>CAWFHD010000003.1:4800000-8672098 GCA_963815475.1 uncultured Solibacteraceae bacterium | reverse complement strand
ATTGGGATGACGCCATCCGCGAGCGGGCGGAAGCCAAGCCCAATATAGGCGATACGCTCGCCGCGGATTACCGGAACCTGGGGCTTTTATCACTCCGGGTTCTTAGCAGAAACTTTCTCCGGGCAGCGCGGATACGCCCAGAGCGTTGCCAGACACTTGCGCTAGCAATTATCGTGCCGTCTTAGCACAGAGCGGTCTGCGAGACCGAGGCCCGGGATAGACCCGATATCGCACCGTCAGCCACTCACCGTCGTGGGTCCGACCCGATTCAAGGGGCCGACATTCGTTCCCGTGCGCTTTCACGGTTGCCCCCGGTCACCAATGACAAGCTCCTTCATTGGTGCGCGATGCTTCACCGAGCCGTCATCAAATGCCGTGCCGAGATATCCTACCGTCATGGGCAAGGTTGAACAGGAAGTTTATCGAGCAGTACTGGAGCGAATCGAGAAGGCTCGTCTGCAGCATCCCGACAGGCTGGTTCTCTCCAACCTTGGACTATCGTCATTGCTTTCGTCACTACTAGGTCCAATCAAGGCATACTTGCCCCAACTCCGGCTGCTTGACTTGAGTTTCAACCGGCTCACCTCGCTACCAGGGTCAATAGGCCACCTTGCCGGCCTTGAAGTGCTCCGGCTCAGCAACAACAAGCTTATTACCCTGCCGAATACCCTCGCCACCCTTACGTCTCTTCGAGAACTTGATCTTCGTGATAACGATCTGCTCTCCTTGCCGGCCTTGTTCAACGTCTCTAGCGGGCTCTTTCCGGGCATGACATCCTTGTTGCTCCATGGCAATCCACGATTGGCAATTCCAGAGGAAATCTTGGGACGAAGCAGGTCGACTAAGATCCGAATAAACGAACTGGCGCGGGAGCTGGAAGTCAAAACCCACGAGATTCTCGATATCTTACCCGAGCTCGGTGTAACGGAGAAGAAAACACATTCCAGCTCGCTCGGTTGGAACGTGGTACCGGGCGGTGCGCAGGCGACTCCTCGGCGAACCCGAAGTGGGGCGTGCGGGGACTGCCGCTCTGGATGAAGGGCCTGTGGATGCGGAAAGTGTCTTCTATGATGTCCATCCTGCCGACCCTCGCTCGGTCCTCACCAACGATTTTGCCAGCCGCGCCTCCGGAGGGTCGCGTCCACTTCGCGAAGCGAAGCTGATTCTGGTGGGGCGTGGCGGCGTCGGGAAGACGTCGATTATTAAGAAACTGACCACCGGTCAGTTTATGGAGGGCGAGCGCCCTACCGACGGCATCGGGATCACTGACTGGCGCATCTAGACCCAGCTCAGCGGCACGCCCGAAACTGTCACCTTGCACACGTGGGATTTTGGCGGACAGGAACTGATGCACTCGACCCATCAGTTCTTCTTGACGAAGCGCAGCCTTTACTTGCTTGTGCTGAGTCGTCGCCAGGATGGTAATGACGACGAGGCGGACTACTGGTTCCGCCTAATCCGCGCCTTCGGTGGAGCCGATGCACCGGTTATAGTCGTTCTGAATGACCAATTCCGTCAGAACTTCGATGTAAACCGTGGCGATTGGATGGAGCAAAATAAGTACGTCGACAATATCAAGGACTTCGTGGCGACCGCTTGTGAGGACCAGATATCAATCGATCACCTTCGCGATAGCATCTCTCGGGCTTTTGTGCAAATATGGCGAGCCTGCAGGTCGCCTTTCCGGCGAAATGGTTTGCCATCAAAGATAGATTGGCAACCATGCCTGAAGACTTTGTTACATTTGAATCTTTTCGCGAAATTTGTTCCAGGAACGGAGAAAGGAACCGCGACCAGCAGGAAATGCTCTTGGGTATCTTTATGACCTCGGTATCGCCCTCAATTACAGAGATGACCCTCGATTACGTTTTGGCCATATTCTCAAGCCCGAATGGGTTACAAACGGAATTTATGCGCTCATCCACGCGTTCGTTGGATCAAGGGGGGAGTTTGCGCCTGATGAAGCTGAGCAGGTTCTAGCGCGCTGCGGGTATACATCAGAAGCAGGGGCATTTCTCATCAACCTGATGGATCGCTTTGAGTTGGCGTTCGCGCTGAGCGGGATGCCAAGCAGACAGCGGTTCTTGATTCCTAACTTGGCTGACCAACAACCGACTGATGCGAGTTCTTTGGCGTCGAGCTGTTTAAATTTCGGGTATCAATATCCTATCTTGCCGGAGGGAGTACTCCCTGCGATTCATCAGGACAAGTCACCTGAGCAGAGACATGCGCTGGAAGTCGGGGGTGATTCTTGAGCACCCAAATGGATGTCGCGCGCTCGTGAAGGCGGACAAACCCCGGCGGCAGGTCCGGATTCACATTGCCGGGAAAGTCCGTGATGACTCGAGCGATCCAAGGCGCGATGTACTTGCGATTATCCGCCATAATTTTGATGTCATCCACTCAGACTACGAGTTTCGACCTGAGGAACTTGTATATTCAAAAGAGGCACCCGAGAAGGCGATAGTGCTGGACGAGGTGAAGGCACTGCAATCAGATGGCGAAACGAAGGTGCAAATCATCGTCGATAAGAGGGTACTGCGACCCTCCGTTGCGGAGCTTTCTGCATCAGCAGGTGAGAAGCTGAAGCCACTCAAAATATTTCTCAGCTATGCTCATGCGGACGAGCGATACATAGACACTCTACGAAAGGTCCTTAAGCCTTTAGAAAGGAACGGACTTCTCTACCCTTGGCATGATCGCTCCTTAAGGAGCGGGGAGCAATGGGATCCGCGAATTACTAGCGAACTTGAGTCGGCCGATGTTATTGCCTGTCAACTGAGTATTGACTATCTCGGATCTGACTACTGCGTGAAGGAGCTCGAGATTGCGATCGTGTGTCAACGAGAGGGGAAGGCAATCCTTGCGCCATACATCCTTTTCGAATGTGGATGGCGGAATACGCCAGTTAGGAACTTCCAGATTCTGCACGCAGCCAAGGCGATGCCGAAAGACACCGTAGACCAAAGCGTCTACTGGCAGTCCATCGCCGATGGAATCGAGACGGCGATCGAGGGCCGATTAGCAGGCCGATCCCAAGTACTCTAGACGCTGCTATAGCGGACTTTGAGTGTTGTTGGCTCCGCACAGTCGACAGAGCGCGGGCGACATGCTATTCGGAATAAGTGGAGTGGCCACATAGGTCCCGGCAAGTCGGCACCGCACCGGAACCGCACGTTTCCCGGAACTGAGGGGCGGCGGCGGCCGAGACGCAGGCCGAATACCGAGGCGGTTCAGGCGAAAACTTCAACCCCCCGGCGGCCGTGTGTGGACGACGTCGGGTAACATCTATGTCCCTGGGCAGTTTCGCCAACCAACTCGAGTGGTGAAGTTGGATGACAATGGAAAGTTCCTGAGGCGTGGAGTACGCGCGGCGCAGCCCAAACCATTTCAACCTGCCGCTTTCGATTGCGATGTTGCGATCGCTCTAAGGAAAACTTATACGTCCCTAACGGAGGACCAGCCGATCCAGGTGCTTCACACGCAGGGGAGCACGGTCCGTGGCGCATCGACGTCAAAACGGCAATAGCACATTGGAGTGCGATGCTCGCGCTCGAATCACGGCCGGTACAGCGGCTGCTTTCGGCTTCATGTGCCGACAGGGCGGCCCCTCTTCTACCGGCTCTGGCCCCGACTGAATCAGAACGAAAGGCGAAGCCCCAATTGCAGCAGTCGCTGGTCTCGAGCGCCTATGGCTGCTCCTGTGGCCGGAACGAGCGTGTTTCCGGCGGAGTCAACCAGTGCGGTGGAGTTGACTCCCACCACATTGAGCGTATTCGTGAGGTTTGTCGTCTCCGCGAGGAATTCCAGGATATACCGCTCGGCGATCGGAAAGAACCGTGAATAACGGGCGTTCAATTCGAATACTGCCGGGGCGCGGAATGTGTTCCGGCCAATGAATAGTGGGCGCTGAAACGCCGCTGGTTCCGAGGAGTCCAGGTTCAATTGCCGGTTGCTGCCGATGTTGAACAGGTCGCCGCTGGCCGCCTGGATTGTCAACGAAAGCTGGTTGCCGTTGAGGATCCGGTTCGCGAAACCGCGCGAGACGTGAAATTCCGGCAGGAACACGCCGGTCATGTTGAACACATGGCGCTTGTCGGTGAGAGAATTGGCGCGGTCGCGGCGCCGGTTTGTCGGATCCGAAAGGAAATTTGAACTGTCGATGTTGTTCTGCTCCGGCGCATCGTCGATTGCGTGCGACCAGGTGTACGTCGCATACAGTTGGCACGCTCTGCCGCAGCGCTTCTGAAGGGTCATGTTCAGGGCGTTGTAGTTCGAGTTGCCGACGGATTCGGCCGAGAGGATGTTGTTGAATCCCTGATAGACCCGCGCGGACGTGCTGAAAATGGGCCTTCCGTCCGCCAGGTATGCGCCAGAAGGCACCAGGTTGATATTTCGGTACACGGGAAGGTGGGTGCCCTTGGTGTATAGGTAGGAACCGCTGAACACGAACCCCTTCGGCAATTCACGGCTGATCGAGGCATTGGCGTTGAAGGAGTACAGTGTCGCGAAATCGGGGGACACGGTCATGAGGTCCTGGACCGGCAAATTGACGCCCGTCGGAAGAGCTGGAAACGACGTTCGGGAACGCCGGCGCGAAGGGCTGTGACGGCAGCGTGGAGATTCTAAAAAAGGCGGGCAACCCGGTCTGTAAGCAGCGCAAGCCGGTACTGGTCCGTTTGAAGCGGATCGTAGAAGATGCCTGTAGAAGCACGAACCACTGTTTTCTGCTCGGGTCCGAGACCCCAAGCAATGCCGAGTCGTGGCGCAAAGTTGTTCTTGTCCGTTCTGAACTTCTGCGAATAGGCGAATGGGGCCTCACGATTTGCCTCCGGCGGCCGGTAGACGTCATACCGGAGGCCGTAGGTCACGGTGAGGTTGCGACGTGGCTTCCAAGTGTCCTGCGCAAACAGGCCTGCAAACAGCGAGTCGTACTTGATCAGCAGGATTTCCGAGCGATTGTGTGAAGCTGACGTAGCTCTTCGGATCGGCGCCAGTAACGGCCGCCTGATATGCCGCGATGGTCGGGAAAACATAGAGGGCGCCCGTGGCCGCTACCTGTTCATCACGAATCCACCGCGTATTGAATCCGATCTTGAACTCATGGGCACTCGTGATGAAGCTGAAATTGTCCGTGATCTCCGGCGCGGTTTCTGTGTACGCGAAGCCCACGTCGATTGGCCCACCGAAGTTTGCCACACCCAAAACCGTGATCGCGGGGCCGGCGCCTGTCGCGCTAAAGCTGTTGTTTGATTGGCTGCGTGTAGCGAACTGGAATCGCAATTCGTTCACCGCGCGACTGGAGAGGTTCGAGATCAATTGCGCCGCACCGACATGCGAGCGATCGACGAAGTTGTACGTGCGTGACACCAGGTTTTGGCCGCCTGGACCGCTGCCGTAGTTGAAGGGGGAATCATTGGAGTGATGATTGTAGCGGAGAAGGAGCCGATTCGATGGATTGATCATCCAGTCAGCCCGCGCCATGTAGAAGTACACGCTCTGCCTGAACGGAATGGCGTCCGCATAGCTGGCTGGAAGTCCGAGTTGGGCGATCACTGGTGCGGGCACGGTCACCGGCGCGGGCAGATCGCGGTTTACGTGCTCGAAGGAGCCGAAGAAGAAGAGCTTGTCCCGGACGATGCGTCCGCCGCCGTCGGCCACATATGAATCCACATTCACGTCCGGGGTTGGAGCGTCGCTGGGAAGGAGTTTGGGGCGCGCGCTGAATGGTGTGCGGCGGAAGATGTAGGACGCC
The DNA here is from genome assembly GCA_963815475.1 of uncultured Solibacteraceae bacterium. Lineage (GTDB taxonomy): Bacteria > Acidobacteriota > Terriglobia > Bryobacterales > Bryobacteraceae > Sulfopaludibacter. The sequence continues at coordinate 8,666,343 of CAWFHD010000003.1, read as the reverse complement.
TCCCCGTGATAGTCGTTGCTGCCCGATTTCGTAATCGTGTTGAACACGGTGCCCACCGTGTTCCCAAACTCAGGGGCGAAGCCGTTGCTTACCTGCTGCACCTCCTGGACGTAGCTGTTTGAGATCGGGATGAGCCTGATGCCGGCGCGGTCGCTCTCAGTATTGTTGCTGCCGTCCAACTGGTAATTGATCCGGCCGTTAAAGCCATTCGCATTCACCCTTCGTGGCACTCCGAACTCAGTATTGGCCCGGCCGCTGACATTGGGCTGAAACAGAATGAAATTGTAGGGATTGCGGGAGACAAGCGGCAGGTTCTGAGTTGCATTCGAGTCGAGAGTGCTACCGAGGTCTGTTCGACTGGGGTCGGTGATCGCAGTTGACGCTGAGACGTCGATCGCGGTGCTCGCACCCGCGATCTGTAGCGAAATGTTGACCGTTACCGTAGCGCCCGCATTTACCGTCACCCCAGAACGGCGTGCATCCGCGAATCCAACCGCCTGACCCAGGAGGTCGTAGGTCCCTAAGGGCAGTAAGGTGAACCGGTACAGGCCAGACTCGGCTGCCTTGATTTCTCGTTTGAAGCCTGTCGCCGGATTGGAAATCTGGATGACGGCTCCTGCTATGGCCGCCCCCGACGGGTCCGTGACCGTTCCTGTGATTTCGCCATTGATTGCCGCGGACTGGCCGTGGGCCAGTGGCTGGATCGTAGCGGCGGCGCCGGCAACCAAGGCGAGAAGTCGCATTATTTTGGGCATAGAGTTCCTCATGGTTTATTTCCTCTTTCGTGGTGGGGCCGACGGTGCCCGCCTATGATTCCGGTCTGGAGAACTTGAGCAGTTATCGGAGCGATGTGGCCAGCAGATCCGGAATTTCGATTGCGAGGTCGGCTGCGCATTCGGTCCAGTTCATGAGGAGGACGGCGTATTCGTCGGCACGGGGCGCGGTAAATCGCAGGGTGTACGCCAACACGTCCTCAGCCTCAAGGTGGACCAGGAGTGCTATTTCCGGGTCATACCCCGAGTCAATCCATCGCTCATAGTCCGCCATATTGCAGACCAGAACATCGACAGGTGTGTCCGACCGGAGAGTGAATTCCAAATATTCGCGTTCCTCCAAATCAAAGACATACGGAATTTCATCGTATGCGGGCAGCGTGATCGCTTCGCAGATAAACGGGAACAGAGTCTTTTCAGTGTGATCCGGTGTAGTGCGATCTCCCGTTGGCGCTACCGATCCAAAGCGGATTTCCTGCAGGTTAAGTTTCGGCATCCGGCCGTCCCCCTATTTGGTAGAACGCAGCCTTCGAGGTCGAATCTTACATGCGCAAATGCGATCTGGGTGGTGGCCAGGCGCGGTTTTGGACAGATCAGCACGAATCGTGAACGATTTCTGGAACTGGGCTGGAAAGGCGTGGCGGATGCTCTTATACTGGGAAAAGTCGCAGAACTCTTGATACAAGGGCCCATTTTTTATGGAGTTTCCGACCAGGACCCATTTCTTAGACCAAGCTGGGAATCCGCTCCCAGATCGCATCCAATCTGCTCTCGACGAACTCCTCCCAAGATTGCGCAGGAAATTCTCAGTGATCCGTGACGAGGTTGTTCTTACCGAAATCATGGAGCAGGCCGGACAGAAACTCCTCAACCGTGAGGCGCGCGGTGGACGCATCGATCAGCTGTACGGATTCGCCTGGGTGACGGTTTATCGCGTGGCGATTTCGCAATTGCGACGTTCGCCTTACTTGCTGGAACAACCCACGACTGATTCGGCGGAGAGAGCACTCTCACGGCTTACGTCCGAACAGTCGAGCCCTGCCTCGATTGAGCGTGGTGTACTGGCTTCCCAGGTGCTGGACCGTCTGTCGCAACGGGAGCGGATGATTGCGATCTGGAAGCGGTCCGGTTTTTCCAGCCGAGAAATCGCCGAGAAACTTGAAATCTCGGTCCCGGCAGTCAATACTACGTTCTGCCGGCTTCGGCAGAAGGTGCAGAAGCTCCTTGGAGCAGGAGCCGAGCTGGGCTGATGACATCTGCATCCATTAATGCGGTCGTGCATTGGCTGGGATCCGCTCAGGACAGTCAGAAAGAGAATGAGCCATTCAGATGGCGCGTGATAATCGAGAGCGTGAGCCCGCGGCGTTCCGCCCGGAAGATGAGATCGACGAGGTTTTTGCACGAGCGAACCCGAATCCGGCGAGGACGGGTTGCCCTGGGAAAGATGTTTTGCGATCTGCGGCGCGTAAGGCGCTGCCGATTGACCACCCTGTGTTCGAGCACCTGGCGGGGTGTTCAGCCTGTTATCAGGAGTTCCGACAGCTTCAACAGCGCGGTTCGCGTACCGTCTCGAGTGCGGCCGGCACTTGCCGCCGCGGCCGTCGTTCTAATGACAGTCGCCGGGGTAACGTACTTCGGGCGCAATCGTGTGACCGGTCTCCCAAGCGACACCCGATCCAATGCGACTACCCAACCGCTGCTCATCGACTACCGAGGGGAGGGCACCACGCGGAGTGAAGCCGGTGACCCGGCTCGTAAATCTGTGACCGTGCCCCGTGCCAATTTGGAGACGACCATAATGCTTCCGGTCGGTGCTGAACCCGGCCGGTACGAACTTCGATTGCTTGATGGAGCCAAACGCTCCAGACTCGCTAAGGAGGCGACGGCGACGCTGAAAGAGTTCGCCGTACGAATGGCTGTTAACCTCGACCTGCGCTCCTTGCCAAGCGGAGCGTACACCCTGGAGATTCGCCGCCAGGGCGAGGATTGGGATCCGCACCCGCTGGTTATCCGATAGGGTCTTCAGGTGCGCTGCGTCCCGGCCTTAACGGCGGTGCCGGCGATATGCGGACTTACGATGGGTAGCGGGGCCTCAAATTCCTCAATTTCAATCGCCGCAAAGCCGACGCTTTCCAATGCCGTCCGCGTTTCCCTATCCGGATGGCAACCGTCTCCCATTCGCCGCCAGAGCGGTTTTACAAGGCGCTGCATCTTGTGTAGCCAGCTTCCACGTCTCGCAGCAACATGCTCGATGAACAAAAACTTGCCGCCGGGTTTGAGGACTCTGGCGACCTCCTCGAGAGCTCGCTTTTGGTCCACCACGCTACAGAGCACCAGGGTGCTGATCACGAAGTCTACGCTCTCGTCCCCGGCTGGCAACGTTTCGGCGATGCCGTCGCGTAGCTCAATCTTCAAGTCCAGGCGGTGAGCCTCTTTGAGCAGGTGCGGTTTCATGAATGGGTTTGGGTCCACGCCGATCCACGTGATGCCTGTGGCTGGGAAGTAATGAAGGTTGGCGCCGGCACCGGAGCCGATCTCCAGAACCGTTCCGGTGAGTTCAGAGAACAATCTCGCCTTGTAGTGCCCGAGATACTTATCCGTTTTCATCCCGAATCGTGCCATGAACCAGGCGAAGATTCTCAAACGGAGCGGTCCCGCACCACCACAGAGTTGGGCGGAGTTCATGTCGGACACGTCGGAAGGCAGGATCAATCTTTAGATTACAGCGAACAAAGCTCGCGCCGCGCAAAGTGAAAAACAACACGATGCGAAATTGCTCTGGCTTCGGTAAAATCAGGGGAGTTTCTTCGGAAAACGACCACAGGATTTCGTATGGCGTTCCGCTTCAGAGTTCTTCCTCGGGTCCCTTCCTCGTTCGTGGCCCTCTTTGCTCTCATGGCCGCCCCACACCCCTCCGCAGGCCCTCAGATTCGCCCTGAGGATTCGATTGAACGCGCACGGCATCTCGCCTGGCTGAACAATTGGCCGGAAGCTGCGCGAATGCTCGAACGGCTCAAAGCAACTGGTCGATTGATCGGTGATGATCGGACGACCATCTTCTCAAAGGCGGTCGAGATTCGGGGCAACATCGAAGCGTTACCTCTCCCGTCGGCAGCAAGCGACCTTGCGAGGATGCTCTCCGCTGATGCGGCCCTAGGAGATCCTGAGCTGCGCCTTCAGATTTTGGCTATGAAGGGCGACATCGAATTCCAGTACGACCTCCCGGCGGCTGAGAAGACGTGGACTGAGGTTAGAGCACTGGCTTCGCAACTGGGTAGTGCGACTTGGGAATCCCGTGCCGGCGGGGAGCTTGGCTGCATCGCATTCTTGAACGGTGAGGTTTTCACTGCTCTCAGAATGGTCGCCACGGCCTACCTCCAGGCTGAAATGCATGGAGACGTCGCTGCCCAGATCAAGCGACTTACCGCATTGGGGGAAGGGCTTGCCGAATTCGGCCGTCCCGCGGACGCGATTCGGTTTTTCGATAGGGCGCTCCTGCGGTCATCCCAAAATCCCGATGTGTACTTTCCGTTTACCGCCTATCTGGGAAAGGCCCGCCTTTTGCTCGCCACTCCACGGGCGGATGAGGGCAGGCGCATGCTGTTTGGCAGCTTGGAACAGGCGCGGCGCCAGGACATGAAGGTGCGCGAGACGCGAATCTTGACAGTGTTGGGTGAAGACGCCGTCCGAACAGGTGATCGCGACGCCGCTGTGAAGTGGTTGAAGGAGGCTGCTGACCTCGCCAGACGCTCCGGATTGCATCGGATCGAAGCGGATGCTGGAAGCAGGCTGGCGTCCGTATTGAGTGATAGCGGTGATTTTGAACGCGCAGCTTCGTATGCCCGTCTGAGTGTCGGAGCCGCCGGGCAGGCCGGCGACGTGTACCACCTTCCGCAAAGATTGGCGGCGCTGGCAGACATCGAAGCGAGCCGTGGGGATTTGGCCGCTGCCGAAACCGCGTACTCAAAGGCGACAGGGATTGTGAACTCGCTATTCACCGACCTTCCGAATCCAAGGCACGAGAATACCGTGGTTGCGACGATGAGCAGCGTTTTTCTCGGGCATTTCGACTTGGCGCTAAACAGATTCCACGACCCCGGCCGGGCATTTGAGATTTTGGAGTCGGCCCGTGCCCGCGGCCTGGTGGATCGTATTCGGGAGCGCCCGTCAGCTCGGGAGTCAGGTGATCCTCGGATGCTTTACCGCGTTGCCGATTTGAACCGGCGCCTCTCGGGCGAAGCGGACTCTTCGGGCCGGAGCCGTTTGCTGGACCGCCTGTGGGAGGCGGAATTGCGAGCGCTCCAATTTACGGGTTCAAATCTCGAATCGGAATCTACTTCCCCTGAGAAGCCGGTTTCGTTGCATCAACTGCAGTCACGACTGCGCGACGGGGAACTGCTCGTCGAATACGCTTTGGGTCCATCCAGGTCTTTCGCCTTCGCCGTTAGCCGTCAAGAGGCCATCTCATACACGCTGGAAGGCCGGCAAAAGATTGAGTCGGCCGTCGCCGCTCACCTGCGTGCAATTAAGGAGAAGCGTGACGGCCGCGCCGAGGCCCGGACGTTGTACCGATTGCTGCTGGAGCCTGTGGCTCTTCTGCGGCAGAATTCCCGCTTGATTATTATTCCAGACGGCAAATTGAACATGGCCGCGCTGGGCGCGTCCATAGATCCCAACGGTCGCTTTGCAATCGAAACACACGTGATTTCATATTCGCCCTCGGCGACTGCGTTCTACCTGTTGTCGGAACCGAGGCCGTCGCCAAAGCGAATCGAAATGTTGGGCGTTGGCGGTGCATTCTACAGTTCGCCGACGCCCTCCGATCTGTTGCCGCAGGTGCGCCTCGGCGGTTTGTTTAGTCCTGTAGCGCCCCCGAGCTTCTCGCCTCTGCGCCGTTCATCTGCCGAAGTGGCTGATGTGGCAGCCGCAGGCACCTGGGACGCGAAACTACTGGACGGTGAAAACGCGACGGAGGGGATGTTGAAGCGTCTGCCGCTGGCCAGCTATGACGTTCTCCATTTCGCGGTGCACGCGGCTATCGATCGTGATTTCCCCGATCGATCAGGCTTGGTGCTTACGTCCCACAAGGGAGACCAGGACGACGATGTGCTGCAGGCACGCGAAATTCTAGCGCTCAAACTGAATGCGGATCTGGTAACGCTGTCAGCGTGCGACGGCGCCGCCGGCACTTCGGAAGGGATCGCCGGCACCAACAGTCTGGTTGAGGCATTTCTCATGGCTGGAGCTCGGAGCGTGGTCGCCAGCATCTGGGAGGCCGACGACGCTTTCACGGCAGCGCTGATGCGGCGGTTCTATGGAAATCTGAGGCTTGGGTCACGACAAAGCCGAGGCCTTCACGATGGCAGAACGTGAACTGCTGAAAATGTACGGACCGAATGCGGCCCCACAATACTGGGCGGGATTCCGACTCGTGGGCGATACACACGGAACGATTTCAGGGGGAATGAATTGACGAACAATCTGGGCAAGGCTGAACGCGAGGCGATCGTCTCGAAGGTGATGACGACGGTGGAGATGAAGCACTTCGATCCGCATTTTGCCAAGGATCGCTGGAGAACGCTGGTTGAGGAGCGGCGCGCGAACATTATCGCTTCGGACGACTCTGCCGACTTTGAATCGTCTCTTGCCGATCTCGTCCGTTCCGTCGGCACTCCCGACTCCGGCTTTTTTCACGAGAGCACTCGCAAGAAGGTGCCGAAGGGTCTCGCGGCGAGATTCCAGTACTGTCAGCCGAACGAATGCGCTCCCGCTTACACTCAGCCATCGGACGCGGGTGATGTTTTGATCTCGAAAATTGCGGATGGAGTCGGCTGGCTCAAGGTGACGAAGTTCCCGGGCGCCGTCGGAGTCGATATCGCGAAGCAAATCGATCGCGCCGTTCAGGAACTCGAGGGATGCGACCGATTGATCATCGACCTTCGCGGCAATGCCGGCGGCGGTCTGGCCTTCCTCCGTGTCATGAGCTACCTTACGCCGGAACGTCTACCGGTTGGCTACAGCGTCACCCGCGCACGGGCAGAAACCAACTACACCAAAGAGACGCTCACGGCTTTTGATCGGATACCGTCCCAGAAAGCTGCCCTTGTCCTGCTGGCCTTGAAGTTCGGTTTTCGCGACGATTCGGTCAGCATCGTGACCGAGGGCTTAGGCGCAAAGCCATTTCATGGGCGAACTGTGCTCCTTGTAGACCGAAGCACCACCGGCGCCGGAGAACGGATCGCGGCATTTGCACAAGAGCGCCAGCTTGCGCCGGTGGTAGGGGAACAAACTGCCGGCCGGCTGATCTGCTGCAGCGTCTACAAGGTCTCTCACGGCTATTACGTCCGGATTCCCGCAAGGGCCTGGTACACCTGGCGAGGGGAACTGCTGGAGGGAAGGGGCGTTAAGCCGGATTGCAGCGTTCCGCACCGACAGTCGGAAGCCCGAGACCTACAACTGGAGCGGGCCATCGATGTCGTCGTAAACCTGTAATTCTGACCCGGCAGAGCTGCCAAACCAGTTTTCTCGTCATGTTAAGCGGCGGTTCAGGCCGCGCAGGATTTCCTCCCTTTCATGGAGTTTGAAGTTGTTGTTGACATTCAACTCAACATTCTGGGAAGATGGGGTAGTGAGCGGCAAAATAACACTAGGAAGCCGAATCAGGGCACTGAGGCTCGATGCCAAGCTGTCTCAGCGTGACCTTGCGGATCGAGTGGCGAAGCGGCTGAAGGAAGATGATCGCGGCGGCTTCGATTTCACCTACCTGTCGAAGATCGAGAACGACCGCCTGGTGCCATCAGCCGCGGTGCTCTTGGCCTTGGCAGCAGTACTGAACGGCAACAGCGACGAGTTGTTGGCCCTCGCCGGCAAGGCCCCCGCTGATGTTGGCGACATGCTCAAGAAGAGTGAGGGTGCTCGGATGTTCTTTCGCTCTGCCATTTCGACGAAGCTTTCGGAAGAAGACTGGAGAAAGCTCCTCCAGGAGATCAAAAAGAAGACATGAGGTTCTACCGGAATGAGCAGATCGAGCAGCTAGCCGAGCGGCGGCTTAGCGAATTTGAGCAGAAGCTGGGACGACCCCTCTCTTTTCCCATAGACATCGAGCTATTCGGCGATCTCGTTCTTGGACTGTCCATGCTCTGGGAGAAGATTGAAGAGCTCCCCGGAGAGGAGATTTTCGCGGGTCTCCGCGCATCTGATCGGTTGATTGTGATGAATGAACACCGCAAGCACGAGATGGAACAGAAGTCTGGCCGGCGCCGACTGACCCAAGGTCACGAGATGGGGCACTGGGACCTTTTTGTGGACGAGTCGAAACTTGACCATCCCAACCTGTTCGAGGGCACTGAAGCAAAAATATTTGTCTATCGTAGTTCCCCTGCGGGGCAGGTGCAGATCATCAAAACTCTGCTCGCATCTGACGAAGGCCGAGACCTCTTGCGGAAGATCAATGGTCGTGCGGATGCTCCTGACGAGGCGCGCTCCGTCAATCGCTACGCCGCCGCAATACTGATGCCGCGGGTGGCCGTCTTCGATGAAGCTCGGAAGATCGATCGCACCCATTGGAAGAATCTCTATCGTCTCGCGGAGCGCTTTGATGTGACAATTTCGGCCCTGCGTGTACGCCTGGAGCAATTCAATTTACTGTACGTAGATCAGAAAACAGACACGCTGTACCCCTCACGTGAGGAAGCACAGGGGCAAGGGCGGCTCTTCTAAAAAAATTTGCTGGAGACGTTGAGTTGAAGTTCAACAACAAGCCAAAGCCAAGGAGTCGAGCGCCGCCGCGAACTGCGATTCGAAGGTCACGCAGTCTTGCCAGGAAACGCGGGCGTTCCGATGTGAACAGGTGCGCTCGCAGTCGAAAACACCAATCAGCAAAGGATCTTCGTCATGAAAGAATTCGAAGTTACGTGTATCAACAAGCCTGACCGTTCCAACGCTCACGAGCATATCACCCACATCGGCAACGTTGCCGACCAGTGGCGCATCACTCGGGAGTTAGCAATCAAGAAGATCGATTCGAAGGAAGAGGCCTTCTATACGATCGATCGCTCCACTGGAAAAAAAGTGTACGTCCGCGTCGTGCGGGGTGATGGGAATAAGGCCCCCTACCTCAGGACATATGCTGACGGCAAGTGGCAGGACAATCTGCTGGCACTGGCTGAATGCAACGGGGCCTGCAAGATAATCGGCTAGCTAAGCTAGCACGACGCGGCGGTGGGAGGGTTGGGACTCCGTTGTTCTGACCCTTTTCCCAAGGCTTGGCTTCATTCGCCCCAACGCCGTGTCCTCAGTGTGCGGGTGAAGGACCATGAAACGAGGCGCGCCACGTATCCGGTCTCAGATTGACCGCCTGCTCAAGCGGCGGTGCGATCATGAAGATGGTGGGTTGCGTCGAGAACAAATGAACGCGGTAGATGCGCCAGTCCGCCGGGCGTTCCTCTGCCACTGCCAGCTCGTTACGGGTTAAGAAGAACGGCGTTCGCGCGGAGCCGTTGGTGGTCTTCACCTCCAACAATTGCTCTTGCCCAGCGCGATCAAAGGACAGAACATCGTAGCCGGCACCATCGCCCTCCTCCGCTGCTATCCAGCGTACCCGGCGGGCCAGGTCAGAGCGGTCAGCACCGGTCAACCGGCGCCGCTCAATTTCAATCACGAACTCTTCCCCTGCCCGGCCAAGAGCCCGGTTCCGGCGGTCCCGTTCTACAGGATCAAATTTCCGGACAAGATGCCGCAGACCCTCTGGAATCTGCTCATCGGTTGTTGTGATTAGCGGAGGGTCTACAAAGACTTCGGCTGGCGAACTTGTTACCCCCGATGCGCCCGGGGAGGGGGTTAAGAGTCTCCGGGTGCCTGGTGAGGTAACGGTCGATGGCATCGAAGATCGCGTTCTGGTAGTTTCTCTTGGGCTTATACCCAGGAATCCAGGGCATGCCCAATTCGTCTAACACAGCCGAAATGTTTTGGTGCTTGAATTCAACGGAACGATGGGTCCGGCCAATCCCAGCCATGAGGGCCGCGCTGTGCCTGGATTTGATGTAGGACTGCCCGGCAAGGTCAGCGGCCAGCATGTCGAAATAATCGGCAACGATCGCATCGAGTTCCTCCCTTTGCCAATGCGTGCCGATCTTCGTCTCGTCCGCCATTTACACGCCTATGAGCTCGCGGGATTATGCCTCTATCTCTGGGGGAAGGCCGATTTCAGGAAGCCCGGTCTCTTCGGCCTGCTTCAACGATGGTGCCGCCTCTATCTTTCCAGCGATCCGCTCTTCAAATACTGATTTGGGAACCGGCTTTCCGCCGGTAAGTCCATCCACGGATCGCTCCAGGGTGGTGAACCGTATCTCGTCACGAACCATCCGGCTGTATTTACTGCCTGGTACTTCCTCAAAACGGACGATAAACCAGGCGATATCCGCATTTGAAATATCTGGGACTTTATCCATTTCCCCGACGGAATCGAAGAACGCTCGGTCCACGACCACGGCCATTTTCTTTCCCCACCGACGGAGGGTCGGTACCTTTATTTGAAGCTGAGGCATGAGGCGTTTGGGCGCGCTGCTCCGATAGTCCGGTCGACGGCGCCCGGCAGGAAAAATAACCCAATCCACGTTCTCGTCAGCAAAGGCCTTGAACTCGCCCCGCATGGCATCGCCTGAAAAGTACACAGCTTGAACTTCTAGGGCGCACCACTCCATTGGCGCGCCTAGTACGGACTTGTTACTGACAAGCACCATGTCGATGCGGCCCACGTCGTCTCCGCCCTCGGCATCCGTTGTCGCACTGGCTTCCAGGAAACCCACTTCGCCGACAAGCTTCGGGTTGCTGTCGCTCAGGATAGTCTCGCCGACCCAATGAAATACGTCGAGTGCTTCATGGAAACGGTACGGGCACGTCGCGCGCAGTTGGCCTTGCGGACCCGGCATAGGCTCCCCCGCTGCCCGCCCCGTCTTCTCATCGGCCTTGTAGGTGTAGAGGCGCAGTGAACACACGCCCCCGTCCTTCGTGCATTTTGCATCCTGCTTCCGTGGCTGAAACGGACAAGGCTGCTTGTCGCGCAATCTTTTGTCTTTAAGAACTTCGGACGCGTAATACCGGCGCTCCGCTCCGTCCATCTGCGTCAGCACCTTCCCGAACCATTCACCAATTCCGAAACGCGGCGTCAGGTCTTTCGGTTTCTTTTCCTTAGGTTTCTTTGCCATTAGCCAACGTCACTCTCGCTTGCCGCCGAGCTGAGATGGGCCGCGAGGCCACGGGCGGGCGTTGTCCAAATTCCCGGTCTCATAATCCGACCAGGATCGTGCAAGCAAAGCGTTTTGACCATTCACAAAGAATAACCCAAAGCTTTCTCTGAAGGGCGGCAGTTCAATAGGGTCTCAGGAACGGAGCATCTGGCTGTCACGTTTTCCGCTGACTTTTCGCACTTCCAAGGAAGGTCTTCACGCGCTTCTTTAGGCCACGCTCATCGCGTGCTTCGCATTCCCAGATGACGAGCGACTGCCAGCCCTCCGCTTCAAGGGCCTCGATAGTCTTCCTATCCCGGTTCCGGTTCCGTTCAAGCTTCGGTCCCCAATATTCCTGATTGGATTTTGGAACATGTGCGGCTTTGCAGTCATGGGAATGCCAGAAACACCCATGAACAAAAATTACCTTGCGCCGCGGGCCAAACACGAGATCGGGTTTGCCAGGAAGATCTTTGCGATGCAGCCGGAACCGGTACCCCAACTTGTGGACAAGCCTCCGCACCCTCAATTCGGGCTGCATATCTTTGCTCCGGATCGCCCGCATATTCGCGCTACGGTCCATCAGTGGCGCTCCCGTGAGAAATTCCTGATACCTTCAGTTTCGAGAGAACGGTCACGCGGGTTCCAGAATCAGAACATACACTTCGTGCTAGGCATGAGCAGCTTCTGGAAGGCCCTCCGGAACGGCTTCCTGCTCTTCCAGATGGGCGCGGATTTGCAGCGCTATTGCTTTGGCCATCAAGACCGGAACCGCGTTCCCCACTTGCTCGTACTGCGAGACGCGCGGCCCAAGAAACTTGTACGAATCAGGAAATGACTGGAAACGCGCTGCTTCGCGCACACTCAAAGAGCGTTCCTGGTCAGGAAGAAAAACCGTGCCCCAGTGCGGGTCGCATTTCGTCATGACCGTACCCGCGAGGCCGTCATTCCGTAACCGGCCGTAGCGCTTCGTGTGGTCTGATTTCCGCGCCCGCTGCATCCCTTTCGGCAGAAGCCGGTGCGGGATATCCCGCCATGAGCCGCCGGGCTTCACATATTTCATGCGCTCAATATTCTGCTTCGACAACTTCGCGCCGAAATGGTTGAACGTCACCCCATCCGGATTCCGCATCTTCCGTGCGTAATCGCTGTGAGGCGCAACGGTGTAGCCGACTGTCTCTGCTCCCTCACCTATCTCGAGCCGCGGCAGATCCCCTATGGCCTCTCCCACGGTAACGGCGGGTAAGAGGCGGTCCTTATCCTTGGCGGTGAGTTGGAATGTCATGGTTCCGCCGCTCCGGAAATTAGCGCGGCCCGTGGCGTAATTCGTGGGCGGCGGTGGTGTCATCGTAGCTGTCCGCGAACCGAGCAAGATCAAACGCCACCGTTCTTGCGGGACGCCATAGTGAGCGGAGAAGAGGATCTTCGGTGTGACTTGATAGCCGTGTTCTTCGAATTGGCTGAGGATTTGCCGAAACACTTTGCCATCGCCGAGAGACAGCAATCCAGGGACGTTTTCGAAAAGAAAAGCCTTGGGCTCGAACTCTTCCAGGAACCGGAGATAATCCTTAAAGAGTTTGTTACGCGGATCGCTCAGAAACCGGCCAGGAGCGTTGATCGAGAAGCCCTGGCACGGCGGACCGCCGACAAGAACATCAAGGCCGCCCTTGCTCAAACCCAAGCGTTTGCGCACTTGACCGGGGTCAACGTCTTCAATGTCGTCCGCTTCCGCCCAGGCGTCCGGGTGGTTGAACGCAAAGGTCTCAATCGCTTCCGGCATGCAATCGTTGGCATAAAGGCATCGATACCCGGCCTCGCGGAATCCTTCGGTGATGCCGCCGGCGCCGCAAAAAAGATCGATTGTAGACAGAGGGGGCTTTACGCCCTCGATTTTGACTGTTGGCGCCTGGTTCCTGGACAACACCAGTTTGAGTTGAGCACCTTTCTTTTTCATTACTGCTGCTCCCCTGTTTTCCGGCTGAACAATGGCCACTTCTCACCGATATACTGCTCCGCGGCTTCACGCACGACCCAGGCTAACGAAACCTTCTTTTCTTTGGCGATAACCTCAAGTGTTTCATAGACATCGGGTGGGAAACTGATCGACGCACGCACGGTTGCCGCGCTTGGGGACTTCATCTTTTTTCCATCTCCCTTTTTGGGTTTCACGGCGCCAGACCATTCATGTTCTTCACCACATTACACCATATCGGTGAATGTGCCAAGGCCCGTGCCGGGTTCGGAGGGCCACACGTCAGGGATGAGGTTCCTCCAGCGTCCCCGGAAGGGCAGCGCGACAGCCTCGGGGGGATGTTCATGGCGGCGAACCTGTCCGTGCGGTTCCATCCCGCAAGCGATGAATCCGCGAGCGAGCACGGCAGCGGTCAGGCGACTGGTCATTCGATAGCCACTTGTTGGCCACAGAAGTATTCTTGCAGCTCACACTGCTTCTCATCGGTAAGAATCCGCATTCCCTCCAGGGAAGCAGTGATGATTCTCTGTCCTGATGCCTTCTTCCTCATTCGCCTGAGGCACTCTTGCAAACGTGTGCGATTAGTGTGCGATACCAGGCCAGACCGCTGCCCCGTCAATAGGGCCTGCGCAAGACCTCGAAAATCGACTTGAAGGTGATGATCTGTGCTCCAGTGGTCTGTGCTTGAGCGTGGGCGGCAGTCAGTTGGGCGCAGAAGCTGCCGGGAGTTGTGTCCCAGAGTGGATGAACGATGATCTCGACAATATTGCCCCGGCGGCCGGCGGGAACGCCGGCCAAGGTGACAGACTGCCATTGCGATTGGGATGCGAAGTATGCAGCAGGCGCAGAAACCGCCAAGCTTTGCCAGTAAGGGACGGTGAAATCGATAGGCGCGTTCGGATCAAGTGCCAGCCGCGCCAGGTCCAATCCAAGACGCCAATCGAGAATATTGTGGAAGGCGAGATTGCTGAAGTCGCGGAGGCAATCCGGGCATGACGTCTGGCAGATCCCCGCGTGAGACGCTGCCACGAGCGGCGCATGAAAGGTTGTGCCTCCCTGGCCGGTCAAAAGCCTCAATAGGTTCTCGGCTTCGCTTGGTACTCCCAAATGGGAACTGTAGCCGGCCCCATTTTCCAAGCTGTCGGAAATGAAACATTTCGCCTCTGACCTGACCATTGGGATCGCGGATGACGCGCAGTCCCACTCTTAGTTCCCGCTCGTCGATATCGAGTTGCACGGCAGCCGCTCGCCGCATCATGAAGCCCAGAGAGTAGAGAGCTGCCCGGCCATTCACATCGAGCGGCGAGTAAATTATCCCGGCAGGCCAGGACTGAATGCCAAGCACAAGAACGTCCGTGGGTTTGATCGACGCCAGCGCACGCCTGTCCTGTGCCGGCTGCGGTGTTAATCGGTTGATTGATGATGCCGATCTGCGTTAGCGCTTCGCGGGTGACCCAGGTTTCTTCCTGGTTGAGCTTGGCGAAATCAAATCCTCTGCCTCCGTTATCGTTCACCACGAAGATAGTCTCTTGACCCGACCATATGCCAAAATTCGCCCGTGGGGTCAGGGGCTGAAGGGTCGCTCCCATCTTCGGCCGTGAAGCACGGGGCGTCCACTCAAAGACGCCGTCAAAATCGCGGTTCTGGCCAAACCAAGTTCTGAAACCGAGGGGCTGCGCGAGCTGGATCACCTCATATCCAGGTTGCTGCTGGGACGTCGCGCCGCACACAGGACATACGGCGAGTGCGGATGGTTGCACGTCGACGGCTTGACAGCTCCGGCAGAATACCGATTGGCCGCGGAGGTCCCAGAGGGTTTGGCTGCTGCGACCACAAGATTTCCTTGCGGCCGGTAGTTCACCACCCCTACCGACGTGTGAATCAAGCCATCCTTCACGGTCTCTGCGCCCGGCGCGAATTGGCTGATGGCGAGGTCCAAATCGCGGTCAACCACCCCCTCCTCCGGCGGCCAATCATAGCCGGCGAATGGACGTTGGTGGAAGAGATAGCGCACACGCGTCGGAAAGCCGAACATCGGAAGCACCCCCACATTCGCCAAGCGTTCGCTCAGAGCGTCTTGATGCAACGTTGGATCGTTCGCTGCAGCGGTGATCTTCCCGATGAGCTGGTGATTGATGAAATCGATAAGCGCTTGGCGTCCGGCGACAAGGTTCGGATGTGTATATGCCAAGAGGACATCAGTGGTGTGCGCAATTGCAGCCTGATTGTTCTGAATCCAGGCTGAGACTTGTTGCTCAGGGCTCGGGCCAGATGGGCCGCCGGCTTGAGCAGGCGGCGTTGGCTGGATCCATTGTGCCGCCGCACCGAATTCACCGTGAACGCTGTCGGCGGTCCGGACGCCGAACAGATTGAGCGCCTGAAACGCTTGTCTCAAGACTTCCTTGGCGAGCACACGCTTGGATGATTGCCAGCCGCTCGACGTCAACGTAAGGCTGTGGCGGCGGGTCCGCTGTGATCCGTTGCGGACGCTGGAAGTAATAGTCATCGTGACTACGGCCACGGCATAGGGTCAGTGCAACGGAGAGACCTGCCCCCCGCCGTCCCGCACGGCCGACGCGCTGCTGATAGTTGAAGCGCATCGGCGGCATATTCGCCATCATGACGGCCAGCAGCCCCCCGATATCCACGCCGGCTTCCATGGTCGTGGTGACGCTGAGCAAATCAATCGGGTCGGTTTGCCGGTTCTCGCTACCCGGCAACACAATGTCCTGGAAGAGCCTCTGCCGCTTGCGCCCATCGGCTTTGTTCGTCTGGCCCGTGAGCTCCTCGCAGTTCAGCCGAAACAGCCCCTGCGTCTGTGTGGCTAGGTAACTGTAGTAATCGGAGAGAAGATGCGCAGGTGTAAGGGCCTGCGGCTGCCCAAGAGGCGTCAAGCAGTCGGTGCAGATGCCGCCCGCCGGTGAAGGTGGATTCGCCGGCACCTTGGGCATTCGTAGAATTGCGCCGCCGGCTCGAAGCAAGCACAAGGCCGGGGCTTGCAGAACGAACTGATTGAGAGCGCCTGAGTTCATCAAATGGTTCACAACGTCAGCTTCAAGAGCGGCGGCACTCAGTCCTCGCAGGGCCGCAATCGCCCTCAAGTAATTCCGTGACGTAGACGGGCATGTTCTGCGGTGGCGAGGCGTCGTGCGAAGAAAGTTTCTTGCGTGACCCGAGGAGACGAATGACGCCATCTGCTGCCTCCTGCACATCCACGCTCGGAGCAGGACAGCTGAGCCGATCCGTTGTGGCAAAGGCGATGCACAACGACTCCAGGCTGCGCTGGCCGGACGCAAAAACAACATCCATCAATTCGGCGAGGGACTCGCCTCTGATGCGGCCCAAATGAGCCTGCTGGTTGGCGTCAAGCTGGCTATTTGGCTTCGGGCTCGGTGTCACGCCCGCCGGCCAGTTGTAAAGATCGCGCCAGTGGCCCGAACGGTTCGCCGGGTCCGTCCAGAGAACATCCTGCGAATAGCCGCCTGGGTTGATGCCTTGCCGCAAGAGCTGCGACGATACATCCATGGCGAGCTGGGATATCGCGTGTGGCCCCTGGACGGCGCGCAGTTGGATGCGCTGAGCAGCCTGTTGACAGGTAAGCGAAGGAAATGCCGGGGATGGCTGGTTTGCCATCGGTCCTTGCGCCATCGACAATGTTGCTGCTTCGGAGGGATAGGCGGCGGCGTAGGTATTGGCTGCATGTTTGCTGCTGCGGACTCAGTGTTTGACCATTGAATTGCGCGATGAAAGCGAGAACGCCCGCACCTTGATTGCCCAAAGCGCGCGGCGAGTGCCTGACGAAGCGAGTCAAGGTAATGCGCAAAGCGCATTCCGGCGGAGAGTTTTGCCGCATCCTGCCGGCTGTCGGAGAAAACAACCAGTTTCCGCCCGCTCGGATTCTCGGAACCCACTTCGCGGAGCAAGACATCTGAAAGAACCTGCGCTAGTTTCTGGAAACCGGTGCGCTGAGTTCGGACGGGAGAACCTATGTCCCCGGCGCGCCCAGTTTGTATCGCACCTCGGGCAACGCGACGGATAGGCACGCCCTGCACTCGCCGCAAGTCCTTGCGGAGGTGGATCAAGAATGTCTCCGTTCGGTCCATGCATCGGCGGGAACACGATAGAGATAGCCACGGCGTCGCCTGAGGATTTCCGCCATGCGCAACCCGGCCTTCCGCAGGAAGAAAATACGCCGGCTGCCATCGCCGCTGAACAAGGTCTTGGCTCCATTGTTGCGTGGCCGGCTGAACGCCATTTGGCGCAGGCCAGAAGACGGCGTACCGGGCATAGTCACGATCCAGCGATGCCATATCTGGCGATGCTTCCAAATCCGGATGATCTGGGCTCAGATACCACTCGTTCGGATTCACGCCCGGTCTCCGGTAGCCGCCCAGGAACACTTCTCCGCACGCTTCGCAGTAAAGCAGTTCGACGACTCTCGAACCGCACTGGCATGTGAGCGCAGGTATGTAGTGAAGCTGGCCGACAGGACAAGGAAATGTCCGAGCCGGAGCCGCATTGCACTGGGGGTCTGAGCACACCCAAAGCCCTTGAAGGTTCCTGAAAAACAAATGCGCCCGCACCGGCAGCAATGCATGTGTCCTGAGCATTCCGTGCGGCACAAATGCCGCTCACCAATCCTTCCACGGCTGCTTCGCGCTCAAGCGGCGCGAGGGCCGGAAACAGCTCGATTGCCAATATCCGATGGAAAGCGGGGTTGAGGCGCCGTTCCAGGCCCTTCTGGCATACATCCGATCCGCAAGCCATCCGCCGCCTGAATATGTTCAAGGCTCGCGTAAATAATCTGCTCTGCGGAAGCGCCGGGTGCGGACGGTGGCGCACCAACCGCGGCATGGAAAGTCTGCGCTATTGCGGGCATCGACTGCGGGTGCCGAGCTGCGCAACCCTTGGCCCAAATCACGCAAAGCAGTGGCGTGGGTTCCCAGCGATTGAACAGAAGCCGGATTTGGATTCACCGTGTTGCCGCCAATAATTTGAAAGCGGCCTCGGTCACGGCCGAAGAAGCCCTCCAGATAATCAAGCCCAGACGGATCGTCCGTGAGGGATGCGCTGGAGGCGATGATGCGCAGTTGATCGGAATCTGGGGTCAAGCCCAAGCGGTCGAGAAGCACACGGATCAGGTAGGCTACTTCTGTACCGGGAGTTCCTCTGTAGGTATGAAGTTCGTCCACCACCAGGTGGAACACACGTGAGCGGTCGGCCTCCAACCACTGCCGGGTCACGTCGAAAATCGGTGTCTCCATGCTCCGCATGAGCATGATGTTCATCATCGAGTAGTTCGTGATTAGGATGTCCGGCGGATGGTCCTGCATGTCCCAGCGCGACCACATCTCACCGCCGTCCATGCGGGGAAAGAACCGCTCGGCAGGTGATCCAGCCACCTGCTGGGCCTCCTGGTCCATCTCAGTGAGTTCGCCGCGGAGCTTGCCGACCTTCGTGGATTCCGGTCCCCGGATACCGGTGTGCGTCCTGTATATCGGCCGAAATAGAAGCGATTGCCGGCCCGTCTTGCTTGCAGCCAAGCCCGCGCACTGGCACTGTCCAATGCCGTCCGCATACGTCCGAGTTGGTCCTCAACCAGCGCATTGAGGGGATAAAGGATGATGGCGCGCATGGCCGCCGGACGCACGGCAGGGTCTTCGTGACTGCGTTGGGGAATACGCGGCAGCCACCGATTTGAGGTTGGATTCTGGCGATGGTTCCACCAATCCCAGCGCGGATCACGTGGGCCGGGCTGTCCCCACGCCGCGGATTCACGGATGAGTGACGCAATGATCGGCAGAAGAAAGCACTCGGTCTTTCCCGAACCGGTGCCGGTAGTCACAATGACGTCGTTTCCATTGACGACCGATTCCGCAAAGACCTGCTCTTGGTGGGCGTACGGAATCCTGGCCGGGGGGAACAGTTCCAGCGAAACAAAGTCAGCAAGGTCGGCGATGTCAGTCTGGCTCCAAGAATGCCCGAGCCGAGACTGAGCAATGCTGTGGAACGTCTGATTGCTCGACTGGTATGCTGGCGTCGGCTCAATCAGAGGTTGGCGGAAGATGCGTCCGTCAACACTCAAAATAGCGCGCCGCTCAGCGACGAGATCCGGGTAGCGCAAATCGAACGGGCTGTCCAAGTAGCGAAGATACATTTCCCGCAAGTCGTCAAAAAGAGCAATCGGGTTGCTCATAGGAAATCCTGTCTGAAGAACTTCAGCCGCCAAGCCCGCCACTTCTTCGGGAATGTCGCGATACGTCAATGTTGGGCAGCGGCCGCACGACACTGTAATAAGGGGGAAAACCCGAGCAAAGAACTAACGCCCGCTCCGTCAGTAGCGGCGGGCGGAAAATAGCTGGCAGAGTGAGGCTGCGCTCCCTGCGGTCGTATTTCAGCACTCGCCGCTGACGGCGGAAGAGAACGTAGTATTTTCCAACCGCCCCCGGCACCCGATGTTTCCCTGGCTTCGCGCAGGAAATACTGCGGTATCTGGAAACGCGTGAAGCAGAATAGTCCCTGTGCGCCGTGCATGTTCGCTTCCTGAAGTGTCACCGGGCGCCACTTCATCACCTTCTTTTCGATGACGAATTGCTTCACGTCCCAATCCTTGCCCGCTAAAGGCATCGGTTCGCGGCGCCACCCTTTCATCGCATCAACGGACGGAACATGCGAAAGCAAAGCCGTAGGGGTGTCAAGCTGACAGAGAATGCCTTCCCGTTCTGCAACCTCGATCAGGCTTTTGGCTTCACGTGCACGCATACGCACGATGTCTGGACAATCTGTCTGTGCAGCCTCTTCAAAAGAGATGGCGCCTGCGGCCTGCGCGAGCCTATTCAGGAGCTTGGGCGTCCGTGCCCCGCACAAAACGCCGATGGTCTCGTCATCGTGTTGAGAAAGTGCAAGAGCCGGTGGCACGACACGCCAGCCGTTCTCGCATTCCGCCACGTCAAATTCCACATGGCCAAGCCGCTCCAAGTTGAAGCGGACTCGTTGATGAAGTGGCAGCGGTGTATCCTGTTCTTCGCCGTCGGTGCTCGCCAAGTCCAACGCTTCAACTGCTCCGCGGAATTGCGGCCAGGAGCCATCCTTACGCGCCGACAGCCACAAGAGAAGCTCGTTCGGCGTCATCGCCTGCGCCTCCGGAGATCTCGTGCGGCTTTCTTGTACTCACTCCAGCGGGCGGCCGAATCTCGAAAGTCACTCTCGATACGCAGACCTTTCCGTGATGCATCAAGGATGGCGTTGACACCAATCCGTTTGTGATTTCATGCGCGTTTTGGTTGCCGCCAGGGGTATTTCGGCGAACTGAATGATGCGCGCCGTTTTCTTGTTGCAGGTTAGGGGTTGTGCCGGCAATGCCCAGACGACATCAAAAGGAACAAACCCCTTCCAGTGCGCAACGCTTCGGGCAGAACAGCGGAACAATTGACCGGGCTCAGCTCCGAGGAGAAGCGGGTTTGACATCGGAACAGTAACGCTCCGTTCCCTCGGAGATTCGGGAGCGAGGTGAACCAAAGGACCACATATATCAGCTTCACCGAAGCGGTAGGCTGGCCAATGTTCCCAGGAGTCCGGCGGCTCCTCAATCGAATAAGACCGGGAACAGGACCAACCCTCGCAGTAAACGGAATGTTGCTCCGGATAAATCGTAACCGTCGGCAACGAGGGAGCCGTCCTCTGTAGGGTGGGCTTCCTTGCCGTCTATCAAGACTCTCACTGTGCCCGCCGCGTTTCCGAGGATCTTGATTTGTGGGGGATAGCCAGCCAGCCAAACCGAGTTGCGCAGGCAAACGCCTCCTTCAAGCTCGATTTCAATATCAGGCGCAGGCTTGAGGGCATAGAACGGGTCGCTACCCAGCTCCAAAGCTATTGCCGCCGCTGGCGCCACGCCGCGAAGTCCAACCCATCCAGCCGGAACACCGTGAGATTCGTCGAGTTTTGCATATCCTTGGCAGCCAGCTTCGTTCAGAACCGCTTCGGCTTGCTGAAGCAATTCGGCAACGCATAACACGACGTGGGAACGGCCCAAGGCCAGACGGGACGTCGAAACAAAACCGCTGGCGCGCGGGTGACTGGCGAGGACATACACGTCACGTCCGGTCAAAAGCCACCGGGGGCGCCTTTGGTTGGTGAGAGGTCCTTTCAATTCTAGGCCGCGCCGTAAGAGGTCCCCGATGTTCTCGAACTGGAGATCCTGATACCAATCCTCCTGCGCCACGAGACGCAAGAAACTACCCCCATACTTCACCGCTAGCTCGTCGTCTGATTCGGGTTTGCGCTCCGGCAAGAGCCCGATAACGCAGAAGCCGAAGCGGTCAAATGTGAGACGAACCCGGATGCCGAGTGTACTTTCAGCCGAAGGTGAACGATCTACCTTTGGAGTCACGGGCTGTGCGGCTGTTTGCCGCGGCGGTTTTGGCACCGGCGGTCGGTAGCGAAGGGGTGACTCGCCAAAGTCCTCGCCGACAACTTCATCGGAGCGTTGGGACGTCTGACCGGTGCCGGCATTTGTTTGACGCAACTCATCGCCGGGGGGCTGATCGGCGGTCCGAACAGTTTCCGGGGCTAGCGCCGCGTACTCATTTTCCAAATTGGTATCAAATAAATCAGTGGCGGCTGCCGCCGACATGATTGGCGGGTCGGAAGAGGCGTGGTCACCAATGCCGGAAGCCCCAGCGCCGTTTGTGAGTTCCGTATGCTCCGAGGTCTGACCCGAGAATGGAGGAGCTGTCTGATCTGCGTTTGCTGGCGGTAAGGGCCAGTCTGATCCGGTCGGGACACTCGGCAGGAGTAACATGCCAGTGTCATCGTTACGGAAGAGTGGCTCAGCGCCTTGGTGGGCTAAAGCATCCGGCTCCGCCCCTGACGGGTGCAACTCATCGTTGGGAGGTTGAGCGGCGGTTTGAATATTTTCCGGCGATGGGGCCGCGCACTCGGCTGGTAGAGCGCTGCCAGGTGAATCGTGTACGCCCCCTTCGCAAACGCTTGTCAGGCCGAAAGAATCGTGGCCGCTGAGATCGGATGTCCCGGCGCGGTCAATGGGCCCTGGGGAAGTTTGACTTGGGGGTGGCGAAAGTAGGCCGTCCGGATTTGTGGGCGGCAACCGCTCGTCTGATCCTGCCGTAGCAGTCGCCAGAAACGACGCGGCGTCCCCTTCATTGCGAAGGCGCGTGTCAGCGTCTTCAGGAGTTGAGCCATCCGGCTCCGCCTCTGCCCCCGGCAATTCATCGTTGGGGCGGTATCCGGTTTCAGGTTCGATTTCCCGCGCAGCCGCCTCCGCGCACTCGGCTTGCGGATCGTTACCCGTTACAGCGGGAGCGGTCGTCATCGGAACGAGTGGCGGGGCGGAAGAATCACCGTCACCGAGCCCGTTTGTCAAGTCTTTTAGCTCCGGAACTGCCAAGCTTGAGGACTGTGCAAGATCCTCGCCCACATCTGCTCGCACCATTCCATCGTCTGATGCGGCCGGTGCAAAGGCCACAAGCAACGCGTTGTTGGACGCGTGGTGAAGGTGCTGTTCGGCGCTCTGATGAAATAGAACGGGTGGCTCCTGATGGGATAGAGCATTGGCATAAATCGGGCTAGCCGGCTGTGTCCGCTCTTCCACCGGGTATTCGGGCTCCGAAGAGGGCTCCGTCTTGAGAACTGGGAAGTGGCCTGTGTCACCTATAGCATCGCTCCTGACGGGAAGGAGTGCTGAACGCTTCTCCTCGCCCTGCAGCCTCTTTCGCTGCCTGAGAAACCAAAAGGCGAGTGTTGCCGCCGTGATGAGGACTACGACGAGGGGTAGCATCTTTTTGTTCTTCGTGTTATTTTCCGCCGTCACCATCTTCCTCAGCGCCGGGTTACCTGTTCCTCTCCTGCGTTTTGCTGCACAAGCTGCGTCGGGCGTAGCCTTCCACGCTGCATTTTTAGCACGTTTCTAACTTCACGGTCGAGACACCGCTCAAGAGACTGAAAAAACCGATTATTACCAGTAATCTGAAACACCTACGGTAGGGCGTCCTCACGGGAACAGCGTTGAGTTCGTAGCAAGCCTTGCGGCAAAGTGGACGGCGGAAGGTTTGGTATCGATGTGGGACAGGCACAATCCTTCCAACCTCGGCGCGGATCATAAGGAAGCCAGCGTTGACTTGGCGCGGTGGAGCGAATGGTATCTTCGGACCGTACCTCCTCAATTTCGTTTCCATGATCTGAGCGCGGTTGCACCCTTGCTCAACAGTCCGTCCGCATCTACGTGTCTGCGCCGTGATCGGCGGCACAACACGCACAACACGTAGCAGGAACTCCGACGCGGTCTTATGGTGTCAGAAACATGCTGGGCAAGCGCAGTTCGCGATTCTCGCTGTACAGGAGCGCAATTTGGACGTAGCCGGTCCACGCATAGCCCGAGTCGGTGAGCTTTACCTTAAATCGCTCGTGCTTTCCAGAATCCACCAGTAGCGGAGGACCCAGAGGTTCCGTTGAGCTACCCGGCTTGCCGCCGCGCAGCGAGACCGGATAGGTGTGCTGCGAATAGAGCAACCCGGTCCCAGGAAGCCCTCGCAAATGATACTTGACATCATAAATATCGAGACGGATGGCTCGTATGAGAGACTGAATGGTGCCTCGGCTTCGAACGATAATGTCGATAACCAGATCACTGTTGGTTCCCATGGCCTGCACGAAATGAAGCACCGCTGGATCGGGCTGCTTCCAACCACAAGCCGGATCGATGACATACCGTATGAGTTCCAATTCTTCCGTCTGGAAGATCGCTTCAAGCTCCTTCCAGACTGGGTAGAAAAACATCTGGAGAACATCCGGCGCGGCTTCGAGCTTCGCCAAGAGTTGCTGTTTATCCCAGAGTTCCCAATCGGTAATAAAGGGGCACTTAGCCGCCACGGTTTCGCGGAGCCAGTCCAGAAATCCGCCTGAGCCCTCGACAGAGACGCACAAGATCCATTTGGCAATCGGCCGCGAAGGGTTGAGCGCCTGCAGTGATTCAACAATGCGGGGCTTGAGCTCACTCAAACTGCGCTGCGTAAACTTGCATTGCCACACGACGTCACCACCCTGGCGAGCGAACAGCACGACATCCCGACCCCCATCCCACGACCCGTGCGCAACAGGAAGCGCTCCTGGAAATTCTCGCCGGGCAAGATAGAAGCACATGGCCTGAAAACGCCTGTCTGATTCGAGAAGCGCTAGATCGAGCTGTAGTGGCATACCGATATATTCTGACCTGGGACCCGTAGCTGGATGATGTGTGGCTACTTTTCTGAATCTGTATGGCCGATGACCTCGTAGAATAGTGATGTTGGCCAGGACTACCGAGGGTAATGCGGCATGAGATCGGCTGTCGTGTAGCGTTGCACAGCGCCGGCTATTCTTGACTGCGCGAGAACAATACATGGTTCTGCGGCAAATTGCATGATCCAATCCATGCAGCCGCCGCAGGGCGTAAACCGCTCACGCTCTGCGGCGATCGCGAGAGCTCGGATTTGCCTTCGACCTGAGGCGATCATGTTCGTGATCGCATTCACCTCAGCATGGACATCGTGACAGCGATATCGATGTTCCACGTTACACCCAACGAAGATCTCGTCTTCAAGGGTGAGGACTGAACAGCCGACTTTCGTAGGGCCTATTATAAAAGCGTTTTCTCTGACCTTCCAGGCACGATCGAGCAACAGATTGAGCTTTTCTTCTGCGAGCATAACTTCCGATTTACTAGATTCCATATGCACCCACCAATCTCGCGAGTACTTGATCCCACCTCTCGCGATCTTCGAGCCCGGTTGAGGTTCTTTGTAGCTCGAGCACGGCTTCGGAAACAGCACGTGTCCATCCCTGTTGCACGCGTCGTGTCGACAAAAAGTGCTCTTTCGAATTCGGTCAGACTGCTTGGAGAGCTTCTTATCAGCGGGATGTTTTCAGCAATCGAGTGAAAGACCTGCGACGCAAACTCGCCTCCACCCAGTGCCCCCATCTCCACTAAAGATCTGGTGGCGCCAAAGCGAACGTGGGTCGAGTCGCTCGCCAAGCTTTGGACCAGCGCAACTCGGTTCGCCTCGGTCGGATAAGCGCCCAAGACGTGGACGGCTCTCCATGCAACCGTAAAGTCTTTAGATGTTGTGAAGCCACGGATCTCTCGTTGCTGGTTTTCGGTGCAGTTCAGCCGCCGCAGCACGTTGGCGCTGGTCCAGCCCAGCACGGAATCCGGAGCTGATAGCAACCGGATGTCGTCAGGTGAGGCCGGAGAATTGAAAGATCTAGTGAATAGATCTCGCCAAACGGCAAACCATGTGCTCGCAGGACCACTTCGCACCAGCCCAAAAACGTCCTCCAGTGATGGTGCAGCCAAAAACTTGCGTGACTCCTCGCTATCGATGAGCCGCAGTGTATCAACGGCTCGCTGAGCGGTCGCCATTACTAAATCCCATTTACGTTCGGCAAACATCGCCAAAATGACGCGTTGCATTTCTGCACTGACGCGACTAGAACGACCTTCTGCGATAGAATACCCGGCACCGTAAATATTCCAATCATAGAGCTTACGCAAGAGTTCATCAGCGACGGTAGAGTCGTCAATCTGCTCCATGGCCATGACGATCGTTTCGAAAGAGCTCGCGTCAAACGTGATTGTGGCGAAAACTGGCGACGACCATCGCCTACGATCGGAAATTAGGTATCGTGAGGCCAAATAATCATGCTTGAGGTGATGATCAAAGAAGGCGAGATCACCTTCACTCACTATGGCCCCAGCATCCAACAAGCGACTTGTAATTGCATCGCCAGCGATCGATCTGAACTCTTCTAGCGAGAAGGTACGGGCCGAATTCGCGTAAACCTTGAAAGCGGCTTCAGCCGCGCGGTCTAAGTCTACATCGCTGAGCGCGTGGTTCGAAAAATACTGATGCATTTGATCGGTAATGGTAGTTGCGAGTGTTCCGCCTTGAAGGAATGCATTCAGAAAGTAAGGTGTCGTCAGCAGCGACCGCTCACTCGGCGTTGCTTCTCGATAGAGTTCTTGAGCTCTCTCATTAGCTGATACCAAGCTCTCCACCTGACTGGTTTCCAATGCCAACAGGTGGCCCAATCGCCAACGCAACGGTCTAAGGAAGTCGCGCCGAACTAGTCGATCGCTCACTATAACTGAAGTGCCCAGTGCAAACCGAGCATACTCATCAAGAGCGTTGACGATCTGTTGGCCCGTACGAGAATTGACTTCATTAAGCCCATCGACAATAACTAATACGCCCGTTTCTGGAGAAAACGAAGTGAAATCCCTTGGGAGGAGATCTAAACCTGAAAAATGCGCGAAAAGATACGCGATTCGATCGCTGGAGCTTTCAATCGAGGCCCACTTGGGGTTGTCTGCACTAGTCCAATCCTTCAAAGCGATGAATACTGCAGCAAACCCCTTCTGGAAGGACAATTGCGCCACTCTCGTCAGGAGGACTGTTTTCGCTCCACCACCCCGCGATACGATCAAGACGCGACCGAATTCTCTTGCTTGGTCAAGCACGCTGTTGGCATCGCCTGCGGTGGTGTAGGTTCCTTCAAACAGTCCATTATAGTCTGCGGCCCAACCTACTCGTAGATCGAACACCGGTTGTGGATCAGATAAGGCATCGACACGTTTCTTCAGGTCGGCAGCAAGTTTGTCACGCTTTATCGGCATTTAGCCCTCCTGCTCCTGGAGCTGAGCCGGCGGTGACAGAAAAGAAGTCGTCCAAAAGGACCGACGTGAATGAGGTGGCCGCGGAGACGGCGTACGGCGTCCATATCGATCGGGTCACTTGATTTTCGGCAGCGTCACGGTCGACTAAATCTGAGATCCCCCGAACCACCAGATACTGGGGGTTGTAATAGACCGAAGTCCTGGCTTTGAAAACCGCGGAGGACAGACCAAACCCCTCCATTTCAAACGCGTATGCCTTGTCAAAATGATTGAGGATACGGACCTGCTCTTCATTTCGCGGATCTCCGAGGAGAATATTTCCCGAAACGAGTCCCCCGATAAACAATGTCGGTGTGCCTTCAGTTGGCCGTTTTTCTTGAATCCGGTCAATCCACCTCTTTGGGCTGACACGGAGAGGTTCAACATAGTTCTGAATTAAATGCCCGGACGGGTGATCGTGCGGCATCTTCCGTTCTATCACCGCGCCATCTTTGTATTTCCAATAGCCAGAGTAGTCGACGTAGTCGGCGACCACCACATCGCCAAGATTAAGTCCATCTCGCCCGCTGTGACCGCCAGCAGTCCCGATCAGAATCAGAAACGCAGGACGAAAGTCTTCGATCAGGTCCCCAGCTGTCTGCACAGACGTCAGATTCGTCTGATTCGGCATCCGCTTGTGAACGATTTGGAAATTGGGCGAGGAATGCAAGGAGTTCGTGGTATAGCCCGTGCCGGGCAATGGGGCATCCAGAGCAAAAGCCTGAGAAACGACCGCAGCTTCCTCGATAGTGACCGTCATCAACCCCACCTGAGCAGAGCCAATGCGCCCGCGCGAGGCTACCAAACAGTCCTCCAACTAGCTGCAATCATGTGATTAAACCGGTGGCCCTAGTATAGCTCTCGGTAGCAGAGATATGCCCGAAAACGGCCACGCCCTTAATGATAACACGATGGGCGAACAAAAGGAGAACACAAAAACTCGAGCGCAGAATGCTGCGTCAGCAGTGTTCATGACGCATGGACGGGGTTGCCGTGACGACAAATGGACCATCGAACAACGATGTCCCGATTTTAGCGAACGTTGAATCGGTAGAGATTTTGATCGTGCGGAACACCTTCGTGTTCGCACGTTCACTGCACATTGTGCGCATGAACATGACGCGAAAGGGTCCGAATGAAGAGTCTCGCGCTCGAGGGCCGGCGCTCGGCCAGGCGTAGCGAGCACCCGGCGAAGTCGACTCGCGCTGATGATCGAATAGGGGCAATCGCCATGGCTTCCCTGCGCCCGTTCGATTCGAAAAGAAAAGCGCCATTTCGCCTGTCGCGAGGTGTACGCGGCCCCGTGCCCGTCGACGATGGGTTTCGTGCCCTGCCAGACGCCTAAAGGCCAACGAAGGTGTTCCCAGTGTTCCCAGTCTTGTTCTACGTCTGGCCCAAGCCCAACTCGTGCCGTTTCAACCCTGTTCCCATTGTTCCCAGTGTTCCTTGTTCTTGAACATATGGATCGATGAGGGTATTGCGTCAATAGGATCAGCCCAGGAAATCCGGAACACTGGGAACGAGGAATCCATTGCGCCAAGACTGGGAACAGACTGGGAACAAGACTGGGAACACTGGGAACATCTCCATCTCAGACAGCCCTTCCGATACCGCCATTCGAGCCGGCTGCCTTGACGCTCCCGGTACCGCAGCCAACCCTGCGCCCGCAGACAACGGGCGGCACGAATCTTGTCCGTCTGCGTCCACTGCGCCTGCGGCTTGTTGATGCATTTCTCCAGGACTTCTGAAATCGCAGTGCTCTCTTTGCTTTCCAGCCACGGCCCAATCACCTCCTCCCAGGGATCCCCTTCGTATCGAGCCTCCTGCTGATCGCTTGCGAGTTGCACCAAATCGGGTGTGTCGAGCCACCAGACAGAGCCCGACTCGAATCTTACTTTGGCTTCCGCCCACAAGCTGGTCGCGGTCACGCGGCCAAAGCATCGACGTCGATCTGACCACATACCACCGGCCAGAAACGGCGCCCTCCGGTCTCGTCACGCAGATAGCTGCTGTGGTTGACGGTGCCGGCGAACACGCACTGGCGTGGTGATTCCACCAGGCGCATACCGTAGGGCGGCCGGAAGCGGTCCGTGGTCCGGCTCATGAATGCCTTGATCCGCGCCACCTCGGCGTGACTGAGATTGTCCAGCTCGGAGAGCTCGATGATCCATACTCCGCGGGTCTGCATGGCGGCGTCTTTGCTGCCCAGGTCTGCCAGTTCATCAGTGAAGTACTCGCCGGCAACTGGTCCGCAGCGCGGTCGACTTTCGGATGCCCTGTGGCCCTTCGAGAATCAGGCAGCAATCGGCCTTCGCGCCTGGTCGGTAGATCCGCGCGACGGCGGAGATGAGCCAGCGTGACCCGACCGCACGAGAGTATTCCGTGTCCTCTACACCCAGGTAGGTCGATAGCCATCTATCCACTCGCTCGACCCCATCCCAACGCAGGCCCTGCAGGTATGACTTCACTGGGTGAAACGGATGATCCCTCGCGGCGGTCTGCACGGCTTGCCCGGCAACCTCGACCGAGACCAGAATTCCTTGACGCTGCAGCCATTCCGCGGCCAGGCGGTCCTCGTGATCCGTCCATTCGCCTTTGGGAACGACGCCCCAGGGGGCCGGCTTGAGCACGACCGTCCCGAATCCGAATTCGTTGAAGGCGAGCACGCCGCCCCATTCCGGCGCGTGCCGGAAAGCAGCAATTGCGTTTGCCAATACCGGCAGAATACGGCCTTCAGTGGTGTTCATGGCTGGTTTAGAGCGCAGCAAGTCCTTCTTCCATGCCGAGCCCGCGAAGTCGACCTGTGCGATCTCCTCGAGGACTATGTCCGGGCCCACGGCGGCGAGATGGTCATCTATGCCTTTACCTCTCGCGATGTCCCATTCCAGGAAACCGACGAAGGCACCACGACCACGCAGATGCGCCGCCAGCATTGAGCGGGCGATACGGACCGGTTCTTTGGTGACCGCGTCGGCATCGTAGGCAATGACAACCCTGCGGCCTGCCCAAACGAGCCAGTCGAGATCCGGGATCGCTCCCTTTACGTCGAGACGGCTGCCGTCCGGCCCAACCGTTTTGCCTATCGTTCCGCGCCAGTTGTAGACGCCAGACACCCCCACCGGCAGAAATCGGGGGCGGCTCGGAGTTCCATGGTTGGCGGCGCGCCAGAGGGCGAGAGTCTTGAATTCACCCTCCGTGATCACGATGGGTAGGGCAGGCTCGCGCAAGAGCGATTGGCTGACTCCGGGCGGCAGATACAGCATGTTGGAGCGGCCAGGCGCGCTGAGGTACTTCTGCCTCACCTTGAGATTGCCGGCGAAATCGTATTCGAGATCCGGATGGTCGCGGCGTAGACGATACTCTCGGACTTGATCGGAATCGGGGTGGAAATACGGGATGAAGATGCCAGCGTAGTCGCCGCCCTTGCGGCCGATGACCTCGGCGCCGGTTAAGGAGTCCGCCCGGCGCAGTCTGGGCGCGGGCTGGCCAGTCCGCCGATCAATCCAACGGCCTTCCAAAGCGGCATAATCTGCGCTCGTCAAATCCGATCCGATCAGCGTTGCACCCGACTTGGTCGATTCTCTGCTTTGTTCGCAGCCTACATATGCGTGCGCGCCGAGAGCATTTTCGTCTTTTCTTTGCGGGTCCTGGTGGTGTATACTTCCGTTGAGGAAATTCACTTTTCACCCCTATGGGTCGATGGCCTGCGTTGGCGCGCGGGCCATTGTTGTTTGTGGCCATGGGGTGCAATACAAGACAAGGTATGAGGCAGAAAACGATGTACCGCGATCCTACCTCGATTGGGAGGGTCAAACCAGGGAGTGACTGATATGGCGAGACTTGGGTGAGTCGAAAAAGCGCGTCAGAGACGCGTAAGTGTTGTAGACACAGTGATGTGCCAGATTCCCAAGCTGGACGTCGCGGGTTCGAACCCCGTCTCCCGCTCCATCTTTTCAATAATTTACCGCGATTCCGACTTTCTCCTGAAGCCCTCGAATGGAGTACACCGTTTTCCTGCTTTCCTGCAAGTTACTCATTCTAAGTGGCTCTGCTGTGAAGAATGCCAGCCTGCCGCGCTGGCATTCTAGTAACCGCCTTAAGTTATGGAATAAAAAGAAAAACGTTACGTCGTGCGGCCAAATCCCGTTCACGGGAGCTTGCCGCGCGATGTCCACCAGTCCGTCATAGGTCGGCTGCGCGCGGCCCGCCATCCGCGCCAGTGCCCGGTACAACCCTCCACGACTGACCTCCAGCCCGAACCCATAGGACAGGACTTGCCGTGTGTGCCCTAGCGACAGCCCCATCTGCTTGTTCAGGATCGCTGCCAGGGTCAGTGCCTCCGGCCCCAACTGCACGCTGCCGACTCCTACCGCATCCGAGGTCTGCAACGGATGGCGTCCCTGCACCCGCCGCTTGCATTTGCAGCAGTGGCCCACGGCGATATCGAAACGGCGCACTATGGTGCGCCGGACAATCTCTTCCTGATACTGGGTTTCGCAGCTTTCCGCTTCCACGCCGCCGCCGCAATGCGGGCAGCACTCTGGCAAGGGAACCGTGACTCGTTCATCCACGCGCGCCGGGATGGGACGGCAAGCCTGCCGGCCATAGCGGCGGCCCGGTTTGCGGCCTGGCCGCTGCGGGTTGGCTTTTGGTGTGCCGCGCGAATGTGGTGCGGCCTGGCGCTTGCTGGCGCGCAACGCGGCTTCTAGTTCCCGGCGCAGACGTTCGGTTTCCTGTTTCAGCCGCTCGATCTCTTTGCGCAGCCTCTCATTTTCCTGCTTCGCTCGATCCAGATCTCGTTTCGGAACAAACTCGATGCTCTCAGGTTGCTTATCTGCGGCGGGCCTGCCGACTGGTCTCATCCAATCCTACGGTAGCCGAAGCCGCGGCTTTTGTCCAGCGAAATCTTCAAAAAGCTGACTTCAGAGGTCTCGATGAACAACTCTGGACAAAAAGCCGACCGGTAGCACAACCCACTGGCTGCCTGCACGAGCAGTCGATCACGCAATTAAACTTGACGGGTTGTCGCCGTTGCTGATGTTGATCGGCGGATCACACCCTGAGCTGCGTCACATGGCGAGACGGGCAAAATAACCGGCCAATGTCGTGAGTGAGGGTCGCGGCGAGCGACGGAAAGCAGTATTCTTTTTTCGTTCGAAACTGACTATGCCGGGAGGGTGAAGGCCCGGCAGCAGATCGAGACTTTGGCAGGGAACGGTCAGCGGCGGGCCTTCACGCCAGCCGTGATTCTTTTTATCGCACTGCCAGAGGCTGAAGACAAGGCCGATCCGGGGTAATCCCGTTGGCCCTTCTGCCGCGGCGATGCCCTGTCTGCCAAAACGACACAATCGTCGGTCATGGACGACGACTCCGTCCAGCCCACGATGACCGGCAAGAACACATTTGGGTGCGCCGCGGAATCTGTCCGCCGTGCGGGAAGACTTTCACGGTCTTGCCCGATTGGCTAGCACCGGCAGCGCCTTTCAGCTTGCGGTGCCGGCAACAGGCGTGTGAGCGGATCACCGCCGGCGACTCCACCGAGCAAGCAGCACCTCATTGTAAAGATCCGACGCGCTTGCCGGATCCCTCTACCGTGCGCCGATGGGTGCAACGGCGACTGCTCAGCCTTGTGGTGCTGGATCAAGGCCGGAGCCCAAGGCGAGCACTTTCTGAGGACACCCACCATCCTTGCCTGGGACCTCAGGGCGGTCTGCCGTATTCTGCCAATCGAGGCAAGTAGTCCGTGAATCGCCAGGCTCTCGACGATTTGAAACGGCAGATTCCGTTGCTGGAATATCTGCAAGCACTCGATTGGCAGCAGACCCGATCCATCGGCTTCGGCCGCGTGCTGGGACTGTGTCCGCTACACGCCGACCACAAGCCCAGCTTTCTCGTTGACCCCCACAAGAACTTGTTCTACTGCTACGGGTGCCGTCGCGGCGGTGACGTAATTCGCTTTGCCGAACTCTACCATCAAGTGCAGTTTCCAGAAGCTGTAGCGTTGCTGCGGCAATGGCGCGGCCTGCCGCCGCTATTGCACGAAGCCGTCGGCTTCTACCGCATGCAGCTACACCGCCATGCTGACGCGGTTACCTACTTATACCAGCGCGGGGTTCGCTCTCCTGAAGTGATCGAACACATGAGAATCGGCTACGCACCTGGCGGATGTCTGCGAGGTTGGCTGACGCAGATGGGCTACCCACTTCAGATCTTGCGGCAAGCGGGTTTGGTGACGGCCTCCGGCTACGACACCTACCGACATCGCGTGGTCTTCCCGCTGGAAGGGAACCTCTATGGCCGCAGTCTGTCTGCTGCGGCGCCACCTCATCGTTTCCTGCCGGGCGTCAAGGGTGGCCTGTACTCATGGGACCAGGCCCGCGTATATCCAGAGGTGATTCTGGTCGAAGGGCTGTTCGACTACGCTGCATTGTGGCAGGCCGGTTTCTATAACGTCACCTGCTCGATGGGCGCCAATCTGAATGCGCGCCAGTTCCGCCAACTCTGCGACGGCACACGAACCGTCTTCCTGGCTTTTGATGCAGATCTGAACGGCAGTGGTCAGCAGGCGGCTCAATCGCTTGTCTGTCGGCTCACCGAGCAAGGCGTACATGTGCGCACCGTGGCGCTGCCCGATGGCCATGATCCGAACAGCTTCTTCGTCCAGGACGGTGATGCTCGCCAGTTTAAGTCGCTGCTGGAGGCAGCACGATGATGACCTTCCGCGTAGTTTCCAAGTCATCCAACAACCATGCGCGCTGTCCTTACCGCATTATCGAGCAGTCGACCGGCCGTGAAGTCGGATGGATCAACCAGTACCTCGATTATCAAACCCTTCGCCGTCTGGCCGACACGACCCTGCGAACTTATGCGCACGAGCTGCTGCACTTTCTCCGCTGGTGGGAGAGTGTTCACCATACCGATGCGGTAGCCAAAGATGCCCTCACCGAAACGACCCTGCTGGACTACGTGCGATTCCAGTCCGGCCAGGAACGCGAGTTGACCGGCGCCACCATCAACCAGCGCGTTGCCATCGTCGATCGTGCCTTGCGTGTCACCTTTCCTGACGCGCCTCTCCAGGCCGCTCCGGCGTTACAGACGACCTACTGGCAGCGAGCACCAATGGGTGTCGGCAAACCACGGCCCGCCTTGAGCCGGTTGCGCGTCAAGACTCCCAAACGAACCATCGTGCCTTTGTCGGTGGACGAGGTGGCGCGATTTTGGTCCAGCTTTCGGAACTCGCGCGACATGGCCATCGTGGGATTGATGCTGTTACAGGGACTCCGGTCGCAAGAGGTCCTGGATCTAAGCCGCGACGATCTTCTGCTGTCCGAAGCGCAGATTCGCGTGCGCGGCAAAGGCAATAAGACCCGTTTCTTGCCGCTGGCCCCGGAAGCGGCTCAACTGCTGGACCACTACTTGCGGCTGGAGCGGCCACAGACTTCGACCAACACGCTGTTTGTTTCTCTCAAGGGTCCCGCCCGCGGCGCCCGAATGACTCCCGCGGGCTTGCGTTCTTTGTTTCGATACCATCGTCAAACGACCGGCGTCAAAATAGCCAACCCCCATCGGTTCCGCCATACCTTTGCCTCAGATATGGTTCGCGCTGGAGTCAGCCTGCCCGCACTCATGCAGCTCATGGGACACGCTCACATTCAGACCACGATGGTCTATGTGCAAGTCACTCCGCTCGAGGTCTATCAGCAATATGCGCGGGCTGTCGCGCAATACATCAGGCCCGTGCCCGGTAAGCGGTCGTGACGATTTCCCGCTATTCTCCGTTGGAACATCCGTTGGCCCACCAGTTCCAACGAACCGTCGAATCCATCACTGCCGCCCTCGTCCCAGACTCGGCACGTGCCTACGGTGGCGCGGCGCGCCAGTTCCTGATCTACCTCGGCGAAGCTTATCCATCCGTTTGTTCCTTAAATGAGCTGCGCCGCGACCCGCATATCCTCGGCTGGTTTGCCCATCTGCGTTCACGCAAACCGCCGCTGGCTTCGGCCGTCTACAGTTGTCGCCTGCTCTTTCTGCGCGCCATTTTAGAGGAGATTGCCTGGACTGCACAGATTCCCGATCTGGCTCATCTGATCCGACGCGAGGACATTCCACCCATTCCGCAACGCCTGCCCCGGCCATTGACGGCGGAACAGGATCAGTTGATCCAGCGGGAGTTACTGCGACGCAACGACCTGCCGGGCAACGTCTTCCTGCTGCTGCGCCACGCCGGGTTACGCATCGGTGAATGCGCCGACCTCTCCTATGATTGCCTCCACCATGTGGGCCCGGATCGTTGGGCGATTCATGTACCCCTGGGCAAGTTGAAGACGGAACGAATGATCCCGGTAGACTCGTTCGTCTGTGAACTCGTCCAGCGATTACGCTTCTTTCGCTTTTTCGACCCGCTCCCTGAGGACGGCCGTCTGCTGGCACGTTACAGCGGCAAGCAGACCTTCATCAAAAGACTGCGGCTTTACCTCTACGATGTCACCGCGGCTGTTGGCATTTCCGCCCACATCGTCCCACACCAGTTTCGCCACACGTATGCCACGGAAATGATCCGTGCGGGCGTAAGCCTGCCTGCGCTGATGGCGCTACTGGGCCACGTCAAAGCGGAGATGACAATGAAGTACGTTCAGGTCGCTGGCACCGACCTGCAGCGTGAGTTCCACCTCGCCCGCTCTCAGCCCCGGCATCTGACCCCGCAGCCGAAGTTACCAACCATCTCGCCTCGTGCCGGTCTGGAAGGCGTTGTCGATTCTCTCCTGTTCGCCCAACACGCCATCGAGATGTTCCGCCGCTCCCTGCCGGACGGCCAGCCCCGACATCGCCTCGATCAGCTTTCCAATCGGCTGACCAAGATCCTCTCCGAAACCCGCAAAGTCAACCCCGCCGGATAACGGGCAGAGATTGGCCGGATAAGGGCGTTTCGCGTCAACTTGGGCTCACATTGCCCAACTTCCGCTCGGAGCACAAACCTCCTGGAATTGGTGAACGGTGGCGGCAGAGGAAACCGAGTTCAGGGTGCGGCACGATCCTCGAAGAGGTTTAGAAGAAACGGGGGGCACGCCACAAAAACAACCTCCGACAGACGGGCCTTTTACCGCGGCGCCGCCTTACGCCCGGCGCCGCTCCATCTTTCGATGCCACTGGGTTCGTTACTTCAATGGAATCGGTACAACAACCGGGGTGGAAAGACTAGCCACCGCACCGGAAAACAAGTGCGTGGGGATTGCGATGGCAGCGTGAATACCTGTCAGATCCTGGAACGAGCCAACCATGACCCCCGCGTCATTGATGCCGAGAGCTTTGTCGGCAAGGAAACCGTCCAGTCCTGCTTCGAGCGGCTGGAAGTTGCCTCCGCCCTCGAGAAACGCTTCCACCCGCAGAAACCCGGTTTGAAACTGGATCTCCACGGTCCCGGCGATTTCGTTCCGGTTGTTCAGCGAATTGAGCAAGGTTGAAGTCGTAGCCGGAACCAACGCGCTGTTCGAATAGTCAAGCGGGGTCAGAAAACCTGCGGTGCCCGTGAATCCGAAGGTAGGGGCCGTGCCCAACGGTCCGCCTAGATCGTAAACACCCGCCATCTGGCCAAAATCGTTGATGCCGGTCACGCTGAGGTTCGTCGCAAAGCCGGCATTGATTGGCACGAAGAGCCCCCCAGCCGTGATAAACCCATGAACCTTGCCTCCAGCGTCGGTATAGTTGCCGGTAATGGCAGGGATCGGCCAATTATTGATTGCCAAGGCCTCTGTGGCGATGGCCCCCGGAAAGTCGATCGTGGAGTAATGGCCTTTACTGAGCAGAAAACCATGCGATTTGCCTCCGGAATCGAGGTAGAACCCGACGATCTGTCCGGCATCGTTTACTTTGATCGGCACCGTAACCTGAGAGCCCGGCAGATACACCTGCTGCAGGTTCGCGATCGTTATGGCTCCGCTCGCCGGATCCAAGCTGACATCCATTTGTATACCGGTAAGAGAAGACGACACCGATTCGGCGTATCCCACCATCGTCATCTTGTTATTCACGGAATTGCTCACGCCAGTCAGGACGCTGGTGGCCGCTCCGGAGAAATCGAATCCAAAGAAGCCGAAATTGGTGAAAACGGGGCATGCCGTGGACGGGCTGGAGAACGTATTTAGGGACGAGTACCAGCCGTTCACCGACGTGGAGTGACGATCGCCGGCGAACCATGGCAGGAACGCCACCTCGGGAAACTGATAGGTTCTTCCGTTCAGACTCACGCCGAACCCGCGGCTAATATATTCCAAAGGATCCCCCACTTCCAGGAAGGGGTTGTCGCACAGGTGCGGGAAGGCCGGATCCTGCCAGGCGGGGACGAACGAGTCGCCCACGGGGTCATTGAGCCACTCGGCGATTTCGTGGCCCAAAACCCCGGTCCCGGAGGGATTCGAGGTCGCAATTACAAATGCGGAATTCTGGCTGAAATATCCGGTCTGCATATAGGGCTGAATGACCGGATTGGTTGCGCTCCCCACGTTGATCGAGTCGTGGAACCCCAGCGACCCGCCGCCATTCAGGTCTTGGCCCTCGACGGCCGACATGAGATGAATCGCCAGCGCTTGCGGTGGGATGCCCAGGTTGACCGTCTGTTTTGCGGTCGTTTCCGCGAGCCACGCAAAGTCCACCACTCCGACCTTGACTCCGTGAGAGTCAACCGTACTGATCCCCAGTCCTGCGGGGACATTTACAACCTGCACCGGCAGAATCTGCGGCGCCGCCAGCAGCACATGATAGCCCGAGCGGTTGCCAGGAATAGACGACCAGAAGTTCGCGCGTAGCATCGCATCGCCGAACTGCGTGGTGCCCACTTGGGTGGACCCGACCGTCCACGGCACGGGCTGGAAGATCGGCGAATTCACGATGCCGGCAAGCGGCGTCACGCCGTCCACCAAATCGGTGGTGGCGTCAAAAACGCCCCCATCGGGGAAGACCAGACGATAGGGGACGATCACCGTGGGAATGGTGGTCGAAGTTCCCTTGGAAGGGTCGGAACCAATGACTGTGAACGGATAGGTGGCGCCTTCCGAGGTAAACGCGCTCGTCCAGTGAGGCATGGCCAACGCCTGGTCGTGTGTCAGGTTAGGCTTTGCCTGAGAACTCTGACTCTCCCGTTTCATTCGCCTGCCGACCGCCGCGCGGCCTTCCTGGGCGTTATGGATAGCAGTTTCCCAACGGGAGGGCGCCTGCGGTTGCGTCTGCATCCGGTCAAAAAAACGGACCTGGGCGTCCACGGAGCAGGGAATCATGCCAGAGATCGCTACGACGAGCGAGAATTGAAACGCGCGGTACACACTCATTGGTGTTCCTTTCGACTTGCACACCCTCAAGCGGAATTGGACCGGCGAAACCTGCCATGCAAAGGCAAAAATCTCATGGACAGATGCGGTAGAATCAGCGCAACACCCATGGACGAGGCATTCTCGCAGCCAGTCACGGAATTACTCCAGGCCTGGAGCGCGGGAGACGAGAAGGCCCTCGAGCGGCTGGTGCCACTGGTCTACGGCGAACTGCGTCAACTGGCACAACGCCGCATGTTGCTGGAAAACCCGGGCGCTTCGCTGCAACCGACAGCGTTGGTGAATGAGCTTTATCTGCGCCTGGTAGAGGCTCGCGGCCTGAGCTTTCACAATCGCAGCCAGTTCTTCGCGCTTGCCGCCCAGATGATGCGTCGTATTTTGGTGGACGCTGCACGAACTCGGGGAGCATTGAAGCGTGGAGGACCGGCCGGGAAGACTTCATTTGTGGAAGGATACTTTGCCGCTCCCGGGCGCGATCGCGAGGTCATCGCGCTCGACGATGCGCTCGATGCGCTCGCCAAGGAAGATTCCCGCAAGGCTCAGGCGATCGAACTGCGCTTTTTCGGCGGGCTCAGCATGGAAGAGACCGCCGAAGTGATGGGGATTTCGGTCCAGACCGTGCGACGCGATTGGGACTTTGCCCGGGTCTGGCTGGCGCACGCCATGCATCCCAAAGAGCCGCCTCCTGAACGACCAGCTTAGTGAGCGCTCAGGAGGCGGACTGCCTGTTTGTAACGGTCCACAGTCAACGATTTCAGCGCTTTTTCGATCTGAGCGCTGTCTACTGCCGGCTGAAAACTCAACTCGGGAGCAAGCGGTTTGATTTCCAGTGGATCGTGAATCGATCCCGGTTGCCCCATCAAGGCCATCGACTTGCTAATGAGAGATAGCGACTGTTCAGCGGAGAAGAGGACGCCCCGGTAATCCCAGTTGTCATATGCGCGAAGCCCGGCGTCATGCGCTGCTACAGCCATTTGCAGCACTCCGTTGATCTGTGAGTTCTTCGAAAAGGCTGCCTGAAACGCCGCGGTGGCCTGGGTCAGTGCGGTCTCCGCCGCCGACATCTCCTCTCTGGCATGCGAACGGAACAGGCTGGCCTGCATCCCGGCGTGCGGGCCGGTTCCATTCCACTCCGAAACACTCTGCGACCATACGGTTGACAGGCCGGCGGTGGTGTACATGTTCACGTCCTGGTAGAGGAGCTGGCCGAACGTGTCCGACGGGTCGGACAGCAACTGATAGAGCCGGGCAATGCTCGATTGCGTTCCGTCGAAATGGTAGCGATAGCGCGGTTCCGCGGTGTGCATGTACCCCAACCCATGCTGGAGGGTCTCAATGGCCTGAAGGGTGGTGGTGCTCTTGACGAAACTGCGGCAGCTTGCCCGGGCAGCCGGGTCGGCGGCATCGAACTCGTTGCACCAATGAGGGGCGCCAATTTCCAGCGCCCGGGCAGTCAGGAAGCCGAGTGGAAATGGCTGCACCGTTCCATCAGGCATGACACCCGTCGGGGCGGCCTCACCATTTCCACGAGATGGACCGGCAAAGTATTGGGGAACCATCCAGGAAAAGTCGCGCCGCAAAAGCCCACCCCCTTCTTCATTCCCGCCGCCGGAAATCCACCACCCACCGCCGCCGTACTCCGAAAGTATGCCGAGTCCCGCCAGCGCATCGAGGTTGAAGGGAAAGGCGCCCACTTCTCTCCGAGTGGGCCGTCTGGCGGCGGCGTGAGGATCAGGGCGAGCGGTTTCACGGTGCGCTTTCCCGTCTCGTGATACGGTTTTGCCCCCGTTACGCTGGCCTCTGGCCAGATGCTGGTATAGATGCCCAGCCCGCCGGACGCTGCATCGCCGGTGAGGAGCGTCATCGCGGAAACAGGATCGATGCCGTTCTCCCAGCTCGAACTGATGGTATGCAGATTATTTTGCGCATCCGGGACCATCATCGTGCGGTAGAAGGGCGGATGCGTCAGCGTCACCGTTTGACCGGTGGCAGGGTTGGTAACCACCGGCTGATTCAAGGCCTGGCGGAGCAGCGCCTTGGTCTGCACGGCCATCACCGGGTCCACTGTGCCGTTGGGCTGAACACCAAACGGGAAGTTATTCAGAGTCACCTCCCAATTCCCTGGATTGAACTGGCTAAGCGATGCTTCCGCCAGATTCGCATCGAAAACGTCGCTCACCTGGTACGTTTGTTCGGTCGGGAAACCAGACGGCGACTTGCATTGCGATGCGGCCGTGCTCGACGGAAGGCCTTGTTTCAGCGCGCTCAGGATGCAAAGATCCTTGGGGCCGTACCGGAGGTCGACCACCAGGGTCCGTAGTTCGTAGGCTTCGGAGTAGACATTGTTGGCTTTGATGGTCGGGGCGAGGACGCCGTAGCGGTAGAGTTCGAATGCGTTCTGCTGAACTTGGCTGAGGAATGCCGTGCGGGAGATGCCGCCGTGCTGGTACGCCGTCACATCCGTAGTGGCGTCTGAAACGAAAATGCGACGGCCGTCATTTCCGGCGAGGTTCCGGATCGGATCGAGCGACCATTGGCTGCATAGCGGCTGGGAGGGCTTCATGCCGGGGAGTGCGATTCCGCTGCCGGCGCTCGTGCTGGTGTCGGCGCATTTCACGTCCATCGCCGCCAGCATTTTCGGCTGCGTCAAACCTCCGTGGAGCACGGTCGCCATCGCCGATGCCACTGCCTGATTGGCCGCCGACGAAGCATTTGCCGCGGAATACTGCACTTCCGAATCGGCAACTCCAATAGCCGGCACGGCGTCCTTTGCCGGTTCGGCATAGAACGCGTAAGGTTGGCCGGAGTCGAGCGCCGCCAGATTCAGAAATACCAGCGTAGCCCCTCCCTGGCCGTCGGGCTGGTGGTTGAATTGTCCAAGCCAGTCCATGAGGACGTTATAGGAATAAAGCGTGACCTGCGTCTGTGGATTGGCGGATTTGAATGAGTGTTGAGACCTGGTAAGCAGCGGCAGCAGACTGTTCAACTCAGCCGTAGGAAGAAAGTGGACCTGCAAACCTTGAATCCGCCAGGGCACTCCGCGATACGAGCCGGCGTGCTCGACATAATTGACGATGTCCGCGTTCTGATGCCAGTCCGAGACGAGTTCACCGATTTCCTTTTGGGGGACCCAGGTGGTTGTGCCGCCCGCGACCTGCTTTTGCATGGAGTTTGGCTCGTATCGAAGCAGTCCATCCGGCGGTATGTCTCCAGATGGGAGGGAGCCGGGAGCCGGTGCCGTCGCAAAGGCCGACGCCCCGTACTTGGGAATATTGGGGATCCACCAGGGTTTAGCGTCTTCGATAGCAAGGCCGTTGAGCGTCTTCCCGACACCGGCTTCCAAGTCGGCTTGCAACTCCGCCGGGAAGCCGATGAAGTAAACGTCGAGATGGACTTTCTCGGCTGCCCCAATGTGATCGCGAAGCGTAACGAAGCTCTGGGCCAGGCTGCCAGCCTGCTGCGCATAGACGCTCGGAGCGATCAGTAAGAGAGACAATGACAGCGCCTCCAGACGTTTGAACCTGTTCTCTGTTAGAGCCATGTTGATATTCCCTCCCCAGATATGGGTTTTGCTGCACTGTGCACCTATTAAGCGGAATGCGCCCGACGAAACCTGCCATGGTGACA
Organism: uncultured Solibacteraceae bacterium; assembly: GCA_963815475.1. Taxonomy (GTDB): domain Bacteria; phylum Acidobacteriota; class Terriglobia; order Bryobacterales; family Bryobacteraceae; genus Sulfopaludibacter. The sequence continues at coordinate 8,624,716 of CAWFHD010000003.1, read as the reverse complement.
ACTTTTTCTGCTTTGCCGCCGGTCGTCTACCTTAAACCACCCCTAATTGGCTTTGCTAACATCGGAAGGTGCTCGCGGCATTTAGGAGTGATGGAAGATGAGTGCCTCTCCTGAGCGCTGGCGACTGCTCGAAGAGTTGTACCAGGCTGCGGCAAAGCGCCCTCCCGGCGAGCGGGCACTCTTTCTCCAGGAAGCCTGCTCTGACGAAGACCTCTGCCGGGAAGTGGAATCCCTGCTCCGCTTCGAAGGCAGAGACGATACCCTCATGCAGCAATCCCCTTGGGCACAGCTGTCAGGACTTGCGCCAGGAATGCGCCTCGGCCCTTACGAAGTCGAGTTGCGCTTGGGCGCCGGGGGCATGGGCGAAGTGTGGAAAGCCCGCGACACAAGGCTGGGGCGTAGCGTCGCCGTGAAAGTTTCGCGGACAGAATTCAGTGAGAGGTTCGAGCGCGAAGCGCGAGCGGTCGCCGCCCTGAATCATCCGAACATTGCGACGCTCTATGACGTCGGGCATGACGTCGGGCCGAACTACTTCGTGATGGAATATGTCGACGGCAAGACCCTGCAGGAAGTGATCCCGCGCAACGGGCTGAGTATCGGCGAATCGCTGAAGTACGCTTCGCAAGTCGCTGACGCGCTCGCAGCGGCTCACGCAGCCGGCATCGTTCACCGCGATTTGAAGCCAGGCAACGTGATGATTACCTCCGGCGGCCAAGTGAAAGTTGTGGATTTCGGTCTGGCGCGGATGGAGATTGCCCAAAATGCTAATGGCGAGGCGTTCCTGCAAACGGCTGAAGGCATCATCGCTGGAACCGTCGCCTATATGTCGCCGGAACAGGCGCAGGGACGGGCCGTGGATGCGCGATCGGATGTGTTCTCGTTCGGCGCGCTGCTATACGAAATGCTCACCGGCACGAGGGCTTTCCAGGGCGATTCGGCGGCGGCGATTCTGGCGGAAATCCTCACCAAAGATCCTCCTTCCATCGAGGGCCTTCCGGGCGATGTCGAGAAACTGTTGAATCGTTGCCTCCGGAAAGAACCAGCGCGCCGCGCGCAGAGCATGGCGGACGTCAAAGTGGCGTTGCTGGAGCTGAAGGAAGATTCCGACTCGGGCAGGCTATACGAAGCGCTACCTGTTCCGCAACGCGGACGCTCCGCTTCGCGGCGGTCAATGGTTTGGGCCGCGGCGGTGTTGGTGGTGCTAGGGCTCGCAGGAATGATCGTGTGGTCGAATTACGGCGCAAGACCCGCTCTGCCGCAAACTATTGTGCCGCTGACTACCTATCCGGGCTGGGAGCTTTATCCCAGCTTTTCCCCGGATGGCAACCAAGTCGCGTTCTCCTGGGATGGCGGCGATCTGAACAACGTCGATATTTATATCAAGCAGGTGGACGGCGTGACGCCAGTACGGCTCACCACAGACCCAGCGGTGGACAGTTACCCGGCATGGTCTCCCGACGGCCGCGCCATTGCGTTCACGCGCGCCATGGCCGGACGACAAGCGGTGCTCACGATTCCGTCCATCGGAGGGCCGGAACGCAAGTTGTTCGAAATCACCGGCACCAGTGTTGCCTGGTCTTCTGACTCGAAATGGCTTGTCTTCGGCGATGGGCAACCTGCAAGCCTATCCCTCTATTCCGTCGTCACCGGCGAACGGAAGCGCGTAACGACGGCTCCTTCGGGTTCGCTGGGCGATGACTTTCCCGCCTTCTCACCGGACGGCCGTCGTCTCGCGTTCATTCGCAAGGTGACAGAGTCCGCGACCAATATCTTCACGCTCCCGCTGACAGACCAATTCCAACCCGCCGGTGAACCAGTGAAATTGTCAAAGACCGGTAAGTTTAGTCCGCTCGCGTGGACCGCTGACGGACGTGACCTGCTATTTTCCGAATACGGCAACAGCATAGTCGACAAATTCTGGCGTTTGCACGCGGCCCCGGGAGCGGTGGCGACTCTGGTGATGAGTGATGGCGGAATCGGGCCGGCGATATCGCGGCAAGGGAATCGCCTGGCGTTCGCCCGCGAGATTACCGACAACAATATCTGGCGCGCTCCCACGGGTGCCCAGATGGCGGGCGGTCAGTCGGCGGGCGGCCAGATGGGAAAGTCATCCGCTGTTCAACTGATTGCTTCCACGCACTCTGATCAGGTGGGACGGTATTCGCCGGACGGAAAGCAGATCGTGTTTGTTTCGGACCGCAGCGGCCAGTCGGAGGTCTGGCTTGCGAACGCCGATGGAACCAACCAGATCCAACTGACATCGTTGCCCAGCGATCAAGCCGGTTCTCCGAGTTGGTCGCCAGATGGACAGAAGATCGCGTTCGGCTGGAGAGACGGGGGAACCACGCAGATCTACACCCTACCTATCGCCGGCGGCAAACCGCTCCAGATTACGAATATGTCCGCGGGATGCGCGATTCCACGCTACTCGCGCGACGGGAGATGGATCTACTTCGCGTCGCGGCGGACCGGGCGTTTCGAAATCTGGAAGATTCCTGCGGTCGGGGGAGAACCCGTACAGGTGACGCGGAACGGGGGATATGCCGCCGAGGAGTCACCGGACGGAGCCTGGCTCTATTTCGCCCACGACGACTCGACGCGAACTGCGCTCATGAAAATGCCGTCGGCGGGTGGTCCGGAGAGGCAAGTGGCCGCCGACGTTTGGTTGCGCGCGTTTGCACCGGCAGCGCACGGCGTGTACTACATCCGGAAAGACGGACCCAAAACCGCCGCCATCCGCTTCTTAGATGAGCAAACCGGCGTCGTGCGACAGGTCCAGGCGTTGACGAAACCGCTTTGGTCGTCCCTCAACCTCTCTCCGGACGGGCAGTTTGTTCTGTGGACACAAGCGGATCAGTATGGCAGCGACCTGATGATGATGGAGAATTTCCGATAGGCAGGTTCTGCATCATTCCGTTCAAAATCCCGTTCAAAAGAACTTGCTCAGCCATGGTAGGGTTCGCCACCCCAAATCCGCTTGAGATGGTGCACGCGGAGGTGAATGGTTATGACAGCACATGGTGTTTGTATCGGAAGGGTTGGATTCGGAAGGGTAAGATTCGGAAGGGTTAGATCATGAGACTCCTACTCCTTCTGTGCCTGCTGAGTTCCCAACTGCTCAGTGCCAGTGAACCCGTTCGCCTACAGTTTTCGCGGGTCGGGCCCACTCGGATCGGCCTATTCCTTGCTAACGCCGACGGGAGTAGCGAACGTGCGCTGCTGCCCGCGGACAGCTTGGACTATACCCCGTCGTACTCCGTGGATGGAAAGTGGATTGCATTCACCTCCGAGCGCGGCGGATCGGCGGACATTTACCGAATCCACCCGGACGGCAGCGGGCTGGAGCGTCTGACGGATGATCCCGCGTTTGATGACCAGGGAGTACTATCACCGGATGGATCGACGCTTGCGTTCGTGTCCACCCGGGAAGGCGGCTTTGCTAATCTTTGGCTGGAGGACCTTTCGAGTCCGAGCCGGCGCGCCAAGCCGGTCGCAAAGACTAATGCGGGCAGCTTTCGGCCTAGCTGGTCGCCGGATGGGAAGTGGATTGCATTCACTTCCGATCGCGACACGAAGCGCGCGCGATGGGATGGCGGGTGGGAGCTAATCCAAGCGACTGCGCTATACATCGTTCGATCGGACGGAAGTTCGCTGCGGCGCCTGACCGAACTGGGCGGCTATGCCGGATCGCCGCGATGGAGTTTGGACGGACGGAAGATCCTGTTTTACCGGTCGACGCCTCAAGACGTCTATCCGGGACGGTTTGGCCGCAACCGTCCCGCAGTGTCGCAAATCGTCTCGATCGATGTCGAGTCGGGGGCAGTCCACGAGCATTCGTCAGGTCCCGGATTGAAAGTCGCGCCACAGTGGATGCCGAATGGCGAGGTTGGGTTTCTGCTGAAATTCGGCGAGGCCAAAGGGCTGGCTTTCCCGTCCGGCAAAGCCGGGGTGCCTGGCATCATGCGCAACCCATCCTGGTCGGCGGATGGAAAAACGGTGGTCTACCAGAAGGCGATTGACGCGCAGGCGCCGCAAATGCTTACGACTCTCCCAAACCAGATGCTCCCGGCTTTCAGCCGGAACTCCGGATTTTCGCTCTATCGCACCGGCAATTTCCCCGCGTGGGCGCCAGCGGGCGACCGTTTCGTGACTACGGTGGGCTCAGAACTCCAGACATTCGATGCGAACGGTGAGAATGGCCGAACGATTTACAACGGGGGTAAGGATGGACAGCTCACTTTTCCGGCCTGGTCGCCGGATGGGAAAATGATCGCCTTCGGGTTCGGGTCATACTTTACCGGCCACGCCAAGCCCGCCGTCCTTGAGATAGTCAAGGCGGACGGCTCTGGCCTTCGAACATTGACCCAGGGGCCGGGAAATGCCGGTTTTCCGAGCTGGGCGCCGGACGGTAAGCGGATCGTCTATCGAGTGGCGGGATCGGAGCAGGGCTTACGGATTCTAAATCTGGCCGACGGCACAGTAGGGACTCTAACGACCGAATACGACAACTTCCCGGCGTGGTCGCCGAAAGGGGATCTGATCGAGTTTACGAGCTTCCGCGATGGCGACTTCGAAATTTACACAGTCAAGCCGGACGGCTCCGGCGTTCGGCGGCTGACACATACAGGGGGCAACGACGCGCACGGAATATGGTCGCCAGACGGCGAGTGGATCGTCTTCAGCAGTTCCCGTCTGGGATGGAAGGACGAGGCGTTGTTGAGCGACTACGGACCACAGCCATACGGCGAACTGTTCGCGATGCATGCGGATGGAAGCGGCGCTCGGCAGTTGACGGACAACCAATGGGAAGACGCACTGCCCGCGTTTCAACCGAAATCGAAATAAGCGGAGTAGCTGCGTGAACCCCGAAGCAAATCCACAGACGCGGGTCGGCTTCGCAACTGGAATACCGCCCAAAGTGGCCCTGAACTCTTAGCTGGTGGGATGGCCGTTCACGGAGAGTAATATTGGCAATAGTCCCCAAAACGCGTGGCCCGCGAGGTGGTCCACGTCAGCGAATTGGGCGTGATACGTCAAGTTGACCGACTCTCGCCCCTGTCTGTAGACAAAAGCCGATGATCGCTTGAAATCATCAACTTGAGATTACTGAGTGTCGGCCTGGCGAAGCTACCTTGCGGCATGTTAAAAGGGTGCTTCGTGCTCGCAATCATCCCCTCTTTCTTTGTCGCCATCCGAGTCATCTTTCGCAGTCGAAGCGATACAGCCCTCGAAGTCCTCGCGCTCCGCCAACAGGTCGCCGTGCTGAAACGGAAACGGCCGCGGCCAAAACTGAACTCCTGGGACCGACTCTTCTGGACGACACTCCGCCAATGTTGGTCTAGCTGGTCGGAGGTTCTGGTCCTGGTGCAACCCGGGACCGTGGTTGGCTGGCACCGCGCCGGCTTCCGCCTCTATTGGCGCTGGCGATCCCGGCCACGCGGCGGACGACCGAAGATTATCGAGGAGATTCGCACTCTGATCCAACGCTTAGCTCAAGAGAACCTGGATTGGGGAGCACCGAAGATTCACGGCGAACTGTTGAAGCTCGGGTTCGTTGTCTCTGAGCGGACTGTCGCCCGGTATCTGCGTCGCGCGCGACGCCGGCGCGATCCAAGTAAACCGTGGTTGGCGTTTCTCGAAAACCACAGGGAGGTCATTGTCGCCTTCGATTTCTTCACTGTGCCGACGTTGACGTTTCAGTTGTTGTATTGTTTCTTTGTCATCGAGCACGGGCGCCGCCGGATCCTACATTTCAACGTTACTCGACATCCGAGTGCGGAGTGGGTCGTCCAACAACTGCGCGAGGCTTTCCCGGAAATTGGCCCATACCGATATGTGATCATGGACCGCGATTCGAAGTTCGATGCCACCGTCATCACGTTTCTGAAGTCGACGGGTCTGAAACCGAAGCGAACGAGCATCCAATCGCCCTGGCAAAATGGAACCGCGGAACGTTGGGTTGGAAGTTGTCGCCGAGAGATTCTGGACCATGTCATCGCACTGGATGAACGTCATTTACTCCGCCTCATGCGGGACTACGTGAACTACTACCACGAAGATCGAATTCACGATAGCCTGAGCAAAGACACGCCCAATGGCAGACCTAGCGAACAAAAGCCGTCCTCGAAAGCAACCGTAATTTCGTCTGCGCGCTTGGGCGGACTGCATCATCGGTATTCCTTGGAAAAAGGCAGCATAAGGATGCTACCCAATCGACATGAGATCGCGCGGTTGACGCCTGCCTGTGAAATGTGAAGGAGAGATGCCCCCTAGCGGGGCACCTCCTGTTGATTCTCGTCAGAAGTTTCGCGTTTAGCTGCGCGATCGAGTTTCAGGACGGAGTCGACACGGACTTCCCAGACTCGCTGGGTGAGGGTAGTCTTCTGTGTGCCGACGGCGAGTTCGCGCTGGTATTCGTGGCTGCGGAGTTCGCCCTCGACAGCTACATGGGCGCCTTTGGAAAGGGTGCCAGCGAAATCGGCGAGTTTCCCGAAGGCCACGCATCGATGCCACTCGGTGCGCGATTCCCAAGATCCGGCATCGTTCTTCCAGGACGTCTTGGTGGCGAGCGAGAAGATCGCGATGTTGATTGCGTTGGCGGCCTTTCTTTCGGCGTCGCTGCCAATGAAGCCAATAAGGGTGATTCGATTGAGGTACAAACGTTTCTCCTGTTCTGCCCGTTTGTCTCGGGCACCCGAAAGCGAGTGGGCGCGGCTCCCAAGTCCAGAAGCTGCTTTTCTGGGGGGACCGGAACGGGGGAACCAGAACCGGAAGGGTGCGAGAGCAAAGCAGAAGCTTCGCAGACGCCGGGCACCGCAAAGGCCCCGAAGCAGTGCCGAGACGAACGGACAGGGCAGGGAACGCAACCGAACGGATCACCACTTTGCTGTTCGTGGCCGCTGTAGGAATGCAGTAGTCCAAACCATCGCCAATTCGCGGGCCTGCTCTGGAAGCCGCCGGGATTCTCGCAGCGGCAGTTGCAAATGCGTGGTTTGGAAATCGGGACGCGCCTGGCCCCCCGGAATACTCAGCCAAGACCATGCGACGACGCCAATGCACGTCCGCGAATGAGACGGAGCCGCGATCTCACGCTCGCAAACAGAATCAACGACGAAATCTACTGCGAAGTCAGCCCCGGAACGTACTGGTAACGTCCCGTTGCAAAGTGCAGCGTCCGCCCGGAAGTCTCTCATTTTAGGTGCCCGACGCCGATTTGGCTACGCACAATACGAGGAAATACAGGCCTTGCTGGATGCTCCGCGTAGAAGGGAAGAGGTGAACATTGCCTTTGCCCTGGATGAATTGACTACACGAGATGGCAACGGTTTTTGGCTCCATTCGGCGTCGATTTCCGCTATAAGAATTGGAAGATGTCTTTTTGTTGACTTCAAATATTGCCACCACATCAGTTCACTTTGGGAACCCAATGCCATTCAAGACCTGCTTAATCGTTGATGACGAGCAAGCCGTCCGACGTTATCTGAGAGCAATTCTAGAACAAAGGGGTTTTCGCGCCGTTGAAGCCGACGGCGGAATCCGCGGGCTCAGCCTCGTAAAAGAGCTGGGCGATGGATTGGACCTGATCGTAAGTGATGTCCGAATGCCGGATGGCGACGGACTTACCTTTGCAAGCGCCGTGAGGGAATCGTTTCCGGCGCTTCCGATTGTGCTGGTGTCGGGTTATATCGGACCTGAGCGGCAGCCGGAGCCGAGTGCTTCTCTCGAATTCGTTCAAAAACCGTTTACTCAAGCGGCGTTAATGACAGCCATTGACAGTGTCATGCGCACGTCAATCCCCACTTGAAGGGCGGGGTCGGGGACGCAGTCGAGAGGATCCACGACCAGTTCCGCTATCCAATTCGCAGAACGGGCACGCCTTCATTCCTCCTTGCGCCCAGATCATAACAACTCGAACCACGGCCATCGTTCGCTAGATTCAGGATTGACGGGGCGCGACAATGAAGTCATGAGGAAACGCGTTGTCGGTTCAACTCTGCCTCCCAGCGACGCGGCAGATGGTGCTGAGTGGCTAAAGCTCGAGGACCTCGCCGAAGTTGAGGTCACTTCCGAAGCCGACGGCTACCCTATTGAAGCTGTTTTCAATTTTGGAGCGGGACCCGGCTGGCGCGCTGCTTCGCCGGGTATCCAACGGGTCCGGCTGGTCTTCGATCAGCCGCGGCCGATCCGTCGCATGCGCATCCAGTTCAATGAGTCCGACGTCGCGCGAACTCAGGAATTCACGGTGCGATGGTCTGGCCGCCCGGGCGAACCATTAAAGGAAGTGGTGCGGCAACAGTGGAACTTCAGTCCAAATGGTTCCACCGCCGAGTCGGAGGACTACGCAATCGATCTCGAGAGAGTCTCGATTCTCGAACTAACTATCGATCCGGATCGCGGCGCCGGTGAGGCGCTCGCCAAGTTGGCCGACTGGCGCCTGGCGTGATTCGATACTCCCACGACTGACGATTGTACGTCCGCCCCGACGAGTCCGAACTCAGGCCAAGCCGCTCTACGAAGATGTAAGGTCTTGCCGCTGCCTATAACCGCTGGCCGCCCGATTCGGTCCTCGATTCACGTGGGAATCGAGCTGAGTAAGGGGGGCAGAGCGCGATACACCGGTAGGTGGATCTCGAAGTGCCCGTACGGCAAAACTCACCAGCTGACCAGGAACAAACAGCGTGCTCGTATTGAAGTTCGAGATATGTCTGTGCGCGCTGCCCGGCGCCAAAAGATCGTGGACCTCGGGGAACGGCGGCGGGGAATGTGAGGAAAATTCCCGAGCACGCCCGCTCAGGGGCCGAAGCTGCATTTGTTGTGTAACGCAAGGGCGCCGGCTCCCGTCGATTTAGAAGGCGCTGTCGGTCGCGCTGGGAGTGGAAGATGTCACACCTGTCACTTTCCTCGCTTTTGCCTGGTCCGAATCTGTCACGTCACTTCATGTTGGACCAAACGAAGGACCCCGAGTGGATCGTGGAAGTTTTGCTTGCCCGCATGAGGCAGCATCTGTATCCCGACACGCTTCCTGCGCTGGCATCCTGTGTGCTGAAGACCATTTGCTCAAGCGGCCACAACAGAGCATGGTGGGCACAATTGAATGACAGCATCGGCAAAGTGCTCCGCGAAGACGACCTCCCCGCATTGCAGCACGATGTGCTTCTGAGCGCGCAGAATTGGATCAAACGGACCGCCATTGCCGGAGGAAAAATGCCTGCCCGGCAGGAGCAGCCCAAACCGCCGTTTCGGTCCCTTGAGCCGGAGCGTCTGGTCCCGTTCATGTGCCGCCTCTTAAATGAATGGCTGCCGACGGAGATGGCCTACTACCTCACCAACGACGCCGACTCCGGCATCGGGCAGGACGATGGTGTTCCAGGGCTTGCCGTTGCCCGGGCTCTCGACCGGTTGTTGGTGAGAGAACATGTTTCGCCCGAAACACTGGAGATGCTCCTGGCGCCCGGCTTGCTCTCCCCAAAGCTCGTTTACCCCGCCGATACGGAAATCCTGCGAGACGTGGTGCTGTCCCTCCTCGGACGGCTTTTGGCGCCCACGGACACAATTATGCCGGCCACACTCCTGGGCGTGGCCGGCGATTCGGCCCTTCCGGCCGATTACGAGGAAGCCGTTCGCCGCGTATCCTTCATCCAATTACAGAGACGCGACGAATTGCGGGTTCCGATTACTGCCGCGCAGGCGCTCCAGATTCTCAGAACCGATCCCGTGCGGATTGGGTCAGTCATCGTGACGATGGACGGACGATCATGGCAAGCTTCGACCCTGCAGAGCGGGGAACAAAACATGGTCGTCTATGTACCAGGGGACCACCTGCGGATCGATTTCACCGCGGACCACGTCAAGTTGACCGTGCCCTGGCCAGAGACGCCATCGTGCTGGCCTGGCGAGACTCCGGTTCGAGGCCCTTTCGAACTGTTCGGCCGCGAATGGCACATCTCCAGTTGGGAGATGCAGCATGAATCGACGTTGCTGCATCTGACCTTCTCGCGAGTTTTGCCGATTCCTGAAACGCCGTCTGTGGCAGCGCGCCATGGGCGGTTACGCCCGGCATACCTGGATATGGCTTGGTCCGAAGTGGAGCATGCGTTGAGCGACTCGCTCTCGCAGAATAACCTGGACCCGGTGGAACAGATGCGCCGGACCGACCTGGTTCCTTTGGGACGCGCTCTCTACGCACTTGCCGAATCTGTCTCGATAAGCTGGCTGTCGAACTCCGGACAAATCGAAACGCAACTCAGGGCCGTTCGCTACCATCAGACCGCGGCCGAGGTGGTTTACGGACGACCACCTTGGCGGATTCTCCCCGCTCCCGTTCAAGCAAGCCTCATAAAGAGGCGGTTGAGGCCGGCCTCGATCGAACTGATCGTCGAAATCTTTGACGAACTCCCGCCCGCCTTTACCACGACAAAGCCCCAAGGTGAACATTCGAGCCATCCCTCCCAAGCTGCCTGATCGGAGGCGAGGTGGCTCTGTGCTGCCACTGTCCCCAGCACCGCTGGAAGCGGGGGGACGGCGTCTGCTTTCGCCTGTTCCGTCACAGTGCCCGCTGGCAGCCGTTTCGGTCTCCGCTTGTGAGGCCTGCGCCGACCAAGCTGATTGGAGTCGACGCGGATCTCCCACACTCGCTGGATGGAAGGCTTCTGCCTCTCACAAGTAGCGGCGCAGACTCGTCCGGAAGTTGACGGTTCCGAGCGCGAGATTCTTCTGCCCACGATGGATCTGGTCTTTGCTGGAGCCCTCGGCGAATCGAACGGATCTGGCGTGTGAATTAGTGCTCCTCAAGCCAAAACTGGATTTCGACCTGAGGTTTCGTTGGATTGTTTCTCTGCCTTGTTCGTAGCCCGGCGTCGCCCAACGCCCAGCCTAGTGCGCGGAATACTGCTGTTGGGGCGGATTGAGTGTGATCTCGACGGTCTTCTCTTCGTCGTCGATCTGGAATACCTTGCCGAATGTCTGGAAGCCCTTGGCGTTGACCTGGATCAGGATATTGCCTTGCGGCACCTCCGGCAGAGTAGTTTCGCCTTCCTGGTTGGACCGGGTTTCGAAGGTGGTGCGAACGGCCCTGCCGAAGCCGGCTCGGGGATGTTTTTCATTGGCGTGCCATCGCACGATGACTTCGGCGCGGTCGATAGGATGGCCGGCTTGGGTCTTCACCTTGATGGTTAGCTTGGTCATGTTCGCCGCGTGGGCGAGAAAAGCGGCCACGGCGAGTAGCGCGCAGAGGACCAGAACGCGAATACGCATCCCTTGATTATATCGGTGCTAAAATGAAGAAGAAAGGCCCATCAGGCGCAACCGGTTTTGGGGGCGTAACGGATTCGACGGGATCGAATCGTGATGGGGAGGCGTGCCGGGTTCCGAGCTCCCGTTAAACGATCGGAAAAACAAAACTGCCAACACGCAGTTTGCATACGCTGCTTAAGTAATTAAGTAGCCGTTCCAGCCGTTGAGCCCGCGCGACGGTGAGTGAACGTCATTTTGCGGGATAGGCCAAAGGCTTCGGTCCGGAGCCAGCGGCTGATACACAATCGGGCTAGGTGGCCACTGCTCTCGCAGGCTCTGAGGTGGCAACCGAAACATCTGAGCCGGCTACGCACGTAGTCTCTTCATGACGAGCTTTCTCGGACGGGGGTTCAACTCCCCCCGCCTCCACCATCTCTACCCGCCATCGACAACGCGACTGGATCGTCTCCGCATCTAAGAAGCGAAGCCTCATTCACTTCACGATGTTCTTGCCGAAGTTGAAGCAGGGACCAGTCGAAAACCTTACGGTGAACCTGCCATCCTGCAGCAGGTCGTTGAACAGGTGATCGTACACCAGGTCCGACTGAACTCGCCAACCGAAACTTCTGTTAAAAAGAATGTCGAAGCCGCCGCCGAATCCGACGAACGGAACGTTATCGGTTTTTGTTCCACTAGCCGAGAGAAGTCCCAACTGCTTGAAGCCCTGAACCACAAGCGTCTGAATCTGGTCGGCAGGCTGGGGACTCGCGGATTCGTGGATCATGCCCAGGAACACGGGCCTGAAGAACAGCGTCACGTGCTTCATGTGCCGGTACACCAGTTCGGGACCGACGGCGACCGTCTGGGTGACGGAATGCACCGGAACGTTCAGCGTGTACCCCGGAGGAATCACGCCCGCCGCGGCCAATTGTCCCAATTCCGCGCCCAGCGTTTGCTGCAGGGACGGCAGAAGAAGGTTCGGCGTGAGCGCCAGGTTGCCTCTCGAGTAGGTGTAATCCACTCCTGCTGTCAACCAGGTCTTTGGCCTGACTCCGAACTGCGCGCCAATGCCGTTTTCAAACAGGCTGACGTGCGGGCTATCCAGGAATGTGTATCCGGCGAAGACGTCAAATCGCGCGACGTCGGTTTGCTGCCCGCGCAGCGGAACCGCGGCAAGGGCCAGCGTTAAAGATAAGACACAAACTGTTAGATGATGCCTATCGATACCTTCGGCGTTCGTCATGGAACAGATCTCCTTCACGGTTAAGGGTGGCGGCGCCCCACGTTGGCGGGGCCTCTCACGATCGTTCGCAGGGGAGCGTGGTCTCGTTCGATGCTCGCTGAGATTCCCTGAAGAAGCCTACCACCAATCAGAAAACATCGATGTGCTGTTATTGCGGTTCCACGTAGGTTTTCTTACGAAATGAATGAGAACCCTTCGGCTGGCTCCAGAAGTCTGAGCGCCCGTGGTCCGACTCGCGATGCGCGGCCCTATCGCCAGGCAGTGCTGGAATGATTGGGTTGTGCGCCGCCGCACTCCATCCCCTGCAAGCACAGCCTCGGGTCGCCGAACCGCTACGCCAGCAGATCGAAAACGGAGCGCTGCATGTTGTCCGCCACCTTCAGCGCTTGGATGTTGGCTGCGAAATCGTTCTTCGCCGAGAGCATCGCCACGGCATCGGAACTAAGTTCCACGGTGTCCCCGGATCCGCCGGAAGCAACCCGCTTGGCCGCGTTTTCGAATTTGGTTTGCGCCTGGTTGAGGCCGCCCAAAGAGATCGCGGAGATATCCACGTATCCCTTATCGGCCGTGCTTGAAATTTTTTCAGTTTTCTTTCACAAGCACGCGATGACGTCGATCTCCACCAATGTGTGGCAGGATCGCACGGTTAGCCCTGGCGGCGTGCCATCGACTCTTCATACACACGACGCAGGCGCGCGGCGCGATCCAGAAGGCCGGCGCACAGATCGTCGGGATCGAGTGCGCTGATCTCCTCATCGGAGAGGTGGTCGAAATGGGTGCGCCACGTTTCCTCTAACTCGTCGTTGAAAAGGTCGCGATCGAGCACACTAGCAGCGTGCAGGCTCAGCCAGCCCGGCACCGCGACACTGAGCAGTTCGACGCCACTCTCGTCCGTTTCCTGGACGATCTCGCAGGGAATACCGGCGGCCTCCAACACCGAACAGGCCATCTCCGCCGGGCCGCTCCCGCCGGCGAGTTGATAGGAACAGGCAGTAGCCGCGGTTTCCGGCCAGTTCGGGTCCACTTCGATGAGCACTTCGGCTTCTTCCGTCATCTCGCCGGATTGCGAGCCGGGTGCTGCAGCCAGTTTCCTCGCTTCCATTTCGCGTTCATAGCAATCCCGCGCCATGGCGGTCAGTTGGGCCGGTTCGATAGTCAGCAATTCCTCGTCGGAAAGCGAGGCGTAGTGCTTGCGAAGGGCTTCAGAATCGATCTGCATCGGAAACATTGTCTCTTATCGCCGCGCGAGCGCCAAGTGACAATGAACGCAACGACGTCATTTCTATGCCGGCGCGAGCCAACGGAATACGAAGAAGTGACGGCCACAGAGGGAGCAGCGGAAGGGAAGGAAGAGCCAGTGAAACGCCTGCTCTATAGCGTTGCGCGCGCCTACCAGCCGGAAATCGATCGATTGGCAGTGGGGACAACTGGCGGAGAGCATACCTAACAGTAGCGCCAATCCTCCCCGGCCATCGGGTTATTTCGGTGTGAGCGTAGCAACCTGTACGGATTTGACCAGGCGCAGGAACTGCAGGCAGCGGATCGCCATCCAACTCATGTCGATCTCATACCAGGCCAGGCCATGGCGGGCCGATGTGGGATGCGCGTGATGGTTGTTGTGCCAGCCTTCGCCGAAGCTCAAGAGCGCCACCAGCCAGTTGTTGCGTGAATTGTCGCGTGTGGCGAAGCGCCGCTGTCCCCAGAAATGGGTCAGGGAATTGACCATCCAGGTAGCGTGCAGGCCCAAGGTGAGGCGCAGGAAAACGCCCCAGAGCAGAAACGGCAAACCACCCAACACCAGCAGTAATACGGCGAGTAAAATGACGGGGACGTAGTTATATTTCGAAATGAAGACCAGGAAACGGTCCTTACAAAGGTCCGGCGCGTAACGGGCGCACTCGTCAGTCTGGCTGTGAGTGGAATCGCCCACCAGCGTCCAGATGATGTGCGACCACCACTTCCCATCGAGGGGCGTGTGCGGATCGCCATCTTTATCGGAAAACTGATGATGAATGCGATGTGTGGCAACCCACGATATGGGGCCGCCTTCGAGTGCCAGGGTGCCGCACAGCGTCAGAAAGTATTCCACTGCTTTGGGGGCCTTGAAGGAGCCATGCGTCAGCAGGCGGTGGTATCCCATGCCGATGCCCAGGCTGAGCGAAATCCAATAGAGCCCGAGTGCCGCAAAAAAGGCCGGCCAGGTGAAGTAAAACGGGGCGATCACGGCTCCTATATGGAGCACGCTGAACAGGACTACTGAAATCCAGTTGATTCCTTCGCGATTGACGGGAGGCTTCACGGTAGTGTTCACCTTGGATAACAGAAGGGGGCGCTATTGCGCCCCCTGACTGAATTGGAAATCCTTACCAGCGCTTCTGTCTTCCGCCGCCGCCACCGCCGCCGCGGTATCCACCGCCGCCACCTCCACGGTCTTCCTTCGGGCGAGCTTCGTTGATGTTGAGTGCCCGGCCATCGAGTTCGCGGCCATTGAGAGCCGCAATTGCCTTTTGGGCATCGGCATCGTTGCTCATCTCCACGAAGGCGAAGCCGCGGGCCCGCCCAGTTTCACGGTCGGTCACTAGGTTTACGCGGTCCACCTGACCATACGCTTCAAACATCGAACGAAGCGCGTCTTCGGTGGCGCCGAAGCTGAGATTTCCTACGAAAATATTCTTCACTTAATCTTCTTTCTGGAATTTGCAGAGCAGCGAATTGAGGGCAGGATAGACGGTTGTGCAGGACTATACGAGAAGCCTAAATTAGCGGACCTGTCAAACTACATCCATATCATTGCATAAGATCCACCGCGGATTCAAGGACGAATCCCGGGAATCTCACCCCTCCACATCAGGAAAGCGCCGGATCTCCCTTAGTGGGTTTGCCGGGCCACTTCGGTCTTTTCCTGGAATTCATCCGATTCCAGGATGTACTGGCACTCCAAGCCGCCGCCGGGTCTCAGACCGTTGATCCGGACAAATCTCGACTGCGCGGGCGCTTCCGGACCATCCACCAACATCAGCAATTCTCCAGCGTCGAACTTCTCGCGCCTGCGTCCGGTCACCAGCTTCGCGTTGAACGCCTGTTTCACCCTGAGTCTTGTCATCGTCGCCACCTTGTCAAAGTTGCTGCATCCGGGCATAAAGCGCCCGTCAAGAGTTTACATTTCGGCGAGAGCGGCTTTGCCGCTTTCCACCGCTGCGATCTGGTCTTTTCGTCCGATTGCCCGCACCATCAATTTGACGTGCGGTATGGCCCGGGCTGCGCGTTGGTACACCGGGGTGAGTACGGGAACTTTCTTCAGGGGATCGGCGCGGTAGCCATGGTAGAGGGGACGGGCCATCTGGTGCATCTCGTAGGAACATTCTCTGGCTCGTTCCACTTGGTCGTCCCAGCCAATCCTGCCCGTAGTCTGCAAGGACAGCAGAATGTCGCGTAACAAAACTTTGGTGCTGTCGTAGAGCATAAATACACCTATTCTTCCTTTAGGTTGAGAGGCGCCGAGCTTTTTCAGCGTCGGGGTAAATCTGTGGCGGGTAGTCTTTAGTATAGCACAGGCCAATTCATGATAGACTTAACGGTGGATTTGATGCTTTCGCCGATTTAAGGCTGACCTTTCTAGCAGTTTCTGCTAAATTAGTCCCCCTCCCAATTAGCCATCTTCAAATCAGAAGAGGACTGTAGAACATGAAAAATATTTACGTTGGCAATCTCAGTTTTGGAGCCACGGAAGATTCCGTGCGCTCCCTGTTTGAAACTCACGGCACCGTTGGGCGCGTTAACATCGTCACTGATCGCGATACGGGCCAGCCACGCGGATTTGGTTTCGTCGAAATGAGCAATGACGCCGAGGGCGACAAGGCGATCTCCTCGCTCAACGGTGTGGAACTGGACGGCCGGGCGCTCAGCGTCAATGAAGCTCGCCCCAAGACCGAACGCTCGGGCGGCGGCGGCGGTGGTGGATTCGGCCGCAAACGCTACTAATGGCCAGTTAGTCATGCAACAAAGAGCGTCCGCAACCGTGCGGGCGCTCTTTCTCTTTCAGGCGAAGAGGTTTGCAGCAGGTTTCACCTTTGCTGCTCATATGTCTGACGGCTGTCGGCATTGGTGGGGCAGGCGAAACCGCCTGCCAAGTGGAATATGTTCTTCTCTTGGCAGGCCAAAAGGCCTGCCCCACCAAGACCGCGACGCGATTCAGGCGACTTTCAGTGACCAGTCGTTTAGTTAGTCAATAGTTCCTGACGATGAGACCACGTATAGATTCTCTGGTACCTCGCCTGCTGCCGAATTGCTTGCATCTTCGCTATATTGGCTGAGGACCGCCCGACAGGGACATGCATAGAAGGAGACGAAGTTGAGCCAGGCCTTTACATTCATCGATCCGGCAGGAAACCAGGCGCAGTACACCGTATACGAAGCGGATCGCCACAATGAGTATTACTGGTCGACGGATCACGGCGACCACGGCTCCGCCCCTTCTTACCGCCAGGCTCAGGAACGCGCCAGGACCGTTCTCAAGGAAAGTATGGCCGTACGGCGTCGCGCCGACCGCTGGCATCGATAGTCTGGTTCGGACGAATTCTTCTGCGACGCCACCGATTCGGCACAAGTCGTGAATCCTGTTGTTATCCATTACTAACCACCCCCACATTACCCCTCAGTCCGAGGTTTTAGCTCTTCCGGTACCCCGCTAAACCCTTCAGTACTCGCATGTTCGCGGCAGTCTTCGCATAATGGACACATGCAATACGAAATTCAAATCGCGGGTGGGGAGCAGGGCGGCAGGTTGAATCGAATCGGGGGGAGCATCTCCGAAAGGATGAGCCACAGCCACCGAGCCGATCTCAAATCGATTCTCAACGACAGCGTCACCGCGATGCTGGAAGCGGTGCGGGCCGATATCGAACAGCGCCGCGAAGAACGCGCGGCTGCCTTGGCCGCACACAAACAGAACACCTGCGCTATCGATCAGAACCAGCGGTCCAATTCCCGCCGTCAACCCGAAACTGAATTCCTGCGCGCCACCGCCTAGACTCACCGCTCACTGTTCCGCAAAGACCGTCTCGTCTCAACTTTCGTTCGCGCCACGTGCAATGGTGGTATGGTAATCGACGCGGTGCGATGCCCCAATTGCGCCACAGTCCTCGGAGAGGATTCGTGGTCCTGCTCCCGTTGCGGATCTCCCATCAGTCCCCGGCCTCCCGTAGTCCGTTTGGACTTCTCGGGCCACCCGCTGCAAGTGCTGGTCTGGATGCTTCTGATTGCCTTGGTGGGCGTCAAGATCTCACTACCGCCGGCCGGTAAATCTTCGCATCCTGAGCATCAACGTCTCTCCTCCATGGCTGTTGCACACGTCTTCTCCCGGGCTGATTTTGGTATGGACGCTCTGGCTTATTCTGAGCATCGCTGGCGCCTGGATATTCGCCGCGGCCTGCCGCTCCTTCATCCGAAACTTGCGATTCAGCGACGGAGCTACTTCCGATTTCTCAGGCCGGGGCGGAGAAATGTTGGGCTGGTGGGTGTTGTGGGTGCTGGCCGGCCGGCAATGGAAGATTGATGATCCGGAGGCCGCCCTGTTGGCCGCAGCCTTGTACTTTCTTGGACTCTGGGCCACCCTCAACATCCTGCGCTGGTTTGCCGGGCACGTCGAGTTGAGTGGCGGAAACCGCTTCTCATTCGTCGGCACCTACTGGGAACTGTTGGGCTGGGAGGTTCTGCTCGGGATTTCCGTCCTCTCGATCATCGGCTGGGCCTGGGTTATGGCAGCTATGTATCGCTGGATGGCGCGCAGCACCCTTGCCAAGGACGCTTCCCTGCGGTTCCACAGCACCGGAGGCCAGATCCTCTGGCGAACCGCGGCCGCAGTCCTGCTTAGCATTCCGTTGATGACGATTCCCTGGGCGTGGCATTGGTACGTTCGATGGCTGGTACAGAGCACAACCATCGAGGGCCAACTCGCAACGGCCGCTGTTTCGTAATACCTTGTACTTCTATGCGTGCCTGCCTTACAATACCCATAGAAGTACGAGGTATTCATGACGCCGCCGAAGTCAGACCTTCCTCAAGGGACGCTGGACCTGCTGATACTGAAAGCAGTTGCTGCCTCCGCCCTCCACGGCTACGCCATCTCGCAGCGTCTCGAACAAGTGTCGCGCGGCGTGGTCCAGGTTCCCGAAGGTTCGCTCTATCCCGCGCTGCACCGGCTGGAGAATCGAGGCCTGCTCTCCGCGGATTGGAAAAAGACGGAGACCGGCCGTGAAGCAAAGTTCTACCGCCTGACGCGAAAAGGCCGCAAGCAGCTCGACGCCGAGGTCGCAAGCTGGCAGCGCTTAATCGAGGCCGTTGGACTCATCCTGGCGATGGCAGAGGGAGGCGCACAATGAGCTGGTGGTCTCGCCTGTTCCGCCGCAACCAGATGGAAGACCAGCTTGAGAAGGAACTCCGCTTTCACCTGGACCAACACGCCAGCGACCTGGTTTCCCGCGGCTACAAGCCCGGTCAGGCGCAACGACAGGCCCGGCTCGCTCTCGGCGGCCCCGAGCAAGTGAAGGAGAAGTGCCGGGATGCCCGGGGCACTCGCTGGTTGGAGGACGCGGCGCGCGACACCCGCCATGCGCTCCGCGCCTTCCGGCAAAAGCCAGGCTTCGCGGCCATCACAGTGATGATCTTGGCCCTGGGCATTGGCGCCACCACCGTCATGTTCGCCGTTGTGAATAGCGTTCTGCTCCGGCCGCTCTCGTTTCCGGAATCGGACCGGCTGGTCACCGTCCACGGAATGCTGGAGCAGTTTGGCGACTTCTGGGGATTCTCCAACCCCGATCTCGAGGATGTCCGCCGCACAAGCCGGTCGCTCGCAATCGCTGCGTGGACCGACGGCGGCGGCAGCATCTCCGAACCTGGGGAAGCGGAGCACGTCGAAGGTCGTCAGATCTCGGCCGACCTGTTCACTACCCTGGGAGTGCAGCCCCTGCACGGGCGCGGTTTTCAGCCGGATGAAGACCTGCCAGGCGGCCGCGCCCATCGCCATCGTCAGTTACGCATTGTGGCAGCACCGTTTTGCGGCAGATCCGTCCGCTATCGGCAGAACGATCGTATTCGAGGGCAAGCCTTATACCGTAGTCGGCATCGCGCCGCCAGGTTTTCGATTGACTGGGGACGCGGACCTATTCACACCGATTGGCCAAAGCACGGACCCGCGGATGCAGAATCGTAGCGCGCGTTTCATTCACGTCATCGCGCGTCTCCGCCCAGGCGTAACCTTGGCTCAGGCGCAATCCGAACTCACCCTGATCGCAAAGCATTTGACAGAGGCGAATCCGAAATCGAACAAAGGGATCACCATGCGGGTGCACCCGCTGCAGCAGGAGTTGGTGGGCGACGTTCGGGCCACCCTGTGGCTCCTCCTGTCCGCCGTCGGCCTGGTGCTGCTCATCGCCTGTGTGAACATCGCCAGCCTGTTCCTGACGCGCGCGATTTCACGCGAACGCGAACTGGCGATGCGGGTCGCGCTCGGCGCGGGACGGGGCCGCTTGATGCGTCAATGCCTCACCGAGAGCGCCCTGCTAGGCATTGGCGGAGGTCTTCTGGGCATCCTCCTGGCGACCGTCAGCCTTCGCCCGTTCGTTGCCTTCTGGCCTGGCAGCCTGCCGCGCGCGGAGGAGATTCACCTCGACTGGACTGTGCTCTCCTTTGCGATCGGCGTTTCGTTCCTGAGCGGCCTCTTCTTCGGGATGGTCCCCGCGCTGCGCGTTCCATTGCACACTGTGGAGCAGGCGCTTCGCGCTGGAGGGCGGACCATCGCGGGAGGTTCACGCCGCCTGCACAGCGCGCTGGTCAGCTCTGAGATCGCACTGGCGTTTGTGTTGCTGGTTTGCGCCGGGATGTTGGGAAGCACACTGCTCACGCTATCCTCCCTCGATCCCGGTCTGAATGTGCGGCACGTGCTGACCGCGCGTCTGGCGCTTTCCCCGGGCGCATCGGTGGATCCTGCGCAGATCCTTTCTGCCTGGCAGGACGCGCTCACTCGCGCCCGCCGTTTGCCGGACGTCGAGTTCGCCGCGCTCAGCGATATCGTCCCGATGCGCGAAGGGGAGGATTCGGGACCATACCGCACCACTGCCACTCCGCTGCCATCGAACCACGAGCCGCTCGCGCTGGCTTCGAGCGTAACGCCCGACTATCTGAAAGTGATGGGCATTCCGCTGCGCGAGGGGCGCTTCTTCAATGACTACGACCGCGAAAACAGCCAACCGGTGGTGGTGGTCGATGAAAATCTGGCGCGGCACGCCTTCGGAGCGCAGAGCGCAGTCGGCCGGTATCTCTGGACTGCGTCTACGGGGACTACTCCAATTCAGATCGTTGGAGTGGTTGGCCACGTTCGGCACTGGGGCCTGGCCGGCGACGATCAATCGCGCGTGCACGATCAGATGTACACACCCCTTTCTCAGGTGCCCGCTCCGTTGTTGCACTTCTTTTCGTCGGTCATGTCGATTACCGTGCGCACGAGAACATCGCCCCTCAACGTGGTCGAGCCATTGCGGCTCCAACTGCGCGGGGCGGCTGGCCATCAGGCCCTCTACGAACCTCGGACCATGGAACAGCTTGCCAGCGCGTCGCTCGCCCGGCAGCGCTTTCTCTTGTCGCTATTTGGCATCTTCGGCGCCATCGCCCTGATTCTCGCCTCGGTCGGTATTTACGGCGTGCTGGCGTACTTGACCGGACAGCGCGTGCCGGAGTTCGGAGTGCGCATGGCGCTGGGAGCTACCGTTCGCGATGTCGTCGGGATGGTGCTGCGGCAGTGCCTGCAGATGGTGGTTGTCGGTCTAGGCGTGGGAATCCTCGCGGCGCTCGCGGCGGGGCGCGTATTGCCGCGCCTGGTGCAGGGAATGCAGCCGGTTCACGCCACTACGTTTGCCATTATGATTCCGCTGCTGGTTGCATCCGCGCTAGTCGCCGGCTTCGTTCCTGCCCTCCGCGCCGGCCGCGTCGATCCGGTCAGAGCGCTGCGTCAAGACTAGCTTCGCGGGCGGCGAAGCACGCATTAGTGGAGGCGGTGGTCTTGCCTCCGGCCCTTCGCCGAAGACACAGGCCGTGGCATTGGCTTCTGGTAGAATCCCTTTACAACCTTGGGGTAGGGGAGACAGGCGGTTGTAATGAAGCGACAGTATCTGATTGTGCCGCTGCTGCTCGCGGTCCCCGCGTCGGTGTGGAGCGCCCAACTCATCACTCCTACTCCGGCGTGCGCGGTGACTGACAAGGATGCGACCTATCCGAAGACGCCGCTCACCTATCCCATGACTTCCGACCGGTACGCCGTCCAATATCAGTTAGGCAACAGTGGGACTTGGACGAATGCGCAGGTCTACATCAGCTATTACGGCGGGACCTACGCATCGCCAAACCGCAGTTCCTCAGGTTATGTTACCGATACCTCGATGTCGTTCGTGAGCATTCCCGCCGGCCCAGGCACGGCCGTGGCACTGCGGGTGACCAAGCTATGGAGTTCCGCCTTTCCAGCCGCCAATCACGTGTCGGTCAGGCCCCAGGCGAAAGCCATCCATGTCGATTCGGCCAGCGGCAACCTCGTTCAACTCTCCACAACCACCGCGGCGAATTTCGCTGGAGATCAGTTTCTTCTGTGGTGGGATGGCGGCGCGCAGCAGAGCGGGATCATCCAGAGCCTGGTCTTCTTTCTCAACCCGCCGTACGCGAAACCCACCGGCAGCAACGTCAAGGTCATCGCGACCAGTTCCGATCTCTCGGCCGATCTCACCGCCTTCGACACGCTGGATTTCGAAGGAACGGTGGCCGTTGCGTCCAGCGGCGCACAGGCATTCGTGGTGCCTGCCAATATCAATAACGTCTTTCTTGGCCCAGGAACATGGCTGCAGGGGAAGCTGCGCTTCATACAAGGCGGCAACGGTAGCCTGAGGCGAATTTACGGCCCGGGTGTCCTGGACGTGAGCCGGTTCGAATACGATCTGCGAAGTTGCGGCGACAGCAGTGGGTATGCGGATCAGGGCTACGAAGCCATTTCATTGGTGGACCCTCCAAAGAACTCGACCGCCGACCGATTCGCCCTGGATGGAATTGTGATCACCGATCACAATCACGCTGTGGCCGACCTTCTGGTCAACAGTTCCGTGAACAACGTGAATAGCATCGGCTGGAACGGCCTCAATGGCGGATTCAGAATCGGAGACAACACCACCGTGTCCAATTTGTTTATTCGCGCCGGTGACGATTCCCTGATGATGTGGGGATCGTTCATCACCGTCACCAACGCCACGGTTTGGCAGAATTACAACGGCGGTGTGGTGAACCTGGGTTGGGGTGACAATTCGCCGGGCGACTATTCCCTGATCGACGGTCTTTACGTAGTGAAGACGGATTGGACCAGTCCCACCACTCCCACTTGGACCGCCACAAACTTAAACGGCCAGAATGATGCGGTCATCGCGTCGCTGATGGTCCCCGGCACTACGTTCGGCTCCGTCGCGCCCTCGCTCTACCGAAACATCTTCGTCGAGGACGCTCCGCAAACGCTGTTCAGCCTGAAGATTCTCTTTCCGGAATGCACCGATCCGAATCAACCCCGAGACGACAGCTGCAACACTGTCGACTTAACGCAGTCGAGTTTGCTGAATCTCTACATCGAAAACCTCTCGACACCGGCATCCCTGGGCCAAAATTCGATCGGATTCCAAACTCTTCCGGCCGGCTTCACGGACGGCTCGCAGACTTTTCCAACTGCTTACACCTTGACTGGCGTCATGAACATCGACCTGAGCAACGTGATGTTCACACTGGCGAATGGAACCCAGACGGCTCTCTCGAGCGCCAATGCTGCATCGCTCGGAAAGATCGCCATGAACGGCGGCCAAATCAACCTGACTTACACTCCGTATGCCGGGGTGGACCCGCCACTGCTCCCCGCGATCACGTCCGGCGGAATCGCGCCCGCCACAATTCAACCTGGCGAATGGGTGTCGATTTTCGGATCCAACCTGGCCGCCACCACCGCAACTTGGACCGGAAACTTCCCAACGTCGCTAGGCGGCGCGAGCGTGACCATCAACGGCAGGCCTGCATTTCTTTCTTACGCCAGCCCGGGCCAGATCAATCTGCAGTCGCCCGGCGACTCCACCTCCGGTGTCGTGCCTGTTGTGGTGACTACTGCGGCGGGCACGGCAAAATCCACGGTAACGTTGGCCCCGGTTGGCCCTGAGTTCTTCCTGCTGGACGGCAAACACGTCGCCGGCATCATTCTCCGATCGAACGGAAAGGGCGCCTACGGCGGTGGCACGTACGATATCCTGGGTCC
This sequence comes from uncultured Solibacteraceae bacterium, assembly GCA_963815475.1. GTDB lineage: Bacteria > Acidobacteriota > Terriglobia > Bryobacterales > Bryobacteraceae > Sulfopaludibacter. The sequence continues at coordinate 8,600,921 of CAWFHD010000003.1, read as the reverse complement.
CACGGGAACGTCGCTCGGCTACGCAACGGTCGCGGCGAAGGCGGGGGACACCATCGAACTTTTCGGCACGGGGTTCGGCCCAACCAATCCGTCGGTTCCAATAGGCCAAGCCTATAACGGAGCGGCGTCAACCACCAATCCTGTCACGATGCGCATTAACGGCATGGGCGTCACGCCAGGGTTCGCCGGCCTGTCCGGCGCCGGACTCTATCAACTGAACCTGACCGTCCCGTCCGGTTTGGGAACCGGCGATGTTGCGCTCCAGGCCACAGTCACGGGAGTGCAGACTCCCAAAGGCGCCGTCATTTCTCTTCAATAAGCTCAGGTGGGGCAGGCGCTTCCGCCAGCCCGGAAATATAAAGTTTGTTTCAGATGCTTGCCCAACCTGCCGGCTTGAGGCGGCCGTCGTTTAGTTCCCAAACTTTTTGTGAGCCGTTCCTCCTCTTTTCGTTGCGTTACTGTCTGGAGGATGACGTGATTCATAGACTCAAGGGACTGATTCTGCCGGTCGTATTGGCCGCGCTCGGGTGCGTGGAGGGACAGGCGCAATCCATATTCGGGAAAAATCTGGTAGTGAACGGCGACGCCGAATCTGGACCCGCCACCAGTGGCGGCAATACGCTGCCGGCTTCGATTCCGGGGTGGACGGCTAGCGGCGGTCCCAACGTCGTGCTGTATTCGGCGAACAATCGACTCCGGGCAGACAATCCCGGGCCGACCAGTCGCGGACTGGCGTACTTCGCCGGAACCAATACCGTGAAAGCGGTGTTGACGCAGAAGATCGACCTGTCAGCCGCTGCGGCGTCCATCGACGCCGGGAAGGTTTCGCTCGATGCCTCCGCGTACATAGGCGGCGAATCGCTGGACAACTCTTCCGTCACGTTTACCTTTGCGGGCGCGCCCGGCAACGCGCTGGGTAGCGTAACATTGGGGCCGCTGACGGCGGCCGAACGGCCCACGGACACGGGGATCTTTTTCCGCCGCGACCTCGGCCAGGTGCCGGCCGCGCCAGGTCCGTGACGGTGGAGGTGGATTTGCTGCGCAGCAGCGGGGTCAATAACGACGGGTGCGCCGATAACATCTCTTTCACTTTGGTGGACGATTCGACAGTGCCCTCAGGGTTTTACGGTTCTAACCTGATTTCCAATGGGAATGCGGAATTGCCCAACGGCACGCAGCTCCCATTTCCGCTGACGAGTGTGCTGGAGACCGGGATTGTGGATCTTCCGGCATGGGTTCGAAGTGGAACCTTCACGCTGGACACGTACTCGCCCGACTCGGACTTGAAAGCGACGGATGCCGGACCCGCCGATCGCGGCAGTTGGTATTTCTATGGCGGCGGGAGCAGCGCGTCCGCCACCGCATATCAGGACATCGATGTGGCCGCCGCCGCCGCGCAGATTGACGTAGGGAAGGTGTCCTTCGCATTCTCCGGGTGGGTGGGAGGGTACGCCGACCAGGACGACAACATGACGGTGACGGCGCAGTTCGTGAATTGGGCCGGCACAGTTCTGGGAAGCGCCACATTGGGGCCGGTGAAGGCGGCAGAGCGCGCCAACGCCAGCAAGTTGTTGCAGAAATCGCAGACGGGCGCGGTTCCGGCCGGCACACGCGCCGTTCGAATCACGATGTCCGCGGCGCGGGCGGCCGGTTTGGACGATGATGGCCTGGCGGACAGTTTGTCGTTGGTGCTGACGGCGCCGGGGGCTGGCGGGCTCGCGCCGTCGATCCAGGCGGGAGGAGTAGTGAGTGCCTCGGCGTTCGGCGGCTTCACCTCGATTGCGCCCGGAACCTGGGTGGAGATTTACGGGTCGAATCTCGCGGGCGGGTCGCGCGAATGGGCCGGTTCGGATTTTGCCGGGACAACGGCGCCGAATACGCTGGATGGCACGGTCGTAAAAATCGCCGGGCAGCAGGCATTCATCCGCTTCATATCCAGCGGTCAGGTGAACGCGCAGATACCCTCGAACATCGCGGCGGGGCCACAGTCGATTACCGTACAGACGAATAACGGTGTCAGCGCGGCGTATCCCATCGCGGTGAATGCAACTCAGCCGGGGATCCTTGCGCCGTCGTCTTTCATCATCGGCGGGAAGCAGTACGTGGCGGCGCTGCATTCGGACGGCGCCTTCGTGCTCCCTGTGGACGCCATCGCGGGCGTTGCGTCGCGGCAGGCGCAACCGGGCGAAACGATTCTACTGTACGGAATCGGTTTTGGAAGCGTGACGCCATCCATCGATGCGGGACAGATCGTGGGAGCGCAGAACCAACTGGCTCTCCCGCTCACGATCTCATTTGCCGGGTCTGCGGCGTCGGTTTCCTACGCTGGATTGTCTCCGGGATTTGTCGGCCTGTATCAATTCAATGTGGCGGTGCCGAACGTGTCGGATGGCGATTTGACGCCGTTGAATTTCACTCTGGGCGGTACACAGGGAGGGCAGACGATGTTCATTTCCGTCAAGCGGTAAGTGACGCATCGGCAAAATCCACGGTAACGCTGCTTGATACGGTACCTTTGGGTCTGGGGTCCGTCCCTACTCCGAGGTTGCCATGACCGACTTCTCTTACGCCTTTCGCACATTGAAGCGACAGCCGGTGTTTACGCTGATGGCCGTATTGACGCTGACCCTCGGGATCGGCGCCAATACGGCCATTTTCAGTCTGGTCTATCACGTATTGCTGCGCCCGTCCGCATTTCCGGATGCCGGGCGGCTCGTCTTCGTTTGGAACTCCTATCCCAAGGGCGGAGGCGAGCCCTCCAACGTGTCGATTCCCGACTACCTCGATCGGCGGTCGGAGGCGCCATCGATCGAGGACGCCACGCTGTTTACCCCCCGGGCCATAACGCTCACCGACGGCGCACAGCCGGAGCAACTGGTGGGACTGGCGGTGACGCCTTCGTTCTTCACGACTCTGAGGCGCAACCCCGTGCTCGGCCGCCCATTCCGCGAAGACGATGCGCGCATCGGCGCCGATCGCTTCGTGATTCTCACCCATGGGCTATGGACCTCGCACTTCGCGGCCGACCCCGGAGTGGTGGGGCGCGGCCTGCGCATCGACGGTGAAACTTACCTGGTGACGGGCGTGCTGCCTCGCGATTTCGAACTTCCGGCGCGGCACGTCTCGCTGCTGGTGCCGTTTTCGTTTACCGGCGCGCAGAGGTCCAGCCAGGAGCGCGGCAACGAGTTCAGCCAAATGATCGCGCGTCTGCGGCCGGGCGCCACCATCGGACAACTCACCGCGCAGATGACGACCATCGTGCAACGCTTGATGGTGCAGGTTCCGGACCGCGCCGAGTTCATGCGGAACAGCGGATTCACGGGCATCGCCATCGGCATGCAAGAGCAGGAGGCGGGGGACACAAGGACGTGGCTTTACCTGCTGCAGGCCGGCGTGGTGGTGCTGCTGCTGATTTCCTGCGCCAATGTCGCGAACCTGCTGCTCATGCGCGCCAGCGGAAGGCAGCACGAACTGGCGGTCCGAGCCGCTCTGGGCGCGGGTGGCGCGCGTCTCACGCGACAGCTTCTGGTGGAAGGCGCCGCGCTTTCGTTGTTGGGCGCGGCGGGCGGTGTGGCGCTTGCCGCCATGGGAGTGCGCGGGCTGTTCGCAATGCTGGCGGAACAGTTGCCTGAGACGCCTCCAGCCGTGATTCATCCGGCGGTGCTGGCATTCACGGTGGCGGTCGCCGCCTTGAGCGCCATGGTTTTCGGAATGGCGCCGGCTCTGGCGATGACGCGCGCCAACCTGGCGGAGGCGCTGAAGCGGGACTCCTCTCGCGGGTCGTCGGGGATGCGCACAGGCGCCCTGCGCCGGTTGCTGGTAGTGACGGAAACGGCGCTGGCGGTAATTCTACTGGTGGCCGCGGGCTTACTGCTGAAGGGTTTCACGCGGCTGACGCGAGTGGACCCCGGCTTCTCTGCAGGCCGTGTATTGACGGCGCAGATCTCTCTGCCGCGGAACCGATATGGCACGTCTGCATCGCGGCGGGAGTTCTGGCGCCGGCTGATGGAGGGGACGCGCCAGATTCCGGGAGTGAGTGCGGCAGGTTTGACGTCTGCCATCCCGTTCGGCGGCAATCCGGGCTCGGGCAGCTTCACCGTGACTGGCCGTCCGTTGGGGCCGGGCGAGCAGCCGCCGCACGCGCGACAGGATATGGTGGGCGGCGACTATTTCCAGGCGATGGGAATTCCGCTTCTGGAGGGCCAGTTCTTCGATTCGGGCGTGAAGGCGGACAGTCCTCGGGTGGCGATTGTGGACCAGTTTCTGGCGAAGCGGCAGTTTCCCAATAGTGGCGCGGTAGGGCGGCAGTTGAACTTTGGCAGTCCGCGAAATTACACGATCGTAGGCGTGGTAGGGACCATCCACGACTCGGACTTGTCCAAACCGGTTCCAGAAGGCCACATCTACTTGAGCGCCGAGCAAGTTCCCGAGGCCGGCATGGCGTTGGCAGTGAAGTCGGCGATCCAGTCTGAGGGACTGGCGGGCGCCGTACGGTCGGTGATGCGGACTATCGATTCGGGCCAGGCCCTCGCGGATGTGCGGACCATGGACCAGTGGATTGGGCAGACGCTAAATGGGCGGCGGACACCGATGACGCTACTCGCTCTGTTTGGAGCCGTGGCGCTGGTTCTGTCCGCCATCGGGATCTACGGAGTGCTCTCGTTCGCGGTGGCGCAGCGGGCACAAGAACTGGCCATCCGGCAGGCTCTGGGAGCGGGGCGCGGCACGATTCTGGCACTGGTGCTGGGCCAGGGATTGCGCACGGCAGCAGTGGGGATCGTGTTGGGCACGGTTCTGGCCAGCGTGCTCACGCGGTATCTGAAGTCGATGCTGTTCTCTGTGCAGCCGCTGGACGCCGAGGTGTTCGCAGCGGTCGGACTGCTCCTGTTAGCAGTGGCCGCGCTGGCCTGCTACTCGCCGGCGCGCCGCGCAACGCGAGTGGCCCTGACGACGGTCCTGCGAGAGATGTAGTGGAGCCGGTGGTCTTTGCCACCGGCGCACCTCACCGATATCGATATACCGTGACCCGCAGGACGCCGCCGCGCAGTGAGACGCTGTTACCCTGACCCGTATCGTCGCCCGCCAACATGCGTCCGCCGATCCATCGGCCATCCACGAATTGTCCTTCTTCCACGGTCGCGAGCCCAACCATCGGCGGCCCCGCCGTGTGCGCGGAAAACGTAATCGTCAAGCCGCTTCCTGCCATGTAGAATTCGTCCTTAGCCGCGGCGACGAAGATACCGTGCGGCGCCGGTCCACGAGGCCCTTCGGGCGTAACTGGCTCGCCCGGGAAGATCCGCCGTGGTCCGCCGGGAGCGACGTTCAGCGTGTAATCTCCCAGGCGGATCTTCTGCGATGGCGTCAAATCCTCCAGCACCACGCCCTCTACACGGCCCTTCGTCTGGCCTTCCAGAATCTGCGGCGCAAGCTGCGACAAGAGTTCATAGCTGCGAGCGAGTTCCTTACTGGCCTCGGGGTTTTGCGTCCCATCGATAGCAAACGGCGAGAATCCCAATGCCTTGTGGTGTCCCACGGCGTAGAAAACGTTCGCGGCGCCCTGGAAGTCGCCGGTGGCTTCAGGCACCAGCAACGGATTGCCGGGCTGGTCGTACTCCGCGGTCCACTTCTTGAACTCGAAGTAAATGTCCGGCGCCAGAAAGTCGAGTTGCGGTCCGCCGGCCCGCCACACATCGAACGAGTGGGGCAGGGGACCGCCGCTGTTGTACTGCCCCGGCGCATAATTCGGCCGAATCAGCGCGGCATTGGCAAACATGGGCAGGTTGTACTCCCCCTTGCCGGCCTCGGTCACCTTGCCGATATACCGTGCATAGTGCCACGCCATGAACAGATCGTCGGTCTCCAGGCCGGGTCCGAACACCGTCTCCCAATTGCCTGACGTTTTGAATCCCGCGGCTTGCCACCTGGCGCGAAACTGCGGGTTCAGAGAATCCTTGTGCTGCCGCAGATACTCCATGAGTTCAGAGGGGACAGCCTGTCCGTAAGCGGTGTTGGCGATTGCCGAATGGTCGCGCGCGTCCGGTATCACGCCAACTTCGTTTTCCACCTGGACCATGATGACCGTGTGCGTTTCCGAGTCCACTTCTTTGATGCGCCGCATCAGCGCGGCAAACGCGCGCGCGTCCGCAATCCGGTTAGCATCGCAAAAAGGCGAAAGACGCTCCGTTGCCGACCCGTCCCGCAGATGCACCCGCGAGAACCGTTCGTAGTCGCGCTTCACCCAATCGGGGGTGTAGCTCGACCACGTGTTTTTCCAACTGCCGAACCAAAGGAAAACCAGTCGAAGGTTATGCGACCGCGCCCCGCGAATCAGACCATCCAGCAGCCTGAAGTCGAACCGTTCCTCAGCCGGTTCCAGTTGCGCCCAGGAAATGGGAAGCAGGACGGTGTTCAGATGCATCGCCGCCAGCCTGGGCCAAATCGGCTTCATGTATTCGAGCGTCGCGGCGGAATTGTTGAACACCTCACCCGCGAGCGCGAGGAAGGGTTTGCCATCCACAATCAACTGCGTCGCGTCGCCGCGCCGTTCTAAATGCGGAATTTGTTTCACCTGCGAGAAGGCGGGAAGCGCAGACAAAACAGAAACCAGAGCGGTGTACACCAGTGGCCGGAGCCGCACACCTTCGCCCATCACTTGTGCGCCGCGGCCGACGGATCGCCGGTTGGCGGCGGCGCATGATCTTCGCTCGCGGGCGGACCTAGCAGTTCCGTCAGTATCGGCTTGAGTGCGTCCGCCCAAACCTGATAGCCCTTGAGCTGCGGATGCAGCTTATCGCGATCGTTCATCATGCCGTCGTAGAGCTTCCCCGCGCCATCGGCAAGCTTATCGTTGATGTTCAGATACCGGACCTTCCCGCCGTCCGCCATCTTCGCCAGGTTCGCGTTGATCTGGTCGATCTCCGGCATCACCGCGATATTGTCGTTGCGCGGGAAGATTCCCGTCACGATGATCACCGCATTGGGCGCCTTCGATTGCATCACCCGCACCACGGCCGCAAGGCCGTTCGTCACATTCGCTGCTGCCGCTTCGATACCCTCCGGTGGAACGTGGCCGCCCACGTTGTTCGTGCCGGCCAGCAGCACGATCACCTTCGGATTGATGCCGTCCAGCTCGCCATTCTCCAGGCGCCAGAGGATGTTCTCCACACGATCGGCGCCCCATCCGAAATCCGCCGCATTCCATCCGAAGAAGTTTTGCTTCCAGTTTTCCAGGAGCTGCGGATAATCCGTCGCGCCCCAGCGGCGTGTGATGGAGTCGCCTTCGAAATAGACGTCGATGCGGCCCTGCTTGCTCTTCGCCAGTAGCTGCTCGTGCGCGATTTGCGAATTCCGATCCGTTCGCGGAGCCGCCTGGTCGGCCGGCGCCGTTTGTGCCGGCAGCAGCGAGACCATCGCCATTGCGGCCAGCACTAACCTCATATATGCGCCGATCCTGTATGGTGCAGGAATTTGTCGGCCCACGGGATGAAGTACTTCCAGTTGGGAGCGTCGGTGTGTCCGCCGTCATGCTGGCGCCAGGCGAGTTGGCCATCCAGAATGCCGACATTGACCGCCGGCATTTTGGCGGTGTGATAGTCCTCCTTGACGCCCAGGTCCTTCGCGCCCAGCAGGCGGAACACCGGCTCCGCTGCCACCGCGGCCATGAAGCTGCCCTGGTGATCCAGCCACTTCGCGTCGCCCTTTTCCGGCACGCCGTAACTGACGAAAGTCAGGCGCGGCGCGCACAGCGCGATCAGTTCATGCGCATCCACGGGAAGGTCTGCCGGCCGTCTTGCTGCCGAACGATGCCTCGGACGCTCCGTACTTCAGGAAGTTACCGGCCATCCAGTGATACTCGCCCGAGCCCGTCAGGTTCTCCACCGCCTCGCCCCAATTGCGGCGATGCAGTTTGGCCCCGCCTTCGCCGGAGGATCCGATCAGCACCACCGCGAACCGCGTATCGTAGGCCATCGTTACCAGCGCTGCTTTGCCGTAGCGCGAAACGCCCTCGATGCCCACCTGCTTCGCGTTCACTGCCTTCTCGGTTTCTAGATAGTCCAGCCCGCGCGATGCGCCCCACGCCCATGCGCGCAAGGCTCCCCAGTCATCCGGCTTGCGCGGCTGGCCCTTGTTCACTAGTCCGATGATGCCCTTGGTGAGACCCGCGCCGTTGTCGGCCTGAATGCTGCCGGGATTGATGCCCACGAAGCCCCAGCCATCGGCGATGAGTTGTTCGGTGGCCGGTGGGTCGGCGCCCGGCGGTGGTCCCATCGGTCCGCGGCCCGCGCCCGCAGGTCCGCCGCGTCCCGGAAATACCGGCGCCGGAAACGCGATCTCGGGAATGCCGCGCCCGCCGAACATCATCATCACCGGCACGGGGCCCTTGGCGTCGGCGGGAACCACCAGAGTCATCTGGATGTCCACTTTGATATCAGGGTCGGACGAATTCTCCACGTGCCCCAAAAGCTGCTTGCCGATCACCGGATGCTCACCCACCTTCGCTTCGACCGTCTTGGTCACCTCCCACGTCACCTTCGGCACATTCTTCGGGACGCGGCCCAGCACCTCTCGGTCGAAGTCCTCCACAATCTCCGGCCGGCGTTGGTTCCACCAAACTGCGGCCTTGGTCACCTTCTTACCGTCCTTGAGCGTGAGCACGTCCGGCAGATTGGGATAGGGATTCGCCAACGACTCGTCGTAGTTGGCATGGTTTGGCGCCGTCTCAGTGCCGCTCGGCCCGGGCCGCAGAGCCTTGATTCCGAGCTGGTCCATCATGTTCTGATGATCTTGGGCAGCGGTCCAGCCATTGGTATCGACGGTGCTTTGCGCAACCAGACTAACCGCGAAAGCGCCGATCGTGAGACACGCGCAGATGGGCAGGAGAGATCTTGCGGACTTCATGCAACTAAGAGATCACATTTCGTTCGACTGCGCAACAAAATACCTCGTGCGCCTCAACCCCCGCCGGCTGGAAGACAGTTCGTGCAATCGGCGTGAACAATAAACCGATTGGGCGCGTCCCCCACAAAGTAGAACGGGTAGCAGGTAATCAGCGTCAGCATCTCACGACCCGCGGGACGAAGCCGCCTGCGCTGCTCTAAAAGGCAATCCGCAAACCACAATGCCCGCTCCACCAAAGATCGCGATGTGCCATTGCATTCAACAAATCTAAGAATTGTGCAAACCGCGCGAGGCCCGATGCGGCGAAACCGGACGACTCCGTGATCGCGGCGCGTCACGCCAGTGGTGAAGCGCGCAAAGAGCAGGATCGATGCTTGTTCACTATTCGCCGAGCCGATACAATCCTAGTAATTCATGCGCTTCTCTACGAACTTCAGTGTCGCTGCGGCTGGTAGAGGGCAACGCCAATGAGCGATCGAATCCACCCGCAACCTGGATCGATCAGGCGTGGCCTCGCATCCGCCCTTTTTGCGATTGGCTTAGCCATCGCCCTGGTGGCTGGCGCGTGCCTGCTCACGTTCCTCCTGCAAAACGTCGTGTCTACCGCCGGTTTTATCTTCTTCTATATCGCGGTAGTGGCCAGCGCGTGGTACGGGGGCAAATGGTCGGGCGCCCTGGCCGTGATCCTTGCAACCTTGACGGTGGCGTACTACTTCTTCCAGCCGCTTCATTCGTTTGGAGTGAGCCGGCAGGAGCTGCCGCTATTTGTCGAATTTGCCGGTTCCGCGGCGGTCATCGGGTGGTTTAGTTCCTGGCGTCAGCGTGCGGAGCGAGAGCTTCGTCATGCCCGCGATGACCTTCAGCTCAGAGTCGAGGAGCGGACCGCCGAACTGCGTCAGTCCAACCAGCAGTTGCTCGCCGAGATTGCCGAACGCAAACGCGCGGAGGAGGCCTACCATGAAGCGCAGGCCGAATTGGCGCGGGTCACGCGGATTAGTGCCATGGGAGCGCTGGCGGCGTCCATATCCCACGAAGTCAATCAACCGCTGGCCGCTGTGGTCACCAATGCCGATGCCTGCGCGATCTGGCTTTCCAGCGATCCTCCCAACTTGGAGGAGGCGCGCGCCGCCGTCGACTCCATCGCTCGCGAAGGCACGCGCGCCAGCGACGTGGTTCGTCAGATTCGAGCCATGTTCAGCAAGACCGCGCCGGACCGGGCGCGAGTGGACGTGAATGAACTGCTTCGCGAGGCTTGCGGCCTTATGGAAGCCGAGCTGTCCCGCGGCCAGGTAGCGCTGCAAATCGAGTTGGCGGCTGACCCCGTGGCTGCGCCGGGTGACCGTGTACAATTGCAGCAGGTTGTGGTGAACCTGGTGCTGAACGGTATCGAAGCCATGAGCAGCGTGGCGGATCGTCCACGCCGGCTCGTGGTTCGATCCGACAAGCGGAAGCAGGATGAGGTGTTGATTTCCGTGCAGGACGCAGGCATCGGCATCGACCCGAAAAATCAGCGGCGCATTTTCGACGCCTTCTTCACCACCAAAGGCAAAGGGATGGGCATGGGCCTGTCGATCAGTCATTCCGTCGTGGAGGCTCATGGCGGCCGCTTGTGGGCAACCGCCAACCAGGACTGGGGAGCCACCATGCAATTCACGCTGCCTGCCTATCGTGACGCCGCATGACGGGAACCGATCCAATTGTATTTGTGGTGGACGACGATCCTTCCGTCCGTGAAGCCGTCAAGCGGCTGATCGGGTCCATCGGTTTGCGTGTGGAAACCTTCGGGTCCACACGTGAATTCCTGGCCAGTCCACGGCCCCAAGCGCCGTCCTGCCTGGTGCTCGACGTTCGTTTGCCCGACGTGAGCGGCCTCGAATTCCAGCGCGAGTTGGCCGACGCCAACGCGCAAATCCCCATCATCTTTATCACCGGCCACGCCGATGTCCCCATGAGCGTGCGCGCCATGAAAGCGGGGGCGGTGGAGTTCCTCACCAAGCCTTTTCGCGGCCAGGAATTGTTGGACGCCATTCAGGAAGCCATTGCCCGCGACCGCGCCGCCTGGAGCGAGCGCCTGCAATTGGCGGAGCTCCATTCGCGCTACGAAACGCTCACGGCCCGTGAAAAGGAAGTTCTGGCTCTAGTGGTCTCGGGCCTCCTGAACAAGCAGATCGGTGGGGAGTTGGGAACAAGCGAGCTTACCGTGAAGACCCATCGCGGCCGAGTCATGCAGAAAATGGCAGCGGACTCCCTGGCGGACCTGGTCCGCATGTCGGAGAAGCTGAAAATCGCCGTCAAAGCCAAGCCGTGATCTCCTACCAAGGTAGGATGGACTCGCGGGATTCGCGCGGCCTATCATGAAAACGGATGAAGCTTGTCGAGCAGAGCGCCGCGGATGGATCGGTCGGAAACACCGCGACTCGCCGCATCTCGATCGTAGATGACGATGCGTCTATACGCGAGGCTCTGAAGAGTCTCATGAGGTCGGTGCAATTCAACGTAGATGCCTTCGGGTCGGCCGAGGAGTTTCTGGCTTCCGAGCGGGTTCACGATACCTCGTGTCTCATTCTCGATCTCTACTTACCCGGCATGAGCGGTTTCGAACTGCAAAGCCGCCTGAATTCCGAGCACCGGAACATCCCCATCATCTTCATAACAGCCCACGCCGACGATGCCTCGCGCCAGAAGGCCCTGCAGGGCGGCGCCATTGACCTCTTGGCCAAGCCGGTTCGCCGCGAACCCCTGTTTAAGGCCATTCAGTCGGCTATCGGGCAGTAATTTCCATAACAATTGCTCCATTCAAGCATGCCTTGCCTACCCAAGGTACAGGCCTCCTTTGACTTATCATCTCTATACAACCGACTTTTGACTACTGAATCACTAGCCGTCTCCTACTAAAAGAGGATTTCCTTACACCCAGGCATAAGTCTACTATGATGCCAGAGGTTATTCTCAAGCCACTTATCGGGAATAACCGTCATACTGGAGGGAACATGGTGTTGAAAGCGTTCGAACTGACCGACGGCAGCGAATGCTCGAGTGCGGCGATATCGATTGTCGAAAAGCGGACCGGTGCACGGCCTCACTTCTCTAAAGTTACGGGCTTTGAAGGCGCCGCGCACGGCATGATCGGGGACAGCCCTGCTCTCCGTTCGGTGCTGGAGGAGGTGGAACTGGTGGCGCCCACGGACTCCACAGTCCTGATCGAAGGCGAGACCGGAACCGGCAAGGAATTGATTGCGCGCGCTATCCACAAGTCGAGCTTGCGGCGCAACGGCCCGTTCGTGACGTTGAATTGCGCTGCCATACCGCCTACTCTCCTGGAGAGCGAACTGTTTGGCTACGAACGCGGAGCTTTTACCGGCGCCGTGGCGCAGCGCATCGGCCGCTTCGAAGCCGCCGACGGAGGCACGCTATTTCTCGACGAGATCGGCGAAATCGCCATCGAGCTCCAGGTGAAACTCCTCCGTGTTCTGCAGGAGCAGGAGTTCGAGCGCTTGGGCAGCAATCGGACCACGCGCGTCAACGTCCGCGTGGTCACGGCAACCAATCGCGACCTCCTCCAGATGGTCGAAGAGAAGCAGTTTCGCGCCGACCTATACTATCGCCTGAGCGTCTTCCCCATTCAGATGCCGCCCCTCCGCGACCGCAAGGAGGACATTCCGGTTTTGGCCAAGCACTTCATGATCCGCTATGCCGAACAAATGAACAAGATAGTGGAAGATATCACGCAAGAAACTATGGACGCGATGCTTGCCCATGATTGGCCTGGCAACGTGCGCCAGTTACAAAACTTCATCGAACATGGCGTGATCGTCACCCGCGGATCCACCTTTCAAGCGACACTAAGACCGCTGCAGAGTAAGAAAGCCGGCGTTACTCAGAATAGAAAGACGCTCGACGACGCGGTGCGGCAGCATATCTTGCAGGCATTGGAAGAAACTAAGTGGGTGGTTGGCGGCCGCCACGGTACCGCCGCCTACTTGGGCGTGGCTCGCACCACGCTGCTCGCCAAGATGCGGCGCCTGGGCATAGAGTCCGTGCGGGACCGCCCATCGAATGGGGGCGCGAAACGCCAGGCGGCGTTCGTGGCGACGGCATGACCGCGGCGCCGCGAAGTGCAATGCTCGTCGGCATAACCGGCGCCGCCATCGCACTCGCTGCCTGCGCCGCCAGACCAAGCCGCCCGGAGCCCGTGCATTTCATACCGCTTGCCGACGTGGAGGCCACCTACGGCCCACTCGTCGGCGCCGCGAACCACCCCACCCCCAACCAGAATGGAAATGGCGAGCGTATGGGCCTCTTCCGGGATGCCGCCGGCGCCGTTTGGGGCCTGCCGCTCTCCATTGCCAGCGATTCCGAGGTGTTTGCCTGCGCACCACCGGCGCTGGCTCATGCCGAGGTGACGGATAACTTTGCGGCCGGATCCACCGTCGTCGGGGCCACTAACAGCCCCACCGGTTGGCGCGGCGGCACGGGCGATCTCGAACTGCTGTTGCGAGACGCGCACGGAAAAATCTACCGTCAGGCCGTCCATGGCGCTGACCTGCCGGCCGGCACACTCTGCGCGAACCCGGAGCGTCAAGGCCCGCCGCTTCGTCTCCATTACTACCGCTTGGCCCCCAGCAACGATCGAAGCCGGTAACCGGGCCGGACCACGGAATTGGTGGTATCCGATTCGTCGTCTGGATTCTGTAGCATTGCTTCAGGGGGAGTCAGCTTGAAAAGAGCCGTGTTCGCCAGAATGGTGACCAGCGAAGCGGCCAGCGTCGCGTTGTAAACGCTAGTGGTGATCAGGCCATTGTGCAGTGCCACCTGTGCGAGGATGAACGAGAATTCGCCGATCTGTGTAAGTCCTACAGCCACCCGTGCCGCCGTTCGAGTAGGATATCGAAACAAGCGCACCACCCCAAACCAAACCACTAATTTGCCTGCCAGGATTAACCCGATCATCACAGCCAGAAGTCGCCAGTTGGAAAGCCACGTTCGCGGATCGATCAGCATACCGATCGTCACGAAGAAGAGCGCGACAAAAGCATCGCGAATGGGAAAAGTCTTCTCGGCCAGTTTGCGAGCGAAAGGCGAACTTCCCAGCAGCAGCCCGCCGATAAAGGCGCCCAGCGCCAGGGAAAGGCCGGCCGCTTCACTGAAGGCGGCCGCTACCAAACAAATCGTGAGCGCCAGAAGAACTGAGATTTCGTCATTGCAGGTCTTCTCCACGCGCGTCAAGAGGTGCGGCACAATCTTCCAACCGGCGAACACAATAGGCGCCAGCAGCAGAACGGCGGTAGCGATCCTCCAAAAGATTTGCGAATAGTCGGCGCCTCCGGAGGCTCCAAGGCCGGGAAGCAGCACCGTAAGAATCACCACGGCAAGATCCTCTACCAGCGTGAGCGCGATCATCACGCGTCCGGCCTCGCTTCCCAATTCGCCGCGATCCATCAGCAGGCGCATCAGCACCATCGTGCTGGCCACGGAAATGATGCAGCCCACGGCCACCCCTTGCAAAAGCGGCCATCCCAGCAGCATCCCTATACCGACACCCAACGCGATCGATAACGAAATGCCCAGCGGCGCCCCAATCAGTGCGACCCATTTGACGCGCAGCAGTTCCGGAATGGAGAACTCGATGCCAACCGAGAACATCAGCAGGATGACGCCGACGTCGGCCATCACCTCGAAGGTGTGAACGTCATGCACCCTCGGGCCCGGCGTAAGCGGGCTGAGAGCGAGACCCGCCAGCACATAGCCTAGAATCACTGGTTGGCGCAGCCTCCAGAGCAGGAGCCCCGCGACTAAGGCGGCCGCGAACACCATGGCCATGTCGCGAAAAATGAACATTGCCTTACCTCTCTCTTTGCCCTCCAGTCAATGGAACGGGCGCGGCTTTCGGAATAGTTACACAAGCACCTTGCCATCCAATCGGCAGGGCCTTGCGCTTCCACGAGTTGGCGACCGCGAAGGGGTTACACGTGTCCACCGGTTTCGCCACCCGGAGCCAGTTCCCGTACACTCCGGTCCCCCCACCAGGGATAAATTCCTTGAATATGTTGAAAGCACGAGAACAATCCCTCCGGAATGCTTGGACCCACGATTGCCTACTCGTCAGTGACCGGCGAAAAAGCAAGTAAGCAGCCAGGTTAGTGAGGAGAAAAGCAATGAGGAACTTGAAGTTAGCGCTGTTGCCGTCACTGCTAGTGACGGTTTCCGCGGCGATGGTTGCATCTGAGCCTTCGCCGTCAAATAAAAACACTCTGCCCTCCGGGGACGTGGCCGTAAGCATGGTGGTCACGGCCAATGTGGACCACGACAAACGCATGCCCCAAATCGACAAGGACGACGTCTTCGTGAAGGTGGGCAAGGAGCGCCGCCAGGTAACGCATTGGGTGCCCGCGCAGGGCGAGCGTGCCGGCCTCGAGTTGTTTATCCTGATCGATGATGCTTCCACCAGCAGCCTGGGCACGCATCTCGAAGACATTCGCAAGTTCATCCGGGAGCAGCCGCCAACAACTGCGGTGGGGATCGGCTACACCAGAAATGCCACGGTGGATATCCGGCAGAACTTCACCACGGATCACGAACTCGCGAGCAAAGCCGTGCGGCTGCCGGTTAGCTCGGCGGGCGCCTACGGTAGCCCGTATCTTTCTGTGGTCGATCTGATGAACCGTTGGAACAAATCGGCGGAGAGGCGTGAGGTGATTCTGGTGACGGACGGTATCGACCGTGCCGGCCGCGGCCGCAACGCGCTGCTGAACCCCGACGTGGATACGGCTGCCGATGTCGCGCAGCGCACCGGAACCATCATCCACACCATCTACCACCCCGGCGCGGGACATTGGCGCAGGAACCTCTGGACCGCCACCAACGGCCAGAACGGCATCGCCAAGCTGTCGGATATGACGGGAGGCGAGTCGTTTTTCCTGGGCCGCCAGGATCCAGTGAGTCTGGCGCCGTACTTCAAGGACCTGCAGACTATACTGGATAATCAGTATTTGATGACCTTCTCGGTCACGCCGGGAAAGAAGGCAGGTCTACGACCCGTCACTGTTACAACTGAAATAGCGGGTGTCGACCTCAACTCGCCGGACTCCGCATGGGCGCCGGCGGCAGTCAAATGACTAAGTCGGTCGTTTCCAGAAGAAGTTCGCCAGCGTATCAGAGCCGCGACCGTAAGGGAGTCGGTTGCCCGGAATACGAGGGCATACTTCCGAAGAGATGTGCTAAGTGATGAGTTAAGCACAGTGACCGTGTGGAGAGGTTCTTGTGGGGCAGACTTTAGTCTGCGGCGAACTTCAGTTCGCCCACTGGACCTGCGGGACTAAAGTCCCAAGCAGGCTGAAGCCAGCCCCACTGGGTTTCACGTCGATGCTAGCAGTCAGAGAACTCGCCGTCTGGTTCACAGCAACGCCCGCCAACCATGTGCTGTTGATGATGTTCGTAGTGTTTGCCAGCGCCAAAATACTCGCTGAGGTCTTCCATAGATTGCGCCAGCCGCCGATCGTCGGTGAGATACTTGCCGGCATTCTCATCGGGCCGAGTGTCTTGAATTGGATCCAGCCCAGCGACGTGTTACAGGCGCTGGCAGACTTAGGTGTCATATTCCTCCTCTTCCGCGTAGGTTTGGAAGTCAAGGCCAGTGAGCTCATGCGCGTGGGCCGAACCGCGCTGGCCGTTGCGGCGCTGGGAGTCGCCGTGCCATTCTCCGTTGGCTGGCTGATCGTCAGCAACTGGGGTCAGCCTCCCGTCGAATCTCTGTTCGTGGCGGCTGCCATGGTCGCCACCAGTGTCGGAATCACTGCCCAGGTTCTCGCCGGCAAAGGTCTTCTCAGCCACGCCGCCGGTCAAATCATCCTCGCCGCCGCAGTCATCGACGATGTGTTGGGTTTGATCGTCCTCGCCATTGTAAGCAGCCTGGGAAAGCAATCCGTGAATGTCATTGAGCTTGTCGCCACGTCGCTGGTAGCCATCGCTTTCACCGCGATTGCGGCCACGTGGGGAAGCCGCACCATGACCAGGCTGCTTCCGGGCCTGCAGCGGCGGCTGAGCGCCGGCGATGTCGAATTCAACCTCGCGATGTTGGTTTTGTTTGGTCTTGCGCTGTTGGCCACGGCGGCCGGAGTTGCCGCCATCATCGGAGCCTTTTTAGCCGGCATGGCGCTCTCCGATTCCATGGATCGCCGCGTCCACGACCTTTCCGGCGGTGTTTCCGAACTGCTCACTCCATTCTTCCTCGCGGAAATCGGCTTGCACCTCGATGTAGCAGCCTTCGGAAGCCGCGACACCTTACTCCTGTCGGCCGCGATCCTGGTGGCCGCAATCGTCACCAAAATGGTCGGCTGTGGACTCGGCGCACTGAGTCTGGGATGGCGCAATGCCCTGCGAGTCGGCGCCGGCATGGTGCCGCGCGGCGAAGTGGGGATGGTAGTGGCCCAAATCGGCCTGGGGCTCGGCGTGATTCCGGCCCGCATCTACGCGGTGGTCGTCTTCATGGCGATTGCCACCACGCTCATCGCTCCCGCCCTGCTCGCGCTAACGTTCCGGGGTCTCGGAACGGCCAAAGTCACCGCGAGAAGTTAGAGGGAGTTGCAAAATTCCGGCGGACAGGCCGTGACGAATTTGCCGAACCTGCTTTGTTCTCCGCGGACTCAGAGCCTGACGGAAGACGAGGCCGCCACCCCATTCACGGTAGCCGTTTTTGGCTTGGTGTTCTCCGCGCTTTCTCTGCGTTCTCCGCGCCTTCGCGGTGAATGAACAGGTTCGCACTTTACGTGCTCTTCCTCGCGCGGTGTCTAAGGGGAGTAAATCATTAAGGCGGGCGTGAAGTTCCGCGGTCACGCGGACACCGCCGCGCCTCCGGAACCGTGCGTCACAGCATCGCAACTGCACGACTCCACAACCCATCGCCGGGCAGTACGGCGCAGGACATTCCAGTACGTCTACTAGCGAAATCCCCGGAGCGAATCGGGGGATTCCTGGTATACACTCGTGTGCTGAGAATCCGATGACCCGCGAGGCCGAGACCCTCTTCCACGAAGTTGCCGACCTTTCCCCGGAGCAGCGTGACGCCTTCTTTCGAATGGCGAACGTGCCGGCAGCCGTCCGCGAAGAGGTGGAGACCCTGTTGCTCTTCGATGCCGCCGAGGGCGAACCGCTCACGGAATCCGTGGCGAACTGTGCCGAGCGTTTGCTGGAGCGGGATCCGATCCTTCGCGCCGGCGGCCGCTGTGGGCCTTACCGTTTGGTGCGCGTGTTGGGCCGCGGCGGCATGGGCTCCGTCTATCTGGCGGAGCGCGACGACGGCGAAGTGGAGCAGCGCGCCGCTATCAAATTCCTCCGTTTCGGCGGTGATGGCGCCGGTTTCCGCGAACGCTTCCTGCGCGAGCGCCAGATTCTCGCCACCCTGAACCATCCGGGAATCGCGCGCCTGCTCGACGCGGGGCATGCCGCGGAGGGCCAACCGTACCTGGTGATGGAGTACGTCGAAGGCGAGCCCATCGACGTCTATGCCGGCAGGCTCGATCTGCCCGGCCGGTTGCGCCTCTTCCTCCAGGTGTGCGAAGCGGTCTCATATGCGCATCGCAACCTGATCGTTCACCGCGATTTGAAGCCCTCCAACATCCTGGTGGAAACAAACGGCGCCCCGAAGCTGCTGGATTTCGGAATCGCCAAAATTCTGGACGCGGCCGCGGACGAAACGCAAACTCGCGACTGCCTGCTCACTCCCGGTTACGCCAGTCCCGAACAGGTCCGCGGCGCCGCCAACACCACCGCTACCGACATCTACTCGCTGGGGGCCGTGCTGTTTAAGCTGCTGGCCGGTCACTCTCCGCACGCGCTATCCCAGGTTATAAAGGAAGACGCCCCCGTAGCGTCCGGTGCGCCTCCCGGCAATGGCATTCCGCATGTGCCGCGCGATCTCGATTTCATTACCGGCAAGGCGCTTCGCCAGGAGCCTGAAGAGCGCTACTCCACGGTGGAGGCGCTGGCCGAAGATGTCCAGGCGTTCCTCGAATTTCGCCCGGTGCGCGCGCGCGCCGGCGATACCTGGTACCGCGTGCGCAAGTTCGCCCGCCGGTATTGGGTGCCGCTGGCAGCGGCGGCGGCGGTGCTGGCCAGTCTCACGGGCGGTCTCTATGTCGCGAATCGGGAAAGGCTCCACGCCGAGCGCCGCTTTCGGCAGCTTCGCCAACTATCCGTTAAAGTGTTCGATCTCGATAAGGCGATCCGCAACCTGCCCGGTTCCGCCGCCGCCAGGCAGCGCCTTGTTACCACTTCGTTGGAGTATCTGGAAGGATTGCGAGTCGATGCTCGGGGCGATCTGGATCTCGCGCAGGAAATGGCCGACGACTATTGGCGCGTGGCGCGTGTGCAAGGGGTCCCCGTGGAACTCAACCTCGGCCAGCTGGATAACGCCGAAAAAAGCCTTGAGCGCGCCGACTCTTTGACTGAGAGCGTCCTGGCGGCGCGGCCCGCCGATCCGAGCGCGCTCTACCGTTCCGCAAACATCGCCGCCGATCGCATGATCCTGGCGCAGCAAGGGAACCGGCGGGAGGCGGCGATCGAGTTTGCCCGTAAGGCCGAGCGGAGAGCCGACGCTTTCCTCGCTCATGGCCGCGCCACTGGCGTGGAGCGCGGCAACATCGCAGCGGTGTACACCAACGTCGGACAGGCCTACCGCAATATGCATCTGCAGGACGATGCCGTGCGCAATGCCCGCCGGGCCGTGGAAATTGCGCGCGCTGCGAACGACGGGCATCTGAGTGCCACTCTCAGCCTGCTGGCGCTGGTCCTTCGCGAACGCGGCGACCTGGATGCCGCGCTTTCAGCCGTCGTCGAAGCCCGTGGCATCGCCGAGCACACTGTTTATGCCAGCGAGACCGAGCGCATGATCGGCATGTACGCCATCCTCACTCGCCAGGCCGCCATCCTCTCCAGTGAGGACGGCGTCAGTCTCGGCCGCGCCGCCGATGCCGTTGAGCCCCTGCAAAAGGCATTGGACATTACCGAGGAAGCTGCACGCCAGAATCCCGGCGATTTCACCAGCCGCAGCCGCCTCAGCACGGCCGCGCGTGAGTTGGGAGGCGTGCTCCGCGCGGGCGACCCGCAGCGCGCGCTGGACATTTACGATCTCGGGATTCGCCGCATTGCGGAGGTTCCAATGAATCAGTCGGCGCGCCGGTCGCGGGCATTGCTGCTCGCCAACTCGTCCTATCCACTGCGCGTGCTAGGTCGCGGCGCCGAAGCCAGGAAGCGGATTGACCAGGCATTAGCGGTTCTGCGGGAGACGGGTGAGTATCCGGCCGACCGGCTGACGCCGGAGAGCGCCGCATCTGTGGTGCTGCGCGCCCAGGCCGACTTCGCCGATAGCAGTGGCGATCCGCGCGGCGCCATCCGCGTCTACGAACAACTGCTGGAGAAGATTGCGACGGCAGGCACGGTGCAGGCGGATCTTTGGAGCGCCTGCAACCTCGCGCGCATTTATCAGCGTCTCGCCCATCTCCATCGCGAGACCGGAGACGAGCGGCGCGCAAGCGAAATGGAAGCCCAGCGCCTGACGCTCTGGCGCGAGTGGAGTGAGAAACTACCCGGCAATCCCTTCGTGCTTCGCCAAATGGCGTCAAGGTAAACCAACTACCTCGCCATCTCCTTGCGCAACCAGGCATGTGCCAGGCGCAGCTCGCGGCGCACTACTCCCACCGGCGTCGCCAGCGCTTCAGAAGATTCTTCCGCTGTCATGCCGCCGAAATAGCGCATCTCCAGCAACTGTACTTTCAATGGGTCGATACGTTCCAACCGCTGTAGAACCTCATCCATTTCCAGCAAGGTTCCTTCGGGCCGGCCACCCAGGTCTGGAATCTCCGCCAGCGACATTTGCGCTCCACCGCTGCGCTTGTCCGCGTTCCTGGCCCTTGCCGCATCTACCAGAATCTGGCGCATCAGCCGCGAAGCGATGCCGTAGAAATGAGATCGATTCTCATACGAAGGATGCCGCGACCCGGCCAGCCGCAGGAAGGCCTCATGCACCAGGGCCGTGGTTTGCAGTGGTTCCACCTTGGTCTGCCGCCGTAGGTGTGCCGATGCCAGCTTCTTCAGCTCCTCATAGACCAGCGGAATAATCTCGTCAAGCGCCCCTTTTTCGCCCGCGTGCACGCGCTGCAGTAACTCCGTGATCTCCATCGCTCGTTTGCATTATCCCAATCGGACTACATCTCAGTGAAATATGTGTGAATTCACACAAATGAGCGGATGTTGTCGAAAAAAAACTGTCGCGGATTCCGTAGGTGGGGGTGTGGAGTTTTGACATTCGGAGGAAAAACATGAGTTGGCGGGAGAAAGTTGGACATCACCACGCCGGCCGTTCCCTGGGGCGGCGTGCGGCATGCATCTGCCTGGTCTGGGCCGCGGCATTGATCGCGCCTATCGCGCTCACACAGGCGCAGGTGGGCGTTACCTCGCTTCCCAAAGTAACCGGCTTCCCGGATCCGGGCGGCTTGGTCCGGACCTTATCGCCGAACGGGATCGACCTGACCGGCCCGTTCTTCCAGAGCCTTGGCACCAACGGCCGGGCCTGCGGCACTTGCCATCAACCGAGTGACGGGATGAGCGTGTCCGCGGCCCACATCCAGGCGCGGTTTGAAGAGACGCAGGGACTCGACCCCATCTTCCGCACGGTGGATGGGTCGAACTGCGACCACGGCATCGACGTTTCCACCGTAAAAGGCCGCAAGCAGTCATATAGCCTGCTGCGAACTCGCGGCTTGATTCGCGTCTCGCTGGCATTGCCGGCCACCCGCGATTTCGAAGTCGTAAGCGTAGTCAATCCGTATGGGTGCAGCGAGACGAACACGATCTCGATGTACCGTCGACCACTGCCCAGCACCAATCTCCGTTTCCTCACTACGGTGATGTTCGACGGGCGCGAATCCTCCACCCAGACCGGCACGGCGCCCATTTCCGGGAGCACTTACCCGCAGTCGCTCGCCACGGACCTGGCGCACCAGGTAGTGGACGCTGTCCTCTTGCACGCCGAAGGCGTCGCCCCGGGCCCAACCGCGGCGCAGCAGCAGGCAATCGTAGATTTCGAGATGGGGCTGACCACTGCCCAAGGCGAAGATCACGGAGCCGGCGCGCTCACCGCCAAAGGCGCGACGGGTGGCCCCGTCATGATCGGCCAGCAGAAATTCTACATCGGCATCAACGACCCGGTCGGGCTCGACCCCACCAATCCGGTGCCACTGACTTTCAACAAGGCCGTCTTCGATCTTTTCGATGCCTGGCAGCATGACGAGAATCCGCACCGTGCGTCGATTGAGCGCGGCCAGACGGTTTTCAATACGAAGACCTTCACCATCACCAACGTTCAAGGGTTGAATGGGACTACTTTCTCCAACGGAGTCACTGGGCCCCAGTCCATTGTCACTACGTGCGGAATCTGCCACGACTCACCCAACATCGGCGACCACTCGGTGGCAGCGCCGCTCAACATCGGAGTCGCGGACGTTCCTGGGGGAAATAACGTGCTCGACACCAGTTATCTTCCAGTGATTAGCATCTGCCAAAAGCCCAGTCTCGCCAACTGCGTCCAAACCACCGACCCCGGGCGCGCCATGGTGACAGGGAATTTTGCCGACGTCGGCAAATTCAAAGGCCCCATCCTGCGAGGCCTGGCAGCGCGAGCCCCCTACTTCCACAACGGAAGCGCCCAAACGCTCGAAGACGTCGTCGAGTTCTACGACGCCCGCTTCCACATAGGCTTTACCACCCAGGAAAAATCCGACCTGGTAGCCTTCCTGAAAGCGCTTTAGCTTTAGATGTCTTTCCGAGATGGTATGAAAAGGCCGGTCTCCTTGGCGGGAGCGTTAAACTCCCAATAAGCGCACTCGATGAGGTGCAAAAAGGAGACCGGATATGAAAGAGAATACCACTGCGAAGAGCTGCCAAGAGACACTGGCGAAAGGGCAACAGAAACGAGTCCGTCAACTGGCGGTAAAAGGGAAGCTGACTGTCGGTTTAGACCTCGGAGATCGAACCATTCGTGATTGCATCTTGGACGAAGCGGCCGAGGTGGTGAGCGAGGAGCAAGTGCCCACCAGCAAAATAGGACTGGATTCGTTATTCGCCAAGATGCCGGCCAGCCGTATCGCGCTGGAAGTGGGGACGCATTCGCCGTGGGTGAGCCGGCATTTGGCGTCGATGGGGCACGAAGTGATCGTGGCGAACTCGCGTAACGTGAAGCTGATTACGCAGAGTGTGCGTAAGAACGATCGGATCGACGCCCGGCAACTGGCGCGGTTGGCGCGGGCAGATCCGAAGCTGTTATCGCCGATCCGACACCGCGGTGAGGCAGCGCAGATGGACCTGGCGGTGATCCGGGCGAGAGCGGAGTTGATAGCAGCCCGAACCAAGCTGATCAGCAGCGCACGGGGTCTGGTGAAACCGATGGGGGCGCGGCTGAAGAAGTGTGATGCCGATCAAGTGACGGCAAGGTTGGGAGCCAGTCTGAGTGAGGGGGCGCAGGCAGTGATCGGGCCGATGCTGAAAACGGTGGAAGGGATCAGCGAACAAATCGGCAAGTACGACAAGCAGATCGAGGAGATCGCGAAGCGTTACCCGGAGGTGAAGTTGCTGCAGCAAGTGTACGGGGTGGGACCGTTGATTGCAGTGACCTACGTATTGACGCTGGAAGATGCGGAGCGATTCGCGCATAGCCGTGATGTGGGAGCGTACTTAGGGCTGACGCGGAAACAGCGGGATAGCGGAGAGAGCCAACCGGAGTTGGGGATCAGTAAGGCGGGAGACAGGCTGCTACGGAGTCTGTTAGTGCAGGGGGCACATTGCATTCTACGCAAGGGAGGGCCGGAAAGCGATCTGCGGGTGTGGGGGTTGGGGAAGATGGGCAAAGGCGGGAAGCGAGCGAAGAAGCGGGCGATCGTGGCGGTGGCGCGAAAACTGGCGGTGCTGCTGCATCACCTGTGGGCGACGGGAGAAGTGTACGATCCGCAATACAACCGCAAGGCGGCGGAGGCGAAAGCCAAGGGCAAAGGGGAGGTAGCGGCATAGGCATTTGGGATTCAGTTTGGGAAGGAACGGGGATCTGCGAGATATGCAAAAGCGCCGGGTTGGGGTGACTGCGGAGTCGCGGCTGATTGTCGAGAACCAGGCAACTGGGACTCCACAGATCGCTTCCGAGATAGCAGCACCCCTAGTATCCAGAACACCAATGGGCACCGTGGCCACGGCCACAATCGAGTGCGGATGGAAGCGTGGCGATACTACGGGCGGGCAAGGCAATCGGGCAGAGAGCAGTTCCGACGAAACGGATGGGTATCCGCGAGAGCGTGGGAAATGGCGAGTCGGACAGCGCGCTGAAGCGCGCATGAGGCGCTGCCTCATCCTCCGCCAGGGGGCAAGCCCCCTGAGACCCCCAAGTTCTCGCTTGACAGGGAGTGGCCTTCTCATGGAAGCCGCGACTGTAAATGAGTCGGTGCTTTTGCGCAGTACGCCTGATCCCATCTGCTGAAACGACGCCCGGCGCAAATTGGCGTGCCTCGATACAATAGAGGTAGTGCAGACCGGTCTTTCCCGCAGGAAATTTCTCATGCTGGCGAACGGGGGATGTGTGTCGATGGCTGCGCAATCGCTTTTGAAATCATCTAACGACAAACAGAAACCGGCCAGCGATAAACTGCTCGACGAGATCGAACGCCGCGCCTGCCGCTACTTCTACGACATGGCCGATCCCAACACCGGGCTAGTCCGCGACCGCGCCACATCGAACGAGCCCTACGCGCCCAGCGCGG
The DNA here is from genome assembly GCA_963815475.1 of uncultured Solibacteraceae bacterium. Lineage (GTDB taxonomy): Bacteria > Acidobacteriota > Terriglobia > Bryobacterales > Bryobacteraceae > Sulfopaludibacter. The sequence continues at coordinate 8,576,226 of CAWFHD010000003.1, read as the reverse complement.
CCAGCATCGCCGCCACGGGCTTTGGTCTGAGCGCGCTCGCCATCGCGGCCAGCCGCCATTACATGGACGGAGCCGCGCTCCAGGCGCGCGTGCGCACCACCCTGCAGTTCCTCTGTGAACATGCGGCACAGGAGCACGGGTTCTTTTATCACTTTCAGGATTCCGACACCGGCAAACGAATCTGGAACAGCGAAGCCTCCTCCATTGACACTGCCTGGCTGCTCTGCGGCGTTCTGCACTCCCGTACTTTTTGGAATGATCCGGACATCCGCAAATTCGCGACCGAGCTATTAAATCGGGCGGATTGGGAATGGATGCTCGATGCCGACAAGACCCTGTGCCATGGATGGATGCCCGAGAGCGGCTTTCTCCGCTATCGCTGGGACAGCTATTCCGAAGGCATGGCGATGTACCTGCTCGCTATCGCGTCCGAAAAGCATCCCATCCCGGCCGCCTCGTGGAATGCCTTCAAGCGTCCCATGCGCGAGTATCAAGGTATCTTCTTCATTGACGCGGGAGCCCCGCTGTTCATCCATCAGTACTCTCACGCGTGGTTCGATTTCCGCGAGCGCCGCGATCTCTACGCCGACTACTTTCGCAACTCGATGCGCGCCACCGAAGCCCATCGCCGCTTCTGCGAGTCGTACTCCCCGCAGTTCCCGTGGTACGGGCCGGAGATGTGGGGCGTCACCGCCTCAGATTCGCGAAGCGGATATCGCGTCTGGGTCTCCAATGCCACGCCGCCCGATGGCACCCTGGTGCCCTGCGCCGCTGGCGGGTCTATCGCGTTTCTGCCCGACGAATGCGGAGCGGTGTTGCAAAACATGTTCGACGGCTGGGGAGACAAGGTCTTCACCAAGTACGGCTTCGCGGACGCGTTCCACCCCAAGGAAAAGTGGTTTAGCCGCTACATCCTGGGCATCGACCAGGGAATCACTCTCCTGATGACGGAAAATATGCGAGAAGGCTCAGTCTGGGCTTCAGTAATGTCCGTCCCCGAAATCGCAAAAGCCATGGACGCGGTAGGCCTGAAGTCATACAAGATGTAGCTCGTCTTATCCGTGTTCATCCGTGTGAATCCGTGGCTTAAAACTGGTTTTCTCCTTCTTAAGCTAAAGCCGGAGTCGCCACCACCACTTCCGGAGCCGGGTCCGCCTCCACAGCCGTGGGAAGCCGCTCATGCAACAACAACTCCGTAGCCATCACCTGTGGCTCCGCATGGAAATACCGCTGCATCGGATTGTCGAATAACAAATTGCAAATCGAAAGCAACGCCATCCCCTCATGGTGGGCCATCCACGACCGGATCACTTGTGCGCCGCCGCGGCTATAGTCCACCGCTTCATAAAATCCGTAGCGTCCCGACCAGCCGTACTCCTCCATCTGCCGCAGGTTCTTCAACGCCGCCATCGGGTCCACCATCAACGCCAGAAACGACGCATACGGCGCAATCACCAGCAATTCGGCATCGCGGCGCTCCATCGCCAGCCCCGGAATACCGAACGGCGCATACCCTGGTTCGCCGCCATTCACGCCCGCACAGGCCGACTCCGAAATGCCCCACGGCACTCCCTTATGTCTGCCGTAAGTCTGCTGCGCTCTCACCGCCGCGCGAATGCTCTGCTCCATAATGGTGCCCGAATAGTGCTTCATCCAGAGCGCGGGCATCAGGTATTCGAACATCGTGCCCGTCCAGGAAAGCAGGGCGCGCTCGCCGCGCGCCAGCGTGTGTGTCCGCCCCAGATGGAACCATGCCTCCTGCGGGATGTCACCCTTTGCAATCGCAATGAACACCGCGATCCGAGCTTCTGAAGCGAGTAAGTCGTAGTAAGACTGCTCCAGCTTGCCTGTCTCTACGTTGTAACCGATGGAGAGAACCTTCCGCCGCGGATGGTATAGAAAGCGGAAGTCCATCTCCCGCACCAGCGAGTTCGAAATAGCGGCGATTTCTCTCAGCTCGTCCACCAATTCGCGTGTCAGCCCGCGTTTGGTGCGAGGCTCGCCCGCGCACGCCAGCGCCGCCTGTTTCAGCGTCCACAATGCCGCGGCCAGATTGCCGCTATCCACGGTGGAGACGAAGGCCGGTGGCAAAGGCTGGAGCGTGCTCGTGTCATACCAATTCAGCAAATGGCCGCGATACTTCGAAAGCGCTGTCACACGGTCCAGGGTTTGCCGAGTTTGGAAGGTGAACTCGGCCAGGCTCATCACGCCGAGCCGCAACGCGGCGATACGCGCATTGAGCAGAATGCCCAAGTTAGTGGGAGATAGCCGCGCAGCTACCGCGCCGTCTTCCCGCACACTGTCGGGTATCAACCAATTGGTGCTGGGAGAACTCCAGTCGTGAAAGTAGCGGCACATCTTTTCGCCCTGGCTCTGCAGCCACTCCGTGTCTTCCTTTTTCAACTTGCGATTCATAGTGCGAGGCGCGCGATTCAGCCACGCCGTGACGCCGCGCGACAAGGTCCACAGAGCCAGCACGGGCGCGGCAACCGATATCGCGGCCGGTCGCACGAACCACACCAACAGCCCCAGGCCGAAGCTGATCAAAGGCGTCCACTCCAGGTAGACATCCACCGTAGCTTTGCTGCGCGATGCCGCTTCAGCTTCCGCTGCCGTCTCCCACTCCAGCAGCTTCCGCTTGGTAACAAATACGCGAAGGATGGAGCGGACGATCGCGTCCATCGAAAGCAATGCCTGATGCAGCAGGAAGATCAGGCTGAACAGCGCGGTGGCGTGCCCGTTCAGAAAGCGCGGCTGGTGTCCAGGAACCAGCCCGTAAAGGCGCGGCGCCGCCGCGGCATCCGCAGCAGTGAAAAGAACAAGTCGCAGTAAACCGGCAGGAAAAGAACGGCGATGGCCGCTGCGGTCCAGTATGCCGGCGCTCCAGGCAGCACCATCCACCCGCCCAGCAGCAGCAACAGCAGGCTCGGGTCGAACAGGCTGCGGCGCAGATTGTCCACGATCTTCCAGCGAGAAATCAGCGAGATGGGATTGGGCGCAAGCTGCCGGTAGTAATCCGGAACGCTCTTGAAAATCCATCGCAGGATCTGCCAGTCGCCCCGCACCCATCGATGCCGCCGGCGGTTGTACGCGCTGAAATGCGACGGGTAATCTTCAATCAGTTCGATGTCGGTCACCAGCGCCACACGCGCATAGCCGCCCTCAATCAGGTCGTGACTCAGCAGCGCGTTGTCCGGAAAACGGCGTTCCAGCACCGCGCGCATCGCGTCCACATCGTAGATGCCTTTGCCCGTGAAGATGCCTTCGCCAAAGAGATCCTGATACACGTCGGAGATGGCGCGCGTATAAATGTCGAAGCCGGTTTGCCCCGAATACAGAGCTGCCATTCGGCTGCGCGTCGCCGATTGAGTGCTCACGCCGATGCGCGGCTGTAGAATGCCGTAACCCTCTGCCACGATGTTCCGGACCGGGTCGATTACCGCCGCATTCAGCGGATGCGCGATGGCGCCGATCAGCTTCCACGCGGCATCGCGCGGCAATTGCGTGTCGGCATCCACCGTGATCACATAGCGGATCGATTGCAGCACTTCCAGGCGTCCGATCTTCACCGGAAAGGCATCGAAGCCGCCGCGCATGAGCTGGTTCAGGTCCAGCAGTTTGCCGCGCTTGCGCTCCCAGCCCATCCAGCGGCCTTCGCGCTCGTTATAGACGCGATGGCGGTGGAACAGGAAAAACGGCGACTCCGGATAGCGGCGGTTCAAGCCTTCGATCAATCGCACGCAAACATCCACCAGCGCGTCCCGTTCTTCTTCCTCCCGGTCGGCATCGGGAACGTCCGTCACCAGCGCGAAGTAAACGTTCGGATCGCGATTGGCCAGGTAGCGGATCTCCAGGTCGAGCACCAGGTCGCCCACTTGCTCTTCATTCAGCAGCAAGCTGGGCGCGGCCACCATCGTTGCGCATGCAGCGGGGACGCCCTCGGAAAAATCCAGTTTGGGCAAAGCGCGCGGCGGCAAGAGGTACGCCACCAGGTGATTCATGAAATCCACCGCAGTTTGTGTGGCCGGCAAGAGTAATAGGAGCAGTCCGAAAAAGATCGGCGTGCGCGAGCCCAGCTTGGATAGCAGCGCCGCCACTAATACGAACGTCAGGATTTCGATGCCCGCCAGGTAAAACGCTGCCGGCGCGCTCAGGATCCATTCGCGAATGCGCAGTCGAAGCGTCGGGCGATATTCGATGCTGCACTTCAATCGCGCCAAGCCGTTGTCCACTAGGTAATAGCCTACGTGCCGGCGCCGCTCGTATCGGTGCAGTTCACGCGCCAGAGCCACGGCTGCCGCGGCCACTTCGCGTTCGGTTTTCGGGCTGTGTTCCGCCAATTCGCCGATCACTGCGCGATAGCGGTCGCGGCTTTCGAAATCCATGCGCGTGTAAGCATTCACCGGATCCTGCGCCAACGCGCGATCCACCAGGCTGACGCTCTCGAACAGATCCTTCCACACCGTCTCGCCCACGTGCCGCAGGCTGGTGACGAGCTCCGCCCATCCGGAATCGGTGGTCTCCAGGCGGTTCAGAATCTCGCGCTGGAGCGCCGGCTTGAGCGCCCAGATCTCGCGCATCTCGAGCGGCGTGATTTCCTGAAATCCATTCAAAAATGCCTGGCAGACCTCTTCCCGGTAACAATAGTTGACAGTGTCAACTAATCAAGTTGACAGAGTCAACTAATTTTGCGGCGAGCAGGCAAACGCGAAAATCGGGACCCGAGGGCCCTTCCACCACCGGAAACTCGCGCAATCCACCGACGAATTCCACCGCCTGCTTCTCGGCGGTATTGAGGAGCCGGACGTTGTCAAGAATCCAGGCGCGATTCTTGGGCGGCGCTTTCACCGGCGCGAGCGATGATGCGCTCCACCTGGCGCCGCGGCGGCTTGGGCGGCTTTCTGCCGTGATGCTGGATGGTACGCGAGGCTTTGCGCCAGCTCGCCGCCCGGCTGCCCGGCATTTCGGCCAAATCGATATCAAGGGTGGATTGCCCGCTGCGTTCGGATATGTGGTCTAAAATCATCGGTAACTCGCCGCCTGCAGCTCAAACATGCTGGCGTACCTGCCTGCCAGCGCGATGAGTTGGTTGTGACTGCCTTCTTCCGCGATTTTTCCGCCCGCCAGCACCACAATCCGATCCGCCATACGGACGGTGGAGAATCGGTGAGAAATGAGGAGCGCCATTCTGCCTTCGGTCAGTTCGGCAAAGCGCTCGAATACTTCGTGTTCGGATGGCGCATCCAGCGCCGCCGTGGGCTCGTCCAGAATCAGAATCTGCGCATCGCGCAGGTAAGCGCGGGCCAGCGCTACTTTCTGCCACTCGCCGCCGCTCAGGTCCACGCCGCCTTCGAAGCGCCTCCCGAGCATCTGTTGGTAGGCCTTCGGCAGCCGTTCGACCACTTGTGCGGCCAGGCTTTTGTGCGCTGCCAGACGAATAGACGAGTCCTCCGCTGCGTCGATCCGGCCGATCGCGATGTTGTCGCGCGCGCTCATCTCGTAACGCACAAAATCCTGAAAGATCACGCCAATTTGACTATGCAGGTCCTCCACGGAGTAGTCGCGGAGATCCACACCATCAAGTAGCACGCGACCCTCCGTGGGATCGTAGAGCCGTGTGAGCAACTTCACGATTGTCGTCTTACCCTCGCCGTTCTCGCCGATTAGCGCGATCCGCTCACCCGGTTCGATGCGCAGGTCCAGGCCATCCAGCACCCTCGACTGGCTCCGGGGTAGGAGAAACTTACACGGTCGAAGACAAAGCCGTCGCGGATCGGGCCGGGGAGCGGGCAGGGCATTGGGCTTGGACGAGATTGTGGGTTCGACCCGCAGGAACTCCACCAGATCGGTGAGGAATAGCGACTGATCGGCAATGCTCGAGAATGTGGAGAAAATGTTTTGGATGTTGCTGCTGGCCCCTGCCAGCGCTCCCGCCAGGAACTGCAGCGAGCCCCAACTGAGAGTGCCGGTGACCGTCCGATAGATCACGTAGGCGTACGCGCCGTAGTAAGCAGCAGTACTGATGAGTGAGAGAAATGCTCCGGCCAGCAGACGCCGCCGCGCCAGATGAACGTTCTGATCGTAGAGTTGATTGGCCAGCCGCGAATACTCGCCGGTGAGGAAACTGCTGAGGCCGAAGAGCTTCAATTCCTTGGCGGATTCTTTGCTGGCTCCCAGCGTTCTGAGGTAGTCGAGTTGGCGGCGCATGGGCGTCTGGCCCAGATTCAGCGAGTAGCCTTTAAACGCAAAGTGGCTCTCGCCAAGAAACGCCGGCACCACCGCGACCACCAGCAATACAAGTAGCCACGGCGAGAACCACACGATTCCCGCCGACAGCGTGATGGCTGCAATCACCTGCTGCGCCACGGCCCCCATGGCCTGCACCATCGAGATGCGGTCGGTCGCTTGCACACGCGCGCGCTCCAGCTTGTCGTAGAACACGGGGTCTTCGTAGGAGCTGAGATCCAGACGTGACGCGTGTTCCATGACGCGCACGCTGACGTGGCGCGTGAAACGGTCGGCCAGAAGAGCGTCGAAGAACGAACTGGCGCGGCCAATCAAGCCGCCGAGGATCGCCAGTCCGAATTCCGCTGCAACCAGATACCAAAATCCGTTCGGTAGCGGATGACCGGTGGAGTGCGCCTGCACACCATCCAGAATTCGTTTGGAGACGGCGAGCATTGACAGCGGAATGAGAGCGGCGCAGACCCGGCAAAAAATTCCGCCGGAGACGACGCTCCGCCCCGAGTTCCAGACGATGGAAAGCAGCGGAGGAATGTTTTTAAGCGCGTGGAAGCGCTCTTTCCAACTTCGCCAAAACCTGTGGGAATTCTTACTCATGGGCCCGTGAAGCAGCCTATTGAGCAGTTGGAGTGCCAATAAAGGAAATGCATCGTCATAAGGAGTGGCGCGCCAATTGCGTGCTCGAGTGAGTGTATGTTTTCGACCGACCCGCTGGAATCGGCCGTTGAAGCCGGATTGCGTTACGTGAAGTGCGGCGGTCCCTGTATCCGGCGTATCCGCTCCGGAAGATCCTTCCGCTATATTGGGCCGGACCGCAAGCCGGTGCGCGATCCCAAGCAACTGGCCCGGATTCGCTCGCTGGTGATTCCTCCCGCATGGACCAACGTCTCCATCTGCCCCTATGCCAGCGGACATTTGCAAGCGGTGGGCGTGGATGCGCGCGGCCGCAAACAATATCGCTATCATCCGCGATACCGCGAGATTCGCGACCAGGCAAAGTTCAGCCGCATGATCGCATTCGGCGCGGTGCTCGCCATCATTCGACGGCGCGTGGAGCAGGATCTCGAACGGCGCGGCCTGCCCAAAGAAAAGGTGCTAGCCACCGTGTTGCGCTTGCTGGAAACCAGCTTCATCCGAGTGGGCAACGACGAGTATGCGAGAGAGAACGATTCCTTCGGGCTCACCACAATGAAAGGGCGGCACGTTCACATCGCCGGCGCCAAGCTGCTTTTTCATTTCCGCGGCAAGAGCGGGCAGGAGCACAGCATAGAACTTACCGACCGCCGCCTGGCAAACATTGTTAGACGCTGTCAGGAATTGCCGGGTTACGAGTTGTTCGAGTATGTGGGTGAAGACGGAAAGGCGTGCGCCATCGACTCCGCCGATGTGAACCGGTATATTCGCGAAGTGTCCGGCCAGGAGTTCACCGCCAAGGATTTTCGAACCTGGGCAGGCACCGTGCTGGCAGCGCGAGAGCTTTCGGGCGCGGGGCGCAGCCGCAACGAACGCCAGGCTAAGAAAGCAATTGTCGCAGCGGTGAAAGCGGTGGCTGGGAGGTTGGGAAATCGCCCGGCCACGTGTCGGAAGTATTACATTCATCCCGCGATTCTGGAGGCTTATGCCGATGGATCGCTATTCCCCACGATGCGCGAAGGAGAGCGGCAGGAGAGCGCTTATTCGGGTTTGGGTTTGCGGACGGAAGAGTATTGCGTGATGGTGATCATCGCAGCGCACCAGGAAAAACTGGCCAAAGCCGTGCGCGCGAAGGCGGCTTGAGAGCACTTGCGGCTCTCTTCACGATGGCAGGAAATCTGCATGTCGACCCGTATGATTCGCAAACTGAAAACTGGCGAATACCGCCTTTATTCCAGAAAGACCGATTCCCAGGGAAAGCGCAAAAACCTGGGCACCTTCTCTACGCGCGAAGCAGCCGAGAAGCATGAGCGAGAGGTTCAGTACTTCAAGCGCCATTAATCGTGGGGTGAAGTGCAGAACGATTTCCCGTTAGCCACATGCCCGACCAGGAACGCAGTCAGCTCGCGCTCAATGAAGATCTTCGCTCTCTCTTGCGGGAGCATGAGGCGCTGCGCGGCGATGTGGAGCGATTGCTGCAAGAGAAGCAGCGGCTGCTGGAGGAGAAGAGCAAGAGCGGCAACGGAAACGGCCAACCGTCTAAGGATGACCAAAAGTCGGACGAGAAAAAGCAAGGCGACGATAAAGGCGACAAGGAAGAGCAACAGCAACCGAAGCCGCCATTGAAAGATCGAGCTACGAGTTGGGTCCGCGCGCATCCCATCGGCTGCGTGCTCATCATCCTCGGAGTGGTAGCGCTTGGCATTGCGGACGTACCTACTGCTGGCGTACCTGCAAAGTTACGTCAGCACCGACGATGCCGAAATTGACGGACACACCGATCAGATCGGCAGCCGGATCGCGGGAACGGTGACGGCGGTTTATACCGAGGACAATCGTTCCGTCGAAAAGGGGCAGGTGCTGGTGGATCTCGATCCGACCGACTATCAGGCGGCTCTGGCGCAAGCCGAGGCCCGGTTGTCCCAAGCGGCCGCAGAGTTGGATGCGCAGTCTCCCAATCTCCCCATCACAGTGACTACCGAAGCTACCAATGTGATTTCGGCACACCTGGACGTCACCAACGCGCAAGCGGCGCTCGCGGCATCGCGACAGCGATACCAATCAGCGACCGACGAGTTGAGGCAGGCCGAGGCGAATTCCGAGAACGCGGCGCGGGAAGAGGTCCGCTACCGGAACCTGGTGGACAAACAGGAAGTGTCTCGCGAAGCGTACGACCAGCGCGCAACGGCGGCGCGGGCGCAACAGTCGCTGGTAGCTTCGCGCCGCGCTGCCGCCGACGCCGCGCAAGAGGAAGTGAAGCAGCGCGAGGCGGCCGTGGGGCAGGTGAATGAACGCGATCGGGAAGTGGAGAGCAACCAACCGCGCCAGATCGCCGTGCAGCATGCCACTGTTGCCACCCGACGCGCCGGCCTGGCAGCCGCCAAGGCGCAAGTGGTTCAAGCACGCCTGAATCTGAGTTACTGCAAGATCGCGGCTCCGGTGGCCGGCATCATCGGCAACAAGACGGTGGAAGTGGGTCAACAGGTGGCTCCCGGACAGGAGTTATTCGCCATCACTCCCACCGATGACCTGTGGGTGACGGCGAACTTCAAAGAGACCCAGGTGAATCACATGCAGCCGGGGCAGAGGGTGACCGTCCACGTCGACGCTCTGGATTTGGATCTGGAAGGCGTGGTGGAGAACATGCCGGGCGCCACTGGAGCCAAATACAGCCTGCTGCCGCCTGAGAACGCAACCGGCAACTACGTGAAGGTTGTGCAGAGGCTGCCGGTGCGGATCCGCTTCCGGCCGAATCAGCCCGGGCAGGAGCGGCTGCGCCCCGGAATGTCCGTGGAGCCCAAGGTCTGGCTGAAATGAGCGAGGGGCGGTGGCAGCCTTCGTATAATCCATGGCTGATCGCAATGGCAGTGATGCTGGCCACGTTCATGGAAGTAATGGACACCAGCATCGCCAGCGTGGCGGTGCCTTACATTGCAGGCAGTGTGTCCTCCACTTACAACGAAGCAACCTGGGTACTTACCAGCTATCTGGTAGCCAACGCCGTATTTCTGCCTGCGAGCACCTGGTTTGCGCAGCGCTTCGGGCGCAAGCGTTTCCTGATGTTTTCGGTGTTGGTGTTTACCATCGCGTCATTCGGCTGTGGAATAGCCGGAAGTCTCGGCTTCATTTTGCTGGCGCGAGCCATACAGGGGGCGGGCGGCGGCGCGTTGCAACCTCTTTCTCAAGCCATCCTGATGGAGAGTTTTCCGCCGGAGAAGCAAGGTATGGCCCTGGGTGTGTTCGCTATGGGAGTGGTGGTAGCGCCGGTGGTGGGCCCCGTTTTCGGCGGGTATCTTACGGATGCGATCTCCTGGCGATGGGCTTTCTACATCAACATACCTGTCGGGATATTAGCGCTATTCCTGCAACGGAAGTTCGTGGAAGATCCGCCATATATTAAGCAGGCAAATCCGGGACGGTTGGACAAAATCGGCCTCGGCCTGCTCGCCATCTGGTCGGCCTGCATGCAATTTGTCTGCGACAAAGGCCAGGAAGAAGACTGGCTTGGCAGCGCCGCGATTCGCTGGGCTTTAGTGTTCTTCACTATCGCCTTCGGCGCCTTCCTGGTGCGCGAGTTGACTCACGAAAAACCGCTGCTGAACCTGCGCGTGCTGGCGAATCGCAATGTGGGCGGCGGTTGTCTTCTGATCTTTCTGTTCGGCGCCTGCGTTTACAGCATCACCACCATCCTTCCGCTGTTCTATCAGACACTGTTGGGCTACAGCGCTTCCGCCGCGGGTGTGGCGGTAAGTCCGCGTGGAGTTGGATCCTTCGTTGGCGCGTTGCTTGCCGGACGCCTGGTTTCCAAAATGGATGGCCGCAAACTGGTGGGGCTGGCATTCGTGTTACTGTGTGCGGCCTGTCTGTGGAATGGCTCTCTCACCTTCGCCATTTCCCCGACGTCGCTGTTGTGGCCGATTGTGCTGACCGGGTTCGCCTTCGCCTTTGTCTTTGTGCCTCTATCGGGCATCGCGCTGGGCACGCTGCCGCAAAAAGAGCTAGGCAACGCCAGCGGACTCTACAATCTGCTGCGCAATTTGGGAGGCAGCATCGGAATCGCAGTGGCCAGCACCATCAGCCAGAGGCATCTGCAGAGTCATCGCAATGAGATGGTCCACGCACTTTCGGGATCGAGCCTTGCGTTGCGGCAGGAGTTAGCTCATCTTACGTCGCGCATGCAGATGCACGCCGGGCCGGTGAAGGCGTCTCTGCGCGCCGCGGCTACCGTTCAAAGACTGCTGGACGGTCAGGCGCAACTTTGGGCTTATGTCGATGTCTTCCGGTACATGGCGATCCTGTGCCTGGTGTGTGTGCCTGTGGTTTTTGTGCTTCAGAAGGCACAGAGCAAACGTGCCGCTGCGGAATAAGAGACAAGGCTCGACATGAGTGTCGAGTCGGCAGGCAGGGCGCCTGCGCCACGTCAAAGAGTCAAAGGCGAGGTGCGGCCGCGCCGAAATAGCAAGCTACGAATTGGTGGGCTGAAGCCCACCGCAGGCTCAGGCCTGCCCCACATCAGTGCCCAGCGCTTGTTGGGCGAAGGTTGCTCTTGGGTCGAGCGCGGAGGCTTTGCCGGCGTGGAATACGGCGAAGCGCAGGGAGAGTCCTCCGAGAACTCCGCAGACTCCCGCGGCTCGCCTGTGCCCGAAGAGCGTGAAGACCAGGCTGGCTGCCGTCAACACCTTCGCCGCGTTCCAGAGCGCCCCGGGCGCGCCGTTGCGCAGGGGCTTGCCAACTTGCGGATTGGCGCATGCTTCGTGTTCCAGGGCCTCGGCGCATGCTAATTCCGCCACCCGCCCGGCGATTCCGAATCTCCGCACGATGGATTTCTCGCGCTCGCGCAGCGGCATCAGATCGAGTACCGATGCGAGCGACGCCATCGACGACGCTCCAAAAAGCAGCGGCAGTGTATTCCGCGTCGCCAGCCACACCGGCACCGCCGAGTTGCCCAGCAGCACTCCCGTGTAGGTGGCGAGCGGCATCCCGAGTATGCCGGCGGCGATTCCCGAGGCGTATCCCACATACCAAAGCTCGCCGCGCGTCACAGTGAGCAGGGCCGAGCCCGCCGACAGAGGCGTCGCCAGCGCCAGCACCCACGACCCGACGCTCATGGGAGAACTGGCGCGAAACACGCGCAGCATCGCCAGGAATCGCGCCTTGCGGCCGAGGTCGGCAATCAGCAGCGCCGTGCCGATTCCACCTCCGATGGCCCCGATCCATCGGCATCGCTCGTCGAAGTGCCGCAGGCGCCGCCCGCCGAAAAGCTGGACCGCGAGTCCCATGGTCATGGCCGCGCCGGCCACGCCGCCTACGAAAAAGTACGCCGGCACGGTCCAGATCCACACCGGCGGTTTGAGCACGGGACGGTCGTAATAAGTGATGTCATCCTCGTCTCCCGCTTGTGCTGGCGACCGCAGCCACAGCGGCCGCCAGTATCCCGAGAGACGCCAACGCCATCGACCTCCAACTTGCGCCCACGCGCTTTGCGGGCGCCACGGGTTGAGGCGGCAGATTGTAGACCTCGGGCTTGTCCACCAGCAGGAAGAAGGCGTTCAGGCCATCGGTTCCCGGCTGCGACGCCTCGTCCGCGCCATAGAGGTACGCTTCTTTGACGCCGCGTTCGTGCAGTTGCGCCACGCGGTCCGCGGCCTTGGCGCGAAGCTCCGCCACATCGCCGAAGATGATGGAATCGGTGGGGCACGCCTTGGCGCAGGCCGGCTCCATGTGATCCTTTTGCCGGTCGTAACAGAGCGTGCATTTCCAGGCGCGCCCGTCGGTGGGGTCGCGATCGATTACGCCGAAGGGACAGCCCACCACGCAATAGCCGCAGCCGTTGCAGATGTCGGGCTGCACAAACACGGAGTCGAACTCGGTGCGAATAATGGCGCCCGTCGGGCAATTCTCCAGGCATCCGGCGCGATGGCAATGCTTGCAGACGTCGGAGAGCATGAGCCACGAAAAGCTGTTGAGCGGCTGGCTGGAAATGGGCGCGGGCCGCTCCATGAAGGCCACGTGCCGCCAGGTGGACGCGCTCAATTCGACCGTGTTGTCGTACGACATGCCGCTGAAGTTGAACCCGTCGCCGGGAAGCTGGTTCCACTGCTTGCAGGCCACCTCGCAGGCTTTGCAACCGATGCAGACGGTGGTGTCGGTGAAGAATCCGGTAGCCATGGCGCTACGTCTCCTCTCCGCTGACGCTGCGGGTGGTCACTACTCCGTGCTTGCCCGGAGTCTTGTGGCGTGCGGGAGGACTGTCGCGCCACTCGCCGACTTCGCCCTCCTTGGCGCCACCGCAGGATTCCACGGCCGCGACCGCGCCGGCCCGCGCGAATGTTGCCTGTGAAGGCCTTCGATTCCTGGATGGAGACGTTCGGATCGGCCACAAAGGAGATGAGCTCATTGGTGGAATCGCCGCGCACCAGGCCGCTGCGGCCCCAATGGTACGGGAGGCCGATCTGATGAAACATATGCCCGCGAATTCGCAGCGGTTTCAACCGCGCGGTTACCAGGACGCGCGCTTCAATCTGCGTGCGCGCCGTGGAGATGGTGGCCCAGCCGCCGTTGGTCAGGCCCCGCTCTTCAGCCAACTCCGGCGATACCTCGCAGAACATCTCAGGCTGTAACTCCGCCAGCCACGCGAGCCATCGCGACATACCGCCCGCCGTATGATGCTCGGTGAGCCGGTAAGTGGTGAGTAAGTAGGGATACTCCGGATCATTCCACGCGCGATGATACGGATTCTCACGCCGCCTCCACTCCATGCGTGCCGGGTCGCACTGCTGCCCGTAAAGCGGATTGGCGATTACCGATTCCTGTGGCTCATAGTGAGTGGGTAACGGGCCATCCTGCAGGCCCTGCGGGGCGAAGATCCACGATTTGCCATCGGCGTTCATGATGAAGGCGTCCGCGCCGCCGATGGTGTCGATGCCTTGCGCATCCTCCGCCGGACGGTAAGACGGCGGGCGGTTGGCAATGAAATCGGGGACATCGTGGCCGGTCCATTTCTGTTGGCTCTCATCCCACCAGACGTACTTCTTCCGCTCCGACCAAGGCTGCCCTTCGGGATCGGCCGATGCGCGGTTGTACAGCATGCGGCGATTCATCGGCCAAGCCCAAGCCCATTCCGCAGCCACCCAGCTCTTGCTCCTCGCCCGGGTTTACGGCGCGCTGTCTGGTTGACGCCATCTTTGTAGCAGCCGGAATAGATCCAGCAGCCGCATGCCGTGGACCCGTCATCCTTGAGATCGGTGTACCCGTTGACCAGTTTGCCGTCGGCCACGGTGCAGCCATTGATCTCGCGCAGCACCGCATCGGCGGTTGAGGCGCTCCATACGAGGTCCTGGATGGGGCGGTCCTTCGGATCGTTTGAGCGGGCGTACAGATCCTTCATGCGCCTGCCAAACTCGTAAGTGAAATCCAGATCGCTGCGGCAATCGCCGGGAGGTTCCACTGCCTGGTGATGCCACTGCAGCAGGCGCTGCGTGTTGGTGAAGGTGCCGTCCTTTTCGGTGTGAGCGGCCGCGGGAAAGAAGAAGACCTCGGTGGCGATATCTTCCGGCCGCACCTCGCCGCGTTCGATTTCGGGAGCGTTCTTCCAGAACTCGGCAGTCTCGATGAGTTGGAAATCGCGGACCACCAGCCACTCGAGCTTGCGCATCGCCTCGCGCTGGAAGCCGCCGTGCATGGACCCCACCAAGGGGTTTTCGCCCATGATGAAATAGCCCTTAACCAGCCCGTCCGCCATGGCGGCGTAAGTGGTCATGTGTGAATGGTCGCCGGTAAGTCTGGGCAGATAGTCATAGCACCAATCGTTCTCGCGGGTGGCGTGCTCGCCGTACCAGGCCTTCATCAGCGACACGATGTACTTCGGGAATTCCGTCCACCAGCCACCTTCGGCGCGATTCTTCTCCATGTACTGTTGGAAGGTGGGGTCGGTCTTTGCCTTCGCCATGGGCAGATAACCGGGCAACAGATTGAAGAGCGTGGGAATGTCGGTGGAGCCCTGAATGGAGGCGTGCCCACGCAGCGCCATGATGCCGCCGCCCGGCCGGCCCATGTTTCCCAGCAGTTGTTGGATGATGGCGGCGGTGCGTATGTACTGCACGCCCACCGTGTGCTGCGTCCAACCCACGGCGTAGCAGAAAGCAGAGGTCCGCTCGCGGCCGGAGTTGCGGCAGAGCGCTTCGGCGACTTTCAGGAACAGCTCCTGCGGAATGCCACAGGTCTCCTCCACCATCTGCGGCGTGTAGCGCGCGTAATGCCGGCGCAAAATCTGAAAGACGCAACGGGGATGCTGCAGCGTTTCGTCGCGATGCTTGTGCCGCATTTGCGCGCGTTCAGAGACGGGTTCGCCGGTGGCGTGTTCCCTCGCGCCCGCGGCAGGGGTGGGCACAGCGCCTTCGTAGGCCCACGATTTCAGGTCGTATTGATTCTTTTCGGTATCCCAACCGCTGAACAGGCCGTCGAGATCTTCGGTGTCGCGGAATTCTTCCGAGATGAGAGCCGGGGCGTTTGTGAAACCCACTACGTATTCGCGGAAGTAGCGCTCGTTCTCCAAAATGTAGCGGATGATGCCGCCCAGGAACGCGATGTCCGACCCGGCGCGAATGGGCACGTGAATATCGGCGACGGCGGAGGTCCGCGTGAAGCGCGGATCGACGTGAATGATGGTGGCGCCGCTTCGCTTCGCCTCCATCACCCATTGGAAGCCGACGGGGTGACACTCCGCCATATTGGACCCTTCGATGACGATGCAATCCGCGTTGGCCAGATCCTGTTGGAACGTGGTGGCGCCGCCTCTACCGAAAGAAGTCCCCAAACTGGGGACGGTGGCGGAGTGTCAAATACGGGCCTGGTTTTCGACTTGAATCACTCCAAGCGCGGTGTAGAGTTTCTTGAGGAGATAATTCTCTTCATTGTCCAGCGTGGCGCCACCCAGGTGCGCGATTCCCAGCGTGCGGCGCAGGGGAGCGCCTTCGTTGTCGCGATCCTCCCACGTCTCGTCGCGAGTGCGCTTCACCCGATCGGCCACCATCTGCATGGCGCGGTCGAGCGGGATGGTCCGCCAATCGGTCGCGCCCGGAGCTCGGTAGAGCACGTGCTGCTGGCGGTGCGCGCCGGTGACCAACTGGAAGGTGGCTGAGCCTTTGGGGCACAAACAGCCTCGTGAAATCGGGGAATCGGCATCGCCTTCGATATCGATGATCTTGCCGTCGCGGACGTGAACGTCCTGCCCGCACCCGACGGCGCAGTAAGGGCAGATCGATTTCACTACCCGATCGGCCGAGCGTGTGCGCGGGGCGAGGCTATGGCTGCGATCCGATACCGCGGCTCCCTGAAATGCAGTCCAATCGCCGGAACTAAGCTGCTGGAGAAAAGGCCATCGGGGTAACTTCACACTTTCATCTTAGCCGCGGCATGGTGATGAGAACCGGGTTTTCCATTACCAAGCGGCGTTAGTGGTGATGGAACAGACTGTTGGACAGGCCGAAAGTTAAAATCCGCATACGACCAATACGCTCGTGTTCCGCGGAGACCGACTCCCTCACGGTCGCGGCTCAGATAGGACCCACGCTAAGTCGGTAGTTTCAGAAGTGACACGGGCTGAAGCCCGTAGCAGGCTCAAGGCTGCCCCACAGTCTGTAACACAGTTTACTAATGCGCCACGGTGATTACTGCTGCTTGCGACGAAACCCCTCCGACCGTGGCAATCACCGGATAGTCGCCATCCGCCAGGGTGGTGGGGATCTGAGTCGCGATCTGGTATAGCGCGGCAAAACCGGGAGCCAGTGCCGCTCCGTATACCGTTGCCTGGGCTCCTCCCAGGATTACCGTAACCGGAGTGGCGGTGGGGTAGGCATTGGCGGGAAGTTGAACATCCACCGGAGCCGCGGGTGTTGTGGAGCCGAAACCCGTGCCCCAGAGAATGATCACGTCGCCCGGTTTGGCCGGCACGGTGTTCAGCCCGGCGAATGTGCCGTTGCTGGCCGCGTAACTAAAATCCTGGCACGTTGCCACCGTGTAAGTGTTGTTCCAGAGGAAGAACGCCGGTTGGCCCGCTTGCGCTGTTGCGGAGAACGGCGCGCTAGTCCCTGACGAGTTAGCGACTGTCACATTGACGGGCCCAGGCGCGACGTTAGGCGCCACGACGTTAATCTGACCGGGACTTACGAAGTAGACGTAAGCCGGTTGGCCGCCCACGCTGACACTTACACCATCGAGTGTTGTCGGGAGTTGGCCGTTGACGATGCTGTTCGCCTTGTCCGGTAGGTAAAGTCTTATTTGCCGATGCCTCGGGGAATCGCGATGGCGTTGACCACGGCGCAGCCCTCGGCGCGAATCGACTTCCAGGTCTTGGCCCCGTCGGTGGACTTGTAGAGATTCAGCGACTGGCAGGCGTAGACGGTATTCGGGGAAAGAGGGTCGACCGAGATGCTGGCCGGAATTCGCCATACCAGAGTTGGAAGCCGTCCAGGCATTGCCGCTGTTGGTGGTTTTGAAAAGGCCGTGCGACGTGCCGGCATATGCTACGCCTGGTGTGGTGGGATCGCTGGCCAGCGACAACACGTCGGCCGAGCCGATGGAGGAACTGGCGGGGCCCCATGCACCACCCTGATCCGAACTATGGAACAGGCCCGAATTGGTGGAGAACTGTTGGATGGGCGTGACCGTGGGGTAATCGGCCGATGAGATTTGTCCTCCGACATACATATTCCCCGAAGCGTCCACCGCCACGGCATTGACCGTCATGGTTCCGCTGGCGCCGATGTAAGTGGAGTAAGTCACGGTCGGATCGATGATCAACATACGCGTGTTGGACTGCCGGCGTGGTCGCAAAACAGGACGCGGCAAAGGCCGCAAACAGGAAGACATCTCTGCGTTTTGTCAGAACCCCTCCGAGAGCACCGCGCCGAACGCGTCTCTGCGATTTTAGCTGATGCGGGTAACTCCCGGAGTACTATTTCATGGGGTGCAGTCCCGGCACAAACGTCCAGTCGATAGAAGCATCCAAGTACTACTTAGCGGCCTTTCTCGTGAAGATCGACAGGTCGATCGACTCGCCCATGGCGCGATAACCCGCGTCGTTGGGGTGCAGATGATCGCCGGGGTCGAAGTCCGCCCGAATCCGCGTCGGGTTATTCGGATCTTTCGTCGCCGCCTCGAAATCGACTACTGCGTCGAAAGCCTTGCCCGTGCGTATCCACGTATTGAGGGCTGCGCGGATGGCCTCTCCCTCGGGCCTGGCATAATTCGCGCCTTCGTAGGGCGGCAGAGTGCAGCCCACCACGCTGATGCCATGCTCATGCGCTCTTTCGATGACCTGCTTGAAGGCTCCGATCAGCTCTTCCGCCGTCACCGGCTCGGTATTCCCGTGTCCGATATCGTTGATGCCTTCGAGCATGATCAGCCACTTCACGCCCGACTGACTAAGCACGTCGCGATCGAAGCGCGCCAGCGCGCTCGCGCCCGACCCATCGCGCAGCACGCGATTTCCGCCGATGCCCATATTCGCCACGGCGAAGTTGGCGGTGTTCTTATTCGCCGAGAGCCGCGCGCTCAGCACCGCGGGCCACATGGAATTGGTGTCGGGCGTGGATCGGGCGCCCTCCGTGATGGAATCGCCCAGCGCCACGATCGCGGACGCATTGGCCGGCGCCATCACATCCACGCCGGCCAGCCAGAAGTAGCCCGGCACAGAGATCGCATCGGGAATGGACGCGGCGCGCGTCTGGTCTCCTTGACGCGAAACATAGCTGGTATGCAGGCCGTTATGCGACGCAGGCGACCCGGTGTCGTCGGGCAGGTAGATGCTCACCGCCAGATCGGCCTGCGCCGGAACCGCGAGGTCCACGGGATCGCTCAGCATCACGACTCCCGGTCCGATGAGGATTCCGGATTTCCCACTGAACGTCACCGGCTGGCTCGATCCCTCAACGATCTCGGTATCCTTGGCACGGATGGCAATGGCCGCGGCGCCGACCTTCACCGGCATGCTGCCGAACGGGTTCGCCACCTTGATGCGCGCCTTGGCGCCGCCGATGCTGGTGCGCAGGATCATGCGCACAGTCTGATCGTGAAAGCCGCGCGAGTTGATCGCTTGCGGTGTCAACGATGGCGCGCCATCCGTCGCCGGAGCAGGCGGCCCGCCCGCGCGCTGACCGGCCGGCTGGTTCCGAACCAGCGGCTGCGGCGTGGTCCACGTGGCCACCCAGTGCGGACCGGTCTGCGCCAAGGCGGCCGCGGCTACCACGGTCACCAAAAGGAGAGTCTTCTTCATCACTTCACCGCCTTCGCAATTTCCACTGCAAACACATGTACGGGCCCCAGCATGTTCGACCGGAAAACGATCCACTTCATGTCCGGCGAAAAGGTCACATTCGGTTCCAGCCGGTAATCGTGCTTCTTCATATTCACCAACCGCTCCGCGTTAAAGAAGCCGGTGTCGATCAGCGCGTCCGAATTCGCCGCCTTCACGCCCGCCACGTCCGGCACGCGTTCCGGCCGGAACAGATAGATCCACTTGCCATCGGGCGCGCGAGCCACCATTTCGCTATCGCCGCCGTCTCCGGCAAACAGCGTGCCGTCGGGCGACACATTGAAGTGCACCGACCATTCGTTGCGCTGCAGGTGATACCAAGTGCGCTTGCCCGTGGCGACTTTGAAGCCGGCCAGCCAGAAATCCTGGCCACGCGGCGTTTGCAGGTCATACCAGATCGTGTTGCCATCCGCCGAGAAGAACTCGTGGCCCGCGATTTCCATGTTCATGGTGCGGGTGTGAATTTTGGTGAGCCCCGACCCGTCGGCGTGGATGGTCCAGATGCGGTCCACCTCATGCCAGGTGCCTTCGTGACAAAACATGATGAGGTTAGGGTCGGTGGGGGAAAACTGCAGATGGCCCAGCCATTCGTGCTCGCGGAAAATATCCTTCAACTCGCCGGTCTTGGTGTTCACCGTGAACAGCACACGCGGCGCGCCGGCCCGCGTTGCCATCAGGGTGTTGTGCAGGCGAAGATCCTTGGCATCGGCGAACGTCATAGGTGTGCCGTCGGCATTGACGGCCAGGCGCGGCGTTGGCTCCGCCGGGTGGTCGATTGCCTCCTGCTGGTCCGTCTACGTAAGTCCCCAGCAGCAGCGACTCGTCGGCATTGAGCGACGCCACCATGCGGCCGGCGGGAAGCTTCACGACCTCGCGTGTGGCGCCGGAATCGACGTTGGTGGCGAACACGGTGGCTTCACCGCCGCGGCCGCCACCGCCCGCCCGCTTGGTGTAGTAGACGTCGCCAGACTTGTGGCCCGCGACCAAGACCGACACCGGACCTGCCACCAGCGGCTTCACTTCGCGCGTCGCCAGGATGATGGTCGCGATGCCGCCGCCGGCGGTGGTGACGATCAGTTTCTTGGCATCGGCCGTGTACGCGTTCTGATTAAAGTAAAGGCTCTCGGTGCCGTCTTCGCGCGAAAGCCGGATTATGCGATGGCCGGTATCGGGGTCGACCCACTCGGTCGGCAGGGGCGCCTGGGCCAACGCCGCTTGGGAGATCGCGAGGCTAATCAAGAATAGATGCCGCACCAGATCAATGTATCGCAGAGCGGCGGCGAAGAAAAACGACAGGCGACAAAAAACGATCGCCTGTCCCACCAGAAATTGGCAGGGTCGAAAAACCTGTCCGAGCTTCGCTAGGATTGGCAGGCGGAAGCGCCTACCCCACCAAGCGCATCGAGTTTTTCATAAAGTTTCGCGGGCGGAACGCCCATTCCAACAGGCGACACAAGCTTGGTCGTAATTTGGCTACTCGCAGCGCAACGCGCGTACTGGATCGATGCGCGACGCCCGCACCGCTGGTCCCAACGCCGCGCTCACGGTTACCAGCCCCAAGAATGCTGCCACTGCTCCGAACGTCAACGCATCGTGCGGAGATACACCGCGGATCTCTGGCGCCACCAACCTCATCAAGGCTGCGCTCCCCGCGGCTCCGGCCGCTACTCCCATCGCCGCCATTCCCAATGCCGATGCCAGTGTCTGCCGCACCATCGACGCTGGTCGAGCGCCGACCGCGATGCGTATCCCGATTTCCCGCGTCCGCCGCGACACCGCATACGCCATCACGCCATACAGCCCCACCGACGCAAGCACGATGGCTGCAAGTCCGAACGCCGCCAGCAGTCCCGCCGCCAGCCGCTGGGGCGCCAGCGTGGCATCCACCAGTTCCTTGCCGGTGCGCACTTCGTACAGCGGCGCTTCCGGCGCAAGTCCATCCCACGCGCGCCGCATCGCCGGAATCATCTCTTCAGTAGTCGCCGACGTTCGCACCAACAGGTGCATTGCCGGCTCGGACCATTGCATCGCGCATAAGTAGAGATAGGGCTGCGGCTGTTTCCAAAGCGATCCGAACCGCGCATCGCCGATCAGTCCGACGACTACCGCTTCGGCTCCCTTCCGGTCCTTCAACAGCAGCCGCGGACCCAGCGGGTTCGCTTGCCCCCACAGGCCTCGCGCCAGGGCTTGGTTCACGATCACGGCTTTGGGCACCTGCTGGTCGTCGCGGAGCGTGAAGTCGCGGCCCGCCGTCAAGGCAATGCCCGCCGTCCGCAGATAGTCCGCGCCCACTACGTTGTATTCCACCGACGTCGCACTCGACGCGCCGGGGTCCTGCACCTGCTGCGTAATTCGGGAACCGCTGAGCGGAAGCAACCACGCGATGGTCGCCGAGCTGACGCCCGCCTGTGCGGCCGCGCCTCTCACCAGTGCCTGGTTGAACGCGGCGCGGCGTGCGGCGAAATCGGCTGGAGGGCTGAACGTCAGTGCCAGCAGACGATCGGCGCGGAATCCAGGATCGATCGCGTAGGCCTTCCACAAACTCCGCCCAAACAGGCCGCCGCCTACCAGGAGCATCATGCTGAATGCCACTTGCGCCACCACTAGCGCCTGCCGCACTCGTGGACTTCGTTCCGCCGAACCGCCGCCGGCCGCGCCCTTCAGCCACGAGCCCACGTCGGCGCGCGATGCCTGCCACGCGGGTGTGAGGCTGAACAGCGCCGCGGTGAACAGCGAAAGAGCTCCCGCCATCGACAGTACGCGATACTCCAGGGCCAATTCGAGTTGCAGGCCGAGTCCGAATGCCGATGGAAACTGCAGGAGCAGTTTCTGCATGCCCGCCGCCACCAACAGTGCGAGCGCGAAGCTGGGGATGGCCAGCAGCAGGCCCTCCGTCAAAAGCTGCCGCACCAGCCGCCCGCGAGTTCCGCCGATGGCGAGCCGCACCGCCATTTCGCGCCGGCGTCCCATGCCGCGCTCCACCAGCAGGCTCGATACGGTGGCGCACGCCAGCAACAGGAGCAAGCCCCCGCCGCCGCCGAACACGCCCATCCATTCCGTCACCGTGCCGCGATACGCCGGCCAGAACTTGGCGCGACCGGCGGGAAACACCGTCGCCGTGACATCGCGATTGGTGGCCGGCTCGGCTTGGGCGAGCTTCCAGGCGAGCGTGCGCATCTCGGCATCGACGCGCGCCACGGGAACGTCCGGCCTGCGGCGCCCCACCATCAGCAGAAATCGCGCGGCGCGGTGATGTAGCACGTCCGCCGCTTGAAAGTTGGGGACGAGCGGCATGGCCGCGCCCATCGGTATCCAAAGCTGCGGCGGATCGCCCCAATTCAGATTGACTCCGTGAAAACGCGTCGGCACAATCCCCACAACCATGAACGGACGATCCTCCAGCCGGATCGTCGTTCGCAAGATCGCTGGGTCCGCGGCGAATCGGCTGCGCCACATGCGTTCGCCGAGCATCACGGCGGGATTGCGCTCCTCATCGCCCGCATCGAAGGTTCGGCCGGCCACGGGAGGCAGGCGCAACAGGTCGAAGTAGTTGGTGCTGACGGCTTCCACCGCCACGCGCTCGGAATGGCCGCCGGTGCTGAGGTTGAACGCATATCGGAAGTACGCCGCCACTCCCGAGAGCGAGCGCGTTTGCGCGCGGAAATCCAAATAGTCGGGAAAAGACGATGAGAGAAACGCGCCGGCCTTGGGGTTGTAGTTGTACAGCGCCACCACTTCATCGGGTTGGCCCACGGGCAGCGGGCGCCACAGGGTCTCGTCAAAAGCGCTGAAGATCGCGGTGGCCGCGCCGATTCCCAGGGCCATCGTCACGGCCGCCGCGGCGGTAAAGCCGGGCCGTCGAACCAGTCCGCGCGCGGCATAGTGAATATCCTGCCGCAAGTCGGAAAGTACGCGGAGTCCCAAGGCATGGCGGCAATCCTCTTTCGCCAGTTCGCAGCCGCCGAATTCCAACCGGGCGATGCGCTCGGCTTCCCGCGCGCCCATGCCGCCGCGAACCAGGTCCGCGGCGTACGCGTCCATGTGGAAGCGCATCTCCGAATCCATCTCGAGTTCAATCTGTCTGCGCCGCCAGATCCGCTTCCACCAAGACATCGTCATCGCCCCCCTTATGCGCTTAAAGCCGCCGCCACCGTGTCCGAAAAACGGCCCCAAGGTCCATGACGCCGGGCATCACTTCCGAAGTAGCCGCCGTCGTCTCCTAGCCTCGCTAGGAGAAGTATACAACACTCTCCTAGCCTGCCAAGGAGAGCGGACTGGCAGAAACACGACAGACGACACAAGGCGATTCGTCTGTCCCACTGCCGACGACACATGTACAATGACAGATTCGCGGGAGCCAAAAAACGACATGGAATTCTACACGTGGGACGAGATGGAAAAAGAGGTTCTGAGCCCGACTATCGCGCGCAAAATCATTAGCGGCGAAAAGGCTATGGTGGCGCAGGTGTTTCTCGCCAAGGGCGCGGTGGTGCCGGAGCACCATCACGAAAGCGAGCAGATCACGTACATTCTGGAGGGCGCGCTGCAATTCCGGCTCGAAGGCAAGGAGATTGTGGTGGGCAAGGGGCAAGTGCTGCGCATTCCATCCAACGTGCCGCACATGGCGGTGGCGCTCGAAGACACGCTCGATCTCGACATCTTTAGCCCCATTCGCCACGACTGGTTGAAGAAGGACGACGACTACCTGCGCGGGGGCAAATAGCGTGGACATGGGATTGAAGGACCGCGTGGCGTTGGTGGCCGCCGCCAGCCAGGGCCTGGGCAAGGCTGTAGCGTTGGGGTTGGCGCGGGAAGGCGCGAAGCTGGCACTATGCTCGCGCAACAACGCCAACCTGCAGGCGACGGCACAGCAGATCCGCGATGAGACCGGTGTCGAAGTGGTGGCGCGCGCGGTGGATGTGACCGTGGCCGAGCAGGTGCACCAATTCGTGGCGGAAGCCGCGGCGCATTTCGGACGCGTGGACATCTGCGTGGCGAATGCCGGAGGGCCGCCTTCGAAATCGTTCGCCGAAACTTCCCTGGAAGATTGGCAGAAGGCCACGCAACTCAACCTCATGAGCACGGTTTACCTGGCCAAGCAGACGCTGCCCCTGATGCAGGAGCGCCGCTGGGGTCGCTTCATCGCCATCACGTCAGTGACGGTGAAACAGCCCGTGGAGGGTCTCATCCTTTCCAATTCAGTGCGTTCGGGAGTCAGCGGGCTCATCAAGACACTGTCTAACGAGTACGGCCCTTACAACATCCTGGTGAATAATGTCTGCCCGGGCTACACGGCTACAGCGCGGCTTCTCTCACTGACTGACACGCTGGCGAAGAAGGAGGGAGTCAATGCCAAGCAGATTGAGGAGCGCTGGGCCAGTCAGGCTCCGCTGCGCCGGATTGGCCAGCCAGAGGAGTTCGCCAATATGGTGGTGTTCCTGGCATCGGAGCGGGCAAGCTACATTACAGGCGTCTCTATCGCGGTGGATGGTGGAATTGTTAAGGGTTTGTACTGACTGATACACCAGCTACTGACAGTTATTCAGATCACATATTTGCCAGATGTGACGAGTTTAACGCTTGACACTGGCGTTCACTCCGGATATCGTCACCCCCAGTAACAGCCTGTAGCTTCTCCAGAGGTTAGGGGGGACACACTATGTCGTGGATTCTTCGAGCTGCCCCAGCGGCAGTCGTTGCGATCTCTCTTTCTTCGGGCGCACTTTTCGCCCAATCCGAGCGCGGCACTGTCACCGGAACGGTTCGCGATTCTTCCGGCGCAGTGGTAGCGAACGCGGCCGTCAAAATCACCAACACTGCGACCAACACGGCAATCTCTACTACCAGTAATGACTCGGGAGACTACGTGGTACCGAATGTTGCGGCAGGCACATACACTGTGCGCGTGCAGAAGCAGGGCTTCCGCACATTCGAACTGGTCAGCGTCCCTGTAGACGCGTCCACCAGCGTGCGCGCCGATGCGGTGCTGGAAGTGGGTGAAGCACGGCAGACCATTGAGGTGCAGGCCGCGGCCGTGCAACTGCAGGCGGAGGACGCGAAGTCCAGCACCACGCTGCAGAACAAAATGGTGAACGATTTGCCGCTGGTGGTGGGCGGCACCGTACGCACGCCCTTCGACCTTGCGTCCATCACGCCAGAGGCCAAGAACCTGGGCGGCGATAACGGTTTCCTGCTGGGCGGCGGCCAGGCGGCATCGTATGGCACGTCGCTCGATGGCGTCTCCACCAATACCAGCCGCGCGTTGTCCAAGAGTTGGGTGGCGTCCAATTCGCCCTCCATCGAGGCCATTGAACAGTTCACAGTGGACACCAACGGCTTCAAGGCGGAGTTCGGCCACGCGGGCGGCGGCAACCTTACCTATGTGTCGAAATCGGGCACCAACCAGTATCACGGATCGGCGTACGAGTTCTTGCGCAACAACGATTTCGACGCCAACAATTTCTTCAACAACGCCGCGGGCATTGCCAATTCCATCTACAAGCAGAACGATTTCGGCGCTACCGTAGGCGGCCCGGTGTGGATTCCCAAAGTCTTTCACGGGAAGGACAACACATTCTTCTTCTTCTCGTATGAAGGGTTCCGCAATCGCACCGGCGCCAATGGGGTGAACTTCACGGTTCCCACTCCGGAGATGTACAACGGCGATTTCAGTAAGTGGGTCACTTCATCGGGCGCGCTGATTCCCATCTACAACCCGCTGACGCAGACGCAGAATTCCGATGGCACGTATACGCGCACCCCGTTCCCGGGCAATGTGATTCCGAAGAGTCTCTTCAGCCCCGCCGCGGTCAAGGCGCTGAGCGTGTTTCAGTCCAGCGGCACGCTCGTGCCCAATAACGGCGCTGCTCCCGGAACGGCAGCCTACGTGACCAACAACTTTCTCGAAACCTCGGGCACGCAGGTTTATCCCGTCAACAAGTTCAGCATCAAAGGCGATCACATCTTCAACGGCAAACACCGCATCTCGGGATATTACGGCTACGACCGCGAGCATCAGACGGCGGGTCCCGACGGTCCTCCCACTTTGCCCGGCAACTACTCGACATACAACGATCTGGTGCAGGCTACCGACGTGTTCCGTTTCAGTTGGGACTGGACCATCTCTCCGAACAAGCTGAATCGCTTCTATGCAGGCGGGAATAACTGGCGGCAGGACCACAAGCCGCCGCAGGAATACGTCGGCAACTGGCAAAGCAAATTCTGTCTGAACAACGTGCCGAACTGCAATGAGAACCTGGTGAACTTATTCTCTGGGGGCACCGGCGACAACTACAGCACGTGGGGCGGGCAGGCCGACAACGGATCGGAGAACACCGTCTACGCTTACAACGACGATTTCACCTGGATACGCGGGCGGCACACCTTCAAGTTCGGAGGCATGTTCCAGATCAACCACTACAACGGCTTCGGCCGGCAGTGCGAGGCTGGATGCGTGGGCTTCAGCTATCAGGAAACGGGCGTGCCCGGCGGGTCGAACCCCAATGCCGGCGGTAACGCCTTTGCGTCGTTTCTGCTGGGCCAGGCCGATAGCGGCCAGATCGATACCGTGCGTTTTATCGGCCAGCAGTTCTCTTATTTAGCCGGCTATGGGCAGGACGATTGGAAGCGTGACCGATAAGCTGGTGGTTAACATCGGGCTCCGCTACGACATCAATATGCCGCCCACCGGCCTCAACGACCGATGGAGCGATTTCTCTCCCACTACGCCCAATCCTGCCGCGGGCAACATTCCGGGCGCTGTGCTGTTCGCCGGTTCGGGGGACGGCAGAGTGGGCAGCCGGACGCTGGCCGACATTTGGAACAAGGGCATCGGGCCGCATCTGGGCTTTGCCTACTCGAAGGATTCGAAGACCGTGATTCGCGGGTCGTACGCGCGCTCTTACGGCTCGCTGGTATCGGTGAGCGGCTCCACGCACAACATGGGATTTACGCTGACCCAGACTTTCAGCAACAGCACCAGCGGGATTCTGCCCACCTATACCCTGGATGCGGGTATGCCGCCATGGACCGCGCCGCCGTTCATCAACCCATCGGTGTCGAACGGCACCAGCGTCGCCTGGTTCCAAGGCAATGAGACCACCAAGCTGCCGGCATACGACAACGTGAACTTCTCCATCCAGCGCCAGTTGGGGAATGCGGTAGTGGCCGAGATTGGATACAACGGCGTGATGGGTGAGCATCTGCAGACGCAGTTGCTGCAGTACAATCAGCTCGATCCGAAATATCTCACGGCATTCGGCACGGTGGCTCAGAGCGTGACGGTGCTCAACAGCCTGGTGGGTTCCGCCACTGCGAACGCGGCAGGCATCACAGCGCCGTTCCCGGGCTTCAACCAGCTTTGGGGGTCGCGGGCCACCGTGGCGCAGGCGCTGCGGCCGTTCCCGCAATATACGTACATCGACACCTATGCCGGACAGGGCGACCACAGCGGACACTCCACGTATCACGCGCTGATCCTCAAAGTGTCGCGGCGCGTGGCGACTGGTCTGACGCTGCAATCGTCGTACGTCTTCTCGAAGATGCTGACCGATTCCGATACCGCGTGGGGATCGGGCTATGCCGCCGACTTCTACAACCGGGGTCTGGAGAAATCGATCGGCCAGTTCGACGTCACGCACGATTTCAAATTCTCGGCGGTCTACGACCTGCCGTTCGGCAAGAGCCGGCGCTGGATGAACAAGGGCCCGGCGGCTTGGGCGCTGGGCAACTGGCGCATCTCCGGCATCGGCATCTACGACAGCGGCACGCCGGTGGCGGTGGGCACGGCATTGACGCTTCCCATTTACGCGAGCGGAGCGGGCGGTCGGGTGCCGGCCTACGTCACTTCCTACAACGGCTGGCAGCCGAATTGGAATGGAGGCTTCGATCCGGGCAAGGACACCTTCTTTGTGCCATACGGGTCAGGGCCGTTCCCGCTTCAGGGCAGCGGCACGATTTACGACAGCATCGGCAACGAAACCCGCTACAACCCGAAGGTGCGGCTGTTCCCGAATCTGAATGAGAACGTCTCGGCGACGAAAGTGTTTGCGATTCGCGAAGGCATGCAAGTGGAGTTGCGGGGCGAGGCGTTCAACGTCTTTAATCGCGTCCGCTTCGGCACCGGCAATACGCAGTTGCAGAGCCAGTCGTTCGGAGTGCTCACAGGGTCGGGAAGCCAGATCAACGCGCCGCGGCAATTGCAGGTGGCGGCGAAGCTGTATTTTTGACGGAGGATGACGGCCGGTGGCTTCGACCACCGGCCCCACTAAGTAAACCGTTTCCGAAATACACTCGTATTCCTAGGCAACCGACTCCCTTACGGTCGCGGCTCGGATCGGAGCCGCGCGCGTCAGCAAGCGAAATCCTGCCAGGCCGGCGAATTTCTGAAACGACCGGCCCCAGGCAAAGTTTGTGAGAGTTTGTGGCGGGTGGTTGCACTTTCTACCTGTGGCTTGACCACTTGGTGGTGAGGTGTCTGGTCCCTCTGGCCCTCTGGATTCTCATCAGTGGGCTGGACGATCTTTTCATAGCGCTGGTATCGCTGAAGGCGCGTCGCGATCCGTTTCCCTGGCCGTCGGCTGGGGAACTCGAGCGTGGGGAGCAGCGGCGAATCGCCATCTTGGTGCCTCTCTGGCACGAGCACCGCGTCATCGGGCAGATGCTCGAACGCAACCTGGCTTCCATCGATTACTCCAGTTTCACCGTCTTCGTCGGCGTCTACCCTAACGACACGCAGACCATGCGCGCGGTCTCCGAGGCTGCGGCGCGCGATCCGCGCATCCAACTTGCCGAAGTCCCCCACGACGGCCCCACCTCCAAAGGCGACTGCCTGAACTGGATTTACCGCCGGATGCTGGATTTCGAGGCGCTGCGCGGCGTACGTTTTCAGGTGGTAATTACGCACGATGCCGAAGACCTGATCCATCCTGAATCGCTGCGGCTCATCAACTGGTTTTCGCGCGATTATCAGATGATCCAGATTCCGGTGTTGGCGCTGCCCACTCGTGTCCGCGAATTCACCCACGGCCTCTACTGCGACGAGTTCGCCGAGTACCAATCGAAAGACATCCCGGTGCGGCGGCGGCTGGGCGGATTTCTGCCCGGGAACGGGGTGGGCACTGGCTTTGACCGCGACGCGCTGGAGCGCCTGGCTGCCACCCGGCACGGCCGCATATTCGACCCAGACTGCCTCACTGAAGATTACGAAAACGGGTTCCGGCTGCACGAAATGGGTTGCCGCCAATTATTCGTTCCGCTTCGATTCGGCGGGGCGGGCCTAATGGCTACACGGGAGTACTTCCCACGCCATTTCCGCGCTGCCATCCGGCAACGGAGCCGTTGGGTGGCGGGGATTTCGTTGCAAGGTTGGGAACTGCACGGCTGGCGCGTGCCGGCCGGTCAACTCTACTGGCTCTGGCGCGATCGCAAAGGGCTGGTGGGAAATCTGCTGTCGCCGGGCGCCAATGCGATCTTCGTGTACGGGCTCTTTGAAAGGCAACTCTGGATGGCGATGCCCGAGTGGGTGGCTCTGGTTTGCGCCTCCACGTTTGTGGTTTCGGTGCTTCACATAGTGATGCGGGTGGCGGCGAGCCGGAGAATCTATGGCGCTCGTTTCGCCGCGTTCGTGCCGCTGCGCATGTTATATGGCAACCTGATCAATTGGTTGGCGACTGCCGCGGCGTTTCACCAGTTCTTCCGTGCGCGCATGAATCGAGAGCGGCTGCCTTGGCGCAAGACCGAGCATGTCTATCTGGATCACCATGCTCCGGCGCTGGGTATGGCGCGGATCGGAGACGTGTTGGTTCGCATCCAGGCGGCAGCTTCGGCGGCTGTCGAGCAGGCGGCTGCCGACAAGCCGGAGAGTCTTCGCCTGGGTGAATATCTGGTCTATTTGAAGGTAGTCACCGAAGAAAATCTCTACCGTGCTTTAAGCGTTCAATCGGGTATACCGTTGGGAGCTCCGCCGGTCTCGGAAGTGAATCGGAATGTCACCCGGGCGCTGCCGCTGGAGGTGGCCCGCAGGTGGAAGGTACTGCCTTACCGCGTCCATCTGGGCCAACTTCACCTGATGACAACCGAACTTCCGAGCGAGGCTATGACCCGCGCACTGGCATCGCATTCGACGCTCGAGTTGCGATTCCGCCTGGTTCGACCTGGGGACTACAATCGGCTGGCGTGGGAGTACTTTGAGCAAGGCGAGCTGAACTACCTGGCAGGCGAAAGCGCCTGCCCTACCGGCTCTTCCGTCGGAAACATAAAGTGAAGGATCACTTCTCCCGGGACGCGATCCGGACCGGAGTGCGCCGGCGTAAACTCCCAACGACGCGCGGCGGCCATCGCACGCCTGGCCAGCTGTGGATCGGGCTGCCGCCATCCGTTTCCGATCAATTCGACGTTCCGGACCTTGCCCGTCTCAGCCACCAACACACGGACATCGACGGGGACTGAGCGCCTAAGAGCGTGCCTCTCCTTGGCCGTGATCGTAGGATGGACTTCGTGAATAGGCACCGGCGGCACAATGGGTTGCGGCTGTTTCTTCAAGCGCCGTAGCAAGGGAATGTGACCGATCACTTTTCCAACTGCGGATTGGCCGGCCGGCTCTACCGTCACCGGAACTTCCGGTTCGGGAGATCGGGTTGGCAGATGCGGTGCCGCGGGAGGAACGGACGTCGCCAGTACTGGTTTTGGAACCGGAGTAAACGGCGAGGGTGCGTGATATTCGTCTACGTCGGCTCGCGTGTCGCTGCGGGTCGCAGTTCCTTGTTGATTGGTCGGGACAGGCGGAGTAGAATCGGCCCGTTGCACTGGCGGACTGCCCACCACTCGAATGCTGTCGTCTGAGGCAAAGCCCCGGCCGATCACCTGCAAATGAAAAGTAACTTCCGAGGACCGAGGCCGGTAGGAAACCTCGCCCGCCTTCAGGTCGTCCCTGTCTAAGTTCAATTGATTCTTGCGATCGCCATCGGTGATGTAAAGAATCGCTTTGGTTGCTTTGTCGAAGGCCGGGGACTTGCGGTCCCAATACACGAGGATTGACTGTCCATCATGTTCCGCGCTCAGGGGAATATGGAGTGTTGTATCCGGCTCGGACGCAGGTTCTGTTGTTGCTGTTGCAGGCGGAGAAAGCGGCGGAACGGGCGACACGGCGGCGGCCGACTGCACAACCGGCGCTCGCATAGGGCGCGGAGCCGTCTGAAAGCCGCGGTAAATCGCTGCGCCTGCCACCATGCCGACGATAAGGGCTGCGACCTGAATCCAGACTTGAATCCACCAGCCCCGTCTCGAACGCGGAACTGCCGGCGCGGCAGAGACAGCCACGGGTGGCCCAGTCACCGGTACCTCCGCAATGGACCGGACAGCCACGGCAGGAACCCTCGCGGGCACCGCCGCTGCCGCCGCTGCAACCGCGCGATCCGGCTCTTCTTCCTCCGTGGGCAATTCTGCCGCGCGGAATGGAAACTCGTGGACCTGCGTCAGAGTGTCCCCCTCGGGAAGGAAGAAGGTGGCTTTCTTCGTGGCCGGCCGGATCAAGAGGTAAACATTACCAGGACCCGTGAAGTGATCCCTGAAAAAATTTACGGCATCCTGCTCTAAAGAAGACGCTTGGGCCAAGGTCGACGTACGGTAAATCCCGACTGTATCGGAATGTTCTTTCAGCGCTTCCTCGAAAGCGCTCAGATCCGTTTCCGACAATCGGTAGGAAGGACCCCAGCGATGCTCCGATTGCACAGGTTGGAAGTCCCGAACGCGAATCGCGCCGGCGTCGTAGCGGCCCAACAGCAGACCCCCGATTTCGAGGCCGCGCTTCGGAACAGCCTTGTAGGCCTCCATGGCATCCAGCCCGAGCCGGCTCACTACGTCAAGCGGCAGATGGATGGACCCGGCCCGATTGGGTTCGTTCCGCTCTTCGGGATTATGCCAAACGTACTCGATCCCGGACATCGTACGGGCGGTTCTGCAATCTGTCAGCCAACGGGATCTAGCGCACAAGCGGGAGGACCACGCGGTCCAGTTCGTCGTCGGTCCACTTGGCCACGTGGACATTCTTATGTAGCGTCCAATGCTCGGTATGGGTGATGCTGTGGCCTGGGTAGACCTTGCTCAGGGGACCGAGCGTTTCCAGCTCCAGGAAGTCGGCGTTGGTAAAAGTTTCAAAAGAGCAGCCGAAGTCGGGGTAAGCGCCGGGTCCGCCCTCAGATTGGGTTTGTTTCACAAAAAGCTCATCGTTCAGGAGGTAGGCGCCCCAGGTCTCGGCGTTGAAGCTGCCCAACTTCTGGGGCAGGGAATTCTTGGGGTCCTGGTGCAGCACCAGATACTTTTCCAGCAGATTCCAGCGCGGGTCGTTGAGATGCGTGAAGCCCCACATCACCAGCGGATTGGAAGGCGGCAGCACTTCGGGATGTGTGCCGCGCGGCGGGAAGCCGTGGATTCCGGCGCCTCCCTGGGCCATCATGGTGAGCACCCAGACCGCGATATCGGCAGGGACTTTACCGGCGTTGCGGATCTGGTGGATCACCTCGACGCCGGCGCCGGTTGCGGCCATCTTGACGATGATCTTCTTCTCCAACCCGGTGAGCGGCTCCACCGGCTCCGTGGCTTCGAGGACGTCGCCTTTGACCTCGATACGGATCGGCCCGTTGTCGGGAGCATAGCTGCGCACCGGGTCTTCGGGGGCAATCCAGACGCGGGAGCCGCCGCGCGCCTGCCAATCCTTCTCGCCGGTTTTGCCGAGCTGTTCGGTGAACTCCTTAAACAGGTTCTGACCGCCGATGAAGGCGTAGCGCATGATGCGCGGTCCCACGTCGCCGGTCACAATCATGTCAACAGTGCCGTTCGAGATGCGATAGCAGTTGGGCCAGCCCTTGAAGGCAGTCTTTTCGATCTTTACTGCGGAAGAAGCAGTCATAGTGATAGCCAGAAGAGTCGTCGTCAATTTGAGCATCGCTCACCTTCCATTTTGCGGCTTACTGGGAGGCGGCGCCGATCAGGATCAGGCCACCCGTATAACACGTCAGCATCAGTACAAGGTAGGGCCCGGTGCCCGGCGCGTTGCGGAACTCGCGCCAGATCAGCAAGCCCCACAGCGCAGCTACGAGAGTGGCGCCTTGCCCGAGCGCGTAAGAGATCGCCGGGCCGGCGACGCCCGATGCCACCACGTTGAAGCACAGGGCAACCATCCAGATGATGCCACCTAGAATTCCGATGAGATGCAGCCTCGCACTACCTTGAAAATATTGACTATAGGTAGCATGGCCGGCGCGCATAAAGATGGTATTCCAGAGGAAGTTGCTGGCGAACACGCCGACCCCGAAAAAGAAGAGCGCCACGTAGGGAGTGAGCATTCCCGGCTGGATGGTTCCGGAGTTGAAGTCCGGCGAAATGGCGTGCATCAGCTGCGGGTAGAACGAACCCATAATGCAGCCCGCGAGGACGGAGCAGATCAGGCCCTTCGCCCGATTGCTGCCGACGCTCCCCGGCAGTTTGCTGTGGGCCATCGCCGAGAGCACCATGGCGAGGACGATCGCGACCACTCCGCCGAAGAGAAGGACGGGTTCGCCCTTCGGTTCCTCAAGGTAGGTGGTGAGGGTACCGATCACGAGGGCAAGTCCGACGCCGATGGGGAACGCTACCGACATTCCGGCGGCACCGATCCCGACCACCAACAGAATATTCGAAACATTGAAGATCGCGCCGCTGATCAGAGCGGGCAGGATGTACTGGAATTGTGCAGTAGAAAGGTTGTCGAGCGCGGCGGGTCCGGCGGAGCCCATAGTCCCGAAGGTGGCGGCGAACAGCGCGCCGAAGAGGAGCACGCCGATGGCGTAGTCCCAGTAGAAGAGTTCGAAGGGCCACTTCTCTTTGCCGGCGAGTTTCTGCGTGTTGGCCCACGATCCCCATCCCAGCATGGTGAGGACGCAGAAAAGGATGGCCACCGGCAGCGAGTGCACTAGGAACATGAGTCAGGCTCCCGTCAGGACACTACAGCATAACTCCAAAACGGGAGCCTTCTATTGGAATGTCAACGTCGGTGCGTTGGACACCTGGCTGCCGATCATGATGGCGATCGGTACCTTGCCCGTGCCTTTCAGGGTGGCCGGTAGCAGGACATTCACCTGATCGAGGCCGTTGGCTTGCGACTGCATGCCGGCATAGACCACTGGCAAGCTCAGCCCGTTAATCATGCATGTGACGGCATCGCCGTCCGACCGGTGCCGGATGCCGGTTCCGTAAAGCACCAGGTAGAGAGGGTCTGAACTCAAGTCGATTGGCGCGGCGGCGCTCAGCACGTCTTGCGATCCGTCGGCGTGCACGCGAACGATCTGCGCGGCCGCGGGCCCTCCCGGTTCACTATTCGTAGTGAAGAGCGTGGGTGCTGTGGCGGCGATGTAGACGGTTCGCGAAAACGTAGTTCCCGCGGCTGTGGTGACGGTGACGGTCGCGGTGCGGGGCGCCATCCCGGACGGAATCACGAGATTGATTTGGGCGGGCGAAACGAACAGCAGCGGAGCCAGGTGGGACGCGCCGGAGCTGTCCACTACTTGCACCGTGGCGCCGGCCAGCGAAGTGGAGGGCGCCGAAGGGTCGGCTGCCGGAAGCATGGCGCTGGCCAGCTTGCCGCCGAAGATGCTCACGATCTCATCGGGTGCGACGGTGGAGGGATCGGATCCCGCCACGTCGGCGATGGCGATGAGGTTCAGAAGACCGGACGTGCCGGGAGCGAAGTTGGCGTCTCCGGAGTAGGCAGCCAGGAGCGGATGAGCAGTCAGATCGGGCTTGGTGGGCAGGCTTGCGGTGGCGACTCCGGCCGCGAGCGATGCCGTGGCGAGGACGGTGTTGTTGGTGGTGTCGACGAACTGCACGGTTCCGGTGGGAGTCGGCCCGGATGATGGGGCGCTGACCCGCATGGCGAGGCGCACCTGTGTCGAGTCCACGGCGGCCGATACCCACGTGGCTACAGTGGCCGATTTGCCTACCGTCTGCGCCAAGGCGTTGGACGTAGCGCCAGACCAGTTGCTGTCGCCGGCATAGACGGCGATTACCTGGGTGGATCCGCTGGGCAGAGTGCTGACTGTGGCCACGGCCGAACCGTTCGAGAGAGGGGCCGACCCAATGAGGGTCTTGTCGATCATCGTCCCGAAGAGGCCGCACAGACAGCCGGAGAAGAACTGGACCCGGCCGGTCGGCGCGGCGAGGCCTGCGCCCGCCTTAGTCGTCAGTTTCGCGGTGAATGTGACGGGTTGTCCAAGAGTCGAACTCGATGTATCGGCCGTCAAAGTGAGGGATGGGACTGCCGCGTATACCGAGACTTGGGCATTCGACGATGCGGCCGGGTAGATGCTGTCGCCGCTGTAGTTGGCGGAGACGGAATGCGCACCGGGAGTGAGAGTAGTGGTGACGCTTGCCTGCGCAGCGGCGACTGTCACGGTGCCCAGCGACTTGCTATCAGCCGAGAACTGGACCGTGCCCCCGGCAGGCGAAGACCCGTTGGCGGTAAGGATGGAGGCGACAATCGTGACAGGCTGCCCGACCGCAGGAGCGGCCGGATTGGTAGTGAGGGTTAGGGATGAAGTGGGGGCCGGAGGCGCGGTGGGTGGGGAAGGGGGCGGTGGCGACGAGACAAACACCCATGCGGCTCCAACACTATTGTCATCGCTGACGCCACCGACCAGGGCGGTGGAGCCGTCGGACGAAAGGGCTACGGAGTATCCTTGTCCAGGTTCGATTCCGTCGCTAGCGAGCAACTTGTTCCCCACTTGGGCCCAATCCCCGCCCACGTTTCGGAACACCCAAGCCGCCCCGATGCCTCCATTGTCGAAGAAAGCACCAATGATGGCACTGGAGCCATCCGCAGAAATGGCGACAGAACCGCCTGGGACCGACCCGGGGCCCTGTGCGCCCGCAGCGGACAATTGAATTGGGTGCGAATTCCACGAGCCGTTGGAGCGTGTGAAGATCAACGCGCTGTTACCTCCACAGATGAGCGTGTTCCCATCAGCGGAAAGAGCGACCGTGCCTACTCCTAGCGAGCCGGCGAACTCGGAACCTTGCTGGCTCCAGATAGCGTTAGCCTTTACGAATACCCATACGCCGGTCGGGAACCCACGGGGATCTTGCGAGCCGACTACGGCCACGGTATTTCCGTCGCCGGAAATCGTAACGTCGGAAGCGGCCGCGAATGCGCCGCTAGGAAACAGATCCGCCTGCTGTGTCCATACTCCGCCGGTGCGTGTGAAGACCGAGCACCTTCCGTGGGAGCCGATGACGGCAGCACTGCCGTCGGCCGAGAGAGCAACGCTACCGAACTCGCCCTCACCCAGGAACGTTCCAGCTCCGACGAGCTCAGACCCTTGCTGCGTCCAAACGCCATTGCTGCGAGTGAACACCCACGCTCCGCCGAGACTCGCGCTAGAGAAGGAGCCACTCCCTACAATCACGGTATTGCCGTCCCCAGAAATACCTACTGAACTACCTTGGGACGCATTTGCAGTGGCGCCCGAGCCAACCAACTTAGGACCCTGCTGCGCCCAAGTGTTACCGGTGCGAATAAATATCCATGCCGCACCGGCACCGGCATTATCGTAGGGCGCCCCGATGATCGCGGTATTTCCGTCACTCGAGATCCCGACGGACTTTCCTTGGCCGGCCATACCGAGAGAATTCGCGCCTACCAGCTTGCTACCCTGCTGGACATACGGCGCGGGCACTGGCAGCGCGGTAACGAGAATTGAGATGGTAGACGAGACGAACGGGTCGCAACCAGGCACAATTGACGCGCTGATATTATGTGTGCCGATCGCGAGCACGGAGGTGAAAGTTGCCACGCCGGGGAGCCCTCCGCCGACGTTGACTATAGTTGAGCTTCCGGGAATAGGCGAGCCATTGTCCAGAAAAGTGACCGTTCCGGAAAGCGTCACCGTCGCAGTGAACGTAACCGGGGTGCCTGCTGCCACGGCCTGAGCGGAACTTGTCAAATGGACAAACGGCGTGCCGCAGGGGGCGCCCTGTGCTTTGGCCTCCGGGCCGAAGCCGCACAAAAGTAACACAACTGAAACAAGAAGCTTAGAGAGAACAGCAGTCGATCCGCGGTGAGAGAGTAGCACGAGTCCTCCGGAGCGTGTGGACAGAAAAGTCAGTGAGGACGCGAGGCGACGAATTCAGTCTACCCTCGTCGAGGCTCAAACGCAACTCGATTTCGCACTTGTTTATCCAAATATCCATGTCCCGCCCGCATGATAATCTTGATCGATTATGAAGCTTCCTGGGATTGCCCTGGTGGGCCTTTGCTGTGTCCTGTTCGCGACCGAGCCTAACGACGCGACCCGCCGGTGGTGGGCCCACGTCGTGGCCATGGGCAACGACGGCATGGAAGGTCGCGACACCGGCAGCGACGGCTATCGCAAAGCCGAACGCTACGTGGTGACGCAGTTCGAGAAGAACGGGCTGAAGCCGGCGGGCGAGAAGGGCTATCTGCAAAGTGTGCCGCTGCATGTAGTGCGATTGAATGCGGCCCAATCCAAAATCGAGTTGGTGCGTCCATCGGGTGTGACCGAACTGCATTGGCTGCGGCAGATTACCACTGCCGCGCGCACGGGACTGCCGGAGAAGTTGGAAGCTCCGCTGGTGTTCGCCGGGTCCGATGCCGCGGGCGCCGACGTTGAGGGCAAGAACATTGTGCAGTTGCCGGCGGCGGGCGGGCGCGGCGGCGGAAGGGGCGGCGCGGCACGCTCGGGTGTCGCGGGCGTGATCGCGATCGATAGCGCCGGCGGTCCCGAACCAGCGCGCTGGCCGGTCGCCTATTCGGTGGCGATGACCCTCCGCGAGCCGCAGGCGGGCGCCGCCAAGGGTGCAGGCGCCGGCCCTGTGACTTTCCGTTTCGCGCATGCCGACGCGAATCTTCTGTTCGAAGGCTCCGGTCATACCTACGAAGAACTGCTCGCGCTCCAGGCGGCCGGCAAGCCGCTGCCTTCTTTCCCGTTAAACGCCACGCTGCGCGCCACTATGAAAGTGGAAAGCGCCGACCTGGAATCGAACAACATTCTCGCGGTACTTCCTGGGTCCGACCCGGTGCTGCGCGACGAGTACGTCGTGGTCTCGGCGCATCTGGACGGCTACGGCTTCGGCGAGCCATGGGACGGCGACCGCATCTACAATGGCGCGTTCGACGATGAAGCCTACGTTGCCACCCTGATCGATATGGCCGAGCGCCTGCACGACTCGGGGCGGAAGCTGAAGCGGTCCATCCTGTTCTGCGTGGTGACCGGCGAAGAGAAGGGCTTGCTGGGGTCGAAGTACTTCACCGCACATCCGACCATCGCCAAGGAGAAGATGGTGGCTGACATCAACCTCGATCAGCTTCGCCCAATCTTTCCGCTGAAGATTCTCACCATGCTGGCGATCGACGAATCGACGCTGGGCGACACGGTGAAGAAGGTGGCGGAGCCGATGGGCATACGCATTCAACCCGATCCCGAACCGGAGCGCAACCTGCTGCGGCGCAGCGACCATTACAGCTTCATGCAGATCGGCGTGCCCTCCACCGGCTTCATTTTCGGCTACGAGAAGGGGAGCCAGGAGGAGGTCGTCTATCGGCACTGGTATGCCGAGCGATATCACAGCCCGGCGGACGACATCAAGCAGCCGTGGGATCCGCCGGCCGCGGCCAAATTCAACGACTTCTTTAATAACCTGGTAGCGGAGCTGGCCAACGCTTCCGAGCGTCCGCACTGGAAGCCGGGCAGCAGTTTCGCCAAATAGGAGACGCATGAATCGCAATCAGAAGCTGGTGCTTTGGGTGGGCGGAATTCTCGCGGTGCTCAGTGTGGCGGCCGCGATGTATCTCAGCGCCGGCATCATCGCCGTGCTGACCTTCGTGGCGTGGAAGTACCTGGACACCAGCGGCCGGAAGCCGGAGAACGTGGTGATCCGGTCGGTGCACTGCGGGGAGTGCGGGGCCGTCGGGGAGCCGCATTGGGCCAAATGTCCGAAGTGCGGCGCGGCGAACTGGAAGTAGCCTACACTCGAAGTATGGACAAGTTCGACCATTTCTTTGAAGAGTTCAAGGTCAAGAGCAGCGAACTGGTTGACAAGATCAAGGATCTCATCCACGAAGGCAACGTGCGCCGCATCATCGTCAAGAACGAGGCCGGCCACACCTACATGGAGATTCCGTTAACCGTGGCGGCGATCGGCGTAGTGGCCGCTCCCGTCCTGGCCGCGGTGGCTGCAATCGCGGGCATGGTGGCGAACTTCCACGTTGTAGTGGAGCGCAATCCGCCGCCCCCTCCTACGACACCTCCACCGGCAGACGCGGCACAGTGAGCCTCAAGAAATCCACTCACCTGCCGGCGCTCACCGGCCTGCGATTCGTTCTGGCGCTCTGGGTAATTCTGCATCATCTTTCGGGGCCTGGCCAAATGTTGGATGCGCCCGTGCGCGCGCTTCCGTATGTGCTGTATGCGCTGATTCGCGGCGGCTACCTGGCGGTCACCACATTCTTTGTGCTCTCGGGCTTCGTACTGGCACGGACTTATGCCGGCACCGAGTGGAACGGCCGCAGCCTGCTGCGCTATTCGGTGGGCCGCGTGGCGCGAGTTTATCCGGTCTATGTTTTGAGTCTGGCGGTAGTGGCGCCGTTTATCCTGGCCGACCGCACTCCGGGCAAAGCGCCTCTGGTGGCCGCCCACGGACTGCTGGTGCAGGGCTGGCTGGGTCACATTCCCGTGAGTTGGAACACGCCGGCGTGGACGCTGTCGTGCGAGATGTTTTTTTACCTGGCCTTTCCTCTGGTGGCGCTGCTGGCGCCGAAAATGGAGTGGCTGGGCACCTTGGCGCTAGCGGCTGGGGCATGCTGCATGACGCAAGTGCTTTGGCGCATCGGTGTGCCCGACGAGATCAAAC
This sequence comes from uncultured Solibacteraceae bacterium, assembly GCA_963815475.1. Classification (GTDB taxonomy): domain Bacteria; phylum Acidobacteriota; class Terriglobia; order Bryobacterales; family Bryobacteraceae; genus Sulfopaludibacter. The sequence continues at coordinate 8,536,139 of CAWFHD010000003.1, read as the reverse complement.
CGGTGATCCACCTGGCCGATTTCCTGATGGGGATCGCCGCGTGCCGAGCATATGAACTGCTGGTACGGGCCGAGCGAGTTCCGGCGGGCGTTTGGCTTTACCTGCCGGGCTTGTCCATGGGCGCGGCGCTGATCGCATTTCCACGGATGCTGCCGGGCGCGATCGATCTCAACAGCGCACTGCGGCCGCTGAATGCGGTTCTGCTGGTGGGGTTCGGACTGGGCGGCGGTGTGGCGGCGCGGGCGCTCTCGTCGAACGTGGCAGTGCATCTCGGGAAATCGAGCTACGCGATGTACATTCTGCACGTGCCGATTCTGTGGTGGTATCTGCGATGGTCGCGCGAGGCGTCGGCGGTGGTGTACCTGGCGGTAGTGATCGGCGTATCGACGCTGGTGTACCGGTTCATCGAGGAGCCGGCGAATCGATACTTACGCCGGCGCGTTGCCCTTTAGTCCGAGTTCGTCTGCTCTCGCCTGCATGGCTTTCACGCAGAAATCGATATGCTCTTCGAGTGGCACGCCCAATTCCTGCGCGCCTTCCACAATGTCCTGGCGGTTCACGGAGCGGGCGAAGGCTTTGTCTTTCATCTTCTTCTTCACGGACTGCACGTCCACCTCGAAGACACTCTTGCTGGGCTTCACGTAGGAGATGGCAGTGATGAAACCGGCCAGTTCGTCGCAGGCGTAGAGGGTCTTTTGCAGCGGTGTTTCGCGCGGCACTCCGGTGTGATTCGCGTGCGAGAGGATGGCGCGGCGGATCTCTTCCGGTATGCCGCGCTCCGCCAGGATTGCCTCGCCTTTCTGCGGATGCTCTTCGAGCGTGGGATGAATCTCCCAATCGAAATCGTGGAGGAGCGCGGTGATGGACCACGTGGCTTCGTCTTCGCCGAGCTTGCGGGCATAGGCTGCCACGCACGTCTCTACCGCCAGCGCATGCTTGCGCAAACCTTCGGATTTGGTGAATTCACAAACGATATTCCAGGCCTGTTCGCGATCGGGCATAAGTGTTTATGATAAGCCCGACGGCAGGCCAAAGGGCCTGCCCCACCTAAGACCACGGCTCTCCCCATGCGGCGCGGCGGGCTTCCCGATATTGGTCTTTGTCTCGTTTTCGCACTTCGATGGCTTGAGTGATGCCCGGCTCGCAGAGGGTCAGCGTGATCTTGCCGGGCTCCTGCCGCGGTCTTCGGATGATGCGGGCATGCGGTAGCTCCACCGGTTCGCGGGCCAGCGCGATGTAGCTGAACTTCTCGTCCTCATATCCCAGCTCAGCTTCTTTGATGCGGCGGTGCAGCGAAGAGCGTTCCACTCGCGCCGCGAAGTGGCACCAATCGGGCGCGATGAGCGGACACTCGCTTTCCGCCGGACAGGGCGCGACCATGTGTGCGCCGGCTCGTAGCAGAGTGCGGCGCATCTCCATCAGGAATCCGTAGCCCCGCGGCGTTCCCGGCTCGATGACGACCAGGGCGACTCTTGCGGCTGCCCAGAATTTGCGTGACGGGTCGGTCTTGAGCTCGCCCGCGGAGTAAGCCGATAACACGAGGTCGTGCGGCGGGAGCAATTCGATGCGTTCGATGTCGGCGTTCTGGATGAAGGCGTCGGGCAGCCACTGCCGCGCGGCGTCGGAGAGCGCTACGTCGCGCTCCATCAGAGTGAGTCGGGCGCCAGGGAAGAGTTGACTGGCGGCCAGCGTCGAGGCTCCGGTGCCGGCGCCGAGATCGAGGATGCTGTTCACCGGCCTGGCGCCGATCCTCTCGCGCACTTCGCTGAGCACGTGATATGCGGCGGCATAAGTGGCGGGCATGCGAGTCACCAGGTACGCGGCCACTCGATCTGCCGCCGCCAGTCGCGCGAACGCCGCCGGGTTGCCATCGCGATACGCGTCGGACATCGCGGCTGCCGCGCGCTTCAGGGCAGGGAAGCCGAGCGCCTCGGCGCGCTCTTCGATCATGCGCTTGACTGGGTCGGGTAACTGCACTTACCCATTGGAACTTCTTTCAGGGTGTGGTGTCTATTCGGATGAGAGCCGGCTGCTCGAAGGAAGTTACAAGTTCTGGAGGGAATATGTTCGAGCAGGCAGTACTGTCCAATGGTCCAGCGTCGAAGCGCGTCTGGACGACATTCGCGGGAGTTACCGGACAGGCGTTGCTGGTGACCTTCGCCGTGATGATTCCGATGATCTGGCCGGAAGCCATGCCCAGTCGTCAATCCTTGCTGAGGATCTTTGTGCCGGGCGTGCCTCCAGGGCCGCCGCCCAAAGGCGACGCCGCAGCAGCGCCGCGAGTCGCACATTTCGCTCCCAAGCAGTGGAATGGCACAAGTTTGGCTTTGCCAAGGCGGATACCAGATCAAGTCGCCATCCTCGATGAACCACCCGACCTCGGTGGTCCGGTCCTCGGATCAGGCGTCGGGATCCCCGGAGGTACGGGAACCGGCCCCGGGGAAGGGGTCTTGGCGGGAATGGATAGTCTGATTCCTGTCGTGCCGCCGCGACCCATTGCTCACGTCGAGCCGGCTGCGACGCCTACTCCCGTGCACACGATCGAGCGAGTAACCATCGGGGGCCTGGTGAAGCTGGGCGCTCCGATCCGTCGAGTGGAACCACGCTATCCACCCATCGCGGCACAGGCGCATATTTCCGGAGTAGTGGAACTCGTGGCCGTGGTCGGAGTCGATGGGCGCATCAAGGAACTCACGCTGAAAAGCGGCAATCCGCTGCTGGTTCCCTCTGCCATTGAGGCCGTCCGCCAGTGGCTTTACAAGCCCACCACACTGAACGGCAATCCGGTGGAAATCATCGCTCCGATCACCGTCACTTTCCGGCTGAATTGAGCGCCAGAAAGCCGCGCACGTTCTCGCTTAATAGTTGCGAGAAGCTCTTGTCCAGGTACGAACGGATCGACACATAGCACTCGTCGCACTGATTCCGGCTGGTGAACTCGCGAATCATTTGTTCGCGGTCCTCCAGCCGGTATTTTTTGAATTGCATGGAGCAGGGCTGCAGTTCGCCGTCGGCAGTGACCACCAGGAAGCGCAGGCCCGCTTTGCACCCAGGCGCTCCTCCTTGCGCGAAGTAGCGGCGGGTGGCGTCGAGTGTGCTCGGCGAGTTCACGATCCAATTGGTCTGGTCGCGCCGCATCTCTACGCGATTGAGTTGTTCGTTCAACTGGCGGAGCTGTTCTGGCGCATTCAGGAAATAATCGCGGCACCCGGTACGCCGCGCCGAGTATGCGCTGTAGCAGAGATTGACTCCCCAGGCGCGCGCGGTATCGGCGATCGCGTTGATCTCGCCGACGTTTTCGCTGGTGATGCAACTGTTGAGCACGATATCATCGTGCCCGAGCTTCGCCAGCCGCGGGATCAAATCTTCCAGATGACGATAGAGGCCCGGATAGACGCGGAAATCGTCATGCCGAGTATCGGGGAAATCCAGGCTGACGGAGAACTGGTCCACGCCAGCATCGCGCAGCGCCAGATACTTCTGCTTGGTCATTAACGACCAGTTGGAAACCAGGATGGTGTAGGGCGGACGGGGGCCGCTCTTGATGGCGCGAACAATCTCCACCACGTCGTCGCGCATGAGCGGTTCGCCGCCCGAAACCTGCACCACGCAGGGGCGAAGTGCCTCCATGTAGCGGACATATCCTGCAGGTTTGAGATTGCGCGACTCATCGCGCGGACCGCCGTGGTCGCAGTGCTTACACCAGCACGTGCATGCATCCGTCACTTCAAAGGAGACCACGATGGGCCTTTCGGCGAGCCAGTTCAACGACCCTCTGCCGATGATGCGCAGCGATTGCGCGAGGGGGACTTTCCGCAAACCGCGATGTTAACATGCAGCACGATAAGCTTAAGTAATGGCGGGCGACCGCGAACTGATCCAGATTGTCGATGCCGCGCTGGCCGAGGCGAATCGCAAAGCGGGCGAGTGGGTGGTCTGCCGGCCAGGGTGCACGGAATGCTGCATTGGGCCCTTTCCCATCTCGCAGCTCGACGCTCTGCGGCTGCACGCCGGGCTGGCGGAACTGGCGACGGTGGATGCAGGCCGTGCGGAACGCGTGCGCGAACGGGCGCGCCTCGCGGTCGCGAAGATGGCGGGCGAATATCCCGGAGACCTGACCAGCGGGATCCTGGACGAAGGCGAAGACTCCGAGGCGCGGTTCGCTGCCCTGGCCGATGAGGAGCCTTGCCCGGCGCTCGATCCCGAAAGCGGCATGTGCGACTTGTACGCCGCCCGGCCTCTCACCTGTCGCACCTTCGGTCCGGCGATTCGGTGGGGCGCGGACGAGATCGGCGTGTGCGAACTCAACTTCGATGGCGCGAGCGATGACGAGATTGCCGCGTGCGCCGTGGCGGTGGACGCCGGGGAATTGGAAGCGCGGCTGCTCGCCGGGTTGCCGCCCGGCCAGACGATTGTGGCCTTCGCGCTGGTGAGATAGCAGCGGTCTGTGTGCTATCGTACTTCAGACATGAAGATTCCCGTCCTGATTTTGCTTGCCGCGATGAGCGCGTTTGCCCAGAAGATCACGGTGGAGTTTGACCAGGCCGCCGATTTCACCAAATATAAAACCTTCGCCATTCGCGACGGCCAGTTGAACAGCAAGAACCCGGCTCTGAACAGTGAACTGATCAAGAAACAAATTGAGGCGGACATCGCGCGCGACCTGACAGCTAAGGGTTTGCAGATGGTGGCCTCCGGCACCGCCGATCTCAACGTGCGGTATCGTTTCGGATCGGCGCGCAAGACGGAGGTGGACACGTACCCAGCCGGTTGGCGCGGATGGGGCACGCGCGTGGTTCGGCGGCCCTACACCGAAGGCACACTGGTGATCGACCTGCGGGATCCGAGCACGAAATCGCTAGTATGGCGCGGCATCGCCAGCGAGGACAAGGGCGACGCCAGTAAGGTGCAGGGCAAGATCGACGACATGGTGAAGAAGTCGTTCGACAAGTATCCTCCGAAGATGAAGTAGCTTAGGATTTCTCCGCCGCTACCAGGCTTGCCAGCATTCTGCCGTGCACGCCGCCCGGCATGAGCGCGATCTTAGCGCTGCCTGCCAGGATCCTCTGCGTCTCCAGCACCTCAAACAGCGCCTGCGCCACATCGGGTTCGCGCGCAATTTCCGCGAAGGCTTTGCCAAGCGTGGCGGGCCGGATGGCCGCGGCCTTGGCGAACTCCACCGCGGCTTCGCGCTCCGCCGAACTGGTGATCACGCTCACCTGGTTCGCGCCCGCCTGCTTGATCGCCGAAGTCACCTGTCGCAGGCGATTCACCACCTTCGCTTCGATCTGATGGATCATTCCCACATCGCGGAAATGCACCTTGCGGATGTACACCGACCCCAGCTTGTAGCCCCAATCCTGCGACTTGCCGGTCACCTCGGCGCGCACCGTCTGGCTCATGTTGTGGCGCGTCTCCAGCATCTCCGCCAGCGGCATGTTGCTTAGGCAGCGCACCGTGGCGTTGCTGACATTGGCGCCGAGCGAGCCGCGCGGGTCGGTATTCTTGAACAGGTACGATACCGGATCGCTGATCCACATCTCGTACCAGACGCCGATTCCCATGGGCGCGCCCTCTTCGGAGTTCACGGGCTGGCTGCGCAGATACTCCTGGTCGAGGCGCAGGTCCAGCACGAAGCAGGTTCCCACCCAATTGATGATGAAGGCGGCGGCTCCGAGTTTGCCTGGCAGGAAGTGGATGCCCGGCTCGTCCAACTGGCCGATGACGCGGCCGAACAGCATGTAGACGCGGCAAGTGCGCTCCCGCACGATGGCGTAAAGTCCGAAGAAGTGGCCGAGCGCGAGCAGCACCGGCTCGGCGATGAAGGCCCCGATAAACGTCACAAGGGCCGCGATCAGAATGGTGACGATTCCCTGGTCCATCATTTCCCGGCCTCCATGTAAATCTGCTGCGCCTTGTCGAACAGCGCCAGTCTCACGTTGCGCAGATATGCGCCGAGCACGTTGGGTCCGGCGCGATGCAGGTCCGCCAACTCGGCGGCCAGTGACTTCACCGGCTCCACTTCGGCCTGCGCCTTCAGGGTTTCGATCTCCACGGCGCGTTTGGATTGCACCACGCGCTGGTCGGCGGATGCTTGCGCCAGGCTGATGTCGCTGGATACCTGGTTGTGGGCGGTGTTGATGGCGGCGAGCGCCGATTCCACTTCGGGGGGCGGGTCGATGCTGGTGATCAGCGAAGCGTCGAGCGCCACGCCGTAGCGCGCCGGAGCGCAGCGGCATTCCTGATCCATGTACTCGTTGAGGTCGCGCAGGTTCTTGCGCAGATCGTTGATAGAGATGCCGACCATCTCGCCGCCTGGCGCCACTACCACGGCGGCATCGCCGGGATTGACGGCGGACTTGGCTTCGAAGCTGGCGATGCGCTGCCGCAGCACCGAAACGAAGTAGGCCATGACATGGACGAACGGCTTCTTGATGCCGAAGAGGTAGGCGTACAGGTTCGCCTCGCTGACGCGGTAGCGGATCTGGCCTGTGAGGCCGGTATTGAGCTGGTCTTTGGTGACGGCTTCCAGGCGGCTGCCGTTCTCGTTGGCCGAAGCATTCTCAGGGTCGAGCGCCATGTTGACGGTGTTGGTGGCGATGGAGACTTTGTGAATGCGCTCCCAAGGCATCTTGAAATACGGGCCGCCGGGCGGGATGACGCGCACCTGCGGATAGCTGTAGCGTTCCTTCTCCTCGGCGCGAAGAAACTCGGAGCATGGGTCATCGAGAGTGGTGCTCCCTCCCGGCACGCGCACCGCGCGGCCCAGGCGCGTCTTGACGGCGCGCTCATTCTGATCGACGGTGTACACGCCCATCAAAAGAATGCGAAGCACGAACCAGGCGATGAGCCCAATGACGGCTCCGATAACAATTTGCATGTGTGGCCTCTGGGCTAGTATAGCCGTTTCGGATGTTTCAGTATTGTTTCCGTGGGGTTGAGTTAGTCGTGACGGAGAGCGACCATTGGGTCTACGCGGGAAGCGCGTCGCGCGGGCAACCATCCAGCAGCCAGAGCGGCTGCCGCGAGCACCGCTGCCGGAACAAGGAACACGGCGGGCTGGGTCGGTTTCATATCGAAGAGCATTTTGCCGGCAAGCCCGGTTAGCGTGAGCGCCACGGCAGTGCCTGCTAACGATCCCACCGCCAGCATCTGTGCGACCTCGCGCAGCACCAGCGCCACAATGCCGCCGCGGCTCGCCCCCAAGGCCATCCGCAAACCGATTTCATTGGTACGTCGCGAGACACGGAACGCCATGACTCCGAAGATCCCGAGACACGCAATCAGGAGTGCCAGAATCCCGAAAAAGCCACCAAGAGTCGCCATGATTCGTTCCGTCACGATGGAGCGGTCCACCAGGGCGGAATACGTCTGCGCCGTTCCCAGCCGCAGCCCCGGGTCAGCGTCGCGCACCAGCTTTTCGAGCGACGGCGCCAGTTGAAGCGGATTGCCCGTCGCGACCATCGCCAGGTATTTGTAATTCGTCGGCTGGTCTCCTTCCCGCTGCATCCAGGGAATATACATTGTCTTGATCACGTTCTGCCGAAGGCTCTGGTATTTTGCGTCCCTCACCACGCCAACGATTTCGTAAGTCACGTTGACGCTTGTGACGTGCCGCCCCAGCGGCGACTGGGCGCCGAAGAAGTAACGCGCGAAACTCTCGTTCACAATGGCGGCTTTGGTCGCCGAATTCGTATCTCGCTCGTCGAATTCGCGGCCCGTCAACAGCGGCGTGCCGATGGTCTCAAAATACTTGGGCGCGATTACGTCGAAACCCACGTCCTCACTTTCATCGGAGCGGAATGCGTAGCCTTCCACCTGGACGTGCCGGGTCCACAAGCCTCCGCCAATCGGAATCATCTGGGCGGCGCTCACCGCGGCCACACCCGGCAGGACATTCAAACGATCGATGACTGCCTGCTGCACGGCCCAGCTACGGGCCTGTGGATACCGCCCGGTCGAGCGAATGCTGAACGTGAGAACGCCGTCTGTCCGCACACCCCGATCCACGCGATACAGCTTGATGAGGGTGCCGACGAAGAGAGTTGCGCCAACCAGCAGGACCATCGAAATGGCAAGTTGGGCGATGACCATTGCCCTGCCGATTTGTTGGCCGCCCGCCCGGGCCTCTTTGAGCGCCGGGTTCAGATTGGCCCGTAGCGCGTGCCATCCGGGCGCCAGCCCTGCCAGCGCGCAAGCAAGCAACGAAATGGCCGCAGTGAACGTCAGCACCCGCCAGTCCGGTGCGATAGACAGAAGCAGTGTGTTGCCATTCGCCATCATCCGAACCAGCGCGGCGCTGAACCAATGGGCCAGCAGCAAGCCGGTGCTGCCGCCTATGGAGGCCAGCACGAAACTCTCCGTCAGGAACTGTCGCATCAGGCGTCCGCGACCCGCGCCCATGGCGAGACGAATGGAGATCTCACGCTGCCGCGATGCGGCCCGCGCCAGCAGCAGGCCCGACAGGTTCGCACAAGCAAGCAGCAGGACCAGCCCGACGATGCACATCAGTACCAGCAGGGCGTCCGAGTAGTCGTTTCTCAGCGAATTGAAACCGGTGGCAGCGGTTATAACGCCGGCGCGCTGTCGCAGGAAACCTGGGCGGTCTTTTTCCTGTACCTCAGCCAGCCTCCGTTGCAGGAAGCTTTGCCAAAGCACCTGCAGTTCCGCATCCGCCTGCCGGACGGTTGCACCGGGCTTGAGGCGTGCCAGCATGCTGAGCATATTCGTTGAGTCATCATGCCTCTGGCTATCGCTGAGCATCATGGAGAGCGGCAGGGTGATGTCCGGATCGCGTCCCGGCCGGGTTCCCTCGAAACGCGGAGGCGTGACACCCACGATGGTGAAGACCTTGTCCTGAAGTGTGAAGGTTTTCCCGATCACATTCGAATCGAGGCCGAAGCGCCGCTGCCAATACCGGTAGCTGATCACCGCCGCCGCTGAGGCCGGAGCAAGCTCATCGTCCGCCGGTTGCAACAATCTTCCGGCCGAGGGCTCCATCCCCAGGAGTGAATAGTGCGTGCCGGAAACCATCTCGGCCGGGACGAGTTCCTCCGCCCCGTCCATCGTAATGGCCCGATCGGCGCTTAGCTCGACTGCACTGTCGGAGATCGATTTCAGGTTGTTGCGAAAATACCCGAACAGTGGATACGAAACCACTCCAGGTTTGCCGTCCGGTCGGAGTCTGGTAATCTGCACCAGGCGTTCCGGCGCCTGGACGGGAAGGGAGCGCAGCATCACGGCATCGATGAGGCTGAAAATAGCTGTATTGGCGCCGATGCCGAGCGCGAGCGATAAGACCGACACCACCAGGAAACCGGGGCTCCGGGCCAAGGTGCGGTTGGCGTAGCGGAGATCCTGCCCTATATCTGCAAGCCACCGGCCCCGCACGTCGCGGCACTCCTCCTTGACCTGTTCGATGCCTCCGAACTCCAGCCGGGCGAGCCGCTGCGCCTTCGCAGGTTCCATGCCGGCCGCGATGAAATCGCGAATCAACCTATCGAGGTGGTAACGCAACTCGGCGTTCAGCTCAGGGTCCGATTGCGTCTTGCGAAACCACATCGTCGGCCTCCTACTCCACCGTTCGTAGGATCATGGTGACGGCCTCGGAAAGGCGGTCCCAGTTTGCCGTCTCGGCTTCCAGTTGCTTACGACCGGTCTTGGTCAGCGAATAGAACTTTGCTTCCCGCCCGGTCTCCGCCTCTCCCCATTTCGCGCACAGCAAGCCGCGCTTTTCCAGGCGGTGCAGCGCGGGATACAGCGAACCTTGCTGCACCTGCAAAACGGCCTTTGAAATCTGCCGGATTCGTTGAGCGATTCCGTATCCGTGAATCGGCTCCAGGGCCACGATCTTGAGAATCAGAACATCCAGCGTGCCTTGCAGCAGGTCCGACTTCGGTGTGTCCATTTGTTATGCCTAGCCAATCTACATATACATCTTGATATGTAGAATGTCAAGGCATCCTGCGAAGTCACGTTAACGGTCTGGGCCTGAGGTCCGTCTGTACCACATGCGACAGAGCTTACGCGCTTTCCAAGGGCAGCCCGGTTTCAGTTTGACGGTCGTGCTGGTGCTGGGATTATCCATCGGGCTCAACAGTGCGCTCTTCACCGTGATCAACGCGCTATTGCTGCGGCCGCTGCCGTTTCCGCACAGCGAACAGCTTGTCGAGCTCTCGATTCCGGAGCGTCGGGCGAAGCTTGACGACTTTGAGCCCGCCCACTCCATTGCGTACAAGGGCGCCTTTTTGCCGTGGAACTTTGCCGTCGCGGGACCCGATGGTGTCCGCATGGCCTACAGCTTTCGTGTCACTCCCGATCTGATCCCGCTGCTGCAACTCCGGCCGGCTAGGGGCCGAGCGCTGGGGCATGGCGATTTCGGCAGTAATGTCGTGATGATCGGTTACGAGTACTGGAAGACGCTGGGCGGGCGCCCCGATATCGCCGGCCAGACCTTGACGCTGGATGGCCGGCCGTACTTCATCGCCGGAGTGCTCCCTGCCGACTTTTTCCTGGAAGTCCGCGACGTGAAGGTGGTGGTTCCAGACCTGTCCGGCGATGGCCGCATCATTGCGCGATTGCGTCCGGGATTCACTCCCGCCCAGGCTCAGGCGGAGTTGGCCAGTCTGGTGGCGGGCGGCAGGACAGAGGTCACGCCGCTCTCGCGTACATTGCACAGCAACGATAGCCGCTCTGTCGTGTTCCTGCTCGCTACAGCGGGCTTTGTGCTGCTCATCACCTGTGCGAATCTGGCCAACCTGCAATTGGTTCGCGGACTGGCCCGCCGGAGGGAATTCGCCATCCGCACCGCCATGGGCGCTTCGCACGGCCGGCTGGTTCTGCAACTCACCGGCGAAGGCGCGTTGCTCGCGGCCGCGGGAGGCTCGCTCGGGCTGCTGATCACCCGTGCTCTACACGACGATATCCTTGCGATGCTGCCTGCGAACCTCGCTCGGCGGCTCGCTGGCGCCGATGCTTTGGCGTTGGATGCGCGAGTCTTTGCCTTTACGGCGGGCGTCGCGCTTCTCACCATCCTGCTGTTCGGCTTGCTTCCCGCGCTCAGCTCGCTTCGATTTGACGTGATGGCTCGCCTGCGCGACGCCGGCCGGGGCTCCAGCCGCGAGCGTCGCGGATTCGGACAGGCGCTGGTTACCATAGAGATCGCTCTCGCCCTGATGCTCCTGGCCGGCGCCGGCCTCGCGCTCAAGAGCCTAAATCAGTTACAAAGCCAGCATCATCTGGGATTCCGTCCGGAAAAGGTGCTTCGCGCCATGGCCGATTTCCCGGTTGAACGTTACCGGCGAGCAGAGCAGAAGGCGGCCTTGTTTCAGGAGGTGTGCAGCCGCATTCAAAGCATTCCAGGTGTGGCGCGTGTGGGCATGGTGGCGCCGCAGGCTTTTCCATTCGGGGGTCCTGGTGTGCGCGGATCGCGCTTCGAGATCCTGGGCAAACCTGGTGTGGAAGCTCGGGCGGAGGTCTATGTCGCTAACCCCGAGTACCTCGATTCCATCCATCTGCCGCTGCTCCGGGGCCGATGGTTTACGGATGCCGACACCCTCTCCAGCCAGCCGGTTGCTGTCCTCAGCGAGACCGTAGCCCGCCGGTATTGGAGCGACGAAGAGTGCATCGGGCGCAGGGTGCGGCTCAATTCAGGCCGTGACCAAAGTGACTGGACCATGATCGTAGGTGTGGTTGGCGACGTCAGGAATCCGATCGCGGATTACTGGCAGCCCACCGCGTACCGTCCCTTCGCGCAAACACCATCCACGGGCGCCGTCCTGATGATTCGGACCTCGCTGGGCGACCCGCGCTCGATCGCGCCGGCGGTACGCGCCGAATTACACGCGATCGATCCGACTGCGCCGGAATTCCGCATCGTGTCCCCGCTCGACGTGGCAATCCGCGATTATGTTTCTCCACAGCGCTTCACCGCGACGCTGCTGTCGGCGTTTGCGGCAATCGGTCTCGCGCTTGCCGCCGCCGGCGTGTATGGGGTGATGAGGTGTTGGACCGCATCCATGACCGGTGAACTCGGGATTCGATTGGCGCTGGGCGCCAAACCCTCCAACGTGCTGCGGCTCGTCGTCGGGCGGGCCGCCATGGCTGCCGCCTTTGGCGTCGCGGGTGGGCTGGCCGGCGCCGTTGCGCTGCGCAAGGTCACGGCTACGCAGTTGATCGGAGTCGACGCCTCAGATCCGGTGGTGCTGGGGTCTGTAGCAGCGCTGCTTGTGGGCGTCGCAGTGCTGGCAGCCTGGCTGCCGGCGGTTCACGCCTCCCGCATCGATCCGGTGGAAGCTCTACGTAGCGACTGAATCTAAACTGTCCGCACTCCTCTTGCGAAACTAGGAGAGATCGGAGTATACTCCTAGTTAGACTAGGAGGAAGCGATCTTGGGCAAAACCGCCGACCTGCTGCCGGGCACTCTCGACATGTTGATTCTGAAGGCCGTCTCGCTGAAGCCGCTGCATGGATACGGCGTCTTGCAGCGTATCCAGCAGATTTCGGGCGATGCCTTGGAGATTCCCCAAGGATCGTTATACCCGGCCCTTTACCGGTTAGAGCACCAGCAACTGATCGCCGCCGAATGGGGTGTCAGCGACAATAATCGCCGGGCGAAGTATTACAAGTTAACCGTCGCTGGACGGCGTCGCCTGCGGGAGGAGACGGCAGGCTGGAATCGGCTGGCATCGGCGATTGCCGCGGCCTTGAGCACGACATCGGAGGAGGTGTGACGTGCTGAAACGCCTTCGCTCTTTTTGGCGCGTTATGCAGTCCCGGGGTGATTTCGAACAGGGAATGACCGACGAGTTGCGGTTCCACATTGAGCAATACACTAAAGACCTGGTGCGCTCGGGAGTGCCTCCGCGGGAAGCGGCCCGGCGGGCTCGCATCGAGTTCGGCAGCCTGGACACCGCCCAGGAAGAGTGTCGCGAAGCACGCGGGCTTCGCCCTTTCGATGAACTGGTCAGGCAACTGCGTCACGCTGTCCGATTGCTGCGCAAGACGCCCAGATTCACCGCAACCGCGCTGGTTACGCTAGCCGTGTGCATCGGCGCCAACCTGACAATTTTCGCGGTGGTCGACGCCATCCTGCTCCGCCCCCTGCCGTTTCCCGAGGCGGGGCGGCTGGTCACCATCTTTAATACGTATCCCAAAGCCGGCGTCGATCGGGACGGTTCCTCGACAGCCAACTACTACGAACGCCGCGGCAGGATTCCCGCTTTCGCCGGGATTGCCATCTATTCCTACGGCACGGCGGTCGCGGGTGAGGCCGGCGCAACGGAACGTGAGCAGACCGCGCGAGTTTCCCCGGACTTTTTCGCGACGCTGGGGACGCGTCCGTCGATGGGGCGCAGTTTCACTGAGGAAGAGACCTCGTTTCAAACCGACAAGGTTGTGATCCTCACCGACGCGTATTGGCGGCAGCACTTCGATGCCGACTCCCACGTAATTGGCAGGCAGCTTCGCGTGAACGGAATCAGGAACACCGTGGTCGGTGTGCTGCCGCCCGGTTTCCGCTTCCTCTCATCGGAGGCGCGTCTGTACTTTCCTTTCTCATCCGGTCCTGAAGATCGCACTTCCGCGCAGCGGCACTCGGGCGGGAATTCCAAGCATATGATTGCCCGCCTCAAGCCAGGCGCGACTCTGGCACAAGCGCAGGCCCAGATCGACGCGCAGAATCACACGCTGGAAGCGGACGATCCCGAGGCCAAAATGATGGCCGATGCCGGCTTTCGTTCCGTGGTGGCGCCACTTCATGCGGACCACGTTAGAACCGTCCGCCCCGCGCTGTTGTGGTTGCAAGCTGGCGCCTTCGCCCTGTTGCTGATCGGCGCGGTTAACCTGACGAACCTGCTGCTGATTCGCGCCAGTGGTCGTTCGAAGGAAATCGCTGTTCGACGAGCATTGGGCGCGAGTCGATGGCACGTGGTAAGCGAGGCGATCGTGGAGACCACTCTGCTCACGCTGGCCGGGGGACTGCTCGGACTCGCCGCCGGGGCCGGCGGAATCCGCCTGCTGAGTGTATTGGCCGTCGACCAATTACCTTTGGGGAGTCAGGTCGCGATCGGCTTTCGGTTGGCGTGCATTGCGGTTCTCGGCGCTGCCGCTATGGGACTCGCGCTTTCGGCGCCCATCGCGTGGTTTAACTTGCGAGGCCATCTGACCAGCGCGATCCAATCGGAGACTCGTGGCGGCACGGCCAGTCGGGCCGCTCAAAGCCTGCGTCATGGCTTTATCGTCGCGCAGATCGCGTTGGCAACAATTCTGTTGAGCGGGGCGGGGCTGCTGGGCCTCAGTCTGGAGCGTGCGATGGCGGTATCCCCCGGCTTTCGGCCGGACCATGTTCTGTCAGGACAAATCTCGGTGACGGGGAGCAGATACCCGGATGGTGCGGCACGCCTGGCATTCGGCGAGAGGCTGTTGCAGGGCATCGCGCGCCAGCCAGGAGTTTTGGCGGCAGGAGTAATCAACAATGTGCCCTTGAGTGGCAAGAGCGGAAAAAGTGCCGCCACGGTAGTGGGTCACGTTCGACGGCCAGGTGAATCGCCCCGAGGGAATTACTCATATCGCGTGGATGGCGATTACTTTGGCGCCATGGGATTCTCCCTGCGCGAAGGCCGTTTCCTCACGTCGGAGGATTCGCGCCGGTCCACGCGAGCCTGCGTGGTAGACGAGGATTTCGCGCGGTATTACTGGCCGCATACCAGCGCTCTTGGCCAACGCCTTTTCGAGGGCGGCGAGGCCACCACCGATTCTCAGGCGTTCACGGTGGTGGGTGTGGTCGGCGCTGTGAAACAGGCGGGATTGACGGACCAGACGGCCCAGGGGGCGGTCTACTATCCTTACGCGTTGAACTGGGACGACGGCTTTTTTGTTGTCGTCCGCGCCAGCCTTCGACCGGAATCGCTCGCACTGGCATTGCAAAGAGTCGTTTGGCAAATCGACCCTGAGACGCCGGTGAACGACGTACGCTCGATGGATACCCGGATCGCCGACAGCCTGGTGGCGCAGCGCTCACCGGCATTGCTCGCGGCCATCTTTTCGCTGATCGCGGTGCTCCTTGTCGGGGTCGGCGCGTACGGCGTCTTGAGTTACGCCGTGGCACAGCGACGCCGCGAGATCGGCGTGCGAATGGCATTGGGGGCTCGGCCAGGGCAGATACGCGGCCAGTTTCTCGCTGTCGCCTTACGACTGCTGGTTGCTGGTACGACGCTCGGCGCCATGGGAGCATGGATGACCGGCCGAGCGATGCAGACGCTACTGTTTCAGGTGCCGCCACTTCACTTTGCGACGCTTGCCGCGGCCACCGGCTTCATCGGCGCGGTTTCGATGGTCGCATGTCTGGTGCCATCGCAACGCGCCACCCGGATCTCCCCATCGGAGGCCCTGGCCGATTTGTAGATTAGTGGGGCAGGCTTCAGACTGCAAACGGACTTTAGTCCGTGCGATGCTCGGAATTGGTGGGCTGAAACCCACCGCAGGCTGAAGCCCGCCCCACCATGAGACTCCGGCCCACTAACTACTTCTTGTCCTTGTCTTTATTCAACAGTGCCTGAATCTCGTCCGGAATGGCGAATTTCGAAGGAGGTATCTCGGCGTTGTATTCCACTTTGTCGACGGTCATGACGAACTGCATTCCCATCATCTTATTCGTCATCTTGTGCGGGCTCAGGATGTCGCCGTCTTTGTGGTAGTCATCCGCCAAGGACTCGGCGGTTACTTCGCCCATCGGACTCTTGACGGTCATGATCATCTTCACCATCAGGCCGGTCTGCTTATCGAAATACTGCGTGATTGGCTTGCCGCTCTTGGGCGTCAACATCACCTTGTAGCAGTCCTTGCCTTCCACCGTTTCAGCTCCCACCGTTTCCACCTTGGGGAAAAGGTCCCGCCACTTCACGGTAGAGTCGAATCTGGCCTGCAACAGCGCCTGGTCCCTTTCCTCGCCCTCCATGACATGGGGGCCCTGCATGG
This sequence comes from uncultured Solibacteraceae bacterium, assembly GCA_963815475.1. Lineage (GTDB taxonomy): Bacteria > Acidobacteriota > Terriglobia > Bryobacterales > Bryobacteraceae > Sulfopaludibacter. Next base: position 8,520,164 of record CAWFHD010000003.1, on the reverse strand, counting down.
CCGAGTTCGACCATGCCACCTTGCCATCCGATCCGTTCTGAATCTTTCCGATGCCTTGCAGATCCACTACGGTGAGTGATTTGTCGGGCACGGCCTTATAAGTAGTCATGGTGCCCTTCATGCCATTGATTTCCATCGAACCCTGGATCAGTTCGGAGTGCACCTTGTCATAGGCCGCCTTGCCGCCGGTAACTTCCACGACGCGGTCGAGAATCGTCTCTGCCTTGGGCAGATCGTCCGCGGCCATCAACCCGGCGCCGGTCGATGCCAGCACTAAGACAGCTCCCAATGTTATTTTCCCTGCTACGAAAAAGCGTTTCATATCATTACTCCTTCTTCTGTTTACCAATCCATTCGATGGCGGCTGCCAGCACCGGATCCTGTCCTTCCAGTAACTGGGACCGCGTCAGTTTCACTTCTTCATCCGGAGTTACGCCGATCCCCTCGAGCGGCTGGCCTCCCTCCGAGATGTAATTGGCGATCGCGTACTGAAACCCATCGCCGTTGGGTAGCTTTTCAAATGTCGATGGTAGAGCCGCGCCTGCCGTTCGGGTGCCGAAAACGCGCGCCCGATGAATGTCCTTCAATCCCCCCGCGAAGATCTCGGATGTGGAACCGCTGCAGCCGTCAACCAGCACGGCGAGCGGGCCGCGGAAAGGTTCCGGCCGCGGAAAAAGAACAAAGTTCAACTTCGTGCCCCGCATCATCATCGTGCCGAGCTGGAGTCCGTTCTTATCGATGAACCAGCCTCCCACGCCCATTGCCAGGCCGCCCAGTCCGCCCGGATTGCCGCGCAGGTCCACCACAAAGCCGCTGCATTTGGGACAGCTCTTCACGGCATCGGCGAAGGCGCCGCTCACCGTGTCCGGGTCGAAAAAGGCATTGAAGCGAATGTATTCAACATCCGGACGAACCTTCTTCGATTCCAGCCAGAAGTAGAAAGGCGGAAAGGAACCGAGCTTCACCACTGTGCCGCGCGGCATCACGCGATCCAAAGCGACTTTCCGGTGTTGGCCGCCGCCATCCAGAAACTCCACGTGGACGGACTCGTTCACCGGCCCGGTCAAGCGATACAGCACCGTGCGGCTCAATCGCAGGTCCAGCAGCGTGGAATCCTTGAAGTTCTTCTGGATGAGCTGCAGAACTTCCTTCATCTCGCGATCATCTACGCGCAGAATTTCCCAGCCCGGTTTCACCCCGGCCTTGGCGGCTGGTGAATCGGGCTCCAGGCCCGTGACGATGGCGTGCCCATCCAGGACGCGGACGTCGATTCCCGGCTGCCCTTCGGTGGAACCAGGTGATGCGAACTCATCGTAGACATCGGCGGGGAAGATCCCGAAGTGCGTCTGGTGCAGGCGGCCGAGCATACCGCTCATGATCTTCCGGGCCTCCGCGATGCTGTTGGCCTTATCGATCTGGGGACGCAGTTCGTCGTGCACGGCCTGCCAGTCAAGTCCGCCGGGGTTGGTTTCCCAGTGCCGGTCGCGGACCGCCTTCCAAACCTGCTCGAACGAATCGATATTGGCCTGCCGTTGCGCGGGCGTGAGGTCGGCGGCCGCACCGGCGAAGGCGAGCGCCAGAAGGAGGCCCGCTCTGGTTGCAAACATGTTCAAACTATATCGTATGCAGGGAAGGAGTTTTCTTACGCGAGTTTACAACTATTTTCGCCCACGGCTACTCGGTAAGCACAGGTTGATCGCGCTCGTGTGAAGGCGTCAATTGGGGAATGCGGCGCAGGAATCGGGCGCAGGTATTCCAACGCAGCAGGCTGTCGTCATTGCCGGAGGGACGCAGCGCTTCCGCCTTTTCATACCACTCCATAGCGTGCAGCAACAGCGGATAGACCACGTGCCCGGAGCGGAAATCGCTATGGCGCCACAGGGCGATGGCGTGCCGCTCGTGAACGATGCCGGAATAGTACAAGCGGTCGTACTCACCCTCCAGCTTTGGAATCAGGTCGAGCGCTTCCTGGGCTTTGATGCCCTGGTCGAATTGGTCGGTCAACGCCAGAATCAACGTTACAAGGGCTTCCTGATTGGCGGCGTCCACCGCAACAATATCGCGGCAGATGCTTTCCGCCTGCCAGGGCTCATTGATCAGCCGGTACCGCATCGCCTTGGCGAGGGCAGCCGGAATCGCTTCCATGGACAAAGGCTTGAGTGGAAACATCGACCCTCCCTGAGAGGAAGGCTACGCCCGCCGAGGCCCGAATGCAAGGGGCGGTATGCTGGATTGTGCTCACGTTTCAGGCCGCCTTGATCGCGTTGCTGGCCATGCAGATGCTACCGGCGGAACATGCCGAACTGCTGGCGCGGATCCGTAATCATATGGCGGACAATCTCGCTCACTTGCCGAACTATACCTGCCGCGAGACCATCGAACGCGTATGGGCGCCGGCGGCCTCGCGCAATTTCACACTCGGTGACAGGCTCCGGCTGGAGGTGGCATACGTAAGCGGGAGGGAATTGTACGCCTGGCCGCGGCGCCACCAGCTTCGACGACCGGACGCTGGACGAGATTGTGGGTGGCGGAGGCGCGATCGGCTGGGGGAATTTCGCCATGCACGCGCGTGTGGTCTTCACCAGCGATGCGCCCGAGTTTTCCTGGGGAGGAGAAACCGAGCGGGACGGACGCCGCGTGGTGCGGTTTGATTTTCACGTGCCATTGTCCAAGAGCCGCTATGGCGTGCAGACAGGCGCGAGGCCCGTTGTGGTGCCGTACAGCGGCTTTCTGGAGGCCGACGCCGACACGCTCGATCTGCTGCGGCTGGACGTGAAGGCCACCGAGCTTCCGGCGGAGTTGAAGCTGCGCTCTACGGGCGAGACCATGCTGTACGGACAGGCGCGCATCGGCGATTCGAATTTCCTGCTGCCGCTCTCGGCCGAGCTTTCGATGGTGAGCGCCACGGGACGCGAGGATAGCAACCGGACGAAGTTCGAGGCGTGTAAGCAGTATGCGGGTGAGTCGACGATCCGTTTCGACGTGGACGAGAACGGCGCTGTCAGCGGACAGGCCGCCGTGCCTATCGACCTTGCGCCCAACTTATCGGTGGAGACCACTCTGCGCGAGCCTATCGATCAGGCTCATGCGGCCAGAGGCGACCTGATTCACGCCATACTCTCTTCGGATGTCAAAAAGGCAGGCCACGTGCTAGCGCCCAAGGGTGCTGTCGTCATCGGGCGGATCACGCGCATCGAGGTCAGGACGGTGCGGTCTCTGGTCTATTTCGGAGTGGAGGTGCACTTCCACTCAATCGAATTCGGCGGCAGGCACGGCAACTTCTCGGGTGACGTGGAGATGGCTGGAATCGGAACGGATTACTCGGTGGCGCGCGACGAAAGCAGCGGGGACAGTGTGGTCTTCATCAAGTCGAAGGTGGAGCGGCTGCCTTCGGGAACCCGTTTGCTGCTGAGGACCAGGTAGCAGGCCCTACCACTGTCCTACACTGTCCTTATGTCTGCGCCCGCCCTCAGCGTTCGAAATCTGCGCAAAGCCTACGCCGATGTGGAGGCGGTCAACGGCCTCGACCTCGAAGTCCGGCCCGGCGAATGCTTCGGACTGCTGGGGCCGAACGGCGCCGGCAAGACCACCACCATCGAAATTTGCGAAGGACTGACCGAAGCCGATTCCGGCGACGTGGAGGTGCTGGGGCTGCGCTGGTCGCACGACGCCGCGGAGTTGCGGCAGCGGCTCGGCATCCAGTTGCAGGAGACGCAGCTTTCCGAAAAGCTCACCGTGTATGAGACCATCCGGCTGTTCCGCAGCTTCTTTCGGAAAGGGCCCACGCCCGCCGAAGTGATCGCCATGGTGCAGCTCGAAGAGAAACAGTCATCGCGCGTCGGTGGACTCTCGGGCGGGCAGAAGCAGCGGCTGGCGCTGGCCTGCGCGTTGGTCGGCGAACCCGACTTCCTGTTTCTCGACGAGCCCACCACGGGGCTGGATCCCCAGGCGCGCCGTCAACTCTGGGACCTGATCGACGTGTTCAAATCGGGAGGGCGGTCGATTCTGCTGACCACTCACTATATGGATGAGGCCGAGCGCCTGTGCGAGCGTGTCGCCATCATGGATCACGGCCGCACCATCGCGCTGGGCACGCCGCGCGAGCTGATTTCGTCCATCGGCATCGAGCACATGGTGGAGTTTTCCATGCCGTCCGCGGCCGCGTTCGACGTAGCGCCGCTGAAGGCGCTCGATGGCGTGTGCGACGTTCGCACAGAGAACGGCAGCGGTGCAGATGCAGGTGACGGCACTGCATCACGCCGTGCCTGCGCTGCTGGACGAACTCGGCCGGCAGGGCGTGCCGCTTACCGAATTGCGCACGCATTCGGCCAGCCTGGAGGACGTTTTCGTGGCGCTCACGGGCCGGAGGCTGCGCGATGAGTAAGTCGGACGGACCATCCGCTGGCGCAACTCACCGCTGGTTCGATTCCGCGAATTTATCCGCGAGCCGGAAGCGCTGTTCTGGGTTTTCATCTTTCCGATTCTGCTGGCCGGCGGCTTGGGCGTGGCGTTTCGAAACCAACCGGCCACGGTGCTGACGATTGCCGCGGTCTCCGACCAACTGTCGGCGTCGCTGCGCCAGGAGAAACTCCTGGACGTGACAGCAGATGTCGCACGACGCGGCGGAACAGGCACTGCGCACCGGCAAGGCGGCGCTGATGGCCGAGCCCGGCCCGAACGGCTCGGTGGTGTTTCGTTACGACGACACCAATCCCGAAGGACGCACGGCGCGCATGCTGGCCGACCGCGCCATCGAACGCGCCGCCGGACGCACCGACCCGGTGGCGGCCACCGACCAGCTCATTCGCGAGCCGGGATCGCGCTACATCGATTTCCTGATTCCCGGCCTGCTGGGCATGAACCTGATGGGCAGCGCCATCTGGGGCATGGGCTTCACGATTGTGGACGCGCGCCGCAAGAAGCTGATCAAGCGCCTGATCGCGACGCCGATGCCGCGCGCGTACTACCTGCTCTCGTTTCTGTTGTCGCGCCTGGTGCTGCTGGTGTCGAAGTCCTGGTGGTGCTCGGGTTCGGTGTGTGGGTGTTCGGAGTGCCGGTGCGCGGGTCCATCCCGGGGTTGCTCGCGCTGTGCTTGCTGGGGTCGCTCTCGTTCAGCGCGGTGGGGCTGCTGATCGCGTCGCGGCCGCGCACCATCGAAGCCGCCAGCGGACTCATGAACCTGGTGATGATGCCCATGTGGATCGTCTCCGGCGTGTTCTTCTCGGCGCAGCGTTTTCCCGATTTTGCGCAGCCGGTGATTCGAGCGCTGCCACTGACTGCGGTGATCGACGCGTTGCGCTGCACATGCTGCAAGGCGCGAGCCTGGGCCAACTGGCGCCGCAAATGGCCACCCTGGGAGCCTGGCTGGTGATTTGCTTCGCAATGGCGCTAAAGTTGTTCCGATGGAAATAAGAGGTTGTTTCTTCGTGGCGGCGTTGGCCGCAACGTTGATCTCGTGCGGCGCGGATGTCACTCCCGCGGCGCCGCAGAAGGCCGAAGCGCCGAAGCCAGCCGATGAATCCAAGCATCTGCCCAAAGCAGGCCTGGTGGAAAGCCACATAGATCGCCAGCTCCTCGGCAAGAGCTTCATGCCCGGCGGCACCGTTGGACATTATAAGGTGGGGAAACTGGAGTTCGATATGTTTGTGGCCAAGCTCCCCTCCTCACAGGACGCCGCGTTCCTGCTGCCCGATTGGAGCAAGACGCTGGCCAACTCGACCCTGGTGCCATCGTTCGGAGGCTACTTCGGAGACGATGCGGGCAAGCCCGTCTTCGTGTTTCCTAAAGGTGCATGGATCGCTGGAGTGGTCGGGCTGCCGCAGAAGGACGCCGACGAACAGGCGCGAGGCTTAGCGGGAATGCTGCGGTAGGGCCCCACCTTACGCCCGCATCTTCTTATAGTTCGCCAGGCAGCGCTCAGCCGTTTCCAGGGCGGGGAAGCGCGAGCCTTCCTGTTCGATCAGGTAGTATTCCGTGCCGCCCACCGATTCGGCAGCTTCGAAAATCTTCTTCCACGGTGAGTCGCCTTCGCCGAACAGCACCTTGTAGCCTTTGTCGGGACCGGGCGCCCAATCCTTCAAATGCAGCGAATTGATGCGGCCGGGATTCTGCTGTATCCACGCCACCGGGTCCGACCCCATCTCGACACATGTGCCCACGTCCAGTTGCAGCATGAAATCCTTGGGCGTGCTGGCGGCCAGCACCTCGATGGGCCGCTTGCCTTCCACCGGTGTGAACTCCGCCTGGTGGTTGTGATATCCAGCGCGCAGGTTCGACTTGCGAAGCGTCTCCATCGCCTGACTCAACTGATCGCCCAGTTGGCGCCAGCCGTCGAGCCCGTTCACGCGTCCCGCGCTCGCCAGCACCAGGTATTTGACTCCAAGCGTGCTATTCAAGTCGATGGCCTTCTGCAGTCCGTCGCCCGTGAAGGCGTTCATGCCGTTGTGCGTGGAGTTGCATTTGATTCCGAGATCGTCCAGCAGTTTGCGCGTTTCCTTGGCCTGGTCCATGGTCCAACTGAAATACGGCGAGAAGTACTCCACCACCTGATAGCCCATCTTGGCGACGGCGGTCACCGTGCCCGTCGGGTCCTTTTGGAGTTCGTTGCGGACCGAATAGAGTTCCAGCCCAATGGGAAGGTTCTTGCCGGCCGGCAACGCCATGGCCAGCGGAGCCGCCGCGCTCAAGGCGAGGAACGATCGGCGGGAAAGCGAAGTGTGTACGCTCATAGCGAGACCATAGTACAACGCGGCGCGGCCCGAAGCGGGTATCATTTGATTCATGCGATGGATTGCGATTGCGGCTCTGGCCTGTGCCGCACATGGGCAGACGCTGCAGGAGAGCCTGAAGGCTCGGATCGGCAACTTCCCCGGCACGGTTACGCTGTACGCCAAGAACCTCGACAGCGGCCAGGCAGTGGAGATCCGCGGCAGCGATCCCGTGCGCACCGCCAGCACCATCAAACTGCCGATTCTCTGCGCGGTCTTCGATGCCGTGGCGCACGACAGAGCCTCGTGGACCGAGTTGCTGACGGTCACGGCGGCGGAAAAAGTGAGCGGCTCGGGCGTGATCGCGAGTGAGATTTCCGATGGCGTGCAGCTTCCCCTTGGCGATGTGACGCACCTGATGATCGTGCTCAGCGACAACACCGCCACCAACATGGTGCTCGATCGCTTCGGCGCCGATATGGTGAACGCTTATCTCGATCGCATCGGCGTCGCCAACACGCGAGCGATGCGTAAGATCCTTGGGACGGGGACCGCCGCCGGTGTGTCGGCCGCGGGAAAACTGCCTGAGAACCAGAAGTACGGGCTCGGCAAGTCCACTCCCCGCGACATGGTGACGATTCTGGAAAAGCTGGAGCACGGCGAAATTGTCAATGCCGACTCCTCCAAAGAGATTCTGGCAGTGCTGAAACGCTGTCAGGACGCAACGGGCATACGGCGGCGGCTCGGCGGCATGCCGATCGTGAATAAGACCGGGTCGCTCGATGCGCTCCGTTCCGATTTGGGGATCGTATATACAAAGACGGGCCGGATCGCGATGGCGATTACGGTGGACGGCATTCCCAAGCCCGACTGGAGTCCCGACAATCCGGGGTCGGTGATGATCGCCGACCTGGCGCAGATCCTGGTGGAAGGGCTGGCCACGAAATGAAGGTGACCATCGAAGATTTCGCGGCGCGCCTGAGCGCCATTTCAGAAGAGGAGTTCACCCACGAAGGTGTGCTGGACTTTCTCCGACGGAATCCGGTCAGCGTGGAAAGCCTGGCGCCGTATCTTTATTTTTGTGACCAGAAGTACACGCGGAATCTGATTCACCGCACTCCGCTCTTCGAACTTATTGCCATCTGCTGGGACGTGGGGCAGGTCAGCTCGATTCACAATCATCGTAACCAGCGATGCTGGATGGCCATCGCTCACGGCAAGGTACAAGTGCAAAACTTCAAGCTGGTGAAGCAGGACGCTGCCGCACAGACATGTGAGTTAGAACCCACTACGCGATTCGTAATTGACGCCGAGCGGCCGGCGGAGGTGGACCCCGAAGAGCCCATTCACCTGGTGGCAAATCCCGCTGTATTTGGATCGAAGGCTGTGACTCTACACATCTACTCAAAGCCCTTCGACACTTGCGAAGTCTATGACATGAAGGCGGGCCGGTACCAGGATGTTGCCTTGTTCAACGTCTCCGAATTCGGCGTACTACAAACGGAGTTAAAGGTGGAAAAAGGCTTGCAGTAAAGCAAGATCGCCGGTGGCAAAGACCACCGGCGCCACTACTACTGCAACCTCTGTCCCGCGACGTGCGTCCTTGAGGGAGACGCAAATAACCCTATGGGGCCTCGAAAACTTGCATCTTTCCTCTTATTCTTATCAGCTTGCACGGGTTTAGAAGCGCAGCAGCGTAGCGTGACGATGACCGGCCACGTGCATCCAGCCGCCCGTGCGGCCAACGATCTTGGCGCGGTGGAACCTTCATTTCCGCTCAACGGCGTCACGATTTTACTCAAACGCACGGCCGCGCAGCAGAGCGATCTGGATCAGTTGTTGAGCCAGCAGCGCGACCCCACCTCGCCGAATTTTCGGCAGTGGCTCACCCCTGAGGAGTATGGCGCGCGCTTCGGCGCCACCAGTTCGCAGATCGATCAGATCACCGCCTGGCTGGCCGCGCAAGGCTTCACCGGGATCCAAGTGGCGCGCAGCCGAACGTTCGTCACTTTTAACGGAACGGCGGCGCAAGCCAGCACGGCAATGCACACCCAGATCCATCGCTACCTGGTGAACGGCCGGACGCATTTCGCCAACGCCACCGCTCCCTCGCTACCGGCGTCGATTGCCTCCATCACGTCCGGCTTCGTGGGGCTTCACGACTTTCATCTGCAGCCTCGCCTGAAGTCGCCATCCACTCCCGCCATGACGAGCGGCAGCGGCGCCCATCAGATTGCGCCTGACGATTTCGCCGCCATCTACGACGTTGCGCCGCTGTACGCGGCCGGTATCGATGGCACAGGCCAATCGATTGCCGTAGTCGGCCAGACCGACATTGATACTTCCGATATTCAATCCTTCCGCAGCAAGTTCAACCTCTCCGCGCCGAATCTGCAAAAGACGTTGGTAAGGGGGAGCGCGAACCCCGGGATCAGTTCTGGCGATCTGCCCGAGGCCGACCTCGACATCGAATGGGCGGGTGCCGTAGCGCGCAACGCCACCATTGTTTACGTCTACTCCGACGACGTGATCAAGTCGCTGAACTACGCCGTCGACCAGAACATCGCGCCCGTGATCAGCATGAGCTACGGCGGTTGCGAGCCGCAGGATCTCATCGATCTGCCCTCGTTCCAGGCCACGGCGCAGCAGGCCAACGCACAAGGCCAGACGTGGATTGCGGCCTCGGGCGATAACGGCGCGGGCGATTGCGAAGATCAGGGAGCGCTCGTAGCGCAGGACGGTCTGGCCATCGATATTCCGTCCGGGATTCCCGAAGTGACCGGGATGGGCGGGACGGTGCTCAACGATAACGGCGGCTCGTACTGGAGTGCCACCAACACCGCCAATGGCGCGTCGGCCCTCTCATACATTCCTGAACTGGCGTGGAACGACACGCCGAATGGCGGTGGACTCGCTGCCACCGGTGGAGGCGCGAGTGTCTTCTTTCCGCGGCCATCGTGGCAGACCGGTAACGGAGTGCCCAACGATAGCGCGCGCCACGTGCCCGATTTGTCCTTCAGCGCGTCGGCCGATCATGACGGCTACTATGTTTTCTCGGCGGGCCGCGGCGGTGTCTTTGGCGGCACCTCTGTAGCGGCGCCCACCATGGCTGGAGTGGTTGCTTTGCTCAATCACTACCTGATCAACCAGGGCGTGCAAACCAAGGCGGGTCTTGGCAACATCAATCCCGCCTTATACCGCCTGGCGCAGTTGGGCGGCGGGGTCTTCCACGATGTTAGTGGCGGCACGAACGATGTGCCCTGCGTCGCCGGATCGCCCGATTGCAGCGGCGGATCGTTCGGACTCAGCGCGGGCGCCGGCTACGATTCGGTGACCGGCCTCGGTTCCGTGGACGCCTTCAATTTGGCCAAGCAATGGACCAGCGCGCGGGCTGTGAATTCGGCCGTGGTGCCCTCCATCGATCAGAACCCCGTCTTCAAGCAGCCGCCCGATGCCGCGGGCAACCCGTGGCACTTCACCTTGACCCTCACCGAAGAGGCCGGCATTGCGACGACACTCACCGGTTTCTCCATCGACGGCGTGGACTACACGTCGCAGATCGCCAGTCTGTTTCACAGCGCGGCGATTCCGGCGGGTGGTTCTATCTCGGCCACGATCGGACTGAATAATGTTGCCGTGCCGAAGACGGTAACGTTCGCATTCACGGGCGCGGATGCGGGCGGGAATACGTGGTCGCAGCAACTGGCAGTCCCCTTCCAGGGCACGCAAACGCAGCTCACGGTGTCGGGCATGAGCAATGCTGCGTCCGGCGGCCCCGCTATCGCGCCCGGCATGATCGTGAGTGTCTACGGCACAGCGCTGGGCAACTTCGCGCAGTCGGCTGGAACCATTCCGCTGCCCGACTATCTGGCGGGTTTCGAAGCGCTGGTCAATGGCGTTCCGGCGCCGTTGTATTATGTTTCGCCCAACCAGGTCAACATTCAGATTCCCTACGAGACGCAGACGGGTCGCGCCACATTGACGTTGGGCAATCCGTTTGTGAACGTCGATTTCCCCTTCCGCGTAACGGCATCGGGTCCGGGCATTTTCACTTTCGCCGATGGCAGCGTCAATCCGTCGCGTAGCGGCGCTCGCGGGCAAACCGTTACGATGTTCATGACCGGAGATGGTCAGGTGACACCGTCGCTCGCCACGGGAACATCTCCGTCGGCGAGTACTCCGCTTTCACGCCTGCCGCAGCCGCGGCTGCCGGTAACGTTGACGGTCGGCGGCGTGCCGGTGCCGGCAACAGACATGTTCATCGGAATTCCGAGCGGGCTGGTGGGAGTGACGCAGATCAACTTCACCATCCCCAGCAGCGTGAGCCCCGGTGTGCAGCCGGTCGTCGTGACTGTGGGCGCCGCGTCCAGCACGCCAGCGAACATCACGGTCCAATAGCATCAGTCGGTGGACGCGCACAAGAGCACCAGAGCGACCCACAATGCGTTTGCCAGCAGCAGGTGGAGTAGCTGCATCCACACCGGGGCCAGCAGAATCAGATTGAGGCCGCCTGCGGCGATCTGCGCCACCACTAGCAGAACCAACGCCATTCCGAGTTTGGAACGGATGAGTGTGGCATTGAGATTTGAGGCGCCGTAGAACAACAGCCACGCTCCCGTGGCGGCGGAGATGATGGGGTGCCAGATCCGTAGGCGCAGGAAGATGCTGGATGCCGGATCGAAATCCTGCGCGAAGCTCTTGGCGAACGACGAGGCAGGGAAGAGCGTGTCGCCCAGCGCTGCAATCGCGCCGCTCACACCCGCCAGCATCACACCCAACAGACCGGCGGCCGCCATCCAGGCAGCCTTGCCATGCGGCTTCTTGTATGGATGCCCTTGCGCCCACCATGCGGTCAGCGCGGTAGACGCGATCAGCATCAGGGTGTTCAGCAGGTGGGACGATTGCAACCACGCCCGATTCGTCGACTGATTCTTGTCGACGTACTCCAACAGCACCAGCGACGCGCCTAGTAGCGCCTCGACGATCAGGAAGACAGTCGAGAGCAGCGCGCCGCGGCGAACCGGATGGTTCGCCGGGAAGGCACGAAAAGCCCACACCAGCATGATGACCACCATAATCAGGTCGACGCCGCTGGTGGTGCGGTGTGTGAATTCAATGATGGTCTTGAGCGTGGGACCGGCGGGTGTGATCACTCCATTACAAAGGGGCCAGTGATTGCCGCATCCCGCGCCGGAGCCGGAAGCGCGCACGAAAGCGCCCCAGATCACCACAGCCACGTTGTAAAGCAACACTGCCCACGCATATCTCGCGAACCACGGATGTGGAGGGGGCATGGACAGTTTTTATTGTGACAGAAAAGACGCGGACCTTTTCGCTTGACTCCGCCAGCTGGCCATGCTACTTTTGCACCATGCTGCTGCTTTTGCAACACATCCTGCTCTTCTACGCACAAGCGGCGGCTCCCCATTCCTCCTTCGACGTCCTGTCTGTGAAAGCGGCATCGCCCAATCGCCCGGGAGGCCGCATCGTCGTGGGCATGACCGGGCGGGAAGGCGGACCCGTCACAGGCGACCTCGGCCGTGTTCGCTACGCCGTGATCTGCTTGAAATACGTTTTGTTCGAAGCATATGGTCACAAGGACCTGCGTATCGTGGGCCCCGACTGGCTGGATGACGACTGGTTTCAGATCGACGCCACCATGCCGGCCGATACCACCGAAGATCAATTCCGAGCCATGATGCAGCATCTGTTAACGGATCGCTTCAAACTCCAGTTCCATCGCGAGACCAAAGAGGTTGCGGCCTACTCTCTGGCGGTGGCGAAGAACGGACCCAAAATGAAAGAGACGCCTGGCGTGTCCGATCCGCCACGCGACATGATTCGCACGCTGGCGGACCGCACTGAAATGACCGTACATCAGACTACTATGGAGCGCCTCGCCGGCTTCCTGGCGAGCCAACTGGGAGGTCCGGTGACCGACGCCACCGGGCTCACGGGCAAATACGAGTTCACCTTGAACTTCTCGAAGCCCGGCGCTGCTGCCGCTTCCGATGCGGACACGCCACCCGATGTCTTCAGCGCCGTGCAATCGCAGCTCGGGCTGAAGCTCGAGCCGAAAAAGGGAACCGTGCAGTTGATGGTGATCGACCACATAGAGAAGAAGCCGACGGAGAATTAGTATGGTGAGGAAATCCGCTGTGGGGCCAGGCTTCAGCCTGCGGTGGGCTTCAGCCCACGTTGTCTGCATACGGACGACCGCCCGACGAGCGGACTAAAGTCCGCTGCAGGCTGAAGCCTGCCCCACAAGTGATTACTGAAATTTCCTATCAGCGGGATATATGAAGAAGGACGGACATCGTAATCTCAGCCGGCGCGAACGCCAGATCATGGACATCCTGTATCAGAGGGGGCGCGCCTCCGCTTCCGAAATTCAGGAAGCGCTTCCCGACCCGCCCACTTACTCAGCAGTGCGCGCCAAACTGCGCGTGCTGGAAGAGAAGGGCCACATACGTCATGAAGAGGAATCGCTGCGCTATGTCTATCTGCCCACCATGGCGCGCGATACGGCGCGCCGCTCCGCCCTGCGCCACATGGTGTCGACATTTTTCGGCGGTTCGGTAGAGCAGGCAGTGGCGGCGCTGCTCGATCTTTCCTCCGCCAATCTCTCCAAGGACGATCTCGACCGCATCTCAAACCTGATTGAAGAGGCCAGACAAGATGGCCAGAAAGAAGGAGCCTGAACATGATCGGAATGGATTTCTTTGCGCAAAACGCCGTGAAGGCAACCGTTCTCTTAACGGTCGCATTCGCCGCCACCTGGATGTTGCGCAGCAAGGCGGCCGCGCTGCGCCACTTCGTGTGGACAGCGGCCCTCGCGGCGTTGCTGCTGCTCCCTCTGGCCACGGCGATGGCGCCGAAGTGGGGCTGGCGGACCATGCCCGTATCGAAGACCGTCGTGACCGTGCGCCAGTCCGTGGTGTTGGGTAATCATACGCCGGCCGCACCCGCCAGCCGCCTGCCGCGGCTCTGGCTGCCGATGTTGTGGGCCGCCGGATTCTTGCTCATGGCCATCCGATTCTCCGCGGGCGCCATTCGCACGGCGCGCATGGTGAGCCGCGCGGTTCGGGCAAAGCATGCCGAGGAGGCCGGAATCGAAACCTTCACGCCCCTGCTCGAAAGCTCCGAGGTCCCCATGCCGTTGGCTTGGGGAATCCGCCGGCCTGCGGTGGTGCTGCCCATCGAGGCGCGCGAGTGGCCGCCTGCCCGTCTCCGCACCGTCTTGTTGCATGAGCTGACGCACGTGGAGCGCCGCGACCTGCTGGCTCAGGCGGCCGGCCACGCTGTTTGTTGTCTTTACTGGTTCCATCCGCTGGCGTGGCTCGCGGCCGGCGAACTCCGCAAGGAGCGCGAACGCGCCTGCGACGATGCCGTGCTGCTTCGCGGCATCGCGCCGCATGACTACGCGGCGCACCTGGTGGAACTGGTCCGCGCCATGGCGGCACGCCGGACGCGATTCGCCGGAGCGGTGGGGATGGCAGAACGGTCAGACCTGGAATCTCGCGTGCGTGCCCTGCTCGACCGCCGTCGCACGCGTCAACCGCTCAGCCGGCGAGGCGCATTCGCGGTGGGCGCGGCTGCCATCGCCGTACTGCTGCCGCTGGCTGTCATCACTACATACGCGCAAGGCGTTCGCGGCGGGATGGCCGGAGTGGTGAAGGATCCAAGCGGCGCGGTCGTGCCCGGATGCACGGTCGAAGCCAAGAACGTGGATGGATCGAACGAGGAAACCACCCTTGCCAACGCCGCGGGAGTGTATCAGTTCGGCGCAATTCCTCCCGGGAACTATGAATTGAAAGTCAATGCTCAGGGTTTCGCCACCTTTAAAGCTCAGGTGACTGTGTCTGCTAATATCGTTGCCCGGGTAGATGCGAATCTCTCGCTCGGCAAGGCTTCCCAGGCCATGACAGTGGTGGCGGATCAACAGGGCAGCCAGCCGAGGGCGATGACCGTGGCGCCCGCCGGCTCGGCCCAGCGCATTCGCGTCGGAGGCATGGTGCAAGCTGCCCGCGCCATTCAGATGGTTCGCGCCGTCTATCCTTCGGATGCCCAGCAGGAAGGAATCGAAGGCACGGTGCGGATGCGCGCCATCATCTCCAAGACCGGTGCAGTGCTCAAGACCGTCGTGCTGAATACCAATATCGATCCGCGGCTGGTGAAGGCGGCGCTCGACGCGGTAAGTCAGTGGAGCTATCAACCGGCGCTACTGAATGGGGAGCCCGTGGAAGTCGTGACCGACATCGACGTCGAGTTTAAGCAGCATCAGTAAACGAAGCGCCCGAGTGCCTTGCGGTCTGCGCCTCCCCGAGCCGTGAGCGTTAGGGAGCCGGTCTAAACACCCGTCGCAGCAGCGGGTGCACGGCCAGAATCAGCCCCATCCTGGAGGAAGTATCGAGCACTAGCGGTAACCAATTGCCGGACCACGAGTAAAGGGGGCCTGAGGGCATTCCCTGCAAACTCTGGTTGCGCACTGAGGTGCATTCCTATAAATTGAGTATTCCGCTATGCCCACCAAAACACCTATCACCGTTGCTCATGGCGACGGAATCGGCCCTGAAATCATGAACGCCACCCTCCAGATTCTGGATGCGGCCGGCGCGGCTCTTGACATAGAGACCATCGAGATTGGAGAAAAGGTTTATCTGCGCGGCAATAGCGCCGGGATTGAACCCAGCTCGTGGGATTCGCTACTGCGCACCAAGGTGTTCCTGAAGGCGCCCATCACCACGCCCCAGGGCGGCGGTTTCAAGAGCCTGAACGTCACTACCCGCAAGACGCTTGGCCAGTATGCCAACGTGCGGCCCTGCGTTTCCTACCATCCTTTTATCGACACCAAACATCCCAACATGGATGTGGTGATCGTGCGCGAAAACGAAGAGGACCTCTACGCCGGGATCGAGTATCAACTTACGCCCGAAGTAATGTCCTGCATCAAGCTGATTTCGCGGCCCGGCAGCGAGAAGATTGTTCGCTACGCCTTCGAATACGCCCGCCGTCACAATCGTAAAAAGGTCACCTGCTTCATGAAGGACAACATCATGAAGATGACCGACGGCCTGTTCCACAAAGTCTTCGACGAAATTGCGGTCGAGTATCCCGATATCGAGAAGGAAGCGTGGATCGTCGATATCGGCGCGGCCAAAATGGCCGACACGCCCGAAGCCTTCGACGTGATCGTAATGCCTAACCTCTACGGCGATATCCTTTCCGACGTGGCGGCGCAGATCGCCGGGTCGGTCGGTCTGGCAGGGTCGGCGAACATCGGCGAGAAGTGCGCCATGTTTGAAGCCATCCACGGATCGGCGCCGCGGCGCGCCGGGCAGAACCTCGCGAATCCCTCGGGGCTGTTACTGGGCGCGGTGCTGATGCTGGTGCACATCGATCAACCGGAAGCGGCGGAGCGCGTTCACAACGCCTGGCTGCGGACCATTGAAGACGGCATCCACACTTACGATGTGTTTACCGAAGGTGTCAGCACGCAGAAAGTGGGCACCAAGGAATTCGCCTGCGCGGTGATCGCGCGCCTCGGCCAAAAGCCCAACACTTTGAAGCCAGTGGCATACGCCAAGCGGCCTCCGGCGGAAGCCGCCAAGCCTGCCGGGGCAGCCGGCGCGCAGAGTTCGGGACCGATGGAGTTGAAGGGCATCGACGTCTTCGTCTATTGGCCTTCGCGCAATCCCAACGATCTGGCAGCCGCGATGGAAAAGCTCGCGGGCGACGGCCTCACTCTGCAGATGATCGACAATCGCGGTGTCAAAGTCTGGCCGGCGGGCCGGGCCGAAACTTTCTGCACCGATAGTTTCCGCTGCCGCTTCGTTTCGGAAGGCAGCGCCGATATGGTCAAGTGCATCGGTCTGCTGAAGCGCGTGGCGGAAGCCGGCATCGAGATCGCATCCACGCAGTCATTGCGCACCATCGGCGGCCAGGCCGCTTACACTCTCGCACAAGGGCAATAATCAATCTATGTCGGAAACGCCGCTGGTAGCGGTCATCATGGGCAGCAAGTCGGACTGGGAAACCATGCGCCAGTCCGATGAGGTGCTTACTAAGTTTGGAATTGCTCACGAGTGCCGCGTTCTTTCGGCGCATCGCACGCCTGCCGAAACCGCGGCATACGTGTCGCAGGCCGAGTCGCGCGGCATCGAAGTCGTTATTGCGGCGGCCGGCGGCGCCGCCCACCTGGCGGGCGTCTGCGCGGCCCACACGGTTCTGCCCGTGTTGGGTGTTCCCATGGAGAGCGCTTCGCTCAAGGGTATGGACTCGCTGCTCTCCACAGTGCAGATGCCGGCGGGCATTCCGGTGGGCACGCTCGCCATCGGCGCCCCGGGCGCGCGCAACGCCGCGCTGCTCGCCATCGCGATTTTGGGCGGCAGCCGGCCAGAGCTTCGCGACAAACTGCGAAAGTTCCGGGCTGAGCAAAGTGAAAAAGTGCTGCGGGAGACACTCGGCTGAGCCGGCCGAAAAACGCTTTTAGTACTGCTTCGTGTAGTGCCGGGGCCACCCTGCTCCGGTACTACTTGTATGCCCGGTAGTCCCCCCAGTAGGTCCGGTACGTTAGACCTTCCGGGGCATTTTTAGATCGGTAATCGCAGCCGAAAGAGACGCTCGAATCTGCTCCAGTTCCGAATCGTCTCGATACTTTCCGCGCGGCCAGAAGAAACCGCGCAAGCCATCCTTCTTGCGGCGCGGAACCACGTGAACGTGCAGATGCGGCACGCTCTGACTAATTCGATTATTGATCGCGACGAAAGTGCCTTCGGCTCCCAGTGCCTGTTCCTGCGCGCGGCAAAGCAGCTGCGCATCGGCCAGAAATGGACCGGCGTCGGCTGCCGGCAATTCGATGAGTGTCTCGTAATGCGCGCGCGGAATCAGCAGGCAGTGGCCCGGGAACAGCGGCCTGTGGTCCAGGAACGCAATAAAGTTCTCGTCTTCGAAAACCTTGGCGGCGCTTTCCGCGCCCGACGCTATCCGGCAAAAAAGACAGTTCATAGAGCCTTCCAGAGGCCTCTTGGCCCACATGTTATTATGTGGATGAAGACCATGCTGGAGGAATTGTAGATGTTCGGAACCTTGGGTACGCAGGAGATTGTGTTTCTTTTCATCCTCGCGCTACTCCTTTTTGGTCCGAAAAAACTGCCCGAAATCGGCCGGACAGTGGGGAAGGCTCTCACTGAATTCCGGCGCGCCTCGAACGACCTCAAGGCCACGTTCGATCGCGAGATGAGAAGCCTGGAAGCGGAAACAAAGTCGTTGGACGTCACCAACCAGTATCAGCACGATACTTACAATTACGACTATTCGTCGTACGAAAACTCGTATGAGGGCTCGTACGGCAATGAGCCGTACGATTCGAACGCTGCCAGCACAACCACCGAAAGCGCATCCGCAAGTCTGGACGCTGAATCACCATCCGCCGCCGCACCCGAAGGCACCGTCGCTTTGGGAACCGAATTGGCGGCCGCAGAGGGATCGAACGGAGCCATCCCCGAACATCCCGAAACGGTCGAGCATAAGGTCACGACGCCGGCGGAACACAACACATAACGAATGGACTCAACTGAAGGTTTGGGTGGGGCCAGTGCGCCTCCACAGAGTAGTGCGTCCGCTCCTCCTATGGACGCCATCGACAAACTGCGGAACTGGGTCGGCGGATGGGGAAAAACTCCCCCTCCGCCGCCGTCTTCTTCTGGCGACGATGACGAGGATCCGGATGATGAGGGTATGGTGCGCATGTCTTTCATGGAGCACCTGGAAGAGCTGCGCTCACGCATTCTGCGCGCGTTGGCAGGCGTGGCCGTATCGTTCCTCCTGAGCCTCATCTATAGCGAAAAGCTCTGGGGCATCATCGTTCAACCGGCAGCCAAGGCCCTCAAGGCCCTGGGCTATCCGCCGGATCTGGTTTTCACCAGCCCTATGGAAAGCTTCACCATCATCTGGTTCAAGCTTCCTCTGTTGTGTTCCATCTTCATTGCTTCGCCCTGGGTGTGCTACCAGGTGTGGGGTTTCATCTCTCCTGGTCTGTACAGGCGCGAACGCCGCTGGGCCACTCCGTTCATTCTCACCTCGGCAGGGCTGTTCATTGCGGGAGGATGCTTCGCGTACTTCATCGTCTTCCGCTACGGCCTCACCTTCCTGCTCGGCATCGGGCAGGGGTTGAATGTGAAGCCGATGATCACCATCACGGATTACTTCGATCTCTTCGTCAACGTGATGCTGGGCGTGGGCCTGGTTTTCGAGTTGCCGATCTTAATCTTCTTTCTGACGCTTTTGCACATCGTGACGCCGGGCTTCCTGGTGCGGCACAGCCGCTACGCGATTTTGATCATCTTCGTCGTCGCGGCGATCGTAACTCCCACTCCCGACGTGTTTAACATGATGCTTTTTGCGCTGCCTATGTGCCTGCTGTTTTATGTAGGTATCTTCGCGGGGTACTTACTGGTACTGCACAGAGAGAACAGGAGATTCCCCTGGAGAACGGCTATGAAGGTTATCGTACCCGTACTGCTTCTCCTAGCTCTTGCGCTTTATATCGCTATTACTCGGTACTCATACCATGTAGTACCGCGGTGGCCATTTTTCACCCGTTAGTCGGAAATTCTTATAGAATTTCCTTCGCGATGCATTGTAACATTCAGGTGGACCGGGCAACTCCGCCGGTCCACTTGACTGTTGAGATGCAATGGACCTATACAAAGCCATACAGGACTTATACGCAGAGAAGGAAAAGTTAGAGCGCGTCATCGCCTCGTTGGAGGAGTTGCAGCGCAGTGCTGGCAGCGTTCCTATCTTGCCCAAGGGCGTTCAACGCCGCGGCAGAAAATCGATGGATGCAGCCGAGCGCCAGGAAGTGTCCGAGCGTATGAAGCGCTATTGGGCCGGCAGACGGAAGACCGATCCCCAGAAAGGGTCTCCCGAGGACGCTCCTTGACTCACTTCCGAAGGACTCACGGCATCGTCGGGTTCTTGAAGAACCAGAGCCAGTAGTATTGGTCTCCCAGGCCGCTCTGATGGCGCATTTCAAAGCCGCATCGAGCTGCCATCCCGCGCGCGTCCGATTCCGTGAATGAGGCGCCCACCCAGGTGTCTCCGGGCGCGCTTCGGACTTCCGGACTGCCCTGCACCTGGAACTTGAAAAGTGCTCCGGGCCGCAGAACGTCATACACTCCGCGCACGTAGCTCTCGATAATTTCACGGCTCGGAATGTGCTGGAATACCATACACGAGAATGCGAAATCGAACTGCGGCGCGGCTACTCCGCGTCTTCTTTTCCACCACGATGGCGCCAGCACCGAAAGATCCCTGCCGTTGTTTCGCAGCACGTGCGCATTCGCATACCCTTCCACCGAACGCCTGGTTTGCCGCACCATCTCCTCGCTGATGTCTACCGCCCACACCTCGCCGAAGTATTCGGCGAAGGCGCGCGTCACCCGGCCCGCGCCGCAGCCGATTTCGAGCACGCGCATCTGCTTGGGGTCGCGACCCTGGCAGATGTTGGCCAGGTCCACCAGAATGTCTTCCTGCATGGTGACCCGGCCGGACTCGTAAAACTCCTCGTCAGACCACTGGCTCTTGCCCGTCACCACAAAATGCCGCGCATTCTCGCGCGCCCGCCGATTCCAGTCGCGTCGCATTTTTAGAACCTGCCGCGTGATTTCGAGGCCCGCCATTTGTTATATTGTAGTGACCGAAACACGTGAGAAGCTAGCTCCGCATCCGGGGCGATGCTCGCCATTTTGCGGTATATTGAAGTTGACCTGCCCTGAAGTGGGCGACTAGCTCAGCTGGGAGAGCGCTGCGTTCGCAATGCAGAGGTCGGGGGTTCGATCCCCCCGTCGTCCACCACTTCCTCCTAAGAAATTCTACAAAAAAGAAGTTCTCAAGAATATCGCGCTATCCTCTGAGAGTACTGTTAACTATACGGTCAGCCAATTTCACCGCAAAAGGGTGTAAAGCGCTGTTAAATTAAGCGCATACGGTGCCTCTTTTAGGGAATTTTTTTAGTTCTAGCAGGTACTATTTGACGTGAGTGTGTGTGTTGTGACAGAATCCTTGAGAACGAAGTTGACGGCAGGACGCTGCTCTACCAGGCCCAGATTGCTAAAGTACTCTAGGGGAAACCGAATGATCACCATGACCAAACAGCCGAGAACTCTTCTACTCCTCCTCGCAGGTTGCTTGACCGCTGGAATTGCGGGGGCCAGCACCATTGCATTCGACAACGCCGCCGCGATTTCTCCCGTTCAGGGTTTTGGCGGCGAGCTCGGACTCGATTT
The DNA here is from genome assembly GCA_963815475.1 of uncultured Solibacteraceae bacterium. GTDB lineage: Bacteria > Acidobacteriota > Terriglobia > Bryobacterales > Bryobacteraceae > Sulfopaludibacter. Next base: position 8,499,166 of record CAWFHD010000003.1, on the reverse strand, counting down.
TACGGTGAACTCAGCCATCACCATCGATCAGCTCGGCGCGTTTGACAATGGCATAGTTGCCAACTTGGCCGGCGCCGATGGGCATAGCGGCGTCACAATCCAGATCTACAATATAACGTCGACGCCGGTGGCAATCGGCCCATCCGTGACGTTTACTCCCACGAATGCTGGAACCCAGATCAACGGCGATGCATTCCTGTCAGTCTCGCCCTTCACCCTGGGGGTGGGCCGGTACACCGTTGTTGCCGTAAACGATGACAACTACAATACACTCGGTACTGCCAACACCACCAGCACTGAGAACACTGACGGCGGCCTGATCACGTTTTCCGGTAGCTCCCGGTACTCGGTTTCGACATCGTCTTTCCCCGCCCAACCGGATGGCGGCCCCAACAACCGTTACGATGCCGGCACCTTCAGTTTTGGAGCTGCTGCCGCGCCCGAACCGTCCACCTTCGTGTTGTTCGGTCTGGGTGGCGCCCTTGCATTCTTCGCGCGTCGTCGCCGCGCATAGCGTCTAGTATCCCTGAGCACCCCCCGGTACGCGCCGCGCATCAGCTCTGGCGCTACTGGGGGTGCAAAGTCTCTCCTCCTACTCTTCATTTTTCGTCAGTCTTATTCCCCACGATAAAGTTCTCCGAAACCTAGTCCGCCGGCATCAGGTTTGCTTGCCGCGGCGCCACCTGTGAGATTACGATGCTCACCATCAGGCCCGCACTAAAGCCCAGAAGCACCAGCATGCCCTGCTCGAGCCCGCTGGTCCTCACAGGCTGGCTTGCACGATGCGACTCCGACCACAGAGGCACTCGCCATCGCATTGACTCCGAGCGATTGCGCTGCCGCTCCGTATCGGCAATGAAGAAGATCACCCGGTCGAGTGCGGGCTGCACCTTGTAACGGTCGGGATAGGTGAAGCTCAGGTCTATGGCGGCATTCTGCAGGTTGGTGTGGCTATGAATCTGGATCTCGCGCCGCATCCGGTCCACCAGCGGCCCCAGCTTCTGGTTGCTCCACGAAGGGCGATAGAGGTTCTGCATCACGATCACCGCTGAAAGGGCCTGAGGATCGCGCGCTGCTTCCACTAACTCCTGGACATACGCCGAGGCCGCCGGGTAGTCGCCCGCGAACTGCCCGATGTTCACCGGCACCTGCGCTGTGGACGTGTATTGCGCCGGGAACGCGAACGACCAGCCCAGTCCCGCCAGCGCGCCCATCACGCCTAAGCCCAGCGAGAAATACAGCGCCGTGGCGATCCGCAGCAGTGTGCGCTTCATGCGGACGATGCTACCAGATTCAGGCGTGCCGCCATTGCGTCGCGGCGAGGAGCGCCAGCCGCGGGTCGCGCCGCGTCAGTTGTGCCGCGCAATCGGCGCTCCGCCGCTAGAGGTCCGCCAAACGGATTCAGTTCTTCATGCGTGGCTGACCGTCGGAGTGCGGAATCGGCTGCCGATCTGCCACACCACGCCGATCAGTATTCCGCCCAAAAGGCCGAGAAAGCCAAAGACCGGCCGATTCGGCCAAACCGGCTCTTCCGGCAGGTTGGCCGGGTCCAATACCTCGATTTGCGACTTTGCGTGGTCGGCCAGCGCCGCGCTCATCGCGTGTGCCACCAGCTCGTGTACCACCGTTTGCGTCTTTGCCCGATCCCCCGCGTACCTGAAGGAAACCGCGACGATGAAGGATTGCCGCCCCGCTGGCAAACTCAGCCGAGCGATGCGAAGCTCACTATGCTGCATCAGGGCCACGGCTTCCGCGACGGGTTTACCCGGGTAGAGACCCAGCGCCGGATTTTGGATCACCGACTGTAGAAACGCCGGGTCGCCGATCGACTGGCCGATCAGTTCGATTGCGTGTTCGTTGCTCCCGCGAAGCACCGCCTGGGACATGAAGCGATCGGGAACGAAATACGAGCCGATCAGAACCACCAAGGCCGTGCCGAATCCGGCTACGGCAATCCTGGGCCACTTGCCGAATCCGAAGACGACGCTCCCCGCGAGCAATCCCAGTCCGAGTCCCACTGCTACCCAGACCGGCCGATTGGGTTCGGACGGGCGCTCCGGCAGGCTTGCCTGGTCGAGGACCTCGAGAGTTGCGCCAGACTGCACAAGGGGCATCTCCTCACTGAACCTGGTCAACAGTGCGCGAGCGCCCCACTGTGCCTTGGCCGCGTCGCCGTATTGGAATGAGATGCTGAATGCCGTCGAACCCAACTTGCCGCGATCTCCCAGCACCCGGATCACGATGTCGCGACGCATTTTCTGAACGACGTCCTCAAGCGGTTGGCTGGCGCGCTCGGTCTTGTAAATATCGCCGTCCACCACCATTCTGGTCAGAGACGACCGAGTCAGCACCCTCGGCGCCACCTGCTGCAGTTGCTCGCTGAAATCCTCCGTCCCCGTTACTCGCATGACTCCGGTTGACTGGTACACGGGAGGCGTTCGCCACGTCACCACAGCCGCGATCGCCAATCCCGCCAGCCCGAACGCGCCTACCACTTTTCCGAAACTCCACATCTTGATCTGCATCGCCAGTGCTCCCCGCACAATGTCCCAGAAGTCCGTCCAACGCAGGTCGGCGTCGTCCAGCAGTGCTTCGAATTCTCCGGCATATCGCTTGCGCCAACTCGCCGGATAGAGCCATGCGGCGCATCGCACCCAGCGCTTCATGCGTGTTTCAACCGGCGAATAGCGGTCTTCAATACCTGGTCCAGGCTCGCCACCTGCTCCTCCAGATACTGCCGGCCCGCGGCGGTAATCGTATAGGGTTGGCGGCGATCCTCGGAGGCCGTGGGGCGAATCCAGCCGCGCTGCTCCAGGCGCGTGATGGCGCCGTAAAGCGTTCCGGGGCCCAGCCGGACGCCTGCAAATTGTTCGATGTCATCCATCATGGCGTAGCCGTGTTTGTCGCCTTCCACCAGGCTGGCCAGCACGAGTAAAGTTGGGTCGGTCACTGCTTATTACGCCTCACGAAATATATCGTATGGCGTAATAGCGCGAGTGTCAACGGTAAAATTCCGTCCGGTGGCGCACCCCTCCCCGCGAACGCTGCGAGCCCTGCTACCATTACCAATTCCATGAAACTCACGTTCTGGGGCGCAGCCGGCACCGTCACCGGCTCCATGCATCTCCTCGAAGCCGGCGGCAAGCGCATCCTGCTCGATTGTGGTCTCTACCAGGGCCGCCGCAAGGACGCCGATCAGAAGAATCGCAACTTGCCGTTCGCCGCCTCGTCGGTGGACGCAGCCATCCTCTCGCACGCGCACATCGATCACAGCGGCAACTTTCCCACGCTGGTGAAGAACGGCTATTCCGGCCCGATCTACTCCACCCCCGCCACCATCGACCTCTGCAACTGGATGCTGCGCGACACCGCCCACATTCAGGAGCACGACGCCGAGTTCGTGAACCGACGCCGCGAGCATCGCAAATCCGCCGGTCTCGGAAACGGCGAGGTGACGCCGCTCTACACCACGGCCGATGCCGAGCAGACGCTGCCGCTTTTTCACCCCGTCCCTTACCACGAGCCTTTCACCCTGGCCCCGCGATTGAGCTACGAAGCCTACGACGCCGGCCACATCCTCGGCTCATCCAACATCGTGCTGAGCGATTCTACCGGACCCGCCCCCGTGCGCCTGATCTTCTCCGGCGACATCGGCCGCCGCAATCTGCCCATCATCCGCGATCCCGAAACCATGCCGCCCGCCGAGTACCTCATTATGGAGAGCACCTACGGCGGACGCCTCCACAAGAACGTCGAGCACGTCATCAATAAGCTGGCCGACGTGGTCAACCGCACGGCTCACAAAGGCGGACGCATCATCGTGCCGGCCTTCGCGGTGGGGCGCACCCAGCAGCTCGTCCTGCTGTTGCACCAACTTGCCAACCAGAAGCGCATTCCCAACATCCCGATCTTTGTGGACAGCCCGCTCGCCCTCAACGTCACCGCCGTGCACCGTGCTCATCCCGAGTGCTTCAATGAGGAGACGCGCCACTTTCTTGAGAACCACGAGGACCCCTTCGGCTTTAAGCGGCTGCAATACATCCGGGAAGCCTCCGAATCGAAGAAGCTCAACGACCTGCACGGGCCCTTCGTGGTCATCTCCGCCTCCGGCATGTGCGAGCAGGGGCGAATTCTGCATCATCTGCGCAATAACATAGAGGACCCGCGCAATACCGTCCTCATCACCGGTTTCCAGGCGCAGGATACGCTGGGCCGCAAGCTGGTGGAGAAGTGGCCGGAGGTCAAGATTTTCGGTGAGCCGATGCGCGTCCGCGCGGAAATCTCGAGCCTCGACGAACTGAGCGGACATGCCGATCAGCATGAGCTGATCGAGTGGCTTCGTCCTGTGGCGCCCACTCTGCGGAAGGTGTTTCTGGTGCACGGCGAGCCCCAGCAATCGGCCACCCTGGCCCAGTTGCTGCAGGCCACATTTGGCCTGGATGCGGTCGTGCCGGCGCCCGGCCAGTCGTTCGAACTCGTTTAGATGAAACGAACTGAAACCGAAAAGGCCGCGTTTCTGTCTATACTAAGAGGTTACAAAAGGAGTAACGCTACGTGAGCCCCACGCCAACATATCTTGAGCCCCAACCGCAACGCTCCGGTCTGATGACCGCCCTCGTAGCCGGCGCGATTATCGCGCTGGTGGCGGCCAATATCTACCTGTATTTGCAGGTAGATCACTTGCGCACGGACCTGGCGAAGACGCACGACGCTTTGATGAGCGAGCTAAGTAACATTCGTGACGCGTCCTCCGTGAACACGGCTTCCCAGACCCGCCATCTGGAGACGTTGAAGGAAGAGCTGGAAGCATCGCGCGCGCGCCTGCATGACGAAGCGCGCTCCATGTCGAGCCAGGCCAAGGCCGAAGCCATCGCTAACAATGAGCGGATGGCCAAGGAACTTCAGGCCGAACAGGCCAAGGTGCAGCAGCAGGTCAGCTCCGAGATCAGTGACGTGAAGCAGAGCGCCACCGCCGCCAACGCCAAGATCGCCGACGTCTCCACCGATGTGGGCACTGTAAAAAGCAACGTCGCCCAGACTCAGGCGCAACTGGACAAGACCATCGCCGACCTGAAATCCACCAAGGGCGATTTAGGCGTGCAGAGCGGCCTGATCGCCACCAACGCGTCGGAACTGCAGGCGCTGCGCCGCTTGGGAGAGCGCAATTATTTCGAGTTCAAGCTGGGCAAAGAAGCCGAAAAGAAGCCGGCCCGCGTGGGCGATATCACCATCCAGATCAAGAAGGTGGATCCCAAACACAATAAGTACACCATCAACGTGATGGCCGACGACAAGCTGTACGAGAAGAAGGATAAGAACGCCAACGAGCCGGTGCAGTTCTACACCAGCAAGGCCAAACAGCCCTACGAGCTGGTAGTGAATCAGGTCCAGAAGGACACCATCGTAGGCTACCTCTCCACTCCGAAGGAACAGGCCGCCAGGTAATCGTGGGGCCGATGGTCGAAGAGTGGCGCCGGTGGTCGAAGCCACCCGCAGTTTCACCCTTCCGCTTCCGTTTTCTCCACCAGCTTTTCCACGTGCATGCTATAAATCGCCGCCTTGCCATCGCGATCGCTCTGGAAATAAATCCTCTGGCTGTCCGGCGAAAACTGCGGCGCCACCGTCTCCGGCGCGCTCGATTTGTGCTCGCACAACGTCAACTCTCGATGCGTCACGCGCAACAGCAGCAGCACGTAAGGCGACCCCACATTGCGGCTCGCTCCCACGAACACAGACGTATCCCGATTCGCCCCGAATGCCGCGAACTGACTGGTCTTGCCCACCGCCTTATCGTTGGATGAATCGGGCGTGCATTCGCGGATGGCGTTCAGCTGCTTCGGATCGTCAGGCAGATTCAGGTACGGAATCGTCTTGCCGTCCGTCGACCAGTTCGCGTTCCCGATCTTCCCCGGCCCGAGCTTGAGCTGCCGATTCTGCTGCCCATCGCTATTCACCAGCCACAGCGCGGTGTTTCCCTGACGGTACAGCACCTGCGCGCGCATCGGCCGCGGAATTGGATCGCTGATCTCGAACGGCGCTTCCACCACCGTGCGCGCCCCGCCTTGCACCAGCGAGACCATGCGCAGGCGCGAACCGTCGCCGCGCTTCTCCGCGAAGGTGGCATGCGTCCCATCCGGACCCACCGTCAACCCGGCGCACCGCTCCCAGCCTTCGGGCAGCTTGTACAACTCGTGCTCCCGTTGCGTCGCGATACTCGCGATATACAGCGAGCGTCCCGCGAAATAGCAGAACGAGCGGTTGTCGGGCGTTAGCGTCAAAGTCCGCACATCCAGGTCGTCCGTCTCGGTGAGTTGCCGGGTTTCGCCGGTCTTCAGGTCCAGGCGAAATGCTTGCGGCGTGCTCGGACGGTCGCAGCCGATCAGCATCCACGCGCTGTTCCGGGCGATCGAGCGGTTGTAATACGCCGGCAGCATGCTGGCCGAAGACGGATCCGTGAGCCGGAAGACATCGAGCTCCGTCGAAGGGTCGGCGTAGCGTCGAATCGCGGACGGAAAGCTCGCGCCCTTATGTCCTTCGCCCGACCCAAAACTCACGGCGGCAAATCCGGTTCCCAGGAATGTGCGCCGAGTCCAGCCCGCCATATATATTCCGATGGTATCAATACTCCACAGTGGCATGCTCCGTGCAATTGTAACGATGCCAGAGCGGGAGTTTTGTCCGTTGTGTCCCGCTTGTCGCCGGCCGGAGGGAAAGGCCGTCAGGTTGGTGAATGGCGATACAGAAGCGGGTGTCGCGACTGGGTAGGGCAGTGTGCGCTGGGGTTTTTGCCTTTTCCCCCAGCCTTGCGGAACCGCGGGGGCGTGAAAGCGTCCATCAGAACGGGCCCGCGGAACCGGCACGATACTACCCTCCCCAAAGCGGCGCCCGCCGGATTCTCATTGGTGGGGTAGGCGCTGTCGTTTGCCAATCCGAGCGAAGCTCGGACCGGTTTTTCGACCCCGCTTTGAAAGTGGCACGCTCCTTGAACCACGTGATCACCCGTACTGGCCTAGTTGCTTCCGCCGCGGAAATCACCGCATGGACGCCCGCTCGTCGCCCGCGAATGTCGGTGACGAACCGCTGCGCCAGCACGCCATCCAGTCCGTATTCCTTCATCCACTGGAAATGCCGCATCACGATATCGCGATTTGCCGCCGAATAGAACATGTCGACGGCGACCAGTGGCTCCAGCGATTCGCAGGAGTCGGTGGTCCCGGGCAATCGAACCATCCCTGGTATCCGAACAGAACCTTACCGGTGAGACTCGATGCATCCACCCGATCCGCGCATGCCCCGCAGTAACAATCGCCAGGAAAAACGCCGCCCCCGTCTTACTCGGGAAACATTTCACGAACCATCTCCAAAGCTTCCCCCGCCGTCTGAATCCGGCCTTCTAACTGCGCATCCTCCACCGCCGCCAGCATCTTCGTAAACTGCGGTCCCGGCTGATAGCCTGCCGCCATCAAATCGGCGCCCGTCAGCAGTCGAGGCGGCTTGAGATGTTCGTCGGGATACTCCGCCAGCTTCTGCTTCGCCATCTCATAGCTTTCCAAATTCTTATTGCTCGACAGCACGTCCAGCCGATGCAGCTCCAGGTGTTCCTCGAAGTCCGGCATGCGCAGAAAGCGCTTCAGGGTGCTTTCTTTCATCTTCGGCAGGTGCATAAACTTCATGTGATTCGCGATCAGCGCCTCGATTTGCTCCGCTTCATCGCGCGAGAATCTCAGCCGATTCAGAATCGCGTGCGCCAGTTCCACCCCGGCCTCCACGTGGCCATCGAACCGGATACGGTCCGCCACCCGGAACGTCGGCGGTTTGCCCACATCGTGCAGCAGCGCGCCCATCGCCAAAGTTGCAGTGGGATGGTCGAGTTGCTCCAGCAGCATCAGCGTGTGCACCCACACATCGCCCTCCGGATGATATTGCGGGGGCTGCTCCACGCCCTTCATCGCCGATACTTCGGGGAGAATCTCCGCCAGCAGTCCGCTCGAATCCAGCAATTCGAAACCGCGCCTCGCCCCGCCTTCCGTCAGGATCCGTACCAGCTCGTCCCGCACCCGCTCCGCCGAGACGCGCCGGATCAACGAGCTATGCCGCCCGATCGCCGCAAACGTCCGCGGCTCGATCTCGAATCCCAGCCGTGCCGCGAACCGCACCGCCCGCAGCAACCGCAGGTGATCCTCCTCAAAACGCGCATCCGGATCGCCGATCGCGCGAACCACGCCAGCCTCCAAATCCGCGCGGCCGCCCACATAGTCCAGCACCTCGCCGTTCTCGATATCCATCAGCAGTCCGTTGATGGTGAAATCGCGCCGCAGCACGTCCTGCCGCGGATCGGTTTCGAAATGCACCGCCGAAGGCCGCCGGCCGTCTTCGTACTCCTGATCGCTGCGGAACGTTGCCACCTCCACTTGGTCGAAAACGTCGCGCACCAGCACCACTCCGAAATGCGCGCCCACTTTGCCCGAATTGGGAAAGAGGTCCATAATCCGGTCGGGCCGGGCATCTGTAGCGATATCGAAGTCCTTGGGCTTCGCGCCCAGCACCAGGTCGCGCACGCAGCCCCCCACCAGGTAAGCCCGGTGCCCCGCGGCATGCAGCCTCGCGATCGTCTGCCGCGCCAGCGACTCGGCGTCCATCCTCGGGTGAATCCTCCCTCCCCTATGCTAATATGTGGATGCCGAATCTTACCCAACCCTCTCAAGGTAAAATCCGAAGGTGACCGAGGAGCGTTTCTTTTGACATTTGAGCAGCGGCCGGCGACGGTCAAAGTAGTCGTCGCCACTACGGTCATGCTGTCGTTCATTTCGTTCTGGCGGGCCGCCGCCATCGTTTTGAGTGACTTGGCCTCATCCGCCTATTATGTGGGCGGCATCGCCGAGCAGGCAGTCGGCAAGGCAGCGCCGTGGTTCATCCTGGCGATCATGCTGTTCTCCTACGCTGTGCGAGCCATTTACATCGAGAGCTGTTCGATGTTTGTGCGCGGCGGCGTCTATAAAGTAGTCCATGAGGCCATGGGCGGAACCCTGGCTAAGTTTTCCGTTTCGGCCCTCATGTTCGACTACGTGCTCACCGGCCCCATCAGCGGCGTCAGCGCGGGATTGTACCTCGGAGGACTGATTAACGAAATCGGAGAGGGCCTGCACATCGCCAGCTTGCATGTCTATCCGCCGTACTTCGCGGCGGCGTTTGCCGCGGCGGTGGTGCTCTACTTCTGGCGCCAGAACATTATCGGAATTCATGAGTCCAGCGAGAAAGCCCTCCGCATTATGCAGATCACCACAGTCATGGTGGTGATGCTCATCGGCTGGTGCATTCTCACCATCCTGCAGAAGGGTTACCAGCCGGTGCCCCTGCCGCTAAGGGAGAACCTGACCTTCGGCCCGGATGCCCTGGGATGGCTCAAGGGAACAGTGGCTCCCACCTTCACGGTGGTTGCCATCATGGTCGGGCTGGGCCATTCCCTACTGGCGATGAGCGGCTTCGAGACGCTGGCGCAGGTCTATCGCGAGATCGCCCACCCCAAACTGAAAAACCTGGAACGCGCCGGTTGGGTTATCTTCGGATACAGTACTCTCTTCACTGCGCTGGTCTCGTTCTTCGCGGTGATGATCATCCCCGATTCTGCCCGTCCCCAGTTTCTGGATAACCTGATTGGCGGCCTCTCGATGTACCTGGTCGGGCCCCTGCCGCTGAAACTGCTGTTCCACGGATTCGTGGTGCTCGTCGGGACTCTGATTTTGTCCGGAGCCGTGAACACCGCCATCATCGGTTCGAATGGGGTGCTGAATCGCGTGGCTGAGGATGGAGTTCTTCCCGATTGGTTCCGCCAACCCCATCACCGCTTCGGAACCACGTCGCGGCTCATCAACATGGTAGTCGGGCTGCAACTGCTAACCATCTTTATTACCCGCGGCAACATGAAGTTGCTCGGCGAAGCATATGCCTTCGGCGTGGTCTGGAGCTTCTCCATGAAGGCGCTGTCGGTGCTGGTGCTGCGCTACAAGCAGCCGGCCAACCGGGAATGGAAGGTGCCGCTCAACTTCTATATCGGTAAGCTCGAACTGCCCGTCGGGCTCTTCCTGATCACCGCGGCGCTGTTTGCGCTCGCCATCATCAATGTCTTGACCAAGGAAGTGGCCACCATTTCCGGCCTCTGCTTCACCGTCGCGTTCTTTATCCTTTTTGAGGCGTCCGAGATATACAACCGCCGCCGCCGGAAAGCGCATGGACACGAATCGGAAAAGTTCCGGCTGGACACGCGCTCAGATCTTTCTGCCAAAGCCGCCAACGTCCGCCCCGGCAACGTCATCGTGGCAGTGCGCAATCCCAACCGCCTGCAGCACCTGGAGCGCATCCTGCGGAAGACCGACACCCGTAAGCTCGATATCGTGGTGCTCTCCGTTCGCACTGTGACGCAGGCCGGCTCCGGAGAATTCGCCCTGACACCCGACCAGATCTTTGCGGATTCCGAAACCGAAGTCTTCACCCACGTGGTCACACTCGCCGAAAAGGCCGGCAAGCACGTCGAATTGATGGTAGTTCCAGGCTCCGATCCGTACGAAGCCGTGGTCCAGACCGCCGCCCGTCTGCAGTCTTCGCGCATCGTGATGGGCCTCTCCCCCAAGCTGACGCCCTCCGAACAGGGAGCCCAGGTGGGCCGCTACTGGGAGCAACTCCCCGAGCCCCGCCCCGCCATCTCGCTCGAAATCGTCCTGGAAAATCAGAAGGACCTGGTCTTCTTCAACCTCGGCCCCCATCCGCCGCGCCTCTGGCCCGAAGATATCGACCTCGCCCATCGCTTGTGGCTCGACTTGAGTAGCAAGGGCCCCGGCTCCAAACTGCACCACCGCGACATCATCGGAGTAGCGCTCCGCCGCATGCAGGAAGAACTGCACTCCGACCGCTCCGACGAAGTCATCGCCGACGTCCTCAAGGAAATCAGCGGCGCCAACGGCCACTCCGAGCAGCTCTAGGTAGGGTAGCGCTTCCGCCTGCCAATCCGAGCGAAGCTCGGACCGGTTGTTCGACCATCCTAACCACACCTAAAGACATTCGTCATATAGAATATCTCCATATGGACCTGCTGCAAGGAACCTTGGACATGCTGGTGCTCCGGACGCTGGTATTCGGGCCACTCCATGGCTACGGAATCGCCAAAGCCATCCGAACTTCCTCCAATGAAGCTCTGGATATCGAATTCGGCTCGCTCTATCCCGCGCTCAAACGCCTGGAGATCAAGGGCTGGGTCCATTCGAGTTGGGAAAAATCGGAAAGCAACCGCCAGGCAAAGTTCTATCGCCTGACGGCCGCCGGAAAAAAGCAGTTGGCGCAGGAGCATTCGAAGTGGGCCGATTTCGCCGACACCGTCGCCAGAATCATGGGCCCGGCGCCGGCAAAGCGCGTGCGTTAGAAGGAGACGATATGTCACGACGATGGAAATACCTGATTCCTTATTTCCGACGTGCTGAAGAGAGGGAGATGCAGGAGGAACTTCGGGCGCTGACGGAGATCGCGGGAAAGCGAGAACTCGGTAACCTCACGCTGGCGGCGGAGAATGCTAGGACCGTTTGGGGTTGGACGTGGCTGGAAGGCCTTCTCGCCGACATTCGCTACGCCATTCGCTCCTTGCGGCGGCAGCCCGGCTTCACGGTCGTGGCGGTTGTGTCGCTCGCGCTCGGAATTGGCGCCAACGCCGCGATTTTCAGCCTCATGGATGGTCTACTTTGGCGCGACCTTCCCGTTCGCGATCCGGAGAGGCTGGTGACATTCGTCAACAGCTCCCGTTCCTATTTCGGGTATGCGCGTTTCGCGGAAAACGCCGGCAACGTCCTGGAGAGCGTCGTCGCCGTGTCTGACAACATAGCGCGTCGCATAGACACCGGAGGAGGACCGGAGCCGGGACAGATTCAGTTGGTAAGCGGCAGCTTCTTTGAGACCCTGGGCGTGCCCACCGGGATAGGCCGGTCGATCACTCCCGAGGATGACCGGCGCAGCGACCCCGCGGCTGTAGCGGTGCTGAGCCACGCCTACTGGCAAAAGGCCTACGGGGGCGGACCGATAGTGGGCCGGACGATCCGCGTGGAGAAGGCGCCGTTCACGATTATCGGCGTGGCCCCAGCCGAATTCTTCGGTGTGAACGTCGGCCAGGTTCCTGACCTGTGGTTGCCCGTGACCACCGTCGCCAACCTATTTCCGGGTCCGAGTTGGCTCGATGGCAAGAATAACAACTTCCTGACCATCATTGGACGCCTCGCCCCCGGTATCGGTGTGCAACAGGCCGCCACCGCCCTCACGCCCGTGAGTATCCAAATCGATATCGAACGCAATGGGCCGCCGGCGAATGAGAAGGACCGCAGAAGGCTGTTTGAGAGTAAGCTCGAACTGGAATCGGCGGGGAAGGGAATTTCCTTCCTACGCGACCGGTTCTCGAAGCCGTTGCGCGTGGTGTTCTGGATGGTCGCGATGGGACTCCTGCTGGCCTGCGTCAACGTCATGACTCTCGACTTCGCACGCGCTGATGAGAGGCGGAAGGAATTGACGGTGCGTCTGGCAATCGGCGCTGGGCGCTGGCGCATCTTGCGGCAGCTCCTGACAGAGTCGATGGTAGTAGCGCTGGCGAGTGGTCTGATCGGCGTGGCCCTCCGTAAGCCTCTGGCGGAAGCGTTGGTGCGCTTGATCGCTGTCTCGGGAAATCAACCTGCCAGCCTGCCCCTTCCACCTCATGCGGGAATCCTCTGGTTCGTCGCCGCCGTGTCGGTTGCGGCCGCGCTCGTCTCGGGAGTCTTGCCGGCCATGCGAGCCACACGCGGAGATCCATCGCCGGGGTTGCAACAGGGATCGCGGGCAGTAACTGCGGCTCCATTTCGCAGACTGCTCGGCCGCACCGTCGCCGTGGCGCAGATGGCGCTCTCTCTCGTGCTGGTGGCGGGCGCCTGCCTCTTCGCTTACAGTCTGCATCAATTGCGGCAGTTCGATACCGGCGTCAACCGTAGTCGTTTGCTGATGCTGGATGTGAATCCGGCGGACGCCGGCTACAAGGGCGCGCAACTCATCTCCCTGAACGAGCGCCTTCGAGAGCGTCTGGCCGGCGTTCCCGGAGTGGAGTCGGTGACCTTCTCGCAGAACGGTATCTATTCGAACCGGAATTATTCGACCCACTTCGATGCCGATGGCTTTTCGAATACCGACCAGCGCCATCGCTATTCGATCTATGATCACGCGGGGCCGAATTTCTTCTCCACGGTGGGCGCCCACATGATGGAGGGGCGCGATTTCAACGAGCGCGATGATGCGGGCGCCCCCAACGTGGCGATTGTGACCCGTGAATTTGCTCGCGGCGTCTTTGAAGCGCACAGTGCCGTTGGCAGGAACATCTATGTGGCTACCAGTGAGAAGACGACAGTCACCTATCGGGTCGTTGGCGTGGTGCAAGACATTCGCCGCGACGTCCGCCGGCCCGAGCCAATGTTCTATCTCAGCCAACTGCAAACCGGGTCACAGGCTTTCAGCACGCGATTCCTGGTGCGGACGCGTTTGGATCCAGCGGCGGTGATCCCCGGGTTGCGTTCCGCGGTGCGGACGGAAAGCCCGGTTTTACACGTCGATCAGATCGATTCCGCCGCGGCACTGTTTGACCGGACATTGTCAACCGACCGCTTGATGGCGACGCTGGCGTGGGGGTTCGGAGTGCTCGCCATCACCCTGGCGGCCGTTGGCATCTTTGGATTGCTCTCCTATGACGTGACCCGGCGAACCGGGGAGATTGGTATTCGCATGGCGGTAGGAGCGCAGAAGAGCGACGTAGTCGGACTGGTCATGCGGGAAGTCGCACTGGTTTGCGGCATGGGGCTCGCGATCGGTTCCGCCGCATCGCTGGCCATGGCCAGGCTCGTCGAGAGCTTGGTCTTCCAGATGAAGCCTGCAGATCCGCTGATCGAGGCTGCGGCCGCCGTAATCCTCGTAACAGTAGCACTCGGCGCCGCATGGATTCCCGCGCGGCGAGCGGCACGGATGGATCCCATGGCCGCCCTGCGAAATGAGTAACTACACCGTACGGGGCGCGGACTCTCAGTCTGCTGTGTCCCCACTCTTGGGGACACGTTTCCTTGGTGGGCGCCGACAGTCATTAGCTGATTCGCTCGGACTAACCGTTGGTCGCCCGAACGTTAAAATGCTATGCTCCAGTAAGTCCTGTGTTTCAGGACACTCGATTCGCCTTACGTATGCTCGCCCGTAACCCGGGCATCACGGTGCTGGCAACATTGGCACTGGCACTTGGCATAGGCGGAAGCACACTCATTTTCAGTGTCGTCAATGCTGTCCTGTTGAGGCCGCTGCCCGTGCGCGATCCCGATCGGCTGGTCTGGATTTGGGCGAATAGCCCGAGCCGCAATCTGGCCTACGCCTTTGCGGCATACAATACATATGCCGAGTGGAAGGCGGGCAGCACATCCTTCGAAGCCATGTCCGCTTACTCGCCGGGTTCCGCAACACTACTCGTTCGCGACAATCCTGAACGGGTGGATACTCTCCGGGTGAACGCCAGTTTCTTTTCAATGCTCGGAGTGCGCCCCATTTGCCGGCCGCGATTTTCTGGCCGCTGAGGATGAACTCGGCGCTCCCAAGGTCGCCATCCTCTCATACACTACCTGGCAGAGCCGATTTGGGGGTGACCGCAACATCATCGATCAGAGCGTAAGCCTCGATGGCGAAATGGTCAGGGTGACTGGCATCCTTCCGCGCGGATTTGCATTCCCCACCAAGGCCGCGGACTACCTTCCGATCGCTCGCAGCACGATTCACGGAGCTCCGGATGCTCCGTCCGTAGGAGTTTACGGACGCCTGAAACCGGGCGTCCCCATTCAGCGCGCGCAGGCCGAACTGGACGCAGTATCGCGGTGGCTGGAAACGATGTACCGCATAATGCGAGGAAGGGGCGCGCGCGTCTGGCGCGTGCGCGATTTTGTGGTTCGGGACGTGCGAATCAGCTTGTTGGTCCTGCTCGGAGCCGTCGGGCTGGTGCTTCTCATCGCTTGTGCAAACGTGGCAAACCTTCTGTTGGCGCGCGCCAGCGTGCGCCAACGGGAGATCGCTCTTCGGACGGCGCTTGGCGCCGCGCGCTGGCGCATCCTCCGCCAGTTGTTGACGGAAAGCGTCTTGCTCGGCGCCTGCGGCGGTATCGCAGGTTTGGTTCTGACGGATGTGGGGATTCGACTCCTCTCGCAATATGGCCCGGACAGAATTCCACTCCTCAAGGACGTGTCGCTGGATGGGCGGGTTATGGCTTTTGCGGCCCTCGCCTGTTTAACCACAGGTATCCTATTCGGCCTCGCGCCGGCTTTGTCCAGTTTACGAATTGCGATTTACGACACACTCAAGGAAGGCGGCAACGCGGCCGGCGAAAGCCGCATTCGCAATCGATTCCGAGGTGCCCTGGTAGTTTCTGAAGTTGCCTTGGCATTACTGCTCACGGTCGGCGCCACTCTCATGATGCAGACCCTGCTTCGCATACAGGCAACCAGCCCGGGTTTCGAGGCTGAGGGCGTTCTCACCGCGTCAATTACGTTGCCTACGCTGAAGTATCCGGAATCCGAACAGCGCATTGCATTTTACCGGGCCGTACTGAACCGGCTCGCTGCGCTGCCGGGCGTTCAAAGCGCCGGTATGGTCAGTCTCATTCCGCTCGGCGGATCGAATACAGGTTGGAACCTGCACATCGAAGGGCAGCCGGAGCCGCGGCCGGAGGATACCCCGATTTTTTGGCGGCGCATCATAGATCCGGGGTATTTCCAAGTCATGAGGATTCCGCTGACCCGAGGCCGCGAATTCTCGGAGCAGGATACCGGCTCACCACCCATTGCCATAATTAATGAAACGATGGCGCGCCGATTTTGGCCGCATACCGATCCGATCGGCAAGCGCTTCGGCTCGACAGATCGCTGGTACACCATTGTCGGTATCGTGGGCGACGTGAAGTTCACATCCCTCACGAAGGATACCGACTCGGAGTTCTATGAACCCTACCGGCAAGCGCCAGTCACCGATATGGTGCTGGCGGTGCGCACCGCTTCGGCGCCACTGCGTCTGGCGCCGGCCCTCCGCGAAGTCGTGCGCCAGACCGATCCTTACCAGCCCGTCTCGCGCGTTACCGGCATGGAGGAGTATCTCTCCCAGGCGGTGGGAACCCCTCGTCTTTCGGCCTTCCTGCTAGCCGGCTTCGGAGGCACTGCGCTATTGCTGGCCGCCATCGGCATCTACGGCGTGATCTCCTTTTCTGTGACCCGCCGCACCCGAGAGATCGGCCTGCGGATTGCGCTCGGCGCACGGGCTGGCGATGTCACGTTAATGGTTGTCCGGCAAGCGTTAACCTTGACGTCAATCGGAGTGGCCATTGGCATTGGCGGCGCCCTGGCACTGACCCGGTTCGTGCAGGCAATGCTCTTCGACGTGGATGCCAGGAATCCACTCACTTATCTGGGAGTCTCAGGCCTACTGATTGTCACCGCCGCCGCCGCGGCATATCTTCCTGCCCGGCGCGCAGCACGAATCAGCCCGTCCATCGCGTTGCGAAGCGAATAAGGGGTGGACTGCCTTTTCTCCTACTCGTGCCGCAAGGCCGTCATCGGATCGACCTTCTCTGCGCGACGCGCCGGGATCCAACACGCCAGCAGCGCCACCGCCGCCAGGAAGAGCGGCGCCACCGTAAACGTCACCGCATCGTGCGGGCGAACTCCGTACAACAGACTCGAGGAGATCTTCGCCACCGCCCACGCCGCCGCCAAACCGAGCGCCACCGCGATCGACGTGAGCCACATGCCTTGCCCGATTACCAGCCTCCGCACTGCGCCCACCGGCGATCCCAGCGCGATGCGGATACCCATCTCGCGCGTGCGGCGGCTGATGGAATAGCTCATCACGCCGTACAACCCCACTGCCGCCAGTAGCAGCCCCGCCCCGCCGAACACTCCGAAAATCGTGCCCGTCAGCCGCGGCAGGAACAACGCGGACCGGAAGTGCTGCTCCATGGTCTCTTCGTTGAAAATCGCCAGCGCCGGGTCGAGCGCGCGAATCTCCTGCCGCATCGCACTCCCCAGGGCTGTCCCATTGGCGGCGCGCGCCAGCACCGTGTATCCCATCCGCGAGGGATCGGCCGCGACGCTTTGCTCCAGCGAGCGGAACAGCACCGGCCGTGTCTCTTCACCCAGCGACCGCGACCGGATGTTTTTCACCACGCCGATCACTTCATACATCGCCCCGCCGCCCGAAACGCGCTGCCCCAGGGGATTGTCGCCGTGGAACACCTGGCGAACGAAAGCCTCGTTGACGATCGCGACCTTCGGCGCGCCCGGACCCTCGTCGCCAAAATCACGGCCCGCGATCCGCTGTATCCCCAGCGTATCGAAATAGCCGGATGTGGCCATGTAAAGATCCACGCTGGGCGCTCCCGCCGCAGGCCGGCCTTCCACGTGAAATCCGTCGCTGCGATGGCCCCCCGAGAGCGGCACGATATCTGTACAGGCAGCGGACGCAACACCCGGCAGTTCGGCTATCCGACGGCGCAGTTCGCTCAGAAAGAGTGTGGTGCGCTCCGCGGTATACCCATTCAGCCGCGGATCCACCGACATCATCAGGACGCCGTTCGAACGAAAGCCGATGTCGATCGCGGCCGCGCTCTGCAAGCTGCGCAGGAACAAGCCAGTAGCGCAGAGCAGCACCAGCGACATCGCGATCTGGGACACCACCAGCATGTTACGCAGCGTCCAGCGTTTGCCGGGCCGCGCCAGTGCGTCCTCACCCTTTAGCGCGTTCGCCAGCAGCGGGCGTGTCGCCGCGGCCGCCGGAGCCAGGCCGAACAGCAGGCCGGCCGCCACGCTCAGTGCGAACGTAAAAGCCACAGTCCGCCAGTCCACCGTTACCGCGAGATCGAGCGGGACCGGCGCCGGAATCGGCAGCGCGGAAAGTGCGCGCGTGGCCCACAGCGAGAAGGCCACGCCGAGCGCGCCGCCGCCCACGCCCAGCATCACGCTTTCGGTCAGCATCTGCCGCATCAATTGACTGCGGGCCGCGCCCAAAGCGCGCCTTACGGCCATCTCTCTCTGGCGGCCGGATGCCTGCGCCAGCAACAGGTTCGCCACGTTAGCCGCGGCGATCGAGAGCACCAGCAGCGCCACCACCGAAAGCGCAAGCAGAAACATCGTCACGGAAGCGGCATCTCTCGGGGGCAGGGAACCGGCCTGTTCCATGCGAAAGCCGCGATCTTTCTCCGCTTCCGGATGGGCCTGCGCCAGACGCCTCGCGATCACGCCGAGCTCCGCCGCGGCCTGCGCCTGTGTCACGCCGGGGCGCAGCCGCCCTGTAACTGCCAGCCAATTGTTGTTGCGCGAATGGAAATCGGTAGTATCCGCCTGTAGTTGATCGACGCCTTCCAGCGGCACCCAGAATTGCGTATAAAGGATCTGATCGAGGCCGTGGAATAACGCTGGCGCGACGCCCACCACCGTATACGGGCGCCCCGAAAGCAGCACTGTTTTGCCGGCAATGGAGGGATCGGCGCCAAAACGCCGTTGCCACAGATTGTAGCCGAGCACCACCACCGGAAGGCGCTCCTCGCCGTTGCGGAAGCCGCGCCCCAGCGCCATCCGCATCTGCGCCACATCGAAGAAGTTCGACGTAGTGGCTTGTCCCCAAACCCTCTCCGGATCGCCGCTGCCGCCCATCGATGCGGGAACCAGCTCGAAGTATGCTGCGAGGGCCGAAAAGGAGTGCGTTTGCTCACGCAGGTCCGTGAGCATCGGCCAACTGAAGTGATTGCAGCACTCTTCGCGCTGAGTGGTGTGCAACTCCAGTAACGTCGCAGGGTCGCCCACGGGAGCCGGCCGCAGAATAAACCGGCTGACCATGGAAAAGATGGTGGAGTTCGCAGCGATGCCTAGAGCGATGGAAACTACCGCCACCGCTGTGAGCCCCGGCGATTTGGAGAGCCGCCGGAACGTATAGGTAAGATCCTGCCAAGCTGCCATTCTTGCTGGTCCTCCAGTATGGTTACTACGCGGCCCTGCCGGCGATTGTTCCGGGAATGCAAAATTGGAGTAGAATTCCGGAATGGCGCGGTCGATACTCTTTGTGGCTCTGGCGTTGTCGTCTCTTGGCCTTCCCGGGCGCGCGCAAACTGTGGACTGCAATGCGCCCGTTTCGGGCAAGCAAATCACGGTAGCCTTACCTGGACATCCTTTCAAGATAGCCACCACTCCTGATGGCTGCTGGGTCTTCGCCGCAATGTTGGGTGCCGAGCCGGGCAGGGCGGTGGGCGGGCTGGCCGTTCTGAAGCGCCTCAACGGCAAGCTCGAAGTGGTCCGGACCGTGGAGCAGAAAGGCGGAATGGGCGGACTGGTTCTTACCCATGATCGCAAGGCACTGGTCGCCACCAGCGGCAATGGAGTGGTGGTGATGGACGTAGAGCGACTCCTTGGCAAGGGGAAGGACGACCCCGTGATCGCGTCTATCGAGGAAGGCGGGCGCGCCGCGATTTACGTCAATGTGACTTCCGACGACAAGCTCCTCTTCGTGAGTGATGAGGGCAGCGCCAGCATCACCGTGATCGACATGGCCAAAGCGCGCTCCGTGAAGGCCGCCGGCCAGGCGATCATCGGCAAAATCCCCACGGGCAACGCGCCGATTGGACTCGCCTTTTCGCCGGATGGCCGCTGGCTTTACACCACTAGCCAGCACGCGCTTCCCGCCTGGGGCTGGCCGCAAGTTTGCGAGCCTGAGTTCGTTCCGCCCGGCCGCCCCGTGAATAAGGGCCCTGAGGGCGCCGTGATTGTAGTCGATGTGGCGAAGGCGGCAACCGACCCCGCGCAGGCCGTAGCAGCCCGTGTGCCGGCCGGTTGCGTGCCCGTGCGGCTGGCGTTGTCGCCCACAGGCGATCGCGCGTACGTGACGGCTCGTAAAAGCAACGCGGTCATGGTCTTCGACACCGAGTCCCGAAAGATCATTGGGACTGTGCCAGTGGGCACTGCGCCCGTGCCGGTCGCCGTGATCGATGGCGGCAAGAAAGTGATCGCCGGCAATTCCAACCGCTTCGGCACGGATGGCGACCCGCGCCAGACGCTTACCGTGCTGGATGCCGGCAAGATCAGTCAAGGCGCCGACGCCGTGATCGGAACTATCACATGCGGCGTCTTTCCGCGGGACCTGGTGACTTCTCCCGACGGCAAGACCCTGTTCGTGGCGAACTACATGTCGAACTCCCTGCAAGTGATGAACGTCGCCAACCTGCCGATCGAACCCAAGCCCGCCGCCCGATGACTAGTCGTATGGCCATCTCCATCGTCCAACTTGGAGCACCAAGACAGCGCGGCGAAGGTCCGCGCATCGGCACGGTGCGCCGCCCTCCCCGTGGCGTTCGCAAAGCCGACTTCGCCCGGCTCGACTACTTCGACGTCTGGTTCCCGAACCTCTCTCCCACCGCCGAACTGGTGCAGGAAGCGCTATCCGCGGCGGACGAGCGCGCGTGGGCCGCGTTCGCCCGGAAGTTCCGGCATGAGATGAACGCGCCCGATCGAAGCCGTGAACTCGACTTGCTGGCGGCGCTTTCGCACCACACCAATCTGTCGGTGGGCTGCTACTGCGAAGATGAATCCCGCTGCCACCGTTCCATCCTGCGCGAACTATTGGCGGAGCGCGGCGCGGACCTGGTTTAACGCAGTTTCTTACTGCGCCGGAGGCTCGACGAAGAGCACGCACACCGGCTTCGGCACATCTTTTACCATCTTGCCCCACGGCGTGAGCTGCCCCGATGGCGGATGGATCTTGAAGGTCGCGATGTCGTTCGAATCCTGATTGGCCGCCAGCAGGTATTGTCCGCTCGGGTCGATGGCGAAGTGCCGCGGGGTGGCTCCCATCGTGGGGGCGTCTCCAGCGGGCGTCAGGGTCAGCTTGCGCGGATCGATAGCGAAGGTGTAAATGCTCTCGTGGCCTCGATTCGAAACATACAGCAGGGAAGCATCGGCATTCAGCACCAATTCGGCGGGCGAGTTATTGGCGAAGAAGCCGGGCAGCGTCGGCATCACCTGCATCTCGTCCAACCGGCCGGACGCCGCGTCGTAAGAGAACATCACCGCCGTGGACGATACTTCGTTGAGAGCGTACACGGCCCGCCCGCTGGGATGAAACACCAGATGCCGCACTCCCGACCCGGGCTTCACGTATGTGATGTACGGACTGTTGGCCGCGAGCGAGCCCTTGACGTCATCGAAGCGATAAGCGAAGATCCGGTCGAGACCAAGGTCGGCCACCAGCAGGATTCGATTATCGGGCGAGAACGCTACGCAGTGAGCGTGGCCGCCGGTTGCCGCGTAATAGACGGGATTGCCCAATTTGCCATCGGGCTCGACGGGCATCACGGAAACGCTGCCACCCACACAATTGGCAACGGCCAGCCAGCGGCCGCTACGGTCGAGCGAGAGATGGCAGGGCGCGCCTCCACGCGACGAGACCCAGTTCAGAAATGTCAGCTTGCCGCTTTGCGCATCGATGGCGAAGGCGCTCACGCTTCCCATCTGAGTGGCGTCGCCATTCTCATTCACGGCGTAGAGAAATCGGTGGTTCGGGCTTTCCACCAGGAAGGAGGGATTAGAGGTTTCACCGGCGACTCCGAGCGAAGTCAACTTACCGGTCTTAGTTTGTAAGCGAAAAGCATAGATGCCCTTGCTGCCGCTACCCGTGTAAGTGCCGATGTAGATGAGGGGATCGGCCGCGCGCGCCGCGCAGGCCAAAAGAAGGAGGGTGAGAAAGGGGCAGACGATGGAGTGCTGCCGTCTGCCCCGCATTGCTTACTCGGAAACCGGAACGCGGAAGGTGCCGACGAAGGCGCTGCGCCGGGGACCATTCTTCCAGGTCTCGCCAAGGCCATCGCCCTGATATTCGTCCTGCAGCGCGTAGGCCGGCATGGAGTGCTCCAACTCGGTCAATGGCGGATACCAGACGTCTTCGTTGCCGCAAGTGTGGTCGGCCATTTCCATGGCGCGGGTGCGGATGGCTGCCAGCGAACCGGCAGTCAGCTTCGCCGCTCCACCGTGAATGTTGCCATTCTCGATGGTCAATTCGATTGGAGCGTAGCTCACCTTCACCACGTGATCGAGGAGAGTACCGCCCATTTTCTTGGCGAAGCTTTGCAGCGCCAGGCGCTGTTCGGCATTGGCGCGGCTATCTACAATCATCACCGCGATGGCGGGATTCACGGGTTCGTAGACGTTGCCCAGGGTGTGCTGGGAACGGACTACGCCAACCACCGAAAGGCCGTCGAGATCGACGCCCTGCCACTTGCCCTGATTGATTTTCCAGCCGAACACCGCTTCTTTGCCGTTGATTTCCGCTTCGCCATTGGCGAAACAGGGGCCCGTGAAAACATCGGCGGTGCGGGCTTCGATGTAATTGCCATTGATGCTGCGCGCGGGAAGAGTCGCAGCAAAGGAAACGGAAGCAGCGGCGGCCAGAATGGCGCCAGCGGTTAATTTAAGCATCCCAAATTGTCCCTCTCCGTTCATTATACAGCCCTGGGCGGCGGCTCTAATGTCGTGAACGGAAAAAGGGGTCAGACAACGACAACTTGTCTGACCCCTTTACCTGGAGGAACCCTGTCCTAGAGTTGTTCGTAGCAGTTTCGAGCAGGGCTGCATTCGAACTCGTCGACCAGTTGGCCGTCGGGTCCGAGGGGTTTGAAAGTGTGCTGGCACCAGAAGGAGCGATCGTTCGAATGCTGAACGGAGGGATCCCATTCGGCTTCGATGAACATGCCCTTCCAGCGCAGCTTTTCGCAGCGGTTCATACTGACTTTTGTCTGGCCCGGACGTTCCATGTTACGCCTTCACTTTCGCCGCATCGAGCAGGGCGCGCTTTACCGCCGTCCTTGCCAGCGTTACTTTGTACGCGTTCTGGCTGAGCGGTTTGGCGTCTGTTACAGCGGCTTTGGCTGCCGCCTCGGCGTTGGCCGTGGTGATGGTTTTGCCCACCAGCCACTTCTCCGCCGCCGCGGCTTCATGAGGAGTGGGCCCCACGTGGCCGAGAACGATCTTGGCGGAGGCCACTGCAGCGCCATTCATTTTCAACGCCACCGAAGCGGCCGCCAGAGGCCAGTCAAGGGCCTCCTTCTGCCGCACTTCGTAAGTGGCCGTCTTCATACCGCCCGCAGGCACCACGATCTCCGTGAGGATCTCGTTGGGCTGGAGCACGATCTCGCGCGAGTTCTCATCCTTGGGCGTCACGAAAAACTGCGCTACCGGAACTTCGCGCGCGCCTTTGGCGGAAACCAGCTTCACC
This sequence comes from uncultured Solibacteraceae bacterium, assembly GCA_963815475.1. Classification (GTDB taxonomy): domain Bacteria; phylum Acidobacteriota; class Terriglobia; order Bryobacterales; family Bryobacteraceae; genus Sulfopaludibacter. The sequence continues at coordinate 8,475,844 of CAWFHD010000003.1, read as the reverse complement.
TTGGCGCCCAGCGCGATCAGTGCCGGTCCCAGGCTCGACGGGCTGACGAAATACGCGGGCCCATCGCCGAAGATGCTGTGATATTTGTTCTCCCCATCGGGGATGAGCGACTTGCCGTCCTTCATGGCGAGCAGGCCCATGCCCTGGCGGTAATACCAGCAGCGCGGCCGCTGGCACAGGTCGCCGCCCACAGTTCCCATATGTCGGATCTGCGGACTGGGGATGCCGGCCGCGGCGTCGGCGAGCGACTTGTAATCGGCATGCACGTCGGCGTTCTTGGCCAACTCATCCATGGTGACCAGAGCGCCGATGCGCAGGCCGTCCGCCGACTTCTGGATGCCTTCGAGTTCCTTGATGTTCTTGATGTTCACCACACGCTTGGGTGTGTGAAGATAATCCTTCATCAAGCTGATGAGGTCGGTGCCGCCGGCCAGCACATCGGCCTGGCCCCACTTGGCGCCCAGCAGGCCGACGGCCTCCTGAACGGTCGTTGGATTCGCGTATTCGAAAATTCTGCATTACGCGTTCCTCCCTTCCAGCGTGTCAAGCACGTGATTGGGCGTCATGGGCATGGTGGGGACGCGCTTCCCGATGGCGTTGGCCACCGCGTTGCCGATGGCCGCGCAGATGGCGACCGCCGGCGGTTCGCCCAATCCGATGACGCCGCGCTTATCGTTCTCAGGCCGGATATCCAGGTGGACGTGTATATCGCCCATGTCCATGATGCCGGCCAGCTTATAAAACTCCATGTCGGGGTTGAGGTACTTGCCCGTCGCGTTGTCCATGATGCGCTCTTCGTAGAGCGCGGTGCTGATCCCCATGATGACGGCGCCGTGGATCTGGCTTTCCGCCAGCCGCGGGTTGATGATCAGGCCGCAATCCTGCACCGCGATGTAACGGTTCACTTTCACCACGCCGGTCTCCGTGTCGACGGAAACGTCGGCCACCTGAACGCCCGCAGCCCCGGCATCCTTCAGGCCGGGCGCGGGCTGGCGCTGGTTGTTTTCGCCCATTTCGGAGATCTTGCTGGGGCCGATCTTCTTGCAGGCGGCTTCCCATGTGATGCTCTTGTTGGGATTGCCCTTGACGCGGATGTGGCCGTCGATGGCTTCCAGTTCGCTCGGCTGTGCGCCGAGCGCGGGCGCCGCCGCTTCGTACAACTTGGCCAGCGCATTGACGGCGGACTTTCTCGTGGAAACGGAAACGCCGCCCACGGTGGTGGATCCGCCCGAAGCGCTGTCCTTCGGCAGGTCATTGGAGCCGATGGCGAGTTTCACTTTGCCCATCGGCAGACCGAGCGACTCGGCGGCCACCTGAGTGATGATGGTGCGGGTGCCGGTGCCGAGATCCTGCGTGCCGATCTCCACCAGCACGGAACCATCGGGATTGATGGTGGTCCGGCAGTTGCTGTTGTGGCCGGCGCCGGCCCACGCGCTATAACCGATGCCGAGCCCGCGCCGCACCACGCCCTTGCTTTGGCTGCGCGGCTGCCACAGCTTCTTCCAATCGCTGAGTTCGGCGGCTTTATCGAGCTGATATTTGTAGGTGTCGATGCGAGCCTTGGGAGCATTCTCCAACGCCTTCTTGAAGACCTCCATTGGATCCATTTCGATCTTGGCGGCGAAGTCTTCGAGAGCGCTGCAAGTGAGGAACGCGGCCTGCTGATTGTTCGGCGCGCGCCATGCGCGCTGGGGGCCTCCGTTCACCGATACCGCCGTGTGATTGAGGCGGCTGTTCTCGAAAGCGCAGACGTAGGGGAGCGGAGGCATGCCACCGCCGCCGAATCCGCCCGTTGCCCACGATTCCGATTGCCAACCGGTGATGGTGCCATCCTTCTTGCCGGCGATCTTGATCCTGGCGTAGGCCGAGGGGCGATTGCCCGCGATCATCAATTCCGGTCCACGCTCCAGATACAACTTCACCGGACGGCCGCCAGCCTTTTGCGAAAGCCGCGCGCCCACTTCGCCCCAGGCGTCGGGCCCGAACTTGCTGCCGAAGCCGCCGCCGATGTAATCCATCTTGACCTTGATATTGGCGGCATCCACCTTGATGTTGGGCGCTAGGCCGTTGGCCCAGTTGGTGACGTCCTGCGTGGAAGGCCACGCCATGACGTTGTCGCCCTGCCATTGAATGATGGCTCCGTGCGGTTCCAGGCAGCAGTGCGAGACCACGGGCATTCCGTACTTGCCTTCGGAGACCGCTTCGGCGTCCTGGAATGCCTTGTCGGGATCGCCGTGAATCTGCTCGCCCGCCACTTTGCCGCGCGTGCCCACCTTGGCGAGGTCATCATCGTTGACCAGGTGCGGCAGCACTTCGTATTCGACCTTGATCATGCGCACAGCGTCGCGCGCGCGTTCTTCGGTTGTCGGCGGCGACCGCGGCGATTTCCATACCCTGCCACTGCAACTCGGTGCCCGCGGGCGCGACCACGTGCACCGCCTTCACGCCGGGAGCTTTTTCGGCGGCGCTGGTGTCGATGCTGGTGACCTTGGCGTGGGCGTAAGGGCTGTGAAGATAGACGCCGAACAGCATGCCCGGCGGGTGGAGATCGGAGGAGTACTTGGCTCGGCCGCTCGATTTCGCCGGACCATCGAGACGCTTGAGCGGCTTGCCGATCAGCTTACGCGACTCCATGGACGGCCACATGTAGTCGGGAGTGTTATCAGCCATTTTTCTGCGCTCCTTTCGCGGGGCCAGCCGCGGCGATGCGCGGCCTTCTTGACACCCATATAGGTGCCGCAGCGGCAGAGGTTGCCGCCGAGACCGTGCTTGAGATCGTTCACCGTGGGATGCGGATTCTCGTCGAGCAGGCCCTTGCAGGCCATGACGAAACCCGGGGTGCAGTAGCCGCACTGCTGCGCGTCGTTGTCCCAGAACGCCTGGGATACGGGATGCAGCTTGTCGGCGGGGGCGAGGCCTTCGATCGTTTCGATACTTTTGCCTTGCGCGTCGATGGCGAGAACGGTACAGCTATATACAGTCTTGCCGTTCATGATGACGGTGCAGGCGCCGCAGGTGGCGCGGTCGCAAACGCGCTTGGCGCCCGTGAGGTCGAGATGATGGCGCAGGGCGTCGGAGAGGGTGACGCGCGGCTCGACTGAGACGTTGACGGGCTTGCCATTCAAATTCAGGGTAATGGGGACCGCGGCGGGGCCCATTACGGCGGGGGCCGGCGGCGCGGCGACCGCTTCTTTCTCGAGCAATGCCGTTCCCAGAGCGCCTGCGCCGAGTCCCGCGCCGCGCATAAAGCCGCGGCGTGAGAATCCGGATGTGGGCTTGGTGGGAACGTCAGGTTCTTTTCGTGAACTCACCAGACACCTTCCTTTCGTGCCTTAGGACGTTGAAGTAGTGCTGTTGGAATCCGTTCCAGGATATCAAATGCAATGGGGTAGCGGAAGAGGGATGTGCGGTTGGAAAGCCCTGGTTCCGGACCTGTGGGCGGCCTACAGGGTGACGCAGGGGTTCGAATGCGAGGGATAAGTGGTGTCGGCCTAAGTTTATGGTTTATCGGTAGTTGTGCGCGTGGCGCGATTTTGGGTGACGCAGGCGCTTGGATGACGTGAGCTTAGAAACGGATTCATTTCGGATGTCAAGGAACTGGTTCGAGCCGGGGGCGGGCAACTACTCCGACCAGCGTAACACTAAGGCGTGGCGGGGAATGGTTGAACGTGTGGGAAGCGGCTTGTTTTCAGCGTAGTTCGCCCGGATGGGGAAGTTGATTTGCTGCGATTGGACGGAGCGCTCAGTTGGCGCAGTGCGCATAATATTCCCTTGATGCTATATTCCCTGCGGGCTATAATGAGTTGATGGTTGACGTGCTCTTCAGCGATGAGTTCGAAGGTTGGTGGAACGGATTGACCATGGAAGAGCAGACGAGTGTCAACGCCGTAGTGTTGCTTCTTGAACAACACGGCGTTGCGCTGGCCTCCCCTTAACAGCAGCAAGGTTTCAGGAGCCAATACGGCCACATGAGAGAATTGCGGATTCAGCATGAAGGAAGGCCCTATCGTGTCCTTTATGCCTTCGACCCGAACCGCGATGCGGTGCTGTTGATTGGGGGAGACAAGACCGGCAATAACCGCTGGTACGAAATCTTTGTGCCGGTTGCAGATCGGCTGTACGCAGAACACGTCAAGGAACTGAAGGAGTAACAACATGGCAAGAGCTCGAATCTTTAAGGAACTGCAAGCAAAGATGTCGCCCGAAGCCCGCGAACGCAGCGAAGCGATGGCTCTCGAGATGCTCGCGAACATGCCGCTCGATGAATTGCGCGCGGCACGCCACCTGACCCAAGAGCACCTCGCCGAGTTGCTTGGAATGAAGCAGGCCAGCATCTCAAAAATGGAGCGCCGCGCCGACATGTATGTGAGCACCCTCGCTAAGTTCATCGAAGCCATGGGCGGCACGCTCGAAATCCTCGCCTGCTTCCCGGATGGCTCCGTGCGAATCAATCAGTTCTCCGAAAAAGCGAAAGAACACGCGGCATGAAAGACGCGTGATGCGACGGCCGCGTGCGCTTCGTCGGGTAGGACGCCCCGGGGACCGCAAAGGGCAGCACAGCATCCGAATCAACGATCAGTGGAGATCGCATCCGGAACGCCTTCCGAGAACTTTTAACAGGTCCCAATCCCCTCCCTCGCGATCAAGATTCAGCGCGACTCGTGCTTTCGCGATTCCCCCGTTGCCCCGCCCGAAGTGTCCGATAAGTTGACTGGTGAACTCCGCGAAACCATGATCTCGATCCTTTCCTATCTGAATCAAAACAACGCTAAACCGCGTGATAAGGCGCGTGTCGACCCGACGCAGGCCTTCGGCGCGCTTTCAGTCAACCTTTTGGACGGAATCCTGCGGCAGGTGCTAAGCGGCGAAGGGTTCGGAACCCTGCGCCGCGAACTGGAGGAAACTCGCGAATCTCTGTTGCGCGCCGAAACGGCGGAGCAGATTTCCCGGGTGGAAGCGACGGTTGCCCGGATTCTCGCGCAATACCGGGCCGACACGCAGCAAGCGGCGATGGCTCAGGCAGTGGAGGTGCAGCACATCTTCGCCATGCTGAACCACGCTTTGATTGTGATGGCGGAAGGACGCGACCGCTCCGTGTCGCGCCTGAGCGAGATTCAGGACACTTTGCAGCGCACCTCCCGTATCCCGGATATCGTCGCCTTGAAGTCCGCCCTGGCCGACACGGTAAAGTTCGTCGAGCGGGAATCGGCGGAAGCGAAGATCGCGATTTCGGCGGAGTTGGCGCGGCTGGAATCCGAGGTCGGCGAGGCCCGCGAATTCCTTTCCGGCGCGCGGGGCGAACTGGCCGGGCACGCCGATGGCGTCGCCAGGATCAAGGAAGCGGCGACGATCTTAGGCCCCGGGCAGGCTGTGTATGCGCTGGTCTACCTCTGCGACCGCTTGACCGGGATTACCCAAAGATACGGGGCCGCGGTGACGGAGGAATTCATCTTTCGCATCATCCGCGAGCGCCTGCAACCGATTCACCCGTCGGCCATGGTCTATCGCTGGACATCGTCCGGTCTGGTGGCCGTGTTCGTTCAGCAGCGAGACCTGGCAGCGCTGCAAGACAAACTCGCCCCTTTGAACCGGACGCCCATCGTGCACCGCGCGGCGCTCGGCAATCGCACCGCCGTGTTGACACTGGCTCCCTCCCACTTGCTGCTGGAAAGCGGTCCGGGCGGAGCAGCGCAGATGCTGGAGCAGGTGGACCGCTTCACGCGCGCCGAATCACAGGGCTAGCGATATGACGGCACGTCCTCTATCGCTCTCCGATTTCACCAGCCGGGCGGATTGCGCCGCATGCATGGTGAACGAAGCCTCGCTGCAACAAGTGACGAGGATGATTGGCCAGCAACACCCGCTCGATGAAATTCTGCGATCGCTGTGCGGTCAACTGGGGTCGGAGCCGGCGGACCGGCAGGCGGCTTTTTTTCTGCTCCAAAATGGGGAATGGACGTTAGGGGGGAAGGGAGCACTCACGCCACAGGCCGAGCTTTGGCTGGCCGAATTCGACCCGGCCCAGCTATCCGATTTCATTTTGAATCCGGATGCGGACCTTGCGTACGGCAGCCCGTATCCGTTTGAGTTGGGTTGGTGCAGGCATCTGAATTCCGGGGTAGGCGAACTGCTGGGAATGATCGTGGGGTTTTCGGATGGGCCCACGATTCCCGTTGGACTCCATGCTATCCGCATCGAATCGATATGCTGCCTGGCCACGATGGCGATTGAGCAGGCCAACCTGATCGACGAGTTAACTTTTAAAGTCCATCTGATTCGCGGGCAACTGGAAAGCGAAGCCGCGCTGCGGGAACAGGCACAGGCCGCGAGCCGGGCCAAGAGCGAGTTTCTGGCCAACATGAGCCATGAACTGCGGACGCCGATGAACGGGATCATCGGCATGCAGGATCTCGCACTGTCGGGCGCTGAGGACGCTCGCGGCTGCATTGAGACGGCCCAGTCGGCGGCGAAATCGCTGTTGGCGGTGCTCGACGATATCCTGCACTTTTCGGCCATCGAGGATGGCCAGGTGGAACTTCACCCTGAAGTCTTCCGGGTCCGGCCGATGGTGCGCGAGATGCTGCAGTTGATGGGCGGTCCCGCCTCGGATAAAGGATTGACGCTAGGCGGTTCCGTCGCCGACACAATTCCCGATGCTCTGATTGGCGACCCGCTGCGAATTCGACAGGTGCTGATGAACCTGTTGGGGAACGCGATTAAGTTCACGGAGCGTGGAGGCATCGAACTGCGTGTGGAGTGCGCTCGCGGAGAGGGCGATGCCGTTCAGTTGGAGATTGCGGTGGCCGACACTGGGATTGGCATTCCCGTGGAAAAGCAAACTGCCATTTTCGAATCGTTCCGCCAGGCGGATGGCTCGACGAAGCGGCAGTATGGTGGCACGGGTTTGGGGTTGGCGATCGCGGGGCGAGTAGTGGCGTTGATGGGTGGAGCGATCCGTGTGAAAAGCGCTCCGGGGGTGGGGAGCACCTTCCGGTTCACGGTTCCCTGCCGGATAGCGCCGGAAGCCCACGCTTCGCAACCAACGGAAAATGCCTCACCCGTTGCCGCCGTTTTACCCAAACTCCGGATTCTGGTTGTCGACGACAATCCGGTGAACCGGAGACTGGCGCAAAGACTGTTGGAGAAGAGTGGGCATACCGTAACGACGGCGGTGGATGGCCGGGAGGCGGTGCTGGCAGCGTCGGGAGCCGAGCCCTTCGATGTGATTCTGATGGACATACAAATGCCCGACGTGGACGGGCTGGACGCCACGCGCGCGATCCGGAAACTGGAAGACCGCAGGCGTAGCAAAGTGCCGATTGTCGCTGTTACCGCGTTTTGTCACGACGAGGATCGGGAACGCTGTCTGGCCGCCGGCATGGACTGGGTTCTCACCAAGCCCGTCAACCCGTCGTCGCTGTGCGCGCAGATTGAGGGCTTCGCGAGCGCCGGGCGCTGAACCCACGTCGTAGTTTGGCGGTCGCCTTGGATACGATCCGTCCGCCACGCTACCATAAGGGTTGACTTCCGTGAAACCGTCTCCGACCCATTGGCCCCAGATCTATCTGTGCGTCGCCCTGACCACCATGGCAACCCTGTTACTGGAGTTGTCACTGACCCGCATCTTCTCGGTGGTTTTCTACTATCACCTGGCGTTCCTGGCGATCTCGATCGCGCTGTTCGGATTGGGCGTGGGCGGCGTCTTCTCTTACGTAGTGGCGGGTTGGCGCGCGCCGCTGTTCACCAAGCTGGGCTGGCTGAGCGCCGTCAACAGCTTTTTGGTGCTGGTGTCGCTGATAGTGATTGTATCGCGCGACAACAACCTGACGTCGTGGAGCCTGGCGGTCATTTATTTCACCACCGCATTGCCATTTTTTGTGGCGGGCGCCATTGTGTCTCTCGCGATTTCCGAGACCATCGTTAACGTCAATCGAGTCTACTTTTACGACCTGATGGGCGCCGCGGGCGGTTGCGTGCTGCTGCTGGGGATGCTGCAACTGTTCGGCGGGCCCAATACGGTGCTGGCCTCGGCGGTGCTGTTCGCGGTGGCGGCCGCCATCTGGAACAGCATGGCGGGGTCGGTGAAGGGGCGCGCAGTGTGCGTCACGCTTTCGCTCGGGCTGGTGGCCTTCATCTCCTATAACGAACACAACCACGTGGTCGACATCCGGCGCGCCAAGGACCACACGCTCAAGAACGAAGTCTTCGTGAAGTGGAACAGCTTCTCACGCATCGCGGTGACGCACGATCCCGATCCCATGAAGGATGTGCCGCCTGACCAGCAGCACCGCGACATGATCTTCATCGACGCCGACGCTTCCACCGGCATCGCGAATTTCGATTTCGACCATCTCACGCCGCACCAGCGCCACGATCTGCTGGAGCAGGGACCGGCATTCCCGTATGCCATTCGACCCGGCGGGCGCACCTTGATCATCGGACCGGGCGGCGGATGGGACGTGGCGCGCGCTATTGCCTCGGGCAGCCGCGATATCACGGGCGTGGAGATCAACCCCATCATCGCCCAGACGGTGATGCAGGAGAAGTTTCCGCAGATGAGCGGCGGGCTTTATTCGCGGCCCGGCGTGACCATCAAGGTGGAAGATGGCCGCAGTTTCGTGCGGCGCAGCACCGAGAAATACCAGATTCTCCAGGCTACCCTCGTGGACACGTGGGCCTCCACGGCTGCCGGGGCGTTCGCGCTTTCCGAGAACAACCTCTATACGGTGGATGCGGTGCGCGACTATCTGCAGCACCTCACCGACGATGGATTGATCGCGTTCACTCGCTGGGGCTTCGATCCACCGCGCGAATCGCTGCGCCTGGTCTCGCTGGCCATTGAAGCGCTGAAGCAGGTGGGCGAAAACGATGCGTGGCGGCACGTGATGGTGGGCCGCAGCGGGAGTGTGGAAGGCTGGGGCGCGCAGGACACCGTGCTGATTTCGCGCAAACCATTCACCCAGACCGACGTGGATCACGCCGTGGCAATGCTGCAGGCTTCGGACCGCATGGAGGCTGTCTACCTGCCGGGCGTGGAAAAGCACAATCCGTTCTACGAACTGTTGCACTCCGCCAATCCGACGGAGTACGAGCGGAACTATACCTTTGACATCACGCCCGTCACCGACAACAAGCCGTTCTTCTTTTACACGGTGCAGCCGCGCGACCTGTGGACATTCATGCGGAACGCATCGAAGGTGCAGGCCGACTACAAAGCGGTCAATAAGGCCGTGCCGCTGCTGTTCGGATTGATGGCGGTGAGCTTGGTGGCCACGCTGCTGATCATGCTGCTGCCGCCGCTGATGTTGGGAACGCGCCTGCCGCGGCAGCGCGGTGTGCTGGGCTTCCTGCTGTACTTTCTCTTTATCGGCGCCGGATACATTTTAATTGAAGTGGCGCTGATTCAGAAGTTTGTGCTGTTCCTGGGGCATCCTACTTACGCGCTGACGGTGGTGATCTTCTCGATGCTGGTATCGAGCGGCCTGGGCAGCTTCGCCAGCCGAAAGCTGTTGGGCAAGCACGAAGGACGGCTGATACGGGTGTTGGGCTGCGTAGCGCTGCTGGCAGCGCTGGTGGCGCTGATTGTGTCGACATCGCTGGGGGCGCTGGTATGGCTGCCGCTCCCGCTCAAGATGGCTCTGACGGTGGTGATTCTGGCGCCGCTTGGATTTGCCATGGGCATGCCGTTCCCCACGGCGTTACGTAGGTTGGAGGAGTGGCACGCGCCTTCGGTGCGCTGGGCATGGTCGTTGAACGCCGCGGCTAGCGTGCTCGGGTCGGTGGGATCCTTGGTGTGCTCCATTTATCTGGGGCTGGTGCAGACGCTGATTATCGGCGGACTGTTCTATCTGGCGGCGCTGGCGGTGTTGGCGCGGGTGCGAACCAGCACTGCGACAGCGCCCGAGCCGGGACCCGGACGAGTGGTGTTGGCGAGCTGAGGGAGGGCGGGAGTTAGGAGTGCCCGATTTCAGCTAACATCTGCGTTCCGCTTGGTCTCCGCTTTTGAAAGTTCGACGGCCAGGCGTAACCCATCGAGCGAAAGCTCGGGCACAAACTCGTCGAACAGCCTCTCCTCCGCGAAGAGCCGCCCAAATGGCCCCGTTCCGACGATCAGGGGCCGATCTTCGGCGAAGTGCTCTTTGCCGACCGACGCCGCAAGAGATCTCACAGTAGCCAAGGCGCCGTAATACAACCCGGACTGGATACTTTCGACGGTGGAGCGCCCCAGCACTGCCGCGGGCCGGACGATCTCAACCACCGGCAAGCGCGCCGTGTGCGATTCCAACGCTGCCATGGAAATGGCTATCCCAGGAGTGATGATTCCGCCGAGATACTCTCTGCCCTTCGTGACGGCGCACACTGTGGTCGCCGTGCCAAAATCGATGATCACCAAATTCCTGCCAGGGAATCGGCCGAGCGCTCCCAGTGCGTTTGCGATTTTGTCAGCGCCCACTTCCAGCGGGTTGCGATAGCTGATTTTGAGCCCGGTCTTCACTCCCGGCTGAAGCAGAAAAGGCTCGAAGCGGAAATACTTCCGGAAACAATTTCGCAGGGAATGTACTGCGTCCGGCGCCGTGGAACAGATCCCGGCCATATCGATGGCTCCGGGGTCCACGCTGTTTTCGCGAAGCATGGAGCGGAGAAACGAGGCAAACTCGTCGGACGACGCTCGAATCCCGGAGGTCCGTCGAAAGGTGATCTTCAACTGCCCGCCGTCGTAGACCCCGCAAAAGATCTGGCTATTGCCCACGTCCAATGTCAGAAGCATAGTTCCGCCCGATGGTTACACAAGATCGCTATTCGTGACCGGCACGTTGTCGATCAATCGCACCCGTTCGAGAGACGCTGCCGCCAGTCGCCGCCCCCAGCGCTCCTCCACATATTCCACCGTAAACCCGTGAGCTTCGAGTTCTTCTCTCGCTTCTGCCGAGCTGGTTGACGCAGTCAGGACCCGGTACATCTGCGCCGCGCGATCGCGGCATTCCGGCGAGAGCTGAGCATTCCGGGAACTCATTGCCAGGCCGGATGGTTCCCTCAGGATGGGGCAAGCTACGATTTGCGTGGCGAGAAAGAACTCCCTGGCCATGTCGGACACGATTCGCAACTGCTGATAATCTTTCTCCCCGAAGTAAGCGCGATCGGCGGCCACCAGATTGAGGAGCTTCAAAACAATCGTCAACACACCCTCGAGGTGGCCCGGCCGGTAAACGCCTTCCAGCACCCGGTCCGCGTCGCCCGGCTCAACCCGGAAACGGTATCCGTCCGGATACATGTCATGCGCGTCGGGCGCGAGCACCTCGTCTGTGCCAAGGCTCTCCAGCAGCGTCAGGTCCTGATCGAGAGTGCGCGGATACCTGCCGAGGTCCGTCGGATCGTTGAATTGCGAGGGGTTTACGAAGATGCTCACCACGGCAATGTCGTTTTCTCGACGGCATCGCTCCACAAGCGATGCGTGGCCCTGATGTAATGCCCCCATCGTCGGCACGAACCCGATGGTGTGGCCGGCCAGGGCTCGCCTCCGTTCCTGCCACTCAGCGGTTGTTCTCCAAACTAACATCACGAATAGCTCTCCTCGGGGGTTGGGAAAGTTCCTGCTTTGACCGCTTCATCGAACCGCGCAAGGGTCTCAGAGACGCAGCGTGCGCCATTCAGGAAAGGTCGGGCGAACTTCGGGCGAAAATCGGGGTTCAAGCCCAATAGGTCTTGAAGGACCAGGATCTGGCCGTCGCATCCGTCACCGGCGCCGATCCCAATGGTCGGAATATGAACCGCCGCGGTAATCTCGCGCGCCAGGTTCGCCGGAACGCACTCGAGCACAATCGCAAACGCGCCGAGTCTCTCGAGTGTGGTGGCCTGGCACAAGATCGCCTTCGCTGCGTCATCCTTTCGGCCCTGCACTCGATATCCTCCGTATGCGTGGACCGATTGAGGTTGGAGACCCAGATGCCCCATCACCGGAATCCCGCTCTGGACGGCGCGTTGGATCACATCCTCGTGTCCATCGACACCTTCGAGTTTGATGGCATCGGCGCCGGCGCTCATCAAGACATGCGCGGCGTCGAGCGCGATAGCCGGTCCCTTACGGCAAGACAGAAACGGCATGTCGGCAACAATGAACTTGCCCTCCGCGCCGCGGGCAACCGCCTCTGTATGCAGACGCATCAGGTCCACGGTGGCGGAGAGCGTGGAGCGATGCCCATGCATCACCATGGCAGCGCTGTCGCCGACCAGAATTCCGTCAATCGCGCTGGTCGAAACCAGGCGGGCGAACGTGTAGTCGTAACACGTTACCATCGAGAGCCTGCGACTTTCGGCCTTCGCTTGAATAAAATCTCTGTTATTCATCGCTCGCCTCGCAGTCTAAGAGGCAGGCGGGAAGAGGGGAGACAAAAAGTAGTGAAAAGTTTCTTAGCATCGCCTTGGTACCTGTCAAATAACCGATCAAGTCCCGGACTTACACGCAACCCTAAAGGGCAGCAATACTCGTACACGTAGTCGCTGCAAATGTCAGCGCTATAAAAAGTATAGCAACACGAAGCCCTACGCCTCGTCTGCCGGATAGGCCCGGGGCTAGTGGGGCGGGCGCTTCCGCCTGTCAATCCGAGCGAAGCTCGGACCGGTTTTCGACCCTGTCAAGCGGCTCGTCCGTCGCGGGAATGGCCAGGTGACGAAGGTCCGCCATCCGCAGTCAGCGTGCCGATGGCCGCGATTCCGGCGGCACAAGGTTGTTTGCGCGATAGTACACCACGAGCTGGCCGAAGTGCTCGGTGCTATGCTCGATGCCCGTGATCCAGATGTACGAGGTATGGACCACATGCCTACCGGTTTCCCATCCGAATTGCATCGTCTTGTCCAGCCCGGCGTCCCCCTGCTGTTTGATCACAGACGCACAGTCGGCGACTGCGCTCTCCACCAGTCTCACCACGTCGGCTTTGGTCTGGTAAGCGGCGCGCGACGGGTTGTGAATGTCCTTGCCGAAATCAGGTCCCATGTGTCTTCCGGAAACCCTACTGGCCAGGTCGTAATCCACTGCCGCAACGTGCAAAAGATTTTCGGCAAACGTGCGCTCATCCTTCTGTGCTTTGAAATCGTACTTGTCTTCCGGAAAATCCTTGGCCATCGCAATCAGCTTGCCGCCGATCTGGTTCCACCATTCCAGCGTCTCTTCAGCTCGGGTCCGAACTGGATCTGGAGCCGGATTCTGACCGTACAGACTGGCCGTCACAGCCCCCATCGACAGTCCGGCTACGGTGAGCGCAATTAGAAAACACCTCATGGTAAGTTTCTCCTCAATTCCGTTCAGCGGCTGGCTGGCGGCACAATTCCATTCATCCGCAAGTACTCCACCATCTGTCCGTAATGGTTGAAGGCATGGGCGACACCGAATGTGGCAGCGCTCAAGCGGGTCGATTTGCCGCTTCCCGTAGTCTGCAGCATGTTTTCAGAAGTCAGCGTTGCCGCGGCTTTGTGACCCAGCGCGAAGGAATCCTTCAGAAACTTGAGAATGTCGCTTTTGGTCTTAACGCTCCGCGGACCATCCCCGCCGATGAAGTCTTTCGGAAACCGATCGCCGGTAAGCGGCGACCACAACGCATAGTTAGAAGCGGCGATGTGCTTGACCTGCAAGGCGAACGTGCGCACACCCTTATAGTCGCTGCCTTGGATGTGCAAACTCTCCGGCGAGAAGTTGAACTTACTTTCCGGCATGGCTTCAGCCGCGTCCAAGATCTGCTTCTCAATGGCGCCGATCTGACCGTCGACCATGGTAGCGAGGGTTAGCGGAGTTACAGAGTTCTGTCCCAAGGCCGCCACCGCAAAAAGCGGTCCTGCTAATAGCAACAAGTTGCGAGTTTGTTTCAAGCGAGTGTTACCCCTTTCTGAGAAAGCAACAAGCAGTATGCGCTACCGTTTCAAAAACGCCCGCCAGGAACACGGCCGCGAACACCGCCGTCATCAGCGCGCTCTGCGCCTGGCACGTTTGTTGAGGCTGAGCGGCAGCCAACCGGGCCAGACGATGGCTCAGGAACGACGACGCGGTGGTCTGTCGCAAGAAAGTCCCTTCCGCATTGGCCAGCTTCGTCAGTGCGGAAATCAGGTCTCCCCCATGGCCGCTCTGAATCACGCTCTCGTCGCAGGAGAGTTCCCGATACAAAGCAAGACGAGATCCGGCCAACCAGACGAGCGGATGAAACCACAGCACACAAAGGCCCGCTTCGTAAATCAGGCGAGTCAGGTTGTCGCGCCTCCTGGCGTGGGTCAGTTCGTGGATGAGGACGGCGTCGATCTCTGGTTCGCTTAAGAACCTGTCAATTCCATCGGGGAGCGAGATCCGCGGACGCAGAACCCCGGCCATCTCTGGACCCTGCCCGTTGGCGGCGAACTGTACCGGCACGCCATGCGCGAGGAAACCCGGCCGCTCCTCACGAGTGCCGCGACGCTCGGCGCGTATCCGCCAACAGAGCCGCACTGACATGAGCGTCGCGCCCAGCAACCACACTGCGCCCAGCAGCCCGGCGCTCGCGGCGTTTTGCAGGATGTCATTGATCTCTCCGCCGATCATGCCGAGCGGTCTTGCCCAGGAGAGATGCGATGCCCATAATCGGTCGAGGATTGCGCCAACCGGCAAAAAGAAGTTGACCGATGCGGCCGTCCAAATCCAGTACTTTGTGGTGGCGCTGCCCCGAGGGATTGATGTAATCGCCAAGGCAGCGAGGCAGACAATCGACGCGAACATTAGATGGATTGCCGCGTAGTAGAACGCGCGCACGATGTGCTCAGGCATTTCGTTTCGCTCCGCCCCTACGGCTGCTCTTGCTGCTCGCCGTGGCATTTTGCAGGGCCTTCAGATCCTTGAGTGTCAGCGAGCCAGTTTCGATGAGGCTGGATACCAGCACACGTGGGGAATCGCCGAACAAGTCCAGGAAATCTCGTACCAGCCCACGCCGGAACTCACTCCTGTCAATCGAGGGTTCGAATAGTTGCGCATTGCCGATTTTCTTGACCTTGCGAAGAGCGCCTTTCTGCTCGAGCCTATAGACCAACGTCTGAACGGTGGTGTAAGCAACGCGTTCTTCCGGCGGCAAACTGTCGAGAATCTCCCGGACAGCGCAAGTCCCCAATTTCCAATACTGCTCCAGGATTCGCCTCTCGGCCCTTGAAAAACGCGCCCGATTCATAATCTCCTACGTAGTACGGCAATGCTACTACAAATCCCGTTTGCTGGTCAAGGGGCCCGACAGGGTGTCCCGACAGGATGAACATTCGGTGTGATGGCAGCGGTCGCCCGCGTTACCGCACCGTGATCCTACTCTGACTGCTGACTCCTCCCACCGTGATCGTCACCGGCTGTGGACCGGGGGCCAAACCCGCGGGAACGGTGAGATTCACCTGCATCACGCCGTTGACCAGTCCCGGCGCGGGACCGGCGTAAGTTACCGCAGCAGTCATTCCTCCGATGGTTGCACTGACCGTCTGTGTTTGAGCGCCTGCCGCCGGCGCCAGCGCTCCGTCGGTCGCGCCTCCCACCACGGTTCCGCCGCCCGTCGCCAGAAGCTGAATGACGTCTCCGGCCGATGGCAGAGTTACCGCCTGACCCGTACCCGTCGCATAGGCGGCGAAGATTCCCGGAGCTGCGACCACCACCGGCATGGTCACGCTGTTTGACAGCACGACGTTGTAAACATACTGCACCGCGGTCTGCGTCTTGCCGGCCACCTCGTACGGCACGATGGCGCTCACTTGTCCGGCCTCCGCATAAATCAGCGGCGCCGCCACGCCATCGAACAAAACTTGCGCGCCTCCCAGATTGGACGCCACCAGGTGATGGGCGTCGAACTGCGCGCCCACCAACGCGGCAGGCCCGTCATTCACGCCGAAGATTGTGACGATCTCACCGGGCGCGACGCCGCCACCGATATAACTCGCGGCGTTCACAATCGCTTTCGCGCTGAGAGTGGGTGGCGTAGTTTGGAGCGCGTCGATCATGGCGTTGAATGCAGGCTTCGGCTGGTAGTCTTTGTCGAAAGGCAGCGCCGCGCCGAACCCGGGATACGAACCCGGAATCCACGAGTACTGATCGGTGAAGCCCCAGGTCTGAAACGCCGTACAGCCGGGATTTTGCAGGCACACGGTCAGGATTCGCTGGTACGTCTGCGCCTCCGCCTGAAGATTCGCCGCGGAGGCGTTGCCGTTGGCGTCCACCGGAATGCGGACGTCCATCTCGGTGATGTGAACCTGCAGGCCGAGCGCGGTCAGCATCTGAATGTTCTGCGTGAGCCCGGCGGTGCTCGGAAAGCCGCTGGCGTCCAGGTGCATCTGCAGGCCGACGCCGTGGATGGGCACTCCGCGCGCCACGAAATCCTTCACCATGTTGTAAACCGCGGTGAACTTGGCGCCAGGAGATTCAATGCTGTAGTCGTTGTAGAAGAGCAGGGCATTGGGGTCGGCGTCGTGCGCCCAGCGGAAGGCCTGCTCGATGTAGCCTGTGCCGCTCAGCCCGATGCCCGGCTGGTTGTACCAGATGGAGTTTCGCAGGCCCGAGGCGCCGCCATCGGCCATGGCTTCGTTCACCACGTCCCACGCGAACACCTGGCCTTTGTAGTGGCTCACCACCGTGGTGATGTGATCCTGCAGCACGGCGGACATCGTGGCCGGTGTGGCCGTGGCGGCCAGGTTGGTGACCCACGTCGGGTTGAAGCTGTACCAGCAGAGATTGTGTCCGCGCACTTGCATCTGGTTGGCCTGCGCGAATGCCACCAGCTTGTCACCCGGTACGAAGTTGTATGTCTCCTGCGTGGGATGAATCGGGTTCCACTTCATGGCGTTCTCGGCTTCGAGCATGCTGTATTGCGAGCCGAGCGTTGCCGCGTAGGCCGGGATGGTTAGACGGTTGGATTGGCCGAATTCATCGGCATCGGCGGCAGCGCCCATCAGGAGCGCTCGCTCGGAACCCGCCTGGCGAAGGGTGGTCTGCGCGGGCAGCAGAGCGGAGCACGCGAGCACGACTTGGACGAAGCGATGTGTGGTCATGGACGACTGATTCGATAGATAAAACTTTCTCCCGACGATCCTACTCGAACGGCGCCAATCTTTTCCACGGCCCGCTGCGAACGCAGATTCCGCATACCGATGCTGAACTTCACATGCTCTACGAACTGGAACGCGTGCTCCAGCATCAGCCGCTTCATTTCTCCGTTATAGCGGCCGCCCCAGTGCGAGCGCGCAAGAAAAGTCCACCCGATTTCGATTTCGCTCGCAGCCTCGTCGTATCCGTTATATCGGGACGAGCCGATGACGCGGCCGTCGCGCGAATCCACTGCGATGAGGGCGCCGCCGGAACCCAAGCCGTCCTGGAAGAATTTGCGGAAGACGTCGGGCTTGTAGCGGTCATTTGCAGGATGCTGTTCCCAGATGAGCGGATCGGAGGCGACGGCGTAGAGGTCGTCAAAATCCGCGGCTTGCAGCGGGCGCAGGTGAAGGATCTCACCGTGCAAAACGGGCTGGAGGTCGAAGGGCACTCAAGATCAATGCTAGCTCAGCATCCACGCCCCGATGGCCAACGTAACCAGCGTCACCGGTATTCCGACCTTGGCGTATTCCCAAAACGTGATTTGCGCCGCGCGGCGAGCCCGCTCCACCACGATCAGGTTTGCCACCGACCCGAGGATCGTCAAATTCCCCGCCAGCGTCGATGCCATTGCCAGCGTGATCCAAGCATGTCGTGGATCCGCCAGCCGCAGGATGATAGGCTTCAGCACCAGGACGGCCGGGACGTTACTAAGTAGATTGGAAAGAGCGGCCGCCACCGCCGTCAGCACTCCCGTCCGTTCCAGATGGAGACTGGATGCGTAGGCCAACCACTCGCCCGCGGATTTTTCCGCTCCTGCCACCACGATGAAGAGTCCGATAAAGAGCACCAGCAGCGACCAGTCGATCTCGCGATACACCTTCTGAGGCTTCACGCGTCGTGTGATGAGCAGCAGCGCTCCCGCAAACAACGCCACGATGGGCACGGGCCATCCGGCGAAGAAGAGCGCGACCATGCCCGCCGCGACGATCAGCGATTTCACCAGCAGCGGCCGGTCCACGCGCACGCGGCGCGGCTCAATGGTCAATTCGGGAGGCCGGCGGAATTCGTCGCGATAGAGCAGTGCGATAACCGCGATCACCACCAGCAGACCCACCGCGGCTACCGGCGTAAGCGCTGCCGCGAAGGCGCGGTAGTGGATGCCGGAGAAGCTTCCGATCATCATATTCTGCGGATTGCCCGTGATGGTGGCGGTGCTGCCGACGTTCGCGCCCATCGCCACCGCCAGCAGGTACGGAATGGGATTGCGGCGCAGCCTGCTGGTGACTTCCAGTACTAGCGGTGTGAGCACCAGGCACATGGTGTCGTTGACGAAGAAGGCGGAGAACGCTCCGGCAACCGTGACGATCGCGGCAAGCAGTAGCAGCGGTCGCCGGGCATGCTCCAGCACCCGCTCGCTGACCAGCGTGAAGAACCCCGAGAGCCGCAGATTCGCCACCACGATCATCATGCCGAACAGCAGAATGATGGTGTTGTAATCGATGGCCGCGTAGGCCTCCTGCACCGTGAGCACCTTGAACGCCAGCATGAGCGCGCCGCCGATGATCGCCGCTCCGGTGCGGTCCACGCGCCAGCCGGGGACGCGGCCGATGCCGACCACCAGGTAAGTCGCGGCGAAGATGAGGAGCGCGGTCAAGTCAGTGATCGGGTTACTTCATCGCCAGCGTCACGGTATTCGACGCAACGCCGCCTTGCGTCAGCACCAATGGCGACGGGCCCGAAACGACGGTCGGCACCGTCATTCCGATCTGGTAGAGCCCCGGGAACGATGGCGAGGCGACGGAGTAGATCACCGTGGCAGGCTTGCCTCCGATGGTCGCGGTGACAGGCGTGGTGCCGTCAAGTGAGCCGATAGCGGGCGCCAGCCCGGTCGTCAGCGCCGGGCTCGTCTGCCCCAGTCCGGTTGCGTACACCACGATAGCGTCGCCCGATTTGACCGGGTTCGCCGCGGTCACCAGCGAGAAGTCCGCGTTCTTCAGAATCGCCGGCGTGGGATAGAAGAAGATAGCAGGCGCGCTGCTCACCACGTTCGCCGTGTAAGTGGCGATGATGCCGTTGGCGTTGCTGACCATCACTAGCGCAGAGGCGCCGGTGAGGTCGACGGGAACCTCCGCATTGAGCTGCCCCGGCGAAACGTAAAGCAGCGGCGCCGGCCGCCCGCCGATGAGCAAGCGAATTCCGTTCAACGCGAATGGCAGCGTTCTTCCCGACCAGCCGTTCAGTCCTGTGGCCACTTGCGCCAGGTTTGCGCCGAAGATGCTGATCAGCCCGCCCGGCGCCAGCGACGTTGCTTTGGGGTCGAGAGTGGCGCTGAGGACCGCAGTGATGCTCGATGCAGTAGTGGGCGGCGGCGCAAATTGCGCGCGGGCCGCGCCGCCCGGATCGGCGATGGTATGCAGATCGGCGTAGTAGTTTGATGGATTCGCAACCATGTCGTTCAACGTGGAAAGCGAGAAGGCGTCGATGAAAGACTGGCCCCATGCGAAGTAGTTGCCGAAGCCGGTGTCGCTATGGAAATCCGGCGTCACCTGCAGGCCGGCCGGTCCACTTTGTCCCGCGGCGCCCTGATGTAGGTACAGACCGAAGAACTGAGCGGCGGCAGGCAGCCGATAATCGATATCGCTGAGGAAGGCGGCGGCGGCGATGGAACCATCCTCGTTGCGCAACGTGTTGAGCGTCAGGCTGGCGGTGGCGTTGGCCGTGGTGGAGGTAGGCGCCGGTTCGTTGGTCGAACTTAGCAACAGCGGGAATGCCATGGAGTCTGTGCCATGTAGTTGGCCGCGCAGCGAACCGTTCGGGCTGGCGCTGCTGTGCAGGTCGATATAGAGCGCCCCGGGGTCTGTGAAGAAGTTGGTGAAGGCGCCGGTCTGCAGCGCGGTACTAGTGACCAGTTCGGTGTAATAAGGACCGAGCGTTCCACTGCCGCCGGGAGGCGGCGCAATGCCGGCGGGCAGGGGCGCTTGGAAGACCATCGTGCCGTTCGTGCCGGCCGATCCGACGTGAATCTGGAACGTGGTAAACGTGCTGGGATCCTGCGACGAATAGCTGGCCGAGCAGTAAACCTCGCCCGAGGTCCAGTTGCCCGATGCGTCCCGGGTCCCGATGGCGACCACTAGGGCAGCGCCATAACCCGGCGGGTAGGACGGCGGCGCCACATTGCTCGAACTGAGCAACGCCATGAGCGTGACCGTCTGGGCGCGCTGCAATGTTCCGCGCATCGCGCCGTTCGGGTTCGCCGAGGTCAGAACGTTGACGTAATATTGCGTCGGATTCGCATAGAGATTGCGCAAGGCCGTGACGGCCGCGGTGTTGTCGGGCGTCACCTGCACGGCCAGGTGAAGGCTGTCGCCATTGGCTTGAAGGGAGGTAGGGTTCTTCGCCGAAAGTGCGGTGCTAAGGGTGAGGACGCCGATCTGCCCCGGATTGCCTGCCCAGATTCCCAGGCCGATACCGGTGGCCGCCGCGGGAAAAGTAACGCGCGCCAGCACGTCCACTGTGCCTGACGAGATCTGACCGGAAGCATCGCGCGTCACGCTCACCGTGACATCGGCCACACCCTTCGCATTCAGATTCGTGACGGCCGGGGCTTCGCTCGCCGGAAGAAGAATGGCGCGGAAGATGGCAGTCTCCGCGGTTTGCGCTAGGGATATCGGGGATAGCAGAAAGAGAAGTGCCGCGGGTCTCCACATGCAGCATCCAGGATAGCCGATGGAGGGAATGAGAGCGCTGCCGACATCCCACCTGTATCGCATTTTCACTCTTGACATACGAACAGCTTCGTAGTAACTTCTTCGTAGATATGCCGGAGAAGCCAATTCAACCACCGCGGCCCACCGATGCCGAGCTCGACATCCTCACCATCCTGTGGAGCCGCGGAGCCAGCACAGTGCGCGAAGTGCACGAAGAAATCGCGCAGCGCAAACCCACGCAATACACCACGGTGCTCAAGACGCTCCAGATCATGGCGGAGAAGGGACTGGTCCGCCGCGATGAGAAGGAGCGCGCGCACGTCTACGAGGCCAGCCGGCCGCGCGAGTGGACGCAGCGGCAACTGGCGGGCGACCTGCTGCAGCGGGCGTTCGCCGGCTCGGCCAAGAGCCTGATGATGGGGGCGCTCTCGGCGCGCAAGGCGAGCAAGGAAGAATTGGCGGAACTCCGGAAGATGCTTGAGGAGTACGAAAGGGGCGCGAAATGAACGAAGCAATCGGCTGGGCGCTGTTTCATTTTCTGTGGGAAGGCGCGGCCATCGCGCTGCTTCTCTCAATTCTATTGGTAGTCTTCCGCGGGTCGCGAGCGCGATACGCAGCGGCCTGCGCCGCACTGCTGGCGATGCTGGCGGCATTCGGCGTCACCCTGGCCATCAAGCTGCCGGCGAACCCCACTGCCGTGGCCATACACATCCCGGCCGGCAAACTGCCGCCGCGCCCCGCTGACTCCCCCAACCTCGGCGTCCCCATCATCAACAGCACGATGCCCTACACCTGGGCGGTGCCGCTGTGGCTCGCGGGAGTGGCGCTGCTCTCGTTGCATCGCCTGGCAGGCTTCGCCGGCGCCTATCGATTGCGCCGCGCGGGAGTTCGTCTCGCGCCCGCGCCATGGCCCGATCGGTTGCGCGAACTCGCATCGCAGCTCGGAGTGGGCGGCGCCGTGCAACTCCTGGAATCGTGCCTCACCGAAGTGCCGTTGACCGCCGGCTATCTGCGCCCCGCGATCCTCCTGCCCGTGGGGATGCTCGCAGGCCTACCCACCGAGCAGGTAGAGTACATTCTGATTCACGAACTCGCGCACATCGCGCGCCGCGACTACCTGGTCAACGTGCTACAGAGCCTGGTAGAGGCGCTGCTGTTCTACCATCCGGCCGTGTGGTGGGTGTCGGGTGTGATCCGCGCCGAGCGCGAACATTGCTGCGACGACGCCGTGGTCGCGCTGGCAGGCGATGCCCGAGGCTACGCCGCCGCGCTAGTGAAACTGGAGCAGGGAAGAGCGCTCGAACCAGCGCTCGGCGCTACCGGAGGCAGCCTCTCGAACCGCGTGCGCCGGCTGCTGCAATCTCCCGCGCCGCAGAGTGTCGTAGCTCCCATGGCGGCCGCCGCGGTCGCACTCGCGATGGTGGGAGTGGCGCTGGCCGCCACCGCGCCGGCGCAGATGCCGCTGCCAACGGTGACCCTGCCGCATCCTGCCGCGCCCGCACTGGTGGCGCCCAGGCCGGCGCCCGTCGAAATTCCAATTCGGGTCTTCGCGAAGCCGGCGGTCCTGGTAGCTCAGCAGCAGGTCCCGCCGCCAGCCACCGAGCCGCAGGATCAGCTAACACCCCGTGCCGCGAAGTTGAAGTCTTCCCTCGAAACGCCGTATCGCAAATGGCTCAATGAGGATGTGGCCTACATCATCACCGACGAAGAGCGTGCCGCTTTCAAGTCTCTGTCGACCGATCCGGAACTGGAGAACTTCATCACGCAGTTTTGGTTGCGCCGCGATCCCACTCCGGGCACAGTGGAAAATGAATTCAAAGAAGAGCATTACCGCCGCATAGCCTACGTCAACGACCATTTCTCAGCGAGCATTCCCGGCTGGAAGACCGATCGCGGCCGCGTCTACATTACTTATGGACCGCCCGATGAGATCGACGATCACAGCGCTGGCGGCGCCTATCAGCGGCCGGCAGCAGAAGGCGGCGGCTCTACCACCACCTACCCCTTCCAGCAGTGGCGCTACAAATTCATCGAGGGCGTCGGCAAGGACGTCATCATCGAGTTCATCGATCCGACCATGACGCACGAATTTCGTATGACTTCGGACCCGCAAGAGAAGGACGCTTTGCAGTATATTCCGGGCGCTGCTCCCAAGGCGCAGGCCCAAGCGACGAATCTGCAGCAATTCCGTAAACTGAACGTGCCGCCGGCGACTGCCGCGGCCGGCCCCACCAATGTATACGTCGCGAACGAACCGGGCGGCCGCGTCTCCGTTCACGTCACCGGGCAGTTGGCAACCGTATCGCTGCCATTTGCTACGCCGGGCAACTATTTGATAACCGGCACGGTCACAGTGCCTGGTGGCCGCACGGTAGCATCTCTGCTCCAGCCATCCGTACAAACGAACGTGGCAGGAGTCCAGGATAGATCCAGATACCAATCGCAATGGAGCAGCGTGTTCAACCTAAAGCCGGGGACGTCGTATCTTCTCACGCTCACATACAAAAATACGGACACCGGAGAAACGCATGCAGAGACGGTGAATTTCTTCGTCTATTAACGCTAAAATAGACGCGATGAAACCCGCATCGCTTTTGCTTCTGGCCGCGGCCCTTGTAAGCCTCCCGGCATTCTCCCAGGTCAAAATCACCAATGGACCGGAAAAGATCTCGGTGGAAATCAACGGTAAGCCCTTCACCGATTTCTACGTCGCCGGTCCCGAGGTCACCAAGCCCTATCTCTGGCCGCTACGCGCCGCTACCGGAACCTACGTCACGCGCATGTGGCCCATGGAAAAAGTGGAGGAGGAAGCGTCCATCGCCAAGCCCGACCATCAACACCAGCGAGGTCTGTGGTTCGCCCACGACACCGTGAACAAGCTGGATTTCTGGAACAATGAGGCATCCTACAAAACTCCCAACCGCGGCAAGATCGTTCTCAGCGGGCCGGCGGAAGTGAAGAGCGGTAAGGACAGCGGAACCATCAAAGCCAGTTTCGACTGGACCGACCTGGAA
Organism: uncultured Solibacteraceae bacterium; assembly: GCA_963815475.1. Taxonomy (GTDB): domain Bacteria; phylum Acidobacteriota; class Terriglobia; order Bryobacterales; family Bryobacteraceae; genus Sulfopaludibacter. The sequence goes on along the minus strand of CAWFHD010000003.1, from coordinate 8,452,055 downwards.
GGCCATAAAGTACTCACCGAAACTCGCGTGATGACCTTCTACGCCGATAAAGACGACCGCCGCTTCGATCTCGACATCACCTTGACGCCGGTGGAAAAGGTGGTGTTCGGCGATGGCAAGGATGGCGTGCTCGGCATCCGCATGCGGCCGGTGCTGCAGGAGGACAAAGGCTCGGGGCACATCACCAACGCCGACGGCCTGGAAGGCGAGAAGCAGCTATGGGGCAAGCCCTCCAATTGGTGCGACTATTCAGGCGACATCAACGGAGAGAAGGTCGGGATCGCCATCCTAGACAATCCCGAGAATCCGCGCCATCCGGTGCGCTGGCACGCCCGCGGCTACGGCCTGTTTGCCGCCAATCCGTTCGGAGTCTGGCAATTCGATAAGACCCAGCCGAAGTCGGACATGACCGTGGAAGCCGGCCAGAAACTCCGCTTCCGCTATCGAATTGTCATCCACGCAGGCGACGCCAAACAAGCCGACATCGCCAAGATGTGGGAGAAGTACAAGTAGCGTGAAATTGCCGGTGCTTGGGTGGGGCAGGCGCTTCCGCCTGTCCGGACTTCTACAGCTATACCCACCAAGCCGCGGCGGGCTTCTGCTTCATCACGATTCCATTGAGGAAAGATGCGGCCTTCGAAAGTCCCTCTTCCGGCGACAGAATGCTGTCCTCATGCTCAATCGACAGCACGTAGTCGTACCCGAACATCCGTAGTGTCGACGCAAATTCGCGCCACCATTCTTCGCCGTGCCCGTATCCGCAAGTGCGGAAAATCCATGCGCGATTGCGCTCGTCGGTGTAGCTCTTGGTGTCGAGCACGCCCGTCATCGGCAAATTCCGCTCATAAATCTGAGTGTCCTTGGCGTGAACGTGGAAAATGGAGTCGCCCAACACGCGTATGGCGGCGATGGGGTCGATGCCCTGCCAGAACATGTGGCTGGGATCGTAATTGCAACCCACTGACTTGCCGGCGATCTTGCGCAGCTTGAGCATCGTCTCCGGGCTGTAGACCACGAACCCGGGATGCATCTCGATGGCCACCTTAACGCCGTGATCCGCGGCGAACTTGCCGTGCTTTACCCAGTACGGCTCCACCACCTTCTCCCACTGCCATTTCAGGATTTCGAGATAGTCCGGCGGCCACGGGCAAGTAACCCAGTTGGGCCACTTCGCATTCGGCGAATCGCCGGGGCAGCCGCTGAAATCGATCACCACTGGCACTTCCAGCTTCTCCGCCAACCGGATGGTCCTCTTGCTCACCTCCTGGTCGTGCTTGGCCCGCACCTTGTCGGGATGCAGCGGATTGCCGTGGCAGCTCAGCGCGCTGATGGTGAATCCATTGTCGGCCAGCGTCGCCTTGAATTCGTTCAGCTCGGTCTTGTTCTCGAGCATCGACAGTTTGCAGTGCGCATCGCCGGGATAATTCCCGGTGCCGAGTTCCACGGTATCGATGTTGTGGCTCTTCAGCTTCTTCAAAACATCTTCGAGGGATAACTGCGACAACAGCGGAGTGAATACGCCGACTCTCACGGGGAATCTCCTTTAAATGAGTATGGAAAACCTAGAACAGAATATCACGCGGCGCGCGGCGGGCCTACTTTAAGTAGACGCCCACCATGTTCGATGCCGGCGGAGCACTGGGCGGAGCGAAGGGGTTGAACAGCAGATTCACCGCCACGCGATGGACACCACTCGGCAACGGAAAGTCGCCCACATTCTGCAGCGAAGTCGGTGTGGCCAGGCGAAGCTGGAAGAGCGCCGACACATATCCGGACACGCTCGAAACGGCATCGCCCGGCGAGTTGAATGGACTGCCGTTGAAGCGGTCCCAAGACGAAAATATAGGGAGCACCGGCGCCAGGGTGCTGCCGCTCGCGATCGACCCCGGCGCCACATTCGGATTCGTCGCGCCCATGCCCGTGACGTAAAAGGTCAAGCTCGATCCGATGGCTGCGGGATTAGTGGCGCTGTTTACCGAGCCGTCCTGATTGCGCGCGAAGCCATCCACGAAGCCGCTGCTATCGGGAGGCGCCAGATTGGGAAACGTGGCCGTCATCAATCCCGGTGCGGAAGTCGCCAGCGGCATCCACACAGTGTTCGACCCGATTCCATTCGCGATCGCCTGTATGGCCACCAACTCGGTCACGCCAGGAACCGCACGCCCCATACGCATCGGGGCCGGCGCCACGATGATCACCTGCCCCGAGCTTGTCTGTTGAATGGGGGCTGGGATGCCATCCACCTTCACTTGCACCCCGCCGAGAGCCGTCGGCAGGCTCTGGCTGGGATTGAGCCCCAGATCGACCGCGGCCGGCTGGAAGCCCGCGATCCGCAGCGCGTACAACCCTCCCGCGGCCACCGCACTGCCATCGCCACTGAACGCATTGGCGACACCATCGAGCGAAACCGGGACGCCTGCCGGATTCAAGTGCAGCACACCCGCCGGCGCCGGATGACTATTCAGGGAAACGCCCGCGTATATGGAGCCATCGGGAGCCAGCGCCAGCCCGGAAACTCCGCAGGCATCCAGGTAACTCGCAAATTGCAGCGTCGAGCCGTCCGCGCTCAATTGCGCAATGGCGCTCGAAGAATTGGAGCACGGCGGCCCACCTACTAACGGACGCCGCAGCGCCAATCCCGGGCCCGTCGCCATCGCCACCGTCGCCGCGCCGGTCTTGTCCACCGCCATGGAACCGGTGCTGAATCCGCACGGAGCGTGCAGCAGCGCAGTGAAGACAGGAGTCCAGTTCGCCGCGCTTAGCTTCACGATATACGCATCGCCGAAGGGCGCTATGATACTCCCGCAGCGCGTCAACGGCACGGACGATTGGTACGCGCCCGGCGTTGCCGCAAGGCTGCCGGACCCAGTGGAACCATAGACAAAAAGATTGCCAGCGCTGTCCAGGGCTAACGAGGTAGGACCGCCATTGACCGCCTGAGCGCCCTTCAAGTAAGTGTAGGTGAGCACCTGCGCGCCGCTCGGGTCCAGTTTCATGACGAACTCCGCGCCCGGTCCGGGAACGGGTGGCGAAGTCCCGGGCACGGCGCCGCGCCCGGTGATGATCGCTTCGTCGCTGCCATCCACTATCACTGCGCCCGCATAAGCGTACGTTCCGGCCAAGTAGCTTGCATACGCCAGCGAGCCAGCGGGCGTCAGCTTCGCCACGAAACCGGCTCCGGCGCCGTTCGCATCTAACTTCGACACCAGCGCGCCCGCGGTGATCGGAAAACTCTGCGAGCTCGTAGTGCCCACCACGTACGCATTCCGGGCGCTGTCCAGCGCAATCCCCGCCGCGGTTTCGCGGCTTTCTCCGCCGAACACCACCGATGACAGCACGGCGCCGTTCGCCGAGTACCCGGTCACGAACACGGCACTCTGCCCGTGCACGCCAATGCGAGGCACGGTCGTGGGGAAGTCCGGCGAACTGGTGTTCCCCGTCACGTACACATTGCCCTGGCTGTCCAGCGCCAGTGCCGCTGGCGTGTCCAGATCGGAACCTCCCAGATAAGTGATCCATAGCACCGATCCATCTGCCGCCAGCTTCGCGACGAACGCATCTGACGAGATCTGTCTGGTGACGTAGATTGCGCAGCCGGGTCCGGCGGAGACGCTGGTGATCCCACTCAGTTGCGGGGTCGGCCACGTCACCCCATAATCCGGACTGAACGCCACCTGCGTTGTGGCGAGGCTATTGCCCGCGGCAAAGATCGCGCCCGATGGAGCGCACCCCGGCGCGGGTAGCGCCAGGCCATACATGCCCTGCACCAGAAACGCCCCGGTGGACGGGCTCTTTCGCGTCCATGAGGCAGCGCCGTCCGTGCTCAAATACAGGCCGTCCACTGTGCTTGCGAATAGTACGTTCGGGTTCGCGGGATCCACTACCAGGTTTTCGATGGCCGAGAAACTGGTGGCTGGAGAGCCTTTGGCCGTCCAAGTCGCGCCGAAATCGGTCGACAACCACAAGCTGCCCATGACGCCGCCCGAAACCTCCAGATAGATCCATCCCGGATGAGAAGGATCGAATGCTACGGCCGAAGCCGAACCAGGACCTGGCAGCTTGATCGGCTGCAGCGTGGCGCCCCAGTCCCGCGAGATCGAAAGGCTGAGCGCCTTCACCAGCAGCGTGCCCGGCCCCGTAGCGGCGGAAAATAGTTGGCCCTCGCAATCGCCAACCTGGCATAACGCCGCGCCCGGAGTCCAGGTCTCGCCGCCGTCGAGGCTGCCGATCACCGCTCCGCTAAACGGATTGAGCGCCGCGACCCGCAAGTGATTCCCGGGATCGATCGCCACGCCTCCGCCGCCCCGGGCGGCCGGCGTGAACGTGTATGCCGTGCGCCACGTCTGTCCGCCATCCGTGCTCTTGTATACACCGCTGGCGCCTGATGCGAAAAACACCTGCGGCGAACTGGGATCGGCCACCACACTAGTGACATCCTGCGGAGGAGTTCCCACGCGAGTCCACGTCGCTCCCAGATCGCTGGTTCGCATGATGCGCGCTTCTCCGAACTGCGCCTGCGCGGCGTTCTTCACGGGGAAGTCCGCCGAGTTGGTAGTGCCGGCGACATAGATGTTTCCATTTGGATCTGTGGCCAGCCCTTGAATCGTGGTCTGGCCCGAACCCGAAAAGGCTGCCACACTGAGTTGTTGCAACACACCGCCTGGGTCAGGTGACACGGCGGATTCGGGATGGGCATGGCGCTGTGCCGCCAGGGGCAGTGCAATCACAAGGATAGCGATCACTCGTCGAAGCATAATATTTATCGGTGCTCCAACTGTCGCAATCGAACGGCCCTGTTACTTACTTCATTGCCTCCCGTGTTGCCTTCAAAGTGTTCGCCAGCGATTCCCGCGGTAAACTCCGGATGATCGGATTGATCAACCACCCGAGTCCCGCGGGAACGTCGCGAGTGAGGGAAATCGCTTCGCATTCCACATACACACCGCCATCTCTCTCCTCGAAGCGCCAGTAGGAATTCAGCCGCCACAGGAATCCGTGGTCCTTGCCTGGAGCGGCTTCCCGCTCATCCGGCTTTCCCGGAGATTCCACCTCGGCAATGCGGGTGCTGTAAGATCGGCTGGCCCATCGCGTCGGATCGATAGGGAAGTAATGGACCTCATGGTCCGTATTTAGGACCACGGTAATCACCTTCTTCTTCAGCAGTCGAAGCCGAACTGTAAAATCATTTCCGTTATGCGATAACAGTTGTGAATCGATTACTTCAGGCTTGTAAATCTGCTTATGGTTGTTATAGTCCTGCACTAATGCGATGGTCTTCTGCAGTGACGCGCCGGGAATAAACACGGCGCCCACCCAATCGTGAATCAATCCGTCGGATATCTCGATATCGCCGTTGCCGGTCCAGGGCTCCGGCCGCTACGTCGCCATTGCGGACGCGCTGTTTTCGCACAGGTGTGCCATCTGTCCACAGGAACGGGCCGCTGTCCATGCGCGCCTCGGCTTTTTTCACATAACTATCGAAAGCCTGCACAGTTTGCGGTTTTAGCTCCGCCTTACTAGCCACAGGTAACCAGGCGAGTAAGATCGCGGGCAGAACCAATACTCCAGAGCGTGTCACCTTTTTACATTTTCGCACGTCAATTACCAATAGATGACACACCCTGTTGCGAGTCCCGAAAAGGCCGGCTTCCAGGAAGCCGATCGGGCGCAGGTGAGTTTTCTTGCGCCTCTTGAAAAGCGATGCTTGATCTGGATGGCGAATCATGCGCCCTCGTGGATCAACTCCGATCATCTCACCGCGCTCGGCCTCGCCGCGCTGCTGGGCGCCGGCCTCAGCTATTGGTGGGCCCGCTCCAATCCGAACGCACTGCTGTTGTGCATCGCGTTCCTCGCCCTCAACTGGCTCGGCGACAGCCTTGATGGCACACTGGCGCGCGTGCGCAGGCGGCAGCGAGCAGCGCTACGGTTTCTACGTCGACCACGTGGTCGATGCCTTCGGAACATTTTTCCTGCTCGGCGGTCTGGCTCTTTCCGGCTACATGCATCCGGGAATCGCCGCCGGCCTGCTGGTGGCGTACTTCATGCTCAGCATTGAAGTCTACCTTGCCACGTACACCATCGGCACCTTCCACCTCTCATTCTCGAAATTCAGCCCCACCGAGCTGCGAATCCTGCTCGCCATCGGCAACATCGCTCTGCTCTACCGGCCTGGGGTGCGAATTCTGGGAGAGCACTATCGCCTCTTCGATATCGGTGGCGCGGTCGGCATCGTCGGCATGGCGTTGATGCTGATCGGAGCCGTGGTGCGCCACACCATCCTGCTCTATCGAGCCGAACGCCTGCCGTGACCCTCTTTGAGCGGGCCATCAAGTTCAATGCCGTGGGAGCCATGGGAGTGCTGGTGCAGATGGCGGCGCTCGCCGCGCTGCGCGGAGGGCTCCACCTCCACTACCTGGTCGCGACCGCGTTGGCGGTAGAGATCGCGGTGCTCCATAACTTCATCTGGCACGAACGCTGGACTTGGCGAGACCGCCAGGGTCCGGGAGCAGCGAAGCGCCTCCTCCGCTTCAATCTGGGAAATGGCTTGGTGTCCCTGCTCGTGAATCTGGGCCTGATGCGCCTGCTGGTAGGCCAGTTTCACATGCAGTATTTATTTGCGAACCTACTGGCCATAGCGGCCGGAGCCCTGGCCAATTTCGTCATCAGCAACTGGTGGGTATTTAGCGCGGCAGTCTTATCTGTGTGAATCCGCGTGAATCCGTGGCTGACAACTGTCTTAAACACTCAGTCAAAGTGAGTAGCCTGAGCGCCAGGAGTCTCCCCCCACATAGCGTTCCTTTTATTACCTCGAAGCATAGATTTACCTTGTAAGTAGGCTGACATATCTATATAGTAAGCCAGAGGAGAAGCGCCAATGGCTAGTGGATCCACAGCAACACCAAAGACACAACTAAGTAACGGCATTGCCATCGAGTATAAGGCATATGTCCGTAAGTTCTTCGCTCAAGGCGGTGGAACTCTGTTCATCGTAGCGACATGCTATTACGAAACGGGTGGTTTTACCATCTCTTTGCAACAAACACAACCGGGGCACTTGAACCTCCTGGAAACACTCCCGTCAGGAATACATACGGATATGGTGACTTACGAAGTCGCAAGCTGGACCAGTAATGTGAATGCCGACAACATACCAGGGCACGTTACCATTGCGGACGCGCACGGTTCCCACCGTGTCGCGGTGAAGGCATGGGATTAGTCGCGTTGAGTCAGCGCAGTCCCCGGTATATCGATACCGCCGGGGACTGCCCCCGTGATACCACGGGTATGAAGTTCGTTCTTGCAGAACATGTGAAAGACGAAATATGCCGTGGCGCCGATGGAGACGTCCCTGGCGGTGCCCATGGCTTGTTGAAGTTTGGTTAAGGGAATCATGAAACACCTCCGAGTGATCTCATCGCAATCTGATTAGTAAAATAGCTCCCTGGTGATATAAGCGAGAAATGATGTTGAAACCGTAAGCGGAGGAGCAAGTTTTTTGGCAGTACGGTGATGGATTCCAGCCAGGGCGGATGGCAAAGCTATGAAGGTACGTTAAGACACAGTCGGGGGAGGGGTCGAAAGCAGCGCTGGAATTTATAAGCTAGAGATGGACACAGATTCACGCAGATAAAACGCTTAGTCTTATCCGTGTGAATCCGTGTCCATCCGTGGCTAAAAACTAAGCTGTAGGAGGCTCGAAGTAAGTCTGGGCCAGCTCAGGCTTCTCCCGGATGGCCTTCCGCCAGTACGACCGCGCCTCGTCTTCCTGTCCCATCGCCATCAGCGCGTGTCCCAGGTTCAACAGAGCCTCGGCGAACTGCGGATCTTCCGCCAGCGCCTGCTGGTAGTACATCACGGCGTCCTGCGTCTCGCCGCGCTTCTGACAAATCAGGCCCGCATTGTAGTAGAGCTCCGGACCGTGCTCGCCCAGTTCCAGCAGTCGTTGGTGCAGCTTGTATGCCTCTTCGTATTGCTGCTGTTCCAGGGCCAGTGCCGCCAGCCCGCGAACCGCGTCCGAGGAGTCCTGCCGCATCATCAGCGTGTCCTGGAAGCAGCGCCGCGCATCGTCGGGCTTTCCCGACCGCGCATAAGCGATGCCCGCATTCAGACAGGCCTCGGGCCAATCCGGTTTCTTGGCCAGGCAGGCTTGGAACGCCTCGGCGCTTTGCTCGTAGTCGCCGCGCATCAGCCGCAGATAACCCAGCCGGAAGCACGCGTCGCCCCATTCGGGAGCGTCTTCCGAGATCCGCGCATACAGCTTCTCGGACCAGTTCCGCTCGCCCTGCTGCTCCAGCACCAAAGCCAGGTTCCATAGCACGCCCGATTGGTTCGGCTCAATTTCCAGCGCCTTCTCATAGCAGGTGCGCGCCGCCGGCAGATCGCTCAACTCCTGGTGCGCCACACCCAGATTCAGGTGGGCCTGCGCAGATTGCGGATTCATCGAGGTGGCCTGTTGATAGGCCTGCGCCGCCTTCTGGAAGTTGCCCATCTTGTGATACGCCACGCCCAGGTTGAACCAATTCTCGAACCGGTCTGGCGCGGCTTCCGAAAGATTGCGGCAGAAGCGAGCCGCGGTCAGGTAATCGCCGTCTGCGAAGGCCAGCGTGGCCAGTGCTTCCATGGCTACCGTGGAATCGGGTTGCAATTCCGCCAGCATGGCCGCGTAGCGCCGCACAGACTCCTGGTCTTTCTTCTCCAGGAACATCGCCACCAGGTTTGAGAGCGCCTCTTCGCACCGCGGATTGCGCGCCAGCACCTTCCGGTAATGCTCCACCGCCTCGGCGTGCCGCCCAATCTGCTGCAGACTGACGGCCTTGCCGAACATCGCCTGCTCATTTTCGGGAAACAGGCTCAAATATTTTTCCAGCGGCTCCATTGCCTGCGCCGGGCTTCCAGAATGGATGAGCGAAATACCCAGCCCGAGCATGGCGTCCGAGCGTGTGCCGTCGGCCTCGGCAGCCTTGCGGAACTCCTCGGCGGCCACCTTCCAGTTCTTCAGGTTGCCCTGGCAGACTGCCAGGTTGAAGTGCGCGGTGCGGTGCGTCGGATCGGCCTCCACCAACTGCGAGTAGGTGGCGGCGGCGCTTTCGAAATCGCGCATCTCGTACTGGATGTGACCTAGCGCGGAATAGAGCGCAGCCTCGTTCTCTCCAGACTCAATTGCTTTGGTGAGCAGCTTGGCGGCGCTTTCCAGCTTGCCTTCCAGGTGCAACGATACCGCCTTCGATAGCGTGCGGCTGCTGCGTTTCTGGTTCTTCACGTCGTCGATCGACGTAACTGAGGGGGGGATCGACGGCATGCTGCTGGTATCGGTCGTCATGAATTCCATAGGTCACTCTCCGAATAGATACTCTCTGCAGGCAACACCGCCTGCACGAATGGGGCGTGATCGATTTTTCCGCCGGCGGGAGCGCCGGATACTTCGTTTGTCGCGGAATTGAAAAGGTTCCTGAGCCCTCTTTTGCGGCCGCCAAATCCAATCACGGCGGCAGCCAGTGCGGCATCGTTCGTGCTGCGGGGGATACCCGAGCCCGGAATGGGCATGGATCCTGGCATCTCCGGTCCCCACATTTCGGCGCTGGTGTTTGACCCGTCGCCCAACTTGCTCGACAGGTACGCGCAAACTCGTCCCAGGAAATCTTCGTTCTTCGATACTTTCATCCAGTAGAGGCGGGCCTTCTCGCCGGCATCGGCGAAGAAACCGACTCCGCCCTGCGGAATGGCATCGTCAATCCAGGTGTCCACTTCCTGCCCGTCGATGGAGGTCACCATGCGGTTGCCCTTAACATCCACCGCCACCTGGATCGGCTTGTTGTTATGCACCATCACGTTGAGCGGCGTTTCCACCGCCTTGCCCCGCTTGCCGCCCACCACTGGATAGTGCACCATCGCGATGATGGGGCGTAGGCCCGGGTCTACCACGGAGACCTTCATGGCGTAATAATTCTTCGCGTCCTTCGAACGGACGGTCCAGCCCATGCTCTTGCTGTCGATCTGGCCAAAGAACTCGAGGTGATAGTCGGTGTACTTGACTGACGGATTGAAAATCGCCAGTTGGCCGGGTTGCACATAGCCTTCGGGATGGCGCGACCAGCCGGGCGCCCAGCTCTTCGGAGCCGTGCCCCAGGCTTCCATGCCATTGCGGAAACTGTCCGTCACTGTGGCGGCCGGCGCGATCGGCAATCGCGTGCCGGACGCGAGCTACCGTGCCAGCCGACTGCACGGGCGCTGCGGTCTTACTCGCCGGCAGCACGCTCGGCGCTGAGGGAGCCGAAGAATCGCTTACGTTGTCCGAGCCGCTATCCATAATGGAGACGTCCCGGTTCACGGCCGGCGTGTGGCTGCCGATCCGCATGGTGCCCACGCCGAACCAGAGAACCCCGCCCATTACCAGGCTGGCGGCGATTCCCTTCATGGCGTACAACAGCGTGGAATTGAGGGGCTTCCGCTTGGCCTGCGGCATGGCGAATACTTCCGCCATTGCCGGCTTCTTGCTGGCCTTCTTCTGCGGAAGCAGCTCTTCCGCCTTTTCGAAGATGGGCCGGACGCTGAGGATCGGACCCTGCACCGCGATCGTGGGTTCCTCCCACTCGAGCCTGGGCGAAAGCGATACGCTCGGGCGCTGGCAATAGAACTCCAGGTTGACGAAACCGTGCTGCGGAATTGCAACCGTGGCCAGAGCCTGTTGCGCCGCCGGCTGCGTCATCGCCAGGGTGCGCATTGGCTGCAGCACCGGCGGCTTCGATTCCAGCGAGTGCTTCTGCGGCACGGGCATCGAGCCCTTGCTGAAGCTTCGCTCCATGCCCGCCGCGAATCGCGCTGCCGATGTTGCCGGGGTCAGCGCCACCAGCGCCAATTGCGGTAACGCCAGTTTGAACGTCGAGATCATGGTGACGCGGCAACTGGGGACAACCCAGGCTTCCACAGGAACCGGCGCATAGCTTGCAGGCGCGTTTCCGAAAGTGCACGTAGCTGCGGGCAGCGTGCCTTCGCGCATCGCCGTAATCGGAGCAATGATGGAAGCTGCCGGAACGAACACTTGTGCCGCCGGCATTGATTCCACCGGCACGGCGTTGGGACCGGCGACGTGCCCTGCGTGGTCGAACGCCAACTCGAAGATCGGGCCGAGTCCGCCCAGTAGCGCGGGTTGCGGCGCGATAGGCTCGGCCGCATCCAGGGCGTGCACGAACATGGCCACCGGCGCGGCAGGCTCGGGCCGTGCCAGATGCCGGATGAACGGCACGAAGGTCTCAGAGATCGACAGACCTGCCATTTGCGGCCCGTGCAACTCGATGTTGGGTGAAAGTGCCGATGCCTCCGACCACGCCACCAGGCTGGCCACCGCATCCGCGGCGGGCGACGGGATCCACTGCTCGCTCGCTTCAACTACTTCCACCGGATCTTCGGCAGGCGGGGCCGATGGATCGGCGCAAACGGCGAGCTCGAGCCGGGGATTCTGCAGTGCCGCCGGGAACACTATCTCCTGCGACGTGGAGGCCTGCACAAACGAAGTGACTTCGCAGGCGGCCGGCGACGTTTCGAACGGAGCGATGGCAAAGGCAGGGGACGCGATCGACCCATCGGACTTCGCCACTATGTCAGTCTGGCTTTCGATCCACTGGGCCGCATGGGACGGTGCGATCCAGGATTCGACTGGCGCGGGAGGCAGCGATACCCACGATGTTGCCGCAATAGTAGGCCGTGCCACAGCGGCCTCGTGCTCTTCGGTAAGTTCCAGCGCCAGTGCAGCATGTGCCGGAATGCTGTACGCCAGCCACTCGATCGCATCGGACGCGGCGATCCACGATTCCACCGGCATTGCTTTTGGTGGGGTAGGCGCTTCCGCCTGCCAATCCGAGCAAAGCTCGGACACGTTTTCCGACTCTGACGCCAGCGCCAACTTCAGTTCTTGGCCCACCACTGCCGGGACGCTGTATGCCAGCGACTCCAACGCATCGGACGCGACGATCCACGATTCGACTGGAACTGCCGGCACGGAAACCGGCAATGCCATGGGAGGATCTATGATTTGATCTGATACTGGCGCGAGCTTCAGTCCGAAACTTGCCGCCGGCGGTACGTTATAGGCCAGCCACTCCAACGCGTCGGACGCGGTGATCCAGGTCTCCACCGGAATCGCCGGCAGGGACACCGGCAACGCCATTGGCGGATCCATGGGTTGATCTGAGACCACTTCCAAATCGAGTTCTTGGCCTACCAGTGCCGGGATACCGAACGCCAACCACTCCACCGCATGCGACGATGCGATCCACGATTCCACAGGAACTGGCGGGAGTGCCACGGGCTTCGCGTGACGCGGTCTGACCGCTCTACGAACGGCCGAAACCAGATTCAGAGTGAGACGCGCCGGCGCCGGAATATCGAGATCCAGCCATTGGATCGCATGGGACGTTGCGATCCACGATTCCACGGCAAACGGCGGTACGGAAACGAATCGATTTTCGAACGGCAGTGCGTCGAACTCGGCGTCTGGGCTGGCCTCGGGTTCAACGTCGGCGGCCACTCCGAAACGGAGTTTCGGCAATCGGGCGCGGCCGATGCATTCAATCGATCCGGTAGTGACGGCTGCGCGGTTTCGGGACGTTGCGCCGCGCAAAGCCTTCGGCACGCCGCCCAGCACCGGTTGAATCGAAATCGGGCAACGTTTCGGAAACGAAGCGGGATGCTGGTACGAGTCGCACAGAATCAGAACAGTCGTGGAGATGCAGTTGCCTTCTTGGGGTTGGGCTATCTCGAAAAACCGTTCGATCTCCGCGGGGGCAGGTTCTGGCTGGCCGATAGACGACAGGGCTTTGCCTAACCGCTCTTTATAGCGGTTGCGATGGCCCTTACTGCAGAACTCGTTGTCCCGCAGCAGCCGCAAAGGCCCGATTTCTTTACCACAAAGCAAGCAGCCCAATATTCGTCCCTGTTAAATACTGGTAGTACCATCGTGATTATAACCGATATTTGATTTGAATCAACCTATTTTGTTTCTGTCACTTGCGCTAGACTTGGTTAGGAAAATACAGTTACCTTTAGTTATTATTCGTAGTTAATAAGTTAAGTGATATAAGATATTAAAAATTGTCCCGATCGAGCCTCTTGTGCGAGACTGTAACTGTTGAAGCTGAACCTAGTTGCGCTCATTTTGGGTGCCGCATGGGCTGTTTCCCCGAGGCAGCCGGCAAGCCCAGCCGATCTCTGGTACTGGCGGTCAGCCGAGTCCCCGCAGATAACTTTAGATGGTAAGCTAGCGGTATTTACCACCGGATGGAACGATCGGGAGCGCAATTCGCGCTTTTCCAACCTCTCCCTGGTATCGTCGGATGGCCGCCAAAAACGGCCGTATACCCAAGGTCAGTGGCAGGATTCCTCGCCCCGTTGGTCGCCGGATAGCACCCGCCTGGCGTGGATCTCCGACCGCTCCGGCAAGCCGCAGATTTGGACCGGTCCCGCCGCCCCAGGTCCGGCCAGAGCCATCACATCGCTGGACGCTCAGCCGCAAGCATTTGCCTGGTCTCCCGACGGAAAGTGGATCGCGTTTACTGCGCAGCACAGCCCCACCCGCATCTTCGTTATTACGGCGGACGGAGGCGATGCCCGCCTGCTTTCTACAGGCGCTCTCGACTTTCGCGGCGATCCCGCGTGGATGCCGGACGGGCAGAACTTGGTCTGTGCCGAACGCGGCGGCGAGATCTTTGCGGTGCCGTTAAGCGACGGTGTCCCCCGGCAAATCACCCACACCGGCCAGATCAACCTCGATCCAACCCCTTCTCCTGATGGCGCGCGCATTGCCTACACTGCTGCCGGCGCTCACTCCTTTTATTCCGTGCGTCGGCTTTGGGTGATGAATGCCGATGGCAGCCGCGCCCGCCAGCTCGGTGGCACGCTCGATCGCGATGTGCGAAATCCGCAATGGAGCAACGATTCGCGCACGGTCTACTTCATCGCCGACGATCGCGGCTCCACCCACGTCTATCTCGCTCGCAACGACGGCACCGTGCGTCAGTTGACCGATCGCCGCGAACGCCTGCAGGGCCTGTCTTTAGCGGATAACGGGCGTGCCGTCACCGTTCGTTCCAGCGCCACCGAAGGCCAGGCGCTCTTCACCTTCGTCACCGATGTGCCGGCCGGCGGTTGGACGCTGCTGGACCTGGACGATCCGTTTCTGGCCGAACGCAATTGGGGCGCGGTGGAAGAAATGCCATTTGTGTCGGCGGGCCGCCAGATGCAGGCATGGCTGGTGAAGCCGCCCGACTTCGACCCCACTCGAAAGTATCCTTTATTGGTGGGGATGGAGGACACGCCGCCGCGCATGCTGGGCGCGGAGTTCCCTCTGCGCGCGCATATCATTGCAGCCAAAGGGTTTGTGGTGCTGCGCGTGAATCCACGCGGGACTCCCGGATTCGGCGAGGTTTTCGGTAATCTGCTGGACACCGAAATTCCTGCCGCGCCGGCCGAGGATGCCATGAAGGCGGTGGACGCCGTTTTGGCTAAGGGATTCATAGATCCGAAACGGATCACCGTGTCGGCGGGTGGCTCGGCGGTCTGGCTACTCGGGCATACGGATCGGCTGGCCTCGGTGGTGGCGCGCCGACCGATAGTTGACTTTGTCAACTATTTAGTTGACACTGTCAACTATCCTTCCCGTTCCGCCCTCAATTTCGCCGAAAACTTCAAAACGCGCACATTGATTCTCGCCGGACAAAAAGATCCGCAAAGCGAAAAACTTTTCGCCGCGCTTCAAAAACAGAAGGTGGAATCTTTAATTGTGAGAGCCGAAGAAACGCCCGCGGCACAAGTTTCCGAGATGGAAAAAATAATCGCCTGGCTGCACTGAAATCATATTTATCTAGAATTGTTTTCCCCAAACCAAAACCATTCCGCCAAGGGTTTGTAACATACCTCATACGAAGCTGAAGGCATGAAGCACCTTCACTTTCACTGGCACAATCCCACGCTCGCTTCCGGGTTTCGTAGCGGTGTCTGTCTGCATGGTCACACCATGCACTCAGAAGAGTGTCTGGGGTTTCTTCCACGGTATTTAAAACTGGTTCCCGGGTTCTCGCACATCATGCCTCGCTATTGCGCCGGCGTCGATTTCGCCCGCGCCTGGTGGACTCCTCCACTGACTCCGGCTTCGGCCCTTGCCCTGGAACGTGAGCAGATCCATCGCCTGGGTCTGACTCCGATGGTATCCCTTACGGATCACGACAACATCGATGCCGGACTTGCGCTCCAAGTGACGTGTTCTCGTCAGAATACTCCGGTATCGGTGGAATGGACTCTGCCGTACCAATCGTCGATTCTTCATATTGGCGTGCACAATCTACCCTCCGGCACCGATCGCGCGTGGATGCGCGAGATGGCGGAGCTGACTGCGGAGCCCAACGAGATATTGGCACGCGACTTGCTCCATTCAATGGCAGAGCTGCCAGGCGCGCTCATCGTGTTGAACCATCCCTTCTGGCTGGAGGAGGGAATTGAAGAACAACAGCATCGCCGCGCCCTGGGCCGCTTTCTTCAGGAATGCCGCGGCTCCATCCATGCCCTGGAGCTCAATGGAACACGAGTATGGAAGGAGAACGCCGAAGCCATGGAACTCGCTCAACAACTCGGACTGCAGGCAATCTCAGGAGGCGATCGGCACGCCTGCGAACCATCCGCTTGCCTTAACCTCACCAACGCTGCCACCTTCGCGGAATTCGCCGAAGAAGTACGCGATGGGCACGGCACGCTGCTCTTCATGCCGCAATATCGCGAACCCATGACCATGCGGATTCTTGAAGCAATGTGGGACATTCTGCGGCCTTATCCCGAATATCCGGGGCGGACGCGCTGGACGGACCGCATCTTCTATCGCGGAGACGATGGCGAAGCGCGCTCGGTGGCGCAAATCTGGAACGGACGCGCTCCGTGGCCGCTCGACGGAATTACCGGGCTGGTCGGTCTGTTTGCCGGCACGCGGCTGCGCACCGCGATCAGGATGCTGCTGGCTAACCGCGGCGAGGTTCTCCCGTGAAAACGCTCTGGGCCCGCATATTAAGTTTGGGTGCTTTCACTCCGGAAGTGCTGGCTCTCAGCCTGGCTTTCGGCTTAGTGTTGGGAGTCTTTCCGATGTACGGGATCCCGACGCTATTGTGCGCCGGCGCGGCTGTAGTGCTGCGTCTCAATCATCCCGCATTACAACTGGTGAACTTGTTATCGTCGCCGCTGCAGTTCGCGCTCTTTATGCCCTTCCACCGGCTTGGTGAGCGGCTGTTGCCTGCCGGCCACCTAGGCGCGGTTTTAGACCTCGCGGTGCGAGCCATCGCCGGATGGTTGTGCCTATGCCTGCCGTTGGGCCTGCTGCTTTACCTTGGGTCGCTGGCAACTCTGCGGTTGATGGCGCGTTGGAAAGGATCTCTTCCAGCAGGTCCGGGATCTCATATACTGCCTGGTTACGAAAGCTTCTGATGCGCTCACGAAACGCTGCGTAACGCTCGGGCAGCAACATCTGGCGCACTAGTCCCGGCAGCTCTGAGAAGTGGCGGAAGGCCTTTCCAAGCTGTTCCTGTTCCGCCCAATCGGCATTGAAGCGTTCATGCGCCAGCGTCCACGCGTTGCGCTGCACCAGCACCGGCAAGTCTTTCGCCAGCGCTTCGCTAATGCTGCCCGGTCCCGGCTTGCCGATGAAGAAATCGGCCAGTTCCATATAGTAAGGGATCTCGCGCGTGAAACCCTCCACGAACATGGGGATGCGCTTATCGAACGCGCCTAGCGCCGCACGCACGCCTTCGTGCTTGCCGCAGACCAGAATCAACTGGCATCCATTTTCAGAGCGATTCAGGGCGCGCGCGATCTTCAGGATATCCTCCGAGCCTTCGCCACCGAACAGCACGAGGCCGGTTGGACGGTCGGGCTGCAGGCCGAGCCGTTTGCGCTCGACAACGCGGTTCACGGGCGTAGGGGCATAGAATCGCGGGTTCAAAATCATGCCCGATACCTGGAGAACGCGCGCCGCAGGCATACCGATTTCGCGCGCCTGGCGGGCGGCACGGTCGGAGCCGCAAATGACGTGCTGGTCCTGCCGTTCGATCCAGAAGTGCGGCGGATAGTCGGCGATATCGGTCAGGAGGGTGACGTAGGGCGTGCCCGGCCAAACGCGCTCGAGCGATTCCTTGAGGGCGCGGTTGTAGTGCGGGATGAGGGACACCACCATATCGGGACGTCCGGCGCGCCAGTTCTTTTCGAGCGCTTCCACCTGCGCGCGATGGGACATGCGAATGAGCGTGTGCATCACGGGGATGAGCCGCGCCGAGCCGAGCGTCCAACCGCGCCGCAGCATGATGTTGTAGACATCCTGGAAGCGGATGCCCGTGGATTTGCGGATGAAGTCGATGTCGTCGAGCAGGTCCTGTATGGAGAGCATTTGCAACTCCCAGGGCCGCTCCTGGCGGCGAATCACTTCGCCCAGCGCATTGGCGGCGGCCCGGTGGCCTCCGCCGGAATCGATGTAGATGAGGGTGATTTTCTGTTTCACAGCGTCCCCCGATTGAGTTTGGCGCGGGCGTCGGCAGCGGTGGGTTCGTTGCCTTCGGGCGGTTGTTGGAGGTAGATTTTCAGGTAGCGGGCGGCACGAGCCGGATTGCGGCCCTCCGCTAGTATCTTTTCCGCCGCCCGGTAATAGGGCACGAGGTCGTCGGGCACGGCAGCGGCGGCCGTCGCAAGGAGCGAGTCCAGGGCATTCCACTGTTCGCGCGATGCGTCGACTACGGCAAGGGTTACATACGCATCCACGCGGCTGCCATCGAGTTGCAGGGCATGCTGGGCCTGTTCCGCCGCGTCGTCCAAACGGGGTGGGGAAGCGTTGAGGTAGAACTGTGCCAGGGCGATGCGTGTTTTGTAGTTAGCGGGCGCGGCTTCGACGGCGCGGCGCAGCGCGGCCTCTGTCTCGCCGGGCTGCTTTTGAAATTCAGCAATCCGCGCGCGGGCGAGAAACCCTTCGGCCGCATCGAGTTGGGCAATCCGGTCGGCGGCGACGACGGCTTTGTGCGCATCGCCCCCGGCGATTCCGGGCGCGAGCAGATAGAACTCCAGCAGGTCGCGCTGCGCCTGCACATCGCCGGGATCGAGCGCCAATGCGGCGTCCAACTCCTTGCGAAAGCGGTGCGCCAGGAAGAGTTGCTGCATCAGATTGGCATGCTGGGCCGTAACCCCTAAGACCTCGGCCAACTGGCGATGATAACGGGCGGTGTGGCCGTCGAGCGCTACGGCTTTCTCAGCCATGGGCAGGGGCGAAGAGCGGTCTCCGAAGGCATTGCGGATCTGCGAGAGATAAAAGCAGTTAGATGCATCGGAAGGGGCGTCCTGGAAGCGCGGTTCCACGATCGCACGGGCGCGTTTCCAATGGCCCGCAGCGATGAGTTCATCGGGCGAGAGCTGCGCAAAAAGGGGAAAAGCGAGGCCGAAAATCGCCATCGCGGCTCTTATCGCCGATTCCATCTATTTGAGATTGCAGCCACTTCGGTTTCAATTGATTTAACAACGGGTGAAGATTTCAATACCCGCATAATTGCCGGACTTTCACCTCTGAATATTCTGTACATCTCAGCACAAATCCACTGAAAATAAAGAGAGTGATTCATGTAACGCCCGAGTGGATCGTACTTCTGCTTTTGCTGGCGCTGACCGCACTATCGGGATTGCTGGCGATCGTGGCTCGCCGGCGCGCCTATGCGCTCCGGCATTCCGAGGAACAGTACCGCATGGTGTTCGAGGCGAACCTGCAACCGATGTGGGTATTTGACGTTGCCAGCCTGCGGTTCCTGGCGGTGAATACCTCCGCCATTGAGCACTATGGATACAGCCGGGACGAGTTCCTGGCCATGGGCATTCTGGACATACGGCCACCGGAGGATGCAGAGAAGGTGTTGGCGGATATCCGCAACTCGAGCGCGGAGCTGCGCCACGCCGGAGTCTGGCGGCACCGTGTGCGCGACGGCCGCATCATTCTAGCGGATGTGACGGGCCAGTCTCTGACGTTCAATGGGCGCTCCGCGCTCTTCGTACAGGCGACCGACGTTACTCTGCGCGAGCGAGAGCGCCAGGAAATGGAGCGGCAGCGCGACCGCCTACAGCGCCAGGCCGAATTGATCGATCTGTCCAATGACGCCATCATCACGGCCACGCCGGACCGCGTCATCACCAGTTGGAACGTTGGCGCCGAGAAGCTGTATGGCTGGTCGAAGGCGGAGGCGGTGGGCCAGGTGCTCGGGTCCTTGCTGCAGACCGACCCACAAGTTTCCGACGAGTTCGTTGCCATCCTACATGAGAAACTGCGCTGGGAAGGCGAACTGCTGCAACGGCGACGCGATGGCAGCACGGTCACGGTGGATAGCCGGCAGGTGCTGCGGCTGGATGCCGACGGCGCGCCGGTGGGAATTCTCGAAATCAATCGGGACATCAGCACGCACAAGCAGCTTGAAGAGCAATTGAGGCAGGCACAGAAGCTGGACAGCATTGGGCAACTGGCGGGGGGAGTGGCGCACGATTTCAACAACCTGATGACCATCGTCAGTGGGTATGCAGGAATGGCGCTGGAGGACCTTCCGCCAGTGAGTCCACTGCGCGACTCGCTGCAGGAAATCCAAGAGGCCGCGACTCGCGCCACTTCACTCACCCGCCAACTGCTGACTTTCAGCCGGCGCCAGATTCAATCGGCGGCCAATATCGACCTGAACGAAGTAGTGCTCGGCATGGAGAAGATTCTCCGCCGGTGTATCGGCGAGGATGTGGTGCTGACGCTGGCGCTGGATTCGGTTCCCGCTATGGTGCATGCCGACCGCGGCCATATCGAACAGGTGATTCTAAACCTGGCGATCAATGCGCGCGACGCCATGCCCGACGGCGGCAATCTGCTGGTGGAGGCTTCCAAGGTGTTTGTGGACGCCTCCTTTGCCGAGCAGCATCTGTCCCTGAAGCCGGGGTCGTACGTCCTGCTGGCTGTGAGCGACACTGGCATGGGCATGTCCGCCGAGGTTTGCCGGCAGTGCTTCGAACCCTTCTTCACTACCAAAGAAGCGGGGAAGGGCACGGGGCTGGGACTCTCGACGGTTTACGGAATCGTGAAGCAGAGCGAGGGCGCCATTTTCGTTTATAGCGAGCCCGGCTGCGGCAGCGCGTTCAAGATCTTCCTGCCATTCATCGACGGGGGCACGGCGCCAGTAGAAGTAATTGAGGCGCCGCAATTGCTGTCGGGGACGGAGACCATTCTGTTGGTTGAGGACGAAGACGGCCTGCGCAAGTATGTGCGGGAGACGCTGGAGCGGAAGGGCTACACCGTGGTGGCAACGGGCAGCGGCAGTGAAGCTCTACGGTTTGCGCGCGCAGAGGGAAATACCATCGATCTATTGCTCACCGACATGGTGATGCCGGAAATGGGGGCGCCGAATTGGCGGAAGCATTCGTGGCAGCTCGTCCGCACGTGCCCGTACTGCGCATGTCCGGGTACAGCGACCGCCTGCGGGGAGAGGACGGGCACTCGAATTTCGTGCAAAAGCCATTCACGCCCGTCATGCTGCTATCTCACGTCCGCAGGTTATTGGGAAATGGAAGGGACAATTGATAAAGACTCAAGCGAACGTTCTAGTGGTGGACGACGACCTTCAAGTATTGAAGCTGTTTTCGAAGATTCTAACCCGCGGCGGCTATGCGGTAAGGACCGAGAATTCGGGCGTGAGGGCGATCGAGGCGCTGGATGCGGCTGGCCCGGTGGACCTGATGGTGCTGGATTTGAGCATGCCGGAGCGAGACGGCTTTGAGATTTTGCGGGTTCTGCATAAGGAGCGTCCCGGCTTACGGGTCCTGGTGACCTCCGGAGCTATGGGAGGCGTACTGTTAAAGGCCTCGAAGTTCCTTGGGGCCACGGCGGTTTTAAATAAGACCGATGCGCCGACGATGTTGCTGCCAACGGTAAATCAGCTGTTGCAACGATAGGTGGCAGGAACGGAGGGATCACGCAACCGCAGTAGAGCCCGGGGGACCAAGGAGGCGTCGATAATATCGGCGCCACATCCGATCCGGAGGCGTGGAAGCCCGTAAGCCAAAAACACCGCCGGAGCGGGCGGCGCGGATAGGGCGCAAGAGAGCCGCATTCAGCGTTTTCGGCGGCAAGACTATCAGACATTTTACGCCAGTTGCATTCAGCGCGGCGCAGCACGCAACACGCGAGCGCCCGGGAGGCGAAGCACCCCGACGAGTCGGGGCGCGGCAGGCAAAGTGTCTGCGCCACAGGCCGCTCGAGCAGAATCAGTGGCTCGGAGGACCGCGCAAAAACCTGTCCATGGTCGCACTACGCAACCAAAGCCTCGCAACATAATCCGATACTCGACTAGTCAAGCAAAGCTCCCGGTTCCCCTGCATTGCCCGAGCAGTCAAAGTAAGAATCAGGATGCGTTAACATTCCGCTCTCGGGCTCTCCAGCGCGAATAGATTCCTCTGGTCATCGTCGACAACAAACACACACCGACCTTTCGCTTCGTTAAGCGCTGCAAGGGCCGCTGGCATCTTTTGCATAATCTTGAATTTAATAGGAAAATATCGATTTATATGATTTAGGCCGATATGGGGATTGAGCGGCCAATGACGATCCGTGAGAAATTGCTGCTGGGGCTTTTTGCGATGCTATTGCTGGGGTATCTGGTCCTGTCGACGGTCGGTGCCTTGGGTTTCTTTCACTAGACCGCTGCGCCGAAACCTAGTTTCGTTGTTTCATTTCCTAGAATTAGGGAGAAAACGTACTCAATATCGTGATCGTGGTCGATATGAAGTATTGGGGGATTCGATGACGATCAGTAAGAAGTTGATGTTGTCTTTTGGCGCCATGCTGGCGATGGTACTATTCCTTGGATATTCGGCCGTGTCCTCGGTCGACACGCTGGGCTCCCAATTGAAGACAGCCACGACTACAACCGCAAGAAAGACGGAAATTGCGGGTCAACTCGCCGCCGACGCTGCCAGGATGCGTGTGGGGCAGCGAGGAATAATCATGTTCAGCATGATGAAAGATCAGGCTGGCGCCAAGCAGAGCGCGGGAGTATTCGTGGACTCAGCGGCGGACATCCGCAAACTGCTGGAAGAATTACGGCCTCTGATTGTGACCGAGACGGGACGGCGGGCTGCCGCTGAAGTGGAAGCGCAAGTGAATGAGTGGCTGCCTCTCTACCAGGAAATCACGGACGCGTGCAGCAAGCGGCGATTCAATGTTGCGTTGACCGATACCTTACACCGGACAGGGGTGATGGACGGGAGAATTGTTGCCGCCACGCAGCAGTTGCTGGACGCCCAGAAGGGTTTGAGCACGGCGGCTTCCGCGACTGCGGTGGAGGTCACGTCCCGGAGCCGCTGGATCGCGATCATCCTGATCGGCTTCTGTCTATTGGTGGGAGGTTTGGGTCAGTGGGTGGTGCGCGGCGTTAACCATACGCTGCTCCACGTGGCCCGCGAACTTCGGGAAGGCGCCGAACAGGTGGCGAGCGCGGCATCGCAGGTCTCCTCGGCCAGTCAATCTTTGGCGCAGGGCTCCTCCGAGCAGGCGGCATCTCTCGAAGAGACTTCGGCATCGAGCGAGGAGGTCAACTCCATGGCTCGCCGGAATGCCGAGAACGCGAGTTCGGCGACCAGCCTGGTCGCCCAATCGCAGCAGAAATTCGTCGAGACCAACCAGGCCCTGGAGGAAATGGTGGTGGCGATGGGCGAGATCGGCTCCTCCAGCCAGAAGATCTCCAAGATTATCCGGGTGATTGACGAAATTGCTTTTCAGACCAATATATTGGCCCTGAACGCCGCCGTGGAAGCGGCCCGCGCCGGCGAGTCCGGGATGGGTTTCGCGGTGGTGGCGGACGAAGTCCGCAATCTGGCGCAGCGCTGTTCCCAGGCCGCTAAGGATACGGCTGGCCTGATTGAGGAATCGATTGTGAAATCGAACAGCGGCAAACAGAAAGTGGACATCGTGGCGGCGGCGATTAGTGCCGTGACGGAGCAGGCCGGCAAAGTCAAGGAACTGGTGGAGCAGGTGAACTTGGGAAGCCAGGAACAATCGCGGGGCATGGACCAGATCGGCCACACCATTACGCAAATGGGACAAGTGACCCAATCGACGGCCGCCAGCGCGGAGCAGAGCGCTGCCGCGGCTGAGGAATTGACGGCTCAGTCGGAGGCGGTGTTGGCTGCGGTGCATGGATTGGCTGCGATGGTGGGGGGAGAAGGCGAGTCCAGGACAGCGAGGCGTTCGCCGGCGAGGCTGGCGTGGGCTCAAAAGCACACGGGGCGGGATGAGGCGGTCCGCGAGGAAGTGTTCGCGGAGTTCTGATTCACGGCAGTTAGAGGGTGACGCCGGAGATGGAACAAGCTGCGTTTTGACGGCGGGCCGACAAGGCGACAGGCCACAAGACGACAGGGTCGAAAAAACGGTCCGAGCTTCGCTCGGATTGGCAGGCGGAAGCGCCTGCCCCACCCAAGACGATCGAGGTTTTTATGGCCTCAGGACCGTTCGGCAGGCTACAAAGAACGACAGGCGACACAAAACGATCACCTGTCCCACTGAAGGACTAGGCGCAGGGGCGTTCATTTACTGGCTGAGGTTGCCCTTGGGGCCAGCCGAACTTAACCAGTTTTGGGCCATCTTTGGGGAAGCGATTACATTCAAAGGCGCGCAGTTTCGAGACTAGGGTAGTGCGCTTCATGCGGAGGAGTTCCGCGGCTGCGGTCTTGTTGCCGCCGGCTTTGAGGAGGGCCTGATCCATCAGGGCGGCTTCGAACGACGCGACAGCTTGGGCGAAATCGAGGCCCGAATCGGGAACCAGGCAGCTCAGGTTTTCGCGGTCGACACGGCGGCCGAGCGAAGGCAGCGGGAAATGATCCGGGTGCAACTCCATATCGAGGCCCGACATTACGACAGCGCGCTCCACCATGTTTTCCAGTTCGCGGATATTGCCTGGCCACGAATGAGACTGCAGGTGATTGAGAACTTCGTCGGTGGCGCGCTTGACTGCAATTTTCTCCAACTGGCAGATACGTTCCACGAAATGACGCACCAGGGCCGGGATATCTTGCAGGCGTTCGCGCAGGGGAGGCATCGGCAAGGCTACAACATTTAATCGGTAATACAAATCCTCGCGGAATTTGCCTTCGCGGACCAGTTCGCTTAAATTCCGATTGGTGGCGGCGATGACGCGCACATTCAATTTGACGGTTTCGGAACTGCCGAGGCGCTGCAGTTCGCGTTCCTGGAGAACGCGGAGCAGTTTGGCCTGCAGTTCGAGCGGCAAATCGCCGATCTCGTCAAGGAAGAGGGTGCTGTTGTTGGCCTGTTCGAAGCGCCCGGTTCGCGGCGCGGCGGCTCCCGTAAAGGCGCCCTTGGTGTGGCCGAATAATTCCGATTCCAGTAATTGTTCCGGAATTGCGCTGCAATTTACAGCAACCATGGGCAGGTGAGCCCGGTCGCTGGCCATGTGAATCGAGCGTGCCGCTACTTCTTTTCCGGTGCCCGTTTCCCCGGTGATGAGGACCGTGCAGCGTCTGGGACCCACTAACTCCACAATCCGTGCAACTCCCTGTAAAGAAGGGCTGGCCCCCACCAGGGATGTGCGCCACTCAGGGTCGGCAGGTGCGGCCGCCTGGTTTCCAGCTTGAGATAACCCTTGAATTGTCAACGAAAGCCCTCAGATTTGAAATTGTGTACTCGACAACATGAACTTGAAATCTTGCTCGCCGGATAATGGCGGTTTCAACTCACTTATTTCTATCTGAGACTTTACCAGTAACGGTTAGTCTTTTCCAGTCTTAAGCCTGAAATATCCGAAGGTCTTTTGAGGGTATTCCCTAGTACTACACTTCCATATACTTTAGTGAGTATTCATCGGCTGAACTGAATGCCGAGACCGGTCGTATATGCTATTCATTTTCAGGTAGTTGGCGCATCTCTCACAATTTGATTTTGGGCTGAGGGGGCTTGAGGATTACCCACAATTGAATGTCTTGCAGGGGGGATTTGAGATCTAGCCGGCGCACTTGCGAAATCAATATCGCAGTGACGCTCATTTTCGGCTGTGAAGATAGAATTCCGCTTCATGAAACGCGGACAAAACCAGACAAAAAGCACCGGATCCCTGATGATCGCGGCTCCCATTGGAACGCCCAGATGAAGGTAAACATTGGGTGAAATAGCGCTGAGCACTGCGGAAGATCTCACTGTTCAATCGCAAATGTCGCTGTAATTCGGAGTTGGGTGTATGATTTTCCTACACTAAGAAAATGGCGGTTGCCGTGCATTGCCCACAGACATGGAAAAGCGTAAGACTGAGACACGATGCGCAGAGGGTGTTCGGCTCTATTATCGCTATGTGGCGGCGCTGGCAATTCACAGCGAACGAGTGTCTCAGAAGATGGAAGCGGAAACGTTGGAAGAACGCCGGAGAGTTCGTTGCACGTTGAGTGACGCCTCGAAGAATCTCGCTTCCGCACGACGCGAATATTTTCGGCATGTCGAGTTGCACCGGTGCGAACTTGGCAACCGTCCGTCCGGCAAGACATTCGTCGACGGCACCCGCGAAGGGTTCGATTCCGTGTCGGACGAGGACTTCCCGGAGGGCTCGGTATCGAAGGCTCAGGATTGGTCGGTCGCGACTTTGTGCCCGGTGTGACACAGGCATTCGATCAGGTTTAGCAGCTGGTTTTTTTTCGACCCTGTTTCGATGGGATATTCGAGCTTCGCTCGGATTGGCAGACGCTGTCTGGGGGATGCCCGCTCCACGGGATCGGAAGATAGTCTTTGACCGCAGTAAGAAACAAGTGCATACTCAACGGATGGCCCCTGCGATGGGGTTCGGTCGCATTCGCGCCGGCTTTTGGCTCGAAGCGGAGGGTAGAATTGCAGCCATGCAGCCGCGAATTCTCATAGTCGACGACGATTCCCAGGTATTGAAGCTGTACTCCAGCATCCTGACGAGGGGCGGGTACCAGGTGCTGACCGAGAATTCGAGCCAGCGGGCCATGCAGGCTCTGGATGTGGCCGGTCAGGTGGACCTTCTAGTGCTCGATTTGAGCATGCCGCCGCCGGATGGCTTTGAACTTCTGAAAACATTGCGAAAAACGCGGCCAGGGTTGAGAATCCTGGTCAACTCGGGTTTTCTGCAGGGCGCTCTGCTGCAAGCGGCGGAGCTTCTGGGGGCCACGGCGGCTCTCAACAAAACGGATGCGCCGGCAATGCTGCTACCTACTGTGGACCAGTTGCTTAAGGGCGGTCGGATTAATCCGAGGCAGGCCAAATAGGTTCGCGTTGGGCGCTGGAACGGGGATATTCCCCCAATCTTTAGCATTGCGTTCGCTGGCTATTCAGGGTAGTTTCATCTTAAATGAATTCCCCGACATGTAGAGTAGAAATGCCATGGATATAGCGAAGGTGTTGGAAGGCCTGTATGCGCGCCGGGCCACCATCGATCGGGCCATCGCTGAACTGCAATCCATGTTGGACTCTCCGGGCTACGCGGTCCCGGAAATTCGCCGAAGGGGCCGGTTGGGGATGGGCAGCGCCGAGCGCGAGCAGGTTTCCAAACGCATGAAGAAGTATTGGGCCAGCCGGAGGGAATTGAAACAGACAGCGTCGGCGAGATTAGATAGCGCCGGTTTGGTTGACCGGAGTGAGAGTCTGCAGGACATGGCGTAAGGCGTCAAACGGGGCAAAAACGCCCGCCACATCAACGGCGCCCACACCCCAGCGATACAACACGACCTGCAGGCGCAGAGTGGCTACCCGATATGCGAACTGCGCCTGACTGCGCAGGACCAGCGAGGCCAGGTCGCGGCGGTCAGTGGATGCCTGGGCCATCACCACTTTCAGAGCGGCGCACGCTTCCCGGAAATCGGCTTGTAGCGATCTCAGATAATGGGCGAACAGAGTGGCTCGCTGCCGGCGGAGTCGCAGCTCCATCTGACGGGTGAAGCCTGGCTGATTGCGCAGGTACAAGAGTTCGTTACAGTCGAGCAGGCGCAGCATAGGGGAGTAGTTCTCTACGCGCTCTTCGCGCGGGGTGCGCGAGAGTTTGGTCGGAGCAAACTGGCGTGACAGGACCATGAGGATCAGCCCATTCACTGCCAGGATCGCGATCACGATTGTGAGAAAAACTACCATCTCTATCCAAGTACAATATCGACCAGATTCCGATTTTTCGCTAGTTAATAAAGTACGGCAGCACCAAATTGCTATCCAAAGTTAGTATGAATTAGTTGCTCAGGCAATCTGCAGCCTGTCAGAAGAGGCCTGAAAGGAACCTCGGGGATCACTTCAAAACCGGCCATAGAGGATCACTTCAAAACCGGCCAACGGACCATCATCCTGGACGAACTTGTTTTACCTTACCGGCTGGCGGTCTGGCAAGTCCAGTTTGACCCAATCCGGCCCCTCATCGTCAGCCCTGAGACCCCGGCTGTCGGACCAGCCCGACGTTCTGCAGGACCATATTCCAGTCCTTTCCTTGCTGCGTCGGGAGGTGAGCTTTGAAAATCAAGTCACTTCTTCCCGTTCTGCGGGCGACGCTCGCCGCAGCCTCGCGAATCACCTCCACCAAGTGGCATCCCGCATCATCGGCGTCGAATGCGGCCAGGATTTCGGCTCCTGCCGTCAGCCTGGCGATGGTGGCTTGGACCAGTGCCGTTTGCCGCGAAGTTGGTCTGCCGCCCAGGCTGGCATAGCGGGTCTGGTCCTCCGCATCCGGAAACAGCGCGGCATAGGAGAGCGCGTCAACGGCACTCTCACTGAAGACCATGCGCCGGTCGGCCGGCTGGGTATGCGACAACCACAAACCCTTTTGGCCCCCAGCGGCAAAGCCGGTGAATCCACAATTCTTGATCTCGTATCCGCACAACCCCGCGGCATCGAAATGTGGAAATACCGTGTTGCCGCGGGAGTCGATCCGCATGCGGCCCGCAAACCGCGGCGATAACAACACTGCCGCAGGCACACAGCGCTCATGTTCCAGGTACGGAAACCGCTGTGCGTCTGCCATGCGCCGGTACGCGACTTCGACACGCATCCGATCCGGTCCGGCCGGCTCCAGTTTGGGAAACTGCGAGAAGATCGCAGGCCGGTCGATCCATGGCCGCAGGATCTGACGCACCGCACCGAGGCTCAGATTCTGGCGCCTTTGCAGAAGATCGACGACGGTGCCGTTGTCCCGATCATCTCTCACCGAAAAGAAGACATAATGGCCATTGCCATTGCGCTTGACGACGATCTTGTCGGCGCCGCGCCGCAGCACCGTGCTTCCGCGCCAGCTCTCGCGCCGGTCGATCTCATAGCCAAGGCTCACGGCAAATTCGCGTAAGTCGATCTCCCGTTTGAAAGCGTCGAGTTCGCTATCCTGATTCATCATCAGAAAACACCTTTTCCTTCCCTATTGCCCGTTTTTCTTCGTGGGTGATCACTGGCTTTCCGCCGCTGTAGTTGTCGCCAGCTTGGTGCGCCAACTCCGCGGGCCGCACTTGAGCACATGCCCGTGATGCAGCAGGCGGTCCAGCATGGCGGTGACCGCGGCCGCATCGCCCAGCAGTTTTCCCCAGTCTTCCACGGGTCTGTTCGATGTCAGCAGCGTGCTCGCCCGCTCGTAACGCCGCATGATGATTTCCAGCAGGTCCTCGGCGGCGGTATGCGGCAGTTTGCGCATGCCGAAATCGTCGATGATGAGCAGCGGCACGCTGGCCACCGATTCCATGAACTGCTTGCGCGTACCCTCAACTATCGCCTCCGCCAGATTGTCCAGCAGCACATGGGTTTCCCGGTACATCACGCGATAGTTCTGTTGGATAGCGGCTTGCCCGATGGCTTGGCCCAAGTGACTCTTTCCCGTCCCACCTGGGCCCAGGAAAAGTGCATCTTCCCGCTTGCCGATGAAAGCACAGGTGGCGAGGTCAAACACCAGACTGCGATTCATCTTCGGGTTGAAAGTGAAGTCGAAGTTGTCCAGAGTCTTGTGCGGATCGCGGAAGGCGGCCTGTTTGCGCCGGCGATCCAAGAGTCTCTCGCTGCGGCGGGTAAGCTCGTCACTCACCAGACACGAGATCAGATCGATCGGCGCCATGGCTTCGGCCTGTGCTTGGCGCAGTCTGGTTTCCAGCACGGCGGCTGTGCCGCCGAGCCGGAGTTGTCGTAAAGCCCGTTGTAATTCAATCAGGTTCATGGTTGGTTCTCCTGGGTTTTGCTTTGGATGAAATCGCGGTATTCGGTGAGTTCGCGGATGAGCGGATCCACTTGGCGCAGGCTCAGCGGCAGTTGCGGACCCCGTTCCAGATAGCGGCGCACAAAACGGTAGTAGTTGGAAGCGCCGGCCTCCAGGGCCACGGCGCAGGCATCTTCCACCATCGCCGAGCCATGCTTCTTGGCCATCGCCACCATACCCTGAATGCGGCGCACGGCGACTTGTCCTTCTTCCTCGTACATCTTGCGGCACACAACGCCAATCTGCTGACCGGCGCGGCCGGCGCGCAGCAGTAGCTGTTGCGTCCCCGGCGGTGTGTGTTTGGGGCGGTCCTCGTCCTTGATCCGATGCTTGCCCCGCAGCTGCGGCAGGTGTTCCCGCAACAGCTCCCCGGTCTGCGGGTGCAGCAGCCGGACGTAGTGGTGATCCCATTGCACCGGAACCTCCTGTCCGATCCACCCTGGCGGCGCGCTGTAGTAGGCCGCATCCACTTCCACGCAGCCATCCAGATTGACCTTGCGCTTGCCATATTGGTAGTAGCGGAAAGGTTCGAGCGGCAAGGGAAGCAAGAGGGGTTTTTCTTCGCCGAACATGGCCGCCACTTGCCGTTTGGTAGTGCCGTGAATGCGGGTGTCGGCCCAGCGTTCCTCCCAGTGATCCAGGTAGGCCTGAGCTTCGTCCAGGCTTTCGAAGCGCTGTCCCTTGAGGGGCGTTTTCTTCGCATGGCCGACACCTGACTCGACCTTCCCCTTGCGATCCGGATCGCGCACGCGGCAGGCCAGAGCTACCGAGCCGTAGTGGGACAGCACGTCGCGGTACAGGGGATTGAGCGTGGGATCGTAGATGTCGGGGGTCAGGACGCCCTCTTTGAGGTTATCCAGTACCACCACCTTGGTGACGCCCCCCAATCGGCGAAAAGCTTTCTCGTGCAACTCCGCCCAGATCTGGGAACTGGAACCGAATACCAGCAGCCGCACCGCTTTGCGGCTGTAACCCAGCGTCAGTACAAACAGGCGGGTACGGCGATATTTGCCGCTGCCGGAGTCGCGCACCATGGGGCCCGATCCGTAATCCACCTGGCATTCTTCCCCGGGTGCAGTTTCGATCACTGCGCAGGCTTCCGGCGACGACTTGCCACGGAGACCAACGATGAACCGCTTGACACTTTGATAGCCACCGGCGAAGCCGCTACGATCCACCAGGTCCTGCCAGATGCCTTTGGCGTTGCGGCCCTTCAAGAGTTCCAATTCGATGCTTTCCCGGTATGGCTCGCAGGCACTACGGCCGGCGGATACGTTGGCTGTGGCCGCCGGCTGGGACGCCAATACAGCGTTAGAATCGGGGGTCAGTTCGGCGCGATTGGCCGGTTTTGCCGGCTGGGGGTCGGGGATCACTTCGTTGGCCGGTTTTGCCGGCGCACTCCGTCCCCAACCACCAGATGGACGCAGACCTATGCCTGCCGCTCGTAGATAATCAGCGGCGGTTTCTCGACGGACACCGGTGGTCTTCTGAATCTTGCGCAGGGACCAACCGAGCCGCCCTAATGCTATGACTTGCTGCTTCTTTTCCTCGTTCAAGACATTGCTCACATCGACCGAGGGTAGCCGCCCTCGCGTCAAAATCAACGTCCTGAATGATGGTTATCGTTGGCCGGTTTTGAAGTGATCCTCTATGGCCGGTTTTGGGTGATCCCCGAGGGAAAGGAACCGGCATTTCCCGCAAGGCGGTAGGCTTCCAGTGAGTGGATCTTGGAAACCAGGGTGGTGCGCTTCATGTGTAGCAGGCCCGCGGCCATAGTCTTGTTTCCGCCGGCCTTTTGCAAGGCCTGGTCCACAAGAGCTCCTTCGAAGGTCGCAACCGTCGCGGCAAAGTCGAGGCCGTTTTCGGGGACGATGCAGGTCAACTCCTCAGGGTTCACGCGCTGCGGGGTCGCCGCCATACTGGACTGCTCGAAGCTCAATTCGGGATCCAGGCCCGACATCACTACAGCGCGCTCCACCATGTTCTCGAGTTCGCGAATGTTGCCCGGCCAGGAGTGATTCTGCAACTGAGCCATCGTTTCGTCGGTTACGGTTTTGACTGGGATGCCTTCCAGGCGGCAAGCGCGCTCGACGAAATGCCGCACCAGCAGTGGAATGTCTTCCATTCGCTTGCGCAGCGGGGGCATCTGAATTCCGACCACGTTTAAGCGGTAATACAGGTCTTCGCGGAATCTACCCTGTTTCACCAATTGGCGGAGGTCGCGATTGGTGGCGGCGATGACGCGGACATTCAGGAGGACAGTTTCGGAAGAGCCCAAGCGCTGCAACTCACGCTCCTGCAGGACCCGCAACAGTTTCGGCTGTACCTCCAGCGGCAAGTCGCCGATTTCGTCGAGGAATATGGTGCTGTTGTTGGCCTGCTCAAAGCGGCCCACCCGGGCGTTGGCTGCGCCCGTAAAGGCTCCGCGGGTGTGGCCGAACAACTCCGCTTCGATCAAATTCTCGGGAATGGCGCTGCAATTGACGGCGATCATCGGATACAAAGAGCGGTCACTGGCCATGTGGATGGCGCGGGCGGCCACTTCTTTTCCGGTTCCGGTTTCGCCGCTGATCAGGACTGTGCAGCGGCGCGGCGCGACCAGTTCGACCACACTGGCCACGGCTTCGAGTGAAGGACTGGCTCCGACGAGGGACGCTCGCCAGTTGGCAGAGGCGGGAGCATCCGCAGGACTATCGACATAGGAATTCCCTTTACAATTCAACGCACACCTCTGTTGTTCCTTACCGCGGAACCTGCTGGGGCGAGACCACCCGATGTTCGTCGGGTTTTTCTGCTTTTTGAATGTATTTTGAGCGTAACAATAAATATGAGAATTGCAAAGTATAAAGTATTAATACCTGTAACTATTATGAGGGGGATTACCATACCAGCCCTATCCTAGTACTTGCAGGCCTTTATTTGAGGTTGTAATTGTGTTACTGAGATGCGCCGCGGCGCACACGCAGGCTGTTAGTAACCACAGTTATGCTGGAGAGCGCCATGGCCGCCGACGCCAGCATGGGCGAGAGCAGCCCGAGCGCGGCAATCGGTATGCCCACGGTGTTGTAAGCGAAGGCCCAGAAGAGATTCTGCCGGATGATCCGCATGGTGCGCCGCGAGAGCTCGATGGCTTCGGGCACGCCGCGCAGGTCGTCGCGCATCAAGGTGACGTCGCCCGCCTCCATGGCGACATCGGTTCCCGAGCCCATCGCGACTCCGAGGTCCGATTGCGCCAGCGCCGGCGCATCGTTGACACCGTCGCCGGCCATGGCCACGCGCTTACCGGCAGCTTGCAGCCTTTTGATTTCGGCCACCTTGCCTTCGGGCAGGACACCGGCCATTACGTGGTGGATTCCGGCATCGCGAGCCACGGCGTCGGCGGTCGCCTGCTGGTCGCCCGTGATCATCCACACGTCGAGCCCGAGGGCGTGAAGGCGCTGGACCGCTTCCGCCGCCTCCGGCTTGATGGTGTCGGCGATTTCGATCTCTCCCGCCCACGCGCCATCGACGCTCACCTGCACGCCGGGCCGTCCGATGTCCAATTGGCGGCCGTCGACGCGTGCGCGGACGCCGTGTCCCGCGGTGGCGCGAAAATCGGAAGCGTGTTCGAGGGCGATGCCGCGCGCGGCGGCCGCCTCCACAATCGCCTTACCCAACGGATGCTCGGAGTAGCGTTCGGCGGAGGCCGCCAGGCGCAGGAGATCGTCCTCGCGGAATCCGGGGGCGGTGGTGACGCGCGTCACTTTGGGTTGGCCGCGCGTGACGGTGCCTGTTTTATCCAGCACCACGGTGTCGATGCGCTCCGCCATTTCGAGCGCTTCGCCGCCCTTGATGAGGATGCCGCGCTCGGCGCCCCTTCCGGTTCCCACCATGATGGCGGTGGGGGTGGCGAGACCCAGGGCGCAGGGGCAGGCTATGATCAGCACCGCCACGGCATTCACCATGGCGGTCGCAAAGGGCGCGAAGAAGAGCCACGCGGCGAACGTGACCAGCGCCGCCAGGAGGACGCCCAGGGTGAACCAGCCACTGACCACGTCGGCCAGGCGCGCTACCGGTGCACGCGAGCCTTGCGCCTGCTTCACTAACTCGATCATCTGCTGCAGCATGGTGCCGCGGCCGATCTTGGTGGCACGATACTGGAATGCGCCCGAGCGATTGATGGTACCGGCAAAGACCGGCGCGCCGCGACCTTTTTCGACCGGCATACTTTCGCCCGTGAGCAGCGATTCGTCCACGGCCGATTCGCCCGAGAGCACGGCGCCATCCACGGGAACGCGCTCGCCCGGCCGGAGCACCACGGTGTCGCCGATGGCTACGTCTTCCACGGCCGTTTCGATCTCCACGCCTTCGCGGAGCACTCGCGCGGTGAGCGGCTGCAGGTCCATGAGTTTGCGGATGGCCTGAGAGGCGCGACCGCGGGCGCGGGCCTCGATGATTCTGCCCAGCAGCACTAACGCGACGATCACCGCCGCGGCCTCGTAATAAACTTGCGTGCCTCCGCGCACAGTTTCGTAGATCGAATACAGGAACGCCACGCCCGTGCCGAGGGCGATGAGGGTGTTCATGTTGGCCGTACGATGGCGCAGCGCGGTGAAGGCGGCCTGGTAGAAGGGAGCGCCGGAATAGAAGATCACGGGCAGAGTGAGGGCGAGTTGCACCCACGGGGCCAGTTCAAGCATGCCGAGCACCATGACGGCGGCGGCGCCCACCGCGGCCACGGCAAAGCGGGTGCGGTATGGCGACGGCTCATCGGTGGGAGGCGCGGATTTAGGAACGCCGTACCCGAGCCCCTCGATGGCGCCGACGAAATCGGCCACCTGTGCCTGCGCGGGCTGATACTCCACGGTGGCGGTGGCCGTGGCCAGGTTGACGGCGGCGCGCTCAACGCCCGGTGTCTTGCTGAGCGTGCGCTCGATGGCGCGGGCACAGGCGGCGCAAGTCATGCCGGTGACCGGCAGATCGATGCGCGAGGTCATGCCGGGACTTCGTACCCAAGGTCGCGGACGGCATTCTCCAGCACTGGCTGCGTGACCAGACCGGTATCGTACTCCACTTGGGCCGTTGCGGTTTTCAGGTCGACGCTGACCTTGGTGACTCCCGGAACGGACGCCAGGGTTTTCTCGACGCTGCGGGCGCAGTTGAAGCACGTCATGCCGAGCACGGGAATCTGCACACTTTCGGTGGCCATACCTATATGATCCTCCATGCGGCATACTGGTTTCGATGCTCTTTGCCGATGCGCTGCTGGCCCGGCGGCTGGAGGCCGCGGAAGCCGCCAATGCGCGAGGCTGTTCTACCGGCGCCGAGGGCGGCGCGGCGGCGGTGCTGGAGGTGGCCGGCGGATGCGCCATCTTCGTGGGCGCCGAGTCTCCACTGACTCAGGCAGTCGGTTTGGGGTTGAATGGACCGGTGAGCCGAGGCGAGTTGGAGGAGGTGGAACGATTCTTTCGCACTCGCGGCGCCAGGGTGTCGATCGATCTGTGTCCACTGGCCGACCCCGGGTTGCTGGCGGCGTTGGCGGAGCGCGGCTACCGGCCCAGCGAGTTTAACAATGTGCTGGTGAAGCGGCTGGCCGGGAGCGAGGTAGTGTTGACGCCGCGGGTGCGGCGCGCCACGGCGGTGGAGAGCGACCTATGGAGTTACACGGTGGGGCAGGGGTTCTTCGAGCAGGGCGAACTGACCACGGTGGAGTTGAACGTGGGGCGCGCGATCTTCGCGATGCCTGGCGCCATGTGTTATCTGGGCAGCGCGGAAAATGGCGAGCCGGCGGGCGGCGCGGCGGCGGCGGTTCGCGGAGGGCTGGCGACGATGTTCGCCGACAGCGTCATCCCGCGATTCCGGCGGATTGGACTGCATCGGGAACTGATTGCGGCGCGGTTGAATGAGGCGCTGGCGCAGGGCTGCGATCTGGCTACAGCATCGACGCTACCGGGCAGCACATCGCAGAGGAATTACGAACGGATGGGGTTTGAAGTGGTTTACACCAAGGTAACAATGCACGGGTAGAGATCGTGCAACCGACTCCCTTACGGTCGCGGCTCGGATACACGGGCACACTTAGTTAGTTCTGAGGCCCTAACTTACCGTCTTCCGCGGCTTCCAGATACTGGCTCAGATTCCCGGCATGGAGTAAGTGAGTTACTACCAGGAACAGACAGACCTTGAACAGTAATGCGACCAGATAGGTGTACACCTGCCACTCCGGAGGCAGCTTGAAGAAGAATACGTAGATCATCTGGATCAAGGCATAGCCGTACAGCGGGGCCAGCATCCATCGCGGCACCTTCATCCAGTGGCTGTCGAACCGGCCGACCAGAAAGGCGATGGCGAGCCCGTCGTAGATCCCCATAAATACCAGGCCGAATTCGTTCAGCCCCCAGAGATGGAGTCGACCGGCATAGGCCAGCACGGCCACGCCAGCACCGATCCCCCACACGGTGCCGACGGCCTTGCGAAATGCCGCGTTCCGGTCGGGATTGCCGGGCACCGCGACGCTGGGCTTATCGAGCACCAGGAAGCACCAGAACAGCGGGAACGACGTGAGGCAGTTCAAGATGTCCGCCATGGGGTAAGGATTTCCGCCGGTGACGGAGTAGAGGAGCAGCCAAGCGTACAGCGCCAGCCATGCGGCCCACGCCCACCGCCACCCAGTAACAAACTGAGCCAGGCATTTGCGCGCGATGGGATGGTTTGCGCCATCGATGGCGCGCGGCTGGAAGAACGGCGTGAACTGGACGGCCAGTAGCAGCCCGGCGATGGCGGCATGGACGAGGTGCAGGATGAACGGCACCGGCGGCACTCCCGGCAACGCCTGCGTGAACGGGCCATTGACTGCGACGAACGATGCGCCGATCGCCGTGATGAAGGCGTAGCAAATTCGCAGCGAGAGCGTCGTGGCGACAGTCGAAACGACGGAGCGCCCGAGATCCTTCAGCAAGGCAGGGGGACGGTGTGGGGACTGGCGCAGTGCTGCGTACGGCCGTGCGATGGGCGGCTCGACTTGCGCGCTGTCGTCGTTGCTCTGCCGCCCCCAAGCGGCCAGGACCGCGCGCGCCCGCTGCCGCTCCTCGGGAACGGCGAGCGCGTGGCGGAGCGCGTCGGCATCCATCAGCAGGTCGAACAGATCCTGGTCGTTGGCGGCTGCCTGGAAGAGAGCGCCCTCCTCTTCCGCGGTGAGCTCGCCGGCGCTGTAGCCGAGCAGGAGGGCGTCCGGGTCGAAATTGTCGAGTGAGCTCATGGGACGGTCCCACCTGCCATGCGAAGCAGCGCCTTGTGGCATCGCTTGGTCATTTCATAAATATTGCCGGAGATGCCGAGGATCATGCGGATCTCGGCGTAGTCGCGCTGCTCAATCAATTTGAGGCGCAGCAGTTCGCGGCATCGGACCGGGAGCTTCAGCATGGCTTGCAGCAGGCGGTCCATCGATTCGCGCGCTGCCGTGTGTTCGAAGAGCCTCTCACCAGTGTGGGCGGCAGCGTCTGCGACGTCGTGCATCTTCTCGCGGTCGCGGCGGAATTGCGCGATCTTGTGGCGCGCCGTGCCCACGGCGATCGCGGCCATCTCGCCCAGGTCGCGCTTCTGCGGATACTGCTCCAGGAGCACGATCACGCAGCTCTGCGCGATGTCCTCGGCGTCGGCCAGATCGGCATGGTGGGGCACCAGCCGGCGCACCACGAAGCCCAGAATCCTTCTGCGCACCAGCGCAAGGTCGGCGTGGTACTGCTTTTCACCGCTGTCTTCCTCGCGCACCGGAAGCATAGGCGATTATTGTAACGCTCGCCCGCCCGCAAAAAAAATATTTCGCAGGTGTGAGATTTGGCTAGTCCCAAACGATGTATGGACATGAGCCTGTTTGCGACGAAGTCGGTCAAACACATTCTCGCCGAATCGGCGAGCGGCCCGCATCAATTGAAGCGCACGCTGGGGGCGGGGCAGTTGGTCGCGCTGGGAATCGGAGCCATCATCGGGGCCGGACTGTTTTCGCTGACGGGCGTGGCGGCGGCCCAGAATTCCGGGCCCGCAGTCGCACTCTCGATGGTGATCGCCGCCATCGGTTGTGCTTTTGCGGGTCTCTGCTACAGCGAATTCTCCTGCATGATCCCGGTGGCGGGCAGCGCCTACACCTACGCGTACGCCACGCTGGGGGAATGGATCGCGTGGATTATCGGATGGGACCTGGTGATCGAGTACGCCATCGGATCGGCCACGGTGTCGATCAGTTGGTCGGCGTACGTGGTGTCGCTGCTGCACACGTTCGGCATCAACCTGCCGGCGCAATGGATCGCCGGCCCGTTCGAAGCTGTGGAACTGCCGGGCGGCACGATGGTGCAGGGGTACGCCAACATTCCGGCGGTGATCGTGGTTTTCCTGGTGTCGGTGCTGCTGATGATCGGCATCAAGGAATCGGCGCGCACCAATGCGGTGATCGTGGTGATCAAACTGGCGGTGGTGCTGGTGTTTATCGGGATCGGCTGGTCGTACATCAACCCGGCGAATTATCATCCCTTCGTGCCGGCCAATACGGGCCAGTTCGGCTCGTTCGGTTTCAGCGGACTGATGATGGGGGCGGGGACTATCTTCTTCGCGTATATCGGCTTCGACGCGGTGTCGACGGCCGCGCAGGAATGCAAGAATCCGCAGAGGGACATGCCGATCGGGATCATCGGCTCGCTGGTTGTTTGCACGGTGCTGTACATTCTGTTCGCGCTGGTGCTGACCGGAATGGTGCCCTATTCGAAGCTGGGCGTAGCTGCGCCGGTGGCTCTGGCGATCGACAAGACGCCGTATGTGTGGATGAACAACCTGGTGAAGTTCGGCATCATCTGCGGGTATACATCGGTGATTCTGGTGATGCTGATGGGGCAGTCGCGCGTGTTCTACTCGATGTCGCGCGACGGCCTGGTGCCCAAAGTCTTCTCGGAGATCCATCCGAAGCTGCAGACGCCGTGGCGGTCGAACCTGCTGTTCTTCTTTTTCGTGGCGCCGTTCTCGGCGTTCCTGCCGCTGAGCGTGGTGGGGCACATGACCAGCATCGGGACACTGTTCGCGTTTGTGATTGTGTGCGCCGGGGTGTGGGTGATGCGGGTGCGCGATCCCGGGCAGGATCGTCCATTTAAGACTCCGTGGGTGCCGCTGGTGCCGATCCTGGGGATCGTGGTGAACTTTGCGCTGATGTACTCGCTAGGGGGGTCGAACTGGCTGAGGCTGATCGTGTGGCTGGCCATCGGGCAAGTGATCTATTTCGCGTACGGGAGGAAGCACAGTCATTTACGGCGGTAGGGCGGGAGGAGCGTATCAGGCCTACTTGCCAGAGATATGAGGCGGACGCGCGTTCCGCTGCCGACTGGCGCGCGCGCCCGTTTCTTGATCTAGCAGGCCTTACCTTCTGGACTTACCGGACTTACCGGTTTTTTGAGGTTTGGCCTGGTGATTCGCACTGCCGAGCGATTCGCACTGCCAGTGGTGTGTACGACGGTCGTCTTGTTCCCGCCAGTAGCTCCCGCAGCGGCTCCAAATGCAGCGCCGGCTGCCGCGCCTTTCGCCACCGGGTGGCTGTTGTGTTCCTCCTCGGCTGGTGGCGGTGGCGGCGGAGGCGGTGGAGTCTGCTGCGCTGGCGGCGGTTGCTGCGCCGGCGGTGGTGTTTGCGATGACGCTCGCGGCGCCATCGTAGTGGTGACGGCTAGCGCCGTCACAAGAAGTATGAGTGTTTTTAAGGCTTTCATTGGGCCTCCTATTAGGCTCCTCTGTTTCGTTTAGGCTCCTCTATTCCGGCAGCAATGCATTCGGCGAGGCCACTCTCCCTCGTTAGGTATGATGCTTCCTGTTTGTTATGAGATGTATTGTTGGGAGTATTCCACATGCTGAGAAGAATCGTTGCGGGCCCCGGCATAATTTTTTGTTGCAGGCATGCTGAACGCCGCATCCAGTTAGTATGTCCACCCGCGCGGCAATCCTGTGCCTGACGCTTGCCTTCGGGTTGGGCGCCGCCGAACGCCCGGGGCAATGGACCGGGCATTACGACCCGTGCGATGGATACGGAGAATTGCTCAAGTCCGGGCACATGAGCCTTGGCGTCCGCTTCGCTACCTGGAACCCCGAAGTGGCTGTGGCATTCGCGCGTGCCATGAACTTCTGGGCCGGGGTGCTGGATATGGAGTGGCAGAGCGAGAATAGTCGCAAGTGCGCCGTTCAGGTTTTCGATGGCGATACCGGGCTTTTTGAATCCATGCAATCCGCTCGCGCGCAGTTTCCTTCCGCGCCATCGTTTCAGGGCAGCATCGCGTTCAATCCAGGCATGACGCTCCCGGCGTCCGAACTTTTCGCGACGGCGGTGCATGAAATCGGCCACTTACTCGGATTACGGCACAGCACGAGCGCATTTTCGATCATGTATTTTCTGTGCCTGGATGGACCGCGATGCCTCGACAGCGCCGATCTTTCCGCCTTGGCTGCGCGTCACAAACTTCGGCCGAATTTTACATCCTGTTCTTCTCAGTGAAGTGGCACGTTCCGATCGGAGGTGGACTGCCTGTCCGCGCGGATGACTCCAGCTCGTGCGATGAGCCGGCGCACGCACAGCCCTGCATCGAAACGGCTTTAGTGGTCGAGCACAGCTTCCAGGCGACGCAACTGGGATTGACCCTCAACCGGGTCCGCAGAGTGTCGAAAATGTCTTAAAGGTGTTTTGGAGCGAATACCAGCCATTCACGGAGAACGACGGAGACGTATGTAAATACCACGTCAAAAATACCTCGTCCTGGAGGTGATAAGTGGTTCCATTTGTCATTTGAGTAAATGTGACTGGCGGAGACTCAAGCGGGTCTCCAGTTTCGAAGTTTGTGATACACGCTCCTCCTTGCCCGGGTAGAATGGCTGGCGGGATGAAATTCAGGAAGCCAAACTGGAAGGCGCCGACAAATGGATCATTCAACCACTCGGATACTTCGTGACTCAAAGACTGCACGTCAAGGATGACATCACCGCGGAAAGTGCCTGGCTCTGTGTAGCCGGCATAAATCCATGTTTTCGCGGTAGCCGCCGGCGGGCCCTGTGAACTGTGGTAGCCGAGAATACAACATGTGTTGATCGTGCCGTTGGATCCCTCAAACACATTATCCGTCAGAAAAATAGGCAGGGTGTCGGACGTGTAGTTGGCAAGCAGGGCATTCAACTGGCTGTCAAAGAAACCGCTGGTAACTACACCCAGGAGGGACCCGTTGCTTAGACGGTACAGGTTCCCTTGAGTGGATGATGTGACTGTGACGGTCACCGTCGGCGCCACCATCGGTGTTCCCAGCAAAACGTGATAGTTCTGGGAGAAGCCTGGCAGGTTCCAGAACTGTGCGCGCTGGAGGGCATCGCCGAATTGCGTGACACCCAAAGCCGTGCCGCCCACTGTGTAGTCGGCGGTCAGAAACAAGGGCGAGTTCTGCACCGCGGGTACGATGTTCGTGGCATCCAGAAACAGGCCCCCAGCCGTCTGGTAGACGACCTTGATGGGCACCAGGACGGTAGGTATTGTGGTGGTGGCTGCGCCGTTAGCGGGATTGGCGCCGATAATATTGACGGGAAGCTGGAGGGCCGTCCCGAGTGAATTGTAATTAGCCGTGGAGAATACCAGCCCGGCGGCGTTAGTTGCATCGCCTATGATTTGGGCGGGCCCGGCGCCGGCCATGTTGCGGTAAGTCCCCGATGAAGACGGCACTGGATCGATAGTTGGAACGTCGTCCTGCGCGAACGCCACGGCACACAAAAGGGCACCGAGGGCCACAATGGCTTTGATGCGGCTTCTCATTCCGGCCGACCGATGACGTTTTAGGCCTGTCTTTTGGAGACGCCAGGTTAGCATGGCCACAGCGATGGCGAGGCCAATCAATTGGAAAGTGGAAGGTTCCGGCACTCCCAGAAGATAGGTGGTTCCGTTATTCACATAGGTGGTGACTCCCGAGGGGCTCTCGGTTATGAATTGCACATTCGCGCTGTAAGTAGAGGGGGCGGGCAGAGTCGTGTCGTCTGAGCTAAAGAGAAAGCCGGTGAGTCCGAGACCCGTTCCAGCTCCCGTATTAATGACGTCGTTGAAGATGCGAAAGACATCGCTAACGACTCCAGTGACCGGCTCGGTAATGACGACGTCACCCGAGATTGCGAGGCCAGGAAACTGGACGAGAACGTTCTCGGGGATGCCACATACCGTGAAGGCGGAATTGCAAACCGATAACGGCGCCCCGGTGGCAGGTTTAGGTAACAGAAGAAACCCCGCAGCAGACAGAAGCGCGCAGAAAGAACGAAGTGTCACAACCGTATCCTCCTCTGAGTTCGATCACTTCTTAGCGGGCAGTTAGAACCGGTAATTACTGACATGGGTTCAATTGATGGCGAGTATATACCAGCTCTTATCCTTGGACAACCTCGGCGTCAAGGCTCGCGAGAGCAACTGATAATAAATATACAAATGATCAAGACGCAGGGTCACGTGACGTCAGGTCTAGATACTGAGTGTGAGGTGGAGTACGAGTCGCGAGACTCGACTTTCATTTGTTTGCACGCGGTTGTTTCAGCGTACTGAGTGCACGATTTGGGTGATGATTCGTGGCGCAGCCTTCAACGTCGCAACGAACTTTGGTCCTTGCAGTTGGTTGGTCGAAGACCAGGCCGCGCCTCCTCCGCGCTGGTCGCTTGCGCAGTTGGGGCGATTCGCCGCCACCGCTTGGTTGTTCACGACCACGGGCAGGAACCCGCGGCCGCGGCGTGCGCGAATTGGAGTAGATCAGGCAGCACCCTACCTCCCTCAAGTGCGGGCCGCGAGCCTACTGCTACGTTGGTTACATTTGGGAATTCTATTGAGCACGGCAGCGGGGTGTTATGGAATACATGCGGGCCGCTATGTTTGCAACTGAGAACGGGCTCCTGACCTACACTCGAAAAGCCGGTAAATACCGGCTTGCAGGCAACACACTACGTAGGAAGGAGTTTTACGAATGAAACGAGTTTTTGCGTATCTTATCTGTGCCGGGGTACTCGCACTTAGTGGGTGGGCCGATGATGGTGGCAGAAACAATGGAAACAATAACAACGGTAACAATAACAATAACAATAACAACGGCAACGGGAATCTGCAGGGGCAGTTGATCGGCTCGACTCCCGGTCAACACGTCGCCGGCATCCCGAGCGGTGGCGCGCCGTGGATGGTGTCGAACAGCGAATTCAATGTCAATGGGAACGGGCAGTTTCAGGTCGAAGTACAGGGCCTTCTGATCGCGTCGGGCACTGCGGCCAATACCGTCGGACCGGTAACGATGGTGGCCGCGAGCCTGATCTGCGGTGACGTGGTGGCCAGCAGCACAGCTTCTGCGCTGCTCTCGGCCTCCGGTAATGCGAACATGCAAGGTGTCATTACGGCGCCTTCGCCCTGCATCGCGCCCGCTGTCATCGTTCAGGCAACCCAGTTAACTACCGGCCCAGTAACTAGTCCTCTTTTCATCGCCGTGAATGCGCTGAACGCCGGAAATAACAACCAGAATAATAACAACAATAATGGCAACGGTAACGACGAAGGTCACGGCCGTCACTAGGCGATCACGTTCTGGCATCTGTTTCTTATCCGTGTGGATCCGTGTCCATCCATGGCTGAATATGTTTTAGCCACGGATTCACACGGGTTCACACAAGAGGGGAAGCTACGCGATCATTTCGGGCTGGGAAAACAGGAAGTGATCGAAGTAGTAATGCACCAGTAGGACGCTGAGCACTACGACGAAGTAGCTCTGGTCGGCTTTCAGAGGGGTAACTGCGCGCACTGCTACGGTCAGCAGCACCAGACAGGCGGTGGCGGCGACGAAGCAGGCATAGTAGGCTTTCATGCTGCCTCGTTGTACCAGACGGCGGACCACCCCGTCTTCCAGTTCGCCGCGCTGTTCGCGCAGGCGGTTGATCAGCCACAGCAGGAACAGGTATTGAAACGAATGCCAGGTGTTGTAGCCCTGGAAAAGCACATCCAGGTTCGATCCCATCGGCAGAAAGAACGACACCAGGGTGGTGATCGCGATCAGCAGAGTTTTGGGCACGCTGATGGCGCCCACTTGGAATTCCAGCGCCGTCTTGCCCAGCCACGCCACCAGAAATAAGGCGAAAATCACGCCCGCGATCTGAGGCAGCGGCAGGGCTCGCAACCAGTCTGGATACGGCAGCACGACGCCGCCCACGTAAAACTGCCGCAGCGACAGCTTGTAGATTCCGATCGGGTAGAGCCCCGTCAGGATCAGGCCATAATCCACCAGCTTCGACCACAGCGGCTCCCGTGTGTGGGTCCTCTCCCGATAACAATCCGTCAGGTAGATGATCTGATGCAGCACGTGCAGGGACGCCCACGAAAAGAAGAACGTGATCAGGAACGTGTAGTGATAAACGCCCAGCCAGACCACTCCCACCGGCAGCAGCAGGGCGAGCGCGGCATAACGCGGGTAGCGCGACCGGAAGCCGCTGTCCAAAAGGGAGTACGTCACGGTGGAGAACAGGTGGGGACCTCCCACCAGTGCGGCCACCGCGATATTGACAGCGTCCACCGACTGTTGCGGTTTTAGCCACCCGGAAGCTTGGGCAGCCCAAGCGGCCAGGAAGGGCAAAGGAACTAAGAAGGCGCTAAAAATGAGGAGCGGCAAGTCCCAGGAAGCCTTGTAGATCCACCCCGGTTCGCGCTGGGAGAGCAGAACAGGGGCCTGCGCGACAGCGGCCATGCTAGCATCATACCTCCACTTTCGCGGGGCATGTGCTTGCGAACGCCCAATTTAGGCTCAAGTAGTATTTCTCAACACAACCCTTGTGTTTCAGACGCAATAGACATAGCATTGAGTCGAAGGACCGGATAATCAGATGAAACTGTCTTTTGTAGTTTCGCTCCTCGTAGCGGCGAGCTTTGCGGCCTCCGCGCAGCAGGCCATGCCCCGGATGACGTCGGTCGATCCCCTGAACGGCAAAGTGGGCGACGTGATCGTCGTCACGGGAGAAAACCTGGCCAAAGACGCCGTATCCAAGGTGTATCTTACGGATGGCAAGAACGACATTCTGGTGGTTGTTTCGGAGCAGAGTGCCACTTCTTTGAAGTTCAAGATCCCGGAAAAGGCTTCGGGACGGCTTACCTTAATGGTGCTCACCACTGGGAAGGACGCCAAATACATCGAGCAACCCGTCAAGCTGACGATTGGCGAGGTAGCACAGTAGCGGCGGTGGTTTTTGCCACCTGCAA
The DNA here is from genome assembly GCA_963815475.1 of uncultured Solibacteraceae bacterium. Lineage (GTDB taxonomy): Bacteria > Acidobacteriota > Terriglobia > Bryobacterales > Bryobacteraceae > Sulfopaludibacter. Next base: position 8,407,559 of record CAWFHD010000003.1, on the reverse strand, counting down.
CCACTCTCCTTACATCCGTTTGTAGGGCGTGGTGAGGTATTTCTTCGCGTCCTGGGCCGCTTCAGCCTCGGGCGCGTAGGCGATGGCTTTCTTATAGGCGTCGACTGCCTGGGACCGCCGCTGGGTCATGTCGTAGATCTGTCCCATCCGCAGCCATGCATAGACACCCGTATTTAAATCAACGTCTTGCGAGGCGGTAGCCACCTTTTTCATGTTGTCGAGGGCGGCATCGAGCTCGCGGTACCAGAATTGAATAGTGCCCTGTTGAAAGTAGATCTTTTCCCACGGCACGCGGTCGTAGCCGGGGGCGTGGCGAGTCTTGAGCGCCGCAATTTCCTCTACTGCTTCGAGCGCATGGGGTTTATCGTTGGCCATACTGTAGGCCTGCGATAATTCCATTCGCAGCAGATAATTGCGCGGAAAGCGGCGGATCAGGTCCTGCACCAGGGGAATCGCCAGTTTGGGTTGGTTTTCGCGGCGGTAGAGCACGCCTAGAAAGATCTCGGCGTCCACCTTGTTGTCCTTCCCGTTCTTCGCGACGTTCTGGACGGTCTTAATCCCCAGTTCCTTGTCGCCGTGAATGCCCACCAGGAAGCCGAACATCCGATAGTGCCAGGGCAGGCTACCGACAATGTAGTCGTGAAGGCCCTGCACCAGGTGTGCATCCACGTCATTCGGCTCCAATTCCACAATGCGGTTGTGGAGGCGGCGGGCAGACGTGGCATCGCGTAGGGAATCCCTCCACGACTTCTTCACGATCCAATAGTAGTTTGATCGCAATCCGTAAGATATGCCTAATGAATACATTGCGCCTGTATCATTCGGGTTTTTCTTGAGGTTTGTGTTGGCCAAGTCCATTGCCTTCGCCACCTCGTCCAGAAAGCGCTTTTCGGTGCCTGACTCGGGGTTCATCTTCGGTCGGCGCAGGAAGGAATTATTGCCCGAAACCAGCTCGCTTTCGAGAGCGCCGTTGCGGTACATCTCCTGGAAGACAATGGCTTGGGCCAAGTGATTGTGGAGATCGGGAAGATCCGGGTTTTGCGCAATGGCCTTTTCGAAATCGGCGATGCTGGGGCCGTATTCCAGATTGTAGAAGTGATCGTAGCCCGACTCGACCAGCGTCTGCTGACCCCAAGCCGAAGCAGCCGCCACGAGGACCAGCATGCAGAGCTTCACACCTCTATGGTAGTTGGTTGAGCGCCCAGCCTGCATGCTCTGCCACCACGGGATCGGCCGACGCCGCCAGCTTTTCGAGCGGCCTGCGGAACTTCTCGAGGCCTGCATTTCCCATCGCCACAGCCACGTTGCGCAGAAAGCCTGAGTAGCGAGCCCGGGTTACGGGCGTGCCGCGGAAGGCCGCGCGGAACTCCTCCTCACTCATTCCCGCCAGTTGCTCCAGGTCGGGCGCGAAATGGCGGGGCCCGAAGGCCGGATCTTCCGTGACCGGCGCGCGCCGGTTCCATGGGCACACGTCCTGGCAGATGTCGCAGCCGAACACGTGTTCGCCCGTGCCGGAGCGATGCTCATGAGGAACCGGCCCGCGCAACTCGATGGTGAAGTAAGAGATGCAGAGGCGCGAATCCACCGTCCAGCGTTCCCCTCCGGCCGGGACGATCGCCGCTGTGGGACAGGCGTCGATGCATCTGCGGCAGGTACCGCAGCGGTCGGGCGGCGGCACGGACTCAGCGGCGATCTCGAAGGACACCAGCAATTCGCCCAGAAAGAACCAGGACCCACTGCCTTGATGGATCAGGCAGGTATTCTTGCCGATCCACCCGAGACCGGCTTGGCGGGCATACGAGCGTTCCAGTAGGGGCACCGTGTCCACGCAGATTTTGGATTCGAAATCGATGCCGAGGCGTTGGCGCAGACGCTCGCGAAGCTGCTGCAACCCGCGTCGTAGGGCGTCGTGATAGTCGGAGCCCCAGGCATAGCGGGAGATCCAGGCCAGCTCGCGATCCTGGAAACGCGTCGAATAGGGCCAGGGAGTGTTGTACAGCTTGCCGACGCAAATCATGGAACGGGCCGAAGGCAGGAGTTGTCGCGGATCGGTTCGGACGTCGGCACGACGGTCGGCGAGGTAGCGCATCTCGCCGGCGAAGCCGCGGTCTACCCACTCGCGATAGAGCGCCGTGTCGGCAAGAGGCAAAGCAGGCGTTACTCCGGCGAGTTCGAAACCGCAGTCCAGAGCCAACTTCCGAATTTCCTGTTTCTGCACGACTCCCCTAACACAGCAGGCGAAAGCGCCTGCCCTACCCAACGCTCATATCTCCAGGCCCACCGACCGCATCAGCTCGATGGCGTTGCTCTTGCGCACCACTCCGGGCTGCATCACGTAGTCGAAGATGATCTTGCCGTCCTCGATGTGATCTTCGAAGTGGACGTTGGCGGCTCGGTCGCCCAGGGCGTCGGCGATGTCGGCCAGCGCCAGGTCGTGTGTGGTGATCAGGCCGATGGCGCCGCGTTCCACCAGCGTGTGGACCAGCGCTCCGGCGCCGATCCGCCGGTCGTGGGAGTTGGTGCCGTGCAGGAACTCGTCGATCAGGAAGAGCACCGGCTGCCCGGTCTTGGTTTCGTCCAGGATCTGTCGCAGCCGCAGGATCTCGGCGTAGAAGCGCGAGATCCCGCCCTGCAGCGAGTCGGAAACGCGAATCGACGCGCCAATTGCCAGCCGCGAGATGCGAAATCGGCGGGCGCGCACAGTAGCGCCCGCCTGCGCCAGCACCGTATTCACACCCAAGGTCCGCAGGAAGGTGCTCTTGCCCGACATGTTCGAGCCGCTGACTACCAGCAGATGCGGCGCTCCCTCGCCTCCCAGGCGCACGCTGTTGCGCACGGCTCTGGCTTCCGGCAGTAGGGGATGCGACGCCTGGTCGGCTTCCAGGTATGGCCCGTCGTCGGTGAACTCGGGGAAGGTGTCCTCGGGATGTTCGAAGGCATGGCTGGCCAGCGAGCACAGGGCTTCCATCTCGCCGATGGCCGTCAGCCAACGGCGCACGGCCGGCCCCGAATGGCGCCGCCAGGCTTCCACGCGAACCGCCCACCAGGGAGTCCACAGAATGAAGATCTCGGCGATCTTGACCAGGAAATTATCGCGCGAGTCGATATACTCCATCAGGCGTTTCAACTGCGCCAGGCGCGCCGAGGGCGGCTCCCCTTCGGCATCGAGCGAGGCCCGCAAACTGGCCAGCAGCGGCGTCTGAAACTGCTCCCGCTCCAGCCGCACCAGCACCTCGCTGAGCAATTTCAACTCGTCGGCTGCGCCTTCCACGGCTCCCACCACGGCGCCGAACACGTGCCGATGGGCGTACAAATACCAGCCGTTGATGGCGAGCATCGCCAGCAGAAAATCGCGCAGCAAGGTGGCGGTGGTCTCGGTCATATGCACCAGGTTCGCTGAGTAGCCGAGCCGGGCCACCAGCGCCGCCGCGGCGGCTACCCCTAGAATGGCCAGCGCCGAAATCTGCAGCCGCAAACGGCCCAGGGGAAGGCGAGTGCCGTCGGGACCGGCCGCTTCGCCCCACGCCGCCAGCGCCACGGGCTCCACGCCGGTGCGCGCCTCTTCGGCGACGATCGCCAGATCCTCACGCAGGTCCACGCGCGGACGCAGTTCCTCCACGGCTTTCTGCCGGGCGCGGATAGTATCGCCGTTGGCCGGCGCCAGCAGCCAGCGCGCCAGCGTGTCCTCGCCGATGTGGGAGCGCGCCGTGGAGATCAATTCGAAGAGCGAGCCCTTGCCGAAGAGGTCAAGATCTTCGGCATAGGGATGCGCCGGGTCAATGTAGCGCTCGCCGGTTTCTCCGGTGCCCTGCCAGTTGCCGTCCAGGCGGGCCAGTGCCCGTTCGTAGTACCGAACCGCGCGACGGTGCCGGTCGAGCCGGCGCAGCAGATGTTCGTGCAGCACAATCAGGCCAATGAAGACGCCGATCGGGATGGCCGCCCAAAGGACCGAGAAGGTTTGCTGCGCCAGCGCCATCCAAACGATGGCTATGGCCGCGGCCGCCGCCGCCAGCCGAAAATAACCGAACAGGTTGTGGCGGCTCTCCCGCACGGCGATGGCATTGCGTCTCTCGTCGAGCAGTCGGACGTAAGTGGAACGGGGATCTTCGGTCATCAGCCATCCCCATTGTGGCATGGCGGCCACCGCCGGGAAGCTGCTCTAATTGTGGGTTTTATCGATACCAGCGGTCCTGGAACCGGTGGCCCGACCCAGGAACTCGCAGTACGTGTCTTGTGCAGGTTCTCTCCCTACACTAGGAATCGACCAATGAGATCTGTTCGCCTTTTTTCGGCCCTCCTGCTGGCGGCGCTGTCCGCCCAGGCGAATACTGTGACGTTGTTTTTCACGGGCCTCCCTGCCACACTGGAGAACTATAACTACCAGACAGGCAACGTTTCGCCTTCGGCCACGTACAACGGCTACGCCAGCGTTACCATCAACGGCCTCATCAACCAATCCGTAATTTGCGACGACAAGCTCTCTGATACTTCGGTGCCATCCAGTTCGAACCTGATCTTCGACTACTCCACGCTGGGGGGAACGCAACCGCTCCAATACGCGCGCTTCACCGGAGCCAATGAAACTCAAAACTACGAAGAGGCGGCGGTCCTGCTGGTGGGGATGTCGAACGACATTGCGAACCAAGTGGCCACCGCCAACCACATCACGGACATTCAATACGCGGTGTGGAATATCTTCGATCCCAGCTTGACCATCAACAGCAACCAGCAGGCGAAACAGACCGCGGCGTTGAGCGTAGTTAATGCGGGCGGCCAGACAGCTTTCGACGACTACAAACAACTGGTGATCTATACGCCCACCGCAGCCTATGCCAGCAATCAGGAGTTCCTGGGCTTGAACACTCCGATGGGCGCTCCCGAACCCGGCGCCGCTCCGGTGCTGGTGCTACTGTTCGGCGCCGGTTGGTTCGCCGCCCGACGCCGCCGCTCGCCGGCATGGCGGCTGCTGGTTTCATCGAGCCGCGCTCATAAACGTTAACGACTCGCCAGCACGCGGTCGTATTCGCGCACCAGTTGATCGGCAATGTCGCTCCACATAGCTGCCTGGGCCAGGCAGGCGAGGATGTCCCGGTCGACGTTGCGCAACTGCTCGTCGGAGAGCTTGTCGGGCCCGCCGCTGCTGAATTTCACGGGAGCGATGGCGGAGCCGGCCAGGCGAAGCGCATCATCCTGCACGTGCTCCAGGATGGTCTGGATCTGGTAGGGCTTGGCGAAGCGCTTGGCTTCGGCGTACCCCATGTAGGTAAAGGCTCCTGTGGTGGATGCGGTGGTCCAGGCAGTGGAATTCAGGGAAGCGGCGCTCGCGCCCACTGAGATTTCGATGGCGTCGAGCTTGCGATGCGCCAGCAGTTTTTCGATCACAGCCAGCGATTGCTTCAGGTTCTCCACATTGTGGGCAACCCGGGGCCGCTCGCTATCGATCTCCTTCCTGTTGTCGCGGATTTCGCTGACGATGCTTTCCTTCGCCTGTTCCGCCAACTCGTGGTGGCGATGCGCCTCCATCGCCTGGTCCAGCCCTAGCGCCAGCAGTAATCCGATGGTCATCATGGACATGTGGATGAGGTAGTCCTTCACGGATTCCATGTGTTTTGCCGGCGGGTGGATTTCCATAATCGATTTCCGATTAGAGCATCCCCGGGATCGGCTGGCAAGCGGCGTTTGGCTGTATCCCCGAGAATGCGAAGTCGTAACAATGTTGCCTGTTCCACTCGACTAAAATAGACTTATGTGGCCCTTGCTCCTGGCGCTGGTATTCCTGCAGGGCCCGGATTACGATTCCGATGGCATCAAGGCGCTCGAAGCCTCTCATTACGACGTGGCGGCGCAGGCATTCCAGAAGGCCATCGAAGCCGATCCGAAAGACTACTTTGCGCACTTCAACCTGGCTCTGGCCTACGGCTTTCTGCACAAGGACCCCGAGAGTGTCGCCGAATATCGCAAGACTTTGGAACTTAAGCCGCAACTCTACGAAGCGGAATTGAATGGGGCGATCGTGCTGCTGCGCCAGAAGAATCCCGGCGAGGCACTGCCGCTGCTGGAAGATGCGGTGAAGCAGAAGCCCCAGGAGTATCGTCCGCGCTATTACCTGGCCGAATCGCAGTTGCAGACCGGCGACGCCATGAACGCCGAAACGAACTTCCGCGCCGCCATCGAAGCGAACCCTCAGTCGGCGGCCGCGGAGTTGGGAATGGCGCATGCGCTGGTGCGGCAGGCGCGCCTGGCGGACGCGGCGCCGCATTTCCGGCAAGCCGCCAAGATCGACCCGAGCTATCGCGACGGTCTGCTGGAACTGGCGGACCTGTTGGAGAAGGATCACCAGACCGCCGAGGCCCTGGCGCTGTATCGCGAATTTCCGGATAATCCGGCCGTGCGCGAGCATGTAGGCGCGCTGATGCTGGCGAACAAGCAGTACGCCGATGCCATTCCTCAACTGGAGCAGGCGTACACGAAGGACGCTACGCCGGCCAATCGGGTGGCGCTGGCCATGGCGTATCTGTTTAACAGCAATCTGGACAAGGCGTTGCCGCTGCTGGAACAGGCGGTGGCGGCCGACCCTTCGAACTTCGAATTGCACATGGCCTATGGGCGGGCTTTGCGCGACCAGAAAAAGTACGTGCCGGCGGCGAATCAGTTTGTGGCCGGGGTGAAGTTGAAGCCCGGCGATCTGCCTGCGTGGAACGATCTGGCGGTGGTGCTGTACTTGGCCGGCGACTATCCGCAGGCGCTGGGGGCGTTCGACAAGGCGCGGCAGTTGGGAGATGAGACCGCCGGCAACAGCTTCCTTCGTGCCATCATTCTAGACAAGCTGAAGCAGTTGAAACCGGCGCTGGCAGCGTACCAGCAATTCCTGTCGCTGAGTAAGGGAAAGAATCCCGACCAGGAGTGGCAGGCGCAGCAGCGGGCCAAGTTACTGCAAAGAGAGTTGGACAAGCGGTGATGCACATACGAGCTCGCAGCAATACCTTTCGGAGCCTGTCGATTGTTCTGGTGATGGCAGCGTCGTCGGCGCTCGGCTTCGACTTGAAGCAGATTCAGGCGGAGCCCAATCTGGAACGGCGCGCCAAGCTGGCGCTCGACAATGCGTCGGCGGTGCTGCAGACGGCTCGGGAAGCCTATCGCAACGGGGAAACCGAAAAGGTAACGGTGCTGGTAGGCGAGGTCCACGACTCCGTGGCGCTGGCCTTCGCTTCACTCCAGCAGACGAACAAGGATCCCCGCCGCAGTCCCAAATGGTTCAAGTATGCCGAGGTGGCGACGCGCGATCTGCTGCGGCGGATAGACAGCTTCCAGCAGGAGATGAGTTTCACGGAGCGCCCGGTGTTGGATAAAGTGAAGGAAAAGACCCAGCAGGTGCACGACGATCTGTTGGTGGGTTTGATGGAGGGTAAGAAGAAATGAAAACCCTGCTCTGTTGTTTGTTGCTGCCCGCTGCATTTCTGGCGGCGCAGGACCGCGACTTCCTGACCGCCGACGAAACCGACCAGATTCGCGAGGCCCAGGAGCCCAACCAGCGCATCGCGCTCTACACCAATTTCGCCAAGGAACGGTTGGACCTGGTGAAGAACCTGCTTGCCAAGGAAAAGCCTGGCCGCGCCATCATGATCCACGACGCGCTGGACGATTATCAGAAGATCATCGACGCACTGGACGATGTGGTGGACGACGCGCTGCAGCGCAAGAAGGACATTACCAAAGGGCTGGCTTACGCCTCCAAGCTGGAGAAGCAGATGCTGCCGGTGCTGCAGAAGTTAAAGGACGAACCTCCCAAGGACGCGGCGCGCTACGAGTTTGTGCTGCGCGACGCGGTGGCGACGCTGACGGACAGCATCCAGGGAACGGAAGGCGACCCGGAGAAGCGCGCTGCCGAAGTGGAAGCTCGCGACAAGCGGGAGAAAGCCGCGACGAAAGAGGCGATGGGCACGCCCGATAGCGAGGCCAAGAAGGGCGAAGAGAAAAAGGCCGACGATGTGGAAGAAAAGCCGGCTCGCAAACCGCCCACGCTGTATCGCCCAGGAGAGAAGAAAGACGGCGGGGGCGGCCAGTAGCTACTCGTACCTTAGGGCCACGAGGGGATCGACCTTGGCGGCCCGGCGGGCGGGCAGCCAGGCGGCGATGGCCGCGACTGCCAACAGGATGGCGATCGGCACGGCGATTGACAGGGGAGCGGCCGCCGAGACTTCGAAGAGCAGCGATTTGGCGTAGCGCGACGCCCACAGAGACAGCGGTATCCCCAGGGCGATGCCCGCTCCCACCAGCCACAATGTTCCGCGCAGCACCAGCCAGACGATCTGCCCACGATTCGCGCCCAACGCCATCCGGACTCCGATTTCAGAGGTGCGGCGCGCCACCGCGTACGCCATCAGCCCGTACAATCCCAGGCAAGCCAGCAGCATCGCGAGCACCCCGAAGAAATTGGAAATCGTCGCCAGCAGGCGTTCGCGCATCAGCGAATCGTCGGTCTGTGCGCGCAAGGTTTTGATGCGGAAGATGGGGAGATTGCGATTCACCGACGCCACAGCCTGCCGCACCGCGTCGATGAGGCCAGTGTCGGCACGGTAGCGCAGCTCAAAGGAAATGCCGCCCCCGCCCACCCACATCGCCGGGTTCATATTGCCTTGAATCTGAAATAGCGGACGGTAGATCACGGGACGCGGCTGGTCCTGGATGCCGTTGTAGTGCGTGTCCGCCACCACTCCGATGATTTCGGCGTCGTCCATGCGATGGCCGATGGGACTTTCGTTGGGGAAGGCTTTGCGCGCCATCGATTCATTGATGAGGATGCACATGAAGGCACAAGCGCCGGGCCGCAGGTCGAAATCGCGGCCGCGAAGAATGGGTATCCCGACGGTGGCGAAGTAGCCGGGGCTGGATGCGTTCCACGCTACCTTGATGGTGTCGTTTTCCGTCAGGTCGCGGCCGTCGATGTTGTGAACCCGATCCACCAGGTAATATTGATCGTCAATCGGACGGACCACAGAGGCACTGGCGGACCGGACGCCGGGCAGCGCCGCCACCTTGTCCGCGATCTGCTGGTATATGGCTGCGGCATGCTCCTTGGGATAGCCTGCCAGCTTGGTGTCGGCCGCAAACATCAGGATGTTCTCGCGATCGTAGCCGACGTCGACGCGGCGCAGATTCTGCAGGGTGCGTGTGAAGAGGCCGGCGCCGGTGACGAGCACCAGGGAGAGCGTCACCTGGGCGATGACCAGGGCGCGGTCGAGTGTGCGTGAATGCGTGGCGCTGCCGCGGGCGCCTTCTTTGAGCGCGGGACCCGGGTCGACACGCGTGCCGCGAATGGCCGGCGCCAGCCCGAAGAGGATCCCGCTGGCCAGCGAAACGGCGGCGGTGAAGGTGAAGACGCGCCAATCGGGATGGACGTCGAGGGGCAGGGGAGTGTCGCCGGTGGAGATCATGCGCACCAGCGCCGCGACGCCCCATTTGGCGATGGCCAGCGCCGCGATGCCGCCGACGAGCGAGAGCAGCAGGCTTTCCGTTAGCAGTTGCCGCACCACGCGCAGGCGTCCGGAGCCCAGCGCCATGCGGAGCGCGATCTCGCGGCGGCGATGCGACGCCCGCGCCAGCACCAGGTTAGCGACATTGGCGCAGGAGATGAGCAGGACCACGCCCGCCACCCCCAGCAACAGCTTCAAGGGCAATTCGTACGAACGGCGAAGTCCGCTGACAGTGCCGGTGGCGGCGGATCGCAACACCAGGTGGCTTTCGCGCACCAGTCGCTGTTCGAACTGACTGGCACGCCGGTCGGAAGCGGCGAGTTGCTCGGCCAGATGACGGCGGTACAGCAGGTCGAGTTCGGCCTCGGCTTGTTGCGGCGGGATGTTGCGCTTGAGGCGGCCGGCGATCAGCAGCCAACTGGTGAAGGGCGTCTGCCAGCGTTTGGGGTCGGGTTTGAGACGGCTCAGGGCGTGCAGCGGAACCCAGAGATCGCGGGAGGCGCCCACGTAAAGGCCGGAGAAGCCACGCGGCGCGATCCCGATCACGGTGAAGGGAAGCTGATTAATCGTAATGGCCTGACCGACGATCGAAGGATCGGCCGCAAAGCGGCTGCGCCAGAAGCGGTCGCTGAGAACGGCAACGGAGGCGTCGTCCTGATCCTCACCCGCGGCAAAGAAGCGGCCGTGCTGCGGTGTGAGTCCCAGGACGGAGAAAAAATTGTCTGTGTAGGCGTCGCCCTGCGCCGTTCCCGTATTGCCGCGCACGCCCACGTTGACCAGTCCAAGCCCCACGCCGCTGAAGACGCCGGAGAGCGTCTGGGTCTGTGCGCGGAGACGTTCAAGCTGCGGATAACCGAAGTAGCTGTTCCAGTTTTCCGCCTGATCGGTTGGCATGGTGTAAGTCAACTGGACGAGCTGTTGCGGATCGGGGACAGGCAGCGGACGGAAAACCACGGCGTTCAGCAGGCTGAAAATGGCAGCATTGGCGCCGATGCCCAGCGCCAGCGAGAGCACCGCCACTGCCGAGTAAGCGGGCGAGTGGAGCAAGGTGCGAATGGCGTATCGCAGATCCTGCCGGAAGCGATCGATGGACATGAATCCCCACATTTCGCGTGTGACCTCCTGGATGAGAGTGGAATTGCCCAAGGCCCGTTGCGCCGCATAGCGGGCGTGACGGGGAGTGAGCCCGGCCTGCTGGAGCTCTTCAGCTTCCAGATCGAGATGGTTCTGCAGTTCACGCTGCAGGTCTCGCTCGCGATCGTCGGCGGCCATGGTAGATATTCTACCTTCCTTTGACGACGGTGGTGGCGGCGGGATAGCAGTACTTTAGCTCGCATGGCTGGTGGCGTTGGTGGGGCCGGCGCTTCCGCCTTCCAAGTGGAATATGTTCTTCTCGCAGGCCAAAGGGCCTGCCCCACCAAGACTGTGCAAAAGGCGCTCTTAAATCCGTTCGAGCTCTTCCACCGTCAGTTCGCCACGCACATTGCCTGTATTGAGGGTCGATGCCGGCTCGAACAGCAAGATGTGTACTTCCTGGTCGGCGGCGGGCCGATGCTCCATGCCGCGAGGCATCGTCACGAATTCGCCCTCCCCGATGGTCATCTCGCGCTCCACGCCGTCCTCTCGATAGCCCATGCGAAAGCTTCCCTTCACCACCAGGAAAAGCTCATCCTCCGCATCGTGATGGTGCCACACGAAATCTCCTTGGAACTTCACCAGTTTGACCTGCTGCCCATTCAGTTCGGCTACGATTTTGGGGCTGAAATGATCTGAAAATGTGGCCAGCTTTTCCGCCAGATTCACTTTCCTCATTCCACCAGCCTATCGCGTCCTGTGTTCACGCTGTGCCGTGGGGTTACATGGCAACCATTCGCAAATCGATGGGCGCAAAGAGATTTTCCGCGGCATGCCAAGTGCTTAGTTGGCCGGCATGATGCACCGAGTCGGGTTCCTGCTGCTGGCGGCGCGAATCATGTGTGCGCAGACCGCCGTAATCGAAGGCGTGGTCACTAACAGTGTCACGCACGAACCTATTCCTGGTGTGGCCGTGGAATTGACTGCCGTCAATGCGAAGGAGGCCGCTTACAAAACCGTTTCCGATGCCGCGGGCGCGTTCCGCATCTCGGGTGTCGCGCCCGGCAAATACCATGCCAGCTATGACGCCGACCGCTTCGAGGGCCCGGATGACGACCCGGCGGACCGGTCGTTTGACGCCGCGGCGAAGGACAAGGTGACGTTAGGCGAGGAGTTAGTTCCGCTGGGAACCGTCCGTGGCCGCGTGTTGGATGGCGAAGGGCGGCCCGTGGCCAACATCACAGTGGAGTGGCTCACCTCCTGCACGCGCCAGGTGCGTTACACAGTAAATACGGATGCGGAAGGTAGCTTCGTCATCGACCACCTGTCACCCGGATCTTATGTGATGCGAGCGGTTGCCAACCGCCCGGCCAGGACTGGCAAAGTGGTGAGCATGGCCGACCTGATGAAGCCGGCAGCCGATGCCGCGGTGTCCCGCCGTCCGCTTTACGCCCCGGTCTACTATCCCAATTCGAGCGACCGCATGCAGGCCTCTACCATTGCCATTCATGGCGGCGAAGACATGGCGGGCTTTGAGATTCGCATGAGTCCCGCCGTGATGTATCGCGTGCGCGGGGTGGTGCGCAGCGAAAGCGGACGTCTCATGGCCGGGATCGCCGTGAAACTGCGCTCCGCCGACGCCTGGTATATGACCAGCGATTTCCCGCCCGATGCCCAGGTGCTCTCCGGATCTGACGGCTCCTTCGATTTTCCCACTGTGGCCGCGGGCGAGTGGCAGCTCTCGGCGGAATCGCGCCGGGGCGAGGCCACGCTGCTGGGGTACGCGGCGATTTCGGTGACGCGTCATGACCTGGATGCCCTGGAGTTGCGCCTGGCCGCGCCATTCGTGCTCACAGGCACCGTGGAACGCATCGATAGTTCTGGCGGCGCGACCAGCGTCAACGAAGCCCGGGTGGTGCTTTTTCCCGTAGAGCGGCCGCGCGATCAGGAACCGATGGGCCGCTCGGTGGAGAACGGTTCCGTTCGGATCAACTACGTATATCCGGGGCGCTACCGGATTGTGACTTACAAGCGCGTGCCGGGTTATTACCTGGCTTCGGTGCGTCTGGGCGAAGGCGAAGTGCTGGGCCAGGAAGTGGAACTGGCGCCCGGCTCGCCGCCGCTCCGCATTGTGTATCGCGCCGATGGGGGGAGCGTGCGCGGCACGGTGGAGAATGGCGCCGGAGCCACAGTGGTCGTCCTGCCTACCGATCCCGCATTGCTCAACCCGGCCTTCATCCGCCTGGAAAAGTGCGACAGCGCGGGCCGTTTCGAAGTGGATGGCCTCCGCCCCGGGTCCTATTACGCGCTGGCGTTCGACCGCGCCGAGTTCGACCCGCTGCAGAATGCGACGTTCGTCAGCAGCCTGGCCGCCCGCGCCAACGGCGTTCGCGTGGGACCCAATGAGGTGGCGTCGCTCGATTTGAAACTTTCTGCCTGGCCGCAGTAATTTATTTCAAGAAACTTTGAAAGGGTTTTGCGGCTGGCGGCATTCTGTTGCAAATGGGCTACTACATTCTTGTTGCCTATATGGCCGGATCTTCCCTCTTCCAGCTTCCGCCGCGAGTGAGACCTCCGCTCAAGGCGCCGCCGGGATTCTTCAACCGCACGCCCAAGATCGCGCTGAAGCCGGGCCAGGCGTGCGCCATACCCCTGCTCAACGTGCGTCCGCGCAGTCCTGGATCAGACGGCGACATGGTCAAGCATCTTCCGCCGGCGCCCGTTCCTTCGCCGGAAATCGTGCCACCGCCCGCGCCATCCTGCGACGACGTCAAATAGGCCGGCGTTGTCTTAGGATGGAAGAGACATGTTGATTCGACGAATCGGTCTCTCCATTCTGGTGTTGGCGGCGCTAGCCATGCTGGGCTGCGGCGGCGGCGCCAAGGAAAAACGATACCCGATGCAGGGCGAAGTCAAAGCCCTGGACACCTCCGCCAAAATGGCCACGATTCAGGCCGGCAAGATCGGCGATTGGATGGAAGCCATGACGATGGAGTATTCGGTGAAGCCGGATGCCGAGTTTGCCAAACTCCACGTGGGCGACCACATACAGGCCACGGTGGTAGTCAAGGACCCCACTTACTATGTCACCGACGTCAAAGTCCAGTAGCGTGCGATACCGTACGATCTATCGAAGTGTCACCGCTCCGGTAGCTTTGATCTTCTCGGCATCTTCGGCCGGCACTCGCCAGTTCCCATCGAACCGCCCTTGTGCGATCACATTGTTGAGCGATCCCTTATAGACCACATAATCTTGGGCCGAAGTCAGAATCGATTGCGGCCCGAAGTTGAACCCGCCGCGTCCGCGGCCGCCAGTCGCCGCAGTGGGCATCGCCGGCGAGCAGACCACTACGTAGTGTCCATCCACCGGATACACGTACGCGATGCCGTAACCGCTCGCCTCCTTCAACTCCATCGGCAGGCGGTCCGCTAACCCGGCGATCAGGCTGTTGGTCTGACTGGTCCCGATCAACACCAGGTTGGAACTCTCCAGATCGCTGGGACGCACCGCGCTATCCTGCACGGCTCGCGGGAATATCTGGATGTGCGCGCGCGACCAGGTCTCGGCCAGATCGACCGCGTCGGTGCGGCGATCGGCCAGCACTTCATCGCGCGGACCGCGACCACCGCCGGCAGGCTTGGGACGGTCGGCACTGCCGTAGACATAGATGTGGCGCGCGGCGATGGCCTCGGAGAGCGGTCCTTCCGCGCCCGATCGTTTGGCGCCGGCCGCCGCTTCGTACTTGGCCGCGACCCAAGCGCCATCGCGCCGCGTCAGGGACAGCGAATCCTTGACTCGCGCGTTCACACTGGCGCCATCGATGGCCACTTCCACCGGGCGGCCGGCGTTGAACTTGGGATGTCCCGTGAGATTCAGCGTCAGGGCGCCGAGGCCCTTGGTCGCGATCTCGATGCGATTCGGCGCGGTGAACTTTGCGTCCACACTGGCGTATGTGCCGGGCGTGAGTTGATCGAAGTGGACCCAGTAAGCATGGTCGTTGCGGTAGCGGTCGGTCACAAAGCGAACTCGGTCTGGGAAGCGATTGCGCTTGAACGTCGCGAACCATGTGAAGACTGCTTCGTTGGCGTAAGCCTTCTCCCAACTGTTGTGCTGCACGCCAGGATATTCGGTGTACTCCACCTTGGTTCCGAGTTCGTCGAGCCGCTTCACCCAATCACGCGTGCCTTGCGGATTCACCACTGGGTCGGCGCCGCCCTGGAAGAAATGCACCGGATAATTCAGCGCATTGGGAGCGAGGTCGGTAGTGCCGCGCGGCGGGGCGGGGCAGACCGGGGCAATCGCCGCCCAGAGGTCGGGATTGCTCAAGCCGATCCACAGAGTGCCGCCGCCGCCCATCGAGAGGCCGGTCAGATAAGTTCGGTCTTCGTCGATGGGAAAGCGCTTCTTGACGTCTGCCATGATGTCGTAGACGTCCTTCTCGGCGACGCCCTGATAGCCCATGGTGCCGCGCGCCAGCGGAGACGCCACAATGTAGTCGACGTTCTTCCACTCGGGGAAGTAGCGGGTGGCTTCCACATCGGTCTCGCCCTCTTTGTTGCTGAAGCCGAACACGCGGCGCAGCGCCAGCCGGTGGTTGGAGCCCGCGCCGTGTAGCATGATGACGAGCGGATACTTTCTGGCGGGGTTGAAGTTCTGCGGCAGGTAGAGGCCATAGGGCTGCTCGGTATCGTCCACGTCGGAGAAGAACGTGAGAACCTGCGGCCCGGGCGGCAGTTTTTGGGCGACCAGCAACGGCGCCGATGTAGCCAACAGCATGGCCGCGGCAATTTGCAGTCTAATGGTTAGCATGCGTGGACATTATATGATGTGGCACGGAGCAGCGCTGCTGGCTCTGCTGCTGCCGTTGGGCTCTATGGCACAACAGCCGGTTCGAGTAGCCATCGCCGGTTTGAATCACGGACATGTTTCGGGATTCTTGAAAGGCGCATTGCGCCGCACCGCCGATCTGCAGATTGTCGGCATCTGGGACCCCGACCAGGAATTGCTGGCGCGCTATGCCAAGGACAACAATCTGGCCAGCGGGATGCTTTACACGGATCTCGGCAAGATGCTCGACACGGTGAAGCCCGAGGCGGTGGCGACCTTCACCGACACCTACGGCCACGCCGGAGTGGTGGAGGCCTGCGCGCCTCGCCACATCACGGTGATGATGGAGAAACCGCTGGCGGTGAATATGAAGCAGGCGCACGCGATTGCCGATGCCGCGGCCAAGTACGGCGTCAACGTGTTCGTCAATTATGAAACCACGTGGTATCGCAGTCACGGCGAAATCTGGGACCTGGTCCACGAACAGAAGTCGGCCGGCGAGATCCGGAAGATGGTTGCGATGGACGGCCATGAGGGGCCCAAGGAGATCCACGTTCAGCCGGAGTTTTTTGCGTGGCTCACCAACCCGGCGAAGAACGGCGCCGGCGCGCTCTTCGATTTCGGCTGCTACGGCGCCAACCTCAT
The DNA here is from genome assembly GCA_963815475.1 of uncultured Solibacteraceae bacterium. Lineage (GTDB taxonomy): Bacteria > Acidobacteriota > Terriglobia > Bryobacterales > Bryobacteraceae > Sulfopaludibacter. Next base: position 8,391,539 of record CAWFHD010000003.1, on the reverse strand, counting down.
GACGTGGCTGCTGGACAACCAGCGCCCGCTGAAGGTGACCGCGCTCTCGCAAACCAACAAGCCCGCCATCTACGCGCCGGTGGATGACGAAGCCACCATCCTGCTGGAGTATCCGAAAGCGCAGGGGATCATTCAGGCATCGTGGAACTGGCCGTATAGCCGCAAGGATTTCGAGGTGTACGGCGCCAGGGGCTACGCCATCGCCACGGGAGGCAACAACCTGCGCGTGCGCCTGGGTGATGCGAAAGCCGAAGAGTCGCACGCCTCGCCCGAGCGCAAGCCCGAAGAGCGCGATTCCATCGCTTACCTGACGGCAGTGGCGCGGGGCAAATTCAAACCGTACGGACTGAACTCGCTGGAGAACAACGTAATCGTCATCGAGATTCTGGACGCCGCCCGGGAATCGATACGAACCGGCAAAACCATCGCGCTGGCGAAGTAGGGACCTTCGTCCGTGGTGTTTACATCCGCGGCTAGCCCTGTTTAGTAGAATGGCAGAGCATTCCATCTCACCCAGGAGAAAATCAGTTTTGAATCGCTCTGCCTTTTGCCTTTTAGCCGCGTCGCTCACCTGTTGCAGTTTGCAGGCGCAGACCAATCCCGTGGTTACCGAAATGAGACCCGCCTACAATGGCGTCAAGAACAACCTCATTAAAGCCGCCGAGAAGATTCCGGAAGACGACTACGCTTGGAAACCGGCCGATTCCGTCCGCACCATCGGCGCACTGATCGCGCACATCGCGGGACAGGCCCGCACTTGCGGAACCGTCAGCGGCAAGCCGGCTACTATCGATGCCAGCAAGCTCACGGCCAAGGCCGACGTTGTGGCCGCCCTCAAGGCTTCGTTCGATGCGTGCGATGCCGCCTGGGATGGCATGAACGACACCACTTCTATGGAAATGATTGCGGGCCGCGGGGGCCAGCGGAGCAAAATCTCCACGCTGATCGGCACCACCATCGTTCACAACAACGAGGAGTACGGATACCTCGCTGTTTACATGCGGGTCAAGGGCCTCGTGCCGCCATCGAGCGAACCCAGGTAGTGGCTTCCTCGCCCTCCGTGGACGGGATCGTGGCAGCCGCGCGCGCCATCGATCCCGTCTTTTGCAATACGCCCCAATTCCACAGCGATCCGCTCGGCCTCATCCTGAAGGTGGAAACCGTCAACCCCATCCGCTCCTTCAAAGGCCGCGGCGCCGACTATCTGTTGTGCACGCTGACGCCGGGCGGGCCGGATCTGGTCTGCGCGTCGGCCGGCAATTTTGGACAAGGACTGGCCTACGCCGCCCGCAAACGCGGATTCCGTGTGGTGGTTTTCGCCGCCGAATCTGCCAACCCGCTCAAGGTAGACCGCATGCGCCAACTGGGCGCCGACGTCCGTCTCGCGGGCAGTGATTTCGATGCCGCCAAGCAGCGTGCGCGCGAGTTTGCACTCGAGACGGGATGCCGCTTCATTGAGGACGGGCTGGAGCCCGCAATCGCCGAAGGCGCCGGCACGATCGCATTCGAACTCTGCCGCTGGCCGCAACCTATCGACGTGATGCTGGTCCCGTTCGGCAATGGCGCGCTGATTACGGGAATCGGTCTGTGGGTGAAGGCCCACTCGCCGGCCACGAAGGTCATTGGAGTTTGCGCCGCCGGAGCGCCCGCCATGGAAATTTCGTGGCGCGAACGACGAGTTGTCGAAACTCCCGAAGTCCGGACCATCGCCGACGGTATCGCGGTCCGAGTCCCCATTCCGGAGTCGCTCCCCGATCTTTATCGCCTGCTCGACGATGTGGTGTTGGTCGAAGATGATTCGATGCGGGATGCTATGCGCCTGGTGCTGCACCATCATGGGCTGGTCACGGAACCTGCGGGTGTCGCTGGTCTGGCAGCGGCAATCACCTATAAGAGTCGATTTCAGAGCGCGCTGATGGCTACGCCTTTGTGCGGCGGCAACTCGACTGTGTCTTCTGCTTAGCGACTGTCTGATACGGAATAACAGACCTTAATCTAATTAATTCTGGAAGTTTGTCCGATAAGTCTACAGGAGACCTCGTGCGATGAAAGTGTTGGCGATTCTCATCGCCCTGCCGATTACGCTATGGGGCCAGGCTACGCTTGCCGATGCGAGCCTGGAACAGTTGTTGAACACCCAGGTGACGTCCGTCGCCAAGAAAGAACAGACCCTGTCCAGGGCGGCTGCCGCTGTGTTTGTGATCGGTCCGGAGGACATCCATCGTTCCGGTGCTCGCAATCTGCCCGACCTGCTGCGCATGGCGCCTGGTGTGAATGTGGCGCAAATTAACGCCAATGCCTGGGCCATCACGATCCGTGGCTTCAATTCCCGCTATTCGAATAAGGTTCTGGTGCTGGTGGACGGGCGCTCGGTGTACACGCCGTCCTTTTCGGGAGTCTACTGGGAGCAGTTGGAGATGCCGCTCGAAAACATCGAGCGTATCGAAGTGGTGCGCGGACCGGGCGGCAGCGTCTGGGGCGCTAACGCGGTCAACGGTGTAATCAACATCATCACCAAGTCTTCCAAGGCGACACAGGGCGCCCTGGCGACCGCCGAGGCCGGGACCCAGGGCACTGCGGCAGGTCTTGCACAGTATGGGGGGAGCGCTGGCCAGAACGCTACTTACCGCGCGTTCACTCGATATTCGCGAACCGGCGACTCGATTCTGGCGGATGGCTCCGATGCGGCCGATGGTTGGTCGCGCATTCAGGGCGGTTTCCGCGCGGATTGGGCAGTGTCGAAAAGCGACTCGCTCACTGTGGAAGGCGACCTATTCGCGAATCAGGGCAACCAGACGCGGTATCAGTGGTTCACCGCGGTTCCCTCCGAGGTCCCGTTTGCGCAGCGATCGGATGCCGCGGGAGGGAATGTGCTTGCCGATTGGACTCACACGTTCGCCGGCGGGTCGGATGCCTCGGTGCGCGCCTATTTCGATACTTACCGGCGCGACGATCTGGGTGAGCCGGAGTCGCAGAAAACCGTCGACATCGATTTTCAGCATCACTTCGCTTCCGGAGATCGTCACGATGTGGTGTGGGGCCTGGGATATCGGGTAATTCGTTCCGGCGTGCCGGCGGGTTATCAAACGGCCTTGAATCCTGCGTTTGAGACCGATCCGCTCTATAGCGGATTCGTGCAGGACGAGATCCGTATCGCGCCCAAGGTCTGGCTCACTCCGGGCATACGGCTGGAGCACAACGCTGATACGGGCTTCGAGTTTGAGCCGAGTGCGCGGCTGGCCTGGGTGCCCACCGATCGGCAGACGTTCTGGGCCTCGGCTTCCCGAGCTATCCGCCAGCCTTCACGCGCGGAGGGGGACGTCGCTGTTACGATCGGCGCCTATCCGCTGAACCCGTTCACGGAAGTCCAGTCGCGGCTTTATGGCAATTCGAAGTTCCGATCGGAGGAGTTTCGCGACGTCGAGTTGGGTTACCGGCGGCAATGGACCAGGAATCTCTCGGTCGACGTCGCCACGTTCCTCGGCTCCTACCGGCATTTAGCTACCATCGAGCCGCAGGCAACCTCTATCGTTCCGTCGCCTGCCGGAATCCTGATCCTCGCGCCGATGCTCTATTGCAACCAGGGTCACGCAACCACTTACGGCGGCGAGGTTGCCATAAACTACAATGTCGCTCCTCGCTGGCGAATCAGCCCGGGTTACTCCTTCGAGCGTGTCGACGCCGAATTGGACGCAAGTTCGCACGATACCAGCTTTCTGCCACTGGCCGGGTCCACACCCGCGCACCAGTTTCAGTTCCGCTCAACCATCAACCTGTCTCGCAGGCTGGAATGGGAGCAGACCGTGTACTGGTATTGCGAGCTCGCCAACCATGCGATGGGCAGCCATGCCCGCCTGGACAGCCGGATCGCTCTTAAACTCGGGGAGCACAACGAATTCAGTCTGGTGGGGCAGAATCTTCTGCGGCCCGGGGTGCTGGAATTCGGCAATGCGTTCGAGTTGCTGGGAAGCCAGGTGCAACGCGCGATCTTTGGAAAACTCACGTGGAGCTTCTGATCCCATTCGGACGCTGCAACGTTGGGCGAGCGATGTGCTTGCTGGTCTTGTTATTGTTCGTGGGCTCGTGCTCCCGCGCGCAGGCGCCCAACCAGTACGAAGTGAAGGCGGCGTTCCTGGTCAAATTCGCCAGCTTTGTGGAATGGCCCGAAGGGTCGGATGCGGCAAGCGGCAGCCAAAGGTGTATCGCAGTGGTTGGAAAGGACCCATTCGGCGCCGCCCTCGATGAGGTGGTGAGGGGCAAGTTCGCGGTCCGGCGATTCCGGTCGGGGCAGGAACCCTCCGGGTGCCAGATCGTGTTCGTCAGCGCGTCGGAAGGCAAACGCCTGACGGCCCTGCTGGAGCACCTGCGCGGCTCGCCCACCCTCACGGTAGGAGACATGCCCGCCTTTTGCGAGCAAGGCGGCATGATTAACCTGGCGTTGACGAACGATCGCGTCAGCCTGGAGATCAATCCCGAGGCAGCCGGCGAGGCCCGTCTGCAACTCAGTTCCAGGCTGCTCAGCGTGGCCCGCATCGTGCGCCAGGCAGGCCGGTGACATTATGAACTGGCTTCGCACACTTTCCATCCGGCAGAAACTGCAGGCCATCATCATGCTCACGGTAGCGGCCGCGCTGCTGGTGGCTTCGGGAGCGCTGTTGGGCCACGACGTGGCGCGATTGCGCTCCTCGCTGAAGAATGAATTGAGGGCGCAGGCTGAAATGGTCGGCATGAACAGCATGGCGGCGCTGAGTTTCGTCGATCGGCGGTCTGCCGGAGAGTTGCTGCAAAGCCTCCAGGCTCAGCGGGCCATCCAGGCAGCCCGGATTTTCGACGCCGCCGGAACGCCGTTCGCGACCTACGTGCGCGCCGGCGCCGGCAGGGTAGACCTTCCGCAAATGGCGCCGGCCGATAGTGCAATCTTCACCGAAGGGCGGCTGTTGGTTTCTAGATCGGTATTCCTGGATGGATTGCGGATCGGTTCGGTTCACCTGGAGTCCGACCTGCAAGAGATCTCGCAGCAATTGGCCCACGAGTTTTGGATCCTGGCCGCCGTGCTGCTGTTTTCCGGTTGTGTCGCGTTCATGCTGGCATCGCGGCTCCAACGAGTGATCTCCGATCCTGTCGTCCACCTGGTCGAAACCACGCGGCACGTGACCGTCTCGAAGAATTACGCCATCCGCGCGCGCAAACAGGCTGACGATGAACTGGGCGTGCTGATCGACCGATTCAACGAAATGCTCACCGAGATCCAGCAGCGCGACCGCGACCTGGAGCGCCATCGCGATAGCCTGGAAGAGCAGGTGACCGCGCGCACCGCCGAGCTAATGCAGGTGAACGCTCAATTGATGGAGGCCAAGGAGCGCGCCGAAGAGGGCAGCCGCGCCAAGAGCGAATTCCTGGCCAACATGAGCCATGAGATCCGCACGCCCATGAACGGCGTCATCGGAATGACCGAGCTGGTGCTGGAGACCGATCTGACTCCGCAGCAGCGTGACGGATTGCTGACCGTGCAGAACTCGGCGGAAACGCTGCTCATGGTCATCAACGATATCCTGGATTTCTCCAAAATCGAAGCCGGCAAGCTGGACCTCGATCTGACACCGTTCCCGTTCCGGCAGTGTGTAGAAGAGACGCTGAAGTTGCTGGGTATGCCCGCCAGGGACAAGGGATTAGAGCTACGCTGCCTGATCGATCCCGATATCCCGAACTGGATCCTGGGCGATCACGTGAGGCTGGGCCAGATCCTGATCAATTTGGTGGGGAATGCCGTGAAGTTTACCGCGCGCGGCTTCGTTGCGGTGGAAGTGAGACTCCGATCGATTCGCGATGCCGCCGCGGAACTGGAAATCTCGGTCATCGACACTGGAATCGGCATTGCGCCGGACAAACACAAACGAATCTTCGAGGCCTTTTCGCAAGCGGACGGCTCCATGACTCGGCGTTTCGGCGGCACCGGACTGGGCCTCTCTATCTCGTATCGCCTGGTCGCGATGATGGGCGGCCGGTTACAGGTGGAGAGTTGCCCTGGCGCCGGCAGTTGCTTTCACTTCCGCATCTCCGTTCCGGTAGCCGCGGAGCCTGGTGCTCCCATTCAGCCCCCAGCCAAACCGGTGCCGCCGGCGGAAGATGCGCTCGGCGAGCCACATCCGCTTCGAGTGCTGCTGGCGGAAGACAATCTGGTGAATCAGAAGGTAATGTGCGCGTTACTCAAGCGCCAGGGGCACGACGTGCTGCTGGCGGTCAGTGGCACTGAAGCCCTTGCAGCGCTCGCGCAAAACACCTTCGACGTCGTACTGATGGACGTCCAGATGCCGGAGATGACTGGCTTCGAAGCCACCGACAGAATCCGGCGCGCAGAAGATGGCACGGGCCGCCATGTCCCCATCATTGCTATGACGGCCCATGCGATGAAAGGCGATCGCGAGCGCTGCCTGTCCCATGGGATGGACGGCTATATTTCCAAACCGGTCCACGCCAGGGAATTGTGGGAAGCGCTGCACAATCTTCGCGGAGCGTAAGGTCCCGTTGTTAGTGCGAATCGGGATGGTCGTGACGCCAGCGCCAATAGTCGCGCTGCTCGGCCTTGCTGGCCTTGCCGAAATCGTAAACTTCCTTATGGTGTTCGTCACGAAGCCAGTGTTCCCAGCTACGCCGCTCGGCGTCGTTCCACTCGTGGTAATCCTTTTTGTACGGATCGTAATACCGCTTGGTTTCTACACGATCGCGCTCCTGAGCCTGAATGATCGCCGGAGCGCACAGCACCGCGCCCAGTAAGATGGCACTGAAATATTGACGCATAAAATCCTCCCGCCAGCAGTAAGAGCAGTTGCCCGGCCAGCGTCCGGGTTCGGTGCGGTTGAGCACGCACGAAAAGCTACTGTTTGCTCAAGTTCGCCAGCGCTTTGTCCAACCGGTCGAGCGTGTCCTGCAGTTCGTTGAGCTTGGCCTGCTCTGCCCGCAATTGCGATTGCGCCTCAATCTCCTTCGCCTGCCACTGCTGCTCATCGTTCTGCCAGATTTCGAGCGATTGCTTGGCTTCCAGGAGTTGGCGGTGGATCTGTTTCGCGACATCCGGAGGAGCGGTCGGATCGTTCGTCAGGCGTGTCTCCTGGTCCTGGAGTTGCTGCAGACCTTGCGTGATTCTCGCCTGGTTGCGCTTCGCATCCTCCACTTTCCCGTGCGCGTCGTCGGCGCGCGCAGTGGCCCGCGTTACGGTGGCCTGCTGGAGTTGCACGCGGTAGAGCAGGATCTGGACGCGCTGCGCCGTGACGGTAGTGGCTTGCAGGTCGAGCCGAAGCTGGTGCACTTCGGCAAGCAGCGCCTGCAAAGTGTCGGAGGGCGCCGCTGCCTGACCGAACACGGCGGCAGCCGATAGCAGAAGCAAAAAAGGCGTACGAAGCATGGAGGGCTCTCCCTCCATGCATTCTACGCCTCACCCCGAAACTACGCCTTCATCAACTCGTGAATATCCTGGCCACGCAGCGTGATCGGCACAAAATCGCGCTTCTCCGCGCCGGTATAAATCTGCCGCGGCCGCGCGATCTTCTGTTCCGGATCAACCAGCATCTCCTGCCACTGCGCCAGCCAGCCCACCGTGCGCGGAATGCCGAACAGCACCGTGAACTGGTCGGGCGTGAAGCCCATGGCCTGGTAAATGATCCCCGAATAGAAATCGACGTTGGGATAGAGCTTGCGCTTAATGAAGTACTCGTCGGAAAGCGCGATCTTTTCCAGTTCCAACGCGATATCGATCTTGGGATTGCGGCCCGTCACCTCGAACACCTCTTCCGCCACCTGCTTGATGATGCGCGCGCGCGGATCGTAGTTCTTATACACGCGGTGTCCGAAGCCCATCAGCTTGCGCTTGCCTTCCTTCACCTGCTCCACGAAACCCGGTATGTTCTCCTTGTGTCCGATCTCGTCGAGCATCCGCAGGACTTCTTCATTAGCGCCGCCATGCAGCGGCCCCCAGAGGGCTGAGATCGCCGCCGCCGTGGTCGCAAAAGGATCGGCGCCGGAACTGCCTACCGCGCGCATGGTGCTGGTGCTGCAGTTCTGTTCGTGGTCGGCATGCAAAATGAAGAGCACTTCGAGCGCGCGCGCCAGCACAGGGTTAGCCACGTACTTGGGCTCGGTGCGTTTCCACAGCATGTTCATGTAATTCTTCGGGTAGCAAAGTTCCGGATCAGGGTATATATAAGGAAGCCCCAGGCGATGGCGGTAGGCGTACGCCGCCAGCGTAGGCATCTTGGCCACCAGGCGAACGATCTGCTTGCGCCTGCACTTTGGATCGCGAATATTGCGCGAATCGGGATAGAAGGTGGAAAGCGCCGCCACCGTGCTGAGCAGAACGCCCATGGGATGCGCGTCGTGATTGAAGCCGTCCATGAACTTCTTCACGTTTTCGTGAATCATGGAGTGGCGCATAATCTCAGTCTGCCAGGTTTCCAGTTCTTCTACATTCGGCAGTTCGCCGTTGAGCAGCAGGTAGGCCACTTCCAGGAAGGTGCAGTTCTCCGCCAGTTGCTCGATGGGGTAGCCGCGGTAGCGCAGAATGCCTTTGTCGCCGTCCAGATAAGTGATGGAGCTTTGGCAGGAGGCGGTGTTCATGAAGGCCGGATCGTAGGTCATGAGCCCGAAATCCTCGGAGTCGGTCTTGATCTGGCGAAGGTCCATGGCGCGGACCGTGCCGTGGTTGATGGGAACCGTGTACGTTCGATTGGTCCGATTGTCGGTAATCGTGAGTGTCTCGTTGTCCATGGGGTGTATCCTCCCGGGATCGCACTGATTCGCGCAGGTCCATGCAAGCAGAGTTCCATACCCGAATGTGGTTAATTGCAACGGTTTGAGGACGGAAGTGCAGGTTTTTGAGATAATAAAGAAGGCGGGCGGGGCTTTTCGCGCAGAATAGGTGCGGAAAACCCACTCCCACGCTCTCCATTATCTCAAGGAGGAGAGAATGTTATCCGGCAAATTAGTCCATCTGATTGAAACCAATTGGGAGGAACTCGCCGCGCGATTGTCCAGGGCGGTGAAGAGCCACCCGGACATGCGGATTCTGGCCGAGCAGTCCGACGCGGACCTGCGCGAATGGTGCCAGGTGATTCTGCAGAACCTGGGTTACCTGCTCTCCGCTTCGCGGGAAGAAGAGGTAGCCCGCCGTTTTGAGATTCTGGGCAAACTGCGTTTCGAGGAGAACATTCCCCTCCACGAGGCGGTGTTGCGGTTTCACTTGCTGCGGGAGAAGATCGTCGGCTTCGTGCATGAGCAGGGCTTTCAAATGACGGCCCTGCAACTGTACGCCCAGGAAGAATTGGAAGACCGGATGGCCAGTTTCTTCGACCACTGCGTCTATCACGTCGTCCGTGGATACGAACTTGCCATGCGCCGGGTCACCCGCCTGGCGTCCTAATGCTCGCTTGACATATAGCTCGGAATGCGATATAACGAATTCCGAGTTATGAAGGCCCGGATCGCAGCCGCCGTTCTACTCCTCGCATTCCTTGCCGTCACCGGCGCCGTCTTCGAACAGGTCGAACGAAAGCGCGAGCGCGCCCGCTTTCTCCAGGTGGGCCGCTCGGTGGATATTGGCGGGCGCTCCCTGAACCTCTTCTGTTCGGGCGAAGGTAGTCCTGCCGCGATCTTCGAAAGCGACGCCCTCACTCCCGGTTATAGCTGGACTTACATCCAACGCCAGGTGGCCGGGTTCACCCGCGCGTGCTGGTACGACCGCGCCGGCTACGGTTGGAGCGATCCCGCGCCCGCCCCCCACACCAGCCGGGAAAGCGCCCGCGACCTGCATTCGCTGCTCCACGCCGCCGGCGTTCTGCCGCCCTACATCCTGGTCGGCGCGGGCTTCGGCGCGTTTGACATGCGGGTATTCCGCGCCCTCTACCGCGATGAGGTGGCGGGTATGGTCCTCAGCAACGCCGCGCATGAGGATGAGCTGGTGCGCTTTCCGGAAGAGCAGGGTAATGCCGGCAAGGTCCCTCTGCATCTCGGGTTCCCGCCCGACCTGCTCATTCGAGCCGTCAGTTCCGTGGGACTGATGCGACTCACGGTCCATGGCAATGGCCGTAATTTCACGGCCCAGGGGTTCACGCCGACCGAGCAGGCAACCCTCACCGGCCTGCAGGGCCAGCCTAAGGTGCGTGCGGCCTTCCTGTCGGAACAGGGCTTCTCGTCCGGCCCGGACGAGGTCCGCGCCGCAGGCAATCTGGGCGATATCCCGTTAATCGTGCTGACGTCCGACACGCCCCCCGAAAGCGCGCGCCAGATTTCACGCAACGAAACCAGAAGGCAGATGCAGCAGCAACTGGCGCAGCTCTCCACACGCGGCCGGCTGGTGGTGGTGAAGGACAACGAGGGCGCCATCCAGTTCGAAGCTCCCGGCGCGATTGTCCAGGCCGTGCGCGACGTGCGTCAGGCGATACCATAAGTACGATGCACCGTTACTGGATCGTAGGACTCTTATGCAGCGCCGCCGCCTTCGCGCAATCGGCTTCCGACGTGGAAGCTGTGGTCAACACCGAAATGGGTTCGTTCCGTTTTGAGTTCGCTCCCGACAAGGCGCCTAAACACGTCGAACAGTTCCTCAAGCTGGCGCGCCAGGGTTACTACGATGGCAGCGCCTTCTTTCGCGTGGTGTCCTTCGGCATGATCCAGGGCGGCGATCCGCTGCTGAAGGATCCGAAGACGCCGCGTAATTTGTGGGGTTCGGGCGGCCTGAACCTGCTTTCCTCTGAGATCAGCGACCTCAAGCACGAGCGGGGGGTTGTCTCCTGCGTGCGGATTCCCGACAAGCCGAACAGCGACGGAGCGCAGTTCTTCGTAACCGTAACACCGCAGCCGGTGCTGGATGGCAAGTTCTCCGCATTCGGCCGCGTCACCGAAGGCATGGATGTGGTGGAGCGCATCTCGCAGTTGCCGGTGGATCAGGGCGGCCTCACGGAAAAGCCAATCCGCATTGTCAACGTGACCATCGAGAAGAAGAAGGTGCAGCAGTACGTCAATGCCGCCGTCGCCGAACTGCACAAGACCGTCACCATGAAGACCACGCTCGGCACTCTGAAGATCCAGATGGAGCCGGATTGGGCGCCGAATCATGTGCGCAATTTCCTGATGTTGGTGGACACCGGTTGGTACAACGGCACCGCCTTCCATCGCGTGATCCCGGGCTTTATGGCGCAGGGTGGAATGCCGAACACACGCACCGGCAACCCGGCTCACCCTGCTGACCGCTGGGTGCATCCCTTGAAAGGCGAATTTCGCGACGACCTCAAACACGTGCGTGGAATCCTCTCCATGGCGCGCACGGACGATCCCAATTCCGCCACCACTTCGTTCTTCCTGATGTTGGGAGCGGCGCCGCATCTGGATGGACAGTACACTGCTTTTGGCCGAGTGATCGAAGGCTTGGAAGTGCTGGACGCTTTCGAAAAAGAGGAAGTGGAAGGCGAGGCGCCGAAGCGAAGAATCGAAATCATCGACGCCAAAGTAGATCGATAGTGGGGCCGGTGAGGCGCGCGGCTCCGATCCGAGCCGCGACCGTAAGGGAGTCAGTTGCCTCCGAATACCGGGGCGTATATCGGAAACGGTGTTCTTACTTAACGATCGTCTTGATCCGAACCCAAGCTTGGTCCCGGGCCTTCTTGTTCGCCTCCGAAGGCGGCGGCTGCATGTTCGGTTCTCCCGCCCGCATGAACCCGTGTCCCGCTCCTTCATAGATGACGGGCTCGTAAATTTTTCCGGCGGCCTTCATCTTTTCCTGCGTTTCCGGCACGGTACCCGAGATGCGGGCATCGTTCCCGCCGTAAAACCCATAGACCGGCGCGTGGATCTTCGCCATGGCATCGTCGGCCGGCTTGGGACCATAAAAAACGAGTGCCGCAGAGAGATCCGCGCGGTTGGTGGCAAAACGAAAACTCTGGCCGCCGCCCCAGCAGAATCCTGCCACGTACAATTTCCCGTTGGCGGCCGATAGCTTCTTGCCATAGTCGGCGGCCGCGTTCAAATCGGCGGTGATCTGATCAGGTGGCAGTTTGCCGATGGCCTCACCCACGCGCCCGCTCTCAATGTCCTTCGTGCGGCCGCCATTGGGCCCCATCCCGGATAGCAGATCCGGAGCAACGGCGATGTAACCGGCGGCGGCGAATTCGTCAGCCACCTGTTCCACCCAATCTGACATGCCGAAGATCTCATGGATCACCAGCACCACAGGCGCCTTGCCGCTCACCTCCGGGTAAGCCACAAACGTTTCCACCGATCGTCCATCGTGTTTGACTGTGACCCATTCATGGTGGCGCGGAGACTTGTCGACCGCCCGGCGCGCCCAATCCTGGGCGCACAGGGAGGCGACACCCATTACAAGCAGCAGTGTAATTCGTGTCATCTCCCTGTTGTACAACAGCCCGGGAGTGTTGGCGTGGAGCTAGCCCAGATACTGTACGTGAACGTAAGTTCCCAGGCGGCTGTTATAAGCCAGATACCAGCCGGGATGGTCCGGGTCGTCGTAAATCACGATCGGGTCGCCCACCCAATTCCAGTCGCCGACATACTCGAGATCGAAGGGAGCCACACTGAAGTACGCGCCGCTGAACCAGAACCGGCTGGGTCCGCCGCCTTCCAGACGGAAGACGTGGCCGGGTCCAAAGCCAAGTGTGAAGTGTCCATGTTCCCAGGGATGATCGAGATGGAAGCGGACATCGTCACGGTCATGGCCGATCCAGCGGCCGTCGGCGTGCACATGCGGTGCGCCAGGATGGCCTTCCATATCGTGGAAATCCCGCTGCGGCGCCTCGCGATTGCGCTCTTCATGCTGCGGCGCTCGAGCCGGCGCCGCGTGCATGCGCTCGGGACCGTGCGGCGGAACGAATCCATGTCCAACCTGCCCGCCGCCGTGTTGCTCATGCCGCTCCTGCGCCTGTGATGGAACCACCAGAGCCAATGAGAGAGTCAACACCAAACCTGCGATTGTTTTCATAACTCCTCCCAAGGAGGTCGAGCAGGCGGATATCCAGTGCGACAGAGGATACGCGACTAGTGCATCGCATCGCGGACGCCGGACCCCGGACGGGTTTCGTCATCTCCACGTTATCTACGATCTATGACAGGGGGGCGGAGTCCTGTGCGGGCGAGCTTGCCCGTGAAGAAATTGCCGCGATCAATGAGGGGTTGGCCCTCTTCCTCGAGCCCCGGCGAGCGGCTCACCGGTCAATCGAGTTCGACGACAACTTCGACGACAACAATGGCGCCAATCGAACGCCGACCCCTGTCATGCTACAACTGGAACGGATCGGGCTGGAAATCTCACGATTCCCGGCCGCACCCGAGCATGCTCCTCGACATCCAAAACGACCCTCACCCGATGTAAGAGTCCTTCACGCGCGAACGTCGACTTCCTGGTAATCCGCTGGTACCTGGGTATAAAGTAATAAGCCCTGCTCTCCCGAGTGCGTTACCCTTCGGCAATCCACCGCAAGCACCGCAAGAACGCCCGTATCCCACTCATCCCGAAATCGAACACTCCACCGCCGCCGCCCGATCTATAATAAAATCAATCTCTTGACCCAAAACACTCAGGGGAATCCCAAACTCATTTCGCGCTCACCGTGACGATTTCGCAACAGGTACGTCTTATAGCGCAGGGGCAAACGGAAACGGAATTCAGCAGGCCATTGTGACCTGCTTCTTACTTACGTACACGAAGGTTAGGCGAGGGTTGATGGCCCAGAATGCGGCCGGAGCGGTTGGGGCCCGATTGAGTCCACAGGTCGATTCGTTAATTCGGGCCGCCCAGCGCGGCGATCAGGATGCGTTTGAGCAGCTCGTGCGGGCGTACGACCAAAGTGTGCTTCGGCTTGCCATGAACCTTTTGCGGTCGCCGGAAGATGCTCGCGATGTCTATCAGGAGGCGTTTTTGAGGGTCTACCGCAACCTGCACACGTTCCGCTTCGATTGCAGCTTCCATACCTGGCTCTACCGCATCGTGACCAACATCTGCCTCGACCAGTTGCGCAAGCGCAAAGTGCGCAAGGAGGAACCCGCCGTTGTGGAAACCAGCGATGGTCCCATCGACCGCATGGACACCTTCGAAGAAGAAGCGGCCGACTCCGACCCCGAGCGCAGCATGTGGAACCGGGAGCTCAAGAAAAAAATTGAAAATGCCCTGCTGGACCTGACGCCGCGCGAACGCATGGTCTTCGAGCTGCGCCACTATCAAGGACTACGATTGCGAAACATCGGTGAAATGCTGGGCACTACCGAAGAGGCCGCCAAGAACTGCCTCTTCCGCGCCACCCAGAAAATGCGAACCGTACTGGGAGATTTTGTATGAGTTGCGATTCGATTGCCAAAATGATTCCTCTTTACTTTTACGGCGAACTCTTGCCGGAAGAGGAAGATCGTGTGGAAGCGCATATGTTTGAGTGCGCGGCATGCGCGCGTGAGGGAGAGCGGCAGCGCAGTATGGCCGCGGCTCTTGACGCCCGCCGCCGGGAAGCGCCCTCCGCGCTTTTGAGCGAATGCCGCGCCGACCTGATGGCGGCCATTGCCGGTGGGGCGCCGCGTGCCGCCGAGCCGCCCAAACATCCCTGGACGCTTTTCCTGGAAGCGATCGGCTTTACTGCCAACGGCATGTTCCGCTACCGCCAGCCGGTCGGAGCGATGGCGCTGATGGCGATGGGCTTCTTTCTGGCGCGGTTCAGCGGTTTCTGGGGACCGCTCCCCATCAATGCGGGCGTTACTACCGCTGGTGTCGCGTCGGACAACGTATTCTCTACGGTGCGGTCGGTGCAGCCCGACAGCACCGGCCGCGTCCAGATCGTGCTGGATGAGACGCGCCGCAGGGTGGTCTCGGGCGGCATGGACGATCAGAACATCCAGCGCATCCTGCTGGCGGGCTCCCATGAGGACAATCCGGCCGTCCGCGTGGAAGCGGTCGATCTGTTGAAGGACCGCTGCAGCGCTTCGGTAGAGATTCGCGATGCGTTGCTCAACGTGCTTTCGAACGATGGAAATGCGGGCGTGCGGCTGAAGGCGCTCGAAGGGTTGAAACCGCTGGCGGCCGATCCGCAGGTGCGGAAGACGCTGTCGCAGGTGCTGTTGGCAGACGACAATCCGGCGGTGCGCATGCAGGCGGTGGACCTGCTGGTATCGCATCGCGACGATGCAATGGTGGGCGTGCTGCAGCACCTGATGCAGCGCGAAGATAACGGCTATGTGCGCTTGAAGTGCGAAAAGGCGCTGAAGGACGCGAATGCTTCGATCGGAACTTTTTAGCGCCGCCGCTGCAATCGCGCTGCTGTTGCCGGCCGGTTCCGGCCAGCCGCAGCAGACCCTCAGGCGGGAGGGCGATGGCTGGGTTCGAACCTATGCCGGCTCCATGCCGCACGCGTTCAAGCTGCGTGTGAACGGGCATGGTCCGGTGATCATTGAAGCCGGCGTATCGAAAGACATCACCTATACGGTGAAGTTGAACGTTCCGGCGCGCACGGCCGCCGAAGCCGCCGGCATGTTGAAGCAGTTTCCCGTGCATGTTACGAGCGTGGGGGAATGGGTGATTCTCACCACGCCTTCGGGCCGCGTGATTTCCACCGTCACCGTGCAGGCGCCGCAGTTGAACGCCGTGGAGGTCTCCACTACCGAAGGCTCCGTGGAAGCGCGCGGTATCGATGGCACCCTGCAGGTGGATTCGGCGGCGGGTGAACTGACGGCCGACCACATCAAGGGACAGTGCCGTTTGGTGACGGGCGGCGGAGCGGTAAAAGTGGGCACGGTGGAAGGGCCTCTGCAGTGCCGCACGGGCGCGGGCGCAATCACGGTGAAGGTGGCGCGCGGCGAAACCTCGCTGGTGACGCAGGGCGGAGACATCACGGCATCGCAGATCGGTGGACCGCTCAACGCGCAGACGGGCGGCGGCGGTATCCGCGTCGGCACCGTGGCCGGCGCGGTTACGGCGTCCACGGGCGGCGGCGAAATCGTCGTCGATAAGGCCAACGGGGTGGTCACTGCGCATAACATGGCCGGTCCGGTGCAGGTGGGCGCGGCGGCGGGCGTGCATTGCGAATCGGGAACCGGCGGAATCCGGCTGAGTAACATTTCGGGCAGCATGAAGGTCTCCACGGCGATGGGTAGCATCTTCGCCAACCTGTTCGGCAGTAAGCTGGCGGATTCGTCGCTGGCCACAGGCTCGGGCGATGTCACGGTGCTGATTCCCGCGAGCCTGCGTGTTACCATCAAGGCCGAAAACGACCAGGCGGACACTATGCGTCGCATCGTATCGGATTTCCCCGCCATCGGCGTGCACATGCGAGGCACGCGGCTGGTGGCGGAAGGGCCGCTAAACGGCGGAGGTCCGCTGTTGCAGATCTCCGGCACCGGCGGGACGATTTATTTGAAACGGCAGTGATGCTGGTGGTTTCCCACCGGCTATTTTTTTGGAGTTTTGGTAAGAATGAAATCTGTTTCTAGAAGCGTGATCGCGGCGGTGGCGTTGATGAGCGCCCTGCCGGCGGTCCATGGCCAGCAGAATCGCGCGCGTTCCGCCGGCGTCGCGATGAAAGAGGCGTCCTACCTCGGCATCGGCGTGGAGGACGTAAATGCCGATCGCGCCAGGAATCTGAAGCTCAGGGAAGAGCGCGGCGCCTACGTGACTAGTGTGATGCAGGATACTCCGGCGCTCAAGGCTGGGATCAAAGAGGGCGACGTCATCCTGGAGTTCAACAACCAGCGCGTCGATGACAAAGACCAGTTGATCAAAATGGTGCGCGAGACTCCCGCCGGTAAGTCGGTGAAGGTTGTCCTGTGGCGCAACGGCGCGCAGATGAGCCTGTGGGCCACCGTAGCATCGCACAAAGTGATCGAGTCCGACGACGGCAGTTGGTCCCTGGACATGCCCCCCATGCCCAACCTCCCCAGCGATTTTAAAATCCCACCCATCGACATCCCCAAAATGATCACGGTCATGCAAAATCCCATGCTGGGGATCGAAGGCGAAGGGTTGGCGAAGCAGCCGCAACTCGCCGAGTTCTTCGGCGTAAAGGATGGCGTGCTGGTGAAGTCGGTGGAGAAGGGTTCTGCCTCCGAGCGCGCCGGAATGAAAGCCGGAGACGTGCTGGCGAAGATCGGCGAAAATCGCATTTCGGCCTGGAGGGATGTGGCGGGAGCGCTCCGCTACACTCAACCCGGAAAGCCGTTCCCCGTGATCGTGGTCCGCGGCAAGAAGGAAATCCCGCTTACCGTAACGGTCGAAGACGGAAGGTAAATCCCGAAACCGAACAAGGTTCTGCACGTTCGTCCTTGCTTTTGAATGCCTTTCCCTGGCAATCGAATTGCGCGATTGGGCGCGATGCGATCCTTGCTGCAGGATCTTCGCTACGGTTTTCGTGTCTCGCTCAGTAAGCCCGGTTTCACCCTCCTGGCGGTGCTGACCCTCGCCATCGGGATCGCGGCCAACACCACCGTTTTCAGTTGGATCGATTCCGTGCTGGTGCGGCCGCTCCCCGGCGTCGCCAATGGCAGCGAACTGGCGGCCTTCGAAGAAGTCTCGGCCAGCGGCGACTCCTTCCTCACCTCCTATCCGGACTACCGCGATTACCGCGACCACCTCACGCTTCTCTCCGGCCTCGCCATGGCGCAAGCAAAGCCGCTCCGCGTGGGCGACGACGATCAGGGCGAGCGCGTCTGGGGCGAACTGGTTTCCGGCAACTACTTCGCGGTGATGGGCGTGTTGCCTGTGGCCGGCCGCGTCTTCTCTCCCGCCGAGTATGGCGATGCCGAGGGTGGCTACCCGGTGGCTGTGATCGGCGAAGGTCTGTGGAGGCGCAAGTTTAATTCCGATGGCAACATCGTGGGGTCGGTCATCCGGGTCAATCGCCAGCCGCTCACCATCGTAGGCGTGGTGGGTCCGCAGTTCCAAGGCAGCCTGCCGGGCATGTCATTCGAAATCTGGATTCCGGCCACCATGGCGCCACAGCTCAAAGCCATGCCGGATTGGATGCTGAAGGATCGGGGGACCCGCAGCTTTGTGGGAATCGCGCGCCTGCGGCCCGGTGTGTCGATGGAGCGGGCGCGCGCCGAAGTCGCTTCCTTGGCGCGGCAGATTGCGCAAGCCGAGCCCGCCTTCGATAACGGCATGAGCGCCACGCTGCTGCCCATTTGGAAAGGTCACTATGGAGCGCAGGCCGCTATGCTCTCGCCGCTGCGTATCCTGATGGCGGTGTGCCTGGTGGTGCTGCTGATTGTCTGCGCCAACGTCGGAAACCTGCTGCTGGCGCGGTCCACCGCTCGTCAGAAGGAGTTCAGCCTACGCCTGGCGCTGGGCGGCGGACGCCGGCGCTTGTTCCGGCAGCTTCTCACGGAAAGCCTGATGCTGGCGCTGGCCGGCGCGCTGGTGGCCGCGCCGCTCGCGATGTGGATGAGCGATTCCATGGGGCTGTTGATACCTCCAAGTCCGTTTCCGGTGGTGATGCAGGTGCAAATGAACGGCGACATTCTGGCCTTCATTCTGCTTATCTGCCTGCTGGCCTGCCTGGCTTCGGGCGTGGCGCCGGCGCTGCTCGCCTGCCGGTCTGACCTGAGCCAGGTTCTGAACGACAGCAGCCACCGCGGCACGCAGGGCTCCGCCTCCAGGCGTCTGCGAGGAACGTTGGTGGCCGCGGAAGTGGCGCTGGCGCTAGTGGCTCTCATCGGCGCAGGACTCTTCGCCAAGAGTTTCGAAATCGCTCGCCAGCTCAAGCCGGGCTTCGCGCCGGAACACGTCCTGGTCTCCAATCTCTATCTGGCCTCGGCGGGATACTCGCTGCAGGAGCGGAAGCAGTTCTGCCAGCGCCTGCGGGAACGGATGGAAGCCCAGCCCGGCGTGACGGCCGCGACCTATGCCGACATTCTTCCCATGGGCCTGGATAGCGGCCCGTGGGAGGATCTACGGATTGAGGGCTACTCGCCGCGCCGAAACGAGAGCATGAAGATCTATCGCGGCGTGGTGGCGCCCGGCTATTTCCGCCTCCTGCGCATCCCCCTGCTGCAAGGCCGCGACTTCACGGAGCAGGATGACGTGGAGAGTGCGCGGGTGATGATCGTGAATCAGACCTTCGCCCGTCGCTTTCTCGGAAGCGGCAATCCCATCGGCCACAAGGTGCAGGGTTGGGGCAAGGAGTTCACAATAGTGGGAGTGGCGCGCGACAGCAAATACCATACGCCCACGGAACCGGCGCGACCTTATTTCTACGTGGCGTTCCGGCAGATGTTCCGCGAAGACCTGGGCATCTCGTTTCTGGTGCGGACTGCCATCGGTCCCTGGCAGGCGCTGCCGGCGCTGCGGAGGGAAGCGAGGGCACTCGACCCCAATGCCGGCGTGTTCGACAGCATGCCCATGACGGAATTCATCTCGGCCTCATTATTTCCGCAGAGAGTGGCGGCCGCGCTGCTCTCCGTGCTGGGAATGATCGCGCTGATATTGGCGGCGGCCGGGCTGTACAGCGTGATGGCATACTCGGTGAGCCAGCGGACGCGCGAGATCGGAATCCGCATGGCGATGGGCGCGAAGCCCGGTGACGTGGTGTGCCTGGTGATGCGCCAAAGCCTGACCGTGACCATGGCCGGCCTAGCGGCGGGATTCCTGACGGCGCTGGCGGTAACCCGTCTGGCGGCGAGCCTGCTGGTGAACATTAGCGCCACGGACCCCAGTGTCTTCGCCGGTGCCACGCTCTTTCTGGCTGCCGTGGCGACGGTGGCGGGCTATCTCCCCGCGCGACGCGCCACGCGAATCGATCCCAACGCCGCGCTGCGGAAGTTGTAAAGCGTGACTCGCTACTTCGCCGCCAGTTTTCTGCCGGCGTTCAGGTTGTCGAAGTTCATGATGGCGTTGAAGACCATGCTGTAACTTCCCTTAGTCTCCGCTCGCCACATGGGGTTGTTGGAGAAGAGGACCACGTGGCCATCTCCGTACGGTGCGTCGATGACGGCGGCGTGCTGGGCCAGGTCGGCGCCTCCATCCAACAGGCCGGACACCAGGAGCTCGTTGGCGTTGGCGTAGCGGAGTACCACGCGCGGACGTAGCGCCGGTGGGATCACGTTCACCGGGTTGCGGAGTTGCTCATCGGTAAGGGGTGTCGCTTCCCAGGTCTCGCCCTTAGGGTCTTCGGGAATCTCCACCGGGGTGCGGCCCTGCGGGAGATCGATTTCATCGGCGGTGCCGCGGCCGGTGGGACGTTCGTTGCCTGCGCCCGCGCCGCCGCGACCACCCCCGCCGCCACCCACCATATTCGACACGCCGAAGACCGGCGGATTAGAGGCGAAGATCGCCAGGTTGTCGTTGTAGCCGTACAGAATGGGGCTGGCGCCGTCAACGATCTTGGAGCGCAGCGCGGAGCCGGTCACTTTGAGGCGCGCGGCGGGCGAAATGGAAACGCCGGCAGCGAAGCCGAAGGTTACCGCGAAATTGGCAGTGTCGTTGGCGGTAATCAGTAGGCCACCCTTCTTCACGAACTCGTGCAGGTTGTCCAGGCCCTTATAGCCGAGCCCGGGACGCATGTCATCGGTCTCATCGGTGTGAGCCAGGTTGGGAGTCTCGGGCGTCACCTTCCAGGGCAGGGGATTCCCATACATCGGCATGCCGCTGACCACGCTCTGCGGGTTGCCGCGGCCGCCGCCGGGGCCGAACACGATCACGTCGTACTTCGACCGCAGGTCGGGCATGGCCGCTACTTTCTGCGTGCTGATGTAGTCGAAGGGCACGCCGAGGCGATCGAATTCCAGCCGCCACCAGCCTTCTGCCTGCGTGCTCTGCCAGGTGTGCATCACGGCGATACGCGCGGCACGCACTGGGTGGGTCTTCACGCTCGGCGCCGCATCCACAGCCCAAGCCTGTATGCCGAGTTCCGAACCGGCCTTGGCGAGTTCGGCCGCTGCCACGTTGGTGACGATGAAGGAGCCGCGCGCGAACTTACGGCCGGCGGCTTCGAAAGGCTCTTCGGCAGCGGCGAAGGACGCGTTGGGGAAGCGATACCGCAGGGTGATCAGCGAATTATCGGCGTTAGCGTTGATGAGGTAAGTGCTGCCGGTGTTTTCCACTCCGCCCGGCGCCTTCACCGGTCCATCGATCTTGCGCATGGCGGCGCTCAACACCTTGACGTCGGTCACCCGAGCCACCTGAACGTTGCCGAGCTCTCCGAAGGTCCAGGCGGTGTCGTCGTAGATGGCTTTTTGCGGGTCGTTCACGGCCCAGTATTGATAGTCGAGCAAGGTATCGGCGATGCGGCTGTAGGGCTGATCCATGCGCACCACATAACTGCCGGCGGGGAAGGTGCGCGGTTCGGGCTTGGGTTTTTCGGCAGGCTTGGCGGCGACTGCGCCATCGGAAGCCTCGCCATCGGTGGGCGCTGCACCGCCGCGGCCGCCGCGTCCACCGCGAGCCGGTGTCTTTTTCGCGGGCATCAAGACCGTGAAGGCTTCGGTGGCGCGATGAATCTCGCAGCCCTGATCCTGCAGCAGCCTCAGGAGGTCGGCCTGGCCGCCAGGGCGCTGATCGTCAGCGGTGAAGACGTACGCCGAAGGACCTTCGGTCATCGGCTTGGTGATGGAGCGCTTGGCCTTCAGGTAGAAGTTGCGCAGGAACAGCTTGTTGTTATTGGCGAAGAATGCGAGTGCCGTGAGAACCCCGGTTTCTTCGTAATTGTTATTGTTACGCTGGCTCCACTTGGCTTTGGGTAGCGGCGGATTCTGTTTGAACCAGGTGCGGGCGTATTCATTGGGACGCAGCGTGCGCTCTTCGGTATCGGCGCCGCCGTTGCCGAACGTCTCGTAGAGGCGGCTGATGCCGTTGTGCATTGCCGCGATGAACATCAGATAGCTGGGCGACCAGGTGTCGAAGGTGCCATGCGTGAAGACGCCAGGCATGCCGAACTTGGTCATCTCGGAGACGTTATTCCAGCCCATCATCTGCCATTCGTCGGCCAGGATGGGGTCGATCCACGCGTTGTACGGGCCATCGCCCACCGTGTTGTCGTAGAGGTACGGGACCGATTCGTGCAAGTCGTGGAGCACCTGCGCCTTCCAACCCACGAAGGTGTTGAGCACGTTGCGCGTGAGGGCGAGTGTGAGCCCATTCGCATCGCGATTGTTATCGTGCGCCACGTAGTGGCCCCAGTACACCAGGTTGGGCCACTGCTGGCCGGGGTGCGCCAGATGCCAGCGATAGATGTCCACCATACGGTCGCGGCCGTCCACCTCCACCACCGGCGTGATGAGCGTGATCACGTTTTCGCGGATGAACTTAATGTAGGCGCTATCGTCCACAGCCAGCCGGTAGGCCAGTTCCATGAGCGCGGTGGGCGCGCCGGTCTCGGGGGAGTGAATGGTGCCGGTGATGTAGTAGATGGGAGTGGAGGCGGTCACCAGTTTTTCGGCCTCGGCATCATCCAGCTTGATGGTGCGCGGGTCGGCCAGTTTGGCAAGGCGCTCGCGATTCTGATCGAGATTGGCGATCAGCTTTTCGGAGGCTACTGCGACCGCGATCATCTCGCGGCCCTCTTCCGTTTTGCCGATGGTGAAGACCTTGACGCGCGGCGTGGCCTTCTCCAGCATGCGCATGTACTTGTAGACTTCGGTGGAGTAGGGCAGGATGCCGGGCGCGCCGGAGACGTCGCCGAGCACGGCTTTGGGAGTGGGCACGGTTTTCGAGGCCGGCAGATAGTCGGTGAGGGGCGAGTTGAAGAAGGTCTCCGTGGTGTACTCGCGAATCTTTTTGGTGTACTCCTCGTCAATCGCCTGGTTGGGGTCGCGCCCGGGTTTGAGCGGGTTGATGCCGCTGGGCTGCGCAAAGAGAGGTAGAGCCAGCAGGGCTGGCAGGAAACACCGGATGAGTTTCATTTCTTGTGAATATAGCAGACCTGTTTTTCAGTAGGGAGGCGGCGTCCGCCTTTCATCGCCCTACGGCTCGGTGAGGAAACGCAGAATCTCTTTCATCACCCGATCGGACTGGTCCGTTTGGAAGAGGAACTGGGCGTGTGCATTGCCCTCCAGGATGATGAGCTGTTTCGGCTCCGCCACCTTGGCATAGTCCTTTTGCATTCCGGGCAGACGGAGTTCAGCGCCATCGCTGTCGTTGCGGCTTACGATGAAAAGTTTGCGTCCTTTGATTTTCTCCGCCGGCATCTTCCACGTGAGATTCCCGAGTTCCACCAGGCGGTCGATCTCGCCCGGCGCCGCGACCGTGGTGGCGTCGGCGCATGCCCCGCCTCCCAAGCTTCCTCCCACCACCGAGACGGTCTTCGCGCCGTGCTCATGCAGGTAGCGCACGGCGGCCAGAACGTCGAGATGAAGCGGGGCGGTGAAAACGTCGGCCTGGCCCGGGCCGGTCGATTGTCCGAAGCCGCGGAAGTCAAAGGCGACCACCTGAAAACCCGCCGCCGTGAGCGTCTCCGCCTGCGGCTTCCAACTTTCTTTATGGAATTGGCCGCCGTGGGCGAGCACTACTCCGCGGCCGCCCCTGCCGTACACATCGGCGAAGATGGTTCCTCCATCCTGGGTGGGGAGGGAGACGTGCTGCTGAGCCGCGGCCAGCGTGGCGAACAGAATGACCGGAAGCCTCATTTTCAAAGTGTACTGCGGCAGGCGGCACATTTCCGGGACCAGTTCGTCTATTTGCCATGCTTCGTCTGGTCATGTCTTTCGCATTGGTTCTCCCGGCGGGCGCGCAGATCGTCCCCGGGCTTTCGACCCCGCCGAGCGGCAACAATCAGCGGGCGTCCGTCATCCAACAGATCGGGCCAGTCCGCATCAACATCGATTACTCCAGCCCCGCCGTTCACGGTCCCGACGGTAAGGACCGGCGCGGCCAGGTCTGGGGCAAGTTGGTGCCTTACGGTCTCACCGACCTGGGCTTCGGCAACGGCAAACCCGGCCCTTGGCGCGCCGGAGCGAATGAGAACACGGTGTTCACCGTTTCCGACGACGTCTCCATTGAGGGCAAGCCATTGCGCGCCGGCCGCTACGGCCTGCACATGATCCCTGGCCAGGAGGAGTGGGTGTTGATCTTTTCGAATGACTCCAGCGCCTGGGGGAGCTTCTATTACGAGGCTGCCAACGATGCGCTGCGCGTGACAGTGAAGCCCCATAAGCACGAGTATCGCGAATGGCTGACGTATGAGTTTCCCACGCGGCGACCCACGGAAGCCGTTGCCGAACTGCAGTGGGAAGAACTTGCCGTTCCGTGGACCGTCAAAGTGGAGAACATCACCGACATCTACATCTCGAAGATCAAGGACAACCTGACGAACGTGCAGGGGTTCGGCTGGCGCGGATGGGTAGCAGCTTCGCAGTTCTGCGTGGCCCAAAATACTCATCTGGAGCAGGCGCTGGAATGGGCCGAGATTGCCGTCAGCAAGCAGTTCATCGGTGAGGCCAACTACACCACGCTGAGCAACAAGGCTGCGGTGTTGGACAAAATGGGCCGCCAGGAGGAAGCAGCGAAGACCATGCAGGCTGCGATTCACGATCGGACTGCCACCTCGCTCGACCTGCACCAATACGGACGGCGACTGGTGGCGGAGAAAAAGGAAAAGGCGGCGATGGAAGTCTTCCTGTTGAATTACGAACGCAACGCCGACCAGTGGCCGGTACACGTGGGATTGGCCCGCGGCTACTCAGCCACCGGCGATTTGAAGCAGGCGCTGGAACATGCGCGCAAGGCGCTGACCCAGGCGCCGGATGAACTAAACAAGAAGGGCCTGGAAGCGATGGTGGTGTCGCTCGAAGCGGGCAAACCGGTCGCTCAATAGCGTGAACGCGGTTCTGCTACGGCGCCTGGTCGGGATAGAACTGCTTGCGATGCTCTTCCGCCCACGCGCGCATCCGCGTGGCGACGTCGGGGTATTTCTCGATCACGTTGGCCGTTTCGTGAAGATCGCTCTCCATATCGAACAGCGAGAGCGGAATTTGCGCGGTCCGATACTTGCCCGGGTTACCGTCCTTACCGGCGAATTCGAGGGTCTGATAGGTGTGCGGGATGTGCAGCTTCCAATGGCCGTCGGCACTGACGACGCCTTCGAAGACCGGGCCGGTGGAGAAGGGATAGTAGTCGTGCGGATTCTTCCCGCCGGGCGCGCCGCGCACCAGGTCCCACACATCCTTGCCGTCGATTTCGTTCTTGGGAAGGGCGGCGCCGGCCAAGTGGGAAAGAGTCGGCAGCATATCGATGGTGGACCAACAGCGGTGCGAGATGCCTCCCGCCGCAATTTGCCCCGGGTAGCGCAGAATGCAGGCGCTGCGCGTGCCGCCATCGAACCCGGTGGCCTTGCCCTCGCGGAAGGGCGTTTTGCCGGCATGATTGCCATACGAAAGCCAGGGGCCGTTGTCGGAACTGAAGAAGACCAGCGTATTATCGTCAAGGCCGGCGCGGTTGAGCGCGCCCATCACCTCTCCCACGGACCAATCGATCTCCATCATCACGTCGCCGTAAAGTCCGGCTCCCGACTTGCCTTTGAACTTTTCGCTGGTGAAGAGCGGCACGTGCGGCATGGAGTGCGGGATGTACAGCAGAAACGGATTCTCTCGCTGGCGGCGGATGAAATCGACGGCGTGCTCGGTGTACCAGGTGGTGAGGAACGGCTGATGCTCCGGAGTGACGCGTTCGATTTTGACCTTGCCGTTTTCCCAGAATTGCAGTGGGAACTTCTCATACGCCTTGGGATTCTGCGGATGAAACTCCCACATGTCGTTGGAGTACATCAGGCCGCATGACTCGTCGAAGCCGCGCGCGGGCGGCCGGGTATCGGGTTGATCGCCGATATGCCACTTGCCAAAAACGGCGGTGCGGTAGCCGGCCGGTTTGAGGACCTCGCCGACGGTGGCGAATTTCGGATCGAGCCCGCGAGCGCGCGGCGGATGCGCGCCGAAGAGCTTGGTGCGGCCGGGGTAGCAGCCGCTCAGCAGAGACGATCGCGAGGCGGAGCAGATCGCCTGAGTGACGTAGAAATTGTGGAACTGGCAGCCTTGCGTGGCGAGCCGTTCCACGTTCGGCGTGGCGTACGGCGTCTTTCCAAAAGGGCGAAAATCGGCCCAACCGGAATCGTCCAGCAGGATGACGACGAAGTTCGGCGGACGGCGCGACTGCGCGCGGCTGATGAGCGGCAGCAGCGCGGCGGATTGCAGGAACTCGCGGCGAGTGGTCATGAAGGCCCCCGTTACAGGAATCATTTTAAGCCTTGATCGCCTGCGCAACATGAGCACGCTGATATAATCGAGCCGGATTATGCGAAACCATGTTTGGGGTGTGCTGATGCTGACCGCGTCGACGGCAACAGCGGGATTTGCCGCGGATCACGTCAAGACCGCGAATGGAGTTCTGGAAGGCACGGGCGCGCAGTCGACCGGCGTCCGCCATTTCAAAGGCGTGCCGTTCGCGGCGCCGCCCACGGGCGACTTGCGTTGGCAGCCGCCGCAGTCGGTAAAGAACTGGGCGGGCGTGCGGCAGGCCACGCAGTTCGGGCCACGCTGCATGCAGGAAGCGATCTTCGGCGACATGAATTTCCGCTCCAACGGAATGGGTGAGGACTGCCTCTACCTAAACGTGTGGACGCCGGCGAAATCGGGAAGCGAACGCTTGCCGGTGCTGGTGTACTTTTTCGGCGGCGGCTTCCGGGCAGGCGACGGATCGGAGCCGCGATACGACGGCGAAAGCATGGCGACGAAGGGCATTGTGGCCGTATCGGTGAACTACCGCCTGGGCGTTTTCGGCTTCATGGCGCATCCGGAGTTGACGAGGGAATCGCCGCATCATGCATCCGGAAACTACGCTCTGCTTGACCAGAGCGCGGCGCTGGCGTGGGTGCAAAAAAACATTGCGGCGTTTGGCGGCGATCCGCGGCGAGTCACCATCGCGGGCGAATCGGCGGGATCGATCGCCGTGAGCGCGCAGATGGCGTCGCCGCTCTCGCGCGATCTGTTCGCGGGCGCCATCGGAGAAAGCGGCTCGATTTTGGGTGCGCTGTCGGCGGTGCCCCTGGCGGACGGCGAAAAGGAAGGCGAGAAATTCGCTGCCGTGATCGGAGCAGCGGACATCGCCGCGCTACGAGCGTTGCCGGCGGAGGACCTGTTGAAGGCCGCAGGCAAACAGGGCGCGCCGCGGTTCTCTCCCACCATCGACGGCTATTTCCTGCGGGAATCGCCGCTGGCGATTTTCGCGGCGGGGAAGCAGGCGCACGTGCCGTTGCTGGCCGGTTGGAACTCGGAAGAATCGAATTCGCGCGCCGTGCTTGGCCGCGAGGCGCCCACGCGGGAGAATCTGGAGAAGGCGATCGCCAGGTTGTACGGCGCGGATGCCACGGCCGTGGCTGCGGAATACCTTCCCGCAAAGGACGACGATGTGCTGCAGGCGGCCACTGAACTGGCGAGCGCCCGCTTCATCGCGCTGAGCACGTGGAAATGGATTCACGAGTGCGTCAAGACCGGAGGCAAACCGGTCTATCGCTACTACTACGTGCGTCCGCGTCCTGCGATGAATCCGGAAATGGGCAATGCGACGGCGGGACTTGCAGGCGGAGTAGTGCGAGGCACGGGGTCGGGGACGCCTGCGCCGCCGGCGAAGGGCGCCGTGCACTCGGCGGAGATCGAGTACGCCATGGGGAATCTGTCGACGAACAAGGTGTATGCGTGGTCGCCGGACGATTACAAAGTGTCCGCAACGATGCAGGCGTACTTCGCGAACTTTGTGAAGACCGGCAATCCGAATGGCGCCGGGCTGCCGAAGTGGGGAGCAGCGCCGCAGCAAGTGATGCGTATCGATGTGGACTCGCGCGCCGAGACACCGCAGCATGAAGGTCGATATACGGTGCTGGATGGGATCACTGCAAAGCGGTAAGGATTAATACGGCAGGCGAAAGCGCCGGCACTTTCGCCTGTTATGAAATTCACAACTCTTACTTCCCCATCAGCGCAATGCGCCCGATGCCGGCTTTCCTGGCGATGGCGATCACTTCCGTTACCTGACGATACTCGAGCGTCTTGTCGCCGCGGATGAAGACGGGCGTATTGCCGCCCGGGCTGAACAGCGCCACCAGCCGGCCTTCGAGCAGGGCGGGTTCCACCGGCTCCTGATTCAGACGAATACTGCCATCCGCCAAAATCGAAATCACGATGTCGTGCGAGGGCGCCGGTTCTGCGGGCGTGTGGTCGGACTCTTGCGGTACCAGGGCTTTCAGGCCCACTGACTTGGTGGGCATGATGACCATAAATATGATGATCAGCACCAACAAGACGTCGATCATCGGCGTCATATTAATTTCGGCGCGCGGGCCGCGGCCGCCGTGTAACGACATCGACATAATCTGTATCCTCGCCAACTTTGACACTTCAGCGAGCGTAGAAGTTCCGGATGTTATTCTAGGAGAATTAGGACAAGCCAGTCATGAACAGCACTGAAACCACCACTCTGCAAGATCTCTGTATCAATACGCTTCGCATTCTTTCCGCCGATGCGGTGCAGAACGCCAATTCAGGACATCCGGGCATGCCGATGGGCGCCGCCGCGATGGCTTACACGCTTTGGACGCAGTTCCTGAAGCACAATCCGAAGGATCCGCATTGGATGGATCGCGACCGCTTCGTGCTTTCCGCCGGGCATGGCTCCATGCTCCTGTACAGTCTGCTTTACTTGACGGGATACGATTTGCCGCTCGAAGAGCTGAAGCATTTCCGCAAGTGGGGCAGCAAGACTCCCGGACATCCCGAGCGAGGCCACACGGTGGGCGTAGAGGTGGCGACCGGTCCGTTGGGCCAGGGATTTTCGAACGGAGTGGGAATGGCGATGGCGGAGGCGTGGCTGGCGGCCCGCTTCAATCGTCCCGGCCACACGATTGTGGATCATCACACGTACGCGATTTGCGGCGATGGCGATTTGATGGAGGGCATCACACAGGAGGCGGCGTCGCTCGCCGGACACCTGCGGCTGGGCAAGATCATTTATCTCTACGATCAGAACCACATCACGTTGGCCGGCTCTGCCGATCTGGTCTTCACGGAAAATGTCGCCGAGCGGTTCGACGCGTATGGCTGGCACACTCGCACGGTGCTGGATGGCAACGACACCGAAGATGTGGCCAAGGCGATTCGTGAAGCGCAGGCGGAAACCAGCCGGCCTTCGCTCATTTTGTCGCACACGCACATCGGTTACGGCAGTCCCAAGAAGCAGGACACCTTCGGCTCGCACGGCAGCCCGCTGGGCGAAGAGGAACTTGCCGCCGCCAAGAAGGCGCTGGGTTGGCCCACCACAGAAAAATTCTACGTGCCTGACGACGCCGTGAAATTCTTCCGTCAGGCCGTGGACAAGGGCGCCAAGACGCAGCAAGCCTGGACCGAGCGTTTTGCGGCATATAAAGCGGCATATCCAAAGGAAGCGGCCGAGTTTGAGGCGATGGTGGCGGGCACGCTGCCTGCCGACTGGAACGCCGATATGCCGAAGTGGCAACCCACCGATAAGGCGATCGCCACACGCACGGCCGGCGGGCAGGTGTTGAATGCGCTGGCGAAACGAATCCCGAATATCGTGGGTGGGTCGGCCGATTTGAATCCGTCGACGGATACGGCGTTGAAGGGCATGGGCGATTTCCAGCCTGCTGAGGCTGGCGGTCCCGGGACTCCGGGCGCGGTAGGCGGCGAGTGGGGATATAGCGGCCGCAACATGGCATTCGGTGTTCGCGAGCACGCCATGGGCGCTGCGGTGAATGGCATGGCTGCGCATGGCGGACTCCTGCCCTTCGGCGCCACGTTCCTGGTGTTCTCGGATTACATGAAGCCTGCCATCCGGCTGGCCTCTTTGAGCGGCTTGAAGTGCGTATTTGTTTTCACGCACGACAGTATCGGTGTGGGTGAAGATGGTCCCACGCACGAACCAGTGGAGCAGATCGCGGGGTTGCGCGCGATTCCGGGGCTCAACGTGATGCGCCCTGCCGATCCCACCGAGACTGCCGAGACGTGGGCATTCGCGGTGCAGCACAATGGACCCACGCTGATGGCGCTGACGCGGCAGAATGTGCCGCACCTGGATCGCTCGAACGCCAAGAACCCGGATGTCGCGAAGGGCGCGTACATTCTTTCAGAAGCGGATGGCGGAAAGCCGGACGTGATCCTGATTGGCACCGGGTCCGAAGTCGGTCTGTGCGTCAAGGCGCAGGCGAAACTCAGAGACTACGGCGTCAAGGCGCGCGTAGTCAGCATGCCGAGTTGGAATCTGTTCGAAGCGCAGGACCAGGCGTATTGCGAGAGCGTTCTTCCCAAAGCAGTGCGCAAGCGCGTGACGATCGAGGCGGCCTCGCCCATGGGCTGGCACAAGTGGGCTGGCGATGAAGGCGCGGTGATCGGACTGAATCGCTACGGCGCCTCGGCGCCCGGCGACGAGATCATGCGCAATCTCGGCTTCACGGCCGAACACGTGACGTCGGAAGCGCTGCGAATTCTTGGTAGGACGGAAGAGGCCAAGAAGGAGTACGGCGGCGAGACGAACGTTGCGCCCACCGCGCCCAGCGAAGGCCACTCGTAGAATCGCGGAAATTGAAATGAACCGGAGGTCGGTGGCAAACCCACCGGCCTCTTTTCTTTTGTGCGTTCCGCCCCTTTTGCGCTTGGGGTGTTTCCTTAGGGTGGCAGCAAATCTGCGACATCGAAGGGCAGGAGCGCAACAATGACAACCGCAAGTATAGTAATTCTCGTCTGCGCAGCCATCGCAATTGCGCTAGTGGCATGGTATTTTCTTCACGAGCGCAGAACCAAGCAGCTACGCTCTCAGTTTGGCCCGGAGTATCAACAGGCTATTCGGGAGTACGGAGGCCAAGCTAAGGCCGAAGATGCTCTATCACGGCGCCAGAAACGAATGGAGAAGATTCACATTCGCACGCTGACTCCGCCGGAAAAAGAACGTTTCGCGGAACAGTGGCAGGATGTTCAATCGCGCTTTGTGGACGATCCCCCAGCGTCCATCCGGGAAGCCGATTCGCTGGTTTCCGGACTTCTGAACGCGCGCGGCTATCCCATGGGAGAGTTCGAACACCGCGCCGAGGATATTTCGGTGGACCATCCGATGGTGGTGAAAAACTATCGGGCGGCTCACGCAATCGCACTGCGCCACGAAAAAGGACAGGCCAGCACGGAGGACCTACGGCAGGCGCTGGTCTATTACAGGGAACTATTTGACGAACTGCTAGAGGCTCACACAATAGAGCCAAGAGGGGTGAGACGATGAATCCGATAACTGAAGAACATATCTCGACCGCAGACCTTGTGAATGGCGGAGCACGCGCCGCGGCAACGCGCGACGATCACGAGGCGCTGCTTCCAGCGAATTTCGTGCAGGATCTGCGCACTCGTTGGAGCGCGATCCAAACCAGCTTCGTCGATGAGCCTCGCGGCGCCGTGCAGCAAGCCGACGAACTGGTTGCTTCCGCGATTAAGCGACTAGCCGAGAGTTTCGCGGACGAGCGCAATAATCTGGAGCAGCAGTGGGATCGTGGTGACGACGTGAACACCGAAGATCTGCGGCAGGCGCTGCGGCGATACCGGTCGTTCTTCGAACGGCTACTGTCGGTTTAGCGGGGAAAGCCGGTGGCTTCGACCACCGGCTCCACTCCTAGAAGTGAATCTTCGGCGCCCAGTTGGATTTTGCGCGAACTGCTGGTGACGCTGTTGCGAATGCGCCCGAAGATGGAACTGGTGATGTCGGTAGTCGGCGCGGCGAACTCCACGGAGTTCGTCAGGTTGGTGGCATCGGCGCGAATTTCGAACTTTACTCGCTCCGTTACCAAAACACGCTTGAGGATGGACGCGTCGGCTTCGAAGTAGTGCGGACCGTAAAAAGCGTTGCGGCCGGTGTTGCCAAATTGGCCGGCGGCGGGCGCGGTGAATTGCGCTCGCTGGTTGCCATTGAAGAACCAGATCAGCCCGCTGGCCTGGTCGAGGAACGGCGTGCCTTCTCCCGCCGTGCATCCGGTGCAGTTGGCAGTCGACTGGTTCACGTTGCTCACTGTATTCGTGCCTGAGAACACAGTAAACGGCCGGCCGCTGGTCACGCGGCCGTAGCCGGTGACTTCCCACCCGCCGGCAAGGCGTTCTCCGAGCCCGCCCATGTGATTCAGGAAGTGCTTGCCTTTACCGAACGGGAGTTCGTACACGCCGTTCCACTGCAGCACGTGCCGGCGGTCGAAATCGGATGAGGCGTAGTTGAGCGCACGATTGTTGATGTCGAACGGTGTGTCCGAGGCCGACGCGGAATTTCCCGTGCTCACCACGGTGAGTGTGGGATCGAACGAACGAGTATCGAGCGAGTGAGACAACGTGTAGGCCAAGTCGAAGCTCACGCCGTTGGTGAAGCGGCGCTGCAACTGCACCTGCAGCGCGTTGTAGGTTGAGAAATCGTTGGAGTCCAGCACATTCAGCCCGCCGCTGTATTGCGGGTACGGGTAGAAGTAGTACGGCAACCCGGCCAGCGCAGTAACCGAAGAATTCCCTTGAATGCGCGACGCCAGGGAACCGGCCAGCGCGCCCACTGAATTCAGATTCAAGTTCGACAGGTACAAGCGGCGCACCATCTGCGAGCCGGTCTCTCCCGGGTTGAGGCGCGAATCGGACTTCAGCAGATTGTCCATCAGGGGCGAATCGTTGCCCACTTTGACGGTGTTGAAAGCGTCCAGGAAGCCGTTGTTGTAAATCTGCGCCTGGTTCACGTTGTATGCGCCCAGCAGGTGGTAGGCCCGGCGTCCGATGTACGTCGCCTCCAGTACCGTATTGCGCGCCACCTCTCGCTGAATGCCGGCCGACCACTGGTGCGTGCGCGGCGTTTTCAGGTTGGGGTCCACCACGGTATTGGTTGACGCGGTGTATGCCGCGGGCGTGGTGAGTGTGGAAGGCGCGACCGTCGGCGGAGCCAGAATCGGCAGGCCGGAAAGCCGGCCGCCCGCCTGTCCATATGCCTGGTTTACCACCGCGATGGCCGCGCCCGGCATGTTGTTGAGAATCGTCGACGCAATCACGAAGGTGTTGATGCGGTCATAGGCGATGCGGTAGTTGGCGCGGACCGACGTCTTGCCGGTGCCGAACGGATCCCACGCGAAGCCTACGGAAGGTCCCAGATTGCCGAGCTGTCTCTTGAAGAGATTGCCGGGCACCCACTGCACGGAATTGCTGGGCGCTCCGCCGGCGACTAGTGCCTGGTTCGGCACAACGATGTTGTTGCTCGGAGTGGTGGGGGAAAGGCGAATCTCCCAGCGGAGTCCGAGGTCGAGTGTGAGATTGCGGCTGATCTTCCACGTGTCCTGGCCGTAGAATTCGTACTCGGGATAGCGCACGTCGAATTCGAACGGCGTCTTCTTGAAGGAGCCGCCGCTATTGACGAAGCCCTCGTGGGTCTCGCCCACGCGGCCCAGCAGGAAGTTGATGTCCGACTGGAAATTGGGACGGTCGAAGCTGGTGTTGAGATCCGCCGGCAGCCCGAAAGTGGTCGGATCCACCGTGTTGATGGCCGTGGAGAAGTTCACTTCCTGCGTAGCGTTGAGGCCGGCCACGCCGCCGCGCTCGTCCACTTCGCGCACGCGCCTGAGATTGAACCCGGTCTTGAACGTGTGCGCGCCATGCATGTAAGCCAGGTTGTCCACCACCTGCCAGGTGCTCACCGTGCGCTGATTGCCGAAGTCGTACTGCTGGCCGTTGTCCACCGGCGTGCTGATCCAGGTGACCTTGTCGAGATTGGCGGGCGATCCGAAGAGGGCGCCGAAGTTGTTGTTCCCCACCACCAGTTCGTTGGTGAAGTGCGACGTGGGGCTGGTGCGCCAGTTGAACGCGATATTGCGCGGTTCGCGCACCGTGTTCACCTGGCAGGGGCCACCGGGAAAGATGGGTTGGCCGCTATTCACAATGTCGCAATTGCTGTCGTCACTGCCCCAGGCGAAGCGGCCGTAGACCTGGTTTCGCTCGTTGATCACGTGATCGATCTTGATGGTTTGATCGTGCTGGCGTTCGGAAGCAAGCGGTGTGAACGTGTAGCCGGCGGTGTTGAGGCCGTCTCCCAAGGTGTAAGTGTTGGGCAGCGGCTCGGCTTTAATCTCGGCTGCCACTGCGGGGTCGAGCCCGGTATGCTGTGGATCGTTGGCCGCCACATCGTAGGATCCGATGCTTACGCCGGGCAGGGGATTGCCTGCGGCGTCGACCGATGCGCCAGGCGCCCGGCAGGTTGGTTGCGGCCGCCCTTCACGTAGCGCAGGATGCCGGCGCGGGCGCTGGGCGTGAAGACCGTGCGCGTGGTGGCCGTGCTCGAACGTGCGTGCAGAGCCTGCACCTCAACGAAGAAGAACGTCTTGTTCTTGATGATGGGTCCGCCCAAACCGCCGCCGAAGATATTCTGTTGGAGCTGCGCTTTGCCCAGGTTGTCCAGATTGTTCTGCCACTCGTTGGCGTTCAATCGCGGCGTGCGATAGAACCAGAATCCGTCGCCGTGAAACTGGTCGGTGCCCGAGCGTGTGACCATCGCCACCTGCCCGCCGCTATTGCGGCCGTACTCAGCGGTGTTATTACCAGTGAGCACGCGGAACTCGTCGAGCATGTCGGGATTTGGCTTGAAGGACGTGGTGTTGGAACCGCCCTGGCTGGAATCGTTGATGTCGATTCCGTCAAGTGTGTAGTTCCAGGAGCGGTCGCGCGCGCCATTCACATCGATACCGCCGCCAGTACTGGAACCGGAGACCACGCCAGGCTGCGTCAGCACGAGGTCGAGCGGATTGCGGCCGCGCGAGCCGACGATCGGCAGATCGGTGACTGCAGTCTCGGACACCAGGTTGCCCAGATTACCGGAGGTGCTGGTCTGGACGGTCTCGGCGGAGGCCTGCACCTCGATCCGATCGGTGACGGCGCCCAGTTCAAGCTTCACGTTGATGGTGGCCGGCTGACCGATGGTGACCTGGTTGCCGGTGGATACGAACCGGCGAAAGCCTGCGCCTTCTACGTCGAGTTCGTACGAGCCCGGCTGTACGGCTTCGAACGTGTACGTGCCGGACGTGGAGGTTTTGGTTTCGAAGGCGACGCGCGTCCCCTCATTCACCAGTTTCACAGAAGCGCTGGGGACAACGGCCCCGCTGGAATCTTGAACAGTTCCGATTACGCGGGAAGTGGTGCCTTGACCGAAGGCCGAGATGGCAGCACACACGAATAGACAGAAACACCCACCCTTTAAACCCATATGGTGCGAGGATAACAAATGCCGAGCCGCGAAGCTACGGATTTTCGGTAGTGAAATTTCGATGCGTGCGTGGGATTACGCGTTAACTCGCGCCGGAAGTTCCTTCAGGATCTCCGATACGAACGCCTTGGCGTC
Organism: uncultured Solibacteraceae bacterium; assembly: GCA_963815475.1. Taxonomy (GTDB): domain Bacteria; phylum Acidobacteriota; class Terriglobia; order Bryobacterales; family Bryobacteraceae; genus Sulfopaludibacter. Next base: position 8,356,189 of record CAWFHD010000003.1, on the reverse strand, counting down.
TCCGAAGAGCATCAGCGTTTTATCCATGTAATAGAGGTCGTTATCGATGCCCGCGAAGCCGGGGCTCATCGAGCGCTTGATCACCATCACGCTGCGCGCCTTGTCGACATCCAGAATCGGCATACCGAAAATCGGGCTCGATTTGTCCGTGCGGGCGGCGGGATTGGTGACGTCATTGGCGCCGATGATCAGGGCAACGTCGCACTGGCCGAACTCGCCGTTGATGTCGTCCATTTCGAAGAGGCGGTCGTATGGGATGTCGGCCTCAGCCAGCAGCACATTCATATGGCCGGGCATACGGCCCGCTACCGGGTGAATGGCGAACTTCACATCGATGCCGCGCTTGGTCAGGTTGTCGAAGAGCTCGCGAATTTTATGCTGCGCCTGTGCGACCGCGAGTCCATATCCGGGGACGATGATCACGCTGCTGGCAGCCTCCAGAATCGACGAGGCTTCTTCCGGGCTGGCGGAGCGTACCGGGCGCTGCTCGGTCCTGGCCGCCGCCGCCTGAATCTGTCCGAAGGCGCCGAACAGCACATTGGTGAACGAACGGTTCATGGCCTTGCACATGATGATCGAAAGGATGAGACCCGAGGATCCATCGAGCGCGCCGGCAATGATCAGAAGCTTGTTGTCAAGTGCAAAGCCCATGGCGCAGGCGGAGAGGCCCGCATAGGAATTCAGCAGAGCAATCACCGTGGGCATATCGGCGCCGCCGATGGGGATGATGAGCAGCACACCGAACAGCAGTGCCAGGCCGGCGAAGATGGGGAACAGGTAAGTATCGGAGGGAACCAGGATGAGCCGTATGCCGATGCCGAGCGCGATGGCGAAGAGCGTGAAGTTGATCAGGTTCTGGTTGCGATAGGTGATGGGCCGCTGCGGCAGGACCTCCTGCAGCTTTCCCATCGCCATCAGGCTGCCGGTGAATGTGAGGAAACCGAGCAGCGTTTCGAGCACGAGGGCCACCATCACGAAGCCATGGATGTCGGGCTGATGCTGATAATACTCGGCCGTGCCCACCAGCGCGGCGGCCAGCGCCCCGCAGGCATGCGACATGGCGGTCCGCTGCGGCACCGCCGTCATCGGCATGATGTACGCAATGGGGATGCCGATGGCCGTGCCGATCAAAAATGCAGCGAGGATCCACGTCCAGTTGTGGACGTCCTGCCCGATCAGCGTGCCCGCCACCGCGAGGATCATGCCCGCTTCACCGGCGAAGACGCCGCGCCGCGCCGTGGCCGGCGAGTTCATCCACTTCAGTGAGAGAATGAAAAGCGCCGCGGAGACGATGTAGATGTAGTGGACCATGGCTCTACTTTTGCTCCGGTCCGCGCTTCTTAAACATCTTCAGCATGCGGTCGGTGATCAGGAAGCCGCTCACGATGTTGGTGACGGCGGCCGTGATGGCGATGAAGCCCAGCACCTTGCTGAGAGTGGTCGCGCCCGCCGCTCCGGTAATCAGAATGGCGCCTACCACTGAGATGGCCGAAATCGCGTTCGTCAGCGACATCAGCGGCGTGTGTAGGAGCGGCGACACCTTGCGGATCACTTCCAGGCCGACGAACGTCGCCAGCATGAAGACGTAGAGGCCGAGTTGCAGGTTGGAGGTCATGGGGCTCCTATGAGACGGGTTGCGATTCCAGGACGCGCGGGTGCACCACTTCGCCACCGGCGGTGACCAGCGTTTCGCGCACGATTTCGTCTTCGCGGTTCAGCGCCAGTTTGCCGTCCTTCACCAGATACTTCAGGAAGGTGGCGATGTTCTTGGCGTACATCTGGCTGGCGTGAAAGGGAATGGTGGAGGGCAGGTTGAGCGGTCCGAAGATGCGAATGCCGTTGTGCTCCACCACTTTGCCGGGCCTCGTCAGGGCGCAGTTGCCGCCACGTTCGGCGGCGATATCCACAATCAGCGAGCCCGGCGCCATACGCTCGGCCATTTCGCCCGTGATCAGAATTGGCGCCTTCTTGCCGGGCACGGCGGCCGTGGTGATCACGACATTCTGTTCGGCGAGCACCTTACCCAAAGCTTCGCGCTGCTTGCGATAGAACTCTTCGCCCATCGCCTTGGCGTATCCGCCTTTGTCTTCGGCAGCGGCGCCTTCAATTTGGAGCACGACGAAACGCGCGCCGAGACTTTCGATCTGCTCCTTGACTACCGTGCGGATGTCGTAGCCACTAACCACAGCGCCCAGACGCCGCGCGGTCGCGATGGCTTGCAGTCCGGCTACACCTGCGCCGATTACCAGCACACGCGCCGGCGCCACGGTCCCCGCGGCGGTCATCAGCATCGGGAACATGCGCGGCAGATTGTCGGCGGCGATCAGCACGGCTTTATATCCGGCGATGGTGGCCATGGAAGAGAGAGCGTCCATGCTTTGCGCGCGGGTGATGCGCGGCATCAACTCCATGGAGAGAAAATTGACTCCGCAGCCGGCCAGCGCACGCGCGGCGTCGAGCGATGTGAGCGGTTCGCCAAATCCGATCACGGTTTGGCCGCGCCGCAGCAGCGGCAGATCGGCAGCGCCGGTTTCGGGATTTGCGCCCAGGCTGCGGACTTGCAGCAGGACCTCGGCGCCGGCGAAGACTTCCTCACGGGTGACAAGGCGGACGCCTTTTTCAGAGTAGTCGGAGTCGGGGAACCCGGCGCGCGCGCCCGCTCCCGGTTCCATCAAGAACTCGACCCCGGATTTATTAAGAACGGAGAGAGCGCCGGGCACCATGGCCACGCGAAGTTCCCCGGGCGAGGATTCACTTACGAAGCCGACTGTGAGCAACCAGGCAGTACCCCCAAGTCATTTAGTGTAATCGAACGGAAGCGCTACTTCAGCCGCTTGATCATCCTGAGCTGGTTCTTTTTACCCGGGATCATTTCGTAGTGGACTTCATCCATCAGCGCATTCATCAGCCGCATGCCCAGACCTCCGGACTTGCGGTTGGCGATCAGCTTGTCCAATTCCAACTGTGGCACCGCCGATGGATCGAAACTCTTGCCCGTATCGATGACGGCGATCTCGAGGGTGTCTCCATCGATGGAGGCGCGTATCGAAAGCTCCTTTGTCATATCGCGTCCGTAGGCATGTTCCATGACGTTCGCGCAGGCCTCATCCACGGCTAGCTCCAATTGCGCGACTCCCGCGGGTAAGAGTCCCGCTTGATTGCCGATGGTAGTGACAAATTCGCGAATCAACGCGAGGTTCTCGGTGGAGGATGGCACCTGCAGCGTGAATATGCGTTCGAAGTCCGGCATTAGTCCACTCCCTTCACGGGCGATTCAACGAAGCGTTGCACTGCGGCCGGGACGTCGGGCAGCATATCGAATAGGGCGGGGAAGCCCAGAATTTCGAAAACCTGCAGCACTTTGGGAGATGGACCGCAGATCTTGATGTCGCCGCCCGTCTCGCGGATTTCCTCCAAAAAGCTCATGAAGACGCCCAGACCGGCGGAAGAGATGTAGTCGAGCCCCTGGCAGTCCACGATGAGTTTGCGGTTGCCGGCGTCGATCTCGCGCTGCACGGCATTTTCGAATTCGGGAGCGGTATGCGCGTCCAAAAAGCCGCCTACCGAAAGGACAGTCAAATCGTTCTGCGTGGAGCGTTGAATCGTGAATGGAGTCGCCATATCGCCTTTGAACTGGAATTAATTTACTCTTAACACCACTATGGTCAAATCGTCTTGCGGCGGGGTGCCCTGCAGAAATTGCTTGACGGAGTCAACTAAATGTTCGCGAACGCCGCTCGCGTCGCGCCCGTCGGCTTCCTCCACCGAGCGCATCAGCCGCTCCTCCCCGAACTGTTCCTTGGCAGCGTTCATCGCCTCGGTCAGGCCATCCGAATAGAATACTAGCGCGTCGCCCGCGTGCAGTTGCACCCGCTGCAGCTTGATGGAGCGGCGGAAGAGCTTGTCGGACACGATACCCAAGCCAAGCCCGGGCGCGTTTAGTAAGGAAGTGTCTCCATCCGCCGTATTTCGCCAGACCACCGGATTGTGGCCGGCGCGGACGTGATCGAAGGTTCGCGTTTCCGGGTCGAACGCTCCCAGCGCCATGGTGACGAAAGTCTTGCGCTCGGTGGCGGCGTGGACGTGGCGATTGACGTTGCCGATGATGTCCACCAGGTCGCTCGAGTCCTGTGTGGTCGCCATAAGCAGGCCCTTCGTGAGCGTCATATAGAGCGCGGCGGGGACACCCTTGCCCGAGACGTCGCCCACTCCGATGGTCCAGCGGCCGTCGGGCAGTTGTAGAAAGTCGAACAGGTCGCCTCCAACTTCCTGCGCCGGCTGGCACGATGCCGAAACGCTGCAGCCCGGAATCTCGGGCGGACGTTCCGGCAGCATCTCCTGCTGCACACGATGCGCGATGGAAAACTCCTTCATCAAGGCTTCCCGCTGCGAGGTAACTGCGGCCGGCGCCGCGCTCTCGTCCACTTCCAGGTGGCGTCCGCGCAGAGCTACCAGCCCTATGCAGCCCGTCAGGGCGGCCAGTATCGCGATGGCCAGGATTCCGTTCGTGTGCAGCGATGGAGCGGGCTGCACCAGCAGGGTAGAGGCGTTCCACAATACCTGCGCGCACCATCCGGCGCTCAGCACCGCCAGCAGGTCGAGGCGCGCGAAGAGCAGATAGTAAACCACGAGTTGCAGGGCGCCGGTCAACAGAAATGCCATCGCGTGGCTCTCGGAAGTGACCGCGGTAGTGGCCAACAGCAGCGTGCCGCACACGCTCAGTATGGCCGTGCATACCCAACCCTTACGGACAAAACGTTGCAGTTGCGGCGAAGCGAACCCGAAGAGGCCGATCAATGCCGGGGCAAGAAGCACGTCCAGTGCCTGTAGCGCCGGATGGGCCGCGAATGCCACGCTGGCATCATAACCTCCGCTTTGCTCCGAGCCGAACAGGTGCAGCGAGGCCACGCCAATCGGCAGTGCCGTCAGCAGCGGCGCGCACAACGCGCCGGCCCACACCGAAAATCCAGCCTGCCGATTCACGGCCGTGGTGCGGAACACGCTGCGCAGCGTGGCGAGTTTCGTGCGCAGGCCAATCGCGTCGGTGGCGCCCACCAGAATGATGTACAGGAGAAACAAGAACGCTAGTCCGACCGATGCTTCGCCGAAATTCGCGAGGAAGGAATCGCCCTTGGAAATGGTATTGAAGCGCTCGTCATACCCCATCCAGTTCGACCAGTAGATTGCCCCCCACAGAAGGCAGGTACCGCTGACGGCGAACACAAACCGGTGCCGGATGGCGCGGCGCACGGCCCAAAAAACGTAAACGCCGGTGGCAAAAACGGTCCCGAGAAAATCGATCGCGATCGCGGCCGCGCCGCTCAGCCAGTCCACCGCTTTGCTGCGCCCGCGTTGACCGTCGTCGACGTTCACCGAGATCTGTACAGGGCTCTGGGACGACGTTTTTTTCGGCAACGTCACGGTTTCCGTGCGGTGGCTGTAGAGCGGCTTCAACTCGGTCTTTACCAGCGCCGCGCCGTTCACAGTGGCTTCGAAGCGCTCTTCCATGGGTTCCCGCCGCTCGAAAGCGATCACCAGCATCCCTTCGTTTTCCGGCGGCCCAGGAGCCGGGCGGAAGAAGGCGGCGTCCTTGCCGGCAATCCGATTCAGTGCGTTGGAAGCGAGCGTGCGGGCGGCCGCCTCATCCAGCACCTTCGCTTTCTGGTACGTTTTGCGCTCCCAAAGATTCACGTCGCCTGACGCGGAGAGCGACACCACGATGCGCTGGGCTCCGTTCGGCGAAACCAGCGCGACCCGCGGATAGACCGCCGAGAATCGGCGCGCCTCGGGAATGTTGGGATGGCTTGTGGAGAAGCGGCCACGCTCGGTGTCCGTCCTGCCGGTGACGATAGCGGTCCAGCCGGAAGTGTCCATGCCAAAAGCAGCCGAAATCTCGCGCGCTTTCACCTGGCTCATTTCGCGGTCGGAGCGAATGCCCCAATGGATTGCCGGGTTGGCGTGAGGCGTCAGGTACGCTAGCAGGCCAATCCCCACTACCGCGACGGCTGCGAGCACTACGCCGCGCTTCAAGCCACTACCTCCATGGCCCGTCCCACGTTCAAGATGCGGATCACCACGGCCGTGAGGTCGTCTTCCAATTCGTGTTCGCGCCGCTTGCGAGCGAGCGCCTTCAGGATGCCATCGGCGGCTTTGGGGCCTGTGGTGCGGACACGCCGCGCGATTCCGTCGGTGAACAGCAGCACGGTATCGCCATCGTTCAGTTTGGCGCTGCCTTCATAGAGGATGGCGGCGGTGCCTGGTACTTCGAATCTCTGCTCGGACGTGAGAGCGCCGGCTACCACGCGTGGATAGTCTCCAGTGCGCGCGTAATCGAGTGTGCCCGCCACTGTGTCGATGACGGCATACGCCACGTGGGTGGCGGCTCCCGTGGTATCCAGCAACTGGCCGACGGTGGATTCCAGGCGCTGAATAATCTCGCGGGGCGAAAGGTTGCGCCGCACCGTATGCATCAAAAATCCCTTGGCCAGCGCGATGTTCAAAGCCGCGCCGATACCGCGGTTGCCACCTTCCGCGATGAAGATGCCCAGGCGGCCTTCGCCCAGAGCGTAGAAGTCGTAGAAGTCACCGCCCACGATGCGAGCCGGAATGCACGCCGCCGAAATCGAGAGTCCTACCACTTCGGGCGGCGCTTTGGGCAACATGTGCAATTGGGCTTCGCGCGCCGCGGCCAGTTCCGCTTGCATGGCCTGGCGCTGCAGGATATTGCCGGCATATTGCGGCCTGACCTCCTCTTCACGATACTCGCGGCCGCGCAGTGCGGCCCAGACTGCGACCGCCAGAGCCACCGCTCCGATGGCGCCGGCGGAGGCGCCCAACTGCAGCCAGGAGGGTGACAGCACCATCAACCTCGCCAGTGAGATCGCAATCTCTAAGGCGCCCAGACCGAAGATCACGGCAAGCAGGTCCATGCCGAAGAACGGTCCGATCAATGTGGCAGTGAGAACCGCCGTGCCAACTACCGCGCCTTCGAGCGAGCCGTAGCGGCTTACGCTTTCCAGGGAGGCAATGGCTGCAAAGAGCACCATCAGCACGGTCCGGAGACGCGGCCTGCGAACCTTGCGCCCCAGGAACGCCAGCGGCAACAGCAGTCCCGACGCGGGAATTATGGTGACGATGACGGCCTGTTTTGTGAAAATGGCGAGCAGAGGATCGCGCAGGAATGGCACCTTAATTAATTCGGCTGCGAAGCTGATGGTGTCGGGACGCAGAATCCAATCGGCCGCGCCTTCCAGCAGCAGCATCCACGCGCCATACGCGATGCCGAAGAGCGCGGCACGGCCCACATTGCGGCTCAACAGCTTACCCCGCATCAGCGCATCGAGTGACGTCAGCTTGCCGGGATACAGTTCGCGCAGATCGCCTTCACCTGCACCGTAAGCAACTGCCAGGCCGAGGCCCCCCACCAGGAATGCCAAAAAGGCCGCCACCACTGGATACCAGATTAGGCCCTGCCCAGCCAGAACCAGTCCGAAGACATATTCGTCGATGGCGTTCACGAAGTTCGCCATCAATGCCGCTGCGATCACCAGCGCGATCAGCAGAGTGCGCTTGTGCGAGATTTCACGTTCCACCGCGCGGCGGGCATAGCGGTAGATGCTGTAGATCACCACTATGGTGATGTACAGCGAGTAGATGCCGAGGAGGATCTTCAGCGGCAGGGCGGCCCTGCCCCAATGGGCGGAGGCGTAAGAGTCGTCGACGGACGCGTTCACCGTCTGCTTCACCACGGTGGAGCCGCAGACCGCCGAATTCACCGTGAACGAAGTTCCCGGCAGCGATGGCGCCGTTGCATGCCAGGTGAAAGTGTTGCAACCTCTGCCTGCCTTGTCGAGCGTGGCGACGTCGGGCTTTCCCAGAGTGAGCAGACCGGCGAGATTCGGAATCCGCTGCACTGAGGCCAGTGCGATGTCGGCCCCTTCGCTGTGCTGCAGCGGCGTGCTGCCAGTTACCGCACGGACGCGAGTGAAATCGTAACCGATCACCTGCCCGGTGCGATTCAGGAACACCTCGGCGATTTGCGTACCGGATACCATCATGACGCGTAGCGTGATGGGGGAAACGAACGACAGCGCTGCATTCGCCGCGGGTTCGTGGTGCAGCCGATAATATTCCAGCAGGTCTTTCGAAGGATCGATGGAGGTATAAGCGCCCCAATTGGCGATATCGATATTCTGTTGCGCCACGAACTGTTGACCCGTGGCGAGCGCGCCATCGCGGTCCAGCAGCACACCATCGGTGCTGCGGCCAATGCCACGCTGCTCCAGAATGGATCCTGCGATATACGCCAGCGGGCCGAGCAGCAGAAAGAGCATCCAAAAGATGCGGGCCCGCCGCGAACCGGGGGTGTGCAGCAGCACCCGATTCAGGAAGGCTTCGATCATTGCACCGCTCCCGCTTCGCGCTTCACGATCATGATGGTGATGTCGTCGAACTGCGGCGCGTCGCCGGCAAATTCGTCGATGGCGGCGAAAACGGCGTCCACGATGGATTCGGGGGGATCGGCGGCATGGCCGCGCATCACGTCAATCAGACGGTCGGTGCCGAACTCCTCCTCGGAAACTCCTTGCGCTTCGCTGACGCCATCGGAGTAGATGGCCAGAATATCACCCGCGCCCAGAGTGCACGTTTCCTCCTCGTAAACCTGTCGGGGAAACATCCCAAGGGCCATGCCGGTGCAACTCAGCCGCGTTACGTCACCGTTGGCGCGCAGAATCAGACCGTCGCAGTGGGAACAGTTCACCCAGCGGCACGCGCCCGTTACCGGATTGTAGAAAGAGAGCAGGGCAGTGGCATAGCGATTGGACGGAGTGGTGGCGTGCAGCAGATCGTTGGTGCGCTCCGCCAGGGTCTTCATCTGCGTGCCACCATGTAGCAGGGCGCGCAGCGTCGCCTGGATGTTGCTCATCAGGATGGAAGCGAACATGCCCTTGCCCGAAATGTCGACTACACACAGCAGGTGCGGCTCGGAGGGACCGCGCGCCTCCAGCGGGATGACGTCGTAATAATCGCCGCCTACCTGCTTGGCCTGGCGATTGCGAGCGGCCACGGCGGTGTGAAGCAACTGGGGCAGTTGTGCGGGGAAGAGCATCCGCTGAATATCGGCGGCTACAGCGAGTTCCTTCTCCATCTGTTGCTTGACCAGCGTTTCGCGGAAGTGCCAGGCGTTGTCGAAAGCCACCGAGGCCTGGCCCACAAGGCCCGCGCCGAACTCCAGATCGCCTTCGGTGTATGGCAGGTCGCCCGCGCGCGGCGCGCACACCACCACTCCGCTGACATCTTTGCCGGAGCGAATGGGAAGCAGTAGCGATCCGACGGCGATTCCGTGCAGGTCCTCAGTGAGCAGATGAGCATCCGGCAGATCGGCCAGCGTCTCCTTCGCGGCCAGTAAGCCCGCCAGGTCGAGGCCGCGCTGCCGTAATGTCAGCGGATGGCCTTCGCGCCAGGCGGCCACGGCGTACTTGCGCAGTGCCCACCGGCCGGCCAAGGTGAGCGCCAACAATTGCGCGATGGCGTCCGGCTCCAGCGTGGCGGCCAGGCCCCGCACCATGTCGAGCAGCGCCCGCAGTTCCTGAATCTTCTGATCGAGCGAGAGGTTGAGCCGCACCGCTTCATCGTGCGACTGCGCGTTTTGAATGCCGCTGGCTGCCAGGCTCAGCAAGGCGTGCAGGAAGTTGCGCTCTTCCGCTTCCAACTCGCCGCGCATCGGCTTACTGATGCCGAGCAGGCCCACCGGGTCGGACGCATCGCCAATCGGCAGAATCTCTTCCACTCCCGCGGCCCGCGCAGTCTCCTCCACGAAGGCTTCGCCCGGCGGTAGCGATGGAATGCCGCGCGACAAAGCCACTCGCATGCCGCCTTCCCCGCGGATGCCGATCACGGCACGGCCCACCAGCAGGCGGCCCATCACGGTCCGCATCAGGTGCCGCAGCAGATCCTCGATGCGCAGCGAGGCGTGCAGCAGCTCTGCCGATTCCAGCAGCGCTTCCAGTCGGGATTCACCCAAACGGTTCGCCATCTGCGCCCGCCTGATTGTGCTAGTGGGAACCATGTCGTTTTAAGAGAGTATCGCAGTTTTTCGGACCGGCGGCCTAGTGCTTCACAATGTGCTGAACATATACAGATGTCAAATTTTGGGGTCGGTGATAAGATCCCCTCGTGAAGCTTCTGGGATGGGCAATGCTGGTGTGCGCGGCGCAGGCGCCAGTGACCATCCGCGTGCCCGTCCGGCTGATCACGGCCCCTACCCTGGTCTTCACCGAGGATGGCCGCCTGATCCCCGATCTCAAGGCTGCCGACTTCCGCCTCTACGACAACGACCGTCTGCAGAAGATCTCGCTCGAAGCGGCAACGTCGCCGGTTTCCGTGGTGATGGCTATCGATACCAATCCCGACGTGCGCGCGTACCTTCCGTTCATCGCCAAGGTGGGCAGCGTAGTAGAGACGCTGGTGGCGGGCGAGGGCGGCGAATCGGCACTCATCACGTATAACAACGAGGTAAAGGTGGTGAAGCCCTTCGCCGGTGGTGATCTTCAGCAGGCCCTGCGCGCGATCGCCGCCCGTGGCTATCGCGCGCGCTCCATTGATGCCGGAATGCAGGCCATCCGCTTGCTGCGGGAGCGTCCGCCGCAGCAGTCGCGAGTGCTGTTATTCGTGGGCCAGCCGATCGACGATGGCAGCGAGTCGAAACTCGCGGCGCTACAGGAAGATGCGGAGAAGGAGAACGTAACCATCTTCGCGCTGGCGCTGCCCGAAATCGGTAAGAACTTCGTGTCGGATACCTTCACGCTGCAGGGGCTGCCGCAGGAGCGCGGTGGGTACATTGCGGGGACGGACTTGCTCAAGCTGGTTTCCGTGGTGAGCCGCACCATCGACGCGGCCACTGGCTCCGATCCTTTTACTACGCTGACCGCGGCCACGGGCGGTACGCTGTTGCACTTCCGCAAGCAGGCTGAACTGGAAGGTGTGCTGGCAGCGGTCGGCGTGCAGTTACGAAGCTCGTATATGCTCTCGTATTACGCCAACGCGGAGGAAGCGGGGCGGCACACCATTCGAGTGGAGGTTAACATTCCGGGAGCCAAGGCTCACACTCGCGCAGGATGGTAGCTCAGGCTACGACAACAGCAGCTCCAGGTCCTCTTTTTTCAGATCGCGGATCAGGCTGTTGTCGGCGCTGAGGATCGCGTCGGCCAGGTCTCTTTTGCTTTTCTGCAGTTCCAGGACCTTTTCCTCCACGGTATCCTTGGCGATCAGCCGATAGGCGAACACCGGGCGGGTCTGCCCGATTCGATGAGCACGGTCCACGGCCTGCGCTTCCACCGCCGGATTCCACCAGGGGTCGAGCAGGAACACATATTCGGCCGCCGTGAGATTGAGTCCCAAACCTCCCGCCTTCAAACTGATCAAAAACAAATCGCACTTCGGATTATTCTGGAAGTTTTCCACGCAGGCCTGCCGGTCGCGCGTAGAACCATCCAGATATTCGTACGGAATGCCGGACTCGTCCAGACGCTGCCGCACGATGGCCAACAGGCTGGTGAATTGCGAAAAGACCAGCGCCTTGTGCTCCCCCTGACGAACCTCGTCGAGTTGCGCCATCAGGGTGTCGAGCTTGGCGCTGCTTTCGCCGGAGCGTTTCACGTCGAGCAGGCCGGGATGGCACGCCGCCTGCCTCAAGCGCAGCAGCGCCTCCAGCACATGCATTTTCGACCGTCCCAGGCCTTGCTGCTCCACTTTCCGTAGCAGCGTATCGCGATAGTGCTTGCGTAATTCGTCGTACTGCTTCCGCTGTGGCGCGTCGAGCTCGCAGAAAATGGTCTGCTCGGTTTTCTCCGGAAGCTCGCGGGCCACTTGCAGCTTGGTTCGCCGCAAGATAAACGGCCGCAGCGCATGCGCCAGCAGGGTGCGCGCCTCTTCGCTGGGATTGCGTCCCAGCCCTCCGGCCATCTTCAGCACCTTGGCCTCGCCCAACATGCCGGGGTTCAGGAACTCGAAGAGGCTCCACAACTCGCCCAGATGATTCTCCACAGGCGTGCCGCTCAGAGCCAGCCGATGCCCGCCGCGCAAGAGCCGGACCGCTTTGGCCGACGCAGTGGAAGCATTCTTAATCGCCTGCGCTTCATCCAGCACGATGTAATCGAATTCGATTTCCGAGAGCTTCGCGATGTCGCGCAGCATGGTGCCGTACGTCGTCAGCACCAGGTCGTGTTGCCCGATTTGGGAAGTATCGCGCGCCATGCCGGTGTGGTCCAGCACGCGAAGCTTAGGCGTGAAACGCGTCGACTCTTCGCGCCAGTTGAAGATGAGCGATCGGGGCGCTACCACTAGCGACGGTCCTTTGCCCTCGGCGCGGCGCGCTTCCAGCACGCCCAGCACCTGCGCGGTCTTGCCCACGCCCATGTCGTCAGCCAGGCAGCCCCCGAACCCGAACTCGCGCAGAAACTCCATCCAGCCAAGGCCTTCGCGCTGGTAGTCGCGCAGTTTGCCGACGAAGCCATCGGGCTGCGGCAGCGCCGCCACACCGCGGAAGTTATTCATGCGGTCGCGGGCCCGCTCGAACATCTCGTCCACGCGGACCTCGGGCTGGGCCGCCAGCAGCGCGTCCAGCAGACCGGCCTGATTGCGCTTGAAGCGAAGATGGTCTTCTTCCTTGGAGCCCAGGCCCGCCAACGGCGCAAAGCGCTCCAACCACTCTTCCGGGAGCAGTCCGAACGAGCCGTCGCCCAGCCGCACCATGGTGTCGCCGCGGCGTAGCGCCGCCAATAGCTGCGGCAGGCTGGCAGTCGCGCCGCCGCCGTAATCCACCTCGGCGTGCAACTCGAACCAGTCTATGCCCGACTTCACATCGACGCGCGATTCGCCGGGCCGCCGAAATGCTTTGCCTTCGGCCTCCACATGCCAGCCCGCGTGCACCAGTTCGCGAACCGCGCGCGGCATGATCTTCACGGGCAGCCGCCACGTTCCGTGAACTTCGTCCTTTTCTTTCAGGCCCAGGCCGTTCAGGGTCTCACGCGCCAGTTGCTCCGACTCCGCGTCGCGCACCAGGTACAGGCGCTCCTCGGGAATCCAGGTGCCACCCGTTTCAGCCGTGAATTCCTGCCAACCGCGGCCGTGGTCCAACAGCATTTTGGCTTCAAAGTAAAGGCCTTCCCAGTCGCGCTTCTCGGTAATGCGCAGGCCGTGCTTCGGAGTGGCCTTGCGTTGTTCGAAGCGCAGAGCCTCATCGATATCGAGCGGCGGAATCACCGCGCATTCCAGCAGCTTGCCGATCACCTGGTCGCGCTCGCGGTCGGGGAAGGGAATACTCTTCACGCTGCGCAGTTGTATCACCCACGCGAAAGCCCCGTTGTGATCGAATCTCGAAAGCTTGCCGTGCGCCAGCATGAAACCGCTCTCCAGCAGCAGCAGGGGCTCGGAAAGCTCCATGCGCTCCTCGTCGCGGCGCAGCGAACCTGTGATCTTCCACTGGTCGCGATCGTCCTGCCGCACATCCAGCCACAGCATCCATGGCGCGCCATCGTCCCAGGCCAGTGGTTGCTGTGAGATCCCCATTACGGCGTCGGTACGATAAGCCAGACGGCCGGTTGCGGCCAGTTGCGGGATCAGCTTCAGCGCCAGCACTGGAGGGAGGGTCTTGCGCGAGCTGCCATACACGGAGGAGTACTGCATGGAGAAGAACTCCTGGCCTCCGAAAATGACCGCCATGGCGTCGCGATCCTCCGGGTCGGGAAGCGTGCCGGATTGACCGGGAGCTACGCGCAGTTCCTTGTAGACGGTCCAATCGCCGTTCTTCTTTTTGCTGCGCGAAAGCAGGTCGAGCACGATCGCGCCGGCCGCTTTGGACGCTGAAATGTCCACCGTGTACCAGACTTCGAAGCCCGGCGGAAAGGTGGAAATGCGAGGCTTCTGCTGCAGGCCGCGGCGGATGGCTGCCAACCGCTCCTCCCACTCGGGAAGTTGAGGCGGCGGCGGAATCTGGTAGCGGGTCCGGCCGAAAGGATACGGCGGCACGATCACTTCTTCTTCCTCGACTTCCTCGCCCTCGTCATCCTCCAGATCGTCGGCATCTTCGTCTGTGGGGCCATCGTCGTCAACGGGCAGCAGGGCGAGCTTGCGGCCGTCGAGTGCGTTGGTGAGGGCGCGGATGCGGTCGGCCTCGAGAACGGCGGCCCAGAGGTGCTTGCAAGGCCCCCATTCGTTGAAGTACGGACACTCGCAGTGCACCTGAAGCGCGCCATTGACCAGGTCCAGCGCCACTTGATAAGCGCGGCCACCCAGGACGGTGGAATGTATGTGGTCGGGGCCCGACTTTTTCACGCGGATGGCGCCGGCCCGGGCGATCCCGTGGCCTTTGAACTGGACGCGTTTGTCGAACTCAAACGCAAGCTTCGCTGCGAGAGTCATTGTATGGGGAAACTATTATTGTAGCGCGTGTTCCCCCAAATGACCGCTCTTGGGATCTTTCCCTTACGCGCGCGTCTCGTTAACCCGTGCGATCACCCACTCAGTCTCCAAGGCCGTAGCTCCGGTGGAGCGCGGCGCGCCGCCCGACACCAGCGCGCTCACAAAATCTTCCACGCACGGATAATGCAGGTTGGGCGGAGCCGGCACTTGTTCCACGCCGCCCGGGAACACCAGGTCCGGCGCGTTCAGCGGTGTCAGATCCATTTCGCCATCGGTGCCTCGGATGCGAAACTCGTCGCGCGCGACGCGCGAATGCCAGCGCACGTCCACCACGCACCGGACGCCCGTTTCATACTCGATGAGCACGGTGGCATTGTCTTCCACGGCGATCGGCTGCACCACACTCGAAACCTGGCCGGTGGCGCGCTCGGGATGGCCGAACAGGTAATTCATCAGGTCGATGCGATGGCACGCGATGTCGTAGAGCGGACCGCCGCCCGACATCGAAGGATCGGTCAGCCAGGCGCGGGTGCTACCCGTGGGAACCCACCAGTCGTGGGAAGTGGCTTCAGCAAAGACCGGCCTGCCAATCGCGCCCGCGGCCAGCAATTCGCGCGCGCGTTCCACCTTGGCATACATGCGCCGGTAGTATGCCACCCCGAGGGTGAGGCCGGTTTCCCCGGCGGCCCGCTGCATGGCGGCGGCGTCATGATAGCGAAGCGCCATCGGCTTTTCGCAAAGCACATGCTTGCCGGCGCGCAGGGAGGCGATGGTCTGCTCCGCATGCAGAAATACCGGAGTTGCGATGTAAACCGCGTCCGCCCCCGACTCGGCCAGCGCCGGTTCCAGCGTCGTCCACGATGGCGCCTGGTAGGCCGCGGCCTTCGCCGGGTCGCGAGTCACGATGCCGGCCAGCCGGCTGCGAGGTTCGGCCAGAATAGCCGGCAGAACCCGCTTAGTCGAAATATCGCCGATGCCAACTACCAGCCAATTGACCATAAGAATGCCGTCCCGTTTCAGTCCAAAACCTGAGCATAACGCGCCGTGGAGCCGATTATTCGCGATTCATCCACCGAAGTGTACTTGTGCGGCGCCCCCTTTCCTGCTTAGGTTAGGTCATGTACCTCGGGCTCGCCCCTTCCGGTCTGTTCTGATTCGCCCTCGATCGCTCTCAAACCCTGTCTCGAAGTAGTTGGGATTAAGGACGAACACCATGTCTGCCGTATTGGATATTTCACATAAAGCAGCAAAAGAGCCCGAAAGCGGTTGGGTTAGCCGCCTCTTCAATCCAGCCAGTTCCACACCGGAATACCAGGAGCTGAAGTTCACGCTCCACCGGAAACTGTTGGACCGGATCAACCTGGAGTCCCTCTCCACCATGGCCGGAGATCGCGTACGTGCGCAGGTCCGCGCAGCGGTCGCCCGTCTGGTGGAAGACGAGAAGACGCCGCTCAGTCTGGTGGAGCGCGACCGCGTCATTGAGGAGATCCTCGATGAAGTGTTCGGCCTTGGCCCCCTGGAGCCGCTTTTACAGGACCCGACCGTGTCGGACATCCTGGTGACCACCCCGCGCAACGTCTACGTGGAGCGCGCCGGCAAACTGTATCGCACCCCGGTGGAATTCAAAGACGACAACCACCTGCTGCGCATCATCGAAAAGATCGTATCGCGCGTGGGCCGGCGCGTTGACGAATCGTCTCCCATGGTGGACGCGCGCCTGCCCGATGGCTCGCGTGTCAACGCCGTAATTCCTCCCGTCGCCGTCGACGGGCCGCTGCTTTCCATTCGCCGATTCGGCCGGCACGCCATGAAGGGCGAGGACCTGGTGACCAAGCTTGCCATGACCCAGGGCATGCTCGACCTGTTGAAGGGCTGCGTCCGCGCGCGTTTGAACATCCTGATCTGCGGCGGCACCGGCTCTGGAAAAACCACGCTGCTCAATGCCGTCTCCTCCTACATTCCCGAAGACGAGCGCATCGTCACCATCGAAGACGCGGCCGAACTGCGGCTGCAACAAACTCATGTGGCGCGCATGGAAACCCGCCCTCCCAACATCGAAGGCACCGGCGCGGTCACCATCCGCCATCTGGTGATTAACTCCCTCCGTATGCGGCCCGACCGCATCATCGTAGGAGAAGTCCGCGCCGAAGAGGCGCTGGATATGTTGCAGGCCATGAATACGGGCCACGATGGATCGCTCACTACGCTCCACGCCAACACGCCGCGCGACGGCCTGGGACGCCTGGAGGTGATGGTCGGAATGGCCAACGCCAATATGGGCATCCGTTCCATTCGCGCGCAGATCGCATCGGCGGTCGATCTGTTCATTCAGACTTCGCGCTTCACCGATGGAACGCGCCGCATCACACACATCACCGAAGTGGTCGGGATGGAGCAGGACATCATCACGCTGCAGGACATCTTCCTGTTCGAGAAAACCGGCATCACCGAATCCGGCAAAGTGATCGGGCGCTTCCGTGCCACGGGTATACGCCCCAAGTTTTACGATCGCCTGAAGACCTCGGGAATCACGCTGCCCACGCAGCTCTTCCAAACCGTAGTCGAAATCACGTAGGACAGCGGCCGGTGGCACGACCATCGGCCCCACGATGTCCCTACGGAAGCACCTCGCGCCCCACTGCCAGATCGAGCTGACTCGCCGCCGTTAAGTACGCGCCCACCAGATTCAGATAGTTCACCTGCACGGCGCGATAATCATTCTGCGCCGTCAGGAAATCCAGCAGCGACGCCCCTCCGCGCTGATAGGCGAACGACACAGTCTCGCGAACCTTCCCCGCCAATTGCAAATATTTCGCCTTGTACGGCCGCAGCAGAATCACGTTGCTGTTCAGCGTTGCATACGCCGAATCCACATCGCTAAACACCTGCGCTTCGGCTGCCTCCTTGAGCCGCTGATTGCGCGTAATGTCCGCCTGCGTGCGCGCCTTCTCTCCCTGGTTCCGATCGAAAATGCGCAGCGGAATATTCACGCTGAAGCCGACATACGCGGGGATCGGCGGATTGCGTCCCAAGTCCATCCCGAACGTGGGGTCGGTCGATCCGTTCGAAATTGCCAGCCGATGATCGGTCTGCGCTTTGTCGACCGCCTGGATCGCCGCCTTCAGGTCCGGACGGCTTTCGACAGCCATCCGGCGCAATTCATCGAGCGGCGCCACCTGTTCGCTGAAGTCGAAAGTGCCGGTAACATCGAAGCGGTCCACCGGCGTCCGATCGTTCAACAGTGTCAGCAGTTGAATTTTGGCGGTCCGCAGATTTACTTCCGCGGTCTGCACATCGCTCTCGAACTGAACTCGCTGCAATTCCAAGCGGTCCAGGTCGATCTGCGCCGCGTCCCCGAGCCTTACCCTGTCGGCGTTCACCGAGAGCACATGATCGTAGTACGCGATGTTCTCCTTCGCCACCGCCAGCACAGCCTTCGCCTGCAGGGTCTGCACAAACGCGTTGCGCAAGTTGAAGAGCATGGTCCGCACCAGATCGGCCTGCTGCGAAACCGCGATGCCGGTAGCCTTCTGCGCGCTCTCCAGGCGCAACTCCCGCTTGTTCCCCCTCTCATGCAGATAGCTGAACGAGACCAGCGGCAGGGACAGTCCCAACGGCCGGTACGGATTTCCATTGAACGGAGTCAACTGGTCCAGCAGGGTGCTGAAATCGGGATTGGGCCGCAGGTACGCGGTGATCTCCTGCGCCTTCGATTCGTCGATATTGAGCTGCCCGGCGCGCAACGTCGGGTTGTTCGCCTCGAACCGATTGCGCAGTTCCTGCCATGTAAATGTCGTCTGCTGCTGCTGCTGTTGCGCGCACGCAACCGCGAGGGAGCAAACTGCCGCCGCGAGCTGGAAGCCCCGGCGGCGGAGAAAGCGCCGCATCTTACCTCCTGAGACCTTCATGATTCGACTACACTTCGGACGCGCTGCCTTCCATTAGCGTTCCGGCAAGAGCACGCCATTCCGGGCCGCCCAAAGCATATTCGCGATTCCTTGTAACTGGCCGACGGCAGCCCTTCCGGCTCCCAGGCGCGCTGCAGCATTGCGCTCCGGGAACAGATTCCGAAAGCGGCACGTCGAAGTAATTATGGTAGTCGAAGCCATGGGGGCATGTATCATTTAAGTGAAATGCGCTTGATCCTTCGACCCCAAGCCCTGTAGAATGTGCAAAGGTTCACAGACATAGCAATGCTAAAGCTGCGCGGCGATGCTGGGCGGAAATTCGTGGCCATTATGGCGATCGCCATAATGCTGGTCATCGCCAATGCCGCCTTGCTTGTGGGCCACTGGCACGCCAGTCTGCACGATTGCAGTTGCGATATCTGCCGCACCTGCAACCTCACGGCGCCCGAGCCTTTGCGCCCCATGGAGATCCAGGCGCCCACAGTGGTGGAGTGGCGCAAGCCCTCCTTTGAAGTGCGCCTCATCCCCGAACCTGAGCTCCTCTCCAGTTCTCCCCGCGGTCCTCCAGCCTAAGCCTTCCACTTATTCGTTACCCACGACGCATCCGTTTTCGCGATGCCGATGACGGCTTGCATCTGTTAATGGGTTTAGATCCGTGCCCCGCTCTCTCGCGAGCGTAGGGGCAAGGAGGAAACAAGGAATGTGTTCATGAGAAGGTTGAATGTTTATGGGGCGGCAGCGCTGGCAGCGCTCGCTCTGGCGGGGTGTAATCGCAAACCCGCGGAGTCCGCCGCATCTCCCACGTCGCAGCCGAGCGAGTCCAAGGCGCGCCTCTTCGACGTTCCTCAGGAACAGATGGAGCACGTTCAAGTGGTGCCTGTGCAGGCTGGCGCGCTTCCTCGAGTTCTGCGCCTCACCGGAGCCGTCGCCTACAACAATTTCGAAACCACGCCAGTCATCACGCAAGTGGGCGGCCCCGTGGCGCGCATCCTCTCCACGCCGGGCGAGCAGGTCAAGGCAGGCCAGCCCATGCTCTATGTGAGCAGCCCCGATTACGCCCAACTGCGCACTAACTATTCGAAGGCGCGCTCCGCATTCCAGCTCGCCCAGAAAGCCTATACGCGAGCCCAGGAGCTCTACTCCCACGGCGCCGTTGCCCTTTCCGCGCAAGAAGAGGCTGAAGCCACTCGCGACCAGGCGCAGGGCGACCTGGATGCGGCGGACCAGGCTCTCAAGGTCCTGGGCTTGAACCCCGACCAGGTCATGAAGAATCCCCTTTCGCCCGACATCGCCGTGAACTCACCCATCGATGGCGTGGTGGTGGAGCGCCTCGTAGGTCCCGGACAAGTGCTGCAGGCCGGTTCCACGCAGGTATTCACCATCTCCAACATGAAAACCGTTTGGGTGCTCGCCAATGTCTATGAGCACGATCTGGGCTATGTGCACGTGGGCGATCCGGTGCAGATTCAGTCGGAGGCGTACCCCACGGTCTTTCGCGGCAAGATCTCCTTCATCGCTCCCTCGGTGGATGCCACCTCCCGCACTCTACAGGTCCGCATCGTCACTGACAATCCCGAGACCAGGCTCAAGAAGGACATGTACGTGACCGCCATCGTGCAGGCCGGCGGCATTCCCAACGCTCTCACGGTTCCCGATGCGGCCGTGCTCCGCACCCAGGAAAACGAACCGTTCGTCTACGTGGTGGAAGATCCAGCCAAGCCGAATCAGTTCGGACAGCGGCTGGTCTCGGTGGGAGACAGCCAGGGCGGAAAGACCCAGATCGTGAGCGGCGTCCGCGCCGGCGAAAAGGTCGCCGCGGATGGCAGCCTGTTCCTGCAGTTTGCGAATTCGTTCCAGCGATAGAGCACCTACGCCATGATCCATCGCATCGTCCAATTCGCGCTCAACCAACGCTTCCTGGTCGTGATGTTGACCGTCCTCATCGCCATTGTGGGCGTGATTTCGTTCAACAACATGCCGGTGGATGCCTATCCCGACCTCTCCCCGCCCATGGTGGAGATCATCAGCCAGTGGGATGGCCACGCCGCCGAAGAGATCGAACGCCTGGTAACGGTGCCGATTGAAGTGCAGATGAATGGCGTGCCGCAGCTTGTGTTCATGCGCTCCATTTCGCTCTACGGCCTCTCCGACGTCATCCTCACCTTTCAGGATGACACTGATAATTATTTCGCCCGCCAGGTGGTTTTCGAACGGCTGTCTGAGGCCGGGGTGCCGAGCGGCGTCACCCCAGGCCTCTCGCCGCTCTTCAGCCCCAGTGGCCTGGTCTACCGCTATGTGATCGATAGCCCCGACCGCTCCCCGCAGGATCTGAAGACCATCGAAGCGTGGGTGCTGGAGCGCGGCTACAAATCGGTGCCTGGCGTGGCGGATGATTCGGGCTTCGGCGGCACGGTGATGCAGTATCAGGTGCTGCTCGATCCGGCCCGCCTCTTCGGCTATCACCTCACCATTCCCGGCGTGATGCAATCGCTGACCAACAACAATGGCAATGCGGGCGGCGGCTTTTATACGCAGGGCGGCCAGTTCAACTACGTGCGCGGAATCGGTCTGCTGCGCGACCGTAAAGACATCGAAAACGTAGTGCTCAACAGCAACAACGGCGCGCCCGTGCGCGTCAAGGACGTAGCCGAAGTGGTGATTGGCCACGCGCCCCGCCTCGGGCAATTCGGCTTCCAGGACCGCAAAAAGGATACTCCCGACGCCGTCGAGGGCGTCATCCTGATGCGCCGCGGCGAACAAACACAAAACGTTCTAAAGCGGGTGGAGCAGAAGACCGAGGAGCTGAACAAGCAGCTTCCGCCCGACGTCAAGATTCGCCCTTACTACGACCGCAGCGACCTGGTGAAGCTAACCGTCGATACCGTGGAAGACAACCTCTTCCGCGGCATGATCCTGGTCGTGATTGTCCTTATCTTCTTCCTGGCCAGCGCCCGCGCGGCCATCATCACGGCCCTCACCATTCCGCTGGCGCTGCTCTTCGCGTTCATCATTCTGAACGCCCACAACATTCCCGCCAACCTGCTCTCCATCGGCGCCATCGATTTCGGCATCATCATCGATGGCACAGTCGTAATGGTGGAAAACATCTATCGCGAGTTGAACGAGCGCCGCGGACAGATCTACAGCCTGCCTGAAGTGATCGTGGCCGCGGCCAAAGAGGTGGATCGGCCCATCTTCTATTCGGTGGCCGTCATCATCGCAGGGTATCTGCCCATCTACGTGCTGCGTGGGCCCTCGGGCCTGCTGTTCCACCCCATGGCCGACACCATGTCGTTCGCGCTGATCGGCGGGCTCGTTTTCACGTTGACGCTGGTGCCCGTTCTGGCTTATTACGCCTTCAAAAACGGCGTGGTGGAAAAAAGAAACATCGTCTACGAGTGGCTGAAGAACGAATATGGCAGCGAACTGGGCTGGTGCCTGAAACATCCCTGGATCACCATGCTCGTCGCATCCTTGATCTTCGGCGGCACCTTGCTGCTGGTCCCTCGCATCGGCGGCGAGTTCATGCCGCACCTGGATGAAGGCGCGCTCTGGGTGCGTGCTACCATGCCGTACACCATCTCGTTTGAGGAAGCCAGCAAGATCAGTCCTGAGATCCGCCACATCCTGATGTCCTATCCGCAAGTCACCGTGGTGGGCTCGGAACTGGGCCGCCCCGACGATGGCACAGATCCCACCGGCTTCTTCAACGTGGAATTCTATGTTGGCCTGAAGCCTTACAAGGATTCCACCTGGAGCGGTAAGCTGCACACCAAAGAAGAGCTCACCGATTCCATCCGCAAGCGGCTGGAGGCCTATCCCGGCATCATCTTCAACTTCACCCAGCCCGCTGAGGACGCAGTGGATGAAGCGCTCACCGGACTCAAGAGCGCTCTGGCCGTGAAAGTCTATGGGCCCGATCTCACGGTCCTGCAGGATGCCGCCGTCAAGATCAAAGACACGCTGCAGAAGGTCCCGGGCTTCTCCGAATTGACGGTGGTCCGCGAATTGGGCCAGCCCAGTTTACTGGTGGATGTCGACCGGGAGAAGATCGCCCGCTACGGGATCAACGTAGCCGACGTGGAGGCCGTAGTGCAGGCGGGCATTGGCGGCCAATCCACCACCCAGGTGATCCAGGGTGAAAAGCTGTTCGACCTGGTGGTGCGCATGAAACCGGAATATCGCGAAGGCGCGCCGCAGATCGCCAATCTGCTGGTGGGCACGCCGGGCGGTCAACAGATCCCGCTCAGCCAGCTCGCCACCATTACGCAGGGAAGTGGGGCATCGTTTATCTATCGCGAAAACAATTCGCGCTACATCGGAATTCAGTACAGCGTGGTGGGAAGAGACATGGCGCGCGCGGTGGAGGACGGCCAGAAGGCGGTGGCTAAAGCGGTGAAACTGCCGCAGGGCTACCGCATGGAATGGGGCGGCGAGTATAGTGAATTCCTGGCCGCCCAAAGCCAGATGGGAGTGATCGGGCCCATCACGGTCTTCCTGATTCTGCTGATTCTCTTCGCCCTCTACGGCAATTTCAAATTCCCTCTCATTATTCTGTTGAGCGTAGTGCTCACCGAGCCAGTGGGAGCACTGATCGCGCTGAAACTCACTGGAACGCCGTTCAGCGTCTCCTCGGTCCTGGGCCTGCTCGTGCTGATGGGGGTGTCGGTGGAGACTGCCGTCATCGACGTCTCCTACATCAACAAGCTGCGCCTGGAAGGCTTCACCATCCGCAACGCGACTTTTGAAGGGTCGATGATCCGCCTGCGGCCCATCATGATGACCGCGCTGGTGGCCTGCATCGGACTGCTCCCCGCCGCCCTCTCGCACGGCATCGGCTCGGACACGCAAAGGCCCTTCGCCATCGTAATCGTAGCCGGCCTGCTCTCACGACTCTTCCTGGGCCGCGTAGTCAGCCCGGTCCTCTACGGAATGGTAGCCAGAGACGGAGACGTCCTCCAGGTCTGAGTGGCGCGGACACTCATGTCTGCAGCGTCGGCACTCTTGCCGACGAAGACTAACTGGCTTTTGTCTTTCAGGCATCTCCCTCGAAGATCGGCGCGAGCCTTGCCAGCACGTCATCCATGGTGCCCTCCTATCATTTTCAAAAGAACGCGTGGGCGATTCCGGATCACTTGCCTGCCGTTCTCATTCGTTCGCCGGAGTCCGCATGTAACCGGATTTCGCCGATCGCTTGCCGCCCGCGCGATGCGCCTCTTCGCTGAGCGCGTGGACGCCGCTGGCATCGATCCAGCGGTTATAAAAATTGAATAGCGCGCAGACGGTGATGGCGTAGTAGATCGCGGCGTCATCCCAGCCGGCCTGGTGCAGGGCCTCCATATCTGGTGGACCGATGTGGACCGAATCGTGGTTAACTTTATCTACAAAACGGAGCAGCATCTTCTCGGCTTCCCCGAGCGGAGAGGATTCCAAGTCTTTGATGACAGCTTCCACCAGCGCTTCGTCTCCTAATAGTTCCGCCGCAACTGCGGCGTGGGACTTCAGTCAAAACGGGCAATCGTTACGCGCCGATGTGTAGGCGGCAATCAGTTCGCGCAGACCGGGACTGATCGGCCCCGGTTCGCGCATAATCGCCTGGGTGAAGCGCTCAAGGTGCTTCGTCGCATGCGGCTGAAATGCGAACATATGCCAGATCTGCGGGTATTCCGCTCCAGCCTGCAGGGCAAGACGGATGAGATCGTTGAACGGGCTGCTGGTTTCCGTGGCTTCCACGTCACGGAGAAACATAGGTTCCATAGCGCTGAGTCCTTATTGTGCAGGGTCGCCACCGTCTCCGCTATAATACCTTTCCACTATTGAGGACGGTGGATGATCCGGATACCATCGAACAGTCATGGGGCTGGGCTTGGTGAAGGGGATCGGCGCCGCGGTGGCGACAAGGTGGTGTTTTGAAATGCGCTCTCGAATCAAGTGGACAGTGATGCTCGCGGCGTGCTTTGCAGCGTCGCTGTTTTTCCTGGCGTATCCGATTTACGTGATCCGGCCGTTCCGGCATCAGGGTGCCGGGGAACTCAAGCTTGCGCTCGAAGTGCTCCGATTCCGGCCGATCGTCATGATTGTGGTGGTGACGCTGGCCGCAATTGCCGGGATTCAGTACTGGCGAAACGTGCGGATCTGGTGGAGACGCACTCTGGCTGTGATCGCCGGACTGGCGGTGTTCGGATTCGCCGCGCTCTCGCGCATCAATATTTACGAGCTGATGTTTCATCCGGTCGACCGGCCCGAGTTCGCCGAGCCGACCGCCACCAAGCTTGACGGAACCGAGAAGGTGCTAGCTGTCCACATCGGCGATGAGGCACGCGCATATCCCATTCGCAGCATTTCCTATCACCACATTGTGAACGATCGCCTCGGCGGCGTTCCCATTGCGGCCACGTATTGAACGCTCTGTCACACCGGTCTGGTGTGGGGGCGCGAGGTGGACGGGGTCATTCTCACGTTTCACCTCGCGGGTATCAATAATCAGAATTTCCTCATGCGCGACGAGGAAACCGGCACCTATTGGCAGCAGATCAGCGGCCGGGCGGTTTCGGGTCCGCTTGCCGGAAAGACGCTGCGGCTGATTCATTGCGATGAGTTGACGTTCGCGCTGTGGAAGTCCGAGCAGCCGCACGGCGCCGTGATGAAGGACGTCGCGGCTTTCGTCCCGGAATACTCGCCCGGAAATTGGGATGTGCGAATGAAGCGCGCGCCCACGGTGATCAGTCACGCCGAACCCGGGCTCGCCGCGCGCGATCTGATGCTGGGCGCGCACGCGGGCGGCGCCGCGCGGGCATTTCCATATGAGGCAGTCAAGCGCGAGAAGCTCATCCTCGATCGCATAGGAACAGAACCGGTCCTGCTTGTGCTGGGTCCCGATAACGAATCGGTGCGAGCGTTCTCCAGAACGGCGCCGGGTGGGCGAGGCAGCGCCGACTTTTACCGCGTCACGGAACCGCCCGGATTCATGGTCGATAGCATCGGCGGCAGCCACTGGAATTTCCAGGGATGCGCAACCGAGGGCCCGATGAAGGGCGCGTGCCTCACGCCCATCGAAGTCATCAAAGATTATTGGTTCGACTGGCGCGAATACAACCCGAAAACGACGGTCTTTGGTATTCCTGCGCGCTAGTTGGCCGTGGGGAACTCTACGTGATCTACCACCACCACTGTTCCCGGACGCTTCTTTGTCTTCGATAGATCCATCAGCAGCCCCGCCTGTTTTTCCCACGCTTCGCGCCAGTCGTGCCGCCAGATGCTTTGGTTGTCGAATTCGTCCTGCCCCGGGTGCGTTTCGATTTTCACGTCGAAGTCGTACAGGCCGGAGAGCCCGGTATCGTCATCCATCTGCCCGGCACTGGACACTTTGGATAGCCCTCGCGCCAGTTCCGCCAGCGAGACGGAGCGCCCGTAATAATCCCAGGTGATCGTACGATCTTTTGCGATTCCGACACGCGACTCCACTTGATGGCAGCGCTGCTGGCCCACGGGCACGGCCGCGTTTCCCTGAGCTTCCACGCATTGTCCCGACGCGGGCCGGAGTTTGACTCCGCCTTTAGCCACTTCAATCGTATTGACCGGAACGTCGCGGACCTCGGTGTGGATCACTGCCTTGAAGCGGTCAGTCAGGAGCGACTGCAGCATCAGGAAGAAATCTCTGTGGCTGGTCTTCAGAGGCATTTTGGCGACGATGCTAAAACCCGCATCCGGCCCCTGTAACGCCTTCGGGATTCCCTCCACCCGATTCGAGGAAACGCTGTAGGCGTAGGCCACCATGCTCTGTATGGTCATCGCTTTGCACGACCACGTCCCATTCACCGGGAAGGTATCCCATGCCCCTCCCGTCTCGCTCGGCGCTGCCTTTACCGAAACAACGTCGAAGCGGGGGGCGGACCGGTTTACCTCCGGCGATGCGGTTTGCGCCCCGGCACTGGCGATGCCGAAAGCAAACGGGCCTGCCACGACCGCCACCGCTGCGGATGCCAGCAACAACTTCCTGCCGAAACTCAGGTCGCGCGCAAATCGATTCGTCATGATCCGCTCGATTCGTTTCTTGAGTTCTCCGCCGGTGACCCCGGGGGCGAAAGCTGCCGGCGACGCCAGGTAGAACTCGCAGACCTTCAGGATGCTTTCGGCATAGACCTGCGGCGCGCCGCCCATTTTCACCACTTCCTCATCGCAGGCGCGCTCGCGCTCTTCGGTTAAGCGGGAGGTCAGCCACCAGATCAGAGGATGGAACCAGAAGATCGCCTCCACCGTCATCTGAATGACTGCGGTCAGGCTGTCACGGCGCCGGATGTGGCACAGTTCGTGGGCCAGAATCGCCTCCAACTCGGCGTCATTAAGGTGGTCTGCGATGCCTGCCGGGAGCCAGATGACCGGCCGCAAGATACCGAACGTGCCCGGCTCCAGTCTGGCAATCGAAGAGACGAGGCGAAGCGGCCCCGAGGACCACCTGATCCGGCGCAAGGCTTCCAGTTCCCGGCCCTCTGTAATGTTAGAAGAGGCCCGCACGGTAGCGGCGATGCGGCGCCAGTGTACCCACCCATACAAGGACACCGCCACGAATCCGCACAGCCAGAGTGCCAGGAACAGATACGGCAATACACCCGGTGCGGCGGGCGCCTGCACCACCGGTCCGACCGGCAATCTCCCGTCCGGAATCGGTGCGAACGGCCGAACGATTTGTTCCATCACCAACGGTAGCCGCGATATCGGGGCCACGGGAGCCAGCCATCGTCCCAGGCTGCCGCCGAGGGAGGCCAGTACGGAGAACGGGATGAGAAACTTTACCGACGCCGCCAACCACAGCCGATGCCGCACACGCGCATGGTTCCCGCGGAGCGCCAATGCCAGCGCTACGACAACCGCCGCAAACGCTGTGGACTGCCACAGGTGGTTCGCCGCCAAACGCGCGAACAGAGCCGCAGATTCGGGTGTAAGCATTGCATCATCCTTTCTTCGCTATCTTGCGCAGCGCCTTTCGGGCTTCGTCCACGTCGTTCAGCGTCAGCTTGCCGGATTCGATCAGGTGCGCAATCATCGGCTGGGTGCGGCCGCCGAACAGGCTAAGCAAGTCGTCGATCAGCCGGTTTTGAGCGGCGCTTCGCGAAACCGCAGCCTCGAAGATGTCCGCGTTGCCGATCTTGCGGACGCGGCGAACGGACTTCTTGCGCTCCAGGCGATAGGTGGTGGTCTGCACAGTCGTGTAGGCTGGCCGGCTGCCTTTCGGAAACGATTCCTGGATATCCCGGACACAGATGGGCCCGCGATCCCAGAGGGCTTGCATAATCTGCAGTTCGAGCGGCGTAAACTTCCCTTGCGCCATAATAGTCCTACTACACTCGTGGGTTATCTTACTACCTGTATATGCGTGCGTCAAGGCGCACGGCAGGCCTTATTGGAGTGCCTCTAACAATCGCCAGTTTATACTTCATACAGGGAGCCCGTGCAATGGAATCTTTCCTGAGCGATCTTAGACACTCGCTCCGCATCTTGCGACAGAACCCCAGCTTCACAATCGCCGCGGTGGCCGCACTGGCCATAGGCATTGCCGCGAATACGGCGATTTTTACCGTGGTGAATACGGTGATCCTTCGCCCCTTGCCCTTTGCGGACTCGAATCGACTCGTGAACCTCGGGTCGGCCGGGCGGTCGCACTGCTGCCATACCGATGTTCACGTACTGGGACCAGCACAATCCCGGCTTCGAGGACTTGGTCGGCTTACCTGCCCGGCAGCAGCATGAATCTGAACAGCGGCGACACTCCGGAAGTCGTAGCGGCCATGAGAGCTTCGCGCAATTACTTTCGGCTGTTCGGGGCCACTCCGATCTTGGGGAGAACCTTTACGGCTGAGGAGGATCTGCCCAGAGGTCCCCGCGTGCTGGTGATGAGTTACGGCCTGTGGCAGCGTCGATTCGGCGCCGATCCATCGATCCTGAATCAAACGATCCGGCTCGGGGGAGCGCTCTACACAGTGATTGGCGTCCTTTCACCTGGTTTCATTCCGTACCCATCGGCCGAAGTCTGGACGCCGCTGCAGGCCGATCCGCAGAGTACCGATCAAGCCCATGTGCTGCTGGTTGGTGCCCGTCTTCCCCGCGGACTCGGCCTCGCCCAAGCCAACGCGCAAATGGCCGTGGTGGGAAAGCAGTACGTGCACGAGGCTTCCAATTCATTGGTAGGGGATGACGAGCAAATCCAGGTCACTCCCCTGCAAGAGCAGTTGACCGGGAATATCCGGCCTCGATTGTTGATCCTGTTGGGCGCGGTCGGACTCGTGCTGCTCATCGCCTGCGCGAATGTTGCGAATCTGCTGCTGGCGCGCGCCGCTGGACGACAAAGGGAAATCGCCATCCGCGCCGCGCTGGGAGCCGGACGCGGACGCATCATCCGGCAAATGCTCACCGAGAGTCTGCTGCTGGCTCTCGCCGGCGGCGTCTCGGGCTTAATCCTTGGATCTTGGGGTGTCCGAGCCCTGCTGAGCCTGATGCCAGGCGACCTGCCGCGCGTCCAGGAGATCGCTTCCGTTCCGGCGCTCGATCCGCGTGTGGCGGCGTTCACAGTGCTGCTGGCCGTGATCACCGGGATGCTGTTTGGCCTTTTCCCCGCTATGCAGGTTTCCCGCGCGGAACTCGCGTCGGTGCTCAAAGAATCGGGTGGACGCATGGGAACCGGTTTGAAGCCTAACCGCACGCGCAGCATTCTGGTGGGCGCCGAGGTGGCAATCGCCGTGGTCCTCTTATGTGGCGCCGCATTGCTGATTCGCAGCTTTGCCGCCATGCATGCCGTGAGTTTGGGATTTGACCCGCACAACCTTCTCACTATGGAGGTGTCTCTCGCGGGTCCGTCTTATACGAAATCGAGCGCGGTAGATCGCCTCGGCCGCGAGTTCGTCCAACGGGTCGAGACACTTCCCGGCGTGGAATCCGCCGCCCTGGCCAGCGCGCTTCCGCTCTGGGGCGAACAGGATATGATCTTCAGCATTCCGGGAAGCCGGCCGCTCAAGGGGTACCACTTCACCGGCGATGTCCAGTGGCTAATAGTCTCTCCGCACTATTTTGAAGTTCTGCGGATTCCGCTGGTTGCCGGCAGGTTACTGCGCGATCGGGAACCTGGCCGAACCGTGGTCATCAGCCAGACCATGGCCCGCAAGTATTGGCCGAATGCCAACCCGGTCGGACAATCAATTGTCGTTGGACCCGGCTTGGGCCCGGCCTACGAAGCGGGAGCCACTGAGATTGTCGGTGTAGCCGGCGATGTGCGCTGGCGGTTGGACGTGGATCCAGCGCCCGTCATGTATCAATTGCCATCCCAGGTTCTCGATGGCGCCATGGCGCTGGTGAACCGGCTTCAGCCCGGCGCCGTCCTGATTCGCACGCGGGCGGGTGTGGCGCCCATGAGCGTCAGCCATGTGGCCCGGCAAGCGCTGCTGGCGGCAGACGGACTGCCGGCAGCGAAAATACGCACCATGGAGCAAGCCAGCGTCGATTCGACGGCGCGGCAGAACTTCAACCTTCTTTTGCTCAGCCTGTTCGCTGCCATTGCGCTCTTGCTGGCGGCGATGGGTATCTACGGCGTGATGTCCTACAGCGTGGAGCAGCGGACGCACGAGATTGGTATCCGCACCGCGCTGGGGGCAACCCGCCGTGACACGCTGAGTCTCGTGTTGTTTCAAGCCTTCCGAATTACGCTGGCCGGTCTTGCCGCCGGTGTCGCCGCCGCGTTCGGGCTCACGCGATTGCTCCATGCCGAGTTGTTCGGCGTGAAGCCATCGGATCCGCTCACATTTGCCGCCGCGCCGCTCCTGCTGCTTATCGTCGCGCTCGCGGCGGCGTGCATTCCCGCGCTGCGAGCAAGCCGCGTGGATCCGCTGGTGGCTCTACGCCACGAATAGTGGAAGGAAGTCGAATCCGATTCTCAGAGTTGCGTCGATAGCCCATTCGCTACGGCGCGGCCACTGAACGTAAGAACGACCTGACCACCGCTTCAAAGCGATTAGGTTGATCGTACGGAAGCCCGTGGCCAACATCCTGTATCTGTTGGACCCGAAGGCGTGGGTTAAGATCTTGCAGCTCTCGTGCCGTTTCAAAGGAAACAACACCTTTGTCCCCAATCACCAGCAGCATTGGGACGCAGATGGTGCCCACTAACTCGCGATATTCGGGGTTTGGCGGCGCCAAAACGTCAAACGCTTCGATTCGGGCTTGCAGCCTCGCCGCGGCTATGAGTTCGATGAGCTCTGACGAGCGCTGCGGGTGTCGCAACCGTAACTGAGCCAGCGCTTCACCCTCATTCAAACTGAGGAATCGGCGATGTTGCTCCATGACGTCGCTCGCGTGAACTTCGCGCTGACGCTCGGGGCTTAAGAAGGTTGGGTCCGCCAGGATGACCGCGCGAATGGCCGTGGCCATTTGACTCCCTGCCACGGCCGCAGTCATGCCCCCCATCGAGTGGCCCAGCAGAACTGGCTCCGCAAGCCCGAGCCCTTTTATGAATCCAACGATATCGCTTGCGTGATCCTCGTACCGATACCCGTTGAGCGGTGTGCTCGAATTCCCGTGGCCTCTGGCGTCTGGCATCACTACGTCGTATTCACCTTCGAGAGCGCGTGCCAAAGGAATCCAGCAGGCTCCGCTTCCGGTTAATCCATGGAGCAGAACCAGCGGAGGCTTGCGACCGCCGGTTCTCAAATAGTGGATGTTGATGCCATTTGCTTCGCACAATCCGCTCATCCAGTTTGTCATTGAGGATATCCGCTTAAGAGATGGCGAAGTCGCCCTTCGGAGGCTTCTCTCCCGACAATGTATCACTGCCCGATTGCAGCGGCGGCTGGACTGTCGGGGTCACTCGTAGCGCAATGCCACGATCGGATCGACTGTCGACGCCCTTTGCGCGGGAATATAACTCGCCAGCAGAGCTACAGCGCCAAGCAATAGGGACGCCGCGATAAACGTGACCGGGTCAGTCGCAGTGACTCCGTAGACATAGCCGGCCATTACGCGGCTGAGCGCGAGCGCTCCCGTTACTCCAAGGAACACGCCGATGGCCGTCACTCCCAGTCCTTCCCGCAGCACCAGTCGCAGCACCTCAGCGCGGCCGGCTCCCAAGGCGATTCGAATGCCGATTTCATGCGTGCGCCGGCTCACCGTGTACGACATCACGCCGAAAAGCCCTACTCCCGAAAGCGCCAGCGCCAAGGCCGAGAAGATCCATAGCAGGACCATCGGGAAGCGAATCGTGCCGTAGGTTTGCGAGATGACCTCGTCCATGGTTCGGACCCGATTGATCGGTTGCTCTTTGTCAAGAGACCGCACGGCTTCGCGGATGGCCGGCGCCATTTGCATCGGCGCCACGGCAGCTCGCGCGACCAGGAACACTCCGGCTGTGGGCTTCTGCGCAAACGGCACGTAGACGGCGGCTTCGGGCCTCCAAAGGTCGTCATTTCGGACATCCTTTGCGACACCCACAATTTCGAGAGGCAGAGAGTTGGCACTCTGTCCCGAGTAGACACGCGCCAGCACCGTAAGATGCCGCCCAACAGGATTCGAATGGGGCCAGTAGCGCCCCGCCACGGTTTCGCTGATGATGGCAACCAGTGGTGCGCCCTCATTGTCGCGCTCCGTAAATCCACGCCCAGCTGTCTGCCGCGCCCTGAGTTCCGGTTTTCGGATCCGTTCCGGACATCGGGGCGCTTGGCCTTCCGAGCGCTCGCATGTGCGAGGTGGGACAGGCGCTTCCGCCTGCCAATCCGAGCGACGCTCGGACCGCTCTTGTCGCGCCAGATTACTCCCGACTCAGTCCTATAGTCAGGGACGAGGAATGTAGCAAGCTGTTCCAACCGGATGAAACTCCCAGTCACCTCTCACCTGGCATTCACATCCACCATCACACCGCGGCGCTATCATAGAGACACCAGGAGGGCAAAGAAATGCGCGCAGTCTATCTTGCCGCCACACTCGCACTCCTGACTTCAGTCAGCGCGTCCGCCGCCGACCCAGTGCTACTGACCAGCCGCCGCGGAGGGTGGATCGAAGCGTTCGATCCGGTAACACTAGCCACCGTCTTCCGCACTCCGACGCCCGTCAATACCGAGAGTGTCGCGGCCGATCCCTCAGGCGCCCGGCTGTATCTGAGCGCTCCCAAGAGCCCTGGCGAGGGCTGCTGCGCGCTGTACGCGATGGACCTGGACACGCTGCACCTGACGTACCTGAATTCTCCGGTGCTGCGAGCCACCCCGTCCTCCGGCCGCGTCTACATGCAGCGTGGCAACGTCGGGATCGATAGCTTCGATTCGTCCAGCTTGCAGCGGCGGCCTACCTGGAAAGCGCCGGGTGTCTATCATCTCCAGCCCTCACCGGATGGCAACCGGATCTTTGGTGTGACCTACTTCCCCTCGCCATCGCTGGATCTCTTCGACGCCGTCCAAGGGACGCGGATCGCGAGCCAGCCATTGCCGCGGAACCAGGCGATCGCCGGTGTCTGGGTAGGAGAGCGATATTACCTGTTCCAGGCGCCCGGCGGCCAGCCCAGTTTGCGAACCGTCGGGTTGGAGGACGCCAAACTCGGTCCGGCTGTGCTGCTGGCTCCTGCATCTGGATTTCCGGACTGCGAACCCGCGCCCTACTCAGTGATCGCAGCGGGAAGCAAGGTAGCGATCTTCGCAGGCTTCGGCCTAAAATCGGACGGGATCTGCAATCTACCCGGCGGTTATGCGTTAGCCGATCCCGATACCGGTACTGTGCTCGGCAGATTCGCGATAGCGATGCACTTCCGCCAAATGGTGTCCAGTGACGATGGGCGGTATGTTTATGGGCTCGATGTGGGTGACAACGCTTGGTCGAAGGTTCGCATTGTCAAACTCGACGCCGCCACCGGACAGTTGATCATCGAGCGAACTTTGGAGCCTGACGTCTGGTACCTGACCGGCGGAACGCTCGCGCGGTAGGGTCAACCCCCCGCAGGACGGGCATGGAACATGAATGTGCCGTTTCGCTAAACTTCGTCAGGTCGATTGGCTCCGCGGGGCAGCCCCTCCGCCGAGGCCTCGGCTCCAGGTGGTTCACGGAACGGTTCAACAGAAATGCGCTCGTAATATACGTTCAGGACGATCAGGTATTCTGTTCCGCCCGGCGCCTGGAGAGCTACGCGGTCGCCCGCTGCCGACTTCATCAACGCGCGCCCAAGAGGCGACACCCAACTGATGTGGTTGCGGTTGAGATCGACCTCGTCGGTGCCCACGATGCTCACCACTCGCTCCGTTCCCGCGGCATTGGAATAGCGCACGGTCGCTCCGAAGAATGCCCGCGTTGCCGCCAGCCCCGATCTCGGCCGTTCCGGGTCCACCACTTCCGCGGCATTGATTCGTTTCGTGAGAAAGCGAATCCGCCCATCGATCTGGCGCAGCCGCCGCTTGCCATACTGATAGTCGGCGTTTTCACTGCGATCGCCGTTGCTCGCCGCCCACGCCACCACCTTTGTTACGGCCGGGCGTTCCCGCGCGAGCAGAAACCCGTGCTCCTCTTTGAGGCGCTGCAACCCACCCGGCGTTATGTAGTTCTTGCCTCGCATCGCGGGCTCGTCTTGCGGTTTTCTCGTAAATCCTTTTCGCATATCGTGGCCCTTCAAGCGTGAATTTGCCGTGAATGATCTCGTATCCTCGCGTCTTCATGTTCGCACGCAGTCTCTTACTGATTCACCGTGGCGACTGAGGGAGAATGGCTTGGGATGCCGCAACAGCTTTTTTCGATTGCAGATTCAACTAGGGCAGACGCAGTGCTCCGGCGACTGGTGCAGCATAACATCGACGGCTGGGCCCTCACCGGCGGACTGGCGGTCGGGCTTCATTCGGTCGCCGCCGGTATGGAGCCAGGCGGACGATCGCTAAACGATCTTGACTTCGTTACGGAGCGGTTCGAGAAGATCCCCGAGACCCTTGCAAAAGACTTCCTATTTCGCCATGTTCATCCCCGCCAGCAATGGGGTGGCATAATGATGCAACTGGTGGATGTGGATGCCCATCTTCGAATCGACGTCTTTCGTGCCGTCGGCGAAACGTTCAAACGTGCAAGCCAAATGACCCTGCCCGTGGGCAGGTTTACGGTAGTAGCATTGGAGGATCTGATCGCAAGAGCAGCACGGCTGTTGCTGGATCTCGCCAATGGCGTCCCCGTGCCGGCTAAGCACGCCGCAGACTTCCTGCTCTTATCCACAATGCTCGGACCACGTGATGCGCAGTCCGCCTGGTGCGACCATCGAAAGCCCGACCACCCTGAATGGTTCACGGAGGTGAGAAAGATCCTGACTGAGTTGATCCCTAATCGACGCCATCTTCTGGTAAGACAGGAATACTCCAGGGATGTTCATTCCCGGTGCGAGCGATGCATGCCAACCGCAGCTTTCCCTCTCGCAGACCCGCGGGCCATCCTCTCGGTATTGGGCTACTGCTGATCGGAATCACCCAAACTCGGGCGTGATACAGCAACTTGCGGTCGTGCAGACCCCACCCGGATGGCATCATCCGCTAGCCTCCCGCGGCCTTCATGTTCGCCACAGATTCCTCATTTCCGCCGCCATCTGGAGGTCGGCCCGAACCCTTTCGGTTCTTCACCAATCCCAGACAAGTGTCGCCCAATCAGCACTCTTCTCTGCAACCGCTTGTTAGCTCGTCCTGGAGAATTGCCGTGCGACTGGTCCGGCGCCGCGCGCGCGACGTCAGCGCCAGAAATACGTATGCGCCGGCCAGGGCGCCGAAGCCTTTCCAGAAGTGCGTCCATTCGATGTTACCGGCTGCCAACTGGGCCAAGTGAACGAAGGCAAGGTATGCGTGAACGACAGCGAGGACCAGCAAAGTAAGCGGGTGCATCACGAAGCTGGGCAGAGGAAGCGCACGCCGCAACGGCATAGCTCGGTGTGCGTTCATTTGAACAACTCCACAGTCGCAAACGGCTCAGCCGACCACGGCCGGAACCGATTGAGTGTGAATTTCGTTGGCTGTCCGGGCTTCACGTCCACGTGCACGAAGTTGTAATCCTCCTTGGGAGACTCGCCCTTCCAATAGTGATCCGGCGGGTAGCCTTCGGGAACCTTGATATGTGTCCTGCCGGGAAGGATCGGATCTTGTTCCGCGCCTCCACCGCCGAGCACCAGATACTTCACGCCGTCCACTTCATAGAGTTCAGTCGTGTGCACGTGCCCGTTGAAGACCACGATGTCTAGGTCCTTCGCGTACGCCGCGATAGTCTTGTGTGGATTTTGAGGCTCCGGGATGCCGCCCATGCCAGAGCGGCAAAAGGCCGGCGCGTGAAAGGAGATAAAAGCCTTCTTGATCCCCTTTCCTTTGGCTTCATCCAGCCAGACCTTCAGCTGCTTCATCTGTTCTTCGTACGCTGGCCTGGTGGCGCCCCATCCGCTTGGATCGCGATAGTCGTATTTGCCGGTCCATAAGAAGATAAAGCGAACGTTTTCAAAATCAAATTTGTAGATCAGTTGTTTGTCGGAAACCCCGAACTTCTTCAGATAAGGAAACGATGCCAACAGCCCTTCCACGTCGGAGTCGTCCCACACTTCGTGATTGCCAACAGCTGGGAAAACGCGCCCTTCCAGACCGGCTGCCCGCATCTCCTTGTCCGGGGGCGGCAACTGCTTCAATACGTCCTCGTTCACCAGCTTCCAGTACGGGTTGTCCGAGGGTTTGCCGCCTTGCTTGCCCCACCAGACCAGATCCCCGGTACTGAGAAGAAACTTGGCCTGCCCGCTCTTGATATCCTTCACAGCTTCTCGGGCGACCCAGTCTCCGCCTTCAAGGCGGAACATGGTCCGGCGCACACCGGGCAGCAGTTTCACGTCCTCGACTGACGCCTCCGTGACCCAGCCCTTGTCCACTGTCAAAGTGGTCACTTCGCTGGCGGACATGAACGGCATCACGATCTGAATCAACTCCCTGGTCGCGGGGTCGTAGGTCAGCTTGACATGCTTGTTGACCATCTCTTGTGAGACTTTCGCGGGAAGCACGAGTTCAAACATGTCCACCATAAGTTGGCGAGCTTCCGCTTTCTGGTTCGCTTTGTACGGCAGATACATCATGGATCGTGAGTCGCCGTAAATGTCAAACGCAAAGCCGGCGCCGGACTCCTCAGCCTTGGCCCTATCTTTCGCTGGTGCGCTCCTCCCACATCCGGCCAACAGAAGCGCAGCGATTGCTCCGACGAGCGCGACGCCAGACGACATCACCTTCGTTGTTCTCACAAATCATCCCTCTCTTTAGAGATGTTGATGGAATGGAGGGGCCATTCTCATGAGGGCCGATGCTGACGCGACAACGGTGGTTTATTTTTTGAGTTAGCCGACCCTCGTGACCGTTCCGTCCGCGAAACCCTATGAAAACCCGATGTGCTTGGTAGGGTAGGCGCTTCCGCGTGCCAATCCGAGCGAAGCTCGGACGGATTTTGCCAACAAGCGTTCGCTAATAACTCAGCCCATACCCAAAAGCGAATAGCGGATTCCTCTTCTCACCCACCGCCCGAGGCCGCGTAAACGAGAGCTTCCCGGTCGGTTTGAAATCCCCAAACATCAGACTGTCGGCTCGGAGACCGGCCGGGCCAAACTACGTGTCGGCAACTATGCAGCCGGATTGCTCGGCTACCGTTCGGCCTTAAAGATCTTTCCAGCCTTGACGACGAACTCGATGCGCTCGGTGTTCCGCAATGAGTCTAAAGGACTCGCAGTTAGGACTACCAGGTCGGCGTCTTTGCCGGCCTCGATCGAACCGATGTTCAATTTCAATGCGCGGCCGGCGTTGAGTGTCGCCATGCGAAGTACGGCGGCGCTGGAATTCCCGCATCGCCGAGTAGCCGCAGTTCTTCATGAAAGCTGACACCTGGCACGATCCAGGGAAACGGAGTGTCGGTGCCAACTGTGAGTAGCACGCCACGGTCATACATTAGCTTTACGAAGGCTAGCAGCTTCGGCCACTG
This sequence comes from uncultured Solibacteraceae bacterium, assembly GCA_963815475.1. Classification (GTDB taxonomy): domain Bacteria; phylum Acidobacteriota; class Terriglobia; order Bryobacterales; family Bryobacteraceae; genus Sulfopaludibacter. The sequence continues at coordinate 8,318,885 of CAWFHD010000003.1, read as the reverse complement.
TGCTCGCGCGGCACGATATTGATCTGGGGTCCAGTCAGCGGTGTTGCTCCGGCGCGCGAATCCAGCCCAGAGTTTCGGAGGTGCTTCGGCACGCCGTGGGTTCTCGGTGTAATGGGGATCATCACCCCAAAATTTCGTTCGGAAGGCCATCAGCGTCGGATCTACGGAGACGTGGTGGTCGACCAATGCCGTAACCACCTCCTGTACGGCGGGGGAATCCAGGTCGAGGTGCTCCAGCCAGTAGACGCGGCCGAACATGCTGGGTTGATAAGCGGACTGTGCTGTAGGCGGAAGATATTCGGGCGCCCAAGGCGCGGCATGGACGATGAAGTCGATTCCCATTCGGGCGGCATCGGTCCAGGTGGTTGATTGCAGGTGGCCGATCACGCGGATACCACGTCGATGCGCCTCATCAATGCCAGCCCGCACCAATGCAGGCGGTAGCTCCTGGTACAACTTGATGAAATCGACACCCACGCTCGCTTGCCAGTCCACTTCCTCGCGCACCTCCCTCTCGTTCGTGACCGTAGCGTAGATCGCGTGGTGCATCGGTGCGGTCGTAAGAATCCGACCTGCTGTAAGCATGCGTGGTCCGACGATTACGCCACTGGCCAATAGGCCACGAACTGCAACCGCGGCTTCGGTCGCATCGCCCGGATCACGGACCGTCGTGATCCCATTAAACAGAAGCGTGTGGAGCAGCGCGAGGACCGTCTCACGGTCAAAAGAAGGGAGCGGCCGGCCAGCTTCATCGAGCGGCGGAAAAAGCACGTGAGCATGCATCTCCACGAATACCGGCATCAGGTAGCGCCCAGGAAGATCCAGGACTTGAGCTCCCGCCGGCAGCCGATAGCCTTTCGCAGGCAGAACAGCACGAATATGCGTGCCTTCTACCTCGACCGCCCGATCAGGTTCGGCGACGCCTCTCGCAATGTCGATGACCGAAACGTGGTTCAAGACCACCAGGGCCAACAGGAGCATGGTCTTAGGTTAGCTGAAGCCTGTCCGTTAACCCAATCCGTCACATAAAGGACATCGACTGACTTATTATGATTTGCTGCTATCATCTCGAGCCGCGGGGTTCCTACCCCGACGCGCATACAGCACAACGAAGCCCATAGTAAAGAGCAGCATCGTCGAGGGTTCCGGTATGACGTTCACCGACAACGTAGCAAAGTTTGACACATAGCTATCGCCTGAAACGGGATCGTGAAGAGTTGACGCCGCATTGGTGGCAAATGTTTGCAACCCTGAAGTAGCTGTGCTCGCCACTTGAAAACTCAGAGTCCCGGTTACGGTTGCATTTGCTGGAACCGTGAACGGCACAACGATCTCGGATAAATGTGCTGGAGCATCGAGATTCACAAAACCGAAAACCGGAAGGTCGATGCCGATCGTGTTCTCGAACTCGAAGTGGTATGTGATGACCGCACCCGGCTCCGTCGTCTGAACCGGATCGCTTATCGAGAGGTTCATGGCGATCAGCGAGGCCCAGGTGGGTCCGCTGCACAATAGGAAGGTCGAGAGTATACAATACACTAGCCGCATTTCATCGTTTGCATACTGCTTTCGATGATCTTTGCTCACGTCGCCATACTCTTCGGGTAAAGGTTCGTGGGCGTCAAGTGGCTCGATTCACGACGTGGGACGGACCATCGCCCTGCGTGGTCTGTTGGAATGGCGTTAAGCCCCGCGAAACCCCATGTGCTTGGTAGGGTAGGCGCTTCCGCCTGCCAATCCGAGCGAAGCTCGGACGGATTTTGCCAACAAGCGTTCGCTAATAACTCAGCCCATACCCCAAAGCGAATTGAGGATTGCTCTTCTCCCCCACCACCCGAGGCCACGTGAACGAAAGCTTCCCGGTCGGTTTGAAATCCCCGAACAACACATCGGTGATTCGCGAACCTTCCGTGCCCGGCAGCCACGCCGCCACCACTGCGTCGGCCTTATCCAGCACATCGCCCAAAATCATCGGCCTGCCCGAGAGCAGCACCACGTCGCGCCGGCTGCGCCCGTGCCGTCCTCCGAGAACATCACTTGCGTCTTGGCCCCGACCGCGCGACGAATCGCCGACAACATCGTTGTCCCGCCCGATGTCACGTCGCCGCTCTTGCCCTGCCAGTCGATGGTCCAAACGCCGCACTGGACGCCGCCCCGTGCCGCTCCGCTGGAGCCTCAATCTCGCGCCGATACCGCACCACCGCGGCGTCGCTCTCCGGAACGCGAAGTAACCCGAGTCGCCGGACCGTTGTATGCTCGGAGGTACCTCTGCGGCCTTCCATTGCGGCAAACGTCGATCGACAGGTGCTCGCGTGCAGACGTAGCTTCGCGGTACGCCAATGATGAACACAGTCTGGAAGCTGCGAGTGATCCGCAGCAGGGGTTCCAACTTCCCTGTTAACGTCCCTGGAACCAACGCTGCAGGATGCAAGCGCGTTTATCCGACCGGAATCGGCGGACATGAGTCGACTAGGACCAATCTGCCGGATATGTGGTCCTTGTTGAACGTAGATGCCGAGCTCGTGCCGGAACGCGCCACTCGCGCTTTGGCCGCTGCGGGGATACTCCACGAAGGGGCGGATAACAAACAGACGCCAGTGTTCGAATCCCACTCCTTGACACTTCGTGCAAGCAATTGATTCGCCAGTACTCTGTTGGACTTCGTAAAATGTGCGCTCCCAGCCCGCCATAAGCCGGTGCCGAGGTGACTTCGATGGATTGAGAGTACGCGTCCCTGTCACCTGATTGTGACCACCGGCGTCGTGGAGAATTACTTAAAGCCTCCACACCTCGCGCCGCATCAATCGACCGTATAGACCGGAGAGGAGAGAATAACCAGAGAATAACCATGCCCACTAAAGAGACAACGCCCACGAAAGAGACAACGCCAGCCAGAGTGCCGAGAAGGGGCAAGATGAGCGGGTCGATCACCGAGTGGTGCGTCTTCTGGACGCTGAAGCCGGGGGTGTCCGGCCAGAAGATTATCGATCAGATCTTGGCGGGCCTTTCGAGGCGACCGGGAGGGATAAGGCAGTCATATAAGGATATCGGCGTTCACGACGCCAGGTATGTGTTGTTCGACAACGACACGCGGCTTCTCATCACGATCAGCTTCGACAATGACTTTGACAAGTATTTCGACGACGCCTTGGCGCTCTTCACTGACGGCGACCCGAGCAAGATCGGCTTCGAGTGGGTCGAGGGTGTTCAGGAATTCCCGGCGGGCGGATACCGCTCCAAGACCTGGGAGGAGGTCAAGAATTTTCTGGCTACGACGCAGGTAGAAGCGAAGATTTTCGCCAATACCGACGACGGGTCGGTACAGGAAATCGAGAAGGCGCTGCGACTCCAGAAGGCGTTTCAACAGGTGCTCGACCACCCTGAGGCCGCGCAGGCGCTCAAACACCCGGCGCTGAAGCCGCTGCTCGAGCAAGCGGCGGACTGATCCGGACGGCATAACGGTTGACGGCGGGGCTCACAGTGTCCCCTCCGCCCGTGCTGGCCATGCCGTTGGCGATCGGAGAATGGGCCCATGTCACCAGGAGAAGCGCGTGTCGCTTGAATTAGACGATATCCAGAGCGGAGCCTTGCGGCCCCGGCCCTCGCCGTACGTTGGGGTCTTTATCCTGCTCCGCATCGACGACCGGCGCGCCGGTCGCGAGCTGATACGGCGGCTGATTCCAGCCCTGACCGATGCCACGAACCCGGCGGATCCGAGCCGTCAGGCGTGGGTCAGCGCCGCACTTACGTTCCAGGGCCTCAAGGCACTGGGTGTTCCGCAGGACTCGCTCGACAGCTTCTCGCTGCCGTTCCGGCAGGGCATGGCCGCGCGCGCCGCCGAACTGGGGGATATCGGTGAGAGCGCCCCTGAAAACTGGGAAAAGCCGCTTGGGACCGCAGACGTCCATCTCGCCCTGAGCGCGCTCTCGCCGGACGCGGAGCGGCTCGAGCGCGTACTTGCGCGCGCTCGGAAAGGGTATGAGGAACTGTCAGGGGTCAGCGTCATCTGGCGCCTGAACTGCCACGCGCTACCTACCGAGAAGGAAGCCTTCGGGTTCAAGGACGGTATCAGCCATCCCGCAGTCGAAGGGAGCGGCATTCCCGGATCGAACCCAATGAAGCGGCCGATCAAGGCGGGCGAGTTCCTCCTGGGCTACCCAAATGAGATGGAAGAACTGCCGCCGATGCCACGGCCTGAGGTCCTGGGTAAAAACGGCGCCTACGTCGTGTTTCTCAAGTTGCACCAACGTGTTGCGGCATTCCGCCAGTATTAGAAGGCGAACTCCTCGAGCCCCGAAGCGGAAGAGCTTTTGGGGGCAAAGATGATGGGGCGCTGGCAGAGCGGCGCGCCGCTGGCGCTGTGTCCAATGCGGGATGATCCCGAACTGGGAGCTGATCCGAAGCGCAATAACGTTTTCCTCTTCAAGGATGACGATCCGAAGGGGTTCAAGACGCCTCGCGGTTCGCACATTCGACGCATGAATCCGCGTGACGCAGACATCAGCGGCTTCGCGCGGATACATCGCATGATCCGGCGCGGCAGCAGCTACGGCCCGATGCTTCCGCCCGGGGTCCTCGAAGACGACGGCGCCGAACGAGGGTTGGCGTTCGTGTTTGTCGGAGCGAGCCTGGAGCGCCAATTCGAGTTTGTCCAGTCGGAGTGGGTGAACAAGGGACTGTTCTTTCACGGCCCTCCCATCGATAAGGACCCAATCGTGGGCGCGAACGACGGTAGCGGTTCCTTCACCATCCCGCAACAGCCGATTCGCCGGCGACTGCAGGGTCTGCCCGCTTTCGTCGTCACACGGGGTGGCGAGTATCTCTTCGCACCCGGGCTGCGCGCCTTGCGCTGGTTGGCGGATCTCGAGAACTAAGGAGCAAGGAGGGAGCCAGAAATGTCTGACCATAACTCCGGGCCTCGGGCCCTGGCAGATCCCGTCGTGGACATCACGGACCTCTACGTCTTCCCCAATCCGGAACGGCCAGGCTCTCTGGTCCTGGTGCTGGACGTGTTTCCGAACGCAGAACCGGGCGCGTTCTTTTCGGATGCAGTCGACTACCGATTCCGGCTGCGTCCGGTCAAGATCCCGCCCGGAGCCGGAGCCGCGTTCGCCGTCAGCGAGCAGGAGTACACCATTAGCTGCCGTTTCGCGGTCCCGATCCAGAGCCAAGGCGGCGGGCCGCTGGTGCAGGAAGGCGCCTGTACCGCCTCGACCGGTCAAACTGCCTCCTTCCGCGTGAACGACGATCAGGGTGGAAAGGCTGACGGTCTGCGCGTCTTTGCCGGACGGCGGATGGATCCGTTTTTCTTTGACGGCGTAAGGGTGGTGCAGGCCGTGATGACTGGGCGGCTCGCGTTTGTGAGCCCCGGCGACAGCAGGCAGTATCGCCAGAACTGCCTGAGCATCGTCGTCGATGTCGACCTCGCCACCATCTTCGGGACGGATGCCGGGCCGTTGTTCGCCGTCGTCGCCGAAACGGCGATGGTTGGGCCGATCACCGTCCGGCTGGAGCGCTTCGGCCGCCCCCTGATGAAAAGCCTCGTCCTCGGCGCAAAGCACCTCGATACCGTTAACCGGGATCTGGATATTCGCGATCTGTATAACCAGGAGGACGCATTCAAGCTGGGGCCGACATATCTCGGTGCTTATCGCGCGCGGATGAACGCGAATCTCAGCTTCTGGGATGGCCTCGACCAGAAGACTGACTGGCCGCTGGACGCGCACGGCGCCCACCCCCTGACCGAGCTGCTGCTGGCGGATTTCATGGTGGTGGATGTCTCGAAGCCGTACGCCGAGGATAGCTACTTCGAGATCGAGCGGGCGTTGCTGAAGGGCGCCAGGCATGAAACCTGCGGCGGCCGATCGCCCAATGACGACATCGGAGACACGTTGCTGACCTTGGTGATCAATGGCGGCAACGGCCCCCGAATCAGCGACGGCGTCGACGGGCAGGCCGTTCCGGCCACCCGCACCTTCCCGTATCTTGTTGCCCCGGACCCGAACCCTCCGGGAAAGATAGAGCTTACGATCGAGTCCCCCTGAAGAGGCCGGTGATGACGAGACGCAGCGATGCAGTGGCGGCAACCGGCGGCGTGATCGATGGCGAGTTCCTCACGACGGCGGGTGTCCTCGCGCTGGCGAATCTGCAAGCGCAAATCGAAGGGCAGGAGCGACGGGCCAGGGCGGGGCATCTCACCGTCGGCGATCAGGCCGAGCTCATAGATCTGGTTGCCTTGCGAGGGCACGTCCAGGGTCGCATCGCCGACTACGAGTGGGCTGAAGAGCGCGCCGGGCAGCTGACTCGCGATGCCCCGGCGGACGGCGTCGCCTTCCTCGCCCGCGCTCGGGCGCGGGCCACATTCCATTGCTTCACGGACGCCCTGACTGACCTTGAGCGGGCGCAACGTCTCGGAGCTGATCCTGCGGTTGCAGGATCCGAGCACGCCGCAATCCTCCAGGCGGTTGGGCGCTACGACGAGGCCCTCCAGTTCTTCCGGGAGGCTGCCGAACGTCGAGCCGATTTCGCTTCCCTCGGGGCGCTGGCTACGCTTCATGCTGACCGCGGGGATGTGGCCACCGCGGAGCGCCTCTTCGATGAGAGTCGGGCTCGCTACCGTGGTGTCTCGCCGTTTCCGCTGGCAATGCTCGACTTCCGGCGCGCCCAGATGTGGCTGGGGCAGGGCGATCTCCATCGCGCCCATACATGGCTCAGTGCCGCGCATCGCCGCCTGCCAGGCTACGCTCCCGCGCAGGGCCATCTGGCCGAAGTCGAGGCTGCTCTGGGCGAGCCCGAGTCTGCGATTGCCCGGCTGCGCCCACTGACGATCTCCTCTGACGATCCCGATTACGCGGGTCAGCTCGCTCGCATCCTGAGTGAGGTTGGCCGCGTGGCGGAGGCCCGTGAGTGGCGCGACCAGGCGGCGGCGCGCTACGACGAACTGGTCGCGCGACATATCGAGGCCTTCGCCGACCACGCGGCGGAATTCTGGCTCGAGGTAGGCGGGGACCCGGATCGGGCTCGGTCGCTGGCGGGGAGGAATCTCCAGGTCCGCCAGACACCGCGGGCCCACGAGCTGCTCGCTCGTGCCACGCTCGGGGGTGACGGCGCCCGGGTTGTCGCTAGCCGGAAGTTAGCCCGCCGGATCGAATAGGTACTGGGGGGTCGGCTTGTCTTCTGGAAACCGCCGCGAACGGTGCTCTGGCGGCCACTGCAGGTCCGGCTGCGGCTGCTGAGACCACAACCGGGGAGCAGCACCGCGTTAGAGGCTCCGGCGTGAGGTTGGCCTGCGGTGGCGATGCCGCGTGAGTGACCATCGTCGGCCGCTTCAAGGTAAGTCGAGAAAGGTGCTGCCCGATATCGCCGGCTGGTGTTTTTCCGAGTCAGTAGGACAGACCATCACCTTTGATAGTCTGTCCACTGCTAACAAGGAACTCTTAGTAACTCAACCCATACCCAAAAGCGAATTGCGCATTGCTCTTCTCACCCACCACCCGAGGCCACGTGAACGAGAGCTTCCCGGTCGGCTTGAAATCCCCGAACAACACATCGGTGATTCCCGAGCCTTCCGAGCCCGGCAGCCACGCCGCCACCACCGCGTCGGCCTTATCCAGGACGTCGCCCAAAATCATCGGCCTGCCCGAGAGCAGCACCACCACCACCGGAATTCCCGCGGCCTTCATGTTCGCCACCGCTTCCGCATCCTCCGGCGACAGCTTGAGGTCGGCGCGATCTCCGTCGAATTCCGCATAAGGACGCTCGCCGATCACCACCACGCCCACCGTCGCGCCCGCGGCTCCCGTGCCGTCCTTTGAGAACGTCACTTGCGTCTTCGGTCCGACCGCTCGGCGAATCGCGGACAACATCGTCGTGCCGCCCGATGTCACGTCGCCGCTCTTGCCCTGCCAGTCAATGGTCCAGCCGCCGCACTGGTTCCCGATATCGTCGGCGTTCTGTCCGGCCACGTGGATGCGCGCCGCCGTCTTCGCGAGCGGCAGCGTCTTGCCCTGATTCTTCAGCAGCACCAGCGATTCGCGCACCGCCTGCCGCGCCACTTGCCTGTGCCCGTCGGAGCCGAACGTCTCGTGCAGCCTGCGATCCGCCAATTGCGACCGTTTCGGATCCATCAGCCCCATGGCAAACTTCACACGCAGAATGCGGGTCACGGCGTCGTCGATTCGCGACATCGACACCACCTTTTCGTCCACCAGTTGCTTCAGGTCGCTGATGTAGTCGCGATACCGGTTGGTCACCATCGCCATATCCATGCCCGCGTTGATCGAGATGCCGATGGCTTTCTTATAATCGCGATCCAGCTGGTCGATGGCGTTGTAGTCGGAAATCAGAAATCCCTGGAATCCCAATTCGTCCTTCAAAACGCCGGTCAACAGGCGTTTGTCGCCCGAGACCTTCACGCCGTTCCAACTGCTGTACGAAGGCATGATGGTGCCCACGCCCGCCTTTACTGTGGTCAGGTAGCCCTGCAGGTGGATGCGGCGCAGAGTCGCTTCGTCCACGCGAGTATCGCCCTGGTCGAGTCCCTTTCCGTTACGCGACGAACCGAACGTCGTGCCGCCGTCGCCGACGTAGTGCTTGGCGCAGGCCAGCACCGAGAGCGGATTGGACAGGTCCGAGCCTTGAAAACCGCGGACCGATGCCGCGCCGAGTTCGCGAACCACTTGCGGGTCTTCCGAGAAGCCCTCGTATGTGCGGCCCCACCGAATGTCCTGCGGCACAGTGACGCAGGGCGCGAATACCCACTGAATGCCGGTGGCCCTTACTTCCTCCGCCGTGATGCGCGAGATCTTCTCCACCAAAGCCGCGTTGCGCGTGCAGCCCAGCCCGATGTCGTGCGGGAAGATCACCGCGCCTAGTACGTTGTTGTGGCCGTGCACCGCATCCACGCCATACAGGATAGGAATCTTGAGGCGCGTGAGGCTCGTGTGCTTCTGGTAGCGGTCGTAAAGATCGGTCCAGGCAACCAGGCTGTTGCCTTCCTTGGGGTCGGAAGATCCGCCGCTCAAGACCGAGCCGAGAAAATACTTCTCGATGTCGGCGGGGTCTTTCAACGCTTCCTGATCCGGCTGGGTCATCTGCCCGATCTTCTCGTCCAGCGTCATCTGCGCCAGGATTGCTTTGACCTGAGGGTCAAACGAAGAGAGCGGCTTCGGCTCGGACGCCGCCGAGGAGTGGCGCGACAAAAGCAATGCGCCACACGCAACCACCCCAAAAACCGCCACAAGGCGGAGTACACCCGATTTGTGCATGACAACAGATTACCGCGTTACACTTGATTCGTGTCCTTTCGGTGAACCGCTGTTTATGCGCATGAGTGTGATTAACACCTGTCAACTCTGCGGCGTCAACTCGCTCGGCTACCTGACGGAGTTACAACGGCACGTCCGGGAAGCCACGATCGATTCCCCCGATTTCGCGCTTACTCGCTCGCCGTTGGGTCCGGGCAACATATTCATCGCGCACGTTCGCCCAAACTGAGACGCGAGAACCGGGCAATCGCGCCGGTCGGCCAATTTTTCTGTGGCCGTGTCCGGTTTTGCGGCTGGACTTCGTATACCGGGTTGAGATGACTCGAGCTCGAATTGCACCAATTCTCGCGACCAGCTTGTTTCTAGGCGCAGTTGCCTGCTGTGCCGCTGGGGCTGTGCGTAGACCGCTGGGCGTGTACGTGCATGTAACGGCGAGCGACGCGATCGGCAGCTATCCGGGAAAATCGCCCTCGCCTTCGGTGTTGCATACCTACTTACAGAATTTTTACGCGGGGCTGTTAGCGGACCCAACGATTGCCGGAATTGCGTTCGGCGCGCACTGGGACCAAACGCAGCCATCGAGCGGGACCGCGTCAAGCAGTTTCGACTGGAGCTACCTGGACGACGTCTTCACGGCGGCATCGGCGGCGCACAAGACGGTCCAGCTCATTATGACGCCGGGTGTGGATACGCCTGCGTGGCTGATGGCGCAACTGCCATCTTGCGATTCGCTGTTTACCAAGGGCAGCGCGCCCGCCAATTGTGGTGCGGTTACTTTCGCGGGGTTTCCCGAGCAGCAGCGGGCGGATACCAACGTGATGCCGCTGCCGTGGAACACCGTGTACCAGCAGGCATGGACGGCCTTCCTGACGAGCCTGAATTCGCGCTACGGATCGAACCCGGCGTTGGTGGCGGTGGCGATTACGGGGCCGATCTGCGCGTCGGACGAGATGATTCTGCCGACGAGCGTCAACACGACGGCGGCGCAGCCTTCCGGGTTGGCGCCGGACGACATGTGGGCGGCGCTGATTCAAAACGCGTTCCCCACAAACGTGTCATACCAGAAGAGTGACCAGGTTTTCATCGACGCGTGGAAGCAGGCGATCGATGCGGCGGAGAGTATCTTCACGGGCTTGACGCTGTTCCTGGGTCCCGACGCCGGTCAGGATTTCCCCACGTACGGACTGACGTCGGTAACGCCGCACGCCGACAATACGCTGTTTGCCGTGGAGTGCTCCAGCGCCGTGAAGGCGCAATTGGTATCGTGCGAAGCCAAGACGGAGATCGTATCGTATTTTGTGACGGTGACGGGGTCGAATGTGAAGGGCACGCAGGTGGGGGGAATGACGGCGTCGAGCCAGAGCACGAACGGCAACATCGGAGTGCCCGGCGTGAAGTTGTTGACGTCGCTCACACCGGCGCCAGCGGTTCCGTTCGTTGGCGGGGCGGAGTTCGATCACCCGATTTCCCTCAGCAGCACGATGGAGGAGACGGGATGTCCCAGCGGGAATAGCGACTGTGTCGGGCTGACGATCGAGGAAGCGGCGTACAACGTGCTGACGGTCTTCTTCAATCTGACGCCGGCGGCCGCGTTCTATGGAGGAACTGTGGGGGCTGCGCCAATGCAATATCTGGACGTTCCGCTGAACGACCTGCAATATGCGCAGGCCACGGCGTGTCCGGCGACCCCGAGTCCGTTCCTGGGAAACACTTCGCTGCATGACCTGTACGCGCGCGCCAGCCGTGACCTGTTAGCGATCGCTGGCCAGATGACAGCCCTGCCGGCATCGACGTGCACGAACCCCACGCCGGCGCCCTTGATCAGCCTTGTGGCGAACGCGGCGGGGGAAGCTCATCTGATTGCGCCGAACACCTGGGTGGAGATCAAGGGATCGAACCTGGCGGCGCCGGGTGACGCGCGCATCTGGCAGGGATCGGACTTCAGTGCGGGCGGCCTGACGATGCCGGCGACGTTGGACGGCGTGAGCGCGACGGTGAACGGCAAGGCGGCGTACATTTACTACATCAGCCCGACCCAGGTAAACATTCTGACGCCGCCCGATGCGATATCGGGATCGGTTCCGGTGCGGCTGAGTTACGGTGGGCAGACGAGCGCGGCGTTCATGGCGCAGGCGCAGGCGCAGGCGTTGTCGCCGGCGTTCTTCGTGTTTGGCGGCGGACCGTACGTGGCGGCGATACATCCCAACGGCGCGTACATCGGGCCGGCGACGCTCTACCCAGGGTTGACGACGCCGGCGAAACCAGGGGAGACGGTCGCGATCTACGCGGATGGGTTCGGAGCGACGAACTCGCCGGTACAGAGCGGGTCGGTGACGCAGTCGGGCGTACTGACGCCGCTGCCGGCGGTGACGATCGGCGGCGTTCCGGCGACGGTGCAGTTCGCGGGGTTGGTAGGGCCGGGCGAGTTCCAGTTCAACGTGGTTGTGCCTGCGGGGTTAGACAACGGTGACCAGGCGATTATCGCGACTTACAACGGCGCATCGACGCAGGCGGGGACGTTGCTGACGGTCCACCGCTGAAGAGAATCACGCGGCGCGCTGCCATTGCTCTTCACAATTCCAGACGCATCTCATTCGTCGGCACGAACCCCATCGACGCGTACAACGGCCGCCCCTCAGTGCTTGCATGCAGCGAAACGTTGCGGAAGCCCTCGGCGCGGCACCACTCCACCATCGCTTCCATCAGGCGTTTGGCAATGCCGAGCCGCCGGAACTCCGGCTCCACATACATATTCAGAATCCACACGCGCAGCGGCATGGTCTCCCTGGGATGCGCCGGCCAGTCGTTGATGACGATTCCGGCGCCGCCCACCACGCGACCCTCCTCCGTCTCCGCCAGGTATCCGCGATACCGTCCGTTAGGCAGCGCGATGCGGAAGTACAACTCCGACACCCGCAGCACCTCGTCCAGCATCGCCTCGTCCGTGTGGCCCATCGACTCGTACATGGCGCGGCGATGATGCAATAAGTGCGGCAAATCGCCGATAGCGGCGGTACGAATTCGAGTCATTTCCGTATAGTAAGCCATGATTCCCCTCCTGCTGCTGTGGGTGTTTCAAGCTTCCGCCGCGGACCGTCCCTGGACCGAGGAGTATCCAGCCGAAACCGCCGCCGCTAACAAGGACTGCGCCGCCAAGGACTATTCCTCCTGCCGCCAGCACCTGCTGCGTCTGCGCGATCTGCTGAGTGGCCGCGGCGATGTGGTCTACAAACTGGCTGTGACGGAAGCGGCGGCGGGGAATCGTGCGGCCGCGCTGGAGCATCTGACGCGTTTCTCGCAAATGGGGTTGACCTTCGCCGATCCCGAAACCAAGCCCGAGTTTGCAGTCCTACGCGATGCCCCGGAGTTTCGCGAGGCCGTCGCAAAACTGCGCGCCGCCCGTCGGGCCGTCTCGCACAGCAGTCCCTTCGTGTCGCTCTCACCCAACGACATGATTGCCGAAGACATTGCCTTCGACTCCGCCAGGAACCGTTTCTACGTCAGCAGCGTCCGCCACGGAAAGATCGTTTCGCTGAGCGCAGCCGGTCTTGCCGGTGGAGTCGTCGATTTCGTCCCGTCCGGCCAGCCCGACATCTGGGCCATCGTCGCGCTCCATGCCGACTCCAAACGGCGGATCCTCTGGGCCACCACCGCGGCCATGCCGGAGTTCGCCGGGTATCGTGCCGCCGATGAGGGCAAGTCGGCGCTGCTCAAGTATTCGCTCGATTCCGGCGCGCTGTTGAAGCGCTACGACCTCCCGCCCGGCGGCAAACACGCGCTCGGCGACATGACCTTGAGCGCGTCCGGCGACGTCTTTGTATCGGATGGCTACGGGCCGGTGTATTGGGTGGAGCATCGCGCCGACCGTCTGGAGGTCCTGGTGCCGCCCGGGACATTCAACTCTCCCCAGACACCCGCCCTCAGCGCGGATGGCCGCCGCCTGTTCGTTCCCGATTATTCGCGCGGTATCAGCGTCGTCGAACTCGCCACCCGTCAGGTCAAGCTGCTGGAGCATCCGGCCACGCTCTCACTGGGAGGCATCGACGGGCTCTATCTGGTAGGCAGAACCATGATCGCCACGCAGAACGGAACCGCGCCACAGCGTGTGATCCGCCTCCAACTCGACGCCGGCCTCACGCGCATTGAGAGTGGGGAAGTGCTGGAAGCCAATTGGGACGGCCTGGGCGATCCCACCCACGGAGTGGTCGTCGGGCTCGACTTCTACTTCATAGTAAATGCCGGCTGGGAAAAGCAGTCGCGTGGAGTCCCTGCAATCCGCCATATGCGAATGCAGGAGTAATCCTACTCGTGCCGCAAAGCCACCAAAGGATCCACGCGAGCGGCGTGACGAGCGGGCGCCACGCACGCGGCCGATCCAGCAGCCAGCAGCAGCACAGTAACCGCTGCGAAGGTCCACGGATCGGTGGTCGATACACCCCAAAGTTGGCTGGCCAACAGTCGAGTGAGTATCAAGCTTACCGGCACTCCGATCGCGATTCCGGCCCCGATCCAAACCAGACCTCGACGCAGCACCATGCTCAAAATGTCGGCCTGCCGCGCGCCCAGCGCCATGCGCACGCCGATATCGCGGGTCTGCACCGAGACCGTATAAGCCATCACGCTGAAGACGCCCACTACGACCAGCACCAACCCCACGGCGGCGAACCCGCCGAGCGAGACCAAGCCAAAACGCGGCTCGGCGAAACTGCTGTCCGTGATCGCCTGTTCCATCGTGGTGGCGTGCGTGAGGATCACGTTGGCATCGAGCGACCACACCTGGTGGCGAATATTCTCCACCAGGGTGAGCGGCGGCACGGTGGTCCTTACTAAGATGGCCTCGCGTCCCATCCCGACCATGGGAAGCGTGTAGGGAACATACGCTTCGGCGATCACTGGCTGGCGCACGCCCTGGTTGCGGACGTCGGAGACTACTCCGACAATTTCGAACGTGGGGTCGGAGGGAGCGGCGCGCCAGTGCTCCATGTTGAACAAGACTTTCTGCCCGATGGGATCGCTGCCCGCGAAATGCGTGCGCGCGAAGGTTTCGTTGATCAGCAGTACCTGCCGGGCGGCCGCCACGTCGAGCGCGGAGAAGGTGCGGCCGCGATAGATGGCGCGGCCCATCGCTTGGATATGATCCTCGCTGCTTGCCCCCATCATGGCGGCTGCGGGTTTCCGGTCGGAGCGGGCGGGAAGGGTAAACTCCACCAGCGGGCCGCGTTCGGCGGGCGGCATCTCCCCACTCACACCGGCCATAGCAACGCCGGGCAGGCGGCGCACGTGCGCCACTACGTCGTTCATGAAAGTCTGAACGGTGGTCGCAGTATCGTAGTGGCCGCGAGGCATCGTCAGTTCCACCGAAAGCAGATGCGACGGGTTGAAGCCCAAGTCCACGCGGGTGAGCGCCAGAAAGCTGCGGACCATCAGACCGGCGCCAATCAGCAGCACGATGGAGAGAGCGACTTCGACGGTCACTAGGGCGCTGCGCAGTCTGCCGCCGCTGTGCGAAGTACGCGCCATAGGCGCTCCCAGATTCGCGCCGCCCACTTGCAGCGCGGGCGCAAGGCCACACAGCAATGTGGTGGCGACCGTCACGCCGAGTGCGAACCAGAGCGCGGCCGGATGGATCCCGATGGCCGCTTCTCCGGGGATGAATCGCTGCGGAATCAGCGCCGCCAGCCCGCTCAAACCGAGCGAAGCCAGCAGGCAGCCGAACAATCCGGAGGCGAGCGCGAGCATCCCACTTTCCACCAACAGTTGGCCGATGAGGCGCGAGCGGCTCGCGCCCAAAGCGGAGCGGATCGCCATCTCACGCTGCCGCAAAGTGGCGCGCACCAGCAGCAGGTTGGCGACGTTGCTGCACGCAATCAGCAGCAGCATAGTCACTGCCGCAAAGAGCGTAAACAGCACGGGCTTCAGTTGGCCCACCGAATCTTCCACCAGCGTGCGCATCGACACGGTGAAGCGCGGGTCCGGATATTCCTGCGGATATTCGCGCGCCGCGCGTCGCTCGAACGCGTCGTATTCAGCGGTGGCAGCGCGCAGATTGACACCCGGTTTCAGCCGGCCTATCATCTCCACGTAGCCCGGCTTGCTTGCGCCGTTCGTCAACGGAATCCAGATCGACGCGCCCAGAAACTGGAATCGCGGCGGCATCACGCCCACGACGGTGCGCGGCGTGTTGTTCAGATTGAGAACCGCGCCCACGGCCCTGGGATCGCTGTGCAGTTGCTCCTGCCAGAATTGGTGGCTCACCACGCAATGCGCGTCGTCACCCGGCAACAGGCCGCGGCCCAGTTCCGCCGGCACTCCGAGAAAGCTGAAGGTGTTCGTGGTGACCCACGCGCCCTGCAACTGCTGCGCGCCTTCGGCAGTTTTATAAAGCTGATTCGTGTCCCAGAAGCCCACGAGTTCTTCGAAGCTGGTGGCGCCGCGCTGAAAATCGCGGAAGGCCGCGATAGGAGGCGAGGCCACGCCGTCATATCCGCCGGGGCGCAAGAGATGAATGCGAAAAACGGTCAGTCGATCGGCGTCGCGATAGGGAAAGACATGGAAGAGCAGGGCATCGGTGACGCTGAAAATCATGGTGGTGGCGCCGATGCCGAGCGCCAGCGTCAAGATCGCGACGGTGGTAAATCCGGGTGTCTTTCGAAGGGATCGGAACGCATATTTCATGTCGCCCTCCTCTAGACAGATATTGTACTAGCTATTTAATACAGTCAAGCGGAAAATTAGTTGACTTTGTCAACTATCCTCACCTGAAATGTCAGTTTGAGCGGTTTGTGGGGTTGAAGGGTGAAGCCGTCTTCGGTGGAGGTTCGACCCGGAAATGAGGCGCCGACGAAGCCATATTTTCGCAAGCACCACTGGTAAGGTGCACCGAGGTCGGAAGCGTCCGGCGTGATTCGCAGCACCGCCTTTTTCCCACCGTACGTTCCTTCGAGTTCCGCCCAGTGGCGCGGAGTGAGGTCTTCGTCTTTCGAAAGTGTCTCGCCATCGGCGCGGAGGATGGTGTCTTCGCGCTCCGCGAAGCGGGCGCTGAAACCCCCGTAGCTCTTGCCCGCTTCGCGCGAACCTTTGAGTGTCACGGGATTGGCCAGCGCTTCGAGTGTGAGTTCCACTGTGATCTCGCGAGCGTCGCCCTGCGACGGCAGGGCCGTCAGCACCACGCCTTCACGCACGATATCGCGGCCGTCAAGCTGCCAAGTGTTCTCCACTTGCAAGCGCCCGCCTTTGGTGACGGGCGGTTTGGTGGTGTGATCCTTCACGGTCATGTTCATCCACTCGTCGTAGGTCTTGCCTTCGGTTTCCACCACGGGCCAAGCCCAGAACAGGCCGCGATGATGCCAGTGATCCTTCGGGAAATCGTCGAGCATGGAAACTCCGGAGGGCGTGTAAAGCGGATAGATGTAGCAGCAGCGGCGGCGATTCTCGGGCGCTCCCCCTTTGAGCTGCGGGCCGTAGTTGTATACCAATACCGGATTGCCGCGTTCGGTGAGGGCGAGGCGGCCATCGCCCACATCCTTCCACACGAACGGCTGTTGGCTGGCAATCGGCAGCAGCATCAAGACCGCGACGGCGAGAGTGAACTTCATTGGTATACCGCCTCTGTATTAGTTGTGTCTGCGAATTATTGTTACATATGTCGCTTGATTGGGCGAATTGGGATTCCATACCCTTCGGACCGCGCAGGGCTTGACAACGATTTTGTTTTGGATTACAACTATCTCAACTTGGCGCCATGGCTTTGGCGCCAGTGCTTGGGGTCCTTTTCTCCGGTGACCAGGGTCGCCGAACGAGTTTAGATACGTGAATTCTGTTAAGGGGAGTTGAATGCCGAAACCACGTTGGTTCCTAATTCTGTGCGCCTTGGGAGCGCTTCTGTGCTCAGCCGCCAATGCGCAAGTTCTATATGGATCGCTCACCGGAAACGTGACCGATCCTACCAGTGCCGCAGTGCCTGGCGCTCATGTGGAAGCCGTCAACACCGGTACTAACGTCAAGAGCGAGGCCAACACCGACGAGCGTGGCCTTTATCGCTTCACAGACCTACAGGCCGGGATCTACACGGTTACCATCACTTCCAAATCATTCCGAACCTTCACTGAGACCAACGTACAGGTGCAGGCGAACGACGTGCGCCGCGTGGATGTGCAGTTACAGATTGCCACCACTACGGAATCGGTTGTAGTCTCGGCAGACGCTGTGGTGCTGCAAACCGACAAGGGCGACGTCCACACCGAGATTTCGCAGCAGGAAGTGGAAGAGCTGCCATACAACGGCACAGAAGGCAAGAACTTCCAATCGCTGCTGTTGCTGCAACCGGGCTCGGCCACGACGGCCGGCACCGGCGAAGCCAATTCCGCGGCGGGCAATCCGCAGCGCGCCATCACTGTTTTCCAGAACGGCGTTTCTTCGCAGGCCAACAATACCAGGCTGGACGGCGCTCTCAACGCCTATCCGTGGCTGCCGGTGAACGTAAGTTACGTGCCATCGCCCGAGGCTATCCAGACCGTGGTGGTGAGCACGAACGCTTATGACGCCGAGCAGGGCGCGGCGGGCGGCGCAGCCATCAACGTGGCGATCAAGAGCGGAACCAACCAACTGCATGGCTCCCTGTTCGAGCGCAATACCAATCAGGATTTCGACGCTGTCAACAACTACTTTTCCCACCCCGGCCGGCTGGCGAAAAACATTCTGAACCAGTACGGATTCACCATCGGCGGTCCGGTGTGGATTCCGAAAGTGGTTCACGGCAAGGACAAACTGTTCTGGTTCATGAGTTATGAAGGCACCAAGCAGAATCAGTTTGCCACCACGCCGAATCTGACTCTGCCCACCGCCGCCATGCGCACGGGCGATTTCAGCGGCACGGGCGTGGTGATTTACGATCCGCTAACGGGTAACGCAGACGGCACCGGTCGCACGCCCTTCGTGGGCAACGTGATTCCCTCGAACCGGATCGCTCCCGCGGCGGCTACCCTCACCGCGCTGCTACCGGCATTGACACGGCCGAACAATTTCTTCACCAATTACGATGCCTACGGCGCCACCACCTACACGGTGAATCGTTGGGACTGGAAGGTGAATTACAACCCCACCGAGAAGGCCATGATCTGGGGCCGCTACAGCGTTTCTCCCATGGATATCGTGGCTCCGTTGGTACTGGGAGCTGCCGGCGGCGATGCATTTAACGGCGGCAATCCAGGGCATGCGGGCGGGCGCGTGCAGGTAACCGCCGCCGGGCTCACTTACACCGCGACTCCTACTCTTGTATTCGACGGCAATGTGGGGTACACGCGGCAGAATATCGGCGCCAACGGCGATCCGCAGGACGGCGACTTTGGGACCGACGTGCTGCATATCCCTGGGACCAACGGGGTTGGCCCGAACTACGAAGGCATTCCCGCCTTCCAGGTCACGGGCATCGCCAACATCGGCAACGCCAGCACCGGCAGCCCTTTCCAATTCCGCGACAATCAGTACACTACTACCATCAACGTCACGAAGATCAAGGGACCGCACAACATCCGCGCCGGCTTCGAATACGATAAGTTCGCCCTGAACCATTTTCAACCGCAAGGCGGAACGTTCGGCACGGCTCGCGGGAGCTTCGGATTTGACGGCACACTGACCGCTCTCAAAGGCGGCGCCGCGCCCAACACCACTCCCGCGGGAGCCACGCTGCCCAACGCGCCTGCCAACTCGTGGGCCCAATTCCTGCTCGGCTTCCCCTCCCAGACCGGCAAGGTGACGCAGGTGAACAATCCGATCGCGCTGCGTTTCTCCACCTGGTCGATGTACGTTCGCGACGCATGGCAGGTCAGCTCGAAACTGACGATCGATTACGGCCTGCGTTGGGAATATTATCCGATCTATTCGCACGATCATTATGGCGCCGTTCGGTTCGATCCCACCACCGACAATATCCTGGTGGGCGGCGAGGGCGGCGTGCCATGGGATACGGGCGCGACGGCCAGCAAGAAAGGGTTTGCCCCGCGTTTCGGCGCCGCGTACCGGCTCGACAGCAAGACGGTGATTCGCAGCGGTTACGGAATTAGCATCGATCCGGACAATATGCGCAATCAGCGGAACCAATTCCCGGCGATCGCAAACCAGGTATACACGCCGCTGCAGTCGTATCAGTTCATCAGCTATGCGGGCGTGCCGAATTCCGATGGTTCCTCGCGTGTATCGCTGGCCGATGGCATTCCGCTGCCGACCTTCCCCGATATCACCGTGGGCACCATCAAGCCTTCGCCGACGGGTTCCCTCACCACCTATCTGCCCAGCACCAGCACGGTGACGTTCCCGGCGAATTTCAACCGCGGCTACTACCAAACCTGGAACTTCACGGTGCAGCACGAGTTCTCCCCCACCCTGGTGGCGCAGGTGGGATATGTGGGCACGCACGGCATCCACGTGATGGAAGGTGTCAACATCAACGGATCGGCTCCCAACACCGGCACCCCCGGCCGCCAACTGTATCCCTACGTCACTAGCGACATGAACATGTACGAACCGTTCGGGTTCATGACGTACAACGCGCTGCAGGCCTCCGTTCGAAAGCGCATCGGGGCGTCGCTGTTTGGCGCCAGCTACACCTTCCAGAAGGCCATCAACAATTCGAACGGCGACAATGGAGACGGCACACTGTGGCGCGCCTTCCCGGTATCTTACAATCTCGACAAGCAAATCGCCGGGTTCGACCGACCGCACAATCTGCAAGTCTTCTTTGTGTACCAAATGCCGTTCGGCAAAGGCCACACCCTGCTGAATCACGGGCTGGCATCCTGGGTTGTCGGCAACTGGCAACTGAGCAGCACCATCGGCAGGGAAAGCGGGTTGCCCTTCGGTGTCGGCACCACGTCCAACATCAACGCCGGCGGCCAGGCCAACAGCGCCAGCCAGATCAGCCCGACAGTGGCGATTCTGGGCGGACACGATGGGAGCCATCCTTATTACGATGGGTCGGCATTCACCAATCCGCCGGCAGGCGTGCTCGGTTCCACCGGCCACTACCTGGGCGGACTCTTCGGACCCGGCTTCTTCCAGATGAACGCGAACCTGTCCCGCACTTTCCCGTTTAAGGAAGGGAAGGTCAAGTTCACGCTGCAGGGCGAGGCGTACAACCTGACAAACACGGTGGTGTTCGCCAATCCCGGCGGCAGTTGCTGCTGGTTGCAGACGTCCACCGGTTCCACGAATTACAACGGCTTCGCCGTGATCAGCGCAACGCAGTCGCAGCCCCGCTATCTGGTGGTTGCCGGATACATCCGCTTCTAACTCCCTCTTGGAGGCAGGCGGCCGTCAAGGCTAGCCTGCCTCTTTCTTTTTTGGCCCGCCGAAATTCTCCATTCCTCCGAGCGACGACGAGTCCGTTGCCTTTTCGGACCGCTAGCGTTACACTAAGTAACGTGACGCCAAGTAACAGGTCAGTCCGTCCACTCACCGAACTGCAGCAGACTGTGCTGGATTTCATTTGGTCGAAGGGTTCCGCCACCGCGGAGGAAGTGCGGGAAAACCTGGTCCCCAAGCACCCGCTGAAGGACTCCAGCGTGCGCACCATCCTTCGCCGGCTGGAGGCGCGCGGCTATCTGGATCATCGCATCGAGGGAAAGACGTTCGTGTTTGAGGCCAAGGCCTCGGCAAGCAGCGTAGCGGTGCGCGCGGTGCGGCATCTGATCGAGCGGTTTTGGGAGGGTTCGGCGGAGCAGTTCGTCGCCGGCATGGTGGACGCGAAGGTACTTTCGCCACAAGCGCTCCAGCGATTGGCCAAGAAAGTGAAGGACAACCAATGACATCCGTATTTCGCGTTTTGCTCGATGCCTCTATTCGCATCAGCCTGGTGGCAATAGCGGTCTACGCAGCAATCTACCTCCTTCGTATCCATGCCAGCTCCCTTCGGCATAAAGCCTGGTTGGGCGTGCTTCTAACCATGTTCCTGATGCCCATCCTTCCGCGCATGGTGCCGCGGCTCGAAGTTGGGTTGACCGCGCCGACGCAATCGATGACGTTTGAAGCGCCGCCCGCGGACACTTCCGGCGCCGCTGGTTCGGCGTTTCCCGCTTCGCTTAAAACGTTCCAGCCCAAGACTGTAGAACCCTCGACCTCCGGGCGTACTGGCGCAGAGATGCTGCTGGTCACCTTTTATGTGCTGTATGCGCTTGGTGCTCTCATTTTGCTCGGACGGTTCCTGGCCGGCTGGCGATTTTCGCGCCGACTGTCTGCGAGCGGGAGGCCGATCGCGGTTCGGGGCATGGCCGCCTACGAATGCGCAGGTATCGCGACGCCCCTGACCGTGGGGCTGATCGCGCCCAGGATCTTGCTCCCGGCGGGTTGGTCCGATTGGCGGGAGGATAAGATTACCGCCGTGTTGGCGCACGAAGCCGCGCATGTGCGGCGGCGCGACACACTCACTAATTTTCTGGCGCATCTGAACCAGGTGGTGTTCTGGTTCCACCCGCTCGCCTGGTGGCTGCAACGACGGCTCGCCCTGGACGCTGAACATGCCTGCGACGACGCGGCTGTGCTCGCCTTAGGCGAGAGCCGCAAGTATACCGAGGTCCTGCTCGATATCGCACAAACTGCCAGCCGGCGCGGCGGAACCCTCGCTCTCCACGGCGTGGGTGTGGACGGCGCTGGTTTGCTCGGCCCAAGGATAGACCGGCTGGCGCGTGGAGTCCCCGCTGTGCGCGCGACGCATACGCAGATGGCGTCGCTGGCGATCACCTGCGGCATCGCCGTGTTCTTCGTCGCCGCCTGCCAGCAGAAATCGCTCCCCGAGCTCAAAGCCGACCCGAATTA
Source organism: uncultured Solibacteraceae bacterium (assembly GCA_963815475.1). Lineage (GTDB taxonomy): Bacteria > Acidobacteriota > Terriglobia > Bryobacterales > Bryobacteraceae > Sulfopaludibacter. Next base: position 8,296,812 of record CAWFHD010000003.1, on the reverse strand, counting down.
CGCCCAGCAGATTGCCGGATCGATCGCCCGAAACAACCGCTTCCAGGAGATCAACCGGATGACAGCGACGGATGCCGAAGCGCTCGAAGCCAAGGTGCTTCAGAATCCCGACGATGGCGAGGCGCGCGAGAAGCTTATGGCGTTTTATCAATCCAAGGGACGGCAAGTCTTGAGAGATGAGCGCACCACCAAGGGCTTCTGGACCATCAAACTTTGGTGCATCGAACATCATCCCGAAGATCCCTGCGCCGCCTTGATCGAGCCGCTGTTCGATCCTGCGTTCTATCAGAGGGGGGCCAAAGTCTGGGAGAGTATCCTGCGCCGCCCTGAAGTCACGGCCGACCTTCGGGTCAACGCCGTGGTTTACTTTCGCCGCGCCGACCCCAAGCGCGCAGAAGAAATCGCCGAGGGCGGCTCGATCGATGCACAAAAGCGCACGCGCCTGCTGAGCAGCATCTATACTTTCGCGTTAGATGGGCCATCCTCCCAGACTCCGTACGCAGAGGATCTGCGAAAGCGGCTCGATCAATCGACCGACGCCGCTCTGCTGTCCGAGACGGGCTTCTCGCTGGCTCGACTCCAGCCGCTCGACAGCCCAAGCAGCATTCTCGGACACAGGTATATCGCCCGTGCCGCCGAGCTCGACCCGGCCTCCGTTAACCGAGACGATCTGGCGCGGATGGAGCGGAACCAGGCGGCCGGCCAGGGGTTTCGGCAGACCCGATCGCTGGTTGGCGATGAGGTATCGGAGGCCCAATACCAGAAGGCCAGCGCACTGCCGGCCGATGAACGGGCGCGCCTTTTGCCGAACCTCGCAGAAAAGGCATACTGGGCCGGGGCGAGCCTTGCGGATTATAACCACGACCCGGAGGGGGCTCGTAGAGACTGGGTTCTCGCGCGCAAGTATGCAAAGGACGCCCTTGCCATTGAAGAGAGCTTCCGCAACGATCCCAATTACGGGAATCGCGTGTACAAGGCCGACATCATTCTCGCCATGGTCGCACTGCGTGCCGACGGAAATCACAAGGAGGCAAGAAATCACCTCCGAGCGGCCGCTCCGATCACGACCGACGACAACTGGTTCCCCGCCACCCTCAAATTCCTTGTGCTTCTGCTTCGCAACGGGAACGCCGAGGATCGTGCAGCCGTGATCGAATTCTGCGAACTCCACAGCAAGACGGTCCGGACGCCAGGTGTCGATTTGATTCAGTCCGTTCAAAAACTGCGACAGGGAGTTATGCCCACCTGGTATCAGTACGAGGTGACGCAGTTCAAACAATAATCGGGCGAACCACGTCCGAAATACACCCTCGTATTCTGCGGCAGCCGGCTCCCTCACGGTCGCGGCTCTGATTCGGAGCCGCGGGCCACAGTTTCGGAAACGACCGACTAAGTTGTCCAGCCGGTCTGTCTTTCCGAAATTTCCTGAAACTTTTACCTACAGATATAGTCCAGTTGATGTATGATGTGGTTTGGCCAACATGCCTCAAAAACTCGCCAAGCTTGAGCTTCAGATCATGGAAGTCCTGTGGAATCGCGGTCCGTGTTCGGTTCGGGAAATACAGGAAGCGTTTCCCGAGAAGGGGCGGCCGGCTTTTACGACGATTCAGACCACGGTCTATCGTCTGGAGACCAAGAAGGCCGTTCGCATTGCGAAGCGAGTGGGTAACGCGAATATTTTTGAGGCGACCGTGTCGCGCCGGTCGGCGGAGAACCGGCTGATCGATGACTTGCTGGGGATGTTTGGCGGCCGCGTGAAACCTGTGATGGCGCGCCTGGTGGAGTCCGGCAAGCTCACGCTGGAAGACATCAAGGAAGCCGAGCAGGTAATCCTACGCTCTGAAAAGAGGAAGCCCCAATGATACCCGAGTATTTGATGCCAGTGGCAAACCATGTGTGGCAGTCCACTATCTTTGCCGGCACTGTGGCAGTGCTTTGTTTCGCGTTGCGGAAACATCGGGCTTCGGTGCGCTACTGGCTGTGGCTGGCCGTCTCCGTGAAATTCCTGATTCCTGTTTCGCTGCTGATCGATCTCGGCAGCCGACTGGGACCGGCGGCAGTTCCCGTGATTGCCCCGACACCCATCTCTTCCATAGTGAGGGACATCAGCCAGCCGTTCGCATTGGCGGTTCCCGCGCCGTTCCTGACAAGCGTCCCCAGCGCTCCCAGTCACACTCCGACGATCCTGTTCGCCGTGTGGCTGTGCGGCTTTGCCGTGAGCGCCTCCTGTTGGCTGCGGGCGTGGCTGCGGATGCGCTCGGCGGTGCGATTCGCGGCGCCGGTTGAGACAGTGCGCGGCCTTGACTCCAAATCCATCAGAGTCATGGAATCTTCGTTGGCGGTGGAGCCGTGTGTATTCGGCATTTTCCGGCCCGTGCTTCTCGTTCCCCATGGTATCGGCGCGCATCTCACCGATGAGCAGTGGGAGGCGATTTTCCTGCACGAGCTCTGTCACGTTCGCCGCAGGGACAATTTGACAGCGGCGCTGCATATGGCGGCGGAAACGGTTTTCTGGTTTTGCCCACCGATCTATTGGACTGGACAGCGGCTGATGAACGAGCGCGAAACTGCCTGCGACGAAGAAGTGCTGCGCGCTATCCACAAGCCGGCGGCCTATGCACAGGGGATTCTCGCAGTGTGCCGGTTCGGAGTGCAGGCGGCGCCGGCTTGCGCCGCCGGAGTCGCGGGCCCCCATCTCAAGAGACGGATCGAGGCGATTATGGAGAGCCCAGCGATGCTCCGGCTGAGTTTGGGCGGAAAGCTGTTCGTGACGGCTGTGTTAGGCGCAGTGATCGGTGGCCCGTTCTGGACCGGCATGCTGGTGGTTCGCGCCAGCCAGGCTCAATCTCCGAGCCCTGCAGGTATTCCAGGATTCGGAGTGGCATCGATCAAGGCAAACCGAAGCGGCGATCGCAATAGCGGGTTCCGCAGGTTCATCGGCGGCGAGCTGAATACCGTAAACATCACGCTCAAGATGTTAATTGCCTTCGCCTATGACATACCGGAGGATCGGGTTTTGCAGGGCCCGGGGTGGCTCGATTCCGAGAAGTACGACATTCTGGCCAAACCGGACAGAGGCGCCGGCCAGCCTGTCGATTTATCGATGGGCGCAATCCGTGTCCGCACGCAGGCGCTTCTGGCCGATCGGTTCAAACTGGTGCTTCACAAGGATACGCGGCAGCTCCCGATTTTCAAACTGCTGGTGGACAAGAACGGCCCGCGGAATCTCGAGCCGCCCAAAGGCACGGTTCCGGATCTCATCAACAATGGGCACCATGTCATGTGCGTGGCCACTTCGATGGAGTTTTTCGCGAAGGTTTTTCTTACGGAACAGATGGGAGGCCCTGTCATCGACCAAACGGGCATTAAGGGAAATTTCGATTTCACGATGGACTGGACGCCCGACGAGAGCGCGTCACGAAGGCCGAGTGAACCCGGCGACCCTAGCAAAGCTCCCGATCCGACGGGCCCTTCGTTGTTGAGTGCGCTCCGGGAACATCTCGGCCTCAAGCTGGAAGTAGGCAAAGGTCCAGTGGAGGTCCTGATTATCGACCGCGCGGAGAAGGCTTCGGAGAATTAGAGTACGGCTGGGAATATTTCGAGCCCATCGTTTCCAACCATGCCTGTCGGCTCGGAAGGCCAAGCGCCCCGATGAGTCGGGGCGCGGCAGACAAAAAGTGTCTGCGCCACAAGGGCAACTTAGTTTCCGGTGGGTCTCTCCACTCGGTCGATCACGAAGACGTCTACCGGGCCTGTAGACGGCTGGAGTTTCAGGCCGAGTTGTTCCTGGAGGGCGGAGCGTATCGATGGCCGGGCATTGGGGTCCATCGGCTGGCCAGAGGCATCCGGGCTTGCGGGGCCTGGAAGTCCGGGGAGAGCATCGTCCATGGCGAACTCCAGGTGAAGAGCAAACCTTCCGGTGAAACCGGTTTTGTCGATGACTTCCCGACCCATCAGGCTCGAGAGCAGCTTTGCCACCGCCGGCATCGACACGTTGATTCCCTCCATGTTGAGCCCCGTGCCGGCGCCTATTATGCCCGGACCACAGGGAGGAGCCACCCGCGGCTGTCCTGGGCCCGGAAACGTCGTCATAACCTCCGCGCAATCGCCTCCTTGCGGCGCCGGCAACTTGAGACCACCCTTCCCAGCCAGCAAATCATACACAGGGAGATCTCTTGTAGCACGGTGCATGGAAAGCTTGAACCGGTCGGCCAGGAGCGTTTGCACCATCAGCCACATCCGTTTCTGATCCGTGCTGCCCTCCGGTTTGGCCTCGATATCGTAGCCCTCGCTGTCGATCCAGGAGGGACCGCCCACGACCTGAAAACTTTGGACCGCATACGCCCTTTGGATGAGAAACGTTACTGGGGCATTACCCGCGACAAACCGGCCGCCGGACCGATAGCCGGCTCCCATCGGAGCCCCGATCGAATTTGGAGCAGGAGAGGATTGGTTACGTTTTATGGATGCGACCGCGAATCGCGGCGAATCGGTGGATTGACCGAACACTCCATAGGCGACCGCCACCATGAGAGCCGCGACGGTGATGACACCCGGTCCCAGACTGGCGCCAACTGCAGGCCTCGATCGACCCAGCAACCTCGCGATGCGATCGGGCAGGGAAGGACCGTTGGCGGCAAGCACCGCACTGAAAGGCGCGGGGCGGCACGATTCCAACTGCGCGAGCGCGCGCGCATATGTGAGCACATCGCCGCATAGCGAGACCGCCACATCGTCGCAACACAGTTCGCGCTCGACGCGAATATGCCCCGACACCCACCAGACCGCGGGATGGTAAAACAACAGGGATTCGGCTACGCTCTGCAAAATATTCATCAGATAATCGTGCCGCCGGATGTGCGCCAACTCATGCAGCAGCAGCGCCTCCAGATGCTCAGCAGGCAGACCGCCGAGCGCTCCTACTGGAATCAGCACTACGGGCCGCAACCAGCCGACCACCGTCGGCACCTGCACCAGCGCGGAGACAAGCAACTTCACGGGACGTGAGACGCCAATCTGTGCTCCCAGTTGTTTCAGAGAGTCCTGCCATTCCGGCGGCGCACGACGGACCAACATCGACCGCATCCGTGCGGCAACCACCCAGCCTCCCGCCAGCCGAACCCAGAACACCATTGTGCCGGCGAGCCAAACCATTACGACCCAAAACAGGAACTGCTCCGACTGTACGTTCGACACTGTAGCGCGGACGAAATCGGGCAAGGTGGTGGCAGCGGCGATGCCGGTGGCGGCGGCTGGGGTGCTGTGAATGCGATAGACGGCTTCCGGTCCTGCGTCCGGCGGCCGCAACAGTCGCCAAGTCCAGAGCGGAGCGGCGAGCATGGCCGCCAGCGCCCCGCAGGCGAGCAGGTACCGTGTCTGCGGGCTAGACGTGCGAGCCACAGTTCGCCGTGCTCCTGCGTACAGAATCGCGATGAGGAGGCCCTGCCAGACGAAGTGGAGCAGCGTCATGCCGAGGCGTTCCACCCATGGCTGTGAGGCCAGTAATTGCAAGCTATTCATGACGAGTGTCCTTTCTCTTTCGCAAAGGAATCCAGCATGTCGCGGATTTCATCCAGTTCTGTGGGCGAGGCCGGCTGCGCTGTGAGGGCGCCCATCAGCAGGCTTCGGGCGGAACCGCCGAAGGCCCTTTTCAGGAGGTCGCCCGCGATTTGCCGCTGCGTTTGCTCCTTCGGCGCCCTGGCCTGGTAGACGTGCGATCCGAAACGTTCGCTGCGAGTGAGCAGGCCTTTTTCAACCATCAACTGAATGGTCTTCAGCGTAGTGGTGTAGCGGTTGTCATTGCCGAGCTGGTCATGGACTTCCCGGACGGTCGCCATTCCCAACGTCCAAAGCACCGCAAGAATGTCGAGCTCGGCAGCGGTTGGAAGCGCGATTGGCAGTCGGGTGCGGCGGGGAGTGCTCATCTGGTTCGAAGATACTACGAAGAAAACCGTAATGCAACGAAATTTTCCGTAGCAGGGCGGTCTCGCACAAGACATCTGTGGAGAAACACTCAGTGGGTTTGAGGGATAGATATCACTTCCGGGTCTTGAGCCAAGCCTGAAAAGTTTTCGGCGTGTCCAATTTCTTTAAGTCATCCCATGCGGCTAGGGCTTCACCCATGGGCGCCCCTTGGTTGGCTTTCATGAAATCGGAGATGAAATTTATATATCTGGCGTGCCCGATGCGTAGCGGGCCATCTTTGGTTCTGTTCAGCTCAATAGCATGGCGGACCAAATCGCCGTATGTGATCCGATGGCCTTGATGAAGCTGTTCTTCCCGCCAACGGTTGAGCAGGTATCGCGTTCCGGATTTTCTCTGAAATCCCGGCTCGAGTTTCGCGGCCTCCTGCTCGATGAAGTCCTTCGTCTGACGGTTGCTGGTGTAATGGACAACCGGGAGGTCGAGCCGCAGACCCAGATCGATGTCTCGCGGTCCGAGTTTGGTCAGAGTCCGTTTGGCAAAACTCCTCGCGTGGCCGGTTCGCAAGAAATACCTGACCGCCTGTTCCAGTTCATCCTTTCGCAAGCTCCTGGCTGAAGGAATGCGGATCATTTCAGCGAACGCCTTAAGATCCTCGGTATACCAATAGCCGTTGTCGAAGTCCGTCTCCGTCATGGTTGTGGAAAGCTTAACGGCTCTGGTCGACTTCATTTCGTCTCTTGCGGAGCGGCTCCGCCCTCCGACCGGGTCCATGCTAGTGTATCGCGTGAGATATCCAGAGTAGGGCAGGCGACCATGCGTGCGATTGGCCGTCTTGCTGGCACAACATGCGGCGGTTAAAACCGCCGCGCAGGATGAATCCTGCCCCACCGGCGCTGCTATAGAGTCTGTCTGCCAATGGCGGATCGCGCGAAGCTGCACAATTCGACTACGGTGTTTCTAGTCGGCAACATCGAGCCAACGATGGAATGGTACAAACGGCTCGGGTTCGAATCTGAATCCTACCCGCCGGGCTTCGCTATCCTTCGGCGCGATGAAATTGAGATATTCCTACAGCAGTAGCCGGGTTAAGTGTCGCCAGACGATCCAGGGCGGCATGAGCGCAACGCGTGGAACGTGTACATCATCACGGACGATGTGAAGGCGCTCTGCGAGGAATTCTCGTCGTCGGCGGGAGTAAAGATATCGCGTCAGCTTTGTCCGCAGGAATATGGGATGTTGGAATTCGACGTGATGGATCTGAACGGACACCGGCTGGTGTTCGCACAGCCGATATTAGAAAAGTAAACGGAGCTGTTTTGTACCCAAGCTGCTGATATAAAGCTGCTGACGCGAACCGACTCGCAGCGTTTGGGACCTCTTCGCAACACGGCCGTCCGTCTCGTCACGTTTCACTCGCCAGCGGGCCGGCTAATCCTTACGCTGGGGTCATGAAGACGCTTGTAATCCTATGCTTCCTGACAGCACTTCGGGTTGCCCAGGGCGGGGAACCGATCGCGATCGCCATGACGGCCGATCACTGGCAGACTAAGGAGAACGCGGAGTTCCTGCGGCAGCTCGGATTTTTTCACGGTTTGATGCGGCTGAACAGCGGCGATGCGGTGCTCAAGGGCATAACATTCAGTGACGGAACGATTGAGTTCGACATCAATACGATCGGGCGAGGCGCACCGGGAATTGCCTTTCGTCAGCAGGACGAAGGTAATTTCGAGCTCTTCTATTTGAGGCCCGATCCAAACTGTCCCGCGTTCCGGGCCTGCGTACAGTATGCGCCGCAGACTCATGGTGTCCTGCTGTGGGACTTCTTTCCGCAATATGAAAACCGGGCGCCTCTGCGGGAGAACGGGTGGAACCACATCAAGATGGTGGTATCCGGCCGGCGGATGAACGTTTTCGTGAACGATGGCCCATCGCCCACGCTGGAGGTGGGCAGGTTGGAGGGGGACGCGTTGAAAGGCGGCCTGCGGCTGCAGGGGCCGGCCACTTTCGCCAACATGGTGATCACTCCCGATGCAGTGGAAGGTCTCGCTCCGGAACCGGCGAGAGATCCGCTGGAAGGGGACCGCGGCCTGGTCCGGAATTGGCGTCTCTCAGCCTTTTCCGCGCAGCCGAATAGTAAGGAGCCCATGTATAACGAAATGCCCGGCGCTCCGCAGGAATGGAAGACGATCCGTGCGGAGCGGGGCGGGTTGGTCAATCTCAGCCGCGAGTACGGCCTGCCTATGCACGAGCCGAACCGGGCCGTGGCATGGCTGAAGACGACGATCGCTTCAGACAGGAAGCAGACGAAGAAAGTGGATATCGGATGGACACGCGAAGTCTGGGTATTCGTGAACGGGAAGCTGGTGTATACCGACAAGAACCTGTTCGATTCGGAAGCAGCGAGAAAAGCTCCCGACGGGCGATGTTCGCTGGAGAACGGCTCCTTCACGCTGCCCCTGGAAGCGGGCGATAATGAGGTCGCGGTGGCACTCGCGAACAATTTCTTCGGATGGGGACTGATGCTGCGTCTGGGCGATCCGGAAGGAGTTCATCTGGCAGCAAAGTGACAAACCAGATGGCCGGCAAACCATGGATGAAGACACGTCCGGGCCACGTTGCCTTAGCGGCTGTGGCATGGACGTTAATCGGCTGTGTGTTTGCCTTGCCGGATCTATCTACCGGAGCCGACCGGCGGTACGCTCTGCTTTTGTCACTTTCGCTATGGTGGTCCTGGGGTATGGTCACACCCCTCATTCTTTGGGTGGACCGGCAGATCCCCATTTCCAGCAAGCAACTGGCCCGGCGAGTTCTGGCGCATTTGCTTCCGAGCCTGATTCTGACGTCTGTGTACGTCTATCTTTTGGGAGTGCTGCGCGCCGCATTCGGGATCGATGAATGGAATGGCTTGTTTCGCATCCGGTTTCTGCTGGATGCACTGGGGGCCATGTTTCTCTGGAACTGGCTGGTCTATTGGTTGATCCTGGGGGCCTGGCAAGCATATCACTACTACGATCGCTATCTTGCCAGTGAGCTGCGCCTGGAGCGCCTGGAAAAAAGCTTCTCCGAGGCCCGCCTGAACGCGCTTCGCATGCAGTTGGATCCGCATTTTCTTTTCAATGCGCTGAACACGATCTCATCTCAGGTGGAGCGGGACCCGAAGCTGGCGCGAAGGATGATTGAGCATCTGGGCGACCTTCTCCGCCTGTCGCTGGAATCGAAAGACAGGCAGGAAGTGCCGCTGGCGGAAGAGATGGCGTTTCTGGAACACTATTTGGCGATCCAGAAGATTCGCTTCGGGGACCACTTGCGGATCGAGACGCAAATCGCGCCGGAGGTGAAATATGCTTCGGTGCCCTGCCTTTTCGTTCAGCCCCTGGTGGAGAATGCGATCCGGCACGGAATTTCCCGGCGAGCTTCGGGCGGGACGGTGATCGTCTCGGCACAGCGGGACGGGGATCGGCTGGACATTCGTGTCCTCGATGACGGCGTAGGACTTCCGACGGGTTGGACGCTGGAAAACTCGGGCGGCGTGGGGCTTTCGGTGACGCGGCAGCGTGTGGCGGGGCTTTATCCCGATGGAGGAACCTGTTTTGCCGTGAACCGGCGCGCCGGTGGTGGAACCGAGGTGGAGATATCGCTGCCTCTGCGATGGACCGGAAAGGATGCGCATGCCGCTGTCCGCGCCTGAATGCCTCTGCGTGATGGTGGCCGACGACGAAGCGCCGGCGCGGCAGCGGATCATCGATCTTTTGCGCCGCGACGCTCAGGTGACGGTGATCATAGAGGCATCCGACGGACTCTCGGCGGTGGAGATCATTCAGGACCGCAGGCCCGACCTGGTGTTTCTCGATGTGCAGATGCCGGAGTTGAATGGACTGGAAGTCATCGCGGAAGTGGGCGCCGAACGTATGCCGCTCACGGTCTTTGTGACCGCCTACGATGAGCATGCCATCCGCGCGTTCGAAGCCAATGCGCTTGACTATCTTCTGAAGCCGTTCAGCGACGAGCGCTTTGAGATGACCATGGCGCGCGTCGGCACTCGGATGGATGAACGCAGCGTGCGGGACTTTGGACGGCGCATTCTTCGCATGGTTTCAGCAGCGCCCGCGGGGGATTTGCCGCTGGACCGTCTGGTGGTGAAATCGGGAGGCTCCACTCGCTTTGTGCGGGTGGCTGATATCGACTGGATAGAAGCTGCCGGGGTTTATGCGAACCTGCACATCGGTGGCAAGGAAGTCTTGTACCGGGCCGCGCTGAACGAGCTGGCAGAGAAGCTCGATCCGGTTCGTTTTGTCCGCGTCCATCGTTCGGCAATCGTCAATATCGAAAGCATCCTGCACCTGGAGCCGATCTCGCATGGGGAGTTCGAGGTGATCCTGAAAGACGGTTCAAGATCTAGAATCAGCAGAACGTATCGCAGGGAACTGGAAAAGAGATTGGGTCAATCGCTGTAGTGCGCGCGGACTGACAACTATGGCCGCGAGGCATCCTCTTCACTACGAAGATAGGCTGCAATTTCGGCGTACTGCTTGGGTCTCGCGCCTTCACGCTGGAAGTATTCGACTTTGTCGGCGGCACTCTCCCGCACGAAGTACTCCGCCCACGCGAGCGGTGTGGCCTTGTATGGACCGTCCGTGGCCTGGACGCTGGCTCCTGCCTCCACGAGCTTCCGCACCGCGGCGAGCGAGCCGGAGCAGACGCCATTGTGCAGGGCGGTGGCATCGGGATTGAGCCCCACGTTCGGCGCGTTCGGGTCGGCGCCCAGCGCGATAGCCGTGTCGATGGCATCCAGCCTTGCGTTGTAGGCCGCGGCGGCCAAGGCCTTTTGTTTTTCCTGGGCGCCGGCTTCCTTTGCCAGCCTGGCGACGTCATCGTTACGCCCGAGGCATATTGCCGCGGTGAGAGTAAGGCCGGCCTTTTCCACGCTGGCTCCGGCCTTGATGAGCGCCTCGGCGATGGGCAGCGTGTACTCGTTCGGCGTCCATTCCGATTGCTGCTCCAGGCAAAGAAAGGTCACACGCAGCGGGGTCAAGCCGCCGTGCCGTTTGGCCTCGAGCGGGGCGCCGCGCTCAATCAACAACTCCGCCACCGGCAGGCGACCATGTGCCGCCGCGACGTGGAGCGCCGTTTCGCCGGCCACCCAGTTGGGCTTGACGCGAGCCGCTCCGGGATCGAAGCCGAGATCCAACATCAGCCGCACGGCCGCCGTGTTGCCCGCGCCCGCGAAATCCGCGAGCTTGCCGGGGTTCTGGGACTGCACGCGGTCCACTACCGATGGATCCGCCGCGGCGAGCTTTCGCGCCTCGGCTTCATTGGCCCGCGCGCACACCGCGAGAAACGCGTCATCGCCTTCGAGCGAGATGACAACGCCGCGCTTTTCGAACAGATCGAGGACGTCCGCACGACCCTGACGCGCGGCTTCCGCTACGGGCTCCGTGCCGTTCTTGTCCGGCAGCGACGGATCCGCGCCATGATCGAGAAGCCACTCGAAGTAGTGGATGGGAGTGCCATGGCGAAGCGCGTAGTGCAGCGGGCGGCTGCCCCACAGCAGCCAATTCGGATCCGCGCCGTGCTCCAGCAGCCAGTACACGCCATCATCGTCGTGCCAGTTGAACTTGCGGGCGAGCATCAGCCCGATGGTGTCCTGAGTAAGCTTGCCGCTTTCGACCAGGACATGGATGGTGCGATTGTCGAGTGTCTCCGGCGAATGGTAGGCGACCTCGCCATCGTTGGGATCGGCGCCGCGATCGAGCAGCAACCTGGTCAGCTCCGGATGATGAGCGACGCCCGCAGCGCCGTACAGGGCTGATTCCCACTCGGGCTTAGGCTGGTGATTCTCCTCGAAAAAGCCGGTGTTGGGGTTGGCGCCCGAATCGAGCAGAGCCGTGGCGGACTTAAGAAAACCCTCGGTGCGATCGGGCTCGAGCCGCAGGAATTTGGAGAAGCAGAGGTGCGTCAGCGCGTCCCAATTGCGCGGACCGGCTTTGGCGGTGGCGTTTGCCGGGTTCTCGGCGAGGAAGCGGGCGACTGCCTGGTGGTTGCCGAGCAGCGCGGCGGTGTGGATATCGCTACTGGCAACTTCGGGATGCGCGGCGAGGATTTCACGCGCGCGATCGAGCGAACCGTGCCACACGCACGCGTCGATGAATTCGGCTCTGGGGTCGTGGGGAACGGTTCGGTTTTCCGGCATGGCAGAACGATTATCGCGCGGGCGCCAGCGCGCCGAGCGAACGCGTGGGACCAATTCGGTGCGCCTCGATCTTCTGATCGTCTTTGGACCAGGTTTTGCCGCCGTCGGAGGAGCGGTCGGCGGTCCAGGAGAAACGATCGGGCTGGATGTTGTAGTAGCGAATCCGCAGGGTCGAGGTGTTTCCGTTGGCGACGCCGAACTTCTGCTCGATGTGGACTTCACCGCCAACACGCTGCGCCGGCGCCGACATCCTGCAGGCCGCCGCCTTCGACCATGCCGACGAGCTCCCAGCGATCGAGCGCGCGTTGTAGGAGCGCAGGGTGGAGGTGACATACCAGGTTTCGCGTTTGTCGCCGACTATGCGGAACTCATCGAGGATTTGTCCGGTGTCGAGACGCACGGCTGTCCAGAAGCCCTTGGCGGGCCCATGCTCTTTCGAGACCGTAGTGAATTCCCATTCGCCGAGCAGGTAGTCGAAATCGCCTTTGTGAGCATCGAAGGACGCCTGGAGTTCCTTCGCGGTCTTCTTCTTCGCGGGCGTTTGCGCCGCCAGCAGCGCAACCAGCAGAGCGCCGGTGAGCAGACGAAGTATGTTCATGCGTCAAGACTAGCAGCGAAGGGATAAGTCGCCAAGAAACTGCAGCGGACGGCGCGACCAGTGCAGCGGACGGTCATAGCTTGACGCTTCGCGCCGGGAGGCAATATGCTTGCGGGAATGGCCGCGATAGCGAGCGCACAACCAGAGCGGCAGCGTTCGCAACTGCCGGGCTTCGCGTTGATCTTTGCGGCGTGGCTGGCGCCCGCGATACTCTCGGCGATCGATAACTACATGCAGAGCCGGCTCAGCAACGAGCGGCCGGATTGGCGTTGGGTGCTTTTCTCGGGCGTCGACTGGCTGCTGTACGCGGTGCTCACGCCCGCGGTCTTTCGCATCAGCCGCAGGTTTCCGCTGCGGCGTGAAGGGGTGGCGCGGCGGATCGCTCTACATATCGCCTGCGCGCTTGGCATGTGCGTGGCGTGGGCGACGCTTGGCCAGTTTTGCGGCTCGCGATGTTTTACCCGCCTACGGGTTCCACGGCGCTGAAGTTCTGGCGCCCGCTGGAGGGGTGGATCTTCACGACGCTGCCTTTTGGAACCGGTGTGTACTTCGCGCTGGTGGGGATCGAACATGCGCTCGCCTACATGGCACAGGCTCGCGAACGCGAAATGCAGGCAGCTCGTTTGACCGCGCAGCTTGCGGAGGCGCGACTCGGCGCGCTGCGGATGCAGCTCAATCCGCACTTTCTGTTCAACAGCCTCAATGCGATCACGGTGCTGGTTCGCGATCGGAACACCGCGGCGGCGTCGCGGATGCTCGAATTGCTGAGCGACGTGCTACGGCTGGTGCTGCGCGCAGAGGGCTCGCACGAGGCGCCGCTCTCTACCGAGCTGGATTTTCTCGAGCGCTATCTGGCGATTGAGCAAGTGCGGTTCTCCGACAGGTTACGGCCGCACATCGAGGTGGATGCGGCGATTCGCCGGGCGGCGGTGCCACAGTTCATACTCCAGCCGCTGGTCGAAAATGCGTTGCGGCACGGGATTGCGCGCCGGGCGGATGCGGGGCAGCTGGAAGTCTCGGCGCGGCGCGACGGCGATACGCTGGTCCTCACGGTGCGCGATGACGGTCCGGGACTTGGTCCGGCGGGTCCCGCGGCGACGGGCGTCGGCCTCACGAACACGCGCGCGCGGCTGGCTGCGCTTTACGGCGATCGCGCGAGCCTCGAGATTGCGAACGTCGCGGGCGGCGGGGTCCTGGTGACCATCCGACTGCCGTATCATGAGGCAGAGAGTGATGACGGGGCACAGTGAAATCCGGGTCCTGGTGGCCGACGATGAGCCGCTGGCGCGTCGCGGCGTGCGGCAGCTTTTGGCGCCGCACCGCGACATGACGGTTGTCGGTGAGGCCCGCAATGGCGGGGAGACGCTCAGGGCGCTCGATTTGTTATCGCCCGACCTGCTTTTTCTCGACGTGCAGATGCCGGAGATGGATGGATTCGAAGTGCTACGCGCCCGCAGGGCGGACCGCATGCCGGCCGTGGTGTTCGTTACGGCGCACGATCGGTTCGCAGTGCGCGCGTTCGAGGCGCACGCGCTGGATTATCTGGTGAAGCCGCTGCATGTGGAGCGCTTCGACGCGGCGCTGCAGCGTGTTCGTGAACGTCTTCGACTGATGGGGGCGGCAGGCCTGGCTGCGCGACTTACGGCGCTGCTGGAAGCGTACCAGGCGGAGCGCGAGAAGGCTGGCGTGGAACGACTGGTGGTTCCGATCGCGACCGGCGATCTGGTAGTCCAGGTGGCGGAGATCGATTGGATCAGCGCTGACGATTACTACGCGTGCCTGCATATCGGCGCGAAAAGTCACTTGCTGCGCGAATCGCTGGCATCGCTCGAAACACGCCTCGATCCGCACCGCTTCGCGCGCGTGCACCGGTCGGCGATTGTGCAAATCGACCGGATTCGGGAACTGCGTGGCGATGAAGTTGTGCTGCGAGACGGTATGCGAGTAGCGGTGAGCCGGCGGAGGCGCGCGGCAATCGAGGGGCTGCTGCGCGGCGATGGCGCACTACGGACGTGATGCCGCAGTTCTTGGGGAGCAATTTCCAGGATCTCTTTTCGGCCTGGCAGCCGGGAGCGTCACCCGAGGTGAGGCTGCCCTATCCTCCGATATCGATCTAAATAAGAAGTCAGAAGATAGCAGTCAGAAGTCAGAGTGAAACCCGCGCCAATCGGGCTTCGGTGCGCAATGTAATCTGCGCTGTGTATAAATGCCGCTAGCGGACCATTGGACAATCGCCGGTCTGATGGTCCTCGATTTGGAACCTCAAGAACTCATGAACGGCGTCCAGCGCTTCTTTATTGTCGGCGGTGATGTCGATGCGTGCGCCGCGTGAGGTTTCCGTTAGATCCCAGTGAAGTTGGGATTTGAGGCGCGTCATGGTTGCAGTGCCGGGAACATTTCTGCTGTGAACCAGCATTGGCGCGTCGAAGTTTCCGTCTGCAAACATTTTGGCGATGTGCCGGAAGTGGCTGCGAATTTCATCTCGGCTTGCCGTGTCCTTCACGTCATTGGCGCGCACGTCGATGGCGCCACCGTCATAACTGAGTTCAAAGTGATGGGTGGTTTTCTCGTGCGAGAAGCCCATGACGTGGTCACCGTGCTCGTTGACCATGGTGTGGTGGTCCTGAGCAAACGCCAGCACCGCCCCGAGAAGCAGAAGCGCGAATCGATTCATAGAGAAACTCTCCTGCAATGCCCTGACGGGCGATTCATAGATTGGTTAGGGTTTACTTCTGCTTCTTGCCTGGGCCATGGCACGCGCTATGATCGCCATATGCACAGGCCGGACCGCTCACTTATACCGATCGCAATCTTAACCGTCCTGGTCCTCTGCCTCCCGGCGCAGCAGGCCAGCCCCGACCCCATCTATCCCTTCGGAGCGGTCTACTTCCGCAAATCCAATCCGCCCGAGGCAGATTGGGAGCGCGACCATAAGACCGCCGCTCAACTGGGCATGAACATCTTCCGCCACTGGTTCCTTTGGGCCTCCATCGAAAACTCTCCGGGCAAATACGATTGGCGCGATTACGACCGCATGGTGGAACTCGAAGCGCAGAATCATATCAAAGTCGTGATCGCCGAAATCACGAACGGCGCGCCCGAGTGGATGTGGGACAAGTACCCGCAGGCACGCCACGTCGATATCGCGGGCAATGAAGGCTACCCCTCGGTCGCCACGGGCAGCGCCACGGGCAACGCGCCGATGTGCCTGGACAACGAGGATGTCCGCGGTCAGGCAGAACAGTTCCTCACCGCGTTGGTGGAGCGCTATCGCGGCAGTCCTGCGACATTGGGTTACGACGTGTGGAACGAAGGTAGCGTGCAGGAATGCTTCTGTCCGGCCACGCAGGCGAAATTCCGCGAGTGGCTGAAGGCCAAATACGGCACCCTCGAAGCGCTCGGCCGCGCCTGGCATCGCTACAGCTTCGCTACCTGGGAATCGATCCATCCGCCGCGCGCCAACGGAGGCTATCCCGACTCACTCGACTGGCTCGCGTTCCGCCGCGACGACGCCATTCGCCTGCTGCACTGGCGCACCGAACTGATTCGCCGCCTCGACAAACGCAACAAGGTCACCGGCCACGGCACCGCGGTCCTCAGCGAGATCGAGTGGCGCATGGCAGCCGACGTCGACACCTACGGCTACACCTGGGTCGCCTCGCGCCATACCAACGATCCTTGGATGCAGTTTCATGCCGTGGATCTGGTGCGCGCCGCCGCGCGCGGTAAACCTTTCTGGCACGCCGAAGCCACGGGCGGACCGCTGTGGATGCAGCCGCAGGTCCTCAATCGACCGCTCGAAGACGGCCGCAGCTCCGACGATAAGGATGTGCGGGTGTGGAGCCTGATCGATATGACCGGGGGCGCCAGCGGCATCCTGTTTACGCGTTGGCGTCCGCTGCTGGATGGCCCGCTGTTTGGCGCGTTCGGCCCCATGGGGATGGACGGCTCCGTCACCCCACGGGCCGAGATGGCGAGCAAGTTGGCGCGGTGGGCCAATGCTCACGGCGACATCTGGAAATCGCGCCCCGTCAAGGGCGACGTCGGCATCGTCTTCGTCCAGGAAGCCGAGGATTTCAACCGCGTTCAAGGCGGCACGGGAGCCGGTAGAGGAACCGCGGCCGGCGCCTACGTGCAGTCGCTGCAAGGCGCCTATCAGGCCTTCTTCGACTCTAACATCCAGGCCGATTTCGTGAGCGTCGACGACATCGGCGAGTATCCCATGATCTATCTGGCTTACCCCGAGATGCTCAAGAAAGCCACGGCCGACAAGCTTCGCGACTATGTCGCCAAAGGAGGCAAGTTAGTCAGTGAAGGCTGCCCCGGTTACTTTGGCGATGGTGGAACGGTGGGCACGGTTCAGCCGAACCTGGGCCTCGATCAGTTATTCGGGGCGCGTGAGACTTACGTTCAGTTTACCCCTGACCTACTAGATAAGTTAACCCTCACTGTGAGGAACAAGCAGATCGGAGGAGGATACTTTCTGCAGGAGTATCGGCTGGCAGGAGGACAAGCAGCGGGCCAGTACGGCAATGGCCACGTCGCTGCCGTGGAGCACACGTCGGGCAACGGCAAGACCCTGCTGATTGGAACCTTCCCCGGGGGCAGCTACTACCGCAACCATTCACAGGGAACCCGTGAGTTCTTCGCAGGCCTGCTGGCTTGGGCCGGAGTCGAGCCAAGAGTGCAGTCGATTGACCCGGAAGTAAAGGCAAGGCTTCACGAAGGAAGGGGTGGCGACTACCTGTGGGTGGTGAATCCGACACGAACTTCCAAAACGGTGAAGATCACCTTGCCCGGGAAGTTCCAACAAGCTGAGGATCTGTGGCAAACGTCAAACCATCCAGCCCTCAGTGGGAACACGCTGACAACCACCGTGGAAGACAGGAACGCGGGGGTGATTCGCCTGAAATAGTTACCTCAGGGCGGCTACGCGGCAGACTTTCCGTTCGGTTCGAACGAACGGCATGCTGAAGGAGCAGGCGCGTTCCCTCAAGGTTCCTCTTCAGCAAATTCGCCAGTGTGCGCGATTGCATCTCGAATGACCATCATCGCTGCCTCTGACAAACAAAGCAGGTCCGCTTCACCGGTCCATAGATCCTTGTTCATATGCTTCGCAAATGCATGACGCAGATGGCGCGGAATCTCTTGCCAGGTTAATGGACAAATCCCGGTCACAAGCCGAAGGGCGTGTTCCAGCAATTCGGTCTGGCTCGGGGTGAAGGTCCTTGGTTGCATCGTTTCCGACATTTGAAATCCGTGTTGAAGGTTTCGGCGTTCTCTCGCGACAACCTGACGTAATGCTTGATGCGAGACTATCGAAATCCGACTTTTCTTCTTGCCAATTGCTGCACCGGCCGCTTCGATGACAAATTTTGAGGCTCCTGGGGTTCCAGGTGAATCCAGGTTGTGTCGATGTGTGCGCCTGATGCAATGGACGCAGGGCCCAGGCGAAGCCGACGCCAACTCGAGGTCATGCCACCCTCCAAAGCACATAGGCGATCGGAGTGCACGAGGCTTTCCAGAAGGCTGGGATCGATCTTACTGCTCACGGCGTGCAGTTGGCCCGTCTTTGCCCAGGGAGGCCCCCCGCTGCTGACCGACGATCCAGGCACGCCCGGCAATCGGAATTGGGAGATTAACTTCGCCTCCATGCCCATCTTCAGCCGCGGAGACCGTGACACCCTGGCGCCACTCCTGGACATCAACTATGGTCTGGGCGACAGGATTCAGCTCAAGTATCAGATCGCCTACCTTTGGGATAGCAACAACGGTGGCGTCTTTCGTAGCGCCCCTGGAAACTCGCTCATGGGTGTGAAATGGCGGTTTTATCAGCAGGGCAAGGAAGGAGGTTGGAATATCTCCACGTATCCGCAACTTGAACTGAACAATCCGGATGATTCCTATGCCCGCGACCTCGTGGAGCTTGGACCCCGATTTCTGCTGCCGGTGGAGGTGACCAAGACATTCGGCCCCTTAGAAGCAAATCTCGAGATGGGGTACTGGTTCAACAAACGAGCACCTCACGAGAGGATTCTCGGCCTTGCCTTGGGACACCAGTTCAATAGGAGATTCGAAGGCTTGGGCGAGATCTACGACGACGTCTTGCTGGGGGGAACACAACGTTCCACCACGTTCGACTTGGGTATGCGGTATGAGTTCCACCGGGGTTTGCTGCTGCTCTTCATGGCCGGGAGAAGCTTCGGCAATTTCAGCGGTCCGGCTAGCGCTCAGCCTTACTTCATCGCTTACGCCGGCCTGCAAGTGCAGGTAACGAAGGGCGCTCGAAAGAAACGGCAGAATCCCCCAGCAGGCATTCCCCACCTATGACAAGAATCCATCGCGGGCGCCTGACATGGGATTGCGCCTGCTCTCTCGAGCGTCACCCAACGCTGGTTTCGCGCTGGTGAAAGGCCCCGGCGGCGCGATCGAGGGTATACGTCAACGGCTCCAGAAAGGCGCGCAGTCGCCGGGTTTCCGGCTCGTCCACCGCGATGTTCTGCTTGTCCGGGGTGACTCCGCGCATCACGATGTTCGAGCCCCCTGACGGCAGGTACTCGATGTAGTCGATCGAATCCAGATGAATCGCAATATTATTGACGAGAACGAATTTTTGCATCATAAGCCGGCTCCTGTTTACTCTACGATTGGAAATAACTCTTCCGCCGTTGCCGGCTGTTCCAAACCTAAGAATCGGGGATCGAGCAATCGGTTGGTGTCCACGTTGCCCATCGCCGAGAGAATATTTTCCTTGAGGTGCGGATATTCCTGTTCGAGTTCCGCGAACATCCCGCGCAGCGAACGCCGCACGGTCCCGGTGCGAAGCGAGCAATCGCACGGGATGATGGGCACGCCCATCTTTTCCGCATAAGCGCGGGTGATATCTTCGGTGACAAACACCAGCGGCCGGATGAGGCGATACTCATGAGCTCGCGAGTGCGTGATGGCCGGTAGCGCGCTCAACTTGCCGGTGAACATCGTATTGCGCAGCAACGCCTCGCAGAAATCGTCGGCGGTGTGGCCGAATGCGATCACGTTCACGCCCAGTTCGTGCGCAATTTCGTAGACAGCACGGCGGCGATATCGGCTGCACAGATCGCAGCCATGTTTCGGTTGATCTTCCAGCAGCTTGAGCGATGGCTCGTCGCGGAAGTAGGTCCACGGAATGCCACGCTCTTTCAGGTAATCGCCCAAAGGTTCGATGGGCCGCAGAAACTTACCCTGTTCCACCGTAAAGGCACAAATCGAAAAATCGATGGGCGCGCGCTTCTGCAGCAGCAGCAGCGCTTCGAGCAACGTAGACGAGTCCTTGCCGCCCGACAACGCGACGGCCACACGGTCGCCCTCGCGGATCATCTGGAAGCGGTGCACAGCTTCGCCGACCTTCCGTAATAGGGTTTTTTCGAGATCCACTGCTTCTATAGTGTCATACCCGTGCGATAGAATCACCTCTTATGCGCGTTCTCGCTTTGCTGTTCGCGGCCACCGCTGCCTTTGCCGCGCCCTGCACTACTGCGACTTCGCCATGCACCGAGTGGCTCACCCTAACGGGCGGCCCCTGGCGTTCTCTCATCTACCGCACACACTCGCTCGAGACCCGAAATGAGAAAATTACGCGCGCGCTCATCGTGATCCATGGCACCAATCGCGATGCCGACAACTATTTCCGAACCGCGCTGGCGGCCGCATTCCTGGCGGGAGCGCTCGACGATACGGCGGTGGTTGTGCCACGCATCGCCTCTGACAACGGCTCCTGCCGCGATGTGCTGGCGGCCAACGAAGTGAGCTATAGCTGTGGCGGGGATAGCTGGCGCTCGGGAGGCCTTTCCGGCAGTAGCGACAAAATCACCTCCTTCGATTTCGTCGATGACATCATGCGCAAGCTGGCGCGCAAACAAGCCTTTCCCAACCTCAAGAAGATCGTGCTGGCGGGTCACTCCGCGGGAGGGCAGTTCGTGAACCGCTACGAAATGGCGAATCGCGTCCACGAAACTCTAGGCGTGCCGATCTGCTACATCGTGTCGAACCCCTCCAGCTACGCCTATCTTGACAACACCCGCCCCTCAGGTGAGAACGCCGCCACCTTTCGCGTCTTTGCCGACGGACGGAACTGCACCACCTACAACCACTGGCCCTACGGCCTGGAAGGACGCACCGGCTATGCCTCGCATCTGACGGACGAAGAGCTGAAGAAGCAACTGGCGGGGCGCCCGGTGTTCTATCTCCTGGGCGAACTCGACAT
Organism: uncultured Solibacteraceae bacterium; assembly: GCA_963815475.1. Taxonomy (GTDB): domain Bacteria; phylum Acidobacteriota; class Terriglobia; order Bryobacterales; family Bryobacteraceae; genus Sulfopaludibacter. The sequence goes on along the minus strand of CAWFHD010000003.1, from coordinate 8,275,857 downwards.
CCTCCCAGTAGGCGGCTTCGACGGTTCCTGCCCCGCGATGGCGCAAGGCGCAACCCGGCTGGCGAGGGGGCAAGCCTTTGGCAAATTCGTAGCTGAAAAGTTGGGAGCCAAGCACCAGGTAGCGGTGGTCTCCCTCTGCGGCCACAATGCCCGCTGCATGTTCACGTCGGACACAGCTCTCCCCATGTTGTTTCCGAAGTGACATGCCCGCACCCGCCCGCACGCTCGCGTTCGACATCCTCCAGAGAGTGGACTCCGGAGGCTATGCATCCGATCTCTTAGCGGAGCTCTCCACCGACCTGACTTCCCGCGACGCCGGCCTCGCCGCGGAAATCGTCTTCGGCGTGCTGCGTTATCGAGTCCAGCTCGATCACCTGATCGTCCACTACTCCGGCCGGACGCAGAAGCTCGACCGCGAAGTGCGCACCGCCCTACGCATGGGCATCTACCAGCTCCGCTACCTGGACCGCGTCCCCAGCCACGCCGCTGTCACCGAAAGCGTCGAGTTGGTGAAGCGCGCCCGTAAGCGGTCCGCAGCGGGGTTCGTCAACGCCATCCTGCGACAGGTGGATCGCGACCCGGTCGCCTGGCCCACTCGCGAAATCGAGCTGAGCTGTCCCGAGTGGCTGCTGGCCCGCTGGGAGCAGAACTACGGAACCGAGGCCGCGACCGCTATCGCGCGCGCGGCGCTCCAGGCGCCTGAGCACTACGAACGCAACGGCCGTATTCAGGACATCGGCTCGCAATCCATCGTGCCGCTGCTCGAACTGGAAGCGGGCCAGACCTTTCTCGATCTCTGCGCCGCGCCCGGCAATAAGACCGCGCAGGCGCTCGAAGCCGGAGTTCGCGCGGTGGCCTGCGACATTCATTACCACCGCATCGCCCAGCTCAAGAACCTCGGCGCGGAACTGCTGATTCTGGATGGCACGGCGCCCCTACCCTTCGCCCGCCAATTCGATCGCATCCTGGTGGACGCCCCCTGTACCGGAACGGGCACCCTTGGACGGAATCCGGAAATCAAATGGAAGCTGACGCCCGCCGACCTCGCTGACCTTCAGGGTCGCCAGGCCGCTTTGCTTACACAGGCTCGCGCCGCCCTCGCGCCCGGGGGTTTGCTGGTTTACTCCACCTGCTCGCTGGAGCCCGAGGAGAACGAAGCCGTGATCGCCGCGGCGCCGCCTGAGCAGGTTGTAAACACTATGCGACGCCTTCCCGGACGCGACGAAGGGGATGGTTTCTACGCCGCTGTGATAAAATCATAGGAAACCGTAAATGATTGAAATCGTTCCCTCAATATTGTCGGCGGATTTCGCTCGCCTGGCAGAGGAGATCGGCCGGGCAGAGCGTGGCGGCGCCAGAATGCTCCATCTGGACGTGATGGACGGGCACTTCGTGGATAACATCACGATTGGACCTCCGGTGGTGGAGTCGATTCGTAAGGCGACGCACGCACATCTCGATTGCCACCTGATGATTGAGAACCCAAATCGCTACGCGGTGGATTTCGTGAAGGCGGGGGCCAATTCGGTTTCGGTGCATCATGAAGCCTGTACCCACCTGGATGGGACCTTGGAAAACATCCGCAAAGCTGGGGCTATGGCAGGCGTGGTCCTGAATCCAGCCACTCCAGTGGAAGTGTTGGAAGACGTATTGGAAGTGGCGGACTACGTGCTTCTAATGAGCGTAAATCCCGGGTTTGGGGGCCAGAAGCTCATCCCGTACGTGTTAAATAAGGTTCGAAAGCTGGACCGGATGCGGCGGGAAAAGAAGTTAGCGCTACCTATCGAAATCGATGGCGGCGTTCACAAGGAGAATCTGGCCGAAGTGGTTCGCGCAGGGTGTGATTGGATCGTCACAGGTTCGGCTATATTTCACAGTCCGGATCCTGAGGCCACCGTGCGGGAAATGCGGGAAATCGCGGCAAACGCCACGGCAGTCCAATGCTAGTGGCATGGGTTGAGTGACAGAACTATGGTTCGAAACGCCAATAAGATCGCAATACCGGCGCTGCTTGCAGCCCTTCTAATCTCGTCCGGGTGCCGCAAGAAGGCCTACGAGAATCCCATCACCAAGGACACGCAGCAGCCCGACAAGGTCCTGTTCGACACCGCCATCGACGATGTCGAGCACGGCCGGTACGAACGGGCCCGCCTCACGCTGCAGACCCTGATGAACACCTACGACACCAGCGAATACCTGGCCAAAGCCAAACTGGCCGTGGCCGATAGCTGGTATCGCGAAGGCGGAGCGCGCGGCCTGGCGCAGGCTGAAGCCGAGTATAAAGACTTCATCCTGTTCTATCCCCAGATGGAGGAAGCCGCCGAAGCGCAGGAAAAAATCTGCAAGATGCAGTATCAGCAGATGGACAAGGCGGACCGCGATCCCACTCACGCCATTCGCGCGCAAGACGAATGCCGCCAGTTGCTGACCCAGTTCCCCAACAGCAAGTTCGCACCCGAAGCGCAGCAGTTGATGCGCAACGTTCAGGAGGTGCTGGGCGATGCGGAATATCGCGTGGGCTACTTCTACGGCCACAAGGGTAGCTATCCGGCTTCCACCAATCGCCTGCAGGCAGTGGCGGACCAGTTCCCGCTGTATAGCGGGGGAGCCGAGGCGCTTTGGCTGTTAGCCGACGGCTACCAGAAGATGGGCGACAATTTCGAGAATCAACAGGCCGCCGCCTACTCGAAACTGATTTCCCAACATCCTTTGAGCCCGCACGTGGACGAGGCGAAATCGCGGTTGAAGGCGATGAATCGGCCGATACCCGAAGTCGACCAAGTGGCGTACGCGCATGAAAAGTACGAGATGGATAACCGCACTACGCGCGGCTTCATGAGCAAGATGGTGGCTCCGTTTGTCGGCCATCCGGATTTCACGCCGTCCGCGAAATCGGGCAATCCTTCGATGGAAGGTCTGCACCCGATGATTCCCGCCAGCGTGCCGGTGGTGGCCACCGGATCGCAGGGAACCAGCGCGAATCCAGGTATGGGTGGCGCCGGGTCCGACGTAACCGCGACTACCGTCAAAGACACCAGCCTCATCGATACCGCCCCCAACGTGTTGCCGGGCGCGACGGGTGGCGCCGCGACTCCTGCTGCGGGCGCTACAGGTGAGAAGGGCGCTGCCGCAACGGGTGCGACAGGCGAAAAGGGCGCAGCACCGGCGGGCGGAGAGGCTCCGACTGGAGCAGCGGTCCCCGCGACGCCAGGATCGCCGGTCACGGTGAACGGCATTCAAACCACCCAGACCAAGCAGCAGGCGCTGCCGCAGAACCACACCGGTAAAATCAGAAAGCTGAGTGTGCAGCAGCAGCTCAAGGAAACCCAGAAGCAGCAGGAGCAGTTCAAGAAGCTCGCCAAGAAGCAGGCGGATCAGCAGAAGAAAGCCCAGGAGGCGCAAGCCAAGCTGGACAAGAAAGCCGCCGAGCAGAAGAAAAAGAAGGGTGATTCGACAGCGCAGCCACCGCAACAGCCGACCACCACGCCTCCGGCTGCGCCCGTCGCCAAACAATGAGCCGAGTTCTTTTAGTGGATGACAGCCCGCATGCCCAGCGTATGGGAGAGCGGATTCTCACTGAAGAAGGCTATGAAGTAGTCACCGTAAGCAATGCAGATTCGGCCTTGGTGCGGCTTGACGACGTGGATCCCGACGTAGTCCTGGCCGATACCGTGATGCCCGGCCGCACCGGTTTCGAAATCTGTCAATACCTCAAGATGAGCCCGCGGCATAAGCATGTCCGGGTGATCCTGACTGCCGGAGTTCTGGAACCGCTCGACGAAGCTCACACCAAACGCGTGGAAGCCGATGGCGTGCTGAAGAAGCCCTTCGAAGCCAGCGCGCTGCTGGCCGCCGTGAAGCCGCTGGCGGAAGCAGCCGTTCGCGCACGGGAAGGCAACACAGCATCCGGAGCGCCGGGGAAGGGCGCGGGCGCGAGTGCGCCTGTGTCGACCGCCCCCTTCATCGCCGTTGTGGACGCCGAGCAGGTGCGGGCGGCGGTGACCATCGCGATGGACGCATCAATGGATAAGCTGGTGGATGAGATTGCCCGCCGCGTGTTGGCCACCCTGAACAGCACTAAGAAGCCGGATCCGCGGCCTTTGGAATCGTCGGTGCCGCCTCCGGTGGCTGCCGCAGTTCCTGCTCCGCCAGTTCCCGCGGCGCCGCCGCGCATCGCCGAGCCTGGACCGATCGGTCCGCCGGCCACCTCCGAATCCATCACTCCCATTACGCCCGTTGCTCCGCGTGTGCAGTCCACTCGCATCGAACCGGTGCGCCGGATCAGCCCGCTGCGATTGCGCACGGGGGCGATCCTGGGAATCGATCTGAATCACCCGGATGAGCCCGAGTTTCCTCCCGCCAAGACGAATCCGCCCGCCGACGAGTAATCTTAGATTATGCCCGACAACAGCTTCGACATCGTCTCCAAAATCGAAATGCCGGAAGTAGTCAACGCCATCCAGCAGGCGTTGAAGGAGATCCACCAGCGCTTTGACCTGAAGGACTCCCACTCCAATATCGAGCTCAACGAGAAGGACAATAAGATCACGCTCACTAGCAAGGAGGAGTTCAAGCTCAAGGCCGTGGCTGAAATCCTGCAAGGCAAACTGGTGAAGCGCAAGCGTGCCGCTCAAGGGCCTGTCGTATGGGGAGATCATTTCCGCCGCAGGTTCCACGGTGAAGCAGGAGATTTCGCTGCAGCAGGGAATCGCCATTGAGAAAGCGCGCGAGATCGTCAAGAAGATCAAGGACAGCAAGCTGAAGGTGCAGGCATCCATTCAAGGCGATTTCGTCCGCGTGGCCGGCAAGGACCGCGACACCCTGCAGTCCGCCATCAAGGTGCTGAAAGATTCCGATTTCGGCATCGATATGCAGTTCACCAACTACCGCACGAATTAGTGCCGCGCCTCATCCAATCGGCCAACATACCGGGTCCGGCCGGGATGCTGGAAGCGCTGCTCGAAGAGCCGGACGATCGCGCTCCGCAGATGGCGGCATTGGTCTGCCATCCGCATCCGCTCTACGGCGGCACCATGCACAACAAGGTGGTTTATCGCCTGGCACGCGGTCTGCGGCGCATGGGAGCGGTGGTGCTGCGCTTCAATTTCCGAGGCGTGGGCCGCAGTGAGGGCGAGCACGGAAACCTGATCGGCGAGATCGAAGACGCCGCGGCGGCTCTCGAGTTTCTGCGCGAACGCTATCCCGATCTACCCTTCGCGCTGTCGGGCTTCTCCTTCGGATCGAGGGTGATCACCAGGTTGGGCTGCACGTTGCCCGAGGCCGGATTCCTGATGGCGGTGGGATTTCCCACAAGGATGGGAGAGGCCGAGTACCTGGATACCTGCAAGGTCCACAAGATCTTCCTGCAAAGCACGCACGACGAGTTCGCTCCGAAGGTGGCCTTCGAGGATCTCTATGCGCGGGTGGCCGAACCGAAGCGCGTGGTGTGGATCGAAGCAGCCGACCACTTCTTCGCCGGCTCGCTGGATCGCCTGGAGGAAGAAGTCTATAGCGCAGGCGACCAGGCATGCCGTGCCGGCAATCGTTAAATAGTCTTTGGCGGTCTGTTCTATGATGAAGCCATTATGATCCCTGCAATTCACCGCCGCCGCCTGCTACAGACCGCGCTGGGCCTGCCCTTGGCCGCATGGGCCGATGGCAAAGTGGTGCGCCAGCCGGGCACGTATCTCAAACTCGCCCTCAACGCCTACTCCTTCGACAAGACCTTGAAGGACGGCTCGATGACCCTGGCGAAGACCGTGGAGTACTGCGCCCAGCATGGCTTCGAAGGCCTGGATGCTACCGGCTACTACTTTCCGGGCTACCCAAAGGTTCCGACCGACGAGTACATTTACGGGCTGAAGCGGACGGCCTTCGTGAACGGCGTGAGCATCAGCGGCACCGGAGTGCGCAACGACTTCGCGCAGGCCGACGCCGAGGCGCGCCGCCGCGATGTGCAGATGGTGAACGATTGGATTGAGGTGGCGAGCAAACTGAGCGCGCCGGTGATCCGCGTCTTCACGGGTCCGAAGATGCCGGAAGGCCGAACATTCGACCAGGTGTTGGAATGGATGACGCCGCTATTTCAGGAGTGCGCCGACTACGGCAAACGTCACGGCGTGATCGTGGCCGTGCAGCCGCATTGGGATTGCCTAAAGAGCGCCGAGGACACCATACGCCTGGTGAACACCGTGAACTCCGAATGGTTCGGCGTGATTCTGGACGTGGGCAGTTTACGGCGCGGCGACCCGTATCGCGAGATCGAAAAGGTGGCGCCGTACGCGGTCTCCTGGCAGATCAAAGAGGAAGTCTACTACGACGACAAGGCAACGCCCATCGATCTGGCCAAGGTGAAGGCGATCATCGACCGATCGGGGTATCGCGGATTTCTGCCCATCGAGGCGTTGGGCGGCGGCGATCAGCGTGTTAAAGTTGCGGAGTTCCTCAAGAAAGTGAGAGCGGTCTTCGGCGGCTAAAAGTCCCTATGGATATCATCACCGGCAATGTCGGTTGGATCGAAGTGATTTGCGGGCCCATGTTTTCGGGCAAGAGCGAAGAGTTGATCAGGCGCCTGCGAAGGGCCATGATCGCGCGGAAGCGGGTGGAAGTCTTCAAGCCCACCATCGACGATCGCTATTCGAGCGATGAGATTGTGTCCCACGGCGATCTGCGGATGAAGTCGCAAGTGGTGGCGAATGCCGGCGAGATCGTGGACCGGATCGACTGGCGTTCGGAAGTGGTGGGAGTGGACGAGGCCAATTTCATGGGGCCGCAATTGGTGGAAGTGGCTCAGCGACTGGCCGACAGCGGCAAGCAGGTGATCATCGCAGGGCTCGACACCGACTACCTGGGACGTCCCTTCGCGCCGATGCCCGACCTGCTGGCGCATGCCGAATCCATCACCAAAACGCTGGCCATCTGCGTCCGCTGCGGCAATCCGGCCAAGCATACGCAGAGGCTGCGCGGCTCCGAAGACCTGATCGTAGTGGGAGCCTCCGACATGTACGAAGCTCGCTGCCGCCGCTGCTTCGAGCCGGGGATTCCGAAGCAGGTCGAGATGGATTTCATTAAGGCTAAGCGCGTGGAGAAACGTAATTAGGCCACGGATGAACACGGATTCACACAGCTAAGAAAACGTGAAATCTTATCGGTGTGCACCCGTGTGAGTCCGTGGCTATTTTCTACCGCTCGCATTGCTTTTGCAATTCGTCTACCTGGCGCAGGGCGGGGAAGAGCCAGGCCCAGGCGGCTACGATCAGGATGGTGCCGAGGCCTCCGATGACTACGGCGGGCACGGTTCCGAACCAGTAGGCGGTGACTCCGGATTCGAACTGGCCCACTTCGTTGGATGCTCCGACGAACAGCATGTTGACGGCGCTGACGCGGCCGCGCATCTCGTCGGGCGTGGCGATTTGCACGAGGGTGTGGCGGACGATGACGCTCACCATGTCGCACGCGCCCACCATGACCAGCGCCGCCAGCGATAGCGGCACGTTGCGCGACAGGCCGAAGACAATCGTGAAGATTCCGAAGCCGCCTACGCACCAGAGCATCGCCGTGCCCGCGTGTCGGCGCAAGGGCCAGTGGGCCACCACCACCGACATCACCAGCGCGCCCGCAGCCGGCGCGGCTCGCAGCAAGCCAAGTCCGACCGTTCCTACGCGCAGAATGTCGCGGGCATAGACCGGCAGCAGCGCGACCGCTCCGCCCAGCAGCACCGCGAAGAGGTCGAGCGAGATGGAGCCGAGGATCAACTTATTGCGCCAGATGTAGCGCAAGCCGCCCAGCACCACCTCAGTAGTGACTTCCTTGCGGATTCTCGGCGCGGCTTTCAGTTGGAGCCGCGAGACCATGACCAGTGCCGCCAGGTAGGCCACGGCGGCGAAAGCGTAGACGGCCATTGGGCTGCCTAGAAAACCATACACCAGTCCGCCGACGGTAGGTCCGGAGATGGTGGCCGCCATGAATACGGACGAACTCCACGCCACGGCGTTCGGGAAGTGACGCTCCGGCACCAGCAGCGGCAGGAAGGCCTGGCCGGCCGGACCGTTGAAGGCACGGACCACGCCGTTGGCGAGCATCACGGCGTAGATGGGCCATGGGTGGACCATGCCTCGCATGGTGAGCAGCAGCAGCGCCATGGAGCAGAGGGAAAATGCGCCGAAGCAGAACTGCAGGATGCGCTGGCGCGGCATACGGTCGGCGGTATGGCCGGTGAGGAGGAAGAGAAAGATTCCGGGCAGGAACTGCGCCAGCCCGATCAGCCCGAGATCGAGCGCGCGGCCGGTGATGGCGTAGAGCTGCCAGCCCACTGCCACTGCCTGCATCTCACCCGCGGAGATGATGAGGAAGCGGGCAATCATGTAATAACGGAAGTTGGGGAATTGAAACGCGATGCGCCCGGACACTCTCTCAATTGTAGATGGAGTATGCTGAAGCGAAATGCGCTCACGCGTTTTGATTTTTCTTTCGATACTCTCGCTTGCCAGTATGGCCGCGGACAAGCCCGATGGCGGTTGGTCGAGCTATGGACGCGATCCCGGCGGGCAGCGGTATTCGCCTTTAACACAGATCGATCGCGGCAACGTCGCGTCGCTGAAGATCGCGTGGACCTATCGCACGGGCGACGCCTACGCGCCGAAGAGTGGCAGGCCCACCGCCTTCGAAGCCACGCCATTATACGTGGATGGAATATTGTATCTGGCCACACCGCTGGGGCATGTGATCGCGCTCGATCCGATCACCGGAAAAGAGCGGTGGCGGTACGACGCACAGGCGCCGAAGGACGTCGGGTATGGAGATTTCGTCAGCCGGGGCGTTTCGTTCTGGCGTTCGGGCCGCGCGAAGCCGCGCGTGTTTGTGGCGACTATCGATGCGAGACTGATCGCCTTGGACGCGGCGACTGGAAAGCCGTGCGCGAATTTCGGCGATAACGGAATCGTGAACCTGCGGAACGGGCTGCGCATTGCTCCACCCCAGGGTCGGTTCGCCGACTATGAAGAGACGTCGCCGCCCGCTATCGTCGGCAACGTGGTGATTGTCGGTTCGGGTATCGCGGACAACTACGCGGTGGGACAGCCGAGCGGCGAGGTGCGCGGCTTCGATGCGATTACCGGGAAGCTGAAATGGACGTGGGATCCGATTCCGCAGGACGCGAAGGCGGTGGGCGCGGACACGTGGAAGAACGGTAGCGCGCAGCGGACGGGCGCGGCCAATGCATGGTCGGTGATCGCCGCAGATGTCGAGCGCAAACTGGTGTTCCTTCCGACCGGCAGCGCCAGTCCGGACTACTACGGGGGCGAACGTCTGGGCGACAATCTCTTCGCCAATTCGGTAGTGGCGCTGCGCGCGGAGACAGGCGAACGTGTCTGGCATTTCCAGACGGTGCATCACGACCTCTGGGATTACGACGTGGCCTCGCCGCCGATTCTCTTCGACGTGCATCGCAACGGTAAGATAATTCCAGTGGTCGGCGCGGGCTCGAAGACCGGCCATTTCTTCATTCTGAATCGCGAAACGGGCGAGCCCATTTTCGGAATGGAAGAGCGGTCCGTGCCGCAGAGCGACGTGGCAGGCGAGGTATCGGCCGCGACGCAGCCTTTTCCCCTGATGCCGCATGCGCTCGTTCCGCAGAAGATGGACGCCAGCAAGTTGCAGGGTCCTCCTTCCGAAGTGGCATGGTGCCGGGAGCGGATCGCCATGCTGCGGAGTGAAGGCATTTTCACGCCGCCCTCGTTGAAGGGCTCGTTGATGGTTCCGGGGAATGTGGGCGGGATGGCGTGGGGCGGCGCGGCATTCGATGCGGCCGACCGGTTGGTGATCATCCCGGTGAACAACCTGGCTGCCGAAGTGCGTTTGGTTCCACGCGCGGATTTCGAGACGCAGGCGCGCGAGGCGGGCCGCGATCTGACGGGCGATTGGGAATTCGCGCGGCAAAACGGGACGCCTTACGGTGTGGCGCGCCGCTTCCTGCGGTCGCCCGGCGGTCTGCCCTGCACACCTCCACCATGGGGAACGCTGAATGCAATCGATGCCGATACGGGCGAGATTCGCTGGACCGTGCCGGCGGGACAGTTTCCGGCGATGGGCAGTGCCCCCGCAGGGCCGGCAGAGTTCGGTTCGATTGTTCTGGGAGGGCCGATTGCGACCGCCGGCGGATTGGTCTTCATGGCGGGAACGCTGGATTCGGCCATTCGTGCGTACGATGCGCGAACGGGGAAGGAACTCTGGAAGGGCGAGTTGCCGACGAGCGCACGGTCCACACCGATGACTTACCGGGCGAGCAATGGAAAGCAGTACGTGGTGATTTCAGCGGGTGGCCACGGGATCCCCGGCGCGGGCGCCCTGGGCGATTATCTGATCGCGTTCGCGTTGCCATAGCGAATCAGCGCCCGATGCGACTCTTCGGCCCGATACATCTTGCTTTACTGGCGAGCACTCTGCTGATTGCGGTTGTGCTGGTCTGCCTTTGCCGGCGGCGGCCAGGCGCGCGGCCTGCGGTGCGACTGGCTCTCGGAATCGGAATCATGGTCAACGAGTTCGTGTGGTGGGGATTTCGATACTCGCATGAGGGCGTGCATTTGGCCAACCTTCCGCTGCAGCTTTGCGACGTCACGCTATGGATGTCGGTGATTGCGTGCCTGACGTTGTGGCCGGCAATTGTGGAGTTCGCGTACTTCGCGGGGTTGGCGGGCGCGGGGATGGCGCTGCTGACGCCCGATCTATGGTCGCCGTGGCCGACGTACCCGGCGATTTATTTCTTTGTGGCGCACGGCGGAATTGTGACTGCGGTGGCAGTGCTGGTATTCGGTGGGACCGCCCCGCTGCGGCGCGGCGCAGTGTGGAGGGCGTTCGCGATCCTAGTGGGGTATGCTGCGGCGTTGGGAGCGTTCAATGCGGCTTGCGGCAGCAACTATATGTACCTTTGCCGCAAGCCGCGAAACGCTTCGCTACTGGACGTGCTGGGTGGTTGGCCGATTTATCTGGTGGCTGCCGCCGCTGCCGCGCTGGCCTTGTTCTGGCTGTTGTGGCTACCGGCGCGAGCGGTCGGAAAAGGCGACAAAGCCGCCGCTGCTACTTCGTCTTCATCGCTTTCATGATGAAGTCCTGAAGTTCCGGATTGATGGTATAGGCCGATTTTTGGGGTTCCGGCCAGTTTTCCTGATCGGCCCACATTTTATTCAGGCCTTTCTGGATTTCCGGATCGCCTCCGGTAAAGCCGGACAGCAGTTCCTTCCAACGCGCGGCAAGGGCTTTTGCTTTGAGGCCGGTGGGCTCTTCGCCGGCGGCCATGGCAGTTTCGATATCGGCGAATAGCTCCGACCACTGCTTGCTGACCTTGGCTTGTAGTTCCGGCGACCACAGGGCTTTGCGCTCCTCGACTTTGGCCTGCGCTTCCGGACTGTAATACTTCTTGCTCCATTCCGTATCGTTTTGCATTTCGATCTCCTGAATAATCTCTTTGAACAGCATGTAATCCGGCTCCCCGCGCGATTCGATGGATCGTTCGGCTTTGCGAATCGCGTGAATCGCGGTGTCGATCTGGTTGCGTTTTTCCGCCAGCACGGTCTGTTGGCGGCGCAGGGTCTCGCGCAGCGCGGATTCCCCTTTGAGGAGTCGACGGATTTCCCGGAGCGGCAGCCCGATGAACTTCAGCACCACGATTTGTTCCAGCCTTGCCAGATCTTTTTCGCCGTACAGCCGGTAGCCGCTTTCGGTGCGACGGCAGGGCTTCAACAAGCCCAGCCGGTCGTAATGATGCAGCGTCCGGACCGTAACGCCGGCCAGTTCGGCGAATTCATTTACCTGGTACATCCTCGCGGCGATCGCTTTCAAGACTGCCTCTCAGGAATAGGATGGAGCCTGACGTTACGTCAGGGTCAAGAACTATTTTAGGAGGGAATGCTGAAGGAGAAGCCGGAAAAGACACCGGCTCCCTGAGGTCGCGGCTCGGAAAGAGGGGGCAGGCGCAGGTGGAAAAGGTAGCGGGGTGAGAAGAGGGGGGCAGGCGCTTCGGCTTGCCCCCTGAAAAGACAGGGACTACTTTTGCTGCGGGCGGAATTCGTAGATTCCGGCTCTTGGCGCCACTATGCGGACTTCCGCCTGGTTTTCTCCCGCGGTCTTGAAAATTACTTCCAGGTGTTCGTCGAACTGCCTGGCGGCGGCTGTGGCAGCCTCGATGGATTGTTGGGTGAGGGTGTCGCCAATGTGAATTCCCAACTTATCCGTGAGCCCGACCTTTGAGTTTTCGGGGAGTCCGAAGACGTTGATGCTCCTTAGGGTTCGGCCTGCGAGGGAAACAGGTTCATTGATCCGCTCCGGGGTTAGGGCTTCAAACGAACGAAGGCGATTCCTCAACTCGTTGACACGGAGATTGGATTCTTCGGAAGGAGTGTTCGCCGTCTCGGCCTGTACGTTTTCCAGTTCGCGTCGCAAAAACTGCGAGGTACGCATGAGCTGCTCGGCGCGCTCCGGCTCCTTACGTTGCGGCTCTGTGCGCGCGGTGTATGCGATGCCGTCGGTCGTGACAGTGGCGAGGCCGGGTTCCGTGACGCTATCGCCGGCTGCCGGTTCCGACTCGGCCTGGGCTCGATTGTAGTTGATCCGGATTTGGTAGATGCCGTTGGCGGCGCTCTGGGCGAAGTGCCAATCCAGCACGGAACGGAGGGCGCTGCGGCGCATTTCCGGGGGGCCGGAAAGGATGCGAGTCCCGCTGACCTGGCCGGTCTCATCCAACGTCACTTCCGCGACGATAGTGCCTTCGACGCCGCGCTCGCGTGCGAATCCCGGGTATTCCACGGAACCGCGATGGAGCAGCGCCGCGCCGCCGAGATCGACCGTGACGCCCGGGCTATCGTGGACGTCGCTTGTCACCAGCAGCACCACGTTTCCTTTTTCCTGAGCGTGCGCCCAATGAATATTCAGCCCGAAGCAGGCGACACCTAGGACCAGTGCCAGGATGGCGGGCAGTTTGGATGGCGCGCACTCCTGCGCGCCTCCGCCCAGCAGCCGCTGAATGCGATAGAGCATGGAACCGCTGTTGCTGCCCATCGCCATGGCTGGGGCGGTGATGCGGAGGCGTTCGAGCCGGGTGAGGGCGCGGGCATAGCAGACGGCATCACCGCAGGCGCGGACAGCCATATCGTCGCAGCAGAGTTCGCGCTCGTGACGAATTCGGGCCGAGACCCACCAAACGGCCGGATGGTAAAAGAGCAGCGTTTCTACGAGGATCTGGAGCATGTTGACCAGATAGTCATGACGGCGGACGTGGGCGAGTTCATGCGCCAGGACGGCTTCCAGTTGCTCGGTGGTGAGGCCGAGCAGGGCGGCCGAGGGCACGAGCACGACAGGACGGAGCCAGCCGACCACGCTGGGACTTTCACCATCGACGGCGATGAGAATGCGGACGGGTTGTTGGATGCCGAGACGTCTGGCAAGGGCGGCCAGCAGAGTGCGGAGCGCCTCGTCGGGCATAGCCCCGCGACGGCGAAGGCGCGAGATTTGGGTGCAGCCCCAGACCAGTCGAATGGAGAACAGCAGGACTCCGAACGACCAGACGGGGAGAGCCCATTGCTGGAAGGCGGACAGCCAGAGGAGCGGAAGGTTCGGCGTACTCCGTAGGGCGGCGGTCGAGGCGGAAGGCGCTTGTGAAGCCGCCGGTTGGGCAGTGGGTGGATCCTGGACGGGACGATCGTAGACCGTCCAGGCAGTAATCACCGGTAAAGCCACCATCAGGGCGAGTGCGGCGCAACTGGCTGTGTATCGAGCCTGGGCCGAACGCTTGCGCAGCAGGAACAGCGTGATCCAAAGTACGAGCGCCAGTAACACGCCCTGCCACAGAAAGTGCAGCAGCGCGGAACTGAGAGATTGTGCGATTGCCGTCATTTTGCCCCTCCCTCGAATTTTTCCAAGAGTTTCTCCATGGCTGACAACTCCTCGGGTGTGGACTTGCGGCCGGCGAGCGCCTGCAGAACGAGCGCCTTGACCGAACCTCCAAAGGCGCGCTGCATGAGGTCACGTACCAGTTGCCTTTGGGTGTGCTCCTGCGAGTAGGCGGCGCGGTAGATCTGGGGACGCACCGATTCATCGCGCTCGATCAGGCCCTTCTCGGTCATGATCTGCATGAGTTTCAGGACGGTGGTGTAGCCGGTTGGTTTGGCCTGGTTGAGGGTGCGCTGTATATCGCGCACCGATTGCGGCCCGCCATCCCAGAGAACTTGCAGGATGGCCAGTTCCCCTTCGGTGGGTCGTCGTGGAGTGGATGCCATGAATGCATTATTGACGAAGAGGTTCGTCAATGTCAACGAAAAGTTTCGTCAATTTGGCAGGCGACTAGCGGCGGAAGACGAGACCCCAGCAGGCGGCGTTCAGAAGAAAGACAATTCCGGCAATCAACAGGATTCCCTGTGTGGTTTCGGATTCGCCGGCCTTCCGGTAATAGAGGTAGGCGGGGACCATCCAAACTGCTTGTAGAAGTCCGATGGCAACGAGGCCGACCATTCCCAACACTGCTAGTACGATTGCCCCCAGGATGGTGGCGCCAATGCCAACCAGAACCCCCATGCCGAGACTGCCTTTGCCCTCAGGCATGAACGCGCTCTCTTCGGAGAGGCTCCAAAATGGTGTGCTCCAGGTCTCCGCGATAGAAGAGATTGTAGGTGTCGAACGGGATCAGTCTTTTCCCATCGGGGTGTGCGATGTGGACGCAGGTTTTCTTGACGCTGCGGACGTCGAAGCTCCAGGCATCGATGAACTGCATGATGATCACGCGGAAGACGCTGCGGTAATCGAGGCCGGCTGGCGTTACCACTTTGGGAAGACAGCACAGCAACTCGCGCAGGGTAGTGCTGGCCGACTCCGGTGAGTGGTTGGTGGAGAAGGTTCGGAAGAGGTGCTGCTGGAGGGCCACGTCGGCCTCATACACGATGGTGTTGCGCGCGCCATTAATGAGGACTTCCGGCGTTACCAGGCCGGTGAGGGGCACGATACCGTTTTCGGTTTTCAACGCATAGGCCATCGCCAGCGAGTCTGGATGGCACGGAACGGGGATGATGTCTTCGGGGCGGAAGACGCTGGTCTGCTGGAGGATGCGGCGGCGCACCTCGGTAAGAGTGAGGCGGTCGGTTGCGGGATTGAAGCCGTCGAAGCGGCCGGCGGCTTGCACAGGCTGAAAGGCAACTCCGCGGATGCAAGGCTGCAGGAGCGCATAGTCGACGATGCGGCCGCACTCGTGATCGTTGAGCCCTTTCTGGAGCGTGACCACAAGGGTGGTGGAGATTCCCAATTCGTTGAGGCGGTGGATGGCGGCTTCGCGGGTGGACCGGAGGTCGACGCCGCGCAGTTGGCGGAGCGGATTCTCTTCGAGCGAATCGAATTGGAGGTAGATCTCGAAGCCGGGCATGTATTCGGCGAGACGGCGGGCGAATTCGGGATCGGACGCGATGCGGACGCCGTTGGTGTTGAGCATCAGGTGCTGAATGGGCCGCTCGCGCGCCATGTCGAGGATGCGGAAGAAATCGGGGTGGAGGGTGGGCTCGCCGCCCGAGATCTGCACTACGTCAGGGCGGCGCTCATTGCGGACCACGGCATCGAGCATGCGCTCGATGGTGGCGAGATCGCGGTGTGTCTGGCGCTCGGGACCGCTTTCGGCGTAGCACACGGGGCAGCGGAGATTGCAGAAATCGGTGATTTCGATGAGAGTGAGACAGGAGTGCTGTTCGTGATCGCTGCAGAGGCCGCAATCGTAGGGACAGCCCCATTTCACGGGAGTGTTGAAGTGGTTCGGCATCTCCGGCGGCTTGAGGAAGATCTCACGGCAGCGGCGGTAGTAATCGACGTCGTCGGCGATCAGAACGCGCTCGGGGCCGTGGGTGGGGCAGTGCTTCAACAGGAGAACGTTGCCATCTTCAAAGACAATCTTGCCGTCGACTCGGCGCAGGCAGGCGGAGCAGATGGACACGGCGATGTCGTAGAACAAGTACGGGCGAACCTTATCGGCCACTCAGCACCTCGCGCGCGTACCAGCATAGCGCAGCGAGGCAGGCCCACTGGATGGCGCTGAGTCCAAGGATGGCGGGGTCGGGCTTGAGGAAGTCGATGGCGAGGCGAAAGGCGAGGTAGGCACAGAGGAAGACGCGAAAGAGCGCGCCTTCGCGATGCGGCTTGAACGACATGCGCCAGAGCACGACGGCTAACGGCAACAGGAAGATGATTTCGTAGATCTGGGTAGGGTGGCGGTGGATGCCATCGCCGAAATCCACACCCCAGGGCAGTGCGGTTGGGACGCCGTAAGTGCGGTCGCTGAGGCCGGCGAGGAAGCAGCCGATTCGGCCAATAGCGATGGCGAGAGTCAGCGGGAGGGCGAAGAGGTCGCCTGTGCGGCGGGTGATGCCGAGCCGATGCTTGGTCCATTCGACCGCGATGGTGCCGCCGAGCAATCCTCCGACGATGGTTTTGCCGCCGAGGAGAAACTGCCAGTCATGCCAGTGGCCGGCGAGGTCAGCGGGATCTTCGAACCAGGCGAGGAGCTTGCTACCGAGGGCGGCTCCGAGGATGGCGGCGACGATCACGGAGTTGCGAGCGGAGTCGGGGAGAAAGTCGCCGGCTTGGGTGCGGGACCGATTGTAGATGGCGAAGCCCACAACATAGGCGAGGGTTTCGAAGACCAGGTGCGGGGGCAAGAGGTCAGTCTAGCGCGAGTCGTGGCGCGGTGTGGCTTACTTCCGCAATGCGGCGGTGATGGCTTCCACGTCGAAAACGCAGCCGCCCCAGGTTCCTCCGCTGGCATCCTGAAGGGCGGCCCATAGCTTTGTGTCAGTGGGGAGGCCGGGGTCGGAGGCCAGATCTTCTCGCGAAGGTCTAGCAGCCAGGACGCGCTCGCCTTCCTCCGCGCCGAAGACTACTCCATCGGCTCCCACCAGGTCGAGGCGGCCCTCCAGTTTCACCCGGTCGATGGTGATCTCGATCCAATCGCCTTCGCGAATTTTTCCGATGGGGCCGCCGGCCAGGGCTTCGGGCGTGACGTGTCCGATGCAGGCCCCGGTGGAGACACCGCTGAAGCGCGCATCTGTGATGACGGCGACGTGCTTACCGAACTCCAGATAGCGAAGAGCCGAGGTGATTTCGAAAATCTCTTCCATGCCCGAGCCCAGGGGGCCGCGGCACATCAGCACGAGGACGTCGCCGGCGTGGATCTCGCCGTTCTTGATGGCGGCGATGGCGGTGTGTTCGGTGCGGAAGACGCGCGCGGGCCCGGCTTTGCGATAGATGCCGCACTCGTCCACAACGCTGGCATCGATGGAGGTGCTCTTGATGACGGAGCCGCCGGGCGCGAGGTTGCCCTTGGGGAAGGTGACGGTGGAGGTGAGGCCTTTGGAACGGGCGCGGTCGGGGCCCATGATCACGTCGTCAGGGTCGACGCCATCGCGGTCGCGGAGGATACGGCGCAGCTCGGCGCGGCGTTCGGACTGCTCCCACCAATCGAGCATCGCGCCCAGCTTCTCGCCGCTTACTGTGAGAGCGTTGGTTTCGAGCAGGCCGGCGCGGCGCAAGTGGAGCATGACTTCGGGGACTCCGCCTGCGAGGAAGACCTGCACGGTGGGGTGTCCTTTGGGGCCATTGGGCAGGGCGTCGACGAGGCGCGGCGTCTGGCGATTGACGGCGGTCCAGTCTTCCACGGTGGGTCGTGTGAGGCCGGCGGTCCATGCTATGGCGGGCAGGTGCAGTATCAGGTTGGTGGAGCCGCCGAATGCGGCGTGCAGCACCAAAGCGTTGCGGACGGAGGCGGCTGTGAGGATGTCACTCATAACGAGTCCGCGCTCTTCGAGAGCCATGACGGCGCGGGCCGAACGGCGGGCCATGTCGAGCCAGATGGGGTGGCCGGAGGGCGCGAGGGCGGAATGGGTAAGCGACATGCCGAGCGCTTCGCCGATGACCTGCGAGGTGGCGGCGGTGCCGAGGAACTGGCAGCCTCCGCCGGGTGTCGCGCAAGCGCCGCAGAGGTTGCGCGCGGCGGCTTCGAGCGTGATCTGGCCGTGAGCGAAACGCGCGCCAGAGGATTGCACTTTGCCGGCATCTTCACCTTCGTCGGCGAGCAGGGTGACGCCGCCCGGCACGAGGACGTTGGGAAGATCGGGGATACCGGCGAGGGCCATCATCATGGCGGGCAGGCCCTTATCGCAGGTGGCGATGCCGATGACGCCACGGCGCGTGGGCAGAGAGCGAATGAGGCGGCGGAAGACGGCGGCGGCATCGTTGCGGTAGGGCAGGGAATCGAACATGCCGGAGGTGCCCTGCGTGCGGCCGTCGCAGGGGTCGGTGCAATACGCGGCGAAGGGGATGGAGCCGGCGGATTTGAGCTCCTTGGCAGCGGCGTCCATGAGGAGCCCGACCTCCCAGTGACCGGTGTGGTAGCCGAGTGCGACTGGGGTGCCATCGGCGGCGCGTATGCCGCCGTGGGTGCTCAGGATGAGGAATTCCTTGCCGCCGAGAGCGGATGGGTCCCAGCCCATACCGGCGTCTTGCGAGAGACCGAAGAGGTCGCCCGAGGGTCGGCGGAGGAGCATTTCGGGGGTGATGGGAAGCGATCCCTGGGGGCCGCGGGCGTACGAGCGGACGTCGAGGATGGAGGGGTCGCCGGAGTCAAGAATGTGATCGAGGGAGACGGACACAGCATTACTATAGTACCGGGCGCGTTTGACTTGGAGACTGCAGGCGGGGTATTTTCGTTTAGAGTTCGCATTTCAGGCGCGGTAGCCAAGTGGTAAGGCCAAGGTCTGCAAAACCTTTATTCGTGAGTTCGATTCTCACCCGCGCCTCCAATATTCCTCAACCATTTACCTTGATTCAAAAAGACTTAACAGCTTGCAGAACCTTGCAGAACCTTGTCGAAGATAGGGCGAAAATAGCGCCCGTATTCGGACTAGATTCGGACTAGATTCGGACTGGAATGAGGTTCCATGGAGCCAAGTGGCCACAACTGATCTTCGTTGGCCCTCACTGCCAAGCCGAAATACCCGCCCGCGAGTTAGGGACTTTGTGGTCACGGTACTGTAACGCTAGGCGACTGCGCCAGAGGTTGGAGTTGCATTCTCGCCACGGAATGTTGGAAAATCCCCAATGATGTTTTCCCAGCGCACGCCAATTGATCCCGTAATCTTCCAACGTCTTCGTGAAAAAGCTGAAGAGGCCGAGGCTGCTTATGAACTCACGGAACCGTCCGATAAGGTCGCCGCGTTCTTACGTTTTGATGCGGCATTGCGGGAGCTTAGCGATGCGCTAATGGGCAGCCGACCCCCACGGTGTTGTTGATCCACTAGAAATAAATGAGCGCACAGACTCAGAAGCTCCGGCGCATACAGGTGTGGAACGATTACCGTACCGCGCGGACTATCTACTTGCAACCCAGAAAAACCTCGCAGAAATCACAGCGGCGCTCCTGAAGGCAGGGGACAAACTCGTTGCGCGGCCTTTCAATCCCGTGTCGCCGGCGAGTCCAACCGATGCGGAATTGGTGGCGGCAATACGCGACGTGCAAGCGGCGACGGCGGAGTTAAAGCGCTCCTGGTTGGTGGCCCGCGATTTCGGATACGCCGTGGATGCCGAGGACGTAGCCGGATTGAAGCAGCTTACCTAGATAACTGAAGGCTCGAAGGGATACCGTCGTCATTGGACCACCGCCGCCGCTTCGTCGGGGAGCTTCAAGGGTGACGATTCGCCGAATCTCTGCATCGCGGTTTCAATGTGATCCTGGTTTAGGTGCACGTAGCGCATAACCGTTCTGAGGTTCGCGTGCCCCAAGATCCGGGAGAGCACAACCACATCGCACCCGCGCTCGACCATGCGGGTAGCAAACGTGTGGCGCAGATCGTACAGCACAAATGCCAGCCGGGTTTTCTTTAGGATTTTCTTGTGCCCGTTCTCCGCGTCGGTCAAGTGCGACCCCTTCGCCTTGCCACTGAAGATCCATCCTGAACGCGCCGCGCCGGCAATCCGAGCCTCCATGATGGCCTGCGCTTCGGGGACAAGTTTAAGCGTCCTACGGCCCGCTGTAGATTTGGAGTCTGGGATAAGCCATGTCCCCTTCTTTAAATCGAAATGCTCCGCGTGAGCCTGCATCACCTCGGATGGCCGCGCCCCCTGCAGTATCATCAACCGCCCAAGGTCGTAGAGATGCGGAATCGCCCGCGCCGCCGCGAAATAGGCCGTTTCCTCCGCTTGGGTGAGAACGTGAATGCGTACCGCGTCCTTGTCGCTTGGCACTTTCACTTTCTCCACGGGATTCCGGACACACCAATTGTGGTCGATGCCGTATTGAAACAGTGGCGAGAGTGCATGAAGATCATGGCGCAACGTCACCTCCGCAACGCCTCGACCAGTGCCGTTACAGACCTTGCAGTTTGGATCGCTACCCACACAGGCGGTACAGGCGCGCCGCCAACTCATATAGTCCTGGACGCGCCCTACCGTTATCGTGTGAATGGGTTGATGCCCGAAAAAAACCTTTAGGCTCGTGCAGCTACCCCGTAACCGTTTCCAGGTCTGCGGTTTTTCGCAGTGCTCGCCCGTGGCCCACTGAATGAACATATCAGCCGCGCTACTGAACGGCTTCGGTTCGAGCGTCAATTCGTCTGCTCTGCCCTGCTTCACCAGTTTGCGCGCTTCCGCTTCCATCCCGAGAGCCGCGCTCTCGTTGCGTTTTGTGGCGGCCAATCCGGTGTCCTTTGACCACTCCCGGCCCAACGCATAGAATCGGTAAAACCATTTTTCGTTTCGCTGTTCGAGGCTCATCGTCCGTTACCTGGACTCTGCCGGCAATCCACCCGAGCAGATCCTGCTCACGATACCAAACTTTCCGCCCGATCTTCACGAATGGCGGTCCCGAGTTGCGAGAGCGCCAAGACATCAACGTGGCAACCGCTTGTCCGGTGATCTCTGAAACCTTATCCGGACTTAATAATCCTAAACCATCCACGGCCAACCCTCCAAGGATTCCCAGAAGAATAAAACAACAGCGCGCCCGCCGTGGGGAAGCGGCAGGCGCGCGCCCACGCGGAAAGGATGAGGAAACGCGCGGGGAACTAGTTGCTGAGCCCGTGCCATCGAAGCACTGCAATTACGTCCGCAAGAGTCGATGGAGTCGTCGGGTAGCGCGCTGTCAGCACCTGGACACCACCGAAACTAATTCCAGCCGGAAGCACCGAGACCGACTGCCCAATGTTGTCATATAGGGTTAATCCAGCAGCGCCGCTCGAAGGATTTGCAGCCAGTTGAATCTTGACCGTGCCGCCATGCCACACGTTCAACCCAACAGGAAACAAGGCGCATGTGTTTGAACCATCAGTGGCCTGGACCGCTGCATAGTTTGTGGACATGGCCAAGCCATTGTTGAGTTTAGTCGTGATCCCATTTCCGGTGATCTTAAGGCCGTCAGTAGTGTCAATGTTCACCGTGAAAGATCCACCGTTGACCAAAATCGTTGGGGACACGATTGTGCCTCCACTGATCGACGGCGAGATCATGCTAACCAGCGCCGTTATAGTTGCGCTTGCGAGATCTCCATTCAACGACATCCCTGCTACAGGCGGACTGGAGAGCCAACGACTGCCGGTGTTGTCAACGTGTACGATCTGGTCCGGGCCGCCGCTCTCCATGGATGCTTGCTTCACCTCTCCAAGGATTCTACGGACTACCACCTCTGCCGAATCTGTCCAGATTGCCGGATCATGAACGAACTGAAAACTCCGTCCCAAAAGATGGAGGGGAGCACCCGAAGAACAGACAATCTTGCGCCTGTCCTCGAAATATTCCTCCGCTTCACACACGACCTGGCCGCCTACAACCCGGTATATGTGGGTTATGACTCCCAACTTACCTTGGCTTCGACCGACCAAGCAGCACCCATGGAGAAGTGCTTCGCCAGATACAATAAGCCCGGTTCTCTCGCCTGGAACGGAAAGCAATTGGCCCAGCACAACATTCAGCACGGGGATGGAGTTCCGCGCCAACTCGGCACTGATAAGCCGGATGTCAGCCGAGCCGGCCCTTTCCGCGATGGCCCGCGCTTCCCCGTGCTGAAAGTCGCAGGCCATTTTCCGGCCGCTCGTCGCGATAAACGTATTCGGCCATATCTCGAAAATCTTCTGTTCAGCGTCACTGACCACTCCGCTTAAATCGGCCTCCACGAATCTGGAATCAGTACCGAGAATCAGCGTGTCCCCATCTTTCAAACAAACCATTGTGCTCATTTTTTACTCCCTGTCGCCGGTTGGCGATTGTCATGAAAAACCGCCGCCCCCAGGACGCCGCCGCGAGGGGTAGCGTCCTGTTCTACGAGGGGCGAAGACTGGAAAACTTGAAGGACGGGCGACGGGAAAGGACAGGGAATGGAAGACCCTGTAAACCGCCGCCCGTGGCGCGAGTAGGAAACACCGATGAAACCACCTCGCGCAAACTTTAAGGGGACCGGGAGGAAAAGGAGGGGATGCCTCCCGGTCTTGTGGGCGCTTCCCGTGGGGCCGGCCACAGGAAACGCCATCCCGCGCGGGCGCAAGCGCCGCACACGCGGAAACTGAATGGACTACCGCACGTCCAAGAAGGGACTGACCGCCTGCTGTGATGCTTCGGTTGCCGCGCGCTTTTGAGCGATACTCATTGCAGTAGCCGCGTTGATTGCATTTTGCTTGAACGACGGAACAACTGGCACCGCGTACCGAATCCCGACAAGATGCTGAAGCCAGTGGTCCTCGAAGGAGCTTTCGCAGACCAGGCTTCCGGCAGACAATTGCGGGCCGCTTTGGTCTTTGAAATCGACGGCCAAAACGTAAAGCTTTCCCGGAATGTAGGTAGCCAGCACGTTGCCTGGGTCATACGTGTCCAATGGGGCACTTGCACCGCAATTCGCCACGGCCTCTCCAAGTTCCTGCAACAGTTCGTCGGGTCGTCTCACTTCGCGAAGATCGAACTGTGTCGCCGTGGGATTCGGTAGCGTGAGTTTTTTGCCGAGCAACTGTTCAACAGCCGCCCGCTTCGATAACATCTGCGAGAACTGCTCAACCGCCGCAGTCCATTCGGAGACGAAGGACTCCGTTAACGCGCGGTTTCGTTCGGGAATTTCGCCGGCCAATGCGCGATGATACTGCGCGAGTTCCGGGCCGTAACTCGCGGTCTGACGCCGCAAACCTGCCAGGCGACTACTTAGCGCGTCGATATCGGCTTTGACACTCTCGACGCGCGCCCGCGCTTTCTGGACCGCGCCCGCTGTCGCTTCGCCCACGGCCTCTAGTGCCTGCGCGTCTTGGAAAGATGCGTCAGCCGCCTGTAGCGCGCCGAGGTGCTCTGTCAATTTCGCAACTTCGCTTGCAATCGCCGTGATGCGCTTGCCACGCGCCGCTAGAATATTCTCTGCCTGCTTGCATTCGTTTTTCAAAGACATCTGCAATTCTCCGTTTCGGTTGATTTGTGGCCGGAGTACTCCGCGTGGTCAACCGCCCGCGTGGCGAGATCCGGCCCCCCACCTACCAGCGCACTTCCTGGGAGCGCAGGTTGGCGTTTTCAGTGGCTCTAAACTTTTGGGTTATCCCCGCTGTCGATTGATCTTGTCGATTACTGCTCCCCAACTACTCGGCCTATCCGCCTGCGCTCCTGGGTCCGGAGGTGCGAGCAAGAAATCGCTTGGCCTTTGCCGGCGCGGGGGGCCAACTAAAACCACCTGCGCCCGTGGCCGTTCCACCATCGACGGTAGCACCGCCGTGCCGTTCCCCATGCGCCGCACTGATTTGCCATCCGCAATCACAGTGTTGAAAATGCAGTTGGTGAAATTAAGCGTAATCAGGTGCCGCAGCTTCTTGAACCATTCCAACACTACCGCCCCTCCAGTTTCCGCAGAACCGCGCGCCAGTTTTCCCGCGATCCCGGTGTCAATTGGCGGGTAACTTCCGCCGCCGTCAATCCAGAGGCGATGAAATCCGCCGCGAGTTCAGGCTTGCCGGCTAACTGGCATGTAGCCGTGATGGCTTCCTCTCGGGTTTCCGATGTGGGCCTTGGCTGAGTCGCCACTTTGGCCGTTGGGGGTGCCCATAACCGGGACACCTTAACTGCGAGTTTTTCAGCTTTGTTCATTATTTTTTCTCCGGGCACTCCGCGCGATATTGCTTTAGCTCGCCCAGGAGTCGCCGCACTGCCACTTTGAGGATTTCCTCGACCTCGATGGGGTCGGACTCCGCCGCCAACCGCGCCGCCATTTGACAAGGCAGCGCCAAGAGCCCGGTGCGAACGGCTACTATCATTCCGCCCCACGCCTCGGAAGCGCGCCGCGCGTCTATCAGGGTTCCCGCCTCCTTCTCTGCCTTCAATCGGGAAATCTTTGACTCCCAGAATTCCCGCGCCGCCTTCGACTTCCAGTAGTCGTTAGGATCACCCTCGGGTACCACCTCGGGTTCATCAGCGCCCGATTCCCGTTCGTGCAAATCTGCACTAACGGGTTTCTTGGACGAGGGGGCCTTGCGCTCGCGCTTTGGTGCAGGCAGGCGGGTCTGATCGGTATGGCTGAGCCAATCGCGGTCCGCCTTCTCCGCATCGATAGAGCCATCGTCGTTTCGGCTTATCCGTCTACTCTGAACGGCAGTTCCAACGGCCTGTTTACTGCCGCCGCTCAAACCGAGCTTTTTTCGATGGGCGGCGTATTCGCTATACGTCAACCCCTTCAATGATTTACGCTTCATAACTTAAAGTAGTCAATAGTGATCCGTCAAGCGCTGGAAATTAGGGTGCAGCTAGGCAAACGATGCCAATAAGTTACCCCCGTTTTTCAGAGGGCCGCACAGTACCTTTTGCCGTGGCTACCAATCCCTTAGCTAGCATCTGCCCATACCTAGACACCTTCCGTGCTAGCGATGAAACCACGGGCACGCGACACACGGCTAACACGGTCGGCTGCGCGCACAGGACAGCAGCGCCCGCCTGACGGTTGCAGGGGAAACGCCGCGCTGAATGAACTCAGCAGCCATTGAGGGAGCACCAGCTATTTCGCAAGTCTCCCTAACCTCCCGCCGCATTCCCCGCGCCCGTTCCATCCGAGACAGCGCCCGGTCTACCCGCGCCAAGATTCTCCGCAGCCTCGGTATCACGCAACCTCAGCGGGCGGAATGCGGAACTCCACCTCGGCGTGCAGACCGAATGGATACCCCTTCACGAAGGCGGCAACGGCATCAAGGTGCCTCTGTTCGACGACGCCATCCACGGCCTCGGTCTCACCGTTTTCAACCACGGTTACCGGCACTACCTCGCCAGCTTGGAAGGGTTGCCACCGTCGCGCCGTCTGTTGCTGCTCCGTGATCGCGCGGCAAATCGCTTGGTCAACAACTGCCTGTACTGTCTGGTTCATTGCTTTCTCCTTATGATGTTTAAACGCCCACCAAATCGAACCCTAAACGCCGCCGCCGAGGCGGACGCTGATCGAGTCGCCTGCGACGACGCAGTTCGAACATGATTGCGTTACGGAGTAAGGGATTGCAGCCGATTCCCAGAATCCATCTGAGATCTTGACTGGCGATAGCCGCGATCCGCACGCCAGAGAATTTCGCCAGTGTCGAGTGGCAATCTGGAATGCAATCGTCAGGTGTCACGCTGCAGGCTCCGTCGCCGGCTGAACAGACCCGCCGCGCCGAACGAATTCCGCCAAACCTTCCTCGGTGATGCGGGTCCGTCCCCGCAGTAGTACGCGCCCAGGCATGTCCGCCGCGATTTTTCGGGCCAGGGATTCGGACACGCCGAGACGTTCCGCAACTTGCGGTAAGGTTAAAAGTTTCATTTGGATTCTCCACTATGCTGTGCTGTCGGAAACCTTGGTGCAGATTTGCACGAAGGTGTTTCTTTGTTTTACAGATGAACTTGGGTGGATGGAACTGCAAGGCGCGCGCCAGGCCCGTAATCCCATCTCACCTATGTAACCGTGCGAAGTCCGGTTTTTAGCTAACTTTTATTTCGCCCTCATATTGGTAAGCGTTTGAGGTTGGCTATTTGCTAGGGGCTTCCCGAAGTTTTTTGCCTTTCGGTAACTTTTCCCCTCATATTGGTAATTGTTTGAGGTTTGCAATTCTGAAGTGCTTCCCGAAGGTTTTTTACCTTCCGGTTAACTTTTCCCCTCATATTGGTCATACGTTGAGGTTTGCGATTCTGACATCCTTCTCGAAGTTTTTTTACCGTTCGGCAACTTTCCCCTCATATTGGTAAGCGTTTGAGGTTGGCGATTTACAAGGGCATCCCTTAACTTTTTTTTGTCGTTCGCCGAACCTTGCCCCCTCATATTGGTAAGCGTTTGAGGTTGGCGATTTATGCAGGGAGTCCCGCGTTTTTTACCCTTTGGTACCTTTTCCCCTCATATTGGTAATCGTTTGAGGTTTCCGATTCTGAAGTCCTTCGCGAAGGTTTTTTATAGCCGCCTCGATGATTCGCCCCGCGTGCCGCTCCGATATTCCCAGTAGTGCTCCTATCTCTGCCTGTGTCTTATGTCCCCAGAAGTAGAGCATCACGACACGGTATTCGCGTTCCGGCAGCGCCCTCACTGCTTCCCAAACTTCCGGTTCCGTTTTCGTTGGCACTAAGCTAGCGCCTCCGTAGATGGTCGTATCCCACATTTCCCACTCGGACACGTCAACGCCAGCGGACTCAAAGGCGTGCCCCTTTTTAACCTGCACGCGCCCGCGCTCGCGCACACGGTTGGCGTCAAGGGCGTGCATCATGGCGCATCGGGCAACACGGACACACAGCGCCTCACTGTCCGAGCCGTGTTCAACGATGGCAAGCACGCCAATAGATTGCAGGTCGCGCCAGTCCATATATCGGCACACCCCCCGCCGCCGCAGTGTACCGAGCGCCTGACGCGATAGCGCCGCCGCGTCAATACCCTTAACGGCCTGGAGTACCCTCTCCGGCTGTACCCCGATACCCTGACTCATTTATTCCCCCTTGAAAACGCAAAGGGCTTGCCGCGTGGTCAACGCTGACAAGCCCTAATTTGGATAATTTCGATCCGTAACGCATCGGCCTGCATTACAAATCGGCACCCCGCTATCACGCTAGGCGCTTGAATCTCGAAGACGGAGGCAACCGTCCGCCCTACCTGGGCAAGCCAGGACGCGGGCGTGAAAGGTTCAGCAGATCAACCGAGTTGAAGACTATACGGTCTGATTTACTGCCTTTCACTTTTAAGATAATCGGTGGGTCCGTAATCCGTCAAGAACTTTTCCGTCAAGAACTTTTTACGTCCCCGGAATAATCAACACCGCAATACCCTGAAAACGTAAAAATGGCCCGCAATGCTGTCAACATCGCGGGCCATCCGTCTCCAGTCTGCAAACCGAAGACTCGCGCACCATTTCAGCTATCAGCCGGCGCGCAGGGTAGAACTCTTTCGCAGTTATGCCGCGCGGCGCTCTATGCGCGCTTCCCAAGCGGGTACAGTTGCCCTGATCGCTTGTTGTAGCAGGTCGTCGTCCTTGCGCGCCAGGCATCGGATTAGAGTCTGGACGAGATCCGATTCAGCGGGTCCCAGTTTTCCAGGTTCAAAACTCTTGTTCGCTTTTGGTGCGCCCTTCCCCGTCTTGGATTTCATGATTTCAGAACCTCCAGCTCCGAAATCCAATCTTGAACTAGCGCTAATTGAAAGTCAAGCGCTAGTTTAGGACTCGTTTGTCTTTTTACGACGAGCCGCTAGCGCCTGTGCCCTGATTTTTTCCCGCTGCTCTGGCGGTAATTTAGCAAGCCCCTTTGGCTTATCGGTCTTCTTAAGCCCGCCGAGTCGCCCGAGCGCAACCGCTGCCGGATTTTTTTTCTTAGCCATCGGTGTCATGGTAACCCGTCGCTCCGATATTCTGCCCTGTGCGTCTGTAGCGCAAGGCCCTGCCGAGAAATACGGTACCAGCGGCTGTAGACGCCCGTTTTTCGTTTTCAGTCGCCCAGTGGGCTGGCCCCTACAGCCTCGACAGGATTCTCAACGCCTGTGCTGCGATCCATACTCAAAGAAACGGGACACCGAATCATACATAGCGCCCACAAGGAGGTGATGGTCTTTGTATGCCTAAGTCACCCACAAGAACCGGCCTAATCAACCAGGTCAGCGGTATCTACCATTCGTCCTGCCACGGAGGGCTGAGAACCGTACTGGAAGGCCAGAGCTTTCCGCGCTGTGGGTATTGCAACAAGGACACGACGTGGACATTTCTGCGACGGATAAGGTCACTCGATCAACGCAGCGCCGCTGGTGGGGTCGGCTCATGAAGGCCGAACCCTCCCGCATGGCCAATTGCGGAATTTCCGCAGTTGCTTCGAACTTTGAGATTCGCCAGGGCGTCAACGGCCCCGACCTTCTGTGACCAATTTCACAGTACCGCTCACTGGTCCGGTTGATTTCTGTGCGGTAAAGACCCCAAAATCCAATTCATGGAAGCCGCGAATCGAACAGTGCTTTTCGCGATTGTAGACCTTCAGAAAAAGATCGCAATGGTAGAGCGTGAATGCGAACGAGCCAACCACGAAGACGCACTATCGGCGCTTTTGCTTCTGGATCAACTGGTCTCGGATCTTGCGAATTTAGTCCTGTCCTATAGAAGAATGTCGTCATCAACGGAATTTAGGTTGACTTGCCCCCGCTAGGTTTCGGGTGACTTTGCGAAGGCGCTTTGACGGTGTGGCCTGCGCCAGATCCGAAGCGAGTTCTCTGCGGTCCCGGTGTGGCGTATAGCGGAGCCCACCCGCGCTAAGCTCGCATCGTTGTCCTGGCCCGCATCCGCAGGTGGGACAACGGACGGACATAGCAATATCCGGGGCTAGCTCTCGGCGTTTCATCTTCACATCATGATGCAGATGAACTTGGAAAGCAGTTCAATTTTGACCAGACCGCCTGGGTGCGCCGGTTTTCGCGCTTTCGCGTTTACAAGCCCGTGGTTCAATTCTGGGGTGCTGAGCTACCAGCCGCACGCCTCCGATTTAACCTAGCGCCCGCTGGGTACCAGCAAATGGCATCTGAATATCTGCTCCCGATAGCGATTTGCGTCAACCGCCACGTTGTACCAAACCTGTAGTTTCTTCCTTCTTAGAAAGAGAAGAAGAGTTAGACGCGCGTACTTGCGAGTCGATTCGACTACACTTGGGTTTAACTTGCGGTTGACTTGCGTTTAACTCGAAATTCGCAGATCCGCCCGCCCCTGCTCCTCGCAGGCGAGTGCGGTTAACGCCTCATTGGCGGTTTCAAAGTCGCCTGTCCAGGGAATGTCAATCCCATTATCGACGCGGAAGATTCGCCACCTGTCTCGGTGGCGGTTCCCGCGATTGGCGATTAAGGCTTGTTGTCCGGTTGGCATCCCTCCAACCCCATAGCGGTTAATCGGGCCTGTGCCGACATTCGATCCCCTGCGAGAACGCCCAAGTTCGTTTAACGTGAGTGTGATTCTCATCATTACTCCTTCCTTTTCAGTGTAGTACAGAATCGAGCGCCTTCCGGGAACGGTGAGATTCACGGTTCCACAACGATTCCGCCCCACATCGGCACGCCGGCATCCGTGAAGTGTTGCCGCTCCAGTTCCGCCTTGGTGATCCACGCCGGCCCACGTGCCCGCGCCGCCCGCGTTATCGCCTGCTCCAGCCCCTGCTCAGCGATCCATCGCCCCTTGGCGCAAGAGCACGGGGAGCCGTCAATCACCCGCAGCGGTTGCCCGTCAACCGTGATGGAAAAGCAGTGCAGCTTCAGGCCCGTGCATGTCTTCGCGTGCTGTGCGCGCTCTGAGCGCTCGATTGCCTCACGCACCCGCCGCGTCATCTGGCACCGCCCGTGATGGTTGTGATGTCGAAGTACGGACTCTTCCCGGTGATCTTGGAAACATCGAAGGGTTTCATCGGTGGGGATGACTTCCGCGCCTTCCGTCGCGCCGGCCTGCGGCAACCGTTCGCTATCCAGCGCTGCACGTCGCTCAGATACCATCCGTAGCCGCTGGCCGTGATGGAACCCGGATCAACGTCCGCGAGGCTCTTCAGCCAGGCGGTGAGGGTTGCGTCATCCTCCAACTGAATCAGAATTTTTCTGACGATGGTTTCGTCCGGCTGATCCCCGCGCCGTCGATGCGCTCCGATTTCTACCTTGGCGCGTTCCGTTCGTTCGGCTGTTATGAGCATATGCAAATTCTCGCCTCGACTCGATTCGATAGTTCTGTTCTGTTCCGTTCCGTTCCGTTCTGCGTACTTGAACTGCCGGATTTCGGCAGCGTCCTGCAAGATTTCGGCAGCGCCCTGCATGTCCGCAGAAACATTGACCGTATCCACCGTTTGATTTGAGGCGACATGCGCCCCATTAGATCCGGCAGTGTCCTGCAAGATTTCGGCAGCGTCCTGCCGGATTGCGGCAGCGCCCTGCAAGGCCACGTCGGAACCCTGCGAAATTTCCAGCCACTTGATATCCAGGAGACGCGGTATCACCTCCCGGAATATTTCAACGGGCAATCGCGTCATACGTGCGAGGCTATCCGCGTCATGCGGTCTGCCACCATCCCGCTGCAGCACGCCTCGCGGTTCACAGCGTGAGGCTACCTGGACGATTGCGATCCACGCTCCAAGGTGTGCAGCGCCGCTGGTGTGGTCTACCAGTTCTGTGTACCCGTCGCCGTCCATACGGTTCGGAATCGGGACCCAGTTCAGTTTCTTGTATCCTCGGGTTCGGTTGTTCTCATAGAGCGCGTCCCAATCACGGACGCGCAGAAATTCTTCTGGCATGATTTCCTCGTTGGCACGGCCCAGGTTTAGGGCCTGGGAAAGCCGCGATAAATGATCGCCACGGGTGCGGCGTTTAAACGTGGGAATGGAACCTGAAGTCGTGTTTCGGAGCAGTCCATTCGGACTAGATTCGGACTAAAACGGATTTTGATTTGGTTTAAATATTGAAAATAAAGAGGATGGTAGAGGTTAGCGTAAGGTCTGCAAAACCTTTATTCGTGAGTTCGATTCTCACCCGCGCCTCCATACGGCGTTCCCAGAATTGCGATAGGATGGAGTTTCGGCGTGGTGGCGAAGTTGGTAACGCATCAGTCTGCAAAACTGACATTCATGGGTTCGAGTCCCATCCACGCCTCCAATTCCTCCGGCAAGCCCCTCTCCGACCGTATTCCGGTCGAGACGCTGATCATCACTCGGCATGGCCGCGCCATGTCGAGGATCGTGCTGAACTGGATTCCCAGGGAAAGTAAATCGACGCTGCAGACATGCAATGAGGGGTAGACGATCCGCATTGATCATCTGCCCCTCATTGCCTACATCGATAGATTATTAATCGCGGTGATCGTCTTTGAAGTCGCGATGCTTACGGTCGCGGTCGGTGTGATGGTCGTGGCCTCTCTGGCCATGATCGCCTTCCCAATAACCTTCATAGAAGCGCTCTCCAT
Source organism: uncultured Solibacteraceae bacterium (assembly GCA_963815475.1). Classification (GTDB taxonomy): domain Bacteria; phylum Acidobacteriota; class Terriglobia; order Bryobacterales; family Bryobacteraceae; genus Sulfopaludibacter. The sequence goes on along the minus strand of CAWFHD010000003.1, from coordinate 8,244,433 downwards.
CATGGCGGGGCGCCACCCAGTGCGCGCCGGCGTAGGCCGGACGCGTCCAATATCCGTCGTGCCATTTATAGTGGTTGCCCACGGGATACCAATATCCGCCTATCCAGGTGTAGTCAGGGCCGGGGCTGCGCGGCTGCACCCGGACGACGCGGACCGGTGGCGGCGGGCCGATTCGGATTCCGATGGAGAACTGCGCGAAGACAGCTCCAGCAGCCAGCAACATCAACACGGTCAACTTTGTTTTCACGATTCGATTCCTTTTCTGATTACACGAAATGAATAGCACGTTGTTGGCCGTCGCTCGGGCAATAGCGCGGAGGTCCGGGTGGCTGGTGAAATCGGCTAAAACGCAGCCCGCATCGGGGGAAGGCCCCATTCGCTGGGTGGTACAGAATTTACATTGCGCCTTGCAATCGCCGCCTTTCTCGCTGCAGAATACTTTATTCGGTCCTAAGGGTATTCCGCAGTAGCACGATGGACCCAAGATGATGATCGATCGCGAGTCGTGGCCGGCGTTGTCCAAGCTGCTCGATGAATGGCTCGATCTTCCGGAAGAGTCTCGATCAGCGTGGCTCGATCGCCTCGGGTTTCAAGACCCCTCACTTCTGGCGCAGCTACAGCAGATGATCGAGGCCGAGGCGCGCGCGGAGGCTCGGGGTATACTGAACACCTTGCCAAGGATCGGTGGGGCGGCGAAAGGTTCCCCCGCCTTGCCTGTCGTCGAGGGATTTATCGGAGGCGCGTTGATTGGGCCCTACCGCTTATTGCGCCAACTGGGGCAGGGGGGTATGGGAGTTGTCTGGCTGGCGGAGCGTGCGGACGGGGCACTTGAACGCCGGGTCGCGCTCAAGCTGCCGATCCTATCCTTGCACACCAGCGCACTGGTGGACCGGTTCACGCGGGAGCGGGACATTCTGGCGCAGTTGACCCATCCGTGCATTGCTCGCCTCTATGACGCCGGTATTGCAGAGGGGTCACAGCCGTTTCTGGCAATCGAGTATGTGGAAGGCGAAACCATTTCCGTCCACTGCGATCAGGCGCGCTTCGGTCTGAAGGCGCGCTTGGAGCTTTTTCTGCAGGTGCTCGACGCCGTGCAGTATGCTCACACCAACCTGGTGGTGCACCGGGATCTGAAGCCGGCCAACATTCTGGTGACGACTGCGGGGGATGTGCGGCTGCTCGACTTCGGAATTGCCAAGCTGCTGACCGAGGGCGAAGTGCAGGAGTCCGAAGTCACTCGCGTGGGCGGCCGTATGCTGACGCCGGACTACGCCAGCCCCGAGCAGGTTGCCGGCAGCGGCATCACCACCGCCACCGATATGTACTCGCTGGGTGTGGTCCTCTTCGAGTTGCTGACGGGTGAACGGCCTTACAGGCTCAAGACGCACACGCGCCGCAGCCAGGAAGAAGCAATTGCCAGCGACGAGCCGCTGCGGCCGAGTCACGCCGTGAAGGACGTGAACAAGGCGTCGTCTCGTGCCGCTTCACCAAAGCGACTGTGCCACGACTTGAAAGGCGATCTCGACACTATCGTCCTGAAGGCGCTGGCCAAGTTGCCGAAAGACCGTTATCCCACTGCCGACGCGTTTGCCCAGGACATCGGACGCTATCTGCGGGGTGAGGCGGTGCTGGCGCGGCCGGAGGGCCGCTGGTACCGCTTCGGGAAGTTCGTCAAGCGAAACAAACTGGCCGTCGGTCTCGCGGCAGCCGTATGCCTGGCCATGATTGCAGTGGCTGCGGGCGCGGCGATTTCGCTGTACGAGGCCAGGTTGGCAGCGCACCGCTACGGCCAGGTTCGGCAACTCGCCAACCGTTTTGTGTTCGATTTCGAGGCTGCCATTCGGGATATACCCGGGACGCTGGCAGCGCGGCGAATGGTTGCCAACACCGGACGCCAATATCTGGACACGCTGGTGGGCGACGGCCGGCGCGATCCTGCGCTTCGGCGCGAATTGGCCGAAGCCTATTACCGGCTAAGCCAAGCGGAATTCAGTGCGGAAGAGAGCGAGTTATCCACCCAGCACCTGCGTAAAAGTCTCGGCCTCCTTCGCGGCGAGCGTGGGGGTTGCTGCGCGGGAACACAGGAGTGGTTCTTATTTATTCGCGCCTTGTCCGACCTGGGCCGGAATCTGGAGAACGCCGGCGATTTCCGGGGGAGCCTGGCAGCGAACACGGAGGCCGTCACGCGTGCCCGCGGCTGGCTGGGTTCCGCGCCGGATGAGCCTCTTGCCAAACGGGCGCTGGCCATCGCACTGCTCGATTGGGGCAGCGTTCTGCGAATGATGAGTCGACTTCCCGACGCCCGCGAGGCTGATGCAGAGGCGCTGCGGGCCACTCAGACGCTGGTCGCCGCCAATCCTCGTGACAACGAAATCGCCTTCGACCGGGTGCAGGCGGGCCATTCGCTGGCTGTGGTAGAACGCGAACTCGGCAATTACTCATCGGGCCGGGATATCGAGATCGCGGCGATCCAGGTGCTCGATGGAATGCTGAAGGGCGATCCGGCAAACACCCGCTGGCGGCAGTGGCGCGTACGTATGCAGTCGACGCTGGCTACTCTTCTGATCAAGCTTGCGGCCACCGACAAGGCGCTCGAGCCGCAAGTGTTTCCCGCGATGCGCCTGGCTTATCAACTCGCCCGTGAGAACGTGGAGCGGAACCCTGGTGACAACAGACTCGTGGACGACTTCGTGATCATGACGGATCGTCTGGCCAGACAATTGAACGCAGCGGGGCGGCCCGGCGAAGGCCTGGCACTGCTAGACGAGTCCCGATTGCATGCCGACCGGCTGGTGCAGACCGATCCGGCCGTGTTAAGAAACCGCGTGGTCCACGTGAATGTGCTGCAACTCCAGGGCGAGTTGTTGATGAACGCCAGCCGATACGCGGAAGCAGACGATGTTTTTGCCGTGGCTGAGCAGTCCTCGGCCGATGCCTCGTCGCGGTGGCCGGACGATATGGGGTTGATGAACGATCGCGTCAGCGTGCTTTCCAGCCGCGTTACGCTGGCCATCAGACGGGGCGACCTTGAGGCGGCGCGGCAGCGATGCAGGCTCGGTCTTGAACTTGCCGACGACATCCTGAAGAAAAGCGGCCGGACGTTTACCGTGGAAGCGCTGCAGGATTTGAGAGTGCAGGCAGGCCAACTGGGAATTCCCGATGGCAGCGAACCTGGCAGGACGGGGCGTTAGCGGGGAAGGTACATCTCGTCAAGCGGGTGAGGGCAATAGCTGCGGGGCTCCTTCGGAATCAGATTGAAGATGGCGAGTCCATAAACAATCTGAAAGAAGAGGTAACCGAAGCCGAGCTCCATCGGGTGCCATATCGCGACAAGAAGGACAATAACGAGTATGCTCGAAGCAAGCCAGCCGCCCACCAAATAGCGTTGAGCCTTTCGGGTGAGTTTGCCATCGGTCTTGAACGCGATCCGGCGGCGATCTTCCGCGCTCAGGCGCCCGTGGAGCGCTTGAACAAAACTACTGTAAGCCAGCCTTTGCGCCTGGCGAAGCACCTGGTTGAACCCATATCTTCGCACCTCGCAGTAAACTTTCTACACCAGCCCGGATGCCGAGGAAACGATGCAGATGTCGTCGCGATCGTCACCGTCGGGATCGTAGAGGTTGAGCTCAATCGCGGCGATCTCGTGGTATCCGACGCGGCCGGAGGTCTTAGGGCTTGTCCACCTGATTTCGCTGGTGTCCACCGTTACGGTCATCGGACCGGTGGAACCGGGAGTGCCGTCATAGGCGACAAGAGCGAATTCTGCTGCCGGTTCTAAGGGCATCGAGCCACCTACCGGAAGAAAACTCCGCTTACCACGGCGTTGGCGCTGGGATTGGTGTTGGTGACGCGGATGATCACGTGGCCGGTCAGGTTCCACACCAGATATTGGCCGTTCACGAAACTGGAGACGGAGCGCGTATCCAGCAGTGCATTGGTAGTGCCATCGAGCACGTCGAGGCGCTCGGTGCGTCCGTTGAAATTGTCCCAATCCACCAGGTAGAGAGCCACCTGATGCGTGTTCGAATCCGTGAGGTTCACGTCGATGGCGGAGCCGCCTGTGCTATACCAGCAGGCTGCTACGCGGTCGGTAGCGGAGGCGACTTTCTGCAAGCCGCGGGTATCGGAGGTGGAGGCCGCCCAGGTGTAGGTTAGAAAGCCCGACGGAGTGACGGCTGCATATGCCGGGTAGCTGGCGGTATCCCCGAGGACGTTCTTACCGTCGGCGCCGTAGATTCCTTTCCAGGAGCCCGATGTGGTGGTGTCCATCTTTACGAAGACTGCGGTGCTGGCAGGCGACGTGACCGTACCTGCGCCGAACAACAACGCGCTAACCGGCGCATTGGGAGACGAATTGGTGTTGGTGACACGAACGATCACGTGGCCGCCGAGAGTCCACACCAGGTATTGGCCGGCGGTGAAGGCGGACGCGCTGCGCGTGTCCAGCACCCCGCTGGTGGTTCCATCAATAATATCCACACGTTCGGAGCGCCCTTGGGAATCCCAATCCAAAAGGTAGAGCGCCACCTCGTGAGTCTTCTGGTCGTTAAACTTCACATCCACGGAGAACGTGCTGCCGTTATACCAACAGGCGGCAATGCGGTCCGTGGTAGAGGAGATCTTCTGTAAGGCGCGGGGGTCGGTGGAAGACGCTGCCCAGGTATAAGCCAGGTTACCGGCGGCGTCACCGTGGCATATGCCGGATAGCTGGCCGTATCGCCGATGATGTTGACGCCGTCGCCTCCATAGACTCCCTTCCATGTGCCGGATGTAGCGGTGTCGGTTTTGACAAAGGCGGCGGTATTGGTGGTTTGCATAGTGCTGCCGCCGCCAAAGAGCAGGCCACTGACTACGGCATTCGGCGAATTGAAATTGGTATTGGTGACGCGAACGATCACGTGACCTCCCAAATTCCATACAAGATACTGCCCGCCAACAAAACTGGAAACGGATCGCGTATCGATCACGGCATTGGTCCCACCATCCACAATGTCCACGCGTTCGGCGCGTCCCGCCGCATCCCAATCTAAGAGGTACAGCGCGAACTGATGGGTGTTTTGATCGCTGAACTTCAGGTCCATGGAGAACGAAGATGAGTTGTACCAGGCGGCCGCGATGCGATCCGTAGTGGACGCGAATTTCTGCAGAGCGCGGACGTCGGTGGTGGATGGCGCCCAAGTATACGCTGTGTTCAGCGTGGGCGTGACGGTCACATAGGACGGATAGCTGGTGGTATCGCCGATGATGTTGACGCCATCGGCGCCATAGGCGGCTTTCCAACTGCCCTCAGTGGCGGCGTCGGTCTTGACGAAGCTCGCCGAGCCGGTGGGCGCGGTGACGACGCCGGAGCAACTGTGGAGCGCTTTGTTGACGTTCAGTCGGCCCCCGGTGACGGTGATGCCGGCGAGGCTGGGGATCGGATCGACATTGGAAGTCAGCGATGCTTTTAAGCCCGCGGTGTTCAGGGCGCACTTGGAAAGCAGCAGCATGGCCGCTCCGGAAACATGGGGCGTCGCCATCGACGTCCCGCTCAGATAGCCATAGGCGCCGTTGGGGAACGTGGAGAGAATGTTGAGACCCGGGGCGCCCATAGTGATCGTTTTAGGTCCGAAGTTGGAGAAGGAGGCCAGTGCGTCGGTATTGGTAGTGGCGGCTACGGAGATGAGATTCGGCGCAATGAAGGCGGCCGGATATGAGGGGATGGTGTCGGTGTTCTGGGAACTGTTGCCGGCGGCGACCACGAACAGCATGTCGTTGGTGTTCGCCTTGTTGACCTCGTCGAGCAGCGACTGAGAAAACCCAGAGCCGCCCCAACTGTTGGAGAGCACGCGCACATTGGCGTTGGCGCCGAAAGTGGACTTCGCCTGAATGGCGAACTCGATGGCGTCGATGGCGTCTGCTGTAGTGCCGTTGCCAGTATTGTCCAGAAACTTGAGCGCCATGATTCGCGTGCTCCAGTTCACTCCGGCCACGCCGATGCTGTTGTTGCCGACGGCGCCGATGGTACCGGAAACGTGCGTGCCGTGCTGGTTATCGTCCCTGGGATCGCAGGAATGGGTGATGGCGTTATACCCGTGCGAGCCTGCCGGACAGGTGAGCGATCCCCAACTGAGGTTAACGGTGAATGAGGCGGGAGCAGCCCAGACGTTAGCCGCGAGGTCGGGATGGGTGTAGTCGATCCCGGTATCTACTACGCCTACCACGTTGGCTGTGGAGCCGGTGGAGATGTCCCAGGCGAGGGTGGCGCTTATATCGGCGCCCGGCGTGGCGGTGTTCAGGAATGACCACTGCAGGGAGAAGTTCGGATCGTTGGGCGTATTGGTGGTTTTGACGTAGTAATTCGGTTCAGCGTAGGCTACGGCGGGGTGGGCTTTGAGGATAGCCAGCAGCGCGGCGACGGCGCCGCTGGGGGAGTGAAGCAGATAGATGCCGAGCGGGTTGTCGAGGGCTCGAAGGCTATCTGCATTACCCAGAAGTTTCAGTTGTTGCAGAACGGCGGTGGTGGCGGAGTTCAACCGGAGGATCACTTGATTGGCGACGCAATCGTGGCCATTGTATGAATCATGTCCCTGGCCGAAGAGCGAAAGCGCAGCGGCCAAGAAGATCAGGGCCTTGGATGGAAATCTAAAGGTCATGAAAGGACAACTCTCTGAAAATTTAACCCATCGCGGGTTCGCCAAGGTGAAACTGTACGGAAAGAGTCTAACGGTACCTAGGTCCTGTACGCAATAGTCCTGATGGTTTATGTGCTGATGGTTGAGTGCGCGCTAACGCCCCGGCACTACGTCGATTTGCAGCTTGGGGTCGGCGGCAGGCACGTAGTTTTCGGGAAGGCCGAGTTCCTTGCGCACGATGTTGCAGCCCTGCGCGATGGCGCTGGCTTTGTAGAATGCGATCTCGCGATTGCAGCCCTGGCGGCCGAAGCCGCAGTCACTGGAGACGATAAGCCGATCGGCCGGGATGTATTTCAGGGCCTTGCGAATCTCGACGGCCACATCTTCCGGGCGGTCGGCCTGCAGCGCGCGATGGCTTACGGCGCCGATGGCGATCTTTTTCTTGAGGTCGTTCTTGAAGGGCGCGAAGAGATCGAGATCCTGCTGATGGCGATCTTTCATTTCGAGAGTCCACACATCGCCGCGGCAGCGTTCCAGATAGATCTCGATGGAGTTGGCGTAGCTTGTGTCCTCCATGACGCGCTGCATGTTGGGGTTGCCCCAACAGGTGTGAATCCAGAGTTCGACGTCGTCCAGCCCTTGCACTTCGCGGTTGAAGGCGTCGATCATGAATTTCACTTCGGCGTGATCTTTGCCGTAGGTGTTGGCCATGAAGTGGAAGGTAGGCTCCTCGATCTGGATGCAGCGGCAACCGGCGTCGCGCAAGGCGAGCAGTTCCTTATTCATCGCCTCCGCCATATCCCAGATCACCTGTCGCTTGTCGGTGTACTTGGGGGTATGAATGTCCAGGAAGAGCGCCATTACCTGCGAGCAGCAGGTGCCGAATTTAACGGGTTTGCGCGTCTTGCCCTGAGCGATGCGCCAGATCTTGGGATAGTCGAGGGGGCGGTGCGCGATCTTGTCGACCACGTGAGGCCAGCGCCAGCCGGTGTAAATCTCGTTGAGGAGTGTGCCGGGCGGATAGTGGAGCCAGGGCGCGGTGGTCTCTTCGGGCTGCAGGTAATCGCCCTCGAAACCGATCCACCGCTGTAAGGGGTAATGGTGCCAGGCACGGCCCGCGAGGTCTTCATCCACGTGGAGGTCGCCGTGGGTGAGCACGTCGAGGCCGGCGCGTTCCTGGTCGCCAATCATCACCGCCATGGCGTCTTGAAACTTCTCGCGGAAGCGGACGTCGAGCATGCAGGTATCGAGCGGACGGCCCCACAAGCTGACATCGAACCAGCGCGGCCGCGGGAACGATCCGGTGGTGGTGCTGGGAAGAATCAGGTCTGCCGTGGCGGTAAACATAGAGCCTCCGTTACGGCATTGTAGCTCGGAGCGGGAGCGAGATTATGCCAGGATGTTCTGCACCACGTTGCCGTAGACTTCGGTGAGACGGAAATTTCTTCCGCCGTAGGGATAGGTCAACTTGGTGTGGTCCAGGCCGAGCAGGTGGAGCACGGTGGCGTGCAGGTCGTGCAGGTGCATTTTGCCCTCAATGGCCGCGCCGGTCACAGGGTCGGTGGCGCCGTAGCGGAAGCCGCCCTTAACTCCGCCGCCGGCGGCCCACATCGTATAGCCGCGGCTATTGTGGTTGCGACCATCGTTGCCCTGGCCGTTAGTGGTGCGGCCGAACTCGCCACCCCAGAGGAGGAGCGTGTCCTGCAAAAGTCCGCGCTGCTTCAGGTCGGCGATGAGTGCGGCGATGGGCTGATCGATCTGGCGCGCATTCTGCTGCATGCGCTGGCGCAGATTGTTGTGCGTGTCCCAGCCGTTGTTCGAGATCTCAACGAAGCGCACGCCGCTCTCGGCGAGACGCCGAGCCAATAGACACTGCGTGCCGAATTCGCGAGTAGTGTTGTCGTTGAGGCCGTAGGCCTGTTGCGTGGTTTCGCTCTCACCTGTCAGATCGAGGATGCCGGGCGCGGCGGTCTGCATGCGGAACGCCATTTCGTAGGATTCGATCACGCCTTCGAGCTCGGCATCGGCCTTCGCCTGATGCAGGTAGTCCTGATTGAGCGATTGAATCAGGTCGATCTGCTTGCGCTGCGACGGGCCCTTCATCTCAGGGTTGGCGATGTTGGGAAGCTTGCCGGCACGCGTCAGGTAGGGCGTTCCCTGGTAGGACGCGGGCAGAAAGGCCGAGCCGAAATTCTGCGCGCCGCCCTGGCCGGCCGGATTGATGGTGATGAAGCCGGGCAGATCCTGATTCTCGGTGCCGAGGCCGTAGACCACCCAGGAGCCCATCGACGGGCGCACGAAGGTGGCGCTACCGGTGTGCAGTTCGATGGTGGCGGTGGGATGGGCCGGGCTGTCGGTAGTCATGCCATTCATCAGGCAGAGATCGTCGGCGCATTTCTGCAGATTGGGGAAGATGTCGGAGATGGGCAGACCGCTGGCGCCAGACTTGGTGAACTGGAATGCGGGCGCCATCAGGTTTCTGGATTTGCCGGAGGTAGTAGTGAGGTCGGGATTGTAATCGAAGGTTTCGTACTGGCTGGGCGCGCCCTGCATGTACATAAAGATCACGCGCTTGGCTCGGGCAGGAAACATGGGCAGCTTAGGAGCGAGCGGGTTGGTATTCACCGTGGGCTCCGACGCAGCCAGGTTGCGGAGGGCCAGGAAGCCAAATCCGCACGAGAGCGATTGCAACATTTGACGGCGATTCATGGGCATCTCCAACTTCAACTGCGATAACGGAATTCCGCGCTGGCGAACAGCGCCTGATAGAGGTGCTCCCAGGCGGATGCTTCGGGCGTAATCTTCGCCAGCGGCGCTTCCACCGGTCCGCGTCCACCGCGTCCGGCGCGAGCTCCGCCTTGTTGGCGGCGAGCCGGCGGCGTGTTTTCCACTGGCTGCGCTTCCGCTTCTTCCTGCGCCCCATGAATGAAGATCATGGCGCGATCGATTTCAGCAGCAGTGGGAACCCGTCCCAGCACCTCGCGATACGCGCGAGTGATTCGATCCTGCGGCGTGGCGTAGTTGGCGCTCAGCAGATGCGCCGCTGCCTGGCGGGCCTGCTCGATCACGAAACGACTGTTCATCATGAACAGAGCCTGCGTGGGCACGGTGGTGACTTCGCGGACGCCTTTGGTTTCGCTGGGTTCGGGGAAGTCGAAGGTCTCGAACATGGGCGGCAGGAAATTACGCACAACGGGAACGTACACCGTGCGATTGCGCATGGTGTCGGCGTAATCCTGCTGCACGCCGCCGCGTCCGCCGCCAACCACCGCGCTGCGGCGCAGGTTCATGGCCGGAGAGACGGCGGGCGGGTTCAGGTCGAGGTTGCCCGCGATCATCAGCAGAGAGTCGCGGATGGGCTCCACTTCGAGCCGCTCGCGATTGGCGCGCCACAGGTACACGTTGCCCGGATCGACCTTTTCGTCGCGCGGCGAGATGGCAGTGCTCAGCCGGTAGGTGTGGCTCAGCACCAGTTCGCGAATCAGCTTCTTCGTGGACCAGCCCTGCTCCATATAGCGCACCGCCAGATAGTCGAGCAGCGGCTGGTTGGAAGGCTTCTCGCCCATGAGACCGAAGTTATCGACGGACGGCACGATGCCGCGTCCAAAGAGGTGCTGCCAGATGCGATTGACCGCGACACGCGCGGTGGTGGGATTGTCGCGGCGCGTCAGCCACTTCGCGAGTTCGAGGCGGCCGCTCCCGGCAGAATCGATCTTGGCGAGCTCGCCAGGCGCGGACATCACTTGCGGAAATCCGCGGGGCACCGTGGGGCCGAGATCCTTTACTTCACCCTTGATGTAGACTTCGCAATCGGCGGGATTCGCGCCGTCACGGACTGCCATCGCGAGGTCTGCAGGCAGCGCGAAGCGCTCGAGTTGAGCCAGGAGTTGGTTCGCGGTCTGGCGCACCTTCTGGTTGGCCTGCATCTGATTCGCGCCGCCCTGCTGGGGAGTGATACCCAGCTTGGCCAGCGCCCGCCGCGGATTCTGGTTGAGGTCGGCGATCTGTGCTTGCAGCTTGTCGTATTCGGCGCGTTCCTTGGGGTCGGGCAGGAATTCGGGCACGGTCTCATCGGGCCCATGGGTCAGCTTGGCTAGCAGGGTGGTGCTGAAATAGCTGGCCTGGTCGCGAGGACGGCGTTGCAGGCCGGAGAGCATCACAGTGCTTTTGAAGATGCCCGCCAAGGCATAGTAGTCGGTGGTTGGAATGGGGTCGAACTTGTGATCGTGGCAGCGCGCGCAGCCGACCGTCACCCCCATGAAGGCACGCGAGGTGGCATTGATCTGCTCGTCGACGGCGTCCATCATGAACACGGCGGGGTTCTGCTCCACCAGGTCGAGCGAGCCCAGCGCCAAAAAGCCGGTAGCGATCAACTGCCGGTTGTGCTGTTGCGCGGAAGTAAAAGGCAGCAAATCGCCCGCGACCTGATCGCGCACGAACTGATCGTAGGGCACGTCGTGGTTGAAGGCGTCGATCACCCAATCGCGATAGCGCCAGGCGAACGGGAACGGGTAGTTGCGGCCGCGGCCGACGGTATCGGCGTAGCGAGCGACATCGAGCCAGTGGCGGCCCCAGCGCTCGCCGAAGCGGGGAGATGCCAGCAGACGATCTGCGACTTTGGCATAGGCATCCTTAGAGCGGTCGGTCAGGAATGCGTCGATCTCTTCGGGGGTGGGCGGAAGGCCGGTGAGGTCGAGTGTGACGCGGCGAATCCAGGTGGCGCGGTCGGCGTCAACGACGGGCGTGAGGTTTTCCTTCTCCATGCGCGCCAGCACGAAGCGATCGACGGGATCGGTGGGCCACTTGCCGAGCTTCACTTTGGGAGGCGCGGCTTTCAATGGTGCTTGGAACGCCCAATACATGCGGCCTTTTTCGATGTCGATAGTGGAAGCTGTAGGGGCGGCGGTGGCTTCGCGAGGGTCGGGAGCGCCCATGGCGACCCACTTTTCCAGGTCGGCAATGGTGGCTTCGCTCAACTGACCCGAGGGCGGCATTTTGGGTCCCTGGTAGCGGACGGCTCGGATCAGCGGGCTGGCATCGGGGTTGCCGGGGACGATCGCGGGACCGGATTTGCCGCCAGTGCGGATACCGTTCTTGGAATCGAGGAAGAGGCCGCCCATGGGCGATTTGATATCGCTGTTGTGGCACCCATAGCAGTTCTTGGTGAGGACCGGGCGAACCTTGGTCTCGAAGAACTCGATATCCGCGGGGCTGGGCTTGTCCGCGGCGTGCGCCAAGGCACAGGATGCGGTCGAAATCGCGATCAGTTTCCAAGGCAGACAGCGCATGACTAGTTGATTCTACAACCCTGGTGCAGCGCTAGAAGTTTTGTTTTGGGTTGTTGGTTAAGGAATGTTAACGAGTGTGTCAATAGCTGGAAGCGGTCGGAGTTGGCGGGGTTGAATGCTCGATTGGGAGCCATGGGCCTCCACCTACCGAAGCGCCAATGTGGCGCTTAAAGGCACTTGGCAGGTCACCACAGCTCCCACTCCACAATAGACTCTGGTTGTGGGTTAACTGTAGCTGGAGGACGATGTACGGGAAATAATAACCTCGGTTAGCGAGAACGGTTTGGCGCTTATCAACCCGCGAAACTGTCGTCGATCGTCAGATGCCGTACCGGCCCGCCGATAATATCTGCCCGGGGTCAATTGCGGTCTTGATTGCGCTAGCCAGGCGCCAAAAAGACCCTCCCTCTTTCGGTAGCGCTTCCATAGCCGCAATGTTGAGCCGATACGGAAAACAGCCGGCTTGCCTCCCGCTTTCCAGGAGAAACTGAAAGCACTCGTGAGCCCGGTCTTTGTCGGCAGGGCGATCGTAGATGATCGGGATCACCCCCATGGCGCAGCGCTCATTAACCGTGGTCAACGAGACGGCTTCGGGAAATCCATACTTGCGCAGACCGGACTGAATGGCCTCCACCACCGCACGCACAATCTCTGACTTTAACGGAATAATAGGCGCGTACCAGATCACGCCGACGCCTTCTTTCACCGGATCTTTCAGTCCGCCCGGTGGAATAGGGACGTGATGGTATACGAGCCGCAATTCGAGTGCCCGCGGCACGCCGCGGACGATTTGCAAGACGTCGCGCCCTTGCTGCACCTGGCGCGCGATTTTCTTGCCCAGTTGGCCGGGAACGATCCGCGCCAGGGCGGCGAAGCGTCGTACCCGTGCATCGTTCAGAAAGATGATCTGGGAGACATGCGGCTTCAGGATGCTTTTCAGGGCGGCTCGCGCCGAACCCACCATCCCGGCCGGGCTGTGCATTACGCCGAAGCCGACCCACGCGAATTTCGAGGATAGACCCATGCCGAGTTCTTTCGTATCCAGCGTCAATTGGAATTGGGCGTGGTTCATAATCTTGATGCCGCCGGCCACGCCGCACATTTTCGACAGGATTTCCCGGCACTGAGCCATCAATTGAGGTAATCCCTCCGGATCGCGCAGCGAGAACACATAGACTTCAATGTGTTCCGGACGCCGGCGCATCGCCAGCGTCATAGACGTAACGATTCCGTAATTCCCTTGCGCGAAGATTCCGTCCAGGTAAGGACCGATACCCCATTTCCACACGCTTTGAGAAGAGGGCATGCCCAGACTCGCCAATGGGGATTGGTAGATGGTCCCATCGGGCAGCACCGCCCGCAGCGAGCGCACGGCACCGAAATGATCCTCTTCAGGTGTGATCCCGAACCCCCGCTCTAGTGCGTTTCCCAGAAGGCTCGCGGTGGGCCCGGCGCCGGTAGTGGGAACAAAAAAATCGAGCTGGGATTCGCGAAGGTAGCGGTGCAGTTGGCCCTGGGTCACGCCCGGTTCCACCGTCAGCAGGCCAAGGTCCGCATCCATTTCCAGGATACGATTCATCCGCGAAAGATCCACCAGAACGCTCGTCTCGGCAACAGGCAAAGACGTGCCGTATCCCCAGTTATGACCGGTGGAGAAGGTATACAAGCGAATACCATGGCGGACCGCGATCTGGACGATCGATTGAACGGAAGCCTCGCTGTCCGGTCGCAGCACGGCGGAGACTGTCCGCGTAAGACTAAGACAGTTAACCAGATAGGGTGCGATACGGTCGCCCGTTAGCACGTGCTCCGGTGTCAGCACCTCGGTCCACTCGTGCAGTGCAGATGTGATGCGATCAGCCGTTATATTCATTTGTCGACAGTCTACGCCGTGAGATCACCAGCATATTGCGTTCCAGCCGACGACCGGGTAAATATGCGCCCCACACCAGTCGTAGCTGTGAAAAATTTTACTACCTGCCATCCGACGACGTTACAAAAATTACACACTGCCCAAGATAGCGTGCTCAAATCGCTTACTTAAGAGTTTGGAGCCTCGATTGCCAAAGTTGCAGCTTCCGTTTAGTTATATATCGTTCTTCAGTGCCACCCGACCTAGCCAAAGAGAGCGCTTGGGCGGAAGGTACCACTTGTTAAGATGTGCCATCACGCACGTTTGGATGGCGTGCGTAGGTTTCCTCTAGCTCCGGCTCCGGCATCCGTTCACGCGCACGATTCGGGAAACCAATTTTATCTGAAGGGACAGTGTGCGCCGTGAAATCTATCGTTACTCGTGTGTCTGGACCGGATTCAAGCGAAATCCTCATCCTTCCGCCGGCCGGAAGCCGCGTTCCCCAGCAGTTTCGGAATGTCATTTCGAGCGCCACGGCATATCAGTCGATCCTGGCTCAGATCCAAAACTTCCGCGGTCAAATCTATTTGGAAGATGGCGCCATCACGAGGGCTGAATTGGCCGCCGACGGCCGCCATGTGCTTCCGATTGACCAGCGAAGCTGGCACGTGATGAGCATCGAGAAGAACGGCGAAATTGGTGGATGCCTCAGGTTCCTGGAGGAGAGCACGGACTGCCGGTTTGAAGACCTGTGGCTTCACAAAGCAGCTCTTGCGACAAGCCCGTCGCTTGGCGCCAAAGTTCGGCGGGCGGTGGAAGACGAGATGGCGCGCGCTCGTGAAGAACGGGTTCGATTCGGAGAGGTGGGTGGCTGGGCAGTTTCCAAGAGCCGTCGGGGCAGTTTGGAAGCCTTGCGCATCGTATTGTCCACTTATGGGCTGCTTCAGTTGCTGGGGGGCTGCAAAGGCTTAGCGACGGCCACGGTGCGGCATGGCTCAGCCGGAATTCTGCGGAAAATTGGACTCGCCAGCCTATGGGCGGGAGACACGCAGGTTCCTCCCTACTACGAACCGCAATACGGTTGTCTCATGGAAATGCTGACGTTCGACTCGCGGCGCGCCAACGGCAAATTCATGGATTGGATCCAGGAGTTAAGCTCACACCTTACCACTGCCTCGGTCATTTGGTCCGGCCGGCCTGCGCCTATTCCAAACATGCGGAATGGAGTGACGGCGGACAATGCTTTGTGCTTCGCTGAAGGCGCGGTGGCTTAACGGCAAGCGCGGTTAAAGTCGGTTTCTGTGTCGCTGCTTACAACGTTCTGCCACGGTCATCGTCGCGCGCGAAAAGTACCATAGACACTTAGTACGGACTAGGAGATTTTGATCAGGCGGCCCCGACCGTATTCATGCGCGCTGCGCTAGTTGGACACCACTTAAATCCCCCTGCTTTGTATCTCCAGTTACCTATTGACGCCAGAGTAATGTACGATTTCTCCTGCAAATTGCCCCGTAATGAGTTCTGCATCACAGCTCCCTTCTGAGCTCCTTCGTTCGGTGATGTCATAGACAGACAACCTTGGTTAGCGTCGGGCAGAATAACGTTCGGTAGGTCTTCTGGCTCCTTCAAAGATGACCTCGGAGGCTAATGGATGAAGTGTAAAGCGCCACTTTTAACGGCTCTATTGTTCTGCGCTAGCGCTGCAATAGCTGCTCCCATATCTGGAACGTTCCAAATGAATGGAATTGTCACGGCCACACCGACCGCATTTAATTGGGCAGGTGTCAGTGGCAGTCCCGCCGATGTGTTCACACTCTCGCTCGGCACGGGGGCGTATGCAACTGAGGATGGGACGAATACCATTCACGATCTCAACAATTCAACCGAGCCGGTAGGATCCGTTTTCCCGCCGCAGGATTTCATCGACTTTACCGTCGCGCCTGGGGTGCCTGCCCTGCTGATCAACTTCGTCGCCATGGGGAACGGTGGAGCGGCAGGGTGTGGTGTGCCGGCCAACGGCACTACTCCCCCTCAAACATGCACACCAGCTATCCCCGGTGGCTCGCCAATCACGTTCCAGAACAATAGTGTGAATGGAACGGTGACGGGATCGTCCGCGACCTGGACATTCAGTGGTATTACGAACGGTGGCCAGAGCGTTTGGAACGGGATTTTCACATCGCAGTTTGTCGGCCAGTCTTACCAGCAGGTGTTAGCCTCGTTCGGTACGACGGGATCGGTGACCGCATCGTACTCCGCCAACATCACGGTTAGCGCAGTCCCCGAACCTGCAACTCTAATGCTGATTGGGCTGGGCCTTTTGCTCATGCTGCCAGTCTGCCGTCGAAAATTCAGCTCCTTGCGATAGGCTGTTTCTGAACGATGTTCGGGGCAGGGAGAGGACCAAATTCGGTTCGGTCACTGCCCCGGTCAGCGTTCACTCCAATAGGCAAGACGGCAAGACGTCAAGGTCGAACACCGGTCCGAGCTTCGCTCGGATTGGCAGGCGGAAGCGTCTGGGTATCCATTTGACTCCGGTAACCTCTACCGGTTGCGTCCGGTCAATACCTTACGAAACGTAGTCTGAGCCGCCATCTGCGGATACGTGGTCGGAGGCGTGGCCACGGCCTGTTGCATGAGTCGATAGAACAGCTTTCCGCGGCTCTTGGAGGTTCGCCGATTAAATCGAAAAGTGAACTCGTCCAGATAGTAGGGCAGATGGATCATGGAAACCGCCCCATGGTGGGTTCCCAGTAACCATCGTTTGAGCATCGAAATGACCAGGTGTACCCGGGGCAGCGCGTCGCTGGCGTTCTTACGCCGGCTACCGATGACGTAGATCTCGTGGTGAAAATCGAACTGCTCCAGGCCGTCATATCCGTTGTGGCCGTCAGTGATCACCGTGCTGCCGGGCGTAATCGTCTCCCGAATAAACGGACGCAACGAACCGAAGGTGTTATCCGGAATGTGTCGCAGGCGAATCCGCCCGATTCTCTTGCCATCAGCTTGGGCAGCTACCACAACTAGCGCCTTGTTCTGCAAATGTCGGCCGAGGACCTTCTCTTCTTCGCCGCCCACATAAGCCTCGTCCACCTCAATCCTTCCTCTGAGTTGGTCGCGGTCTGGCCGCACCATGGCGCGCCGCAGCTTATGCAGCCATACCCAGGCAGTCTGATAGCTGCGCAGACCCAGTGCCCTCTGCAAGCCCAAAGCGCTGGCTCCGTTCTTCTGGCTGGTCACATACCACATGGCGCGGAACCACAGCACCAACGGCTTGTGAGTATCCTGGAAAACAGTGCCCGCCGTCAGCGATGTCTGGTGGCCACATTGCCCGCACTCAAACAATCCGCGCGGATGGCTCCAGGCTTTGTCACGGCCACATTTGGTACAGCGGAAGCCATTCGGCCAACGCAGGTCAAGCAGGTACCTGCGGCAGTCCTCGTCCGTGGAAAACCGAGATTCAAATTCAGGCAAATCGCGCGGATAGTCTTCCAAGCCTCAAATACTACAGATTGTGGTTACCGGAGTCAAATGGATACCCAGACGGAAGCGCCTACCCCACCAAGATCATCGAGTTTTTCATGAAGTTTCGTGGCCGGCCGGCCCATTCCAACAGACCACCCAGACTACAGAATGCTCAATCTTCGTTGACGACTACGCCGTTACTCGCCTCGGTGCCGCGTCCGCAACGGGAACTGGAGGCGCCGGCCGCCTTGCCAGCAGTTCGCATAGCAGGGCCGCCCCGGCAAGAGCGCCGGCCGTATAGAACGCGGCCTCATAGTTGTGATACTTGTCGAAGAGGACTCCGCCGATGCGCGGACCGATAATGCCCGCCACGCCCCAGGCCGTGAAGAGCATGCCGTAGTTGATGCCGGCGTTGCGGGTGCCCCAAAAGTCGGATGTGGCAACGCCGTTGACGGATAGCTGCGTGCCGTAGCACCAGTAAACCACGAAGACCGCCAGATATAGCATCGCCACATTGCTGCCCACCAGATAGAGCGCGGGCATGGCGATCATGGAGATGGCGAGCATGGCGCGGAGGACGTTGATGCGTCCCAACCGATCGGACATCCAGCCGGATAGAATGCGCCCCGAAGCATTGCCGAACGCGCCGACCACCAGGGTCATGGTAGTCAAAGCAGCGGCGGCGATCCCAACGCTCTTGGCGAATGGCACCAACTGGCTGATCACCATCAGTCCGGCGGAGCAACCGAGCGCATATCCGACCCACATGAGATAGAACGTAGGGTTCCGAAGGACTTCGCTGGGGCTATACTCACGCGTGGACGCGGCCGATGCGGCCACAGAGTTCCAACCGGCGGGCTTGTACCCGGCCGGCGGATTCTTCAGGAGGAACGCGCCGATCATGGTCATCACCAGGAAGATTACACCGAGAATCTGAAAGGTGGCCGCCAGACCGTAGGCGGGAATCAGCTTTAAACTCGCCAGCGGTCCGAAGATGGCCGATCCGGCGCCGTAGCCGCCCACCGCGAGTCCCACTGCCAGCCCGCGTTTATCGGGGAACCATTTCGCCATTACCGGAATCGGAGTGGCGTAGCCGAAGCCGTTGCCCAGTCCTCCAATCACCCCGAAGCAGACGAACAGGTAAGTGAGGCTGGTGGTATACGAGCACAGAAAGAAGCCGAGGCTCACCAGGATGCCGCCGGTCAGCGAACAGTAGAACGGGCCGAACTTATCTTGAATACGGCCGGCCAGCACAAAGCTGAGCGCGAACACCACCACCGCGATGGTGAAGACCATGGAAGTGTCGGCTCGCTTCCAGCCGAACTGTTTCTCCAGCGGAGCTACGAATACGCTCCAGCCGTACAAGGCGCCGAGGGCCAGATTCATGGAGAGCCCACCGACTACACGCCACCATCGGCTGAGTCCGGGGGGTGGAGTTGTTTGCGTTTCAGGAGTTGGCACGGCGAAGTGTCCTTTCGTGGTGTGCTGCAGAGAGGTAGCTCGAAGCAGGCCGGCGAAGGGTGCGTTGGCTGGCGCGCTTCAGGCGGCAATCCCATTGCTGGATTGCCATTTCGGGCGACGTAGCCTTCGCGTTGACTTCCATCGAGCTGCATCCATTCGCAGTCCGGCCATTATCGCCGGTTTATCGAACAACAGCAAATGCTGGGAATTTGGTTGAAGTATGTCATGTTCTTGCAGTGGTTACAAGAGAAAAAGAGGTAATTATCTACGAGCAGAAAGGCGTTGCGTTAGGGATGTGTAGTAATGTGCATCATGCGGCTGGGATTTGGTACTACAGACCCGATTCGTCTTAGTACGCCTGAAGGGCAACTAGGGCAATTTCCCCGCGACATACCCGCAGGATGCGGTGTTTCACTTCCTATGCAATCGGCTTACAGTGAAGCTATGTCCGGGAGCGATTCGCGGCCTATCTGGCTCGCAGTTCTTGCCACTGTCCATCCGCTTTGCTGGGACTGGCGCTCAGGACGAGCGTGTTATACCAACACAGGGCTCGCCGCAATGTCCATTGAACTGTTGGGCGTCCAGTTGAAGAGCGGAGAAACAATCGCTGTCTGCTGGCTGCGCGGTGCTACCGGTTATTCGGTGGAAGTGCTGCCGTCGTAATAGGTTAGACTACTAGCCGAGCGGTTTAAGTGCCGTGGCACTTCTTGTATTTCTTTCCGCTTCCACACGGGCATGGGTCGTTGCGGCCTACCTTCTGGCCTCCGTTTACGGGCGCTGCGGAAGTTGAGCCATCGCCGCCGACGAATTGAAGGTCTTTCAGTTCCTTCTCCTTCTTGCGCTGTATATTGCGCGTGAAGTCCTCCATCTGGCTCTTGGCGGCCTGGCGCTGCTGCTCGTTCGGATCAGGCTTAACCTCCTCCGGTTCTTGCTCGCCACCTTCCTCGTCTTCGTCCATGGGGAAGGGAAGCGGCGGACGTTCGCCGGTGCTGACCTGCAGGAAGAAGAGATAGCGGACCGTCTCATCCTCGATGCGGTCCATCATGGCCGTGAACAGTTCGTACGATTCCTTCTTGTATTCGACCAGCGGATCCTTCTGCCCGTACGCGCGATTGCCGATACCCTGCTTGAGTTCGTCCATCGACAGCAGGTGGTCCTTCCACTGGTTGTCGATCACCTGCAGCATGACGATGCGCTCGGTCTGCCGCATCACGTCGGGGCCCACCAGGTCTTCCTTCTCCTGGTACTTCCGCTGCAGGCGCTCGAAGAGCATGTCGGAGATTTCGCTCTTAGTGAGTTGCCCAAAATCAGCGAGATCGATGCGGGCTCCGAACGCGGTCAGGACATCGTTGCGCAGCGTCGAAGTGTCCCACGTATCGGCATGCTTATCGTCGGGGCAGCGCATCTCTACGAACTGGTCGACGATGCCGCGCACCATTTCCATGACGCGCTCTTTCTGGTCGAGTCCTTCCAGCAGATTGCGGCGCATGCCGTAGACGGCCTGGCGCTGCTTGTTCATCACGTCGTCGTATTCCAGCAGGTGTTTGCGGGCTTCGAAGTTCTGCACTTCCACCGCTTCCTGGGCCTTGAGAATACGCTTCGAGATCATCTTCGATTCGATTGGCACGTCCTCTTCCATGCCCAGGCGCAGCATCAGATTCTGCATGCGCTCGCCGCCGAAGATGCGCAGCAGGTCATCCTGCAGCGAGAGGAAGAAACGGGAACTGCCGGGATCGCCCTGGCGGCCGGCGCGGCCTCGCAACTGATTGTCGATGCGGCGGGATTCGTGGCGTTCGGTAGCCACGATGTGCAAGCCATCGAGCGCGACTACCTCGTCGTGCTCTTTGTCGGTCTCCGCTTTGAAACGGGCGTACAACTCGTCCCATTTGTCGCGGCGCACGCGATAGAACTGATCGAGGTGAGTGAAGTAATAGAAGTGCTCGTCGGCAACGAACTTGGCTTCCTCGGGCGAGATGCGCTCCGCCACCTTTTCCTTCAAGGCGGCTTCTTTCGTCATGAACTCCGGATTGCCGCCCAGCAGAATGTCGGTGCCGCGGCCGGCCATGTTGGTGGAGACCACAACAGCGCCTTTGCGCCCGGCCTGCGCTACGATGAAGGCTTCGCGCTCATGATTCTTGGCGTTGAGGATCTCGTGCTTCACGCCCATCTTCTTGAGAATTGCCGATAACCTTTCGGACTTCTCGACTGAGATGGTGCCCACCAGAACCGGCTGCCCGGTTTCGTTGTACTTCTTGATTTCCTTGGCGGCGTTGCGGAACTTCTCGTCCTCGGTGCGATAGACCAGGTCGGGGTATTCCTTGCGCATGCATGATGCGGTTGGTGGGCACCACGGTGACATCGATGTTGTAGGTCTTCTGGAATTCGGCCGCTTCCGTTTCCGCCGTGCCGGTCATGCCGGAGAGCTTCTTGTACATGCGGAAGTAATTCTGGAAGGTGATGGTGGCGAGCGTCTGATTCTCGCGCTGGATCTTGACGCCTTCCTTGGCTTCCACGGCCTGATGCAAACCGTCGCTCCAGCGGCGACCCGGCATGAGGCGGCCGGTGAACTCGTCCACGATGATGACTTCGGGGCCTTCGTCGCCATCCTTGACCACGTATTCGCGATCGCGCTGATACAGCACGTGCGCGCGCAACGCCTGCTGCACGTGGTGATTGAATTCGATGTTGTTGGGGTCGTACAGATTGCCGATGCCCAACAGTCTTTCCACTTTGAGGACGCCCTCTTCGGTGAGCGCGGCGCTCTTATGCTTCTCGTCGATGGTGTAGTCGCCCGTGGTGTACTTCTCGCCGGGTTCCTTGCCTTCGATGACTTCGCCGCGGACCAGTTTGGGAATGATGCGGTTGATCTTGTAATACTTGTCGGTGGATTCTTCGCTGGGGCCGGAAATGATCAGCGGAGTGCGCGCTTCGTCGATCAGGATGGAGTCCACTTCGTCGACGATGGCGTAGTGATGCTCGCGCTGCACGCAATCTTCGATGCGGAACTTCATGTTGTCGCGGAGGTAGTCGAAGCCGAACTCGTTGTTGGTGCCGTAGGTGATGTCGGCGCCATAGGCATCTTTGCGCTCCTGGTCGTCCAGGTCGTGGACAATCACGCCCACGGTCAGCCCCAGGAATTTGTAGAGGCGGCCCATCCACTCGGAGTCGCGCTTTGCCAGGTAATCGTTGACCGTGATGACATGAACGCCCTTGCCCACCAGGGCATTCAGGTAGCAGGGCAGGGTGGCAACGAGCGTCTTGCCTTCGCCGGTCTTCATTTCGGCGATTTTGCCGTGGTGCAGCACCATGCCGCCGATCAACTGAACGTCGAAGTGGCGCATGTTCAGGACGCGCCGGCCGGCTTCGCGGACTACGGCGAAGGCTTCCACCAGCAAGTCGTCGAGCGGTGCGCCCTGGGCCAGTCGCTCCTTGAATTCAATAGTCTTAGCGGCGAGATCGATATCGGAGAGCTCGCGCATGTGCGGCGTCAAGTTCATTGATGGCCGCCACGGTGGGCAGCATGTTCTTGATCTCGCGCTCGGTTTTGGTGCCGAAAACTTTTGCCAGAATGGCGTCAACAATCATGTAGAGGTCTCGTAACGGCTGGGGAATTCCCGACTTTTATTTTAACGCGTTATATAGGAGTGACGCTAAGCGGCCTGCCGGATTAGTGTTGGGAGGACGTGGAGTCCGGCCGGTTCTTCGGCAACTGCGCCGGCCTCGGTTCGGCATAATCGGGTTGCAGCGGTGGAGAGGCAAGCCATCCGAAGCGCCGTCCCTGTTGTGAATGCCCATCCTGAGATCCTGTCCGGTGAAGCCTCGGGCTGCGATCGGCTCTCCCGCGAGACACCGACTCGCTAACCATCCACGGGCAAACCTCCTCACGCCATCCCGTGGAGAAGATAGACAAGTCAGCGAAGCAAACGACGCGCGTCTTATGAGTACCCGATTAGTGGTTCGGTATTGAACCTAAAGTTGGAACATCTTGTTTCATGCTTTCGCAAACCGAAGTAGGTCGATTTACACTTGCGCTAAGTTAACGTTCTTAATAGATCTCTGAAAATACCCTGCTAAATTTGAAATTCGAATTGATTTCTGAAAATGTGTCCTTGAATTTTAACTCGAATTCAGATGTTGGGAATCAACACGATGGCTAACCTCCCAAGTACGTTTTGAGTGTGGATCGTCGTAATTTTGGCTCGCCAATAAGTGGTGTCAAGTGTTAGAGTGGTAGCATGAAAATTGATCAGGCCCTGCTAGAGGCTGCCTTAGTCGGGTATTTACACCAAAGAGACGAGATCACAGCCAAGATAGCGGAGATTCAAGAACAATTGGGGCAAGCACCTAAAGAGCCGGCTGGGTCTGGCGACAGATCCAGGGGAATGAGTCCTTCTGCGCGGGCACGCATTGCTGCGGCTCAGCGTAAACGTTGGGCCGAATATCATAAGAACGGCGGTAAGAAGGTTACTGCGTCGAAAGCCGCCCCGAAGACTGCACCTAAGCGTGTGCTTAGTCCCGCGGCTCGTAAGCGCATCGCGGATGCCACACGCAAGAGATGGGCTGCTTACAGGGCTGAGAAGGCCGCTTCGCAACAGGGCTAAAATCGACTCGGGAGCCCCGCCGGCGCCATGAAACACCCATGGTGTAGGTGTATCTTTCGGCCATAAGCCGAAGGTGCCGGCAGGTTACGTGGAGCCTTCGCCTTCAAGGGATAAGTTTGAAAGCGAAGAGAGTATCGCCCGCAGCCGCAACTAAATATTGGCTGCCGTCGAGCAAATAAGTCGAAGGCCCGTTGCTCACCATGTGACCAACGCGGAAGTGCCATAGAACATGGCCGTCCGCCGGATCGAAGGCGAGCAGATTGCCGCCTGGGTCGCCGGTGAACAAAAGTTTGCCGGCCGTACTAAGTATGCCGGGGAAGGCATTACCGAATCCGCCGCTGGCATAGGCGTGCTTCCAGGCAAGGTTGCCAGTGTGGTAGTCCAGAGCCAGCAGAACGGGCTCTGACAGGCCGCCGCCTCCGCCACCGCCGTAACCCTGCGGCTCCGGGTCATCATCCGTGAGGTACGTCACGCTATAGCCCTGCTTGGCGTTGACGTAGATCAGCCCGGTTTCCGGATTGAAGCTGGGAGGCGGCCAATTGGTGGCGCCGCCGCCCGGAGTGTCGATCAGGGAGCCATCGACTTTCGGTTCCTTGGCAGGATCGGGAACCGGCTGGCCTTTGCTGTCGATTGCCTTAATCCAATTCCCTCCCACATAAGCTTTGGTTACCAGACTCTCGCCGGTAACACGATCCAACAACGTGAATACCCCGTTCCGGGCTGCCTGCGCCAGCATCTTCCGGGATTTACCCCGAAACATCGCGTCGAAGAGGATAGGTGTTTCTACGTTGTCCCAATCGTGGGTATCATGCGGTGATGGCTGGTGGTACCAGGACAATTTCCCGGTATCGACATTCAGTGCGACGATTGAGGCTGTCCACAGGTTATCGCCCCTGCGGCCTTGTCCCGCGAAGACAGGATTAGGATTCCCCGTTCCCCAATAAATGAGGTTTAACTCCGGGTCGTAAGTCCCCGGCAGCCAAGGCATACCGCCCCCGTGTTCCATTGCCTGCGGATTTGGCCACGTCTCGGCGCCGGGCTCGCCTTTGCGTGGCGTAGTGTTCCAGCGCCACTGCACATTGCCGGTTTCGGGGTCGCGCGATTCTAAGAAGCCCGGCACGTCCATGGCGTCTCCACCTACTCCCACCATCACATGGTTCTTTACTACCAGCGGGCTCATGGTGCAGAAGTACTGGAGTTTCTCATCTGCGACTTTCTTCCGCCACCGCTCCTTACCATCCTTGGAATTGAGCGAGACGAACCAGCAATCGGGAGTCATGAAATAAAGCCAGTCACCGTACATACCGAGTCCGCGATTTCCCACCAGATGGCCGCCCTTGTCTTGCCACGCGTAGTGCCAGATCTCCTCTCCGGTGCGCGCGTCGATGGCCCAGGCGTGGTCGGGAATGGTGAAGTAGAGGATGCCATTCACCATTAGGGGAGTGGATGAGATGTTTGGATTGCCCACTCCGCGCTGCGGTCCAACGTTACCGATGCGGTAGAACCATGCCAGCGAGAGGCTGCCGATATTTGACGAATTGATCTGCGTCAGCGGGCTGAAGCGGCGGCCGGAGTAATCGCCATTATAAGTGGGCCAATCGCCCTGGGCCGCGGCGCAGAAGGCCACGGCAATCGCGAGCCAGACGCGGCGGCTCATTTCAAGGTCACCAGGTAAGCCGTGAGGTTATGCATTTCGGTGTCTGTATACTGCTCAAGTAGTTTGCGATGTCCACTCAGGCGATCCTCCAGCGTGACGCGAACCTGTTGGCGCGGCCAGGAGCGGTAGTTCCCGGCGGCATCGTTGAGCGAAACATCGAAATCGTCGATCTTCTTCAGTGTGCCGGTGACGGTCTCGCCCGAGGTCAGCGTGACGGTCACTTTCTGCCGAGTGCCGCCGCGGCCCGCGGGCCAGATAAACCGGCTCTGCAATTGGTCGGGTTCGAAGCGGCTGGCAATGTGCGCCAGGTCGCCGGTGACAGAATGGCAGGAGGCGCAAATGGCTCGAAAGCGGGCTTCACCGACCTTGGCATCGCCGGTTACCACGTTAAGGCGTTTGTATGTGCCGCGATTGGCCACTAACTCCACCTGTAAGTGCAAGTACTGGGAGATATCGTACAATTGCTCGGAAGTAAAGGCGGCAAAGGCAGGCATCCCTTTATCCGGAAATCCCTTGGTAATCGCCGGTCCGAGTGTTTCACCCTTCTCATCGTGCAGCACTAATGGAGAACGCACCAGGTTCGGGCCCTCGGCGCCGCGGGCCTTCTCGCCGTGGCAAAAGGCGCAATTGGGCGCATACAGTTTTTCACCGCGAGCCGCCGCGGCAGCGTCGGGTGGCGCGCCCAGCCCCAGGAATTCCCGCGTCCCGGCACGGCCTCCCCGGCCGCCGCCATCCTGTGCATTCAAGGAGGCGGCAAGTGCGATGCTGCAGAGCAGATAGCGCATGAATGGATCAGATTATCTATCATCCATAGCCGCGAGGCAAATGGATCGCGCTTGACTTCGCTCCCCGCCGGATGCCATCATCCGCGTAAATGCACTTGCGAACTTTGACTGGGCTTGCCCTGCTTTGGTGCTCCGCGGCGGCGCAGCAGCACCCCGTATTTACGGCTGCCGATTACGCACACGCCGAGAAGATGATGGGTTACAACACCACCCAACTGGTAACCCGCTCGGGCATTCGACCCATCTGGCTGCCCGACGAGCGATTCTGGTATCGTGTCACGACTGCCGATGGCAGCGAGTTTATCCTGGTGGACCCGGCGCACGGCACGCGCGAGCCGGCCTTCGATCATATGAAGGTGGCTATGGCGTTGTCGAAAGCCGCTAACGGCACATACGACGGCCGCCGCCTGCCATTCCAGACGATCGACTTCACGGCGGATGGCCAATCGGTGTTGCTCAACGCCGGCGGACAGCGCTATCAGTGCGACCGCAAGGGCACGCAATGCAGCGCTGCGGGCGCGGCGACTGGTGGGGGCGGCGGCGGACGCGGAGGCAGGGGCGGTCGTGGCGGCGGCGCGGCGGGCGGTCGAAACGAGGCTCTGTCGCCGGACGGCAAGCGCGCGGCCTTCATTCGCGACTTCAACCTCTGGGTGCGCGAAGTTGCCGGCGGCAAGGAGACGCAACTCACCACGGATGGCATCAAGGATTACGGCTACGCCACCGACAATGCGGGCTGGACGGCCAGCGACCGCCCCATCGTGGCATGGTCGCCCGATTCGAAAAAGATCGCCACGTTCCAGCAGGATCAGCGGCAGGTGGGCGAGATGTACCTGGTGGATACGCGAGTGGGGCACCCGGTGCTGAAAGCGTGGAAGTACCCTCTGCCCGGCGACGCGTGGTCACCATGATCGAGCGCGTCATCATCGACGTAGATGCGGCCAAGGTGGTGCGATTGCAGATGCCGCCCGACCAGCATCGCTCCTCGTTGTGCGACGACGTGACTTGCCGCGGCGTGAGTGGGGCGACGTGCAGTGGAGCCCCGATGGCAGCCACCTGGCATTCGTTTCCACCTCGCGCGATCACAAGGAGGAGAAACTGCGCGTGGCCGACGCCGCTACCGGCGCGATCCGCGAAGTGATGGAGGAGAAAGTCCCGACGTTCTTCGAATCGGGCAATGGGCGGATCAACTGGCAGTATCTGCCGGCGTCGGACGAGATTATCTGGTTCTCGGAGCGGGATAACTGGGGCCAGCTCTACCTCTACGATCTGGAAACCGGCAAGCTGAAAAATCAGATCACGACCGGTGAGGGCAACGTTACCCAGTTGCTTCGCGTGGACGAGAAGAATCGCGATGCTGTACTTTCTGGGAGTCGGCAAGGAGAAAGGCCGCGATCCGTATTTCTCGCACTTCTACAGAGTGGGCTTCGACGGCAAGCATTTGCCGCTGCTGACGCCGGAAGACGCGCAATCACGACGTGACTCTTTCGCCTTCAGGGCGATTCTTTACCGACAACTACTCCACGCCGGTAGTGCCGCCGGTAGCGGTAGCTGCGCGATGCGGATGGCAAGCTGCTCGCGACGCTGGAGAAGGCTGATATTTCGAAACTCACGGCAGCCGGATGGAAGCCGCCTGCGCCTTTCACGGTGAAAGCCAGGGACGGACATGACCGACCTTTATGGGTTGATGTTCAAGCCGACCAATCTGGACCAGTCGAAGAAGTATCCCATCGTCAACCACATCTACCCGGGTCCGCAGACGGGCAGCGTGGGTTGCGCGCAGCTTCTCGGCGGCGCGCGGCGACGCCCAGGCGCTGGCGGAGTTGGGCTTTGTCGTCGTGGAGATCGACGGCATGGGCACGCCGTGGCGGTCCAAGAAATTCCACGAAGCTTACTTCGGCGACATGGGCGACAACACACTGCCCGATCAGGTCGCCGGCATGAAGGAACTGGCGAAGCGCTATCCCTGGATCGACATCGATCGCGCCGGGATTTACGGCCATTCCGGTGGTGGCTATGCTACCGCCGATGCCATGTTCCGCTATCCCGATTTCTTCAAAGTGGGAATCTCGGAGGCGGGTAACCACGACAATCGCGACTATGAGGACGATTGGGCCGAGAAGTGGCAGGGCCTTCTGACGGACAAGGGCACGGGCACTAACTACGATAGCCAGGCGAACCAGAATTTCGCCAAGAATCTCAAGGGCCATCTACTGCTGGCCCACGGCACGATGGACAACAACGTGCCGCCGTACAATACTCTGCTGGTGGTGAATGAGCTGATCAAGGCGAACAAGGATTTCGATCTTGATCCTGCTGCCCAATCGGAATCACGGCTTCGGCAACGAGCCTTACATGGTTCGCCGCCGGTGGGATTACTTCGTGCGCTACCTGCTCAATGGCGAGCCTCCTGCCGGTTACGAACTGCACGCTCCGGCTGCCACGGGCGCCGGTCCGTTCTAAGCTTAGTGTCTCGGAAATCTCGATGAGATTCCAGTTCCTCAAGAATCCGAGTGTAGTATCAAAGAATTAGGTACCCTTCGTCGCGACACACTGATATAGTCTGTTGATGATGACGCAGGATTTTAAAGGAACCTCACTGGCACTGACGGATAACGGCATGTCCGCGGTGTCGGATCGCTTATCCGTAGCTGCTCCCGAGGTGTGGGCGGTATTGACGGTGGAGACGAAGGGGTGCGGCTTCCTGTCCGACCGCCGGCCGTCGATCCTCTTCGAACGGCACATCTTCAGTAAGCTGACCAACCGGCAGTTCGATATCTGCGACGTGAGCAATCCGCAATCGGGCGGCTACGGCCCCTCGGGCACCCACCAGTACGACCGCCTCGCCGACGCTGTCGGAAGGAATCGGTCCGCCGCACTGCAGAGCGCCTCGTGGGGCATGGCGCAGATCATGGGCGAGAATTTCGCGGCAGCCGGATTCCCGGATGTCGAAACCATGGTGTCGACAATGTGCGCGGCGGAAGACGCTCAACTGGCGGCATTTGCGGCATTCCTCAAGTCGACCCGTCTCGACCAGCCCTTGCGGTCTCACAACTGGACTGCATTGGCAAAGGGTTATAACGGTTCGAATTTCGCCGAGAATCAGTATGACGTCAAGTTGGCCTCGGCGTTCGAGAAGTTCTCGGCCGGCCCTCTTCCCGATTTGAAGGTGCGGGCCGCGCAAGTTTACCTGACATTTGCCGGTTTTCAGCCTGGAGCGGTGGATGGTGTCCTGGGACAGCGCACCCAAACTGCCCTCACTTCGTACCAGCAGCGGAAGTCGTTGCCACAGACTGGACTCGCTGACGATGAGACCCTTGCCTCGTTGCAGTCGTCATTGATGGATTAATTGTCCATAGTCATTCTGATCATCATAGATCCGTAAAATCGTGAGCTTATCGGGCCGAGTAGATCAATAAACATTTGATTTCTGCTATTTAACTTCCCCAATTTAGAGATTATTAATTCATTTAATTTAAATTAGATTATTTTTTATTTTAGGCTGCTCCCTCCACCAATATCCGACACACTCTACTGAGCCGTAATGGGTTATGTTGGCCTTCATTTTGAATGGATAACGCTAACTTTGGTCGGCACCAGATTCATACCTAAATTGAAGATAGCGTACTAGGGATATACCTCTCAATAATATAAGTATTAGAGCTAACGTTTCAGGCGGAGCGACTCTAGTCTCCGTCGGCTGAAATTCTGTTTGCCGCGACGTCATTCGGGCATGGATTTGCCGACATTACACTGCATTTAAAGCAGTTATAGTGACATCGTCAATGCGTATAAATGTGGGAAGTTAAAATGAAAGTTCGATTTAATACCTCAATTCTGTTTCTGTTTTCCCTGCCAATTGTAATGGCAAGCAATCAGTCTATTTCGCTGAATAATACCACTGGGTGGGCTCAAGTGCCGAATTCAGCATCTTTCAATACTCTCGGATCCTATTGGTTCGACTACCGCGTCACGAGTTGGAGCATGCCGGCCTCCGGATGCCAGTTTGTGGCGCAACTGCCCTCGGGCGGGGCGTGGACGCTGCAGGTGCGAGTGTGCGCATCAATGTATGGCTGGACGCCGTTTACGGTATTTTCGGGCGCCGACGGAACATCGGGCGGCGCGCCCGTCGCCATCGCGCCGCCTAATATCGCCATCGCTTCGGCCAGCGGGACGAACCCCATGGTGCTGACTCTCGCAGCTACCCCATTTCCGCTCACGATGTCGGTGAACAGCACGATTGTCATCGCCAACGCTGCGGGCAACGGATGCGCGGGAATGAACGCGAACCAGAAGATCACTGCAGTATCGGGAAACAACGTGACGATTGCCTATAACGGCTCGGGCTGCAGTTACGTGCCAAGTTCGGCGACAGCCTACAGTCAGGATTTTGTGCTGCGCTACCACAGGGACTTGACCGCGCATCAACTGATCGGAGAGGCATGGAATATCGATGGCACCGGCTACACAGAGGCCGTCGAGACGCTGGTCACCTATCCAGCGCTCTCACTTCCGGGGCAGGTGATATTCGGGCCGGCGAATGTGAATCTCAGCTTTTTCCGCTGGTACGCCGGCGTCATTCCGGCTGGATCCAAACCGCCAAACGGCAGCACCGCCAACGCCGGAACGGTTCTGGCCGACTGGGAGTTCGGAGGCGGCATCGTGGCCGGGAGTGCCAGTAGCTCCAATGGTTCCAATAGCTCCAGTGGCAACAACAACCTCCCCACCGTATTCTCTCCCAACCCGACTTATGTCAACAGCCCCGCTTATGCGCCGGCTTGCAGCGCGGGCGTGGCACAATCCTGGGCTGTGGGAACTACTGGCAAGTTGGACGGATCGCAGTCGTTCGCGTTGGATGGCGGTTCCACGCTGAAATATCAGTGGACCTACGTCCCTTCCACCGAACCTGGCACGCCGACACAATACCTCCAGTGGTCAAGCAACACCAACCCCACTCCGATGATCCGGGGCTTCGTCGCCGGACCGCTCAATTTTCAGTTGACGGTCACCGATTCGAGCGGGAACAGAACCTCCTGCACGGTACACGACGGCGCCGTGAATACGGACAGCCTGGGTAACGTCATCATCTCCGATCGCAGAACGGCTTCGATTCTCGGTCCGCTAACCAGTTGGGGCAAGAGTAATTCGCGATGGCCCTGGTTCGATGTGGTCCAGAAGCAGTGGACCGACATGATCGGCGGTATGCAAGGCACCTACGAAAACGGAAAATCGATCACCAACTTCGTGGACAACTGGAACGTGCCGCTGAACGGGACCGTGACCGCCAATTATGGCAGTGTCCGGATCACCGGCGTCAACACTACGTTCCGCTCCACTTTCTGCCAGGGCGGGAGTTTTACCTCGGTGCCGCAGCTCAGCATGATTGTCATGTGGTACCCGAAGCCCGGTTTCATTGGCGGCAGCGGCCGCAGAATGGAGCCGGTGGGAAAGTGCGTCAGCGATACCGTGATGGATCTGGGCTGGCAATACTCCGACGACAATGGCGCGAGCGCTACGGCTTATAACCTGGACGCACCGCCGGGGTTTGCTTATACACCCAGTGCAGCGCTGATCTGGCGGCCGGGCCGAAGTTGCACCGGCGGTCCGACGACGGTCAATGTGAACGGACTCGGTGTGGTGGCCTTGAAGCGCGCCGATGGCGTGACCGATCCCATTGCTTCCGATTGCGCTGTCAACTCAAATCCGAATATCGCGCTTAATTTGTCATACAACGGACGAGTCTTTACCGTGCAGGGAACCTTCACGCCGCAGTTGGTCTACTCCCCCGTGTGGATCACTCTGCCGGGTACCACCAGCGGTATGCAGTACGCGCAATGGACGCAAGCCGACCTGGGAAGCTGGGTGGGGATTGCCACCAACATTAACTACTACGACAACGCGCTGGCGTTTTATACCTTGTACTACCGAAGCGGGATCGACACGTACCTGCATTACGCGCGCTGGCTGGCGGACCGTTGGTGGACCATGCCGTATCACGACCAGGGCAACTCCTTCAGCGGGCAGGACGGCGCGGCCCTTATGCCAAGGAACGAAGCCATGACCGGGCTCTTTCTCCGGGCCATCGACCAGGACAACATCGCCGGAGCGCCTGGCACGAGTCTCATGTGGCCGGGATTGCGCGTGGAAGTGGATACGGGATACCGATACGCTTTGAACATTCAGGCGGTCAACTACAAACTGACCGGCGATCTGCGGGAGACTGCCTACAATGCGATGTACGTGGCGCTGTGCGCGCTGGCCGATCCCGATCCGGTGCACGCCAGGGCATGCCGCAGCGATCTGAACAATTCGATACTGACCACGTGGAAGCAGCAGCGGCAGCCGGATGGATCGTGGCAGGCGTTTACGGGATCGTATAGCTCCGTCTGGAGCACCTTCGCGGGCATGAATATCGTCAATGGCACGGTGACGGTGACGCCGGGCTCGAATATTGTAACCATGCAGGGGGGGACTTGGGATCCGTCATGGTTCCCGGCTGAGTTTCTGTCGATCGGGGACCCCATGAACAACGCCACTCGCGATGCCCGATACTACAGTGCCACTTTTGTGGACTCTACGCACATCCAGCTCGACCGCTCGTATTCGGATGCATGCGGGACGAGTTGTGTGGGCCGGCAATGGGTCACTTCCACCGGAACTCCCGGGACGCAATGGGTTGGGTTTGGCGTACAGCCGTTTATGCTGGGCATCACCGGCCATTTCTTCAATCAGGCATATCATGCCCTGAGCATGGATCCGCAGTATTCCAGCACCGCGGCGCTGGCGAAGAGCTACGTGGTGGATGTGGCGAACTGGCTGGGAACTACGGGCAGCGAACCGCAATCCCGGGGTCTGTGGTATGGAGTCGGGTTTGGAATCTGCAACCTTCCGTCTCCGGACGCGAGTTGCTACTCGAACGCCAATCCATCGGACTACGTGGCCTCGCGCGAGCTCTCACCTGAAGTGCTGGGCGCGATGGCGCTGGGGTATAGCTATGCTCCGAGTTCGGCGCTTATGGCAGAGATCGACAATCTGTTCAGCGCGGTGTACGCCAAGAATCCAGGCGACCCGGGGTATGATGGCGCCTACGCCCAGGATATGGATCCGCTGAATGGCGGGTTCTTTGTCGGAACCGGCAATCCGAAATGGCTGGGGTTCTTCTTTGGAATGGGACGGAATGCGTCGTGGTTGAGCGCGCGGTAGTTTCGGGCGCGTTACCTCTCTAATGCCGGGGGATGGGGTGCTTACCGGGTTCTACAACCCTGTACCACCCCTATCTCGGGAAAATCCATGTACTCCAGTTGCGAGTCCGGCCGATATGGTAGTTGTTGTGAGACGGACCCCGAAAAGAGCCCGCCTCAGTACCCAGTAAGGAAGGCTTTGAGATGAGCGATCTCGTTTCGAATAATGGTGCAGCGCCCAGCGAGGCGCATTCCCCTAAAGTAACCCATACCAACGAGGACGGCCGATCCGCCATCTTGTCGGAGCAATTGCAGTACCTTCTGATGCACACGGGTTCGTGTTCCAAAGGATGCCCCGATTGCGCGCGCATGCGGCGCGTGGAAGACGTTCTGCTGCAGCCGTTCCGCGTTAAGGTTTACTCGCCGCTGCTGCCGGCAGCTTAGTCCTTCACAGCCACTGCCAGCCCTGTCTGGCTGGTGAAGCCGTTGACGATCAGCGTCACTGCGACTTGCGGTGGCAGCACGACGCTTTGCTGATTGGCGCCTGCGGGAACGTACACCGAGATCTGGTAGACATCGCCGGGAAGTCCTGCCACAGGCCCCAACACTGCGGCGCTTCCGAGCGCATAGTAGCCACCCACAAATACATTTACCGTCGAATTCGTCACCGCATAGCCGTTGTTAAAGGTCATGCTCCCGACACCCGTGGCGCAGATGGTGATCAGGTCTCCAGCACCTGCCGGATTGCCCGGCGAATTGAGCGTCCCATCCTTGTTCAAAATATATCCCTGCCCGGCGCCGCTTCCATCGACTGAGAAAATGCCCGGCCACGCGGGAACGCCGGGGACTGCTTCCTCGTTGGCTTCGTTCCGCAGTACGTGAAGGCGTCCCGCTTGGAATCCGAATTGCTTCAATTCCGCGAAGCGTTCGCCGGCGCCGACCTTCGTGACTTGATCGGCCTGGCTTACCTCCAGGCGAATCAGAAAAACTACGGCCTGGCCGCGGATTCAATCGGCCGATTTTTGATTCGGCTCCGCGAAGCTGTGAGCCAGTCGCGGGAGGCAACCCGCCGCAAGGCCCTTGAGGATCTGCTCGGGCCGCGCGACAAGATCACGGCCGAGTTGGCGAAAGGCGATGCGGCGGTTCTCGGGGACCTTCAGGATCTGTTCACTAAGACGCGCGCGGCGACACGAAGCGAAGCCGCGCCGTAGCAAGTCTCGTTGACGATGCCCGTTATCAAATCAATATTAGTTGTGGTCAAATTGCAGCCGGCCTCGGTCATTGAACGGGAGCTTTCGGCATTTCTACCATGGTCATCGTCGTCCCTCCCACCTCGTTCATCACCATATCGCTCACGCCGGTCCGGTCCACGCAGGGAATGTGAATCGCCTTGCAGTCCCGGTCCCACTAATGAACAGGAAGCCCAACATTGCCGATACTGGACTCACTGAGGGGTCCCATTTTCCATAGCACCGCATCAATGGTGGCGAATGCGAAGGACTGCAGCAGAGCGTTCCGGTAAGCGGCGCTGCGGAAGTCCTGCTCGGAAAACCGTACATGGTCGTTGTTCTGCCAGAATATGGCCTCCGCGACGGCTCCCTGTGTCGGGTGTGCTAGATAGGAGGTGATGTATTTGCCGCCGTCGTCCCAGTTGTCGAAATGGTACACAGAAACGGTGTTGAACCAGCCGCGGAAAAAAAGGTCCGCTGAGTTGATTCCGGGTCTTGGCTTCCTTGACGATCCGTTCTGTCGCTCCGTTGCGATCCAAAGCCACCACTCGCGGATAAGAGATCCCCAATGGATGCTGCCGGAGTGTTCTAGGCGTTGTTCTCCCGGCAGAGCCGGTTGGGGCCTGGCGGATGCAGGTTCACTTGCGACCGGCGGGGCCGTTTGCTGACCCGTCGCGACTATGGTGATCGACCATAGACTGAAAACAAACGCAGAGAGTTTTTGCATGCTGATAGACTTTCGAAGTTATCGATAGGAGAGGCACAAATAGCAGGGTGGAGCGCTTCGCAGCACATGTGTCCGTGCCCAAAGACTTCCTTCGGTCTTGGGGCGCGATGCGCTAATCACGCACTGCGCGGCGGGCCAGCACGATCTCACCTCTCCATGGAACGTGGGATGCGACGCCGTGCGGACGGGTTTGTTTTTCCCCGCTCGGCGTGCCTCAGAATGATTGCCCGAATGTCGCGACCCGCAGCCAACCATTTCCGATAGTCGCGGCAGACCGTCCGCCAACCCGGCGGCGTGTTGTCCTTGATCCGGTCTGCGACCGCGCGGGTGAGAGGCTCAATCGTTGTACGCGTGATCGAGATCGGCTGCTTCCGGTCAATCTCCTTCAGATACTGGATGCGGTTCTTGGCCAGATCGACCAGTTCTGAAGGATAGGCAGAAAGGTCTCGAGTGAGCTTTTCAGACAGCTTGCTCGCGGAGCTTTTGGAGTCATCAACTGCCACGACAAACGACAAGTCGTTGTTAGCGAACTGATCGAGGAGATCGTTCTCACCAAAGGTACGCCATTCGCCCGTCGCGGTAGTTTGGAACTGCCAAGCACCTTCCGGGAGCCGCTGCACAATCAAGAACACGGCTGCGCCGATCCTCACATGATGCCCGGGCCTCAATGCATACAGCGACATCTGGCCTCCTGAAACTCCGCCGGCGGAAATGGCCATACCTGCCGACCAATCGGTGATGCACTGATTCTGGAACCGAGGCCAAGTGGTTCCCACCAGTCGATGTGTAGTCTTCCATCGAGCACAAGTCGAAGCACGTTTTGAACTGCCATCGGAGTTTCGCACAACGCGCGCAGTCGTAACTCTGGCGTCACGGAGAACATTTGCCGGATTCCTTCGTTCTCCGCGGACGGCACTTGCACGGAGCGGTACCGCAGGATGCGGGCGACATTGGCCATGCGGGGTTCGGCGCAAATCTCCGATTTCTTCCACACCCTGAAGCTAAACCCGTGCTCCGCCAGTAGTTCCCGGATCAGGGCAAAGCGTGTTTGGTTCTCGGGCAAATCGGCCTCGACGTCTTCCTTGATTTCCACGGTTTCCTGATGCTCACCCCAGGCAACCAGAACGTCCGGCGTGTAACGATGCTTCGTCCCTTCGTGATGGTATTCGAGGAAGAACGGTTGCTCTTGCCACCCGTCTGAACGAGCCGTGGCCATTAAGACTTGGAACGCCTTAAGTTCATTTTGAGACTCAGCGTGCCGCGACCGGCCGCCCAAAACGTCCGCTACTTTGCCTTGCACGCCCGATTTCGACCGGCTCACTGGCTCACGCACACGCCGGAGCCTATCGAGGCTGATGGGGGCGGAGCATTCGTCTGAAGCCGCAAACGTCAGTTTGCTGCGACGCGGTCCCTCAATCAGTCGCTGGCGTTGCTGTCTCGGAGCGAACGAAAACATTTGCACCTCCCTCCTTTGCGTTATCCTATATGAGGACTTATGTATCCTATACAAGGAAATATCATGGATCAGTCGCCATGTCAACACAGAAAGGATGATAATATCCTTGGGAAGGACAGCAATAGATGCGCTATGGCTGATATCTACGACCAGATCGGCGGCAAGATTCGGGAGTTGAGGACCACTCTAAAAGGGAAAGGAATTAGCCAGGAGGACTTGGCGCGCGCAGTGAAAACGACGGCGAACACCGTATCTCGCTGGGAAACCGCCACCTACAAACCGTCGATTGCCGACTTGGAGATGCTGGCCCGATTCTTTGGCGTGCCGATAGCAGTGTTTTTTCCCGGGGCACAAGCGGCTTCCCGAGCGAACGCGCTTATCAGCGCAACTGCCGACCTTGATGATCGAGATCTCGAAGAGGTGACTTTGTATGCCCGATTCAGAAAGGCACAGCGACCAAAACGGAAAGCCTGAGGTCACGCGACTTGCGCAGGCAATGCCCGGTCGCCCTTGATGTCATTAATTCTGGCATTTTGTGTCACATATTCTGACACACGAATGTCATTAATTCTGAAATCCTACACAGAGGAGGAGGTAAGCCATGCAGGCCAGAGCGATGCGCCGTGAATTTTCGTTCCTCGGAATTAGGCTGCCCGACCCGGACAGTAGGATGACCGTAGAGGATGTCAGAGGCATCCTCTCCTTGCAATACCCGGAGATTGCCACGGCGGCGATCAGCGGGCCGGAGGCCGTTGGCGACACGATGAAGTATACGTTCGAGCGCGCGATTCGCGCGAAGGGCTGAAAGGCAAAGACGCAGGGAGCGGTGCAACCGCCGGAAAGGCCAAGTTGCGTCCGCTCTCGCGCATCGGAGAACATCCGCGATGAAGGCGAAGAGCCGGCGTGAAAACAAATGCCGCGGAGAAGAAGCTCTGGCCGAACTGGAACTGCTTGCTCAAGGGCGCCACGCTTCACAACAAACAGTTTTGGAGAGGTACAGGCAATGTCCAGATTGGAAAAACGCAAGTGTGATCCTCTCGCGGGCGCTGGACAGTGGGCATCGAAGAGGACCGGGCAGTTGCTTGACGCCGCCTCCGGCGTGGCTACCTCCGATGGTCTGATTGCGCCGGGCTGCCACTGGAGTATTCCGGCTCTGCGGGGAGTTCCCACGGAGTATCAGTTCTTCGGCGGGCTGAATACCGCTGCCGGACTGGCGAAAACGCTTGTCACAAGCGGTATCGCTCAGGCGGACGTGTGGTTCCGAACTGGCAGAGCCCCGTTCCGGTTCATCGAGCAGACCTTGAAAGATAGGATCGAGGCGCACGGTGGTCCGGAGATCGATCAGGATCTCTTCTTGGGCGTCGGGTTGGTGTCCGATCTGGACCGGTGCGGAGCGGGTGTCGCAGAGCTACCCGACGGGAACGAGATGTACCTGGTGGTGGAACCGGAGAGCGCCGGCTACGTGGTTCTAGGGCCGACACTGCGATTGTTGGAAGCTGTTCACCCAAGATTGCCCCTAACGTTTTTCAGCCTATTTACCCACGCCCTGAATCGTTGGGTGCGGGTCTATGACTACCGCGATGCCGCGGAGCGCGTGGAGCAACTGAGGGAGTGGTACGAAGGTGATCCGGAGGGTGAGACCGTCGAACTGCCGGACGTGGACGCCAACTACTCACTCGTAGCGCAAGGCGATGATCGGGTCGATCTTCATGGCACGGCGCGCGGGAACGTAAATTGCGAGCGCGGCGGCCGCCACCAGCGCAGCGGGGATTCCGACGAAGCTCGCGACGTCGGTGCCCGAGACTCCAAAGATCAGGGACGACATCAGGCGTGAGAAGGCGTAAGCCAAGGGCAGCCCCACCGCCAGACCCACCACGATGGTTACCATGCCGCGGCGGAACACCATCTTCAGCACCGATTCGCGAGGCGCGCCCAGCGCCATCCGGATGCCGATTTCGTGGGTCTGCTCAGAGACCAGGTACGCCATGACGCCGTACACTCCGATGGCCGAGAGCACCAGCGCCACCACGCCGAAAATGCCCATCATCCAAGCCATGTAGTTCAGCCCGATGGCGCGATTGTGGATGGCTTTTTGCATGGTCATCATGTCGGTGATCGGCTGTTCGCGGTCCACCGAGCGGATGGCGGCCGTGACGGCCGGACCCAGTCGCATGGGGTCGATCGCGGCGCGAACTCCCACATCCAACCAAAGCTGTGGCGCCTGCTGGAAGGGCAGGTACATGGTGCGGCGCGGTTCGCGGTCGTAAGGATCGTGCACCATGTCGCCCACAACGCCCACAATGGTGAGCCACGGGCCGGTGGACTTTAAACCGCCAACGCGAATGCGCTTACCGAGCGGCGATTCGTTCTTCCACCAGCGCTTGGCCATGCCTTCGCTGACCAGCGCTACTTTGGGAGCGTCCGGGCCATCGCTCTCCCCGAGCAGGCGGCCCGCGCGCAACGGCACGCGCACGGTGCTGAAGTACGACGGGCTGGCCACTTGATACATGGCGCTGGGCAGATCGCCCTGCTCCACAGGTCGGCCTTCAATGGTGAAGGCGCGCCCGCTGGAGTGGCCCATATACGGCATGGATGTCACCAGTGCAGCCGAGCGCACACCGGGCAGCGTGTTGATGCGATCGAGCACGGCCCGGTAGAAGCTATACATCTCGTGCGGCTCCTTGTACTTGGTGCTGGTGAGCGCCAGTCGCATGGAGAGAATGGTGGATGGCTCCATCCGCTCGCCGGCTACGATCATGCTGCGGAAACCGCGCACCATCAATCCGGCGCCCACCAGCAGTATGACCGCTAGTGCGATCTCGGTCGCCACCAGGATGCCGCGCAGGCGGTGCTTCGCGCCGCCCACCGACGATCCGCGCCCGCCTTCCTTCAATGTGTCGGTCAAATTGGGCCGGGAGCATTGCCATGCCGGCGCGAGCCCCGCGATGATCCCCGCCGCCACTGCTGCCAGCAGAGTGAAGACCAGGGCGCGGCTGTCCAACTGCATGTTCTGCCAGCCGACGATGTAGCGTTGGATCTCTGGCGGCATATTATTGCGGACCATGGCGATGCCCCATTTGGCGATCGCCAAGCCGAAGAGCGCGCCGGTGAGCGAAAGCAGCACGCTTTCTGTGACCAGTTGCGCAATCACGCGGCTCCGGCCGGCGCCCAGAGCGGTGCGCACCGCCACTTCGCGCAGACGTCCGGTGGCGCGGGCAAACTGCAGGTTCGCCACGTTGACGCACGCGATGAGCAGCACAAACACCACCGAGCCCAGCAGCATCTTTATATACTGCTCGGTTTCCGAATCCACCATGGTGCGGTGCAGCGGCCAGACCATGAAGCTGCGGTTCTTATTGGTATCGGGGTAGCTGGTCCGCAGGCGCGCACTGATGCCGGTCAGTTCCTGACTCACCTGTTCGATGCTGCGTCCCGGCTTGAGGCGCGCCACGGTGCTCAGACTCTGGTTGCCGCGCGAAGCGCGTACCGCCGGAGTCAGCGCCAGCGGAGTCCATAATTCGCTGGCGATGGGGTAGTCGAAACTGGCGGGCATCACGCCGATCACCTGGTAATTTTCATCGTCCAGCCGGATATTCTTGCCGATGATGGCGGCGTCGGCGCCGAATTTGTTGCGCCAGAGCTTATCGCTGAAAATCACTTCGCGTTCACGTCCGGGTTGATCTTCACCCGCCTGAAAGCTGCGCCCCATGGCTGGCTGAACGCCCATCACGTCGAAGAAGTTGGCGGCCACCAGGCTCTGCATAGCGCGCTCCGGTTCGCCGCCTTCACCCACAATGTTGGCCATACCCTGCTGCGTGGCGGCGATGGATTCCACCGACGTGATGTCATGGCGGATGTCGTCCAGATCGGCGGGTGTGATGCTCTCCCAGTTGTTCGGCTCGCCCGGAACCCGCTGCTGCACGGCCACCAGCGTCTCCAGACGCGGCAGCGGAATTGGCTTCCAAAGCAGCGCATCACTCACGCTATAGACGGCAGTGGTGGCGCCGATTCCCAGGCCCAAAGTGAGCACCGCCGTGATGGTGAATCCCGGCGACTTGCGCAGCATACGCGCGCCATAACGGACGTCGTGCCACAGGTTCATAGATACCTATACGTTCCACCAGGGAATGTAGTTCGCAAAAAGTCTGCCCGGCGCGCGTTACTCTTGTTTCTCAAGCAGCAGCGTAATAGTGCCGACAGTGAAGGTCATGCGCACGCGAATTTCTACCGGCACGCGCCGGCGATCGTCCGTCATCCAAACGTTCAAGTGCGCCGACCGGCGATAGAGCACGTTGTCGAACAGGTAGATTTCGTAGCGGATGGTGTGAAAGGTTCCCGCCGGCGTCTTCACGTCTTCCTTAGCCTGCGCCTCCACCTTGGCCATCACGCTCTTTTTGCCGTCGCTCACTGGCACAGTGGCGCTTTGGCCCGGTTCCAGGTTGAGTGTGCGCATGAAGAAAAGCCCGCCCACCACGTCGTGAACGCACGGGGGCACGTCGATTTCGTGCTGCGCAATCACGGAGTTCTTGAGGCGGTCGCGCTCCAGGTAGCTGGCGAGTTTGGAGCCGGAATCGAACGAGATCTTCGTCTCGCGGGCGCGGTTGCCTTCGTTTGTGGTCATCTGCAGCGATTCGCTGCATAGGTTGGCGTTGAGGTTGCCGCTGTAGTCGTCTTCCACCTTGAAGAGCTTGGAGACAAAACCGGTGGATTCCACGTGCAGGTTCACCTGGTAACCGGGACGCCCCTCCTGCAGCCACTGGATCTTGGCCTTGCCCGCGCTGAAGAGCCGCCACTCGATGTTGTAAAAGAGCGTCTCCTTGGCGGGAAGGTTGTTGGCCGGCTGCGATACAAGCGAAATCGGGACGAGGACCAGCCACAGCAGGCGAAAGGGCATGAAAGGTCAGTTTCGCAGATGACCGGAGGAAGGCGCAAGGCGGTGTAGGGATAAACCCTCACTCGCGTTGGGGCTTGTTAGTCCACAGTCTTCCACTCCGAGACGAATCCGGGCGCGACGGATAGCCGGTCGCCGCGGATCATCAACACGCCGATTCCTTGGCGCCTTTCCGCGGCGCCGCTGAGAATCTTGTCCTGAGACGACCGGTTCACGAACTCCAGCGTCAGCGGAATCTCGCTGCCATTCGCCGTCACCGAATGATATTTCAGACCGAGGGCGAAGTAATGCGTGGGGATGAACTGCTGTTCCAGGCGAACGATCCGCCCGTGCACCACGGCGCCTTCGGGCACGACGATCTGTCCGCCACGGCCTTTGATGGCATGGAGCAACTGCCCCTCGATGGCATCGCCGGCAAACGCGCCTTCGCCATCGATTTTGTTGCGTAAGGCGATGCGCACGCTGATGCCATGCGGAATGGTCAATGTTGCTTTTGCCGCGGAGGGCTCAGTTGCGGACGCGGCGTTCGCGGCCGGCGCATCGGTTTCGGGACGAAATACCGACTCGCTTTGAAAAGCGCGGCAGGAGGTGTATTGAATTCGATTCTCGTAGCGCATGCCGTCGGTGTCCCAGAGTTCGAGAGTGGTGGCCTGCGGCAAAGGCAGACGCGAGTCGCCAATCTGTGCACGCTGATAATCGATGGTGGTTTCGGCGTGGCAGGTTTCCGATTCGCGTGGCAGGCGGGAAAC
Organism: uncultured Solibacteraceae bacterium; assembly: GCA_963815475.1. Lineage (GTDB taxonomy): Bacteria > Acidobacteriota > Terriglobia > Bryobacterales > Bryobacteraceae > Sulfopaludibacter. Next base: position 8,202,480 of record CAWFHD010000003.1, on the reverse strand, counting down.
CACGATCGTCATCTTGCGGAGTTCGGCTGTGGCGGCGTCGATGGTGAATGTGCCCTCGTAGGGCACGATAACGTGATCCTGTGGTCGCGAGCCGGTCTTGATCTGGTAATGGCTTGCCGATACCGGCACGTGGTAATGATAGACGGCCTGGTTCTGCTCCATCCGCAGAAACTGATACTCCGATCCGCTGCTGCCGAAGATGGCCAGCAGGAACGGGCCGAAATCGCCCGTGCCGGTCAGGCCGCCGCCCACAATCTGCTGCGCGTCGGCGGACTGAAATTCGCTGGCGCCCGCCCACGAGAAAATCTCGGACCCGTCGGCCACAGTGACGTCGAGCTTGAATCGATCGCTCCATGCGCGCAGAAGCTGAAGCGAACTGGCATCCGGTACCTCGCGGCAGCGACTCTCATGCACGGGGACTTGCGGTTCGAAGCGGACGCGATGCACTGTCTGCACGCAGGTGTACTTCGGCAGGTTCTCGATGTTCTTGACGATGTTCGAACGCGCCTGCTGCAGCAGCGCCTGCGGATCGAACTGGGCCAGGAGAAGCGCCGGAAATGCCGCCGCGAAAATGAGAACGGTCCGCGTCATTCTCAGAACACCTTTCGAAAGGTTAAGTTGATGCGGACGTCGCCGGTAAGCGGATGTTCCCCGGCTTTGAGTGGCACCACGCCGTGGTAGACGAAACGGGCCGGACCACCCCAAACCGCTACGTCGCCGCTCTCCAGCCGGAAGCGGCGCACCGGACCGACACGGCGCAGGCCGCCCCACAGAAACACAGCGGGCAAGCCGAGCGAGACCGAGACGATGGGCGCCCAGGCATCCTTCTCATCACGATCCTGATGCAGGCCGAGTTTGGCGCCGGCGGCATAGCGGTTGATCAGGCAGGCGTCCGGATCGTAGGCGGCGAACCCCGCGTCGGCGGCCGCGCGGACAGCCAGGTTGAGAAAGTCCGCGGGGATGGGCGGCCAGGGCTTTCCGGTTTCGGGATCGATAGGGTCGTAGCGATAGCCGGTGCGGTCGGAGAGCCAGCCGACGCGGCCGCAATTGGTCATCGCGACCGACATGGTGTATCCGCCGGGCGTTACCAGGTTGCGGAATGGCGCGACCTCGGCGATCTTCCGAACTTCTTCGATAAGCTCTGGCGCTTCCACGGAGGCGAACCCGCGCAGAAGCACGGCGCCCTCTTCCAGCGGTTCGCGGGATGGCGTTGTGGGATGGTCGTCAAACAGCGAAGTCATACACGCCCGTTCTTATCTTACGATTCCCCGTGCGGCCGACATGCACCGGAGTTCCATAAAGATTTGGGCAAATATTGCGCCACCGAGTGACTTGGACTTACCGCAAACGTACGCCGCCGGGCAGCGCCGCAAGGCCTGGAATGTAAGTCGCTTCACGGGAAGGCCAGCCAGATCAAGCGTTCACGCGATAACAGTTTGGACTGATGCTTTGGCCGCTCATGTGCCATCTCCCTTCAGAACAGAACTCGCTAAGGGTAACAGAGGACCTGCTATGAAAAGATTCCTGCTCCTGTTCTGGCTTCTCGCCTTTCCTTCATGGGGACAAGATCAACCGCCCAGACAAGCCCCCAGGTTCCAAGACCAGGCGCCTACCGTTGAGCAGTCGGCGCCTCAGGCCCAGTCGCAGTCACCTGCGGTCGACCAGCCTGTGCTGCCCCAACCTCAGACGCCTTCAATGGTGCAACCGGCGCTGCCTCAATCCCAGCCGCGGCAACCGGACCGCGAGGCTTCGCTCAATCCCAAGAAATTTGCCCGCAATTTCTTCAGCGATCAAAAGAAGATCTGGACATTTCCAACCAAGGTGGCTACGGGCCATCACGTGGTTCCGGTCCTGGTTGTTCTGGGCATTACCGCCGGCCTCGTGGTGGGCGCAGACGCTTTGGAAGGCCGCTACTTTCGCCAACATGCTTCCACGTTTGACGGGTTCAATGACGCCCTCTCCGAACATCGCACTACAGCAGCCAGTCTGTTGATTCCCGCCGGCCTGGTGGGGGGCGGCTACCTGAGCCATAGGACCTATCTCGCGCACACTGGGATATTCGCGCTGGAGGCCTGGGTCAATGTCGATATTCTGGACGAGGCCATCCGCGACGTCCTGCGCCGTCAGCGGCCCGTTAACATCCCTCCCAACGGAAATTTTTCCGATACCTGGTTCAAAACCAGCGGTAATCCTATTAACTCCAACGGCGGATTTCCTTCCGGACACACCGGCTGGGCCTTTTCGGTGGCAACTGTTGTGGCGCGCCGGTATCCAGAGCACAAATGGGTCCGCATTGTGGCGTACGGTCTCGCATCCGTTGACATGTTCTCCAGGCTGACTTCCAGTAGCCACTTTCTCTCCGACTCGTTCTTCGGCGCCGCTCTTGGTTACGCAACGGCCCGGTTTGTCGTGCTGCGCCAATAAGAGAGTGAAGTCGAATGCGGCATCGAGTGGAGGAAAGTGCCATCGAGGAGTGCTATTTGAGGGAAGTGGGTCTAAGCCATTGGCTTAGGAAGGGCTGGTTGGTTTCCGCTTTAGCCAGCGCTGGATGAGCTCGACCGCGATCTGATCGATGCCCAAATCGGCATATTCCGGTGGCGCGGCATGCCGCACCGTTTCTGCATCGACAGGGGACACCGGTTGTTGCTTGTTGATCTGCTGCAACACCCTCAATGCGGTCTGGAACAATTCTTTATCCATTGTCCGGTCAGGAACTGCGATTTCCGTTGATGGGTGGCGCGAGCAAATGTCTGTTCGAATTGGACCATATTTGCACGGGGGAGACCTTTCGATCTCATGGGGGTAGCCGTGGGGGCATTTGTGGGTATTGTTTCCCCGACCAGCAGCGGTTTTTACTGATAACGAAAGTTATGAGACGGAATACCTTCAAAAGTGGTACATGCAGTCCTTCCCATTGAGCCATAAAGGGTTCATGATCATGAACATGTTGTCTATTCGGATTGGATCTCATTTTGTTCTTCGAGGAATTCTTTTGTCGCTGAGCGGCGATGCAATCCGTGTGGCGCTGGAGGATTGCGGCGATGCAGCCGAATATCGGCGCGTCGACGGGGGTTGGGTCGCAGAGACCGGTGAACCTGTAGAAATTGAGTTACTAGCTCATCAGGAGCGTAAGCCGTTTTCTCTTCCCGTGACGCCTGCAGCGGAACGCTCCGCGGCAGATTACTGCGTCGTGTAGTTGCGTTTTCCCCCAGTCGTGAGGCGACAATGGGTGGATTGTCCGGGCGCTCCGGGCGAACCTTTCCATGCGGACCAGCCTCTTCGACCTCTTCAAAATTGGAATCGGCCCGTCCAGTTCCCATACCGTCGGCCCCATGCGCGCGGCGTACCGCTTCGTGCAGGGGCTGGATGCCGCGTCCGCAGCCAGGGTACGAGTGGAACTCTAGGGTTCACTGGCACTTACGGGCCGCGGGCACGGCACGCCTAGAGGTGTCCTGATGGGCCTCTGCGGCGAGCGGCCCGATACGGTGGACCCGGCGGCCATCGATTCCCGCACCTGCGAAATAACGGAACAAAGCCAATTGCCGCTCGCCGGCGGCCCCATCATCCCATTTCACTTCGATCAGGACTTCCTCTTTCATCCCGCCGAAGTCCTGCCTGCGCATTCCAACGGGATGCGATTCACGGCATACCGCACTGGCGGCGAGGTGCTGGACAGCCGCGTCTACTACTCCATCGGTGGCGGCTTTGTGGTGGAGGAAGGCGAGGCGGTCGCGAGTGGGCCGGTTGCCGCTCAGCCATACCCATTCGGCAGCGGAGCCGAACTGCTGTCGCTAGGCGAGCGTCACGGCCTGCGCATTGACCAGATGATGTTGGAGAATGAACTCGCCTGGCGCGGCGAAGCCGAAGTCCACGCGGGCATCCGGCGCATTTGGGGCGTGATGCAGGAGTGCACTCTCCGCGGACTGGAGACGGAGGGCATTCTGCCCGGCGGACTCAACGTGCGGCGGCGTGCTCCGGCACAGCTTCGGAAACTTACCGCGCGCCCGGATGGTCCGCTCACCTCCATGGACTGGCTCAACGTTTTCGCCATGGCGGTGAACGAAGAGAATGCGGCGGGTGGCCGAGTGGTGACGGCGCCCACCAACGGAGCTGCCGGGATCATCCCGGCGGTGGCGCACTACTACATGCGCCTCATGCAAGGCAGCGATGCCGGGCTGGAGCGATACTTTCTGGCGGCAGCCGCCATCGGTGTGCTCTACAAGGAGAATGCCTCCATCTCTGGCGCCGAGGTGGGATGCCAGGGCGAAGTGGGCGTGGCGTGCTCCATGGCCGCGGCGGGGCTGGCAGCTGCTTTGGACGGCGACAATGCGCAGGTGGAGCACGCGGCCGAGATCGGCATGGAACATAATCTGGGAATGACGTGCGACCCCATCGGCGGACTGGTGCAGATTCCGTGCATCGAGCGCAATGCCTTCGGTGCGGTGAAGGCGGTCAATGCGGCGCGCATGGCTCTGGAGGAGACAGGCGATCACAAGGTCTCGCTGGACCAGGTGATTCGCGCCATGTATCAAACCGGCGTGGACATGCAGTCACGCTACAAAGAGACATCACTGGGAGGGCTGGCGGTGAATGTGATTGAGTGTTAAAAATAGCGCCGCTCACGAGGAGCGGCGCCACTGAGGAGGTCGCGTGATGAATATGCGAGTATTCGGCAACCATTCTATGCAAGTGAGTCCAAGCGGCCAAACTATCTTTAGGACAATCTGCGTTGTCGGTTAGTTACACCCCAGCCGACGCCGCCTATCTGGCGAAGCGCCGACTGCGCCGTCACGCGCGCGTGCTGCACCTCTGGGCGATGGCGGTCGGCGCGGTGATTTCGGGCGATTTCTTCGGCTGGAATTTCGGTCTCACGGCGGGTGGTTTCGGCGGCATGCTGCTCGCCGCTGGTGGTGATGACCGTGATGTACATCGGGCTGTGCTTTTCCATCGCCGAGATGTCGCCGGCGCTGCCGCATGCCGGCGGGGCGTACTCGTTCGCGCGCACCGCGATGGGGCCGTGGGGCGGCTACATTACGGGCCTGGCCGAGAACATGGAGTACATTCTCACGCCCGCCGTGATTGTGGTCGGCATCGGCGGATATCTGGGCGCCATCTTCGGCACGTCCGCCAGCGTGGGAGCCGGTGTGGTGGCTGCTGTGTTACGGCGTGTTCGTGGCGCTGAATATTTGGGGCGTGGAGATGTCGTTCCAGGTTTCGGTGCTGGATCACCTTGTCGCGCTGGCGGTGCTGGCGGTCTTCTGGATGGGCGCTGTTCCGCATTTCGATCTTCGCATCGCTGGGCCACTGCCGTACTTTCCGCGCGGGGTCGGCAGAGGCCGCGCTTCGTCTGGAACTGCCGTTCGCGCTGTGGCTGTATCTGGGCATCGAGCAACTGCCGCTGGCCGCCGAAGAGAGCCACGACCCGCGAGCGCGACATGCCGCGCGGCATCCTCTATGGACTGGTCACGCTGATCGCGTGCTCGTTTCTCACCGTGATCCTGAGCGCGGGGATCGCGCCGGGCGCGGCCAAAGTGGCGACTTCGCAGCGAGCCGCTGTTTCCTGGGTTCCAAACCATCTTCGGCGGCGGCCTCGAAACGCGCATGCTGGCGCTGGTCGCCTGCACCGGGCTGGTCGCGAGCTTCCACACCATCATCTTCGCGTATGGCCGCCAGATCTATTCGCTCTCGCGCGCGGGATACTTCCCGACGCTGGCTCTCGGTGACGCATCGGCACGCGCAAGACGCCGCATCGCGCGCTGCTGGCCGGGTCGGCGCTGGGTTACGCCGTCGGCGCTGGCGATTCACTTGACTGCCGCAGGGCAGCCCGGTGGGCGCGGTGCTGCTCAACATGGCGGTGTTTGGCGCCGTGCTCGCGTATATCCTGCAGATGGTCTCGTTCATCCTGCTGCGCATGCGGTTTCCGCGAATGGAGAGGCCCTACGTGAGCCCGATGGGAATCGGCGGGCGCGGCGGTCGCGGCGCTGATCGCAGCGGTCACGCTGGTCGACGCTGTTCCTGCAATCCGGACTACAACAAGGGCGTGATCGGCGCGGCGGTCTGGTTTCTGCTGCGGCATCGTCTATTACGTCGGCGCATGCGCGGCACAAGCTGGTGCTGGCGCCCGAAGAGGAATCGGCGCTATGCACTCACCGACGCGTAAAAATGCGAGCTGCCATGAACCTGAAGGAGCTGCTTGCCAAGGCTTCTCCGCTGCGCTCCGGCGATGAGTTGGCCGGGCATCGCCGCGGCCAACGGCGGAGGAACGCGTGCGCGCGCAGATGGCACTGGCCGACGTGCCGCTGAAAGCGCTTCCTCGCCGAGCCGCATCATTCCTTACGAGCAGGACGAAGTCACTCGCCTGATCTGCGATTCGCACGACGCCGCGGCCTTCGCGCCCATCGCGCACCTCACGGTCGGCGAGTTCCGCGACTGGCTGCTTTCCGAGACAGGCCACGGCAGCATTGCTTGACAGCCTCGGCGCCCGGACTCACGCCCGAGATGGCCGCCGCGGTCTCCAAGATCATGCGCCTGCAGGACCTGGTTTCGGTGGCCGCCAAGTGCCGCGTGGTCACGCGCTTCCGCTCACCATCGGCCTGCCGGGCCGGCTGTCGACGCGGCTCCAGCCCAACCATCCCACCGACGATCTGAAGGGCATCGCGGCCAGCGTGCTCGATGGGCTTTCGTACGGCAACGGCGACGCGGTGATCGGCGTCAATCCGGCGACCGACAACGTGGCGACCGTGGAAGCGCTGCTGCGCATGCTCGACCGGATCCGCGAGCTCTACGAAATTCCCACGCAGATCTGTGTGCTGGCCCACGTCACCACGCAGATGCAGGCGCTGCGGCGCGGCGCGCCGGTCGACCTGGTGTTTCAATCGATCGCCGGCACCGAAGCGGCCAACCGTCGTTCGGCATCAACCTCGCGATGCTCGACGAGGCCTGGCAGGCGGCGCAGGAGTTGAAGCGCGGCGAGAATGTGATGTATTTCGAAACCGGGCAGGGCAGCGCGCTCTCGGCGAACGCGCATCACGGAGTCGACCAGCAGACGTGCGAGGCTCGCGCTTATGCGGTGGCGCGCCGCTACCAGCCGCTGCTGGTGAATACCGTGGTGGGTTTCATCGGCCCGGAGTATCTCTACGACGGCAAACAGATTCATTCGCGCGGGACTTGGAGGACCATTTCTGCGGCAAGCTTCTCGGCCTGCCGATGGGCTGCGACATCTGCTACACCAATCATGCCGAGGCCGACCAGGACGACATGGATGCGCTGCTGACGATGCTGGGCGTGGCCGGCTGCAACTACATCATGGGAGTGCCCGGCGCCGACGATGTGATGCTGCACTATCAGAGCACGAGCTTTCACGATGCGCTTTATATCTGCGTCCGTTCTGGGCCTGCGGCCCGCGCCGGAGTTCGAAGCATGGCTGGCGGAACGTCCGGCGCTGCTTCCACTGCAATGGCTATTGACCTGAGAGCATTCACTCCGGCGCGTGTGGCGTTGGGCCGCACCGGCCACAGCCTGCCGACCGCTGAACTGCTGCGCTTCCAACTGGACCATGCGCGCGCCCGCGACGCCGTGTATCAGGCAGCTCGATCCGCGATTCACTCGGTGTGCCGCATGTGTTGCTGCGCAGCGCGGCGCCGATCGGACGACCTATCTGCGGCGGCCGGATCTAGGGCGCGTGCTCGGCGAACGGAATCGGAACTGGCGCTAACGGGGCGATTACGATGCGGCTATCGTGATTGCGGACGGACTCTCGGCGCTCGCGGTCCATCGCCATGCGGTCCCGCTGCTCGAAGCGCTGCTGCCGCGACTGGAGGGATTGGACGCTTGCGCCGCTTGCCGGTGGTGCTGCAGGGGCGGGTGGCGATCGGCGACGAGATCGGAGAGCGGTTGGGGGCGCAGCAGGTCGTGGTGCTGATCGGCGAGCGGCCCGGCCTCACTTCGCCGGACAGCCTGGGATCTATCTGACCTGGGACCCGCGCCGCGGCCGCACCGATGCGGAGCGCAACTGCATTTCGAATGTCCGCGCGGAAGGCATCGGCTATGGGCCGGCGGCGCACAAACTGCACTTCCTGATGGCGAAGCGCGGGTGCGGAAGCTATCGGGCGTGGGGCTGAAGGAAGATGCGGGGAAGCAGCTTGGGCCACGGATGGACACGGATCAACACGGATAAGAAACGCAAAGAAGTCGGCCAGCAATCAGCGGTCTTTCCTTTGCCGCCGGATTTCCGCCGGGTCGTCCATTTTTGGTCCGGGGGGTTCTCCTTTGATGATCTTGGTTTTTGCCGGGTCGAATATCGCCGGATCGACCGGTAGCACGGGGTATGGCGCTGGATCGGGCGTCGCCTGGAAGCAGTCGCTCAGGTCGCTGGATGTGGCGTCGTAGAGATTCAGGGGTGGCAGGTGGAGCAGCCAAAAGGCGGTTCTCAGCAGGCCGGGGAAGCTGGTGTTGACGTGCGAGGTGTAATCGCGGCGCGCGTAGGGGCTGGCCACCATGAGCACGGTGCGATGCGAATCCACGTGATCCACTCCGCTTTGTGAGTCGTCTTCCGTAATCAGGATTGCCATCTTCGGCCACCACTCGCTGTGCGAGAGGAAGTCCAGGATACGGCCGAGCGCGAGGTCGTTGTCCGCCACGTACGACGCTTCGAACGGATAGCCGGCGGCGGGACGCTCCTTGGCGGTATGGTCGTTGGGCAGGTGGATGAAGATGAGCTTCGGCAGTTCCTTCATGCCCTGGATTTCTTTGATGAACTGAGAGGCGCGGTACTGGTCCGGGATATTTGTGTTGAACCCCGGATAGTGGCGCGAAGTGTTGCGATACAGCGGCTCCGGCATCGGCACGTTGGTGAGGAAGCGCGCGCCGGTGGGCTCCAGGTCTTCGCGCTCGTCGACTCCGGCGAGTTCGAAACCTTCGCCGAAGTTGCGGAAGCTGATTCCGTTTCGCTCCAGATGGTGCCACAGCGTGCCTGCCTCCAGTTGCTCCTCAGGATGCACCGACGAATTGCTTTGCGCGAACTCCAGGCGGCCGGGCGCCGTGGTGGGGAAGCGGAAGGATTTCTCGCCGCCGTAGGCCGCATCGAGCGAACTGACGGTCCACGCATTGGGATAGGACCCGACCAGCCAGTGGTGGCCGTCCACGCTGACTTCGGAATCGGCGAAGAAGGCATCGCTGATGCTCCATTGGTGCGCCATGGCGTGATGGTTGGGGGTCACCTTCTGCCCCCATCGCGCCAGTGCGGGCATGCCGTTGCGGCCGGGCAGGTCGCCGAACACTTCGTCGTAGGTGCGATTCTCCTTGACGATGATGACCACGTGCTCGATGGGGGGAGGCGCGGGACTGGGCACCGGCGCCGCGAATCGATTGTTCTCCATCACCTGCGCCGAGAGCTTTGCGAGGGCGGCGGGCGCAGGCAGAGGAAAACGCTGCAGCGTGCCGTGGCGCAGATCGCGTTGGTGACGATCGTTCGGCCCGGTGCCGCGCCCTTTGGCGTTGGCAACGAAGACGACGTTGCCCGCGACGCGAACCTGAGTGGGGAACCATCCAGCGGGGATGTGGCCAATCAACCGGCGCGTCGCCGTGTCCACCACACCGATGGCGTTGATACCGGCCTCAGCTACCAGGAGCCACTTGCCATCGCTGGTCAGCGCGAGTCCGATAGGCAGCACGCCGCGCAGCTTTTCATAGCCCGCGATGCGAAGCGGGATGTCGGGACCGCGGCGGAGCGTGTGGGCGTCGATGGTGGAGATGGTGTCCTGGTTGGCATTCGTTACATAGATCGTGTCGCTGGTGGCGAAGACACCGGAAGGACTGCTGCCGCCCAGTACGTTCTTGCCGAACGGCAGGCCGCTCGGAATCTCGCGGACCAGTTTCGGCGCCGCGGCATTGGTGACATCCACAACGGCCAGGGAGTTCGCTTCGCGCGTATTCGGATCGCCGAGCCCCGGCACTCTGACCGAGCCCTTTCCGGTATCGCGACTAGCGCCGTGGGCAGCGTCCGCAGAAGGAAAGCCGAAGGCAGGAAAGGGAAGTCCGGACTGGAGATAGTCTTTGGCATCGGCGCCGGGAATGGCGCGGTACTCGAACATGCCGAGATTGGTCACGTAGACCCTTTTCGCATCGGGCGCGAGAGCCACGGCGAAGGGCAGACGGCCCGTGCGGATGGACCCCAGGACTTTCCGACGGCGGGCGTCGATGACGGCAAGCCGGAAGTTGGCTTGATCCACTACGAATAGGAGGCCGCGCGCGGGGTCGAAGGCGAGGTCGCCGGTGTAGCTATCGCGAAAGCCGCCCTGGTTGAGCGAGATCCAGCGTTCGCTGTCGCCGGTTTGCAGGTTGACACGGCGAATGCGGCCAGACTCACCCTCGGACGCGTAGACCACGTTCTCGCCATCGAAGGCGAGTCCCATGAAGACGCTATGCCAATCGGTGTCATCCTCCTCGGCGATCGGCGGGTCTTTCTTGCGGGTGGTATCGATGTGGCGCGTGAGGCTGGTGCGATTGTCGAATACCGTTAGCGAGTAGCGATTGGGGCCGCCATCCGCGGTGATGGCGAATTGCGAATTGAGGACGAGGCCAAAGGGCCCGGGGCCGGTCAAATACTCATCGCCGAACGGAGTGATGCTACGACCTCCGGGGAGGACGACTTGGGCCGAAAGGGACGCGGAAAGCAGGCCGATGGAAAGCGCCAGTAGGCGGCGATGGGCGGGCACCTCTCTATCTTAGCGGGGCGGGCATGGCCGCATCATTTCAGAAGCAATTCCGCGATGCTGTCGGCGATTTCAGCGGGTTTGGCCTCATTGCGATTGGCCAGAACGATCACCGTGAACTTCCGATCGGGAATGCGAAGAATGTTTGTGCGGAAACCGATGGTGCTGCCGCCATGGCGCACCGTTTTGATGCCGTGGAACTCGCCGATCTCCCAACCAAAGCCGTAATTCGTCGGCTTGCCATTCGCCACGGCGGACGTGAAGGCCAGTTGCAAAGTTTCGGCGCGCACTAACTGAGTGGTGTAGAGCGCCTGATCCCAGCGAAAGAGATCGTCGACGGAGGAGTAGATGCCGCCATCGCCGAGCACGGCGCTGGTGAGGCTCTGATCGGTGCGCTCGAAAGCGCCGCCGCGCTGCGAATAGCCGAAGGCGCGATGCGGCACGGTGGAGATTCCATCTTCGAATGCCACCGTTTGCGACATGTGCAGCGGGTCGAAGATGTTCTGCTTGAGGAAGGCCGCGAAGGCCATTCCCGAGACCTTCTCCACGATCATTGCGAGATGGGCATAGCCGGTGTTGCTGTACCGCCAGGCCGATCCGGGTGCGAAGTATGTGCGGTCCTGATGTTTCAGAAGATCGAGCACGTCGCGATCTTTCACCTGGGCGGTGCGACTGGTGGGAATCAGGTCTTCGTATTCCAGCAATCCCGAAGTGTGGGTGAGCAGTTGGCGGACTGTGATCGACTTGCCGTAAGCCGGGTAATCGGCAAAGAACTTCGTGAGGGAATCTTCCAGGGAGAGCTTTCCGCGGTCGGCCAGGATGAGGATGGACATGGCAGTGAACTGCTTTGTGACGGACGCCAGCCTGTAGTTGGTAGCGGTAGTGGCGGCTGTGTGCGCTTCGACGTCGGCGAGGCCGTAGGCGTGGCTATAGAGCACCTTGCTATCTCGAATGACGACGACGGAGGCGCCTGGCACGTTGGGGCGGGCGTAATCGGCAAACAGAGCGTCGATGGCGGCGGGTTGGGCGCACAGCAGAGTGGGCAGCACCAGCAGCGGGATCAGTTTCATCACCGTATGCTACCGCTCTTTTGTTGTTGACATCCGACAACAGGCGGAGTATGTTGTAGTCATTCGACACTATGCCGCCTGAATCCAGAATCGATCTTTTGCAGGGGACGCTCGATCTCCTGATTCTCCGTACGCTCCAGACCGGCGCCATGCATGGCTGGGCCATTTCGGAACGCATCCAGCAGATTTCGCAGGATGTGCTGAAGGTAAATCAGGGGTCGCTTTATCCGGCGATGCACCGCCTGGAGCATCAGAGCTGGATCAAAGCGGAATGGGGAATCTCGGAATTGGGGCGGCGCGCCCGCTTCTACCATCTGACTGCGGCTGGGCGGAAGCAACTGGAGTTGGAGTCAGACAACTGGGCGCGGCTTTCGGTGGCGATTGGCAGGATTCTCGAAATGGCATGATTTATGCGGGACGACGAACTGGATGATGAGCTTTCTTCCCATCTGGAATTTCAGATGCGGAAGCACATGGCTGCGGGGATGAGTGAGGCCGAGGCTCGACGGCGCGCGCGTATGGAATTCGGCGGCATGGACGTTACGAAGGAGGAGTGCCGTGATGTGGACCCGTGGAGGCGTGTGGATGCGGCGCGGCGGAATCTAAAATACGCGCTTCGGTCGCTGGTGAAGAGCCCGGCGTTCAGCGCGATCGCGATCGTCATTCTGGCGGTGGGCATCGGCGCCACTGTGGGCTCGTTCAGTATTGTGGATGCGCTGCTCTTCCGACAGCTCGCGGTTCCGCGGCCGGGCGAGCTGGTGCGGATTGCTTCTATCGATAAGCAAGGCCGCCTGGGAGGATTACCCAGCACCATCCTGGAGCCGCTGAAGAAGAGCACGTGGCTGGGCGGCGCGTGCGGCTTCAACACTTCGTACGAGGGCGCGGAAGCCACGGGAACACTAAGCGCGGTCGGAATCCTGGGATTCACGGGCGACTGTTTTCGGACCCTGGGAGTCGCGGTGCAACTGGGACGGCCGATTGTTGCCGATGACGATCACGCCAGCGCGCCGAGCGTGGCGGTGATCACGGCTGACTTCTGGCGGAGCGCCTTTGGCGGTCGCCGCGACGTGATCGGGCAGACCGTCCGGATGCCGGGAGTCTCCTACACGATTGTGGGAGTCGCCGAAGACAAGTTCGCGGGGCTGCTGCTCGGCTTTCCGGCAGGAGTGATCGTCCCCCTGCACCAGGAGCCTTCGGAACTGGGTGTGGTGGGGGTACAGGATTGGTGGTGGGTGAGTGTCATTGGCCGGCGCACGGCGGGAACTTCTTTGCAGCAGGCCAGCGCCGGATTGGCCGCGCAGAGCGGTTGGTTGTTGGAGCAAAGCGTTCCTCCGCGCGCGGACGCTGCCCGGCGCCGTCAGCACCTGGCTAGGCATCTGGCTGCCGCTCCCGCGGCCGGCGGTGTGGACTATTTCCTTCAAAGACGTTTCGGCCAGCCGCTACTCGCGGTCTTCGGGATCTGCGGAGCGATTCTGGCGATCGCGTGTGTGAACCTTGCCAGCCTGATGCTGGCTCGATCGTCCCGGCGTCGCAAAGAAGTAGCGGTGCGGCTGGCGTTGGGCGCGAGCCGACGGCATGTCGCCGGCATGCTGGCGCTCGAGAGTTCGCTTCTGGTGGCGGCCGGCGCGGCGTTGAGCATCATATTTGTGCTGGCGGTGGATCGGTTGGTGCTGTCGGAAGGTGCCGAGATGTTTGGCAATTTCGGCATGAGGCTGGGATTCGATGCACGGTTGGCGGTCTTTTTCGCGGCGGTGGTGGCAGGGATCGCCGCCGCACTGGCGGGAGCGTCGGTGTGGCAGGCGCGTCGCCTATGCAGGCAGGGAGATCTGCATGAGAGCGGGCGCCGCGTGTCACAGGGCAATGCCCCGGCGCAAAAGGTGCTGATCGCCGTGCAGATTGCTCTCACACTGGCGCTGGTGACGGGGGCCGGCCTATTCGGCGCGTCGCTACGCTCGCTATACAGCCTGGATCTGGGAGTGAAGGCGCAGCACGTATGGGATGTGATGCTCTCAGCGCGCCCCGCCGGGTACAAGAATTTCGCGCCCGCCCCTTACTATCGGGAACTGGTGCGGCAGGCGGAAGCGATTCCGGGCATCACCTCGGCGGTGCTCACGGATTTCGTCCCATTCAGCACGTTCACTTCTCAACAAACCGTAGCGGCCATCGAGAATGCCGAACCCGGCGAGGAATTGCAGGCCCACACTGCAAGCGTGACCGATGGGTTCTTTGCGACCGTAGGAATGCGCATAGTGGACGGGACCGACTTCCGGCGTGACGAGGCCGCCGGCAGCGAGCCGGGCGCGATCGTGAGCCAATCGTTGGCCGAGCGCCTGGGCGCGACTACGCTCATCGGCCGTCACATCCGCGTGGGGACGTCGCCGGGGACTCGACGATTGCGCGTGGTGGGAATCGTCTCGGACTCGCAGTTCAACCTGGGGGATGCAGGCCAGACCCGGCCCCTGACGGTGTACATCGATTCATGGCAGCATCCTGACATGCAGGCGGGTTATCCGGTTCTGCTGCTGAAGACGGCAGGCGGTTCGCTGCCCAGCGCGAAGCTGCGCAGTGTGGTGGACCGGCTGGGGCGCGAGTATGTAGAGCGGGCGCGTCCGTTGGAAGCCGAGAAGGATGGCGCGCTGGTGGAGGATCGCGTGATGGCGTATCTGTCGGGCGCCTTCGGAGTGCTGGCGCTGGTGCTGGCGGCGACGGGGTTGTTCGGCCTGCTCAGCTATCAGGTGGCGAATCGCACGGGCGAGATCGGAATCCGCATGGCGCTGGGGGCGCGGCGCGGACAGATCCAGTGGCTGGTGGTGCGGCAGGTCGGCTTGTTACTGCTGGGCGGCAGCGCGGCCGGGTTGGTGCTGGCGCTGCTCGTGCGCAAGGCGATCGCGAAGATGCTGTTCGGCGCACCACCGGGCTCGCCAGGGCTCCTGGCCGGATCGCTGGCAGTGCTTGCGATCACGGCAATGATTGCGGCGTGGCTGCCGGCTCGACGGGCGGCGTCGGTGGACCCGCTCGTGGCGCTGCGTCACGAGTGACGGACAGCTACCAGCCGACCGGCTTTCCCTGATTCTGTTCGTCGAGCCATTTTTGCAGGGGCGCGAAGTAGTCGCGAATCGCGGAGGCGTCCATTTGGCGTGTGCCGGAGATCTTCTCCAAGGCGTCCTGCCACGGACGGCTCTGCCCCATTTCGAGCATGGAGTTTAGTTTGCTGCCCGCTGCCTGATTGCCATAGATGGAACAGCGATTCAATGGTTCGGTGCATCCCGCTACCTGTGAAAGAGCGCGGTGGAACTGGAACTGCAAAATGTCGGCGAGGAAATAACGCATGTAGGGGACATTGGCCGCGACGTGGTACTTCGCGCCGGGATCGAAATCCTGCTCGTTGCGCGTGGTGGGCGGAGCGATACCCTCATATTTCTGCCTCAGATCCCACCACGTCTGGTTGTAGCTTTCCGGCGGGATTTCGCCCGAAAAGACCTTCCACCGCCATTGATCGATCACCAGCGCGAAGGGCAGGAACGAGATCTTCTCCAGAGCCTTGCGCAGCAGCAGACCGGTGTCTTTGGAAGTATCGGGAGCCTTGTCGAGCAGCCCGAGCTTCACCAGGTACTCGGGCGTAATCGAAAGCGCGATGGTGTCGCCGACCGCCTCGTGGAATCCGTCATTGGCACTATTGCGGAAGCTGGGGGGCAGTGTGTTGTATGCGCGCTGGTAGAAGTTGTGGCCCAGTTCGTGGTGAATCGTGAGGAAGTCCTCGCCGGTGATCTGAATGCACATCTTGAGGCGCAGGTCGTCCACCTGGTCGACGTCCCAGGCGCTGGCGTGGCAGACCACTTCACGGTCGCGCGGCTGCAGGAAAAGGGAGCGCTGCCAAAAGGTATCGGGCAGCGGATTGAATCCCAGCGAGACGAAGAAGCCTTCGCCGTACTTCACCATCTGCTTCCAGTCTGTCTTCTTCTTTTTGAGGAGCGCGGTGACGTCGTAGCCCGGATCGGCTTTGGCCGGCTGCACCAGCGGATAGATGTTGTCCCACGTCTGGGCCCACATGTTGCCCAGAAGATGGGCGGGAATGGGTCCGTTGCGGGGAACCACGTCGCCGTATTTGTCGTGAAGCTTGGCGCGTACGTAAGCGTGCAGAGAGATGTAGAGCGGCTTCACCTGGTCCCACAGGCGATCGATTTCCTTGGAGAAATCTTCGGGGGACATATCGTACTGGGAACGCCACATGGCGCCGTTGTCCTTGAACCCCAATTCGCGCGCGCCCTTGTTGGCGAGTTGGACGTAGCGAGTGAAATCTAGGCGAATGGGACGGGCGATGGAGTGCCAGCCGGTCCAGGCATCGAGCAACTTCGCCGGATCGCGATTGTCGACCATGAATTGGCTAAGCTGCTCGAGATCGCGGCAACTGTCCGGTCCATTGGGGCAATACTTGCCCTTGCCGTAAGTGCCCTCCATGCCGGCGAGGATGCGGGTCAGATCGGCGCTCTCCTTGGGATCGGCGGGGGTAGCGACGGTGAGGGATAGCTTCAGCAGTTTCATCTTTCGATCGGTGACAGGATCGAGTTTCAAGCCATCGAATCGGGTGGACTGTTTGGCGTAGTCGACCGTGGCATTGATAGAACGCTCATCGAGTTTAGCGGCGACAGCCTCGGTATCGTCCGTGATGTAGGTGGACTTGATCCAATCGGCGCGACCGGCATCGACGCCGAGCACGAGGAGCTTCTGTTCGGCATCGTCGATGAACTTTCGGGCCTCGTCGGGGGTGGGCTTGGAGGGGGAGCAGGCGGCCAGCAGCGCCAGCGAGCAAGAGAGAAGGATCGCGGAACGAGTCTGCATCTTTAACACGGTAGCAACTGGCGCGGAAATTTTGGGGAGAGCATTTTGCGGAGGCGCGCCGCCCGTGCTAGCATTGATATACCGTGACATTGCGGGGACGTAGTTCAGTTGGTTAGAACGCCGGCCTGTCACGTCGGAGGTCGCGGGTTCGAGCCCCGTCGTCCCCGCCATTCCTTCCTTTTTAGCTTCAGAGACTTAACGCCATTCCGTACCTGCCATGTAGCATATCTTGTAGCTTATTTTCAAACCTCGAAAGTAGCTGGTGTGTCGTGGACCCGCTGTAATGTGCACGCTCCCGAGGGCATGGGACCCATTCTGAAAACACTGGGTCGAAGCCACCCCGCCGCCAGGACACCCGCCTCGGCGCACAGGGATCTCTCAGTGGGTTTGCCGCCGCCCGGTGGACTAGCGGGGCATCTCCCTGGATATAGCGTCAGGCCCACGTTTCAGAACCGATCAGATCTTGTTAACGCCAAGCCAGTCGATCAAATCATGGACAGTTCCACAGTACGTTGGAAAAAGCTGAAGTAAAGCGTGCGTCTCGTAGCGATCAAGCAGTCGCCCTGTGGGATGCCCAACGTCGTTTCGAGTTCGCCGGATCAAATCGTAGATGCCGTCCAGTTGCTGTTCCAAAACGTCGCCGAGATTCGACGGTATCGGCGTAACGGGCGATGCAAGCCGTGCTTGTACTTCCGAGTGCTTCTTCCTGATGGGTTTTCCGTTCGTAGATTCCCGGAACTTCTTCTGCCGATCTGGAGTGTTCAGGGAGGCATGTACTCGCTCGGTGAGCAATAGCAGCGTCTGTTCTGCCGCCACGCCGATCATAACGGCTGTTGCGAGATGATTTCCGGTTCGGAAAGTCTGGAGTGCTTCTCCCAAGTACAGAAGCGTGATCGGGTCGATTCGTGGACAGCGTTTTTTTAGTCGGCCCAGATAATCGTCCGGGTCATGAGGCGTGATCTCGCGAGCCGCTACACATTTCTTACCGTACTCGGTCAACCGCAGATGCGGTAAGTTGGTGTTCGCCACCCAGTACCCGGAGCCAACACGCCTTCGATGACCAACGCCCAAATTACCTCAGAGATTTCGTCGCCTAGTTTTTCCCCGGCAAGGTGTTCTGGGATTCTGGTTAGCACCCCGGCTTTTAGAGCCAACTGCTTGACCTGTTCAACGATTCCGCCCACTTCCAGATGAGGATCGGTCAAGCCGGACTTCAAAATCAGGGATCTAATGACGAGGCTTCCATCGGCGTTCAGGTAAAAAGTCCCGAAAGCTAAGCCTGTGCCACAAGGTGCATCTTTTGCAGGAATGTCGCCGCTTTCGCCAATTCTTCCTGTTTTGACCGACCAGCCGAATCGGGGCAACATCGCTGAGATGTCTTGAATCGTGGCCTTCCGGCCAAGGCGGGTCAGGATGTAGTACGCTTTTGCCGCAATGGAAAGCTCCATGTAGTCGAGATTCCCAGCCTCGTTGACGATCTTCGCCGCCGCTTCAATATCCCGCATGATCTGAGGGTTCGCTTGCGCTTTCTTGTCCGCAAGCCTAGTCCCCGCATCTGTCAGCGCATAATCGTACCGAGCACGTTCAAACCCACGTTGGTCCACACCCCACGCTGAAGACGATTCCGAAAGGTAGCCGAGCGACTTTAATTCCGTGTTTGCGGTGGCAACTTCTTCTGAATACGGGCCGTAGTAGTGCGGTTCATACCCGAGATCCACTCCGAGAATCACCGACACGAAGTACAAACGCTTCTGAAGAAGGGTCTTGCCCCGCATTGTGCCGCCAAACGCCCTGTACGCAAGGGCCAGCACGTCCCGAACTTCTGTTTCATTTGCCATTGCCAAACTCCTCAAGACACCGAAAGATCGGGTCTTTCACTTTCTGTTGAAGCTGCCGCCGCTCCACCGGATTCTCGTAGGCCACTGGAGCGTACACCGCAAAATGCGGATCGTTCAGCTTGTCCTGTATCGAGTTGAAAAGATCTGACGCCTGTTCAAACGGAATCGGCTCGGGAACCTCATGCACCATTATGGGGGCTTCATCGTTGCGAGATTGCGCCCGAACCGATTTCAGGCTGTACGAGTGTGCGACCAGCAACTTGGAAGGGTCTTTCAGGTTGCAGTCGAGTTTGCCCCCGGCTTCGACGATTGCAGCAGCCAGCCGGGTCTCAAGCTCACGGCGACTGCCCCGGTTATCTCGGTTGCTCACCCGCCTGATTCGCTCCCTGCAAGATTCGGAAAGCTGGCTAACTCTCGATTCGAAAATTCGCTTTACGAGTCGCCTCTCCGAAAGACGCTGAACCAGATCACGACAGTAGGTGCCGTTGAAAGAATCGCTGCCGAACGCTAACATAAAACGGGCATCGTTCCAGCCCATGTAGTTGACTACGAACTCTTCCCGTCCGTCATACGTGTAGAGGGTTTTGAGTTCAGGAATACCGTCTTCCTCGATTCCAAGAGAGATCGCTCTGACGACCATTTGGTCCGTTATCAGCCGAACCCGATGGCTGTACACCTGAGCGGTCAAGTAATACTTCGCCAAGACGAACTGTTCCAAAGCGTGGACACCATCGGACGAAATCATCAGGTGCTTCTGGCCGTCAGAAGGGTCTTCCACGACCTCAAATTCACGATGAAGTTGTTGAAGATCGAACACGCCGTACTTCACTCCGCAGAAATACGTATCCCGCAGAAGGTAATCTTGCTTGTCGGCGTCCAGTGGCCCGGACACGATGGAGCGCAAAACGGGTTCTTCATACCCGGACGCCAGCAGCGACTCGATCTGGCAGAGCGTCCGCTTCCCAAGAATGTGCAAAAGGCTCTTGTCCGTCCGCAACAGATCTTGCGTCACAAGCTCGTGAATCTTCTCGGGATTTTTCGGATTCAAACGCCCCGCCAGCTTATCCCGATCAGCGAAGATGTCCAGTGCGCCTTCAGAAACATGGGAAAACGGGCCGTGTCCCATGTCGTGCAGCAAGGCGGAAAGGCGTACCAAACGGGCGTGCTCGGCGGAAAGGTCGCACACATCACTCATCAGGCTCGTAACGTGGAACACGCCTAGAGTGTGCTCAAACCGTGTGTGCAAAGCACCGGGATAGACGAGATCGGCAAACGCCAGTTGGTGAATTCCACGAAGCCGTTGGAATACGGGCGTGGCGACGATATCGGCTTCCTCACCTGAGAGCCGGATAAAGCCGTGGATCGGATCTCGGACGCTTCTCGGTTCGCTCATCTCAAAACATTTCGCTTATTCTTCGTTGTATCAGTATAGCGAACGGCACGGTTTTGCGAAGTATGCCAGCATCGCCTTCAGACGAACCCGTTCCGAAAACACTGAGCCAACGCCACTCCACTCCCAGATGCCGCAGCCAGCACTCAGCAGATCGCTCAGAACGCATCCGGTAACCCGGTGGACCCGCAGCATCCCCCGGAAGGCCGCAGCCGCCTGTAGCCTCTGCGCTCCGGGATAATAGATCAATGGCGACGGCCAGCACTCAGGATCGGCAGAGGCTTGTGCGGCGGGGCCAGCGGCTCGAATACTTCACCATCAGCTACAACAGCGCCGAAGGTTTGGTGTCCATCATCGCCGGGGTGATCGCCGGGTCCGTCTCGCTCGTCGGCTTCGGACTGGACAGCCTGATTGAAGTGACCTCCGGGGCGGCGTTGCTGTGGCGGCTCCATCATGACCTCGACCATTGCCGCCGTGAGCAGGTTGAACAGGCGACGTTGAGAATCGTGGGCGGCTGCTTCCTTGCGCTGGCGGCGTACATCCTCTACGAATCCGGCTCCAGTCTGATCGGTCATGCTTCCCGGAGCGGAGCATCCCCGGCATCATCGTCGCCGCAGTCTCCGTGATCGTGATGCCGATGCTGACGAGAGCCAAACGCCGGGTCGCTGCCGGAATCGGAAGTGGGGCCGATTCCAGGCAGACCGACTTCTGCACGTACCTGTCGGCGATCCTGTTGGGCGGGTTGCTTCTGAATGCGCTGCTTGGCTGGTGGTGGGCCGATCCTGTGGCGGGGTTGGTGATGGTTCCGATCATCGCCAAAGAAGGCGTTGACGGACTTCGGGGAAAACGGTGCTGTGCGGACTGCGGGTGCCATTGATTCTCGCCGACATCAACTGGACCCGGCGACGGCCATAATGCAGCATGGATTCTAACCAACTGAAGACGGGAGAGCTTCATTTGATCCTCCACTGGCACCCAATTCAAGGCAGGGCTATCTGGTCGATGTCGGGCAGCAGAAGCACTTCGATCTCCGTCTCGACGCCCGAAGGTGGAACGGTGTGGCAATGAGCGCTCCATGTCAGCATTGCATTCCCGTCCAAGTTGCGGCGACGTGAAACCGTCACGCTCTCAACGTGGTTCGTCAACAGCGCACTCCCGTTCGGATCGTCCTTCTTGAATCTTTTCGACCAACTACACCGAAGGGGCACTTCATCGACAATCCCGGCCAGATACTTCACGAAGCGCTTCCAAAGAACGCCATCTTCACAGCAGGAAAACTTGAGGCGGTGTTGTTTCAGGAACTTTCTGAGTTCTGCACGTAAGGTCTGCGGACTCACCAACCCTTTCAACGTTTCAGAAGCCGTTTTGTTGTTGCTGGTAACGTAGTCATCGAAAAGCCGAACCAGCCTATCTGCCACGGCAGATTGATCCAACTTCGTATGGACCACCCAATTCCGATAGAACAAGATCGTCGGGCACATTTGCTTGGCGTCATCGTGTTCAAGGAGTTTCCCGATCTCAACCAGGATGTAGACCACCTGACGTTCGCTGGTGATTTCATTGTTGAATTCGATCTTGAGCTTTTCGACTATTTGGTGCTGGCCCACAGTTTCGGCCCTCCCCTCTTTGATCCGGCAGTGACGGGCGGCTTGCGGTCATCATCGGGTGCCCTTCCGACGTGCTGGTGGACTCTCCGGGGGGCAGCCCAGACCAGTCAGCAGCGTAGCGAGAAGCGCGATCAGTTTTGTGATAGGCCCCCCTTTGCTCACTGAATTGTCTGCCCTTGAGAGTTCCCCGAAGTGGCCGCGATTGAGGTGGCCTCAAGGGTCACCTCGCCAATAAACGCCTAATCATGGGCGCGGGCGCTGCCACCATCATTGGTTGGTTAATCAACGAATCGATGGTCGCCTGGCTCTTCTGGCACCCTGTGTTGATGCCGAACATTGCGGTGATCGCCATTTGCTGGCCATTGCGCGTGAAATTCAGCGCCGCCGAGACACACGTGGTGGGAGAGAGCGCCACCTGGGCGGAGATGTCGACCGACACCGTGCCGCCGCTGGAAGCCTGAACGTTCCATTTGACGTCGGTGCTTCCTACCGTGATTTCGCCGCTGAAGCCGATGGTGTCCTTGGTGGTGGTGTTGGCGACGGTGCGCGTATAGGTAAAACCCACCTGGAGCGTCACGCCGGCAATCACCCCCCGATAGAAGCCGCCGATCTGGATGGTCTGCATGCCATCCCTGCGTTGGATGTTCAGATGCAGATTGCCCTCACCGGCGTTCGCCGTCTTGATGTCCGCCGCGATTGAGAAAGTCGTGCTCTGGATCCCGGCATCGTCCTGCGAATCGAGCACGTAGGTCAGCGCAAAATTGGAGTGTACCTGCAGAGTTCCCGCTAACTCCAGACGCGATGTCTGTGTACCTTTGTTGGCAGTGTACACTAGCACGTTCTTAGTCGAGTCCACCGTCAATCCCGGCGGCAGGTGGATCGTACCCGTAACGGGAGTGCCGTCGTCGGCTGGCTCTTTGGCATAGACGAAGTCTACGTCGATGCCGGAGCCGTTCTGCTGCCACTTCCCCGCGAAGTTCAAAACGTAGTGGCGGCTCACTCCCGTTTTGGTGAAGAAGATATAGGAGAACTCGCTCCGATCCGTATCGTTCAAAATGCCGTCGATGCTGGATGTTACCGTGCCCGCTATAAACTGCAGATTCATTCCCGCATCGATCTTCCAATCGGCATTCAAACCAAAGGTAAAGTCACCATTGATATCCGGAGCCACATTCAATACGGCATGGTCAACGAACAGGTCTGGACGCACTTTGTCGTTTGCGTGAAAGTTGAACTTCACGGCGCCTGACTGACGCAGTTCGAGCTGGTTGGTCGCGTTGAACCCCCAGTCCACCGCGATGTTCGAACTGCCACCCGCGCTCTTGGTGATGCCGATTGTATTGTCCTCATTTACGGTCCAGGTTCCGATCGGCGCCCCGGCCCGTGAGACATTGCCTGCAATGTCGAAATCGAACGTATTCGTTCCGTCACTCAACTGAAAATCTGCCATGATGCTCTCCTCCCTTTTTCACATCTCAAAATCCGTCGCTCAACGACGGGCTCTACGCGCGTTTGTGCGGCGCCTGTCACTCAAAAGCCATACTTGCTGACCCCGATATAAAAGCGGCCGTGTCCACCGCCGTTGGGACCGCCACCCAACCCGTAGGCCCAGTCCAGCTTCAAGGCGATGGACCCTCGCAGAAATCGGAGTCCCGCGCCTGGCCCGATGCGGATTCCCTTTTGCGCGGCCAAGGAAGCTCCGCCAAAAGTCGGCAGCGTCGTATCGTAAATGCCGCCAACGTCCATGAAGGCCGCCAGTCTGATGTTCTTGCGCAGGAACTGGCGAATCTTATCGTCATCCTTCGGTGTAACGGTGGTCGGCGCCGGCGCCCAGAATTCGGGCTGCAAGCTCCATAGCTTGTGCCCGAGCGCTGAATCCTGACGGAAGCCCCGCACGGTATCCGCGCCGCCCAGTGCCGGCAACTCGAAGATAGGCGTGCCCCGGCTGACGGAGATTGCTCTGCCAGCCACCTCCAACGAGAGGATCTGGCTGTCCGAGAGCCGCTGATGCCAGTTCCCCAGAAGCAGGAATTGGCGCCAGACCGGCTCGGCGTTGGCGAGCCCCAGATCGTATTTGAAATGCGGCTCCAGTTGAATCCGCACCGGCAGAGCCGAAGCTTCGCTCGCGTAGCCGAATAGGAGTCCAGTATCCACCGTCGTCAGATGTTTCTGTCCCAGCCCCTCGTTCGACCCCGAGCGCTCCAGTGACACCACCTGGTACTGGGCCTCGGCCGTCCACCGCAGCAGGTAGCCTCGCAGGTCGCGGAAAAGGTCCAACTCCGTGTGCGCCGTGGCGCCGGTGGTCCTCTGATCCACTTCTTGGCCGGCGAGTTGGCGTTTGGAAACGACGTCCGAATTCGCCTGGGCATTGAATGACAACCGCCGACGGCCGAGCGCGTCAAAGAAAAGGTAATCGTCGTTGATGTTCAAGGCGCCCAGCGGATGGGTGGTGTCTGTGCCGCCCTGCCAGGACACGCTGCCGTTGGGGGAGAGCAAGTGAAGGTTCACGAACTGAGCCGCTCCCAAAACCCGCACTCCCTGGCCGGGGCGGTATTGCAAACCAAATGTCGGCTGAATCATCGGGGGAGGCGTGATCGCCGCGGGATTGGAGCTTTTTAGCGCGCCCGTCTTTCCTGATCCCGGCTCCGCGGTGCCAGCCATCCTGGCACGCGGCGCAGGCGGCGCCGGCGTGTTGGCGCCCGGCGGGGCAGGGGCTTGGCCCTGTACGGTGACCACAAAATCGACGAAGGGATTCACCTCCGCGCTCGCCCCATCGCCGCTGCTGTCTTGCGACACACTGAGCGTGTAGCCTAACGGCTGTAAGTTTGCTTGTGTGTCCCCCAGAATCAGCAGGTCCAGCAGAGGTAAATCGGAGTCCGAGGAGACTCCAGTCACGGCCGACATGGAAAGCGTTGGCCCCACCATCTGGGACGCACCCTCCCGGGGCGGGGGTGGGAAGATGACCTGCGACGTTTGAAACCTTCGGAACTCCTCGGTGGGCAGAATTGTGTAGACTATTTTTTCCATCGCGAGGTTCACGTCCGGTGGCGCTGTTGATCCCGCGCCCCGTGGGTCGGCAGGCGGGGATCGGAGGTTGAAAGAAAGAGGGAACATGATCGTCCGGACTCTCGCGGATTCAAGGATGTGAATGTAGCGTGGCCGTTTTTGCAGCGGCGAGGCGAAGACCGCCGGTTGGAGGCCGATGTCCGCATAGAGGTTCAGGAAATGCGTCTGGATCTCGTTCTGCACCCAGAACCCTTTGGTAGATTTCAGTTCGGACGTGATCCACCGGACCACCTCTTCTTTTGTGAGCAGACTCTGCCGCGATGGAGGATCCGGCAGAAACTGGACCACCAGTGCGTTAGCCCCGGTTGTCAAGGTCGAAGGATCCACCAGGTCGTCTACATTGAAACAGCCAATGGCCGCCCCCGAGTCCGCGCTGAAGTCAGCATGGAGCATGGGCGTCTCCGTATCCAGCCCTAGATTCGGCAGATGCTGTAACTGTTGCTCTGCTGTCTGGCCGAAATCCACTCCGGGCCTTACAGTCTGCAGCCAAGTCGAAAAGGCTGACACTGTGTCAAGTGAATTGGCAGTCAAAGCCCGCACGACAGATGTCTGTTCGGTGAACTGACTTTGATCATCGAGCGCCCTTTGATCATCTGTCAGGAAATACCGATAGAAGGGCTCCATCTTGGTCAGAACGGGATCCAACCAGTCAAGAAGCTGTGCGGTAATCGCAGCTTTGGCCGCATCGTCAAGCATGCCTGTTGTGAACTCCGTCGATTCTTTGAACTGAGGCGTTCTGGCCGCCTGCGGCAATTCAAGGCCACCGTTCGGCTTTCGGACTGCGACCAGTCTCCCTTTGGTTAGAGCCAGTTCTACCTGCAGCTGGCTCCTCCCCGTGCCAGGGTCCCTAACCCTGCACTGGGTCCATGCAGGACCAGCGGCGGCGAGCAACAGGAGAAGATAACGCATCGCTTTCAAATTCCTTCCATACGGTAAGGCGTTCGACGGAACGTGATATAGCCTGGACGTCGTGGATGATCCAGATTCCAGCGCCTGACCTTCATCTGTAGAAGCGCAGGCGAAACGGAAAGCCCGCCACATTTGTGTCTCCGCTCCGTTCGGTGTGGCAGTGAATTTCCTGGAGCGGGACCCAAACCGTGAATATCGATGGTTTCCACTGAGGTTTACAAGCCCATGCAAAATTAACTAGACCTGGGAGTCAATACGTTTCATCGCAATAGCTGTTGGATCGGCGGACCCGTTCGTTCTCTCAGCGCGCATGCGCGCGTGCGGGCGACGCCGCCCAAACAAAGTACGATTCCTCGTCATGACCTCCGAAGAACAGAGGCTGAAAGCCTCAACCGGTCGCCACAGTTCCTGGAAACTGTGGGGCCCTTATCTCAGCGAACGGCAGTGGGGGACGGTGCGCGAGGACTACTCCGCAGGTGGCGACGCCTGGAACTATTTGACTCACGACGAGGCTCGCAGCCGGGCTTACCGTTGGGGCGAGGACGGACTGGCCGGCATCTGTGACCAGGACCAGGCACTTTGCTTCGCGCTAGCTCTTTGGAACGGCAGGGATCCGATCCTGAAGGAGCGATTGTTCGGCTTGGGTAACGCGGAAGGCAACCACGGAGAGGACGTGAAGGAACTCTACTACTACCTCGACGCGACGCCATCTCATTCGTACCTCAGGATGCTCTACAAATATCCGCAGTGCGAGTTTCCGTACGCTCGTCTGGTAGAGGAAAATGCCCGACGAGGCTTACAAGATAACGAGTACGAGTTGATCGACACCGGCGCGTTCGATGGCGATCGTTACTGGGACATCTTCGTGGAGTACTTCAAAGCGGCTCCGGACGACATCCTGGCACAGATCTCTATCCACAACCGGAGTCCGGCTGAGGCGACGGTCCACGTGCTGCCGCAACTCTGGTTTCGTAACACCTGGTCGTGGTCCGCTGGGAGCCAAAAGCCTTCCTTGTCCGCTCAGGCGGACGGATCGATCGCGGCGCAGCATGCTTCGCTCGCTGGCTACCACCTTTATGCGGAGGCACAGCACGAACTTCTGTTCTGCGATAACGAGACCAACGTACAACGTCTCTACGCGGTAAAGGCGGCGGGGCATTTCAAGGATGCCTTCCATGAATACATCGTGCAGGGCAAACGCGGAGCCGTGAATCCGGTGCGGAGAGGCACAAAGGCGGCGGTTCACTATGTCCTACAAGTGCCGGGAGGTGGATCGGCGCAGGTTCGCCTGCGGCTTTGCGCCCAAACGCAGGACCAGCCTTTTGCCGACTTTGCCAGCGTGGCGGCGGCCCGCTTGCGCGAAGCCGACGAGTATTACGCTGCCCTTCAACAGAATCAGTCCAATCAGGACGCGCGACTGGTACAACGGCAGGCATTTGCCGGAATGATCTGGAGCAAGCAATTCTACAACTACGAAGTCCGTACCTGGCTAAAGGGAGATTCCGGCCAGCCCACACCACCCGCGGCGCGTATCAACGGACGCAATTCCGCTTGGACGCATTTCGATAGCAGCAATATCTTTTCCATGCCCGACAAGTGGGAGTATCCTTGGTTCGCAGCCTGGGATCTCGCCTTCCAAGCACTGACGTTCGCACTGATCGACCCGGATTTCGCCAAGCAGCAACTGCTGCAACTCGGCGAACCCTGGTTCATGCATCCCAATGGAGCACTGCCGGCATACGAATGGAATTTCGGTGATGCGAATCCACCAGTACATGCCTGGGCTGCGTGGCGAGTATTCGAGATCGACCGGAAACAGCGGCGCCAGAAGGACCCGCAGAACCCAGGCGATCTGGACTTCCTGAAGCGAATCCTGCAGAAACAGTTGCTGACGTTCACCTGGTGGGTAAACCGAAAGGACGCCCGAGGCCGAAACCTGTTCCAAGGCGGATTCCTGGGGCTGGACAACATCACCGTATTCGACCGTAGCGAGCCTTTGCCGACCGGCGGCTACCTCAGCTCAGGTAGACGGCACGAGTTGGATGGCAATGTTCGCCCTGAACCTGATGAAAATGTCGCTGGAGTTGGCGGTTCACGACCCCGTCTACGAGGATCTCGCGACGAAGTTCTTCGAGCATTTCCTTTACATCGCGCAGGCCATGACGAACGTGGGAAACCAGGGCACTGGACTCTGGAATGAAGGCGGACGGCTTTTTCGACAGCATGCTGAACTTGCCCGACGGCCAGAAGGTTCCGCTGACGGTGCGGTCCATAGTCGGACTGGTACCGCTGTTCGCCGTGGAAACGCTGGAACCGGCCCTGCTGGCGAAGACGCCGGCCTTTGCGCAACGCATGGATTGGTTTCTGCATCACCGGCCGGACCTGGCAGGCCTGGTCTCGCACTGGAACGTGCCGGGAGCCGGGGACCGAAGGCTTCTTTCCCTGCTTCGCGGCCACCGCATGAAAGCTGTCTTGAAGAGGATGCTGGACCCCGAGGAGTTTCTTGGCGAGTACGGCGTGCGGGCGGTTTCCCGTTATCACAAGGCGCATCCATACACATATTGGTTCGAGGGCCGCGCACTTACCCTGACGTATGAACCGGCCGAATCCCGTTCCCGTTCCTTCGGAGGTAACTCGAACTGGCGCGGACCCATCTGGTTTCCAGTCAACTTCCTGATCATCGAGTCGCTTCAAAAGTTTCACCATTACTATGGGGACGGCTTCAAGATCGAATGCCCCACGGGCTCGGGCCGATATCTCACCATCGATCAGGTCGCCGAGGAACTTAGTAACCGGCTCGCCAGCATATTCCTGAAGAATTCGGCCGGCGAGCGACAGGTATACGCGCTCTACCCGAAATTGCAGCGCGATAGCCAGTTTCGCGACTACATCAATTTCTATGAATACTTTGACGGCGACACGGGTAGGGGCGTAGGAGCATCGCACCAGACGGGGTGGACCGGTGTAGTTGCGAAGTTATTGCAGTCGCGGACGGGATATAAGATCCGGAGCTGATGGCAGGAGGACAGGTAGTGAGTAATAATGATTCGAAGAAGCACGTGGTGATCGTTGGCGGCGGCTTTGCCGGACTCGCTTGCGCCCGCAGGCTGGCCAAGAGCGATGAGGTACGGGTCACGCTCATCGACAAGAACAACTTCCACCAGTTCCAGCCGTTGCTGTATCAACTGGCCACCTCGGAACTGGGCACCGGCGATGTGGCGGCGTCGCTTCGCCAGACTCTTCACGGCCATCCCAATGTGGACGTGAAGATGGGAGAGGTGACAGTCGCCGACCCCAAGGCTCGCGCCGTGACCACCAGGGCGAGGCGAGAGCTACCAGGGGGACTTCCTGGTGCTGGCGGCGGGGTCGCAGGCGAATTTCTTCGGCACGACAGGGGCGGCGGAAAACGCTTTTCCACTCTACGCGGTGGAAGAAGCGCAACGCTTGCGCTCACGGATCCTGGCGGTCTTCGAAGACGCGGACCGCGATCCAAAGCTCCTGGAGCGCGGCGCGCTGAATTTCGTGATTGTCGGCGGCGGACCTACGGGTACGGAGTTGGCCGGGGCGCTGGCCGACATGATTCACGGCGCCATGACGGAAGAATACGCCGACCTTGCGATAAAGCACGCGCATGTCTATCTGGTGGACCACGGTAACGCACTGCTTGCGGCGTTTTCCGAGAAGGCCCACGCTTATGCCGCCCGGACCCTGCGGCGCAAGGGAGTGGACATACGGTTGGGTATTTCGGTGAAGGAAGTAGCTCCCGATCGTGTGCTGCTTTCCGACGGCACGTCGATTCAAACACGCACGGTGATCTGGGCGGGCGGGCTGATGGCCTCGTCTTTGGCGGCAAATGCGGGGCTGCCGCAGGGGCACGGCGGACGGATCGAAGTGCGGCCGGACCTCACGGTTGAGGGCTTCCCCGGTGTATACGTGCTAGGCGATTTCGCGAACATCTCCTGCCCGGATGGCCGCTGCCTGCCGCAACTGGCTTCGGTTGCGCAGCAATGCGGAGACTGGACTGCAAAGAACATACTGGCCGAGATGGCCGGAGAAGAGCGGACTCCATTTCGATATCACGATAAGGGAATCATGGCGATGATCGGACGCGACGCGGCCGTGGCGGAGATCGGCAAGAAGCGCCACGAACTCGACGGGCCCATCGCCTTCGCGGCGTGGCTGGGCGTTCATGCCCTGCTGATGTCGGGCGTCAGGCAGAGGGTCGAGGCATTCGTCAATTGGGCGTGGACCTATTTCAGCAGGTCCCAGCCGATTCAGATTTTGGATCGAAGCGACGTGAGGCGCATCGACTGGGGTGAAGGCACGGAAGTCGGGGATTCCAGTACTGCGCCGGCTGTAAAGACCGCCCGGTGACTTCCCGAGCAGCTTATCCAGCACAAAGGGGGTTTATTCATGCTTTTGAAGAACAAAGTCGCCATTGTCACCGGCGGGAACAGCGGTATCGGTAAGGCCATTGTGCTCGAACTGGCCAGGCAAGGGGCCAACGTCGTGGTCGATTACATTTCCCATCCGGAAGCCGCCGATGAGGTGGAGAGGCAGGTGGCGTCTCTGGGCGATCGGTCCATCGGCGTGGAGGCGGATGTCAGCAAGGTGGCCGACCTGGAGCGGCTCATCGCCGCCGCCGTGAAAGCGTTCGGCCGGCTGGATATCATGGTAAACAATGCGGGCATCGAGACCCGTACCTCGGTGCTCGATACCAGCGAGGAGCAATATGAGAAGGTGCTCGATATCAATCTGAAGAGCGCCTTCTTCGGAACCCAGATCGCGGCCAAACAAATGATCAAGCAGGGCGGCGGTGGGCGCATCATCAACATCACCTCCGTGCACGAAGATTGGCCCATGCCCGGCAATACCGCGTATTGCCTCTCCAAAGGCGGCATGCGCATGCTCACGCGTACGGCGGGCGTCGAACTCGCTCCGCACAATATCCTCGTGGTGGGTGTCGGGCCTGGAGCCGTGGCGTCCCCCATCAACCTTGCCACCATGGCGAACCCGGCCGAAATGGCAAAATTGAACGCCGCCATACCGTTGGGGCGCATGGCCCAGCCGGCGGAGATCGCGAGTGTTGTTGCGTTGCTCGCCGGCGGCGGCGCGAACTACATTACGGCTACCACCGTGTTCGCCGATGGCGGCCTCATGCAGAACAGCCCGGGGCTGTGATTCCATGCCTTCCGATTACGACGTCATTATCATCGGCAGCGGCGCCGGCGGGGGAACCCTGGCTCGCCAACTGGCTCCCACCGGGAAGCGGATCCTGATACTGGAACGCGGCGATTGGATGAAACGGGAGGCGCTGAACTGGGACGCGAAAGCCGTCTTTGTGGACAACCGCTATATCTCCCCGGATACCTGGTACGACGCACATGGGCGGGCGTTCCAACCACAGGCGCATTACTTTGTGGGCGGCGCCACTAAGATGTACGGCGCAGCGTTGTACCGCTTGCGCCGTGAAGATTTTGGAGAGCTTCGCGAATACGACGGCATCTCGCCGGCCTGGCCCATCAGCTACGACGAGTTGGAGCCCTTCTACAGCAAGGCCGAGCAGATGTATCAGGTACACGGACTGCACGGCGCGGACCCCACCGAACCCTACGCGAGCGCGCCGTATCCTCATCCGCCCGTCTCGCATGAGCCCCGCATCCAGCAGCTCTTCGACGACCTGAAAGTTGCCGGCTATCACCCGTTTCCGGCGCCGTGCGGCGTCATGCTCAATGAACAGGACATGGCTGCCAGCAAATGCATTCGCTGCCAAACCTGCGACGGGTTTCCCTGCCTGGTTCATGCCAAGGCCGACGCGGAAGTGCTCGGCGTGCGTCCGGCCCTGGAGTATCCGAACGTGAAGCTGCTGCGGAATTCCAAGGTTCTCAAACTCACTACGAGTACCGACGGCAGATCCGTGAAGGAAGTGCTGGTGGAACGCGATGGGGAACCGGAGACGTTTCGCGGCGATATTGTCGTGGTCTCGTGCGGGGCGGCAAACTCCGCCAAGCTGTTGCTGATGTCGGCCAACGATAAGCACCCCAATGGTCTCGCCAACGGATCAGACCAGGTAGGCCGCAATTACATGTACCACAACAGCATGGCCGTGCTGGCGCTTTCCAGGGAACCGAACCTTACATTCTTCCAGAAGACCCTGGCGATGAACGATTTCTACTTCGGGATGGACGGGTTCGATTTTCCCATGGGAAACATCCAGATGGTGGGTAAGTCCGTGGGCGAGATGTACAGAGGGCGAGAAGCCGCTTGAGACGGCGCTCGCTCCGTTGGGGTTCCTGAACGATATCGCGCAGCACGCGGTGGACTTCTGGCTCTCCACCGAGGACCTGCCTGATCCGGACAACCGCGTGAGCGTGGACCATCAGGGAAATATCACTCTAAGTTACACGCCTAATAACCAGGCGCCGAAACAGAAACTCTACGACAAGTTGAAGTCCATGCTGCAGTATATAGGCATGCATCCGGACCATTTGATTCCACGCAACGCTTATCTCAAAACGGAAATTCCCATCGCCGGCGTGGCCCACCAGGCGGGCACCTGCCGCTTCGGCAAGGATCCGACAAGTTCGGTGCTCGATGTCAACTGCAAAGCTCATGAACTCGACAATCTATATGTGGTCGACACCAGCTTTTTCGTCAGCATCGGCGCGGTAAATCCATCGCTTACCGCCATGGCGAACGCGATTCGCGTGGGTGAGCATATTGCCGAACGATTGGGGTAAGCGCCGTTCATGCCACAGCGCACCGAGGTCGGCCTGGTCTACGCGACAGGGCTGGTCCAGGGGCTGGCGCTGGTTACATTTCCGGCCGCCAGTTCCATCTTCACGAGTCCCGACGGCTACGGTTTCAGCGCCTCCCGTTACGGGATGATGTTTATCCCCCAGGTTATTCTGGCCATCCTCGCTTCCAGCCTCGGTCCGTCCCTGGCCCGCCGCTGGACCCTCAAGCGCGTCCTACGGGCGGGAATGAGCGCGGATTTGCTGGCGATGATGTTGCTTGCCGTCAGCCGCCTGCTGCAGGGCGTTCCGGCAGCGGCCTATGGCGTTCTACTGGTCGCCACGGGGGCCTTGGGTTTCGGTTTCGGAACTGTGGTGATGGCCTTGAACATTTACGCGGAGGAGTTCTCTCCGGGCCGCGAAGACCGGGCCGTGCTCTCCCTCAACGCGTTACTCGGCGCCGGCACGGCCCTCGCACCGCTCCTGGTCGCCATCTTCACAGGCATGGGCGCATGGTGGCTGCTGCCGTTGACAGTCGCGGCCGCCCTGGCCGGGCTGATCCTCTTCAGCGGCGGGCGACCGCTGGTAGCGCCGCCAGGCGGCGCGACAGGCGCGACCAGGTCCCAGCACCTTCCGCGGCTCTTCTGGCTGTTTGCCGCGGCGGTGCTGCTTTATGGAATCGCAGAGACGCTGAATGGCAACTGGTCTGGACCCTATCTCACGAGCGAGTGCGGTGTCTCCGCCGGTGGGGCGTCCTTCGCGCTCGCAGCGTTCTGGGGAATGGTCACCATCGGACGAATTCTGTTTGCCGCTGTCTCCACGAAGAGGACGGTACGCTGGATCTACGCGGGCCTGCCCGTGCTGTTGATTGTGGCGTTCCAGGCGATCTCGCGGGTCCGCGGTGAGACCGGCGGCATCCTTGCATTCGGCTTCGTGGGTGTGGGGTGCTCGGCTTTCTTCCCTCTCTGCATCAGTCTCAGCAGTAAGGAATTCCCGCGATTCGCCCCCGTAATGTCGGGCGAACTCGTGGCGTTCTATCAGGCCGGTTATGGAGTGGCCGCCTTCGGAGTGGGACCGCTGCGAGATCTCACAGGCCGCCCGCTTGGACTGATCTACACCGTCGGCACGCTGGTCGCCGGCGCTATGCTGATGGCCGCGCTCGGTGTGGTTGTCCGCGGGGCGAAGGTGCGCTTGTAAAGTCACCAAAGTTTAATAAAACTGCCACCCACGCCGCTTCATCAGCAATCCCAGGCTCTGGAGTGAACCGTAGGGAGGATTCTCTGTGCATGTCGCGTCGGCTCTGAGTCCCACGAATATTTTTGCGCCAGTCTCTACGCCGGCTAACTCGATCTTTGGACTTTCTCTCTTCGTGCTTGCGGTGGCCGCAGTCATATTCACGGTTGTTTTCTCGCTTGCTGGTCTTTTCGGTCGTGAGGTTCAGAAAACGCAGGGACGATGACGGCCGCGAGCCGCCGCAGATCTATGGCAGTAACCAGGTAGAACTTGCCTGGACGGTGATTCCAACCCTGATCGTGGTGACCTTGTTCATGGCGACGGCGCGGGTAATCGCCGGCATACAGAAGCCTGCACGACCGGCGTCGGCAGTGGAAGTGGTCGCGGTCGGTCATCAGTTTTGGTGGGAGTTTCGTTATCCCGGGCTGAAGGTCGTAACGGCCAATGAGCTACATGTGCCGCTGAGCGACCCGGACCATCCAACTCCGACTTTCCTCACCCTGACCTCCGCCGATACCGATCACAGTTTCTGGGTTCCTCGGCTTGCGGGCAAGACTGACCTGATCCCCAATCGCGTGAATACGATGTGGATTGATCCCCACGAGACGGGTCTTTACCTGGGGCAGTGCGCGCAGTATTGCGGAACGCAGCACGCCAAGATGCTTCTGCGCGTGTATGTTCAGACCCGCGACGAGTTCGACCGCTGGATTCAAGAACAGAATCAACCGGCGCACACTGATGACGCTGTATACGCGGGGCAGAGGATCTTCGAGACCACCGCCTGCATCAACTGTCATACCGTGACAGGCACGGCGGCCCGTGGACGCTTCGGACCGGACCTGACGCACCTGATGAGCCGGGACACGATTGCCTCTGGCGCTGCGCCGAATACGCCCGCAAACCTCCGGCAATGGATTCGAAACCCCGCTGCCTTGAAACCTGGGTGCAGGATGCCGGCGATGGACTTGAGCGATCAGGAAATAAGCGCCGTAGCGGCCTATCTGGAGACACTTCGGTGACCGGACGTCTGACATCGAATGTAGTGGAAGCGCTCCAGCCCGTCGAACTCGCGCCGCAATCCCTGGTGAACAGGCTTCACGGATGGATCACCACCGTCGATCACAAGCGTCTGGGCATCATGTACATTCTCTATGCCCTGGTGTTTCTTGTGGTCGGCGGGATCGAAGCCACGATCATGCGCATTCAGCTCATCGTCCCGCACAACGACTTTGTCTCACCGCAGGTCTTCAACCGGATGTTCACCATGCATGGCACCACGATGATCTTCTTCGTTGCCATGCCCATCGTATTCGGCTTCGCCAATTATCTCCTCCCGCTGATGATCGGGGCGCGCGATATGGCGTTTCCCCGCCTGAATGCATTCAGCTTCTGGATGACGGCATTTGGGGGCTGCCTCCTCTACTTCAGCCTGGTGGGAGCCTACGGCCTTTATGGCGCGGGAAACGCTCCCGACGTGGGATGGTTCGCCTATGCGCCCTTGACCTCTCAGACATTCTCGCGCGGGCACAGCACCGACTTCTGGATCCTGGCAGTGCTGATTTCCGGTATCGGCAGCATCGGAGGAGCGATCAATATGGTGGCCACAATTCTGTGCCTGCGGTGCCCAGGGATGAAGCTCGAAAGAATGCCGCTGCTGGCATGGATGTATCTCGTGATGGCCGTTCTGGTATTGATTGCGATCGGTCCGCTGACGGCCGCGCAGATCATGCTTCTTCTCGATCGTTACCTGGGAGCACACTTCTTCGACACGCAAGCTGGCGGCTCCGCCGTACTGTGGATGCACTTCTTCTGGATCTTCGGCCATCCGGAAGTCTACATTCTGGTGATTCCTGCCTTCGCCTTCGTTTCCGAAATCGTCCCGGTATTTTCGCGCAAGGCGATTTTCGGCTATCCGATCATGGTGGCCGCCACGCTGGCCATCGGCTTCGTCAGCGTGAGCGTCTGGGCCCATCATATGTTCACGGTGGGCTTGAGCCCAAGCGCGAACACGTTCTTCGTGCTTTCGACGATGGCCATCGCCGTCCCGACCGGCATCAAGATCTTCAACTGGCTGGCAACCATGTGGGGAGGGAAGATTCACTTCCAGACGCCGATGCTATTCTGCATTGGCTTTCTCTTCCAATTCCTCATCGCCGGCCTCACCGGCGTCATGATGAGTTCGGCGCCCTTCGACTGGCAGCTTGGAAACTCCTACTTTGTGGTAGCGCATTTCCACTACGTCATCGTGGGCGGCATCCTGTTCGCGCTTTTCGGCGCCTTTTATTATTGGTTTCCGAAGATGTCGGGAAAGATGTACAGCGAGACGCTGGGCAGGCTGCACTTCGCGCTGTTCGTCATCGGGTTCCACCTCACGTTTGACTCGATGCACATCCCCGGAATACTCGGAATGCCCCGCAGGGTCTACACCTACGAGCCCGGGCGCGGTTGGGACTATCTGGAATCTCCTGGCGACCATCGGAGTGGTCTTTCAGGCCGTCGGCATATCTGGTCTTCGTTGGCAACCTGCTGTGGTCTTACTTCAAAGGCAAGAGTGCAGGGAGCGATCCTTGGGACGCCTGGACGCTCGAGTGGTCCACCGCTTCGCCGCCTCCCAACTATAACTTCGCAGTGATTCCCTCGGTCAGAAGCCGCCGGCCGCTCTGGGATCTCAAACACCCGGAGGATCCGGACTGGCGATACGAGCAGTGAGGACAAGGCAATGAGCGGAACACCATCAGCCATGGCAAGGCCGGATCTTCCATGGGAGCTTCCCTCGCGCGGACGGGTGGGAATGTTCTCCCTTATCGCCGCCGAGGCCGCCATCTTCATTATTTTCGTCGTCGCGTACCTGTTCTATGCCGGCAAGAGTCTCACGGGGCCTATGCCGAAAGACGTTCTGCGGACGCCTGTCTTTTATACAGTCTGCCTGCTTTCGAGCAGTCTGACGATTCACTTCGCCATTAGGGCGGTCCGCCAGGGCAGCATCAGAACCTTCCGCAACTGGTGGTTCGGGACGGTTGCGCTAGGAGCCGCTTTTCTTTACGGCACCGCGCGCGAATGGTACCGGCTGATTTTCGAAGAGGGGCTGACCATCCGAACGCAATCTGTTTGGGACGACATTCTATTCATTGGTCGGCTTGCACGGCTTCCACGTGATTGTGGGTCTGATCTTACTCTCCACGGTCTTGGTGTTCACGTTGTTGGGACATGTCGGACAGGAGCACGCGTATCGCCTGGACGTGTTGTCTCTCTACTGGCATTTCGTGGACGCAGTGTGGGTAGTCGTCTTCACCGTGGTTTACATCATCGGGCGATAAGTAGAGGACTCGAACGTGAGTTTGGAACTACCGACGAAGAGACGAGACGAAGCACCAAACGCTGTTACCATGCCGTCGCCAACGGCTTGGCCGATCGTCCTGGCATTCGGCATACCCTGGTTTTCGCGGGAATGCTCACGACGGCGTCCGTCAGTATTCTGGGTGCGATATTGGCCCTCACCGGATATGTCGGCTGGTTTCGTGACGTCCTGCCGCATGAGAAACATGAATCCGTACCCGTGTTGGAGGAGCCTGCGCCTGTCGCCACAAGCCGGCCAGTGGTCGCCCGGGCAAACTGGATCACGCACGACCTGCACCGGGCGCGGCTTCCCCTCGAGACGTATCCGATCTCGGCAGGTGTTAAAGGTGGTTTGGCGGGCAGCGTTGCGATGGCTGTTCTGGCAATGGCGTATGGGCTGATCGTCCAGCACAGCGTCTGGTACCCGATCAACCTTCTGGCGGCCGGACTTCTTTCCGGGCGAAGCAACCACCGCGGCTCAACTTGCCGCCTTTCAACCGACCCTCCTGATCGTCGCTACTATCATTCACCTCGTCACATCGCTACTGGTCGGGCTTCTCTATGGCGCCATGCTTCCTATGTTTCCGCGCCGCCCGATCCTGTTGGGCGGTGTGATCGCGCCAGTCTTGTGGTCGGGTCTGATCCATAGCCTTGTGGAGTTCCTGAACCCGTGTGCTCGGCAATCGGATTAACTGGCCGTGGTTTGTCGTGACCCAGGTGGGGTTCGGCATTGTTGCGGGCATTCGTCGTCTCAAGGCAACAGCGTGTGCACACCTGGCAGCACCTCCCCTTCGCCATTCGCGCCGGCTTTGAGGCGCCTGGCGCCATGGATGAGAGGAACGGAGAAGGACCCGCGCCAATGAACCGTCAGTCCATTCTTCCTGCCCTCGCGATCTTCGCCGGCATACTCTGCGCCGCCTGCAGCCATTCTCCCGGTCGGCCCGGTCGCGGACTCGGAAGTGATCCCGCCCAACCAGATTATGGACTTCAACATCCTCTATGCGCAGAACTGCGCGGCATGTCACGGCCCCGGCGGCAAGGGAGGAGCGGCGATCCCTCTGAGCGATCCCGTTTTCCTCGCGATCGCTGACGATGCCGCGATTCGCCGCACCGCCGCAAATGGCGTACCCGGCACCCCGATGCCGGCCTTCGCACAGAGCGCGGGCGGCATGCTCACCGACCAACAGATCGATGCCATCGTCGGTGGCATCCGCTCCTGGGCGAAGCCCGATCTCGCTCCGCGGCGAACTTCTGCCGCCCTACAGCTGCGCCGGCTGCCAGGCGATCCCCGCCACGGAGCCGAAGTCTACGCGACCTACTGCTCGGCCTGCCATGGACCTGATGGCCGGGGAGGCAATAAGGCCAGTTCCATTGTGAATGGCTCATACCTTGCCCTGGTGAGCGATCAGAATCTTCGAACTGTTGTCATTGCTGGACGGCCTGAATTGGGTGCGCCGGACTGGCGGAACAACGTCCCCGGCAGACCCATGTCCCCGCAGGAAATCTCCGACGTTGTCGCCTGGCTGGCGGCGCAGCGGCCTCCATTTCCGGGCCGAACCCTTCCCCAACGCCGTCCGTGGGCTCCGCAACGAGAGTAATTCCATGACTACATCAACTGGATCGTCAAGACGCGTGCTGCTCGCCAAACTAGGCCTGCTTTTCAACGGAATCGTCGGTGCGATTCTGGCCGTGCCGATCTTGCGTTACGTGATCGTCG
Organism: uncultured Solibacteraceae bacterium; assembly: GCA_963815475.1. GTDB lineage: Bacteria > Acidobacteriota > Terriglobia > Bryobacterales > Bryobacteraceae > Sulfopaludibacter. Next base: position 8,164,029 of record CAWFHD010000003.1, on the reverse strand, counting down.
CCCGTTACTCGCGGACGGAAGCCAGGTTATGAGTCGTGGCTCTCGCTTGGCGGACTGGAACAGTTTCCCGTCGGCCAGACCCGGCTCGCTACGTTTCGGAATCCCATTGCCGATTCCTGGGATGGCCAAACGGCAGATATTCCTTGCTGGGTTAGAAATCTGGACGGGCAGAGCTTTCCAGGTCTTTGCCATCAATTGCGCACACTTGGGATGTCCGGTGCGCTGGTTCCCGCAGTCCAACCTCTTCATGTGTCCGTGCCACGGCGGCGTTTACTATTCCGATGGCTCACACGCAGCGGGTCCTCCTCCGCGTGGATTGTTCCAGTACCACTACAGGATCGAGGGCGGAAAACTCTTCATCAAGGGCGGCGAAATGCCTACAACCGGGAGTCCGACAGCGAACAATAACGGAGTGAGGCCGCCGTGCGCCTGATCGCGAACAGTCGGCGCCTGGCTCGATCACCGCCTCAAGCTTGGCGCGACAATTCGCGAAACGGTCGAGCACCCTGTCCCCCGCAATACCGCGAGTTGGCTTTATGTCTTCGGCAGCGCCGCGCTCACCGTTTTCCTCCTCCAGGTCGTCACCGGCATTCTTCTTGCGCTGATTTACGTGCCTTCCGCCGGAGAGGCTTGGAACAGCCTACAGACTCTCAATCACAGCGTCTCACTCGGGTGGTTCATTCGAGCCCTGCATGGCTGGGGTTCGAACTTCATGATCGCCATTGTCCTGGTCCACATGACTCAGGTCTTCCTCTTCGGCGCCTACAAATACCCGCGTGAATTGACTTGGATACTCGGCGTCTTCCTTCTCCTGGTGACACTCGGCATGGGCTTTACGGGACAGGTGATGCGGTTCGACCAGGATGCCTATTGGGGATTGGGTATCGGAGCGTCGATTGTGAGCCGCGTTCCCGTTCTTGGGCCCTGGCTGGTGACGCTCTTGCTGGGCGGCCCGATCATTGCCGGCGCAACGCTTTCGCGCTTTTTCGCAATGCATGTTTTCGTGATTCCCGGACTGTTGATCGTCTTCGTCACATTGCATGTCCTTCTGGTGCTGAAACTGGGCATCAACGAATGGCCAATGCCGGGTCGCATCGTTCGACGCGAGACCTATCTGCGGGACTATCGCGAGTTGGTGCATCGAGACGGCGAACCCTTCGTGCCATGCGCGGTTTGGAAGGACATCGTGTTTTCCGGCGTCATCCTTCTTTCGATCGCCGCCTGCGCTTTCTTCTTCGGCCCCTTCGGCCCGGGCGGCCAGCCGGACCCGACGATCATTCAGACGGCTCCACGCCCTGATTTCTTCTTCCTGTGGCTCTATGCAGTGCTTTCTTTCCTTCCACCGGCGGCGGAAACACCTCTGTTAATGATCGGACCGGTAATCGCGATCGCTCTGTTACTCGGGCTTCCCATTTTTCGCGGGCGAGGGGGAGAAGAGCTGGAGGCGCAGACCGGTTGCCGTTCTCACCATCTTACTCACGGCGGTAGCGCTGGGCGCCCTGACGCAATTGGGCGAGCACACGCCTTGGAGTCCCGTGATGGACGCGTGGAGCGGCGACTCCGATCCCCTCCCAATACCTTGTGAGACGCACGGCTTTGGAGCGCCGGGGCGCGCTGGTTCTTCAGGCGAAGCAGTGCCGTAACTGCCATTCGCTAGACGGCGTTGGAGGCCAGCGCGGACCGGCGCTCGACACTGTTGCGGTACGACTGACGCCGAGTCAACTGGTCCGCCAGGTGATCCAGGGCGGCGGTAACATGCCTGCCTACGGTAAGAATCTGAGCCCGGCGGAAACGACCGCGATCGTGGCTTTTCTCGAAACGCTACATCCGGCAGGGCAGCCACCAGCTCGCGACGCCTCGAACGAGGTCGCACTCGGCGCAGATGCGGATGGAGCCGCCCCCTGGGTGTCGAAGAATGGCAACTGAACGAAGAGAACGCTTCATGGCTTGGCAGAGCGTGCCTGTCCCAGAAATACAGGCGCGGGAATCATGAGCGTCAAAACCAGTGTTCGTTCTGATGGTTCTTGACAAGCGCTAAGAAGGAAGGCACATGTCATCCGTTATCCAGGCAGCGCTCGCTTCTTGGTCCGTTCCATTCTGGCCGACGCTGGGCGTCCTGCTTACCGCTAGCTTGTACATCAGGGGACGGAAGAGGCTTGCCAACCTTCATTCGACCACACTCCGCAATTGGCGGGTTGCGTGTTTCTTCACAGGAGTGGCGTCATTCTGGATCGCCATTGCCTCGCCCCTGGACCCTTTCGGAAGCTTCCTACTCACCGCTCACATGGTCCAGCACTTGTTGATGATGTTTGTGGCGGCTCCTTTAATTCTGCTCGGTTCACCTCGGAATCCGTTGCTTCTCGGGTTACCGCGGTGGGCGGCACGCGACGCATTGGCGCCATTCCTCGCCTGCCAGTCTCTCAAACGCCTCGGACACCTTGTGACGCATCCCGCTTTCTGCTGGTTCGCCGCAACAGTGGCGTTGCTCGGCTGGCATGTCCCTGCAACCTATGACCTTGCACTCGTCTCTCCGGGCTGGCACGATCTTGAACACGCCTGCCTGTTTGGAACATCTCTTCTATTCTGGTGGCCAGTCGTCCAGCCTTGGCCCAGCACTCCGCGATGGCCTCGATGGGCCATCCCTGTCTACCTTTTATGCGGAGACATAGTCACCACGGCACTCGCCGGCATTCTCTGTTTTTCGGATCGGTTGCTCTACCCCGCGTACGCCGCTGTACCCAGGCTTTTCGGCGTGTCCGAGCTCAGCGATCAAGTCACGGCGGGCGCCATCATGTGGGTTTTTGGTTCATTGATCTTGCTAGGCGCCGCAGTAATCATCACAGTGCAGCTGCTCGATCCCTCTCCGGCGAATCGGAAGCGGTCTGAAGGAGCCTTACAGTTGGCGCCCTTAACGCGCCGTACTCCATCCCCATTTGATCTTCTGCGAGCACCGTTTGTCGGTTCACTGCTGCGCGCCCGCCACGGACGCCAGGCCCTGCAAGCAGTCCTGTTGCTTCTTGCCGTTGCCGTCATCGCGGACGGTCTTTTCGGCCACCCGATGGCCCCGATGAATCTTGCCGGCGTGTTCCCGTGGACCTACGCCCGCGCAGTCGTCGTGCTAACGCTTCTGGCAGCCGGAAACTTCTTCTGCATGGCTTGCCCATTCACTTTGCCGCGCGAACTGGGGCGCAGGTTGGGGCTTGCGACACGTCACTGGCCGCACCCTCTGCAGACCAAATGGCTCGCCGCGGGCCTTCTGGTACTGTTCTTCTGGGCGTATGAGGTGTTCGACCTCTGGGATAGCCCGCGACTCACCGCCTGGATCCTTGTGTGCTATTTCACAGGCGCCTTCGCGGTGGACACGTTCTTCCGTGGTGCGAGCTTCTGTAAGTACGTCTGCCCCATTGGCCAGTTTAACTTCCTCAGCTCATTGGTTTCGCCTCTTGAGGTCAGAATCCGCCGCGAGGAACTTTGTGCCACCTGCGCGAGTCACGATTGCGTCCGGGGCAATGACCGTCAACGCGGCTGCGAGCTTCGCCTCTTTCTTCCTCGCAAGATTGGGAACATGGACTGTACGTTCTGCCTGGACTGTGTGAAGGCATGTCCTCACGACAACATTGGGATTCTCGCAATCGCTCCCGGACGCGACCTCGTGAACGATCCCGTTCGGTCCTCGGTGGGACGCTTCTCACGCCGCTTGGATTTGGCGGCGCTTGCCCTAGTGCTGGTCTTTTCGGCGTTCTTAAGCGCAGCTGCCATGGTGGTTCCCGTCGGCGCATTGCGCGACCGTCTGACCGAGCGGTATTCGATGGTCTCAACACTGCCTTTCATCAGCTTGTTCTTCCTGATTGCTCTGGTGCTGGCGCCGGCGCTCCTGATGAGCGCGACGATGGCCGCCGGACGAACCTTGGCTAACATTGCGAAGCCAACCCGTGAGCTGTTCTGCCGCTTCTCGATGGCATTACTTCCGCTAGGTCTCGCGATGTGGGGAGCGCATGTGCTCTTTCACTTGTCGTCTGCCTGGAGCACTGCTTGGCCGGTAATGCAGCGGGCTGCGGTCGACTTGGGCGTTGGTTGGCTCGGTACGCCGCGTTGGACGGCATCGAGTCCACTTTTCGCCCCGGATGTCATGCTCGACACCCAGCTGCTGCTGTTGGACGCAGGCGTTCTTCTTTCCCTTTACGTTGGCTGGCGCATCGCTCGCGGCTATACAAGCCGTCTTCAAGATGTCCTTCTGTTGCTCGCTCCCTGGGCAACTGTCGCGGCAGCGCTCTATACGGTGGGTATCTGGGTGTTTCTACAGCCGATGCAAATGCGGGGGATGGTTCACGGATGAAAGCGAGCCTGGCCCTGATGCTGAACGTCATGCTCGCTCCCATTGGAGCTCACGCCGACGGAGGCGTAGTCCATCTTCGCGAGGCATCCGGGCCGTTCCTCGTGACGGTTTTTGCGGCGCCTGAAATACCCCGAGTCGGGCTGATCGACATGAGTGTTCTGGTTCAAGACCGAAGAACAGGTACTGTAATCCTCGATACGATAGTGAATCTCGAACTTCAGCCGATGGCGAATACGAACCCTTCATTCGCGATCCGCGCCACACTTGGGAAGGCAAAAAACAAGCTACTCCAAACCGTCACGATTAACGTGCTGACTACTGGTTGGTGGGCCGTCAAGATCCGCGTGCGGGGAGATCGGGAAGAAGAAGTGGTCTTGGACACAAAACTTCTCATCAGGCGGCAGGCTCCTCGTCTGTCCACCCTTTGGCCGGTCCTTATCCTTCCCCCTGTCGCTATCGGCGTATTCGCCCTTCATCAGACGCTCCGGCGCTTGGGCCCGACCGCGGCGCCCTGAAGCTGCCACCCCTGGCGCGATAGGACGGCATACTGGTGAGCACGGCGCGGTGTAGCCACGGTCAGACGTGGACTATTCCAAGGGAGGTGGCAGTTGGTCGCGGAGCACAAGATCCGCGAACTGGCACAGTAATCTTCGAAATTCCGCACGTGTTTCGGCGGTGGGGTCAGCAGAGAACCGGCGCCAGGCGTCTTCGAGCTTGTCCCGCCAGAAGTCATCAATGCTGATAGCATCGGTTCCTCCGATAATAGGACCTGCGGCTCCAAATTCGTCAGGAACTATGGGGTGGCGCGTCATCTCAAATGCGGCGCCCGAGAGCGATGACGTGCAATGCCACGTCGATGTTGGGATGGCCTGCACTTGTTGCAGACCAGCGTTTCCCGGTGAGCGCTCAGGGCGTTTCTGGCTCGGTGGCAACTGATCTGTGCCTCGTCCACGTGGTTTTTCAGCTCCTGAAGCTCGAGATCCGGGAACGCTTCGGGAATGTTGGTCATCTCGAGCATCCCGGCCAAGACTGTATATCGTTCTGTGGCCAACCTATACTCGGTACGCAAGGCGTCGCATTCTATGCAGTACAAACACAACCCTCCCTTTGCACTGATCCGATTCGTGAGGCAACCGCCCGATTCATTTTTTGTACGGCACGACCTACCCACGAATGCTTCCTCCCTGGAACCAGCGCCAATGAATAAATCCCTCCGGAACGCTTTCGCATCACACTATCCAATTGTGTAGCGGAAAGACCATGCGAAAAGCGCGAATCATAATTGCATTGATTTGTCGGTTCTTCGACACAGAGCCGGTCTTCAGCGCCCGCAGTGGGCGTGTGATCTGAGCCGCGACCCACGGACGCGGCCCGCCACCGGCTGCTCAGCCGTATAACGTCGTCCAATTCTGGTGTGCCTAACCTCATAGCCACACGCCCTACATTTTGGGGACTCAGTAAATGTCTGCCAACCAGGAATATCATAGAGCTGATGCAACTGACGCTTGCGTCAGTGGATGACTTCTTGCTGGCTACCGCAACGGGGCGAGTCTCCGTCAAAGAGGTGCTGTGCGTGTTTAAGAAGGTCATTGATACAGCGACCGAACGGGGATTAGAAAGAATCCTCATTGACTTTTTGGCGGTAACGGGCGAGCTGACCGTCATGGAACTCTATGCGATCGCAAAAACCATGGCAGAATACTGCGTGACCAAGTCAATTTGCCCGAAAGTTGCGCTGATCGGGAAACCTCCTCTCGTCACCGGATTTGGAGCGGAAGTAGCTTCCAATCGCGGATTAACTTCCATGACATTCTCAGAACGCCAGCCAGCACTGAACTGGCTACATGCATTTGGTTCGAAGGCTTTCGGATCGTGATGGGCCAGCCGCTGCCACGCGCTTCAACTGCCTCGATGTTTGTCGCCACCAGCAAGAGGTCTCGAAGAACAGCGGCAGCTAGTGGGCCGGTTATCCAAGCAGTTGCAGAGCACCAAGAACCTGCTTTGGCATAGGAACGGTGAGGAGGCACAGGAGCGACTGCTCAACCTGATCCAGCGCAAGACCTAAGCGCGGCATACGGATTTCAGCCTCGCAGTTGAAGAGTGACAGTTTAGGAGCAAACCGCTCGCGGTATGCGCTAATTGAAGGCCTGGGTTACCTGGCTTACCGTGTCCAGGATCGCCTTTACATCGAATGGCTTCTGAACGAACGGGAAACAGGCTGGGACCTTCTTGTCGGCATACCCGGAAATCAATATCACCGGCAGCTTGGGAGCCGAGTTCCTGACCGAATACGCCAGGTCAATGCCGTCCATGTCGCCCGGCATCTGAATATCGGTGATGACCAAATTGATCTTGGCGCCGAATTGCCGTAGGAGCTGTAGGGCCCTGACGGAACTCTCTGCTTCGACACTTTGAATCTTGCCATGCTGCAAGATGGTCTTGAGGTATGCACGGACGGCGGGTTCGTCATCCACGATAAGGCAAAATCGGTCAGCGGTATTTGGTTCGGGTGGCATTGCGGCTCCAGATCTCACGGCGGTACGCGGCATCGGCAACTTCATCACAGTATCCTGAAGGGCCACAGAGATGATCAGGAATCATGTTAACCGGAAGGCCTTAAGATGCGCCATCGAAAATGCGGGCAGTACTCCTAAGAGAAATCCTAGAGATGTACTTGCTGGCCGAGAGCTATGGGATGAATTCCTTTCCTTTTGCGTCAATAGCTGCAGGGAGGAAAACCGAAGGCGTGGCGACCCGAATCACGGCTAGAATCCTTTTGCATGACGAGGCCGAGTGATATGGCGGTCCAAGCCGGAGGCCCCACCAGGCGCCGCCGACGAAAGGGCGAAACGGAATGCTGGTAAACGCGACGCGTTATGAGCGGGCGAACTTCCACAATCGGACTTCTGGGCAATTAGCGTGCGAGAATGACTTCTTGTTCCTAATCCGGGCACGCTCCCTCGAACGCCGTATAGCGGGACGTCAAGTACCGGAGAAAGCGAGAATCTTCATGAATCTACTCCGCTTCAGGCAGGCTGCCGCGATGGTCACGGCCCTCTTCCTCATCCCGGCTTCCTTCGCGCAGGCGCCAGGAGGCGACAAAGTCGATCTGGACGCCCTGGCCCAGATCAAGACCGAGGCCTTCCAGCACTCGCAAGTGATGGAAAACCTCTTCTGGATGTCCGAGGTGTATGGTCCGCGCGTCACCAACAGCCGCAATCACAAGCTCGCCGCCGAATGGGCTATGAAGCAGATGCAGGAGTGGGGACTTAAGAACGTCCACCTGGAAAAGTGGCCCTTCGGCTATGGGTGGCAGATCAAGCATTTCTATGCCGCGATGGAGACTCCGGTCTATGCTGCGTTTACCGGGTTCCCGCTGGCATGGACGCCTGGGACGAACGGCCCGATCACGGTCGAGCCGGTGTGGGCGCCCATCCACTCGAAAGCAGATTTCGCCAAATACCATGGCAAGCTGAAGGGCAAGGCGCTGCTGATGTTTGACCCGGCTCCACTCACGCTCCACACGCGGGCGGACGCGCAGCCTTCCCCAACGGATGAGGAAATTCTGGCACGCGGAGGCGCGCGCGGCGGGTGGTGGCGGGCGCGCGCGGAGCAGCAGCCGGCGCTGCAGCCAATCGCGACCCCAGCGGGCGCGGGCGCCCCGGTGAAGGCGAGTGGGAGTACACGCCGACGTCGCTTGCCCTGGCCAATGCGAAGAACGGGGTCCTGCGCAACGAGGTCAACGCCTTCCTGAAGGAAGAGGGCGTGGCCATTTCCATCACGCCGGGTTACAACGGAGACGGCGGTACGATCTTTTCCACGTATGGCGGGTCGGAGAATCCCAAGGATCCAATTCCGCCTCCGATCGTCGCCATTGGGGCAGAGCAGTATAACCGCCTCGTCCGCCTGGTGCAGCACGGTATCACGCCGAAGCTGAACTTCGATATCGCTGTCGACTATCAGAAGGAAGACCAGAACGCATTCAATGTCATCGGCGAGATTCCGGGCACGACCAAACCGGACGAAGTCGTCATGCTCGGCGGTCACTTTGACAGTTGGCAGGGCGGCACCGGCGCCACGGATAACGGCACGGGATCCTCAGTGGCGATGGAGGCGGTGCGCATTTTGGCTACGCTGCACAAGCCCATGGCGCGTACGGTTCGCGTTGCCCTGTGGGGCGGCGAAGAGGAGGGCGTCTACGGCTCAACCGCCTATGTGCAGCAGCACTTCGCTCAACGCACCACCATGGTGAAGACCCCCGAGTACGACAAGCTGGATGTGTACTTTAACGACGACGGCGGCTCCGGCCGCTTCCGCGGAGTCTCGGCGGGGGGTAGTCCGCAGATGGCGGCCATCTTCAAGTCCTGGATTGAGCCCATCAAGGACCAGCATATCGTTGCTGTTTCCGGCGGGGATCAGTTCAGACCCACCGCGAGCCCCGGTGGCACGGACTCGACCGCCTTTTCGTGGATCGGCCTGAACGGCATCGGTTTCCAGCAGGATGGGTTGGAGTACGGTACCCGTACCCACCACTCCAACGCGGACACCTATGACCGCGTGCAGAAGGACGATGTGATGCAGAGTTCCATGATCGAAGCGTGGTTTGCCTACAACGCAGCCACCCGCGCAGAGATGCTCCCACGCATCCCAACCCCGGCCCCTGACCCCAATGCGAAGAGCCACGAGTAGAGTGCAACTTTAATTCACAGCAAAGGGCGAGGCCTCTAGAGTCTCACCCTTTGTCACGGCACCGGCTGCCTGGGCCGCAGGGCAGAAAGCTGCTTACCGGAACATCAGTCATGTTCCAGATTGCCGGCACGTCGATACGGCCGATGGTTAGGGCTCGTGGTTTGGCTGCATTCGGTGGCCTTGGTCTATGACGCCTAGCAACGGTACGGCGTCAGCCACCTTGACGAGGTTTGGTTCCCCTGGTCGGAGCTTTCGATCTCCTCCAATCCCTTGAAAACTAAATGATTATGTGCCGTCCACTTGCACTTCAAACAACTTCCGACATTTTCCTCTTGCAAATTGCTATTGAAATGATATCATTTTGCTTTCAGGCAGGAGGATTCACATGAAGGAAAAGGAAATTCGAGGGGTTTCAGGTTGGCTGATCCTGCTCCTCAACCTGGCGGTTGTCATCGGGAGCATTGTGGGGCTGGTGCGGGCGGCCGGAGATGGGAATGTACCGCTGATCATTACATTTATGGTGGTGATCTTGTTTTGCATTATCGCGTTAGCGGGATCGACAGTGGTCAATCCGAACGAAGCCAGGGTGGTCCAGCTATACGGCCGGTATAAGGGTACGCTAAAGAACCAGGGATTCTGGTGGGTCAACCCGCTGACCAGGCGACGGCGCGTTTCGTTGCGCGTGCGCAACTTCGAGAGCAGCAAGCTGAAGGTCAACGACTATGACGGCAACCCGATTGAGATTGCCGCCATCGTGGTGTGGCGCGTGGTCGACACTGCGGAAGCAATCTTCCAGGTGAACGACTACGAGAACTTCATTCACGTGCAGACCGAATCGGCGGTACGGGTGCTGGCGACCACCTACCCGTACGACGCCCATGAGGAAGGGCAGATCGCGCTACGCATTTCGTCGGAAGAGATCGCGCATCGGCTGCGGCAGGAGACCCAGGACCGGCTGACGACGGCCGGCGTTGAAGTGATCGAGGCGCGGCTGAGCCACTTGGCGTATGCTCCCGAAATCGCCAGCGCGATGCTACGACGGCAGCAGGCGAATGCCATCATCGCGGCGCGACAGCGGATTGTGGAAGGCGCCGTCGGGATGGTGGAGATGGCTCTGGAGCAGTTGAGTGCCAAGAACGTGGTGGCGTTGGACGAGGAGCGTAAAGCGGCCATGGTAAGCAACCTGTTGGTGGTGCTCTGTGGGGATCGCGATCCGCAACCCGTAGTGAATGCCGGCACGCTGTACCAGTAGCCGGATAGAAAGAGATGGCCCAACGGAAAGCATTTCTGCTGCGGCTGGATCCGGCCACGCACGAAGCGTTGCAACGCTGGGCGGACTCGGAGTTGCGCAGTTTGAACGCGCAGATTGAGTTTCTGCTGCGGCGGGCGCTTTTGGAAGCGCGCCGGTTCCGGCCCTCGGATGAGCCGCAACCGGCATCCTCCGGCGAGGAATAGGTATGGACACTGCAACCAGGAATCTTTCGAATCTGTGGGAAGGCTGGACACCGCCTCCCGGACTTAGTCGCTCTACCCCGCGGCAGGTACGCTTGTCCGCCGGCGGCATCGCCATGATCGTGGCGGCAATCCTGATGGCGTGCGGTGGCGTTGTCGGCGCAATCGCTATCAATGCACAACGTTCGTCGCGGCTGGCCCGGGCTGAGCGCTTCGGCAAGAACGGGCAGACCGCGGAAGGCGTGGTGACGCGGTTGTGGCACACCGGCTCCGAAGATGTGCAGTATCGCGTGGAATACCGCTTCACCGTCGATGGTAGCCCATACACCGGCCAAGGTAACCTGTCGCGCCGAAATTGGAAGAGCCTCAAGGTGAACGGTCCCATCGAGATCCGGTACCTGCCGGTCAACCCCAGGCAGAACCGTCCGCTAAACAGTTCGTCGGGCGTAGCGCCGGTCTGGATCCCTTATCTGTTTGGGGCGATCCTGCTGGGCGGCAGTGCCCTGTTTCCGCTGATATTGCGCGGGCAGCGACGCTTGCTGGCGGATGGTAAGCTGGCGCCGGCCATCGTGACGCGGAACCGGCAGGTCTACTCCGGCGAAGGAGGATCGCATAACGAAGTCTGTTACGAGTTTCCACTGCTGGCCGGTGGGACGGCGAAGGGCCGCGCGAGCCGCCGGCCGAAGCCCGCAGGAACAGTGCTGTGTGTCCTTTATGATCCCGACAATCCGCGGCGCAATACACTTTATCCGACGTCGCTGGTGAAACTGGATCGTGACTAATACGTGCAGCTGCGAATCCACAACGGCTTTCTTGCCTTGTGGATCAAGGGCGATCCGCGGATGTGTCCGTGCTGTCATGAAATAGCCGACGATAATAACGGATACTGCTCCTCACAAGGGTGACAGCTCGCGCGCCGGAATGGTGCCATTCACCGGTCAGCAACTGCTTGGCTTCGATAGAATCTAAGGGAGCCTACGCCCGGCAGTGCTGTTGTGGTGAGGTCATAACGCTGCGCGTCGTCGCAGGAATGTAAGGCCGACGAGTTCCCGCACCCCCAGAAGACAAATCGGCGACCGACATTGCCCAAGCCCCAGAAGGGCGTTGTGGCGCCGGCAGCAGGCACACTGAATAGGATCCATCTTAGAATCCCGGGGTTCGTCCGACAGCCTGTTCGAGTTCTGCCCAAGCCAGCAGATATCCCAGCCTCGCCTGGAGAAGGTCTGCTTGCGCTTTGTACGTGGCGGCAGTGGCTTGTCGCCGTTCCGACACCAATACGACGCCCTGGGTCAATTGGTTGCCGGCTACCCGCTCGCCCTCCTGCCGCAGGCTCACAACCTGATTCGCTACCTCGACCAGGCTCCTGGTTTGCTGCACCTTGTGGTAACGTCGCTCGACTCCGACGGCGACTTCCTCCCTCAACCGCTGTAAATTCTCTTCGGCTTGCGCCAGTTGAGCTTCGCGCTCGCGCACGGCCGCCCGGCGTCGACCGAAGTCAAACACTTCCCAATTGAGAGTGACACCGAAAGTGCCGAAGTTCCGTACCAGAAATGGTATGCCATCCTGATAGCTGTGCCGCGCATAAGCTGTGATGTCGGGGAGATAGGCCGTTTTCCCAAGGGTCACGCCGGCCCGCGCCTTCCGGACGGCTTCCTCGGCTGCCAGTATTTCCGGGTTCGCTGACCACGCCGTCCGGACGTACTCCTCGCGCGGGGACTGGTCAAAACTCGCTGCCACGGCCGGGTCCAGTTCAAGTCGCGTGTCCAGTGGAAGCCCCAACAGGTCGTTCAATTCGGTCGTGAGGTCTGCTAGCTGGAGATCCGCAGTGAGCACGGCCTGCTGGCTCTCGAGCACACTCGCGCGACCCTGTATCGCGGCCACCCTGAGGGCATTGCCGTTGCGGATATCTTCTTCGCTCTCCCTCAAATGCTCCCCGGCGTATGCGGTCTGCTGCTCGGCGGCCAGCTTTTGAAGACGGGCGATCAGGATGCCGAAGTATAGCGTGTGTACGTCGAGAGCGACCTGAGTCTCTGCCTTCTTCAGGTCATCGCGGGAGACTGCCACTTCGGCGGCCGCGATCCGGTTGGCTGCATGAATTCGTATCAATTGGGTCAGTGGCTGGGCGATCATTGTTCCACTTGAGAAGAAGGTGAGTTGTCCCTGCGGGACGATGAGACTCTGCGTCGGGATGGGGGTTCCTGCCACTCTCCCAAATGTTCCCGCTGGAATCTCGATAATTTGCAGATCGGTGATGTGCAGCGCATTGGATTGGTTGGTGATCGCCGGGAAATAGGCAGAATGTTCGCCGGCCTTTTTGTGCTCGTTCTCGGTCACCTTGAGGCGCGCGATCTTGAGCGCCCGATTTTGACTGATCGCGAGATGGACGGCCTCGGTCAGCGTGAGGCGACGGACGTCGGCGGCGTCCAGGGATGCCGCAGCGATGACAGCAATCGTAACCATCGCGGGCGTGCGAAAGAAATCCTTGCGATTCATTGCATCCTCCTAATGTCCTTGAAACTGAGCTTGGCAGGCCGCAGGAACAACATCAGCAACAGGTAAACCACCACCATCCACCCGATCAGGATGAATCCATCGGCGACTGCCATCGTGTAGGCCTGCGCCCGCACCTGTTCGCTCAGAAGTCCGGCCACGCGGGATTGTGCTTCTTCCGGCCCCGAGGACGCCGGCAGAAGTGCGGCGGTCAGCATTCGAATCCGCTCGTCGGTAAGCCAATTGCCGGCTTCCACATGGAGGCCTAGCAGGTTGGAATGAAACTTTTCCCGCGACGAGATAAAGAAGGTCATGGCAGCCACGCCGGCCTGGCCGCCGAATATGCGGATGAAATGCATGAATCCCGAGAACGTGGCAGCTTTGGCGGCGCTGGTTAAGGCTCCCGCTTCGAGCGCCTCCAAAACGATACTGCTTACGAGGCCGATGTAGGCGCAGGCGAACCCCGCCGACAGAAAGAGCTCCACGATCCTGAAGCTGTTTCCCGCCCACGAAGTATCGAGGTGGGCGAGGCTCCAGCAGCCCACCGCGACAATCGCCAGCCCAAGCGCCAGAATCAGCCGCGAATTTGTATAGATCACCAGCCAGGCCACCAGCCACACTACGGCGAACATGGGCACGGCCACCCAGGCCAGCGCCTGGCCGGTCTGAAGAGCGCGGTAGTGTTGGATGTTGCCCAGGAATCCGGGGACGAGCATGATGGTGGCCAGGTGGACGAACTTAAAGGCAAAAATGGACAGGCCAAGGAGAATGATGTTCCGGCTTTTGAGGAAGGAGAGGCTTAACGTTGGATTCGGATGGAAGATCCGTCTCACTAATGCCGCCCCCAGCAGGAAGATTCCGGCGGTAACCATTGCGACGATTACTCCGGAGTTCAGCCAGTCCAGGCGCTCCCCTTGGTCCATCGCGCCGTAAAGAAGGCTGAGGCCAAGGCTGAAATAAGCGAATCCGCGCCAACTCGGGCTCGCGTCCCCTGGAGGCCGCCGCGGAATTCCAAAATAGACACAGATCATCATCAACGGCGTGAAGAGCGCGGCATTCCAGAAGATCCAGTGCCAGGACAGATTCCCGACGTACCAACCCTCGATCGCGGAGGCAACGTTACTGACGAAGACAATGTCTGCCGCATAGGCTGCGATCCCGAAGATGATCAGCCGCTTGGGAAGCGCGGTCAACACGAAGGTCAGAGTGAGAGAGTAAAAAGTGCCTGAGGCCAGGCCTGCGATCACCAGCATCGCCAACGTCAGCCAAAACTTCGGGGCAAAGGGCAGCAGCGCGGAAGTAATCGCGAAGATCCCGGCAGCGGGGAGCAGAATCCTGCGCGGGCCGTATAATACGTTCAGGAAGACGACGAAGACGCCGCTGAACATGGTCGCCATGTTGAGCGCGGTTGGAATCCAGGAGGCTTCGTCGAAACCCAGACCGAGGGCGCCGCGGAGGTCCGCCAATCCCACGCTGACCAGACGGGCGTTCAGCGTGGCAATTCCCGCGCCCAGGAATACTCCCACGATCCCTATGTATGGGTGGGTAGTGAGTTGAGGCGCAGCTTTGGACTCTGAAACGGCCACGCAGGAACCTCCCTCAATTGCCCGCTCCGTTGGTGCGAACAGCTGCGATCACGGATAGCCCGGGGCGCAATTGCCCTACGGTTGTCTGGCCGGGATCCAGCACTATCTTCACCGGCACCCGCTGTACGATCTTCGTGAAGTTACCGGTCGCGTTGTCCGGCGGCAATAACGCAAACTGCGAGCCGCTCGCGGGAGCCACCTGGTCGACCTTGCCTCTCAAAATCACTCCAGGAAAAGCATCCACGCGGATGTCGGCCGGATCGCCGGGACGCATATGGCGAACCTGCGTTTCTTTATAGTTGGCCTGCACCCATACATCTCGTTGAATGAGCGAGATCACCTGAGTGCCTGGACTGACCAGTTGCCCGGGACGCACTTTGCGTTCGCTGACGATGCCGCCGTCCGGTGCGGTGATTCGCGTGTACCCCAGATTGACGCGAGCCAGTGTGAGTGCGGCTTCCTTCGAATTCAAGTCGGCGTGAAGCAGAAGTTCTTGGGAGTCCAGCACGGCACTTTGGCGCTTCTGCGCTTCGAGTTCGGCCCTGGCACTCCCTAGGTGAGCCCGCGTCCGGGCCAGGTCGGCCTGGCGGCTGGCTAGTTGTGCCGCTGCTGTCTTCAGATCATCCTGGCGGCTTGCGAGCTGCGCACGAAAGCGCTGCTCATCCGCTACCACCTGCTCCAGCTTCTGGCGCGTTGCGGACTCCGCCGCGACGAGCGCTTCCTGCCGACGCCGCTCGAATCCTGTACGCTCCACGTCCGCTTTGGTTGCGTCGATGCCGCTCTGTGCGTTGCCGATGGCCGATTTCGCCGCCTCGACTCCGGCTTCCGCGGCGGCGATCTCCGCCTCTGCCGCGTGGATCCCCTGATCCGCCTGAACGATCCGTGTGTCCTGCAATTCTTTTTGGCGTTGGTTGTGGATGATTGCGTCTTTGCCGGAAAGCACCGCGGCTTCCGCCTGCTGCACCTGCGCGCGAAAATCATCATCCCGCAACTGTACCAGCAGATCGCCCGCGTTCACCGCCTGATAATCGGAAACCGCTACCGTCGCCACCAATCCTGCCACCTTCGTGCTGAGAGGCGTCAGGTCTGCCCGCAAGTAGGCGTCGTCGGTTTCCTGCGACGCGCGCTCGCCAGTCCATCGATTCCAATTGCCGGTGATCAAAACGACAATGGCTGCGGCCATCAGTAGGATGATTGCGGGCGCCAGCCAGTGCTTCCAGCGCGACGCCCGAGGGATCTCCGGAACGGAAGCCGTTGAATCAGCATCTCGCGAAAGGAGTTTGCTGCTCACTGCCGGCTCTTGCTGTGTTCCAGCGTTCCCGATTCGTGTTTCTCCCCTCCGCGTGTCCACGGTCCTTCCCCCTCCGACATGGTGGCCGAGCGTAACGTGGGCAACTGAACGATGTCCTTTGAGAAAACCAGATCGAGAGCCCAATCCAGTGCGACGCGGACCTTCTTCTGCAGCCCAGGAAGTTTGAACAGGTAGATCGCGCGCCAGAGCGCCCAGGCGATGAAGCCCGAGAACTTCATGCCGAGAATCTCCGCCACGCCCGCGCGACGTCCGATGGCGGCAAGCATGCCGAGGGTCTTGAACCGGAACGGTTGGAGCGCCTGGCCACGGATTTCCCCCACGATATTGGCAGCCAGGACGGCGGCCTGCCGGATTGCGTGCTGCGCGGTGGGCGGACAATATTTGCCCGGATTCAGGGAATCCGGCACGGCCGCGCAATCGCCGAGCGCCCATACACCCGGCCATTGCGGTATCTGCAGGCAGGAGTTGACCAGCACTCGGTCTCCATGCATAGCGCACGGCAGGCCGGACACCAGCGGCGACGGGGTAATACCGGCGGTCCAGATGACCACGCGGGTACTGATCTTCGTACCATCGCTGAGCGTCAACTCTTTACCGTCGTAGCCGGTAACTCCGGTATTCAACCGGATTTCTACACCGCGTTGCTGCAACTGTGTCCCGGCGTAACGTCCGAGGCTCTCGCTTAACTCCGGAAGGATGACTTCGCCGTGATGCACCAAAACGATGCGGAGCATGCCCTCTCGCAAATTGGGGTAGAAATGGATCGCCTCACGCAAAAGGTCGTTGACGGCGCCGGCAGTTTCAGCGCCGGCGAAACCGCCGCCCGCCACCACTACGGTCAGCATAGCCATTCGCTCGGCCTCGTCAGGATGGTTGTCCGCCACATCCAGCGCTTCAATTATGCGATTGCGAAGTAGGATGGCATCTCCCAGCGTCTTCATGGTCAGGGCATGCTCTTCGATGCCGGGCGTCCTGTGGAAGTTCGGAACCGTGCCGAGGGCCAGTACAAGTTGGTCGAAAGGGAGATCGAACGCCTGTCCCAAATCCGACTGCACGATGCGCACTCGTTTGGCGGCGAGGTCGATCGACTCGATCTCGACGATCAACACGCGGGTACGCCGCAACATTTTGCGGAGGGGCTGCACGACGTCGGTAACTGCCACGGCGCTCGCAGCAACTTCGTGCAACATCGGCGTAAAGAGAACGAAATTCTCCTTGGCCGCCACCACGATTTCAACATCCGGAACCCCTGCGAGCCGCCTCTCCAGGTGCGACGCCGTATAGGCGCCCGCAAAACCACCGCCGAGAATCAGAATGCGTTTGTGCACGGCAGTCCAGACTCTAACCGACTTCTCACGCGGCCTGAACACACGCTGACGGCCCCTATTCGAATGGCCGGCAAAGTAAACGCCGAACCCTTAGGCAGCATATCGTCGGGTCGATCGCGTGTCCAATCAGTGCCGTCTTGCCCTTTCGGCCGCATTCCAATGGAAGACCACGTCTAATTGCGGCATTGTCTGTCGTGATGCGCCGACCGCACGAAAGATCCTTTTTTTCGCGCCGTGATACGTTGTCGCTCACCGTATTGCCGCCCACCCACACAACCCTAAAGACCACGGTCGGGATAATCTTCTGCAAACGGCTGTTAACGCATGCGGAGGAGGGCGCTTTGGCGCTGAACGCTTGTGGCGTCGATACTAAGATTCCGCCAGCATTGTCCGCAAAAACAAACACGTATACATGATCTGGCAACCCCCGATCGGCTGAGACGCCGCACGAGTGACCATACAGTCCTCGATTGTGATTTGTGATCGTCGGTCCCAAATAGTGACAGCTGCGGGGACCGCTTGGCTCCGCTTCGATCCGAAACGGGGAACCAGGCTGGCCGAATAACGGAGATTGTTCTCGGTATGGTTCAGTTTGCTGAAGTTGGCGGGCGTTTGCACCGGTTTCTCCCTGATATCCGTACTTGACTGGTACGAGCAGGACTCGAAAGCACGGTCGTACTATTGCAAAGTGTTACCAAGTGACCCATGAACGCAATCAGCGGCATTCTTTATTTCGTCACGCTGTTCCTGGCGCTCGCAGCTCTGTTGGAGTGGCGGCGTCGGCGTCAAGACGCTCGGAAGAAGGTTCGACGCGGTTTGCAGACTTATGTGAGCGGAGGTCAAGTTCCGCCGGGGGAGTTGGAGATCGCGGCGCCGGACCGCGATAATACCGTATCGGTAGGCTAAGAGCTGCCAGTACGACGGCGCAGGCGCAGCACTATTCCAGGTATCTCTTCAGCAGTTCCCGCTCGGCTCGGAGCCAATCCTCCTGAGACGATCCTCCTTGCCTGTCTCTCGCCTCCCAATACGAATAGGCTAGTTTTGCAATCTCCTCGTGCGTGGGGGCAGTAACTTCGTAAGGAATTCGCAGGCGGTGGCGATTGGCTTGAGGTCTTCCACAGGAATGGGGCATTTAGGTCCGAATCCTACCTTATAACAGAATCGTTCGCATGGGAATATGGCGAGGGTAAACGTCCGCGTGTTACGTGCCATTTGCGGTTTTCACGCTACAATGCCTGATAGAAGCCACGTCGGCTCCCACAACCCATGAAGGTTGCGCTTCTCAGTACGCTTCTGGCCTGGTCGGTTTATGCCGGCGACGTTACCGTCGTCCTCGACTTCCACGGTCCGCACTCGGCGCGTTCCGTGAGTGAGATGAAGCGCGAGTTCGAAGGCATCATGAAGCCGTTGGGCGTCACCTTCGATTGGCGGCTGCCGAGTGAGGTGGCGGGGCAATCGTTTCCCAACCTGGTGGTGGTGCAGTTCAAGGGAAAGTGTGTGTTGCAGCCAGTTGGCTACCTCTACGATGAGCGCGGGCCGCTCGCTTTCACGCATTCGAGCGATGGCGATATCCTGCCGTTTAGCGAAGTGGCGTGCGACAGGGTGGTGGCTTCGGTGCGCGGCGCCATGTTCGGCGGCGACTACGCGCATTCCGATCTGCTGATGGGGCGGGCGCTCGGACGTGTAGTTGCACACGAATTGACCCATATTCTGCGCAACTCGAAAAATCACGATCGGGACGGAGTGGCCAAGACGGCGCTCTCTGGCGTCGAGTTAATCGCACCGAATCCCTTCGATAAATAATTTTAATTCGACAGTAAAGTGAAACCGCGGTACTCTTCATCTGTCCGGAGTTGGTTCCCGCCTCGTTTGCGCTCTGCCCGCGCAGCCAGATACCCCCAAAAATCTGTGTGTTGGAGTCACCATGGACACTCTTCTTACCACCGAACAGCAGCGTGATTTTTCGCGGCGCGGATTCTCCCGCCGAACCTTTGGACGAATTGCCGCCGTGATGGGCGCCGGAGCGGCCCTGCCGTTTTTCAACGAACCGGCGATGGCGCAGCTTTCGGCGGTCCGCAATATGCCGGCCGACGCTGTCAAGATCAACGCCAACGAGAATCCGCTGGGGCCATGCCCCGAAGCGCTTACCGCCATGCAGGGGCTGCTGAAGAACGGCGGCCGCTACCTCTACGAAGAGACCTTCGGTTTCCAGGAACTGTTGGCCGAGCAGGAAGGCGTCAAGGCGAGCTACGTGCAGCCGTACGCCGGGTCGAGCGCTCCGCTGCATCAGGCGGTGCTGGCGTTCACGTCTCCCACCAAACCGTTCGTGACTGCCGATCCAGGATATGAAGCCGGCGAGCGCGCGGCGGAATTTATCGGCGCGAAAGTGATCCGCGTCCCGCTGACCAAGAGCTACGCGCACGACGTGAAAGCGATGGCGGCCGCATCGCCCGACGCGGGCCTTATTTACGTGTGCAATCCGAATAACCCCACAGGCACGCTCACTCCGCGGGCGGATATCGAGTGGCTGCTGGAAAACAAACCGAAGGGCAGCATCCTGATGGTGGACGAAGCTTACATCCACATTGCCGGAGCGCCGGTCTGTTCGGACCTGGTAGCAAAGGATAAGGACATCATCGTACTGCGCACGTTTTCCAAGATCTACGGCATGGCCGGTCTGCGCGCGGGCGCGGCGTTAGCCAAGCCAGACCTACTCGCGAAGATCCGGAACTACACGTCGGGAGCGCTGCCCATCACCGGCATGGCGGGCGCCGCGGCCAGCCTGAAAGTTCCCATGCTAGTGCCGGAGCGCCGCAAGATCATCGGCGCGGTGCGAGAGGACGTCCTCGCGTTCCTCGATAAGAACAACTTCAAGTTCGTGCCGTCGGTCTCGAATAAGTTCATGGTGGACGTGGGGAAACCGGGCAAGCTGGTGATCGATGCGATGGCCAAGGAGAAGGTTTACATCGGACGCACGTGGCCAAGCTGGCCCACCTACGTCCGAGTCTCCGTGGGCACCCAGGAGGAGATGAATAAATTCAAGCAGGCATTCGTGAAGGTGATGTCCGCTTGAGTTTCGATCTTCGGACCATGGCAGGTGGACGAGTTGGGGGCGGTGTGCGCTACGGGTGGGCGCAGTTGGGTGGAGATGTGTCGGGCGGCGTGATCGCAGCGTTGATTGCGCTTCCCTACGGTCTCGCCATGGCGTCGCTGATGGGGCTGCCTCCCGTGCTCGGTGTCTTCACCTCCATTCTTACGGCGCCGATCATAGCGCTGCTGGGCCGCAATCCGGTGCTCATAGGCGGAACAGCCAGCGCGACCGTCCCCTTTATGGCGATTGCGGTCCGGAATCAGGGGGTCGGCGGCGCCGCCAAAGTTTCGTTGGTGGCTTCGGTCATCATGATGGGCTTTTGCGTGATGCGGATGGGGCGCCACATTGCGCGGGTGCCGCACGCTGTGGTGACGGGCTTTTCGTGCGGCATCGGTGGGATGATGCTGGTCTCGCAGTTGGACGTGATTCTGGGGGTGCAGTCGGCGGCCACGCGAGGGGCGGGGTCCACTTTGGGGCAATTGGCGGCGGTGCTGGATCGGGTGACGGATGCCCGATTCGCGCCGCTGCTGTTGGGATTGTGCGTGATAGTGTGCGCCACGCTGGCGGCCCGCTGGTCGCCGCGCGCGCCTGCGCCATTGATCGGAGTGGTGCTGGCGATCGCGTTGGCGCGAATCTTCGGGATGCACGAAAAGGAGATCGGATCGCTGCCCGCGGGGCTGCCGCCGTTCACGGGCTTCTCGTGGAATCCGGCGGATGTGTTTACGGTGCTGCCATCGGCCTTCGCGCTTGCTTTTGTGTGCTCGGTGAACATTCTGATCACCTCGCGCGTGGTGGAGCATTTTCGTGGACGGCACAGACCCATGCGGATGGCGGATGCCGATGCGGAGCTGGGCGCTTACGGGATCGCGAATATTTGCGGCGGGATGTTCGGCGCGCCAATGAGCGTGGGGATACCGGCGCGCAGTCTGGCGGTGGTGCGCTGCGGAGGGTCGACGCGGCTGGCGAATCTGCTGCACGCGGCATTCCTGGCCGGGATCCTCTGGGTGGGCTCGGGATTCGTAGCGCACATCCCGATGCCGGCGCTGGCGGGAGTTACGGCGTGGATGGGGCTATGTCTCTTGGACTGGAGCGCCTGGCGCAGGCTGCCGAAAATGAGTCGGGTAGATGCGGCCGCATTTCTGGTGACGGCGGTCGCAGTGCTCGCAGTGAACGCCGTGCTGGCAGTGGCGATCGGCTGTTCGTTGTACGTCCTGCGGACGGCGTGGGTGAAGTTGGCGCGCCCGGCAGGAATTCCCGATCTACAGCAGGCGCCGTAGCATCGCGTGGCAGAAATCCCGGCAGGCTGAATGCCTGCCCCACCCAGCCTTCCTAAACTGCTGGTGCAGCATAGTTGCTACCAGCATCCGTTCAGAGCATAATTCTCTCAGTGGCTGGCATGCCAATTTGAGGAGGGTGGACGGATGAGCAATATCACACTTAAGGTGAATGGCGGGTCTCATACGCTGGATATCGAGCCGGCGACGCCGCTGCTCTATGTACTCCGCAATGACCTGGGATTGCAAGGGCCTAAGTTTGGATGCGGACTTGGACAGTGTGGCGCCTGCACGGTGATCATTAACGGCGCGGCGGTCCGTTCCTGCATCATGCCGGTGTCTTCCGTCAGGAGTGAAATCACCACCCTGGAAGGGCTTGCTTCGAACGGCAGATTGCACCCGCTGCAGCAGGCCTGGATCGATGAACAGGCCCCACAGTGCGGATTCTGTCAGAACGGACAAATCATGACGGCGAAGGCGATGCTGGACAAGAATCCGCATCCGACCGACGCGCAGATCCGTGAAACGATGAACGGAACGTTGTGCCGCTGCATGAGTTACTACCGGGTTCAGACGGCCATCAAACAGGCGGCCAAAGTGCTGGCCGATGCTATCGCCCGCTTCCAGGAAGGAGGTGGTGGCATGAGCGCCTCCGACCGGATTCCAAAACATATCGAAGAAGCGCTTGTGACGAATCGCCGGGGATTCCTCAGAAACGCGGGACTGCTCGCGGTGAGCTTCGGCGCGTTCGGCGGGGCCGGCCTCAACCAAGCGGATGCGCAATCCGCCCCGCCGCGCCGCAGGGTCCGGGCCCTTATCCGAATCCCGATTTCCACCAAATCGACTCGTGGATCGTGATTCACCCGGACAACAGCGCTACGTTTTATGTCGGCAAGACCGACCCCGGCCAAGGCACCGGAACCGGTTTCCGCCAGTTGATGTCCGACGAACTCGACATCGCCTTCGATAAGACCACCTGCATCATGGGGAGCACGGACATCACCGTCGACCAGGTTGGGTCGGGCGGGTCGACGGCGATGGAGAGGGATTCGTGGCCCATGCGGCGCGTCGCCGCGGAAGCGCGCCGTGTGCTGCTGGAAATGGCATCCACCCGGCTGGGAGTGCCAGTGGATCAACTCGCCGTTCACGACGGAGTCGTCACGGCGAAAGGCCGATTCCTCGAAGCGCGTTACCTATGGCGAACTGATCGCGGGCAAGAAATTCAATGTCACGCTGACCGGCGACAACATCAACGCGGTCACCGGTCAAGCCAAAACGAAGTCCGTGCCGGAGCTCAAGTACACGGGCCAGTCGCCAAAGCGTGACGACATTCCCGCGAAAGTGGACGGCTCTCTGAAATGGGCAGTGGACGTCAAGCTGCCGGGCATGGTTCATGCGCGAAATGTCAAACCTCCTTATCGCGTGCGCGAAGCTGACGGGCATCGATGAATCGTCGGTGAAGAGCCTGCCGGGCTTCATCAAGGTGGTGAGCAAGGGAAACTACGTCGCTGTGGTGTGCGAACGCGAAGAGCAGGCCATCCGCGCCGCGCGCCAGCTCAAGACGACCTGGGAGAAGCCGTCCACCGCTCCATTTCCGGCGTCGGAAGATCTTTTCAATTACATGCGCACGGCAACACCAGCCTCGCCAGGCAAGCCCATTGTCACGGGAGATCCCGACGCGGCATTTTCGGGCGCGGCAAAGATCATCGAAGCCGAGTACGAAATACCCTTCCAGGGTCATACCGCGTTCGCCGGCGCCCATGCCACAGCGGACCCGTCGAATGGTCAGATGACCGTCTACTCGAACGACATGAAGTCCTATGGCATGCGGCGAGGCGTCGCTACGTTTCTCGGCATGCCGCAGGATCGGGTGCGTGTGGTCTGGATGCAGGGACCGCAGGGATTCGGACGCACGGCGGCGGAGGACGCCGGGTGCGAAGCCGCCTGGATCGCGCACGAGATCGGCCGGCCCGTTCGCATGCAGTGGATGAGGGATGAAGAGACGGCATGGGACACCAAGAGTCCGGCCTTCCTGGTGAAGATGCGCGGAGCGTCTGGATGCGCAGGGGCGGCTGGTGGCGTATGACTATCACGCCCTTCCTGCGACTTCAACCACGTCGGATACAACGAGCCGGATACCGTGCTGATCGCGCAACTGATGGGATCGAGGCGCGAAAGACCTGGCGGCGGCAGTGCCGCGACGCCTTCCGACATGTACGAAATTCCGAATCGCAAACATGGCCGGCGACGTGGTCGGCCTGCCGATGGTGTGGGAGACGCCACTTCGCACCGGCAACCTGCGCGATCCGAACGGTCCGCAATCGACATTCGCCGCGGAATCGTTTATCGACGAAGCGGCGGCAGCGGCGAAGACCGATCCGCTGGAATTCCGCATGAAGATGATCCAGGCCGGCAACTGGCGATGACGGCGGATTCCGGCGTGCGCGGTCGCTTGCGGTGTTAAAGGCCGCATCGGAGAAGTACGGGTGGGACGCCGCGGCCCTCGCCGAAACCGCTCGGCAAAGGAGACATCCTGACGGGGCGCGGTATCGCGTACTCGTTCCGCGGCCAGACCATCGCCGCACAGATCGCCGAGGTGGAAGTGAATCGCAAGACCGGTCATGTATGGGCGAAGCGGCTGGTGTGTGCGCATGATTGCGGGCTGGTCGTTAATCCCGATACCCTTCGTCACACAGTGGAATGCGGGACGCTTCACGGGCTGAGCCGCGCCCTTTACGAGGAAGTCCGGTTCGATACCGAAAAGGTGACCAGCCAGGACTGGTTGTCGCATCCGACGCTCCGGCATGCCGATGTTCCTGAACGCATCGATATCGTGCTGGTGAACGGCGATCCGAATCCGAACCGTCCCTGACCTGCCCCCTTACGGAGCCGGTGAGGCCTCGCTCAAACCGATGCTAGCCGCCATCGCCAACGCGATCTACGATGCTACCGGCGTTCGCATCCGAAGAGTTCCCTTCCGGGACGACCGCGTGCTTGCCGCTCTGAAAGCCGCTGGCGTTTAATCGTCGTTAGCGATCCGCCTGCAGGTGGATTTCGCTGCCTTGCCGTTCCACCTCTGCCATCAGCGCGTAACGGCCGTCGGGAGAAAGACTCAGCGCTCCGTCCCATTGCACTGGCAGGAATCGAAGGCCGGTGACAGTGCGCGATTTGCCGGTTTCCAGGTCGAGCATGCGCAACTCCGCAGGCGAGGTTCCCTGGTCTGACAGCAGGGCCGCATAAACTATCTTGCTGCCGGCCAACGCCCAACCACCCCACAGCGACGAGGGCAGGGAATCGAGCACAACGGATTCGGAGCCGCCGGCTGTGGGGATGCGATAGAGGCCGCTGACATTCAGTTTGGAGTAGTACAGCCACTGGCCATCCGGCGATTCCTGCGGGGCGAAACCTCCATTGATGGTGACCTGCCGCGCCGCGCCTCCATCGACAGACTGCTTCCAGATCTGCCAGGCCCCGGTGCGGTCGGAGACGAAGTAAATGAATTTGCCGTCGCTGCTGAAGTTCGGCGTCACCTCGTTGTGGGACTCCGAGGTGAGCTTGCGGGCTTTGCCTCCGCCGGCCGGAATCAGAAAGACATCAGCGCTGCCATCGGGGCGCGAATCGAAGGTCAGATATTGGCCGTCGGGCGACCAGCGGGGACTGCCGGTTACAGGGCCGCCGAAAGTGGTGAGGCGCACCGTGGAGCGGCCGGCAGCGTCCGCGGTCCAGATCTCGTCACTGCCGGTTCGATTGCTGCGGAACACGATGCGTTCGCCATCGGGCGAGTAACGCGGGCTGGAGTCCAGAAGATTACTGGCGATGAGGCGCTGCGGGGGTGAATTGCCCCGCAGGTCGATGCGCCAGATGTTGGTATCGAAAAAACGCGAGGCGAATGCGATCTGCCCATCGCGCGGACTGACTGCCGGATACGACGCGGAGAGCGCGGCATCGGTCAGGCAGACCGGCGGCTGCCCATTTACAGGGAATCGCCACAGGCGGGCCAGCCCGCTTTGCCGCTGCGACGAGACGATCAGCGACTGGCCGTCCCTCGCCCAGGCCAGGCCGGTAATTCCGGTTCGATCGTGCGTGATGGCTCGCGGAGCGCCGCCGCTCGCCGGTTCGATAAACACATCGCCCACTACGCTGGCCGTGCGACGCCGGAAGGACAGCCATTTTCCGTCTGGAGATAGGTGCACCTCGTCATCGCCAGGAGTGCCCGCAGCCACGCTTTGCGTGACCGGAGGAACCAGCGGGCGGCGAACGCCGGACTCCAGATCGATCTCGACAATCTGCGTCGGCTTACCGGGGGACTCTGTTTCGGTGGCGTAGATCTTCCTGCCATCGTGCGACCACTCGATGCGCGGCTGTGCCGTCAACTCGCCATGGAGTTCCGCAACGCGCTGTTCTCCCGAACCCTGGAATGGCACTACCATCACCGCGAAACGATTGGGTCCGGCGTCGCGAAGAAAACCAATGTGGCGACCGTCCGGCAGCCACGTGGGACTGCGTTCGAATTCGCCCGAGGATGTCAGCCGCCGTGGCGTGTCGGCATCCAGCGGTTGGACGTAAATGCTGGCCTTCTCGTTATCGGGACCGCCCCAGGCGAACGCGAGAGTGAGCCCGTCAGGAGAGAATGCCGGACTGGTCTGATATCCAGGGTAGGCGGTAAACAGCCGCGATCCGGGCGCCGCAGGCCGGGATTTCGGTTTGATCAGGATCACCGCGGCGACGATGACCAGCGCCAAGGCGACCAGCGGAACTAGCAGTTTCACCGGACGCCGCGCCCCCGGGACGGTGGCGGGTACGATCACTTCAGGTTGGGGCGGCGGAGCGAATTCCGGTGTGTAACCGCCTTTCGGCAGCGTGATCCAGAACTTGCTTTCGCGGCCTCCCGCTTGATACCAGGTATCCAGCTTGGTGCGTAGGCGGCGTGCCTGCACGCGCAGGTTGGGATCGGTCTTCGGATCGTAGCCCGCGTCCCCTTCCGAAGACTTCGACACCGATTACCGATTCCTTCAGCATCGCGCCGCGTTCGGCCAGCGTTTCTTCGACCACAAAGGTGAGGAAGCGGACGAGTCGCTCGGCATCCTGGAATACCGGGCTGGCGATGATTCGCTGCAACTCCTGCCGAATGGCAGCAGCGTCGCCATTCGCATCTGCGGCTCCACTCGTCACAGAGCTGTAATTCATTGCATTTTAAAGATTACCGAGGTATCGATACCCCATTTTACGTCCCCGTACCTTTGTCTCAAACAGGGGAAGTGGTCTCATCGGACGAGATCGAAATTTAGCGATTTGAGGGAGGGTATAGATGTATACAATTGGCACGCTAGTTCACCGGGTGTCCGGTTTCGGAATCGCCTGGCTGGCAGCGATTCTCTCCGCGCCGGCAAACGCAGGACCGCTCTACAACTTCACCGCGTTCGACGGACCCGGCAATAATGGCGGCGGCGCCACCGCAAACGCGATCAACAACAACGGCGAAGTGGTCGGTTTCTCATCGGACAATGCTGGGAATCCGACGCTGTTCACCAACTTCATTCGACATGCTGATGGGACCTTTACGACCCTGGGGTTGTCCGATCCGCTGGCGATGGCTAACGGGATCAACACGATTGATGGGGTCGTGGGCGGCCTTTCAAGCGGCAGGGCGTTTACCGATTTGAACGGCAATGTCACGACGCTCCCGGCGGTGAACAATACAACAGTAAGTGAAGTCGCATTTGGGACGAACGATGGCGGCTTCGGGGGATTGATTGTCGGTCAATTTGTAGACGGCAATACCGACACGACTCCAGGTTTTCTCTACAGCCCTATCGGCGGATTCACCATTCTGAATCCCACCGTTACGGCAATCGTAACTAACGCGCAGGGAGTGAACAACCTTGGTACGGTCGCCGGATTCTATTCCTCCGACGGCGTTCACCAGCACGGTTTTTTCTACAATGCCACGACTCAGAGCTTCACCTTTCCCGCCGATCCGAATATCGCGAACCTGGTTCTGACGCAATTCCTGGGGCTTAACGACAATGGCCTGGCGGTGGGATATTATCAGTTGCCAGAAGGAAGCCAGCACGGCTTTTTGTACAGCACCACCAGCCGGACCTATACATTCCTGGACGATCCATCGGCGGCGACCAGCGGCCAGAGCATCACGCAGATCACCGGCATCAACAACGCCGATGAGATCACCGGGTTCTATGTGGATTCGACGACCGGCTTACAGCGTGGCTTCGTCGCCACGGTCGCGCCGGAACCGGGATCGTTCGAGTTCCTATTCGGAGGACTGATTACGGTGCTGGCGTATCGGCGCCGTGCGAGTCGCGCATGCCCCAGATGCTAGACTCGGGAAATGGGCTCCACGAATCCGTTCCCTTTATACGTGGAGTCGGTGACTTCGAACGCCGCGCCGCCCATTAGCTCCCTGCTGATCAAGCCGGCGTCGGCGGTGTGCAATCTCGACTGCTCCTACTGTTTCTATCTGGACCGCGACGCCGATCCTTACAAGGCGCTGCCGACGCGGCGCATGACGCTCGAAACGTTGGAACGCCTGGTAGATAGCTATCTCTTCTACTCGTACCCGAACAGCGTCTTCGCCTTTCAAGGC
This sequence comes from uncultured Solibacteraceae bacterium, assembly GCA_963815475.1. Classification (GTDB taxonomy): domain Bacteria; phylum Acidobacteriota; class Terriglobia; order Bryobacterales; family Bryobacteraceae; genus Sulfopaludibacter. The sequence continues at coordinate 8,135,867 of CAWFHD010000003.1, read as the reverse complement.
GGTGAGCCAACGCTGGCGGGCCTGCCTTTCTTCGAAAAGCTGGTGCAGTTCCAGCAGCAGCATGGCCGCCATGCACAATCGGTCTCGAATGCCATGCAGACGAATGCCATGCTGCTGGACAAGAACTGGTGCGAGTTCTTTCGCAGCTATCAATGGCTGCTCGGCGTCTCGCTTGACGGGCCGGAAGAGGCGCACGATCTCTACCGCTATAACAAGGACGGCCACGGAACCTGGAAGCGCGTAATGGAGAGCGTCGCGCTGCTCAAGAAGCACGGCGTGGAGTTCAACATCCTCTGCGTGCTGAGCCAGGCCAACGTCAGCAAGGCCAAGGAGCTATACCGCTTCTATCGCGGCCTGGGAATCGACAACGTGCAGTACATACCACTCGCGGAGTTCGATGCGGCGGGCAATCCATTGCCCTTCACCGTCACGGCCGAACAATACGGCCGCTTTCTGTGCGAGACTTTTGACGTTTGGTGGCCCGAGCGCCGCCGCATGCGGATCCGCTTCTTCGACAACATCGCCGAGGCGTTGGCGGGCCAGAAGCCGGGCACGTGTACCATGCACGAGACCTGCGACAGCTATGTGGTGGTTGAGTATAACGGCGACGTGTATCCCTGCGATTTTTTCGTGGAGGGTGCGTGGAAGCTGGGCAACGTGGACCTGGATTCCTGGCCTGAGATCGCCCGCCGCACCCGGCGATATAGCTTCGCGAGCAAAAAGGCCCTGGCGCATCCAGAATGCCAGGTTTGCGAATATCAATCGATCTGCCACGGCGGCTGTCCCAAGTTTCGCCACGGCCCGCACGGCGACTTCAACCACCTGGACTATTTCTGCCAGGCGTATAAAATGATTTACGCACGCAGCACCGGCCCGCTCCAGGAAGAAGTGCGAAAGCTGCTGAGCCGGCCGCATTAGAGGAGAGTCCCATGTCCCAGACTCGACGGCAGTGGCTTGGCACGGCGCCCGCGGCATTATCCGCGTCCGCCGCGCTGGCCCAGACCAGCGGCCGCGCCGATCGCCCCAACATCATCCTGATCATTTCCGACCAGTTCCGCGCGGATTGCATCGGCGCCATGGGCCAGAACCCTATGAACCTCACGCCCAATTTGGACCAGATGGCGTCGCGTGGCGTGATTTTCCGTTCCGCGTTCTGCAATCAGCCTGTCTGTGCGCCGGCGCGCGGCAGCATCTTCACCGGTCAATACCCCGCGAAGCACGGCGTCTACAAGAACGGCATCGCCATCAAGCCTGCTGCCACCACGCTGGCCAGCACCTTGCGGGGCGCCGGCTATTCGGCCAACTATATCGGCAAGTGGCATCTGGGGCCTCCGGCGGCGCCTGCCGATTCCGGACCGGTCCCGCTGGCCAACCGGGGTGGCTTCAACGATCTCTGGCTCGCTGCCAACGCACTCGAACACACGTCGCACGCTTATGAAGGCGACCTCTACGATGGCGATGGCAAACCCGTCCACTTCTCCGGCATCTATCGCACCGATTTCATGACGGGCCACGCGCAAAGATTCTTGCGCGCCGCGAAATCGCCGTTCCTGCTGTGCCTCTCGTATCTGGAAGTGCATCACCAGAACGACAAAGACACCTTCGACCCGCCCAAGGAGTACGCCAACCGTTATCCGAATCCTTTCGTCCCGCAGGATCTGCGGCCGTTTCCAGGATCGTGGCCCAGCCAGTTGTCGGACTACTACGCGTGTGTCGCCAAGATGGATGAGACGGTGGGCGCCATCCGCAAGACGCTGCAGGAAACGGGGCTCGATCGTAACACGATTCTGATGTTCACCAGTGATCACTCCAACCACTTCAAGACGCGCAACGCGGAGTACAAGCGCAGTCCGCACGAGGGATCGATTCACATTCCGCTGATTGTAGAAGGGCCGGGATTCAATCGGGGCATGCAGATTCCGGAGTTGGTGAGTCAGGTGGATTATACGCCCACGCTGCTGGCCGCCGCCGGGCTCCCGATCCCGCCGGGAATGCAGGGGCACAGCATGCTCCCGCTGCTGGACCGCAAGACCGAGGCCTGGCGCAACGAAACCTATTTCGAGATGACCGAGTTTTATACGGGCCGCGGCCTGCGAACGCCGCAGTATACTTACGCGGTGATGGCGCCCAAGCAGCGCGGCTGGCAGGTGGTGGCTGGCGCCGACCGATATGTGGAGTACGCACTCTACGACAATTACGCCGACCCCTACCAGTTAGTGAATCTGGCAGGGCGCGCGACCCACCAGGACATCTTGCAGGAGTTGCGCAGGCGTCTGCTGGCGCGAATGAAGGAAGCGGGAGACCCCGCCGCAACTATCGAGCCGAGCTGGTTCCCGTATGCGTAGAGGCAGATATATCCCGAACACGACGCGGCTCGTGCGGTCGGCCAGCATGGCGTAATAGTGGAACGCGGCCTCCCTTAGGATTGTTTCTTCTTCGGAATTTTCGCCCCGGATTTTCGCGCCTCACTGAGGGCGATCGCGACGGCCTGTTTTCGGCTTTTGACCTTCTTGCCGCTCCCCGACTTCAGCGTGCCGCTCTTTTGTTCCTTCATGACCTTGTGGATCTTCCGCTTACCTTTGGAGCTTGTGCGCGAACTGGAATGCGAGTGGGATGATTTTGTGGCCATTTTCTTTCCTTTTCTAGTGGCTGGCGCGGGCGCTTCGGCCCTTGGCGGTGCGGGAGTGCGCCGCGCTTGTCTTGCTGATTGACTTCTTCGCTGCAGGCGTGGCTTTCCGAGATGCAGCGGCCGGTGAATCGCCCTTACCACTGACGCCAGCGACCATCGCATGCTCCCTGTCCTTCGGAATACCGTTTTCCTTCAGTTCTTTCTTGCGGTCGAGCATTTTCTGGCCGAGAGCCTCGAAATCGATGTCGAGTTCCTTAGCCTTCGGCAGCATCTCATTCTCCTCTTCCTTGATGTGATGCCGCACGCTCTCGGCGAGGACTGTGAACTTGGCGTTGCGATGATCGCCGCCGCCCCCCTTCACATCGAGTTCGGCAATGAGCACCCTTGCGACGTGATGCTCTTCATCCGCTTCGTTCATTGTGTCCGCTCCGACGTGCTTGCGAACGGCAGGATAAAAGATCTCTTCCTCGATCGCCGCGTGGACTTTCAGTTCGATAACCGCCTTGGTGATGACCTTTTCTTTCTCGGCGGTGGAGTCGGACTTTTCGAATTTATCGAAAAGCTCCTTTACGGTGTCGTGATCCTTCTTGAGGATCGATATCGCGTGCTTTTCGGGCATCATAAACTCAAACATCCAGGCTCTCCTTAGCTTTTTGCGGGAACACGCCCGCTTCAATTGCTGCCGACATCAAAGAGCAGGTATAGCTCCAAAACAAGAGTCTGTTAAAACGTCATGGTGGCCCACCTAATACTTCACCACCTGCTCGCGATCCCAATGGCGCAGCTTTCGGCATGCGGCTACAAACTGAGCAGCAGTTTTGGGACTGCCGAGTTCGATGCAGCCTTCATCCAGTTTTTGATCGATGCCCATCTTCTGAAACAGCGGTTTCGCCGACGGCGCAAACGCTATGAACTTGAGATGCCCGAAAGCATCCGCGATGAAATCCGACGCCGCGGCGTTCTTGGCTAACGCCGCGACACCCTCTTCCGAAGCGAGGATCGCTACCGCATCGAACAATACCGAGGGTCCTCCGCCGATCTTGTGGTCGGCCTTGAGTGTTTCGCCGGCGCTTGTTTCGCACGCCGCCGATGGTCGGAGCCACGATCTCGAGCATCGCGCCTTCCTCTTCGAGCGCGCCTCTCAATGCCTCTACGAGGCCGGCATCCACACCGTCAGTTACCAGTGCCCCCACCTTGCGACCCGCGAAGCTCTCCGGCGGATTGAGAATGATGCTGAGCGCCTTCGATTTTTTCAGGTCAGTGCGTGGTTCAACGGCGGCCTTGGAGGGCGCGATCTTACCCTTCAATCCCAGACCCTTCGCTACACGGTCGGCCAGCTTCGCGTCGATATGAGGAAGATGCGAAACCACGCGCTCGCGAATCGCCTCCCCTTCCACCTTGCTGAGCTCGAAGACCAGCGCGTCGGCGATATGCCCTTGCTCCACCGGCGTCTGGCTGATGTAGAACTGGCGCGCCTGGCTGAAATGGTCGGCAAAGCTTTCCGAACGCTCGCGCACTTTTCGTCCCCCTTCTTCGGCGGGAAAGGACTTGAAACCAAGCTCCGGAGACTCGCGCGGTCCGCCTTCAGTGCCGCCCCTGGAATTCGGCTCGTAGTTCACACGGCCTTTCGGATTCACCATCGCCATGTGGCCGTCCTGCTGGAAGTAGTGGAAGGGGCATTTCGGCGCGTTGACGGGAATGTGCGTGAAGTTCGGCCCACCAAGCCGTTTCAATTGCGTATCGAGGTACGAGAAGTTGCGGCCTTGCAGCAGAGGATCGTTAGTGAAATCGACGCCCGGTACGATGTTGTTGGTGCAGAACGCGACCTGCTCGGTCTCCGCGAAGAAGTTGTCGACGCAGCGGTCGAGCACCAACCGTCCCACTTTGCGAATCGGCACGTCTTCCTCGGGAATGAGCTTGGTGGCGTCAAGCACGTCGAACTCGAACTCGTCGGCGAACTTGTCGTCGAACAGTTGCAGACCCAACTCCCATTCGGGAAAGTTGCCGGACTGGATTGCATTCCACAGATCGCGACGGTGAAAGTCAGGATCGGCGCCATTCAGCTTGACCGCCTCATTCCAGATCACCGACTGCAACCCAAGCTTCGGCTTCCAGTGGAACTTCACGAATGTCGATTTGCCCTTTGCGTTGACCAGGCGGAATGTATGCACACCGAAGCCTTCCATGAAGCGGAACGAACGCGGGATGGCGCGGTCGGACATCGCCCACATGATCATGTGCATGCTTTCCGGCATGAGCGACACGAAGTCCCAGAAGTTGTCGTGAGCAGTCGCCGCCTGCGGGAAGTCGCGATCCGGCTCCTGCTTGGCCGCGTGGATAAGGTCGGGGAATTTGATGGCGTCTTGAATGAAGAATACCGGGATATTGTTGCCGACGATGTCCCAGTTGCCCTGTTTTGTGTACAGCTTGACGGCGAAGCCGCGCACGTCGCGCGCCAGATCGCCTGAGCCCTTATTGCCCGCGACGGTTGAGAAACGCACGAAGGCTGGCGTCTTTTCGCCGGGCCGTTGGAAGAGGTCGGCCGCCGTGATGTCCGCGAGCGATTTGTAGTTCTCGAAAAAGCCGTGCGCGCCGAAGCCGCGGGCGTGAACTACACGTTCGGGAATACGCTCATGGTCGAAGTGGAAGATTTTGTCGCGAAAATGCAGGTCTTCGAGCGCCGCCGGCCCGCGCGGTCCGATGCGCAGCGTATTCTGGTCGTCCGAAACAGGCGTGCCCTGTTGCGTGGTGAGCACCGGGACGTCGCCGCCGGCCGTCTGATGCAGTTCGCCGCCATTGCCTGTGGAATGGTCGGTGGTGGTCTTGCCGTTCTTTTTTGCTTTCATATTGATTCTATCGTTTATGCTGCGTCTGCCTGGGGTTTCAGCAAAACCTTGGTCCACTCCTGGCCGGAGCCCATGCCGCGTTTATCGAAATGGGCATATGCCTCCACGGCCCCGCTCAAGGGGAGTCGATGGCTGATAATAAAACTCGGCTTCGCGCGGCCGGCGATGATCAGATCGCGCAGATAGACGTTGTACTGCTTCACCGGCGCCTGTCCTTGGCCGATGCTGACGCCTTTGTTCCACAGCGCTCCCAGCGGAAAAAGGAACTCGCCCTTCCTGGCGTGCTTGTCCACGCCGCCCGGATCTTCATCGAAGTACACACCGATCAGCCCGATCGCTCCGGTCGGATTGATCAACTCGGTGATCTGCCGAATGGCCTGCATCGGATCTTCCTTCTTGGGATCTTCCGAGCTGACCGCCTGATAGCCAACCGCGTCGATGGCGCAATTGACGCCGGCCATCTTTTCTTCGCCGGGGCGCAGGGCTTGTTGCATCTTGCGGTTCTTAGCCCGCATTTCTTTGATCTGTTCCACCGGATCGCCGACCGTGAAGTCGATTGGCGCCGCTCCGATACTCTCTGCGCGCCGCAGACGGTCGGGCGCGCGGTCGACCACGTACACTTCCGCGGCGCCCTTGATGAAGGCGCTGTAAGCAGATAGCAGGCCGACCGGGCCTGCTCCGAAGACCGCGACCGAATCGCCGCTCTTGACCTTTGCCAACTCGGCGGCGTGCCAGCCGGTGGGGAAAATGTCGGCGAGCAGCACGAAGTCGTCCTCGAACTCATCACCGGCCTTGCCGGGGAGCTTCAGACAATTGAAGTCGGCAAACGGAACCCGCAGGAACTCGGCCTGTCCACCTCGATACGGCCCCATGCCGGCATATCCGTAGCCGGCGGTGGGCGCACTCGGATTGGCCGTCAGACAGGCGTTGGTGAATCCGCGCGCGCAATTCATGCAAAAGCCGCATGCAATATTGAATGGCAGTACGACGCGATCACCCTTTCTGATGGAGACGACGCCTTTGCCCACTTCTTCAACTGTGCCCTGATTCTCGTGACCGAAGACCGTCCCTTTTTCGGCGTTGCTACGCTCGTCGTACATGTGGAGGTCGCTGCCGCAGATCGCGGCAGTGGTGATTCGGACGATAGCGTCACCCGGCGCTTCAATCTTGGGGTCGGGCACTTCTTCGACCGCTACTTTGTTCTTGCCTTTAAAGACGACTGCTCGCATGATTGCCTCCGTATTCCTAGACTTCTCGCCACCTATCCTGTTCCTTTCGCGAGTTCCTGAACCTGGTTCGTCTCGCCACCCAGCCAGTCCGGATGCTTGGCCGTGGAGTCGAAATGAGCGGTGGTCTTGAACAACTCGAAGGTTCCCTGTGCGGCGGCTTTGGCGGTCTTCGAAGTGATTGCGGAGACCTCCTGAGCGGATAACGGGTGAAACGTGCGTGCCGCAGTCAACGCCTGTTCCAGAATCCTCAGACTGTCCACCCCAGTAATCACGACCGAGACCGGCAGGTTCATCGCAAAATGGAGACACTCCATCGGCGACGCGGTGTTGCTCTTGAGAATCACCGATCCGCCCATGCTCTTCATCCCCAGAATTCCGACCTTCCGGCGAACCGCTTCCGGCGCCACCAGTTTTCCGAAGCTTCGGAAGTGCGCGTCCATCACGTTCAGCGGCATCTGCACCGTATCGAAATGAAAGCCATGGCGTTCCGCTACTTCGAGCATGTACAGGTGCACATGCGGATCTTTGTGTCCCGTGAAGCCAATGAAGCGGATCTTTCCTGCTTTCCGCGCCGCCACAAACGCCTCCATCGCGCCGCCCTCCGCAAATATGCGATCGGGATCTTCGAAGCGGATGACTTCGTGATGTTGCAGCAGGTCGATATGATCGGTTTGCAGGCGCCTTAGAGACTCATCGATCTGCTTCGCGGCCGAGTCTTTAGTGCGGCCGTCCACTTTGGTCATCACGAATGCCTTTTGGCGGTATCCATTCAGCAAAGCTTTGCCAACCCGAATCTCACTCTGGCCCTCGTTGTAGTCCCAGGAGTTGTCGAGGAAGTTCACGCCCTGGTCAAGTGCGGACCGCACGATGCGGATGGCGTCGGCTTCGGCCACGTGAGACAACCCGAGGTGAAAGCCACCCAGTCCTACGAGGGAGACCTTTTCGCCGGTAGTACCCAGCGCGCGGTAGGGAATATTGGAATCGGATGCAGCCATATTCGTAAAAGTAGAAACCCCGATCACTCCGCCCAGCAATGTTCGGCGGCTCACATTTGACATCGCAACCCCCCTTTTATTTCACGGCGGCGAGGGCGTCCTGCGCCAACTGCAAGTGATGTTGCAGGGTGGGCAGCGTCTTTTGAGCGAAGGACCTGAGCTCGGGGTCTCCTCCGGTGTTGGCCTCTCTCTGAAATTCCGCGATGTCTTCCTTGTGATCGCTGACCATGTCTTCCATGTAGGCGCGATCGAAGGCGGCGCCGCTGAGCGATGAAAGGCGCTGCTTCGTGGCTTGCGATTTCGGATCGATCCCCGCGGGGACGCTCACGCTCTTGTTGGAAGCGATTGTCTTTAATTCGTCCCCAGCCTTAGTATGGTCGGTGACCATCTGTCGGCCGAAGTCTTTAACCTTTTGATTCGTGCCCCGTTGCATTGCCAGATTGCCGAGTTCGACCTCCGCCAATCCGCCTTGCGCGGCCTTTATGACAAAGGTTTCATCCGTCTTCTTGAGACGATCCGCCTGATTCTGGGCGGCGCTGATGCATGCCACCACCAAAGGCAGCGTTATTGTTACCGCGAGTGGAAAGTGTTTCATGTTGGTCAATTCAGCATGCACGCATCCATTGAACGTGGAACCTCAAAACCAGCTTCCGGACAAAAGGGGAGTATCGGGCGGTATGCAGATTGTGCCTGCGGGCGCCAGAAATTGGTGCACCGCCCGTCGTGGATGTCCGAGAGATTACGTCCGAAAAGTGCCGCATCTGCTGTGGCCGTCCGGCGGACCGCAGTCTACTGCCTCTTGGGGGTTTTCTTCTTGGCCTGGAGACCGGCCTTCAAAAACGTAATGGCCTTGTTAGGCCCTCCAGTGCCGGTAACTTTGAACTTCTTGCCGCGTTGTTTGTTGTAGGAAATGAAAAACTCTTCCAACTGATCGAGGAGTGTCTTGCTCACGTCCTTAATCGTTTCCAGATCCTCGTGGTCGTAGGAGTGAATTGCCACGCCCAGAAGCCGGTCATTCCGTTCGGTCTTACCGTCCTCGGACTGCTCAGCCTCGATGATTCCGATGATACGGACTTCGATCAGGCAACCCACATGCGCAGGCGCATCCATCAGTACAAGAATGTCGAGGGGGTCGCCGTCTTCGCCGAGCGTGGATGGAATGAAGCCGAAGTCGAAAGGAAACATCATTCCTTCCGGCAATAAGCCGCCGAGCATGAACAGGCCCGAATCCGGATCGTAGTCAAACTTGTTGCGACTGCCTTTCGGTGTTTCTATGATGACCCGGCAGGTGTCCTTCTTCGGGTCAAGGCGAGGTGAAAGCGTTGAGAGATCGGGCATGGTTCAGATTTTCTAGATTAGGTCCAGGGGAGTTTGTAGCAGGCCAATGGCCGTCTGGGCAGCCGTACTGGGAAACACATAATTCTCCCGACCGGTTGTTCGCTGTTAGCCGAGTGCCATGGCAGTTTCGGAAGCCGTGGTTACCTGATTTCGCCCGGCGTCCTTGGCGTGATACAGCGCCATATCGGCATCGCGAATCAGGCAATCCGTGTCGGTGGGTACGGGATGTCTGCGGCATGACACTCCGATACTGCAAGTGACGATCAGAGGCTTGCCGTTAAAGATCAGAAACGGCCTGGCGCCGACGGCCTCACGAATTCGTTCGGCTTGCGCACGCGCATCGGCCCCTTCGCAGCCGGGTAACACGATCAGGAATTCCTCGCCGCCGTACCGGCCCACCGAGTCATAGCGCCGCACTACGGACCTCATGCGCTGCGAAGCCTCGCGCAATACCGCGTCGCCGGCCATATGGCCGTATGTATCGTTCACATCCTTGAAATGATCGAGATCCACCATCAGGGTAGCGAGCGGTTGGGATTCGCGTTCCGCGCGCGCCAACTCACTCAGCAGCGAATCGAGAATGGCCATGCGATTCAGCAGGCCGGTGAGACCGTCATGATTGGCTTGCACGCGCAATGCTTCACGCGTGAGCATCAGTTGCTCCTGCAGATCGATGATGCGGCGGCGGCGCGTAAGCGGACGCGGAGTTCATGTGCATTGAAGGGCTTGGTGAGATAGTCGTCGGCGCCGGCCTCCATGCCTTCCACCAAATCCTGAGATTCGGTGCGGGCCGTCAACAGCAGGATGTACACGTAGGGTTCGCGCAAATCGGCGCGGACGCGCCGGCAGACTTCCACGCCATCCATTCCGGGCATCATCCAATCGAGAATGGCGAGCCGCGGCGCATCGGGAGATTGCAGCACCTGCCACGCCTCATTCCCGTTGTGCACCACAATCGCGTCATAGCCCCACTTGGTCAACATCGACCGAAGCACGGACTGAAAGATCGGATTGTCCTCAGCGGCCAGGATACGCATGGAACGACCCGGATGCGCGACGTGGCCAGAGATTCCTGATGGCTCGACCGGTGGCTCCCCAGACAGGTCTGGTACGGGTTCTGAAGTGGTTTGCACGTGCTGCTACCCAGTAACCATATCGGCGCGACACAGGTTTCTATTAATGTGGCTCGACAGGCTCCGGCAGGCGGCCCGTCCAATCGCACCAGGCCCACGCGCAGGCCGTCAAAAACCCGAAAATTCCCGCGATCAACCCGATGGTCCTGGCACTGAAGTACTGTGACGCGATTCCCGCGGCGGCCATCGACACAATCATGACAGCGTTGCGCAGCGATTCCATGGTGGCGAAGACCCGCCCGCGGAATTCGCTGGGCGTATGGCGCAGCAATTGAGCGTTGTTCAACACGCTGGTGACAGCCATCCCGACGCGCGAAAGCAGCATCAAGACCAGAGCCGCCCCGAATCCGCCCGCCTGGCTGAACAGCATGTAGGCCGCCCCGTGCAAAAGGTAGGACACCGTAACCGTGCGCTTGTAGCGAGCGAATCCGGCGCGTTTGCCGATCAGGTGTCCGGCTGTGCCGCCGATCAGCAGTCCGATGCCCGCGAAGCCCCAGATGTCGCCAATTCCAGTCGGCCCACGGTGGAAGACCTGTTCGCCAAATAGCGCGAATAGCACCTGCGCCGCGCCGCCGCCCAAGGCCCATCCGAACGAAATCATCGCGATTCCCATGGTGAGCGGCACGCGCCGCATGTAAGCGAGTCCGTCACGATAGTCCTGGCCATTGGAGCGTTTCCCGCGACTGGCCGCCTGCGGATGGAACTCGGGGTGACGCGCGCCAGGCATCGCCAGATCGCCCAAGCCGAGAACACAAACGAGAGAGCGTTCAGCACGAACGCCCAAGTGTAGCCGAGATGCGCCGCGCCATAGCCGCCTAGCAGCGTACCCGGCCGTGAGCGTGGCCCACGCGTAGTCTGTGTCAATGAGTTCGCAGCATGCAGTTCTTCCGGGGTGGCGATGGTGGGCAGAATGGCCGCCCGTCCCGCCGTGAAGAAGGGAGAAACGAACATGAGCGCGGCGCTCAGGCCATAGAGCAGCCAGCGGCGACTGCTGCGGAATAGTGAAGACGAACGCCGCGGCCAGCACCGCGCGGACCAGGTCGCTGGCGATCATGATGCGACGCCGGTCCAGGCGGTCGAGGATAACGCCGGCGAACGGTCCCGCGATCACGGCGGGGATGGCGCGCGACAGAAAAGCGCCCGAGACGATTAGCCCCGAACCTGATTTCTGCATGATGAGCGCGAGCACCGCGACGTTGTTAAAGTAGTCGCCCACTTCGCTCACCACCTGCCCCATCCACGTGTTGCGGTAGCTGGGATTGCGGCGCAGCAGTTGCAGCAGGGAGGTCGCACCGTTTGGCGGTGTCGCACCGTGTTGCGGTGTCATCGAGATTTCATCATAAGCTGGAAAGGTGGCGGACACCCGCACTGTCGAGATCTCTGCGCTCTCGCCCAACGATTGGCCGGCCGTCCGCGCCATCTACCTGGAAGGCATAGCGACGGGAAATGCGACATTCGAGACCGCGGCTCCCGAGTGGGACAGATGGGATGCCGGCCACCTTCCATTCTGCCGTTTAGTGGCGAGGCTCAACGGCGAAGTGGCTGGTTGGGCGGCTCTCAGCCCGGTATCGGCTCGCCATGTGTATCGTGGTGTAGCGGAGGTCAGCGTGTATGTTGCGGCCCACGCGCGCGGGCTCGGTTTGGGACGCAAGCTGTTGCAAACGTTGATCCACGAGTCCGAGCGTCGGGGCATCTGGACGCTCCAGGCTGGTATCTTCCCGGAGAACACGGCGAGCCTGGAACTGCATCGCGGTGCTGGATTCCGGGTCATCGGAAAGCGCGAGCGGCCGGGCTGTTTGGACGGAAACTGGCGCGACGTGATGCTCCTTGAGCGCCGCAGCCTGGTTGTGGGTGTATAGAAATTCGATACCACCAACTTCTCTCGGGTGATGAAATGTCTTACAATCGGGCCATGAGTATAAAAGGACCGTTTTATCTGTTATTGTGCGTTCTCCTTGCCGCTTGGATTGCGAACGCACAGACAACCATCAAGCAAGTGTCCCCCAAACCGACAGTCGCGATGGATGGCAAGACGCTTTATCACGACTATTGCGCCGTTTGCCACGGCACAGACGGCAAAGGCACGGGTCCGCGGCCTCGGCGATCAAGCCATCACCTACCGACCTGACACAGATTGCGCGCAAGAACAGCGGATCGTTCCCTGAAGAGCGGATTCTGCGCATCATTCAGGGCACGGAAACGGTGACCGCGCACGGCTCGCAGGACATGCCGATGTGGGGCGCCATCTTTCGCAACATGAATTCGAATCCTAACATCGCGCAAGCCAGGATTCATGCCCTCCTCCAATACCTGGAGAATTTGCAGGCAAAGTAGCTTAAGCGCGCGCTACTCCGCTTTGGTGATGAATGCCTCGACGTCGAACTTACGATTCGATACCGGGTCGTCAATGGATGCCACAATGGTGCGCTTGCCGGGCACTACCAGGGCCGTTACGTTGAGCCGGAGTTGGCCGATCACGGGATTCGGCACGGCAGTCTTCTGCGGCAGAACACTGCTGATATCGATGTCGGCGCGAAGCTGCAGTCTGTTGCTGTTGTTGCCGTCCTGCTCCAAACGGCAGTCGATATTCACGCCGGTGTCGATGTAGGTGAACTGCGGCGTGTTTCCCGGTGTGGACGGCCCGGTAGCCACCGGCTCGCGGCTTCCCAGCTTAAAGGTGCCGGCGCCGTGGGTATCGATCAGGATGGTATAGTGGCGGCCCGCTTTCGCCGAGGCGTCGGTGGCATCGCGCATAGTGAGTTCGACTTTGTAGACCTCCGGCGGTTGTGCATGTACGGGCAGAATCGGGGCCGCGAGAGCGGCGAGCAAGAGAGCGGCAATACGCATGGACGGGTGTCCTCCTGCTCATCAGACGAGCCGGAGCCTCCAGCCGTTGAGTGAGAATGTCGCGGCAATCGATTTGGCGCAGGCCCGTATAATGGACCAATGGGAGTTTTTCTACGGAGATGCGCCGCTCCGTTTTGCGCCGCCAGTGTTCTTCTCTTCTCAATCTTGTGGGCTCAATCCACCGATGCCATCCCGGCCGACGTAGACCGCGGCGCCGCCGGGCTCACGCGGTGGCTGCACGCGCTGCAGACCCGCGCCAGCCTGATGATGATTACCGCTCATCCCGACGATGAGGACGGCGGCATGCTGGCCTTCGAGACTCGCGGAGCGGGTGTGCGCGCTGTGCTGCTGACGCTGAATCGCGGCGAGGGCGGCCAGAACGCCATGTCGCCCGATATGTACGACGCCCTTGGCCTGGTTCGCACCCAGGAGCTTCTCGCGGCGGGCCGTTATTACGGCGTCGACCAGTATTGGACTCGCGCCATCGACTACGGCTTTTCTAAAACCCGCGAGGAAGCGCTCGACAAGTGGAATCACGACCGTGTGCTCTCCGACGTGGTGCGCGTGATCCGCATGACTCGGCCGCTGGTGCTCACCTCCGTGTTCGTGGGCGCGGCCACCGATGGCCACGGCCAGCACCAGGTAGCTGGCGAGATGGCGCAGGAGGCGTTCCTGGCCGCGGGCGATCCCACCAAGTTTCCGGAACAGATCAAGGAAGGGTTGCGTCCCTGGACCCCATTGAAGGTTTACGAGCACGTCCCGTTTTTCGATTTCACACCGCAGGGCATGTACGATTACGCCATCGATAAGTATGTCCCGGTGAAGTTCTTCGACTACATCCACCAGACATGGTCGGAAACCAAGCCCACCACCACGCTCGAGATTCAGGAGGGTAACTACGCACCGGCATACGGCCTGACCTATCTGCAGATTGGCCGCGAAGGTTTGGGCTACCAGAAGAGCCAGAACAACGGTGTGGCCATCCCGCCGCCGGGTCCCTTCGCGAGCGCCTATCATCGATACGATTCACGCGTGCCCGCCGCCGATCACGAAGAGACTTTCTTCGATGGTGTCGATACTTCGGTGAACGGCATCGGATCGCTGATGAAGAATGAGCCCGCCGACTTGAAGGCCGGGCTGGCGGAGATCGCGAGTCTTGCCAACCAGGCGAACCAGCAGTATCACCCCGACCGGCCCCACGCCATAGCGCCACTGCTCGCGGATGGGCTACGCGCCACTCGCGCCTTGATTGCGAAGATGGCGGGTGCCAATCTGCTGGACGCGGGCAAGGACGACGTGCTCTTTGAACTGCGCGCCAAGGAAGACCAGTTCGACAAGGCTCTGGCCGCGTCGCTGGGCATTTCGCTGCAGGCCGTGGTGGCGCCTCCGCCCGCGCCAGCCGGCACGCGCAATCCCTTCGGCGCCGTTGCCCCCACCTTCACCATCGCTATCCCCGGGCAATCGTTCGGCGTGCAGGTGGATGTGCTCAACCAGAGCCCCGAAGTGGTGACCCTGGATGCGGTGAAGGTGGAAGCGTCCGACGGCAAAGCCTGGAAGATCGGTGCCGCCGATGCGGCGAAGAGCCTCGCAGCACATGCGCAGGCGCGCTCCACCATCGAAGTCACCGCGCCGGCCGATGCCGCGCTCACGCGCCCGTACTTCTCGCGGCCCGACGAAGAGCAGGCCTACTACGATCTGTCGGATGCTCGCTATCGGAATCAGTCCCTCGCTCCCTACCCGCTTTCGGCGAACGTGCAGTTGTCGTACAAAGGCGTGGCGCTGCACCTGTCTGAAGTGGTACAGGCGATGCAGCGGGTGCAGACGCTTGGCATCGTGCCGCAGCCGTTGATGATGGGGCCGGCGATCTCGGTGACGCTCTCGCCTGCGGCCGGCGCCGTGCCGGTAGGAACGCAGTCCTTCGACTTTTCGTGCACGGTGCACAGCAACGTGAAGGGTGCGGCACAAGGCACGCTGAGGCTGAAACTTCCGGCGGGCTGGCAATCGACGCCGGACATCGCGGCGTTCTCCATGGTGCGCGATGGCGAGGATCATACCATCACCTTCTCGGTTCATCCCGGCGACGTGAAGCTCGGCGAGCATCGCATCACTGCCGTGGCTGAGTTCCAGGGCAAGAGTTACGAAGAGGGTTACAACCTGGTGGGATACGCCGGCTTGCGACCATATCCGCTCTACCGGCCGGCCGTGTATCGTGCGGTGGGGGTGGACGTGAAAACGGCGCCGGGTCTGCGCATCGCCTATCTGCCCGGCACCGGCGACGATGTTCCGCAGGCCCTTCGCAACTTGGGCCAAGGCGTCCGCACCCTGGCGGCGGGCGATGTGACGCAGGGCGATCTTTCGGCGTACGACGCGATCATCCTGGGCACGCGCGCCTACGCGGTTCGTCCGGAACTGAAGGCCGCCAACAATCGCCTGCTGGAATACGTGAAGAACGGCGGCGTGCTGATTGTGCAGTACAACCTGCAGGATTTCGATCAGAACTACGGGCCGTATCCTTTCAGCCTGGGCGCCAATCCGCAAAAGGTAGTGGATGAAGGTTCGAAGGTCACACTGCTCAAGCCCGATAGCCCGGTCTTCACATGGCCCAATCGGATTACGGCGAATGATTTCGCCGGGTGGGTAGAGGAGCGCGGCCACGGCTTCATGAAGACGTGGGACAGCCACTACGAGGCGCTCACCGAGACCTCCGATCCCGAACAGGATCCGCAGCAAGGGGGCCTGCTGGTGGCGCGTTACGGAAAAGGCGCGTATATCTACGATGCTTTCGCGCTGTATCGGCAGTTGCCCTCGGGAGTCCCAGGGGCATTCCGGCTGCTGGCGAACCTGGTGAGCCTTTCGAAGAACCCCCGCTGGGTGCAGTAGCGGGATGTCCGAGCTACCCCTTGCGCTTCGACAAGAGGTCCTGTATGCTCTCCTGTAGAAGCGAATAGGGGAACCATGCTCAGCGACCTCATCTTTCGAATCCGATCCCTCTTCCGGCCTCGCGCCGTGGAAGCGGAATTGGACGACGAACTGCGCTTTCACTCCGAGCGCCAGCTCGAAAAGTACCTGCACTCCGGAATGTTGCGCGACGAAGCCCTCCGCCGGGTCCGCATGGAGTTCGGCGGGTTCGACCAGGTGAAAGAGGAGTGCCGCGACGCCCGCGGCGTATCCTGGGTGGAGACACTTCTTCACGACATCCGCTACGCCCTGCGGACGCTGCGCAAATCCCCCGGCTTCACCGCGGTGGCCCTGTTCACGCTGGCCCTCGGTATCGGCGCCAACACCGCGATTTTCTCGGTGGTCTACGGCGTTCTGCTGCGCCCGCTGCCTTACCGCAATGCATCCAGCCTTGTGGTGCTTAACGAGACCACTCCCAAGGTCGGCAAGGTGAGCGTCTCCTACGCTAATTTCCTCGACTGGCGCGCCCAGAGCCACGCTTTCTCCGAAATGTCGGTGGTGCACAGCCAGGCATTCAACCTGGCCGGCATCACGCAACCGGAGAACATCAGCGGCCAGCTCGTTTCTCCCAATTTTCTGTCCATGACGGGGGTCCACCTCGCTCTGGGCCGCGGCTTCGCTGCATCCGATGACCGCGCCGGCACTGCGCCGGTGCTCCTGCTGAGTTATCCGCTCTGGCAGTCGCACTTCGGTGGAGATCCCAACGCCATCGGACGCTCCATCACGCTCGATAGCACCAGCTTCGCTATCATCGGCGTGCTGCCGCCGGAATTCCGGTGGGCGGAGCAGACCGACGTGGTGGCGCCCATCGGCGTGTGGCTCACCAACAAGTCCGATGCTTTGGACCGGGGCGAGCGCGGCGACATGCTGGTGGTGGGGCGCCTCGCCGCGCACACCAGCCTTTCGCAAGCGCGCTCGGAAATGGTGGGAATCGCGGCGCGCCTGGCGCAGGCATACCCCGGCCCTAACGATCAGTTCGGCGTTGAGCTCGAGCCCTTCCGAGACATCTTTACCGGCGATGTCCGTCCCGCTATTCTGGTGCTGCTGGGCGCAGCGGTTTTCGTTCTCCTTGTCGCCTGCGCCAATGTGGCGAATCTCTTCCTGATGCGCGGCGCCGGCGGCTCCAAGGAAATGGCCCTGCGGATAGCGATTGGCGCGAGCCGCGGCCGCATCGTCTGCCAGATCCTGGCCGAGAGCTTCGTCGTAGCGCTGCTCGGCGGAGTGGCGGGGGTGGCGCTTGCCACCGGAGGAATCGCCGCCATCCGCCCGGTAATCGCAATGGACACAATGGGCGCAACCATCAACCTGAATGGACCGGTGCTGCTGTTTTCGGCGGCCCTGGTGATTCTCTCGATGTTTGTCTTTGGACTCGCCCCCGCCCTGCACTCCACCGGCGGCAATGTTCAATCCGAGTTGAAGGAAGGCGGCAAGACTACCAGTGCGGCGGGGCATAACCGTTGGCGCGGCTTCCTCGCCACATCGGAAGTTGCGCTCGCCCTGATCCTTTTGGTCGGAGCCGGCCTGATGGTGCGAAGTCTCTACCGCCTGCTTTCGGTCGATCCGGGAATTCAGCCCGAACGGGTGCTCCGCATGGCGATGAGCCTGCGCACGGCGCAATACAGCAAGGATGAGGCCATCATCAATTTCTGGCAGCAGACGCTGGATCGCGTCCGCGAGATTCCGGCTGTGGAGGCCGTGGCGCTGGGCACCGGCATTCCACTCACCGACAGTCACTCGCGCTCCGATATCACCATCGAAGGTATGCCGCTGCCAAAGCCCGGCAGTTTCCCGCATCCCGATGTCCATATTGTCAGTCCGGCGTATGCATCCACGCTGGGCATTCAACTCGTGCGGGGACGGACCTTCCAGGATACCGATCGCGACAACGCGCCCGGAGTAACGATGGTCAACAACGCCTTAGCCCGCCAACTTTTTCCCAATGACAATCCGGTGGGCAAGAGGCTCATGTTCGGCCGGCCTGGGCCGCGCCGTGTGCCGAAGTGGCTCACGATTGTCGGCGTGCTTGCGGACACGAAGATGTACGGCCTCGCTAATCCGGCGCGCATGGAAGTGTACCTTCCGTTCCGGCAAATAGTCTCTTCTCACATGGACCTGGTGGTCAAATCGGGAAGCGATCCCGCGGCACTGACCTCCGCCATTCGCGCTGTGGTGGCCTCCATCGACAAAGACCAGCCCATTTTCGCCGTCGTCACCATGAAGCAACTGGTCGCCGATTCGGTTTCGACACGCCGCGTCACGTTGGTGCTCCTCGGGTTGTTCGGCGGTCTGGCGCTGGTGTTGGCCGGCATCGGAATCTACGGGGTGATCGCGTACTCGGTAGCGCAGCGTACTCGCGAGATCGGGATTCGCGTGGCGCTCGGCGCGCAAAGGCGGGATGTGTTGCGACTGATCCTGATCCAGGGCGGGAAGATCGCCGGGGTGGGAATCGTTGCCGGCACGCTGGCATCCCTGGCGCTGACCCGTCTGATGGCGAACCTCCTGTATTCGGTAAGCGCGGTAGACCCGCCCACCTTCGCCGCGGTCGCTCTGGGGCTGGCGCTCATCGCGATGCTGGCCTGTTACATTCCGGCCCGCCGCACCCTGCGAGTCGACCCATTGGTCGCCCTCAGACATGAGTAGCCAGCGCAAGATGTTTAAGCCACGGATGG
Organism: uncultured Solibacteraceae bacterium; assembly: GCA_963815475.1. Taxonomy (GTDB): domain Bacteria; phylum Acidobacteriota; class Terriglobia; order Bryobacterales; family Bryobacteraceae; genus Sulfopaludibacter. The sequence continues at coordinate 8,117,223 of CAWFHD010000003.1, read as the reverse complement.
ACACGGATTCACACTGATAAGTGCAACAGCCCGTCTTATCCGCGTGAATCCGTGTCCATCCGTGGCTAAAACCGATAGCCGTGCCGCCGCAACGCGGAAGCTGAGACAATACCGCTATGCGGAAACTCCTCGGCCTGCTGGCGCTGTCGGCGCTGAATGCCACCGCCGCCGTGCCGGTCGACCTCTCAGGCGTCAAGCCCGGACCAGTCTCGGTGGACTCCTCATCCACTGCCCTAACCGTGCACTGGAAGGACGAGGCGGGCCGACCTTGGAGTGCCGAGTTCTCGCTCGATCCGAAAGCGCCTCTCATCACGGCGATTGCGATGAATAACGAGCCCGTCATCGCACGTGCGCGGACGTTCTTCCAATGCACCACCGGCAAGCGCCGTGGCGGCTGGGATCAGTTCTTCGACCTTCCTCCCAGCCATCCGGAAGGCACACACTCTTATTCCGGCGTGTTCGCCCTGACAGCGGCGCGCGCAGCCACTGTCGGCGATCGCGTCGACGTCGCCTTCGATGGCTTGCGCATGGGCATTTTCTCCGGAAGCGTCCATTTTCGCTTCTTTCCGGGCAGTCGCCTGGTGCAGCAGGCTGCTGTCATGACCACCAACGAGCCCGACACGGCCTATTTCTACGACGCCGGTCTCAGCATGACCGTCGACGCCGACCGCCGTCCCGGCGGCAATATGGAATCCTCCGTCTCCTACTACGACACCGCGGGCGAATTGCGCGTGATGCCCTCCGATGGCCCGGAACGCCACCCGGCGGCAGTCCGCTATCGCACCATCGCAGCGCGCACAGGGCAGGGGAGTGTCGCTATCTTCCCCGCGCCGCACCAGTATTTCTTTCCGCGCGACTTCACCACTAACATGGGATACATCTGGCATTCGGCATGGAAGGGCCAACTCTCGCTCGGCATTCGGCAACTGCCCGACGATGCCACGCCTTACTACCCCTGGTCGAACGCGCCTCCGGGCACGGAGCAGCGCATGAGTATGTTCCTGCTGCTGGATCCGGGCCAGCCCGCAGCGGCTCTCGCCGAGGTCCTGCGCTTCACCAATAGCGACCGCTTTCCCAAACTCGACGGCTACATCACGTTCGCGCCGCATTGGCACTACGCATACACCGCGCAGGCCATGGAACAGGGAGCCGGTTGGATACCGCCTTTCAAACCGGTGCTTCAAGATATGGGGGTGGATGCCGCGATGATCATGGATTTTCACGGCGACGGCCATCCCGCCGACACCGGCCAGATTCGGCTGGCTGAACTGGAGGCTTATTACAAGGCGTGCCGCGCGCAGTCCGGTCCGCAGTTTTTGCTGATGCCGGCCGAGGAGGCCAATGTTTATTTCGGCGGCCACTGGGCGCTGGCATTTCCCAAACCGGTGTATTGGCGTATGAGCCGCAAGCCCGACCAGCAGTTTCGCGAAACCGATTCGCATTATGGGACCGTGTACAACGTGGCCGACGCCAGGGAATTGCTGGACGTGGTGCGCGCGGAAAATGCATTCGTCTACACTACGCATCCGCGCACCAAGGGCTCGATGGGTTTTCCCGACCAGGTTCGCGAGAGCGCGTTCTTTCAGGATCCGCGATGGTTCGGGGCCGGATGGAAAGCGCTGCCGTCCGATCTCTCGTCGCCGCGCCTGGGCGACCGCGCTTTCAAACTGCTCGACGACATGAGCAACTGGGGTCTGCCGAAGAAGCTAATGGGGGAGGTGGACGTTTTCCAGATCGGCAGCACACACGAACTCTACGCCCATATGAATGTGAACTACGTGAGGCTGCCCTCGCTGCCTGCCTTCGACGAATACGGCAAAGTGCTGGACGCGATCGGGCAGGGGAAGTTCTTCACTACTACCGGAGAGGTACTGTTGACCGAAACCACGATCGACGAGGAAAAGGCGGGGCGCATTGCCGTGCAGGCACGGATCCGCCACACCTTTCCTTTGGAGATGGCTGAGATCGTTTGGGGCGACGGGAAGCAGACTTACCGCAAAACCATCCCGCTCACGGAGACGCACTCCTTCGGCGACTTTACCTTTTGGGGCAATGCCGATGGAGGCAACTGGACGTGGGCGAGACTGGCGGTCTGGGACGTCGCCGGCAACGGAGCCTTTGTAAATCCAGTCTGGCGAAGCCGGAATCCGGCAGTTCGCTGACTAAGCCGCGCCCTTTTCCTTGAAGCCTTTGGCTTCCTTTACGACCTCACGGACCGCTGCTACTGCGGAAGTCGAGACGCGTAGCTTTTCGGGATCAGCCTTGTAGCCGGGCATCTTGGTGTCGATGAATTTCATACGGAAGAGCTGATTTTCAACGAGTTCCAGGAGGGCTTGGGCTTCTTCCAAAGACAACGAAACAGAAAGTCTTGGCATGAATAAGTCTATTGTACCACGTTCAAAACGAAGAATTTAGTTTTGCCCCCGGAGCGCCGCCCGGCACGTGAAAATACGCTCCAAACTTACTTCGCAGTCTCCTCCGCGGAGATCACTTTGAACTGCACGGTCTGCTTGCCACTGGGGTCGATCTTCACCTCCGCAGCGCGCGCTTCCCAAGGCTTCACAAACTCCGGATCCGCGGGCGCGCCCGGCTCCACATCTTCCCAGGACAGGAACCGATAGTCGCCCGGCTTGAGACCCTTGAAGGTGAAACTGCCGTTCTCATCGGCGAAGAAACTCACCGGCTGTGCGGTCGGCGTGGCCTTGTTGTATAGCGCGACCAACGCTCCCGCCACCGGCTTGCCGTCCTTGTCACTAACGACTCCGGTCAACTGACCCGCGGTCGCGCTCAGGATGATTTCGAGCGTGGCATTGCCGTTGGGCTCCACGCCAGCCTCGCTCACCTCCTGGCCGCCGTAAAGAATCGACTTTACGAAGGTGCCCTCGGGAGGGTTTTGTACATTGACCGTGAAACGCTCCGGCATCACGCCTTTCAACGTAACCTTGTTGTCGTCCCCCACCTTGCCGCGCGCCGCTCCGCCGAACAGAAATCCGACCGGTCGAACATTCACGTTGATGTTTTGGAGGGTCACCTGCGCGTCGCTCTCCGCCACCTTCACCACGCCCTGAAGATCGAAGCCACCTGACAGGGTCAGCACCAAGCCATCCACATGGCCGTGAGCGATCTCCACGGGCTGGAAGCCTATGAGCACTCCACTCGGAGTCCGCAACTGCGCGTGGGCCAGATACGAGCCTGGCGGCACTCCGCGAATCTCGAATCGATTCTCGGGCTGCCGGGCGATCCCCATATTCTGGATGGGTTCGCCGCCATCCTTCGGCGTCAACATCACCGTCACGGTCTGGCGGTCCGCGCCGCCGCCCTGCACCGATACCTTACCGCGCACCCGGAATGCTTCCACCTTGCGAACGCGGATATCGATGCCGCGCGCTTCCGCGCCGGGAGCCACCTCGAGCGGCGCGGCGGTGGTGCTGTCGGGCGCGTTGGGATAGTAGGTGGGCGCTGCCACCATCTCCGGTTTCTGCGGTAAGGCTTCGGCGGATGGCGAGGTCATCACCATGTCAGAATAATTTCGCGGGTTGGTGGCCACCACGTAACGGCCGGGCTCCAGGTTCGAAATGCGATACTCGCCAATGTCGGACGTCTGGCCATTCCCCACCGCCGACCACTGTTTCTTGCCGTTGCGGTAGACGTACCGCATCGCCCGCACCTGGACACCGCTCATCGGGTCGCCATCCTCGTCGAGCACCTTACCGACGATCACCGATTGAGGACTGAGCTTGAACACGAGGTTCTTCGCATGCTGGTCTGCCGTCAGAACTAGCGGTGTGCCGTTGGTGTTGTAGTGGCGCGAGCCGTAGCTCTGCCGCAGGAAGCCCGTCCGCTGAGCCGAAAGCGAGTAGCGGCCCGCCTCCAGGCCCGTGAAGCTGAAGGTACCCTGGTCGTCGGTCTCCTTGGCCAGAATGGTGGGCATGCGGCCTTGCTGCTGAGGACCCGGCTGCTGCTGCGGAGCGTTCAGGCCGTTCAGCCGCACCATCACTTTCTTGAGGGGCGCGCCGGTGGCTGCGTTAAATACCTGGCCTTCAATGGAAGCCTGTGCGGCCAGTGTGCCCGCGGCCAGCAGTCCGGCAATCAGAATCGACTTCATACACTACCCCCGGCAGGTTGGACGAAGGGCGCGGTTCGTGGTTAGGCTTCCTACGCCTTCAATCGCGGACGCTCCTTGCGGACCCAGTCGGTATCCTGCTTGGGCTCTCCTTCGCACTCGATCGCGATGGTGGTCACCGGATCGTCCGGAGCCTTCTCGGGCAGCCCCGTAAACCGCACACGGAATTTCTCCTGTTCGAACTTCACATCTTTGCCGCTAGCGAGCAGGCGCGCCGACTTCACCTTGTTGGTCAAACCTCCCAGCGCCACCGTTTCGCCCGGCCAGAAATGCACGTGCATGTACAGTGTGGTGCCCTTCCGCGTGAAACTGGCGAAGTCCGAGCGCCGCGGCTGCGTGGTCTCCGACTGGTAAATCGACGCGCCGTTACGATCCATCCACTTCCCCACAGCGGTCATGATCTTCACCGACTCTTCAGGGATGGAGCCATCCGCTTTCGGACCGATGTTCAGCAGATAGTTGCCGGTATCGCGCGCGCAGGTCACCAGGTTGCGCACGATGGTCTTGGGCGTTTTCCAATTGTCGTCGGTCTTCTGGTAACCCCAACTGTCGTTCATCGTCATGCACGATTCCCAGGCGCGCTTGTCGGCCGTGATACGCTGCTCAGGCGTGGCGAAATCGCCATCCAGCTTATTGCGGTTGTTGACTATGATCTCAGGCTGAAGTTGGAACACCATGGCGTTCATCTTGTCCGACTCCCAACCCTTGGCGTCGAGCGGCCACGCGACGTCGTACCACAGGATGTCGATCTTGCCGTAGTTGGTGAGCAGTTCGCGAATCTGGCCGTGGATGTAATCGACGAAGCGGCGGCGCGCGGATTCGTCCGTGGCGCACAGCGCGCCGTCGGGATGGTGCCAGTCCATCAGCGAATAGTAGAAGCCCACGCGCAACCCTTCGGCGCGCGCCGCATCGACGTACTCCTTCACCAGGTCGCGGCCGGGGCCCTGCTTGGGCGCGCAATAGTCGGTGAGCTTGGAATCGAAGTGGCAGAAGCCTTCGTGATGTTTGGTAGTCATCACCATGTACTTCTGGCCGGCTAGTTTCGCCAAGCGCGCCCAATCGCGCGCGGCGTTGGGCTTAGGCTTGAACCGCTTGGCGAGTTGCTCGTACTCCGCCACCGGAATGCCTTCGTTTTCCATAGCCCATTCGTGGCGGGCCAATGTGCTGTAGAGGCCCCAATGGATGAACATGCCGAAGCGGGCTTCATGCCACCACTTCATGCGCTGCTCGCGGTCGGCATCGCCGCCGGCAGCGGTCGCGGTGTTGATCAGCGGCGTTGCAGCAGCAGCCGCCCCCATCCATTGCAGACAATCGCGTCTCGTCATGTTGAATAGTTTAACGCTAACGGGCAGGATAGACCATCGGTTTTTCCTATCCCTTATATACGGCGCGCTCGAAATCTCCCAGCATTCCCACCGCTTCTTTGTCCACGAAGGGCAGGAACTGCATCATCAGCACTCCGCAACGCGAACTCTTCGGGTCGATCCAGTAGAAGGTGTTGTACAGTCCGGCCCACGCCAGGCTTCCGGCGGCGCGGCCTCCCTTGTACGGCGTCGTGTTGATGAGGAATCCGAGGCCCCATTTCTCGGTTGCGCCCGGCTGGATGTCCACGTCGCTCGAAATCTCGGGCGCGAAGCTTTTCATTTTGCCCGCCGTAGAGTTGCCGATCTGGTTGACCTCCATCATCGCGACCGTCTCCGGCTTCAGGATGTTCCGTCCTTTGTGCAGAATCATCTGCATGAAACGGACGTAATCGCCGGTGGTAGAGTACAGGCCGCCTCCGCCGTTGAACACTTTGGGCGGCGTGGGCATGCGGCGAGGATTCGCTTTGAGCGAACCATCCGGCTGCCTGGTGTAACGCGTCACCAGCCGGTCGAACTTGGATTCGGGCAGGATGTAGCTGGTATCAGCCATCTCCAGCGGGCGCAGGATCTTCGCCTGAAAATAATCTTCCAGGCTCATGCCGCTAATGGCTTCCACCAGGCGGCCGGCTTCGTCCACTCCCGTGCCGTACTGCCAGCGTGTGCCCGGCTCGAACATGAGGGGTTCAGGACCGGCCTGTCCGGCAGCGCCCACGGCCTTGCTCCAACGGGCCGCCGTCTCGTCCCAGTTGTCATAGCATAGGCCGGACGTGTGGGTCAGCAAATGCTTGAGCGTGATGGGCGTCCTGGTAGGCCTCAGGATGGGCTTGCCGGAATCGCAATCGAACCCATCCACCACCATCGGCTGGGCCAGTTTCGGCAACACTCGCGAGACTGGCTCGTCGAGCTTCACTTTGCCTTGCTCCACCATTTGCATGGCGGCGACGGTGGTCACGGCCTTCGTCATGGAAGCGATGCTGAAGATCGAATCGATGGTCACCGGCACGCCCGAGGGATCGCGTGTGCCGAAGGCGCCGGAATAGAGGATCTTGTCGGCACTGGCGAACATCCCAACCGCGGCTGGGATCTTGCGCTGCGCGATGCCGTCGCGCAGGACGTCATCGACGGTGGGAGCGGCGGCGAGTTTGCGGACCCCCGCGGAGAGTGCAAGCAGAGTGGCGCTGAAATCACGGCGTGTCGGGTGGCGCATGCCGGAATGGTATCAAAGTTTATTGCGGGTAGCGGCCGAACACCTGGCGCAGCGCTCCATGGAAACGGTGCAGACCGCCCGTGTTCGGAAAGAACATGAACGGGCATTCGCCGGCGACCACTTCGATTCCGCTGGATACACAGAACATCACGGCAGCGCGGCTGACCGCTCCGCTGCTGCCGGCCCGATACATCCAGACCCGTGGCACTTTGGCCTCGGCACAATCGCGCACAACATTCTCGGTGACGGCGGGATTGGTGAGCAGCAGCGCGCCTTCCACAGGCGGGTCGATGTCCTGCACGTGGGCGAAGCACGGTAACCCGTCGATCTCGGGGGTGTGCGGTGTGACGGGCACTACGTCATACCCGCGGCGGCGGAACTCGGCGAAAAGCGTGCGCGTGAAATCCTTCGGATTGCGGGAGACCCCGACAACGGCGAGGCGTTTGCGGGCCAGAAAATCATCGATCGTGTGGCGAGCAGTCACGCATCTATATTAGGACATTGCAGTCTGAAAATGTGGGCTACATCGCCGCTCGCAGGGCTTCGTACTGATCGGTCGCGATCAGGTCGACTCCCGCGGCGAGCGCGGCCTTCCAGCGAAGCATCACCGCATCCTTCGAGCCAAAATTGTAGCTATCGTCCCAACCGCCGGTGTTTTCGTCCGGACCAAAGCCGTCGAGCGTGTAAAACCGGATCCAATAGCCGCGCTGGTGAGCGTAGTCCACCAGGGCGCGCAGTCGCCGATCGTCCGCCGCCGTCCAATCGCCGGCAAGGTGCTGCCCTCCGTCCTCCACGATATTCCAGGCATTGTTCCACCAGCGCCTGTAATTCGTCGGCGGTTCGGGTAGCAATTGAGACGGTGGCGCCGTGGCGAACTGCTTCTTGTCAACCTCGACCTTCCGCGCTGAGCCGAAGAGGCGCAGCTTACCGCCCACCGGCACGGCATGGAAAAAGACCTCCTCCTGATTGTCATTGTCCTCGGTAAGAATCAGCAGCGGCTTGCGGTCGAGTGGCGACATCTGCCGGGAATCAGCCGTCTTCACAGCGGTGGAATACCAGCCGTCGTATTGCTGCAGCAGATTCCACACAGCGCGCAGCAGCGGTGTGCTGTTGTCCTTGAAATCAAAATGCAGGACGATGAGCGGCCACTTATCCTGGTCGTTATCCTGCAGCGCCTTCTCCATAATGGGGCGGACGCGTTCGAAAAAGTAGTCGCGCAGCAGAGGCTCGGTGCCCACCGTTTTGGCGGAGTGCGAAACCACCACGCGGCCGTTGTCCCATGCGATGTCCTGCTCAATAGCGACGGGAAAGCCGGTGCTCAGGGCGCGCTCAATCCGGTTGGCCCACTGCCCTTTGTAGGGGTAGCAATTGTGCGAATCGAGAATGGGCGCGTGCGGCGGCAGTTGCGCGAAGAGCGAACCGGCGGTGAGAACCAGTAGCAGCAACCTCAACGCGCGCCTCCGATTTTGAAAGTATATGCCTGGCGGAACGGAAGCCCTGCCGGTACCTCGATGGCGAGGCGTTTTCCTTCGAGCTTCGACGTCATCGCTTGTCCCGTTTCAAGCAGGGTGACATGGGGCGCTGCGGACGCTTCAATGTCGTCAACTACGAACTGCCCCGCTCTGGGACGCGGGACTATCGCATAGACCGCACCCTCCCGTGCAGTAAAGAAAGCCTCCACGCGCGCCATGCCCGATGGCGGCGAATCCACCATTTTGTTGATGTCGTACTCGGCTCGATATTCCTTCTCTTCCATCTTTGGCACAGTGCCCTGGCTCCACTGCCGCGACTGGCGCCACTGTCTGGTTCCATAGATGGCTTCGCCGTTGGGGCGCAGCCAGTCGCCTATCTGGGTCAGGCGCTCCTCCATGACTACCGGGATTCGTCCGTCGGCGGTGGGACCGATGTCCAACAACAGGTTGCCGCCGCGGCTTACGATATCGATCAGCATCAGCAGCAGTTCGCGCCCACTGTGATAGTCGGTCAGCGTCTCCATGCGGTTGTAGCCGTACGAATAGCCCATGCCGCGGCTCTCTTCCCACGGATGATTTCCACTCTGCATGCCGGATGTGTACTCGGTGGTGTAATAGCCGCCGTGCTTGTGGCGCGTATCGCTGCCCCAACGGTCGTCAATCACTACATCGTCGCGCACCGGCGATTCGTTGAACAGCCAGGCCAGCAGTTCAGGCGAGCGCCACACTTCGCTGGTGGCCTCCCATTCGCCATCGGAGAAGATGATACTCGGCTTGGCGTGCGTCACCACGTCTTTGAACTGCGGGAACATGTGTTCGGCTACGTAGCGTTTAGGGTCGGAGAGCCACAGGGGGTTGTACCACTCGTACAGCGAATAGTAGATTCCCATGTGCAGGCCTTTGCGGCGACCGGCTTCCATCAGGTCTACGAGAACGTCGCGCTTGGGTCCGATGTCGACGGCGTTCCACGGGCGGCCCCAGGTCCGATTGGCCTCGGCGCTTTGCCAGAGCGTGAAGCCTTCGTGATGCTTCGAAGTGAGCGCGACATACTTCGCGCCGGAGCGAACGAAGACATCAGCCCAATGATCGGGATCGTACAATTCCGCGCGAAACATGGGAGCGAAATCAAAATACGGAAAGCCTTTGCCGTAGACGCGCTCGTGAAACTGGCGCGTCATGGCGCCGTGGCCCGTGGGCCCGGTGGCCTTCATGCCGTTGGTGAGGGAGTTCCAATACCATTCGGCGTAGGGATTCTCGTCCTTAACATTGACGGCGGCATATGCCGGCACGGAATAGACGCCCCAATGAATGAAGATGCCGAAACGTGCATCGGTGTACCACTGGGGAGATGGCCGGGAATCGATGGACGGCCAGGTAGGTTGATAGCGCTGTGGCGCCGCGAAGGCCAGCGGCGCGGCAGCCATGGTAGTGAGAAGATCACGACGCCGCATTCGGTCGCATGGTATCAGACCTAAAGCCGCTCTCGCACGAAGGCCGCCAACTCCGCCGTCACGTAGCGCGGGGGCTTCACCAGAAACTGCGGCTTTTGGTCCCACATGCCGCGTGAGATGTCGTCCCACATGGGGCCGGTGATGCCACGATCGATCACCACGAAAGCGTCTGCCCGGTCCATGAAGCGCAGGCTCGAAGCCTTGAAGTCTTCGCAGGCGAAGTCGAGCAGCATCAGGAAGAGGTCGGGCTTCACCAGTTCCAGCAGGCTGTTCGATTCCACGATGACGTGTGTGCCCTGCGCCAGCAGTTTCCGGACCGTGGTAGCGGCTTGCGGCAATCCACCCATCGGCGTGCGCAGCCAGAAGGAGCGCTCTGCGCCCGCCGCCAGAAAGCGTCCCGAGTCCGATTCCGTGGCCTCGTACTCCTCGCTCAAGGCGAACGGATGCTCGGTGTCCACTCCGGCCTCGCAGCCGCACTCTTCGCCAGTCTTACTACACTGTCCGTGCCCGAACTGCGTGATCTTCACGGCTGTCCAATGCCGATCGCGCAGCTTGCGAATGAGCCCCGCCACTACCGACGTCTTCCCGATATTCCGCGAGTGCCCGCCCACCACAACCAGCATTACGCCTCCCTTTCGAGAGCAGCCAGGCGGCGCTTCATGTCGGCCACTTCGCGCCGCAAATCCGGCAGGCGCGCGAGGTTGGCGAGTTGCTCCAGATGTTGCCGCAGAGGACGCGCGGGCGTCCCCCACACGGTTTCGCCGGAGCGCACGATTTTGGAAGTCAGCACGCCGCAACCCGAACCCAGCACCGCCCGCGTTTCGATGCGCGCCTTATCGCCGATCCCCACCTGCCCGCCGATCACCGCGTAATCCTCCACCACCACACCGCCCGAAAATCCCGTCTGCGCCGCCACCACCACATGCCGCCCGATGCGGCAATTGTGGCCGACATGCACCATGTTATCGAGCTTGGTGCCTTCGCCGATGGAGGTAACGCCGAGCGCGGCGCGGTCCACGCAGCAGTTCGCGCCGATCTCCACGAAATCGCCGATCTCCACGCGCCCCACTTGCGGGAACTTGTGCCACCGGTCATGCTCCATCACGTAGCCGAAGCCGTCGGCGCCGATCACCGCGCCCGAGTGGATAATGGAACCGCGGCCGATGTCCACGTTGTCGTAGACGGTCACATGCGGGTGCAGAATGCAGCCTTCGCCTAACGCTACGCGCTTGCCCACCACGGATCCTGCTCCGATGCTGGTAGCGACGCCGAGACGCGAGCCATCTCCCACGACCGCATGCGGACCGATGTAGCACAGCGCTCCCATTTCAACGTCTTTGCCGATCACCGCGGTGGGATGAACTCCCGGCTTGAGCTCGGCAGTGGGGTAGAAGCGGTTCATCGCGCGGGCGAATGCGGTTCGCGGCTCAGGCACGCGGATCACCGTGCGATACACAGGGCCGGGCCACTCCATGGGCACCAACAGACAACCGGCCGCCGAACTTTCGGCTTGCGCCGCTGCCTTACGCGATCCTACAAAAGCCACGTCGGACGCGCCCGCGGTTTCGAGGGGAGCGACACCGATCAACTCCTTCTCGCCATCGCCCTCAAAGGTCGCTCCCAGCCATTCCGCCAATTCGCGCACTCGCATGCGACGATTGTAGCGCCGATGTCTTATCCTGAAACTTCATGCCCATCGATCCATCCGCTACAGTTGCGCCCACCGCTCGCGTTCATCCCGATGCCGTCGTCGGACCGGCCAGCCGTATCGGAGAGTTCTGTGTGATTGAGAGCGACGTTTCGATAGGGGCCGAGTGCCTGCTGGAACCCTACGTGTACGTCAAGCGCTGGACTACCATGGGCGACCGCAATGAGGTGTCGGCCGGCACGGTGCTGGGAACCGATCCGCTGGACAAGAACTTCACCGGCCAACGCAGTTTTCTGCGCATCGGCAACGGCAACAAAATCCGCGAGCACTATACCATCTCGCGCGGCACCGCGCCCGAATCTACCACTGAACTGGGCGATGAGAACTACATCATGACGTCGGGCCACATCGCGCACAATTGCAAAATCGGCAATCATACCGTGATTGCGAGTTGCGCCCTGATTGCGGGATATGTGGAGATCGAAGACCAGGCGTTTGTTTCGGGCGGCGTGGTGGTGCACCAGTTTTCCAAGATTGGACGGCTGGCCATGATCGGAGGCAACACGCGCGTCAACAGTGACGTGCCGCCGTTTTTTCTCTACGCCGGGCACGATGTGGCGGCGAAAGGGCTCAACCTGGTGGGACTGAAGCGCGCCGGCTTCAAAGCGTCGGATGTCAGCGTGCTGAAAAAGGCGTACCAATACCTATATCGTTCCGGCCTCAAGCTGCAGGATGCCCTGGCGAAGATCGAAACCGAAATGCCCACGACGGAGACGTTGCATCTGGTGAGCTTCATACGCAGCAGCAAGCGCGGCATTTGCCGGGAGTAAGGGTGTCCGCCTCCAAAAAATCGGGCCGGGAAATCTCTTCCCCGGCCCAGTTGCTCACGCCTCAAACTTGTTTATCGCTTCGCGCCTGGTTTGCGATATCTTCCCCGGCACACACGCGGCGCCCGACGCGTCGCCGCAGGCTGGCCTCTCAGGGCAGCCTGGACGGCCTCACTGTTCAGCACTTCCATCCACTCCTGTAAGTGCGCGCGTCGAACTCTCAATTCCGCAAGGAACAACTCACCGATATCCAACAGCTCTCTGGCGTTGGCCGGGCGTCGGGAAGCGGCTTGCGCGCTGCGCGCAGTCTGTTTCAATAGAGCCAACGCTTTTGCCAGGTTGTCGTTTGATTTTCCGTTCATGAGGTGCCCCCCTTTACTGCTGTCTTAGTGCATCTCTTCCTGCCTGTGCTTAGGCAAGGTAATGAGTGCTGCTGCTCTTGTAAACCTCCATAGTATAGGCCGTTTCTCCCGGCATCCACGTCACGGCTAGCGTGTCTCCGCATTGCAACCGCACACCCAGCGGCTGGATGAGTTCCGCCTCCGCCGAATGGTTGGTGTACATGGCGCGCCCGGAGGCACAATCCCAGCGGACCGCATGGTTGGAGCCGTCCGCCAACGCCTGGCAAGGAGTGGCAAGCAATGCTGCCATCCAGATGGGCGCGGGCTCTGCCGCAATTCGATGCTCCGCTGCCTTCGTGGCCGGTCGGCAATTGCCGGGCCGGGGCAAGGACTGTCGAATACCGGCCAAGCTTCCATGGGCCGCGCCGATACATTCTGCCACTCTCCTGCTGCGCTGCGTCTTCCGTTCAGACGTCATCAACAATTTCCTCCAATTCCATTTTTCCCTGCTACTCCACGCCCAGGCACTCACTGTGAGCATGGTTCGCTGCATCCTAATGGCCTACTGAGCTACAAGCCAGCACCAGATCCAGCAGCCCAGCGCCTAGCTGCTGATTATTGAGTGAGTCCGCATGGTCCGCCGCCTTCAGCGCCAGTTGTGGGTTCATATGGCGATTCAACTGTATGAACAGTGCGGCCGCGCCGGCCACCATCGGGGCGCTAAAAGAAGTTCCCGAGCCAGCTGCGTATCGGTTTCCAGGGTAAGTGGTGATCACCCAAACGCCAGGCGCGGCCAAATCCACTACCGGTCCAAAATTCGAGAAACTGGCGCGGACATTGGTGTTGTCCGTAGCACCCACTCCGATCACATTCGGATAAGAGGCCGGATACACGTTGATGGATTGTCCTTCGTTGCCCGCCGCCGCCACCAGAATTACGCCTTGGTTGAGAGCGTAATTGATGGCATTGGCCAACTCCTGCGAGTACCCGGTCATGCTGAAGCTCATGTTGATGACATCGGCGCCGTTGTCTACCGCGTAATGAATTCCCTGGATGATCAGCGACAGGCTGGAACCGCCGTGGGCATCGAACACTTTGACCGGCATCAGTTTCGCCGTTGGAGCCACCAGGTGAATCACACCGGCCACCATGGTCCCGTGCCCGAAATCGTTGATCGGGCGGCTGCTGTCCAAAATCGAAGTCGTCGATTGATCCAGAATCGACGTGGTGGATTGATCCAGAATCGAGGTGGTCGATTGATCCAGCACTACGGTGGACTTCGCGTCCAGAATCGACGTAGTGGACTGGTCCAGAATTGAAGTCGTGGATTGATCCAGGATCGACGTGGTCGATTGGCTGAGGTCGAAGGGCAGCGCCTGACCCATGGGGATCCTGTTGACGAAGTCGTAGCCCCAGACCATCGAATTCCGCAGGACAGGGTCGCCGAAATCGACGCCGGTATCGAGAATCGCTACCGTGCCCGATCCCGTGGCGTAACCGTGTCCCTGCTTGATCTTGATGATCGAGGCAGCGGGTTGATTCACGTAAGCGCTCCAGGCCTGCGTGCCGCTGCCATCGTTCACGTAATTGTTTCCCGCCTGCCGGATGCCGGGCGCCGCGGACGCGAGACTGGGAGGTCCCGTCTTTAAAGACGAACTCTTGGAAGATTCCGGCAGAGCCAGCGGAATGTCTTCTTCGATAGAGGTGACACTAGCCTCATACTGTAGAAACTGCTGCACAGTCGCCAGGGGCATCGATGAATTCGCTATAAACAGGCCCTGGGCAGACCCGCCGAGCGAAGTCACATATTGCATGCCGTGACGGTTCAGGATGTCGTTGATATTCCCCGTGGGCGCCCGCAGAATGTAGTGGTGCTGTGCCATTGCGCAGGCTAGAAACACGCTTATTAGAAAACATGCTCGCGTCAGATTGTGCAGTTTCCTCAACATGATCCACCCTCCCACCAGATTCTGCAATCCTCAGTTTCGTTTTCTTCGGGACGCTAGAACCGCGTTGAATCGTTCCCCTCCGACAGGTTTTTCGGCGCCGAACTTCTTCAGCGGAACCTGAATCACCTTCGTGCCGCCGTCCAGATAGACGTAAAGCTGTAAGCGCTTTTGTTGTTCGTATTCCATCTGGAATTCGCCGAACCGGTTGCTGCGGGTCTGCGCTACTACCACTTTTCCGGATTTCAAAAGCACCGGAATGTCCGTCATCTCCCGGTCCGGTAGATCGTGATTCGACACCTGGCCAATCAAGGCTGCCCGGCAAGTGTGCAATTCCGGCTCTACGCGAAGATCGAGTGAACACTCCCCGGCACGATACAAGGCCTGCCAGCCGATTTGCCAACTGGCTCGCAGTCCGGCGGGTGCAGGCGCCAGGTAGCTGTCATAAATCAATTGGACCGGGACGCGGAATTGGGTTTGGGGACGTTCGATCAGTCTCGCTTGAAAAATCGAGCGCGCCTGCTGCACAACGGCATCAGGCACCCGGTTGGGCGGCATCGTATGGCACACCCCGGCCAGTTTAGTGCAAAAATCCGCAATTCCCTGACATTCCGAACATCCGGCTGTGAGATGTTCCTGCATCCGAATACCTTCCGCCTCCGGTGTTACACCGCGCGTAAAATCCACCCACTGAATAATCCCAAAGTGCTTCATAACAATACCTAACAACCTCCGATTTCGATGTTTGCCAAGGCTGGGGACAACATCTGTTATTTTCTATACTTAAAAGGGTATTACCGGAGTGGAATAGATATAGGCTTTGGGGAATTATTTTTGGCAGCGATACCACTCGGAACTATCGGTACTCCAACACTTTCCGCGTTCCATCGGTAGAAACAAGAAATCGACGCATACTGGAGATGCTGCCGATTAGCACGTCCTCTGGCCCGCCAGAAAATGGTATGGGACACCAATTCCCCTTGTGTTATTCCTATAAGGACCGACCATGAAACACCCCGCTGTTTTTCTGCTGGTGGCTGCAGGTTCGCTCCTGGCTGCCGACTTCGCCACCGAAGGCAACCTCTGGTGGGCCCATATCCAATACCTCGCCGACGACAAACTGGAAGGCCGCCAACCCGGCACCGACGGCTACCGCAAGGCCGTGGAGTACGTGCAGAGCAGCTTCGAGCGCATCGGTTTGAAGCCCGGCGGGACGGACGGCTACCAACAGCCTGTGAAATTCGAGACGCGGCTGGTGGTGGAAGACCAGTCGAGCCTCTCGCTGGTGCGTGGCGACCAGGTGGAAACGCTGGCGCCCGGCCAGGGCGCAACCCTCAGCGGGCGTGCCAACCTGGCGCCGGCAGTGGAGGCTCCCATGGCGTTTGTCGGCTATGGCATGTCCATCCCCGAAGTGCACTATAGCGATCTGGAAGGCATCGACTTACGGGGCAAGATCGCCGTCTACGTCAGCGCCACCGGGCCCGTCGATGCGCCGGGCAACCTGAAGTCCCACTATGGATCGTCCGGCGAACGGTGGGCTGCCTTACGGAAAGCCGGCGCCATCGGCATCGCTACCATCGCCAATCCGCGAACTGCGCAGGGCGGGGGAGCGACTCCTCCCAGTGCGGATGGAGCGACTCCGCCGGCCGGCGAGGGCGCTAATCCGGCCAACAGCGCGAATCCGCCGGATGGCGCCGGTGGAACGAATGGCGCTGGCCGGGGCGGACGGGGCGGTCGTGGACCCGCGCAGCCCACGTTCCTCCTCGCCGATAAGGACCTGCAGGATAACGAAGGCATGACCATTGGGATCATGCTGAATCGCCAGGGCGCCGAGAAATTCTTCGAAGGCAGCGGTCATACCTATGCTGAGATCGTGAAACTGGCGCTGGCTAACGCGCCGCTTCCCCATTTCCCGTTGCAGCCGCTGTTGCGCTCGAAAGTCTCCCTCCGGCGGGACTCCGTGACGGCATCCAATGTGGCAGGCATCCTGCCAGGTTCCGATGAGAAGCTGAAGAACGAGTACGTTGTGATGTCGGCGCATCTCGACCATCTGGGAACCGGGCGGGCGGTGAACGGTGACGCGATTTATAACGGCGCTATGGACGATGCGTCTGGCATCGCGTCGGTGCTGGAGATCGCGCGCCTGATGAAGGAGTCCGGGCATCCGCTTAAGCGGTCGGTGATCTTCCTGGCGGTGACGGCGGAGGAGAAGGGCGAACTCGGGTCGCGTTATTTCGCGGCGCACCCCACGGTGGCCGCCAGGCAGATTGTGGCCGACATCAATCTCGATATGTTCATGCCGCTGTTCCCGCTCAAGCTGATCGAAGTGCAGGGCCTGGGCGAATCCACGTTGGGCGAAACCGTCAAACTGGCCGCCGCCGATTCCGGAGTAGGTGTTCAGTTCGACAAAGAACCGGAGCAGAATCGCTTCATCCGCAGCGATCAGTATAGCTTCATCAAGCAAGGCATTCCCGCGCTGGCCTTCAAGTTCGGCTACGAGTTAGGCACCCCCCAGGAAAAGATCTTTAAGGACTGGGTGAAGAATGTTTACCATAAGCCCTCAGACGATTTAAACCAGCCCGTAGACAAAGAGGCCGCCGCTCAATTCGATCGTATCATCGCGGACCTGCTGGAGCGCGTGGCCAATGACCCGGCCCGTCCTCAATGGCATCAGGACAGCTTCTTCAAGAGGTTTGCGAAGTAAAATCCCGGCGGTTTCCGACTTCTAACTCGTCATTCCGCCCGCAATGCTTCCACGGGATTCACCGACGCGGCCCGTCTCGCCGGTAGGAATGTCGCGATCATTCCCGACACTCCGAGCAGCACCGCGACCATCGCCAGTGTAGGCACGTCCCAGTACTCGACTCCGAACAGCAGCCCTTGCATCAGCGTCGCTGCCGCAATGGAACAGGCCAGGCCGATCAGGATTCCGAGCACGATCAGCCGTCCGGCCTCCTTCAGAATGAGCTGATACACCGACCCTGCCTGCGCTCCCAAAGCGATTCGCACTCCAATTTCGCGCGTCCGCTGGCTCACCGAATACGCGATCACGCCGTACAGTCCGATGATGCCCAGCACAAGTGCCATTACCGCGAAGCCGCCCACCAGCCAGGCCGAAGAACTGCGCAAGTAGGCAGCCGGCGAGTGGCCGATCAAGTCACTCATGCTGATAGCGTTGGAGGTGGTAATGGACGGGTCGATCTGCCGCAGGGCGGCCGCCATCGCGGGGAGGAGCGCCTGCTCATCCTGCGACGACCGCACCACAATCGAGTAAGCGTTCTCCGGCTCCTGGCTCAACGCCACATACAGGGCCGGCCAGGTAGCCTTATCCAGCGCGCCTTCCTTGATATCGGCCACTACTCCGATCACCTGCATGGGGATGTGTCCGCTGTCCTTGTACACAATCCACTTGCCGATGGGATCTTCGGTGGGGAAATACTTCTTCGAGAGAGACTGATCGATCACCACCACGTGCGGCTTGGAGGCATCGTCCTGCTCCGTCATGTAGCGGCCGCGAATGAGGCGCGCCCGAATCGTGCTGAAATACGCTGGGCTCACCACACGCCAACTGGTTTCGTTATGCTCGCCGTTATCCGGCCGCCCCACCACTTGAATCCACACGGTGTTTCCGCCCACCACCGGCAGCGTGCTGACCAAAGCCGCCGATTCCACTCCGGGCAAACTTCCGATCCGGCTTACCACCTGCCGCGCCAGAGCCACCGACTGTTCGTCTTTCGAGTACGCAGTGTTGGGAGCCGCCATCTGCAGCGTCGCCAGATGGTCGGGATGCATACCGAGGTCTACCTGGAGCACGCGGTACAGGCTCTTGCTGAGCAGCCCCGCCCCTACCAGGAGCACTACCGCCGTCGCCAGTTCGAGCACCACCAGATTGGATCCTAGCCGCCGCCAGATGGTGCCGGCCGACCCGCGACTGCCTTCGGAGAGCGATGCGCGGAGGTCCGCCAGCGAGATCCGCGAGGCAGGGATCAGCGTGAACAGCGCTGCCGCGAAAAGCGAGACGCCGCAAGCAAAGCCAACCACCCGCAGATTGAAGCCGAGTCCCCGCAAGTACGGCATTCCCACCATCATGTCCCGCGGGATCAGCCGTGTGAGCAATGCCATGCTCCAATGCGCTGCGAGCAGACCGAGCCCGGCGCCTGCCAACATCAAGACCAAGCCTTCCGTCACGAACTGGCTCATCAGACGCCCACGCGAGGCGCCCAAGCCGCTGCGCACTGCGATCTCGCGGCGGCGGCTCTCCGAGCGGACCACCAGCAGGCTCGCCACATTCACGCTCGCGATCAGCAGCAGCAGCCCGGCGCCGCTCAACAGCACCAGGAGGATCGGGCGAATGTTGCCCACGATCACATCCGTCAGTAACGTCACGTTCGAGCTCTGCCCGCGATTGGAATCGGGGTACTGGCGCTCCAGTTGTTGCGCGATCGACAAAATGTTCGCCGACGCCGTCTGCAGCGAAACGCGGTCCTTGAGCCGTGCCAGTCCATAGATGTTGTGGCAGCCTCGCCGGTCGAAACAACCGGGGGCCGGGTGCATCGCAGTCCAGAACTCAGGCTCGCCGCCGGGCGCGAAATGGAAATCGCGCGGCAGCACTCCAATCACGATGTTCGGAAAGCCGTTGAGCGTGACGGTCTGTCCCAGCACTTCGCGGTTGCCGCCGTAACGCTGCTGCCACGCCGTGTAGCTCAGCATCACTGTGCGCGTGGAAGCGGGTTGGTCTTCGCCCTCCACGAAGTCGCGGCCCAGAACGGGTATCACTCCGAGCGTCCGGAAGAAGCCGGCGGAGACACGCAAGCCGGCCGCCATCTCACTGCCGGTGTTGGTGCGCAGCGAGAAGCCGCCTTTTTGATAGACGTCGAATGACGAGAAGACCTGGTTGAGTTTTTTCCAGTCGAGGTAATCGAGATAAGAGAGGTTGCATTGCGGGCACAGGGACACGCTCTCATACACGCCCACCAGCCGGTTGGGATCTCGATACGGCAGCGATTTGAACAGCGCCGCGTCCACAAACGCAAAGATCGAGACGCTGGCGCACAGGCCCAGCGCCAGCATGAGGATGGCAGTGCACGTAAATCCCGAATTCTTGCGCAACTGGCGCAGGGCGAAACGCACGTCGTGCGTCAGGTTGTCCAATAGATTCCATCCCCTCATATCGCGGCATTCTTCCTTTCGTTGTGTCAGTCCCGAAACGCTAAGCAGCGCGGCAAGGCGCGCTGCCTCGCGGCTCATACCGGCGGCGATGTCTTCTTCGATCTGCCTCTCCACGTGGTAGCGTAGCTCTTCGTCCAGTTCCTGCTCCATGGATTGGCGCTCGAACAGTGAGCGCGCGCGAAGCAGGATTATGGAGGGCCATCGCATGGTCAGACCGCTCGCACCACCAGGGCAATGGCCGTGGACAGGCGCTCCCATTGGGCGGCTTCCTGATCCAGGGCCTTCTGCCCATCCTTGGTCAGCGTGTAGTATTTGGCCTTGCGATTGTTCTCACTGACCGCCCATTCCGAGCGGATCCAGCCGTTCTGTTCCAGCTTGTGAAGCGAGGGATACAGCGCGCTCTGGCCTACCTGCAGCACGTCGCCGGAAACCTGGCGAATGCGCTGCGCGATCGCCCAGCCGTGCATCGGCTCAAGGGCGATCACCTTTAGAATCAGGAGGTCCAGGGTGCCCTGGACAAGGTCCGTGGGTTTGCTCAAAGCGCTCCTCTCAGTAACTGACAGCAGTCCTAAGACGCTGAGCGCTGAATTCGGTTAGGAAGTGGGGCCGGCGGCCTTGCCACCGGCTCCACTCACACGACGTAAGGCTTTCGATACTCCCGGGTGATCATCTTGTTCGCCTCCGCATCGTTGGCGAACTTCGGTCCGGCTTCGACGGTCAACTTGCGACCGGTCCGGTAGCTGATATTTGCCATGTGGCACAGCGAAAAGCTTAGCCAGGCGTTGCCGATCTCATCGTGCAGATCTTTGTAGTTGCGCGATTTGCAAGCGGCCAGGAAATTCTGCATATGCAATCCGGTGGGGTCGCCGACGCTCCGATCCGGGCGCTCTTCCATGATCAACTCATTGCTTTCGCCTTTGAACGCCTGGAATCCCTGGTCGCTCATGGCAGCCCATCCTTCGGTCCCATAGAAGAGGTTACCGATCATGATGTTCATCGGCGCGGCATTGGTCGGGGCCGTAGCCGCGGGAGCCGCGCTCGTGGGCGGCGCAACCGCTCCGTCGGCCGGAGGTCCGGGTCGTCGCGTCACCTTCACGCCTTCACCGCCGGTCAGCAGGCCGCGGACTTCGAACACGATCTCGCGCCCGCCATAGTCGTACGAAGCCAGCAAGGTGTTGGGCGTCTCCTGATCGTCCTTGTACGCGTACTTGCCGCCCTGTGCGTTGGCGGTCTTCGGCCACTGCGGATCACCCAGGCCCCAGCGGCAGATGCCCATTTCGTGGACTCCCTGGTTCCCGATATCGCCGTTGCCGGTATCCCAGAACCAATGCCAGTTGTACTTGAAGCGCAGAGGGTTGAATGGGCGCAGCGGCGCGGGTCCCAGGAAGAGGTCCCAGTTCACGCCGGGCGGCACCGGCGCATTCTCGGCGTGTCCGATGGAAGCGCGCCGCTTGAAGCAGAGTCCCTTCGCCAGGTAGATATCGCCGATCAGGCCCTGCTGCATGGCCGCGATGGCCTTGATCTTGTAGGGCGTGCTGCGGTGCTGCGAGCCAATCTGGATCATCCGCTTGGTCTCGCGCGCAACCTGCACCATCTTCTGGCCTTCATAGATGTTGTAGCAGGCGGGTTTCTCGCCGTAAACATCTTTGCCCGCCTTCATGGCCCAAATGGCCGCCAGTGCGTGCCAATGGTTCGGAGTCGCAATAGAAACGGCCTCCACGCTGGAATCGGCGAAGGCCTGCCTCATATCCTCGAACTCCTTGGCTTTATCGCTGCCATTCTTGACAAGAGTGGCGTTGGCTTTTTCTCTCGCCGCCTGGTCGATATCGCAGATGGCGGCTACGCGCGCTTCAGGGAGTTTGGAATAAATGTTGAGATGATTGGTCCCGCGGCCGCCGAGGCCGATGATGCCGACATTGATCTTGTCGTTTGCGCCCCAGACGCGGGTAGCCGCAACAGCCGTTGCGGCTCCAAGAAAAAATCGCCGGGTAGTTGGATGAGACATGGCGCGATTATAACAACCGGCATGACGGATGGCGGTCGCGCAACCGAGAGTTAATCGCGCTATCCCGCCACTGGCGGCACCAGCGTCTTCAGAAATTCGTGCGCCAGACGGAAGCCGCGCTTGTATTGATCGGTGAAGTTCGTTGTCCCCTGCTGATACGCCGGGTAGTAAAACTCATCCTCATTCTCGATGTTCATGGCGCCGGTGTATCCTACCTCCGCCAGCACCGAGAAGAATCCCTTCCAATCCACCGACCCGTAACCCGGCACACGGAAGCGCCACCAGCGCGCCCGATTCACCGGCTGTATGCCGCCGCGCTTCAGCACGTGCCAGAGAATCTCGCAGTCCTTCAGATGGACGTCGTAAATCTTATCGGCGAACTCGCGCGCCGCCGCCACCGGGTCCATGAACTGCCACACCAGATGCGACGGATCGAACTGCAGTCCCACATTCGGGCTGTCATTGAACGCCTTAAAGAGCGCCTCCCAACCCACCGGACCGGTCGCGATGTTCGGACCGCCGGCGTACGGCTCCCACAGGATCCGCACTTTATTGCGCTCGCACGAGGCGAAGTATTTCTCCGTATACACCTTGACGATCTCGTCCACCTGCTGCTGCAAGGGCATGTTGGGGATGGTGCCCGATTGCCCGCCGATGGCCGGAATTCCCAGCTTGCCGCAAAGGTCGAGACACTTCAGCGTGTAGCTGTTCTGCTTCTCGCGCTTCGCCGGATCGGGATCGATGTGGTTGCCATCCACGGCCAAGGACGAAGCGTAGATACCGGATTTCGTGATTTTGTCTTTCAGAGCGGCAATCGCGGCGTCGTCCAACTGATCGGGATTCAGCCGCAATTGCATGCTGGTGAAGCCCTCCGCCTTGATGAATTCCAGGTTGGAGTCGGAGTACTGCATGAGCACGCCGAGCTTCGGCTTCCAGTTGGGAGGACGGTTGCGCTGCGCCTGAGCTGCAGCAGCCGCGGACATAGCGGTAAGGACGGTGCGTCGGGTGAGGGTCACCCCAAAACGATACTGCGATAGCACAGTCGCGCGCAAGCGTGATGCGTTAACTGCCCAATCCGACGAAAAACACGCCCAGCAGAATCAGGCCTAAGCCGAGGAACTTCTGTCGCGTGAACGCTTCGTTGAAGAATAGGTAGGACCACAACATGGTGAAGACATACCCCAGCGAAACCATGGGATACAGCACCGAGAGCTGCCCGCCTTTGATGGCAATAGCGTAAAAAGCGGACGATCCCAGGTAAAGCGCGACTCCCAGCGCCAGTCTGAGGTTCAGGAAACTCCAGATCGATTTCGTCAGCTTGGCCGACCCCAGCTTCAGAAACACGGCGCCGAACGATCCAACCACCGACGCCACGAATACAAGTAGCATCGATTTCTGGAGAGGCGTCACTGCTTACTCCTGCGGCCTAACACACCCACCCCAACTACGATGATGCCGATGCCAATGTTCTTATACATGTTGGGCGGCTCCGCCAGCAGCGTGTATGACAATAGCGTCACCCAGACGTAAGTCAGTGAAATGATCGGGTACAGCATCGAAAGCTCGCCGGTCTTCAGTGCGATCACCAGCATCACTGTAAATATGCCGTAAAGCGTGTACCCGGCGATCAGCGGCACATTGGTGACGATGGCGATGGGATTGAGCACAAAATGCGACATCCCGATCTTCATCAGAATCTGTGCGGCCGCCCCCAGAAGCGTGCAGACGAATACCATCGCGATGGGCTTGCGGTGGTCAACAGCGCGAGCCGGTGTGGGAACAGGATTGGTGGCAACTGTGGTCAAACGGAATCTTGAAACAGAATAGCAGGGATTCCGGTTAAAATGGGTATCTGTGGATGAAGATCAAGTACTAACTGTGGAGGAGGAGCGCCAACCGGCGTTCGAACCTCCACGTCACGAGCCGCAGCGCGGATTTATCGCCGAGTGGACCGTGACCATCGTTCTGCTGCTGTTCGGCACCACGTCGCTGCTGCAGGCGTTCGTCATCCCCACCGGCTCCATGGAAGATACGCTGCTGATTGGCGATCACTTGCTGGTGGACAAACTGGCCTATGCGCCGCCCGGGAAAGTCTCTCGGTTCGTGCTTCCCTACACCGACGTGAAGCGCGGCGACATCATCGTGTTCCGCTACCCCGTGGACATTCAGCAGACGTTCGTGAAACGCTGCATCGGTGTGCCGGGAGACCGCATTCACCTGGTGGACAAGAAGCTTTGGCTGAACGGCAAGCCGGTGGACGAACCGTACGTGTATCACAAGACGGAATACATCGATCAGTACCGCGACAACTTTCCGCGCGATCCCAATGTGCAGGTGGTGGATTCGGCGCACGAGATGCTCGCCAACCACGTGGAGAACGGCGATGTGGTGGTGCCGCCCGGATACTATTTCGCGATGGGCGACAATCGCGACGCGTCGCTCGACAGCCGCTACTGGGGCTTCGTTCCCCGCCGCAACATCATCGGAAAGCCGCTGGTGATTTACTGGTCGTATGAAGCATCGACGGATGCGCTCACCACCATCGGAGTGGACCATTTCGTCGACCTGATCAAGCACTTTCCTACCAAGACGCGCTGGAACCGGACCTTCCGTCTGATTCACGGATATCCGCTCAAATAAATGAACGCTCATCATTACGGGTTAATTCTTGCCGGAGGCCGCGGCACGCGCTTCTGGCCGCGTAGCCGTAAGCGCTCCGCCAAACAGGTGCTGAACGTGGTGGGCGAGCGCACGCTCATTCAGGCGACGGTGGATCGCCTGGCGCCTGTGATCCCGCCCGAGCGGATGTGGGTGCTCACCAACGAATACCTTCGCGATGCCATCATCCGCCAGCTTCCCGAGATCCCGAAGCATCAGGTGTTGGCCGAGCCCATGCAGCGCAATACCGCTCCTGCCATCGGTCTGGCCGCGCACATCCTGAAATCGCAGGATCCGGACGCCGTGATGGGCGTCTTCCCGTCTGACCATGTGATCGCTAAGGAACCGCAGTATCGGGCCGTCATCAAAGCGGCTTTGAAGGGCGCGGCCGCCGGTAACCTGATGGTGGTGGGCATTCAGCCGCGCTGGGCGGAGACTGGCTATGGGTACATCGAATTCCCCAAGGGATTGACTGCCGGCAAGGATGCGGTGGCGGTCCGGCACTTTCACGAGAAGCCGGTCGAGGTCAAAGCCAAACGCTATGTGGCTGCCGGCAACTTCTATTGGAATTCCGGCATGTTCTTCTGGCGCGCCGACGTCCTGCTCGACCAACTCCGCCATCATCTTCCCAAGACCGCCACCATTCTGGCTGCGCTACCGCCCTTCGGCGTCCGCTCATTCGCCGCCAAACTCAAGCAGGCGTTCCCGCTGTGCGACAACATCTCCATCGACTATGCGGTGCTGGAGAAGGCCGCTAACGTCAGTGGCATCGCTGCAGCCGACTTCGGTTGGAATGATGTAGGAAGCTGGAACGCCGTCTTCGAACTGTTGGATCGAGACAGCAGCGGTAACGCCATCGCGCTGGAATCGGTCTGCGTGGACTCATCGAACAACTTCGTGGACGCGCGCGGCAAACTGGTGGCGCTTCTCGGCGTGCAGGACCTGGTGATTGTCGACACTCCCGACGCGCTCTTGGTGACCACGCGAGCCAAGGCGCAGCAGGTAGGCGATATCGTCAAACAACTGGAAAAACTCGGCCGTGAAGATTTGCTGTAACTCGGGCAGGCGTTACAACGCAAACGCAACGATTGAACTTCCGGAGGGGGCTCCGTTCTTCCCTCCTCCGCAAACAATCACCAGGTACTCCCGCCCATTGATTTCGTAGATGGAGGGTGTGGCGTTTCCGGCGGCTGGCAGAGTTGTCTCCCAAAGCAGTTTGCCCGTCAGCTTGTCGAATGCCCGGAACTTCTTGTCGAAGCTGGTTGCAGCGATAAAGAGGAGTCCGCTGGCTGTTACCACCGGGCCCCCGTAATTGTCGCTGCCGGTGTTTTTCAATTTCAACTCCGGGTATTCGCCAAGCGGAATCTGCCAGCGGATCGCGCCCTTGTTCAGATCGATGGCACTCAGGGTGCCCCAGGGCGGCGTGATGGGCGGATAACCGTCGGGATCGCGGAACAGGATGTATCCCTCATTGCGATACTTCTGCCAGTTGGGATCCTTGGCAGCCTCGGCAGGATCCACCGCCGTTGTGTCGCGGCCGGTGATCAGGAAGTCGACGATCTCGTTGATGCCGCGCCCCAGGTCCACAAACCCGGGCATGCGGCCCGTGCCATCGCGGATGACAGCAGTGAGTTCCTCGCGCGTGCGACGCTTACCGATATCCACCAACGACGGGAAAGTGGGCGGCGTGCCCTTCAAGTCATCGCGATGGCAGCCGGCGCAGTTGTTCTTGTACAGCGACTTAGTATCATGCGTGACCATCCGGACGATCCACGGCTGCTCATTGGCGTTGACGTAGAGCAGGCCGCTCTCGGTGTCGTACGCTGCGCCGCCCCATTCACCGCCACCGTCCACGCCGGGGAATCGGATGCCACCGCGCAGGCTGGGGGGCGTGAACATGCCGTTGGAATCGTTCTTTCGGAAAACATCGAGCACCGCGGCGTGCGCTTCCGGAGTGCGGCGCGTGATCATGTCCTCGGTGAAACTTTGCCGCGTGAAGGGCGGCGGCAGCAGCGGATATGGCTGTTCCGCGGCTAGTTTCTCGCCATCGAGCGGCGAGGGCGGCGCTTTCTTGTAGCCGAGGGGAAAGAGCGACTTGCCGGTGCGCCGATCCAGCACGTAAACGTAGCCGAACTTGGTAATCTGCGCCACGGCCTCCACTTTGCGGCCGTTGCGGGTAACAGTGACCAGGCTGGGCGCGGCGGGGAAATCGTAATCCCAAACGTCGTGACGGATGCCCTGGAAGTGCCAGATGAGTTTGCCGGTGCGAGCATTGAGTGCCAGCACGCAATTTGCGTACAAGTTATTGCCGATCCGGTTGGCGCCATAGAAGTCGAACGATGCCGACCCGGTGGCTGCGAAGACCATCCCAAGTCCGGGATCGATGCTGAGGCCCGCCCACGCATTGGCGCCTCCGCTGATTTTGTAAGCCTCGGGCGGCCACGTTTCGTAGCCCGGTTCGCCAGGATGCGGAATGGTGTGGAAGATCCAGCGCAGCTTGCCAGTGTTGACGTCGAAGGCGCGGATGTGGCCGGGCGTGCCGGGCAGCGTTTCGGGAACGGTGCTGCCCATGATGATCATGTCTTCGAAGATCACGCCGGGGCTGGAGGCGCTGATGGATGCGCGCTCCACCGGCCAATCGAGATTCTGGCGGAGGTCGATGCGGCCGTTGTCGCCAAAGCTGTCGAGGGGCTTGCCGGTGCGGCGGTCGAGCGCGTAGAGGAAGTTGCGCCAGGTGAAAAAGAGACGGTCTTTATAGATGGTGACGCCGCGGTGGCGGTAGTGGCGCGTAGGTTTGCTGCCGGGGTCGGGGTTGAAGGTCCATAGCTCGCGCCCGGTGGCGGCATCGAGCGCGACTACTCGCAGGCTCGGCGTGGTGGCGTAGAGCGAGCCATCCACGATGATGGGGTTCGACTGCATCTCCGAATCTTTGAAGGAGTCGTGGGAGTCATAGCTCCAGGCGACCTTGAGATTCGCAACGTTGGCGGGTGTGATTTGGGTGAGCGGCGACGAGCGGATGTTGTACGGCCCTCCGTTGATGGGCCAGTCCTGGTCCGCAGCCGCCACGAGGAACGGGAGGCAGAGGAGGCACGCCGGCACGGCGGACCAGCGGCCTGCGCTACGGTGCATTCAGGGCCTCCGTGAGTGACTGCATGGTTTGCGGAGAACCGGTGAAGATGGGACCAGGCGGGCGGCGATAGCTCATCAACTGTTTGTAGATCAGGTCCTCCATGGTGGAGTTGATGCCCCAGCCTCCCAGATACTGCAGGCGCAGATCGCCGTCGCGATTGAGTTCGGCGCCCTGCAGCCACTGCGCCAGGTCGGCTTTCTGGCCCGCATAAGTGGAGAGAAGGTGGATGGTGGAGGGCACTCCGATCTCGCGCAGCGATTCCGCCACGGGCGCGTAATCTGGGCGGTTGAGGCGCGTCTGCAGTTCGTCCACGTTGACTCGCAGCGGGTCGGCCTGCCCCATGAAGACCATGTCGTAGCCTCGGCCCTCAATCGTATTGGCCCACACGGTGGCGTTGGGAAACGCCTCGAAGAAAGTGGCGAGTTCGCTCTTCACGGTGCGCATGTCGCTTTCGTAGAGCGGCACGTACAGCGAGAACATTCCACCGGGATTAAGATGGCGCTTCACCGCGTCGAAATACTCCTTGGTGTAGAGCGCCGCCGTGCCTTTCACAAAGACATCGAGCGGGTCCGACGCGATGATGTCGTAGCGGTCGGTGGTGGTCATCAGGTAATGGCGCGCGTCGTCGAACACGATGCGGGTTTTCGGATTGTGAAAGACGTCGTAATCCTGCTTGGCGAAAAAGCGCGTAGAGTTGGGAGGAATAACCGGCTCGATTTCACAGACCGTGATGTGCTCGATGCCCGGGTAGCGCGTGAACGTCCCGGCCGAAACGCCCGCGCCGAAGCCGATCCCCAGTACCGATTTCGGATTGGGATGGATGAGGCCGGGAAGGTGCCCCACCATGCGCTGTAGCTTCATATCGTATGGCTCGGTGGTGGCCTCCACGTGGCCGTTGACATCCACTTCGATGGCGCCATCGGCCCAGCGCGTGTATGCCACCGAAGAGTTGCGGCCTTCCACGGTGTAGAGCAGTTCCGAACTGGGAGACGAGATCATGATGCGGCGGCCATACGCGATCACCTTGCCGGGGATGGGGTCTATGGTCCGCGCCAGTTGGATGGAGAGCAGCGCCGCGCCCGTCACGCCGGCTGTGAGCAGCATGGATCGCGATCGCGCAATTTGCGGTAGCAGCATCACGAGCCCACCGGCGGCCGAGAGCAGAAGGATGGTGCGCGTGGAGTCCTGCGTGCCGATCGCCGGCACCAGTGTGAGGCTCACCAGCAGCGCTCCCAGGATCGCGCCGAACGTGTTGGCAGCGTACACCGAACCCACAAGGCGGGAAGGATCGTCCTTGGTGGACGAGATGGAGGCGCAGGCCAGGGGAAAGCTGGCGCCCCACAGGATGGTGGGCGGCAGAATGGCCCACAAGCAACGCGCCATATCGAGTTGGAAGATATACCAGGGGCTGGTGGCCAGCATCGGATTGACCGGCCAGTTGGGCAGCGAGTCCGCGATCATGTAGGCGGTCCAGGCGATTCCGAGAGTGAGCAGAAACTGGCTCCAGCCGAGCGCCAGACGGGAGCCGTCGCGTGTCCGAATGGAGCGAAGCAGCATAGACCCCGCGCCGCTGCCGATGGCGAGGCCGATGAGGAAGACCGCCAGGATGATGGAGAAAACGTAAACCGTGGAGCCCAGAATCATCGCCATCAGGCGAGTCCAGATCACCTCGGCGCCGAGGGCGGTGGCGCCGGAGATCGCGATGGTCAGATACACCGGCCAGTTTGCGGATGGCTCACCGGCCACCACGGGCGCGGCCGGGGCGGGATCGGCGGGCGAATCGGAATCGATGCGGGCGGGGGTGCGTGCGGCGAGCAGGTAGCTGATGCCGGCCACAGTGAAATTGAAGATCGCGGCCACGTAGGTGGCGGTCGCCATATCGTAGAGGCGCAGCAGGTAGAAGCCGGCGAGCAGGCACCCGAAGACCGCGCCGAGGGTGTTGCCGCCGTACAGCAGGCCCCACCAGGAAACGCCGCGCGGCGTGCTTTCGATCCAGCGAACCAGAGCGGGCAGGGAAGCGCCCATCAGAATGGTGGGCGGCAGCAGGCAGACGGTGGCGATGAAGCCTCGTAGCATCATCCCGGGAAGTCCATGCTCCGCTCCGGCGACGTAGACGCGGTCCACCAACGGGATGCCGTAGAGCACCACGATCCCGAGCAAGCCGATTCCTACCTCGAGCGCGGCATAAATGCGCAGCGGGTGCATCCCGGAATTCCGGCGGTCCAGGTAGCGCGGAAGGCCGAGCGATCCGATGCACAAGCCCCCCATGAAACTGGCCAGCAGGAAGCCGAGAGATACGGCAGTGGACCCGATGGCGAGTTGCAGCATCTGGTACCAGACGATTTCGTATATGAGGGCCGAGCAGCCACTGGCTGCGAACAAAACGAGAAGCAGGGGCAGAAAACGCGAGGGACGAGGCATTTGTTAAGACATGATAACGATTTTCAGAGCAATAAAGTTACCTGCCCTGTGTTAAGACATGCTAACCATTCTCAGCGCCCGTGACGAGCTCGGACCCTAGGCGGGAGTCGCGGCGGGCGGCTTTGCAGCGAACCGCTCCGCGAGCATTGAGAGAACCCACGTCCAGCCGTCCTGATGTTGGCGGCCCATCTCGTCGTCGGGCACTCCCGTATGACGTAGGGTGACTTCGGTCTGCTCCCCTTGTGCCTGGAACGTCAAGGCCACGATGGATTCCGCACCCTTTGTGGCTTCCGACATCCACGTGTACTCCACCTGCTGGGGGCGCTCGATCTTTAGGAACCGTCCGTAGTGCGCCCACGTCCGTCCCTCGTGCTTTACCGCGAAATAAAAAAGGCCGTCCACTACGGGGTTGATAATGGTACGCTCGGCGCCGAACCATGGGCCTCCGGGACTCTTCGGGTCCATCCACACATCGAATACGGCGGCGGCCGGCGCGGGAATCATGCGGGTGACGGTGAGATCGGTAAGCTTCATTTTGGCTTCTCCTGTTTGGTAGTGAAGAATGCTTCCAGTCGATCCAGGCGAGCATTCCAGAACCGCTCGTAGGTGGAGATCCAGCGCGCCACATCGCGCAGCGGTTCGGCCGTCAGCTCCAGGGTGTTTTCGCGACCCTGGCGGGTGCGGTGCACCAGGCCGGCGCGCTCCAGCACGCGGACATGCTTGCAGACGCCGGTGAGCGACATCCGGAAAGGCGCGGCAACGTCCGAGATGCGGGCCGGCCCGCGCGCCAGCCGGCCCATGATCGCCCGGCGCGTCGGATCCGAAATCGCGATCATGACGGTGTCCAGTTTCCTCGCCACTGAATAGTGAACCTACTGGTTCAGTATTGCATCGGAGGGAAATTTCGTCAATACCGGCTGGAATGTGTTCGACAGGCACGCCCGTCGTCCCCGAGTGATAGAATCCCTGAAAGAGTGTGGCCCGCAACGTATTAGCGTGGCATCCTGTCCGGCACGGTATCCGGTGAGCCCAGCCGCTCCGTTAGCACTTAGCACGCAGGAGGAGTTCCGTGAATCGACGCAATCTGTTTCAACTTGCCGCTGGAGCGGCCGCAGCACAGACTCTTTCGCGGGCCATCGCGGCGGCGCAGGATCGATCGCCCGCCGAGATCGCCCACGATGAAGATTTCTGGGCCACGGTTCGCAACGAATTCACCATCGATCGCCTGGTGGTGAACCTCAACAACGGATATTGCTCGCCCGCGCCGCGCAGCGTACAGGAAGCGATGCGGCGCTATTTGGACTTCACCAATATGGGGCCGTACCACACCATGGTGCGACAGCTCGATCCCAAGATCGAAATGTCGCGGCGCATGATTGCCGAGGCCGCCGGCTGCGACCCGGAGGAGATCGCGATCACCCGCAATTCGAGTGAGGCGCTCGAAATCGCGCAGCTCGGTGTGAAGCTCGATCGCGGCGACGAGGTCCTCACCACCAATCAGGACTATCCGCGCATGCTGACCACGTTTGCGCAGCGCGCGCGGCGCGAGGCCATCAAGGTGAAGGAGATCTCGTTCCCGGTGCCGGTGGCGAGCATGGACGATCTGTACAATCGCTTCGAGCAGGCGATCACGCCGGCCACCCGGCTGATTCTGGTCTGCCATATTACGAATCGCACGGGCCAGATCTTTCCGGTGCGCCGCATCTGCGATATGGCGCACGCCCGCGGCATCAAGGTGATTGTGGATGGCGCGCACGCATTCAGCCAGTTCCCATTCCAAGTGCCCGATCTGGGCTGCGACTTCTACGGTGTGAGCTTGCACAAGTGGACTTACGCGCCGGTAGGCACGGGCTTCCTCTATGTGCGCAAGCCGCTGATCAAAGATACCTGGGCGCTGATGGCGTCGGTGCAGAACAACGACGCCGATATTCGCAAATTCGAGGAGATCGGCACGCATCCGGCGGCCAACTTCGCGGCGATTTGTGAAGCAGTCACCTTCAACCAGAACATCGGCATCACGCGCAAGGCGGCGCGGCTGCGATACCTCAAGGATCGGTGGGCCAATGCCCTGGGGTCGAATCCGAAGGTGCGAATCCTGCACAATCCGGCGCCCGAAATGTCGTGCGGGATCGGAATGTTGGGCTTGCGCGATGGCGATGCGGCGGAGCTAGCCCGCGGACTGGAGGCCCGTCACGGAATCTTCGTGGCGCTGATGGGCCACGAAGAGTATACGGGTCTGCGCATCACGCCCAACGTCTACACCACGGTCCGCGACATCGATTATTTCGTCCGCGCCGTGGAATCGGAACTGAAGCGCGTCTAGAATCGAAGCCGATTACTCCCGACACCGCTCAACCCCCGCGTATATAATGTAAGCGGTTCCAGTTGAGATGAGGGGGTATCTATGGGCGAAAAAGGCTTGAGCAGGCGCGGATTTGCGGCGGCGGTAGCAAGCGCTCCGCTTCTGGCACAGCAGGGTCCGCCGAATCCCAATACGTCGGTGCAGCAACAGCAGCAGCGTCGCTTTGGACCGCCTCCTGAAGTGGTACCCTTCGAAGCTCCCATTGAGTTCAAACGCGCCGACGTCAAGGCGAAGATCGAGCCATTCCCCATGCACCAGGTGCGCGTCACTGGCGGCGTTTACAAGGACGCGGAAGAATGGAATCGCGGCTACATGGCGCGTCTGCCTGAGGACCGCCTGCTCTACAATTTCCGTCAGAATGCCGGCATGCCGGTTGGCAGTGCCGAGCCGATGGGCGGATGGGAAGCGCCCGCCGATGGAAAACGTGGCACTGAGTTACGCGGCCACTTCACCGGCCATTTCCTATCCGCAAGTGCCAACCTCTACGCCTCGGCCGGCGACAAAGAGGCCAAGGGGAAGGGCGATTCCATGGTGGCGGAACTCGCCAAGTGCCAGGCCAAACTGGGGCAGGATGGCTACCTCAGTGCGTTCCCCATGGAGTTGTTCGACCGCCTCGATTCGCTCTCTGGAAAGCCGCCGAGGCCCATCGATCCCGCTACGGGCCGTCCCGCTCCGCCTCAGCCCGGCGAGCCCACCTTACCTTGGGCGCCGTTCTACACGATTCACAAAATCCTCGCCGGTATGATCGACATGTACCAACTGGCCGGCAATAAGCAGGCCCTGCAGGTGGCCGAAGGCATTGCCAACTGGGCCGATAAATGGTCGGCCGCCAAGTCCGAAGAGCACATGCAGCAAATCCTGAACGTGGAGTTCGGCGGCATGGCGGAATCGCTCTACAACGTTTCGGCCATCACCAACAACGACCGTTGGGCCGCCGCCGGAGACCGCTTCACCAAGAAGCGCTTCATGAATCCGCTGGCGCTGCGGCGCGATGAGCTTAGGGGCCTGCATGTGAATACTCACATCCCGCAGGTGATTGGCGCGGCACGACGCTACGAGATTTCGGGCGATTACCGATTCCACGACGTGGCCGATTTCTTCTGGTGGACGGTGGTGGACGGCCGCTCCTATGTGACCGGCGGCACCAGCAACGGCGAAAGCTGGCAGGTGGAGCCGCGGCGGCTTTCGGCGGAGTGGAAGCACAGCGTGGCCACTGCCGAGTGCTGCTGCTCTTACAATATGCTCAAGCTCACGCGTCATTTATATGGCTGGACCGGTGAGCCGAGCTACTTCGATTACTACGAGAAGGTGCTGCTCAACCACCGCATCGGCACCATACATCCGCAGAATGGCCACACGCAGTATTACCTGTCGATGACGCCGGGCGCCTGGAAGACGTTCAACACGGAGGACAAATCGTTCTGGTGCTGCACGGGCACGGGCGTGGAAGAGTACGCCAAACTCAACGACAGCATTTACTGGCGCGATAACGACGGCGTGTATGTGAACCTGTTTGTTCCCTCCGAACTGAATTGGGAGCAGAAAGGCTTCCGCCTGCGGCAGGATACGAAATTCCCCGACGCTCCATCCACGTCGTTGGTGGTGACGGCGGCCAAGCCGGTGCAGATGGCCGTGCGGCTGCGAGTGCCGGAATGGCTGAAATCGGCCCCGGCGGTTTCGATCAATGGCCGGCAACTTGAGGCATCGGCCGCGCCCGGCAGCTACCTGGCAATCTCGCGCACCTGGCAGACCGGCGACCGCATCGAGATGCAATTGCCGATGCATCTGCATATGGAGAGCATGCCCGACGATCCCAAAACGCAGGCATTCCTTTATGGACCTTTGGTGCTGGCGGGCGATCTCGGGACCGAAGGGCTGACCGATCGGATGTTGGAAGGCCCCAGTTCGCCGCAGCCCCAGCGCGCGCCGATACAGGTTCCGGCATTTAGAGGTGTGGGCGATCCGGCGTCGTGGATCAAGCCCGGTGACAAGCCAATGACCTTCCGAACCACCGGCCAGCCGCAGGACGTAACGCTGTCTCCGATTAACTCGATATTCGACCGGCGGTACTCCATCTACTGGCAGGTGGGGTAAGTCCCAAGAAAAAGGTGTCTGACACCATTTTTCATTTTGCGCCACAATAGGGCAATAGCTATGAACCTGGAACAGGTGGCCCGGCGGGCAAAAGTCTCAACCGCGACTGTGTCCCGCGTGCTCAACAATGCAAGCGTGGTCAAGAGCTCCACGCGCGCTCGAGTGGTTAAGGCCATTGAAGAGCTGAAGTATCACCCGAACCTGCACGCGCGCAGCTTGGCGGGCGGGAAGAGCCGCACTCTCGGCGTGATTGTCTCCAACATGGAGAATCCGTTTTTCTTCGATATCTACAAGACCATCGAGCAGGACGCACATGAGCGTGGGTACGAAGTGGTGATGGCGAACACCGACTATCGCTCCGAGCAATTGATCACCAGCGTGCGCCTGATGATCGGCCGGCGCGTGATGGGGCTGGCGGCCATCGTCTCCGAAATGGCGCCCGAGTTGATCGACGAGCTCAACGAAAGCCGCACTCCGGTGGTCTTCTACGACGTCGGCACCCCCAGGCACAACATCACCAACATCCGAGTGGACTACCGCCGTGGCATCGAAAAGGTAGTGGATTACTTGCACGGGATGGGGCATCGACGCCTGGGCTTCATCGGCCATCACGCCGTGCTGGGACCTATCAACGAGCGCATGAAGGCCGTGCTCGATGCGGTGGCGCGCATCCCCGAACTGGAAGTGCGCACCGCGGCCGATGCCGATACGCTCGATGGCGGCCGGCAGGCCACGCGTGCGCTGCTGTCGAGCGGTTTCAATCCCACGGCCATCATCTGTGTCAACGACGTGACCGCCGTGGGCGCGCTGCGCGAGTTGCGTGAGCGAGGCTTGCGCGTGCCGCAGGACATTTCTGTTACCGGCTTCGACAACGTCAAGCTCTCCGAATTCTGCTATCCCGCCCTGACCACCGTGCACATTCCGCGCGACCGCATCGGCCACATTATCTGCGACTGCCTGGTGCCGAGACCGGGCAAGTCCGTCACTGCGAATCCGGAGATCGTGATCGACCCCGAATTCGTGGTGCGGGATTCCACTGGCCCGGTCGCGGGCTGACCGCATGTTAGGATAGACAGGTGCAAGCGATTACAGACAAAAAGGCCCGTGGCATCACGTTCGGCGTGATCGTGGGAAATCGCGGATTCTTCCCCGATCATTTGGCGCAGAGCGGCCGTTCCGAGATTCTGGCAGCCCTGGAAAAGGGCGGCTACGGAGCGGTGGCCGTGGGCGCGGATGAGACTAAATTCGGCGCCATTGAGACGCGCGCCGAAGCTGCCTGCTGCGCCGAACTGTTCAAACGCAATCGGGAATCCATCGATGGTGTGATCGTGACTCTGCCCAATTTCGGCGATGAACGCGCTATCGCTGACACCCTGCGAATGGCTGGTTTGAACGTGCCGGTGCTGGTGCAGGCAACGCCCGATACGCCTGGCCGCATGACCATTAAGGACCGGCGCGACAGCTTCTGTGGAAAGATGTCGGCGTGCAATAACCTGATGCAGTACGGCATTCCGTATTCGCTCACCACGCTGCACACCGAATCGCCCGACTCCGACCTTTTTCGTAAAGATCTCGATTGGTTCGCCGCTACCTGCCGCGTAGTGCGCGGATTGCGGCGCTTGCGCATCGGCGCCATCGGGGCGCGGCCGGCGGCGTTCAACACCGTCCGCTACAGCGAAAAACTCCTGGAAGCCAACGGCATTTCGGTCGAACCCATCGATCTCTCGGAAATCCTAGGTCGCATTCAGCGCATGGCGGATACCGACCAGGCTGCGGTGGCGAAACTGGCCGCCATCCGCAAGTATGTGCCGAGCGAGACTGTGCCGCACGAGGCGCTGATGAAGATGGCGAAGCTCGGCGCGGTGATCGACCATTGGATGGAGCAGACCGAGTGCTCCATTAGCGCCATCCAGTGCTGGACCTCGCTTGAAGAGTACTTCGGCGTGGTGCCCTGCACGGTGATGAGCATGATGAGCGAGAATCTCATGTCGAGCGCCTGCGAGGTGGACATTGTCGGGGTAGTGGGGATGCACGCGCTGCAACTGGCGTCGGAAACTCCCAGCGCGCTGCTCGATTGGAACAACAATTACGGTGAGGATCCCGATAAGGCGGTGTGCTTCCACTGCAGCAATCTTCCGAAGCACTTCTTCAAATCGGTGAAGATGGATTTCCAGCAGATCATCGCCGGCACCGTGGGGCGCGAGAATACTTATGGCACGTGCGAAGGCCTGGTGAAGTCCGGGCCAATGAGCTTCGCGCGCTTCTCCACCATCGATCGGGAAGGCAAGATCGCTGGCTATGTGGGCGAGGGCGAATTCACGGACGATCCGCTGACTACCTTCGGCGGAGCCGGCGTGGTCCGCATTCCGAATTTGCAAGGCCTTCTGCGCTACATCTGCGAGCGCGGTTTCGAACACCATGTAGCCGCTAACCTGGCGCCGGTATCGGCAGCCGTCCATGAAGCGGCATCGAAATATCTAGGTTGGTCGGTACACAAACACAGTTAATGTTCGTCCGAGACAGGACTTCTCTATGAGCATAGTCGCAGGAGTTGATTTCGGCACCCTCAGCGTCCGCGTTTCGATTTTCGATAGTTCCCGCGGGCGCCTGGGCACGGGTACGAGTGAGTATCCTCTGCTTCGCAAGAAGGAGGATCCCGATTTTGCCACGCAGAGCCACGCCGATCACATGCGGGCTCTGGCGGAGGCCATCGCGCGGGCTATTGCCAATGCGGGCATAGACGGCAATTCAATTGAGGCTCTGGCTCTCGATACCACCGGGTCGAGCGTGATTCCAGTGGATGCTCGACTCCAGCCCATCGACGACTATTACCTGTGGTGCGACCACCGCGCCTGGAAGGAAGCCGCCGAGATCACGGCGGCGGCGCACTCGCAATCGCTCGACGCAATCGATTGGTGCGGCGGCATCTATCGTTCGGAGTGGGGCTTCGCCAAGCTGCTGCACTGGCTGCGGCACAATCCCGATAAGCGCGCTCGCATTGCCACCGCCCTGGAACATTGCGACATGGTGGCCGCGGTGCTTTGCGGCATCACCGACCCCGCGGACGTCCCGCGCAGCGTCTGCGCCATGGGCCACAAATGGATGTGGAATGCCGGGCTGGGCGGACTTCCACCCGAGGAGTTCCTGACCGGCATCGACCCGCTGCTTCGCCGGGGTTCGCGGCAAGCTGGGCGGGCGCTACCAAACCTCCGACAAGGTCGCCGGACACCTGATCGCAGAGTGGGCCGAAGCGCCTGGGACTGCGCGCCGGAATTCCGATTCCGGTCGGCGCCTTCGATGCGCATTGGGACGCGATCGGCGCGGGTGTGCGCCTGGGCGACGTGGTGAACGTAGTGGGGACCTCCACCTGCATCATCGCGACCGGCGAGCAAGCGGGTCTGATTCCCGGAGTCTGCGGCGTGGTGGCCGGATCGGTGGACCCCGAACGCACCGGTATCGAAGCGGGGCTTTCGGCCACGGGCGATATCTTCGAAGCGATCGCGCGCCGGGCCGGCACCACAGTCGCTGAGCTGTCGCGAGGCCTGGAGAATTATCAGGGCCGGCGAGACCGGCCTGCTGCGGCTCACCTGGGACAATGGCGATCGCACCGTGCTGGTGAATCCGGAGCTGAGCGGCGTCACGCTCGGCTGGCGACTTACGCACACGGCGCAGGACGAACTATTCGCCGCCATCGAAGGCACGGCCTTCCACACGCGCGTGATTCTGGAGCGCATGGAAGAGCACGGCGTGCCGGTGGATCGCGTCATCAACGGCGGCGGCATTCCGCAGAAGAATCCGGTGCTGAACCAGGTATACGCGAACGTGCTGGGCAAGCCGATTCTGGTGCCCAAGGGCGATGTCACCAGCCTGGGCTCGGCGATCTTTGCGTTCCTGGCGGCCGGCACGTTTCCGCAGCATCGAAGAGGCGCAGGACGCGCTGTGCCCGGGACTATGCGGTGGTGCGAGCCGCAAGCTGCCGCAGTATGGCTACGTATCAGCGAGTTGTATCCGCTGTACCGCGATCTGTATTTTGCCTTTGGCAAGCGGCACTCTACCGCTGTGGAACTGGGAGCGATTTTGCCGGAGCTGCGACCGCATCGCGGCGCGGGTGCGAGGAGGACCAGAGTGCTGGAAGCGCTGCGAGCTGAAGTTCTGGAAGCCAATCTGGAACTGGTGCGGCGAGGGCCTCGTGATGTACACCTTCGGCAACGCCAGCGGCGTGTCGCGCGAACACGGCCTG
Organism: uncultured Solibacteraceae bacterium; assembly: GCA_963815475.1. Lineage (GTDB taxonomy): Bacteria > Acidobacteriota > Terriglobia > Bryobacterales > Bryobacteraceae > Sulfopaludibacter. The sequence continues at coordinate 8,078,765 of CAWFHD010000003.1, read as the reverse complement.
ATCGTGATCAAGCCGAGCGGCGTGCCGTACGAGAACATGACGCCCGCCGATATGGTGATCACGGACCTGAACGGCAGGGTTGTGGAGGGTTCGCTGAAGCCGTCGTCGGACCTGGACACGCACGCGGCGCTCTACCGCGAGTTCCCCACGCATTGGCGGCGTGGTGCACACGCACTCGCGGCACGCCACCGCATGGGCGCAGGCAAGGCGGCGAATCCCCTGCTTCGGCACCACCCACGCGGATTACTTCCACGGTCCCATTCCCGTGACGGACGCGCTGACCGCCGAAGAGATCGACTCCGATTACGAAGCCAATACCGGAGTCGCGATCCTGCGCCTGCTGAAGGGCAGCGATCCGCTGGGCTGTCCGGCCGCGCTGGTGGCGGGACATGCGCCGTTCTGCTGGGGGAAGTCGGTGACGGATGCGGCGCAGATGGCGGTGATCGTTGAGGAACTGGCCGCCATGGCCTGGCAGACTCTCACCATCAACCCGGAAGCCGAGCAGATCTCCGAAGCCCTGCGCGACAAACACCATTTTCGGAAGCAGGGCCCTAACGCCACTTACGGCCAAAAGTAACCGATCGTACGAAACAACCTACCACATGGTCTCTCAGACATTAAGCGTAACTTTTATTGAGTGACCTGCGCCATCGAAGTTGTCGATGGAATCACGCGACATATCACTGTCACTAGCCCTTAAGGGCTAACTGGAAGTCCCTTGTCTAACTGGTAAGATAACCGAGGAAGTCGGCTCTGGGGATCGGATCTGGGGGCGGAACCGAACGTGGTCCTTCGCACAAATCGAGCCGCTTGTTTGGGTTTAACTCCTGCAAAACAGGAGATGAGGACGGTTCCAACAATATGAATATCCTGGTGCTCGGGGGCGATGGCTATTGCGGGTGGGCTACGGCACTTTATCTGTCCGCTAAAGGCCATCGCGTAGCGATATGCGACAATTTTGCGAGGCGACAATGGGATTGCGAACTGGGAGTACAAACACTCACTCCCATCCGCACCATGCCGGAGAGACTTCGGTCGTGGAAACAACTCACCGGAAATAACATCGAATTCCTGTACGGCGATGTTACCGACTATGAGTATCTGTCCGCTACCGTTCAGTCATTCGAGCCGGACGCAGTTGTGCACTTCGCCGAACAGCGAGCCGCGCCATATTCAATGATCGACCGCAAGCATGCGGTGTTTACTCAAGTAAACAATGTAGTCGGAACGTTGAATCTGCTTTTCGCCCTACGGGAATTCCGGCCCGATTGCCACTTAGTCAAGCTCGGCACCATGGGTGAATACGGGACGCCGAATATCGATATCGAAGAGGGCTACATCGCTATCGAGCACAACGGCCGCAAAGACGTTCTGCCGTTCCCCAAGCAGCCCGGCTCTTTTTATCACCTCTCGAAGGTGCATGACAGCCACAACATCATGTTCGCCTGTCGGATCTGGGGGCTGCGCGCCACCGATCTCAACCAGGGAGTGGTGTACGGCACCATGACGGACGAAGTCTCTTTAGACGAAACCCTGACTAACCGTTACGACTACGACGAAATCTTTGGCACGGTCCTGAACCGTTTCTGTGCCCAGGCGGCGGTGGGCCAGCCGCTCACCGTCTATGGCAAAGGCGGACAGACCCGCGGTTATCTCGACATCCGCGACACGGTGCGGTGCATTGAAATCGCCTGCATGAATCCGGCGCGTCCAGGTGAATGCCGTGTCTTCAATCAATTCACCGAGCAATTCACGGTGCTCGAATTGGCTCGAATGGTCCAGGCCGCCGGCCAGAAGCTGGGCATGTCGGTGGAAATCGATCATCTTCCTGATCCTCGCGTGGAATTGGAAGAGCACTACTACAATGCCAAACATTCCAAGCTCGCGGATCTGGGGCTGAAGCCGCACCTGCTGTCCGAATCGCTCATCGATTCCCTGCTGAGCATTGCCGTGCGCTATCAGGATCGCATCGATCGTTCGCTCTTCATGCCGAAGGTGAACTGGCGCAATGCGCGCAATGACCGGCACCCCAGCAAGGTGATGACTCATTCCAACGGCGGCGGGTACAATTTGCCTGTCAACGGCGGAGCGGCCGCGATGAAGGGCAACGGCCACTTAAACGGCGGAGACTAGATAACGACTCCCTTACGATCGCGGCTCGGTATGCAGCATCTTTCCGAGTCGCGACTGTAATGGAGCGGTTTTGACTTCCTGATTCGTCAGCACCACCTTGCCGCTGCTTTCGGCCAGCACGAACAACGCGCTCTTTCCCACCAGATCTTCAAATCGCGGCAGTTCCGTGGTCTTAGCTACCAGGTAATACCGCTGCGGTCCGAGCCATCGCTCTTTCCATTGCGCATCGTCCAGAAAGACATTCGGCGCTCCCGGCGCGTACGATCCGTACACCAAATTGTTAAAGCGCCCGTTCAGCAGCCATGCAGTGCGGTTCGTGTAGAAGAAGATCGACGAGAAGGTGTAGTAGTGATGGTCGATCACCAGTTCGCCCTCGGGCGCGCGCAGCAGCGCTTCGGCGAGGGGTCGCGATGAGAGATACGGGTCGAACGTCACCATGGCTACTCGGGCAGCGTGGAAGAAGAGCACCATCATCAACGCAGCGGCCAGAAACGCTTTCTGTCCCGTTGCTCTCACGCTACCGGCCGCACCGATGGCGAAGGCGATTGCGGCCATTGCCAAGGGCAGGCGAAGGTACGCGAACGATTCCAGGGTTAGATCCTCCATGTGGCCGAGTGACAAGGTGTATGCGCTGGGATGCTGCGAGAGCGCCTGCGTGATGTCGCCGGGATTCGGGACGTTGCGGTCCGCCACCAGGATCAGAGTGCATGCCAATGCCGCGCACGCGCTTACCACCGCGAGCACGCGTGTGCCGCGCCGTACCCAGCGCCCACCTGCCGCCATCGCCGATCCCAGCAGCAACGCCAGCGCCGGATAGCACGGCATGGAATAGTATTCCTGCGTGGTGGAGAAGGTGAAGAAGACCAGGATGAAGCCGGTCCAGCACAAGCACAGCAGGCGCGTGCGTGCCGGCGCGCGATTGCGCCGGAGCCTTCGCCTGCGCGAACACGGCTGGAAAATAGACGCTCCAGGGGAAGAGCCAGATCAGGTGAAAGAGCCAGAAATAAACGCGCGGTACGGTGTTGTAATCGCGCGGATAACGCAGGTTGAGGAAGCGCAGCACCTGCTCGTTCATGAAGTAGAACCACAGGAAGCCGTGGTATTCGCCGGGGCCGCTGCGCAGCGTCAGGTCGAAATAGGGCGGATTGCGCAGGGTGGCGAGGATGTGCCACGGCGCCGCGATCAGCAGGATGACGCACAGGCCGCTCCACGGATGGAGCCGCTGCCAGACCTTGCGGGAAAACAGTTGCCGCGTCAGCAGCAGGTAGATCACCATCGCGCCTCCGGGAAAGACCACTGCGATCGCGCTCTTCCATAGGAGTCCCGACGCCGAGGCTGGCGGCCAGCACGAAGGCCCATAGGCGCGGACGCGGCTCCTCCTCGTCCAGAGCTCGCAGGAAGGCCCACATCGAAAGCGCCATGGTGGCGGTCAGCATCACGTCGGGGATCAGGATGCGGGTAAAGAGAAACAGCCCGATGCAGGTGGAGACGCACAGCCCCGCATAGAAGCCGGCGCGTTTGCCGAAAGCCCAGATGCCGAACGCCGCCGTCACCCAGCCGAGCGCCATACAGGCCAGCGCCATGGGAATACGGGCGGCCCAATCGAAGAAGCCGAAGAGCCGGTAGCAGATGGCGATCAGCCAATAGATCAGCGGCGATTTTTCCAGGTAGGCGACGCCGTCGAGCCGCGCCGTCACCCAATCGCCTGACGACACCATGTTGCGCGCAATCTGCGCCTGCACGGCATCCACGTCGTCCATGAGCGATGGAGGAGAAATGATACAGCCGAGATAAATTGCCGCGGCAACCAGCGCCACCGCTAAGCAGATGTAGAGATGCCCGGCCGGCGCGGTCCGGTTCGTTTCGAAAACCTGGTTCGTCTGAATTCTCCATCGCCTCATCCACAAGAACAGGAGCATCAGCCCCCAAAGATGATAACCAAGATTGGCCTGTCGCTTCAGGTGCCTGTGAATGATGCTCTCCAGAGCCTCGCGCCGGAACAAGCCATCGCCCGCGCGGTTCGCTAAAAGAGTATCCGACATCAAGGCGCGCAACGGACCGCGCAGCCATTCGTGAGCCGGAAAATCGAAGCCCACCTTCTTCCGGCGCAGCGTGGATTCGGGCAGCTTGCCCTTCATCAGTTCCCGCAGCACGATCTTCTGCGCCCTGCCATTCACTTTCAGGTGGTCCGGCAGCGACGCGGCGAACTCCGCAATCCGGTGGTCCAGAAAGGGCGGACGCACTTCGATGGAGTGCGCCATGCTCATGTGGTCCACCTTCGCCAGGATGTCGTCGGGAAGATAGTAGCTCTGGTCGAAGCGCAGATAGCCGTCCGGGCTGTTGCGTTCGGGAGAAAGCTCGCGCAGCAGTTCGGAGAGCGCCGCGGGCAGGGGCGTCGTGGTCAACGATGCCTTCTCCTCGTCGGAGAACGCGCCATTCCAGTAGACATGGGCGCGGCCGGCCGGCATCAGGCAACCTTCCGCGAAGCGCTTGAGCATGTACTCCATGCCGATCTTCTCGTCCGATACCGGCAGCCTGCCCACCATGGCACGGCCGGCGCGCCGGGCCCACGCGGGCAGCCGCCGCACATGGTGTGCGAGTTGGTCGGCGCGGTATGTCAGGTATCCGCCGAATAGCTCGTCTGCGCCTTCGCCGCTCAATGCCACCGTCACGTGCTGCCGCGTCATACGCGACAGGAACCACACCGGTAGCGCGCCGCCATCGGCGTTGGGCTCGTCGAAATACCAGGCGAATTGCTCGATGGTGCCGTCCAGATCGCAAGTCGTATTCAGGTCGAGCTCTTCGTGTTCCGTTTCATAGCGCTCGGCAATGCGCCGGATATGTGCCGTTTCGTCGAATTTGTGCCCGGCAAACGAGATGGAGAACGTCTTCAGCCGCGAGTGCGAAGCGGGAGCGGCGTAATGCAGGAGCGTGGAGGAATCCAAGCCACCTGACAGCCATATCCCCAGCGGAACGTCGGCCAGCAGATGCTCGCGCACGGATTGCTTGAGCAGTGCGTCGAGCTCATGGGTTGCGGCGTTGAGAGTCCACTGTGGGTCCACCCCGCGCGGCATCTGCCAATAGGCTTCCGAGCGTGTCTGGCCATGCTGCCACTCCAGCCAATGGCCGGGACGCAATTTTTCGATGCCTTCCACCAGCGTGTGAGGCGCCGGAACGTAGTTCATCGCCAGGTAGCAGTCCAGGGCGGCCAGGTTCAGGTTCCGCTCTACCTCGGGGTGCACGAAAATGGCTTTGAGTTCGGATGCGAAGTAGAGATCGCGACCCCGCTCCAGGAAAAACAGCGGCTTGATTCCCATGCGGTCTCGCGCCAAAACCAGGCGGCGAGTCGATTCCGTCCACAGCGCGGCCGCGAACATGCCCCGCAATCGCGCAAAACATGCGACGTCCCACTCGATAAATGCCGCCAAAACCACTTCCGTATCGGTGTGAGTGCGAAAGCTGTGGCCGTGCTGCTCCAGTTCGCGGCGGAGATCTTCGTGATTGTAAATTTCGCCGTTGAAGACGATAACGGTATCGCCGTTTGCGGAGTGGATGGGCTGGTCGCCCGCTGACAGGTCGATGATCTTCAGACGCGTGGCGGCCAGCGAAATCAGGTCCGATTCGAAAACGCCCTGCTGGTCAGGCCCGCGGTGGACAATCGCCGTAGCGGCTTCCCGAATCCGCTCAGGAGGGGGTCGATAACCAAGATGGGTAAAACCTGCGATTCCGCACAAAATCCACTACCCCTGTGTGCTCGCGAAGGGACACCAAGGCTGGCTTTGGATATGGCGCGAGTCTCCTTCAATTTATCAGACGCAATCTTCTTTGCCTTCTAGTCAATTAGGGCTAGCAAAGCCTGTACCCATTGATTGTTACGTTTTCGTCTATTCATAAATTGCCTGCTGCCATGGCACTAACGGAACATACGTAATGTCGCTCACACTCACTGCTCTGTGCCTGTTTCTGGGTGCTATCCCATTTATTTATTACGGCATCGCGGTTTTCAGTTGTTGGCGCTTTTTTCGCCGCCCGCAGCGCAGCGATTTGGGCGGATTCACTCCGCCCATCAGCAACCTGAAACCGATCCGCGGAATCGACCCCGACGCCTACGAAAACTTCGCCAGCTTCTGCCGCCAGGATTATCCCGAGTACGAGATCATCTTCTGCGTGGGCGATCGCGAGGATCCCGTGCTGCCCCTCATCGACCGACTCAAGCTGGAGTTTCCCGAGCGCCAGATCCGCGTGTTGTACGGTTCGGGCCGCGATGCCACTAACGACAAAGTCGCGAAACTGGCGCGAATGGTGGGTGAAGCCACCTATGAGCACGTTGTCATCAGCGATAGCGACGTGCGGGTCCGCCCTGACTATCTGCGCAGTGTAGTAGCCCCGCTGGCCGATCCCAAGATCGGCGCTGTCACGTGCTTTTACCTCTCGATTGAAGAACGAAATTTCGTAGATCGGCTGCAGTCCGTCGGAATGATGTCGGACTTCTATGCCGGCATTGTGGTCGCGTGGCAGCTCGATGGCGTGAAGTTCGCGCTCGGGCCCACCATCGCCACCACGCGCGAGAAACTCGCTGCCTTCGGCGGGTACGAAGCCATCGAGAATCGCCCGGCCGACGACCTTTTGGTGGGTCGCTTCATCGCCGACCAGGGCTACGAGGTGGAACTGTCTCGATACTCCGTAGAAACGGTCGCCGACTATAACTCCATCGGCGAGCTTTTTCATAAGCGCATGCGGTGGATCGTGGTGATGCGCTTCATGCGGCCGTGGGGCCATTTCGGGTTGCTGTTCACCCACGGCCTGCCCTGGGCGCTCTTCGCCGTGGCCGCGAATCCAACGTGGGCAACGGCGGCCATCTACCTGGGCGGCTACTTCGCCATGCGCTGCCTCATCACCTCGATGATCGCCATGTGGGGATTGAATCAGCGCTCCTACTGGCGCAGGATGCCGTTGATCCCGGTCTGGGACGCGGTCGCGTTTGTAATCTGGGTGGGGAGTTTCGCGCGGCGCAGTATCCGCTGGCGAGGCAGCGACTATTACATCCGGGGCGGCGCTTTGGTGCCGGTCAGTCCCGTCAACGAAGAGTGACGAGCGATTACCTTCCCAGCAGCACCACTCCGCACAGTACCATTAAGGTGCCGGCCGCTCGCCGCGGTCCAATCTGCTCCTTGAGCAGCAGCTTCGCCATGGCAGTCTCCAGAATAAAGCTGGCCGCCGAGGCAGGCACTGCGAAACTGAGAGGCGCCGATTGCACCAGCGCCATGAACGCGAAGAACGAGAACGCCAGGCACACAATCGAGAGCAGCAGGTAGCGCCGCGCCACAATCATGCGCAGCAAGCGACCCAAGCCGCGCGCCCCCACCGATTGCGCGCCCGCCTGTTTCATTTCGTAGCTCTGCAGGATATCGCTGAGCGCCGTCGCCACCACCATGATCGATAGGAGTATCCAGGTCACTTGGAGGCCTCGACTTTGGCGGTGGTGCTTTGCGGCGTAGAACTCACCAGCGCCGCCCCGCCGAAGATCAGGATAACCGCGAGCCACCGCTGTGGGCTCACGGCCTCATGCAGGAAGAACCTGCCGAGTACCGCCGCGACGACGTATCCAATCGCGGTCATTGGCAGGATGAAACTGAGATCGGCCACACTCAGCAGCGCCAGCCGCGCCAGCAGCGCCACAATCAACATGACAATGCCGCCCGCCACAAAAGGATCGAGCATGGCGCGAAGGTACACCATGGGATCGGCAGCCAAAGTCTCCGGAAGCCGTTTGGTGCCCATCGCCAACGACAGGTTGCCGCAGGCTCGTAAAGCAAGGAAGAGAAGAAGCCAGAGATAGGTTCGGACAGTGCGGCTGTGAGTGGTCACTTCTCACAGAGTACCTGTGCAGCCGCTCATCTCGCTACCGAATTGTGCGCAGATGATCTTGTCACCGGCGATTTTCCGTCGCTTTTCCGTGTAAGCTGGTAAAGGCCCTTCGAATTGATTGCCGCGCCGCAATCGTGCTACGTTAAGACTTAAACGGTCCGAAGGTCCCAAATTCCAATTTTCCCTAAGGAGAACTCATGCCACTAGTCTCGATGCGCCAATTGCTGGATGAAGCAGCCAAGGGCGGCTACGGCGTTGGAGCATTCAACGTCAATAACATGGAACAGATCCAGTCCATTATGGAGGCGGCTCGCGAAACCAAATCGCCGGTCATCATCCAGGCAAGCCGCGGCGCCCGCGCTTACTCGCAGGATCGTTTCCTGTATCACCTGATGATTGCCGCCACCGAGATCTATCCTGAGATCCCTACCGTACTGCACCTCGATCACGGCAACAGCCCCGAGACCTGCAAGAGCGCCATCGAGATGGGTTTCACCAGCGTCATGATGGATGGTTCGCTCATGCCCGATGGCAAGACGCCGTCCAGCTTTGAGTACAACGTGAAGGTCACCCGCGAAGTGGTGGAGATGGCGCACGCGAAGGGCGTCACTGTGGAAGGCGAGATCGGCTGCCTGGGCGGTATAGAAGACGGCCACGGCACGGGCCTCGATGGCCTCAGCCATCTCACCGATCCGGCGCAAGCGGAAGAGTTCGTGAAACAGACTGGCCTGGATGCCCTCGCCATCGCTATCGGCACCAGCCACGGCGCTTACAAGTTCTCCAGCAAGCCCACTGGCGAAACGCTGAAGATGGCCACCCTGATCGAGATCCACAAGCGCCTCCCCAAGGTTCACCTGGTGATGCACGGCTCCTCCAGCGTTCCCAAAGACCTGCAGGACATCATCAATCAATACGGCGGCAAACTGAAGCCCACGTGGGGCGTGCCGGTGGAAGAGATTCAGCTCGGCATCAAGAACGGCGTCCGCAAGATCAACGTCGACACCGATAACCGCCTCGCCATCACCGGCGCCATCCGCAAAGTGCTGACCGAGAAGCCCGAAGAGTTCGATCCGCGCAGCTACATGAAGCCGGCCCGCGATGCCATGAAGAAGGTTGTGGCGCTCCGCATGACCCAGTTCGGCCAGGCCGGACATGCCAGCGATTACAAGCCCGTGCCGCTCGAAGCGATGGCCAACACCTACGCCGGCGAACCGGTAGCAGTCTAGTTGGATCTGGTGGTCTTGCCACCCGATGTCTTTTGCGATAGAGCCGGTGGGCAAGACCGCCGGCTTCACCCTCTACTTCCCCGGGGCGTAGTAGCCCGGACGCCACGAAAGATGCAGATCACGGCGGCCCACGATTTTCACTTGCACGTGATGGTATTTGCCATCGCGCTCGATGTGATCGGGGCTGTATGCCAGGATGTACTGGTGCCGCAGTTCGAGCGCGATCTGCGCCGCGGCGTCGGGTAGTTCGCTGGCGTAATGTACCGCGATCTGACGACCGCCGGTGCGTTCGGCGATATCCGTCAGCAGTTTCGGGCCGCCGCGCTCCTCCTCAGGCAGCAGCATTCCCTGGCCATAGATTCCGATCGCGTAGATCCAGACGTCGCTTTCCCGAACTACCTTGGAAAGTTCGACCTCGGAATAGCGGCTGTCGTTATCCCCGCCATCGGAGATGATCAGCAGCGCCTTACGCGGATTATGCGCGCTCTTCATATGGTGCAGAGCCAGATAGATCGCGTCCAACAAGGCGGTCTTGCCATGGGCGGTTTCAGACAACAAGCGGTCCTGAACCTCTTCGTGGTCGTGTGTGAAGGGAACGGCCAACTCCGCCTTGCTGTTAAAGTTCACCAGGCAGAATTCGTCGTTGGGGTTGGCGCTCTTCAGAAACTCGGCAACGGCCTCGCGCGCCTTGCTCAGCTTGCCTGCCATGCTGCCGCTGCCATCGAACACGATCGCTGCCGAGAGCGGAGCCTCGTCGCTCGAAAGATGCAGCACCTTCTGCTCAGCCTTGCCCTCGAAGACGCGGAACTCCTGCGCGTCCAGGCCAGTGACCATCTGGTTCCGCACATCTGTGACATTCAGGGGAAGCAGAACCAGGTTGGAGTCGACGCGGATGTCCGCGCGGGCAGCGGCGCGCACACGCGATTCGATCGAGACTCGCGGTTCGTCAGAGCCGTATACAGGGAAAACCTTCAGAAGAAAAAGCGTGCCGAGGCACAGCAACGGTGCCCAATTCTTGTGCTTGACAGTCACAGCTACCCATCCCTCTTGGGGTAGAGTCTAGCACTGGCGCGCGGATTTTGGATGTGGGATTATTCTACACTTCCCAATTACTGCGAATGCCATCAGGCCCGCGCGGCCCATTCGTGAGCCGCGCTAAGATCGTGTCGTGATCTATCGAACCCTCGGCAGTACACGGCTCCAAGTCTCCGTCATCGGCCTCGGCACGTGGCAACTGGGCGGAGAGTGGGGACACAGCTTCACTCAGGCGGAAGCCGACGCCATTTTCGACCAGGCCGCCGCCAGCGGCATCAACCTGATCGACACCGCCGAGTGCTTGGCGATCACCTGTCGGAATCGCTGGTAGGCGACTACCTGAGCCGCCACGACCGCTCGCGCTGGTTCATCGCCACCAAGTTCGGCCACCGCTACCACTCCTTCATGAACCGCACCGACGATTTCTCCGTCGAGGGAGCCAGGCTTCAGTTGGAAGCGTCGCTGCGCGCGCTCCGCGTCGATACCATCGACCTCTATCAGTTCCACTCCGGCTCCGATGCCGCGTTTCGCAATCACGAGCTTTGGGCCATGCTCCAAGCGCAGCAGCGGGCCGGCAAGATGCGCCATCTGGGAGTTTCGATTCTGGGGAAGGGAAGTGAGGAGCAGGCTCGCGACGCTCGTAGTGTAGGCGCGGAAGTGCTGCAGGTTGTGTACAACCGCCTGGACCGCCGCCCCGAACAGGAATATTTTCCTCACGCCGAACGCGATGGTCTCGGCATTCTGGCGCGCGTACCGTTGGCAAGTGGGCTGCTCAGTGGCAAGTACAAGGCCGGCACTGTCTTCGCGGCGGGCGAATTCCGCTCTACCTTCGACAAGGAGAAACTACAGAGCGATTTGGACGAAGTGGAACGGCTGCGCACCGCGGAGGTCCCGGAAGGCGTCCCCATGGCCCAGTGGGCCCTGGCCTGGTGCCTGAAGAATCCCGCGGTGTCCTGCGTAATTCCGGGTTGCAAGAATCCGCAACAGGTAAGGACGAACGCCGCCGCGGCCGATCTGGTGGGGAAGTAGCAGAGCCGTTCGTTACCGATGTGTGTACCAATCCGAATGCGGTGACATCACGCCGCATTCCAGGCATTGCGTAGCCTTCCACTCGTGTAGACAGCCGGGACAAATGCCGCCGGTATCGAACGTATTCCAGATGTGACCGCACTTGCACCGCCAGCGGCTCTCCGTGCGCGGCCGCCACTTACATTGAGGGCAGCGAATATGCGGTTCGTCCATGTCGTCGTGCGAAGCGCCCGAAACCTCGGTTTCCCGCTCGTGCACCGCGGCGCTCCGCATCCGACCCCTGCGGTTCCGTTGTGGATGATACTCGCTCTGCGACCCGCGCACTTCCGGTAGGGCAGCCAATGCGGCGGCCAACTCAATCTGCGCGAACAACCGCACATCGGCATCTGGGATGCGATCGAGAAGCGCAGCCGCGCCCACCCCAAGGCGCACTCCCGCGGCGTACAGGATGGAGCGAAATGCGCTGGTGGATGGCCAGAACTCGCGCGGCGCCAGGTTGGGATCGTCCGGCGCGGCATCCTCGCGGTAGCGTTCCAGCGCATGTTCGATCGGAGCCGCGAATTCGCCGCCGCGCTTCGCCTGCATCAGCGACTCCATGTAGGCGAAGTCCCGCCGTGATCCGCTCATGATGAAGCCTCCGCCGCTAGCCGCTCCTCCGGCTGCGCGGCGTCGCGCTTCGCCCTCCTCCTGCACGCTTTCCATCCCGTACGGAAAACGAATAGCCGCCGCGGCCAATTGCGAATGCCCTGCCATCAACTGCGCTGCCAAATCGGGATCCAGGCGCCGGAGTACGTGGAGAATCTGGAACAGATTATTCTCCCTGCCGGAATGGATCTGCACGGCGCCTTCCGCGTCATACGTTCCGTGGCCATCGAATTCCGGCTGCTCCAGCGTGTAGCGGACGATCTCACGGACCACCTCCAGCGCCTCATGGGGCGGCAGCGTCTTCCATTGCGTCTGGAAGACCCACAGAAACTGCGAATGCGCCGTGGGAGCCGCGCGCCAAGCCTTGAGGGCGCGCCGCAGCAGCGCCAACTTGCGGCTTTCCTCGTCCACGCGCTGCATCAGCATGGGCGCCATGCCAAAAGGAAATGTGGAATCATCGCTGTGACCCAGCACGAAAGCGTAGGCCTGCTCCACGTGGCCGTGCTCCAGCATGGTTTGCGCCAGGCGTTCCGGCTCGAAGTGATGGCGCGCGCGTTCCGTCGGCGGGATGCTGCTCAACAGGTCGGGATCCACCGCCGCGGCCAGTATTCGCGCCTGTTCCTGCAGCAGAAAGTCCGGTTGGCTTGGCGGCAGTAGCCGCATCTCCTGCAAGCCGCGTTCGAAAGTCCGCCGTGCCTCTGCAGGCGCCAACACCGTCTGCACGCGTGCGATCCGCATCAGCGCGGCAGCCCGCACCGGAGCGTCAGAGCGCTCGGCCTGTGACAAGGCCGAAGTCAGAAGATCTTCGCCCATAGAGGCATCTTACCGCCTCTCCACGCTTCGGCCCCTCCCGCCGTCAGATTCGCAGGAGATGAAACGTAACATGCGCTACACCATCGCGCTGCTCACCGCGTTCCTAAGCACGGCGCTGCCCATCGGCGCGCAATCCTTCAAAGTGGAGTTCGACGTCAACCACGGCAACACCTCCGCCAAACACTACACCCTGCTGATCGACCAATCGGGCAAGGGCTTCCTGCAGGCGGGCGACCGCGTCTCCAGCAACGGCTCGCCCATCGATGTCGGCGCCACCATTCGCTGTACCTTGCGCGAAGAGGGAGGCAACTTTGTATTGCAAGGGAACATCGAAGTCAGCAGCATTGCGGGAACCTTTAAGGGCGAGGCGATCGTTCGACAGGCGAAGCTGTCGTTCGATTCCGTCCTGCAAATGAAAGTTCCAGCCATCGTCGTTAACGAGCGGAAGGCCATCGCTGGGGCCGCTATATCCGATCCGCTCGCTATCGGTCAGGTGGAAGCCACCGTCACGCGCGTGGAGTAGCTATTTCCGGCCCGAAAACAGCGCGCAGTCTTCAATATCCTCGCGTTTCTGATAAAGCTTGGGCAGCCCGAGCCGATCGTAGGTCTCGTCGTCCTCACAGATATAGACGGTATCGAAGAAGCCCGACGACAGTCGCCGTTCGAGCTCGGCTTGCGGCATAATGTGCAGCAGGGCGAGTTCGGCCGGCGGCAGAGACACTTTGCGGTCATAGTAGAATTCCAAGCCCGGCGTGGGCTGCCGGTGCATCAGGAAGTACAGCAGTTCGCCGGCGAACACCGTGCCGTGGGACGGCGTCGCGCTTTCGATCCGGCGCGCGATGGCTTCGTAGTCGCTCCACGTATAATTCTCGCGCCGCTCGTAGACCGATTTCGCCAGGCCGGCGGTAGTGAGAAAGAGTGCGGCGATCAAAGGCCATGTGGGCCCGCTACCCGTCAGTCGAGTCCCAGCCGCATAGAGGCCAACCGCCGCCAGGATGGCCAGGAACGGCACTCCCAGCAGGTAGTAGCGTGCAAACGTGGGATGCGCGAATCCCAGCGCGCCATAAATCGCCAGCGCCACCCAGCCGCATAGATAGAGCTGCGACTTCAGCGGCCGCGGCCAGTCACTCTGCCGCATCACCCAAAGCAGGCCGCCGATGGCGAGCGCGCCGAGTAGCAGCGCCTGACCGGAATCGATCCACGACGTGATGATTTCCAGGTCGTGCTGCGTGGTCTCGGGCCAATAGAGTTTGCGGAATCGCGCCTGATATTCCACCAGGTTGAACCACGCCTGATGCGGTCCTTGAAAAATCAACCAGACTGTGGGAAGCCACGGAACCGTAGCGCCCGCAAGAAATGCCGCGACGCGATTCCAGCGGCGCTGCAGCGCTATCCATACCAGGAACACCGGAGCGGCCGGCGCAGTGAGCAGCGAGCACGCCGTCGCGCCACTGGCCAGAAAACCAGCGGCCAGCGCCGAGCCTGCGCCATCGCGAATCGACATGCGGAACGCTGCCACCAACAGCAGCAGACAGAGCCCGTAAGCCTGGCCGAGCGGTCCGAATTCGAAGACCACGGCATTGAGTCCGGCCAGCAATCCTGCTGCGATGGCCGCGCCGAAGCGCCATGTTCCCCTCAGCGGAAATCGACGGCCTACATAATGCGTCACGAGTATTACGGCGCACGCCGTCAAAATCGCCGAGATCACATGCGACACGCGCCACGACTGTCCCAGCAGCCGCATCCAAGCGCCATTCCAATAAGCAATGAGAGGCGCCTGCGGGAAACAGAAGTCAATCCACGGCCGCATGCCGCGCAGTATCGACTGGGCAGCCAGTAAATGAAAGCCTTCGTCCCCTGTGTAAGCCCAAGTCTGCGAGTAAGTGATCAGGATCGCGGTGAACAGGCCAAAGACGCCAAAGAGGCACAGGCGTTCCCGCTTTGTAAAAGGGTCCAACCCGCATCATAACAGGTGGGGCTCGCGGTCTTTGCCGCCGGCCGTTTCGGTCACTAGCAGTCGCGGCGCGCCCTGCAAGCGTCGGGTTAAGATAGAGCAAAGCTGTATCAGAAATGTGAACGCCGCCTCGGGGCGATCGCATCCTAAGACTGTCTGAGAGATGGGACTAATGCGTCACGATGATTCGCGCCCTGATAGATAACGCCCTGAATAACCGTTTCCTGGTTGTGGTGGGCGCTGTCCTGCTGCTGGCCTGGGGAGCTATTTCCTTTCATAATCTGCCGGTGGAAGCCTATCCGGACGTCGCCAATAACTACGTCCAGGTGATCACGCAATGGCCCGGCCACGCCGCCGAAGAGGTGGAGCAGCAGGTCACCATTCCGATTGAAATCGTGATGAACGGCATCCCGCACCTGGACCACCTCCGTTCGTTTTCGGTCTTCGGCCTCTCCAGCATGATGCTGATCTTCGATGACGAGTCGGCCAACGACTGGAATCGCCAGAAGGTGCTCGAGCGGCTGACGCAGGTGTCTCTGCCCGGCGGCCTGCAGCCGCAAATCGGGTCCGACTACAGTCCCGTGGGACAGATCTATTGGTACACGCTGCACAGCACCAACCCCCGTTTCGACGTGATGGACCTCAAGACCATCGAGGATTGGACTCTCGAGAAGCAGTTCAAGTCCGTGCCGAATGTGGTTGACGTGGTGAGCTTCGGCGGCGCCACGCGTGAGTATCAGGTGAAGGTGAATCCCGACAAACTGGTTTCCTACGGCTTGAACATCGGCACGGTGGAGCAGCAACTTGCCAGTAACAACGTCAACGCCGGGGGCAGTTTCCTCGAAGAGGGACTGCAGCAGATTAATGTGCGCGCGCTCGGCTTGATCAACGAAGCCTCCAACATCGAACGCATCGCGGTCAAGACGCAGGGCGGCACGGCCATCCGTATCAAAGACATTGCCACGGTGACGCAAGGGCCTAAGATTCGCTTGGGCCGCATCGGCAAGGCCTATCGCCGCGCCGATGGCAAAGTGGTCGATAACGACGATGTGATCGAGGGCATCGTGCTGCTTCGCAAAGGCGCGGAGTCCGACGCCACGCTCGATGCCATCCACGACAAAGTGGCGGAACTGAATAACCACATCCTGCCGCAAGGCGTGAAGATCGTGCCCACGCTAGACCGCAGCGTTCTGGTCCACTACACCACCCACACCGTGCTTCACAATCTGACCGAGGGAATCATATTGGTCGCGCTGATTCTGCTGATCTTCCTGGGCAATGTGCGCGGCGGCTTGATTGTGGCGCTCACCATCCCCTTCTCGCTGCTGTTTGCCTCCATTTGCCTGAACCTGAATAAAATTCCAGCGAACCTGCTGTCGTTGGGCGCGCTCGATTTCGGCATGGTAGTGGAAGGCGCGGTGGTGATGGTGGAAAACATCGTGCGTTCGCTCGATGCCAACCCGCACGGCTCCAAACTGGAAAGAATCCGGCACGCCGCGCATGAGGTGCAGCGTCCAGTCTTCTACTCCATCGGCATCATCATTACGGCCTACCTGCCGATCTTTACCCTACAGCGAGTGGAAGGCCGCCTCTTCAAACCCATGGCGTGGACCGTGTCGTTCGCGCTGCTGGGCGCCCTGATCTTCTCCATGCTGATCGCGCCAGTGCTATGCAGCATGGTTTTCGGTGAGCGCACGTCCGAGTGGCGCAATCCCGGCATGGTGGCGCTGGCCAGCGGGTATCGCAAGTCGCTGGGATATGCCATCCGGTTCCGCTGGGTGACTCTGGCGATTTGCGCCGCGGCCATCGGCGCATCCTTCTATCTGATGTCGAGCGGCGTCATCGGCTCGGAGTTCCTGCCGCATCTGGACGAGGGCGCCATCTGGGCGCGCGGCACGCTGGCCCCCAGCACCGGTCCCACCGAGGGCACCCGTGTGGTGGACCAGGGCCGCCGCATCTTCGCGTCCTTCCCGGAAGTAGTTCAGGTGGTGAGCCAGGTAGGCCGGCCTGACGACGGCACGGACGTTGCGGGCTTCTTCAACACCGAGTATTTCATCGACCTCAAGCCCAAAGAGGAGTGGCGCCCGGTCTTTAAGAAGGATAAAGAGGCGCTCATCGCCGCCATGGACTACCAGGTGGAGAAGAATATTCCGGGCGCCCTCTGGAACTTCTCGCAGCCCATCGCCGACAACATGGAGGAGGCGGTCAGCGGCGTCAAAGGGCAGTTGGCTATCAAGATTTACGGCGAAGACCTGCGCACGTTGGAAACTACGGGCGACCAGATAGTGCGTGTGCTGCGGACCGTACCCGGTGTCGCCGATCTCGGCCTCTTCCGCGTCATTGGCCAGCCCAACCTGCAATTCGAAGTCGACCTGGATCAGGCCGCTCGCTTCGGTATCAACGTCGACGATGTCCAGGACGCCATCGAAACCGCCGTGGGCGGCAAAGCCGTCAGCCAGATTCTGCAAGGCGAGCAGCGTTACGACTTGGTGGTGCGCTATCAGCAGGAGTACCGCAACACGAAAGAAGCGGTGGAGCAGATCCGTCTGCGCGCGCCTTCCGGAGAGCGGGTATCGTTGGCGCAACTCTGCAAAGTGACGGTCCGCGATGGCGCTTCTGAAATCTATCGCGAGGGCGCGTCGCGCTACGTCGCGCTGAAATACAGCGTGCCTACGCGCGATCTTGGCAGCACCGTGGAAGAGGCGATGGCCAAAGTCTCCCAGCAGGTGAAGCTACCGGAAGGCTATCGCATCAATTGGGCGGGCGAGTATGAAAGCCAGAAGCGGTCGTCTAAACGACTGGCGGTTGTCGTGCCCATTACGCTGCTGGTGATTTGCATGATCCTGTTCACGATGTTCAAATCCTTCAAGTGGGTCGGCCTGATTCTGGCCAACGTGGCGATGGCGCCCATCGGAGGACTGCTCGCGCTCATGCTGACGGGTACGCACTTCAGCGTGTCGTCCGGAGTCGGCTTCCTGGCGCTATTCGGCGTCTCAGTGCAGACCGGCGTGATCATGCTGGAATACATCAACCAATTGCGGGCCCGCGGGCTGGATGTGCTGGATGCCGCAATCGAAGGCTCGGTGCAACGCCTGCGCCCCATCACTATGACGATGCTGGTGGCGAGTCTGGGCCTGCTGCCCGCCGCCCTTTCGCGAGGAATCGGTTCGGATTCCCAGCGACCCTTCGCCATCGTAATCGTAGGAGGATTGGTCGCAGCGCTGATTCTCGGAGTCTTCCTGCTCCCGACCCTCTACGTCTGGGTCGCTGGAGAACACGACGCCCTCCCCGCTCCCGAAGAACCCATCGGAGAGCCATAGCGGAATCTGCAACCGTCCTCGTGGACTTGTGCCACGATAGTACGCATGGACCCACTGCTTGCCTGGCGCAAGGAATTTCCCATCCTGGGCAATACGAACTACATGATCAGCCATTCGCTCGGCGCCATGCCGCAGCGAGCCGCCACCCGTGTTCGCGAGTACACCGACACCTGGGCGGCTCGCGGCATTCGCGCGTGGGAGGAAGGTTGGTGGGAAATGCCGGTGACGGTCGGCAACCTGATCGGCCGCATCATCGGCGCCGGCGAAGGCGAAGTGGTGATGCAGCAGAACGTCTCCGCCTGCCAGTCCATCGTGACTTCCTGCCTCGATTGGTCCGGCCGCCGCAATAGGCTGGTCACTGACGGCCTCAACTTTCCGTCCAACGATTACATCTATCACGGCCTGTCACGCATCGGAGCGCGCATTGTTTCGGTAGCCTCGCCCGATGGCTTTACGCTGCCCACTGAGCTGATGCTGAAGGCCATCGACGAAGAGACGCTGTTGGTTTCCGTCTCGCACGTGGCTTTTCGCAGCTCCTATCTGCAGGACTTGGCCGCCATCGTCGAACGCGCTCATGCGGTCGGCGCCATGATCATCGCCGATCTCTATCAGTCGGCTGGAACCGTGCCGGTCGACGTTCGCGCGCTCAACGTCGATTTCGCCACCGGCGGCTCGGTCAAATGGCTGTGTGGCGGACCCGGCGCCGGCTACCTGTATGTGCGCCGCGACCTTTGGCCGAAACTGAATCCCGCCGCCACCGGCTGGATGGCGCATGAGCAGCCCTTCGCCTTCGAAGGCGGTCCCATTCGCTACACTCACGACATCTACCGGTTTCTGAACGGAACGCCCAACATCCCCGGCATGTACGCCGCGCGTTCGGGCTATGAGATCGTGAACGAAGTGGGAGTCCCCGCGATTCGTGAGAAATCGCTGCGCCAGACCGCCCGACTGATGGAACTTGCCGACGAAGCCGGCATCCACGTCAATACCTGTCGCGATCCCAATCGCCGAGGAGGCACGGTGGTGCTCGATGTTCCCAACGGAATGGAAGTGACGCGCGAACTGGCGCGCCGCGAAGTCCTGGTAGACTACCGTCCCGCCGCGGGAATCCGTGTGGCCCCGCACTTCTACACCACCGACGAAGAAGTGGATCACGTAGTAGCGGAAATCCGAAACATCGCGGGGATCTGAGGTGGGGCAGGCCCTTTGGCCTGCCAAGAAGTATAAGATTCTATGGAAGCCATCCGCACACCTGCCGAGCGTCACCCGGAGTTCCGCCCTGACCACTCTTCGCGACTGCATCAACGTCGCCTTCTCCGAGCTTGCCGAGTCTAGCCTGGCTGTCGGATTTCAGTTGAAAACAACAGGCCGAGGAAAAATGGGCAGGCGAACCTTTAAGACCTGCCCGCGAGGAGAGTGACGCTAGTAATCGACGTTGGCGAGTTCTACCGAGCGCCCCACGTGAAGTTAACACCGGTCGTCACGCGGAAATTATTCCTGTTGACATCCTCACCGGTAAACAAGCTGGTAGGTCGGCACAAGTAGTAGTCTGTATCGAACAGTCGATAGGTAATGCGCTTGGTGAGCCGAATGTCAAGACCACCGCCTGCCATCATCGCAAATGAGGTCTTGGATAAACTGAGCTTGGCTGAGACGTCGACGCCAGACGGAACAGTGATTGAGCTAGAGGGAAGGACAGCCGGCACGCGGTCGATATTGTTGATATCAACACTTATCGAAGAATCGGCGGCGCCGAATAAAACTTCAACGAACGGCGTGAACCGCGTATGATTGTGATAACCGTAGCGCGGCCCGATCAAGAAGTGAGCTTGCCTGTTAGTAAAGAAACCGCCAAATGTATCTTTAGATACAGCGCCAACATCTAACGCGAGCCCAATTCCTTTAGAGAAATTATACATGAACTGAGCACTTCCGCCATCCGCGTGAAAGGATGAAATGTCAGTCACATCTGGATTGAATCTGATCCAGTCGAAACCAAAATAGGTCTCGAATCGAGGGACATCTGTGGCGCTCGCCGTCAAGGCAAACGACAGGAAGGCCGCAATGGCCATGAAATGCGCTTTCATTACTATTGATACTCCTGGTTGAAGTTGACAACTAAGCCACTCAGCGCCACCGCACATACGGTTTGCTCAGCGGCTGTAACATCCGCCTGATGGGTGAAACCCCTTAATGTAGACCTGGATTGGTTTCTCGAGGCGGAGCGCTAATTCTTGGGGTTAAACTCGTTGACCGCGTAGCCATCCTTCGTGCGCCGGCGGGCTGATACCGGGCCAGAGGTCTTCGCGGGATCCGGCGCTTTGATTTGCAGATCAAGCCGCTCCGCGAGAGTGGTGTCTTCCGCCACCTTTGAACAACATCTGACCCGATAAGTACCGTCACTTTAGGCTTAGTGAAGGCATTCGACTTTCTTGCATGGCAGCAACCAGTTCCTTGGAGCCCGATCCCCAGCGCGTGATTACCTTGAGCGCTTGGGTGAATGGAATGTTCACCGGGTGCACTCGTGCCGCGGGGAGAATATAGATCGCGCCAGCCAGCGGAGTGGGGACCGAGGGAACGAACACGGTAAAGCGTCCGTCGCCAAGTTCTTCAACGATGAAAGCAGGGACAAGGGCATCCTCGATCTCGGCCAAGGCCGGCTTCCAGGCGGTCTCCCGGCTGTCTCCCGCCATTTGGCGAGTCATACTCCGAAACAGCCCGTAGCCAGGGATTTTTTGGAGCAATGAGTTCTCGATTGTGGTCCGCGCGGCTTGTCCTAATGAAGTACGAAGGGCTATCCCAACCAGGAGGCAAACAATCAAGACCAGCAAAAGCGAAAGTAGATTTTGGGCCGGGAACGATTCTGGCAGTAGCCCGGCCAATGGCTTGACTAGGGCGCCAAGCGACTTCGCAGCCTTTAGCAGCAGCAGAACTGCAAGATAGACAGGAAGGACAAAAAGGACGCCCGCGACGAGCGCACGCATGATGGATCGACAAAACTGTTTCACAGCCTACCCACTTTCTGGCGAAGTCGTGTGCATCTCTTTCACCGAGTGCGTGTGTGCGGCCACAATCGGATACAACTCAAGCGCCATCGAAAATTGCCAGCCGGCGGGGCTTTAGAAACTTGCTCCGCCGGACTAGCGGTCGTCGATTTAGCCGGGCTCTCGCTGCCTCGAAGCGCATCTAGGCGATTCGGCTGAAAGAACATGTAATGGTCGAGGACCCGTTTGCGAGTAATCGTCTACCTCTTAGCACGTCTTTCCTCGCGGCGGCTATGGCCCGCTCCGATGACCGCGCCTTTGGCCGCGTTCCCGCCCATCGCTCCGATTGCAGCGCCCTTTGCCGCGCCGCTAGCTTTAGGGTGGGAGCTTTGTTGAGTGTGTGTCGCCGCTGGTGGCGTCGTCGCGGGTGGTGTTTGCGCTGGAGATTGGCACACGTTTACCAGCATCAGGGAGAGAGCCATTGCGATCGCTGAGTATCTCATAAAGCCTCTCTTAGGTAGGCCACCTGTGTCCCGGTGCTGGAGTATCTGCCGTACACGCTCCCGGCGGGGGCACTATCTAATTCTTACTCTATTCACTATGATTCGCGGTCTCTCTTCCAGGTGTGATTTCACAGGCTGAACGGATGCGATGCTCGACCTGACCACCGGCAACCTGCGAAAGCGTCGTTCGTTCCTCCCCCGCATCGCATTAACGAGTAACGGCTTATCCGATCACCCGCGCCACAGCCGGCGCCAAAAAGCGAGGCAATCAATGGAGTTCGAAAGGAGGCTTCACTGCCCGGATACGGACCTCGGCAACGCCTTCCTGGCGCAACAGAGCGGTGTGATGGATGCCGTGCAGCGCATGCGCAGGAAGGCCCAGGACAAAGCGCTTTGCAGTCGTTACTTCTTCGCGGCTGTCGAGGGAGGTTTCAGCAACTTCTCCAATTCGGCGGGAATATTCGTCTCCAGCTGCTTCATAAAATCGCTCTCCCCTGCCACGTCCGCGCGGATCACGCCGCTGCGATCCAGAAACACCAGGTGTGGCACGTACAGCGGATGCGGGTCCATCATGGAAACTTGCAGGTAGGACATTACTGCCGCACGATTGGAATAGCCCACCGCGAACACCGGGTGAAACTGTTGCTGAAAGTCCGCGAGCGACGCCTGAGCGTCTTCGTTGAACGCGCATGCCACCACCTGCACTCCGCGTGCCGCGTACTTCGGCGCCAGTTCATTCAAATAACCAGTCAGCTTCTGGCAATGCGGGCAATGCGTGTCGATGAACGCCAGCAGCACCACTTTCCCCCGATACTGGCTTAGTTGCAATGGCGATGCAGTGCGGCGTTGAATGGAAAATGCCGGCGACGGTCGCTTCACATCGGCAGCCGTCAAAAGCAGCGCCGCGGCGCTCGTCAATACAGCAAGCAAAACAGTTCGCATACGAAAACTCTATACTACAAGTTTCCGCACATTTCATGACGCCGTTCGAACCCCTTTTCCGCAATCCGCACGTCCAGACCATTGCGGCCCACTACTGGAAGCGTCCCGCCGCCGACGCGCGCATTCCCACCCAACGCCGCTTCTTCCAGACCGCGCCCGACGTGCAGGTGCTGGTTGAATCCGAACGTCCAGCAGGAGATTGCCGTGGCGAAGTCGTCATGGTGCATGGCCTCGAAGGTTCGGGCGAAGCCGGCTATATGCGCAGCTTGAGCGCCGCGGCCCTGCAGTCCGGGTTCGCCGCGCATCGCTTCCACATGCGAACCTGCGGCGGCACTGAGCATCTCTGCCCCACGCTTTACCACGGCGGCCTCACCAGCGATTTGCTAGCCGTGCTGCGCGCTTTCCAGAGCGAGGGCCGCGGCCCTGCCTTCCTGGTGGGATTTTCACTCGGCGGCAACGTGGTCTTGAAACTCGCCGGCGAATTGGGAGACGCCGGCTCGGAACTCATCGCCGGAGTCTGCGGCGCCTCTACGCCGCTCGATCTCGCCGCCTGCTGCGCGCGCATCCATCGCCTCGACAATCGCTTCTACGAGCGCCGCTTCGTGCGCCGCATGCGCGCCCGATTGTGCGCCACCGGCCGTTATCGGCGCAGTGATTTCGAAGGCATGGACACCGTCTTGTCCATTGACGACCGCATCACCGCGCCTTCCTTCGGCTTCGGCGATGCCGCCAACTATTACAGGACGCAATCGGCCATCGGCTATCTCCACCGCATCCGTGTGCCCGTGCTTCTCATACAGGCTAAGGACGACACGCTGGTGCCGTTCGATATCTTTGCGTCGCCAGAGGTGCGCGCCAATCCGTGTGTGCGGCTTCTTGCAACCGAACATGGCGGGCACCTGGGCTTCCTGGGGCGGGGAAGTGATCGCTTTTGGCTGGATCGAACCATTATGCGGTGGATCGTCGAAGGGAGCAGCCAGGACAGTAATTCGAATACCGATCGGAATTGCAAGAATCAAGGTATCGGAGGTTAGCGGGATGCGATCGCCTTCGCGACCGTTTCCGCTACGATCTTTGTCCCCGCTGCATTCGGGTGCAGGCCGTCCCGCTGCATAAACTGCGAATTGCCTGCCACGCCCGCCAGCAGAAACGGAATTCGCTTCACTTTGTACCGCGCCGCCAACTCCACAAACATGGCGTCGAAACGTTGGATGTACGTGGGCCCATAGTTCGGCGGTAGGGTGATGCCGGCCAGCACCACACGCGTCCCTCCAGCCTGCAACTGCCCGATCATCTGCGCCAGGTTTTTCTCGGTGTTAGCCACTGGCTGCCCGCGCAGTCCGTCGTTGGCGCCGAACTCCAGCACCACAATCGCTGGCTTCTCCGCCAGCACCATGGGCACGCGCGCCAGCCCGTTCTGCGAGGTTTCGCCGCTGGCCCCCAGGTTCACCACGCGATAGCGAAGCCCGCGCCGGTCGAGCACTTTCTGCAGCACTTCGGGGTAGGCCTCCCCGGCATCCAGTCCCTGGCCCGCGGTCAGGCTGTCTCCGAAGCAAACGATCACGGGACGGCTGTCCGCAGCCGCCCACAAAAGCCCGGCCATTGCGATCAACCAAAGTTTCTTCATCTGAATGCCATAATAAAGGTTGATTCAGGTTTGCGGGCTTACCAAATCTATCCACACCGGAACTCATCGTGTGGATATCCTGAAGGGAATCGATCTCGAAATCCCTAAAGGCCAGTTTGCCGCCATCATGGGCCCTTCGGGTAGCGGCAAAAGCACGCTGCTGGGTTTGCTCGCGGGCCTCGATTCACCCACCACTGGCCAGGTGCTGCTGGATGGCGAAGACATCACCCACCTCAGCGAAGATCAAATGGCGCTGTTGCGCGGCCGCAAGATCGGCTTCGTTTTCCAGTCGTATCACCTCATCCCCACACTCACCGCGGAAGAGAACGTCCTCCTGCCGATGGAACTCGCCGGCCAGGATGCGGGCGGCCGCGACCGGGCCCGCGAGTTGCTCAACCGCGTGGGACTCGAAGGCCGCACCGACCACTACCCTGTGCAACTTTCCGGAGGTGAGCAGCAGCGGGTCGCCCTGGCGCGCGCCTTCGCTCTGCGTCCTCCGATTCTGCTGGCCGACGAACCCACAGGGAACCTGGACACCGCCACAGGCAAGGCGGTGCTCGATCTCCTCCTCGCGCTCAACCGGGAGCAGGGAACCACCATGGTGCTGGTCACCCACGAACAGCCCCTTGCCGACCGGGCCGATCGCCGAATCCTGTTGCGAGACGGCCTGATCGTAAGCCAATGAGTACGCCGGCTGCTCTCCCCTGGAGCACCGCCCTCCGCATCGCATGGCGCGAAATGCGCGCCGCCCGTGCCAAATTCCTCTTCGTCATCCTGGCCGTCGCCATCGGAGTAGGAGCCCTCACCGGAGTTCGCGGCTTCAGCCGTACCTTCCGCCACATGCTCCTGACCCAGGCGCGCACCCTCATGGCCGGCGACATGACCGCGCGCATCTTCGCCTTGCCCACGCCCGAGCAGGAGGAGGTCCTCCATTCCTTGGAACAGCGCGGCGTCACACGCACCTGGATCACCGAAACAGTCACCATGGCCTCCTCGGCCAACACACCCGACCCGCTCCTGGTATCGGTCAAGGCGGTCGACCCGTCGGCCTACCCGTTCTATGGCGCCGTCAAGCTCGATCCGCCGCAGCCGCTGCGACAGGCCCTGACAGCCAACACCGTAGTGGTCTCCGACGACCTGCTCCTGCGCCTCAACGCGCACACCAACGACGCTCTCCGCATCGGCGGCCAGGATTTCCGCATCGCCGGCGTCATGGTCTCCGAACCCGACCGCATGACGGGCACTCTCAACGTGGGCCCGCGCGTCATGATCACGCGCCAGGGCCTGGATCGCACCGGCCTCATCAGCCTGGGCAGCCGCGCCTCTGAGCGCTACCTGTTCAAGTTGCCCGCTGCCAACGGGCCCAGCGTCACCGAGGTGCGGCAGATTCTGAAAGTTTCCTTCCCCGAAGCCACACTCTCCGACTACACCGAGACGCACCCTATCATCACGCGCGGGCTCGATCGGTCTACCACTTTCCTCAGCCTCATCGGGCTGATCGCGCTGGTCATCGGAGCCATGGGAGTGGGCAGCGCCATGCACGGCCACCTGCAGCAGAAACTCGATTCCATCGCCATGATGAAGTGCATCGGCGCGCGTTCCAGCCAGGTGATCCGCATCTATACCGCCCAAACCATGATGCTCGGGCTCGCGGGCGGCGTGCTCGGCGCGGCGCTAGGACTGGCGGTGGCGTCGGCTTTTCCCGGCATGATCGCGAAATACTTCACCCTCGAAGCCACCGCGGCGTTCGACGTCTGGCCGGCAGTTCAAGGCATCGCGATCGCGTGCCTGGTGACTTTGCTCTTCACCTTGCCGACTCTGGTGGGCATCCGTAATATCCGGCCTGCCCAGATTTTCCGCCGCGATATGGGGGAGGCGAAAGCCCGAGTGCGGGGCGTTCCGCTTTCCGTGCTCATCCGCGGCCTCATCCTGCTCGGCACCGGAGCCGTTGCCGCCACTCTCACTGAGGGATCGTGGCGCGACGCGTTTCGCACGGGCGCAGTCTTCTCCATCGGCCTTGCCATCGCGCTGGTCCTCTTGGCGCTCGCCGCGTGGCTCTTCTTGCGCATCCTCAAAGGGCTGCCTGCCGGCCACGGAACGCTGCGCCACGGCATCGCCAATCTCTACCGGCCCGGCAATCAGGCGCAGTCGGCGGTGGTGGCCCTCGGGGTAGGGGTGATGTTCACGCTGACGATCTTCCTGGTGCAGAGCGCGCTTGTCCGCCAGATTCGGGGCAGCGCGCCGCCCGGCATGCCTAACGTCTTCCTGCTCGATATTCCGGGCGCCGATCGGGATGCCGTCACCAACCTGATTCAGTCGCAGTCCGGCGTTACCTCTTCGCCGGATATCGCCGAGGCGGTGGCGGCGCGCATCACTGCCATCAATGGAATTCCCGTCGAGCAGTTGCCTCTGCGCGATTTCGGCCGCCGCTTCCTGCGCACCCGCTCCGTCACCGAGATGGTGGCCAAGCCGCCCGAAACCGTCATCGTGAGCGGCGCCTGGTGGGAGCCCGCCGACCATACTCCGCAAGTCTGCCTCAATGAAGATTCAGCGCATATACTTGGCGCGCAGCCCGGCGCCATGATCGATTGGGACATCTGGCGGCGCGTCGTGCACACGCGCGTCGCGTGCATCCAGCGCAGTGAATCCATCCGCATGTCGTCGCGCTTCGAGTTCATTTTCAATCCCGGCCAACTCGCGGGCCTGCCCGCCATCTATTACGGCAGCGCACGCGTCCGGCCCGCCGCGGTGGCTGCGCTACAGCGCGCCATGTACCAGCGATTCCCCACCGTTACCGTGGTCAACGTGGCCGATGTGATGCAGATCGTCGACGACGTGGTGCAGCGTATCGCCATGGTCATCCGATTCATCTCCGCATTCACCATTCTGGCCGGAGCGGTCATGGTGGCATCCAGCGTGGCCGGAACGCGCTTCCGCCGCATGCGTGAGGTGGTGATCCTGAAAACCCTCGGCGCCACCCGCCGCCGCATCGCCTGGATCTTCTCGGTGGAGTTTCTGGCGCTGGGTGTGGTGGCCGGTCTGATGGGCGCCCTGCTGGCCTCTGCATTCTCAGCGTTGCTGCTGAAGCGTCTGCTCGAAATCGATTTCCATTTCGAGCCAGCCACCGGGCTCTTGACCGTCGCGCTTTCAGCCATGGTGGCGGTGGTAGCGGGCTGGGTCGCCAGCTTTCGGATTCTCGGGCGCAAACCTCTTGAAATCCTGCGCGACGAATAGGTTAAAATCTGACAATGCACCGATCCGTAACTGCCATCGCGGCAGCAGTGTCCCTGTTCGCCTTCTCCACCCAGGCCGATGAAAAATCTGTAAACCCACAGGTCCGCAAGATTGTGGACGAAGTGTCCGAAACGCGTATCAAAGCGATTGAAGAAAAGCTGGTGAGCTTTGGGACGCGCAACAGCCTTTCCAATCCGGACGACCCGGCGCGAGGTGTCGGCGCCGCCCGCCAGTGGATCTTCAACGAGTTCAAGAGCTATAGCCCGCGTCTCCAGGTCCGCTTCGACAAATGGCGCGTGAAGAAACAGGGGCGAGTTTTTAAGGATAACGATTTCTACAACGTGATCGCCGTGCTGCCCGGCAAGACCATGCCGGAAACCGAGATCCTGATCAGCGGCCACTACGACACGCTGAACCTGGGCGGCCGTCCGCCCGCCGCGGCCACGGCCGATGGCGCTCCCCCCGCGCCGCCACAGCCGCTCTCATTGGAGGAGCAAGAGAAGCAAGCCAACCTGCCCGCTCCGGGAGCCTGCGACGATGGCAGCGGCACCTCTGCGGTAATGGAATTGGCCCGCGTCATGAGCCAGTACGAATTCGACAAGACACTGGTGTTTGTGGCCTTCTCGGGTGAAGAGCAGGGCCTGATCGGCAGCACGCTCGAAGCCGCCAAGGCTAAGAAGGAAAACGAAGGCATCGAGGCCGTCCTCAACAACGACATCATCGGCACCGAAGTGAGCGGTAACGGCCGCATCGACAACGGCTCGCTCAGCGTCTATAGCGACGAGGTTATGGATTCGTCCTCGCAGCAACTGGCGCGCCTGGTGCGCGAAGTTGGCGAACGCTACGTGCCCTCCATGAAGGTGAAGGTCATGTTCCTGGGCGACCGCATCGGCCGCGGCGGCGACCATACACCCTTCCAATTGGAAGGCTTCGCTGCCGTCCGCATTTCCACGCCGAACGAGAATTACGCCAACCAGCACACGGCAACCGACTTGCTGGAGAACATGTCGGTGCCGTATACCACCCGCGTCGCCAAGGTGAATGCGGCAGTGGCCGCCACCCTGGCGCTCGCGCCCCGGCCGCCCGCTGTGATGACCATTCCCGGTGCTGGCCGCGCCGGACGTGCAGCCGCGCCGCCCACTGATGGAGCCGCCGCTGAAGGTCGTGGAGGCGGCGCCGGTCGAGGAGCCGGTGCAGGCACGGGTGCTCCTGGAGGCGCCGGTCGAGGTCCGCAACCGATGATCAGCCGCGGGCAGAGCCGTTACGATGCCCAACTCCGCTGGCGCACTGTGGGCTCCGATGCCAACCTCAAAGGTTTCGCCGTCGTGTATCGCTCCACTACGTCCCCCTTTTGGGAGAACGAAGTCTTCGTCGGCAAAGTGAACGAGTACACGATGAAGGACGTCTCCATAGACGACCTACGCTTTGGAGTAAAATCCATCGGAGTAGACGGAACGGAAAGCATCGTGACCCCGTATGTCTACCCGGCCCGCAGGAAAGCCGAAATCGAAACCGCCCAATAACGCGGGCCGGCGATCGCATTCACGTCGATAAGGACTTACTGCGCGCGCCCTAGCCCGACGAGTGAGTGCATAGCCTGAATATGGGGCGCCAGGAAGCTATCCCGGTCCGTGGTTCCACGCCTTACTGCCGCGGTTCCGTCAGCAAACACCAGTCGCAAATCCCTGACTCCGAGACTGCCAAAGAAGGTGCGTAGCCATGGCTCCAGATGGTTCCTGGAGGCATCTGTGGATTGGGCCGAGAAGTCCCGTCCGGCCGTGACGAAGAGCGTGACACGCTTCTGACCAAGCATCCCCTTCATGCCGGACGTAGTGAGTGCAACCGTTTCCCCAAAGCGCACGATTTGGTCCGTCCATAGTTTGAAACCGGATGACGGGCCCCAGTTGTGCATCGGCACGCCGATGACCGATTCGTCGGCTCGCAGCAACTCCCCGGTCGATACCGTCGAGAGCGCGAGAGTCTCGTGCTGTTTCGGCGTGCGCGACTCCTTGGGCGTGTAGTTTGCCGCAACCCACGCGGCGTCGATCACCGGTATAGCGGTCGTGGCCAGGTCGCGGTATATGACCTCCCCGTCAGGATTCGCGTAGCGCCATCTGCGCACAAATTCGCCAGTCAGTTGACGCGATATGGAGGCTTCGCCCATGGGGCTGGAATCAATATGAAGCAGGATAGACATTGGATTCTCCCTGCATTCAGTATATTCAACCATTTGGTTGATTGTCAACCATACGGTTGAATGGCGTATACTCAAGAGTAAGAGGGAATCCGCTATGACCCGCGCCGCCGATCAGACGAAGAGTTTGGATCTCGTTTTCGGCGCAGTCTCCGACGCCACCAGGCGTTCCATGCTCGATCGCCTGCGCAGCGGACCCCTCACCGTCACCGAGCTCGCGCAACCCTACACGATGAGCCTGAACGCCGTGTCGAAGCACGTCAAGACCCTGGAGAGAGCCGGACTGATCCGCCGCACCATCACCGGCCGCGAGCATTCCTGCAGCCTCGATGCCATGAGGTTCGACGAAGCCATGAACTGGATGAGCTACTACTCGGAGTTCTGGAGCGATCGGATAGGCGCTCTCGACAAACACCTGCAGAACAAGCGAAAGCGAGGAGCCAGGTGAACGGTCAGACCGTCACTATACGCAGGACGCTGTCTGCCACCTGTGAAGAGGTGTTCGACGCCTGGCTCGACGCCGAGGGTATGGTCGAATGGATGCGTCCGGGAGCCATAACCAGTTGCGAAGTGGCGATCGAACCGCGCGTGGGTGGACATTTCCGCATCGTCATGACGGCGCCCGGTGCCCAGTTCGTCAACACCGGGGAGTTTCTTGTGCTCGACCGGGCGGCCAAGCTGCAGTTCACCTGGGTCTCATCGCGATGGGCGAATCGGGAGACGCTGGTCACCGTGGAACTGCATCCACGCCAGGCCCATTGCGAGCTCGTTTTGACGCACGAGCGATTCCCTCTCGAACACTCCGCGGGCCAATTGGAGATTGGGTGGACACAAATGCTGGAGAAACTCAGCACGCAATTGGGCGGTCGATCACACTCGGATTGACTTCGTATTCAGCCGCCCACATTCCGGAACGGCTAGTGAGCCTTCTCGCATCGCCGGCCCGTCCTATCTGGTGAAAGGAGAGATGCGTTATGCGAATTGCAGTGGTCGGGGCGACCGGAAGAGTGGGCCGCCCTGCGGTGGACCTCCTCCGGAATGCCGGACATGATGTAGTCGCGATCTCGCGGTCGAACGGAGTGGACGTGATTACCGGAGAAGGTTTAGCCAAAGCTCTCATCGGCGTGGAGAGCGTGATCGACGCGGCCAGCACACCTTCGCCTGCACAGAAGGAGGCCACCCAGTTCTTCACCACCGCCTCCAGGAATCTGCTGGCGGCCGCGGAGCGTGCCGGCGTCCGCCGAATCATCGTGGTATCCATCATCGGGATCGATCGTTTCACCGCGGGTTACATGGCGGCGAAGAAGGTTCACGAGAAGGCCATGCAGTCGGGCCCGATTCCGACCCGCATCCTGCGCGCCGCCCAATTCCACGAACTCGTGCCGCAGATGATTGAGTGGGGCAAGAAGGGCGATGTCAGTTACGTGCCCAAGATGCGCACTCAATTGGTAGCGGCCCGCGCTGCCGCACAAGCGCTCGCGGACTTGGCGGCCGATCCGCAATCGGCGCCGCCTGGAGCTCCGATTCTCGAAATCGCCGGCCCAAGGCCGGAGAATCTGGTCGACATCGCGACACTGTATGCGGCCAGGACCGGCGCCAAGGTGCGGATCGTTGGTGTCAGCGACCCCTCCGATCCCGACGCGGCCCTCTATGAATCGGGCGCCGTGTTGCCTGGGCCGAAAGCTACTCTGGCCGGGCCGACCTTCGAGGAGTGGCTGAATGCCACGCAGTCCGTGCGCGCGTCGGCTGACTCGCGCTAGGTCTTCCACCGCTTGTATTAGTGCGAAACCGAGTGGGGCAGGCTTCGGCCTGCGCGGACTTCAGTCCCGCCCGGCCCGTTGTCGGACTCAAGTCCGCCAAAGACTAAAAATCCGCCTCATGCGAACATCTTCACATAGTCGACTAGCATCGCAAAGTATTAATGTCGAACCGCCATGCGAGTCTTGCACTCGGCCGACAGACATTTCGCGCGCAGACTTGCCGCTTCCACATCCGATGCCTGCCAGTGCTTTCCGCGGATCGCCGCCTGCGTGAGTTCGGCCTCCAGCACCCCTTCGGTCGCTGGAATCGTCCGGCCCTGCCACTCCGTGCGCCACCGCTGCAGCCTCGCGGTCACCAGCGCACGGTCTTCCGCGGGCGCATGCTCAGCCAATTGCCACGCGGCATAACCAGCCAGTGTCGGCGGCGAGTCGTTCATCCGCCTCACCAGGAAGGGAAGCAGTTGCGGCGAGTACGCGCGTCCCAACGCATATATCAGGCTAAAACCCGGATCTTGCGAGTCTGCCGGCAGCGCACTTTCGAGCAGCGGAAGGCCGCGCTTCGCGTCCCAGTGCGCCAGGTAAGCAAGGGCGTAGCCGCGAGCGTCGGGCATCAAACTCGAGCCGCCGCTCCCGTAGATCGCCAGCACGTCATCGTCGAGGGCCGATGAAGCGTAGTGCGCGGCGAACTCCATCGCCCAGCCCAACCGCAACCGCTGCCTACTGTCTTGCGATGAAGCCGCTAACTGCATTTGGTGCCGCAAGCACTCGTCGGTTTCCGGAAAAGGCCCGGACGGAAGTTCGTCCGCAATCTGCAGCACCGTAGGATTGAATCCGCACACTTCCCGAATCAGCGCCGAGCGCCCTTCCATCGGCGAGATCTTCGCCAATTGCTTCAACACCGCGGTTCTCTCACCGTTCATCATTGGGTTCCACTGCTGATCGAGTATATTCCGCAAGGCGGGCGCCATCCGCGCATCCAGTAGGTATTTGCCGTAGACGTCCAGCAGTGTATCCACGTTATATTCGTTCACGTCGGCGAAATGCGTTATCAACGCTTCGCGCGCAGCCGCGAACTCGGGTGTGTCAGTCTTGTGGACGTGCACCAGTTCCGCCAGTATCATGCGGGCCGCGTCTATCAGCGATTCCCCACTTCTCTTGGCTAGGGACCGGGAAATGCGCTGCAAGTACGCGGCCTTGATCTCCTCCTCCCGCATCGGCGCGGTGGCTGCGGCCGGATCGAACGGGACCTCCAGGCGCGCCTTCAACTGGACGGCGGGCGATAGCAGCGACGAGACAGGCCGCAGCGGGTCGTCCATCGCACGTTCCAGTTCCGCCACCGCCAGGGCCCGGTCGCGAGCCACCCAGAGACCAGTGTTCACATCGACAGCGAAGGGATAGAACCGCTTGGGATGCAGCAGCAGATCCAGCTTCACACGCGTCGAAGGCTCTCCGGTGAGCCAGTTTAGCTCGTCCGCCGCGCGCTGTGCATGCCGCTGGTCGGTGGATTCCCGAATCGTCCGAAGCAGCGTTGCTGCCCGCTGCGTTTCCACGTCGGTACTCATCATCTCGACATCGAATGCCACATCGTTGCTGGTCAGAGGAATTCCTTCGCTCATGGTTCGGTCGCGAGACACCCGCTTCGTTACCACGTGTACCGAATAGTGGCCCGGCTGGTCGAACCGATAAACCGCGTTCAGCGGCAGTTTGACGGCAACCGGTTCGCCGATGGTGAGGCGGGAGACTGCGGCGTAGTCGGGCACATAGCCGTGGCCGCGGGCCTGATCGTCCAGCCACGGAAAGACCCCCGTCATCGGCGCGACTATCAGCGTGTCCACCGGGGACGCCGGCGTCGTGGTTGTGATGTTAACTGAGTAGTCCGGTCTCGTCGTTGTAAATGTCAGATCCAGCACAATCGCTTCGCCGCTTCGGAAGCGATCTCGTCCCCCATCGATCGTTAAGGTCGCGGCCACAGGCTCGGGCCCCTGAGCCGCCAAGCCGGCAAACCAACAGCTTCCGAGCAAGACGAGAGTGCGCATCACACAGATAGACGCCGGCCGAGGCCGCGCAGGTTCCCATGAACTCCATGCGACCATAGGGACTGCATGCGATACATCATGAAGCAGAAGCTCTTCTCGTTCGGAGACAAGTTCGCCATCCGCAACGAGAGGGACGAGGATGTTTACTTCGTCAACGGTGAGGTCTTCAGCCTGGGACACAAACTCTCCTTTGAGGATGCCCAGGGCAATGAACTGCTGTTCATCAGCCAGAAGCTACTCTCCTTCGGACCCACCTACGAACTCTATCGCGGAGACCAACACGTCGCCACCATCAAGAAGGAATTGTTCACTTTCTTCAATTGCACCTTTGACATCCACGTCGACGATAAAGGCGACCTGTCGGCGGAGGGCAATCTCTCCGACCACGAATACACCTTCACCCGCGACGGCGAGGCCATCGCGCAAGTCTCCAAGCAATGGTTCTCCTGGGCGGACACCTACGGAGTCGAAATTGCCGACGGAGAAGATCCGCTCCTCATCCTGGCCAGCACGGTCGTGATCGACATGTGCTGCCATCAGAGCTGACCCGCCCGGCCGCACTACAAGATCGCGCGAACCGCTATCCTGGTCGCTATATGCGAATCTTTGCCGCGCTAGCCCTTGCCGTTGGTGCGTCCGCACAGCAGTCGCCGTTCACCCTCGATCAGGTTCTCGGCGCGCCCTTTCCCTCCGAGTTGATTGCCGCGCCTGGCGGAGGCAGGGTGGCATGGGTGGCCAACGAGCGTGGAGTGCGCAACATCTACGTCGCCGAACCGCCACAATACCATGCGCGCAAGATCACCGCGTACACCGAGGACGACGGGCAGGAACTATCGGACCTGCGCTGGACTGCCGACTCCGCTGCGATCGTTTACGTGCGCGGCACCACCGCCAACCCCGCCTCCACTCCGAAAGCGCCGCAGCCAACCGTTTGGGTGGCTGCCATCGACAAGACGGCACCGCGCGACTTGGGACAGGGAATATCGCCCGCTCCTGCCACCAAAGGGAACCGCGTTGCGTTCGTCCGCGGCGGTCAGATTTGGTGGGCGCCCGCCGACGGTCAGAAACCGCCGGAGCAGCCCTTCCAGGCCAGGGGTCAGTTGAGCGGACCCGTCTGGTCGCCCGACGGTGCCCGTCTCGCCTTCGTCAACAATCGAGGCGACCACGCATTGATCGGAGACTTCGATGTCGCCGCCGGAACGCTTCGGTACCTGGACCCCAGCACCGACTTCGACAGCAACCCCGTGTGGTCGCCCGATGGCAAGAAGTTGGCGTTTCTCCGCGAGCCATCGAATGGACTGCGCCCCGTGCGTCAGGCGCGGCGAACGGGCGAGCCATGGTCGATTCGCATCGCCAGTATCGAAACCGGCAGGAACCAGACCGGGTTCACGGTTCACGAAGGCCAAGGCAGCATCTTCCGCCGCATGACCGCGCGCAACCAACTGCTCTGGACCGCCGACAACCGCATAGTCTTTCCGTGGGAAGAAGATGGATGGCTGCACCTCTATTCCATCGCCGCGTCCAAACCTGGCCAACCTATTGCCCTGACGCCCGGCGAATTCGAAATCGAAGACGCGGCCCTCGCCTCCAATGGCACCGACGTGATCTTCTCTTCGAACCAGGGCGATATCGACCGTCGCCATCTATGGAAAGTCAAAGCCAATGGAGGGGCTCCGCAGCAGCTTACCTCGGGCGCCGGGATTCAAGTCTCACCAGCGCCAACCAACGATGGAAACGCCATCGCGTTTCTGGATTCCGATGCCACCCATCCTCTGCATCCCGCCTTCATTCGATCGGACGCAATTTCCGATACCCATGCCATCGAGCCTTCCGGATTTCCCGCCGAGTTTCCCATCCGCCAGTTAGTCACGCCGCAGCAAGTCATCTTTCCCAGCGCCGATGGCCTTTCGATCCATGGCCAGCTTTTCCTCCCGCCCAACCGCTCCGCCAAGGCGCCGGCAGTCGTCTTCTTCCACGGAGGTTCGCAGCGGCAGATGCTACTCGCCTGGCACTATATGTATTACTACTCGAACTCCTACGCGCTCAATCAATACCTGGCCAGCCGCGGCTACGTGGTCCTCTCCATCAATTACCGCAGCGGCATCGGCTACGGCCTGAATTTCCGTGAGGCG
The DNA here is from genome assembly GCA_963815475.1 of uncultured Solibacteraceae bacterium. Taxonomy (GTDB): domain Bacteria; phylum Acidobacteriota; class Terriglobia; order Bryobacterales; family Bryobacteraceae; genus Sulfopaludibacter. The sequence continues at coordinate 8,043,330 of CAWFHD010000003.1, read as the reverse complement.
CTGAATTACGGCCCCTCGGGGGCCAGCGAGTACAACGATGTACAAGGCGCCGGTGTCTATTTGAGTTCGCGGCCCGAAGTCGACCCCGCGCGCATCGGAGCATGGGGCGGATCCTACGGAGGCTACCTCACCGCCATGGCCCTGGCTCGCGCTTCCGACCTGTTCAAAGCCGGCGTCGATTTCCACGGAGTGCACAATTGGGCCACCGAACTCGGAATTCCAATCACCGAGCCCGATTACCGCATCGCCTTCGAATCTTCGCCCATGAATTTCCTGAAGACTTGGCGTTCGCCGGTGCTGTTGATCCAGGGCGACGACGATCGCGACGTCCAGTTCAATCAAACCGTAATGCTGAACGACGCCCTCCGCCGCCAGAAAGTCCACGTCGAGGAAATAGTTTTCCCCGACGAAATCCACGACTTCCTGCTGTACCGGACCTGGCGCGAATCCTACCAGGCCGCGGTAGACTTCCTGGACCGCTGGCTGAAGTAGCGAGAAGGACGATTGAGGCGTGATATTGTCAGGAACTGCGGCTCCCATCCCGGAGGCAAAAGGATAAATATGAAAACCAGAAATAATCTTGTGCTGATGCTCGCACTGGCGATCACGCTGATGAGCGCCGCGTTGACTATGGCCACACCGGCCCCGGAAACTCCGCCCAGGCCACAAGGTCCGTGTGACATCTACGCCGCCGCGAAGGATCCCTGCGTCGCCGCCCACAGCACCACGCGCGCCCTGTACGCCTCTTACAGCGGTCCGCTCTACCAGGTTCTGCGCCAGTCCGATGGCAAGACATTAAACATCGGCGTCGTCCAGCCTGCCGCGTCGCCGGTCCCCGATCCGGGTGGATACGCCAACGCCGCCGCGCAGGACGCCTTCTGCGCCAACACTTACTGCTGGATCGCCACCATCTACGACCAATCCTCCAAGCACAACGACCTCGTCCAGGCCCCCCGCGGCGGCTTCAGCGGGCCGTCCATGGGCGGATTTAACAACCTCCCGGTCGCCGACATGGCGCCGATTACGATCATGGGCCACAAGGCCTACGGCGTCTTCATCGCGCCGGGCATGGGCCTCCGCCAGAACGATGCTAAAGGCGCCGCGGTCGACGACCAGGCCGAAGGCCAATACTGGGTCATTAACGGCCACCACTACAACTCCGGCTGCTGCTTCGATTACGGCAACGCCGAGATCGATAGCCGCGACGATGACAACGGCACCATGGAAACCACCTACTACGGCAACGCCACCGGTTGGTATCGCGGCAGCGCTCCCGGCCCATGGGTCATGACCGACCAGGAGAACAACCTTGTGGGTTGCGTCAACCAGGATGGCTCCAAGCTCTGCGCCAACCTGCCGAGCATCACCTGGCGATTTGTCACCGGCATCGCCAAGGGCGAACCCCACCATTGGACCTCCATGGGCGGTGACTCTCAGAAGGGCGCCCTCTCGGTCATGTTCGACGGACCGCGTATCGACCTGACCTACGACCCGATGCGCAAGCAGGGAGCGATCCTCCTGGGCAACGGCGGCGACAACAGTGTCGGCTCGCAGGGCACCTTCTATGAAGGCGCGATGACTGCCGCAGGCACGTTCCCCACTGACGCCACAGACCAACTAGTGCAGGCCAACGTGGTGGCTGCCAGGTACGACGTGCCGCGGCTCAGCTTGGCGCCGGCGTCGGCAACCGCCGCGCCCCCGGGACTCCAGACATTCTCACCGGGGTCGTCGCGGGACACCAAGGTGACCTTCACGAATACCACTGGTGCGCCCGTGACGGGTATCGCGTTCAGCTTATCCGTCCCTGCGAAGTGGACGGCCGTCGCCGAGATGACAGCGAACTTCCCCGGTATGGTGGCGCCCGGCGAAAAGGTGAGTATGGCCTTCAAGGTCACCTCGGGGCCTGCGGCTTTTAATGGCGATTTGGTCGGCCACGTATCGTGGACGGCGAGCGGCGCCAAGCAATCCGAGACTACTGCCGAGAAGGTGCGAAACGTCAGCCCGGTCAAGATCAACGAATTCCGCATTAGCGCCGGTTCTCCCACTAACTCCACCAACTCGTTCATCGAGCTCTATAACGCCGGCGCCAGGGACGTCGACCTCTCCAATTGGACCCTCACCCAGCACCCTGCCCAGCAGGCCATCTTCTCAGCGGTGAAGATCCCGGCCGGAACCAAGCTTCCGTCTCGAAGCTTCTACCTGCTCGGCCTCTCCAGCTCCGGGCTGGCAGCCCCCGCGCACAACGGTGATACCACCATCCACGTCAGGAGCACCGCCGGCATGAACCCCGGCGATTCCATCAGCATCGACACCGGTTCCAGTGCGGAGACCCGCAAAATCGTAAGCGTCGGCACGGCGGCCGGCAACAGCACCACGGTGTGGCAACCGCTCCCCGAAGGCCCTGTGATCAAGATCCCTGCCGGCGTCACCAGCGTGCCGGTCACAAGCGCATCCGGCTTCGTAGCAGGTGAGAAGGTCGCGATCGGCTATGGCGCCACTTACCCCACCGTCGCAAAATCGATGGAGCAGTACGAGGTGGCGACCATCACCACGGTCGGCAAGCCGGGCACCCAGGCCTTCCTGGGTGCGGACGCGCCCACCGGCGCCACCAACATCAAGGTGACGTCCGTCGCCAATATCTCGGTCGGTGACAAGATCAGGTTGGACATCGATAGCGTGGGCCACGGGATCGAGACCGTCACGGTTACGCGCGTCGGCACGCAGGCGAGTCGCACGGCGCTCTCGGCCGATGCAGTCGCAGGCGCCACTAACATCAAGGTCCGCAGCGCGAACGGATTCGTATTGGGCGACAAGCTGTCCGTTGGCACGCCTGCTAATCGGGAAATCGTTACTATCACCGGCGTCGGCAACGCCGCCGTTGACTTCACGCCGGCCCTCGCCCATGCGCATGCTAACCGCGAGTTTGTAGTAGCCCAGGGAACTGGCCTCGATCTCGCCGCTCCGCTGCGCTTCGGCCATGCCGCTAACCTTCCTTTTAGCGTGAAGGGAACGGGCATCACCTTCCAGCCGGAGACGGCCTTCACCCACTCGAGCAACGAGCCCGTCCAACCGCTCGGCAGCGGCATCACGCTCGACAGCCCCCTGGTCAAGGAGCACCCCATTAATGCGGCGGTGCGTGACGCCCAAGTCACCACCGCGGGCTACCAGGGAACGCCCGCTCCCAATCAGTGGTTCGGCGGCCCCGCCCTTTCCGCCGCCGGCGGCAACATGGTGCTGCGTGACGCAGCCGGCCTGGTCGTCGACAGCGTCAATTACGGTGGCCTCGTCGATCCATGGGCGTCCGAAGGTTACCAGGCCATTTCCGGAACCGGGCAGAGCGGCTGCCACGCTCCCAGCCTGGCCGGTGGTTTCGGACGGGCGGCCGCGGACGCTCCCACGCCCAACAGGAGCGCGGGCCGCTTCCCCGACGGCCTCGACACCGACAGCAACTGTGCCGATTTCCTGTTGCAGCCCTTCACCACCCTGCCGGCCGGTGCCGCCGCCGGCGCGACCAATATCAAAGTCGCCAACGTGGCGGACTTCGCCGCTGGCCAGACGATCATGATCGATACAGACGCGAGCCTCGAGACCGCCGTCATCGCCTCCGTTGGCACTAGTGGCGCCACCTCGGTGGGGGCCGCCACCAGCGTGGGAGCAACCGTGATCCCCGTGACCAACGGGATCGGCTTCAGCGCCGGCCAAACCATTGAAATCGACAGTGGAGCGAACCATGAGACGGCAATAGTGGCCTCCAACGGTGGTGGCAGAGGCGGCGCCAGAATCACCGTGACGGCGCCGCTCACTTTGGCGCACGCCGCCGGCGCTCAGGTCTCCGGCACCGGCATCATCCTCACCACCGCATTGACCCGGGTACACGCCAACGGCGCGCAGGTCGCCAGCAATCTTCCCACCCCCGGGGCCCCCAACAAATATTACAAAAAAGGAAACTGAGTTACAATGTATCTCAGAGGTTGAATCGGATGGCTACCACGATGGTTCACGTTCGCGTGGACGAGCAGACCAAGCAGAGGGCCACGAAGGCGCTGGCAGGAATGGGTATCTCGGTGTCCGATGCCGTCCGCATGTTGCTAATCCGCGTGGCCGCCGAAAAGGCGCTGCCGTTCGATGTGAAGGTCCCCAACCCCACAACTGTGAGGGCGATGCGCGCCGCCGACCAGGGCAAGGGTAAGCGCTTCAAGTCCACGGGCGCGCTGTTCAAGGACCTGGGAATCTGAACCGGTGCGGAACCCGGTACGCGGGGTCCAGTTCCGGCGCGACGTGAAGCTCGCGCGGAAGCGCGGCAAGGACATGGCGAAGTTGCGCGAGGTGATTCTCCTCCTGATCGAGGGGAGCACGCTGCCGCCTCGATACAAGGACCACCCGCTCAACGGTGAGTGGAAGCACTTCCGCGACTGCCACATTGAGCCAGACTGGCTCCTGATCTACAAAATCGACGGCGACGACATGCACCTCGTTCGCACGGGAACGCACTCGGATTTGTTCTGATGGGCCAGGCTCCCGATACGACCCCCAATGTGAGTTACCGAACACCAGAACTGTCTGTGGCAATCTCACCAGCTTCCAGCTACCAATAGTTTGAGTATCATCGTATGAGATTGAGGAACCTGGAGGGAAGCGATGCAAATCCGGATCCTGGTCGCTCTTGTAGCCTCGTGCGCTGGGTTAACTGCCGCTGATCGTGCATCGATCGCTGGCAAAGTTGTGGACGCCGCCGGCAAGCCCGTGGACCACGCCACCGTGCTGGTATATCATGCCGGCGTCAAACAAGGTTACAGCACCTTTTGCCCAAGCTGTTACGCCGACTGTGGCAAGCGTACCTTCACCGATGCCAAAGGCGAATTTCAATTCCGCGAGCTGAGCCCCGACTTGTGGTTCGACCTGCTGGTATTGCGGGAGGGCTCCGTTCCGACCATCTTGCAAAAGGTCGATCCCGCTAAGGGGGCCGTGCCCACCGCCGCCCTGAAGTCTCGTCAGGACGTGGCCGGTCTGAGCGTGCTCCGCGGCCACGTTGTGGATACGCACGGTAGGCCGTTGCGTGACGTGATCATCGAACCGCAGGGCATCGCCACCACCAGAAATGGGGAGCCGATGTCCATGTACGGCACGATCGATGGTCTCGATCCGTTTGCCGTCACCAATGAGAAGGGCGACTTCGAAGTCACTTCAACCATGACCGCCACCAAAATGGTGCTGCAGGTGGAGCCTCGCGGCATGGCCCCCAAGATTTTCACGAATCTCACAACTGGAGAGGATCGCCACACCCTGACAGTCACCGATGGCGCTCTTATACGCGGCAGGCTCGTCGAGGATGGCAAGCCCGTGCCCGCGGCCGAAGTGGGAGTGATTGCCCGCGAACGCGGCTGGGGCGCTGATCTCAAGCTGATCGGGGCGCCCTATTCGGAGATCCGCGTCGGAACTCGCGATGACGGCTCCTTCGCCATCACCAACGTTCCACCCGGCGTGGATTGGTACCTCTACGGCAAGATGGAATCGCTGGCTTCGCGCGGCGCCACCGACATAGTGAAGCTCGCCACAAAGGATGACGGTCAGGAAATCGATCTCGGCGACATTCCCGTTCACTCCGCGTTTCACCTTCGAGGCCGGGTAGTGTTGAGCGATGGCAAGCCAATCGCTCCAGGCACTCGCGTAATTCTGTCGTCCACTCAGGCGTGGGACAGCCAGACAGCCGTCCTTGACAGTGACGGCCGCTTCGAATTCCGCGGCCTTACTGCCAGTGACTACGAGATCAGTGCCGGCGTTCGGGGCTACAAGCTCCCGTCTAAGCCCCAAGCAAAACGGGAGGACTACGCCGACAACGACGCCTACGTGAAAGCCATGAGCGCGCAGTACGCCAGCGCGCGAGGAGTCACCGTCTTCTCGCTCGACCACGATCTGGATGATTTCACCATCACTCTAGGGGCTGTTCCGGCGCGCCAGTGAAGCGTCCGCGTGATTTTCGCTTCATCGCGCCGAATCTGCCGTATGCTCAGCCAATTCTGAAAAACCTATTCAGCCCTCAACGCCACCACCGGGTCAACGCTCGCTGCCCGGCGTGCGGGAATGTAGCCAGCGATCATACTCACGCCGACTATGCTGGTTGCAATCGCAACCCAAGTCGTAGCGTCAGTCGGCGTGACTGCGAACAGCAGGGTGCGGAGAAGCTTGGTTGACGCGAGAGCCAGCGGCAGGCCTAACGCTATTCCGAACAGCGTGAGAATCAGGGCATCGCGAAGAACCATCCACAAAACGCGCGTTTGCCTGGCGCCTAAGGCCATTCTCACCCCGATCTCGCCAGTTCGCTCGGCCACCGAGTAAGAGAGCCGGCCGTAAAGACCGATGGAAGCGATCAGCAGCGCAAACACTCCAAACAGGCCGCATAGGCCGGATACGATCCGTTCCTGGACCAGCGTCCCGTCTACCAAAGCATCGAGGGTATCCAAGGACCACACAGGAACGTCTCGCGCTATGTCGCGAAGTTCACGGCGTACGTAACCGGCGAGTGCCCGCGGCTCGCCTGTGGTTCGGATGGCATAAGATCCGGGGCCGAAGTGAGGCTCGTACACCATGGGTTCAGCCGGCTGGCGCAGGCTCCGATAACGGGCGTCTCCTACGACACCGATCACCACTCGGTCGTTCCCGAATACATCCAGGTGTTGGCCGAGCGGATTCAGATCCGGGAATAACTGGCGGGCCACCCTCGCGCTGATGACTGCCACCGGCCGCTGCTCCACGGCATCCTGCTCGTTCAGGGCGCGGCCCGCGAGAAGCGGTATACCCATCGTCTCGAAAAAACCGGGACCGATCTGATTGATACTGAAATTATTCGTTGTGATAGACGAGCCTCCCAATGGCGCATCCATGAACGTGGTCACCACCTCCACTCCAGGAATGGCGCCCAGCCGATGGAGTATCTCGCGATGCAGGGAGATTGCGGACTGTCCCTTGTAGTTGTCAGGGCAAATCGTGAGGAGCAGCACGTGCTCCTTACGGAAACCGGGGTCCACCTGTTGAAGTTTGCGAAGGCTTCCCAGTAACAGGCCCGCTGAGACCAAGACGACGACACACAAAGCCACCTGAGACACGATCAGCGTGCTAGACCAGCGTCGCGAGCCGGTTTTGAGGCGTGCGCCGTGTAACGCGCCGCCGATGTTTGTGTGCCGGATGGCGCGGAGCGCCGGCACGATGCCGAATAAGACGCCTGTCAGCAGGCTGGTCGCGGCAATAAAGAGAAGCGTCCGGCCATCCATCGAAAGATCCACCGAAATTGCCATTCGGCCGCGTGACATCGCTTGGAGCAGCAGGGGACTCGTCACGGAGGCGATGGCGGCGCCGGCAAGACCACCCAGGCCGGACAACAGGACGCTTTCAGTCAAGAGTTGGCGAAGGAGCCTGCCGCGCCCGGCCCCAAGCGCAATCCTCAAGTCGATTTCCTGACGCCTGCCACTGATCCGGGCGAGCAGGAGACTGGCCAGATTCGCGCATGCGATCAACAGGACCAGCGCAACGGCGCCCATCAGAAGCCGCAGCGGCAACGAAAACTGCATGCGGGCGGCGCCGAACCCGCTGCCGGCGGCCACCACTTCCAGCCGGACTGGCTGCGTCACACGATTTGCCCTCTTGGGCTGGGGTATGCGAGACTCGCGCACCTGGAGGTCTGCCTGCACTTGTTCAATGGACACGCCGGGCTTCCGCCGACCGAGGAGGCGGAGCCAATACACGTCCGGCTTGGTGAGCAATGGACTGTGGAAACTGGTCAGCGGCACGATGACGTCAGCGGGTGCCCCGGTTCCAGTCCAATGAATCCGGGCGGCGCCACGCCGGCGATGATAAACGGCTGGCCGTCCAGGTCGATGTTCTGACCAATCACACCGGGGTCGGCGCCAAACTGCCGCTGCCAGTAGCCATAACTCAGAACTGCGACGAAAGCGTTGGGCGACGGTTGATCGTCGGTTTCGGTGATCGTCCGCCCGAGCGCAGCGCCAACGCCGAGAAGCGAGAAACAGTTTCCACCGGCGAACATGCCTTCAGCGAACCGCGATTCCCCCGCTCTCGTTACGCGGACCCGCGAGTGGCGCGAGGCGCACAAGCCCGCAAGCGTTTCGCTGTCGCTGAAGGCTGCGCGCTCTCCGTTATTGAGCATCAGCGATCGCTGATCGCCCATAAGCCGCGTGACCAGCACGAGTTCCTCGGGCGACTTCACCGGAAGCGGCCGGAACAGCAGCGCATCGAACAGGCGGAAGATTGCGGTGTTGGCGCCGATACCCAAGGCCAGCGAAAGCACCGCAGTTGTCGCAAAGCCCGGATTCCTGCGGAACCCGCGCAGACCGTAGCGGACGTCCTGAATCAGTGTGCTCACAAACGCATACCTCCATGAATCCAGCGTGTGCTCGGTGATGAGCGTGGGATTTCCGAGCTGACGCCGGGCTTGTGCGCGAGCGTCGGTGGGAGCCATGCCGCACTCGATGTTGCGCTGCTCCAGCATCGCGAGATGGAACTCCAGCTCTTCCTCCGCACGCGAACGAATGAAGCGCCTGGCGAACAGGGCCGCAAGCCGAACACGCGCGTCAATCCAGAACTGCCGCAGCATCACGATACCAATGGGTCGATCGCGCGATTAATAGCTTCCACCATCCGGCGCCAGTCGGAGATCTTTTGGGTGACCTGCTTGCGCCCGCGTGGTGTGAGCTTGTAAAAGCGAGCCTTGCGGTTGTTTTCAGACACGCCCCACGTCGATTGAATCAGGCCCTGCGACTCAAGCCGGTGGAGCGCTGGATACAGTGACCCCTCTTCCACATGCAAAGCATCCGAGACTCCGTGGAGATGTTCGGCAATTCCGAATCCATGCATTGGTCCCTGCGCCAGGCGGGAGAGGATGAGCAGATCGAGCGTTCCGACCGAGTCCGCGCCGGGTTGTTGTGGGCGACCCATAGATTTTTGATATGAGTATGCGCCGTGTAGGCCCGGTTGTCAATCCTGTTGACCTCAGAAACGCGAGAAAGGCGTCGCGCGGCATGTTGCCCTAAATGCCAGCCAACGAAATCGTCGTCTGCGTCGTCTATACAGCATGCGTGCTTTCCCCATCGGTTGGTTCATGGCGGCGGTCGGCATCGCCCTGTGCCAGGATGCAGACCGGGCGTTTGAGGTGATCTCCGTAAAGCCCTCGGCGATGCAAGGCGGCCAGTACGGCATCGGGTTGGCGACTTTCCCTGGTGGACGCATACGCGCCAATATGGCGCCGCTCGACTACTTCATCAGGGAAGCGTTCGACATTCAGATATTTCAGGTGGTGGGCGGCCCGCGGTGGATCCACGACGAACGCTGGGATATCGAAGCCAAGCCGCCCGAAGGGTCGAAAGCCAGCAAGGCCAATCCCAGGCTCTGGAAACTGCCGCCTAACGCGGATCAGCGGATGATGATGCAATCGCTCCTGACCGACCGCTTCCACATGCGCTGGCATCGCGAAACCAAGGAGGGCGCGGTGTATTTCCTGGTAAAAACCGACAAGCTGAAACTCCGCGAATCCAAGGACAATGAGGACTTCCCGTGGGTGGGGACGGCGCGCAGCACCGGACCGGGCCTTTGGGGCCTCAACGCCACAATGCCGCTGCTGGCCAAACGTCTCAGCGATCTGGTTGGACGGCCGATCATCGACCGCACCGGACTCGGTGGTGCGTTCGATTTCGATTTTGATCTGGACCGAACCTGGGACGGTTGGGATGCGACATCCTCCGTGTTGGCTTCGGTCCAGGGGATCGGGCTGAAGCTGGAGACTGGGAAGGGGCCAGTAGAGACTCTGGTGATCGACAGCATCGAGAGGCCGGCCTCAAATTAGTGATTCCGAAGTTACTGTCCGATCGCGATGATCAGGTTCTGCGGACCGCGCACTCCATTCAGCGAGTAAGAGAACGACGTGGCATCGCTGGCCGGCACATTCGGGACCACCACGTTGAATTGATACAGTCCCAAAAAGCCGTTCGTGAGGCCGGCGAAACTCACTGTGGCCGGCGCTCCGCCAATCGTAGCCGTGAAGACGCCTGCAAGGTTGTTGGTGCCTGACACGATCTGGCCGGCAGGCATGTTAGGCGTGGTCAATCCAAAACCGATGCCGTAGAAAATGATCGTGTCACCCGGCTTCGCTCGCGCCGTGGGAGCGCCTGCCACCGGCGGCAGAACAAACGTCACGCCATCGGGAAAGGTTGCGGCCACGTATTGACCTGCAGGCAGATTGAACACCGCCGGCGCCAGAAGCCCCGGCTCCGTCGCATTCACCTGGATGTTGTACGCCGCGCTGGAACCGCCCGCCGTGGTGACCACCACCGGCTGGCTGCCGGCCGCCAGGCCTGAGGGCACCTGAGCGTTCACTTGGCCCGGGCTCACGAAGTCGATAAACGCCGGCTGCCCGCCGATAGTGACGGTGGTTCCCGACACGGCCGTTGGCGCTAAGTTGCCCTTAAAGCCCGAATCCCATGATCCCGTCAGCACGTTCGCCAGATTGTTCCCGTAGATTTCCATCCACGACCCCGGAGCCACGGCGCTGAACCCGCCATAGGCGCTCGCGCTGATCACTCCCTGGGAAGAGCGAATGATCGGCGTCGCATCGAATTGGCCGCTGCCGACCCCGCTGATCGTCGCATTCGCCGTTGCGCCCACTGGTCCCGGAGAACAAGTGGAGACGCCCGTGCAAGTGGGACTGGCGAACGTGTACGTGATGTTCGTGAAGTAGAACGGCACCACCGTCCCGTTGTTTTCCGTTAGGGTTGTCACAATCGTGCCGGCGCTTAGGCCAAGAATGAAAGTGTCGCTGCCGGGGGTAACGGAAGTCGCGGTCAATGGCGATGGACCGTTGCCCTGATAAGTAACCACCATGCTGATGGTTCCGCCGCCACCCAATCCCGTGAACGGGGCGGTCACCGTGCACGTCGTAATGTTCGAGGCAAAGGTGCAGGCGCCCCATGTAACGCGGCTCGTGCCGAGGCCCTGCGAATTTGGGCCCACGCCTGTAAAGGTGAGTTTCTGGTTGATGGGTCCGAAGCTGATCACGGTCGCCGAAGCGGCCGGTGCCAAGAGCGAGCAGTAGAGAAGGAGTCTTCCGAATGTTCGGGATGTCATCGTCAATTGAACCGTCCCAACAGTATCGGGGTTTTCCCCGTTTCTGGCAATGCCTATGGTACTGTTCTGGCTCTTTAGTCCTGTCGACGTTGTGCTCCTAGTCCTGTCTATAATAGGAAATCGCTCTTGGAGGGTCGGAATGTTTCGTCCGTTTCTAGCACTCGTTTTGCTGGCCTGGCCGGCGCGGCGGCCGACGCCGGCATCTGGAAGGTCACGCCCGCGCCGCCTGCATCGTGGCAGCGCGACCGCGTCGCCGACCTCACCGCGCGCCGTAAGGCCGTGGCCGAGCAGATCGGCGATAAGGGCATCCTGATTCTATGGGCTGCCGAGCCGCGCAATTATGCCGGCGACGTCGATTGGCCTTACCGCCAGGAAAATGACTTCTACTACCTGACCGGGATCGCCCAGGAAGGCAGCGCGCTGGTGATGATCCCCGGCGGCGACTCCGTCCGCGAGATCCTCTTCCTGCCACCTTCCAACCCGGCGCAGGAGACCTGGACCGGCCACATCCTCACCGCCGACGAGGGGCGTAAGATCTCGGGCATCGAGACAGTCTGGGACGCGCGCCAGCTCAATCCATTCCTCATCAGCCTGTTGCCGCAGGCCAAAGAGATGCTAACGCCTCCGGCGGGTGGACGCGGAGGACGCGGCGGCCGTGGGCCTGCGCCGCCGGCAGAAATTCCACTGAACGTGACCACGGCATTCGCCAAGACCATCGAGGCCATCGGGAAGAACGAAGCGCAAGTCTACATGATCTCGCAGGGCCGTTCGGCGGAATACCATCGCGAAGCGGAGTTCGCCTCCAAACTCACGGCGGTTTATCCCGGGCTCAAAATCAATAACGCCACGCAGATGTTCGGCAACCTCCGAAAGGTGAAGTCACAGCGCGAAATCGACCTGCTGCAGCACGCCGTGGCTATCACGGCCGAGGCCTTCCAGCGCAGTTACGCGCTCGCCGTGCCCAATACGCCGGAGTACGAAATCCAGGCACAGTTCGAATTCACTTTCCTGCGGCGCAACGCGCATTGGGGCTATCCCTGCATCGTGGCGTCGGGAGTGAACGCCACCACTCTCCACTACGAATCGAATCGGGACACCATGAAGGCCGGCGACCTGCTCCTCATGGATGACGCGGCCGAGTTCGATGGCTACAGCGTCGACGTCACCCGCACCATTCCCGTGAGCGGCAAATTCTCGAAGGACCAGGCCACCATCTATCGCATGGTTTGGGAAGCGCAGCAGGCCGGTATACAGGCCGCGCGGCCGGGCCACACTCCCACGGAAGTGACCGCCGCCGCCAACAAGGTTTTCCGCGACGCGCTGTACAAAGTCGGCCTGATCACCGATCCTAACAGCGACCAGCAGGTCCGCGTCTGGTTCATTCACGGAATCAGCCACGGCATCGGGCTGAACGTGCACGATCCGGGCGGGCGCGAACTGCAGCCCGGCATGGCGATCACAATGGAGCCGGGCATCTACATTCGCCCCGACGCGCTCGATAATCTGCCGAAGACCGAAGAGAATGCCAAGTTCATTGAGGCCGTGAAGCCGGCTTTCGAGAAGTACAAGGGCATCGGGGTTCGAATCGAAGATGACGTCCTCATCACCAATGGCGAGCCCAAAGTGATTTCGGCCGGGATTCCATCGAAGCTGGAGGATGTGGAAGCGACCATCGCGCAGCTTCGCAAATCGATGAAGTCGACGCCGCTGCCTTAGCCTATGTTCGACTTCACTGCCATAGACGCCGCCGGCACCGTGGGGCTGATCGCCATGGTGCTGCTGACTCTCAATATTCTGATGGGTCTTTTGGTCTCTACGAACTACAACTCCAAGAAGCAATGGCCACATCGCAAACTGCCAATGCCGCTCTTCCGCATCCATAATTGGACGGGCTACACGGCAATTTGCGTGGCGCTGCTACATCCCACCATTTTGTTATTCGTCAATTCCAAGCAGGGCAAGTTCACCCTGAGCGACCTACTGCTGCCTCTGCACTCTCCCTTTCAGACGTTCTACAACAACCTCGGCGCGCTTACTCTGTACAGCTTCGCGCTGGTGGTGGTGACCTCGTACTTCCGGCCGAAATTGGGATATCGGCCCTGGAAGAAACTCCACTACGTGGCGTATTTCGCGGCGGCGATGATGTTCATCCACGGAACATTGATCGATCAGAACCTGAAGAACGAGACTCCCGATTTTCTCGACGGGGAGAAGGTCTTGATCGAGGGCTGCTTCCTGTTGGTGGTGGCGGCATCCATCTGGCGCTGGCGCTACGGTTCCGAAAAGAAGCGCTTCCTCGCATCGAAGAAGGCCGCATGACTTACCGTTTCCTTCCCCTTGTTCTTGCCCTCGCGGCGACTGCCGCGGCGCAGACGATCGTCATCCAGACCGGCGTGATTCTCGATGGCAAAGGCGGGACGCTCCAGAGCCGCCAGATCGTGATCGAAGGCTCGCGCATTCGCTCCGTGGATGCCGGAAACGCCAAGGCCACTTACGATCTGCGCGGTCTCACTGTGATGCCGGGATGGATCGACACCCACATCCATCTGAACTGGCACATGGACGAGAACGGCAAATCGGTGAGCGGCGGCGCGAAGCCCGAGGACAACGCCCTGTTCACCGCCGCCGATGCGTGGATGACGCTGCAGGGCGGATTCACCACAGTGCAAAGCGTGGGCTCGCCCATCGACGCGCTGGTTCGCGACCGCATTAATCAGGGCTTCATACCCGGCCCGCGTGTGCTCACTTCGATGCGGCAGATTCAGGCCAACGCCGGCGATCCTGAAGCGTTGCGCGCGCTGGTCCGCAAAACCAAGGCCGACGGTGCTGACGTAATCAAGCTCTTCGCCACCAGCGGACTGGGCGCCGGCGGCGGACAGACTATGACCGAGGAGCAGATTCAGGCCGTGTGCGGCGAAGCTAAGGCTGTAGGTCTGCGCGCGGTGGTTCATGCCATCGGAGATTCGGGCGCTCTGGCCTCGGTGAAGGCGGGATGCACGTCCATCGAGCACGGCACGTTCCTGGAGGATTCGACCTTCGACCTGATGGCCGAGCGCGGCACATTCTTCGATCCGAACCTGCTGGTGCTGCACAACTACCTGGACAATCGTGCCGCCTACACCTTCAACCAGCAGGCGCTTGACACTTTGGAGAAGGGCATCGCGCCCACTGAAGCGGTGTTGCGGCGCGCGCGGGCGAAGCACCTCAAAATTGTGTTCGGCACCGATGCTGTGGCTGGCTCGCATGGCCGCAACGCCGAGGAGTTCGTCTACCGCGTTCGGGACGCGCACGAAAAGCCGATGGACGCGATCGTCAGCGCGACTTCGGTGCTCGGCCGATTCGCTCGGGCTGGGAGACAAAATCGGCACTGTGGCGCCGGGCTTTGAGGCAGACCTGGTCGCAGTGGATGGCGATCCGCTGCAAGACATCACGGCCGTGCGCCGCGTCGTTTTCGTGATGAAGGGCGGCAAGGTGTATCGCAACGAGAAGCGCTAACGCTGACCTACATAAACCTTGGTGTCATAGAGCAGCGTGACTTTGCCATCCACCTGATACTTCGCGAAGAGAACGGCCAGTGCGTCCATTAGCGGCTGAAACCCTGGTGTTCCGGGAAGCGGCGCGTAGGACGACGACGCCAGCCTGCCTTGCAAACCAGCCAGATCCAGGTGCTGCCGATTGGCAAGCTCGGTGAGCCGCCACTTGTGGCGTCCCAAGACCACGTCAATGGAGGATTCTTCGATGCGAGTTTTCTCCGGCGCGTAGTCGTGAATCACGGCGTCGTAATCCGCTTGGAATCCGTGGCCGTCCTGGCGTTCGTTCCAGACCAGCGCCACCCATCCGCCCGGCTTGAGGATGCGTCGGAATTCCCGATGAGCCGGCGCCGGATCGAACCAGTGGAAGGCCTGGCCGGCCGTCACAAAATCGACGCTGTCGCCGGGCAACGTAGTGTGCTCGGCGCGGCCATCCAGGCTGTGGAACCGGTGGTTGCCGCCTAGCATCCTCTCGGCCGCAGCCCGCATGGCGGCATTGGGTTCGATGGCGAACAGTTCCGAACCGTACTCCAAAAAGAGCTGAGACAGCAGACCGGTGCCCGACCCGACATCGGCGATCAAGTTGGAAGGCCTCAAGCCGCACGCCCGTTCCAGCAGGTAAAGGAGTTCCGCCGGGTATGACGGGCGATAACGCTGGTATGCCTCGACCCGCGGTGTAAAGCGCGTAGTGGGATCCGTCTGCATGTACTTATGGTCGCCTACAATAGGAGATCGGTCTACTATGACTAAGCCACTTATTGCTGTAGTGGGAAGCGCGAATGTTGATCTCACCACATTCACCGACCAGTTTCCCCGTCCGGGCGAAACCATCTTCGGCAAAGAGTTCCATCTGGGGTTCGGAGGCAAAGGCGCGAACCAGGCTGTGGCCGCGCGGCTGTGCGGCGCGCAGGTCTCGATGATCGCGCGCGTTGGCGACGACCTGTTCGGGCCGGCGACTGTTCAAAACTTCACCAAGCAGGGAATCGACGCCAGCCACGTGAGGATCACGCCGGGAGTTTCGAGCGGCGTGGCACCGATCTTTGTCGATAGCGCCGGGCAAAACCGAATCCTGGTAGTAATGGGCGCCAACGAGAAGCTGATGCCGGCCGATGTGGATGCCGCCGCCGATGTGCTGCGCGCCGCCGACTGTATTGTGCTGCAACTGGAAGTCCCCATCGAGACGGTCTACTACACGCTCCGTTTCGCGCGGGAGTACGGAATCCGGAGCATTCTGAATCCGGCGCCGGGCCAGAAGCTGGATCTCGCCCAGGTGGCCAACGCCGACTATGTCATCCCGAACGAGACCGAGGCGGAAGCGCTGAGCGGTATGCCGGTGGGCAACCTGCACGAAGCGCGCGAATGCGCCATCCATCTGCTGAAGAGCGGCCTGCGCCGGGTGATTGTGACCCTTGGCGAAAACGGGGCGCTGCTGGCCAGCAAGGAGAACGTGCTGCACGTGCCGCCGTACAAAGTGGATCCGGTGGATACCACGGGAGCGGGCGACGCCTTCATCGGAAGCTTCGCGACATTCCTGGGGGAGGGCCTCTCTGAAGCCGAAGCCATTGAGCGGGCGAACGTTTACGCTGCGCTTTCCACCCTGGGGGTGGGCACGCAATGCTCGTTTGCCGACAAGCAGAAGTTCCAGACGGCGTGGGACTGCAGATAAATTTCGACTCCGCTGTCGATTTCGCCGTATCGATACGTCGTTGCATTGAAGGAGAATAGAATGCCTACTCTTGAAGCTACGGAAATCGAACAAGCCCGCCAATATTTCGACCAGACCCGCCAACGCGTGGTGGAAGTCACGAGCGGTCTTTCGGAAGCGCAATGGCAGTTCAAGCCCGCGCCGGGGCGATGGTCTATCGCGGAAATCCTGGAGCATATGGTCACGGCGGAGGAGCGGGTTCTGGGGCCCGTTCGACAGGGACTGGCGAATGCGCCGGCGCCGGCCGCCGATCGTAACTATCGGGAAGCGGATGCCATCATCTTCGCGAAGATTCCCGATCGGTCGAACAAGGCCGAAGCGCCAGAGGCGATTCATCCGACAGGAAAGTGGGCTCTGGCGGAGAGTTTGGACCGGCTCGGCCGGAATTACGCGCGGCTGATCGAGTTTGTGGAGTCCACCCCCGATTTGCGGGCGCACGAGTTGGAATCGCCTCCGATGAAGTTCATCACCCAGGGCGCTTACACCACGTGGGACGGTTATCAATGGGCCCTGGCCGCGGCCGCTCATGATCTGCGGCACGTTCACCAGATCGTCGAGCTGAAGAGCGAACCCAACTTTCCGCAGTAAGAAAACGCCCCCGCTATTTTGCGATTACGGCGGGGACGTTTTGGTCGTGGATCAGTTTGTTGAAAGCTGCCAGGTCGGTTGTCAGGACCGTGTTCAGACTTTTGATCTCGGCGTTGGTCTTGGAAGCCATCTCTTCGTAGACCATGTATGACTGCTGAGTGGGTGGATTGTCGCTCGATTCCACTACTCCCATCACGTAGGCCAGTTTGTTGTTCAATTTGATGGGGAAGTTCAGAGGATCTTCGCTGGCGCGGTTCTTCGTCTGGTAAAGATTCTCTTCGATCGCCGTCATCTTCTTGATCAGTTCTTTGGCGGCGTCCGACACCTTCTTGTCGTCGCGCTTAGCGAACTCTTCGACCTGCTTGCGGATCTCGCGGATTTTGATGACGCCATTATTGGCTTCGGAAAGTTTGTCGCGAATTTGGATTGCAAGGCTGAGCTGTTTGGCGTAGTCCTCATCGGTAGTGGAAAGGCGGGGGTCCTTTTTCACCTCGAAGGTCTGCGATTGCGACTTGCCATCCACCGTCAGTTTCACGGTGTAGGTTCCCGGAGAGGCGATGGGGCCGGTAACGCTGCCGGCCCACATGATGAGCCCGGGGAAGGTGGCGGCGTCGGGATAGCGGAGGTTCCAGGTGAAGCGATTGAGGCCAGCCTGTGCAGTGAGTCGCGGGGCGGGCGCGGCGCGGAAGGGATTCTCTTCCGCTTCCACTCCGGGGGCCTGTGGCACAGGCGGCGGAGTCTTGCTGGAGAACGACTTCACCAGTGCGCCCTTGCTGTCTAGAAAATCCAATGTGATATCGCCTTGCGGCTTGGCCTTGAGCCAATAGGTGATCTGCGCGCCGCTGGGCGGATTCTCACCGACTGCCGCGAAGCCACCGCGTCCGCCTCCGAAGCCGCGTCCGCCGCCGATCCGGTAGGTATCCTTAGGTTTGAACAGACGGACGTCGCCCGTGGCGGCCGTGTCGTTCAACTGATAGAGCATCGGCATGTCGTCGAAAATGTAGAACGACCGGCCCTGCGTCGCGACCACCAGTTCCTTCTCGCGCTTATGGAAGGCCACATCGGCGATGGGCACGATGGGAATGTTGAGTTGGAACGATTTCCAATTGTCGCCATCGTCAAATGAAATGTAGAGGCCGAACTCGGTGCCGGCCACCAGCAGGCCGCGGTGGTTGGGGTCTTCCTTCACTACGCGCGTGAAGTGAGTGGCGGGAATTCCGTTGACGATCTTAGTCCAGGTCTTGCCATAGTCTTTGGTGCGGAATAAGTAAGGATGGAAGTCATCCAACTTATATGCGGTCACCGCCACATAGGCTGTGCCGGGATCGTGGGCCGATGCGTCGATGGAGTTGACCTGGCTCCATTCGGGGAAGCCCTTGGGGGTGACATTCTCCCAATGTTTGCCGGCGTCGCGCGTGAGGTGCACCAGGCCATCGTCGGAGCCTGCCCAGATCAAGCCCTTGGTAACTGGCGACTCCATGAAGGTGAAGACCGTGTCGTAATACTCGATGCTGGTGTTGTCCTGCGTGATGGGACCACCCGAGGAGAGCTGTTTGGTTTTGTCATCGCGCGTGAGATCGGTGCTGATGTTCTCCCAGTTCTGCCCCTCGTTATTCGTCTTCATGAGGGTGTTGCCGGCGATGTAGAGCGTTTTGGGATCGTGCGGCGAAAAGGCGATGGGGAAACTCCACTGGAAACGATACTTCAGCGTCTCGGCGCCGTAGCCCATGGGATTGTCGGGCCAGGGATTGATGTTGCGCACCTGGCCGGTGTGTTTGTCCTGACGGGTGATCAGATTGCCGTAGGAGCCGGCGTAGACGATCTGGGAGTCGCGCGGGTCGGGAGCGATCCAACCGCTTTCGCCGCCGCCCACGTCGTACCAGTCGGAGGCAGTGATGCCGAAGCCGGTGGTGCGGCTGGCGATGCGCACGGTGGAGTTGTCCTGCTGCGCGCCGTAGACGTGATACGGAAAATCTTCATCGAGGGCGACGCGGTAGAACTGCGCGGTGGGCTGGTTGTCCTCGGTTGACCACGTGCGACCCCAATCGTTGCTGACGGTGGCGCCGCCGTCGTTGCCCAGGATCATGCGCTCCGGGTTGTCCGGTGCTACCCATAATTCGTGATTGTCGCCATGCGGCGGCGACATGGCGTCGAAGACGTGGCCGCCATCGGTGGAGCGGTACATGCCGACGTTGAGCACGTAGACTTCGTCGGGATTCTTGGGGCCGGCGAAGATGTGCGAGTAATACCAGGCGCGCTGGCGAAGGGTGTTCTGCTCGTTGGTCCGGGTCCAGTTGCGGCCGCCGTTATCGGAGCGGAAGACGCCGCCGTCGCTGGCTTCCACGATGGCCCAGACCCGGTCGGGATTGGCGGGGGAGACGGTGACGCCGATGCGGCCCAGGACGCCGCGGGGCATGCCGGGGGCGTGCGAAAGATCGGTCCAATTATCGCCGCCATCGGTGGACTTCCAGAGGCCGCTGTTGGGCCCGCCGGAATCCATGCGCCAGGGTTTGCGGCTGATCTGCCAGAAGGTGGCGTAGAGGATGCGGGGATTGGAGGGGTCGAACGCGAGATCGACTGCGCCGGTGTCGGGCCCCTTGGTGAGAATCTGCTTCCAGGTCTGGCCGCCATCGGTGGTGCGAAAGACCCCGCGCTGATCGTTGGGGCCCCAGAGGTGGCCCACCGCGGCGACGTAGACGATATCGGGATTCTTGGGATGGATGCGGACCGCGCCGATGTGATAGGTGTCCTGCAGGCCGACGTTGCGCCAACTCTTCCCGCCGTCGATGGACTTATATACGCCGTCGCCGTTCGAGGCATTGCCGCGGATGCAGGCTTCGCCCATGCCGACGTAGATGACGTTGGGGTCGGAATCGGCGACCGCGATGGCGCCCACGGAACCGGTCTTGAACTGACCGTCGGAGATGGGCTGCCAGGACGCGCCGCCGGACGTGGTTTTCCAAACGCCGCCGCCGGTGGCGCCGAAGTAGTAGACGTTGGGCTGCGAGGGGACGCCGGCGAGGGCGATGACGCGTCCGCCGCGGAAGGGTCCGATGAGGCGGAAGCGAAGCTCCTTCAAGAGGTCCGTCTGTTGGGCTGCGGCGAGCAGCGGAATCAGGCACAGGAGTGCGGTCCGAAACGATTTCATACTTGTCTCCGCATCGTACCAAATACCAGGTTGGGCGGGGCAGCGAAGTGCGCGGGTGACGCACTTTCAGGAATTCGTAGGTGGCCAGCTTTTTCCCTTGTAAGGTGATGGGTTTGTTGGGGTTGTGCGTAAGTGCGATGTTTCGGGTGACGCAATTTTCGGGTGTTTTGGATATAGTGCGTCACCGCAACTAAGTCGGTCGTGATGGCAAGGTGGCGGCGCATAACTCCAGGCTTGATATAGCATGGCGACTGCGCGAGATTGGTCGTGAGGGCCGGGAAGTGGTTGCAAGGGCGGGTAGCGGTGGGTGGAATTTGGCTGTGATCGCCGGTTTACGGTCTTTGCGGTCGAAGAGCGAGGCGACTTCGGAGTCTCGTTTGAGCTTGAAGTCCGATAAGGTGACGCTGCGCAGATTGGAATTTGGACGCTTTATCGCAGTTCCGGCGCGTGAACTCCCAAGGCAAGCTCAGGACTATCGAGAGCGCAGGAACGCGCCGGAGTTTCGCCGCGTGATGTTGGCTGCGATTCACCAATGGAACGGAGCAATGACGAATGGCAGATGAGATCCGTGGCAGGCAATGCTTTCTGCCGGCTGGCTCATCAAATCATGTGCGCGATACGCGTTGGGCCGCACCGACAATAAAGGCCGCCTGTGGCAATCCAGTTTCGCGCTGCCTTGTTTGCCTGTTTCCTGTTTTCGCCGCTGACGCTTTGCAACGGCGGCTTTCGCAACTGGGACTCCATCTGGGTTACGGGCGTTTCTCAGCTATGACCTCAATTACAGAATGGCCTCGCCGACTGCGACACGCGCCGATTGGCATCGCTGGCTTCGTTTTGGTAGCTACAGGAAGTGCCCAGCAACGGCAGGGTTCCGCGTCGGAAATAATTGATTTCCTCGCGTACCGCTCCACTCGACCGGGACAAAACCTCGTGATGGTGGATTTTAGAAAGTCTCAAACGACGGGGGAATCCGTGCGCTTATCTGGTCGACAATCCCGAACTGGCAGTTCTCCTTCGCATCATGAGTTCTTGCGCCGCCGGGTCACGCTAATGGTCCTGAAATGGCAGGTTCGGAATTGGCGGGCTGAAGCCCACCGCATGCTGAAGCATGCCCCACGATGAGATTCCATACCCAGTCAGCGGGGCTTAGACCAGCCGCTAAAGCTTCATTGGCTGTTTCGCGCTTTGCAACAGTCGAATCAGGTCGTCGGCACGAAATGGCTTCCGGAGAAAGTGTTCGATGGCAAGTCCGTTAAATGACGCTGCTACGCTTTCCTGACTATACGCGCTGGTCAGTATCACCGTTAGATCGGGCCGCAGGCGGTTTGCTTCTTCGAATACTTCGCGGCTCGACACTCCCGGCAGCGTGATGTCCAGCAGCATCGCGTCGATCGGCCTATAAACAGCGCGGATCAGCTCTAACGCCGAAGATCCATCGCTTGCCTGGATCACATTGAAGCCCTTGCGCTGGAGCATCTTCGAGACTCCGGCCATGAGGGCCGGTTCGTCTTCCACAATCAGGACGGTGGTGGATACTTGCGGCAACGCTTTGTCCGGCCGTGCAGGAACGTCGTCTGCGATGTGAGTCCTGGGAGCCATCTCATTGGCGCACGGTAGCACGACCTTCACGCTGGTCCCGTGGCCCACGGAACTCTCGACATGAATCGCCCCGGCAAGTTCTCGAACGATTCGCTGAACTACCGCGAGGCCCATGCCCCGGCCGGCGAATTTCGTTGTGAAGAAGGGATCGAACAGCTTGCGCTGCGTCTCCGGCGACATTCCGCAGCCCGAGTCGGAAACCTCCAGGAGGAGATATTCGTCTTCCGGCAGGTTCTTCGCCTCCAGCCAGCTTGCGCGCGCGGCTGTGGGCATAAGACCGGTGCGGACTCGAATTACTCCGTCGCGATCGCCGATGGCTTCCGATGCGTTGGTGACGAGGTTCATCACCACCTGGCGGATTTGCGCGGCGTTAGCGCGGATGGCGGGAAGCGAGTCGGCGAGGTCGGTTTTCAGAACGGCGTGTTTCGAAATCGACACCTTCAGCAGTTGGAGAATTTCGGCCACCACCGACGAGACATCCACCGGTTCGAGCGTGCCGCGCTCTTTACCGGCAAAGATCATCAACTGGCGCACGATTTCCGATCCTCGGCTTGCGACGCTGCAGATTTGCAGCAACTCGTCCTCCGGGGACGCTCCTTGCTCGAACTTTACCTGCGCAAGTTCCGCATAAGCCATGGCTCCTCCCAGCAGGTTATTGAAATCGTGGGCAATTCCACCCGCCAGGCTGCCCAGGCTCTCCAGATTCTGCTGCGCATGGAGCTCCTGCTGGGCGCGCTGGATGTCGGTGAGATCAATGGCACTCGCCGTATAGCCCACAAAAGCGCCATCGGGCTCGAAGCGCGGAACTCCCGTGCAGACCACGTGGCGATAGGCTCCATCCGACCTTCGCAAACGATATTCCAGATTGCAGTTGGTCCGCGCCGCGAAGCAGGTCACGTAAGCTGTTCGTGTGCGTTCGCGGTCCTCCGGATGCACGCTTTCCATCCAGCCGTATCCAAGCTCCTGTTCTATGGCGCGTCCAGTGAAAGTCAGCCACGTCTTATTGAAAAAGGTGGCGCCCCGTCAGGGCCGGACGCGACAATCATCACGGGTGCGTTATTTGCCAGGCTCCGGAAACGTTCCTCGCTCTCCCGCAACGCAGCTTCCACCTCTTTGCGCCGTCGCAGGGAACCGGCCAGCCAAAGAGTCACGCCCGCCGCGAGAACCAAGAACGCCGCAGCCCAACTCAACCACTTCCAGCGCTTCTCTTCCGCTACACGCTCATAAGATGCCCATGTGTCGTCCAGCCCGAAATACGAATACCTCGCGATCGAGACCGCTAGGGTGCCGTCCTGGAACATCTTCTCGACTTCTCGCTGGATGCGGTCCGCCGCGCCCGCCGCTTCAAAGGTAGATGCTACACCGGCTAGAAATGTCATGCCCGGAACTGGCTGAACGCGCAGCGAAGTGGAAGAGCATTCCGTGGGTTGTTCGCTCAGTTCGTGCTGCGCCACCCGCGCCTCGAAAAATCCCGCATCTACCGCGCCGGTGCAAACTTGCCGCGCCACGTCGTGAATCGATGAGATCTCCACCAAATTTGCTTCAGGAAATCCTTCATGTACCAGTCGAATGTGAAGCGGCATCTTGTACACTCCGATGCGCCCCTTGAACCCGTGGTCGGGAATTCGCGTGCTTTCCCGGAGCAGGAGCACGTTGTTGCTGTGCATCCACGGCGGCGCAAAATGGACGTACTTGCGGCGGCCCGGCCGGTCCACCATCAATGGCCAAAGCTCCACCAGCCGGTTGCGCAAAGACTCTTCGGAACTGGTCCCCGTTTCCACCCAAATCAGTTCGATCCCCGCGCGTTTGGCAGCTTCGTTCACGATATCGACGGCCAAGCCAGAGTACCCATGGTCCGTGCGGACCTGGACCGGCGGATTACTCTCAAAGCCAATGCGGAGCGGACGTTGGGGAATCGCAGGCGTTGCCTGGGCGAAGTACCATAGCGCGAAAGAGCCTACGGCTAAGGTGGCTCCGACGGTTGCGCTCATTCGCTTCCACCGTGATACCAAACGCAAAGAACGCATTTTCGGGAGCCTGAGCCGGCGGATTCGCCAGAGGTGCGCCATAGGCTTGCCAGAGATTATATACGATTCTCCTCGCAGGCGAATGACGCGAGGGTGGGTGTTTCCGTTAACTTGCCTGCACGGAACTTTTGCGGCGTGGGCGCACGTAGTGGAAACGCACCAGAAAAACGTTTCTACCTCTGCCGTGGTTTGCAACTTTGAGCAGATCGACGACGCCGAGGAAACCGGACTCGCGCGCCAACTCCGGTGTGATATCGGGAAGGCCGATGGGCTGGATGGAGTCCACTTCAATGTGACCTTCCTCCATGGGATACCGGCCGCCCACTTTGACGTGCGGACGGGTCCAGATTCGGACGCTACACGTAATCTCTCCGCGACGAACTCCCTCGCGGAGGCGCTTGGTAAACACCATGAGGAGAGTCTACACCTGGCGAGAATGCCTGGTCGGGAGGTGCGCACAGCGTTTGCCCGACAGGTGTGAAATGTCTCCACATCGCGGTTCACCGAGCTAAAGGCGAGCGCCTACTCAAAGTTCAGCGCAGTCATCGGATCGACGCGGGTGGCGCGGCGGGCCGGATGCCAACCGGCAAGCATGGCGATGGCGATCCACGCGAGACTGGCGGTGACGAATGCAATCGGGTCAAAGGGACTCAGTCCGTACAGAAATCCCCGAAGCAGGCGGACCGTGGCAGCGCTGAGTAACAAGCCAACCGCGATTCCGATGGCTGTAATGCGCAGGCCGTGAGCCAAGACCATCCATTGCACATCTAAGGGCGCCGCGCCCAGGGCCATGCGGACGCCGATTTCGCGAGTGCGCTGCGCTACCGAACACGCCACTACGCCATAAACGCCGATGGACGCGAGCACGATGGCCAGCAATCCCAAGGCGGCCAGCAGGGACGCTTGCCATTTTATTTCCCAGAGCGAACGCGCCACGGCATTGTCCAGGGCGCCGCCATCGTAGATGAGCAGGTCTCCACCCCGGCGCTGCACAAAATCGAGCACGGGTTTGGTCCATTGGCGCGGATCGCCTGCGGTGCGGACAATCAGCGAGTAAAAGGAATGTGAGGGATCCTGACGGAGGGAAATGTAGTAGAGAGCCTGCGGTTGCTCGTCGAGCTTGTGGTACTTGGCGTCCCGGGCAACGCCGATCACGGTTCCCGGCTTGGGAACGTCGCCCTCGCAGCCGCCCAGCCACACGGTTTTGCCGACGGCATCGCCACCCGGCCAAAATGTCCGCGCCATCGTCTGGTTGACGATTACGTCAGGTATGCCGGCAGAAGAGTCCGTGGGCGCAAACCCGCGGCCCCGGACGATGGGGATGCCCATCAGATCAAAATAGTTGGAATCGACGGTGTTGGTCCACGCTTCTCTCGCGCCTTCCCGCGATGGAGAGGCGCAATCGACGCCGACGCCGGGAAACACCCCCCAGGCGAGCGTGGCGTCTTCCACGCCGGGTAACTCGCGGGCTTGTTGGACGAGGCTGGAAAAGAACGAGGTGTGGTCCTGTTTGTTGGCGCCACGGTCGGCCGTCGAGAGATTTACGTAAAGGCGGTGGTCGATGGAGAAGCCCGGGGCGACACTTTGCACGTGCTGCATGGCGCGCACCAGCAGGCCTGTGGCGATCAGAAGCGTGAGCGACAGAGCCACCTGGGCAACCGAGTAAAGCTCCCGTTGCCGGGAATTCCTGCTGTCCTGGCCCTTCATCGCAGGGTTCAGACCCTGGCGGCTGCAGGCGAACGCCGGCGGCAGGCTGAAGAGAATTGCGCAGACGCTACCGGCGGCGGCAAGGAACATCGCCACCCGCCAATCGATTCCGAACTGGAGGCCTTGGTACCAGGCGAAGGGGACGCCGGGTAGGGCCCACTCCAGGGCGGACCCTGTCCAATGGCCGAACAGAATTCCCAGCAGCAGGCCGCCGGAAGCCAGCACCAGGCCTTCCGCCAGAGTCTCGCGAAACAGGCGGGCGCGGCTCGCTCCCAACGATTGCCGTATCGCCATCTCACGCCGACGTATAGCGGCGCGGGAGAGCAGCAGGTTGGCCACATTGACACAGGCGATCAGCAAGAC
This sequence comes from uncultured Solibacteraceae bacterium, assembly GCA_963815475.1. GTDB lineage: Bacteria > Acidobacteriota > Terriglobia > Bryobacterales > Bryobacteraceae > Sulfopaludibacter. Next base: position 8,017,533 of record CAWFHD010000003.1, on the reverse strand, counting down.
CATGCCGGCGACTGCGCTCAATAATTTCACAAGCGGCAGGAAAGTTTCGCGGCCCCCCTGCCGCAAGAAGCCGGAGGCGGGTTGAACTCGCACGACAGCCTGAAGAAGCTGATCGCCCGGAGAGGATGCGCGCACTCGGGCGCCGATTACGCCGAGCTCCGCAGCGGCGTTCGCCAAAGTGGCGCGCGGCGCCAGGCGAGCGATCAGTTCTATCCGGGGGTTGACAGCGGCTGAGAGCGGAACCCAGACATCGATATTCAGGGGAGAAATCGACCCCGTGAATTCGCGCGGCGCTACGCCCGCAATCCGGTAAAAACTTGTGAGGATGCGGACCCTCTTGCCAATGGCGCTGGCATCACCTGCAAAGCGGGTCTGCCAGAGACGGTAGCTGATGACGACTTCGGGATCGCCCGCGGAGTTTTCGTCTTCTCGAAACCAGGCGCCGAGGGTCGTGCCCAATCGGAGCACCTGCGGGTAATTCGCCGAGACGCCTTCCACCTGGACCATGAAAGTTGTGTGGTCCACTTCCAGGGGGTCGACAGACCGTTCCTTGGCGGCCGCCTGAACGGAGCGCAAACCATCGCGAAATTGCAGAAATTCGCGCCACGTGCAGAAGTCCCCGTATTTGCGGTCGATTTGCAGGATGCGGTCGGGCTCAGGCACCGGCAGGCGGCGGAAGTAGATGCTATCGAGAAAACTGAAGAGTGTGGTGGTGACACCCAGAGCGAGCGCCAGGCAGAACATCGCCGTGAGGGCGTATCCGGGATTGCGGCGAATGCGGCGCACGGCGCGGCTGAAGTCAGTGCCAATGCCGGGGAGTGCGCGCCGATAGAGCGAAATACGCACCGCCATGCAACTGAGCGCCTGCCACCAATACCAGAGCCGGCCGCCGCCGCGGAGTTCGAATGTTTCGCGCAGATCGCCGGCGACTGCGTCGGCATCGCGCCCGCCCACGAGGCGTCGAAGCAGCCACTCGGCGAGCTTCGGGGGGTCAGACATTGAGCCCCTCCCACATGCGGTCGAATACAGCTTTCGATCCGGAGAGTGCTTCCACGCCCGCCGACTGGAGCTTGAAGTAACGCTTGGAGCGGCCTCCGCGCTGCGCCGTCGGGTCGGCGAACCAGGAATAGACGAGGCCCTTGGCTTCCAATCGGTCGAGCGTGGCGTAGAGCGCGCCTACGGTCACTTTGCGCCCGGCGCGATGTTCGATTTCAGCGCGAATAGGCACGCCATACGCCTTCTCGCCCAAGCGTAAAACCGCGAGGAGGACAATCTGTTCGAACTCGCCGAGGTAAACGGGAGGCATTTGTTCTATATAGTAGATCAAATGGTTCGCCCTTACAAGAGGAGAGTTGAACACCGTTATAAAGTCGGGGCAGCGTCGACTATAGAGAATATGAGACGCGCCATGCTGACCGGCGTATCCCAGGACGACGGCAATGCCGAAAGGAGTCTACGCGATGAAATCGTTGATTGAGGCCTGTTTAGTTGGATCGATCCTGATGTTTGCAGTGGGCGCTCAGGAATCCGCGCAGCCCGCACTGCGAAAGGGCGTTTCGGTTCACATGCCCGTGGCGGATCATGCAGTAGAGATGCGCGCGGCCGATGCACAAGATGCAACCGTTGTAGCCATCACAGCTGACGGGAAACTGTTTGTTGGCGTGGAACCCACCGAGCCCGTTGCACTCAGTAACCTGAGTGCGGCGACCGTGTATGTAAAGGCCGACTCACAGGCGCCGTTTCAGAAGGTGCTCACGGTCTTGGACGCGTTGCGTGGCAAGTCGGTGGTGTTGCTGGCTGCTCCGACTAAGAACGTGGGGGGCTCGAAGTATGTGGCGCCCTATGGGATGAAGGTGACCGTGTCCCGGTAAGGAACTCCTTCGAACTCATGCAGCAGAACCGGCACCCCCACCAGTTTGGGTGCGGGCCGGCACTTCGCCGAAGAGCGGACCCAGGCCTTCAGCCATGGTGGGGTGCGTGAACACAGCATCGCGCAGCACGGTATAAGGCAGCTTCCCCATCATGGCGGTCTGGACCACCGCCAGGACCTCTCCGGCGTGTGGTCCTACTGCAGTGAAGCCGAGGATTTCATCGCTGTTGTGGCTGACGAGCGCTTTCATGAAACCGCGCGTTTCCGAGAGCGTACAGGCGCGAAGCACTGCTTGCATGGGCAGCTTCGCTACGCGGTATGGGCGGCCCTCCGCCACAGCTTCGTTTTCGTTGAGTCCGACTCGCGCGATTTCCGGATCCGTGAAAAGACAGAACGGTATCAGTCGATCGCGCGTGTTTCTGGAGCCACCGTGAAGGTTAGTCTGGACAATGCGGAAGTCGTCCTCAGAGACGTGTGTGAACTGAGGGCTGCCCGCGCATTCGCCCAGAGCCCAGATGCCAGGCGCGGTCGTTTCGAGGCGCTCGTTCACCTTAATGTATCCACGCGAGTCCACGGACACCCCGGTTTTTTCCAGACCGACGTTCTGCGTATTGGGAATCCGGCCAACGGCGACAAGGATGTCACTCCCTTCCAGAATGGAGGTTCCCGTGGAGTTAGCAAGGGTCATGCGCACGGAACCCCCGGACGTGCCTTCTACTTGCTTGACCTCGACGTTCAAACGAACATCTATGCCATCGAGGCGCAGAAAGTCGAGAAGGGCCTCGGCGACATCTTTGTCCTCGCGAGGAAGCATCTGAGGGCCCCGCTCCAGAACGGTGACACGGCTTCCGAAACGGGCGTAAGCCTGCGCGAATTCCAGCCCGACGTAGCCGCCGCCGAGGACGAGCAGATGGCTCGGGAGGCGATCGAGCTCGAGTGCTTCTACGTGCGTGAGCGGTTCGGCGGCGCGAAGGCCGGGGATGTCCGGGACGGCCGCATGAGTGCCCAGGTTGAGGAACACGCGGTCGCCGTGCAGGGTGCGGATGCCGCCGTTCTTCAGTCGGACTTCAATGGTGCTGGGCGCGACGAAGCGGCCCTCGCCAAAGACTAACTCGGCGCCGCTCTCCTTGTACTTATCGAGGTGCATGCTGACGAGCCCATCGACCATCTGCCGTTTGCGAGCCCTCACCTCGGCAATATCGACCGAGGCGGGCGCAGTGCCGCTACCGAAATCGCGGTCGTGACGGACGAAGTCGGCGACCTTGGCACTGTGGACGACGTTTTTGGTGGGCAGGCAGGCGATATTCGGGCATGCTCCACCGACCAGGCCGCGTTCCACGACCGCGGTCCGCAGACCTTCCTTCGCGCTGACCCAGGCAGTGAGTTTACCTCCTGCGCCGCTGCCGAAGACAAGGACATCGAAGCGTTCAATTTCACTCATAGTAGCTGGTCCTCCTCTTGTAAGCTTGCCTTGATTTGAGGAAGCTCGACACGAACGTAGTGCGGAACAGTCTTGCTCGTTGTACGATGCGGCACCAGACGTTTCGTTTCACGGAAGGACAATGGTGGACATGAGCGATTTGACTGGCAGGGTTGCGATTGTGACCGGCGCTTCCAAGGGCATCGGCAGCGGAATTGCAGCGGCGCTTGCCGCCGCGGGCGCGCGGGTGGCAGTGAATTACTCGTCCGACAGGGCGGGCGCGGAGCGCGTTGCTCAAGCGATCATCGATGGCGGAGGTCAAGCGATCGCGGTCGGTGGCGATGTGTCCAAGGCCGCGGAGGTTGCGCGGTTATTCAAAGAGGTGGACACGGCCTTCGGGAGGCTCGACGTTTTGGTCAACAACGCCGGGGTTTTCCGCTTCGGCGCGGTCGGGGAGATCACCGAGGAGAGCTTCCACCTTCACTACAACATCAACGTGCTCGGAGTGATTCTGATGGTGCAGCAGGCGATCAAGCGGTTCGGCGACAAGGGCGGGAGCATCATCAATCTCAGCTCCATCGTCGGCTCCCATCCTGTGCCTGGAGCTTTGCTATACGCATCCACGAAGGGGGCCATCGAGACGTTGACCAAGGGGTTGGCCCTCGAACTAGCGCCGCTCAAGATCCGCGTCAACGCGATCGCGCCCGGTCATACGGAGACCGAAGGCAATATCGCTGCGGGGACTTTCGATGAGGGCGCCGGCGCTGCGCTGGCGAACAAGACACCGCTTGGCCGGCTCGGTCGTGTTACAGATATTGCGCCGCTGGCAGTATTCCTGGCATCGGACGATTCAGCCTGGATTAGCGGCGAAGTCATTCGGGCCGCAGGCGGCCTCGTGGTGGCAACTTGAGCGTGCCGAATCACGGGCATCGTTGACGATCCAACGGTGCGCGCGATCACATGTTCTGAAGCGAACTTTTCACATGTTTGTGGCTTGCCGAAGGTAGAATTGGTGGAACGGAGAGCAAATCATGCCCTTGTCTTCAGACGAAAAACTACTGGCCCTGAGCCGCGACGTGCTTAAAGGATTCGAGAAAGCGGATGGAGGCATTCATCCGGGATTTAGGCCCGCACATGCGAAGGGTATTCTGTTGGCAGGCCGTTTCACGCCCTCGCCGGAAGCCTCTTCGCTGACGCGCGCGCCACACATCGCGGCAAATTCCACGCCCGTGACGGTACGGTTCTCAGACTTCGCGGGAATTCCGACTGTTTCCGACAATGACGCACAGAATGCGAGCCCTCGCGGTTGCGCGATCCGCTTCCAGCTTGGCGAGCATGTTCATACCGACATCGTGGCGCATTCGGTGGACGCTTTTCCAGCGCGCACCGCGGAAGATTTTCTGGAGTTCCTCAACGCGTTGATTGCCACCGATCCGGCGGGGCCGCATCCGAATGCCATTGAGCAGTACCTGGGCGCACATCCAGCGGCCCTGACTTTCGTGACGACTCCCAAGCCGATCCCGACCAGCTTCGCCACAGAGTCGTTTTTCGCGGTGTCTGCGTTCAAATTCACCAACACACAGGGCGTGAGCCGGTACGGCCGCTATCGAGTGCTGCCGGAAGCAGGCGGTCAATATCTGGATGAGGCGGGCGCGGCGAAGCAGACGCCAAACTTCCTCTTCGACGAAATCGAACAACGGTTCGCGAAGGGGCCGGTCACCTTTCGCATTGTGGTGCAGTTGGCTGAAGATGGCGATACCGTGGACAACGCCACCATCCGGTGGCCTGAGAATCGACCGCAGGTCGCATTCGGCGAAATCCGGTTGACGGGGGTCCTGCCGAACAACGCGCGCGAGCAGCAGCAAATTATCTTCGACCCCATCCCGCGAGTAGACGGCATCGAGGCCTCGGCCGATCCTCTCTTTGAGCCCCGGGCAAACATCTACCTGATGGCCGGGAGACGCCGCAGAGCCGACGGAAAATTAGCCGGAACTGCGTAATTGTTGGGCTTCAGCGGATGTTCCCGATACGGTCTTCGATAGCCTGCGCTACAGTCTTTTCATGGGAATCGTGGTGCACTTCAGGCCTGTGGATGCAGGCCTGGTTTGGAACATGCGGGTGTGGCAAGCCGCTTGGGACGGGAATAGAGTCTGGGACTCGACCGGGACCGCGGCTGGCGGGGGGGTGGATTTCGAGTTGCCCGACGTTCCCGATCCTCGCAAACTGCAATTCAAGTTTCATTCGACAGCGCCGGCGACGGGGCAGGTGAATTGGGAAGCCGATTCGTTTGTGCGACGACTGATTTACCCCACGGCCATCGAAGTCTGGGCGTTCGATTCGTCGCCGCGGCTGCTTTACGGGAATCCTTCTCCGGCCGGAGCGGTTTTTCGAACCGGCGATGTTTTGACGATTCAGGTTCTCACGCAGAGCGCCTTCCGGGGAGGACAGGTCTACTGCTGGAATCCTTACGATCCGAGTGCTTCCTCGACATACTTCGCTGAGACTTCGAGGGACGACGGGAAGGGCATATCCACGTTTCAAGCGCCCTTGTTGAGCTGGATGACTGCGGGTTTTCATCTCAAGTTGACGCGGACGAACGTGTGGGAGCCGGATAGCAGCAATCGTGTGTGGCGCCCTGGCGATGGCTCTGCTCTCTGGTTGAAGAGCGGCCAGTGCGATGTGCGCAGCCAGCCTCTTGCCCTTACGCCGGTGGCACTGGAGGTGATGTACAGCGCGAAGCTCGCGAGCCCGCCCGCATTGGCTCTGACCGATCTGGTGGAGGGCGCATCGTTTGGCGTGCCTTCCTCCTCGGTGCGACCCTACAGCGCCAGCGCGCTGTTCAACGTGGGCACTTATAGCGTTTCGATTTATCCCGAAGCCAGTTATGCCGTGACCAGCCAACAAGGCGTGGAGAGTCCGGCGATCCAACGGCCCTTTCCCGCCGACCCGACGGCGCTGGACAGCGTATCGCGATTTGCTTTGGGGGCAGGGGGCTGGGTGAGTGAATTTCCTGCGATCGCATCGACTCCGATCTCCATTCGGCCGCAAGCAGCGTCGAGCTTCAGCGGCGGTGTGGCGGTTCAGGTTTCCATCGGCAACGGTCCCGCTTACCAAACGGCGCCGGCGGTGCTGCAGGCCGATGGCACCTGGGCCGCGAGCGCGAGTCTGGCCCTAGACACGACCACGGCCATCGATCTGCTGCCTGTCTCGGGAACCGAACCGAAGCCTTACGCGTGGATCGACACCAGCCGGTACTTCGTTGCATCGGCGGACGCGCTGCTGTGGCACACCACCGAGGGCGTGTTTGGGATGTGCGCGCGCGGCGGCACGGCATTCGCGGATGTGGCCGATCGCAAGGCGTTGATGCGCGCGGTATTCGGCGATGGGGTGGTTGGCACCCGAATTTTCGCGGATCGGGAGATGCCGCATGGCGCCACGTTGTCCAACGGAGAGATGTACTTTGTGGTGCATGCGCCGCACGCGGTCTTTGCCACTTTGATTTTGGTGAATGAGACGGCGCCCGCCGGTCCCACACGGCGCGAAGTCCCGATGGTGTTGACGAACGACACGTTTTACTGGTGGTGCAGTGTGCCCTCGAGCCAGGCGCCACCGGGCACGCGGTACCGATTTCTATTGAACGACAACGTGGAGGTGATTGACCCGGCGGCGCGCGCCGTTCAGGACGGCGGCAGCTTGAAGACGGCTTTTGGCGAAGACCCGCGCGACTCTTCCACGTCGTGGTCGGTGGTTCTGGACGTGGCGGCGGTCAGCGCAGCGGTGCGGGCGGCGCCGTGGCAAACCATGGGCTGGCAGGAATTGCTGGTCTATGAAATCCACGCGCGGCGATTTACAAATCTGAAACCCGGCACGCTCCGACCGTTCGATCTGCTGGTAGATGAAATGAAAGCCACCAGCCGGCTAGGCCAGCCTGGATATTTACGCCAGCTACCGGTGACGGCTTTCGGCCTGATGCCGGTAAACGAATTCAGCTCGGCAGTCTCCTGGGGTTACGACCCCTCGTATTACTTTGCGATTGACGGGTTTTACGGTGGCGCGCCGGGGTTGGCCCGCTTCGTCAATGCGGCTCATGCGAATGGGCGTGCGGTGCTGATGGATGTGGTTTACAACCATTCACTGGGATCGTCACTGATGAGCATTGCGCCGGATGTTTATCGCAATGGCGATTACGCCGGCGACCGGATGAACTGCGGGCATCCGATGGTGGGCGAGTATTTCCGGCAGGCGTCGGTGTATTTGCTGCGGACGTTCCAACTCGACGGTTTCCGTTTCGACGACACGCGGACTATTGTCACCGAGTGCGTGGGCGGCTGGGAGTTTCTGGCGATGATCCGCAGTTCCCTGCGGGCGGCGGCGTCGGCGGAGGGTAAGGGATGGCCGTACTGCGTGGCGGAGAATTCGGCGACGAATCCTTGGGACATTTCCAATCCGGCGACGGGTGTGCTGGATGGGCAGTGGGGAATCGATGAGGTGTTCAGGATACGGGACGCCAGTTACGACAGCAGGCACGCAGGCTGGGACGACGCGGCGCCGCTGAAGGCGGAGATGGACAAGCCGCAGTATTGGGGTAGGCCGTTTTTTCAGGCCACGCGCTTTGGCGAGTCGCACGATATGGTGAGCGGGCAGGATAGCCTGAGCGTCCGGATTGCAGCGCGGCCGCCGGCTGGCCAAGGCTATCAGATGGCTAAGGCATTGGGGACACTCACGCTGCTCACGAACGGCATTCCGATGCTGTTCATGGGACAAGAGGTGGGGGAGACGGTGGCCTTCTCGTTCGACAACAATAATCAGTGGATCGATCCACAGGTCCACGATTTGCCGCCGTCGAAGGCCACCGATCAGACGCGAGTACTGGCGTGGTTCCGGCAGCTGATGGGTTTACGAAACGATCGGGTGAAGGGCTTGCAGGGCGAATCGAACTATCAAGTGGTGGCGACAGGGAATCGGACGGTTGCGTTTACGTGCGGGTACGGGCTGTTTACGGTGGTCACGTTTGGGACGGCGAATTCGCGGCAGGACAGTTCGTGGCTCGGGTTGCCGGCCGGGTCGGCTTATAAGGAGATCTTCAATTCATCGTGGCCGGTGTTCCAAGTAGAGTTCGAGAAGGAACATACGAATGGGGGCTACGATGCGCAGATCGTCAGGGGACAGATCTTGAACTTGCCGCCGATTGGAGCTGTGGTTTTGGAACGGCGTTGAGACTGGCGAAAACGGCTAATTCTCCGGTCGCAAGAATCGATCTGAAACCTTGCAGAACTCGCAAAGAGCACGATGAAAGTGAAAGTTTCATCATTAACTCCGGCGGGATTAGTTAGCTGAGGGGTGCTCGACGTGGTCGATGACCAGGACATCCACGGGACCTTTCGTGGCCTCCAATCTCAAGCCGAGCTGCTGTTGGATTGCCGCGAAAAGGCCGGGCTTGACTGAGGCGTCGGTAGAGCCGGGAAAGGCGCCGCCGAATTGGGTCTCATCGGGGGTCCACTCGAGATCGAAATCGTATCTGGCCGACAGGCCGGTTCGATCGACCACGGGCCTGTCCAGCGCGACTCTTTGCATGACGGACGCCAGTTCGGCGATAGTCGCGCTGCGTCCGGGTAATCGGATGAGATCCGGCGCGACCACAAAAATCAGCGGCGGCGGACCTTCGGGAGACCCATCGGGAGAGACCGTGCCTTCCTTCAGTTTCGATCCGGCCTTCGCGATGGTGAGGGCGAAGATCGGCAGCTCCCTCGGTTCGCGATGAAAGGTGAGGGTGAACCTGTCGGTGAGGAGCTTTCGCAGCATCGCCATCTGCTCATTGAGGTTGGGCAGCGCTTCGCCGGGAGTCTTGGCGAGAATGTCGTAACGGTCGGAATCCACCCATGAAGGGCCGCCTGAGATGGCTTGAGGACTTACATTGAACGCCGCGGCGAGGAGAGTTTTGAGAGTATGATTGCGGGCGGCAAACTGGTGGACGCTTTGCATCCGAATCCATCTGCCGCCGTGCCAATCGGAAGGTGTCGGTTTGATGCTGGCGACTTCAAATTCACTGAACCCCGGCCGCTGGGCGAACACGCAGCATGCCGCAAAGAGCAGGTTCAATGCGCAACGCGCGCACTGGACGGAGCGCTTGCCGGCATGAGTGCGGCCAGACACAGATTACGCTACTGGGCCGGCGGCGCGGCTTCCAGCGGCAATACGGCTCCGCGATGGCAGGTGTAGCAGGTGACGTGCACCTTGGCATCGGCGGGGAACTTGGCGTTGATGTCGTGAACCATCGTTATCATCATGCGCGCGATCCCCTTTTTGGGATTCTCGTCACTGGCGGCATCCGGCATCACGTGGCAGTAGGTGCAATTCACGCCCAACGAGGCGCGCATGGCGCCCATCACGGGCCTGACTTCCTCCGGCTTCAGAACCTTCAGGTTTTTCGGCGGTCCGCCGCCGCCTTTCTTCTGGCCGCCTCCCGGGGGGGCGTCTTGAGCTACGAGTGGAAGCAGGCAAACCAGGGTCGCAATGAGTAAACGCATTGAGACATCATACACTACGAACGGGCTGGCGCAAGGGCCTCTGCGATTGACCAAAATCGCTCAATCTTATAAACTGCAAGCCTATCCGATGAGAAGACACATGCGTTACATTTACGCTCTTTCGCTGGCTATTCTGGCCATTTCGCCGGCAGGCGCGCAACGCCGCGGCTTTGGAGGCCCGGCAGTGCCGGAGGGCTTGCAGTTCCGTTTCATGGGACCAGCCGTGGGCAATCGCATTGCCGCGGTGGCAGGGGTGCCGGGCGACAACACGACCTATTATGTGGGCGCGGCGTCGGGCGGCGTTTGGAAAACTACCGATAGCGGCGCGCGATGGTCGCCCATTTTCGATTCGCAGAGCGCGCAGGCGATTGGCGCCCTGGCCGTGGCGCCGTCGGACCACAAGACTGTTTGGGCGGGAACGGGCGAGGCTTGGGTGATCCGCGACAGCGACATGATGGGCAACGGAATTTACAAGTCCACCGACTCCGGACAGACGTGGCAAAACATGGGGCTGGCCGAGACGGGCCGCATCGGGCGCATCATTGTGCATCCCACGAATCCCGATATCGTGTACGCCTGTGCGGTGGGGCGGGCGACGGGACCGCAGCAGGAGCGTGGGGTATTCCGCACGAAGGACGGCGGCAAGAACTGGGACCGCATCCTGTTCGTGGACCCCGACACCGGGTGCTCGGGCCTGACGCTCGACGTTCACGACCCGAACACGCTGCTGGCGGGCATGTGGCAAGTGGTGATGCACACCTATGCGATGTTCAGCGGCGGGCCTTCGAGCGGCGTCCACATTACGCATGACGGCGGCAATACGTGGAAAAAGATCGAGGGCCACGGGATGCCGAATTCTCCGGTGGGCAAGATCGACGTGGCCATTGCGCCTTCGAATTCGAAGCGTATCTATGCGCTGATTCAGACGGCCGATCAGGGATCGGTCTGGCGCTCGGACGATGGCGGCGAGAACTGGGCGCACGGAAGCTGGCAGCGAGAGCTGGTGGGCCGCGCCGGATATTACATTCGCCTGGGAGTTTCGCCATCGAACCCCGATGAGGTTCTGGTGGCGGACAGCGCGTTCTGGCAATCCACCGATGGCGGCAAGAGCTTCCGCAGCGTGAATTGGGGCGGCGACACACATGACATCTGGTTCGACCCGACTAATGCCGACCGCATCTGCGTGACACACGATGGCGGCATGTGGTACACGCTCGATCACGGGCGCAGCTCCATGCGGCTGACGCTGCCCATCGGGCAGATGTATCACGTGGCCGCGGACAACGATGTGCCTTACAAGGTTTACAGCAACATGCAGGACGATGGCACGATGCGCGGCGCCAGCAACGTGGTGGAATCCGGGCCGAATGTGCCGGGCATGGATGCGGCGGCGGGCGGGCGCGGCGGTGGAGGTTTCGGCGGCGGACGCGGTGGCGCGGGCGGCACATGGGAGCACAACCTGGGCGGTTGCGAGTCGGGCTTCACGCTTCCCGATCTGACGAATACGGATATCGTTTGGGCGTCGTGCTACGGCGACGAAGTGACGCGATACGACGCGAAGAGCAAGTTGGCTCGGTCGGTGAGCCCGTACTTCCACACGCTCGATTCGGCGCCCAACCAGACCAAGTATCGATGCCACTGGACTGCGCCGATGGCGATCGATCCGTTCGATCACAACAGCGTTTATTTCGGCTGCCAGTTGGTTTTTCGCACCACCAACGGCGGCATGAGCTGGAGCGAAATCAGCGAAGACCTTTCGACTCGCGACCCCAGCCGCGTGATCTCTTCGGGCGGTATTGTGGGCGACAACCTGGGCCAGTTCTACGGCGAAGTGGTGTTTTCGATTGCGCCTTCGGAAGCGCAGAAGGGTCTGGTATGGGCCGGCACGAATGACGGCAAGGTGTGGTACACGCGCAATGCGAATGCGGCGAAGCCGACGTGGACGGACGTGACCGCCAACATCACCGGTCTGCCGGCGTGGGGCGTGGTGTCGAAGATCGAGCCTTCGCACTTCGACGCGGGGACAGCGTACATCGCGGTGGATTTCCACATGATGGACAATCGCGACCCGTGGCTGTATAAGACCACGGACTTCGGCAAGACGTGGACGAAGATTACGGGTAACCTGCCGACGGGGCCGCTGGCTTATGCGAGGGTGATTGCCGAGAATCCGAATAAGAAGGGCATGTTATTCGCCGGCACGGGTAATGCGTTCTACTACTCGATGGACGATGGCGCGAACTGGAAGCAGTTTAAGGATGGACTGCCTGCCGCGCCGGTGACGTGGATTGTGGCGCAGAAGGAGTCGCACGACGTGGTGGTTTCCACTTACGGCCGCGGCATCTTCATCATGAGCGACATTACGCCGCTGGAACAGGGCGTGATGGAGCCGACGTTCAGCGAGGCCGCGCACCTGGTGGCTCCGCGCGCCGCCGTCCGCGATGTGCGGGGAGGACGCGCGCAGATCAGCTACGTGCTGAAGGCTGCGCCGAAGGGGTCGATTCAGGCGGAAGTGCTGGACGCGAAGGGAACGGTGGTGCGCAAACTGCCGGCGATCAATGGCGCGCATGCGGGGCTCAATCGCACGAGCTGGGATCTGCATTACGAGGGGCCGCGCACGGTGGCGCTGCGGACCACGCCCCCGGAGAATCCGCACATTTGGGAAGAGCCGCGCTTCAATCCCAACGGGCAGCAGCAGGACACGCGCTCTATTACGCATTGGGGCCTGGCGCAGGCCGAGGTGGGACCGATTGCGGGGCCGGGGAAATACACGCTGCGGATGAACGTGGACGGGCAAACGCTTTCCCAGCCGTTTGAGATTGTGCTGCCGCCCGATAGCCACGGCAAGCCGGCGGATATCGAAGCGTCTGTGAAGCTGCAACTCAAAGTGCGCGACGACATCACGACCGCCGCCGATATGACGAACCAGATCGAGTGGATGCGCAAGCAACTGGAAGACGAGAAGAAGGCCAACCAGGGCAAGGCAGCGGTGTTGAAGCAGATGGACGCCATCGATCAGAAGCTGCAGGATGTGGAGTTCAAGATCATCTCGCGGGCGGAGGCGCTCAGCGACGATAAGTATTTCCAGACCGCGTACAAGATTTACCTGAATTTAATTTGGCTGAACGGCGAGATCGGAACGGGCGCGGGCGATGTGGCCGGGTCGGCGGACTACGGTCCCACGGAGACGTCAGTGGGGCTGGTGCTGGAACTGGAGAGGCAGCTTGGGGCGGTGCAGACGGAATACAAGAGCGTAATGGATAAGGATGTTCCGGCGTATAACAATGCCGTGACCGGGAGCGGCGTGGCGCCGCTGAAGACTACGGGGGCGCCTCCGCCTCCAGTTCGCCAGGGCGGGCGGTTCGGTGGCTAGGTCTTCGGCCGCTTGGATTAGTGCGAAAGGGAGTGGGGCAGGTTTGAGCCTGCGCGGCCGGTGGCGGACTCAAGTCCGCCGCAGACTGAAGTCCGCCCCACGCGAACATCTTCAAACGGATCACTCCGATGAATCGAATTTCAATTTTGCTTTTGTGCTCTTGGGCCGCCATTGCGCAGCCCGTCATTATTAAGACAACGACGCTGATCGATGGGAAGGGGCGGGTGCTCCGCAATCAGGAGATCACAGTGGAGGGCGGCCGCATTACGCACGTGGGCGCGGCCACTCACAAGCCCAATATCGATCTCAGCGGCTTGACCGTCACCCCGGGCTGGATCGACACTCACACGCATCCCGGCTGGTATTTCAATAAAGAAGACCGGCTGGAGCAGGGTGGGCGCGGGGCGAAGTCCACGCCTGCGCAGGCCGCTTTGTTCGCGGCCGCGAACGCCTACGCCACGTTGATGGGCGGCTTCACCACCATTCAGAGCCTGGGCCAGCCTATCGATGCGGACCTCCGCTATATGACCGAGAGAGGCGCGCTGCCCGGTCCGCGAGTGCTGACGGCGCTGCGGCCCATCTCGGAAAACAGCGGCACTCCGGAGCAGATCCGCGAGCTGGTTCGCAAGCTAAAGGAAGACGGCGCCGACGTGGTGAAGCTGTTCGCTACCGCCAGCATTCGCGACGGCGGCAAGATGACGATGACGAAGGAGCAGATCGACGCGGCTTGCGGAGAGGCGAAGGCGGTAGGGCTGCGATCGGTAGTGCACGCGCATTCGTCGGATGGCGCGACGGCATCGGTGATGGCCGGCTGCACGTCGATTGAGCATGGCACGTTTCTGGACGACAAGACGCTGCAGCTCATGATGGACCACGGCACATTCTTCGACCCCAATTTCCTGGTGCTGCACAACTACCTGGATAACAAGCCGAAGTTCCTCGGGATCGGCAATTACAACGACGAGGGTTTCGCGGCCATGGAGAAGGGCTTGCCGCTGGTGGCCGACGTGATCCGGCGGGCCCGCGCGCACCACGTAAAGATCGTGCTGGGGACCGACGCGGTAGCGGGCGCGCACGGGCATAACGCCGAGGAGTTCATCTATCGCGTGAAGGATGGGGGCGAGAAGCCGATGGACGCGCTGATGAGCGGGACGTCGGTGGCAGCGGACTCGCTGGGGCTGGCCAGTCAGATCGGGGCGATTGCCGAGGGCATGCAGGCCGACCTGGTGGCGGTGGAAGGTAACCCGCTCGACGACATCACCACGGTTCGCCGCGTAGTGTTCGTGATGAAGGGCGGCAAGGTTTACCGCAACGCTCATTGAAGCCCGCGCTTCTTACTCCGTGGATGGTGCTGTGGGCCATCTGGGCGGTATCGGCCTTCACGTCGAAGCGGACCGTACGGAGGCAGGGTGGCGCCTATCGGTGGCTGGAGCTATTGGCGCTGATTGGCTCCTTCGAATTGTCGTTCAACACGGCCCTTCGGCGCGGGGTGCTGGCTTGGCGATTCGAGCCGGACTGGGCTGCGCTGAGATGGATCGGCTTCGCGATTGAAGTGGCGGGCGCGGCCTTTGCCGTGTGGGCGCGCTACTACATCGGGCGAAACTGGAGCAGCGGCGTCACCATAAAACAGGATCATCAACTCATGCGCGGAGGACCATACGCTATTGTGCGCCATCCGATTTACGCGGGCTTGGCGCTGGCGCTGGCAGGCACGGCGATCGCGATCGGCGAAGTAGGCGCACTGCTGGGAGTGCCGCTGCTGCTCCTGGCGTGGCATCACAAGGCCGCTCAGGAAGAGCTGCTGATGCTGCAGCAGTTCGGGGATGAGTATGAACGCTACCGGCGCGAAGTGAAGGGATTGATCCCGCACATTTGGTAAAGACCGCGCCGGGCTGACATACAATGGACACAACGGTCCGCATGCCGAATTTGCAAATGCAGGCATCCAAGCCCAACGCTCCGGGTCTGCTGCGCCAGTTGGGATTCTTCAGCGCTACAGCGCTGGTGATCTCCAACATGGTGGGGACCGGCATCTTCGCCTACACCGGCTATATGGCCGGGCAGTTGGGCCGCCCCAGTGTGCTGTTGGAATGCTGGGCGGTGGGCGCGGTGTTCGCGCTGGCCGGCGCCCTGAGCTACTCCGAACTGGGCGTCAACTTTCCGAGCTCGGGCGGCGAGTACGTTTATCTCACGCACGCCTTCGGCCCCGAATGGGGCTTCATGACCGGGTGGGTCTCGTTCTTCGCCGGTTTCTCTGCGCCCATCGCGGCCGCGGCGCTGGCGTTCTCCGACTATCTGGGTTATTTCTTCCCCGGCCTGAAACAGGCGAATGCCTCGCTGGTGATCGGGTCGGGCGCGTTTCAGTTGCGGCTTGGGCGTGGCCAGATGATGGCATCGCTGCTGATCGCGGGGTTCACCATCCTGAACTGCATGGGCGTGGGCCGAACGGCGAAGGTGCAGAACGTACTGACGTCCACCAAGCTGATCGTGATCGCGGGTTTCGTGCTGCTGGGTTTTGCTGCCGGGACGGGTAGCTGGTCGCACTTTTCCGAGAACGCCGTGCGCACTTCCACGCTGACGCTGCCCACGCAATTCGTAGTGAGCCTGTTGTGGGTGATGGTGGCGTATAGCGGTTGGAACGCTGCCACGTACGTCGCGGAGGAAGTCCGGCGTCCGGAGCGAACGCTGCCGGCGGCGCTGGCGGCCGGCACCGCGATCGTGGCGGTGCTCTATCTGGGACTCAACCTTGTGCTGGTCTACTCCACGCGGCTGGAGGACATGAAGAACGTGATCGCAGTGGGCTCGCTGGCGGCATCGAACCTGTTCGGACCGGGAGTGGCAGGCGCCTTCGCGGCGCTGATGGCAATCTCGATCACGTCTACTGTGAACGCGATGGTCACCATCGGACCGCGCGTGTATTATGCGATGGCCAAGAATCGCGCGTTCTTCAGCGCGGCGGCCAAGGTGCATCCGCGATGGCACACACCGGTGGTGGCGATTCTGAGCCAGGGATTGTGCGCCATGGTGATGACGATCACACCGTTCCCCGACCTGGTCATCTACATCGGGATGAGCCTCACGTTGTTCACGGTGCTCTCGGTGGGGTCGCTGCTGATCTTCCGGCGCAAGCGGCCGGGGTGGCAGCGGCTCCGAGCGGTGGACTTCGCCTATCCGCTGATTCCTGGGCTCTACATTCTGGTGGGCGCGTGCATGATGGGGTATGGAGTGGTGTCGAATCCGATCGCGTCTTTCACTGCGTTCGGCACCGTTGGAGTGGGCGCGCTGGTGTATCACTTCTGGATCAAGTAAGATTACGATTTGCTTTTGCTTGCCAAATAATGTTCTGATGCGAGACTAATGGCTCCACACCTGGCCCCCAGTGAGCGCCCCACACGAGTCCGTTATTGGGTGATTGTGTTTGCGGTTACGCTCGCCATCGTCACCTATATCGATCGCGTGTCCATCGGTTTTGCGGCCACCGACATCAGCCGCGATCTGCATTTGGATTCGCGCCAGATGGGCTGGGCGCTATTCGCGTTCGGCATCGCCTACGCGCTGTTCGAAATGCCCGGCGGCTATTTGGGCGACTGGATGGGGCCGCGCAAGGTCCTGATGCGGATTGTGTTCTGGTGGTCGTTCTTCACGGCCGCCACCGGATGGGCCTGGAATTTCGGTTCCCTGCTGGTCACGCGGTTTCTCTTTGGCGCGGGCGAAGCGGGCTGCTTTCCGAACATCACGAAGGCATTCACCACCTGGCTGCCTCCACGGGAACGGGTTCGCGCGCAGGGCATTGTGTGGCTGAGTGCCCGTTGGGGCGGGGCCTTCACGCCTCCGCTGGTGGCTATGGTGATGCGTCACGTGGGATGGCGTCACTCCTTCGAACTGTTCGGCTCGCTCGGCGTGCTTTGGGGCGTAGTCTTCTACTGGTGGTATCGCGACGATCCGCTCGAGAATCCCGCGCTCAATATGGGCGAGAGGCAACTGCTGCACGAGAGCTCCAAGCTCGCCTCCGGCCACGGCGACGTGCCGTGGGGGAAACTGCTGGCATCGCGGAGCGTGTGGATGCTGTGCTGGCAGTACTTCTGTCTGTCGTATCCCTGGTATTTCTATATCACATGGCTGCCCACTTACCTTCGCGAGGGCCGCCATTTGGAGATGAGCTCGAGCGCCTGGTATGGTGTGCTGCCGCTATTCATGGGCGGTTTAGGAAATCCCATCAGCGTGTTTATCAACACGCGGCTGGTGCGGAGGAATGGGAGTGTAGCGGTGACCAGGCGGATCATGGCGTATATCGGATTTACGGGGGCTGCGGCGTTTCTGCTGCTTTCCACGCAGATTGGCGATGTCACGCTAGCGATTCTGTCCATTGGGATGGCGAGTTTCTGCAACGATCTGGTGATGCCGGGCGCCTGGGGAGCCGCGATGGATATCGGCGGCAAATATGCCGGGACGGTTTCGGGCGCGATGAACATGACGGGGAACATCGGCGGGGCTTTGACTCCTTTGTTCATCGGGTACGTGCTTTACTGGACGAATCATAATTGGAACTTGACGTTTTATGTGTCGGCGGCGATTTATTTGTTGGGGAATCTCTGCTGGCGATACATGGATCCCGTCACTCCGGTCGAGGCGTAGGTCACAGTCCTGGGGACACGCAAGCGTCCCGAGGAGTCGGGACGCGGCACGCTGAGAGCATGCGCCACCAGTTTCGGGCGGCTTTAGTCTTCCCTTAGTGCGGTGGACGGATCGATGGTAGCGGCTCTGGTGGCGGGGATTGCGGCTGCGGACAGGCCAGTGACTAGGAGAGCCCCCAGGACCGTGGCGAATAGTTTGGGATCGTTTGGGTCGACTCCGTCGGGCACGAGATCTGCCAGGGGGCGGACGGCCACCAGCGCGAAGAGCAGGCCTAGCAGCGAGCCTGCCGCGAGAACTATGGCGGCTTCCCGTAGCGCTGTCCAGACGATTCGCGCTCTGGTGGCGCCGAGTGCCGAGCGGATTCCCATTTCTCGCGTTCTGCGGCTGACGGCATAGGATACCGACCCGTAGACTCCCACCAGTGCCAGCAGCAGTCCAATACCGCTGAACGAGCCGACAAATGCCGCCGCTACCTGGATTGGGAAGAGCGCTCCGGCTACGGCGTCGCGCATGGGGCGGATGTCGAGGGCGGGTGTAGGGTCGGCTGCGGCCATGGCGGTGCGCAGGGGTTCGACCCACTGCGCGGGATTGCCGGATACGCGCACCAGGAGTTGGCCGTTGAAGTCGGGCGTGTAGAAGGCAGGCGCGGGCGATTCGCCGAGCGTTCGCATCTTCGAATCGGCGGCGACGCCCACAATTTCCAGCACGTCTTGCCTGGCGCTACCGCGGATCAGGCGCCCGCCGATGGGGTCGGCGTTGCCGAAGTATTGGCGGGCCAGGCTGCGGTTGATCACGGTTGGAATGGGCTGGCGGTCGCGGTCGCCTACTTCGAAATCGCGGCCGCGCAGGATGGGGATGCGTAGAGTCGCGAAGTAACGCTCGCCTTCCGCCAAGGAGTAGACTTCGTGGGCCGCATCGGCCGCTTCGCCCTCGCGGCGGAGTAACGCCGCGGGGACTTCGCCCATCAACGGCAGCAGGTCTGTCGAGGTAACTTCCTCCACGCCAGGCACTCTGCGCACAGCTTCGATGAGGCGCTGGCGCCACGCCCGGCCGCGGTCGGCCCGCGGCAAGGGGTGCGCCACAGCGATCAGGGTGTGGGCGGCATCGAAGCCGGGATCTGCGCGTGCCACGTGCAGGAAGCTGCGCGCGAAGAGAGCGCCCAGCGTGAGCAGCACCATGGAGAGCACCACCTGCACGGCGACGAAGCCATCGCGGACACGGCGGTGGGCTGGTTGAAGCCGCCGACCTCCGGTTCCCAGCACGCACACGGCAAGCGCAACCAGGGCGGTGAGCAAGGCGTACGCCAGCAGGCCGCGATCGCTCTGGAAATGAAACTCGAAGGGAATGTTGTAGGCGGTGGGCCAGCGGAGCACGCTGAGACGACTGCGCAACCAGGCATCGAGCGCCAGTCCGACGGCGGCGCCCGCTGCCACCAGTACGATTGCCTCACCGAGTAGCGGTCGTGTGAGCTGCCATCGATTCGCCCCCAACGCATGCCGGATGGCCATCTCGCGATGGCGGCTGATACGGCGCGCCAGCAGCAGGCCGGCGACGTTGGAGCACGCGATCAGGGCCAGAAGCGCAGCCACGCCGGCGAGCACGGCGAAGAAGACGAACATGCGACGGTCGTCCCCTTGCGCCGCGGCATTGGCGGCGAAACCGCTGAAGGGCCGGATGCCGGGGAGCTGCTTTGTAAACTCCGGTATGCCGAGCGAAGGGACGGCGGCTGCGAGCGCTTGCCGCGCCTGCCCGCGCGTCATGCCGTTGCGCAGGCGGCCGAAGACTCCCCAGCGCCCCGCATCGGTGCGAACGGGCGCGTAAATCTCGGGTGCGACGCCGTGGCCCATCACGCTGCGATAGTCGCGAGGCAGCACTCCGATCACGGTGTAGAGTCGGCCGTTGATTAGGAGTGTCCCACCGCCGTGCAAGCGTTTGCTCCAGAAGCCGTAACTCACCACGGCCACGGCCTGGAACTCGTCGCGGTCGGTATACAGCCGCCCGATTGCGGCGCGGACGCCGAGCACGTCGAAGAAATTGGGGCTGGTGTCCATGCCCCAAATCATTTCGTTGAGCTGCGCGTTTTGCCAGATGGCATCGTGCAGGCCGGCGTGGAAGGCCACGTCCTGAAATACTGCAGCACGGCGAAGATCGTGCCACTGCGCATAGGTGACGACGGCATCGAGGCGCGCCAGGCGATCGGGCTGCGCGGCGCTGACGTCGTCGAGAATCATCTCGCGGGCAACGCTGAAGACCGTGACATTAGCGCCGATCCCGAGAGCCAGAGAGGCGATTGCCACGGCCGAAAGCGCGGGCGCTTTGCGCAGTCCGCGGACGGCAAATCGGAGATCGGTCAGCATCCTAACAGCATGACGCGCGCCGCGGTCGAAGTGTGGTGGAGTAAAAGCATGGACACACAAGCATTGTTGCGAGAATTGGGCGAGCGGCTGGGCGGCAGCGCCTCGGTGAAGAACGTCTATGGCGAGCCGGTGACGGTGGGCGAGCGGACGGTGCTGCCGGTGGCAAAGGTGTTCTACAGCTTCGGCGGTGGCGGCGGCAAGCGCGCGTCGGAGCAGGACGGGTCGGGCGGGGGAGGCGGCGGCATGGTGGCGGCGACTCCTGCGGGCGCGTTGGAAGTGACGCCATCGGGCACACGCTTCGTGGGGTTTCATGACACTCGGAATCTGGGGATGGCAGTGGCGGCGGGGTTTGTGTTGGGGGCAGTGGTGGGACTGTTGGCCTGTAGGAAATAGGTGCAGCGGTAATCCATGGGGCATGCCGTAGTGTGAGCGGTACCATGGGGCATGCGGTACCTTCCTTTTTTCCTCCTTGCATCTGCGGTTTTCGGGCAAACCGAGCATAAACCCAAGCCGGAAGATTATCCGGTCCACACGCAGATCAGCGTGCTAGGGAAGACTGTGGGGCTGGGCGCCGAATTCATGGTCCACAGCTTTTCGGCGGGTGAGGACGCGTACATCGCGCCGTTGTTCCTGGTAGTGGAAGTGGCGCTTTACCCCGAAAAAGGCGCCACGCTTCAGGTGAGCCCCACGCAGTTTATGCTTCGCATCAACGGAAAGAAGCAGCCGCTGATCGCGCAGTCGCCGGGGCTTGTGGCAGCGTCGTTGAGCCATCCGGAGTCGGGCCAGCGGCCGCGATTCCAATTGGGCGGCGGAATGGGCGGAATCGGTGTGGGGCAGCCGCGCCCCCCAAACATGCCCGGCCAGGACCCACAACAGATGCCCAGGGACAATTCCGGCGAGGAGGGTCGCCCGCGCGTGAAGCCGGAAGAACTGGTGGTGAAAACGGCGCTGCCACAGGGCGAATTCAAGGGTCCCGTGAGTGGGTTCGTATACTTCAGTTATAAGGGGAAGTCCAGTTCCATTAAATCGCTAGAACTACTATATGAAGACGCCGTGATCAAGCTGCGCTAGAATTGGGCGGTTGGAGGTGTTCTTATGGCGTTTTGTACCAAGTGCGGCGCAACGATGAGCGGCGCATTCTGCAACCAGTGCGGTACTCCGGCGAGCGCTGCTTCGCCGGCCGCGGCGGTTCCTCCCGGCGTTCCCCCGGGGCCTCCTCCGCCATACGCGGCAGCTCCTCCGTACGATCCTTCGATACAAGCGATGCCTCCCGCGCCGGCGCCGCGGAAGACGCATCCCATCATCTGGGTGCTGGTGGCGCTGGCCGGCCTTTTCATCCTCTTTGTTATCGGAGTGGTGGGAGTGAGCGCGCTGGTGGTCCACAAGGCTCGACAGGCCGGGCTGAGCACGGAACTGATGCGCCGCAATCCGGCGGCTGCGATGGCGCGCATGGCCGCGATGGCGAATAAGGATGTGGAGATCGTCAGCGAAGACGATACTTCCGGCACTATCACGGTGCGCAATCGCAAGGACGGCAAGTTGATGACGATGTCGTTCGACCAGGTAAAAAATGGATTCAGCATCCGCGCCGATGGCGACGACGGCAAGACCGCCGAGATGCATTTCGGCGGAGGCGGCGATGCGAAGCTGCCAAGCTGGGTTCCCGAATATCCGGGATCGAAGGTGCAGGCCAACTTCACTGCCAGCGGCACGGATAGTAATGGCGTCGGCGCCGGAGGCAACTATACCTTCACCACGTCGGACTCCACGGCGCACGTGATGTCGTACTACCAGGACAAGACCAAAGACCTGGGAATGAAGGTCAAGCTGAACGCGACTACCGATCAGGGTGGCACTGTGATCGCGGCAGACGAATCGGACCGCCGGACGTTGACCGTGATTGTGGGCGCTAGCAGCGGGCAGACTACGGTGAACGTCACTTACGCGGAAAAGCGGTAGAGGCGGCACCAGCCGGCGGCATCTTGGTGGGTCAGGCCCTTCGGCCTGGCCAGGAAAAACTCTATATTTCTGGGCAGGCGGAAGCCGCCCCACCGGGCCCTCAGCGCTTCGCTAAATAAAGGCGAAGGGAGACCAAGACCACCGGCTCCACGGGCTGTGCCACAATAAGATTGATGCGGTATTGTCTTGGCATTCTGGCGCTTGCTGTGGCGGCTTTCGCCCATGATGGCGAGACTCTCCACGGTAAGCTCGCGATCCATAGCGGTGCTCCAGCTACTATTGAGACCGCCGACCATAAGGTGATCCAATTAGCGGGCGACGAGACCACGAACAAAGTGCTCACCGATTCGCGGCTCAACGGCTTCGACATCCAGGTGAAGGGTCATTTTACGGCGCCCACCAAGTTTGAAATTGACCCGAGCCACGAGCATTCCATGTTGGTGCGATCCGAGGGCAAGTTGCAAATCATCACCTATTATTGCGACGTCTGTAACATCCGCGACTATACTCCTGGTCCCTGCCGTTGCTGCCAGAAAGAGCTCACGCTGGAATTGCGCGATCCCGACGCCAAATGAAGATTCCCGCGCTCGCCCTGCTGCTCCCGCTTATGACGCAAGCCGCAAACTATTCCGCGCGTAAAGCGCAGGTGGACGGCATTGAGGTGGTGCAACTGACCGACACCTTACACCGCACCGAAGTCTCCATTGTGCCCTCCGTGGGCAACATGGCGTATGAAATCGAGGTAGGCGGTAAGAACATTCTTTGGTTCCCGTACCACTCGCCGGCCGAGCTTAAGGCGAAGCATCAGTTCTGCGGCATTCCTTTCCTGGCCCCGTGGGCCAACCGCCTGGATGACGACGCGTACTGGGCCAACGGCAAGAAGTATCAGCTCAACACCGGCCTGGGAAACATCGGGCACGACGGCCACCAACATCCCATTCACGGCCTGCTGAATTACTGGCCGAACTGGGAAGTCGTCTCGGTGGCGTCGGACGACCGATCGGCGTCCGTGAGCAGCCGCTTCGATTTCGGGAAGTATCCCGACCTGATGGCGCAATTCCCGTTTGCGCACACCATTACGATGACCTATCGCCTGGCGAATGGAGAGGTGGAGGTGGAAACTGCCATCGACAATCACTCTACCGAGCCGATGCCGGTGGCGATCGGGTTTCATCCCTACTTCCACCTGGACGACGCGCCGCGCGATCAGTGGAAGGTGCACTTCGCCGCGCGTGACCACATGATCCTGAGCGATCAGTTGATTCCCACCGGCGCGCACAAGCCGGTGGAGTTCACCGATCCTCATCCGCTGGCGGGGTCGCAACTGGACGACGTCTTCGGCAACCTGGTGCGCGGTGGCGATGGGACGGCGCAGTTCTGGGTGGAGGGCGCACGCCAGCGAATTACGGTTGCCTATGGCCCGAAATACACCACTGCTGTAGTGTATGCACCGCGCGGCAAGGATTTTGTGTGTTTCGAGCCGATGGCCGCGATCACTAATGCTTTCAATCTGGCCCACTCGGGGAATTACCGCGAATTGCAGAGTATCGAGCCGGGCGGGCACTGGAAAGAGAGTTTTGCGATTAAATCCTCTGGTTTCTGATAGTACCAGGGACTATTACTGCACAGTACAATTGCGGATCTTTGGCACTGGCAACCGAACGCAACCCGTGCGATAACTGTCATGGACATGGGATATCGACACATTTCGCTCTGCTGCAAATGCGGCCAGACTCCAACGCGCATCGACGAGGTCGGGCTTACGGACGACCACGAACTCGTGATCCACTGGTGGTGCGAAGAGTGCAAGCGGGTTGTTTACGCCTCGAAATCGTTGGCCGAGTGCTGGCAGGACTGTCCCAAGGACCAGAAGTCGCAGTCGCAACCGGACGCCCTTGAGGAGAAACTGGAAGAGTGCTTCGATCAGAAGTTCCTGCAGAGTCTCGGAATTGCGGCCGAATAGAGGGTCCCGTTTCGAGAGCCGCCTGAACCGCTTTCCGTGTAGTTAATCTTCCTGGCATAGACCGTCCAATCCAACAGACAGTTGCATCCTTGACCCGCCCCCTGCTAGGGTGGAGTTCAGAAATTTCCTTCATGTCGTCTCCCTTTCTCAGCCGGGAAGAGGAACTCTACTGGCTGGCTCTGAAACTTATCCCAGGACTGGGTACCAGAACCTCGGGTAAGCTGCTGGATCGCTTACGAACCCCGCAGGCTATCTTCCGCGCCTCACGGTCGGAACTGGAAAACGCCGGACTCACCGGCGCGGTAGCGCAATCCATTGCCAGCGGTGTCACGTTCGAGGATGCCGCCGCCCAGCAACAGCTAATGGCGGACGCGGGCGCTCAACTGATCACCATCGGTGATTCCCGCTATCCGCAGCCTCTACGGGAAATCTTCGATCCGCCCACGGTGCTATTTGCCCGCGGCCGCGTGGAGTTGCTGCAGTCCATCATGCTGGGAGTGGTGGGAACGCGCCGCGCCACGCCTTACGGTTTGGCGGTGGCGGAACGGATCTCCGCCGACCTGGCACATGCCGGACTTGCGATTGTGAGCGGCATGGCGCGCGGCATCGATACGGCATCGCACAAGGGAACGCTGGCGGCGGGCGGCGATACCATTGCGGTGCTCGGCTGCGGCGTCGACATCGTGTATCCGTCGGAGAATCGCAAGCTCGCGGCGGAAATCACGGCCAAGGGGCTGATCGTTTCCGAATTCCCGATGGGCGCCACTGCGTTCCCGCAGAACTTCCCGATTCGCAATCGGATCATTAGCGGGATGAGCGTGGGCGTGCTGGTGGTAGAGGGCGCTCAATACAGCGGATCGGCGATTACGGCAAAACTGGCGATGGATCAGGGCAGGGAGGTTTTCGCGGTCCCGGGCAACATCACGTCGAAGCTGAGTTGGGGGCCTAACTTATTGATAAAACAGGGGGCTCACCTGATTCAGGACTGGAACGACGTGGTGTCGGAGCTGCCGCCTGAATCCCGCCGGCATCTAATAGATAAGGGGCGCAAAAAGCTTCTGGCTGAAGGTTCAGCATCCGATGAAGGCGGTCAGGCATCATTATTAAATGATAATGGACAGGAACTGGGCCCCGAGGCCCGCAGGACGCTGGAAATTCTGCAAGTGGATGTTGCCATTCATTTAGACGATCTCCTTGAAAAAATTGAAGATACTTCGCCGTCGGAGCTGATTGCGGCACTCTTTGAGCTGGAAATGCTAGGATTGGTCAAACAGCTCCCCGGCAAGAATTTTGTTAAAGTGTGGTAACGTCAACTGGGTAATCAGCAATCATTACTAGCGGCGGAGGGCGCCGCAATCCGAAAGTACATATGGCAAAGGCTCTGGTAATCGTGGAGTCGCCCACTAAGGCGGCAACCATCAATAAATACCTGGGCAAGCAATTCGTAGTCAAAGCTTCGCTCGGTCATATAAAGGATCTCCCCAAGAAGGACCTGGCGGTGGATATCGAACACGGCTTCGAGCCGCGTTACGAAGTCATCGAGGGGAAAAAGAAGCTCATCAGTGAGCTTAAACAGGCCGCAAAATCCGTAGACAACATCTACCTCGCCGCTGACCCCGATCGGGAAGGCGAGGCTATCTGCGCACATCTGCAGGAAGTTCTGGAGGAAGGCGCCAAGAAGAACGGACCCCACATCTACCGGGTGATGTTCAACGAAATCACCAAGAAGGCCATCGATAAAGCGATGGAAAAACCCGGACAGGTGAACGTCGCATTAGTGGATGCGCAGCAGGCGCGCCGCGTGCTGGATCGCCTTGTGGGCTACAAGATTTCTCCGCTGCTGTGGGACAAAGTGCGGCGAGGCCTGAGTGCCGGCCGCGTACAGACCGTCGCCCTGCGAGTGATTGTGGAGCGAGAGCGCGAGATCCGCGCTTTCCAGAAGAAGGAATACTGGACGGTCGATGTCGATCTGGCCGCCAAGAAGCCGCCCATGCTGGGCGCGCGGCTCATCCGGCAAAACGACGAAGTGCCGGAGATCGGCAGCCAGGCGACTGTGGATGCGCTGTTGGCGCAACTCGATGGCGTCGATTACCTGGTCAAATCGGTCGGCACGCGTGAGAAGAAACGCAATCCAGTCGCGCCGTTTATCACTTCCACTCTGCAGCAGGAATCGTCGCGCAAGCTTCGCTTCAGCGTGAAGCGCACCATGGTGCTGGCGCAGCGATTGTATGAAGGCGCCGAGGTAGGTAAGGAGACGGTAGGTCTCATCACTTACATGCGTACTGACTCCACGCGCATTTCGGAAGACGCGCTGGCCGACGTGCGCCACTATATAGGGGAGCGCTACGGCAAGGAGTTTCTGCCCGACACGCCCAACTTCTACAAATCCAAGAAGGACGCGCAGGACGCCCACGAAGCTATCCGCCCTACGTCGATGGCTTACTCACCTGAAGTGGTGGAGAAGTACCTGGCGGAAGACGAGATGAAGCTGTACCGCCTTATCTGGAATCGTTTTGTAGCGTGCCAGATGATGCCTGCCCTGTTCGACCAGACCACGATTGACGTCTCGGCGAAGGGCAAGAATAGCGTGGATTACACGTTCCGGGCTACCGGGTCAGTGCCTAAGTTCGACGGCTTCCTGAAGGTTTACCAGGAAGGCAAAGATCAGGTGGACGAAGAGGACGAGGAGCTGAAGCATCGCCTGCCGGCTGTGACCGAAGGCGAGTTGCTGCGGTTCAAGGCGATCAGGCCCGAGCAGCATTTCACCGAACCGCCGCCGCGCTACAACGAAGCGACGTTGGTGAAGCGTCTGGAATCGGACGGCGTGGGTCGCCCTTCCACCTATGCGTCGATTCTGTCTACCATCCAGGAGCGCGAGTACGTAAAGAAGGACGCGGGACGTTTCACTCCTACCGAACTCGGCATGGTGGTGACCGACCTTCTACTGGAAAGCTTCGACGACATCTTCGACGTGAGCTACACGGCGCGGATGGAAGAGGAACTGGACGATATCGAAGAGGGCAAAATCGACTGGCGTAAAGCCATGAGCGATTTTTACGAGCGCTTCGACAAGGACCTGGTCCGGGCCGGCGAGCACATGACGGACGTCAAGCGGATGGAGAAGCCCACCGACCTCACGTGCGAGAAGTGCGGCAAGCCGCTGGTGATCAAGTGGGGCAAGCATGGCAGCTTCCTGGCTTGCACCGGCTATCCCGATATCCCGTTTAAGTACACCGAAGCCGACTTCGAGAAGCTGGAGAAGGAGATTGTCCGCCGGCAGGAAAAGGGCCGTCAGAAGGCCGGCACGGATATGGGAAAGGTGCTGACCCGGCACCAGACCGCGCTGGAGAGGCACGACAAAGCCGTCGCCGAGAAGCGCCTCCGCGACAAGCAGATTCGGATTGACGCGCTGGAGATCGAGCTCAAGCATCGCCAGGACTTGAAGAAGCATCAGGCGGTGGTGGCTGCGCAACAGCAGAAAGACAAGGAAGAGATCGAAAAGCGGCTGGCGGCGATTCAATCCCGCTATCCGCAGTTGGACAACTTCTACACGGTCGAGCTGAAATCAACCGATGACGGTTTGGCCTTGGCTTGGGCAAGGAAGGGCGATTTTTGCACCTACACTCGCGAGCTTTCGGTGGACCTGCCGGATGTGGATAAGGCGAACCTTTCCGAGCAGGGCGAAGAAGAGTACTGCGAGAATTGCGGCCGGACTATGGTGCTCAAGAAGGGACGCTTCGGGACCTTCCTGGCGTGCACCGGCTATCCGGACTGCAAGACTACCAAACAGATCGGCGGAGTACAGAAGAAGCCAGACCAGCCGCTGGATGAGATTTGCCCGAATTGCGGTAGCAATCTGGTGCTGAAGTCGGGACGCTTCGGCGAGTTCACTGCTTGTAGCAACTACCCCACCTGCAAGTTCGTGAAGCAGAAAACCATTGGCGTGAAGTGCCCGGAATGCAACGAGGGCGAAGTGATTGAGCGCCGCTCCAAAAAGGGCAAGACGTTCTACGGTTGCAACCGCTATCCCGAGTGCAAGTTTGTGGCTTGGGGTAAGCCTGTGCCTGAGAAGTGCCCCGAGTGCGGCAGCCCATACATGGAAGAGAAGTGGCTCAAGGCCGGCGCTTTCTGGCAGTGTCCGAATAAGGAGTGCAAGCACAAGCAACCGGCTCCGGTGGAAGCGGTGGCTCAGTAGCGCAGGCTGTTACTTCGCCGCTTCCAGGATCGGCGCGATGTTGTGCTGCAGGATCGCGCCGATGATCTGCTGTTCGTCCATCCCCGCGATGCGGCCTAACGCCTGGATCGCGGAGATGGCGTGCGATTCGTCCTTCCATTGCGCCATCTCTTTGATAGGCGTCAATGCTCCCTCTCGCAATGCTTTTAGAACGCCGGGATTCCGCGACTCAGTGAGGGCGTCGATCAGAAACGCGGCCTTATTGCGGTCTGTCCAGTCGAGAGAATTCATCAGGGCGATGTACGGCTTGAGCTGGATCTGCGGCAGAATCTTCGGGTCGTACCGCACCAGCACCCCCAGCGCGCGGATGGCATTGTTGCGGACATCTTCATTCGAATCGAGAGAAGCCCGAACGAGCGCGGCGATCTGGGCCGGGGATTCGCCGGCGTACCCGAGTGCCTCCGCCGCTGCGGCGCGCTGATGATCGTCCGTGGACGACTCCAGGACCTCCACCAAGACCGATGTATGAGTTCGCGCGTATTCGTGAATCTTCAACTCTACTTCGCGCGCCGGCTGGTACTCGGAGAGGCTATAGCCCTGCGAATCGTCTTCGCCCGCCACTCCCATGCTGACGGCTTCGCTATTCAGGCGCTCGAAATCGTCATAAAGCTTGATCATCTCGGCGGGCAGCTTCACGGTTCCGGTGGGCCGGGGTAGGAACTCCGGGCCCGGAACGCCGGGCGTCTCGAAGCCCACATACAAAGTGGATCGGCCGTCTGGCAAGCAGCATAGCAGGTTCATCTTCACGCGCTTCCGGTTTAGCGCTTTGGCAAGCGCGATCTCAGCCGAGGCTCGCGCCGTCCTGGAGGGCAGGGGATCGCCCACGTGAAACGGCAGCAGCGCGCGGACCTGCGCCAGGTCGAGCCCTGCATAGCCAAAGAAGTCAATGAGCCCGATGTGCTTATCGTCGGCCGCCGCAACAGTGGTCAACGCGATGATGGCCGCCGCGAGTCCGATGGTCCGCCTGTGCATAATTGAATGATGACACGCGGCTTGGTTCTCGTGCTCCTCTGCAATTTCTCGCTTTGG
The DNA here is from genome assembly GCA_963815475.1 of uncultured Solibacteraceae bacterium. Lineage (GTDB taxonomy): Bacteria > Acidobacteriota > Terriglobia > Bryobacterales > Bryobacteraceae > Sulfopaludibacter. The sequence continues at coordinate 7,988,166 of CAWFHD010000003.1, read as the reverse complement.
GCGCAGTTTGACAGGATGGTGACTACGGACGACGGCAGCACTCTTCTGTTTCAATCGCAATGGAGGTTGGCCGGGTCGAATGACACGAACCGGCCCAAGATCTTCCGTTGGGATTCGAAGGGTTTCGCCTTGGTGTACTCGGCTCCCGATGCCCCGCTGCTGAGTCCGCCCTCCGCCAGCAGTCCCTTCCTGAGTGGCGACGGCAAAGTGTCGGGCTACACAGTCTATCCGGGATGCTCGGGTTCGACGTGCGGTACGGTGCAATACTCGCCGGTTTTGAACGGCGCCACGGCGCCCTCCGGACTGCCGCCGAGCCCATCCGTACAGATCAGTCGAAGTGGCCGGTACTTTGCGGAGGGCAGCTCCGGGGTCGACCTTACTACTGGTGTGGCGCAGACAGCGCCCGGTGGAATTCCGGTCGGCGGCCGCTTCGGCATCAGCAACAATGGCGCACTTCTGATGCTGACTCTGCACTCGTTGTTTCCGGTGGGCTCGTTTGTGGACCTCACGCTCTCCACCCACCCGGACACCCTCATCACGAGCACGTCGATCGTGGCGGAAGCGGCGGTCAGCGCGTCTGAGAATCGCGTGATTTATTCGAAGGGCCAGCAGTTGTACGCGTACGATTTCGGCTCCGGGCAATCTACGCTATTGGCGACAAACACGGCGGCCAATCTCACGTACGACCAATTTCAGCCCTCGATCAGCAACGACGGCTCGCGCGTATTGTACCGGCAGTATCGCCCTGATGCCAGCGGTTGGGATGCGGTGGTGAAGGATCTCAACGCGGGCACTACCACGGTGCTGGCGCAAGTTCTATCCAGCAACTCCAATCTGGTAATTTCGGGCGACGGTAAGACGGCGTGGTTGCATCGTATCGACGGTGCGCTGGTCCGCCTTGCAATCGACACTCTGCAGTCCACCATCATCCCCGGTCGGCACGCCTGGATGACGGCGCAGGACGGGGCGCCGGTGGGCGGATCGTACCATCGCATTTACGGCGGGGGTTTTGCGCCCGATGATACTTCGGGTGTGCCGGCGGGCTTGTCGGTAGATGTGGACGGCCTGCCATTTCCGGTTCTGTCTGCAAGGACAACCGAATTGGATTTGCAGATCCCCTGGGGCTCGCCGCCTTCGGGCCAGTTTCTCATGACTTTGCATAACAGCTCGAGCCTGTTCGAAAGCCTGCTGCTTCTGGCCTTCTCGGCCGGAGCGCCCACCTTCGAACGCAGCGGGACGGCGAACGACATTCAGCGCGACATCGTTGTGGCGCACCAGGATTTTCACGGCCTGGTGACTGCCGCCGATCCCGCGCTTCCCAACGAAGTGGTGCATGCATACATGACCGGGTTGGGGGGCACTCAGCCCCAGCCGCTGACGGGCGCGCCCGCTTCGGGCCTGGAGTACGCCGACCGGCCGATGTGCTGGTTGGGAGCGCCCGGCCTCCAGCAGCAGTCGGCCGCCGTGCTCTTCGCCGGCCTGGCTCCTGGCTTCATCGGGATCTATCAAGTGGACATACAAATACCGGCCGGTTTCCCGGCAACCGTTGCGGAACTCGGTTGCGTCAACCAGAGCGGCGGGACTGTGAGCGGCGACACTGGAATCATCTTCACCGGAAAGGGCTAGAATGGATTCAGTTGCGAATATCGGAAATTAGGATAGAATGTCTTATGCGACTTTTCAAGTGGAATGCGGCCAACGCCGTATTTCTCCCCGAGGTTGATGCCGAACACCGGGCCATTTTCGAAGCGGCCGGCGAACTGCAACGGGCAATAGAGGGAAGCGCGCCATCGGAGCGGATTCTCGAAACTTTGCGCGGCCTGATTGCCGCCGAAGAGGATCATTTCACGCATGAGGAGCGGCTCATGCAAGCCAGCAACTATCTTTCGTTCGCCTGGCACAAACAGCAGCACGACGCCGCCCGCAAACGGCTCATGCACTTTGCCAAGCGCGTGGAGGCCGGCGAAGACGAGGCCGCAGTGCAGTTGCTGGAATTCCTATCGAGTTGGATGCGCGACCACGTCGCGGTGGCCGACCGCATGATGGGCGCGTATCTGCGCAATTACAGCCGCTCACACGCCGGCTTCGCTATAGCTTCGTAGCCACGAAAAAGGTCCGGCCGAGGCCCAACTGGCCACCCATCCCGAGATCCCTGGCATCGTAGCAAGCCAACTGGCCGAAGTCGGCGCGCGAAAGCGCCGTCTCGATGGCATCGGGCGTGTAGCAGCGCTCCTGAATCTTCACGTCGGATCGCTGCCACGCCCCGCTGAGCAGGCGGAACATGGTAATGTGGCAACTCGCCATGCGAGTGCGCAGGTGAAAGCTGGCGTCGGTGATGGTGAGCACATGGTCGTCACGAACCAACGCGAAGCCTTCGCCCCAATGCGCCTGGTAGGCCTCTTCCAGCAGCACATCGAAAGCGAACGGCGCGCCCCGGCGCAGCGAGGCCGCAACACCGCGGAAGACGGCTTCCAACTCGGAGGGCGCCACGATGTGGTTCAGCGAATCGAAGGTGGAAACCGCGGCATCGAAGTGCCCCGGCGCTCGGAAATGGGCGGCGTCGCCAACGTGGAACTCGGCGGCGGGCACGTTGAGGCGGGCGTATTCGATCATGGGCGTGGAGAGGTCGACGCCGGTCACTCGATATTTGCGCTCCGAAAGCAGGCCGGCCAGATAACCCGTGCCGCAGCAGACGTCGAGAATGCGGCCATTGGCAGGCACGCGTGGAAGCCAGATGCGCTCCAGAATGGGGAATGCCAGGCCGTGAAACTCCTCGTTCCAGTAGCGGTTGTAGAACCAGGCAAAGTCATCGTAGGCGGCCATGTCTTCGCCCAGCATGGCATACTGTAAGTTCCAATGAAAAATCGAATGGCAATTTTGACTGCCGCGGCATGCCTGGCAATGGTGGCATGTTCCTCATCCAACGAATCGGGAGGAACTGCGGTGACCGCGGTTAAGAATGAAAAGGCGCCCGATGTTTTTCAAGTGGCGTTTGACACGTCGAAAGGCAAGATCGTGGTGGAAGTGCATCGCGACTGGGCGCCCAACGGTGTCGACCACTTTTATACGCTGGTGAAGACGCACTTTTTCGATGGCTCTCGATTTTATCGAACCATCCGGAATTTTGTGGCGCAGTTCGGGATTGCCGCTGATCCGAAGACAAATGCGCTCTGGGCGAGCGGTAGCATTCCCGATGACCCGGTGAAGGAGAGCAATGTTACCGGGACGCTGACCTATGCGGCCACCGGCATGCCGAATTCGCGCAGCACCCAGTTGTTCTTCAACCTGAGAGACAACACCAAGAGTCTCGACCCGCAGGGCTTCGCACCCATAGGAAAAGTTATCACAGGTCTCGATCTGATGGAGGGCTTATATAGCGGATATGGAGAGGGTCCGCCGAATGGCGAAGGACCCGATCCCGGCAAAATCGGGTCACAAGGAAATGCATATTTAGAGAGTCAATTTCCGCGTATGGATTTCATCAAAACCGCGACAATTCAGTGATATATTGAAGAAGACCCTTGCCCCGATTCGAAGGGGACCAGGAAGTTACAAATACAGGGTCAAACTAGAACGACGCGGCCCGGCGGGCAAATCCCGCCGGGTTTTTTTCGTGTGTTCAGGACGGCCGGTGGCAAGACCACCGACCCACTGACACTACCAATAGTTACGCGACGGTCTTCTTGGCTTCGTGGATTTCCTGCAGGCTCCAGACTCGAATTGGGTCGCGCAACTTGGCTGCGACTGCCTCCGCCGCGGCGCGCGCACCGCTCATCGTTGTAATACAGGGCACACGGTAAGTGACTGCGCTGCGACGGATGGCCTTCTCATCGGCGAAACTGGGAGCGCCGGTGGTGGTGTAAATGGCAAGTTGAATGGATCCGCCCTTCAGCAGATCTACCGCGTTCGGACGTCCCTCATTTACTTTGAAAATAGTCTTACAAGTGAGGCCGGCATTGCGCAGCGCCGCAGCAGTGCCGCGCGTCGCCACTAACTGGAAGCCGAGTCCGGCGAATCGCTTCGCCACATCCACAGCTTCCGACTTATAGTGATCGTTGACACTAATGAAGACCGTGCCCTTTTCGGGCAACGGACTACCTGCGCTGATCTGAGCTTTCAGGAATGCTTCGCCGAAATTGACGCCCACGCCCATGACTTCGCCGGTGGACCGCATCTCGGGACCCAACACCGGGTCGACGCCGTGGAACTTGTTGAACGGGAATACGGGCGATTTCACGAAATCCTGCGATACACTGAGCTTGCCGGTAGAGTATCCGTAGTCTTTCAGCTTGCGTCCCCACATGAGGCCGACCGCGATCTTAGGCAGCGCGACACCTGTCGCTTTGCTGACATACGGCACGGTTCGGGAAGCGCGTGGATTCACTTCCAACACGTACACCACGCCGTTCTGGATGGCGTACTGCACGTTCATCAGGCCGATTACGTGGAGGGCCTTGGCCAACCGCACGGTGTGATCTTCGATGGTTCGCAGCGTCTCAGCGGCTAGCGATTGCGGCGGCAGCACGCACGAGCTATCGCCCGAATGCACGCCCGCCTCTTCGATGTGCTCCATGATGCCGGCGATCAGCACGTCTTCGCCATCAGCAAGCGCGTCCACATCCACTTCCGTGGCATCTTCCAGGAAGCGGTCCACCAGCACCGGGCGGTCCTGCGAGAAGGTGACTGCCTCGCGCATGTATTGACGGATCATCTCCTCGTCGTAGGCGATCACCATGGCGCGCCCGCCCAGCACGTAACTGGGCCGCACCAGCACTGGGTAGCCGATGCGCCGCGCCACTTCGCAGGCCTCTTCCACATTAGTGGCGGCGCCATTGGCGGGGGAGGGAATCTTGAGATCGTCGAGCAGCTTGCCGAAGAGTTTACGGTCTTCGGCGAGATCGATATTGGAAGGATCGGTGCCGATGATCGGCACGCCCAGGCGCTTGAGCGGCAGCGCCAGGTTGAGTGGCGTCTGGCCGCCGAACTGGACGATGATGCCGTCGGGCTTTTCCGTGTCGACGATATTGAGCACGTTCTCGAGCGTGAGCGGCTCGAAGTAAAGGCGGTCGCTGGTGTCGTAGTCGGTGGAGACGGTCTCGGGGTTGCAGTTGACCATGATCGACTCCACGCCCATCTCCTGCAGCGAGAAGGAGGCGTGGCAGCAGCAGTAATCGAACTCGATGCCCTGGCCGATGCGATTGGGGCCGCTGCCCAGAATCATGACCTTCTTGCGGTCGCTGGGGTTGGCCTCGCAGGCCGATTCGTAATTCGAATAAAGGTATGGCGTGAAGCTTTCGAACTCGGCGGCGCAGGTGTCTACGCGGCTGAAGTTGGCCTTCACGCCCAATTCCTTGCGGCGATCGCGAACTTCAATTTCGGCGATGCCCCATGCCTGGGCGAGTTGGACGTCGGAGATTCCGTAGCGTTTGGCGGTTCGGAAAGTCTCTTTCGAGACGGCGGGCCAAGCGGTCTGTCCGACTTGGACTTCGAAGTTCACCACTTCCTTCATCTGCGAGAGGAACCATGGATCGATGGAGGTGAGCTCGTGGATCTCTTCCACGGTATAGCCCTGCCCCATGGCGTACCGGATGTAGCCCAGGCGATCGGGCGTAGGCGTGATCAGCTTGTTGGCGATCAGCGCCTTATCGAACTTCTCCGCGCCGAAAGCTTTACCCGTTTCGAGGCTGCGCATGCCCTTCCACAAGGCCTCTTTAAACGTGCGGCCGATGGCCATCACTTCGCCCACCGACTTCATCTGCGTGCCCAGCACCGGGTCCGCGCCGGGGAATTTCTCAAACGCCCACTTGGGAATCTTGGCCACCACGTAATCGATGGTGGGCTCGAAACAGGCGGGCGTCTTCAGCGTGATGTCGTTGCGGATCTCGTCCAGACGGTAACCCACGGCGAGTTTGGCGGCGATCTTGGCGATCGGGAAGCCGGTGGCCTTCGAGGCCAGCGCCGAGCTGCGCGACACGCGCGGGTTCATCTCGATAATCACCATCCGCCCGTTCTTGGGATTGATGGCGAACTGCACGTTCGACCCGCCGGTATCCACACCGATCTCGCGCAGACACGCCAGCGCGGCGTCGCGCATCATCTGGTATTCGCGGTCGGTCAGGGTCTGCGCCGGGGCCACCGTGATGGAGTCGCCTGTGTGCACACCCATCGGGTCGAAATTCTCGATGGAGCAGACGATGATGCAGTTGTCCGCGAGGTCGCGCATCACCTCCAGCTCGAATTCCTTCCAGCCGAGCGCGCTCTCTTCGATCAGCACTTCGTGAACCGGCGAAAGCGCGATGCCGCGCTCCAGAATCTCTTCCAGTTCTTCCTTGTTATAAGCGATGCCGCCGCCGGTACCGCCCATGGTGAAGCTGGGTCGCAGAATGCACGGATAGCCGATGCGCTCGGCGAATCCGAGGCCGCCGGTAATGCTGTTGACCAGTTGCGATTGCGGCGTCTCCAGGCCGATCTTGCGCATCGCATCCTTGAACATCAGGCGATCTTCCGCCTTCTTGATGGCCTCGATTTTGGCGCCGATCAGTTCCACGCCGTACTTGTCGAGCACGCCGGCCTCGGCCAGTTCCATCGAGAGATTCAGGCCGGTCTGGCCGCCTACAGTGGAGAGCAGGGCATCGGGACGCTCGCGACGAATGATCTCTTCGAGATAGGGAAGTGTGAGCGGTTCGATGTAGGTCTTGTCCGCCAGATCCGGGTCCGTCATGATTGTGGCCGGATTGGAATTGACGAGGATGACTTCGAAGCCATCGGCGCGCAGGGCCTTGGCGGCCTGGGTTCCGGAGTAGTCGAACTCGCAGGCTTGCCCGATGATGATGGGGCCGGAGCCGACGATGAGGATGCGGTGAATGTCGTTGCGGCGCGGCATTAGGAGCGCCCTCCCTGGCTGTCCATGAGTTTCACGAACTCGTCGAAGAGGTAGTGCGAATCGTGCGGGCCAGGCGCGGCTTCGGGGTGGTATTGCACGCAGAAGACGGGATGGTTGCGCAGGCGGAATCCTTCCAGCGTTTGGTCGTTGAGGTTCACGTGGGTGATTTCAGTGTCATTGGCGTTGAGCGAATCGGGATCGACCGTGAAGCCGTGATTGTGCGACGTGATCTCCACCCTTTTTGTCAGCTCATTGCGCACCGGATGGTTAGCGCCGCGATGTCCGAACTTCAACTTGTAGGTTTTACCGCCTACGGCGAGGCCAAGAAGTTGCTGCCCTAGACATATGCCGAAGATGGGCTTCTTGCCGATCAGCTTGCGGATGTTGCCCACCTGCTGCTGTAGCGGCTCTGGGTCGCCAGGGCCGTTGGAGATGAAGATCCCGTCGGGATCGAGTGCGAGCACGTCCTCCGCAGAGGTGAGCGAAGGGACCACAGTAACGCGGCATCCAGACTGTACTAACCGTCGCAAAATGTTGTGCTTAATGCCGTGATCATAAGCTATTACATGATATTTTGATTCGCGTAGTTTGGTGATGTTTTCGGAGGGCGAGCAAGCGTCGACTGGGTGGGTCCATTCGTAGGCTGAGGGGGTAGTGACTCGGCTGGCCAAGTCGAGCCCGGCCATGGTGGGGATGGAACGCGCCTTGGCGACCAGCTTCTCGTGATCTTTCTCGATGGAGGAAAGGACGCCGCGCATGACGCCGCGCGTTCGCAGGTGGCGGACCAGCGCGCGGGTGTCGAGGTCGTCGATGACGGGGATGCCGGCACGCGCCAGAAAGTCGTTGGCCTCGCTGTCCGAGCGCCAGTTGCTCGAGATAGCGGAGAACTCGCGCACCACCAGGCCCTCAATGTAGGGACGGGCCGATTCATTGTCTTCGGCACTGGTTCCATAGTTGCCGATTTGAGGATTGGTGAGGATGACGATCTGCCCGGAATATGACGGATCGGTGAATACTTCCTGATAGCCAGTGATGGCGGTATTGAAGACCACCTCACCGGAACGCTCGGTAGGCGCACCAAAACACCTGCCCTCGAAGACATTTCCGTCTTCCAGGGCGAGGATTGCAGAGTTCAATTTAGGCTGTTCCTCCCAGGGAGTTGCTCGCGAGTAGGCGAGTGGATAACTTCCAGTTTAGCAGGGTTGGTGGAGCAGCGCTTTCGCCAGTCGACTACTCATGCCGGACTGCGGTCATCGGGTCGATACGGGACGCTTTCCGCGCGGGCAGGTAGCCTGCCGCGAGCGCCGCGGCGAGAAGAGTCGTCACTGCCGCAGTCATCGCCCGGGGATCGCCGGGTTTGACTCCGAAGAGAATGGACTCGAGCAGCCTCGAGGCGCCATACGCCATCGGCAGACTGATCGCCAGCCCGAGGACCGCCAGGATTAGGACGTCGCGCAGCACCATCCAGACTACTGCTCGGCGTTGCGCCCCCAACGCCATGCGGATTCCGATTTCGCCTGTACGGCGCGCCACCGCATACGACGTGGTTCCGTACAATCCCACGCACGCAATCGATAAAGCCAACAATGCAAATATCGAGCAGAGCCGCGCGAATACCGTCTCCTGGCCCATCTCGCTATCGATCTGTGCCGACTGAGTGGTCAATCCTGCCACTGGAATGCGCGGGTCGGCCTGATGCACGATTTCGCGAACCGCGCTGGCCGATGCCAACGGATTGCCGGTGGTGCGCAAGAAGAAGGTCATCTCCTCCACCGGCACGTCCAGGTTCTGTTCGAACGGCAGGTAAACAACCGCTGGAAAATCGCCCGTCAGATCGTCGTACCTTGCGTTCTTTGCCAACCCGACGATTTCCATCTCTTGCGGCTTCGTTTGGAGGCCGAAGCTGGTCACCCGCTGACCTACCGGATTCCGCCCGTCGAGATTTACCTTCACCCACGCTTCGTTCACGATCGCTACGGGCGGAGTGCCCATACGGTCGCGACTATCGAATTCGCGGCCCGCGAGCAGGGGAATGCGCATGGTGGAGAAGAATCCCGGTCCGGTCCCCAGGACCCGCGTAGCAGTTCGAGCCGACCCGGAGCCATGTCCGCTTGGGGCTTTCTCGGGCCGTTTCTGGCCTAATGGAACGACCGGCCAGGCCCACGCCCCATCGCCGATCAGCGGCGAATTCGCCACCGTGGCGCTGCGGACTCCTGGGATCGCGGCCAGGCGTCGCTGGATATCGCTGTAGAAAGAGAGGATCTCAGGGTCGCGATGTCCCGCCTGATGCGCATTCAGTTTGAAGAGGAGAAGGTTCTCGCGTTGGAATCCCACCTCCAGCGATTGTAAGTTCGAAAGGGTCTGCACAAACAACCCCGCGCCTACCAGCAGCAGGAGACAAATGGCCATCTGCGAAACCACCAGCGCCCGGCCCAGGCTGAATCCGAATCGCGCAAAGGAGCGCGGTCCGGCGGCTCGGCCTTCTTTGAGCACCGGCATGGGATCCAGATTCGTTGCCTGCAGGGCCGGCGCCAGTCCGAAGAGCAGGCCGGTCAGAATGGTGAGCAACGATGCGGCTGCCAGGACAGCCGAATTCAACTCGGGGTGCAGCGGAGCGGTCGGGTTGCCATCGGCGAGCAAGTTGGTTAAGAGCTTCATTCCCCACATTGCGAAGAGAATCCCCGCGGATCCTCCGAGCACAGCCAGCAGAAGGCTCTCGGTCAGCAATTGACGGATGACGCGCCATCGTCCCGCGCCCATGCTGAGGCGGACGGCCATCTCGCGTTTCCGGGCGGTCGCCCTGGCAAGCAGGAGATTCGCAATGTTGGCGCAGGCAATTGCCAGCAGCAACCCTACCATCGAGAGCAGAATGTAAAGCGGCTCGGAATAGGTTCGACGGAGGTTGTCCAGCCCTCCTGCGCCTTCCTGCAGCAGGAATTCGGGAAGGTTCTTGCGCTCCAGTTCACTGGTCGCTGTGTTGGCTACCCACTGCGAAAACATGGGCGCCAATGCGGCTTGCGCCTGCGTAATCGTGACTCCGGGACGCAGCCGCCCCATGATCTCGGTCCAGTAATAGTGGTCGTCCACATATCGACTGACCGATCCGGGATTATTTACTGGGCCGAGCAAGAGGTCGGCATGAAATGGGAGGTAGACATCAGGCGCTTTCGAAGGATCGACGCCAAAGAATCCTGGGGGCGCCACTCCGATGGCAGTGAAAGGGAGATTGTTGACGAGCACGGGCCGGCCGGCGGCGCTGGCCGGGTCGCCGAATCGCCTCTGCGCGAATGCGTAGCTGAGCACGGCAACACCCTGCGCTCCAGCGCGGTCGTCGTCCGGAGCAATCAGGCGGCCCGCGGCCGGAACGACGCCGAGGCTCTGGAAATACGAGCCGGATACGTACTCGCCACTCGTGACTTCGGCTTGGCCCAGAACCATCAGGTTCAGCTTGCGCGCCGGGTGGTAAGCGAACAGAGCGGAAAAGACGTCGGATTTCCCAAGCACCTCGAACGCAGGAAACGGAAAAACGGGCGACGTGGATCCAGTCTTCGGATCGTCATAGACATGGCCGCTGATGTCGTGCAGCACAGAGTCGTCCAGGTTCTTTTTGCCGGTGACGTGCCACTTGAGCACCACTAGCGATGCGGGATCGGACACCGGCAAAGTCCGCATCAGCAGGGCGTCCATGAAACTGTAAATCGCGGTGTTGGCGCCAATGCCGAGCGCCAGTGAGAGCGCCGCCAGCAGAGTGAAGGCGGGATTGCGCACAAGTGTCCGCGCCCCGTATCGTAAGTCCTGAAACAATTGCTCCAGCAGGGTCCAACTCCACTGCGCCCGAGTGTTTTCCTGCACGACACCAAGGTTCCCCAAGTCCCGCAGCGCTGCATAGCGAGCGTCCTGAGCGCCCAAGCCGGCGGCCTGGCGGTCCGCGGCTTCTTCTTCCAAATGGAACCTCAGTTCCGCGGCAAGCTGATCTTCCTTATGGCGCCGCTGCGCCAGCCAACCCAATTTCCGAAAGAACGAGATCACTGTTCCTCCATTGTGTAGGCATTCTACTATATATTGTGTAGAGTGTCTACGATAAAATGCGGCTCCGAATCACCTTTGGGGCCGAGCGTCAAGAAAGAATCAGAATTGAGTCAGTGAGTGGAAGCTACTCGGGAAACTCCCTATACGACCTTCGCCTTCTTCAAGAACTCCGGATCAAACTCCAGGCCCAATCCAGGGCCCGTCGGCACCGGAATCACGCCATTCTTAATCTCGAAATTGGGTGAGTACCACGGTTCCTTTTTCGCCGGCGCGCGGTGCACGTACTCCATCCACGGGCCGATATTCGGCGTGGTTGCCGCGAATTGCAGAATGTTTACCGATGCCGCGCCGGTTTGCGTGTTATGCGGGCAGATCCATAGCCCGGCCTTGCGCGCCATGCGGGCCACGCGAGCAGCGCGGATGAAGCCGCCGTTGTAATTGAGATCGGGCTGCACCACAGACATCACCTTGTTCTCAATCATCCACTGGAACAGCCACAAGCTGGAGTCCTGCTCGCCGAACGCAACCTTCATAGAAAGCGCATCGGCCACCTTCTTGGTCTCGCCCAACTCTTCCCACGGGCAGGGCTCTTCGAACCAGAGGTACTTCATCTCCTGCAGGCGCTTGCCGATCTCGATTGCCTTCGCCGCCCCGTAAGAGCCATTCGCGTCGGCCATCAGAGTCACTTTGTTCGCGAGTTTCTCGTGCGCCAGTTCCAGAATCTTGTCGGTGCGTCCGGGATAAGCGTCGTGATTGTCGCTCATGCGTCCGCCGATCTTGAACTTCACGGCTTTGGCGCCGGTCTCCTCCACGCCGCGAACGTACACGTCCACTTCGCCCTCGGCCGTCTCGATGCGGTCGGAGCCCGAGAGATACACAGGGATTTCCTTACGCAGCACGCCGCCCATCAACTCGCCGGCCGGCTTCTTCACGGTCTTGCCCATCAGGTCGAAGAGGCTCTGCTCTACGTAGGCCACGGGGCACCAGAACGCCTGGCCCGCGATCTTATAGTGGGCGATGTAGACGTCGTCCACCAACGTCTCCAGGTCGCGCGCGTCCTTGCCAAGGAAGGCAGGGATCACCTTGTTCTTCAGAATGGGAATGTAGTCTTCGATGTCCTTGGTCTGGATCACGCCTTCGGCGCCGTCCATAGAGCGGGTGCGCAGAAAGTACGTCTTACCCGACTGGAGCAGGTCGATGGACGCGATCTTGACGGGGGCGCCGACGGTCTTGTGGAGGTTGAAGACGGGTTTCTGATATTCGGGTATTGCCGAATCGGTATCGGCGGCGCGAAGCTTAGACCCGGCGAGCAGGGCTGCGCCTGCGGAAGTAGACAGGAAGGTACGGCGGTTCATCCCCTCTACTTTAACGCGGGACGCGGCTATCCGATTCCGGAATGCCGCTTGAAGATCTGGGGCATGTTCTGGGAGAAGGCGGACCGGGCCATCACCATGTCGCAGCCGGCTTCCTGGGCCTGTTGCTTCAGCTCCACCTGAATATGCGAAAGATACCCAATCAGGCTGATGCTCTTGGTTTCGGACTTCGACTTCAGCTTAGTGATCAACTTGAGAGGCTGGGCAGCTTCGAAGTTCAGATCGAAGATGATCAGCGAGGGCTTGTTCTGCGCCTTTTCGATCACCTCCTTGGGTTCTTTAACGAACTCAAGGGCCAGTCCGGAGCGTTTCGCAGCCTCGGTCAGCTTGGAGGAGAAGAACAGATCGCTTACAACTGCCAGAATTTTCTTAGGCTCGTGCATACAAATGTACTTGTTCGCGATGACCCTTAGTCTAGAAATTAGTTAGGTGGGAACGATTGATTCTACCATGTATGCTATGGATGTCCACTCATGGTCCAGGCCTGACCAGGCACGCGTGCGTCACATCGAGCTCGATCTCGCGGTGCGCTTCGACCGCAAGATTCTAGAGGGCACGGCGACGGTCCACTTCGACCGTCTGGCGCCGGGTCCGCTAATTCTGGATACGCGCGACCTCGAAATTCGCCGCGTAGAGAATGCCGCTGGTTTCGAACTCGGAGCTCCGGACCAGATTCTGGGCGCGCCGCTCCGCATTGAGGAGCCTGCCGGAGATTGGGTTCGCATTCACTATGCGACGAGTCCTGAGGCCTCAGGCTTGCAGTGGCTCGAACCGGCACAGACGGCGGGCAAGCGCCATCCATTTCTATATACTCAATCGCAGGCGATCCATGCGCGGAGCTGGATTCCCTTGCAGGACACGCCGGGTGTGCGGATCACGTTCGATGCCGCCATCCACACGCCCGCCGGCTTGCGCGCCGTGATGGGCGCCGACCGGCGAGGCGATCGGTTTCATATGGAGCAGCCGGTGCCCTCCTATCTGATCGCGCTGGCGGTGGGCGACCTGGCATTTCGTGAACTGGGCCCGCGATCGGGCGTGTATGCCGAGCCGCCGCTGCTTGACGCAGCTGCCACCGAGTTCTCCGATACCGAGGCGATGATCACCGCAGTCGAAGAGATGTACGGCCCGTACCGCTGGGGCCGCTATGACCTGTTGGTGCTGCCACCCAGCTTTCCATTTGGCGGTATGGAAAATCCACGGCTCACGTTTGCCACTCCGACCATCCTCACGGGCGATAAGAGCCTGGTGTCGCTAGTGGCGCATGAGTTGGCGCACTCGTGGTCGGGCAACCTGGTTACGAACGCGACCTGGAGCGACTTTTGGCTCAACGAGGGATTCACCGTCTACCTGGAGCGACGCATTCTGGAGAAGGTCTACGGCAAGGAACGCGCCGAGATGGAAGCGGTGCTGGGACGCCGCGAACTGGATCGCGAGATGGCAGCGCTGGCTGAGAGCGACCGCGTGCTGCATATCGATCTCAACGGGCGCGATCCGGACGACGGTTGCACACAGGTGCCCTATGAGAAAGGCGCGCTGCTGCTGCGAACCTTGGAGCAGGAAGTGGGCCGGGTGCGCTTCGACGAATTCCTGCGCGCTTACTTTGACCACTTCGCCTTCCGCAGCATCACCACGGCGGAGTTCCTGGCTTATCTGCATCACAAGCTGCCAACCACCGTTCCCGTGGAGGAGTGGATTGTGCGGCCGGGGATTCCCGCGGGCGCTGCCGAACCGCAGTCGGACGCGTTCTCGAACATGGACATGACCACGTGGAACACGCATCAATGGCTCCACTTCCTGCGCTCGCAGGACAAGCCCGATATGGCGCGGATGGACGCGGAGTTCCACTTGACCGAGTCGCGCAATGCGGAAATTCTGGCGGAGTGGCTGGCGATGTCGGTGAAAGAGAACTATGCGCCGGCATGGCTGCGGCTGGAAGAATTCCTGTGTGCGGTAGGACGGCGGAAATTCGTGCGTCCGCTGTACACGGACCTGATGAAAACTCCTGACGGGCGGGCAAGAGCCAAGAGGATCTACGCGCGGGCGCGTCCCGGCTACCACCCGATTACGCAAAAGACGGTGGACGCGATTGTTGGAGAGGACTAAGATGCCGACTCCCTCACGTTCGCGGCTCGGAAAGAAATGAATGCGGCTACCGAGCCGCGACCGTTAGGGAGTCGGTATCTTTGCTAGCCGCGGCGCCACTAGTGCTAAGATTTGGCCTCAGGGATGGCGATTCGAATCGAGCTGTTCGGCAATCTCCAGATCACGCACGATCAAGCGCCGATCTCCGCCATCAATACCAATCGTCTGCAATCGCTGCTCGCGTTTCTCGCACTTCACAGCGACTCGCCTCAGCCGCGCGAACAACTGGCGGCGCTGCTGTGGCCGGAGTCCGAAGAGTCGCAGGCGCGCACGAACCTTCGCCAACTGTTGCATCACTTGCGCCGCGCCCTGCCCGCCGGCTGCAATCTCCTGGAGACCGACAATCGCACCGTGCTATGGCGGCGCGATCCCGAATGCTTCATCGATACCGCAGAGTTTGACCGTGCGCTGGACCGCGCCAACGCCGCATCCCGTTCTGGCGACGCCAGAGCGGAGCGCGAAGCCTTGGAAGAAGCTGCGCGTTTATGTCAGGACGACCTGCTTCGCGGTCTCTTCGATGAGTGGGTGGCACCCGAGCGCGAGCAGTATCGCGAGCGGTTGGCGCAGGCATTGAGCCGGCTGGCAGCGCTGCTGGAAGAGAGGCGCGATTACGCCGCCGCCATTCCCCACGCCGAGCGCCTGGTGACGCACGACCCCCTCCGCGAAACTCATCACCAGATGCTCATTCGCCTCCACGCCGCCAATGGCGACCGCGCCAGCGCCCTTCGCGCCTATCATCAGTGCATGCGCGTGCTGCGGCGGGAACTGGCTGTGGAGCCCGAGGCCGCCACCCGCGAACTCTTCGAGCGCGTGCTGAAATCGGAAGCGCCCGCCGCGCATGCCGAGCCTCCATCATCCGCGGTAGCGCCTGCCATGCCGCTGGTCGGCAGAAAGCGAGAATGGGATCGCTTGCTGGAATGTTGGCGCGGCGCGGCAGCCGGACCCACGCGGCTGGCGCTGATTTCGGGGGAACCGGGCATTGGAAAATCGCGGCTCGCCGAGGAACTGGTGGAGTGGTGCGCGCGCCGCCAGGGTGCGGTGGCGCGGGCGCGATGCTATGCGGCGCACGGTCAACTCGCCTACGCCCCGATTGCCGAATGGCTGCGCGGCGAACCGCTGCGCGAGGCGCGCGCGCGATTGCCGAAATCGCAACTGGCGGAGTTGGCGCGGGTGCTGCCGGAGATCCTGGCGGAAGACGCCTCGATTACGCGGCCCCATCCGTTGACTGAAAGCTGGGAGCGTCATCACTTCTTCGAATCGCTTACGGCGGCGTTGGCTGGGGCGCGCAAGCCGCTGCTGCTGGTGATTGACGACTTACAGTGGTGCGATCCGGATTCGCTCGAATGGATGCATTGGCTTTTTCGCGCCGACTCTGCCACGGGGATTCTGGTGCTGGGAACGGTGCGGCCGGAAGAGACCGGTCGCAGCCATCCCTTCACGCGCCTGTGGAATGAACTGAAGCAGCATGACAGGACCGTCGAGTTGGCGCTCGCGCCGCTCGACGCGCAAGAGACCGCGGCGCTCGCGGGGCAAGTGGCCACGCGCTCGCTCGATGCCGTCGAGATGGACGGCATCTATCGCGCCACCGAAGGAAATCCGCTCTTCGTGGTGGAGAGCGTCCGCGCCGGATTGCAGGGGCCGCGCATCCACGCCGTGATCGGTTCGCGGTTGGCCCAACTTTCGCCCTCCGCCTACGAACTCGCAGGATTGGCGGGCGCCATCGGTCAATCGTTCTCCTTTGACCTTCTGGCGAAGGCCAGCGACTGGGACGAAGATAGTCTTGCCCGCGCGCTCGACGAACTCTGGCAGCGCAGCCTTATACACGAGGCGGGCGCGCAGTACGACTTCACGCACGACCGTATTCGCGAAGTGGCCT
Source organism: uncultured Solibacteraceae bacterium (assembly GCA_963815475.1). Taxonomy (GTDB): domain Bacteria; phylum Acidobacteriota; class Terriglobia; order Bryobacterales; family Bryobacteraceae; genus Sulfopaludibacter. Next base: position 7,971,863 of record CAWFHD010000003.1, on the reverse strand, counting down.
ATTCCGAGCTAAGCCCGGTGCGGCGTCGATTCTGGCATCGCCGCATTGCCCGCGCACTGGAGGAACTGCATGCCGCCGATCCGGCCAGCGTGAGCGGTCAATTGGCGGCGCACTACGAAGCGGCGGGGATGGTGGAGCAGGCAATCGCGCAGTATCGCGATGCAGCTTCGGTGGCGCAGCAGCGTTTCGCGGACGCCGAGGCTACCGTTCTGCTGCGCCGAGCGCTGGTATTGTGCCGGAAGATGCCCGAAAGCGCGCGCCGCGACGCGCAGGAGTTGGACCTGCTAGTGACGCTTGGCCCCGCGTTGGTTTCCACGCAGGGCTATGCGATGACTGAGGTGGGCGAGAGCTATGCGCGGGCGCTCGAATTGTCGCAGCGACTGGGCGACCGCACGCACCTGCTTTCCATTCTGAGCGGCAACTGGGTGTTCCACGTGGTGCGATGCCAACTGGAAACTTCACGCCAGGTGGCGGAGCAGTTTCTGGCTGCGGCGAACGCCGAGGGAGTTGGCGGCTCGGGCCATTTCCCGCTGGGAAGCAGTATGTTCCATCTAGGCCGGCTCGCCGAGAATCGCGCGCATATGGAGCAGGCGCTGGCCGACGCTGAGGCCGGCGCCCATCCTGCTTTGAAACTGTTTGCCAGCCCGGACATTGGTGTCTTCAGCCGATCGTACCTGAGCCACGTGCTGTGGCTGATGGGGCACGTGGACCAGTCGCATCGAATGAGCCGCGCGGCCATCGAAGCGGCGCAAGCGACGCCGCATCCCTTTGCCGCCGCCATCGCCCTCGATTATGCAGCGCTGCTGCATCTCTTCCGGCGTGAGAGCGCCACTGCATTGCGGTTTGCCGAGGAGGCGGCCGCCGTGTGCCGCCGCAACGGATTCGTCTATTACCTGTCGATGGCCGAGATTGTAGCCGGATGGGCGATGGGCCAGAGCGGTGAGCCGGATGCCGGACTGGCGCGCCTGCGGATGGGAATGGAGGCGCTGCGCGCTACAGGGGCGGAGATCCGCCTGTCGTTCTATTACGGACTGCTGGCGGAGACGTGCGCCCTGGCTGGGCACATGGGCGAGGCCATGGCTAACATCTCAAGCGGCTTCGCGTTTCAGAATAAGAGCGGCGAGGTGTGGGCCGCGTCCGACCTGCATCGCGTGCAGGGCGATTTGCTGGCGGCATCGGGCAACAAGACTGCGGCGGCCGAGAGTTTCCGCCGCGCCATGGAAGCGGCACAGCCATCGGGAGCACGCACTTTCGAGTTGCGCGCCGCTGTGCGGTTATGGCGCGTGGAGGGATCGCCCGAATCGCGCGACATGGTGGAATCGCTCTTGCGCGGATTCACGGAAGGGTTCGATACGCAGGACCTTCAGGACGCACGAAGTCTGGCCGCGCGAGCGCGCCGGTAGCCCAGAAGAAAATAGATCGCGAAGCCGGTACTGCTGATGATCCAGAAATCCAGCAGCCGCAGGGACACAGTGAATTCGGCCATCCCCAATGCGAAACCCCACATGAAGCACTCCGCCGAAATGCCATCGATCCAATTCGGTTGGCCGCCGCCCGATGGGACCCGCGGAGTGAGGGAGGGGAGCAGTCGCGGCACAGCGCCCAGATAGCGCTGAAAGCTCTCGCCCTGCGACGCGAGCAGCGCCGCCTCTTCGCGCAGGATCAGCCGGTAATTGAAAAGCAGCACACCGAGCCCAATCACTGGATAGCCGATACGGCTCGCCATCAGACCGAGGCCGAGCGCCAGCAGATTATTCCCCAGGTACAGCGGATTGCGCACGTAGCGGTAGGGGCCATCCGCCACCAGATGGTCCGAGTGCAAACCGCGATCGTGCACTACGCTGCTCTTTAGATATGCCGTGGCCCAGGAGCGCACTAAAGCGCAGAGGAAACAGAGCAGCGTGCCAAAGGCGAAAAACCCTCTCACAATAAAGTCATCGCCCCGCCCGATGGCTACCGCTGCAATGGTGGGGTCGAGTGAGTAACAGGTGAAGCCCGCTGAGAAGACGAGCCCGAAAATCCAGAAGCGATTGTGGAATTCGAACTCCGACGCGCGAAACGTCATCATGGGAGTATATACCACGGCGCAGACATGTGATACGATCATCCGCCATGTACTTGTATCAGCAATCCACGGGGATTCTGTCGCGCGACGGTGTTCCCCAACTCTCAGGATATGCCGGGCATGGCGCTGGTGTGAATAACCCCACGATGCAGAATCAGCATGATGTGGGACCGCTGCCGGAAGGCACGTACTCGATGACAGCTCTGGTCGATTCGCCCCACACCGGCGTGGCGACCATCATTCTGGATCCGGATCCCGCCAATCAAATGTTTGGCCGGTCGGGCTTTCGAATCCACGGCGATAACGCCGCTGCGAATCGCACGGCATCCGACGGCTGTATCATCGCAGGTCACGCGCCCGACCGTACCGCGATCTGGAATTCCCATGATCGCGACTTACGGGTGGTCGCGTAAGCGCTCTATTTGATCGCGGAAATAAAGCCGTCGCTGTAGCCGCCGCCGAAACCGGGTTGCACGGCGCCGCCTGTGGTCGGCCAAAGCCCACCCGTGTAACCCACCATATACATGGTGCCATCCGGCCCCACCGTGAGTCCAAACGCTACGTTGATGGTGGCTTCTCCCAGGAAGGTAGAGAATTGCAGCCCCGAACGTCCCGGCGAGCCGGGCTTCAATTTGGTGAGGAACGTATCGCAGCCGTTGCCCCACTGCGGATTCGGCGCGTCCGAAGTTACCGGGAAATCGGAAGACAGCGTGTAGCCGGTCACGTAGATAGACCCGGAGGAATCGCCCGAGATATCGTAGGCTACTTCGCCGTGCGCGCCGCCCAGGTAAGTCAGATACTGCACGAACTTCGAGCTGAAGGGATTCAACACCGCGACGAACGCATCGCCGTTGCCGCCGTAGTTCAACTGCAGCGCGTCCCCGGTCACCGGCAGGTCTGACGATAGGGAGTGTCCCGTCACCAGTAGATTTCCCTTCGCATCGAAAGCGATCTTCCGCGCTTCATCCAGGCTGGTGCCGCCGAAGTAGGTGGTGTAGAGCAGGGAAGCGTTGTTCTGCTGCGTAAAGTCCATCACGCCGATGGCGATGTTTTCGGCTCCGATTAGGTTCGGCTGATATTGATTGCCCGCCTGCGGAAACTGCGCCGATACCGTATTGATGGCGAAATAGACCAGACCGGACGGCGTCACTGCTATTCCCACACCGAAATCGTCCGCCTCGCCGCCTAGGAATGTCGAGTATAGAAGGTTCGGATTGTAGATGTTGAGTTCCACAAGAAACGCGTCTGAGGGCCCGAACATCACGCCCGCATAGGCGCTGGGGGTCACTGGAAAGTCAGGCGCTTGCGTATTGCCGATTACGTAGAAGTTGCCCTGCGCATCTACGTCGATCGCGTTGCCTACGCTATTGGCGGTGTTGGTGCCGAGATAGGTGGAATAAACCATCGAGCTCGCGCCGTTCACCAGGTCGGGATTCAAAACCGCAACGAACGCGAAGATGGATGCGCCGGCGCCGCTGTTCAGGAACGAATTCCCGGCCATCGGAAAGTTAGTCGAGGTAGTCGATCCCGTAATATACACATACCCGTTCGAATCGACCTGCATGCCTTTCGGAATGTCGAGGTTCGATCCGCCCATGTAGCTGTAGTAGAGAAGGTTGTTGTTGTTCGTGGTATCGAAGATCGCGATGAAGATATCGGTAAGCCCGCCGTTAGTGCCTTGAAAAGTATTGCCGGTGGCGGAGATGTTCGCGCTGCCGTTGGGGGCGCCGTCGTCTGTCTGGCCTACCACGTAGAGGTAAGAGTGCTGGTCCATCTTGACGGCCACGATCTGATCGGTCAAGGTGGCGCCAAAGTAAGTGGAGTAAACCAGTATCGGATCGATGGTAAGCTTACGGGCGCGGTCGTAGTGGTCGAGCTTCAGGCCCACTACGTTACGCGATAGCAGCACATAGCGGCCCTGCACTTCATGGCGGCCGGCGGTCTGTCCGTCTTCCTGGTAAATCACGGGACGCTTCTGCACGATCTGCCCTTCGGACGATTCGAATGCCACGTCGCCATTGGGTGTGATACTCAAGCGGCGAGCGCCGCGAAACTGCAGCCGGATAGCGGCCGGATCGGCACCTGGCTGGAGCACGAAATCGTATTCCAACTGGTTCTGACGGCCGTAATAAACCATATCCACGCCCGGGTAAACCTCGTGATAGAGAATGCGCCCGTAGTTGGCGACGTGCGCGTGCCAGTTGTCGCGCGTGCCCAGGAAGTAATCGGTGCGTGCACGCAGCGGATCCTGCGCCTCAATCTGCGGAGCCGGATTGGAATGCAGCAGGGAAAGCTCAATCTGCTGCGAACCTGGCAGCGTAAGAGAAGCGCCGCGCTGCTTGAGCAGCAGCTTGTAGTCACCCGCCTTGGCCGCGAAGCGCACCGCCGGGTCAAACTGTCCTTGGTTCATTTCAAAGCGCAGCGGCAAGTTCTCCAGCGCAGTCTTGGCGCGGGTAAGCGGCGCTTCCGAGGTAGCGGCGAAAGACGAGGCGGCACAGACGAGTAACGCAATGCTAGGGAGACGGAACATAATCCTGATCCTCTATTAGAACATGCGCCGGTAGTGCTTCAAAGTGAGCCAATTCGTCACAGGAGTGACACTTAGGCATCGCGGCCCACACCTTCATCGGCGTTTTTCCGGCGCTGCCAAGGCTCTCACCGCAAACGGAGTCGCAATCAAAGGATCGTCTTCTTTCACCAGATTCTCCGCATTTGCCCATGAGCCATCGGCGCGCTGTGTCCGGCGCAGCCCTTCCGCCACGCCCCCACCGGTGTCTACCCTAAGCAATTGAAATGCCTCTGCGCTCGCCGCCGAATAATAGAAGGCCAATCCGCGCGGCCATCGCTGATAGGCCTCGCCTACGAACCCAGGCACAGCCATGTCGCGATGATGTGCGGTCAACCAGCCTTGCGCCGCCATCACGCGAGGGTGGTTGGGCGAATGCCCCGTGGCGAGCAGCGCGATGATGCCATCGGCGGTGGTGGTTCCGTAGCTGCGAAAGCGGCCGCCGTCCTGACCGGCCTTGTTGGTGTCGAACTCGGTGGTGGAAAAGAAGAAGCCGCCGTCGGCCTTGTCCGGCGCTTCGGGATCGAAGTTCCGGCAGCGTTCCACAAAGATGCGGGCGGCGGCCAGCGCGGGGTCGTTGTCGCCGGCCCCGGCTGCCCGCAGAGCCTCCAGCACATAGCGCGTCATCGACAGATCCACATGCCCGGTATCGGGCGGTTTTCTTATGTCGCCGCCCATGCCCCAAGCGCCATAGGCCGGATCACGCGGGTGCCAGCCGTTCTGCTCCGTGAATTGTTGCCCGCGCAGCCATGCCGCCATCGGGACGATCTGCTGCTGCCAGCCTTCGCGATGGGTCCGCGCGAGCGCGCTCACGGCGAGCGCGGTGGAGTAGTTTGGATAGTCGGGGATATCGTGATCGGCCATTCCCAGGGCGCCGTTCGACTGTGTCTGCGCGCGTATGAACGCGATGGCCCGATCGATATCGGCGGCTCGGCGTGGGTAGACATCCTCCGGCACCTCGAGCAGCGCGCCCAGCACGAACGGAGTGAGCGACTGCCCGGATCGCAGAAGGCCGTAGGTGTGGCTGTGCCAGCCGCCATCGGCCTCCTGGCGGCTCCACAACCATGCGGCGGCTTTGCGGAGAGCCGGCTGCGGGGTGGGGGCGCAGCCGGCCAGCGCCACCAGAACCGTCACCAGTAACGGTCTGGTCATCAGCGCTTCTGGATGCTGGCTGCTGTCGCCGGCGCCGCTTCGCGGTCGGCTGTGAGCAGCAGAATGGCGGCACTGGTTACCGCCACGCGGCCCGTGATGCAGTGATGTCCCGCCCACGTGCCATCGTCGTTTTGCAACTTGATCAGCTTGGCCTTCATGTCGCCATTCCACTTCTGCCATGCCGGGCCGCCGGTGCGATGCAGGCTTTCGCTAATGTTCAACCACGAGAAAAACTCCTCGCCGCCAATCGAGCCGAAGCCGGTGACAAACTGCTGATTTCCCAGCTGGTCAGTGATCTGCTTGATCTGCACTTCGTTTTTCTTACGGTCTTCATCCGTGCGGCTGAGTTGTTCCAGCACCTGCGCCTGCTGGTACAAAGGAACTCCGGCCGCAGCCGATGGCGCTGAGCCCATGATTCCGCCCAGCACACCTCCGGGTGTTCCGCCAGGCACACCGCCCGGAACGCCACCCACTACTCCTCTCGCCACGGGCGGCGGAGGCGCCGCTGAAGCTTGCATTGTGTAGTTCTGGACCCGTTGCAGCGCCACGTCCGACCTTACGGCGCCCTTCAATTGCGCCATCGCCAGACCCTGCGATGCCATCGACGTGCCAAGAATTGGAGCCCATCCGCCCGCCACGTTCCAACTACCATCCTTCAGTTGGTTCTTTTCGATCTTGGCGACGCACTTCTGCAGGTCCATCCGCACACGGCCATTCGCAGGAGCGCTGCCCATCGCGCCATCCAGCTCGGCCAGCAGTTTCGCGGTCATGAAGGTGTCGATGTAGGGACCAAGCTTGCGCTGAATCTGCGTTCCGTGTTGATCGGTGACTGCGAGCCCCTCCATCGGGCTCTGCTCCACATGCTTCAGAATGAACTCGACGGCTCGCTGCAAGGGCTCGCGATATTCGCCCCGTGTCACCGCGCTGCCGGTGTGGAGCAGTGCTTCCGCCACCACCGCCGTATTGGCCACATCGTTGCCACTCGATTCGAGCCGCTCTCCTTGCCGCACGTACGACGTTTCGCCGCCGTCCTGTCCCCAGCCGCCGTCTTTGCCCTGTGTGGATACCAGCCACTTCAGGCCCTTCGACACCGCGGCATCGGTGGGAACCCTGTTCACGTTTTCTTTATCCGCGGAGAATCCGCTTTCGGTGTAAATGCCAATTGCCAAGGCAGCTACTCCGGTTACAAGCACACGCATCCGGTTGGAACTCATCTTGCTTTCCCTCCAGCCGCGCTATGGGGCGCGGATCGTTAGTGCAATGCCCTCAGATTGACTTTCCTTCCACCTTTGACGCCACCCTTCGACAAAAAGTTCGGGGCGCGCGTGTATCCTTGTTCGTGAGGTTCCCCATGAAACGAACCCTGCTGTGTCTGTTTTGCATTGGTCCCGCCGTCTTCGCCAAGGACATCGTCATCCACGCCGGACGCCTCATTGATGGTGCTTCCGCCCAACCCCGCACCCAGATTTCGATCGTCATCAAGGACGACAAAATCACAGGGGTGCTTCCGGGCTTTGTGACTGTCCCCGGCGCCGAGGTCATCGACCTTTCCAAAGCGACGGTGCTACCGGGCCTCATCGACACGCACAAGCACATGGGCTCTGCGCCTCGTCGCGCCGGCCGGGGCGGCCCGGTGGAGCGTGGCGCGCGCACGAATTTGGATGCGGTGCTCGGCGCGACAGTGCCCGCGCGGCAGATTCTCGAAGAGGGATTCACCACAGTGCGCAGCGTCGGCGCTGCCGACGGCATCGACCTCGCCCTCAAGCACGCCATCGATGCCGGTGTCATTCCTGGCCCGCGCATGTGGGTCTCGCTCGAACCGTTGAGTCCCGTGGGCGGCCATGGCGACCCTACCAACGCCCTCGACCCGAATCTGCCCTTCGACCCGTTGCGGCTCGCGCGCTCCGTGGTGACTGGCCCGGTGGAAGCCGCGGCGGCGGTCCGCGATCATCACAAGCGCGGCGCCGATCTGATCAAGATCATGCCTAGCGGCGGCGTGTTGAGCACTGGCGACAATCCGCACCTGCAGCTCATGACCAATGAGGAGATCAAGGCCGCGGTCGATACCGCTCACGCGCTCGGCATGAAGGTAGCGGCGCATGCGCAAGGCAAGGAGGCGATCGATAACTCCCTGCGTCTGGGCGTTGACTCGATCGAGCACGGCACCTACGCGGACGAGGAGTCGTTCGCGCTCTTCAAGCAGCACGACGCCTGGCTGGTGCCCACGATCGTAGTGGCGATGGCCACCATGGACCGCGCCAGCGCCGGGGAGACATCCGCCGAGGTGGCCGCCAAAGTCACCGAGGCCGTCCAGTTCAAGGACAAAATGGTGGCCGCGGCTTACAAATCCGGTGTAAAAATCGCGTTCGGCACAGATATAGGGCCCGGCGGGTCGCGCGAATTCGGTCTAATGAAGAAGGACGGAATGTTGCCGATGGACATCATCGTCGCGGCTACACGGTCCGCCGCCGCTCTTATCGGAACGCCTGAGCAGATCGGGACTATTCAGGAAGGGCACTACGCCGACATCGTGGCCACCGCCGGAGATCCGCTAACCGACATTACCGAACTCGAGCACGTGCAGTTCGTGATGAAGGGAGGAGTGGTCTATAAATCTAAGACCCCTGCGCATACCGAACCGCGGCCGTAATTTAAGTTCATTGAGGAAGCCGCGGCCCGCATTCATCCCAGTGTTCCACCAGATAGTGAACCACCTTGCTGCCTACCAGGTGAGCGGCTTCGAGCGCAGGCATAAACGCCGAGTAGCTTCCCATCACCAGGCCCTTCAAACTCTCGGCCGCGCTCGAGCCCGGAGCTTCGCGGTCGTAATTGCTCACCGTCCGAAGCACCAGCACGCGCTGCAGATCCACCCGGCCCGCGTTACTTAGAAACGTCAGAGCCTGCATCGTGCCCGTGTCTTCCATGGCCGAGATCATGTAGTTGCCAGCGCCGCCGGTGAAGTACTTGACCCACGCGTTGGCCCACTCATCCATGCGCGTGCCATGCCAGAACGTGCTGCCCGACATGGTGTCGCCGCGCGCCACGATGGGCGGCTCGCTGGGCGTTGGGAAAGCCCGTGAACCGCGCGCGGGCTGCACGAATCGCCGGAGTGTCAGCGAGCGGCACATCCTTGGTCAACCGGAAGGCCCAATTGACAAGTCCCGAATTCAGCGAGTAAATCTCGCCTTCCAACTCAGTCCGCACCGGCTGTTCATAAGGCCGCGACTTACGCAGCGGCACGTACCCTGTGGGCCAATCCTTCGGAAGATCGCGCGCATCGATCTCATACGCGATGTCGCCATCGAGGACGTGATCGGCCCACACTGCCGAACCTAACGAGACATCCGCCGGGTCGCCGCCGCCGATGCCCGCAACCAGCCAGTAGGCTTTCGAGAGGTCGAAGCGAGGGTCAGTGCCCAGCGCCATCACAGACGCTGCCGCCTTCGCAGTGCCCACCCCGGTGAGCAGCCCGAGCACGCCGTCGTTATTGATGCGAACGTGATGGTAACCCGACGCTAGCGGCATGACTTGGTCGAGATGCTCGCGCTCCACCCAGAATTGAAACTCCCCCGGCCCGTCGCCAGTATCCTCGCCGCGCTCGAACATCGTAACCACTACGACCTTGATGGGGATGGGCGTTGCGGGCGATTGCGCTTGAGTGCGCAGAAGCAGAGCGGCGGCAGTGCAGGCAAGGGCGGCGATTCGCATCCCACCAGACTAGCGAAAGCCAGTATGAAAAAGCAGCCGTCGCCGCTTCGGCCTAGGCGAGTGCGAGATTCAGATTCTCGATGGCTTCGTCTACTTCGGCGGTGCTCTTGTATCCCACCGTGACGCTATCGACTTTGGCGGTTTGGAAGGCGAACTTCATCGCGGCCTGGCGGTCTTCGCGCGTTGTGAATGCGCCTTCGCCGATCAGCTTCATGCTGATCACGCCCATGCGGTCGCTCTGGACCTGCTTCACGTGCGAGACTACCTCGGTGACATTCCCGGGCCCGCCGGTGTTGTAGTCTTCGCCATCCATCTTGGTGCCTTTGTGGTTCATGCGAATCATCGCGATGTCCACCCACTGATTGCCGGGGAAGCGGCGCAGCGCCGGCAGCCCGTGCACCGAAGCGCCTCGCCCCACCACGATCTTCTTCGACTGTGCCTCCATAATGCCGTCCTGCCAGCGCACAGTATCGGTTGGCCAAGTTGCGACATGCTGGTAGTGCATCAGCATGATGTCGAAGTATTCGGTGTTCGCAGCCTTGCGCAACTCGTCGATCTTCTCCTGAGGGTTCACGCCTTCGCGGGTGGTCACCTTCGACATCAGGCGGTATGAGTCGCGCGGAATACCCTTCAGCGCAATTCCCAGCATCCGGTGCATGTCGCCGTACGTCTCGGACGTTTCGAAGAAGCGAATGCCATTGTCATAGGCATGGCGCACCAGCCGGTCGAACTGGTCCTGACCCAGGTCGCGCTGCACCTTGCCGCTCATGGTTCCGGTGCCGAAGGCGAGCCTCGTCACCTTGACGCCGGATTTTCCCAGGGTCACCCAGTCTGTAGCCGACCCTTTCGCCGCCCGCAGCGGACTTCCGATACCCGCCAGAACACCCGCGGCGAGCCCGGTCTTCAGGAAATTACGTCTGGAGCAGTTAGGCATCGTTCGCCCTCCAATTGGCCATATCCTATCACGAAGGTAGGCCGGACGATCGGTCTAAATGGACAAAAGTACGAGAGACCACAAAACGCTGAGTCTGTCCGTCCAGTCAACGAAACGCCTGCCAACAGCGTCTTCGCTGTATACTGATGCTAACCGCGAGCTCAGAAATCAGTCTCTCCTATCGGAGGTACGGCGTGATGACGAAACGCTTGCTTCTGCTACTGGCCACTGCGGTGCTGGTGGCGTATGGCGCTCCCGCGGGGGGCGATACTGCCGGCCGCTTCGAAATCAAACTCTCACCGGAACTAAAGATGCGCCAGGTGCTCAACCGCCTGACCTTCGGAGCGTGTCCCGGCGACCTTGACCAGATCCGCAAACTCGGGGTAGACAAGTGGATCGAACTGCAGTTGCACCCTGAGCGAATCCCCGAAAACCCGGCGCTCGAACCGCTGCTGCAGCCACTCGAAGCCATCCGTATGGATGCGGCCGATATCATCAAGACGTTCTACCCGCAGTTTCAGCCTGCCATGCTGCGCCGGCCGCAAATCAGGGATCTGCTGACTCCGGAACAGAACCGGAAAGTTTATAACGGCACCGCCGAGGAGCGCCGCGCCGCCATAATGGCGCTCGATCCCGAGAAGCGCACGATAGTCCTCGCCCAGGTACCGCCCAACGTAACAGAAGGCCTGCCCGATCTACAGAAGGAGCAGACCGCCGCGCGCAAGAAGCAGCAGGAGGAGCAACAGGCGGAGATGCGCCGGCAGCGCCCACCACTCGGCGATCTGCTCAATCCGGACCAGGTAAAGGTGGCGAACAGTGGAACCCCAGCCGAGCGTGCCGCCCTATTCGCTTCGCTCGACGACTCCAAGCGTAGACAAGTGGCAATGGCCGTCGGGCCGGCTGGAATGGCTGGCCAGCCCGAATTGCGCCGCGTTGCCGAAATGTCGCGCACGCCGCAGTACCTGGCGATTGGCGATCTGCGCGAGGCCCGAGTCTATCGCGCGGTCTATTCCAACCGGCAGTTGGAGGAGGTGCTCACCGATTTCTGGATGAACCACTTCAACGTGTTCGAAGCCAAGGGCCAGGTGCGCCCCATGCTGGCAGCCTTCGAGCGCGATGCGATCCGGCCGCACGTGTTCGGCAAATTCAAGGACCTGCTGCTAGCCACCGCGCGCCAGCCGGCCATGCTGTATTACCTGGACAACTGGGAATCCATGACCCCGACGATCTTCGATGTCGGGCCTTTTGCGCCCGGACCGTTCGGCAATGGACCACAGTTCGGACGACAGGCCCACGGCTTGAACGAGAATTACGGCCGCGAACTGATGGAACTGCACACCCTGGGGGTAAACGGGGGCTACACGCAGCAGGACGTGATTGCGGTGGCTCGCTGCTTCACCGGTTGGACCATTCGGCTGCCCAATCAGAAGCCGGAGTTCGCCTTCGCCGCCTTCATGCACGATACCTCCGAAAAAACCGTTCTGGGCCACAAGATTCCGGCGGGAGGCGGTGAGCAGGATGGCCTTCAGGTGATCGACATTCTGGCGCATCATCCCTCCACCGCGCGTTTCATCTCCACCAAACTGGCGCAGCCATTTTGTGGCGGACGACCCGCCTGCTGCGCTGATCGACCGCATGGCGCACGACCTTCCTGAAAACCGACGGCGATCTGCGGGCGGTGCTGGAGACCATGTTCACATCGCGCGATTTCTTCGTCCGAAGGCGCATGGCAGTCTAAGATCAAGTCGCCTCTGGAGATGGTGGTGAGCGCCGCGCGCGCGTCGGACGCCAACGTGGAAGACGCTTATTCGCTGGTGCAGAAGATCTCCGACATGGGCGAGCCGCTTTACGCCAAGGAAGCGCCCACCGGCTATAAGGATAACGCCGAGGCGTGGCTGAGCACCGCCGGAGCTGATGGCGCGCATGGATTTCGCGGGCGCGCTGGCGACTGGAAAGATGCCCGGCGTGCCATCGATTGGGCCAGGTTCCAGGGGAAAGATCCTGCCGCCATCGTCCGCGAACTTTTGGGCCGCGAACCGTCGGCACAGACGATCGACGGCATCGGAAAAGGGATTTGGAGCGAAGCCGCCGCAGCCCGCGATGGTGGCGGCGCGTGGCGCTCGCTCCCCGACTTTCAGAGGAGGTAGACATTATGCTGACAAGACGAATTTTCCTGCGCGGCTCCGCGATGGTGATGGCCGGAGCGGGCGCGGTTCCATACTGGCTGGGGCGCGCCGCGGCGGCCGCTCCAGGCAAACGCAAAACTCCTCGTGGCGATCTTTCAGCGCGGCGCGGCCGACGGCTTGAACGTGGTGGTGCCGTTCTCCGAAAAGCGCTATTACGAGCTTCGTCCCACCATCGGCATTCCCGCTCCCGGTTCCTCGAACGGACCCACGGCCGGCCATCGATCTCGATGGCCACTTCGGTCTCATCCCGCGCTACAGCCGTTGAAGGAATTGTGGGACCGCCGCATGCTGGCCGATCGTCGAAGCCACGGGATCGCCCGACCCGTCGCGGTCCCACTTCGACGCACAGGACTACATGGAATCGGGTACGCCCGGGATGAAGCGCGATGGCTGGTTGAATCGCGCCCTGCCGCCGGCGGTCCGGACTCTTCGCCGCTGCGCGCCATCGCCATGGGCGCCAGCCTGCCGCGCACCTTGCAGGGGGACCATTCGGCCATCGCGGTGAATGATGTGCAGCAGTTTCACGGCGATGAGAACACGGCGTCGATTTTGGAGAGCATGTACTGCAGTTCACCCGACAAGCAACTGGCCACCGCCGGCAAAGATGCGTTCGCCGCCATGAAAGTTGATCCAATCGCTGAGCAACACGCCCTACACGCCTTCCGGCAACGCGCAGTATGGGCGGGCCGGGGAATTGGGCCGCAGCCTGCAGCAGATCGCGCGTCTCATCAAGGCCGACGCCGGAGTGGAAGCGGCCTTCGCCGAAATCGGAGGCTGGGACCACCACCAGAACGAGCCGAATCAATTAGGCAACGTGCTGCGCCAGTTTGGCAGCGCGCTCCAGGCCTTCTGCACAGACATGGGAGATCGCATGGAAGACATCGTGCTGGTCACCATGTCGGAGTTCGGCCGCACCGCGAAGGAAAACGGAAACAGCGGCACGGACCATGGTCATGGGGACTTGATGTTCGTTCTTGGCGGCCCGGTGCAGGGCGGCAAGGTCTACGGAAAGTGGCCTGGCCTGGAAAAAGAACAGCTCTACGAAGGCCGTGACCTGGCCGTCACCACTGACTTTCGAGCCGTCCTGAGTGAACTAGTGTCGGGTCACTTGGGCAATCGAAATCTGTCCGAGGTTTTCCCGAACTACCGACCGTCATCCCCGATGGGTCTGTTGAAAGCTTAAGCCGTACGGCCGGTGGCACGGCTGCCGGCCCGACTTTTTTCTTGCGTTTGACTGTACCACCAGTCATAATACAGCCGTGATACCCTTCCGGGTCGTCTTCAAGCCTGGCGCTTCGTTGTACGAGCAAGTGGTTTACGCCGCGAAGAAGGCTCTCGTCTCGGGACAATTGCGGCCTGGTGATTCCTTCCCCTCCGTCCGCGCACTCAGCGCCGAGCTGAAAATCAATCCCAACACCGCGCACAAGGTGATCACTCAATTGCTGAACGAAGGACTGCTGGAAGTGCGTGCCGGCACGGGCACGGCCGTGGCTGCGCCGCGCGAATCCACAGCCGCCGAATGCTCGCGGCTGCTCGACAACGAAGTGGAACAACTGGCTGTGGAGGCCAAAAAGCTCGGCATGAGCCTCGAAGAAGTGACCTCCGCCCTGGCCGCTCACTGGCGCCGCCTGGAAATCGGCGGCCCGCTGGAAAGCAAAGGAACGCGAAAGATCCGATGACTCTTCCCATTCAAACTCACGGCCTGGCGCGCCGGTATGGCCGCCACCAGGCGCTCGACGGACTCGATCTCGACGTGCCCGAAGGCAGCATCTACGGCCTTGTGGGCCCGAACGGCGCGGGCAAAACCACCGCCATCAAGATTCTCATGAACCTGCAGCGCGCCACCGCTGGCCGCGCCGAAGTTCTCGGTGTAGACACCCGCACTCTCGGTCCCGCTCAGTTCGCTCAAATCGGCTACGTCTCCGAAAACCAGAAGATGCCTGACTGGATGACTGTCGATTACTTCATGAATTACCTGCGGCCGTTCTATCCCACATGGGATGACGCGCTCGCCACCGAGTTGATCCGCCAGTTCGAACTGCCGGGCAATCGCAAGCTCCGCCACCTCTCGCACGGCATGCGTATGAAAGCCGCGGTGGCATCAGCGCTAGCTTATCGTCCGAGGCTGATCGTGCTTGACGAACCGTTCACCGGCCTCGATCCACTGGTGCGTGATGAACTCATCGAAGGCCTGCTGCCGCGCACGGAGAACACCACCGTCTTCATCTCTTCGCACGATCTCAGTGAGATCGAAAGCTTCGCCAGCCACATCGGCTTTCTGGACCGCGGACGGCTCCAGTTTGCCGAGGAGATGGGCTCGCTTGCCGCGCGCTTCCGGGAAGTCGAAATCACTCTGGAAGATCCCGTGACATCGCCGCCGAAATGTCCCGAGACGTGGTTGAACGCTCAGCAATCGGCATCAGTCTTTCGTTTTGTGGATTCGCAATTCGAATCGGAACGCACCATGGCGGACGTGCGCCGGCTTTTCGGAGACGCACTGCAAGTGGCGGTGAACCCCATGCCGCTACGGGCGATATTCGTGACGCTGGCCAAAGCCAGCAGGAGGGCAGCATAACATGCGACAGGCAATCCACATCTTGCGAAAAGACATACGCTACCTCTGGATCGAGATCTTGGCGACGCTGGTAGCTGTGGGGCTCTTCATCTTCACCGCCGCGCAATCGCCGTTGGGATGGAATGCGCCACTGCCGCGCACCATCGCGTCGTTTCTGATGCAATTTCTGCTGCCCTTCGCGTGGTGGTTCCTGATAACGCGCGCCGTTCACGCCGAACCGCTCATTGGCGATCGACAGTTCTGGCCCACTCGACCGTACGCGTGGCATAGCCTGCTGATCGCGAAGGCGCTGCTCTTTCTGCTGGTGGTGAATCTGCCGATGTTCATCGCACAAGCAATCGTCATTCAGCTACATGGTTTCTCGCCGTTGGCAGAACTGCCTGGCCTGCTGTGGAATCAGTTGCTGCTCACCCTTGTGGTGATTCTGCCGTTGGCCGCGATTGCGGCGGTCACGGCTAGCATCGCGCAGTTCCTGGTGATCGGCCTGGTGGGGTTTGTTCTGATGCTGCTGCTCTCCTTCCAGTTGAGCCGGGTCGCTTTGGCCGTGGCCGGCGGAGGTTGGGGGCCCATGGAATGGATCCAGAATTACTTTGCGCTGCTGCTGGTGGCCGTGGCCGCGCCGGCGATTCTGATCTGGCAGTACTCGCGCCGTGTGACATTACCGGCGCGCATTCTGGCGTGCGCGGCCGTGGTCGGCATCGTTTTGAATGCGCCGATCTCATGGGCCACAGGCTTTGCACTGCAGTCGCGAGTTTCCCCGCACCGGCTGAACGAGCCCTCTGTTCACGCTGGATTTAACACGAGTTTTCAGTGGATGACCCGAGCCTTGATTGAACGCGATGGTCGCGTTGGACTCCACGTTCCCCTCCAGCTTATGGGAGTGCCTGATGATGCTAGTGTCCGAGCGGAGGGCCTTGAGGTTACTATCGAAGGCGCGGGTGGAGCGGTGTGGCACGCGCCGGCGGAGTTCCGCGCGAACGTCGCGTCTACCGGGCAGTTGATTAGTCTGCAAACCATGGTGGATCGGTCGTTTTACGAGAGGGTGAAAGACCAGCCGGTTCGCCTCCGCGGCAATCTCTATGTGACTCTGTACGGCAACCGGCATGTGTCGAGATTGCCTTTTACGAATCGGCCCACGACCGTGCCGGGTATGGGAATTTGCGTGGCGAGCAGCGGCAAGAACGCGCCGTATTTTCTGACCTGTGACTCGGTCTTTCGCCCGCAAGCGACGCTGAGCACAGTGCAATTCGAAGAGATGATTCGCGCGTCGGCGGACTACACGCCGAACGGTAAGGCCCCATCGTACTCGCCATTCCCGGCGGAGTTCGCCCTCGATCCTGTGCATCCCTACACCGCCTATTCGACATACAAAGGGCCGCTCGATGCCGTGACCATCACCTCGCTCGAACCGTTGGCCCACGTGAAAGTGCCGCTGCAGATCGACGGTCTGAAACTGGTGGACTACGAGAAGAAGCTATAGGTTTTTGCGCGTGCTATCGTGATCGCATGCGCCTCTTCATGGGACCGCAGGGCCTGCGCCCCGGCTGGCGATTTCTGCTCTTCGCCGTGATCGCCATCATGTTCGCTTCCACGTTATTCTTCTGCACGGCCTTCCTTTCGCGCGTCGGCGGAAAATATCTCGTAGAAGTCGTTCGCAGCTTTGTGCTGTTTCTCGCTGCCTTCGTAGCCATGTGGATTATGGGCTTTGTGGAGGGCCACCCCGTCTGGAACTATGGCTTCCAGGCCCCGAACCGAGGCCGCAACCTGCTGGTCGGGCTCGGCACCGGAATCGTGGGCCTCAGCATTCTGATGGGACTACTCGTGGCTGCCGGAGCTTATAAGCCCGGTCCGCCGATGCTGCAGGGATCGGAGAGCATCCAATGGGGCCTGTTTTGGGCGCTCACGTTTGTGGGTGTGGCGTTGAGCGAAGAGAGCATTATCCGCAGCTATCCGCTCTTCTCACTTTCGCAAGGCATCGGCTTCTGGCCGGCCGCCATCCTGCTCTCCCTGCTTTTCGGGGCCGGCCATCTGGGCAACAGCGGGGAAGAGTGGATCGGAATCGCGAATGCCATGCTGGCGGGGTTGGTCTTTTCTTATAGCGTGAAGTGGACCGGGTCGCTCTGGTGGGCCATCGGTTTACACCTTACCTGGGATTGGGGCGAGTCCTTCTTCTTTGGCGTGGCGGACAGCGGCAGCATCGCCCACCACCACTTCCTGTCGTTCCAGCCCCTGGGCGCGGGATGGCTCTCCGGCGGCGGCGTCGGACCCGAAGGCAGTGTTCTAGCCGCCGTCATTTTGCTGCTGTTGGCTGTCGCGGTTCGCCTGACTACGCCGCGCTGGCAGAATCCGGCGCTAGGCCGTTTGCGCCCGGTCGCACCCGCGCTGATTGTTAACAATTCGGAGAATCCCGGCGGGATTTCCGTCGCGTAACTCTTCGGGAAGAATCGCCGCTGGCGCATCCTGATAGCAGACCGGCCGCAGGAAGCGTTCGATGGCGCGGCCGCCCACCGACGTGCACCGGTCGTTCGATGTCGCGGGGTACGGTCCCCCGTGCACCATCGCCTGGCACACCTCTACTCCGGTGGGGAAGCCGTTGAACAGAAGACGGCCGACTCGCGTCTCCAACACCGCCGCCAGTTTGCGCACCGCATCTTCGTCCCCTGCGCCCGACAAGATCGTGGCGGTCAAGTTGCCTTCCATGCTGCGCGCGATGGCAAGAGTCTCATCCAGATTGCGATAGCGAACCAGCAAGGAGGCTGGTCCGAACACTTCGTCGAGGAGTTCGGGAGTCTTCAGGAAAGTGGCGCAATCGGTCTCGAAAAGCGCCGGGCCCTCGCCGCTCCACGGAAATAGCGTGCGCGCGTGGCCTGAGGCGGCGCGTTCCCTGATCGTGCGCCGGTAGGTCTGATGGATGCTCTCGTTGAGCATAGGCGCGGCCGGCGTGGCCTGCATCTTCTGTGTGACTTCGGAGGCGAACTGGTCGCCCGCGGTATCACCGGGCAGAAGCACGATTCCCGGATTGGTGCAGAACTGGCCGACGCCTAATGTAATGGACCCGTGCAGTCCCGCTGCCAGTTGCGCGGCCCGCTCCTTCAGCGCGCCGGGCAGCACGAACACCGGATTGATGGCGCTCATCTCGGCGTAAAAAGGAATCGGTTCGGGGCGCGATTGGGCGATCCCCACCAGTTCCAATCCGCCGCGCCGCGATCCCGTGAAGCCCGCGGCTTTCATGACGGGATGTGCCACCAGCTTGCGCGCTACGTCGTATCCCTTGGTGAAAAGTAGCGAGAAGACGCCTTCGGGCATTTCCGTTTCGGCAGCGGCGTCACGAATTGCCATACCCACGATTTCGGCTGTGCCGGGATGCGACGAGTGCGCTTTTACCACGACCGGACAGCCGGCAGCCAGAGCGGAAGCCGTATCGCCTCCCCCTACTGAGAACGCCAGCGGGAAATTGCTGGCGCAGAAGACGGCCACCGGACCTAGCGGTCGCAGCATGGAGCGCAGGTCGGGTTTGGGCGCGGGCTGACGCGCAGGGTCGGCGGTATCGATCCGGGCATCGACATACGAACCTTCTTCGATGATGGAGGCGAAGAAACGTAGTTGTCCGCAAGTGCGGCCGCGCTCGCCGCGGACCCGGCCTTCAGGTAGCGCCGATTCCTGCATGGTGCGCTCAATCAACGGATCGCCGATGGCTTCGATTTTGTCGGCGATGGCGCGCAGGAAGGCGGCACGCCGGGCGCGGGGTAGATCGCGAAACGTGGGAAAGGCGGCGGAAGCCAGCTCCATCGCATGCTGCAGATCTGCTTCGCTGGCAGCATGATAGGCGGGTTCGAGCGGCGCGCCGGTGGCGGCGCAAACTCCATGGAAGGTATCGCCCAACGCCTGGGCGCGGTTCAAGCCGATGATAGATGTGCCTTCAAGATTCATTGCGATTTCAGGCTAGCATAGGTGGAATGAGAATCCTCCTGTGCGCCGCCGCGATGTGCGCTAGCCTACCGGCGCAACCTGTTTTCACCGACGTTTTCCCGCCGGCCGAATATGCCGCGAGGCGCGCGCGGGTGATGGAAAAGATCGGCGATGGTGTCGCCATTTTGCAGGGTACTACGGAGCGTCCCGGTGAGCAGCCGCTGCGGCAGAGCAATCAATTCCACTACGTCTGCGGCGTGGTGGAGCCGCGTGCCATCCTGATGATCGACGGTAAGACGAAGCGCTCCACGCTGTTCCTGACCCCGCGCAGCCAGGGGATGGATCGGTCCATGTTCGGTCCTGGCCTCCATCCCGACGAAGACGCGGTAACGTCCACAGGTATAGAAGCCGTGCTGCCACGCGACGCCTTCAAGGCCGCGGTGGAAACCTTGGCGCAAGATGGCCGCACCATCTATACGCCCTTCCGTCCCGAAGTGCTCGGGAGCGCATCGTCCAGCGATCCCGTCACCCTTGCGCGCAATACGAAGAACGACCCTTGGGACGGCCGCATATCGCGCGAAGAGGCCTTCATCGCGCATTTGAAGGAGGCCTCGCCCAAATCCGAAATCAAGAATCTCGACCCGATTCTCGATCCGTTGCGCGGCACGAAGAGCCCGCGCGAAATCGCCATTCTGCGCGAGGCGACACGGATCGCGGGACTCGGCATCGTGGAGGCGATGAAGGATGCGAAGCCTGGAATGCACGAGTACGAGTTGCAGGCCGACAGCGAGTTTATCTTCAAGAAATACGGCGCTTACGGCGCGGCATATTTTGCCCTGATCGCCACCGGACCCAATACTTATTACACGCACTATCACAAAAATACGGCGGTGCTGCAGGATGGCGACCTGGTGCAGTTCGATTACGCGCCCGATTATAAAAACTACTCGTCGGACGTGACGCGCGTCTTTCCAGCCAGCGGCAAATTCACGGCGCGGCAGCGCGAGTACTATACCATTTACCTGCGTCTCTATCAGGCGCTGATGACCTCCATCAAGGTCCACGCCACGGCGCAGGAGATTATCAAGGATGCCGTGGTGAAGATGGACGGCATCATGGCTTCGTACCAGTTCACGGATGAAAAGATCAAGGCCGCGGCGGTGAAGTTCGTGGATGGCTATCGCAACAGCCGCGCCAACAGCCTGGGCCACACGGTGGGGATGGAGGTACACGATGTTCGCAATCCCAACCCGACCATGGAACCCGGACTGCTCTTCACCATCGAGCCCGAGATGCGGATCGAACAGGATCACCTGGGAGTTCGTTTAGAAGACATGCTGCTGATCACCGAGACCGGATACGAGAACCTGTCGGCATTCGTCCCCATCGAGATTGCGGACATCGAGAAGCTGATGGCGAGCGGTCATGGCCTGAGTGTGGGGAGATAGCCAGTGCAATTTTCCAGCATGATCACGGCGGTGGACGCGCACGCTTGCGGCGAACCGGGTCGCGTGATCACTGGCGGAGTGCTCGACGTGCCCGGCCGCAGCATGTTTGAGAAGATGAAATACCTGGAGGCGAATGCCGATCACATCCGCCTGCGCATGCTGCGCGAACCGCGCGGCTATCCGGCCTCTTGCTGCAACCTGATTCTTCCGCCCACTCATCCGGAAGCCGACGCCGGCTTCGTGATCATGGAACAGGTGGAGTATCCACCGATGTCGGGCACGAACACGATGTGCGTAGTTACGGTGCTGATCGAGACGGGCATGGTGAAAGCCACCGAGCCTGTGACACGACTCAAGCTGGAAACGCCGGCGGGCCTGATCGCGGTGGATGCCGAGGTTTGTGACGGCAAAGTGAAGAAGGTTACGTTCCGCAATGTTCCGGCATTCGCGACGCACCTGGATGCGCCGTTGGAAGTGCCGGGGCTCGGGACAGTCACGGTGGACGTGGCATACGGCGGTATGTTCTACGTGATTGCCGATGCCGCGCCGTTGGGCTTGCGCCTGGCGCCGGAGGAAGGCCGCGATATCGTGCGCACCGCGGCGATGATTCTGGCCGCGGCGCAGGAGCAGTTGCCGGTGGCGCACCCGGAAAATCCGGGAATCGCCGGGGTAAGCATCTCGCAGATCTCTGGTGAGCCGACGAGTCCGCGCGCCCATCGCAAGAACACGGTCGTGGTATCGACAGGGAAGATGACGGGCGTGTTCGATCGCTCACCGTGCGGCACCGGCACTTGCGCAAAGATGGCGGTGCTGCACGCCAAAGGCAAGTTGCCTCTGGGCCAGGACTTCGTTCACGAAGGCATTCTGGGCACCACATTTACAGGGCGGCTAATCGAAGAGACGCGCGTCGGCCCCTATGCGGCAGTAGTTCCGACGCTCTCCGGACAGGCATGGATCACGGGTTTCGCGCAATACGTTTTGGATCCGGACGACCCTTTCCCTAACGGCTTCACTGTGGGCGATATCTGGTAGCGTGCCGCAAATCACAAGCCGCGCCGTCGCCCTGAGGTACCCTAAAATCGATGATCCATCCTTTGGCGGGACAGTCTCCACCTGCGTCGATGCTGGCGAACATTCCGCGCTTGGTCACGGCGTTTTATACCGGCAAGCCGGATCCCGGCATTGCGGCGCAGCGTGTGAGTTTTGGGACATCCGGGCATCGTGGATCGTCACTGACCTGCTCGTTCAACGAGGATCACATTCTCGCGACCACTCAAGCCATTTGCGAATACCGCAAGGCGCAGGGCACGGACGGGCCGCTGTTCATCGGTCAGGACACGCACGCGCTTTCCGAACCGGCATTTTCTGCCGCGCTCGAAGTGCTGGCGGCCAACGAAGTCGGCGTGCTGGTGGATCAGGACCTCGGATTTACGCCCACTCCGGCCGTCTCGCACGCCATCCTGGTCTATAACCGCGAGCGTAAATCGGGGTTGGCCGATGGCATCGTCATCACGCCGTCGCATAATCCACCGGAAGACGGCGGCTTCAAGTACAATCCGACGAACGGCGGTCCGGCGGATACCAGCGCCACCAAATGGATTGAGAGTCGCGCGAATGACATTCTGGCAGGTGGTTTGACCGCAGTGCGGCGCATGGGCTTTGGCCGCGCGCTTCGGGCGGCGGGCCGCTACGATTTCCTGTCCGCGTATGTGAACGATCTGGGCAGCGTCCTGGATCTCGACGCAGTTCGTGGCTCCCGCTTCTCCTTCGCGGCTGACGCCTTGGGCGGCGCAGGCCTCGCTTACTGGGGCCGTATTGCCGAGCGCTACGGCATCTCGCTCACGATTGCCCACGACCATCCCGACCCCACCTTTCGCTTCATGTCGCTCGATTGGGACGGAAAGATCCGCATGGACCCGTCGTCGCCCTACGCCATGGCTGCGCTGATCGCGATGAAGGATCGCTTCGACGTTGCCGTCGCGAGCGACACGGACCACGACCGGCACGGAGTAGTAACGCGCAGCTCGGGGCTGCTGAATCCGAACCACTATCTGGCGGCGGCGATCTCATATCTGTATCCCAACCGTCCCGGTTGGCGCGCCGATGCAGGGGTAGGGAAGACGATGGTATCGAGCAGCATCATCGACCGGGTGGCGGCCAGCATCGGGCGGCATTTGGTGGAGGTGCCGGTGGGCTTCAAGTGGTTCGTCGATGGGCTAGTGGATGGGTCGTTGGGGTTCGGGGGCGAGGAAAGCGCCGGCGCTTCCTTCCTGCGAAAAGATGGCACGGTTTGGACCACCGACAAGGACGGTATCATCCTGGCGCTGCTGGCGACCGAGATTCTGGCGCGCACCGGCAAAGATCCGGGCGAGATTTATAAGGGTCTCACGGAGCGTTTTGGCGCTCCGATGTATGAGCGCATCGACGCGCCGGCCACTCCGGAACAGAAGGCCGTCCTGGCAAAGCTCTCGCCGGAACAGGTGACTGCGACCGAACTGGCAGGCGACGCCATCGAATCGAAACTGACGGCGGCCCCGGGGGATGGCGCTCCGCTAGGCGGTCTCAAGGTGGCGACCAAGACCGGTTGGTTTGCGGCGCGACCCTCAGGAACTGAGAATGTTTACAAGCTGTACGCCGAGAGTTTTGCCGGCAAGGAACATTTGCGCGCAATCCAGCATGAGGCGCAGGAACTGATCGCGAAAGTGTTCGCGGGGAACAAACCTCGGCCTGCGGAGTCTGTATAATCGAGGCATGGATTTACGTCCCTTACATGATCGTGTGTTGGTGCAAAGGCTTGAGGAAAGCGAACAGAAGGTCGGCGGAATCATCATTCCGGATACGGCCAAGGAGAAGCCGCAACAGGCCCATGTGAAAGCCGTGGGCAACGGCAAACTGCTGGAAAGCGGGGAGCGCGTGCCGCTGGATGTGAAGGCCGGAGATCGGATTCTGTTCGGCAAGTATTCCGGCTCGGATATCAAGATCGAAGGTCAAGAGTACCTGATCCTCAAGGAGGATGAGATTCTCGGCGTGCTGGAATAGGTGTGATAATCTAGTAAGTCTACACACCAACTTCAGGAGTTGTTTCATGTCTTTACGGATGGGTCTCAGGCCCTTGCTGGTCTGCTCCGCCCTTATGGCCTTCAGCCAGGCCGGTTTCGGCCAGTTGAAAGTGGCCGTCATCAATATGCAGAAGGCCGTTTTCGACTCGGCTGAAATCAACAAAGCCAACCTCGAGATGCAGGCCACATTTAAACCGCGGCAGGACAAGATCAACCAGTTGCAAAGCGAACTGCAATCGATCGCCGATCAGCTCCAGAAGGGTGGCGACAAGCTTTCCCAGCAGCAACAGTCGGACCTGCAGTACACCGGGCAGAAGAAGCAGCGCGACCTGAAGAACCTGCAGGACGATCTGACTGCCGATTCGGAAGCCTATCGTAATGAGGTCTTGCAGAAAACGGCGCAGAAAATGGCCGATGTGGTGAAGAAGCTCTGCGAGGATAAAGGCATCGACCTGGTAGTGGAGGGTTCGACAACTCTCTATTTCAAGCCGACGCTGGATTTGACCGCCGAGGCTACCGCGGCCTACGACAAAGCGTATCCTGTGAAGCCGGGGGCGGCGCCCGCGGCAAAGTAGTCTCAATTGAGGAGGCAATGGCCGGTTATCTGGATCAATACGGCGTCGGCGATGCTCGGCGTGAGAAGATCATTAAAACATTGGCAATTGCATTGGTCGCCCTGGTTGTAGTGGGCGGCCCCCTCCTTTTCATTTTTCACAATTACCGCCAGGAAAGCCAGGTTAAGCAGTTCTTTAAACTGCTGGAAGCGCGCCAGTATAAAGAGGCATATGCCTTGTGGGGCTGCACGGACGCGAAGCCCTGCATGGGATATGACATGCGACGCTTCATGGAAGACTGGGGTCCTGACAAAACTAACGCCAGTAACTTCCACATTGAGCGCAGCCGATCTTGCGGGTCGGGTGTGATTCTGACGGTGGACATCGACAAGAATCGGCAGGAGAAACTTTGGGTGCAGCGAGACGATCTCACGATCGGATTTTCGCCGCTGCCCGGCTGTCCCGCGCCCAAGTGAGCCGCGCGACCGCGAATCGGCGATAATACTAGACAAGGTCAAGAGAGCGAAATGGGAACGATTACGGCTGGGTTAGAAGGTGTCATCGCGGGCGAGTCTGAGATTTGCTATATCGATGGATATCAAGGCATTCTCAGCTATCGCGGATATAACATTCATGTTCTGGCGGACAACGCCACGTTTGAGGAAGTAATTTTCCTCTTATGGCGCGGCTGGCTGCCCAAGCCCGATGAATTGGAGGCGATCAAGAAGAGCCTGATTGCGGAGCGTGAGCTGCCACAGGGCGTGATCGATTTCCTGAAGGGCGTTCCGAAATCGAATCCGATGGACGTGCTGCGGACGGCAGTCTCGATGCTGAGCCTGTACGATCCTGAGGCGTCCGATATGTCGGCGGAGGCGAACCAGCGCAAAGCGGTGAGCCTGATGTCGAAGACGGCGACCATCGTGACCACCTTCGATCGTCTGCGCAATGGCAAGGACGTGATCGCGGGCGATCCGAGCCTGAACTTCGCGGCGAACTTCCTCTACACTCTGACCGGCCGCAAGCCGGATGAGGTGATGGAGAAGGCGTTCGACGTGGCGATGACGCTGCACGCCGATCACGAATTGAACGCTTCCACATTTGCGGCGCGCGTGACGGCGGCGACGCTTTCCGATATCTATTCGTGCGTGACCAGCGGAATCGGCGCACTGAAGGGGCCGCTCCACGGCGGCGCGAATCAGGACGTGATCAAGTGGCTGCTCGACTTGGGCGATGAGGATGCGGCGGTGCAGCGTGTGCAGAACACGCTGGCCCGCAAGGTGAAGATCCCCGGCTTCGGGCATCGCGTCTACCGCACGGAAGATCCGCGCGCCACGCACCTGCGTGTGCTGTCTGAAGAGCTCGGCAAGCGCACCGGGCACGAGAAGCTATATAGCCTCTCCAAGCGCATGGAAGAGACCATCAAGGCGGAGAAGGGATTGCTGCCGAACGTGGACTTCTATTCGGCGTCTGCCTATTACTCGCTGGGAATTCCGATCGACCTGTATACGCCAATCTTCGCGGTGAGCCGCATGTCGGGTTGGACGGCCCACGTGCTGGAGCAGTATCGCAACAACCGGTTGATTCGCCCGCGCGCGGAGTACAAGGGCAATCCGGACGGTATGCCGTGGGTGCCGATCGGTGAACGCTAATGGATGAGCGGCAGTATTACACCGAGGCTCCGGCCACAAAGCCTGCAACGCTGAATTGCCCCTATTGCAAATCGCAGGAGACCTACGATTTGCGTTGGATGGTGCGCAAGAAGAAGGATCGTCTACCCGGCGGCGGCGATGAGCGGGATCGCGCCAAGTTCGCCAAGGCGCAGAGCTACATGGTGCTGCTCGATGACAAAGTGTCCTGCAAGAATTTGCGCTGTCGCCGTCCGTTTGAAATCTCCGGCGTCAAGACGATGGCGTTTATCTGATCTTCGGGTGTAAGCTACGGTTGAATTGTGACCGAGCCGTCGTTTGCCGACACCATCGTTTACCAATCCACCCTGGTCCGCATTGGGGCTTTCCGGTGCGATCGCGAGTATCCTGGATTTCAGAATACCGGGCCGGCTAACAACGACTGCTTCGTCTTCCCCCGCACGGCAGTTCTGATCGAGCACGAAGATGCTCCATCTTTCGTAGCCAACCCGAACGTCGTCACATTTTACAATCGGTCGCAGCATTACCTGCGCCACGGGATCAGCGAACGTGGCGACCGCTGCGACTGGTTCGGCGTCAGTCGCGAATTGGCGCTCGACGCGGTGCGGAGTGTGGACCCTTCGGTTGAGGCTTCTCCCTTTCGCCGCCACCGCGGACGCTGCGACCCGCCGACCTTCCTGCGCCAGCGCTGCTTATTCGATGCCGTCTCGAAAGGCGCTGTCACCGATGCAGTTGCAGTGGACGAGATGGTAGTGATGCTGCTGATTCGTGTGCTGGGTGGGACTGCTTCGCTGCCGCAAGGCAAGAACGCGCGCACGCTGGCGCACGAAGTGGAGTGCCTGCTCACCACTCGTTTCGATCAGCCTCTCACTCTGCCCGAAATTGCCCGGCACGCCGGCGTGTCGGTCTATCATCTCTGCCGCACTTTTCGCCAAGCAACGGGGCTCGCCTTACATCAGTACATCCGGCAGCTTCGCATCCGTCACGGTCTGGAGTCCGTCTGCGAGACATCCAGCCCGTTGAGTCGGATCGCGGTGGATCTGGGGTTCACGCACCACAGCCACTTCACGAACGCTTTCCGGCGCGATTTTGCAGTCACTCCTTCGCAACTGCGCGCTTCACAATCCCGCTGCTGATCAGGAAGACACGGCCTGAGTGAAAGCCGCGCACACCACTCCACGCTGAGGTGATCAGAAAATCGACTGTTCCATCGCCGTCGATATCGCCCATGCCGACGGCATCGAAGCCGAAGGTGTCGCCCGGGATGCGGCAGGTGTAGGTCTTGAGCAACTGGCCATCCTTGCCGGAGAAAAGGTAGGCGCGGCCAGCCGAGTTTGCTTCGACGCTGTATTGCCACGCCCCCACGATCAGGTCGGCACGGCCGTCGCCATCGACATCGCCTGCCATGGATGGACTGGTGCCGAAACCCTCGCCGGGTGTCTGGCCGGTCAGCGTGAACAGGCGGTGTCCGTCCTTCCCGGAGTGGACGTAGATTCTGCCCGCGCCGGGAGCCTTTCCGTTATCGGAGAAGTCGGAGGCGTAGATATCGGGGAAGCCATCGCCATCCAAATCGCCGGGTACGGAGAGGAACATTGCGCCCAACGCCTGCCCGCTTTCTTCGGCATCGAACGTGAAGGCAGGTTTCGGGTCGAGGGCTTTGTAAACGTAAGTGCGCCCGGTGTGTTTTGGCGCGCCCTCGGGTGCGCCCACCACCAGCAGAGTGCCGGTCTTTCCGGTATAGCCGGTGACTGCTGAGCCATAATGGTCGCCTTCGCGCTCGCCCGTGAGCCTCAGGAGCAAGGCGCCGTCTCGGCCCGAATATACATACGCCGCGCCCTTCTGTTTGTCGTTATTGGGCGCTCCGACGATGACGTCGGCATAGCCGTCGCCATTGACGTCTCCCGTGCCGGAGACGTGACGGCCGAAGCTGTCGCCGCGATCCTCGGCAGTCATGGTCACCAGCAGCTTGCCGTCCTTACCGGAGTAGATGTATGCCTTGCCTGCGCCAGGCGCGCTCGCTACCACATCGGGAATGCCGTCGTGATTGGTGTCGCCCGCGGCCTCGATGCCGAGGCCCAATTGATCGCCGGGTTTACCGTCCACGCTCCAGAGCAGTTTGCCCAATTTCGTGGAGTACACGTAGACGCGCCCTGCATTGGCGCCGCCAATGTCCTTGGTGGGCGCAGATGTGACGAAGTCGGGGACACCGTCGCCATCCACATCGCCGATGCTGCGTGCGATCCAGCCGAACTGGTCGCCGGTGCCTTCTCCGTCCCACTCGCCCATGATCCTCACGGGCTCCGCGAAGGGATGGGCGAAGTCGATCGGCTTGGGAAGAATCGCGGCGAAACGTGGATCGGCGCGGAACGACGCCAACTCGGGAGCGATCGCTGCCTGGGTCATATCGATCTTGCGAGTCGCTTTGGCCTTGCCGAGCCATTCGAAGACATTGTCAGCGTCGTTCTTTGCCGCGTAGGCGAGTGCGATGTTGTAGATGGGGCCGACCATTTCGGGTTGAATATCCAGAGCACGGCGAAAAGCGGCGATGGCGCGGTCGGGATCTTTGAGCTGGTTGTATGCGACGCCAAGGTTTCGCCAGGCGCGTCCATTGCGGGGCTCCTGTTTGGTGACAGCTTCGAGCATCGCGGCTGCGCCCACGGCATCGCCCGATTGCAGGCGGGCAATCGCGCCGGCGAGGGTAGGAGCGGAGGTTTGACCGATCAGCAGACCGGCCAACAGCAGAAAAGGGAGAGCATGTCTCTTTGCGATCACAGGACTATGTATAGAGGACGCCGCGTTTGTCTCGCTATCAAAATCGTGCTCTGCCGACGAGGAATCCTGGGAACGGGCCATTCTGTGCTAGATTTTTAGCATGGCTCGATTGTGGTTGGCCGGCTGCCTGATCGTCTTCCTGGCGGGATGCGCTCACAAGCCCGTCCTCAACACCTACCGGCTGGTCGCTCAGGGTCGGGTGGCGGTGATGGTGCCGCCCGAGGTGCAGGGGCCGGAACTAGCGCAACGCACGTTTGTCGCTGCTGTCATTCGTGGCAAGGGCTCATGTCCCACAGAGGCCGGAGCGATTCAACTGCAGGCGCGCAAAGGGAAGCTCCGGGTCACTGTGGATCGCGACGCTCTGGCGGCGCAGAAGCAGCCGGGCTGGTTGAATGACTGGACCATGCGCACGGAAGCGCAAGGTTGCGTGGCCGTGGGCGAAGGGCAAAAGCTGGGGCAGGCGATTGTGGAATCGGTGCCGCTCGAACCGATAGTGGCGTTCCGACTGCTGCACGCCAGCGATGTGCAGAACGGCTATGTGGAGTTGGGCGCCGATAACCAGTTGGAAGTCCGGAGCCCCATCCTGCAAGATCCGGCAATGATCGATGCGCCGATTGGCGAGACCACCAGCGTCACGGCCAAAGGCACGACGGTCACAGTGGACCTCAAGCTCAGCTCCAACGTAGTGGGCTTCGAGACCGCGTGGTTCGGCATTCAATCGAACGCGGGCAAGCCGGGCTACCATTTCGTGCCGCTCACCGCAGAGCGCAGCGTGCGGGGAAAGGTGGAGCAGGCTGCGGCGCCGTCTACCAACTATTTTCAATTCCCGCCCCAAGCAAATTACTTCCGCCTGTTTTACAAGCGAGACGACAACGGCGTGACGGCCATCGTGATCTCCGGATCCACGCGAGAAGATCTGGACAAACGCACGAAGGCAGTAGGTGTAGACCCTGGCGCGTGCGAACGGGAAGCCGGCATGTGTCTGGTGCTGCCGAAGAAGGTCGGAGTGAATCCGTTCCTTGTGGCCAGCGTGAATGGCAAGGACGTTACGGTTCCGCTCGGCGGCACCGTGCGTAGCGCGATGGCCGCGGCGGGAATGCGCGCGCCGGAAAGTGTACTGGCGCAGTTAACAGTGACCAAACCCTATGCGGGGCAGCCTCGCGCGGTGGAGTTCGATCATGCCAGTCAGGAGATCCTGAATCTCAAGCTGGCAGGCGGGGAGAAGATTGAATGGTGAGGCGCGTTAGCGGTTGGTTGCCCAGGCCATCCCGTCAGGCTGTTTACCGGCGTCCAGGTGGCCAGTCACTTCCAGCGATTTCAGATCGACGATCGCGACGTAGTTGTCAGGCGTGCAGGCCACAAAGGCTCGCGCGCCATTGGGCTGCATTTGAATGCCCGCCGCTCCGGTTCCCACCTTCACGCGTTTGATCTCGCGGTGAGTGGCGGCGTCGAAGATCGCGAGATCGGGACCTCCCAACGTGGAGACGAAAACCAGCTTTCCATTGGGAGTGAACTTCAGACGGTTGGCCCCCGTGACGTTAGCTGACAGGGTCGCGCTCACCTTTTTCGCGGCGAGATCGACGATGGAGATGGTCCCGTCCTGGGCGTTGGCGGCCCAGAGTTCTTTCCCATCGGGAGAGACGTCGAAGCCTTCGGCTCCGCGGCCAACTGGGACCACGGTCTCGTCCCAATCCGGTTGCGGCGGACCTCCGGGACCTCGGCCACCAGGCCCGCGGCCACCGGGACCTCGCCCGCCGACCACGGTCCTGTCGATGATGCTCATAGTGGCGGAGCTCACGTTGGAAGTGACGATGCGCTTCAGGTCGTCAAAAACAAAAACCATGTGAGTGCGATTTTGGCCAGTGCCGAGCACCCAATCGACCTTCTTGGCGGCAGGGTCGTAGCTACCGATTACTTTGTTGACTTCTGCGGTAAACCAGACCTTGCCGCCTTTGAAATCGAGACCATGCGGTCCGTGTAACGGTCCGAGATCGACGGCAGGCAATGCCTGCGCCGCCGCCAGATCCACCACCGTCAAAGTATTGTAAGCGCCGCCACCGTAGTTGGAAATGAAGGCCCATTTTCCGTCGGTGGATGCGACCACTTCATGCGGATCGGGGCCCGACGGAACACGATGCAGGACTTTGAGAGTGGAGGGATCGACGAGAGAGAGGGTCTGGTCGGACTTGGAGAGCACCAGCAGCGTGCCGCTCTGCCCGTGAAGGAGCGCCGCCGCCCATACCAAGGCGGCGGCGATTCGCGAAGTCTTCATCAGGTCTGAATGATATCAGTTGCGGGGCGTCCGGGGAGCGGCGAAGGGCGCCGGCATCCAGGCGGGAGCATACACGTTGGCGCCCTTGGTGGTGGCGCAGCCGGGAGTTCCTGGCCCGTCCGGGCAAGCCCACCAGTTCATGCTGGCATCCACATAAGCGGGACCGGGCGTGTATACCGCGATAGCCGTTCCATTGAAGTTGTTCAGGTGCGCTTCCACGGTTCCGGCGGGCGCGGTGAAGACGATGTCGGCCACTTCCGATTCGAATGTATTCTGGGAAATCACCGTGCCCGAGAGCGGCGCAAAACTCAGAATGGTGATCCCGGTGGGGCCGGGCGAGTTCGGATCGTTATTGTCGGCCATGTTGCCGGAGATGTAGTTGCCAACGATCAGGTTGTCCGACAGGTTCACGCCGGGCGCCGTGGCCGGAACGCCGGCCACACCAGGG
Organism: uncultured Solibacteraceae bacterium; assembly: GCA_963815475.1. Taxonomy (GTDB): domain Bacteria; phylum Acidobacteriota; class Terriglobia; order Bryobacterales; family Bryobacteraceae; genus Sulfopaludibacter. The sequence goes on along the minus strand of CAWFHD010000003.1, from coordinate 7,940,569 downwards.
GCTGCATGGTTGTGCAGGGTGACACCGCCGATGCCGTTATCGGTGAGCACGTTGTCGATCACGATGTTACCGGTGGCCGTGGATCCCGGTCCGGGAGCGAAGATTCCCACGCCCGCGCCCTGGCCGATGCTGCCATTGTGCATCACTTGGTTATGCGAAACGGTGTTGTGATAGACGGCGTAGTTGACGCCGGGCGGCAGGCTTGGCGCGCGACCGTGCGATGCGATGGTGATACCGCAATCGTAGGCGTTGTCGTTGACCTTGTTGTTGGTGATCAGATTATCGTGGCTGGGTCCGGTCTCATCGCTAATCAGAATTCCGCCCGAGTTGTTTTCAATATCGTTGCCGGAGAGGACGGAATGGTCCACGCCAATCAGGTGGATACCTTCGCCGCAGTCGGCGCCTTCATTGGTTTCGAAGTCCGGCTGTCCTGGGCAGGTGGAAGTCGCGCTGAAGTTCAGGCCAATGTTGTTGCCGTAGATGATGTTGTTCGAAATGGTGATGCCGGTGGCGTTGACGGCGAGGATGCCCTCGAAGTTTGCGTTCCTTACGGTCATGCCGGAGATGACCACGCCGCTGATGCCAGCGTTGGGTGCGGAGCTGAAGCCGTTGATGTATATGCCATTGCCCTTGCCGGTGGCATCGATTACGGCTCGGCCGTTATCGCCGAGCAACAGCACACCTTTGGTGATGGTGACGCTCTCTTTGTACACGCCTGCTGCCACTTGGACGATACCTCCGGCAGGCGCAGCGGCCAGCGCGGCAGTAATGGTGGTGAGGCACCCCGCAGTTCCTCCAGGGTTTACACAGACGACTCCGGGGCGGGTGGGTTGTGCCAGAAGCGGCGAACAGACGGCTCCCAACGTGATCAAGAACAGTTTCGACGGTTGCATGGATTTCCTTTTGGATAGGATGCTGTGTCGTTCCAAGAGTGCGTGGAGACACAGTCCCGAAGTATATCAGGGACGGTTACAAATCTGAAGAAAACTCCGGAGCGCCCCAAATAGGCGGCTGCCCGGCGATTCAAGTGGCCATCAGAGTTGGACAAACCAACAGGCACCTTCTCACGGCACGGTATAATCCTCCTATCCACCTTGGAGGAGAGCATTCATGAGTCTTACCGATCAGTATCGCCGTCGCTTTCTTGCCTATTTTTCAGCCGCGGGTTTGGGTACCACGTTGCTTCCCGGCGTGCTGTGGGGGCAGTTGCAGGACCAGGCAGCACCTACCATCACGGCGGAAATGTTGGCGGGGGCGCTCGCCATCGCCGGCCTGAAGTTCAGCGATGAAGACCAGAAGGCGATGCTGCAAGCCGTGAATCGCAATTTGGCGAGCTACGACGAATTGCGCAATCTCCACATTCCGGATAATGTCTCGCCGCCGTTTTACTTCAGCGCCATCACTCCGGGTATGAAAGTGAATCGCACGCGCGAGCCGCTGCGCTTCAGCACTCACCTGGTGAAGCGCCCCGCGAATATCGAGGATCTGGCTTTCTGGCCGATCACTCACCAGGCGCGCCTGCTGAAAACCAAGCAGGTGACTTCACTCGAACTGACCGAGATGTACCTGGCGCGTCTCCATAAGTACAACGAGAAGCTGAACTGCGTGGTGACGTTCCTCGACGACGTGGCGCGGGCGCAGGCCAAGCAGGCCGATTCGGAAATCGCCTCGGGCAAGTATAAAGGCATACTGCACGGCATTCCGTGGGGAGCCAAGGACATCATCGCCGTCAAGGGGTACAAGACCACCTGGGGGTCGGACGCCTACAAGGACCAGATGATCGAGGAAGAGGGCAGCGTGGTGGAGATGCTGCGCGAAGCGGGCGCGGTGCTCCTGGCCAAACTGACCACGGGCGAACTGGCGCAGGGCGACCGGTGGTTCGGCGGGATGACTCGCAATCCCTGGAACCCAGAGGAGGGCTCGAGCGGATCGTCGGCGGGGCCGGCTTCAGCGACGGTGGCGGGCTTGGTCGGGTTCGCGATCGGGTCGGAAACCAGCGGGTCGATTCTGAGTCCGTCGGCGCGCTGCGGCGCTACGGGGTTGCGCCCCACATTCGGGCGCGTGAGTCGCTACGGCGTAATGGCGCTTTCCTGGACGCAGGATCGGCTGGGTCCGCTGTGCCGCTATGCCGAGGATTGCGCGGCGGTAATGAGCGTGATCGCCAAGCCCGACAATCGCGATATGAGCGTGTCCGACATTCCGTTCAACTGGAACGCGCATCTGGATGTGAAAAAGCTGCGCGTCGGCTACCTGGAGGGCGCGTTCGAAGAGACGCGTGACCCGTTGGCGAAGAGGAACGATGAGAAGACCATGGCGCAACTGCAGGCGATGGGCCTGAAGCCCGTGGCGATTAAGGCGCCTGAGTGGAACCTGGATACGTCGAGTATCGGAGTGGAGTCGGCTGTGTTCTTCGACGAGATGATCCGGAACAATCGCGACAAGGCGATGACGAATCCGGGACGGGCGGCAGGGTTCCGGTCCAGCCGTGCGGTGCCGGCGGTGGAGTATTTGCAGTCGCAGCGGGCACGGTCGATGATGATGGCGAAACTTGCCGAGGCGACGGAGCACGTGGATGTTTATGTAGTGCCGGTGCAGGGCGGCGGAGGCGGGGGAGCAGGTCGAGGTCGCGGGGCGGGTCCGGGTACCAATCCCGCCACGGACGGAGCGGCGGCGGGGGCGCCGGCGGGCGGGCGTGGTCGAGGTGGCGCGGGCGGCGGCGGAAATCCGCCGCGGCGCAGCGTAGTGGGGCGGCATTTCTCCATGGCGAATCTAGCGTGCTATCCGGCTTTGAACGTCGTGAACGGCTTCACCGACGTGGGAACTCCTACCAACATTACGTTTTATGCCCGTCCTTTCGGAGAAGCCGAACTACTGGCGTTGGGCAAGGCATACCAGGATGCGTCCGAGTTTCACACCAAGCATCCGAAGCTGACATAGCGCCCAATCGACCAAAGCCGGGCGAGACCACCGGCCGCCGTAACCTGTTATCGTCATGATTTAAAGCCATGACACCACGACGTGCGTTTCTGAAGAGCGCGGCAGTCCTAGCCGCGGGCATCGGCGGTAAGATCGCAAAGGCCGCCGCTTTCGACGTGAAGGCGTTCGGCGCCAAGGGCGACGGCGTTGCCGTCGATTCCACTGCCATTAACAAAGCCATCGAAGCGGCCGCAGCGGCAGGTGGAGGGACGGTCTCGTTTCCCGCAGGCAACTTTCTTTGCTTTTCCATCCGCTTGAAGAGCAACGTGGCGCTTTACCTCGACCAGGGCTGTACCATCATGGCTGCTGACACTCCGGAAGGCGGCGCCGGCGGATACGACCCGGCCGAGCCCAATACTCCCTGGGATAAGTACGAGGACTTCGGGCACGCGCACTTTCACAACAGCCTGATGTGGGGCGAGGGCATTTCGAACATCGCCATCACAGGCACCGGCCGCATCTGGGGCAAGGGTTTGAGCCGCGGCCAAGGCGCCATGAATCCAGGAGTCGGGAACAAGTCGATCGGGCTGAAGAATTGCCGCAACGTGGTGCTTCGCGATTTCTCCATCTTCCATGGAGGACATTTCGGTATCCTGGCGACGGCGGTGGACAACCTGACCATCGACAATGTGAAAATCGACACCAACCGCGATGGCATGGACGTGGATTCGTGCCGCAATGTGCGCATTTCGAACTGCTATGTGAACTCGCCGTGGGATGACGGAATCTGTTTGAAAGCCGATTACGCGACGGGCGCGCCGCGGCAGACCGAGTTCGTGACCATCACCAACTGCTACGTGAGCGGCTGCTGGGAAGAAGGCACGATGCTCGACGGCACATACAAGAAGTTCGGGCCGGAGGCGCGTGTGCCGCATACCGGGCGCATCAAGTTCGGAACGGAATCGAATGGCGGCTTCCGCAATGTCACCATTTCCAACTGTGTCTTCGAAGGCTGCCAAGGCCTCGCGCTGGAGAGCGTGGATGGCGCGCTGCTGGAAGATGTGACGGTGACCAATCTATCGATGCGCGACATTATGAGCGCGCCGATTTTCCTGCGGTTGGGCAGGCGGCTGCGCGCGCCCGACGGCGCCGCCATCGGAACCCTGCGGCGCATCATCATCAGCGATGTGGTGTGCTCGAATTCGGTCTCGGCGCTGGGGTCGATCATCAGTGGAATTCCGGGGCATGAGATCGAAGACGTGAAGATCAGCAACGTGCAGATCTTCCATCAAGGCGGCGGCGTGAAGGAAGATGCGGCCTACCAGCCGCCGGAATACGAAGACATGTATCCCGAGCCCGATATGTTCACGGCGCCGATGCGGCCCGGCAGGAACGGTCGCGGCCCCAACGGCGAATTCGTGGCGGAGGGCGCGGGTCGCGCGGCCGCGGGGCGGGGAACTGCGGCGGGGCAGGCGCCGGTGGGCGGTCGCGCTGCAGCGGCTCCGGTGGAGCGCCACCGCATGCCGTCGCACGGGTTTTATGTGCGGCACGTGAAGGGCATTCAATTCGACAATGTCGAGGTATGGGCAGCCAAGGAAGATCATCGCCCCGTGTTTGTGCTCGATAGTGTCCAGGACGCCGACTTCTTCCGGATCAAGGCGCCGCATCCGGAGGACGCGCCGGTGTTCGCGCTGAAGAACGTCGACGGTTTCAGTGTGCACATGTGCACAGGTGTAAAGGATACGGAATTGCAAAAGGTGGAGCAGAAGACTTTGTAGGCAGGTGTCACCGCTTCAACATTTCTGCGATCTCCTGGTAAAGCTGCGCGGTCAGCGCGGCGCGGTCCTGCAGTTTTAGGTCGGCTGTGGGAATGGGCTTTCCGATGCGCAAGGTGACCCGGCCGCTGCGCAGGTGGACAGACCCCATCGGCAGTTTCTCCCGCATGCCAACCAACGCCATCGGCGCCACCGGGACTGCGGCCTTGATCGCGATGTAGGCGGCGCCTTCTTTGAACTCGCGCAGGCCTTCGGGACAGCGGCCGCCTTCGGGAAAGAGCAGCACTGAGATGCGCCGGTCGGCGACGATGCGCGCGGCTTCGGTCATGCTTTTGAGCGATGCGCGCGGGTTGGCGCGGTCGACCGGCAGATGCCCGGCGCGATGCAGATGCCATCCCACAAAGGGCACTTTGTAAAGCGACTTCTTGGCCATGAAACGAAATTGGAAGGGCAGACAGGCGAGAATCGCGGGGATGTCCATCAGGCTCGCGTGATTGGAGACGAACACGAACGGGCCGGGACCCGTGATGTTTTCCAAACCCTCCACGCGCACACGAATGAAACTGGCGGCCAGGAGCAGTCGTCCCCAGACGCGCGCGATGCGGTGCTGCGAGTTGCCGGTGGGATCGAACACCGAACACGCGATGGAACAGATCCACATGACGACCGTGGACAGGATGATCAGGGGAGTGGAGAAAAGCAGAGACCGGAGCAGGCTCATCGTTCGCCCCAATGATAACAGGCTGCGAAGTCCTTGCCACAAAGCTGGTGCTTCAGCCAGGTAGGGCTGCTGATGCGCTACTATCGGGGTTCGCCGTTCCCGGTGCAGACCACAATTAACAATTCGCGCCCTCGTTACATCGCCGCGGCGATATGCCTCGCGTATTTTTGCGCGGGCCAATTCTTCATTCCGTTGCTGGGCATCCAGAACGATGAAGCGCTCTTCGCCTCGCCGCTGCTTCAGCCGAAATCGTGGGAATATGCCGTCCATGTCGGCAAGTCGCAATGGGCCTTGATGCTAATGACCTATCTGGGCACGCTAAAGACGCTGCTATTCAAACCCTTGCTCCGTTGGTTCGGAACGGGCGTCTTCAGCGTACGGGAACCAATGCTGCTGGCCGGCGCGGCCAGCGTGTGGCTCTTCTACTGTCTGCTGCGACGATTCGCTGGAGAGAGGGCGGCGGTGGTGGGCTGCTGCCTGTTGGCTTCCGATACGCTATACCTGCTGACATCGGTCTTCGATTGGGGTCCGGTGGCGCTACAACATCTGCTTCTGATTGGCGGCATGCTGCTGATAGTGCGCTTCTATCAGGAGACGTCGCAGTGGGCACTGGCCGGCGGCTGCTTTCTTTTTGGCCTGGCGATGTGGGACAAGGCGCTGGCGTGGTGGCTGCTCTCTGGCATCGCGGTTGCGACTGCCGTGCTGTTCTGGCGCGAAATCCGCAAGGTGGCGAGCCTCCGTAATCTGGCGATTGCGGCGTTGGCATTCCTGCTTGGTGCGTCCCCACTTCTGGTCTACAACCGGCATAGTCATTGGTCTACTTTCCAGAGCAACGCGGCAATAGACGCCGGCGACGTGGCGCAGAAGGCCGAGGCTCTGATCGAAACGGCGCAGGGTTCGGCAATGCTGGGCCTGTTCACCGAAGAGGCGCATCGCCCTCCCATGCCGCACGCGCCAAGCGGACTGATTCAAAACGCATCGGCAGCCCTCGGTGACCTGACTGGGCACCCGGAAAACAACCTGATCGTATTTGGGCTGGTGCTGGCGCTGATGCTGACTCCGGCGACCCGTGGAAGCGATCTGCGCGCCTGCCTGTTCGCATGGATTGCGATGGCGGTGGCCTGGACACAGATGGCGTTGACGGCGCATGCGGGCGGAAGTGTTCATCACGCGATCCTCATGTGGCCGCTGCCTTACATCGCGATGGCCGTGCCGATGGCCGCTGCCTCGCGCCAGTTGGGCCGTGCCGGGCTTCGCGTGCTGGCAGCGATCGTCGCGCTACTGGCGATCTCGAACGCGCTCGTCACCAACGAATACTACTACCGTATGGTGCGGCAGGGTGGAGCGACAGCGTGGTCGGACGCGATTTGGCCACTGGCTGACTATTTGAAGGGCTCTACCGCGCCATACATCTTTTGCGTGGACTGGGGCATGCTGGACAACTTGCGGCTGATCGGCCGCGGCAAACTTGTATTGCGCGACGGCACGGAGCACACATCCAGGCCAGAACCCACTGCCGAAGATCGAGAAATCCTGCGCGGCACGCTGGCGATTCCCGGAGCGCTGTTCGTAGGTCATACGAAGGCCGTCGAAGTTTTCCCGGGAGATACGGAGCGCCTGCTAAAAGCCGCGGCCGAAGCGGGCCTGCGAGCAGACCTCCTGGCAACCGTCAAAGACAGCTTCGGACGCCCAACCTTCGAAGTCTACCGATTTGTGCCGTAGCGCAAGCCGGCAAGCTCGTTCTAAACCAATCCGATTCGCCGCCCAATCCGAAACCACCAGGTGGCACCGAGCCGCTGCACGCTCCGGTTCAATTCGCGCCAGTGCTCCATGATTTCGCGAGCGGAGTCGTACCCGAGTGAGAACGCCCCCATCCGAGCCGAGATCGGAAGCGACCACGATTCCGTCCGCACAATACCGAACGGAGCGTAATTCTCGCTGTGGATTCGCACAGCAGTAAATCCAACCCCGGCCAACAAACCCCGCAGAGAGCTCTCCGAAAACTCACGAACTTCGAGAGCCTTGCCGCTGCAAGCCAGATGGAACACCGGATTGTCGAAAACCTGCAGTTCCCCCGAACGAGTACGGTTTACCAGCACCAAACGATCGCCAGTCTGCGCCAGACCGAACTCATGCAGATCGGGGTAATGCTCGCCAGTGGAAGCTTCGAGTGAATACGGAGTGGTCAACACCAGCACACCATTCGGCTTGAGCAACTGGGCGGCGCCACGAAACGCATGCTCCACCGGCGGCAGCACGTGCTCGAAGACCTCGCTCGAGATGACGAAATCGTACTTGCCCGATTCCTCTTGCGGCGGACTGGCGATATCGAGGCGCGGTTCCCGGTCGAAGAACGTGTTTCGATAATCGAACTTGGCGGCGAGACGGTCGGCGTAAAGGTGGGAATCACTAATGCCAATTCCGCGCAGGCTTTTGAGGCGAGGAAATTCGGGAACGGTGAGATCGGCCGCGAAAAGTTCGCGTGAGAGCACCTGCAGAATAGCGCGATCGCGCACGCCGCTGCCGCAGGACGGGCACGTGGGTTCGTGGCAAAGCTTGCCGCAAAGATTGCAGGTGAATTCGGACATGACGCGGTGCACCCTCAGGTGTACCACGCTTTTGGCCGGCGGTTAAACCGCGGAGTGTTTAGATCTCTCGGGGCGGGGCAGTCTTCGGCCGCCGCGCTACGGCCTGTGTCAGCATGAGCAGGGATGCCACGAGTATCTGTTCCTGGCCGGCTGCGATCAGGGGAGCGCCGGCGCTACGATGGACGCTGGTCCATGCGACCCATTTGAGCATGAGGACGGAGCGTAGGAAGGTCTGGGCGAAGACGCCCATTCCCAGGCAATGATTCAAGAGAGTAAGCAGGTGCGCTCCGCCGAATGGACGGAGCACCAGAACCCACAAAGCGGGTACGATCGCCACTACGAGTGTCGCGAGAAATAGCACGCGGCAGAAGGAACGCATGCCTGGAAATTTACGGCAGAATCGGCGTTGGGCTATGCCGAAGAGTCCGAGCCATCCGAACCAGATGAGGAACTCGAAAGCAATCACCTGGGCCTCAGCCATTATTGGGCTGCATCAGTCGATCGCGGGTCCGAAATAGCCTTGTGCCAGTGCCGGCTCGGCTTCGAGCGCCTTGCTCCAGCAGGCGCGGGCTTCGTCCGATTTTCCGTTCGCTTCCAGGATTCTTCCCAGGTTGAGCAGCGCTTCCGGCATTTCCGGCTGCTGCGCCAGTGCATCGCGATACAAGCGCACTGCCTTATCGGGCTGGCCCGCCTTTTCGTACATCAGGCCTGCATTGTACAGCACTTCGGGAGTCTTCTCGCCCAGATCGATCAGGCGAACGTGGAACTCCAGGGCGGAATCGAAGTTGGATGCCTGAATCGCCAGGGCAGCTAGGCCGCGCAAAGCGTCGAGGCTCTTGGGATCGGCCTCCAGCATCTTTTCGTAAATGCGCTCGGCGTGGTCGCGCTCGCCCAGGCCGTTGTAGGCCAGCGCCAGGTTGGCGTAAGCTTCCGGCCACTGCGGACGATACTTCAGGCAGCCTTCGAATGCTTCGGCAGCGCCGCGGAAATCCTCGCGCTGCAGGCGCAGGAAGCCCAGGCGGAAGCGCGCTTCCTCTTCCTTGGGCGCCTTCTCCAGGACCATTTTGTACCAGCGCTCGGCCTCTTCCATCTGCCCGCCGTGCTCCAACAGGAGAGCCACGTTCCAGAGTGGAGCCAGCGCATCGGGGCTCGCCTGAATCGCGCGATCGTAGGCCGCACGAGCCTTGTTCAAATCGCCCAACTGTTCGCGAACGATTCCGAGATTGGTATAGGCCTCGGTGGATTGCGGCCGCAGTTTGATGGCTTCTTCGTAGGCTTCGGCAGCCTGTTCCCAGCGGCCCGACTTCTGATGCGCCAACGCGAGGTTGAACCACCCTTCGAAGTGTCCGGGCACGGCCGATACCAGCAGCGTGCAGAACTTGGCGGTCAAGCCGTGTTCGCCCGCGGCGCAAGACCATGCCGCCAGCCCTTCGAGCGCGACTGTCGATTCCGGCCGCAGTTCCAATAGGCGCTCCGAGTACTCGCGCACCATGTCGAAATCTTCGCGCACCATGCCGATCAGAATCAGGTTGGCGAGCGACTCTTCCGATTCGGGATCGCGCTCGAGAATCTGCTGATACAACGAGGCGGCTTCGGGCGCGTGGCCGAGCGATTGCAGCGCGGCGGCCTTGCCGAACAGTGCGTCGTCGTGGCCCGGAGTCAGTTCCAGACAGCGTTCGAAGGAGAATAGAGCAGACTTTGGATCTTCCAGGCGAAGGTGGCAAACGCCCAGCCCCAGATGCGCATCCATGTGGTTCGGATCGAGCGATGAGGCTTTGTGGAAGGATTCGGAAGCGTCGTCCCAAGTGCCCAGCCGTTCCATGCACACTGCCAGGTTGAACCACCCCATGGCATAGTTCGGCTTCATCTTAACCAGCGTCCGGTAACTGGTGGCAGATTCCTGGTAGTGGCCAAGTTCAAACTGAATGTGGCCCATGGCGCGGTAGATCTCCGGCGATGCATCGTTCACCGCCGCGCGCTGCAACTGCTTCAAGGCCTCATCCGGTCGCCCGGCCAGGTGCAGGGAAACGGCTCGCGCCAGGGCGGCCGGTCCGGAGACTGGTTCGTTGTCTCTCTCTTTATTAATGAGAGGACTGGGTGGGGGAAGGGGCTGTACCCTCGCGGATCGAATGGCTGTCGTGCTCATCGTTTCTGATCCTTACTGCCGTTCTGGTTCACACTGAATGAAAAACCGCACGGCGCATCCTGGGGAACAAATGGCGCGAGTAAATGGATTGTTTGGCCCCGGCCTTTGACGACCGACGGCTTGACTTCCTTGTGCGGCACCGCATGCAAACGACTCGGCTGCCACGGCTTCAGGGGCAGTTCGGGAAGTTCCATAACGTCGTTCTGTAAAGTCCATGCCTTCCCTACAACGTGGGCGGGAAGATCGGCTCCATATGAGATTGAAGGCATCGGCAGCCCTAGAGTGCGCTGTGCAACCGGTGGCCCTAGCGTGGCGAATGACGGACCCGTTGGGCAAACAACTCCGGCGGCCGGGATGGCAACGCCTTCCGCCAACCGCGTGTTGGCTTTGCCCGGCCCCATGGCCTGGAGCCTGTCGCGCTTCTCGCGCCAACGCAGCCTTGCCGATAATTGCGCGCCAATTGGCGCGAAGCTGCGCGTGAGTTTGCGCGCCCGGATGCCGCAGGCAAAGGAGACCCGCAAAGCGTTGCCGCGAGCCGCGGCGCTCTTCGTCCCGCCTAAGTTGGCGCCACCGCCGGACAATCGCAGACGCGTGGAGCCTGAGCTGTGGAAAGTCCAAACCAGCCGTTTGCGGGTTGCCACTGACATTCCGTATTCGCGGCGCTTGGCCTCAGGCGGTGTGGCGCCGCACTCGCCCTGCACTAAGTGCGCCTGTTGCATCTGTACCGGCGGTTTCTGTAGCCGCCGACGTGAGGCAACCGGTTTACGGCGCATGGCGAATCGCACCGCCGCCGCGTTCCTGGATTCGGCCTTACCGACCCCAGCCGTTGCCCGAGCCGGGATGTATTGATTCGATGTAGCGCCGATCCGCAGTGTCGGCAGGTGCGCTGCGATGGTGTGGAAAGCTATCAGGGGTTTCGCTGCGGGCGCGAACTGTAGCTCGAAAAAGCCACGCCTGTCTATGTTGGAAGAATTCGGAGTGCTCGCGTTGGGCAAGGGCCGCAACTGCTCGCGACGGCGCATCACAGTGGCTACCTGGTTGGCTTCCTGCAGCCGGCCCATGCCTTGACGCAACCGAAATTGGTTCCGGTGATCGCGCGAACAGAAGTCGCCGCCCGATCCGCTGGAGAACCGGCTGAGGGGCTTACCGCAGAGTTGGCAACTTCTGGCACTCATTCATTGGGAATTATAGGCAAGAGGGGAAGTGATTACTACAATGCAAGGCGTCAGTACTCGGCTATTAACTAAGGTTATCAGTGGCATCGGTCGAAGGTTATGGACATGCGGAATAAACCGATATCTATCCACTAATTTTAGTTAACACCCTGAAAAAACACTAGTAAGAGTTAAATCACTTCAGATAAAATCTTACCTGAGGCGGGCCCGCTTGGTGAGTCAGATGCGGACCCGGCGGAGGTCCAGTAATGATCGAGTCCACCGCGCGTGCAGAGCGAGTCAATCTGCAAAGTTATTCGTCGCCCGCATATACGTGGGAGGCGCCTGGGAAGCCCGTCTGTGTGCGGATCCCCTTCACCGTGATTGATCGTTTGGAGAAAGAGGTCGTTGACAACTTCCGTTCTCTGACGTCGCGTGGTTCCGAGATCGGCGGCATTCTGCTCGGCGCCGCTGCCGTGGGAAACCCCACGGTGGTCTCGATTGACGATTACGAAGTGATCTCCTGCGATTACTCGCGCGGACCGCTATACCGGCTGTCCGATGCGGATATGGGACGCTTCGAGCGCTCCATCGAACAGCGGCTCTCTGGCGGCGGCTTTGGCGTAGTCGGCTTCTTCCGCAGCCATACGCGAAAGGGTTTGTCGCTCGACGCCGAAGACCTCGCATTCTTCTCCGCCCGCTTCCGCGATGCCTCCAACGTCGCACTCCTGGTCCGCCCCTTCGCCACCAAGGCCAGCACTGCCGGGTTTTTCATTTGGGAGAGCGGCGCAGTGCAGGGCGAAACCAGTTACCTGGAATTTCCATTCCGGTCCAGCCAGCTTTCGTCCGCGCGGCCAAATGGACCGGTAGCCGAACCGGCGCCCGCCGTAAATCCGGCGGTAGGTTCGGCAGCCGCCGCTCCTCCAGCGCCGGCTGCTCCGAAACCGCAGGTCCGTGCACAGATCGTACCCATCGCATCCCGGCGTGAGATTAGCCTGCCGGTTCCTCCCGAGCCAACCGACAGCCAGTCGGCGCCGAAACAGGTGGAGCAGAAGGCCGCTCAGCCGAAACCGGTGGAACAGAAGCCGGTGGAAAGCAAACCGGCCGCGCCCCCCGAGCCCGTCGCCGCGGCGCCCGCACCTGTGCCAGCCGCCGCCGCGCCCGTGGCTGCTGCTCCGGTAGTGGCCGCGCCTCCTGCCGCTCCCGCTCCCGCGAAGGAAGTGGAGAAGCCCAAGGAAAAGGCCGCTGCCCCCGCCCCTGCTCCCGCGAAAGAAGCGGAGAAGCCCAAGGAAAAGGCCGCTGCCGCCCCAGTGAAGGAGCAAGAGAAGGAAAAGGCGAAGGATAAGCCTGTAGAGAAGCTCATTGAGAAGGCCAAGGAACCCGCCAAGGTCGTCGAGAAGCCGATCGAAAAGCCGGTTGAGAAAGCCTTTGAGGACTTGGGCGCCGAAACCAAGGGCTCCGGCAAGGGCAAAGCCATCGTGATCGGAAGCGCCTTACTGGCTGCGATTGCCGCCGGCACTATCCTGTTTGTCTATCCCGGCGTTCTGAATCACAAGGGCCGCGACAACGCGGCAGCCTCTTTGGACGCCTCGAATCTTTCGTTGCGCGTAGAGCGCACGGGCACTGACATTCTACTGACGTGGAATCGCGACGCACTGGCTATCCAACGCGCCTCCCATGCTGTATTGACCATCTCCGACGGCGAGCGCCACGAGAATTACGACATGGACATGGGCCAGTTACGAAACGGTAGCATCGTTTACTCGCCACTTACTGCCGATGTAAGTTTCAAGATGGAAGTTACGGGCAAGGACAACAGCAAGGTCGCGAGCGAATCGGTCCGCGTGTTGCGCACGCGCCCGTCGCCCATGCCTGATGGTTCGCAGCCGCCGCCGGTAGACACGGCAGCCGCCAACAATAACAAGACCCCCGGCAAGCCCAACACGCCTGCCACTCCGACGGCGGCGGCCGAGGAGCCGACTGCGCAAGAAGCGCCAGCTCCCTCCAAACCGGTTACTCCGACGAAGGCTTTTAACACTGCTTCTTTGGCACAGCGTCTGCGGCCGGCGACTCCGTCCGAAGCGCCTCTGCCGGATGCTCCCATGCTGAATAACTCGCCCGTGGTATCCGGTTCGGCTCCGACTTTCGGGGCCAATCCGCTGGTGCCTGCTCCGGTGGCTCCCGCCCCTGTGGCGCCCGCCCCGGTGGCAGAACGCAAGGCTCCGGTCCCCACCCCTGCGCCGACGTCGGCTTCCACCGGCGGCCAGATCCAACAGGCGCAAGTGATCTTCAGCAAGCAGCCCGAATATCCCAAACTGGCCCGCCAGATGGGAGTCAAGGGCTCGGTTGAAGTGCTGGCGTCCATCGGAACCGATGGCCACGTGAAGAGTGTGAAGGTGGTCAAGGGCCACCCGCTGCTGGTCAAAGCCGCTACCGAGGCCGTTATGCAGTGGATCTACAAACCCACGTTGTTGAACGGCACCCCGGTACAGAACGACACCCACATCACCCTGAACTTCGCGGGAGACAGGTAGCGCGGGCCTCCGCACACGAAAGTCCAATCAGCCTCCTCCGCCCCAAAAAAGGAACCGCTCCTAATGTAAGTTAGGAGCGGTTTTATTTTGGCGCCTCGAAATTGTGGGGATTCTTACGCGATCTTCTCGATCTTCAGCGGAGCTACCCACTGCTCGACCTGTTCCACGCGCGGGCACAGTGACTCGAGCACAGCCTTCAGGTCATCGGCAAAGAGTTGGGCTTCCTGCGGTTTGGCATCGAGCGGCGTCAGCACGCGCGCCAGTTCCAGACGTTCGAAGCTGAGGCGAGCGGCGCCGCCTTCCGTAGAAGCCGCATAGCGGGCCAGGTCGCGATTCTGCTGGTCGAGCTTGAGGCTGAGCCATTCGCGAAATGCTTGGGAATGCAAGCGCGCGAGGGTACGCGACGTTTCGCCCTCTCCGAATTCGCGGATCGACTCGATCTCCTGATACCTGCCGCTGTCCCGATCCCGGAATGCAGCGAGGTACACCAGCGTGCCGAACGCTGTGTGAATCTCCGCCAGCCGGTCTCCCCACTGGTCGGCGCAGGACTGTACCATCACCGGCACAATCGAGGCTTCGGGAACTGCTCCGTCCTCGTCCTCCTCCAGGAAGCAGCTTGCGAAGGCGCGATCCAGGATATGGTCGTTCAGTTCGAATGGCAGCTTCTCGAAGTGAATCAGGTTCAAGGCGTGCGACAGGACGTCGCGTGGGTGGCAGCGGCGGAACGGTTTGCCATCCCGGTAGTGCTTTTCAATGAACCGCAGCACCATGGAACGGGTGCACGGCAGCTTCCGCGTGGCGCAGAAGCCTTCAAAGATGCGGATGAATTCAGTCTCGGACGGGCCGCGCAGCAGCATCTTGTACTGGATGCGGCGCAGAAATGCCTCATCGCCCAGGGCGGCAGGATTGAGGTTCGTGGAAAATACCAGGAACGCCTCAAACGGCGCAGTCATTTTGCCGCCGGTCAGGAAGCTGAGGTAATCAATCCGCCGCTCCATGGGGACGATCCACCGGTTCAAAACCTCCGCCGGTGTGGCGCGCTGCCGCCCGAAGTCATCGATCAGATAGATGCCGTTATTGGCCTTCAACTGGAACGGTGCCTCATACACTTTGGAATTCTGGTTGTACCGGAGATCCAGCATGTCGAGCGAAAGTTCGCCGCCGCTGACAATGAACGGCCGCTTGCACTTGAGCCAGCGCCGATCATGGCCATGCGCTTCGGAGACTGCCAACACAGAGGGCTCATCGTCTTCCGTGTCGAGCCTCTGGTGATAGATGGGGTCGTAAACCTGAACGATGTTGCCCTGGCATTCGATGGCGTGAGGCAGGAAAATGGGAGCAGAGTCCAGGTTGTTGAGCTGCTCCACCAGGAAGGTCTTGCCGTCGCCCGGTTTGCCGTAAATCAACAGGGAGTTTGCGGAACTCACCGCCGGGCCCACCTGCGACAGCACATGCTCATTGAGCACCATGCCGCGGAAGGCTCGACGCAGGGCTTCCTTGGTGAGCCAGCCTTCCTGGGGACGCTGCTGCCGCACCACTTCCACATATTGCTCCATGGGCACGGGAGCGGGTCCGGCGTATTGATTAGCTTCCAGTGTTTCGCGCGCTCGGGCGCGCCCCGATTCCGTCAGGGAAAAAACGGCAGCAACATTCCCCATTCCCAAGGAGCGTTTCACCTGGAGGGTGTGGCGGAGTTTGAGCTCTTCCACAATGTCCTGGATGACGCTGAAGCGGAGGCCTATAGCGGTGGAAAGGTCCTGGCCGTAAAGGTCACCGCGGAAGTAGAGAATCTTGAGGATCAGGCTTTCGACGGTGGATGCCGCCAACCCGGTCTGCTCCAGCGATTCGGGCACCGGAGGCGTGTATGTTCCTGGTTCCGCAACAGTCATAGCGATGTTATGAACCTGCTATTACCCGGTGAGACGCACCGGACTTGCGATTCCTGTAGCTAATCTAACTAGGTTCTATTAGAAGATATTCGTCAGGGTTTTAGAATATTAACTTCGGTTATTGCAGTACTGGGAAATCTCACAGGGCTTTACATTTACGCGGGAAGCCGCAGCCTCGCCACGCAGCCTGGACCATCCGGGCGATTCTCCAGAGCCAGCGCGCCGCCATGGCCCTCGGCGATCTGCCGGCTCAGCACCAGCCCGATTCCCGACCCGCCGGGTTTCGTGGTGAAGAAGGGAACGAACAGATTGGCCGTGCTCGAAAGTCCCGGCCCATCGTCTTTGATCCAGATCTCGAGCATGGCCCCATCGCGGCGCCAGCCGATCTTGACGCCGCCCTTGGTGGTCAGCGAGGCATCCGCCGCATTCCGCAGCAGGTTGATCAGAACCTGTTCCAACTGGTCGGGATCCCCCTGCACCGTGATATCGGCTCCGGGCGCCACTTCCACCGGAATACGCGTCTCAAAGCTGACCGCGCGTGCCACGCATGCCGCCACATCGAGGGGCTGCAGTTGCGGCCGCGGCAGCTTGGCGAGCCGCGCATAGGCTCCAATGAAGCGGCTCAGACTTTCCGAGCGCGATGTGATAACGTTCAGCCCGCGCCGCATATCGTCTCGCCAATCGTCGGGCAACACCTCTCGCGACAGGATCGTTTCCAGGCTCCCGGCAATCGACTTAATGGGCGCCAGCGAGTTGTTCAATTCGTGCCCCAGCACCCGCACCAGCCGCTGCCATGCCTGCAATTCTTGTTCGCTGAGGGCCTGGGTTAAGTCGGAAATCACCACCAGTTCGAGCGGCAGGCCGCGCTCCCGAATGCGCGTGCGGCGCACCCCGAAACGACCGGCCGCGCCCGGGAACACCGATTGCAACGTGGTCTGCTCCGGTCCATCCAGGCAGTTCTGCAGGTTCAGTTCCTCGGCCGTCTGTCCCAGCAGCTTCTCAGGGGGCGCATCCAGCAAGCGTTCGCCCGTGCGATTCACCAGGCGCAGGCGGCGGTGCTCGTCGAAGGCGAAAATGGCCACGTCGATCTCGCGCATCACGGTTCGCAGCAGCATGGTGGCTTCCATGGCGCCGAGCCGCTGCTCACGCAACGTGCTACCCAAAGTGTTGACTTCGCGCATCACTTCGCCCAGCGCGTCGTCAGGCCGGGGAGAGCGTCCGCGGACCGAAAAATCCCCTTCGCGCAGCGCTCCCAGCAGATTCGAGAGGGTCTGCAGCGGGAACGTGACCCGTTCCCGGACGGCAAACGCGAAGCCCAGCCAGACCACCAGGATCACCACGGTGAGCGTGGCTTGTACGCGAAACTCGTGTTCTCCCGTCCAGAACCAAAGCAGCGCCAGCGCACACGCGGAGCCCGGCAGGCCTGCGAGAAAAGCCAGCAGCACCACGCGCCCTTCATAGCTGATGCGTGCGACCCTTTCCTTTTGGCCCAGGGAATCGACGGAGTCCACGAGAGCTTTTCGCATGAAGTATCTTAGGGCCAGCCTCCCGGCCTGTCCTACAGCCCGTACCTTTGCAGTCTTCGATACAGCGCGCTGCGGCTCAAGCCGAGTGCGTTGGCGGCGTGACTCACGTTGCCGTCGAAACGCGCGAGCGCCTTCTTAATGAGTAGCGCTTCCACATCCTCAAGGCTCATCTCTTCCAGCCGTGGCGGACCCTCCCGGCCGGCGCGCAGACCCAGATCGCCCGCGCGTATGATGTCGCCCTGCGCCATCAGCACCGCCCGTTCCACTGCATGATCCAGTTCGCGGATATTGCCCGGCCAGGCGTGTCCCAGCAGCGCTTTGATGGAGCCCTCGTCGAAGCCCGTGATCGGCTTGCGATAGTGCTCGGCATGCTGCCGGAGAAAATGGGCCGCCAACACCGGAATGTCCTCCCGCCGATCGCGCAGCGGAGGCAGCCGGATTTCGATGGTGTTCAATCGGAACAGCAGATCCTGCCGGAATCGACCTTCCGTCACTGCTACACCCAGGTCGGCATTGGTAGCCGAAAACACGCGCACATCCACGCGCCGCGTCTTCGACGAGCCCACACGCTCGAACTCGCCGGTCTCGATCGTCCGCAGCAGTTTAGCCTGCAGGCCCTGCGAGATGTTGGCGATTTCGTCCAGAAACAGAGTGCCGCCGTCGGCCATTTCGAAGCGGCCCACGCGATCGCTCTTGGCGTCGGTGAACGCGCCCTTCACATGTCCAAAAAGCTCACTCTCGAACACGCCTTCGGCTAGTCCGCCGGTATTGACCGTGACCAGCGGACGCGTGGAGCGCAGGGAAACGGAGTGCAGCGTCTGCGCCACCAAGCCCTTGCCTGTGCCGTTATCGCCCGTAATCAGCACGTTGGCGTCAGAGGGGCCCACGCGCGAAATCACGTCGAGCACCGGCCGCATAGCCGCCGAACTGGCGATGAGCTGCGGGAATCGTTCGGCGCGCAGTGCGCGGTTCTCGGCCTCGAGCCTCTGACCCTTGCGAAGCGCGCGGCCCAGCTCAATCTGAGTCTTCAGAATCGCGGACAACCGCGCGTTGTCCCACGGCTTCTGAATGAAATCGCGGGCACCGCGCCGCATCGCTTCCACCGCAAGCTCCACAGACCCCCACGCGGTCATCACAATCACAGGCAGGGTCGTGTCCAGTTGCTGGATCCGGTTCAGTAGTTCCAACCCTTCCTGGCCGGAAGTGGTGTCTCGAGTGTAATTCAGGTCCATGAGGACGGCATCGAAGTCGCGCGATTCGACGGCATCCACCGCGGCGGTCGGAGAGTTGACGGATTCTGCCTGGTAGCCTTCGCCCTTGACCAGGAAGCGAAGCGCTTCCAGGACGTCGGCCTGATCGTCGGCGATCAGGATACAGGGCGTACGGGAGTCGGGTGATTTCATCAGATCCTTGAAACGCGGGCATTCCATCTGCCACACGATATTTGGTTCATGTTCAGTTATTTAGGATAACTCGTGGCGGGGGTGAAGTGTTCGAAAATGGGACGAAGCGAGCGTGAATGACGCCCCTTCAGGCGCGATTCCGCTCGCCAGCAAAAGGAGTCGGTGCTTTTATTTCTTCTCCATCCAACTGGCCCAGTACTCCTGCCACTCCACCTGCTCGCCCGCCGGCAACACGTGGATCGGGTTGAGCCCGTCAAGCATCACAGCGTACTCGTCGGTCTGCGTCTTCTTGCCCTGATTGGCCAGCGCCTTGGGATGCGGTCCGTGATGAATGCCGCGCGGATGCAGCGTAGCGTACCCCGGTTTGATGTTGTCTTTACTGAAGAAGTCGCCATCGTGGTAGAAGATGAATTCGTCGTAGTCCGTATTGCGATGGAAGAACGGTACGCGTAGCGCCGCGGGGTCCTGCTCCAGAGGACGCGGCAAAAAGCTGCACACTACGGCACCCTCCGTGACAAACGTGGTATGCGCGCTGGGCGGCAGATGGGCGCGATGGCTCATGATGGGCCGAATGTCGCGCATGTTGATCTTCCAAACCGTGAGGTCTCCCTTCCAGCCCACCACGTCGATGGGATTGAACGGGTACACTACCTTCGAAATCTCGTTCTCTACCTTGATGCGCACTTCCCATTCCCGATTGTCATCCAGGTGCGGCGCGGGCTCGGGAGTTGTCACCACGCCGGGATCGTAGAGCGCGTGCTGGCCGATCAGCCCCTTGTCCGGCTCGTTGAATTCGGTGCGTGATTGAATAATCAGGAAGAAATTGTCGGTGGTCTCCGGCAGCAGCCGATAGGTGACGGCGCGCGGCAGCACCAGGTAGTCGCCGGGCTCGAAATTGAGCGGGCCGAAATCGGTTTCGATCACGCCGCTGCCGCGATGCACGAAGATCAACTCGTCGCCATCGGCATTACGGTAATAGAACGGCATGGCCTGCGAGCGGCGAGAAACATAAAGCGTAACGTCGTCATTGCCCAGGAACGCGACCGGCATGCCTTCGGGATCATGGCCATCGGAAGGCGCCAGCTTATTCAGGTCGAATAAGTGCGGCCGCAGCTTGCCCTCAAATCGAATCCAGCCGGTGGGCGCGTGCGTGTGGTACAAATGCGCACTCTTGCCATAGAAACCTTTTCGCCCGTGTTCTTCCTCGAACGTTCCTTCAGGGATGCCGACATGGGCCTGCTGTGCGAATTTTCCCTTTTTGAGCGGATACATTGCGCCCTCCATTTAACAGCATAAGCCCGATCACTCAAGGCGCGGCCGTTGTACATTATCAGTAAATGTTCCAGGATCTTCGCTACGCATTTCGCCTACTGCGAAAGTCCCCCGGCTTTACAGCCATCGCAGTGCTCACGCTGGCGTTGGGAATCGGCGCCAACACCGCGGTCTTCAGCATCGTCAACGCCGTGATGCTGCGACCTCTGCCATACCGCGATCCCTCGCGCCTGGTGGTGATGTGGGATCGCGGCCTGCACGAAGGCGGCCTCTCCAAGATCTTCGCCCCATCTGCCGATTTCGACGAACTTCAGCGGCGCGCGCGGAGCTTCGAATCGCTGGCCGCCGCCACCTGGGCCACACGCGCCCCCGCTCTAACGGGACGCGGGCCTTCGCAGCACGTGCTCTCCATTCCCGTGAGCGCATCGCTCTTCGATACGCTCGGCGTGAAGGCCGCCATGGGACGCACCTTCCTGCCGGAGGATGTCAACCGCGGCTGTTCCGTAGTGCTGGCGAATTCGTTCTGGACCTCCACACTCGGCGCCGATCCGAAGATCGTTGGCCAAAGCCTGGCGCTCGACAAGACTTCGTGTGCCGTGATCGGCGTGATGCCGCAGGGCTTCGCCTTCTACCCGTCGGCTGCCAAACTCTGGCGCTTGGACAAGGCGGCGATGCCGCCGCTCACCGGCTACTTCGGCCGCCTCAAGCCCGGAGTGACGCGAGCACAGGCGCAGTCGGAACTCGAAGCATTGCACCGCGCACTGCACACGGCGGATGACTGGCGCAATTTCGCGCCGTCGGTCTACGACCTGCAAACCGAATTCACCTTCCTGGCGGGCCGCAATATTCGCACCACGCTGTGGATTCTGTTAGGCGCTGTGGCACTCGTCCTGCTGATTGCCTGCGTCAACGTAGCTAACCTCCTGCTGGGCCGCGCGCTGGTGCGCAGCCGTGAATTCGCCATTCGCGCCGCGCTCGGCGGGGACCGCGCGCGCCTCTTCCGCCAGTTGATCACCGAGGGCGTGCTGCTGGCGTCGTTGGGCGGAGTGTTCGGAATTGTCGCGGCATTCGCCGGCGTTCGCTATTTCCGGGCGGTGAACCCGGTGGAATTGCCGGTGGGAGCCGATGTCTCGATCAGCCTGCCGGTGCTGGTCTTCGCTCTCCTTGCATCCATGGCAACCGCGGTGCTGTTCGGGATGGCTCCCGCGTGGCGCGGGTCGAGAGCGGCGCTCGGCGGACGCGGCGTGGTGGGCGGCCGCCACCCGATGGTAACCCTCCTGGTGATGGCCGAGATGGCGCTCTCCGTTATCTTGCTGGCCGGCGCGGGTCTCCTGATGGAAAGCGTCCTCCGCATGGGCTCGGCCCCTATGGGGTTCGACCCAGATCGCCTCTACAGCACGGATTTTGCGGCGCCGAAAGACGCGCGCTTCTACGATGCACTGGAGTCGCGTGTGGCCGCGATTCCCGGAGTGCAATCGGTGACCCTGGCCTCCGCGCTCCCGCCCTTCGGCGCCGGCAACGACATTCTGGAGATCCTGGGCGCGCCCGCCGGCACTCTGCACGATGTCGCGACTGAATCCGTGAGCCCATCCTACTGGCGAACCCTCGACGTGGCGCTACGGAGCGGCCGATCCTTCGACGCGCACGATCGCGAAGGCTCGGAGCAGGTCGCCATGATCAACGATGCCGTGGCCCGGGAATACTTTAACCACCAGGATCCGATCGGCCAGCGAGTTCGCACTGCCAAGGATGCTCCGTGGGCCACCATCGTGGGCGTAGTCGCGGATGAAAAGCACACCACAGTAGAACGGGAAATGAGCTGGGTGGAACGCGGCATCCTTTTCCGTCCGTTGGCGCAGGCGCCGGCGCCGCACATCTCCCTCGCCGTCCGCGCGGCATCGGACGCCGTGCCGCTGGGAACCGCCATCCGCCGCGAGATCACAGCGCTCGATCCCAACATCGTGGTCGACGGGCTCAATTCGATGCGTCATACGCTAGCGACCTTCCTCGCCTACCCGCATTTCCGAGCCGTCCTGCTCAGCGCCTTTGCAGCCTTCGCGCTCCTGCTGGCTGCCGTGGGATTGCATGGCGTCTTAGGCCAACTGGTGTCGCAGCGAACCCAGGAGATCGGAGTACGAATGGCGCTGGGAGCCCGCCCGGCCGATGTGGTGACGCTTATTGCGCGGCAGGGAGGCCTGCCGGTGGTCGCCGGCCTGGCCCTCGGCTTGGCGCTCTCTATATCGCTGGCCCGCTACCTGACAAGCGTGCTCTACGCCGTAAAACCAACCGATCCCATGACCCTGGCCGGATCGTCGATCATCCTCTTGCTGGTCGCGGCCGTAGCGACGGTGCACCCGGCAAGAAGAGCAGCACGGACCGATCCCATGGAGGCCCTCCGCCAGCAGTGATTTACAAATTTCCTCGCCGGGCCTGCTCCCGTTCAATCGCTTCGAATAGAGCTTTGAAGTTCCCCTTGCCGAAGCTCCGACTTCCCTTGCGCTGGATCACTTCGTAGAACAAGGTCGGCCGATCCTCCACCGGACGTGTGAAGATCTGCAGCATGTACCCCTCATCGTCCCGATCCACTAGAATCCCCAACTCGCGCAATTGCTCGATGGGCTCATCGATCGGCCCGGTCCGAGCCAGCAGGTCGTCGTAGTACGTGTTCGGCACTCGCAGAAAGTCCACGCCCTGCTGTCGCAGCGCGCCCACTGTCTCAATGATGTTGTCGGTAGCCATCGCGATGTGCTGGACGCCTGGCCCATGGTAGAACTCCAGGTACTCCTCAATCTGCGACTTCCGTTTGCCCTCGGCCGGCTCGTTGATGGGGAACTTCACACGCTCATTTCCGTTCGACATTACCTTCGACATCAGCGCCGAATACTCGGTCGAAATGTCCTTATCGTCGAAATGCTTGAACATGCGGAAGCCCATCACGTCGCGGTAAAAGTTGACCCACCGCTCCATTTCGCCCCAGCCCACATTGCCCACCATGTGGTCGACGTACTTGAGGCCCACCGGGCGCGACACCGCATCCTCGCCTTCCACCGCCTGGAATCCCGGCAGAAACGCCCCGCGATAGTTGCGCCGCTCCACGAAAGTATGGATGGTGTCGCCGTAAATCGCGATGGCTGAGACCCGCACTTCGCCATTCTCGTCGCGCAGCGTCTCGGGTTCCCGCACGCTGCGTGCGCCGCGCTTGGTGGTCTCGCGCCACGCCGATTCCGCATCGTCCACCCATAGTGCGATGTCGCGCACGCCGTCTCCGTGCTGCTTCACATGGTCTGCGATGGTGTTGTCGGGCTGCAGCGGCGTAGTCAGCACGAAGCGGATTTTGTTCTGCACAATCACGTAGGAAGCGCGATCCCGCGTGCCCGTCTCGGGCCCCTGATATGCCGCGATGCGGAAGCCGAATGCCGACCGGTAGTAATACGCCGATTGGCGCGCATTGCCTACAAAGAATTCCACGTAATCGGTGCCGTTGAGCGGAAGGAAATCCTTCTCAACCGACGTGGTGTGCTCCAACGTTTGCGGCATAACTCCTCCTCAGTGCTTCGACGCAAAGGCGGTTGTCCTCGTCCGTGCCGGTGGAGATGCGGAGGCAGTTGGGCAAACCGAACGCCTTCAGCGGGCGGATCACCACCCCTTGCGCGAGCAGTTCCTCGAACACACGTTGCGCGTCCTGTTCGGTGGGCAGGACGGTCATCAGGAAATTGGCTTGCGAGGGCACCACCGGCAGGCCCAGCGAGGCCAAGCTTTCCGACAGCGTGCGCAGCCCCCGCGCATTCAATTCCAGCGAGCGGTGCAGAAACTCCTTGTCGTTCAGCGCGCCGATCCCTGCGGCTTGCGCGGGTGTAGAAGGCTCGAACGGCAGCTTCACTTTCAGCAGGTTCTTGATCAGCTCTTCATGCGCGAACCCGTAGCCGATCCGCACTCCGGCCAGCCCGTAGATCTTCGAAAACGTGCGCAGCGTAATCACGTTGTCGTAGCGATAGTGCATCGAATCCGGATACTTCGGATTGTCCTTGGCGTATTCGAAATACGCTTCATCCAGAATGATCAGGACGCGCTCCGGCACGTGCTGGTAGAACTCGTCAAACTGGTGCTTGGTGAAAATGGTGCCTGTCGGGTTGTTGGGATTTGCCAGATAAATGATTTTCGTGTCGGAGTTGATCGCGGCGGCCAGCGCCGGCAAATCGTAATGCCAGTCGCGATAGGAAACGGTGCGGTATTTCACGCCGCGCGACTTCGCCAGCACCTGAAATCCAATGAAGGCCGCATCCGTGGTGAGAACCTCATCCTCATCGCACAAAAATGCGCGAATGATGTTGGACATGATGCCCTCCGACCCGCTGCCGGCGATCACGTTCTCTACTTTCAAGTCGTACTCGTGGGCCAGCACCTCGCGTAGGTCGAGCCCGCCGTTAGGGTACAGGTTCAGGCCCGTGAGCGCCCGCGTCATCGCCTCGACGGCCTTGGGCGATGCTCCCAACGGGTTTTCGTTGGATGCCAGCTTGGCGATGTGGTCGAGGCCATACTCCTTGCGTACGGACTCAATAGTCCGCCCCGCTTCATAAGGGCGCAAAGATTCGATATACGGCGGGACGAGAGGCACTAACTACATTCTACTTCGACCGTACCTGAATACTGCTTGTGGTAGTAGCAAAATGACGGGGCGCTGCTGTACTATGAGCAAAATGTCCCATTCCTGTTTGAAGAATTTCATGCTGGCTTTGCTTCTGGCGGCCGGCGCTCAGGGTCAGGGCCGGCAGCAGCAGCCTCAGACTCCTGCTCCCACGACACAGCCGCCTGCTCCCGCAACTACACAGGCTCCCGGAGGTCGCGGTGGACGCGGCGGTATGGCGGGTCCTGGCCCTGCGGTGGGCGGCGAAGTGGACGAAACTCCCACCGTCACCAAGCACACCATCACCGTCGACGGCAAAACGCTGAACTACACAGCGACCGTTGCGCAGATGCCTTTGAAGGATGCGGCGGGCGAGACCGAGGCTCACATCTTTTACATGGCCTACACGCTCGATAGTGCGAGCGACTCGGCCAAGCGTCCGCTCACGTTCTGCTTCAACGGTGGACCGGGATCGGCGTCAATGTGGGTTCATATGGGCGGGATGGGGCCGCGCAGTCCGAAGCTGCTGCCGAATGGCGGCATGCCGCAGCCGCCTTACCAGATGATCGATAACCCGGACACGTGGCTGGGCGATACGGACCTGGTGTTCATCGACCCGGTGGGCACGGGTTACAGCCGCGCTAAGAATGTCGACGTAGCGCGCCGCATGAATAGCGTGCAGGGAGACATACAATCGGTGGGCGAGTTCATGCGGATGTACATCATCCGCAACAATCGCGAGATGTCTCCGCTGTTCATCGCGGGCGAGAGCTACGGCACGTTCCGCGCGGCGGGATTGGCGGGATACCTGATCGACCGCGGCATCGCGTTCAACGGAGTGGTGCTGATCGGGACCACGCTGAATCTGGAAACCATCTGGAGCCGCAGCGACGATCTGGTGTACCAACTGGAGTTTCCCACCTATGCGGCCGACGCCTGGTATCACAAGAAGGTGGCGGCGGATCTGCAGCGCAAGGATCTGAAATCATTTCTGAAGGAGGCAGAGAGCTTCGCGTCGGGCGAGTACGCTTCGGCGTTAATGAAGGGTGACCAGTTGACGCCGGCCGAGCGCAAGGCGACCATCGACAAACTGGTGCGCTTCACGGGCCTGGAAGCTCGCTACCTGGATGAGACGAACCTGCGGTGGGACGTGCAGCACTTTACGCGCGAGTTGCTACGCGACCGCCATCTGACAGTGGGGCGGTACGATGGCCGGCTGACGTCACCGGCGCCGCTGGATACTTCGGAGACTGGCGGCAGCGATCCTTCGAGCACTTTGATTACGCCGCCATTCACCGCGATTTTGACCAGCTATTTACGGTCGGAGCTTGGGTACAAGACCGACATGTACTACTATCCCTCGGGCGGAGTGCAGCCTTGGGATTACGGTGTGCAGAACGGGTTCGGCGATACTACCGCCATGCTGCGCAATGCGCTGACGAAGAATCCGTACATGAAGGTGATGGTGGCGGCGGGGTATTATGACCTGGCGACTCCGTATCATGCGGTGGAGTACACGTTCAGCCATATGGGATTGCATCCGGAGATGCACCAGCGGATCACTTGGGATTACTATCAGGCCGGGCACATGCTTTATATCGACAGCGATTCGCATGCCAAGTTGAAGCATGACTTCTCGGAGTTCTTGGCTGGGGCATTGCCTAAGGGTGACACTCGGTAGCACCGCGCGTCCTCGGGCGTACTCTGCTACTGGACCACCTTCATAGCGATGTAGGTGATCTCTTTGCCCGGGGCTACTTTCATCTGATGGGGCATTTTGGCCGGGATGGTCAACATGTCCCCAGGGCCGAGCTTGTTTTCCGTGCCTCCCGTGATTTCGGATCCACGGATTTCGTGGGGCTGAGTCGACTTAGGGTCGACCACCGTGCCTCCCACAATTAAAGTGGCTTCGCCGCTCTGCACTACGAAGATGTCGGCCATGGTTTCATGCACCTCGGCGCCGCCGCTGGTGGTGCGGAGCACGCGGTTGAAGGTGTAATTGCCCATGTTGGCCATCGGTTCGCTGTAGATGCCATTCTTGACCTTGGGCGCGAGATCCTTGGAGATGCCTTTCAGTGCGGACGCTTTCCACATGGCGAAGGACGGGGCGTCAGCGGACATGGCAAAGCCGGCGAGCAAAAGCGCGGAAAGCAGGATTTTCATGGGATCAAGTTAACACACCGACGGGCGGATTATCGCACGCCGATCGTGAAGGGAGCGCTGGCAGAGCCATCCACCGAAACCACCACCGGCACCTGCGCGCCGCCGAACGATTGCGTGAGCACGAACTGAACCTGGCCATTGCCGGCCACGGTCACGGGCATCACCAGGCCGGAAACCGTTACCTGCACGCGGCTCAGGTTGGATGCGACACTTGGATCGAGGTTGGCCACTTGCACGTTTACGGTATCGCCCGGGTTGAAGAACGGGGTGCCGGTCAAGCTGGCTCCGGAGGAAGGCGTCGAGAATGAGTTGGCGTTGCTCGCGGCCTGGATGGAAACCGGCTGATTGCCAATCGCGACTACCAGGCTGACGGCGCTGTTGCCTGTGTTCAGGTTGAGGATTGCGGGCCCAATGGGGAAACCGGGGGGAACAGCGAAATTGACTTGTCCCGACGCGGCGAACTGGACAGAAGTGGGTGTGCCATTGAGTGTCACCTGCGCGCTGGTTGGACTGGCCGCGAGGTTCAAGCCATAGATCACGCCGAAGCCGCCCGGAAAAAGAGCCTGCGCATTGACGGGATTGACTATCGTGCCAATCAGGGGCGCTGCCGGATTGGCCGGGAGAATCTGGAATGGTGAAGGCGCCGTGATGATGTTGAAGCCGGAAATGACACTGATCTCGGAAGTTCCCGCCGCCGCGCCGGGCGCCACCACCACGTTGGCAACGAGGTGGGTCGGGTTCAGCACCCAAACACGGCTTACGGTTACGTCATTGGTTCCAAATCCGACCGTCACCTGCCCGTCTACGAACCGCGTATTCGTGCCGGTAATATCCACCGAAGCGGTGTACGGCACGCCCGAAGTTCCAGCTACCAGACTGGGCGGATTGAGGGTCGAAATCTGCGGACTGGGGTATGAAGGGTATGTATAAGTCTGTGGATTTTGCTGCTGTAAGAACATGGAATTCTGCCCGTCGCTGCCAAAGACGGTTACGGTAGAAGTCTGGCCGCTGACGCCGGCAGGAGGCGTCACGGTGAAAGAGCTCTGGCCGGGATTGAAGGTTCCCACGGCCGGCAGGCCATCGAAGAAGACGCGGCCGTCGGGGCCGAAACCGGTTCCCGAGACCGTGACCGTGCCATCGCCATTGGCGTTCACCGAACTGATGAACGGCGGACCCTGCTGTACCAGGTTCACGGCATTGGGTAGCACGTACATGTCGTTGCCGTATTGAAAAACCAGATGGCGCGGTCCCGTGGCGGGCTGCGAGGGCATGTTGAAAAACAGGAACATGCCGGGATCGGTGGCGGTAGTGGTTGGCGTGAGGGCCTTCCCAACGCCCAACATGGTAACGAGTTGGGTCTGCGCCGTGGGCGGATAATCCGCTACCACATAGACCAACGCCTGCGGCTGCGTGCTGTTGATGAACGCCGTGGTCTGCGAGATATAACCGGCGGGCGGCGTCTCCGTGTAATTTGCCTTGTTGGGATCGAGATAACTATAAGAGAGGAAATCGTACGCCGGGACGCGGCTCGTGGGGATCACGGTGAAATTGAAGTCCTGGCCCGAGAGGTTGTTACCAGCGGTGACGTTGAAATTCCGCGCCGCGTTGGGATCGACCGTGCCGGGAGAGAATTGTGCCTGGAACGGGCCGCTGGCCTGGAAGGGAACACCGAATTGGTCCTGCGGCAGCCTTAGACCCTCACCGTTAGCGATGGCGTCGGGCGGGAGGGGGTGGACGTAAAGAAGATAGGTGTTTGGTGGCAGGCCGTTGATGGTGTAAGTGCCGTCAGGGTTGGTCAGGGCGCTAACCGCGGCCCCGGTGGGCGCGATCGCGACCACAGAAGCCATCGACACTGGCTGGCTGCTATTGAACCGCACTGTGCCCGAGATGCTGCCGTAATTCGACGTCCAGCCGCCGTTACCGTACAACTCGGAGAGCGAGGCGATGTCATCGGCATCCACCGGACGCGCGCGCGACGTGTCGCGAATCACCGCCTGCGACATGGCCGAGCCGGTCCAGGTGTGTTGCAATCCGAGGGAATGCCCGATCTCATGAACAGCGGTGGTGAAGTAGCTTTCCAGATAACTGGGACCGGGGCTGGAGGATCCGTAGTTGGTGTTGTTGGTCAGGATCACCAGCGAACGAGTGATGGGAACGAACAGCGGCTCGGCCGGGATTACCTTGTACTGCATGAAGTTGACAGGGGCTGAGATGTTGGGTGTCCCCATCCCAATGACCCCGGGGGGGAGGTCCTGGAAGATTACCTGGCCGCCGGGAGTGTTGGCGTTCTGGTTGGCGCTTTCGACGCCGCCGAAAGAGATGCGCAACGCCGAGGTGGGCACCGCATTCCAGGCTGCGACGGCCTGCTTCACTTCGCCGAGCACGGAGCCAAAACTATCGCCGGGAGCCAAGGTGGAGGGGCCTGTGTCGCTTACGTAGAAAGTGAGTGTGCTATTCGGGAGGACTCTGAGATCGAGTTTGACAAGGACAGCCGTGCCGCTGAACGGTGCCGCATGGGTGTAATAAACGTAGTGGTAGTAGGCTTCCGCCGGCGCGCCCAGGAATAGCGCCGCGGCTGCGAAGCCGGCTGCGCGCTTCATGTTCTGGAACATTCTCATTGGCTCGCGCCCTTACCGATTTGGGCGCGCAGGTCGCTTAATTTCATCACCAGCGTCTGATCTTTCACGGGATGGCCGGTGCTGCTGTCGAGCATCAATTCCGTGCTCGCGGCGCGCGTGACCGAGGGATCGGGGGAGCCTCCCGGTGCGATGGCGAACAGGCCTTGGGTCAGTCCGATCACCTGAGTCAAACCGGCTTTACTGGTCCACAGGAAGAATAC
Source organism: uncultured Solibacteraceae bacterium (assembly GCA_963815475.1). Taxonomy (GTDB): domain Bacteria; phylum Acidobacteriota; class Terriglobia; order Bryobacterales; family Bryobacteraceae; genus Sulfopaludibacter. The sequence continues at coordinate 7,911,019 of CAWFHD010000003.1, read as the reverse complement.
GAATTCGTCGCCCGCCTGAAACTGGGGCGCGCCAGGGAAGAACTGTTGGATGCCATTTGCCGCGCCGCCTGGCACTACAATCTCAGAGATCGCGCTGCCTTTCAGTTGTTCCGAAACCTGCAGTTTGTAGTGAGTATAGATAACCGGGCCTTGCGCGGCGGTGTACGAACCGAGCACTTTGGCCCGTTCGATGGCGGCCGACTGCCCAATCATATCGGTCATCGAGAGCCGCTGCAGAGTGGCGCTCTGCAGCGGTGAGGTCCACACGCACAGCAAAAGCACGAGCAGGAAGTGGCGCTTCACGGACTGTTGAAAAGCATTTCTCATACCAGGGAATCTCAATGAAATTAAACACCTTGTAGCAGTTCGGTGGAACCATTCTGTGTTGCTGGGACACGCTGCTGAGGCAGGCTGTCACAGATGTGACTCAGGTTTTTCCCGGTCGCACGATCAGCATAGGCACCTGCAAGAGATGCCTGACGGGGTTGATCGTGTTGCCGAAGATCAGATCTTTGAGGCCGCCGTGGCCGTGCGCTCCCATGATGACCAAGTCGGGGGCGACCTCCTTCGCATAGCGCACGATCGCTTTACGCGGCGAGGACGAGTGGGAGATCGCTGTCTCGACTGCGATTCCTTGATCGCGGAGCGATTGTGCGATGCGCTCCAGGTACTGCTCGCCCGCTTCCACCTCGGCGGTGGAGGAATCGGGGCCGTAAATTTGGCTGGTGACGCCTTCCTCTACGTGCAGCAGGTAGACCTTGGCGTCGTAGAGTTTGGCCATGGCGGCGGCGTGGTTGAGCGCCAACTGGTCGAGATCGGTGTGGTCGAGCGGCAGCAGAATGCGGTGATAAACAGGAACCGCCGCCGGTTGGGCGCCAGCCGTCTGTGGCAGAGTGACCGGCGACTTGGCCAGGCGTCGCCGCGTAATCAGGGGCGCGACTGTAATCCAAACCAGCAGGATTAGCATCCCTACGGCGGTCGGGACGGTGATTGTCCAGACCAGGGGACGCCAGCGACCCGCGCTACCGAGCCATTCGCCGATCTCTTGCACCACGAGCAAGGCGTTGAGCCCGACGATCACGGCGGCGACGACCCAGGACAGCACGCGAACCCAGGCGGCATTGGCGAACTTGCCCATGCGCGCCGGGTCGCCCGTGAAGTGGATCAGGGGGATGACGGCGAAGGGAAGCTGCATGCTGATGACGGCCTGGCTCAACAGCAGCAGCGGGAGCGTGGCCTTGTCGCCGGAGATGTAGATGGTGACAGCCGCGGGGACGATGGCGACGGTTCGGGTGATGAGCCGCCGCAGCCACGGGCGCATACGGAAATTCAGGTAGCCTTCCATGACCACCTGGCCGGCCAGCGTGCCAGTGAGGGTGGACGATTGCCCGGAGCAGAGCAGGGCGATGGCGAAGAGCGCGCCCGCAAGCGATGTGCCCAGCAGAGGCGCCAGCAGGACATGCGCCTGCTGAATTTCGGTGACCACGATGTGGTTCTTGAAAAAGACGGCGGCCGACATCACCAGGATGGCGCAGTTCACCAGCATGGCGCCGTTCAGCGCTACTACGGAATCGATCAGGTTGTAGCGGCACGCGCTTCGTTTGCCCTCGTCGGTTTGGCCGATGTGACGGGTCTGCACCAGCGCCGAGTGCAGGTAGAGATTGTGCGGCATCACGGTGGCGCCGAGGATTCCCACTGTGAGGTAGAGTGTGCTGCGATCGAGATGCGGCAGCAGCCCAGTGAACATTTCTGCGGCAGAGGGTTTCGCCCAGATAATCTCGATGCAGAAACAGCCGGCCATCACGGCGATGAGGGCGAGCACGAAGGCCTCAATGGCGCGGATGCCGAAGCTTTGGAACCAGAGCAGCAGCAGCGTATCGGCGGCAGTGATCAGGACGCCGGCCAGCAGAGGGATGTGGAAAAGGAGATTGAGCCCGATGGCCGCGCCCAGGACTTCGGCAAGGTCGCAGGCGGCGATGGCGATTTCGCACAGTCCCCACATCGCCAAATTGATCCGGCGGGGATAGGTTTCGCGGCAAGCTTGGGCGAGATCGCGGCCGGAGACGATGCCGAGGCGGGCGCTGAGGGTCTGCAGCAGGATGGCCATGGCGTTCGACATGAGCAGGACCCAGAGGAGTCGATAGCCGAAGCGGGCGCCGCCTTCGAGGTCGGTGGCCCAGTTGCCGGGATCCATGTAGCCGACGCTGACCAGATAGGCGGGTCCGGCGAAGGCGAAGAGACGCCGCCAGAAGGAGACCTGCGACGTTCCTACGGTGGAGTGAACATCGGCGAGCGATCGGGATTCGGGTCGCACAGATCCGGTAGCCAACTTAACTATAGTTAAGCAGGCCGACGGCTGCCATGTCAATACGAAACGGCGGGGAAGTGCTGAACTACCGGCGTAGGCGGCAGCGGAGCCGGAGATCAGGAGTTCTTGGAATTCGGAACACCAGGGAAGACACTCGTCCCCGCTACGGCCGCGGTTCGGAAAGATCTTCGTTCGTGCCCCACTCGGTTTCCAGCAACCTGGAGTATTCTCCAGAGGCGTAGAGCTCGAAGTTGAAGTTTTGCGAGGCTATGATCCGGTGGGGTTCGGATTGGATGTAGCACTGATACAGGAAATCGGCGTAGCGGTGGTAGCTGCGCAGGAATTCCTCGGCCAGTCCGTCGAACATAGGGGGCTGGATAAACAGGGCGTTCAGTCCGATAGCGCGCGAGAAGATCGACGAATAATCGGCCACCCCCCAACGAACCAGTTTCTCCTTTACAGCGTCCGGCGGATTGGATGTCAGCAGTGTCGCGAAACTCTGGCGCTGCACGTCCGCTCCGGCCAGTTCGGGTTCTCTTTCTGTCCATTCCACGCATTGATCGATCCAGCGGAAGACATCTTTCCCCAGGAAGAAGAGCATGCGGATTTCGGCATAACGGCCGGAGAGAAGGCGGCGTTTCAATTCCTCGTGATCCGAACCGTCGCTGGGTACCAGACCGGAAAGGATCAAGGCCGCGCGTGAGTTTTCGAGAAGAGTCGACGGCGGAACCCGTTCATTAAACGGGTGCAGAATCAGTGGCGGAAGGCTCCACACGGTCTCGCCGAAGGTCGTGATGGACGGTGGCATTTTACTCCCAATTCCTTATCGGCAAGTATGTTGCAAATCTTCAGAGGCCATCCCGAAAATACCCGCCTTGCATAAAGGATATCCCCGATTTACCAAATACAGGATAGTCCTTATGCCTTCGACAGTCCTAGAATGCCCATAGGTACTAACAATCGTGTGGAAAGCAGTGCGTAGTTTTCTAGGTAGAAACGAAGGTCAAGATCTCTCCGAGTGGTGTCTCATCACGGCGCTGATAGCCCTGATTGCCTTGGGAATCTTCTGGCATGTTTCGGGTGGAATGGCAGCATTGTGGAGCAATTCCAATACTTCCATCGCCAACGCCGGGACGGCTGCAGGAGCCACCGCGGGCCCGGGCGTTTCGTCCGGCGCCACATCCTCGTCCGGGGCCGACGCCGACACCGACACTCATTAGCCGACCGCCAGAGATCATTCCCTGACGGCCGCCGATGAATGACTCAGCCGAGTAGTCCGAGGAACCGGTGCGCATTGCCGTAGCAGATGTTGCGGATCGTTGGGCCGACCAGCGCATCGTTGTCGGGAATCTCGCCCGCTTCGATATCCTTGCCAAACAGATCGCACAATACGCGCCGGAAATATTCGTGCCGCGGATACGACATGAAGGACCGCGAGTCAGTGAGCATCCCCACGAATTTTGAGATCAGGCCGCAATTGGACAAGGCATTCATCTGCCAGGTCATGGCTTCTTTCTGATCGAGGAACCACCAACCACTGCCGAACTGGATCTTGCCCGCGATGGACCCGTCCTGAAAATTGCCGACCATCGTCGCGACGATATAGTTATCGGCGGGATTGAGGTTGTACAGCACCATTTTCGGGAGGGCATTTTCCTGATCGAGGCGATCCAGGTAGCCGCCTAACGCGTCGGCTTGCGGCCAATCGCCGATCGAGTCGAACCCGGTGTCCGGCCCCAGTTCCTGGAAGCGGCGGCTGTTGTTATTGCGGCGGGCGCACAGGTGCAACTGCTTGGTCCAGCCCTTTTCTGCATCCCAGCGGCCAAACTCCAGCATCATGTTGGAAGCGAAGCGGCGTTGTTCTTCGGCGGATGCGGCATGGCCGGCGCGGGCGCGGTCGAAGATGGCCGAGGCTTCGCGCTCCGAGCAGAAATCGGCGAAGGGGTGATTCAGGCCGTGGTCGGACAGGCGGCCGCCCATCTGGTGAAAGAAATCGTGGCGTTTCTTGAGCGCGCTCACGAAGTCCGTCAAACTGCCGATGCTGGTGTTGCTGGCGGCTTCCAGACGCTCCACCCATGGGTTGAACGCCGAAGGCAGATGGACGTTGAGCGCTTTGTCGGGACGATAGGTGGGGAAGACTTTGGTGGCGAGGCCGGACGCGGCGATGGCTTTGTGGCAGCCGAGATCGTCGGTGGGGTCGTCGGTGGTGCAAACGGCCTTCACGTGAAACTTGCCGAGAATGCCGTGAGCGCGCAATTCATTGGTGCCCAGCACGCCGTTGCACTGCTCCCAAATACGCTCGGCGCTCGATTCGTCGAGCAGTTCATCGATGCCGAAGTACCGCTTCAATTCCAGATGCGTCCAGTGATATAGGGGATTGCGAAGGGTGTGCGGCACCGTGCGGGCCCATGCCAGGAACTTTTCCTTGGGAGAGGAGTCGCCTGTGCAGAACCGCTCGGCAACACCGTTGGCCCGCATGGCGCGCCATTTGTAGTGGTCGCCCTCCAGCCAGATCTCGAACAGGTTCTTGAACTGGCGATTCGCGGCCAGGTCCTGCGGTGGCAAGTGGCAATGGTAGTCGAGGATCGGCTCGTTTTCCGCGTGCTCGTGAAATAGCCGGCGAGCAGTCTTGTTGCTGAGAAGAAAATCGTCGTGGATGAAGGACATGTTGCGGCTCTGAAAAACTGATTGAACCACAATTAGCCGGACAGTTCCACTACCAAGCGGTTATTCGTCAAGTGATATCGATGTCCCGGCGCTCACGCTCTCAAACTTACATCATGTCCATTGCATAATGAATGGAGCATGAAGAGCCTGCCTTATCTTCTTTTGGCCGCCATAGCTGCCATGTCCCAGCCCAAGCAGGTACCGCCGTCCGGCATCGAAATCTCCCCGCAGGATCGCACCGAACTGCAAGCCGGCCTCGACCATCTCCGCGCTTCCATCGCCAAACTCAAAGCCAATCCGCTGCTCCCCGACGTCCTCATTTATCAGGAAGCCGTCCGCTACGCTCTTCAAGACAACGAGTTCTTCAAGGCGGACGAGATAGCGAAGGCGCGCCAACTGCTGAAAGAAGGTGAGGAGCGCGCCGCCCAGCTTGCCGAAGGCCAGGCGCCCTGGAGCACCGCAACCGGCCTGGTGGTCCGCGGCTACATTTCGAAAATCGACCGCAGCGTGCAGCCATACGGGCTGGTGGTGCCGCCTTCCTATTCACTGAATGCGCCGCACGCCTGGAGGCTGGATGCGTGGTTTCATGGCCGCAGCGAAGTCCTCAGCCAAGTCGCGTTTCTCAGCGACCGCCAGCGCAACCCGGGCGAATTTCGGCCGCGCGATACCATCGTGCTCCATCTCTACGGCCGCTACTGCAACGCCAGCAAGTTCGCCGGGGAGGTGGACTTCTTCGAAGCGCTCGACGCCGTGAAGCGCCAGTATGCCATCGACGAGAATCGCATTCTGGTGCGAGGCTTCAGCATGGGCGGCGCATCGGTCTGGCACCTCGCGGCGCACTATGGCGGACTGTTCGCCGCGGCGTCTCCCGGCGCCGGGTTCGCCGAAACGGCGCAGTATCAAAAGCTCAAGTTGACCGGCAACAAAGCCCCGCCGGCATGGGAGCAGACGCTCTGGCACCTCTACGACGCCACCGATTACGCCGCCAATCTGCGCAACCTGCCGATTGTCGCGTATCACGGCGAGATCGACCCGCAGCGCCAGTCCTCCGATGTCATGGATCATGCCATGGCCGAAGAGGGGCTGCGGCTGATTCGCGTCATCGGTCCGCAGACGGCGCACAAGTATCATCCCGATTCCAAGATCGAGATTGAACGGATGCTCGACGCCATCGCCGAACGCGGCCGCGATCCCTACCCGCGCAAAGTCAACTTCACCACCTGGACCCTGGCTTACAACCGGATGAATTGGCTGGCCGTGGACGCGATGACGCATCATTGGGTGCGCGCCAGACTGAATGGCGAAATCGTTGGCGATACCGCGGTGAACGTGGAGACCGCAAATGTGGATGCCTTCACGATTCAGATGGGACCCGGCGGCTGCGTACTGGATCCCGCGCACAAACCCGCAGTCACCATCGATGGCCAGAAACTGACACCGCCGGGCCCGATGTCCGACCGCTCCTGGGAGGCGCACTTCCGCAAGATGGATGGCCGCTGGGCCGTCGCCGAAACCTCCGAAATAGCGGGCCTGCACAAGAGGCATGGCCTGCAAGGGCCCATCGACGACGCCTTCCTGGATAGCTTCATCTTTGTATCGCCGACCGGCACGCCGCGTTCGCCCGCGGTGGCGAAATGGGCCGCCGAAGCCGAGCAGCGCGCCATCACCGATTGGCGCCGCCAGTTCCGCGGCGATGCGCAGGTCCGCGACGACCGTGACATCACCGACGCCGATATCGCCTCCAGCAACCTGGTGCTCTGGGGCGACCCTGGCAGCAATCGCATCCTGGCGCGCCTTGCCGACAAACTGCCCGCCGACTGGTCGGACGCTGCGCACGCGCCGATCTTGATCTACCCCAACCCATTGAACCCGAAAAAGTATGTGGTGCTGAACAGTGGCTTCACTTTCGCCAATGAGGCCGCTACCAGCAATTCGCGGCAGACGCCCAAGCTGCCCGACTATGCCGTGATGGATGTCGGGACTGGCAAGATTGTGCGCGCCGGCTTCTTCGACGAAGCGTGGAGAATGTGAGCGCGCGGTGTTCCTGAAGTTCCTACGGTGGCTGGAGTCGGGCGAGAAGACCGCACAGGATCTGACGGACCTGTGCCTCCGCCGCATCGCTGAAGTGGATGGGGAAATCCGCGCATGGGTGGTAGTGGACCCACAGCCGCCGCTCGAATCGGGCCCTCTGAACGGAATGCCGTTCGGCGCCAAGGACATCTTCGAAACTCGCGGCTTGCCGACGCAGTATGGTTCGGCATTGTATGCGGGCCGTCGGAGCACGTTCGATGCAGCGCTCATCACGGACCTGCGGAGTTCCGGCGCGATTCTGCTGGGCAAGACACACACTACCGCCTTCGCGTCGTTCGATCCGGCGCCTACACGCAATCCGCGCCTGCCCGGCCACTCACCGGGCGGAAGTTCGTCCGGCTCGGCGGCTGCTGTTGCTGCCGGGATGGCGCCGTTCACGCTCGGCACGCAGACCATGGGTTCGGTGGTGCGGCCCGCATCGTATTGCGGGGTGTGCGGTTTCAAGCCGACTTTCGGATTGATCCCGAACGAGGGAATGCTGGTATTCGCTCCGTCGCTGGACACCGTGGGCTTCTTCACGCAGACCGTCGACGATATGGTCGCGCTATGGTCGCGCGGATTCGGCGGCGGTGTGTCAGCCGAGTTGCACCGCGCCGCCTACCTCCCGCTGCCTGCCGACGCGGCCATGACCTCCGCGGTCGAGGATGCGGTGGAACGGCTGCGCGCCGCGGACGTGGCGGTGGATGTGCTCGAAGTGCCCGCCGGGTGGGGCCGCCTGATCGACGCCGCGCGCACCATCAACGATTATGAAGGCGCCCGCACGCATGCCGCCCGCTTTCAGCAGTTCGGCGACCGCATCGGCATTCGCTTGGCGCGACTGGTGGAGCATGGTCTAACCATCCCGGTAGCGCAGTACGAGGACGCGCGCGGGTTTGTGGAGCAGATGCGGGCTGTAGTGCGCGAAGTCCTCTGGGAGTACCCGGCGGTCCTCAGTCCAGCCGCGCCTGGCGTGCCTCCGGAGGGATTGGAGAGCACCGGCGATCCCTCAAACAACGCACCCTGGACCGCCCTGGGTGTGCCGGCGATTTCGGTGCCGCTGCCGGGAGCTTTGCCTGTGGGGCTTCAGATGACCGCAGCGTGGGGCCGCGATGACGCGCTGCTCGCCGTGGCGGCCCAAGCGGGGGCGATATGTGCCGCGGATTGTTAAGTTAGCTGTGGGCCTGAGCTAGATTAAGCGCCAACCCGTGTTCGTGGATCGCAGGGCTTTCAGTCGCGGCCAGCGGCGCCGATTCCGGTGGCACCGCAAAGATCTCGTCATCTGGCGAGCGGAAGAATTCGCGATGGAGTTGCTCCACGGCGCTGCCCAGGCCGTCCTCGGGAACAGCGACGCTGATACTAAGGCGCGACGATCCCTGAGCGGTCAACCGGATAGAAGCATGCTTCAGAGCACTGGTCGCGCGATCGAGAGTCGCGCTGCCTGCGGTGATGCCATCGCCCACCAATGAGACTATGGCCATCCGGTCTTCCACGGTCACCTGTACCGTGGGGTCGATGCCTCGGAGTAGATCGGGCAGCTTGGGGCTGTCTTCTACTGTGAATGAGACGCCGTCGGGCCGTCCCTGCACTAACTGCACATCAATGCCATTGCGGGTGAAAAGCTCGTTCAGGCCGGCGGAGATCGGCTGCAGGCCCGCTGCGGCGCGAACCGTCAAATGAATTACAGCCATTCCGCTTCGGCATGCGATGGATTTCACGGTTCCCGGCTTGCGCACGGCGCTGGGTCCGATCAGCGTGCCCTCAATCTCCGGATGCCGCGAACTGCGGATCACGATGGAGATGCCCTGGCGCACGGCCGGGGCCACTGTCGATTGGTAGAGCACCTTGGCGCCCAGACGGGCCATTTCATCGGCCTCATCGTATGCGATGGAGCGCAGTAAATAGCCGCCGCGCAGAACGCGGGGATCGCAGCTCAACATGCCGTCCACGTCGGTCCAGATCTGGATTTCGTTGGCCGAAATGCCGGCTCCTACTAACGATGCCGTGAGATCGCTGCCGCCGCGGCCGAGCGTCGCGATGGCGCCATCGGCAGTTGCGCCGATGAATCCGCCCATCACGACTACGTGGTCGCGTGCAGCGATCGCGACCGTGCGTCGCAGCTTTGCGTAAGTTTCCCAGAGCAGCGGCAGGGCCCGCGTATGTTGATTGTCGGTGACGATCACATCCTGGGAATTCATGTGGATGGTGGGGATGCCGTTGTGCTGGAAGGCGGCGGTTACTACCTCGCTAGACAAGCGTTCGCCGAAGCTCAGCACCAGGTCGCGCAACGCTGGGGTAGGCTTGCGACCCTCTTCCAACTCGATCAGGATATCGTGCAGTTGGCGAAACAGCGGCGCAATTTTTTCTTCCAGGAAGGCTCGCGCATTTTCGCCAAGCAGGCGCCGGGATTCCTGGGTGTGGAACTGGCGAAGATCTTCCCACTGACGCCATGCCGAGTAAGAGGAACCGCGAGCGGCATGGTTGAACATTTCCTGCAGCCGGTCTGTAGTCTTGCCCATGGCGGACACCACCACGACCGGCCGGCGTTCCAAATGCCGGCGCACTATGCCCGCAACCCATTCAATCGCCGTTGCGGAAGCTACTGAGGTACCGCCGAATTTCATGACGATCATGCTTTCACATTAAGACCGTCCCGATAAGTAAGTAGTAATCGAAGGATAAGGATTCCATAAAGGGGCGGACGTGCCCGGGCTACAATGAAAAACCATGCGCCAACGCCTGGAGGCCTATTTCGAATTCGCGAAGCTCGGCGCCGATTGGAGGACCGAAATCCTCGCGGGCTTCACCACCTTTATGACGATGGCGTACATCATTCTAGGGGCCCAAAATCGCCTTAGTTTTCGACTATTTTGAGATTTTGTAACGAATTTGCACGCGGCCTGCGCTACAATAAAGGACATGCTTGTCCTATATAAGCGCCGCCACGATGACGATTGCCTCGGGCGGTTGGCTTCAAAAAAGATCATCTCCACAGCCGATACGGCCAGCTTGATGGAGCAAGACAAGAAGGCACTGCTCCAGTACCGTGGTCGAGATTGCCGCTGCGCATTCTGGATTCGTGGCACCAACGACTACGGGAAATTCATTTCCCCCAGATCGCTCAAGGCGTACACCTTGGAAGCGGCTATCGAGAAGGTCAAAGAGTTCAACCAGCCTGACACGGTGAACGAAGTCGGCATCTCAATAGATGAGGCCTGCAAGCGGTGGATATCCGAACTGCGACTCGCCGAGAAAAGCGAGTCCACAATTCACCAATACGAACACACGGTAGGTCTGCTCGTGAAACGGTGCAACGGGCTTAAGCCTTCGGTCACAGAGTTGGCGAAGGTCACGCCGGATATGGTCAATCAGTTGAGGGCCGTTTGGGTATCGGAAAAGAAATCGAGGAACACTCATCGAAACCGGCTCGGTTGGTTGTCGAGCTTTTTCATCTACGCGCAGCGAATGGGGTGGATCAACGATTGCCCGACATCGCGAGTGGCACCAGTGCGTAAAGCTCGTCCCACCGATGCTGATCCAGACGAAGCCACACTCCCGCTAGACGTCTCCGGAGACGCGAACTACCGCAAAATCCTTGCAGGGATTCCGGAGTACCTCGCCGGTCGTATTGGCTCCAGGGAGAGCAAGAAGCCCAACCCAAATCCTTATCCTATTCGCGCACGGACCAGCCCTCTGGGATTACGTCCCGACCATCTGACAGCCTTGGCAGAGCTGATGTACGAGACCGGGCTTCGCGTAAGCGATGCCGTGTTCTTTCGCGTGGACGATTTGATCATGGACACGGATGGAGGAACGTACACCACGCGGCAGATCAAGACCGGCCACGAGGTGACCGTATACCCGCCTCTCTGGCTGAGCGAAAAACTGCGAAGGCTTGAGAAGCTCTCTCCGGAGTACATCTTCATTGACAAAGCAAATCTGAAAACCTGGAAGGCATACATCGTGAACAACGTGTACGCTTACCTCAGGAATGCGGGCGAGGCGGTAGGAGTTCCCGGCGTGCGTCCGCATCGTTTCCGCGACAGCTTCGCGGTCAACCGTTTAAACGAGGGCCTGTTACTCGAAGAGGTGCAGCGGCTGTTAGGGCACCAGAGCCTTGAGACCACAGAGCGCTACTATGCGCCCTTCGTGAAGAGTCGCCAGGACCATTTGAAGTCCCGCGTGCTCGCAGCACGAACAACGCGCAAGACGCCGGTTGAAGTAGTGGATATCAGCAAGAAGAGAGCCTAAACGGACAACTCACCTGTGAGGACGTGCTCGATAACCGATTCCGGAATGAGCAGTGTTTTGTGCGGGCGCTTGTGCTTGGTGCCTAACCGATTTCCATACACCTTCACGCCGGGAATGTCTTCAAAAATCCTGCGCACAGTTTGCGAACTGACGCCCAGCTTCTTTGCCACTTCCGACACTCGATAATGCTGTTCTAAGCTCATCAGGAAGTTCACACTCTTGTGGGACCGATTCCCACATGGGTGTATATCCTGTATGCCCACCTTCCCTTTTCGCGAACGCCCGACGGCGTCATACCATGAACATCCCCGGTCCTTCGGCGGGCCCCGAGACGGCGGGCATCGCAAGCACGCAGGCTGCGATCTTTACGCACCGGCGGGCACCGAAGTCTTGGCGGTCGCGGACGGCAAAGTCGTGCGCGGACCATACCTCTTCTACGACGGCGTTTACGCCATCGAAGTTTTGCATCCCGGCATCGGCATTGTCCGCTACGGGGAGATCGGCAAAGCCGCCGGTGGCGTGCGTGAGGGTGTCGAGGTGCGGGCCGGTGACGTGATCGCCTTCGTCGGCAAGATGCGTACCGTGGCGCAGTCGATGTTGCACTTCGAACTGTACCGTGGTGAAGGCCACGGACCCCTCACAGATCGAGCTGCGCTGCCCTACATGCGCCGCGCCGACCTCGAAGACCCTACGGCCTTCCTGGACTCCTGCACACAGGCTTAAGCCTTCGAGAGGATGTACAGCGTCGAGTCTGCAGCCTTCTTGCCCTGAACGAATCGGTAGCCAAGCGCACGCAACACTGCTTGCAGATCTTCTACCGGCGCACGCAGGGAAACTTCCACCGCTGCCGCATCGGTGTCTTCCACGACTGCTCGAAGATCAGCGTCTTTTCTGAGGGACAAACGCTCTTGCACGATTCTTGTTCTGGCACGGCTTGCGAGTTTTCCCAGCTCCACTGCAAATTGAGCCTGTATCCACGCGGCCAGAGCAGGAGCTTCAAGAGCCTCAAAAGGTCCCGATGCGGATGCGATCTTTAGACCATCGACCCGCATCGTGACTGTGGTGGGAAGTCCTGGGCGAATGTAGCGCCTAAACTCGACCAGGATCGGATCGTCGGACGACAAGTCTAAGAGGCGTGCGACGGTCGTCTTTAACACTGGCTTGGCCTTCATCACCCTCCTCTCCGGTTGGCGCAGATTCGTGCTTCTGGTTCAGCGCACGGATGCTGTCCATCTTGTGCTTTACTTTAGACGTCTTCGCCGCCAACGACTGGACTTTGGCACGTAGAGCATCTGCGTTCATTGTCTGCAAATTGTTGCCGAGTTCTGCCAGGGAGTCCAACGCAATCGCCAACTCGACGTCTAGCGTTATGGATTTCTGGCCTTCGAGGTACGCTCTTTCAAGCGCTTTCGCGAAGCCGGTTGCTCTCGACCACGTATCGTCAGACTTGCAGACCCATTTATGGCCGTTTGGCCCGCCCACTTCCAGTCCGTACTCTGTTTCTTTTACGAAGTACACTCTGAACATAGCAGTCCTCTCCATTGTACTCGTTGCTGTCTTCGATACAAGAAGATCTTAAGAGATGATTCGTTTAAACGGCGAGGTTCCCGAGCCCCGCCGTTATTTCCCTAGATACTACGCCGCCTGGGAGGTCTCCGATTCGACGACTTTCTCGACCAGCTTGAGACGGGTCAGCGCCGTCTGTTTGATGCCTTTGTACGTCTCGTGATCTTTGACGGTAGCCTTCACCTTGTAGGTCTGGCCTACCTCAAACTCGCCGCTCTCGGAGCCGCCGCTCTGAAACCACACAGCGAGGTTGCCTTCAGCGGTGATCCAGCGATGAAGCATCGACGGCCACGTGCCGTCACACGCGATGACGTCGCGCAATGTCAGCGTGAATTCCTCGCGCTTCTTCGGAGTGCCGAAGAACTCAGATTCCGAGGCTTCCTTCATGCGCTTCTTGTAGCGCAGCTCCCGCTCCATCCCCACGATGTAGCAACGGATGATCGCAGCAGCAATACCGGAGGTTTTGTGATCGACGACCTCCATGTGTGCCATGACGCGCAGATTCCACATGAAGTCGTTCTCCGGGTCGACCGCAATATTACGGGCCCACTCGATTGCAGCGACGGCCTGGGCTCTGTCCTCGACCGTGCCCAGGTACTTTGCCTTGGCCTTACGGTCGGTTTCGTTGAGCGAGGGCATAAGCAGGAACAACGCGGTGTCGGCGCTGGCAGTTGCACCACCGAAAGTTGCGCGTGCAGTCGTGCGAGACATCCAGCCATCTTGACGCACTACAGTGGCGACCGTGGTCAGGAAGTTCTCGATGCTGAAGTAGCGCGGAGATCCGCTTCCACAGCCGAGCCAATCGTCATCCTCAGCTCCCCGGCACATATCGTCGATGGTGGCTAACATCTCAGCCAGTTCGGCGACGGCGTACGGGTTGGCGTGTCCCATGAAATCCTTCAGACAAGTACGGCCAACTTGCTTGTACGTGCCGTTCTCGTGACGCAGCACGTAGACGTCCTTGCGCTGCCGGTCGGTGCGGCAATGCTCACAGAAGTTGTCGGAGTTGCGGTACCGCTCGGGCAGGGGTTCGGTGTGTCCGGGAACAACGCGCAGGAGGTTTCCACCGTCGGTGTGCTGAAGCGTTGCTACAAACTGCCACCCGGCAATGATTGGCCGCTGGCCATCGATCTTGATGTGGTAATACTTGAAGATCTGGTCGATGAAGATGTCGAGCGTGCCGGTAGGATCGAGGAACTTGTCGCGAACCCTTTTCGTCTCGAATTCGGTGCCGAGTTCAACGATATTGATCGGGCCCAGTCCCAGCTTCTGCGACCGGCGCGAGAGCTTGTGGATGCGATCCACGAGGCGCAGGTAATTTTCTTCGGGGATCTTGAAGTGATCCCGCGTTTCGGTTTCGGGTTGTGGCTCCAGAGCGAGTTCGGCATCTGAAGCCGCTTGACTGTTCATCACAAACAAAGCGTTCATGGTGTCCATCAGAGTTTCTCCGTGTTATAGAAGTTCCCTGAAGCCCACAGACGGGCTTCTTTCTCGACTAAGTCGTAGTGCCGCGATAAGAGTATCTCGGTGGCCTTGGGTCCGGGTCCTACCTTGGCCGCAATCGCGTCGACGGCGATTTGAAATGGATGACTCAGGTCGCGGGGATACCAGTGTGTACCTGAGCAGAAATCGTAAGCAATTCGAGTTGTCTCTCGGTCTACAGCTTGAGCCTGCTGCGGCTTCGTCAGCTCGTCAAAGTGCCGGGTCGACAAGGTACGCCTCTACCAACCTCGAACACAGGGAGTTCAACCGTAATCATTACACCCCCAGCTATCACGCGGCCACCGGCACCTGCGCGGCGACTACCGTGCAGACCTTCTTGTAATCGGTGGTGTGGACGAAGTAGGACGTGCCGGTATCAGGGCACACAACTTCGAGCCCGATCTCACCACACTTCGGGCATACGTGCAGCTTGCAGTTCCGCAGGCCTACACGCTCAATCAGACGAGTCATTTTGCTTTTCATTTAACCTCCTAATTGGGAATACTGAGCACAACGTACAAGGCCAGGGCGAGGCACATGAAGAAGAGTAGGTACTGGAGGTTTTCCTTCACTCGGCCTCCGCTCTATTGAGATCCATCAGCATGCGCAGGCCGAGCATGAGTTCGGCATCCGAGATGATCAACTGCCCGCACACATCAGTGCCGCTCATACCGGGTTTTGTGCAGTACCCGGTGATGACTTTGATGAAGCGATCTGCTTCGTTCATTCCGCCTCCTCGAAGTCGCCACCGCAGGCGCACGTGGGCAGGCCAACCTCGTCGATAACCTTACGGGTGGCGCGAAGGATTGCACCGCATTCGGCGCAGACGATCTTGAGCAGCCGGGTAGATTGCTTCGGCATGTTCGTGTAGTTGAGTTCCGCGTGCGGATACTCACACAGTGACGCCAGGAGAAGGCCCAGCCTCATCTGTAAATCCTCGCTCTCAGCGGTGGCCGTCATCTTACCGATGAGGCCCAGCGCCTTTGCCTTCTCGCGAAAAGGCCCTTTGTGACCGTGGGCGCAGTCATCCCAGGCATGCACGAGTTCGTGAACCAGGACGCCTGCCACTCTCCTTGCATCGACGAGGCAGGGCGAGATGAAAATCTGATTGACCTTGTCCGCACTGCGCGACGTGGGCCAGCACTGACCGATAGCACGGTGCCTCATGCTGGTGGCTTTCGTGCTCGGCCAACCGACCGAGACGCGGAGTTTTTCGGGGAGTTCTGCGCCAGCTTGTTTAAACATCGGGCGCAGCAAATCGGCGAGTTTCAACAACCATTCTTCGCGGGTCATTGGGTATTCAAACCTCTTCCACAGGCTTAAGCCTTGGTCGGATCGCTCTGTTGCCAGGGCGAACTGATCAGGGCATCGGGACGGCCAGGGTCTAGGCTTGACCATCCCGATATGCCTCAGTTTATTTGTGTGTTTTGGGTTTAAAGCAGAGGGTGGTTGGGGATTAACCGGGCCCCGTGTCCGTGGCATCTAAGGCCATCCGGTTGGATAGACCCGACCTTCTACACCTTGGAGCCCTGTAGGCTGGGGTTTTGGATACACCCAGCCCACGAGAACCAGGGGATTGAGCCTCATTTCGAGTGATCGCCAGTCGGCGATCTCGGCGGCAGCGGGCGCGAGGGATGCGGGTGATTGGGCAACTGCCGTGCGGTTGTATCCTCCGGCGGGCACACACTGCGCTGGCCGCTGAACATCGAGAATAGCATCATGAGAATGACGAACATGTTAGTATCGGGCTCCTTTGTGTTCCCGCCTCGCTTCGAGCCGCTTCTTGCGGCGCAGCTTATCGGGATTGTTCGAGAGTTGACGTTCGAGTTTAGAGATCTTCATTTGGATTATTACGGTCTCCTAAGATCTGTTTGGCAGAGTTGCCGTGTGCCGCCCACCTAGTGATGCAGCGATCACCTGTGGGTTTTGACCGTCAACTGCGGTTAGATTAACAAGCTGACCGCAGTAGGTCTTTGTATCTTTCTGCTAACAAGTACTTCACGCTTATGTGGGACAGAACTGGGGGTTTGTCTGAACAAAAGTTGCGAGGCCGGTTTTGGCACCGGCGGGCCTCCGTTTATTAGGCGTTAGCCCGGTACGGAACACCGCTACGCTGGGAGCGGATAGCATCCGCTATTGAGAGGGCAAATCGGGACATCGTCCCGTCCTCATGCTGGCACACGAGTACGTAGTCTCGCGTGGCAGAATCTTGGGTGATGTAGGCGTTCATGCTGCCTGTTTGGTCGGCTGATTGACAGGGTCGATGGAGGGGATTACTTTCCACTCAGTGACGGCTGTCCAGCGAAATGCGAGAGAGGCACCGTACAACTGCGCCTCGGCGACCGTGGCGAAGCGGAGTTGGTTGCAGGCCCAGGTCGTATCACCGGGGGTTTTGACGCCGACCTTGTACGACTGGATCATGTCGACGAAATACTTCAGAGCACCCCGAAGGGAAGGGAAGAAGATGGCCGGTTCGCCGTTGTGGAAGGCGGCGTACGGCATCCCCATGCAGTTAGAAGAGCGTTTCACCTTGCGCACGTCGGGGCAGGTGAACAGTTCCTTCGCAGCGGCGTTTACAGCTTCGAGCGTTAAGCGTGCCATAGTCTCCTACATAAAAAGCATCTTTAGTGCAGATTGCATCTAAAGTGCAGATTGCATCTAAACGTTCTGTCGGTTCGTTTGGTTCTATCGGTTCGTTTGGTTCTGTTGGTTCGTTTAGATGCGTTTAGCACTTTTGTATCATCAACTTATACGCGAATTGTTCTTGACTTAGTCGGTCCATCTCAGCTATAAGTGGATATACCCACTGAGTAAAGTCTAGGAGGTGCTTGTGACAAGAGCAGCAGCCCGTTATTGTCTAGGTCACCGGCATAGCGGGCCAAGAAGAGACGATGGCCCAATCCGTCTCGGAGCAGATCGGGCCGTGGTGACCAAGCCACCCAGAAAGCGTTTACGCACGTGTGTAATTCGCGTGGACGCTTGAGGGTGGTCCCTCGATTCGACGCCAGGAAACTCCTGGCCGCTGAGGCACCACGTTTAAACAGCGTGGGTCAGTTTCCCTCGGGGTTTTGGTGTGGCTAAACAGCCACGAGCCAAAATTACTTTGCGCGGGCAACCTGGAGCAGGTGAAGCCGGTGCTGGCGGATACAATCGGCCACGAACCGCCGCCATGTTCGGTGGATCTTGCGAAGCATAAAGCCTCCTAAATCAGTGGGAAACGAAGGTCGGAGTTCGGAAGTTTTGCAACTTCCTGCGCCCATTCGTAGGCGCACTGGTTACGCGGGTCCGTGTACATGCCGCTGTTGAGGGCGGCGTACTTCGTGAGCGCCAGCTTGAACGCGCCCAGGAAGGATTGCTGCAGCGTGCGGTGGTTGTGAGTGAGCGCTTCCACGATGGCGTCGGCGAGGTCTGCCGGGTTCCCGCCATTGACCCCGTCAATGAGGGGTTTTACCATCGCAACCAGCCGGTTACGCTCGGCGCAGGCGTTCGCGTATGCGACCATGCACGAATCGTGCAGGTTATCGTTGAAGTTCTCCCCGTTAACCGGGTAATGACACTGAATGCAGTTCTTCATAGTCTCCTCGATTCGACGCGGTCATGGCAGACCGCCGCTGAGGCACACAGGCTTAAGCCTATGGTCAGTTTCCCTACGAGGTGAATGCGCGATATAACCGAATGCCTGCAGCCAAAGCTATCGCCACAGGTACAAGCCAGAAGTACTCGACAACTAATACGGGCATTTGAGCCCCTTTCCTGTCGTGCTTTCTTACTGGGTGGTTTTGGGAAGATATAGCCGCGCCGACGTGTAGCAGGCCGGTGGGTCTTTTGGTTCCGGACAGTGCGCAAGATAACCAGCCTGCCGGAACATCGCGACGGTGCGCTCGACCGATACGCGGTTTCCAGATACGTACAAGATCTCGGCAAAGTCCGAATTCCTTGGGGTTTCAACTCGGACACTTGCGCCAAATGAGTTGACGGACATAAGACCTCAGAAGCACGTGTCGCAGGAGCAGTGCGACCGGTGCCCGCCCGATGCGATTGATCCAGACTGGCATCGCTTCGAGCCCTCGTGGGAGGGTGCCATCTGACCCGCGTACTTGATACACGTGGGGCAGGTTTTCATCTCTTCCGCTATGCGGGCTTTGCATTCCAGCGCAGCGGCGTTTCGGGCAGCTTGCTCAGCAGCCTGCTGGGCAATCAGCGCGTCACATGGGCGTACTTGGTTTTGCATATTGACCTCGATTCGACGCAGGGCTGAGGCCCTGCCGCTGAGGAAACCGCACACAGGCGGTTTTCAGTTTCCCTGCGAGGTGGTTTTAAGGGTGTAGCTGGTGACTTTACCCTTGCCGTCAGTGCTCAGGCGGTGCTTGTCGAGCACATCCAGTGCAGCGTTGGTGAAGGCAAAGAGATTCAGGCCTCTGTAACCGCGTTTCTCGGCCTCGGGATTGCATCCCAGAAACTCGTCGCCGGGTTTTAGGCCCTCGGCCCAAGCTGTGCCTGCAGCATCAGCCCCTAAGATTTGAGTAATCTGCGCGTCTGTAATCATGTAGCCTCGATTCGACGCATAGCGTGAGCGCTATGCCGCTGCGGGCAGGCGGGCAGGCCTGCGCAGTTTCCCTGCGAGGTTGTGTTAGGAGACGCCCTCCAATCTGGTGGTCCGCTAGTCACCGTTCTCTATGACGGGGTTTTAGAGGATCAGACCGGCGGCGCACGTGACCGGGGTTTTAGGTGAGACATGGAAAGTTAGGCGTACCAGGAGCAATACTCAGGCCTGCCGTCCCAGAGGGATGCATGACCGTGTTTCAGGGTGGTGACGGTATTGCGACCGTTGATCTTGACCTTCAGGGGTTCGCCGGTGAAGTTGTCCTTGATTGCCGTGTAGCGGCAGGACATGAAGCCCTCAGAGCCAGGGACGGTTTCAGCACCGATAGCGCGAATAGTTGCGCCGTGAGGCGTGACGTCCGTGATCTGGTAAAAATCGCACTGAGTCTGTTCCCATCCCCAGGAGTGGTGAATGATATCACCGGGTTTTAGGCTGTGGGGCGCGGTGCGTTCCGCCGCCCAGGTAGCTTTCAGCGCGGCGTGTTGTTCCAGGCCGGTGAAGAAATCGGCGACCCGTTTAGCACGGTCGGATTCGTGCCGATAGGCCTCGTAGAAGGCGGGTTTTATCGCTCTCCCTGAGTATGCTACTGCTTCGTACTTCCCGCGAGACTCGCGCACGTAGGCAACGCCTAGCGCGTGTTCAATCTTCGTGGAATTCTCAGGGATAATGCGCGTGGTCAGATATCTAAATCTCTGCATTGTGTAGCCTCGATTCGACATGGGCCGGGAGGCCCACCGCTGTGGCACCGACCTAGACAGGTCGGGACAGTTTCCCTACGAGGGGTTTTAGTTGGACAGAGCACGCAATCGAGCGTACTCAGTGGCCAGTTGTTGGCGAAGTTTAGCTAGGCGGTTATCGACCGCCGTTTTAGCCGCTGGTTGCAGCTTGAACGATAGGCGATATTCGCAGAGTGCAATATCCTCGCGAATCAGTTGGACGGTAGTAATCATGGGCTTACACCGCCGCCGGGACGATGGTTACCGGACCCGTTACCTTGGGGTTTTGCTTGGGTAACAGGGGTTTTCCATCGTGTTTCAGGTTGGTCACCTTCGTGTTGCGCTGATACCGTAGCAGTACCGTGCAACCTTTGGGGAGGTCGGACTTGTTGACCAGCTTAAAACCTAGCTGATGATCGCCGTCGAAGTCCCGACCCTCATTGAAGGCGGTTTTGACGTCTTTGGCGCTTTTATAGTCGCGACCATAGGCCGGTTGAAGTTCGTAGAATTGCATGGGGTTTTCCTCGATTCGACGTACACCTGAGGGTGTACCGCTGAGGCTTAAGCCTTAGAGGCCTAGTCAGTCTCCCGCGAGGGTGGTTTTAGAACCGGAAATGCTTGAACAGGTCTTGATTCTTCTTATGGACTTTGACCGCATAGTCCTGACACTTGCGGACCTGGGCAGGTGTGAAGGGGGTTTTAGACTTGGCGATGGCTCGTGCAATGTCGGCACGGACTTCGTCATCGGGAGTAGTCACGTACAGAGTCCCGACGATGTAGTTAATGCTGTAGGTCGGTACCCGGAAACGTGGGGTTTTAGCTGTGGCCATTGTGTTCCTCGATTCGACGTATGGTCAGAAGGCCATACCGCTGAGGCAGGGGTTTTACATCCCCTGTCAGTTTCCCTCGGGGTTACTGCGCATGGACTGCTACGAGGTTTTCGATAGTGGCGATACCCGGAGTTCCGTGCTTACCGCCCATGTTGAGTACCCACCCTGCGGGACCTCGCATTACAGCCCTACCGGTTTTCGGCTTCCAGTCGATGTTCTTGCCGATACCACCGGCATGGACTAGGATGGTTACCTTATCCCCAGGTCGGATAGCTTCGAGCAATCGCGCCTGAGATTCGGCTAATGGGGTATGGGATTTCATGACACTGCTACCCCGTTTTAGGTTTTACATCCGGACGGGGTTAACCGGATGGCGCATGGCGCGGGGTTAGTGTGAGCGATACGAGACGGCGGTTTTAGGGGAGTTCCAGCATACACGGCAATCCCCGCAGAATCCCCCACGATTCAGAACATCGCATGCGTGGGTTTTGGGTCCGGAGTAATCGGCAGTGCTTCCAGCTTGCAATCCCGTGATGATAGGCGCAGCCTCACCGAAGAACAGGGCGCTAGGTCGCACCGTGACATTGGGCAGGGCTGCTAGGGACTGAAGTATATCCAGCATGCCGTTTTGGGTGTTCAAGACTGGGAGTAGAGCAGACTGGGATTGTCCAGTCTGGTAAGACCTAGTCGGAATCCAAAACTTGACGCCGGTTAAGATACGCGCTATGCGATACCAGCAATTGGCGTATGCAGGGGAGAACATGTCGCCAGAGTCATGCACGCGGAAGTAGGCGGTTTTGGTCTGGCGAATAGCCTCAACCATGACGCGAACAAACTGAGCTTGACCTAGCGGGGTTTTCATGCATTCCCGCGTCCAATCCCATCTTGCGGCCTGAGCTTTGCGTACCTCGGGATAGATGATGTATCCACCCTTCGACGCATAGCATTGACTGCAGATGGAGGTTTTACCCGTGCCATCGGTGCATTCCTTGACGGCGTTCGGACAGGACAATCGCGCCGGTAACGACCAGGACGGGCAAGGCATCTTGCTAGTCATGGTCAATACCGTGGTATTGGTTTCGGGAATCTTGACGGAAGCTTTACGATAAAATCCGCTTACAATCGCGTTAATCTTTGGCATGGCATTTAAGCCCCTTTGCTGTTGAGTAACCCTGCCGGTTAGGACGGGGTTTTAGTAGGCAAGATCGAGAGCGATACTGCTACCATCTAAGGCCTTAACTATCCCCAACATCGGCAGGTCTAGCCGATGCGTACAACTAGGCCGATAACTTCCGCCTTGAACACCCTGTTGTCAGGGCAGGCGGTTTTAAGCCAGATACAGAACTCAGCGTGATCCACTCGACACCAGCCGCCAACTGCAGGTGACCGGACGTCGACATAGCGAAACTGCACTGCTTCGAGAAGCTGTTCTCTACTCATGGGGTTTTACTCTCCTGTGGGCGATAGCCCTTGACTAGGGGGAGAGTTAAGGCGATAGATGGTAGCAGGGTAAGCCCGTGACTTGCGTCTAGAGCTTACCCGTACCAGATAGAATCGATGGTTGAAAATCTGTGACTCTCAGCTTGGATCAGCTGTAGTCTATGTTCGCTGCTATAGCCTGTTTTCTTGCTATCCCGTTTCGCTTGCCCTGTTTTCATCCTGTCCGGATACTGCGGGTATTGGTTGTTCTTCAGCTCGGATATCCCTATCGTCATGGCCAAAGGATCAATACGGACTTACTGGCAGGGTATCTACCTTTCGGGTTATAGGCTACTGTCCAGACTCAGCAAGTTTGTGCCGAAATACTTAGCGCGTGTTATTGCCTTGCATGTTAGGACTATTGAGTTGTCAAATATCAGGCAATCGCTTACCCGTACTGCATTGCATGGGTGTGTATCTTGCGATCTATCGGCAGTAGTTCTAGATCTATCTAAGTACCGGTGTCCAGAAGGTCTTAGGGGCTGTACTAGCAACCTAGACGTCATCACACTAAGGGGCGATACCTTTGGAATCTATCCCTGCACATCCGAGTCAGTTTTGAAAGATCATGTTCGCTTGTTTTGCGAACGACCTACATACTGCATTAAACATGCCAAAGTTTTGAATGCCATAAAAGTGAATAGAATGAGTAATTAGCACGCAAATTGCAAGTATTATGTGACATTGAGTGTGTATGCTCAATTGGGGCAAATAACTCACCCAATAACCCAATTCGTGTCACTTGTGACACATTAGTCGACTTAGTGCCCTGGTAAGTGCAAAGTATCCCACCTGCAAATTGGCGAGTTACTCACGCGCTAGTTTGCCTGTTAGTCGCACGGAAACGGGCCTAGATTGCATTGACCGACCTGCAAGTATGCGATTACTCGGGCATGCGATCTAGTAGGCCTCTCAGCGCCTGTTATCGCGAATTCGAGTATCCACCTGCAAATTACCGGAACTCGCCGTTAGTGGTCGTTCGCCCTTGACTACGACCAGTCCAATTAGTAAGTGGCTGACCAGCCAATAGTATATGGACTGGCTAGAGGCCATAGTTGGCGCTTCACTGTATGCTCGGAGTGTACAGTGGGACTGATAACACACTGTCCTGTTTATGTGTTATTGGCGCGGACCTGCCCTGCAGCGTATAACCCCTGTCGTTTCTGTTGCTTGCAGGTGATAGGCATGCCTTGCGCGAATCCGTCGAACGCTAACGTCGCCAAGTGCAAGAAACCAAAGGGGTGTAACCGTTGCATGGGGTGCGTCCCCCCTTTGCCGAAAACCGGCTCTGGCCATCCAGGTAGCTCTGAATGCGATTTTTCGAATCTTGGTTACAGATCGCCGCCGGTACCGCTCTGCCACAGGCTTAAGCCTGCTGACCCCTCGGTCCTTGGCCGAAGGCGGGCCAAGGTGTAGGGCAGGTAGGCTCCAGGTGACCATTTTCTTTTTTTCCTGGTTTTTTCCAAGTCGGAAAAACAGGTAAAGCCGATGGAATGAGTCAGCTAGAAGGGAATTGTTACCTCTTTTTACCTTTTTACCTAAATAAAACAATATACGTATAGGGGACGCCAATGTAACGACATGAGGTTCCTTACATTTGGCCGTCCTATATATATACCCCTTCGCCGGTCGGAAAAAACGAAAAATGCCCTGTTGATTTCCTCGTAAGCCACTGAACGGGAACGGACTAACTGATTTACCGAGCTGGAAAAACGTCGGAAAAAAAGAAAAATCCGCCCCGAAAAAGTGGTTGTTTGAGGATGAGTCCATATAGAACCTTGCCGATCCCTGGCTGCAGGATCGCGAGTACGAGGGCCGGAACCTTGAACCGGCCATATCGATTGGTTACAGTTCGAGTATTGCTGAACTATATGAATCCAGCCTAGTGTCTTAGGGTTCAACCGGTGATAGTTGCCTTAGTCCTAACAGGCTCGTCGAGCAGTCGCAATAGTTCTGGGCGTTCTAGTGCGTATTTCAGGAGTGCTACAGGGGTATGTTGGGCGACCTGAGTTTTGTTATAAATCCTTTGAAAAGTGGCCTTAACGGCGCGGTCAGTCGTGCCGGTGTGTTCCGCGATCTCTTTCTGCTGGAGACCTCCCAAGAAAAGCTTCAGTACGCGCAACTCAGTGGCTGTGAAGTTTACCGAGCTGTCGGTCACTATCCTGAGTTGCTGTCCCAGTGTTTCCTGCATATCTAACTGGGATAGTCCCCCTCGCAACCGCTGCGTCTCCCGGCTATCCTGCATCAGAAACGCATAGACGCACGTCCAGATCATCCACCGGACGATGGTATACAGCGGCCCTGTGTGCTCTCCAAAGAATTCCTCGATCACTGCCGTACTTGCCGCGACGGCGTAGGTCAGTCGCGAGTTCAGCGCAGGGGCCAGCATGAGCAGGGGTGCAGCGTACAGAATGCCCGTGGGTATTTCCGGGGGTGTCAGGTGGTCGATCAGGACTACTGTGGTGAGGGAGATTGATCCCAGGATTAGCGCATTCTTGCGCCCGTGGCGGATGGAGAAACCTGCCAGTCCGTCCACTGCAGATTTTAAAAGCATTTGTCGAAGGTTGCTATCCGATATTGTCGTCGATTGTTTAAACGCTATCACAATCAGGAGAAAGATGTCCTATTAACCTTTTCGGTAATTTCTTGCGAAGTACCACCAGTTTTCACCCCACAAGGGTGTTTAGTTTACGGAGGTTATCAAATGCTAATGACATTGTGGAGAATCACCACGCGACACCTTTCAACTACCCTTTCCGAGCGGACGGAACAATCGTTCACCATCGCGACGAAGTCCTTCGCCGAACGCACTGCAAAGGCCTTTGCCAAGTCGCTGTATTCGGACGAGTGGTGGGAGGAGAATCTGCTGACCAAGATCGAAGAGATCGGAAAGCTTAAGGCTGCAGAGGGCATCGAGCTGCCGGTAGAGGAACTCGACTATTAGGCCATGACGGCTACGCTCACTCTACCCAAGGTGGTCATCGACCCAAAGATGCGGGGTTGCGAAATGTGTTCTACTGAACGTTTCCGATGCCCATTGACATTCGAGATAGAGCGGAACGAATTAAGGCATTGGCTCTCGCAATTGCGAATCTCAGCGAGAGCCAACTCCACTGGATGGAAGGTGTTATCCACCAGTTCAACATCGAACCTCAGGTACACAGGAATCCCGACTCTGATTTGGTCAACGAATGCGTACTGCAAATGTTCGCTGACGCCCTCCAGATCCACCACTGTTTCTCGACGGAGGCGTTGTCGAAGGATCGATTCGAGTATGCTTTCGATAGAGTGCTCAACCGCTGCGGTGTTCCGGCAACATTGGCTGACAAATGCAATCCCGGCCACGACATCACGATCACCGGCGTTCCATTCAGCCTCAAGACTCAGGCCGACCGAGGGATTGATCGAGACTTCCTTCACATTTCGAAGTTCATGGAATTGGGTAAAGGGAAGTGGGAAACTGAAGAAGATCTGGTCGGCCTTCGTGAGCGATTCTTCGCCCACATGAGAGCATACGAGCGCATCCTGCAGCTTCGGCGATTGACGAACACCGAGACGCTGCAAGAATATGAACTTGTTGAGATCCCCAAAAGGCTCCTGCTTGAAGCGGCGACCGGCGTTATTGCGATGATGCACAACAGCAGGCAATCTCCGAAACCGGGCACATGCACCGTGCGGGAGAACGGCGGGCGGGTTTTGTACGAGCTTTACTTCGATGGTGGCACCGAGCGGAAGCTACAAATTCGCCACCTCGCCAAACGGGTTTGTATTGTCCACGCCACATGGGGAATCAGGCGGATTCCGCTGATAGCATCTCCAGCGTAGGCTGCGCCGCCACCGCCTCGATGCGCTTCCGAGCGATCTCGGCGTAGTCGGGCTTCAACTCGATTCCGACGCAGCGACGGTCGTTCTTCAAAGCCACGACGCCAACCGTACCGGCTCCAAAGAATGGGTCCAGTACGGACGAACCTACGGGGCTCCCGGCCTCCATACAAACTTTTACCAAGGCTGGCGGGAACATTGCGAAATGGGCTTCGTTGGAGCCTTCGGTATTGATCGCCCACACGTCTCGGCGACTTCGCAATTGGCCGGGAACTGTGGTCGGTTCCTTGACAGCTTCGTGGTCGTAGTAGTACGTCTCATTCTTCGTCAGCAGGAAGACGTGCTCGTGAGAGCGTGTTGGCCGGTCTTTGACGCTCTCTGGTTGACAGTTGGGCTTATACCAAATGATGTCCGAGCGCAGGTACCAACCATCCGCTTGGAGAGCAATTGCCAGCCGCCACGGAATCCCGATCAGTTCCTTGTCCTTCAGCCCCTTCGGATTTGGTGGCCGATAGCTCATGCCCCTGGCCGGATTCTTGCTGTCCGCTTGCCGCCAGCCACGATTACCGCTGGTATACGAGTCGCCGATATTCAGCCAGAGCGCTCCGTCGTCCCGAAGCACCCGCCGGACCTCTCGAAATACGGCGACCAGATCAGAGATGTAATCTTCCATCTCCATCTCAGCGCCGATCTGCCCCTCGATACCGTAATCACGCAGACCCCAATATGGCGGACTCGTGATGGCGCATTGAAACGTCTGTTCCGGGAGTTTCGCAATTACCTTGCGGCAATCACCAATGATGATTTCGCAGCCTTCGATCATGCCATTCTTCGCAACGGTTGGCTTTCTCACGACCGCAACCCTTCTTCGAGGTGTTGCCGTTTGGGGGAGGAATCCCATTCTACCTCTGTTCTGCCAGCCATTTGCTTAACATTCCTTCGATCAGAACCGAGAACTCCATCTCCTGTTCTGCCAGCCGTGCCTTGACCTTGTTCCGCAAGTCCCTGCGCACGTATGCCGTCACCTGGACGTACTCAGGGTTCGAGTGTTTGGCTGGCTTTCGTCCAGGCTTCGAAGGCGGCTCATGCTTCTTCATGAACCATACATTATCATAAGACAAAGCTGGCAATCTGGCAAGTCAATTCATCAGTTCACTGGATAGGCAAAATATGAAGGAGGAGAACACAACGACATTTCATCCGCGAAATGTTCGGTGATATTCTGAGATCAGGTGTTGCCGGATGAACGATTGCGCAAACTCGGATTTGCTAGACCATGAAAAGGTCCGTTCTCGCCTTCGCCGGATGTCCGACGAAGCTCTTCAACGGTTCGGCGCAGCCGCCCGGTACATGTGCTCCCCAAAGGCCAACTTAGGCGAAGCACCCCGTCCGAATTACGTGTTGCAACTCGAAGAGGCCGTCGCCGAGTGGAAAAGTCGCCATCCCTCGAACCGGCAACATCTAAGCCACGGGTGCCCCGAGTCGATTTTCTGATCTGGGTCGGTGCCGGTTACCGCGTTATATGCCAGTGCGCAATAAGGAAAATACCCTATTTTGCATCAAGCGCATAGGGGTTGCGGTTTACGCGAATTACACACGTGCGTAAGCGTGTGATCCTTAGGTGCCTTAGCGGGTTAAGGCTCAAGGAACTGAATTCTGCAGAAGCGTGCAGCGGGTGTTTACGAAAATATACTGTTCAGTTTGCAGGTATCAAGATATGATGATGGGTGGAAGGGGAACCCGTGGAGGGGCTCCCCTTGTTTATTGGCGGTTAAGGTTTTCGACCACGGATCGGAAATGCTTTGAATCCGTAGTCGGCAGCGTAAAGGTACTTCTTGGCCCGCCAGTGCCAGATTCGGGCAGCGAAGAGCCCGTTCTGGCCCGGCGGGTTGACCGGTTTGACTTTGGTCATCTGATAGCTCCTTTGCTATGGGTGATCACCGAGGCCCGATCCAAGCGAACTTTCTCAGGGCTTGATTGGATCGGGCCGACACTTCCTGGCCCGTCGTGCCGGTGATCTGGACACCACGGGCGGTTACCCTCCTGATCATGAATTCCCCTCTGACTCCCTCCATACAACAATGGCATCTCCCTCCTTTGGGTTATCGCCAACCGCATCCTTCGGCTTGCGGACTTTCTTAGATCGGTTCGGATACCATTCCAATAACCCCCATCGGCCTTTGGCGACAGATATGAAATCCTCTGATCTGCTCAAAAGACTGCTGAGATTACGCAATGCTGGCCCCTGGATCAATGTATCGGTTGCTTTGCCGCGATGCAGATGTGAAGCAATTTCCTGGAGACTGAGCGGCTGCTTGTTGTTTAATTGCAGCAGTTTCTTGGTGGCTTCAACCTGGCTGTTGCCAAAGAGATCTCCGGGCTTAATCATTTGCTGGAGATTAGCGCTCGAAACGCCTTGATCATTAAGGGCGGTACCGTCAAAATCGAGATCCTCCTGGGGGGTGATTCCGAGATCCCGCCGCAGTCTTCCTATCATCATCCCAAGCTCCTCATACTCCCTTTCGTATTGCTCCAGGACGAGTCGTTTGGCTTGCTTAATGTCTGACATCGGAATTGCCTCTGACCAATTTCACCACACCACGGTAATCAGTGTCAACAATGTCAACGGCAACATTGACGATGTTTACCGACCCCAGACGGTTCGTTGACAATGTTGCCTAGTGTGCGATATAGCCCGGATGAATCGCGAAGCCAAGGCGATAGAGCATCTTCTCGATTGCACTGCAAAAACCTCCCTTGAGAAGAGTTGGCTAAGGCTCCAAAGCCTCACGGCGATTTTATATGCGGGCTGATGACAATGACGGCAGGGGGAGTGGCTGAAGGGTTGAAGCCAAGTTCCTGCTTAGCCAGCTTGTATAGTCCATACAAGGAAAGAGCGAGGAACACCAGCTTAACGATGATGAATTCGATTTTGAAGATCCGGTAGCTGAACCGGAATAGATCGTCGGAATGGCGGTTAGGCACATGGCTCCTCCCGGCTTAAAGGACCCTGTGCGTAGATCAGTTACTCTCTGAAACGCTTGAACTATGCCCTGCCGGTGGGCTTAAGACTATCAAAATAACTTATTAAATCGCGTGTGAGGTGCAGTTCCAATCGGCTTGTCCGGCTTCTATTGAACCGGTGTTGCCAACAGTATAGCATTCACCCTGTTGGTATTTGCAAGCGCTTTTTTCGAGGAGAGGCGGCGGTACCTGTGGCTCCCACACCGGCGTAAATCCGTTGGAGGTATCAATGGCAATTACGCGAAGTGCATTCAGCCAAGCCGCCGAGGTCATCCTCGAAGGTGGCGCGAAGAGGGTCTCGAAGTACTTCTCATCGACCCAGGTCATGAAGGCGACCCGGCGCGGTCGGCGCACCCGGCGAGATCGGACTATTGAGATCCTGTTTACCATCGGTGCGCCCAACTATGCCGAGCGGCAGTTCATCAAACGGCGGCTCCGCGACGGCGGAAAGTTCCCAATGAAGGGGCTCGTAATCAAGTGGTGACCACCCTCGGTTTTTGACCCACAGAAGGGTAAACCTTCAGGAGGTTTCATGAAGGACACAACGTACAGAATCGGTGATCGAGTCAGTCAGCGCCGCGCCGCAAAGGATGTGCCTGCCGCTCTGCTCGGCCACGATATCACCAGGATCACTACCCTGATGCCGGATGACCCGCCGCTGTTCGCGAGGGACGGCCTGCCGGTGGTCGTGATCACGCTGATACCCCGCCCGATGGGAGTCGACGGCAGAACCCGCGAGGCACGCGCCAAGAAGGCCGCTACGCCTGCGCCGACGGTAGAGGGATAAACGGTGCCCACCTGCGCCGACTTCGCTTTCCCGGCCCTCGTAAAGCATCCGAAGAGGGTCCACAACCGCAAGCGCTCGAAGCGCGATCCTCGGCGGCGGTGACCGGTGCCACGCTGCACCTGGGTGGACTGCACGGAGCCCGCCGCCCATCCTCAGCACGATAAGGGTGGGCAGGTTTGGGCCGATCTGTGCGACGAACATGACACGGTCTTAAGCCTCGCGGTCAACACCGGCAACGTGCCGATGATCCTGTGCTCGTGGGTACGAGCCAAGGGCGGGGCAGAGAAGTGCGCCGCCAACCTGTAAGTTTAAACGCATCGTAGAGCCAGATTCTTTCTGGCTCTATTTGCGTTTTTGAGCCCACAAACGAGTAAAAGCTGCGGAGGTGATCAATGAAAAGTTTTGAGGAGCTTCTGATCCCGTATGACTTGCGCTTTATGCAGACTATGGGTGTCAAGTGGGAAGAGCCTTGTGTCCCTGTCAAGCAGCCAGATCCGCAGCCCCAGCCACAGCCGTTTCTGACTGTGCCGAGGCAGAAGTTGGTGTGTTGTGACTGCCGCTTCCGCGCCAAGGATTGCTACCCCAACTCTACAACCCGTTGTAACAACTATGTCGTGAGTTGTGCCTGCTGGAAGACCGGCAAGTACGTGTGGGTGGAAGGTTGCAAATCACATCCCCGCGAAAGCATGACTTAGTCCCACAACAGAGTACAACTTACAGGAGGTAACACAACAACATGAAGACGAAGAAAACCAAAATCGAACAAACCGTTCCGCCGACGCCGAAGCCCCAGATTCCGCAGATGCTGCAGTCGATTCGTCGCGAGGTGGCCAGATACCAGACGCAGACCGAGCTGCTGGAGACGCGCCTGTCGTGCGTCATGCGCCCCGGCGAGATCCGCACCGACGGTGCCAAGGGAGTGCTCAGCTCTGCCGCGCCGGTGGCCGAGACGCTCTCCGAGGTGGTCGGCGCGATGGTGGCGCTCAACGCCCGCGTGAAAGACGTCCTGAGCCGCCTGGAGCTGTAGGCCCACAAGGGTGTACAGTCTCTTGGAGGCGTCATAATGCGCAATTTCTAAGGGTTTGAGGACGTAGTTCAAGGCCACCCACAGGACGGGCCCTTCCCAACGGGCCAGAGTGCC
The DNA here is from genome assembly GCA_963815475.1 of uncultured Solibacteraceae bacterium. Taxonomy (GTDB): domain Bacteria; phylum Acidobacteriota; class Terriglobia; order Bryobacterales; family Bryobacteraceae; genus Sulfopaludibacter. The sequence goes on along the minus strand of CAWFHD010000003.1, from coordinate 7,880,276 downwards.
AGGGTCAAGAGAAAAGAACACCGCCTCGCAAAGGCGGCAATGGCGGGCAACGTAGATAGACGGATGGTGGAAACGCGCATCCGCCACTGGAGCAAGGATTTGAGGGTGCCCTAAATGACTGGGCAACCGCTTCCGCAGCGCAGCCGCGCAAAGTGAAGTCCTACGTTGAAGGCGAACCGCTCGTCCCCATTTCGAATTCAAGGAGGTATTTATGCGACAAGTTCCCATCGAGGTGTACGAACATCACGGTGCCTCGGTTGCGGTTCAGCCGCACCTGAGGGGAAAGCATCGAGAGCATTGCCTTTGCTTCCAGGGTTGTCGCAAGTTTCGACCCGGCTCAAGGGGCAACTGTGAGATCGCCCAGGCCGTGTTCACGAACTGCGTGAAGTTCGACATCGTGACGCCGGTCTGGGAGTGCCCGCGATTCGCGGTCGAGTAAGGTACTCTCACCGACTTTATCCAGTTTGGATCGTTGCTCGGCCCAATGCCGTACCCCAGCCCTTCTGCTGGGACATGAGGCTACCGGCCAGGAAGGCTATCGGTCCAATACCCACCGGCGCGGACGCGCAAAGACGGCTGACTGCCGTGCAGGGCGTCCGCGCCGCCATATTTGTCTGCGTCCCACAACGGCGTAAAGCTGTAGGTGGACGACGTATGAACTCTTTCTCCGCAAATCTTCTGCAAAAGCAAGCCAATGCCACCGCTGGTATTCCGGCGGTTCCCTACGTTCAGCGCTTCGGCTACGACGGCCAGGGCAACATCGCTTACGAGGGCTGGGCCGTTCCCGGCACTGCCACTTCGACAGCGGGCTGGGCCATTCGCCGGTCGACCTACGTCGGCGGCAACTGCACTGCCGTGGAATGGGCAGGTGGCGTCACCGACATGACCCAAGTCTGGGACAACGCAGCCGCGTTGACCTACAAATAGGTGCCAATCCAGCCATGAAAACACTCACGATTTTCCTCATTCTTCTGCTCGGAAAACTGGCCTTCGCTCAGTGCGGAACTGGAGGTCACGTCGGCCCGATTGGCAGTGGCCAGAAGAGTTGCATCTACAAGCTCAGCGGCAGTGGGGGCGGCGCTCGGATCTTGTACGGTCAGGAAGCAGCGGCAAAGTGCCAAGCGCTGCTGGCCGCGACACGGTTCTCCTACCTGAACAATACGACGGCTCCGCAGGCGATGTGCGAGTCCGACGGTCTCCAGGGCTACGTGAAGTTCTCGGCTGGAACGCTGCAAGCCGCCTACGACAGGTTCGATCTACCGGCAGACTGGAGTGCTTCACTGAAGCTCGTGGTTACGGCGTATTCAGCCGGTACAACGGCACCCACAGTCAACGTCTATTTGAAGTGCATCACCAACACGCCGGTGGCAAGCCCATCATGGGGTGCTGCTCAGCCCATAACTTTGAGCGCCGCACCAGGGCGTACTTCGGTGTCGACAACTCTCACCACTACCGGTTGTACTGTTGGCGATCTTGTCGAATGGAAGCTTGAAATTACTGCGGGGGCAGCTTCGGACATGCGTGTCTTAGGTGTGAGGTTCACGGAGTAACAATGAAACAACTATTCTGCCTTATCCTGCTCTGCGCGGCTGCGCTACTTGCCACCGGGAATACTTGCACGTTGGTGAATACCGGATCGGCATGTTCCGGCAGCAGCCCGATCACATGTTCGATGAACGGCATCGCAGCGGACTCCACTCATGCATATTGGACCGGTACGGGCTGCACAGCTTCAGGCTATGTGCCGTCATCGGATTACATCGTGATTCCGAACAACATGGTCATCAACTTCGACCAAGTTGGGGGAACAATTCTCGGCAACTCGACAGCGCCGACATACGGTTATGTGCAAGGCCTCACTGTGCCCGCAGGGTCTACGACAGGTTGCTCCAATCCGACCATTACAAACACGGGCGGCACGGCTCCAGCAAACGGTACCGGTACTGTTCCACGTCCGCACATTACACCGGTCGTCTCGGGCGGGGTCATCACGTCGGCTTACCAGGATCAAACTGGTGGAACGCTTAGCCGTGGATGGTATGCTCCGACGTCTACGGCACCGACCATGACAGTTGCAGGGTGCTCGTTCACGGGTTCCTATACGGCCACGACTGCGGTTGTTCCGAATTACGTGGCGGGCAACGGTACTCAAGCCATCTACGCGCCTAACGGTTCTCCGTACAACACCGGGATGATCATCACGACCAGCCTGACGCTTCGTGGGGATGGTCAGGCATTAAGCACCTTTGTGATGAAGCGCGGCGCGACACTGAAGTTCGACTCTCATCTGTCAAATGACGGATTTGGTGGTCACTATATTTATGGCTTAGTGTCAAAGCCTGGGTCTGCGAGTAACAGTCTTTATAGCGTCGATACAACCGATTGCACTCAGGCGCAGCCATGCACAATCACTAGCGACACGGGCGGTGCTCCTGCAGTTCCGTTCAACAACGATACGATTGGTTCCGGTTGGGTCTTCAAGGCCAACTGGACGAACTTCTCATACGTCGGTACCTACCTGGACCCGATTGTCTACACTGGTCGAAACGATACCATCATCCAGCATTGCACTTTCGATCACGCGGGTATGTTCGCAGCAGACGGCAAAGACACCACTAACTTCACTTACGAGTACAACCGGCATACCAACCCGGCGGGCGTCAGCGATCTTTACTACAACAACATCTTCGGGCTCAGCACAGGCACCAGGAACATCCGGCACAACGTATTTGCGACCTGCGTGGGTGCGGCAGGGGCGGTGTTGGCGACCACTAATCCTTTGGTAATGGGATGCAGCGCAAACGGCGGAAACGGCAACAGCAGCGAGACGGTGGAGGACAACTATTTCCCCGCCGCCAACCCGCAATTCCCTGGCACCGTGGCCTCATTCAAAAACAACTTCCTGTTTTCGGCTGTGATCGTTACGATGACGGCCACAAGAAGCGGCAACTATTACTGGGTTCCGGTTGTATCAAATAACCCACACATCGGCACCATAGGTAACCAAACCGTTACGGGTGAGGTGTTTGATATTGCGGAAGATATCACGGGCGGTGATGCCAGCCCTTTAGGAGGCCCAGCCCTCGGCAGCGGAGCCATCAGCAACATGCAGAACATCTTTGCACTGGCAAGCAAGCAGGGTCATGGAAACGGATGGATGGCCCTTATCTTCGACGGATCATTTATTGTCGGCAACACCCTAAACATGAATCACAACACGTGGTGGGGTCGCCTCTACGGTGGAGGTTATGGTGGTAACTCCATGCTATCATCCGGCCACAATACTAACTGCGCAGGAACTGGAACAATCGGGTCTTTCAAAAGCAATCTCGTTTACGGCTTGGGTGGCACAAACACAACATTTAAGTTCGGCTCCGTGTTGCCTGGAATTACGGTTTGTGCCAATCTTTGCACGGCGACGAACTGCGACTACAATGCCGCCTATAACTTCACACCCACGGCTGCACAATGCACGGCCTGTGTTCCGGCTGGGGGAGTCAGGGGTTACCAGAGCAATAGTACCGGCGGATCGGCAAGTTACCCTGGCCAGCATGATATCGACAATGTGGTCAATCCGGGTTCCGCGACGGGCGTCAATCCGTACTTCGTCGACCCTATGCGAAACATTTACTTGTGGGATACCAAGTACTTGGGTAAGGCCGTTAATCCAGCGTGGATAAGCGGTATAGGTTACACCGCTGGCGTTTCGGCAGTTTCCGCATCACACGCTGGCATATATACAGGAGCAACGATCAACTACAACTGCATTACCTCGCACGTCGGTAACTCACAAACGGAGCCCGACGGAACACCATACGCCACAACTGATCTTGGCTCTGGTTTGACAAGCGTTGTTGTCGCGGGTGGCATTGCAACGGCGACGGTTACTTCGCCGCACCAATTGTCGGTAGGAATGCCGGTCAATTATGCAGGTATCTATCTTCACTACAGCTATGCTGGTCCGGTGTTGACCGTGCCGAACTCTACCACTATCACCTTCGCAGTGTCTGGGACCGCAGATGGCACGTACACGACGGGCTCAAAGCTGTACATCTGGCAGGCGTTCTGGGAGCCTGCTTCGCTCGAAGATTTGCGCTCGGCAATCGTAAGTCCGACGGTACCATACAATACCGATCCGTTGATCGGTTGTGGCGGCGGTTGCACCGCGATGCAGGCGCTCGGCAACTGGGTGAAGACTGGATTCACGCCGCAGAACACGGCGTTGTGGTGCAGTGGGGTCGACGGCGAGACCACCGGCGCGGTGCCCTTCTGCCAGCAGGGCAAGGCAACCGTCGGGGCCATCTTCTAAACCGCCCCACAGGCGAGTAGAGCTGATGTGTTCGATCAATTCCCTGAATCCGACTTCTGCGGTTGCGGCAAGCCTTTATACGAATGTGGATGCGGCCAGTGCGGTGTTTGTAGGGACTGCAATCGCCGCGTCCACGGTTCGATTTTCGACAAGCACGCCTGGGCTCACACGGTCGACAAGGGTGAGACGTACCGGCCCTACGTGCCACCTGTGAAGACCAGCTTAAGGCTACAGGAGATTCGACCGAAACCTGGAGCGAAAGATCCGAACGTTCTTCCTGGCCAACTCTCACTTTTCTGACCCACAAGCGAGTAAAGGGTCAGGAGGCTGAGAATGAATCAATGGCTAACCAAACTTCATAATTACCTGTTGCTGGTTCCCCCAACACCACCGCGTGGACGTTGTATAAGGACGTTCACCGGGCGGCTTGTGAATCCGCTCTGTCTGAAACCTGAAGATGTCGATATTCAAGATATCGCACACGCCCTGTCCAATATGTGCAGATTCAACGGGCACGTCCGCAGGTTCTACTCGGTAGCCGAGCATTGCATACGGGTAGCCAGCTTGGTTCCTCCGGAGCAAGCATTCGAGGGGCTGATGCACGATCGATCGGAGACTTATCTGCCCGATATGACGCGCCCCGTGAAGTACAGCCCCGAGATGGCGTTCTTTCGAGAGGTCGAGGCGCAGGTGGATTCCGTTACCGCGATACCTTTCGGTATTTCGGCGTCCAAGACTCCCGAGATCGACATCATCGACAAGGTGCTCTGCGCAATCGAGCAACGGGACCTCATGAACGGCGCAGTCGCTAAGCCAGAACTTCTGGCTCACCCGGCAGTTCAGGATTACCGTATCGACTTTCCAATGTATCCGACGGAGGCCGAGCGAAATTTCTTGCAATGGTACTACGAACTTCGTCCCACATGGGCGTAAAACTTTCAGGAGGCAAGAGACTTAAATGTCGAGATCGAAAAAAGAAACCACCGAATTCACGAAAGCATTCACCACGGCTCTTCAAAATGGCGATCACGAAGCACTGATGGCGTTGATCGATCCGTCCAAGTATAAGGATGGAAGCGTGTCCCAGGTCCACCGGTGCCGGTACCTGAATCACTGGAAGCGCGTTGCCGCTCTCCTGACGTTCCAGACCAACAATACCAAAGGTAAGTCCGAGGAATTCCAGCGCCTGTTCACCGAGTTGTGCCGCCGGTTCTTAGGTTCGCAGAAAGCCGTTGCGCAACGAGGAGACACTATCGTGCAGCTCCACCAGAAACTCAGCGCCAAGGGTCGCGACAATCGGGAGATGGCCGACGCCCTGATCATCGAGCGCGACAAGTCCGAGCAGCTTAGCATCCAGCTCGAAAAGGCAATGGAGCGTGTACGTGGAACCAACGCCATAGGAGACGCGATTATCCAGGCCGGATGGGCGGATTCAGCGCAAGAGATTGAGTCCGTTTCGCGCACGGCTGTGGCGCTCATCTGGAAGTACCGCACGACCCTGCAGCAGTTGGGCGAAATGCGGGAGAAGTACGAGAGTGCTTGCCAGGACATCGCGGCGATCCACGCGGCGGCGATGGGCGAGGTCTGCGCCCCGGTGAATGGTGTCATTGAAGATGTCGAAGAGCTTCGCCGCAAGGCGCTGGATCAGGCCGACTGCATCAATGTCGTCTTGGACTACTTCGGCGTCTCCCATATCAGCAAGAGTGCCACCGGCGAGGTCATGATCGCGTTCAAGCCGGGTGTGAAGCCGATTCTCAAGCAGGAGGAGACCGTCCAATGAAAGGCTTTCCTCGCCGGGTCGTGGGTTCATACTCACGGCCCAGTGGGCTCGGTGAGGCCGAGTCCGCGACCATCCTGAAGTTGGAATGTAGCCACGAGATCATGCGTGGCAAAGGTCCCCGCACCGTTCAATGTGGGCAATGCAGGTTCGAGCTTTTCGCCAAAAAGGGGGTGAAGTAGGCATGAGAGGCATGAGATCCGCAGCACTGTTCCCGGCGCTACTTCTCGCCGCAGGGAGCTTGGATGTACCGGTGGCAGCGCCCGATGTGCCAGTCGCAGAGCCCGAGGCTCCGCAAGGCATACCGATTCACCTTCTGCCGTTCAAGATCCAGCGGCTTTTGAAGTCCAGTGGCACGTACCGGATCGGTGTGAACAGGGCCCCTCAGTTCCGGATGACCGTATTCACTGGTGCGTTTTCCGACGCTGTACAGAAAGCCTGTACACTTCTGTCTGCGACCGGCGTTCATCATCACGTCGAGGACACCCGAACCACCAGGGTTCTCTTCGATACGGCGCGTAATCTACCTCCCAGCATGGCTGCGAAGCTGATGGACGTTCCGCCGGTGATCACGGAGCGGTAGATGCCCAGTCAGGCCTGCTACCAGTGCGACGACACCTCCTGGCTGTCCCAGCCTTACGGGGATCTGGACGCCCGGTGGTTCGATGGGCAGCTCTTCTGTTCTCAGAGCTGCGAGGACGCCTACCGAGAAGAACTGAAAAAGGGCTTCAGGCTGCGGCTCCATGTGTCGCTGGGACCGTGGAAGCAGCCCTGGTTCTTTGCTCGGTTCAAGAACGGAGGCCGTTGGGCGCTGGGCCCAGTGTTTGTGTTGTGGGTGCGCCCGATTCCAGGGAACCCGCGCTTCGAGTTCTGTTTAAACGTTGCGCGGATCGGACTGAAGCTGGATTTCTCAGTTCAGTAGCGTATTTCGGCCCACAGTAGAGTAAAGACTTTGTGAAGGCAAGGCTCATTAGAGCCGACAAGAAAACGAAAGGAGCTTTTAATAGCTATGAACACAGCCGAAAAGTTTGTGATTTCCGCGATGCCCCTCGTCGCTCTGATGGGTGCAATCGCTTCTTCCTCGACCAAGAAAGGTCCGGCGTACACCTACGATGTGGGTGGCGAATATCCGGTGATCAAGTTCACCTCCGCAGGTGGCGCGGAAGTGGCGATCAGCTTCGTTGCGGCCAGCACCCGCGATCCGCAGGAAGGCGAAGGGACCGAGCCGGTCGCGGTGCCTGCCAGTTACACGGTGGTGGTGGACGGAGTGTCGTTCTCGACGTCCGACAAACACTGCCCCGGCAAGATCAAGACCGCCGTGCGCCGCGCCGTAGCCGCGCTGAAACACGCCATCAATAAGGCCAACGGTGTGGTCGAGCGTTCGCAGAGCAAGACTGCTGCGGCGCAGGCCCGCGAGGCCGCGAAAACCGTCCTGGCGAAGCTGTAGTTCGCCCCGCTCTCCATTCTCGATTCTCCTCCTGGTTCCCGGAGCTTCCCCACAAGGGCGGCTCCGGGTTTTTAGTTTTTCCTCCAGTTTCTTTCGGTTACTGTCCCACACGCGAGTAAAAGATTCGGAGGCCGAATACATGACACATAACATTCCCGATTGGGATACCTACTTCTTCAATCTCTGCTCGATAATCGCGACCCGCAGCAAAGACAAACATACGAAGTGTGCATGCATAATTGTCTCGACGGATCACCGGCCTCTCAGCCAGGGATACAACTCCCTTCCGTCGGGTGCCAACGACAATGTTCCGGAGCGATACGAGCGCCCTTTGAAGTACAAATACATGGAACATGCCGAGAGGAACGCGATCTACTCGGCGGCGCGTCATGGGATTGCATTGTCTGGATCACGCATCTACGTGACCGGCCTTCCGTGCGTTGACTGCGCCAGGGCCATCATACAGGCGGGTATCTTCGAGGTCGTGTACGATGCGGCTCGGCAAGCAAAGTGGGATTCTCCACTGTACCAGGACGGCAAGATGGTCGTGGAGATGCTGAACGAATGCGGCGTGCAGGTTCGGGCATGGTGGCCGGGAGGTCGCCAGTAAATGCCCTTCCGAGTATTTTGGACTCCAGGCAAGCCGTGGTCGTGGTTCCGCGATGAACCAGCGACCCTTGCCAAGTATGTCGAGCGTGCCGGTGGAACTGACTGCTTCCATACGTTGAACATGTGGGATAAGCCTGAGCAGGGTCCGTGCCATTACGACTTCGGATTTGACTTCGATTCCTCCGACATCCGAGTCAGCGCCACCGATGCGAACACGGTGATCGAGTACCTTGCGGCGATGGACTGTCCGTACAGGATCTACTTCTCCGGATCGAAGGGGATTCACATCGTCATCCCCCATGAAGTTACCGGTCTCCCGGCTAGGGCAGACGGTGGGCACGTCTGTAAGCTGTTCCAGCGGGCGCTCAAAGATACCCTCGCCGTGAAGACGCTCGATACCGAGATCCACGGTGTGTCGCGTCAATGGCGCGTGCCGGGAACAATCAATTCGAAAAGCGGACTTTACAAGGTCCCCCTGAGCTTGAATTGGCTCGGAGCCCTGGTCAGCTATGGCCTCGATACGGCCAGAGAGATCGCATCCACGCCAGTACCGGATAAAGAGCTTTTGAACCGGAATGTCTGCGCGGAATTGAATAAACGGCTTCAGCCTTTCTGCACGCTGGCCGACGAAGAGAATCGCAAACGAGAAGAACTGAATAAGCAACGCATCGAAACCCAAATAAAAACCGTTCCACTCTGCATATCGCAGATCATGAATGCTCCACAAAGAGTAGTGCAGCAAGCGAAGTCCTGGGGCAAGAAAGTGCCGTCGCGTAATCAACTAACGTTTGTTGTGGCGACCTTTCTAAAGAATCACGCCGGGGCTTCGTCAGAGGACGCGCTCAAAGTTCTTGGTCCGATTTGGCAGGCGAAGGTGGCATCGATTGCGACGTCGTCTGCGCTTGAAATCAAGCGGTCGACCGAGACATGCGTCCGGACGGTGTACCAGGGTGCCTACAATTTCTCGTGCGGTATGGCGATTGGATACGGCTGCGATTGCCACCCGAAGTGTCCCCTGTACATCCCACTAGCTGAGGCCGACAAAAAGAAGGGTCGCGGATGAATGAAGAGCTGCAGGGGCAGATGAAGGATCTCGGAGATGAGGTATCGCCGGATGCGTTGCCGCCGTCGATAGCCTCCACGGGGGTTGATAAATCGATCCCAGTCAAGCGGCAAGGTAACAAGTACGTCAAGCTGATCTCGAAGGCCAACGAGGATGCTGGCACGCCGGATCTGTGGGTGGACATTTCTAACTTCTCGCTCGATCTAATTCGCGACGAGGTGGATGTTGATCACCCGGAAAACCAGTCCGATCTGCAGCGTTGCATTCGGTTGACGTCCGATGAGGCTGGAAAGTGGCAAGGGGTTGTCAAAGCTGGGGATATATCAAACATTCGAGATTTCGAAAACCTGCTCGTCTCGAAGGGTGACTTTCTCTGGTATGGCGATGCGAAAGAGTTTAAACGCATCTGGCACATGGCTACCCAGGAAGGACGTGAGTCTCGCATGAGGGTGTTACTGAAATCCATCGCCGGATACGAGCCCGCCACCGGCACATTCCTTGTAGGTAACGGGGCCATAGACAAAACCGGCAAAGTGTATTTAAAAGACGACGAGGCCATCATCAACGTTAATGGTGTGGCGTACCGGTTATTGCCAAAAGATAAGGACGCCGGGGGAATGCCGCTGTTCGACTTCGAGTATGGCGCGGAAGACGCCGCGAAGGATTTTGCGGAGCTTCTCCGAATTACCGAGAAACTCTGGGGAAAGTCGGTAGAGCTTCTGTGGGGCTGGGGAATCACACACCTGTTTCGCGAACGTTGGTGGAATGAATACAAGAATTTCCCGCTGTGTATGATGCCTGCACCTCCGGGTACCGGAAAGAACGCCTTGATGTCGCTGTTTGTTAAGTTATTCGGACTTCCGTTTGAACCCGCGCCGGTCAAAGGTATGACGCCGACAGGACTCTTCAACAGGGTCAACTCCTATTGCAACATTCCGGTCTGGGTAGACGAGTGGAAGAACAACGTGAGCGACCAATTGTCCGAGATGTTCAAGTCGAACGCGGATGGCTCGGTGAAGCTGGTCGGCACACTAGACGAGTTCAAAACCAAGAGCCGCAAGCATCGCACAGGTTGCTTGATTACCGGTGAGTTCCGCGCCATCGATACTGCACTTAACCAGCGCTACATCATGGTCGTCTTGAAGAAGAAAGAGGACTCTGCATTGCTTGAAAAAGCCCGAGTACACGCAGGGCACCTGTCGGCTTTCACCGTGAAGATGCTCCGCGAATACGACCAGAATTGGAAAAACATCAACGACGTTTATCGGGCAAAGGTGAAGGCGTGGTCAGGCAAGCTTGAAGGCAAAGTTGACATCCGGATCGTGGAGAACTACGCGAAGGTTTATGCGGCCCTGCAGAATGTGGACGGGAGTGGACCCGACGCGGATGCCCGCGAGGAGCGATTCATGTTCTACATGCAGGAGAAGGTGAGCGAATCCGGCAATATGAACCCGGCACTCGAAGCCCTGAAGTTTATGCCTCGGTACATCACAGGCACTGTAGGCCGCAAGGGTTGGGTGCCGTTCTACGTGGATCTGAAGAGGAAGAAATTTGGCATCTCGCCGGAAGAGCTTATCCGCGTCTACTGCGACTATTCGAAACAGGGCACTATCAGCACGGATGATTTGTTCCGGTACGGCCAGGAGGCAGGTATCATCCATCCACAGCACGTTTCGCCGAAGCTCCAGTCGATATCCCTAAAGATGTCGATGGGCGCTAAGACGTTAGGGAGGAAGGGCTGGCTGTTGAATATGGACAACGAATTGGTCCGCGACATCGCGGAGGAACTGGCCCCGCTGTGCGATAAGCAGGCGACGGTGAAGGAGGAGTTTGACAATGATGCGCCTAAGTTTTAGTGACATGCGGAAGTTCCGCGATCCCCGAACCGGGGAACCTCTTCGCGAGGGAACGATCTTCAACACTCTCAGCCGGGGTACGGCTAAGGAACTCCAGGTGAAACGTGGTGATCTCCTGGAGCTTTATGACCAGTCCACGGATCGCAAGTATCGGGCACGGGCGCTAAGCGTTCGGCTCACCTATTTGCAAGCACTCGGTACCGAGGAGCTTTCATGGCTCCCGATGCCCAACATTGGCACGCCCGCACAGTTCGTAAAACGGCTTCAGGCTCGTTACCGCGAACGTATGGGCAGTATCCTCACGCTCATTAAACTTGAGATCGTGAGCTAAAGAAAGGGCATTTAGATATGTTCAACTTGATCAATTCCGTCGTTAACGCCGTCAAGTCCGCGCTGGGAAAGCTCATTAGCAAACCCGCGATGCAGAAGGCCGCTCAGATTGCCAAGATCGTCGGCCAACTCATGCAATACGCCATCCCCGCTGTGGAGATGATCGCGGCAATGACCCCCAACAGAACCGACGACGAGATCGTCGCGGTTCTCAAGTCCGTCGCCATTCCGGTGCCGGATGACTACACTTCGGGGCGTCCGTTCAGTGAAGTGGAGAAGAATGGATTGCTGTTGCAGGCGGCGCGGGAAGCGCTTGCTGGCCACTTGGACGTGGCGATCCTGGACGCCGGTGGAGCAGGACTGAAGCTGGCCGACGACCTGATCGTGAAGAATTCGAAATCGCTTCCGGCCTCGATTCTGGATCAGGCTGTGCAGTCGGCTTACACCCTGTTCGTTTCCGCCAGCGCCAGCACTCTTGTTGGGGGCTCGAAGTGAATTTGATCCCCGCAGAAGTGCATCGCTCTGCTGCCGCCGGTTTACGTGCGCGTACCCGCTACTGGTACGCGCTCATCCTTCTCATTCTTACGCTCACTGGCTCCCTGGTGTTCGCGGCTCACGAGATTCACGTGATGCGCGTCGAGTCGGGGAAGGCTCTTACGGAGCGGAGTGACCGCCTTGAAGCAAACCTGAATGCTCGGTTCGACGCTATCGGCAAGAGGTTGTCGGAACGGGACGATCAGGTCAAGGGCGTTCTCACGGATGTCGGCGATCTGGTTAACGACACCTATTGGGACAATTACGCCAGCGCCCAGACTACGGCTGTGATCCTGCGGGACACGGCAGAGATAACCCATCAGATACGCGAGACTGTGCTGCCGAATGTGAACGGCTTGATCGGTGACACTCGTGTACTCGTGGCAGGCATGAAGACGGACCTGGACCGTCTGACCGCAAGCACCGACGGTACCTTGACGCCCCTTAAAGCATCGCTCGAAAACGCTTCCAGTCTATTGAAGACGCTCGACGATCAAGTGAAGGCTGGTGCGCCCGAAGCGCGGCAGACCTTCATCAAAGTTAACAAGGCACTCGACGACTTGGACAAGCTGATCGCCGACCCCAATGTTGCAAAGACTCTGGCGAACGTCCAGGAGGGCACCGGCAGTCTGAAAGAGGCGGCTGAAAGCGTGAATGTAGCGCTGCAGCCGCTACGCGAGAAGATCAGCATGTTGAAGACTATCCTGAAGTTCGTTTTGTCGCGCTTCACGTACGGCTTCGGGCATTAGGGAAGATACCAATGATCGCAAACGTAGCCAACAACCTGACCGCGCTTCGTGAGCATCTGACCGGCTTCTTCGACAGCAATGGTGGGCGCAGCCTGCTGTTCTTCTTCGCTATGTGGTCGGGGTATTTCTTCTATAAGGGCGGTGCAAAAGAGATCGGTCTTGTGATCATAGGAGGGGCTTGGAGTTCATTTCTTGCCCTGCTGAAGCCTTCCAATCAGTAGCCGCAGTAAGTTCACATTCACCGGGTGTCCTTCACTAGGGCACCCGGCTTTTTAATCTACACCAGGGAGCTTAAATGCTTGCGACGGAAATAACAGTTACCCCTTGCGACGGATGCGGAAAATGGCACGATCCCGCGAATATGATCTACCACAAGACGGATGATTTGTGGCTGTGCAGAACTGAGTGTAATCCACTCTGGAAAGATCCTCAGAAGTACTACCAGAAGTTTGGGTCGCGGCCTTGGCCCAGGCTCGGTTGGAATCCCGAGCGGTGCTAATACACGTCCCACAAGGGTGTAAAGCGTTGAGAGCTAATAATGGCATCGTTCAAGCGGAGCAGCGGGAAGACAGCTACTACGGACCACAGATCGGTCACCGGCGGCGGCTCCATGAGCCATGCGGAGATCGAGCGCCGTTTGCAGACTGTCGGTCAGGGGACTGCAGGAACGCCTGTGGTGGTAGGGTCTTCAGACACGCTTGCTCCCAACGCTAAATCTGCTACCGCAGACCCAACATATTTCTTGGACGGGAACGATCCAGTTTTTGGATTCAGCGGTGTCATCACACTCCCGACCGATGATCCCAATTTTTCGACATTGCAGGCGGGAGCCTTCCAAGTGATGGCCTTCGCTCCTGACGATACTAAGGGAGGGCAAATCGCTTGGATTCCAGGCGATCTATTCGGCGAGGACACTGTCGCATACACCGGGGGGCAGTTCACCCAACCCACGTCAATCGTTGATGGTTGGGTCGTCAAAGTGTACGCGGTGAACAGTTCCGGTACGTGGTCGAAAGATCCGGTCGTCGTGTCTGCGATCACCATTCAGCCGTCGGCGGTGAGAACCGCCGTAGGGTCCTTCAGTACCATCAACAATACGGTGGATAAGGATACCCGACAGGTCCATGCCCATCCAGCCGTTACCGTAAAGATGGTTGAGGATACGGCGCAGTCTTTGGCCTCGGTGTGGGTGAGCCAGGACAACGCCGATACTTTTGGTTTCTATGGAGTGTTCCCCGTTGCCCCTGGAGGGTCTACAATCCCTGTAGATACCATCGCACCCACGGAGGCTGAGATCTGGGAATTCGCCTGCCAAGCTGGGTGGACTTCCTACAGCTCCTCGGTTCCGCTTCCCAAGGCCCAAATGCTCGATCTGATCGCCGGAAAAGGCCCTGTAGTGTACAGCGGCCCGGTCGCACTATCAGCTTTGGAGCTACCACTATCTCACCTGATTCAGACCAGATCTCCCAGCGACCCCGGATATCTCACTGTGATGGCACCAGCCGCTGGAGAAAGCCAGAGCTTCCCATACAACTATTCGGCGGGAAAAGGTCTAGTTCCTTATTGGTGCATTCCGTGGATCACCTATGACGACACACCTTGTGTCGATGATAGCGCCAGCTTCTTTGTTCGTATTACGGTCCAAAGCCTCGATGCCAACAAGCAGCCGATCTCACCTGAACGCCCGTACGACGGCACTCAGGTGACCGGCGACACCCAAACCTGCCAACCATTGATGGGTCCGTACGGCCCAGACATCTCTGGAATGTCGCCCAACAACGTGGCCTACCTTCGAATCAGGGTATACGTCTGCAACCGTGCAGATCAGACGAGCGCGTCGTTCCTCAATGCAGCCGCAGGCACGCTCCAAACCTGGGTGGGTGTCGACGGACACTTGGACATTCTGGTTGCCCAAGATGGCGCAATTCCGACCACGACGGACAAGACCCTTTATCAGAAAGCCAATGTTACCGGCATCAACAACAATCTTGATGGGAGTATGTTTCTGTGCGGTGACTTCGAGAAGGACACGTCACCCTGGCAGAATTTGGTCGGTACGTCGACCACCGCACCTCATTCCGGACAGGCGTGTGGGACAGCAGGAGCATGGGGCTTCAGCCAAGCTGCAATGTATCAGTGGGTCAAGGTTGTGCCAGGGCAGCGGTACCTGTGTTCAAGTTGGCTGAAATGCGATGCCGGTAATTCCTCGCCGATGGCCGGGTTCTATATCGACTACTTTTTAGCCGACCAGTCTACGTATGTCTCCGGTGGTGGTTGGACGAACGCGAGTACGCCGATGTCGGCATTGAGCACTGCATGGCAGCAATTTAAGGGCATCACGGCACCGGTACCCGCGTCTGCTGTGTATGCCCGAGTGTTCCCAGTGCTGGCCACGGGAATTGCTACTGGCAACGTCTACGTGGATGATGTGACCTTCGGACCAGCATTACCGCTCGGCTCGGGTCAGAACTACGATAGCGCGGGCAACATCATGGTCAACGTGTCGGGTCCGTTGTACACCGACATTAGCAACAACCTTACCATCCGCATTGCGAACGATTTCACAATAACTGGAACGCCTGGAAACTACTCGCTCTCGCAGGCTACGGTGGACCTGGGCAAAGCCGTCGGGTTCGATACGAGCATCTTTGGTGGAGGCAAGAATAACGGCGGGAGCGGTCTCACCATCAACGCCTTAGGCGTTAACAAACTCGTTGCAGGCGATTCTTTATTTACCGGGCAGGCCACTTTCGCCTTCAACGGTGGAGGGAAGCTTACTCTCAATTCGCTGGGCCTGACGATTGCCGACAGCAATATTTCACCAGTTAACACGCTCACGTTATCCGCATCAGGAGCCTCCATCGCACACGGTAGTGGTGCCCACGTGGATGTTACCGCGAATGGCATCGGGCTGTACAACTCTGTGGGTACGGCGAACCCTAATGTGCAGGTTACGGCAAATGGCATCTACCTCTATGGTCCGACAGGTTTATGCTTGTCGATTACGTCGAGCGGGTTGACATTACCCGCCGGTACAACTATCAGATACTCAGATGTAACAGGAACGCCTAGTTTCGGTTCCCTGGCGTTTCAAAATAGTATCAACGCCTCAGGTGGTCAGATTACCGGGTTGGGAACACTGGCATTTCAAACACAGATTAGCGGTACCCAGATCGCCACTGGAACTCTTATTGTTAGCCAGATAAGTGGCTGGGCAGGCTCTACCATCAATTTCACGTCAGGCGCAACGTTTTCTTGTAACAACGGGTCGCTATTTATCAACCAGCAGGATGACGGTTACAACAGCGTCGTGTTAAAGATATCCGGTGGGGCTCAGATTGATTCTTTAAAAATAAGCTCCAACATTTATTATAAGCGGCCCGGTTACTCCAATGTCTACTTAGCCGCGCCGAGCGAGACCGTCACGATAAGTAATATAGCCCTTCACTTTGTGAACGGCTTGTATACCGGATATACGATTGTGGGATAAGCAACGATATGAATAAAGAATACATACTGTCGCCAAGCGAGTTCGCGGTCGTCCAGGAATTTAACAAGAAGATCGACGAGCTGGCCAATCAGCGGCAAGGCGCAATCATCATGGTTGCACGGTCGCACGACCTACAAGGCAACTGGGATTTCAGGGGTGACAAGTTCGTGCTAGTCGAGCCGCCCGCCGAGCCCAAGGAGGACAAATAACATGTCGAGATCGTTATTCAGCGTCACAATGATACAGACCGGTCAACCCGCCGTCTCTAAGAACGTCACGGCCAGTGATGCCGACGGGGCATCGGCCCTGGAAGTAGCTGTCAGCGCCGCACTCAACGCGGCTCCCAGCGGCGCAGCGTTTTTGAGCGCCAGGGAGGCTAATGGCAGGCCGATTGACGTCATTGCCCCGCCTGCGGTGTCGCCCATGATGGATGTGATGCCGCAGATTGTTTACTCGGTGGAGTTCCGGCAGGGCAGTGGGCCTGATGGTTCAACTCCGACGCCGTTGCAAGTTGAAGCATGCGCCCAGACCGATACAGCTAACGTCATCGTACCTGCCGACAAGGTGGCCATCAAGTTAGCGAATGCTACAGCTAAGGCCGTGTCGAACTATATCGGAGTGATCGGCGTGGTGGACATCCAAGGATAAAACTATGGCGCTATCAACATCCTTCTCCGCACAGGCCGCGAATGCAGCGGCCAATGCTATCACAGCGTTGTGCAACTCAGGTTATCTCGTCATTTACTCTGGAGCACAACCTGCTGGTACCGGCGCTTTGACCGGTACCCTTTTGGCGACCTTTAGTCTGGGAGCCACGGCATTTGCATCGGCAGTCAACGGTGTGGCAAATGGCAATGCTGTGGCCAACGCGAACATTGCGGCCACTGGTAATGCAGGCTATTGCGCGTTCCTCACGGCTGGTGGCGCGATTGTCGTGACCGGCAGCGTCGGAACATCGGGCTGTAACGTCAACATTGCGGCCCTCAGTCTGGTAGCGGGGGCACAGCTTCAGCTCAACAGCTTCAACTACAGTCACCAGTTAGCCGCCTCGGGGTTCTAAGCCAAATGGGTAGCCAGATCTACTCAACTCATGGCACATACACTTGGAACTGCCCCAGTGGCGTGACTACCATAATTGTCACCTGCTGGGGACCGGGCGGGAAGGGCGGCACCCCTTCCTTGTCTAGCACCAAGTACGGCGGCGGAAGCGGCAGTTATGCCCAAGGCAGTGTCACCGTCTCGCCCGGCTCCAACTATACGGTCGTCGTGGGGGCGGGCGGTTCTTCTGCCAACACTACATTCAACGGCTCATCTGTGATCGCCAAGGGTGGACAGGATGCCAATTCGTACGTCAATCAAGGGCCACCGGGTATTAACGGCACGGGAAACATCCAGACCATCAATGGCAACGCCGGTGGTGGCCCTATTGGGGCTGTCGGCGGCGCGGGCGGAAATTGCCCAAATGGCGGTGCAGGCGGTGCCGGTGCGACCACTTCGGTAGCAGCAGGGAATGGCACTGTTCCTGGTGGGGGTGGAGGTGGCCAAAACCCAGGATACAATCAGCCTGGAGGCACGGGAGCTGACGGCCAAGTCAGCATCACCTGGGTAGATACAGTTACGTGCTCCGAATCTGCCTCCGGTGTCGGAAGTTGTTCTGCGTCTGCCCAGCAGATCTTCACCTCAAATGGAATTGCTTCAGGAGTGGGGACAATAATCAGCGCCGCCAAAGAGGTCTTTTTGGCGAACGGTGCCGCGTCAGGTGTTGCCTCGGTTAGTGCCAATATTGCGAATAGCCAAAGCCAGATATGCGGGGTGGGATCTATCGCAGGTCACGCCACGCAGATATTCCCCTCAACGATGGTAGCCTCCGGTGTGGCATCTGCAGCTATCACCGCCACGGAAGTATTCAAGGTGACTGCATCTGCATCAGGGTCCGGAACGCTGGGTGGCCGCGTGGGTCGTTGGTTCTTCTCGGCTCCGTGGTGGAGGAAAAAGGGGGCGTACCTGCCGCCCGCAGCCGGTTATTAGTCCCACACTCGCGTTAAAGGGGCGTGGATGGTCTACGCCAAATACCTCTCGCTCCTGACGCCAAGCGCAAAGCTTGGTACGTCACACGTCAAACCGACGCCGACGCAATCATCACCAGGATATTAAACGAGCTTAAGCCTGCCCAGGAACAGCTCTTCTGCGATACAGAAACCTGTCCGAAACCTGAGTGGAAGCACGAGTTCGGTAACGACAAGATCGTCTACAAACCCGGCCTCGACCCGTACAAGTCCCAGGTCAGGCTGTACCAGATTGGTTGGCGAGACGACATTTACGTTTTCGATCTGTTCCACGTTCGCGATTTTACCAAGTTGCGAATTCTCCTGGAGCACGACGACATCTGGAAGTGGTACCACAACGGCAAGTTCGACTACAAGATGTCCCTCTGGGACCTGGACATTGTTCTATGCAACATCGCGGACATGTTCGCCGCTGGTCGATTGCTTAATTTGGACGCGGCCAATTTAAACGCTCTCTGCATCTATTTCCTCAATCGCCCCCTCAACAAAGAGCAGCGAGTTACCGACTGGTCCCTGCCGGAACTCACCGAAGAGCAACTGACGTACGCTGCAATGGACATCGAGGCGATGATGCAGTTGCGAGACCCCCTGGTGCAAGCCTTGAAGCAGAGGGGTCTGTGGTCCCCGTTCTCCGTCGAGACTAACGCTGTAGCGCCGACTGGAGAGATGGAACTCAACGGCACGAAGATTGATAAAGCCACTCACCAGCGGGGTATCGAGGACGCCCTGATGAAGGCTGGAAATCTGCACAACGAAATCGTTTGGGACCTGGAGCCGTTCGATCCCCAGCAGACATTTGAGGGGATGACGCCGAGCATCAACATCAACTCCCACAAGCAACTTCTCCAAGCTCTGCAGAGGGCCGGCCTGGACATTGAGGCCACGAACAAGACAGAACTGAAGCTCAAGGCCATTGATCATCCTATTACGGCCAAGGTATTGTCGTACAAGAAGCTCGACAAACTAATCTCGGATTTCGGCGATAAGCTTAATAGCTTCATCCACCCGGTTACTTACAGAATCCATTCGGACTTCAACGCGCTGTTCACCACCACGTTGCGTTACTCATCTTCGCACCCGAACATGCAGAACATTCCGCGATGTGGCTGCAAAAAGAAGGGCCCAGACGGCAAGACCGTTCACGATTGCGCCCGGTCTTGGTTCGTTCCGGACGATGGCTATGTTTACACAATCGCGGACTACGCTGCCATTGAAATGGTCGGTGCTGCTGTGGTGTCAGGTGATCAGCGGCTTATCGAGATCTTCCAGCGCAAACTGCAACTAATTGCGGCGAAGCAACGTGGTGAGGCGGTAAGTGCTCTGGAGGAGAGGCAGGCCGATCCTCACTGGACAACTGGCGCGATGATCTCCGGGAAAGAATTCCTCGAAGTCACGAAGCTGGAGAGGCAGAATGCAAAGCCCGCAAACTTCGGATTCCTCTACGGCATGAGCTGGAAGAAATTCCGCATCTATGCCTTCGTAGAGTACGGCGTAACGTTCACCGAGGCCGAGGCGCGGTACATCCGAGAACGGTTCTTCTCGTATGAAGCCTATCACGGCTTAAGCCTCTGGCATCAGGAGACTCGGGAACGGTACAAGGATACGCCCATCGTTACGACGATTGCTGATTATCAAATTCCCTTGGAATACAACGGTGAGTACGACTCTTTCGCCGGTCCTGCAGCGCTTAATTATCAGGTGCAGAATCCGTGCGCAGCGGGGAATAAACGTGGCCTGGGGCTGCTGTGGAAAGAGCTGCGACGGTATATGCACAAAGCTCAGCGGTGGACTGGCCCAATGTTGTGCCGCACGATCCACGACGAAAACCACCTTGAAACACCCTCAAGCATGGGTGATGAATCCTGCCGACTGTTGGAGCGCTGCATGAAAAACGGGATGGACAAGGTGTTTAAACGCGACGATCTCGTCAGCGTCGAAGCGGCCACCGGCGCGTCCTGGGCCGACAAGGCTTAGGTCCCACAAGAGCGTAAAGAGAAAGAGGCAACGTGACTGAATATCCAATAGCGGTCGTCAATCGAGCGAAGGAAATCTGGCTGGCTGGCCAGGGCGGGATGCCGCTGCCTTTCGCCGATGTTGCCAAGCGTCTTAACACTGAATTGAACCTGCAGATCACGCGAAAGTGCATCACCGAATGGTCGAAGCGCTTCGCATGGGCTGACAGTCCCGAGCTTGCTGACTCAGCGCCGCCTCCCGCAGGGCCAGCATCCGCTCCAGGTGGGGTCGGATCGGCCCCGGCCCCGCCTGTTGAGCCAGCCGAAGATGGCGAGTTGGAACCGTGGGAATGGGAGGAGCAGAAGCTCAAGTTCCTGGGCAAGCTGGCGGGGATCGCCGGGGATTGTCTGGCCGTTGGTACTGGGCCCGACGGACAACCAGCGTACCTGTTCAAGGACACCGAAGCACGCATCAAGACCGGCCTCGCTGCCGTCGAGATGATTGGCAAGATCAACAGCGGTAAGTTTGATCGGCAGGAGAAGGATGATGTTCTACCGGCACTCACAAAGAGTCAGCTCGGTCAGATGTTTAGTTTCTTCTTCGTGCAAGGCAGTCCGGAACCGAGGATTGATTCTCTGCCGGTGCTGGACGCGGAAACCTTCGAAATCGAGCCCAAGGCTATTGAGGCTCCGGCACCGGAAGTTGAGGCTCCCCCGCAATGATTCTCGGCACCGATAAGCAAAAGGTGTTGATGAAGCGTGCGGCGTTCAAACATCTCGTCGAACACGGGATCGAAGACGAGCACCAACTGTGGTTCGTAATCCGCGAGATGTTCGGCGTCACTATCCCTCGCGAAACCTGTTGCCCTGAGCATCAGCCATTTTGGGATGGTGTTGTGGATGACTTCTTCCATCGAACTCAAAACCAAGCTTACCGGCATTGTCGCGGCGGCGGCAAAACCTTTCAAGTAGCGACCGGCAAGTCGGCCAAGCTGTTGTTCTGCCCTGGCATTCGAATGAGCAATTTTGCCGCGACGGAACAGCAGGGTTACGCCTTCTTCAACTACATCCAGAAGCACCTTGGCCCGTCAGCCGACCCCGAGATCCAAAAGCTGATAGATGGCCAGATCATGTCGAGCACGGCAAAAACGTTGCCGCGCCCAGCGCCCGGTCGTGAGAAGGCTGAAGGCTCAGTCATGCGAGTCCTGGTCGGCACGCTAAAGGGCGTTAACTCGGCGCACGTCGACGATCTGGTCATCGACGAACGCGCCCAGATGGCTGATGAAGTCTATAAGGAATCCATCGGAATGATGACAGCCGCGCCGCCTTATCCTGGCGTGCAGACGGTCCTATCCACGGTCAAGACTAAGGGCGACGGTATGGACAAGCTCTTGGAGGATGCTGAAGATCTTGGATTCAAAACTTACGTGTCGTGCATCCTCGACGTTATGACTTGCCAGGAGAAAACTTGTGATCGCTGTAAGAACACCTGTGCGAAGTCCGATGACGGCAAAGAGACCAAAAGTTTTTATGAATTCTGCCAGGGCAGACTTCAGGGACGGACTCTGGGGCACTTCTCGGTTCCCACCGCGCTACGGAAGTTCACCGGCATGGGCCTGACCAACGCGGTCGCGCAGTTGTTCTGCCGCGCACCCGAAGGTGAGCAGCGGGCCTTCCCAATGTTCAGCCGCGAAAAGCACATTCTCACGGAGCTGCAGCTAATCACACTGCGCCCACTTTTGCGCGGAATCAAACCATTCATTTTCGGCGACTTTGGCAAGAGTGACAACTCCGCATGGCTTAAGGCTTGGTCGGTAGTTCTCAACGGTATCGACTGCATAGTTATCGATGACGAGCTTATAGGCAATGGCCGAACAATCCAGCAGTGGATTCCTGAGCTGCGCGAGGCGGGATTCGGCGATGCTGCCGCGTTCCTGGTAGACGTCGCCGGTCGGCAGACAACTATCACCGATAAGAAATCCGCCATCGAGTACATGGAAGACGAGGAGTGGAACGTCGTATCAGAGAAGATGAACGAGGTCGAAACTACTGACCGCGTCCGAGAGCTTCTTCGTCGAGACCCTACTCAAATTCTTGTGGGCCCTAAGTGCAAGAAGCTAATTGAGGCTTTGGAGAGATCTGAAAACAAGTCTGTCGGAACGGGTGACGACAAGACCTATCTGAAGGTCGTCAAGCACAACAAGTTCTCGCACCCGATAGATGCCCTCCGGTATGGCGTCAATTTGCTACTCGGAGATGACCACGAAGTCGTGGCCGATACATACAAAATTGGGAGATGAACATGGTTGACTCTAACGTTTATCAACGAGCTTTGGTTGGGACTCAGGCTGGATCATTCAGCCGTACAGTCGGCAATGTTCTCGACCAGTGGACACCGATCATTGGAGGCGATGCCTTCGACAACGCATTAACGCCTGGAATCCCGCGTTGGATTCCGATTGTCGACCGCCGCCGGATCAAGGCGTATGAGTACCTCGACAAGCTCATGGCTTGCGTCGATCCTCCCCCGGAGTCCCAGCAGGAGATGGAGCCGGTTCGCTTTGGAAACACTGCGTACATGATCCACGTTCTCCGTGATCTGGTTATCGGCGGGGACCAGCGCATCAAGGTCAAGGGTGCCGATGAAGATCAGGCAGGAACCCCTCTGTTTAAACAACAGGAGGAGATGGAAGCTTGGGCGTCCCGCAACCGGTTCTACTCGAAGCTACAAAAGGGCGAGGAGTGGGCTTCGGTTCTCGGCGATGTGTTCTATCGGCTTCGAACAGGCCGCACCAACGGTGCCCGAGACGTCAAGATTGACGTCATGCACCCGAGTATGGTCTTTCCGCAGTGGGACAAAGACGAGGAGCTGACACGTCTCGATCTTATGTGGGAGGAATACCGGCAGATTAGCGGCTTGACTCGCATTGTGTTGTACCGCGACACCTTCGAACTTCTCAACGGAAAGGTATATGAGACGGCGGGCTGGTATCTGATGTCTCAAATCGCGTCTCTGACAGATCTGGCCTTGGACGAGTATGATGTCACTGCGGACGGTACCGAGATCAATAGGCTCGACCTTAGTGTCAGCCGCATCCCGGTGTACCATCTGCCTAACATGTACACCCCATCAATGTTCGGTGAGAGTGACCTGACGTACTCTTGCGACCTGTGCAAGGCAAACAACTACACCGAGACCGACCTCGCCCAGGCGGCGAAATTGCTCGGTATTCCAATGATGGTGGTAGCCGGGTTGAAATCAAAGCTTCGGTCAGGTGAGACCGGCCAACAGAGCACGCTCACAGTCAAGCCGGGTGGTGTGGTAACCGTCGACCCGAATGGCGGCAAGGCGGAGTTCATGGATAACACCAAACTCCTTACCACCCTCACTGAGTATTCCGAGCGCCTGGAGAACAAGATGTTCCGCAACATGCGCCTGGGACGGCTGTTCTCCGGTAACATGGAGAATCTTCGCGACATCGAGAGTGCCAAAGCTGTAAAGACCCTCATGGCAACCCTGTACGCACGGGTAGCCCAGAAACGCAAAATTCGTACAGAGTTCTACCCGCAACTTCTCCTGGGCGTGAAAGAGATGCTTCAAGGGCTTAAGCCTACCTTGCAGTATCCGGAAGACGCTATAACGCTTGAACTTGGCAACATATTGCCGCTGGACAATGTGACTGACCTGGAAGTAGTCGGCACGTTGTGGGCACAAGGAAAAGGGCCTATCTCGGCTAACACTGCGGCTAAGATGCTCCAGAAAGCTGGTGCCCCGGTGGTAGACTTGAATCAGGAAGCGGCAGAGATCCAGAAGCGTGCGGAGCCACCGGCACCGAAGCCCACAAGCGGGTTTAAGTTAGGTGGAACCACTAAGCAACCGGATTCCAAGAAGTAGCACAACAACCGCCTACTTGGCGGGTAACAAATAAAGGAGACGACGATTTACTATGCCGCGAGACATCGAAGGCGTCACGTATTTCACTCAGGAAGAGGTAGACGGTTTGACCGGAACTGCTCGTTCCGATGGCCGCTCGACCGCTGAGAAGCATTTCTTGAAAGACATCGGAGTGGAGTCCCTGGACCTCGCGAAGAAGGCAATCGAGAATGCGACTACGTTGGGTACAAAGGTTACCGAATTGACGACGACTCTGGAGACCGAACGGAACACGAACAAGACCGTATCGAGCCAGTTCAAGGCCCTATCCCTGGAGCGGGCTGCGGAGACGGTTGGCGGCAAGTTCAAGTTGACTCTGGTTAAAGCTCAGCAAGTCCTCAGGCTGTTGAGCGGCGTCAAAGCGGAGGAGTTTGACTCAAGCAAACCGGAGCACCTGACGGACCTGGAAGCGAAGTTCAAGACGTTCCTCGAAGCCCCGGAGAACAAGCACTTTGTCGAGGGCACCGGCACCCCGGAAACTGCGGGCCGGAAACCGGGTCAGAATGCCCCTGAAAAGGAAACTGAGTGGTCGGTGCTGCGTAAGCGGATGACCGCTGTGCAGCAGTAGTTCAATCTCAATAAGGAAGGGAGTTTAAATACTCATGGCGAAGAATCGTTTCGCGAATCTTTCGGAAGAAAACTTCTGCACGCCAATGATCGTCGGGCAAGCCAACGATCCGGCGAAGCAGACCTCCGCGATTCACCCCACGGACGGTGGCATTTACAAGATGGAATGCGCCATCGAAGGTGGCAACCTCGTGGGAATCAAAACCGACGGCAAGGTGTACTTGGCCTCTGCCGAAGCTGGTGTCGGTCAGATTCGGGCGCTGGGAGTGAATTTCCAGCAAGCTGTGAATGGACAGGCCATCGACATCGTCGACGAGCGGACCCTGTTCCTGGATGCGCTGCCTCCGGGACATTCCATCGGCGGTACTGCCTATCTCAGCGATGTGACGCCGGGAAGTTTCACCGGCACGAAGCCCGTTGGTTCGGGCAAGCTCGTGCAGGTGGTTGGCGTGTTCGTCGATCCCGGATCGATGGCCGTCGCGGCGGTCAAGGTAGACGTCGAGTTGACAGTGACGGTCCTCTAATCCGAGGCCGAAACTTTTAAGGAAAGGGGATTTTAATATCCATGCCGCTCGTAACGATTGACAAAAGTATTCTGGCAGGCCTCGGGTCCGATATCGCGTTTTTGAAGACCTTCGATGGCAAGCCAATGGTCGACCTCTGGAACGAAGTCATCGTTCCCAGTGTGAACGACTACAACGACGTGCTTAACGCCCTGGCGGAATTTATCGCCTACAAGTCCGACCAGCGAATCGAGTCTGTAACGCAGACCTCCGGTTCGAAATGGCAGTCGGGCGACGTCGAGGTGTCGAAAGCTGCTGGCCAGCGCGAGATTCGGCACTTCTTCGTGCGGTGCGCCATCGGGTCCTTCCGCAAATACTTGGGTTGGACGAAGAAGATGATCGAGAAGGTGTCTTCGACGCAGTTGGTCGAAGAGTTTAACGCCGAACTCAAGGCCCTCACGGACCAGAAGTATCAGGCGTTGCTCGGTGCGTTGTACCAGAGCACCGAGGTCTCGAACTTCGACCCGGACACCCACGAGGCCCTGAAGGTCACCACGCTCGTGAATGGCACCGGCAACTGGCCCATTCCGTCGATTGGCTTCAACACCTTCGACAGCACCCACACCCACTTCAAGTACGTGGATTCCTCCACCTCTTCTTGGACGGATGCAAGCAACCGGCAGAAGCAGCTCAAAGGGCTGATCAAGCTGGTGTACGAGCACGGGTTCCGTGACAACCTGCTGCTGATGGTAGGCTCGGGATTGCTCGACGACGTTCAGCAATGCCCCGGCTACCGCCAGATCGTCGACGTTTCGCCGTTCGCGCAGTCGGCTGACTCTGCGTTGAAGGGTACGGACACGCAGGCGACCATCAAGGTGTTCCGCAAACTTGGCGGGCTGTTTCGCGTGCAGGGTACGGTGGAGAATGCGACTGTGATCGAAGGCGACATCCTGCCTCCGAACTACGTCGGTTGCTTCAGCTACCAGGGTGCGAACTCCCCGGCGAATCCGGTGCAATGGCGCGAGGAACCGGTCGAGTCTTTCACGACCAACCCGTTCCCGTTCTACGAGACGAACCTGGAAACCCGGTTCGGTGCGGCCATTCGTCAGCGCCTCAATGGCGCGATCATGTTGGTCGCGAATGGAGCCAATGCTTACGTTGTTCCGTCGGTCGGAACTGCCGCTGCTGCGGTCGGCGACTGGGACGGCCAGTAGTCCAATCCAGGGGAGGGCCCACATGGGCTCTCCCCACAACCATTTCAATGATCGACATCATTCAAAAACACCTGGACGCGGTCGAGCGCATCCAGGCTGAACTCGAAGACAAAATTCGCCAAGCTCTCGGTGACGTGACCCCCGCAGAGATCTTAGAGCGTGCAGACGAACTGCCGGCGGAAATTGCCGCCGAACTACAGGACTGGATTGAGCGACATGTTCTCCAGGATCTCGTAGACGAGTCACAAAGGTTTCTTTCGGACGTAGAGGACGACGCTGAGGAGCAAGTCGCAGCAAATGAAGACCAAGTTCGTGGGCTAGTGGCGGTGCTCTTCGATGGGTACATAGCGTCTGTAACCGCGATCATTACAGGCGCATTATCGGAGATTAAGAACAGCGCCAATCTGCAGCAGTCGCTCGGTCGGGCTTCCGATCTGATCATCGCGGAGATGCAAAGCGAGAACGCAGGTATTGGAGCACGGCTTAAGGCTATGACCCGGCGTCTGGTAGTTGAGACGGACTCGTTTGTAAGTTCAGCCGGGGGTGTGGTGCCAATTGCGGTATCTAAGGAGCCCCTAATTTGGATTACCGTACAAGACAAAAAGGTGTGCGATGACTGCTTCCCCAGGCACGGGGAAACTCGCACCGCTGCAGAATGGATAGACCTCGGTCTGCCTAGAACAGGCTGGTCTGTATGCACAGGGTATTGTCGGTGCATTCTGGTTCCACTCAGTGCTGCCTCGAAGTTTGGCATGCCTGGGCCGATAGTTCGACCACGGAGGAAGAGTTAACTATGGCATTCACTGGCATTGCGGTAGACACGATTATCGGTGACGCGAATTCGGGCGTGCAGGCGATGTTTCCGCGTTTCACATTTGATGCATCGTCCCGGCCTTCGCTTGGGCAAGTCCAGGAGTACGCGAAGACCGCCATCGCGAATGTGTCGCGTCTGATTAAGTTCAAGGGATACGATCCTGCAGCCATCACCGACGACGAAGATCTTGTCTTCGTCGCCAACTGGATCAAGCTGACGGTCGCTGCCGAGATCCACACGGTGCTGGATCAATTCAAGGACAACAGCACTGCTAACTCCCGGCTTGCGCAACTGCGGGACATCAACAGTCAGTTTAAGACTTGTGAGAATCCGTTCCCTGGCCTGGAGCGGGTGAACCTTTCAGAGGCTGAAGCCTCATACCCCACTTCGGTTGTCAGGGACGGGCTCAACGACCACGCAACGTTGTTGAATCGAATGATCAGGAATTAGCCCGTGCAATGGTTCAAGGTACAGTACAACGTCGATGAGCGCCGCAGAGTCATCGAAGTCCTGCAGCAGTTTCGTCGGGCACTTCGGAACCGAGTTGGCGTTAAAGCTCTCTACGAAGATCTCCTGAAACAGGGTGCTATCCCCTCGTTCTTCGAGCAGGTGTTTGAGCAGCGTGGGACCGGCGGTGCTTTCTACGGTGGCGGTCGCACGTGGAAGGAACTAACCCCGGCATGGCTCGAAGAGAAGCGGAAGCATGGCTGGGATTCCAGAATCGGCCACCGGCTCGGGCAGTTGCGGGAGAGCTTGACGCAGCCTGGGTCGGAGTTCAACATTACCCAGGTGACCGAAAAGAGGGCCGTGTTTGGTTCCTCGGCGGCAGACGGCGGTAAGACCTACGCTGGATATTTCAATGCTGTGCGGCCAGTAATTGACCCACAGGCGATGCAAGATATTAGGGCGTATTTAACAGCAGGCGGGGGCTCGACGGCGTTTGAGCGGGCGGTAGCTAAATACAAGCTGGCGGTCGCCTGGAAAGCGGTTTCAGGTACCCGGCACAACCGGTTTGGAAATGCGTTCCTTCAATAGGAGACTATGGGATTCGAACAGGTTGTAACAAGCATTCGGACGTGGCTAGAAGATCTTAGCTCCGCTGTGGATCAAGTGAACGCTGCCGCGACCGACGAAATCAAGTTAGTTATGCCGCGTTCTAAGGATCTCCTGGTAACGTTTCAGGGTGACGAGGAAGGGAAGCCTGAACAGCTTCCTGCAGCGGTTCTGCAGTTAGACAGCGGGTCGAACGAGTCGAGTAATAGTTTTTCGCTGTTCAAAGGAACGATTCTCGGGACGCTGTATCTCGTTGACGATGCAGCCTCAGTGCCCGAGTGCCGCACTAAGATGGTCCGATGGGTCCAGGCGATCAAGGATCATTGCTTACAACCTACTGCTATACTAGGTTCGTACTCGCGCATCAATTTGCGCGGACTCTCGTTTAGCATGGGCAAGGACGCAGGTGATGTAAACACGCTTGTGATTCGCGCCGACTTGACGATTCCAACGACTTTTTAAGCGGACCTTTGGCTGGATAGGGCAGGCGAGTTCCGCAATTTCACACGAAAGGAAGGTTAACTACCTTGGGCAATCTTGGACTTATCAACCCCGTAGCACCGGGCGAAATTACACAGGCAGGTATGTTGGTGTGCGTGTCCAACAACTATGGCACGTACTACCCGACTACCGCCAAGCCGAATACGGCGGCGCTGGCGTCGGGCTTTCGACAGGCTGGTGTGCTGTCGGATGCGCCGAACGTTTCCATCGGTCGCGAAATGACCACGGTGTCGACCGGCATCTACGGCCTTCCGGCTGAGATGTTGTTCAAAGCGATCTCCGGAACGATTTCCTTCTCCATGTACGGTGTCGACGCCGGTCTGTTGGCGCTCGGCCTGGGTGTGGACCCGGTGATCACTGCGGACACCGAAACCACCACCATTACCGCCGATCCGACCATCGACGTCACCACCAACAATACCGCCCTGACTCTGACGTCCGGTGCGACGTTCACGGTGGGTCAGACGGTGCAAGTATGTGCCACCACGGACACTGCTTTTAGCACCAATCTGGCGAAGATCCTGACCATCAATGGCACCGCTTGTGTGCTGGATCGTCAGTTGCGCCAGGACGTGGATACAGGCGCAAAGATGACAGCCGTGAAAAGCATCATGATTCCCATCGGTGGAGCTGCCCCGAAGTACTTCAGCTTCGCTGGGCTCACGGACTTCCCGGACGGTCGGGTGGCTCTTTTGGCCTTCCCGAAGGTGTATTCGGCGAAACCGCTGACCTTCAGCTTCGGGTCCGGACAGTCCGAAGTAAAGGTCCCCGTCGAGCTTCAGGCTGTCGGCGTGCTCGATTCGACCTACGGCGTGCTCGTCGGCAAGATCATCATCTTCCCGTAGAGCCAAACTCGGCAGGTTGTTTAAACGCCCTCCACTCCTTACCGGGGTGGAGGGCTTTTCTGTTTGTCCCACAGGCGTGTAAAGACCGTGGAGGCAACAAACGATATATGAACGACGCAACCCCTAACACGACTGCCGAGATTGGCAAGGTAATTACGCTTGGAGCTGTCTTCGCCGAATACAAGCTGGCCGATGGCAAGACGTTAAAGATCCGGCGCATGGGCATGAACAAAGAGATGCGCTTCGTCGAGCTTTACAAGAAGTTTGTGGCGATGTTGAACGATCAGCGCGACTCCGTTCTGGGCGTGTTGAACGAGTACATGACGGGCGCATCGAAGGTGCAGTTCGGTGTGTTGCAGGGACTGGAACTTCTAGGAGACCTCTTTGGTCAACTTCCTGCCCTGCAGAACTTCGCCATTGAGGGCGTGCAGATTGTCGCCCAGGCGAACGGTGTGGAGATGAGCGCCGAGTGGCTCAAGGACAATCTGTCGACCGCCGATTGCTTTCAGATCCTGGGTTCCCAAGCGGAGGTGCAGGGTTTGCTTAGCTCCTTTCGTGGCATCCTTGCCTCGCTCAGTTCCCTCAGTACGGGAAAAGGATGACGTCGATCTTTCCGATGTGGATGACTTCGATGATCTGCCCGAATTCCTGCGGACGATGGTGATGGTGGAGGCACTCAGCGAGGCGCACGGCTTCGTCGATATGGAAAGCATGTGCATCGCTGAACTCCACCTTCGTTACTGGGCCCTGTCGCGTAGGCAGAAACTCCATTCGATCCACACGGCGAGAACGATGAAGCGGGACTTTGAGTTGGTTGGTGGGAAGACCGGTAAGACCGATAGCGGTAATCCCGCCAGAGACGCTTTGAAGAGTGCTGAAGCTTTTCGGGAGTATTTCACGAGCAAAGGCCTACCGGTGATTGACGCGATAGTTTGAGGAGATTCCAATGGGCAGCGGCGTTCCAAACGAAGATATCACATTCAGTCTCGGTTTAACCTCCGCAGGTGTCGAAGCCGAGCTATCGCGGACTGAAGCCGCGACGAAAGGTTATCTCGACCGGATTGCCGAGAGATTCCGGCAGTTCAAGTCAGACGTCGAAGCTGCCAGCAAGGTCAACTTCGGCCTTTCCCAGGACATCAAAGCGATCACCGATCAGTCAAAAACAATGGGCACAGAACTCGCCCGTGTTCGAGACAATCTTAAGGACCTCAAGAAGCTCCTCACCGACCCAATGAATGCCAAGGGTCTGCGGGCTGAACTTAAGGAGATCATTTCCCTACAGCAGCAATCCACGAAGTTGACCGCGCAGTTGCGCCAGAACGGCGTCACTCCTCGGGCCCCTCGCGTCACGGCACCATCCGGCGGCGGATCAGGCGATCCAAGTATGCCCGGTCGCACTCTAAACCAGGGAGTGCAGCAGTTCGGTGGCGTAGTTCGTAACATGTCCACCCTCCTGACATTCATGGGTGTCGGCGGCGGAATTTTTGCTCTCGTGAACGGCTTTAAGAACCTCGTCAAAGAAGGCATCGACTTCAATGCACAGTTGGAGATGGCAAAGATCACGCTCGGGTCGGTCGTAGCTGCCGCGTCGGATCAGGTCACCAGCAACGGCAAAGTAGTTACCGGAATATCGGCGATTGCTGCTGCTCAAGGTGATGTCGGCAAGATCACCAAAGAGCTTCGGGTTGATTCATTGTTCATCGCCGGAACCTTCGAGGACATACTCAAAATATCCACGGCATTAGTCGGCCCGGTGTTACGAACGGGGCAGGGATTGGAACAGGTTCGTCTGGTCACGAAAGCCACAGCCTTAGCGGCATCGGTGCTGGGCGTCGAGTTCACCACAGCAACCACAGGGATGCTGCAACTGTTGAACGGAAAAGTCATCCAACGCAATGACCTCATCAAACGACTCCCGTTTAGCGCGGCAGAGCTTAATGCCGCAATCAAAGATCCTACGTCACGAGTCGAGAATCTGCTGAAGCTATTCGACAAGATTAACGCGGGTGCGCCTATGATGCTCACCTCGTATAAATCTGTGGCGAAGTCGATTGAAGACATCACTCAGCAAATGGCTGGCAGAGTATTCGAACCCTTGCAGGCCAAAATCAAGGACGCTTACAACGACGCAGTTAAGGCAACGGTCGATACATCCCCAGCAAGTGCGACCGGCTTCACTGCACCCGTCGAAGCTACTTTGCAACGAGTTACGAAGCTGGTCGACAGCCTCGTGACACATGCTACGGTGCGTCTGCAGGACATGTTCGGAGGGGACGTCGGAGCAACCGTTCTAAGCGGTATGGAAAAGGTTCTCCCACAGGTGATCGATGGGTTCCTGAACCTACTTAATACACTGAAGTCCATAGGGGAATTCTTCGTCAACCATGCAAGTGCCGTGATGACCGTGCTGAAGTACTATATCGGCTTCCAGGTAGTGGTTGGAGTCATCAACTCCGTCAGTGGCTCATTCGCGTTTCTTAACAAGGCTGTCACCGCAATCTGGAGCACGCTGGCTTCTCTGACCCAGCAGTTCGCGTCGTATGCAGTACAGACCAGTTTAGCTGCTGCCGAAAGCCGCAATATGACCGCCGCCTATGTTGCCATCGACGACGCAGCGAAAGCCGCTGGAATCTCCACTACAGGTCTGACTACCGCCTGGGCGTCGTTTGCCAAGGGCGGAATCATAGCAATTGCAATCGCTATTACTGCGGCTATCGTCGCGATGGGTATAAAGATTCACAACACGAAACAGGAAGCTGACGACTTCCGGCTGGCACTGGAAGAGATCAACAGTGTCAAGTTTGATCGTGCCATCGACGAGCTTAACAAGCTGTATACAAAGATCAAAGAGCATCCCAGCAACGACGTGGGGTGGTGGGCCAGTTTATTCGGGGATAGCACAACCGCCAGCGGGAATTCGGTCAAGGCCGAACAGATCATCGCACAGACCGCGAAGACGATGAAGATCACCGCCGAGCAAGCCGGTCTCGGCACCGATAAGTATGTTCCGGATACTGGGCTCGGAGAGCGGGCGTACAACATCATCACCGGGGCGTCCGGACGGCAACTGGAACTTCAGGCCAAGGGCCACAACATGACCACTGCCGAGGCAGAACAGTTGGTGAACATCAACCGAGCTATCCAGACTGCAAAAACGATGCTAAAGGAGCTTCAGACTGCAGAGGACATGTACGCGGCCTACCCTCAATCTGGCTTGGAAGATTACGCTAACGCCAACGGTTCTCTGTGGGCGGTGAAGTCGGACAATGCCAACGTCACCTACAAGTCTAAGAAAGAACCGCCACCGGACGTCAGCAAGCAGCAGACACAGTTACTGGACAAAGCTCTCACGGCTCTTAAAGAGTTTGGCAACGATGAAGTGCGAGAGTATGAGAAGCAGCTTGCCGCCAAGACTGCGGTCTGGCAGAAAGAGGTAACCGAGCGCAAGCGCACGATACAGGAGGCGTCTAAGGCTGAGATCGATGCAACTGTTGAGGAAGGTCGCGTAGCCATTCTGCAGAGAATGGGGACTTTCCAGAGCATGCGTTCTCTGATGCAGAAGGATGGTGCGTGGAAGAATATGTCCGCGCTGGGAATCCCGTCGGATTTCAACTCGTTTTCCAATCTCGCCCCCACTGACTTCTCGAAGATGGTTCAAGACCTGACCATGAAGGGCTTGGGGATGAAAGATAAAGGGCAGATCGAGAAGAACGGTGAGACGATAACCCAAGTCAAAGCACTTCAAGAACTCAATGCGCAGGTTGCAGCCCAGAAGTTTACCACCATGCAGAAGGTGGAAAAGCTACAAGGCGATATCAACAACGCCGATGTTCGGGCTAACCAGCTCTCAGATGGTTTAAACACAAAGTTGGAAGAGCGCCGCGCCACAACCGCTCTGGAGCAGGCGCAGCAGACGGACCTCACTCGATCCCTCGATGACAGGGTTGCTCGGGCCAGACATCTTGCGGACCTTGAGGAAGCGGCGGCGAAAGCCCGCGTTGACCGGCAGGCGGAAACTGATCGAAAAGCAGTTAAGGACAACGAGACCCTGACACCCGAAGAACGCCAAACCGCCATCGACGCTATAAACTCCACGGCTGCCCTACAGAAGGACGCGGACATACAAAAGATCGAGAAGGAGTTTCTCCAGACGAAGATTAGTCTTCGTGAGCAGGATCTGAAGCTGGCAGAGGCCGCTTTGGCCGTCGAGGAGACCAAACTGGCCGTCTTGCGGGCACAGACCGGCGGGTTGGAAACACCTCTTGTTATCGCTGCCCAAAACAGGATTACCCAGACCAAGGCGCAACTCGCGGCGAAGCGGGCTGAGAACGAGACTACCGCAGCACACGAATCGTCTGATCTGGGGCTGAACACTGACGCCGCAAGCCACAGAACTGCGGCTGCGCAAGCACGGGAAGACGAACAGAAAGCTCTCCAAGATGTAGTCACCGACCTGAAACAGTTCTCCAGTTCCCTGGAAAACATCAGTGGAGTATTCTCTCAGATCAACAAGGCGGCTGGCGATATCGTCGGCAACTTGGGTGGCCTATTTAAGTCCATCGACGCCTTCGGAAAATCCGGGGGAATAGGTGGAGTTAAGGACAACTTCAGCAAGGCCTCGGGCGATATCTCCAGCGCCTTGGGTGGTGGCACGTTCGGTAAGATCGGTGGGGACATTGGTGGTGCCCTGGCCGCTGCCGGTCCCATCGCTGCAATCGCCTCTACGGCCATCGGACTCTTCAAAGGCGTGTTCAGCCTTTTCAACTCGGGCATCAAGGAAATGATCGAGAAGGCGAACAAGCAGTTGGACGCGGACCTCGCCTCGCTAACCAATAACGCCTCCGTCCAGAAGCAGTCCGTCGGGGAAGCACTGGCTAACATGGAGGTGCTTCGCAGCAGCATATCCAGCCGCTTCCCGGTGGATAGCGGATTCTTCTCCTGGCTTACTGGATCGATGGGTGATGAGCAAAAAGCACAGCAAGACGCCTTCGACAAGGTCGACAAAGACATCACTCAACTGAAGCAAGACGCACAGAATGCTGCCTACACCTTGTGGCACGATCTACTCCCGTCACTGCAGCCGAGCCCAGCGTACCGAGAGTTTGCAGACCAGCTTCAGACCATTCGCACGGAGATCCAAGGCTACGCCGGTAACCCTGACGTGAATCAGTCGGATGTGAATAACCTTTTCAACATTCGTCTGCTGGATCTTCAGCACTCCATCGAGAGCCAAATCAACGATGAGAAAAAGAACTACGTCGGGCTGTTGAAGAACGAGATTAGCTTGCAGGATCAGCTCACCGACATCGCGAAACAACGGGCGCAGGTAGAAGAGGATTACACTGCACAGAGAAATCAGATCCTGGGTATCTCCACCCGTCAACTAAGCGAGGCAGAGCAGTTGGCCAAGCTCGACCAGCAGCACGCGGATCAGATCGCTGCACTCGATAAGCAACAGAAGGACGCGCAGGACCAATTGGATATGGTCGAGCAGCAGAAGGCAGTTTACGCCGACATCTATGGTCAGGTGGCTGACATCCACGAGTACGAGATGGAGGCTGAAGCTGAGACGTTAGCTGCGACCAAAGAGCGGCTGGCGGCGATGCAGGACTACCTTCAGCAGGTAAAGGATTTCCTCAACCAGGGGATCTTCTCCATGCTTGACTCGTCTAAGATCTACTGGAACGGCAGCGGATCAACTGCCTACGGACCTGATAATCCGCCCGCCACTAACCCAGATAACGGAAGCGACGGCGGTAGCAGTGCGACCTACAATGTGTACCTGAACGGCAACGCGGCTCCGCAAGCTTATCGCGATAGTGTCGTCAATGGGTTGCGTCAACTCCAGCAAGACAATTCTCTGAAAGGACTGGCCTTCGGAAATGCCTAATCTCAAAGTAGTACTCGATGGTGTAGACGTCACTAATTGGTACAACAAAGAAGCCTCGGCCATTCAGATTGTCGACGGCCTCAATCAGCCGGTGACGCTGGATCTCGGCCTCACGGCCTTCAGGCTCCCGACGACCATCAATGGTGGTGAGACCATCTCGGTGTTCGATGACGACCGGATCTATTTCGACGGCGTCGTGCCGGTCGAGGCGGGTGTTGGCACGGACTTTCTGTACCTGGACACGACCGCCTCTCCGGAGGTATACCGCAAAGCATTCCGCGTGCGTGCGGTGGATTATCAAGCCGTTCTCGACTACAAGAACCTTCCGAACCAAACGTTTTATTTCCAAACATGTGGCTCCATCATACGAGCTTTGTTGGCGATGAGCCCACTGGCACCCTACCTGGATGTTACCGATGTCGCCGATGGGTATGTGATCCCGGACTACTGCGTGGCGGGACGCAAGTTTTCGAACGTTGTAAAGGAACTTGCCGCGATCAATGGCTTCTACTTCTGTTTGCGCACGCTGAGCCTGAAGACCGACAAGAAGGACCCTGTGTTCAAGGCCGAGTTTCGGTCGTTAAGCGACCGGCCTGCGCCATTCAAAGTCGACAGGGACGCCAACGGGTACGTGCTGAGCAGTTTGAAGTTCGAGCCCCGCGATAAACCCCTTGTGAACAAGGTTGCCATCGTAGGTGGAGAAGAGCCTAGTCTCGACATCGTGACGGATCAGTTCGAAGGTGACGGTGTACATGGACGATTCCAATTAAGCCGCGTGCCATTCTATATGAAGACATCTGACTTGCTCAAGTCGGACTTCAGTCAGGCCCTCGACAGCACCCAGGTTACCCAGCTAGGTAATGCTTTCAGTGCTGGTGATGTTAGCGCCTGCTTGCAGATTAACGGTTCCGGTGCTCTGTACTTCAACACGGCGTTTCAATCACGGAACCAGCGCTACACTACTTTCGAAGACATCGCCC
The DNA here is from genome assembly GCA_963815475.1 of uncultured Solibacteraceae bacterium. Lineage (GTDB taxonomy): Bacteria > Acidobacteriota > Terriglobia > Bryobacterales > Bryobacteraceae > Sulfopaludibacter. The sequence continues at coordinate 7,843,793 of CAWFHD010000003.1, read as the reverse complement.
TAGACGCCGGTGCAGATGTTCTATTCGGCATCTTCGGCGATAGAACTCTCCAGACTATTGGCAATTGTAGGCTCGGAGTGCGATTCCGATCTGATGGCACTGTTACCTATGTGAAGGACGGAGTCGAGAAAACAGACGCCACTGGTAACCCTACCTGGAGTCCTCGGTCAAGCAACACAGCCGTGTATGCTGTCCGCATCAAGGAAACTACGCTTGGAACAGTCGCGGAAATCCAGGGTGATCCTATATCGCCGACTCGCTATTGGTTTCCCATGCAACCGAGCGGAACACAGTCCCAAGGGGCCGTGTGGGTGGAGAGGCAAACCGGGGCATTAGTCGAGGGAACAACGGTGTCCCTGTATCTTGGAAGTGTAATCGACGTTCGCAAAACGCATGTGTTGGATATCCCCGGATACCCTCTTCAAGCTTCGGACGTAATAGACCCCAGCTTAAGCACACTGCATTGGCACCTCACAGACTGGCTGAACGGCAACGCAGAGTTCGGCAGCAAGTATTCTGCGTCATTCTTGTGGCAAGAGTCAGCCATCAAAGCGGTGCTGAGCAACAGCCCTGTGAAGGTGGAATTGACCGAAGGCTTGCCCGCAGTTGTGTCCGGAGCAAGCGTTAAAATCGACGGATGCCAGGGAAACGTCGCGCCCAACGGTACTTGGGTGGTGGAAGTCGACCCGGTCAATCCAAAGATCCTGACGTTGCTGACTGCGGAAGGTAACGATGCCTCGACCTACGCGCTGAACAGCGGGACGGTTCACCTGCCGTTGCCCAAGATCTTCATCGCTGCTAACGGTGCTGGGTCCGGATCTAATGCCACGGTTCACGGTGACGTTTCCGATAACACCTTGCAGGTACTCGGAAGCACTGTTACCGGCGGCACCGATAGTGGCGCGGATTATGGAAGCACCCCTGACTACTTCTTTACTGGCATATTGGCATCGGGAGGGTCCGGAGCTATCCGCCGTATCATCACCCGTGACCCCATCGGTGTGAATGCCGTCCTTCGCCGAGCACACGCGCCCGTGATTGGAGACCAGGGGCCCCACTCTGGTGCCCGCCGCGCCGCGCAAATGGAGACTTCGATCACGGTAGGTTCTGCCGACGAGGTGGCCGAGCACTACACCGCCCAGGTGGTGCTCGAAGGCCAAGTGGCCTACTTCAGCTTCTTCGACGATATCGGCTCGATCCCACAGACGGGTGATGAATTAGTGGTGTCTTATGCGTATGGTGTGCCAATTCAGGTTGTGGTTCAGGACGAATCGTCCGTAGAGGCCGTGAGGTCCCGGTCGAACATTCCTGGAGATGACGGTGTCCGAGAGGCGGCAGATGTGGATGTAAAGGACAAGATCTTCTCCACGGATTCCGCGATCCGCTACGGGCAGCAGTATCTGGCCTCTCGTTCCGGCTTAATGCTGCAAGGCACCGTCGATTCATCCTCTTGGCACACGCTGGGTTCGGTGCCATTGAGCGGGCAGCGGCTGCAGTTTGACCTTCGCGCAGACTCTGTTCAGAGGACCGAGGCTGTGACTTCGGTCACCACAAAACATCTGGTGGATTCGCACTTCGACTTCTCGGTCACATTTGGGAAGTTGCCGGATGAGTTTTTGATGACTATCGAAAGCCCGCAAACGACAAGCAACCCGGACGCTCTGACATACAACGTACGGGCCATGAATGAGACGCTGCAGTTTCAGAATCAAATCACCCTGACGGTGAAGTGAAAGGATCTAACAAAAATGAGCGCCATCCTGCCGAAGAGTTCACTACTCGCAACAGGCTTAAGCCTGTCTAGCATTCGTCCCAGCGGTGAGATCCGAATTGCATCGTTTCCTGCGGGAACATTGACCAACGATGACACTCGGTCGTTGGACACGCTGTCCTGGATTCCAGGCGCACGAATTGTCTGTGTCAAGAACCTCGAAACCGACTACGTGTTGTCTGGTATCGCAAAAATGTTGACGGGGGAGCTTCCCACGATAGACATCAGGCCAACATCGATGGCGGTAGGATCTGGAACTGCCCCTGTTACGACGGGAGATACCGGCCTATCGAGCGAGTTGATTCGCAAGCCACTAACGGGCACCGGCGCTACGGTGACCAGGGCAGGGTCCAAGGCAATCTTCCGTATTACGCTCTTCGAAGGTGAGGTGCTCGGGCAGATAGGTTGTCTCGGGCTGTTCAATGGAGATAGCGGCGGATCGGGCCACACTGCTGCTGGCAGTCTGCAGATCGGAGGAACACCCTTGAATACCGCAGTCATCACGGTGTCGGTCGGTGGAAGGAGCGTCCCTTCGTACTGGGTTACGAGCACTAATACCGCGCAGATTGCTGCCGGGTTAGCTGCTTGGTTGAACGGTGATGGTTATTTCTCGTCTTTATTTACTTGCACTGCAGCGGGCACGACCATCTCGGTGGCCTCTAAGGGTTCCGGTACGGCTTATAATCAGTCTTTAGTGGCACAGGTGTCCGGTGGCGTCACCTGCGCGACTACCAACATTGCGGGCGGAACGACGCCGGGTGGCCAACTGCTGGCCGCAGCCAACTGCAACTTTACAAAGGAACCTGCAACACAAGTCTTGATCGAGTGGTCGATCAATATCACTAATTAGGAGTAGTCAGAATGCCGGGTGACAACGACTGGAAAGAATACAAACAACTCGTGGTTTCCGAGATGGAAGAGAACCGGAAATTTCGCAAAGAACAGCGGGAATCAATAGGAGCCCTCCAGGTCAGCGTTGCTCGGCTGGAGACACGCGCTAGTGTATGGGGCGGCGCAATGGGTTTCATTGGCGGAATCATCACGGCACTGCTGGCGAACTTCGGATTCTCAAAGGTGAAGATTGGATGATATTGCACGTGGAAGCAGGGCACGGAGATGGATATCGAACGCCGGGGCAATTCGACTTTGGTTTGTTCGCTGATTCAGGGGCGTGCGAGGCAGTAATTTGCCGGGAATACGCCCAACATCTTCGCATCCTAGCTGAGCGGCGCGGCCACTGCGCAAACATCTCACTTTCGGGCAACATCGCCGCTAGGTTGTCCAAGGCCACGTCTCGCAAAGCCGATATGCTGGTGTCCTTCCATTTGGACGGTGATCCCAGCGGCATTTCGGGTGGCCGGGTTCTGTATGGCCGGTCGCCAGTCGCCGAGATCGCCGGTGCCATAGGTGCCGCCATAAGCTTGCCGGTAGAAGCCGTCGCCGCCGACGGACTGCTGGCCTATATACCGGCTGTCGAGATCCGCCTGGGGAACATTGCCTCCTGGAAGGACACTAAGGCCCTCGCGTCGTGCGAACGGTGCGACCAGATCTGCACCCAGATTCTCGACGCGCTGGACCGGCTGTACGCTTCTCCCCGGCCCTGAAGGGTACTACAAGGTCCCCATTACAGCGGGTTCGCTGACGGGCCCCCGCTCCTCAAGTTCAAGCATCCTGGACAGCCGCTTATCGAAGGCTTTGTTGTCGATCTTGTTCCCAATAGAGCATAAGGCATGGAAAACATCGCTGTCCGTGTCCTCGATCCAGCGCCGGTCGATGCACACGCGCCACCAGACGGTCTTCTTGGCCGGGTTGTACCGCAATTCAAACTGGTGCCCCAGCTTTGAACCGTTGTACTGCCCACCCTGTTTAAACAACCTCTGGACATCCGCGTAAAACTCGCGGGTAATTCGCCCTACCTCACGTGGGGAGAAAGGGACTTTACGGGCCTCCTCCTCGTCTGTTCGTTTACGTGGCATTTAAGCCTCCTTCTTGCGGCCAACCTTTCGGGCCGTAGATTTCACAATCGCGTCACGGCGATGCAGGTACCGGCGCGTCGTATCGATGGAACTGTGGCGCAGCGTCTCTGCAACAATAGTGATGTCCTCGCCGCCTTCTATCGCCTCGGTAGCGTGCGTATGTCGCAATTGGTGCGGGTGCATTTCCGGGTCGATGGCATCGATAATTCGATTCACATGGCGGGGAGCAATATGGGTTCCCTTGTATCCGGGAAAGAGCCAAGGCGAGTCCGGATGCTGCAGGATCTCCTGCTGGATTGCATGAGCCAGATCATCCGTGATCCCGATGGTTCCGGTCTTCTCACCCTTGCCGGTGACTTGCAGGTAGTAGCCATTCACTGCAGAGTGGCATAGACACGATACCGGTAGACCCGCGACCTCTTCGCGCCGCAGCGCCGCTTCATACAACAGCCGGAACACTAGTAGTTGCCGTGGGCCCAGCTTCTCAGCACTGCGGTACGCCCGCTCCAATTGATCAGGGGAGGCCACCTGGGTAGTGCTCTCGCTCGGCGGCTTAGGAATCTTGACCAGCTCCCAGACGTTTACCGGAGTGATGCCGATGCCCTTTGCAAGCCGGTGGAAGCTCTTCACCGCCGACAAATAGGTTGCCTGGGTGGATAGACCAAAGTTGCCGATAACGAACTCGCGGTATTGGAGCGCTTTCTCCATCTGCTCTTCGGGAGAGCCGTCAAACGGGCTTAAGCCATTTAGCCATTCGAGGTAGTGCTGGAGTGCTCGACCGTAAGTCTGAGCGGTGTTCGGTTGGATGTACGCCCGAGTGAACAGGTCGCAGATTCGCGTGAGCGCCTGAGATTTCTGGATGTCTTGAGTCTCTGCCATACGTCACAATTCTCCGCTTTTATGTGACATTTGTCAAGCGCTATTTAGACCTGTTATTCCTGGAATCATCGATAGGTCACCGTCGCAATGATGACCGACGCTGCCAACCAGTACACGACGCCGCGCCAATCACGATTTACGGCACAGACAGCCGCAGCGCCGACTTGCAGGACGATGATGATCGAAGGGAAAACCCATCGAGAATTCACAGGCAGTTGACGCGATCCATCGACCCAGTCGTGAGCACTTCGTGGATCTTCTCGGACAGGTGGGTGGTGGCGCAGTACTTGGCAAACTGTTGGCACGTGCGCAGGGTCTGGCGGGAGCCCTTCTGCTTCTGGATCGGCTGGTAGCCGTTGTTGCGCTCGATCAGTTCCTTGCCGCAAAACTCTTCGTACGTCTCGCCCAGGATCTCAGCGGTGCGGGCGTAACTGTAATCCTCCAGGTGAACGAGCACAAGCATGGTCTCAATCATGGCCTGCTTACGCGCATCGCCCTTGCTGGCCTTGCGGGCGAATCCGTCGATGTAGCGCAGAATCCGCTCCTTGACTTCGCCTTCAACCTGGGACTTCACCATGTGCTGCAGAGGATCGTCGCCGGGGTGCGAAATGACATTCGGCACCCAATCAAACATTCCGACGTCGCCGACCGATTTGTGGCAGGTGGTGTTGCCGCAGTTCAGGTACTTCTCCATTTCCAGACAGAGCGCCGTGCAGGTGCCATTCGCATCGCAATTTGCGCACGTCTTTCGCGGCTGAGTGGTTTCTTCTAATAGCTGTTCGTTAATGACTGGATTGAGTGATGAGTTGGATGTGAGTTGAGTAAGTTGTGTCATAGGTAGTTAGCCTCTTTTCTCTTCTGGGATCTTTACTCCGTCGTGGGACACTTTCTTGTAGTCCCACGACGGAATTTCTTTGCAACAGCCTTAAGCTGTTTTGGCCAGCTTCCACGGTTCGTCGTCCGATTCACAGTGGACGTGATCCGTGAAAGTTACGCCGTGTCCTGGTTGCACCATGAACAGAGCCTGCCGAGCCTTTTCGTACTCGAAATTCTGAGTGAAGCAGTACTCGTCGTAGCCCTTGCCAGCGCCGTTTGCGATGATACCCTTGAAGTACATCAACTGGTGCCAGTGGCCCACATTCATATACTGAAAAGGCTGGCCGGTGGTGATGGCCCGTTTGAGCTTGCGGTGGTAACCGATCATAAGCGGGCTTAAGGCTCCAGCGATGCCCGATCCGCCCTTGAACTGGTCGCCATGAGTGTTCACGAAGTACGTGTCGTAAATCGGGTACCGGAGGTCGGCAGCTTTGCTGATATTGAAGATGACCTTGTCTTTGTACTTGTGATCCAACGAGAACAACCGGGCCAGGAACTGGGCGAACAGCCAGTCATAGTTGGTAGTTACGCGCCGCTTGGCACGGGGCTTACGACTCGTGCGTGGGTGATTTCCGACTACCACCGGAACTACCACGCGACCGAACTCATCGGCCAGCATCTTAAGACCTGATCCGACCGGGTCCAGGTAATAGAGCAGCGACTCCATCATTGTCGCCTCGTTGGTCTCGACCAGCTCGTCATGGATGTCACCTGAGAAGATGTCACCCAACATGGCGACGACGATGCCCTCGTAGGTCAAACCTTTGAGGAAGTCGAAGCTCATCTTAAGCGTGTTTTCGAAGCAGTTATGAGTGCGCTTCACAGCGAGGGCTCGACCGTAACCGTTAAGGCCGTTCACTTCCTCCGGGTTGACATTCTCGTCGTAGTGCCAATCGGAGAAGTCCAACGTCGGGATGGCGACGTGTTTCTTACCGGGGGTTGCAGTTCGCGTCCATGCCGGGAAATTGATTGGTCTGTTTAAACAGGCTGCAATGAAGTTCTCGGTGGTATCGAACAGTGTGGCATCCTTCACCAGCCGGTTGTACCGAGCCAAAAGGTCTTCATACTGCCGATGCAGCTTGTGCTCTGACACCGCAGAGTATTGGTCACCCGGCACCGCAATCTTGGAGTACCGGCGAATGTCTTTGGAATCTATGCGTAGAAGGGATGAGACATCCGGGATTCGATACCCGCCCCGGATAAGCTCGTGTATGCGTAGGTGTAGCGCTGGCGTGATCGTAGACATTTAGTCTCCCTCGCGGCCTAAATCAGGCCCGTGATCATTCAAAAACTTGCAGGTATTTTTGGTACTGCCCTACTAAAACTAAGAGTACCATGACTCCTGCCAAATCGGACAGAAAAAGAGCCAAAAATCTTACATTATTTCTAAGAAAACAGGCTGTTTAAACAATCCTTGGAGTAACCCCCCGGCGTTCGAACATACGAGCCGTTTCGCCTGTAGGTTGGCCGATGCAGAACGCTTCGTCGCACTGTTTAAACATCACGGCGCAAGTTAGTCGGTAGTCATCAGCGGAGGGTTGGAAAAGCTCCTGGTACAGGAATGGCATGATCGGCAAGCACCCTTTGTCCCAAAGGATCTGGGCTAATGTTCGAGCCTTCGAAATCTCATCTGGTGACGGGCTTGTCGGCGTTCCAATGTACACAGGTGTTCGAGTCTTTAGAGTCATCGTAGGGCCTCCACAACATCCTCGGGAAGCACTAACCGGACTTCCTGCGCCGCGTCGTCAAACGTCACCCGAAGGTGTCGGCTGTTTGACTCTCGCAGGGCGCGGAAGGCCTTGATCTCCTGGCGTTGATTCGGTTTCAGGACGATCAGTTTGACTGGCTTCCCAGATTGAAAATCTTCGGCGTCCGCAAGCTTACATATCATGCACGACCTCCAAGTCCTGCACTAGCGAACCCCAGAAACGGTAAGTGCGCAGTCCCGGCAGATCGCCATAGTGCTTGAAAGCGGCGAGAGTTGCCAGGGACAGCGCATCAGAAGCATCGTATTGTTTGTCGTTGAACTTGGGCAGGCCCCACAGGTCGGCCATCTTCTCAGCGACCAAGGGCTTTTGCGCGGCCCCGTTTCCGGTGGCGAACTTCTTGCCTAGCGAGATCGGGGAATTGACGTACGGGACGTGGAAAGTGAAGAGGTGGAAACGAACGCAACCACCGATCTCCCCAAGGTTGAATACACAGTTGGTTTGACCGGCCTTGATGCCGTATGCGTAGTCCTCAATCGCGGCCATTTTCACTGTGCCTGCGTCGAACACGCCGTAATCGAACAAACGGTTGATGATGGTCACGATACGCTGAGCCTCGTAGGTCTTGGTCACCGGACCCTGGTGCGACAGCTTGATAGTGCTGCAGACCGGAACCGTCCAGGCTGAACCGGTGCGCTCGACAACTGCGACACCGGTCCCGTTAAGGCTAAGATCAAGACCTACGAAGCGATCAGGCATGGCTGGTTAGAAGCCGCCGTTGCCGTCGTTGCCGCCCTGGCCGCTGTCGCCAGAACCGTCTTCGGCGCGGGCCGAGCGCTGCACGTTGGTGATGACTTTCTTTCCACCCTTCACGCCGATGGTAATCAGCGCGGGCTGGCCCAGGAAGTCGTTGTGGTCGATCACTCCATCTTCGGGGAGGACGTAACCGATTCCGCGATAGAACTTGGCGCGGATGCCCGCCGCCTTGGACGACCACGTCACGAAGTTGGTGTATTCGCACCCTTCGAACTCGCCCGCCGTGATGGCGAAGGTCACGATCCACGCGCCCTTCTTGTCACCCTCGGGTTTCTGTTCGCTTACCCCCGTGATATCGGCTTCGTAATCGCCGACGGTAATGGAGTCGGCCAGATCTGCTCTTTTGACGTCTTCGAGATTCTCTTGAAACATAGACAGTTAGTCTCCTTTTCGGTGGTTTGTGTTTGGTTACTGCTTCGGATCTTCAGTAGCTTTACCCGCCTGTGGGTCACTTTCTTCGACCGTCGCAGAGAGATCGTCCGGAATCGGCGAGGTAGCCTGAAGCTTGCGCTGGCCGGTGATGTACTCCTCTACGCGGCCAAAGATCTTTGGGAGCAGGGTCGTGTGGCCCAGCGTGTAATCGATCTTGGCCGGGATCGGCAGCGCACCGGCCACGCCAGGAACACGGGCCTTGGCGTAGAAGATCGGGTGAGGCTGAGTGTACAGGATGCGCTTTTCGAGCGCCTGCTTCGGGAATTCCGGCGTCTGCAGGTAGAAGCAGAATCCGCACAGGCCTGCCACGCTCTGCCAGATGTTGGAGCCGACAAACTTGGGGCGAACGGCCTCGATGGTGCCGTCCTTTTTGCGCTTCTCTTCCACCCAGGCGGTAAGGACGATGTACTTCAGCGGGAGTTTGCGAAGCTCGTCCATGAGGCGCAGGATGCGCTGGTTGAGCTTCTTGTACTCGTACTCGCTGGGATCATCGATGTCACGCTCAGCGTTCCTGGCCTTGCTCTCCGCAGTCATCTCGATGAGATTCATGTGGACGATGTGGCTGAACATATCCATGCAGACACCTTTGTATTCCTGGTTGCCACACTGGATCACCCCGTCGCCGATCACTTTGCCGTTCTTCAGGTAGTTGATAAAGTCGGAATAGTCGGTTGGAGTTTTGATATCCGTGTAGGGTAGATCGAGGTGAGAGATCGCCTCGACGCCGCCCTCGGAGCAGCCGAAGATGATGTCACGCTTGCCCGGTGTCGCCAGGGTTGCCGCCAGAGACGTCTTGGCTCCCCCCGGAAAGCTGTACAGCAGCGTTCTCGGCCAAAAGCTTTTCTTGGCCGTCGATTGAATTTTGATTGCCATTTAAGGCCCCTTTCGAGCGGCGGCGGAAGACATACTCGTAGCCTCCTCGCTCCACTCCGAACACTGGAATTCCTTCGTTCAGCAGCCTCCGGATCTTCGGATAATCCGGTGTCGACCGCATCAAACCTTGCCGTTTTATAGAAGCCTCATCGGTTACCCGGATGGCCTCTGTGCGGCTCACTTCCATGCCGATGTCCTCGGCCAAACTACAGACCCGCGAGTCCTCGTCGAATGGTGCCATGCGTCCTCAGTAGTCCTGCACGGGAAATAGAGCATACGGCTTCAGGCTGCAGGCCTCGCGTGCGACGAAGTCCCTCACGCGATTCGCACCGTCAAAGAAGCGGAACTTCCCATTCGCGTCCGTCGGGAATCCTGCCTGTTGGGCACACACCTTCCAGTCGCATCCGTACTGGAAGAAGTATCGCCAGACTAACTGGTGATAGGGGAAGGTGTCGCTATAGGCCGAGTCGAGAAACCGCGTGACGCGCCGAGCCAGGATCTCGACATCGGCGATGAATTCCTGATTCCGACGACTGAAGCTGACGCCGTTGCAGGAATGCCGCACGGTGACCTCTCCAGTCATATTGCCCGCGCTGGATAACGCTGCGTGGTAGGTGCGAAGAATCGAGTCGAAGGCCGAGCGAAGCGTACACTCACAGAGCACTATTTCTGCGCTGCTACGTTTGCCTTTTAGTCGAACGCCAGTCCCTGCACACTTGACGCATCCGACATGACAGTGACTGATTACACGCTTGAACGTCACCCCGAGATCCTCGCGTGCTGCAGCGCCCATTCGCATCCGCAAAGATAGGCAGTCGTCGCAGATGAAGTAATGCTCTCGAACATCGGTCACTGGCCGACTGCGGCCACAGGCCTTACACGGCTTGATCATGAGCGGTGCATTAGAACAAATCGAGTTGTGTGGGATCGTCGCAGTCTCGGTCACTTATATCTCCGATTGCCCGCGCATGTTGAGTGCAGGCATAGTCCAGAAACTCGGACAATTCTTTGTCAGTAGGACGGCTGGAGTCGATGAATTCCTCCGGAGGATCTTCAATGTTTGGCTCATATCCTGCCGAGAAGCATCGAGACCGCCAGTCCTCAGATGCTTTACGCCGCTGTGGGGCAGGAGTTTCACGGAAGCCTTCGCCCTGCGAGTGGATACCTTCGCGCCGCTCACCGTGCCGCTTCAAGTTTCCGCCATAGTCACCCATGACAAACTCATTGGTGACGTTACCCTGCCACTCGTTCTCCTTCCACTTTCCCCCGGCGACTGTTATGACATCACCCGGCTGCAGATCGGAGTTCTTCTCGGCTTTATCCCCAAACACGACCACGCTGATGCGCTTATCCTCGGCACCTTCTACGCGCATCTTGAATTTGAGAAGTGCTTTTCCGCTCTGGGTGAATTGAAAAAAGACCTGGGGGACAACGTGTCCCTTATATAGGTTTGCTGCCATCGTACCTCCCAGTAGCTTTACGCGGGTGTGGGACGGCTGTTTAAACGTGCGAGTGGTGATTGAGTGCCTGGATCAGGCGTATGGACTTGCTCTTCGTGAAGTCACACAACTGAACGTTGATGATGTTCACGCCGTATGTCTTGGCCTTCCGGCGCACGGCTTTGGTCAACTCATTGCTGACGTCCATCTTGAGCAACTGGTCCCAGGTCCGGTTCATCATGAAGGTGGCAACGGTGCCATAGGTGCTGTCCTCTATGACTTGATGGCCTCCCTCGATATCGAGCAGGAAAACAGCGATGTCCTCGATTGAGAATGTGACTACCGTGGAAACGACAATATCTCGATTGTCCTGGGTGGTAAGCGACTGAGGGCCCACCGTCATCGTCTCGGGCACGATATTCGTCCACATGTAGTGCTCGACCAAGAAGGGCCAGATCCAGTGGAATCCCGGCTCGACTATGCGGTGGAGTTTGCCCCAGCGAAGTACCAGACCTTTCTGATACTTCGCCGTGACAAAGCAGAACTGGAAGATATGAATGAATTGGAGAAGAACTTCAACTAGTTTGTCTACCACAAGGGATTTACGCCGCTGTGGGCGGAATCTACCGGCGGATCAAACTAAGCGGCTTGCGGAAGAAGTCTTACGACATTCCGCGTGATCAGATCGGCGAAGTCTTGCTTGTTGTCCAGGGCCTCGTAATTGGCCTTGTCCAGGCTCATAGATTCACAGAGACGATGGTAGAAACATGTGCGTGTCTGGCCGCGCCGGTTGATGCGGCCAATGGTCTGGAGCCAGCACTCCAGGCTGAACGTAGGCTCTGCGCAGATGATGTGGTGCCCTCGCGTGAAAGTTAGGCCGAGCGAGATTGCCTGCCACTGCCCAAGCACAATGTCGTACTTGCCAGCCTGGAAATCGTTCTCGATCTGAACCTTCTTCTCGCCGCTCACGCCTCCACGGATATGCCCGACTCGATACCCGGCGGCTGTCAACGCAGCCTCAAGCCGGTCTCCAGTGTGGCGGAAGTTGTAGACGACCAGGAGTGGTAGGGGAGAGCCCGCTACTAGCTCCATAGTTGTCGAGATCATGTTGGTGTCGATCTCGTGAACCTTCTTGTCGAAGTCCGTAATAAATCCGGAGCGCAGCATCGCGCATTTGATAGCACGATCCAGCGGCGTGCTGGTGACGACTTCGAGATCCTTGGTTAAGATTGAACCCTCGGTCGCCATCTTCGTCCAAAGCTTCTGGGCCTTTGGGCTCATGCCATACGTCGTGTTGCGGAACACCTTCTCGGGCAGATTTAGAATATCGGCGGTCTGCTTCAGCGTCAACCGCTTCAGCATGATGTCGAGGTGATCCTGATTCTGCACGCCGGTCACCTTCTCGACAACCGTGTCGCCGAAACGCTCTTTTTTGATGACCGCGTATTTCTTACGCCAGGAATGCCAATCGTTGACTCCCAGCGCTTCGAGCAGTGGTTCGCAGATGACCTGTAGCTGTGGCCTCAACTCCTCAGGGTCGATAGTGGTGGTTGGTGTGGCGGTGAGCATCAGCCGCTTTCGCGGTAGCGTCTTGCGGACAATTCGCAGGAGCCCTTTAGTCTGCGAGGACCCGTAGGTCTTGAACTTGTGTGCCTCGTCGACGATGATTGCGTCAGGGGTCCAGTCGATTATCTCTGGTACGCGGTTGCGGCGTTTGCTCTTCGATGTTGCCTTTGGCTCCTGTAGCAGGTTGTGCGAGATGAGCTGCACGCATGCGACGTGATTCTCGTCCTCGTCCCAGATTGAAGCGTCGATATGGGCGAACTGGTAGAGCTTATTCTTCCAATCATGCACGAGGCTGGCAGGGGCGGTGACGAGAATGCGGTTGTACCCCGGCTCGTGTTCATTGAGCCATTTGACGATCAGGTACACGCCGACAAAGCCTTTGCCCAATCCTGGTTCGGCCCAGTATCCTGCGCCGCCATGAGTGCGGGATTCGATGAAGTTTACAGCCTCTATCTGATGCGGGTCCAATGAATACTGGGGATCAATTTCGTACACGTCTCAACCTCCATGTAGATCGTTTGGCGAGAGCAAAGTCGAGCTTGCCCATGTCGCCGTAGTCGATGGTGTCGAGCAGCCAGGATCGGTCGCACCGCAACAAGATGCACAGGCGCACTGTGATATCAGCCCATTGCGCCTTGTCGTACCACCCAGGTTCGACAGTTTTGAGTAGCCGCCAGACGGTCACGTCCAGCACACCAAGTTGCCCTGCCAGATCGCTCACGCTTACACGACCATCGGGCGAGAGCATCGCGAATCTCACGAGTACTCGTCGCCCGAAGTCTGTAAGCGGAACGCTCTGGAGTTGTGCGATTACGCCGTCGCGGGCGGACACGCGGGAGTCTCCGGAATAGCGGCGGCGGGCGGCGCAGCTTGGATCTTCAGCATGGAATCGGCGGGGTCTGCCTCCGTACCCGGCGCAGAGATCGCGGCGGCTGCAGCAGTGACCAGCTCGGGCTGCACCGGTGCGGCGGCGGGCGGCGCGGGCGTCTTCGGCTTCTTAGGTGGCTTGATCACGTCACGGACAGCCTGCCATAGCTCTTCGAGGGTGCCGGAATTGTCGAACACACGGTCGAAAGCCTCGCGTCCAACCAGGGTCAGGAGTTGCTCAGAGATGTGGCCAGCATCCCCCGGCGCGGAGTTAACAACCTCGTCGACGGGACGCTCGATCAACCACACTTCGCCGCCGAAAGCTTTGATCATCGCCATCTCGTTGGGGAAGCGCACGTCGGTAATGACGACCTTCTTCGGAAGCTTGCCTACCCGTGGTGCCTCGACCCAATAGTCGGGATTCTGACGGCGACGATATCCGGTGCCCCACCACTGCAAAACCACGCGCATGTCCGCGTTCGTCGGCTTCCGCAACGGGGCCTCGAAATCTCCACGCTGATAGCAGCGTTCGAGAATTTGCTCGACGTCAAACGGGTAGATCCGCTTGTCTTCCTTTGGCCAGTTCTTGATGGCGGCGACAGCTTCATCCTTTACCAGATCGCCGAACGCGAACCGCTGAAATCCAAACTCGTCAATGAGTACCTGGGCCAAGGCATCTTTGCCCGATCCCATCCTTCCATGTATACCGACTGCTGAAAGCATTTAAGCTCCTTTCGAATTGGTTTAAACGTCACCCGGAATCTGAGGGCCTTCGGGTAGAGGTGCCCAGTGCGTCACACGGATGCATCGGCCACTCCACATTTCCCATCGAGCGATGCGCTTTGAATACGTCTCTGCGTAGGCACCGATGGTCACGTGATTTCCGGTAAAGATGAGCACAGAACCAGACGTACTCGGCCCTCCGTTGTAGCGGGGGCTCATCTCCGGAAGCCGGTCAGAAACGCTGATCCACTGGGTCAAGATTCGGTTACCTCCGAATGCTTTACTCGCGTGTGGGACTAATTTGAAGAGTTGAAGAAGGGTGGAATTGCGACTGCGGAAAGAGGTATGCCTCTACTGCTTTTTCATTTCCATGGCGATCCTGGCCCGAGGTCCAGCCAAACGAGATATGACGGGGAATTTCGTGGCATTCTATGACTTACTGAGACTTTCATCCCATCAGCGTCAAAGAATTGAGAAACTCTTTCGCCGTCTTTATAGGCGTCGCTCCAATGAACCACAATGCCGGGTACGTTTGAGGGCAGCGAAGCAGGCTCGGGATCGTCCGCATTCGGAAGCGCTCGGTTTGTCCATGATGAGCATTCTGCGCCTCCGTCACGTTGCGGCTGGGTTAATAACCAAGCGAGAGTATTACGAAGCGAAGACTTTTCTTCGGCAGACGTTACCATCACCGCGCAGGGGCGAGATAAAGACTTGAAAAGCTGCACTAGTTCAGCAGCCATGATCGGCCCTAGTGGGCCGCCAGACGGACCGGCATCCTGCTGTGGAGACGGCCTGTTGTCAGGTGTTGTTGGCGGTGTGACGTTGCCAGTAGATGTAGGCAATGGTTCTGCTTTTTTTGACGGAGGTGCCTTCGTGGCGGGGGCAGCACTAGGTCCTTCTGTCAGGGGTGGATTTGGCTTTGGGGTGACGGAAGAATCAACCTTTTTGGGGACAGTTTCAACGGTAGCACTATTGATAGGCTGGGGACGATGAACGCGAATCCAAGCGAAAACACACAGAGCAGCGACCAATGATGCTGCCCCGGTAATGATTGACAACTTGATCCAATACCAATGCCTATTTGGTTTCACCGGCGGAGCAAAGGGAAGGATTATCCGTGGGGCTTCTTCAGCTTCACGATCCTGCTCAAGTCGCGTCGCGTAGAGCAGCAATCCAGTGGCCGTGAGCAGTTCCAGCAACAACGCCAACGGGGTACTCAGTATTCCGACATAGGGCGCAACGGTCATTGCGGTCTGGGCTCTCCCGAGCCAATCCACAACGTGCAGAGCAGCCCAAAAAAGCCAAGACGCACCGAGGGTGGCCCCGCCGTAACCTGCGGCTCTTTCTTTTGCCTTATTAGGCTTTCCAGCCATTCCGCCCACTGTACATATTTTAACCAAAAGTGTTGACATCCTCATCCCACAAGATCCGACCGCCTCTACTCGACTCGTGGGCGGATTTTGTAACGAATTTGCACGCCGGGGACGGGAAACCCGGAAAAGCTGGCTGTTCTGGCTTGTTGCAAGCCGCCCCGCACTTTGACAACCGGGGTCGCTCTAATACAATGAAAAACAATGCGGTTACGCTATCTCGTTGAAAGCTATTTCGAGTTTAAGGAATTGGGGGCCACGTGGCGAACAGAGATCCTGGCGGGCTTCACCACCTTTGCGACGATGGCGTACATCGTCTTCGTCAATCCGTCGATCTTGCATGAGGCGGGGATGCCGCTGGCCGCTGTCACCGCTGCGACGTGTCTCTCCGCGGCCGTGGGCAGCTTCCTCATGGGCGGTTTCGCGCGCTACCCTATCGCGCTCGCGCCTGGGATGGGCCTCAACGCCTACTTCACCTATTCGGTGGTGCTGAAGATGGGAATTCCATGGCAGGCGGCGTTAGGGGCAGTCTTTCTTTCCGGCGTGGCGTTTCTTCTGCTCACGTTGCTGGGCGTGCGGCAACTGATCATTTCCACGATCCCTAACGAGTTGTACGCTGCCATTGCGGCCGGAGTGGGTTTGTTCATCGCGCTGATCGGATTTCGCAACTCCGGCATCATCGTGCCGGACCCCGCCACCATGGTGACGCTCGGCAGACTCAACGACAAAAGCACGGCGCTGGCCATCTTCGGTCTACTGTTGATCGCCGCGCTGCTGGCGTGGCGCGTCCGCGCGGCTATGCTGATCGGCATCCTCGCCACCACCGCGATCGCGATGGCGACGGGCATTGCGAAATGGGCGCCGCAAGCCTACAGCCTGGGCGATCTGGCCGCGACGGCCGGCAAACTCGACGTGGCTGCCACACTGCGGCTCGGCTTCGTCGAGATCATCTTCGTGTTCCTTTTCATCGACCTGTTCGACAACATCGGCACGCTGGTGGCGGTGGGCAAGAAGGCGAACCTCTTCGACCAGGCGCACCAGATTCCGCGCGTCAATCGCATCCTGGTGTCCGACGCCACGGCGACCATCGTCGGTTCGCTCACAGGAACGTCTACGGTGGTGAGCTACATCGAAAGCGCGGCGGGAGTGGCGGCGGGCGGACGCACGGGAGTCACGGCGATTGTGACGGGCGCGCTGTTTGTGGCGGCGCTCTTCGTGGCCCCGGTGGTAGGAGCGATCCCGGCGGCGGCTACGGCTCCGGCGCTGATCGTGGTGGGCAGTTTGATGGTGTCGGCGGTGTCCGAGATCGGCTGGCAGGATCCGGAAATCGCGATCCCTTCGTTCCTGATCATGATGGCGATCCCGTTGACCTACAGCATCGCGAATGGGCTGGCATTCGGCTTCACGGCCTTCACGCTAATGAAGTTGGCACGGGGCAAGTTCCGGGAGGTGAGCTGGTTCGTCTATGTTCTGACGGCACTGTTCATCGCGCGCTTCGCCTATTTGGCGAGGTAGGGGTAACCTAATAGATATGGCGGACCGCGCGCGCAGCCTGCCCGAGAATGTCGAGGGGTCGTTTTTCGTCGATGCCACCTGCATCGACTGCGATACGTGCCGCCAGCTTGCGCCTACGGTCTTTGGCGAGACCGGCGAGTTTTCGTTCGTGCGGCGCCAACCGGGCGATCAGTCCGAGGAACTCACCGCATTGCGAGCCCTAGTAGCTTGTCCGACCGGTTCGATCGGCACTGCCGACAAGCGCCGCGTCTCCGAAGCCGTCGCCGAATTTCCCATGCCGCTGGCGGATGGCGTTTCTTACTGCGGCTTCAACTCGCCCAAATCGTTCGGTGGCAACAGCTATTTCCTGGAGCATCCCGAGGGCAACTGGCTGATCGATTCTCCTCGATATGTGGAGCACTTGGCGCGACGTTTCGAAGAAAAGGGCGGCGTGCGATACATCTTCCTGACGCATCGCGACGATGTGGCCGATGCCGCCAAATACGCGCAGCGTTTCGGCCCGACCCGCATCATCCACCGCCTGGAACTGGCCGCCCAGCCCGATGCCGAACGCGTGATCGATGGCTTCGATCCGGTGGAACTAGCTCCCGGCTTTCTCGCGATTCCGACGCCTGGTCACACTCGCGGACATTGCGCGCTGCTCGTTGGGGACTTCCTCTTCAGCGGCGATCACATGTGGTGGAGCCGCAATCGCGGCCGGCTGAACGCGTCGCGCGATGTCTGCTGGCATTCCTGGACCGAGCAGGTGGAGTCGGTGGCGCTGCTCGATGGCTACTCGTTCGAATGGGTGCTGCCGGGGCACGGCGAGCGCATTCACTTCCCGCGCGACGAGATGCGCCGGCAGGTGGCACGGCTGATTGAGGCGGTTGGCGGCCGCCGTTACAACGACACCTTGTCACCGGTTCGGCAGGAGCGGTAGATCGCGTCGACCAACTCCAGGGCTTGGATGCCTTCTTCCCCGGCAACCAGCGGCTTTCGGCCCTTGGCGATCGCTTCGCCGAAATCGCGGAACTGGCGTTCGAAGGGTTCGAGCGAAATCGCCATGGGGTCCGAAGCGCCTGAGGCCACTTCCTTCGAGACCGGTGCGGGCTCGCCGGAATCGTTCTGCACGTCCCACGTTGTTAACTTGTCGCCCGAGATGATGGCGGTTCCCTTCGTGCCGTGGAATTCCGTGCGCTCGGTGTAGCCCGGCCACATCGCCGTGGATGCCTGCACCACGCCCGTGGCCCCGTTGGCGTACCGCATCACCGCGCTGATCACATCCTCGGATTCGATCTTGTGCATTGCGCCGAGCTGCCACATGCCGAACACTTCCGCTACCGGACCCGCCAGCCAGCGCAGAATGTCGATCTGGTGGATCGCCTGGTTCATCAGCGCTCCGCCGCCCTCGGTCTTCCAGCTTCCTTTGATAGGCCGCGAATAGTATTCCGTAGACCGGTACCATTTCACATAGCAATCGCACTGCAGCAACCTGCCCAGACGCCCGGCGGCAATGGCCTTCGACAGGAAGATGCTGGCGTCATCGAAACGATGCTGGCTGACCACGCCCAGCAGGATGTTGCCGCGGCGGGCCGTCTCGATCATCTTGCGCGCAGTCTCGATATTGGTTGCGATCGGCTTCTGCACCTGCACGTGCTTGCCGGTTTGCGCGCAGATCTCAATCGGCTCCAGGCGGAAATCGGGGAATGTGCAGACGTCCACGTAATCGACTTTCGGATGGCGGCACAACGCTTCGTAAGTAGGCACGAACTCGCAGCCATACTGGTCGGCGAATTTACGGCCGGGAGCTTCGAAAATGTCGGTGCAGACCGTCAGTTCGAAGCCGATGTTCTTATAAACTTGCGCGTGCTTGTGGGAGATCGCGCCGGTCCCAATGATTCCAACTCGCATAGGAACCGACTATTCTAGCGGATTCTGGCCCAGGGTCACTCCACAGTGACGTGCGTGCCCTTCGTCTCATCTTGCTTCGAAAGATGCGCGATCCGGTCGTCGATCAGGCTGCGGATGCCTTTCAGGAATTCCACGCGCGAGTTGCGGAAGTGATCCTTAGTGGCATCCGACCAGCATTTCTCCAGCAGCGGCAATGCCGTCTCGCAAATGAAGCATCCACGTCCGGCTTTGGCGTCTTCCATGTCAGCTCTCCTTCATCTCCACCGTTAATACCTTATTCTCCAACTTTGCGCGGCTGGGGGAAAGGGACGCCATCGACGTGGGCAGACCTATGTGGCGGCGCAGCGTCCCGATCTCCACCACCAGTTCGTCGCCCTTCTTAAATAGCCCGACGTCTCCCTTGGCCGCGAAGGGCAGTTGCAGCCGTACCTCGTAGTGGCCGTCGCACTTCTTGAATTCGTAAGGCGCTTCGGTACGCGTCACCGCTGCCGGATCTTCCCGATCGCTGTAAAGCGATCGCGCCAATTCCTCCAGACGCTCCCGGCCCAGCACCTCATGCGTGAAAAGAGGAACGCGCTTGGCTGGGACGGGCGCGAAGTACGCATCGATCTCCTCCAACACCTTCGCCTGCGACGTCCGCCATTCCTGGAAATACGCGTCGGTCACCTCGGCGGGCAGCACTCGATTAACGATCACCCCATCCACGGTGAGGCCGTGCAGGGAGAAGTACACGAAGGCGCGCTGAGTCTCGCGTAGCACCATGCGCTCCGGGTTTGTAACAAGACGCACGCTCGTGATGGCGGGGTTCTCCAGTAGTTCGCCGATACCGTCCAGTTTGCCGAACAGCGAGGCGATATTGGCGAAGTAGGTGTCGGGTGGGAGTTCCACGGGCGACACGCGATTCGCCAGCGGCCGAACGGCCCTCATGATCCCGCGCTGGAACGGGAAAATATGTTTCATGTACCACTCCAGGGTGGTCGGCATACTGACGAAGCGCATGGATTCGGCGGTGGGCGCGCAGTCCAGCACGATTACGTCGTAGCGTTCCTCGCGGCGGAACTGGTTGACGTACATCATCGCGCTCAGTTCTTCCATACCCGGCAGAATCGCCAGTTCCTCCGCCTCCACCTCGTTAATGCCTGTTGTGCGCAGCACGGAAATCACATACGACGAGATCTCGTGCCAATGGCGTTTGATCTCCTTTTGGATGTTGACTTCGTGGATGGCGAGTTGGCTGTCGATGGAGTAAGGGTCCCCGGTCTGATCGTGGAAGAGGCTGGTTTCCAGGTCGAAGGAGTCCGCCAGGCTGTGCGCCGGATCCACGCTCATTACCAGCGTCCGATGGCCTAGTCGGGACAGTTGCAATCCGGTGGCAGCGGCAAGACTGGTTTTCCCGACGCCTCCTTTGCCGCTAAAAAGAAGGATGCGCATGCTTTCAGTTTAGCGTTGCTGCGGGCTCCCTATAGTTTTGGGAGGAGCCTGCCGATGGTGTTTACATGTTCGAATGGAACGAGCGCTATAGCGTCGGGATCGGCTCGATCGACGCGCAGCACCAGACGTTGTTTCGCCTCGGTGCAGAGTTGCACGCGGCGATGACGACAGGGCAGGGAAAGGCAGCCTCAGGAAAAATCCTGGATCGCCTGGTTCAGTACACTGCATCGCACTTCGCGCATGAGGAGCGTTTGATGCGCCAGCACGACTATGCTGGCATGGCCCCTCACAAAGTGGAGCACGATGCCCTCACCAAACAAGTCCTGCAATTCCAGAGCGACTTTCGGTCGGGAAAGGCCACCATTACGGTGCAGTTGCTGCATTTCCTGAAGAACTGGCTAACGCACCATATCGACGGCTCCGACAAACGATACGCGCCGCATTTCAAAGACAAAGCGGTAGCTTAGGCGGCGACTTGCGTGCTGACACGCCAGTAGCTCGCCATACGACAAAATACTCCGAAAGTTTCTGTCACACTTTGGCGGTTCGCGGCGTCATACCTGCATGCCAAGATCCACGTGTGCGCTCCTGCTGGGTCTACTCTGCCTGACACCAACTGCTATTGACGGCCAGGCCAAGAAACCATCGCTCATGCTCGATGCCATGAAGGCAGAGTTGGCGCGATCGATGGAGCAACTCAAGAAACAGCCCACTCCGCCGTATTTTCTCAGTTACGAAGTGATTGAGACTGAGTCGGTGGCGGTTAGCGGCTCCTTTGGCACCCTTGTTTCCAGCAATCAGGGAAGCCGGCGGCGTATGTTAGGTATCGATTTGCGCGTGGGCGCATTCGAACTGGACAACACTCACCCTCTGCGTGGGTCGATCTTCGGCGTCCTGGATAACTACAGTATGTTCCCGATGCCGATCGACGACGATCCGGCAGCCATCCGCGCACTCCTCTGGTATTACACTGATCAGAAATACAAACGTGCCATCGAGCAACTGATCGCTATCAAGACTAACGTTAAGGTGAAAGCCGCCGAGACCGATAAGTCGGGCGACTTTTCTCCGGCGAAAGCGGAAAGCTACATCGAGGCCGAACCGCCCTCTCTGGTGGTGGATCGCAAAGCCTGGGAGACGAAGGTCCGCCTGTACACCGCGCCCTTCCAGCGCTTCGGGAACGTCTACTCCGCCACAGCCAACATCAGCGGAAATCGCGAGACCCGCTGGTTCGTATCCACCGATGGCGGGTCGCTTCAGACTGCGGAAACGGCGTTCCGCCTGATGGTGAGCGGGTTCGCCAAAGCCTCCGACGGCATGGAGCTTCCGCGCTACGAATCGTTCTACTCCTCTACTTTGCAGGGTCTCCCCAGCGACGCCGTGGTGCTGGACAAAGTCCAGAAGATGACCAAGGATCTGATGGCACTAAAACTCGCGCCGGTGATGGAACCCTACGTGGGCCCGGCGGTTCTCTCGCCCCGCGCCACCGGCGTGCTTTTCCACGAGATTTTCGGGCATCGTATTGAAGGCCAACGCGAAAAGCGGGAGGAGGCCAGCCAGACTTTCCGTGACAAGGTGGGACAGCAGGTACTGCCCGATTTCATCTCCGTCTATTCCGACCCTACGCAGAGGAAGTTCGGTGACATCGAACTGGCCGGCTACTACAAATTCGACAACGAAGGCGTCAAGTCGGAACGCGTAACGGTGGTGGAGAACGGCACCCTGAAGAATTTCCTGATGTCGCGTCTCCCTGTGGATGGTTTTCCGAAATCCAACGGACACGGCCGGCGCGCGCCCGGTTACAACGTCGCTGGCCGGCAGAGTAATCTGCTGGTGGTCGCCTCCAAGACGGTGACGCCCGACGAGCTCAAAAAGCAGCTCATCGAGGAAGTGAAGAAAAAGAACCTGCCCTATGGCCTCTATTTCGAGGACATCGCCGGAGGCTTCACCTCGCCGGGACGCGGCAACCCGAACTCGTTCGCCGTGATTCCTATCATGGTTTACCGAATCTATGCCGATGGCCACGAAGAACTGGTGCGCGGCGTCGACATGGTGGGCACGGCACTCACTACCTTCAACAAGATACTGGCTGCCGATAATCAGTCCGCCGCCTTCAACGGGACCTGTGGCGCGGAGTCCGGTCCCGTGCCGGTATCGGCCGGCGGTCCGGGTCTGCTTTTCAGCGAAATCGAAGTGCAGAAGAAGCCGAAATCTCAGGAGCTGTCACCGATTCTGGGCCCGCCCTTCGACGACAAAGGAGGTCAGTAACATGACGCGGAAAATTCTGGCAACCGCTCTGTTTTGTGCCGTTTCCTTGCCGGCGGCAGACGACGTGGTGATGCGCGCCATGAAGGACGAAATGGCGCGCTCCATGAAAAAGCTGCAGCTCGAAAATCTGCAGAAGCCTTACTTCATTGCGTACCGCGCCATAGAGTCGGACGGCTGCACGGTGGAGGCCAGCTTTGGCGCGCTCACCACGAGTTCCTGCGAACCCAGGACTGCCGCCACCCGGCGTATCAGCATCGAAGTGCGAGTGGGCGATTACGCGCGCGATAACTCCAATTTCTATGCGCCCAACTTTGTGCAGGCGGGCGTTACGCGCGTGGTGGCGCCGGGAGTTCAGTCGGTGCCGATCGACGACAACTACGACGAGTTGCGCCGCCAACTTTGGCTGGGCACCGACAGCGCCTACAAAGCCTCGCTCGATCTGTATGCGCGCAAGAAAGCCGCGCTGGAGAATCGGAATCGCACCGATGACGCTCCCGATTTCAGCAGGGAAACCCCGGTTACCGACACCGAGACCGTGCCTTCCGTCGCATGGAATCAAGGCGAGCTCAATACGCTGGTGAAGTCGCTGTCGGCGCTGTTCCGCGAATCGGCGGCGATCGACAATTCCAGCGTAAGCTTCTCGGGCACGAATTATCTGACGCGATATCTGAACTCGGAAGGCACTACGTTCACTCGCCAGATGTCGTCCCTCACTCTCAAGGTGAATGCAGACACCCAGGCGCTGGACGGACTGCCGCTGGTGGACTTCGACGTCTTTTACGGCCGCTCCATGGATCAACTGCCGTCGCGCGACGAGTTGGTGAAGCGCATCCACGCCATGCAGTCGCGCATGGAGAATTTGCGCAAGGCGCCGCTGGTGGAACGGTACACCGGTCCGGTGCTTTTCGAAGACGGCGCCGCTGCCGAAATCTTTATGCAGGCAATGGGGTCGGCGCTGGTGGGCGCGCCGCGCGTGGTGATGGAAGATTCGCGGATGTCGATGGCGTTCAACAGCGACGGCGGTCTGGCGGAGAGAATCGGGTCGCGCGTGCTGCCGGACTTCATGACTATTACCGACAACCCGGCGGCCAAGGACTATCAAGGCAAGCCGCTGTTCGGCGGCTACCAGGTGGATGAGGACGGCGTGAAAGCCGGGTCTACAACAGTGATTGAACAGGGCGTTCTGAAAACGCTGCTGCACTCGCGCGCCCTGATCCCAGGGCTGACCAAAAGCACTGCGAGCCGGCGCGGGCCTGGGGCGATGCCGAGCAATCTGTTCTTCACGGCAAGCAAAGCCATGACCGCCGATCAACTCAAGGCGGAGATGCTGCGCATCGTCAAACAGCGCAACAAGGAGTACGGCGTTGTGGTGCGGCGCATGGGAGACCAGATGCTCGCGCAATCCATGATGCGCTCGCGGGTTATCATCATGACGAGCAACACGCCGTCATCGATTGAAGTAGAGCCGCTGATCGAGGCTTACAAGGTCTTCCCGGATGGGCACGAGGAACTGGTCCGCAACCTGACGGTGAACGGTCTGACCATGGGGTCGTTCAAGGACATCGTCGCGGTTTCCGATACGCAATCCGTGCAGACGCGCCCGTTCCGCCCGAGGATCTTCAGCCCGGTGACCAGCGGAGTCATCAACATTGGGGGGCCGACGCTGGTGTCGCTGGCGATCCCGGCACTGCTCTTTGACGAGTTGACGCTGCAAAGACCCAAGGGAGACGTCCCCAATCTCCCCTTCACCAAACATCCGTCGTTCGACAAGTAGCACCCGCATTCACTTGACGCGGTGTTCAACCGGCCCTGTTTTCTTCCGTGGACGTCTTGGTTGGAACTTCTTCCTGCTCCCGGTGTCCAATCTCCCATAAACGCCTTATGGAAGGAGTGCCATGCTGGAAATCGAACACCTCACCAAGCGCTTCAACGGCATCCCGGCGGTCGAAGACGTTAGCTTTCCGCATCGCCCCGGCGAGATCCTCGGCTACGTCGGCCCCAACGGCGCCGGGCAAAAGCACCACCGTCAAAATGATCATCGGCCTGCTGGAGCCGAGTGAGGGCCGCATCCTTTTCAAGGGCGCACCATCATTGACGATCTGCCCGCCTTTCAGAGCCGCCTCGGCTATGTGCCCGAGGAGCCCAACCTCTACCCGCACCTCTCCGGCCGCGAGTATCTCCAGCTGTCCGGCCGGCTGCGCGGCATTGCGCGCTCCGATCCTCGAATCCAAGATCGACGAATTCCTGCGGCTGTTCTCGCTCTGGGACGACCGCCATTGCCCGCTCTCCGCCTATTCCAAAGGCATGCGGCAGAAGATCCTGCTCTCGGCCGCGCTGCTCCACAATCCGGACATCCTGTTCTCGACGAGCCGCTTTCCGGGCTCGACGTCAACACCTGCTGGTGCTCCGCGAACTGCTCGAAGATCTGGCCGCACAGGGCCGCATCATCTTCTACTGCTCGCATGTGCTCGACGTGCTGGAGAAGGTCTGCGCGCGCGTGCTGATCCTGCGCAAAGGCCAGGTGGTGGCGCACGGCACCATCGAAAACCTGCGCCAGCAGATGCACCAGACGTCGCTCGAAGGCATCTTCGCCGAACTCACTCGCGAACAGAACTACCACAGCCGTGGCCAGCCACATCCTGGAGGTGATGCAGGGGTGAAGCGGCTGGAAGAAACGCACGGCATCCAATTCGAGCTGATGCGCCATTTTCTGGCCCGCATGTTCGATGGCGAATGGTCGTCGGCGCCTGGACAGTGGCGCTCCGTAGCCATTGGCGCGCTAGCACTGCTGTTACCCGCCGGCGTGATCCTGCTCGACACGGACTACGCTCACAAGTACGACGCTCTCGCCGCCATGCCGCTGCCCGGCCCGTTTCGCGCCGGGCGATTGGCCGACGAACTCGGCATCCTCACGCTGGTCTTCGCGGTCACCGGCCTGCTGGCGCTCTTCGAATGGCAGTCGCTCTTTCCCAGCGCGCGCGATTATATGGCGCTGGCCGGCTATCCCATCCGGTCGAGTCAGATCTTCATCGCGCGATTCGGCGCGGTGGCCCTGTTCTCCTCGGCGTTCATCCTTGCGATGAATCTGCTGCCCAGCGTCATCGTGCCGCTGGTGTTTCATGGCCGCTGGCAACTCGACCCATCCTACGTCGACAATCTCGCGGCGCATGCTGTCGCGGCGGGACTAGCCTGCTACTTCATTTTCTTGGCCATCCTGGCCCTGCAAGGAGTGCTTCTCAACATCCTCCCCGGCGGCTCTTCGCGCGTGCCTCCGCCTATGTCCAAGGCGCCGGCATCTGCGTGATGATGTTGGCCGCACTCTATAGCTGGTCGGTGAAGGACTGGTCCGCGCACACGATCGAGCGCCTGCCGCAATTCGGCGCCTGGCTGCCACCTGTATGGTTCGGCGGACTCCACGAAGTGCTGCTGGGCGCGCGCGATCCCTTCCTCGAAGACATGGCGCAGCGCGCGTGGACCGCTACCGCAATCGCGACTCTACTGGCGCTCTCCACCTACCTCATCAGCTATCGGCGCTATCGACGGCTGATGCTGGAATCGCCCTCCGCGTTGGAAGGACCGCGCATGCGTCAATGGAGCATCCTTCGGCTGCTGGCACGCACGCCGAGACGTGAGGCCATCATGCATTTCATGGCGAAGACGCTGGTTCGCAGCCGCGCCCATCGGGTCATCTGGATGGCATACATCGGCTTCGCTATTGCGGTGGTGGTGAACAGTTCGATCATCGACGGCCGGTTGCTCACACGCCATTCGCAGAAGGGTCTGCAGTTTCTGGTGCTGTTCTGGCCGCTGGCGTCGTCGGTCATTCTGATGAACGGTTTCCGCCACGTTATCTCCATTCCCGCCGAGATCAAGGCGAACTGGATCTTCCGCGTCACGGAGAGTCTCGGCCGCAAGGAATGGATGTCGGCCGTGGAGCGATTCATCGTCGCTTACGCCATCGCGCCCATCTACATCATCCTGGTTCCGGTGGCAGTCTACGCGACCGGCTGGCGCCTGGCTCTGCTGATGACAGTGCTCCAGGTGCTGTGCTCGCTCTTCATCTTCGAGGTGATGTTCTCGAGTTGGCAGCAGCTTCCGTTTGCCTGCTCGTACTTTCCCGGCAAAAGGCCGATGATCGCGATTGTCAGCAGCTACATCGTGATTCTGGGGATCGTAGTTCCCATCGTTTCGTTCATGATTGCGGCCGCCGCACGCGTTCCTTTTCTGTTTCCGTTCTACTTCGCCGACTTCCTTTTCCTGTGGATCTGGGTGCGCCGCATGCGCAGGGAAGGTTGGGGCGAGGCGATCCTGCTTTACGAAGACCAGCCGGGGATGATGCACGATCTCGGCATTAAGGAGATGACTTATGGCGGAGTCGAAAGGTCCGGGCGATCTGCTGCAGGGGACGCTGGACATGCTGATTCTCAAGACGCTGATCCGCGGTCCGATGCACGGATACGCAGTGGTGGAGTTCATCCATCAGACCTCGGACGACGTGCTGCGGGTGGAGGAGGGGGCACTCTACCCGGCCCTGCATCGTTTGGAGTTGCGCGGTCTTCTGGCATCGGAATGGGGAGTGTCGGAGAACAATCGCCGCGCGAAGTATTACAAGCTGACAGCCGCAGGCCGGCGTCAACTGGCCGAGGAAGCGGAGCGCTGGACTCGTATGTCGGCGGCCATCTCGCGCATCATGCAGCCGGCTTGATACTGCGGCTTCGGGCGCTTTTCAAGCGCCGCCGGTTGGATCGCGACCTCGACGACGAGATGCAGTTTCACATTGCCATGCGCGAGCAGAAGTACCGCGCTGAGGGCATGTCGCCGCACGAAGCCAGAAACGCCGCTCGCCGCCAGTTCGGTAGCTCCACTCACATTCGCGAAATGTGCCGTGACCTGTGGACCTTCGTTTGGATGGAGACCTTCTGGCAGGATATCCGCTATGGCCTGCGCCAGCTTCGTCGCAGTCCCGGATTCACCTCCGTAGCGGCCGTCACGCTGGCGCTCGGAGTGGGCGGCACTACGGCGCTGTTCAGCATGTTCGACACAGTGTTGTGGCGTCCCATGTCCGGTCCGGATTTGAAGAGCATCGTGGTGGTTGCGCAGGCGCTCCCCGGGCAGCCCCACTTCTTCGGACCAGCCTCAGCCGCCGACCTGGAAGACATCCGAGCCGCCGCCACTTCGTTCGATGGCCTGGCGCTTTTTCAGAACTCCACGCACGATCTGGTAGATGCCGGGGGTGATCCTTTCCGCGTCGAGTCGGCGGAGGTCGCGCCCAATTTCTTCCAGGTCGCGCAGGCGCAGCCGGTCCTTGGCCGCACTTTCGTTGCGGGTGAGGAGCGCGTGGTCCTTCTCAGCGACGACCTCTGGCGCAGCCGTTTTGGCGGCAGCCGCGCTATCATCGGCACGACCATTCGCATCGACGGTCTCAATACCGCTGTGATCGGTGTCATGCCGCCGGGCTTCACTCTGCCGCGCATCAATCGCAAACTCTGGCTTCCGCTGAAGGCCACGTTGGGCGATCGCGCCTCGTTGTCTGCGATGGCGATGGGACGCCTCAAATATGGCCGCACCGTTCGACAGGCGGCGTCCGAGCTCGATGGCATCGCTGCGCGCCTACAGCAGGCATACTCGGAGACGAATCGCGACCGTCGCTTTGTCGCGTGGACTTATCAACGCTTCCTGATCGGGGACTACGTGCCGATCTTCGAAGCGCTGCTGCTCGGCGCGGCCATCTTCGTTTTGCTGCTTGCCTGTGCTAACGTCGCTTCGCTGCAGTTTGCGCGCGCGACCGGCCGCTGGCGGGAAGTCGCGCTACGAACCGCGCTCGGCGCCGGGCGGAGCCGTATCGTGCGGCAACTGGTCACGGAAAGCCTCGTGCTGGGCATCGGCGGCAGCATCGTTGGATTGCTGGTGGCGCATTGGGGGCTTGCGGCGCTGAAGTCGGGCATCCCTGCCGAAATGCGCACCTACATGCCGGGATGGCGCGAGATCGGACTCAACTTTCGCGCGCTTGGCTTCGCGCTCGCCTGCGCCGTTGCCAGCGGATTGGTCGTGGGTCTCGCGCCCGCGTGGCACTGCTCGCGCGCCGACCTCACCGAGTCTCTCAAGGAGGGCGGTCGCGGCGGCGGTAGCTCGCGGGTTCGCACCCGGCTCCGCTCCGCGCTGGTGGCGGCCGAATTGGCTGCGGCTGTGGTGCTGGTGATGGGGGCCGGCCTCATGGTCCGTGGTTTCCATTCGCTGGTGGAAGGCGGCGCGCGATTCCAGCCCGACGGCCTGCTGACGCTTCGAGTCTCGCTGAACCAGAATCGATACAGCACGCCGTCGATGCTCGCCGCGTTTTATCGCGACGCACGGGATCGTGTCGCTGTCCTCCCCGGAGTCAGGAGCGCTTTCGTGGTGAGCGCTGTGCCATTCAGCCGGACGTCGGATGCCGTGCCGTTCATCGTGGAAGGCAGCACGCAGAAACCCTCGCCGGTGCAATTGCGCGCAGTGAGCGCCGACTACTTCCGTGCTTTGAATGTGCCGCTGCTGAGCGGGTCGACGAGCCTCGAAGCGACGCGCGCCGCCGTGATTAGTCAAAGCATGGCCCAGCGCTGGTCGCTCGAACCCGGTCGACGCATTCAACTGCGGCCGCCCGACGGGCCGCGTTTCGTCATCGCCGGGATTGTCGGCGACGTGCAGCAGACCATCCTCAGTGGTGACCCGACGCCGACCATCTACATGTCTTACGAGCAGTTCCCGCGCCGCGAGATGGATATCGGGATCCGCACCAGTGGAGATGCACTGCGCCTGGCGACGGCTGCCCGCGCCGCGGTCCGCGCGGTGGATCGCGAACAACCCATCACCAATGTCAGCACGCTCGCCGGTTTGATCTACCAGGAGGCGTTCGTCTTCGCGTATATGGCGGCGCTGATGGGCATCTTCGGACTGGTGGCTCTCGGGCTCTCGGCGATTGGCGTGTATGGGGTGATGTCTTACGTGGTCGGGCAGCAGCAACACGAAATCGGTGTGCGGATGGCGCTGGGGGCGCAGCGCGCGACCGTTCTCGCAATGCTGCTGCGTCGCGGCATGCGAACCGCGGTCGTGGGCCTCATGCTCGGACTGGTCCCGGCGTACGGGCTCGCCCGCCTGATGCGCTCGGCGATTTGGGGTGTGACGCTCCACGACCCTGCTTTGTTCATCGCAATTCCGCTATCGCTGCTGGCCGCGGCTGCTCTCGCCATCTACATCCCGGCGCGCCGCGGAACGCGGATTGACCCGCTCCAGGCCCTCCGTGGAGAATGACCCCATTTACGATGTGGCGTGGTATCCTGCCGCCATGCCTGCGAGCTTCAAAGCCGAACTCACCGCCTGCTTCGGCCAGCCGGTCGCCGAGAACCCCACGGGCGTGATGCAGGAAGCTGCCTTCCGAGCTCTGGGACTCAATTGGCGATACCTCACCGTCGAAGTCGCGCCAACCCGTCTCGCCGAGGCCGTCCGGGGCGCCCGCGCTTTCGGTATGCGCGGCTTCAACCTCACGATCCCCCATAAGGTCGCGGTCCTCCCGCATCTTGACGATATCGCGCCAGATGCCGCCGTCATCGGCGCTGTGAACACCGTCCGCCGCGATGGTGACCGCTTCATCGGCGAAAACACCGATGGCAAGGGCTTCCTGCGCGGTGTCCGCCTCGATGCCGGGGTCGACCCCAAGGGCCGTCGCGCGATTGTTCTGGGAGCCGGCGGAGCCGCTCGCGCGATCGTCACCGAACTCGCCCTGGCCGGTATCTCGCACATTCAGGTGGTCAATCGATCCCCCGGGCGGGCTGAGACGATGGTGCGCGACTTGAAAGCCAAGACCCACGCCCCGATTGACTGGCAGCCGTGGACGGGAGTCTATCGCGTCCCCGCGGAAGCCGACCTCCTCGTCAACGCCACTTCCATCGGCCTCTATCCCGACGTCGATGCCATGCCGCCCGTCGATCTCTCCGGTGCGAGTCCCCATCTGCTGGTGGCCGACGCCGTGTTCAATCCGCCCGAGACCCGCCTGCTTGCCGCCGCGCGCCGCCAGGGCCTGCCCGTTCTCGATGGCCTCGCCATGCTGGTCTATCAGGGCGTGATCGGATTCCAGCTGTGGACAGGACAGGATCCCCCGGTCGGCGTGATGAAACAGGCCCTTCGCGACGCCCTCGGCGTCTAGCACCACGACATTTCACGCGGCGCCGTGTTTATCCGGTCAGGTATGAAACTAGCATTCGCATTTTTGGCCTGCATCCTGGCTGCTTCCGCGGCAGGGCTCGACGGGCAATGGAACGCCGAAGTATCCGCGCGCGGCAACAAGACGGTGCCCACTCCGAACAACACCTTCACGCTGTCATTGAAGAGCCAAAGCGGTCAGGTGACTGGCGTGGTCTTGCTGCCGGGCAAGAAGAAACCGCGTCAGCAGATCATTCAAAACGCGAAGCTCGACGGCAACACCCTGACCTTCACCACCATACAGTCAGGCAAGAAGGCGACCGCGAGCTTCTCCTGGCAAGTCACGGTCGACGGCGACCAGATGACCGGCACCAGGACACGCGAAGGCGCGAAACACGGCGCCGCATTCAAAGCCAAACGGGTCGGTTAGGGGTGTCGCCGGCGAAGGTCAGACTTCTTCGCTCAGGTCGTGGATTGTCAGTTTGAACTGCCAGCCCTCGAAGGTCATGAGCATCCTTCCGAACTCTTCCCATGTGATCGGCTGGCCGTCGATCGTCAACATGGGAAGCGCGCCGCCCGAGTCCGGGTCCCACTCAATTCTGCCGCGTACCAGGCCCCGGTCTCCTATGCGCGTCCCTTGGGAGCCGTACACCAGATCCTTCAAAGCTAGTGCGCGCCGGATCTTCTCGATCAATCGCCCCAGGAGGACGAGTAGATCGTCTTCGGTATCGCCTATGGTCTGGAATTCGTAACCTACCCGCCGCCCGTCGTGAATTTCGAACCCATCAAGCACTATGTTTGGCGGGCAGAGCCTCGTTTGAAAGTGAAATTCATGCACGCTTCCATCGCAGCCGGCGATGCGCACCGGCTCAAACGTGACGTGCGCGAATCCAGGCAAACCTTCGGCTCGGGCGACCTCGTCATTGAAGCAGCGCGTGCAGAGAACCCGGAAAGAGCCTTCCGCCAAGCCGTAGTGAATCGTGTCGTACATCGGCACCTTTTCGCCGCAACTCTCACAGCGTACTTGCTTTGGCCGGGCGCGTTTAATTCGGTTCATCCCTAACGGATTGCCAGCACCGGTGCCGGAGCCCCATGTTTCAGTTCTACCTGCGGTTGTACATCTACTTTCCAGCGCTTGATCCACAGGAATAGCGTCAGCAGTCCCCACAGATGATAGCCGATGTTGATTCGCCGTTCCATGTGATCTTCGATCATCGCATGGATCTCGCGCGCGTCGAAAATGTGCGTCCGCTCAATCGCCTCAGTTGTGAGCGTGTCCATCAACAACCCACGCAGCGGACCCCGGAACCAGTCGTGAGTCGGAATGTCAAATCCGGTCTTCTTGCGCTGCAGCACGCTTCGAGGCAGCTTGCCGCGCATCAACTCGCGTAGCAGAACTTTCTGCTTGCCACCGCGGATCTTCAGCCGCTGAGGCAGCCCAGCGGCGAACTCCACAATGCGGTGATCCAGGAACGGCGGCGCACCTCCAGCGAGTGCGCCATACTCATTCGGTCGGTCTTGTACAGGATGTCATCCGGCAGGTAGTAATTCTGGTCCACTCGCATGTACCGCTCCGCCACGCTGCTGGCATCGATGCCCAACCGGTCCACCAGCTTGCGCAATCGGTCGCCGTTCGACCCCGGCCGGATGCGCTCGCGCTGCGCCGGTGAAAAGGAGCCGTTCCAGAAGAAGTGAGCTTCGTCGGGATCGAGCCAGCTTCCCTCCATCCACCGCTTCAGCTTGTACTCCAGGCTGATCTTGTCGTCGGACACCGGCAAGTAGCGTTCCAGAGCGGAACTCATCAGTCGGCGCAGCCCACCGGGAATCCTGCGGAAGGGTCGAGCCATCCGGTCGGCCTGATACGTCAGGTAACCGCCGAACAACTCGTCGGCGCCTTCGCCCGAAAGCGCCACCGTTACGTGACGACGGCTCATGCGCGAGAGATACCAAACGGGAAGGGCGCCGGCGTCGGCGCTTGGCTCGTCGGAGTAGTAGGCGAAATCCTCGATCGCACTCTGCAGCTCCAGCTCCGGCTGCAGGTCGAACTCGTGGTGGTCGGTGCCGTAGACCTGCGCGATTTCCCGGAAGTAGCGGCTCTCGTCAAAGCTTCTGCCCTGGAAGGAAACGGAAAAGGTCTTCAGCCGCCCCGAAGTCTGTTCCGCCGCGTAGTGGAGCACCGCCGAGGAATCGAGGCCGCCCGACGCCCAAACTCCCAACGGAACGTCAGACACCAGGTGCTCGCGCACCGAATCCCGCAGCAAGCTGTCCAGCCGTTCCTTCGCGCCCTCGAAGGTCCACTGCTGCGCGTCACCATTGGGCGCGGTCCACCATGGTTCCATCCACGTTTTGCCGTGCCGCCATTCCAGGAAGTGGCCCTGCCGGCACCTTGTGTATGCCAGCCATCAGGGTGTCCGGCCCGGGAACGTAGTTGACCGAAAGATAGGAGTCTAACGCTTCCACATCCAGCAAGCGGGGCGTCTCTGGATGCTCCAGGATTGCCTTCAGCTCACTACCGAAATAGATGTCGTCGCCGTGACGGTAATAGTAGAGCGGCTTGATGCCCATGCGGTCGCGCACCAGCAGCAGGCGCTTTCGCGACTCGGTCCAGATGGCGGCAGCGAACATGCCGCGCATACGGGAAAAGGCGGCCATATCCCACTGCAGGAACGCCCGCAAAACCGTTTCTGTATCGCAATGGCTGCGGAATTTGTGGCCTAAAGCCGCCAGCTCCGCGCGGATTTCCAGGTGGTTATAGATCTCGCCATTGAAGGCGATGACGGAGTCGGCATCGTCGCTGGCAAATGGCTGGTCGCCGCCGCCAAGATCGATGATCTTCAGGCGCACCGCACAGAGCGTAGCTTCGCTGCCCTCGAAAATCCCCTGCTGGTCGGGACCGCGATGGTACAGCGTTTCGGTGATTCGATGCGCCACACCCCGGCGCAAACCCTTATTCAGGCGGGTAAAGCCCGCAATCCCACACATTTCGAGTCAGATCCCCAGTTCCCTAATAAAATGGAACTTTATTTCCGATCCATTCTCCGATGGATTTGTGATGAATATAGCACAATGCTACTCCCCACAGCCTGCCCTGATGGGGGTATCCCCTCCTCACTGTGCGGGCTGCCGTAGTACAGCCGTCCTAGCATGTCTGTTCACCGGAATAAAAAAGGCCAGCGGTTTTACTCGCTGGCCTCAAGTCTTAGGATGTACTACGGTTTAGAACGAAACCTTGGCGCCCAACTGGACTGCCCGGCCTCCGCCGGTGCCGTTGACGCCTGTGCCTGAACCGATAGTGCCGGTGACGAATCCGAAATTGCTCCCGAAGCCGGTGTTGGGATTCGAGAACTGTGCCGTATTCGTGGCATTGAACGTTTCCAGGCGAAGCTGCAGTCGGAGCCGCTCTTTGTACGCGATGGTCCGCGTCAGCGCTGCGTTCAGCGCGAACAGTCCGGGACCACTATAAATGTTGCGGCCGGTGCTGCCTTGAACGTTGGAGATCCCGGTCTGCGCTAGGCTGGAGGTGCTGAACCACGGGTTATTGACGTTGATTCCACCGAAGGTCGTGATCGGCGCCACCTGGTTGAGGGTGGTGGTGCCGCCGCTCCCGAGAGTCAGCGTGTTGCTTCCCGTGAAGGTGAGCGGAGTGCCGGTGCGAAGCGACAGGACTCCCGAGAGTTGCCAGCCGCCAATAACCTTACCTACGACACTATTGGTGAAGAAGGGCTTGCCCTTGCCGAACGGCAGTTCGTAAAGGTAGCTCTGAATGTAATTCAGGGTGCGATCGAAATCGGCGCGCGCATAATTGCTGCCGATGCCCTGTCCGGCGTAGAAATCGAGTCCGCCGTCATCGCCGCTCTGGAAGTCCATGGCCTTCTGCCAGGTGAACGCCGTGGTCATTCGGAAACCGGAACTGAACCGGCGGTCGAATTTCACCTGCAGGGAGTTAAACGTCGATGAGTATCCCTGGAAGAGCTGGTTGACCGAAGCGGTGGTTCCATACTTGGCGAAGAACGGCTGGCCATTGCTGCCCGCGCCGATCAACTGTCCGGCGTTGAGGTTCACGTTGGCCGGTGTATCGACACCGTGGCTCCCAACATAAGCCACATCCAAATTCAAGTTGTACGGCAGTTGGCGTTGGACCGCGATGTTCCAGGTCTCGATATAGCCATTGCGATAGTTCAGCGGGATGTAAAGCTGAGCGGTCGTGGGATTCACGTTGGTAATGATTCCGTTGGAGGGAATCACGACCGGATCTGGGGCGGGGAGGCCGTTAGTCCATGTCGGTGCGAGGCCGTTCGGCAGTTGCGCCGTAGAGTAGTTATCCGATCCCGACAAAGCGACGTAGGAGTTATTCGAGCGGACGGGGAAGTTATAGCCCCACGAGTTATCCGGGAATGGCGTGTAGCTCATACCGAAGCCCGAGCGGATGACTGTCTTATCGGAGAGCCTGTAAGCGACGCCGAGCCGTGGCGCAAAGTACTTATACCGCGCCTGCACTCCCATGTTGAGCGGATTGTTGCCGACGCCGGCAATTACCAGGGTGTTGTTGGAGATATCGTAGTTGGAGAATCCGCCCGGGAAAGCCGGTGTTGGCGGCTTGTAGAATTCCCAACGCACGCCCAGGTTCAGGGTGAGCTTGGGCGATACCTGCCAGTTATCGGCGAGGTAAGAGAAGACCTGCCAGGTGCGGAGCGCCGGGAAGTAAGTATTCACGTCGCGTTGTTCCGAGGTGGGAACGTCCAGAAGAAAGCTGGCCATTTCGTTGGCGAGGCCGGTGGTGGTACCGGTGCATCCCGAAGGCGGCCCGCTGGCAGGGACAGTGGTGCAGGTCTGTTTGGCGGTCTGCAGAGTGCCGAACGTGAACACGCCGCGCGGCCCGTAGGTCTGATCCTGGAGCAAGTCGTCGTGGATGCGGCGGACGTCGACGCCCCACTTGATGGTGTGATTCCGCCAGACTTTAGTCCAGGAATTCACGGTGTCGAGATTCATTTCGGCGCGAAC
This sequence comes from uncultured Solibacteraceae bacterium, assembly GCA_963815475.1. Lineage (GTDB taxonomy): Bacteria > Acidobacteriota > Terriglobia > Bryobacterales > Bryobacteraceae > Sulfopaludibacter. The sequence goes on along the minus strand of CAWFHD010000003.1, from coordinate 7,808,225 downwards.
CCAAGGCAGGCTGGCCGAGTATCCGAACAGCGGGCTGGAATAGCCGTTGATGGTGATGCCGGGGAAGCCGCTGGTAAATGGTCCGAGGTTGACTCCGGGGATACCGAGGTTGGTTGCATCGTTGACGCCGTAGTCCGACTGCTGCGCTTCATTGTGATAGTGCGCGACACCAACCCGCAATTCGGTGAGCAAGGTCGGGGTAACCGTTCGGTTGTAATTCAGGCCGGCGCTATAGGTTTTCTGGGAGCCGGTTCCTTCAAAAGCGCCTTGGGCGGGACCGCCGGCGATTCCGAAAATCGGAGCCTGGTAGGTCACGGGCCGGCCAAAACTAAAGCGGCCGCTGACGCGATCCTTGTCCGAGAGATTCCAGTCGACCTTGGAGTCGATCTGGTTGTTGGTCTTCTGGGCGGGGAGCAGCGCGAAGTAATCGTTGGTCTGCGACGTTGCTACGAAATTCTCGTTCGTTGAAGGGAGGTAGCTCAGAATCTTAGCCGAGATCGGATTGATGCGGCTGGCGGGAATGATGTTGCCGGGGAACGGATCGCGGTTCTGTCCCGATCCGTCCTGGGTGCCGGTGAGCGGGTCGTAAACCTGGTGAGTGGGGTCACCGCTCAGGTCGCCTGTGCGGAATGGATTGTCGGGAATGTTTTCCTGGTTGGTGTTGGCCTCGTGGTCCATGGTTCGCAGATAATTTGCGAAGAAGAAGACCTTGTTGTGCCGGACGGGGCCGCCGATATTGCCGCCGAGGTAGTTATACGCCAGGTGCCCGACGGAGGGGTTGAAGAACGAGCGTGCGTTGAAAGCGCTGTTTTGCAGATACTCGTATCCGGATCCGTGGAAGGCATTGGTGCCGGACTTGATCATCACGTTCGTCACTGCGCCGGTTCCGCGTCCCAGTTCGGGATCGTGATTCGTAGTGGAGATGCTGACGGTCTGAATGGCTTCGGCCGGGGTAATCAGAATCTGCAGCAAGCCCGTCCGTTCGTTGTTATCGATGCCCTCGATCTGGTAGTTGTTACCCATACGAGGTTGGCCGTTCACGTTGGTCTGCGTGGAACTGGAGGCATTGAAGAACTGCGAATGCTGAAAAGTCTCGACGGAAGTGCCGGGAACCAGGTCAAGAAGACTCTGGAAATTGCGGTTGTTTCCAAGCGGGAGTTCTTCTACCATCTGTGCGTCGATGGAGCGGCCGGTGTCGGCGCGTTCGGTCTGCAGGACGGGCGCACTGGCGGTAACTTCCACCGTTTGCGTAATCTGTCCGGCTTCCAGGTGCATATCGACGCGAGGACTGGTATTGGCTTCGAGGACGATGCCCCCGCGGACCTCTTTTTTGAAGCCGGCCATTTCCACCTCGACCTGATAGATGCCTGGAGGCGTTTCGAGGAACTCGTATCCGCCAGATCCATTGGTGAGTTTCGTGTGAACGATTTTGGTGTTGGTTTCGGTCAACGTTACTTTCGCGTTGACAACCACACCACCGGAAGCGTCGGTAACTGTGCCGACAATTGTGCCATTCACTGCCTGGGAAAAAGCCACCCCAATGCTAGCAGCGCCCAGCAGGAACATCAGAGAAATCAAACGTAGATTACGCAATGCTAACCCCTCCCTCGAGGATTCGGGCTTCGTGGCCCGAATAACCCACTGTCGGCAAAGTATACCTTCTGAAACCTATACAGGCAAGCAAATTGAGTAAAAACAATGGCGGTATCTGATTTAAGTCGTAAGCGGAAGCGGATACGTAATTTGGAACTCCCGTTTCCGTCATTCAGGAGTGCCTGTTAGCGCTTTCAGAGCGCGGCGCGGAAAGCAACGAGCTCGGCGGGAGCTCGTTGCGCATATGTCGCCCGCCTATAAATCATCCAGCGCGGCTCCTTCCAGGCCTCAGCCCGAATGTAAGCCCGTACTCAAATGGCCGTCAAACACGATGCAATGCCGCACAGAGGCTATTGATCTGGTACTTCTGGTATTCGAACAGTACCGATGAAGCCCGTTTTCATTCATGAACGCGATTCTGATGGCCAGTAACATCGGTAAAGGTGCATGCCGCGGCGCCTTTTCGATAGCATAGAGCAGAGGAGATCGTCATGCGACTAGCGGCTCTGGTTCTGATGGGGAGCGCGGCGTACGCCGCGTCGGAGATTCCGCAGGGCTCCCACGTGGGCCTGCGAATGGTGAACTCTTTGAGCACCCGGACGGCAAAAGAGGGCGACTACGTGTACATGACCACCGCGACTCCCATCGCGGCGGAAGGGCGCGTGGTGGTGCCGGTGGGAAGCTATGTGCAAGGCGTGGTGACCCGCTCGGTGCGCAGCGGGCGCGTTAGCGGCAAAGCCCAATTGGCGATTCGTCTGGAGACCATGACGCTGCCGAGCGGCAGCGTGATCCGCATCGCGCCGCGCCTGCAATCGGTGGACTCCGGTGGAACGGAGCAGAAGGTGGACGCCAAAGAGGGCGAAATCAAGCAGGGCGGCAGCAAGGGCAAGGACGCCGAAAAGATCGCGGTGATGTCGGGCAGCGGCGCGGCTATTGGCGCCGTAGTGGATCGCAGTTGGACCGGCGCGGGAATCGGCGCCGGGGCGGGCGCCGGCGTGGGACTCGCCACCGTGTTGTTGACACGCGGCCGCGAAGTGGATCTGCACCAGGGAAGCATGGTCGACGTGGTGTTTGAGAAGGCTGTGGCGGTGGATTAGTGGGGCGTCGCCAAGCCTGGCTTCTGATCCTGGCATTCAGCGCTTTGGTGCTGGCGACGCGTTTGCCAATGGCTCCCGGCCAACTGCTGACCTTCGACGACGTCAACATGGCCTATTCCATTGGACATTTCGATGTGCGGGTCAGCCAACCGCAGCCTCCCGGATATCCTCTCTTCGTAATGGAAATGCGGCTGTTGTACCTGCTGCGCTTCCGGCACGCCGAGCACATTCTGCTGGCGCTGGGAATTGCGGGCAGCATCGCGGCCCTGGCTATCCTGATCCTGTTTGGCAACCGCATGTTCGGCGGCCTATCCGGCTTCTTCGCGGCGTGCCTGCTGATCTTCCATCCGGTGTTCTGGCAGACCGGTGTGGCGTCGGCGCTGCGCATGCAATTGGCGGTGATCTCTTTGGCGGTTGCCGCGTCATGTTGGCGGGCATGGCGCGGCGACAAGAGATGGGTGATCTGGAGTGCGGTGGTGCTGGCTGTGGGCGCGGGAATCCGGCCGGAGACCGGTCCACTGCTGTTTCCGTTGTGGGCCGTCAGCGCACTGCGCGCTCCGGCTTCCTGGAAAGTCCGGGCAGGCGCGCTGGGCGCAATGGCGGCCGTCGTCTTACTATGGCTGGCGCCCACCGTGATCGCGTCGGGCGGTCCACTTACTTACATCAGGACTAACCTGGAGTATGTGTCGGAGCAGGCGTCTGTCAGTTCTGAGTTATTCGGCGCCACGCAGGCCAAGGCGCACGCCACGTTCTGGAGGTTGATGGTCTGGACGTGCTTCGGTGTGCTGGGCTGGGCGATGCCGGCGGTGCTGGCATGGCGCCGAAAAGATCGATGGGGCCTTGCCTGGGAGCAACTGGCATTTCTGGCGCTCTGGTTCGTGCCGCCGTTCCTCTTTGCTTTGTCGGTGCACGTGGAAGATCCGGGACAAGTGCTGGCGATGGCGCCGGTGATCGCGCTGTTCGGCGGCTATCTGATGAACAGGGCGGTGCAGCATACGGTTCTCGCGATTTCATCGGTGCATGCGTTGATCATTGTTGGAGCCACCTTGCTGGCGGCTTGGGTGGTTTGGTTTCGGGATGGCTGGTTCCTGCTGGTGTGGCCGCTGGCGTGGTTGCTCGCCGGGTATGTCGAAAATCGAATGCTGAAAGGTCGCGACGTATCGATTTCGCGCCTGCATTCGCTGATCATCGCGGCGGCGACGCTACTGATGGCGTGGATTGTCTGGTTTCACTACGGGTGGTACCTGGTGTTGTGGGCGCCGCCGTTGGCGCTGGCGGCGGGAGTGTTGCTGAAGGTAGTGCCAACCGCGCGGGTCGACACTCATCCAAAACTCGCCTTGTTTGTTCTGATGCTGGCGCCGGTGCTGGTGATAGACCTGACAGCTTTCAATTTCCGCGGATGGTATTACCAGGGCGAGAATACGGCGGTCGGAGAGATGCTGGCCGACATGAACACCGGGCTGGAGTTGACGTCGCGCGAGGCGGTGGAGAAAACGCTCGCGACGGACGATCATACGCTGCGGCAAGTGCTTCGGCTGGCCGCAGAGCGTCCCGGCAACACCGTCGTGATCTTCGGACAAGGCATGACCACATGGCGTAAGGCTGCGTATTATGCGCCCGCGGTGCCCGTGATTGTGCTCGACCACAAGCGGATTCGCACGTCGCCCCCAGCGGTGGCGATGTGGAAGGGCAACCGGCAGGAATCGTTTTCACATGGCGCTGCGCCCTTGCGCGTAGCGGTGCCGGCGGGGTCACGCATCGTGTGGCTGCTGAATCCGCGCACGGAGTTCTATGCGCTAGTGCAACAGGCATTCGCACCGTCGGCCGCCGATCCCGTGTACTTCACCGACCTGCCGCAACAGAGCGGTTCGCGCGTGGTGGGGGAGTACGAACTGGCGTGGTGAAAAAGCTGGAAGTGCTGCTGGCGGCCGTGGTGCTGCTGGGAATGTTCTCACCCGAAGTGGCCGATTCGGACTTCTGGTGGCATCTCAAGACCGGCCAGTACATTGTGGAGCGCCACGCGCTACCGGCGCCGGATCCATTCGCCTTCACGACGGCGCACGCGCACGACGCGTATGCAGGCGAATCGGTGACCCGCTATTTCAACCTGACGCACGAGTGGCTGGCACAAGCGTGGTTGTATCTTGTGTACCGCGTGGGCAGCTTCGGCGGAGTGGTGCTGTGGCGTGCGGCGATGCTGGCGATCTTTTGCGGGATCGCTGGCTGGTTGGCATACCGCCGCAGCGGCGGCCACTATCGGGGACTGGCGGCGGCATTTTTGGCGGCGATGGTGGCGTCGCAGTTTACATCGGACCGTCCATTTCTGTTCACGTTCGTGCTGTTGGCGGTGACGGTCGCAATCTTGGAGGTGCGCCGCTGGCTATGGGTGCTGCCGGCAGTCTTCGTGGTGTGGGCCAACTGCCATGGCGGATTCTTTCTGGGCTGGGTGGTGCTGGCGTGCTATGCGGCGGAAGGCTGGCTGCAGCGGCGCGATCGAACGCTGCTGTTGGTGAGCGCCGTGTGCGTGGCAGTGTCCGGACTCAATCCGAACGGCTTCCACGTTTTTCCCGTGCTGCTGGATTACCGGCGAAGCTTTCTGCAATCGAAGCTGCTGGAGTGGCTGGCGCCGTCGCTGTGGCCGCCGCAGTGGTTCAGCGCACTGCTGGTGGGGGCGGCATGCGTGTTGGTGTGGGCTCGCAATCGGGTAAGGCTCGCCGACTGGCTGCTATTTGCCGCGTTCGCGGCGGCGGCGATGACCGCTGGACGCAACATTTTTCTGATCGGGTTTCTAGCGCCCATCCTGCTTGCGACATATGTGACGTGGACGCGGCCTGTTCCGGGCTGGGCCCGTTATGCGACGGTAGTGCTGCTGGGTACCGGTCTCGCGGTAGGAATGGCGCGCGGCGATTTCTTCCAACTGCGGGCGGCGGATTGGCGCTACCCAAAGGGCGCGGCCGATTTCCTGCTGGCACACGGAGTGTCGCAGCCGATGTTCAACACCTATGAGCAGGGCGGATACCTGATGTGGCGGCTTTGGCCGCAGGAGCCCGTCTTCATCGATGGGCGAGCGCTGAGCGAAGCGGTGTTCCTGGACTACGCCCGCATCCTCTATAACCACGATGAGGGCGATGGCCGGAGCGCGCAGCAATTGCTGGACGATTATGGCGTGCAGGTAATCGTGATGAACACCTTTCAGTACACGAACGGCCTGGTGTACCTGCTGGCGCCGTCGTTGGCGGACCCGGGACAGACGGCCTGGAAACTGGTGTACAGCGATGCGCAGGCGGTGGTGTTTATGCGGCAGCCGCCGCCCGGCGTAGAGCCTCTCGACTCGATGAAGGTGTTCGACCACATGGAGCAGGAGTGTGCCCTGCACATCGAGAAGGAACCGCAATTCCCGCGATGCGCTCGCGGCTTGGGACAGGTCTTCAGTAAGCTCGGCGATCTGGGCCGGGCACGGCGGTGGCTCGGGATATATCTGTCCCATCCGCACGATTCCGACCCGGAAGCAGAGCAGGCCTACGCGCAGATGGTTCGGTAGCGCAGGCGTGCTACAGCTTGTCGAAATCGGTGGGCTCGCCGATGGCGATTCCTGAGAGCGATGGGTCGACATTCCGCAGTAGTCCGGTGAGCACGGCGCCTGCGCCTACTTCGATGAAGCGCGTGACACCCTGTGCTGCCAGATAGCGGATGGTCTCCACCCAGCGGACGGGATTGGGCACCTGTTGGAACAGCCCTTCACGGGCTTCCGCGCCGGCGTGGATCTCCTTCGCCTGCCAGTTGTTCACCAGCGGTATCGCGAGATCGAGGAATTCGGTAGTGTCGAGATCGGCCCGCAATCGCTCCTGCGCGGGCTTCATCAACGAGCAATGGAATGGTGCGCTTACCGGCAGCAAAACGGCGCGGCGCGCTCCGGCAGCCTTGGCGAGCGGAATCGCCCGATTCACCGCGCCGGTGTGGCCTGCGATCACCACCTGATCGGGCGAATTGAAATTAGCGGCGCTGACCACTTCACCCTGCGCCGCCTCTTCGAGGATGGCATCGAGCTTACCCTCGGGCAGTTTCAGAAGCGCCGCCATGGCGCCTACGCCCGCTGGAACGGCTTCCTGCATGTAGCGCCCGCGATTGCGCACCAGGCGAAGACGCCGCCGCCAATTTCAGGCTACCCGCGGCGATCAACGCGGAATATTCGCCCAGGCTGTGGCCCGCCACGAAGTCGGGTGTGATGCCGCGTTCGGTGAGCACGGCGAGCACGGCGGCCGAGACGGTCACCAGGGCCGGCTGGGTGTTCTCCGTCAGTTTGAGCTGCTCGTCGGGACCCTCGAAACAAAGCTTTGAGATGGAGAAGCCGAGAGCGTCGTCGGCCTCATCGCACACAAGTTCGGCGGCTTCGGAGCTGGAAGCGAGCGCCTTGCCCATACCCGTGGCCTGCGAGCCCTGACCGGGAAAGAGGAATGCTGTTTTGGGTGTCAAAGAAGGATTATAACTTTGAGCAGCCGGCGATCAATGGATGGTCCGCGTCTTGCGATTCATGTAGTCCATCAGCAGATATTGGCCGAGCGTGTAGGGCGTGGTGAAGTAGGCCTTGCCGCGGCAGATCTCCGTCACCTTCTGGACGAAATTCACCAGGCCGTAATCGCTGGCCAGCATGAAAGTGTTGATCAGGATGCCCTGCTTCTTGCAGCGATTCACTTCTTCCAGAGTCCGGCTGATCACCAGCGGATCAAGGCCGAAAGCATTCTTGTACATGCGCCCGTCTTCCAGTGTGAGGCAGCTCGGCTTGCCATCCGTGATCATGATGATCTGGCGCATGTCCTTTCGCTCCTGCGTCAGCAGCTTCTGCGCCAGAATGAGGCCGTCGCGCGTGTTGGTGTAGTACGGGCCCACCTGCACGCGCGCCAGTTGGCTGAGCGGCCAGTTCCTCGGCGCTGTCGTGGAACAGCACGCAGCGCAGGCTGTCGCCGGGATACTGCGTGCGAATCAGGTGCGCCAGCGCCAGCGCGACCTTCTTGGCCGGCGTGAAGCGGTCCTCGCCGTACAGGATCATGCTGTGGCTGCAATCCAGCATCAGCACCGTGGCGCAGGAGCTCTGATACTCGCACTGGTGCACGTGCAGATCCGAAGTAATCCATATCGAGCGGCACCTTGGCGCCCTCGCGGCGGATGGCGGAAAAGAGCGTCTCGCTGATGTCGAGATTCAGCGTGTCGCCGAACTCGTACTGTTTGGACGAGCCCGAAGTCTCGATGCCGGTGGCGAGATCGCGCGTGTCGTGACGCCCGAAGCTGGATTTGCCGAGCGAACCCAGCAGATCTTTGAGAGTCTTGAAGCCCAGGAAGTCGAGCGATTTGTCGGTGACCTCGAAACGCACCTTGGAATCTTTGCCGCTGCCCACCCCGCCTTGCCCGGCCTTGGGATCGCCCGGTTCTTCGATCGTGATCTGGCCCTCGTCCACCATCTTCTGCACCAGGCGTTCGAGCAGCTTGTCCATCTGCTCCGGCGACATGGTTTGCAGGCGCTCCATCATCTCCTGCATGCTTTCGTCGTCGAAGAGCTTGCCCTGTTCCAGCGCTTCCTGAATGGCGCGTTTGAGGTCTTCGAGCGTTTGCTGGTTCCACTCGCTGAAGGGCATGTACTGCGTGTTGAATCCGCTCTCGAGGAGGAAATCGGAGAGCGCCTGCAGAAGCTCCTCGGCGCCGATGCCGAGATCTTCGCCCGTGTATTTGGAATAGCGGATGGTTTTCATGGGAGCGCACTCGTGTCGTTGAGTTCACCCATTCGCAGCGTCATCAGTTGTACTGCCTTCTAAAGTTGGGCCGCTCGCCCTTGACTTCTTCGCGCGGCTCGCGGCGCTTTTCTTCGGCGGCGAAACCCCGCTCTTCGTTGCGGCTGATGCGGCGGTGGGCGTACAGGCCCTCCAGCACGAATTCCGCGGCGGAGGCGCGCACGGCATCCGGTTCGTTGGCCGTCAGTCCCAACGCCTTCATCTTCTCCATCAGCCCCTGAATGCCGCCGAGTTGCTGCACCATCTTGGCCGAATCCACGGTCTCATCCAGTTTCAGCGAACCGCCCAGATCGAACCATTGGATGATCTGGGCCACGTTGGCGCCCTCGAAGTAGCGGTCGTAAATCTTGCCCACGGCGGTGCGGATCAGTTCGCGCGCCACCGTGTCGCCGCCCTTCAGTTCGCCTTCGTACTCCAGTTCGAGCTTGCCGGTGATGGCGGGCAGGGCAGAGTAGATGTCGAGGATGCGCGGCACCGCGACGATCTTCCCTGGCACGCAGGGCGCGGCGTTCGGCGTTCGAAACCACATTTTCCAGCACCGAAATCGGCAGACGCTGGGAGACGCCCGAGCGCTTGTCGACGCGCTTGTCTTCGCGCGCCAGAAACGCCAGCTGCTCCACCACTTCCCTGATGTAGTCGGGAACTCGCACCTCAATCGGCGAAGGCCGGTCGAGCCACGCTTCCTGCTCGGTGATCGCGATTCCCTGTTCCAGCAGGGCGGGGTAGTGCGTCCGGATCTCGCTGCCGATGCGGTCCTTGAGCGGCGTGATGATCTTGCCGCGCGCCGTATAGTCTTCCGGATTGGCGGTAAAGACCAGCACGAGATCGAGCGGCAGGCGCACCGGGATAGCCCTTAATCTGGACGTCGCCCTCCTGCATGATGTTGAAGAGGCCCACCTGAATCTTGCCGGCCAGGTCGGGCAGTTCGTTGATGGCGAAAATGCCGCGGTTGGCGCGCGGCAGCAGCCCATAGTGCACGGTGAGCTCGTCGGAGATGTCCTGGCCGCGGCGCGCGGCCTTGATGGGATCGATATCGCCGATCATATCGGCGATGGTCACGTCGGGAGTGGCCAGCTTTTCCACGTAGCGCTGCTCGCGGTTCAGCCATGCGATGGGAGTGGCGTCGCCTTGTGTGGCGACCAGATCGCGGCAGCGGCGGCAGATCGGATGGTACGGGTTGTCGTGAATCTCGCAGCCCTCCACGTAGGGCGTGGTTTCGTCGAGCAGCGAGGTCAGCGCGCGGATGAGGCGCGTCTTAGCCTGGCCGCGCAGTCCCAGCAGAATGAAATTGTGCCGGGAAAGAACGGCGTTGACCACCTGCGGCACAACCGTGTCGTCGTAGCCGAGGATGCCGGGAAACAGCGTTTCGCCCGCGCTGAAGTTTACAGATCAGATTATTGCGGAGTTCGTCTTTGACGGAACGATTGGCGAGTCTGGCTTCGGAGAAGGAACTCTCTCGAAGGACGCCTAAGGTTCGGGGTGATTCCTGAGTGGCTCTTGACAAGCATACCCCCCTATGTTCGCGATTGTAGCAGACCATGCGAAGTTCTCGCGTTGCGTTAGATACAATGTAGCAAGTGGAGACCACAGAACAAACTGAACCGACTCCCCAGTCCGGAGTCAGCGGGCTGATGAGCCGCTATCACGAAATCACGCGCGATGTGCATCGCGGTTTTGTCGCGGAGTGGACCGTTACCATCATCCTGCTGCTGTTTGCCACCACCACGTTGGTGCAGGCTTTCGTGATTCCCAGCGCGTCGATGGAGAACTCGCTGCTGATCGGCGATCACGTGCTGGTGGACAAGTTGCTGTATGCGCCGCCCGGCAAACTTTCGAGCCATCTGCTGCCGTATCGCGACGTGAAGCGCGGCGACATCATTGTATTTCGGTATCCGTTGCAGATTAAGGAAGATTACGTGAAGCGCGCCATCGGCGTGCCCGGTGACCACATTCATCTGGTGAATAAGCAGCTTTACCTGAACGGACACGCGGTGGATGAACCTTATGTGAAGCACGCCACCAGCTACATCGATACGTACCGCGACAATTTTCCCACCGAGCCGAACTCGCCGCTACGGGAGCGCGCGCGCGACATGATCGAGAACCATGTGGTGAACGGTGAACTGGTAGTGCCGCCGGGCTTTATTTTCGCGATGGGAGATAATCGCGACGATTCGGACGACAGCCGCTATTGGGGCTTCGTGCCGCGAGAGAACATCGAGGGGACGCCGCTGGTGATCTACTGGTCTTTCGAAGCGCCCACGGCCGATCTGACGAACGGCAATATCGGGATCGACCACATCTTCGATGTGATTACCCACTTCTTCACGAAGACTCGCTGGGGTAGAACCTTCAAATTAATCCACGGCTACCCGTTGAAGTAGGGCGGCGGATTCCCTACGGCTCCGGGTTGAATTCGAAGGTATCGGTATTGGTTCGTACTACTACTTTGCCTCCCACCAGGGGCTTGCCTTCGCTCGCGAAGAAGATGGCTCCATCGGTGGTGTCGCCGGATTTCAATTTTGTAGTCACCAGGGCGATCGCGCTGGCTGCGGTGGCAGCCCTCAATTTCGACCCGTTCATCGCGAGCGCGTTCTGCCTCCGCGCTTCATATCCGTTGTTTGACTTGAAGTGCGGATTCCCATAAACGCTGGCCTCGTAGGTGGTCACGAGTTTTCTCACGTCCTCGCCGTTGCCCTTCTGCATCAGCATGTCGATCACGGTGGTGGCGGAGACCGCTTTCACCACGGCGCCGTCGTTCCGCACGTAGGTGAAGTCTTCCGGGCGGATCACGTACGGCGAGTCCGACCCGTTGGAAATGGCGGCCTGGATGGAAGTGTACTCATGCACGCGCTGCGGCAAGTGAGTGAAGATCACGGTGACACCGGAACGAGTCAGTGTTTGATATTTCATCCCGTTCGAGACGTACTCGATGACCTGGGCGCGGGCATACTGATATGCCACGAAAAGCGCCGCCCTGCCTGCCCAGACCCGCCGGTTCATGAGACTATATTACGATAGGGCGCTGGGTACCCTGTAGATAAATCATGCTTACCGAGCCGAAAACGATCAATGCCGGTGTCCGTCCAAGTTCGCACGGACTCGAAATGCACGGACTGCGCAACCTCAATGCGGCCCACTGGAATCTGGGCACTGCGCAATTGCTGGAACATGCCATCCAGCGCCGCGAAGGGACCTTGGCCAGCGGCGGATCCTTCGTGGTCCGTACCGGGCAGTTCACAGGGCGCTCGCCCAAGGATAAGTTCATCGTCCGCGATGAGGTCACCGACCCGTATGTGCAATGGGGCGCCGTGAATCAGCCGATGTCGGAGGCTCACTTCGAGAAGATTTATTCCCGGATGATGACTTTCTGGCAAGGCCACGACGTGTACGTGCAGGACTGCTTCGTGGGCGCCGATCCGGCCTACACTCTACCGGTTCGCGTCATCAGCCAACTTGCCTGGCACAACCTGTTCGCGCGGCAGCTTTTTATCCGCCCCGACCCCGAGCAGACCGGCGACCATCGCCCTGAGTTCACCATCCTCTTTGCTCCGGACTTCCAGACCAATCCGGCCGAGGACGGCACGAATTCGGAAACCTGCATCGTGATCAGTTTCAAACGGCGGGCCGTGCTGATTTGCGGCACCAGCTATGCCGGCGAAATGAAGAAATCGGCCTTCACCATCCTGAACTATCTGCTGCCCGATCGCGGCGTTTTCCCGATGCATTGTTCCGCAAACGTGGGAGATGCGGGCGACGTGGCGCTTTTCTTCGGCCTCTCAGGCACCGGCAAGACTACGCTTTCGGCCGACCCGCTGCGCCGCCTCATCGGCGACGACGAGCATGGCTGGAGCGATTCGGGTGTGTTCAATTTCGAAGGCGGCTGCTATGCCAAGTGCATCCGTCTCTCCCGCGAAAACGAGCCGCAGATTTGGAATGCCATCCGCTTCGGCACGGTGCTGGAGAATGTCTCGATGGATTCGGAGACGCGCCTGCTCGATTTCGATTCCGACGAAGTCACCGAGAATACGCGCGCGGCCTACCCGTTGAATTTCATCGATGGAGCGGTGATTCCCAGCGTTGGTGGGCATCCTTCGAATGTGATTTTTCTTACGGCGGATGCCTTCGGCGTCCTGCCGCCCATTGCACGGCTCACTCCCGAGCAGGCGATGTACCATTTCCTGAGCGGTTACACCGCCAAGGTGGCAGGCACTGAGCGCGGTCTGGGCAAGGAACCGCAAGCCACGTTCAGTGCAGGCTTCGGCGCGCCTTTCCTGCCGCGTCCGCCCGCCACTTATGCTTCGCTGCTGGGAGAAAAGCTTCGCCGCCACCAGGCCGCCTGCTGGCTGGTGAACACCGGTTGGGCCGGTGGGCCGTTCGGTGTGGGCCAGCGCATGAAACTGCCTTACACGCGCGCCATGCTGAACGCCGTCCTGTCCGGCGCTCTGAAGGACGTCCCCATGACGCCGCACCCGGTGTTCAAAGTGCTGGTGCCGCAATCGTGTCCCGGCGTCCCGGCAACTTTCCTGGATGCGCGCGGTATGTGGGCGGACAAGGCCGGCTATGACAAAGCGGCCCGCGACCTGGCAGGGCGCTTCAACAAGAACTTCGAGAAGTTCACTGACGTGAGCCGTGAAATCGCCGAGGCCGCGCCCGGAGTATGAAGTTCGCGGCAGTAGTTCTGCTCTGTCTCGCGGCGAGCGGGCAGAACTCGCCTGACGATCTGTTCCAAGCCGTCCGCATGGACGATCTGCCCGCATTGAAGGCCAATCTGGCCAAGGGGGCCGACGTCAATTCGCGCGATCCGCGGGGCAACACGCTACTGATGCACGCAGCCGTATTCGGCAGCGCCCAGGCGGTCCAACTGCTGCGGGATGCGGGCGCGGATGTGAATGCGCGCAATCAGTTTGGCGCCACTGCGCTGCTGCGCGCCGCCAACGATCCGCGAAAGACCCGCCTGCTGGTGGAGAAGGGCGCGGATGTCAACGCGCAAAGCAAGACCGGTCGCACGCCCTTAATGGTGGCCGCCACTTGCGATGGCTGTGTGGAGAATGTGGATTACCTGATTGGAAAGGGCGCGGACGTAAAGGCCAAGGACGGGCGCGGCAGCACCGCGCTGTACTCGGCGGTGGAAGCCAGCGATCTGGACACGGTTCGGCTGCTAGTGGAAAAGGGAGTAGACCCGGCGACGCCGGATAGCAGCGGCTGGACTCCTCTAATGTCGGCATCCAATAAATGCAATCTGGATGCGGTCCAGTTTCTGTTGTCTAAGGGCGCGGATGTCAACGCCGCCAATCAATTCGGCGGGCAAGTGAAGTTCGGCAAAATCGCCATGACCGGTCTGACGCCGCTGATGCAGGCGGCTGCGTATTGCAATGTCCCCGTCATTCAGGCCCTGTTGGACGCCGGCGCCAAGGTGAATGCGAAGGACGGTCGCAGTATGACGACTCTGATGTTCTCAGTCGCCTCCGAGCATCAGGATCTGGACGTGGTGAAGGTGCTGCTCAAGGCCGGCGCTGAGGTCAATGTCAAAAGCATCACGGGCGAAACGGCGCTCGATTGGGCTAATAAATTTGGCAGCCGCCCCGTGATCGCAGCGCTGACGGCCGCGGGCGCGAAGCCCGGGGAACCTTTTACGCCGCCGAGCCACAGCCTGAGTTCGACGCGAAATCGAGTGCAAGCTGCGCAAGCCGGGTTGGCACTGCTGCAGAAAACCAGCACCGAGTTCTTCAAACGGAGTGGCTGTGTGGGCTGCCATAATCAGCCGATGGCTGCCATGGCGTTCGCCGCCGCGCAATCGGCGGGAGTCCCCGTGGATGCCGCGGCGGGTCATGAGCACGTCAAGATGATGGAGTCGGAAGCGACGCGCGCAATGGAATCGCTGCTCCAGCGCAATGAGGGCGGCGGATTCGCCGACCCACCGGCGTTCGAGCTTTTTACGCTGCATGCTGCCGGGTACAAGGCGAACACGCTGACCGATTCGCTGGCCATCTATGTGGCTGGGGCGCAGTTGCGCGATGGAACCTGGAAAGTGGACGGCGCTTCGCGATCGCCCATTCAGGAAGGCACGATCGGCCGTGTGGCGATCGCAGCGCGTGTCATGCAGGTGTACTGCCCGCCGGCGCGCAAGGCGGAATTCGACCAGAGGATCGCGCGGTCGAAGGCATGGCTACTGGCGGCAAAGCCGGTGACCAATGACGATCTTGCGATGCGCATGCTCGCGCTACATTGGTTGAGCGCGGGGGACGATCGGGTGAAGGCGGCCGCCGCGGCTCTGGTCGGCACGCAACGTAAGGATGGCGGATGGGGCCAGAATCCGAGTCTGCCCAGCGACGCGTATGCCACGGGCCAGAGCCTCTGGGCGCTGCGCGAGGCGGGTTTAGTGCAACCCTCCGATCCGGTGTATCAACGCGGCGCGAAGTTCCTGCTGGACACGCAGTGGGAAGACGGATCGTGGTTTGTGCGCAGTCGCGCGGTGAAATTCCAGCCCTACTTCGAAAGCGGCTTTCCCTTCGGTCACGATCAGTGGATCTCCTCCGCTGCCACCGGCTACGCTGTCATGGCGCTGATGTAGCGTCGGCGCTCAGGCAAATTGCCTGCGCTACGCTATAACCATGTTCGAACGGTACACGGTGAAGGCCCGCCAGACGGTCTTCTTCGCCCGGTCCGCGGCCAGCCAACTGGGTAGCCCGCAGATCGAAGCCGAACATCTGCTACTGGGAGTCTTGCGCGCGGACATCGACATGGCGACGCGCCTGGCCGGGTCGGCTAAGCAGTTGGAACCGATCCGTGAGCGCATCGAACAGCACCGCCCGGCGCAGCCCTCCTTTTCCACATCCATCGATGTTCCTGTAAGCGAGGAGGCGAAGCGGGTCCTCACGTACGCTGCCGAGGAAGCGGCGCTGCTCCACCATCAGCACATCGGTCCCGAGCATCTTCTACTAGGAATGCTGCGAGTGGAAGAGTCCTTCACGGCGCAGGTGCTGCGCGAGAATGGCATTTCGCAGGAACGCCTGCGGGAGGAAGCGAACCAGCAGACTGGCGAAGCCCATCCTCCGCCTCCGCCTCCACCTTCTCCAGTGCCTCTACCGCCAACCCGCAATCTGACCCTCATAGCCGAGCAGAATGGGCTCGATCCGCCGGTGGGGCGCGAGCGGGAGATGGAGTTCTTAATCGCGATCCTCGCCCGCCGGACACGCAGATGCCCGGCCCTGATTGGCGAACCGGGCGTGGGAAAGTCGGCGATCGTGACTGGACTGGCCCAGCGGATCAGTGATAATCTGACGCCGCAGTTCCTTCAGGGCCACACCCTTCTGAGCATCGACGCCACTCAACTGGCCTGGAAGCGCGGGCACCCCTTGGGGCATCTCGAACGTACGGTCGGCGCCTCCACGATCCTCTGCGTGGAGGGACTCTTCGATTGCCCTGATGCCAATCACGTGGTGGTGCCGTTGCTCTTTCGCGGCGCACGCGTGATCGGCACCGGTACGGCCGAAGGATTTCGCCGAAGTTCTCTAGCGCAATACTTCCATCCATTGGAGGTTTCCCCGCTGTCCCAGGCGGAAACGGAGGCCGTCTTGAATGGATTAAAGGATCGCTACGAAGAATTTCATGGCATATCGATCCGCGACGATGTGATTCCAGCGGTGATGCGCGCCACGCGGTACTTTCCCACTCTTAGCCAATTGCCCGAGCGGGCTATCGACGTGCTGGACGAAGCCTGTGCGCGTGCCAAAGTGCAGGGCGGCCACGCCGTGACCACGGATGAGGTGGAAGGCGTAATGGCGGCGCGTACGGGCGCCGCGCAGGCAGTGATCAAGACTGCCCTCGAAGATCCGCTGGAGCGCAACAAGCGTACGGTGACGGCGCTCGATCAAAGCGCGGACGTCCAGCAGGTAATCGCTGAGGGGAACTATGTGGTGGTCCATCGCCCCACGAGCGTCAAAATCTTTCGACTGGATGAGTCCGGCATGATTGTAGAACATTGGGAAGTGCCTCAGCCACCCGATCCGCCAAAGTCCTAAGATAGAGGCAGCATGTCACGTGTGTACGTGGCGCTGGGAGCGCTGTTGACCATCGCGGCCGCCGGCCTGGCGCAGAGATTCGGAGGGATTGCGCAGCGCAACGATGAGGAGGAGCTCATGCCGGCGCGCGAGGCCGAATTTCATTTCATCCGCACGGAGTACACCGATTTGCCGCAGTTCCACAGGCGTTTCGGCTTCTCATCGCGCGACGGCCAAGGCTCGGGTTGGTGGCTGGTGGATTGGCCCGCGGCAGACAATCACTTCACCCTCGGGATCGGCCGGCTCACCCGCATCGATACAGGCGATCCGCGCCATCTGCGGCTTACCGACCCGAAGCTGTTCGACTATCCCTGGATCTATGCCACGCAAACCGGCTGGTGGGATCTGAGCGACGCGGAAACGGCCCGCTTACGCGAGTACCTGCTGCGCGGCGGTTACCTGGTGGTGGACGATATGTGGGAAGAGCAAGCGTGGGAGATCTTCCGCCAGACCATGAACCGCGTGTTTCCCAACAAGCCGATCACCGATCTGCAGCCGTCCGATTCGGTGATGCACCTGGTATACGATATCGAGCCCAAAGACCTGACCTTCATTCCAGGTTCACGACACCTCAGGCGCGGCTACGACGGCACGGTGACGGTGGTTCAGCCGCCCGGCACCAAGCCCGCCTGGCGCGCCATGTACGACGATTCCAACCGAATGGTGGTAGCGGTGAACTATAACACCGACGTGGGAGATGCCTGGGAGTTCGCTGACATCCCTTACTATCCGGAAGCCATGACGCGCCTGGCATACCGCTACGGCATCAACTATATCGTGTACGCCATGACGCATTAAGGACGGTTCTACAGCAATTGTTCCATTACCGAGATCAGATAGTCCTGATCGAAGGGACCTGAGCGGTAGGTTCGGGCGTCGAAGAATCGCCAGAGCCTTTGTTCCTTTTCGACGGTGTAGAAGATGCATTGCTCTTCGATCAGATCCTTGTCGAGCAGCGCCTGGTTGAAGGCTCGGACGTAGCCTTGCAGAGTGTAAGGGACGCGGAAGTCTTCGGTGGAGACCAGCTCCGCTGTGGCTTCGAATTCCACCCTCAGTATGCGGCCGCGAACATTAATCTGAATCAGGTTGGAGATGTGCTCCTGGAAGGCGTCCGGTGGAAAATCGGGCGGGTCGAGGCTGACTTCGTTGGAGCGGAGCAGCGCGTTCAAGGAGTTTACAAATTCCCAGCAGCACGAATACAGCTCGCTCGCGGCAGACCGGCGCAGCGCCACAATGTCGCGGGCGTGGCGCATGACTGCTTCGTCCTTGGTTGCCAGCGCCTCAATGCTCTCGGCAAGAAGCTTCAAGCGGGATTCCGCAGTTTTATTGCTGGCAGTTCGCCTCACCATTCCAGAATAGAACAGCATGCAGAATGCCGTAGGTCGACTATTGGCGTTGCTCCCATTCCAGGATTTCACGAGGATGTAAGAGATCTACTACGTCCAGATGAAGTTCGCGGAGAACGGAATCGGCGGTCAAGGTCGAGAAAAAGCGTTTGCCTTTGAGTACATTGTGAATGTGTGGCTGAGAAACTCGTGTGATGCGCGACAGTCCACGTTCGGTGAGTTCCCCCTTGCGGACCCGTTCCAATAACAGGGATGTGAGCCGCCGATGGAGTTCCTGGAAGTCGAGCATAGACCGTTCGGGCTATTTCTTTTTGAAATAGGTCGTACTAGAATCCCGTACCTCCCTTCTTTGTTGCAATTTAAAGTTGGAAGCCAAAATCAGACCGTCGACATCTCAAACATGCTCTAAAGAATGGCCAGAATTTGTTTGTCGGCAATAGGAAATTCTAGAATAAAAAGAATTAATGGTATGAAATACTTGACGATTTCCTACCAGGGCTTAGAGTCAAGGAGGTTGCTACCAACGGCCATGTCCGATTTCAAGGGCACGGCCGGGAGGACAAATTTCAGAAATGCAGTGGAATCGATCCAATACAATCGGTTTGGCTAAAGCCTCATGTACCTGGTGCCACGGCCAGGGTACCCGAATGATTCGCAAGACGCAGGAGGCGCCATGCAATTGTGTTCTGCGGGCTATCTTCCGAGCGTGTTACAACCGCTTTCGCGAGTGCGATGCACTGAGCGAGCGCACCGGCGCGGTGTCGCTGGACTTCATACCCGGGGCGGAACGCCTGTGGACGTATTCGCGGAAACGCGAAGAGTTCATGTGCGATTTCGATCTGGTGAGCCGTCGCGCTCTATCGGAATACGAACATCGAATCTTTCGATATCACTTCTTGCTGGGCGCGGACTGGAAACTCTGCTGCCGCCAGTTGAAGATGGATCGTGGAACGTTCTTCCACGCTATTTATAAGATAGAAGAGAAACTCGGCCGGATTTTCGCCGAGTTGAGGCCCTACGCGCTTTATCCCCTCGACGAATACTTCGGTGTCACCATACGGCACCGCCCCGCTGCTTAAACCTCCCCGCCGCCGCCATTCCGGACTGCATTCCCCTGCCCACCGGATGGCGGCGGTTCTACAATGTACTCACCCCCATGGACAATTTCACGCATACCGCGGTAGGCCTGTTCCTGAGCCGCGCGGGATTGAACCGCTGGACACCGCGCGCCACCCCGATCCTGTTGCTGGCTGCCAATGCGCCGGATATCGATGTGGCCAGTTGGCTGGGCGGAACATTAAACTATCTGCACTATCACCGGCATTGGACCCATTCCCTGGTGGCAATGCCGTTGCTAGCGGTGGTTGTTGCCGCGCTGGTGCGTTTTGTAGGAACAAAGCCAATTCACTGGCTGGGAGCGATCGCCGCCGCCATAGTCGGGATCGCGTCGCACCTGTTACTGGATTGGACTAATGTCTATGGGATCCGCCTGCTCCTGCCCTTTTCGGCGGAATGGCTTCGTTTGGACATTACTGGCGTTGTCGATTTGTGGATCTGGGCGGCGCTCATACTGGGACTCCTGGCGCCGTTCCTGGCAAAGCTGGTCGGCTCCGAAATCACCTCCGGGTCGATCCGCCCGAAACACTATGGGCGCGCTTCGGCGATCCTCGCACTGCTTTTCGTGCTGGTCTACAATTGCGGACGCGGCGTGCTGCATGCGCGCGCAGTCGCGACTCTGGATTCGCGGATTTACGGGGATGCCGCGCCACTGCGAGTGATCGCGATCCCGGGCTTCGCCAATCCTCTGCGGTGGCGGGGTGTCGTGGAAACGCGCAGCTTCTATGCGGTGGACGATGTCGACCTGGCTGGCGAGTTCGATCCGTCGCGAGCCGCCGTTTACCAGAAGCCCGAACCCAACCCGGCCTTCGAAGCGGCTCGCCGGACGGCCGCATTCCAGGAATTCATCCGCTTTTCGCAGTTCCCTTTGTGGCGCGTGTTGCCGGTGCCTGAACCCGAGGGCTTCAAGCAAGTGGACATAATCGACATGAGATTCGGCACTCCCGCGGCGCCCGGTTTTATGGTCAGCGCCGAACTAAACCCGCAACTGCAGGCGATTCGGACCTCCTTCCAATTTGGTGTGGCCAAGAGCTCTAAGGCGGATTAAGACCGAGGGTCATGCGTTTCTCGGATGGTCCAGCGGGCGTCAACCCGAGAAAATTGAAGTGTGCAGATTACCGATACCACAACCATCCTGGACAGGGACCAGCTTCGAGAAATCACCATGGATGATCCGGATCTCATGCGCGAGATCCTCCAAGCCCTAATTCAGGACACGTCGAACCAGTTGGGCAAGCTGGCGGAGGCGATTCGCGATGAGGATGCCGGGCAGTGTGTCCGGCTGGCGCATTATTGTAAGGGCGCTTGCGTGAACGTCGGGGCCAATCGAGTGGCCGGGTTAATGAGGCGAGTCGAGATTGAGGCTTCGGCGGGCGAGTTTCAGGAATGCGGGGCGGCGCTCGGGAGCATGCAGGAGGAAATTGAACTTCTGCGGGCAGAGCGGCTGTAGCCCTACACGCATTCCCTTAGCAATTGGCGGACAGTATCGACGCAGAGCACCGCGGCGTGTTTCGATTCGTTGGGTAATCCGCCCAACGCCGCTTCGATGATCGTCGGCGCAAAGGCCGCTACTTCGGCACATGATTTTCCGGTGAGCCATTCGGTCAAGGCCGATCCTGCCGCGATGGATGCCGTGCAGCCGCGCACTTTGTATCGGACTTCCGCAATTGAGCCGTTTTCCCATCGCACCGATAGCCGCATAATATCGCCGCAAGCCGGATTCGATACTTCAACCGTACTGGCAGGACTTTCCAACTCACCCACATTGCGCGGATTCTGAAAGTGATCGAGCAGAAGCGGCGGATACATGCTCCAATGTTGGCATGGTTCAGGTGGTGGCGGCGATTATTGAGCGGGAAGGGAAGGTACTGATTGGGCAAAGGACTCCGCAGCAATCGCACCCATTGAAGTGGGAATTCCCCGGCGGCAAGGTGGAACCGGGCGAAACGCCACAACAGGCGTTGACCCGCGAACTGGAAGAGGAACTCGGCATCCGTGAAACTCGTGCGGAAGAGATCCTTCGCTATCAGTTCACCTACCCTGGAAAGACCCCTATCGAACTGTTTTTCTTCCGTGTCGGGGCGTTTGTGGGCGAGCCGCGGAACCTGATTTTCCACGAAATGCGTTGGGAGGCGGCCGAACGGCTTTCCGAAATGGATTTCGTGGAAGGGGATATCCCGTTCCTTCGCGGTTGGCGGCTATAGTCAGTCTGCGCCAAGGTTCCCACATATTTCCTCTCTTACCGTGGGTTGGTATGATTGGTGCGATGTCGCCTAAGAGCACTGAGAACGGCGGTGCTGATCCGGCGGATGATTTGTTTTCGCTCCTGTACAACGACCTGCGCCGCATGGCTCACGCCCGGCTGCAACGGAACGAACCGATCACGCTGCTCGACACCACGTCGCTGGTTCATGAGACATTCCTGCGCGTTGCCAACTCGGGCCGGGTGGAACTTTCGGAACGGCCGCGGTTCATGGCCTATGCATCGCAAGTGATGCGGTCGGTGGTGGTGGATTTTGTCAGGAAACGCCATGCCGAGCGGCGCGGCGGCGATGACGATCGAGTGACCCTCGATGCCGAAGCCGAGGCAGTTGCGTTAGCGGAAGGGGAAGTCCTGCGAGTCAGTGACGCGCTCGATGAATTGGCCAAAGTCGACGAACGGCTGGCGAAGATTGTGGAGATGCGCTACTTCGGCGGCTTTACCGAAGAAGAGATTGCGCAGTCCCTGGGCGTGGACGAGCGCACGGTGCGGCGACAGTGGCAAAAGGCACGGTTGCTGCTCGCGGATGCCCTGTAGTGGCATCAGAATAGGCGGGCGGGAGAAGAACCCGCCCGCTCAGAACTGTTAAAGCGATCGTAAGAAGTCCAGGATCGCTTGCTTGTCGGAAACCGAAAGTGCGTTGAATTTGCGGATCACGGCGTTCGCTTCCGAGGGCGGATAGTCGTTATCGTGTTTCTCGGAGCCGTACCCCTTATCATCCCCACTTCCCATATCCGCATGTGCGCTGATTGCGGATAGCAGGTCGCTGGTCCGTCCGTCGTGCAGGAAGAAGATGCGCTGGCCAATTCCCCAGAGCGGCGTGGTGCGGAACATATCGCCTTGGGCAAGACCTTGCGTGACGTTGTCGGCGAGGGAGGCGCCCATGTGATGGATTAACAGGTCGGAATAGAGATGGGCGTCGAGATTCTGTAGCGCTTCCGTCTCATGGTGAGGGCCGGTTTTCATCAACGGTGTATGGCAGAGGAAGCAGCCGATTCCCGGAGCATTCACCCCTGCGCCGAAGAGTTGCTGACCGTGCAAGGCACTGGCAGAGAACGGCGCTGGTTGGGGCGGCGCCAACTGGCGCATGAAGATCGCGAATTCGAGCCAGTCGGGCAGCTCATGAAGCGGGTTGTTGTAACCCTGATTGCGAAGATCGTTGGTATCCGTGCGGGTAATGTCGTTAGGCTCATTGACCTTCTGATTGCAGATCGGCGTTTCATCCCTGGCATTCGGAAAGACATCATTGGTGACTCCCATTTCCACGTTGTAGGCTTCGCCGGCAAAGATGGTGAGGGATTTGTTTTGCGCCTTCCAGCCGAAGCGTGCGATGGTGCCGTCATTCCCGCTGCGATTCGGAATCCCGCCGATTCCGAGAGCTGCGCGCAGCGATGCCGTGGACGCGGCGCTGTTGAGAATCGTCAGGTCCTGGATTGCCTCCACCAATCCCAGCCCAAACGTCTGCGTCGGTATCCGGAATGAGAGGTTGCCCTTGCGCAGCTCGGTCTCGAAGTCGGTGGGTGGGAGATTCGCGGATGTGCACCCGGGCGCGCCGATATCCGACCGTCCCATGATGGTGAATAACGCGTGCACTCCGCCATCCGGGGTTCCGTCAGGTTTTCTCTGGAAACGAACCTCACGGATGGGACCGAACTGTTGGATGAACGAGGGAACGGAATTCTGCGCGCCTTTGCGGTGCGGGATCAGGTCGAACATCGGATTTTCGGGTTTGCGATAGCGGCTGGATGGGTCTTGCGGATTCGGCACCAGGAACCCCCCGGAGCCGCCGACGGCCGGCTGCTGGTGGCACACCGAGCACTGATCGGCATTGAATCGCGCCCCCAATCCAGACGAATTGGTGATGGTGGCGAGGTTGGGATCCTGACCGGTGTCCGAGCCGAGGGGCATATCGCTGCAATCGTCACAGACCGCCTCCAATTGCGTCATGCGCTTTCGCCCTTCATTGAACAGCGCCAGCTCGTTGTTTGTCAGTCCTGCGATAGGGCCGCCGGCGCCCGGAGGGCCGCTGCGAACTCCGGGATCCTTTTGCGCCAGACAAAGGGAAGCACAGACAACTCCGGACAGCACGAAACGCCGCCATGGTCGCGAATCAGGTCTCATCTTTAATTCCTCCAAGTCAGAGCGGCGGTGATGGAATTCCGCTCTGTCACAGTTAGAAACGTATTCCTCCGCCTAATCCGGGCAAACCGTCGTTTGCCTGATTCCGGTTCAAGAGAGATCCGAGTCTCGAAGCGGTAGTCTGAACGGATCGCCGGCGTGTTCTGAAACCGATATCGTAGGCACCCAAGCCTGGGAAAGTTTGAGGCATCGGATCCCCTTCTCATTCGAGAGTCAAGTGCCATGGATGTGAGTTTACGTTTGAATTGTGATTAGGACCACGGGCCTGGGCTCCGACAGCACATGGAGCGGCCGTAATCAGAGACCGCGTTCCAAGAGACCGCGTCGCGGCCGACATTGTCCGGGAGAAACGGTATTGCTGTGCCAAACTGGTTTCATGCACTCAATCAAGATGGTGGAACCCACTGAGAATGAGTTTCTCGCCAGCCTGGAGGCGAAGTCCAAGAAGCCCAACTCCTTCTTTCGGACAATGGCGAACCGGCCGGATGTTCTGAAGGCGTTTGTGCCTCTGTACGGCGCGGTCATGGGGCCGGGATCGGTGGACCGCCGGATTAAAGCGCTGGTCTATCTGGTCTGTTCGTATGCCAACGAATGCGCGTTCTGTATCGCCGCCAACACGCCGGGCGCGAAGAAAGCGGGCTTGACCGACGAAGAGATCCAGGCCATCCAGACCGATCAGGACCACGTCTTCCCAGAGGCCGAGCGTGCCGTAATTATTTACGCGCGCGAACTGACCCAGAACGCCTTCGCCGACGAACCGCGTGCCGCGCTTTTGGAGCACTTCAGCAGCGAGCAGGTGGTGGAGATCACGCTGGTGGCCTCCATGGCAAACTTCACGAATCGCTTTAACAATGGTCTGGGAATCCAGCCGGATGTCGATTCTTAGCGGCATACACCCGGTCGCCGAGGCGCTGCGTAGCGGCCATCCGCTGGAGCGCCTCCTGATCGCCCAGGGCGCGGGCGGTCCCAGAGTGCAGGAGATCATCGATTTAGCGCGGCGCAACTCGGTGCCCGTGCGCTTCGAACCGCGGAATGCGCTCGATCGCCTGGCCGGTTCCTCGGCGCACCAGGGCGTTGTGGCTCTGGGCGCCGCGAAGAAGTACGCCGAGCTCGACGCCGCCACATCGTCGGAATTGGTAGTGGTTCTCGATGGGGTCGAGGATCCACACAATCTGGGCGCGATTGTGCGGACAGCGCATGCGGCGGGTGCTGGCTCGATCGTAATTCCCGAGCGGCGCGCGGCCGGAATCACGGACGTGGTGGCGAAGGCAGCGGCGGGCGCGCTGGAACACCTCCCTGTGGTGCGCGTCACGAATGTGAATCGCACGCTGGAGGAGTTGAAGGAGCGAGGCTATTGGATTTACGGACTCGACGAGCGCGGCACAGAGGACTACCGCAAGGTGGATTATGGCTCACCCACCGCCTTCGTTCTCGGCGGCGAGGGCAACGGGTTGCACGAGCAAGTGCGCAAACACTGCGACCTGCTGGTGCGCATTCCCATGGCTGGTAAGATCTCGTCTCTGAACGTGTCAGTGGCGGCCGGAGTAGTGCTGTTCGAGTGGCGCCGGAGAAAATCCGGCTAGGCTTAATTTACCTCTAGTTCGCGGTCGGCACTTTGTTAGCCTGATCCACTACCAGCACGCTGATGGGTTCTTTGCGCGCTTCCAGTTTCAATCCCAGGTCGCGCTGAACCGTAGTGAATACGGAGGGTGCCGCCGTATCGGTAACTCCCTGCGGTCCGGGAAGACCCGAGATGTCGACGGTGTAGTCGAAGTTGCCCTTCAAGCCGGATTGATCGAGCACGGGACGGTCGAGCCGCCGGGATAACAGAAACGTCAACCGCGAGAGCGGGAAGTTCTGGAAAGAGGCTCCGCCGGCGCCGCCGGAAATGCGCTGCGGCTCGTCGGACGAAGACTGCTTCACCTTTGCCTCGCCTTTTCCAGGGATCAGGACGTAGCAGTTGAGGTCGCGGGTTTCCCGATGCACCTTCATCTGCAGCCGCTCGATTAGCAGTGCCTGCAGCATCGGGCGCATCTGATCGTCGGTAACGGGCCCGGAGGCTTTGGCGACAATGTCGAAGCGCTCATCGGCTTTGATCCACTCGGGTCCGGAGATCTCCCAATCCTTCAGGTCGTAAGCCCACTCCAGAGCGTAACGAAGGGGTACGTTGCGCATGGCGAAGTGGCCAGGCGAAGGGTCCATATTGCGGGGGATGTCGCCGATGGGGCCGCCGCTTTCAGCTCGCTTGACGGATGCCACCTCAAACTGCGGGCTTTGCGCGAGGGCCGCGCCGGACAATAGTAGGAGTACCAGAACGCGCTTCATTTCAGGCCAGTATACATCTCCCTTCATAGTAGAATCAGGTAATGCGACGTAGCCTTGCCCTGCTGCTATCTTTGTGGATCTCTGCGGCCATTTTCCCCGCATCGGCCGCGCAGCCGGTTCGGGCGCGCCACGGCATGGTGGTCACACGAGAGACGCACGCCACCGATGCCGGTCTTGAAGTGCTGAAGAACGGCGGCAATGCGATTGACGCTGCGGTTGCGGTGGGCTTCGCGCTGGCAGTCACCCATCCCTCGGCGGGCAACATTGGCGGCGGCGGCTTCATGCTGGTGCGTATGGCCGACGGCCGAACGGCGTTCATCGATTTTCGCGAGCGCGCGCCGGAAAAGGCATCGCGCGACATGTATCTGGATGCGACGGGGAAACCGACGCAGGACAGCGTGACGGGCTATCGGGCCTCGGGCGTGCCAGGGACGGTGCGCGGCCTGGAATACGCGTCGAAGAAGTTCGGCAAGAAGCCGTGGGCCGACTTGGTTCGCCCGGCGGTGGACCTGGCGTCGAAGGGCTTTGCGCTTTCCTACGCCCAGGCCAACGGGTTGAAGGGCGCGGGTCGCGGGCTCAGCCAGTTCCCCGAATCGAACCGCATCTTCCTGCGCAACGGAAAGTATTACGAGCCCGGTGACGTGCTGGTGCAACCTGAGCTTGGCCGCACACTCGACCGCATCGCCCGTCTCGGCTCCAAGGATTTCTACGAAGGCGAGACCGCTCAGTTGCTCGCCAAAGACATGCAGGAGCACGGCGGCCTGATCACCCTGGCCGACCTGCAGAAATATGTCGCCATCGAGCGCAAGCCCATGACAGGCAAGTATCGCGGCTACGACATCCTCACTGCGCCACCGCCCAGCTCCGGTGGACTCGGAATTCTGCAGATGCTCGGGATGCTGGAAGGCACCGGGTACGAGAAGGGCGGCGCCGGTTCTGCCCAGGTAGTGCACTATATGACGGAGGCGATGCGCCGCTACTTTGCCGACCGCGCCCGTTACCTGGGAGACACCGATTTTGTGAAGGTGCCTCTGATTTCGCTAATGGAGCCAAGCTACATCAAGACGCGGCGCGAATCGATCGATCCTGAGATGGCCACTCCCAGCGACAAAGTCGGGCCGATGGTGCTGACGAATCCCGAAGCCATGCAGACCACCCACTTCACGGTGGCCGATGGCGATGGCAACATCGTGTCGGTGACTTACACGCTAAACGGCGGATACGGCAGCAAGGTGACTGCCACCGGCTTGGGATTCCTGCTGAACAATGAGATGGATGACTTTGCCGCCAAGCCGGGCGTTCCGAACATGTACGGCCTGATTCAGGGCGAAGCCAACGCCATTGCGCCGCATAAGACCCCGCTTTCCGCCATGACTCCCACCATCGTGCTGAAGGATGGAAAGCCAATGCTGGCGCTGGGATCGCCGGGAGGTCCCACTATCATCAATACGGTTCTGGAAGTGATGGTGAATGTGCTGGATTTCGGCATGAACGTGCAGGACGCCGTGAACTGGCCGCGCTTCCATCATCAATGGATGCCCGACGAACTCCGCATGGAACGCGGCTTTTCACCGGACACCATTGCGTTGCTGGAAAAACGCGGTTACAAGGTGCGCAGCGGAGCCCAGCAAGGGGAGTGCGCCGCCATTTTGTTGGAGAATGGTTGGCTGGCGGGCGCCGCCGACCCACGCACTGAAGGCACGGCTAAAGGATACTGACCCAGTGAACCATTACCTGTCGACCCACCTATTCGTCAATCATCGCCTGACCACAGCGCTGCTCTCCCGGATTCAGCAGGCGGGGATTCGAGCGGTCGAGATCTTCTGCGCGCGCCAGCATCTGGACTATCAGGATAAGGCTCAGATCGCCGAATTGGGCCACTGGTTTCGCGATTCCGATTTGAAGCTGCACTCGCTGCATTCGCCGATGTACAACGACACCATTTGGGGACGGTCGGGTCCGCATGCCGTGGTGACGATTACCGAGCCGGTGAAATCGGTGCGGCTGCCGATGGTGGACGAGATCAAACGCGCCATCGAGATCGCCGAAATCGTGCCCTTCAAGCATCTGGTGCAGCACATGGGCGTGAGCGGCGAAGAATTCGACATGCGGAAGGTGGATGCCGCATTTTCGGCGCTGGAGGAATTGACGGTCTTCGCGCGCCAGCGCGGCGTCGAGATCCTGCTGGAAAATATTCCCAATGAATTGTCGAGCGCCGAGCGCCTGCTGCAATTCAATGATCTGACGCATTTGGGGATGAATTTCGTGCTGGACACCGGCCATGCCAACATGAACGAGGGCGTGGCCGCGGCGTTCAACCTGATGAAGGAACGCATCCGCTCGACGCATATCCACGACAATAACGGCAAGGACGACGTGCATCTCTTCCCCTTGGTGAGCGAAGGCGGCACCACGGACTGGAAGAAGACGATGGAGCTTCTACGCAGTCGCGGCGATCAGTATCCACTGCTGCTGGAGCTGAAAGAGAAGCCCGAGATCACCAACCCGATGGACGCCGTGAAGGAAGTTTTCGATAAGCTGGAAGCACAGTAGGCCTCTCTCGCCGGCAGACCTTCGGCGGGGCGGCCGCACAAACTCATGACTCCAAGAATCACGATCGCTGAAGCCGGTCAGCATGTGGGCGAGACCGCCTCAGTGAGGGAAGCCGCCGCGCATCCCGCTCAGCGAAAATCTTAAGAAGAGGCTAAACAAGAGCATATGGTGCTCCCTGGCAATTACATC
This sequence comes from uncultured Solibacteraceae bacterium, assembly GCA_963815475.1. Classification (GTDB taxonomy): domain Bacteria; phylum Acidobacteriota; class Terriglobia; order Bryobacterales; family Bryobacteraceae; genus Sulfopaludibacter. The sequence continues at coordinate 7,779,761 of CAWFHD010000003.1, read as the reverse complement.
CGCGATTTACTTCGCCTTTCTCCCGGTGTTCCTGTTAAAGCGAGAGGATGGGTGAAGACGCGTCGAGACGGCAAGAGCGTGCATTTTATCCAGCTGAATGATGGCTCGTCATCAGTTGATCTGCAAGTGGTGGTGGAGGAGGGAACCGTTCCTCCCGAAACGGTTGCACGAATCACCACAGGCGCCTGCATTGAAGCGGATGGCGAGTTGGTGGCATCGGCTGGAAAAGGTCAGGCGGTGGAACTGCGCGCCCGCACACTGATCCTACACGGCGCTGCCGATCCGGAGGAATATCCTCTACAAAAGAAGAAGCATAACCTTGACACTCTGCGCGAACTGGGCCACATCCGGTCACGCACCAATACCTTCGCGGCAATTTTTCGGGTTCGTAATGTCCTGGCAGCCGCGATCCACAAGTTCTTCCAGGAGCGAGGCTTTCTGTACGTCCACGCCCCCGTGATCACGACCTCCGATGCGGAAGGAGCGGGGTCGATGTTTCAGGTGGCGGCCCCTGAGTTCGAGCGCCAATTCAAACGTCAGTTCTTCGATCGCTTGGCATACCTTTCGGTGAGCGGACAACTTGAAGCGGAAATCTTTGCCCACGCTTTCACCAACGTCTATACGTTCGGTCCCACGTTCCGCGCCGAGAACTCGAACACGCCCAGGCATCTGGCGGAGTTCTACATGATTGAGCCCGAAATGGCATTTTGCGATTTGCAGGACAATCAGGATCTGGCGGAGGCGTTCCTGAAGAGCCAACTGCAGCACGTGCTGGCGAATTGCCTTCCGGAGCTGGAGTTTCTAGGCAAGTGGTACGAGAATCCAGACCTGGTAAAGAGCCTGGAAGCTCTCGTGGCAAGCCCGTTCGAACGAATTACCTATACCGAAGCGGTTGCCCTGCTGCAGAAATCGGGTGAGAAGTTCGAATATCCCACGGATTGGGGCGTGGATCTGCAAAGCGAACACGAACGCTACCTCACCGAGAAGCATTTCAAGAAGCCCGTAATCGTGACGGACTACCCGCGAGACATCAAGGCGTTCTACATGCGCGCCAACGACGATGGGAAGACCGTAGCGGCCATGGATGTCCTGGTCCCTCGCGTGGGCGAGATCATCGGCGGCAGCCAACGCGAAGAACGTTACGACATGCTGGAAGCCCGCATTCGCCAGGATGCGGAGAAACACGGGAAGAATATCGAGGAGGAGCTCAAGGCCTACTGGTGGTATCTGGAGCTTCGCCGTTTCGGCGGCGTTAAGCATGCCGGGTTCGGCATGGGCTTCGAACGGATGCTGATGTACCTTACCGGAATGAAGAACATCCGCGACGTGATCCCATTCCCCCGAACTCCCGGGAAAGCCGATTTCTAAAGGTGGCAGCCTATGCCGCATTCTCAGATTGCCATTATCGGTGCTCCTCTCGATCTTGGACAGGATCGACGCGGCGTCGACATGGGACCTTCGGCACTGCGTGTGGCCGACCTCAACGCGCGCATCCAGTCGCTTGGCTACGACGTAGTCGAGCTCGGCAACATCCGCGTGGAGCAAGCCGAAGCGTGGCCCGAGGGCGATGAGCACGCCAAGTATCTGCCGCAGATCGCGTCGGCTTGCGACGAACTCGGGATGAAAGTCTACCAGGCGCTAGGAGATGGCCGTCTGCCTCTGGTGCTGGGTGGCGATCACTCGGTGGCAGTGGGGTCGGTGAGCGGCGTGTCCAAGTTTTTCCGCGATCGTGGACAAGGCGTCGGGCTGATCTGGCTGGACGCGCATGCCGACATGAACACGCCCGATTCCAGCCCGAGCGGCAATATCCACGGCATGCCGCTGGCTTGCATCATGGGGATGGGTCCGCCGGAACTGGTGGACCTGTTCGGGTTTCGTCCCAAGATCGCGCCGCGCAATGCCGTGATCGTGGGGCTGCGCGATGTCGACCAGATGGAGCGGCCGCACGTGCGCGAGTCGGGCATTCGCGCCTTCACCATGCGCGATATCGACGAACGTGGATTGCGCTCGGTAATGGAAGACGCGATTCGTATGGCGAGCGACGGCACTGCCGGATTTCACCTTTCGCTCGATATGGATTTCGTGGATCCGAAGGACGCGCCGGGAGTGGGCACGCCCGTCCGTGGTGGCGTTACCTATCGCGAGGCGCATTTGGCAATGGAAATGATATGTGACTCGCGGAGCATGGTCTCGATGGAGGTGGTGGAGGTGAACCCCGTGATCGACGAGGTGAACCGCACCGCCGATCTTGCCGTCGAGCTCGTCATGTCCGGATTAGGAAAGCGAATTTTATGAAGCTGAGAGTAGCGGTCGTCTATGGCGGCCGCAGCGGTGAGCACGAAGTGTCGATTCGGTCAGCTAAGGCCATCATGGATGGGATGGACCCGGCCAAGTACGAGCGGATCGAGTACTTTATCGACCAGCAGGGCAAGTGGTCGCCCGGTCCGATTCTGCCGGAACCGGGAGCTCATCCGGGGATCGACGTGGTCTTCCCGGTGCTGCACGGCACATTCGGCGAGGATGGCACGGTCCAGGGTCTGCTGGAACTGGCGGGCCTGCCGTATGTCGGCGCCGGCGTAATGGGGTCGGCGGTGTCCATGGATAAGGACATGATGAAGCGTGTCTGTAAGGAACGTTTGTTGCCGGTGGTAGACTACGTCACCATCACGCGGGAGACGCCGGATCCAGTGGCCGCCTGCGCGCACCTGCCGTTTCCGATGTTCGTGAAGCCGGCCAACCTGGGATCGTCGGTGGGGATCTCGAAGGCGCACGACGCGGCGGAGTTGAAGGCGGCGATTGCGCTGGCGGCGCAGTACGACCGCAAGCTGGTGGTGGAGCGCGGCATCGAGGGCAGGGAACTGGAGTGCGCCGTGTTGGGGAACGAAACACCGATGGCGTCGCTGCCCTGCGAGATTCTGCCGTCGCGCGAGTTTTACGATTACGACGATAAGTACCTGCTGGATCGGGCGAAGACGGAGTTGCCCGCCAAGCTGTCGGCGACCCAGACGGACGAACTGCGTCGCCTGGCGGTGGAGTGCTTCCGCGCGGTGGAGTGCGAAGGCATGGGGCGCGTCGACTTCTTGCTGGAGGCCGCGACGGACAAGTTGTACATCAACGAGATCAATACGATTCCTGGATTCACGTCCATCAGCATGTACCCCAAAATGTGGGAGCACAGCGGAATCGGATTTTCCGCGCTCATCGATCAGTTGATCGAGCTGGCATTGGACCGCGACAAGCGGAAAAAGGCCACGCGATTCACGCGGTAGACGGACGCGGCGCTGCTAAATTCTCTTGCGGCAGCTCTCGTTTTTCCAGGCTTGGGGAGCCACCGCCTGGAATCGCCGATGCTATTTCTTGATTTCGAGCGGTGCGTAGTAGGGCTTGTCGAGTTTCTGGAATTTCTCCATCCATTTCTTACTGGCGTCCTTGCCAAAGCTCCATTCCTGCCGGTGGTAGTTCCAGTCGTCAGGATTCAATTCCTGGGCGCGCTCCCAATACTTCGCGGCGAGTTCATCCTTGCCGTTCTCATGGAACCAGACGGCCAGTTTAAAGCTGGCATCCGCTTCCATCTCCGCGGGGGAGCGCGGCTTCACGCGGCGGGCGAACTCTTCGTCGGACAGCGCAAACTGGCTACGATCGCCGTTGCGGACCCAATCGCGCAGTGCGTCCGTGTAGACCTGGCCTTGGGTCACAATGTTCTTGTCGACGGTGATCTTCATCACCTGGTCGCTATTCCATGCCGGCTCGGCCGGGCGCACCACGCGGCCCTTCTCATCCACCCAGATGCCCATCGGGACGTTGATGAACTGGTAGGCCGAACTGACAGCGTGTTTTTCATCCACCAAGGTGGTGTAGGTGGCATTGGCCCGGTCGTACCACTTGCCGGCGGCGGCCTCGCCTCCCGTATCCTGCGCAGCAGCTACGATTTCGAAATTTTGGTCCTTCAACTCGGCGTAGAGCTTCTGCCATCCTGGCAGATCAAGACGGCATCCTCACCACGACGCCCAGGTGACCACCAGCACCTTCTTGCCACGGAAGTCGGAGAGGTGAACGACGCGACCCTTGCGGTCGGGCACGGCGAAATCGGGCGCGATGCGGGAGCGGTAGAAATCGCCCCGCACCACGGGAAGTTCGCCGAAGCTCCACACACCGGAATCGTCGATGCTCGCCTGGCGCAGGCGGCGCGCAAAGCCGGTGAGGTTGAACCATGGTCCGCTTTTCAGCTCTTTGGGAACGGGAATGCACATGTCGGCGCGGCAGGCGCCCTGCGGTTTGAGCGTGAAATCGTTGATACGGGGAAGGTCCGCCGATCGCACCCAGAGGTCTTTCGGATCGGGGCGAATCTGGTCGAGCCTTACGGTGCGGTCGTCATAGAGCACGGTAGCTGCGATGGCTGGCGCCGCGAGTGCGGCAGCAGTGACCAGGAATTGTCGGCGAAGCATTCAGGATCAGTATAGTGCGTGCGGGTCGGGCGAGATGTTAACTACGTCTCCAGCTTGTACTTGGTTGCCGCCAGCGTATAGAGAGGACGCCAGAGGAGCCGGTTGATGGTCACCACCATCGCGACCATTACGACCGTGGCAGCCAGCAGCAACGGATAGTTGTTCTTATCGGTGGCCGCGCTGATGATGGCGCCCAGACCGGTTGTGGCAATCGTGCTGCCGTGGAAGTGGACGTACTCGGCCATGATGCTGGCATTCCACGCGCCGCCCGATGCCGTTACGAAGCCCGTGAGCATGTAAGGGAAGATGGCCGGCAGCAGGAGTTTGCGCCATTTCTCCGTGCGGCTGAGGCGGTAAAGATCGCAGACTTCTTTCAGGTCGGTGGGGATCGCCATGGCTCCCGCGATCACGTTGAACAGGATGTACCACTGGGTGCCGAGCAGCAGCAGCGCGATGGAGGCGATGCCGAGACCGCCGCCCATGCGGATCAGGATCAGGAGGAGCACTGGGAACAGGGCCGTTGGGGGGACCGATGCGGCGATCTGCGCGAGCGGTTGCACGATGGCGGCCACGCGCGGCTTCAGTCCGATATAGACGCCCACGGGGATGGTCCACAAGCCCGCGAACGCCAGTGTCAGTTCCACGCGCAAGAAGGTGGCGCCGGCCCCTATGAAGATGGCGTGCAGTTCGGGTCTCGAAACGGCCGTCATCATCGCGAGCATTCGCAGCACGCCGTACAGCAGACCGATGACGGCGGCCACCGTGAAGAGTATGCCGATCCAGCGGCGCACTTCGTGTTCGATTGGACCGGCTTTGGCTTGTCCCGGTTTTTGTGTGAACCATCGAGTCAGTCGTTCGCGAGCGGGATCGACAGTGATGCGGGCCGTGCGGGACAGCACGCGTGAACGGCGTAGAAAATCCAGGATGGGAGAGCGCGGCGATTGTGCCGCCTCCACAGATTCGAACTTGAACTTCTCGCTCCACGCAATTACGGGCCGCCACACCAACTGGTCCAGCAGCACGATGACCGCGACCATGGCGAAGACGCCCCACAGGATGGCGCGCGTATCGCCGGCGTTGGCGGCGGTCTGCAGGTAGGAGCCGAGGCCGGGCAGTCGCAAGTCGCGATTCCCCAGGATGAACATCTCGCACGGCATGAGGTAGAACCATCCGGCAGCCACCGACATCATGGAGTTCCACACCAGCCCGATGGTGGAATAGGGCAGCTCCAATTGGATAAACTGCTGCCACCAGCTCAGGCGGTAGATCTTCGACGCTTCCAGCATCTCGCGTGGAATGCTCTTCATGGAGGAGTAGACGCTGAAGGTCATATTCCACACCTGGCCGGTGAAGATGAGCAGGATGGAGCCGAGTTCCAAGCCGATCTGGCGCGTGGGGAAGAGTGCCACCATGGAGATCATGACGCCGGGAAGAAAGCTGAGGACGGGAATGGATTGCAGCGTGTCGAGCAGCGGTATAAGAACGCGCTCGGCCCGGCGATTGTGCGCCGCCACCCAGGCATAGACCAGCGTCATCACCAGGCTGACCACATATCCCAGGCTCAGGCGCGCCAGCGAGAAGAGAGCGTAGCGCGGTAGAGCTCCGGGGTTGAGATGGATTTCAGGCTGCGCACTCACGGCGCCCGACCAATAGCGCGTGAGCGAAAGCAGGCCGTAGAACAGCGCCAATCCGGCGGCGATGATCGGCAGGTCGCGCAGCAGTGCGGAGGCGCGGCCGGGAATCAGTGCCCAGGGTCGAAAGCCGAAGACTTGATCGTCTTGCTGGTTCATCCGAGTTGGCGCATCGCCTGGCTGTCATCCACCGGCGCCGGCTCGTAGAGCAGCACCTTGTCGGTCTCGGAGTCGTAGCGGATGATCTCGCCGTAGCGGCCCCAGGTGAGCGCCGTTTCCATCTGGGCGCGCACCTCGTCGTCGGAGAAATGCTCCTCCAGAACGTCGCGGAAAAAGTCGGCCGGCATGGAGTGGTCGGACTTATTCAGCAAGGTGCTATGCATTTGCTGGAGCACGGCGACGTGCTGCAGGACGGCATCGCGGAAAAGGTGGCGGCGGCTGCCGATATCGGCCTCCGCGAAAGCTTTTCCTTCCGGAGTGAGGGTGACGTCGCCTTTGTCGGCTTTCGCCAGACCAAGCAGAGTGGTGGCTTCGAGAATCGGAAGCAGGTCGTCCACTTCCATGTGGAGCTCGTCGGCCACTTTGTAAATATCTTCCTGGCCATCGCGATCGTTCAGGAGTTCCACAAGTCCGGCAATGCTGCCTGGCTTGGAGTGGGGCAGCATCTGATATTGCCGCTTGGCCGGCGCGGTGGTAACGGACAGCGGCTCGGCCTGCGCTTCCGGCTGAGTGATCAGCTTATAAATGTAGTCGACGTAGAGCAGGAATTCGGCCGACGTTTTGTCGCGCGGCTGTCGCATGGGGACGCGGAAATCGGCGCGGATGCGGGCGGGATTACGGCCCAACACCAGAACGCGGTCGGCCAACAGCACGGCTTCCTCAATGTTGTGCGTCACCAGAAAGATGCTGCGGGTGGGAATCTTCTTGCCCTGCCACAGCTCCATAAGTTCGCCGCGGAGGTTCTCAGCGGTGAGGACGTCCAAGGCGGAGAAGGGCTCGTCCATGAAGAGAATTTCGGGCTGGACGGCAAGCGCGCGCGCGAATCCCACGCGCTGCTTCATCCCGCCTGAGAGATCCTTGGGGTAGTTGTCCTCGAACCCCTCCAGTCCTACCGACGACAGCGTGTGTTGAGCGCGGCGGCGGCGCTCGGAGGGTTGCATGCCGCGCGCCAGGAGTGGGACCTCTACGTTTTCGATGACCGTGAGCCACGGAAACAGGGCGAAGCTCTGGAACACGATCGCGACGTTGGGAAGGGCTTCGGTGAGCGGTTTGCCGTGCCAGAGCACCTGGCCGCTGGAGGGCGCGGCGAGGCCGGAGAGGATGCGCAAGAGCGTGGACTTGCCCGATCCGGACGGACCGAGCAGCGCGACGATCTCTCCCGGTTCGATTGCGAGGTTAGTGGGCGCGATCACTTGCACCTGTCCACCCGACGGGCGGTCGAAATTCTTCTCGATCTGGCGAGCCTCGATGATGGGTGGTTCGGGCGGGGGCGCGGGAGGCTCCTCGATGGTCTCGACCACCGGGACGGCGGAAGCTTCGGGCTTGGTCTCGGTGAACTCCTTCTCCGCCATTTCGGTCATCAGGTGCTGGAAGGCCTCTTCGGGAAGCTCGTCGAAGAAGGCTAGCCGCGCGCCGGCGCTCATTCCTTCCACGATGGCGTTCACTTCGTTGTGCGGCCGGGAGTGGAGCAGCACATACGCGTGATAGTACGGTGTGGCTTCGATGAGGCGGGCGGCGAATTCGATGGAGAACTTACGGAACAGGTTTTGCTGGTCTTCGAACGGCAGGCTGCGGAGCGACTCGGCGGCGTCTGCAGGATCGAGCTGCTGCAGGATCGCGACGGCCTTTTCGGGGCGTCCCTGAGCCAATATCGAGCGCAGTCTTTCGGTTGTTGGCGGAATCGGCAAGTATCCAAAAGATTACTACGGATGAATGTTACAGCGGTGCGAAAGATTCCGGTAGTCGTTATACAGGACGCGCAGCTTCGGTCGGCACAGGCGCGGCTGTCAGCAGTTCGAGAAACGATTGCGTCGCGCGGTTGAAGCGCTTTCTCCTGCGGTGCACCACTCCCACGGGCCGCACCAAATCGGGCGCCTGCAGCCGCACTGCTACCAGCCGGCCTTGTGTGATCTCGGCCTGCATGGTGCGGCCGGGCAGGATGCTGATGCCCGATCCGTGCGCCACCGCTTCCTTGATCATCTGAATATTGTCGAAGTGCATGATGGCGTTCACTTCGATGCCCTGCGCTCGCAGGAAACGGTCGAGCTCGCGGCGGATGGAGAGATCTTCGTCGAAGGCGATGAAGTCCTGACCGTTGAGGTCTTCGGGGTAGATGGTATCGCGGGATGCGAAGGGATGGCTCGGGGGAACTGCCACCTGCATTTGCTCATGGCGCCAGGGAATCACAGAGATGTCGCGACTGGGAACCGGATAACTTACCAACCCAAGGTCGGCGCTGTCGTTCAATACCGCTTCATAAATCTTGTCGGGCCGCATATACTCCACATGCAATTGCGCAGCGGGGTGGCGTTCGGTGAATTGCTCCTGTAGGCGGCTCATCTCGGAAAGGCCAATGGAGTAAATGGAAGCCACGCGCGCCAGGCCGCTGAATTCCGCTTTGAGCGATTCGAGATTCAGTGTGAGTTCGCGCTCCCGTTCCAGCACGTCGCGGCAGAATTCCGCATAGATCTTGCCGGCCGGTGTTAATTCCAACGGACGCCTGGTGCGATCGAACACGGCCAACCCGAGACGCCTTTCCACCTCTTGCACGTGCTGGCTTGCTGCCGACTGGCTAACCCCGCAATGGGCGGCTCCCTTACTCATGCTGCGTGTGGCAGCTATCTCCCTGAAAAGCTTAAGCTCCGTGAAACTCACGCGCCCATCATATCATAAGCATTACTAATTGTAATGAAGAATGAAATCTTTATTGCCTTATACTGGCAACGCTGTTACACTATTTTTCAAGGCGAACCGCCGTTAGGAACTAACATCGCAGCCGGATTACCCTCCTGGGCCGCGAATTTCTCCGAGTTGAGACACATGCCATGCCTGAACACTCTGTGAATAGCGGTCTACCTCCAGCCCAGGGTCTCTACGACCCCTCCCAGGAGCACGATGCGTGCGGTATCGGATTTGTGGCCAGCATCAAGGGCCAGAAGTCGCACGAGATCATTGTCAAAGGCATTCAGGTTCTCATCAACCTCACTCACCGCGGTGCTTGCGGCTGCGATCCCGAAACCGGTGACGGCGCCGGCGTCCTGATCCAGATTCCTCACGAGTTCTTTGTGCGCGAATGCAAGAAGCTGGGCTTCACGCTGCCGGCGGCGGGCGAGTACGGCGTGGGCATGACGTTTCTGCCGGTGGAACCGCACGCGCGCCTGCAGTGCGAAGGCATGATCGAGCGCATTGTCCGCGACGAGGGGCTTACTGTTTTAGGATGGCGCGATACGCCCATCAACGGCGCGGCCATCGGCCGTGTGGCGCGGGTTTCGCAACCGTACATCCAGCAGATCTTTGTAGGGCGCGGCAGCGGCATGAACGAAGATCAGCTCGAGCGCAAGTTGTATGTGGTTCGGAAACGCGCGGAGTCACAGATCGGCGCGTCCGATGTGGCGGACAAGGGCTTCTTCTACTTTCCCTCTCTCTCGGCGCGAACCATCGTATATAAAGGACTGCTGCTTGCGCCGCAAATCGCGAATTTCTATCCCGAACTCAGCGACCCCGAAGTGGTGAGCGCGCTCTGTCTGGTGCATCAGCGCTTCTCCACCAACACGTTTCCCACGTGGCACCTGGCGCACCCGTTCCGCTATATCGCGCACAACGGCGAGATCAACACGCTGCGCGGCAACGTGAACTGGATGCACGCGCGCCAGTCGATTCTGGCATCGCCGCTTTTCGGCGACGACATCAAGAAGCTGTTCCCCATCACGCAGCCCGGCGGCAGCGATTCGGCCGCGTTCGACAACGCGCTGGAGTTGCTGGTGATGTCGGGCCGCGGCATTCCGCACGCAATGGCGATGCTGATTCCCGAAGCGTGGTCGAAGAATGCGCACATGAATCCGCAGAAGCGCGCGTTCTACGAATATCATGCGTCGCTGATGGAGCCGTGGGACGGTCCTGCGGCGATTGCGTTTACCGATGGCCGCTCGATCGGCGCCACGCTCGATCGCAATGGACTGCGTCCGGCCCGATACCTGGTGACCAAGGACGACTTGGTAATCATGGCGTCGGAGACCGGCGTGCTGCCAGTGAAGCCGGAGGACGTGCGGTCGAAGGGACGCCTGCAGCCAGGCAAGATGCTGTTGGTGGATACGGTGGAAGGCCGCATCGTTGCCGATCGCGAACTGAAACGCGCTCTTTACGGGCGAAATCCGTACCAGCTCTGGTTGAAGGAAAACCAGATCACACTCGACTTGCTTGCCGATCCGCCGCGCGAGCATGGCAGCGAGCCGGACACCATTCTGCGCCGCCAGCGGGCTTTCGGGTATACCGATGAAGACGTCAAGATGATTCTCGGCCCGATGGCGGAGAAGGGCGAAGAGCCAGTCGGGTCCATGGGGACGGATACACCGCTCGCCTGCCTGTCCGACAAGCCGCAGCCGCTGTTCAATTACTTCAAGCAGCTTTTCGCGCAGGTGACCAATCCGCCTATCGACCCCATACGCGAAGAGATGGTGATGTCGCTCACCAGCTACATCGGGACGGAGCGAAATATTCTGGCGGAGACGCCGCAGCACTGCCACACGCTGAAGCTGCCGCATCCCATCCTTACCAATCGCGATCTGGAGAAGCTGCGGCGCGTGTCGCAGGGCGACTTCCTGGCCACCACGCTCAATATGCTGTTCGCGGTGGAAGAGGGCGCCAAGGGTTTGGAGCGCGCGCTCACGCAGCTTTGCCGGCGCGCCTCGCTGGCGATTCAGTCTGGCTACACGCTGCTGATTCTTTCCGATCGCGGAGTGGATGAGGATTACGCGCCGATTCCGAGCCTGCTGGCGTTGACCGCGGTGCACAATCACCTGGTGCGCGAAGAGACGCGCACGCAGGTGGCTTTGATTATCGAATCGGGTGAGCCGCGCGAGGTGATGCATTTCGCGCTGCTGATCGGGTACGGCGCGAGTGCGGTCAACCCATACCTGGCGCTGGAGACCTGTGGCTGGGGCCTTTCCGCGGATTCGCAATGCCACCGACAATTTCATTAAGTCGATCAACAAGGGCCTGCTGAAAACGTTTTCGAAGATGGGGATTTCGACGCTGCAAAGCTATCGCGGCGCGCAGGTTTTCGAAGCCATCGGGTTGAACAAGGAGATGGTGGAGAAGTACTTCACGGGCACGGTTTCGCGCATCGAAGGCGTGGGCCTGGATGTATTGGCGCAAGAAGCGATTCTGAAGCACGGCCACGCCTTCCGCCCTGTGACCGACTTCGACACCGAACTGCCGGTGGGCGGCAACTATCAATTCCGCGCGCGCGGCGAGTATCACTTGTACAATCCGCAGACCATCGCCAAGCTGCAACATGCGGTGCGGCAGGAGAGCTTCCAGACATTCCAGGAATATACCGATCTGCTGGACACGCAGGGCCGCCAACTGTGCACGCTGCGCGGTTTGCTCGAAATTAAGAAGGTCGCCGAGCCAGTTTCGATTGACGAAGTGGAGCCAGCCAAGGAGATCGTGAAGCGCTTCGCGACCGGCGCCATGTCGTTCGGTTCGATTTCGAAGGAAGCGCACGAAACGCTGGCTATCGCGATGAACCGCATCGGCGGCAAGTCGAACACGGGTGAGGGCGGGGAAGACGAAGCCCGTTTCGCGCGCGACTCTAACGGCGATCTACGCCGCAGCGCAGTGAAGCAAGTGGCATCGGGACGATTCGGAGTCACCACGAATTATCTGGTGAATGCCGACGAGTTGCAGATCAAAATGGCGCAGGGCGCGAAACCTGGTGAAGGCGGCCAGTTGCCCGGTCATAAGGTAGACGAGACCATTGCCCGCGTGCGCCATTCCATCCCGGGCGTGGGCTTGATCTCACCGCCGCCGCACCACGACATCTATTCCATCGAGGATCTGGCGCAGCTCATTTACGATTTGAAGAACGTCAATCCTCAGGCGCGCATCTCGGTGAAGCTAGTGGCGGAAGTGGGCGTGGGTACCGTCGCCGCGGGTGTTGCCAAGGCGCATGCGGACGTGGTACTGATTTCGGGCGATACCGGCGGCACCGGCGCTTCGCCGCTCAGTTCGATCAAACATGCCGGCGTGCCGTGGGAACTCGGACTGGCCGAGACGCACCAGGTGTTGGTGATGAATGACCTGCGCGGTCGCATTCGCGTGCAGACTGACGGCAAGTTGCAAACCGGACGCGATGTGACCATTGCCGCGTTGCTGGGCGCCGAGGAGTTTGGATTCTCCACCGCGCCGCTAGTGGCAATGGGCTGCATCATGATGCGCAAGTGCCACCTGAATACCTGTCCCGTGGGCATCGCCACGCAGGATCCGGCGCTGCGCGCGAAGTTCCAAGGCACACCTGAAAACGTCATCAATTTCTTCTTCTTCATCGCCGAGCAGGTCCGGCAGTACATGGCGCAGATGGGCTTTCGCAGGTTCGATGAGATGGTGGGGCGCGTCGATATGCTGGACGCGCGCGAGGCGCTCGACCATTGGAAGGCGAAGGGAATCGACCTATCAGCCATCCTGTATCAACCGCAGGTTCCGGGCCGCATCGCTCGGCGATGCGTGCAGGCACAGGACCACGGGCTCGACGAGGCGCTCGATTACAAGTTGATCGAACATGCGCGGGAGGCCATCGAGCACAGCACGCCGGTGGAGTTTAAGCTGCCGATCCGCAACATTCATCGGACGGTGGGCGCGATGCTTTCAGGAGAGATCGCGCGGCGCTATGGTTCGGTGGGGCTGCCGGACGACACGATTCGGTTCCAGTTTAACGGGTCGGCCGGGCAGAGCTTCGGCGCGTTCCTGGCGAAGGGAGTCACGCTCGAGCTCGAAGGCGACGCCAATGACTACGTGGGGAAGGGGCTCTCCGGCGGCCGCTTGATTGTGTATCCGCCGCGACGGTCCACCTTCCTGCCGGAGGAAAATATCCTGATCGGCAACGTGGCACTCTACGGCGCGACCAGCGGCGAGGCGTTTTTCAATGGCATGGGCGGCGAGCGCTTCGCGGTCCGGAATTCGGGCGCGACCGCGGTTGTCGAAGGGCTGGGCGATCACGGCTGTGAGTACATGACGAACGGCCTGGTCGTAGTGCTCGGCAAATGCGGAAGGAATTTTGCGGCCGGCATGAGCGGCGGCATCGCTTACGTACTGGATGAAAAGGGCGATTTCGCGGAGAGGCGCTGCAATCCCGGCGGAGTGGATTTGGAGCCGCTGCCGGAACAGGATGCGCCCGTAGTGGCGGCTCTGATCGCGAAGCATGTAGATGCCACGGGTAGTCCGCGCGGCAAATGGATTCTGGAGAGCTGGGAGCAGATGGCGCAGAATTTCGTGAAGATCTTCCCGCGCGAGTATAAGAGGGTGCTGGGTGTAGCGGCGCTTCCCGCCGTTGCGCAGAAACTGGAGGCCGTCCGTGGGTAAGGTTACGGGCTTTCTGGACTATACGCGCGAAGTGCCGGAGCGGCGGCCGCCTGCCGAGCGGATCAAGGATTGGTTCGAAGTCTACCATCCGTTCCCCGAGGAGAAGGTGCGCACGCAAGGCGCGCGCTGCATGGATTGCGGCGTTCCGTTCTGCCATACCGGCTGCCCGCTGACCAACCTGATTCCCGACTGGAACGATCTGGTGTATCAAGGCCGTTGGCGGGAAGCGGCGCGGCAATTGCACGCCACCAATAATTTCCCCGAGTTTACCGGGCGGGTCTGCCCGGCGCCGTGCGAAGCCGCTTGCGTGCTCGGCATCAATGAGCCGCCGGTGAGCATCAAGAATATCGAACGGACTATCATCGACCGGGCCTTCGAAGAGGGCTACATCCGCCCGGAGCCTGCGCTGTCGAAGACCGGAAAGCGGGTGGCGGTGATCGGCTCAGGGCCGGCCGGGTTGGCGGCGGCGCAACAATTGGCGCGTGCGGGGCATGATGTGACCGTCTTTGAAAAGGCCGATCGCATCGGTGGACTGCTGCGTTATGGCATTCCCAATTTCAAGATGGAGAAGCACCTGATCGACCGGCGCCTCGAACAGATGGTCGGCGAAGGTGTCGAGTTCCGGCCGAACTCTCACGTTGGATCGAACGTGCCGGTGGAGGATTTGCGCAAGGAGTTTCACGCAATTCTCATGGCAGGTGGCGCGGAACAGGCGCGCGATCTGAAGGTTCCTGGTCGCGAACTCAAGGGAATTCACTTCGCGATGGAGTTTCTGCCGCAGCAGAATAAGCGATGCGAGGGCGATACGGTTCCAGCCGAAGGGGCGATTTTGGCCAAGGGCAAGCGCGTGGTGATTATCGGCGGAGGCGACACGGGCGCGGATTGTCTCGGGACCAGCCATCGTCAGGGCGCCGTTCATGTGACTCAATTTGAGCTACTGTCCAAACCGCCCGATGCTCGGGCAGCGTCCACGCCTTGGCCGCTGTGGCCGATGCAACTGCGCGTCGAAAGCTCCCACGAAGAGGGCGGCGTCCGCGACTGGAGTGTTGCCACCATGGGATTCACCGGCGATGCGGACGGCGGCGTGAAGCAGTTGCACGCAGTGCGTGTGGGTCCGGCGCCGAAGTTCGAGCCTCAAGCCGGTACTGAGTTCACGCTGGATGCGGATCTCGTGCTGCTGGCGATGGGATTCGTGGGGCCGGTCCGCGGCGGTCTGGTCGAGACTCTCGGCGTGCAGTTGGACCAGCGCGGCAATGTCTCCACCAACGAGAACTACATGACATCGGTGGACGGGGTCTTCGCGGCCGGCGACATGCGCCGCGGGCAATCGCTGGTGGTTTGGGCGATAGCTGAAGGCCGCAGGGCCGCACGCGGTCTCGACGCCTGGCTGATGGGCGAAAGTAAGCTGCCAGGGTAGTTTGTGGCGCAGACACTCATGGCTCCAGCGCCCCGTCTCATCGGGGCGCCCTTTGGACGAAACAAGGATCGAGATGAGTCTCGACCCGGCAGGCTAGAGAGCCTGCGACACTTTTACTCGCTGCCCTCTTCCGTTTGAACACCGTGGCGCGTGGTCGCCAGGCGCCGCTTGTATCGCTGCTGCAGGACCTTGCGATAGGCCTCCAGCGTCATGCGAGTCCTGCGAGCCTCTTCCTTAACCTGCCGTTCCGCCGATTCAATCCCGGAGTACTGCTGCGTCCCCGCCCATCTGAGAAAACTGGAGTCTGGTTCGAACCCGAACAGGCGGATGGAAGCGGACGGACGGGAATAATTGTTCGGCAATCCCAACTGCTCGAATGGGAAACTCGAAGCCCAATCGGTGTGGTAACCCACACGCATATTGGACGGGTTCACCGACACCTGGGAATGTGTAACGCAATTTGCCGCCGGAATGGCATAACGGCTGCGCAGCATTTCCGTAAGCATGGCAGCGGCACGAATCTGGGCGGAACTGACCGACGCCTGAACTTGCCCCGGCTGCGTTTCGGCCTCAAAAGAGACTCCCAGAAAGCTCTCGTTGAGGTTCAGGTAGACCGCTGTCTCGTCGGCCCACACCGAATATCCCGCATGATTGGCTGCATCGCTTTCCGCGACAATCCGATAGACCCGGCCAAACCGATCGATGAGGAAATGATAGGCTTTCTTGCGCTGCACGAATTCGATCAGCGAGTTCGAAATCCGCTGTAGCACGCGATTCTCGCGCTCTTCGAGCGGGGCTTGACGGCTCTCCGTCGTGTGAAATACGATTCCAGCGGGTTTAGAGGCTGGTATGCCGTCTTTGTCCCTGGGTTCGCCGACGGGAAACGCCAGGTAAGAGCGCGGGTGGTTGCTCACGGCGAATCGGTTTTCTATGCGGAGTCCGTTGCTGTAGGTTTCGAAGTCTCGACTGTCCTCCACCTTCCAGATTTCGGCAGGTGCGGTCAAGATTGAGGCCGGAACTGCAGTATGGACCACCGGGGTTTGGATCTGTGTCGAGGGCCGCGGCGCTGTGGAGTGTGCCCCGGCCCGGACCAGTAAGGTTATTGCCAGGATCGTCGCCATCAGCAGCGGTATTGCCGCCAAGCGCGCCGAGCGACGCCATTTGGAACGCCCTGTTTCGTCGGGTAACGGGTCGGGGGCCACGAATTTCAGAAATCGGAGACGAACGATAGGATCGGTGAGTCCCCCTGCCACCAAATCCCAGACCGGGCTGACATGCGCCGAATTATGCGGTTGCCGATCCATTTCTGACTAGCTATCGGAAGGTTACTGCGAAGACCTTAGAGATATTTCCAAATATTTTTCGAACCATAAGGGCTCATGTGGAGTGCACTATGTGCCGATGTTTTTTGTGACTTCTCAAAGAGATAGTGGTGGCCCGGTTAGGAATGTCTCTGAATTTCGCAACACCTGGGCCAAATTCTTGAGAGGAACTACACCTTTGGGGTACTTCCAAGGTGTCAATCCCCTGATTCCGGTACCAGTGTGCGAGGTTTACCCAGGGAACAGCGGATGTGGGAGCAACACATGTTGAAAGAGTTTTTTCGGTTTTCGCTGAATGAGAATTCCAGGACGGAGCATGGCATGGACCTGAACGGTTCGTCGGACCATACCCGGGCGTTGGCAAAACTGGCTGAGGAATTCGATCGGAACGCCCCGGCGCCGGTTGTGGTGACGGCGACCCCGCCCCCGGCCCCGGAAAAGGTCCCCACATTTGACCACATATATCAGAACGCCGCGGTGAAGCCGCCGCGTCTGGCTTACAGCATTCTGAAGATCGCCGACATGCTGAATAGCCAGCATCTTTCGGGGATGTCGTCCGATGCTAAGCGCTCCTCGCTGATGATGGCGCTCGAAGCAGCCGGAGCCGAAGTGGAAGATCTGCTGCAGGACGCGGTAGTGCGGCAGCGGGCCCTGAATGACTTCGAAGACAGCCAGTTAAACAAACTGAAGGATCTGGAAGCCGCCAAGACCGAGCAAAACCGTGGAATTCAGGCGGAGCTGGATCGGCTGACCAATCAGTACATGGCTTTGATCCAGACGAATGTGGATGAGGTGGCGCGTGAGCAAGACGCATTTCGCGCGTGGCAAAAACGCAAGCAGCAGGAAGCGCAGCGGATCACCGATGCGGCTGCGTTTTGTGTGCCGGCGGGCGTCCAGCCAAACAATGGCAGCCTGACGGCGGTGCTGGAACGAGCTAGCTCGTTTCGGAAATAGGTAACACGCTGTGATGATTGCCTGGGCTGGCGTCATGGTGTTGGTGGCTCTCGCATGCTCGGGAGTAGCCGAGCGCCGACACGGCATAGATCGCCACGAAATGCAAAGAGTAAAACGACTTTCCGAGCGGCTTCGCCGGGAAGAGACGTGGCCCTTCGACTAAGGTTCGACGGCATTGCCGCGGCCAGATGGGACGCGCACTGAGAGGAGACATTCATGCAGGAAAAAGATCTTGAATATTCGCAAGCGCTGGGCCTCGATGTTGGCACGAGCCGGATCGTAGTGGCTCGAACGGGCGACAAAAAGTATCGCTACGAAGCGCAATTGAACGCCTTCATCACGCTGCCTTATTCCAAACTGGCCGAGAGCCTGCTGCAGCGTGAGGAGGTTTTTCACGAAGTGCAGGGTTCGGACCTGGTCGTGGCCGGCAATGACGCGCAGCGGTTTGCTGAAATCTTCCACGTGGAGACGCGGCGTCCGATGTTGAACGGCGTCCTGAATCCGCAGGAGCCGCACAGCCTGTCGGTGGTCCGGCGCATCATCACCCGGTTGATCGGAAGAGCGACGTCCGAAGGGCAGAAGATCTTCTTCAGTGTGCCGGCTCCCGTAGCCAATCGCGAGGAAGGCCTGACTTATCACGAGGCTTCCATCCATCAAATACTCACCGACCTTGGTTACAGTGCCACGCCAATCGGTGAGGGACTGGCGGTAGTTTTCGGCGAATTGGCGGGATCGAACTATACCGGAATAGGAATCTCGTGCGGAAGCGGGCTGTGCAACGTCTGCCTGGCCGTACTTTCGGTGCCGGTGATCAGCTTCAGCGTGCCCAAGGCAGGCGATTTCATCGATAACAAAGCGTCGCTAGTGACCGGTGAATTGGCCACCCGGCTGCGTGTGCAAAAGGAACAGTCGTTCCATTTGAATGGTCTTTCGGGAGATCGTGTCCAGAACGCGCTGAACGTGTACTATGCCGAGATGATCGAGCATCTGGCCGATACGCTGCGCGCCACCATTTCCAGCACGCAGCGTCTGCCCAAGCTCGATACGTCGGTGCCTCTGGTTTTGAGCGGTGGGACGGCAATGCCTTCAGGTTTCCTGGAACGCTTCGAAGCAGCCATCCGGGCGAAGGACTTTCCGTTGCGGCTTTCCGATGTTCGGATGTCGGCCGATCCCTTGAATTCGACGGCACGCGGCGCCTTGATGGCCGCGCTCTGCTAGCTGACCGCTCGCTTACCTTCGATCCCAGTTGAGCCTGACTCGATCGCGGCCATCGGTGGCGTCCAAAGCGACTTTGGACACGTTCAGCCGATCGTCGATAGTCAGGAACATTGCGCCGCGTAGGTGTTCGTCTTCGGACGCGACGTCAGCCTTCACCCGGCCACCTTCGCGCGCGACTACCCGTCCGTTGAAGACAATTGGCCGTCCGCGCTCGATGCGGAACGACACTTGGATCCGTCCGCCGCGGTCGATATTCACATTGACGTCCGATAGCCGGCGCAGGTCCGAATCGTTATAGACCGCCGAGCCGCTGCCGCGACCCTGGAAGTTGACTGCGTTGTTCCAGGAGAATGGTCCGCGATGCTCGTCGTCTGCGTGCCGCGCCTCCGACTGTCGAGGCGCCTCGGTGGTGGCGAACATGTCCCAGGAGATGCGGAAATGGTAGCGCCCGAAGCCGCCGGCGTTGTCGTGGATGTAAACCACGGCGCCGTAATCGTTGCGCCGGTCCGGTTGAGTCAGCAGGCGAATTTCGTTGCGGCTGTCCTTCACTTCGAACTGAAAGCCTGCCAGATCTGTCCTTGGCAGTGGAGCGTTACATTCCGACCCGTCGTCGCGGGCGTCTTTTCCAGCGATGGTTCGGATGAAGGCGGAATCGCCGCGCACCGTCACTTCCACCTGGTCATCTACTTGCAACCGTATGTCGCATTGGCCTTTGCCGCGAGGCACGTCATCGCGCGTCATGCGGCGAATCTGAAATCGCGTGTCTGCCACAGCGGGCAGTGCAACGCCGAGAGCTAAAAGTGTTATCCCGATACGAGTGAACATCTGCATTCAGGATAGCGCTTGCGGAAAACAACGAACGCTCGTTGTCCGAAAGATTGGCGATGCGGCGTCCGTGCTATTCCCACCTTAAGGCGATCGCCGGGTCAATCCGGCTGGCGCGGCGCGCCGGCAGATAGCACGCCGCTAAGGCCACTGCCACCATCAGCACGACGGCTCCGGCATAAATTGCCGGATCCGCCGCGCTGACGCCGAATACAAATCCAGCCACCACCCGCCGCAACGCGAAGACTCCACCGATTCCCGCCAGCACGCCGACCCCGCACAATCGCAAGCCGTATCGGGTCACCATTCGCAGCATGCCCCCAGAGGTGGCGCCGAGCGCCATACGAATTCCGATCTCGCGGGTCCGCTGCGCCACGGCCCAGGACATCACGCCGTAAATCCCAACCAGCGCCAGCAGCAGTGCCAGCCCCGCGAATGCCGCCAGCAGTCCCATGGTCCAACGACGCGACCGCGTCGACACGGCCATCACGTCGTCCATGGTGCGCAGATCGGATATCGGAAGGTCGGCATCGGCCTGGTGGATCGCCTGCCGCACCGCGCCTGCCAGTGAGCCAGCGGCCGAACCGGCCCGCACCACGAAGTTATTCGACGCCATGGCCGGGAAGTATTCGCACAGTGCGGCGTCGTTATCCAGGCCGAAGTCCTTCACGTCACCGACCACTCCCACAATGGTGGAGTAGGACGGCGTGGGTCCCCAGACGCCAGTGACGAACTTCTCACCCACGGGATCGCGGCCGGGCCAATAGCGGCGGGCGAAAGACTCGTTGATGATCACTACCGGGTCGTTCAGTTCGCGCTCCAGAAAAGCGCGACCGGAGCGCACAGGGATGCGCATGGCTCGGAAGTAGTCGGGACTTACCGTCCGAATCTGCGCCGCCGGAAACGAGTTCGGGTCGATCAGCGGACTGCCGGGAACGTTGAACCGCGAACTGGCGGCGCGCGTGGCGATCAGCGGCAACATATTCACCGATGCCACCGATTCCACTCCGGGGAGTCGTAGTACGCGCTCTTCGATGCGATGGAAGAGCGCCACGGGATCGCGCGAAGGCGGAGCATTAATGTGCAGAGTCAGGAGACCGCGCGGCTCAAATCCGGGATCGACGTTCATCAAATGCAGGAAGCTCTTCACCAATATCCCGGCGCCGGCCACCAGGATCATGGCGAGTGCGAACTCCACCACCACCAGGGAGCCGCGCAGCGAATTCGAACTGCCGCCGGCGCGGGAGCCCGATTTGATGATCGAATTGTGATCGGTGCGCAACGCCTGCAGTGCCGGGGCGAGCCCAAACAGGATGCCGGTGACCAGCGATATGCCAATCAAGAACAGAAGCACCGCCACGTCGAGCTCCGCGGGAACCGGCGAGAGTGCGCGTAAAGCTGCGCGCGCCAGTAGCAATCCGAGTCCCGCGCCCGAAGCCGCCAGCAGCAGGCTTTCGGTGAGCAATTGGCGTACGATCCTCCATGCTCCCGCGCCCAACGCGGTCCGCACCGCGATCTCACGAGTACGGCCGCTGGCGCGCGACAATAACAGATTCGCCACATTGGCACAGGCGATCAACAGGACCAGTGCCACCGCTCCGAGCAGCATCAAAAGGGCCGGGCGGATATTGCCCGTGAGGTCGTTCTGCAAGCCGGCCATCTTCATGCCCCAACCAGTGCTGGTCTTGGGATTCTGCGACGCCAACCGGCCGGCCACGCTTTGCATGCGAGCCTGCGCCTGTGGCAGTGTGGCGCCGGGCGTCAGTCGCGCCAGGAACCCGAGGCCGTGGCGCACAGGGTTGGTGAGAGTATCGCGCATCAGCGGACCAGCCGGAAGCCAGATCTCGGCGAAATCCGGCATCCGGAATTCGGGCTTCATCACACCGATCACGGTGTACTCCTGGCCGCTCAGCCGAATCGGCCGGCCCAGAATTGCCCGATCCCCGCCGAAGCGCGACTGCCAAAGCGGATAGCTGAGCAGGGCCGAACCCGGCGCTTCGTGATCGCCGAAGACCCTGCCCATGGCCGGCGAGGCGCTCAGGAGCGTAAACAGTTCGGGGGAGGCGAAGCTCGTGTGAACCTGTAGCGCCTCGGCATCCGGAGCGGTAAGCGCCAGATCGGTGGGGATTGCGCCATACCAGGCCGTCTGTTGAAAGAGGTCTGTTTGCTCGTGGAGTGCCTGGTATTCAGTGACCGAGACACCAATCCGCTCCACGTTCGGCAGGTAGGTATCCCATGCCACCACCAGTCGCGAGGGGTCGCGGTACGGCAGCGGTTTGAGAATCACGCTGTGCACCAGGCTGAAGATCGCAGTGTTGGCGCCGATGCCGAGGGCCAGCGTCAGAATTGCCACGGTGGTGAACCCCGGCGACTTTCTGAGAGAGCGGATGGCGAAGCGAACGTCGGTCATTGTTGGGTAGACGGATGGCGCTTCAGAAGGTTGCGGCTGGCCCGCCAGAATTCTATGAACGTAGGACCGCGCACGCTACGCGAACCTGAATTTCTTCGCCAATACCCAGCCGAGCGCGACCGCTCCGATTACCGAGGCGGCCAGGTGGGGGAGCACTTCGGCCGGCGAGCCGCCGAAGTTGACCAGCTTGTGCATGGCGTCCATGGTCCAGCCGGTGGGCAGTAACAGCGCGAAGTGTTGCGCCCAGCGCGGGGTGATCTCGATGGGCCACCAGCATCCGCCCAATCCCGCCAGCACATTGCTCAAGAGCACTCCCATGCCAATCACCTGTCCTTCGGTGCGGCCGAAATTTCCCAGTAGCATTCCCATAGTCGCTGCCAGCGCGCCATACGCCAGCAGGATGAGGATCACCATCGGCAAATTCGGTCCCCAATGGATGTGGAACAGGACCGTGCCCGCCACCATCGCGAACCCGATCTGGACCGCCCCCAGCGCCATGCGCGATCCCCACCGCCCCAGCACCACCGCCCCGCGCGATATAGGCGTCGAAGCCAGCCGCCGTAGCAGCCCCTGCCGGCGTTCGATGGTTAACGTGACCGCACCGCTGGTGAACATCACCAGCAGTGTGAACATCACCATCGTGCCGGGCACTGACTGATCGAAGCCGTTGGGCGCGACGATGCGCTTGCCGGCCGCTTTCACTTCGAGCGTCAGATTGTGCGGCTCGGCGTCGATGGCCGCGAGTGCCGCGGGTGTGACGCCGGCCTGGTTGCGCGAGGCCACAATCAGGTCCGCCAGTACGCCATACACAACGCGCGTGATCCGCACCTGGTCGTAGTTTCCATTGGCATCGTCGCCAGTATGCTCGAACTGGATCTTTACGGCCTTGCCCTTCAGCACGGACTGCGTAAAGGCCGGGGGAATGGCAAGGCGCCGCGGAAATTTGTGGTAGTCCTCTTCGGAGTCCAGGCGGAAGATGCGATAACCGTTGTGGCCCAGACGATCCGTGAGCGTATCCGCCAGGAAGCCGGCATCCGTGGGAATCATCACACCTAGCGCGCTGCGCAGGTCGCCCGAGCCGAATGCATGGCCCGTTACGGTGCCGATGAAATAGATGAAGACCAGCGGCATCACGAACGTCCACAGCAGGGTTTCGCGGGCGCGAAGCTGCATGGCAATTCCTTTTGTGGCCAGGAACCAGGCGTCGCTGAATAGCTTGCGATTCACAGCAGAAACCCTCTTCTCAGGCGGCGTGCGGAGAGCGTGAAGGCGATCGCGCTCACCGCCAGCAACGCCGCGGTGGACGTGGCCAGTGACTGCATCTGGGTAGAACCGCCCAGGATCGCTTTGAACTGCAGCACCGCCCAGCCATTAGGGGTCATGCGCCCGATATGGGCCATCCAATCCGGCATAGCTTCAAAGGGAAAGAAGCAGCCACCCACCATCGCGAGGGGAAAGATAACCATGTTGCCCATCACGTTGGCCGAGCGCGGAGTTTGCGCGCCCATCACCAGGAAGAGAAGGCATAAGTAGAGCGCCGTGCCCGAGAAGATCACCCAAGCGACGGCGGCCGGAAAACTCGCTACCGGCACGCCGGCGCTCCAATGCACGGCCACTACGCCGACCAGTCCGATGCACAGCAGTACGAACCCAACGAAGATCAGGCGGCCCGCCAGGTACCATGCCAGGGGCACGGGCGTGGATGCCAGGCGCCGTAGCGTTCCCGCCGTGCGCTCCTTCCAGATTTCCGATGCGAGGCTGTTGGCCACCATCATGATCGACATGAAAATCATGCAAGGGAAAAACAACGCGGCGAAATTGACCGAGCCGGCGGCTGCCACAGACTGCGCCTGAAGTTGGATTAGGGGCGGCTGCAGATAGCGAACCATGCTAGTCGCCAGCTTGCTCATGGCAAGACTACTTTGCATCACAGTTTGATCGCTAGGCGCAGTAGAAGTGTCGAATACCCGCAACTCGGGGCCCGCGATCTTCTGCAGATAGAACGCGGCATCGAGTGTCATTGCAAGCGCGTCCGAAATCATATTGGGAATGATTCGCTCCGAAGGATTGGTGAAGAGTTGGAGGCGCATCGGTTGGTTGCGCAGCATGGCATCCTGCAGACCGTGCGGAATGATGAGGAAGGCCGAAGCTTCACCACGATTGATGCGCGCCCGTCCGTCAGCCAGGCTCACCTGCTGCACCACCACCATTTTCGATAGCGGGTCGCGGCCGAACACGCCAGCCAGCAGGTTGCTGGCGACACTCTGGTCCTGGTCGGCAATCAGCAGTTGACCGTGGGGAGTGGCTTCTCCAGAGCTCCCGAAAACCATGTTCATCAGAATGGCGAGAACCAGCGGGATGCCCACCGGGATGATCAGGCCGAACGGATCGCGCCGTACGCTGCTGGCGTCCTTGCGCACGCCGATCCACAAGAAGTGGAAGTTACTCACGCAGTTCCTTTCCGGTGAGTTTCAGGAAGAGGCTTTCCAGGCTCGGCTGCGTAAGCGTGGTGTCTCGCACCACTCCGCCGCAGGCTTCCATGGCCGCAAAGATTGCGGGCAGTTTGCGGGGAGCGTCCACCAGCGACAACAGCATTACCGCCCCATCGGCCTGCAGAATCTCGATGTGGTCCAGGCGCGCCAGCGCGTCGCGAGCATCCGCTGGAAATACTCCGGAAAGGCGGAGCAGGTTCTGGCCGCCTTGCATGGCCCGCAGCTCCGCGAGCGTACCCATGGCGATGATCTTGCCGTGATCCATGACGGCGAGCCGGTCGCACAGCGCCTCGGCCTCTTCCATGTAGTGCGTGGTGTAAAGAACGCACGTGCCAGTCTGCGCCTCGGCGCGAACCAGTTCCAGTAGGCGCATGCGGCTCTGTGGGTCCACCCCCGCGGTGGGCTCGTCGAGCAGCAGTACTTTGGGCATGTGCACGATGCTGCAGGCCAGGTTAAGGCGGCGCTTCATGCCGCCGCTGAATTGCTTCACCGGCTCACTCGCCCGGTCCTCGAGTCCAGTCACTTCGAGCACCTTTAGAATGCGCTCGCGGAGCAGTGGATTGCGCATGCCCTGGGCGCCGCCCCAGTACGCAAGATTCTCCTGCGCGGACAACTCTTCATAGAGGGCGATTTCCTGCGGCACCACGCCCAGCACGCTCCGCGCTGCCTGCCCGTCCGACAAAACGTCATGCCCCATCACGCGGATGTGGCCGGCGGTGGGTGTGAGCAGTCCGGAAATGCAACTGATGGTGGTGGTTTTGCCCGCGCCGTTTGGGCCTAATAGTCCGAAGATCTCGCCCGGCTGCGCGGCGAAGGAAACGCCGTCCACTGCCGTCAGGTCGCCGTACGATTTGCGAAGCTGGTCAACTTCGATCATCAGGTGTGATTCTAACCGACCCACAGCGTCGCCGCCGGAATTTGGGATGAAAGGCTGGACGGTCGGATGAAAGGCGGGAATTTCAGGATGTGCTGGAGGCGTAGTGGCCGGCGCCGATGAAGATGCCGCTGCGCCAGGTGGGCCGTGCGCCGTCGATCAGGCGGATCCCTCGGGCCGCTAGTTCGGCGAGAAACTCGGCTTCTGAGAAGCGATTTTCCGTAGGATGTCGAAGCAGTGCGCGCCAAAGCGGTCGATTTAACATCTCGCGTGTGCATTCCTCGAAGAAGAACACTCCACCGGGTTTGAGCACTCGTGCAATCTCGGCGACCGCCCCCTGCCAGTCAGGCACGTGATGAAGCGCCCCAAAATCGAAGATCGCGTCGAAGTTGGCGGTCGCAATGGGAATGCCACAGGCATCCGCGACCGCGAAGGTTGCCCGACCGCTGCTACGACGGCGCGCCCGCTGAACTTGCCGCGGATCCAGGTCGAGCGCGCAGAGTTGAGCCGGCCGGAATTCCCTGAGAATGGTCGAGATTCCGGAGCCGCGCCCGCAGCCGATCTCGAGGACGCGACCGCCATCGAGCGGGCCGCCGAGCTTGCGGAGGAGCGGTCCTTCGTAGAATCGCTGCACCAGGGCACGGACGGGATTGTTCACCAGGATGGTTTCAGCCGCATTCAGAATCATGAGATCTCTCCAAGACAAAGAGGTGCACAAATGGATTGAGGGACATTTCGGATCGGACGCGGAGTCCAGCGGCGAGCGCGCAACGCCTCCATGTCCGCCCGGAGAAAAAGTGAAGGAAACCGGGACCGAATGCGGCGAAGTTGACCGAATCGCGCAGGTGCTCCACAAGGACGATCTCGCCCACGGAGCAAAGTGCGCGGCCCACTTCGCGAAAGAGTTGAATGCGCGCTTCTGGGCGTCGCAACTCGTGCGCGGCGAGGATGAGGAAGGCGGCGTCGAACTGGCCATCCGCCACAGGGAGCTTCCGCCAATTCGCGACACCACGGGACGTTGCCGCGGCTCTGCGCGCACGATGAATCGAGGGTTCGGTCATTTCAGCGCGGTCGTAAATGTCAAGGACGGTTCCTTCCGACCCGGAAAAGATTTCGCCGAGCCGCGCGCTGTTTTCATCCAGTCCGGCGTGGATGTTCAACCATCGACGAGGCGGCCGCGACAGTCTGCTGGACAGCCATGCGAGTTCGTAAAGCGAGGACCGGTCGTAAATATAGTGCGAGGCGGCAAGCGAGGCGCACATCCAGACCAGCGCCGGCATTGCCAGCCACAGCGCTGCGGGCTGCCAATGTGCGGCGACGAGCGCTAGGCCGACCGCTGCCAAGCCGCCGGCATACACGCCGCGATTGTAAGTCACTATGTTCCACATACCTTCGTACCGGCCTCGGGTCATCGAAGCTCCAGCGGCGTCGTGACACCGCGCAGCCATTGGTAGGGCACTCCGTCTGCACAAAATGCGTTTGCCAGCACAGGGGTGGTACGGCAGAACGGTTCGCGATTCACAAAGGTGTTGCGGCGAACTTCCACGCGGACGGCCCTGGCATTCCAGCGCCCCCGCAGCCCTTGTACGGATACCACGGAGTGAGTCTCCGGCTCGTAGTCGAAGGTGAAGGGCATGGGGCCGGCAAATCTTCGCGCCTGGGCCGGATCGGCGAATGGAGAGCCCGGCGGCAGCGGCGCCTCGCCTGGGTCGATTGCTGCCACGACATCGAGATCGGCATTGGCATGTGCTGTGGTGATGGCGAAACGGACTTTGGCGCCGCACTCGGAGATGTCCGCGTGGCAGAACTCGAAGCCATACCGCGTCATCATGTTGCCGGTGAGCGCCATCCAGCGGCTGTCGGTGTCGCTCCTCAGAATGTACAGACCTCGCCGCGATCCAAAACGGACAAAGATCCGGTAGCCGCTGAGAAAGAAACTGTGGCCGAACAGGGCCGGCAGGAGAGTGGGACGCAGCTTTTCGGTCTGTACCATCGCGATCGCCAGAAATCCGAAACTGTCAAAGGTGTCGAGTTCGAGCCCGGGCGGCAAGAGCGATCGCAGTACGTTTTGCGGGTAGGCGTAAGTGAGCACCAGCGATCGGCGCAGGTACGCCGAGATGGGAAGTGGATGCCGTTTGAGTAGGGATCGCATGGTTCAACCCTCCGCCAATTTCTGAATGTGGCGCAGCACGCGCAGGTGAATCCTATGGATGATGGCGTCCGACCACCAGCGCCAATAAGCGGCTGGCCACAGACCGTGCTGGTACCACGTGGTTCCTTCCAGCAGGGTGCGATTCGGGCTGAGCGGTGTCAGCCGGAACTGTCCGTGCTTCGAGACCAGATACCCGTGCAGATGCTTTGGGAGAACCTGCGCGTAGGGACTCCACTCGTGCATGGGCGCCGGATTCTGGCTGACTCGAAAGCGAAGCAGTCGCGGTTCGTTCCACACTTCGATCGGTTCCACAAAAGGTCCAGTGGAGAATTCGCAGTATCGTATGGAGCCGGGGCCGGTGCCCTCGATGCGCGCCCTCATCGGATAGGCGAGGCCGACTTTGAAGTACCACTCCGCAGGCTCGGGCAGTTCGGAGAAGCTGACCACGTGCTTCCAGACAACTTTTGCGGGCGCGGCGATCTGGATGGTGGATCGCACTTCGAATACGGGAGGGACGGCCAGCGCATCCCATCCCACTGTGCCGGCCGGTAGCAATAGGAGCATCGTGGCGCCCCGCGCTCCGAATCTCGATTTGCGCATTTGGTAGACCAGGTATCCGCCAAGCGAGCCCAAGGGCGTCGCAAGGGGTAGGGCCATAAATGCACAGATCACGCCTTCGAACCCTAGCAGGAGGAAGAGTACGCATCCGAGCGCAGCCGAGATTGCGCCGGTAGCGGCGGCCTTTCCGGCGCTATCGGGCTCTGTGCACCAAACCGCAATCGCCCCCAGGACTACTGGGAGCACCGCGAAGAGAGTCAGGCCATACCAGCCTTTCTGCGTCAGGTAGACGGCAGTTCCAGCAACGGCCAGGACCGCCGGTACGGCAACCGCCACTCGTTGCGTGTTGATGTTGAACATGTTCAAGTTGAGTATGGCGCGGGAATCCGGGCAGTGTCAAGAACAATTTGAACATGTTCAAGCAAACGCCTCACGGACGCAAGCGTGCAGGCATCTCCTTGATATCAAAGGTATACACCCGCTGAGAAGGGCATGAAATCTCGCAAAACCGATTGACTCTACAGTACGTACTAAACCATACTGGTTGAACTCCCTGGAACTGGGGCGAAAAAACCGGAGGGGTTAGTGAGTCGACTCAAGGTCTGTCTGTCGGTGGCTGCGGTCATGGCCGCCGTTGGACATGGCCAAACGAGCAACTGGATCACCACCACTGGACTGTGGGGCGACCTTGCCAACTGGGATGCCAACGGCGTTCCGCTCAATGCCGGTCAGTCCGCAGTCATCAATCAGCCTGGAGCCAATGTCACCCTCGACTCCAGTGTGCTGCCCACCATCGACTCGCTCACACTAGGGCAAGGCACACTCAACATCACCGACGGTTCTCTGACTCTCGCCGCACCCTCCACTGCCGTCAGCCCGCTGACCATGGCGACGGGAACCAGCATCAACGTCAATAACACCACCGGCGCCGGAGTCCTGAACTTCGTCCTGAACGGAAGCAACAATGCCTATTCAGCGACCGCCGCCGACAGCACGTCGCAGATAAACATCGATAGCAACTCGAGCCTGGCCATCAATAGCGCCGGCACGGGTAACACTCTCAACCTGACCGGCGGCGGAGCCCTGAGCCTGACCAACGGAGGCATACTCACCGCGGACCCCTCCAGCGCATCCACCCTGAATACCGATTTCACGATTCATGGCGACGGCGCGATTCAAGGCCTGGCCATGAACTTCAGCGGCAGTCTAGATACCCAGGGCCTCGGCCTGCAGATCGCTCCCACTGTGGGAGGCTTCACCAACACCACTTCCGGAGTGATGATGGCCACCGGGCGCCTCTCACGCTGGATGCCTCGGCCGGCGGAGCGTTCACCAATAATGGCCTCATCGAAGCGAATGGCCCTGATATGACGCTCCTTAGCCTGCCGGGCAACGCCAGTTCCGCGAGCCTCATCAACTCCTCTACTGCCACAATCAATATCGATTCGGGCAACACGTTCCACGTGGTCGCCACGGACGGCTCACCGATAGTGATTCAGAACGACGGCATCATCAATTTGAAGGGCAGTAATTTGGACCAGGCAATCACTACTCTCGAACTGAATGGCGGTGGGAACACGTTCACTCTCGCCGGGACCGGCTCGCTGGTAATGTCGGACAGCCAGTTCAACCAGGTAGATGGGTTAACCGGAGCCGAGACGCTGGTGAACGGCTCCGGCCACTCCATCACCGGTGCGGGTACCATCTGGGCTCTCGATCTGGTCAACAACGGGACGATCACTGCCAACGGCACCAACAACGCCCTGGTTGTCAGCGCCAACAATCAAAGCTTCCAACCCACCGACATCGGCTTCACCAACAACGGCGTCATAAACGTGACCGGCGCCGGCATGATCGTCGATACCACGTTCGGCGGATTCCAGAACAGCGCCGCTGGAACGGTGACCGTCAATTCCGCCTCAACACTGCAGTTTGGCAGTCAGGGTTTGGGGGGTGTGCTGGTGAACAATGGCGTCATCACCAACAACGGAACCATCGCGCTCGACAGCTACAGCGGCACGTTCAACCTCTCCGGCTCCGGCACACTGCAACTCAATTCGGGATCGAGGCTGCTGGGACAGACCGGTTCGGAAATGCTCATCAACGGCTCGGGTCACACCATACAGGCGGATGGGGCCATCCTCCAAGTGGCCGTGACCAACAACGGGGCCATCAATGTGACCAGCGCGGGGGCCAACTTTGCGGGCGGGAACACCCTGGTAAATAACGGAACCATCAGCGCCGCCGGTGATCTCACCTTTTCCATGGGGAATAGCCAGACCATCACGAACAACGGGAGTATCAACCTGTCGCCGGGCGCGAATTTAGTCTACAATCCGACCTCGAACACTTCCACCGCGATGCTGGGCGGCACTGGGACCGTGCAACTGAACGACGGCGCCATCGGAGTCACGAACGGTGCGTTGGCGCTGACCATTGGAGCTGGCGAAACCGTCGCCGGTTCCGGAACCATAGGCCAATCGATGGGCTCGGGCGCTTCCATGACGGTCACCAATCTGGGCACGATCGTGGCGAACGGAACAGGCCCGCTTACCATCGTCAATCTCACGAATTATGACGGCGGCACGCAAACGCTGAGCGGCGGCGCGTACACCGCGGTCAATCAAGTGCTCATCATCCAGAATCTCGGCGACATCACCACGCTGGATGCCAATACCACCGTGACGTTGAACGGCGCTGGATCCCTCCTCACGCCCGATGGTGTTACCGATTCACTGGCCCACCTTGCCACCAATAATGGCACGCTAGTCCTCACGGGCGGCCGCAACATGACGCTGCTGGGCAGCAGTTTTTCCAACAATGGCGTTCTTCAGGTGGACGCCGGCAGCACCCTCATCGCGCCATCGTTTCAAAGCCTCGATACCAACGGGACGCTCACCGGAACCTACAATATTTCAGGCACGTTCCAATACGCGGCGCAGACCGGCAGCGACGGCTTCATTCGCGAGATTCCAGTGGGAACCTCGGTCACGCTGAATGGAACGAATTCGCTGATCACGTTCGATGGAAGCACCGATGCGCTTACCCAACTCAGTGCCAACGGAGGCAGCCTCACGCTGACTGGCGGGCGCTCGCTGACCCTGGACAATTCGGTTACGAGCTATTGCAATTGCGGATCGTTGACCCTGGGCACCGGTAGTGTGCTCGACACGCGCCCTGCCTCGTTCATCAACTTCAACGGCGGCACGCTCATCGATGGCACATACAACATCGGCAATGGCGCCACTTTCTACTTCTCGCCGGCTGGCGGCGGCAGCGGCGACATCACCACCATCGGCAGCCAAGCGTCGGTTACCTTGTCAGGCTCCGGCCGTATCGCCTATGGAAGCGGCGCCGGCGCCGATGCTTTGACGCTGCTCTCGGACAACGAAGGCACGTTCGCCATCACCGGCGGAAAGAACTTCACCGTCGACAGTTCGGTCGGGAGCTTTACTAACAACGGACTGCTGCAAGTAGATGCTGGAAGCACGTTCAGCACCGGCGCCGCCGCGTTCAATAATGTCGACAGCAGCGGTAACCTGACAGGCAGCTACAAAATCGGCGGTGTCTTCCAATACCTGCCGCAGGCCGGCGCCGCGGGAATCACTTCCATCGACGCCTCGTCGTCGCTAACTCTGTCTGGATCGGGCACCATAATCTATGGCGCGAACACGCCGGCGCTTACCACTCTGGCGACCAACAACGGAACCTTCGCCCTTACCAACGGCGCCAACCTTGCGGTGGGCGGGAGCTTCACGAACAACGGGTCCATGACCGTCGCCTCAGGCTCCACGTTCAGCGCTGGCGGCCAATTCATCAACACCTCCACAGGTTTGCAATCGCTCACTGTGGATGGCAGCGGCAGCACATTGTTCGCTTCGGGCTACCAGGGATCGCCCGGCAGCAATCTGAACGTAACTAATGGCGCTGTGGCGGATTTCCGGGGCGGACAGTTCACTAACGTCTCGGGTTTTGGAACCCTTCGCGATGGCAATTTCACGATTGGCGGGACGCTGATCTACGACGACGCGAGGAACAGTGGAATCCAGACCATCGGTTCCACGGCGTCGCTGACGCTGTCGGGCAGCGGCGCCGTCATGGACGGCAATGGGAACAATGTTCTATCGCAGCTCAGTGAGAATCTGGGAACGCTGAACCTGGTGAATGGCACCGTTCTCAATCTTGCCAACGGCGCCGGGTTCTTTGGCAACGATACGCCCAGTGGCCCGTACACCGCGCTACTCTCGCTCTCAGGATTGGGAACGAGCATGACCGTGGGGAACTTCGGGAATGCGGGCTTCGTGACGATGGATAAGGGCGCGACCTTCCTGGTGGAGGGTTTCACCGAGAACCTCGGCAGCATCAGTCTGGACGGGGCGAATACCAAATTCTCGGGTTTCGGCGTGATCAACGCGGGGACCATTAGTCTCACCAACGGGGCCACCGCCGACTTCCGTTCCGGCTTCATCCCGAATTTCGGCGCGCAGACCGACACGTTCGCGAACCTCCAGGGGGGAGTGCTCGGCGGCGGGTCGTTCTTTGTCGGCGGCAACCTCCTGTTCGATCCCAATAGCGATAGCGCGGGCGGCAATATCCTGGCGATCGATTCCAGCGCGTCGGTCACTCTTTCCGGCAACGGGCGGATGCTCTACGGCTCAGGCGATGGCACAAACGCTCTCCAGTTTCTGGGCGAAAACGACGGCTATTTCGCGGTGCAGGATAACGCGACCGTGGCCACCCAAGCCGACTTCGAAAACACCGGCAACATGCTGGTGGCGACGGGCGGCCTCTTTGCTCCGTCCGGCGTTTTCACCAACGATGGCCAGGTCAATGTCGCCGCGCTGAGTTCGATTAACCCGGGCGGGGGTTACGTGCAGGATAGCGGTCTCACCGAGGTGGACGGATCCATCCAATCCGACGTCAGCGTGACGGGCGGCGTGCTGGACGGCGCCGGCACAGTGAACGGCAACGTGACGGTTGGGAACGGTGGCGCGGTTCAGCCGGGCGATGCTCCCGCCGTCCTCACAGTGACTGGCGATTACAACCAACTGGCTGACGGCAATCTGAATATCAACTTCGCCAGCCTTACCGATTGGGGACAACTAATGGTGGGCAGTACCGCGGACCTGAACGGCGCCATCAACATCTCGCTGCTCAATCCCATCGATTTCCAATTGGGCGAGTTCTTCGACGTTCTCAACGCGGGGAACATCGTGAACGATGGAGTAACCTTCAACCTGCCGGCCCTGGGCAACGGGCTCATGTTCGAAGCCATCTTCACTCCCACCGAACTGGATCTCGAAGTGGTCCCCTCCAGTGTGCCCGAGCCCGCCACGTACGCATTGGTGGGCATCGCACTTCTGATCGCCGCGGGAGTAAGCCGGAAGCGCCGCAGGTTGTAAGAACACCGACTCCCTGACGGACTACTCTTCCACCATAAACTGCTCGTACTTTCCATCTGGCATCACGTATATATTCAGCGTGAGAGTCTTCTTTTCGTAGACGGCGCGGTAAACCCGGTGCGTCATTCCTCCCCTCAGCGTCTCACTGCTGCGGGTCAACGTTTTCAGCTTTCCGATGGTCGATAGCGACTTCCGAATGTCTCCCAGCGCCGTCACGGTGAAGTATGAGTTGGCATTGGCGGTGTACAGTGCGCGGTCGATCCTGCCTTTTCCAAAGCCCTCCAACATTCCGCGCACTTGCTGTGTAGCCTGTTCCGATGCCGCAGGCGGTTCTTCCGGCAGGAATGCGATAGTCGCGGCCTGCGTTGTCACCGGCCCGATTAGCTGGATGCCGTCTTCATTCGTAAGCACCACCACCGCGCCGCCGCGGCTGGGATACAGCGTGTTCGACGATATGAAGCCCGACACCTCGCCGCTGTGCGCGATGGTTGGGATGTGATTGAACTCGCCCATAGTGAGCCCGAGCGCATAGTGTGTGGAATCTCCATTGGCCAGCCACGCTTCGTGCGTAAACTCCTCGTACGATTTCGCGGAGAGAATTTCTTTCCGCAGAAACGCCATGTCCCACTTGGCCAGGTCGGAGGGCGTCATACAAAGCTCGCCGGCGCCGATGTACCAGCCGGCAGCCTCGCGCGCCACGGGCCGCGGCGGACCGCTGGCGAATCGTGTATACGCTGTCGCGTCGGCCGGCGCAGTCTCCGAACAATCGCCTGCCGATGCCATGCCGAGGGGCTGGAAGATGCGCGAACGCAGGAAGCTCACCAGCGGCTGCCCCGAGGCCTTTTCGAAAATGGCTGCGGCCAACACGTAGCCGGTGTTGCTGTACTGGTATTTTGTGCCCGGCTCGAAATTGAGCGGCTTCTTCGCCCAGTGGTCGAGCAGGGTCTGTGTCGTGGTGGGGTGAGTCCAGTCTGGAATGATATAGTCCTGCGGCGCGAAGTCCTCATAGCCCGAGGTGTAGGTCAGAAGCTGGCGGATGCTGATGTCGTTGGCGCGAGTCAGGTCGGGGAAGTACTTCGCGACCTTGTCGTCGAGAGAAAGTTTGCCCGCTTCCTGCTCCAGCAGCAGCGCAGCCGCAGTGAACTGCTTACTGATGGAGCCCACGGCGTACCGCGTCTGCAGGCTGGCGGGCCGGTTTGGCGCGAGGCTGGCGTCGCCGAATGCCCTGGCGAACAACACCTTGCCGTCCTTCACAACCACCACGGAGACGCTAGGCGCGCCGCTCGTCTTGAGCGTGGCCGAGATCTTGTCGCTGAACTTTCGTTCCAGATCGGCCGTGGTTTGCGCTGTCAAAGCGAGCGGCGCAGCCAGCAGCAGAAGCCTCAAACTCTTCGTCATAGTTTTCGAATGAACTCCAGGTTTCGTTTCATTTCGGCCCCGACATCCATCTTGGGATGGGCGTCCGTTTCCAGGTTGGCGTAACCCGCGAAGCCGATGTCGCTTATGGCGGCCATCACGGCGGGGAAGGGAATCTTGCCCTCTCCCAGATAGTTGGGATTGTCCTTCAAGTGAAACTGGCAGATGCGATCCTTACCGAGCCAGCGGATCTCTTTCACCACGTCGAACCCGGCGTTGGTGGAGTTGCCGACGTCGTAGTACACCAGGACGGCCTCGGATCGCGAGCGCTCCATGATGCGCACGTTGTCTTCGGCGGAGATTGTGTCTTCCAAACCCAGAATCACGCTGGCCTTTTCCGCTTCCGGTCCCACTTCCCGTAGCGCGTCGCCGGTATACTCCATCTCCTCGCGAGTGCTCAATGCCCACTTGCCGAAGAAGGGCAGCAGCAGCACTTTGGTTTCGAGCGCCTTGGTGATGCGGATCGAATCGGAGACCCATCGTACCGCCAGTTTGTCGCTCTTCAGGCCGTTTTCGTGTAGCCGGTCGGCGCAGGCGCCATCGATCGGGATGCGATTCTCGGCGGCCAGCTTGCGATACTGCGACAACAGTTCGGGATTATCGAGCGGCAGTTTGTCGTTGTCCAACTTCCGGCCGCAGGAGACCTGCACGCCGTCGAACCCGAGTTGCGCCGCGAGTGTCACCGCTTCCGGTTTAGACGACAGCTTCAGGTTCCAATCGGTGATGCCGATGCGCAATCTGGGGTTGGCCGCGCGCAGCAACGGCGCGCCCAGCGCCATGGACAACACGGTCCGGCGGCTGAGGTTCATCATGAAATGCCTCCTTACGCTCAGATCTGTTTTATCATGGTGACGGCATGACCACGGAAATGAGCCATCGGGAGGTAGCGCCGGGCAAAGTGTTGATTACGCTCTCGGGCAAGATCATGATGGGCGCGGGCGGCAGTGAGATTGTGCCCCTGGTGGAAGAATTGCTGCGTGAGGGTAAGCGCATCATCATCTTCGACATCACCGGAGTGAAGGCGCTCGACAGCACGGGAGTCGGCCACTTTATCGTGAGTTTCAATAAGGCGGCGGCGCTCGGCGGCGAAATGCGCATCGCAGGAGCCACCGGGCACGTCTTTCAAACGTTCCACGTTAGCCTGCTCGATCAGATTTTCCCGTTTTTCTCGACACCAGAAGAAGCGTTAGCAGGGTAGTGTGCAAGTAGGGCGGCCGATCGGTTTTCGTCGTCTGCCACCCTACCCCCGCGCGAACGAGGCCATGATCGTGACCAAATTCCACGTGATCAGCACGGCGAACCAGTAATTCAGAAAGACCACCACCCGCGGGCGGTGGAATGCCAGCGCCGCGGCCACCAGAATCATCGCGAAGAATTTCGCGATGATCAGACCTTCCAGGGCGCCGAATTTCATGAGCCGTCCCACGAAGAAACTCGCCTCTCCGGCGCCCAGGCGCAAACCCAGCAGCGTCGTCACCACATCCAATAACTGCAGCAAGAAAAAGACCTTCATGGAAGGGGCAGGGAATTCTCTTCGAAGGTTGGCAAACATGAGCTTTCCGTATTCTCCTCATTCCTGTCGGACCACTTCTACCATCACTTTGGTTAGCCATGTGATTCCTCTAACGGATCACATCCAGGTCGTTCCCATAGATAATTTCCCCTGGGTATTGCTCGCGCACCTCTTTGAGAATCTGTTCGGGCGATTCTCCGTGAGGCAGTTGATGATACAGCACCAGTTTCTTCGGCCGCACCTGCGCCGCGACATGCCCCACGTCCGCGCCCACAGTATGGAAAGCCGTGTGATACCGCTGCCAGTCGGGCGTCCTCTTCTCCAATCCCTGGCGCGATTGCACTTCGTGAATCAGAATGTCGCAGCCCTTGGCCGCCTGAATCAGCCCTTCGCTGTAAGTGGTGTCGCCCGAGAGCACGATCACCTTGTCGCGCGCTTCGAACCGGTATCCGTACGCATGACGCCATGAGCCATGCTGCACTGCGAACGCAATCACGCGCACCGCGGCATCGCTGTACACCACTCCCGGCTTCACATCGCGGGCCTCCACGACGTACGCTTGCGGCACGGACGGCTCGCCGCCATGCAGGCGCACCTCGCGATCCTCTTTGTATGCCGCCATGATGTGACGAGTCATGGCGTCGACGCCGGGCGGTCCATAGATTTGGAGCGGAACGATGCGCCCCGTCACGGCCGGAGTCAGAATGAAATCGGGAAGCCCGCCGTGTGATCGGAGTGCAGATGGGTCACGAACAGACGAGTCAGTTGCTCCATCTTGATGCCTGCCTGTGCGGCGCGCCGTACCACGCCGGGTCCGCAATCCACCACGTACACGCTGCCGCCTGAGACGATCGCCACCGCCGGACCGCTACGCTCGGGATCGGGATTCGGATTCCCGGTGCCTAGCAAAACGACGTGCGTGTCTTGCGCGAACAACGAGGCGGCGGCCAACAGAAGAAACGAAAGACGCATGTTGTGCCACAATGATCGCATGTACCGGTATCTCCTTTTTGCGGCGCTTCTGGCGCTCCCGCTCTGCGCCGCCGACAACCAACTCACGCCCCAGGAAAAGGCGGCCGGGTGGAAATTGCTCTTCGATGGCAAGACCTTCGCCAACTGGGTGGACAACACCAAAATGTCCCCGCCCGGAACGTCCTTCACCATCGAGGACGGATGCCTTAAATCCACCTCCCATCCGCCCATCGACGAGGATCTTTTCAGCGCCGACACCTACGGCGATTTCGAACTGGAATGGGATTGGAAGATTTCGCCGCGCGGTAACAGCGGTGTCAAGTATCGAATTCAGGATCATGTCTTTCTGCTCGACAAGCGGGTGCAGCCGTTCGAGCCCAATGTGAACGCGGCCCTGGCGAACCGCCGCACCGATCGGCCGGCGAAGGGACAGGATTACGTAATCGGCTTCGAGTATCAACTGACCGACAACGCTACCAACCCCGATGCCATGCGCAATGGCGGTTTGCACCAAACCGCCGCGCTCTACGATATCGTGGCGCCGTCAAAGGACGCTACCAAGCCGGTCGGCGAGTTCAATCATTCGCGCCTGGTGGTGAAGGGCGATCACGTGGAGCACTGGCTGAATGGCGTGAAGGTTGTGGATACCAGCTTGAAGGGACCCGAAGTTGCGAAGAGCATGGCCAAGCGGTGGGGCGAGAGCAGCCCGGTGTACGATCTGCTGGTGAAACAGCCCCAGCATCGGAGTCATTTCTCCCTGCAAAATCACGACGACGTGGCCTGGTTCAAGAATATCAAAATCCACCCTTTGAACTAGGCGCGAAGGAGCTAAGCGCGCACCAGGTACGCGAGTTTCTGCGGCGCCACCAGACGATAGCTGCCTCGGATCAGTTCGGCCACTTCGTTCCAATCGACTCCCGGGATGTCCAGGCGCAGCCCCACCCAGCCGCGCGGCCCGATGTACGCCGGCATATAGAACTTCTTGGGATGCGCCGCGATCAGCGCCTCATTGTCTCCCGGCAGGACCTTGCAGCAGACCGCGATGATGCCGTCGCCATGATGGTCGTTGAGGTAGTAGGCGAAGGTCTTCTTGCGGACCGTGTAGCTGGCATGTTTCCCGGCCAGTTCGAAAATAGCCTCGGGAAGCGCCTTGCAAATCCTGGTGACTCGGTCCAGCCGCTGGTCCTTGGCGAACGCTTTCTTCATGGACTCCCAGTTTAACTTTTTCTCGCCAGATCGAAGGACCTACTCAACCTGGGCAGCGCCATCAGCGCCGCTCCATACACCAGCAGAGAGATGATCCCCGCCGCCTTTCGCTCCTGATGCATGTCGAAGGTGACCAGCCGGTACGCTGCCAGCAGCATTGCCGGGTAGATCAGCCGTTGCAGTTCCATCCGCTCCCAGCGCGAGCCTGCCCATGCCAGCAGCACCGATCCGCCAACCAGCACTCCGGTGCGCAAGGCGGCGCAATAGGAGTGCGTCGTGGCCGCGCCGAATAGAGCGTGGTACGCGTGCGTCAGGCTGCTGGCTGCGATAGCCGCCACCAGCAGTGCCAGCGTCCCTGCCAGTCCGAGTCGCAACAGTCCAGGTCGGCTCCGCAGATAGCACATTCCCGCCGCGGCGGCCCCGGCGTACACTACCCACTGCAATTCGCCCGTGCCCACCAGGACCCACACCGATTGCTGCAGCGCGCCCAGACACACCAGCGCCAGCAGCAGATAGATGCCGCCATGGACTTCGAGCGTGCGCCGCCCGAAGGTTCCATCGGCCCAGATGCATCCGGCAGCCAGCAAGAGCCAGAGCACGGAAACGGCCTCCAGCGAAAACAGAATGCGCGTGCCGGCCACCGCCAGCAGAATTCCAAATGTCGAATAGGTATAGAAGTTGCGCCCATGATCGGCCCGCACAATCGAAACTACATAGCACGCCGCGGCGCACATCACGGCAAAAACGCCGATGGCAGGAGCGATCCGCGGATCCTCCTCCGAGAGCCGAAGGCATCCGTTCAGGGTAATTGCCAGTGCAAAACCGCATTGGGCCGTTTCGAAAAACGTGAAAGTGAAGCCGCGCAGCAGGGTGCGCACGATGGTGCTCGAAAGATAGATAGCCAACAGCAGCACCAGCGCCGCTAGCAGCCAGGTATGTGGGATGGGCGCATAGTCTGGAGGCAAGCCGCGCGGATTGGTCACCAGCCACGTAGTCAGCAGCACTGAAAGGTCGGCGGCCGATGCCGCCAGCCAGCGCTCACTCAGCCAGTGGCCCAGGCATGCCGATGCCTCCACGGCCGCGCCAATCGCCAGGAACACCAGTGTGAAGCGCAGCGCATCGTGAGTGGCGATCAGAAGTCCGCCCGCCGTGCCCAGGGCAGCCACGGTGGCGATGGTCGCCAGAATCAGGATGTCCTTGCGCCATGAAATCCCCAGGCCGAAAATCGTGAAGAAAAGCAGAATGCCGGCCGTGGCCCAGGTGGAGACGGCGTGAAACCGCACCGTAGCTTCCCACAACAGTGGGCAAAGCACCAGGACTGCCGTTAAGCTGTGCAACGCGGTCTCTACGCGCTCGGTAGCCGGTGTCCGCGCGGCCCACACCATCCACAGGATGGCATACAGAATCCCGGCCGCGACCCCTGCCGCCGCCGGCATGGAACCCGATTCGGTGAGCGCGCGGAGCAGATAGGCCCCCGCCAGTCCCAGCAGGGAACGGCCCAACAGGTAAGGGAGTCTGTCGGTCTGCAAGCTCTCGGGAAGGGCGGGACGCGCTAGTGGCGGTTGCACCGGAGGCAGCACTATCCCCAGCGCCTGTTCGATCCGGGCTATCCGCTGCGCCAGATCGCGAACATCGTCTTCCAGAGGCATGGATACCTCCTGCCCCAATTGAAACAGTGTCAGCGGCGCTCGTCGGCGGTCGCTACTGCTGTTTCCCACGGCGGGAGCAGATTCACCAGCACGTAGAAAATCGCGAACGGCAGCAGCATCAGCAGAATCGCCGGCAGCAACCCTTCGCGCGTTGCGAACCCCATCTTATAGGTGGTATATCCCAGGAAGCTCTTGGAGAAAAGCTGCCCGCCGATTACCACGTTCCAGCGCATGGCGAAGATCCCGACCATGGTCAAACTGCATGCCACCACGTACATCTTGCGGCGCGCCGGTTCGCTGAACCGCCACAACTGGTTGGCCGCCAGCAGCACCAGCGGGATCAGCGTTCCCATGCAAATCTGCAAAATCACCTGTGAAAACCACAGCTTTGTGTGCACCATGAAATCCAGGCTGCGGAAAGATTCATCCGCCTCATACGTGCGGTGAATCAGGTCGAGCATCTCCATCGTGAAGTCGATGAGGAAAACGTAAAACAGATATTTGGCGATGGTATCGATGCACCGCATATCGATGGTCATGCGCTTGATCTTCATACAGACCACGTAGAGCAGAAGGACGGCCGCGATTCCGGACGTCATCGCCGAGAACAGAAATACGATGGGCATCAGTGGCGTGGACCACCAGGGGTTCGCCTTGATTGAGCCGAAGATAAAGCCGACGTATCCGTGGAGCAAAAATGCCGACGGGATACCGATTACGGTGACGGCGTAGCCAACCTTGTCGTCGATCCGTCGGGATGCCGGGCTGACATTCATCGACCCCAGCGTCAACAGCCTGTATATAAGGCGACGCAGGCCGGTAGTGGTTTGCGCCAGGTGGACGATCTCGGCGCGAAAGTCCAGCCAGATCTCGAGTAGCAGCACCACCATCAGGTACCAAAGGTAGACAAAGCCGAACATCGCCATGGCCGACGAGCCGTGGGGCGTCAGGTACATTTCGAACGACCGCTCCGGATGCCCGAGGTGCAGTTGCAGCGGCAGGGGCGCCACCAGCATAAACGAGAGGGCCGTCAACAGTGCCAGCCGGTAGGTGGGCTTCACCGCTTCCACGTTGAAGACGCGCTCCAGCGACGCGAGAATAAAGGCCCCCGCCACCAATCCCGTGATGAACGGATAGAGCACAATCAGCAGGCTCCATTGCAACTCCGTCTCGTTCGGGTACATGAATCCTTCCACGCCAGGGATCGTCATCGAACCGCTCCATCCAGGTTTTTGTAGTAAACCTTCGCTTTGGTCGCCATGTACGGCTTCAGCACTTCCACCTTGTTGTTGCGCAGGAATTCGTGGACAGGGTCGGTGGGATTCTTGAAGTCCACCAGTTGCCGCGCCGCGGTAGGGCAACTCTCGCAGCACGCCGTGGTTAGCCCCTTGGTGATGCGGTGGTAGCACAGCGTGCATTTGTCCACCGTATTCTTATCCGGATGCAGATACCGGCAGCCGTACGGGCAAGCCTGCACGCAGTATCGGCAGCCCAGGCAATACGTCTCGTCCACCAGCACTACGCCATCGGGACTTACGAAGGTCGCGCCCACGGGGCAGACCTGCACACACGGCGAATCGGCACAGTGGTTGCACAGCTTGGGCACGAAAAAGCTCTTTAGGTTGGCAGGGGTGGGAAGGGGAAAGCCCTGCATGGCGCCGTCGGGCGAATCGACGTGCGGCTGCTGGCCCTCTTCGATCTCGTAGCGCTCTACCCAGGTGCGGAGGTAGCCCTCAGGCACATGGTTCTCCTGCGAACAGGCCCGCACGCAGTTGCCACACCCGATGCACTTGTCGATGTCGACGATCATGCCCCACCAGTGGTCGGCCGCCTTATAGGCGTCGCTGGCGGGTTCCTTGCCCATGATCATCTCCAGCGTGGCGCCTGCCGACGCCATCATCAGGAGTTTGCCGCCTACTGTGATCAGGTCGCGCCGTGAAATGTCCATGTCATTAGCTCCTAGAGATGGGGGTTGTGCGGTTGGTGGCACGAGTTGCAGAGCATGCCGCCCGAATGTTCGGCCGTAACCACTTGCGGAAAGACTCTGGGCTTGGCCGCATCTTTTTCATGGCAGCGGCGGCAGAGGTTGGCGACATCGGGAAGTTGAGGCTTGTGCGCCGAAGGATCGTCGGCAGTGGCGTGCAGGTTCTGGGGACCATGGCATGCCTCGCAGGCGACGCGCGCGTGCTTTCCGGCGGCACGGGCTTTGCCCTGATCGTCATGGCACAGGAGGCAGGTATCCTGGCCCGCGTAGGAAACCGGCTTCTGCCGGATCATCTCTAGCGCTGCGGGCCGGTAATGGCCGTACTTTCCGAATTCTTTGGGAATAACGGCGGCGCGAACAACCAGAAATAGACCGAGCCCGGCCAGCAACACCAGGGCGGGACGGATCAAATGGCCAGAGTCCCGAAACAAGGGTTCCCCTTTCGGGCGGGGTACAAGCAATATGAGGTCCAAAAGACCTGTTACTAGATTGTTGGCTTAATCTACAGACCAGGGCGGATTTGCGATGGCGTAGTGAGTCAAACCACCCATGGTTGGGCTCCCTGCCACAGGTTATGCTCAATCTGTGCACACCGCCTTGTACGGCATTCGCCACCAGCTTTGCCCGAAATGTCGGGAAGGGGCGATCTACCGCTTGTCGTTGTGGCGTGGATTCCTGTCGATGCACCAGCGCTGCCCGGTGTGCGACCACAAGTTCGAGCGCGAACCGGGCTACTTCCTGGGTGCGCTCTACTTCAGCTATGCGATGTCCATCCCGCCCGGGCTGTTGTTGGTGCTGCTGCTCTGGTGGATCACCAGGTGGTCGTTCGATGTGGTGATGTTCGCCGCGTTCATCGCATACCTGCCGCTGGTGCCGCTCGTGACCCGCTGGGCGCGGGTTCTATGGCTCTATCTGGACTGGCACTTCGACCCGGGGAAGTAGGCGCGGTCCGCTAAGCGGGATCTACTCTTCCGGAATCGCGCCTGCCAGAACCCGCTCGGCCATGGCGAACTTCAACGCATCGATCCCCTGACCGGTTGCGCTCGAAATCTCGAAGAAGGGAAGGCCCCGCTCCTTTGCCAGATCGCGCAGTGCAGTAACCCGATCGGGGTCCTGCGCCGCATCCATCTTGGTGGCCGCCACGATCATGGGCTTGTGCGCCAGATCGTCGCTAAAGTTGGCGAGCTCTTCCATCACGGTATTGAAGTCCTCAACCGGATCGCGACCGCTCATTTCCGAAACATCCACCAGGTGCACCAGCAGGCGCGTGCGCTCAATGTGGCGCAGGAATTGGATGCCCAATCCGTGCCCGAGATGGGCGCCTTCGATCAGTCCCGGAATGTCGGCCACCACGAAGCTCTTGAAGTTGGGGAGTTGGACCACGCCCAGATTCGGTGTGAGGGTAGTAAAGGGATAGTCCGCGATCTTGGGGCGTGCCGCCGAAATGCGCGAGATCAGGGTGGACTTGCCGGCGTTCGGAAAGCCCACCAAGCCCACATCGGCGAGCAATTTCAGTTCAAGGCGCAGCCGCTTCTCTTCGCCGGGATCGCCTGGGTAATGCTCGGTGGGCGCTTGATGCGTGGAAGTGGCGAATCGCGCGTTGCCCTTGCCGCCTTTGCCTCCGCGTGCCACCACGAAGCGCTGGCCTGCTTCGGTGAAATCGAAGAGGCGCTCGCCGGTGCCTTCGTCGAACACGATGGTGCCCACAGGCACCATCACTTCCAGATCCGGACCGTCGGCGCCGGTGCAATTGCTGCCTTCGCCATGGCGGCCGCGATCGGCCTTATGTTCGGGGTTATAGCTGAATTGCAGAAGGGTGTTCTGCTGCTCGGTAGCAATCATTACCACGTCGCCGCCGTGTCCACCATCGCCGCCGCTGGGGCCGCCTCTCGGGACGTACTTCTCCCGTCGAAACGCAAGACAGCCGTTTCCGCCGTCGCCGGCTTTCACCAGAATTCTAGCTTCGTCGAGGAATTGCACTCTTGCGCAGAAACCTTTGTCTGCCGTCCGTGTCCGGACAAACTGTTTAGTCTTCGCCGGCAGGATTGCCAACGCGGCAGGCCTTGAGGCCCGCGCTACTGAACGGCGTTGATGCTGACGAACTTGCCCATGCGGCCGCGGTCTTTGAATTCCACCACGCCCGTCACTTTGGCGAACAACGTATCGTCTTTGCCCCAA
Source organism: uncultured Solibacteraceae bacterium (assembly GCA_963815475.1). Lineage (GTDB taxonomy): Bacteria > Acidobacteriota > Terriglobia > Bryobacterales > Bryobacteraceae > Sulfopaludibacter. Next base: position 7,735,565 of record CAWFHD010000003.1, on the reverse strand, counting down.
CCCACGTTGGTGCCGGGTTTGATCTTGGTGCCGCGCTGCCGCACAATGATCGATCCGCCGGGAACCAACTGGCCGCCGAAAACCTTGACGCCCAACCGCTGTGCGTTGGAGTCGCGCCCATTTTTGGAACTGCCTAAGCCTTTTTTATGTGCCATACGTCACCTACACCACGATGTCGCCAACCTTCACTTCAGTGAAGCTCTGGCGATGTCCGATGGTCTTCTTGTACTGTTTTTTGCGCTTGAATTTGAAGACGAGAACTTTGGGACCTTTGCCGGCTCCAACGATCGTGCCCCTTACGGAGGCGCCGGCAATCATCTCGCCGTCCTCCTGGAACGCCGTCTTCACAGGGAGTTCCACTTCCGAGCCAACGTCTCCATCCAGCTTTTCGACGCGGATCACATCGCCCGGGGCAACCCGGTACTGCTTTCCGCCAAGATCAACGATTGCGTGCATTGCAAAACCTCTTGTTTTGGGAGCCCGAACACACGAAGTGTGTCGGAACCATTGGTGTAAACATTGATTGTACTACGGATAGGAGGCAGGATTCAAACCGTGTGCTTATAATGTCTCCTCATGGTCAAAAAAATCCTGCTGATCCTCCTGCTCGTGATTATTCTGGTTGCGGGCGGCGCCCTGTGCTACCTCTATCTCCATCAACCTGCACAAGTTGCGGCATCCACCATACAGGTGCCGATGACCCCGGAACGCATCGCCCGCGGTAAGTTTATCTTCGACAATCTGGCCGATTGCGCCGGCTGCCACTCCGAGCGTGACTTCACCAAGGTAGGCGCTCCCCTGGTCCCGGGCGGCGAAGGCCGCGGCAACGTGATGTCCGAACGGTTGCCTTCGCTGCCCGGCACCGTGGTGGCGCCTAACCTTACGCCCGAGCCCGAAACCGGCATCGGCAAGTGGAGCGACGGCGAGAAGATTCGCGCCATCCGCGACGGAGTGGACAACACCGGTCGCGCGCTGTTCCCCATGATGCCGTACCCCGGCTATCACAAGATGAGCGATGAAGATGTGCAATCGGTGGTGGCGTACCTCAACTCGCTGGCGCCGATCCGCAATCCGCTGCCCGTCACCAAATTGAACTTCCCGGTCGGTCTGTTCATCAAGTTTGTGCCTGAACCGACTCCTGCTGTGGCGGCCCCCGATCACAGCGACAAGGCCAAGTACGGCGAGTATCTGGTCAGCCTGGGCGGCTGCAACGATTGCCATACGCCTATCGAAAAGGGTCAGCCGGTGCTGACCAAGAAACTGGCAGGCGGACGCGTCTTCGCCACCACGGCGGGAACCGTGGTGAGCGCCAACATCACGCCCGACACCGAAACAGGCATCGGGAAATGGTCGGACGAGTATTTCCAGAAGAAGATTTACGACTACAAGGAGTACGCCGTCAACGGCCCGCCGCCGCTCGCCGGCCCACAAGCCTTCACCCTGATGCCATGGCTAGGTCTGTCGCAACTGCCGCCGGAAGATCTCAGCGCGATCTATGCGTTCCTGAGAACGGTGAAGCCCGTCCACAACGCGGTCGAAACGCATCCGAAGTAGCGTATCGCGTTACAGTAAATTGTAATGATCGGATTCGCAGTGGCCTTTTTCGCGGCAACGTTGCCTAACTCTGTCGTGCTTCCTCCCGTTGCCAACATGTATTCCAGGGCGAGCGAGGATGCCGATGTCGTGTCGCAGGCGATCTACGGCGTCAACGTCTCTGTGATCGAACAGAAGGACGGCTGGGCCCATGTACGCACCCCCGACGACTATACCGGTTGGACGCCGATCGCGGCGTTGCGCCCCGCCGACCCGTACGCGTCCGCCGGCCAGGTAGCGCGCGTCACCAGCCTGTTCGCCCACATCTATCGCGAACAGAGCGTCACCAAACACGCACCCATGATCACCGTGCCGTGGGAAGTGAAGCTCGAAGTCACCGAGGTGACCGACCGCTGGCTGCAGATCCGCCTGGTGGATGGCCGCACCGGCTATATCCAGACCGGCGACGCCACCTTGAACTCAACCCACATCGGAACCTCTGAAATGCTGGCGCTCAGCCGCAAATTCCTCGGTCTGCCCTACACCTGGGGCGGCACTTCCAGTTACGGTTACGATTGCTCGGGCCTCACCCAGATGCTGGAACGTCAGCGCGGCGTGAACATGCCTCGCGACGCCCAACCGCAGGCCGACTGGAGCGGCGTGGTTCCCGTCTCCCGCAAAGATGTGGAAGCTGGGGACCTTCTGTACTTCGGCAGCTCCGAAAAGCACATCACTCACACCGGCCTGTATCTGGGCGACGGCAAATTTATCAACGCCACCACGCACCTCACCCCGATGGTGCGCATCGACGAACTGGACGACCCGTACTGGGTCCGTCTGCTGGTGGCCATCAGGAGAGTCAAGTGAATCGCAGAAATTTCGTAAAGACCGCCGTGGCTGCCTACCCACTGGCGCACGCCTCTGCCGCCGGATCGGCTACTCCCATGCTCGAAACCAAGATCATGCGGTTGAACCTGCAGCACACGTGGACCACCACCATGTCGTCCAGCGCGTATCGCGATACGCTGCACGCCTCGTACGCGCGCGACGGCATCACCGGCCATGGAGAAGGCGCGCCCATTGTGCGCTACCACGAGGATGCGGAAGGCGCACGAAAGGCTGCTGAGTCGGTGCGCAAGACCGTGCTCGCGGCGAATCCCATGCAGTTCGCCAAGCTGATGGAGGAGGTCTTCCAACAGGTGAAAGGCGAATGGGCCGGTAAGGCCGCCATCGACATCGCCATCATGGACTGGGTTGGGCAGAAGCTTGGCATCCCGCTGTACAGCTATTTCGGACTCGACCCTAAAGACACACCCCTCACCACGTTCTCGATTGGCATCGATACGCCGGAGATCACCAAACAGAAGACGAAGGAAGCCGAAGCGTTCCCTATACTCAAAGTGAAAGTCGGGCTGGCTACCGACGAGCCGACCATCGAGGCGGTCCGTTCTGTTACCAAGAAGCCGTTGCGCGTCGATGCCAACGAAGGCTGGAAGGATAAGGAAGAGGCCGTCCGTAAGATCAATTGGCTGGAGTCGCAGGGCGTGGAGTTTATCGAGCAGCCGCTGCCCGCCGAGATGATCGAAGAGACGCGCTGGATCCGCAGCCGCGTTCACATCCCGATCATCGCCGACGAAGCATGCCAGCGCGCTTCCGACATTCCCAAGCTGAAAGAAGCGTTCGACGGCGTGAACGTGAAGCTCGATAAGAGCGGCGGCATGCTGGAAGCCTATCGCATGATCAGCATCGCGAAATCGCTGGGCATGAAAACCATGCTCGGCTGTATGGTCTCGAGTTCCGTGTCGGTGACCGCAGCTGCCCATCTCTCGCCGCTTGTCGACTACGCCGACCTCGACGGCAATTTGCTCATCGCCAACGACCCCTTCCACGGAGTCCTGGTGCAGAAGGGCAAGCTGATTCTTCCCAATCGCCCGGGTTTGGGACTGACGCCAGCCTAACGCCAGCCCACAAGCAAGATTTGTGAAGAATATTAACTTAGCACTGCGGTTCCGTGAGTCCGTCCCGCCGCCTACGGCATCGTAGAAGTATTAGCCATCGCGTCATCATTCTCGGCGGGGGATTCGGCGGCTTGTACGCGGCGCGAGCGCTGAAGCATGCCCCGGTGGACGTGACGCTGATCGATCGCCGCAACTTCCACCTCTTTCAGCCGTTGATGTACCAGGTGGCCACTGGCTCGCTCTCGCCGGGCGAGATCACTGCGCCGCTTCGGAGCATCCTCAGCAGGCAAAAGAATACGACCGTACTTCTAGGCGAAGCCGTCGATATCGATCCGGATGCCCGCCGCATCACACTGAAGGACGGTGGTCAGTTCGATTACGATTCGCTGATCGTCGCCACCGGTTCGAAGACTTCCTACTACGGCAAGGACGAGTGGCGCGCTTCTGCGCCCAGCCTCAAGACTGTGGAGGAAGCCACTGCCATCCGCCATAAAATTCTCTTCGCCTTTGAGGCGGCCGAACGCGAGCACAATCCCGCCAAGCGCAAAGCGTGGCTCACGTTCGTGATCGTGGGCGCCGGTGCTACGGGTGTCGAACTCGCCGGAGCGTTGGGCGAGATCGCGCGTGAGACGCTGCTTCACGATTTCCGCTCCATCCACCCGCCCGACGCGGAGATCCTGCTGCTCGACGGAAATCCCCGAGTGCTGCCGCCTTACCCCGAGGATCTCTCCGCGCGCGCCGAAAAATCGCTCATCGGTCTCGGAGTCCGCTTTCTGCCGAATGTGAGAGTGGTAGCGATGGATTCGGATGGCATCGTCTACGAAGACCAATCTCACGCCACCCACGCGGTGCCGACGAAGACCGTGCTATGGGCTGGCGGCGTGACGGTCACCGCGTTTGGCCGCAAATTGGCAGAGAGGACCGGCGCGCCCACTACCCGTCAGGGCCACATTGAAGTGCTTCCCGATCTGTCCGTTCCCGGCTATCCGCAAATCTACGTGGTGGGCGACCTGGCCAAGTCGAAGTACCCGGACGGCAGGGAACTGCCGGGTGTGGCCCAGGTGGCGATGCAGGGAGGCGCGTACGCTGCCAAGGCAATCGTGGCGCGACTGAACGGTCCAGTCGAGCTCAAGCCCTTCCACTATTTCGACATGGGTGACCTGGCAGTAATCGGACGCGGCCGGGCCGTGGCTCGAATCTTCGGAGTCCACCTTTCCGGCCTGATCGCCTGGCTCGTCTGGCTGTTCATACACCTGATGAACCTGGTACAGTTCCAGAGCCGCATTCTGGTCTTCGTCCAGTGGGGCCTGGAGTACATCAGTTTTAATCGAGGAGCACGCCTGATTACCGGCGATAGCACCCCGATGAACTTAGGCAAACCTGCCGGCAACGCCGACAAGCCGACAAACCGAGACTAAATGAGAGTCCGCGCCACGTCAGCGTCAAAGGCCTGGAGACTCTAAAATCTCTTGGCGTCCAACTGAATAACTTGCCCCGCCTTCGCCTGAATCTGGATTTCCTTGCCGTTGTATCGGACCTTCACGACCTTCGATTCCGCCGGCTTTAGCGTGGCGTGCGCCAGTTTGCCGTCCTTCCACGCGATCGCCACTTCTAACCCGCCACGCGCGCGCAGACCGCTCACGCTGCCATTGGGGAATGCCGAGGGCAGGGCAGGGAGCAGATTTACGAAGGCCTCCTCGCCGCTCTGCACCGGAGTCAGACTGGTGGGCGTGCCGTAGGGATCGTCGCTCTGGAGAACCATCTCCGCGATGCCCGCCGTGGCGCCGAAGTTGCCATCGATCTGGAACGGCGGATGCGCGTCAAACATATTGGCGAACAAGCCTGCATGCGACGGCGTGGTCCTGGTCTTGTCGGTGGCCGGATAGATCAGGTTCTGCAGGATCTTGTAAGCGTGGTCGCCATCCAGGAAGCGTGCCCAAAGGTTTATCTTCCAACCCATCGACCATCCTGTTGCGGCATCGCCGCGGTAGATCAGCGACTGGCGCGCCGCCTTGAACAGATCTAGCGTGCCGTACGGTGTGATTTCCGATCCCGGATAAACGGCCCAGAGGTGGGATACGTGACGATGCTCGTTCTTGGGATCGTCCTTGTCCTCCATCCACTCCTGCAACTGGCCGTACTGCCCAATCCGGTGCGGCGCGATCTGTTTCCGCATGCTGTCCAGTTGTTCACTGAGCGCCGTATCCACTTTCAATATCCTGGCAGCGGCCACCGTCTCTGCAAATAGCGTTCGCACGATCTCGCGGTCCATGGTCGGTCCCATGACCAGGCCGCCCTGCTCCGGTGAATTGCTCGGTCCGGTGATCAGGAAGCCGCTGGCGGGATCCTTCACCATCGCATCGACGAAGAACAGCGCGGCGCCTTTCATCAGGGGATAGGCCGTCTCGCTAAGGAACTGCCTGTCGCCGGTGAAGAGGTAGTGTTCCCAGAGATGGGTGGAAAGCCATGCGCCGCCGGTCTCCCAGATGCCGTGGTTCGACGCGTTGATAGGGGCGGTGCCGCGCCACAGATCGAAATTATGGTGGAGCACCCAGCCGTGCGCGCCGTACTGTTCTTTGGCCGTGATCGCGCCCGAGACGGCGAGATCCTTGAGGGCATCGAACAGCGGCAGGTGGCATTCGGAGAGGTTTGTCTCCTCCACCGGCCAATAGTTCATCTCGGTATTGATGTTGTCGGTATACTTGCTGTCCCAAGGCGGATTGTTGGACTCGTTCCACAGACCCTGCAGATTGGCAGGCTGTCCGCCCGGACGGCTCGACCCGATCATGAGGTACCGGCCGTACTGAAACAGCAGCGCCACCAAAGCCGGGTCGCTGCCCTTGGCGAAGGCGGCAATGCGCCGATCGGTAGGGAGTTTGGCCGCATCGGTGGTCCCGAGGTCGAGCGAGACGCGGTGGAACAAGCGCTGGTAATCGGCGATGTGCTCGGCACGAAGCGCGTCGAAGGACCTGCCGCGGTCCGCTGTCAGGGCAGCCGTATTCCGTTCCACCGGATTGGCTGTCACATCCTTGTAATTCTTGAAATTAGTGGCGCTGGTGAGGATCAGAGTGGCGGAGTCGGCATTTGCGATGGCGATGCGGCCGTTGCCATGCGTGCGACTGCCGCCCTGCGCTTCCACATGCAATCGCGCCTCATAGCGAATGGCGGAATCCTCCACCGCGCCCGACATGGATAGCTCGCCGGCCGGTGTGCTGGATATCTGCGAACCGGAGTGGGCGCTCTTGAGCGTCGTCTCGAACGTGATGCTCGCGGGTTTACTTGCGGTCAGCCGCACCACGATCGTTTTGGCCGGATAACTGGCGAAGATCTCGCGCTTGTAGGTGACGCCTTGAATTGTGTACGTCACCGTGCTGATAGCCGTGTCCAGGTTCAAATCGCGGCGATACCCGGTGAACTCCGGCTCGTTCAGACCTGGAAAGTCGAGTAACAAATCGCCGAACGCCTGGTAAGCCCTCTGGTGCAGGGGCACGCTCATGAATTCCTTCATGGCCAGGTCTTCGGCTTCCTTCTGTTTACCGTCGAAAAGCAGTTGGCGGATCTGCGGCAGGTACTTGGACGCGCCGGCGTGGGCGTAACCGTGCGGCTCACCCGTCCAGATGGTGGATTCGTTGAACTGGATGCGTTCGTGCGCTACTCCGCCGAAGATCATCCCGCCCATGTGGCCGTTGCCCACAGGCAGGGCTTCCACCCACAGAGTCGCGGGCTGCTGGTACCAGAGAGTAAGCGAGTCCTGGGCGAAAAGCGGGAGGGCAAATAAGAAAAGGGGCCAGACCCCTTTCTGAAAAAAGGTGTCTGACCCCATATTTGTGACGGTTAGCCCTTAATGGCTACCGGCGCCAGATCGCGGCTGGAAATCACGCGGTCGATCATGCCGTACTGCACCGCCTGATCGGGTTCCATGATGTAGTCGCGGTCCACGTCGCGCGCAATGCGGTCCACCGGTTGGCCCGTGGCCTGTGCCAGGCGCGCATTCAGAATCTCGCGCATACGCAGGATCTCGCGGGCATAGATGTCGATATCCGCCGCCTGTCCGGCCAGTCCCTGCATGGAGGGCTGGTGGATCATAATACGGGAATTGGGCAGGCTGAAACGCTTGCCTTTGGTCCCCTCAGCCAGCAGAACGGCCGCCATGGAGGCCGCCTGACCTACGCAGATGGTCACGATATCGGGCCGGATGAAAGCCATGGTATCGAGAATCGCCAGTCCCGCGGTGATGGATCCACCGGGGGAGTTAATGTAAATCGAAATATCCTTTTCCGGATCTTCCGCTTCCAGAAAAAGCAGTTGGGCAATGATCAGATTGGCGACCTGGTCGTCAATCGGAGTGCCGAGAAAGATAATGTTCTCTTTTAACAGTCGTGAATAGATGTCGTACGCGCGTTCCCCACGGGAGGTCTGTTCGACCACCATGGGGACAAGGACAGATTGCCCCATCATGCCTCCGGATCACTCAAATTCGAGCCTAAGCCCTCTTGGCGGTAACTGGTCGCTTGGTCTTGCGCTGTTTGGTTTGGGCTAGATTCTTCTTTTTCATTTCCAGCGCCTTGGCCAAGTCCGCAATTGTATTCCGCCCCAAATAATCCATGATACGCCCTCTGAGGCCTACCCAGCTATCGTGCATGGAGCAGGGCATATCGTCGGAACATTCGGAAAGCCCGCTAGCGCATTGCTGGTAGGGCGCCAAGCCGTCCAGGGCTTCCACGATATCGAGGAGACGGATCTCGCTCGGTTCCACGCGAAGGGCGAAGCCGCCCGTGGGACCCTTGCTGGAGCGAAGCAGGCCTTTACGGGCCAGTTGTTGCAAGATTTTCGCCAAAAAATGAGCTGGAATATCTTCCTGCTCGGCGATATTCTTGACCATCGCATACTTGCCTTCGGGTACCTGCGCCAAATGGACAAAGGCACGAATCGCGTATTCGGCTGAACGAGAATAAATCATCCTGAACTCCCCGCGGTAAATTTCGGAGTAAGGCTACTCCGTTATCTTAAAATTTTCCGCAGTCTTCCGCAAGTCTATTGTTTGGGGCGGCGGCGGTTTCGGGTCCGCAACACCTGTTATTTGGATGCCGAGGCGTCAAAAACGATACACGCGGGTGCTGCGAGAATGAAAGCAGGGAAGAAATGTATGAAATTAGGCCTTTTTTCCACCTTAATTCTGGGCAGCGGCGTTTTATGGGTCAGCCCAACCCTCCGGCGGTGCGCGCCATCGGTTCCGGGTCTGTCTTCGTCAAACCGGACCGCGCCAAAATCGACATTGGTGTGGTGACACGGGCGACATCCACGGACGCCGCGGCATCGCAAAACGCCGCTCAGTAACAGTCGGTACTGGCGAAACTGCATACAGCGCTCGGTCCCGGGGCGGACATCCGCACCATCAGCTATGCGCTCAATCCGGTGTACCAGTACCCGAAAGCCGGCGGCAAAGCAACCATCGACGGGTATTCGACCGTAAACATCGTTGAGGTGACCAGCGACGATTTGCCGAATATCGGTAAGGTAATCGATGCCGCGACGGCGGGTGGAGCCAATGAGATTCGCAGCCTTCAATTCACATTGAAGGACCAGAAACCGGCTCGGTCGGAAGCCTTGCGCAAAGCCTCCATGGAAGCCAGGCACAACGCCGAAGCCATGGCCGGCGCGCTGGGTCTCAAGTTAGGGAAGGTCTTGCTGCTGGAACAGTCGGGCGGCCAGCCGGTGCGGCCCATGATGCTGCCGATGAATGCTCGTACAGCGGCGGTCAACACGCCTATTGAGGCCGAGCCGATTGAAGTGCAGGTGTCGGTGACTCTCACGGTGATGGTGGAGTAGAGGGTGGCGGGCCGGACCGGACGATTGCGACTCGGCTGTCTAAGTGTGCTGGCGATTTGCGTCCTGGGAGTCCTGTCCGTGTATACCGTCATCGCACTCTGGTCCTTTCATATAGGAGGCCGATTCACACCCAAGACCGAATGGGCCGGAGTAGGGCGACTGCGGGACTCGTCGGGATCGGTCTATGGAGTGTACGCGTCGTTCTTCCCGGACATTCGGCGCGGGAGCTACGGGTACCATAGCCGGCAGCACGGTACAGCCCTTCGCGGCAAAGCCTCCGTCTGCACGGTGGCAGGGGCGAAATATCAGTTCGGCCTCAGAGGCGAGACGAACGCCTGGCTCGATACCGACGGCAAAACGGTCATGCTGGACTTTCGGGAAGACGGCAAGCCACGGCTGCGGCGGCACTTCAGCTTGTACGGGGCCTGGCAGGGTCCCAATCTGGTTCTGGACGATCACAAATCGATGTTCATGTACATCCAGCCGGGCGGGTCGCTCACTCCCACTACTTCGTATACGTCGCCGGTGCCGGAAAAGCACGCGAACCTGACGCTGTCGTGGGGCAGCAAGGCGGACTTCGACGCGATGTGTGGGGCGTTAGGCGAGCGACCGTAAGGATCCCCGGTTCGCTTACTTGGCTGGCGGCGGTTCCTGCCCCATCGGCGGTTGCACTTCGAAATCCATGGACTGCGTGGCAACCTGATTTTTCTCCTTCGCCATTTTGTCGGTCACGATCACCTGCAGCACGTAGTCTCCCGGTTTCATGCTCGCTCCCAGCCGCATCTCTCCGCCTTCGATCAGCCTCTTAGGATCCGGTTGACCGGTGGATGGCAGCGGCATGGGCTTCCCGGCGTAGACCTGCTCCCCATCGCGGAAGAGCCGGGTCTGAAGTTCGAGGTCGGTCTTCTGCGACGGATCGGCCTCGGCGTTCAGAACCTGGAAGCCGTACAGCATCAGGGCGCCGGGTTTGAAGATTCGAATGGCAGGGCTGCCCAAATCGGAAGAGGCCTGACCTTCACCTTCCCCAGCGGGCGGCTTTCCGGGAGCCGCGACGGGCGGCTTCGGAACATCTTCGCGCAGCACGACCGACGAGAGGGTCAGGCGCCCTTTCGAAACGTCCGGCACCTCTATGAATTGTGTGGCCGAGCCGACCTCTTCGGAAGTGGCATCGCGCAGCGCCACCCGCATCTGGTACGGCCCCGGCTTTTTCACCGGATGGTGCACCTGGTAAACAAACCCGGCCGTCAGCATCTGTTTATACGTATCGCCGTGGACCCGCACCGTGTATGTCCGGTCGCTGGTGTCCACTGCATCGCCGTTGTCGCCGAACGTCACCGCCACCACGTCAATCACCGCTTTGTGCCAATCGTCCGGCTCCTCTTCGAACTTCAAGTCCTTGGCGTCAATGTAGAGCATCGAGTTGAGGTACGATCCTTTCTCCGCGGCGTGGGAAAACAGGGTCGTGAGCCGCATGTGGATCTGTCCCGAGGCGAAGGGCGAATTCAGTGCGTGCGCCAATTCCGCCTGGCGGGTGTGCGCCACGGTCTGCAAACCGCGGTCGGGCGTGCCGAAGAACCCGGTCCTGGTGCGGACATGCAGACCTGCCCGCTTCACATGGATGCGGACGTCGTGAAACTTAGGCTGCCCGGTCTTTTCGTCGAAGGTGCTGGCGGCCGGGTGGTAGCCAATCAGGTAGTAGCCCTGCGAATCGATCAGCGCTTTGTGCACCTGCGCATTGAGGTCGTTATTGTTGTCCAGGAACAGGCCGCCGGTGTCGGTGGCCAGTTTCACCAGACCGTCCTGCGAGTTGAAAACCCGCCTCGACTGGCGCATGGGAGCCTCGGCGATCTGGCGGGGCGACATCTTGCTGGTGTCGGCGGCGGCAGACAGTTGGTAGGTCTGCAGCCCGCGGGGATCGATGCTATTGATCACAACCGACGATCGATTGGCCGAATCCACCAGGCGGCGGAGCGCGTCGATGGTGCGCGGATCCACGCCTTCGCGTCCGTAAAACAAGCGCAGGTTCTCGGAGAACAGCAGCAGTTGCTTGCGGCCGGGCAGATCGCGCAGGCCTTCCACCACATAGCGGATCGCTCCCAGGGTTCCAACCGAAAAGGCTTGGGCACGCGCTTCGTCGAAGCCGGAACTACCGCCATTTGCGCCTACCCGGCCCATGGAGTTGAATTTCACTTTGTCGAGCGCGGCGTAGAGCAGGCGTTTGTCGGCGGTGAACTGCTGCAGCGCGCCCATGCCCGCGCCGGTGCGGATGATCGCCACCAAATCGCCGGGCTCCATTTGCTTATCGATGAAGTCCTTTAGCGCTCGCCGGGTGTATGCGACGCTTTCGAAGGAGAGGCCCAAATCGTCCACCACAAGCGCGACGGTGCGGCGCACCTGGTCTGGCCGGAGTCGAATTGGGGGTGGCGGTGGGTCATTCTTACCTTTGGAGCCGGCGGTACGAACCGTGGGGGCCGCGCCGGGTTCGGGGGCCAGCGCGACGTAGGCGAAATTCGTGATCTGCTGCGGCTTGCCATCCTGTAAAATCTCGAAGTCTTCCTTCTTTAGGTCAGTAACCGGCCGATCCTTGTCGTCATGTACGACGGCGTCCATTTGCACCAGATTCACATTGATACGGATTACCGTATCAGGCGGAGTTTGCTGTCCGGAGTTTTGGCCCAAGGCGGCTGCTAAAGCGGAAAACAGTGCGATTTTGAGTTTCATACTGTCAGCTACCAGTTTAAACACTGGCCTGCTCGGCAAGTTGTCGTACTGCTATTCTGCCTCTTGATCCGATTGATTGACAGCCTGCCGCAGGGCGCACGGGTTTTGGATGTTGGAGCACGTTCCGGGAGCTTTTCCACATCCCGAACCGATATCGTGGTGGTGCGAGTGGACCTGGAACTGCCCGATTCGCGGAAAGCGGGGGAGTATGTGGCGGCGGACGCGGCGCGCCTGCCGTTCGCCGATCGCAGCTTCGATGCCATCATCAGCAATCACAGCCTCGAGCATTTTTGCGAACTGGAGGCGACGGTTCGCGAAATTGGCAGGGTGGTGAAGCCGGACGGGGCGCTGTTTGTGGCGGTACCGGATGCCTCCACGCTCTCTGACGGCATCTACCGATGGTTGGGGCGCGGCGGCGGACACGTGAATCCATTTCACTCCGCGGCGGAGGTGATTGCGCTGATCGAGCGGTTGACCCCGTTGCGGCATCGGGCGTCGGTGGAACTGACGGCATCGATGTCGTTTCTCAACGCGCACAACTTTGTGAGCCGGCCGCCGCGCAAGATCGCGCTATTCGCGTTCGGCCACGAAGGCTGCCTGGCCGTTTTGAACTCGGTGTTACGCCGAGTGGATCGCGCCTTCGGCACTCGGCTCAGCATTTATGGCTGGGCCTTTCATTTCGGACCGGCCGCGCCGGCGGTGATCGAGGGCCCTTGGACGAATGTTTGCGTGCGCTGCGGCGCCGGGGCATCGGAGGAGTACCTGCGCTCCAAGGGAGCCGTGCGGCGGTTCGCCTGGCGATGCCCGGATTGCGGCGGCTTCAATTTGCTATAGACTGTTCTCCTATGAAGGCGTTGATCCTTGTCTTAATCGCGATGCTGCTCGCGGTAGCGTTGCAGAGCCAGACCCGCCTGGAAGTGACCTCGCCGTCAGGCACGAAGTTCTATTCCCTGCCGGATGAAAAGGGCGTGGTGGCGGAAGCCGAAAAGGCGCTGGCAACCGATCCCAAGAGTCCCGATTTGCTGCTGAAACTGGCGCAGGCGCAGATCGCGGTGTGGCAGGATCGCGAGGCGGTGGCAACTCTGACGCGGGCAATGGCCCTTTCCCCCAATGACGCAGCGCTGTACACCGAACGCGGACATCGGGAACTGCCGTTGCGCGAATTCACCAAGGCTCGTGCGGATCTCTCTCGCGCCGTCGAAATCAGCCCCACGAAGATGGACGCGTATTATCATCTCGGGCTGTCGCACTACTTTATAGGGGATTACGTCAAGGCAGCGGCTGCGTTTCAGCGCGCCGTGGAGTTTGCTCCAAACAACGACGAGCGGATCAATTCCACCAACTGGCTCTATGCTTCGCTGCGGCGCGCCGGGAAACCTGCCGCGGCGGCCAAGGCGGCGTCGGCCATTCCGCCGGAGATGAATAACGAGGCCGACCACACACTCTTCTATCTGAATCTGGTGCGATTCTTCCAAGGCGTAATGCCGGAAGCCAAGGCGCTGCCGCCCGAGCCCCCGGCGGGTAACACCGATATGGAAACCGAGCTGCGCTTCGACACCGTGGCCTACGGGCTGGGCAACTGGTACCTCTATAACAACGATGCAGCTAAGGCGCAGGAATATTTCCGCCGCGTTGCCAAGGGCCACGTTTGGGTGACGTGGGGCTTCATCGGCTCGGAACTGGAACTTGCGCACGCGAAACATTAGCTCGAAAGATCACCTCTGATAGCCCCAAAGAGCGGGGCGCAAAATGACCGCAAGTCCCTTATGATCGAGTCGGATCAGGAGGCCTCTGATGCGGCTGGATTCGGTTGCTTGGGCCCTTGTGGGTGCTTTGGCTGTTATGCCGGTAAGCGCCCAAAACATTCACATTCAATCCAGTAAAGGCACGGTGTCGGTTCTGCGCGGCGGCGCGGACCAGCCGCTTGCGCGTCAACTGGATGCGCGTCTGGTTACTGATGACCGGATCGTGACCGGCCCGAAATCGCAGGCGGAGGTTTCGGTAGACCAGGCGAACTCGATTCAAGTGGGCGCCGATTCCGTTGTCAAACTTGCCGACGCCTACCCGGGACGATCCCAGTTCATCCTGACTAAAGGGTCGATGACCTGGAACGTGCTCGGTGTTTCGCCCTCGGAGGCTGAGGTGGTGAGCCCCAGCATTGCTGTTCACCCGCGGCAGCCTGGCATCTACAGTATCGCTGTGAATGAGCAGGGAGAGACCGAGATTACAGCCAGGGATGGCGACCTCGAGGTCTGGGCTCCCACCGGTTCGCAGTGGCTGAATGCCGGGCAGAAGATGTTGGTTCGCGGGCCGGCTTCCGACCCCGAGTTCCAAGTGGTCGGCTCGGTCTCGCGATGGAAGCGGTTGGTCATGTTCCTGGCGAACCTCCAGATCGCCGCGGATGTGGCGACTTCTATCGCGTCGGGTGGCGGCGGTTCTGCCAGGCCGCACGCGGCGACAGTCCAGAAGCCGAGCAGCACGAACACTCCCGTTCGAACACCGGAGGCGGGCCATGCCCCATCGCCGGCAGGCCACCAGTCGCGAGCTTCTTCCGGTAGTCGCTCGACGCCCGCTCCCCCATCGCCGGCCGCTCCGGCGCGTGTCAAGTAGCTTTTGTCCCTGTCTCGCAATGGTTTGAGCCTCTGTTTCCGGCGCGCATGGCCACAGCATCGCTCGGCGTTCTGGGTGGGTTGGGCGCGATGCTGGCGATTACCGGAATCTTCGGAATGGCTGCGTACTCGGTGAGCAAACGGCTGCGTGAATTTGGCACTCGCATCGCTATGGGAGCGCAGCACCGGCAGGTATTGCAGGCGGCGCTGGGCCGGACATTCCGGATTCTGGCATTCGGTTCGGCCGCGGGCTTGTTGGCCGGCACGGCAGCGAGCAACGTGCTCGCCTACATTGTGTCCCAAACCAGCCCGCGCGACCACCCTTCGATCCTACTGCGTGAGGAATAATTACATCTCGGCGATAGACAAGCGAATATCGGCCCTCGCCCACACCGCTTCGTATTCCTTACGCACCCACTCGGCTTGCTCTGTCTTGCCCTCGGCCTTGAGCGCTTCCATCAACCCGAAGAGCATCCGACCGTTGCGGGGAGAGACGCGAATTCCCTCGCGAAACACCGCCTCTGCTTCGGCGGCCTTACCAGCTTTGAGCAGCGCCGCGCCCAGCGATTCGCGCACCGGGTAATACCACGCCGGCGGCTCGTCGTAGACCAGGCCATCCTGCAGTTCCACGGCACGCTTGAGGTGATCCACCGCGTCACCGGAGATTCGGGCGGTGAGGATTTCCGAGGCCAGAGCCATGCATCGGCCCCGCCTGATTCTGTCCCCACGGGTATTCCGCCGGCACCTGCTTGCGCGCCTCTTCGAATGCGGTGCGTTCGCGTTCCGCCGCTGCGCGGTCCTGCTTCCCATGAAACGCCATCGCCCGTGCATAGTGCCAGAAGGTTGTGGCGGCTTTCTGCACGGGCTTCGGCTGCGGCAGTTTCAGAATCGCATCCCATTCGCCGAAGCGGATCAGATTAAACCAGGGCACGGGTGTGAATCCGTCGGCCATTTCCGGCATCACTTCCGCCATCGGCGCGATCGCCCCGGCCATAACACTTGTGGCTTTCAACGCGTCGGCGCGGCGTCCCTGCATGGTCCGCGCATAGGCGATGAAATGCAGGTTGTGGACGTAATACATCGGGTAGGAGCCCTCGGTGACGCCAGTGGTTGCGAAGTATTGGCGGTCCACTTCGGCCGCGCGCTCATTCACCATCGGCCGCCGTTTCCCAATCGCCCATCACCAGCCAGATGTGGCCGGGCATGTGCATCATGTGGCCTTCGCCCGGCGTGATTCCCATGAGCCGCTGTGCGCTGGGAATCGCGCGTTCCGGAGTGCGCGAAGACTCCACGGCGTGGATGTAGAGGTGATTCGCGCCGGGATGGTCGGGCCAGCGGCGCAGAACCGTCTCCAGCGCTCGTTCGGCTTCGGGCAGTCCCTTGGCGGCGCGTGCCGTCATTCGAATACCAGTGCCAGCGCGTGGGGAGCATCAGGCTTTCGGCGTACAGCGTGACGGCATCCAGGTCGTCCGGCCAGCGCTCGGCGAGGCCGCGCATCGCCGACACATAGGCCTCCGGGTCCTTATATTCCGGGCAGCGTGTGGCGGCGGCTTGGAGATAGGAGCGCTCACGGTCCGAGCGAATGTTGAGTTTTATCCCGCGTTCCACCGCCCCGCAGGAAGTCTTCATGTCGTAGGTGGGATCGCCGTCCATATTGATGTAGGGACCCGTCGCCATGGCGATACCCCATTGCGCCATGGGCGCTTCGGGATCGAGTTCCGCCGCCTTGCGGAATGAGCGCAGTGCCTCATAGCGGTTGAACCCGTACATGAGCGAGAGTCCCTGGTCGAAGTACTTTTGAGCCTCGGGACTCTTGGTTTGAATCGAGTGTTTCCACACTCCGGTGCCCGTGTACAACGCTACGGGCTTCTCCTGGGACAACGCCAGGACCACGGGAAGGAACAGCCAGAAAATCCGCATCGGCATTTCTCCGTCTCCATACCCTACTACGAATTCGACGGGATCGGTGGATGACCGAAAGCCCAATAGGCCGCCTGATGGAAAATTTCGGCATTTCCGCCTATCCGCCTGAGGCGCGGGTCGTCCTATGATCAGACTGTCTATGGGAAGCGAAAAACCGAAGAGCGATCTGCTGCCCGGCACGCTGGATATGCTGGTGCTGAAAACGCTGACCCGGGGCAACTCCACGGGTATGCCATCGCGCAACTGATTCAGCAGTTGTCCGACGATCTGCTGCGTGTGGAAGAAGGCTCTCTCTATCCGGCGCTGCAGCGCTTGGAGCTGAACGGCTGGATCGACGGCGAGTGGGGGCTTTCGGCCAATAATCGCAGGGCCCGCTTTTATAAACTCACGCCCGACGGTCGCAAGCATTTGACTGCGGAATCGGCACGCTACCGGCAAGTGACCGGTGCTGTGGCACGCATCATGGGATTCGCTTAACCGGGACCCGGGAATGGGAGCCTGGGGAGTTGGAAACGCCTTCGACGGCGCTTGCGGTATTGGGCCAACCGCGGCGCCCGCCAGCAATTGTTGTGGGAGGAGATGGAGTTCCACATCGATTCGATGGCGCAAGACTTGGCGGAGCGCGGAGTGCCCGAGCAGGAAGCGCGAGCCGCGGCTCGCAGAAAGTTTGGGAACATGACGTTGAAATCGGAAGAGGCGCACGGCACGTGGATCGCACGGTGGATGAACGATCTGGCGCAGGATCTGAAGCATTCGCTGCGCGGCATGCGGCGCGACGCGGGGTTCACCACGTTCGTGATTCTGATTGCCGGCCTGGGCATCGGCGCCAGTTCCACCATCTTCAGCGTGGTGAACGCGGTGCTGCTGCGGCCGCTGCCCTTCCGCGACGCGTCCCGCCTGGTGTGGATCGCCAATGACGGCATCCACGGAGAAGAGTGGAGCACGCAGGTGGGACACGTTTTGGATTTGCGGGAACGTAACCATTCCTTCTCCGACCTTGCCGGCTGGTTTGGCTTCTATAACGCCGGCGATGGCGAACTCACGGGCGCCGGTGAGCCGGAGCGCCTGACGAGCGTTCCGGTGACGCAGAATTTCTTCAGCCTGCTGGGCGTGCAGCCGCAACTCGGAAGATGGTTTGCGGCAGAAGAGTGCCAGGGCAGATTCAATTCTCCTCCGGTTGCGATCCTGTCTCACGGCTTCTGCCAGCGGCGATTTTCTTCCGACCCGGGCATCGTGGGGCGAAAGCTCTTGCTGAATTCCAAGCCGGTGACGGTGGTGGGAGTCCTTCCGGCGTCCTTCGATTTCGGAAATGTCTTTGCGCCGGGCATGTCATTCGATCTCTTCATTCCCTGGCCGCTTACCGATGAAACCAGCCGGAGGGGAAACACCACGCACGTGATTGGCAGGCTCAATCCAGGAGCGACGGTGCAGAGCGCACAAGCGGAGTTCACCATATTGGCCAAAGGGATTGAGGAGCAGCACCCGGAACGGAATTGGCTCAGGCCGCGGCTGAGTCCGCTGGAGCAACACGTAAGTGGGCGCGTTAGTTCAGCCCTGATTGTGCTGGCCTCCGCGGTGGGGCTAGTGATGTTGATTGTTTGCGCCAATCTATCCAATCTGCAGTTAGCGCGGATGGGCACACGGCAAAAGGAAATGGCGCTGCGGGTCGTGCTGGGCGCCGGGCGGCTGCGTTTGCTGCGGCAAATGTTGACTGAGAGTGTGACGCTCTCCTGCTTTGGCGCGATGCTGGGTTTATTGCTGGCGGTGGCGGGCACGCGGGCGCTGGCCCATTTGGATGCGTTCAGCATTCCGCTGCTGCAGAGTGTGCGGATCGATGGCGGCGTGCTGGCTTTCACGCTGCTGGCAGCGGTGCTCACCGGCATCCTCTTTGGTCTCCTGCCTGCGTTGCAAGCGCCATCGTTGGCGATGGTGGAGGCTCTGAAGGAGGGAACGCGCGGGTCGAGTGGCGGCAGGGGCCGCGGGTGGATTCGCAACGTGCTGGTGGTTTCCGAGATCGCGTTTGCCTGCACGTTGCTTGTCGGCGCAGGACTTTTGATTCGAAGCTTTCTGCGCGTGCTGGATGTGAACCTGGGCTTCCAGCCGGAGCGCGCGGCATCGTTGCGCGTGGACCCGAGCTTCCGGTTTACCGGCTTTCCTCAACAGAACTCCTACATCGATGAAGTGCTGCGACGCACGCGCTCGGTTCCGGGCATCACCGCGGCCGGCATTACGGACGTCCTGCCGTTCGGCGGAGACCGGGCCTGGGGTGTCTCCGGCAAGGGACAGGTATACAAGAAGGGTGAGAATCCCGAGGCATTCGTTCGGATCGTGAGCGATGGCTACTTCGAAGCTGCCGGGATCCGGTTGGTGTCGGGACGGCTGTTCACGGAGAGCGATCGTGCGACCAGCGAAAAAGTGATCGTGGTGAATGAGTCGCTGGCCCGCGTGTTGTGGCCAGGACAAGATGCCGTGGGACAAGTGATGAACCAGGATGGAGGCCGCCGGGTAGTGGGGGTGGTGGCCGATGTACGCCATGATTCGCTGGAAAAAGCAGGCGGCGGCGAGCAGTACATACCGATGCGCCAAACCGGAGACTATTCGGCGATGGAACTGGTGGTGCGAACCAAGCTGCCGCCGGACAGTCTGGCTGCGGCAGTTCGGGCAGCGCTGCGGCCGGTAGA
Organism: uncultured Solibacteraceae bacterium; assembly: GCA_963815475.1. Taxonomy (GTDB): domain Bacteria; phylum Acidobacteriota; class Terriglobia; order Bryobacterales; family Bryobacteraceae; genus Sulfopaludibacter. The sequence continues at coordinate 7,716,311 of CAWFHD010000003.1, read as the reverse complement.
TTCGAACCTGCCGGTGCGCGAGTTCAAAGCCCTGCAGGGACTGGTGGACAAAGCGGTCTCACCGCGGCGTTTCCTGGTGGTGTTACTGGGTGGATTCGCAGGCTTCGCCCTGCTGCTGGCTTCGATGGGGATTTACGCGGTGATCTCGTACTCGGTGAATCAACGGGTGCAGGAGATCGGGATTCGCATGGCCCTGGGCGCTTCCGCGATCGATCTGCAGAGCCGGATCCTGCTGCGGACGCTAGGTCTGGCGGCTGTGGGCCTGGTGCTCGGGTTGGTAGTATCACGGATTCTTACCAGCGTGCTGGGCAGCATGTTGTTTGGCGTCACGCCGAGCGATCCGGTTACGTTTGTCGGGATGGCGGCTCTTCTGCTCTTGGTGGCGGCGGTGGCTGGATATATTCCCGCGCGACGTGCTTCGCGGATCGATCCGATGATCGCGTTACGGGCGAATTGAAAGGCGCCGACTCCCTAACAGTCGCGGTTCGGTAGGACCTTTTAGTAGCCGTTGCCTACGATCACGAAGCCGGCCCAGTAGAATGGGTGGCGATATTCGGGAGTCCCCAGAAGTTGCAGGACGGCGGTGCGCAAGGCTTCGGCACGACCTTGCATGGCGCCTTGGCTGCTGACCTTCAGATTGCGATGGAATGACACCATCAGTTTGCTGGTGCTGTCCGAATCCACCTTCCATTGGCTGACCACCGTGGTGGGAGTGCCGGCCACCAGGAAGGCCCAACTCATTCCGATCAGCCCTTCGCCGAAGCGGTATTTGCCGCGTGCTGTCTCACAGGCGGAGAGCACCGTCATATCGGCCTGCAGGTTCATGCCGAGAATTTCCCGTGCGGACAGCATGCTGTCGTCGCGAGCGCCGGGCGCCCGGCTCATCACCAGGTATGAGTACAGAGGGTTGTTGCCGTTGAGCACGCCGTGCGTGGCCAGGTGGAGAACGCGATAGTTGGGCGCGAGCGACTTCCAGCGCTGCTTCTGCGCCTCATCGCCAGTCAGGACCGTGCCGGCGCGGGCACCATAGAAGTCGCCGATCTGGCGCACTTCGCTGGCGGCTTCGGGCAAGGCCTGCTGACCCGCGGTGGATGGCCCGCCCAACGCGAGCAGGGTTCGAGACGAATCGGTATGAGCCCGCGGCAGAGACAGCATGGCGCGAACCGCGGTGAGGGACGGCCCGTAAAACACCGCCGTATCTTCGATGACGAAGCGTCCCTGGGGAGAGACCAGGGTTTGGAATGGCAGGTTCCAGAGCGAACCATCCGGCACCACCACCAGACGCTTTTTCTGCCGCAGTAGTGCGGCGGCGGGTCCCAGCAATCGGGTGTACAGCGATTGTGCGGCAACGCGGTAGCCGATGTCGCGAGCCTCGAGTTGCTCGCGATACCGCTCGATCTCCGTCGTCAGGCCGGCGGAATTTCGCAACTGGTAGCACTCTACGTGAGGCTTGCCGGCAGCGTTGCGCGCGATGGCAAACAGGTAGACCGTTTTTGCCGTCACGGTGAATTCCAGCAGGGCAGTGTCGGCATCGGGGAGTAGCGCCTCCAGTTGCTCCATCTGGATGGGTGGAAACTCGGCGCGAGTGGTGCGCAGTTCGGGATGCGCCAGGTACAGTGCTGCGTGGAACTGATCGATCTCGGCCGCGGTTCGAGTGCGGCGATCCAGCAGTTCCGCGGGAGTGCTGCCTTTCTGGCGCGCGAGTTGGGAATCGAGGGCAGCGATGGCCGCCGCCAAGTCACGTTCCTTTTGCTTCTCGGTGTCGGTCATGGCGCGCACGATCTCGGCGCGGCCGCCGCGCAGTACATCCAGAAGCAGGCGCGCTTTGGCGCGTTCGGCGTATTGCAAAGCTTCGAAGGTCTTGCCATCTTCTACCAGCAACCGGACCATGCCGTGATAAGGCGCGGCCTTTTCATGGAAGAAATTGCCCTGCTCATCCTGTGAGCCGGAAAGCTTGATGGACTCCAGCGCGCCGATGGCCTCTACGAAAGCGGCTCGCGCCTCTTCGCGCTTGCCGAGGGCGATGTAGGCGTCGCCCAAATGGGAAAGGCACATGCGAATCAGATCGGGATCGCCGATTGTCCTGGCCTCCGCCGCTGCTTTGGCGGAGACTTCCATGGCGGCTTGCGGTTGGCCGGCATCCAAAAGACCGTGCGCGTAGCCGGCGTCGGTGCGGAGGGCGTCCGTGCGCTGGGGACTGGTGGCATAGTAATCCGACGCGGCCTTGTACTCGGACACGGCCTTGGCGATATTGCCGGATTCGCGATACAAGTCGCCGCGGTTGAAACGAATGTGCATCACGAGCTGTTGATCTTCACCCGCCAGTTCGGCTGCCTTATCGTATTCGTCAAACGCCTCTTTCGTTCGGCCCAAGGCAGCCAGCATGACGGCCATATTCGAGTGCAGGGTGCTCATGCGAAATGTGTTCGGCACCTTGTCATTGGCCAGCAAATCCAGGGCGCGGTGGAGGTACTGCAGGCTGCGCTCGAACTCTCCCTGGTCGTGGTAGACTACGCCGAGATTGTTCACCGCCGCCACCAGGATGTCCTTGAAGTCGCCCGCTTCGCTCTCCTGAATAGCCTGGCGCATGTACTCGGCCTTGGCTTCCTGGTCGCCCTTCTCGCCGAGCAGAGTGCCTAGGTTGACCTTCATTCCAGCGGCGCGGCGCTGATTGCCCAATTCCTGATTGAGGGCGATCCCCTGGCGAGCCACTCGCTCGGCATCGTCGAGGCGCCCCAATTGCATGTACACGGCGGTCAATCCGAGAAGAGCTTCGGCGGCGGTGGCTTTGTCTCCCACTTTGGTGGCGAGGTCGAAAGCCTTCTGCTCCAAGTCAAGTGACTCCGCGAATTGGTTCTTACGATAGAGGCACGAACCGATAAAGCGCCAGCCGCGCGCGATCTCGCCATCGTCCTTGGTGAAGACGCCGATGGCGAGTTCGGCGCGATAACCTTTGAGCGCCTCGTCGTAATTGAACTTCGCGAAGGCGGCGGTAGCGTGGGCGGTGACTAACTTCAGGATTTCGGCAACGGCGTCGGGGTGCGCGGCCAGAATCGCGGCGCGGGATTCGTCGGTGGTGGCTGCTTCGATCTCGGTGGCGAGCGATTCTTCGGGCGGCACTTGTGCCGCGGCAGTCAGCGCCAAAAGGATCGCAATCGCGAATCTCATCTCTATACTTTATTGCAGTAGGACGCCGGATTAGGAATAACTCGAGTTAATAGTCCACCTTTGGCTGCGCCCTAAATAACCAAATATAAGCAGTGTCGGCAGCGTGGACTCTAAGACGATATTCCCTCCGTCCAACGTTCTCCATTCTAATCCGTTGATTGCAAGGGGTTCACGGGCTATTCCCATATCCATTTGCAACTGTCGGCCTGCCGGGACCCAGTGCTATATTTGAGCAAAAGTTCGTAACGGGAAGAACCATGTCTATCACCCCCATTAGCCGCGACGACCTTTGCGAGCGATGCATGCAGCCGGTGCCGAGATCGCATGCCAGGTGTCCCCACTGCGGCATCCCTCGGCTGCGCGCGCGTCGCTATACAATTTGGCTTGGCATCGCGGGTCTGGTCGCACTGGTGTTCGTAGTTCTGATGATGGTCAAAGCGATTCACGATGCCGACATCGCAGCGGTTCTTCCGCAAGCGCAGGCTGCCGACACTTTGCAGAGCGGCGGCCCTGAGACCTCCAGCCAACCCGACAAGCCGTCGCCTTCGAATCGTTAGCGAGTCGTCCGCCCAAATTGGATCAACAGGGGATAGAATACGGATTACGGAAAATCCTATGAACATCTCCACCACTCGCCGCAACTTCCTGGGCGCGGCAGGAGCCGCCGGTTTCGCCGCAGCCTTTCCCACATCCGCGTCCGCCAAAATTGAGCAGACGCCCTGGGGCATCAAACTGGGACTCGCTACTTACACGTTTCGCAATTTCGATAGGGCCAAGACCATCGAGTTCATCAAAGCGGTGCAGACTCCCTGGGTGAGTGTGAAGCAGGAAGGCGTGAAGGGAAAATTTCACTGGGATATGAAGGCTCCGGCTGAAGAGCAGGCCAAGGCGAAGCAGGATTTCGCGGCCGCCGGGCTGAAGGTGATGAGCGCCGGCAACACGGATATGAAGGCCCTTACCGCCGATGGTCTGCGACCGCTTTTCCTGTGGGCGAAAGCGGCCGGCATACCGATGCTGGTGGCGGCGCCGGTGCATGAAAATATCGGCGTGATTGAAGGCCTGATCAAGGAATACGACATCAAAGTGGCGATCCACAATCACGGCCCCGAGGACAAGAATTTCCCTACACCGGAATCGGTGCTGGAGGCGGTGAAGGGCCGCGATCCGCGTTTCGGCCTGTGCATGGATATCGGTCATTCGTCGCGCACCGGGACGGACGTAGTGAAAGCGATTGCCGATGCAGGCTCGCGCCTGCTGGACATGCACTGCAAAGACCTGATGCAGTTCAAGGACACTCCGGAAAAGGAGGCCAAGAACAGCCAATGCGATGTGGGCGACGGTATCATGCCGTTTCCGCAGATCTTCAAGCAGCTTAAGAAGATGAATTATCAGGGCTGCGTGAACCTGGAATACGAGATCAACGCCGACAGTCCCATGAATGGTGTGCAGCGCTCCTTCAGCTACATGCGTGGCGTGCTGGCTGGACTGGCTGCGGCCTAATATCGCCATGGCAAACATTCCGGTGGGCACCAAGGGCGAGCAGAAGCTGCTGGTCACAAGCGAAGTGGCAATCGACTTTCTAGGGATGGAGGGCGCGCGCGTTCTCTCCACGCCCCACATGATCGGGTACATGGAGCGAACCTGCCGCGACACTGTGCTGCCACTGCTCGACAAGGGATACGACACGGTGGGAACGCAGGTGAACGTGTCGCACTTGGCGGCCGCGCCGATGGGGATGGCGGTGACGTTCAAGGCGGAAGTCACCGGCGTGCAGGAGCGGCGAGTGCAGTTCCGTGTGGAAGCGTTCGACGAGAAGGAGAAGATCGGCGAAGGCACTCACGAGCGGGCAATCATCAATGTCGCCAAGTTCGCTACGCGGCTGGCGGAAAAGATGAAGTAGGAGCCTTCCTTGCCGCCGCCCGAGCTACAAATAGGGCCACTTATCCGGCTGCTACGAAGAGTCTTTCGGACTTACAAGGTTGTGCTTAAGAGGGATTACAACCTGAAGGACAGACAGCAGGATGTCAGGCGGGACGTTAGCTACAGCTTACGAACCGACAATTCCCGAAGCGGGACGGAATGTGGTGAAACCACCCTTGCCACTCGATGGCGCAGCCGGTGCTCGCTCTGACGCGACCTGCCGATTGTAGAACTCCAACAGAGCGCTTTCATCGTAGTCGATAGCGCGCGCATATTGGCGGATGTAGCTGGTGTTGTAAATGCCGCCAGGAAGCCTGCGAAAATCACCGCGTTCGATTGCGTCAAGGAAGCGCACGCTAATCTTAGTTGCGGAGGCAATTTGATCCAGAGTTATGGCCCGATTGCGGCGAATCGTGGCAAGACCCAGGATTGTGCTGTCCTCTTTCATTAATCCAATGATCCTATTCTGCCGAATGTGATGCTCCTACGCACAGTGATTGGGACGGTGTGCGTAAAATGACACTATATCACCATGATGCGGGTCTGTTAAACTTTTTTTAATGGATATCTCCCGCAGGCATTTTGGGGCCTGCATGTTAGGCGGACTGGCAGGCCGGTTAGCCGCAGCGAGCCGCCCCAAGGTTTTGGTATTCATCGTTCTGGAGCAATTCCGTCCGGACTACCTGGATGCAGCCGGAAGCCTTCTCCTACCTGGTGGATTCCGTAGGCTATTGGATAAGGGCGCCAACTTCCAGGACTGCCGGCACCTGGCGAGCACGTTCTCCTCGACCGCTATCTCTACGATTGCCACTGGCGCCTGGCCCGCCGAGCATGGCATCGTAGCCGATTCGTGGTACGACCGCGCATCGCGGCGGCGTGTATCAGCGTCCGACGAACTGCTGCTGGCAACAACGGTGGCCGCCCAGGTAGCGGCAGATTCTCATGCCCGGGTGTCCATCATCGGCAGCGATCCGGCAAACGCGCGCCTGTTCGCCGGCACCCGCGATGCGGATGTGTACTGGATGGACGAGAAGGGGCAGTTCGCACTTCGCGGCGAGGCGCCCGATTGGCTCACGAACTTCAACAGCCAGCATTCGCCGGCTGACCAACACGACGCTAAGTGGATGGCAGTGGGCGCGCCGGCGGACACGCCTCCGCTGCGCACGCTGGTCTTCGATGAGAAAAAGCCCGAGCAGTTCCAGGCGCTCTACCAAGCCTCGCCATTTGCACAGGAGGCGCAATTCGAACTGTTACAGGAAGTCATTACGCGCGACCTGCCGGGGCAGGGAAATGGGTACCACTTTGTGTGCCTGCTGGCGGGTTCGCTGGCGCGCCTGGGGTACGAAACCGGCGCCCGCTCACCGCTGATGCAGCAAATGACTTTGCGTCTGGACCAGCGATTGGACGCTTTGCTCACCAAACTTAGTCAAGCGCCTGGAGACGGTAACTTCAGTGTGGTGTTGGCCGGCGCCCACGGAGCGCCGCCCGAACCGCCCGAGGAAGCCCGCCGCAGGATGGCAGTAGACGGCGAAAGTATCGCGCGCGCGATCAACAAGAATCTCACCGCGAACGATTTCGGGAAAGTAGAGAAGTATCTCTATCCATTTCTCTATCTGGACGCATCTGGTTATCGCGATCCGGAACCAATCAGGCTAGCGGCCGCGCGGGCTGCCATGGACCATGCAGCGGTGGCCGGTTACTATACGGCAGGCGGCGCCAGTTCCACGCGAGACGACTGGGAGCGGCGCTTCCGCAATAGCTTTCACCTGCAGCGCTCGGGCGATTTGATGCTCTCTTACCGGCCCGAGTATATCGAAGAGACCAGCGCTGGCCGGGGTGTCTCGTATGGCTCGTTGTACAACTATGACGTCCGGGTCCCGCTCTGTTTCTACGGCCCCCAATTCCGTGGCAGCGTGTTCGATGCGCCAGTGGAGTCTGTGGACATTGCGCCGACGCTGGCGCGAGTGTTGGGAGTCAGTCCGCCCTCTTCCGCCATTGGCCGCGTGCTGGCCGAGGCGCTGGCCTGATGCTGGAGGTTTCGCTGTGCGGCATCGCACTGAAGAATCCTGTTTTGGCGGCGTCCGGAACATTCGCCTACGGGGTGGAATTCGCCGAGCAGTTCGACCTTAACGCGTTGGGCGGTTTCATCGTGAAAGGGCTTTCCCGCGAGCCGATCGAGGGCAATCCGCCGCCGCGCGTATTCGAGGCGGAGGCCGGCATGATCAACTCGATCGGTCTGCAGAACATCGGCGTGCGGGCCTTTGTGCGCGACAAACTGCCGGCTCTCGCCAGCTTGAAAACGGCGGTGTTCGCGAATGTTTTTGGCCATGCCACTGAAGACTACGTGGAAGTGGTGCGCGTGCTCGAGGATCATGCCGGCCTGGTTGGTTACGAACTGAATGTGTCGTGCCCCAACACTAGGCAGGGCGGCATCTACTTTTCGAGCGATCCGGCAATTCTGACGGAAGTAGTGTCGGCCGTGAAGCAGGTGGCACGCCGCCCGGTGATGGTGAAGCTTTCGCCGAATGTGAGCGCCATTGAGCCACTGGCGCGCGCGGCCGAAGGGGCAGGCGCAGACGCGCTTTCGCTGGTGAATACCTTCGTCGCACTGGCCATCGATGCGCATACGCGGCGGCCGCAGATCGGCGCCGGATTTGGCGGACTCTCTGGTCCGGCAATTAAACCGATCGCTCTGCGGATGGTGTGCCAGGCGGCGCGGGCGGTGAAGATTCCGGTGGTGGGACTGGGCGGAATCGGCAGCGGCCTGGATGCGGCGGAGTTCATGATTGCGGGCGCCACCGCGGTACAGGTAGGCACCGCGACGTTCTGGGATCCACGATCGCCGTTGCGGATTGCCGAAGAGCTGGGAGCGTTTCTGAAGCGGGAGAAGGTGGGCAAGGCGGCGGACTTGATCGGGACGCTGAAGCTGTAGTGGCGCGGACGCTTTGCTATACTGTGCGTGCTTCAAAAAGACAGGAGTTGTGCCATGTTGCCGGACTATCTTGCGAAAGCAGTACCGAATCCCCAGGCTAACCGAGGTCCGTGGTATGCCAATACCGCGCCCAGCTATGCCGGCATTTTTCTCTGGATTGCCTTCTACCAACAAATGGCTGGCGCGACCATCGCGCATGGCGGACTGGGTCTGTGCCTATTGGCCCTTCTGGTAGCCGGCCTGCTCTGCTATGGGCTCTATTACTTCGTGCCGGCGATGCTGGGGATGAGGACCGGCTTCCCGCTTTACGTGGTAGGCAGTTCCACGTTCGGCACAAAGGGCGGCTATATCATGCCCGGCCTTCTGATGGGATTGCTGCAGATCGGATGGTTTGCGGTGGCGACCTTCTTTGCCGCCGACTTCATCCTCAAAGGCCTGGGGATGAAGTCCGAACCGATGACGCCCCCGTTCATTATCGTGGGCCTGCTTTGGGGGCTGGTGATGGCGTGGGTGGGCGCGAAGGGCATCCAATATGTAGCGAAGGTGTCGCTGTTCCTTAACGCGATTCCGCTCATCATGCTAGTCATCGTGCTGTTCCAGACATCGGGTGGTATCGGGCAATACCAGATTCCGGCGGGGCAGGAGAACTCCACGCTGGCATTCACGTCGGTGCTGGCAATCGTGATTGGGTTCTTTGCTACGGCGGGCGCGGCAGGCGCGGATTTCGGCATGAATTCGCGGAACGCAGGCGACGTCAAGATGGGCGGACTTGTGGGAATCGCTCTGGCCGTGTTGGTGGCGGGCGGTCTGCCGCTGCTTTCGGTCGCGGGCGCGCACGGAATGAATGCGGGCCTTACGGGCTGGAACTACGACGACGTGATTCAAAACATCGGCGGGCCCATTGCAAGTGCCATGTTCTTTCTGTTCGCCATTGCGTCAATTCCGCCCACCTGCTTCTGCGCCTTCATCGCGGGGAACAGTTTCTCCACCATGATTCCCGGAGTCTCGCGCGTGGCGTCCACCATGACAGGAGCGGCAGTCGGGATCCTGCTGGCGGTGACGGGGGTAGCCGCGAATCTGATCCAGTTCTTCACCATCGTGGGAGCGTCGTTCGGCCCCATCTGCGGGGCCATGGCCGCCGACTACCTGCTCTCCGGCAAGAAGTGGGCCGGTCCGCGAGAGGGAATCAACTTGGTGGGTTATATCGCCTGGGCGGTGGGATTTGTCGTTGGGATTTTGCCGTTCTTGTTGCCGGACCAGGCTGCGAACGTGCAACCGGCCGTCTTGTATAGCTTTATCACTGGTTTCGTGGTGTACGCGGCGCTGGCGAAAATGGGCCTGCAGCCGAAAGTCCTGGCGATGAAGCAGAGTCCAGGGACATCGATCTAGACCGGCCGCAGCGCGCCTCAAAATGTGTGCGTTTCAGTACGCCCATAACCAATGATGCGTACTGGGCTAGCATTGACTCTCCCATCCAGCGCCCGTATATTTGGTCCTGACGGAGGACTTATGAAGCGTTCCCAAACGCTCGTGATATCTATATTTTTGCTGGTTTTCGCTAGCCCGATGTGGGCGCAGAAGAAGCGCGTGGCCGTGATGAACTTCGAATACGGCGCAGTGCAAACCAGGGTTCAGGCGCTGTTCGGTTCGAACCAGGATGTGGGGAAGGGGATCGCGGATCTGCTGGTGGACAAACTGGTGAACGACGGCGTGTATTCGGTGATCGAACGTAAGGAATTGGACCGGATCATCAAGGAACAGAATTTCTCCAATAGCGATCGCGCCGATCCAGCTAGCGCGGCCAAGATCGCGCGCATCCTGGGTGTCGACGCCATGATCATTGGCAGCATCACACAATTCGGCAGCGACGATAAGAAGATGGACCTGGGAGGCAATGCACTGAGCGGTGTTACTGGCCGGTTCGGTGTGGGCGGAGTGCGCAAATCGCAAGCCAAGGCCGTGGTGTCGGTGACGGCGCGCATGATCGATACCAGCACGGCGGAGATATTGGCGAGTTCCACCGGGCACGGTGAAGAGTCGCGATCGGGCACCGGAATCATCGGGTCGGGCGGCAACGTTTATGGTGGTCAGGGAGGCGGCGGCGTAGATATGGGGTCGAGTAACTTCCGCGCCACGATTCTGGGCGCCGCGACGCAACGGGCGGTGGATGATACCGCCAGGCAGTTGGAGGCCAAAGCCGGCTCGCTGCCCACCGTGGTGGCGCAGATCAGCGGCCTGGTGGCGGATGCCGCACCCGATGGCACGCTCATCGTCAACGTTGGATCGAAGAACGGCGTGAAGGTTGGCGACATCCTGGCCGTCAGCCGCAAGGGTCGCGAGATTCACGATCCCGCTACCGGCAAGGTGCTACGGAGCCTCGATCAGAAAATCGGTAGTATGACAGTGACGCAAGTGGACGCGGATTCGGCCACCGGAAAATTCACGGGAACGGGCGCACCCAAAGTCAGCGATACGGTAACGAACGGAAAATAGGCGATCACATGGAACCTCAAGTCGGTTCGACAATCGGCGACTATCAGGTAATTGACATCCTGGGCGCCGGCGGGATGGGCAAGGTGTACAAGGTGCGCAACACGATCTCCGATCGTGTGGAAGCGATGAAGGTGCTGCTGCCCGATCTCGCCAGCGCGCCCGAACTCGCCGACCGGTTTCTGCGCGAAATCAAGGTGCAGGCCAGCCTGGAACATCCCAATATCGCGTCGCTGCACACGGCCATACGCATCGACAATCAGCTTGTCATGCTGATGGAGTTCGTGGATGGAGTCACGCTGGAGCACCGGGCCAAGGAAGGGCCAATCCCGGTTCCGCAAGCGGTGGACTACATTCGCCAGGTGCTCTCCGCGCTGGAGTACGCGCACGCGCATGGCGTGATCCATCGCGATATCAAACCCGCCAACATGATGTTGACACCGGGCGGCGTGGTGAAGCTGATGGATTTCGGAATCGCCAAAGCGGCGAACGACCACAAGCTCACCATGACCGGGACCACCATGGGGTCGTTGTACTACATGTCGCCGGAGCAGATTCAGGGCGCGACTACCCTCGATGCGCGGGCGGATCTCTATTCGCTGGGCGTGTCCTTGTACGAATTGGTGACCGGAAAGCGTCCCTTCGATGGCGATAGCCAGTTCGCCATCATGTCGGCGCATCTGCAGACCACGCCGGTGCCGCCGATTGAGCTGGATCCGAAACTGCCGCAGATGTTGAACGATGTGATTCTGATGTCGGTGATGAAGGATCCGGGGGGTCGATTCCAGACAGCTACGGCATTCCGCAACGCGCTGGGCAATGTAATTCTGCCATCGGCTATGACGACTGCGCCCGCCGCGGCGCCCGCCCGCGCCCGCTCCGTTCTTAATCCAGCCGACCCAGCCTGCCAATTCCGGGGCGGGGCAATCGAAAAGCAAGCGAGGGCTGTGGATGGCGATTGGCGCGTTGGCTGCTGCCGCGGCGGTCATTGGCGTGATCGAACTGGCGCCGTGGAAGGGCAGCCAGGCCAAGGTCTTGTCGCCGGCACAGACCGCCACCACGTCGCCGGCGCCGGCCGTCGACACCGCGCCGCCACCTCAGCCTGCACCGACACCAGCGGCGCCCGCGCCCACTCCGGTGGAACAACCGGCGGCCGCGCCGACTAGTGCGGCACAGCAGAGCGTCCCGCAAGTAAAGGCGCCCAGTACCACGCATACGACATCGCGTTCGCCGATGAATGCTGCATCGCAAGTCGCGGTCCAGCAGCCGATGCAACAACCTGTGCAGAGCCAGCCGCAGCAAGTAGTGTCCGCGCCTCCCACGCAGCAACCGGCGGCCCCTCAGCCCGATCCTCACCGCGTGGAGATGCAGGAATTGCGCGAGAAGCTGGTGACAATGGACAATCGAGCGCAGAGCATCCACGGCACTCTGAACAATATGCAGCGTGCCCAGGCGGCGCAAGGATTCGGGCTCGGCGGGCAATACACCGGTCCGGCCGGGTTGATGGACAGCTATTTGCGCGGCGCCAACGACGCGCTGAATGCCGGCGACGTGGCGGCCGCGCGAAGTTTCCTGGAAAAGGCGGGCCCGCCGATCGCGGCGCTGGAGAAGCTCTTAAATAAGTAGCGTGCCTGCGCCAGCTACCCCACGAGCACCGTAAAGCACCCCAGGACGATCGTTCCGCCGTGAGCGGTCATGTCCATGACACGCGCTTGCGGCATGCCGCAGGTCAGCACCGTGAAGGCGCCCAGCACGATAACGTCGGGTGGACCGACACAGACCGCCATGTCAGTCACGCGCGCCGCCGGCATTCCTCCGATCAACACAGTCATGCCACCGGGCGGCAGAATGGGACCTCCCACGTGCGGCACTAACACGGTCACCATCGGGCAAACGTGCATGTCTCCAACTCGCGCTGCCGGCATTCCCATAGCGTTCTCCTAATGGGGTTTCGCTTCCCAGAGTTTGATCTTGTGCGTCACTTCCACACCCTGCGCGATGTAATGGGCGAACTGGGCGGGCGCCTTTTCCGGATTCGGCTTGACGGAGGCGAAGATCACGGCGCCACACGCGGCCTTGGCCGTGAGATATTCGCCCGGGGGCACCGGAGGCGCTTCGGGCGGACCCAGACTGCCTCCGCTGAAAAAAGCGGCGAGGCCCGCGCAGGCTGCCGCGGAATCGAGCCCGGCTGCATCGGCGGCCGACTTAGCGGTGCGGCGATTGTCTTCGTTGGGCTGGGCGATCCATTTCTCCGTGGCCTCCAGCACCGCCTTGATCTTTGGCGGAGGCGCCTCTCCCGCACTGCGGCGCGCGCATACCCAAGCCCACCAGACACACTCCCGTTTGGGGAGCGCATGCGCCAGAAAGCGGATGGCGTCCGGAAAAAGCTTCTTCGCCACCAGGAGATTCATGTATTCCAAAGGCTGGACGTCGGGGCGTGACAGCGCGACGGCCTCCGGGCTCAGTTCTGCTACCGAGAGGATGAGGGCCACCTGCGAATTTGCCTGTGCCGTTCCCATGTCAGTTGATCATTATAATGGCGCCTTTGACGGTGGTAATGGCGTCTGCGCTCACGTTCGTCATCATGCCTTTCACATCCGTCTGCACCTGGCCCTCAATGCTGATCATCATTCCCTTGATGGTGACTCCCATCTGATCGATCTTGATGCTGCTTTGTCCCACGGTCAGGGTGATGGACTGCATGGCCTCAGTGGCTACCGCACCGAGATCGAGCTTGGTGCTTTGATTGCCCATGCTGAGCTTGGTGGTCTGGTTGCCCATACTGATCTCGAGAGACTTGTTCCCCTGGCTGACTTTGGTCGACTGATTGCCCGTATTTAGGGTCGTGCTTTGGTTTCCCTTATCGATCACGATGGTTTCGTTCCCCGTCACCTTCTTGGTCTCGTCATTCAGGATGGTGGTCGTCCGGTCGTGATTAATGGTGCGGGTCTCGTCATTCTTGATGAGGCTGTTGTGATCTTTCTCCGCCTGGAAATAGACCTCCTCGGACCCCATCTTGTCCTCGAACCGGATCTCGTTGAAGTTTTTCGCGCCGCCGCCTTTTGAACTCCTGCTCTGCACGGTGCTCTTCGTCATTTCGCCGGGCAGCGCGTAAGGCGGCATCTGCTCGGCATTGTAGACACTGCCGACGATCAAGGGGCGATCGACGTCGCCATCTTCGAAATCGACCAGCACCTCCTGGCCGATGCGCGGAATGTGGATGGCGCCCCAGTTCTTGCCCGCCCAGAAGGTGGCCACGCGCATCCAGCAAGAACTGTTTTCGTTCTTCGTCCCGATGCGGTCCCAATGGAACTGCACCTTCACCCGGCCGTACTTGTCGGTATAGATTTCTTCGCCCGCCGGCCCAACCACAATGGCGGACTGCACTCCCTGCACGCGCGGCAAAGGCGTAACACGAGCCGGCCGGTACACGCCTTCGGCGGGGATGGTGCTGAATCGGTTCTCATACTGGTAGGGAGCGCTGGAGGCCTGCACTTCAATAGGCTGTTCCACAAAATGCTCAACGCTAGTCACGATGTATTTGCCGTTGTCCGAATAGTGATTCTTCAGCGTGAATTTATATCCCGGACACAGGCCGCAATTCCAGCTTCTTCCGCGGGTCACCTGACCCGGAGTGTTTTCCTCCTGCAGGCGAGTGGTGGTCAGAGTATCTCCGTCGCTCAAGGCCATGTAATGCCCGGGATATTCGAAGATCTCCAACTGCTGATTGTTGGCCACGCGCTGTGCCAACGTATCGCTGGTCATGAGATCGGTGCTGGGAGTTTCAAAGTTCCAATCGATCTCCGTATACTTGCCGGAACGGATCTCCTGCGCCTTCACCCATTCAAAGATGCGGCCGAGTTCGCGTTGCCCGTGCAGCAGTTCCTCGTATTCGATTTCGGGAGACGAGGGGAGGTCCTGGAATGCAGTTCCTTTGTCGGCGATCACCAGCGTATGCTGGCTGGCATCGTGCTGGTAAAAATAGAAAATGCCTTCGCTTTCCATCAGCCTGCTGATAAAGGCGAAGTCCGACTCGCGGTATTGCACGCAATAGTCGCGCGGCTTGTAGGTGGCCTGCAGGCTGATCTTCAGCGTGGCGCTGAAGCCCATATCTCCCACCACCTCCTTGACAATATCGGGCACAGATTTCTGCTGAAAGATGCGAGATTGCACGTTGCGCGTCAGAATCCATGTGTTCGGCACCACATGAAGCGTGTAATAGGTGAGGTCGTGTTCGCGGTCCAGGATGCCCTGTTCCACCGACTGCACAATGCCATTGATATACCGGTGCGGCGTGGATTCCACAATTTCCAGGGTGACCGTCTTGCCCAGTATGTCCGTGAATTTCATGGGGGTGGACTTCTGCCAGACCACTCCCAGTTCGAAGTGGAACAACTGGGAAACGCCCTCGCGCCCGGTCAGCGTCCTCACGATGAGGGCGTTTTCCCCAAGAGGCGTCGTCAGTTTGATGATGCGGTTTTCCTGGGTGAACATTTTTCCTCCGATTGGATTGCCGGCAGCACTGAACGTTGCTTAGTTGTACACGAACGCGCCGTTTTCACCGATGGATACCTGAATCGACGCCAATTTCTCGCGCTCGGCCATGCGGCCCAGGATCTGCCGCGAGATCTCCGGCAGCAGCGTGTTCGTGAGAATATTGTCGACGTTGCGCGCGCCGCTCTCTACTTCGGTGCAGCGTTTGGCGATCTCCTCTACCAGCGTTTCGTCATGGGTCAGGGAGATCTTGTGCGTCTCCTGTAGGCGGCGTTGGATCTTGGCCAGCTTCAGGCGCACGATCTGCTTCAAGGCTTCGTCGCGGACAGGGAAATAGGGAATGATGACCATGCGGCCCAGGAATGCCGGCTTGAAGATTTTGTTGAGCTCCGGCTTGAGCGCTTTCGTCAGCCCCGCCGAACTGGGCATGGTATCGGGGTCGGCGGTCAGCTTCATCAGCGTATCGGTGCCGGCATTGGAAGTGAGGATGATGATCGTGTTTTTGAAATCGATTTCGCGGCCTTCGCCGTCTTCCATCATGCCCTTATCGAATACCTGGAAGAAGAGCTCGAGCACATCCGGATGGGCCTTTTCGACTTCATCGAGCAGCACCACCGAGTAGGGCCGGCGGCGCACTGCTTCCGTGAGGACGCCGCCTTCACCGTAGCCGACGTAGCCCGGAGGCGAGCCCTTCAGTGTGGAAACGGTATGCGCCTCCTGAAACTCCGACATATTGATGGTGATGAGATTCCGCTCGCCGCCGTAAAGCAGATCGGCGAGTGTCAAGGCAGTCTCGGTTTTACCGACGCCGCTGGGGCCAACCAGCAGAAACACTCCGATGGGCTTGCTGGGATCTTCCAAGCCGGCCTTAGAGGTGCGAATCCGTTCGCTGATCATCCCGAGCGCATGGTCTTGCCCGATCACGCGGCGGCCCAGGGTCGATTCGAGCTGGAGCACGGATTGCACTTCGTCCTTCAGCATCTTGCCGATGGGAATGCCGGTCCACCCGGATACCACGTCCCCGACAATGTGTGCGTCCACGCAGACGCGCATGAGCGGTGTCTCGCCCTGCAGCGCCTCCAGTTCATTGTTGAGAGTCGCGAGTTCGCCGCGCAGCGTATCGGGATTGGAGGGTAGTGCTTCGACCTCCCCTGCGCCTGCCGCTACGGCTGCGACTGGCACGCCCGCTTCGAGTTTGCCGCGGACTTCGCGAATGCGGTTAACCAGGTCGCGCTCTTTTTCCCAACGCTCTTTCAAGCCGGCGAGCCGAACCTCGGCCGATGCCTGCACTTTCGCGATACCCTCCATCCGCTCACTGTGATCCGCCCCGAGAGCGGCTTCCCGCTGCAGCACCCGGCTTTGAACGGCGTAATCGTCGAGCTCACGGACGAGATCTTCGATGGCCGGCGGGGTGGCGTTCTGCCCCAGCGAGAGGCGCGCGCATGCGGTGTCGAGCACGCTCACCGCCTTGTCGGGCAACTGACGGCCGGGCAGATAGCGGTTGGAGAACTTCACCGCAGCCGAGAGTCCCTCATCCAGGATGCGGACATTGTGATGGTTTTCGAGTGCGGGAACTATCCCGCGCAGCATGATGTTGCACTGCGCTTCCGTCGGCTCCTCAACTTTAACAACCTGGAATCGCCGCGCCAACGCCGGGTCTTTCTCGAAATATTTTTTGTACTCCGACCATGTGGTGGCGGCGATGGTACGAAGTTCGCCGCGAGCCAGCGCTGGCTTGAGCAGGTTGGCCGCGTCGTTCTGGCCGGCCGCTCCGCCCGCGCCGATCATGGTGTGCGCTTCGTCTATAAAGAGGATGATCGGGATGGGCGACGACTTCACTTCCTCAATCAGCCCTTTTAGACGATTCTCGAATTCGCCTTTGATGCCTGCGCCCGCCTGCAGAAGCGCGAGGTCCAGTGTGCGAACCGTGACGTTGCGCAATACGGGTGGCACGTCTCCGTTGACGATGCGGAGCGCGAAGCCTTCCACTACGGCGGTCTTGCCGACTCCGGCTTCGCCGGTGAGGATGGGGTTGTTCTGACGGCGCCGCGTGAGAATGTCCACGATCTGGCGAATCTCGAAATCGCGGCCGAGGACCGGGTCGATCTTGCCATTCTTGGCGTTATCCGTGAGGTTGACGGTGAACTGATCGAGGTTGGGCGTCTTGCCGCCAGGGCGGGCAACTCCCGGCGTTCCGGGCGCCGCGGAAGGGCCGGCGGGCGCTGTGGTGTATTCGCGCGAGTCCTCCATGATGGCTGGCAATTGTTTGCGCAGCGAGTCGGCCTCGATCTTCTGAAGCTCCTTGCTCACGTCGTGGGCGATGCGCGCCAGGTCTTCATCCGATAGGAGCGCGAGGATGACGAGTCCGGTTCGCACCTGACCCGTAGCGAATTCCAAAGACCCGATGGTCCACGCCTGAGTCAGCATTTTATGCAGCGACGGGCTGAACGCAGGTGTGCGCGCATTGCCGGTCTTGAGTTTGTCCAGGCTGCGTGCCAGTTCGGCGGTGAGGCGGGTTTTGTCCACACCGAATTGCTTGACGATGACCGCGAAATCCGAGTCGGTAACGTCCAGCAACTTCATCAGGAAGTGCTCGATCTCGACATCGTAGTGGGTGCGCGCCAGGCAGAGGCCTGCCGCCCCTTCGAGTGCTGTGCGGGTGGTATCGTTCAGTTTCGAAACAATGGCTTTCAGGCTAACGGACATTGTCGTAGCTCCAGGCAAATATTCTGTAGTGATTTCAACACAACTCCAAGATCGTTTCCCCCGGGTCTCGATCGAGGTCCATCGATTTGACCCAGGTGGTCCAGCCGAGCTGCGGGCCGGCTTCGGGTTCGGCCAACTCGCATGGGGGCACTTCCTTGCGGCGTAGAATGAGTTGCAGTTCCACGTCATATTCTCCCCCGGCGTAGAAGGCCGCGAGAGAACGCACCTGCCGGTAGCCGTTGCCGCCGGGCAGAAAGTCGTTGTACTGAGGGAGCGTTAGCGGGCCGAATCGAAGCCGGATGCGCGACTGCTGATCGAAGATCTCGTCGCCAACCACAGCGCCGATTCCCAGCCTCTCCGAGTCGCTCAAGCCCTCTCCCAGGCAACACTGCGCGTCACGGTCGACGGGATACCAGGCCCCCACGAACTGCTCCACCTCCACGTCGACTCCGAAATAGTCCGCCATCAACTGGCGCAGTCCAGCAGCTGAGCGCGCGTGCGCCGAAAGCAGGCCGCTGTAAAACACCAGGGCATCGTCCGGCACTTCCTGGCGATTCTGCAGGCCGGATGTTCCCAGACCTAAGAGTGCCATCACATGGCGCAGAAACCGGTCGCGCTCACCGCGTTCGTAGGGGACGCCGAACCGATACTTTTCCCACGCCTGATAGAAGAGGGAGATGATGCGATGGTTGAACAGGTCAAGAAAGTCGCGGATGGTTGTGTCGTGGGCACGCAGTCGGTCCAGCACCAACATGCTGTAGTCCAGCGGCAACATGCCTTGGGGGCCGGTAAGCCCCATGAAGTTGACGCGCATCTGCGCCGGAACCGTGCTTCGATCGAGCGACTGGATTTCGCTGGCCGGAAACGCGACCGACGAGGTGGCGCCGAAGCGCAGCGTCTCAGCGGCAGGATTGTTGAGGCGGCCTACCACCTGCCGGTCGGGATACATCAATTCCAGCAGGCGGACGGCTTGGAAGAAGTCGAAACGGAACGGTTCCCGATCGAGTTTTTTCGCGATCGGCGAACGGTCGGGGCGCATCTCTTCCGTCATATCAGGATTTTTTGCCCGGCCCGTGGCGGCCATTGCGTCAGTACCTCCTTCCTCTGGCGGGTGCGCGCGCGAAGCTGGCTGAAACTATTCAAGGAAACGTACATCCCCAGAAAATGTTCGATCACGGCGGCGAAGAGGTAGACGCCGCCGCCCACAAACTGCTCCTCGTCGAACTCCACCTCCACCTGCGTGCCGCGGGCAAAAGCAACGCCTTCGCTGGTCACCACGCGCGCGAAGTGCCGTCGGCTGGTGAGATTTACAATCCCTTGGATTTGCTTTTCCGAGTACGTGGAGCCCGTGAAGTTATGTAGGCGTAGAATCTCCTGCAGAGATTCACGGCCCTCGCCCACCAACGAAAGATAGTTGAGGGATAGCTGCGAGATCATCCGCCACAGAGAATCTTTGCTGGAGGGCGGGCGCAGTGTGTCGGTGGGTTTCATGAGCGCCACAATGCGCTTGACCGGACCCGGCCCCTCGAGTTCGAAATCGCCCGCCTGGTTGCCGAAAGGAAGCCGCGAGGGCAGATCGCGATTGGTGCACAGAGTGCGAACCGTGAGTGCTTCCACGTCGGGCTCGACAGGGCGCGACGAAAGATCGATGAGCGAGAGATAAACTTCGGTGCCTTCATCGTCGCGAAACCCGGAGGGCCGGCGGGCGGCGTGCCAAAAGGCCTGGACTTTCGAGCGCGTGGTCTGATGGCGGAAGGAATAGAACGGCTCGAACTTCACCACTTCCTGCGTCTGGGTGCTGGCGCTGACCACTTCGTTGACTTGAAACACCTCCATGGCCGTCCGGCGATTGATGTCCGGAATCACGGGATATTCGAAGTGTGTGTGGGTCAGCAGAATTGGCTCGGCGGTGTGCGGGAAGAGGTTCACGATGGGCGCACACCCCAGGCGGAATGTTCTGGCGGAGACACCCAGTTCCAACATCTGGCGCCGGTCGCTGCGTTCGAAAGCCGAAATCAGGATCACGATTTCCGCCCGATTTCCAAACCCGGCGGCGCAGATCCGATTGAGCGAAGTGAGATCCAGGAAGAAAAACTTCTGCGGGAAGCAGAAATATTCCTGGATCAGTCCATAGCCCATAAAGGACCGGCGTGGATAGGGAACCATTCCATCGTCTTCGCCGAAGCCCACCGGCTGCAGAGCGCTGCCCGGCAGAATGACGGGTTCGATGCGCGACCTGGGCGAAGGATCGCGCACCATTATCTGCACGCAGTTGTTCGCAAGCAGCTCGTAGAGAGTGTGAATCAGGTTGCTTTCGCCGCTGAGGTAGAAGCGCAGTGAATCGAGCGAGAGCTTGGAAAAGGTCAGGTCTCCCGCGCAGCGCACCTCAATGCGGACCGCGGCCACGGCGTCAGAGGCGCGAATCGCGGGCTGAAGCCGATCGGGCGTTTTCCACTCGGCTTCGGCGACTTCCACCGGCCAGAAGGTGACGTCATAGCAGGTGCGGAATTTGCAAGGCACGCCGTTGACAGCCCGCGACCGGAGCACTGCGCCGCGAGGAATTGTGAGCCCCTGCTCCGGCGATACCTGCTGGTAATCCACCTGAAATTCCGCCACCGACATAGAGGGGATAGGCCGCAAATAATGAGGGTAGAGGACGCTCAACAGCGCTTCGGTGATTTCCGGAAACTCGTCGTCTATTTTGAGATGAACGCGTGCCGCGAGGAACGAGAACGCTTCCAGCATACGTTCCACGTGCGGATCCTCGCACTTGTCGGGTTCCAGGAGAAGGCGCGAGGCGACCTTGGGATACTTCTGCGCGAACTCCGCCCCCATCTCACGGAGAAACGTCAGTTCCCGTTCGTAATACAGAAGCAGTTCGTCACGCACCAGAATCCCCCTTGACCTGATACTCGCCGCTGGAGAGCTGGAGCACGGTGTCGAACGAAATCAGCTCGGGAGCCGGGTCCATATCGAGGAGACCTTCGATCTGAAAGCGGAGAATGTGCTGGGCGCCGCTGGGGGATTCGACCGGAATCACCTTGATCTTTTTCAGCCGTGGCTCAAAAGTCGCGAGCGTCTGCTCGATGACACGGTTCAGGCGATTGCGGTCGCGCGCCGATTCCCGGTTGATCGCGGACAGGTCGGGTACGCCGTAGTTGAATAGAGACTGTTCCAGTTCTTTGAATTCCCGGCCGACGGCTTCGGGAGTTCGACGCGCATTGAGCAACCACTCCAGATCGCGGCGCAGCGCGGCCTTCAAGAGTCTCACGGATTGGGCGCGCGTGGGAGGCGGTTCCGCATTGATGCCCGGCTCGCGGTCGATCAACCGCTCCAGCACCGATTGCGTAACTGTCCGTTCCGGTTCCCATTGCGGCATAAGCTATCTCGAAATGCTCATGGCCTGCAGCGGGTCCAAGCGGCAGATCCAGGAGTAGAGCTTCTGGCGTTCGTCGGCGCTGCCATCGGCCTTTACCAGACAGCGGTAGAGAAGCGCGAGCGGTTGTGCGACGAGATCGGGCGCCTCCCAATCTTCCAATTTGCGGCGTTCGATTTCGGCGGACAGCTCCTGCAGAATCGGGAAAGCGATGGCGTCGTGGCCGGTGGAGACGCAAAGCTGCGTAAGCTGAACCTTGCGATGGAAGCGGGCCCGGCCGCTGCGTTCCCCTGCCAACTCATGCATGAGAAGCTCGATGCCTTCCTGCGCGCGCCCCGAGCGGGCCGCTTGCATGGCGAGTTCGAACGCATCGGGCGGCATCGGGGCGCCGGGCTGCGGTGTATCGTCGGGCTGGTAGGCTGGCGCGGCATACGAGTGCTCCGCCGACGGCGTAGTGAGGACGTTCTCCTTGAGCCACGCCTGCGTTTCCGTATTGGCGGTGGCGGTGTCGTCCATCATGGTCAGCTCGAGCAATTGCGGAAAGTCGGCGAGCATGGCGCGCAAGCCGGAGATTACGGCACTGCCGATGGCCTCGTATCCTAGCTCATGGCAGGCGCGGCCCACATAGCGTTGCAGGTCGAGCCAGCCGCGGCCGCATTCCATGCCCATCACGGTCTCGGCCGTCTCCAGGAGTTCCGTCCAGTTGCCTTCCAGCATGAGCCGCTTCAGGTTCTGACGATACTCGGACGGAGGCGCAGCCAGGAGCGTCTGATCGATGGGATTGCCGCCGGCCCGTAATTCGCCCCAACGCAAGCCGCGCAGCATCAGATAAGGCGCGGGGCTGTATTGGTCCTGCTGGCGAAGAAATTTAGCCGCGGATACCACACGCGTCACAGCGTCATCGCGGTCCACAGGCTCGGCGCTGAGTGCGCCGGTCTTTTTGGCACGGACGGGTGCTGCCGCCGCGGCCGTCGTGAATGCCGCCGGTTCTTCGACAACCTCTTCAATCTCCGGTTCAGGTTGCGCGACTGCGACCGGTTCGTCCGGCTCCTTCTCACGCTTGGCCTGGAGCAGGATGTAGACGGTTTGACGCACTTCCTCCAGCGAGCGAGTGAGGGCTCCGAAGGAGGGGCTGATGTCCCCGAATTTCTCGTCGCAAATCTGCCCCAGCGTGCCCACGCTCACCAGCGTGCCATCAAATGTCTCCATCAGGCCGACATAGAATTTCTTGGGAGTTTCGTCGACAGCCTTGTCGAACTGTTCCTGGGCGATCTTGCCTTCGGCGATGGCCTCCAGGCGGATTCGCTGCTTTTCGTCGGTATCGGCGGACTCCTCAGAGCCGACGGCGCGGGATTCCTTATATTGATACCAGTTCAAGCCGCCGCGGGTAAGCGGGGCGCGCTTTAACGGGCCATCCAGGCGGTCGCCGATCCATTGGAGCGGCGCTGCACGATACTCGGCGTCGCCATCGTCGAGCTCGGGATACATGCCGTCCCAGAAAGTTTCCACAAAGCCATGGATGACATCCAATACTTCGCGCAGGCCAGCCACGCCCTCCTTGTTCAGCATGGCTTCGGCAAGCCATGCCGCCAGTTGGAGATCCTTAGTTTTAGTGGCGAGCGCTTCGCCGATCAGCTTGATGACAAGGGGCCAGTCCGCGACTTTGCGTTCTCGTTTCCAATCACCTTGCGGGGCGTCGTCATCCTCGCGTCGAGCTTCCTTGATTTTGTCGAAGACCGGAGCATACCTCAGGTTTTCGCCGGCAGGGTTATCGGCCGAAATCGGATTCAGCAGATCAGTGCGCAGAGGCATGTTGTTCGGGAGTAGTTATCGCGGTGATCTCCAGATGGCGCAACTCCAGGAAAGGGAACTCCTGGCCATCCACCAGCAGCATCTTCTGCCCAAACGGAATGGGGTCGCCGTTTTCCTGGTCTTCCCAAACACTGGAACGGCCCAACTTCACGTTGTCATCCTGGTGTGTAAAACTGAGGGGACAAAGCGCCGGCATCAGCACTTCACCAAGTTCGGTGCCTTTGAAAGCCGGGCCGGTGCGTACTAGCGCCGGCGCCCACAAAAGATCGCGCAGTTTCTTGGGAGCTTCCATCTCCACGGAAGCGATATGCGCCAGGGGCAGCCACATACACTGGCCGGCGGCGAAAATCTCCAGGCGCGGGCCGATGCGCGGGTCGGCGTCTTCGATGGATTCGAAGGGCTCTCCATTCAGCGTGCCACTGACCGGAGCGTCGGAATCTCGAACTTCCGGGTAGTCCCGCTTAGTGAAAAGGTCGCTGCGCATGCGATCGGCGTTCAAAGCAGCGAGATAGAGCAGGGCGCCGGTGGCTGCGTCCGGGCCTTGCCCGGCGAGAACGTCGAGATGTTTTCTGGCTCGATCGTAATCGCCGGCAAAGCACAAGAGCTCGAACAGGAAGGTGCGACGGCGCGCATCGTCCGGGTTATCGCGCAACTCCACGCCGAGCGCTTGAATGGCCGCTGTCAGTTGCCCGGCGTGGTATAGTTCTCTGGCTGTCATGAGGAGGGTCGGGTATTAGACCTTTTGATTCGCCTTCACGTCCCAACCGGCAATCACCGGGCCCCCCTGGGATTTGCCATCGGCGCCCTGCGGTTGGTATTGGTACTCCACTTTGGCATAGTTGAGGCTGAAATGCTCGTAGGGAATCTGGTCGTCGGCGCCCGTCGGCGCGGTGGCTGCCCAATCGTCTGTTGCCGGGGCGCCAGGGACTGCGCCGCCGTGAGGTTTATAGCTGGACACCAACACGTCCGTGAGCTTGATCTTCAGGTATTCCAGTTGCTCACCACCGGCTTTGCGCACCACGAAATTGGCAGTCGGAATGTGAGCGCCATTAGCGCAGTTCAGCATCAGCAGCGGAGAAGCCGCATCGGTCTTCTTGACGAAGTGAATGTCCTGGAATTTCACTTTTCCGGCGCCACCACCGCCGCCGGTGGCTTGGATCCCGGTCTGTTCCAGGCCAAAACTGAAGCTGGAAATATCGATTTCGCCTTTGTGTTTGGCATCGGCGGACTCGCCTTTGATGCCGTCAAGCTTTAAAAATGCGTCAAACAGTGCCATTCGCAATCCTCCTCATGTGTTATCAACAGAGTCCCGTGGTTCCCGGCATATCATCGCCGTTTCGCGGAAAGAGTGGGGAAACAAAAGCCTCTAGCCACGATGGGCAATCGACCCGGGCCCCGAGACAGAGGCATGCCGGTTCATGCCGCCCGTAACCAAAAGCGCCCGGTCCGGTTGGCGCTTCCCCTAGACTTTCTGGTTTGCCTTCACGTCCCAGCCGGCGATGACTGGACCGCCCTGTGCTTTCCCGTCGGCTCCCTGCGGCTGGTATTGGTACTCCACCTTGGCGAAGTTGAGAGAGACCTGTTCTACGGGAATCTCGTCGCCGGTGTGGTTACTCCCGTGGTCCTTGAAACTGGAGACCAGGATGTCGGTGAGCTTGATCTTAAGGTATTCCAGTTGCTCGCCGCCCGCTTTTCGAACGGTAAGCAGGCCGGTCTTGACGTGCGCCCCGTTGGCGCAGTTCAGCATTAATAGGGGTGAGGAGGCATCGGTCTTTTTGACGATATGCAGATCCTGGAAATGCACTTTTCCAGCACCGCCGCCACCTCCGGTAGCCTGGACTCCAGTTTGGGCAGCGCCCCAACTGAAGCTCATCACATCGATCTCCCCTTTGTGTTTAGCATCGGCCGATTCGCCTTTGATGCCATCGAGTTTAAGAAATGCGTCAAACAGCGCCATGCAAGAAACGTCCTCCGTAGTTAATTTAGGGGCCGGCGGCCCGCCATCCTGCCAGATAGCGGGCCAGGTTCGTTCGTTCTCTTACTTCGCACCCGCCGGAAGATCGGCAACCAGGCGCAGCGAGATCGACAGCTCGTCCAATTGGAAGTGCGGCTTCAGGAATGCCACTGCGCGATAGGCGCCCGGCTTCCCCGCAATTTCCACGACCTCGATCTTGGCCTCCCTCAGGGGACGCCGTGCTTTGATCTCCGCCGAGACATCGTCATTGCCCACCACATACTGCAAGATCCAGTTGTTGAGGAAGGTCTGGCAGTCCTGACGGGACATAAAGCTTCCGATCTTATCGCGCATCATAGCTTTGAGGTAATGCGCGAAGCGCGACATGGCCAGAATGTAAGGCAGTTGCGTGGACAGGCGCGCACTGGCGTTGGCGGCCTCCTTGTCGTACATCTTGGCCTTCTGGCACGACTGCACGCTGAAGAACGCAGCATAGTCGGTCCCCTTGCAATGAACCAAGGGCACAAATCCCAAGTCCGCCAGCTCTTTCTCGCGCCGGTCAGTGATGGGCGATTCAGTCGGGCACTTGAGAGCCACGTCGCCGGAATCGGTGGTGAAGGTGTGAGTGGGCATGCCCTCCACCAGGCCGCCGCCTTCCACTCCGCGAATGGCGGCGCACCAACCATAGTTGGCGAACGCGGCGGTGAGGCGTGCCCCTAACGCGTAGGCGGCATTGCCCCAGAGATACTTGGAGTGATCGCTGCCATCCACTCCCTCTTCGTAATTGAAGGCGTCCACGGAGGCGCCGTTCTTCCCATAGGGCAGGCGCATCAAAACGTGCGGCAGAGTTAGCCCAACATAGCGTGAATCTTCGCTGGCGCGGAAGCTCTTCCACTTGGCGTACTCGGAGCTGTCGAAGATCTTCGCCATGTCGCGAGGCGCATCGATCGCGGTAAAACTCTCCTGGTTCAGCATTTCCGGGAGACGCAGCCGAAAGGAACGGAGCATGCGCCGCCGCGGCCACTTGCGCGACCTTCTCCAGCAGTTCGATCTCTTCCGGACCACGGCCGAACTCGTAGTCGCCGATGAGAGCGCCGAAGGGAGCGCCGCCGAAGACGCCGAATTCCTCTTCGTACACTTTCTTGAACAGGGCGCTCTGGTCAAACTCGGGAGCCCGCTGCAGGTCGCGCAGAAGGTCCTTCTTGTTGACGTTGAGCATTTTGATCTTGAGCCGCTCACCGGTTTCGCTCTGGTCCATCAGATATTTCAGACCGCGCCAGCTACCTTCCAGTTTCTGGAAGGATGGGTGGTGCATCACGGCATTGAGCTGAAGGGAAACCAGATGGTCGATCTGAGCGATGCGCGCATTGATCATCGCCTCGGCGTCCTTAGAGACCGTGATGGCCCCTTCGAGCACCTGATTAACAAATTCCTTTACCAGGTTTTTACCCCGCTCGCGAGCAGCGGGGTCTTTGGCCATGCGGCCTTCTTCCACGATTTGATCGAGCAGGCTTCCCTCGACGGTCTGCTCAGAGCCCTGCGCCGCCGCGGTGGCTTTTTGTAAATCACTCATTTGGATCCCTCCGTTCCGAGTTCGGAGCGCAACTTAGCCAATTTGTCTTTATCGCTGACTGCTTCGCGAAGGGCTTCTTCCAGCTTGTCGTTGCCCTGCATGCTGCCGCGAAGGTCGGAAAGCCGGTCGCGAAGTTCCAACAGTTCGCGCAGCGGTTTCACCTGGCGAGCCACGTGATCGGGCGAGAAATCGTCGAGGCTCTTGAAATTGAGGTCTACCTTGAGGTTGCCGGCCTCGGAATCTTCACTCAGCTTGTTCTCAACGGAGAACGCAAGGTGCGGCTTCATGCTCTCCAGCACCGTATCGAAATTATCCGGATTCACTTCGACGAATTTCCGGTCCTTCAGGCGAGGAAGCGGATCGATCGGCTGGCCGGTGAAATCCCCTAGAACCCCCATGACGAACGGCAATTCCTTGACTTCGATTGCGTCACCCACTTCGACGTCGTACGTAATCTGAACGCGAGGGGCGCGGACGCGATCAAGTTTGTGTTGTGTGCTTTGTCTTGCCATTAGCAATACCTCCGCGATGAGCTTCCGTCGCCCGCGGCTCGATGTCCACTAGGCAACAAGAGCGAGAACAGCTTATCAGAAAACCCTGCCGACAGCTATCGACCCGCAAGCGATTATAGGCCGATGCCCAGATCAAATGCACTAGTTCGGCTAGAATCCAGTACCATAACGCTAGAAGGTTAGAAACCGTACATATCGCGGTACCCAAAACACCGGTTATCGAAGGGGGCGCGCATCCGGAGGGAGGGGTCTTTCTCGTATCCTAAGAATGCCTTGGCCCGCCAAGGTCCGCAGAAGACCAGCGAATTCATCCTCGGGCGTTTCCGGGCGGATGAGGCCGTCGCGCTTAGCCCGATCGTAATGGTCCCGCCACGTGCCCTCCCCATTGCATTCGGCCAGCAGCCCCACCATCCAATCCTGACAACGCACTTCGCTGTCGAAGGGCGTGGTGGTGCTAAGCGCGAATGCTGCGGGCGCAAAGCCGCCGTCTTTCAACCGGTGCAAGATTTTCATCTCGCTATCGGGAGCCAGTGCGGGGTGAAGATCCATGAGGGAAGCCCGGAACGCCGGATCTTCGCAGTCCGACTCCCAGTTCAAAAGCCAATCCTGGTGATCAGGTCCGTAGCCGAGATTGCTCATGACCCGAGATGTGATGCCGCGGCGATCCCCTGAATGACGCCGGATGAGGATGGATCCGTAGAAGAGGAATTCGGTTCGCCGCCGGACCCAAGTGTCCGCCCAGAATCGCAGTTCCGGCAACCCAACTTTACCCTTGGCCACGGCTCGCGCCACGAATTCCATCGGAGGGCGGAGCGAGTGCGCCACCATCACGAGATCGAATTCCGATTCCCGTGGACCCAGCCATTTGCGGATGCGGTCTTCGAATGGTTCGCCTTCGCAATCGGCGCCGAGCACCAGGGTGTGGAACCGGCCGCCGAGTCGCAGGTGTTGGGGAAGTCCCTGAATGATGCCTGCCAGGATTTGCTCGCCATCGGGGCCGCCGTCGGAAAAGATAATCTTGATCTGCGGCGCCGGCACGTAGGGCGGGTGGGTCACGATCCGGTCGAAGGTGAGGCCGCGCACCGGTTCATAGAGATCGCCCCGCAGAATCGTCGCGTTCTCGATGCCGTTCATACGCCGGTTGAATTCCGCGAAGCGCTCCGAGCGTGCGGCAATATCCACCCCCCAGGCATGCCGCGCATATCGGGATGCCGCCGACAAAGCGGCCACGCCGCTACCCGTTCCGATATCCAGAAACGCATCGCAGGGTGTTTGCGGCAGGGTGGACATGAAGTGCCGGGTGTTCTCGATGACGCCGGGGTAGACTACATCGGCCGGGGCAGTGTATGGGGAACCATCCGGAGTCCCGGGCCGGTCGCCGATCAGCAGTAGGGTCTCTTCTGCTGGATACATGGTGACCGTGGAGTACAACTCACCCGGCCGCTTGGGATCACGCGCCAGGATGCCCAAACGTTCCAGTACCGGTATTGAACCCTCGGGCAGCAGATTCTGCAGAGTCGTCTCGGCCACGAACTCGCCATCCAGGACCAGGTGGATGATTGCGTCGACGGGCTGCTCGATCGCGACTGCAGTCTTGCGGCCGTCGCAGGTCGGGACGAAGTCGATGATGGACCCGATGCCCAGACGGCGGCAGATTTCGTGGTTCTGGAAGCCACACGCTTGTAGGGTGCGGCGCAGGGTTGCGAACTCCTCCTCGGTTCCGAGTTGAGGCAGCAGGAGGTGCAGCGGGTGTGGTGCCGTAGAGGCCGTGGCGCTCATCTGGAGAGGATAGCACCGCCGGAAAGCTCCGGCTGTGTTACCGTAAATTCGGAATGAAGCGCCTCCAACCGGTGATCTGGAGTAAGGGCACTTTTCTCAGCCCGCAACATCTGCAGCTCCAGGATCGTTTCCTCGAAAACGTGTTGCAGTTTCACCTGGAGAGCTTGGCCTTCCGGCCCTGGGGATTCCGTTCGCTGGAGGTCAGCCAGGAAGGCTTGGCGGGTGGAACTTTCGGAATCTCATCGGCCGCTGGAATCCTGCCAGATGGCCTGCTATTCGAGATTCCAGGCTGCGACGGCGCGCCCCCGCCGAAGCAACTCGCGGAATGTTTCGAGCAGGATCAGGAGACTCTCGACCTCTACCTGGCGGTGCCGCATTATCGCGAGCGGGGTCTGAACGTGGCCAACTCGGCGCGAGATGGCGGCGCGCGCTATCGCGCCGAGATCGAACTGTTTCGCGACGAAAACACGGGCCTTTCCGAAAAGCCCGTGCAGGTGGCGCACAAGAACTTCCGGTTGCTGGCGGAGAACGAATCGCTCGATGGCTACTCCTCGCTGCGGGCCGCGCGCGTGCGCCGAACCGAGGCGGGCACATTCCAACTGGATCCGCATTTCGTGCCCCCGCTGCTCGACTTCAATGCCAGTGGCCGTCTGAGCGGAATCGCGCGGCGCCTGGTGGAGATTCTCACCGCGAGGTCAAGCGCCATCGCAGGACTGCGGCGTCAGAAGAACCAGACACTAGCCGATTTTACGGCCGCCGATATCGCCAATTTCTGGCTGCTGTACACCATCAATACGGCGTTCCCGCAATTCCGGCATCTTTTCGAAACTCGCGGCGGGCACCCCTCCGATCTCTACAGCGCCATGCTGTCGCTGGCCGGGGCGCTCACCACCTTTTCCGCCAACATCCATCCGCGCGATCTGCCCGCGTACGATCACGACAACCTGGGCGACTGCTTCAGCGAGCTCGACGAGAAGCTGCGCCAGTTGCTCGAAACGGTGGTGCCCACCAACTGCGTTTCGCTGCCGCTGAAGCTGATACAGCCTTCCATTTACGCGGCGTCGATCGATAACGACAAGTACCTGCTAAATACCAAGATGTATCTTGCGGTCAGCGCCGAAACCAGCCAGGCGGAGATTGTGGGTAAGTCGCCGCATCTGGTGAAGGTCTGTTCCGCCAGCCATATCGAGCATCTGGTGCGCAATGCGCTGCCGGGCGTGACGCTGACTTACGTGCCCGCGCCGCCGAGCGCCATTCCGGTGAAACTGAACTATCAGTATTTCAGTTTGAGCCAGAGCGGGCTTGCCTGGGAAGCCATCCAGCGCGCGAGAAATCTGGCGGCCTATGTGCCGGGCGACCTGCCCAATCCACAGTTGGAACTGATTATTCTGCTACCGCAAGCACTCAATGCTTGAGGATCAGCACGGTTGTCAGCACGCCCAGAATAAACACCAGGATCGCGATGATCGCGATGAGCAGCCAGTTCATGGTGGCTTTGGCCGGAGCCCCCGCGGGCACTGAGGCCTGCGGCATCGTGGGCGGCGTGTACTGCGGCGGCGTGTACTGAGGCATCGGAGGCGCTGAAAAATGCGGAGGTGTCACGTGCGGCATCTGCGGCGCCGCAAATTGGGGAGGCTGCGCGGATGGCGCTTGGGGAGCTTGCGCACTCGGCGCGGAGACCGACCCCGGCGCCATCATCATGCGCGTGTATTCGCTGGGCCCTTGCGGGGAACTGGGAGCCACGGGCGCGGGCGGCGCGGAAAATGCCTGCGTGGCGCCACCGCCGCCGTAGCGCGCCGGGCCCTGCGGGGTCGACGGCGCCTGTGGTTGGGGCGGCCCGGATGAAGCCGGAGAATGGAACATCCTGGTGAACTCACCGGGTTGCGCCACAGGCGGCGCCGCGGCGGGCGGTGGAGACGGCGCGCCGGGAAATCCGGAGGTGGGTGGAAGCTGTGGGCCTTGCGACCCCGGCGCGGGAGCTTTGAAGAAATTGGTGAACTCTCCGCCTTGCGCAGGAGCGGGTGGCGGGGCGGATGGGCCGCCGCCTTGGAACATGCGCGTAAACTCGCCGGGTTGCTGCCCAGGATTTGCGGGCGATTGCGGAGGCCACTCCGCCTGGGCGGGGCTGGCCGGAAGTGGCGATTGGAACATGCGGGTGAACTCGCCGGGGCCTTGCTGTCCAGCGGGCGGCGTTGGCGTCGCGGATTTGGGCGCCTCGAAGGCCTGGGTGGGTGCTTGCGGAGTCGGCGCCTGGAACATTTTGGTGAACTCGCCCGACGGCGGCGGTTCGGGAGCTTTCGCCTGGGGCGGTGGCGGCGCGGGCTTGGGCGGCTCGAATGTTTGCGTGGCCTGAGGGGTCGGCGCTTGGAACATCCGAGTGAATTCACCGGCCGGTGGCGGCTCGGGAGCCTTCGTCTGTGGGGTGGTCTTCGGTGCCTCGAAGGTTTGCGTGGCCTGAGGAGTCGGGGCCTGGAACATCCTGGTGAATTCACCGGCTGCTGGCGGTTCGGGAGCTTTTGCCTGGGGTGGTGGCGCTTCGAAAGTCTCAGTGGCCTGCGGAACTGGCGCTGCGGGCGGCGCGGGTGGGGGCGTCGGCTTGGGAGCTTCGAAAGTCTGCGTGGCCTGAGGAGCCGGCGCCTGAAACATCTTCGTGAACTCGCCGGGCTCGTGCGCTGCGGGAACCGCTGGAGGAGGCCCAGGTTTGGGCGCTTCGAAAGTCTGCGTGGCCTGAGCAGCCGGCGCCTGAAACATCTTCGTGAACTCGCCGGGCTCGTGCGCGGCTGGGGTCGCTATGGGCGGCGCCGGAGCGGGTGCAACCGGGGGTGCCGGATGACTCGGGATGCCAGGCGTGCCCGCCGGGAACGTCGGCACCTTCCACATGCCTGCCATCGTGGACTGGACCGGCGGCGCCGGCGCCGTGTGCTCCTGATCGTCGAGCCATTCCGACAGGTGCTGGGACGGAGGCGCCATCGTCACCACGAACGTAGTACCCTCGTTGTCTCCCACTTCGATCAGCTTGCTCATCGATTGCGGTGGAAGGGCGCGCAACCGCGCCAACAGCGCTTCGTTCGCGGGCGTCTTGCCCCCTACCAGCAGGTGAACATTCACCTCCCGGCCGGTAGTAGTCTGCTTCGCTCGAAAGCTCCTGGTGCCTTCCCCCGCAAGCGGTTCGATCAGTTCATATTTCCGATAGAAATCCATATGCCGCCCCGCCCGTTACTCATCATGCATGGTACCGCGCTCCGTTATCCGCAAGCGCCATGTTACATGGCCTATGCTACAGTAATCCGCACGGGCTTATGAAGCTGCTTTCGCGAGTGGTTTGGTCGGAAGGAATGTACCTGGGACCACATCACTTCCAGGTCCAAAGCCGCTATTTTGAAGACTCCATCCAGTTCGCCACATCCTCCTTGTGGTTCGCATCGTACGGTTTGACGGGCCTGGAACTGGATGCCGACGCCCTTCACAACGGGACTGTTTCGCTGCTGCACGCGCGCGGGATTTACCCTGACGGCCTGATCTTTAACATGCCCGAAAGCGATGCCGCGCCCGAGCCGCGCGCCATTGCCGACCTCTTTCCGCCTACTCGCGATTCCATCACCATCCTGCTGGCGATTCCTCCGCGCAAGCCCAATGGATCGAACTGTGCGCTTCCAGACAATGGCGCTGCCGCCGACGCCCGCTTCGTTGCCGAGTCGCGCGTCCTGCACGACGAGAATACGGGCATCGACGAACGTCCCGTCCGTTTGGGCCGGAAGAATTTCCGCCTGCTGGTGGACACTGAACCGGCCGCCGACCTGATCACACTCCCCATCGCCCGTGTAGTTCGCGATGGCTCGGGCCACTTTGCCTACGACGCGAACTTCGTCCCGCCCGTCCTGAGCACCGCCGCCAGTTTGCGGTTGATGCTGCTGGCTCAGCGGCTCATCGAGATCCTGGACGAAAAGAGCATGACGATCACCCGCGGGGCGTCGGCAGGGCAGGGAGGGCACACCGAATTCTCCACCCGCGAGATTGCTAATTTCTGGCTGTTGCACGCCGTCAATTCGGCGGTGGCCCCCCTTCGCCATCTGCTCACCACGCGGCGCGGCCATCCCGAAGAACTCTTCCTCGAACTCTCACGGCTTGCCGGCGCCCTCTGCACCTTCGCTCTCGATTCCCATCCGCGCGATCTGCCGCATTACGACCATGAGAACTTAAGCGAGAGTTTCGACCGCCTCGATCGCCACATTCGCGCGCACCTGGAAACCATCGTCCCCACCAACTGCATCTCGATTCCGCTGGCCGCGGCCGGAGACTATTTCTACGAAGGCGATGTCACCGATCAACGCTGCCTGGGCCGGGCCCGCTGGGTGCTGGCTGTGCGTGCCGGATTGGGTGAAGCCGAGTTGATGACGCAGGTTCCGCGACTGGTCAAAGTCTGCACGCCGCCCTTCGTCCGCGAACTGGTGAAGCGCGCCCTGCCCGGCATGACCCTCACGCACCTGCCTGTGCCGCCGTCCGCTATTTCGGCGCGCGTGGAGACCCTGTATTTCGGCATCAGCCGCACCGGTCCGTGCTGGGATCACCTCTCTCAGTTCCGCCGCGTGGGCGTGTACGTCCCCGGTGATTTCCCGAATCCCGAAGTAGAAATCCTGGTGGTATTGGAGACATAGTCATGAGTCCTTCAGCGGCAGGACGCAGGCCCGAGAACCTCGCGCTGCTCTATCAGGAGGTCCTGACTGCCATCGAGCGCTTGCGCGGAAATCGCCAGGGCGTCACTGACGCCAATGCGTTTCGGCATCATACGCGGGAAGCTCTGAAGGCCGCGGCGCAGCAGGCGATGAGCGCCGGTTATCCGGCTGAGGATGTTAAACTCGCGACCTTTGCTACCGTCGCCTTCCTGGATGAATCCGTTCTCAACTCGCAGAACCCCATCTTCGGCGATTGGGTGCGGCAACCTCTCCAGGCCGAGATGTTCGGCACCCAGATCGCCGGCGAAGTGTTCTTCCAAAACCTGCAACAACTGTTGGGCCGCAGCGATTCCCAGGATCTCGCCGACATTCTCGAAGTGCATTACCTCTGCCTGGTTTTGGGTTTTGGCGGCCGCTACAGCGCCGGCAATCGCGGGGAACTCAGCCAGGTGATGAACCTGACGGCCGAAAAAATCCGCCGTATTCGCGGACCCTTTCCGCCACTGTCGCCTTATTGGGCGCTACCGAGCGATACCGTCGCCAGTCGCAAGGACCCTTTGGTTCGGCGGCTGGGGATCATCGCAGCGGTTTGCGCCATCCTGATGGTCGTCCTCTTCGTGATCTATAAGGTAGTTCTGAGCAGCGGAGTAAACGTCGCATGAGTACGCTCTACATCGTTCTGGCCGTTGCCGTAGTTCTTCTCATTGCGCTCACGGTGGTCTATCTTCTGCAGCAGAAGAAGAAAAAGGCGCGCGCCGCCCAAGCCGACGAACCCGTAGGTCCGGGCGGTGACGAAATCTCGCTACTGATCGCGGAGGCGAATAACAAACTGGCCGCCGCCAAAGCCGAGCCCAACGCGCGAGTCGGCAATCTCCCCGTCTTCATCCTGCTTGGCGAAACCGGTAGCGCCAAGACCAGCGTGATGCTGCATTCCGGGCTCGATCCCGAACTGCTCGCCGGCCAAGTCCATCAGAACAGCAATGTAGTGCCCACGCGAAGCGCCAACATCTGGTTCACCCGCCGGTCGGTGTTCGTGGAAGCCGGAGGTAAACTCCCCGCGGACAGCAGCAAATGGAATCGCCTGGCGCAAAAGCTGGCGCCGCGAACTTCGGTAGTGGGCAAGGGCGAACAGGCCCCGCGCGCCGCAGTGGTCTGTTACGACTGCGAGAATTTCACCCAGGCCGGCGTGCAGGAACGCGTCAGCCGGCGCGGCTCGTGAACTGCGCGCCCGCCTCGGCGAGATCTCGCAGGCGATGGGCATCAACCTTCCGGTCTACGTAATCTTCACCCGTATGGACCGGCTGCCTTTCTTCACCGAGTACGTACGCAACCTGAGCAACGACGAAGCGTCGCAGGTGCTCGGCGCGACTCTGCCGATGGTGGCGCGTCGCAACGAGGGCGTGTTCGCCGAAGAAGAGGGAGGACGACTCACCGCCCACTTCGAAGCTCTGTTTCGATCGCTGGCCGACGGGCGCGCACAGTTTCTGGCGCGCGAAAACGACGGCTCCAAGCTGCCGCCAGCCTACGAATTTCCCCGCGAGTTTCGCAAGATCCGCCCGGCCGCTGTGCAGTTTCTGGTGGATCTGTGTCGGCCGAGCCAGTTAACCGTCGGGCCTTTTCTGCGCGGCTTCTACTTCACCGGCGTGCGTCCGGTGGTGATTAACGAGAGTGCACCGGTGGCTGCCGCGCCGCAGCAGCAGGCGGGATACGGGTCGGTATCGGGCGCTACCGGAATTTTCCGAGCGGGCGCCCAGGCGCAGCCGCAGCCGATGGCGGCGCCGGTGATGTCCACGCGCAAAGTTCCGCAGTGGGTGTTCCTCAGCCACTTCTTCAACAATATTCTGCTCGGCGACCGCGCCGCCATGGGCGCCAGCGGCGCTAGCACCAAGACCAGTTCGGCGCGTCGAATTCTGTACGCTGCCGCTGCTCTGCTCTGCCTGATTCTGATCATCGGGTTCACGGTGTCGTTCTTTCAGAATCACAGCCTGGAGACGCAGGTGCGCGATGCAGCGCACGGTATTCCATCGGGCGAATCCACCGGCGCCGATCTTGCTTCCACCGACTCCCTGCGCAAGTTGGACACGCTCCGTCAGTCGCTGGTGCAACTGGTGGAGTGGCGTCACAACGGCGCGCCCTGGAGCTATCGTTGGGGGCTGTATGCCGGCAACGATCTTTATCCCGAAGCGCGCCGCGTCTATTTCGATCGGTTCCGCCAACTCCTCTTTGGCCAGACGCAATCGGGAATGCTGCAGTATCTTCGCGGCCTGCCCTCCACGCCCGGTCCGGAGTACGGCCCCACGTATGCCGCGCTCAAGGCTTATCTGATCACCACCTCCTATCACGACAAGAGCACGAAATTGTTCCTGTCGCCGGTGCTCATGACGTGGTGGTCGAATGGCCGCACCATCGATCCGGACCGCCTGCAACTGGCGCAGAAGCAGTTCGATTTCTATTCCGATGAACTGAAGGAAGAGAATCCCTATTCGAAGGAGAATGACTCGGCGGCCATCGAGAAGGCGCGCCACTACCTGGCGCAGTTTGCGGGCACGGAGCGCGTCTATGCCTTCATGCTGGCGGAAGCCGGCAAGAATAATCCGCCCATCAATTTCAATCGCCAGTTCCCCGGGTCGGCGCAGGTGGTAGTGGAGAGCCACGA
Organism: uncultured Solibacteraceae bacterium; assembly: GCA_963815475.1. Taxonomy (GTDB): domain Bacteria; phylum Acidobacteriota; class Terriglobia; order Bryobacterales; family Bryobacteraceae; genus Sulfopaludibacter. The sequence goes on along the minus strand of CAWFHD010000003.1, from coordinate 7,680,266 downwards.
AGTTCCGGGCGCATTTTCCAAGGGCGGTTGGGCTTTCATGAAGGATGCCATCGCTCATGCCGACCGTTATTTCAGCGGTGAGCAGTGGGTGCTGGGAGACCAGGCCGCCGCGAATATCGATCGCGGCAAACTGGAGCAGGATTTGAAAGCACGTTATTACGGCGATTTCGTCAAAGAGTGGCGCGCTTACACGAAATCCGCGTCTGTTGTGAAATATGCCAGTCTTAAGGACGCATCGCAGAAGCTCGGCCAATTAAGCGGAAACCAATCTCCTCTGCTTGAACTGATGGCACTCCAATCGCAGAACACCGCGGTGGACGACCCCGGTGTGGCCGCCGTCTTTCAACCGGTGCAGGCTGTAGTGCCGCCGGGCAGCACCGATCGTTTCATCGCGCCGCCGAATCAGAATTACATGAATGCGCTGGTGTCGTTGCAGACGTCACTGGACCAGATCGCGAATCAACCAGGGGCGCCCAACGATGCTGCCGCCGCGCAGACGTTGTCGAATGCCCAACAGGCGATCGTGAACACCCGCCAGATGGCGCAGACCTTCCGCATCGATCAGGACGGCCACATCGAAGCCAATGTGCAAAAGCTTCTGGAAGACCCCATCACTTATGTGCAGGCTCTGCTGCGCACACTTGGGCCGGCAGAATTGAACGGCAAAGGCCGAGACCTCTGCGCTCAGATGCGGCCAGTGCTTGCCAAATACCCGTTCAGCCCCACCGCGACTGCGCAGGCCACGGCGGCCGAATTGATCTCGTTATTCCAGCCAAAGACCGGGCAGTTGTGGCAATTCGTGGATGCCAATTTACAGAAGGCGCTTACGAAGCAGGGATCGCAATATGTCCCCAACACATCCGCTGGAATCACGATCAATCCCGCATTCCTCGGCTTCCTAAATCGTGCGGCGGCATTCAGCGACGCCGCGTTCCAGGGCGCCGCGCCCGATCCGCATTTCAGCTATACGGTGAAGCCCGTGGTCTCGCCGGACACTGAAGACATTAAGCTCACGATCGACGGGCAGTCCGCCGATTTCAGCGGCGCCAACTCCGCGGCCAAGACATTTGTCTGGCCCGGCGCCACACACGAGGCGCACCTGTCGGTGAAGTTCAAAGGCGGCACCGAGTTTCCATTCCCCGCCTATGACGGCTTATGGGCGATTTTCCAGATGGTGGGCGATGCCGACAAGCATACCGGTCCACTCGTGGAGATGACTCTGCGCTCCGGCCGGCAAGGCAGGCCGATTCTCAATCAGGCCGGGCAGCCCGTCACCGTACGGTTCGAGATCTCCGCCAATCCGCCAATCTTCGATCGCGGTTACTTCTCGGGGCTCGCGTGTGTGGCGGAGGTAGCCAAACCATAGCCGCCGTGCAACTCTTGCACGAAGAGTGGGACCACTTCCAGCTATTGCACGCCCATTCCGAAGTGGACGTGGTCCACTACCCAATCGGCGGCGGTGTGCTTGTGGCCCAATTCCAGGTTGTGGCGCTTGCCATATACGTAGTCGCCGATAAACCAGCCCATCGCCGATCCCGCCACCACATCGCCGGGAAAATGCCTTCGGGCGCCTACGCGCGCCACCACCACCGTGGAAGCCAGACCATAAGCGATCACCTTGATGTAGGCGTGGTGATACTGATGAGCTACCACCGATGCAAGAGCCCACGCATTAATGGCGTGACCTGAGGGGAACCCGGAGCTCCAGCGCCCGTTCGGGCTGTTCTCGAATAGCCCCTTGCCGTTGCCTTCGGTCGGACGGGCCCGATCGGTCACCAGTTTCAGCGCCTCCACCATAATGTTGACGTCGATCAGCGTTTCAAAGCCGATCAGCCCGGTTTCCCGAAAGTGATCGTCATGGAACGCCGTCCCCAGAAAATAGAAACCGGCGGTCAGCGGAACCAACGTATAGGCGGATCCGATGGTCGAAGCCGTGTTGCTGACATGCACCTGGCTGGAAGAGTTCGGCAGCCAATGCACAGTGGATTTGTCGGTGGCGATGAGCGCTGTGGTGGCAACTCCGAAGATCGCCCAATACTTCACGTCATTCCTGGCCGTGTGAAACGGGCTTGTCCAGATTGCTTTTTGATCCTGTAGAACATACTTCGGCATGCGCACGAAGGGGTGGAAGTATCCGGTGGAGTCCCAAAGATCCTTCTGCTTGATGACCTCCTGCCCCGGCCTCGCGGGTTCATCTACAGTGGTGGAGCGCTGAGCTTCACTCTGCGATGACGTCTGCTGCGGTGGATTCTGTTGGGTCGCGTCCGCTAACGGCAATTCCTGCGCGAGCGCGGCAGACGCGGTTAGTAGCAAAAGACACGGGATCAGCAGCTTCATCGATTTCCTCCCAGAGCGGCGAGGCAAGCAGCCTGCCGTTGTGACAATTGGCCGGATTGTCCATCACGCCGACGATGTGGTCGCCATATTGCTTGGCAGATAAGGGTGAGCCAGAACATGCGGAACGCGGGAAGCCTGTGCAGTTTGATACTCCTCACCCAGTTTGGCTTACCTGCGCAAACCCAAGGTGCTGCGGATCGAGCGATTCCGGTGACACCGCCGATCCATTCGCCTGCCACTCAAACCTTACTCGCGCCGCCAACCGGAAGCGAAAGAGTCAACCAGTATATGAAGGATCTGGTGGATCCCAGTTCGTTCCTCGCGGCTGGAGTTGGCGCCGGTATTGGCCAGTGGCGCGACAAGCCAAAGGAGTGGGGCGAAGGCGGCCAAGCCTACGCCAAGCGCTTCGTCAGTGGTTACGGCCAACATATCGTCTATTCGACGCTGCTTTTCGGCGCATCCAGCCTGCTTCACGAGGACAATCGATACGTTGCTTCCGGTGAGACGGGCTTCGGTGCGCGCCTGAAGTACGCCCTCGAGAGCACCGTGTTGACACGACGCTACGATTCCAGCGGGCAGCCTCATCGGCGGCTTTCCCTTTCGAAACTCGGGGCGGTCGCGGGCGCAGCCTTACTCTCGCGCTTGTGGCAACCCAACAGCACGGGCGGCTTACAGAATGCCGCAATCAGCTTCGGCGTCTCAATCGGAGCAGCCGGCGGCTTTAATGTGACGCGTGAGTTCATGCCGAACTTACCGGGCATTCCCAAGTGAGTCAGACACCGCGGAAATCGCCCACACTGCGAATCAGCGATCTGTTGCGGCCGCACTGGAAGATGCTGGCTGTGGCATTGATCGCGGCCGTCGGAGAAGGTGTCACCGATCTTTTACAGCCTTGGCCTCTCAAGGTCGTCTTCGACAGTATTCTGAAGGGTCAGCCTCTTCACAACCATGGATGGCTGAATCCCTTGATCCTCTCCCTCACTGGGAATGATCGCATCGCGACTCTCAAATTCGCCGCCATCGCCGCGCTGGTGATTGCATTAGCCGGAGCGCTCAGCTCGTACGCCGAGAAGTATCTCACCACGAGCGTGGGCCAGTGGGTAATGCATGACCTGCGCCGCACGCTGTACTCGCATATCCAGCGGCTCTCGCTCTCCTATCACGACCACAAACAATCGGGCGATCTGATCAGCCGCGTAACCAGCGATATCGACGCCATTCAGAGCTTTATCACCTCCGGAATGTTGGGCGCTCTGGTCGATTGCCTCACGCTCATCGGGATGGTGGGCGTCATGTTTTATATGAACTGGCGTTTCACCTTGATCGCCCTCTCCATCGCGCCAGTGCTCTTTGTGGTGGTCTACTACTACACGCGCCGGATCAAAAAGGCCGCGCGCGAAGTGCGGAAAAAGGAAGGCGAGATCGTTTCAACGGTACAGGAGGTTCTTACATCCATCCGCGTGGTCAAGGCCTTTGCGCGGGAAGATTTCGAACAGCACCGGCTGGAGGAGGAGAGCCTCGAAAGCGTGGAGATCGGCTTGCGCGCCCGCGGCATGAAGGCGAAGCTGGCGCCGCTGGTAGAGGTCATCGTCGCCATCGGCACCAGCATCGTCCTGTGGTTTGGGGCCCGCATGGTGCTTGACGGAACGCTCGATGCAGGATCGCTCATCGTATTCATCTGGTATCTGGGCAAAATGTACAAGCCCATGCAGGACCTCTCCAAGATGACGGACAGCTACACCAAAGCCGCTGTCGGCTACGAGCGCATTCGCGAGATTCTGGATGCCGACTACGAGATCCGCGACATGCCCGGCGCGCGCCCCGCTCCTCCGCTGAAAGGGCGTATCGAGTTTGAGAACGTCTCCTTCCATTACGATCCCGACCGCCCGATTCTGCGCGACATAAGCTTCGCCATCGAACCCGGGCAGACTGCGGCGCTGGTGGGTCCTACCGGCGCAGGCAAGACCACGATCATCGGATTAATTCCGCGTTTTTACGATCTTGCTTCCGGTGTGATCAAGATCGATGGCTACGATATTCGTCAATTCACTCAGAAGTCTCTGCGCCAGCAGATCAGCTTCGTCTTACAAGAGACTCTCCTATTTCACGGAACCATCTGGTACAACATCGCCTACGGCAAGCCTGGCGCGACACGCACTGAGATCCTGCGCGCCGCGGAAATGGCGAATGCGCATGAGTTCGTGGAAAAGATGCCGGACGGGTACAACACCGTAGTGGGGGAACGCGGCGTTACGCTGTCCGGAGGCCAGCGCCAGCGCATCGCAATCGCGCGCGCCGTGATCCGCAATAGCCCGATCCTTATACTAGATGAGCCGAGCTCCGGGCTGGATGCCGCCTCCGAGCAACTGGTCTTCGAAGCCCTGGATCGCCTGATGGAAGGCAAGACGTCGATCGTGATCGCGCATCGCCTTTCCACCATACGGCGCGCCGATCTCATCCTGGTAGTGCAAGATGGCGCTATTGTGGAGCGCGGCAAACATGAGGACCTGCTGCAATCGGGCGGGCTCTATTCGCAGCTTCATGAACTGCAATTCCGCGGTGAGGAAAATCTTACCAGTCAATAGTTAGGAGCTGTACGAAGGTAAGGTGCGTGCATGGGTTTCAGGAGCGTTTTCGCGCGTAAGTGGAGCCCGCATGTCCATTGCCTTACACTGCGTCGAACGAATTCGAATCGCGGTATTTCTAGCCTCAGGCTTGGCCGCGCCTTTAACCATGGCACAGACGCAGCCCGCTGGCGCCGCCGATCGGGAGGCCCGTCCATCAGCCGTGCCTACGACTACGACATTGCCAGCCTACATACCCATGACTCAGGGCGAAAGAGCGAAGTATTACGTGCAGCGCATGTTCAGCCCCGAATCCGTTCTCCGATCTGCGGCAGGCGCGGCCATCAATCAGGCGTTGGACACTCCGCACGAATGGCATCAGGGAGGCGAGGGATATGGGCGCCGGTTTGCGAGCTCTTACGGCGAGCACATCGTGCAGGCCACCACGATGTACGGCACGTCAGCCGTTTTTCACGAGGAGAATCGATATTATCGCTCCGGGAAATTGGGCTTCGGCAATCGCTTCGTGTATGCGCTCAGCAGCACGGTGCTCGCACGGCACGACAATGGGGCTCGCTACGTATCGGCTTCGCGGCTACTCAGTTATGCAGCCGCTGCCTCGGTCTCGCGCCTCTGGCAGCCGCCCAGTACATCCAGATTGCCGAATGCCGGAAGAGTCTTCGGGATCACCTTGGGAGTGGAGGCAGGTTTCAACGTAGCAAGAGAGTTCCTGCCAACGGTGTTTCACTCCCACGCACCCGTCGCCGAGCCACATCCGTAAAAGGATTTTTAAGAAATCGACGCGGCGGGCGATACACTGCCCGCCGCGTTTCGCTTACCTCACCTTACCGGTGTCCATGCCGATGTTCCCATCGCTCATGATCGAAGTGATGGTCACGATCGAAGTGATGGTAATAGTGATAGCTAGGTCCCCACGTGGCGTAAGGCCCGTAATAGCCATAGCTATAGGGGTAAGCGTAGTAAGGGCTATAGTAAGGGTAAGGATAGGTGTACACAGGTGGCACTCCTATCTGAACTCCAAACCGCACCTTTGCGTCGGCGGAAGACGGGCTGAAGAGCGCCATCATTCCCGCAAGTGCCATTGCGGGAATTCCAAGTTTTCTTAACAGCTTCATATTTCCACCTCCACTCTGTTGGACGCGATGAGAGGGGCTCGCGATGCAGCCTCAGAGGTCACTGAGAGTTGTAATACGATGCATCAGCACATCCGAGAATTCGTTGATTTCGTTGGCTGAATAGCCCGCTGCCCGAAACGCATCGTGGATCTGTTGCTGCGAGAGCCGAGCGAGCATGCTTCCCATCCATTTGGCGTCTGACCGCGGCACGTTCTTCCCGATCCATTCCAGATGAATGCGGCGCAGGTATTCTTTGGGGTTCACGGCAAGAACCCAACGGGGCCGAGCCGGCGACTGGAAGCTGACAAACTCAGACGTGAGCCGGTGGATGAAGCGCGACCGGCTGTAGGAATCGATGTTCCCTTTGCTTTTCTCCGGCGGCCACGTCCGCCCCGCAGAGCCGAAACTCGCCCCCAAGTCGCTGACCATGTAGATCTGTCGGCCGCCAATCTGGTAGATGGCGTTGTTCTCGTCCTTGAGATCCCAGTTGTTGATCACGGCCATCAAAGTCCTCAACCCGTTCCACTCGCGAGTGCCGTTGAACGGGTCGTGGCGCCATTCCCATGTGCCCACCTTCTTCTCCTCTTTTCCCGGCTCCCGTTTGAGGCGCACATTATGCACGGAGCCATCGGGGTCCACCAGTTTCCATCCGCGGTGCAGCCGCACCGGCATGCCGTTGACCTTGAGGTCGGCCACGAAGTAGTCCTCAGTCGTGAAATACCCGACTGCCCAGACAATCCGCGTCGCGGCGGTCTCGGGTTTGGACTCAATTCCCAGCTTGACTTTCCACTTCACACCGTCCTCATCTTTGACGACGAACTTCGGATTGGTGCCGTCGAGGTCCTCTTTCACAAAGGTGAATGGCCCATGCGGCACATGTTCTTTTCCGCCCGCGCCATAAAGCAAATCTCGCGCCTCCAAATCTGCAGGGTTAGCCCACACGACTGCCTGTCCGCGCGCAGCAACTGCATCGTCGGAGGCCCGCTTACTCTTGTCGGCGCTTCCGCCTGGTGTGGTGAACGCAAAGCAGGTAAGGAGTAACAGAGCGAATGGGCGTTTTCTCACGAACATAGCGGGGCGACCTTTCGAAACGGCGTCTCAACTGCACGTTAACGAATGCAGGACCGCTGCCAGAGTGATGAACCACTCAACGCGACGCAGGAAATGAATCCGATGAAACTGATGGTACAGCCAGGTGAGGGAGTGCGCCCGTTACTCAAGGCCATTGCAAGCGCTTCGAAGAGTATCGAGATCGTGATCTTTCGCTTTGACCAGCGGGAGATTGAAAGGGCGTTGATGAATGCCGTTAGCCGCGGCGTTGCCGTGAATGCGCTGATTGCCCACACCAACCGCGCCGGGGAAGAGAATCTTCGAAGGCTTGAGATGCGCCTGCTGGGCGCGGGGGTCACCGTCTCGCGCACCGCCGACGATCTGGTTCGCTATCACAACAAGATGATGATCGTGGACCAGCGGGAGTTGTACCTGCTGGCTTTCAATTTGACTTATGCCGACATCGAGCATAGCCGCAGCTTCGGCATCGTCACGAGGCAGCCGGCCGTGGTCGCCGAGGCGGCGCGCCTCTTTGAAGCCGACAGCAAGCGCGTTCCTTACGAACCGGCATCGGAATCCCTGGTAATCAGCCCGACGAATGCTCGCAAGCAATTAACCGCGTTCATTCAAGGAGCGAAAAAGGAATTGTTGATTTACGATCCGAAGGTAAGCGACAAGGACATCCTGCGGCTTCTCGAGACTCGTGCCGCCGCCGGTGTCGACATCCGCGTGATCGGGCGGATGACGCAGAAGGTCGCCGGAGTGAAGGTCTGCAAACTGGCACAGATGCGGCTGCACACGCGCAGCATGGTTCGCGACGGGAAAGCGGCCTTCGTAGGCAGCCAGAGCTTGCGACCCATTGAACTCGACGCTCGCAGGGAACTGGGGCTGATCTTTCATCAGGCCAAACTAGTGGCTGCGATCCGCAAGACGTTCGAAGCCGATTGGGCATTGGCGCAGGAAGCTGACGAACGCACCGAGAATCATGCGCCTGCGAACAAGGTCGCCAAGAGAGTCGCGAAGATGCTCGCCAAGGACATGCCCGCTGTAACTCCAGTGTTAAACGGCGCGGTGAAGGAGATCGTCGGCCAATCGGCCGACGTGGAATTGGACCCGGACGAAGTCGAGGCCGCGGTGCGGGGCGCGGTGAAAGCTGCCGTGAAGGAAGTGGTCAGCGGCATGGTGGAAGAGGCCGTGGAAGGCGACCGGGCGCGATGAGGCGCCCGAATCCAGGTGTTCTTGCCGCCTGCCTGTTCCCTGTAGTCGCGGGCGCGCAGGACAAGGTGAATCAGGGCGCCCTGACCCTGCAGGATTTTTCGCGACGGGTTACCGAGTACGTCAAGCTTCACAATACGGCGAAGGCCCAGGTGCATGGCCTGATGCCCACTACCTCGGCTGAACAGATTCAGGAGTACGAGCGCCATCTGGCACATCGCCTGCGTGAACAGCGCTACACCGTCGCACAAGGCAATATCTTCACTCCCGAAATTGCCGCTGAGTTCAAGCGCTTGATCGGGATCACCCTGCAAGGGTCGGAAGCCGCCCGCATTCGCGCCACGCTGGACCACGCCTCGCCCGTGCGGTTGACCAGCATCCGCGTCAATCACACCTATCCGCCCGGTGTGCCTTTGCAGACCACGCCCCCCTCGTTGTTGCTGAATCTACCGCCGCTGCCGCCGGAGTTGGAATATCGCGTAGTGGATCACACGCTCATCCTGCGCGACAGCGATGCGAACCTGATTGTCGACTACATCCCGAACGCGATTCTGTAATCCTATGCGACGCCTGGCCATCCTGCTATTGCTGTGCCTGGCCTCCGCCGCGCAGGCGCCGGATGTCAAACTGCCGATGAAAGCGGACTCCGTTCGTTTCGCCGTGATTGGCGACAGCGGCACAGGCGATCCGGCGCAGTTGGAAACCGCCGCTAAAATGGCAGCCGTCCGAACAAGGTTTCCCTTCGAATTCGTGATCATGCTGGGCGACAACATTTATGGCGGCAAAGAGCCGGACGACTTCAAGCGAAAATTCGAAGAACCGTACAAGTCCCTGCTGGACGGTGGTGTGAAGTTCTACGCCGCCCTGGGGAACCACGACCAGACCAATGAACGTTTGTACAAGCCATTCAACATGGACGGCAGACGTTTCTACAATTTCAAGCGTGGCAACGCGGAATTCTTTGTCCTCGACAGCAATTACATGGATGTTCAGCAGCTCGAGTGGCTGGGGAAGCAACTCGATAGTTCGCGTGCCACCTGGAAGATCTGCTATTTTCACCATCCGCTCTACACGCACGCCCGTTTTCACGGCCCCGACCTGGACTTGCGAAAGCTGATCGAGCCGCTCCTCCAGCAGCACGGAGTGAACGTAGTGTTCACCGGCCACGAACATGTTTACGAAAGGCTCAAGCCGCAGAACGGAATCTTCTATTTCGTGCTGGGAAATTCCGGCGAGCTGCGTTATCACGATTTGAAACCGTCGGTTGAAACGGCAAAGGGCTTCGATACGGATCGTACTTTCGCAGTAGTGGAGATCGCAGGATCGGAGCTGTTCTTTCAGGTGATCTCGCGCACTGGAGAGACGGTGGATTCCGGAGTGATCGAAGCGGCCAGTGTGCGTTCGTCGCAGTAAGACAACACCGTCAGCGGCGCGGAGCCTTTACTCAACGGCGTGAAGCAGTGCCACAGGCAAATGCGCGAACACCCTGGACAGTGGCAGCCTGTGCTGCTTACCGTGCCTATCCGATTCGATGGTGGTTTGGCTGAGCACCTCGCGCCAGGCGGTGTGGGCGAGATCCCGACGCAGCAGCAGCGCAGAATCCCCCCAGACATCGGGGCCGGTCGGCTTCCGTTTATCGGCTCCCAGTGCCATGAAGAAACGGCTCGCCACCGCAATCACACAGTTACGCTTGCGCGTCCGGGCGAATGCGACCGCGTGGTTTTGGCGATCGCCGGCGGTGCGCAGCGGAACGTAAGATCCATTCTCCAAAAGATCGCGATTCGATTTACGGAAGCAGAGAGCGCGCCGAGTGAGATACATTTTGAGGGCGCCGTCGGAGGGGTCTGCGATCATGGCATCGATCTGTTCTGAAGGAGCCTGCGATTCCATCTGCCGCAAACGGTTTAACAAGCCGCGGCGCAAATCGTAATCCACGGGACGCCGGTTGTCCGGATCCACCAGGCTGAAGTCCCAAATCTCGTTGCCCTGATAGAAATCCGGAACCCCGGGAGAAGCGATCTTGAGTAGCGTTTGGGAAAGCGAGTTCCACAATCCGGCCGCCTTGATCTTTTCGACAAATGCGATGAACTCTGAAAGAAAATGATTCTCAGGCGACGGTTCGAGCGCGGCCGCCACAAACGTGTCGACGGCCTCTTCGTAGCTCTGATTGGTATTGATCCAACTGGAGTGCACTTTGGCTTCGCGCAGCGCTTTGCGCATATACGCCTGCACGCGCTGCGTCAACTGCCCCTGTTCCGCGGGGCCCGGATTGCGCAGCGGCCAAATGCCAACTAGCGTCTGGTAGAACAAATACTCTTCCGCCGGACTGGGAATCTCCGCGCCCACCGAGGTGGTCTTGTGGTTCAGATTTATTTCGCGCCAGGATCGGATGGCCCGATACCAATCGCCTGGGATTTCGGATAGCACGTTGATCCGAGCCCGCACATCCTCACTACGTTTGGAATCGTGCGTGGACGTGGCCAGCAGCGCATGCGGCCACGCTTCCAGCCGCGCCTGATTGCGCGCGTGAAAGCCTGCCGGCGAAATACCGAACTGCCTCGGGTCGCTACCCACGTCATTCAACGATGCCAACGGAGCGCTGCGGTAAAATGCCGTGTCTTCGATTCCCTTCGCGACCACTGGGCCGGTGATCTGCTGCATCGACATCACGAAATCGCGGCGCTCTGCCCGCTGTGCATCGGAAATCCCGGCGGGGTCTTCGAGCAGCAGAACCCTTTGCAGGAAATCGAAAACCGATTCGTCGGTGGACTGGTTCCGCCGCTTGGCGCTCCTGATGGCATTTCGAATGTGGCGCTCATCTTCCGGGTCCGGCTGCTCCGCCCGATCCGTGGTGTAGGTGCGATAAATAGGAAAGCATGCGATGGTCTCCCGCAAGGCGTGCTGCAAACTGGCCCTGGTAAAATCGCGCGACCAGCGATGTCCCTCGGAGATCTTGTCCAGCTTGTTCGCCAGCACATTCAATTCGCCTGACATGGAAGTTTGCAGGATCAATCTCTTGCAAGCGTAGTTCAGGTCTTCGAAATGCAGCGAACATCCCGTGAACGTCTCATAGAGGCGATAAAAGGCGCGTCGACGGCTCCCATCCACAAAGACGCCATTCACCAGTCCAAGGAAATCGTAGCCAGTGGTGCCTGAGATGTTCCAGTCGGAGCGCAGCGCTTCGTTCCCCACTAGAATTTTTTCGGTGACGATGTAGAACGGCTGGGCCGAACCTTTCGCATCTGCGGCGGCGGCCTGCAGCCGGTGAAAATATTCCGCCGGGTCCCATAGGCCGTCGGAGTGGTCCACCCGCAAGCCGTCGATCTGGCCTTCGTGAATCATCTCCATTAGCAGCGCATGCACGGGGTAAAAGACCTCGGGATCATCCACTCGAATGGCGGCAAGCTGATTGATGTCGAAAAAGCGGCGATAGTTGATTTCGTCCGCGGCGACTCTCCAAAACGCCAGTCGATAAGACTGTCGCGACAGCAGTTCCTCCAGACGGTCGAAACTGCGCGAGTCGCCTTTGACGCCGTTGATCTGGCGCCGCGAGGCTTCGATCTCCTCCCGCGCTTCGGTGCTCGAATCCACCAACGCCGCCAGGCGCTTGCGAATGATTTCCTTCTCGCGCTGGCGTTCCTGAACTTTGGCCGGATCAGTTTCGTAGGCGGGGGCCAGATGGGACAACGCGGTTAAGATGCTCTCCAGTTCGAGCACGTGTTCGTGAGTGTCGCCGAGCCGCTTTTTGAGCGCCTCGGCCGCCGGATCCAGAATCAGCGCCCACGAACACGGATCGAGTGGCAGCGATTTCTGATTGACGAAAGCAACGAATCCACCACGCTCATAGCCGACGGTGATTTGCTGATCTTCCAGAATCCGCCCGTATTGATCCCCCAAAATCGGCAGCAGGACCTTGTTAGCCAGGTCTCTCTTGGGCGGATTCCAATCGATGTCGAAGTAGCGGGCGAATGGAGAGCTGGGACCGTTTTCCAAAACGTCCCACCACCATCGGTTGGCAGCGTCGTCAATGCACATGTGGTTGGGAACCACGTCGGCAATGATGCCCATGCCATATTGCTTCAGGCGCTCGCTCAGACGCTGCACATCTTCGCGAGTCCCGATTTCCGGGTTGACGCGCGTAGGGTCGGTAATGTCGTAGCCGTGCATGCTTCCCGGGGCGGCCATCAGGAAAGGAGAGAGGTAGCAATCGCCAATGCCCAGGCCGGCCAGGTAGTCTGCCAGTTGAACGGCATCTTCAAAGGTAAAGCGGCCGTTCATCTGGAGCCGATACGTGGATGTCGGGATATGTCCGGGTTCCACTCTGCTGCGCTTCGTCACCGTGGATCTCCTCGAATCTAGCCGTTATGAGTCTGGGTCTTGATGGAGTCGGTAACGCGGACCTTTAGCTTCTCACCCAGCGCCAGGAAATGTTGCACCCATGCCTGAGCTTCGTCGTCGCCCTCTTGCGCCCGTTGGTTGAATCCCTCGAAAATGCAGCGGCGCTTTTCGGACCAGACATTCTGCGCCGTCCATAGGGACACAGTGAATGGCAATGAACACGCCATATCGATGATGCTCCCCAGCCGCTCCACCTGCGCGGCGCTTCGAGGATCCTTGGCGAACCGCCCGAATATCCGGTCGACGGTCATGCGCAACGTATACTCGAGAGTAGTGGAATCGAGCGCGATATCGTTAGTGCGCGCTTCGTCCAGGATCTTTCGCACCTGCTCCAGATCCATCTCGTCATCTGCGAACATCAGGCGCAGGCGGTTGTTGAGGGCGAATTCCGCAGCTGTGCGCATCACCTTCGGCAAGGGAACTCCCAGATCGCGTAAAAAGTTCGCGAGTGGAACGTGCCGCTCGTAAATCTGGCGGTATGCGGATTCAGCGTCTTCCAGGGAAGGTTTCAGAATCTGCTCCAGAATCGCGCGCCGGTCGTCGCGGAATAGGGATTTGAGCGAGTATGCGGAGCCAAGATCGCGATCCATGACGCGCAGGACTTCCGGAATATCCGCTTTGGAAAACGCCTCGGATAAGTCCTGGACCACCTTCTGGTAAGACTCCTCATCGTGATAGACGCGAATTCCGCAGGTCAGATTGTGATCGTCGAAATGCAGCACGCCGAACATGAATTCCTCCGATTCGTGCGTAATCTCGGAGATGAAACGCGCCCGGCCCACGTCGAGCTTCATTCGCCCGGCTTCCTGGTAATGCTGATCGACGCGATCCACCGAATAACAATAGATGCGCGCGTGGTCTTCGTATGGCTTGAATAGGGAGCTGATGGCGTAATGCGCGGCCAGCTTTTCCAAATCGACCGCCGCCGGGCTGGCGAATTTCCGGTAGATGTTAGCGCCGTCGCCATGCTCGGGAATGTTGCTCTTGGCCTGGGCCAGGGCGGTGAGGAATTCGTCCTCGACATTGGCGCCCAATACCTTGGCCGAGAGTTGAACGGCGCGGCATGCGTATTGGATTACCTGCACCGTCTCGATCCCCGAAAGCTCGTCGAAGAACCAGCCGCAGCTCGTGTACATGAGCATCAGGTGGCGCTGCAGTTCCAGGAGTTTCAACGTCACCACACGTTCCGGCTCCGACAAGTCGCGCGTTGCATGCCGCGCAAGGAAGCCGGCAAGATTTTCCGCATGCCGATCGAGCACAACGTCAACATACTCGTCGCGGGCCGCCCACGGATCCTTCAAGAACTCTCGGGCCTTTTCCTCATAGCGCGGAGCCAGGGTGTCGCGGAGCCAATCCAAAGCATTGCGCAGCGGGCCTCTCCACGCCTGATTCCATCCCGCATGGCCGGCATTGCAGCCGCAGTCCGAGCGCCACCGCTCAATGCCGTGGATACAGCTCCACGAGCTGTTTTCGAAGATCTCCACTTCGTGAGTGGCCGGGTGCTTCTCCAGGTATTCCGCATGGTTCGTGAGGTCAGCTTTGTCGTTCTTGCGGATGTAATCCAGGGCGTAAGTCAGCGCCATTTCTCCATAGCGGTGATGATGGCCGTACGTCTCGCCGTCGGTAGCGATGTGGACCAGTTCCGGCCAGCCGCGCTCCTCCGAGAATCCGCTCAGGAGCCGCTGGGCGAACCGCTCGCCGTTATCCAGCAAACCTTCGAAGGCGACCGCGCGGGAAATGGGACCGTCGTAAAAGAATAAGTTAATGTAGCGGCGCGATGGCAGGCGCAGTCGATACACCATGGTGGGATCGACGCGTTCATCATTCACATCGCGCCAGTTGCGGGCGCTGATCTTCCGCACTCTCCTGGCTTGGCGCGGGGCCAGCACCGTGAATTTAATTCCCTGGTCGGCCAGAATTTCCAGGGTCTCCAGGTCAACGGCGGTTTCAGGCAGCCACATTCCCTCGGGCTTGCGGCCGAACCGATACTCGAAATCGCGCAGGCCCCAGAGCACCTGCGTGCGTTTATCGCGCGAATTCGCCAAAGGCATGATCATGTGGTTGTACGCCTGGGCGAGCGCTGAGCCATGTCCGCTGAAGCGCGCACTGCTTTCGCGGTCGGCTTGCAGGATCGATTGATAAACCTGCGGCGCGGAGTCTTGCAGCCAGGAAAGCACGGTGGGACCGAAATTGAAGCTGATCAGGGAATAGTTGTTGACGATGTCAACTATCCGGTTATCGGCATCGAGAATGCGCGATGCCGAATTCGGCGCATAACATTCGGCCGTTACGCGCTCGTTCCAATCATGATATGGATAAGCCGAGTCTTGCAATTCGATCGCTTCCAGCCAAGGGTTTTCCCGCGGCGGTTGGTAAAAGTGAGCATGAAGGCAGACGTAACCCATTGTTTTGTAGTGGATCCCCCGGACGGTTTGAGCAACTCGGTTTCCAACGTGAGTAAACACGCATAATCGACGGGTGCCGCAGCATGTTACCGTCAGGTTTCAGAACTCTTGATTGGTTGATGCTTGCCTGGAGGTTTCTATGATGAAGCGCATTCCGGCTCCACTTTGCGCGCTCGCATTTGCCGCGACGGCGGCGCAGGCCACCTCTTACTACACCGCTCGTTTGGAAGATCCCAAGGCCGTCTACCTGACCAGGGAAAACTTTCCCGTCCACGCCGATGGACAGGGGGATGATAGCGACGCGATTCAGCAGGCGATCGACAAAGTGCAGGCGGCCACCGGCGAAGGGATCGTCTTCGTGCCGGAAGGCCGGTATCGTTTGACCCGTACCTTAAACGTGTGGCCAGCCATCCGCCTGATTGGATATGGCGCGCGCCGGCCAGCATTCGTGCTTGGCGAGAAGACCCCGGGTTATCAGGACCCTGACCACGAAAGCTACCTCGTCTTCTTTGCTGGACGCCGGTCGCAGGCGGGCGCCCGTCCGCAAGATGCCGGCGCAGGGACGTTCTACTCCGGCATGAGTAACATCGATCTCGAGATTATGCCGGGAAATCCCGGCGCTGTCGGAGTGCGCGGGAAGTACGCCCAACACTGTTTTCTGGCCCACATGGATTTCCGGATCGGCTCAGGCTTGGCGGGTGTCCATGAGACCGGTAACGTGATGGAGGACGTCGCATTCTACGGCGGCCAGTACGGCATCTGGACAGGCACGCCGTCGCCAGGGTGGCAGGTCACCGCAGTTGACGCGTCGTTCGAAGGCCAGCGGGAAGCGGCCATTCGCGAGCATGCGGCCGGCCTGACGCTGATCCGCCCGCGATTTCGAAATGTTCCGACAGCGATTTCGATCGATACCAATTCGTACGACGAACTCTGGGTAAAGGATGGCCGCTTCGAGGACATTTTAAGTTCGGCTGTCATCGTCAGCCTGGAAGACAATCCGCGCACCGAGATCAATTTCGAAGATGCCGTTTGCCGGCGCGTGCCGGTGTTCGCTACCTTTCGAGAGAGCGGACGTAAGATGGCCGCGACCGGCGAAGCCTACCAGGTCAAGACGTTTTCGCACGGACTGCATTTTGCCGATGCCGGCGCCACGCCGTCGATAACCACGACTTTTGAGGCCACCCCACTTTCCGCTCTGCCCGCTCCCATTGCCTCCGACCTTCCGGCGCTGCCGCCGTCCGAGACCTGGGTGAATATCCGCTCGCTTGGGGCGAAAGGCGACGGCGCCGCCGACGATACTGAAGCCTTCCATAAGGCCGTGGCCGGCCATCGCGCGATCTATGTGCCGACAGGAAAATACATTCTCAGCGACACCATTGTCCTTAAACCCGATACGGTTCTGATTGGCCTGCATCCCAGCGCGACACAACTGGTGCTGCGCGACTCCACGCCGGCGTTCCAAGGCATCGGCACCCCTAAAGCGATGATTGAAGCACCCTCGGGAGGGCGCAACATTTTGATTGGGATCGGCCTATATACCAACGGCATCAATCCGCGCGCCGTGGCCGCCAAGTGGATGGCCGGCGCTTCCTCGATGATGAACGACGTCCGTTTTCTGGGCGGGCATGGCACTTCGCGGATTGACGGCGGACGCGACAATCCCTACAACAACACTCACACCGCCGATCCCGATCTGAACCGCCGTTGGGACGCGCAGTATCCCAGCCTGTGGGTTACCGATGGAGGCGGCGGCACGTTCTTCGATATCTGGACGCCCAGCACATTTGCTCAAGCGGGAATGCTGGTCTCGAATACCTCCACCGAGGGCCGCATTTATCAGATGTCGAGCGAGCATCACGTTCGCCACGAAGTGCAATTGCGTAACGTGTCGAACTGGCGCATCTACGCCCTGCAAACCGAAGAGGAGCGTGGCGAGGGAGGCTTTGCGCTGCCACTCGAAATCGACCGCTCCAGCAATATTACGGTCGCCAACTTCCATATCTATCGGGTGATCAGCACATTTCAGCCGTTCCCCTATGCGGTGAAGGTGTCGGGTTCGGAGAACATCCGCTTCCGCAACGTTCACTGCTATAGCAACAGCAAAGTCTCATTCGACGCCAGCATCTTCGATCAGACCCACGGCACGGAAGTGCGCCAGCGCGAATTCGCGTGGCTCACACTGTCGGGCAATGCGCCCTCGGCTGCGCCCAAATCAACTGGCGTCGTGGTACCTGCCGGTGAACGGGGGCAAAAGCTGGCGGGCGGATTCTTCAACATCTCGGGCGGCGCGGTGAGTCCGGCCGGAGACTTCTACTTCGTGGACACCCACTGGCAGCGCATCTACCGCTGGTCCAACGCGGAACACCAACTGTCCACAGTCCGCGACCAGCCGCTCGACCCGATCAACCTGGCATTCGATCGGGCCGGGAATCTAATGGTCGTATCCTATTCGGGCGCGGGAACAGTGTATTCGTTTCGTCCCGAATCCTCCGAGAGCGAAATCAAGATCCTTCACCCCGAACCCGTCGCCGCGCGGGCCAGCATGAATCCAGTCCTGCCCGTGAGCGATTGGCGCGCCAATGCGCAAGTGCTCGGTCAGCCATACCGCCAGTACGTTTCTCCCGACGGCTCCACATTCATACCGGCCGGTGAAGATTTCGTAACAGGCGCGATGAGTTGGGGCATCAAGAGCAGTCCGTTGCTGCGCGGATTTGGCCTGGCGCCGGGATCGCCGGGTAAGCCGGCATATTTCACCAGCGAGGCCGAGGTGACCACCTATGAGGCGTCAGTGACGCCGGAGGGTGGCCTCGCGGGGCTCAAAGTATTCGCCAACCAGGGCGGGGAAGGTGTCGCCGTGGATGAGAAGGGAAACGTCTATATCGCTGCCGGAAAGATCTGGGTGTACGATCCGTCGGGCAGGCTGATCGACAGCATCGATGTCCCGGAGCGGCCGCTGCAATTGGTTTTCGGCGGCAAGGATGGGAAGACGCTGTTCATTCCCGCTCGAAGTTCGCTGTATGCCATTCACACGCGTTTCGCGGGGAGGCCGTAGTGAGAGCTGTTACTGGAATTTGCGCGTTGGCGGTAGCATTTCTTTTGCCAGGCGCGCAGCATGGCGCTGAGATTTGGCTGACCAATCCCGACAAATCCGCCTTGCTGACACGGCAGGAGATGGCACTGGCGTTCTCGGCGGCCGCGCCATCGGGAACGGAAGCCACGATCGAAGTCGATGACCACCAGAAGTTCCAACCGATCGATGGCTTTGGATTCGCATTGACCGGCGGCAGCGCGCAGCATCTGATTCGCATGGACGCCGCCAGCCGTTCGCAGCTTCTGAAAGAGATCTTCACCACTGAAGGCGCGGGCATCGGAGTCAGCTATCTGCGCCTCACCATCGGCGCTTCCGATCTGAACGAGCGCGTCTTCACCTATGACGACATGGCGGAAGGCGAAACGGATCCGGAGATGCGGCACTTTGATTTGGGTCCGGACCTTGCCGACGTGATCCCGGTGATGAAGGCGATTCTCAAGCTCAATCCCCGTATTAAAATCCTGGCGTCGCCGTGGACAGCGCCGGCGTGGATGAAGACGAACGGAAATTTCAAGGGCGGGAAGCTGAAGCCGGAGTGCTACGCGGCGTACGCTCGTTACTTCGTGCAGTACGTGCAGCGCATGAAGCGGGAGGGCATTCGCATCGACGCCATTACCGTCCAGAATGAGCCGCTGAACGACAAGAACACGCCCAGCCTGGTTATGCAGGCTACCGAAGAAGCAGACTTCATCAAGAATGATCTTGGCCCGGCGTTCCGGACAGCCGGCATTCAGACCCGCATCGTACTTTACGACCATAATTGCGACGTGCCCGAATACGCGACGACGATTCTTGGCGATCCCGCGGCGGCCCGCTACGTGGATGGCTCCGGCTTCCACCTCTACGGCGGAAAAATTGAGGTGATGTCGCACGTGCACGATGCCTTTCCTGCAAAGAACCTCTATTTCACCGAACAGATGGTCACCGGTTCGGTGGAGACCAAGCCCACCATCAACATTGCCGCTCCGGTCAGCCGGCTGATCGTTGGTGCCACCCGCAACTGGAGCCGCAACGTGCTTCTCTGGAACCTTGCCGCCGACTCGAAGAATGAGCCGCACACGAACAACGGAGGATGCGGCATCTGCCAGGGCGCCATCACCATCGATGGCAACACGGTGCAGCGGAATCTGGCTTACTATGTGGTGGCCCACGCTTCGAAATTCGTGGCGCCCGGCTCGCTTCGCATCGCGTCCAGCAATAACGATACGCTGCCCAACGTGGCGTTCCACACGCCCTCCGGGCGAAAGGTACTAATAGTCGTCAATAGAGGACAGACCCCGCAGACGTTTCGAATCCGCGAGGGCGATGAGATCGCGATTGCCAGTTTGAACGCTGGCTCGGTCGCCACTTATGTTTGGTAGACGCGCCCGATAGTGATCGACCGCACAGTGATCTTGACCAAGTGCTTCGTGTTTGGCCACCGGTGTGCTGAGCTTGAAGTGCGGCCACATGAAAAAGCCCGGCACCGCCAGCGACCCGCTCTGGTTCAAAGACGCTGTCATTTACGAACTTCACGTACGCGCCTTCTTCGACAGCAATGGCGACGGCGTTGGGGATTTGCCCGGACTGACGCAAAAAGTCGACTATCTCCAGGACCTGGGTGTTACCTGCGTGTGGCTTTTACCCTTCTTTCCCTCGCCCCTGCGCGATGACGGGTACGATATTTCCGATTACACCAACGTTCACCCGATGTACGGGACCATCGAAGATTTCCGCGTCTTCCTGGAGACGGCGCACGAGCGCGGACTGCAAGTGATGATCGAGTTGGTGATGAACCACACATCCGACCAGCACCCGTGGTTTCAAGCCGCCCGTAACGCTCCGCCCGGTTCGCCCGAGCGCGACTTTTATGTTTGGAGCGACACTGACCAGATATATCGGGATGCCCGGATCATTTTTACCGACACTGAAAAATCGAATTGGACCTGGGACCCGGTAGCGCAGGCCTATTATTGGCATCGCTTCTTCTCGCATCAGCCGGATTTGAATTTTGACAATCCCCGCGTAGTGGAAGAGATGCTGAAGATCATGCGCTTCTGGCTCGATCTGGGAGTGGATGCGTTGCGGCTAGACGCAATTCCATACCTTGTGGAGCGCGACGGGACCAACTGCGAGAATCTTCCCGAAACTCACGTCCTGATTAAGGCTCTGCGGCGCGAAATCGACGAGCAGTACAGCAGCCGCATGATCCTGGCGGAGGCCAATCAGTGGCCTGCCGACGTCCGCCCGTATTTCGGCGACGGCGACGAATGTCACATGGCCTTCCACTTCCCGCTCATGCCCCGCATTTATATGGCGCTGCGCCAGGAGGACCGTCTCCCCATTACCGACATCATGTCGCAGACGCCTTCGATTCCCGAGACCTGCCAGTGGGGCCTGTTTCTGCGCAACCACGACGAGTTGACGCTGGAAATGGTGACCAATGATGAGCGCGACTACATGTACCTGGCGTACAGCGCGGACACGCGCATGCGCATCAATCTGGGCATTCGCCGCCGTCTTGCGCCACTGGTGGACAACAACCGCCGCCGCATTGAGCTCTTGAACAGCCTGCTGTTCTCGTTTCCCGGGACGCCGATTCTCTACTACGGCGACGAGATCGGCATGGGAGACAACATTTATCTCGGCGACCGCAATGGCGTGCGCACTCCCATGCAATGGAATTCCGACCGCAATGCCGGGTTCTCACGCGCGAACCCTGCCAGGCTCTACAGTCCGGTGATCATGGATCCGGTGTGGGGCTACGAAGCCATTAACGTGGAGGCGCAGCAGAGCGATCCCTCGTCGCTGTTGAGCTGGATGCGCAACATGATTGCGCTGCGCAAACTGTTTCGCGTCTTCGGCCGGGGCACGCTGCAGTTTTTGAATCCGTCGAACCGCAAGGTGCTGGCGTACCTTCGGCGCAACGGAGATGAGCAGATCCTATGCGTAGCGAATCTCTCCCGCTTCGCCCAACCGGTGGATCTGGACCTGGCGGAACTGGAAGGCATGACGCCGGTGGAGATGCTCGGCTACGTGCAGTTTCCGCGCATCGAAAAGCAGGCCTACCGGCTTACGCTGGGCCCGTATGGATTCCTGTGGCTGGAATTGCATGGCAGGTCCGAGCCCGCCGACGTGGCTTCTGAAGAGGAGCTGCTGTCGTTGTTCGCGGACACATGGGAGACGGTGCTGGAAGGGCAGGGAAGGTCGCAGTTGGAAGCCGTGCTGCTCTCGAGATATCTGGGTAAGCAGCCCTGGTTCGAGGGCAGGCCCGGCTCGGTGTTATCGACCCGGATTGTGGATTGGGCTGACCTAACGCCTTCGAAAGCCATCGTCGCCTTAATAGAAGTGCGCTATCACAGCGGTGAGCCGGAATTCTACCTGATGCCCCTCGGGATGACTTACGAGCCGGAGTCCGACCGGATCCGTCAAGAGTCTCCGAATGCCGTGCTGTCTTCCGTGGTCTCGCGGGGGAAGGGCGGGGTGATGCACGATGGGGCGCTGGACGATGCGGCCTGCGCGGCACTGTTCGCGCTTATCGAGAGTGGCGGCCGCGTGACCACCCGGCACGGAGAACTCTCCGGCGTCCCCGGCGCGATGTTGGCATCTCTCCGCGGAGCTGCGGATGCCCCGATGGCGGCAGTGCGCCGATCCGCCGAGCAGCGGGCCATCATTTACGATGAGAAGTTCTTCCTCAAGCTCTTTCCACGTCTGGAGCCGCGTCCTCATCCGGAATGTGAGATTGGAAAATACCTCACCGAAACGGCACACTTCGGCGGAGTGCCGCCTTACGCTGGATGTATCGACTACGAGCGCACCGGCAACAGTACTTCTACGTTCGCTGTGCTACAAGGCCTAGTGGTCCACGAAGGCGATGGCTGGACTCTCACCGTGGAGGAACTGGAGCGCTACTACGAAAACAGCGCCGGTTTGCCTCTGCCTGAAGAACTCAAGAACACAGATTCCGATGCCGGCATCGTCGACCTGATCACACTTTCCGGCTGGGAGCCCAGCAAGCTGGCGGAAGATCATCTGGGAATCGCGTTGGATGCCGCGGCACGCATTGGCAGGGCCATCGGCGAACTCCACCTGGCCTTGGGAGCGTCCACCGACCTCCCGGCATTCTCCCCCGAGCTACTGACTGCCGCCGATCTCCAGAAGCGGTTCGCCGACTTCCGCCGCGATTCGACGGCGGTTTTCGACGTTCTCCGCGCCAACGTCGCCCAATTGCCGGATGAAATTCTCGACCAAGCGGGCATGGTGCTGGCGCAACGGAAACAGATACTCGGCAGCTTCCAACTGGCGGACGACAGTAGTCGGTACGGCCAACGCATCCGCATCCATGGCGACCTTCACCTGGGCCAGGTTCTGCGAGTTCGCACCGACTATCTGCTGGTGAATTTTAGCGAGCGCGAGAAACATTCGCCCCTCAGGGATGTCGCGTGCATGCTACGATCCTTCGCGCGCGCCGCCTATTCCAGCCTGATCGGGTATACGGCGCGCCGTCCGGAAGATTTCGAAAAGTTGGAGCCCTGGGCTCGCCTGTGGGAGCGTTCCGCGTCGGCCGAGTTTCTGCGCGCCTATCGGGGAACTGTGAAGGACGCGCCTTTCCTGCCGGCCGGCGAAAGCGGCTTTCGCACATTGCTGCGCGCCTACTGGCTCGACAAAGTGCTGCATGAGTTGTCGCAGGAATTGCACGACCGCCCGGCCTGGGCGCGAATTCCATTGATGGGGATTCTGTCGCTCCCAATCGAAGCTGGAGGCCTTGAATGGAACTCGACACCATTCCGCAGCCGGCTTTAGAACAAATGGAGCAATATCAGGGCGCCGACCTGGTGGTAGGCGTCCTGGGCGCTCGTGCCAACGGTCAGCGGGCCGGCGCCGCCGCCATGGTGCACGATGCTTTGGAAAAGCTGGCACATCCCCCTCGAACGGTTTTGGTGTTGGATGGCGCAGGCGCCTCATCCGCGGATGAATTGGCGGTTCCTTTCTTGCTATGCAAGCTTACAGATCCGAATGAGCCGGGAGCGTCACCGCAAACCGCAGCCGCGGCCTATCACACAATGTTTGGTGTCAGCGCAAAAATCGGGGCGCGTGCCTGCGCCGTAATTGCGTCGGACCTGACAACGGTGACTCCCGAATGGGTGGACCGCCTGGTGCGTCCAGCGCTGGAAGCGGATTACGATCTGGTGGCGCCGCGGTACGCGCGGCATAAGTGGGAGGGCCTGTTGAACCGCAGTCTCCTCGCGCCCTTGAGCCGGTCGCTCTATGGCAAACGCACACAGAATCCCATGGGGCCCGATTTCGGGTTTTCCGGCAAGCTGATGAAATTCATGCTGGATGAAAGCGCCGCGGCGCGTCGTCCGGGTTCCGGTTATCCTTTGGGCTCGATTGTCTCTGCTGCGGTCCGCGGAAATTTCCAGATCTGTGAGGCACACCTCGGCGCGCGCCAGCGGCCGCCGGCGGACCCGATGAATCTCAGCTCACTGTTGGCGCAGGTGCTGGGGCCGGTATTCCTGGATTTGGAATGGAATGCGGCGCTGTGGCAGAGGATTCGCGGTTCGCTGGCGGTTCCGGCCACGGGTGATCCGGAGGCTGCATCCCCGGAAAGCGGCCCTGTAGACGTGAATCGCTTGATCGAATCGTTCCAGTTGGGAGCCAAGAATCTCTTGGATGTGTGGAGCCTGGTATTGCCGCCCACCAATCTTTTGGAGCTCCGAAAACTGGCTCGACTGGGGCCGGAACAGTTCCGTATGCCTGACGAGTTGTGGGTAGCGATTGTTTATGATTTCGCCCTGGCGCATCGCCTGCGAACGATTAATCGCGATCATTTGCTCCGATCGTTCACCCCACTTTACTTAGGGTGGATCGCGTCATATTCGATCGAAATGGAGGCCGCCAACTCACCCGCGGTAGAGGCGCGGTTGGAACGTTTGGCTCGGGCCTACGAAGCGGGCAAACCTTACCTGGTGTCCCGTTGGCGATGGCCGGATCGATTTAACCCGTAAGGGTGCCTGGAAGGAGACGTTATGTGGGAACAAGTACGACAGGCTCTGAGTCAGTCGACAACCCGGGTGCTGAGTCAGTTCGCCAGTTTGCTGCCCGGTATTGTGGCGCTCATCCTGGTGCTCATCATCTCTGTCTTGGTGGCCGCGGTTCTGGGTAGCTTACTGCGCCGCTCATTGCGCGGTTTTCAATTCGACGATCGAGTGGTGCGCTGGGGCTTCCTGTCGTTCGTGGAATGGTCGCCGCAGAAGAGCCCCACGCTGCTAGTATCGCGGGCGGTTTCCTGGACGGTCATTTTTATTGGCTTTGTGATCGGCGTTTCCGCCTTCGACCTGGCCCTGACTTCCGCGCTCGTGCTGCGGATTTTTGAGTATTTGCCCAATGTGGTGGCCGCCATCCTGGTGCTGGTGGCGGGAAGCCTGATTGCCCGCTTTCTCTCTCGCAGTGTGCTCATTGGCGCAGTGAACATGAATCTGCAGTATGCGCGAGTTCTTAGCGCAGGCATGAAGTGGATGGTGATGGTAGTGGCGGTGGCGATGGCTCTCGATCATCTGGCTATCGGCGGCGGCATCATTCGGCTGGCATTCGCCATTCTCTTCGGAGGCATTGTGCTGGCGTTGGCTTTGGCGGTGGGACTGGGTTCAAAGGAACTGGTGAGCCGGTCGATTGAACGCGAGGCCTCACGGGCAGCCATACACTCGGATGAGGTAGTGCGGCATCTTTAGCGGGCGCCTTACAGTCGCGCCTCGGAAAGAAATGCCGGATCTACTCTTTCCGAGTCGCGACCCTCACTTACATCATGCTGATCCGGATGTACCGCCGGATATCGTTAAAGTTATAGACTACCGCTGCCAGGAACAACGAAACAACGGCGCCGGTTGCTAGATTTCGCATGTTCATACCGTGTAAAGGGCAATTCGGGGCCCACTGTGCCGTTGTGCTCCTAAGACGTATTGTTTCTCGCCTTGGAATCCTACCTGCCGTATGGAAGGGTGTGAAAGGAGGAAGTAATGTTACTTCTACTGATTCTGTTGATCCTGGTCCTGGCGGTCGCCCCTGCGTGGCCCTACAGCCGTGGTTGGGGTTACTATCCTAGCGGCGGTCTGGGAACCATTCTTCTGATCTTGATCATCCTGATGTTACTGGGTATGGTGCATTTGTAGCTACACCACCGCTCCAGATTTCAAACTCACGGGAAGATTCCGGCCGATTGAACGCCGGCATCTTCCCGGAGTTCTCTCTACTCTTCCCGTAGCGCCAGTACAGGATCGACTTGGGAAGCTCTTCTCGCCGGCAGCAGAGCAGCAGCCAAAGCTACGGCGGAAAGAAGCGCTACCACACTCAAATAGGTGAACACGTCAGTAGCTACCACGCCAAACAACAGACCGCTTAGCAAGCGGGATAGCGCGAAGGCGCCAGCGAGCCCTACCACAAGGCCTATGCCCAACCACCGCAACTCGCGCCCCACCACGGTGCCGAGCACATGTGCGCGGGTGGCACCGAGCGCGACGCGAATTCCGATCTCCCGCTTGCGTCGCGCCACCGAGTAGGCAACCACACCATAGAGTCCGGTCGCGGCCAACAATAGCGCGATGCCCGCGAAGGACGCGAGCACGGTGACTGTGAAGGTGCGCGGCGCGAGGGATTGGCTCATCACGGCCTGCATGGTGCGGGTGTTCAGCACCGGCACATCGGGCCCAACGGTGCGCAGATCGCCCTGAATCGCCCCGGACATCTTCTCCGGGTCGGATTTCGTTCGCACATACAGCACCATGGAACGGAGCGAACGGCGCGTGGCGTCCTGCTGATAAGGAAGATAGATGGCCATGCGCGACGGCGTTTCGAGGCCGCGCAGATGCACTTCGCCGATTACACCTACCACCTCGCGCAGCACCGGCATCTCCTCAGTGGGACGTCCCAGCGAACGATAGTTCGCCGACAGATGTTTGCCGAGAGCATTCTCGCCGGGCCACAGCTCCTGCGCCAACGCCGCGCTGATGACTGCCACCGGCGGCGCAACGGCGCCATCGCGACCCTCCAGGCTGCGTCCTTTGACCACGGCGATTCCGAGCGCCTTGAAATAATCCGCGCTCACGAAACACGCGTCTGCCACCGGAAGGCGGTTGGGGTCGGCGATGCGGCCGGCTGCTCGAATGTCCGCCGTGGGTACGTATCCGAATGGTCCGCAATCGCTAACCGCGGCAGCATCTACGCCGGGACGACTGCCGGTGCGCTCTAGAAGGTCGGGATAGAAAGAGGATGCCACCTGCTGGTCTGTGGGCCGCAGGCTCAGCGTGAGTAAATGGTCCGGATGGAACCCGGGATTGACTTCCATCAACCGCCAGAAACTCCGTGCGAGCAACCCTGCGCCCACCATTAGCACCACCGCCATGGCGAGCTCTGAGGCGATCAGAGCGCCTCGACCCCACTGGTGGCCGCCGGCATTGGCTTCGCCGCGCCCCGGCCGCAGACGCTCGTTCAGGATGGTTCGGCTGGCTGCGACGGCCGGCGCCAATCCGAAAACGATGCCCGCGGCTAGTGACACGGCCAGGCCGAACAGGAGGACATTGATATCGACGCTGATTCCGGAGGCGCGCGGCAGGAATTGCGGAGCGAACCGGACCAGGAGATTCACCAGCCAATACGACAGCAAGACGCCCACGCCGCCACCTGCGAGCGACAGCGTCACGCTTTCGGTAACGAACTGGCGCACAATCCGGCCGCGGCTGGCGCCCAGGGCGAACCGCGTGGCGATCTCCCTCTGCCGGGCCGCCCCGCGAGCCAGCAAAAGATTCGCCACATTGGCGCAAGTTACCAGCAGCACCAGCGCGACCGCCGACATTAAAACCAGAAGAGCCGGGCGCGAATTGCCGACAATCTGGTCTTTCACCGGCACTGCTTCCAGGGTGGCCGTGGGAGCCACGCCCGGCATGCGGCGATAGATCGCCTGCATTTCCTGCTGCGCCTGCGCGACGCTCACGCCTGGCTTGAGACGGCCCACCACATCCAGAAACTTATTCCCGCGCTGAACCGCCCACGGATAGTCCGGAACATAGGTGGCGAAGATGTCGATGTTGCTGAAGAGGTCGTGCGTGGGAGGCATGACTCCGGTCACCACCTGCGTCGCGTGATTGACATCGAATTTCTTTCCCAGCACCAGCGGATCGCCGCCGAACTGGCGCTGCCAAAAGCCGTAGCTGATAATCGCTGAATTGCTGCCATCGTGATAGTCCGGCGGATCGTAAATCCGGCCCAGCATCGGCTGGATCCGGAACACGTCGAAGAACTCCGGACTGAACGCCATCAGGTGCGCCAGCATCGGCTGGCCCAGACCGGAGAGCGGAAAGGTGAACGCCGGAATCACGGCGGTGATGCTCTCAAAGGAGGTGTTCTGGTTACGGAAATCAATGAAGTCGGGACCGGAGCTCTGCGTACGATCCTTGACGCCGCCCGATGGATGCTGCCAGATCTGCACTAATCTGCCGGAATCGCGGAACTCCAGCGGCTGCAACAGGACCGCATGGACAATGCTGAACATAGCGGCGTTGGCGCCTACCCCGAGCCCGATGGAGAGCACGATGGCCGCGGTGAGGGCGGGATTCTTGCGCATGGAGCGGATCGCGGAGCGAAGATCCTGTCCCAAGCGGTCAAACCAGGCCCATCCCCAGACTTCGCGCGCGGACTCTCCGGCCAACGCAACATTGCCGAAGTATCTCTGCGCGGCGCGGCGAGCATCGGAGGGCGCGAGGCCCGCGCGAAGATTCTCCTCCGTTTCGCGCTCCAGATCGAACTCGATCTCTTCCTGCAGTTCGGCTTCACGGCGCCGTCGCGAGAAAAACCACCACCGCATCGCACCCTCCTATGCCGGTTTCATGATCCGCGCGATCGTCTTCACCAGCAGATCCCACTTGCCCTGCTCGGCCACTAGTTGCTTCCGCCCGCGTGGAGTGAGGCGGTAGTATTTGGCCCGGCGGTTGGTCTCCGAAGCCTTCCACTCGGCGGTGATCCAGCCCTGTTTTTCCAGGCGATGCAGCGCCGGATAGAGCGATCCGTGCTCGATCTGGAGCAGATCGTCGGAAGTGCCGCGAAGGGTTTGGCCGATACCGTGGCCGTGCTGCGGTCCCCATTGCAGCGTGCGCAGAATCAGCATGTCGAGTGTGCCTTGCAGTAGTTCGAGTCGTTCGGGCATCGGTATCTCTGGCAGACAATCTACCACACGACTAGCAGGATGTCTACCAGAGAGATTAGAACTTTGGAGGCGCCGGAGGTGGAGGCATGACCGGCTTATAGCCGGGTGGAATCTGAAACATCGCCGGATGCGGTTCCGCCGTCTGCGCCGCGCTACAGGCGCACGTTTGCTGCCCGAACGGGCCGGTTACCTGGGTGAGCACCGGCATTCCCAGCTTGGTGCTGGTCCATACGTCAACCGTCGTCGGCATCGGCGGGACGGTAGGCTTCTGCGGCAGTTGGGGCATCCCAGGCGCCTGAGGCGCTCCCGGGAGTGGTGGCGCTGCCGGAGTTTGAGGCGCCCCTGGGAGCGAAAGCGCTGCCGGCGGTTGCACGATGTACCGTTTGCCATCCACCTCCTGTCCCCCGAGCAGCGTCTTGCCGAGATCCTGAACCTGCATCGGCGGTGGAGTCGGCGGCTTGAAGCCTGGCGCTGCCATGCCCAACGCGGGCGCCGCCATCTGCGGCATTCCCGGCTGTAAGGGCATGATACGAGCCTCCTTGGTGACGTGATCCAGCAGAATGGCCTGTTGCGCTTTCGGATCGGTGATGACCGATGTAGCGCCAGTGTCGACCCGCATTTTGCCATCGCTTGAACGGAACATCTGAGAGGTGGATTGCTGGGGAGTGCCGCCCTGGGCGTATTGCGTAGTGGTCTGGCAGTTGGCGCACGCCGGAGGCTTCGGCGGAGGCATGGGCGGAGTCACAGCAAAGCCAGGATATCACGCCAAAAAGACCGTCGGCGGGAAGTGATACCATAGACGCCATTCCCCGATGCGTCTGACAAAGATCTTTCTCTGCGTAGCTTTGCTGCTCGGCGCGTGGATGGTGCGCGGCCGTTATGCCGCAACTGTGTCCGCCAGTTCGAACGGTCCTGCTTTCGTGGAATTCGAGAGCGGTCCGGTGCGCCCAATTGCGATCTCCGCCGACGGTAACAGACTCTTCTCCGTCAATACCCCGAACGGCACCCTGGAGATCTTCGATCTCACCTCCGGGCTTCCGATGTTTGAAGCGCGCGTTCCGGTAGGCCTGGAGCCAGTGGCCGTCGCGGTGCGGAGCAGCGGCGAGGTGTGGGTAACGAACCATCTTTCCGATAGCGTGAGCGTCGTCAGCCTGACCGGGACGCCGCATGTGGTCCGCACTTTGCTGGTGGGCGATGAGCCGCGCGACATCGTCTTCGCCGGCCAGCCCCAGCGGGCTTTCATCACGACCGCCCATCGCGGCCAGCAGCGCAGCGATCCCTCGATTGCGAACGTGCCCGGCGCAGGCGATCCTCAACTCACCATCGCGGGC
This sequence comes from uncultured Solibacteraceae bacterium, assembly GCA_963815475.1. Lineage (GTDB taxonomy): Bacteria > Acidobacteriota > Terriglobia > Bryobacterales > Bryobacteraceae > Sulfopaludibacter. The sequence goes on along the minus strand of CAWFHD010000003.1, from coordinate 7,650,565 downwards.
ATTCCCCGAGCCGACGTATGGGTCTTCGATCCGTCGAATCCCGGTTCCACTCTGGGCGGCACTCCGCTCAAGATCATGAGCTTTTTCACCGACACGCCGCGCGCCCTGGCGGTCAGCCCAGATGGAAATACGGTTTATGTAGCGGGCTTTAAGACTGGCAACCAGACCACGACGGTTCATCAGGGCAGGGTATGCACGGGTTTCCAGCAATTCAAACCGTGCACGCTTTCCGATGGCTCCGTTAGCCCCGGCGGCAATCCCGGCCCTGCTGCCGATGCGCTGGGCGAACCCGCGCCCGAGGTCGGCCTGATCGTGAAGTACAACAATAACGACGGCCATTGGGAAGACGAGCTGAATCGCGTCTGGGATAACTCCGTTCGCTTCAATCTGCCCGATACGGATGTGTTTGCGATGGACGCCAACGCTTTAACGCAGACAGCGAAGTTCGCTCATGTCGGCACTACTCTGTTCAATATGACCGTCAATCCGGTGAGCGGCCACCTGTACGTTTCGAACACCGAGTCGTTCAACAACGTCCGCTTCGAGGGGCCGGGCACGCTTGCCGGTCACACCGTGCAGGGCCATTTGGCCGAGTCGCGAATTACGGTGATCTCCGGATCGACGGTGGCGCCGCGCCGTCTGAACAAGCACATCGACTACAGCCACCTGGCCGGTTCGCCGGGTTTCGATGCCACCGCGAAGATTCACAGCCTGGCCACGCCGGTGGAGATGGCCGTGACCAGCGATGGCCAGACACTTTACGTCGCCGCCTTCGGCTCCAGCAAGATCGGCGTGTTCAATATGGCTGCGCTGGAAAACGACACCTTCGACCCGGTGACCGCCAGCGCAGAACTACATCCCCGTCAGCGGCGGAGGCGTGAGCGGTCTGGTGTTGGATGAAGCGCGCGGCGTCCTCTATGCCATCACGCGCTTTGACGATGCGGTGAAGGTGATCAACCTCAAGTCGCACGCTGAGATCGTGCGCTTGCCGCTGCCCAATCCCGAACCTCGCTCCGTAGTGCAGGGCCGCCCCATGCTGTATGACGCCACTGGATTCTCCGGCAACGGCGAGGCATCCTGCGCCAGTTGTCACATCTTCGGCGACATGGACGATCTCGCCTGGGACCTCGGCAACCCGGACAACGCGGTCACCAAGAGTCCGATCCCGATCAACCTCATCGGACTCCTGAACGTCCTGATCGCCACCAATCAGACAGGCCTCGACAGTCCGCTCAACGGCAGCAATCAGCCCACCGATTTCCATCCCATGAAAGGGCCGTTCACCACGCAGACCTTGCGCGGGCTCAGAACCTCCGGCGCTATGCATTGGCGCGGCGACCGATCCACAGGCCCGATGGGAACCGATGCCTTCGACGCAAATGTCTCGTTCAACAATTTCATTGTGGCCTTCCAGGGGCTGATTGGCAGTGTTGACGTGCCATCGCCGGCCGACATGCAGAGATTCGCCGATTTCCAGTTGCAAGTGCTGCCGCCACCCAACCCGGTACGCAATCTCGACAATTCGCTGACGCCCTCGCAGCAGCGGGGCAGCGCTTTTTACTCCGGAACGCGGCCATCCGACGGCATCAACTCGCCGCTGGTGGATGCGCTGGTGGGTCAGGCTTCCTTCACCTGCAACGGATGCCACACGCTCGATCCTTCGCAGGGCTTCTTCGGCACCGGGCGGAATCAGAGCTACGAATTGCTGCCTCAAATCGTGAAGGTTCCGCACCTACGGAATGCGTACGCCAAGGTGGGGATGTTCGGAACGCCCGTGGTGAGCTTCTTCAGTGCTCCCGACAGCGGTCCGATGGGCGATCAGGTGCGCGGCTTCGGCTACACCGGCGACGGTTCCACCGATACGATCTTCCGCTTCGTGAGCGCCGCCGCGTTCAATCCTACCTCGAACTCGGGTTTCCCGCAAACCAACCCGGACGCAACGCGGCGCGACGTGGAGCAGTTCGTCCTCGCCTTTGACACCGACCTTGCGCCCATCGTGGGTCAACAGGTCACGCTCACCAGCAGCAATAGCGCCGCTGTGGGCCCGCGCATCGATCTGCTGTTGGCGCGCGCCGCTGCGCCGTTCGTATCCAAATCGTTGGGCGGCGCGGTGATGGAGTGCGATGTGGTCGCCAACGTCGTCCATAACGGCCACATGATCGGGTATCTGTACGATCCCGCTTCCGGCAACTTCACTCCCAGTGACGGAAGCACACCGCTCCCCGATGCCTCACTGCGCGCCTTCGCCGCGACGCCCGGTCAGGAAGTGACCTACACGGCGACGACACCGGGTTCCGGCACGCGAATCGCTTTCAGCAGCAATATCCGCCACGTTCAGCGACATTGAAGAGGCGCTGTTTTCGTGCAGTAGTATCCTGAATCATGCGTCTTTCCGCCGCCCTGATTCTTCTCCCGCTCCTTGCCTCGGCACAAACTAAATCCCCGGCGCGCTTCGAGGTCTCATGGTCTCAGCCGCTCGACGGGCATGTGGTCCTCATCATAGGCACTGCTGAGACGCCGGAACCTCGCATGTCTGTCGGCGAAGGGCTCGACACGCAGCAGATGTTCGGGGTCGACGTGAATGCGACGCGTACGGCGATCGTCGACGGCTCTACGCTTGGTTATCCGCGCGATACGCTGGCGCAGGTCCCCGCCGGCGATTACTACGTGCAAGCCGTCCTCAACATCTACGAGACGTTTCACCGTGCCGACGGCCGCACCCTGAAACTTCCGATGGATCAAGGCGAAGGACAGCACTGGAATCGTAAACCCGGCAACCTCTACAGCGAGCCCACCAAGGTCCACTTCGATCCCGCATTGTCCACCACCGTGCGCATCACTTTGACTAAGACGATTCCGCCCATCGAGCCGCCCAAGGACACGAAGTACATCAAGCACGTGAAGCTGCAAAGCAAGCTGCTCAGCGATTTCTGGGGTCGGCCAATGTACGTGGGCGCGATCGTCCTTCTGCCCGATGGATTTGAAGAGCATCCCGACGCGCACTATCCCGTGATGTATTCCCAAGGCCATTTTCAGCAGACGTTCAACAACTTTCACAGCGAACCTGCCGCGGCCGGCGGCGGTGGCGGACGTGGAGGCCGCGGCGGGCGTGGGGGCGGTATCGATTATGCCTACAAGCTCTATCAGGATTGGACCGCGGGCCGTCTGCCGCGCATGCTGATCGTGATTACCCAGGACGCCAATCCCTTCTATGACGACTCGTACGCCGTCAACTCGGCCAACTTAGGCCCATACGGTGACGCTCTGACGAAAGAGCTTTATCCCTACGTGGAGAAGAAATTTCGCGGACTCGGCGAGCCATGGTCGCGCGTAGTTTACGGCGGCAGCACCGGCGGTTGGCGGGCCCTCGCTCTGCAGGTTTTATATCCTGATTTTTTCAACGGCGCTTGGGTCTTCTGTCCCGATCCCATCGATTTCAAAGCCTACGCGATGGTGGACCTGTATAAGGATGACAACGCCTTTTTCTCGAAGAGCCGGTGGAAGCGCGTGCCCATTCCAATGGCCCGCGACGGTAACGGCGCCATCACGTCCGACATGGATGACGCCATCCGCTATGAGCTCGTCATCGGAACGCGTGGCCGTTCCGCCGAGCAATTCGATATCTGGCAGGCCGTCTACAGTCCTGTGGGCGAAGACGGCTATCCCGACCTCATCATCGACCCGCGTACCGGCGCGATCAACCACAAGGTGGCCGAGTATTGGAAGGAACATTACGACCTCGACTACATCATGCAGCGTGACTGGCAGACCCTGGGTCCGAAGTTGGCCGGCAAACTGCACTTCGCCGTTGGCGAGTTGGACACGTACTACCTGGAGCGCGCAGTCCACCTGACGCAGCAGTTTCTCGATTCCACCCGCGAGCCGGGCAAAGGTCCGTACGCCGACGCTACTTTCGACTTCGGCCCCGGCCGTCCGCATGGCTATACCGGCGATATCTTCGTGCCAGCCGCGGTGGCAAGCGGGACGCTGGTGCAGCGCATGATGCCGCTGATGTTGGACCACATTCTCAAGACCGCCCCGGCTGGCGCCGATATCAAAAGCTGGAGATATTAGAGCGGGGCGTTGCTGTATAGTCGCTCGAAGCTGCCGCTTGCTATCCTGAGTTCGTACACCCAAAAACAGGAGAACCAATGCGTTCAGGGACCATTTTGCTGGCATTCGCGAGCGCCGCCTTCGCTGCCGGACCTGCGCTGATGCCGATGCCGGTAAGCGTGCAGCCCGCCACGGGCCATTTTCCGATCGATTCGAATTTCGTTGTGGAGACGGTTGGCGGCGGTAACGCCCGCCTCGCGCCCGCTGTGCAGGCATTCCTCGATCGCGTGTCGCGCCAGACCGGCATTATGTATGCGCCCGTGCCTCCACCGCCCGCTGAAGCGCACCGCCTGGTGATCGAGTGCACCGGAGGTCCGGAATATCCAACCCTGCGCGAAGACGAGTCCTACGTTCTGGAAGTTTCCGCTACGGGCGCCCGAATCCGCGCCGCCACAGCCGAAGGCGCCATTCACGGCCTGGCCACATTCGCGCAATTGATTCAGCCGGGATCCGACGGCTTTCAAGTGTCGGGCCTGCGCGTGGAAGACCGTCCGCGATTCCCATGGCGCGGCCTCATGCTCGACGTTTGCCGGCACTGGATGCCTGTCGATGTGGTCAAGCGCAATCTTGACGCCATGGCCGCAGTGAAGTTGAATGTGCTCCACTGGCACCTGTCCGAAGATCAGGCTTTCCGGGTCGAGAGCAAGCGCTATCCTCGGTTGCACCAGTTGGGCTCGAATGGCGAATTCTACACGCAGGACCAGATCCGCGACGTAGTGGCGTATGCGCGCGACCGCGGCATCCGTGTAGTGCCCGAGTTCGACGTCCCGGGACACACCAGCGCCTGGTTTCCCGGCTATCCCGAACTTGCCTCCGTACCTGGCCCTTTCACACTTGGCGGACGCGGCGGATCGGTGATGGACCCCTCCAAAGAGGGCACCTACGCCTTTCTCGATGGTTTCATTGGCGAGATGGTGCAGCTTTTCCCCGACCCGTACTTTCACATCGGCGGCGACGAAGTGAATCCGCGTGTGTGGAACCAATCGGAGCCCATCCAGGCTTTCGCCAAGGAACACAATCTGGCGAATGCCGCCGCAATTCAGGTGTATTTCAATCAACGCCTTTTGAAAATTGTGCAGAAGTACGGCAAGACCATGGTGGGCTGGGATGAGATTCTGGTTCCCGGTCTTCCCACCGATGCCGTGATCCAATCATGGCGCGGCCAGAAGTCGCTCTCCGAAGCAGCGACGAAGGGCTATCGCGGCTTGCTCTCGTGGGGCTACTACCTCGACCACTTGAGCCCCGCGTCATTTCACTACGGCGTCGATCCCCTCGGCGGTCCGGACGCCGCCAACCTGACTGCGGAGCAATCGGCGCGCATTATGGGCGGGGAGGCGTGCATGTGGGCGGAACTGATCGGCCAGGAAACGGTGGACTCGCGCGTCTGGCCGCGCACGGCCGCGATCGCCGAAAGATTGTGGTCGCCGAAAAGCGTCAATGACGTGGATTCGATGTATGCGCGCCTCGATCCGGTATCGCGCAATCTGCAATTTACCGGAGTGATGCATCGCGCCAACTATGAGCCCATGCTCGACCGGCTCGCGGGAGACCGGCCGGTGGAACCGCTCCGAGTGGTGGCCGATGCCGTGGAGTCTTACGGATTGGGCACAGGCCGCACGGGACGTCCCACCGGGATCATGCCGGTGAATCGTTTCGTGGACGCGTGCCAGCCGGAGAGCCTGCTGGCGTACTCGATGGAAGCCGCTGCGAAGCGCTTTGTGGCGAATCCTGTGACGGCCACACTGGAAGCCGCTCAGTTGCGCCGCCAGTTTGAAATCTGGGCCGCGAACGATACGCTCTTCCAGTTGACGGCGGAGAGCAACAAGATGCTCGCCGAAGTGCTGCCGGTTTCGAAGGACCTCTCAGCGCTCGGGGAAGACGCATTAAAACTCCTCGACCTCCTGGCGGCGCCGGCCGCCCCGCCAGTCGACGCGAAAAAGAAGCGCAAGAAGCCGACCAAGGCAGAACTAGCGGCAGAGGCAGCGAACAAAGCCAAAGCTGGGGAATGGCTGGCGAAACTAAACGCCGACCTGGACCGCCTTTCCAAGCCGGCGCGCGGCGCGACGGGCCCGCATCCCGACGTGCGCCTGGCCGCCTATCGTCCAGTCAAAGTCCTGGCCGACGCCGTGCACAAGTAGCGCAAACCTGCGGGCTGCGCCACTCGCGATACGATGGACCGTGGCCGATCCATCATTCGTCGCGCGTCTGCAGGAATCCAGTCTCCGTAAAGAGCTTGGACTACGCGATCTCGTCCTCGCCCAGGTCCTCTGTGTAGTGGGCTCGGGTTGGGTCGGAGTTGCCGCCAAACTAGGCCGCGCCCACGTGGTGTTCTGGATCGCGGCCATGCTCCTCTTCTACCTGCCGCTGGCCGCCGTGGTCATCTACCTGAATCGTCTCATGCCGCTCGAAGGCGGCCTCTACCAGTGGGCAAAAGCCGGCTTCGGCGAGATGGCCGGCTTCCTCTGCGCGTGGAACCTCTGGACCTACGCCGTGGTGGACGTTGGCGCGATCATCTTCGTGGTCCCCACCGACATCAGCTATATGATCGGTCCGCGCGCCGCCTGGATTCCCGGCAGCAAACTGGCAACGGTCGCGATCATCGGCCTGGTGATGGCGGGGATCACCTACGTCGCCATCCGCGGCCTCGATATCGGCAAGTGGCTGCACAATACCGGCAGCGTCATGATCCTGCTGGCTTACGCCATCCTGCTGGCGCTGCCCATTTGGGCGTTGTGGCGCGGTTCCATTCCGCGCTTCGAACCCATTCCGTGGGAGTGGCCCAAAATGAATTACTTCAGCCTGGCGGTGTTCGGCCAGATGTGCGTGGGCGCTCTCAGCGGTTTCGAATATGTGGCCATCCTCGCGGGCGAATGCCGCAGCGCGTCGCGCACCATCGGACAATCGGTTGTCATTTCGGCGCCCATCATCGCCCTGATGTTCATCCTCGGCACCAGTTCGGTACTCACATTTGTCGGGGCGCAGCCCATCAACGTGATTGGGCCCATCCCGCAAACCATGCGCATCGCTATGGGCCACAGTGGACCCGCTGCGTGGGCAGCGCCCTTCGCCATCTTTCTGTTAATCGCCCGCGCCATCGCCAGTTCCAGCCTGATCTTCACGGGCCTCACGCGCCTGCCCATGACTGCGGGATGGGACAACCTGCTTCCAAAATGGTTTTCGCGACTAGATCCGAAGCGCCGCACTCCGGTCAACTCCATCCTGTTCGTCGCCGTGCTTTCGATGTTCCTGGTGTCGCTCAGCATGCTGGGAGTGCACGAACAGGAGGCCAGTCAGTTGCTCGTCATTTCGTCAGACGTCTTCTACGCCATCACCTACATCTTTCTATTTGCCATTCCGGTGATGGGAGCACGCGCACTCCGTGTGCATCTACCGGGTTGGCTCAAACTAGTGGCGTCGGGCGGCCTACTGGCAAGCCTGGTCTCGCTGTTCATTGGCGTGTACCCAATCGTCGATGTGGTCAGCCGGCAATCCTATGCTGTCAAAATCTGCGGCGTGGTAGTGATCGCCAATATGCTCGGAGTCATGGTCTACCGCCTCGGCACCCGCCGCTCTGTGTCACAATTGCCTCGGAGGCAATTGTGAGTCTCAACACCGCCATTCAAGCTCCGCGCGGGACCGAAATCACTTGCAAGGGCTGGCATCAGGAAGCCGCTCTCCGCATGCTCCACAACAACCTGGACCCCGAGGTTGCCGAGAATCCCGATCACCTCGTCGTCTATGGGGGCACAGGCCGCGCCGCTCGTGACTGGCCGTCATTCCACGCCATCGTGCGCGCTCTCCGCTCACTCGCCAATGACGAAACGTTGCTGGTGCAATCCGGCAAACCGGTAGGCATCTTCCGCACTCATCCCGAAGCGCCGCGCGTCCTGCTGGCGAATTCCAACCTGGTGGGCCGATGGTCCAACTGGGACGAGTTCAACCGGCTCGAAAAGATGGGCCTCACCATGTACGGCCAGATGACCGCCGGATCGTGGATCTATATCGGCAGTCAGGGAATCGTGCAGGGCACTTACGAGACGTTCGCGTCCCTGGCGCGCCGTCACTTCGCCGGGACGCTCATCGGCAAACTGGTGGTCTCGGGCGGCATGGGCGGAATGGGCGGCGCACAGCCACTGGCCGCCACCATGAACGGCGCCTGTTTCCTGGGTATCGACGTGGACCCGCGCCGCATTGAGCGCCGCCTGGAGACCGGCTACTGCGATCGAATCGCGCCCAATCTCGATGAAGCCCTCGGCATTCTGACTGAGGCGCGCGCCAACGGGGAAGCTCTGTCGGTCGGCCTGGTGGGCAACTGCGCCGACGTTCTGCCGGAGATGGTCCGTCGCGGTATAGTGCCAGATGTTCTTACGGATCAGACCAGCGCTCACGATCCCCTAAACGGCTATGTGCCCAACGGCATGACGCTGGACGAAGCGCGCGCCCTTCGCATCGCGAATCCAGACGAATACGTCAAACGGTCGATGGCCGCTATGGCAGCGCATGTCGAAGCGATGCTCGCGCTGCAGCGGGCTGGCGCGGTGACGTTCGATTACGGCAACAACATTCGCACCCACGCCAAGCAGGCAGGAGTGGAGAAGGCCTTCGACATCCCGGGCTTCGTACCCGAGTACATCCGGCCGCTCTTCTGCGAAGGCCGCGGGCCGTTCCGCTGGGTGGCGCTCTCCGGCGACCCCGAAGACATCTATCGCACCGATCGTCTCGCGCTCGAACTATTCCCGCACAATGAAACGCTGGCGCGCTGGATCCCTATGGCGCGGCAGCGAATCCAATTCCAAGGTCTGCCGGCGCGCATCTGCTGGCTCGGTTACGGTGAGCGCGCCGAATTCGGCGTGGCTATGAATCGCCTGGTGCGCTCGGGCGAACTGCGCGCGCCCATCGTGATTGGCCGCGATCATCTCGATGCCGGGTCGGTTGCCTCGCCGTATCGCGAAACCGAAGGCATGCGCGACGGTTCCGACGCCATTGCCGATTGGCCCCTGCTGAACGCCCTGGTCAACACTGCAGCGGGCGCCTCCTGGGTCTCCATCCACAATGGCGGCGGAGTGGGCATCGGGTATTCGCAGCACGCCGGGATGGTAGTAGTGGCCGATGGCTCCGATGAATCGGAGCGCCGCCTCCAACGGGTCCTCACCAGCGACCCCGGCATGGGAGTTCTACGCCACGCCGACGCGGGCTATCCCGCAGCGGAGAAATTCGCGCGGGAGCAGGGAATCCAGCGGCCCATGGACTCGTAACCGAGAAAGCCCGTCCTACAACGGTCTTCAGACAATCTGCCCTCTTCGCGCGTCTTAGGAGAGCAGGTCACTCATAATATAAGTACACCGCATGACGTCCACCCATACCGCTATCGAGAGCCGCGCCGGAAAAACGATCCGGGAGATTCTGCAGTCCGGCCGGCCACTCACCTATATTCGCTCCTCCGAAGAGCAGCGGGCCGTGAGATTGCTCCGCGAAGTGGCCCGCTCGCTCGGCGGCGCCACCCCTTTGCCAATTTGGGAGTGGAGTTCCACGGAAGGCTTGCGGCGCAGCGGCGGAACGCTCGAACCGGGCACTGAGAGCGCGCGCGGCGCTTTGGATTTCATCGCCAACACTAAAGAAGCGGGCATATTTCACCTCAAGGATTTTCACGATCCGCTGCGCGAATCGGCCGAAGTTCGCCGGCGTCTGCGCGACGTCTACGAAACCTGCGCCGACCAGCGCAAGTTCGTCATCATCACTTCGCCCGTCCGCTTCGTTCCCGAGGAGTTGGAGCGCAGCATCATCTACGTGGAGTTGCGTCCGCCCGACCTCGTAGAGTTAGTCGAATTCCTGCGCGAAGAGACAGAGCGGGCGTCACGAAAGGCCGACGACGCCGTCCTCGACCAACTGGCGCGAGCCCTGCAAGGACTCACGCTGGATGAAGCGCGCTACGCCCTGCGCCGCGCCCTGGCCGGTGGCGCCGCTCTTGGCCCGGAGTCTCTCCCGCTGGTCCTTGAAGAGAAACGGCTCTTAGTCAACCGCAGTGGTGTGATCGAATTCGTGTCCGATGCCACCCAAATGGGCCAGATCGGAGGGCTCGAGGTTCTCAAGAAGTGGCTGCTGGAGCGACGGAAGCTCTTTGATATGCGCGATAGCCTGAGCGCCGAAATCGTTCCCAAAGGCATCCTCATGATGGGGATACCGGGCTGCGGCAAAAGCCTTTCGGTGAAGGCCATCGCGCACTGCTTTCAGCTTCCGCTCTATCGCCTGGATATGATCGAGATCTTCTCCGGGCGCCACGGCAAGCCGGAGCGCGTCTTTGTGGAAGCCTGCCGCATGATGGAAGATATGGCGCCGGCGGTCCTCTGGTTCGACGAAATCGAAATGGGAATCACCAGCACCGATTCCGGCGGCGAGCAGGGCCGCATCTTCGCCTTCTTCCTCACCTGGATGCAGGAAAAAGCCCGCGCGCTGTTTGTAGCGGCCACCGCCAACCGAATCGACCTTCTACCCGCCGAGATGATCCGCAAAGGCCGCTTCGACGAAGTCTTCTTCGTCGACCTGCCCACAGACGATGAGCGCATCGAGATCTTCAAGATACATCTGGAGCGCCGCGGCGTCGACATCGGGCGCTACAAGCTGGAGCCGCTGCGCAGCTTCACCATCGGCTGGACCGGCGCGGAAATCGAGCAATGCGTCGTGTCGGCCATCACCCAGTCCCGCTTGGCCGACCGCGAACTGACCGATCACGATCTGGTGGGCACGGCGGCGAAGATGGTTCCCCTCTCGCGAACCATGAAAGAACAGATCAACCACATCCGCAATTGGGCGTTCGAGCGCGCAGTCAAGGCGTCCGCCCCGCAAGCAGGAAGGTGATACGCCTACTCGTGTCGAAGCGCGATCATCGGGTCGAGTTTTGCGGCACGGCTGGCGGGCAGCAGGCATGCCAAGAACGCAGTCGCGCACAATAGTCCCACCACGCCCAGGATCGCGATGGGATCGGTGACTGGCACGTCGAACACTTCGCTTCGCAGTAATTTTGCCAGCAGGAAGCTGCCTCCCAGACCGGCGACTAACCCCATCAGCACCAGTCGGCCGCCCAACACGACGATCAAACCCAAAACGTCGCGGCGCTCCGCTCCCAGTGCCATGCGGATGCCGATTTCGTGGGTTCGCCGCGCCACGCTGTACGAAAGCACGCTGAAGATGCCCACCGCGGCAAGCACCAGTCCCATGGACCCGAAGAAACTGAGCAGCGCCATGTTGAAGCGCGGCTGAACACTCTCCATGCCCAATATCTCTTCGAGCGTGATTGGCTGCCGCAGCGGCTGGTCCTTGTCGATCTCGCGCACCTGCTGCCGTACTGCATTCAGCAGCAGCATGGGGCTCCCGGCCGTGCGCACAGCGAGCGTTCGTCCCGTGGGCGCGATCAGCGTATAGGGCACGAACACCGAAGGCGCCGTCGGGCTCTTCAGACCCGTGTTCCTGGTGTTGGCCAGGATGCCCACTACCGTGACGGAAGGCGTGCCGCCCGCGGGTGGGAGGAGCGGACCGCGCGGATTCGCCAGCGCGTCCAGCCGCATGCGGCCGCCGATGGCGCTCTGCCCAGCCGGCCACAGCTTGGCCGCCGCTTCGTTGATGAGGGCAACCGGTTCCGCGCGCGCCACCTCCCCATCGGTGAGCCCGCGTCCCGCGCGTAGCGGAATGCCGAGTGTTCGGCCATAGTCGGCGCTGATCAGGCTGACCATCATCGGCTTGGGGTCCGTCTGGGGTTGGCCATCGATCGAGTAGGTGGAGTCAGGGCCGCCGAACGGCAGACCACCGTTACCAATCGCCGCCGATTGCGCGCCCGGAAGGTGGCTCACGCGCTCCAGCACGTTCTGCGTGAAGGCCACGCGCTGTGCGTAGGTGGTGTAACGCTTGGGCGGCAATTGCAGCCCAACCATCAGGACACGGTCCGGCTGAAAGCCCACGTCGGTGTGCTGCAACTTCACGAAGCCGCGAATCGTCAAGCTAGCCCCCACTAGCAGAATCACCGAGAGCGCCATTTCGGCCACCACCAGCGCACTGCGCGTGCGGCCTCCGGCGGAACGGGCGCCGGCGCCCTTGGCAGCGTCCTTCAACGTCTCCACCAGGTCGGGCCGGGAGCATTGCAGCGCAGGGAGCAGTCCGAACAGAATGCCGGTCACCACCGAGATGCCCACCGAAAACAGCAGCACCAGGCTGTTGACGGTGATGCGCGCTTCGTTAGGAACGTAGAATTCCGGCATGAGCGCTACAGTGGCCAGCGTCATACCTTTGGCCAGCAGGATACCCAGGACGCCGCCAGCGAACGAAAGCAGGACACTCTCCGTGAGCAGTTGGCGCAGTATGCGCCCGCGAGCGGCGCCGATGGACATGCGTAGCGCGATTTCGCGAGCGCGGGCCGTACCGCGAGCCATTTGAAGATTCGCCACATTGGCGCAGGCGATCAACAGCAGGAAGCCCACCGCCCCGAACAGCAATTGCAGACTGTTGTGCATTTCGCCCGAGGCGACGGTAATATCCATGTAGTTGTGCAGCACCGTGCGGAATCCCTCTTTCGGAAAGTCCGCCGGATGCTCCGCCGCCAACTGCACGTGCAAAGCGTGCAGCTGCTGTTCCGCGGAACTCTTCGAAACGCCGGGGCGAAGGCGCATGATGGCAAACATCCCGATGTTCTGGCGGGGATCCACTGGCAGCGGAAGCCAGCCGCCATCGTTGGTCCACCAACCGAATCGCGGAGGCATCACTCCGATCACCGAATAAGACTTGTCATTCAACACGAGCGTCTTGCCCAGAGCATCGGAGCTCGCATCGAACAGTCTCTGCCAGGCGCGGTAGCTGAGCACGATCACTGGTTCCGTCTGCCCGTCCGCCGTCGTATCGGAGGGAAGAATGGTGCGGCCCAACACAGGTTTCACGCCCAGAAAATCGAAGGCATTCGTGGTCACCTGTATGGCCGTGAAGTTCTCGGGAGTTCGTCCGCCGGTGAGAAGCTGATTGCCCGGGCTGGTTGCCATTACGCTGGCGAAGGCGGGAAGCTTTTGAACCTGTAAATACTCGGCCGGGTGGTGGACCGACCGTTCCCGGTCGGGATTGCGCGCATTCTGAATCCCTGGCGCCCAGATCTCGCTCGGGCGGGCGTAAGGATACGGCGAGATAAGGACGCCGTACACCACGCTGAACATGGCGGTGGTGGCGCCAATGCCTAGTGCGAGCGACAACATCGCGACTAGCGTCACACCAGGACTCTTCCACATGACGCGAACGCCGTAGCGCAAATCCTGCCAGAGAGATGCCACGAAGGCCTGCATATTTCTCTGACGATATCAGACCGGGATGGATAGGGAGACGATCTATTTCACAGCCAGCCAGGCCAGAAAAAGTCCGTCCGGCTTTACATCTTCCCAATAGGAAATAGGACGGCTGGATACTTCGCGGCAATCGCGCCGCAGCAGGCGCTCCAGCTCCTTGCGCGTGAACCACTTCTCCCAGTCGGGCGTTTCCATCTTGCCCCACTGTTCGGCGTTTTTATCGATGACCGCGATGCGGCCGCCTAGCTTCACCACGCGGCAGATCTCGCTCACGGCCTTCTCAATCTCCACTGCATGCTCCAGCGATTCGGTGGCATAAGCGGCATCGAAGTACCCGTCTTCGAATGGTAGTTCCGTCATGGAGCCGGCACTTGTGCGAATTCCTTCGGGAACAAACCGGAGCATCTCTTCGGAGATGTCGAGCCCCCAGATCTCGGCGCCGGGCTCCTGCTCATGGAAGATTCGCGCGAATCGGCCTTTACCGCAGCCCACGTCCAGCACGCGCTTGCCGCTCAGGTCTCCTAGATGTTGTCGGATCAATTTGACGTGATAAATACGCGGGTCAATTGTGGAAGGGAAGTGTTCCTCGTCTCGCGAAGCGTCATCGAACGAGGCTTGAATGCGCGCGCGCAACTCAGGGGTAAGTTGCGCGCGCGCCGGTTTCTTGGAAAACAGTTGTCTGAAGTTCAACGAAAACCGCTCCGCAATACTACGGGTTCTTTTCGCTTTACGACGCGTGCGTCAGGAAAATCGGCAGCCCCAGCTTGGTATCGTAGGTAGGCCGATACCGTTCCTTGTTATACATGTTGGAGACGTCCACCCGGCGTGGCCCCAGCGCGGGATCGGGAATCCCGACCATTGCATAACAGCCGTGGCAGATCGCAGTCATCAGCCCGTGCTTGCCCTCGCCGATAGCGTCCAGCGCCATGCCGGCGAAGGTGGAAGCCACCATGCGGTCCACGAAATCGGCCGAACCGGAGCGCAGGTCGTATGTCAGATCGCTGACGATGGTCTCTTCGCCGGTGGTGTTCTTGATCTCGTTGCTCAAGTCTTCCGCCACGCTCATCTTCTTACGATGACCGAACGCATCAGGCTCGCCATACTCCTTCACCGTGTAGCCTTCCCATTCGGCGCCTTCAGAGAGCACCGCCAGCGAGTAGTTGCTGGGGTTGTGGCGCTTGTCGGTGATCAGCAGGTCGATCAGCTTGTGCAGGTCCACCTTATACTCGGGAATGCAGCAGCGTACCGACGTGACGTACGCAGTGTACAGCGCCGTGTAGCCGGCATCGCGGCCAAACACGCGGAACAGGCCGATTCGTTCGTGCGAGCCGACCGTTGTGCGCTGGCGCTCGATGGCATCCATGGCGCGCGTAATGGCGGTGGAAAATCCGATGCAGTACTCGGTGTTGCGGACGTCGTTGTCCATGGTCTTCGGCACGGCGATCACCTTCATACCCTGCCGGTCGAGTTCGGCCGCGTAGCTGAGAGTGTCGTCGCCGCCGATGGCGATCAAATAGTCCAGGCCCAGGGTTTCGATGTTCTTGAGCACGGCTGGCGTCACGTCATACACCGTGGAGGTCACACCCTTTTTCGTGGATTCCTTCGCCGCGAAGGTTTGGCCCTCCAGAACGGGCGGCACCTTTTTCATCTTCGACGGATTGGTGCGCGAACTGTGCAGGTACGTGCCGCCGGTGCGGTCGATGGTGCGGGTATTCTCGCGATTGAGGGGCAGCACGTAGCGGGTGCGGCTCGCGGGGTCTTGCAGGTTGACATGCGTCAGCCCTTCCCAGCCGCGGCGAATCCCGATCACCTCGCAGCCAATTTCACTTGCACGGTAAACCACCGTCTTGATCACGGAATTCAATCCCGGCACATCGCCGCCGCCCGTGAGAATACCAATCCGTTTCGCAGCCATGAATCTCCTTCAGGGTTTGTTTCAGATTAGAAAATCTCATTATATCCGACCGCTTCAACCCATTGGGAAATGATCTTGAAGTTTCGCCTTTTCTTCGCTATCATCGAAGCCGTGTCGTTAAAGCTCTATCTGGTCTCCTGTGAACTCCTAGCGGATAGCGACTATGCCTCATTCAAAGCGCGCCTGCGTACCTTCGAAGCGCGCCAGGTGTTGGGCAACCAGTGGGCCTTGCATAGCACGCACAGCGCGGCGCAGCTTAAGGAGATTCTGCGCCAGTTTCTGGACGAACGCGACCGGATTGTGGTCACGGAAGTGGGCGCGGAGCGAGCCAGCCGGCGCGCCCTATGCAATCTCGGTGAGTTGTGAGGCGCCGCCCTACAACGCTGCGGGCCGGTAGATCAGACCGATTGCGATTCCGGCCAGGACCCATTCGATGAAGTAGGCCACGGCCTGCTGGCAGGTGAGATTCAGCCCGATATTCAGATTGACGTAGTTGTGGATCACGAAGGAGCCAATCGCGAAGATGCCGATCAGCACGCCGAAACGCGCGCCTTCAGCCAGACCGGAGCCGCCCCTGTACATTAAGGCGTAGAGAACGGCAATCGCGAGTATGGCGACGAACATGGCCGCCATGCCGAACGGCATCACCTCTTTTATGGAGTCCTGAGAGCGGTACACCGCGGGGTACTTGCGGAATTCATTCACCAGCGATGGCACCATCGTGAACGTGATGCCCCCGACGATGAAGTACACCACGAACGCGCCTAGAGCAGCCAACGCGACGCGTCCATAGTTGATGGGATATCCGGAGCTCATCATTGCGCGGCCGCCACAGCCTGGCTCGCGACCAGCGGCTCCAACTTGTCGAAGGATTCCGACGTGCCTTTATTAATGTTCTGGGCGAAGAACTCGTCGGGGAGGCCCACGTGAGTAATCACCACCTTGGTGCCCTTACCCTCTTCGATGAACTCTACCGTCACATGAACATCCACGTTGGCCAATCTGGCGTGATAGCCGATTCGCTCCGGCTCCACGATCTCGTCGTAGACGCCCGTGATCGTAAAATCGCAGATGCCTCCGTTCACGGCGATCTGCATTTTCTGCGTGAAGGATCCGCCTACGCGAAAATCCATAACTACCTCGCAACTCACGGCCTCCTTGCAGCCCGACCATTGCGAGTACTTCCCGGCATCGGCCCACCAGCCGAATACAAACGCGCGGGGCGCATTGAGGCTCCGTGTGATCTGCAGGCGATTTCCGCCGCTCGATACTTCGGACTTCATCTGTTGCTCCTTTTCTGGTGCGATTGTTTTTGTTCCATTTCGAGCAACCGTTCCAGGTTGTCGAAACTGTGATCCCAACCGGCCGCACATTGCGTAATCCACTCCTGTGCATGCTTCAGGCTGGCAGGTCGCAGGCGGATCATGTGCACTCTGCCTTCGCGTTTTCGCTCGATCAGTTGCGCCTGCTCCAACACGCGCAGATGGCGCGAGATGGCCGGCAAAGAGACGCGAAACGGTTTGGCGAGTTCGGTCACGGGCTCGTCTCCCGTCTTCGAAAGTTGCCATAGGATGTCGCGGCGGATTGGATCCGCCAACGCCGAGAAGACGGCGGTGATCTTCTCTTGATAGTTAACCATCGTGTTAAGTATTGGCGCGAAATCGGGCAATAGTCAAGAGGCTTGTTCGTTGTGAAATTTTAGCTTTTCCGCTTGCTCGTGCTGTCGTCGTGTTTCATCACGGCTTTTCTGCGAAAGCAGGTCTCGGGATGATCGTTCACGATGCCCACCGCCTGCATCCACGCATACACAATCACCGGGCCCACGAACTTGAAGCCACGCTTCTTGAGAGCCTTGGAGATCTCACGTGAAAGCTCGGTCTCGGTCGGGACCGGTCCGGTATTGGGAATCGGCTTCCCTCCAGTCATGCCCCACACGAAGGCCGAGAAGTCTTCCCCCGCCTCCTGCATCGCCAGATACGCTCGAGCGCCGCCGATGGTCGCCTCAATCTTGGCGCGCGATCGGATGATGCCGGGGTCCTCGAGTAGACGGGCGACATCCCTCTCGCCAAAACGCGCCACCACAGCTGGATCGAAGTGCTGGAATGCCTTGTAGAACGCTTCGCGCTTCCGCAGAACGGTAATCCACGCTAGTCCCGCCTGGAAGCCGTCCAGCATCAATTTCTCCCACAGCGCCCGGCTGTCATATTGAGGCACGCCCCACTCTTCGTCGTGGTACACACGCAGCAGCGGGTCGCTCTCCGCCCATGCGCAGCGCTGCAGCTCTTTGGCCCCGCTCATCTACGCAATCCTGCCCATTTCGGGCGGTGCCAGCAGCAGCGATACGCCGCTCTCGTCCGGTTGATCCTGCTCGTCGCTTTCGTCATATATGTGGACGTAGTAAGTGACCAAGCCGCATCCGATCAGCAGCGCCAGCAGAATTCCGAACCACTTCAGCGTTCCGCCGTTCCAGGCCGGTTCGCGCGAGACGGCCGCGGCTGTCGCCTTTACCACCGCGTAGGCGGCGCCGGCTCCCAAGCCGAGTTTGATAAACCACGGCACCAGGTCCACGTGGCCCTGGCCGCCTACCTGACTCCATAGCACAAAGATGGCGATCAAGGCGATCAGGAACTGCGTGGTATAGGCGAGTCGAAGGATCGGCATCGGGTTGTAGTGGAATTTTCATCTTACGTTATCCTGGAGATAGATGCGTCAATCCAACGAGGAGCGTTCCCGCTCCTGGCTGCAGTTTCAAAACGCCTTTGCGCTGGCGATGGATTCCCTCCGTTCGCACAAGCTGCGCAGCTTTCTAACGCTGCTGGGCGTCATCATCGGCGTCGCCAGCGTGATCATGGTGGGCGCGGCCATCGATGGATTGGGCGTGTACGCCGAGCAGAGCACCGCTAAGGCATTCGGCTCGGAATCGTTCCTGGTGGCGCAGATTGCGGCCGCCGGCAACATGAGCCGGCGCGAATACTTCGATAAGGTCAAGCGCAACAAACCGATTCGCACAGTGGACGAACGTTACCTGGAATCCGTCAACGGCAGCGAGGTGATGTACAGCCCCTATCGCAATCAACAATCCGATGTGAAGCGCGATAACGCCACGTGCGAAGACACTACCATCATCGGAGTCTCGTCCGACATGGCCACCATTCGCGATATCGGGATCGTGGAGGGCCGCTTCTTCACGCAGCAGGAGGACCATTCGCGGTCATTCGTGGCAGTCATCGGCGACACGGTGAAAACCACACTCTTCCCTGGCGAAGGGTCGCCGTTGAATCGCACGCTGCGCATCCAGGGCATCGAGTTTACGGTGGTTGGGGTGCAAGAAAAGTTGGGGTCGGCATTCGGCCGCGATCAGGATAAATCGATCTACATTCCCGTCTCGGCCTTCGACCGCATGTATGGGCCTGGCAACGGATTTGCGGTGTTCGGACGTGCGCGCCCCGGGCTGAACCTCACCATGCAGGATGCCCTCGACCAGACCCGCGTCGCGCTCCGCATGCGCTTTCACGCTCGGCCCGGCCAGCCCGACAATTTCGATACCCTGACGCCCGACGCCATTCGCGGCTTCATCGATCAGTTACTGAGCCTGGTGGCCGCCATCGTAGTCCCTGTTACCTGCATCTCGCTGGTGGTGGGCGGAATTGTGATCATGAATATCATGCTGGTGAGCGTCACTGAACGAACGCGCGAGATCGGCGTGCGTAAGTCGCTGGGCGCGCGCCATGCCGATGTGATGCTGCAAATCCTGATCGAGGCCGTGGTGCTGGCCTCCGCCGGCGGCGCCATGGGAGTAGGTTTGGGCGCGCTAGTTACTATGCTACTGGGGCAGATCTTCGGACTGACCATGCATATCAGCGCCGCCTATGTAATTCTGGCGATCGGCGTTTCCACGATTGTCGGAGTTGCCTCGGGCTGGTACCCGGCCTCGCGCGCTGCGCGTCTCGATCCGGTAACAGCGCTACGCGCTGACTGAGTAAGCGGACATCTACAAGTAAAAATTCTCGCCCGCCAGCCCCGCGCCGTCCTTGGTAGCCTGTGTCTCCATATCCGCGCAGAGACGGTCCATCGCCTCGGACATTTTCTGAAAACTGAATGCGGCTCGATTATTCGGACCGTAAACTTTAACCACAAGATCGCAGAGCTGGTGGATACGCACGTTGGCAGCGCGAAGCTCTCTTCCCAACTGTCGATGTTCTTCTAAAGTTAGCGGGTTGGGTGCTTCAGGACGCATGTCCAACCCTTAAGTTCGATCTTCATCCCGAGGAGGTAAGTTTAACATAGCGCTTGCCAGCTTCTTTGCGCCTTCGCGGATCTGCCGGGGATTCACCGCGGCATAACCGAGGATCAGCCCTGGCCGGTCGAACGCGCCCGAAGCGTAGTCGGAGATCGCTGGCGCCGGCACACCAGCAGCCAAGGCGGCGCGAGACGCCACGCGGTCGCTGCGATTTTCCGCCAGCCATCCCACAAGATGCATCCCGGCCGCCGCCGGCGCCACGTCCAGATAGCCGCCCAGTTCCCGCCGGCAAGCGGCCACCAGCGCCTCCTGCCGCTCGCCATACAACGCGCGCATGCGCCGGATGTGGCGGGCGAAGTGCCCTTCCGCCAAAAACTCCGCCGTGAGCGCCTGGTCAAACACCGGCGAGTGGCGGTCTGCCAGAGCACGCCCAGCGACGAACGCATCCACCAGGCCTTCGGGCGCCACCAGATAACCCAGCCGCAGGGCGGGGAATAGAACTTTGCTGAAGCTGCCCGTATACAGCACGCGCCCGGAAGTATCCAGACCCTGGAGGGATTCGAGCGGCCTCCCGATGTAGCGGAACTCGCTGTCGTAATCGTCCTCCACGATCCAGGCATCGCGCCGGTTCGCCCAATCGAGAAGTTCCATCCGACGCGAGAGCGACATGGTCACGCCCAGCGGATACTGATGCGACGGCGAAACGTAGGCCATGCGAGCCTGCGGTGCCAGCTTCTCGCCCTGCTTCACGCTGATACCTTCGGAATCCACCGGCACCGGCGCACAGACCACACCAGCCGCCCGAAACGCTCCGCGCGCTCCCAGGTAGCCGGGGTCCTCCAGCCACGTAGTGTCTCCGGCATCGAGCAGGATTCGTGCTGCGAGATCGATCGCCTGCTGCGAACCTGCCGTCACCACTACCTGCGCCGCCGAGCATCGCACTCCGCGCGCTGCGCGCAGGTAATCTGCGATCGCGGAACGCAGCGGCGGGTAGCCGGCCGGATCGCTGTAGTTGAACAACGTGGAGGAAGCGTGGCGCAACAGCCGCGCAGCCATCCGCGCCCACAGCTCCCTGGGGAAGGCGTCGATTGCCGGGATGCCTGGGCGAAACGGAATGGGATCGTTGGTAACGTGCGCCGGAGAAACTCGTGTGGCGGCCAACTGTCGTCCACGCGCGGAAGGTCCAGCCGGCGCCGGCCGCTTCACCGCCGACTTCGCACTGCGAGCGGATGGAAATGCCGCGCCCATCACATACGTGCCCGAGCCGACCCGGCCTTCCAGATATCCTTCCGCCAGAAGCTGGTCGAACGCGCCGGAAACGGTATTGCGCGAGAGGCGGAGATCGGCGGAGAGCGACCGCGTGGAGGGAAGACGCGCGCCGTGCAAGAGCCTGCCATCCAGAATGGCCGCGCGAATCTCCGAATAGAGCTGTAGATGCAGTGGCGCAGGCGAATCGCGGTCGAGCCGCAGGCTGGTAAATGGCACCATCGAATTGACGAAAATGGCTCTTTTCAAGGAGCCATTTGTTCAGTATAGTCCAGCTATGCAACCCGAGATCGCAACCATCCGGCGCCATCCCGAGCGCGCCGTTACCGAGCATGCCGCCGATATTCTCGCAGCCGGTCACGTCGCGCATGTAGGTTTCGTGGATGAAGGCCGCCCCATCGTCATCCCGTTCGGCTATCAGTTCGATGCGGAGGAGCCCGATCGCCTCTACCTCCACGGCGGGCCGACGGGACGCGCCATTGAGCGCTTGCAATCGGGCGACCCCGTCTGCGTTACCGTGACGTTACTCGATGGACTGGTGTACTCGAAGACTGCGCTGTTTCATTCGATGAACTATCGCAGCGTGGTGTGCTTCGGCTGCGGCCGCCGCGTGACTGACCACGTCATTCAACAGCGGGTCTACGAACGCATGGTGAGCCGGTACTTCGCGGGTCGCACTGCGGGCAGCGATTACTCGGCGCCCACCGCTACTCATTTGGACACTACCGCGCTGGTGGAAATCCAGATTGAGGAATGGAGCGCCAAAATGCGCGAAGGCGGACCCAAAGGTCCCACCGACCATCAGGCAGACGCTCCGGGCACGTGCGGCGTGTTGAAGGTCACGTAAATTCCGAGGAACCAGCTGGCTGTTGGTACAATCGCAAGTGATGGCCAACGAGACGTACGCTTTATTCGATACCACGGAAGGCAAGTTCAAAGTCAAACTGTTCGCCGATCACGCGCCCAAGACAGTGGAGAACTTTGTCACTCTCGCGGACGGCACCAAGACCGGCACCCCGTTTTACGACGGCACGGTTTTTCACCGCGTGATTCCGGATTTCATGATTCAGGGCGGCGACCCGGAGGGCACTGGACGCGGCGGACCCGGGTACCGCTTCGCCGACGAGTTCCACAAGGACCTCAAGCATTCCAAGCCCGGATTGCTTTCCATGGCGAATGCCGGCCCCAACACCAACGGCAGCCAGTTTTTCGTGACTGTGGCCGCCACTCCCTGGCTGGACAATAAGCACAGCATCTTCGGCGAAGTGACGGAAGGCTACGACGTAGTGAAGAAGATTTCCCAAGTGCCTCGCGGCGCCCAGGACCGGCCCGTGAAGGAAGTCAAAATCAATTCCGTGAAGATCGAGCGGGCTTAGAGCACCGTTCCCTTACGGTCGCGGCTCATGAAGATCGCGCTGTTCGGCGGCACCTTCGACCCGATTCACAATGCACATCTGGCGGTGGCGCACGCTGCCGCCAACCAGTTCGCCTTGGACCGCGTCCTGTTCGTGCCTTCAGCCCATCCGCCCCACAAGGCTGGCGTAACCACCGCGCCCTACGAGGACCGCGTCCGCATGGTTGAATTGGCCTGCGCGAAAGATCCACGCTTCGAAGTGTCGCGCCTCGAAGAAGGCACCGCCCGCAGTTACTCTATCGATACCATCGACAAGGTGCGTGCCACCCTTTCGCCTGTGGATGAACTCTTCTTCATCATCGGCGCGGACGCCTTTGCGGAAATTCAAACCTGGAGACGTTGGCAGGATGTGGCTCGTTCCGTCTGTTTTCTGGTGGCCAGCCGCCCTGGACGTACTTACGATGTCCCGGAAACAGTTTGCATGGAACGACTGGATGGTCTGGAGTTACCTGCGTCGTCATCTTCCATCAGGCAGGCGCTGGCGGCGGGCGAAGCCCCCGTGGAGATTCCCGACTGTGTGTTAACTTACATTGCCGCGAAAAACTTGTATCGTGGCGGCACGGCACAGCAGGTGTGTCCTACTGCGACGGATGTCGAACCCGCGAACTAATCCGTCACGCCGCCGCGATGTCCGTAAGTCACGATTTCTCTTGCATCTAAAACGTAAAGCGTGCAAAATGTTTTAGGGCTCTGAAGGCGTGGCGCCTGGCGTGCTTAAGCAGCACCGGCTTGAGGAACGCGTTCATTCCCCTCGGACTGCCCTTTCGCTGGAGGTATTCTTGAAAAAGTTAAAATCCATTTATCTTGTTGGCACGTTACTGACTGCTGCACTAAGTCTGTCGGCTCAGGTTAGCGTCGATAAGACCTCGCTGAGTTTCTCAGGACAAACGGGCGGTCAACCCGTTCAACAGACCATCAACGTCTCGAGCACGACGGGCAGCTCCGTCTTCGCTACTGCGACCATACTTGAGCAGACATCTTCCCAAGTGTCCTGGCTGCGCTTCAACGGAACCTGCAGCGCCGGCGTGACGGGCTCAACTGGATCCACACCGTTTGCCCTCACCATCACTGCGGATCCGAGTTGCGTTCCGGCCGGCACTTATACGGGATCGGTGTCCATCAATCCGCAGGTGACGGGTGCTTCGCAGATCGTGATTCCGATCACTTTCACGGTAAGTGCCCTCGCCGTTAGCCCCGCGTCTGTGAACCTGAGCTACCAAACCGGCAGCGCGCTTCCCAATCCGACCAGCCTCGCGATCACGGGTCCGAACTCCGCGTTTACGGCAGCGGCGGCCACCACGAACGGAGGCAACTGGTTGAACGTGGCGCCCACTAGCGGCGCCATCACGGGCGGCTCCGGCGCCGTGGCAGTGATCCTCGATCCCAACGTCACGCCCACACTCGCAGCCGGAACGTACAACGGCACAGTTACCATTACGCCTTCCGGCGCCAGTAACAACACGCCAGTGATTGTGCCGGTGACCTTAACTGTCACCGTCGCTCCGCCAGTTACAATCAGCGGCAGCACGCTGCAGATTAATTATCAGCTTGGAGGCGCGAACAACCTGCCCCAACAAGTGTTGACGATCGCCACTACCAGCACTCAGGCGCTGACCTATGGACTCTCGTCCACCGTGGCCAATAATCCCTCGGGGCGCAACTGGATCGTGATCAATCCGTCGAGCGGCACGATTCCCGCCAACGGCAGCGTGCCCATTACCGTGAGTTACGACACCACCGCCGCTCTTCCGGCGGGTAACTGGACCGGCACCGTGACGCTCTTTACACCCGGCGGGTCGCCCCAGCAGCAGAACATTACGGTCAACCTTCTGGTTTCCAGTTCCCCGCTCTTGAGCGTTCCCTCTGCCGGCCTGAGCTTTATTTATGAACTCAACAGCGGTGTGAATCCCCCGGCGCAAAGCGTCGTGACCACTTCCACCGCGGTCGCGGCGGCCTCGGCCACCGGGCAGATTCCGGTAACTGCCGCAGCTACCACCAGTGCCGGCGGCAACTGGCTGACAGTAACACCTTCGGCCGGGACCACAGGCAGCGCTTCCCCGTTCTCGGTGGCGGTGAACGCCAGCGGCCTTACGCCTGGTAAATATCAGGGCACCGTAACATTCACTGGTTCGGGCGCGGGCAACGGGCCCCAATCAGTGCCGGTAACTCTCACCGTGGCTAGCGATGCGTCGCTCGTGACCAACCTCTCGGCGCTGACGTTCGAAACCCAGATTGGGCAAAATCCAGTTGCAACTTCGCAAACTTCGCAGACCGTCACCGTCAGCAGCAGCACCGGCGCCACCCTGAGCTATGTGGCCACCGCGGCCACAAGCCCCGCCGGCGGGAGTTGGCTGCTAGTGAGCGGCAACACCACCGCCAGCACGAAAAGTAGTTTCACAGTTACCGTGATACCCACCGGCCTTGCGGCCGGCACTTATACCGGAACCATCACCATTACTGCTACCAATCCGGCCAATGGCAACGCTGCCCTGAACAGCCCCCTCACCATTCCCGTAACCTACTACGTGAGCAATTCACCGCTGCTAGTAGTTACGCTTCCGGGCAACCCGCCATCGCAGCCGGTCCTTACGGCACAAGTGAACGGAGCGGCCCCGGCCACCCTGCCCGTGACCCTGAACAGCACCGATGGGTCGCCACTTCCGTACACGGTCGCTTTTACCACTGCTTCCGGCGGTAGCTGGCTCTTCGCCACACCGCAAAGCGGCACCACGACTGCCGGCAGTAACGTAATCAGCATTGGCGCGCTACCTGGCATTCTTTCACCGGGAACATACACCGGAACCGTCACTATCACCTCCGCCCCATCCGGCGCCACGGTAGCAAACAGCCCGTACACCATTCCGGTGACCTTTAACGTGACCGCCGGCAGCATTTCCCTGAGCCAAAGCACTCTGAATTTCTCGCAGACGCTCGGCGGTTCGGCCCCGGCCACGCAAACGGTAACCCTTAGCGGCAACGGCCAGACACTTAACTATCAGGCCGTCGCCAGCACCAACTCCTCCGTCAACTGGCTCTCCGTCAGTCCGACTTCGGGTAACACCAGCAGCAACGCTACCCTGACCGTGGCGGTAGATGGGTCCAAACTGAGTCCCGGCAATTACACCGGACTTATTACGGTAACTGCCCCCAATGCCAGCAATAGCCCGGCAACGGTGACGGTGAACCTTACTGTCTCCGCGGGCACCATCTCCGCCAATCAGACGGTGCTGAACTTCCAACAAGTGCAGAACAGCGCCGCCCCTGCGGCACAAACCATCGCCGTCACATCCAGCCCGAACAGCGTGAACTTCAGTGTCGCGGCGACAACTACCAGCGGCGGCAACTGGTTGACTGCCGGGGTGGTCACGAGCGGATCAACCACGCCTTCCAGCACAGGATCGACGCCTGGCTCTATCCAGGTGTCGGCAAACGCGGGAACGCTGGCGGTGGGCCAATATACCGGCGCGGTGACGATCACTTCGAACGGCGCCGCGGGGAGCCCGATCACCATTCCCGTGACGCTCAACGTGGTAGCGCCGCAAACCCTTACCGTAAGCCCGTCGGGCACCCTCGCTTTCACTTACATCACGGGCACTGCGGCCCCGGCAGCGCAGCAGTTGCAAGTCTCGTCGTCCGGCACATCCACCTTCACCGCGACGGCGAAGACCACCGATGGCGCTAACTGGCTCGCGGTCACGCCGGCAAGTGGCAGCCTTAGTTCTACCGCCACTGCCCTCTCGGTACAAGTAACTCCCACGTCGCTGGTTGCCGGGAACTATACCGGCACCATTACCATTGCGTCGCCCAACGCTGCTGCTCCGGTGGTCGTGAATGTGACGCTGGCGGTTACTGCCATCCCGACTCCCGTAATCATCGGTATTCGCAATGCCGCAAGCGGCTTCACCGGCTCCATTTCGCCGGGTGAGAATATCGTGATCTTCGGCACCGGCATTGGACCGGCATCGCTCGCAGGCCTCACCCTCACCTCGGCCGGCAAGGTGTCCACCAACATCGGCAATACCCAGGTGTTCTTTGACAGCGTCGCCGCGCCGATGGTGTACGCATCGGCCACTCAGACCAGCGTGATGGTGCCGTACGAAATCGCTGGCCGTCCCACAACTACCATCACTGTGGTCTACTCGGGCGCAACGTCCGCGCCGCTCACTTACACCGTAGTTCCCACCGTGCCCGGCATCTACACGCAGAACCTTACGGGCAGCGGTCCGGGATCCATCCTGAACCAGGACTTCTCGCCCAACGGTCCCACCAACGGGGAATCAGCCGGAAGAGTCGTCGCAGTCTATATGACGGGTGAAGGCGTCACATCGCCGCAATCCGTAACCGGCGGAGTCGCCACCGCCTCCACCATTAACAACCCGGTCCTCCCGGTAACCGCAACGGTCGGTGGTGTCACCGCGCAAGTGCAGTTCGCGGGCTCCGCACCCGGCTTGGTATATGGAGTCTTGCAGGTGAACGTGCAGATTCCCGCCGGCGTGACTGCCGGACCGCAACCGATCGTGATCAATCTCGGCTCCACCGGCACACAGACCGGAGTCACAGTACAAGTGAAGTAAGTTCGCTCCGCTTAAGCTGCTGGCGATTCACGTCAGTTCATCGTGGATCGCCGGCAGCAAACCTTCCCGCCCAGCCCTCACCCGGCTGGGCTTTTTCTTATGGCGGATGTATGCAAGATCCTGAGGCGATCCAACCGGTGCGCATTGCGCTCGCGCCTGTGGAACTCGAATTCCTGCTGACCGTGCTGAGATCCTCCGGTGCCCTGCTGACGGCTCTCATGGCACTTCAGGAATCCCTGCCGGGCCTGCCCGCGCTGCCCCTCAACGCAGACGCCGTTCTCCACATCGCAGCGCTGGCTGAGAAAATCGCAGAGCAGGTGGAAGGCTGAAGATCTGCAATCAGCGTCCGTTACGGACGCGCCTAGCCCACCACTTCGAGAAACGCCTTCGCCGCGTGGCTCAGCACCCGGCGCGTCGGATAGACCAGGCGGATCTTCCGCTCCACATGCATTTCCTTCACCCGCACTTCGCACAACAGCTTCTGTTCGATTTCCTGCTCCACGCACATACGCGGCAGGAACGCCACGCCCTGATCGTTCTGCACCAGTTTGCGGATGGTCTCGATCGTGGGCATCTCTACTTCCATATTCAACGCGACTTTGTGCCCTTGAAACGTTCGCAGCACCAGGTCGCGATAGGGCGAAATCACGTTGTGTGCGATGAACGTCTCCGAACCCAGTTCGGTAATCGAAACCGATTTCCGATTCGCCAGGCGATGCTTGGGCGACACGATAAAGGCCAGTGCGTCGCTATAAATGACCTTCGACTTCAGCCGTTCATCCGCAGGGTCGTAACTGATCACGCCCAGTTCCAGATTGCCATCCAGCAATTCGTTGGGGATCTTGCTCGACAGGCTCCGCCGCACCTGAATCTTCACTTTCGGGTACAGTTCGCGGTACTTCTCGATGTGGCGCAGCAGGTACAGCGTGGTCGATTCGTTGGCCCCTATAGTGAGGCGGCCGGCCGAATTGTCGCGCAGTTCCGCTAAGGAGTTGTCCAGTTCGCGATGCAGGCTCTCGAAGCGGCGCGCGTATTCGATCACCGTGCGTCCCGCGTCCGTGAGAATCAGATCTTTCCCCGACCGGTCGATCAGCCGCTCGCCCAGTTCCTGTTCCAACCGCTGTAACGCCAATGAAATGGCCGGCTGCGTGCGCAGCAGTTTTTCGGCCGCCCGCGAGAAGCTCTTTTCATTGGCGACGGTCAGAAACACTTGCAGGGAATAAAGTTCCATCGGCGGTTAGTTTTAATATAACATTCCTAAATGTGCACCGCTAATATTATAAATTTGCCAAATCGCAGCGCCGATGGCGATAATGACGATATCGGTTTAATCCATGAGCGACCGCGTATACATCTTTGACACCACGCTGCGTGATGGCGAGCAATCGCCGGGATGCAGCATGACCGTTCCAGAGAAATTGCGGATGGCCCGCAAGCTGGTGGATTTGGGTGTAGACATCCTCGAAGCCGGATTCCCCATCGCATCGGAAGGCGACTTCGAAGCCGTGGAAGCGGTGAGCCGCGAGTTCCCGTGGGCGCAGGTTGCTGCCTTGGCGCGCTGCTGCACATTGGACGTGGAGCGCGCTGCCAAGTCCCTGGCGCACGCCCGCCGCCCGCGCATCCACACTTTCATCGCTACCAGCGATATCCATCTGAAGTTCAAGCTGAAGAAGACGCAGCAGCAGGTGCTCGATGAGGCCGTAGCTGCCGTGGAACTGGCTCGGCGGCACGTGGACGACGTGGAATTCTCCGCTGAAGACGGCGCGCGCACCGAACCCGATTTTCTGGAGAAGATTTCCAAGGCCGTGGTCGCAGCCGGCGCGCGCACCGTGAATATTCCCGACACCGTAGGCTACTCCTCGCCGAAAGAATACGGCGCGCTCATCGGCCGCATCGCGAAGGCTCTTGGCGATTGTGCCATCGTCAGCGTGCATTGCCACGATGATCTCGGCCTGGCGGTGGCCAACTCGCTTGCCGCCATCGAAGCCGGCGCGCGGCAGGTGGAGTGCACCGTCAACGGAATCGGCGAAAGGGCAGGGAACTGTTCGCTGGAAGAGATCGTCATGATCTTGAAGACGCGCTCCGATGCCTACCCCTATCACACCGGCATCAACGCCGAGCATCTCTACTCGGCCAGCCAACTGCTGAGTTCCATCATCACATTCGGGCCGCAGCCCAACAAGGCGATTGTGGGCCGCAACGCGTTCGCCCACGAGGCGGGCATTCACCAGGACGGTTACCTGAAGGAAAAGAGCACGTACGAAATCATCGACCCGCGCTCGGTGGGTGTGCCCGAAGGCAAACTTGTGCTGGGCAAGCACAGCGGACGCCACGCCCTGAACGAGCGCGCCAAGGTGATGGGTTTCGAACTCACCCGCGAAGAGCTCGACGCGCTCTATCACCGCTTCACCGCGGTGGCCGACCATCGCAAGAAGGGCTTGATGGATGAGGAGATTCGGGAGTTGATTCACGCCGGTCAAAAAGCGCAGGCAGTGGCGGCGGATTAGTTCATGGATCTCAAGGTTCTGGTTCTGCCGGGCGATGGCATCGGCACGGAAGTCACTCGTGAGGCCGTCCGCGTTTTGCAATACGTGGCGGCCAAGTGGCAGCACAACCTCACTCTTACCGAGGGCTTGCTGGGCGGCATCGCCATTCACAAGACCGGCTCCCCGTTTCCGGAGGAGACGGCCAAGCTGGCCGCGGATGCCGACGCCACTTTGATGGGCGCGGTGGGGTTGCCCGAGTTCGATAATGCGCCGCCTGAGAAGCGGCCCGAAAAAGGTTTGTTGGGGATTCGTAAAGCTCTGGGCGTTTATGCCAATCTGCGCCCGGTGAGAGCGTATGCGTCACAGTTGGATTCTTCTCCATTGAAGAACCACCTGGTGGAAGGCACCGATATGATTATCGTCCGCGAATTGACGGGCGGAATCTACTACGGCACTCCGCGCGGCATTATGGAAGACGGCGCGGAGACGCGGGCGGTCAATACCATGACCTACACGCGCTCGGAAATCGAGCGTGTTTCCCGCATGGCCTTCCACCTGGCGCGCACGCGCCGCAAGAAAGTTACGTCGGTAGACAAGTCGAACGTGCTGGAGAATTCGCAGTTGTGGCGGCGCGTAGTGGTGGAAATCGCCAAGGATTATCCCGACGTGGAGTTGGACCACCTGCTGGTCGACAACTGCGCCATGCAGCTTATCCTGAATCCAAGGCGCTTTGACGTGGTGCTGACCGAGAACATGTTCGGCGACATTCTCAGCGATGAAGGAGCGGTGCTCGCCGGCTCCATCGGTATGTTGCCGTCGGCCTCCATCGGGGACAAACGTCCGTCAGGAGCCTGGGTGGGCCTCTACGAGCCGGTCCACGGCTCCGCGCCCGACATCGCGGGACAAAACAAAGCCAACCCATTGGGAGCCATCGGTTCGGTGGCCGCCATGCTGGCCTACAGTTTCGGACTCAAAGAGGAAGCGGCCGCGGTCGACACGGCAATCGAAACCGTGCTCCAAAGCGGCCAGGTTACCGCGGATTTAAGACCCAAAGGCACGCCCGCCACCACGGAACAAGTGGGACAAGCGGTGTGTGCCGCAATTGGCTGAGCCCAGGCTTACCGGCTTGAACCAGCCAAGGGAAACAGGGGTCAGGAGATAGCACACAACCGAGTCTCCTGGCTCCTGACTTCGAATTTTATGCCTCAAACCATCATCGAAAAACTCTGGGATTCCCATGTCGTTCATGAACAGTCCGGCGCTCCTACGCTCCTGTTCATCGATCTCCACCTGGTGCATGAGGTAACATCACCCCAAGCCTTCGACGGTCTGCGCGAGCGCGGCTTAAAGGTCCGCCGCCCCGATCTCACCATCGCCACGGCCGATCACAGCATTCCCACCAGCGACCGTTCCCTGCCAATCGTGGACGAGATTGCGGCCAAGCAACTCGCGCAACTTGAAACCAATTGCAAGGATTTCGGTATCCGCTGCCTCGGCATTCATAGCGACCGGCAAGGCATCGTCCACGTCATCGGCCCCGAACTGGGATTGACGCAGCCCGGCATGACCGTGGTCTGCGGCGATAGCCACACCGCCACTCACGGCGCATTTGGCGCTCTCGCCTTCGGCATCGGCACCAGCGAAGTGGAGCATGTGCTGGCATCGCAGTGCCTGCTGCAACGAAAGTCGAAGACCTTCCAGGTGAAGGTGGATGGAACCCTGAAAAACGGCGTCTCCGCCAAGGACATCATTCTGGCGCTGATCGCGCAAATCGGCGTGGGCGGCGGCACGGCCAGTGTCTTCGAATTCACCGGCAGCGCCATCCGCCGGCTCTCCATGGAAGAGCGCATGACGGTGTGCAATATGTCGATCGAAGGCGGCGCACGCGCCGGCCTGATCGCGCCCGACGACACCACATATCAATATCTGAGCGGCCGTCCGCACGCACCCCAGGGCTCGGAGTGGGACGCCGCAATCGCCCGTTGGAATCAACTGCCCACCGACGAAGGCGCAACTTACGACCGTTCCGCTACCATCGACGCCGACGCGCTCGAACCCATGATCACCTACGGCACCAACCCGGGCATGGGAGTCTCCATCAACGCGGCGTTGCCGGACCCGTCGCAGATTGCCGACCCGATGCAGCGCGATTCCGTTGCCAAGGCTCTCCGGTACATGGGACTCGAAGGCGGCAAGCCCCTCGTCGGTCATCCCATCGATGTGGTCTTCATCGGAAGCTGCACCAATTCGCGGATCTCCGATCTGCGTACGGCCGCCGGCCTGTTGAAGGGCCGCAAAGTGAATCCCAAAGTCCGCGTGATGGTGGTCCCCGGATCGCAGGAAGTGAAACGACAGGCCATTGCCGAAGGGCTCCCCGAATTGTTCCGCGCCGCCGGCTGCGAGTGGCGCGAGCCCGGCTGCTCCATGTGCATCGCGATGAATGGCGATCAGCTTTCGCCCGGCCAGTACAGCGTCTCCACCAGCAATCGCAATTTCGAAGGTCGTCAAGGCAAAGGCGGCCGGACCTTCCTGGCGAGCCCGCTCACAGCGGCCGCCAGCGCGCTGACCGGCGTAGTCACCGACGTGAGGACACTGCTATGAAGCCATTCACCAATTTCGAAAGCCGCTACCTGCGGCTGCCCATCAACAACGTCGACACCGACCAGATCATTCCGGCGCGGTTTCTTAAGACGACGTCGAAACAGGGTCTCGACAAGCAGCTCTTCAACGACTGGCGCTACGACGCGCAGGGTAATCCCAATCCCGATTTCGTCCTCAATCAGCCCCAGGCTGCGGGAGCGCAGGTGCTGTTGGCCGGCGACAATTTCGGCTGCGGCTCCTCGCGAGAGCACGCACCCTGGGCACTCACGCAGTTCGGTTTCCGCGCGGTGATCAGCACCTCGTTCGCTGACATCTTCAAACAGAACTCGCTCAAGAATTCGCTGCTGCCCATTGTGGTGCCGTCCGACGTCCACGCCGAACTGTTCGCTGCCGCGCCAGACGCAGTAGTGAAGATCGACCTGCCCAAACAGACGCTCACCACGCCGTCGGGGCGCGAACTGCAATTCCCCGTTGACGCCTTCTCCAAGCACTGCCTGGTGAACGGAGTCGACGAACTCGGCTACATCCTCGGCCATGAACCTGCGATTGCCAAGTTCGAAGCCGCTAGAATAGGCTCCATCGACACTAGGGCGTGAGGCCGCCGCGTTCCTTTTTCGCCGCCTCCACCTGGTTCCAGATCTCTTCCGACTCCTTGTGGAGTTCGAGCGCGGCCAACGCCGCCTGCGCATCTCGGAGCCGGCCGTCCAGCACCACCTCCAGCAGGAACGCGATGGCGTCGTCCTGCCGCGAGGCGCTAATCGCACGCAGCAGCACTTCCTCTTTCGTCGCCACCCACGCTCGGCGTAACAATCCCACCGCCGCCGGCAATCGCGACGACCCCATCGCCAGTGCAGCTTCCTCGCGAACTGCCTCATTCTTGGCGCTGAGAAACTGCGCGACGAACTCCAGCCCCTCCTCGCGCTCCAGCACCAGAATGCTGTCGAACACCTGTCCGACCACGTCCAACTCCTCATCGCCCACGTGAGCCTTTAGCCTCAGCAGCAGCGCCCCATCCATCTGCGCTAATCCACGGACCGCCTCAATTCGCACGGGCGGCGCCCTGTCCACCAGCGCGTCCACCAGGCAGCGCAGCGTTCGTTCCGGCGCGATATCGCTGCATGCCACGAGCGCCAAGATGCAGGTGCCGCGAACCGTGGATGCCGTGTCCTCCTCGCCGCGCCACACCGGCTCCATCTGAATGTGTTTGATGCCACGCAGAAATGTGGCCGACTCGCGATGCTCCATCTCCACCAGGGCCTTCGCGATCGCATTCTTGCCCCAGCATTGCGGGTCGCGCTCAACAGGCTTTTCGAAGAAACGTTCGAAGGCGCGCAGTAGGTCGGGGATCAACTCACGGATTTGCCGCTCCGCCGCGATCTTCGCGGCCTTCGCCGCCACTACATTCACACGGTTGCCGATCGCCTTCCGAAGGGTCGGGACCGCTTCCCCCAAGGGGGCCTCCCGGAGTGGGGTTAAACTGGCCAGTTCGGCCTCCACATTTCGCACAGCCATGCATCCCAGGATAGCCGCCGACCATCCATGTCGGTATGGATCTTCAGTTGAACGGAAAACTCGCCCTGATTAGCGGTTCCACGGCCGGGATTGGATTTGGGATTGCCAAGGCATTGGCCGCCGAGGGTGCCCGCGTGATTGTGAACGGCCGTACAGCGGCGCGCGTTCAGGATGCCATCAAGCAGATTCAAGCGGCGCATCCCGCGGCCGCGCTTGTGTCCTTCGCCGCCGACCTCTCGAAAGCGGATGCCGCGGACACGGTGACTCGCACATTTCCCCAAGTCGACATCCTGGTGAACAATCTCGGCACTTATTCGCTCAAGCCGTTCGAAGAGCTTACGGACGCCGACTGGCTTTCGATGATCGAAACTAATTTCCTCAGCGGTGTGCGCCTCAGCCGTCAATACCTCCCGCGTATGAAGCAGGCTGGATGGGGCCGGATCCTTTTCATCTCCAGCGAATCCGCGGTGCACATTCCAGTCGAGATGATTCACTACGGCGTCACCAAGACCATGCAAGTAGCACTGGCCCGCGGACTGGCCGAGACCTGCGCGGGTACGCCAGTGACCGTGAATTCGGTGCTCGTGGGTCCAACGCGCTCCGAGGGCGTCGAAGGATTTGTGAAGGACATGGCGCAATCGAGGGGTGCCACCATAGAGCAAGTTGAGGCGGAGTTCTTTACCACCGCGCGCCCAGGTTCTCTCCTGCGTCGCTTCGAAACGGTGGATGAAGTGGCAGCAATGGTCGCGTTCCTCTCGAGCCCGCTCTCTTCGGCGACGAACGGCGCGGCCATTCGAGCGGAAGGCGGCATCCTGCGCGGTATCTTATAATTCTCCTTGCGTTTGATATTTGTTCTAGTGTATAGAACAAATATGCGCCTAATGCCTGATCGCCGCGCGCCATTGGCGGAACGACTCGCCCGATGGCTGGTCGGCGGTCGCGATGCCGACGCTGTCACCGGAGATCTATGCGAGGCAGGGGAGACCGGCTGGTCCTACTGGCGGCAAGCCCTCAGCTGTTTTCTGATCCGCATCTCACCTCACCGGCGAATGCTTCCCGATCTGCGGATGGACCTGCGTATGGCGATCCGCAACCTGCGCCGCAATCCGGGATACGCCGTCACTGCGATGCTCTGCCTGGGTTTGGCGATGGGCGTGAATGCTACGCTCTTCAGCTTTTTCGACAGCGTGTACTTCCGGCGTCTGCCCGTGCCCGACGCCGGACGAGTGTTGCGAGTGGTTCGCGAGCGCGCCCCCGCCTGCACCTGGCAGGAGTATCTGGAAATGCGCAACGGCCTGCGTACGATGGAAGCCGCCGCGGTCTTCCGTTTCGGAGGTTCCGCCGATATCGACCGCCTCAACCTGTTCCTCAGCTTCGGAAGCGTGTCGGCGAACTATGCGCACGTGCTGCAGCTCCGCACAGCTTTGGGACGCTGGTTCGCGCCCGATGAGGACTTGCCCGCCGGCGCCCCGGTGATTGTAATCGGTTATCGACTCTGGCAATCGCGATTTCATGCCGACCTGGGAGTTCTGGGCAAGCAGATCATGGTAGAGGAACACCCCTTTCGCATCATCGGAGTGGCTCCGGAGAATTTCGGCGGAGACATGCCGCCGCTCTTCGCGGAGGCCTGGATCCCCGAAAGCAGTGTGATCGCCACCTTCGGAGGGTACCCGAAGGTGGGTCTGATCGGCCGCCTCACGCCTGGTTCGAGCCTCGCCGCAGCCGCCGCCGAAATGCGCGTCTGGGATGCGCGCTGGCGATCCAAACGCGACGATCCCTTGCAAGTGATCGCAGCTTCCGGCTTCGGAGGCACGGCGGGAAAACGCTACCTGCAGGCAGTGTTGCCGATGGGAGCAGCGGTGTGCGGACTGGTGCTGTTGATCGCGTGCGTCAACGTGGCGAACCTGCTGCTGGGGCGGGCCTCCGTTCGGCGGCGCGAGATTGCCGTGCGGCAGGCCCTGGGCGCAGGCCGCGGGCGAGTCTTCCGCGAAGCGCTCACCGAGGGCATGGTGTTGGCGGCCGGAGGCGTGACCGTTGGCCTCCTCTTCGGCGCCTGGACCGGGCACGCGCTCCAAGCGGCCCTCCCCTCGATTCCCGGCGCTCTGTATCAAGGCATCGGATTGGGCTTGGATTGGAGAGTCACCCTGCTGCTCAGCACGGTCGGTATTGTCTGCGCGCTGCTGTTCAGCCTGCCCGCCGCGGTGGAAAGCAGCAAACGCACGGTAAACCAGAGCCTGCAAGGCGCGGCGGCCAGCGCACGTCCCGCCAGCGCGAATTCTATGCGTTGGCTCAAGTCGCTTTGTCGCTGGCACTGCTCATCGGCACAGGCCTGATGCTGCGTGCGCTTGAGCGCGCACAGACCGCCGACCCCGGCTTCGCACGAGATCATCGCCTGTCGGTGAATCTATTCGCATCTCCCCGCGTCTACACGCCGCATGAGGCCGAGGCGCTCTTCACACGCCTGCTCGATCAGGCGCGTCGCATTCCCGGAGTGAGCGACGCTACACTGGCGCGCGGATCGCTGGGACCGGCGCCGGGAGCGTGCGCCGCCACGTCGGCCACCGAACCGCCGCGTCACATCTCCAGTAACACCGTCGAACCGAATTATTTCACCATGATGGGTGTGCGGATCATGAAGGGACGGAGCGTGGGAGCTTCGGACGCGCCCGAGACCGTGGTATCCGAAACATTGGCGCGCACATGGTGGGCCGGCGAAGAGGCGCTCGGCAAAACGCTGTGGATCGGCTGCACGCCGGCGACTCGCGCGCCTCTGCAAGTGGTTGGAGTGGCGCGCGACACGCGATACGCGCTCGACGTGGCGGCCGAACCTGCCTATTATGTAGCACGCCAACAGGATCGCAAGACAAGTACTTTCGCGCTCATCCTCCAAACCGAAGGCAAGCCGCTCCTGTGGTCAAACCCGCTAACGCAACTAGCCGCGGGCGCGGGTCCGAAACTAAGGATTTACGAGGTCTCCACCCTGGAAGACGCCGACGCGCTCTCATACTGGGAACTAAGGTGGCGGGCCGCGCTGGTAGCTGGCATCGGAGCCTTGGCTATCCTGCTGGCCGCCATCGGACTCTACGGAGTGGTGGCTTACGCCGTATCGCAGCGCACGCGGGAGATTGGCGTTCGCATGGCCTTAGGCGCGGCGCCGGGCGACGTGCAGTGGATGGTGTTGTCGCACGGACTGAGAATCACCGCTGCTGGAGTGGTGCTCGGCCTCGCCCTAAGCGCGGCAACAGTCCGCCTGCTCAGAGGCTATCTCTACGGCCTCAGTCCCTGCGATCCAATCGCCTTTGCGGCTGCCTGCCTGGCCTGGCTGGCCATCGCGATGCTGGCAAGTTGGATTCCCTCCCGAAGAGCCACGCGCGTCGATCCCTTAATCGCGCTGAAATGGGACTAACTCCGCCAGGCTAACCAAGCCCATACTCTGATCGTCTACAATTGTTGATAACCTAGGTGTATGGCTAGACCGACCGATCTCGTCCAGGGAACTCTCGATTTGTTGATCCTGAAGACCATTTCTCTCGAGCCCAAACACGGTTGGGCTATAGCGAAGCGCATCCAGCAGGTCTCCAAAGAAACCCTCCAGATTCAGCAGGGCTCGCTCTACCCGGCCCTCCACCGCTTGGAGCAGCAAAGCTGGATCAAGTCTGAGTGGCGGCCAACCGAGACTGGGCGTATGGCAAAATTCTACTCGCTGACTCGACCCGGCCACCGGCAATTGGAGAAGGAACTGGCAAGTTGGACTCGACTCTCGGCCGCGATCGACCTGGTTATTCAGGAGGTGTAAAATGCGCGTGCTCGCCAAAATCCGGCTGCGGCTCCTTTCGCTCTTCCGTCGCCGCGACTTGGACTGTCAACTGGACGACGAGTTTCGTTTTCATTTCGATCAACTGGTGGAAGAAGACATGGCCGCGGGCCTGGCCCCGGAGGAAGCGCGTCGTTCGGCAGTTCGCAAAATGGGAGGCGCGCTCCAGTTTCAGGAGGAGAGCCGCGATGCGCGACGCGTGAATTTCGTGGAGGATCTCTTGCGAGATCTGCGATATGCCGCCCGAAGTCTGCGCCGAAGTCCAGGCTTCGCCACGCTCAGCGTTGTGATCATGGCGCTTGGCGTGGGGGCCAACACTGCCGTTTTCAGTGTGGTGAATGCTGTGCTTTTGAAGCCGCTAGCCTATCGGGATGCGGAGCGTATTGTAACGCTGTCCGATTTCTCCGCGGCCGGCCAGGCCGTCACTACGCTTTCCAAGCAGGTCTCGGACCGCGAAGTCCGGGAGTGGCTGAAGCAGAGCTCCTCGTTCGCGGCAATGGCATATTATGGCGAGCGGGAGACGGTGGCCATCCGCGGCGCCGACGCGGAATATGCCCGCGTGGCCGGCGCGAGTCCGCAGTTTTTCCAGGTCTTCGGAGTTCAGCCCATCGCCGGCCGTTTCCCCACCGTCGAAGAGATGAAGCCGGGCAATAGCGGCGCTGTGATGATCAGCTACGGATATTGGCAGAGCCACTATGGCGGTGACGTGCGCGCCTTAGGCCAGACCGTCCAGGTTTATGGATTGCGGACGATCGTGGGAGTGCTGCCGCCGGACTTCCGATTTCCGCAGAAGACGG
The DNA here is from genome assembly GCA_963815475.1 of uncultured Solibacteraceae bacterium. Classification (GTDB taxonomy): domain Bacteria; phylum Acidobacteriota; class Terriglobia; order Bryobacterales; family Bryobacteraceae; genus Sulfopaludibacter. Next base: position 7,612,519 of record CAWFHD010000003.1, on the reverse strand, counting down.
ACTTGTGGTTTTTGGTGAGTGCGACAACGGATCCCGCCGCCGCGCGGAACTACCTCGCTGTGGCGCGGCTCAAACCGGGCGTCTCCCTCGAACGCGCGCAAACAGAGATGTCACTCATCGCCAAACGTCTCGAGCTTCAATATCCGGACACCAACAAAGGTTGGGGCGTAGCCGTGGGGCGGATGCAGGACGACATGGTGCGCGACGTTCGTCCGACCCTTTATATGTTGTTCGGCGCCGTGGCCCTGGTGCTTCTGATTGCATGCGCCAATACCGCAACCCTGTTGCTCGGGAAGGCGATGGCGAGAACGCGCGAAGTGGCACTGCGCGCCGCGCTGGGAGCGAGCCGGCGGCGCATCGTCCGCCAATTAATCACGGAGAGCCTCCTGCTTTCGGTGGCGGCGGGGGTCATCGGGCTACTGTTCGCGTATCTGGGGTCGAGGGGGCTTGTGGTGCTAGCGCCAGCCGATCTGCCGCGGGTTGCGGAAATCGGAATCGACCGATGGGTGCTAGCTTTCACGTTCGGTGTGTCGGTGGTCACCAGCCTGCTATTCGGGCTGGTTCCCGCGCTGTATGCATCCAAGGTCGAATTGAGTGAGGCGTTGAAGCAAGGAGGGGTGCGCCTTTCGGCGAGCGGCGGCGGAATGGTCCGCCTGCGGAGTGCGTTGGTGGTGGCCGAAATCGCCCTGGCCGTGGCGCTGCTTTCGGGAGCAGGTCTCCTGATGAAGAGCCTGGCGGCCTTGCGCCACGTGCCACTGGGGTTTCATCCTGAGAATGCGCTGGTGATGCGAGCCACGGTGCCTGGCTCGCTGGCGACCGCTACCCCGCGGGCGCGCCAGTTCTTTCGGGAGACTCTCTCTCAAATCGGCAGGCTCCCCGGCGTAGTGGCGGCCGGCGCCACCATGGCGCCGCCCGGGTCCATCGATTCCTCGGGCGGCTATTTTATCGACCGGCTGCCGGCGAATCCGGATTGGACTCGCGCCCCGGAGGCTGTGTTCTCCATCGTGGCGCCGGGCACGTTTGCAGCTTTGGGAACTCCCATTACAAAGGGACGCGACTTCAGCGATGGCGATACACCGGAGGCGCCATTGGTTGCTGTAGTGAATCAGGCGCTGGTTCGGAAGTCGTTTGGCAACCAGAACCCGCTTGGCAGAACCATCTTCTGCTCTTTCGACACTCTCAAAGGCATGACGATTGTCGGCGTGGTTGGCGATGTCCGGCAACTTGGCCCGGAGAGCGAGCCGCTGCCGGAGTGCTACATGAATTACAGCCAGCATGGTTTCAACGGGCTGACTTTGAGCATTATCGCGCGGACCACCAGTGATCCTGCCGCGTTTTCGGAGACCTTGCGGAGGCTGGCGCACGAAAGGTCAGCGGATGTCCCCATGAAGTTCACAACGATGGAGGCCATGCTTTCAGACCATGAAGCTGCGCCCCGATTTCGCACTCTATTGCTGGCGGTCTTCGCGTGTCTGGCGATGTGTCTTGCCATGGCCGGCGTCTATGGGGTAATGGCATATTTCGTGGCGCAGCGCACGGGGGAGATTGGCGTCCGGATCGCATTAGGCGCCTCGAAGGGCGCTGTGCTTCGCCTTGTCCTTGGTCGCGGCTTGGCACTCGCAGGAATCGGGCTGATCGTCGGTCTGGCCGCCGCGGTTGCCGGAACGCGTCTGCTCACCAGCCTGCTGTTTCAGGTGCGGCCCACCGATCCCGAAGTGTACGTGGCGGTAGCCGTTCTGCTAGGCGTGGTGATGCTGGCCGCAAGCTATATTCCCGCAAGCCGCGCGGCCAGAATCGATCCGCGCACGGCAATTCGACAGGATTAGTTGCTGGCTTGAGATATACTGACCCTTGCTGCGAGCTCCCAAGCCAAATCCCACCGCAGCCCGCAATTCTAAAAGGAGAAACAACATGAGTCTGACTGCCGAGAATGCCAAAGTAATCGCCGATTTCATCCTCTCCGACTACGAGCACGAACGCGATCCCACCAAGCGCGTGATCGCCGCCGTCCCTTCCGGACAGGAAGGTTATTCGCCAAGCGGCAAGTGCATGACCTCGCTGGATCTGGCCTGGCATCTCGCCAGTACCGAACTGTTTTTCCTCGATGGAGTTTGCAGTGGTAAATTTGGCCCCGGGCCGAAACGCCCGGAAAACGTCCAGAGCGTGCAGGACGTGCTGGTCTGGTATGACGAGAATCTGCCGGCTGCGATCGCGCGAGCCCGAAATCTCCCGGGGGAACAACTGGCCCAAGTCATCGACTTCTTCGGCATGATGCAGTTAACCGGTGTGGGGTATCTGACCCTCATGGTCAAGCACAGCGCGCATCATCGCGGTCAGCTTTCGGCGTATCTGCGGCCGATGGGAGCAAAGGTGCCGGGCATCTACGGGCCCAGCGGCGACACGCAGTAGTGTTTGTTGGCGGGGACGGGATGCCCCCGCCAACTGTTTTCATAACCCTGCTTACACTTCGTACGGCTTGCGATAAACCGGGCGTGTGATCATCTTGTTCGCCTCGGCGTCACCAGTGAATTTCGGGGTGGCGCCTGGCTCGATCTTCAGGGCGCGGCCCACGCGGTAGCTGATGTTCGCCAGATGGCAGAGGTCTGAGCTAGGCACCGCGTTGGTGATTGGATCGTGAAGATCCTGCTCACGGCGCGATCTCACACACGCCAGGAAATTCTGCATGTGAAGGCCCGTGGGATCGCCGGCGCCACGCTCCGACCGCTCCTCCATGATCAGTTCGCTGGAGTCGCCCTTGTACGCCTGGAATCCCTGGTCGCTCATCGCGGCCCAGCCTTCGCTGCCATAGAAGAGGTTGCCGACACCGACGTTGAGCGGATTGCTCGCCGGTCCCACTTGCGTCGGCGCCGGAGCCTCCGGAGGCGCTGCTGCCGGAGCCGCGCCTTCGGGCCGCTGCCCGCCACCCGGTCCACGACGTCCACCTCCCGCAGGGCCAGCCGTCACCACACGCGCCTGCCGGACGCCTTCGCCGTTGGTCATTCTGCCGCGCACCTCGACCACCAGTTGCTCATTACCGTAGCTGTAGCCCGCCGTGAGCGTGTTCGGTGTTTCTGTGTCGTCGTCGATTCCGAACTTGCCGCCAAACGCCATCACCGTCTTCGGCCAGATGGGATCGCCCAGCGCCCAGCGCGCAATACCGGTTTCGTGCACACCCTGGTTCCCAATGTCGCCGTTGCCTGTATCCCAGAACCAGTGCCAGTAGTACGCAAAGCGCTTTTCGTTGAAGGGCCGCATCGGCGCCGCGCCCAGAAATAGATCCCAATTCAATCCCGCAGGTGTAGGGCTATCCGGCGTGTGGCCGATTGACGGGCGCAGCTTATAGCACAGCGCCTTGGCCATGTAGACCTTGCCGACCAAACCCTGTTGCAGCGCCGTGATCGCCTTGATCTTGAACGGCCAGCTTCGATGCTGCGAGCCCACCTGCATGATGCGCTTGGTGTCCCGCTGCACCTGAATCATCCGCATGCCTTCGTAGATGTTGTAGCAAGCGGGCTTTTCGCCGTAGACGTCCTTGCCAGCCTTCATCGCCCAGATTGCGGAGAGCGCATGCCAATGGTTCGGAGTTGCAACAGAAACCGCCTCCACCTTCGGGTCGGCGAACATCTGCCGCATATCTTCGAATTCCTTGGCTTTGTCCAGGTTCTTTCTCGCCAGCGTTGCCTGGGCCTTTTCGCGTGCGGCCTGGTTGACGTCGCAGAGGCCGACTACCTGGGCCTCGCTCAAACCGGTATAAGTATTGAGGTGGCTAGTGCCGCGGCCCCCCAGGCCCACGATACCGACATTGACCTTGTCATTTGCGCCCCACACTCGAACCGCAGACGCGGCGGTGAGTGCTCCGAGGAAAAACCTGCGAGTTTTTGGTTCAGACAACGCGAAACTCCTTTTCGCGACAATTGTATCAAGTAACGGGTGTGACTTTACATCAAGGCCCGAAAATCCTGGCTTCCCAGCGCAAGGAAAAACCGCAAGCCGAAACATAGAATGAAGATATGAAGCAGACCATTCCCCAGTCGGTCGACGAGTACATTGCCGCGCAGCCCGAGGCGGTGCGGCCAAAACTGGAAAAAGTGCGCGCCGCGATTCGGAAGGCCGTTCCGGAAGCAGTGGAGGTCATCGGCTATGGAATGCCCGGATACAAGCTGCATGGGAAACCCATGCTGTACTTCGCGGGCTTCAAGGAACACTATTCCCTGTTTGCCGCATCGGGAACGTTCTTCAAGGAACTGGAGGATGAGCTCAGGGGCTATGAGTTGCGAAAAGGGACCATCCATTTCCCGCTAACCAAACCGGCTCCCGGGAAGCTCATTAGCCGGATTGCGAAACTGCGTGCCGCGGGGATTGCCGCGTCGGCGAAAAAATCAATTGCGGGGCCAGGGAAGGCTTAACTTTCTTTCCGCCGACTCGCCGGGGATTCTCATCTTCATCAGTGGGAGGTTTCCAATGCCTGGGAACACGCGCATTTGTGCTGTTGCGTACGCAGTGTTAGCAGCGAGCCTGTCGGTGAACACGCTAACGGCAAAGCATCACGAGTGCCACGAGCACGCATCCGAGCCACACGACGCCTGGATGATGCAGAACTATCGCTTCATCGGTCCTCCGCCTCCGGGCTCGGTCGCGCCTGTCGACCCTGTGGTTTCCGATTTGCGCCAAATCCAGTACAATCTGCTCTCCGTCATGCGCCAGGCGAAACTCGACTACGATTATGAGGCCTCCCTGGCTGCCGCCCAACAGGCGGCAGCGAACGCACAGGTGATCGGCGTAATCACCGAACGTCTGAAATCGGCAGCGGCGCCTTTACCCGCCGCAAAACCGGCCCCGGACCAAACCGAGCTAAGCGGGCCGGCCTACTCCATCGCACTGAAGGACCACACTGTTCTTTTTGCGACCGTCTATTGGAGCGACGGGTTGATGCTGCACTTTCTGACCCGCCAAGGCGCTCATGTTCAGATACGTCTCGATCTGGTCGACCTCGACCTCTCGGTAAAACTCAACCACGAGAGGAACCTGGAATTCAAGCTTGCGCAGTGAAGCCGAGCGAAGCCTAACAATCATTCCTTCGGCGCGTAGTATCCCTGCCGCCAGACAGCATGCAGCTTGGGATATCCCTTCGGTCTGGCGACCTTTAAATCCACTTTCCGGTAGCTCCCATCCTTCAGGGTGACATTGGGCACGTAACCCAGCACGTACTGCCTGCGCAGCCAGCCGCTGATCTTGGCTGCAATATCAGGTAACTGCTTCACCTTGTGGACCTCGAACAGTCGTCCACCCGTCTGACCGGCGATTTCGTCGAGCAACGCCACTCCGGTCAGCCGCGGCGGCCTTAGGTAGGGGGACTCTTCCAGGTCCGTGATGCCGATCGCATAAATCAGAATGTCCTGTTCGCGCACGGCTGACTTCAACTCGCTTACAGTCCAACGGCTGGAATTGTCTTCGCCGTCCGAGATGATGATGATCGCTTTGCGCGAATGTCTGGCATGCTGCATCTCCGTCATCGCCAGTCGCACCCCGTCCAGCAGGGCTGTGGATCCACCCAGGCGCAGTGCCTGAACCTCGGATCGAATATCAGCGGGGTCGTTCGTCATAGGCGCCACCAGTTTGGCCCTTGTGCTGAAGCGCACCAGGAAGAATTCGTCGTCGGGATTGGCGTTGCTGAGGATTGCATTCACCGCCTCGCGCGCCTTTCGAAGCTTCGGCTCCATGCTGTCGCTGGCATCGAACACGATGCCGATGGATGCCGGCGCGTCCTCGGCGGCAAAGTGCGTAATCTCCTGTTGCGCGTGGTCTTCGAAGAGCGTGAAGCTCTCCTTATCCAGCCCGGTGACTACTTTCCCGTTGCCGTCGGTAACCGTCACCGGAATCAGCACCAGGTCCGAATGCACGCGAATCGTGGTGGCGCTCGGCAAAGAGCCGGACAAAACCTCCGCCGTGCGATTAGCGCTGCCGGAAGGAGACACCCCTTGTTGACCGGACATGACCAGGCCCACCGATGCGGCCAGAATACACGCGAGCCCGCGCGTCGCGAGCATGCGGATGTAAACTTTACTAGTTATTGCCCCTCGCAAAATTAACTTCACAATGGCAGCGATTCTCGCCGAGGGAGTCGGGCTGTATTTTTTGGGGTTATGAGTCCGGAGACTCGAATTTTCCGAGCCCGCTGCGGTCTGGACATTCGTCCAAACTATGTCCAGGAAATGATCGTAAAATTACGGGCGATCTTGACTTCCATACTTCCATAAACGTAGAATTATGGAACCATGGCGGCGAAACTCGCGACTAAATTCATGGGCGCTTTTGTTCGCGCAAAGAAGCCCGTCGCCTGCTGCTCTCCCGGTCGCTATTCATGACACCGGCGCGGCGCATCATCGCCGAAGCGGTCGGCACCGGCTTTCTGCTAGCCACTATCGTCGGGTCGGGCATCATGGGTGAACGGCTCGCGGGCGGAAATGTGGCAATCGCGTTGCTTGCCAATACTCTTGCAACCGGCGCGATGCTGGTGACACTCATCCTCACCTTCGGGCCGGTTTCCGGCGCGCATTTCAATCCCGCCGTGACTCTGGCCGATGCATCGCAAGGAGGGTTGCCATGGCGCGAGGTTCCGGGATACCTGGCTGCGCAGCTCATTGGAGCCTTCGCGGGTGTGGCGGCGGCGCACCTGATGTTCGGTGTGGCCGTATTCAGCGCATCCCGGCATGTCAGGGCGGGCGGCGCGCAAGTGTTCAGTGAGTTTGTGGCGACGTTCGGGTTGCTTTGCGTGATCTGGGGCTGTTCGCGCCTGCGCTCGCCCGCTGTGCCGTTCGCAGTAGGGGCCTACATCACCGGGGCTTATTGGTTCACGGCGTCAACCTCCTTCGCGAATCCTGTCGTGACTCTCGCGCGATCGGCCAGCGACACCTTCGCCGGAATCCGCCCCATGGACGCGCCGGGTTTTATCGCGGCGCAAGTCGCCGGCGCGGCCGCGGCAACGGTCCTGTTTCGCTGGCTGGCGCCCTCGCTGGACAAGGATGCCGACGCCGTAGTGGTTTCTCATCCTGTCGAACAGAAGGCGAGTTATGAGCAATAAGAAACGGGTTCTGATACTCTGCACCGGAAATTCCGCGCGCAGCCAGATGGCGGAAGGGCTACTGCGGCATGATGCCGGCGAGCGATTCGATGTGGAGAGCGCAGGCACAAAGGCAAGTTCCGTGCGCCCAGAGGCAATTGCCGTCATGCGTGAATTGGGTATTGACATCTCCGGACACCGTTCCAAAAACGTCGATGAATTCGAAGGGCAGCACTTCGACTACGTGATTACCGTCTGCGACAACGCCCGCGAGTCCTGCCCGGTCTTCTTCGGTAGGGCTGAAAAGCTCCATCACGATTTTGTAGACCCCGCAGCGCTCACAGGCTCCGAGCAAGAACGCCTTAAGCTGTTTCGGCGCGTTCGGGACGAGCTGCGCATTTTCCTCGGTGAGTTTAGTAAGCGCGTCGGATAGTCCTCTTGGAAATCTGTTCTCCACCCAGACTTGAGCTTATTCCGGGGAATGACGTTCTGGCGGGAGCGTGCCAATCGCTTAGTCTTGTTCCTATCCGTGTGAATCCGTGTCCATCCGCGGCCCAAAATAATCAGCCACGGATTCAGATGGACTTATTCTTGAGTAATCGCTGAGTGAGCGATACCCATCCTGGATGGGCTGGAGAGGAGTAATCGAGGCCCTTTGCCAGTGAGAAATACGCTGGGTCAAATGTTGATCGTCCCTTGTAGATAGAGCTTCGCTTCACCCGCGATCTTGACGCGGTCGCCGGCTAGCCTGCACCACATTCGGGCGCCACGGGAACTGAGTTGCTGAACCCGAAAGGAGTGCTTGCCGGTGCGCTCTGCCCAGTAGGGAACCAATGAGCAGTGAATCGATCCGGTGGCAGGATCTTCGTCGATCCCCTCGGACGGAGCGAAGAACCGGCAGACGTAATCGACGTCATTCTGTCCGGCCGCTGTAATGATGGCTCCGCCGCGGCCCATCGAGATTTTGGCCAACTCCGCCATGTTGGGCTGGAGTTCTTTCACTACCTCGGCGTGCTTCACGACAATGAGAAAGTCGCGGGGATCGCGCAGGACTTCCGCGGTTTCCAGTCCCAGCGCGTCGAGCAACCCGGTCGGGACTTCACACGGCGCCGCTCGCCATGCGGGGAACTCCATCTCAAACCCTTCGCCATCACGGTTGACCGTCAATAAGCCACTGACAGTATGAAAGCGAACCGGCCAGGTGTCATGACCGCGCAACGAAAGAGAATACGCCGACGCCAAGGTTGCATGCCCGCACAGCTCATCCTCCACTATCGGAGTAAACCAACGCAGGTCGAAATCGCCATCATCGCGCGCAACCACAAAAGCAGTTTCGCTATGACGGTTCTCCGCTGCGATTTTCTGCATGACGGCATCGACGGGAAACGTCGGAAGGAAGCACACACCGGCGGGATTCCCCGCGAAGAGTTCGCTCGCGAAGGAATCGATGTGGTAGTACGGAATCGACATTGGCGATCAGACCGCCGCTGCAGGCTTGCGCACTCGCTGCCGAAGGAAGTAAGCGGCGCCCATTCCGAACAGCACAATCGAAATCCACTGCGACGTATCCAGAGGACCGTTGAACAGATTGCCCTGCTCGTGATATCGGAAAAACTCCACCACGAACCGAAGCGACGAGTAGAGCATCAGGTACAGACTGATAATCGCTCCCGGAGCGTGCGCCTTCCGAATCTTCCAATACAGAATCCCGAAAATCACAAACTCCCCGATCGCTTCATATAGCTGCGTAGGATGCAACGGCACACCGAGCGGCACGCCCACGCGGTTGTGCGCCTCTTCGCTGGTGAAAGTCACCGCCCACGGACGGTCGCACTGACCGCCCCAGCAGCATCCGGCCGCAAAGCACCCGATGCGGCCAATACCGTGTCCTAGCGCGATCGCCGGCGCGAAGATATCGGCGGTCTGGAACAGCGGCAGATGGGTCTTCCGCATGTACCACCACGAGACCGCCAGCGCCGCGATCAGCCCTCCATAAAATACGCCGCCGGCTTGCAGCGATTCCATCGAGAGGATCTCGCGGGGATGCCCTGCGTAGTAGCGCGCATCCACCAGGAACATCATCACCTTCGCCCCGGCAATCGCAGAGAGCGCGCAGTAAAGTCCCAGGTTGGTAACGTCGTCCGGCTTGAGACCGTTCTCCTTGGCCAGTCTCCCCACCAGCCACAGCGCGACCAGGAATGCCAGCGCCACCAGCACGCCGTAAGTGTGCAGATCCGAATCCAGAACTGGGATGTGAAAGAGCTTAGGAAACATTCGCCGCCTGCCGCTTGGGCCGGAACTGATCGATCAGCAGCAGTCCGCTGCCCACCACAATCGCCGAATCGGCCACGTTGAATGCCGGCCACTGGTATTCGCGGATGTAGAACACCAGGAAATCCGTGACCCGGCCCCACACCATCCGGTCAAACACGTTGCCCACTGCGCCGCCCAAAATGAGCGCCAGCCCCCACACGAATAGCCGTTCCGGGTTGTGCGCCCTCCACAACACCACGCTCACCGCCACCACGGCCGCGATGGCAGCGACCACAAGCAGCGTAGTCCGCCACTCCGACGTGGAGTCATTCATTATGCCGAACGCCACACCGCGATTCTGCGAGTTCACGATGTCGAAAAAGCCGGGAATCACTTTGTATGTGTCGGTGAACGAAACCTTCGACTCGATGATCCACTTGGTGATTCGATCCAGCGCGAATACCAGCGCCGCCAAGCCGTACGCCTTCCACCGAAAATCAGCCATTGAGAGTCTCGTCAACCGCGTCCGCGCATGCGCCACAGATCGTGGGATACTTTTCCGACGACCCGACATCCGTAGTGTACTTCCAGCAGCGCTCGCACTTGGCGCCTTCCGCGCGCTCCACTCCTACCTGCAGTCCGGCGGCATCTGTCCGATTCAGGGCTACCTGCGAAACGATGAATAGCGCCGGCAATTCTCCGGCGTACTGTTCCAGTAGCGGGTAAAGATCGCCGTTCGCCGAGAGCCGCACGCGCGCCTCCAGCGGCGCTCCGATCAGCTTCTCATTGCGTGCCGTATCGAGGCTCTTCAACACATCGCCCCTTACTTCCATAAGACGGTCCCAATTGGCGACGCGTTTCTTAGCGGCCTCGTCGAGCCCTCGCACCAGTTCGCCGGCATCGGGGAAGTGCGCCACGTGGACGCTGCCTTCGCGCTTCATGTGGCCCCACACCTCTTCGGCGGTGAAGCTCATGATGGGCGCCAGCAGCCGTACCAGTGCATCCAGCAAGCGATCGAGCGCAGTCTGCGCGCTTCGCCGCGCCTTCGATTTCGTAGCGGTCGTGTAGAGCCGGTCCTTCAGCACATCGAAGTAGATCGCGCTCAGGTCCACTGTCGCGAAAGCGTAGACCGTGTGGTAGACCTTATGAAATTCGAAGCTGTCGTACCACCCGCGGCACCGTTGCACCAGGTCGTCGGCGCGGAACAGGATCCAGTGGTCCAACTCCGTCAGTTCGGCCGCGGGCACAGTGTCCGTTTGCGCATCGAAATCCGACAGGTTCCCGAGCATGTACCGGAATGTGTTGCGCAGCTTGCGATAGGCGTCGGTCAACCGCGTTTGAATGGTCTCCGAAAAGCGCACGTCCTCGCTGAAATCCACCGACGCCGACCACAGTCGCAGAATCTCAGCGCCCGAGTTCTTGATCACGGTCTCGGGCTCAATGGCGTTGCCCAACGATTTGTGCATCGCCTTGCCTTCGCCATCCAAAACCCAGCCATTGAGTGCGCACGCGCGATAGGGCGAACTGCCCTTGATGCCCGTGCCGATCAGCAGGGAACTGTGGAACCAGCCGCGGTACTGGTCGCCGCCTTCCATGTACATATCGGAGGGCCAGGACAGGCCGAAACGGTCGTTCAGCACGGCCAGATGGCTCGATCCGGAATCGAACCACACATCCAGAATGTCGGTCTCCTTCGCGAAATCGCCGCCGCCGCACTTGGGGCACTTCATGCCGGCGGGCAGCAGTTCCGCAGCGCTGCGCTCATACCAAACGTCCGCGGTGTGCCGCTTGAACAACTCCACGATGGGGTCCAGCAGCTTACGGTCCGTGATTGGCTCGCGGCAGGCTTCGCAATAGAACACTGTGATCGGCACGCCCCAAACGCGCTGGCGCGAGATGCACCAGTCAGGGCGCGTGGCCACCATGTTGGAGATCCGTTCTTCGCCCCAGGTGGGCTTCCACTTCACTTGCGAAATGGCACGTAGCGCATCCTGCCGGAAATTCTTGAGGTCCATCCCGATGAACCACTGTTCGGTGGCGCGGAAGATCACCGGGTTGTGGCAGCGCCAGCAGTGCGGGTAAGAGTGTGCCACCTTTTCCATACCAACCAGCGCTCCGGCTTCCTTCAGCAACTCGATGACGATGGGATTGGCTTCCCACACCGTTTTGCCGATAAGGACTTCGGGAAGCGTTCCCGCCGCGCCGTTGGCGTGGAAGAAACGGCCGGCGGCGTCCACCGGACAGTACACTTCGAGGCCGTACTGGCGTCCGCTCACATAGTCTTCCTGGCCGTGGCCGGGGGCCGTGTGAACCGCGCCAGTGCCCTGTTCGAGCGTCACGTGATCGGCGAGAATGCCCAGCGACTCGCGGGCCAGAAACGGATGGTGGAAGACCAGGCGTTCCAGCGCCGTGCCGGGGAAGGTTGCAGCCACTTTGTAATCGGTCCAGCCCACCTTCTCGGCCGTGACCTTCACCAGGTCCGCAGCCACGATGTACAGGTCGCCAGCCACGTCCACCGCAGCGTAGGTGTATTTCGGGTTGTACGCGATGGCCATGTTGGCCGGCATGGTCCACGGAGTGGTGGTCCAGATCAGCCCGTAAACGCGGCGTCCGGCGAGCGAGCCATCCAGCTTCGCGGGATCGGACAAAAGAGCGAAACGAACCCAAATGGAGGGGCTGGTGTGGTCGGCGTATTCCACTTCGGCTTCGGCCAGCGCGGTGCGGTCCTTGATGCACCAGTGCACTGGTTTGAGGCCCTTGTAGACATATCCGCGATCCAGGAATTCCACGAACGCGCCCGCGATCACCGACTCGTACTCCGCGCTCATCGTGAGATACGGATCGCCCCACTGGCCCAACACACCGAGACGCTTGAAGCCCTTGCGCTGCAGGTCGATATACTTCTCCGCGTACTTCCGGCAGGCTTGCCGAATCTGCACCACTGACATGTGCGCCTTCTTGCCGCCCAGGTCGCTATCCACTTTGATTTCGATGGGCAAGCCGTGGCAATCCCAGCCCGGAACGTACGGCGAATCGAAGCCCGCCATGGTCTTCGATTTGACGATGAAATCCTTCAGGATCTTGTTGAACGCAGTGCCCAGGTGAATCGGCCCGTTGGCGTACGGCGGACCATCGTGCAGAATATAGGTAGGCTGGCCGGCCCGCGACGCACGAATCGCCCCGTAAAGGTTCTCTTTCTCCCACCGTTCCACCATCTTGGGCTCGGCCGTCGGCAGGTTGGCCTTCATCGAGAAATCGGTTTTAGGCAGATTGATTGTCTGCTTCAGATCTACGTTTTGCGGATCCATTTTAGGGGTTACTTCTATGTTAGCAGCGAACGCAACACCGCGCCCGAACAGCTCGTCCCACAAGCGGACAGTACCATTCTGCGCAAGCCTCTGACAAAATAAGAGATTGACGAGGCAACAAACATGCAATTCAAGCGTCAAATATGTGGATGTCCGTAATGGAATCTCCGAGTGCAGCGGTAGCGCAGGCTAAACCGTTTCGGGTCTTAGTCTGCGACGATCAATCGGACGTCCTGGAAGCCTTGCGGTTGCTCTTGAAGGGGCAGGGCTATCAGGCCGTTACGGTAGATTCGCCGCATGCTTTGCTGCGGACCGCGCGCTCGGAAACGTTCGATCTCATCCTGGCCGACCTCAATTACACACGCGACACCACGTCGGGCGAAGAGGGTCTCGACCTCCTTGCCAGTCTCGATGCACAGGGTAATGCTACTCCTGTAGTGGTGATGACCGCGTGGGGCAGCGTCGATCTTGCCGTGGAAGCGATGCGCCGCGGCGCTTGCGATTTCATCCAGAAGCCCTGGGACAACGACCGCGTAATCAGCGTGATTCGCAAACAGGCAGAGAGCGATCGCCGGCGGCGCTCCGAGCTCGAAATCGCTGCCAATGTGCAGCAGAAGCTCTTCCCGCGCCAGGTGCACCGCCTCAAGTCCATCGACTATGCCGGTCACTGTGTCGCCGCGCGCGAAGTCGGCGGCGACTATTACGATTTCCTGGAGACCGGAGAGCAGGGCCTCGCCTTCGTGCTCGGCGATGTGTCAGGCAAGGGTGTTCCGGCCGCGCTGCTGATGGCCAACCTGCAAGCGGTTTTCCGCAGTCAGACGGCGGCAGCACTGCAACAGCCCGCCACGCTGCTGCGAATGGTGAACTCGCACTTCTTCGATTCCACTGCCGCCGAGCGATTCGCCACGCTCTTCTTCGGACTTTATGACGATCGGACGCGTAAGCTGCGCTACGTGAATTGCGGCCAAGTGGCTCCGCTGTTATTGCGGCCGTGGGGCGAAGTGATTCGCCTGGAACCAACCGCGACGATGCTCGGAGCATTCCGGCAGTGGCGCTGCAGCGAAGCCGAAGTCACGATACATCCCGGCGACACACTGGTGTTGTACTCCGATGGAGTCACCGAAGCCGGCATCGATGGCGTCGAAGAGTTCGGCGAGCAGCGCCTGGTCGAAGCCATTCGCGCACACCAATTCGAGCCCGCAGCGTCTCTTGTGCAGGGGATAGTTGACAAAGTCAACCATTTTAGCGGAAGCTCCCGGAGCGACGATGTCACGGTGGTGGCCGTCCGTGGCGTTTAACCGCATAATGGCGTCTGACCCCATTTTGTTGATTTTTGCCACGTTTGCCGGGCTGCACGCGCAAGTCTTAACTTCGCAGTACGATAACGCCCGCACCAACGCCACCGTTCACGAGACGGTGCTCACTCCGGCAAGCGTGAATTCGCGCCAATTCGGCAAGATCTTCTCTTACAAAGTGGATGGCGACGTCTATGCGCAACCGCTCTTCGTCCCCGGCGTCGAGGTCCCTGGCAAGGGCGTGCATGACGTCATCTATATCGCCACCGAGCACAATAGCGTCTACGCCTTCGATGCCGCCAACAATCCCGCGACTCCGCTGTGGCATGCGAGTTTCGTGGGGCAGGGAATCACCACCGTTCCCGCGCATCAGGTGCGTTGCCCCTTCGTGCGTCCGGAAATCGGCATCACCCCGACCCCGGTGATCGACCTTCCCACAGGCACTATCTATGTGCTGGCGCGAACGGTGGAGGATGGCGCATACGTCCAGAAACTACATGCCCTCGCGATCACCACTGGCGCGGAGAAGTTCGGCGGTCCAGTGGCCATCAAGGCGTCGGGCTTCGATGCACTGCGCGAGTTGCCGCGGGCCGCGCTATTGCTTGCGAAAGGTCAGGTGTATCTCACCTGGGGATCGTCATGCGATGTGGGTCCGTATCACGGATGGGTGATGGCCTACGATGCGCAGAAGCTCACGCAGAGCGGCGTCTTCAACACGTCCCCTGTCTCCGCGGAGAGCGGTATCTGGCAGAGCGATGACGGACCGGCCGCCGATTCCGAGGGCAACGTTTACGTCGCCACCGGCAACGGCAAGTTCACTGTCGCGATGGGCGGGAACGATTATGGCGACAGCGCCCTCAAGCTGGCTCTCGGTCCGAGTGGCCTGGTCGTGCGCGACTACTTCACGCCGCATGATGAGAAGGAAATGAATGCGCACGATGCCGACCTGGGTTCGGGCGGCCCTGTAGTCCTGCCCGAGCAGCCCGGCGATCATCGGCACTTGTTGCTGGTGGGCGGGAAGAACGGTGTCTTGTACGTTCTGGATCGCGACCGTATGGGCAAGTTCCATGAAGGCGACGACAGCCACGCTGTGCAAACCATCCGCTTCCGCGATGGCATTTATGCCGCGGTGGCGTATTGGAACAGCCATGTCTACCTGCTGCCTTCGAGCGAGAACCTGCGCGATTTTGCGTTGGAAAACGGTCGGCTCAATATGGAAACGGTGAAGAGCGGCGAGCAGCGCTTTCCCAACGCCGGCGCCAATCCGGTGATCTCGGCCAACGGCACCCGCAACGGAGTCCTGTGGCTGGTGGAGAGTAAGACCTGGAATGGCGCCGACAAACCCGCCATCCTGTTCGCCTTCGATGCTGCCAATGTGAAGCGTGAGCTTTACAACACGGAAGAGAACAGCGCTCGCGACCGTGCCGGCCTGACCGTTCGTTTTAGCGTCCCAACGGTGGTCAGCGGCCGCGTTTACGTGGATGCCAAAAGCGAAGTTGACGTCTACGGCCTGTTAAACCGACCCTAACGTCTCCTTTACGACTCTTTACATGCGTCAAGGCCTTCCTTACGTCCAATTAGGCAGAGAGGACGACCAAGCATATGAAGCGAACGGTTCTGGGACAGGCTCTGATGGCAGTTGTTCTATTGGCTGGCGCGGGAGTTGCCGGCGCGGCCGACAAAAACAAGACTGGCGATGTTCCGCAAGGCGATGACGCCGTCGCCAAAAGCGTCCGCCACGAAGTTGTGATGTATCCCTACTATTCGATCTGGGACGATGTGAGCTTCCGCGTATCCAACGGACAAGTCCAACTCCTCGGTGCCGTCACCGAGCCGTGGAAGAAATCGGACATCGAGAAGATCGTGCAAAAAGCGCCCGGTGTGACCAGCGTTGCCGATCAGATCAAGGTGCTGCCGCTGTCCGATTTCGACAAGCGACTCCGCATCCAGATCGCTCGCTCGATTTATGGCGACCCGGTATTTCTCCAGTACCGCAACATGGCGTTACCGCCCATCCACATTGTGGTGGAAAACGGACACGTGACGCTGACTGGCTGGGTCAACAACGATTTGGAAAAGCAGGTGGCGGGTATGCGGGCCAACACCAGCATGTCGTTCGGCACGGTGGTCAACAATCTGCAAGTAGAGCATCCGGCTGCGAAGAAGAGCTAAGATAAGCCGGTGGCCCGTCCGCCGGCAGTCTTGATTGCAATCGCGTTAACTAACCTCCTCTGGGCAGGCTGCCATAGCCTGCCCGTTTCTTTTTCCCCACCCGCGCAACGCACCGGCCTCACCTCCGCCCACTTCGTGATGATGAACGATCCCGCGGCGGATTCGTACATCGTGCAGGGCTTTCGAGAGCACAGCGAAGGCACGTGGCGGTGGGCGCATGACCATCCCGTATTGCGCTTTACTCTGCCCGGCTCGGGTCCCCTGAACTTCACGATGGATTTCACCCTGCCCGAAGGCACGTTTCACGAGACGGGGCCTGTGACACTGGCCATCGCCATCAACGGCAAGCCCTTCGATTCTGTGCGTTGCGATCATGCGGGCGACTATCGTTTCGCGCAGCGTGTGCCGGACGCGCTGCTGCACAAACCGGGTATCAACGTGGTGGCCCTCGATCCCGATAGGACTGCTACTGCCGAAAAGCTCGGATTCGTTTTGTCGCGCGCGGGGTTCGCGGAGTAGGCGTGCAGGCCCTTTCGATTGTGTTTGGCGCAGCGCTGACTGCGGCCTCCTCGCTCGGATTTGGATCGGCGGCATTGAACTCCAACACGCGCGATCCCGGCATTCGATTCGTTGCCGGGGCTGCGCTCCTCAGCATCTCGGTCTTTGCGCTGTGCTGCCTGGGCCTGGCGTATCCCGCAGTCTTCCTCGTTGTGGGCGCGGCGGGGCTTGCTTGCCTATGGTTGCGCCGCGGCGATTTTCGCAAACTGGAAATCCAGCCGCCATACCGTATCCTGACTCTCTTCTTCGCGCTGTTCTTCATCTTGTATTTCTTCAGTGCGATGGCGCCGGAGACCAGCCCCGACGGCGCGGGATACCATCTCACCGTAGTCGGCCAGTATTTCCGTTGGCACGGATTTCACCCCATCACCTGGAGCATGTACGCCACGCTGTCGCAGGGCGTGGAGATGCTGTTCCTGTTTGCGTACACTTTCGGGCGGCACTCGGCGGCAGCTATGGTGCACTTCGCGTTTCTGCTGGCGTTGACGTGGCAGATGTTGAGTTACGGACGGCGCTCCGGGATTCCGCTGGCCGGAGCGTGCGGCGCGTTGCTGGTGTTCGCCAGCCCAGTGGTGGGGATCGACGGCAGCAGCGCGTACAACGATGTGGCGGTGGCGGCAATCGGGTTCACGCTTTTCTATCTGCTGCGTATTTGGGACAGCGAGCGGGCACCGCGCCTACTTTGGGTAATCGGGCTGGTGGCGGGATTCGGGTTTGCAGCCAAATACACGGCTTGGGTGGGAGTTCCGTATGCTTTGGTCCTGGTGGGTTGGAAGGGCCGACGGATCAAGGACTTAGTCCGCGTGGCGCTGCCGGCGGCTGGAATGATTGTTCCCTGGCTTATGCGCAACTGGCTGTGGGTTCATAATCCTCTCGCGCCTTTCTATAACAATATCTTTCGAAACCCTTACATAAACTATTATTTTGAAACGGGATATCGTCACGATCTGCAGATGTACGATCTCACCTCACGCTGGCAAGTTCCAATGCAGGTGACGGTTCACGGCGGCCTGAATGGCGTGTTGGGCCCGGTCTTCCTGCTCACACCGCTGGCGCTGCTCGCTCTGCGGAAGGGCGAGGGTCGCCACCTGCTGTTGGCCGCCCTGGTGTTCGGCGCCAATTACTTCAGCAACATCGGGACGCGCTTCCTGATTCCGCCGTTGCCATTTCTGGCGCTGGCTCTGATGCTGGTGCTGACTTCGATTCCGTCGCTGGCTATTGCGATTGCCGTGCTACACGCCGTGCTTTCTTGGCCGCCCATGATTCCTAAATACACCGTGCCAAACGCATGGCGATTGTGGAAGGTGCCGTACCGGGAAGCCTTGCGCCTCAAACCGGAATCGGAATATCTCAGCTCTCACCTGATCTATAACGATGTGGAACGTATGATCGAGACAACGCCGCCCGGGTCCACCATCTTCATCTATCGCGACATTCCGGCGGCTTACACGTCGCGCCGCCTGCTGGTGGGATGGCAGTCCACGGGAAATCAGATCAGCGGGCTGATCCTGCAGACCGCCTGGGACCCGCAGATGATGCCGACCTGGCGTGTGCGTTTCGCATTTCCCAAACAGACGTTGCGCGCCGTCCGCCTGGTTCAGACTGCGCCGGCAGGAGATCTGTGGAACATCCACGAGCTGCGCTTGTTCGATGGCGTTCGCGAATTGAATCGGGACGCGGCGTGGCGGTTGACTGCGGATCCCTATCCCTGGGGAATTCAGGACGCGTTCGACAATAGCCCCATCACGATGTGGCGGTCGGGGGAAACACTGCGGCCGGGGATGTACGTCCAAGTCGATTTCCATCGCGACGAACAGGCCGATTCGTTGCTCATCGAGTCTGCGCCCGACCAGCCAGGACTTCACCTGAGGCTGGAAGGCGAGGATGCCGCCGGCGTGTGGAAACCGCTTTCCGATGCGCCGCAGATTTACGACGCTCCGGCGCCACTCGGACTGCGGCGCGCGGCGGCGCAGGAGCTCAAGCGGCGCGGCATCGACTACATTCTGGCTTTCGAAGACGAGGCCGTCACCGAAGATCTGCGGCGCAATCCCGACCTGTGGGGCGTCAAACTGGCAGGGCAGGCGAAAGAAGCGAGGCTTTTACGATTACCATGAAGCTCTTCCTGGGAGTGGACGGCGGCCAATCGGGCACCACCGCGCTGATCGGCGATGAGACCGGACGGATTCTGGGTGCAAGGCGAGGCCGGTCCGTGCAACCATGCGGGCGCTCTCGAAGGGCGCGGCAAACTGGAGCGCGCAGTGGCCGGGAGCGTCTCGGCTGCGTGCGCCCGGGCGGGCCTGGATGCGTCCACCGTGGAATTCGAAGCTGCCTGCTTTGGCATGAGCGGCGGACCGGACGATAAGCAGCGAGATTCTGGCGCGAATCCTGCGGACTGAGCGGCTGGTGGTGACCACCGATGCGGTGACGGCGCTCGCCGGAGCCACTGCTTCAGGGCAGGGAATCATCGTCATCGCGGGGACCGGCTCGATCGCGTTCGGCAGAAATGCCGAGGGTCGCACGGCGCGCGCCGGGGGATGGGGTTACATTTTCGGCGATGAAGGCGGGGCATTCGACATTGCGCGGCAGGCCTTGCGGGCCGCGTTAAGGATGGAGGAAGGCTGGGGGCCGCCCACTTCGCTGCGGGAGACGCTGCTCGCGGCTACCGAGTCGCGCGATGCCAATCATGCGCTGCATCGGTTTTATACCGACGAATGGCCGCGGTCGCGGGTAGCGACTCTGGCGGCGCGGGTGGACGAGGCGGCGATGAATGGCGATGGCGTAGCGCTGGAGATTCTGAATGGCGGCGCCATGCAGCTTGCGATGCTCGCGGCCGCGGTGCGAAGGCAGCTTTGGCAACCGGGTGAAGTGGTGGAAGTAGCGTACATCGGTGGCGTGTACCAGAGCCAGATGCTGCTGGAGCGGTTCCGAATGCTGGTGGAGATGGAGAGTGGCAGCCATTGCCGCGCTCCGTTGTATGGTCCTGCCGAGGGCGCTCTGCTCGAGTCATATCGGGCTGGTGGTTTCAGCCCCACTCTAAAGTAGCACCGACTCCCTTACAGTTGCGGCTCGGCCACATCTTTCGCTTAGACTCCCAAATTAGCTATTCGGATTCAGAATTCTGTTTGGGTGCCGACGTGCAACATTTTTGAAACGAGGGTGTTTGTAAAAGCAGTAGTAGATGGGCAGGGAATGCTGCTCTGTATCGAAGAATACTCATCATGACGCGCCCTGGTGTTGTTGCTGTATATCTTGCGAGCTTCTCTGCATTCTCAACGGCGCAAGTCAATGTCGTTACCGATAATTATTCGAACGATAGATCGAACGCGAATCTACAGGAGAGTACACTTACCGCGGCGAATGTTGCGCCGGGCAATTTCGGTAAGGTGGGCAATTTGCCCGTGGATGGTCAGGTTTATGCCCAACCGCTTTACGTTAGCGGTGTAGTTATCCCGGGCCAAGGCACTCACAACGTACTTTATATATCTACGCAGCATAATAGTGTCTTCGCCTATGATGCCGATTCTGTAGCTTCGCCCATACTGTTGTGGCAGGTCAATTTGGGACCTTCAGTGCCAAATACCCTATTCGATAACTTCTTCGACGTGGCGCCGGAGATTGGGATCCTGAGCACCGGCGCTATCGACCCGCAGGCGGGAGTGCTCTACGTAGTGGCGGAGACCATGCAGGGCTCGGCGCCCAGTTTTCAATTGCATGCGCTCGACATCACAACCGGGAAGGAAGTGATGAACGGCCCGGTTACCATTACCGCGAAAGTAGCCGGCCTGGGAGCGGGCTCAGATAATGGAACTATTGCCTTCGATCCTGCATGGGAGATTCAGCGCCCTGGGCTGCTGCTGGCCAACGGATCGGTTTACCTAAGCTTCGGCTCGCATGCCGATTCAGGGCCGTGGCATGGCTGGTTGTTCGGTTATAACGCCTCCAATTTGCGCCAGGCGCCGGCAGTTTTCAACGACACACTCACTGGAGTGGGTGGCGCGATCTGGCAATCCGGCCGTGGGTTGGCCGCCGACGACGCCGGTAGTATTTATGCCATATCCGGGAACGGGGATTACGACGGAGTTAATAACTTTTCGGAGACCTTTCTGAAGTTCTCCGGGAAACTGGGCATTCAGGATTGGTACACTCCGTCGAACTGGCAATACTTATCCGATAACGACGTGGACCTGGCGGGGGGCGCAGCGCTGCTTCCCGGCACACATATGGTGTTGGGCGGAGACAAGAACGGCAGCCTATACCTGGTGAACGGCGATGCCATGGGCAGGGGCGTCAACGGCAACGCTCAGATACTCCAGGCCACGCAAGTCGGCGGAATCTTCAACTTCGCCATCTGGAATAAAGGTAATGTCACCTATGTGTACCTTCCTGAGTTGTTTGGCTATGTGAGGTGTTACCCAGTAAATGGTGGGGCTCTGAGTGCCGCACCTGCCTCCGTCACTTCCGGAACGCCCCTGGACAATCCTTACCTAGGTATGAGCATTTCCGCCAACGGAACACAGGACGGCACAGGCGTACTGTGGGTAACTACCGGAGATCACAGCAGTGCAAACCTTCCGGGCACTCTTCATGCGTATGACGCCACCAACCTGAGCAACGAATTGTGGAACAGCGATATGGTCGCGGGTGCGCAGGATTCTCTGGGCACCTTTGCCAAGTTCGCCAATCCGACCGTGGTGAACGGCAAAGTCTACGTGCCGACGTGGTCGAACACGGTGACGGTGTATGGTCTGCTGGGAGGGCAGGGTGCTACGAACCCCGTTCCTGCGATCGCGGCGATATCGAATGCAGCCAGTTATGCGCAGGGCGCGGTTTCGCCTGGCGACATTGTGACCATCTTCGGCCAGAACCTGGCGGATACGGGGTCCACCGGCTTGCAACTGGACAACAACGGAAATGTGACGACGCTGCTGGGCAATACGCAAGTGTTGTTCGATAGCGTAGCGGCGCCCATGATCTTCGCGTCGCCGGGCCAGGTGAGTGCAGTGGTTCCGTTCGCTGTCAGCAACGTAACGCAGGTTCAGGTGCAGTATGCGGGACAGATGTCGAACTCTCTGTCGGTCCCAGTGACGGATGCCACGCCGGCGCTGTTTGCCGCGGACGGCTCGGGCGGGGACAGGCGGCAGCGTTGAACCAGGACTACAACGTCAACTCGATCGATAACCCAGCGGCGGCCGGCTCCACGATGGTGCTATACGCGACCGGCGCCGGCCAAACCAATCCACCAGGTATCGACGGGATGGTAGTGGGCACGGACAGCCTGCCGCAACCCGTACTCCCCGTAAGCGTCACGGTGGGCGGACAGCCTGCCACGGTGTTATACGCGGGGGCTGCGCCCTTCGAAGTGGAGGGTGTGCTCCAGGTGAACATCCAGTTGCCGCCTGGCGTGATCGGCATGAAGGTTCCGGTAACGATGACGGTGGGGAGCGCCGCCAGCCAGTCCGGCGTCACGATCGCGATTCAGTAAGGTCAGTAGAACTCAAGAAGGCCGAACCGGCCATCTTGGAGAAAGATACGGCGCTCGGGCCGCTCGGCGCCGCTGGCCATGGTCGAGCTGATAAAGTGCGGCGTCCATGCCGCGGCGCAGCGCAGCGGAACCGCCATCATGACCTCCAAGAGAATGGCGCCAGTCTGCCGGGAAACAGTAATGAGTCCTGCCTCCCTGCTGCCGGGGACTAGCGCGCGCCTCCTGCAATCGGTAGCAGAGCATGCGCCATCACATAATCTCCCACCGAGATGCCAAGCGAGGTCCCGTCGACGCAGGCCGTCCGGAAATGGATGCCCCCGAATACGCGTGCGTTCTTGATCTCTTCCAAAGCGGCGGAGAAGTTGGTGAACCTGCGGGTGACTCCTGGCATTGCGCTTGAGCCGACACTGAAGGACGTTTCCTCGCCGAACGTTTGCGACAGGATCTGGGCCGCCGCGCCACTGACGCAGGAGTGCGCGGAAGGATATTCGGGAAAAGCCGGAGTCGTAATCAGTGGAGTCCAGGCCGAGTCGGGCGTGGTATTGTCATTGCCGTCCGAGCCAGCCAGTTGGATCGCCGTGATCGGCCGCCAGGAGCCGTAGGTATACTTGGCGTCCCAGCAGCCGATGATCGCGTCCGCCATCGCCAGATTGACCAGCGCAAGGAGGCGGGCTGTCTGCACCATTGAAAAATGATGCTGCGCGGCGAGGGAGAGGACTGTCGGATCGAAATAATCGGGCGGATTGCCGGCCTGCCAGAAATTCGAAAAGAGAGTCTGGTCGCCGGTTCGGCCGGAATTAGTCGAACTTCCCATGCTCTTGGTCTCGTTATAATCGGCCAGATACTGATCGCTGGTCAGGGCAGGCGGGCCGGCGGTGCGGAACTGCGAAGGTGAGCGCATGACCCACGGGGCGGTAGTGGCCAACTGGGTGCGAGTGCCTGCGCCATGGCCGGCGGCGTTGGCCGCCACTGGCCGGGCTGCGTTCCCCCGAGGTACGCCGGAACCGAGTCCGAGAATCCGTCCTGGCTGCGCCACGCCAGAATCTCCTGCGCCACTGTCTGACCCCAGGCCAATCCCTGCTTGACTGCGTCGGTCGTGTCGGTGATAGCCGCCAGAGAAGCTGTGAGCTGCTGATCGAATTTGGGTTTCTGGTTGGGATAAAGGCTCACTAGAGCCGTATATGCGGCCTCAACGGCCGCCGCTCGCGCGGATGTTCCCGGGGGCGCCGCGGGCGGAACGTAGATCGGCATGTAACGCCGGTCGATTCCATTTACAGCATCGAAGACCGCGGCTTCGACGATGGCCGCGGGGCGCATGGTAAGCGGAGCAGCGGTTACGGGGCTGGTCAGCATCGCCTGCAGCAGCATCTGGTTCCAATCGCTGATTTCATCGGCAGCCGCTATGCCGCTCGCGGCCATACTCGCTAATAATGCCCAGGCGCAAAGGCTAGGGATACACTTCATGGTCGTTCTCCTCCAAGTGTTGAAATATGCGAATCGCTCGCGAGACGCGCACCGATTGGGAGTCGGGCGCATTCGCGGCCTTCACATGTCGAGGCAGCATCGCGCACCCGGCGCCGCTTGGCAAGGCTCTGGGGGAGAAATCCAGGTGAAATGACAAAGGCATGAATCGACGGAACTTGCCATCGCTGGTGATACGTTCCCATATGGTCTTGTGGAGGTTTGAGGAGACTCGGAAAGTGTTAGAATCAGCTCCCAAGGGTAGGAAGGATGGGAAATGGCATCACGGCGAGAGCGAGCGTCCCGTTAGGGATAAGCCGTTTCGGACCGTTCGAATTTCAGCCCGGCTCGGGAGAACTGCGCAAGCATGGCTTACGTGTGAAGCTGCGGGGCCAGCCTGTCGAGGTGCTGACGATGCTGCTTGAGCGTCGCGGCGAACCGGTGCCGCGCGAGGAGTTGCAACGGCGGCTCTGGCCTGCCGACACGTACGTCGACTTTGAACACAGCCTGAACGCCGCGATGAAGAGGCTGCGAGCCGCATTGGGCGACTCGGCCGATGCCCCGCGCTTCATCGAGACTCTTGCCGGCCTGGGTTATCGTTTCATCGCACCCGTAAGCCACCCTGCTGAAGAGGCCCTTCAGGCGCCGCCGCCGGCCGGGCATGCGGATCCGGAACCGGGGTCGCGAGCCAAACCCGAGGCACGCCGTCGACTCATTTTGTGTGTAACCGGGGCTGCTGGCCTCATCCTGCTGGCAGTGCTCGTCATGAACCTCGGCCGCCTGCGCGACATGGTCCGCGGCTGGACTTCGCCCGGTCCGGTGCGATCCCTGGTGGTGCTTCCGCTGGCGAACCTATCGAGCGATCCCGAGCAGAATTTGTTCGTAGAGGGTATGACCGATGCACTCCGCCAATACCTGGAAGGCGTCGGCTCTCTGCGCGTCATCTCCCGGACTTCGTCGATGCACTATCGAGGCAGCGGCAAACCGCTTCCGGACATCGCACGCGAGTTGAATGTCGATGCAGTGGTCGATGGCTCCGTATTGCGATCGGGCGACCGGGTGCGGATTAACGTGGAACTCATTCACGCCGGCATGGACCGCCAGCTGTGGAGCAACAGCTACGAAAGAGATTTGCGCGATGTGTTTGGTCTCCAGGCGGAGGTAGCGCGGCGAATCGCCGAGGAGATTCGCGCCACCTTGAGGCCGCATGATCGGGCGCTATTGGCCCGAATCCGCGATTCGGACCCCGAAGCCTTTCGCGCCTATTCCAATGGTCGCGTTTTCTGGAACAAGCGCAACCAAGAGGGCCTCAAGAAAGCTATCGACTTTTTTCAGTTGGCGATCGACAGGGATCCCAACTATGCTCTGGCTTACGATGGCCTGGCGGACAGTTGGCTGCCGCTCGGCTGGTACGGATTCCTGCCCCCCTCCGATACTTTTCCACGGGCCAAGGCGGCAATCTTCAAAGCACTCAGTCTGGACGACTCCATGGCCGAGGCACACACCTCGCTGGCATTCGTCAATTTGTATTACGACCGTGATTGGACTGGCGCCGGAAGGGAATTCCGCCGCGCGATTGAACTCAATCCGAATTACGCCAACGGCCATCATTGGTACGGCGAGTACTTGTCCCTGGTTGGTCGTCACCCGGAAGCTATCGCGGAATCGCAGCGCGCGCGGGAACTCGATCCGCTCTCGAACATCATCAATGCGTGGGTCAGCTCGCGGTATTTCTTCGCCGGCCAGTACGATAAGGCGATCGAAGAGGGCCGCAACGCCGTCCAGATTGACCCCGATTTCGCACCGGCCCGCTTAGTCCTCGGACAGGCGTTCGAGCAAAAGGGCATGCTCGGGGAAGCAATTGCCGAGTTGCACAAAGCCTCGACACTGGCAGGTGGCAGCTCGATGTACGCCGCGTCCCTTGCCCACGCATTGGCGCTGGCCGGGAGACGCCCCGAGGCATCCAGGATGCTCCAGGACCTGAGGCGGGAAGCGGCGCGTCGATTCATTTCCTCATACGATCTGGCCATAGCGAGCGTAGGCTTGGGAGATAAAAGTAAGACCTTCGAACTACTCTGGGCCGCGGTTCGCGAGGGATCCCCAAGGGTTGCCTTCCTCGGCGTAGATCCCCGTTTTGCAGAGATGCGGGCCGATCCGCGCTTTAGCGCATTACTGCGCTCGATCGGATTGCAATGAACCACCTGTTGCTGCCGCTCGCCGCCTTCGCGGCTTGAATTTGGCATTCGCAGGTGTGTGGATTCTTGGTCTTGTACTGCGGCTACCGCCAAGTGACGCGCCACTCGTAGAAAGAGGCAGCCATCTTGACAGGCGGTCGACAAAACTCCGATTGGACAACTCCTGGCGGCGCCCTGTCGTCGCAAGGAATTCACACATCGAAAAGCGCTTCGTAGCGCGATCGATCCGCCGATTAGGACTACTTGAAGTCGAGACTGCGGACCGCGACGCCCAGAGCGTCCTGCCCCGGCTGGTATAGCGGCTCCGCCTCGATCATGACGTTTACTCTGCCGGATGGACCGGAAGGTAGAACCCATTCGGCATCGGCATCGCCGCCGTGATCGAACTGTCGCGGTTCGAGCTCCGCGCCGTTCAGTTTCACATGGACAGTCACCGGACCGGTTCGGGAGAGTTGATCCCAGGGCACGATCATGTGCATCCCAAACCGGTCCACGCCGGGAGGCCGATTGAGGTGGGCTTGGGCGCGCGGGCTGGTCCAGCGGTGGTTGCCGTCCACGTCGTTCCAGCCTTGATCCACTTGCCACAGGCCGGCTGCTCGATCTACCTGGATGGCGGACCGGTCGGGTTCGGTGCGCGCGTGGATGGCGGTGCTCAATTGCTGCCGATTCCAGACCAGATACGCGACGCGGTCCATTTTGGCGGTGTCGGGCGGCGCCGGTCCATCGTAGTGAAAGACCTTGATGCCGTTGTCATGGAAGGCGACGGCCACAGCTCCGCTGACGCCCCAATCGGCGAAGCCGGAAATGCGGCCGGCCCAGACCGCGGCGTCGAATTGCGGGTGGGTGGCGGCGAACTGCTGCAAGCCCTGCATCCACAGGCGCACTTCGTCATCGCGCGTCAAAGTGACGCGGCGCTGCACGCGGAGTTCGTGAAGGTCTTGCGGCAGCCAGAAGAGAATCAGCAGCGCGACCGGCAATGCGCCGGTGGTCTCCACTACGCCTGCGAGCACAATCGCCAGGCCGGTGAACGGCGTGTAGCAATACGCGCTGAACATGCGGAAGGGCAGAAAGAGCAATGGCACAAAGAGAGTGGCCATCATCGCCAGCCCGAACCATGTGCGACGGTTGCGGGCCAGGAATGCCGCCAGTGGGAGCACGAACCCAAGATAAGGCACCAGCAGGACGCGTCCGGCGTAATAGATGCTGCTGGTTCCTAAGGCCGACAGGGTGAAGCGGAAGGTATACTCGTTGTTCTTGTTGGGATTTAGGATGAGGCCCTGCAGCCCGAAGGAGAGCGACGCGAGAAAGAACGGAACCAGCGGCTTCCAGCGGCGGCTGCCGAACCAGATCTCATAGGCGGCCAGCACCACCGGCAGCATCACCGCGAGTTCCTTCGACTTATATGCAAGCCAATACGACACGAAACTGAGGATCCACCGACGCCGCGCATAGAAGAGGACACTCAGCAGGCAAAACGTAGCGCACAGGACGTCGAAGATATACATCGGCTTCCAAAACGCATCGAAGAGGGCCATGTGCAGCGCAAAGAAGATGCAGCCCAGTGCCGCGCCCGCCGGCGATGCGCCGAGCCTGCGGGCCAGCACCCAGATCAGCCAGACATTGAACAGATGGACCAGGTGGACCACCAGCACGTACTTGGGGAAGTCGAGACCTAAGTGCAGAATGGCCTCGTGAAAGTAGAAGTGTGCAGTGGGACGAAAGTTGATTGTCGAAAACAGCGGCGAGGCCATCGCCTCGAAGTAATGTCCTGGCCGAGCCCATCTGCGCCCAGCCCATAGTGTCGAATTCGTCGGCTTGGAAGTAGCCTTTATAGGCTGCCCGATTGACGATCAGGAAGACGGCCGAAAGCAGCAGGAAGCACCCCAGCCCGGACCGTTTTGACATGTACTATTCTAGCGGTAAGTTCTAGCGGTAGGTCCGGCCGATCCTAGCGTCCGTGTGCGGCGCGGGCTCCTCTTCGCAGCTCGACGGTAGCAGTGCCATCGGCTCCCGGCGACAATACGACGTGAAATCGCTGGGTCGCGTAGTCGTAACTGGCGAACGAGGCGACGCCGTGCTGCGCGCGCACATGCGGCGGATCTGGCGAGTAGCCTTGGATGATTCGTGAAGTCTCGCCCTTGGCGAAAGTCACCGTGAATTGAAGCATCCCGTTATCCGTCACTGCGCTCACGCGTTTCTTGCCCATGGTGACGTACTGTGCAATATCGCCGAGGAGAGCCATTCCCGAGGGGCCTACCGGGGCCGCGATCATATAGGAGAAGCCATTTGCGATGGTGAGACTCACTGGGTCCGACGGGCGCACGATTGCGCCGGAATCGGCGATGTAGTCGTAGAGGTAAACCGGCCCTTTGGCGCCTACATTCGCCATGGAGAACTGCGCGTTGGTGCTGGTCCCCTGCGGATAGGCGAACAGGTAGTAAGTTCGCAGATCGCCGAAGTCAGTGTAGGTGGACGCGATCATAGGGGACCCGGGGCCCTGCGCATCGTTCAGGTAACTGTTGTCGAGCGGCGTGATAGGCACGTCCGGCTTCACGATCACGCCGTCCAGCCGCACGGCGTGCAGCAGGTTGGACTTGTTGATGCTGCCAATGCGGTCGCCGATTCCCACCGGACCCGCGGAAAGAGACGCCAGAATCAGGTTGCCGGTCTCGCCGCTCATGAACACGTCGGTGAACGGCCAGGCTCCTACGGCGCCAGCCAGGCGCGAGGTATACAGGAAGGCCGACCACTTGGTAGGTTCGAAGCGGTCTCCGCTCACGCGGATTGTGGTCAGGTTGCCGTACTTCGAAGCCTGCAGGAAATGGCGCGGCGTGGCCATGCAGTATTGCATGTTGATGCCCTGCTGGTTCATGGCGACCGCCATGTTATCGAGAAACGCGTCGGCATCGGTAAGATTGAAGGCAGTCTGCGCCTGCGCTCCCAACCAGTCCTGCTCATAGATACTCACGCCGGCGGATTTGAGGTAGGCGGCGGTGTCGTACCAGTAAGCCGGGTCGGTCGCGACATTTCCGGAGATCTGATACTTCTGGCGATAGGGGCTGCTGGCATCGATCCAGCGCGCGTGCGTAATCAGGGGCAGACCGATGGTCTTTTGGAAGGCCGTCAAACCGGACGTGAAAAGCGTGGGCGCGGCTTGATATTCATAGATGCCATCGGCTGAATCGGTCCAGTCAAGATTCGCTCCTTTGGGATAAAACCAGCTATCGAGCTGCAAGGCGCCGATCCCGATGCCTAGCGAATCGAGGCTGCTCTTCACTCCCCACAAAGTCTGTTCATAGGGATTGGCGGCGGTGAAGGGATTGATGGGGCCGAACATAGGGGCGGTAGAGCCGGCTTCGGAATGATAATAATAGCTGGCGCCGTTATCGGTCCAATAATTGAGGCGGTTCAGGCTGACGTCCGCGTCGTTGGCGGGCCGGGTCTTCCCTTGAATGCCGGTGAGCGTTTGGCCCCAGCTTTCGAAGGTACGATTGATACCTGAGTCCGCGACGAGCAGCACCTGGTTCGAAAATCCTGGAGGCAGGGAAGCGATGGAGGGCGCGACTCCAGCCATCAGCTCGCCATGCGGCCCGCTGCTGGTCTGCGACACCATGAAATGCGAGGCGGCGGAAACGATAAAAGCATTGGCCGCCGAATCGAAGAACATCCAGGGACTCTCCGGAGGCAGGCTGGTGAAGGTATAATTCGCGAACGTCCCGGCGAATGCGATGTGATTCAGACCGGTGGGGTATCGGCTGAGATTGGGAAAGACGACTGAATTGGGTCCGCCGTTAGGAGTGCCGAGCGTGAACAGCACCGCCTGGTGGTTTTGGTAGGCACGGATAGCGGCGTGGCGTGGGGCGTCGGTGCGGAAATCGAAGGAGATCTCGCCGTAGCTTCCAGCGCTATCGGCGCCTGTGGCCACGGTCAGGTTCGAGAGGGGCGTGCCAAGGCTGCCGCCGAAGGTCCACGCCGGATTCTGAAGCTGAATGTCGTAGGTTCCCGTGGGATCCACGGTCACCACGAAGCCTTGCGCGCCGGAGATCGAAGCTACCGCAGCAGCTTGTGCAGGGAGTAGAAGGAATGCGGCAAGGACGTAACAGACCGTCTGGATCCGCTGGGGCAAATGGTGCACGGGGGAACTCCTGATAGTGAAACCTGAATCTTAGCACGGCCGGTGGTAGGAAATATCACACTCTGATGCGGGGATCGAGGCAGCTGGAGTACTAGCACGCCGAATTTGGCCTTTGGCGTGTGTGGACTCCGTCGCCGCCTCCTTGACAGGCTATTGGAAGCACGGCGGCCGAGGGCGCAGCATAAGCCGCCGCCGCCGGCCGGGACGCGCGTCGTGGGGGGCCTGGCTGTGCAGCGCGCTGCATGGCGACTGCGAAGCTCGGAAAGCCGGGTGCCCGGTGACGTAAGGAATGGATCCGAAAACCGGACCGCCAGCGAGCGGGTGAGCCGTCCGGCACGGCTGCCGTGCAACGTCAAAGGCGCGGTCCTGGCCGGCGATGCGGCCGCATCAACTGGCTTTGCGTGGGGGGAAGCGGCGTTCGAGCTTGGCGAGGCGGGTGCGGAGGTCGCGGATTTCCTGGTCGCGTTTGCGGTCGAGGGCGTCGCGCTTTTCGGCCCACTGGGCAAGACCGGCTACAGTTTTGGAGCCGCCGGCGAGCATCTTGGTGTTGCGGGCGGTCAGGGTTTCCATACGGTCAAAGCCGGCGCTCATCTCGCGTTGCAGGCTGGCGCTGTTGTCTTCGATGAGTTTGGCGAGGCTGGCGAAGCGGCCGTCGATTGTGCGGGCGGTTTCGGTGGCGTGGTCTTTGAGGCGTGTTTCGGTGGCGGCGACGGCGGCGGTGACGATTTGGCGAATTTGCCGCTGATCTTCTTCGTTCATGGGGTGTCGGTCCTTTTCGCGGGCGCGGGGAGCGTTGCAGGCTCCTTGGTATCCAGTGTAATCCAGTGCCCTACGCGGCGGTAGGGTACTGGCTATTGCGGTTATCAGCGTTGCGGCTGGAACAGGCGGTTGTGCCCTCACACAGGACGCGGCGTACGGCGGGCTGGGCTAATGGGTTGCGAGGGTCGTCGTGCTGATGATGACCTTGTCGGTTCCGGTGGTGAGGGTAGTGGCGCGGAGGTGGATTAGGACGCGGAGGTGCGCCTCTTGAGGTTTCGCGCGATGCTCGCCTGGGTCAGGGCACCTGTGTTGCTTACTTCCAATAACGAATATTATGTCAAATCGTGGATCTCGTTCGGGGCTTGCCGATGACTTCACATAAAAAAACGGCCCGATCCCCGCTGAATTGGGATCGGGCCTATGGGAAGAAACTGCTGCTTTTCCTTTGCTCGAAGGAAACTTTGATTAACGATGGTGTCCGCCACCGCCGCTGCTGGAGTGGCCTCCGCCACCCGATGAGGGACGGCTTCCGCCTCCACCACCTCCACGCGGCGCGCTGTTGCTGGGCGCCGGGGCCGATCGTGGAGCGCTATAGCTTGGTGCTGCCGGCGCCGACCGCGGCGCGCTGTAACTGGGAGCGTTGTATCGCGGCGTGCCTTGATTGTTCGAGCCCTGCGGCTGCCGGTTGGGCTGTGAGTTTCCAGGGCTGCCAAAGCTGTTCCAACCCCGGTTGCCCTGCGCTTGCGACGGCCGAGTGTTTTCCGTGTTCACGGACGGATTGCTGCGCGCGCCACTGGGTTCGTTCCGCTGGTTCGATGCCTGCGGGGCCGAGCCTTGGCTGGCCGGCTCGCCGAAGCGTCTCCAACCCGTGCTGCCGCCGGGGCGCGTATTGGTTTCGGGAGAAACCGAGGGCCGACCCGTCCCCTGACTTACCGGGCTGCCGGCCGTCGACTGGCGCTGTGGCATCGTCGCACCCGACCGTCCCGGTGACTGGAGTTGTGTAGCTGCTGGATGACCTGCGGCTTCCGTCCCGCCGCCCAGCGCTCGCTGCTGCTGCGAAAACGGAATCCGGGTGGGCGTGGACAGCTGCTGATGACTGAAGAAGCGCTGGTTGCCGTTGCCCTGCGGCGTGAAACCGGCCTGCCGATCGGAATAATGGAGATTGGCCGACGTCGGAGCGATCGGTACTTGTCCACGAATCATTCCGGCGGTTCGCACCTGTTCGGAAGAAACGTGGCTGATCGTATTAAACCGCCCGCCTCGGAAATCGGCCGCCGCCATGCCGGAAACGCCGTTTGCGACACGAGCATTTCTGTATACATTTGTGATGTTTACATTAGTAATGTTAATGTTGCGTCCGAAGTTTCCGTAGTAGCCTCGACCCCACCAGGGGTGGAACACTTCAAAGGGAGCGAGCGGGACCCAGCCCACATGCCCGAACCCAAAACCGACGCCAACACCGCCGCCAAACCCGAACCAGCCCACCAGCGCAGGCGACCAATAACTATGGAAGCCGCGAGCCCCCGGATACCAGCACCAACCAAAGCCGCCATTGTTGAACCAGCGGCCATAGTGATACGGAGCCCAGCCCCATGGATCGTAGCTGACCCACGTCCAGCCATACCAATCTTCCCAAACCCAGCGGCCGGAGCTATAAGGAGCCCAACCGGGGCCAACCGCTGTTGGCCGCCAAACCGGTCCGTAATCCGGAGAACTCACCCAGGTACCGTTCGCGTCCAGCTCTTCGGTGCCATAGACACCGGAATTGGCTTCGTCGATGTATTGAGCGCTCGGCGACGGCTGCATAAAGATGTGGTCGCGATTGTCGTTCCAGCGGTCCCACTCGTCGTTGGGGATGGCGCTGACGATCTGAAATTCGGGGTCAGTGGCGGTACCGCGCGCCATCATTGTCTGGCCCGCATTCACCCATTGCGATCCCTTGGGAGTGAAAACCTCGACCTCCCCTGCCCTGACAGTCACTTCAGTTTCGCTGGAATCATTCACGAAGATTCGATAAGTTCCAACGTGCGATGGTCTTACGGATACAGCCGGAGTATCTACTTCAGCATTTGCCTTGGAAGGCCTTAAAATACGGTAGGTTACGGTTCCCTTGGCGACTTCCATCTGGAAGCGGCCATACTCCAGTTGGGTCAGGTGGATCTCAGCTGCTCCGCCGATCCGGACCATATGGGAAGCGTCCAACTGCACTTCCGTGCGCGAGTTTGGAGCCGTTGCAATTCGGTCGTCCGCCATGAGCGGCGCGTTGATCACGCCAGCAACCCACTCGTTCGCATCGCCGCGGCGAACCGACACTTGCCCTTCCATCAAACTGATTCGGGCAACGGCACGCTTCAGATCATCGGGATCCTGAGCATGAATGGGGCTGACGGTCCCGGCGGCCATCAATGCCACACCGAGCAGGGCTAAGAACCGAAATTGGAAGCGTCCCATGGTGGTCTCCGAACTACGCTGGCCTCAATGCACTCTCTTGGCCAACCCGTATCAGCAATAAATTGAATCACTTGCATATTTCCGCGCAGGTGAGCAGGTGGCCGAAAACCACCACCCTGGCTGAGTTGGATCAAAGATACCGTTTCTACCCGATGCTGGAACACACAGGACCAGGGCATGTTATATAATGCACATAATCTTTCCCGAAACAAATGGGGTTAGTTGAAGATCTCCGATACGCCTTAAGGGCGTTCAAGAAGAATCGCGGTTTTGCGGCCGTAGCGGTGTTGTCTCTGGCCCTGGGAATCGGCGCAAATACGACGATTTTCAGTATGTTGGACGCCATCCTTCTGCGTCCGCTTGCGGTGTGGGAACCGGATCGCCTGGTGGCTGTTTATACCACCGATTCGCGGATTCCCGGCAACCTCCAGAATTCTTATCTGAATTACAAAGATTACCGCGATCGGAACCAGGTATTCTCATCCCTGCTGCTGCACTCCCCTACGTTGATCAATATGACCGGAGTGGGCGAACCCCGAACGTTGATGGCTCATATTGTATCGGGCAACTACTTTGCGACTCTGGGGGTGAAACCCTATCTGGGGCGCTGGTTTTTGCCGGAGGAGGACGTCACGCCCGGCGCCATCGCGGTGGCTGTGATCAGCCACGGGATGTGGACTCGGCTGTACGGTGGCGACCCGCAGATCACCTCGCGAGTCATTCGTCTGGAAAATCGCGACTTCAACATTGTGGGTGTGGCGCCGCCGGAATTCCAGGGCCTGAGCACGCAGTACGCGGCCGATGTCTGGGTTCCGCTGATGATGTACCCGCAAGTATTCTCGGTGCCGGCGGCGATCAACCAGCGGAGAGCGCTCTATTTCTCGGTGGCCGGTCGGTTGAAGCCGGGTGTCACTAGGGCACAGGCTGAGGCGTCGCTAGAAGTGATGGCCCAGAATCTGGCCGCCGAATATCCCAAAGACAACCAGGGGCGCCGCGTCAGACTGCTGCCTGCCGAAGAGGGCGCCATCGCAGCACGCACTCGCGGCGCCGTGACCAGCGCCGGAATGGTGCTAATGACGGTGTCGGGCCTGGTTCTTCTGATTGCTTGCGCCAACGTGGCGAATCTGCTGCTGGCCCGCGCGGCGGGACGAATCCGCGAGATCACGGTTCGGCTGGCGTTGGGCGCGTCGCGCTGGCAGCTCATGCGGCAACTGCTGGTGGAGAGCACGCTGCTCTCAGTGATAGGCGGCGCTTGCAGCCTCCTGATGGCCCGATGGGCACGCGATGTGTTGTGGTCGATGCGTCCACCCGAGTTCAAATATGCCGTCCAGCGGTTGCCGCTCGATTACCGCGTGTTCCTTTACAGCTTCGCGATCTCCGTGGTGACGGGGCTGCTGTTCGGCTTGATTCCGGCGGTCCGCGCCACCAGCACCGATTTGGCAACCGACCTGAAAGATCGCGGCGGGCAGCCGCCGTCAGTTCGTGGGGGCTGGCATCCCCGTTCTCTGCTGGTGATGGGGCAGGTGGCCTTCTCCCTGATGGCGCTAGTGGGGGCTGGGCTGTTCCTGCGCAGTTTGCTGAATGCCTCGCGCATCGATCCGGGCTTCGACGCCACGCACCTGGGCAGCATTGGATTCAGTGTGGATCAGAGCTACAACGAAGCTCGCGGCCGCGAGTTCGACCGTCGGGCGCTGGAATTGGCGGCCGCGGTTCCGGGTGTGGATTCGGTGACGATGGCCAAGGACCCGCCGATGAAGGTGGCCTCGGCTCGAACCGTGCTGTTGCCGGGACAAGACAACTCGGCGGCGGGCGGACAAGGCCAGTTGACCTTGACCGGCGTTACCTGGCCGGGATACTTCCGCACGGTGCGCATGCCGATTCTGCGTGGGCGCGACTTCACGGCATCGGACTCGCCGGCATCGCCGCGGGTGGCGGTGGTGAATGAGGCCGCCGCTGCCGGATTCTGGCCAGGCCAGGAAGCGGTGGGAAAGGTGATTCAGTTTTACGGCGAGAACCTGCCGGTGCAGATTGTCGGGGTGGCGCGCAATGCGAACTATCGCGAGATCGGCGAGGACCCGCAAGCCATGATTTATCTCTCGTTGTCGCAGTATTACTTCCCCTATTCGACGCTGTACATCCACACTTCCGGTAACCCGGACAATGTGCTGGGCGACGTTCGGCAGCAGATTCGCACGCTGGACCGGAACCTGGTGCTCGATTCCGAAAGCTTCCAAACTACCATCCGCGAGTCGCTGTGGGCACAGCGGCTGTCGGCGGGGCTGCTGGCGGTTTTCGGCGGCTTGGCGCTGCTGCTGGCGTCGATCGGGATTTACGGGGTGATCTCGTACTCGGTGGATCAGAGACTGCGTGAGATGGGGCTGCGAATGGCACTGGGGGCGACGCCGTCAGATGTACAGCGGATGGTCATGGGCGAAGGAATGCGGCTGGTGGCTTTCGGAGTGCTGGCGGGAACGATGATCTCGCTGGCCACTTCGCGCAACCTGAAGAGTATGCTGTTCGCGGTCAGCGATCGCGATGCCGTGACGTTCGTGCTGGTGCCGGCGGTGCTGGCACTGGTGGCGGTCTTCGCTTGCTGGATACCGGCACATCGGGCTACCAGGATCGACCCGGCCATCGCGTTGCGCGACGAATAGTATGTCCCTCCCGGAGGTCAGGATTGCCTAAAATACTAGGCAAATTGCTTGCGTAGAGGAGCGGCTCTTCACGCTGATCGCGCTCAATGCCGCTCTCGCAACGGCGACGCGCACTTGAAGAATTTCGGCATTGTCTGTGAAGACGTTCAGGGCGAAGCGCGGCTGGCGCCCGTGTACGATCTGGTGACCACGTCCATATACCTGGCGCACGACAGCCTGGCTCTGACCCTCAATGGCGCCACCAAATGGCCGACGACGAAGGAATTGAGAAGATTGGGCGAGACACGGGGAGGCGGCAGCCCCGCGAAAATCAGGCGAATTCTCGAACGGATCGACACAGCGATTCATGCCACCGGGAAAGACGTTCGACGTTATATGAAGACACATCCGGAATTCGCCGAGATCGGAAAACGTGTGCTCCAGGAGTGGGAAGCGGGCTCGGCCGAATCGCTTCGCTCGTGACGCCAGATCATAAACCAAAGACGGCCGCTGGCAAGACCACCAGCCCTACTGCCCTACCCTGATAGAATGAGCGGCCATGCGGACTCTCTTCGTTGCTGGGCTGCTTCCGTTCCTGTGCGCCGGGGCCGATTTCACGGTAGGGTCTGCGACTGCGCCGACCGGGCAGAAGGCTACCGGGTGGATCGCGGTTCCAGCCGGCGTCGATGCGGCTGTCAACATCCCGGTGATCGTGGTCAACGGCGCTAAACCGGGGCCGGTGCTGGCGATGGTGGCCGGTTCGCACGGCACCGAGTACGCGTCCATCATTGCGTTGCAGAAATTGGCGCAAGCCGCCGACCCCGCCGCGCTCTCCGGAACGCTGATCATCGTGCCTCTGGTCAACCCGGCGTCGTTCGCGCAGAAAGTGCCGCACCTGAATCCTGTGGACGGCAAGAACATGAATCGCTTCTATCCGGGTAAGCCTGATGGCACGCAGACCGACCGTGCGTCGTGGGCGATTGCGAAACAAGTGGTGGAAAAGAGCGACTACCTGATCGACCTGCACGGCGGCGATCTGGATGAGAATCTGCGGCGCTACTCGTACTGGGCGGCCACGGGCAAGTCGGCGCAGGACAAGGCGTCGCGCGCCATGGTGCTAGCCTTCGGGCTGGATCACATTATCCTGCAGGATTTCAAAACACCGGTGGCGCCGGGCGGGGCCGTCACCCTGACACGCTTCGCCGCGGGCCTCGGCAAACCGTGTGTGACGGCGGAGGCCGGGCATGCCGGAACCACTGACGCGGACGATGTAGACGCCTTGATCGAAGGCTGCCGGAGGGTTGCGCGCCATCTGAAGATGTTACCTGGGACAGCGCCGCCCGTGGAGCATCCGCTGTGGCTGTCCCGCGTATCGGTAATGACCAGCGAACTCGACGGCATCTTCTACCCGCTGGTGGGCGCCGAGGCATACGTCGCTCAAGGGATGACGATCGGGTACGTGACGGATTATTTCGGCAAACGAATCTGGGATGCGACGGCGCCCGTTTCAGGCGTGGTTCTGTATATCGGCGCGGTGCCATCCATGAAGAAGGGCGATACCATCGCGCATATCGGCGAGATCGGCTCGACCCCGCCGCTCGATTGAGGATGGCGAGCATACGTAGCTGCTACTGCTGACGTCCCAATCGCTGCAGTTCCGCGGCCGCTTGGCGCTGCACATTCGGATCGGCGCTTTTCGCCGCCTGGCGCAAATGCGATTCCGCCGCTGCTCGATCTCCTTTGGCAGCCAGCAGACGGGCCGCATTGAGATGGGCGCGATCGAAATCGGGACGCAGCCGCACTGCGTCTAAGAACTCGGCCAACGCCTCACTGGGGCGGCCTTTCCGCTCCAGCAGAGTGCCCCTGAAATTGTGGGCATCGGCAGATGACGGGTCGACCTTCAATGCTGCTTCGATCTGCTGCTGCGCTTCGTCCCACCGATTCAAACCCGCCAGCGTCACCGAGTAATTGGTGCGCACATCGGCATCATCGGGCCGGAGTTGGACCGATCTCGCAAAGAAGGAGCCCGCACGCGCCAGATCGCCGCGGGCTGCCAGCAGATGACCCATATTGCCGAGCGCTTCGGGAAGGTCGGGATTGATTCTCAGCGCGCTGAGCAGTTCCTTCTCGCCGCGATCCAGCTCGCCCGCGCCCGCGAGCGCGGCGCCCAGCAGGTTGTGCGCTTCCGCAAGGTCGGGATCGACGTTGACCGATTTCTCGAAAGCCGCGATGGCGGCGGGATCGTTGCCGGCGCCGGTTTGGGAAACCCCGAGTTGGTACCACAGAAGCGCGTCATCCGGTATCCTTTTCAGCGTGCTGTTGAGCAGTTCGATGGCTCGCGCCGTCTGGTTGGATTCGGTGAGTGCGTCCGCCAGAGTCAACAGTGCCACCGGAGAATTTGGTTCGCGCTTTAGTGCCTCTTCCAGGGCTGTGACGGCATTCGCCGGCTTGCGGGCGCCCAACCACGCCTGCCCCAGTTCGACGTAAAACTCGGGCCGCGCCGGCTTCTGGCGAGCGATCTCGGCGGCGAGCCTTGGGAGTCCTTTCGCGAGATTGCTCTTCTGCGTCACCTGCGCCACCGCCAGGTACAGCGCGTTCTCTCCAGTCTGTGGCAGAGGCGACGGGTAGTATGGCATCACCTCACCGCGATACCCTTTCTCGTCGATCTCGGGGCGTTCCGGAATCGCCGCCAGCAGATCGCCAGAAGGGGGCCGACGCTGAATCAGATGGTCCGTCATCACGGCATGCACGACATCCTTGGTCCTGCGCTTGGGCATGTGGCAGCCGATGCAATTGGTCGCCGCCGGATGATTGGTAAGCGTGCTGTGGCAGGCGCTGCACCGGGCGTTATAGCTCACCGCCGCTGCTTCCCCGCGTGGAATATCGTGGGGATTGTGGCAGGTTAGGCAGGTGAGTTTGCCGGCACTGCGCAAAAAGCATTGCGACTGGCGCAGCCGGTAGACGGAACTGACGATTTCGAAGTTG
The DNA here is from genome assembly GCA_963815475.1 of uncultured Solibacteraceae bacterium. Taxonomy (GTDB): domain Bacteria; phylum Acidobacteriota; class Terriglobia; order Bryobacterales; family Bryobacteraceae; genus Sulfopaludibacter. Next base: position 7,573,772 of record CAWFHD010000003.1, on the reverse strand, counting down.
TCCTTGTGCGCGGGAGCAGGCACGCGATCGAAGAAGATCTCGAAGGCGCTCAGAGGCTCGCCGGGCCGATAGGAAAACGGACCGCGCCCGTACCGCTGGATGGAGTGGGGCAACTGCATGCTGACCGTTTCCAGATGGCATTGCATGCACACCTCCATCTGACGCTCAGGGCTCAGGCGAGCCGGGTTCAAGATGGCGCGGCGCACGGTATCGACGGTCGATCCACTCGACCGCGCCGCGCGCACATGATCGCCGCCGGGTCCGTGGCAGCGCTGGCAATCGATGCCTTCCGGTAGCGCGCCCGAGTAGAGCGGCTCGCTGCCCGGTTCGTCGTGGCCGGCAGGAATCCGCGGGTAGGAGTTGTGGCAGAACATGCACTCGTAGGCGATTGCGCGGGGCGGAAGTGTATAGTCACGATCCTGCCCAGGGCTCATAGCCCATGTGCCGCCGTTCTCCGAATACCAGGCCAATGGAAGCTCGGCCAGGGCGCCGCGATCGGTGCCGTGCAGATAGGTGCGGACATGGTTGCCCGACCCCATGACGTAGTCGATCTGCAATTCCTGAACGTGGGCTTCACTGCCGTCCGAAGCGATCCGCCAGCGGCGCTGATAGTACTTGCCATCGCGCTGGAGCATCGCATAGTAAGTGCCGGATGGTTTGTGGAAGAAGGGATTGGCGCGGGAAAAGTCTTCTACGGTTTTGGAGGGCTGGAGGCGGAAGAAAGACCGGGCCATTCCGGTCTGGGAATAGGTTTGGGAAATCTTAGCGTGGCACTCGGAGCAGAGGTGCGAATCTACATACTGGTTGGGTTGACCGCCGAGTAATACCGGGAAGAAGCATAGCAGCCACGGCTGGACACGAATGAACACGGATTAAGATATCTTACTCTCAATCCGTGCGCATCTGTGTCCATCCGCGGCCAATTCCTAGAACCGAATGCGAACCAGCGTTTGCAGGATGCGCGAGTAACCGAGCGCTCCCGGTCCAACCTGGGTAGCCGTGCCGAAGCCGGTCACGTTAAACGTGCCGTTGGCATTGCGTCCCAGTGCGGTAGAAGTGATGGCCGGCAGGCCGGTCACCACGCCGCTGGCGTTGGTGGGATACGCGCCAAAGTTCAAGGTGCCGTTGTAGCCCGAGAACTCGGTGTGGTTGAACACGTTGAAGGCATCCACGCGGAACTCGATGTGCAGCCTCTCCTTTACGTTGAATTCCTTCTGGAGCGCCATGTCGAAGTTCACGATGCGCGGACCGTACAGGAAGTTAACGCCGGATTCCAGGCCGATGCTGCCCGGAGACGGCGCGAAGAAGCAGGCCGGATTCAGACGGTTGAAGGGGTCGCTCGAACCGGTGTACGGGTTACAGCCCGCCACCACACCGATGCGCGCGCCTTCGGTATTGGAGCCAGTGATGTTCTGGTTGCCGGCGCCTTGGATGCTGAAGCCGGGCGTGAACGGGCTTCCGGTGACCGCCTGGGTGACGCCCGAGAGCTGCCAGCCATCGGTGATCAGACGGGTGAAGCTGTTTCCGCGGGGAGCCCTAGGCGTGGTGTAGACGTAGTTGATCGCCAGCACCTGGCGACGGTCAAAGCTGGCCGGACCGTAGTTGGCAAGGCGATTGTATTGATCGGGACGGACGAACGAATTGTCGTTGGTGCCGCCGCTCAGCGATGTGGCGAGAGCCTTGCTCCAGGTGTAAGCGACGCCCACGAACAAACCTTTGCTGGCGCGGCGCTGCAACTGGATCTGCATGGCGTTGTAGTTCGAGGTGGCTTCGCTCTGATAGAGGTTGATGTTGCCGTAGCCCGGATAGGGCTTCAGGAAGTTCGCCCCGAGACAATTGTTGCCCAGCAGCGCGTTGGGGCTGGCCGCTACCAGTTGCGGATCCTGGTTCTGCTTCTGGAAGCACTGTCCGAATGCGTTGTAGTTGAGGTTCTTATTGTCTTGCAGGTGGCGTCCCATGGTGCCGACATACGCGATATCGAGACTCATGTTCTGCGGCAGGCGGGCCTGTAAGCTCGCCTGATAGTTGTAATCGGTGGGGACCTTCCCGGTTGGGTCCACTGCATCCAGACTGGGCGGTCCCAGCAGGACGCTGGCAGGGTTGATGGTGGAAACGAAGTTCTGATTCAACGTGGGGCTCACGGCTTCCGGCGGATTGGTGACGGAGTCGAAGGTCCGGTTGCCCTGAATGCGGTCGTAGTAGATGCCGCTGCCGGCTCGGAAGACCAGGTTCTGCTTGCCGGTGATGTCCCATGCGAAACCGAAACGCGGTCCCCATTGCAAACCGCGATCCTTCAGCAGGTACTTGCCATTGGGGCAAGTGGCGGCCTGGCAGATGGCCTGGAATGCATTGCCGGTTCCGGGAATCTCAAGGCCAACGTCGAAGGATGGAAGGTACTGGCCAGTGATCGGATTGTAGGCGGACCGGCCGCTGACGGTTCCGGGCGTCACGGCCGGAAGGTAGAGCTGGGGCGCTTGCGACGCGCTCCATTGGCTGGGCAGGAAGGTAGAAGCCTGCAGGCCGGAATCATATTGCGGTTGGTACCAGGCGCCGCGCAGACCGTAATCCAAGGTGAGGCGCGACGTCACTTTCCAGGTATCCTGCACGTACTGTTCGATATTCCAGTAGCGGTACAAGCCGTTGATGTGGTTGCTGGCTTGGGTGTAGGTGTTGTAGACGCCGAGCAGCGCGTTGGAGAATCCAAAGCCGGTGTCGTAGGGGTTGGAGGCGTTGTCGCCGAAGTTGTAGCTGCCATTGAAGCTCGCGAAGGACGTCTGGTTTTTGCGGCTGCGCTGCATGTAGAAGCCGGCCTTGATGGTGTGCTTTCCCCAGACCTTCGTCAGGTTGTCGATGGCATCGATGGTGGTGTTGTAGTTGATGAATGGCGCGTCGCCTGTGCCGAGCGTCGGGCTGGCGGAGATGCGGGTGCCATTAAAATTTACCGCGGGAACATAGCTGTCCTGCACCGAGTTGGGATACAGTTCGGGCAAATTGATGCCCGTCGCGGTAGTGGTCAACGCAGTTCCGTTTTCCGCGATGAGAATCGAGTTATGTGTGAAGCCCCAGTTGATTTCGTTCGTCATGGTGGGGCTGAGGGTCCAAGTCATGCCGGCGGCAAAGCTTCTGCCCGGGATGGGATTGGCGATGGGCGTGATCGGAATATTGAGTCCCAGAACAAATGAACCGTAGGGCGCAACGGTGGGCTGACGGTTGTCGATCCAGTGTCCAAACACGCGAATTTTTTCCGTGAGGTTGTAGTCCATGCGGAGGAGGGTTTCCTGCCGCGGCGCCGCGCCGGGAAGCTGCGACGTGTAGTTGAAATTGCTCACCTGCGGTGTGTTGGGCAAGGGGAAGAGGTTGAGGAGCGCCTGCCCGGGAGCATAGAGGCGATTCTGAGGAACCACCAGGCCGGGGAATGGCGCGCCGTTCAACGGATCGTTGATGAAGGTCAACGGCTGGCCGTTGTTGTTTTTGCTCTGCGAGAAGTCGCCCTTGCGCTCGAGCGCCGTAGGAACCAGCACGTTGTGAACTGTGCCTGGAGATAGCTGCCGTTGGTATTCCTGGCTAAAGAAGAAGAAGAGCTTGTTCTTGGTACGCTGCTCGATGTGCGGAAGATAGACCGGGCCGCCAATGGTGTAGCCGGGGTTGTTATAGCGGAACAGGGGCTTCGACAGTCCACGCGCGTTGTTCAGAAAGCTGTTGGCGTTGAGGCTGTCGTTGCGGTGATACCAATATCCGCTGCCGTGGAACTGGTCGCTGCCGCTCTTGGTCACCATGGAGATCTGTCCGCCAACGCTACGGCCGTATTCGGCCTGGTAGCTGTTGGTCAGAATCTTGAATTCCGCGATGGAATCGATGCTGACGGACACGTTCATGCCGCCGTTGTTGCCGGTATCGACGTTGCCGATACCATTGATGGTCAATTGGTTCTGGGAGGGACGCGCGCCATTTACCGTAAAGTCGTTGGCGCCGTTCGAGGAACTGCCGACTGCGTAGCTGGTTCCGGTGGTGAACTGAACACCGGGAACCAGTTTGGCCATATCCAGGGCATTGCGGCCATTCACTTCGATGTTCTCAATCTGTTTACTAGTGACTGCGGCGCTGCGCTCCACGCTTTCGGTTTGCAGGACCGTGGCTTGCGCCGAAACCTCGATGGTCTCAGTGATCGCGCCAACCTCGACAATCAGGTCACCGAGCGCCAGCTTATCGTTGGCGTTGAGTGCAATTCCGGTGCGTGAGAGCTTTTTGAAACCGGTGGCTTCCACCGTGATCGAATAATTTCCCGGCAAAAGTCCAGGAACATTGAAATCGCCGCCGTTGGACGTCTTGGTCGTAACCTTTACGTCCTTTGCCGGTTCTGTAACCGTCACGGCGGCGCCAGGGACTACCGCGCCTTGAGAATCCACTACCCGTCCTGCCATGGATCCGCTGATAGTCTGCGCGTAGCCGGAAAGACCGGCTAGCAGCAGCCCCACCAGAAACATCGTCGTCTTCCGCATTTTCCGAAGCTCCTTATTGGTATGTATCTCTGGAGGCAGCTCTGACAGAGTAGGAGACAGCGCGGGAGTGGATGGTACCAGCGCTACAGTGCGCCTGCTACAGGGCAGAACATTGGAGACCATAAAGTTCGTTGTTACAACAAAAGTCGTAGTAGCTCAAAGGATTGTTCATTCGCTCTACATGTCGCAAGTTGCCCCACGGTTACAAAACAGTTAGCTATTTTGTTGCAACGCTACCCAAATGGTTATAGAATCAAGCCCATCAGGGGTAACGGAATGTTGGCACTGGGAGATGTAATTTCTGAAGCCGAAAAACGCAGAGCGCTGGAGCTGGCTCTCAAGAGCAAGGTTTTTGCTCGGTCCTCACAGCTGCGAAATTTCCTTCGATATGTGTGCGAGGCTGAAATTGAAGGCCGGGCCGAGGACTTAAAAGAGTACGCGTTGGGAGTGAGTGCGCTTGGCCGGTCGCCCGATTACTCACCTTCGGCAGACTCCTGCGTGCGCACCCGCGCCTATGAATTGCGCAACAAACTGCGCCTGCTTTATGAGCTGGAAGCGCAGAAGGTCCCAATTCAGATCGAGATTCGAAAAGGGGGATACGCCCCGCAGTTCGTTCGTACCGGAAATGCGGCCGCCACTACGGATCCGCCGGCGGCGCCTCCTCCCCCGGAGCCACCCGCTCCCCAGATAGCCGCACCTGTTGAGCCGCCGTCCCGACGCGTGTGGTGGCCTTTGCTCGCCGCGACTTTACTCGCAGGGTCACTACTGACTCTCCTGACGGTCCGGCTGTTCTCATCGCCGAATAGGGAAGCAAAGGCAGCAGACATTGTGGCATCGCCAGAACTGTCGATGTTCTGGAAGCCGTTTCTGGACAGCGCAGTGCCACTGTTGGTCTCTTACGACACGCGCCTGTTTCTACAAGCGGAGCCTTCCGGCCTGATCGTCCGCGATGCGCAGTCGAACCAGATGAGCGACGTGCCATCTTCCGCGGCGTTGAATCACCTGCGGCAGCAGATGGGCTTTACGGGGCTGTCCGAGGTTCGGGATTACGCTGATGCCGGAGCGGTGAATGCGATCTTTCTGCTGACGCAGATGCTGACCGCTCGCCAGCGGCCGGTGGGGCTCAAGCGATCGCAGGCGTTGGGATGGGACGATATCTGGAATAGCAACGTCGTCTTTATCGGCCGGCCCAACCTTCACCCCGGCGTCAAGTTTGCGCTTGAAGGCGGCGACTTCGTAGATACGATCGACCGAATCCGCAATCTGCATCCCAGAGCTGGAGAATTGCCGGAGTACGTCGCAGGCGGCTCGCACGGCGGCGGAGAGAAGTTCGCGCTGATCTCGGAGTTCCCGGGCCCGCAGCCCGGACACCACATGTTAATTCTGGGCGGCGCTGGGTCGGAATATGGCTGGGCGTTGGCGGAGTACGTGACTAATCCCTCGCACGTCGCGGATCTGATTTCGCATTTGCGGACGCCATCGGGAGCGCTGCCCGAGGCGTTCCAGGTGTTAATTCAGGCGACATTTGAATCGAACGTGCCCATCCGGATTCGTTACGTCACGCACCATCCTCTGGCGATGGTCGGCCGGGGAAAAGGTCGTACCGAAACGCGGCCGTAGCCGTAAAGGTTTTAGATGGCTGGAGAGAAGAACCTTGCCGCGCTGCTGAGCTCGATGGAACCGGTGCTTCATGCCGAGGAGTTCGTGTATTGCACCGTGCTGGACGCAACGGGTATCGAGACGCTTTGCTGTTTTCGGGAACGCGAAGGCGTCACCGTAATCTGCAGCCTCCAAGAAGCCGAGCGGCGCAACCTGCCTTTCACCTTCACCTGCCGCATGATCACCCTGAATGTTCACTCCAGCCTGGAAGCCATCGGGTTTCTGGCGGCCATTGCAACTCCGTTGGCGGCAGAGGGCATTGGCGTAAATGTCATTTCCGGCTACTACCACGATCACCTCTTTGTGCAGCCGAAAGATTCAGAGCGAACCATGGCAGTTCTCCGGCGGTTGCAACGCGCAGCCCAGTTATAATCGAGTTGTGAGAATTGCTTCCCTTCTCGTAGTGCTGTTGTCCCTCGCCGCCTGCAATCGCGGCAACCAGAGCAAAGACGCGGTGCGTCAGGGTGTGCTCGATTACCTTGCAAGCAAAGGCCTGAATATGGCCGGCATGAATGTTGAAGTAACGGCCGTGCAGTTTAACGGCGAACGCGCCGAAGCCTCGGTTTCCATTACCGCCAAAGGCGGCGCGCCCGGCACTGGCATGGCTCCGGTCTACGTTCTGGAACAGAAGGGCGGCAAGTGGGCAGTGACAGGTCGTAAAGAAACTGGCGAAGCTCCGCACGGTGCGGGCGCCATGCCGGGTGGCGGCGCCGCGCCCGGCGCGGAAAATCCACATGGCGGCGCAATGCCTCCTGGAGCAGGCGCGGGGGCGGGCGGCAAGATGCCTTCACCCGAAGACCTGCCCCCAGCCGGCAAAAAGAAATGAAGCGGGTGGCCATCCTGGGGGGCGGTCCGGCGGGCGCATTTGCCGCGGAGCAACTGGCATCGGCTGGTCTGCGCGTGCAACTGTTCGACGAAAAGCTCGCCTGGGAGAAGCCTTGCGGCGGCGGCCTCACGCACAAAGCGTACAGCCAGTATCCCTTCCTGATCGAAAACTCCACGCCGAAGCGGTTGGTCACGGAAACGGTGCTCGGCGCGCCCAAAGCGGGTGAAGTGACGCTCAAGCTGACCGATCCACTTGTGATCTACTCTCGCTTCGACTTGAACCGCATGTTGCTGGAACGGGCCGGCCGCGCAGGCGCACAGGTGGAAAAGGCGCGCGTCACCGCAATTGAACGACACGGGTCGGGCTGGCAATTGCGGACCAACGCGGGAATCGCCGACGCCGATTTCTGCATTGTCGCCACGGGCGCGCGCAATCCGCTGCGCGACGTGGGCACGCAGCTTCAACCGGAAGATGCGATGTCGGCGCTGGGCTACTACGTTCCCGGCGAACAGGCTCGCATCGACATCCAGTTTCTCCCGGGGCTCGAAGGTTATATCTGGGTCTTTCCGCGGTGCGGACACCTGTCCGTGGGGATTTGCGGAAAGGGCGAACCGGCCGCGGCGTTGCGCAAGCGCCTCGAAGCCTACATGCTGGAACGGTCCATCTCATGGAAAGGCGCGACGTTTTATAGCCACCTGCTGCCCGCGCTGGATACCGGTTCATGGCGCAAGAATCGCGTGGCCGGAGAAGGTTGGATGGCGGTGGGCGATGCTGCGGGCCTGGTGGATCCGATCACCGGCGAAGGACTCTTCTATGCGATCCGATCGGCCGACCTGGCGGCCCGCACGCTGCTTGCTGAAGCCGGCGCCCGGTGGAAGTTGCCCAACAATATCGCAAACTACTGCGCCATGATTTCATGGCGGACCTGGAATTCGGATCGCGCCTCGCCAAGCGCGTCTTCCTGGGACGCTTCCTGTTAGGCTCAGTGCCAGCGCGCATGGTGCAGTTCACGCGTCGAAGTCCTCGCTTCGCTTCCGTAATGCAGGATCTGTTTTCCGGCAGGCAGCCCTATCTCGGATTGAAGCGCCGGCTGTTGCGCAACTTGAACGGCAGCCTGTTCGACATCGCCACCAGCTTCGGCTTCAGCAAGATTCTGCCGCGCGGAGCGGGCTTCCGCCCAGCGCCATAACCGTATGAACCATTCCAAATCTGAAGAGCTCTTTCGCAGGGCCCAGACTCTGATCCCCGGCGGTGTCAACTCGCCAGTGCGGGCCTTCCGCAGCGTGGGAGGCAACCCGCCATTCATCGCGCGCGGCGAGGGCAGCCACATTTTCGACGTCGACGGCAACGAGTACATCGACTACGTGGGCTCCTGGGGGCCTCTGCTGCTGGGCCACCGGCATCCGGAGATTCTGGCCGCGCTCGAGCGCGCGCTCACCATCGGCACCAGTTTCGGAGCGCCTACAGAGCAGGAGATTCTGCTGGCAGAGGCTATCTGCGAGGCTGTCCCTTCCATCGAGATGGTGCGCCTGGTGAACTCCGGCACCGAGGCGACGATGTCGGCCATCCGCGTAGCGCGCGGCTTCACCGGCCGCGACCTGATTGTGAAGTTCGAGGGCTGCTACCACGGCCATGTCGACTCGCTGCTGGTGAAGGCGGGGTCAGGACTGGCGACGCTCGGGATCGCCGACACGCAGGGCGTGCCGAAATCGTTTTGCGATACCACCATTGCCCTGCCCTACAACAGCGTGGATGCGGTGGAGGCGGCGTTCGCGCGCATGGCGACCGGATCGCGGCAATCATCGTGGAACCCGTAGTGGGCAATATGGGGTGCGTGCCTCCCCTGCCCGGCTACCTGGAAGCGCTACGCGAGATTACGGCGCAGCACGGGGCGCTGTTGATCTTCGACGAAGTGATGACCGGTTTCCGCGTGGCCTTCGGCGGCGCGCAGCAGCGATACGGCATCAAGCCCGACCTGACCACGCTCGGCAAAGTGATCGGCGGCGGCCTCCCGGTAGGCGCCTATGGCGGCCGCAAGGACATCATGAGCAAGGTGGCGCCCGTCGGTCCCATTTATCAGGCAGGAACGCTCTCGGGAAATCCGCTGGCGGTGGCGGCGGGACTGGCGATGTTGCGACACTTGAAGGCGCATCCCGAAGTGTATGACCGGCTGGAATCGCGTGCGGCTGCGATCTGTGCGGGGGCGCCGGCAGGGATCACCGTGAATCGGGTGGGCTCGATGTTCACGTTCTTCTTCACGGACGGGCCGGTGACAGATTGGGAATCGGCGAAGCGCACCGACACGGCGCGTTTCGGGAAATTTTTCCTGGCCATGCTGGATCGCGGAGTCTACCTGGCGCCTTCGCAATTCGAAGCAGCCTTCGTCTCCGCGGCGCATACGGAAGAGGATGTGACGAAGACGGTAGCGGCGGCGAAGGAAGCGATGCGCGGGTGATCAGCCAGGCGGGCCGTTCCCGCGCATCGCTTGGAACAGCCGCTTTGCGGACCATGTGACGATTCCGAAAAACACTGCGAAACTGATGGCGATCACGCTGAACTGGCGTTTGGGCGAGAGCGTCTCCACAGCGTTTGGCGGGGGCGAGAAGTCCATCCAAAGATTGAGGTGCACGTTCGCGGGCGCGCGCGCATCCTGATTCTGGATCACGAGGCCGTACTCGCCCAATTCGTGCAGGTAGTGGTTGATGCTTCCGGCGCTCGCCAGCGGCGTCTGCGCCAGGCTCCCGCGGGGCATATCGTCCAAGTCTTCGCGGCGCATCAGGACCAGGCGCACTTGCCCGGAACCGGAGCGCACCTGGAAATTAGCGGACAGCATACCGGTGCGCTGCTTCACGCCGATGGGCACCCACTGCCAGTCCGAGGGCGCGATCTGGTAATCTCCGTTGACCAGTTCCACCCTATTGGTAACTGCCGCTAACATGAGCCAAGCGAGCGCAATCATAGCTACAATGAGGCCATGAACGACAGTATGGCACAGCCGCGCAGCGCCATTGCTCCGCTCGCAATTTCCGGCTGGAAATCCGCACTGAGCTGGACCGCCGCCACGCTGCTGTTCATCCTGTTCGTGAGTTCGGGCGCCTGGAAACTGGCTGCGCCCACTACCTGGGCTATGCGTGTGGCCGAACTCAAATTTCCGCAATCGCTGAGCACGGCCGCGGCGCTGGCGTTCGGCATTGCCGAAACCGTGGGCGCTATCCTCATCCTGATTCCGCGCTTTCGCCGCTGGGGCGCGATGCTGGTGGGACTCCTGCTCATCGGCTTCATGGGCTACTTCGCTGTCAACTACAGTGCCTTGCACGGCGCCGAGTGCAGTTGCTTTCCATGGATCAAGCGCGTGGTGGGCCCCGAATTCTTCATCGCGGATGGCATGATGTTCCTGCTCGCCGTGGTGGCCGGCGTGTGGGCTAAGCCGCCGCGGGGGATGCGCAGTGCGATCGCCATTCTGGGAATCGTGGCGGTGTGCGCATTCGCGTCGTACGGCTATGATGTCTCCCGCCAGACTGGAACCAAGGCTCCTGCCACCATCGCCGTGAACGGCCAGCCCTACCCGATCGGGCAAGGCAAGGTGTTCCTGTTCTTCTTCAATCCGCAGTGCATGCATTGCTATGAAGCCGCTAAGGCAATGTCGCACTTCAACTGGGGCAGCACGCGCGTGGTGGGAGTGCCCGTGGAAATGTCGCAATACGCCGACGGTTTCCTGCGGGAGACCGGGCTGAAAGCGGCGATCACCTCCGACTTCCCTTCCCTCAAGACTACCTTCGGATACACCGCATATCCGTTCGGCGTGGCTATCGAAAACGGCCGCGAGAAGGCGCCGCTCACGCAGTTCGAGCAGGACGAGCCCGCTGCCACCCTCAAGAAACTCGGCTTCATTCAATAGCGCCCGTTGTGATAAGATTCCGGAAAATCACAGGAGGTGAGTAATGCGCACTCTGATGATGATCCTGGTGTTTGCGCTGGCAGGCCTTGCACAGCGTCACAAAATGGAAGAAGTGGACGCGGAGAAGCCGGAAGGCAAACTGCTGCAGCAGGTGATGCAGGAATCCGACGCCGCCAAGAAGACCGCCCTGATGGAGGAGTTCGCGCAGCAATTCCCCAAAGCCAGCGGCACCCCATGGGTGCTGGAGCAACTGCAGGCCACCTACGTCAAAGGCAACGACCCTGACAAGACCATCGCCACCGGCGAACGCCTGCTGGCACTGGACGCAGACGACCCTGAAGCGGCGCTGCAGAACCTGAAGGCCGCCGAAGCCAAGAAGGATTTGGACGGCATCAAGAAATGGTCGGACGTCGCAGGCGCCAATGCGCGCAAGATCGCCGCCGCCCCGGAGCCGAAAGATGCCGCGCAGGTGGAATCCTGGAAACAAGAGGTGGACTACGCCAAACAAGTGGGCACATACTCCGACTACGCACTCTTCCGCGTGGTAGCCGAATCGCGCGATCCCAAAGTGATTGTCGATTTCGTCACCGCCCTTCAGGCGCACAACCCTAAGAGCGAGTACCTGACGCAGACCGACGTTCCTCTTTTCATGGCCTATCGTCAAACCGGGGCCAACGACAAGGCTCTGGCAGTGGCCGAGCACTATCTGGCCGCCGATCACATGAACGAAGACATGGTGCTGGTGGTGACTGACACCTACATGCAGAACAAGAAGGAGCCGGAGAAGGTCCACACCTATTCCACCAAGCTGGTGCAGTGGATGGCGAGCAAGCCGAAGCCCGAAGGCGTCAGCGATGCCGATTGGGCTCAGCGGCGCAACATGGTGACCGGCCTGGCCCACTACATGAACGGCAAGCTGTATTACACCGAGACCAAATACCAGCCCGCCGACCAGGAACTGCGTGCCGCTCTCCCGCTGGTGGAGGCGAACCAGGCGGTGAAGGCCGAGACCCTCTACTATCTGGGCTTCGCCAATTATAAAATGGAGAAGCCGCAGGAAGCCGCTAACTTTTATCGGGATTGCGCCGCCATCAAGGGACCATTCCAGGCCACGGCGACGAAGAACCTGCAAGGCATCAAAACGCAATTCCGCGGGATTAAATGAACCTTCTCATACCGAACCTGGGATCGACTTCGCTCAAGTACCAGGTGATCGAAATGCCGTCCGAGGCCGTCACGGCCAAAGGTCGGTTCGAGCGTGTGCGCGATTATCGCGAAGCCATTCGACAGATCTCCACGGGCGAGCGCCGGATCGACGCCATCGTATTGAAAGCCGTCCACGCCGGTCCGCGATATCGCGGCACGTTCGTGGTGGATGACGGTGTGGTGGACGCGTTGCGGCAGTTTCTGCCGGCCGCGCCCGCCCACAACGCCATCTACCTCACCGCCATTGAAGCATTCCGCGAGGCCATGCCCGGGATCCCGATTGTGGCGGCGTTCGAGCCCGAATTCCACGCCACCATGCCGGAGCACGCGCGCTTGTACGGAGTCCCCTGCTCGTGGCTCGACGAAGGCGTGGCGCACTACGGCTTTCACGGCGCCTCGCATCAATATATCGGCGAACGGGTGGCTGCCATGCTGGGGCGCACGGGTAAATTCGTCAGTTGCCACCTGGGCGGCAGTTCGTCGATGTGCGCGATCGATGGCGGCAAGTCGGTGGACACTACCATGGGGTTCTCGCCGCAGTCCGGCCTGGAGAACGCCACCCGACACGGCGATCTCGATGTGTTCGCAGTGTTGTACATGATGGAGCGCCACGGCTGGGGACCGGCGAGGTGCGCAGTCAACTGGCGGGCGGCGGCGGACTGGCCGGGCTTTCCGGCGTGGCCGGCGGCGATGTGCGCGACCTGGAGAAGGCCGCGGCGGAAGGCGATCGGCGCGCCGAACTGGCACTGCAGGTCTTCGTCTACCAGGTGAAGAAGACCATCGGAGCTTACGCGGCTGCGATGGGTGGGCTGGACGCCATGGCGTTCACGGGCGGTATCGGCGAGAACTCCGCGCGGCTGCGGTCGGAATGTTGCGCCGGTTTGGAGTTCCTGGGGATCCGCCTGGATTCGGCAAAGAACGAAGCGGGCGGCGGAGACCGCCTGGTCTCGGCGGTGGATTCGAAGGTGGCCGTGCTGGCGCTCGCCACGAACGAGGAGTTGATCGTCGCCCGGCGCGCGTGGCGCTGTTTGACGACCGCCGGCTAGAATCGTGCTGTCCGCAATAAAAAACGCCGGTGGGTCAAGCCACCGGCGTTTTCCTTTTGCGAAATCAGATTGCGATTACTGTCCGCCGCCGTCCCGGCGTTTCAACGTAGGACGCTCGTCTTCATCGGTCTTCGGCTTAGTGCCGTCCTCGTTTACGTCCACCGGACCGTTGCCGCTACCGGGAGCGCGCCGCAGAGTGGGACGGCTCGGATCGCCGTTCACATCCACCTTGCGTTTGTTGTGCATCATCGCGAGGCGCATCTTCACGTCGTTGAATTCCGAAGTGTTGACCACGTACTCGGGCTTCGGCTTCAGGATGCTCTGAATCTCACCCTGCGCCGACTTCACGCGATCTTCGGTCATCGGGTGAGTGGAGAAAACCTTGGCCACGCTGCCCGGCTTCTTCTTCTCCAACGTTTCGATCTTTTCAAAGAAGTCGACGAACGCGGTGGGATCGTACCCGACTTGTATAGGTACTGCAGTCCGAGATAATCCGCCTCCCTCTCATTGGCGCGCGTGAAGGTGAGGAAGCCCATCGGGATGGCCAGACCGGCGCCCTGACGGATGGCGTATCCAGCCCAGCCGCCCATGAAGATCAGCGGAATGGTCCCGATTTGCAGCAGGTCTCCCTTTGTCGCCTGGCGCGTGCCGTGGCGGGCGGCCACGTGCGCGATCTCATGCGCCATCACACCGGCCAGTTCCGCTTCGCTCTCGGCCTTCAGGATCAAACCGGAGTTGACGAAGAAGAAGCCGCCGGGCAGCGCGAAGGCGTTCACTTCCTCGGTGTCGAGCACCTTAATGGTGAAGGGCACCTTGGCATCGGAATTTCGGACGAGATTCTGGCCAACGCGGTTGACGTACTCGGCGATGATCGGGTCGTCGATCACCTTCGCCTGGCGCTCCACTTCCTGCGCCAACTGTTTGCCGAGTGCGATTTCCTTCTCGAGGGAATAGAAATTGATGCCCTCGCCGACATTGCGGTCGCCGATGGCATCGGGATCTTTTTTCTTATCGTCGCCAGCAAAGGCGCCGACCGATAGCGTGTTGAGCAAAGCCAGCATCGCCACGAGCGTTACGGATCGACGTTTCATTGTCCGAAAACTCCTGATAGCTACAACTATACGCCCATTCGGGTGTTATATAGACCGCTATCTTTTAAACGTGGAGCAGAAGTACCGCGTTACGCTTTTCTGATGAAATTTTAATGAGCCTCGGACGGGGTTGTCGTGCGACGATCGAGCCGCATTCTGAAAGAGTTATGGTTAGTACAGACCGAGACTGATGACCTTGCCGCCCTGGTCTACCAGAACGTCCAGGCGGCGGTTCATGTAGGAGTAAAATTTCCTGCCTTTATTGGCTTCCGCAGCGCTCACATTGGCGCCCCACTGACGGCGGCACTCCAGCCATGTCAGACTCCAGGGGTAGCCGAAGACCGTTCGCAGGTTTCCCGTCTCGGCTTCGAAATCGAGTTCGATCTGGCGATATCGGCTGGTGGGGTCGGTAAAGGCGAAGATGGTGCCGTTCTCCTTTTGGCGATCGTCGAAGGCCGGCGGGATCCGTGCGATTCTCCCAGTAGCATGGTGGCCTCTTCGAGGTTCCACTGGCCGATCAGCTTCTGGCAGTACAACGCGCTATCTTTTTCAAAACTTGGCGGATAGACGGTCTTGGAGGTGCGCCGGAAATACGGCTTGCCAGGATCGTCGAGGGCGCCTGGGGGAGGCGGATCGAGCTTGGTGGCCGGTTCAGTGACTTTGGCCACCGCTGGCGGAGCCGGCGAAGGTGCAGGCTGAGAGTTAGCAAGCCGCGCACCGGGCAGTCGCACGACGATGCTGTCGGACGGTTCGGGGCTGCGCAGCACGGGAGGCAGACGCCGATGCGACTCGGCATTCGCCAGACGTGCGGCGTCAGGGTTCGGAGCAGGCTTGTTGCCGTCATCCCCACTAGCGGCCAGAATCAAGCCGCTCGCCATTACGATCATCCAACAGAGCCGGAGATACCTCATGTCTGCCTCGATTTCCTTCCATCTAACCAAAAACGGCTCAGGGGAAACAGGCTGAATTTGGGAAGTAAGTGAGTGTTGCCCAAAGTTAGGGCAGTTCGAGAGTTGGTTGGAGTGGCGGAAGCCAGTGGGGGTCGAACCCACCTGCGACACAGAGTACCGCACAGCGGGTTTGAAGCCCGCGCCCAGCACCGGCCAAGAATGGCTTCCGGATCGATTTTAGCAGACTCGTTGCGGCTAACCGTCTGAGATGGTTAAACTGGAAAGGCAGCACGCCAAATTTTCCCCGGTCGTCTAATGGTAGGACAGCGGCCTTTGGAGCCGTGAATCGTGGTTCGAATCCATGCCGGGGAGCCAAATACAATATAATCAATCAGTTACAGAATTGATTTGACGCACTTTGCAAGTACTTGCTAAAATCGGGCATGTCTCAGGCGATAAAAAGCCTACTTCTGTACAAGCTCCACACCCCGAAATGCCTCGTCCACCAGAGCCGCATTCCGCGCAAGAACCGACGATTCTTCTTTGATTGCGAGTGCCCCATCTACATCAAGGGCCGCACGCCTTCCGGTGATTTGGTCCCCCGGCAAAGCACCAAATTCTCAGACCTGAAGAAAGCGGAAGCGCTGCGGGATTCGCTGCTGGTCCAAGTCAAAGGTGACCAGACCACCGGCCCAGCGGTTTCAGAGTGCATCGAAAAATATCTAGTGTCGCGCGAACAGGACCTGGACCCCCGGACCCTAAGCCAGCACAAGCTTGCGCTTGACCGGCTGAAGCGCTACCTGGACGCGCAAGGGGTGCTGTACATCCGTGACATGACGGTGGACCACTTGGAAACGTTCAAGACGGCGGGACTGCCAAAGGACATGGCGGGCACCACGCGCGCCACAACGGACGCCAAGATCCGATGTTTTCTACGGGCCGCATTTCGGCGCGGGTGGATCAAAGAATTTCTGGTTGAACGGGTGACCACCGTTAGGGCCGTGTACGAACAGAAGGAACCCTACAGCGTCGATGAGGTTAAAGCGATCCTTGACCAAGCGGCGCTGCTGAGTGGAGGGACGCATGGGTACGCCAAGCACCCGCATACATTTCGGCTACTGCTGGAACTGATGCTGGAATGCGGACTGAGGGTGGGTGACGCCGTGAGCTTTGACCTGGCTTCCCTGGAACGCGGAGATAAACTGTGGATCTACACCTACCGGCCACAGAAGCAGAAGCGCGCGGAAAAGCCGAAGCTGCTGGAAGCGTTCATCACCGATGAGATGAAACAGCGGATTGACCGGTGCGAGTGGCTTTCGAAGCGGGGGCCTTTCTGGTACGGGATTGGGACGGACCCAACTCCGCTCGCACAAGCGGTGTACGAGCGGATGCAGGCGTTAGGAGAGCGGGCAGGAGTCCCGGACTGCCGACCCCACCGGCTACGCGACACGTTCGCGGTCAGGGCGCTGCTGCGGGGGATGCAGCTTGAGGACGTTTCGAGGTTGCTTGGGCATAGCTCGGTGAAGGTCACCGAGACGTATTACGCGAAGTGGATTAGTAGCCGGAAGCGCCGCTTGGAGCGCATTGTGACTGAGACGTTGGTGAACACGTAGAGCAACGGTTTCCGGGATGGAAAGCAGGGCGTACTTACGCTTCCCGTTCCCGAAATTGTTTACCTGGAGGACACCGTCTTCATTCGCGAATAGGCGCGTGATCGTATCGGCGGACATTCCCCACAGGGCAGCGAGTTCCCTCACGCGGTAATGCTTACAAAACGCATCGGACATCTACTACTTCCAAAATGGGACTGCACGTGAACAAGCCGGGCACCATGTGCCCGACTTCCGAGTTCAAGTTATCATGCGGGCCGGGCGCGCCAATGGCGCTGTGGTGTCCGCCGCATTGACCGGCAAGCATTTCGTGACGTCGTTTTTTTATGTGACTGACAGCGGCCCCGCCAGCCCAATGCACCCATTGTTGTCTTGGTGGAACTAGTTTTGAACCCGGAAAAGTTCTATAGTGGCTGGGTGCGTCACACCCGGCAGGATGGCGGGTCCAGATGGAATTAACACCAGAACGAAAGCAGCAGATTGAAGACGAAGAAAAGCAGCGGTTGTCCGAGGAGCAGTACCGGGCACAGGTGCGCGCGAACCTTAGCGCCAAGACCGTGCCCAGCGTCCCGCCTTCTGCGCCCCGTTCGCCCAAGCCACCAGAGCGGAAATCACGTGTGGCTTTGCTGCTTGCGATTCTTGCCATAGCGATTGTAGGGGCCGTCATTCTGGCAAACCGCACCAGCGCGCCCGTGTCAGACAGCCCGGTACCTGCCACCACCCCTGTTCGCGCGCCCAGTGTCAGGTACGTCCCAGCGACCCAGAAGATTGCATCCGGTCAGATCGTGGTCAGGGCCAAAGGGTACGTGCAATATCGCTTCCAGATCACACCAGAAATGCTAGGCCCCCACGTCAGCGGGAATTTTAACGCGTCCGGTGGAACCGGCAATGATGTTGAAGCCGTCATTGCGACAGAAGCCGATTTTACCAACTGGGTTAACGGACATCAGGCCCGCGTCATCTACAGCACGCAGGGAAAGAAGACAACCGATACCTTTGACGTGCGCCTTACACCGGGCACCTACTACTTGGCCTTCAGCAACAGATTTTCGGCCATGACCGCGAAGGACGTTTTCCTGGAAGTGGACCTGAATTACGCGCGCCCAGAAACTTACTAGCCGCTAGGCTTACTTCGCGCCCTTCATCTTTTCCACAATTGGCTGGAACCAGGGGACATTTCTGCGGGTCCCGTCTTGGGCGCGCAGCAGGCCAATGGGCAAATAGTATTGGTGGTCAATTAGGACGCGCCCCAGCGTCTACGGCCAGCGGGCGGGGTGATGGACACCAGGGTCCTGGCACCGGACCACGGGTTCCGGGCTGACTGTTTTGGCCTGGCCAGGATCTGCGGTCACAAGTATTTTCGCGGTGTCGATTAAGCTACTTTCCCCATTAATCGCCCTGTTTGGTGAATTGCACACTAAGACGCGCGCCGTCAGCTTGTGGCGCGACATGTATAATCAAAGCGGGAAAGAAAGGCTGGCGGGTGCCGGTTCTTGTTTTCCGCCTTCAAGTAGTCTCACGCGCAGTAACCCACAAGGTTTTTCCTAGATGTTAGACCCCTCACCGGCTTCTGTGCCTGTGTTCTGGGACCGAAAGACGGCTGCCAAGGTGGGCAATGTATCCCCAAGTTGGCTTCGTCTCCAGGACCGCTTGGGAGTTGGGCCACGTGGCCGATTAAGGCTGGGTAACAGAATTCGCTACGATTCCGAACAGTTCCTGGCTTGGCTTCGAAGTCATTCCGAGCAATAAACTCCAAACTACGTTTAAACGACGGACAACGTGGCCACGCCCCAGACGCTGTAGCGATAGCCCTGTGTCCCAAAGAACAAAAGGTAAACCCGATGCATCCCTTCTATCAAGCAAAGAATACGACAAAAGCAGAACTCTTCAAACAGAACCCGTCCGGGTTTTGCTTAATGTCCTCAACAAGCTCTCCCGGACGCCAAGGACTGGCAGGTCGCGTGTGTGAAGTTTCTATCGACACTGCGGCCCGCCTGATTACCGAAGGCACCCACAAGCTGGCGTCCGACACAGAAGCCGCCGAATTCCGAAACGCGCAAGCCATGGCACGTGCGCGCAACGCGCCCGCCATGACCCTGGATGCTGCCAGGGAAGCCTTCAAGGCCACGATGACGGAACGCGCGGCAAGTCCTAAGGGGCACGGTGAAGGAGTGCTGGAATGTTAGACCAATACGCCTTCATTGAGGGTCTGGCAATCGAACGGGCCGGACCGGGTGACCTGGAAGGCATCGAAGAGATGCTTATCCGGTTGGACCCCGAAATTGAAAAGGCGCTGGCCGCATACCAGAACGCTTCCGAACGCTACAGCGTGTTGATGCAAACTGTCCCCGAACTTAACGCCAAGGTCGTGGAAGCGGATGCGGACCGAGACCAGGAACACAACACCGGCTTGTCCGAAGTGATCGATTGTCCCGCCTGTGCCGCAGGTGAAATTGCAATGCGCTGGCTACCGCTGGAACGTAAGGCCCAAATCCTTCGGGCCGCCCTTAACCGGCTGCAATATGTCATCCTGCCTGCGGCTGGGATTGACAAGCTGACTAAGTCGCGCGACCTTCTGCGGAAGCAAGCCGTGGACGCTGCGCTACACGCAGCCCGCAAGCATGCGCAGGATCAACTCAAGTTGGAACGTTCGGGCTTTCTCGACGGTGACCGGGTTGTTTTCGTCTCGGAAGCGACGACTTTATTGCGTTCTGCGGCAAAGGAAGCCCACCGAGTGGCACAGGTCGCGGAAGCGGACTTAGCCAGCGAGTTAGCGCGACAGCTTCGCGCCGAACAAGTTGCACTGGCGCAAGGCACCATTGGGCGTGCCCAGGTGGCATCAGCGATATCTTAACTTTAGTTTCACATGCAGCAAAAACGAAACTGGAACAACTGAACAATGACTGACCAAGAAAAAAACCAACTGCGCGCCGATGTGGCCGCATTCCTAAACCCCAAACCCGCAGACCCGGTGGTGCCGCTACCGGCACAAGCCAACCGTGCCGCAATGACACCTGCACAGCAGGAAGTTGCATTCGATAACTGGGTCACGCATATCAACTCCCAGCCTACGTCCACCTGGACGGCGGAAGAAAAAAACGCCATCCGCTTCGCGTCTGCGCGCGTCCTTAAAGAACTGGGGTACAAATGACCGGTTCAGAATGGCTGGCCAGCCTGAATGATTCAGCCCTGGATGACTGGGCAAAAGCAGTTCACCAGGAACAAGAGAAACGGGCCAGGAAGTCCGCGCCCCCGTTCACTGCCCCAGCGGAACTTCAAGCCGAAATCCAGAACCTGGAAGCCGGTTGGACGCAGATTGACGAAGACCGAAAGCAGCAGGCTGCGAAAGCGCAGCGTGCCCTTTTGGAAATGCGCCGCGATGATCTGCGAAATGGGACGTGGACACCAAGTCATCGCTGCCCGCAATGCCTAGCCGCGATTTTGACCATGGACCCGGAAAAGATCTGCGACTATGCGAGACAGCACGGGCCTCGGTGGTGGACAAGGTCGTGACCCGTAGCCCTAGGGCGGTAACGACAATTTTCTAGGGCTCTAGCGTTGTCAAATCACCGACATAGCCATGATGCTGGGCTGTCGGGCGGATGTAGGGTGCTTTGATAGTGACTGAGGGGGGCCACTGCGGAAGCGCTGGCCCCCTTAACCGGAGTATTCCAACGCGAATGAGAGTAAAGACGATGACAGAAAATCAGACGGGCCGGTTGACTAGTCCGGCCCCAAATCCCAACAGCTTGATTGTAGCAGACGAGCAAAATGTATTAGGGCAAGAAGTCGGGCGCGCCCTTGTAAACTCAGCAGTTAGTGACAAAAGTAATATTGTGATTCCGACCTTAGCCGCACGCTTCCGCGCGCTGTTCAGTGGGCTGGAACGCGCACACGGTGCTTACAACCACATAGACCAGACGCGTGAAGACGGGAAGCGCACTGGAGTCGCGGTGACCCTCCGTGAACCAGTGACTGATGAAAAGTGGGCACAGCATCTGGCCGGGCAGAATGGCTTAGGAATTATAGCCGTACGCGACGATGCCACGGCTGTTTTCGGGGCTATCGACGTTGACCAGTATAGCGACTTGGACCACGGGCGCATGGCCGCTACGGTGGCGCGTCTGGGCCTGCCACTGGTTACATGCCGCAGTAAAAGTGGTGGCTGCCACTTGTACCTGTTCACCAAGCAGCCGGTGGACGCGGGCACCATGCAGGACCGGCTGCGCGAAATCGCAGCCAAGCTGGGTCATGGTGGGGCAGAAATCTTTCCGAAGCAACGGAAGCTGATGCCCAAGGAATGCGGAGGTTGGATTAACGCCTGCTATTTCGACATGTCGCAGACTACCCGGTACGCCGTAAACGCTGCGGGGGACGCCTTGACGGCGGAAGAATTCTTGAACCTCGCCGAAGGGTCCAAGGTCGGGGTGGAATTCTTTACGCCCGCTGCTTCCGCCAGCCAGGGCCAGGAACCCTTGCCAGGGGGTCCCCCGTGCCTACAGCATCTGGTGACGCTGGGCTTCCCTGAAGGCACCCGCAACGACAGCCTGACTAACATCGCGATCTACTTTAAGCACGTTAACCCGGATTCGTTTGCCAGTGACGTCGAAGCTTTCAACCGTCAGCACATGCAGCTTGGTTCTCAGGAGGTAGCGAACATCATCAAGTCGGTGGGCAAGAAAGATTACCAGTACACCTGCAACAAACAGCCACTGACGCCCTATTGCAATGCCGTGCTGTGCCGGACTCGAAAGTACGGTATCGGCGGTGGCACTGCGGCCAGCCTGCCGGTGTTAGGGTCGCTGACGAAGTACGATTCCAAGCCCCCGCTGTATTGGTGGGATATCGACGGACTGCGGATAGAACTTACGACGGACGAGATTACCGACTACCGGAAGTTCAAGCGCATCTGCTTTGAACGGCTGGACAAGGTATTGCCACCCCTGAGCGCCAAAAAGTGGGATGAACTACTGCGGAAGGGCATGGAAAAGTTGACTACTGAACCCGTCCCGGAAGACGCGTCCCCGGAAGGTCAGTTCTGGGAACTCCTGGAAACCTTCTGCAATGGCCGGTCACAAGCGTGCAGCCGGGAAGAGTTGGTCGGGACTAAGCCACTGCTGGAAGATGGCCGCGTGTATTTCAGGCTGGCCGGGCTGCTGGCCTTCTTAGACAGGGAAAGGTTCAGGCACCTGAGTATGCAGCGCATCACAGCAGTGCTGAATTCGCGGGGTGGCCGACCGGAGAAGCTAACGGTTGAGGGAAAACAGGTCCGGGTGTGGTCGGTCCCGGCATTCGCCCCAAGGAGAGCGGACGCCTGGGCGGTTCCTGCCAGGACCGGGGAAGCGCGTACCTTCTGACGGGTTCCGGGACCTGGACTCCCAAGACACGTGTGACACCTCTATATGTCAAAAATAAATCGAGAAAATATGTTTTTCAATTTTCTGAAAAGGACGTCTTTGCTGTCTTGGTGATTTAACTTGTTATATATGAGTAACTTACAAGAAGACACTCTTAAGACAGCAAGACAGCATACTCTATAAGCTACTGAAAGTAAGTAACTTACTTGAGCTTAATCCCCCGCGTGCAAGGCTTTGACTAAGGACAAAGGGGTTTTCCTTTAGACATATATAGCGGGCAGTAGAAAGCCAAGGCAACATCCCCTACCCCCTGGAACCCGAAGGGTACAGAACCCTGGTAAAGAAACATTAATCCGGCCTATCATGCTATAAAAATAGCACTTATGCGCTACAAGTTGTAGCGCCGTTGGCTTTGGTCGGTTCTCTCACGGGGACTAACTTAGCGTGTGCCCCGAACGAACAGCCGTCCCACGCAGATGCAACCATCCCCTGACCCGGCCAATGCGCGCCCAGGGCCGGGGCACAGTAACGACTTCACACCGGGTCCGGAGAATACTCGCCGGGCCCACACGAACGCAGCCAGCGGGCTGCAATGGAAGGTACGACATGAACGATAAACAGACCGAATCCAGCACACCAGCAGGATTCAAACGTCCAAGGCTTGGGGGCCGTCAGCCAGGATCACTGAACAAGCGGACTAAGGCAGCAATTGAGATATGCGAGTCCTACGATTTCCACCCGGTGGCCACGTTGATAACGGTCATCACCACCGGCAAGCTACCAAATGCTGATGGGACGTTCGCTGATGTGGACACACCAGGGCGCATGGATGCACTGAAAAGCCTTTGCCCTTACGTCCTACCGAGGTTGGCTCAGACCGCACTTACCGGCAAGGATGCCGGACCCTTGGCTGTAGCAACCCTGGACATGACGCGAATCCTGGCTGATCCTGCCTTGGTATTGCAAGCCCAAAATCTCTCCCTCGCCATGACTGACGCAGACCGGGAACCGGCACCGGCCCGAATCTATACAGCAGGGGACACGAACTTCTTGGAGTGATGACCGTCTAAACGTCACTGGGTGCCGGGTTCCAGTCCGACATCCAGTTTGACGTACACCTTCACAGGTGACATTTAGGACTTACAAGGCTGAAATAACGTAGTTTTGGGCTGCCCGGACCACTACATCTTGTGGTTTCGGAATCGGCGGCTAAGTTCACCCGTAACCCTTTTGTTTTCGGCTTACAAACTTTACATAATAAAGGATTATCGGAAGTCGGCACTTGCCACCTACCTAGGTGGTAAGTGCACCGAGTAGCACAAGCATTAGCACATACTGCCTGTCGCTGCGACCAACCAACATTGAATCACAGACTTGTCTAAATGGCACGGCTGGTTGTATACCAGACGCGCATAACGAAATTATTGAAATGAAAGAGCTTATCACTCGCACCATGAAGACCGATAACCAAGACCAAGACCGATCTAAACTTGTCGCATTGGCCCGGCAGCATTGCCCCAATTGCCTCGGCACCGCGCTTGCCAGCCCGCAGGAAACTTGCGGCTGTGTGTACCGCCGCGTCTTCCGCGTTGTCATGAACAAGTACCGCGAATGCGCAGCCGCTGGGCACTGTCAACCAATCATCATGAACGGTAGCAGCGCGCCGCGCTACCGCAGGTCTGGACACATGCGGCTGCGTCAGGAATTCGCAGCAGACTGTACGCTGACTGCCACGCGCACGCTGACGGACCCCACCGAATTGGCAATATTCCGGCATCATTACGTCCTTGGTGGGGAGTGGAAGCAGTGCTGCCAGCGCATTGGGCTGCCCTACAGCGCGAACAAAGACAAGAAGATGTTCTTTGATCGCTGCTACCGGATTGAATCTACCCTTGGTAAGGTCTATCAGGAATTAAGACCCTTTGCCCTGTTTCCCACCGACGAGTATTTCCACGTCGTGGCCGGACGCACCGTTGACACGCGGCCTTTGCCGATTCCCCGTGCAGTCTATCCGAATGGCGCACCCCTGCGGCCACCCATGGCCCAGCGCCTGCAAGCTGTACGCACACCGGCCCCGTCACCATCCACGCTGAAGCCAGCGCCCACCGTAGTCCCCCTGGCTCTCACCAGCGCCGATACCGTTGCCGAACACGTCAGGAAGGCTTTCGGTGCCGGGCGCACTCTGCGTTCTATCGCAGAAGACCTTGTACGCCAGAGTGTACCCGCGCCGAACGGCAAAGCCTCCTGGACCGGACGCGATGTGCGCGACGTCCTACTGTATGCACCGGTTAAACAGGCAGCGCGCCCCGGATTGCCCAAGGCAGCGTAGATGGAGGCCGGTGACGCTAGGATGAAACGGCTTAGATACGTCACCGGCTAGTTCCGTGGATTATTGGGGGAGATGCGAGGAGTACGGCACTAGATTTATTTTTTTTCTTGGCTGCGTGCGCTTGAAAGGAACTGGTGCCCGGTTCGTAGCGTCTGATGTGAAGCGATTGCTACGTACGCACCCAGGGGAACCGGCCCGGTTAAAGCGGGCTGCGTGATGGCTGGCGGACATCCGCATGGACGCCAAGGCAAGCCCCTGGGAGCCACTTTCCGATAAGCCCACTTTTTTGCCCTTTGCGGAAAAAAAGATTAGTTTTCTGCTGGCTGCCGTTCGGCGCGGTCGATGACCAGCACTTCGATTGATCCCTTTTTTGCGTCCAGTTTGAGGCCAAGCTGATCTTGGATCGCCCTGAAAATCGTAGGACCCGAATCACTAATTGAGGCACTTGGAATCGGATCTCCTCCTGAAACGGGAGAAGCCAGCGCCACCGCGTGCGGTTCCTTGTACCACGATAGGGTTAGAGCGTACTTTGCTTTCAGCCCGGTAGTATCGATAACGGGCCGATCCACTTGCGCGGACAATAAGTTCGCAAGGTTCTCCATCGTCTGTTGTTTGAACTGAGCTCGGGCGCGTCCATTCACTACCCTGTATCCCGAGCCACCTGGGATAATTGGATATCCGTCCTTGTCGAGCGGTGCGGCGGTAGATGTAGGCTTCGCCAGTTCACCTGATGCAGGTGTTTCCACATATTCGACCAGCTTAGGACCGCCATTGGCGACAACCAATTCATATATCGCCATCTCTCTCCTCTCACGATGGAGCACGATTTTGAAACGTTCTTCCAGGAGACGCTGCTGCATTAGGCGAAATTCCTCCCTTGTGGTTCCCGCTGGCATGGTTGCGTTGACAGTGAACATCGCACTCTTAACCCATTCTGGTGCAGAAACCTGGTATGACCTCAGGTTGTACGCTTTCAAGATGAAATTCTCGAGACTCCAGCCTACACAGGTCCATCGGCCCGGGTTGGGCGTTCCAGGACCGCCGGTCATTCGAAATGGCACGTCGGGTGAAGATGGTTTCAGCGACGCCACCACGAACTGGGGACGGGTATCAGTGCCTTGCGTGAAACCTATAGCCGACGTTAGGACTCCGAAGCCTATACAGAATATCGCAGTGCGCATGTGTGATGGTGTCTCCTAATAGTCGTGCCTAGTTTCCTATATTTGATTGCGGCCTGCAAATCGGCTATGGCCTGTCGATTTGCGGATCCCGGACTGCTTAGTAGATGAGGCGGGCCGCTTGTGGCAGAAAAACGGGGTTTCCGGAAACTACATTCCGGGAAAGGGCAAAGCAGCCCGGAACCTTCACCCCTGGTTCCTGCGCACCAGGGCAGACGCAGCCGCAGCTTTCTTAGCGCGCGCTGTGGGCTGTTCGGGCGTGAGGGTTTCCAGGGGCCGCTTGCCCCCCAAATCTTTCCACTATTGCGGCCCATTTTTCCCGTGATGGTTCAGCACACCACTCACCGGTCAACCGCTAATACCAACAAAGTAATGCCGTAGGCCCGTGCAGAAAACCAGACGCGCAAACCGTGCCTAAACACCATAAGAAGTTGCTATTTCAGACACTTACCTCCCGCCAGCACGCTGTTTATTGTCAACAACTTACGGGGATTTTGGCGTCAAGGACTTTAGTGTCCGTAATTTCAAGCAGATGAGTTTGATTGATCTCAAAATTGGAGTATCGTCGGCTAGACTGCTGTTCATGACCAACACCCGTCGTTCCGATTTCATCGCTCTTTCACAAGTTGATTGCACAGTCTGTAGTGGTAGTGGAGTCACATCCCATGGCCAGACATGCCGATGTGTTGACCGGGCCGTCTTTCGAGCCTGTCTGCGGCGCTTCAGTCAGTGTTCCGCTGGCGTCAGGTCCTGCTCCCGAGTCTCCCTGGAGTATATGGCTGACTTCTGTATGGTCGCGCGGCGAAGCTTAGACAATTCGGACTATGCACTATTCAGATTTCACTTTCTGTTGGGCGCTGACTGGAGGCTGTGCAGCCGTCAACTGGGCATGGACCGGGGCAATTTCTACCATGCGGTTTATCGCATTGAAGAAAGATTGGGCCGCGTGTTCCGCACCCTGAAGCCCTACCCCCTATACCCTCTGGCAGATTATTTCCGGGGCACGGTGCGTGGTGCAAAAGCAACGGCCTTCATGCCCGATGAAGCCGGACACCGGGATCCTGGCCCTTGGCCCACCCAGGTGGCCTGCTGACTGCGCTGATGCGATGCCAGAATGGGAAGGGCGCGGAGGAAGGAATCATGACCATTGGTAAATCGCAAGGCGGATACGTGATTGTGATTGAGAACACCGGCACCGGCTACAGCGCCCACGTCCCAGACTTGCCCGGCTGCATCGCTACGGGCAGGACCCAGGAACAAACCGAAAAGCTGATGGACGAAGCAATCCTGCTTCACCAGCGTGGCATGCAGGAAGACGGGGTACATGTTCCGCGTCCCAGGTCGCTGACTGGACTACGGCGCACGCGGATGCTGTGAACACAGCGCCTTTTTGGGCACCGAATGCAAGGTAGACCATGGCAACCCCTACCGTGACAGCCAGTCACTGTGCGAGGTGCTTCGGATTTCCAGTTTTTCGGTCTGTTGGCGGTTAGCATACCAGTCATCGTACACCTTGGTTGTGTACACTCCTTCGTGGACTGAGCACTTGTAGACCCCTGGATACCTAAGCTTTCCCATGACCACAAGCTGCTTCTCTTTTCCCCAACAGACCGGACAATAGGGTATCAGAGCCGTGTCGTATTCAGACTTTCGCACCCAAAAGCTTCCGTCCGTGGCGAATTCCAAATCAGCTTCGATCTCTTTCTGCCGGTCTTCCGCCGCAAGTTTTGACCGCAAGGTTCGGTTCTCTTCTTCAGCGTCCCCCAGCGCCCGCTGCGCGTCCAGCATCAGTGATTGCAACTCCACTAGCCTAGCTTGCACGTCCCCCGGATTGACATCAGGGCGGCCAATTACTTCACGCAGGCTTTTGATTAGGTCGAAGCCCGTCTTCGTGGCAGAGATTCCCGCTGCAATGCTCATCACTCAAGTTGTAACCGCTAGATGGGAAGAAATCAAGCACGGCTTCTTCTGCTTCAATCACTGCCCAGTGTGCGCGGTGGTACCGCTCAATCTTTTTTCCTTTTCGACGGCTTCGATTCCAACTCTTTGGCCTTCCCCAAACGAATGTCGGGATCTGCTTCGAAGTACTGAGCGAAACGCGGATCAAACAGTTTCATCTCCTTGAGGCGTTGCATATCTTGCTCCAGTTTCTCTGGTTTCCGCCTCTTGTTTTTGTATGAGTTTATCTTCCGCTCAAGCCGCTTCAACTCTGTTTGGTAAGCGTGGTAGCTCAACTGTCGAGATAAAATAGCAGCCCCTTCAGATGTGACCAGTAAAGGCATGGACTCCAACCCTGGTATCGGCTCAGATTCAAACCCTGGTAGGAACGGCTGGTCAGGATCGCGCCGCCTGCGCCTGTGCTATGACCTTCTGAACGTATCGAGTGACACCGCGAATTACGAAGTAGTCGCGGATCTGTTTCCAGTGGCGTGAATCGTCGGTGCTGAACTCCGCAATTATCTGCTTTGCTGCCTCCTCAAGCAGGAACGTTCCTTTCGGAGCTAGCTTCTGACAAACCTGGGTGATTCGTTCGACAAGCAATCCCCTTAGTTCTTCTTCCATTTATACTCCTCATCAACAGACTGGGGGAGGTGACTAGAGCGCTCTTACTAAGCTACTTAAGAGAATATTTATCAGGTGTACAGGTTAGTGTCAATTAGTTAGCCAAAGGACAAGCCTAAAAACCTGTTGAAAACCGGTGGATAAGCTGATGTCTTTTCACATGTTTTCAATAGCTTAAGAAATTCCGACGAATTGCACAACTTTATTGCAGGCGTCATTTAAGCCCTTTGCTTTGAGAGTGAATTCGACGGTGGCTAGCATCGCCCTTTGCCAATACTGATTGGTTGATGTAGACGGCGCTGATGTGTTGGCGCTGGTGGCCGCGCACACCCCGTCATCGGCGCGGGCCAATGCTTCCGCAGCGTCTTGCCTCAAAAGACTACCGATTAACCTTTACCCCTCGCCGCTCCAATTCTGTAATTACATCGACTCTCGCCGGTGTTCTATGTAAAGCAACTTCACTTAGGACGGGAAGGGTTAGGAATGGCGATATGTCACCCACGAACGTGTCTTGTAGCACAACGGTCTTGAGCGCATGTAATGAGCCTATCGGCGCAATGTCTGAAACAGGACAAGCGACTATCACTAGAGAGGTTAGGTCGGATAGACTGCTTATAAATTTAATATTGTTCAAGTTAGTCCAGGAAAATATCAGCGACTTGAGATTACGCAACTCTCCAAGGGTCGATACACTGTCAAGTTGAGCAATAAAAAATGTCGGGGAACCATTAACTATCAGTTCGGTCAAATTCCGCAGGGCGCTCAAAGGTTCGAGGTGAAGCCTGGAACCAGCAATCGATAGAGACTTCAAGGATAGCATTCTCCCAATCGGTGTGAGATCGTAAGCTGTCGTGGAATTCTCGGAAACTATCATTTTTTCAATAGATGGGTTTTGAAAGCCCGACAGTAATGGCACTTGACTTCCGGTTATCGATAACTCTTTTAGAGTAGGGACGTCCCCTAGTGCGGACAGATCCCTGACGGGAGTCCCGGCGACACCGAGAAAAGTCAAAGAACTAAGATGACGAATAGGAGCTAAATCAGTAACATAAGTAGAACCTAACACAAGCCGAGTTAGTTGAGACAATTCTGACAGCGGCGAAATATCGGCTACGGGATCATCCCATAACGATAGGTCCTTGAGGTTACGTAGTCTAGAAATGAATGATATGTCTCTAACCCTAGACTGGCCGATGGAAAGGACCGCAATGTTTTTGATCTCCCCTAGTTCCGTTAAATCGGTAACAGATCCGCCGCTTACGTTGAGATCGGCAATTGGTAGATCTCTAAGTGCTGCAATGCCGCTGATGTCACTCGCCGCACTAATGTCGAGTCGCAGTACTTTTCCGATGCTGCGAAAATACCTAGCCGACTCCGCAAATGGCGGATGTGGCTTCGATATCATATATCGCCTACCATCACCGTTGGGCTGAACAGTCCAGCCAAGTTCTGCAAGCTCATCAGTTGGAGAATGGGGATCAATACTGCCTCTTGCCTGCACTGAACCTTTGGGGGTAGATTCTCTGGGAGCCACGGCAGCCGGGGCGGTATTCGGCCTTGGGGGAGGGCTAGCCTCTTGGAGTGACGGATTGCTCACTGAAGGAGCATTGCGAGCATTTGTAGTTTTTCCCTGAGATGAGTTGAAGAATTTGAGCCCTCCGACATACAGAAGACCGACCACTATAAACACAATGATGTTGAAAACTCTCTTGCGACGCCGCGCCCAGCGACTCTTGCCGGGATAGAAGATGCCCATCGACAGCAGTATGATCGCGCAAATGTTCAATAGAACGACAACCGCTGGAGGGCTTTGTTTGCCGCTGAGATTGAGAACCCACCCCAGGAAACAGATTACGGCAGCCCATCCAAGCCCGGCAAAGATTCGATACCATTTCGGTATCGCTGCGAATTCGCGCCGAGTCGCTCGACGTAGCAGCCGAAGTCGTGCTCGCCCTCGCAGCGGTCTTGTGAATATATTCACCATATCGAACCTTCATTTTGGTTGAATTCATCGCAAGAGTAAAGTTATCGCGAGAAAGACAAACCTGGAACGCAAATCGCCCAGACGCTATGGACTGCCCCACGGCATGGATTCCAACCCGAATCCATGGTTCACTAAGCAAGTACTGTGCAAGTGCCCCCGGAACGTGCGTTTTGACCGTTTCTAACCACGTTTATCCTCTGCAACTTACAGATTCCATAAGGCTTATCCATATCGTGGTTCGAATCCATGCCGGGGAGCCAAACCAGTTGACAGCTTTTTCAAACTGGAGAGGTCCTCGTCCCGGCAGGACCTGGCCGGCCAAAGACCGCCGAGCAATTCTGATGCGCTGAACTCCGTGTCAGAAATCATCCGGGCGAGATCGAAAGGCTGCGGTGGTAATTATCAAAGTATTCCGGTCCATTCGCTGGTCGCGGCCGGCGGGCCATTTCGAGACAATCCCGACAGACGCTTGCTTGGCCGGATCCATCCGCCAGAAAACTTGAGGTCGCTAATCCATGATTATTTGGTTGTGATCATCGAGGGACACTCCATGGAGCCCACCATTCCTTCGGGGAGCTACTGCCTGTTGCGGTTCTTCGCGCCTGGCAGCAGGTCGGGGGGGACGGTGCTGGAAGAGCGCAATATAGCATAGTGTGCTTACACGTTAAAACGGTACGCGCGGCGTCCTCCGCCGAAAGACAGACCGGATGGACGAGGTCGAATCATCCTCGAATCGTTAAATCCAGACCAGCCCGATATCGAACTCGACGAGGATGGAGAAAACCAGGACCAGCGCTACGCGGTCATCGCCGAATACGTTCAGATTCTGGAGCCGCCTCTGAACTGGGTGAGGCCTGAATTTGACCCGCTAGATGAATAGCGGTATTCCGCGAGGGTCCAGAGGAACGAGCGGCTCCCTCATCGTGCCAGCGGATTGCGCCAGCGCAGCCGGTTAAACCTCCCAAAATCGTTGTCCGTTGAGCAAAGTTCGGCGCCGTGCTCAATCGCCAGAGCAGCGAGATGAGCGTCCGAGGTGAGGTTTCCCCCGGTACCCAACGGCGAAATCAGATCACGCATCGTTTGTAGGTGTCGTGCAGTAGGTTCGGGCACCGTCACCGAACTCTGCTGCAGCCAAGCATCGACCACGTTAAACGCCGCGCCGACGCTCAGCGGTTTCTGAAAAAGTCCCGGTCTCGGTGGGACAAGGCGCTGGAAGCCGCAGCCGCCATGGAGGATGAAGAGCTGACACGGAAATTCGCCTTACGCAAATGACAATCGTTGATGTCAACCTACTGATCTATGCAGTCAACCAGGATTCTCCAGGCCGCGCACCGCGGAATTGAGCGCCTCCTTGAACGAGACTCCTCGCTCCTTCATCGCTGTTCGGATGAGGGCCTGCACATCGGGCTCCAACGTGATTGTCGTCCTCACGCGTACATCATCGCATCTTTACGCGTGCTGTCATGATGCGAGGGTGAACCAGACTTGACCTCAACCTCTACATGTGTAACTATTCATTCAGGTGAATAAAAATTCAAAAATCGCCATGCCCAACCAGATCCTCAAGGCCCAATCTCCCGACCTCCTCCACGATCTGGATCTCACCCACGACGAACTCCTTTATCTTCTC
This sequence comes from uncultured Solibacteraceae bacterium, assembly GCA_963815475.1. Taxonomy (GTDB): domain Bacteria; phylum Acidobacteriota; class Terriglobia; order Bryobacterales; family Bryobacteraceae; genus Sulfopaludibacter. The sequence continues at coordinate 7,542,007 of CAWFHD010000003.1, read as the reverse complement.
GATCTTGCCGCCGATGTGAAGCACTCCCCCAAGGATTTCGCGCACGCTCTCGACAACCAGTCGATTGCCCTCCTCTTCGAAAAACCCTCGCTGCGCACCCGGCTCACCTTCGAACTCGCCATCAGACAGCTGGGCGGCGGGTCGGTTACGGTAGACGGCCCCATCGGCGTCCGCGAACCCTTAAAGGATGTCGCGCGCAATCTGGATCGCTGGGTCAATGGCATCGTCGCGCGAGTCTTCGCGCAGGACACCGTCGAAGGGCTGGCGCAGTGGTCGAGAGTGCCGGTGATCAACGCGCTCAGCGACGCCTTCCATCCTTGCCAGGCGCTTGCCGATGTGCAGACCATTCGCGAGCACTTCGGCGAACTTCAATGGCCTCAAGTTGGCCTTCATCGGCGATGGCAACAACGTCGCGCACTCGCTGATGCTCACTTCGCTGCGGCTCGGTATGGACTTCGCTCTGGGCTGCCCTTCGGGCTACACGCCGAATCCCGACATCGTGGCGCAGGCCGAAGGTCTCGCCGCCGTCTCAGGCGCCTCGCTGCTGGTCACGCACGACCCGTCGGAAGCCGTGGATGGCGCACATGCGGTCTACACCGACGTGTGGGCCAGCATGGGCCAGGAGCAGGAAGCCGTGGAGCGCAAGCCACGCCTTCCACAACTACCAGGTCAACGACGAGCTTTTCGATCAGGCGCGCCCGATGCGGTATTCATGCACTGCCTGCCGGCCAAGCGCGGCGAAGAAGTCACCGACGCCGTGATGGAAAGCCACGCGCTGCGTGGTGTTCGACCAGGCCGAAAACCGGCTGCACGCGCAGAAGGCGCTGCTGCTGATGATGCTCTCGTAGCGCTCCGCCTGATACGTATAACCATATGGGCAAATTGAAAAAAGTGGCGTTCGCCATCACGGGCGGCCAGATCACTCGTTATCACGCCGAAGTTGGCGCGGACATTCACTGCAGGCGATCGAATGAAACTCTGGGGTGGACGATTTGAATCCGGACCGTCGGAAGTCTTCGAGCGCTTTTCCGGCTCGCTTGATTTCGACCGGCGCCTGATCGATGCCGATATCCGCGGCTCGCAGGCTTTCGCGCGGGCGCTGGAACGGGCCGGCATTCTGACGGCGGATGAGCGCGCGCAGATCGTCGACGGCGTTCGACGCAGATCGCGCGCGGAAGCGCAATACGCCGGATTTCTACGAAGGCGCCACCGACGAAGACGTCCACACGCTGGTCATCCGCAAATTGAAGGAGACGCGCCGGCGCGGTGGCCGACAAGATCCACACCGGCCGCAGCCGCAACGAGCAGGTCTCGCTCGATACGCGCCTCTGGCTGCGCGAAGAATGCGACCACGTGCGCGCGCTGCTCATCGCGGGGATGATGCGCCGCCTGCTCGACCTGGCGCGAAGTATCCCGACGCGGTGATTCCGGGCTACACGCACATGCGGCGCGCGCAGGCCGTGCTGTGGCCGCATTACCTGCTGGCGTACTTCGAAATGTTCGCGCGCGATTGGGAGCGGTTCGGCGAAGCCCGCGCGGCGCGCCAATGTGCTGCCGCTGGGTTCGGGCGCGCTGGCCGGCAGCGGGTTTCCCTTCGACCGCGAGGCCATCGCGCGACGACCTGGGCTTCGACGGCGTCACGCGCAACAGCATGGACGTCTCGGCCGACCGCGATTTCGCGCTCGACTTCCTTTACGCCGGCAGCGTCACGATGCTGCACTTGAGCCGCCTGGCCGAGGATTGGATTCTCTACTCGAGCGAGGAGTTCGGCTGGCTGGAATTGGGCGACGGCGTCACCAGCGGGTCGAGCCTGATGCCGCAGAAGAAGAATCCCGATTCGCTCGAACTGATTCGCGGCAAGAGCGGCCGCGTGATGGGCTGCCTCACGTCGCTGATGGTCACCATGAAGGGCCTGCCCATGACCTACAACCGCGACATGCAGGAAGACAAGGTGCCGCTGTTCGATGCGGCGATCAGTTGGCCGGGTCGCTCGCCATGATGGCCGCGCGTCATCGAGTCGACGAAGCTAAATGCGGCGAAGCCCGCGGCGGCGGCGGAAGAGAGCTGGGTGGTCGCGACCGATTTGGCGGAAGCGCTGGCGCGCGCGGGGACGCCGTTCCACCAGGCGCACCAGATTGTGGGACGCTTCGTGCTGGAAAGCGTGCGCGCCGGCAAGAAGCCGGCGGATTGGACGGCCGAAGAGATGGCGAAGTTCGCGCCGGAATTCACCGGCGACCTGGCCGCGCTGCTCGATCCGAGGAAGGTATGAAATCGCGCGAACTGCCGGGCGGCACCGGCCGCCAGGCCGTGGCCGCACGCTCTGGCAGCCGCCCGGCACCGGCTGGCGAGAAATGATTGTATGACGAAGACCTATCGGCAGGGACAGATCCTCAAGCTGATTCGCAGCAAGCGCATCGGCACCCAGGAAGAACTAGCGCAGGAGCTGAAAGTCGCAGGGCATCGCCGCCACGCAGGTGACGCTCTCGCGCGATATCCGCGATCTGCGGCTGGTAAAGACGCGCGAAGGCTACCAGGAGATGGCGCCGGAAGAGACCGGTCCGCAGTTCTCCATGCTGGCTGCGGAGTTTCTGCACGACGTGCTGCGCGCGCAGAACCTGGTGGTGCTGAAGACGTCGCCCGGACACGCCAATTCGGTGGCTGTGGCGCTCGATAACGAGTCGTGGCCGGAGGTCATCGGGCACCATCGCCGGCGACGACACGATTCTGGTGATCACTTCGGACAATCCCACGGCCGAGGCGGTTCAGGAGAAGCTGCTCACCTTGCTGGGATAACCGTTCGGAACCAGCGCTACCACACCAACCTTGCGGCGAGTTGGATCTTCCTCGGGTTGTTCGCCTGGGAGCTGATCTGGGCGAAGGCCGTATTCGTTGCGCTCAACTGCGGTGCGCTGAACGTCACCCGATTCGTTACGTTGAAGACTTCGAAGCGAAGCTGCACCGATCGCCGTTCGCCCCATCCAATCCGCTTTAGCGCCGATGCATCCAGATTCTTCGTAGGATCGCGGCGCAGATTGTTGAAATAGGTGTCGAAGTAGCGGATGTTGTCCGAGGGCTGCAGGCTCGACGCGGTCACGAACTGCGTAGTGTCGAAAGTGTTTCCATCGGGATTGTGGGGCTTGAAATTCAGCGGCCCTCCGTAATAGAACACGTTGCCCCACGATAGAGGCGGTCCCGATTGCAGGGACAGTGCGCCGTTGATGGCCCAGCCGCCCACGATGCCGTTCAACACGCGCGACTCCGGATGGAAGGCGCGATTACGGCCAACCGGCAAGTCCCACGTCATGGCGAGCGTTTCGCGCAGCGGTCGGGAATCGCCCGAGACTCGCTTCTCCGGCGCCAGGTCGGAATTGTTGAGATAGCTGATGCGCTCAATCATGCTGCTGTACATGAAATTCTGAATCAGCGTGATGCCGTGAGTAAGGCGCTTTTGCAGCCGCACATTGAGGCTGTGGAAGTACGATTCGCCCGAAGGCGCGTTCTGCATATCCACTCCGCTATCCTGCGGGAATTGCGGGTAAGGCAGCAGGAGTTGGCTCAGGGCCACAGTGCCGCCGGTGAGCGACGTGCTGTTGGGAAGCAATCCCTGCATGGGATTGGCAACCGAGCCGGAGAGCAGATTGACTACAGTGTTGTCCCTCGCGAGAGCGGAGCTCAGGTACGGGCGCGGGATGAAGTTGAGGTTGGTATCGGAGATTAGCAGGTGAACAGCGTGGTTTCCGATGTAAACCACTTCGAGCACCAGTTGCCCGGGAAGCTGCCGCTGCACGCCCATGTTCCAACGCATGGAGTACGCATTGCGTTCGTGCGCGTCGAAGAACTTGACCTGTTGTCCAAGGAACGTGCTGGGGCCCAAAGACGACCCTACGGCCGGAAGAATACCGTTGGGAAACGGATCGGCCAGAGTGTTGGCAGGCGAGAGGTAGTTATTGTTCGTGGCCAGGAACTGCGTAGTCTGGCTGAAACCCTGCTGATTGAGGCTGGTGGTATTGGCGATTCCGATGGGTGAGACGAACATGCCAAAGCCGCCGCGCAGCACGGTGGTGGGGCCGAGGAACTTGGGCACCCACGCGAAGCCGAAACGCGGGCTGAACATGGAAGAGTCGGTATGATAGGCGCCGGGCGAATTCGCGCCGCTGAAAGTGAGGCCGCCGATAGTCTGGAATTGGCCAACCGGCACTTGCGGGACAGGAGACTTGGCATACGCGGCAGCGGCGGCCGCAGAGATGGCGTTCACCGCGGTGGCGTCAAACCCGTCGGAGCTGCGGTAGTAACGTTCCGTTGCCGGGCCTTCATGCTCCCAGCGCAATCCCAGGTTGAGCGTCAGGCCGGGGGAAACGCGCCAATCGTCCTGTATGAAAATCGCGCCGTACTTGGCTTGCGTGGAGTTGTGCGTGTTGACATCGAAACTGCCGCTGGTGGGCAGCCCGAGCAGGAAGGAGGCGAGGTCCTGGCCGAACGGGGACGATGCGGAGTTGTCGAGCGGACCGCGAGTCCAGTTCGTGCTGAAAGTGAATGAGCCGTCGGAGTTGCCGTGCGAGTATTGGCTTTCGCGGTAAAGGCGCAGGTCAGTGCCGATCTTGGTGGTGTGGTTGCCGTGGGTCTTCACCACATCGGCGAAGATCTGGTAGGTGTCGTACGGCGTGTTGTTGTCTCCGTTCTGACCCAGGTTTTGATAGTTGCTGAAGCTGAGTTGGGGCATCGCCACGAATTCGGCACTGGTTTTCAAGTAAGACGGGAAGCCCAAGGTCGTGGGATCGAACCCGTCCGCGGGACCGGAATTGGTTTCGTTGAAGCGTGTGTAATCGCCGCGAATGTCGAGCACCGTGCTCGGATTGATGCTGTAGATTTCGTCCAGCGACGTGCCGTAGTTCCTCCGGTACAGGAAGTTGCCGGTTCCGATGTTGCCGAAGTAGTTGTTCTTGTTTTGCACGCGATAATTGTGGCGGATGTCGCCTGAAAGTCGGCTGCGGCTGGACAGATTCAAGTCCACGCGCGCCAGCTCATTGTTGTAGGAGTCGCTATCGGTATTCGTGATACCGAAATTCTGAAAACCGTTGGCCGATCCGGCAATGTTGGGCAGGGGCCAGAACTGCATATACTGCAGCGCGATGGGACTGAGGCGGTTGGTGGGGATGACGTTATTGGGGAAGGGCGTGCGGGCTGTGCGCGAGCCTTGGGTAACGCCGGACAGTGGATCGTAAATCTGATAGGACGTGTTACTGGTATTGAGCGCCAGGAGCGCTGAGAAATCGCCCGTCCGTTCGGCGGCGGTAGGCACCGTTACGGAGGTGGGGCCGCCTTCGGCCGGAGCGTTGATGGGGTCGGAATCGGTGAGGCCTTCGTAGGCGAAGAACCAGAACACCTTGTCTTTGCCATTGAAGATTTTGGGCAAAATCACCGGCCCGCCCGCGTTGGCGCCGTACTGATTGTAGTTGTACGCAGCGCGCGGAATGCCGTTCTTATTGTCATAGAACGGATTCGCTTCGAGGCTGGAAAACTGCGTGTACTCGTAAGCGGAAAAGTGAATGGCATTGGTCCCGCTCTTCGTCATCACGTTCACCGTGCCGCCGCCGGTGTGTCCGAAGGAAGCGTCGGATTCGAACGAATAGGCGCGGACTTCCGTCACTGCGCCCTGCGGTGGGCTGTAAGCCATCTGGCGGCTGAAGCCGGCGTTGGGAGAACCGTTGATCAGGAGTTCGTTCGTAGAGGACGCGGTTCCGCCCATGGTGAAACTGGACGCGGCTCCGTTGTCGAAGGGGCGCACGGGGCCGGGCTCATTGGTCGAGATCACTCCCATAGCCAGGCGGCTGAGCATTATAGGGGTCATGCCGTTGAGGGGCAGGTCGTCGACCTCTTCGGTGGTAATCACCTGACCGGTAGATCCGCTCGACGATTCCACCAACGGAACCTCCCCCGTGACCGTGACCGACTGATTGATGTCACCGACATCCAGTACTACGTCGATCACCGGGTGTTCGCCTGTGCTGAGCGTGAGGCCTTGCCGCACCGCAACCTTGAAGCCTGGGGCTTCTACCTTGATGGTGTACTCACCTGGCTGCAGAAACGGAATAGTGTAGGCGCCCGATGTCTCGGACAAGGTCGACGTTGGAACACCAGTGCGGATTTCAGTGGCAGTTACTTTGGCTTTGGCGATGGCCGCACCCTGGCGGTCAGTCACGGAGCCGCTAAATGTCCCTCGAAACTCCTGCGCGTGCAGAACACCCATCCCCAGGCACGCGAAGAGTATGCAATGTCTACCAGGAAATTGCATACCTCGGATCCCCCTGGGCAACGATAGTAACCGCAAAAAGTTACAAAATCTAGCGGTAAATGTGGAAATTCTTTCGACCCTGTGCTGGAACTTCCGTTCGACTCTGCAGCCAGCCGTCGTGCGAACTAAGGCTCCTGAAAAAAGGCCAGAACTGTTCGCACGTAGAGCGGCGGGTCTAGATTCATGGCATTCAAGTGTTCGGCGCCGGGGACCAGCCACAGAGTAGTCGCAGCGGGATTCACCGCATGCAGGCGCTCAGAGTGACTCGACGGAGTTTTGGTGTCGCCGGTCCCATGCACCAGCAGCACCGGGATCTTCGTCGCCCTCACCGCGTCTGCCGGCGACGCACGCGTAAGATCGATGCCATAGCGAAGCCGGGCGTAAACAAACCCGAAATGGATCACGGGCCACAGTGCCGCCCGTCCGAGGTGTGACATCCGGCCAAGGCGGTAGTAGGCTACCTCCTCAAAAGTGAAGAACGGGCACTCCGCCACAATGGCGCGAAACCGAGTCTCGCGCGGCAGTGCCTCGATCAGAATCGCGGCGCCCGTCGACCGTCCTAAGCCATACAGGCGCGTGAGGGGCCGATGTTCGAGCAGCCAGTCGCACCACTCGTGGATGTCTTCGGCTTCCTTCGCTCCGTAACCGATCACGTCGCCGCCGCTTGTGCCGTGACCTCGAAAATCGGGGGCGAGCACGGTGTAGCCGACCTGCAATAGGTACGGCGCATGGCCCATCATACCTTCGCGCGTGTCGGCGATGCCATGCAGCAAGATCACCGCGTAGCCGTTGGATGTGGCGTGAACAACCAGCCCTGCAGCGGGATTCCGTCCCGCGTAGTGATGCGGGCAGGTTCCCAGACCGAAAGAGTTTCACGCGCGACGGCTTCGGCGAGACCGGCGTCCGGTGTCGGCCGACGGGAGACGTGCAGGGCATTCTCCGTGACCGCAACGCTGACGAAGCTGAAGGCGATGAGCGCCGCCACAAGCAGTCGATAGGTCTGGCGCGAACGAAGCCAACTAATGCGCACGCAGCCTCACGACTTAGAGGACGCTCTATCTGCGCCTTTTGTTCAGAATGGCGTGTGACTTTACGCGCTTACCGTCTCCGCTGGAACGCCGCAGCGTCGGCGGGCGTGGGCAGGGCGAACGTCAGAAACGCCAGCCCCATCTCATTCGTGGTCTCCTCGCCATACGTGACGTGCACTGGCGGACTCACCGGGTTGCGCGGGTTCTTGGAGGAATTATCGTAGACGTACTGCATTTCCACGCGCGTTCCTTTGGGCAACGGCACCGGCGATGCGTAAGCGTAACCGCCCTGCCAATTGAAATCCCAATCCTTGATCCAGATCAGCGGCACCACCGAGCCATCGGGCAGATGCGCATCGATCTTCATGTCCTTGCACAGATAATGGGCGTGCGGCGTGATGCGAATCAACTGCGCATCGGCAGGCACCTCCATCGAAGCCTTCACCACATAGTGACTGTCGCCCGGCGCGATGTCGATGTCGTTCGATCCCATCAACATCACAGCGCGTCCCTTCGTGGGTGGCCCGGTGAGAAACAAACCAAGCGACGACTGGTCCACCTCCGGCTTGCCATCGGGATGGTAATGGATCTGCAACACCAGGTCCGTTCCTTTTCGCAGGACCGACGCATAACCGGGTTCGGGTTTGTTAGGGACTGCGCCCGGCGCCCAACCGCTAAGCAGGCCCGCACGAAATCCGGGGCCGCCGAAGCAGGTATAGCCGCCATCTGGCGAACCGGCCGGCGAGTTTGCGCGCCTCACCCAACGGGTCGGTGAAGACCAGAGCGTGATGCACTACGCGGCGATTATCGGGGCGGAACTCCAGGGTGCCGATGTAAAGATCCTGGTCGAGATTCATGGGAATCACGAAGCAGCGGAATTGATCGGGGCCGTCGGCCGGCACACTGAATTTCGCAGGCACGGAAGCTACACGATCGGGTTGGCCCAGCAGCCAACCAGTGGCGAATGCGGGCGGGGTTGGCTTGGATGCCGTGTCGCCTTCGGGAGCGCCTGCCTTGGCCCATTGCTGGATGAGATCCAGTTGCTGGTCGGTGAGACGTCGCGCATCTTTGAAGTCGCCATAGCCCGGCTCGGCTTTCCATGGCGGCATCACACGCGCCTTCGTAATACCGGCGATCAGCGCCGCGCGTTTAGCGGTGTCCTGATAGGTAAGCAGGGAGAACGGAGCCACCTCGCCCGGACGATGGCACCCGGCACAGTTCTTATAGAGGATGGGCGCAATATCCTTGTTATAGGTAGGCGCAGCATCATAAGCGGGCGCAGCCAGCGCGGCCATTGAATAGATCGCGAGCATCCCTGCGAATCTCATCGTCATAGTGACTCCTTGTTACTTGGCCCGGGTTATAGAACAGCCTAACGCATGCGTGCGCGGATGGGGCGCCGCCTTGCCGTTCAGAATGGCGTCCAGGGCGTCTCTCAAGTCGAACTCGGTGATGCGGGTCCGCTGCTTGCCGAAATCTTCCAGTCGATTGTCGATGCGGCCCAGGTAGAGCACCTCGCCGCGCGGCGACAGCACCGCGACTTGGGGAGTGACCGTCGCGCCAGTGAAGGCCGCCAGCGACTCCTGCGGATCGAAGAGATAGGGGAATGTGTAGCCGAAATCTTTCACGTGGCGGCGCACCTCATCGGCGGCCACAGTGGCATCGCCCTGCACCGCGTAAAACGCCACGCCGCGAGGCTCGTAGCTCTGGCGAATGCGATTCAACTCGGGGACGTAATTGTTGCTGAGCGGGCAATCCGTGCTGACGAAGAAGAGGACCACGGCGCGCTTGCCGGCCCATTCCGCATTGGCGTGCGCGTAACCCGCAGTGTCGGTGAAGTTGAAGGCTGGAGGCGCCTGCGCCAATATGGTTCGGCACGCCAGCAGGGCGCAAAGGCCCACGTTTTCCCTCCACGACATATGTATTCATGATATCGCTATCAGCCTGATACCATCGAAATATGAAGGTCCTCAGGTGCCTGTGTGTGTTCCTGGCAGTAGCTTTTTGCGCCCGGTCGCAGAGCCGCGTGACCGCCGAGCAAGTGGTATCGTTTGTGCAAACCGAAATCGGCCATAAGACGGATGATGCCAAGCTGGCGAAGTCCGTCCAGGTGCTGAAACTCTCCACCAAGCTGGACAGCAGCACCGTCACTACCCTGCAGCGGGCCGGGGCCGGACCCAAGACTGTGGCGGCTCTGACGAAGCTCGCGGCGGATTCCGCGGACTTGCCTGCAGGAGGTTCGGCAGCTCCCAAAACGGAGGCCGTGGAATGGACCCCATCCCCGCAGGAGTGGCAAAAGATTCGCGAGTCCGTCAGCGAGACCGGCCTGGCATACACCGAGAGTCTTCCCAACTTCATCTGCAGCCAGGTGACGGAACGGCAGATCGATCCCACCGGCAACGGCAGTTGGCACAAGGAAGACACGATCCTGGAGAAGCTGAGCTACAACGACCACAAGGACGACTATCGCGTGGTGATGATCAACGATCGCGTGGTCACTGACAAGAAGCACGAGCAGCTTGGCGGGGCCATCTCATCGGGAGAGTTCGGCGGGATTATGCGAGCGATCTTCGACCCGCGCAGCGGCACCGAATTCGAGTGGTCGAAGTTGGTGCGCCTGGGGCGGCCGAGCGGTGACCGCGTGGTGTATCGCATTGCTTTCCGCGTCACCCAGCACCTGTACGAGATCCAGAGCTCGGGCCGCACCGTCACGGTGGGCTATCACGGCTTCATCTGGGCTGACCGCGAGACCTCGGCGATTCTGCGGATTAAGTTCGATTGCGACGGTATTCCGGCCGACTTCCCAATACAGAGCGTCGCGCTCGATGTGAACTACGACTTCGTCGACATCGCCGGCCAGAAATTTGCGCTGCCTATCCTTGCCGACATTAAGTCGCACGAAGGCCGGTACATATCGTGGAATCAGGCTCGCTTTGCGAACTACCAGAAGTTCGGCACGGATTCCAGTATTTCATTCGACGCTCCGGCGGCGGTTGATCCGGATAAGTTGGTGGAGAAGCCGCCGGTCAAGAAGAAGCAGTAGCGCGTCGACTACTCATACCTCAGCGCCACCATGGGATCCACTTTCATGGCACGGCGCGCAGGCAGGTAACTGGCCAGGGCTCCCACGGCCAACAGCAGGACGGCTACGGCAACGAAGCTGACTGGGTCGGACGAGCGCACGCCGTAAAGCATCGTGGTCATAGATCGCGTGAGTGCCACGGCGCCTCCGAGCCCTACGAGTAGGCCGATTCCCGTGAGGAGCAGCCCCTGGCGTAGCACCAGCCGCAGGACGCTGGCGCGCGTCGCTCCCAATGCCATGCGGGTTCCGATTTCGTTGGTTCGCCGCGCCACCGCGAAGGAAAGCAGTCCATACACGCCGATCGCGGTCAGCATCAGTGCGAGCATGGCAAAGGCTCCGAAGAGCCACGCGTCAAACCGCGACTCGGCTGTGGTGGACTCCACAAGCTCTTCCATGGTTTGCATACGCTGCACACGCTGGCGCGGCTCCACCTGCATCACCGCGCGGCGAACCTGCTCCCCCAGGGCAGACGGCCGATCAGCGCGCAAAACCCACGCCATCCCGCCATCGTCCATATACGACTGCGCTGACGCAATGTAAACCGTAGAGCGAGGCGGCTTCTTCAGGTCGACCGTCTTGGTATCGGCGACCACGCCTACCACGGCGCGCGGATGTTCGACGCCGTGCGACAGGTCCTTGCCGCGAAATCGTCCAATGATCACGTGATCGCCCAAAGGCTCTCCAGCCGGCCACCAGCGATGTGCCACAGTTTCATTTACCAAAATGACGGGCTCCGACTGCGGCCCATCGCTCAGATCCAGAGCCCGCCCGCGCACGATCGGGATCGACATCGCCTCGAAATACGCCGGCGTCACCACACGGATCTCCATGCCTCCAATGCTGAGTTGGGGCCTGCCTAGGGGCTCTACTGGGAAATTGTTCTGGTTGGTGAGCGGAAGGTTATTGATCGCGGCAACGCTGTGAACTCCGGGCAAGCCGCGCAGGCGTGCGATCAGCGTCGACTGGTAGGCCCACAATTCGGCAGGAGTGCGGCCGTGATCGGTGGGCGGCGGAGCCCAGAAGGTAAGCAGACCGCGCGGCGAGAAGCCGAGGCGTTCGTGATTCAACCGGTACAGGCTTTCGACCAACAACGCGGCGGAGACCAGCAGCGTCACCGAGAGCGCGACCTGGCCAACCACCAGGAAGCTGCGGGCGCGCTGGCGAACGGGACCGGAGCCGATGGACCGACCGCCCGATTTCAGCGTTTCATGCAGAGCTACGCGAGAGGAAGTGAGCAGCGGGGCCAGACAGAATAGCAAAGCCGTGGCCAGGGCGATCGCGAGAGTGAATGCCAGCACCGGCGGATCGAGCCGTATCGGAGCGGAGGCAGGAAGGTGGAACGGAAACAGCGCAACTATTGCTTCCAGAAGCCATGCGGCGCCCAGAATTCCAGTAAATGCGCCGACCACGCAGAGCAGCACATTCTCCATGACGAACTGGCGCAGCAGCCGGCCCCTGCTGCTGCCTAATGCCAGGCGGACGGCGATCTCTTTTTGCCGCTGTTCCAGTCGCGCCAGCAACAGGCTGGCGAGATTGGAACAGGCAATCAGCAAAAGCAACCCTGTGGCTCCGAACAAGAGCAGCAATTTCAGTCCGACGTTGCCCACGATCCAGTCGCGAAAGGGAATCGGCGTCATTCCGGCGTACTCAGGCGTTTTCATGCGCGGATAGGCGCTCAAATATGCGGCCGTGAGAGCCGGCATTTCGGCTTCAGCCTGATGCAGCGAGATGCCCTGCTTCAGGCGAGCAAGCGTCATGTTGTTGCGGCCCTCATCGCCGACCGTTCCGCTGAGGCGCAGCGGCACGAAAGCCTCGGCAACTTGCGGAAACCAGAATCCGGCAGGCGCCACCCCGATCACACTGTAGGTTGTTCCGGCGATGGTTGCCGCGCGGCCCAGCACTTCGCGATCGCCGCCAAACATTCGATGCCAGAGGCCATCGCTGAGTACAATGGCGGGCGGACCGCCCGGCCGAGTCTCGTCTGCATTGAACTCGCGGCCCATCGCAAGTTTGACGCCCAAAGTGCGGAAGAAGTCCTCCGAAACGGGCATGGTGGCGATCCACTCTCGCACGTCTGCGTACTGTAGGTTGGAATCGTAAGGACCACGAAATGCGGCCGTGGCTGCGAAAGAAGCGCCGTGTTCCCTTAAGAAGGTGTATTCGAGAAGATTTGTGCCTTCTGAATTGTCTAACTTTTGGCCCATCAGCATCAGGCGGTCGGCCTGCGCGTACGGCAGCGGCCGCAGCAGCACGGCATGAACCAGGCTAAAGACCGCCGTGTTCGCGCCGATGCCCAAGGCCAGCGACAAAATCGCCACCAGTGCGAAGGCAGGGCTCTTGCGCAGCGCGCGAACGGCGTACTGCAGATCCTGCCAGAGGGTTTCCACGAAGGTGATGGTGTTCATGCGGTAGATCTCCTCCCGAATGAGTGTAGTGTTTCCCAATTTGCGCTGCGCGGCGTGGCGGGCGGCTTCGCCGACATCCCTCGTTCCTGGTTCCACGCAGTCTCCATCTCGAGATAGGAAGCCATTTCGCTGGCCCGCTCCCGATCCCACTGCGCACGGTGTATGAGGCGTCTCCATCCCATAGACTTACTCCTCGGCCGGCCGGAGCACCCGATTCACGGCCTGCACCAGGCGATCCCAGCGGCCGGTCTGCTCCACCAGTTGTTTACGGCCGGCAGGACTCAGCCGGTAGTAGCGAGCTTTACGATTGTTCTCAGACGTGCCCCAGAAGGAGGCGATCCATCCGCGGTCTTCCAGGCGATGCAGCGCCGGGTACAGCGACCCGTGTTCCACCTGAAGAACATCGTCTGAACGATGTTCGATGGCGTGAGCGATGGTATGTCCGTGCGCCGGGCCCAGAAGCAGGGTCTGCAAAATCAGCAGATCCAGCGTGCCCTGCAGCATTTCGCCTTCTAACGGATGTGCGTCTCGGTTCGGCATATGCGAAGTATACTCCCATAGACGATCGACCGGAAGAGGAGATAGCAGGAAATTTTACTTGACTCGAGCCGGCATCCATCTTACTCTCATAGACATCTAGGAGGCGCATGGGAAAAGGGAAAGAAGACGTCCTCCAGGGAACACTCGACCTGCTCATTCTCAAAACACTGACGCGCGGCAAACAGCACGGGTATGGAATCGTGGTCCACATTCAAAGCGTCACCGAGGACGCCCTTCGCGTGGAAGAAGGCTCGCTCTACCCTGCCCTGCACCGCATCGAGCAGGACGGCTGGATCCGTTCCGAGTGGGGTGTCTCCGGGAACAACCGGAAAGCCAAGTTCTACGAAATAACGGCTGCGGGACGCCAACAACTGGCTCGCGAGGAACGCAAGTGGGAGAAACTTACCGCCGCGGTCAACACGCTCTTGAGTTACGCCTGAACCATGTCCTGGATACGCAAACTCGCCGCCACCCTACGCCCGCAGCGTCTGGACAACGCGCTCGACGACGAACTGCGGTTTCACATCGAACAGCGCACCGACGATCTGATCGCGAAGGGCACACCGCCCGATGAAGCCCGCAGGCAAGCTGTGCTGATGTTCGGCCACCACGCATCCCTGCGCGAATCCACACGCGATCGCGATATCCTCATCTGGCTTCAGACCACGCTGCAGGACCTGCGCTTCGCGGCGCGCACACTGCGGCGCAATCCGGGCTTCACGCTCGCCGCTGTGCTCTCTCTCTCGCCCTCGGCATCGGGGCCAACACGGCGCTCTTCAGCCTGATCGACGGCTTGATGCTGCGAACCTTGCCAGTGCGGGAACCGGGCGGTCTCCTACGAGTCCTCAACGCGGATGGCGACACGTTCTCGTACCCGCCATTCGATCGCCTGCGAAGTGGCACGCGCCTTCTCACCGGCGTCGTGGCGGCCAGCCGATTTCTGGGGCCAGCATCCATCGACGAACAAGGCGAGCGCCGGACGGCCATCGTGCAACCGGTCTCCGCCAACTACTTCGACATGCTCGGAGTCAGCCCATGGCGCGGTCGCAGTTTTCATGCGCCCGATGCGCGATCGCCGGAGGGCGCGATTGCGGTGATCTCCGAGGCCTACTGGAAAGGGCACTATGGCGGGGCGGAGTCCGCGCTCGGCGCGCATTTCCGGTATGGCTACCGCGAATTCACCGTGACGGGCATTGCGCCGCCGGGCTTTCGCGGGATGAACGTGGATGGACCCGCCGACATTTGGCTGCCCTGGGAGCAGGCAACCGCACCCGACTCTCCGATGTGGAGGAAGGGGCAGGACCTGCAACTCCTCTGCCGCTTGCGATCGGGCATTACCGCGGCACAAGCGGCGGCCGAGTCAACCGCGCTGATGGGGCGCACAGTGACGCTGGAGCCGGGCAGGACGGCTTCTCTCGTTTGCGCTCGCGCTTCTCACGGCCATTGGTGGTGCTGGAGTGCGTAGTGGCGCTGGTGTTGCTGATCGCTTGCAGCAATTTGGCCAATCTGATGTTGGCGAGCGCAGCATCGCGCCAGTCCGAGATCGCGTTGCGTCAGGCAATCGGCGCGGGACGTGGACGGTTGGTGCGACAGTTGATGACCGAAAGCTTCCTGCTATCTCTGCTGGGCACGATACTGGCGTTGGTGGTCGCGCAATGGCTGAGTGTCGCGATGCTGGGTTTCCTGCCGCCCGAGGCAGCGCCATCGCTGGTCAATTTGCGCTTTCACTTGAGCGCGCCAATCCTGGAATTCACCGCCGCAATCTCGCTCTTCACGTGCCTGCTCTTCGGTCTGGCGCCGGCGCTGAGGGCTACCGGCCCGTCGCTCGCCACCGATCTGAAGCAAGGCGGCAACTGGATGAGCCGCGGCTTGATCGTCGGCGAAATGGCAATGTGCACGCTGTTGCTTATCGGCGCCGGCCTGTTCGTGCAGAGCTTGCGGAATCTCCGGGCTTTGCCGACAGGCTACTCCGGCGCCGGGAGCATCGTGGTCGCTGACGTGGAGGCGCCACGCAGCTATTCCGCGGCGCAGGTCAAAATCCGGATTGACGCCCTCCGCCACCAGGCATCCACGCTCCCTGGTGTCCTGGCAGCCGGCGCAACCCACATCCGGCCGCTTTCCGGATTCTCCATCAATGGCTATTTGGCGGACGTCGATGCCTACGCCCAGGACGTGACTCCAGGCTTCCTTGCTGCGATGGGCACGCGATTACTGGCCGGTCGCGACTTCACCGATCACGACGATGCCGCGACGCCACAGGTCGCCATCGTCAATGAAGCCTTCCTACGTCAGTACCTGCCCGGGCAGCCGCCGCTGGGGAAGCACTTCGGCATCGAAATCGTGGGAGTGGTGCAGGACACTCGCTGGCTCAATCTGCGCGACCAGCCACCGGCGATGTACTACCGGCCGTGCGCGCAATGGGTGGGCGCCGCACACACGCTGGTGGTTCGGACCTCGGGCAATTTCGCGGCCGCCGCTGCCGCACTCGCTCGCGCCGCTCGCGATATCGATCCGCGACTCGCTCTTAAGGACGTCATCCCGTTCAGCGAAATGGAAGATCGGAAACTGGTGACGGAGCGGATGGTCGCGCAGGGCGCGGCTGCGTTCGGCGGGCTGGCTCTGCTGGTGGCTTGCGTCGGTCTTTATGGCATGCTGGCTTACGGGGTGGCGCGCCGCACCCGCGAGATCGGCGTCCGCATCGCTCTTGGAGCGTCTCAAATGGGCGTGCAATGGATGGTGGTGCGGGAATCGCTCGTGCTCCTGGCGCTCGGATTTGTCATTGGCGTGCCGGCCGCGCTGGGGCTCACCCGCTATGCCGGGTCAATGCTCTTCGGGATCACGCCCCACGACCCCATGCCGGTCGTGATCGCGTTCGGCATCCTGGTACTGGTGGCTCTCGCGGCCTCCTGGATTCCGGCGCGCCGCGCGGCATCGGTAGATCCGCTCACCGCCCTGCGGTACGAATAGGCTGAAATCCGCGCCGCCTGATATATGATGGCGAGAACGGAGTTCAACATGCCCAACCGCCGCAGTTTCCTGAAATCGGCATCCAGCGCTTTCGCAGCGCCACTGTTTGCGCAGAAGGCCACCTCGGCGCCACCGCTTCCCCGCCCCGATGACCCGGCCTATTGGAGCAAAGTCCGCGATCAGTTCATGCTGGCTCGCGACAAGACGTTCTTCAACAACGGCACCATCGGCGCAATGCCCCGGATGGTCTTCGACCGGACCGTGGAGCATCTCCGCCAGATGGCCACCGACCTCGCCGATTGGGATTATCGCGGCGACAACTGGATTGCCGGGTATGGCGACCCCAAGTCAGTCCGCACCAAAGCCGCTCGCCTGCTCAATGCCGACGTAAAGGAAGTGGCGCTCACTGAGAACGTGACTTGCGCCAACAGCTATCTCGCGGCAGGGCTCGATCTGGATACCGGCTGCGAAATCGTCACCAGCGATCAGGAGCATCCCGGCGGGCAGAGCCCGTGGCTCAACACAGCCAAGCGGCATCACGGCGCGGTCAAGAAATTCGTGCTGCCCAAGCCGGCTCACAGTCCGGAGGAGGCTCTCGACATCGTGACGAAGTCGTTCACTCCGCAGACGCGCGTGCTTTTTCTATCGCACGTCATTACCGGCAGCGGAGCGATTCTGCCCATCAAGGAGATCTGCGCCGAAGCGCGCCGCCGCAACATCCTGACCGTGATCGATGGCGCGCAGGCATTCGGGCACATCCCGGTCGACGTCAAACTCCTGGGCTGCGACGCGTACGTGGGATGCTTCCACAAATGGATGCTGGCGGCCGGTCAGGGCTTCCTCTACATCAGCGGCGATCGTGCCAAGAGCGTCTGGACCACGCTGGCCAGCACGCAATGGGACGATCATGACGACAACGGTTACCGGCTGTCGCAAAGAGGCACCGGCAGTTTGTCGCTCGAAGTGGGCACGGATGCAGCGCTCGATTTCCACATCGGGCTCGGCCCACAGCGCGTTCAGCAGCGCATCCAGTATTTGGGCGACCGGCTCCGCGCCGGCTTGCGGCAGATGCCCAAGGTGAAAATCTATTCGCCGCAAGATCCCAAAATGTGCGCCGGCATCACGGTTTACGGCGTGGATGGAGTGAGCGGCCAGCAGTTGCAAGATGAAATGTGGAAGCGCGGGCGTTTGCGGCCTCGAGCCTCCGGCGCCAGTGCGGTGCGCCACTCCACACACATTTTCAACAGTCCGGAAGAGGTGGATAAGGCGCTCGAAATCGTAAGGGCTTTGTAACTGGCGCGCCGGAAGGTTTTGCCTCCAATGGCGTCACTCACCGTGTAACACTGTACTTTATGCCATTGATCCAGGTAATCGTCCTTGGGTTAGTCCAGGGCCTCACTGAATTTCTGCCTGTCAGCAGTACCGCTCACTTGTACCTCACATCCTGGTTGCTGGGCTGGCAGACCGAAGCGCTCAGTTTCGACATTATGCTGCACATCGGAACCCTGTTCGCGATTCTGATTTATTTCTTCGAAGACTGGGTGCAGATTATCGCGCAGGGCTTCGGCCTGCGCGTGGGCAACGACGAGGAGCTGAAACACAATCCGATGCTGCTCTGGCTCATGGCGGTAGCCACTATTCCGGTGGCCGTGTTCGGCTTTCTGTTTAATAAGCAGGCGGAAGGCGCATGGCGCACACCCTGGGTGATGGGCGCCATGATGATCGTGATCGGAGTCATCATGTGGGTGGCGGAGAACGCCGGTCGCAAGCAGCGCGATCTCTCTTCCGTCAACATGCAGGATGCGGTGACCATCGGCGGTTTGCAGGCTCTCGCAATCGTGCCGGGCTGCTCGCGCAGCGGAATTACAATTTCCGCGGGTTTGTTCCGCAATTTAGACCGGAACGCCGCAGCGCGCTTTTCATTTCTGATTTCCGCCCCTGCCATTGGCGGGGCGGCGGCCAAAACCCTATGGGAAATCCATAAGAAGCATGAACTTGCCGCCATGATCGACACCAGTTTTGTGGTGGGTGTGCTGGTCAGCGCCGTTACCGGTGTCGCCGTGATTGCCTGGTTTCTGCATTATTTGCGACGCAGTACTCTTCGTCCGTTCGTATACTATCGGATTATTTTTGGCATAATAGTGCTTGCTCTGGCTTTCATCCGCCGGCCAGCGTGATGAAGCTTTTATCTCCGACGCAGCACAAGCGGTTCAACGAGGTCACCGGTTTCCTGCTCCTCTCACTGGGACTGGTGGTTCTGTTGAGCCTCGTGTCGTATCACGCCCAGGATCCCTCATGGGATACGGCGTCCGATTCGCGCCCTCTTAACCTGATTGGTTACCCCGGCTCTTATTTTGCCGATTTGGCGTTCCAGTTATTCGGCGCCGCTTCATTCCTATTTCCGCTCCTCACCCTGCTGCTTTCGTGGCGATGGATCCGGTCCGAGCCTATCGAGGCCGGAGCCGTAAAAGCGGCGGGCTCCATTCTCCTCACCCTTAGCTTATGCGCAGGCCTTTCTTTTGCGCCGCTGCGCATCTTCGGTAACAACATCCGCATCGGCGGAACCATGGGATTCACCTTGTGGACGTACCTGGTGACCTCGCTGAACATCGCGGGCGCGATGGTGGCAACTGGCACTGCCATCGTGGTGTCGGTCTACCTGGTTTCCACATTTACGCTGGAGAAGTTGGGCGTGTGGCTGTCCGGTCCGTCCGCATGGCTCCAGCGGCGCGCCGATCGCTGGCGTGCCTGGCGGGAACAGGTCCACCAGCGCTCCATCGCGAAAGCCCAAGAGCGCGCGCAAAGACGCTTCGAAGAGACGCAGGCCGAGACGCGGCTGCGCAATCGGAAGAAGGAAAAGACGCAGAAGGCGCCCACCGTCGCGGCCGATGTCGCGCCCTGGGAAGATGCCGCGAGCGTCGCGCCCGCCAACACAACGATGGAAGCCGCTGCCGACGTGGAACCAGCAGAGGAGGAATACGCCACCATCGAAGAGATCCCGATTTGCGAGATCGAAGACTTACCTCCTGTTCCGCCGCCCGTCCCGATTCCGGACATCAAACCGACGCTGCCCGAGCCGCGCACGCAGCTTTACCATCTGCCGCCCACCGAACTGCTGAACGAAGCTCCAGTCCGGACCGCCTACGACGAGCAGGAACTTAAGGACACCGCCGGTAAGATCAAATCGAAATTCGAAGAGTTCAACGTGCTCGGCAACGTGGTGCAGATCAATCCCGGCCCCGTGGTGACCACGTTCGAATTCAAGCCCGAAGCCGGCATCAAATACAGCCGCATCACCAACCTCTCAGAGGATCTGTGCCTGGGACTGCAGGCCGAGTCGATTCTGATTGAGCGCATTCCGGGCAAGCCTACGGTCGGCATCGAGGTGCCGAATACGCGCCGCGAAGTGATCGCGCTGCGTCAGATGCTGGAGTCGGACGAGTTCGGCCAGTCGCACTCGCGGCTGACGATTCCGCTGGGAAAAGACATCAACGGCCGCATCCGAGTGGCTGCTCTCGAAAGCATGCCGCATTTGCTGATCGCCGGCTCCACCGGGTCGGGCAAGAGCGTCATGATCAACTCCATGATCATGTCGATCCTCTACAAAGCCACGCCCGACGAGGTGCGGATGATCATGGTGGATCCCAAGCGCGTCGAACTGGGGATGTACGAAGGCATCCCGCACCTGTTGACGCCGGTGATCACCGATCCCAAGAAAGCCACCAACGCCCTGCGCAACGCCGTGCTGGAAATGGAGCGCCGCTTGCGACTGCTGGCTGAGTACGGCACGCGCAACATCGATCAGTTCAACAAGAAAATCCGCAAGCTGCAGGACGAACCGCGCAATCTTTTCGAGGAGCCGGAGCAGGCGTCAGATGAACCCAAACCCCTGCCCTACATTCTGATTCTGATCGACGAGTTGGCCGACCTGATGATGCTGGAAGGGCGCAACGTGGAAGAGAGCGTCACCCGCCTGGCTCAGATGGCGCGCGCCGTGGGCATGCATTTGGTGCTGGCCACGCAACGTCCCAGCGTCGACGTGATTACCGGACTGATCAAAGCGAACTTCCCTTCGCGCATCAGCTTCCGTGTCGCCACGCGTGTGGATTCGCGTACGGTGCTCGACGTCATGGGCGCCGAACATCTGCTGGGCAAAGGCGACATGCTTTTCCTGCCGCCCGGCTCATCGCGGCTAACGCGCGTGCACGGCGCGTTCGTCACCGAAAACGAGATTAACCGCGTGGTGGACTTCTGGAAAGAGCAAGCCACTCCGGAGTACGACCAATCGTTCCTCATCGCGCCACCGAATGAAGAAGAGGGCGCTGCCGAGGGCGAGGTCGCGAACGAGGACCAAGATCCGCAATACGAAGAAGCGATCCGGCTGGTGCTGCAGATGGGTAAGGCGTCCACCTCGACGCTGCAGCGCCACCTGCGGCTGGGCTACGGCCGCGCGGCTCGCATCCTGGATATGATGCAGCGCGACGGCATCATCGGACCTCCCGACGGCAGCAAGCCACGCGAGGTGCTCAAGCGACCCGATTGGCTGCGCGAAGTGGAAGTCCGGTAGCTTCCCGCGCTCTCTCATCCCGACGTACATCCTTGCGGCTCCTGATCGTACGGGCACGCACCTGATGCCCAGTGCGTCGCGCCGTGAGCGTGCTACCTTTGGACCAGAGGAAAGTGCTGGATGCGCACTCTCGTTACCTGCTGGCTGTTCACTTCCCTCGTCTGGGCGCAGGCCCCTGCCGGCTCCGATGTAACACACGGCGTGCTACTGGAACGCGACCCCGAACTGGCCGGCGAGTTCAGTGTGCGCGCTCCCGATTTCCGCGTAACCCGCTACCGCTTCGACGCGAAGACGTCAGTGGATCGCCAGCAGCAGAATGTCGATCTGAAAGTTCTGCGGCCTGGGGACCAGGTGGAAGTTACCTCCGACCAGATTGGCGACGAACCGCTACGCTACGCGCGCATCGTGCACGTCACAGTGGCCGTGCCTCCTCCGCCGGCAGCCAAACGACAGTCCTCGGCAAATCGTATTCGCCCCTACAGTGCGCAGGAAGAGCGTCTGCTTCCCAAGGGCGATCTGTCGTTCTCCGGAGTGATTGTGCGGCTCGATGGATCGCGGTTGGTGCTGCGGACCCGGACGGCCGGTGAGCAGACGATCGTGCTGCGGCAGGATACGCGCTATCTGGAAAACGGTTCGCTGGCTGCGCTCGGGTCGCTTAAGCCGACGATGCACGTCTTCGTCCGCGGTAGTAAGAATCTCTACGGCGACGTGGAGGGCTACCAGGTGGCATGGGGCGATATCCTCGAAATTCGTTAGGAGTGCCAGCGATTCGAGCGCCGTCTTTTCAGCAGGATGGGGCGCTAAGCTGCTAAACTCAAAGGAAAATGGCGAAAGAAAAAGAAGAGAAGCAGCCCCTGCCGCCAGTGGGCACGTGGGGGCCTGCGGTGGCTCTGGCTTGGCTCGTTCCGGGCGGCGGCCATTTTCTGCTGAAGCGTCCCGGACGCGCGGCGCTGTTGATGGCATCCATCACTTCCATGTTTGTGTGCGGCCTGATGATGCAGGGCGCCATGTTTTCCCCTGCCAGCGGCGATCTGCTCACTACGCTGATTAACACCGGCGGTTTCGTGGGCGATGTGGCCAGCGGCATCCTCTATTTGATGAGCGCGTGGCTCGGCTACAACCAGCCCGACACTGCAGGCGCGGTTCACGATTACGGCACCAAGTTTCTAGTGGTGGCCGGCCTCCTGAATATTCTGGCAATGGTGGACGCGTTCGAGATAGCCACCGGGAGGAAAGACTAATGAAGATGAACCTCACGCATTTCGAGGCATCCCTCTTGTTTTCGCTCTTCGTTTCGTTGGTGCTGGGTGTTGTCACCAAGCGCAACGATCGCGACCGACTGCATTACGGCGTTTACACTTTTATCTGCTTCGTGGTCGCGCTGTTCGGCATCGGCTGGCTTATGTACTTCGGTCACGGGTAACTCGAGCCTGAAGGCGGGCGTTACTCAAACCTCAGAGCTTCTACTGGATCGACTTGCGTGGCCCTTCTGGCAGGGACCAGGCAAGCAGCCACAGCCACTGTGAGCAGCACCGCCGCCGAGATTGAAAATGCCAGCGGATCTCGCGGACTTACCTGAAACAGCAGACTTGCCAGGTATTGTCCCAGCGCGAAGGCAACCGCGGCGCCGCCGGCAAGTCCCACTACCACCGGCGTCATTCCCTGCCGCACCACCATTCCCAAGATGGCGCTACGCTGCGCTCCCAAAGCCATGCGAATTCCCATCTCGGCTCGGCGGCGCGCCACCACAAACGAGACCACTCCATAAGTGCCGAATGCCGCCAGCGCTAAGGCGGCCGCTGCGAACAGGAGCACCAGCAGCAACTGGAAGCGCCGCTGTGCCACAGAAGCCTGCATCACCTGCTGCATGGTGCGGACTTCCGGCACAGGCAGTTCCGAATCCACATCCCACACGACACGCCGCAGCGTGCCTCCCATACTCGCGGGATCCATCGCGGTACGCACCAGCAGCGAACTGGAGTACTGCGGCCGCTGCCACATGGGGATGTACAGCATGTTCACCGGGTCCTGATCGAGCCCTGTGCTGCGAATATCGGGCGTGATGCCGACCACCTCCATACCCTGGCCGGCGTCCGTCAGCCTGCGGCCTATCGCATTCTGGTGGGGCCACAGTCTTTCGGCGAGTCCCGCGGAAACGATTGCTACCACGCCGGCTCGGTCACGATCTTCGAAATCGCGGCCGGCGCGCAGCGGGATCTGCAGCGTCTGGAAATAACCGGCGGTCACGAAGCGGACGTTGGTATGCGGCCGCTCGATATCGGGACGCGTATCGTTCTCCACGCCCACCGTGTCGATCCAACTCTCGCCTTGCAGCGGCAGCGTGGAAATGATGGCTGCCGATTGTACTCCGGGGAGCGCGCGGGCCTTCTGCACGACACGGTCGAAGAAGTCGCGGCGCTGCGCATCCTTGGGATACTTGGCGCCCGGCACGGAGAAATCGGCGGCAATCACGCGCTGCACATCGAACCCTCTGTCGATGGTCATCAGGCGCACGAAACTCGCAATCAGGAGCCCGGCGGTAACCAGCAGCAACGCGCTGAGCCCTACTTCCATCCCCACCAGCAGGTTCCGCACGCGCAGTCCGCCCTTGCTTTCGGTGGCGGTGCGGCTGGCGGATTTCAGGATGTCGAATGGCGCTGCCCCGGAAGCGCGTATGGCGGAGAGAACTCCTAGGATGATGCCGGTGGCTACCGAGGTGAGCAGCGCGAAGCCCAGCACGCGCGCGTCAATCTGCACTTCGTTGAGGCGCGGCAGGTCGATGGGCGCCGCGGCCACCAGTGCCCGCAGGCCGCCAT
Organism: uncultured Solibacteraceae bacterium; assembly: GCA_963815475.1. Lineage (GTDB taxonomy): Bacteria > Acidobacteriota > Terriglobia > Bryobacterales > Bryobacteraceae > Sulfopaludibacter. The sequence goes on along the minus strand of CAWFHD010000003.1, from coordinate 7,518,310 downwards.
ACGCCAGTAGAATACCCAAACCACCGCCCGTCATCGCCAGCACAAGGCTTTCCAAAACCGATGCGCGCAGCAGTCGTCCACGGCCCGCGCCCAAAGCGGTGCGAATGGCCGATTCACGAGCGCGCCCCGCCGCTCGCACCAGCGATAGGTTGGCCAGGTTGACCCAGAGCACCATCAGGACGGCGCCCACCGCGGCCATCACCACCACCAGGCTCTGACGGACATCTCCCACCATGCGGTCCTGTAGCGGAATCATCGGGGCATGAACGTCGAGGTTAGCGCCCATCTTCTCGGAAAGGACATGAGTCACCGCGCTCAACTCCGCCTGGGCACGCGCAAGCGAGACGCCCGGCTTGATCCGCGCCACCGACCAGTAATTCAAATCGCTCAAGCGCAGAGCCAGTCGGTCGTTGTCGTAGCCCAGCGGTCGGAAGATCTGGGTCTTTTCGCCAGCCTCCATTGTGCCCAGTTTCGGCTGGCGCGGGAAATGAAAGCCTGCCGGCAGCACACCGATGATTTCGTAAGGCACGGCACTCAGCATGATCTTGGAACCGATGATCGCTGGGTCGGCATGAAATCGGCGCTGCCACAAACTGTCGGTGAGAATCACCACCATGTGCTGCCCCTTGAGGTCTTCGTGTTCCTCGAAATTCCGGCCGATGCGCGGCAGCACACCCAGCACCGTGAAAGTATTGGCCGCGACCGCGGCGCCGGCAAGCCGCTCGGGCTCTCCCACACCAGTCAGGTTGAAATTGACGGGTTGCACGGCCGTGATCCCTTCGAAGGACGTACATTGCTTGCGCCATTCCATCAGCATTGCGAGATTGATCGGCAGCGACGGATACCCGGCAAATCGCGGCGAACTTACGCTGATGGAGACCAGCCGGTCGGGGTCCTGATAGGCCGGCTTGCGCAGCAATACACCATTCACCATAGAGAAAATGGCGGTGTTGGCGCCAATCCCGACGGCCAGGCTCAACACCACCATCAGAGCGAAAGCGCGGTCGCGCCAAAGCGATCGGATGGCATAGCGAAGCTCATTGCGCATCATACTCTCCTTATACGCCGGGGCTTAGCTTTGGGAACGCTAAATCGCTCTTTTTTGTTCAGTCCGATTTGCGGGCGGCGATGCGGAGGCGGCGGTAATCCATCACCCAGGCATCTTGCTTCCACAGATCGGGCGCGGCAAATTCGCGGGTCAGCCGATGATATTCGGGGATTTGCGCGGCGTCGAGCGGCTCCGCCAGGCGGCTGCCGAACATGCGCAGCCAGGTGAGCAGACCGTCATCGCCGCCTTCGAGCACCGTGGGACGGTCGAACAGACTGGCGAAGGTGACTTCCATGCCGTGGCGCTCCAGAATCCCGGCATAATCCGCGATTCCCGGATAATACCAGGGATGGTATCGCTCCGGAACCTCGACGCCGAGAACTCTCAGAGCCCTGTCGCTGGCAGCCATGAACGCACGGGTGTTGCCGCGACCTCCCAATTCGGCGACGAAGCGGCCGCCGGTCTTGAGCGCCGCAGCCATGGCGGCCACAGCATCCTCCGCGCGTTTTACCCAATGCAGCGCGGCGTTGGAGAAGACAGCGTCGAACTCGCCGTGAAATGGCAGGTCGCACACGTCGTGGACTTCGAAACGAATCTCGGGGAAGTTGCCGCGCGCCTGTTCGATCATGTCGGGCGAGCTGTCGATGCCCGTGACGCTAGCGCCGGCGCGTGCGATCTCGGCAGTCAGTTGCCCTGTGCCGCACCCGACATCGAGTATGCGCTCGCCAGGTTGGGGACCGAGCAGCGTCAAAACGTCGCGACCGAATTCAAATACGAATGAGTGCTTCGATTGGTACAGGTCAGCGTTCCACGAATGGGTCACAATTACCAGTTTAGGATCACTTCAGAGCCGCGAGCGCTTACGCCAGGGTAGCCGTCTTGGAGCGCACGCGCCGGCTCAGCGCCGCCAAGTCGGCCATCATGGCCTTGCGCGCTTCGGCGAACCCCTTCACGTCGGGCTTACCGGCTTTCAGGTAATTGAGCACATGCAGTTCCGCGGCGGCGAATTCAGCAGCGGTTTCGGCAACCTCGCTGGCAATCTCGATAGGAATCGTCACCACTCCGTTGGCGTCGGCATGCATCAGGTCGCCCGGATGGATGGTGATACCGCCCACCCGCACGGCGCGGTGCAGGTCGACGATGTGGCTGTATCCGTGAGAGCAGATCGCGCCGTTGCTGAAAGCCGGAAAGCCGATGCGCCTCACCTGATCCACGTCACGGGCAGCGCCACTGGTGATCAGGCCCGCTGCGCCGAACGATTGGTAGGTAGTGCACATGATTTCGCCGAAGGTCGCGGCCACGGGTGGGTCGTCCAGATCCTGAAAGACCACGATCGGCGGCCCGGGTAGTTCGGCAAAGCGCGCTACCTGTTCGTCGAGCGAACCGTACACATCGCCATCCCGCTTCGGAAATGCGCAACGCATGGTGGCGGTGGCGGCATAGCCCACAGCCGGTGGCATCTCTGGGAAACAGGCGCGGATGCGTCCGTCCATGTAGCCTTCATTGCGCGCCCGGATCTCGAAAAGTTCGATGGTATTGCTGATGGTGGGTGTGTCGTACTGCGCAAGGAGACGAAGGTCGATGGGCATGAAGAACTATTCTAGCCGGAATGAGCGAATCGATGCCGCGCCAGCGCTACGTGGAGGGGGCACGGCATTCGGTGAGCACCAGCGCTTACGAGCCGCCATCTTTCTTGGGAGTATCGGGGGTTTTCTTACCACTCTTCTTCTTGCCCTTCTTGGAGGACGTCTTCTTCTTGGTAGTATCCTGCGCGAAAGCTGTGGTCACCGTTACAGTGAGGAACGACAGCGCCAGCATGATCGTCATGAATCGCTTCATTCGGTCTCCTTACAGTTCCCAGTTTTGGGAATGTCGCCATCATATGTCGAGGTCCCGGCAATTGCAAATCTATTTAGCGGTGAAAGGAGTCGGTGCGAGAACGACGCTGTGGGGAAGGTGAGTCAAGGCGAGCCCTTTGGCTCGCCCCGAGAAGCAATTAGAACGGGAAATCCTTGACGGGTGCAGCCGCTTGGAAGACCTCAGCGTGTTGCAGCCATCGATACGGGTTCACGGGCGCTCCATTGATGTGGACTTCGTAGTGCAGGTGAGGCGCGGTGACCCGTCCCGTCATCCCAACGGCGCCAACGGAATCGCCGCGGCGCACCGGGTTACCAGGGTTCACGTAGATTTTGGAAAGATGAGCGTAATACGTCTGGATTCCACCGCCGTGATCCACCACCACCAGTTTGCCGTATCCGCCGCTTTCCATTTGGGCAAAGATCACGACGCCATCAGCGGTCGCGTGAACTGGAGTGCCCATGGGAGCGCTGAGGTCGACGCCCTTGTGCATAGCGCCTTCACCAGAGAAGGGATCTTCCCGTTTGCCGAATGGACTCAAGAGGCGGCCATCCACCGGCCAGAGGTTGGGTTGGGCAGCGGGTTGGAACAGCCGGGAATGGCGGCTTTGCAGCGCCAAGACCTGGGTTGACCGTAAGAACTGATAATCTTCCAAGCTCTCGGCAAAGGTGGGAATAATCTTGCCTTCGGCCGAGATATCGGAGGGGCCTTCCAGCTTCTGCTTAATACCGTAGGCCAAGCTCACTTCCTTGGCATAAACTTCCAGGCTGGCAAGCTGCTGGTTGGTCTGGCTGACCACTTTCTGCAAATTCTGGTAACGGATCCTGAGGCTATCGGCTTCCCGGCGCAAGGCGTTGTAATTCGCCACCTTCCACGCCATGCGGGCATAACTGCCCACAATACCGATCATTGAGAAACAACCCAGAAGTGCTAAAGCCAGAACTGCATATACCGCTGTATGCGGCACGTGAATACGACGTAGCCTGCCACGCAGCGAGTGAGCCAGTACTACAACGAAGTATTCCTGTTTCATAGTCCTCTCCGGCCGGACCCTTTTGGATTCGGACAAACTGCTTGCCCGGGACCCGGTGGGGCTATTTGAAATACACGAAGTGACGAAAGAGCGATTGTAACCACCATTACACCGGATGTCAAGCTATCTAGCCCCCTTGCAAGTTATTGAAAAAACTGGTATTGTGCAATTTCTGCCGTGTCACGACGCCTCCCTGGATCGTTTTTCTTGCGCAATTTATTGGAACGGCGAAGTCTGCTTTTCCAGTTGGTCCGCCGTGATTTCGAGCAACGCTTCGTTGGTTCAGCTATCGGCTGGATTTGGGGATTAATACACCCCCTGGTGCTGCTAATTGTCTGGACTTTTGTATTTCAGGTTTGCCTGCACGTAAAGCCTCCGGTCGGAATCCGCAGCTACCCGCTCTTCATCTTCGCCGGCATGCTTCCCTGGCTGCTATTCAGCGATACCGTGCAACGCTCCGCCTCCAGCCTGCTCGAGCAGGCTAATCTCATCACCAAAACCGTGTTTCCGGCAGAAATCGTGCCTGTTTCGGTTTTCCTGTCGTCGCTGGTGAGCCATCTGCTCGCCCTGGCCCTGATGATCGCGGCCACTGGGCTGATGGTCAATCAGATCAGCTTCTTTCTGTTTTTGCTGCCGGTCTACATGTTTCTGATTGGACTGTTCGCAGTGGGTATTGGTTGGGTAGTCGCGAGCCTGCACGTTTATCTGCGCGACACTGCCCAGATGCTCAGTGTGCTGCTGACGTTCTGGTTCTGGCTGACCCCGATCATGTTTACCGAGGAGCAGTTCCCGGACAATCGCTGGGCGCACCTGCTGGTGAAAGCCAACCCGATGTTTTACGTGGTACGTGGCTACCGCAGCGTGCTGCTGACGTCCGACCTCCCGCAGGCGCCCGATTTGGCCATCCTGGCCGCCGGCGGCGTGGGAGTTTTTGTGCTGGGCGGCCTGTTCTTCCGGTATATGAAGCGCGGCTTCGCCGACGTGTTGTAAGGCTTCGATTACAACAGCGGCATGACGCGTTCCGGACCGCGCGGCGCCACCTTTTCCAGTTGGGCGTATAGCGCGATCACCGCATCGTGCGCGCGCGCGAACTCCGGCAGGAGTTTGCCCAGACCGTTCGGCTCCAGCACCGCGCGTCCCAACAAAGCATTGGCCGGGAGGAACCATTGCGTGCGGCTTTCCGACTGGAACTTGCTCCGCTCCACGAAATCAAGGAGGGCCCGAGCTACGGTTTCCTGATTCTCCAGTGTTGGTGTAAGCCCCATGAGGTCGATATAGATACCGCATTTATTGCGGAAGTATTGCGACTGTGTGGCGCGGGAACTCTCCTTCCAGGAGGCCATGGTGCTCAGGAAGTCCTGTAATTGCGCCTGCCATTCCCCGCCCTTTCGATCGTCCGGCGAATACGCCATGCCGCTCGATCGAAACATCAGGTCTCGATACTGCTTGGCGACTCCCTGACAGTCGGTGTCTTCGCAGGAGCGAAGGCCCTCGGCAGCGCCTTCCACTTTGGTTGCCTGGGTTTCGGCCTCCTGAATGAACTGCAGCGGAGGCACCCTCAGCGCCTGGTTGAAGAAATTGGCCGCATCCGCCACGATCACCGGGGCTCCCGTTGCCAGCCCGAACGACTGTGGTGCATTGAACATCAATTCATCGTCGGCGCAGCGCGTCGCGCTCAGATTGCTCACCAGGTAGAGACGATAGGCTTCGAGTAACGGCAGCGGCGACAGCTTCCGCCCTTTTAACTCGTCTACCAGCGCCAGGATCGCAGTGCCGGTGGAACGGGCAAACGTAAATGAGCGATCGTCGCCCGAGATTTTCCCTAACGCGCCGGCGTAAGCGCTCACCAATGCCTGGAGATCGCCATCCTTGGATGAGGACTGTAGAACGGCATTCGCCATGGGAATCACCTGAGCGGGGGCGCTGATCGACCCGGCCTGCTGTAGCATCAGCCGAAAGGGCTCGCCCTTTTCCACCAATTTGGCGGGGAAACTTTCTTTAGCAATGCGGCCCAGAACAGCGTAGTAACGATCTACGTCATAGACCAGAAAATCTGAGCAGCTGAGCTTGGGAAGTTGGATGGGCGGGATTTGCAGGAACAGGTCGCGCGATTTTTCCTTGTCGAGCGGCAGAAGAGCTTCTACGATCCGCAGACGTAGAGTGAGCTGGTCGAGGTCCTGATCGTAGGCGCGATTGAAGTATCCGGCCGATCCCTGCACTCGGGTAATGCCGGACCGCCGCCGGTATGGTTCCTGGGCTTCGGAGGCGCGCTGAAATGCTTCTGTAAGGAGGCCGATCTTTCGGTCTTTGTCCACTGAGTCGAGCGCCGCGATACGGATCATGGCGTCGGCTGCGAACTCGCCGGGCGCCGCGCGCGCAGTATTGATCACCGCCTCCACGGCCGGCGGAGCGGCCGCGGCCGAACAAAGTAAGGGCACAATGAACACACCAGGAATCTTCATGGTTGTGTTGTTATTTTACCCTGAACCCTTGTGGCAGTTTGGTGGGCGCAGCCATCGAGGGTGCGCGTGGACAGGTGGCGTGGCGCTTAGCCGCCGTGGACCATGTTGTTTGCGTAGTTGATCTGGGAATTGGACTCGTTCGTGATACCGGCGATACTGCCGCCGAAACCGCTTGCCAGCCCGATGATAGTAAACATCACAAAGGCCATAAGAAGAGTATATTCAACGAGGTCTTGCCCCTCTTCCTCTCGCCAGAATTGATAGACCCGCTTGGCCATGTCTGCCTCCAGACACATTAGAACCCATATGCCAGCACACTGCAAGACTAAGTTGGTAACTTACCTTGAAAGCCGCTGGAATTCACACTCAGAGAGCAGGTGGATACTAACTTGAGTTAGTAGGGGACATACGCCGGTTGCTAACCAAAGATAAGAACCTCTATTCGCCAAAGACAGTACAATCTGCTTCTGCCCTACTAGTACTCGTAAAGCCCGCGAGCGTATCGCCGCCGGGAAGGATGAGGACTCTGAAAATGGGAAAAAGGAAGGTAAGGAGCGTACCACTCGGCCGTGCCGACCCCCGTTATTGACCCACGTTTGTAAACGGGGCGGGCGTCCCCCGAGCGCTTTTAGGCTTCTCCCTTGTCCGTTCCCGGACCAGGAGCTTGCACACCAGCGCGTGTATTGATCGAGAGGACCCCCTATTTTGATAGTGTTGGATCAAAATAGAAAGGCCAGCACCTGCGTCGCAGACACGCTCCGAACCCATTATCGCAGCATTTCGCTACACTTTCGAGGAAAATGGCGTCTGACCCCATTTTGCTGAATTCTCCGACAGTTGCCGGTACGGTAACTCCCGGCCCGACCCCGGCGTCTTGATATATTCAAAAGGTCAATATGAGCCGTAAATTCCTGTCCGCCCTTTGCTTGTCCACGTTTCTGGTTATCGCCGTGTCTGCGCAGACGCTGCCCCCCGGCGTCCAGAAGAAGGCCTCGGTCGGAGGCATCACCGAGTACGATTACCCCAACGGATTGCGCGTCCTGCTCTATCCGGATCCCGCTAATCCTAAGGTGACGGTCAATATGGTCTACCTGGTGGGTTCCCGCCACGAAGGCTACGGGGAAACCGGCATGGCCCACCTGCTCGAGCACATGGATTTTATCGAGACCACCAACGGTCGGCAAATTAAGAACGAGATCGTGGCCCGCGGCGCCAATTGGAACGGCACCACCTCCTTCGACCGCACCAATTACTACGAGACCGTTCCCGCCACCGACGACAACCTCAAATGGGCCCTCGGCCTGGAAGCCGACCGCATGATGAAGGTCAAGTTCACCAAGCAGATTCTCGACACCGAGATGACCGTGGTCCGCAACGAGTTCGAGCGCGGAGAGAACAGCCCGCAGTCCATCCTGCAGGAGCGTGTGGCCGCCACCGCCTTCATCTGGCACAACTACGGCAAATCGACGATTGGCTCAAAGGAAGACATCGAAAAGGTGCCGGTGGAGCGCCTGGCGGCCTTCTATCGCAAGTATTACCAGCCCGACAACGCCGTCCTGGTGATTACCGGACGCCTGGATGAATCGAACACCCTGCAATTTGTGGCCGACACCGTCGGGCAGATCCCGCGGCCCACTCGCCAACTCGACCAGACCTACACCGTGGAACCTGCACAGGACGGCGAACGCTACATCGAACTGCGCCGCGTGGGACAGAATCCATCACTGATCGTGGCTTATCATTCGCCTGCGGCAGGACATCCCGATGCCGCGGCCTTCGCGGTCCTCACCGGCATCATGAGCGGCGGCGGTGGCGGCCGTGGAGGACGAGGCGGCGGCGGTGGCGGCGCCTCGGGTCGCCTCACCAAGGCCCTGGTGGACAACAAGCTGGCCAATTCGGCAGGCATGCGCTTCGAACAGCTCCACGACCCCGGCCTGGTGGAATTCACCGCCACGCTCAGCAACGACCAGTCCCTCGACGCCGCCAAGAAGGCAATCTATCAGGTAATCGACGGCATCGTCACCGAGCCTCCCACCCGCCAGGAAGTGGAGCGCGTCAAGACTGGCATGCTTCGCAATCTGGAAAACCTGCTCTCCGATGCCCAGACGCTCGGTGTCAACGGCCTCACCACTCCCATCTCGCAGGGCGATTGGCGGCTGATGTTTCTCGAACATGACCGCCTGCAGAAGGTCACACCAGAGGACCTGGTGCGCGTTGCCAAGACCTACTTCAAAGCATCCAACCGCACCGTCGGCTACTATATCCCCGATGCCGCGCCCGATCGCGCCGTCGTGCCCGTGACTCCCGACCTGGAGGCCGCACTCACCAATTACAAGAGCTCGGTGGTGGTCAAACACGGTGAGGCTTTCGACCCCTCGCCTTCGAATATCGAGAAGCGTGTAGTGCGCGGCAAACTTGCCAACGGCATGAAGATCGTCATGCTGCCCAAACAGACCGAGAACAGCCGCGTCACCGCGACCATCGAGCTGCGTTTCGGAGACGGGAATTCGTTGAAGGGCCGCACCGCCGCCGCTCAATTCGCCGGTGGACTGCTGGCGCGCGGCACACGCAATCGCACCCCGGATCAGATTCGCGATGAACTGCAGAAGCTCAATGCCAACGTGCAGGTAAGCGGTGGAGGCGGCGGCGGATTTGGCGGAGGTCGCGGCGGTCGTGGAGGCGGCGGCGGTGGGGCCGGAGGCGCTTCGGGCGCGAATGCCACCATTTCGGCCCCGGCAGAGAATTTCGCCGCGGCTCTTCGCATCGCTGTCGAAGAGTTGAAGGAACCCGCCTACCCCGAAAAGGATTTCGACCAGATGCTGCAGCAGCGCATCAAGGCCCTGGAAGTGGTCCCCACCGAACCAACGCAGTTGGGCGCCGAGACGCTGAACCGGCACCTCACGCCGTGGGCCAAGGGTGACGTGCTCTACCCCGCCACCCGCGAAGAACAACTCGCCGAATTGAAGAAGGTGACCCTGGCCGACGTCAAACGCTTCCACGACCAGTTCTACGGCGCCAGCTTCGGCGTGTTTGCCCTGGTGGGGCCAGTGGACGCAGCCGCCACGCAGAAGACGGTCGCCGACATGTTGGGCGGTTGGGAAACGGCGATGACCTACAAGCCGATCGCCTCGCCCTTCAAGAAAGCCCCAGCCATCAACACCAAGATCGAGACCCCCGACAAGGCCAACGCCCAGTTCGAAGCCGGTGTCCGCTTCCAGATGTCCGAGAGCGATCCCGATTACCCCGCCATCCTGCTGGCCGGCTATATGTTCGGCGGCCCTATCACGTCGCACATCTCGGACCGCATCCGCAATCGCGAAGGTCTCAGCTATGGCGCGAACGCGCGTGTCGCCATCCCCACAGACGGCGATGCCGCCATGCTCTCCGGCACGGTCAGCCTCAATCCCATGAATGGCCCGAAGGTGGAATTCAGCTTTAAGGATGAGCTGGCCAAGACGCTGAAGCAGGGTTTCACGGCTGCCGAAGTCGCAGAGGCCAAGAAGGCTTACCTCGATTCCCGCATGATCGCCCGCGCCCAGGATCAATCTCTGCTGGCCTCGCTGGCGTCGCATGAAATGCAGAATCGCACCATGGATTGGGACGATAAGATCGAGCAGCGCATCCAGGCGCTCACTCCGGCCGAGATCAGCGACGCATTCCGCAAGCACATCGACGCGGCCTCGCTCTCGATAGTGAAAGCCGGCGACTTCAAAGCCGCTGGAGTGTATCAGTAGAGCTGCGGCGTCAACCTCATGATTCTTGCCATCGATATCGGCGGAACGAAATTTACCATCGCCGCCTTCGATGGCCCTCGTATGGTCCGGCGCGAATCGCATGCCACCGATGCCGCAGGCGGCCGCGATTGGATGCTGGGCCGGATTGAGAAGATCGTCACCTCCTGGAAGAGTGACTGCGTTTTCGAGCGCTGCGGAATCGGTTTCGGCGGCCCGGTAAACTTCGCCGCGCAGCGCGTGGTTCTCTCCACGCACGTCGGTGGGTGGCGTGACTTCGACCTGTGTGGCTTCGTCAGCGCCCTCACCGGCGCGCCCACGGTAATGGATAACGATGCCAATGTCGGCGCACTCGGCGAGGCCGAATTCGGCGCCGGCAAGGGCTTCTCGCCGCTCTTCTACATGACGCTTTCCACGGGTATCGGCGGCGGCATCTACGAAGACGGCCGCATCTGGCGCGGCGCCGATTCCTATGGGGGGGAGATCGGCCACATCACCATACGGCCCGAAGGCCCCAACTGCCTGTGTGGCGCGCGCGGTTGCTTCGAGCGCCTGTGCTGCGGCCTGTGGCTGCAGCGCGATTACGGCGCGCCGGCAAAGGAATTAATGGAGGATCGGGCGTTCGTGGAACGCTACGTGGTTGACCTCGCCCTGGGGCTCAAGGCCGCCATCATGCTGTTGAATCCGCAGCGCATCGTGATCGGTGGAGGCATCGGCAAAGCCGGCGACCGCCTCTTCGGCCCGCTGCGCGCGGAACTGCGCCGTCAGATCACCTGTTGGTCGGCGGCCAGGATTGACGTGGTGCCTGCCAAACTGGAAGATGACAGCGTTCTTTACGGAGCCCTGGTGCTCGCCCGATCCTAGCTCACCGACAGCGCGCGGTCCTGGGCGTGATCGAGCACGGTGCTTTGCAGCGATTCCAACGCTTCCACCACACGCTCCACCAAATCGTCGGTCTGAGCCATCGCTGTCCGAGCCGATTCGATCGCGCCCGCCTGAGTCTTCAGGGTCTGCTCGAAGTTCAGCATGTCTTCCGAAACCAGGTCATGCAGCCCGGCGGCCTGCTTGCGCAGACTCTCCAGGCCAGTTTCCACCGCTTCCATCCGGGGATCTGCCTCGTGGCTACGTTGTTCTAAGCCCGTGACCTTCTCTTCCAGAGAGACAATGTGGTCCGTCACCGCATCGATGCTCTGCTGCACGCGCGCCACGACGCGCTCGCCTGACGCTTGGATGTTCTGTTCGGCCTGTGCGGCACGCTCCTGAGCCGCGGTAAGCTGGTTGTCGACTGTGGCTAGCTGTTCGCGCAGTGTGGCCACCGCCTGTTCGCTCGCCTGCAGGCGGGCGTACATACGAGCCTCAATTTGCTCCATCTCGCTGTGCGATACACCAACTGGGGGCAACTCGCGGCTCAGCGCTTCCGTAGCGGTCCGTTCAATCGCGCCGACCTTCTGTTCGAAGGCTTCGATGCGAGCCTCTAACTGCTCCAACGGCTCGCGGTTCAAAGCTTCCGCTGCGGTCCGCTCAATCTCTCCGACCTTCTGTTCGAAAGCTTCGAAACGGCCGGCGATGCGAGCCTCTGCCTGCTCCAACGGCTCGCGGTTTAAAGCTTCCGCTGCGGTCCGCTCAATCTCACCAACCTTCTGTTCAAACGCTTCGAAACGACCGGCAATGCGAGCCTCTGCCTGTTCCAACTCGGCAGGCCCAACGGCCGGAGCCGGTTCGCGATTCAACGCTTCGGTGGCAGTCCGCTCAATTTCTCCGACCTTCTGTTCGAAGGCTTCCAGCCGACCCGCCAGGCGAGCTTCTACTTGCTCCAACGGCTCGCGGTTCAACGCTTCCGCTGCGGTCCGCTCAATCTCGCCAACCTTCTGTTCGAAGGCTTCGAAACGACCGGCGATGCGAGCCTCTGCCTGCTCCAACTCGGCAGGCGCAACCGCCGGAGCGGGTTCGCGATTCAACGCTTCGGTGGCAGTCCGCTCAATTTCTCCGACCTTCTGTTCGAAGGCTTCCAGCCGACCCGCCAAGCGAGCTTCTACTTGCTCCAACGGCTCGCGGTTCAACGCTTCCGCTGCGGTCCGCTCAATCTCGCCAACCTTCTGTTCGAAGGCTTCGAAACGACCGGCGATGCGAGCCTCTGCCTGCTCCAACTCGGCAGGCGCAACCGCCGGAGCGGGTTCGCGATTCAACGCTTCGGTGGCAGTCCGCTCAATTTCTCCGACCTTCTGTTCGAAGGCTTCCAGCCGACCCGCCAAGCGAGCTTCTACTTGCTCCAACGGCTCGCGGTTCAACGCTTCCGCTGCGGTCCGCTCAATCTCGCCAACCTTCTGTTCGAAGGCTCCGAAACGACCGGCGATGCGAGCCTCTGCCTGCTCCAACGGTTCGCGGTTCAAAGCTTCCGCTGCGGTTCGCTCAATTTCTCCGACCTTCTGTTCGAAGGCGTCGAAGCGGCCAGCGATGCGAGCTTCTACCTGCTCCAACGGCTCGCGGCTCGAAGCTTCCGCTACGGTCCGCTCAATTTCTCCGACCTTCTGTTCAAAAGCTTCGAAACGGCCGGCGATCCGAGCTTCTACCTGCTCCAACTCGGCAGGTGCAACGGCCGGTGCCGATTCGCGATTCAACGCCTCGGTTGCGGTACGCTCGATCTCACCGACCTTTTGTTCGAAGGCTTCGAAACGACAGGCGATGCGAGCCTCAGCTTGCTCCAACGGCTCGCGGCTCAAAGCTTCCGCTGCGGTTCGCTCAATTTCTCCGACCTTCTGTTCGAAGGCGTCGAAGCGGCCAGCGATGCGAGCCTCAGCTTGCTCCAACGGCTCGCGGCTCAAAGCTTCCGCTGCGGTTCGCTCGATCTCGCCGACCTTCTGTTCGAAGGCTTCGAAACGACCGGCTAGTCGAGCTTCTACCTGCTCCAACGGCTCGCGCCTCGAAGCTTCCGCTGCGGTCCGCTCAATTTCTCCGACCTTCTGTTCAAACGCTTCCAAACGCCCGGCGATGCGAGCCTCTACCTGTTCCAACTCGGCAGGCGCAACGGCGGGTGCCGGTTCGCGGTGCAAGGCTTCGGCAGCGGCCCGCTCAATCTCACCGACCTTCTGTTCGAACGATTCCAAACGGCCGGAAATACGAGACTCTACCTGCTCCAGTTCGGCCGGCGCGACAGCCGGAGCCGGCTCGCGATTCAACGCTTCCGCAGCCGTCCGCTCAACCTCCCCGACCTTATGTTCGAACGCTTCCAAACGGCCGGAAATGCGAGACTCTACCTGGTCCAGTTCTGCCGGCGTAACGGCCGGGTGGAGTTCCCGATTCAACGCTTCCGAGGTAGTCCGCTCAATCTCACCGACCTTCTGCTCGAAAGTATCCAAACGGCCAGCAATGCGAGCCTCTACCTGTTCCAACTCGGCAGGCGCAACGGCCGGGCCGGTTCGCGGTGCAAGGCTTCGGCAGCGGTCCTCTCAATCTCACCGACCTTCTGTTCAAACGCTTCGAAACGCCCGGCAATGCGAGCCTCCACCTGCTCCAACTCAGCCGGCGCGACAGCCGGCGCCGGCTCGCGATGCAACGCTTCCGCAGCCGTCCGCTCGATCTCACCGACCTTCTGTTCAAAGGCTTCCAACCGACCCGCTATACGAGCTTCTGCATGCTCCAGCGACTCGCGGTTCGATGCTTCCCCGGCAATCCGCTCGATCTCGCCGACCTTCTGTTCAAACGCTTCGAAACGCCCGGCAATGCGAGCCTCCACCTGCGCCAACTCAGCAGGCGCAACGGCCGGCGCCGGCTCGCGATTCAACGCTTCCCCGACCTTCTGTTCAAAAGCTTCCAAACGCTTAGCCAAACGAGCTTCCACCTGCTCCAATTCGGCAGGCGCGACGGTTGGAGCCGGTTCGCGACTCAACACCTCAGCGGCGATCCGCTCAAGCTCGACCACCTTCTGTTCAAAGGCTTCCAAACGGCCGGCAATACGGGCTTCCACTTGGTCCAGTTCGCCGGGAGCCACGGTCGGCGCCACCTCGCGATGCAACGCTTCGACGGCGATCCGCTCAATCTCGACCACCTTCTGTTCGAAGGTTTCCAAACGGCCGGTGACACGGGCTTCCACCTGCTCCAACTCGGCAGGCGCCACGGCCGGAGCCGGTTCCCGATTCAACGCTTCCGCAGCGGTCCGCTCAATCTCCCTGACCTTATGTTCGAAAGCATCAAAACGCCCGGCCACTCGCTCTTCTATCTGCTGCAACTCGATAGCGGCCACCCCGGTGGGAGCCGGCTCGCGGTTCAGCGCCTCGGCAGCGCTTCGCTCTACCTCCGTTACCTTGCTTTCGAACGCAATCAGACGCGCGATCATGCGCGCCTCGGTCTGCTGCAGGTCGGCAGGGTTTACCACTTCGCCCGGTTCGCGGTATAACGCTTCCGCCGCGGCCCGCTGCACTTCGCCGATCTTCTTGTCGAAGGATTGCATGCGAGCGGCGATCCGTGCTTCCATCTGCAACATTGCGGCGTGAATGTCTTGCTGGCTCTCTTCAGGAGCGCGATTGAGCGCCTCACTCGCCACCTTGAGTAGTTCGGTGGATTTCTTCTCCTGGGCCACGAGCCGCGCCATCAGACGGGATTCCAACTGAATCATCTCGGTGCGAAGGGCGTCACTGCCCGAATCGCGGCGAGCCCCGCCGGCCGGAGCATTGGCTCGCGTCGCGGCCACCAACAGGAGTTTCAGCTCAAGCAGGATCTTTTGCATGCGCTGCGCGCGCGCGGCCGGCTCGATCGCCAAACAACTGGCCACCAGCTTATCGACTACAGGACTGCCCGTCGGCATGGGCGCCCCCCGATCCTGGCCCTGATACGGACTGCGACCCGTCAACATCTCGTACAGCACCGCCGCGAAGGAGAACACGTCGCTGCGCGCATCCGCCGCCTGCCCCGCGATCACTTCCGGGGCGGCATACGCAATCGCCTCGGGTGTGAGCCGCGCCGCCACCAACTCCACTCCAGTTGCCGTGACCGAGATATTGCATGGCGCAACTGCGCCGTGCGATCGACCATCGTCATGCAGCTTGCGAAGCGCCTCCGCCACGATCATGGCGTAGCGTAGGCCGTCCGTAACGGGAATCTTGCCTTCGGCAAAACGTTGGGAAAGGGTCTTGGTGGGGGTGATAACGGTGTCGATCATTGCATCCCTTCGCTGATATCCATTCGAGTAGATCAGAGGCCTGTCTGGTCCAGCAAGTGTACCTTAGATTACACCTCGGTCATGGTAGTACCGCCCGTACATTTGCTTTGGTTATCCATCCATCGCTGCCCGGAAGAATTCCAACGACTTCGCGGCGCACTCCTGCCAGCGGAAGCGGTTCGCCCTGGAGCGCCCCCGTATAGCCAGGTCGTTACGTAAATCGGGAGACTCCAGGAGGCGCGCCAAGCCATCGCGGAGTTCAGCCAGACTGCGCGGGTCTATCAGCAGCGAGGCGTCCCCAGCGATCTCCGGGAGCGAGGAAACATTCGAGGTAATCACTGGGACACCTGCCGCCATCGCCTGCGCCACCGGAAAGCCGAAGCCTTCGTAGAGCGATGGGTATGCGAACACCGTGGCGGCAGCGGTAAGCGGCGCAAGATCGCCCTCCGGCACGTAACCCAGATAGCGAACCATGCCCAGACGGGCCGCGGTCTTTTCTGAGGCCCAACCCATGGGGCCGGCTACCACCAGGTCGAACTGCTGCCGCAGATCGGCGGGCAGTGCCTGAAAGGCGTCCAGCAGGGCATCGATATTCTTGCGCGGCTCGATGGTGCCGAGCGCCAGCACAAAGGGCCGTTTCAGACCGTAGCGCTCCCGCACGTCCCCAGGATCGGCATCGAAAAAGGCATCGGCAATGCCCGAGTGGATCGCCACAATCTTGTCCGGATCGATGCCCAGCACGCGCACCGCATCGTTCCTGGTGCATTCGGAAACGGCGATCAGGCGGTGGCTGAGCTTCAGAAGTTCCGCGAAACTGCGCTCGGCGCGCTGGTTGGCGGGCGGGTGCAGCTCAGGCATCAGCCACACCGTCAAGTCGTGGATAGTGGCGGTGAGTCTTGGACGCCGCGGTGGGTGGACAATCAGCGTGGAGGCGTGAAAAACGTCCGCGCCCGAAGTCAGCCAGTCAAGCACCGGTAGCGGAGTATGGCTGGAAATCGCCAGCGACGCCAGCCCCGAGATTGTGCGCAGCCTGCCTGCAATCGACCTGTTGTGCGTCAGCGGGCCAAGGCTGTCGAGCCGCGGCACCGTGCGAATGGAATGGCTGCCGGCCTGGCGGCGCAGATGCTCGATCCAATAATAGAGGTAGTTCTTGACGCCCGCGCTGCGAATCAGCAGCGGTGTGGCATCAATCGCGATGCGCATAGTGCATCTTCGATTATCGCCCGGTAGCCCAGGCGGCGAAGATTACTCATACCGCAGTGCGATCATGGGATCGACTTTGGCGGCACGCCGCGCCGGCACGTAACCCGCCAGCAGAGCCACCGCCGCCAAAAAAGTCGAGACCCCGAGGAACGCTACCGGATCGAGCGAGCTCAATCCCAGCAGGAAGGAATGCATTAGCCGCGATGCCGCCGCCGCGCCTGCGAATCCTACCGCCAGCCCGATCGCCACGGGACGCATCGTCTCCCGCAGCACCATGCCCAACACGTCCCCCCGCCTCGCTCCCAGCGCCATGCGGATTCCGATCTCCTGCGTGCGCTGCGTCACCGCGAACCCCACCGTTCCGTAGATCCCGACCGACGTCATCAGCAGTCCCAAAATGCCGATGACGGCCGCCGCGAGTGCGCCCAATCTCGCGCCGACAAATGCGCTCTGGGTAGTCACAGCAGTGCGGGAATCACCGATCGCAGCCTGCAGATCGGGATGCGTGGCCTGCAAGACCCGCCGGACGGCAGTCACTGCCCTCCCCTCGTCGCCGCGAGCCCGCATCGCGATCACGGCCATTCCCGAGCCGCCAAATGCGCTGCCGACCGGCAGGTAGAAGTTCGTCGGGTCCACGCGATCCAGCCGCCAACCGCGGACGTCTCGCGCCACCCCGATCACCGAACTGGAGACCGATCGGGCCTCCTCGCTTCCATCGCTTAAACGGCCACGTTCCCGGTGCGGTCCGAAGGACACACGTTTCCCGATGGCATCTTCCCCGGGCCAGAATTGTTGAGCTGTGGTTTCGCTGACAATCACCGGGCTGCCGTCGTAATTGTGGCCGTCGCGCGCTTCCTGCGCGGTGAAATTCCGGCCACGCACGATAGGGATGCCCAGAGTGTCGAAATAACTGGGAGTCACCAGGGTGTACCAGGCCTCGGGTGTACCAAGCTTGTCGAGGGGGCCGCCGTTCGGAGACACCGCGAATCGAAGCATTCCACCGTGTACCAGCGGCATCCGCGACGCTACGGCCAACCGCTGAACCTCCGGCAGCCGCGTCAACTCCTGCACCAGTTCCGCCCGGGTGGCCGCAATCTGAGCGGCCGATTCCGCCGCCGGGAACTCCAGGTCCAGCGACACCACGTTTCGATAATCGAAGCCCAGGTCAACCGATAGCGCCCGGGCGGAGGAGCGCGCCATCAAGCCCGCCGCGATGAGCAGGACCAGGCATACCGCTACCTGCGCTCCCACCATCAGATCCCGAAGCCGCGACTTGCGCAATTTGCCGGCGAAGGCCGCACCTTCATCCCTAAGCCCGGAGGTCAGGTTGGGTCGCGACGATTCCAGGGCCGGAGCGAGTCCGAAACCGAGAGTGGAGGCCGTCGCCAGAAACAGCATGTAGGCGAATACCCGGTGATCCGGAGTGAAATTCAGGGCCAGGGCTCCGGTGCCGGTCATGGCCGAGTTCGCTACGATCTGGAGGAAACGCACCGTCCAACCGGAGAAAACCATCCCGGCCGCGCCTGCCAGCAGGCTCATCACCGCGTTCTCCGTCAGCAACTGCCGCACCAGCCGCCACCGGCTTGCGCCGATCGCTAGCCGGATCGCGATCTCCCTTTGCCGGGCGGCCGATCGCGCCAGCAGCAGGCTGGCTACGTTGGCGCAAGCGATCAACAATACCAAACCGACCGAGCCCAACAGGACAATGACCTGCGCGGGCTCGGCTGCGTCTCCCGGTTGCCCGGTGAGTGAAATCTTCCCTACGACGAATCGCGCCGGGCGCGCGGGGTCGCGTCGGCCGTTATCGGACGCACTAACCGGCCGGCCGACTGCGAGCGTATTCCACTCTTCCCGGACCTGTCCCGGCGCGGTTCCCGGACTGAGCCGTCCATATACACGGCAGCAGGGATCGGCGTCATCCTGAAGCAGGTGTCGAGATTGATCCGCCTGCGCGTAAAAAGCGAACGGCACCCACAGATCCGGAACCACCACCACCGTTCCTCCAAAATCTCGCGGGGTGGTGCCGATGATAGTGACGGACATCCCGTTCAGAGTCAGGCGGCGACCCAGTATCGCAGGATCGCGGGAGAAGCGCCGCTCCCAGAAATTATCGCTGAGGAGTGCCACAGGCTGTGCACCGGTGGAATCCTCTTCCGGAAGAAACGCTCGCCCTATTGCCGGGGCTGTTCCCAAAACCTGAAAATAGTTGCCTGACACTACGAACGCGGTGACCGGTTCGGCTGTGCCCAGAACTCTTGGGAACTGAAGACCGACCGTGCCCGCAACCCCAGCGCCGCTGGTCGGCGAAGCCGAGACACCACTCATGGAGAGCCTGGATTGCATCAGGGCTGAGACCCCCGAGAAGGCCCGGCTGCGATCCCGGTAATACGAGTATTCCGGAAAGGAGAAGGACGGGTCGCGTCCTTCGTGCGCTAACTGCATCAGCCTATCGGGATCGGCGACCGGCAGCGGACGTAGTGCGGCCGCGTCGAATAACGTAAAGGCGGCCGTGTTCACACCAATGCCGATGGCCAGAGTCAGCACCGCCAATGCCGTGAACCCTGGATTCTTGCGCAGGGCACGCAAGGCGTATCGCGCATCCTGCAAAAACCCGTCGAGAAACGGCAGACCGCGAGTGGCGCGGTGGGCTTCGCGAAGTTGCGCCACACCTCCGAAATGCAGGGCCGCCGCGCGGCGCGCCTCTCGCGGTGTCATGCCGCGGCGTTCGTAATCCTCCGCCATCATCGCGAGGTGAGATTCCAATTCCTGATCGAAATCCCGATCCATCGCACGAACGCCGAAAAACGCTTGGATCCGCGAGAGCAGTTGCCGCATCGCGTTACCCCTTTCCCATCTGGAGCATGCGGCCGATGGTGCCCGCCACCCGCTCCCAATCTCGCGTCTCCTGCGCGAGCTGCTGCCGCCCTGACTTGGTGATGGAGTAGAACTTGGCCTTGCGCTTATTCTCCGATTCGCCCCACTCCGCGGCGATCCAGCGTTTCTGCACCAGCCGGACCAGGCACAAATAGATAGTGCCCTGGTTGACCTGCAGAGCCTCCTCGCTGACCTGCTCGATGCGGCGAGCGATTCCGTACCCATGCATAGGCCCCATAGTCTCCAGCGTCTGCAGCACCATCAGGTCCAGAGTACCCTGCAGAATCTCCGATTTCTCGTCGGCCACGGCCCCTCCTGTGGGTTACTAAGAGGAGTTTGCCAGAGGTCCTGTGGGATGTCAAGAGGAAACTTACTTCCGATAGACCACGCCGCCCTTCATCACGAACGACACCTTGGTCAATGCCGCGATATCCTTCAGAGGATCGCCTGGCACCGCCACCAGGTCGGCGAAAAACCCTGCTTTCAGGGCTCCGATCTGGCCGTCCCATCCCAGCACCTTCGCTCCGTTCAACGTGCCCGCCTGGATGGCGGCCAGCGGCGTCATACCGTACTGAACCATCAGCACAAACTCGCGCGCCTGGGTGCCGTGTTGGAATGGCCCCACGTCCGACCCCATCGCCATCGGCACTCCCGCCGTCAATTGTTTCTTGAACTCCGCGGCGTGATAGACCAGCAGTTGTTTCTCCAGGTCCGCCTGCGCCTGAGTGGGAGCCCGATCGCGGAAGAATTCTGAAATCGCGAATGTCGGAACGGCGAAGATCTGCTTTTCGCGCATGATTCGCATGGACTCGTCACTGAGTTGGTCGGCATGATCGATCGACACTACTCCGGCCCGCGCGGCGTAGAGCGTGCCCGGCTCTCCGGTAGCGTGGACCGCGATCCGTTTACCCACCCGTGCGGCCTCCCGAACCGCAGCCATCAACTCCGCTTCGGTGTATTGATAGGGCGTAGTGAAGCGGCCGTCGTGAATACTGTCCGCGCCGGTCTCGTAGATCTTGGTGAAATCTGCGCCTTCCTTATACTGCTGCCGGATGGCCGCCACTAGTTCGTCCGCACTGTTAGCGCGGGTGGCGTTCGAAAGCACGCGCTGCTCGGGATTGAATCGATTGGCATCTTCGTGTCCGCCCAGAATGTCGATAGCGTTGCCGCTGATGCGCAGCCGCGGACCGGGAAACAGACCCTGGTCAATGGCGTTGCGCACCGCCGTGTCGGCCGAACCCGCCCCCTCAGTGCCCATATCGCGCTCGGCTGTGAACCCGGCCATTAGGTCGTCGCGCGCGGCTAGCACCGCAATCAGCGTCCGCTGTGGCACTGATTCCTCCACGGTTTGCAGATCCTCCGCGCCAGGGTGCAGGAAGAGGTGGATGTGCGCGTCGATCAGTCCAGGCATCAAAGTCCGATCGCCCAGGTCGATGGTCTCTGCGCCCGCGGGATGCGCCACCGTCGAACCCACTTCCACAATGCGCTCGCCCTGTACCAGCACCTCGCCGGGAGTGAGCATCCGCCCACTTTCCACATCCAGCAACCGCGCGGCATGCACCACGATGGGCCGGACCGGTGGAGTTTGCGATTGAGCGGCGACTAACGCCACAAAAGCGAGCGAAACCAGTGTGGGCATGAACAACATCATAACTGGCAGGACTCTATCTCACACCGTGTAAAAGCTGGAGTACCGGCTGGTGTCACGCCACACGGACCTCACCGAATCCGGCCCTAACCGGGAGACAGAGTACCTTGCTCGTGTTCTGACCCAGCCATTGGTCCGCGGTGTGCTTATTTCACCTGCGTAGTTTGGAATGTAAATCGGGAGGAACAGATATGAAACTTGCCTCAGTAGCTATTATGTCGGTCTTCATCGCTTGCCTCGGAGCCCAAACCACTCAAACCACCGAGACTAAGACCACTACGGTTAGTAGTAGCGGCCCACAAGAAGCGGCCATGGTCAATCTCAATGGAACACTCGTGGATTCGAGCTGTGTATCCACACACAGCCGCCACAAGGAAACCGACTCTGACGATACCGGAAGCAAAACAACCGAGACTACCCGCGTGACCACCGATTGTCCGGTGACCACCACCACCACGTCTTTCGGCTTGCTCACCAGCGATGGCCGTGTGATGCGCTTGGATGATGCCGGCAACACCCGCGTAGTGGAAATGTTCAAGACGAACAAAGACTGGCGCAATTACATGGAAGGACGCAAGCCGGTCCGCGTCCGTGTAGTGGGAACGCCTACTGGCGACGTCGTCGTCGTCAAGGAGATCCGTTAAGAAGGTATTTAGTCGTTAGTCTCTAACTCACACTCCACTCCAGTGATGCCGGCCCTGCTCTTCGGCCGGCTTGCCGATCCCCCCGGCAATGAGCCGCAAGGGAGCTCTCCGTACTCTCTTGCGGCTCGATTTATGCAGGATGATCCGCCGCGGCCTGCCTCATCCCCAAGCGTCTAGAATAGGGAGATGCCCATCACGCTTGCAGCCGTAGAGGAGGCGCGCCGCGCCATCTCCGGGATCGCCATGCGCACTCCCCTGGTAGCCTGCAATGCGGATGCGCCTGCTTCTGTTCACCTCAAACTCGAAAACCTGCAGCCCATCGGTTCGTTCAAACTTCGTGGCGCTGCAAATGTGGTAGCGCGCACTCCGCGAGAGCGGCTGGAGCGTGGACTGCTCACCGCTTCGGCCGGCAACATGGCGCAAGGCGTAGCTTTCTGCGCACGGCGCGAAGGTGTGCCCGCCACCATCGTAGCGCCCGATACCGCGCCCCAAACCAAGATCCGTGCAGTGACACGCATGGGTGGCCGTGTCATTCAGGTGCCGTTCACCGAGTGGTGGCGCACCTTTGAAACGCGCTCCTACCCCGGAGTTGACGCCACTTTCATTCACGCCTTTGACGACCTCGACGTGATGGCAGGCAACGGCACCATCGCGCTGGAGTTGCTGGAAGATCTTCCAGATCTCGACGCGGTAGTAATTCCGTGGGGCGGCGGCGGCCTTGCCTGCGGCATCGCCGCGGTGCTGCGCGCCAAGGCGCCGCACGTGAAGATCTATGCCGCCGAGGTGGAGACTGCCGCTCCGCTCGCCGCCTCGCTTACCGCGGGTGAGCCCCGTACCGTGGATTACACACCCTCGTTTGTGGATGGCATCGGCAGTAAGATGGTGTTCGCCAGCATGTTCGCGCATGCCCGCAAACTGCTGGACGGCTCGCTCGTAGTCACACTGGCCGAAGCCGCCGCCGCCATGAAACTGGTGGCGGAGCGAAATCGCGTGATTGCGGAAGGCGCCTCCGCCTGCGCCGTGGCCGCTGCC
The DNA here is from genome assembly GCA_963815475.1 of uncultured Solibacteraceae bacterium. Lineage (GTDB taxonomy): Bacteria > Acidobacteriota > Terriglobia > Bryobacterales > Bryobacteraceae > Sulfopaludibacter. The sequence continues at coordinate 7,495,623 of CAWFHD010000003.1, read as the reverse complement.
CTCTCCGGGCGTGCGGGTTCGGGCAAAGTGGTCGCCATCGTCTCGGGAGGCAACATCGACCTCGACAAGTTTTCCGAGCTGACCGGACAGCAGCCATGATTGGCCGGACCGTATCGCATTACCGCATCCTGAGCGACCTGGGCCAGGGCGGTTTCGGCGCCGTCTACCTCGCCGAAGATACCCACCTGTCGCGGCGCGTCGCCGTCAAGTTCCTCACGGCCAACCCGGAAAACACTCAGTTCCGCGCCCGCTTCCTGCGCGAAGCGCGCGCCGCTTCTGCCTTGAACCATCCCAACATCGCCGGCATCTACGATTACGGCGAGACCGCCGAAGGCCAGCCTTTCATCGTGATGGAACTGGTGACAGGCGTTGACCTCCATCGCCTCATTCGCCGCGATGGCCTCAGCATCGAACGCGTGGTCAGCGTCATCATGGGGGTTGCCGAAGCGCTGGCGGATGCTCATCGTCACGGCGTCCTCCATCGCGACATTAAACCCGCCAACATCGTGGTGGGTGAAACCGGCGAAGTGAAGGTGTTGGATTTCGGGCTGGCCAAGCAGATTGAATCTCCCGCTCTGGAATCGGGCAGCGGCGACGCTCCCATGCTGACATCGGACACCATCGAGGGCCAGGTGCTCGGTACGCCCGCCTATATGTCCCCCGAGCAGGTGCGCGACGAACCCCTAGGCCCACCCAGCGATATCTTTGCGCTCGGCTCCGTAATGTACGAGTGCCTGACGGGCCGCGCGCCGTTCGCCGGTAAGAATCAGGTGGATGTCCTTGCCAGCGTTCTCCACGTGGAACCGGCGCCTCCCTCGCGCCGCAATCCACGAGTGCCGCCGCGCATCGACGCCATTGTCCTGAAGTTGTTGGCCAAGGATCGCGCCGTGCGGTACCAGTCGGCAGACGAACTACTCATCGATCTGCGAACGTTCCAATCCACTCTGGTGGCCGCGGAGACCCAGGAGACCCTGGTGCTGCCGTCAGCCACCGCGGGCGCCACTCCGCTGACTATGACCTCGTTCGGCGCCATGCTCTCGCGGACCCTCACTACCCTGACCCCTCTGAACAGGTCGCGGCTGGGTGCGGCGGTGTTGCTGGTGGCTGTGGCGGCCGGCGCGCTCTGGACGTTTCTGCCCGGCGGCACTTACAAGCCCGCGCCGGCGGCGGTTCGCTGGTATCAGGAAGGCGTCAGCGCTCTGCGCGACGGCACCTATTACAAAGCCAGCCAGGCGCTGCAGCGTGCGGTGGCACTCGATGGCAACTTCTCGATGGCGCACGCGCGCCTGGCGGAAGCATGGCTGGAACTCGAGTATGGCGACAAGGCCAAGGAGGAGATGCTGCGCGCCGTTCCCCCCGGGTCGAAGCCGCGCCTGACCCGCGACGAGCAGGATTACGAACAGGCTATCGGCGCTACTCTGACGGGCGACCTGGCATCCGCCATACAGAAGTATCGCGACATTGTGGACCGCGTGCCCGATGCCGAGAAGGCCAATGCGTGGCTCGACCTGGGTCGCGCTTATGAGCGCAAGGCCGACCCTAAGAGCGCACTGGCGGCCTACCGGGAAGCAGTGAAACGACAGCCGCAGAATCCAGCCGTGCAATTGCGTCTGGGAGCGCAGTATTCGCGGCAGCTCGATCAGACCCGCGCCACGCAGGCGTTTCGCGATTCGGAATCGATTTATCGCGGGCTCTCCAATTTCGAGGGCATGGCCGAAGTGCAATACCAAACCGGCATGTTGGCCAATCGCGTGGGAAAGCCGGTGGAGGCTCGGGCCCTGCTCAGTCAGGCCATCGAGATGTCGCAGCACATCGGCAGTGTTTCTCAGGAAATCCTGGCGCTTATTCAGCTGAGCTTTGTGGACCAGCACCAGAACAACATGTCGCAGGCGGAGGCAGACGCCAGCCGCGCCATCGATCTGGCCCGTACCAACGGCCTCGAAACCCTCACCATGCGCGGGCTGATCGATCTGGGCAACACTTACTTCCTGAAAGGGGAACTGGAACCGGCGCGCAGGCATTTTTCGCAAAGCCTGGAAATCGCCCGCCGCTACCATGCCGAGCGGCCCGAAGCTCGCGCGCTGCTCTCGCTGGGCAGCCTGGAAGTGCAAGCCGGGGAACTCGACACTGGGATGCAATTGGTCCGGCAGGCCCTCACCTGGTATGAGAAGCACTCGTCGCCCACCGAGTCCATTCAGGCCCTGACCTTGATCGCGCGCACCCAACGGCAGAAGGGCGATTACCCCGGCGCACTGGACTCCTTCCGCCAACAGTTGGATGTCTCCCGCCAGTTCGGGCTGCAGACGCAAATGGCACAGGCGGCGCAGGGAATCGGCAGCGTATTGATGGCGCAGGGACGCTGGCCCGAGGCGTTGGCCAGCTACCGTGAAGAGTTCGACGCGTCCGGCCACGCCGGCGCGGAAATCAACACGCAGTACAGTCTCATGGACCTGGCGGGAGTTTATTGGCGCCTGGGCCGGTACGCGGAAGCGGAGCAGTCCCTGGATCGCATCGGCAGCAAGGCCTCAGCCGTAGTGGCCGCCGAGGCGAATCAAATTCGCGCCGATACGCTGCTCAGCCGGCGACAGTTCGCGCCATCCGCGGCACTGTACCGCAAGATTCTGGCCGAAGGCGGATTCAATAATAACGATCGAATTGCCGAGCTGAAGCTGGCGCTGAGCCGCGCCCTGTTGGGCTCGGGCGCGCGTAAAGAGGCGGATGAAGTGATGGCACAGGTGGACGCCGCCAAGATCACGAATCCGCGGCTCATCGCCGAAAGAGGGCTGGCCAAGGCCGACGCACTGGCGCCGCACTCGTATCCCGGGGAAGCCAGCAGCTATGCCCGGGCCGCGGCGCAATTCTTCGAAAAGGCGGAGAATCTGGAGCGGCAGTGGCATTGCCTTCTGGCAGTGGCGCGCCTCTCCAACTCGCGCCAGGACGCACAAAAGGCCGCCGACGCATTTGCGCAACTGCAACAAAAGTGGGACGCTGAGAACTACGCAAGTTACGCCCGCCGGCCTGATATCCAGTTCGATCGCGCGCAACTGCAAAAACTGTTAGGGAGAAACTGATCATGAAACTGACACGCACCTCACTGCTCTGTGCCCTGCTCGCGCTGGCGTCGTTGTTCATTGCAGGCCTCTCCTGGGCCCAGGGTTCCGACACTCCCATCGTCATCGCCGATGGTTCGCTCACTATCGAATCGCAAGGCGTGCCGTGGTCGCAATACGCCGGCGGCGGCAGCGGGACGCGCCGCCATCCCCACGTCAACAAGACTGTCACCTCGGTGGATCTGACGGTGAAAGGCGTCAGCCGGACGATTTCCTTCGCCGGCGAAAAGTGTACGGTCACCGCTCAATACGGCAACACCGCCATCACCGTAACCACGGGGAACAACGGTAAGGGCCTGCAGGTCGCCACCAATTTCGGGTCGGACTTCCATCGCGGGAATTCGGACAATCAAATGGCGCATAACGACGATCACAATAAAATGGGCGCCATCACCGTGGTGAAAGGCTCGAACACCGTCTTTACCGGCGCAGGCAACGGGGGTTCCAGGATCACGATTCATTACCAATAGCGCGGTCCGCGCGGCGGCCTGCGCTACCATCGAAGTTGGTCCTTGTTCAAAACGTTTCCAAGCTGTATCGTTTGTACCGCCAGCCGTCTGACCGCCTGCGCGAAATGCTGCCCGGCTCCGGCCCGCGCCACACCGATTTCTGGGCTCTCCGCGATATCGATTTCACCGTGGAGAAGGGCGAAACGCTCAGCCTGGTAGGCCCGAACGGCTGCGGCAAGAGCACCCTGCTGCAGATTGTCAGCGGGATTCTGCAGCCCACCACGGGACGCGTGGTGACGCGCGGCCGCATCGCCGCCCTGCTCGAATTAGGAGCCGGCTTCAATCCCGAATTCAGCGGCCGCGAAAATGTCTACCTCAACGGCGAGATCATGGGCCTCAGCCGCGGTGAGATCGATAAGGCGATGCCTTCCATCGAAGCCTTCGCCGAAATCGGCGAGTTCATCGAGCGGCCGGTGAAAGAATACTCGAGCGGCATGTACGTGCGCCTGGCCTTCTCCACCGCCATCCACGTCGACCCCGAAATTCTCATCGTCGACGAGGCCCTCGCCGTCGGCGATGCCGTCTTCGCCAATCGCTGCGTGCGCAAATTTCAGGAACTGCGCGAGCGCAAAATCACCGTGCTCTTCGTGTCGCACGATCTCGGCCTGGTGAAGCAGTTTTCCGACCGCGCCATCCTCCTGCTCAACGGCCGCATCGAAGCACGAAGGCGCCCCCAAAGACGTCATCAATCGCTACATCGGACTGGTGCTGGAGCGCCAGCAAACCAAGGGGCAGAGGGAAGAGCGCATCCGCTCCAGCTATCGCCACGGCGATGGCGCCAGCGAAATCCGGGGCGTCGAGATTCTGAACGAACATGGCGAGACCGCCGAATCTATCGCGAGCGGTGAGCCGGTCACGGTGCGGGTCCGCGCGCGCTTCCATGCCGCGGTGTCCGACCCCATGGTGGGTATTCTGATTCGCACGCGCATCGGCATGGACGTCTACGGCACCAACACTCGCATCGAGCAGACCGAACTCGGTAGCTTCCAGGCCGGCGATGATCTGGTGGTGGATTTCCGCTTGGAAGCATGGCTCACCCCGCAGCAGTACACCTTGACGGTGGCCACGCAAAATGCCGACGGCACCAGCCACGATTGGCTTGACGACGCCATCGCCTTCGACGTGGTGGACACGCGCGTCGCCGCCGGAGTGGCCAACCTGAGGGCCAAAGTGGAATGGCGCGTCTCACGGTAAAAGTGCATCCCCGCGCCAAACGCTCGGCGCTCGCCGGCCGGTTCGGAGACGCCTGGAAACTCGACATCGCTGCCCCTCCGGTGGATGGCAAAGCCAACGACGAATGCATCCGTTTCTTCGCCGCCCTCTGCGCCGTGCCGCGATCCCAAGTGCGCATCGTGACGGGAGCCACCTCGCGAATGAAGCTGGTCGAGATCGAAGGAATCGATCAAGCAGACTTAGACAGTAAGCTCGCTGGAGTGTGAGTGGTGCTGGTGGTCTTGCCACCGGCCGCCTTGAGCAAGGCCGGTGGTTGTGTCCTACATCGGTAATTCCCGCATCGGCAATCCCTCCGGCCGCATCCCTTCGGCCAGCATCAGCCAATCGCCGGTCGGAAACGCCGCCTGCAGCGCCATCACTTCCACCATCGGGCCCATTGGCCATCGTGGAAACAACTGCATTGGAGCATACGCAAACGTCGCGTCTTTCAAATTGAAACCCGCCCGCACCGTAGTGCCCCGCAGTTCCAATCGACCGTTACGCACCAAGTCCACTGTCCCGAGCGTCCGTACCGAGCCCGTCTTCGCCACGTACCACACCCCCACCTCTTTGCCCGCTGCGCGCCAGTCTTCCAGCCTCCGCCACGCATCCTCGGACGGAATCAGCTTGCCCTCAAAGTATGGTTGGTTGAAGTCCCACATGACGCCAGTTTACCGGTAGACTAAAAAGCGCGCTATGCAAATTGAAAAAATTCAGCAGGAACTCCGCAATCAGAAACTGGACGGCTGGCTGTTCTTCGACCACCATGTCCGCGATCCGCTGGCTTACCGGGTCCTCGGCTTCAACCCTCCGCGGACGCCCACTCGCCGCTGGTATTACCTGATTCCGGCCAATGGCGAACCGCGCGGCCTGGAGCATCGCATCGAGCGCAATATGACCGCTCCCCTGCCCGGTGAAAAGACGCCCTATTCCAGTTGGACCGAGCAGATCGAAGGTCTGCGCCACATTACCAGTGGCCTGAAGAAAATTGCCATGCAATATTCGCCGCTCTGTGCCATCCCGTACGTCGCGATGGTGGACGCCGGCACGGTCGACCTGGTCCGCAGCCTCGGCATCGACGTGGTGAGTTCCGCCGAGTTGATCCAGACCTTCGAAGCGCGCTGGACCGCCGATCAGTTGGAGTCGCACCTGGAGGCCGGCCGCCGCGTCGACAAGGTCCGTGCCGAAGCCTTTGCGCTGATCCATGAGCGCACTCGCAACGGCGCTCCTGTGACCGAACTCGAAGTGAAACTCGCCGTGCGCGCCGGCTTCACCAAGGCGGGCCTCTTCACCGATCATGGCCCCATCGTGGGCGCCAACGCCAACGCGTCGAACCCGCACTACGAACCCACCGAAGAAAAGCATGACCCCATCAAGCCGGGCGATTGGGTCCTGCTCGATATGTGGGCCAAGCTCGACCAGGCTGACGCCGTCTATTACGACATCACCTGGACGGCCTTTTGCGGCGACAACCCCAGCGACCGGATGCGCCAGGTCTTCGGCGTGGTGACCGGCGCCCGCGACGCCGCCATTGCGCGGGTCATGAAGGCCAAGGCCGACGGCTACGACCTTCGTGGTTTCGAGGTGGACGATGCCTGCCGCGGCGTCATCCAGGCCGCCGGCTTCGGCGAGTACTTCACGCATCGCACCGGACACTCCATCGGCGTCGAGGTGCACGGCAACGGCGCCAACATGGACAACTTCGAAAATCACGATGAGCGCCGCGTCTCTCCCTGGACCTGCTTCTCCGTGGAGCCCGGCGTCTACCTGCCGGAATTCGGCGTGCGCTCCGAGATCAATATGTTCATTGGCGATACCGACGCGCGGGTCACCGGCCAGATCCAGCGCGAGATGGCTCTCCTCTAATGGGGCCGCAAGCGCTAGCGGCAGTCGCCACGCTGCTATCGTTTGCGCCGCATGGCAACCGCATCGAATTGCGGCTCGACCACGGCAGCGCGGAAATGGTTTGGCTGAGCAATAGCACCTTCCATTTCCGCCGCTCGCTGGATGGTCCCCTTCCCGCCGCGAGTCCTGAGAAAACTAACGAACCCGTCGCGGTGCATGTGGACGATACGCCCGGCACGCTGCGCGTCACATCCTCCTTTCTCGATGTGACGATACAAAAGCACGGTCTGCTGCTGCGGGTTCGCAAGGCCGATGGCACGCAGCTTTGCGCCGATCTTTCGGAGCCGCGCGCGGACGAGACCGGTGTGGTGTGGGAACGCTCCATGACGCCTGGCGCGCGCTTCTACGGCTTGGGCCCCAGCACCTCTCCCACGCTCGACCTGCGCGGCACGGCGGTCAACGCCGAGATGCCATTCCTGATATCGAGCACGGGCTTCGGCGAGTATCACGTGGGCAGCGGACCGTTTCGTTTCGACTTCACCGCCGCCGACCGCTATCGCGTGGAATCGCCGCGTGTCGACTATTACTTCTACTACGGTCCCACCGTCAAGGAGATTTTCAAGGAACGCAACGCCGTCGGACCCGTGGCGCATCCGTGGCGCGCGCCCGCGTCGCCGATGGAGTGGAACGGATTGCGCGACTCGCTGCTCATGTTGGTCCACGCCGCCATGTCGGGTGTGCTCGAACCGGGCTTTGACTTGAGTCCTTACAACCCGGCAGCGCCTTTGCTGCAGCAGCGCGCGCGCCAGATCGGCTCGCTGGTGCCGGGAGCTAGCCCGGGCACGGTAGGCCTGAGCGGTTTCCGCAAACAGTTGGATGCCTTCTTCGCTGCCTACGTGCCCGAGATCGAGTATCACGGCTACCCTATGTGGCATCCCCTGCCCTTCCAGTTTGCCGACGATCCGGAATGCGCGCGCCACGCCGACGAGTTCATGCTGGGGGACGAGATGCTGGTGGCGCCCATCGTCGACACTACTGCCAAGCGCTCAGTCTACTTGCCGCAGGGCATCTGGACAAACCTGGAGACCAACGAAGTCTCGCCCGGACGTCGCACCGTCTCAGTGCAGACGCAGGCACTGCCGGTGTTCGCGCGCAACGGGACAATAGTGCCGCTGGCCGCGTCCAACGGGATGGCGCTGCATTACTTCCCCAAACTCGGCGCCGAATTCTTCTTCCTGGAAGAGGATCTCGGCGAGTATTCGCAGGTCCACGCCGCCCCAGCCGCTGACATCATGCGGTTAGAGATCGAGTCCAGGAAGGAGCGCGACTATCAATGGGTGGTCCACCACGTCGACAAGCCCGTCGAAGTGGCGTTCGAAAACACGCAATACCGCCAGGTGCAGTCGCTCAAGGAAATGGCCGACCACACCTGGTTTTACGACGCCCCGCAAAAGAACCTGCAAGTCCGGGTACACGCCAAGGCCAACGAAGACTGCATCATCAACCTAAGCTGGTAGCGCGTTATGCGACCATAGTAGTAGATGCCCGAATGGTTACTGATCGCCGGGGGCTTCCTGGCTTACATCGCCGTGATGAAGTGGGTGCTACCCCGCTTCGGCGTATCCAGTTGAATGGCGAACACATGCGACGTCGCGGGGCGGCGTAAAATCAAAACTCATTCCGAGCCGCGACCGTAGGGAGTCGGTGCGCTGCCTTACTGCTCCAGCGCAGCGACGCCCGGCAACTGGATCCCGGCCAGAAATTCCAGCGACGCTCCACCGCCGGTGGACACGTGCGTAATCTTGTCCGTGACCCCTGCCGCCTTGATCGCCTTCTCGGAATCGCCGCCGCCCACAACCGAAGTTGCGCCCGACTCTGCCACCGCCTTCGCCACTCCCACCGTGCCCTTATCGAACGGCGGCTTCTCAAAGATTCCCATTGGTCCATTCCAGATCACGGTCTTGGCGCCTGCCACGACTGCCGCGAATTCCGCGATGGTCTTCGGCCCGATATCTACCGCGATCTTGTCCGCGGGAATCGTCTCGACCGCTTCATTCGCCGCGCCCGCCGCGATCTCCGATACCACCACGTGGTCCACCGGCAGCATCAGTTTGCTGCCCAATTCCTTCAGAAGATTCCCGGCCAGTTCCACCTTATCGTCTTCCACCAGCGACTTCCCTGTCGGCTTGCCCTGCGCCTTGAGGAACGTGTAAGCCATGGCGCCGCCAATCAGCAGCTTGTCCACTACCTTGCCCAGGTTCTGAATCACTTCGATCTTGTCCGAAACCTTAGCCCCGCCAAGGATCGCAACGCACGGCCGCGCCGGGTTTGTCGTCGCCATTCCTAAATATTTAAGTTCGGCTTCCATCAACAAGCCCGCCGCGGCCTTCGATACGAACTGAATCATGCCCTCAGTGGACGCATGCGCGCGATGCGCCGAGCCAAAAGCATCGTTCACGTACACATCGCACAGCGCCGCCAGCTTTTTCGCGAAGGCAGGATCGTTCTTCTCTTCCTCGGGATGGAATCGCAGATTCTCTAACAGCAGCACTGCGCCGGGCGCGGGTTTCATAGCCTCCACTTCGGGGCCAACGCAATCGGGTGCCATCTTCACCGGGCGCTTGAGCAGCGCTTCCAGGCGAGCTGCCGCGGGCTTCAAGCTCATCTCGGGATTCACTTTTCCCTTGGGACGGCCCAAATGCGACGCCAGAATCACGCCGGCTCCATGCTCCAGGGCGTATTGAATGGTGGGGAGCGACGCCTTAATGCGCTTGTCGCTGGTGATTTCCATCTCACCTTTGTCGTTCTTTTGCAGAGGAACGTTGAAATCGACGCGGATGAACACCCGCTTGCCGTTCAGATCGAGATCGCGAATGGATAGATATGACATATCAAGGCCTCAAATGTTGGTTTCCATTTGAGGTTAACATGCAGCTCAGTGGTGCCGGCGATCTTGCCGCCGGCATAGCGTGCTCGAGAATTCGCCGGCGGCAAGACCCCCGGCGCCACTGTTCACGGCTGCCTAATCCAGTACACCGGGAGATCCGATTCCACCACGGGCTTGTCGCACACAATTCGGACCTGATGGCCGCCGGCCTGAAACTCCAAAAGGTTGTCGTGCACCCGCCCCGCCTCCGGCCAATTCTTATCGTGATAGGTCGAAACACCGTATGCGCGATCGCCTGGAACGTCCACCCACAAGGTCGCGCCGCCTTTGTATATGATCGGACCGGCGAGGTGGCCATCTACGTAGACTTGCGGATTGGAAGCGCGGATCTGATTGCGCACCGCTGCGGCCTGATACCCTCCGACCCCGTACATAAAAGATTCGTAGAAGCCCCGCAATCTCTCAAACAGCCAACCGAAGGGCCTCCCGCTTCCCTGCTCTGTCCCTATCGCCAGCGTGGCGCAGGCCACGATACCGACCAGCACCCATCGCAGCGGACGGCCGAACCACCGCCGTTCCGCCCGCGGGAACCGATCTCGCAGGTCCGACCGCAAAGTTCGCGGCGGCATCGGCGCTTCCCAAGTATTCAACAATTGGTCGAGCTCTGTGTCGTTCATATGGTCCGCTCCTGATGCGGCGAATAGGCCGCCAATTTCTCTCGCAAGTCGGCCCGCGCCCTCTGCAGGCGCGACTTCACGGCGGTCACTTCCAATTCCGTGATTTCCGCGATCTCCGCCAGCGACATCTGTTCGTAATGCGCCAGCAGCAGCACCTCGCGCTGCGACTCCGGCAACTGCGCGATAGCGCGAGCTACCGCCCCGGCAATCTCCCCTTCCAGCGCCGCCGCTTCCGGCGTTCGATGGTCCGGCGTCTCCGGAACCTCGCCCTCCGCTAGCCGCCGCAATCGCTTGAGCGCCTGGTTGCGCACCGCGCCGAAAAGGTACGTGCGCACCTCAGTCCGAGCCGGATCGAAATTGCACTCCGGCCGCAGCAGACCCAGGAAGCACTCCTGCACGATATCCTCTGCGTCCGCCATCGACCCGGTCAGCCGCCAGGCGTAACGGAACAGCGGCAGGTGGTGATCGTCAAATAGTCGCAGGAACGCCGTTTCTTTTCCCTGTCGAGCGTCGTGAAGAAGCCGGTCGGGCTTTCGATGTCCCATGTCTGAACAGTATTACCCGAAGGGCCGAAAACGGATCGGTAACATCACCTCATCCGATCCAATTCATCGATCTGCTCTTGCAGTTTACGCGCCCCGCGTTGATTCAGCTTTCCTACAAGGTAAAAAAAGAAGCCGCAAACCACCAGGTATACCCACACAAACCACGTGTGCCGTATCGAGTTGTTGTGATACAACGAACCCAGCGTCATGACGAGCAGGCCGGGAACCATCGGCCCCAGGTACCAGCGCCATACACTGCTGACAGCGTCTCGTTGACGCTCAAGTTCGCGACGGTGGAACTCCAGGCAATCACCTGCAATCTCCCGCGATGAGCCCCGCTTGTAGAGTTGATACACCACATACAAAAGGCAGATCACCATCATCCCGGCGCCCGCCCGCATAACTGGATTGGGCAGGGTCCAGGTCCAGCGGATGCAGAAAGGCAACACCAGCGCGGCGGCGCCGTATTCCCGAAAATTGCGGAATTTCACACGACGCTGCAGCTTGACGGCCCTTGCCCGGATCACTTCCAAAGGCATATGGAAAGGCTCGGGATTCTGCCCTTGCCACATATCCTGAAATTCGTCAGACATGGCGATCTCCTTGATGAAACTGGCGTGCCAGTAAATGTTTGATGCGGTGGATTTTGGTCGCCGCGTTGCCCGGCGAGATCCCCGTGATCTCACCGATCGCGGCAGCATCCAACCCTTCCAGGTAAGAAAGGATGACTTGCCGGTCGAGGGGTTTGAGTTGCTGAATCAGCTCCCGTAAACGGTCGAGCGCCTGCTGGCGGTCTGCCGCGGATTCACCCGATCCGGCGTCCGGCAGCGCGTCCAGATCCTCGACACTCACCAGCGGAGCATTCGCGCGCCGCTGCCGGACGACGTGCGACGAAGCCGCATTATGCGCCACGCGATAAACCCAGGTTCGCAGCGAGCAGCGTCCGTCAAACGTCGCGAAGCTGCGCCACAGCGCCACGTGGATCTCCTGCAGCAGGTCGCGCCGCTTGTCCGCATCGAATTCGTACGCGAATGCCAGACGGTCCAGAGCCCGGCCGAACGCATCGGCCGCCTCCTGATACCGCTGGTCCTGATTGGATTCGGATTGCCGTCGGCGACAAACGGAAAGTCTTACAGAGTATATACGGGTTGCAAAAAGGCGCCGACTCCCTCACGCCGCCGAGCCGCCTTTCCGAGCCGCGAGGGAGCCGGTGCCTTTTCCCTCCCGCGCAACTTATTTAAGATATACGGGTATTATAAGCATGATCCTGGAAGCCAACATCCTGAAAGAGATCCTGGCAGCCCCCGTTGAGAAGCGCGCCATCACCAACCTTTCGGTTCTGAACGAAGCCTACCACTACGCTAAGCCGAGCTCCTTTTCGCGCGGCTTGCGCATTGATCTCAATGGCTTAGCCATTCTACTGATATCGGGGACGGCCAGCATCGACGAACAGGGCGTCAGCATCCACATCGGCGACTTCCGGGCTCAGCTTCGCCGCACCTACCAGAACATCGACGCGCTCCTGGCCGCCGAAGGCGCCACCTGGAAGGACATCGTCCGCACCACCTGCTACCTGCGCGACATCGAACGCGACTACGAAGCCTTCAACGAAGAACGCACCGCCTTCTTCAAGCAGCAGGGCCTCGACCCCTTGCCGGCCTCCACCGGAATCCAGGCGATCCTCTGCCGGCCGGAACTCTTAATTGAAATCGAAGCCATCGCCATGTTCCGCACCGATCGAAGCAAATAGGCCCGGCGGAGTGCTACCCTGACCTCATGATTGGACGTCCAGAGCAAGGCGAAGCTGCGCCCTATTACTTCACTTACATCGACCAGGCCCCCGGCGATCTGGGAATTCTGCTGACGCAATTGCAAGAGTCTGAATCTCTGCTCGGGGCAATTTCGGAAGAGCAGTCGCTGCACCGTTACGCGCCTGACAAGTGGAGCATCCGCGAGCTTCTGAACCACGTCACAGATACAGAGCGCGCCTTTGCGTTTCGCGCCCTCTGGTTCGCACGAGGCTTTACCGCTCCGCTTCCCGGCTACGATCAAAACATCGCGGCCGCCGGTGCTCAGGCGGACCGGATGCCGTGGTCCGCGCATGTCGACGAATTCCGCCAGGTGCGCCTCGCCTCCCTCGCGCTGTTCCGCAATATGCCCGACGAAGCCTGGATGCGCGGCGGAGTCGCCAGCGACAACCCCTTCACGGTGCGGGCGCTGGCTTACATCATCGCCGGCCACGCCGCCCACCACATCCGAATCCTGAAGGAACGCTACCTGGCGCCTTTGCCACAATAGAACTGTGGGCATCCTCGCCTTTCTGGCCTTTTACGCCGCCGTCCCCTCGCCAACCTTCTCGCACGACGTCGCGCCCATTCTCTATCGCGAGTGCGCCTCCTGCCATCGGCCCGGCGGAGTCGCGCCCTTCAGCCTCATCGCCTTTCCGGAAGCCGCTAAGAGAGCCAAGCTGATCGCCGCAGTCACCAGCAAACGAATCATGCCGCCCTGGCTCCCGACCGAACCGCGTTTCCAGCACGAGCGCAGACTCTCCGACGCCGAGATCGCCACGATCTCGCGCTGGGCGGCCGCTGGAGCACCCGAAGGCAGCGCCTCGGCAACACCCAAGCCTCCCGTGTTTCCGGAAGGCTGGCAACTCGGCAAGCCCGATCTCGAAGCCGAAGTGCGTGCGCCGTTCGAGGTCCCGGCCGAAGGTCAGGACCTCTATCGGTGCTTCGCCATCCCCAACGTCACGCCCAACGCGCACTATGTCCGCGCCGTCGATGTGCGCCCCGGCAATCCCAAGGCGGTTCATCACGCGCTGCTTTTTCAGGACCTCACCGGCACTGCACGCAAGCGCGACACCGGCTCTGGCTACTCCTGTTTCGGAACGCCCGGCTTCCTGCCGGCGCGCGGCCTCGCTGGCTGGACTACCGGATCCCTGCCCTATCAGACGCCCGCCGGCATGCCCGAGACGCTGCACGCGCACGCCGACCTGGTGCTGCAAGTCCACTATCACCCCACCGGCAAACCCGAGCGCGACCGCACCCGCGTGGCCATCTACTTCACCGACCAGAAACCCACGCGCCGCGGCATGGACATTCCCCTCGAATCGCACCGCATCGACATCCCGGCCGGCGCTCGCGCCTACAAGGTCACCGACCACTTCACGGTGCCGGTGGACGTCGACGTCATCGCGATCAACCCACACGCACACTACGTCTGCAAGGAGATGTACGGCTACGCAGTGCTGCCCGATGGCTCGCGCCGCACGCTCATCCGCATTCCGGACTGGAACTTCAACTGGCAGCAGCAGTACGTCTACGCAACGCCGATTCGCCTGCCCGCCGATACGCGAATCGAAATGGAGTTCACCTACGACAACTCCGCCGCCAACCCGCGCAACCCCAACAATCCCCCGCAACGAGTGGTCTTCGGCCCCGGAAGCCTGGACGAAATGGCCGGCCTCCATCTGACCGTCGCGCCCGTCAAAGAAAGCGATGCCGAAGAACTAAGTCAATCCCTCTGGGGGAAGATGATGCGCTCAATGAAGCAGTAAGCGTTACGCAATCGCCAAAGGACGCACCGGAGCTCCGGTAGCCCCTTCGATCTTCATCGGAGCCGCAACAAAACCGAACTCCCAAACCCGTCCCGCCGCCAGTTCTTCGACATTCAAACACTCAATGATGTGGATCCCGCTCTCCACCAGCAAGTGAACATGGACCGGCATGGAAGCATCCGGAACCTTCTCGAAAGCGACCGTATCGCTGCCCGCGGCGAACACGCCGCGACCACTCAACCACTGCGCGCCCGCAATCGCCGGACCCGGACCGTGCACCTCGGAAATAAACTTCCCCGGATCGCGCCAGTAAACCGCCCACCCCGTGCGCAGCAGCACTACATCGCCCGCGCGGATCTCGACACCCTGAGCCTTCGCCGCCGCATCCAGATGCGTCGCTGTGATTTCGAAATCCGCCGGCAGCGTGCCGCCCGCAAGTCGTGCAATATCGAGCAGCACACCACGGCGCACGATCGGCGCGATCGTGTCCACGGAGTAGCTCTCCTGCCCGCCCTGGTAAGACTGTTTGGGCTCCACGCCGGCATACAGTTTTCCGCCACAGGAAAAGTGGCACAGCGCATCGATATGTGTGCCCACGTGGCTCCCCAGCGCGATGGCATCGGCCGCCGAGCTGTTGCCCATGGGGCCGACATACTCGCCATGCTGCTTCACCAGGCTGAACAGAAACGGCGGATGCGACGGGTGGTGCGGCATTCCTACGAAGTACGGCTGCGCCAGGTCGTAGACCCTGGCCCTGGTAAGACACTCTATAGGCGTCATCAGAATTTGTATTTGAGCCCGAACTGCACAATGCGCGATCCGAAGAACATGGAGCTGATCACACCGAAATTGGTGGTGTTGATGTTCTGGTCTCCCACATAAAATGTCGGATGGTTCAGCACGTTGAATGCTTCCATGCGGAACTCCACGTTGTGCCGCTCCGTGATGGCCACCTCCTTGATCAAGGTGGCATCCATGCCGAAGGTCCAGGGACCGCTGAACATGCGCTTTTGCAGCGTGCCCAGAGTGCCCGCGCCCGGATTGAAGAAGATCTCGCCGTTGTACTGCGGATCCTCGGGACCGTTGGTGCCCGAGCCATCCGTATTGATCGCCGCCGGCGGAACAATGAGCGGACCATTGCCCGTCATCCGGAAACTCACCGCGTTGAACAGCGCTGAGCCCTGCAGGCTGGTATCCGCCGAGTTGTAGTAGGAACGGCCGCTCGAAGCGCGATTGAGCGTGCCATAGCCGGACAGAATCGAGAACGGCGCGCCGGACTGCCACGTAAAATCGCTGCCCACCGTCCAGCCGCCCAGCACGCGGTCCAGATGATTCACGTGGAACATGCGCCCTTTGCCGAAAGGCAATTCGTAGAACCCGCTGGCCTTGATCATGTGAGTCAGATCGAAGTTGGCGCGCGACCGCTCCAGCTTCGGATTGTTGATGTCCAGCAGATTCTGAAAACGCGTTTGCGCATCGCCATCGGCGTCGCTCAGCACTTTCGACCAGGTGTAGTTGGCCTGCAGGCTCAGATGCGACTGAGTTCGGTGCCGCGCTTCCAACTGCAGGGCATTGTAGCTGGCGCTGGAAAAGTTAGTCAGGATATCGGCGCCCAGCGCATTGGGGTTGGGAAAAAACGGAACCGCGTTGTTCGGATTCAAACCATTCGTCTGATAGAACGACGCCAGTTCACCCGCCTGCCCGGTTTCGATATAGAAGATCACGTCTCCATTGGTCAAGGCCCCCTTGCTGCCCAGTTGCGCGAACACCGGCAACGGCTGACTGCCCGGAATCCCGGCATTGAAGGCTGGCAGGAATCCGCGAGCTGGATTCGCCTTCAGCGCCAGGAAGCCATTACTCTGCGCGCGCAGGAAATCCTGCAGGAAGCCGCCCGCGTTGACATTCACCTGATTGTAGTCAAAGGCGCGGTACGCTCCCACCGTATGATTGCCCACGTAGCGAGCCACAAACACCGTGCCCTTAAGTTCGTGCTCGATTCCCGCCGAGTACTGCTGCACATATGGCCTTCGCAAATTGGGATCCACCAGTCCCACCGTGTTGAGAGGATTGCTGGCGTAGTTCTGCGCCACCGTGATCGGAATCTGGTAAGCGGGAACCGGAATCGCCGGCAGGGTGCTGGAGACGATGTTCGAGAGTCCCACATTTGAGGAGATCCCTACCAGACCGGCATTCGCGTCGGCCATGTTCTCCGGCGACCGAATCGCGGAATCGTTCACATAGAAGATGGAATAGCCAGCGCGAAATGCGGTCTTGGAATTGCCGAAAACATCCCACGCCAATCCAACGTTGGGCGCGAAGTCATGCGTGTTGCGTTGATACCAGGGGCGGCCCACCGAGTTGCCGGAGAAATTTAGCGTTGCGTTCGAGAGCAGCGTCTGCTCGGCGGTCCCCGTGAGAGTCGGCATCAGTTCCAGCCCATCGCGTTCCGTCACTACGCTCGGCAGGTCGTAGCGCAAGCCTAACGTCAATGTCAGGCGCGGACTGATCTTCCACTTATCGTTTATATAGAACGCGTAGTCGTTCATGGAGAAATGCCTGACATCAGCGGCGCCAGGCACGAAGCCGGAGGTGCGGCTGGTCACGTTGAAGCTCTGGCTATAGCTATCGAGGTAGCCGCCCAGCGTAGCCAGCAGCGTGTTGGCATCGGCCAGGTCGGTGGCGGAAATGCCCGGAAGCTCCCGAGCAGTCAAAGCCGGTTGCCCGTTGCCCATTCCGAGCGTATAAGTGGGCGCCACACCGGAATCGTCATAGCTGCGCACATACACTCGCTGCCCGTGGAATCCGAACTGGATGTAATGCTTGCCCCGTTGATAGGCGGCATCGTCAGAGAAGGAGTAGGTGTTCGTATTGCGGCCCTGCGGCATGAATTCGTTCACCGGGTCGCTGTAAGCTGTGCCGTTGATCAGCGCGCCGTTGAAATTCTGCGACGTGAGGAAGTAGCCGTAGGTAAGATTGAAGCCCCCACGCAGTTCGTTGGTGAAGCGAGCGGTCGGCGTCCAGCGCCAGGAAACGGCCAGGAGTTTGGCGTTGGTCGGATTGTAGACCTTGGGAACCAGCGAGTAGTCGTTCTCCGCATCGGGACGGTCGGAGTTGTCGCGGTTCCACGAGAACGACCCGCTCACCGCCTGCTTGGTATTAATGTTGTAGTCGAGTTTGCCCGTGACATTGTCGCGCGTCTCGTTGTCACGCTGATTAAAGCGATACCCCGACGTGTTCAGGTTGTCGCCGATCTCCTGGTTGTTGATGTACTGCGGCCCCGGCACCAGAGCCAATTGCGCCGCCATCACCGAGTTAACCGGGATACCGCGCAGTCCGAGCAGGTTGACCGAGCGCTGCACTCCCGCCCCAGTGAAGTAGCTGAAGGTCCCCTGGCGCGCCGATGCGGTCAGAATCTGGTCGTTGACAGGCGCCTGCTGGTGCGCGCGCACATCCTCATACGTGCCGTAAAAAAACAGCTTGTCCTTGATGATCGGACCGCCCACCGAGACGCCGAACTGATTCTGGTTGAGGAAGGCCAGCGGCACGCCTGCCTGATTGCTGAACCAGTCGTTCGCCGAAAATGCATTATTGCGGTTGTACCAGAAGGCCTCGCCGTGCAGTTGGTTGGTGCCCGATGGTGTGATGAATGCCGTCTCCGTAGCGCCGCCCGACATCGCCGAGTTGCCGTTGCTCGAAACCATGGTCACTTGCCGCACCTGGCTCAACAGAAGCTTGTTCGGCGAGTAATCCAGCGCGTTGTCCCGGATGTAGTTGTCCTGGATATTGATGCCATCGAGCGTGAGATCGGAATAAGACGTGCGCATGCCGTTGATTACCGTGGCGGAGTTGCCGTTAGAAACCACGCCCGGTTGGAACTGCAGCAAGCCCAGCGGATCGCGGTCCAGCAGCGGCAGGTTCTTGACCTCTTCCATGCTGATCGTCTGTGTCACCTCCGCATTCGCGAGCTCGACGCCCTGCACATCCGCTGTCACTTCCACCGACGAACTGACGCTCGCCAGTTGCAGCTTGATCTGCGCCAGGGAAGTTTCGTGTGCCGGGTCCACCGAGATCTTGTGGAGGGTGGTTTTGTTGAAGCCCGCCGCTTCCACGGTGAGATCGTAGTAGGCCGGCCGCACGCCGATAAGATGGAAAGAGCCGTCAGTCGCCGTCTTGGTAGTCATCAGCGGCTGCTTGCCGCCCGCCAACACCAGGCCCACGTCCGCATTAGGAATGCCCGCGCCGGAAGTATCGACTACAGAGCCCGTAACGCGCCCATCGATCTGGGCGAAGAGTGGAAACACTAGTAACACGAACCCACAAACGAGACGCATGTTCCAATTTAACCCTATTCTGCAACACGAGTTTCGGGTTTCACCCTGGAATACGATAAACTCGCCCCATGCGCGCACTTACGATCTTCCTGCTGGCCGCGTTTTCCCTGGCAGCCGCCGAGCCCGAGGAAAAGGCTGTGATCGCGGCCGTCCAGACCATGTTCGATGGGATGTCTTCGCACAATCCCGACATGGTCAAATCGGTGATGACGCCCGATGCCCGCGCGGTGGGTGTGCGCGGAGACCACGTCGGCGCCAGCCGGTCGCGCGATGAACTGGCGGCCGCCATCGCGGGTGGAACCACCCCCATTTTGGAGCGCATCTGGGAGCCGAAGGTTCTCATCCGCGGCAACATCGCCAACGTCTGGGCGGAATACGACTTTCATAGTAATGGCAAGTTCGGGCACTGCGGCATCGACACCTTCCTGCTGCTGAAGACCGCAGAAGGCTGGAAGATTTTCAGCCTCACCTGGACCCAGGAAACCGAAGGCTGCAAGCCCAGCCCGCTAGGACCACCGAAATGAACCTGACGCGCCGCAAGTTCTTTTCCTATTTTCCCCAATCCTCTGCCAACTGACGGCGATCGGCAAACTACATATCGATTTTCTGGTGGAGGTGTTTCCGTAAGTACCAGCAGGGCGACGAGCCCATGTGCGGGAAGATGGCCTGCACGCAGGTTCGAGTCTGCGGATCGAGCATGTAGAACTCGCTCTTGCCGCTGCGCTGCTTCACGTCATAGTAGGGATACACGGTCATGCTCTGCATACTGGCGGGAAGGTGCGCGCGCACCCATACGTAGTCGAAGACATAGAGCAGCGTAACCGCCCCCACAACGAACAGCAAAGCGCGGCGCACGAACCTCTGGACTATGCTCACAGCGCCTTCGCCATATAGAGGAAGTGGCAGGGTAGCAGCGTCGACACCTCGGGCGGAAACTCGCCGGTGCCGTTCTCCACGTAGCCCAGGTGGCG
Source organism: uncultured Solibacteraceae bacterium (assembly GCA_963815475.1). GTDB lineage: Bacteria > Acidobacteriota > Terriglobia > Bryobacterales > Bryobacteraceae > Sulfopaludibacter. The sequence goes on along the minus strand of CAWFHD010000003.1, from coordinate 7,475,980 downwards.
ATAGAATGCCGGCAATTCCTCGCGCAGATTCACCACGCGGAGATCCATCGCGTGGCATCCGAGCTCGCGAGCCCGAGCCTCCGCGGCCTGCATCAGCCAACGGCCCAGTCCCGAGCCTTGTGCGTCAGGAACAACCGAGAGCAAACCCAAGTAGCAGCGATCGCCGCGCGCCTCCACGTAGACGCAGCCTCCATCGGTGATCAGGAACTCACCCTTGGAGAAGAAGTCGCGCAGTTCCGCGAGATCGACGCGGTCTCTGGCGATGAAGAATTTCTCAACTTGAAACGCCCGGTTGATGATGCGGACCAACTCCTCCGCATCCTCCCACGTGGCAATACGGATCGACACCTTATCAGTTTTGCATAACGGGACCGGCTCCCTTTCAGTCGAACGCTCCTTCCGAGCCGCGACCGTCAGGGAGCCGGTGTCTGACCCTATCGCGATTTCTAGAACGTTAAACGCAATCCCAACTGAAGTTGGCGCATGGAAGCTGCGCTTCGGATGGTGCCGAAAGCGGCAGCGTTGAGCGCAGCATTCGGATTGCTTAGATTGACCAGGTTGAACACGTTGGTAGCCTCGGCGCGAACCTGGAAGGTCATCTTCTCGTGGAACTTCAAATTGCGGAAGAGAGCCATATCCACATTCTTGGTGCCCGGCCCGGTCATCAGGTTCCGCGCGGCGGTTCCATCGGTGCCGTTGGGGCCCTTGCTGAAGGCGGCCGTGTTGAACCACATGTTGGACACATCATTGCGCGACCGGTTCGGATCGAGAAACGGATTGCCGATAGTGTTGGCGCGATCGTTGGAAGTGCCGTCGAGGTTGGTGTCGACGCCGGTGGTCACCGTAAACGGCAGGCCGCTCTGCAGCGTGACGATTCCGGAAAGCTGCCAGTCGTTGATGATGGCTTTCACGAACGGGTTGGCGTGGCCAAAGTAATCCATGTTCCAGATCACCGATCCCACTGCGACGTTTCGGCGATCGTTGTCCGAACGCCCGCGTTCCAGATTCAGCGCGCGGTAGTCCTGCGCCAGGCCATTGACGGTGTTGTTGTCGAGTTGCACATCCTCCAGGTCCTTCGAGTGCGTGAAGAAGCCTTTGGCGCTCACGTGGTGCGAGAAGCGCTTCTCCACCGTGATCTGTAGGCCGTTATAAGATGCCTGCATCACGGACTGCACCGAGTAGATCTGCGAAAGCGTGCCCGGCTGGATGGGACGCCGGTTGTTTACGTTCGATGAGGTCGCGGTGGCATTGTAGAAGGGGTAGTTCAAGTCTTCCGCGAACGGCAGGCGGTGGGCCAGCGAGCCCACATACGCGGCCGTCACAGTCAGGTCCTTCACAATCTGGCGCTGCACCGAGAAATTCAACTGGTAAGTGTAGGGCCATTGGAAGTTCGGCGCGATGCCGTAAATCGACGCCGGCAAAATAAAGCGCGGATTGTTCGGATCGTAAGTGAACGGGAACGGCGATACGCCGCCCGGCTGATTCAAATAAGGATTCGTCAGAGTGCCGACGTTGGGGAACGTCTGCCGCACCGCGAACGGATTGTAGTTCGACGTGGAGTTCCACTCGTTGCCGCTGACGCTGCCGTAAAAGAGGCCGGCGCCGGCGCGCACCGAAGTCTTGCCATCGCCGAACGGATCCCACGCCAGGCCGATGCGCGGCGAAAGGTGATTCCACTTCATCGACACGATGCCGCGGCCGATACCGGGATCGCCGGGCACCAGCAGCCCGGTGGGGACCTGCGAGCCCTTCAGCACGGTGGACTGCACGCCCTGCTCAAACGTAGATTCGCGGTTGAACGGATCGGTGGGCGGTTGCTGCAGTTCGTAGCGCAAGCCCAGGTTCAAAGTGAGCCGCGGCGCAATGTGAAAATCATCCTGCACAAAAAGCGCGCCGGTATAGAAGTTGTCCATGGCGGTAATGGGCGCGTCCTGGTTCATGCTCACCGGAAGGCCGGCCATGAAATCGGCCAGCGCATTGCCCGTCTTCGTGCCGGTGAAAGAGAAAACGCCGTAATCGTTGAGCAGCGTCTGCTGAATGTCTTTATTGAGCGATAGCTCGCCGCCGAACTTCAAGCTGTGGCGACCATGCGTGTGGCTTACCTGATTGCGCACGGAATAGAAATTCGTTCCGGCCACCGGCCCTGCGATGGCTTGCGAAAGCGTAAAGTAGCCGCTCACCGTGATCTGGGGCAGCGCCGCCGGACCTTGGACGTTGAAGGTGGAACCCAGGTCGCCCAGCGAAATCTGCGGCGTATTCAATCGGCCGCCGAAATTGCGCGTATAGCTCAGCCAGAACTGATTCACCGTGTTGGGCGTGAGGGTCATGGTGTCGCTCAGGTTCACGTTCTGTTGCCGCCAGTTGAAATTCTCCGTGGACCAGGGGATGTTGCCGCCCGGCGAGATTGTGTTCTTGCCGCTGGTCTCATAGTACGAACCGGTGAGGCGGTGGCTGTCGGTGAAGGCATGATCGATCTTCACCAGCACTTCGTCCGTGTCGTACGGACTGGGAATAGTTCCCTGCCAGAAGCTGTTCGGCAGATTCGCCTGCGGGATGTACTTATTCAGAATGTTCATCGCCGTGGGGTCCAGGCGGGTAGTGGGAATGATCCCGCCGGGGAACGGAGCGTTGCCGTTGTTCGGATCCTTGGGCGCGATCTTCGATTGCGAGAAGTCGCCCGTGCGCTCCAGCGCCGTGGGCACTACCGCCGAGTTCAGGAACGAACTGGTGATTTGGCGCAGGCCGGAGTAGGTGCCGAAGAAGAACGTCTTGTTCTTGCGGATGGGGCCTCCGAAGGTGCCGCCGAACTGGTTGCGGTGCAGCGGCGAAGTGGTGAGCGAGAGCCATGGATAGGCGTTGAGATCGTTATTGCGCAAAAACTCGAACAGCGAGCCGTGAAACTGATTGCTGCCCGATCGCGTGATGATATTGATCACGCCACCGGCGAAGCGGCCGTATTCGGCGCTGTAGCTGTTCGTCACTACACGGAACTCTTCCACTGCGTCGGGATTGGGCGCGATGTTTCCCGTGTTGCGCAGGCCGGTCATGTTGGTGCCGCCATCCAGGTAGTAGTTCACCGACCCGGCGCCGCCATCCACGCCGCCATTGATCATGGTGCGCTGTTCCGGGTAGCCCAGCACGATGCTGTTGCCGCTCGCCTCCACGCCGGGTGTCAGATTCAGCAAAGTGTAAACATTGCGGCCCACAATGGGCAGCGTGGTGATTTCAGCATTCTCCACCGTGCGCCCAATCTGCGCGTCATCGGTGTTCACGGCCGGCGCGGCCCCCACCACTTCCACTTCCTGGGAGGTGTCGCCGATATCCATCGCGGCATCCACGCGCGCCAAAACGTTGACGTCGAGCGCGATTCCTTTTTGCACGAACTTCTTGAAACCTTTGACCGCCACTTCCACGGAATAACTTCCGATGGGCATAAACTCGAAGCGGTAGAGACCTTCCGCGTTTGTCTGCGCGGTGCGGGTCAGGTTGGTCCCGGTGTTTACCGCGGTCACCTGAGCGTTGGGGATCACGGCGCCGGTCTTATCGGAGACCGTTCCGTAAAGAGTGGTAGTAGTTTGCGCAGCCAGATACGAGGCTGCGAGCAGTAGGGACAGAACGAACCGGGTCCTCATCAAATTCTCCTTGAAGCAGTGGTTACTAACTACTTAACATGGCTATCCAGCGACAGCAACGTGTCCAAAAGATAATAGTCTCCGAAAACCAGTTCTCCGTCGTGGGGACGGGTTCCGCTTCCATGGCGGAGGACGCCTTCGGTAGACAAGTAACGATCGATCAGCGACTGCGTAATGCGTTCCGCCTCGGCGCGATAGTGAGCGGCTCGCGTTTTGTCGGGGCAGACTTCAGAAAGATGCAGCAGCCCCGCGGCCAGAATGGCGCCGGCTGAACTGTCGCGATTGCGGAAGAACACCCCCTCGTCCGAGAAGTCGTACCAGGGAACGCCATCGGAAGGGAGATGGTCGAGCGCGAATTGAGCAGCCGATTCGGCAGCGGCCAGCAACGGCTCGCTACTGGTGGCTCGATAGGCCTCGGCGAAACCGTAAACCGCCCAAGCCTGTCCACGCGACCACGCGGAATCGGACGAAAGCCCCTGGTGAGTGTGAGTGAAAACCACTTGGCCCACCGGAGTATGATTTGCGAAATCGAGCGTCTTGTTGCTCGAGGTGAAGGTCTGCCGATTGTCGCCGGGATTGTAGTGCACCGATTGAATGATGGAGCCATCCGGACGCACCAGCCACTGCGCCGAGCGCAGCGCGTGCTTCAGCCCAAGACTGCGCCACTCCGGATCGCCAGTTTCCTTCGACGCCCACCACCAGATCTGCAGATTCATCATCGTGTCGATGATGGTGTCGTCGCCATTCACGCCCCAGGACGACACAAGGTTCGTGGTGGGGTTGTACAGTTCCTTCAGGCGAGCCGCGGCCTTCAGCCCTTCCGCGCGATACTTCGGATCCTTACTGATCTCGTAGCCCAGCACTGAGGAGTACAGATTGAGGAAGCCGGTGTCGTGGTTCTGCTTGGCCTCCGCGCCCATGATGCGCGACGTCCAAAGCTCAGCCGCCTGCTTATAACGCTCGTCGTGCGTCACGCCGAAGAGTTTCCACAATTCACCGGCCCAGAATCCGCCGGTCCAAAAGTACCCCTTCTGCTCACGCCATGTGCCGGCGTTATCGCCTTCGGTGAAGAAGCCCGTGCCGTGAAACTTGTCCACCGTTCCGGGCTCGTCGGCTTTGATTCCCGGTTCGTACACTTTGATGGTGCGGTCCGCCTGCTTGCGCAGCAAGGAGATGGCCTCGGCAGGTGTCCGATGAATCGGTTCGAACGTATCGGGCGGAGCCGATTGCGGAGCCGCGGCCTTCGACAGAATCTCGACAGCGGCAGGCTGCGCCATGCGGCTCGCCATCGCACTGGTGTATTCCAGGAAGCTGTCGCGCGTGGGCCGAGCCACTTTCGGCGATACCGTGCCACCGTTCGTCCGCCCGGCAGGACTGCCGTCGTTCACTACGATGGCTTCCGAGCCTTCCTGATCCCACATCGCCGTGGCGTAAAGCGCGGCGCTACCGTTGTGAGGGATCACGTGCATCAACAGATTGTTGGCATCGGCGGGAATGTCTTCGGTTTCGCTGTCGCGCGCGATGACCGCCACGCCGAGTTCCTGGTCGGGCAGATCTTCCTGCTGCGCTTTATTGCCCGAGAGCACTACCTGGTGGCCCCAGAACGCCATAGTGCGCGTGCCCGCAGCTTTAATGTGGATCTCGGGCAGCGCGGTCTTGCGCGGCAGGCCAGTGACCAGCGTGATGCCATCGGCGTTGCTTACCGTGATTCGATGTTCGAAGCCGTGCTCGCCGGCCCACTGCGTAATCCGGCTGATCAGGTCGATGGTGCGGTCGCCCACCTTCCATCCTTTATAGGTGAGCTCGCCCACGGAGCGGACCGGCCCGCTCGACAGGATGCGCCACTGCCGGTCCGCCACTTCCGCCACCGACGTCACCTTGCCATCGGCTATGGCGCCGATCCCGGCCGGTCCCAGCGCTTTGCCCGTGCCGTAAATGTCGCGGCCGAACGGGCTTTCCTGGTGGTAAACGTACTCGGGCGCGGAGAAGACATCGAGATAGAGGCCGGGGCGGCGCTTGCCGTAAAGGTCGAACGCATTGCGCTTATCGAAGTAAATCCGCCAGGCCGTCTCTTCCGACTCCCAACCGAGCCCCTCGTAGCGCGTCGCGAACTTCATGTACGTGCGTCGCGGATAGGCGCTGCGCAGCCGCTGCATAGTCGCGGCGTCGCCGTACGCCAGCGTGACGATGCGCGTCTGGTGCGGCTTCAAGTCAATCTGAAAGGCGATCTCATCGTACTTGCCGTCGCCATCCAGGTCGTCGGCCTGCGAAGGAAGTTCGGTTGCCTGCAGCGTCGCCGCATCCTGTTCGATGCTGGATGCGTCGCTGGTCGTCACGATCACCGTTCCTGCCGCGAAATCGGGCGCGATGCGTTTCAGTTGCGCCACGGGGACAGCGACGTTTTGCGCCGGACGCGCTTCCCCTGTCGGATTGGTGACAGCGAGTTTGAGGACTTTGACCCGCGGCGCGGCGGCAGCGATCGAAGCAACGAGGGCGATCAGCAGATACCGGCGCATCTACTTCCCTTCGCGCGATTTCTCGAGTCCACTGCCGGCGGCGGCATACTCCGGCTGCACGTTCACCACGCCGAATTCGCGATCCGTCACTTCGCGATGTGCCGCCATCATCCAGAGGAAACCGATGGAGCCGCCCGGCGCCGCCACATTCGGATGGTAGCCTTCAGGCATCACCACGCAATCGCCTTCGCGCACCACCACGGCCAGCTCGGGGCTCGTGGGATTGGTGTAGACCAACTGGATACCCCATGCGGGGGCCGGCATATTGATATAGAGGTAAGCCTCTTCGAGCGTCGAGCCGTGCTCGTGCGGCGGCCACGACGTCCAGTTGCCGGGCTCGCTAAAGGTGACACCCGCCAGGATGCGTCCGCCCTCCACGTTCTTGCCGATCAGGATATTGAGGTCGCGCGAAGTACCCGGACCGCCGGCCTGAAAGTGCAGCGTCGGGTCCTTCCGGACATCTTGAAATTTAACAAATTGCACCGGGTAGCTACCGGTCACCGGCGCCGAGATTTCGGCAAAGTCGCAGCCGCCGCGTCCCGGGTCCACTTCCACTTCGCTGTCACGCGGAATGTAAATCGCGTCGTAAGGCGCGCACTCGAAGCTCTTACCTGCCACTCGAACGCAGGCGCTCCCGTGCAGGCAGACCAACCCGGTTTCGTGGGTTTTGGTAGTGAAATGCAGGGGAGAATCGGAATCCAGAACGATTCGCCCATAGTGCAGGTGGCGCACGGCGGCGCTTCCGGGAGCCAGCCAGTTGGTTCGGCCCTTGCTCAGGTGCGTTGCCCGACGCACACACCCGGTCTCGGTAATCGGATAAACAACCGTGCTCACGATATCTCTCCCTGTGTCACGATGTGATCCACACCGTACCACATTCCGCTCTTGAGAATAAGTCACAATTTCGGACGTGTCAATCGTAATGTAACAGAAATTGAGACAGGTCGGTTTACGATGTGAAACGGCGAGGGCCGCCGTTCACCCCCGGATATCGGCGCTTTCGAGCACCCGTTTTGGCCCTCCCTGCTTGGCCAATCGAAGCATCGCTCGCCCGAGTTCCTCGGTGGTCACGATGTACTTCGGAAACAGCATGCGCAGCAAAGGAGCCACCGGCTTCGTCAGGCTGTACAGAATCCGGTATGCCGGCGTGCGCGAGCGCTCTCCGTGCATCGGCTGGATAGCCGCCGGGCGAATCACGTAGGCCGCTTTGAACGGCAGGCGAAGAACGGCGTTTTCCGTCTTGCCCTTGACCCGCGCCCACATCACCTTTCCCTGCTCCGAACTATCCGCGCCGGCGCCCGAGATATGCACCCATGTCATTTGTGGATTCAGCCTCGCCAAGGTCTCCGCCGCCGCCATCGGCACGCTGTAGGTGAGAAGCGTGTAATCCTCCTCGGACATGCCGGCCGAGGTCACGCCAAGGCAAAAGAAGCACGCTTCAAAGGCGCGCAGTTGCTCCTCCACATCGCCGTACTCCATCAGATCTTCGTGGACCACCTCCCGGAGCTTCGGGTTCTGCACGCCCGTCGACTTTCGCCCGATGGTCTGCACCATCTCGACATCCGGATCCAGCAAACACTCGCGCAACGCCGCCTGGCCAATCATCCCGGTAGCGCCGAAGATCAAAACCTTCATATCGCTAGTGTAGAAGGAACGCAAACGCCTAAGTGTCGACGGAAGTCCCACCCAACCTGCCCTCTAAATTTTGACCGCCAAAGATCCGACTCGCCTATCCCAGGGCGCTGTAGCGTTAATCCTCGGACATTTTTCGTGAACCGCCGTGTACTACAATGTGGAACGATGAAGAGCGGCGTAGTGGAAGAAGCGGTCGACCCAGGCGGCGTCCGGGTTTTGCACAAGACCCTGGACATTCTGGAAGCGGTGAAATCGCGCGACGCGGGATTTCGTCTGGCCGACCTGGCGCGCGAAGTCGAACTCCCCAAGGCGACCGTATATCGAATCCTGACCACACTCGAAGGCCGCGGCTACCTGGATCGCGCCGCCGATGGCAGTTACCGCATCGCGCGAAAACTCTTCGATCTGCAGCGGCCCGTCTCCGTGGAGCAGATTCTCAATCGCGTGGCGCAGCCAGTGATGGAGCGGCTGGTGGCCTCCTGCAAGGAGACCGTGAACCTGGGAATTCTGGACGCCGGCGAAGTAGTCGTGATCAACACGGCGGAGAGCCCGCAGGCGGTACGCATGTCCTCGAAAATCGGCAATCGCCGCCACCTGCATTCCACCGCGCTGGGCAAAGTCTTTCTGGCGGGTCTGCCCGAGAAAGAGTTCCTCCGCTTGATCCGGCTCAAGGGACTTCCGAAACTCACACCGCACACCCTCACCCTCAAAGCCGAAGTGATCGCCGAAATCCAGCGAGTCGCCAAGCAGGGCTACGCCATGGACAACCAGGAGAACGAAATGGAAGGCCGCTGCATTGGGGCCCCCATCCTGGGACCCGATGGCCGCGTTGTGGGAGCGCTGAGTATCTCAGGCCCCGTATTTCGTATGGATATGGCCAGAGCCAAGGGACTGGTCCCTGAGCTCAAAGCCCGCTGCGTCGAAATCACCGCCGCCGTCCGCCCGCTTTCCGAACCGCGACAGTAACCGAACCGCGACGTCTTTCCGAGATGGTATGAGAAGGCCGGTCTCCTTGGCGGGAGCGTTAAACTCCCAATAAGCGCACTCGATGAGGTGCAAAAAGGAGACCGGATATGAAAGAGAATACCACTGCGAAGAGCTGCCAAGAGACACTGGCGAAAGGGCAACAGAAACGAGTCCGTCAACTGGCGGTAAAAGGGAAGCTGACTGTCGGTTTAGACCTCGGAGATCGAACCATTCGTGATTGCATCTTGGACGAAGCGGCCGAGGTGGTGAGCGAGGAGCAAGTGCCCACCAGCAAAATAGGACTGGATTCGTTATTCGCCAAGATGCCGGCCAGCCGTATCGCGCTGGAAGTGGGGACGCATTCGCCGTGGGTGAGCCGGCATTTGGCGTCGATGGGGCACGAAGTGATCGTGGCGAACTCGCGTAACGTGAAGCTGATTACGCAGAGTGTGCGTAAGAACGATCGGATCGACGCCCGGCAACTGGCGCGGTTGGCGCGGGCAGATCCGAAGCTGTTATCGCCGATCCGACACCGCGGTGAGGCAGCGCAGATGGACCTGGCGGTGATCCGGGCGAGAGCGGAGTTGATAGCAGCCCGAACCAAGCTGATCAGCAGCGCACGGGGTCTGGTGAAACCGATGGGGGCGCGGCTGAAGAAGTGTGATGCCGATCAAGTGACGGCAAGGTTGGGAGCCAGTCTGAGTGAGGGGGCGCAGGCAGTGATCGGGCCGATGCTGAAAACGGTGGAAGGGATCAGCGAACAAATCGGCAAGTACGACAAGCAGATCGAGGAGATCGCGAAGCGTTACCCGGAGGTGAAGTTGCTGCAGCAAGTGTACGGGGTGGGACCGTTGATTGCAGTGACCTACGTATTGACGCTGGAAGATGCGGAGCGATTCGCGCATAGCCGTGATGTGGGAGCGTACTTAGGGCTGACGCGGAAACAGCGGGATAGCGGAGAGAGCCAACCGGAGTTGGGGATCAGTAAGGCGGGAGACAGGCTGCTACGGAGTCTGTTAGTGCAGGGGGCACATTGCATTCTACGCAAGGGAGGGCCGGAAAGCGATCTGCGGGTGTGGGGGTTGGGGAAGATGGGCAAAGGCGGGAAGCGAGCGAAGAAGCGGGCGATCGTGGCGGTGGCGCGAAAACTGGCGGTGCTGCTGCATCACCTGTGGGCGACGGGAGAAGTGTACGATCCGCAATACAACCGCAAGGCGGCGGAGGCGAAAGCCAAGGGCAAAGGGGAGGTAGCGGCATAGGCATTTGGGATTCAGTTTGGGAAGGAACGGGGATCTGCGAGATATGCAAAAGCGCCGGGTTGGGGTGACTGCGGAGTCGCGGCTGATTGTCGAGAACCAGGCAACTGGGACTCCACAGATCGCTTCCGAGATAGCAGCACCCCTAGTATCCAGAACACCAATGGGCACCGTGGCCACGGCCACAATCGAGTGCGGATGGAAGCGTGGCGATACTACGGGCGGGCAAGGCAATCGGGCAGAGAGCAGTTCCGACGAAACGGATGGGTATCCGCGAGAGCGTGGGAAATGGCGAGTCGGACAGCGCGCTGAAGCGCGCATGAGGCGCTGCCTCAAACTCCGCCAGGGGGCCAAGCCCCCTGAGACCCCGGCCCCCTTTCCCTCGGGCCACAGTTTCCAGAACGGAAGGAATCTGTCAAGGGTTCGCAAGCCGCGCACAAAACGCGCGCCCTTGACAGATTCCTTCCGTTCCGAAGATTCTCCAGGGATGAGGGAAAGGGGGCCATTGGCAAAGCGGGCGGTAAACGGCGTAGGTTCGGAGGGCAGCGCGCTACGCGCGCATGAGGCGCTGCCTCATCCTCCGCCAGGGGGCAAGCCCCCTGAGACCCCCAAGTTCTCGCTTGACAGGGAGTGGCCTTCTCATGGAAGCCGCGACTGTTAAGGGAGTCGGTGCCTTTTTGCTTTTGCCAGGGAGTCGGTGCCTTCTCGTTCCCCCTCACCGCAAAGCCGCGCTGAGTCCGCCATCCACGATCAGCGAATGCCCCGTCACATACGACGCCGCATCCGAGCACAGCCACACCGCCGCCTCGGCCGCCTCCTCCGGACGTCCGATTCGTCCGCTCGCAATCCGCTCTGTCCATGCCTTCTCGATCGCGACGAGAGCATCCTCCGACCCGCCGGCAGCCTTCGCCATCACGCCCCGTAGCATCGGCGTGTCGAACGCGCCCGGCACCAGCACGTTCACCCGGATCCCCTGCCCCGAGTATTCCAGAGCCGCCGATTTCGTCAGCGAGATGACCCCGGCCTTCGCCGCCGCATACAGCGCCGCGCGTGCCACCCCGCCGAGCCCGTTCACCGACGACGTGTTCACAATCGCGCCGCCCGCCGGACTCTGCGCCAGCATTTGCCTGATCTCCTCCCGCATCGAAACCCACACGCTCTTGAGGTTGACAGCCATCGAACGGTCGAACTGCTCCTCGTTGAAATCGGCAGTGAATACGAAAGGCGCTCCCGCGTCTGCGGCGTTGTTGAATGCGCAGTCCAGGCGGCCGAATGTGGCAACCGTCTTTTCGACGAGGGCCTGAATCTCGGAAGGCTCCGCCACGTCCGTGGCCACGAAAATCGCCTGCCCGCCTGCTTCCTCAATCTCCCGAGCTACCGCCGACCCTTCCGCCTCGCGACGTGCCGCAATCACCACCGCGGCGCCTTCGCGAGCAAAAGCCAGCGCGGCGGACCTTCCGATTCCGGACGAGCCGCCGGTGACCAAAGCAACCTTGCCCTTGAATGCGGACACGCTACTCGATGATGTCGAAGTCCATTTGGCGGGTGGCGCTGTGGCCTGCCGCATCTACCGCCTTGAACTCGGCTTTATAAGTCCCCGGAGGCATCGTGTTCACGGGCAGTTTCAGCGCCACCGGCACCACAGGATTGCCCTGGTGGCTCTGCGCGGTCATCTCGATCACGCCCGAATCGCCCTTCATCTCGCCCGTTTTGCGGTCCAGAATGCGGAGCTGCACACCGAGCTGCGGAACCTTCTCGCCAAGGTTGAGCGGCTCATAGATCTCCATGTAACAGGCCGCCATGTCGGTCTTCTTGAAACGATCCACACCGGTAGGAGTGATCTGCATGCCCGAGGCGATCAGCGGATTGCGCCCTTCCAGCAGAATCGCATCGAGGTTGGCTTCCGCGTCGGACACCTTGTGCAGGTCTTTGCTAAATGCCACACCCGAAAGCGCGAACTCCTTGCCATCGAACTTATCGATGTTGAGCGGCTTCTCCAGCTTGCCGAATGCCTCGCCGCTGGAGCTGAAAACCACCTTGAGATTGTACTGGCCGGCCGCCACGTCGAACTGATTGTCGTAGTGCAGCGGGCGCTTTTCGAACTCCTCCACCTGCTTCTTGTCTTCCAGGTCTAGCTTCACCGTGTCGCTGAAACGCGCGCCCACCTGTCCGTCGGGCTTGTAAGCGATGGCGAGAATGTTCACCTCGGCGTGCTGCTTGCCTTTCACCTTCGTGAACTTCACGGAATCGGACGGAATCTCCATCGCGACGTAGACACGCGCCGTATTCGGCCCCGTGAAGAAGTACGGAATCTGCAGCGGCGCATGAACCGATCCGGGCTCCGTGCCGGCCACGCGATTCTCCAGGTCCTTCTCGGCCGGTTTGCCTGCCAGCAGGTCCACCTGTTTCACGTTGCAATAGCCGCTGCGCGCGCGCACCTGGTAGGAGTGGTCCACCTTCACCTTGAGCGTGTGGCAGCTCCCTTCCGGAGTTTCCGAAGGCGAGTAGCCGATCAGGTAATATTGGTTCTGCTCCTTGCCGATCTTCTCCAACCCGCCCAGCAAATCGTTGCTGTTCAGAATCACGAAACCGCCCGTGCCTTCCGCCAGCTGATAGAGGCCCTGCTGGTTGTCGCCGGCAAACGGCGGCACAATCGGCACAATGTTGCGGCCCGCGCCGTATGGATTGTACCGGCCGTTCAGATTCGTCAGGTTGGGACTGCCGCCGCCACCGGCACGGCCCGCATTGCCGGCGTTGCCCCCATTCGCGGGATTGCCCGCTGCGCCGCTGCGTCCCGTGCTGACGCCGCCGGTGTTACCGCTGCCGCGGCTCACGCCGCCGGCGGTGCCCGTGGAACCACCGCCCGCGCCGCCCGATCGCGCTCCGCCGCCGCCACCGCCAGCTCCGCCCGAGGCGCCGCCGCCGCTAGAGGCGCCGCCCGACGTGCCGCCGCCACCACCCGTGGTGCCGCCGCCAGAAGTTCCCCCGCGCTGCGGATCGGGAGCAAAGCCCGCCATGAAGACGCTGGCGCCGCCGAAGAGCCGTGGCGCCGGCCGGTACAATTCCACCTGTCCACCGCCGCGGCCGCCGCGTCCGCCCATCCCGGGCTGTCCTAACGGAGTGCCCAGCGGATCCGTAGTCAGCCCGCGCACGTCCACCGGATACACCGCGACATTCGCGTGGTTGCACTCCGCGATGGTCGCCGTCAGCTCCGATTGCCCTTCCATATTCAGCCGGAAGCCGGACGTAAAAAACACCAGGCTCTTGCGCCCGGGGACGTCCGCCATATTCTTCGCCAGGTTGCGCAGCGCCAGCAGCGATGTCCGCAAACCGTAGTCGTATCCCGCGCGGCCCAGGCCACCCGAGCCCGGTCCCGAAAGCGACGGGCCCATCGCCAGCTTCGTGTCCTTCACCACCTGCCGCAGCCGTTCCGCATCCTCGGTAAAGTTCTGCACAATGCGCAGCGTGCCGCTGTAATCGGCAATCGCGATCAGGTGATTCGGACCTACATTCGATTCGATGAACTTCCCGGCCGCCTCGCGAGCGCGCGCCTGGTCCGGCAGCGCCATATTGGTGTTGTCGAAGAACAGCACCAGGTACCGCTTCTGGTCCTTCTGCGGCCCATTGGGGTCGGCCTCGAACGAGAACGACCGGATGGTCTGTTCCTTGTTGTCTTCCCAGACCTTGAAATCCTTCTGCGTGAGGTCGTGGATGTAGGCCCCCTTCTTGTCGGTGACCACAGCATCCACCAGCACTACGCGAGTTTCCGTCTTGATGACGGTGGTAGGAGGCGCCACCGGCGGGGTGGTCTGCTGCTCCTGGGCCGAGGCTCCGGCCGCCATCAGAATTCCTGCCACGAACATCGGTACATATAACTTCATAGACGTCTCCGTTACCAAACGTGCGATTTGCTTCACGGTATTTCCACGGCGCCGTTCGCCGCTGACATCATCTGCCCTTCCGAATCGCGAACCACCAGGCGAATCAGATACGTCCCAGGTTTCACGTCGAAACTGGTGCGCACCGTGACTCCCTGCCCCAGCCGATTTTCGAGTGTATCGTCCTTCAGGCGGAACTCAATCGTCTTGGTGATTCCCTGGACGTAATTTCCGTTGCGATCGAACAGCCCGGAAACCACGGTCAGGTTGTTATTGTTGCGCCCTTCGGCTTTCCGAAACCTGAGCTTCTTCAGGTCGAGCCGCGCCAGCACCGCCAGCTTCGCAGCCTGGTCGCCCGACTTGAAAAACTGCGTCTTTAACTCCACCGGAAGATCGTGCATCTCCTCGCGTGAGAACAGCGCCTCTTCGATTTCCCGCTTCGCCGTCTCGACCGCGTCTTCCATATGTTTGGGCGCGTAGTATCCCTTGCGCGCTTCCAGGCTCAGCGGTCCAGAATTCTTGAGACTCACCTTCAGCGAATGCAAGCTGCCATCGAACTTGAGATTCTGCGGTGAAAAGCCCAGCAGGTAGACATACTCCGGAGCGCTGGCCAGACGCCGGAATCCCTCCTCCAGATCGTTATTGTTGTGGAAGAAGGTGCCGCCTGTGCCGGCCGACAGTTCGGCGAGAATATCTTCCTGTGCATGCGCGGCGATTCTGTCGATCATCGATCTGGCGCGCATTGCCGCCAGTGAAGGACCTTGCCGGCTGGCGTCGAACATCGGGTCGGTATACAACCCGCGCGCATCGAGGGCGTTGATCACCACCTTGGCATGAATGGCGCGCTCCATCACATCGTTCTTATCCGTCTGCAGGTCCGGCGCGATGAAGCCCGGACCCGCCAGGATCATGATCCGCTGCCCCGGGGTTCCCGACATTCGCCGTACCACATCCTTCAACACCAGCAGAGCCACACGGCTTTCCTGTTCGCCCGACGCCAGCGCGCGTTGGGCTGCGCCATCCAGAAGTTGCCGTGCCTGCTGGGCAGCGTTGGGCTGGCCCGACAGGTGCGCGCAATCGATAGTGTCGGCAACGCCTGCCTGGATCGCATCGGTGTCATGCTTGTTAAAAACCAGGTCCGCCATGTAGTAGCTTACGTCCGGGCACTCTTGCGTCATGCTGCGCGCAATCGGGTGGGGAGTGATGCGCATCAGAGTTTCGTGGAACTTATCCCGGTCGTCGGTGAACTCCAAAGTAGTGATGCCGGACGTGGTAAAGATGGCGGCGCGATCGGTCTTGGCCAGTTGCGTCATGTGCCGCCCGGCAGCTTCGCGTGTGCGGATCAGGTCCGGAAAGGAAATGTGTATGTCGTCGAAGACGTAGGCCACAAAGCGGTCGGGAATATCGCCGGGGATGGCTTCCCCCTCCGGCGTAACCACCGTCTTGTTGGCCTCTTTGATTTCACCGGGCGCCGCGGTCTTCTCCACCGTGAAGCGCGTGACCTCCTGGACCTTGCCTTTATCGAAGAGTGAGAAATCGTCCTTAGTCAGGTTGCCCACCGCATCGCCTTTGCGATTGCGGACCACCACCGGGACCATCACCAGGTTGACTCGGGCCTTGAAAGTGGCGGGTTCGTCGTGCTGCGCCATCTCCGCGGCGTTCTGCGAAGGCGCGGCGGGTTGGGCGGGCGGCTGCTGCGCAGGAGCCTGGCCATAAAGCATGGAGGCCAGGAATAACGCTGGCAGCGAGCGTGAAATCGGAAGCATGAAGGGGTTTGTCCCACTAATGATAGGACAATCCGAGCGCGGGGAGGTAGCCGGTCGGCAACGTGCAACTGTAAAGCCGGCTTATCAGTTGGCAGTCATCTGAATATCGATGCCCCTGAGGTCCTTGCCCTCGGGCAGGTCCACCGGCTTAGCATCCGAGACCTTCGAGTGGGGATAGAAGGTATTCCCAACCGAGAGATAATAACTCCCCGGCGGCAGCGGCGAAATCTGGAACTCCCCCGCGGCATTGGTCGCAACGCTCCGCTGCCCCAGATATTGGTAGCCTCCGTCCTCGATGCTGCGGCCCTTCCCGGCATGGCGCTCGCCCGCCGGATAGCGCAGCATGATCTCCACGTTGGCATTTTCGCGGGGCGCGCCGGCGGAGTCGGTCACTTTCCCGGAGATGGCGGCGGCCGGCCGCATTTCCAGCCGAAGATTGCTGGCGGCATAGGTCGGCGAGAGCCGGATGAATTCGCCTGCGTACGAACCCACGGCGGTTTCTTTGACGGGAATCAAGCCCGGAGCCGTGGCCAACACCTGATACGACCGGAGCGGCAGTTCGGCGAACCGAAACCGGCCCTTCTCATCAGCCGTGATCGCCAGTGTTTCCGAATCTCCCTTGGCGCTGATGCGAGCACCCGGAATGGTCCGTCCAGTGGCGCTATTAAACACTTCCCCCTCAATTGACCCAGTGGAAATAGTCTGGGCCGCCGCCAGCGCGAAGATCATCGAAAATGCCAGTTTCACTATAAGGTTCCTAATCGGATGATACTTCAGTGGCTTTGGTAGGGCAGGCGCTTTCGCCTGCCAAGTGGAACATGTTCTCGTTGGGGGTACACCAAAGACGGTAATTTAGGTGTTACACCTCTTTATACCTTGTTATTCCTGACACCTTGTGATACAGCTTGAACGAAAGGTGGTCCAGCCATGCCACGCACGCTTCTCACTTTCGCCATAGCAGCCATCAGCCTGATCGGCGCCGGATGCAGTTCCGGCCCTCAACCGCCGCAACCGGGGACCCCGGGGTTCTACTGGGCCTCTGCCCAATCCACGTACAAATCGGGCGATTTCCTGAAGACCAACGACAACCTGTCCCAACTGAGCGGCTCGGCCGAATACGGCGTGCGCGCGCAGCCGTGGATCATCGTGATGAATGCCGGCCTTGCCAAAGGCTATATCGACCTGGCAGAGAACTTCGAATACGGCGCCCGCGCGAATCGGGCAAATCCGACACCTTTCCTGCGACAGGTGCAGGGCCTCCACAGAGCGGCCAGCAGTTGCGCCATGCAATGCGCGGAGACGTTCCACAAGCTGATGGCAGCCACCCCCACCGATACGGTGGCGCTCGAATTTCCCTTCCCCATCGGCAACGCCACCTCGCCGGTCCAGCTGCAGCGAGTGGCCAGGGGCATGATGGCGCCCGATGCCGAAATCGAGGATATGCAAAGGATGATGTTGCAGCGCGGAGTGCTCCTCACTATCAGCCAGATGGCAGGCGCGGCCGGCGACCCCGCCAAAGCGCTCGAGATCTTCAAGTCCGGAACCGTGCAAGTGCCCCGAGCCACATTCTTGGCGGCGACGGCCAAATCCCTCTTCGACATGACCGACCTCTACGCCGCCAAGAATCTCGACCAGCCGGACCGTCTGAACGCCCTCTGCGATGAAGCTACCGCCGCCCTAAAAGCGGTGCCTACAACCCCTGAAACGAAGGAACTCCTGACCAAGATCGCCGCCAAGACCAAGAAGCCAGGAAAGAAAACGTAGACAAGGGGGGGCAGTTGTCAGCGCGAAATGGCCTTGAGAGGGAGTTGCAAAATTCCGCAGGCCGTGACGAATTTGCCGAACCTGCTTTGTTCTCCGCGCCCTCTGAACCTGACGGAAGACGAGCCCGCCGCCCCCGTTCACGCTAGCCGTTTTGGGCTTGGTGTTCTCCGCGCTTTCTCTGCGTTCTCCGCGCCTCGGCGGTGAAGAACAGCTTCGCACTTTACGTGCTCTTGCGAGTTCTGCAACTCCCTCTTCAGTCTGCCTACCGGCCGGGCGAGACTGACGTCCCGCGCAGGCCCGCAATCCTACTCATGCCGCAGCGCCACCATCGGGTCCACACGAGCCGCCCGTCGCACCGGTATACATGACGCGATCAGTGCGACCCCGATCATCACCCCGCCCCCGATTGCCAGCGGCGTAGCGCTCTCCCATTTCAGATCCGACAGAACCTTGGTCGCCAGCGGCCTGCTCCAAAGGACCATCGCCGTGCCCACCGCTGAGCCCGCGCACACCATCCCCAAAACGTCACGCATCACCAGACCGCTTACGCTGCCCGCTGTCGCCCCCAGCGCCATCCGAATCCCGATCTCGTTCGTCCGCCGCGCCACCGTATACGCCAGCAGTCCGTACAACCCGATGCCGGCAAGCACCACGCCCAGGCAGCCGAAAAACTCCGAGAGCGTCGTAATCAAACGTTCGGGCACAATGTTCGAATCCACCTGATCGGCGAGCGTTGTGACCGATCTCACCGGCATCGTCCTCAGAACATCCCGCACTATCCGCCGCACCGTCCCGGCGATCGCTTCCGGGGCTGCGGCAGTGCGCAGTTCGAAATGGTCCAGTAGGCGGTTCTCCTGGAACATATTGAAGTAGATCAGTGGGTACGGAGCATCGCGCAGCTCGAACGTTTTCACATCGTCCACCAATCCCACGATTTCGTAGGGCTGGTCCGTGCCGAACCACGGGCCGTTTTTCGGATCCGGATCGATCGCTACGCGCTTGCCAATGGGATCGACGCCCGGGAAATAACGGCGCGCCATCGTTTGGTTGACAATCGCCACGCGGGGCCGGCCCACATCCCGAAACTCAAAATCGCGTCCCGCGTGCATCTGAATGCCGAGCGTCTCGAAGTACCGCGGCGACACAAATACCACCGCCGTCCGCTGCCGGTCCTCCGGCCGCTCCTCGTGACCTTCGGCAATCAGGAAGCGCGCCCCCGACCCACATCCTTCGAGCGGAGTGCAGCCGCTGATCGACGCCGAGCGCACCTGGGGAATCGTCTGAAAGCGCGCCAGTAGTTCCCGGTACGGCGCGGCCAGTTGTTCCTTCTTGTACCCGCTGCGTGACGGATCGAGCGTCACCTGAAGCAGGTGATCGCTGCGAAAGCCCAGGTCGAAATTCCGTAGCCGCGTGAGGTGGTTCAGAAATACCGCGGCCGCCGTCACCAGGAAAATCGACAGGGCCACTTGCACCGCCACCAGGCCCTTTCCGAACAGCCGCCAGAACCAGGTGTCGCCGCCCCTCCCGGTCTGCCGCAATGCCATCGCGGGCTCCGCCCGGAAAGCGTACCACGCCGGTGCCAGGCCGAACACCAATCCCGTGAGCAGCGCGACTCCGGTGGTGAAAAGCGCCACGTTCAGATCGGGATGCACCTCAATGTCGATGTGCTCGAAGGCGCGGCTGCTCGCCATAATCCGCACCAGAATGCCGACCCCGTAAAATGCCACCGCCACGCCCGATGCCGCACCGGCCGCCGAAAGCACCAGCGATTCCGTCAGCATCTGGCGCACCAGCCGACCACGCCCGGCGCCCAGCCCCACACGCACGGCCAGTTCCTTCTGGCGTCCCGCCGACCGCGCCAGTAGCATGCTCGCCATGTTGATGCACGCCAGCAGCAGGAGCAGACCCACCACCACCGCCACCAGCAACAGCGGTTTACCATACTGGTCGCGCACCCGCGCCAGGCCCGCGCCCGCCGGCAACAGTTCCATCGTAGTCTTGGGATTCAGCTGCATGACGCTTTGCATCTGCCGGTACAGCACTGTGATTTCAGCCTGCGCCTGCTGCAATGTCACACCCGGCTTCAAACGCGCCACCATGGTGAGATCGTTGCTTCCCGTCGGAATCCAAAGGTCCGTGCGAGAGCCAACCCGGGGTCCCACGTACTGGCGCGGCGCCACGCCGATTACGATTTTCGGCGCGTCCCTGTAGAAGATCCGCTTCCCCAAAATCGCCGGGTCGCGCTGGAACCGCCGTTCCCAGTACGACCAGCTCACCACCACCGCATCTCCGTCCGTGCTCGCCGGGACATCCTCCGGGCCAAAGAACCGCCCGATCGCGGGCTTTAATCCGAGCACCCGAAAGTAATTCTCCGGCACGCTTTCCAGAATCAACGTTTCCGGATCGGAACCCGGGAGGCGCACCTGGGCCAGATTGTCGAACCCCATGCCGGTGATCCCCGAGAAGACGTGATTGTGATCGCGCAGGTACGCATATCTGTCCCATCCCCAATACCCCGCCCAATGTAGCTCGCTCGGGGAATTCCGCACCAACTCCACCAACTGCTCCGGCTGCGCCACCGGCAGTTGGCGCAGCATAATCGTGTAGAAGAGGCTGTAGATCGCGGTGTTGGCGCCGATCCCGAGGGCTAGCGAAAGGACGGCCACCGCCGTGAAGCCGGGGCTACGCCGCATAAGGCGGAGCGCGTATCGGATGTCGCTCAGGAGCATTCCTGTTTGACCGACAGGGCACGCAAAAAGTTCCCGTTGCTCTTGGTGGGGTAGACGCTTCCACCTGCCAATCCGAGCGAAGCTCGGACGGTTTTTCGACCCTGCCTGCCTAAGTCAAGATTGCGGCCTATGCCCGGACCGGTATTATGTTCTTGGCGTCTTAGCGGCTTTGCGAGAGACTGTAGATCAACTTCAACGCGGCGCTCATCCAGGATGGCATTTCCCGTATCGTCAATGGGCCGGAAGAAGAGCCTCACGCAAAGCCGCTAGAGTGAATCTCCGGATGGGGACGTCTCGTCGTTTTGAGGTCGAAGAGCTCACGACTCTGTTATTTCGACCAAGGAGGCACGATCCCGTTCATCCTGGCGTATGCCACCAACTGCCCCATATGCTCGTTGGCGTGAACGATGATCCGCAGATACATTGCGTCCACAGTGGAATCGTAATCGCCGTTCTTGATCTTCCGCGTAAAATCGCCTGGCTTCACGTTCAAGTGCGCCGTTTTGACAGTGTCCAGTGAGCGCTTCAGCCACGCGATGACTTCGGCCTTCGCCGTGACCGTGGTTTCGATTCCGGGCTTGAGATCGGCCGGCGACTTTACGCCCGTGTTCGCCAGCAAACCATAATTCGCGATCGCGATGTGCATGATCACTTCGCTCACCGACCGCACTCCAGGACCCGGCCGCCACCCATATTTTTCGGCTGGAATCGCCTCGGCCAGTTGCACAAGTTGTCGGGAAACGTACCGCCACTCGCCGTCGTATCCCTGCCACAGGCCGTCGTACTTATCCTGCGCGTGCATCCCCGAAACGCACAACAGCAGCGCCGCCAAAGCCAGCCTCATCCAATCCCTCCTCAGTGGGCCCAGTAATTCGGATGTCCTACGTAAGTGTCGTTTTCCAGGTGCGCCAGAATGATGCGTCGCAGTGCCAGCACATCCACTTCGCCCTGCTGCTGGAACAGCACCTTGCCGCCCGGCGCAATCACCATGGTGAACGGCACGCCGCCTTCCCACGTCGATTCGAAAGCCGCCTGCAATCCGTAGGTATCCTCCGTGGCGAATTGCAGATTGCGGCTGGAGGCGTGCTCCTCGCGTAGCGTCTTCATCACCCCGGCGGCCTCATCGGGCAGGTTGGCCGAGACGGTCACCAGGTCGAAATCGCGGCGGCGGAACATGCGCCAGGTATTCTCGATCTCGGGGAATTCGGTGAGGCACGGACCGCACCAAGTCGCCCAGAAATTCACCAGCAGCACCTTCCCCGTGTCGTTGGCGCGCAGTTTCTGGAGTCCCTCCGCGGTCACCATCTCCACCTTCACGGGCTCGGCTTCAATCTTGGTGCGCTCGCGAAGTTGCCCGTCGATCTTCGATTTCCACTTGGTAGAGCAGCCAAAGGCCGGCGTATGCGCCACCGCCACGGGCTTGCCGGCCAGCATGGCATCGAGCGCGGCGCGCGCATCCTGCGTCTTCACCAGCGACTCGCGCTGCGAATTATCGATGCGCCCCTCGTAGCGAAGCTTGCGATCCTTATCGAAAACGAAAACGTGCGGCGTCGCCGAGGGGCCGTAGGCCTGCGATACCGACTGCGTCTCGCCATCGTACAGATAGGGGAAGTTGAAATGGCGATATTCAGCCCGGATCTTCATCTCATCCATGCTGTCGCTCACGTCGGTGTAGCCGAGTTCGGAGAGCAGGATCGCATTCGGATCGTTGGGCTGAATGGCGACCGAAGTCACACCCTTATCGCGATAGTCGTCCACCAGTTTCTGAATGCGGCCTTCATAAAGCTGGGACGTGGGACAGTGATTGCACATGAAGATCACCATCAGGATGGGACTGCCCCCGTAGTCGGCCAGCTTGTGGATCTTGCCGTCCACGCCCGGCAGCGAGAAATCCGGAGCCGCCGAACCGATGGCCAGCACCGGGTGCCCTACAGCGGGAGGCGGAGGCGCCGACTCCTGAGCCCACGCCATACCGGCAAGGGAGAATGCGAAAAACCACCGGAAGAAAAGTCTGGTTGACTCCATCATTCCGCGCCTCCTCTTCTACTAGATGATAAACATAGACGTCACTTCGCGGGGGGAGCGGTCGCCTTTTTGCGAATATGAAACATATGACAATCGGTTTCCTGGGAACAGGAACAATCACAGCGGCAATGGTAACCGGACTGAGCACCCCCGATGGGCCGGCCATCCGGCTCTCACCGCGCAACCCCGAGATCGCCGCGGACCTGGCCCATCGCTTCCCGCACGTATTGATAGCGGCCTCGAACCAGGCAGTTCTGGACGAATCCGAAACGGTCGTCATCGCCGTAAGACCGCAAATCGCGCCCGAGGTTCTGGCGGACTTGCGATTCCGTGCCGACCACACGGTGATCAGCCTCGTGTCCGGGTTGCGCGTCAGCCGCCTCCGCGATCTGGTCCATCCGGCGAGCAAAATCACCCGAGCCGTGCCGCTTCCATCCACCGCAAAACGGCGCTGCCCCACCGCCATCTATCCCCCCGATGACCTCACCGCTCGCCTCTTCGCGTCGCTCGGCTCAGCCATTGCCGTAGACACCGAAAGTGAATTCGACGCCCTGTGCGCCGCAACCGCAACCATGGCGACGTACTTTGCCTTTGCCGATGGCGTTGCCTCATGGTTGACGCGGCATAACGTCCCGCCATCGAAGGCCCGCGATTACGTGGCGCAGATCCTTTCCGGGCTGGCGCAAACCGCTATCGAAATGCCCGATCGAAGCTTTCCCGCATTGGCCCAGGAGCACGCAACTAAGGGCGGCACCAATGAGCAAATCGTCAATGAGCTCACCCGCAACAGTGTCTTCGAGCGTCTCTCCGAAGCCCTCGATGGCGTAATGAAGAGAGTCTCTAAGCCGTGAGCTTGGCCAGCAATTGTGCCGCTTCGCCCACATCGTGTAGCCAACCCGCGTGGTCGGTGCCTTCCCGCTCGATGTTCAACTGCCCGCGATAGCCCACGTCCTGCAGGGTCTTCACGAAGCGCTCTATGCCCACCGAGCCCTTCCCCAGCGGACGCTCCGTGCCCAATGCGCCCGGCACGTCCTTGGGCGGCCAATCGCCGTCCTTGCAGTGCACCGAAACCACCAGAGGCGCCAGCATGCGCAGCGCTTCGATAGGATCGCCCGTGCCGTAGAGAATCATATTGGCGGGATCGAAATTGATCTTGAGATTGGGCCGCCCCACATCGTGTATGAAGCGCAGCAGCACTTCGGCGCGCTCCTGCCCGGTCTCCAGCGCGAACGTCTGATGGTTGGCAGCCGCGTGATCGCAGACGCGGCGGACCAGATCGCGAACCGCCACGTAGTCCGGATCGCCGGCATCGTCCGGCACGAACCCGATGTGGGTCGCGATGCCCGGAGCTCCCAGGCTGGCGCCGAAATCGCTGATGGCCAGCGTGCGCTGCTCGCGAGCATTGCGCGTGGACGCCGGAACGAATCCCACGGTCCGCTGCACGGTGGGAATGTCCGCGTAGTCCTCGCCATCGTATGCAGCCACCACGGTCGAAATCGTGAACTCCGCCGCTTGCAGATCGCGCTTCCACTGCGCCGTGAGCGACCCGTTCAACTCTACCCCTCTGCCCACCCCCAACTGTCCGCAGCGCAGGCCCAACGCCTGCAACTCGGCGAGAGTCTCGCGGCCAATCCAGAACATCGCACCCGCTTCCAATGGCTTCACAGGCTGCATAGCATCTTCGCTCCATTTCGCTTTCGCGAATCCAATATCAACAACATCAGCTTTACGGCCAGTGCCGATTCGGCCGGCAAACACTGCTCCGGCGCGCGCTTCTCGCGGCAGCATTGCGCGAAGTACCCGATCTCCGCGGCGTATCCGCCGCACGTGGCCAGCGGCAGTGCCTGCGAGCTTCCCTTGCGAGGATAAAGCGTGGGAGCGTGGCCGATGGAGCTGTACTCCACGCTGCCGCCGTCGAACGCGGCGCTGTACTCCATGGAAAAAGGATACTCGCCCGGCGCGTACCAGCCGCCCGAAATCTCCACCACCGCGCCCTCCGGGTAGAACAACTGGGCGCTGATGCAGTCCACGCCCGTAGCGGGATCGGAGCACCCCGACGCCGACACCGTCCGAGGCTTGCCGAACAAGTGAAGGCACATGTCGACGTCGTGGATCAACAGGTCGAAGACGCCGCCACCGCTGCGCTCGGGGTCCTGCAGCCATCCGCCCCACAAAGGCGCGGCGCACCTTCGGCGCAGCATCGCGAAACGCAGGCGGCCCAAATTGCCACCGCTCATCGCCTCGCGCAGCGCAATGTATTCCGGGAAAAAGCGAAGCACATGCGCGGCCATCAGGATCCGGCCCGCTTTGCGAGCAGCCCCCAATATCCGGTCGGCGCCGATCCCATCGAGCGCCAGCGGCTTCTCTACTAACACGTGTTTCCCGGCGCGCAAGCTCTCGACGGCGGCCCATTCATGCAGGTCGGTAGGCAGGCAGATGTCTACGGCTTCAATCGCGGGATCGGAAAGGAGGGGCTCGATATCGCGGTATTTGCGAAGGTTGGAGAAGTCCAGATGCTCGCCGGGCCCGCCCAGGTTGCCCTGAATGCCCGTCAGATCGCCGGCCAGTTTCCGCTCATCGCTGCTATAAACGGCCGCCAGCTCCACGCCGGCCACCTCACGCATAGCTCTGATATGCGTGCTGCCCATGAATCCGAGACCCAGGACGCCGATCCTCATCAGTATTCGATGGTAGTACACATCCCGCCGATTTTCCGGGAAGAAATCTGCTCCGGCCTTCGTCATACTAGTGAGAATGCTGCTGGAAGGTTCACAACGCGAGCTCGTGGAGGCCTGTCAAAGGGGCGAGCGCGACGCCTTCCGCACGCTGTTCGAAACCTACAAGAACAAGGTGTACTCTATCGCCCTGCGCTTCGCCGGCGACGAAGCCTCCGCCATGGACATCGCACAGGACACCTTTCTCAAGCTCTTCAGCTCCATTCACGATTTCCGCGGCGATTCGGCCTTCGAAACCTGGGTCTATCGCATGGTGGTCAATAGCTGCCTCGACCGCCAGCGCAAGCTCAGTCGCTTCGTGCCGCTGGCGGACGAGTTTCTCGCCACCCTGCGAGCTTCGGGCGACGCGCTGGCCGCTATGTTGCGCGCCGAGATGGCCGGCCGCATTCGGGCCGCTGTGGACAAGCTGTCACCCGAACTCCGCATCGTCGTGGTGCTGCGATACACCGAAGGCCTGGCCTACGACCAGATTGCCGAGGTGCTAGGCTGCTCGCCGGGCACCGTGGCGTCGCGTCTCAATCGCGCGCATAAAGCGCTGGAGCGCCGCCTGGCGCACATCGTGCAACAGGAAGGAGTGCGCCATGCCTGAGTGGCTTGAAGTGGAATTGACCAAGCATCTGGCTCCGGTGCAGGCTCCGCCCTCGCTGACTTGGCGCCCGCCCACACCGAAAACGCGGTGGTCGTTCACCCTTTCGCCGATTCTGGCGATGGCTGCGGTTTTCGCGCTCGTGCTCCTTTTTTCGGCTCCACAGCGGAGGATAGTTGACAAAGTCAACTATTTTTTGAAAACCCAGGCGGACATCCAACTTTCGATTCCCGCGAGCACAAAAGCTCGTTTGCAGCATGTCCGGATCGTCGACCCAAGCGGAGCGCGGATCGTCGAAGTCACCTATCGCGTGGATAGCGCCGAGGCCAAAGTGCTGATCGCGCGCGCCGCCGCCGTCCGCGGAACGGCCTGGAAGTCGCACGGAGCTTACGTCATCTCCGGCAGTTGCGTCCTCTGCCACGCGAATCTCTAACGCTTAGTCCCCTTTGGTAAATCAACAATGGAAAACACAGGATACGTGTGTCTGCTGCTGGCGCTGTGCCTGGCGATCTACGCCATCGCGGCGTCTCTTGTCGGCGCCGCGCGCGGCAATCGGCTGCTCATCTTAAGCTCCGAGCGAAGCGTTTACGCCATTTGGTTCTGCATCACGATCGCGGCTGCCATCCTGGTGCGGGCGTTCCTCACCGACAACTACCGCTACGCTTATGTCGCATCCAACAGCAATCACCCGATGGCGGCGTCTTACAAATTCGCCGCGTGGTGGGGCGGCCAGGAAGGCTCTCTATTGCTGTGGAGCTGGCTACTCTCGTGTTACTCCGCGGTCGCCGTCTGGCGGCGACCGCAGCCGCTCATCGCCGTGCTGGCCGGCACGCAGGCGTTCTTCCTGATCCTGAATACCTTTGTCGCGAACCCGTTCCGTGTGATCTCCGTCAATGGACTATCGACCGCTCTGCCGGATGGCGTCGGCCTCAATCCCCTGCTCCAATACCCGATGATGCGCATCCATCCGCCCATCCTGTATCTGGGCTATGTCGGGATGACCGTGCCCTTCGCGTTCTCCATGCGGGCGCTGCTCTACCGCACACCGGGAACGGCCTGGCTCCATTCGGCGCGGCGCTGGACCATCGTGACCTGGCTGTTCCAGGGCGTGGGCATCGTGCTCGGCGCGAAGTGGGCGTATGCGGCGTTGGGGTGGGGCGGGTATTGGAGCTGGGACGCGGTGGAGAACGCCTCGTTCCTGCCGTGGCTCAGCTCCACGGCTTACCTGCACTCGGTGATGATGCAGGAAAAGAAGGGCATGCTGCGCATCTGGAATGTGGTGCTGGTTTCGTCATCGTTCTTCCTGTGCATCTTCGGCACCATGATGACGCGGTCGGGGATGGTAGATTCGGTGCACGCCTTTGCAAAGTCGTCGATTGGCCAGTACTTCACGGCATTCCTGGCAGTTGGAATCGCAGCCACAGCGTGGCTGATCGTCTCGCGCCTCGACTATCTCAAGAGCGCCGCGAAGATGGACAACATCGTGTCGCGTGAATCCAGTTTCATGTTGAACAACCTGCTGCTACTGGCGAGTTGCATCGCGATTCTGTGGGGCACGCTGTTCCCCGTGATTTCGCAGGCGCTGGGCGGTGAGAAGATCACGCTGGAAAAGCCATGGTTCAATCACGTGATGATTCCGCTCGGGCTGGGGCTGCTGTTTCTTATGGGCGTGGCGCCTCTGTTGCCGTGGCGCCGTGCGTCACTCGAAAGCTTGCGCCGCACCTTCCGCGTGCCGGGAGTCGCGGGATGCCTGGTGGGCGCCTGCCTGATCGCGGCGGGCGTTCGCGATATCTACGCGCTGGTTTCGTTTTCCCTCTGCGCGTTTGTGGCCGGGACCATCCTAATGGAGTTTGCCAAGGGCTCGCGAGCCATCGCGTCTTCCAGCGGCGCCAACCTGGCGTACGCCATGGTCACGCTCACACGGCGCAATACCCGCCGCTACGGCGGGTTCATCGTGCACCTGGGGATTGTGCTGATCTTCGTAGGGCTCACCGGCGCCATCTTCAACCGCGAGCAGAAGACAGGGATCCACCAGGGCGATCGACTGCAGCTTGGCGGTTTCGGCCTGCAGGTTCGCGAGATCTCCACCGGCGAGAACGAGAACTACCTGTGGCAGCGCGCCAATATCGAAGTGTACGATGGCTCGACGTCCATCGGAACACTGACGCCGCAGCGCGAGTATTACAAGGCCGCCAACCAGGCGGTGGGCCGTGTGGACATCCGGCACAGCCTCAATGAAGATCTGTACGTAAACTTCGCGGGCGTCAATGGCGACAACGTGCCGGTGGTGGAGGCGTATCTGTTTCCGCTGGTGAACTGGATCTGGATCGGCGCACTGGTGCTGCTGTGCGGAACGCTGGTCACGCTTACTCCTCCTTTGACTCCGCTTCCCGAGTCAGAGTGAAGATACTGGTTTAGTTTTCTGCCCAGCAGCATGATCGGCCCCCAGATCAGGGCGAGGATCAGATACTGCGAGTGATTCAGAAAGTCTCTCCCGATCCAGGCGCCCACTACGCTGGCCGCGGAAAAGGAGAAGACCCAGGCGCCCACCTGCCATGCCAGCACCGGCCACTGCGTGCGCGGCGGGTGCAGACCGGTGGCTTGGAGCGCGCACTCGTCCTTCAATTCGGCGTCCGCCGCCACTGAGACGGTCGACGCCATCGCGGGGTCGAGCGGCTCGCGGCGCCGCACGTGCCGCAATTCATGCCGGTAAAGATTGCGCGCGATGACGAAGAGCCACGCGTTGACGGTCGTCATCCGCACCGGTTGGCTCGAGAGCCAAACACGGCAGAATGTCTCGGAGGTGATGTCCTGCGCCGCCACGGCATCGCCGCTCAGGTACAGCGCGAAACGATAAACATCGCGCGTACGCCGTGTAGATTTCCACGAAGCTGGCAGCCTTGGCTGTCATGTTCCATCCAGAGTATCCGTCGGCAGGGTGAAAGTTACTGCAAAATTTATTCGAGCACCACCTGAGAGAGGGTGTAGAATGAGGTCAGGTAAAGCCTTGGGAGGGACCCATGCCGCAAGCCATCTCTGCTACTGGATTGACCACAGGACACGCCCCCTTTGTGGAAGAAGCGCGAAGCCGCGGCGATCTTTATATTTCACAGCCTTACGATCTATATTCTGCAGAAAACCATGAGGCGTGGCGGCAGCTTTATAAGAGGATCCGGCCGCGCTGGGAACGGTACGCTAATGAACATTTCCTGGCGGGAATCGAAGCGCTGAACCTGCCGCCCGACCGGATACCCCGACTGGCCGATGTCAACGCGCGTCTCCAACCCCTCACGGGATTTCAGGCAAAACCGGTCAGCGGCTATGTCCCCGGCTTCCTGTTCTTCGACTGCCTGCGCCGCCGCGAGTTCCCCACTACCATCACCATCCGCGACAAAGACCGCATGGATTATTTGCCCGAGCCCGATATCTTCCATGACATCGCCGGGCATGTCCCCATGCACACCGACCGGAATTTCGCCGATGTTCTGGTGCGCTTCGGCGACTGCGCGCACACCGCGGTGGAGATGACGGCCAGTATTTCGGATTACGGCGAGCGCGCGCGCCGCTTGACCAACATCATCAAAGCCATGTCGCGATTCTTCTGGTTCACGGTGGAGTTCGGCCTGATGCGCGGCAGGAATGGCGTGGTGGCGTACGGCAGCGGCTTGCTGAGTTCTTACGGCGAATTGGAGCATGCCATCGATTCGCCGGAAGTGCAGCGCTACCCGATTCAACTGGAGTGGGCGATTAATCAAGTGGCGGAGATCGACCACTACCAACCGATCCTGTTCATCGTAGAGTCCTTCGACCACCTCTTCGAATTGGTGGGCCGCCTGGAGAAGTGGATGCGCGAAGGCAAACTGAACAATGTCGGACCTGGATTGCCCGACGTGGCCGAAGGCGATTTACGCAGTTTCATGAACGCCGCGTAAAAGTTACTTGAAATTCGCGGCCCTTCGATTGCTGCGTTCTTGCGTTTTATATCCCAATAGGAGATACGCAATTGTGGAATAAACAACAGAACCAAGCGCACCCGGAACCCGCGCGCCACGATCCGACGCCTGCCGCTCCCCCGCCCCCGCCGGTGGCAGCAGCGCCTCAGCCCGTGCCGCAAGTGAGGAAACAGCCAGCCGTGATTGGTCCATCGATGTCGATCAAAGGCGACATTCATGCCCGCGAGGAGTTGATGGTGGATGGAGAAGTGGAGGGCACCATCGAATCGCAGAGCCAGATCACCGTGGGCGCGAACGGCAAAGTGAAGTCCAACATTCGCGCGCGCGAAGTGATTGTGTATGGCTCGGTGCGCGGCAATGTGGAGGTCACGGACAAAATTGCGATCCGCGACCAGGGAAGTTTGGTGGGCGACATCAAAGCGGCCGGAATCAGCATCGACGATGGGGCTTACTTCAAGGGCAGCATCGATATCATGCGGCCGGAGCCTAAGGTGAGCACCAAGCCCGTTAAGCACGAGCCGGTTCACGCGTAGGGACTAAGAAAGCACCGACTGCCTCGCGGCCTCGGCTCGTCTCGAGCCGTCGGTGCTTTTGCGACTAGACATCGGCGAGCGTGAGTGGACGCGGAAGTTTGCCGTCCACGTCGGTGAAGCCATACTCGCTCGCTAAAGCTGCCGCCACTTGAATAGTTCCCGTGTGCCGCATGACATCCGAATCCCCGGCGAGCGCCGCAACGGCGCGACCAATAAACTCGGGAGATTCGGAATTACTCATGTCGAGCCACGCCGCGGCTTGCATGACCTTCTCAGTCCTGACCAATCCGGGGTACAAGGACACAACGGCGACACCGTAAGGCTGTAATTCGTTCGCCATGTCCGCAGTCATCTTGTCAGTCGCCGCTTTGGAAACCCCATAAGCGACGTTGCCGATGTGCTTCTGCGCAGCCCAGAACGAAATATTCACGATCAGTCCGCGGCCCTTGGCAACCATAGTTCGCGCAGCTAATTGGCTGGCGTAATAGTGGGCGCGCACCCCGGCGGCGAACATCGCATCCCAGCGCCAAAGCGGCTGTTCCCAAAATGGTTTGCTCCAGGTGAAGACACCGTCTTCCATCATCTGCTCGTAGCCGCCCCAAACGTTGTTGACCAGAACGTCGACGGGGCCGCTCTGTTGAGTCGCGCGCTCGAATGCGGCAGCGACCTGTTCATCTTTGCGGTGATCGCAACGGATCCCGAGAATTGGAGTGTCTTCCGAAGCGCCATCGGGAATGGAGCGGCCGGTCACGAACACTCGTGCTCCGCTGTGCGCCAACTCGTTTGCGATCCCACGACCCACACCCGCCGTGCCGCCCGTCACGAGGGCGATCTTGCCTTCGAGCGTTCTCATCTCTCTCATGTTCGCAGCTTTCAATCGGTCCACTGCTAGCGCTGGTTCACAGCGAGCGCGACTGTCAACCGGGAACATACACCGATGAGCGGCGCCACGGTGAAGGCACAGCCGGTGAAATAGGTCCATGCCACATGCCGTAGAGCACTCCGGTAGCCGGCATAGCAAATTAGCGCATCGGGCGCGCGGACGATAGCCACCAAAAGCAGCCGACAGGATTGAAAACACCAGCACTTCGCGTGTGGGCACACCCTTAGGCGCCGGCACCGCTTATTGCAAACCGGTATCCCGCACTTGTCACCGGCGGCCGTGGTGTAAACGAAAAAGCGCGAGGGGCGCATCCAGTCCGCGGAAAGGGCCGTGCCCACCCTACTCAACAATTTCGAAGGTTGCGAACCTTCTTTCAGCCTGAAAGGTGCGGACTCCAGGCACGTAGTGAAAGGAGATGGTATGAATGAGTGAGCTCGGGCGGGATAAGCTTCGGAAGAGGGCAACCTCTTTCGGAGTAGACAGGTCACAGGCTGGATTGTTTTTTGAGGCGTTTGACCTCGTAAAGGAGATTGGTCAGACCTGTGACCGGAGCGCCACCGTAAGGCCGGGATACCGGACCTTGAATAGGAGAATGGTGACCGCCGCAGAGCCCGTCTACTCCACCTGCAGTGCACGACAGGAGGAGTATGGAAACGCAACGACACATCGGAATCGACCTGCACCGCAACCAGTTCACGTGTTGCGTGCGATTAGACAATGGACGGAATTATTTGACGGAATGGAAACTGGAGGATCTGCCGCGGTTCGTGAAGAAGTTACGGCCAGACGATGAGATCGCTGTGGAGGTAACCGGGAACACGCGGTTATTCCGTGATGCGGTGGCGCCACACGTGGCGCGGGTAGTGGCTGTGGATCCAAACCAGTTTAAAGTAATCAGCCACTCGGTGAAGAAGACGGACGCCAACGACGCACGGAACCTGGCGCTGTACCTGGAGAAGGATCTGCTGCCGGAGGTGAGGATGAAGGAGAAGACCCAAGCGCAATTGGCGAGTTTGACGCAGACGCGGGACACGCTGGTGAAGCTGCGGACATCGCTGAAGTGCAAGGTCAACAACATCCTTTCGGCGCACGGCATCAACCTGGAGAAGGAAGCGTTATCCAGCGAGAAGAAGCTGCGCGAAATCCTGGCGATGAAATTCGACCCGATGGTGGGGATTGAACTGGAGGTCATCGTCGAGGAGATCCGCAGCCTGAACCAGAAGGTCGCCAGGCTGGAGAAGACAATCGCCGGCGAGGGCAGCAAATTGAAAGGGTACAGGAATGTGACCAGCATCAAGGGGATCGGGCCGCTGAGTGGGAGCATTCTGCTGAGTGTGATCGGCGACATCGACGACTTCGACGATGAAGGCAAGCTGGCGGCATACTTTGGGATCGTGCCGCGGATTTCCAACTCCAACGAAACGGAGCGGACGGGACGAATCACCAAACGGGGCAGCAAGCTGGGGCGTACCACTTTGGTCCAGTGCGCGCTGATCGCGCAGCGGTACAGCCCGTACCTGAAGCGGTACTACGAAAAGATCAAGACGCGGCGTGGGACGGGGAAAGCGATCATCGCCTTGGCACGGAAACTACTCGGAATCATCTATCGAACGCTGAAGAACAAGTGGGTATTTGAGGATTTTCCCAACTTCGTGCTGGCGGAGGCGGCCTGATGCGGAGCACGGTAATCTTTATGCCGCGCCAAAAGCGCGCGGTAAGGAAGGCGGGGCGCTGCCCCGCACCCTGCCAGGGGGGCACCCCCTGGACCCCCGGCCCGCTTTCCCTTCTGCCTTATGTTCCAGAACGGTCCTCGCCGTCCAGGGTTCGCTCCGGAAAATCTTTTCAAAACCGGAACAGATTTTCCTCCGCCGCGCACAAATCGCGCGCCCTGGACGGCTCCGGGCCGTTCCGAAGATTCACTGAGATAAGGGAAAGCGGGCAAATGCAAAGCTCGCGGCCGGGGCCTGCCTCCCGATGGTCGGCCCCGGGCTGCATCCCAACTTTGGAGTAGACAAACCATCATAGGAGATTCGTATGTCAGACGCTCTTTCCTTACCCTCCCCTCCCAACGTCGATCAGTACAAGAAACTCGCGAAAGACCTGCAGAACGCCTGCAAGTCAGCCGACCCTGGCGCCATCCACGAGTGGGCGGCGCGCTGGGTGGAAACCCTGGCCAGCCTGCGAGGGCAAGCGAGCACTCGGGGAATGAAAAGAGAGATCCGTGGAGACATTGACCGGATCGAACGGTTGTGGCAGAGACATCGGAAATCGAACGAACTTGTGGCACGCTGTACCCTCACCGGCGCACAGTTCTTTGTGGCTCGCTGCCACGGCTTTACGAGTTGGCCGAAGTTCATCAAGCACCTGGAGGCTCTCCACAGCGGGAATTCGCCGGTATCGATGTTTGAACTGGCGGCGGACGCGATTGTCGACGGCGATGCGGATACTCTGGCAAAGCTATTGAAGGATAATCCGGAACTCGTGCGTGCCCGTTCTACGCGCGGGCATCGCTCAACTCTGCTCCACTATGTGTCCGCGAATGGAGTGGAGGACTTCCGGCAGAAGACGCCTAGGAACATTGTCGAGATCGCCGCACTCCTGCTCGACGCCGGCGCCGACGTGAATGCGCACTCGGAGGCGTATGGTGGCCGGTCCGCGACTCTCGGATTGGTGGCGACGAGTTGCCATCCGCAAGAAGCGGAGTGCAGATCCCGCTGATGAAGCTTCTGATCGAACGGGGAGCGACGATCGACGGCCCAGGTGATAGAAGCGCGGTCACTGACTCTCTTCATAACGGACGCGGTGAGGCTGCCGAATTCCTTGCAGAGCAAGGCGCCCGTCTGGACCTGGAAGGAGCGGCCGGAGTCGGCCGGCTCGATATCGTGAAGAGCTTCTTTAATGACGATGGCGGCCTGAGACCGCCTACGACGCCGAAACAGAGGAAGGAGGGATTCGCCTGGGCTTGCGAATACGGCCGAACGGATGTTGTCGATTTTCTCTTGCGCAGGGGCGTCGAAATGGACGAGAGGCTGCCACACAATGGGCAGACCGGCCTGCATTGGGCCGCGCTCGGCGGCCACGCGAGCACAGTCAGGCTGTTGTTGGAGCGTGGCGCGTCGGTGAAGGCAAAGGATGAGAGTTTCGACGGAACGCCCCTCGAGTGGGCGCTATACGGGTGGGGCAATTCCTCCGCTATGGCCGAACGAGGGACCTACTACGAAGTGATCGCGGCGCTGGTTCGCGCCGGCGCGAAACTCGACACCCAGTGGTTTGAGGGGGACGACGAAGAGCGGCGCCGCGCCATTCAAAAACTGCGAGCCGACGCGCACATGCAGGCCTCGCTGGGCGACGGGGCCGGCCAATAACGCCTGATAGTTCGAGTGCGTGTGTGATGAGTTGGTCACCGCGTGCTCATACTCGGCTTTAGCAGCTCGTTCACGGCTGAAACGAGCGTTTTGGGCGTGAACGGCTTACTCAGCACGGGTATACCCTCAGGGCAACTCGCTTCTGGATTACCAGTCATGCAGATGAACTTCGCATCCGGCCTTGTCATACGGATTCGGAGAATCGCCTGAATGCCGTCCATCACGGGCATATCGATATCTGTGATTACGAGATCGATCTGCTTCGCGTAGCTGCGGTAAACGGCGACGGCTTCCGCGCCGTTGGCCGCGGTGACTATCTCGTGCTTTGCCGATTTCAGCAGCATCGATACGAGGCCCCTGATACCGTCATCGTCGTCAACCACGAGGATTACGGCCATTGACTTTCATCCTTCGGTTGAGGTCAATAAACATTGCGATTGCGAGGTAAGCGGCAATGACCTCCAGTACAATCGTGACGTCGCGAAGGCCTTCCCACCCCAAGTAGTCTGCAGCTGCATCCGAAATCAGATCGAGGGTACAGACGACGGCCAAGAAAGCGAAGAACCATTTGCTGTACAAGAATTTCCGCATTATTGAAGTCCAGGACATGCTCTTGGATTCGAAAGCCTGAACGACGGGTGGTCCATCACACTCACGGATGCAACGGACGGGAATGGGGCTTAAGAAATTACGATTCCCTTGCGAAGCAAGAGCAATCCGGCGCGCTTCCCACAGAGGCCGCGTTTCGCACGTCGAAGGCGGCCGCTGTCGGACCTAGCGTCGGCGAAGGCATGGGTCCGTGCCAGGTTACTTTGGCGGTATTGGCGCCGGTTGCGGGTGCGGACCCGCATAATAAACGGTCACGTTTCTGGTCTTCGGATCAGGAATATAAAAACACGCTCTCCGGCGTCTTTATGAGGTCTTGCCAGGCGCGATTGACCCGTTCGTTGTGAGCGACCACCGTCCACCGTGCTTCAGTCACGGCGTCTTGTTCTGCTTTTGGGGGTACAGTCAGCGACTGTTCAGACATCAGTACTGCAACCGGCAGACGTCGAGGTTGGCTAGGTAAGAGGAACCTCTTCACCGGGCGCCGAGAATGCGGCAGCGAGCGCGTCACTGCGGATGCCTATAGAGCTCTCGTGCCATTCATGGAGCACAGCTTCAAAATCATCCCATGAGGTCTCGGCATCCGCGGCACGACGGAAGGCGGCATACGCCTCCGTTAGAAGATCCCTGCTTTCATCAATATCGAATGCGTTGAGCCATTCAAATGCGTGTCCGATTGGAACCTGAGAGTGGGCCAGTCTATACGTCGAGATCGCCGTTACCAGGTCAACCATCCGTTTTGCGTTTGAGGCAGCCTCAACCATGCGGGAAGCATCCTTTCGATTGAGAAGCGCGAAGGCCTCATCATTTCGCGTGATCGTAACAGGCCGGTTCACAGCTTCATCGAGCACATGACCAGCGCGGCGGTTGAGATCCGTGGCAGTGAAGATCTCATCTCCGAAAACGGTGGTTGGGGTTGACATCCTGAACTCCGGGACTCGCCCAGCGAGGCCTCTACGTATTATTATACGTAAAACGAGGACAACGGCAAAGAGAAAAGCCCATCGCCCATTAATCGATTGATAACAAATGGGATAGAATTCAAGCTGACTCAACCCAACGGAGTGGCCTAGGAGTGAGTACCCCGGCGAAGTGAAACCGACGTGCCCTACTCGTATCGCAACGCGTCAATCGGATTGATGCGCGAAGCCTTCATGGCAGGGTAGATTCCGAAGATCACTCCGACTGCCACCGAGACTCCGAAGGCGATGACTACGGAGGCGCTAGTGACGATAGTTTTCCACTCGGCGGTCTGGGCGATCAGCCAGGCCAGGAAGAAGCCGAAACCGATTCCGAGCAAACCTCCGGCTACGGAGATGAGCACGGACTCGGTGAGAAACTGGCGCACGATGTCGAAACGGCGCGCCCCTATGGAGCGGCGGATTCCGATTTCGCGGGTTCTCTCCATCACGGTGGCCAGCACGATGTTCATGATGCCGATGCCGCCTACCAGTAGCGAGATGGCCGCGATGGCCACCATCACATAAGTAAAGATGGTCTGTGTGCGCTGCTGCTGCGCGAGCAAGGCGGCCGGGATAGTCACCGAGAAATCCTGCACGCCGTGGTGCGTGTTGTTGAGAACTGCCGTCACTACCTTGGCCACTTCGATGCTGTCGGCGTTCTCCTTGAGGCGAATCTCGATCCCATCCAGATCGTCCTTCATGAAGCTGCTCTGGTCGAAGAATCGATACTGAAACGTGTTGAGCGGGACGTAGATGATGTTGTTCAGGTCCTGCATGCTGGCCCCGCTGTTGGTGGATCCCGACATGAGCTGTTCGCGCAGCACGCCCACCACCTTGAGCCATGCGTCGTTGACCTTCACGAACTTGCCGACCGCGCTGCCATAGCCCAGGATGTTGACCTTGGCTCCTTCGCCCAGCACGCAGACGGTGGCGCTGGAGGCGTCGTCGCCTTCGTCGAAGAACTGGCCTTCCTCCAGACGCAGGCTGTGGATGACGCTGTACGACGGGCGCACGCCGAACAACTCCGGGATATCGTGAGACGGCTTGGGCAGCACACCGGCGGGATGAAGCGTGCGGCGCGGCGAGAGCGTGTCGACCGATTCGATATTGGCGCTGAGGATGCGGACGTCACGCTCGGAAAGTCCCGGGGACGAGCGACGGCGCTGCTGGAACTCCTCGCGGCTGGTGGTGGGGCGCGTATCGATGAGCACGTTGCGCACGCCCAACTGCTCGATGAAGCGGAGCGACTCTTCCTTGGCGCCCGACCCGATGGCGAGCATACCGATCACGGAGCCCACACCGAACACGATGCCGAGCGCCGTCAGCAGAGTGCGCGTCTTCTGCGCGCGCAGGTTGTTGAATGCCTGGCTGAAATCCGAGAATAACCTGAGGATCATTTCTGAAGCGCTTTCATGGCCCCACCGGCCTGATTGGCCGGCTTGTTCTGCTGGTCTGGATTGGACATTGCCACCAGGTCTCCCTCATTGATCCCGGTGATGACGGCCTGGCTTTCACTGCTGCGAACCAGCGTCACATCGTGCGGCATGAAGCCCTTGGCGGTTTTCAGGAACACGTACTTGCGGCTGTCGCTTTCATAGAGCGCCTGGGAAGGAATCCAGGTGACGTTATCGAGCTTCTCCACGGTGATGACCATATTCGAAGTCTCACCGGGACGCAGCTCGGGCGCCGGCTTGTCGAGGGTGATGCGGCACTCGAAGTGGCGGTCCCACGGCGTGCCGGCAGTGCCGCCAATGGCTTTGACGTGGCCTTCGAACTCCTTCCCGGGCAAGGCCACTACGGAGACAGTGACGGATTGGCCGGTGCTGAGATGGCCGCGATCCAGTTCGCCGATCTGCGCGCTCACTTCCCAGTTCTTCAAGTCGGGAATCTGCGCTACGGCGAGGCCGGGCCGCACGGTGTCGCCGAGTTGGAACGGCTGAAGCTGCATTCCGGTATAGATCATGTTGGTGAAGGTGTTGGCCTGAATGTTGACGTAGCCAGATGTCTTCGCCTTCAAAGTCATGCTGTCGATGGCGTGCTGAGCCGTGTCCGCTGCAACCTTGGCTTTGTTGAGCGACGCCTGCTGAATGGCGGTGCCGGCATTGGCCGTGGCCTTCTTATTGGCCACGTCCTGCTCGGATTGGTGCAGCCGATTGTTGGCCTGCTCCAGCGCGATATCGTTCTGGCGCGCCTGAATGGTAGGCAGCAGCGGATTGCGCCGCACGTCGAGCTCCGCCAGGATGACGGTGGATTTGGCGGAGTCTAGCGCGTATTGCGATTCCACGTCGGTGGCTGCGGCGGTGGCTTGCGCTTGAATCACCTGCTGCTCGGCTTCGGCCAGATCGGCCTGGGCTTCGCGCAGGTTGTATTCCTGTTGGGTGGTGTCAAACTGCACCACTTCTTCGCCGGCCTGGACCAGCTCGCCGGGATCGCGGAGATAGGTGATGGCCAGCGTGTCATTGCCGGTCATGGGCGCCACCATCATTTCCGAGTTGCCGCCCTGCAGTTCGCCGCGCGCCGCCACGGCGATGATCACGCGCCCTTTTTTCACCTTCGTAACCGGAACTTCCTGCGGCGCGGTGGCCGAGGCCACCCGGATGAAGCGCTTGGTTCCCCATGCGCCCGCGCCGATCACCATCAGCACCAGGACGATTCCGAATATGCGGGCCTTCATCGCTTCTGATCCTTCTTTTCCACATCGACCAGCGTCACCATGGAGCCGGCCGGAATGCCGGAGATGGCGACTTCGTCCGGATTGCGCGCCAGCACCTCTACCTCCATGGGCACGTAGATTTTGCCCTCCGCCACATAGACCACAGGCTTGCCGCCGCGCGTAAACAGGGCCTTGGAGGGAATGCTGATGGCGTTCGGCAATTTGCGAATGATGATATCCATGCCGCCGTTCATGCCGGGCCGCAGCCTGGGATCGGGCTTCTGCATGGCCGCCCAAGCCTTGAAACTGCGCGTTCTAGGGAACTCATTGCTCTGCTCGGCCATGGGCGAAATCTGCCCTACCTTCGCCCTGATGTCGAGTTCGGGCAGCGAATCGATATGGACCTTGACGTACTGGTCCACGGCGATGCGGCCGCGGTCGGTCTCTTCGATCTTGCCTTCCAGCTCCAAAGTGTTGAGGTCGGGAATTTCGGCCAGAGCCATACCTGCAAAGACGTTGTCGCCGACTTTGAAGGGCTTGGCATCCATGTAGCCCTGCGTCCAGTTGGTGGAGAAGGTCAGGAAACCGGTGATGGGCGCCTTGATCTCCATCTGCCCGATGCGCTGCTTGGTGAGATCGACATCGGCCTGTGCCTGGTCGCGCTGTCGCGTGAGGGAGGCGCGCTTGGCGATGTCGCTGGCGCCGTGCAGGTTCACTGTGGCTTCCTGCATCTTGAGTTTCTGCTCCGCCATGGCGAGATCGACCTTGCTCTCCTCCGCCTGTATCTGGCCGACGATTTCCTGTTTGGAAACTTCGAGCCGGGCCTTCTCGACATTGAACTTGGCGTCGGCGAGATCGCTATTATCCTGATCGGCGGTGATACGCGCCTGGGCGACGGCCTGGTCGAGCGTGGCCTGAGCCTGGCGTAGCACCGCCTCCTTCTGCTGAAGCTGCTGCTGGGACGAGCTGGAATCGAACTTGATCATCATCTCGCCTTCTTTGATGGTCTCGCCTGAAGGCGCGAGCCAGGCGATACGCAATTGCGGCACCACGGGCGCGTAGACCTGCACCGAACGCAGCGCGCGCAGTTCCCCGCGCGAGCGGATGATCACCTGGAAATCGCCTTTACGCGCCGGCGCGACCGGCAGCGTGACGCTTGCCTGCACCTGGCGTAGCCGGTAGATACCGGTGGCAGAGGCGCCGATCAAGGCCAGCACTGCCAGGGTGACAAAACCGGAACGGATGCGTTTACCGCGATTGCTCATTTACTGCCGCCTTCCGTTTTGCCGCCGCCTTCGGCAGGCGGCTGAAGCACGATTGCCGCCGAGAGATCGGGCAGCAGATGGACATCGCCCTTATCGATGTGGAACACCGCGGTGAAGCTCTTGATGGGACTCCCGAAGCTGGACGAGGCCACCGGGCTGACGTATTCGAAGTGGGCGGGGAGTGAGAGGTCGGGATAGGCGTCGAGGTGCACAGTAGCTTTGACACCGGGAACCAGCGCGGAGACGTCGGGCTCGCCCACAGAGCAGCGGACCTGCATTTCGTTGGGGTCGAAGATGCTGACGAGGGGCTGTCCACGATAGAGCTGGTCGCCCTCCTGGGCGTGGCCCATGGTATTGGCTCGGTACACCTGCTCCTGCGCCACCATGCCCTTGAGCGGGGCCTTGATGGTGAGCTTTTCGATATTGTTCTGGGAACGGTCGAGCGTCACTTTCTGACGGTCGCGCTGCAGCTCCATGTTGCGCAGGGCCGCGGCGTCCGCTTTGTCATGGAGTAGATTCGATTGCTGGAGGCTGGTGACATGGAGGCGGGCGATACGCTCGTGCTCGGAGTTCTTGAGGCGGTCGATTTCGCTGAGCACCGGCCCTTTTTTCAACTCCATCGCGGCTTTGGCGAGATCGGCTTCGGCCTGCTTGAGGGCGGAGTTGCGGGTTTCGGCATCGGCGCGGTTCTGGGCGCGCTTCTGGTCCACCTGGTGGCCGAGGTCATCGAATTTGGCCTTGGCATCGCGGGCGGCGTCCATGAAGGTGGTGGCATCGAAGCTGGCAACGGGATCGCCCTCGTCCACGTGGGCGCCATTGGCGATCATCCGGGTGAGGGTGAGGTTGGTGTAGTTACCCGAGATCTGGGGGACCAGGACTTTAAAGGAGTGGACTGCGACGATGGTGCCGGTGACGCGCACCTCCCGTTTGCCGGGTTCGGCAGCGGGTTCGGCCGCCTTTTGGGGCGCGGCGGCGTGCGTAGTGGCGGGCTGGTACCGGCTGCAGGAGGCCAGGAGTACCAGGAGAAAAACGGCCGCAGTTTTACACACACAACACCTCATGCTAAGGTCTCGCAGATTAGACGTCATCAGGTCCGGATTGGTTGATGTTGATTTAAAGCAAATTATATGTGAAATCGCGGCACGGGTGTGGAAGGTGAGTTTGGGTGGCGGGAGAGCGGAGGGGATGGTGGGTACTTCCCTGAGCGCGGGTTCGGTTTGTGGGGAAAGCTGGGTGGGCAAATTCAAGATATTTCAGGGGTTCGAGCGTGGTTGCGGATTTGACGGAACAAAGGCAATTTTGGGGTGCGGGAGAAGTTGGCGTGG
Source organism: uncultured Solibacteraceae bacterium (assembly GCA_963815475.1). Lineage (GTDB taxonomy): Bacteria > Acidobacteriota > Terriglobia > Bryobacterales > Bryobacteraceae > Sulfopaludibacter. Next base: position 7,434,947 of record CAWFHD010000003.1, on the reverse strand, counting down.
CCGGGGGTAGAATTGGACCTATGGAGAGCTGGAGAAATCGTGTGAGCGTGAATCCGGCGATTTGTCATGGGAAGGCGTGCATCCGGGGAACCAGAATTATGGTCTCGGTGATTCTCGACAATATTGCTGGCCGGTGTCGACCGCGCTGCAATTCTCGCCAGCTATCCTTCGCTCACCGGCGCGGATATTGATGCGGCGCTGTCATACGCAGCCGAATTGGCTCGGGAGGGCGCCATGGACCTGCCATTAGAGTTGCGCACGTGAAGTTCAAGACTGACGAGAACCTACCCGTCCAGGCCGCCGCAACGCTTAGACTCTGGCTTCGACGCCGAGACTGTCTGGGACGAAAACCTTTGCGGTTTTGAGGATGACACAATCTCGGAGCGAGTCCGCAGCGAAGGGCGCATCCTTGTCACACTCGACCTGGATTTTGCCAACATTCGCGCGTACCCACCTGATGAGCACCCGGGGATCATAGTCCTGCGACTCAAGAATCAGGACAAGGATGCGGTAATCGCGTGCGTGAAGAGGATTGCGCATGCGGTGAGTGAGAGGAGTCCGGTTGGCGAGTTGTGGATTGTGGAACAGGACCGCATTCGGTTCCGGCACAGCAGCTAATGTGCCGAGGCGTTCTTGGTTCCCGTGACGATTAGAATCTGAGCGGGCAGATTCATCATTCCGTCATTTGAATAGCCGCGAAGAGAGTCGAGCACATGACTTTTCACGTTGGTCAACTGGTCGCTGGACAGAGCCGCGACTTTTTCGCGCAGCTTCTCGGACATTTCGCAGCGCAGCGACCAAAAGTCCTCGGGTGAGACCGGGGCTTGGATGGTGAACGGCAGGAGTCGCTCCGCGGGCGACAGCGCTCCGGCTTCGGATAGGACGTTGCATAACTTGCCGGGCGCGGCAAAGCGGAAGGCGTCGGGAGCATCGGGGTCGAACGGTGGGGATTCGATGTACCGCTCGATGGCGTTCGACATGATGTGGAAGAACGGGTTTCGATCGGGAAGATCCCAGACTGCCAGCGCCACGGTCCCGCCCGGCCGCAACACTCGCAGCATTTCGCGGACGGCGTGCAGGGGAGAGGGAAAGAACATGACGCCGAAGCGGCTGATGACGGCGTCGAAAGCGCCGGTGGGGAACGGCAGATCGTCGGCAAAGGCGACGTGGAATTGGGCGTTGGTAACGCCACGATTAGTGGTGGTACGGCAAGCTGCGGCTACCATCTCCGGAATCGGGTCGACGCCGACCACCTTGCCGTGCGGTCCGACTACAGCAGCGACGCCGAGTGCCGGCTCACCGGGGCCCGTGGCGACGTCCAGAACGGTATGGCCGCTCGCGATCCCCGCGTCGTCGACGAGAGCCTCGGTGACCGGCGCGAACATCCGGCAGATCATTTCGCGGTGTTTTTCCCAGAAGGGCGCGGCGCCGCTCCATCGGTCGATTACGGCCTGGTCGGGTGGCATCGACGCAAGTATAGCAGCGGGAGATTGGGCGATAATCGACGTGAGATACTCCGGATGAAAGTCCTCTTCGTAACATCATTCCATCGCGCGATGTTTGAGGTTACGGGGCGGCGGTTGGTCGAGTCGTTCCTCCAATCCGGAATTCAGGCCAATCTGCTGATGTGCCACGAGGGTTTCGATGGCGTTCCCCCTCTACGTCACCGCAAACTGCGGGTGTACGGCCTGGACCGCAGCCGGCTGCTCCGCGACTGGCTGCGCGATAACGCTGACATCATCCCGAAAAGGTTCGGGGGACGGGCGGGAGAGTGCGCCTGTGTCAATCCTACCGATCCGCTGGCGCGCCACAATCGGGGGTGCCCTAATGGCTGGTACAACCGCAACGCGGCGAGATGGTTTCGGAAAGTAGTTTCCTTGAACGCCGCCATTGGGAGGACTGAATACGATGCGTATATCTGGCTGGACTCCGATTGCGTGTTCACGGCGCGTTTGCCGATTGCGGAGTTGGAGTCGTGGTTCGCGCGGGGGGCGGTGCTGTATTTAAAGAGCCCGGCAAGAGGCGTGATTGAATCGGGCGTGATGGGCATCCTGAATTCCGCGGGAGGAAGGAAATTCGTGCGCGCGACGGTGGAGCGATTCCAATCGGGCGAGTTTCGCCGTGAAGCTCGATGGGATGACGGCTATCAGTTTCATCTCACCCTTTTCAAACATCCGGAGATCCCGCGCGCCGACCTCGCCACGATGGCAAACCAGAACGCCGACGTGGTGCCTTATAGTCCCTGGGGCGCCTATTTGCGTCATCACAAGGGAATGCACTCGAGGGCTCTGAAACTGGCATAGGTTACTTCGACGGTTACGTGCGGAGATGGAGTTTTGCAGTAGCATGAATGGAACCATGAATGGAAGACTGGCATTCGAGGGAGTGATCCATGTGGATTGAGAGCGTGATGCGCCTGAGAGCCCGCACATTGCCCGGGGCTGTTTTCTTTTGGACCGCCTTACTGGGCGGAGTTGGCTTTGCCAGCGCTGCCGATCTTCCGAACGGCGCGGGAAAGGCGGAGACCACACGCGTTTGCGGCAAGTGTCATTCTCTGGACCAGGCTGTTTCGCTGCGGCAGGGACAAGCAGCCTGGAAGGAGACGCTTTCCAAGATGGTCAATCTCGGCGCGGAAGGCAGCGAGGCCGAATTTTCCGCTATTCTCACCTACCTCACGAAGAACTTCCCAGGGAACGCGACTCCTGGCGTCACTGCTCCGGCTTCGACGCCACCGCCCGCGGATGAAGTGGGAGCGTCCAAGGTCGCGCGACCGGACGAGCACGGTGGAGCCGCTCCCAGCGCGCCATTCCATCCGGGCCCGCCGCTTCCAGCCGCGAAGGAGTGGCCGACTTACGGACACGATCCCGGCGGCCAACGTTTCTCGCCGCTGACCGAGTTGACCCCGAGCAATGTCGCGCGGCTGAAGATCGCGTGGACGTACCATATGCGGCCGCCCAACTTCACCGGCGGCACGGGCGGCGCGCCCACCATGGAGGGTCGCGGCCCGGGTGGCGCCGTTGGCGACTCGCCCGAGAGTCCGGAAGGCGGTGGCCGCGGCAGCGGGCGCGGTGGGCGATTCGGCTCCTGGTTCCGCCCGAGCGGAGACACGCCGCTGGTGAAGCACGGCATGATGTACCTCGCCAGCCCTTATTCGCGCGTGGTGGCGCTCGATCCCGTAACGGGGAATGAACTCTGGTCGTTCGCGCTTCGTTCTGGCAATCCTTCCACGCGCGGTCTGGAATACTGGGCGGGCGATGGGAAGACTCCGCCACAGATTGTTTTCGGCTCGAGTGACGGGAAGCTCTATTCCGTCGACGCCAAGACCGGAAAAGCCAATCCCGCTTTTGGCGATAACGGCGTGGTGAATTTGAATACCGACGCGATTATGCATGGCCTGCCCGGCCGTAACGGACTCTCGTCCCCGCCCATCGTTTATAAGAACCTGGTGATCACGGGCGGAACCACACAGGAGAATCCGCCGCACGGCCCGGCGGGGGACATCCGCGCCTGGGACATGCGGACGGGCAAGCTGGCATGGACGTTCCACTCGGTCCCGCAGAAGGGCGAGAAGTGCAACGAGACTTGGGCGGGCGAGAGCTGGAAGAACCGGTCGGGCGTGAATGTCTGGGGTTTCCTGACGGTGGATGAGAAGCACGGGATCGTGTACATGCCATTTGGGGCGCCGTCGGTCGACCAGTACGGCGGCGATCGCGCCGGTGACAATCTTTTCAGCACGAGCCTGGTGGCTGCCGATGCCAATACCGGGAAATATCTGTGGCATTTCCAGGTGGTACATCATGACATCTGGGACGCCGATATGACCGGCGCGCCGGCACTGATCGATGTCAAGAAGGACGGCAAAACGATTCCTGCCGTTGTGGCAATGGACAAGGTCGGGATGGTGTTCCTGCTGGATCGGGTTACCGGCAAACCGATCTTTGGCGTGGAAGAACGGGCCGTGCCGCAAAGCGAGGTGCCGTTGGAGCGCTCCGCCAAGACTCAGCCGTTCCCGGTGAAGCCGCCGCCGCTGGCGCGAATGACGTTCAGCATCGACGACGTCGCGACCGTCACGCCCGAGTTGGAAGCCGGATGCAGGAAGCTGCTCGAAGGGGTGCAGACCGGCGGGCCGTTCCTTCCGCCCAGCTACAACCGCCTGCGCGTGCAGTTCCCGGGCAATCACGGCGGCGTGAATTGGGGTGGGACCTCGTTCGATCCGCAGCTCGGATATCTCTTCGCGAACGTGAATCAGTTGGGGCAACTCTCCGGGCTGCGCGACCACGATCCGCAGAAAGGCCAGGCCATGGCCAATGGGCAGGGCAATCGTGTGGATCCCGATGGTCCGTACGAAGGCGTGCCGGGAGGCGGACGGTTGAGCATCAAAGGGCCGACGTCGCAGCAGTTGCCATGCCAGCAGCCGCCGTGGGGCGAGTTGGTTGCGGTCAATGTGAATACCGGCGAGATCGCCTGGAGGACGACACTGGGAGTCACCGATAGCCTGCCCGAAGGAAAGCAGAACACCGGGCGTCCGGGTAATGGCGGGACGATCGTTACGGCGGGAGGGTTGGTATTCGTGGGCGCGACCGATGACGCGCGCTTCCGCGCTTTCGACGCCAAGACCGGGAAGGAACTTTGGACGCTGAAGCTGCCGGGCGCGGCGGAGGCGACCCCCAGCACGTATCAGGGACGTGACGGCCGACAATACGTGGTGATCACAGCTACTGGCGGAGGGTTCTTTAATAATCCGGTGACGGGAGATAGCGTCATCGCGTTCGCTTTGGACGGGGCCAGCAAATAGCAAGCTAAATGACGGTCGGCTAAAGCCGACAGCGTGAACGTGCGGGCTGAAGGCCGCCTGAAGTGGGTGGCGCACGTTCTCGTCCTTGCTTACGGCGGGAAAACGTGTCCCCAGGAGTGGGGACACGGCAGACTGAGAGTCCGCGCCACGTCAGCGTCACTTGCTCGCTTAAGCTTCCGCCGGGACGGGCTGTGCCCAGCGATGCAGCACTTCTTCCAGGGCGCGCAGTTCCACCGGCTTGCTCAAATAATCGTCCATGCCGGCCTGCAGACACGCTTCCCGATCGGCTGCGAATGCATTCGCGGTCATCGCGACCACTGGCACGTGGCGGCCGCCATTCTGCCGGCGGCGCAATTCGCGGGTGGCTTCATAACCGTCCATCCGTGGCATCTGGCAATCCATCAGCACCATGCTGTAAAACCGCTTGTCGAGCGCCGTGAGTGCGGCTTCGCCATTCTCTACCACGTCGACGTCAAAGCCCAGACGCTGCACCTGTAGCTTGGCTACGCGCTGATTGACGGGATTGTCTTCCGCCACCAGAATCCGCCCGCGCACCTTTGGCGCAACGGGCTGGGGCAGCTCGGCCGGACGCAATGTCATTTCCCCTTGCACGGCGCCTTGCAGCACGCGGCAGATACTTTCGAACAGCGCTCGTCGTTTGATGGGCTTGGAAATGCAGGCTTCCGCCGGGTTGCAGCGCGCCGGAATCCCGATGGAGGTGAGCATCACCAGGCGCGTGGCCCGATACCGCGGGTCGGTGGCGACCTCGGCTGCCAGTTCGGCTCCGTCCATCCCGGGCATCTGCATATCCACCAGCGCCAATCGGAAGGCATCGCCTCGTTCGGCCCGCAGCGCCATCAACTCCAGCGCGCCCCGTCCGCTGGCGGCCGATTGCGGCCGCATGCCCCAGGCCTTCGTGTACTCCTCCAGAATCCCACGACTGACGGCGTTGTCATCCACAATCAGGACCGGAATTCCTTTGAGCCACGGCCGCGCGTCTTTCTCGGCAACCGCACGATCGACGCCCATCCGAGCCGTAAACCAGAAGGAGGAGCCGCACCCTTCGCTGCTCACCATGCCTACCTGGCCGCGCATCAAATCGACGATGCGGCGCGCAATCGCCAAGCCGAGACCGGTGCCACCATACTTGCGGGTAGTGCTGCTGTCGGCCTGCATGAATGCCGAGAAGATCCGCTCCTGCGCCGCGGCCGGCACACCGATACCCGTATCGCGCACCGTGAACCGCAGCAGGGTGTGCGGCGCGGCGGCCTCCATGCCGAGTGTCTCCCGTTCTATGCGCAGATCTACTTCGCCCCTGGCCGTGAACTTCACCGCGTTGCCCACCAGGTTGAGCAACACCTGACGCAAGCGGGCCGGATCGCCGACCACGCGCGGCGGGACGCTATCGCCCAGGAAGTATGTGAGCTCCAACCCCTTGGCGTGCGCCGATGGCGCCATCAGTTCAACCGCCGACTCCACCACATGCGCCAGCTCAAACGACGTATTCTCGAGCTCCAGTTTGCCGGCCTCGATCTTCGAGAGGTCGAGGATGTCGTTAATGATCGACAGCAGGTGCTCGCCCGACTGCCCTACTCCTTCCGCCAAGTCGCGCTGCTCGGAGCTCAGTTCGGTCTTCAGCAACAACTCCGTCATGCCCAGCACGCCATTCATGGGTGTGCGGATTTCGTGGCTCATGTTGGCCAGGAACTGGCTCTTCAGCTTGGTGGCTTCCTGCGCCGCGGCCAGGGCCTCCACCAGCGCGGTGTTGTTTTGCTGCAACTGCCGTGCATAGGCGTCCGCGCGCTCCTGAGCCTGGTTGCGCTCCGTCAGATCGATCATGCACGTGCGCAAGCCCTGAATCCGGCCGTCCTCATCCAAGATGGGAGTCTCGTGGATCTCCATCACGCGCGTCTGGCCATCCTTGCACACGTAGCTGCGTTCAAAGATCTCCAGTTTCTTACGTCCCGACAGTTTGTCGCGCACCGCCGCAATCGATTTCTCGCGAGTTTCCGGAGTCACGAACTCGGAGGCGTGCCTGCCGACAATGTCCTTCTCCTCCAACCCCAAGACTGCACAGCCGGCGCGATTCACACGCTGGATAATTCCATCGGCTCCGATTTCGTGAATGGAGACCGGCGCTTCTTCAAACAGGGATCGATAGCTTTCCCGGCTCTTGCTAATGAGCGCCGTGGCGCGCTGCTGCGCGGTAACGTCGAGCGCGGCGCCCCCGATGCACTTTCCGTCGGCCGCATCGGCGAGGGGGAATTTTAACACCAGAAAGTCGCGGCGTTGGCCAACCTCATTCGGGAAGGATTGAATCTCCTGTATTGGCTGGCCGGTCTCCAGCACCACCTGATCGGACGCCCGCATGACCACCGCAACGCACGCAGGAAACAGCTCCTCGTTGGTCTTTCCAATGCATTCTTCCCGATTCAATTGGAAACTGCGAGTGAAAGCATCATTCACATAGGTCAGTCTTCCGGAGGCGTCTTTAATAAACGTCAGCGCCGGTGTGTGGCCCATGAATGCCTGGAAGCGCTCTTCTGCCTGCTGTGCCCGCGCCCACGCCTGCTCCGCCGCGCGCCGGACTCCGATGGCCCGCCGCGAGTGCCAGACGTTGAGCCCCAGCAGGACGATTCCCGCCAGCGTAAAGACCATGCCCAAACGATTGCGGTCTCGCTCCGCCACCTTCTCCTGAACGTAGCGCTGCTGCGGCATGGCGAACCACTGGTTGGCGTACTTTGTCATGGAGCCGTCCAGCGCCAGTTCCTGAATACCCGCGAATAAACGGTCGGCAGTTTTCGCGCCCGCTTTGGTAGATACCGTTGCCATCGCCATGGTGGTCTTCGGCAGCGGCGCCAAATGCAGTTTGCGGCCCGCACAGGCCGGCGGCTGGTCCAGCAGGCCCTCGTACACCAGCCGGCCGTCCAGCAGTGCTCCGTCTACAGCCCCAGTGCAGACTTCCGCTACCATAGCGCGGGTATCGCTGTTGGGCACGAGTACGGCTTCAGGCATGAGCCTGCGCCACACTGTCGCGCCCCAGTTGAGATTGCGCACGGCGATGCGCTTTCGCGCGGTCGCGGCAGCGTCCGGCAATGGATGGTCGCGTAAAGACAGAAGTGTTTGGGAGGATTCCCACCAAGGGACGCTCAGGTACAGATCGCGCTGCCGTTCCGGCGTCGCGGTCAGCAGCGGGAACAAATCCACCTTGCCGGCGCGCAGCGCCTGTTCGGCATCGGCTACCGGGACCCATTGCAGCCGGATACCGGTGCGTGCCGCCGCAGCCGTCACTACCTGCACCGCCAGACCTTCGGGCTTTCCGTCCGGATTGGTATGAACGTATGGGAAGAATTCGGAGACGCCCACCCGTAGTGTGGCTGCCGGCTCGCGTTTCGATAGCCCGAGCACGCACAACAATATCGTTCCCACCGCGAGAACGGTTGGCGCGATATACCACCTCCCGCGGCCTGAGAGCCGCGATCGGATCTGCTGGGCTAACGACAAAGCGCTGAAACTCCTTGAACTACATCGGCATCCTGGGCCGATTCCTTTAGCCTCACCGTAGCATTGTTAATTTGAACGGCAAATACTAACTTCTGTTTGCTAACGGTCTCTAATAACAAGGGTTTTCGGAGCTGCCGCCGCCCTTGTGACGCTACCGCTTTCCCGCGGAGAAAGCCCGGTGAGGGCCGGAAGGACCAGCAGCCCTCAGCGCTGAGTTCCCTGTGCTAGACTCAGTCTTTCCAAATTTGCCATTTCAGATTATTGGAGAGGTTTTGCTTTGCATCTCGCTCCGGTAGATTATGTGATCCTGGCGCTGTACTTCGCCTTCGTGCTGGGCATCGGGTGGAGATTGCGTGCCCGCATCTCGACCAGCGGCGACTTTCTCACTGCCGGCCACGCGGTTCCCGTGTGGATTACCAGCCTGGCGTTTCTGGCGGCCAATCTGGGCGCTCAGGAATTGGTTGGAATGTCCGGCAACGGCGCCAAGTACGGCATCATGACGGCCCATTTCTATTGGGTGGGCGCCGTGCCTGCCATGATTTTCGTCGGCATCTTTATGATGCCCTTCTATTACGGAAGCCGCGCCCGGTCCGTCCCCGAGTACCTGAAGCTACGCTTCGACGAAAAGACGCGCGGACTGAATGCGCTGTCGTTCGCCGGCATGACCATCTTCTCGTCGGGCATCTCCATGTACGCCCTCGGACTGCTCCTGAAGCTGGTGCTGGGATGGAGCTTCACCACCTCGGTACTGGCCTCCGCCGGCATCGTGCTGGCCTACACTTTCCTGGGCGGGCTGACCAGCGCCATCTACAACGAAGTCCTGCAATTCTTCCTCATCGTGCTGGGCTTCTCCCCGCTCGCCATCATGGCAGTCATGAAGGCCGGCGGCTGGGGCGGCATGGCTGGCCGCCTGAAAACCATGACGCTCGCCAACGGCATGAATGGCGACGTGATGACGCATAGCTGGAAATACGTTGCCCACGCTTCGGAAAACCCCATGGGTATCGAAGTCTTCGGACTCGTCGCCGGCCTGGGCTTCGTCCTCTCTTTCGGCTATTGGTGTACCGACTTCCTGGTGATCCAGCGCGCCATGGCCGCCAACTCGATGTCGGCGTCACGCCGCACGCCGGTGCTCGCCGCCCTGCCCAAAATGTTGATGCCGTTCATCGTGATCGTGCCCGGCATCGCCGCGCTGGCGCTGTCGCAAATGGGAGTGGGTTATGACCTTCCCATGAAGAATGGCGGCCCCGATTACGATCAGGTGCTCACTACCCTGATGGGCAAGTTTTACCCCGCGGGGATGCTCGGCGTAGGTCTCACCGGCCTGATGGCCTCCTTCATGTCCGGCATGGCCGGCAATGTGACGGCATTCAACACCGTCTTCACCTACGATATCTACCAAAGCTATATACGGCCGGGCGCGCCCGACCAGCACTATCTCAATGTGGGCCGCATCACCACCATAGTAGGGATCGCACTTTCCATCGGCACGGCTTACATGGCCGCTTCCTTCAACTCCATCAACGACTTTCTGCAGTTGGTATTCGGCTTCGTCAACGCACCTCTGTTCGCCACCTTCCTGCTGGGGATGTTCTGGAAGCGGGCCACCGGCCACGGCGCATTCTTTGGACTTCTCACTGGCACCGCCGCCGCCGCCCTGACACATGGCCTGACAATGGCCGAAGGCAAGGGCGGTTGGATCGCCGACGTCTATCACTTCCCTTCCCCCATGGCACAGAACTTCTGGATCGCCATCTTCGCGTGGACCACGTGTTTCCTGATGACCATCGCGATCAGCCTGGCCACGCGGCCGCGTCCCGAAAGCGAACTCCAGGGGTTGGTCTACAGCCTCACCAAGCTGGTCCACGACGAAGGGGTGGTCTGGTACAAGCGTCCCGTGCCGCTCGCCATCCTGGTGGGTGTGCTGGCACTGATTCTCAATTTCTGGTTTGCCTAAAATGCTCGACTTACGATTTCCCTCCGGTTCCTTCTTCGTCCTGCTGGGCGCCATCGTACTGGGCTACGGCATCATTGTGCCCGATGCACGCGCGGCCCTCACTGAGACCAATGTCGATCTGTATTGCGGGCTCGCCATGTTGGCGTTCGGAGCGTTTCTGCTCGCCCTGGCCTTCCGCGCGGCACGGCGCGGCGCATGATCGCCGAATTCCGCGAACGCTTCGGCGGCGATGCTACGCCTCGCGTCTTCCGCGCGCCCGGCCGCGTCAACCTGATCGGAGAGCACACCGATTACAACCTCGGCTTCGTGATGCCGATGGCGCTGCAGCTAGCCACGTACATCGCCGCGGCGCCTTCGGCCGATGGCAAGGTTCGCATACACTCCGAGCAGCAGCAGCAGACTCGCGGGTGGACGCTCGACGAGTTCCTGCGCTTGCAGCGCTCGCGTCACTGGACCGATTACCCCGTGGGCGTGGCGCATCAACTGCAAAGCGCCGGCATTCCGATCCAGCCGGTTAACCTGCTGGTTCGCAGCACGGTGCCCGAAGGGTCTGGCCTCAGCTCCTCGGCCGCCATCGAAGTCTCGTCGGCGCTGGCATTCCTGATGGGTCGTGAGTTGGGGCCGCTGAAACTGGCGCGTCTCTGCCAGCGAGCCGAGAGGGAATTTGTGGGGATGCCCTGCGGCATTATGGACCAGTACGTGTCCGTTTTTGGGCGTGAGCGCGCCGCGGTGGAGATCGATTGCCGCAGCCTGCAACACCGCTACGCCGAACTCCCTGGGGGCGTCACCTTCGTGGCGGTGAACACCATGGTGAAGCACGCGCTGGCCGGGTCGGCCTACCAGGATCGCGTCCGCGAGTGCGCCACGGCGGCCGAAATCCTAAAGGCGGAGAGCCTGCGCGACGTCACACCGGAGCAGTTGGAGCAATCCGCGAATCTCCTGCCTCCCGTGGTGCTGCGGCGCGCGCGCCACGTGGTGACGGAAGATGCCCGCGTAAACCGGTTCGTGGAGGCCAGCGCACAGGGCGACCTGGCGCTGATGGGCAAGCTAATGGTGGAATCGCATCGCAGCCTACAGCACGACTACGAAGTCAGTTGTGCCGAACTCGACTTTCTGGTGGATGCCGCACTCGGCCTGCCCGGCGTTTACGGTTCACGCATGACCGGCGGAGGTTTCGGCGGATGTACCGTGACGATGCTGCGAGCCGATGCCGAACAGGCATTCGGCGATGCAATTTCCGCAGCGTACCGTCAAAAGTTCGCCATATCTCCGTCGATCTACCCCTGTGTGCCATCGCCCGGCGCCGGCGAGGTGAAAAATTTTGAGACGATTCCGCAGGCCTCCTGACTCTATCGTTGCCGCGTCCCAACCGCCGCAGCGCTGTTAAACTCGTTCTTTCCGATGCCCGCCTGGCTCAATATCCCCAACGCCATTACGATTCTGCGTCTCCTTCTCACCCCTTTCGTCGTTCAGGCCATCGTCAACCATCGCGCCGGACTGGCGATGGGACTTTTTATTTTTGCTGCTGTAACCGATGTCCTGGACGGCGCCGCGGCCCGTCACTGGAAACTGGGCACCGCCGCAGGCGCCTATCTCGACCCGGTGGCAGATAAGTGCCTAATGGTCGGCGTCTTTTTGGCGCTAGCTGCAGGCAACTACGTACCGTGGTGGTTCGTGTGGATCGTCCTGGGGCGCGATATCTTCATTCTTTCCGGCGTGGCAGTGTTCTACTTTCTTACACCTATCCGGCAGTTTCCACCGAGCGTCTGGGGAAAAATTTCTACCTTCATTCAGATCGATACGGCTGTAGTCTGGATGGCCAGAAACATGCTCGAAATATCTCAACTGAATGTCCTGGCAACGGCAATGTTGTGGCTTTGCGCGGTTTTCACCCTCTTGAGTGGAATCAATTATGCGTGGAGGGGTATACAACTTTCGAGAGTACATTGACGGGCTGAGCGCTCGGGAGTAGTCTAAAAATGAGACGGGATCGTTCATGACTCGCTACCTGCCCGCACGACACTATCTTTGGTTTGGTATCACTGCTGTCGTGGCGGCTGGTTTCTCGGTCTGGCGAGGCTTGACCAGTTGGCCGCTGGCATTTATTCCTGCCGGCCTTTTTGTGCTGATCGCCGCAGTGTTGGGTGTGATGGCGTTTCGCCCGGTGATCGAGATCCACGAAGGCTATCTCTCGATGGGACGCCGTATTGTGCCTTGGATGGACATTCGCCGCCTGGACCGCACCGGCTGGATTTCACCGCTGATTGTCCGAGTCACCCTCTTCGACGATTCCCGCTTCCTTTTGATTTATCCCGGCGACCTCGATTCCTGTAACAGCCTGCTGCGCCACCTCCGCCGCCTTTCCCGCGACGCTCTTATCGACGGCATCCCTTACCGCCAATACTGGGGCGAAGTTCTGGCGCCCGGCAATGAACGCAAGCAACAGCAGCCTTCCCCGCGGTATCGCATTCTGCGTCCCGAAGACGAAGCGGAAGTCGAACGCCTGTATCAGCGCTTGAAGACAGTCGGCAATCTGGATCAGAAGAATTCGACGGACGAGAAATAGTCCGTGGGGCGGCGCTTCACCCGATTCCTCAAATTCCTGTGTATTCTGGCCGTAGCGGCCGTGATCGTTTATCTGGCCCGGCCCTTGTGGCTCCGCGGCCTAGGGCACGCCCTGGTGCACGATGACGGTCCGGCCAAGGCCGACATCGCCGTAGTTCTGGCGGGCGACTATTATGGCGACCGCATTGAAAAGGCCGGCGAGCTGGTTCGCCAGGGATACATTCCCGCTGTGCTAGTAGACGGGCCGCCTGGCTTCTACGGGATGAACGAGTCTACTGCCGCCATCAACTATGTGGTGCGGAAGGGCTACCCAGCGGCATGGTTTATCGATTTCCCGGTGCACGCAAGCTCCACTCACGAGGAAGCCGTGAAGGTCCTGCCGGAACTCCAGCGCCGCAATGTTCACAGCTATCTTCTGGTCACTAGCGATTTCCACTCCGGCCGCGCCCGACGCATCTTCCGTGCGGAAGAGCAAAGGATTGGCTACAACCCGGAGATGCGAGTGGTGATTGCACAAGGCCCCGATTTCAATCCAGACACCTGGTGGCACTCGCGCGAGGGCAAAAAAGCCGCCTTCTTCGAATGGTGCAAAACCATCGGCACTGCTCTCGGCCAGTAACCCATGTGGACGTCCTTCGCATCACTCCGCAAATACCTCTGGCGCTATCGCTGGGGCATGGCGATGGGAACCGGCTGCCTCATTCTGAAAGACTTGGCCTACGCCGCACAGCCGCTGATGATCCGGAACGCCATCGACGGCCTGCGCGCTCCCGGCGCCGGCCTGTTCCTGCGCGCGGCGGGTTTGCTGGTGGCGCTGGCGCTGGTGAAGGGCATCTTTCAGTACTTCATGCGCGTGATCATCATCGGAGTCTCCCGCGACATTGAGTACGACTTTCGCAACGACCTGTTCGCCCACCTGGTCCGCCTCTCGCCCGATTACTATGGGCGCACACGCACCGGCGATATTATGGCGCGCGCCACCAACGATTTGAACGCGGTGCGCATGATGCTCGGGCCCGGGTTGATGTATTGGGCGGAAACCAGCCTCACCTTCGCGCTCGCCATCGCGATCATGGTACGGGCCGACTGGCGGCTCGCACTCTACGCCATGCTGCCCGCGCCGGCCGTGAGCCTCGCCATGATCTTCTTCGGCCGTAAGATCCACGCTCGCTTCGAAGCCATTCAGGCGATGTTCTCCGATATCTCCAGCCGCGTGCAGGAAAACCTCTCGGGCGTGCGGATGATTCGCGCCTTCGTGCAGGAGAAGGCGGAAATGCGCCGCTTTGAGGAGCTTAACAAGCAATATATCGCGCAAAACATTAAGCTGGTTAAGATTCAAGGCGTGTTTCAGCCGCTGCTCGAGGTCCTCATCGGCCTCACCTTTCTGGCGGTCATCTGGAAAGGCGGGCACGATGTAGTTCTGGGGAAAATCTCCATGGGCAGCTTCGTCATGTTCAACACCTATATGGGGATCCTGGTATGGCCCATGATCGCTCTCGGATGGGTAGTGAACCTGATGCAGCGCGGCGGCGCATCGCTCAATCGCCTCAACGAAATTCTCCGCGAGCAGCCCACTATTGCCCCACCCACGAGCCCCGTCTCGGTGGCGCATGCCAAGGGGGAGATCGCATTCCGCGGCGTCTCGGTGAATTACGGCTCCGGCTATGCCTTGCGCAGCGTGGATTTGCAGATTCCCGCCGCCGCGACCTTCGCGGTGGTCGGACATACCGGGTCGGGAAAGAGCACGCTGGTGAATCTGATTCCCCGGCTGTTCGATCCAACCGAAGGCGCTGTCACGATCGACGGGGTCGATTTGCGCCACGCCGATCCCTCCGAAGTCCGGCGGCTGATTGGGTTCGTGCCGCAGGAGACCTTTCTCTTCAGCGCCACCATCGCCGAGAACATCGCGTTCGGAGTGGACCACGCAACAGACGCCGAGATACGCCGAGCCGCCGAGATCGCCGGGTTGAGTAGCGATATCGAGAGCTTCCCAGCCGGCTACGAAACCATGGTGGGCGAGCGCGGCATCACCTTGTCCGGCGGACAGAAGCAACGCACCGCCATCGCCCGGGCCATTTTGCGCAATCCGCGAATCCTGATTCTCGACGACGCCCTTTCAAGCGTCGACACCATGACCGAGGAGCGCATTCTCAATCACCTGGCCGGCGTGATGCGCGGCCGGACAGTGATCCTGATCTCCCATCGCGTCTCCACCGTGCGCAGCGCGGACCGGATCGTCGTGCTGGAAAAAGGCCGGATTGTAGAACAGGGGTCGCACACCGAACTGGTGGCATCGGGCGGCTATTACGCTGCGCTAGCGCAAAAGCAGATGCTGGAAGAGGAGTTAGAGGCGATCTGAACGCCGGCGTGCGGTAGAATCGTATTGCGCGTCCGGAACTGAGGCCCTTTGTTTCGCTTTGCCCTGATTCTTGTCGCGTCTGCTTCCCTGCTCCACAGTCAGTTGGCCAGTTTTCGCTGGATCCAGCAGTTGGGCAGTTCGGGCGGCCAATCTCTCGCCGGCATCGCCACCGATTCCCTCGGCAATATCTATGCTGCCGGCAGCACCACATCCCTCGATTTCCCGACACAAAACGCCATTCAGCCTCACCCCGCCAGCTCGGGCCTGCTGCGCATCGACGGCGCCGGCGCCAACTGGCAGAATCTCTATCAATCGCGAGAGATCTCGGCCAACTCGATTGCCATCGACCCGCACAATCCGCGCACCATTTACGTTTCGAACGGAACGGACCTTCGCCGCTCCACCGATGGCGGTATCACCTGGCCGGTGATTTACACTCCTAAAGGAACCAGCATCTACAGTGTGGCTGTGGACCCCTCAAACAGCAGCGTTCTCTACCTGTCGACCCAAAGCCAGGGCATCCTGAAAAGCACAGACGGCGGAAACACGTGGACGCCGATGAATAATGGCATTCCTCAAGGCCCGCAATCTCCACAGACCGCTCGCGGCATCTGGATCGATCCCAATCACCCATCCGTCCTGTTCACCGTGGGAGTCAATTCCAACGAGTACGGGCTGGTGCGCAGCGGCGATGGCGGCGCTACGTGGCAGGCGCAGGAGAACTCGCCGGTTCCGGTGACGGGCGCCATTACCTTCGACCCGTTCACTCCCGGAGAAGTTTATGCCGGCGACTCCGTCAGGCCAGGAGTCAGTACTGATGATGGGCTAACCTGGACCACTCTCGGACACGCAGCGTCTCCCGCCTGGCAGCCCAGCGACATTTTTCCCGACCCCACTCATCCCGGCGTTCTGTATGGCGGCTCGGAGGATGCGCTTTGGAAGAGTACCGACGGCGGTGCCACCTGGACGCGCCTGAGTTCCTTGCCTACTCCGCTCCTGGCGCTGGACAGCAGCACGGGTGCGATTTATGCCGCCATGGGATCTCATCTGGTGATGACCACTGATGGCTTCAACACGACAACCCCAGTGGGTCCGCCGGCCCTTTCGATGGTGAATACGCTGGCAGCGGCCGGCGGTCACGCCTTTGTTGGCACCCAGCCGGGCAGCGACATCTTCGTGGAGAAACTCGATCCGCAGGGCAACGTGCAGTTTGCGACCTACTTCGGAGGCACGGCGAACGACATCGCGACCGGCATGGCGGTGGATGCCGCAGGCGCCGTTTATGTCACAGGCACGACCCAATCGCTGGACTTCCCTGTTTCCGCGGGCGCTTACGCCAAGTCCGGCAGCAGCTTCGTCTTCAAGTTAAACCCGGACGGCTCACTGGCCTGGTCCACGTACTTCGCAGTAGTCACCAATGCGATCGCGGTAGATGCGGCGGGCCACACCTATATCGCAGGTGTCACCTATGGGACGCTGCCGGTCACGCCGGGCGCGTATCAAACCAAGTTCGACGGCACCTTTTGCGGTGTGGGCTGCCTCATCTCGATCCCGCCCACCAATGGATTTCTCACCGAATTCGATGCCGGTGGCACGTCGCTGGTCTACTCCACGTTTCTCGGTACGCAGAACGAGTCGGCCACGGCAGTCACGGTGTTGCCCGATTCGAGCGCCGTGGTGGCGGGCCAACAGTCGCTTTATCGACTGGACGGAACCGGGTCGTCTCTGCTGGCCAAGCGGTCGGTCGCGGGAACCGGAACCGCGCTCACGGTGGACGCGGCCGGCAATATTCTGCTGGCGGGCGGCACGCAGTCGATCAACTTTACTACCACCGCCGGAGTCTTCCAGCCATCGTTCTATCCGCTCAAAGGCCTGCCCGGCGCACTCGGGAATAGCAGCCAGGGAGATGCGTTCGTGATGCGGCTCGATCCGCAGTTGAACGTCCTCACCTCTACGCTACTGGGTGGCGAATCGGTCGATACGGCCCTGAGTGTCGCGGCGGCGCCGAATGGCAGCGTCCTGGTAGGCGGCGTGACGTCCTCAAAGGCCTTTCCAACATACGGCCCGGCGCAGAGCTCGTTTGCGCCGAGCACAGGATTTCTGACGGAACTGACCGGCGACCTGTCCTCACTGGCATTCTCAACCTACACGGGCGATGACCGCGTCTTCGCAGTTCGCTCGATTGCCACCACACCGGATGGCGGAATTCTGTTTGGAGGCTACACCGGCGGAATTCCAAACTTCACTCCAACCACCGTTCCGCCGGACAACACTACCCAGGCTTTCGTGGTGAGAGTGGACCAGAAGGCCCCGGCAACGCCCCGTGTCGATTCCGTGGTGAATGCCGCCAGTCAGCTCGCGGTGCCGCTTTCGCCTGGCGCTACCTTCCAGGTTCGCGGCGCGGCTTTCGGGGCTGATTCGACGGTGCTGCTGAATGGCATCGCGTTGTCGCTCCTGGCGCAGACCGGCTCCTCGCTGACCTTCGCGGTTCCCACCGATTTCACCAGCACCGCCGCCACCCTCGAAGTACGATCGGGAGGGGGCAGTGCCACCATCGCACCGCGACCAGTGCGAGCGCGACCACAAACACCTTATTCTTCATGTGCGCCCTCCACTTCGAGCGTAGCGCAGCCGGGAGTTCGGGACGTGATGCTCTGGCGCGGCGGGAGGATCTGACGGCGCGATCAGATGCGACTTGGCCTCGATTTCACCCAATGGGACATCCGCGATAACACCAATTAAGGCTCGGCTGCGCCGTGGGCCCTCTCCCTTTGCGACCCGTTTCAGGCACGGATGTACACCCACGCCTGATCCCCGGATCTGAGCGTCACAGAAATCCTGCGGTAGTGAGCGACTTCTTCGTATTTGTCAGCGGCTGCCAATTCTCGCTCAGTGACTTCAAAAACGGTTCCAGCAACGGCATCTTCTGGATCGGAAGTCGGTTCCGCGTTGGCGTAATGGGTTTCACTGCTCGACGCCAGTACGCGGGAATCATCGATAGCCACCATACGTCGGGCGTAGCCGGACAGCACATCCTGACGGCCCACCAACTCGCGACCGAAGGTGGCGATCTGAACGGTTTTTTGTTGCAATGTTCCGTAAGAGAAGAGCAATACAGCCGGAGTTGACATTCTCGCCATCTAACCAATTTATAATGCCGCTTTCAGAGCACGGTTGTGGTGGCCAGTCGACCGTCCGCTCGCATGATCAAGCGCCGTGGCCTCGTTGCAATGCCGCAACTCGGTACCGCTATGTTCCGTTAAGGCTCTTCAGCAGGGCGCGATAGCGGTGCCCCATTTGTGGTGGCGAATTCTCGCCAACTTAAGACGCCGTAGACCGCCGCAATGGCCACTACAATGAGGAAGCGGAATGTTCCCCGAAACACCCCGGAATCTCATCGAGAGCTGAGTAGATCTCTAGTGCAAGTTTACGCCCAACGCGGACCATCTCGTCAGCTCCCGCAGAAGGGCCGCCGACACGCAGGATGGCATCGCACTTTTCCAGAAGACGGATCGCGATGGGGTGGAATATCTCGTTGAACGCGCCGTCTCCAATCCGTTGCGATCCTGCTGTTTGGACGAGTGGAAGAGCCAGCCACTCGCCGATCATCGGAACGTGGCCTGCGTGAAAGATCGGCAAGGCAAACGTCTCCATGAAGCGAACGTTTCGTTCCAGGAGGCCAGGATCGTCATTAACGAACGGCAGCGTTGTGACGGTGCGAAGTTCATACATATACTCTACTTACCCAAGGGAGGGCAACCAGGGTGTACTTGCTTATCAGATTTCCGGTCGGGATTATCGTGGAAGCTGTAGTGCTGGCAATGGGAAGGAACCGCATGCGCGTCGCCGCGGAGGGTTTTCCGGACACGATCGAACTGAGGCGATCGGGTTCACAATGGCAGATCGCAAGCCGACAACGGGTCGAGTTCGACTTTCTAATGTCTAACTTTAACCACGAACAGCCTGTTTCCTCTTCAAAATCGGCGAGCCTTGCCATGGCGGCCGAGTCGGCGCCAATCCAATAACTTGATTCGCTTCAGTGCCTGAAAGTGCGGCTTGACCTCCGAAGGGTAGAAGCCGATATTGCCGTGGCGTTCTTTGTCCGCGAATCGGATGCCGGACAGTTCGACACTATCTCCGAGTGGCACGTCGTCCGACCGAAGCGGGCGTCCCGGATTGCTCCAATCAACGAGATGCTGACGATGCTTCAAAGTGGAACGATAGCGTCTGTGTGTATGACTTTGCCGGAGCGAGTTTCCGACGACGGAACGTGGCGAACTCAAGCGGCCAATGCATTGACGACGATAAGAAGGGCTAATATCAGCAGCACAATGCGGACGCGGTGGAGAGCATCCCATTTTCTGTGATCGCGCTCCCAGCCCGGCGCAGGCGCTGCTGTGTTCAAGGAAGCAATGCGATTGTTGATGGGCACCAGCGCACTAATGCTAAGGACGATCGCACCCGCCCAGAGCGCTGCCGCGATCAGTAAAGGGGCGAGCGTAGTCTGATGGAAATGCAGAAACGACTCCAGCGCGAGAAGCGCCAGACATAAACCGTACCAGACAGGCATCGCCCGGCCGAGGGAACGGGCGAGAACGGACAACGCCTGCGCTTGCGGACCGCTCTCCAGCCGGCGGAGAGCAGGGTTCACGAAGGCCGAAACGGATAGTTCATTGCCTACCATCAAGCCCGCGGAAGTAATCGTGATGATGTTCAGAAGGTGCATCTTCTTCCCCTGGCTTATAGACGCGTTGGACTGGGGTAGCGACGCAAGAGGTTGTACTGACTAATTTGTCAGTTCAAGTGCGAAAATGGAAGACATATGCCGGTTTCGAAAAAAGAGGTTTCGCCTTGTCCGATCGACTCGATGCTGTCGGTCATCGACGGGCGCTGGAAAGGCACGATCTTATGGAGACTGCTTAGCGGCCCGATGCGAACGAGCGAATTGAGGCGAAGCATACCAGAGATCACCGAGCGGATGCTGATCCGCCATCTGCATGAAATGGTGGCAGACGGGATCCTTTTAAGGCATGACAACAAAACCGTACCGCCATACGTCAGGTATTCGATCTCACCATATGGCATGACGCTCGCGCCGGTGCTGGAGAAGATCTGTGAGTGGGGGCGGAAACATCAAGCCCGGGTCAAAACGAAGGCGAAAAGCACGCCTTGAACTGTACGAAACTCTTCGCACGGGTCGTGAGTTGACGGAAAACGCCCTTATCCGGCCAATCTCTGCCCGTTATCCGGCGGGGTTGACTTTGCGGGTTTCGGAGAGGATCTTGGTCAGCCGATTGGAAAGCTGATCGAGGCGATGTCGGGGCTGGCCGTCCGGCAGGGAGCGGCGGAACATCTCGATGGCGTGTTGGGCGAACAGGAGAGAATCGACAACGCCTTCCAGACCGGCACGAGGCGAGATGGTTGGTAACTTCGGCTGCGGGGTCAGATGCCGGGGCTGAGAGCGGGCGAGGTGGAACTCACGCTGCAGGTCGGTGCCAGCGACCTGAACGTACTTCATTGTCATCTCCGCTTTGACGTGGCCCAGTAGCGCCATCAGCGCAGGCAGGCTTACGCCCGCACGGATCATTTCCGTGGCATACGTGTGGCGAAACTGGTGTGGGACGATGTGGGCGGAAATGCCAACAGCCGCGGTGACATCGTAGAGGTAAAGCCGCAGTCTTTTGATGAAGGTCTGCTTGCCGCTGTAACGTGCCAGCAGACGGCCGTCCTCAGGGAGCGGGTCGAAAAAGCGAAAGAAGCGTAATCGCTGGACGAGTTCACAGACGAACGAGTCTACCGGGATCATTCGTTCCGTCTTCAACTTGCCCAGGGGTACATGAATCGCCCAACGATCCGGGCCCACATGGTGGAGGCAATCATAGGAGAGGTCGGCGCATTCACCGATGCGTAACCCGGCGTGGCGCAGCAGCAGGAAGACGTTGCCCGGCAGGTCGTTGCGTCGCAGTAACTCCCGCTGGATCAACTGATCCTGTTCCGCCGTCAATGGCCGGGGCAGGCGTTGCGGAATGGGTGGAATGTCCTCGCGTCGGATCAGATGAGCCAGATCGGGAATCTGTGCAGTCCAGGCAATCTCCTCTAAAATGGCGCGCAGAAAGAGCAGGCGACAACTGTAGACGGCCGAAGCCAGCGGCGGTTTGCGTGAACGCAGATGGGCAAACCAGCCGAGGATATGCGGGTCGCGGCGCAGCTCATTTAAGGAACAAACGGATGGATAAGCTTCGCCGAGGTAGATCAGGAACTGGCGCGCCGCGCCACCGTAGGCACGTGCCGAGTCTGGGACGAGGGCGGCAGTGATGGATTCGACGGTTCGTTGGAACTGGTGGGCCAACGGATGTTCCAACGGAGAATAGCGGGAAATCGTCACGACCGCTTACCGGGCACGGGCCTGATGTATTGCGCGACAGCCCGCGCATATTGCTGATAGACCTCGAGCGGAGTGACTTGCACATAGACCATCGTGGTCTGAATGTGAGCGTGTCCCATGAGCTGCATGAGTGCGGGCAGGCTGACTCCAGCGCGAACCATATCTGAGGCAAAGGTATGGCGGAACCGATGGGGGTTGGCTATTTTGACGCCGGTCGTTTGACGATGGTATCGAAACAAAGAACGCAAGCCCGCGGGAGTCATTCGGGCGCCGCGGGCGGGACCCTTGAGAGAAACAAACAGCGTGTTGGTCGAAGTCTGTGGCCGCTCCAGCCGCAAGTAGTGGTCCAGCAGTTGAGCCGCTTCCGGGGCCAGCGGCAAGAAACGGGTCTTATTGCCTTTGCCGCGCACGCGAATCTGCGCTTCGGACAGCAGAAGATCGTCGCGGCTTAGATCCAGGACCTCTTGCGACCGGAGTCCCTGTAACAGCATCAATCCCACGATGGCCATGTCGCGCGAGTTCCGAAAGCTGGACCAAAATCGCGCCACCTCGTCCACCGACAAAGGCACGATGGTTCGTTTGGGAGTCTTGACGCGCAACCGGCTCAAGGCGGGCCGTGGTTTGCCGACACCCATTGGTGCTCGCTGCCAGTAGGTCGTCTGTAACGCCGGAGCGGCCTGGAGAGGCGCGTCAGGAAAGGTGACACGCAAGGCACGATCGACGATGGCAACGCGCTGGTTGATGGTGGCGCCGGTCAACTCGCGTTCCTGGCCGGACTGGAATCGCACGTAGTCCAGCAGGGTCGTTTCGGTGAGGGCATCTTTGGCTACCGCATCGGTATGGTGAACACTCTCCCACCAGCGGAGAAAGTGCAGCAGCTCGTGCGCATAAGTTCGCAGGGTCGTGTCGGCCAGACGGCGAAGGGTTTGATAATCGAGGTACTGGTTGATCCATCCGACTTCACGGCCGGTCGACTGCTCGATAATGCGGTAAGGACAGCGCGCATGGTTGTTGGATGACTTGGAAACTACGCGGAAGGTCATCATCGTGCTGCCTCCAGCAGCGACTTAAACTGGCGAGCATCACCGTCCTGGACGAAGAAGCTGTTCGGATCATGGCCATCGGGCAGCGCCACGGTGCGCACATGTACGCCTTGCTCGGTGAGCCGACAGACAAGCGATTGAGCCGCCTGCTGACCACTGCCGTTCAGATCTGCATCAAAAGCCAGGAAGACGGTTCGTGTGCCGTCGCAGAGTTGGCGGAACTGGCGCGCATTCAGATTGGCGCCCATCGAGCAGGTGACGTTATAGAAACCGGCCTGCCACAATGCAGCGTAGTCGAACAGCCCTTCGACCAGAATCACCTCTGGATATACGCGGGCCTGGTCCCATGAGTACAGGCCACCCTTGACGCCCGGCAGGAAACGATGAGGTGGCGCCGCAGCAGACAGACTGCGGCCATAGAGGTTCCCTTCCAGCGGGAAGACCACGCGATGTCGGTAGGTGTCGTAGCCGGAGGCCGTCACCAAACCCGCTTGCCGCAAGATCTGAAGTGGGTAGCCCATCTGCGTCAGCCAACCTCGCAGACATCCGCCAGGTGCGTAGCCGATTCTCATGTGTTCGATCACTTCAGGAGAGCGAACCCCGCGCTGGTATAAGTAGGTAACCGCGTCAGCATGGCGGTGTAGCTGCATGCGGTAGAAGCCGACGGCTTCGTGCAATAGCGGCGGCAGGCCGCGCCATTGCCGCAGCAACGCTACAGCTTCTGGAAACTGCACTTGATGGTAGAGTTCGGCAAAGCGAATCACGTCACCGCCGCGACGGCACCCGTAGCAGTAGAACAAGTTCTTGTGGGGGTCAACGAGAAAGCTGGGCTTGTGGTCGGCGTGCAGCGGACACAGTCCCAGCAAGCGGCCGAAGCCGATGGATCGGGTCTGCTGCCAATCGTGTGCCTGCAGATATTCCAGCAACGGAATCTGCCGTTTCAAATCGTCGAGAGCCTGGCGATTCACGGACTACTTGCCTCGATTGGCAGAATACGGCAGACCGCCCCGAGGTCCCAGGCAAGGATGGTGGGTGTCCTCAGAAAGTGCTCGCCTTGGGCTCCGGCCTTGATCCAGCACCACAGGCTGAGCAGTCGCCGTTGCACCCATCGGCGCACGGTAGAGGGATCCGGCAAGCGCGTCGGATCTTTACAATGAGGTGCTGCTTGCTCGGTGGAGTCGCCGGCGGTGATCCGCTCACACGCCTGTTGCCGGCACCGCAAGCTGAAAGGCGCTGCCGGTGCTAGCCAATCGGGCAAGATCGTGAAAGTCTTCCCGCACGGCGGACAGATTCCGCGGCGCACCCAGATGTGTTCTTGCCGGTCATCGTGGGCTGGACGGAGTCGTCGTCCATGGCCGACGATTGTGTCGTTTTGGCAGACAGGGCATCGCCGCGGCAGAAGGTCCAACGGGATTACCCCGGATCGGTCTTGTCTTTCAGCCTCTGGCAGTGCGATAAAAAGAATCACGGCTGGCGTGAAGGCCCGCCGCTGACCGTTCCCTGCCAAAGTCTCGATCTGCTGGCCGGGCCTTCACCCTCCCGGCATAATCAGTTTCGAACGAAAAAAGAATACTGCTTTCCGTCGCTCGCCGCGACCCTCACTCACGACATTGGCCGGTTATTTTGCCCCCTCCGCTGATTTACGCAGCCCGTCACAGTTGCGGCTTTCCCGGTAAAGACGGCACCCAGCCCGCCGCCTCTCGGTGGCTCCCGCCCGCCTCCGCGCGCCACCGTCCGTTCGGAGGCGATAGGACGGGCCGCCCGGTTACCTGAGCGCGGCCTACAGGCACGATCCCTTCTAATCTGGGCTGTCGAACTACCGCTGGGTCACGGCGACTTGCTTCTCGAACGATCTCATGGTAGCGTTCCTTGCTTCAGTCCGCCAAAGTCGAGGTTTTCGGTGATTCGGGTTCCGTCCCGCTCGAAGGCCTCGCTGTAACTTCGGATGCGGGATTTGGCGGTGGCCAGGTCGTAGTTGTTGAGGCTGATGTTGAGTAGGTCGATGTACCACGGCAGTCTTGACATCGTCCATGACGTAGGCTTCGCGACGATCTCCCGCGCGATGGGCAGCGTCGTCGTCTTCGACTTGTCGTGGACGTCGCGGTTGCTGGCGTTGCGAGAGCTTCTCGTACTCTTCGGCGAGCAGCCGTGCGAACAGTTCCGCGTGAAGCCGTATCGCCGGTCGGACGCCGGTCGGGGCATCGTCGGCGGTGAACGTCGCGTTCTTGTGCAGCCACTCCCAGAGGATGCTGAGGCGGATCTCACCGGTCGCCATGTCTTCCATCAGGTACAGCGACGTCGTCGTTGCCGAAAGAAGTCCGCCGGCTTGAGCGCGGCAGCCTGGAAGCCCTGCCCGAAGGCGTTGCCGTACTGCAGAGCGACGCTCAGCAGATCGCGGGCGCCGCGGATGGTGCGCGGCGCCGGTTCGAGCAGCACCAGCCCGTCCGCGTCGGCTCGGTGTGTAGGTGAGCGGCGGGAATTTCGCGTCCCAGTTGGTTGTCCTGCGCCGGCCTTCTCCCAGACCGGCCGCACGATGTGCACCATCTTCCAGTGCGCGACCCATTTGCCGCTCGCGCCCTCGCGCTGTTCGCGCTCGCCGCCGGCCACCGCCCGCTTCATGCCGGCTGCGACGCCGGCCTCGGAGCCGACCGGGATGTTGGGCTCCATGCCGCCCTGCCAGAGCGCGCACTGGCCGTGCCGGTCGGGCGTGTTGCACGCGCGGCGCACGCGGTCCTCGTAGTTCCGCATGTAGCCGTAGGTCATCGTGATGGCGTCGATGTTCGGGTTGACGAATTCCCGGTCCCAGGCCATCGCGTCGGAGACGCTGTTGATGTAATCCCAACGGCCGGTGTTGAAGCCGATGAAGTGCTTGCCGAGGGCGGCGCGGATCTCCATCAGCTGGAAGCAAGCTTCGACCTGCTCGACCAGCACGTAAACCTTGATCGTCCCCAGCGGCAGGCCGAGGTGCTGTTCGAGCGCGACGAGGATGTCGTTCCAGAGCGCTGCTTCCTCGGCGGTCTGAATCTTCGGCAGGTACAGGACCAGCGAGCGCCCGCTTCGCGCAGCCGCTGGTGGTTGTTGACGACGTAGAGCGCAGCATCGACGATGGACGCGGAAAAGCCGGCGCCGCCGGCGTGCGCGCACGTGGCGGTCGTCGAGATGCAAGCCGCGCGCGCGGAAGATCTTGGTCGTGAAGTCGAGTTGCTTCTGCCAGTCGGCGATGATGGGGCGTCCGAAAAAGCCCTCCGCCCATCTGTTCATCTCGCCGGCGACCTGTTCGGCGACCTTCATGAACAGCGGATCGCGTGCGATCGCCAGCTTGAGGTTGCGCTGGTTGTCCAGCGACATGGTCGCGATCTGGCCCGAGCGCATCCTCGCCGTCGAACATCCAGCCGTCGGCGCCCGACAGCAGCGCGTAGGCGACGTTGCGGATGCTGCTTTCGACGCGCGCATTCGGCTTGGCCGCGGGACCGGTGCCCTGGATCCACTGGCGCTGCAGATCGGCCGGGATCTCGCTGCCCTTGAAGTCGCCGTCTCCGCGCATCCTGAACCCTGATCTTCGTGCGCGGGATCAACGCCTGGGGGTCGAGGAAAGCGATGCGCTGCCGGCCATTCTGCCGCGCCAACCGCCGCGCGATACGGCTTGCCATCAGTTCGCGCCGGTCGCGGTTGAAC
Source organism: uncultured Solibacteraceae bacterium (assembly GCA_963815475.1). Classification (GTDB taxonomy): domain Bacteria; phylum Acidobacteriota; class Terriglobia; order Bryobacterales; family Bryobacteraceae; genus Sulfopaludibacter. The sequence goes on along the minus strand of CAWFHD010000003.1, from coordinate 7,408,664 downwards.
GGCGCCAAGACGTCTAGCGCCTCAAGCGCCGCAGGAGTGTAGACATCGGAGTATGCCTTAAGGACGCTGTTCCGGTAATCGAGTTTCCAGTTCATCTGCTTGTGGTGCTCCCAACCTTAATGCTACCGAGATTCCTGGAACAACCAGGCCGAGCACGATCAAATGCCTGTCATTCTCTGACACCGGGGGGAATACTGCAACAACTTCCATTTTGCGAAGCTGGACCAGCGGGGGCTGCCAGGCACTCTTGGCAAGCGTCTCAGGTGACAAACTTCGAGATTGGAATTCGCGCAATGTCTTTGGAACGCGGGCTCAGCACTTATTTACATACCTGTTATGGACTGCTAAGACCACCGTATAAGCAGGCGTTAGCTTAACTAGGCCCGGGAGCGGACCACTTCAGCGATCTTTGCGGTCAACTGAGTCGCGGTGTACGGCTTTTGAAGGAAGCCAGCGGGGCGCATGGCGAAATGGCATTCGGCCTCCTGCAGGTCGTAGCCGCTGCTGGCGATTATGGTCGCGTCGGGCCAGCGTGCGGCGAAGTGCTCCATCGTCTGTTGGCCGCCCATCACGGGCATCGTCATGTCGAGGACAACGGCGTCGATCCGCCGGGACTGCGACTCATAAATATTGATGGCTTCGCTGCCGTTGGATGCACTCAGCACCTCATATCCAGCCTGATTAAGCACCGACCCCGCCATGCGCAGAACGATGTCCTCGTCATCGACGATGAGGATGGTGCCCGCGCCGTGACAGCTTGCAGGCGTTTCCGGCGCGACGGTTGGCTTATGGGCGGCTACGGTGGGAAAGAAGACTCGAAACGTTGTGCCCGAGCCTGGAGAGCTTTGCACGATAAGCGCGCCGTGGTGCGCACGGACGATTCCGAGGACGGTGGACAGGCCCAGGCCGCGGCCGGCGAATTTGGTGGTGAAGAATGGCTCGAAGATGCGAATCCTTGTGCTTTCGTCCATGCCAGCTCCGGTGTCCCTCACTTCGAGCACGACGTACTCTCCGGCGGGCGCGGGCGGTCGTGTTACGCCGGCAGCGAGTTCGCTCTGCTCGGCGCGTCGCGCCATCGTGCACACATCAATCGCTCCTTGTTTGAGGCCCAAGGCTTCGGCGCCGTTGATCACCAGATTCATTACCACCTGCTGAACCTGACTGGAATCGCCTTCAATGGGGGGCAGATCCTCTCCCAATATCAGGTTCAATCGGACATTCTTCGGAACCGAAGACTGTAAAAGGTTTGCGATTTGGCGCACTTCGGTGGAAAGGTTCAAAGGTTCAATCTGGAAGCGGCCACGGCCCGCGTAAGCCAGCATTTGCGAGGTGAGCTTGGCCATGACCTGGCCGGCCGTGATGAGGTCGCTAGCGGTTCTGGCTTCAGACGAGTTATGGGGAAAGCGGTTCTGGAGCAAGCTGGCATTGCCCAGAACGCCGGTTAGCAGATTGTTGAAGTCGTGGGCGATGCCACCGGCGAGCACACCCAGGCTTTCGAGGCGTTGGTTCTGTTGGATCTGCTCTTCGAGTGCCTTGCGCTCGCTAACATCAGCGGCCATCATCACTACGCCGTCGAGACGAGCCCCCTGGGTAAGTATCGGCGAAGCCCAAATATGCAGGTGGACGGTTTTCCTGTCGACCTCGCAGACGAGCTCCGCGGCGTCCACGGGCTCGCCGCGGCCGGCGCGTTCGACGAGCGCGCGGCACTCCAGGTTGTCGGGGAGGCGCATGGCAGCAGCAGCAGCGTTCGATCGGCGCACGCTGCGATCTAGATTGAAGGCGATGATAGCTAGTGGGCAGGCCTCGATAATGCTGGCGAGAGTCGCATTTGTCTGCTGCAGTTCGTTTTGTGTGTGCTGGCGGTTGGCCACTTCGATAGCTAGACGCTCATTGGCATCGACGAGTTCGCGGGTGCGCAACTGGACGCGGCGATCGAGGTTATCGCGTGAGGTGCGCAGGTCGTCTTCGGCCTTGCGGCGAAGTAGATCGATGCTGAGAACCTTGGAAGCGCCGATCCAGACGATCGCCTGGGCCGCGAGGATATTAATGGAGGCGAACAAAATTCCGTCGGGGCGGCGGCTGTCGTCAACCGGGACGTGGGTGAGTAGCTGCCGCACGGTAAGCGTGATGGCCGGCAGAATCAGCGCAAGTGGCATAAGGCTGCGCGCAATGAGGCCGGCTGGCCCGCGATCGCGTAGAAGCGGCAGTAGGAGGCCATTCCGTCCCGTGGCCAGAACGTTGGCCGCAGCTAACATTCCGAGAATCGCCGCAAAGGGTGAGATACTTTGTGGCGCGGCGGTGCCCCACGAGGACAATACCGCGACGAACCCGAAATAGCACAGAGTGATGATGGTTACGGCGATCCATTCCCGTACCAGCACTAAACGCCGCCTGGGCGTTCGGATCAGAAATATCATGACTCCCAGGAGACAGTATCGGAAGCCGGCGAGTGGGGCCGGGCGGCCCGGAAGCAGAACCGTCCGAGGGAGCAGCCCAGGAAAGAGTAACCGATCGAATGCTGTGGAACCTAAGTGGGCCAGATGCTCTCCGCACACGATCCCGCCGATGGAGAACACCAATATTGCGCCTACGCGAAGCAGTGCGGGGCTCTCGATGCGCTGGTTGGGCGCAATCCAAAGAGTCAAACCGACGAAAACGAACGCCAAGGCAGACCACGGCGCCATCAGGCTTGGCGTAACGCGAACGCCGCACGCAAAAATGGCCAGAAATGCGAATGCGGATAGGATAATGATAGCTACCGTGGCTTTGGCGAACAAACTGAAATTCATGTCGGGCGCTCCTGGCTGGTCGCGGCGGATTCGTTCAATATCGTATCAGGGAACAGAGCGGGGTCTGATGCGGCCTGCGCTGCATTGCTCCAAACAAGACCTGCACAAAGGAATCGGGGGGCGTGGGTTTCGCAGGCGCAAATTGCGCCACGGTTCACTACGACTTCGCTGCCCAATCCGAGAAACACCGAGGTGTGCCCGTCTGGCAGCGGGAGTTCCGCTGACTTTCCCTCGCCAAGATTCACACCCCCAAATTGTGGTGCCCGCGCGAAAACGCGAAAATGCCCAGAAAAACACTGCCGGCTTCAGGTGTACTTTGATCTCGGCTGGGCGCAAGGGCATATCGTCCACCGTCATACACTTATGCAAAACCTTACAGGGCTCTCGGATTACGCGTGGCTTGTATCGAAGGCGCACATCAAGGCCGATAACCGCGTATCCTGTTGAATTAGCGCTCCTTCCACAAAATCGAAATGCACGCCGCCCTACCTAGTTCCCGAGTGCACTGATTGGCGCCACGCCGACCAGGTGCTCCACTACTTCCGGACGCGCCCGAATTATGTGCCCTGACAATCACACGATGATGTGGGTATCCGGACGGATTATATATAAAACTGGCCATCAATCCTCTCCCAATTTCCGATAAGGTCTACAGTGCTGCGTCGAGTTACATGCGCGTTGGTCTGCGTGTTGCTGCCAATGTCGGCCCTCGCGCAACGCTACAGTTTCAAGCGTTATGAACAAGCGTTGCCAAACCAGGATGTTCGCGCTTTCGTGCAAGATCGCATTGGGTACTTGTGGGTGGGCACGGACAATGGCCTCTATCGTTATGACGGACATCGGTTTCGCGGTTTTGGTACGGCAGAAGGTCTGCCTTCCTCAACCATCCAGGCGTTAGCCATAGATAGCGATGGGACGCTCTGGGCGGCAACCTATTCTGGCTTAGCCCGGTTACGCGGGGAACGGTTTGAGCAGGTCGACATCTCGCCGGGACGTGCTGCGTTCGCCATCGCGTCGGACTCCGTCGGGCGCCTATACGTGGGTACTTCGAAAGGTCTCCTGGTAAGCGAGGGGCGTGCCGAGAAGCCGACGTTTACCGTTTACAGCTCTCCCGGGCAAACAATACAGATCGTCAGGAGCATCGCCGTTGGCAAGACCGGCGATGTCTGGTACACGTGTGGGACCGGGTTATGCCACCTGGATGCCGGCAAGGTGGTATCGCGGCCGGAGTGGGGCGTCCCAGAAGATGTTTGGCAAGCGGTAGTGTTCGATGCCAACGGCAATCTCTGGGCGCGTAGCCGCACAAGCCTCATCGAATTGTCGAAAGGGGAAACCAGATTCGAGCGCAGAGATGGCAATCTGCCGCCGGCGCTCACCGACGGGCGGCTGATGGCTGGTGCGGATGGCGAACTGTGGGTGCCGACGGTTCGCGGGTTGGCCCGCCGCAGCGGAACCGGGTGGGACATCATTGGAAAATCGCGAGGCCTTCCGATCAGCTCCGTGCAGTGTGCATATCAAGATCGGGAAGGTTCGATCTGGATCGGGCTGAATGGGGCGGGAATCGTTCGATGGCTCGGTTTCCCCGCTTGGGAATCCTGGACCGAGGCGGAGGGCCTCTCCTCGGAAGCCGTCTGGGGAATACGGCGCGACGGCGACGGCACGTTGTGGAGCGTCCATGACATGGGAGTCAGCCGCTTTCGGGAGGCCAGCCGGCGATGGGAGGATCTGGAGGTAGCCGGTCTGCCGGCCGGCACGACAACACGTTTGGCTCAAGCGCCAGACGGAAGCCTGTGGGCGGCTCAGCCAACTGGAATCGTACACATCGAACCCCGGCGGTCTGCGGCCCAAGTCTATGGGCGAGAGTCTGGAATTGCGGATCCCTGGATCACAGCCCTTGCGGTGGACGCGCACAACCGTGTTTGGGCGGGCACACGCAGCGGTCTCTATTTAGGCGCAGTTCGAGAGGGCAGATTTCGGTTCGAACGTCAGGAGTTGCCCCTCGAGTATGCGCAGGATTTTATCTACGAATGTTTGATTGACTCTCACGGCCGGTTGTGGATTGGCACCGCGGGCGGACTGCTCCGCCAGGACGCGGGCAAGTGGATCCGGCTGACCACCAGCAGCGGCCTGCTGAACAACCGAATAGCCCATCTCGCAGAGGATACTGCCGGTTCTTTGTGGGTAGGCTACGCCGAACCGTTGGGCGTGTCTCGACTCGTCCCTAATGGCGAGAGGCCAGCATGGCGTCACTTCTCCACCCGAACCGGACTGCGAAGCGACCAGATCTTTTTCATCGGATCGGACAAGCGCGGTTGGACGTGGTTCGGCACGGACCAGGGTTTGGATATCTTCGACGGCAAATCCTGGCGGCACTTGGATCGCACCGATGGCATGATTTCGGACGACTGCAATGGCGACGCGTTCTGGGCGGATGCCGACGGCAGCGTGTGGATCGGCACGTCGAGGGGCATCTCACATCTTCGAATTCCAGCAGGCGGTCTTGCGGAACGACCTACGGATTCCCATATCCTTCTGACGTCGGCGGCCTTCGGCGAGCGGAATGTGGGACTGGACCGGCCCATCTCGGTACCGTGGGGACAGCGATCACTCGATGTGGTGTTCGCCGCTTTGACGTTTGTGAACGAAGATAGCGTCCGATTTCGATACCGGATCGCGGGCCTGGATCAGCACTGGACCGAAACACAATCGCGTGACGTGCATGTGCCAAGTCTGCCCTCGGGCAGTTACACCTTCGAGGTGCAGGCGAACGTAGAACGCGGGGCGTGGAATGGGACGCCTGCGCGACTGGGCTTTAGCGTCCGGCCGGCATGGTGGCGCACTTGGTGGTTCGACCTGGCGGCTCTGGGCGTGGCAGCGTTCGCGGCTTTCCAGTTGTGGGCGTGGCGGTTGCGAAGCATTCTGAGACGCCAAAAGGAATTGGAAGACGCTGTTGCGGATCGCACTCAGAGCCTGACTCTGGAAAAAGCGCGTGCGGAGCGGGAGCGAGACATCGTCGAGACCCAGAAAGTAGAGATTGAGCATCTGTATAAGGAAGCCAGGCAAGCTTCCAGGCTCAAGGACGAATTCCTGGCCAACATGAGCCACGAACTGCGAACGCCGATGAACGGCATCATCGGCATGGCGGAGTTGGCTCTGGGCACTTCCTTGACGGCAGAGCAGGGAGAATACTTGCAGACAGTTCGCAGCTCTTCCTGGTCGCTCCTGGCCGTCTTGGACGACATCCTGGATTTCTCCACGATCGAGGCCGGGAACTTCCGCATGAGTGCCGTGGTCTTTGAACTGAGAGGTGTAGTTTCTGAGGCTGCTCGAAGTTTGGAGTCGCAAGCTCGCCAGAAGGGTTTGGAACTAACGACCCACGTGAGCACGGAAGTGCCTCAGCGCGTGGTAGGGGATCCTCTACGGTTGCGCCAAGTATTGCTCAAACTCTTGAGCAATGCAATTAAGTTCACAGAACGCGGCCGCATTTCAGTGTGCGTAGGCACAAAAGGCCAGACGGAAAACGGTCGACTGCACTTTGAGGTTGCCGACACAGGCATCGGCATTCCCCTTGACAAGCAATCGATGATTTTCGAAGCCTTTTCGCAGGTGGACGGTTCGCATAAGAGGAAGCACGGGGGGGCCGGTCTGGGCCTGACTATTTGTTCGCGGTTCGTTCAACTTATGCGGGGCCAGATCTGGGTGGAGAGCGAATTGGGCAAGGGAAGCCGCTTCCATTTCACAGCAGAGTTTGACCGTGCGCCGGCGGCAGTTCCAATTGGCACTTCTTCTCACGAGCAGGTAAACCCGCAGACCGGGTCGTTGAGCGTCAAATCGACATCCGATCCGAAAACCCCTGTTGTGAAGCCGCTGAGGATTCTCCTGGCTGAGGACAACCCGGTGAACCAGAAACTGGCCGTACGGCTGCTTCAGAGTCGCGGCCACTGCGTAGTGGCGGCAGGCAATGGAATCGAGGCCCTGGCTGCTTTCGCGCTACAGCCTTTTGACGCCGTGTTGATGGACGTACAAATGCCCGAAATGGGAGGGTACGAGGCTACAGCAAAGATCCGTGAAAAGGAACAGATGACAGGGACTCACATCCCAATCATTGCGCTAACAGCTCACGCCATGCCGGGCGATCGCGAAAAATGCCTCAATGCCGGAATGGATGACTATGTTGCTAAGCCCATTCGACCGGGTGAATTATTTATGGCTCTTGAAAGGGCCAACAACGCAGCTTGATAAACGCGGCATACTGTTCCGGCTACCCCTGTTGCTGGACGATCCATCTCTGACGCCGATGCAGCCGGGGGCCGCCAGCGCAGAGCTACACGCCTACACCATAGGGAAACGCGGGCGGCGACGGAAGCGTCGGATCGAAATATCGGCGCAGCGAGGCGTCGCAGATGGCATACCCCCAATCGATCAACCGTTCTTGCAGACTGTCGTCCATCTTCGCCAGCCGCGTCGGCGTTTTCGCGAGCTCCGTCGAACGGTCCAGTGGACAATTCAGCGGATACTGCGGGAAATATGTCCGAATGTCCTGCCGGATTCCCCAGTAACTGCCCTTACGTTCCTTCTGTTGGAAGAGTGTGACCACCTGTCTGGTTCGCAGCGCGCGCACCTGACTGTCGATGAGGTTCAACACCCGGTATGAGTGCCGCGCCCAATCGTGATGAGGCTCCTCTTCGGCCGCGAGATGGCCGCCGCCGTCGCTCACCAGAATCGTGTCGTAGCGTTTCCACGCCGTCTCCAACCCGAGGTTGTCGTACACGCCGCCATCGCTCAAGACCAGATCGGTTGTGAACGGCGGACGGTTCAGTTCCTCGCCGCCGGCTTCGAATCGCATACCGTAGTCCGCCACCTTGATTTCGCACGGCGAAAGCACCGGTGGGAATGCCGATGATGCCGCCACCGCCCGCGCCAACGGCAGCACCGGATTCAAAATCTGCCCGACACGATAATCGCGGATGTACGGCTTGGAGAATCGCATTAGCGCGCCGGACTGTATATTCGTCGCATTGATTACAAACCGAGGGGAGTCCGGCAGTTCCTGCAGCGTCTTGCCTTCGAATAGCAGACTTTCGTACTTGTCCGTTACGTGATCGGAGATGCTGCCGGGCAGAAAGATGCCGCCCAAAATCGCGCCTTCATCCACGGTGCTCGACGCCATCCTGCGTAGTGGCGCCACCACCAGCTCATTGAACCTGGGGCTGGCGGCCCACGGCTGAAAATTGAGCGCGCCCCAGTTCATCCCGAGCACTCCTGCTGTGATCGATCCTCCGGAGACGCTCGAAATGCGATCTAACTTGGCGATCAGGCCAAGTTCGTTCAAGCGCCACAAGCAGCCCAAATGAAACAGCATGGCTCGATAGCCGCCGCCGGAAAGACACAGCGCAATCCCGGGCTCTGGCGGTTGAGTAGAGGTATCCTGGACCGGATGAAGTTTGGTGTCAGCCATCGATTATTTCCTGATCTGTATGATGAAATCTTCAGAAATCTTCTTCTTGTATTTTTCGGTCGTGTTAAATGCGCTGTCCTTCTCCAACTCTTCCACCAGCACATGCCGCGGGACTTCGGTTCCCGCCCTCACGCTTCCATGTTTCCCGGCTTTCGTGGAACAAAGCGTCTCCAGGCGATCGCGCTTGTGCTCGTCGCCCTTATGACTGAACAACTCCCATAGCGACTTCGGTGTGGCGTTCAAGCTCCCGTGATGTCCAACCTTATATAAGTTCACGTCAGCCAGTTTCTTCTTCCAGGCAGCATTCTGCAGCGCAAACGACCAGTTCTCGATCTGCGCATCGCCGGGAAAGAGCAACGTGCGCTCCCCCACCTCGAACAGCAGAATCACACTGGTGTTGTTCATCACGCTGTCCAGGTCGCGGACCAGGTCCAGGAGTTGGTCCGCATGAATCTGCCGGGCCTGCTTGATGAACCAGCGGACATTGGGCGGATGCTTTGGGTTGGGCACACTCTTCACATGCGCAAATGGCGTCGCCCCCGCCTGCGCTTTTGCCTGCCCGGTAAGAGCCAGACTCTGCGACGCCCAGAAACTGCGAAATTGCCAGAACTCATTTGGATCCTTCGCCCGCTCCTTGCGAATCTTCTCGCTCTGCTTCAATGTAGGCGGACCCAGAACGGTGATCTTCACCCCAGGCAGCAAATCGTTCAGGGTCATTCCGGCGTTCACATAGTACGCCTTGGTCTTCTTCCCCATGGCCATCAGGTTCTGCACGGCCGAGAGGTTCTTCAAGTTGTCGTCGCCCAGGAAAGACAACTGACTCACGGTATCGCGTCCGATATACAATTTCCCCGCGCTGGCAAGGTGGGCCACACTTCCTGCAACCGCGTGCATGTCTTCCAATGAGCCCAGAAAGTGCGCTGTTAACTGCTTCTGATCCGGCTTGCCGTGGGTGAATGTCGATGCCGTTGCGGTCATCGCATTTGGCTTCGTGTCCGGATCCTCTGTCCACGGCTGAATCACGTAATCGGGCTTCAGAGCTGCAATCACCTTACCGGTGCCATCACCAGTGGTGGAGAACCCGCTGATGTGATCGCGATGGCGATGTGTGGAGACCACAATATCAAGCTTGTCGCCGCACTTGTCCTTGATGTCATTGGCGACCTGCTGCATATAGTCTTTCGGGCCGTTCTTCGGCCCCGCAGTGCTGCCGTAATCGATGAGCATATGCCGGTCGCGGTCGGCGTAGTGGAACGTCAGCAGGAAGCAATCGCCGAAGCCGACGTTATACATCCGCGCCGTGATGGACGACGGCGCCTTGGCTCCGGCTGCCGCCTTTCCCATTGACTTCTTCGCCGCCACGCTTATTCCTCCCCGGAATCGTCTGATCCCACCGAGCGATACCAATTCGTTGCCCTTTGCCGGTGCATGCGGGCGAATGCGCGCATCTTGGTCGCCCCCTTGCCGAAAGCCCCCTGGCTCCAGAGATATTCCAGCCGCTGGCTTTGCCTCTCCTGCGTCTTCGGGTCTTTCGGGTCGATGATCGAATTTCCGATGTTGTATTTCACTCGCCCATATTCATCGAAGATGAGGGCATTGCCGCCAAACAGCCGCACCTTCGTCGAATCCGGCATTTGCGGCGGCTTCCGGATGTCCAGTCCTGCAAGTTCCGAAGCTGCAATTTCCAGCCGCTGGTGATACTCCACCACCGTCTCGCGCAGCACGAACCCGTCGCGCCCTATCCGCACACACGGCCGAACCGAGAGCACGCGCGTGAACGCCTGCTCGTTCAGCTTCAAGGCGTGACGGTTTTCCCACAGGAAGCGGAACACTTCGTCGTGATCCACTTTCATGGATTCGAAGTGGGTGCGGTCGTAGCAGAACGGGCGCTTTGCTGGCGGCGGATCCCAGGAGCCCTCCTGCCGCCCCTCGGTCCCTTTCGAACTCGGTTCGATTCCGTATTTCCGCAACCACTCAAGCAGCTTCACGCGAATGCCGTACTTCTCGTCAAGTGGATTTAGCTCATAGTCCGCGGTCAGCATCGCGCTGGCGAAATCGCTGAATTGCAAGTCCGTGGGCGGGCAGTAGTCAATCGCGCGAATGGACATCGTGAGTAACCGCTCCGCTAGTTCCGCGCCTTCTTCCGCAGCGCGATTGCGATCGAGTTTGGATTCACTTCCCACCTTTTCGAGTCGCTCAATCCAAATATCGAGATAGGCGTTAAGTACCGCAGCCACCAGTACCTCGCCGCAATTGTGTGCCTCCACGCTTTCGCCCGACTGCAGGTAATCCTTCCGCGGCGGCAGGTTCACAGATCGCCGTAGCGCCTGCCCGTGAATGCCCGATAGCTCCGTGCCCATCTCTCGGGCAAGTCCGGTCAATGCCGAGTCCCTCAGCTTTTGGGGCGTGATGTTCTTTCGCAGGATGTTGCGTTTGTCCAAATTCGGCATGCCCAGATCCACCAGCTTGGCCACCACCGATTGCGCCGAGAAAACGGAGAGCATCGCGACTATATCGGCGAAGCCTTCGTGGAACCCTGCCTGCTGCGGCGAAGAAGGGTCCGTGTAACGTTCGCGCAGCCCATCCAGCAGCGCGTGTGTGGTCTCATGCGCAATCACTTCATGGGAGAGGCAACTGAAAATAGTCCGCTTGCCGTCCGCGCTCGGGAAATACCCGAAGAATAACCCCTGCGCCTGATCAGAATAAAACGCATTTGCGTCCGCGAACGCGTGCGGCGCCACCTGGATCTGGTGCCCGGAAAAGCTCCACCCAATGCGCCGCCCCAGCGCGTACTCGAATCGCGCCAACGTCTTCATAATGATCCCGTATGTCATGAAGGCATGGAAGGACGAGCTGTTCAGCAGTTGGTCATCGCTCGCGTGTTCAAACGGGTCATTCGGCGGCCCGTCGAAGCGATTGACTCCATCGGCAAGTTGCACGGCTGGCAACAGCCGGTCCGTAGAAGAATCGTAGTCGATCACATGGACGCGATACCCTCTCGGTCCACGTTCCAGCGACTCATTGGGTATCTCGATCTGCGTCTTAAGAACGCTCCGTCCGTCGCGAACACTCGGGTCGAGCGCGAGCACGGTTAATTTCCTCGTGGGATAGTAGGGCATCGGAACAATCTCTCGACTCAGCTATGGTAAATCTTGTTTCTTCACTTAGAAAGCGAAATCCGACTATCCAAAGAGACAGAACTCGATGTGGAATCTTTCGATTGTGCTTGCCAGATCTCTTCGCGAAACTGTCCGCCACCGGGAAATCACCTGCAGTGTCGGCATCTGGGACAGCCCGAACGTCGAAGTTGACGCCCGCTATGCAGAAGGAGGTAAGATCGACCCCATCCAGCTCATCGGCTATCAGGATAACCCCTAGCCCTTGTCCGTAAACAAAAGCCCATGCTTACGCTGCAGGCCGGAGATTCTAATGATGCCGAGAATGAAGTCGGCCGGGATAGGTTCGAATTAGGATGTTCTGGACAATATCAAACGCTTAGAGGTACCTTTGATAGTCAGGCCCGCTGTGATCGACCGACGCCTCAGAATTGCCATCCTTATTTATTTGTGGGCCGCCCTGTTGGAGGACACAAGCCTCTTCCTGATGGCTTGGCTTTGGCCCGACATTTGGTTCCGGGTGTTCCATGGCGCCACCCCTTCGGGCCTTGAAATTGCACTGTTGCGCCGGGCAGCGGGGCAATGGGCGGCGTTCGCACTCGCTCAGGGCATCACGTTGAGGTGTTGGAAAAAGAATCCGCTCTGGCTGGTCCTCGTTGCTGGAGTCCGCTTTTCGGATTTGTTCACTGACATGTCGTACATCCTGGCAGTGCCGTCGTTAACAACGCTGGGCTGGGTCTGCCTGCTTCCTCCGCCGCTGCTCAACCTGATTGGCGTGGTCATCATGCTCCGCGGCTACAGAGATACCAGGGTCGGATAAAGGTCCAACATCCCAAAGGGAAACCGGACGGCGCTGAGTCCTCGACTGCGGAAGACATTAATACCGACCGCGTCTCGAAACCCCAAAGGCGCGCCCGACGTCTCATACCGGATTCCCAGGTTTAACGTGAGATTTTTCCGCAGCCGAATATCGTCCCGCATGAAGGATAACTGATTCGTGTGCCGGCGCATAGCAATGTTAATTGCGCAAGTTATAAGGCAAGAAACACCGCGAGCCGCCGGCTACCGATGCCACGGGCCGATTGTTAGCGGCCTCGGAGAATCCAACCGCGGCAATCGCCGGCGTTCAAATCATCTCACGGACCTTGTCCGCCATGATCGTCTCGAGGATCTTCCGCCGATCGGGTGTGCCCTTGGCGAGCGATTCGATGAAGTGAGCGGTCTGCTTCGCAGTCACTTTGGGCGGCATGGGCGGCTCGTTGGGGTCGACCACTGCTTCGATCAGCACCGGGCCGGGTGTCTGCAGCGCGCGATCCAGGGTCGTGCCGCATTCGCCAGGTTCCTCGATGGAAAAACCGACTCCGCCGCACGCCTGCGCGAAGCTGGCAAAGTTGATCGGCGTCAGGTCGCACGCATACTCCGGGTTGCGGAGGAATACCATCTGCTCCCAACGGATCTGACCCAGGCTGTTATTCTTCATGATCAGAATCTTGATGGGCAGTTTATATCGCACCGCGGTTACAAACTCGGCCATGAGCATGCTGAAACCGCCATCCCCCACGATGCCGACGCACAGCCGGTCAGGGTACGCGACTTGCGACGCGATGGTGTAGGGGAGACCACACGCCATGGTCGCGAGATTTCCCGAAATGGGGTGCATCTGGCCGCGCTTCACCGGGACATGCCGCGCCCACCATGTGGCGATGGTTCCCGAATCGCAGTTGACAATCGCGTTCGCCGGCAGCCGTTTGCCCAACTCAGCAGCCACTACCTGCGGCTTCATCGGTTTGGTAGCCGCGCTTTCCTGCTGCTCCATGAGCTTATTCCAATCGCGCATTTCCGCCTGCATCAGCGAAAGAAACGTCCGGTACTGGTTGCCACGCAACAATGGAAGCAGTGCTTCTAGCGTGGCGCGGCAATCCCCCACCAATCCCACCTCCACGGGATAGCGCAACCCGATGCGCACCGGGTTGGAATCGATCTGGACTCCGCGTGCCTGATCGGGCTTAGGCAGGAATTCGATGTAGGGGAAGGAACTGCCGGCAATCAACAGAGTATCGCATTGTTCCATCGCACCCTGCGACGGCTTGGTGCCGAGCAAGCCGATAGTCCCAGTCGTATAGGGGCTGTCATCCGGCAGCGCCGCCTTACCCAGTAGCGCCTTGATCACGGGAGAGCCCAGTTTCTCGGCTACCTGCTCCAGTGCGTCGCCCGCATGCAGCGCGCCGCGGCCCGCGAGAATCGCGATTCGCTTGCCGGCGTTGAGGATGTCCGCCGCCTTATGCAGATCGTCGTCGCACGGAGTGCGGGCGCTGTGCGGAGAGACCTCCGACACGTGTTTCGATACATTCCGCGGAGTACGGCCATTCCCGTTGTTAGTCACTTCCGACTCCTGGAAATCTACCGGAATGCATAAGTGAGCCACGCCGCGATACGCCAAGGCACTGCGGCACGCTAACGCGGCTATATTCTCCAGGTGCGCCGCTCCCATGCAGCGGGCGTTGTACACGCAGACATCCGTGAACAGCTTGTCGAGTTCCACATCCTGCTGTGAATGTGTATGGGTGAGATCGTGAAACTGCATACCAGTGATGGCCAGCACCGGCTGTCCATCCAACTTTGCGTCGTAGAGCCCATTCAGCAAGTGAATGCCGCCCGGGCCGGACGTTGCGAGGCAGCAGCCTAACCGCCCGGTGTGTTTTGCATAGGCGCATGCCATAAATGCCGCAGCCTCTTCATGGCGCACCTGAATGAATCTGACGGCTTCCTGCTGCTTTCGCAACGCCTCCATGATTCCATTGATGCCATCGCCGGGCAGTCCGAACACCACGTCGACCCCCCAAGCGCGCAGGGTGTCAACCAGAAGATCGGATGCAGTTCGTTTCATGTGGGCATACCGTGCAATTGGAAATCCAAAGGTGGCTCACGCGCTTTTACCCTTCCGCTTCAGCCGTTCACGGGCTGCGGCCAAGTCTTTCACGAAGGCTTGGTAGTCCAGTTGGCGCTGAGCCGGGTCGGGAGAGCGCAAAATCGCCGACGGATGGACTGTGGCGGTGACCTCCGCCGAAGGATGGGGAAAGAATCGGCCACGCTGCTCAAGAAGCCGGTGGTGAGGCCCAATCACGGATTGCGCAGCCGTGGCCCCCAAACAAACAATCAGCCGCGGCTGGACAATGGCGAGTTCGGCTTCGAGCCACGGCTTGCAAGCAACTATCTCGACAGACGACGGCTTCTTGTGGATTCGTCGCTTGCCGCGCTCTTCGAATTTGAAATGTTTCACGGCGTTGGTGATGTAGACGTCTGCACGCTCAATTCCTGCATCGGTTAGGGCGCGGTCCAGAAGCGAGCCCGCGGGTCCGACAAAGGGACGTCCAGCCAGATCCTCTCGATCGCCGGGTTGCTCTCCGACCAACATAATCCGCGCAGCGACCGGCCCTTCTCCAAGGACCGCCTGCGTGGCAGCGCGATATAGCTCGCAGCCTTGACAGCCCTGAGCGGCGCGTTGCAATTGCTCGAGGCTCGCAGTTTCCGGGACGAAGGGCTTGGCACCGGGCGGATTCGCGACCTTGCGCACATAACGTATGAAGCAAGCAAGCTGCCACACACACAAGCTTCGGCAATCTCCAGAGCCGCTGGCTAAGAAATGCTGCGACGCATCCACTCGTTTTCCGGCGTCACGACGATAAACCGGTGGGCACCACTGCCGCCACAAAACCACTCCTCGGTCCCAGATGCTCTGCCACTCTATCGCGCCATCTTCGCGGAAGTAGCCGTCAGTGCCGATTGGGAAGGACGCGTCAAGTGCGCGGATGCCAGCGTCGCCAACTGCCGTGGCGTTACCGGCAATTCCATCCAGCGTGAAGGTGAGGCCGACGCCCCAGACGGTAGATTTTTCCGGCATCAACCAAGGGTCACCGGCGCGATGATGCTGATTCATAGAGATCGCCAGGTTGGATGAGTGAAAAGAGACAGATTGTTGTGGCAGCGGTATTGCAAATAGAATTCCGTCAATCTCTCATGGACCAAAAGCCCCATGCTGCCAGTTCAGGTAATTACGGTATTCCTGGTTGCGGTCGCGATGGCGCTTGGCTCTCGCACGCAGTCAATCTACTATCCTGGATTCGCCATCGGCGGCTGCGGGGAAGCACTTGGCGTGTTCGCGACTTTGGCTCTCGTGCTGCTGATGCCTCGAGAAAGTGCGCCGCTGTGGTGGAGTTTTGTCGGATTCCTTGCCTTACAGAGCGGAGCACGCTGGCGGCTACCAACTCCACCGATCGGAGGACGAATGACTGACACACAAACGCTCATTCCTGCTCAGCAGCTTGCTGAGACCAACAAAACCCACTTTCCTAATGAGAGCGCCGAGTACCGGAAGGCTAGGAATGCACTCCTCGTGGAAGAAATTGAGTTGCGTCGCCACATCGAGCGCGTGGCATCGTTGCGCCGTGAACTGCCGTCGGGCGGCGAGGTTCCGCAGGACTTCGAGTTTGTCGGAGAACATGGCCCGGTGCGCCTCTCCAGCCTGTTTCGCGACAAAAGCACGCTAATGATCTACAGCATGATGTACGGTCCAGAACGCAGAGCGCCCTGTCCTATGTGCACATCATTCCTGACTTCATGGAATGGCACTGCCGTCAACCTTCGCGAGCGCGTGGCTATCGCCGTCACCGCCCGTTCGCCAATCGAGCGGCTCGTCGAGTACAAGAAGCAGCGGTGCTTCACGAACCTCCCTTTCGTTTCTGACATGCCCGGTGAGTACACTCGCACCTATGTCAACGCCGAAGACGCCGACGTTCCCGGCTTGAGCGTCTTCAGCCGCCGCAATGGGCTCATTCGTCACTTCTATAGCGGCGAGATGAACGCGTCGATGGCCGATCCCGGACAGGACCCGCGCGGTGGCCCAGACCCGGATCCTCTTTGGCTGATGTTGGACTGGACGCCGGAGGGCCGTGGCTCGGATTGGTATCCCAAGCTCGAATACGAGCACAAATAGCGGAGGCTCATGATGAAAGCTACACACGTCAACACCGTTCCTGAGCCCTCAACCAGGGATGTTCAGCCTTACCGAATAGACGTGGCGGATTCGATTTTGACCGATCTGGGGAAGCGGCTTGAGAATACACGCTGGGCGTCCCAAATTGCAGGCTCAGGCTGGGACGGTGGAATGGATGCCGGCTATTTGCGTGAACTCTGTGAGTACTGGAAAGAACGATACAACTGGCGCAGTGAGGAACAGAACCTCAACCGACTCGCGCACTACCGAACGGAGATCGACGACGTCGGCATACACTTCGTCTACGAGCGCGGGAAAGGACCTGCGCCGTTCCCGCTCATTCTCACGCACGGATATCCCGACTCATTTTACCGATTCGTGAAGTTGGTCCCACTTCTCACCGACCCCGCTGCGTTTGGCGGGAGCGCAGAGGACGCTTTCGACGTCGTGATCCCGGACATTCCGGGTTATGGATTCTCGGACAAGCCCCATAAAACAGGATCGACCTTTGCTGTGAGCGATCTCTGGGCGCGTTTGATGACGGAGCGGCTGAGCTACGAACGATTTGGCGCGCATGGCGGCGATTGGGGTAGCACGATCACGGAACAACTCGCCAAACAGCATTCCGGTTCCGTCGTCGCAATTCATCTCACTGATGTTCCGTTCGGTCATCTCCTCCGGAAGCCCGACGATCCCTCGCCGGTTGAGCAAGAGTTTTTCAAGAATAATGAGGAGTGGCTCCAAAAGGAAGGAGCATACGCGCTAATCCAATCGACGAAGCCGCAAAGTCTGGCGCCCGGCTTGAACGATTCGCCAGCGGGATTGGCGGCGTGGATCGTCGAGAAGTTTCGGGCCTGGAGCGACTGTGGAGGTGACGTGGAATCGCGCTTCACCAAGGACGAACTTCTCACCAACGTGATGATCTACTGGGTGACGCAGTCGATCGGAACCTCCTTTCTGACATACTTCGATTACGCCAACGCCGGCGCGATGACCTGGATGAAGCAAGAACTAAAGAACTGGACGGGCTCAAAAGCGGTACCAGCGGCCTTCTCACTCTTTCCGGCCGACATAGGACGCCCCCCGCGCGAGTGGGCCGAGCGCTTCTTCAATGTTCAGCGCTGGAACGAGATACCGCGAGGTGGGCACTTTGCAGCCATGGAAGAACCTGAGTTGCTCGCAGCGGATCTTCGCGACTGGTTTCGCCAGTTTCGGTAAGCTGCCATTCGCTATCCTCGCCAGTCAGCGCAGTCTGTCGATGGCATTTCGCTTGCTCTAAATGACAAGATGCGGCATACAAGATTAGCCAACGAATCGGAAGAGTATCTTGCCAAGCGGGAAGAACTGCGGTCGCTGGAGATCGAGTCCATGAAACTGCGCGAGCGGGTTGCCGAGGCTCGGCGGCAACTTCCACAGGGTCCAGCGGTGAAAGATTACATGTTCCTGGAGGGTCCGCCGGACCTCAACGCGGGCGATTCGCCCACCAGTACCGTTCATCTCAGCGCACTATTTACCGGACCGAATCGCGCGTTAGTGACCTACCATTTGATGTACGGTAAGCGTCAAACCAGCCCCTGTCCGATGTGCACTCTGTGGGTCGACGGTTACAATGGCGTGGCCCACCACATCGCGCAGAGGGTCGATTTCGCAATCGTGGCGGCCGCTGACCCTCCCGTTTTGCGCGCGCACGCGCGCCTTCGGGGCTGGCACAACCTCCGCCTGCTCAGCACCGGCGAGGGAAGTACCTTTAAGTACGATCTGTGCAGCGAAGACCGTGCCGGCAATCAGGATTCCACCATCTCGGTATTCACTAGAGATGCAGACGGCACGTTGCGCCACTTCTATACAACGCATCCTCGACTGGCTTCGAACATACAGGAACGCGGCATCGACCTCTTGACGCCCGTTTACAACCTTCTGGATCTTACTCCCCAGGGCCGCGGCGACTGGTACGCTAAGCTCGATTACGGACCTGCCGTCCACAAGGCTCGAGGGTGAAGGTAATCGAGTGCAATGCGTGCGGGTAACGGTAGGGTCACTGCCAACAACTCGCAACCGCCGGGATATCGCAAGCATGAACCCTCAGGTGCCAGCGCGAGTGCGCGCCGCTTTTTGCGCCGCGCGCTTACGTCCTACCGGACCCTTCGTGCGAAGGGCTTTTTCCGCTGCCTTGTGCAAACTTTGTTTGCCGCGGGTCCGGGCGCTGCTCCGCGCCTGCCGGGAGAGCGAGTTCTTGGATGCTGCCGATCGACCTTCGCGCTTGAGAACGCCGGTGATCGCCCGCGAACGCTTTGCGGAAGGTTTGCGTTTCGTCGCTTCCGTTGTTTTTCCGCTCGGATTGGGCCCCAGCTTTACACCCGCCCGCCGGGCTTTCGATAAACCAATCGCAATCGCCTGCTTGGTGTTGCGCGCACCGTGCTTGCCTCCCCGGATATGGCGCATTTCTTCGCGGACAAACTCGCCGGCTTGGGTAGTCGAAGCTTTTCCGGCGCGTTTATCCTTACTGGCGCGCTGGATGATCTTTTCTCAGGCATAAACAATCCTCGAATTCCAGCGCGCACGTAATTAGCCATAGCGGAAATTCAGACCTGGGCAGACGTAAGGCAACCTACAGTCGCCATGGCACCGTGTATTTTTCAGAGCAGCGCCCTCCTCAAGCGAAGATCCGCTCCAACCCGCTGTAGACGCTTCGCTCTAATAAAAGTGTCCCGGTTTTTATCCGGCGTTTCGTAGGGAGCGACATTTATGGTACACAGTGCGAACGAAGTAGACGTCCTGATTGTGGGCGCGGGGCCTGTCGGCCTTTTCCTGGCGAATGAATGCGCTCGCCGAGGGCTCAATTGGCGGATCATCGAGGAAAACTCCTCACAGTCCGAGCACTCGAAGGCCCTGGCGATCTTTCCCCGCACGCTGGAGATTTTCGATATGGCGGGCATCGTCGCTCCATTCCTCGAAACTGCCAATCGGGTCACGTCAGTAGCCGTGATGACACAAGAACGGACCCTGGCCCATATGCGGTTTGAACCGGAGGATAGCCCCTACGCGTTTGTCGCGATGGTTCCCCAGAATGTGACGGAACGGCTGCTGGTCAGGGAGTTGGATCGCAAAAGGGGAACCGTTGAGTACAATGCAAAACTCGTCTCGGCGGGACCAGCTGACGATGCCGTGAGTGTCACCGTGGAACATAAAGGCGAACCGCGCAAGATCGTCGCTTCGTTTGTTGTCGGGTGCGATGGCGCGCACAGTCAGATCAGGCACGCGTTGAACCTGCGGATGGAAGGCGGAGAATATGACTCGGCCTTCATGCTGGCCGATATCGAAACGGCAACTGATCTTCCCGCGGACGAACTACAGTTATGCCCCAGTGAATTCGGACCCGCCGCGATTTTCCCGATTAGCCCCAATCGCAGGCGTATCGTCGCAACTGTCGATGAGGTCCAAGGGGACGCTCCATCGCTCGAACTTGTGCGAAATGTTGTCGAAGTCGTTCAAGTTCAGATAGTGTGCGTCAGCCACGGCGCTTTTCTCGGCGAACTCGATGGGATGTTTGGTCACGAGTTGAAATATCGGTCCGGATGTAAGTGTCATAGATTCCCGACGTTTTCCCGAGGCGTTCTATCGTTGAGAGAGCGTGCGACACGGCGTCGTGCTGGTAATTTCTGCGATGCACGTCGCCGATCGCGAGAATCCGTTTACGAGGAGCCTTCTGCGGCGCTTGTGGCGCGAGCGGCCATGCAGCCAGCAGAACGATCAGACTGTGACGCAGTACGGTCGATGGCCTCATGCCGGGCGGAACCCACCTGCCACAGCGAAAGTAGCATGAAAAGCCGGCTTCTCCACTGCCGTAACCGTAGCGGCACCGTTACGTGTCGGAATGGGCGCGGGGCCTACTTTCCGATCAGCAACTTTCGGGCTTCCAGGAATTCCAGAAAGCGCACTGGCCAATCGGCAACCGGCCCTTTGGTTGTCGATCGCACTCCAAACCCATGCCCTACCCCGGTGTAGACGTGCAGTTCGGCGATGGCTCCCGCCCGCTTCATCGCGAGATAAAGTTCGGGGAGGCCCTGCGAAATGTTCTGCCGGTCATTCTCACCGCAGGCGAAAAATGCCGGCGGCGTCTCCTTGGAGAGTTTCATGTCGCGCGGGATTGCCGGATAGATCAGCGCCTGGAAAGCCGGTCGCGAACTCAGGCGATCGATGGAATCCGGAGCGTCCGAGGCGCCTGCATCAAACCCGGTCGCCGCCAGCGCCGCGATTTCCCCGCCCGCCGAGAATCCCATAACGCCAACCCGTTCGGGATCGATGCCCCACTCGACCGCTCGACTCCGCACCAGTCGAATCGCGCGTTGCATATCGGCTAACGACTCTTCTTCAATTTTGTACGTTGATCCCTTCTCTCGGGCCAGCCGGTATTTCAAAACGATCCCCGCGACGCCATGATCAGCGAGCCAGTTGGCGACGTTCAATCCTTCGTGGTCAGCCCACAGTTCGCTGTGGCCGCCGCCGGGGGCAATCATCGCTGCGGCGCCGGTGGCAGTTCCCTTGGAGGGAAGAATCACCCCGATAGATGGGCGGTGCACGTTGGCAGTGACATGTTCGCCCTGAGGCGTGGTGCGCACCGTCTCCTCACCGGTCTTGCCTTCCGACCCCGGCGCTCCGTTCGGCCACAAAACGACCCACTGTGGATCGGCCGCGCGGACCGCCACTGCCGACATCAACAAAATGATTGCTAGCCTCTTCGTGAACGGAATGACCATGTCGCGTCAAGCGTATCACCGGCTTCCCTCAGAAGTCATCCGACCTTAGACGGATGGTCAGCGCGGTTTGCGCATCTGGTCGCGAAGCTGTTTCAATAATCCGACGGGCGTGTCGAATCCGGGATTGAGCGAGATGGCCTTCAACAGGCTCGATTCGGCCGCTTGCAGATCGCCGCTGCGCCATTGCGCCATCGCCAGGTTGATGCGCACCAGTTCCAGGCCACCGTTCTTCGAGAGAGCATCCTCCCACAACGCAATCGCCTCAGCCAACTGACCGCGCTCCATCAGGATTCCGCCGAGCCCCACCGACGCGGTGACTTGGCTGGGATCCAACCGGATGGCGCGGCGGTACAGCGGAACGGCATCGTCCGCGCGATTTCCATTACGGTATAGCTCGGCGAGGTAGAGTAGCACTTCAACGTCGTCCGGCGAAGTACGCTCGGCCTGCTGCAGAAGGGTCGTCGCGCGCAAGCGTAACGCCGCGTCCTGCGTGCGCGAAGCTGCGATCCCATATGCCAGAGCCGTGTCTCGGGCCGAAGGGCTGCCGCCGCCGAAACTGACCAGTTCCAGTCTCCCGGCCGAAACCGCGACGGCAGGTCGAGCCTTCTTCGGAATCGAATGGTCGGTGTAGACCACGTGCTGCGCATCGGTTACGGGGCTCTTCGTCATGTGGCAGGCAGTGCAATCGTCCTCGAGAGCGGCGCGGGCCGCTTTGGTCTCACTGCACGCGCCGCTATCGTGACACCCCAGGCATTTCTGCCGGAACCATGCTGCACGCTCCTCGGGCTTCGGAACGAAATGTGGATCGTGGCAGGCGCCGCACCACAAGCGATCACCGGCGCCGCGCTTGCAAGCACTTTGCGCCAGCTTCTCGACGTGGCTGGTGACCTTCATTCCAGGTCCCGCACCGGCGCGCACGAATACAGAAACCGAATCGGCCAGCCGATCCCCCGGATGGTACGACTGCCAGTCACGCCCCGCTCGCATGACACGGACTTCTCCGGCGAGGTGGCATTGCGAACACACGCTATCGCGGCGGTCCGGAGCCAGCTTCGCGGGATTGACGATGGACAAGCCGCCCTTGCGATCGCCCACGTTCATTTTGCGAATGTGCTCCTCGCCGGGACCATGGCAGCGTTGGCAGGCAATGCCTCCCTCTTCGAACGGCGGACTGGCGTAGCGGTTCTGTGCGGCGGAAATCGTCTTGAGAAAACTGGCGTGGCAGGTCAGACATCCTGGCATCACGGGCCGCGTGAGATAAGGATAGGCATACGTTTCGTAGTTGGGAGCCAGGTCCCACTTTGCCGCAGCCGTGTAATAAGCCACGGGCGCCTGGAAAAGAAAACCCTCATCAGAGAGCAGGTAGCTTCGCGCCGTGGCGCCTGAGCCGACGAAATACAGCAAGTCCTTGACCCCTTTCAGGGTCCCGTCGTTCCTGGCGAATTCGAGAGTGACCGCGCCGGGTTTGCGATCGACGCGATAGCGAAACCCGATGGGAGCATGCTCGAAGGGGCCCGGGTACGTTTCGCGAATGAGCCCCGAACCAGCCGCCCCGCTACTGTTGGCCATGGGAGTCTGGCGGTACTGATCGTAGATGGCGCGGTGGCAAGGCACGCAATCGGGAGAGGCGGCGAAGCAGAAATGCGCGGTTGCCGCTGCGATCAGGAATCGGATGGGCGTCATGGGCGTCGCCGAAGCTTGATTATAGTGGGGAAGTTGAGTGGCCCAGGTGCTAAAATGCCTGACGGCAAAGGATGGGGCGTCTGCGCTCAGTTGCGCTGGGGATTCTTTGGCTGTCAATGGGAATGCATGCGGCCAACCACCGCTCTGTGCCCGACGGCTACACGCGACGAGTCTGGCAGACGCAAGATGGACTGCCGGAGAACACGGTACAGGCCTTCGCGCAGACACGCGACAGCTACCTTTGGATCGGCACCAGCGGCGGCTTGGTGCGCTTCGATGGCGCGCGCTTCGTGATCTACGATCGCGACAACACTCCCGCCATCCGCGATAACAGTATCTTCTGCCTCACCGCTGGGCGCGACGGCAGTTTGTGGGCCGGTACCGACGGCGCCGGCTTGCTGCGATATAAGAACGGTGTCTTCCGTTCCTACCGGGCCGCGGACGGGCTATCCAACGACTTCGTGCGCGCGGTATTGCAAACTCGCAATGGCGTGCTGTGGGCCGGCACGGACGATGGGCTGTTCCGCCAGCAAGGCGAGCGTATGATTCGCGTCGATGGCGCCGGCGGCATCCCATCCATGGCCGTCCACGCCTTACGGGAAGACCGCGCAGGCAACTTGTGGGTGGGCGGTTCCATCGTCATTTCCATCAATGGCGCACACTGGCGCGAGTACCAATTGGAAGGACGCGGGGGCGCCAGCCGTGTTAAATCGATTTCCGAAACCGCCGACGGCGCCATGTGGGTCGGCACCGTTTCGGGCCTGCAACGGCTAGCGCCGGGCTTGCGCGATAGCGGGAGGTTCGAACGGATTCCTGAGATCGCGAGCACGGTACGAGCATTGGAGGAGGATCGCAACGGCATCCTGTGGGTGGGCACCATTGGCGACGGTTTGCTGCGCTATTCGGACGGTAAATTCACACGCGTGACGGCCCCGGACAATCCGCCCAGCAGCACGGTGCTGGCGATATTCGACGACGACGAGCAGAACGTCTGGGCCGGCATGCAGACCGGCCTGCTCCGGCTGAGTCCGGCCGCCATGAGCACGTTTCATCTGCCCGACACCGCCAATGCCGATTTCGGCACGGTATACCCCGATCCCGATGGCTCGCTGTGGGTGGCAAGCACGCACCTGTTCCGCATCAATGCGCGGCGCGACCGCTCCGAATTGGTGCCCGCCCCTGCGCCCGCGATTCGTGTGCGCAGCGTGTTTCGCGACCGCGGCGGCGCGCTCTGGATTGGAACCGAAGGCGACGGAGTATTTCGCGAGCAAAACGGGCGCCAGGTGCAGTACACCAAGCGTGCCGGCCTGGTGAACGATTTTGTGCGCGCGTTTCTGGAAAGCCGCGATGGCAGCGTGTGGATCGGCACCGATGAAGGGATCACGCGCTGGCACGATGGCGTTCTCACCAATTATCTCCCTGCCCAAGGACTGGCTTATTTCAGCGTTCGGACGCTGGCCGAAGACCGCTCGGGCGGCGTTTGGATCGGAACCGAGCGAGGTGTAAGCCACTGGCGCAACGGCGGCTTCATACAGGACGCAGTCACATCGCGGCTGCGCCTGGAAAAGATCTGGGCAATCCATGAAGATCGCGATGGCGGGCTGTGGTTCGGCACGCGCGGCGCCGGTCTGTTCCGCTGGCGCGACGGCAAGTTGACAGAGTTCGGCACCGCTGAAGGGCTCGCAGCCGCCAGCATTTACCAGATCCTTGAGGATGAGCGCGGCACGCTGTGGATGAGCGGGCCGAACGCCATACTCGCGGTATCGCGGCAGGATCTGGACCAGCTCGCGGCCCATCCCGGGTTCCATCCCGCGGTCACTTTGTATGGATTGTCGGATGGAGTAGAGGCCACGCAGATCTACGGAGGAGTCGCGCCGGCAGGCTGCCTGACCGCGAACGGAGAAATCTGGTTTCCCAGCAATCGCGGACCGGTGCGCATCACGCCCACCGAGACACGACCCGAAAGTCTGCCGAAGGTGACCATCGAGCAGGCGCTGCTCGATGGTCGAGTGACGTCCGTCACCGGCCGGCATTGTCGGCGCCGCCGGGCGAAGGCAAGCTACAGATTGTTTATGCAGCCATCCGCCTGCGGTCGCAGGAACGCATACGCTTCCGCTACATGCTGGAAGGGCATGAGCACGAGTGGACCGAAGCCCAGCGAAGCCGAGAGGCCTTCTACAATGTCCCGCCCGGCAAATACAAATTTCGTGTGCAGGCATTCGAAATGAATAAGCCGGAAAGCGTCAGCGAGGCGTCACTGGAGATCGAATGGCTGCCGCACTTCTATCGCACGGCGTGGTTCTTGGCGGCCTGCGCCGCACTGGCACTCACCGGCGCATTGGCGGCTTACCGCCTCCGCCTGCGGCAAGTGCATTCTCGATTCCGCGCGGTGCTGGAGGAGCGCAATCGCGTGGCTCGCGAAATGCACGATACCGTCATTCAGGGCTGCGCCGGCGTCTCGGCATTGCTTGAAGCCGTATCCATAGGGACGGAAGAATCGGGATCGAAGCGCGAATTGTTCGATTGCGCGCGGACGCAGGTAAGAGCCACGGTGGACGAGGCGCGCCGGGCAGTCTGGAACTTGAGGCAGAGCGGCGCGGCGCTGCCCGAGATCGGCCCGCTGCTTGACCAAATGGCGCAACAGGCCAGCCACGCTTCCCGCGTGCCAGTACGCTTTGAAGCATCGGGCAAGCCGTTACTGCTCGACCCCGCGGTGGAGCACGACATTCTCATGGTGGCTCGCGAGGCTGTGTATAATGCGGTGCAGCACGCCCGGCCCACCGAAGTGAGAATACAAGCGCATTTCGAAGACAATAAGATCCGGCTTCGGGTAGTGGATGACGGTTGCGGGTTCAATCCGGAAGATGTGTTTCTCTTGGGCGGCGAGCATTTCGGACTGGTGGGAATGCGCGAACGGACTGCCAGGCTCGGCGGGCGCTTCGATATCCGTAGCGCGCCGGGAACAGGCACGGAGTTGTTGGTGGAGGTGCCGGTGAGATCTGCGGTTGCTGAGAAATTGGGGATCAATCTGAAATCATGAGTACGGCAGCAAAGTTCGGCGTGCTGGTAGTGGAAGACCATCCCATCATGCGGCTCGGAATCGCGGCGATCATCGACGCGCAGCCGGATATGAAAGTCTGCGGGCAGGCGGAATCGGGCGCCGACGCCGTTCGTCTGTTTCACAAACGCCGCCCGGACATCACTTTGATGGACTTGCGGTTGCCAGGTATGAGCGGGTTGGACGCGCTCCGCGCCATCCGCCGCGACGATCCATCGGCGCGTTGCGTCGTGCTCACCACGTATGAAGGTGACGAGGATATTCACCAAGCGCTACAGGCGGGCGCGGCCGGCTACCTCATCAAAGCCATGTCGCACGACACGCTGGTGGATGCGTTGCGCAAGGTACACTCGGGCACGCGCTTCCTGCCCGCGCCCGTGGCACAGAGTCTTGCCACTCGCACTCCCAATTCCGACTTGAGCCCGCGCGAGCGCGAGGTGCTCTCACTCATGGTGCAGGGCAAAAGTAATAAGGATATCGGCGGAGCATTGAAGATCACCGAAGCGACGGTGAAGTGCCACGTCAGCGTGATTCTCGAGCGTCTTGGGGTTACCGACCGCACGCAAGCAGTGATCGCCGCATTGCAGCGCGGGCTGGAGCATTTGTAGATCGCCCGATTCCCGTTCTCGATCCAACCTAAGTTGGATGGCGCGGCGAGGCGTCGCTGTTAGACTCGGGAATCGGCCGACCCATGAATGCTCTCGCCGCAGTCCGCTCCATGGCAGCTCTCGCCATCCCTTTCGCAATCGCTCACGGCGTTGTAGTGGTCGATGCCAGCCGGGCCGCGGCACCCCCGCAGCCGCTCTCTTTTGCAACGGGCGGGCGCTCTCCCGATGGTCATGTGCTCGCCGTCAACAGCCGCTACATGATGCTGGATGGCAAGCCCTGGTTTCCGGTGATGGGCGAGTTTCAATACTCCCGCTATCCGGAGGAGAACTGGGAACAGGAAATCCTCAAGATGAAGGCGGGAGGGGTCCGCATTCTCTCTACCTACATTTTCTGGATTCACCACGAGGAGATCGAAGGTCAGTTCGATTGGTCCGGCCGGCGCGACTTGCATCGCTTCATCGCACTCGCAGGCAAGCATGGGATGTATGTGTGGGCGCGCGTGGGACCTTGGGATCACGGCGAGGTGCGCAATGGCGGTCTGCCCGACTGGCTGCTGCGCAAGGCGAAGACTCGCGAGGACGACCCGGAATATCTTCGATACGTGCAACGGTTTTATGGCGAAATCGGACGGCAGTTGACGGGACTTTTCTGGAAGGACGGCGGCCCGATTATCGGAGTACAGATCGAGAACGAGTATCATTCCCGCGGTCCGGGTAAAGGCGAAGGCCACATTCTCATGCTGCTGAAAATGGCTCGGACGGCCGGGATGGACGCGCCCTTCTTTTCCATCACCGGCTGGGACGACGCCGCGATTCCGTCGCGCGGCGTGATCCCGGTATTCGGCGGCTATCCGGATGGCTTCTGGTACAGGCCGATGGCGCCGCTGCCTCCCAGTCCGCTATATTTCTTTTCCGCACTTCGCGCCGACGAAAACGTGGGAGACGATCTCTGTTCCAAGCGGCCGGAGATCGACGCGAGGTTCACGCCCTACCCGTTCTTCACCGCGGAAATGGGGGGCGGCATGGAAGTGGCGTATCATCGGCGGCCGCTGATAAGCGCCGATGACATCGCCGCCATTGACGTGGCGAAGTTGGGCTCGGGCGTCACCCTCTACGGCTATTACATGTTTCATGGCGGGACCAATCCCGATGGCAAGGCGACCACGCTGCAGGAATCTCAAGCCACTGGATATCCGCAGGACCTGCCGGTGAAGTCATATGATTTTCAGGCGCCGCTGGGTGAGTTCGGGCAGATGCACGCTTCATTTCGCGATCTGAAGATCATTCACATGTTCCTGAGCGAATTCGGACCGGCATTGACGCCGATGACCGCTTATTTCCCCGACCGCATGCCAAGCAGCAAGCAGGATCGCGAAACGCCGCGAGTGGCCGTGCGGTCCGACTCGAAAAGCGGCTTCGTCTTCCTGAATAACTATCAGAAGGATCACCCCCTACCGGTGCAGAAGGCCGTTCAGGTTCAATTGAAGCTGGCCTCGGGAATAGTCGACATTCCGCGACGGCCTATAGACATCCCTGCAGGAGCGTACACCTTCTGGCCGGTGAATTTGCAACTGGGCGGCACCGTGCTTACCCATGCCACGGCGCAGCCGCTCTCGCGTTTGAGCGATCCCGACACGTATCTCTTCATGGCGTGGCCGGGAATCGCGCCGGAATTCGTTTTCGAGAGCCGAGGGGACGCCTCCATCGAGGCCGCCGGCGCGCACGTTGTCCGCGAAGGCAGCCACGTAGTAGTGGACAGCCTAACTCCGGGACTGACCACCGCCATCGAAATCCGCCACAAAGATGGCCGCCGCACGCAAATCCTGGTGCTTTCGCGCGATCAGGCACGCGACATCTGGAAGGCCTCGCTGAGCGGTCGCTACCGCTTAGTCTACTCGCAGGCCGATGTGTACTTCGAGGGCGATCACGTGCATCTGAGTTCTACTGACCCCTCCAAGTTGAAGTTTGGGATCTTCCCCGATGTCGAGCAGAAACTCGCAGGGTTCCATCGCTCCGGCAGCGAGGGAGTTTTCCGGAGTTACGCAGCCGCAGTGGAGCCGATCCAGGTGGACCCGGAGATCCACGTGGTGCGCGAAGCTGGACAAGCCGGCGCCGTGCGGATGGGCGACGAAGTGGCCAAAGCACCCGAAGAATCGGCCTTCGATACCGCCGCCCGCTGGTCCATCCACGTTCCAGATGTAAAATCAGCGGCAGTAGGCGAGGTGTTGCTGCGCATCGCATACCAGGGCGATGTGGCGCGGATTTACGCCGGCGGACGGCTGGTCACTGACGATTTCTATCACGGCGCGCCTTGGGAGATCGGCCTGCGGGGAATTTCGCCCGCCGACCTGAAGCAGGGGCTGGATCTGCAAATCCTCCCTCTCCGGGCCGACGCACCCATCTACCTGGCAAGCGATGCCAAACCTGCGATCGCGCCCGGAAGCCAGGTCGCAAAGCTGGCGGAAGTGCGTGTCCTGCCCATGTACCAAGCCGTGGCGGACCTGCACCGCTGATTGTCTGCGATCCTACTTTAGGTGGATTTCAATCGGGCATTCACGCTCTACAATCTGTTATCCAATTTCCGTGTCGAAAAGGGGGGTCTTTATGCGAGGGGTACCGAAATACGACGCAACCAGGGAGACGGCGTCAAAGTGGACGTGTTTCTCTAAGCTGGTAATTGCCAGTCTGTTACTCACCATCTCCGCGTTCGCGCAGAGCGATCGTGGAACCATTACGGGTTCAGTTACCGATCCATCCACGGCCGCAGTTGCCGGAGCGAAAGTGGCGGTCCGAAACCTGGACAACGGGAACTCTTTCAATACGACTACCAGCAGCACCGGCAGTTTCACTATCACATCGGTGCCCAGCGGCAAATATACCGTGACGGTATCTGCGCCAGGTTTCAAGACGTTCACCGAAAACGGCGTCGAAGTGCTTCTGGATACCACGGTCAAAGTCGACGTAGCGCTGGAAGTCGGTCAAACGTCGGAGACCATCACCATCACGGCGTCGGCTGAACTGCTCAAAACGGACAACGCCGAACAGAGCATGAATATCAGCGGACAAAAGGTCAATGACCTCCCGATCAACTTCGGTGGCGGCGGAGCGGCGGGCGGCGGCATCCGAAACTGGTTGAGCTTCACGTATCTGGCGCCAGGCGTGGCGGGGACATCCGCGAACTCCGAAGTGAACGGCCTGCCAGGCAGCAATTTCAAGGTCTACCTGGAAGGTCAGGATTCCACCAGCAACAACGACACGGCTTGGACCAGCACCGTTGCGGCTGCATCCGTGGAAGCCATCACCGAGTTCGCCGTGCAGTCCTCGAATTTCTCGGCCGAATTCGGCCAGGTGATGGGCGGCTTATACAACTTCACTACGAAGAGCGGCACCAACCAGTTGCATGGCTCGGTCTACGAAGAGTGGGCCAATGAGGTGCTCGACGCGCGCCATCCCTACAATCATCTGTTAGACAGAGACCGGAAGAACGACTATGGCTTCACCATCGGCGGCCCGGTCTGGATTCCCAAAATCTACAACGGAAAGAATCACACTTTCTTCTTTTTCAATCTGGAACGGTTCGGCAACAATCAGGCATCCACGGCTCAGACTGGAACGGTGCCTACCAACGCCTATCGCAATGGCGATTTTAGCTGCGCGTTGTTCGCCACGTCGACCAACTGCACCGGTCCGAGCATCAGTCTTACCGACCCGACGAGCGGGAACACCTACCTGCAGAATCAGATTTTCGATCCGCTCAGTAACTTCACGGACGCCGCTGGCCGGTTGACTCGCACGCCCTTCCCGAACAATGTGATCCCCATGTCGCGGCTGGATCCAGTGGCCCTCAAGATCCAGGCGTTGATACCGGCAGCGGTGGGCAACCAGACCACGTTGAACTGGGTTCCCGACATTGTCACGAATACGCAGCAGCAAATCCCGAGCCTGAAAATCGATCAGGATTTCGGCCCGAACACAAAAACCAATTTCTTCTGGACGAATCAATCCACCAATCAGATCGCCAATCCGGACGGCTTGCCCATTCCGCTGACGTCTTCGAGGCCGAAGATTGTGGGAGGCAACCAGTACCGGTTTAACCTGGACCACACGATTTCGCCGACGATGCTGGCGCACCTGGGCTTCGGATTTTACCGCTTCCACAATCCAGACAGCTCACCCGAAGGCGTGCTGACTTACGACGCGAAGGGCCAACTGGGTCTGGTGGGCAGCGCGACCGGAGTGGGCTTCCCGGCGATCTCCGGTTTGAGCTTCAACAACGAAGGTGGCCTCTCGGCCTCGGGCAACACGGGCTTTGGTCCAACCACGGCCGATCACCAGACCACCGATCTCGCGTCTATCACGGGCAGTTGGAGTTGGATCCGCGGTAAGCATAGCTTCAAGTCCGGCTTCGAATTCAAGCAGGATGTCTACAGCGATGAAAACCTCCAGGGAGCGCAGGGGGTTTATGCCTTCAACGGTGCGCAGACGGCGCCACCCTATCTCGGCACTACGACTATAGGCAGCGGAACGGCCAGCGGTTCCATAGGAAGCGGGTACGCCAGCTTCCTGCTGGGCGCCGTGAATTCCACTACAGTCAACCCGCCGAAAGATACGCAACTCCGCCGAATTACGCAGGGCTTGTATTTCCAGGATACGTACAAGGTCACATCGAAACTGACCGTGGAGATTGGTCTGCGCTGGGACCGTGTGCCCCTGGGACATGAGCTGTGGGACAGACAGTCCGAGGTTGGAATCAACACACCGAACCCCAACGCCGGCAACCTGCCGGGCGGGTTCATCTTCGCAGGCTACGGCGCGGGCCGGTGCAACTGCGAATTCTCGAAGACTTACAATTTCGCGATTGGGCCGCGGCTCAGCGTGGCTTATCAGATCGCCAAGGACACCGTCATCCGCGCCGGCTGGGGCATCAGCTACAGCGCAGGCGACAGTTGGGCATACCTCAATGGCGGATACTCGCTGAACGGGTTGGGAATCAATTCGGTTCAGACTTCCGCGCCCGCCTTCGGCTTGGTTTCCTCTCAGTTGCAGAACGGGATCGTCTACAATCCCGCTTCTCTGAGCACGTTGAACTTAAACCCGGGAGTGAATACTACCCCCGGCCAGTTGAATACATTCTCAAGCGTTTGGGGCGGCCTGTATAACGATCCCGGCGCCGGGCGGCCCGCCCGCGTAAATCAGTGGAACATCGCGCTGCAGCACCAGTTGTCGAGAGACATGTCGATTGAAGCGGCTTATGTTGGCAACCGCGGTGTCTGGGAGCCTTCGAATGGCTTGGTCAGCCTGAATGCGATTACGCCGGCCCGGCTGCAGGCCCTAGGTCTCGACCTCACCAACCCGGCCACCCGCACGCTGCTCACTTCGACAATCGGGTCGGCCACCGCCAAGGCGGCAGGCATCCAACTTCCGTATGCCAGCTTCCCGACCAGCGCGACCGTCGCACAAGCCTTGCGCCCGTTCCCTGAATACAACAGCAACCTTCAGGCCGAATTCGTCAATCAAGGCGACAGCTACTACGACTCGCTGCAGGTGAAATTCCTCAAGCGCATTTCACACGGCCTGGATGTTAGCGCCAACTATACGTTCTCCAAGACCGAGAATATCGGCGGCTACATCAATGCCGACCCATACAACCGCGCCATTCAGAAGGGGCTCGATTCGAACGACTATCCCCACATCTTTGTCTCAGCGATTACGTACACTACGCCCAAACTGACGTCCAACAAACTGGTTCGCTCGATTGTGGGCGACTGGACGTGGGGAGCCACGCTACGCTATGCCAGTGGCGGCCTGATCGCTGCGCCTCAATCGCAGCTCAGCAAATGGGCCACCTATACGTTCGAATCGGGAACGCCCATGATGCGGGTTCCCGGCGTGCCCCTATACCTGACGAATATCGACTGCCGCTGCATCGATCCCAACAACATCAATCAGCGGGTCCTCAATCCGGCGGCCTGGGTGGATGTGGCTGCCGGCACCATCAGCCCTGGCTCCGGCTATTACAACGATTACCGGGGACCGCATCAGGTCAACGAAAACATGAACCTGGGTCGCACGTTCCGGATTAAGGAGCGGGTGTCGCTGAATGTGCGCGCGGAGTTCTTCAACGTGTTCAACCGCGTGAACCTGGGCAATCCCAGCACCAGCAATCCGACCCAGGCTACCACCGTGAACAACGGGACCGGCGCCATCAGCGGGTTCGGTTACTACTCGATCGGCTCTACCAGCAACCTGGGCGGCCAGCGGAACGGTCAGCTCGTGGCGCGCATCCGATTCTGAACCAAGAGAGTGAAGCATCGCCAAAGGGTCCGGCCATCGCGCCGGACCTTTTGGCGTTTATGATGGGTTGTTCACGATGCGCTTCGCCGCCCTGTCAGCCCTTTGGATTTCCAGCACGCTCGCCGCCGTCCCCGGCGGTTATGCAGGCGCCGAAGCCTGCCGCCCTTGCCATGCGGCAAACTTTGTATCGCAGTCCAAGACCTCACACGCCCACGCGCTGGCGCCATCCTCCCCTTCTCAGCGCGGGGATTGGGCCTTCGGCGCGGGTCTCCAGGCGATCACGTTTGTCACCAGAGTCGATCACGAGTCTTATCGCGAAGACGGCCTCACCTGGTACCGATCTCTCAACGGCGACGCGATCACACCGGGCCAGCACAGCGAGAAGGGCGTGGTCTTCCGCACTTTCGATCCGGCCGCGCGCATCATGAGTTGCTTCGCCTGCCATTCTACCGGCCCGCTGTCGTTAGGCAAGGACGATGCGGTGATTCCTCACGAGCTTGGAGTGCGCTGCGAAGTCTGCCATGGTCCAGGAGCGGCGCACGTTGGCGACCCAGCCCACAACCGTCTTCACACTCCGGCACAACTGACCGCGGTGGGCACGAATCGCTTCTGCGGGCAGTGCCACCGCAGCGATTCTGAAAGCGGCGAAGAGATTACCGACCTGCGTGATCCGCGCAACTCCAGGGACCAGCCGGTTCGATTGGCCGCCAGCGCCTGCTTCCTTCGCAGCAAGGGCCGCCTGAATTGCATCACCTGCCACAATCCGCACCAGCAGGTGGAGCAGAACGCCGTGTCCTATGATGCGCGCTGCCAATCTTGCCACGCCAGTAAGGTGCATCGGCAGCAAGTGGCGGGGCAAGCCTGCGTAACCTGCCACATGCCGCTTATCCCCGATGGACCGAATCTCGCGTTCGCGAATCACCGCATCGCCATCTATGCGCCCGGCAATCCACTCGTGCCGGTTAGCGCACAGGCGCTACGCTAAACTTTCGCTCTAACGCCGCCGCTTCCGAGATCTTACCGGTTTGGCGCAGTAGGGCCGCCAATTCTCTGGCGCATTTTCGGGTGCGCGCATCGTTCGGGCCAATCGCTGCCTCCGATGCTGCAAGCGCGGCGCGCGCCATGTCGACGGAATCGTCCACTCGTCCCGCAGCCAGCAACACCTTCGACAAATTCTCTTCCGTGAGAATCGTGGCCGGGTCTCGCTCACCCAATAACGACCGGTCGATCTTTAGTGCCCGCTCCAGATACGTTACGCCAACCTTCGGTTCCACATCCAGAGCCAGCGCATTCAGGATCAATGCCACAATCATCCCGTCTTTGCCGTCCGCGGCCTCGGCCTTTTCGAGCGCGCGCCGCAGGTACACGGCGGCTCCGGCACGATCACCGGCGGCAGAGCGCAAGTCCGCCAGGGTAGACAATGCCGGGCCCGCCACGGTGGCATCCGGCGATTCCGCGGCGCGCTGAAGCAACGGCGCAGCAACGGCCGGCGGCGAAACTGCGGCCAGGGCGGAAACGTCCTCCAGCGTCTGCGGGTCGCTCTTGCCTAACACCGCGTCATCGATCGCGACCGTTTCGGTCATAACCCGCCGTGCCCCTGCGCGATCGCCGTTGCGCTGCAGGAACAGTCCGAGATCGCGCGATGCCTGTGCTGTGTGAGAGTCGTTGCGGCCGTACTCCTGGGTCCGCCGCTTCAGCGCCTCTTCGAACATCTGACGCAGCATGGTTCGATCCGGCTGGAAAGCGCGCACGGGCGCGGCAGGCACTAGCCAGATGGAGAAGCACCAGAAAAGGATCCGACTCTTCGAGCGCACGGAATCCCGTCAATTTTAGCAACTTCCCTGCCCTGCTCCGATCCTACTTAAGAGGGATCACGCGTCCTGCACCGCGCGCTATCATTGGGTGCAAAATGTCTGTCAAGTCGCAGATGCCCCTCGTTGCTGCATTGATCGCGCTTCCCTTGACCTGTGCAGCCCAGACCCCATGGGACGATAGCCGCCTCAAGCCTTACGTAATCGATCATCGTGCGGCCACAACCTCGCCCGCCGACGTCTCGTTTCTGCACGATGCCCCCGCCGGCAAGGACGGCTACATCCGTATTCAGGGCGGTCATCTGGTCCAACCGAACGGCCAGCGGATCCGCTTCTGGGGAGTACACCTCACGGACTGGAGCCGTGGGTCCGTCGAGCTTCCGCCGAAGGAAGATACGCCGATGTGGGCAGCCACGCTGGCGCGCTTCGGCGTGAACATCGTGCGCCTGCATTTCCTCGATCTGCCGGCGCCGCGAGGCATTGTCGATTCCTCCAAGAACGATAGCCGCTCCTTCGATGCGCAGCAGCTCGATCGCCTCGACTTCCTGGTCGCGGAATTGAAGAAGCGCGGCATTTACATGGATCTCAACCTCAATGTAGGCCGCTCCTACAAAGAGGGAGACGGCGTTGCCGGCTACAACCAGATCCAGTGGGGCAAGGGCATGACGCTGTTCGATATGCGCCTGATCGAACTGGAAAAGGAGTACGCCAAGAACCTGCTCACCCACGTCAATCCCTACACGGGAACCGAGTATCGCAACGAACCCGCCATCGCAATAGTCGAGATTTTGAATGAGAACGGCATTGGCATCGGATTCACATCCCGAGTGCCGTTTTACGACGAGGAGCTTACCGACCAGTACAACGCGTGGTTGAAGCAGCGATACAGCGCCGAGCAACTGCAGGAGATCCGAGCAGCCCCTGGTGTGGCGGCCGACGCGCCGATTCCCCGCTTGAAGGGCAACGAAGCGGCGTCGGCTCCTAAGGTAAGGTACAACGCCGAAATGGCGTTCTTCATGGACCTGGAAAATCGGTTTTACCAGGACATGTCGGGCTATCTGCGAGGCCTGGGCGTTCGCCAGCCGATCATCGGAACCGCCGACCATGGTCATAGCGGTCCTTCGTATTCCATGCTCACCAGCCTCTCGAAACTGGATGTTCTGGATGGCCACATCTACTGGAATGAATATGTCGGCGTTTTGAATCAGCCGATGGTCAACGATCCGCTGCACTCCACCGTGGTGCAGCTTTCGCGGACGGCCTTCGCCGGCAAGCCGTACACGGTCAGCGAAACCAACCATCCGTTCCCCAACGAGTATGCCAGCGAGGGAATTCCCATTCTGGCGGCCTACGCGGGCTTCCAGGATTGGGACATGATCATCCAGTACACCTTCGAGCCGAAGCGCGATCCGGAGTGGAAGCCATACGTCGGCGATCCATTCGATATCTCGCTCGATCCCGTGCGCATGACCGAGATGGCCGCGGGAGCGCTGATGTTTCTCCGCGGCGATGTTCACCCGGCGCGCCAGACCCTGGAGCGGACATACTCCAAAGAGCAGGTGATGGAAGCGCGCTTGCTGCCGCGCAGCGAACAACCCTATTTCACTCCCGGATTCCCGTTGTCCCTGCCACTGGAACATGCGGTTCGTATCAAATCGCTGAACGGCCCGCCCACCGCGAAGATCACGTCGCCATATGCCAACCCCATCGTCTCGGATACGAAGGAACTCGCCTGGTACAGTTCGGAAGCGAAGACGGGGCTGGTGACGGTGGAGACCGACCGGGCTCAGGCCCTCATCGGTTTCATCCAGGCAAATCACAAGACGCTCAAAAATCTTGGCGCCGACATCACGAACAACTTCGCCACCATCGTACTCGTCTCCATGGACGATAAGGCGCTGGCCCGCTCGGAGAAAATGCTCCTCACTACCGGGTCGCGCGTGGCCAATACCGGCCAGAAATGGAACGACGCACGCACCAGGCTCGCCAACCAGGGCGGCTCTCCGACGTTGATCGAACCGGTGAGCGGCACAGTAACGCTGCGCAATATCGAAGGCGCCAAGACCGTGAAAGCCACGGCGCTCGATGGCTCGGGCAAGCCCATCGGCACTCCCATTTCCGCACGGAAGACTCCTGCCGGGTGGGAAATCGCGGTAGGCGATCCGGTCACGACGTGGTACGTGTTGACCGTTACCCGCTAAGCAATTCAAAGGAGGAAGTTGTGAGCAATCCAAACGACTCCATCACCCGCCGAAGTCTGTTGGGGCAGGCGCTGGGAGCAGGGGCGGTAGTGGCAGCCGTGGCTTCCGCCGCACAGTCGGGCGCGCCACAGGCCGGCGCGCTAGCACGCATCCGCGACTCCTTCGACGTCGGCTGGAGGTTCTTCAAGGGAGATGCCGAGGGCGCACAGTTGCTGGGTTTTGCCGACGCAAACTGGCGCGGCCTCGATCTGCCACACGACTGGAGCATCGAAGGACCCTTCGCGCAGAACGAGCCGAGCGGCGGCGCGGGCGCCAATGCACCCACGGGAATCGGCTGGTATCGAAAGCATTTTCGCGCGCCTGCGTCGTATGGAGACCGCAAGATCAGCGTCGAGTTCGATGGCGTGTATCAGAATAGCGAGGTCTGGGTCAACGGGCACTACCTCGGTAAGCGGCCATTCGGGTACATCACCTTCGCCTACGACCTCACGCCACACTTGAACCGGAACGGCGACAACGTGGTCGCCGTGAAGGTGGACAACTTGCGTCAGCCCAGTTCTCGCTGGTATACCGGCTCCGGCATCTACCGGCACACCTGGCTGACAGCGGTCAACGCTACGCATGTGGCGCAGTGGGGCGTCTTTGTGACCACACCAAGAGTGACAAAGGAGGGCGCCACCGTCAACGTGAAGACTCGGGTTCGCAACGACCGGAACTCCACCGCGGCCTGCCTTCTCACCAGCGCGATTCTCGACCGCGACGGCAAAGTGGTGCAGTCTCAGGAAGTCTCGCAGCAGATCGCTCCCAGCGGCGAGTACGAATTTGCGCAGCAGTTGACGGTGAATCAGCCGAGCTTGTGGAGCGTCAACGATCCCAACCTGTTTAAGCTACGCAGCACGGTGAGCGTGGGCGGGCAGGTAGCAGACGAATACGAGACGCCGTTCGGCATCCGCGAAGCCCGGTTCGACGCCGACCGTGGATTCCTGCTCAATGGCGAGCATGTCAAACTCAACGGAGTCTGCCTGCATCATGAAGGCTGCTCGGTGGGCGCCGCGGTTCCCGAGCGCGTGTGGGAGCGCCGTTTCGAACTGCTGCGCGCGATGGGATGCAACGCCATCCGCACCAGCCACAATCCACCCGCGCCCGAGTTTCTGGATCTGTGCGACCGGATGGGCTTCCTGGTGATGAACGAGGCCTTCGACGAGTGGATTGCCGGCAAAGGGCAGGTGCGCGGCAACGGATACTCGCTGAACTTCGCGGAGTGGCACGAACGCGATGTGACCGATTTCGTTCGGCGTGATCGCAATCATCCGTCGGTAGTGCTGTGGAGCTGCGGCAATGAGATTCCCGATCAGGTCAGCGGCCATGGAGTGGAGATCCTGCGTGACCTGCTCGATATTTTCCATCGCGAGGATCCCACGCGCTTCGTTACCGCCGGGTGTGACCAGATCGCGGCCGAGCCGAAAGCAGCGTCGGCGGAATTCCTGGGACTGCTGGACGTGGTCGGCTACAACTACGCGGATCGCTGGCGCGAACGCCGAGAGTTGTATTACTCCGAGGACAAGGCGGCGCATCCCAACTGGCGGATGATCGGAACTGAAAGCGGCGGCATGGGCGGACCGCGCGGCGACTACCGAGGCTTGCTTCCTCCTGCGCCGGGGCAAGCAGCGGCCGTGCCCGCTACTCCAACAGTGGCGCCCGTGGCAGGACCGGGCCGTGGCGGAGCGGGCGGTGGCCGGGGGTTCGGCAGGGGTTTCCGTGGACTCGATACCGAGGAGCTATGGCGATTCGTCCGCACCCACGATTATGTGGCCGGAGACTTCATGTGGACAGGCATCGACTACCTGGGCGAGTCCTTCTGGCCGAACCGCGGCGCCACCGCGGGCTGCATCGATAGCTGCGGCTTTCCCAAAGACGGCTTCTACTTCTACCAGAGCCTGTGGACCGCCAAGCCCATGGTCCACCTGTTCCCACACTGGAATTGGAAAGGTCGCGAAGGCCAATTCCTTACCGTGGCCTGCTACACCAATTGCGACAACGTCGAACTGTTTCTCAACGGCAAATCGGTGGGGATAAAGGGCTATGCGTTCCCGCGGTTCGGCATGCAGGGCCGCTATGGGCAAAACGGTCCTCAGGCCATGAACGGCGTGCGCACCACCTCCGACCTGCACCTGTCCTGGGACGTGCCCTACGAACCCGGCACGCTGCACGCCGTGGGAACCAAGAGCGGCCAAACCGTGGCGACCGACGAAATCTCGACCACCGGCGAACCGGCGAGCATCGAATTGACCGCGGATCGCGATACGATCCGCGCGGATCGCCGCGACGTGGTGCACTACACGGTGAAGGTCGTCGATTCCCAGGGCCGCGTCCATCCCGACGCGGACAATGAAATCTCATTCGGCGTCCAGGGTGAAGGCAGACTGATTGGCGTGGACAACGGCGACATGTCCAATGAGGAGGACTTCAAGGGAAAACAGAAGAAGGCGTTCCACGGCATGTGCCTGGCGATCGTGCAATCGACCGCAAGTGCCGGCCAGATCCAGGTGAGAGCCGTATCGCCGGGTCTCAAGCCGGCGACGCTGACCGTTGTCACAAAAGGGTAGTCAATCGCGACCGGTCAGCTACTCAAGACTATGCAGTCGCGCCTCGAGCGCGGCACGACCCGCGACACCCTGGCCGAAGATTGGCTGGGCCGAGGCGGATTGCCAAACGCGAATCAACCCCAGTTCCTCAAGATTGCGCAGGGCGGTTTCGATGTCGCTCCTGCGATAGGGTTGATCCTGGGGAAGCCACCATTTCTCGATGCCCTCGACAGTGTCGCGAGCATCCTGATGCGCCAGCAGGTAACGCAAGATATCCGCTTCCGCCCGTTGCACTGGATCTTTCAATCTAAACCTGAAAGATCTATCGCAAATCAGGAACCAGTTTGTAACTTGCTGTCAGTAATCAGTCACCGGAAGAAACTGCGGCGGCAGTGCCGCAGGAGGGTTCCGGAATCTGGCCGGCAATGCCGTGGCGACGCAGGATGCGCTGAAAGGTTCTGCGATCCTTGCCCGCGATTCTGGCGGCATGCGTGACGTTGCCTTCCACGCCCGAAAGCAGGTCCGTCAGGTACTGCCGCTCAAATTGGTGGACCGCGTCCTCGATGCCCAATGGCAAATCGGACGGCGGTGCTACCGGCGACGGCGCCCACAAATCGGGCAGGTCAAGTAGATGGGCGTCCAGGGCTGGCCCGTCCGACAGGACCAACGCCCGCTGGATGGCCGACTCCAGTTCCCGGATGTTCCCCGGCCAGCTATATTCCGTAAGACGACGCAATGCTTCTGCCGACAACCGGGGCGCGGGACGCCGTGCTTCCTTGGAAAAACGCGCCACGAAGTGCCGGGCCAGAATCGGGATATCCTCCTTGCGCTCCAGCAGCGGAGGCAAACTCAATACCAACACATTCAGACGGTAATAAAGGTCGGCGCGGAACTCGCGGGCCAGCACCCGGTCGGCCAGCGGGCTGTTGGCAGCGGCTATGATGCGAACGTTTGCCTTAATGGGACGCTGTGCTCCCAGCGGCCGATACTCCCTGTCCTGCAGCACGCGCAATAACTTGGCCTGGCTGGCGGGACTCAGGGAATCCACCTCGTCCAAAAAGAGCGAGCCGCCTTCCGCCAGGTTAAGCAGGCCGAAGCCGGCAGCGGATGCGTCAGTGTAGGCGCCCTTTTCGTGGCCAAACAGTTCGTTCTCAAACAGGGTATCGGGCAGCGCGCCGCAGTTTACCGGAACGAACGGGCGCGCGCTCCGTCCGCTGGCGTAGTGCACCGCGCGGGCGAACAATTCTTTGCCTGTCCCGGTCGCGCCCGTGATCAGAACGGTGGCCTCGGAAGCTCCCAATCGCGGCACCTTGAGAATGGCGTCGCGCAGAGCGGCGCTCTCTCCAATCACTACGTCCAGATGATACCTGGCGCGAATCCGGCGAAAGGCCTCATCGTCGAATACAGGCTTTTCCCTGCCCTCACCCGAGAGGCGAGCCAGACGGAGGCGGAGTTCGCCAGGCTGAAAGGGCGCGATCACAAAGTCGTCGATATCGTCAGGCAGACGTTCGGCGCCGGCCCGGGAGAGACGATCACGACCGGCACTGCTGGATTTCTGTGGCGCATCTCGCGTATCGACGAGCAGGCCCAGGGAAGCTCGGTTGCGTCGATGACGGCCAGATTGGGGAGTTGGTTGGTTACCGCAATGCGATCCCGACGGACTCCGGTCACCTGCATGTCCGGGCACTCGCTGCGAACGCGCGGCGCAAGCCGGTCACCCTCCTCGATTACCCAGATGCACGTCCCTGTGTACATTTGTTTCCCATTAGTGTGAACCTACGTGCTCTGCGTATCAATTTATCTTTTGAACCAGCGTGCAGTATCGTACTAAGGGGAATAACTCCAGCTTACATCCAGAGGCGGGCGCGCACTTCCGGAGACTCGGATTCCTGAATACTCGGTTGTGAGGCAATTACCGGGGACATGAGATATTTGCCTTCGTTGTGCTTGAAGGCAAAATATTGGTCGATGCCGTGATGCATTCGCAGCCATGTATCCATACATGCGTAATCGGCAGGCACTTCAGCTAAGACACGGTTGTAAAGTCTTTGATGATACGCCACGGCGTGCAGACAGGTAACCGCGCCGGCCTTTGCAAGTCGGGAGGAGCCATCAACCGGTGGGTATTCCTGATTCCATCGGCAAGCGCCCAGATAGAGCATCTGCCACTCGCGACCGCGTAATTCCCTCGTGGCGGTTTCGAGACCGTCCAGCGCGTCGTCGGTAAAAACGACGTCGTCTTCGAATACCAGCACGTTTGCCAATCCCTGCCGGTTGGCTTCCTCCACAACGCCACGGTGCGACAGGCTGTGGCCAATTTGCAGATTTGGCTGACTCGGGATGGCCTCGAAACGGCGCACCCGATGACCGATCCCCAGGCGGGCAAATCGCGCCGAGACGGCCTGCCAGCGCGCGGTATCTTCGGCGCGATTGATACAGTAGATGGCGTCGAAAAAGTGAAAGGGATTGCTCAATTCGCCGCATACCGACGCCACGATCGGGTCAGCCGTGGGACGTCCAAGGTGGGCGCGGAAGTGCTCGACGGCGGGCGCGGGATCGATGCCCAATTCTCCGGCGATGATCAGGTAGTTGCGAATGCGGTCCTGCCACGTATTCTCGTACGGAACGCCCGTAGGGCGGCCGAAGCGATGAATCCAGCGCAGAAAAGGCATACAAAGCGTGCGACCGCCCGCGCGCCGGAATTTTTCCTGAATGTACCCCTCCTCGCCGCCGAAACCTCTCAGACGCGGATTGAAGCCCGGCCATGCGGCCTGGCGGCAGGCGAAAACTCCCAGTCCTTGCATGGGAATCTCGAAGGGCGGCGCCGCGGGATTCTGCGCCCGATCGTCGGTGGCCCACACTCCGTACATACCGGCCGACCAGACGGGGTTCATGTGCGTTGAGATCGAATGCAAGTTGTCGTAGATGAGCGGCCCTTGCAACAGATCGGGTGTATCTGGATGCGTCTGAAAGTATTCCAATAATTGGCGCAGCGAACCAGGGGCGAACATCACGTGCGAGTCCATGCACAACACGAAGTCGGCATTGGCTTCGCGGAAAATCATACTGCGTGCGGCGGTGCCTCGCAGGCGATCGAAAGGAATGTAGCGGTAGGAGGGAATCCAGGTTTCGAGCGCTTTCAAGGCGGCGGCACAGGGACCGTCGGGGTGGTTGTCCACCACCAGAATCTCGGTATCGTCGGCTATCTCGGGGTGATAGAGGCGGAGCGCCATGGCGGAGAAGTAGACACCGTCATAGTCGTCGTAGGTGCACATGCCGATGGAGAGGGCCTTGCGGCTGCCATGGCCATTGCCGCTAACCGGCATCCTTGTTTTTCTCCAGCCAGCTCTGCAGATCCTTGGGATTGATGTGGGCGGCAGCAGCCTGCACGGCGGCAATGATCTCGTCCATTGATGGATTGCCCTGTGTGAGTTTCATCAACGGCTCGAGAAACGGCTTCCATTCCTCGGGTGTTTCGTTCTGGCTGAGGGCACTAGTGACCCGTTGCAGACGCTCCCGCAATTCAGAAGGCGCCGCTGTTAACAGGTCACGCAGGGTTGCGAAGGGATCGGCTGCCGATTGCGGCCCGGTTTTCCGCCCCTCGTTCACATCGAACGAAGCGCCTTCGCAGTCGGCGTCCGTGAAGTTGGCGCCGGCCAACAAGGCGCCGCGGAAGTCGGCGCTATGGAAGTGTCCGCGCATCAGATCGGCGCCGCGCAAATCGGCTCCGCGGAAATCGCCTTCCTCAAACCTCACGCCAATGAGAGTGGCGCCACGCAGATCCGCGCCGCGAAACTCCACTCCGTCGCCTTGAGCATCGTCAAGAGCCGCCCCGCGCAATACGGCCCGCGAAAAGGATGTCTCCGTCAGATGAGCATCGCGTAAATTGGCCCGCGAAAAATCAGCGGCTTCCGCGGTACTATCCTCCAAGGTGGCTCCCTGGAATGACGCTCCGGAGCCCTGGGCGCCATCCAACGCACAGAGGCGCAGGGTTGCGCCCGACCAATCCGAATTCTCCAGCCGGGCGTTGTCCAGGTGACAGCCGGTGAGCGTGCTTTCGCACAGCTTGGCGCCCGTAAGATCCGCGCCGCGCAGATTAAGCTCGTCGCCGGATATTCGCGAAAGATCCTGGCCTGCCAGATTGGAGCCGGCCAGGTCGAGCCCGCGAGCGCGGGAACCACTTCGCAGCCCCGCCGACGGATCGGGCAAGTGAAGCCCATTCAGCCATTCGCGAAAAACCGGGCTCCCGGCAGCCGCCGGACAAACCACTTGAGCCGCCCGCACGAAAGATTCCACCAATTCGACGATTTGCCGCTCCAGATCGGCAGCGTCGATGTTCTCGACGGACCGCGGCGGGTTCCAGTCGAGATTCGAACTGTACTCCACCGTCAGCCAGTTCGAAGGCGTGCGGTGAAACAGAAGGTTCCGTTCAATCCCCTGCTCGAAGAAATCCAGTTCGAACTCGTCCGCCGAAGAACGCAGAGCAGCCAGGACACCAGAGAGCTGCTCCAGAACCACCGAAAGGTCGCGGCGCACGCTGACGGGCCACGGACGATCATCGAAAGCAATCACATAAAACCGCGCAGCGCCCGTCTCGTGCAGCGCGCCGCAAAGGTGAATCAACAGTCCGACGATCTCGTTGTCGCGAGCAGGATCGTAGTCACAATCGGGGTGAGCCGTCAACGCCGAAAGG
The DNA here is from genome assembly GCA_963815475.1 of uncultured Solibacteraceae bacterium. Classification (GTDB taxonomy): domain Bacteria; phylum Acidobacteriota; class Terriglobia; order Bryobacterales; family Bryobacteraceae; genus Sulfopaludibacter. The sequence continues at coordinate 7,364,618 of CAWFHD010000003.1, read as the reverse complement.
TCATACTGCAGGGCTAGAGTGATCATGGCAGGATGGGGAACGCAGTCTTGAAGCCACCCGATTGCGAGGGCACTAATCGTGCGCGCGTGACCGGGACTATGGTGCCATCAGGCATTATAACCTGCCCTACTCCAGCCGGAATGTCGATTTCCTTCGCCCATCTCATTCCTTGCCGATGGGGATCGATGAGTCGCGCCGCAGCCTCATTATCGAGCCACTGGCCTTGCGGCTGTCCGGTGCCTCCGGCCTCACCTCGGAGCGCATTCGTTACCTTGGGCCCTTCCCCGTGTCCCTCGAATGTATGTCCATATGTGGGCTTGCTGGTGGGATCGCCCCAGTTCAGCGCGGGATCGCGATTCGGCGTAGCAGGCTTGGGTACGCCGGCCTGAACGTCAGTAACATTGGGGAAGGTTTCGCCTCTGCCCACAACACGGCCGTAGCTGCCATCCGGGAATAGAACATTCTCGCCGTGACCGGGGGTACCCGGCACTTGCCCGGCCGGGAATTCCACGATCCGTCCGTCCGACATGCGAACCCAGTACGATTCCGGCGGCGTCGTGGCCGGCGCGGGAGTCGCCGCAGGTGGCGTGTCCGGCGTACCCTCCGTGGTCGGAGTAGTCGTCTCCTCCGCCGCTTTTACGGCCGGAGCGGGAGGCTCGTCGACGGGTCTGATCGATGGAACTACGTCTTCGCCCGGCGTTACAGCCGGCACCGGCTGATCCGGAGTGACTGTGCCGGTCCTGCCTGTGCCGCCAGATCCCGGAGGCTCGTTGGTGGCCATGGCACGGGGAGCCGCGACGTCAGAAGAACCGGCCCCTCCGGCGCCAACCACCACTTCACGAGGTCCGGCCGGCGGACCGACATTGCTCACGACTGGGGTATCCGGACCGGCGGGCACTGCGGGTCGCGGCCCGGGCTCGCGGCCGAAACCGATTGTGGGCTCAGGCTTGGGCGGCGCTCCCGGCGCAGGTGCTGCGGGCTCACGGCCGAAGCCGATGGTCGGCTCGGGCTTGGGCGGCGCTCCGGGCGCGGGTGCAGCGGGCTCGCGACCGAACCCGATAGTCGGCTCTGGCTTTGGCGGCGCTCCCGGCGCAGGCGCTGCAGGCTCACGGCCAAAGCCGATGGTCGGCTCGGGCTTGGGCGGCGCTCCGGGCGCGGGTGCAGCGGGCTCGCGACCAAATCCGATGTGCGGTTCTTCGCCAGGCGGAGGGGAGCCGCCGGGCGGCTTGGGTCCGCCCACGCTGTGTGCCAGTCCCAGTGTCAACGCCGTAATCAGCAGTGTGATTCCCAGGTTGGCCCAGGAGAAGTGCTTGAAGGAGAAACCTCCCATGACGAATTGGCCGGCAGCGTCGAGCACGCCGGCGGTGACCATCGCCGCACCATACTGCACCGCGAGGGACGCGCCCTTGAACGCGATGCCTACTCCCGCGCCGATACCGCCGCCGATCGCGCCGGTGATGGCTCCCACCAGGATTGCGTGGCCCACACCCGTGGTCCACTCTCGATTGCTCCAGAGATTGCCTGCAATGGCCAGCAGGCCGGATGTCACCGCGCCCACCGCAGCGCCGATCAGGATTCCCGCGCCAATCATCGCCAGCGGCCCCAGCGCCATGCCGGCCGTCAAGATCGTGACCGCAATGATAATCACGATCACGATGATGACCAGCAGGATCGCGATCAGCATCTTCCACGCCGGCGCTTCGTGGGACGCCGCTTCGTCGGCCTGCCGCACGATCTCGCATTCCATCCCCTGCTTGCCCTGTCGGAGATTCGCCTCTAGCTCGACGCCTGCCTGCTTGACTCCCTTCTGACCCTCGGTTGTGACCGTGTCGCAGGAAGTCCGCATGCCGCCGACCGCCTGACCCAGCGCCGCGATTCCGTCCGCGGTGGCCTTGGATGTCTGTTGGGCGAAACCGGAGCGCTGCGCCGCGAAGTTGTCCTTGCCCGCAATAGCAGACATGGAAGCCGTGAAGCCGCTGCTCACCGTGCCCACCATCTGGGAGCTGCTCTGGGTGACGGCGCTCAAGGCGGCGAGGCCCGCGCTGGCGGCGCCGGAGAGTTGCTGCTCAATGGCAACGGCGCCACCGCCCACGCTGGACTGCAGGCTGTCCATAGCGCCGTTGATGCGCTGCGAGACTTCCGTCAATGCGCCATCGAGCGTGGCGACGTCGGGTGGATTGGCGGCGCCGAATCGAGCCTGCACGTCGGCCAGCGTGCTTTGCAAACTGCGGGCCGCGCCAGCGACGGCGTTCTGCAGCGCGGCCGAGCCGGCATGCGCAAGCTGCTCCTGCGAAACCTGCTGCATGTAGCCGGTGTCATCGGCCGCCTGGCGCTGATCGTGTTCCGTCTGATCAAGCTGCGCCAGCGTTGCCGCGAGTCCGCTGTCGATGGACGAGAGGAGAGAATCGCGCGTGCTGCCGGCCTGCTGAATGGCGGCATCGCGGGCGGTTCCGAGCGCGGCGGTGAGCGCCGAAAGCTGCTGATCCAGCGACTCGCGAGCGGCTCTGCCGGCTGCAATTACAGCGCAGCGATCCTTCTTGCGCCCGGCTTTGGTAATCTCGCGTGCGCGCTTCTTGGCCGATTCCACCAGCCGGTCGTGGTAGCCTTTCGCCGTCTTGCGTGCCGCTTTGGCCTGCGCGTCTGCGCGACGCTCGGATAGGTCGCCATCCCAGAAGCCGTTTTCGGTGCAGTGGGCGAAACCCTCGTACTGAGTGGCAAACTGTTCGCCGGTCGCGGTGCACTCGCCGCCGATCGCGGTGCCGAGCAATTCGAGTTGCGGGCGGCCGCTGGCGTAGATCTGATTCACATTGGCGAGCGTCGTGGTCTCGAGCGCGGCCACCTGCCCCATGGTTGTAGCGTGACCGGCGGTCAGTGAGGCGATAGCGCCGGCGGTCTCGGATTGCACACCGGCGACGAACGAAGCGGCCTGCGACGTGACTCCCCGCCGCGCATTGGCGGCGTCCACGCGGGCCAAGCCGCGGGCCGTGGCGACAGATGCCGAGATGGCTGCCTTTTGAGCTTCCACCGATGCGGCTATCTCCGCTTTGCCCGAGGCCGCTCCCGCGCCCAGCTGATCGGGCACGCCCTGCGAGGCCATCGCGATGGCCTGATCGATTCGATCGGCTGCCCCGCTGAAGAACTCTTCGGCGCGCGCGGAGGCCGCCTGCCGACGCTCGGCGTCCTGCGTGTTGTCCTGCGAACTGGGCGCGAAGCGGATTCCACCGCGCAATGCGCCATTGCCGGCCGCCGCAGCTTCCAGCGCTCCGCTCGACGCAGAGTACGCCGCGACCGCTGAAGCGCGCTGCCCTTCGCTAATTGCGATGGCCCCATCCATCGGAGAACCAACTGACGCGACCGCCGCCTCGGGACCGCCGTCACCCTGCGACTGACCGCCTCCTCCGCCCGACTTACCCCCGCCACCACCACCGGCTCTGCCCGCTCCGCCGGCGGCGTCCGCTCCAGCGGGCGCTGCCGGTGCTGAACCGGGAGGTCCAGGCTGCGTACTCGGGGTAGCGCCGCCGTCTGTTGCCGAAGCCGCGGCAGTGCTTGGATGAGTTACGGCGCTGCTTGCCGGCGCTCCGCCACCACTCGCTGGCGCAGGCGACGCCCCGCCCGCAGGTGGATGCGCTCCTCCCGCGGCTGCTCCCGGAGCACCGCCTTGGGCTTCCTGCGCCGGGCAATCGTCGGGCTCGGGCAGATCCTCTTCGTCGCCCGCGCTCGTCTCCTCCTGCACATCGCCCGCTGGAGGATTCGCAGGCTTCTCCTTGGGTTCCTCCACCGGCTGGTCCGAGGGCACGCTGTAGCATTTCGGCGTGGCATTCGTGCAGGCCGGTGAACCACCCGGCGCGGCAGCCCCGCCCGCAGGGGCAGCGGCAGTTTGTCCCGCGGCACCGGCGCCCGATGGAGCAGCACCACCGCCGGTCTGAGGAGCGGCAGGCGTCGCGGGCGCCGGCTGTGGAGCGGCGCCGCCTCCTTGTGGCGGAGCCTGCGCAGGCGCCGCAGCTTGCCCGCCTGTCGCAGCGCCGCTGGATGCTGCGGCAGTTTGGCCCGGTTGGCCGGCCGCCGCCGCTGCGCCGCCATGTCCGCCGGCCGCCCCGGGAGTTTTCCCGCCACCCGGAGCGCCATCGGAACCTTCCCCGCCGCTCTTTTCGGTTTCCGGCGAGCCGGGCTTGGCTCCGCCGCTGGGAGCAGGTGCAGCCTTCCCCGCCCCGCCCACCGGTGCTGGACGAGCGCCAGTGATATCGCGGCTTGTAGCTACCGGCGGTTCGAATTCTCGCGTGGCGGTGACATCCAGGCGGTGCTGCACTACGGGCGGAGCACCGCTCTCGCCGCCCGGGATCTTGCGATCGAGGACGTGCTCCGCTGAACCGCCGCGCGCTGTGATCTCCGCGGCAGCGTCCGCCTGCTGCTCATACTCATCGCCGGGCCTCCCCACTCCGCCCGGAAGCTTGGCCCCGCTGCGCTGCTGCACCACGTGCGCTGCTTCATGCGCCGCCAGCTTGACATCGGGCTCGTCCGAAAAAGCGATACGATTACCCGACGTGTATGCCAGCGAACCCATCTCTTTGTTGGCCTCAGCCGCACTGCCGCCGACCGCCGCGCGCGTTGCGCCAATGTCGTGGCGTCCGAAGGACGACTGAATCCGCTCCATATGCGGAAGCGGACGACTGGCGTCGGCGATGCCTTTTTCCGCCGAGTGGTGTATGCCCTTGGGCTTGTCGTGGTGGCACGCGCCGCCCCCACAGCACGAGCACTTTCGCTGCACGGTGGATGTCTGCCGCGGCTGTTCCTCTTCCTCAGCCTGACACTTGGCGCATTTGTGTTGAACCTGCAAGTATGCGGGCAATCCCGCGGGAGTTCCTAATCCTTCGCCGGCAGGACCTTTCCCGGACGAACGCTCGGGTTTCGAAGAGCGCTGCTTCCGGTGCTGGGTTGCCAGTAGCGTCGACATAGGTCCTAGGATTTGAGTCGGTTTTTCACGGCACTCGCGCCTCTGGCGGTGTGACGGAAATCAAACTGCCAGTGTCGTCATAGAGAGGCGCCAGGCCGCTTCCCTTGGCATTCAAATAGAAGATCACCTCATAGGAATCCAGGCTCGGGTTCGCGCTGTGGGGATACCGTTTACGCAGGAATTCGAGCATCTGCGTTCTGGTCTTGGCTAGAAGCTCGGGAGTCATGAAATCGCTCCCCACACTTTGGTCAAGCGCCGTGCTCAGGCGATACACCAGGTTCGCCACTTCGCTGACGCTTGCTTGAGAGGGCCGTTTCGGTCCGACCTCTGCTTTCTGTTCCACGCGAAGGTAGGAAATCTCTTCGATGCGATCGTAGATCTCTTCCACCAGGTAGGCGGTGCGCTCAAACAAACCCTGAATCACCGGGGTGTCGACAGCGCCGGCTTCGATCTTCTTGCGCTCCGCTTCCGGCATGTCTTCCCACTTGGTGACCGTCTTGCCCTTGGGAATTCCCAGCTCCTTGGCGCCTCCCGGATCCTGGGCGAACTTGAGCCAATTCTGCCGGATCTGCTCCATCCGTTTAGAAGCCTCCGCATCGAACAGGGGCTTCAGGGGATTGCTCTTGTTGCCCGTCTTGTCGCGATACAAGTGATACAGTTCATGGCCCACCATCCGCACCACTGCATGCACCGCTGTGATATCGCCCGTTCCTGCATTGTGCTTGGCGATGGTGTCGTACTTGTCCTGCGTCAGTTCGATCACCGGCTTGTTTCCGTCCCAGTGAGAGCGGCCTTCTTCGAAGAGTCCCGTGCCCACGTAGCTGGGGGTGGTGGTCATCAGTTGGAATTCCACCGCGCCGACATCCACTGTCGGCTTGTATCGGCTCAGCATATCGAGCTCGGTTTGCAGACTCGTGTCCTTTTCCATCTTCGGATTGTTCACGAAGGTAGCCATGTCCGTCACAGTCCCGGTCACCGATGCAGTCCCGCTTCCGGTTGTGGCATTCGGGTCATCCTGCTTCTGAAGCGGCAGAGGACCGGAAGCGGCGCCCTGCTGTACCACGTGGGCGGCTTCGTGCGCCATCAGTTTCGTGTCGGAGCTGGATTCGCGCGGCCCCATCCAGATATCTTTGCCGTGCGTGAACGCCCTGGCGCCTAGTCCGCCTGCTAATTGGCGGTCTGCGCCGGCTTGATGTACGCGCAGGCTCGACAGATCGGCGCCCACTACCGGCTCCACACGCCGGCGGATGTCGCTATCCAACGGCGATCCCGAATCGGCCACAGGCATGTCGCCCGCTGGCGCAATGGCGTGCTGAACGGAAGCGCCAGTCGTTTTCTTACTGGTTTCCTCGGATTCCGCCGTCATCGCCGCTTCTGCCACTTCGTCAGCATCTTGCTCGAGGGGATCGTTCTTCTGAGACTGTCCGCGCTTTCCTGCAACGCCCTTGAGAAACAGCGGCACACCTTCACGCGTGCCGCCCGCGCTGCGGTGCGCATTCTTGCCGCCCGCCGGATCGCGGCGCGGTTCCGACTTTGGAATCAGGTCGGGGCGTCTCATAAATCCCTCGCCAATTCGTGCGGCGCCTGGCGCCCCAGCTTGCGATACTCGTCCGTCAACCCAATGCAGATGTCGTCGTACTCAATGAGACGGCGTTTGTGCTGCGCTAACACCGAAGCCGTCAATACGGCATTCCGTATGTGGCCGCCCGCCAGATCTGCCGCGGCCGCGATCTGGTTCAGTTCCCGTGGATTCAGGCTGTGATGCGCGCCCAGGTGCGATAGCCACAGCAGGCGGCGCTCTTCCGGTCCTGGCAAGGGGAACTCAATGATCATGTCGAGGCGGCGGCAGAAGGCAGGGTCAAATCGAGCGCGGCTATTACTGGTAAGTAGCGCGACACCGTCGAAAGTCTCGATGCGCTGCAACAGGTAGTTGGTCTGCGCATTTGCGAAACGGTCGTTCGATTCTTTCACCTCGGTGCGTTTACCGAACAGCGAATCGGCTTCATCGAACAGCAGAAGGATGCCGGCCTCTTCGGCGCGTGCCAGCAGTTGCGCAAGATTCTTTTCCGTCTCGCCGATGTACTTGCTGGTCACCGATGCCAGGTCGGCGCGGTAGAGGGGCAGCCCCAATTGCGTGGCCAGCCATCCCGCGGCGAGAGTCTTGCCGGTTCCCGAAGAGCCTGTGAACAAGGCGCGCACGCCGGGGCGATAGCGAGCCAGTGCGGAAGCGCCCAAACCTTCAATGAGGCTTTCCCGCGAACGGCAGCGCAGCAGCAAGCGAGACAATTCGGCGCGGAGTATCGTGCCGGTTACCAGCGCCTCGTCGGGAATCAGGTCGCGGAGAGGCTGCGCCAGGGCTTCGAGACCGGAACCCTCGGCAGCCCAGGAGGCGGCCGCCACATCGCCGAAGACTGGCTTGGTGCGGCCTTCTAAAAGGCAGCGTTGGCGCATGCGGCGGCCGAGTTGCGCGATCCGGCCGCTGCCGTGGCGGTATTCCGAAGCCAGCCGCGTAGCGAGCTCCCCTCTGCCAATCGCGAGATTCCAGAGCTTCCGACGCTCCTGCGGCCGGGGCACGCCAATCGTCCAAGAGGGCGGACTCTCTCCGTAGGCTTCGATGCTACCCTCGTGACCGCACAAAACCAGCGCAGGCCCGGTGTAGCCAGGCGTGGAGGGCACGGTCTTGCGATCTCCCGGGCCGAGTTCGAAACTGAATACGGGAATCAACTGGCGCAAGAGCAACAGCGGTCCCACACCGGCCAGCCCGGCTGAGTCCTTTGCCGCGTGACCGTGGTGATCCATTTCGACGAACAAAGGCCGGCCGCCGAGCGCTGTCGCAATCTCACGCGCCACCGCTCGCGCTTCCGCCCCTGACCCGCTGCGCAACACCAGTACGTTGGGCGAAGCGGCAGCCAACGCGCGCGCCTGACGTTTGGCTTCCGCCACAAACGAAGCCGGCAGCGGCGCCTCGGGAACGCTATCGGATCCCAGTCTGGTTCCTGGCCATGCGGCATCCTGACCGCCCAACGCCAGACAGAGCGGTCCGGGAACCGACACGGCGCGCTCCACCGCTGGCGCGCTCTCGTTGAGTAATTGGAGCAGCCCCGTCTTTACGGCTTTGCCCGTGAGCAGACATTCGATGATGTTCCGCTCCGGTTCGAGTTCGGCGAACGCCGCGGCCAGCAGTCCGAGCGTGGGACGCGATCCGCCTACCGGAGCCTGTAGATGCGCGACCGCGCGACCGCACATCAGATCGGACTCCACAGAGGCAGCGAGGGTGACCGCCAGCGTCTCCACAGGACGCAGAGCAAGCTGCTCCGCCAGCTTCAAAATAGGCGCATCCGAGGGGCCGGCAGACTCGAGAATTCGATCCAGCGCTCCTTGCCACGTGCCGTCGGCCTCCACAGCCGCGACGTGGGAGCGCAGAAAGGCGGCCTCCGCGGAAGTTGACTTGTCGGGCAGAAACGCTGCCAGCGCGGCCAATCCGCAGGAATACAGACTGGCGCTCTCAGGCATCGAACCTCCGCTGATACGAGTAGTGAAAACGAACCGCGCGGCCAAACCAGGGCAGCCAACCGGGATCGAGATCGAGCCCGATTCGGCGTATGCGCACGTCGGCTTCATCGAGCGGCAGCGAAATATCGATGTCGGCGCGATTCACCATGAATCTCCCCTGCCGCGCGACAATCTCGCGCGCTGTGATTTTTCCAGTCCGCCAGCACCAACGGCGCACGGCCACAGCCCACTTACGCACTTCCCGACGAACGGCAGTGCCATCCGCGGGGTCGCTGTCCAACTGAGAGGCCAGCCACAGTGTCACAGGGTCGTCCGCCGCGATTTTGGAATGCCGGGCGAGGCTCAGCAGGAGGCGCGGTAGAAGATCGGGAGTCGAGGCCAAGCCCGATGCGATGGCTTCGGGCATGCCGATTCGGGCTAGAACATTCAAGAGGAAGAACAGGCCAGCTGCGCGCGTGGGAGCGCCGTCCACCAGCCACACATACGGCGCAGATTGGTTGGGATCTGCGGCAACGACAGCTTCACGTGATTCTGGGATCCGATAATCGGGAGTGGCGTATCGTCCGGAGGGCGCGTCGGCTCCAGGGTGCGCCGCCGGGATGGAAGTCGCAGCGTCACGCGTGTTGACCTCCGCATCGGCATCGCGCGCCGACTGCTTCTCTCCCGCTTCCTCGGGAGGAGTAAGCTGAACGACGTCCGGCTCACCTTCCTTCTCGCTCTCTGCGCGAGTAACCGGCGTTGGCGTGTTCAGGCTCTGCAGTGCGGCACGTGCGCGCTCCAGAACCGCACCGGCCGCCATTTCCACTGGCGACTCATGCACGACAGCCAACGCCGCAAACCAGAGCGCGCGTGGACTTTCGAATCCGAAAGCACGAAGCACCTCGCCCAGACCATGCTGCGCACGAATCGGCACCGTAGCCCTCGCTTGCGCTGGGACGGGCCGTCCGCCGTCCATCTGCCGCACCCACTCCTGCGCCACAACGTCTGGAATTGTCTCCAGCAATCGCACCGGATCGATACGGGGTGTTGCAAAAACCGCGGCAGCAACAGCCACCCATTCCGACGCCGTGGAGCGCAGCGCTTCTACGACGGGCGGCGCCGAGTGCGGTCCCAGTGGAGTCGTCAGGGCTCCCGGACTCGCAGCGGACCGCTGCTCTCTACTCATCAGCATCGGCCAGAACCACTCGCGAACCGCACGGCGTTCCACCAAACGGCGCAGCAGAATCTCCAAACCTTCTTCCCGGCTGCGAAAGTAGACGGCTGAAGCCAACGCTGCGCGCGAATCGGCTCCGTGAATAGCGGCGGCGGCTTCTTCTTCCAGAGCTCGCTGGATTTGGTTGAGCCACGCCTGGCGGTCTCCATCGGCGGGCAAGCCACTCACTCGGAGGTATTGAAAAAAGTAGGCTCTGCCTTCGTCTTCTCCCGGCAGAGAGGCTAGGCGCAGCGCTTCCTCAAGGCGCGCGGCCAGACGGCGCGGCGGCGTATCTGGAGCGACGCACAACCGCGCGCGCCGCACGTGGCGGCTGCTTCGGTCATCGATCTGCCACCGTGCCGCGGATCGCATGGGCCTAGAGATCGAACGCGCGCACCGCCAGTGCTTGCGGCGGCTGGGCGGAGAAGTGAGCAATATCGTTCACTTGCAGGGCGCCCGCGTTCGAATACACCTGGGTGATGGTCGCGCGCACACTCACGCTATCCAAATCGGTGACTACGGCTTGTGCCGTCAGCGCGCCGGCCGCCGCAGTGCTGTACAGTTGCACGTACATCCCGTGTGCGATGCGGTCGGAAGGCAGCGTCAGGGTAATCAAGCCACCTACCTTCGGAGTGGTGGCCAACGTCACAGCGCCGGTGATCACACTATCGACGGGAGCGTCGCTGGCCAGCAGCATCGCGACCCTGATCACGTCGCTCATGAACCCGACGGCGCTGGAGTTCGACATGTCGATCTGCTGGAACAGCCAGTCGGCGAGCATCTGAATCTGTTGCCGCGTAATGTAGTCCAGAGTGTTCCATTTCGGCAGCACCGCGAGGTTCTGCAATTGCACCGAGAGTCCCGGGCCGCGAAGATATTCCGCCCATTCGAGCCTGTCGATGGGCAGCAACTGACCCACTCGCGCATAGATGCAGGTGGCCACTCCGGACACCTGCTGGATCAGGCGGGAAGTGGCGTTGACCACTTCCGCGTGCACGGCGTCTGACGCAATCAGATCGGCCACGGCGATGTTCGTTTGCAGAGTTTGCACCTGCAAGGCCCAGCTCTGGGTAGTCAGTTGGGCGGGTTGAAACAACGAGCGCTGGGTCTGATAGGAGCGCGCCGCCTGTTGGTTGGCGCTGAAGATCCCCGCGATTACCGGCGCGTAAACTCCCGATTCGGATGCAGCGGACGAGATGCGCAGTGGAGTTTGCAACTGCATCGATGCCCGCGCCTGCGCATCCACAGCCAGAGACTGCAGAATGGTGGGCCGCTCCAGCTTATTCAGCAGCGCCTGGATGGAAGGCGCCCAATTCACCGGCGACTCGCGCAGCAGCGAGACCACTTCGCGCAATTCGGGCGGAATCGCCACCGACGATTGCAGGCAACTAGGCACCGGGCTCGCGATGTTACCCGGCACAAGCTGACGGCTGGGAACGTCGGCATCGGTATCGAGCGAGCGGGGGCGCGTGTAAACCACAAGCTGGACGTTCGCCAGAGTCTGGGCGCGCTGCGTGTTCACGCCGGTCACGCGTTGCTCCTCGTCATTGAGAAGTGTGGTGGTAAAGGCCAGGTTCTGGCGGGCCTGCGTCAGATCGTTATCCAGTTGCGTCAGCAGTTTCTGGGCCTGCGGCAAATCGTTCTGGAGGTTGCCCAGCGCGACATTGCAGAGGGCCAGAAAATCGTTGTACTGCGCGATGCGGGCTTCTATCGCGCGCAGCAGGGACGAGTGCTGCTCCAACACATGAATGCCGGTGGAAAACAGGCTCGCCTCGTCGGGATCGTTGTTCGTTGGCGCATTGATAAGGGGCGCCTGAACGGCCGCCAGCACGGCGGAGGAGTTCAGCCGGAAATCCCGAAACGTCGGAAACACCGGCGCAGGCGGCGGAGCAGTACTGGCGGCCGTTGGGGGCAATGTGGTAGTGGTCGCGGGAGGCGTGGGCGGCCATTGATCCACCAGAATCGCCACGTCGTCGATGGTGATTTCGAGATCGGCGAGCAGTTGCACCAGGGCCACGCGATTGCCCACCGGATAGAAGATCCCGTCCTGCGAAGGCGGATTGGCGAGGCGCTCCGCGATGGTCAGAGTCCGCACGTTGAGCTGTGCGCCGGGCAGTGGCGATTCGCCCAATACATCGCTCGTGGTGGCAGGCTGTGTCGCGGTTCCGGGCACCAGCGGCGTAAACTTGGCCGCCGCTAAATTCACCGTCTTCGCGGCGATGTTGACTGTGGATTTTATACCGGCGCTGGGAGCGAGCAACTGTGTGTCGAAGCTTGCCGCCACCGGAACCGCGGTAAACTGGCGCACCGGCGCCGCCACCTGACGCGTAAACGATTTGAATTGTAGGGTGCCGCCCGTTGTTGTCGGGGGAGGCGTCGTGGTGGTTGGTGGAGGCGTGGCGCCAGCTGTTTTCGCGGGCAGCAGCGAGGCCAGGTAGTTCTGCAGGTTCGTGGCCGTGGCCGTGGCGGAGACGCCCGTCGCGATGTTGGCCACAATCGGCGAAACCGCGAGCTGAGTGGCATCGGTTGCGCCCAACACGAATTGCCGGAACCGGTAGATGTCGCTCTGTGCGGTGAGGAATGCCAGGTCCAACAGGTCGTTGGCGTTTGACAACTTAGCGTTGATCCGGTCGATGAAGTGCTGCAGTCCGTTGACGGTCATATCGTCGAGATCGGCCTGCGAGAACAGGGTCAGTGATATTGGGTTTCCGTTGGCGTCCTGGGTTAGCGTGTAAGGATAGTTTTGCGAGGTGGTCAGCAGCGATTGAATGTCCTTGGACACGCACGTGACCCGATCCGTGCCTTGCGCCAGGGGAGTGGTTACCGTTCCAAATTGCTCGGCGGCGGCCGGCAGATATAGCTGGGCATCGCGACCGGCGAGTTCCGGCGTGGACAGTCCATTATCCAATTCGTACGGCGACTGCTGCGAAGTGCCAGTGAGCGATTGTGACAGCGCATTGGCTTCAATTTGGATCGCCTTGCGATGCTGCAGCACGCTGTCGCGATTCTGCTGCGCATTGTCTACCGCGTCCTGGAAAGCCGGGTCCACAATTTCGGTGAGCAGAATGCGGGGATCGAAAGAACAGTCGGGCAGAGGAACCAAAATCTGTATGGACTCGTTCTGTGTCACATCGAGCGGCAAAGACTTCATGCCGTCCAATAGAACAGTCTCGATCTCCTCCTGATGGATAGGTCCCGCCTCGAGCGTCCAGTTGGGAGGAAACAGCAGCGTCACATGTTTCTTGAAATCAAGAACCGTGGCGGGCAGCACGCCGCAAGGCGGCAGGAACGAAAAGGCCTGCGCGAAGTTGGTGATCTGCGGCGTGGCTCCCGCCAGCAGCGTGCTGAGTTGCTCGGAGAGTTGCTGAACGCGCGCTTGCGCAAGCGCGGGTTGTACCTGAAAGGGCGGGTCGCCACCGGTCAGCGTTGGCAGGATGTAGATCTTGCGCGGCTGACCGCCGGCACGGACCACCGCCGAGCGGTCCACGAACTGAGGCTTCCAACTGCTGTCGAATCCCATCAGCGCGACGGGAACGCCAAGCAAGTCCCAGGGCAGCCGCTGGTCGTAAGGCAGCGTCATCTCCGCGTTGAAAATGGTGTAAGCCAGCCGATTGCGCCAGGTCTGCGCCGGACTCGGGAATGGCAGCGTCAGTGTCATGGGGCGGTAAGGCCATGCCACCATCACCAGGCGGACGCCGTCCACAATCTGCCAATCCTCAAACGCGTACTCTTCGGGGTCCTGGTCGCAGGATGCGTTCAGGTTGCCTGAGACCACGATGGGGCCGGTTCCCGTGTCCACCATCTGTCCGCTCACCTGGCCGGTGATGGGTTGCAGCAGTAGCACACCGGCGTAGCTATTGTGGCTGCCGTCCTGGATGTAGTTCGCAAACTGAGCAATCGAGGAGCCCGTCTGCGCATCGATGACTAGCAACTGGCTGAGAGTAGTCGACAGAATGCTGGACAGGCTCACATCCTCGCCCGTTGCGGAGATACCGTAGCCCGGCGCCAACTGCAGCAGGGGGTCGGCCTTCGTCAGGTCCGCCGACAGTTCCAGGCCCTTCACCACGCCTTGTGTCACGCACTGACCAAGGATGGCCATGCGGCCCGCGCGATACAGTTGCTCGCTCTGCAGCGCGGGCGCGGTCAGGGTCCGGCCGGGGTACAGATGGAGCCGGTGCAACCAACCGGGATCGACCTGCTGCAATAGCGCTGGTTCGATGCCGACCAGATCCTCGCCGGGTAATGCATCCTGAATGATCGTTGCACCCATATGAGCCTATCCCCCTACCCGAGTGGTGCCAGTGCTGGTTAAGTGGTCTGAGTCGCCGCTATAGACGGCGGTAATTGTTTGCAGAGTATTCGGAACCACTACGGTCCATGTCGCAACCCCGTTGGTAACTGGCACGGCTCCGCTGCTGAGGCCCGCCGGGCTGGCAGTGAAGGTCACCGTGCCGGTAGCATTCGTGGGCGCAATGGTCGCAGTGAACGTAGTGGGCACAGCCGCAGTAGTTCCAACCGTCCTTGCGGAAGTCACGGTGGTGGTGGACCCGGACGGATTGACAGTGACTGTGGTGCTGCCGGAACTGGCCTGCAGCGCGCTATCCCCGCTGTACAGGGCCGTGACGATATGCAAGCCGGCCGACATCGAAGGCACTGAGAAGTTCGCGATTCCACCGCTTACCGCGGCCGGTAGGGCGAGCGGGAGAATGCCGTCCAACAAGGTAACCAATCCGGTGGCGGTGGCCGGCGAAACGGTTGCAACGAAAGTGATGGCGCCCTGCCCCACGGTCGTCGTACTCGGTTTGGCGATCAGCGTAGTAGTGGATGCGCCCGCAGTGACGTTCTCAGTAAACACCGGTGAGGTGCTCTTCGCGTGACTCGCGTCGCCCTGGTAGATTGCCGTGATCGAGTGCGCCCCGACGGTGGTCAAACTCTGATCCTGAATCGAGGCCACGCCGCCACTCAAAGTGGCGGTTCCTACTGAAGTTGTTCCGTCGTTGAACTGGACGGAGCCCGTGGCGTTGTTCGGCGTCACCGTCGCCGTCAGGGTAATTACCGTACCGACGGGCACAGGGTTCTTCGAAGAGTTCACTACCACGCTGGTGGCCGTCTGCGTGATGTTCTCTGTGATTCCGGGCGAAGTGCTGGTCAGGAAATTAACGTCGCCTGTGTAGGTTGCAGTGATGGTGTGCGCGCCGACTGCCAGCGCGCTGCTGGCGAATGTCGCTTGTCCCGCGGAAACAGAGCCCGTTCCCAGGATCGCCGTCCCATCCTTGAACTGCACCGAACCTGTCGCAGCGGAGGGAGTAACCGTCGCAGTGAAAGTTACGTTTGCCCCAAATGTAGCGGAAAGCGCCGATGAAGCTACCGTTACGCCGGTGTTCGCCTGGGTAACGGTTTGCGTGACGGTGTTCGATGTATTGCCCGAATTGGCCGAGTCGCCGCTGTAGACCGCGGTGATTTGGTGCGCGCCAACCGAAAGATTGTTGGCCGGCAATTGCGCCTTGCCGGCAGTGACGGTCACGGCGGCGCCCAGATTCGCCGTTCCGTCCTTGAATTGGACGGTTCCTGTTGCGTTGCCGGGAGTGACCGTCGCAGTGAAGGTGACCGCCGCACCGAAGGGCGACGGATCAAGCGAGGAAACCAGCGTCACACTTGCCGTAGCGAGGTTGATTTGCTGCGTCAGAGGCGCAGAGGTGGAACCCGCATCGTTCACGTCGCCCGCATAAACCGCGGTGATGGAGTGGGTACCTAGTGTGAGGGTAGATGTAGTGACGGAGCCGCTGCCACCGCTCAGGCTGGCGGTCCCCAACGACGTCACTCCATCCAGGAAGTTCACTGCTCCAGTGACCGACGTCGGGGAGACAGTGGCGGTAAAGGTCACTGCTTGCCCCACCGGCGAAGGATTCTGCGAAGACACAATCGATGTGCTGGTGGATCGCGAAGTGATGGTCTCCTTCACAGCGCTCGAAGTGGAAGGCGCGTCGTTGGTATCGCCGCTGTAGACCGCTGTGATGGAATGGTCGCCCACCATGAGGGTGGAGGTTTTCAGGACTGCGGTCGCGGCGCTGAGAGGCGCCGAACCCAGACTGCTGGTTCCATCGAAGAACTGGACATTGCCGGTTGCCGTATTCGGCGCGATGGTCGCTGTGAAGGTGACGGTTTGACCCACTGGCGAGGGGTTCGCAGCAGCGGACAGAGCGATGGTGGAAGGTATCGGTTTGACGACTTGTGTTGTGGGACCCGAGGTGCTGCCGCTATCCGACGCATCCCCACTATAAACCGCGGTAATCACGTGTGAGCCCACTGTTAGAGTGCTTACCAGAAGTTGAGCCTTGCCAGCCGCTATCGGCACCGATGCGCCTACTGCCGCTGCGCCATCCATAAACTGAATCGTGCCGGTTGCGGTCGAGGGTGTCACAGTCGCCGAAAGCGTCACTGGGCTTTGGAATGTGGAGGGATTCGGAGACGAACTCACTACGACGCCCGATGCGATAGTGTTAATAACTTCGGACACCGCAGGCGAGGTGCTGGATTTATAGTTGGCATCGCCGTTGTAGACCGCAGTGATGGTGTGAGTGCCGGCCGGCAATGTGGAAATAGCGAGCACAGCCTGCCCTCCGGCCAATGTGCCAGTGCCGATCGGCGTGGCGAGATCCTTAAATTGCACGGTCCCTGTCGGCGTGACGCCGGCCACCGATCCGGTCACGGTCGCGGTGAAGCTCACTCCCTGCCCAACGTTCGCGGGATTGGCTGAAGAGACCAACACCGTTGTGGTCGGCGCCTGAGTGACGGTCTGGGTCAGCACGGTGGAGGTGGCGGGAGCGTTGCCTGGGTCGCCGCTGTAGTCTGCCGCTATGGGATGCGCGCCAATCGACAAAGCGTTCACGCCAGTGGAAGGCACGGTCAGCGTGGCACTGGCCGCGGTGAGATTGACCGGCGAACCCAGCAGGGTGGCGCCATCGCGGAACTGCACGTTACCCGTCGCCGTGTTTGGCGTAGCCGTGGCGGTGAACGTCACCGTTTGTCCCAGCGTGGAAGGATCGGCCGATGAGGTCACCGTCACGGTGGAGTTGGAGACGATTTCATTCAGTGTCGCGGAAGTGCTGCCGGCATTGCTGTCGTCGCCACTATATACGGCGGTAATGGGGTGGGCCCCCACCGATAAGTTGGGAACGGTAATAGTAGCGATCGCGTTATTCAACGTCTCTGGCGCGCCCAGCGGGGTGATCCCGTCGTTGAACTGAATCGTGCCGGTGGCGTTGCTGGGCCTGACCGTGGCCGTAAACGTGACGCTCTGGCCGAAAGCCACGGGATTCTGCGAGGAGGTCAACCCCACGCTGGTGAAATCCACGTAGATCGCTTCGCTGCGCCGTCGCACGTAAAAGCCGTACTTCTGTTGCCCGATCGCGGTGGCCCAAGCGGTGTTCGTGAGCAAAGCCGGAGTGGTGAAGGTGACCGTGCCCTGGAACAGCCGCAGCAATTGCAGCGGCGAACGGTTCGCGATCACCTGCGGCAGCGTGGGATTCAGCGGAGTCGCGGGAAGCGTATTTTTCAGCGCCGCCAGCATATTGCGCGGCACCGGGATGAGGGCGAACACCGCCAGATTCGCGTAGGCGTTGGAGGGCAGCGTCAGATCGATGGGCGGTAGTGACATGCCGTCTTCCACCAGGGCCGGCAATTCGTCGGAAGGAATGACGCTCAGCCGAACATCCATCTGTGGCGGAAAGAAGACTTGCGAGAAATCCTTGGTGCTGATGGCGTCCAGCGGGAACGGCCCAGTGGGCGGCAGCGCCTCGAAATAGTCGGTCGCCGCGAAGTTGCCAGCTAGTCCATTGCTCTGGCGCGCGGCCACTACGGCCTGGAGTTGCGTGTTGTATTGCAGCAGAAATGCCTGTTGCGCCGCTGGATCGGTCAAGCCAAAGCGAACGCCGCTGTACTCTGGGCCGGTATCGCGCCGGACCAGGTAAGGATCCACCCACTGGATGGCGCCGACGCTGCAGGCTGACGACGGCCAGCGGCAGCAGTGAATCGGCGAGCGTTCCGGCATTGCCCGAGACGAAGATCTGGCGGGCCAACATTGCCCGCTGCTGCGTCGGGTCGGAGTTGTTAATGGGGTTTGGATAAGGCACCAGCGAGACGGCCGTGGCTTCAACGATATCGCCATCGTGCGTGGTGCGCGAGCCCTGAATGCTGGTGGGATAGGACGTGATGGGATTGGCAGTGAACTCCACGGGGCGGAGGGCGATCACGTACAAGCCGGTGCGCGTGCGCGGCGGCTGCTGCGGCATGGTGGAGATGCCGAACTGCAAACCCAGATTCTCTTCTTCCGCCAGGTCGGACAGCCGGATGGTCAGATCGGTGGGGATCATGACTAACTCACCGGCTGGAGTAATGCCGTCGCCGGCGTTGATCACCACGGTGTCCGCATTGCTTACGGGACCGGTGGTGGGAGACTGGGAGACGAAGAGGCCGTGCATGACGCCGAAACCTCCGGCCTGCCCCAGGTCTGCCTGCCGCTGCAGGAAGTAGTCCTGTTCCCGCTCCAGGTCTTTGGCGGCCAGAAAGCGCCCGTCGAACCAGAGCGGCCGCGTGCGGCGACTGTCCAGCACAATCGTGCCGTTGTTCTGGGCGTTGAGGTCCGCTTGTTGCAGAGCTACCCGGGTGCTTCCTTGTGTGAAATTGGGCATGGCTTACTCCTAGTGCGCTCCCGAACTCAGCCCGATCAGGCGCGCGATCAACGCGGCCGGATACAGAAACAGGCGGGAAGTATTATCGATCGAGATCTTGGTCAAGTTCCACGTGGGAGGCATTCCGGCGACACCGGCCGTGGCGCCGATCAGCATCCGCGCCAGGAACACCGACGATGCGTCGAACCCCGGCGGATATTCGATTGCCTTGGCTCCCGGACCAGCGGTAGATTGCAGCAGCAGCGCCTGGATGGTAGCGACATTCGCGGGAGTCACTCCGGTTCCCGCCGCGGGAACGGGCGCCGTGAGCCACGGATCGGCCGGAGTCAGTGGAACGGCATCGGTGCGCAGCACCAGTTGCATGGCGAAGGAATCGAGCAGCCGGTTCGCCGAGAAGGCGTCGGTGGCGTCGTAATCGTCCTGCGACGCAAAATTCGGAGTGACGCCGCGTGTGCAAGATACAAAGGTGGCGAATACGTCGACCATCAGATTGGCGCCATCGTGAATCGCATCATTGAGATCGGCAACGGAGGCTTGGCCGGGAATCGGGTTGCTCTGCTGCTGCAGCCACGCCTGCGACTGCGACGTCAGCCAATCGTTGAGCACAATGCAGACAGTCCGGGGCACATCGAGGATGCGGCCGATGCGGTCGATCGCCAGCCCTGGCGTAACTTGAATTTCCAACTTCTTTGGCTCCAGGTTGCCATCGGACTGCACCATCAGGCCCGACACGGTTCCGGAACCGTAGACTTGCAGCAGCGCTCGAGCCAGTCGACCTCGGTGATAGTCCTGATCGGCCTGGAAATCTTCGACGCCCAGCATGCGGCCGGTGGAATAGAACACGCGGTTCGGCGCGAGCGAGGGAGTCAGGGTTAGGTCATCGGTTGCCATATCGTCATGTCTCCATTCGCGGATCGAGGCTGGGTGACTGAATCACCATGTTGTAGCGGCCCACGCGACTTTGATTCAACACGATGGGGTTGCGCGGCAGTTCGGGTGCCATGTAAGTGTTCACTCCGAGCAGCGATGCCAGCCCAATCATGAACGGCTCGGTCGCGATCTGAATGGTCGCCGCCACGTGCGCAGGTTTCTCGTCTTCCACGATTCGACTAATCAAATTGATGTCGACTTGTTCCACCTGGTTGTGGATGAACACCGTCATCCGGTTGGCCAGGCTATCGAATACCAGGTCCACCTGCTGTTGCTCGGCGACCGTCTTCGGAAGGTTGGCGGAGAACAGCGCGAGAATCTCCGCACGGCTCTTCTGGTCGCCCAGGAAAAGCGTGTCGCCCACAAACGAATTGCTGCTGGCGGAATAGCCCGGCAGCAGCGGATCATTCGAGATCGACAGGTCCGCGCCGAGGATCGTGGCGAAGATGTGGCGCAAGCGGAAATCTTCGATCACGATTACGGCCCCGCGCGTATTCATCCCATTAGTGGCCAGGTCGATCGCGAGTGCGACTCCGCCTATGGTGCCACGCTTGCGGTGGAGTTCGGCAGCGAATAGAAGCCGCGCTCGCCTGCGGTCGGGAGGATAGCCCGTCGCGCTGAGCCCAACCCAGCTACCCAACCAGTCAAGCGCCGAATCGGGTGTCGCCTCCGGCCGCGTCAGCAGATAGGCGTTGGCGATGCGATCTTCGATCGCGGTCATCTGCGATTCGAAGATGTGCGTGAAGCGCGCAAAGAAATCGTGGCGCGTGCTCGGGCCTGGCTGGTCCGCCGCGGGACTGAATTTGCCTTCGCGATACAGCTCCGGCAGATAGTTATTAACGTACGAGAAACGCGGCGCCCACACCCGCAAAGCCGCTATCTCCGGAGTGCTGCGCCGATCCCCGGTCATCTGCACACGAATGCCCAGGAAGCGCCCGCTCAAATTGCGAACCGTGGTGTGCGGTCGCTGCACCAACGCCATGAATAGCCCTTGCCGGTTGGCAATGGGGTCTTCGCCGAGCATCGGCGCGGCAAATGGAACTTCGGTGGCGAACGGCAGCCACACTCCCCCAGGCGTCCCCTCCGGCATCGACGTGGTGTCCACGTCGCCGAAGACATGCGGGTACCAGATTGTGCCTGCGGCCGCGATTCCACCAGGCTGGTCAGAGGCGGTTAGCCAAACTGTCACGCCACAGCGCGGCGGCAGAATCGCTTCCAGATACACGCGATGCCAGACCGTTTGCAAAGCGCCGCTATCGACGATCCTCGGCGCATTCGGATCGGTGGATCCGGACCGCGCCAGGGAGTTGAGCGAGAGCGGCAGAAGCGGCCGTAGTGGCAGACCCGCGGCGCCGCTCGAGTAATAGGGCGGCAGACTGAGGCTGTGCGCCATCGGACCCTGGTTGGCGGCGTTGAGAATGTAGGTGTCACCAGCTGGTATCAGCAGCCGGCCGGCTTCCGCCAGATCGAACAGCAGGGCTTCCTTCACTTCCGTCACCAGCACGGCCAGCCGCATGTCACCCAGCCACGCCAAAGCGTAGGGCCATCGCGCGCCGTCGAGTTTCCAGGCCAGGCTGAAACCGGCAGTGAAACTGAACGTTCGCAGATAGGAACTGGTGTTAGCGAGCGATGCGGCCCCCCATGAGAGCAGGACGAACTGCTGGTCCATGACCGTCAACCCGACGAACACCTCTGAAGCCGGAAGCGGGTAAGTGGCGGAAATGCGCGGCGGATCGGGATTCTGCTGGCAACTTCGCAGGATGCCCGGATTCGGAACGTCCGCCGGTCCCACCTGTAAAGGAGCGCCGGTAACTGTGCCGAGTTGCGGAGCGGTGCGGTCCAGCGCCAGAACTCCACCCTGCGGCAGGGCTGCCAGGCGCCAGAAGTTGAAGCCAGCCTGTGACAGAGTGAAATCGGGCCAGCGGCCGCGGCGGTCCGCCATTACCAGGCTGCCGCCCATCGCGATATAGAGGATGCCGTCGAAGCCCATGGCGAGGTCGGTGACGACTTGACCGCCCGTCGCCGTGAAAATCGTCTCTTCGCCCGGACCGCTCCCACCAGCCTTGATCGTGGAAGAGGCGGTATCCCAACGCGCATAGTTGCCAAAGGAGTCGCGCGCCATCGGCGCCGTTTCAACCAACGTGGTGGCGTGGCCAAAGTCTTCCGGAGGCGAAGTCCCCAGCCGCATGCTCAACAACTGCAGCCGCTTACTCTTTGAGCAGTAGTAAAGCGCGTTCGGAGCGATGGGCGCAAAGGCAGGAGCGCCCGCGCTGTGAGAAGCAATAGCAGAGCCCAGCGCGCCCCGCGTCACCGTTGCCACAGTGCCCGTCGCATCGATTCGCGTGACCGCTAGAATCTCCTGGTCCAGCTGCAGGAATCCCGGAATGCCCACGCCGAGCGCCTGCGGTGGGGTTGACGAGGGCGGCAGAGCGCCGAGTGTCACCTGCAGCGCGGCGCCATCCATGGCAACTTGCACAATTCCCACCGGAATCTGCACCGGCGTGCCTACCGAGTGAGGAACGGCCGCCGTGGATTGCACTCCGCGATTGACGTCGAGAATCGTGCCCGTGGCGTCGATACCGATGACACTCATCACTTCGGAATCGACCAACAGGAACAGCGGCACGCCCCACGGAATCGGCCTGGCGAGCGTCACCTGCGCATTCGAACTCCCGATGCCGCCCAAGAGTATAGGGGTGTTCGAGGCCCAGTCCTTCGCCTGGCTCAGCATCCAGAATTTTACGCCGTTGACGTCCATAGCTCGCTCAGCACACCGATGGGACAACAGGCACAGCCACCGTGTTGTCGGTTTGTACGGTCGGAGTAAGGTCGGCCGGTTCCACACCCGAACCGTCCCGTCCGGCAGTCACCAGCACCTGCAGCAACTCCGGCAATTGCCAACTCTGCAGAGGGATCTCCGTATTGCCGCCGGAATCCGGAGTGAGCGCCTGATAGCCTCCTCCACTCAGCGGCGTGTAGAGAACCAGCCCGTTCACCTCCACGATTCCTGGAACCTGGCTGACAATCACGTCGAGTTCCAGGCTGCGCACGATACGCCCCAGCGTCCAGCCCTGCTGGGTGTTTCCGCCGGGAGGCACCGGCCACAGATACTGGCGCAGCGCCATCTCCACCTGCTGACTGACTTGCAGCAGTCCGAAGCCACTCGCGACTTCCACCGCGATGCTCAAGCCGAGACCGATATACTCGGTTCCGATCACGTACATCTCGGCCGCCACCGGCCGCTTCGGGTCCAGATAGGCGTACACATTCTCCAGCAGCGTACGATCGGCGCGCGGGCAGGGCGGCTGAAAATTGGACTTCGGCGGAATGGCCATCACCGAGACCACTCCGGGCACCGAAGTATCGCGGGTCTGCGGTTTGAAGAGCGGCAGCACCTCCACACGCGCCACGCCGCTGCCGGGCATCTCCTGCACCAGGTCTTTGTAGTCGCTCGCCGTCACGGCACGCTCCTGATGCCGCAGCGTCGCGGGAATACGCTGCTCGGCTTGGCCCAGCGTTTCAGAATCGGCGCCATCCCTGGTGTCGAGGGGCTGCTGCACGGTGAGACTGCTGACCGCTTTGCCGCTCACGTCCACCGCCCGAATTGAGGTCAGCGTGCCCGCCGGCAGATTTCCCGCCGCGCCACCGCCGGCCCTCATCAAGCGCGCGCGAACCTGTCTGCCGGCCGGAGGGATCATTCCCTGCATCTGATTGCCGAATTGCACCGTGCCAGCTTCGGGATCCAGAACGAAAGCCAGATCGGGACTTTGCAGCACGGCCAGGTCGTCTACCGCATTCCAACGCACGAACCCTAACCCGGGCATATCGACTTCGAGCACGAAAGTGGTGGGCTCGATCTGCGTTTGTGTCAACGAGAACTGCTGGTTCGCCGAACCGTCACTCACTCCCACCGGAACGAAGTTGTAAGTGGTCCGCTGATCGATCTGGACCGCGTTTACACCCGCCCAGTTCAACGTGAGAGCGCTCGCCACGTGCACGCGAATCCACGCCGCCAGGACCGAATCGATATCGGGATCGTCGATGCGCGGCGGCTTCGGACCGACACCGGCCTGCGAATCGGACCGCACATCGTTGGGCGGCGCGCCGATATCGGCGGCCTGCGGCAGCACCAACTGCACTACACCCGTCTGCGTCAACCCATTCGTGGTATCGCCAGCGACACTAAGGGAATGGTAGACCGCCGGCTGTCCAGCGGCTGAATTTCCACTGATCTGCCAGGTGGCGCCCACCGCCGTGAGCGGGCCCACGCCGGCCAGGGGATTCACGGCAGCCAAAGCGGGCTGGAAGCCGAGGCTCAAAATGCGCTGGCCGTTCTTGCCGCCCAGGGTGGCGCGCGCCGGCGCCTTGTTCTGCGGCTTGGACACCAGCAGGGCGAACCAGAGGCACTGATCGATGGTCCCGCCGAAAACATCCACGCCGTTGGCATCCGCGGTGTTGTTCGGAAAAACCGGCGTCGTGGTATAGCCCGATGGCACCGAAGCCAGGTTGTAGAGTTGCTGCAAACCCTGCAGCAATGGCAGTTGAGCGGCAATCTGGCTGATGCTCAGTCCCACCTTGACGTATGCCTGCGCCGTCACCGGCAACACGTCCAGTTCGGAAAGCGTCTCGAACGACACCGTTCCTGGAACCGTGGCTGCTTTGGCGAGCGTGACCGCGTTCGTCTGGGACGGGTCGGTGAAAATGGAGAGAATGCCTGTGGCCGCCGCGGCCGGTTGGAGGGGCAGTCCTAACAGTTTCAGGAAAGCTAATCGCTGCCTTTCGGGTATCAGGTTGGCGCGGTACAGGATGGAATCGGCAAGCCATGCAAACAGCTCGATCATCGTGCGGCCGGGGTCTCCGAGCTGCTGGATGGTCCACTCCGGCGTATGGGCCGGAATGCTGGCGAGCATATCCTGCACCAGGTCGCTGTATGACCGATCATCGAGGGCTGGTGGTATCAATGGCACAGTGCTATCCGCCTTGCATGGTCACGCCGATTTGCTGCGGCGCGTTGGTGCGCAGCAACCGGTAGTGAATTTGAACGTGGATTTGCGACGGAGCGCCGGGTACCGTCTCCACCTCTATGACATCGACAGAGATCCGCGATTCGTAAGTTTGCAAACTATCGAGGATCGCCGCTTGAATCTGGCGTCGGATGGTCAGCGTATTCCCCTCATCCAGAAAGTTCTGCAGCCCGCCGCCGAATTGCGGCTGCATCAGCTGCTCACCCGGCCGGGTAGTCAAAATAACGCGAATGGAATCGCGCACGCTCTGTTCCAGCGTGGGAAACGTCAACTGCCCGTTCTCCGGATAGGGCAGGAATGGCCAGGCAATCGGATCCTTATAAGAACTCGTCACGGTTGTGATCCTGTCGTGGCTCCCGGAGGCGCTGGGGCCGGGAACGGAATACAAATCTTGATAAACGGCAGCCAGAAGAAAACAATGTTGAGCAGCATCAGAAAGATGTTGAGCACGAAGAACGCGCAGATAGTGATGAGCGGAATGCTGAAGCCGCAAATCCAGTTCAGTGTGATGCCGCCGCCGGCGCCTGCCGACCCGCTGCTCAAACCGGAGAGGGTGGCGTTCTGCATCGCATTCATCAGGCCCGCCGGCACCGTGAACGATGCATTCGGCTTGTTCTTCATGCTTTGCAAAACGGCCGGATCGGTGGGATCGGGCAACACCACGGGCGGCACCACGCGGCCGCTGCCTTCGTGCCACGCCGCAATGCGAAACGGATCGCTGAAACAGCTCCAGACCAACTGCGGCGGGCAGCCGGGATTCTCGCCCTTGATCCGAAAGAACACGCGCAGGCGGTAGAGACGCGTTGCATCCTGGAAGCGGCCCTCCGGCGTTGCGGTCATGGAACTGCGCTGCGCCAGGAGGCTCGAAATCGCGTTCACGATCCGTCCCTGGTCGGTGGTGCTGATGGAATCCCACGCATGCGGCATCAGCAATTGTGGCGGGTTATGCGCCGGATCGCTGTTCGGATCGTAATCGATCAGGTCATTAGCGGCCTTCCCATAGAACTGGTCCATCGGCATCTGCTGAAATCCGTTGCCGGTGGAAAGGGTCACGTTGTACTGGTGGAGAATGCCCAACAGAGCCTGCGCCGCGGGTGTGCCTTCGAAGGCGCCGAAGACCGTGTACATCATTCGCAGCGCTGTGGAGAAAACGGTGAAGTTGGACGCGTTGTGCGCCTTGGCGTAGTCGTCGGACATGTACTGGTAGTCCACCGTTTGGTCCATCTGGGGCGCAGAGTGCGATCCGGCCTTGAGCAGCGTGGGTAGCGCCTTGGCCAGATCGCTGGACTTGTATTGAGGCGGCAGAGGAGCCTGGCTGGCCGCTTCGCTGCTCGCCGTCGGGATCACCGCATACGCCAGCGTCCGCTGAGCCGTATTGCAGACGTCGGGAGCAGCCACGAACGCCGGCGTGTAGCTCTCCGCATTTGCGGTAGCCAACGTCTGGGCCGCCAGCATCTGGTCGAGGGCCGGTTGCCCGGTGTGCGGCAATGGCCGCATGGCGGGGTCCGGATCGTCATCCACGTGATTGCTGTCGCCAAGTATCCACGAGAATTGCCCAGCGGGATTGCGCACCCACAGCGAAGCCGTCCCTGACAGATTGGTGTAGCCGTTATTTAGGGGGACGCGGCGAATCACCAATCCCGCCGAGATCACCCGTTTGGGATCGAGCCTCGGATAACCGACGCTCTCGCAGTTCAACTGCACCAGCGCCAGGTGCGTCACGCGCTGCACCGGTTGGTACAGCGTTGCCGCGACCGCCGGATTGGTTGTCAGTTGCATGGTGCGCCGCTGCTGCGTCGTCGCAAGCGCCACAGTGCCTGAGCCGGTAGTCGGTGCAGGGATAGCGGCGAGTTCCTGCAGGAAGCCTTTCGGAAACTCGTCATCGTTGATCTGCAGCAGCACGGGTTTGGACTGCTCCATGCCCGCCAGGCTCACACCGCTCACCGAGATCTCGTGCTTCACCATACGTTCCCGGCCCCCGGCGTATAGGTGGTGGCCACCACCGTGGTGGCTTGCAGAACCTGGCACTGCACAATGCCGCTGAACGTGCTCATGGCCGCGTTAACACTCACGGTGGGCGCGGTCACAGTTACTTCGCTCGCGGCGGTAATCTGTACCTGCCCCGCCGGTGCGTTGATGGTGATGCCGCTCGAATCGATGGTGATGGTGTTTTGCGAAGAATGCGTCAGCGTGATTGATCCGCCGCCCTGATCGGTAATGGTTTCGCTCTGGCCGGCCGGCGTGGTCAAACTGATGGTGGCGTTGGAAGCGGGTTGTTCCACGATGGCGATGCGCGTTCCCGCCTTGCCGGTGATGGTCCAGCGGTCTACGCTCTTTCCGTCTCCGCCCAGCGTCTCCGGCGCGGTATCGTGGCCATTCCAGAGGCTGCCGATCACGATCGGAAAGCGAGGATCGGCGCCAAGGAATGCGACCACCACTTCGTCGCCGACATCGGGAATGAAGAAGGCTCCGCGGCTACCGCCCGCAACCGGAACGGCCACGCGCGCCCACATGGGACCGTCCTGGCCGGTGACGCCATCGGCGTTGTAGATCCGAACCTGCACGCGATTCCGATTGTCCGGGTCCTGAACGTTAATCACGGTGGCGAGAAACAGCGCCGGGCCCAGCATCTGCGCGGCGTTCTCATGCAGTAGCATGCTCATGACGCCGCTCCCAAGTACGCGCACTCCGCCGTGAACTCGGTTCGATAGCCGGCTTCGGTATCGAACTTGTGCACGGTAGCAGTGGTGTAGTAAGTATTCGAGAAACGCGGGCCCATACCCGTCAGCGTGAGCCATGATCCTACGCGCAAGTTGGCATTGCCTTCCGAAACGCCGCGCGCCACTACAAACCGCCGCGTGCGCTGGGCGAATTCTGCATCCACGAGCGCCTGCGCTTCGGACTGATTGAGATTCGCGAGATGCGAAAGCTGCTCCGAACGCGCGCCGAGCGCCTGTTGCATCCAATCCTTGCCTGTCTGCCCCGAGCCTGGCCCCAGTTGCGTAGTCTGGCTGGTCGCGGTAAAAGTCTGTCCCTGATTGAAGTCCCAGCCAGTGGCCGTCACCTGCGTCACCTGGTGCGCCAAATCGGCCATCACGCGGCATTCATGAAGCTGGCTGTTTAACTCCAGCGTCATGGCGTTGCGCTGCGATTGGCTGCGCGGCGTGGCGTGCAACTCCGTGCCCACTACCTGCAGATCCGCGTCATAGCGCGCCAGCAGTCGGCGGAGGAAGCGCAGATCGCTCTCGTTGAGCTGCTGTTCCGTGCCGATGGTGGAATCGAGGCCGCTCGACACCGGCGAGAGTCCCAAGCCATTGGCAATATCCTGCACAATGGCCGAAAGCGATGTGTTATCCCAACTCTTGGTCTTGCGCTGCATGCGTGCGCCCTGTAGCGAATCCTCCGCCAGCACCACCAGTTCGGGAGGAGCGCCGCCGGGAAAGACGCCTTCGAGCGAGGTAACCTTGCCGCGGAAAATCTCGGTGGGGGAAGTGACCAGGCCGGCGTAGACAATCAGGGCCGTCCCCAGCTTCAGAATGGTTCCATCTTCGAAAACCTGATCCGCCAGGCCACCCTGGAAAGAGCCGAAATTGCTGAACCGCAGTTCCAGGTCGGACATGCCGGCTTCGTGTTCGCTCATGCACATGCTGAGCAATTGCGCTGTGACCTTGTCGTTCAGTTGCCCGTCCACCTTAACGGTGGGGATCGCACTATAGACTGCGCTGCTGGTAATTGGAGTTTCCGGCATGGTCAATCCGCCTGTAACCGGCGTTCCCGCTCACGTAACAATTCCATCTCACTCTTCAGTTCGCGCTTAGGTTTCGATGCGCCGCCCGAGTCTCCGCCGGAAGCGGCGGGCGCGGGCTGCTGCGTTTCCACCTGCAATTCGTCGATGTTTATGGACATATTGCGCTATCTATTCGTATCCACTAGTCGGTATCGAAAACCAGTCGGTCGTTGAAACTGAACGTCGTGCCCACGTTGGTCGAAAAGCCCGATTGCGCCGTAGCCGAGCCTCCCAGTCGGAAGCCTGCGTTGGGGCCGACCGACACGTCCGCTCCCACAGTCGCGGGCATCATTTTCAAGGGGTTCAATTGCGCCGTTGTGCTCACCACGGCGCGGCCGCTCTCCAGTCCGGCAAATGCTCCCGCCGTTGCCGGCACGCCCGCCGAGGCACTGGAGCCGAAGATGGCGCCGCCGCCCGCGCCAACGGAAAGTTGCGCGCCTCCCGAAATACCGGCGCTTACTCCCGCGCCCGCTGAAAATCCGATGCCCGCGGAAACGCCGCCGCCCAGACCGATGCTGGCCCCGGCCGAGGCACTGGCGCCGAACCCTATGCTGGCGCCCGCGGAAATCCCGCCTCCCACCGAAGCGCTGGCGGCAAATCCCGCCGCAGCGTTGAACTGAATGCCTGCGTTTACCTGGAGGGAAGCTCCGCCGGTGAATCGCGGATTTTCCAAACCATTGGCGCTCGCCAACGCGCGCGATGCCTTCGGATCGCCGCCTTTGGTGGCAGCCGATGTGGCGCTGTCACCGCTCGACGTTTGCACGATACTGCCTGCGCCGCTATCCGTGCCCAGAAGGGCCTGGTCCTCATCGAACACATTGTCCTGCCGCGCCAGGCCGATGCTGACCAGAGCCCGCAAGGGAACCCCATCGGCGGAAAAGAAATCGATCGTCTCTTTGAACGACTCCATGATCCCTTTGAAAACGTATGTGCCCCACTGGAACGCCAGCACGGGCTGAGCCGGTGCATTGGCGCCAGTGCTGTTGCCACTGCCGGCCTTGGTGGCTTGTGCCGAAGACTGCATGAATAGCGCCACCTGGTTCGTAATGGTGCGGACGTCATCGCCGCTATTGGTGGTATCGAACTGTAAATCCATGGTCAGCTTGCCGGTAAATTGGCCGGCAAATTGGCGACGCTTGGGATCGTTGCCTTGCTGGCGCGTGGAGTTCTCCAGCGAGTAGACCAGGGAGGCGGGATTGAAATGCACTTCAATCGGATCGCCATCGGGCAACGATTGCAAAAACGCTTTTGTGACGGTAGGTATAGGCAGATCCATAGCGCGCTCCTTTTACGTGGAGGAAAGACCTTCGTGTACCAGGTGCAGTTCCTCGATGCCTACTTCCGTTCCCTTCGCATTCAAATCGGCAAACTTAAATTTCACGGGCATGGCGCGATCCAGTTGCCAACCCATAATCGAATTCCCGTTTCCGTCCAGCAGCGAGATCACCACCTGCAGCCTGGGGGCGAACATTCCGGATGCAAACGAATTGAAAATCTGCCAGAGGTTGCGATTGGTGCTAATGCCTCGCTTTAAGACCACGGTGGCGAAAGTAATAGGGCCCGCTCTCTGTGGAATCCCGTAGTTGTTGCCGCCTTCTTTGATGGCCTTCGGCTCCATAGTGGCTTCCAGGCCGGTGCAATCGCTGAACGCGCCGGAACACACCTCGATCACCTCGTGATCGTCGCCGTCATCCAGCGAGTCCGAATAAAAGTCCACCTGAAATCGAAATACGTGCAGCGGAGTGAGCGTGGAGCCCATCAGCTTGCCTCCGCCAACAGAGCGATGCTCTGCGATGTGGCCCCACTGGTTTCCATCGCCAGCGTGACCCGGATCAGTTCGATGGTGGCTGCGGCCTGAAATGTTACCTGGGCGATCAACCGTCCGCTATCCAGGTCGTTCTGCGTCATGGTGCTGGAGTCGCAGCGCACGGAAAAGGCGTCCTGTATGGTGTCGCCATCCAGGGCGTTGAGCCTCCAGAACCGCGTCAGCAATTGTGTCAGAGCCCTTTCGATGCGAGCCCACAACACCGGACCGTTCTGCTGGAAGACCACCTGTTCACCCAACCTGCGCGCGGCTCTCGATAGCACCGAAATCAATCGGTGGACGCGCGCCGGCCGATACGATTCGCCGGGATAAGCGGTGACATCGGAGAGCAATCGCAGGCCTGCGGGTGTAAAGCCAAACAGGCTCAGCCGCGTGATCAGCGGCTTGGCTGAGATGTTGTTCCACACCAGTGGTGTCGAGGGAACCTGCGTCTCCTGCTGCGGCAGCAGCGGCGACACATCGGAGAGTTCGGAGGGCACGATCTTGGTAGCGTCCATGAATGCGCCGCGTGTGAGCGCGTTGCGCGCCAGAAGCCCTACCAGCAGTCCGTCCGGCGGCTCCAGCTCTTCGCTCAACACAACGGACCCCGAGGTCTTGAGCCACGGGTAGGACAACTGCAGGAAGGCAGTCGAGAGGCCAATGCCCGGGAATTCCTGCATCAGGCCGTCGATCACGTCATGCACATCGTGCGCCAGCGTGGCGCTCAAGAAGCTCCCCGATGCGGCCGCAACGTCCAGGTTGAGCGGCATCGGAAACGCCGCTACCACCTGCACCTCGCGGAAACTGTTTTGAACCACGGTTAGGATGAGATCGAGGTTGGCAGCCCATGCCGGATAGTCCGTAGGCAACAGGCGAGGCGCCGGTGGTACCGGCGGCATTGGCGCCGAAGGCACGGGAGGAGTGGTGGGTTTGCACTCCGAAAACACCACGGCCCCAACCGGAGCGGGGAACGTTGGTATCGCAACCGGCGGTTGAACCGAAGAGATCAGTACCGGAAGGTCAGGCACAGCCAGAAACGATACATCGGGAAGTCCGCCCAGATGACCGACTCCATGCCAGCTACGCCGGTCATCCGCCGCGAAGAGGCTGCCGGGCACTAGCTTGGCGAGTTTATTTTGTTTGTCGGTGAGAGTGTCGGTCTGGGCCACCGGAGCGTCCATGCACACCACGTAGCACCGACGGCCGCCCTGCGCGAAAAAGGAGCGGACCGCCGTAGCCAGATAGTCCGTCCCATAACTTTGCAGCGAACCACCCGGATCGAAGAGCGCGGTAAATGCGGGATAGCTCTCTATGGGTATCGGGATGTCGAGAAACGGTGGACCGATGGGGCGGGACGACTGCGAGATCGCAGCCTGCACCATTGCGCCGGCCGCATGCGCTGCCGCTACGGTTGACTGGGCAGCGCGATCCACGCTGAGCACTGTCCCCGTGGTGTCAATCGCCAGCACCACCATCCTCTCCTGGTCGATGAACAGCGCATTGGAAACGGCCACGAGCAGCGGCGCGGCCAGTGTGATCTGGGTGTCGCCCGGCGCAACCGGAGCCGCCAGCGTGGATGTAATGCCATCCGTCCAGCCATGAGTTTGAAGCCAGTCCTGAACCGCCTGCGGAAGCTGGGCGCCGATGGCGCGCGCCAGCCCCACAAAACAGGCTACATCGGCGCGCGCGGGGTCGGACTCCACGATCGGTCGCGCAACGTCAAACAGGATTCGGCTCATGGTTCCTTCTGGTCAGTTTCGAATCGCTTCTTAGGATGCCGGCGAGATTTCGAAACCCTCTGCCGATAGCACCAACTCTTCCATCGCCACTTCGCCCGCTCCTTTGCCGGCCAGCGTGGGGCCGGTATACTTCATCGGCACGGCTTTGCGCAGCGTGTACTTCTGGACGGGATTGGCGGCTTCATCGCGCAATGTAATCACCACGTCGCGCTGGGCGTTGACGCCGTTGGTGCGGGTGTCTTTGATCCAGGCCCACAAATCGGACGAATCCACCACGCCGCGTTTCAGCGTGACATCGCCAACCTTATGGGAGCCGGGGATTTTACGGACGTGCGGTTCGGCCTCATTGCCGTCGCGATATTCGGAAATGTGGATGTCAGTCTCAAGGCCGGACACATCCGAGAAGCCACCCAGCAGCTTGTTCGGATCGCGCGGGCCGTTTAGATTGACAATGTAGTTATAAGACGGATACGGTGCTGTCCTGTCGGGCATGTTGTTCTCCTATGCGTGCCTAAGAATGACTAACTCTGCGCCAGGGACGTGATCTGGCCAATACGGAAGATCACGAACTCGGCCGGCTTCAGCAGGGCGACACCGATGAGGCAGATCATGCGCCCGTTGTCCAGATCGTTCTGGGTCATGGTGGTTTGATCGCACCGCACGAAGTATGCCTGCGAAGGCGAGTCTCCCAGCAGGTTGCCCTCGCGGAATTCGTTGTACAGGAACGAATCGATGGAATCTTTCACGCGCGACCAGAGCGCCGGTCCGTTGTTTTCGAAGACCGCCCACTGCGTGCTCTGATCGATGGAGTGCTCCAGGTAAATCAGATAGCGGCGCACGTTCACGTACATGAATTCCTGGTCGGAACTGGCCGTCCGCGCGCCCCACACACGGTAACCGCGATTGGGAAAGTAGCGCAGGCAGTTGATGCCAAGAGGATTCAGGATGCCCTGTTCAGCAAAGCTGATGTCTCGCTCCAGGCGCGATGCCCCCAAAATCACTTCGTTCGCCGGCGCCTTCGAGACACCGTTGTTCTGGTCGCTGCGCGCGTAGATTCCGCAGATGAAGCCGGTGGGCGGCACCGCGATATCCGCCGCAATTGCCGACCCGGAGGTGGCAAGCGGATTCGGCGTGATCACCCACGGCACATAGACCGCCGCATAGCTGCTGTCGATCTGGCTCCTTACATCCTCGTTGTCGGAAGCGATCTGGTTGGGAGGCGTTTCCAGCACCACGATGCGATAGGCTCGCTGCTGGCTCACGTGCGTGATCAGACTGTTGATGATGTCCTGGCTCGAATCGAAAATGCCCGAGCCGGGCGCGCCGACGATGGCGATTTCTTCGATCGCGGTGAACTGCGCCAATGCAGTGTCGTAATCCGGCGCTTCCGGCGTCAAACCATCCTTGCCGCCGGTGAGCGTGTAGGTCTGGGTTGTGAGAGCGCCAGGTCCGGCCCAGTTGGGGAACATCGCATTGAACAGGGCCACCGCTGGCGACCCCGAAACCGGCTGCATCAACGACGAGCCAATGGTAAACGCGATCTGGTTCTGTAGCGCATCGATGTGCCGCGGCGGGGTTGACGATAGAACCGTGCCGAGGTAATAAGGATGGGCCGGGTCGAAGCCCAACCCATCGAAGACCGCCGGCGATTCCGCCGCAGTAATCGTGGTGACCTGCATGGTGAGGACATACAACCCGGGCGGCACGGACTTAGACAGCGTGGTTGTACCATTCACGAACGAACTGCCTGTCCCGTTGGTGAAGAACAGGACGGGCGAGTATACCGGTGCACTCGCAAGGTGCGTGGCTGCGGTGGTTCCGTTGGCTCCCCGCGTCACCGTGACAATGGTTCCCGTCGAATCGACAGCAGTTACCGCCATCAATTCGGAGTCGATCTGCAGGAAGGCTGGTATGCCGTTAGCCGGCGGCGTTACCACGGCCGGCGCCGGCGTTGTAGTCGGAGCTGGAGTCGTACTCGTCGTCGTTGTCGTACTCGTGGTGGTCGTCGTGCTCGTTGTTGTGGTTGTGGCAGTCGTCGTGGGTGGCGGAGCGATCCCGATAGTGATTTGCGTCTGGCTGGTGGTCGTAATTGCGCTCTGCGAAAGGCCAACGGCACCCAGCACCACGGCCCCGGCGTTGTGAGCCGCTGCCCCACCGGCACGAGTAACTGTGAGCTTCGTGCCCGTTGAATCCACCGCGGTCACAGCCATGGATTCTCCGTCGATGGACACGAAGTCCGGATTGCCCCACGGCATCGGTCCAGCTAGCGTAATCGAGGTAGCCGCCGCGGTCACTCCAAGCACTAGCGACGAGGTGTTGGGGGACGATGCGAGCAGCGAACCGGCAGGCATGCTACCAGTGTTTTGCGTCTTGCCGGCTTTGAGCTTCACCAGGACTGCCTGATTCGTCATCAGGGCGCCGGGGAAGCGCGCTGACACAACCACACTCGACGCGGTGGAAGTTCCCGACGTAGCCACGCCTGTGCCGCCGCTCGGTGGCACGTAGACTCGCGACACATAAAGCTGCGATCCGCCATTGTCGAAGAATGCCTTGACACTCAGTGCCATGTAGTTGGTGTTCTTCGACGGATCGTTAAGCGCCAGGTTATCGTAGCCCCCGTAGATGTTCTGGAAATCTCCGAAGCTGGTTAGTAACTGCGGTTTCGCCAGCTTAGGATCGGGCGAGGTGGCGGGAGGACCAGTTAAAGTCACCCCTGCGAAACCCGCCGTGCTGGTCCCGACGCCTTCAATGGAAGGCGCCCGGAAGCTGACTTCCTCAACGTAAACACCTGGTGTTAAATACTCGGGCATTTCTTCTCCTTAGTCACAAAGAAACTGTCAAAGGCACGTATACTGTCTGTCCGGGGCCGATTTGAATCGAAGCCGATGCGGTTTTCCAGGAGCCGCTGCTTAGGCTTTGTAATATGATGTCCGGGTTGGGAACAAATCCCGCAGGCTGAGTCAGAGTCGCAGGGTCGAACCATGCCCGAACCGTAACCGCGGTAGTAACTTCAGTCACCGGACCACCAGGGCTGGAACTCACCTGCAAGCCTAGTCCCGCAATGCCCAGCAAGGCCTCCCCGTTCGGGTCGGACACGCCGGCCGCGAGTACGGTAGTGCCGTTCAGGATTTGCAGGACCGCCCAGGGCAGCCGCGCCGGTGGCGTGCCGTTGCTGGTCACTGACGCCCGCACCACGGCCCAGTTCGGCGATACTGGAGCTGGCCGGTCCTCGATACATCATGACCTGCTGCGGGCCATAGTTGAGGGTCTGGGGTGGTGTCACTGGCGCTGGCAGCGGCTGCGGCACTTGAATGTTGGAACGGCGCGGCAGGTAGCGAAAGCTCGGATCTTCAATCGAAATCTCAAAAGACGTGGGCGCCGGCCAGGGCGATGGTGGAACGAAAGTCGTCAAAGCGTGAAAGCCCGGGCCATCCCAAATCACATAGATACCGACGCGGTTCGGGCGAAGCGTCAATTGCGGGCTGCTAACCACCAGTGGGTCGAGAATCGATCCGTTCGTAATGGCGTCCACGCACTGAATGCCGCCGAGGACCCGGCGATCCACGTTTTCGCTCACGGCGCCACCTTCTGCTCGAAGGTCAGCCGTGTCGCGATCACTGGAGGTTCAGGAGTGAGGGCGCGGTCGATGCGGATGATCCGGGCGATGTAGGAAACGGAAAGGCGGTACTTCGGTCCCAGCGCGTCCCAGATTCTGAGGATGTCCTCGAGGCTGAGGTCGGCCGGGATGATCTGCACTGTCTCGCCCGCGCCCCAAGTGGAAGCGGGAGCCAGAATCGAGTTATCCAGAATGGGCGCCGCCTGAAGCTGCAGCATCGTCCACGCCAGAATGGTCTGCTCCGCGCGCGGATCTGTGCCCCAATAAGTTATTAAATAGTGGAGATCCAGAAACAGCACGGGCTGTTTGTTAGGTATGTCCTGAAGGCGGGTCGCTGAACGGCAATTCTCATTGATGGTGATGCGGTGGAGAAGAATCGAAACCGTCTTATCCAGGTTCGTCGTATCCTCGTCCGCAATCTGCGCGCTCGCGACCAGTTGGAAGTTGGTTGGAAAAGCCGTTTTCAACTCAGGCGGATAATTGCTCTGCAGGTAACTCGCCAGAGAATTCCCCACAGAATAAATGGCTGTGTAATCAGCCAACGATCCGCTCCATGGCACCGAAAAGAAGCAATCGACCCTCCAAAGCCTTGAATGCCGCCACCACGTCAAATCAAAGGGCATTTGAAGCGGACGAGGCATTTTACTGAGGCGCGCGCACCGCAGTGCCAGAGTTCGGCCCGAATCGTAAGCTCAAGTATTCACGCCGTCGCAGGACCTCGGGTGCGGCATTTTTGCCGCAGTACTTGGTCGTTCGGACTGCGCTGAGCGCCACCGCAGTTCGCCGGGCAACCCGGACCGTTGTAACTGAAGTTGTAATACCATCGGAGAACATAAGGAGATGGTATGAATGAGTGAGCTCGGGCGGGATAAGCTTCGGAAGAGGGCAACCTCTTTCGGAGTAGACAGGTCACAGGCTGGATTGTTTTTTGAGGCGTTTGACCTCGTAAAGGAGATTGGTCAGACCTGTGACCGGAGCGCCACCGTAAGGCCGGGATACCGGACCTTGAATAGGAGAATGGTGACCGCCGCAGAGCCCGTCTACTCCACCTGCAGTGCACGACAGGAGGAGTATGGAAACGCAACGACACATCGGAATCGACCTGCACCGCAACCAGTTCACGTGTTGCGTGCGATTAGACAATGGACGGAATTATTTGACGGAATGGAAACTGGAGGATCTGCCGCGGTTCGTGAAGAAGTTACGGCCAGACGATGAGATCGCTGTGGAGGTAACCGGGAACACGCGGTTATTCCGTGATGCGGTGGCGCCACACGTGGCGCGGGTAGTGGCTGTGGATCCAAACCAGTTTAAAGTAATCAGCCACTCGGTGAAGAAGACGGACGCCAACGACGCACGGAACCTGGCGCTGTACCTGGAGAAGGATCTGCTGCCGGAGGTGAGGATGAAGGAGAAGACCCAAGCGCAATTGGCGAGTTTGACGCAGACGCGGGACACGCTGGTGAAGCTGCGGACATCGCTGAAGTGCAAGGTCAACAACATCCTTTCGGCGCACGGCATCAACCTGGAGAAGGAAGCGTTATCCAGCGAGAAGAAGCTGCGCGAAATCCTGGCGATGAAATTCGACCCGATGGTGGGGATTGAACTGGAGGTCATCGTCGAGGAGATCCGCAGCCTGAACCAGAAGGTCGCCAGGCTGGAGAAGACAATCGACGGCGAGGGCAGCAAATTGAAAGGGTACAGGAATGTGACCAGCATCAAGGGGATCGGGCCGCTGAGTGGGAGCATTCTGCTGAGTGTGATCGGCGACATCGACGACTTCGACGATGAAGGCAAGCTGGCGGCATACTTTGGGATCGTGCCGCGGATTTCCAACTCCAACGAAACGGAGCGGACGGGACGAATCACCAAACGGGGCAGCAAGCTGGGGCGTACCACTTTGGTCCAGTGCGCGCTGATCGCGCAGCGGTACAGCCCGTACCTGAAGCGGTACTACGAAAAGATCAAGACGCGGCGTGGGACGGGGAAAGCGATCATCGCCTTGGCACGGAAACTACTCGGAATCATCTATCGAACGCTGAAGAACAAGTGGGTATTTGAGGATTTTCCCAACTTCGTGCTGGCGGAGGCGGCCTGATGCGGAGCACGGTAATCTTTATGCCGCGC
Source organism: uncultured Solibacteraceae bacterium (assembly GCA_963815475.1). Classification (GTDB taxonomy): domain Bacteria; phylum Acidobacteriota; class Terriglobia; order Bryobacterales; family Bryobacteraceae; genus Sulfopaludibacter. The sequence goes on along the minus strand of CAWFHD010000003.1, from coordinate 7,327,245 downwards.
CAAAAGCGCGCGGTAAGGAAGGCGGGGCGCTGCCCCGCACCCTGCCAGGGGGGCACCCCCTGGACCCCCGGCCCGCTTTCCCTTCTGCCTTATGTTCCAGAACGGTCCTCGCCGTCCAGGGTTCGCTCCGGAAAATCTTTTCAAAACCGGAACAGATTTTCCTCCGCCGCGCACAAATCGCGCGCCCTGGACGGCTCCGGGCCGTTCCGAAGATTCACTGAGATAAGGGAAAGCGGGCAAATGCAAAGCTCGCGGCCGGGGCCTGCCTCCCGATGGTCGGCCCCGGGCTGCATCCCAACTTTGGAGTAGACAAACCATCATAGGAGATCCCAATGCGGTCACTGGCTTTGTTCTGGATTGCCGCTCTGCTTTGCGCACAGCCGCCCGCGCGGCTTAAGACCGGTTACGATTCCATTCAGGCGGCGCGACTCAAGGCCGACCTGACCTTCCTTTCCTCCGATGCCATGGAAGGCCGCCGCTCGCTTGAACGCGGGTCCGAAGTCGCCATCCAGTGGATCGCCGCCGAATTTGCGAAGGCCGGCCTCACTCCGCTTTCGGGCGAGTCCTTTCTCCAGCCCGTTCCCATCATCGAGTTCACGGCCGATCGTGATCTCACTACGTTGACTATTGCCCACGACGGCCGCAGCGATAGCTTTCATGCCCCCGACGCGGCGGCGAACTTCGCGAATGAAGTCTCGGTGACCGGTTCGGTGGTGTTCGCGGGCTACGGTATCACGGCTCCGGAGTTGAACTACGACGATTATGCCGGCATCGAAGCCAAAGGCAAGATCGTCCTCATCTTCAACCACGAGCCGCAGGAGGCCGACGCGAATTCCATCTTCAACGGCAAGGGCAACACCCGCTATAGCAACAACAATTACAAGTTGTTCAACGCCCAGCGCCATGGAGCTATCGCCATTCTGGCGATGCCCGATCCCAACCACAGCGGTCCCCTGCGCAGTTTCGCAGCCACTCCCGCGCCACAAGGCGGTCGCGCCGGCCGGGGCCAGCAAACCGCGATTCGTCCGCGCATTCCTTCGGAAGCCCTCACCGAGGGCGGTCCGGCCATCCCGCTTTTCACGATCGGCGCGAGAGTTTCGGAAGCGCTTTTCACGGCAGCGGGAAAGAAGGCAGCGGATGTCCACAGCGCGATCGATTCCAAGCCAGCACCGGCGTCCTTCGATATTCCGGGCACTCGCGTGGAACTGCACACTGCCACCGCCGAACGGCGCCGCGCCCTGACCTACAACATCGTGGGCCTGCTCGAAGGCAGCGACCCTGCCCTGAAAGCTGAAACGATCGTATTCAGCGGCCACTTCGATCACGACGGCACAGCTTCCGGCGGAATCTATCATGGCGCCGACGACAACGGATCGGGCACCGTAGGAGTGGTCGCCCTAGCCCACGCCTTCGCGACGAACCCCGTAAAGCCGAAACGTTCCCTGCTCTTCATCGTGTTCGCCGCCGAAGAGCGCGGCCTGCTGGGATCCTACTATTATGTAAGCCACCCGCTGCGTCCGCTGGCTACCACGCGCGCGCATATCAACTTCGATATGATTGGCCGCAATGAGGCTGCCGATCTCCGGGTGATCACCGATATCTCTTCCGACACTTCCAACCAGCTTGGCCTCATTGGCACGCACTACAGCCCCGACTATCGGGAGACCGTGGAGCGGCAGAACAAAACGGTGGGTCTCGACCTGGCCTACAAGTGGGATCAGGATGCCTTCAACGGAGTGCTCTTTCGCAGCGATCAGTACCCATTTCTGATGCACGACATTCCGGCGTGTGGTGGTTCACTGGTTTCCATCCCGATTACCACCAGTTCACGGACACTGTGGACAAGATCAATTTCGAGAAGATGACGAAGATTCTGAAGCTCGCCTACTTGAGCGGCTTCGAATTCGCCGACGAGCAGAATACCCCGCGACTGCAGCCTCGTGCGAAAGCCAAATAATCTAATAGATGCGGCAGCCCGCGAGGTCCACCAACATCGCCCGTGAAAAAAGCGCAGCGATAGACCTAAAATGGCAACGTGGCGAAACAACTGATTGAGTGCGTCCCCAATTTCTCCGAAGGGCGGGATACCGCCAAAATCGATGCGATCGTAGCCAGCATCCTCTCCGTGCCCGAAGTCGCGCTTCTCGACCGCGAAGCCGATGCCGATCACAATCGGTGCGTCATCACTTTCGTCGGACCTCCCGCCGCGGTGGCCGATGCCGCTTTCCGGGGCGTGGAGAAGGCCGTTTCCGTCATCGACCTGACCCAACACCAGGGCGCGCATCCCCGTATCGGCGCGGCTGACGTGGTGCCCTTTATTCCGATTGAAGGCGTCACCGTTGAGGAGTGCGTAAGACTCGCCGAGCGGGTGGGGGCTGAGATCTGGAATAAGCTCGGTGTGCCCGTCTATCTGTACGAAGCAGCCGCCCGCAGCCCCGAGCGAGTCAACCTGGAAAACATCCGCCGGGGCCAGTTCGAAGCTCTGAGGCTGGAGATGGGAACCGTGGAATCGCGCCGTCCCGACGTGGGCGCACCCGTCTGCCACCCCACTGCCGGCGCAACCGTGGTGGGTGCGCGCAAATTCCTGATCGCATACAACGTCAATCTCGGCACGCCTGACCTGAGTATTGCGAAGAAGATCGCCAAAACGATTCGCCACTCCTCGGGCGGCTTCCGCAATGTGAAATCGATGGGTGTGATGCTGGCCTCGCGCAATCTGGCGCAAGTTTCCATCAATCTGACCGATTTCGAGCAGACCCCCATGCATCTGGTCTTCGAGACCGTGCGCCGCGAGGCCGAGCGCTACGGCGTGCCGGTGGTGGGAAGCGAAATCGTCGGGCTGATCCCGAAGAAATCCATCGAGCTTTCCGCCGAGTATTTTCTCCGTTTCGAAAACTTCAAACCCGAACTGGTGCTGGAGCACCGCATTGCCGATGCGGTCGCCAGTCGCGGCGGTCTGCCCGACTTTCTGGATGCGTTAGCTGCGCCCACCGCCACACCGGGAGGTGGCAGCGCCTCGGCCGCGGCGGCAGCCATGTCGGCGGCGCTCGGTTCCATGGTGACGCGCCTCTCCAAGCAGGACCCCAGCGAGTTCGAAGAGGATCGCGGCTTTTTCACCACGGCGGTGGATCTGGACGCCGCGGCTTTTCAAAAGGTGATGGCCGCTTACAAGAAACCCAAGGATGAGCGTGCTCCGTTTGTGGAGAAGGCGCTGCACGGAGCAGCCGAGGTTCCCTTACAGGTCTACGAGCGCGCCGCCCGCATGGAGCGCCGATTGGAAGCGCTGCAGATTCCGGCGAAGTTCGGCTCCGACCTGGCTGTGGCCAAAGCCCTCATCGTAGCTGCGAAAAAGGGCGTAATGGAAAACGTGCAGATCAATCTCGAATCCATCCAGGATGCAGACTTCCGCGCCACGGTGCAGGCACGGGTGGAAGCCGCGAATGGCTGACCTGGCGGTCGTCAACACCAGCCAAGTAGTCACCGTAGCCGGCCCACCACGCCCGCGAACTCTGAGTGAGATGCGCGATCTCGCGGTCATCCCCCATGGCGCCATGCTGGTGCACGATGGCCGCATTGCCCAGGTGGGTTCGCGCGCCGAGATTGAAGCGCAGACCGGCAATGACACCGCCGTCGTCGATGCCGGCGGACGCATCGTACTCCCGGGATTCGTGGACGCTCACACGCACCCCATCTTCGCCGGCAATCGCGCCGATGAATTCGAGCAGCGCGTTCAGGGAGTCACCTATGCCGAGCTTGCTGCGCGCGGCGGCGGCATTCGCTCCACAGTTCGTCGCACTCGGGACGCCAGCGAGGAGGAACTGACCGACGCGGCGCGCCGCTATCGCCAGTGGTTCCTGCGCGGAGGCACTACCACCATCGAAGCCAAGTCAGGCTATGGCCTCTCGCTCGACGCCGAACTCAAAATGCTGCGCGTCATCCGCGGTCTCGATGCGGAAAGGAGCTTGCGTTACGTGCCCACGTTTCTGGGAGCGCACGAGGTTCCCGATGAATATCGCGGCCGCATCGACGAATACGTCGACCTGTTGATTCACGAGATGCTACCCGCCGTGGCCGCCCAGAAACTCGCGGGCTTCTGCGATATTTTCTGCGAGCCGAACGTCTTCCCCGCCCCGCAGGCACGGCTTTATCTGCGCGCCGCCCGCGACCAGCACTTCCAGATCCGCATGCACGCCGACCAGTTCACTCCGGACACGGGAGCGATCCTGGCCGCCGAGATGGGCGCGGTGACGGCCGACCACCTGGAAGCCACCGGACACACCGGCCTCCATGCCCTGAAGTCGCGCGGCGTGATTCCCGTGCTGCTGCCCGGCGCGGTGTATGCGTTGGGCTCCACCCACTACCCGGATGCGCGCCGCATGCTTGGGATGGGCATGCCGGTGGTGATCGCCACCGACTTCAATCCAGGCTCCTCGCCCACCGCATCCATGCCAATGGTGCTATCGCTGGCCTGCACACAGATGAAGATGACCCCAGCGGAAGCGATCGCGGCCGCGACCATCAATGCCGCCTACAGCCTGCTGCGCGGCCACGAGATTGGATCGCTGGAACCTGGCAAACTCGCCGACTTCGTCATCCACGACTGCGCCGACTTCCGTGAACTGCCCTACTTCTTCGGAAGGGAACCGGCCTGGAAGGTATACATCGGCGGAGTGACACAGGCAATCTGGCATGTCGACAAAAATTAAATGGCTGTCGCCTGAAGCCGCCTGAAGCGCGTGGCGCACGCTCTCAGCGTGCAGCGTCCCCGACTCTTCGGGACGATTGCCTCGCTCACGGCGGGAAAATGTGTCCCCAGGAGTGGGGGACACGGCAGACTGAGAGTCCGCGCCACGCCAGCGTCAAAGGATTGGGCCTGGAAATTGAGCCTAAACAGTTTTCGCCTCTGACTCAAGCCGCGTATCAAGGGCAACCTGTTCCCATTGCGCTAAGTCCGCCAGCATAGTATTCGCATGCGCCCGAATCATGGTCACGGCATCCTGTCCAAGAGGAATCCGCAGCGGAGTGTTGGGATCGTCCAGTGCGCGCTCGACTGCCCGCGCGGCCTTCTGCGGATCGCCCTTCTGCGTTTCGTGCATGCCGTGCGTGAAGTTGCGAATGGGGCCAACGGTCTCGCTATAAGCATCCATCATCGGCATGTGCTTTAGCGCCGCGCCCGCGAACTCGGTGCGAAACGCGCCGGGCTCCACAATCAGCACCTTGATCCCGAACGGCTTCAATTCCTGGGCCAGCGCTTCCGACGCGCCTTCCAGTGCGAACTTGGATGCCGAGTACGCGCCGTAACCCGCCATCGAAAGTTGCCCGCCCAGACTGCTGACGTTCACGATGGCGCCCGAACGCTGTGCGCGCATGGCAGGCAGAAAGGCGCGCGTCACCGCCATCGCGCCGAAGAAGTTCGTCTCCATCTGCGCGCGCAATTCGCTTTCCGGCGTCTCCTCCACCGCGCCCACAATTCCATAGCCGGCGTTGTTGACCAGCACGTCCACTCGTCCGAATCGCGACAGCGTTTGCGCGGCGGCCTGTTCTACCTGCTGCCGGTTATTTACGTCGAGCGTAACGACCAGAACGCGATCGGGCGCTTGGCTGACCAACTCCTCCAGTTTTCCCGTGCTGCGCGCGGCCACCGCCACGCTATGACCCTGCGACAGGGCGTGCTCCGCAAAGGCGCGGCCAAATCCTGATGACGCGCCCGTAATAAACCAGACCTTCGGCGACATCGGCATTCCAGCATTTCCTCCTGACTCCAATGTATTGCACGTTGCTGGGTGCAAAGAACCGAGAGCGTCGGCGACTGCATTTTTTACCGGAATACCGGCACTCCTGTCGCGACACTAGTACTCCATCCGTGCCAAGCCGCTCATCGCAATGAAATGGCGCTCTAAATGCATCTTCCTTTCCGCCACTCCGACGAATCTGAGTTAGAGAGGAAGGGACACATGCGAAGGTTATTAACAGCGATTGGGTTTATAACGGTTTTCGCTACTCTGGCGCTGGCCGAGAATTATAGTGGCCGGCTCCTGGACGCCTCCTGCACGGATCAGCAAAAAAAGGAGACCGCCTGCCAGCCCACCAGCACCACCACCATGTTCGCCATCGACATTGCCGGTAAGGTGTTCATGCTTGACAATTCCGGCAACATCAAAGCGATGGAGGCGTTGAAGAATCGCGCAGATCGCTCTTCCGATCCCAACAATCTGAGCAAAGCCGCGGTGGTAGTAAAGATCTCCGGAACGAAGGACGGCGACACCATCAAAGTGGACACGCTCGAGGTTCAATAATATTTGCTCCGAATCGCGGCTGGGCTCGGGGAATTTCCCGCTGGCCGCGATTCGGAAAAATATTTTCGCCTCCGAGTGATCGAATCCGCCGGTTCAAACGTCTAATACATTAGAACCTGACGGATGCATATGGAATACAAGTCGAAGGCGCACAAACTTTTGGAACTACGCGCGAAGACCGATCGCCAACTTGCCGCCTTGATCGATGGCATGTTGGAGCGCGGCCTCAGCGCCGATGCCGAGCGATTGCTGCCGGTCCTGCGCAGCGCAGAAAGCCACCACCTGCAACTCAAGCTGAATCAAGTGAAGGAACTTTATCCCCACAAATCCGTATATGCTGCTTAGTGGTGACTCCGCTTCGCCACACTCCCCAGACGATTAGCGAAAAGATCCTTTCCGCAAAATCCGGCAAGCGCGTTTATGCCGGCGAGGTAGTGGTGTGCCGTGTCGATTGCGCCCTGGGCACCGACGGCTCCACTCCCATGGCGCTCGATTATTTCGCGGCCATGGGCGGCCGCGCCATTCGTGATCCGGAGCGTGTAGTTTTCGCGCTCGATCATTACGCCCCCGCACCCAGTCGCCACACCACCCAATTGCATCAGCAGATGCGCGATTTCGCGGCGGCCCATCGAATCGAACTGTGGGATGTCGGCGAGGGCATCGGCCATCAGCTCATCATGGAATCGGGACGAGCGCTGCCAGGCGGACTGGTGGTCGGTGCCGACAGCCACGCAGTCACGTATGGCGCGCTAAACTGTTTCGGCACCGGTATCGGCTCTTCCGACCTCGCAGCCATTTTCATGTCGGGCCGTATCTGGCTGCGAGTACCTGAATCCATTCGAATTGTTCTAACGGGCACACTTACACGCGGAGTTTGCCCGAAGGACATCGCACTGGCACTGGCGGCCAAGCTCGGTGCCGACGGGGCCACGTATCAGGCACTCGAATTCTGCGGGCCCGGCGTGGACGGGCTCGAGCTGGAAGATCGGCTCGTCCTCAGCAACATGAGCGTGGAGATGGGCGCTAAGAACGGGATCTTCGCGTCCGACGATCAAACTCTTCGCTACCTGGATGGCCGCACCTCCCATGCAATCAAGCCGGTAGCGGCCGACCCAGGCGCGCGATATGTTCGGGAAATCACAATTGCGCTCGATACGCTTGCTCCGCAGATTGCCCTGCCGCACCGCGTCGACCATGTACAGTCAATCGGCGATGCCGACGGCACACCAGTCCACATGGTGTATCTAGGAACTTGCACCGGCGGTCGCGAGCGCGATTTTCACCAGGCACGCGACATCCTCAAGGCCGCTGGCGGTCCCGCGCCCGGCGTACAACTGGTGGTGACACCGGCATCCCGTAGCGTCCTCCAGGCCATCACGCAGGACGGCACGCTGGCCGATTTCATCGCGATGGGAGCGGTGATCGGCACGCCTGGTTGCGGGTCCTGCTGCGGCACGTGCGGCGCGATCCCGGGTGACGGTGTCAACGTCATCTCCACCGCCAATCGAAACTTCAAAGGGCGCATGGGCAACAGCAGCGCATCGATCTTCCTGGCTTCGCCCAGCAGTTGCGCGGCGGCGGCCGTACGGGGCAAGGTGGCCGACCCGCGGGAGTTCGAAGCGTGACGACCAACGAAGGCCGCGCCCGCCTCTTCGGCGACGATATTAACACCGACTACATCATCACGTCGCGCCGCAAGCGCGAGAGCCTCGACCCGCAGGTGCTGCGCCAATATCTGTTTGAGGAACTCGATCCGCACTTCGCCGCTACCATCGCCGCCGGCGACATCATCGTGGCAGGCAAGAATTTCGGATGCGGATCGGCGATGGAGGTGGCGGTGACTGCCGTTCTCGGGGCAGGCATCCGCGCAGTGCTGGCGCGCAGCTTCTCGCGCACCTACTATCGAAACGCGGTCAACAATGGCTTGCTGCCGGTGGTCTGCGACACCACCCGAATTCGAGAGGGAGATCGCCTCAGCCTGGGCCAACAGGTTGTGAACTACACGACAGGCGAATCCATACCAGCCGAACCGCTGCCTCCGATTATGCTAGCGATCATTCAAGCCGGCGGCCTGGTCCCCTACTTCAGAGAGCACGGCGATTTCGTGGACCCAGAAACATAAATTGTCGACGCGGCGGACCTGACGGCCTGCGCTACATTGGTCTGGTGCCCCCAACGTATCGCCTCCGATTGCCCGGCCCCACCGCTGTGCCTGCCCGAGTGCGCCAGGCTATCGCCGAGCCCGTCTTCAGTCATCGCGGCCCCGAGTTCACCGCGATCCTGCGACACACGGAGCAACTTCTGCAACCGATTTTCGGCACCGAAAACCGAGTGTTCCTCTTCGCCAGTTCGGGCACCGGCATGATGGAGGCCGCGCTCGCGAACATCCTGGCCCCCGGCGAGCGCATCCTCATTCCCGCGCATGGATCCTTCGGCGAACGCTTCGCCGATATCGCCCGCGCCCTCGGCGCCAACGTCGATACCATCGATATTCCCTGGGGCCGCGCCATCGATCCCGCCGACATCGAAAAGCGCGTGGCCGCCACCGACTATCGCGCGGTGGTCCTGATACACAACGAAAGCTCCACCGGAGTAGTCACGGACCTCGCCGCCATCGGCGCCATCCTGCGCGACCGTCCTACTTTATTCGTCGTCGATTCGGTCAGCGGGCTCGCCGGCATTGAAATGCGGCAGGACGAGTGGAGTATCGATATCGTGGCTTCGGCATCACAGAAAGCGCTGATGTGTCCGCCGGGGCTTGGCCTCATCAGCATGAGCCCCAAGGCGTGGCAGGTGGTGAATCGAGCCGACCGTCTACCGCGCTACTACTGGGACTTCCGCAAGGCAAAGGCCTCCGCTGAGAAAACAGAAACGCCCTTTACCCCAGCAGTCTCGCTGGTCTCAGGACTGCATTCCGCGCTCGAAATGATTCACCAGGAGGGCTTGCCGCAAGTGCTGGCGCGCCACCGGCGGCTCTCCACCCAACTACGCGATGGCTGTGCAGAGCTGGGCCTCAGTTCGTTTCCGCAAACAGCAAGCCTTTCGAACACCGTTGTCTGCCTCAACGTGCCCGATGGCCTTCATGGCAAGCAGATCGTTCGCGGCCTCTATGATCGCTTCCGCACCGTGATCGCCGGATCGCGCAACAAACTCGACGGCAAAGTGATCCGTATCGGCGCCATGGGATTCGTCAGCGAAGACGACATTCGCACCGACCTTGAACATCTCGGCGCAATCTTGAAGGAGCTACAGCATGCCCGGTAAACCCGGATTTCGCGTTCACGCCGCATGGGCCCGGCCCGATGCCGAACTGCTCAGCGCGTTCGGCACAGCATCTCCCGCACAGGTGGCCGATTGTATGTCGCGCCTGGGCGCGATGGATTCCGGCATACGCCCTGTCTGGCCCTCCACGCGCGTGATCGGCGCGGCTCTCACCGTCTGGTGCCACTCCGGCGACAACCTGATGCTGCACAAAGCGCTATCGCTCGCGCAGCCGGGCGACATCGTGGTGATGAACACGCAAGGCAACACTAACAACTCCGGGTTCGGCGAGTTGCTGGCCACCGGCGCGCTGAAGTTCGGCGTGCGGGCCGTGATTGTCGATGGCGTCGTCCGCGATGCCGAGGCTCTCCAGACGATGGGCCTCCCGGTGTACGCGCGCGGCCTCTGCCCCATCGGCTGCAATAAGGATGGAGCGGGCGAAGTGGGCGCCATCATTGCTTGCGGAGGAGTGGCGGTGCGGCCGGGCGACGTGATCCTGGCTGACCGCGACGGAGTAACCGTAGTTCCGCTCGACGACGCGGCGGAGGTGGCCGCAATGGCGCAGGCTCAGATGGAACGAGAACGGAAGCGGCTGGCCGAGATCGCGAATGGAGTGCTGGTAAGACCCGAGATCGATGAAACGCTTCGCAAGCTCAAAGTGATCGACTGAAAGTGGCCCCACCTACCGCGTCCAATTCGCCATCGCGGTAATTATCAGCGAATTCGTAAAGTCGATCAAAAACGCCCCCACCACGGGGACTACCAGAAACGACCGCGGCGCCGGCCCGTACTTCTCCACCAGTTCCTCCATGCACGCCACCGCGTTGGCCGTGATCCCCAGCATGAAGCCACAGAAGCCCGACGCTGTGACTGCCGATTCGTAATCGCGGCCCATCCACCAATAGCAAATCGTCACGCACATCAGCCAGCACAGCGCGATTTGCGCAGCCAGGATCACCACCAGCGGCAGCGCCAGGTGCGCGAGTTCCCACAAACGCAGCGTGATGAGCGCCATCACGATGAAGAGGTAGAGTGCGACGCGGCCGAGCAGATCCACCTGCCGCTGCGAGATACGCACGAACTCTAGCCGATCATTCACATTGCGAATCACGGCAGCCACAATCATGGCTCCGATGTAGCTTGGCAGAATCAGGCCCATGCGTTCGAGCGCCCCGCTGAGCAAGTTGCCGAGCCCCATCGCGATCCCCATCACCACCACCAGGTTCAGTAGCGGCGGCTCGTCTTTTTCTATCGGAGCCGCGGCATGGCCCCCTGCGCCGCCCGCGCTCTTTAGTGCGTGCCGCCGAATCAGCCAGCCTCCGATGTACCCGCCGATCAGCCCCGCCACCGTAATCCCAAATGTTGCCGAGGCCATGCCGACCGCGGTCGCGCCCTGCACTCCCAGCTTCTCGAAGGTGCCGCCAAACGCCACAGCCGTCGCCGGTCCGCCGGTCAGCGCCACCGACCCCGCCAGGATTCCTAGCCGCGGGTCCACACCCAGCGCAGCGGCCAGCCCCATCCCCAATAGGTTTTGCAGCACCGCTCCGATGCTCCCGATACCGAGCAGCCAGATGAGCCCCGCGCCACCTTCGCGTATCAGCTTCCAGCGCGCGCTCAGCCCGATGGTTCCCATGAACGCCACCATCAGCAAATCGCGCAGTGTGGCATCGGCCTCAATATTCACCACGCGGTTGCGCAGCGCGAGCGCCGCCAGCGCAAAAACCATTCCACCGGCGATGGGCACCGGAATGTTGAGACGGTCGAGCAGAGGCACGCGCCGCTTGAGCCACATTCCGATTGCGACTCCCAGGGAGGCAAGCCCGAGCACCTGCGGCGCATTCAACTTCCACACCGGGATCATGAATGCATAGTGTATATTAGGCCGGAGAGGCGACGGATTGAGATTTCATTTTCAGGTTCTTCTTGCCATATGGCTGTGCGCTGCTCCGCTATGCGCAGACAATTACCCGCGCCAGCCGGGCATCGACATGGAGCACTACATTTTCCGTGTCTCCCTCAGCGATGAGAACGACGAGATCGCCGGCGAGACCACCGCGCGAATTCGCTTCGTCAAGGCCGGCATCATCCAGGTTTCGCTCGACCTCGCCACTCCGGCGAATGGCAAGGGCATGACGGTATCGGAAGTCTCCTCGGGCGGCGCCTCGCTTCACTATGCGCACCAGTCGGACAAACTGTCCATCACTCTTCCCGCCGCGCCTGCCGTCGGAGAACTCCGTGAGATCACCGTGAAGTACCGAGGCATCCCCGCCGGCGGCCTGCGCGCGCTCAAAACCAAGTATGGCGACCGCTGTTTTTTCAGTGCCAACTGGCCCGACCTGGCGCACCAGTGGCTGCCCACCGTAGATCATCCCTACGACAAAGCCACCAGCGAATTCGTGGTCACCGCGCCCGCGAAATATCAGGTGGTGGCCAACGGCCTGCTGCAGGAAGAGATCGACTTGGGCGATGGCCGCCGCACCACCCACTGGAAGCAATCGGTCCCCATCGCGACGTGGTTGAACAACATCGGCGTGGCCCAATTCGCGTCCATCTATTACGGTAGCGGAGCGGGCGTGCCGCTCCAAACCTGGGTCTATCCTAAGGACCGAGACGCCGGCATTGCCACTTTCAACGTGCCCACTCGCCAGTCCATCGAATTCTACGCCGATCACATCGGCCCCTACCCTTACGAGAAGTTGGCCAGCGTACAGAACGCGGCCGCGGGCGGCGGCATGGAGCATGCCAGCGCCATCTTCTACGGCCAGAACGGCGTCAACGGCCGGCCCGCGCTCGGACTGGTTTCGCATGAAGTGGCCCACCAGTGGTTCGGCGATTCCGTCACCGAAAAAGACTGGGACGACGTGTGGCTGAGCGAGGGCTTCGCCACCTATTTCTCCGCCCTCACCATTGAACATTACGACGGCCGCGACGTCTTCGTGAACCAGATGAAGCGCAGCCGGGTCGGCATTTTCACCACGGAGAAGCGACTCGCCGGCGTCGCCGTAGTGCAGACGAAGGCGTGGAGCGGCATCCCCAACGGCATCGTGTACCAGAAGGGCGGCTGGTCCCTTCACATGCTGCGAGGGCAGATTGGCGATGCCAACTTCTGGGCCGGCATTCGCGAATACTACCGGCGCTATCGCGACAGCAACGCCTCCACCGCCGATTTTCGAAAGGTGATGGAAGAATCCGCCGGGGTCGATCTCGGCTGGTTCTTCCAACAATGGGTGTACCGCCCAGGCTCTCCCGCGGTGGAAGGCACGTGGCACTACAACACCGGCACACACAAAGTGGAGATCGTCCTCGCGCAGATTCAGGCCGGCGACCCCTACCGCCTGCCGCTCGAAATCGCCGTCGGCGCCAAGACCGAGAAAGTGGAGTTCATGCAAAAGCAGCAGACCTTCGAATTCGCCGCCGACGCCGAGCCTGCATCCGTAGTGCTCGATCCCAACGTCTGGATCCTGATGGACGCCAAGCTCGAGAAAAAGTAGCGAATCGGTTTTTCGTCAGCCGTGCTTTTTGCGTCCGCTATCCTGAAAGCATGTCCGATCCCTTCGACGTCGTCCGGCACTGGCGCAATCAGCGCTCCGAGAAGGGATGGTGGCACAGCTTCGAACTACCCGACGGCACGCGGATCGATGGCGTCAACACCCTCGACAGCCTGAAGAATCGCATCGCTCAATTCCCCGTTCCGGAAGATCTGCGCGGCAAGCGCGTCCTGGATATCGGCACGTGGGACGGCTGGTTCGCCTTCGAGATGGAACGCCGCGGCGCCGACGTCGTCGCGATCGACTGCTGGGAGAATCCGCTCTTCCACGAGATGCACGCGCGCCTGCAATCGAAGGTGGAGTATCACCAGCTCGACATGTTCGATCTCACTCCCGAGCGCATTGGACGCTTCGACATCGTGCTCTTCATGGGCGTGCTGTATCACCTCAAACACCCGTTGCTCGCGCTGGAACGCGTCTGCGCCCTCACCACCGACCTGGCGTGCGTCGATTCCTTCATTCTGCGCGAAGAGCATCGCCCCGGCGACGTCCTCACCGGCCGGGCCGTCATGGAGTTTTACGAAACCAAGCAGATGGGAGGGCAGACCGACAACTGGGTGGGACCCAACCTCGAATGCCTGTTGGCCTACTGCCGCACTGCCGGTTTCGCGCGCGTCGAGCTGCGCAGCGTGATTGAGCATAGCGCCTGTGTGGCCTGTTATCGCCGCTGGCTGCCTCCAGCCGCCGATGCTGCGCCGGCGCCGAAACTGATCGGCGTCTTTCACTATGACAACGCCGGCATCAACTTCGATTCGCACCACGACAGCTACGTCGCAATCTGGTTCGAATGGCCCGAAAACTCCACACTCGACACCGTTCAGCCGGAGGTGGACGGCGTCGGCGTCCGCCCGTTGGACCTGATTTGGGTGCAAGGCTGCTGGCAGGCGAACTTTCGCTTGCCGCCCGGACTCACGCCCGGATGGCGCAACGTCTCCGTGCGCGTAGATGGCAGCCTGCCCTCCAACTCAACTACGATCGCGGTAGACCTGCCGGTTGCCGCCGATGGGATCGAAGTGAAGTCCGTATGCGATGCCCGAACCTATGTGCCCAATCAGCTCGATTTGGGCCAGGGCCGCTGGCTCTCGCTCTGGGTCGAGGGTCTGCCGGAAAATGCCGACCGCAATAACATCTACGTGTTCCTGGACGGCCGGAAATTGAAGCTGACGCACGTGGAGCGTGGCGGAACTGATGCGCGCCAGGTCAATGCCGAGATTCCCGCCGAGACACCGCGCGGATGGGCGAGTATCGGGGTCTCCATCGCGGGAAACCGCAGCAATGTAGTCGGCCTGACGATCCTATAGAGTCAGTTAAACGCGCCGCACGCCGATTCCAGCTTCTCCGAACAGCACTTCCACCATTCCGAAATGCTCGTTGTAATAGTCACTGGTGTACTCCCTCATACGTTCGGCCGAGATGACCACCGCGATGATCCCGGCCTGCACGATGGCCCGCGCGCAATCCATGCAGGGCATAATTTCCACATAGATGGTGCACCCCTCGGTCGCCGTGCCGGCGCGCGCCGCGTTGCAGATCGCATTCCGCTCGGCGTGCTCAATCCACAGATATTTGGCAGGCCGCACCAGCCGCTCCGGCACGTCGTCGCGAATCCCGCGGGGGAACGAGTTGTAGCCCGTGGAGCGAATCTCGTGGTTCGGCCCGATGATCACGCAGCCTAACTGCGTATTGGGGTCTTTGCTGCGGGCGCCCACCACTTTGCAGATGTCCAGGTAGTATTGGTCCCAACCGGGTATGGTGCGCATAGCTGTTTCCACACTGTAGCAAAGCAGGCGGCGGCCGGGAGTATAATTCGGCATGCTTCGAAAGTTTTCTGGCGTTTTCCTGCTGTGCTGCGCAGCCTTCGCAGCGGGCGTCACTCCCACCATCGATGAATCGCTCAGCATGAAATCGGCGGGCGGAGCCCAGATCTCACCCGACGGCCGCTATGTCGCCTACACCGTGCAACAGGCCAATTGGGACGACAACGAATTCGTCACCCAGATCTGGCTGGCCAACACCGCCACCGGCGATCGCATACAACTCACCGCCGGTAAGAAGTCCAGCGGCCAACCGCAATGGTCGCCCGATTCGCGACGCCTCGCCTTCACTTCCAGCCGCGACGGCAAATCGCAGATCTACGTGATCTCTGTCACCGGTGGCGAGGCCGCTCAGTTGACCAATGAGGAGAACGGGGTGGGCGGCATCGGCTGGTCACCTGACGGCGCGTCCATCGCGTTCACCTCCACCGGTCCCGACCCGAAGCCTGCCAAAGATCGCAAAGAGAAGTATGGCGAGTTCGAAATCGTGGGCGGCGACTATCACATGAGCCATCTGTGGCTGGTCAAACTCCCGGCCGAGATTCCTTCCGACGTCAAGAAACTGCCAAAAGCTGAACCGCTCACCAAAGGCGATCAGTTCAGCGTGGGTGGCTTTGCGTGGTCCCCGGATAGCAAGCGCATCGCATTCAGCGCCAGCCGCGATCCCGATCTAGGTTCCCAGGACACCGAACAGCTCTACATCCTCGACCTGGCCGATCTGCATGTGCGCAAACTGCTCGACGGCAACGGTCCCAACAGCAGGCCGCAATGGTCGCCCGATGGCAAGAACATCGCGTACGTCACTGGCAATGGCCAGGAATTCTTCTACTACGCCAATCGCTACATCGCGACGATTCCGGCTGAAGGCGGCACGCCCCGCGTCCTGACACAGGATTTCGACGAGGATCCCAACCTGCTGGATTGGGGCCCTGACGGCATCTACTTCGCCGCACTACAGAAGACCAACGCGCACATCTACCGACTTGACCCCGCCACGCGCGCCGTTAAGCGCATCACCGGACCTGACCAGTTCAACGCCTCCGGCGCCACCTTCACGAAAGATCATCGGAGCTTTGCCGGGACCGGCGCCGCAGCCAACCGCTTCGCGGAGATTTTCGTTTCCTCCGCAACCGACTTCGCGCCCAAATACCTCAGCGACTTCTCGGCCCAATGGAAGAATTTCCAACTGACCACACGCGAAGTGGTCTCCTGGAAATCCTCGGACGGCGTCATGATCGAAGGCATCCTCATGAAGCCCGCCGATTACGACCCGGCGCGCAAGTATCCGCTGCTCGTGGTGATCCACGGCGGACCGACCGGCGTCGACACCACAGTCGCGTCGGCCGACCGCTACTATCCCATCGAGCGCTTTGCCGCGAAGGGCGCTCTGGTCCTGAAGCCCAACTATCGCGGGTCGGCCGGCTATGGCGCGAAATTCCGCGCTCTCAACGTGCGCCAGTTGGGCACAGGCGATTACGAAGACGTAATCTCGGGCGTCGACAGCCTGATCGCCAAGGGAATGGTGGACAAGGACCGGGTCGCGTCGATGGGTTGGAGCGAGGGTGGCTACATTTCCGCCTTCATCACCTGCTACAGCGACCGATTCAAAGCCGTCTCGGTCGGGGCCGGGATTTCGGACTGGACCACCTACTACGTGAACACCGACATCCACCCCTTCACGCGTCAGTATTTGAAAGGGACGCCGTGGGAGGACCCCGAGATTTACCGGAAGACGTCGCCGATTACATATGTGAACCGGGCCAAGACCCCCACCCTGATCCAGCACGGCGACCAGGATAAGCGCGTTCCTCCGCCCAATTCTTTTGAGCTTTACCAAGCCCTCAAAGACCGCGGCGTTCCCGTCAAACTAGTGTTATATAAGGGTTTCGGCCACCCTATCAACAAGCCAAAACAGCAGCGGGCGGTGATGGAACATAATTACGAGTGGTTCAGCAAATATATTTGGGGCGAAGAAACTAGTAATTAAAAGTTGCTTTTCTTCGCGCGTTCAGGCAAGCTGGAAGGTTTTCCTCGTCAGTTTACAATGCTGGAACGCGTGCTGTACCATGACCACTGCTTTGACGGGGCAGCCTCCGCTGCCTACTTCAGCCGCTTTATCGCGGGGGCGATCCACCCGGATGCGGAGTTCCGATATACGGGAATGGCCCATAAAGCCTCCCAGATGTTCGACCCCGGACTCTTCGATGGCGACGAAAACGCCATCGTCGATTTCAAGTATTGCAGCGATCCGCGCCTCACCTGGTGGTTCGACCATCACCAGAGCGCCTTCCTGAATAACGAAGACGCCGAGCACTACCGCCGGGACACCAGCGGCCGCAAGCTCTACGACCCGAGCTATAAGTCTTGTACCGCCTTCATTGCCAAGGTAGCCTGCGAGAAGTACGGCTTCCGGGCGCCGGATCTGGACGACCTGGTGGCCTGGTCGATCGTGATCGATGGCGCGCAGTACCCCGACGCTAAAACGGCTGTGGAACTGGGCGCCCCGGCCATGAAACTCACCTTGGTGATTGAATCGGCCAAGGGCTCCGACATCGTGCAGAAGATCATCGGCTGGATGCAGCGGCGACCGCTCGGCGAGATCATGGCGGAACCGGAAATCCAGGAACTGTACCAACCGCTATATCAGCGCCACCTGGAAAACAAAGAGATCATTAAGAGCCGAGCCCACCAGGACAACGGAGTGATCTTCTTCGATTTGGCGGGTTACGACGTAGAGGGCTACAACAAGTTCATCCCGTATTACCTCTTCCCCAGCGCGACTTATACGGTGTCGGTGAGCCCGTCCAGTTTCCGGACCAAGATCTCTGTAGGGTCCAATCCCTGGACGCCCGAAGAGCCCAAACACAACCTGGCCACCATCTGCGAACGCTACGGAGGAGGAGGCCACGCCCGAGTAGGAGCCATCAGCTTCGAACCCGGAGCGCTGGAAAAGGCAAGAACAGTAGCAGCAGAGATTGTGGCTGAGTTGAAGACGTAGTTGTGTTTTTCTTATCCGCGTTCATCCGCGTGTATCTGTGGCTAATAGATCTTTGTGTTGGTCGCTAGCCACGGATTCACGCGGATGAACGCGGATAACCTAGAACCCTTGTTCCCTGAGCTTTTCCACCGTCAGCCCGCTCTTCAGATCCAGCTTCCGCAGCAACTTCTCCACGTGCTTGGCCAACACGTCGCATTCCAGATTCAGGCGGGCCCCGATGCGATACCCGCCCAGCGTCGTGTTCTTGTAGGTGTGCGGGATGATCGTCACAGCCAGCACGTCCGATTCCAGCGAGGCGATGGTCAGGCTGATTCCGTCGATCGCAATCGAACCCTTAAACACAAGAAACGGGTCCAACTCCGCCGGCACGCGGATGCGCAACCACCAGTTGTCCGCGCCCAGCGAATCGAGACCCAGAAACTCGCCCGTGCCATCCACGTGACCTTGCACGATGTGGCCGTCCAGGCGGCCACTCGCCGATAGCGGCCGCTCCAGGTTGACTCGCGATCCCGCGTGCAGGTCGCCCAGATTGCTGCGGCGAAGCGTCTCCGGCGCCAGGTCGGCGCTGAACCCGCCCCGCCTCAAATCCACCGCGGTCAGGCAGACGCCATTCACGGCGATGCTGGCGCCTTCCACCAGATCCTGCATCACGGTGGAACATCGCACGGCCAACCGCGCGCCCGCCGTCTCTACCGTCCCCAGTTCTTCAATAATCCCTGTGAACATCCACGTAACCTTCCACGGCGAATTCGTCGGGCGGTATAGGAATGATGGTGATGTTGTGAATGCGAATCGCGTCCGACCGTCGCCGCCGCCCGATGCCGCCCGCCAGCGGCAGTGCCTCCAGCCCGCCGAGAATCTTCGGCCCGTAATAGAAAAAGATGCGATCCACCAGACTGCTCTCGAGCGCCGTCCAGTTCAACTTGCTGCCGGCCTCGATCATCAGCGAGAGATAGCGTCTCTTACCCAGCCAAGCGAGCAAGCTGTGCAGGTCGGCGCGGCCGCCCGGACCGTCGCACACCAGCACTTCGATGCCTCGACTCTCCACGGCTTTGCGCCGCTCGGGCGAAGAGGCCGACGTGGTCACCACCAGCACATCGCCGGCCGCACTGCGCGCCATTTTCGAATCGAGCGGCAGGCGCAGTTGCGAGTCCATCACGATGCGCAGCAGCGGACGCGAACGCGGCAGGCCCGAGCGGTCGGTCAGCAGGCAATCGTCCGCCAGTACCGTTCCGATGCCCGTCAGAATCGCATCGTGATCGTGCCGCAATTCCTGTACATGCGCGCGCGCCCGCTCGCTGGTGATCCAGCCCCGATTGTCGTCCGGCGCCGAGATCTTCCCGTCCAGCGTGATGGCCGTCTTCAGAGTCACCAGCGGCCGGCCGGTGCGCATGTAGTGCAGAAATGGCTCGTTGAGCTTCGCCGACTCGGCGGCGAACCCCTCCGCCATCTCGATCGCGACTCCCGCCTCGCGCAGTTTGCGGAAGCCTTCGCCCGCCACCAGGGGATTCGGATCCTGAATGGCCGCCACCACACGCGCCACACCCGCGTTGATCAACGCATCGATGCAGGGGGGAGTGCGGCCCTGATGTGCACAAGGCTCCAGGTTCACGTAGATGGTGGACCCGCGCGCCGCAGCGCCCGCTTGTGCCAGCGCCACGATTTCGGCGTGCTGCACACCTGCATAGGTGTGATACCCGCGACCCACAATCTCGTCGCCGGCCACCACCACCGCGCCCACCAGCGGGTTGGGACTGGCCAGACCACGACCCTTCCGCGCCAGGTCGAGCGCTTCGCGCATGTGTGCGGGGTTCATTTTTCGAAGAGAGATTCGATGAACTTCTCGGCGTCGAACGGCAGCAGGTCCTCCACCTTCTCACCCACCCCGATGTAGCGAATGGGCAAATTCAACTCACGCGCGATCGCCACCACGATCCCTCCCTTGGCCGTTCCATCGAGCTTGGTGAGGACGATCCCGGTGACTCCCGACGTGTCGGTGAACTTGCGCGCCTGTTCCAGCCCGTTCTGGCCGGTGGTCGCGTCCAGCACTAACAGCACTTCGTGCGGCGCATCGGGGATCACTTTCTTGGCCGTCCGGTCCATCTTCTGCAACTCCGCCATTAGATTCTCTTTGGTCTGCAGACGGCCCGCCGTATCCACGATTACGTAGTCCACTTTGCGGGCGCGCGCCGCGCTGAGCGCATCGAATAGCACCGCGCTCGGGTCACTGCCCGGACCCTGGCGGATCACCTGCGTGCCCGTGCGCTGCCCCCACACCTCGAGCTGATCGATGGCCGCGGCGCGAAACGTATCGGCTGCGCACAGCAGCACGGTGCGCTGTTCATTCTTGAAGCGCTGCGCCAGCTTGCCGATGGTGGTGGTTTTGCCGGCGCCATTCACTCCAATCACCATCACCACAGCGGGAGGCTCCATCACGCGCGCCGGAGCGCGCTCACTGGCTTCCAGAATCTCCAGCAGATGCTCGCGAATGAGGCCCTTCAACTGGACGGCGTCGCTCAATTGATGCCGCTCCACGCGCTGGCGAATGCGGTCCAGAATCTCCTCCGTAGTGCGAACTCCGATGTCGGCCGAGATGAGAGTGAACTCCAACTCGTCCAGCAGGTCGGCATCGATCTCTTTCTTTCCCTGCAGAGCGTCTTCCAGAGCATTCACCAGCCCCGCGCGCGTCTTCTCAACGCCGCTCTTCAGTTTTTCAAGGAGAGAAGGCTCCTGCTCAACGGAGCCGAATAGAGTCTGGATCATCTTTCCTACATTCTACCCCGCGCTATACTAACCACGGACATGGACATCGGTAAGGTTGCGATCTTCGGCGCGGCCGGAGCAATTGGCCGCACGCTGGCCGACGAGTTGGAGCGACGCTTCGTTTCCTACAGGCTGGTGGGCCGTTCGCGCGCCAAACTCGATCAGGCATTCACACATCACCAGCATGGTGAAATCTTCCCGGCCGACCTTGCAGATCTCCGCTCGGCCGGCGCTGCCGCTCGCGAGATCGAGACCATCGTGTACTGCGTCGGGCTTCCCTACCCTTCGCATTCGCTGCATCCCACCCTGATGCGCACCACGCTCGAGGCCGCCACGAAGATGGGCGTGAAGCGCCTGGTGCTGGTCTCGAACGTGTATTCGTACGGCGTGCCGCGGACTTCGCGTGTCCCCGAGACGCAGCCGCGATTTCCAGTCGCGAAAAAGGGCGCATATCGAGTGGAACAGGAAGATCTGGTCCTCGACGCGCACAAGAAGGGACAGCTTCAGGGCATGGTGGTGCGCCTTCCCGATTTCTACGGCCCCAATGCCGATATCGGCCTCGCCAATCCGATCTTCCGTGCTGCCATGGCCGGCAAGACCGCCAACTGGATCGGCCCTGTGAACCAAAAGCACGAGTTCATTTTCGTGCCTGATACCGCTCCTGCTCTGGTGGAACTGATGAGCTGCGGCGAATGCTACGGCGAGGCATGGAACATTGGCAGCGCCGGCGAGATCAACACGCTCGATTTCATCACACGCGTCTATCGCGTCGTTGGCAAGGCGCCCAAGTATCGAACGGTGGGTAAGGGCTTCCTGAAAGTCGCGGGATGGTTCAGTCCGTTGATGCGCGAGCTTCCGGAAATGCTCTATCTGGCGGAAACCCCTGTGATCCTGGACGACAGCAAGCTACTCGCGAAATTCCCCGCACTGCGCAAAACCTCCTACGACGAAGGAATCGCCAAAACGTTTGAGTGGATGAAAGCTTAAGAAGCGCAGGCCTGCGTTACTCCGCCCTCAGGACCACCACTGGATCGACACGGCTCGCCCGCTTCGCCGGAATCAGGCTCGCGCCAAATGCCACCGCCGCCAACAGCATCGCGACCATCGCGTACGTAGCGGGATCGGTCGCCTTGATGTCGTACAGAACGCTTCCTAAATATCTCCCGGCCGCCACCGATCCCGCGATCCCGAGCACCACGCCTGCCAATACCGGAGCCGCCGCGTCGCGCAGCACCATGCGCAACACCCGCGCCCCATCCGCTCCCAGCGCCATGCGAATGCCGATTTCGCGCGTTCGGCTGACCACGGCGAAGGCCATCACGCCGTAAATCCCCAGTATCCCGAGCGCCAGTGCCACTATGGCAAACACACCGAACAGGCCGCTCAGGAAGCGTGGCTGCGCGGTCTGTTCCTGGAACTCCTCGCGCATCGTCTTCAGGCTCGCCACAATCAGCGGATCCATCTCGTGCAACTGTTGCCGTAACGCCCGCGCCACCAGCATCGGATCGCCCGCCGACCGCAGCCCCACCTGTACGCTCCCTTGCATGGCGCGCATGGGAAAGATCATCTCCGCCTTCACCGCCCCGCGCAACCCGTCGTTCTTCGCGTTCGCAACCACTCCGATGATGGTTCGCGGCGGTACCCGCAACGCCTTGCCGACGGGATCCTCTCCCGCGAAGTACCTTCGAGCCAGTTCCTCGTTGATCACCGCCACGTTGGTATCGTGCGCATCCGGGAGTCTCCCGCGTTTTAGCGCGATGCCCATAGTAGTGAAGTATCCCGGAGTCACGTTGCGCACGATGGTGAGGTCGGCGGGACTGCGACTTGGCGTCGCCGGCATGCCCGGCCGCGCCAGTGTCACGCCGCAGCAGCCACCGTTAGGCGGCAATCCGTCCGTCACGGTCCACGATACCGCCCCGGGAATGCCCTGCAGCCGACCCTCGATGTCGGATGGCGGGGATTTCGCGAAATGCGTTCCCCGCAACGAGACGTCCGCTACCAGCAAGTGCTCCGCATCGAACCCCAGATGCCGGTTCTCGGAGCGCCACAGGCTCTGGAACAGCAGTCCCGCGCTCACCAGCAGCGTGAGTGAAAGCGCCAGTTCGGCGGCAACCAGCCACATCCCGGCTCGCCCCGCTCCGCGCTTCATCGATTCGCCAAGATCCGTCCGCGACGCTCGCAATGCCGGCATCAACCCGAACACCACGCCCGTTGATGCCGACAGCAGCAGCGCGAAACCGAGCACCCGGAAATCCACGGTCAGATCCGCGATCCGAGGAAGCTTGTGCGCCATCGCGCTCCGTATCGCAGGAATCGCGGCGAAGCAGATCGCCACACCCATCACGCCCCCCATCGCCGCCAGTATCAGGCTCTCGGCCAACAGGTGGCGCACCAGCCGGCTCCGGCTCGCACCCAATGCCGCGCGTACTGCGATCTCACGCTGCCGCCCAGCCCCGCGTGCCAGAAGCAGGTTGGCGACGTTGGCACAGGCAATCAGCAGCACACACGCTACACCGCCCAACAACAGCAGCAGTGCTGCCCGCACACCGCCCGTGATTAAGTCGTGATAAGGCGTCACACGAATCTGCGCGCCCGGATAAAGCTTCGGCATTTCCCTCGCCGTATCGCGAATCGCCGCCACCAGCATCGCCCCGAATTCGGCGCGCGCCTGCGCCACCGTGACGCCCGGCTTCAACCTTCCGATGGGCCGCCACGCGCGCATGTCTGCGCGATCCGTATAAGACGACGGGCTAATCTGGATGGGCAGCAGCACATCCAAAGGTTCCAGCCTCGGCATGTATCGAAAGGTCGCCGGCAGCACTCCCACCACTTGATAAGGCGTGCCATCGAGGTTGATCGCCTTGCCGAAACTGGCGCGCATGGCGTACGAAACAATTGCAACATTTGGCGCGCCAACCTTCCCGTCGACGGGAAGGAAGTCACGCCCCAGCGCCGGGCGGACCCGCAGAGTCCCCATAAACCCGACAGTCACCTTTTGGAGAGTCACCGGAGTGGCGCCATCCGGACCGATCAGCGAACCTTGTCCCCCAGCGCCCTGCGCCGCGAAGCTCTCCAGAACGTGGTTGGAACGGCTCCAGTTCAGAAACTCGGTGGAGGGCAAGATCTCCGCGCCATCGGGAAACTTCGCCGCCACCGAAACCAACCGATCCGACTGTGGATAAGGGAGCGGCCGCAGCAGTACACAATCCACCACGCTGAAAATCGCCGTAGCCGCGCCAATCCCCAACGCCAGCGCGAGGATCGCCGGAATCGTAAACCCGGGATGCCGATAGAGCGCCCGGACAGCATGCTTCAACTGGTGCATGCGGCATTAGAAACCGGCGGCCGCATGCGGGTTCCCGCCGGCTTAAGCTAAATGGCCGGAGCCCATGCGAACCGTGACCTTCGCCGGGTCCAGTTCGTATCCTTCGTCGTGGGCAATAGCAACGGCTGCGTCTCGCAGCGCTTGTTCGCCGGCGTCTTCGGTATGTTGCGGAATCGGCCGCTTCACCATCTCGGTGCCAACTTCGATATCAGCCTCCCACCGCTTTTTAGCGGCATTCCATTCCACCTTCGCATTGTTCGCGCGCACCATTGGCCTGACTCCTTTCACCCCGATGTTGGCGCAAAGCCACTCCCGAGTCAATGTCCTTCGGCGTACCTTTGAACTTGGAAGCACACTCGTGACACAATCAGCTTTGGCCACAGCCACATCGGTCCCAGTCAAAACGTCCGGAGTATGGGTGCGTTGCGCCATCGCGGCGCTGCTCGCACTGGTCGGGCTCTTCGGTCTCGACGCCCTGGTCTTTCGTACGAATCTATACCCTTCCATCCTCGAGCCCGAATCCGCCGCCGGCCAGTTCGATCTCACTTTGCGGCGCGAAAAACTGGCGCAGGCCAAGTTTGGCAGCAACACCATAACCGGCGTGGGCGATTCGCGTTTCGCCTACTACCCCCGCGTCGCCAATGAACTGATGGCGGAAACCAGCCTCAACTTCCGCAGCGCCGGGGTGGCCGGCAGCAGCCCGCAAGCCTGGTATTACATGCTGCGCGATCTCGACCCCACCGCGCGCCGCTATCGCGCCATTATGATCGGCCTTGACGATTACGATGACGAAGACCAGGCGTTCGAATACGATACCGACCTGCGCGCCCTGCACTACGCCATCGCCCGCTTGCGCCTTACCGACATCTTCGATTTCGCCCGCTCCTACCACGGCATTCACTATCAGTGGCAAGCCTTCCGCGGGGCGCTTTTCAAAGGCATGACCCTCCAGCCCGACATCCTCGCCTTCCTGTCCAATCCCCAGAAGCGCATCGACGCGGTCCACCTGCAGCATCGCGGCTTTGAGGAATGGACCTACAACTACGTGGAGAGCGACCGCAGCATGGCCGGGTTAAGCGTCGATTGGTCCACTATGACCATCACTTATCCTCCGGGCGCCGACTGGCTGCAGCGCGAGACCGCCAAAAACTGGCTGCTGCACCCTACCGACCCGCCGCAAAACCGGGGACGCTTGGCTGCCTACCGCCGCGCCTGGTTCGGCCGCATTATCGACCGCTATCGGGGCTCGCGCACCAAAATCATCTTCGTGCGCCTCCCGCGTGGTCCCATCGTCCGGCCGCCGCAACTCGATTCCCGCCCCACCAGTTCCATCCGCGAACTGGCCGCGCGGCCCAATGTTTTGCTCTGCGAGGAGCACGCTTTCGAATCGCTGGAGCACCCCGAGTTGTTCAAAGATGGCCTGCACCTCAACCTGGAAGGCAGCACCCGCTTCTCACATATGCTGGCGCGCGAAGTGAAGCGGCTGCTCACTAAGTGACCTGAAGATGCTCTTCAACACCACCAACTTTTTTGTCTTTCTGGCCGCCGTGCTGATCCTGTTCTACGCCTTGCCGCGCGGTCTGCGGAAGTACCTGCTGCTGGCATCCAGCTACTTTTTCTACGCCTTCTGGAACGTGAAATTCCTGGCGCTGCTAGGCACGCTCACCGTCATCGATTACACCGCCGGTATCTGGCTGGAACGCTTTCCGCCCGGGCCGAAACGGCGCCTGGTCCTGATCTTCAGCCTCGCGGCCAACCTCGGCTTCCTCGGCTTTTTCAAGTACTACAACTTCGTGGCGTCCAATGTCTCTCTGATGCTGGGCCGCCCGCCGCGCTCCTTCTGGCTCGATATCGTGCTTCCCCTCGGCATCAGTTTCCACACGTTTCAAAGCATGTCGTACGTTGTGGATGTGTACCGCGGTGAACAGGAGGCGGTGCGCAATCCAATCGACTACGCCCTTTTCATCTGCTTTTTCCCGCAACTGGTTGCCGGACCCATCGTGCGCGCCCGCAACTTCTTTCACGACCTCTGGAACTGGCAGGCGCCCACGTCACATGATATTTCGAGCGGCCTGCTTCTGATGGCCCTCGGACTCGCCAAAAAGATGGCCTTCGCCGACCAGTTCGCCAAAGTAGCGAACGACTACTTCGCCAACGTCGGCGGTAATCCCGGCATGCTTACTTCGTGGTGCGGAGTGTTCGCCTTTGGCATGCAGATCTATTTCGATTTCTCCGGCTATACCGATATGGCGATCGGGATGGCCAAGTTGCTCGGCTTCCACTTCCCCGTCAATTTCCGCCGCCCTTATCTGGCAACCAGCATCACCGATTTCTGGCGCCGCTGGCACATCTCGCTCTCTACCTGGCTGCGCGATTATCTCTACATCCCGCTCGGCGGCAATCGCCACGGCCGCTGGAAGACTTATCGCAATCTCATGCTGACTATGCTGCTCGGTGGTCTGTGGCACGGGGCCAGTTGGAACTTCCTCATCTGGGGGGCCTACCACGGCGGACTGCTATCGCTGGAACGCGCCTTCCGCATCCGCAACCTCACGGCGCCCGTGACATTCTGCCTGGCGCTGATCGGCTGGGTCTTCTTCCGTGCCGCCGATTTGCCGCAGAGCCTGCAGGTGCTGGCGCAGATGTTCTCGGGCGTGCGTGGCCACATGCTGCTGGAGCCCTGGCATCTCGGGTTGGCCGCCATCGCGCTGATCTTGGCGGTGCTCGAAGAGAAAAAGGAATGGTTCGAAGCGCTGGCGGATGCGCCGGCGTGGGCATACGCTACGGCGCTCGCGCTGATGCTCTTCTGCATCGAGATTTTCGGCGTAGTGGATGCGTCGATTCCGTTTATCTATTTTCAATTTTGAATCCGCTTGACACCTTCCATATTTCCAGTATGATGGAAATATGGAAGCAGATCGCACCGCCGAGTATGCAGACATGTTTGCCGCCCTTGGCGCCGAGCCGCGCCTGCGGATCCTGCGATCGCTCCTGGCAGCGCATCCCGATGGGATGGTGGTAGGCGAGATCCAGACAGAACTGGGCGTCGCCGCTTCCACGCTGTCGCATCATCTCGACAAGCTCAAAAACGAAGATCTGATCACGGTGCGCCGCGAGAGCACATTTCTGCGATACACCGCCAACACAGTAGCGTTGGAGGGACTGCTGGGGTTCCTTTATGCGGAGTGCTGCACCCGCAACAAGGCCATCAAACCGGCCAAGATCACTCAGCCTTGCAAATAGGAGAGCACCGCCATGGATATCAAAGAGACGGTACGGGAGAAGTACGGCGAAGCGGCGCTTCGCGTGAAAACGGGTGGAAGTTCCTGTTGCGGAGCAGCCCCCGGATCCCTCGGTTGCGTCGACCCCATCACTTCGAATCTTTACGATGCCGGGCAGACGGGCGCAGTTCCGCAAGAGGCCGTCCTGGCATCTCTCGGCTGCGGTAATCCCACCGCGCTGGCCAAACTCAACCCCGGCGAGATCGTTCTCGATCTCGGCTCCGGCGGCGGCATCGACGTCTTGTTGTCCGCCAAACGAGTGGGTCCCACTGGCAAAGCCTACGGCCTGGATATGACCGACGAAATGCTCGCGCTCGCCCGCGAGAACCAGCGAAAGGCCGGCGTGCAGAACGTCGAATTCCTGAAAGGCGAGATCGAGAGCATTCCGCTGCCCGCCGGTTCAGTGGATGTCGTGATTTCGAATTGCGTCATCAATCTCTCGGCGGATAAGGATCGCGTGCTGCGCGAGGCCTTCCGCGTACTGAAACCAGGCGGCCGTTTCGCAGTCTCCGACGTGGTAGTGCGCGGCGACGTCCCGCCGGAAGTGCGACGAAGCATGGAGCTGTGGGTGGGCTGCATCGCGGGGGCACTGCGAGATTCCGACTACATCGCGAAGTTGACGCACGCCGGGTTCGCCTCCATCGATATCGAGCCCACGCGAGTCTACAGCATTGATGACGCGCGCCAGTTTCTCACCGGTGAAGGCATCGACGCCGACGCGATGGCGCCACAGGTAGAGGGCAAATTCATCAGCGCCTTCATTCGCGCCACCAAGCCCGCGGGCTGCTGCGCCCCAGGTTGCTGTAGCTAAGACTCAGGCGCGACGTCGAGCGCGGCGTCGCGCCTCCCATACCAGCCCTAATGCCGCCAACCCCAGCACCGCCGTCGAAGGCTCGGGCACATTCGGCGTGAAATCGAGAGTCAGGTTCTGGCCGTCGCTCACCAATGAGAAGCTGCCGCCATTCAAAGCGTTAGCGAACCCGCTGGTATCGATGGTGAAATTCGCGGAGTTGAATCCACTAATGCTGCCCGCGTTCACAAAATTCCACGCATAAGCATGAGTCGCATCGAAATCGGCCGCCGGGCCCGCTGTGTCGTTCGCCAGCAGCGAGTCCAGCAGGATCTTGAACCGGCTGTTCAGGGTGTTGCCGGCGGTGATATCGAGCGCGCCCGTAATGTCCCATAAACTCCAGTTGACTCCAGCCGTCCCCGTCGCGTCGTCGATGTCGAATTCGAGTTCGCCGCCGGCGCCCCAGGTGGCCGACGAACTAGTCACCGTCCCCGGACTGTTCCCCGGATGGAACTCGCCGCCATTCGAGATGTTGACCGCGCCATACGTGCCGGCGCCTTCCGCCAGTCCGCCGAAGTTGATGTCCACCGTCCCGGAGATGGTCCCGTTATTCACCAGCAGGCCGCCATCCAGATCCAGCACGCAGCCAGTCAGCGTGATGGAGCCGCCAGGGCTGCCCACGCTGCCGACAAAAGTGCGGCTGCCGTTGCCCAGGGCTAGGTCGGTCCCGCTCACTGCCAACGTCGCGCCCGGTGCGATATCGATCTGGCCGTTGCTCGTCAATCCGCTGGCATTCACCGTGTTATCGACGTCGAGCACGCCGCCCGACCCGATGGAGCCGCCGGTCCACGCCAGCGTCGCGCCATTTACGACATGGCCGTTCAACGTGACGTCGTTGAACGTGGCCACACCGTTCTGTGTGACCGTGGTCCCCAAATTCACCGTAGTGCCGTTGAACGTCGCACCGCCGGCCGCGATCAACTGTGTGCCGCTGCCCGAGAGGAAGCCGCCATTCAACGTGGCGTTGTCGTACTCCACCGTACCGCCCGCCTGCGCGGTGATCGCACCGAAGCCGTTCAAAGGAGAGAGCGTCGTGCCTCCGTTGGCGACGAAAGCGCCGCCGTTCGCGGCCGTGATCGTCGACTTGTTACTGCCGCCCGATTGGACCAGCGTTCCGGCGGTCACCAGGCTCGTACCCGTGTAGGTATTGGCGCCGTTGAGAGTCTGGGTGCTCCCAAGCCCTCCCATCACCAGGCTGCCGGATCCGGAGATCGTGCCTGCAAACGTGTTCGATACGAACTGCCCGTTGATCGTGAGTGCGTGGCCTCCGGTGGGGTCGGCTTGCAGATTGATGGATCCCACCCCGCCGCTGCTCGCCAGCGTGCCCGTGGTGAGCGTGCCTCCGTTGATGATGATCGAGCTGCCGTTGGTCCAGATGGTGGTAGGTCCGGACGTGTTCACCGCTCCGCCATTGGCGATCGTAAGCGCTCCCGTTCCGCCATTCTGCCCACCGCCAAATCCACCGATTCCGAGGCTGCCATTGTTCCAGGCAGACCCGGCCCCGGTCACAGTCGCCGCCCCAGTCGCCCCGGCCAAAACCCCCACTCCACTTCCATTAAAGGTAACGACTCCTCCACTCTGAATCAGCAGGTTTCCGTTACTACCGGTAGCGAAGCCGATGGCGGCGACGTTACCGGTCATCAATCCCTGATTCTGAACAGTCAGCGATGCCGAGGCGCCCTGCGCAACCAGAATCTCGCTCCCGGTATTCAGTTGCGTTCCAGCGCCACTTACCGTGATGCTGGCGGAATTGTCCACCAGCGAGGCGCCTGTTACGTTCACCACGGCCCCACCCGAGAGCGTAAGTGATGCGGCGCCGCCGACATTCAAGCCAAGACCGGCATCTGTCAGATTCAGCGTGCCTCCGGTGACTGCCAGCGTTCCCTGTCCCACGGTAAGAGAGTCGATGCTGCCGCCCCCGCTCAGGGTCAGGGTCCCAGTCCCCTGCTTCGTGATCGCCCCCGAAGTCGCGCTCAAAGGCCCGGCGTAACTGGTGCTCTGGTTGTTCCCACCCACCGACAAGGAAGTGGTCCCGAGGTTCAAGGCGCCACTGCCCGACAAGCCCCCGATGGTGGCGGCAGTCAGACCGTTCAGGTTCAGGCCGTTGTTTACTCCGAGCGCGACGGTGCTGTTCTGAAGCGCCGTCGCGCTGCCAACCACAATGCTTCCACCGTTGATGATGGTGGAACCGGTGAACGTGTTCGTGCCAGACAGGGTCTCCACCGATGCGCCAGTCTTGAATATGCCGCCGGCGCCACTGATGCTTCCAGCATAAGTCCCAGTGCCGCCGCCGCCGTTGATCGACAGGGCCTGCTGGCCCGCGGGGTCGGCTTGCAGGTTGATGGACCCCACCGCGCCATTGCTCGCCAGCGTTGCCGTGGTCAGCGTGCCTCCGTTGATGGTGATGGAACTGCCGCTGGTCCAGAGCGTAGTAGCGCCAGTGGCACTGACGGCGCCGCCGCTGCCGACGGTCAGAGTCCCGGCGCCCCCGGCCCCGCTTCCTGTGAGGCCCCCGAGATCGAGAGTTCCGTTATTCCAAGCGGAACCAGTGCCGCTGACGGTCGCCGCGCCCGTGGATCCGGCGAGAAATCCCAGGATGCCGGATGGGCTGGTCACCGTTCCGCCGCTCTGAACTGTCAAAGTACCGCTGGAGTCGTTGTTTGTGCCCATCAGCAGGAAAGTTCCGGCGTTGAGTTGCCCGTGGTTCTGTACCGTCAACGAACCGTTAGCCGCGTTTCCGACGAGCGTTTGAAAACCGGTGTTCAATTGCGTCCCGCTGCCATCGACGGTGATTTTGGCCAACGTGCCATCCACCTGCTCGGTAGTTCCGAGGGCGTTGACTATGGCGCCATTGGATAGCGATAGGGTTCCAGAACCCGAAACGGTGAATGGAGCGCTGGAACTGTTGAGGTTCAAGGTGCCCCCTCCAATCCCTACGGTCGTGGCGGATGTCGTGATGCCGGACAAGGTTCCGCCGCCGGTCAGGTTCACCGTGCCCGCTCCCAGAAATCCAATCGTCTGGGAGCTGCTCAGCGGCGCCGAGATGTTGGCCGAGATTCCGAGTCCCGCCGAGATAGTAGGACTTGTTCCTGATAGCGTGAGCGTATGCCCGCCACCGGCGAGGGTGTATCCATTGGTATTGAAGGTTAAGCTGTTCGCCTGAATTCCGTCGACGCCCAGGGTCACAGTTCCGGCCGTTGCTCCAAAAATCGCGGAGTCCGCAGTGCCGTTACCCCACTGGACTGAAAAAATGCCAGACGAATACCAGTTGGGACTCGTCAGGTTCCACGTGCCCGTTCCTCCCGTGGGATTCGCAGTGGCGGTGGGAGTAGCAGTCCAGTCGTAAATAGTGCCGGCCGGTGAAAGCCGGACAAATGCCAGGAAGGACGCGAGCAAGGCGAGAGGGAATCTGGACATGGGCTAGAGAGTACCACAGCGGCCCAGGTACTTTGGTAGGGGGAGCATCGGTCTCCATTGTCTGGTTCACCAGGAGCGCAGGCGGGCTCGCCACCCGCCTCACTCTACTTCTTAATCTACGAAGAGAGTTCCGGGTCCTAAAATGCCGTTCGGATCCAGCCGTCGCTTGACGGCTTTCATGGCGTCGATATGCTCCGGTGTGTACTGCAGTTTGAGCAGGTGCGCTTTGCGCTTTCCAAGCCCGTGCTCGGCCGAAACGGTGCCGCCCAACTCCACCGCCTTCCTGGCCAGATCCAGCAACACGCTGGTGGCGTGCTGCGGATTGTCAGGCGAAGAGAAGATGTTGACGTGCACGTGGGCATCGCCGATATGGCCGAAGAGTACGTAACGCCCCGGAAACTCCTCGTCCAGCCGCCGCCGGTAGTACGCCAGCATCTCGCGATTGCGCGAGAGGGGCACGGCGTAGTCGGTGTTCATCTTCATGGCCCCGCTGCGCCGCACCGTATCGTTGACCAATTCAGGCAGCGTGTGTCGAAAGGCTCGAAAGCGCTCCCGGTCGGCGGCCGTCATGCCGAACCACGATTCCTCGCCCAACGCGTCCGCCGCCTCGATACGCGCCAGCCACCGATCGAGTTCCGGATCTTCCTCGGACTCCAGTTCCTGCTCGATCAGGATGGCCGCGCCGGCCTCCGCCGGAATCTCGGGAACGCGCGTCCGCAGCAGGTCAAGGGAAGCCCGGTCCATGTATTCGAACATGCGCGCCGGAGCCTCTCCCCTCCAGGCTTCCACCGCGTCCAACGCCGGCTCATCCCCGCGGAAGAAGACCACGCCCGAGAGCATCGCCTTCGGCAACGGCAGCAGACGCACGGTGGCCTCCGTGATCACGCCCAGCGTGCCTTCGGAGCCCACAAACAGATCGACCCAATCCATGCCCGGACGCAACAGGTAGCCGGCTGTATTCTTGGTCACGTCGGGTAAGGGGACAGGATCGGGCACGAAGTCGATGGCTTCGCCGCGCTTCACGTCCATGACCCGGCCATTGGCCAGCACCACGCGAAGCCGCTCCACCCAACGCCCCGTCGCTCCATATTTATAACTGCGCGACCCGCTCGCGTTGGTCCCGATATTCCCGCCGATCGCCGCCGAGGTCTCGGTGGGATCGGGAGGATAAAACTGGCCGCTCCGCTGAGCCGCCGCATGCAAATCGCGCAAGAGCGCCCCAGGACCAACCACGGCATACCCCGACTGCACATCGATGCGGTTGAGCTTCTCCAACGAAATCACCCACCCGCCAAAAGGGACTCTGGCTCCAGTGACCCCAGTCCCAGCGCCAGCGATGGTAACGGCGATGCCGCTCTCATTCGCCGAGCGAAGCGTGGCGATGACCGAAGCCTCATCGGCCGCAATCAGAACGCGCTCAGCGTGCCCATGCAGCCCGGAGACATCTTCCAGATAGACGGGATCGACGCCGGCGCCCGCCGTCACACTTCCAGAATCACCGGCATGATCAGCGGCCGCCGGGACGTTTCCTTCACGATGTACCGCTTCAGATCCGCGCGGATCTTCTCCTTCATGACTCCCCAATCCGTCTTCTCCTCCTGGTTGGAACTCTCAAGCGTCTTAGCCACCACCTGGCGCGCATTCTGCAAAAACTCCGAGCCGTCCTCGAACGACGCCGCAAACCCGCGGCTTACGATCTCGGGCAGATTCTCAATGCGGCCGGTGTGCCTGTTGATGGCGATGATCGGCAGCACGATGCCGTCCTCAGAAAGATGCCGCCGGTCGCGGATCACCACTTCCTGCACTACATCGTCGATTGTGCCGGAATCAATGCAGACTCGTCCGACGGGGACTTTTCCGGCCTTCCGCGCGCCGTGATGGTCGATTTCGAGGACATCGCCGGTCTCCATCACGAACGTGTCCTCCATGCCGAGAAAGCGGAGATGCTCGGCCAGGCGCGCATGCTTGGTCAACTGGCGATACTCGCCGTGGATCGGCATGAAGTAGCGGGGGCGCACCAAGTTGAGGACCAGCTTCATCTCCTCCACGCTGCCGTGCCCCGAGACGTGCAGCGGCGGATTCATGCTGCCGTACATCACGTCGCAGCCGCGGCGCGCCATGTGGTCGATCATGCGGAAGATCGCCTTCTCATTGCCCGGGATGATGCGCGAACTCAGCACCACCGTGTCGCCTTTCTCCACCGACACGTGCTTGTGGTTATCCACCGCCACCCGCGACAGCGCCGACATGGGTTCGCCCTGCGTTCCCGAAATCAGCAGCGCCACCTTGTTCGCCGGCAGTTCCATGGCATCCTGCGGCCGCAGCAGAATCCCATCGGGAATATCCAGCAGCCCAAGCGAATGCGCGATCTCCGTCACCGACACCATACTTCTGCCGATCACAGCCACCCGCCGGCCGAATTCCTGCGCCAGATCGAGCACCAGTTGAATGCGGTGTATGGACGAACTAAAGCACGAGACCACCACGCGCTTCTCGGCGCGATTGAAAATCTCCTCCATGCGCGGCCGCACCGCGCGCTCCGATTCCGTGTAGCCCGGCCGATCCGAATTGGTGGAATCCGACAAAAGTAGAAGCACGCCTCGCTTGCCGTATTCGGCCAGCGTATGGAGGTCGAACAGCTCGTTGTCGGTGGGGGTGGGATCCACCTTGAAATCGCCAGTATGGATGATGACACCGAGCGGCGTGGTGATGGCCAGTGCCACAGCACTCACAATGGAGTGTGTAACGTGAATAAACTCGATCTTGAACGGGCCGATCTCCACCACCTGTTTGGGCTTGATCTTGATCAGCCGAGGCTCTTCTTCCAGGTCATACTCCTCCATGCGGCGTTCCACCAGCGCCAGGGTGAAGGCGGTGCCATAGACCGGCACATCGATTTCCTGCAGAAAATAGGGGACAGCGCCGATGTGGTCTTCGTGGCCGTGAGTCAGGATCACGCCCAGGATCTGCGCCTGGTTTTCCTTCAGGAACGTGAGATCGGGCATCACTAGATCCACCCCGAGGAGTTCGGCCTCGGGGAACATCATGCCGCAATCGACAATGATCATTTGCTCGGCGTAGCGGATGGCGGTCATGTTCATGCCGAACTCGCCCAGCCCGCCCAATGGTATTACCTGTAACTTCAGATCAGTCATTCAGTTTCGCTCTCACCTATAACCTGCCGCTTGAAGTTTGAAAAGCTCGGCGTAGCGGCCGCCGAGCGTCCTCGAATCGCCTGCCCACCATTTGATCGTAGCCGTTTGACAGGCGACCGATGACAATTTTTGCAAGACTCCTGTCGGCTGCGGATTCGATGCGATCGCCAGCCCGAAAGCGAGTCAATCTTTTCAAGGCTAATATTTTCAGCGCTCGATGTGCAATATCGCAAGTAATACTGGAAGATTTCGCCGATCGCGAGGTGCAACGATGTGCCAACGGGGAATTCACCCGACCCAGGGCATCGCTCACTATTGCCAGCCCCAGTTCCAGTGCAATCAGCTTCCAGATTTGCTGTAGATTGCCGCTCTTGTGCGTAATCCGGGCCACCACGGCATCCAGGAGCAGTTGGGAGACCCAGAGCGTCGCCAAAGGCAACAAAGCCCGGATCAGGCGGAGAAACGTAGTGCCCAGGACCAGCGGTAGACTGGTCGCCCACACCATACCAGGCAGATGGTCGGGCCACGAAGGCGTGGGGGGATGCATCAAATCATTATAGCCGTGGTGTTTGCCAGAAAATAGAAATGCTCACCCCGAAGGGTGAGCATTCAATTACCCTGTTCTACCAGGGCGATGTTCGATGGGAGAATCAGCTTCGACGGAATCGCAACCGTCAAAACTTTGTAGTTGGATGATATTTCCACCGGGCTCTCAAGTCAAGGAAAAATCCCGGGCAAATTCTGTGGCCGTAAGCTGCTCGTATAGGGTCACTTGCGGGAGTGCCCGATTTTAGGCCCACTCGGCATCAGGTCCGAAATAGGCCCTTCCAGACCTGAGGATTTCGTTCTAAGGCACTCAAAAACGGTGCGTTACGAAAAACACCCGAAGGCTCATTGCAGATGCAGGCTGGTGAGCGTGTCGGCGTCCGGATTGTTGCTTCCGCGCCAGCGCCACGCCCGCAAAATGCCCACGGAGATGCCGGCGATGGTGATGAATATCAGCAGTATCCCAATGAGAACAAACGCGTTGATGACCAGGTTGCCGATGTTGTCGCGGAGCGTGGGAATGTGTTCCTGCAACGCCACATCGGCCCGGAACCTGACCTGCGAGATGAGCGATTCGGCCAGATCCGGGTCCGGCGGATTTACCGTGACACTCACCAAAGTACCGCTTCGCTTGGCCATTGCCCCGGGAAGCTTGGAGAATTCGACGATCCGCTGCATCGCCATTTGCGGCGTGGGATATTCAAAAATCGCCATTGTGGTATCCCCTTTGGCGCTATGAAATACGCCAAATTGGCCTTCGGCTCCCAGGTGAAACGCCACCACCGACGGCGAAATCCCTGGGACAAATCTCTGGAGACTTGCGGGACCCAAAATGTACCGTTCGCTATTCGCCACCCTGGCCTGCGTAGGCAGATGCTCCGGCAGGGTCGGCAGCGACGTTCGATCCACCAGCTTCAGGTTGGCCGCTACGGCGTCCAACTCCGGCTGCGTCGGCTTATATCCCGTGAAGCTGATCAGGTAGTTTCCATGCACCAGGATCAGGCTGTTCGCAGTCTCCGTCGCCAGCGACGCCACTTTGGACGGCGTCGATTTGTCCGCCAGCTGCCAGTCAAAAGCGGCCATCGAACCGGTGGTGTCCTGGAACTGCCACGCCATGGCCGTCAGCTTGGCTTTGCCGTTTTCGTAGACGACGGACTCGCAATCCTTGAGGCCGTATTCGTCCCACACGGAGCGGTCCGCCAGCGCCGGTTGGGACACCGCGCCGCGCTGATAAGGGCCGATGGTATCGGGCAGAATGGCGGCGCTCGCCAGCACCGGAAGCAGCAGGGACAGGAAAAACTTCATCTTCCTATTAGACGCCAGTCGAACCCGGTTTGGGTGCAGTCTTACGCCGTAATCCCGGCCCAGGGAATCCGGCCCAACTGCACCCGGGCCGAAAACTTCGAACTGTCCTGGATGAAACAGCTATGCGTGCACCAGCAGTTCGCTTTCGGAATGGCGTCCACCTCATCACGCATGCCCACCGAATCGAGCGCCCGCCGCACATCGAAATCGAATTCGTGCAGGTCGCCCACAATGCCACGCATCTCGCAGGCGCGGAACTTTCCGTTGTGATCGATCACAATCGAGGTTTCACCCGCGGTACACGGCATCGGCCATGCCTTGGGAGACTCCAGGCAGTCCTCGTGCAGGTCGTAATGGAAGCGCAAGTTGCCCAGGTAGTAAAGCTTTGCCAGGTGCCTCACCCCGATGGGCAGATGCGCAAAAAGTTTCCTGGCGTAGTGCTTGTGGAACGGCATCAGTTTGCGATGCAGGCCCGCCACCGAGTCGCGCGACAGCACCTTCAAAGACGGGTCGGGCGCGTGCCCGCGCACGATTTCGAAATACTGGCCGTCGATGCCGGCGTGCTCCTGCAAGTGAATGCCGAGTTCTACGATCTCGTCGTAATTCTCGCGTGTGATCACGGTGAGGACGTTGCGGCGCAGTCGCTGGATTGCGCGATAACGTTTCTCCGCCTCGCGCATGGTGGCCAGGGTGCGCACGAAATTGTTGGGAACGCCACGAATCGAATCGTGCGTCTTCTGCATGCCGTCGAGGGAAAAGTTCAGATCGATCGAGGTCTCGGGACACAGTTCGAGCATGCGGTCGATGGTGGGAAACATCCGGTCCGGCAGCAGGCCATTGGTAGGCAGGTTGACGTTGCGGACCCCATTGCGGTGGACGAACTCGGCGACGATCTCCGCCAGTTCGTCACGCAGGAACGGCTCACCGCCGGAAAGCCAGAGTTTCCGGAAAGGAGGAGCGCTTTGGGCGATGCGGAAGATCTGCTCGGTAGTGAGGTCGTCCTTGCTGTTGAGCTTGTCGAAGTAAAAGCAGGTGCGGCAGAGCGAATTGCAGCGCGAAGTCACGAACAGGAACAGCGAGTTAAACTGGCGGCCTCGCACCCGGTCCTGCAAAATCGGAAAATATTGGGCCGCCCCTGGCATCTAAGCCATTGGACCACATTTGTGGCGCGGACTCGACACAAGCGCCCCGATGAGTCGGGGCGCGGCAGACAGAGTGTCTGCGCCACGTCGCCGACTCTACTTCGTCTCCAGCACCACTACCGTCGCGATCGGCCCCGGCGCTGCTGCCGGCAACGTCAACTTCACCGTATCGCCCGACTGCGTCATCTTCACCGGCTTCTTCCCGTCGAGCAAATAGGCTTTGCTCACGTTGCCCTTCACCTTCGCCAGTTCAAACGAGTCCCCGGGCCACTTGAACATCGTGATGTACATCTTGCCGGGCTTGGTAGTGCACCGCCACGCCGTGGCTTGTACGAAAGTCGGCTTGCCCGATTTATCCAGTTTGCTGTTATCCGGCGCGCCCAGTTCATCGCCGAACGGCGTGGGGCCCGCACCGTACACCGCATCGCCATTGATCTTCAGCCAGCGGCCTACCGCGCGCAGGTTGTCCTGGCTGGCCTGCGGGACGATCCCCTCGGAGGTCGGCCCGACATTCAGCAGATAGTTTCCGCCCTTGCTTGCGATATCCACCAGCTTGAACGTGATGTCCTCGGGCGTCTTCCAATCCGTATCGTCCTTCTTGAAGCCCCAGGTGTGGTTGATGGTGGCCGGCACTTCCCAATCTTCATTCACCACCGTATCCGGAATGCGATTGTCGCCCATCGACCGGTAGTCGCCCTTTGTGCCCAGGCGTCCATCGATCAAGGTCGCCGGCTGCATGGTGTGTGCGATATCTAAAAAGCGCTGTCCCTGTTCCTTTGTCATCGTGCGCGGAGTATCAAACCAGATCAGGCAGATGGGACCATAGTTGGTGAGGAGTTCCTTCACCTGCGGCTCGGCCTTGGCATGCAGGTACTGATCGTAATCGCGCCCTTCTTCAGGACCGAAGTCCCACGTGTTGCCGGAGCCGTTCTTCTCGTGCCAATCCTGCCACTGCGAATAATAGAAGCCGAACTTTATGTGGTGGCGCGCGCATGCCGCGGCAAGTTCCGCAAGCGGGTCGCGATGGAACGGCGTGGCATCGTAGACGTTGTACTTGCTCACCAGCGAGTGGTACATGGCAAACCCGTCGTGGTGTTTGCTGGTGATCACCAGATACTTCATGCCGGCATCTTCCGCCATCTTGACCCACTCCTCGGCGTTGAACTTCACCGGGTTGAACTGCGTGGCAAGCTGCTCATATTCGCCGACCGGAATCTTGGCGCGATTCATAATCCACTCGCCGATTCCCGGAATCGCCTGCCCCTTCCATTCGCCCGCGGGAACGGCATACAGACCCCAGTGGATGAAGAGGCCGAACTTGGCTTCGCGGAACCATTGCATCTTGTCGTCCTGCGATTTGGGAGCAGGCAGGGGCTTCGAAAGGGGGGTCTGAGCCGGGGCAAGAGGAGCCAGCAGGCAAGCGGCCAGCGTCAAATTTAGCGATAAAGATAGGCACCTTCTGGGCATAGTCCTCTATTCACGCATATTGCGCGTAGGATTTCAACGGGCCCTTGGATTGTGATCGCGCGGTCTGCTCTACCGATTCGACCCTTCGAGCGGCACCACTTCGACGGTCTGCGATTTGGCCATCGGCGTCACCGATCCACTCACCAGCTTGCCGAGCGTCACAGTGTAAGTCCCGGGCTTCACCAGCGGACCTTGCCTTCCACGTCCGCCTCGACCGCCGCGCACCGCCTGCGGCTGTTCTTCGCCTTCGACGGCCGGTACCGCCGCCGCGCCGCCGCGGCCGCCCCTGCCCTGCTGACCCTGACCCTGCGGAGCGGCCGGCGGCGTCTCACGTAGATCCCAAACCGTCCGATGCAGTCCCGCCTTGGTCGCGCCGTCAATCTGCCGCACCATCTTGCCATCGGCATCAGAGACCGTCAGCACCACCTTCGCGTCTCCCGCTTCATCGCGTACGAAGTAAGTCAGCAGCGCACCCACCGGCGGATTCTGCGAAGCGACGTTGTCCCCCTGCGCATCGTAATAGCCGATCTGCTCATACGCTCGCGCCTTGCGGCCCACCGCGAACAACTCCGCCTCCTGCGAAAACGTAGCGGCCGAGAGCTGACGCAGCGGCGCGTAATCATCCAATATAAAGAAGCCCCGCCCGAACGACGCCGCGGCCAGGTCGCTCTCAC
This sequence comes from uncultured Solibacteraceae bacterium, assembly GCA_963815475.1. Classification (GTDB taxonomy): domain Bacteria; phylum Acidobacteriota; class Terriglobia; order Bryobacterales; family Bryobacteraceae; genus Sulfopaludibacter. The sequence goes on along the minus strand of CAWFHD010000003.1, from coordinate 7,287,403 downwards.
GCTTCTGGATCTTCAGATCGCGAATCGGAATGGGCGGAAGACCGGTCTTCAGAGCAACCCAGTGCTGACCTGCGTCCACCGTGACAGACAAGCCGTATTCGGTGCCGACGAACAACAGGTTGGGATTCACGTGGTCCTGCACGATGGTCCACGCCGGATCGCGCTGCGGTAAATCGCCGCTGATGGCGGTCCAGGTGCGGCCCAGATCGGTGCTCTTCACGATGTACGGTTTGAAATTACCGCGCTGGAAATCGTTGAGTGTCACGAACACCATGTTGACATCGTGCGGAGAAGGAAAGACGTCGGTCACGTAGGTCAGGTCGGGGACGCCCGGGAATGCCTCCGCCTTGCGCCATGTCTCGCCGTTGTCTTCCGAGATATTCACCAGCCCGTCGTCGGTGCCCACAAAAAGTACACCCTCCTTGACGGGCGATTCAGCCACCGTCGTGCCCGTGCCGTACGAATCGGTGAACGCGTTCTTCCACACCGCGTCCGCTCCCCAAACCTTTCCCATCACTGGAATCGTGTCGCGGTCGATGTTGCGTGTGATGTCGGGGCTGACGAATTTCCAGTTCGCGCCCCGATCATCACTCCGCATCAGGCGGTTGCCCGCGATGTAGAGGCGCGTGTGCGAATGCGGGCTGACGATGAACGGAACATCCCAGCGCGAGCGGGTTTCGCGCGTCGCAATCGCAGGATGAATGCTGACACTGACCCCGGTCTTGAGATCGAGCCGATTGCAGCCGATGTTCTGCGAACACGCGTAAACCGTGTCGGGATCCTGCGGGTCCACGCGCGACTGGTAGCCATCGCCGCCGCCGGTGTTGAACCAGTCGCTGGTGCGTATGCCGGCTCGATTCTGCGTGCGCGAGGGCACGCCCTGCGAGCCGTTGTCCTGCGAGCCGCCGTAGACGTTGTAGAACGGCAGGCCGTTGTCCACCTCCACACGATAGAACTGCGTCACCGGAATATTGTTGAAGTGGCGCCAGGAGCGGCCATGGTCGTACGACTCCCAAAGGCCGCCATCGTTGCCCACCAGCAGGTGCAACGGATCGGTGAGGTCGAAGGTGAGGGCGTGGTTGTCGGGATGGATCTGCCAGCCCGCCGCCGTGACGGTCTTGCCGCCATCTTCGGTGACGCGGATCGCCATATCCATGGCGTACACGCGGTCGAACTTGAACGGGTCGGCATAAATCTCGCCGTAGTATTCGGGGTCCTGCACAATGAACGGCGCCATGAAAGTCCAGTGCGCGCCGCCGTCTTCGGAACGGTAGAAGCCGCTCAATTTGTTCTGCGCGTTGGTGGTGATGGTGGCGTAGACAACGTCGGGCTTCAGCGGCGAGACGGCCAGTGCGATGCGGCCTTTATCCACCGTCGGAATGCCTTCGGTGAGTTTGGTCCAATGCGCGCCCGCATCGGTGGTTTTGAAGATACCGGAATCGGGCCCGCCAGCCACGACCACGCTGGTGTTACGCCGGCGTTGATAGGCCGCCGCGTACATGACGTCGGGATTGCGCGGATCCACATCGAAGTCGGTGACGCCAGTGTTCTCGGTGATCTGCAATACGGGCTTCCATGTGACGCCGCCGTCGGTAGTCTTGTAGAGACCACGGTCGCCTCCGGGTCCGAAGAGCGGTCCCTGCGCGGCCACGAAGACCACACTGCCGTTGCGCGGGTCAACCCAGATCTTGCCGATATGTTCCGAATTCGGCAGGCCGACCATCTTCCACGTCTTGCCTGCATCCATGCTCTTGTAGAGTCCGTCACCCCAGCCGATGGCGCGCTGCGCCTGATTCTCGCCGGTGCCCAGCCAGACGATGTCAGGATTCTTGGGGTCGAGCGTCACACATCCCAGCGAGTAGGAGCCGCCCTCATCGAAGATCGGCGTGAAGCTGAGACCGCGGTTCACCGTCTTCCACAAGCCGCCCGACGCCGTGGCGATGTACCAGACGCTGCGGTTGCGCGGGTCCACCGCAATATCGGCAATCCGGCCCGACTTGAATGTGCCGGCAAGATTGCGCAGCGAGAATTCTCGGAGGGTGTCGGCGGTGAGTCGGGGAGCGGCGGGCTGTTGTGCCAGGGAAAGACCGATGGCCGCAACTGCGGCGGTGAAAACAACAAATCGCTTCATGGATAGGGCAAGTATACAACGGGGCTTTACAACTCGCACCAGCGTCAACCTTACCGAGCCGCGACCATGAGAGAGGCGGTGCCTTTGGGCTGCGGTGCCGTCCGATGCCGAGTTTTGCCGGATTGCTTGACACTACGGTTTTTAGAGACAAGCAACACCCGAATTCGGCTTTGATGCCTGAGTGGGCAGCGCTACCGCTCGATCCCTAGGGAATCCGACACTCGGACGAGCGTATTCACCAGGCGCTCGACGTGTTTTTCGGTGTGGGCTGCCGTGCAGGAGATGCGGAGCAGGTTCTGGGCAGCGGCCGGCCGCAGGACCGGGTTGATATAGATGCCTTCTTCGAGCAGGGCTTTACACAAACGGCAGAGATCCAACTCTTCGCGGATCACTACCGGCACGATGGCGGTTTCGCCCGGCAGCACTGCGAAGCCGCGCGCGTTTAGTTCGTCACGCAGGGTCTGCGCGATCTTGAGCAGGTGCAGCCGGCGCTCCGGCTCCTTGCGCATGATCTGCAGCGCCGCGCCAACCGCTGCCACTGAAGCGGCGGGCAGGCTCGCCGAGAACACAAAGGGACGGGCGGTGTGCTTCAGGTAATCGATCACCGCGCGCTCGGCGGCGATAAAGCCTCCTACCGATGCCAGCGACTTGCTGAACGTGCCCATGACGATATCGACATCGTCCAGGACGCCCAGGTGCTCGGCAGCGCCGGCGCCGGTCGCTCCCAGAACTCCGATGCCGTGCGCTTCATCCACATACACGCGCGCGCCATAGGGCTTGGCCAGCTTCATGATGCCGCGCATATCGGCGATATCGCCTTCCATGCTGAAAACGCCTTCCGAGACGATGAAAATCTTTTCGTCGGGCGGACAGTTTTCCAGGCAGCGTTCAAAATGCTCCAGGTCATTGTGACGAAAACGGACCGTCCGTGCCGGCGACCGCAGCGCGCCTTCCACCAGGCTGGCGTGCAGGTTGTGATCGCAGATCATCACGTCGCCCTTTTCGGTGAGGGCGGAAAGCGTAGCGTAGTTGGCTTGAAACCCGGTGCCGAAAATAATCGCCGCTTCCTTGTGCACGAACGCGGCGAGTTCATGCTCCAGGCTCACGTGCAGATCGAGCGTACCATTGAGCAAGCGGGAGCCGCTGCATCCGCTGCCGTACCTCTTCAGGGCTTGGGTGGCGGCTTCCTTCACCTTAGGGTGATTGATCAGGTCGAGATAATCGTTCGACCCGAACATCAGCACCTTCCGCTTCCCCATGTGGACTTCACCGGGCCCGCACCCTTCGCGATCGCCAAACACCTCGAAGTACATGTAGAGGCCGGCGGATTGCAGGTCACTCGGACGAGTGAAGTTGCGGCATTTTTCAAAAATGTCGTTCGATCCGCTGCCCTTTCTTTTGGTGATGTCGCTAGTCGATACGCGCATGGTCCTCAATTCCATTCGTAGATTCGGTAGGTTTTGTACCGCTTTGCCCCCATCACCTCCAGGGAGCGATTCATCATCACGTTGTTTTCAAGTATCCAGGACATTTCGCAGTCGCCGAACCCCAGCTTTCTGGCGTTGCGGACGAGAGTCGCATAAAATCCCGCCGCCAGTCCGGAGGCGCGGTACTCTTCCACCACCCCCAATGCAAGAACCCGTACACTTTTGATCAAACGTTGATAATACAGGATTTTGAGAATCCCCGTTGGGAGCAGGCTTCCATGGGCCGGTTTCAGCGCTTGATTGACGTCCGGAATCGCCATCGCAAAACCCACAACGCGGTCGCCAACTTCTCCGATTAGTACTAGTTCGGGCTTCAAAATCATCTTCATCTCTTTGCCCATGGCCGCAAATTCCTCGCGAGACATGGGGACGAAGCCCCAATTACGGGCCCACGCGGCGCTGTAGACTTCCCACGCACGCGCCACTTCGGCCTCGAAATCTTTCATGTTTATGGGACGAACGCGCACTCCTGTGGTCTTTAAAACCTTATCGGCCACGCGATCGATCTTCTTCATCTCGATAGTGTTCGCGTTGCTCAGGTAGGCGAAAAGGTCCATGGACTTGCTGAGGCCGGCTCGATCCATCAGTTCGGGGTAGTACCGCGGGTTGTAGGTCATCATGACCATGGGGTCGGAATCGAAGCCGTCAATCAACATGCCGCACTCATAATTCGTCGATGGATTCATCGGTCCGCGCATGAATTCCGCGCCCTTCCCGGCGACCCACTTCCGGGCCGCACGGAGGAGCGCGTCCGCCACGGCCTGATCGTTCAGACACTCGAAGAAACCGAAGAAGCCGGCTTTCTCCTCGTGGAACCGGTTATGTGCCTTGTCCAGAATGCCGGCGACGCGGCCGACCACTTTTCCGTCCCGTTTCGCTAAGTAGAGCTCCGTCTCCGCGTTGGCATAGAACGGGTGCTTGGCCTTATCCAGAAGTTCCTTGACTGCGATCCGCAGAGGGGGCACCCAATGCGAATCGTTCCGGTAAAGAGTATATGGTAACTCTACAAACTGCTTCAGTGCGCTCTTGTTGTCAACTGTTACGATTTCGACCGCGCCCAATCGTCACGCCCTTCCTTGCATGTTTCGGTACAGCGACGGGGACGCCAGAATCAGAAAGAGCGCCACAATGGCTCCCGCCAACAAGTCAACCGTATAGTGGTATCGAAGATAAACTGTAGCAAAAATGATGGACAGAGTGTAGGCGAAATAGACCTGGAATAACCGGTTCGATACCATACGGCTTCCCCAGCACGCCAGGATGGTCAGTTCCGTGTGGCCACTAGGAAAGCAATCGTAGTGAGCCGATTCCAGCCTGTCCAGTGTGCCTTGCATGGCGTGGAATAGCCAAAGGCCCTGTAACGGTATTTGTTCTAAATGTTTTAGCAAGAAACGCGGTCCTCGCGCCGGAACCAGCAGGTAGCCGATATAGGACACCAAAAATCCGGTTGCAATTAAAAAAGCATAATATTGGAACTGCGCATACGAGCCTCTTTTCCATAACCAAGCCGCCACCAAAAGCACGCCGGGAATGAAGAGTGTGTAGACAATCTGCAAGTACTCAGTGAGTCCGGGTGAATAGATGCGCTCCAGCCAGATGCTGGGATGGGCGTGCCAGACTTGGAAGTCAAGGTTCGCCAGGAACTGGTCGGCATCGGTGCGCCGGATCGCATGGATGAGAATCGCCATTTCCTTGTAACAAGCACCTACGAAGGGGAGAGGGTACCAGTTCCGAAAGATCCAGCTTGTCGGGTTGGGGCGCTTGATTTCAAAAATGATGAGCCCTGCGACAACAATGTGCCCGCCGAAATGGATGCCTACATCGGGGATAGCGCCCCACCAGCCGACGATCAGTGCCAGAGCGAAGAGGGTATAGACCAGGATGACTTTGTCCACCGGCCAGAAGCGGGTGTCGGTGGTCATAAGCAATGCGCCCAGCCGACAGAGCTTAGTACGAAAGCCAACCGGCCTCCTTGTACCACGCCAGGGTCTGGGCGATTCCGGATTCGAGCGAGGTGCCGGCTGCAAAGCCCAATTCCGTTCGGGCACGCCTGGTGTCGCACGTCCAGTTCAAGCACTTCGCTTCCGCCACCTTTTCGCGCGATACGATACCGGGTTTGCCGGTCACGCGCGAACAGATCTCGGCGCAATATCCTACCACGCTTGCCACTTTCACAGGCACGCGCAGCACACGCACGGTGCGGCCCATGATGCGCGCCGCGGCATCGCGCAGATCTCCCCAGGTGGCGGGTTTGGGATAGGCGAGGAAGTAAGTGCGACCCACCGCCGCCGAACTCCTGGCGGCACAGAGCAGACCCTCTACCAGGTCGCCCGAGTAGATGGCGCTAAACCAACGGTCGGCGCCGTCGATCTCCACCGCCAGGCCTTTTGAGATCGACTTCAACAATTGAAAGACGTCGGTATCGCGCGGACCGTACACTACCGGCGGCCGCACAATCACTGCTGCCGGTGCAAACTCCCGGACGATCCGTTCGGCTTCCAGTTTCGAGCGTCCATACTGCGTGAGGGGATGCGGCGCCGCGTCCTCCTCCACAGGCACTCCATCCAGGCTCGGACCGATCGCAGCCAGCGAACTGACATGGACCAAGCGGAGTGCGCGGCAGGCCAGGGCCTTCACCAGCGTTTCGGTGGCGCGCGCATTGCCCAGGTCGAACTCTTCACGCCGGATCACTTTGGTGACACCCGCCAGATGGATTACGATGTCGGCGCCGCGCAACGCGTCGTCGAGACCTGCGCCGGTAGTCAGATCGCCCGGCACACATTCCACACCCGCGGGAAGACGCCGAGGGGTAGCTTTCGGACGCACGAGACAGCGCACCGGTTCACGCGCCGCCACGAGCTTTTCCAAAAGATGGCTTCCGATGAAGCCGGTCCCTCCCGTAACCAGGATCATTACTGGGGTGTACTGCGGAACGCTACTTCGCCGAAGTAGCTCTCTGCAGTGGTACCGGTATGTTGAGAATTGATTTGGAGGCGCAGGCCTTTGACGGGCGGCGCAGGTTTGCCGTAGGCGCGTTGGTAATCGGCGGCGACGTTCCGATTCTCGGAGACCCAGCGGTTGGCCTGTTCGGCGCCGGATTCGCAAACTACGGCGAAAATATGTACTAGCGGAATATCGCTGGAAGAAGCTGCGCTTCCCTTGGGCGCCGTGGTGTCCCACAGATACGTGAGCACCTTGCGATCGGAAAATGCCACCAGCACCTGGGCCGCTTGATCGTCGGTGGAAGCGTGACGGAAGTCGCCGCCCGCAGGCAGTTGCGTCACCTTCCAACGCCACGTGAGATACGGCATCTGCGACGGGTCCACTTCCACATCGCGCTGCAAGGCGAAAGAAGCCTTAGCACTCCGCAGATGGAGACAGGGACCCTCGGAATCGGCACAAACGCCAAACTCCGGCTTACCGTGATTCACCTTGACTTGCCAGTTAGCAGGCAAGCGTCCGAGCCCGAGAGTGCCGGCGTTCAGAACGATAAATGCCAACTGGGAAGTCCGTGCCTGAAATATGAATACGAGGGCTGCGACGATCAATAATAGCTTCTTCAATTAACCTCTCAACCAAGGCTAAGCGCCGTATGAATTCATACTATCGTAATTGGGGCCTCCTTCGCCATAAAACAGGCGAAATTGGCCCCAAATTCCCGCGAATCGGTGCTAGTCGAGTTACTCATGGCCAGTAGTTTTGGCATCCACCTTGGCAGCTCCGTTTTCAGTGGCTTTTGCACTCTTGTTAACGGCCTTCTTCGTAGTGTGCTTCACCTTTTTACCGGTACTCTTAGTGGCGTGTGCCACGCCCTTGCCGGTGTTTTTAGCTGCATCGTTTGTATCCTGGCCCGCGGTCTTCAGATCCTGCTTGGCGTCCTGGGCGAGAGCACCAGCCGCCGTCAATCCCAATACTATCGTTATGATTGAAATGAGTCGCGTCATGCCTTATAGAAGTGCAGACGATATGCCACGGTACGGAAAATCACGGCGTGGTGTGGCGGGCTCGAATGGCTTGCGCGGTCAGGGCAGCCTGCTGCCGGATGGTCTCGGGCATATTAGCCATGGGACGGTTGTATCGCTCGACGTCTTCGAGGTCCTCCGCCTGGCCGATGAGGTACAAGGCGCGTAGCGCTTCCCAAACATTCTTGGGGTCGGAGGAGAGATCGACCAGCGGATCGCCTGCGCGCACCATCCCGGGCTTGGCATCGAGTTCGCGGACTTCGCCCGGCACAGATGCCCGCACTTCGCCTTCTCCGATATGCGCAATCAGCGTGCCTGGATTCACGTACTCTCCCACCTTCAGGCGATACTTCAGCATTCCTGCGAACGGGGCGGTGATCACGTACGGTCGCAGCATGGCGTCCAACTCCGGACGCGCCGCCGCATCGCCGAAAGCGGCCAGCGATAACGCCGCGTTGCGCCGCACCATGGTCTCGGGGTCGTGGATTAGGCGGAGCAGAGCTTCGTGAAAGGGCTCGTAGGCATGATCGTACTGCATCACCCAGGCGGCAGTCATGCGGATCTCCAGGTTGGGGCTGGAGGATTGCGCAATCACTTGGGAATACCAGCGCGACGCGTCCTCGTGCCGGTCCATGCGCTCCTCCACCTGCACCAGGGCCTGCTGGGCGTGACGGGGCCTGGCTTTGTCGGCGAAGAATTCATCGATCTGGGCGTCGGTCAATTTGCGTGCGAACGAGGTTTGATAGATAAAGATTACGGGAAACGAGACCGCGACCAGCACGAACAGGCAGACCATGAGGTATGCCTTCTTACCGGGGCGGCGGGACTGCGGTGTCTCAGCGCTCATGAAGCAGTTATGATACCGCTTCGTAGCGCCGACCAAAGAACTCCGCTACTGCAACAAACGCGTGTAGGCCTTCCTTGCGGAGGGGTCGTCCCCGAGTGGATGGGCCAGATAGAGACCGAGTTCGCGGCGCGCGCGCGACTTGTCTCCAGCTTGCAGGAACAGGTTTCCAAGAGTGCGGGCGCATAGCGGCTGTCCGGGCTCCCGCTCCACGTGCAAGGCGCACTCTGCTTCCAGGTGTTCGACGATGCGGCGCTTGGGCAGCTCGGCAATTCCCGCCGGCAAATCGCGCACGAAAACCATGGCTGCCGGATCTTCGTAGATCAGCTTCCAGGTAGTCTGATCGCGACGCATCAAGTCAAGCGCCAGCGGATACAGCACTCCCGACGTGTACTCGAAGGCATTCACTACGATTGCTCCCACGCCGTAGCGATCGAGGGTCTCGGCGCGCATGGCGTCGCCGATTGGCGCGCCAAGGATTTTGCGGTAGTCCTGAAAGAGGCTCTCGCTGAGCGCGCGGCCGTCGATGAAGACGGGTTCTTGTGCCCAGATGAGGTAGCCGCCATATTCGTACGTGTTGAAGAGCGGCGCGGTGATATTACGATCGTGCAGAAAAGCAGCGGCTTCGGTGGGATAGCGCCAGTCCGCGGCTCGCAACTGGAAGAAGCGGCCCGAGGCGGTTCCCCAAACCAGCGCGGCCAGCAGGGCGACGGCAGCGGCGTACGGCGCCAGCGCAGCGCCGGGCAACTTCACTTTTTTTGGAAAATAGGACGCGATCAGGATTGGCGCTAGGAGGGCCACCAGCGGTTCATTCCGGAAGGCCGTGAGGGACGCGGCGGCAAAGGCCGCAAACAACATCCAATCCGAAGGACGGACGCGCTTCGAGGCGAGTAGTAGCGCCAGGGCAGCCGCATAAAGAAGGATGTCGAATGCGTACGGCGGCCCCCAGAGATCGGCCCGAGACCATTCGATGAGGGAGGATTGCAGCGCACTCTCGCGGTAGCGGAACAGCGTTTGAATCACCGCAAACCCATTCGGATTGAGCGCGGATATCGCGACGGTGGCTGCGCTCGCCAGTAGCGCACGGCCGCTACCCGGCAGGCGCCGCAGGACAGCATCGGCGGCGTAGGCGCCACACACAATCCAGCCGAGAAAAAATCCACCGTGGCAGTTTGCCCAAACCAGCATCAGCGCAGGCAGCCACCAAATGCGCCGGCCATCTTCCCATATGGCGATAAACAGCGCGACGAAGACGTAGCTCAGGATGCTCGGCCGGTCGTGGGCAAACTCGATGAGCAGGCTGGCAGCGGCGAACGCGGCGGCGATGCCCCAGAGCCACGAGCCGGTCCGCTGCCGCGCCACCAGGCCCGTGAGGCCGCATAGTAAGGTCAGCAGCAGCCCCTTCCACAACACCACAGCGCCCAGTCCGCCGGCAGCTTCGATCAGATACCAGACGGCCTGCGCCAGCCACTCATGCGTGAGGTTGAAGCGACGCGTGGTAGCTTCGCCGGCGTCGGCGGGTTTCACCCTCGCGCTCGTATACGCGAACGGATCGGGGACCGGCAGACGATGCTGGGTGACAATGTAGCGGCCGGTCGCCAGATGCCACCATGCGTCGGGGTCACTAAACTCGGTGGAGAAACAGCCCAGTAGGAGGCTGCCGGTGAGCGCGACCAGCGCGGGCACAAGCCACTTCGGGGAGCCCATCAGCCTCGCTTCCCTGCTCCGTCGAATGCCTTCCCCAAGGCGAACCAAGCCGGTTTGCGGTGGTAGTCGCGATCGAGGGGAAGGACGCGCACGGGATTGCCATCTTCGCGCCGCTTCTGGTTGGCGAGCCAGGTGTACTTATCGGTGAGACCCCAGGTGAGCACGGCATGCACGGCAGGCTCCTGAAACGCCGCGGTCAGGTAGCTCTCGTAGATGGCGGCGACGGCGCGGTCGCGCTCGGCGATGTCCGCGGGCAGCGATTGATCGGCGACATCGAGTTCGGTGATCAGGATCGTTAACCCGAGATCGGAGATCTCGCCAAAGAAGCGGCGCAGCGTATCGGGCTTGAAGTCCTTTTGCTCGCGGGCTGAGAGGTGCGCCTGCATGCCGAATCCACGGATGGGGGCCTTGCGCTGCACCAACCCGCGCAGCAGCTTCAGCACGGCGGCGCGCTTGGCGGCGCTGCCCGCGGTTTCGTAGTCAAGGCCGTAGTCGTTGTAGACCAGGATCGCGTTGGGATCGGCCGCGGAGGCGAGCGCATACGCCATGTCCAGGTAATCGGGCCCGAGCAGTTCCAGCCAGGGAGTCTTGCGCAGTCCGTCGTCGCGGCCGTCGGGTGGATGGACGGCTTCGTTCACCACGTCCCAGGAATGCATGCGGCCCTTGTAGCGGCTCACCACCGTGCGAATGTGCTCTTCCAGAAAATGGCGCGCGTTCTCTTTGGTGACGGTGGCGGGAAACCATCGGGCCAGTTGCTCATGCCACACCAGCGTGTGGCCCCGCATTTTCATGTCGTGCGTAGCGGCGAAATCGGCGAGGAAGTCGCCTTGCGTAAAATCGAAACGCTCCGGGTCGGGGTGAACGGGGCCGAACTTGAGGGCATTTTCGGGAACCAGAATGCCGCACTCTTCGGCGAAGTGAGCGGCGTAATCGGGATCGCGCTGAAGCGCGCCGACATTGGCAGCCGCGCCATACAGCAGGCCGCGCGCCGCGGCGTGTGCCCGGAGCGGCCGCTCGTCGGCGGGGTAAGCGGCTCGGGCCGTCATCGCGGCTGCCGCTTGCAGGAAGGTTCGACGATGCATGAGTCTTACTTAAAGAGAGCGTTCAGCGGAACGAGAGAACCGTATTCCAGGCGCGGAGTTCGGCGATCGGACCGTCGGCACAATTCTATCGCGAATCACCCTGCCGGCGATTTCCGGCTGCAAGGATTTCCAAAGACCCTTCGGAATCCCCTCAAAATAAATCGCCGCACCGGGCGACACGATCACAATAAACAGGACGCGCTCCGACCGGCGTATTTCTGCGTAATCGGGAGCACAAGGAAAGCCCCAGTGAGATCTGAGCGGTGGGGCGCACGGGCAAGTGGCCGGCAAAGGAGTTGGAACTATGACAATCAACGTCGGAAAGAACCTTCGATCAAGCGGTCTGGGGACCATTGTCGTCTCTGCCTGCGTGCTCGCATCCAGTGCGGCCGTAGGGACGGCACAAGACAAGAAGCCAAATATTCTCGTCATCATGGGTGACGATGTCGGCTGGTTCAACATCGGGGCCTACCATCGCGGCATGATGGCGGGCAAGACGCCTAACCTGGACAAACTCGCTGCCCAGGGAATGATGTTCACCTCCTACTACGCTGAAGCGAGCTGCACGGCGGGTCGCGCGAACTTCATCACTGGCGAGTTGCCTATCCGTACAGGCCTAACGACCGTCGGACAGGCGGGAGCGGACGTTGGCCTGCCCGATCAAGCCGCGACCATTGCCACCGCCTTGAAGGCTCTCGGCTACGAGACCGGTCAGTTCGGCAAAAACCACCTCGGTGATCTGAATAAATACCTTCCCTGCGTTCACGGCTTCGACGAGTTTTTCGGATACCTTTACCATCTCGACGCGATGTCCGATCCTTACTGGTTCGACTATCCGCAGGATTGGATCGACAAAACCGGACCGCGGACTCTCACGCACTGCTGGGCCACCGACACGAATGACTCGACGGTCATGCCTCGCTGGGGCGCGGTAGGCAAACAGAAGATTGTGGATGAAGGCCCCCTGGCGCCGTTCCCGAACATGACTGGACGGCAGAACTGGCAGGCGGGCATGAAGGCCAAGTACGACATGGAGACATTCGACGAGGTGCTCGTCGGCAACACCAACGGCTTCATGGACAAAGCCAAGAAGGACGGCAAACCCTTTTTCATCTGGCACAACACCACCCGGATGCATGTCTTTACCTACATTCCGCCGAAGTACCAGGCGATGATGAATTTCAAGGAGGGTTACGGTCTCGAAGAGGCCGGCATGGCTCAAATGGACGACAGCATCGGCGAGATTCTCAAGCACCTTGACGACATCGGTGAAGCGCAGAACACCATTGTCATTTTTACCACCGACAACGGCGCCGAGGTCTTCACGTGGCCGGATGGCGGCATGACGCCATTTAAAGCCACTAAAGGCACTTCGTTCGAAGGTGGCTTTCGCGTGCCTGCCATCATTCGCTGGCCCAATCACGTCAAGGCCGGCTCGGTTGAGAATGGCATCTTTTCAGGCCTCGATTGGTTCCCGACCCTGCTGACGGCGGCCGGCAATCCCGACATCACCAACCAACTCCTCAAGGGTGTGAAGCTGGGCGATCGTACCTACAAAAATCACCTGGATGGTTACGACCAGTCGGCCTTGTTGTGCGGCGACGGAGAATCCGCGCGGCATGAGCTCTTCTACTTTAGCGGCGCTCAATTGGGCGCCATTCGCCTTGACGATTTCAAGTTTCAGTTCCTACAACAACCATGGGGCTGGCCCGGGGAAAAGGTCACCACCGACATGCCCACGATTACGAACCTTCGATGGGATCCCTTCGAGCGCCTGGTCCCACTCCGTGGTGAGAGCATAAACGACAGCTCGCCTGGTTATATGAACGATTTCTTTGCGCGCGAGTTCTGGCGCTTTGTCAGCGCGCAAGAAGCGGTGGGAAAGCTGGCGAAGACGGCGATAGACTATCCACCCATGCAGGCGCCGGCCTCGTTTAACTTAAGCGCTATAAAAGCCAAGGTCGACGAGATGATCAAGGAACATGCGGGTCAGTAGGCACGGCACAAAAACAAAAAGGCCGGCAGCCCCTCTCGGGACGGCCGGCCTTTGATTTGATCAGGAATTACTCTGCCAGCGATTCTTCGCCGGTATCTTCGGGAAGCCCACCCGCGTACTGCAAACGGGTTTCTTCGTCGTAGCCCGGGATGGCGTCGAGCGCCGGCTCTACCACCGGCTCTTCCACCACGTCCTCGCCTGCGATCTTCACCTGGCGGTAATACTCCATGCCGGTGCCGGCCGGAACCAGGCGACCCATGATCACGTTCTCCTTCAGGCCGCGGAGGTAGTCCACCTTGCCGTTGATGGCGGCTTCGGTGAGCACGCGCGTGGTCTCCTGGAAGGAGGCCGCGGAGATGAACGAATCCGTCGAGAGCGAAGCCTTGGTGATACCCATCAGCTTGGCCCTGCCCTGCGCCGGACGACCACCCGCGTCGATGGTCTTCATGTTCTCCGCCCGGAACTTGAACTTATCGACGATTTCGCTCGGCAGGAATTCCGTATCGCCGATGTCGTCCACTTCGATCCAACGCATCATCTGGCGAGAGATGGTCTCCAGATGCTTGTCGTTGATGTTGACGCCCTGCAGACGGTAGACTTCCTGGATTTCGTTGACCAGGTACTTCTGCAGTTCCTTTTCGCCGAGCACGGCCAGAATGTCGTGCGGATCGCGGGGACCATCCATGAGCGGCTCGCCCGCTTTCACGCGCTCGCCTTCCTGGAAGTTGATGTGCACGCCGCGCGGCAGCGAGTATTCCCGCTGCTCGCCGTCTTCGCCTATTACGAAGATCTTGCGCTGCCCCTTGGTCACTTCGCCGTACTTCACAGTGCCGTTGATCTCCGCGATGATGGCCGTCTCACGCGGCTTGCGCGCTTCGAACAGTTCCACCACGCGCGGCAGACCGCCGGTGATGTCCTTGGTCTTGGTGGTTTCGCGCGGGATCTTAGCCAACACGTCGCCGGCGTGAACTTCTTCGCCGTCGCGGACCATCAAGTGAGCGTGGGTCGGCATCAGGTACTTCTTGCGATCGCCGCCCTTGCCAGCCGTGCTGCCTTCGGGCCGCACTTCGATTTGCGGCTGGCGTTTTTCGTCAGGCGAATCGGTCACCACCAACTGCGACATACCGGTGACTTCGTCCACCTGCTCCTGCATGGTCAGGCCCTCCAGTAGGTCCTTGAAGTGAATTACGCCGCTGACTTCGGTCAGGATCGAGAAGGTGTACGGATCCCATCTCAGCAGGATCTGGTTGCTCTTCACCGGAGCGCCGTCTTCCACCAGAACGCGCGCGCCGTATACCACCGGATAGCGTTCCTTTTCGCGGCCCTTATCGTCCACCACCGCCATGATGCCGTTGCGATTCATGGCGATCAGTTCGCCCAGCTTGCTGCGAACCGTCTGAATGCCGATGTAGCGGGCAAAACCGTCGCTCTTCACATCCTGCGTGGACTGCTCGCTGATTCTGGTAGCCGTTCCACCGATGTGGAAGGTACGCATGGTCAGCTGCGTGCCAGGTTCGCCGATGGACTGCGCCGCGATCACGCCGACCGCTTCGCCCCGCTCCACCAGTCGCCCGGTTGCCAGGTTGCGGCCGTAGCAGGCGACGCAAACGCCGCGCTTCGATTCGCAGGTCAGCACCGAGCGAATCTTGACGCGCTCGATACCGGCCGCCTGAATGGCCGCCGCGAGATCTTCCGTGATCTCCTGGTTGACGCCCACGATGATGTTGCCTTCGTAGTCCTTCTGATCTTCGAGAGCCACGCGGCCCACGATGCGGTCGCGCAACGGCTCGATGATTTCGCCCGATTCGATGATGGGCTCGACGTAGATGCCTTCGCCGGTGCCGCAATCGTTTTCGGTCACGATCACGTCCTGCGCCACGTCCACCAGTCGGCGGGTCAGGTAGCCCGAATCGGCCGTCTTGAGAGCGGTGTCGGCCAATCCTTTACGCGCGCCGTGCGTGGAGATGAAGTACTCCAACACATTCAGGCCTTCGCGGAAGTTGGCCGTAATTGGGGTTTCGATGATCTCGCCCGAGGGCTTGGCCATCAAACCGCGCATACCGGAGAGCTGGCGGATCTGCTGTTTGGAACCGCGCGCGCCGGAATCGGCCATGATGTAAATCGGATTGAGGTAGCGGCCCGTGCGGTCGTCCTCTTCCATGGCGGTGAACATCTCATCGGAAACCTTTTCCGTAACCTTGGACCAGATTTCGATGATCTTGTTGTAGCGCTCGCCGTGGGTGATGGCGCCATCCTGATACTGATTTTCCACGGCCACCACTTCCTTTTCGGCCGCGGCCACCAGGCTGGCCTTCTCGCCCGGGACCACCATGTCGTCGATGCCGATGGAAATGCCGGCACGCGTGGCGTACAGGAAGCCGAGATTCTTGATCTCATCCAGCATCTGCACGGTGATCACGAGGCCGAACTTCAGATAGCAATACTGTACGAGTTGGCTGAGGCCCTTCTTCTTCAGCAGACCGTTGATGTACGGCATGTCCTGCGGCAGGCTGTCGTTGAGGATCACGCGGCCCACTGTGGTTTCCATGTACTGCTTTACGAACTCGATGGGCTCGGTGTGAAGAATGTTCTGGTTGTCGAAGGCGTGCACCAGGTCGATGACGCGGCCGGTGTAGCGCAGCTTGATGGGGGTCAGCGTTTCCACTTCACCCATTTCGAGCGCGATCAGCACGTCGTCGGTGGATGCGAAGGTGCGGCCTTCACCCTTGGCGCCGGGACGCGCCTTGGTCAGGTAGTAGCAGCCCAGAACCATATCCTGTGTCGGAATGGCAATGGGGCCGCCGTGCGCCGGCGACAGAATGTTGTTCGCCGAGAGCATCAGGGTGGATGCTTCAATCTGCGCTTCGGGCGACAGCGGAATGTGAACCGCCATCTGGTCGCCGTCGAAATCGGCGTTGAACGCCGTGCAGACCAGCGGGTGAATCTTGATAGCCTTGCCTTCCACCAGCACAGGTTCGAACGCCTGGATGCCGAGGCGGTGCAGCGTGGGAGCGCGGTTCAGCAGAATGGGATGGTCCTTGATGACCTCTTCCAGAATGTCCCAAACCACCGGGTCCTGCTGCTCCACCAACTCCTTCGCCTGCTTGATGGTGGTGCAATGGCCGCGCTGTTCGAGGCGGTGATAGATGAACGGCTTGAACAGCTCCAGCGCCATCTTCTTGGGAAGACCGCACTGGTGCAGCTTGAGATCGGGACCGACGACGATCACTGAACGGCCAGAGTAGTCGACGCGCTTTCCGAGAAGGTTCTGGCGGAAGCGGCCCTGCTTGCCCTTGAGGGTGTCGGAGAGCGACTTGAGCGGACGGTTATTGGCGCCACGCAGCACTCGGCCGCGGCGGCCGTTGTCGAACAGCGCATCCACGGCTTCCTGCAGCATGCGCTTTTCGTTGCGCACAATCACGTCCGGCGCGTGCAGCTCAATGAGCTTCTTTAACCGGTTGTTGCGGTTGATCACGCGGCGGTACAGGTCGTTCAAATCGGAGGTAGCGAAGCGGCCACCATCCAGTGGCACCAGTGGGCGCAACTCCGGCGGAATTACCGGGATCACGTCGAGAATCATCCACTCCGGCTTGTTGCCGGACTTGCGGAAGGATTCCACCACGCGCAGGCGCTTGGCGTATTTCAGTTTCTTCTGCACCGACTGCTCGGTCTTCATGCGCTCGCGAATCTCTTCGCTGAGCTGTTCCACGTCGACCTTCTTGAGCAGTTCCTTGATGCCTTCAGCGCCCATCATGGCGATGAAGCGGCCAGGGAACTCCTGGTCGAGCTGGCGTTTCTTTTCGTCGGTGATGACTTCGCCCTGGCTCAGCGCTTCCACTTCGCCCGGGTCGACGACAACGTAGGCCTCGAAATAGAGCACTCGCTCCAGTTCGCGCAGCGTGATATCGAGGAGGTGGCCGATGCGGCTGGGCAGTCCTTTGAAGAACCACACATGCGAGCACGGGCTGGCCAGTTCGATATGACCGAGGCGTTCCCGGCGAACGCGTGCGAGAGTGACTTCCACGCCGCACTTATCGCAGATCACGCCGCGATGCTTCATGCGCTTATACTTGCCGCACAAGCACTCCCAATCCTGGGTGGGTCCGAAAATACGCGCGCAAAACAACCCGTCGCGCTCAGGTTTAAAAGTCCGGTAGTTAATCGTCTCCGGCTTGGTGACTTCGCCGTGGGACCAGCTCCGGATCTTTTCCGGAGAAGCCAGAGAAATGCGGATCGAATCAAAATCCGCGATCAAATTCGCTCGATCGTAAGGAGAGGATCTCAAAATAGCCTCCAGTTTCTAAAAGCCAAAAACTTTATTAGCCACGGATGGACACAGATGAACACGGATAAAACCTCTCGTCTTATCTGTGTGAACTCGTGTCCATCCGTGGCTCATTTCCTTAATCCGCGGCCAGCGCCGTGTCCGGCACTTCACGCGGCTTCTTCATCAACTCCACATCGAGACACAACGACTGCAACTCGCGAATGAGCACGTTGAACGATTCGGGAACGCCCGGCTCGATGGCAGCTTCGCCCTTCACAATGGCCTCGTAGATCTTGGCGCGGCCATAAACGTCGTCCGATTTCGCCGTCAACAGTTCCTGCAGGATGTACGCGGCGCCGTAAGCTTCGAGCGCCCAGACTTCCATTTCGCCGAAGCGCTGTCCGCCGAACTGCGCCTTGCCGCCCAGGGGCTGCTGCGTGATCAGCGAATACGGTCCGATGGAGCGGGCGTGGATCTTGTCGTCAACCAGGTGGGAGAGCTTCAACATATAGATGTAGCCCACCGTTACCGGCTGTTCGAACTGCGTCCCGGTCATACCGTCAAACAACGCGGTCTTACCCGAGGTAGGCAGGTGGGCGTCGGTCAACGCCTTCTTGATTTCACGTTCGGTGGCGCCGTCAAACACCGGGGTCGCAAACTGCACGCCCAGCGCTTTGGCCGCCCATCCGAGGTGCGTCTCCAGGATCTGTCCCACGTTCATACGGGAAGGAACGCCCAGAGGGTTGAGGACGATTTCGACCGGCGTGCCATCCGGCAGGTACGGCATGTCCTCTTCCGGCAGAATGCGCGCGATCACGCCCTTGTTTCCGTGGCGGCCGGCCATCTTGTCACCCACCGAAAGCTTGCGCTTCATGGCGATGTAGACTTTGACCAGCTTGATCACGCCCGGAGGCAGTTCGTCGCCCTTGCGAAGCTTGGCGACCTTTTCGTCGGTGATCTTTTCCAGCACCGCGATCTGGCGCGACGTCATCTCTTCGATTTCGTCGATCTGCTCATTGAGACGCGGATCTTTGTTCGCCAGGCGCATGCGCTTCAAGTCGCGCGACTTCATCTTCTCGATGAGATCCCGCGAAAGCTCGGTGTCTTTCGAGAGCAGGCGTTTGTTGGTCTTTTCATCGTGCAGGTCGGCGAGAAGCTTCTTGCCTTCCAGCAGATTGGAGAGGCGCTTGGCTCGCTCGTCCGTCAGGATTCGGATTTCATCCTGCAGGTTGCGCTGCAAACGCTGGATTTGCGATTCTTCGATGTTCTTCGACCGCTCGTCCTTCTCCTGGCCTTTGCGGGAGAAAATCTTGCAATCGACGATGGTGCCCTCGATGCCCGGCGGGCAGTAGAGCGACGCGTCCTTCACATCGCCGGCCTTTTCACCGAAGATGGCTCGGAGCAGTTTCTCTTCGGGAGTGAGTTGCGTCTCGCCCTTCGGCGTGACCTTGCCCACCAGGATGTCGCCCGGCTTCACCGTGGCGCCGATGCGGATGATACCGCTCTCGTCCAGGTTGCGCAGGAATGAATCCGCGATGTTAGGAATGTCTCGGGTGATTTCTTCCGGTCCCAGTTTGGTATCGCGCGCTTCGATTTCGAACTCCTCGATGTGGATCGAGGTGTAATAGTCTTCCTTGACCAGCTTCTCGCTGACCAGGATGGCGTCTTCGAAGTTGTACCCGCGCCAGGGCATGAAGGCCACCAGCACATTGCGTCCCAGAGCCAGTTCGCCCATGTCCGTGCAGGGGCCATCGGCCAGCACCGTGCCCTTGGCCACCCGCTGCCCTACGGCAACGATCGGCTTCTGGTTGATGCAGGTGTTCTGGTTGGACCGCTTGAACTTGGTGAGCTGGTAAATGTCCGCGCCCACTTCGCGCGAAAGCTGGCCTTCGTGAGCCGCGCCCTCCACGCGAACAATGATGCGTTCGGAGTCGACCGAATCCACCACGCCCGAGCGTTTGCAGAGCACCACGGCGCCGGAATCGCGCGCAGTCACCAACTCCATGCCGGTGCCGACGTACGGTGCATCGGCGCGGAGCAGCGGCACCGCTTGGCGTTGCATGTTCGATCCCATCAACGCGCGGTTGGCGTCATCGTTCTCGAGGAACGGGATGAGGCTCGCGGCCACCGACACCAACTGCTTGGGGCTGACGTCGATGTATTCGATTTCTTCCCTCGGCTTCAATACGAAGTTGCCGGCCTGGCGGGCGTTGGAAAGATCGGGGATGATTTTGCCCTTTTCGTCCAGACCCACGTTGGCCTGCGCCACAACGTACTTGTCTTCTTCCCACGCCGAGAGGTATTCGCAGTGAGCTTCGTACTCGGCCGGCTGCTTCTTGCCGGCGAGCTTACGGTTGCCTTCTTCCAGGTCAGCCCGCTTGACGATGTCGTTGACCTTGTAATCCAGGTCGCCCGGATTCAGCACCTTCACCTCGTCGATGACGATGCCTTTGATGACTTTGCGATAGGGGCTTTCAATGAAGCCATACTCATTGATGCGCGCAAAGCACGAGAGCGAGGAGATCAGTCCGATGTTCGGACCCTCCGGCGTCTCGATGGGGCAGATGCGGCCGTAGTGAGTGGGGTGCACGTCGCGAACTTCGAAGCCCGCGCGCTCGCGGCTCAAACCGCCTGGTCCAAGGGCCGAAAGACGCCGCTTGTGAGTGATCTCCGAGAGCGGGTTGGTCTGGTCCATGAACTGCGATAGCTGGCTCGATCCGAAGAATTCGCGGATGGCCGCCATCACCGGCTTGGCGTTGACCAGGTCATGCGGCATGGCCGTCGACATTTCCTGGTACACCGACATCTTTTCCTTGATGGCGCGCTCCATGCGCACCAGTCCGATGCGGAACTGATTTTCCAGCAGTTCGCCCACTGCGCGCACGCGGCGGTTGCCCAGGTGATCGATATCGTCCACCGCGCCGATGCCTTTGCGCAGCTTCAGCAGGTACTTGATGGTGGCCTTGAAATCGTCTCCATCCAGCGTGCGTTTGTCGAGCGACGTAGCGTCGGCACGGTCGTGCAGCTTGATGTTGAATTTCATGCGGCCCACGCGCGAGAAGTCATACTTGCGCGGGTCGAAGAACATGCCTTGGAAGAGTTGGGTAGCGGTGTCCAGCGTGGGCGGATCGCCGGGACGCAGTTTGCGATAAATTTCGATCAGCGCTTCGTTTTGCGTCTTGACGCTGTCCTTGCGGATGGTGGCCGAGATTACCGTACCGACGTCGTCACGCTCGGGGAAGAAGATTTCGAATTCTTCAATCCCGGCTTCGATCAGCTTGCTCAGCACTACCGGCGTCAGTTCACTGTTGGCATCGATCATCACTTCGCCGGTGGACATATCCACAACGTCGGCGACCACATATGCGCCTTCGAGATCGTTGGCCGCAACTTCCACCTTCTCGATCTTGGCCTTTTGAATTTCCTTGAAGAGCGATGAAGTGATCTTCTTGCCCTGCGCCACCACGGCGTCGCCGGCCTTGGTATTGATGGCGTACGAGAGCTTGAGTCCCGTCAGGCCTTCATCCACGTTCCAGAACAGCTTCTTCTCTTTGATGCCGATCTTGCTGACGCGATAGAAGGCGCGCAGAATCTGCTCGTCGGTCTTGAGACCGAGCGCGCGCAGAAACACCGAGCCGTAGAACTTGCGTTTGCGATCGATGCGGACGTAGAGAATATTCTTGTTGTCGTACTCGAACTCCACCCAGCTTCCGCGATACGGAATGATCTTGCCGAGGAAGTAGCCCTGCGCCGGCACGCGTTCGAAGAACACACCGGGAGAGCGGTGCAACTGCGAAACAATGACGCGCTCGGTGCCGTTGATGATGAACGTTCCGTTGTCCGTCATCAGCGGGATTTCGCCGAAGAAGACTTCCTGCTCCTTAATATCGCGGACGCTTTTTTTCTGCGTCTCGGGATCTTTGGAGTAGACGGTCAAGCGGATAGTGACCTTGAGTGGAGCGGCATAAGTCATGCCGCGCTCCTGGCACTCCTGCATGTCGTATTTCAGTTGCAGGCCCACCGGGTCGCCGCACTTGTTGCAGAACGTCACCACGTTCTTGTTGAACGTGCCGCAATGGTTGCAGAGAATGTCGCCTGCATGAAAAGGATCGGTGCGGATGGTGGCGCCGCAGTTGCGGCAAGTGGAACGCAGGTGATGCAGCCCTTTCAGGTTGCCGCATTTGCACTCCCAGTTGCCGATAGAATAGTCGACGAATTCGAGGTCGCTCACGCCCCGAAAATCGGAGATCGGAAACACCGAATTGAAAACCGTCTGCAGACCGATATCTTCACGCTCGTTGGGAAGAAGATCCATCTGCAGGAAGCGCTCGTACGAGTTTTTCTGAACCTCAATCAGGTTCGGAATCGGGATCGAGGTTTTGATCTTGGAAAAATCAACTCGCTCAGGAACGGCGCCGTTATTTTGAATATCCATTCGTTAAACTCCTGACGGCCGACAGCCACGCAAGGAACACGCGCTTAAAAGCACAAAGTCAACGGCGCCCCGGGAGGCCAAACCTCTCGGAGCGCCGAGTGAGAAAACTGGGGCAGGAATCGAATTTCCGGAGTAGTGTCCGCAATGAAGACGGGATCAGCAGGGCCCTTGGCAGGGCGGCAGGGCGCCTCCGGCGCAACGGCCTGCCTAAAAGAACTCAAAGTACGGTCAATTTGAACAAGCGGAGCGATGAGGGCACACGAATCCTGTCGGCGTGACACGGGAATGCTAACGCGCAGAGATCCCCTCTCTGCAGTTGCACCCGCCCTGCAATTGAAATACCAGGATTCGGGAATCACAGTCACCAATTGGGGTCGAATCCGCTAAATTCAAGGCCCAACTATTTACTCTACAGGACTTAAAGCCCCACGTCAAATCTGCCAGGGAAGGCGACCGCGAGCGAGGGATCGCTCCCCCGCCCTGGCCCCGCCAACCATGGCGTCTGAAATTACTTAACTTCTACAGATGCGCCCGCTTCGGTGAACTTCTTCTTGATGGCCTCAGCTTCATCCTTGCTGACGCCTTCCTTCACCGGCTTGGGAGCTCCATCCACCAGGTCCTTGGCTTCTTTCAAGCCCAGGCTGGTGACTTCGCGAACGGCCTTGATCACGTTGATCTTGTTGGCGCCCGCTGCCGTGAGAACCACGGTGAACTCAGTCTTCTCTTCCACCGCCGCAGCAGGAGCCGCGGCGCCGCCGCCTGCTGCCGCCACCGGAGCGGCCGCAGCCGCCGAGACGCCTAGTTTCTCTTCGAGCATCTTGACCAACTGGGATGCTTCCAGCAGGGTCAAACCTTGAATCTGATCCGCAATTGCGTTAATGTCCGCCATTTCAAAACTCCTCTATTTTCGAAAAATCGTTGCCCAGCTCTCAGTGTTCGCTGACAGCTTTAGGAAAATTTGTTCTCTTTTACGCCCTGGTCCACGACCACCGCCAGATTGCGGCCCACAGCGTTGATTGTCATTGCCAGGCGCTGCGCCGGAGCATTGATCAGGTACAGCAGCTTGGCAAAAATCGCTTCCTTCGAAGGCATCGTCGCCAAGTCGTTGATCGCTTTGACATCGATCACCCGGCCTTCTACGATTCCCGCCTTGAACGTAAAGGACGGGTTGGTCTTCGCATACGCCGTCAGCGCCTTCGCCAGCGCTACCGGGTCATTACTTGTGTAGGCCACCGAGGTCATGCCGCGAAGCCCCTTCAACACCTGCTCCGCTGGCGTGCCTTCGCTCGCCTTTTCCGCCAGGTTGTTCTTCACAACCTTGTACTTGCCGCCCGCGCCGCGAACTACCTTGCGCAGTTCGAAGTCCTGGTCCACCCGCAATTTCTCATAGCCGGTGACGAACAGGTTCTGCAACCGCGCCAGATCCTGGCGCAGGGCCTCAACGTCTTTCTGCTTGTCTTCCTTCTTTTTCATGAGAACACCTGTTGGGCGTTAGACCGCCGCCTTTACGCTGAATGGAGTCGTGTCGACAGCCACGCCCGGGCTCATGGTAGAGCAGATGGTGGCGCTTCTGACGTACTTGCCTTTAGCTACCGCCGGCTTGGCCTTGATGACGGCCGAGATCAGGCTGGATGCGTTCTCCACCAATTTTTCGGTGTCGAAACTGATCTTGCCGACGGGGGCGTGGATGATGCCGGTCTTGTCGACGCGGAACTCCACTTTACCGGCCTTGATCTCTTTGATCGCCTTGGCGACATCCACCGTGACCGTGCCAGTCTTCGGATTGGGCATGAGACCGCGCGGTCCCAGCACCTTTCCGAGTTTACCGACCGAGCGCATCATGTCCGGGGTGGCGATCACAGCGTCGAAATCGGTCCAGCTTTCCGACTGAATCTTGTTGACCATGTCTTCGCCGCCGACGAGATCGGCGCCCGCTTCGGTGGCTTCGCGCTGCTTGTCGCCGCTGGCGATCACGAGAACCTTCTTCGACTTGCCGAGCCCATTTGGCATGACCACAGTGCCGCGGACCATCTGGTCGGCATGCTTGGGGTCAACGCCGAGGCGCATGTGGACTTCCACCGTCTCGTCGAAATTGGCGTACTTGATTTTCTTGAGAAGCGGCACAGCCTCTTCGAGTTGATACTCTTTGAGCTCAACCTGCTTCTGCGCGGCTTGATACTTTTTGCCTGGTTTCCTGGCCATATCTCCTCATTGGTGCAAGCGGTCCGCTAAAAGCGCAGACCTCCCACTGAGCATTTTCTAAGGGACTTACAGAAGTGTAGCAGATCGTCCGAGGTGGTGCAACTTGGTCAGGTTGTAACGTAATCGGCGACCCTGGCTGCATAGCTCGAAAGTGCTATGGTCCTTGGTAACCCAAAAGCTCGTAAGATCATCTAAGACTGTAATTCATGCTTCGTTTCGCTCATGCTTTTCTACTAACAATGTTGGTCTGCCAGGGAGCGTTCGCCCAGAGCGCCAGCGATCCGGTGGCAGCGGACCCGCCAGTGCAAGCTGCTGAGGACAAACGGATCTTCGGCGTCCTGCCCAATAACCGCACCACTGAGAATTCCATTCCGTTTCACAGCATCACCGCCAAACAAAAAGTCACGATTGCGTTCAAGGATTCCTTCGATTGGCCAGTCTATCCCACAGCCGCCCTCTTCGCCTCGTTGTATCAATTGGAAAACCAGAATCCGTCCTTCGGTCAGGGCATGGCCGGCTACGCGAAGCGCTTCGGGACTGCCTATGGCGACCAGATGATCGGCAACATGATGACGGAGGGTTTCCTCCCGGCTCTGTTGCACGACGATCCGCGGTACTTCCGGCTGGGCGAGGGCACCAAGGGGCATCGCATTTGGTACGCAGCCACTCGCATTTTCGTCACCCGCACCGATAGTGGTGGAAAGCGTTTCAACACGTCGGAGTGGGGCGGCAACGCTGCCATGACCGCGATCTCCAACCTTTACTATCCCGATACACGTCATGCCTCGGACAACGTCGAGAAACTCATCATCGCCTGTGCTACCGATTCCTTTTCCAATGTGCTGAAGGAAATCTGGCCGGATGTGAAGCGGCATTTCCAAAAGAAGCACGATGAGCCGCTGCTCTCCACCGGGAAACCCTAACTTCGCAGGCCCACAAGCAGCGCTCGTGCTTCCGCTACCAGGAAAAGCGATCCCGTGATAAAGATGACCTCTTCGGGGACGGCATCGCGCACCATCTCTAATGCCAATGCGAGCGATGGCGCCACACGCACATCCGGATGGCTGGTGATTTCGAGCAGCGATTGCGGGGCCAGCGCCCTGGCCTGTTCGGGCGCGGTGACCACCACCTGGTCCGCCAGGGGAAACAGAATTCCGCTGATCTCGTCGACCGCTTTGTCGCGCATAGCTCCGTAGATGAGGCGCACCGGACGGTCGCGATAAAAGCGCTCGATGTAGGCTGCCAAGGCTCGCGCGCCTGCGGGATTGTGCGCGCCGTCCAGGATGATATCGGGATTGGCGGCGACCCGCTCCAGACGGCCCGGCCAACTGGTTTGCGCAATTCCCTTTTCGATCGCTGCCGCAGGCACGCCCAGGCGCAGCAGCGCCGTGGCTGCGGTGGCAGCATTCTCCACCTGATGCTCCCCGGCCAGCGGACACTCGATCGCCAGCCCGGCCATCTGGAACGAACTGCCGTACGCCGTCAGCTTCAACCCGCCAATCGGCTCGTGACGCCACTCGGGAATCTGCAGTTCCGCGGCGCGCCCGACCAATACCGCTTCGGCTTCGAGACGCTGCCTGGAAAACACTGCTGGCACGCCCGCTTTGAGAATGCCCGCTTTCTCGCCAGCGATCGCTTCCAGACTTGTTCCGAGGAACGCTTCGTGATCGAAATCGATGGGAGTGATGACGCACAACTCCGGCTGCACCACATTGGTGGCATCGAGCCGCCCGCCGAGCCCCACCTCCAGCACCACGCTATCCGTGCCTTCCTCGGCGAAGATCAGTATCGCCATGGCAGTGACGGTTTCGAAGTAGGTGGTATGCAGATCGATGACGCCCGCCTCCAGCAGTTTCTCCACACGCGCATGCACGCGATTGAAAGCGTCGGTGAACTGCGCGTCCGAAACCGAGCGCCCATCGATGCGGATGCGTTCGGTAGGCTCGGCGAGGTGCGGCGACGTGAAGAGTCCCGTGCGCCGGCCGGAGGCGCGCAAGGCCGCTATCGATCATGGCGCATGTGGATCCCTTGCCATTGGTGCCGGCTACGTGGATGAAGCGGCAGCGATCCTGCGGACGGCCGAGCGCTTCGAGCACCGCGTAGATGCGTTCCAGCCCAAATTTGGCGGTCTTGATCTCGTTGCCCAGCGCGTACAGGAAGTGAACCGAATCGGGATAGTTCACCGGACGCCTTAAGGCACGAAGAAGTGCAGCGCGTGCGAAATGTAAGCCTTCATTTCGAGGCGCGGCACCACTGCGTCCAGCATGCCGTGCTTGAGCAGAAACTCGGCGCGCTGGAAACCTTCGGGCAGTTTCTGGCGAATGGTCTGCTCGATCACACGCGGTCCGGCAAAACCGATGAGCGCGCCGGGTTCGGCGATGTTGAGATCGCCCAGCATGGCGTAGCTGGCGGTGACGCCGCCCGTGGTGGGGTCGGTGAGCACGCTGATATAGGGCAGGCGCGCTTCGTCCAGGCGCATGAGCGCCGGCGGAGATCTTGGCCATCTGCATCAGGCTGATGGCGCCTTCCTGCATACGCGCGCCGCCCGATGCGGAGACGACGATCAGCGGCGTGCGAAAGCTGGATGGCGCGGTCGATGGCGCGGGCGATCTTCTCGCCGACCACCGAACCCATGCTGCCGCCGATGAAGCGAATATCCATGGCGCAGATCTGCACATGCCGGCCTTCCAGTTTCCCCGAGGCTGCAATCAGCGCATCGGAAAGTCCGGTGGCCTGCTGCATGGTCTTGCAGGCGCTCGTGGTACGGCTTGTTGTCCACGAATCCGAGCGGATCGGAGGAGGTGAGCGCGGTATCGAACGTGTCATACTCGGCGCCGTCAAACAGCAGTCTGAGCCGCGACACGGCATCGATGCGTCCGTGGCTGCCGCACTTGGGGCAGACGTTGAAGTTGGCTTCCAGGTCCTTCTTCCAGATGATCTGGCGGCAGCCTTCGCACTTCTGCCAAAGCCCTTCGGTCCGGACGCGGCGTTCCCCGTCCTCCAGCTTGGGCAGTTTATCGTCGGTCGCTTTGTCGCGCTTAAACCAAGACATGTCAAGGTTCTACGTTAACGCGGGTATGGATGCCCCCGCAAGGTTGCGAAAGCACGATAAATCTGCTCGGCGAGCATGGCGCGAGCCAATTCGTGCGGAAAAGTATGCTTTGAGAGGGAAAGCAGCAGGTCGGCGCGGTCTCCCCAACCGTTGGGCAGACCGTCGTGGCCGCCGATCAGAAACAGCAGGTCGCGGCCCAACATCTCGGCATTGGAGACGATCGAGGCAAAGGCGGCGGAGTCGAGAGGCTTGCCCACGGGGTCGAGAAGAATCTTGCGGGCAGCCGGATGGCGCTCCCAGGGATCGAAGCGCTCGGGACGAATTTCGCGCATCTCGCATGGGCAGTAGCGGGCGGCGCGGCCGAGAAAATCCTCGGCGACGGCGTTGGTGTGCGGGTCTTTAGGCTTGCCGATGAAGTAAAGGAAGATCTTCACTCAGGCGGGAATCTCGAGCGTTTTGGCGCTGCGCCAGAGACGCTCCAGGCCATAGTACTCGCGCGACTTAGGCGAGAAAATATGGATCAGCAGGTCGCCATAATCGGCCAGCACCCATTCGGCCTGGTTGTAGCCTTCCACGCTGTTCGCCATTTCGCCGGCCTGGTATTTGAGCTGAAAGCCCACTTCGTCGCTGATGGCCTGAATCTGGCGCTGATTGGCGCCGGTGCAGATCACAAAATAGTCGGCGAAGGAGGTAATACCGGTGAGATCGAGGACTTTGATGTCGGTGGCTTTCTTGGATTCGGCGGCGCGGACGGCGACCAGCCAGGATGGCGTTTCGACTTGCAGTTCAGGGGACTCGGTGACGTCGGTTTTGGTCAGATCACGCTCCTGTCCGTATCGTACTACATCGTGGCGCAGCCAATCTTGACCGGCATATCGGGAATCGTACCGGGACACGTTAAATTACCCGCGGGCACGGCGCGCTTCGTAGGCCTTCAGGTGGGTGTAGACGACTCGTAAAAGAGGCGTGGTGTGGTTCCCCGCCCTGACCAGCAGATCTCCGATGATGTGGTCGACTTCCACGGCGGCGGCGCGTTCCAGGTCTCGCAGCATCGAAGCAGTTAACGGCGACCCGGCCGCCGTCAGCATCCTCACGGAGCGCTCCCAGGATTCCCGACGGGGCGGATAGCCCGCGGCGGCGGCGATGCCGCGGCACTCATCGAGAAGCCCCATGACCAGATCGGCCCCACCAGGCGCCCCGACAATATCGCCGATCGCCGCCCGCATCAGGCAGGTGCTTCCCGCCAGCGCGGCGAGAAACACCCACTTCTCCCACATGTCGAGGAGGATGGTGTCGCTGGCGCGTCCGTCAAAGCGTACGCCGTCCATTAGAGTGGCAATGGCGTCGACACGGGACGTGCGGGCGCCGTCGCGTTCGCCGAACGAGATGGAGTGGATGTTGTTCAAGTGCACGATCTCGCCGACATCGTTGACGGTGGCGCCGATTGCGCATTGCCCGCCGAGCACTCGGTCGCGTCCCAAACGGTCGTCGAGCCGGTCGAGATGGCGCATGCCGTTGAGCAGCGGCAGGACCGCGGAGCCAGCTCCGACGGCCGGCGCGAGGGCATCGATGGCGCTATCGAGGTCGTAGGCCTTGCAACTGAGGATGACCAGGTCGAAGGTCTCGCGGATGTGGCCCGGTTGCACGGTGGGCGGATGCGCGAGATCGGCGTTACCGGCGCTGCTGAGGATGCGGAGCCGAGAGCTCGCCAGCAGGGCGGAGCGGGCGGGACGCACCAGGAAAGTCACATCGCGGCCCGCTTCGAGCAGCCTGCCGCCAAAATATCCACCCACCGCGCCAGCCCCTACTACCAGTGTTCTCATCGCTCAAATCAGTATACCGGGCGACGAAAAAATCCCGCAGCCATTGCGCGCCGCACGCGGATTTCGTAAGCTTCATGTAGAAGGTAAAGGGGAAGTATGCCCGACGAACGGATCGATCTTCCGCAAGGCACGCTCGATTTGCTGATCCTCAAGACGCTGGCCCTGGGTCCGCAGCACGGCTGGGCGATTTCGGAGCGAATCCAACAGATTTCGAGCGACGTGGTCCAGGTGCAGCAGGGTTCGCTCTACCCCGCCCTGCATCGACTGGAGCGGCGCGGATGGATCAAGCCGCGGTGGGGCAACTCGGAAAACAACCGCCGCGCCAAATACTACGAGTTGACGAAGACTGGACAGAAGCGCCTGGAAGCCGGCACCGACTCGTGGCGGAAGATGACGCTGGCCGTAGATCAGATCCTCGACATGGCGTGATTACTTCCAACTAAAAACTGCGATCCTGCCCTTTGGACCCACCGCCCAACCGAGTCCTCCTGTGACGAAACTGGCAGCATTGAAATTGCCTGTATCGAAGGTGCGCCAGGATTTGCCGCCATCGGTCGAGACATCGGAGCCCGAGGTGCCGGTCGCGATCCAGGCCTGGCGATCCTGCAAGTATGCGGCGGCGGAGCGGAATCCGGCGGGCCGGGCATCCGCGGCGACCGACCAGGTTTCCCCGCCATCGGCCGTAAATGCGACGTTACCCGTGCCCTCAGCAGGCTTGGCGTAATCGCCGCCCACTGCGATGCCGTGACGCTCGTCGATAAATGCCAGGGAGAAGATGCCCGCACTGGCGCCATCGTTACGAATGGGAGTGCGGCTTACACTCCATGAGCGGCCGCCGTCGCGAGAGTGAAAGACGCGCGCGCCCTGAGGTCCACCGGTTCCAAACCAGACTTCGCTGGAGCCGACGACGGCGAACGAGGTATTGCTGGCAGCGAAGGCGCCCTCTCCCGCTACGGCCGGGGGCGTGGGACGCCGCTCCCAATGGCTGCCGGCATCATCGGTGGTGAAGATCGCGAAGTGGCCGTCCACCGGGTCGCCCACCGCTATGCCGTGTTTGGCATCCCAGAAAGCGAGACCGTCGAGAAAGCCTTTGGCGTCCGGGTTGGTGAAAAGGAGCGTCCACTTCGCCCCGGCGTCGGTGGTTTTGTAGATTCGCGAGTTGTCTCCATTGCCGATGCTCAGAAGGTATGCCGTATTCTCATCGGTGGCACAGACGGCACGGAAATCCCGTTTCTCCGCCCCCAGCACCTGCCCGGCCCGCCATGTAGCTCCTCCATCGGCAGTGCGGAGATATGTACCACTAGTGCCGCTGGCCCACACTACTTTGCTGTTCACCGCGCTCACGCCGCGCAGGGAAGCGTTGGTGTTACTGGTCTGGATGGTCCAGGATTGCGCGGCCAGGAGGGCAGGCAGAAGTAGAGCGCACGGGAGTTTCATCAGGATTTATGGTACACGCTCAGGGCGGGCGGGAATCCCGGCGTCAGACACGTCCGGCGCAATGGTTGACGAGGTTTTGCAGTGCCTTGAAGTCAATTGGCTTGGCGATGTAGTGATCCATCCCAGCGCGCAGGCACTGCTCACGATCGCCCGCCATGGCGTGCGCCGTAACGGCGACGATGGGTGTGTAGCGGTGTGCGGCGGTTTGAGCTTCGCGGATGCAGGCAGTGGCTTCGAAGCCGTCCATCTCCGGCATCTGTAAATCCATCAGAATCACATCAAAGGTCTGGTTCAATGCCGCCTCGACAGCTTTGCGTCCGTTGTCCACCACCATAACGGAGTGACCCATTTTCTCGATCATGCGCTGCGCCAGACGTTGATTGACGGCGTTGTCCTCAGCTAACAGGATGGATAGCGAGCCAGCAGTAGCCGTCGTTTGGGTCCGATCGGTGGTTTGGGTCCGATCGATCAGTGCCGGTGCTGCCACGCAAGGCACGGGCACACTCAAGGGAATGCTGAACGAAAATGTGCTGCCGGCGCCGGGTTCGCTGTCCACCCAGATGCGTCCACCCATCAGGTGAACCAGTTTTGCGGAGATGGCGAGGCCGAGACCCGTTCCGCCGCAGCGACGGCGCGCCGAGCCGTCGGCTTGGGCAAACGCCTCGAAGATTACGGTCTGCTTCTCGGCCGGGATGCCGATGCCGGTATCGGAAACGGAAAATCGAAGCTGGCAGCCCGTCGCCGGCAATGCCGCCGGATCGGGGGCGACGGTCAGGGTCACCTGGCCGCGTTCGGTGAACTTCATAGCATTGCCCAACAGGTTCAGCAGCACCTGGCGAACGCGGTCGGCATCGCCCGCCACCAGTGCCGGTACAGAATCATGGATCTCCTGGCGCAGCAGCACGCCCTTGGCTTCGGCCTTCCAGGAAAAAACCTGCATGGCATCTCCTGCGCACTTGCGCATCGAAAAAGGCTCCTGGACCAGTTCCATCTTCCCGGCTTCGATTTTGGAGAAGTCAAGGATGTCGTTGATCACCACCAGAAGCGCTTCGGCGGAATCTCGAACCGTGCCGATGTATTCCCGCTGCTCCACCGAGAGCGGCGTGTCCAACACCAGCTGGGTCATGCCGATGACGCCGTTCATCGGGGTGCGGATTTCGTGGCTCATGTTCGCCAGGAACTCGCTCTTGAGGCGCGAGACTTCCTGGGACTGGCGCAGCAACTCCTCGATTTCCACTTTCTGTTTTTCCACCAGGCTCTTCTGCTGTTGAAGCTCGCCGGTGCGCTCCTGCACGGCCGTTTCCAGCCTCTTCCGCTCGCGGTACTCCTTGTGCACTCGGGCGCGAATCGCCAGGCAGGTAAGAACCAGCAACCCACTCACAGCGAGGGCCCGTAACCACCAGCTTTGCCACCACGGCGGCACAATGCGGAAGCTCGCCGCCGCGGTCGCGGAACTCCAGGGACCGTTGGCGCGATGAGCCATCACCTGGAAGCGGTAGTTCCCGGGAGGGAGATTGGAGTAGCGGGCTTCGTGAGAGGCCGTTTCAATCCACTCATCATCCATCCCCTCCAACCGGTAGCGGAAGCGCACATTACGCTCACTGAGAAAGCTGAGGGCGGAGAAAGTCACCAGAAAGTCGCGATCCCGATACGAGACCTGGGAATGAATGGAGTCGTCGCCCTTCCGCTCGCCGAACTTCATCGACGTGATCACGACAGGCGGAGCGATGGACGGCACAGGCAGACCGCTGGGCCGATATCGCGACAAACCACGCAGAGTCCCGATCCACACGGTTCCGTCCGCTTCACCCAAAAAGGAATTCGCGGCGCAATCGTCCCATGCCAAGCCATCCTCGTGGGTGTAGGTGGTCCACGATGTACCGGAGTACACAGCGACACCGCTGTCGGTGCCAACCCACAACCGGCGGGAGGCATCCACGCCGAAAAACAAGATGTAATCGGAAGGCAGGCCGGTCTTCTTGCTGTAGTTCTGCACCTCAAACCCGTTTTCCCGCGGAGTGAGCCGCGACATGCCAATCGGATCGCGGTAAGAGACCCAGATGCTGCCGTCGGGGCCCTCAAAGACGTGGGACGTGGCGTCCACCAAAAGGCCGTCCTTGACGCCGAAGCGGGTCCACTTGCCGTTGTCCCATCGCAAGAGTCCGTCGTTGCCGGTGATCCAGACGCGCCCTTTACGATCTCCCATAAAGCGGAAGAATGCGGCGCGCGGCTGCAACCCGGGAACCGACTGGCGCTCGAATCGTAAGTTCCGATCCAGGCCGGTGCTGCGAAACAGACCTTCTATGGTGCTAGCCCACAATCGGTTTTCGGTATCCAGATAGAGGGAGATAATCCGGTTGTCGGTCAGGCCGGCTGCCACCCCATAGGTTCGAATCTGGCCGCTCGCGGGATCGACGCGCGAAACTCCGCCCGGCAGCGAAGCCGCCCAAACCGCTCCATCCGGGGTGATCACCAGCGACTTGACCTTGTCGCCTCCCAAGCCATTGGTTTTCGTCAGGACCCGGAAAGGCCGACCATCACGCATCTCCACCAGCCCCCGATCGGTGCCCACCCATAAGGAGCCCGAAGGACTGCGACGGACCGCCCACACGATGTTGTTGCTGAGGCCATCGGCGGTAGTGTAGTTTGTCCATTCGGCATAGCCGCCCCAACGCGAGACGCCGGTGCCCCACAGCCCGATCCAGAGCGACCCTTCCCGATCGCGTATCAGCGCCGTCACCGCATCCGATTCGAGCCCCTGGGAACTGCCGATGGTCTCCCACTCGCCATTCACCAGGCGCGCAATGCCAAGATCGGTGGACACCAGGACCCTGCCGATGCTATCTGTGATCACGCTCATGATGGTGTTGCTGGATTGCGGCAGACCCTCATCGCGCGCCTGAAAACGCTGCGCGCCGGGCGCCAGGACGGACAGGTGTTGCGGGCCGCGAGCCCAAAGAGTCCCCTGGGAATCGCGCATCAAAGCGCCCCAGTGCTCCGAGGGCAGGCCCTCGGCTTCCCCATAAATGCGTAAATTGCCGCGCTCCAGCAAACACAATTTCAAACCGCAGCCGAACCAAACGGAGCCATCCGGCTCGGCTCGAATCACGGCCACCGAATCGGCCGGCGCGCCGGGCACAGGTTGGAAATGAGGGACTCCGCCCGAAGGCGGTATGGCCCCCGACAGCAGACCGCCGCGGTATCCGATATACAACGTGCCATCACGGCCGGAATCGATGGAGCGAAGGTCGGGATTGCCTTTTGCGATCCCGGTCGGGATCAGTTCAAAGACATTGTGCCGCAATCTCGCCAGACCACGGCCCGTAAGCACCCAAAGGGTGCCGTCGGCCGATTCATGCAAGGCGCGAATCGAGACGCTGGGCAGCCCGTCTTCCACAGCGTAACGCTGGAAGCGGGAGCCATCGTAGCGGAAGAGGCCGTTACTGCTGCCGACCCAGATAAAGCCGGCTCGATCCTGCAGCAAACCGGTAATTGCCGTGCTCAGCCCTTCCTCCGGTCCGAAATGACGGAAGTGGTAGTGCTGCGCGGCCGCCGTCGATGCCAGGAAGGCCATTACGGCGAGGATTCGCAGAATTCGAGAAGTGCCCGACAGATTTGGCTCCATAGAGCTTATCGGACAAATTTGGTTTATGTTTAGAGGTTAATACCTGCAAAACGATGACTCAGAAGGGCTACATAGCCCATGAGTCAGTGGGTTCCTCAGGAACCTACAACCTCAATCGCCTTTTGAATCACGGGGTCGCGCTGGGCTTCCACCTGATCGCCCTTCTCCACGCCGAACGCCTGATTGAAGATCTCCGTCTTCAAGCGATTCATAATAAAGTCGCGCTCCGACAGCCACTCGGCGATTCGCGGCTGGATGTTCCGCTCCGCGACATAGGCGTGGAACTCGTCGAGCAGGCTCGGAGTGACTTCAAAGTCCTCATCTACTTTATTGCGGCGCAGAAAGTCAGTGGCAAAGTTAGTGAAAGATGCGGTCACGTCCAATACTGCGCGCAGGCGATTCTGCGGCGGGGGCTGTACTGCGATATCGGGCTGAATGCCGCCGCCACCAGTCACTTTGCGTCCCTGGTCGGTGTGGAATTCCGACTCCTTATTGGGGTGCGCGGTGGTGGCGCCGAGGGCGAATTGTTCGGCATTCAGCGGCTTCTGAATGGAGCGACCGCTCGGGGTGTAATAGAACGCCACGGTCAATGCGAGGCCGGTGCCCTGACTCATGGGAAAAACGTTCTGCACCAAGCCCTTGCCGTAACTGGGCTCTCCGATCACGGTGGCGCGATCGTGATCCTGCAGCGCTCCGGTTACGATCTCGGAGGCGCTGGCGGATTTCGCGTTGACCAGGATGGCGAGCTTGAACCCGTACGGTTTGGCGTCAGCCGGTACGCTCTCCGATTTCTCAGGAACGCCTCGGCCGCGCACCGTCAGGATCTTCTGCCCAGGCCGCAGAAACAGCGAAGCCGCCTGCAGAGCGGCAGTCACAACGCCGCCAGGGTTATTGCGCAGATCGAGTACCAGTCCCGCAAGCCGGTCTCCGCCCAGTTTCTCGATTGCCACTTTGAGGTCGGACCCTGTCTTCTCGTCGAAACTGGACACGCGGATATAGCCGATGCCTGCGCCCAGAAAAAAGGCTCGCTCCACGCTGGGAGACTGCATCTCCTCCGGTGTCAGCACGAAGTGCATGATGCGCGCCGAACCGGGGCGGCGCACCTCGAGCTGTGCCTGACGCTGGCGGGACTGTGAGAGCAGTTCGGTGAGCTGGTCGAGATCGAGTTGCCCCACGATGTACCCGTTGATGCCGATAATCTCATCGCCCGGCGCGAGTCCGCTCTTGGCGGACGGTGTTCCCGGAGTAGTCTGCAGCACGATGATGCGGCCCGGCAGCAGGGACACCACGCTTCCGAAGCCCTTCTGCGTGGACTGCTCCATTTTCTTGACCTGCTCGAACTGGCCCGGATCGAAGAAGACGGAGTGTGGATCCAGGTGGCGCAGGAGACCTGGAATCGCGCCCTGGTAAAAGGCCTGCTCGGACGAGACGGGGTCGGCGGCATTCTGCTCGGCAATCGAGTAGGCGTCGAGCAGACGCTTCATCTGCGATTCAAGATCGTCCGCGGCAGTGAGTGTTGCGGCGGCACAAAGTAAAGCTATGGCGGGACGAAGCATCAAGCGACCCGGACTTCCTGAATGGGCATGAAGATGCTTCTATTTTACTGTGTCAGTGAGGCAGCCGCCGCCACCCGCGGAAAAAACGTTATTTGCCAGGCGCTAGCGCCCGCCCACCTGGAGCAGGGTAAGGCGTGTCGTAGCCTTTGGCATCCCACCAGAGAACGCGATTGAGCACGTCCTGCGGAGCATCGTCCAGGTCTGTAAAATCCATGGCTGCCGATTGGCGGGCGGCCCAAAGGCGGCGTCCGGCCAGGGCCTTCAGCGGCGGATTCATCTCGTCAAGGGCCTGCTTGGGTACCAGGTGCTCATACGGCTCCACATCGGCCTGCGTGGTGAAGACGCTGGTCATTGGCCGCGCCGCTTTCAGGTAACGCGTTTTAGCGGGAATGCGCAGGATGTCCTGAATCGAGCGGATCATGCTCGAGTGGTTGTAATTATTGGAATCGACGGCGCTGCGGCGAATGAATGGTCCGATCGCCAGCGCAACGGTTCGGTGCCCGTCGACATGGTCTAAGCCGTCCTGAGCGTCATCTTCCACCACGAAGATCACACTCTTCGACCAGAAGCGGCTCTTCGAAATGCCCTCCACGATGCGGCCCAGCGCGAGATCGTCATCGGCCACCATGGCTTTCGGACTGGGTGAGCCAGGCCGCGTGCCGTTGGTGTGGTCCTCATTGAGCGTCAGCACCGTCAGATTCGCCAGTTTGCCGCTCTTCTCAAATCCGGCCAGTTCGCTCAGGAATTCGTCGGCGCGGATCTGGTCGGGGATCGACGTGTTGTTGTTGGGATACCGCTTGGAACAATATGGAGCCAGCGCCGGAACGCCGCTTCGCGATCCCACCGCGTCTTGCCATTTGCCTTCCTGGTAGAGCTTCCAATACTCGGGCCACTTGAGTTGCTCGCTTTCGTTCATGTCCACTGTGCTCTGCGTCTTGGGGTCCCAACGCGCGGGCAATTGGAATTCGCCATAGATACGGACATCGATGGGCTTGGCTCCGCTCTGCCAGAAGAACCCGGTGGGCGCGACGGTGAGGGCATCGGCCATATTCCAGGCGTAGCCGCGCGGTGAAGCGGCAAAGGCGCGCTCCACATAGTCACTGACGAAGGCCTGCATCAGCCACTGATGGCCGTCGAAGCTGATGGCGCTGCTGGTGAAGAAATTATCCAGTGTGACGTAGTGCTCGGCAAGAGCGTGGTGGTTGGGGGTGATGTCGCGGCCGTACATCACCAGATTGGGATCGCCGTTGGCCTTCGGAAGATCGCCGAACACCTGGTCGTAGGTGCGATTCTCCTTCACAATCAGGAAGGTATGTTCGATGCCGAGCGAGGCGAGGTTGGTGACTCCGCCCGCCGCCTCGTAGGCGGGCATGTTGGCGGCTTGGACTTCCCGAGTGCCGGCCGAGACCTGGGCGCCGGTGGGAGCCGGGATGATTTCGAGCGAGCCTTCGTACTGCTTGGAGTTGAACGTCCCTTTGTGATTGGATGTGTTGCCCATGCCTTTGATATTGAGCACGCGCAATCCGCCCTCGCGCCCGATCGCAAGAGCCGTCGGGAACCACGCCGTAGGCACCGCGCCCGCCACTTTCCACGCCTTGCCCTGATGGGTGATCACGGCGACGGCGTTATTGCCGCCGCACGCCACATACAGCGTGTTGCCGTCCGGAGCAAACACCGATGCGATGGGCTGGCTGCCAATAATGGCGTCGGGATAGGTGGGGATTTTGAGGTCGATGTGCGTCAGGCTTTCGGTATCGAGAATGGACACGGTATCGGAGTGGCCGTTGGCGATGACCAGTAGTTTCTCATTGGGGCTGAGCTCAAGATTCGAAGGGGCCAGGCCGACCGGCACTTCCTTCACAGCCAGCGTTTCCGCATCCACCACACTGAGAGTGCCGGAGCTGGAAGAGCCGGTGACCGGGTCCGTGAGAACGGAAGAGCCACTGGAGGGCGCCACTACATCGCTGGTTGCGGGACGGCGGCCGCCGCGATTGGTGACGAAAATCTTGCCGCGGTCTTTAGACACCGCTACGCCAAACGGCGCCATCCCGACATCCACCTGCCGAATGATTTTACGGCTCTCGGCGTCGACAATGGCAAGCGCGTTGGCGCGGCTCAAAGCTACATACGCCGTCTTGCCGTCGGCGGAGAAGGCGATGCCGACCGGGACTGCGTGATTCGGAATCTCGATGCGCTGGGGTTCACCGGGCATGCCGTTTTCGGTGAAGGGAGTGATCAGAATGCTGTCGGCGCGCGTGCTGGTTTCGCTGGCCCACAGTTCCCGGTCGCCTGGCCGGAAGGCTATGCCGGCATACGACGTGGAGCGAGCGGCAATGGTGGCAATCTTGGTGCCCGTTGAGCCGTCGGCAATCAGGATGTCGCGGGTATTGAGTATGGCCAGGATCCGCTTCTTGGAATCGAACACCATATCCACCGGACGGCCCTGAATCACGGTCTGCTCGCCCCATGGACGCAGCAGTTGATTGGTGGGAACCAGATAATTCCCGTCAGGCTGTTTACCCAGGTTGGTGACGGATTTCAGGATCGAGAACGCAGCAGTGCGCTGCGCGACAAGGACTCCACCACCTAAAATCACGAGGGCCGCGAGTGTTGCTACGGACAGTTTGGTGCGCATGGAATCTATAGAATAGCTCCCTCGCGATACAATTGGGTTAATGTGGTTTTCCTGGGCCCTGGCGCTTCTGGCGTGCGCCCAATTTGTCTGTGCGCAACCACCCGAAGACCCCGAAGTGGCCCGCGCCCGTCTGGAAGTCCAGCGTGTTAAAGGCTTGGTCGAGGTGGGCGCAGTGCCGCGGGCTCAACTAACCAAGGCCGAAGCAGCGGTGGGCGAGGCCGAGGACCGTGTTCTGCTCCGCTCCTATATCTCCCAGCAGGACCTGACCGAACAGAAGGCCGATGAACTGGTGGCCGCGGCCGGCGGCAGTTCGAGCGCAGGAAGAAGGCCTTTGACGAGGCCGAACGGCTGGTGAAATCGGGCCTGGCGCCCGAAATTTCGCTCAGCACCATGCTGCAGGATTTGGATTTCGCCCGCCGCCAGTGTGAACTGGTAGAAACGCGCGCACGATTGGCCAGGGAGTTGGCCCAGATGGCCGAGACCGAAGCGGCTTTCGAAGAGCGTGCGATGCCGGCCACCAGCGGCGCCCACGCCATCGCTGAACGGTTCGACGGCGACGGCATTTTCACCACCAAGATCTTCCAACAAGTGGAGACAGCTTTCGAAGGACGGTTCGGCAAGGCGATGCCGGTGAGCGCCAATGGCGAAACCGCAGTCCACCGCGCCATGGGCTTCGACCATCGCGGCCGCGTGGATGTCGCGCTGAATCCC
The DNA here is from genome assembly GCA_963815475.1 of uncultured Solibacteraceae bacterium. Classification (GTDB taxonomy): domain Bacteria; phylum Acidobacteriota; class Terriglobia; order Bryobacterales; family Bryobacteraceae; genus Sulfopaludibacter. Next base: position 7,248,451 of record CAWFHD010000003.1, on the reverse strand, counting down.
GACCAACCCGAAGGTGTGTGGCTGCGCCAATATCTCACCGCACACCGGATCCCGTTTTTCGCCTTCCGCCAGGCAGTGATGGGCAAGGCGACAGGCGCGCATATCCACTTGGGAACCGGAAGTCCGCGCATCGCGGCTGGTGGATAGTACACTATTAGGTCCATGATCGATCCATCACTGCGGGTGCTGATCTCCTCCGAGAAGATCCAGGAACGGATCCGTGAACTCGGCGAGCAGATTTCCAACGATTATCCCGACGGCAATCTCCACATGATCTGCATCTTGAAGGGCGCCTGTTTCTTCCTCACAGATCTGGCGCGAGCCATGAAGCGCGATGTATTCGTCGACTTTATGGGCATCTCCACGTATGGGAGAGGCAAGACGAGTTCAGGCGAAGTGAAGGTCACGAAGGATCTCGATATTTCGCTTGAAGGGGCGGAAGTGCTGATCGTGGAGGACATCGTCGACAGCGGCGTGACACTCAACTACCTGATGCACCTGCTTGAACAGCGCAAGCCGCGCTCGATTCGTATTGCGGCATTGCTGGATAAGCCGGAGCGGCGCTTGCGTCCGGTCCACGTCAGTTATGTGGGGTTCCAGATTCCTGATCAGTTCGTAGTTGGCTACGGCCTCGATTACGCGGAGAAGTATCGCAATTTGGATTCGATTTGCGTGCTCGACGGGCCGCCGGCGTAATCGCGGCTTGGAAGGAGTGGGCTACCGTCCGCCAGGTAGCTTGACACTCACGGTATCGCCCCTGGCATCTGTCAAGATTTTGCCTTCCTCTTTCGGCTTGGGAGGAGTTGTTTGGCGCTGGAGCGCGCTGGTAAAGCCGCTGATAAAGGCCTGCTTCTGCGCCTCGATCCCCTTCTTCAATTCCTCTTCAGGCACGAAGAGCGACACGCGAAGCGTGGAACCTTCCATACGTGCGTTGAGTTTCGATGCGCTCTTCTGCGCAGCCAGCATCATTTGGATGGGCGCCAGCATGGCGGTCAACTTCTCGACGTCAGCCACCGTGCGGAGGTGAATGGAGGCCGTCAGGTCAAGGCCCTTTTGCAGCGCGGCGCCGAAGGAGAACCCGTCGATCGAGTCCATCTGGCCCGTCTGCTTCGTCTTCGGAATATGATCGCCTATGCCCCAGATGTCGTAATGGCTCATCAATTCTCCGATGCGCGACTCCATTTCGGGCAGCGGCGGTGAGCCTTTTCCCCGTTTGGCCATGGCGGCACGAACTAATGCAGTGTCCCCGGCGATGGCAGTCGTTGAATCAAGAATCGCCAGCAACATGTGGGCGTGGGCGGGATCCTCCTGCACCGACGGACTTCCGAAGCGGCCTTTTAATACCAGCAGCGCGCTGGCGTTCTCGCCGGCATCGGTCGCCACCAGCACTTCATCCACGTCCTTGAGAAAATCGAGGCTGCCGAATTTCGTTTCGGGCAGGCTCGTGGCATTGAAGGAAAGGCCCTTGATGTAGGGCGAATCCAGAATGTGCCGCACTTGAATGCCGATGACCACCTTGGTGTCGGCGGACAGAAAATCGGGCAGCACCGGACCGAGGGCAACGGCCGGACCTTCCAACAACGGGACGGCCAGCAGTAAAGCGATCCATCGCATCCCTCCAGCTTGCACATCCACGCGTCTAAAAGACAGATTTACTTCAGTTAGCAGTTGAACTGCTATATTAGCCATTCGATGATCACCCTATGGATGGTTTCCTGGGTGGAACTGATGGTTTGTTGGTTTGCGTGGTGGTACCCGTTTCTATTTCGTGCTCCTCATGTGCAGAAGCGAAGCTCCATCACGCTGGCCGGCCCCACACGCGTGGGCCTGCTCCTGGAGGGTCTGGCGATCTTCATCGCATTCCTTTCTCATGTGCCATCCGACCGTCCTCCGACTCTCGCCCGAATGCTGCTGTCCATGACGATCGGGCCGCTCGCGCCGATTCTCGCGTGGAAATCGGTCACGCATCTGGGGCGGCAGTTCCGCATCAGCGCCGGCCTTTATGAGGATCACCAACTCGTGACGAGCGGTCCTTACAGCATCGTGCGTCATCCTATATATGCGTCGATGCTCGCCATCCTGTTGTGCACGCTGTTTCTGTTGACGCCCTGGAAGTGGGTGGCGGTATCGCTGGTGTTCTTTATCGCGGGAACCGAAATCCGCGTCCGCACCGAGGATAAACTGCTGGGCTCGCGCTTCGGAGCGGCATTTGAGGAGTACCGCGGCAAGGTAGCGGCATATATTCCCTGGGTGCGTTAGGCCCCGGGGTGCGTCAGGCAAGCGACACGACCGTGAGATAGTAGTTTTTATGCTTCGTACCTTCCCTGCCCTGGCAGCCGCGGTCCTGGCAGCAGGCGCCCTGCTACAAGCCCAGAACCTCACCGAACAGTACAGGCCGGTGGCCGACAAGCTCGTCAATGCCGCCCTGGCCGACCAGGAAGGCTACGATCGCCTCACCTATCTCTGCTACCGCATCGGCAATCGGCTGAGCGGATCAGCTTCGCTGCAGCGCGCCATCGAATGGTCGGCCGAACAGATGAAGGCCGCCGGCCTCAGCAACGTCCGCATCATTCCCGTGAAGGTGCCGCATTGGGTACGCGGCGCGGAATCGGCGCGAATGGTCGCGCCCTTGGAAAAGCCACTGCACATGCTGGGAATTGGCATGAGCATTGCCACACCACCCGCCGGCATCACTGCTGACGTGGTGGCGGTCAGCAGTTTCGACGAGCTCGACAAACTGGGCCGCGACAAGGTGCAGGGCAAGATCGTCGTTTTCAACTACGAGTTCCACGGTTACGGTCCGGCGCGCAACTTCCGTTCCGCCGGCGCTTCGCGGGCTGCTTCGCTGGGCGCGGCCGCGGTGCTGGTGAGGTCGGCAACGGGCCTCGCCATGCAGACGCCGCACACCGGCGAACTGGAATACGATGAAGCGCAGCCCAAGATCCCCGCAGCCGCCATTTCGCCTGAAGATGCCGCGATGCTCGCGCGGCTGGCGGGGAGCGGCGTTCCGGTGAAAGTCCACCTGCAGATGAGCGCGCGGCTGGAACCGGACGTCGAGTCCGGCGATGTGATCGGCGAGATCCCGGGTAAGACGCATCCCGAGGAGGTGGTAGTGATCGGCGGACACATCGATTCCTGGGATGTCGGGCAGGGCGCGCAGGATGACGGCGGTCCCGTCATGGAGTGCCTGCAGGCGCTGGCGCTCATGAAGAAGCTGGGACTGCAGCCCGCACGAACGCTGCGAGTGGCCTTTTGGGTGAACGAAGAGAACGGCGCGCGCGGCGGCGAAGCCTACCGGCAGTTCGTAGGCGACAAGATTCGCAATCATGTGGCCGCACTAGAGACTGATGGCGGAGCCGAGGCGCCGCGCGGCTTCGGGGCCGGAGTGGACCAGAATTCCCAGGAAATGCTGAAACAGATTGCGAAGCTGCTGGAGCGCATCGGCTCCAGCGAGATCACGCCCGGCGGAGGCGGCACCGACATTCAGCCGCTGCTGCGCGACGGCGTCCCGGGGATTTCGCAGCGCACCACGGGCGCGCATTATTTCGACTGGCACCACACCGAAGCCGACACGCTCGACAAGGTGGACCCCGAGGAGTTTCGCAAGAACGTCGCGGCCCTGGCGGTGATGAGCTACGCTCTCGCTGACATGCCGGGCAAGTTGGTGGCGGTCAGCGGAGGAAGAAGACGCGGGCAGTAACACGGGGCCGGGACGCAGGGGTTGGCCTTTCTTGCACAATCGCGCTGCCGCATCCGATACTAAAAGTACATGCGTCGTAACTTGTTCGTCGGGATGGGAGTGGTGGGGACTGCCCTGGTCTGCACGCTTTTCGCCCAGCGTCCCTTCCGCGAACTGCCGGCCTGGGAGTACAACAATTTCGCCCTGCCCAGCGACTACAAGGTTCCCGGCGAGTGGACCTTTGCCCGGCTCATGTACCCTTCTTATCCGGAGCCCATCGACTGGCAGTTCAAACCCAACCTCGATTGGCGCGAGGGCCGCACCAATTGGTCCATCGATTATCCCCGCTCGGACCGCCACCTGGCGCTGGCCGTGCGCCGCCTGACGCGCATCGATGGCCGCTCCGCCGAGCAGTTGATCAACCTGGATGACGACGACGACGTCTTCAACTATCCGTGGCTGTATGCCGTGGAGGTCGGCCACTGGCAGCTCACGGATTCGCAGATCCGCAAGTTTCGCGAATACCTGCTGCGCGGCGGCTTCTTCATGTGCGACGACTTCCACGGAACGGTGGAGTGGGACGTTTTCTTCGCCACCATGCACAAGGTGTTTCCAGACCGGCCGATTGTCGACATCGCCAACAATGACGCGATCTTCCATTCGGTCTTCGACCTCGACGAGCGCTACCAGGTGCCTGGGATGCAGTTTACGCAAACCCACCAGATCTGGGAGAAGGATGGCGTGGTTCCCGAATGGCGTGCGATTTACGACGACAACGGCCGCATCATGATCGCCATCTGCCACAACATGGATTTGGGCGATTCGTGGGAAAACGCCGATGAGCCCAACTATCCGCAAAAATTCTCCGCGCTCGGCATCCGCCTGGGAATCAATTACATCACGTATGCTTTCACGCACTGATTTCATCCGATCGGGAATATGCTTTGCTCTCGCGGCGACCCTGCTTGGCGCACAAGACGCTTCCGACTGGCAGACTGCCTCCGGAGGCAAGATGGCGTTCGAAGTGGCCTCCATCAAGCCGAGTAAGGGCGCATTTGTGCCGCCTTCCTTTGCGCTGAATGCCGGCAACGCGTTTCGTCCTACCGGGGGCTATTTCAAGGCCGATTTTCCGCTGTCGGTCTACATTGAATTCGCGTACAAGATTTGGCCCACCGAAGAGCAAAACCGGGAGTTCGCTCATTTGCCGGGTTGGGCTTCCAGCGACCGTTACACAGTCGATGCGAAGAGGCCGGGCAATCCAACCAAGGACCAGATGCGCCTGATGGTGCAGGCTCTTCTGGCCGACCGCTTCAAACTGGCGGTTCATTACGAAACCCGGGAAGTCTCCGCTGTTGCCTTGACCCTGGCCAAAGATGGGAAGCTTGGCCCGAAGCTTATTTCCCACTCAGAGGGCCCTCCTTGCGAAACGGCGCCGTTGTCCGGCGCTCCGCCGGCCAAGGGCGTCCTCTTCCCTCCGGTCTGCGATTCACAGGCGGTGCTGCGGAAGGCAGGCGGAAAGCTGATGATGATGGGCTACCGCAATGCCACCATGGACGTGCTGGCAGCCGTTCTTTCTGGAGTAGTCGGTCGTCCGGTGATCGATCGGACGGGACTCCGTGGGAATTTCGATTTCACCGTTGAATGGGCGCCGGAGCCCGAAGGCTCGGCAGCTTCCGACCCGCCTGGGACGATATCCGATCCCGTCGGGCCCACATCCGTTCAGGCTCTGCGCGACCAACTTGGGCTGAAAGTGGAGCCGATCAAAGGCCCGCTGCGAATCCTCGTCATCGACCACGTCGAGCGGCCGTCAGAGAACTGACGACTTCGATTGACATGCCGGCTGCCCGAATGTTATATGTTTTAACATTACGATGTTTAACATTCGCCGGCGCAAGTCCCTCACGCCCCTGGAACAGTTGCTCATGGACTACGTTTGGGCGCACCCCAACTGCACGGCGGAAATGTGCCGGGAGGGCCTGGCAGCGGAACGGGCGCTGAAGGATTCCACTATCCGCACTATCCTGCGCAAGTTGGAAGGCAAGGGCTATGCGGCCCACACGGTGGACGGGCGCACGTTCGTTTATCGCGCCGTGGATAGCAAGCGCAACGTGGCGGTGCAGGCGGCGCAGCAACTGATCGACCGTCTTTGCGGGGGGTCGCTTGAAGAGTTGCTGGTGGGGATGGTGGACAGCCAAGTGGTCGATCCGAAAAAGCTGCAGCGCATGGCCGACAAGATCGCGGCGCAAAGAGAGAAATAGCGACTTCATCGTGTTTCCTCCCATAAAAACACCTCCTCTACGTTCTTGCCGAAGGCACGGGCAATCCGGAAAGCCAAAGGCAGCGCTGGCTCGTACTTGCCGTTCTCTACTGCGATCACGGCCTGACGGGAGACGCCGACCTTCTCGGCGAGCTGCGCCTGGGTCCAATCGTGCTCGGCGCGCAGGACGCGTATCCGGTTCGTCATCGGTAGTGCCTCGCGGTGATGCAGTAGCCGATGGCGTATGCGAAGGACATGAACACCCAGATCATGGAGGTATTGAGCGGCCCCACCGCGTCGGCATGCTGCAGATAGCCGTAGATGAAGACAGCTACCCCGGTAGCCAGGAAGGCGACCACGACGGCTTCGAAGTGCAGCCGCTTTTGGAACTCGTCCAGCTTACGAACGCCTCGGACAATGGCGACGATCAACCAGACGTTGCCAGGCACCGGCGCCAGCGCAACCGCGATCCGCGCTACCGGGTTCACTACGACGTGTTTCAGCACCCAGGCAGCAACGATATCCAACGCCGACGCGAGCAGCGCAACGAGAAGAATGTTATACATGACTTAAAGTAATCTATACAGGTAAAAATATACTTGACTGACCATACGTAGCAAGCTATGCTTGGGCGACGTGACAGGCCGGATCGCTGATAGTGTCTGCAAATTGCGTTGATGGATTTTAACGGGACGGTTCAAGCACCGTGGCACTTCTTGTACTTTTTCTTGCTCCCGCAAGGGCAGGGATCATTTCGCCCTACTCTGGTGGAAACAGCGGTGGCGATTTTATGGTCGTTCTGAAGTTCTGTCGCGAAGTCAATCTCTTTTCGCGACGGGCAACAAAATGAAAATATTGTCTTGCCCTTGTGGTGGGTCACAGCGAAATCACCGATACCCAGAATATCCATTCCGATGATTGCATCGATGCCGCCGAGTAAAATCATCTTTGCTACTGGCATCATCGCGAATAGCACCATGTTTGGTAGGCGGATGTTTACCAAATGACTGGTCGTGGCGAGCGTACCGCCTCCCACTCCGACATTCCTGGCCCCGATGGAAGCGAGTTGCAAGTCGGTCACCACTTGGGGTGATACTGCACTATGCGTTGCTCCAGTGTCGTACAGAGCCTGATACTTTTTGCCTTGTGGCGGCGAGGATGTTGCTGCTGGATTAAATGCTGGAAAAATCTCGACTTCGCTTGTGAGCCGGAGAGACCTTCCGCTGTATCGAACCGTGAAGGCTGTAGGCACGCTCAAGGGCGCAGGCGTCATGCAAACACGGCGTATACTGGACTGTACAGCATTAGCGTATAACTATCGGCGTCCGGAGAGCATGGTTGGAGCGTGAACGTCCCTGGTGCATATGACTTCAGCGCTTCCGTATAGGCTTGACCGATATCGTCAAATGCCCGCACGAGGTGCTGTTCAACGATCAACAGAACCTTTCCGTTGTACTTCGATGAAAGCTCCTGCTGGTTCGCAATGTACCACTCAAGATTCTTCTTGAGCGGATCAGGGGCACCTAACGTCGTGCTCTCGTCGCTAGCTTTTTCCATAACCACAATTCCAGCGTATCATACGGCAGATCGCCGTCAAATGCAAGCCACCCTAAGTTAACAGATCCGCTAACGTCCAAACTGCCACTGCTTCACTCTCCCATACTGCAATGTATCGGTGTATGATGTCCGATACCGATGCCTAATCCAGACATTATTTCAGTTGGCGTATTCTTGTGCGAGCGGCTGCTCCATGAGGCGGATGGCGTTGTGAGCGCAATCCGCATTATCGACCAATTCATGGTTCCCGATCCCCCACCTAATGCTCCGGAAGGAAGCCTGCCCTCAGTGCAGGTGTTTGCGTTCGCCATGCTTAGGTTTCGTCCTTCGCTTCAAGGAAAGCACTTGATAGAACCAAAAATGATAAACACGAAAGGAGTATTGACAACCCTTGGCGATCCGATGGAATTCGACGCCGCGGAAAGGCCGCCAGGGTTGGCGGATGCCGGGTTCTCCGGAGCGAACATTGCCATGCAGTTGAATATTCGCGTACAGAACTTCGGCACTTCTTATTTGTGTATTTATTTGGATGGTGAGGAGATCGCGCAGACGCCGTTTACGCTACGGCGCCAGCAACCGAGCATCGCGCAGGGTGGACCAAAGTCGCTGAAATAGATGGCTTTCCATAAACCACCTCAAGCGTCGGGCCGTAAAGCCTGCGCGATTTCACAAAAGGGTGAATGGCTGTCACCAACTCCAGACGTAGTTGATTTTCATCCCCGGAACCAAACCGCATTTCTGAAAGGGCAGATTCGACGGCTAGGCAAGCGTCGAGAAACTCCTGTTCATACCCGAACATCCCGCGTGAATTATCGCGGAACCATTCCTCGAAATCATCGAGGGAGATACGACGTTCCTGATAGGCCGATATTGCGTTTGAGAGTTCAACGAGCGATGGCATGATCCCCTCCACGAGTTCTAGTATAAGCAAAATCAGGAAGGTCCGGATATGCCCCGAACATGCCTGTAGGATTCTTGCCCAGGAACGGTTGTGGGAAAGAGGACAATCCAAAGAATTTCAGTTGAGAACCGAGAGCCGCCCAATTGATCCACCCAGGCCGGATCATGGCGGCCAAATGTTGGCTGCTACAGAAGAACACTTTCTTCTTAATGATAAATATCCAGTTAAGCATGAACGTCATATCGTCCTCCGTGCACATTGTTACAGAACTATCGACGGTAAAATTGGCGCAAGCGGGAAAATCGACCCCAAGGAAATGGTTATAGGCGATATCAACTATCGGCAGCTTGCATTTGAAAATCCAGCCTGCGAACTCTGCGAAAACGGGCATATGATCCATCCACTTAGGCGGTTTCGGAGTTCCCGGTATCGGCCCGGCGAAAAATCTTGGCATCGCGAATTACTGCGTATCTGGCGGGCTTTCCGTGCCATGATAAAGCCATGAAGCGAGAACCGGAATACACGGAAGGCCCGGAAGCTGGCCAGCGCTTTAACGCTGCCATGCGTCACATTATCACGGTGTCGCATGATGAACTGCAACGGCGGATCGAAGCGGAGAACAAATCGCTTACGCGCCGCCCAAAACGCGGACCAAAAACAAAACTCAAGACTTCGGGCCGCGCTGCAAAGTCCTCCCGCTAGAAGGGAGCTTCTTCCGTCGTTCGCTCCTCCAACTTCCCCGTCAACTCCTGGTAGGTCAAGCGCCGCCCCACGATGAACCGCATCGCATACCGGAAGCGCAGTCCGTCTGTCATAGTGCGATTGTTAAACCGGAACGCCTGTTCATCAACGTAGCGAAACAGGTGGAAGGGTTCGACCGAAACATAGGTCCCACCGATAGCCCGCTTCAGAAGGCTCCAGAAGTTCTCCATCCCGTTGGTGTGGACGTTGCCGTTCACGTACATCGCAAGCTGATGCTCTACCATCTGGTGTTCGTATTCGGGCATGCTTCCAGTTGCGGGCGTGCTCATCGGAATAGATCTGAGTGCCGGGTTCCACGTTGGCACCTACGATGGACTGCATGGTTTCCTTGCCGCGATCCGCGACCACGGTAGCGCGAACCTTGCCGCCACGCTCCAACATGCCCATCACGATAGTCTTCGATCCGCTCGCCGGACCGCCCTTCTTGTTGCCCATGGCCCGCTCCTTGCGATCCTTGTGCATGTTGCGAGCCTTGCCACCGATGAAAGTTTCGTCAACTTCGACTTCACCGCCGAGCGAGCCGCCAGTAAAGATCGTCCTGCATGGCGAGCCGTGCAACGCTGAAGCATGAACCATGCCGACTTCTGAGTCACGCCGATGGCGCGGTGAATCTCCCAGGAGGAAACGCCATTCTTGCAGTTAACGACCATCCACATCACGGGTAGCCACTTCTCAAGACCGAGGGGCGAATCCTCGAAGATGGTTCCGGTCTTCAGAGTGAACTTGGGACGATCATGCTTTCCGTAGCACTTGAACTGGCGAGCCTTCTCCAGGTACGTAACATGTTCCGACCCGCAAGTGGGACACTGGACTTTGCCGTTAGCCCAGCGGAGATCCATCATGTACTGTTTGCAGTTTTCGTAGTCGGAGAAAAATGTCACTGCTTCCAGGAGAGTTTCGGGTCCAAGTTCTTTGTCCATGTAAGAACTTTAGCAGAAAGAGCTTGGTCAGTCAAGTATATTTTTACCTCTATACATTACTTTTTGTCAAGTGCGCGCAACATAACTTTTGGAACCTAATGCAATGCGTTACGTCATAAACTGTTTACGGAGGTTGCCAATTGCGTCCTGCGATTCTGTTGTTCGCCTTGGTTGTACTAGTGCTGGCTCAAACGCCCGGCATTCCGGTTCGTTCCGCGTCCACCGATTACGCCACCCGCAATGTGCAGGACGGCATCACGGTGGCCGCTAGCGTGGTTCCGCCCGATCAACTCCGCAAGCTGTTTTCCAAGGATTTGGTTCACGAAGGCTACATCGTGGTAGAAGTGGCGGTCTACCCGGCGCCAGGATCGCAGCTCGACATCACGCCAGACGAGTTCACGTTGAAGGTGGGAACGGAGGGAGCGATTCTGCCGTCGCAGACACCGGCTGCCATTGCGGGGGGCGACAAGAAGAGCATGCAATCGAAGAGCACTCCACCGCAGCTCCCGGGGAATGTGCATGTGTACAACACTTCGACCATCGGGTACGAGTCGCACGGCAACGGTCCCTATGGCAGAACCGGCGGAGTGTACACCGGCAACAGCACCACCGTGGCAATCGGCAATCCTCCGGCTGGGGGCTATCCGCCGCCCGACCCGCAGCGGTATCCCCCAGGGGATCCACGCAATCAGGATCCGCGATATCCGCCCGCATCGGCGCCGGGCTCGCAGCAGCCGGTGCCGCGCGGCGCCAAGCCCGATTGGACCGCTCTCAAGCACGAACTGGATGCGAAGGAGTTGCCGGAAGGAAGAACTGCTGAGCCGGTGGCTGGATATCTTTATTTCCTGCGGCCATCGACAAAAGAGAAGCGGCCCGACTATGAACTGGCCTGGTATCGTACCGCCGGCCAGATTCGGCTGTCGATTCCCGCGCCAAAATAGGGCGTTTTTCGTTACCCTGTCAGAATCTTCTGACCCGCCGCTCGACCCAGCCGAATGCAATCGGGGATTCCAATTCCCTGATAGGCATTGCCCGCCAGGTACAGCCCTGGGATTGCCGCCACTCGGGTCTCCAACTCCGCGTTTCGCTCTCCGTGCCCCACGGGGTATTGCGCCATGGAACGCGGCCAGCGGGAGATGCGGCTGAATTTGGGGTGTGCTGTGATGCCGGCGATGTCGTGGAGTTCCGCTGTCACAGCATCTACGATGGCGTCGTCGGATTCGTTCAGGATGCCCGCATCGTCCATGCCGCCCAGAAAGCAGCGCGCCACAATCTTGCCTTCGGGCACCCGATGCGAGAACTTAGTTCCCACCCAGGTGCAGGCTACCAACCGGCGCCGCTCCTTCTTCGGAATCAGGAAACCGAAGCCCACGGGAAGCCGCGCGAAATCCGCTGCGTCGAAGCCGAGCGCCACGGTCATGGATGAACTGTACGGCACTGCGCCGAGCAGTTCTCCGATCCGCGCATCGACACATTGCAAGAGCGACGCGCCGCTGTGCGCTTCGCACGCCATTACCAGCCGGTCGGCCTCCAGCCAATCACCATCCAGCTTGATGCGGAAACCGCTGGCGGTGCGCTCCACAGCTTGCGCGCGGGCGTGCCGCACTTCCGCCTTGCCGCCGATGGCTGCAGTGACCGCGTCCACCAGTTGGCCCAGACCGCCCTTCAGAGTGCGGAAGAGCGGCGCGGGGTTGGGATTCTTCGGCGCCTTGGCGCGCTCCGCCAGCACTCCGCGCGTCAGGCTGCCGTACTTGTTGGCGAGATCGACGAAGCGCGGCAGCACGCTTTTCACGCTCAGCGTTTTCGGATCGCCGCCATAAATTCCCGAGAGCAGCGGCTCGGCCAGATAATCGACAGCCTCCGCGCCGTAATGCTCCTCGATGAATTGCGCCACTGACTCGTCGCCGGCCTTCACCCTGGGCGCGCGAAAAAGCTCCATGCCCATGCGGATCTTGGTGCCCCAACTCACCAGGTTGGTGGTGACCAAGGGCAGAATCTTGGTGGGGACCATCATCATCAGTCCGTCGGGCAGAGGGACCAGACGACCGCCGCGGCGGACGAAGGTGACGCGGAGATGGTCGTTGGAGCCGATTACGTCGTCTGCCAGTCCCAGCTCACGGATCAAGTCGAGCGCGGCAGGTTTGGCGGAGAGGAAACTGTCGGGTCCGGCTTCGATAGTGCAGCCTTCGACACTTTCGGTCTGGATCACACCGCCGAGTCGCGGGCGCGACTCGATGATGGTGGAAGGGCGCCCGCTTTGGCAAGATGGTAGGCCGTCGAAATCCCGGAAATCCCACCGCCAATGATGACTACCCGCATGAGAACTTCTTATTGACTAACGCACTTGCTTGGTAGGGCAGGCCCTTTGGCCTGCCCAGAAAGAATGCAAGATGCACGAGTATGAGCGAAAGATGCCACACTTTCATCCAGAGGATCGATATCTTTTCGTCACTTGGAGTCTTTACGGTTCGCTGGCGAAGCACGTTCTGTACGACCAATACGCGAGCGAAGGCCACGCGTTTGCCGCACATGATCGTGCGCTGGCGGCTCATAAGAAGGGTGCTCTGTGGCTGGAGGATCCCACCGTTGCTGAGATTGTGGCGGGCGCGATTCGGCATGGCGCGAAGGGCCGAGGATTCTACGAGCTTTACGCGTGGGTGATCATGCCGAATCATGTCCACTTGCTGATCCTGCCTCTGGTGGCCATGCCAGTCATCACACGCTGGTTGAAGGGATCGACCGCTCGCGAAGCTAATCGCATTCTGGGACGCACCGGCTACCCATTCTGGCGGGCTGAATCCTACGATCATTACGTTCGGAACCAACGAGAATTCGTTCGGATTGCCAAATACATCGAATCCAATCCGATTTCGGCTGGATTGGCGGCCTCTCCCGAGCTGTGGCCTTTCTCTAGTGCACATTACTTGGCAGGCCAAAGGGCCTGCCCTACCTCTACGGCTTGAATTCCCGCACCATTTCTACTACGGCCTTCACGTTCTCCACGGGAGTTTCGGGCAGGATGCCGTGTCCCAGGTTGAAGATGTGACCGGGACGGGCGCCGGTTCGCTTCAGCAACTCGTGCACCTTGGTGCGGAGTTCAGGCAGCGGCGCGAACAGCGCTACCGGATCGAGATTTCCCTGGATCGCGGAACGATAGCTGATGTCCATCCAGGCCTGATCGATATTGATGCGCCAGTCGACGCCCATCACATCGCCGCCGGCCGCATGCAGTTCCTTGAAGAAGCCCGAAGCGCCGGTGCCGAAGTGGATCACAGGAACACCCGTGGAGCGGATGCGTTCGATCAGCGCGCGCGAATAAGGCGCGGCGAAACGCACGTAATCGTCCGAACCCAACGCGCCCACCCAACTGTCGAAGACCTGGATGGCACGCGCTCCGCTAGTCACCTGCATATGGGCAAATGGCGCGAGCACATCCACGATTTTGCCCATCAGCCGGCGCCACAGAGTCTCGTCGCTATACATCAACTTCTTGGTGCGGATGAAGTTCTTCGAGGCGCCGCCCTCAATCATGTAGCTCGCCATGGTGAAGGGCGCGCCTACGAATCCAATCACCGGCACCTTACCGGCGAGAGCCCGCACAGTGTGCTGAATGGCTTGGCCTACATAGCCCAATTCATCGGTGTTGGTGGTGCTGAGCGAATCCACGTCATCCGTAGTGCGGACCGGGTTATCGATGATCGGTCCCTTGCCCTCGGTGTAACGCAGCTTGAGGCCCATGGGTTCGATGGGCAAGAGGAGATCGGCGAAAATAATCGCGGCATCCACGTCCAGCATCTCCACGGGCTGGAGAGTCACGGTGGCTGCCAGATCGGGCCTCTTGCAGATCTCCAGAATGCCGTGTTTCTCACGGATCTGGCGATACTGCTTCATGTACCGCCCGGCCTGCCGCATGAACCATACGGGCCTGACATCCGTCGGCCTGCGCCGGCAGGCGTCTAAGAAACGGCTACTCATTGGAGCCACGCGCATGGCTGATCCGTCCTGTCTTCGCAAAAATACACGCGAAAGTCCTTTGGCTTATGCCTCACCGCCCACTGGCGGCCATTCACGAAATACGGTTTCGCCCACGCCTCGCTGTCAATGGTGCGCGGAGTAATCACCGAAACCGATACGCTGCCCTGCGCCGGATATCCCGTGCGCGGGTCCATAATATGGGCGTAGATCTTACCCTCTGCCCGGAAGAACTTCTCATAGCTGCCCGATGTGGACATCGACATGTCCTTCAGGAAAACCTCAGCGACTGTCTTTCGCTGGTCCCACGGGTCCTTGATATCTACCGGCCAGCCTTTGGGCTCCATCGGAGGAGCCCCCATTCCATAAATACTGCTTCCCGACCCGGCTACCAGCGCGGTCTGAATGCCCTTCTGTCTTAAAACATCCACCATGCGGTCCACGGCATAGCCTTTGCCGATTCCGCCGGGATCTAATTCCACACCGGCCCGATCGAACCGCACCGTTTGCGCCCGGGCGTCCAAATGGATATGCTGGTATCCCACTTTGGTCAGCGCGGCCATCACTTCCGGGCGATGCGGCAAATGTCCAGTTCCTTTGTAAAAGCCCCAAACTTTCATCAGGGGACCGACTGAAATGTCGAACGCCCCTTCGCTTTGGCGGCTGTACTCCACACAGGCCGAGAGCAATTGAAACAGCTCCGGCGAGATTCGCATTGGCTTTTCAGCCGCATGCCGGTTGACCTGACTCCACTCACTGTCCGGCTTATAATTCGACAGCAACTCGTCCAGACGGCGGGCTTCATCCAAAGCAGCGTCGGCCGCCGCCTCCAGCTTTACCCGGTCGGTACCATAGAGTTCCACGGAATAAGTGGAGCCCATGGCGTCGGCACTTTTGTCCAGCCGGAGTAATTCCGGCCCTTCCGCCGCCGCTCCAAGCCAGAAAGCTGGAGCCGCCAACAGAAACAAAACTAACACAATCTGTTTGGTTTTTGGGCTAATTTTCAGTCCGCCCACGAGATTTTTTCGCCCGCTTCAAGAGAAAGTCGATCCGGCTTTCGACATCGGGGTTTTTATCCTGGCTGAAATGGAGTTCCGGTACATGCCTGAGACTCAAGCGGGCCGCCAGTTCGTGCCGCAAATAGCCGGCAGCGTGCTCCAGTGCCGCCATTGACTGTTTCTGTTCCCGCTCCGTGCCGCGAATAGCTACTTTCACGGCTGCATGCTTTCCATCCGGATTGACATGAACTTCCACCACTTCCACCGCCAGCAGACGCGGATCGGCCGTTTCAAAGCCGATCATCTCAGATAGTTCCTCGCGTACCGCCTCCGAGACTCGTAATGTCCTGCGTTCATCCATGTTAAGAACAGAGGCCGAGGCAATGGGCAGGGAATCCCCGTCCTCACAGCCATTCCACGGTCGTGTCCGCAAGATCCTGTCCCAGCATGGCCGCCGCCTCTTCCTCCACCCATCGCAGCACTTTTTCGGCGTGGACGTGGTCGCTTGAGACTGTGACCGCAGCCACGGCGGAGCGCTGCCACATGTCCTGATAATCGATTTCGGCCACCGCCACGTTGAACTTGCTCCGCAGACGATCTTTCAGACTCTTCACTACGTGCCGCTTGTCTTTCAGCGAGTGCGAGTTTTCCAGCCGAAGCTCCAGCGTCAAAACGCCGATGGCTGCCATCGCATCATGCGAACACTTCGTTCGCTACGCGTTCGGTGACGAACGCCTCGATGATGTCGCCCTGTTTGACGTCGGCATAGTTCTCGAGCGTGATACCGCACTCCATGCCGCTCTTCACTTCGCTGACGTCGTCTTTGAAGCGCCGCAGCGAGCCACCTTGCCGGTGTACACCACCACGTTGTCGCGCAGCAGGCGCACTTCGACTTGCGGGTAATGGTGCCGTCCAGCACCAGGCAGCCGGCCACGTTGCCGACCTTGGTGATGCGGAACGTGTCGCGCACTTCCGCCTTGCCCTTGTAGACCTCTTTGAAGACCGGAGCCAGCAGCCCGCTCATGGCCAGCTTGATCTCGTCGGTCAGGTTGTAAATGATGGTGTGCAGGCGGACATCCACCTTCTCCTGCTCCGCCAGCGCCGCAGCGTTGCGCTCCGGCCGCACGTTGAAGCCGATGATGATGGCGTTCGACGCCGACGCCAGCAGCACGTCCGATTCGTTGATGGCGCCCACGCCCGAGCGCATCACGCGGATCTTCACCTTGTCGTTGGAGAGCTTCTGCAGCGTCTCGGTGAGCACTTCGGCCGAACCGCCCACATCGGTCTTGATGATGATGGGCAGTTCCTTGACCTCGCCCTCCTTCATCTGCTGGTGCAGTTGCTCCAGCGTCAGGCGGCTCGACTTGGCCAGCGCCGCTTCGCGCGCCTTCTGGTCGCGGAAATTGACGATCTGCTTGGCCTTGGCGGTATCGGTCACCACCTGGAAATCGTCGCCGGCTTCGGGCAGCGATTCGAGACCCAGCACTTCCACCGGCGTGGAAGGCTCCGCCTTGCGGATCTGCTCGCCGCGATCGTTCTGCATGGCGCGAACCTTGCCGAAGACCGCGCCGCAGATGAAGAAATCGCCGACGCCAGCGTGCCGTTGCGCACCAGCACCGTGGCCACCGGACCGCGTCCGCGATCGAGCTGCGCTTCGATCACCGTGCCCATGGCCGGCCGGCTGGGGTTGGCCTTCAGGTCCTGCATGTCGGCCACCAGCAGAATCATTTCCAGCAGCAGGTCCAGATTCTGTTGCGTCCTGGCCGACACCGGAACCATGACGGTGTCGCCGCCCCAATCTTCCGGCAACAGGCCGCGGTCGGAGAGCTGCTGCTTGATGCGCTCCGGCTGGGCGTCGGGCTTATCGATCTTGTTGATCGCCACGATGATCGGCACCTTGGCCGCTCGGGCGTGGTCGATGGCTTCGAGCGTCTGCGGCATGACGCCGTCGTCGGCCGCGACCACCAGCACCACGATGTCGGTCACCTTCGCGCCGCGGGCACGCATGCGCGTGAACGCTTCGTGACCGGGAGTATCGATGAAGACGATCTTCTTGCCGTTCATCTCCACCTGGTAGGCGCCGATGTGCTGCGTGATTCCGCCGGCTTCGCGGCCCGCCACATTGGCTTCGCGGATGGCGTCGAGCAGCGAGGTCTTGCCGTGATCGACGTGGCCCATGATGGTGACCACGGGCGCGCGCTTGACTGAGGTCGCTCGCTTCCTGCGTCGTCTTCCACCGCCTGCATGGCTTCTTCTTCGTAGCTGATGGTGGCGGTAGACGCGCCGAACTCGCGCGCCACTTCGGTGGCCAGCTTGGAATCGAGCGTCTGGTTGATGGTGGCGAAGATGCTGCGGTCCACCAGCTTCTTGATCACCAGGCGGCCTTCACGTCGAGCTTTTCGGAAAGCTCCTTGACCGTGATGCCTTCGGAAATCGTGATCTCGCGATTGATCGGGCGGCGGTCCGGCTTCCACGTGCCGGCGCTGCGGCCGCAGGATCTTCTCTTCTTCGCTGCGCTCGCGCGGCTGCGGACGTCCGCGACCCGGACGCCGGTCGCCCGGACGTCCACGCCTGGCTGCTCTGGACCCGGAGGCGGCGGCGCCAGTCCGGGCTCCATGCGGCCGCGCGATGTGGGATGCTGCGGACGCGGTCCGCCGGGACGGGCGCATGGGGGCTCCAGGACGCGCGCCCGGACGTCTGGCCACCATGGGCTGACCGGGACGGATGGGTCCGCGATAAATCGGCTGTCCGGGAACCGGCGCGCTGGGCGCTTTCGGAACTCCGGGACGCGGCGGCGCGCGGCGCTGCCGGCATGGAGGCCGCGGCTGGCCCGAGTTTCGCCACCAGATCGGGACGAGGCGGAACCACCGGCCGGGCCGCGGGCTGTCCCGCAAGCGTCCGCCCTGGCTGTTGCATAGGCGGCGGAGCGATCGGCATTCCCGCTTGCGGACGCGGCGATTCCGGCCGGCGCGGAGCCAGCGGCGGCCGCGGCATTTGCGGAGCGCCGCGGCGATGGCGCGCCCAAGGTGGGACGCGGGCTTTCCATGATTCGCCGGGAATGGGCTGGCGCGGTCCCGAGAGAATTTGACCTGGCTTGGGAGTGGGCTGCCGATGACGGCACGGGCCGCGGCGCCGGCGCCGATGGACGTCCCGGCGCGATTACCGCAACGGGCGGCATGGGCGATGCCGGACGGGCCGGCTCTCGCGGAACTGGCGGCTCGCGATGCGCCGGCGGCTCGGCCGGTGTTTCGGGCTTGGCCGGCGGGTGAGCTCCGACGGGTGGATGGATGCGGCCGGCGCGGTGCGCCAAAGGCGGACGGATGGGCGCCGCCGGCGAACGGATGCGCCGCGGCAGGTTTCTCCGCCTCAGCAGGAGGTTCGGCCTCGGCTGCCGGCGCGGGTCGGCCGGAGCGGCAGGCTCAGCTGTGTCTCGCGTACGGGGCCGGCGATTCTTCAAGCTCCGTCGCGTGGTCAGACTTATGCGTCTCCACCGAGGGCTCGATGCTTCGGCTGCCGCTTCTTCCGGCGTCAGATCCGGAACATCGAAACCGTACAGGCGGCGCAGCTTGATGGCTACGTCTTCATCGATCGAGCTGGAGTGCGTCTTCTTTTCGGCGACGCCCAGTTCCGGGAGCCGGTCGAGGATTTCGTGAGCTTTCACTTCCAGCTCCCTGGCCAGCTCGTTGATCCGAATCTTCTTCATAGAGAAAGCAATCTGACTTAAAACCAGCCCGCGGCCCTTCAGCCACGATCCGGACCCACCTCGGGCTTCCCGTCTACTTCGCCAGAAACTTCCGCCGAATTTTCAGTGGGAGAACCCGCGTTATCTATCGTACCAGACTGTTCCACAGTTTCATCGGTTTCCGGTTCGGCCTGCACGGCCTCCGCCGAAACGGCCTCGGCCACTTCTTCTTTCCCGGCCGCTGCCGCTTCGCCGGCAGGCGCTTCTTCTACCGCTACCGCGTCTTCCGCGGCAACCGCTTCGCCCTCCGCCGCAGCTTCTTCATTGGCGGCGTCGAACTGGCATAGTAGGCGTTGACGGCTTCCTGGATGTGTTCCACCATCTTCGGCCCGATGCCCTGAATCTCTTCGAGTTGCTCCGGCGTCATGCCGCCCAGCCTCTCGATGGTGCCCACCTGCGCGTCCAGCAGCTTCTCCACCAGTTTTTCGGCAGGCCGTAATCCGACAAGCACCGACACAGGCGCGCCCGGCGCCACCAGCGCGGCCATTTGCGATTCCACTTCCTGCCGCTTCTCTTCTTCGCTCTTGATGTCGATCTTCCAGCCCAGCAGCTTGGCGGCCAGGCGCACGTTCTGCCCCTTCTTGCCGATGGCGAGCGAGAGCTGCGAATCGTCCACGATCACTTCCATGTGCTTTTCCAGCGGATCGAGGATGCGTGATGCGGCTGACCTTCGCGGGGCTCAGCGCATGCGTGGCGAACACCACCGGATCTTCGGAGATATTCGATGATGTCGATCTTCTCGCCGCGCAGTTCGCGGATGATCGACTGCACGCGCATGCCCTTCATGCCCACGCAGGCGCCCACGCTGTCCACGTCGCGGTCGCGGCTCTGCACCGCGATCTTGGTGCGCTCGCCGGCTTCGCGCGCGCAGCCTTTGATAGCCACCGTGCCGTCGTAGATCTCCGGCACTTCCTGTTCGAACAGGCGCATCACCAGCTCCGGCGCGGCGCGCGACACCAGCACGCCCGGACCCTTGCTGGACTTGTCCACCAGCTTGATCACGCAGCGCACGCGATCGCCCACGCTGTAGCTTTCCAGGCGCGACTGCTCCTTCTTCGGCAGCCGGGCTTCCGTCTTGCCCAGGTCCAGAACATAATCCGGACCTTCGACGCGCTTGATGGTGCAGTTCACCAGTTCGCCGGTGCGGCCCGAGTATTCGTTGAAAACGGTTTCCCGCTCCGCTTCGCGGACCTTCTGGAAAATCACCTGCTTGGCGGTCTGCGCGGAGATGCGGCCCAGCGCATCGGTGTTTTTGGGAATACGGATTTCAGCGCCGACTTCGGCATCGGGATTGATGCGGCGCGCCTCCGGCAGGGTCATTTCATGCGCCGGATCTTCCACCGCTTCGACCACTTTCTTGACAGCGAAGAGCTGAGATGGCGCCGGTCTTCGGATCCATATCCGCCACGTAGTCTTCATTGGTGCGGTAAGTGTTTGCGGGCGGCGATCAGCATCGCGTCCTTCACCGCGTCCAGGACGATCTGCGGATCGATACCTTTTTCCTTGCTCAGTATCTCGATGGACTGAAAAATCGTTTCCAAAGTACCCTCGTTTGTCGTCGATTGTTTATCTCTGGTGTCGCGGCGGGCTGCTACCACTCGAACTTCAGGTTGGCTTTTTGCACCTGATCGAACCGGAAACCGGATGGTCTTCCCGGGCTCGGTTTCAAGAGCGACTTCGCCCGTTCTCGAATCCCGCCAGTGTGCCTTCCCAGTTGCGCCGCCCCTCCACCGGATCCCGCAGCGTAATCTTCGCTTTCTTTCCCTGAAACGCTCGGTAGTCCTCCGGCTTCAAGAGCTTTCGCTCCACTCCGGGGGAGCTTACTTCCAACGTGTACCGGCCACCCGGAACAACGTCTTCGACGTCCAGAATCGTGCCCACCTGCTGCGAGATCAGTTCGCAATCGCCGTGCGTGACACCTTCCGGCTTGTCGATCGAAATGCGGACGAAGCGGTGCGCCCCTCCGCCCTTTACTTCCACTTCGACCAATTCCATGCCCTCCGAATCGGCAACGCGCTGCGCGATCTCTTCGATTTTGGACGCGATCGCTTCCTGCATGGTTTACAAAAGTGTCAAATCCAACAAAAAAGTGGGCTTTCGCCCACTGCTCTTCGTCGACAGTCAAACCTCAGTGTACCACGGGAGGTCAAAAAGCAAGCCTCGAACGCATATGCATGAATCGTAAGATAATCCATGAGCACCGGTCTCCATCGATTCCGGCACCCGGGACGCGCGGGGGCTCCCCCTCGAGAACCATGTTGAACCCAGTCGGCAGATCCGGTGAAGTCACTGAGGCGGGATAGTGGGCGATTAGTCAGGGTTTACTTGCCTGCCAACTATACACATGCTAGCCTCCGGGGAGACATCTGTCTCTTGAGGGAAAACATGAAGTCTTTGATTTTGCTGACGCTAGCTGCGCTCAGCCTCCCGGCATTTGCGCAAAATGCGCCGCAGCATACTAACCTGAAGGAAGGGGAAATGGCCCCCGACTTCACCATTCCTGCCCGCATGAATACCAGCGGGAAGGACATCAAACTGTCCGACTTCCGTGGGAAGAAGAACGTCGTCCTGGCCTTCTTTCCCGCCGCCTTTACCGGTGGTTGAACGAAAGAACTCACAGCATACCAGTCTGGTATCGGAAAATTTAATGCAAATGATACGCAGGTGCTGGCGATCAGCACAGATTTCGTGGCAACCCTCACTCACTGGTCCAAGGAACTCGGGGCGGAATTCCCCATGATTAGCGACCACGACCGCAAGCTCTCCGAGCAGTACGGAGTGCTGAATGCGGCCGTCGGCATCGCCAATCGAACCACTTTCGTAATAGACATGGACGGCAAGATCGCTATGATCGACGAAGGCAATGGCGCTATCGATCCGTTCAAGGCCGACGAGGCGTGCAGCCGGTTGGCGCATAAGAAGTAACATTTAAGGTGGGACGTCCATGATAAGTGGATGTCCTACCGATCTCCCATGCACCGTTCGGGCCATGCCGATCTCCCCCTGCACGGCGGACATGTTCCGGCGTGGCTCGCCGAGCGTATGGTCAAGCTGGGCACAGCGATTTCGCGAAGCCATCCTCTACCACTACGGTCCCGCGGCTTTCCTCTCCCGCCTCAGCGATCCCTTCTGGTTCCAGGCTTTCGGCGCGGTGATGGGGATGGACTGGCATTCCTCCGGCATCACCACCTCCGTGATGGGCGCGCTCAAGACGGGCCTCAATCCGCGCGCGCACGAGTTAGGCATCTATATCTGCGGCGGACGCGGCCGGCACTCGCGCAACACGCCCGACGAGCTGCGGGCCTGTTGCCGACCGCAGACCGGCGCCGACGGCGAAGCGCTGGTGCGCACCAGCCGCCTCACCGCGCGCATCGACAACAACGCCATCGCCGACGGTTTCCAGATCTACCTGCACACGTTCATTCTCACCCGCGAGGGCGAATGGGCCGTGGTGCAGCAGGGGATGAACGAGAGGAAGCGGCCTGGCCCGGCGCTATCACTGGCACTCCGCCGAACGTGCGCGATTTCACCTCCGAGCCGCACACCGGCATCGTCGGCGAGAGTCAGGGCGAGATCATGAATCTGGTGGATCACGCAGGCGCGCCCGGCGCAGGATGCGCATGCTCGAAATCGCGCGCGAGCATCCGGACCACACGCTCGCCGAAGTCGCGCAAGCTGGTGATGCCCGCGCATCACGACGTCCGCGCGGAAAATGTCGATCTCAAGCGCCTGGGCGCAGTGCTGGCGACTGGCCTACGAGCGCGAATTCCCGATTTCGCCGTCGCTGCTGCTGCTGGAAAACCTGGGACCGCGCACACTGCAATCGCTGGCGCTGATCGCGGAGGTGGTGCATGGCGCGCCCAGCCGATTCTCGGATCCTGCGCGCTTCTCCTTCGCGCACGGCGGCAAGGACGGCCATCCGTTCCCGGTGCCGCTGAAGACCTACGACGAGTCGATTGGGCTATTGCGGAGAGCGCTGGATGCCGCGAAGGTGGGAGACAGCCACAAATTGGAAGGCATGCGCCGTTTGGACCGCTTCACGCGAGCCATCGAGGATCGTTGCGCACCGGAGGCCGATTTCCAGGCGGCAGTGGCACATGAGCGCGCCATCTCGCCATCGCTCGATGGGCGCACGGTGAGAGGCAAAGCAAAAGGCAAGGCTCCCCGGCAGATGGAGTTGTTCTGAAGTATCCGTCGATTACTTGACCGGATTCTCAGGCTTCAAATACCCCGCCAGAAAGCGCCAGATCTCTTTGCGCGATTCCTTGGCGGCCCGGGTGTCGAGGCGATTGAAGTAGTGGCCCCCCGGAGCATCCTGATAGATCTTGTACTCGAACTTCTTGCCCTCGGCCTTCAATGCTTCGATCAAGTGCTCCACTTCCAGCACGTTCACATCTTCGTCGTTGGTGTTGGTGTGAATTAGGAGCGGCGTCTGCAATTCCTTGGCGTGAAATACGGGCGAGCGCTTGCGATATTCCATCACGTCTTCCCGCACCGTCTTGCCGATGTGATATGGCGCGGAGTATAGCGCCGCATAGCCGGGACCTTCGTAACCCATCCGCGCCACCAGGTCGCTGGCCGGCACGCCCGCGTAGGCCACGGCGTACGCCTGCGGATGTTGGAAGATGTTCATCAACGTAATCAGTCCGCCATGGCTCCAGCCGATCATGCCAACGCGTTTGGGGTCGAGAAAGCCATAGGTGTCGAGCATCCACACCATGCCCTGATACACATCGTCCACTTCGCGCCCGCCGTAATCGATCTGCTCGTAGAAGCCGCGGCCATAGCCTGTGCTGCCGCGGTAATCCGAAGAGACAATGGAGTAGCCTTGCTCTAGCAGTTCGCGAAATACGTGCGCATCGCGCGTGTCGGAATTGGCGTGGATGCCCTGGTGTGCAAACACGATCAACGGCTGTTTTTTCGAACGGTCGAGTTTCTTAGGGATGAACGTGTAGGCGCGAATGATCAACGGATTGCCCGCTCCGGGCGCTCTCGGATTCCCAATGTGGGCCGGAGGCAAACTGGTGTATTCCACCTTATCGATATCGGCAATGTCGCCCAGCAGGGTGTGCCACATCAGGTCGTCGATTTGCTTCATTACACCGTCGAGATTGTTGATCTGGGCGGCCGCGCCCTGCGCAGCGGCGGCCGCCCCCGCAGTGCCGCCCCCGGCAGGAGGCTCCGCCGCCGGGCGCGCCGCCTCGTTGTGCCGACGCGATCAGTACCGCCACAGGTATTAAAAGAAGCGTACGCCTCATTTTTTCACCACCACACTGCCGTTTTTCATGACTCCCCGTATCTTATCAATGACTACCTGTACGTCCGCCAGCGGGTCGCCTTCCACTGCGATGAGGTCGGCGAATCGCCCGGGCATCGCCGAGCCCAGATCGTCCTTCATACCGAGCAGGTCCGCCGCATTTACTGTCGCGGTTTGGAGCGCCTGCTCCGGCGTCATGCCCACTTTCACGAACCATCCGAGCTCGCGCGTATTCTGGCCGAACATGCTATACACCGCATCCGACCCCATGGCGAAGCGCACGCCCGCCTTCCACGCCCGTTTGGCGGTTTCGAAGTTGCGCGCGATGTAGGCGTTCAGCCGCTCCACCGAGCCCGCTCGAAAGCCATAGTCGGCCGCGGCATCCACGTAATAGCGATTGTGATCGATGGTGGGAACGTAGTAGGTTTTCCGCCGCGCCATTTCGGCTAGCGTCTCGTCGTCCAGATCCACGGCGTGTTCCAGCGAATCGGCGCCGGCGCGCACAGCGTCGCGGCCTCCCTCGGGTCCGTAAGAATGGATCGCTATCTTCTTGCCCATGGCGTGCGCCACATCCACGGCAGCCTTCATTTCGTCGAAGGTAAACGTCTGCTGCGTTCCCACGTTCTCGAAGCCGCCCACCGACCCGTACATCTTCACCACGTCGGCGCCGGCAGCAATCTGCGTCCGCACGGCGCGTCGGACTTCATCGGGCGTGCTGGCCGTGCCCGGGCCGGGCGCGGGCGGCGTGCTGCCAGGGCGGAAACTGCCCATTACCGTGAGACCATACCCCGCGACGAACATGCGCGGTCCAGGCATGGCGCCCCGATTGATCAACTCGCGCATCGCGATATCGGTATACTCGCTGGCGCCCAGATCGCGCACCGCGGTGACTCCGGTCTCGAGCGTCTTGCGAGCATTTTCCTGCGCCAGGAAGACGGTAACAGCAGCCATACGCTGCCCACCGCCGCGCACACCACCAGGGCGATCGCCGATGTACGTCATGTGCGTGTGAACGTCGATCAGCCCGGGCAGCCCGTAGTATCGCGACCAGTCGATCACTTCGGCGCCGTCGGGAGGAGTGGGGTCCCCCGCGCGCACGCTGGTAATACGCCCGGCGCTGACCAGCACGAGAGGACGATCCACTACCTTCTCGCCATCCCAGAGTTTGGCGAAGCGCACCGCTGTGATCTTCTGGGCACTGCCAGTCACGGCGCACAGAGCTAACAGCGCTCCCGCCGCCAACCAATTTCGCATAGGTTCGATCTTATCTCGATTCCCGGCGGTGCCACCGAAAATGACGCCATTTTGGTGGATTCCTCAACAGGCGTATACTGAAACAAGTATTATTCGAAGGAGGGACTTGCCAGGATTGCGTCTACTTACGCTCGCCGCGATGACTGCGGCCATTCCTTGTGTCTTCGCGCAGACCCCCACCGCCGCCCGCGCTCTTACCGATCGCTACTGCGCCACCTGCCACAGCCAGAAAGCCAAGACCGGCGACGTTGTGTTGCAAGGCGTCGACTTCAACAATCCCGCTGCCAACGCCGCCCTCCTGGAAAAGGTAGCGCGCAAGGTCCGCACCGGCGAGATGCCGCCTGCCGGCATGCCCCGGCCCGATTCAGCATCGGCCTCCGCCCTGGTCACCTTCATCCAGGACGCCCTCGACCGCAATGCGGCGCTCCATCCCGAACCTGGCCGTTCCGTAATTCATCGCCTCAACCGCGCCGAGTACAGCAACGCCATTCGCGATTTGCTGGCTCTCGACACGAAACCCGGCGAACTGCTGCCGGTGGACGATTCCGGCTACGGCTTCGACAACATCGGCGACGTCCTCTCGTTCTCCCCCGCCCTGCTCGAGCGCTACATGTCTGCCGCTCGCCGCGTCAGCCGGATGGCCATCGGCGACCTGACCATCAAACCTGGCGACGAAGAGTTTTCCGCTCGCACTTTGGGGATGCGCACCGGCCGAAATGAACGCGTGAGTGACGACCTGCCGTTCGATTCGCGCGGCGGCATGTCGTTCGCCTACTACTTCCCGCTCGACGCCGAGTACAACATCCGCGTCAAACTCGGCAACGACACGCCCTACGAAATTCGCCTGCCTGTCAAAGCCGGCCTCCGCACAGTGGGCGTTGATTTCTTGCGCGAGGGCGCCAAGGCCGAGATCGCCGCGCCCGCCGGCCGTCGTGGAGCGCAGCCGCCGCCGCAAGGTCAGGGCGCCCGGCCGCAAGTGCTTCCCGCCGAAATGGATTTACGGCTGGATGGCGCCAGCATCAAGCGCTTCAAAGCCGGCCAGGGCGGCGGTGCTCCCCAAGTCGACAAGATCACTATCTCGGGTCCGTATAATGCCACCGGCCGCGGCGACACTCCCAGCCGCGAGCGCATTTTTGTGTGCAAGCCTAGTGGGCCGCAAAGAAGAAGAGTCCTGCGCCCACACCATCCTCGCCACCCTCGCGCGCCGCGCCTTCCGCCGCCCTGTCACCGATCCGACATTCAACCGCTCGTCGGCTTCTATAAGAGCGGGCGCGCCGAAGGCGATTTCGATCACGGGATCGAAAAAGGCCTCGCGCGCCATGCTGGTGTCGCCGGATTTTCTGTTCCGCATTGAGCGCGACCCCGCGGGATTGCGGCCGGGCGCGTTCATCGCGTCAACGATTTCGAACTGGCGTCGCGGCTCTCATTCTTCCTGTGGAGCAGCATTCCCGACGACGAACTGCTCACCGTCGCCGAGAAGGAAAAGCTGCAGGATCCGGCCATGCTCGCGCAGCAGGTGCGCCGCATGTTGGACGACCCCCGGTCGCAGGCGCTGGTCGACAACTTCGCCGGCCAGTGGCTGTACCTTCGCAACCTGGCGACATGAAGCCGGATCCGGACCATATTCCCGACTTCGACGACAGCCTGCGCCAGTCCTTCCAGCACGAGACGACATTGTTCTTCCAGGCCGTGCTGCGCGAAAACCGCCGCTCACTGACCTGCTCGACGCCAATTATACGTTTCTGAATCAGCGCCTGGCCGAGCACTACGGCATCCCCAACATTTATGGCTCGCAGTTCCGCCAGGTGGCGCTCACCGATTCCAATCGCGGCGGCCTGCTGGGGCAGGGCAGTATCCTGACAGTGACGTCCTATCCCAACCGGACCTCGGTGGTGCAGCGCGGCAAATGGGTCCTGGAAAACCTGCTCGGCGCTCCGCCGCCGCCTCCTCCGCCCGATATTCCTGACTGAAGCCACACGACAAGGATGGGCGCTAACTCAGCGCTGCGCCAGCAGATGGAACAGCATCGGGCCAACGCGATCTGCGCTTCCTGCCACTCGCGCATGGATCCGCTCGGCTTCGCGCTGGAGAACTACGATGGCGTAGGCGAGTGGCGGGCGAAGGACGCCGGCAGCCCGATCGACGCCTCGGGTAAACTGCCGGATGGCACGCACTTCAACGGCCCCGCCGGCCTGCAACACCCGCTGCTGACCGCGCATCGCGACGAATTCCTTGCCACTGTCACCGAAAAGCTTCTGACCTACGCGCTTGGCCGCGGCCTGGAGTATTACGACAAGCCGGCCATTCGTGCCATCGCGCGCGAAGCGGCAGAGCGAAAACTATCGTTTCTCGGCATTGGTAACCGCAATCGTGAAAAGTCCACCGTTCCAAATGAGGAGAACCCCAGAACCATGATCGTCACGAAGAAATCACTGCATCGCCGCACGTTCCTGCGAGGAATCGGCACCACACTCGCGCTTCCCTTCCTGGATGCGATGGTGCCGGCTCTGCGCGCCTCGGGCGCGGCCAAGCCCGATGTGCGCTTGGCTTCGTATACGTTCCGAACGGGAGATCATGAAGGGCTGGACTCCCGCAACCGAAGGCGCCGGTTTCGAGTTCACGCCCACTATGAAGGCGCTGGAGCCATTCCGCGACCGCGCTGCGTGTTCAGCAGCCTGACGCAGATCAGCGGCCGCGCGCTGGGCGATGGCGCCGGCGATCACGCGCGGGCAGGCGCGACCTGGCTCACCGGCGTTCACCCGAAGAAGACCGAGGTGGATATCCACGCCGGCATTTCGGCCGACCAGATCGCGGCGCAGGAACTCGGCAAGAACACGCAATTGGCCTCGCTCGAACTCGGCCTGGAAGAGCCCACGCTGGCGGGCGATTGCGATTCCGGTTATAGCTGCGCCTACACCAACACCATTTCCTGGCGCACTCCCACGACGCCTATCCCGGTGGAAGTCAACCCGCGCGCCGTGTTCGAGCGTCTCTTCGGCGATGGCGACAGCACCGATCCCGCCGCCCGACTGGCCGCCATGAAGGAGAGTCCAGCATTCTCGATTATGTCCGCGGCGATGTGGCTCGCCTCTCGAACGGTCTTGGCGCGCGCGACCGCAACAAACTCGATCAATACCTGGAAGCCATTCGCGACATCGAGCGCCGCATTCAGAAAGCCGAAGAGCAGAACGCCACCATCAAGATGCCGCTTATGGAACGGCCCAGCGGAGTGCCGGAAGAGTTCGAAGATCACGCCAAGCTCATGAGCGATCTGATGGTGCTCGCTTTCCAGACCGATATGACGCGCGTGGTCAGCTTCATGATGGCGCGCGAAGGCAGCAATCGTCAGTATCGCACGATCGGCGTCTCCGACGGCCACCACTCCGTGACTCATCACCAGAACGATCCGGAAAAAATCGCCAAGATCGCCAAGATCAACGCATACCATGTGCAGACGTTCGCCTATCTGTTGGAGAAGCTGGACCACACGCGATGGCGATGGCACGCTGCTCGATCACTCGCCAGATCCTTTATGGCAGCAGCATCTCGCGACGGCAACGCGCACACGCATCACGATCTGCCGCTGGTGCTGGCGGGCGGAGCGGCGGGCCAGATCAAGGGCGGCCGCCACATCCGCTATCGCCAAGGAAACGCCGATGAACAATCTGCTGCTCACCATGCTCGACCAGGCTGGCGTGCATGCCGAGAAACTGGGCGATTCCACCGGTGAGATTCCGAGCCTGGCGTCCCTGTAGAGCGATGAAACAGCCGTTGGCGATTTTCCTGGCCGCAACTGCCTGTTGGGCTGCCGCGGATTTGCGCCTGATCGACGCGGTGAAGCGGCGCGATCCTAAAGCGGTGACCGCGCTGATCGGTCAGCATGCCGACGTCAACGCCGCCCAGCCCGACGGCGCCACAGCGCTGGCATGGGCCACCTACCTCGACCAGACTGCTGCCGCTGAATCGCTGCTGGCCGCAGGCGCTAACGTCGTCACGAAAGACGAGTACGGCGAATCTCCGCTCACCCTGGCCTGCGCCAATGGCAACGCCCGTCTGGTGGACAAGTTTCTCCAGGCCGGCGCCGATCCGAATGCCGCGCGATGGGACGGCGAGACCGCATTGATGATCGCGGCCGGCGCGGGCAATCCGGAAGTAGTCAAGCAACTGCTCGCCAAGGGCGCAAAGATCGAAGCGGTGGAGTCGCGCAAGGGCCAGACTGCGCTGATGTGGGCCGCTGCCGAAGGCCATCCCGACGTGACCCGCCTGCTCATCGAGCATGGCGCCGATGTGAAGGCGGCTTCGAAGAGCGGCTTCACTGCCCTGGTCTTCGCCTCCGTCAAGAACGACGACAAGTCCGTGCGCGCCCTGCTGGCCGCGGGCGCCGATCCCAATTACGCAGTGCCCGATGGCACGAAGGTCCTGCTGGTAGCCGCGGCTTATAAGAGTTCGAACGCGGCAGAGGCGCTGGTGGATGGCGGCGCCGATCCCAACGTCGCCGACCGCGCCGGCAACACGCCGCTGCACACTGCCGCGCAATTTGGCGCGCTCGACCTGGTGAACAAACTGATTGCGAAGAAGGCCAATCCGAATGCGCTCACGGCCAAGACGCCCACGGGCGGCCGCGGAGCCGGCGGAGGGGGTGGAGCTTTCCGGCCGCCTGCCGGTGAGCAGACTCCTCTGCTATTGGCGGCTCGGGCGAACCAACCGGAAGTGATGCGCGCTCTGGTAAAGGCGGGCGCGGATCCTACCATCAAAGCGCAGGACGGCACTACGTTACTGATGGCTGCGGCGGGTAGCGGACATCTGGAACCTGTTGAATACGCCTATGAGCTCGACAAACGTGTCGACGCCAAGACTGACAGCGGCACCACCGCAATGCACTCCGCCGTCACCGGCACCGGCGCGGTTCCCCAGCCCGAGATCTGCAAAGTGGTCCAGTTCCTTGCCGATAAGGGTGTGCCCCTCGATGCCAAAGATGCTCGCGGCCGGACCCCCATGGTCATCGCCGACATTCTGCCGCTCGATACCGTGGTGGAACTGCTCACGCGCCTGATTGTGAAGAGTGGAGCCACGCCGGCGATCCCTTCGAAGCGTTAAACCTTCCGATCCGCGACCGTACGAGAGTCGGTGCTTTTCCCGATGGGATTGACTTGACCCGCGAATGGGAATAGCATTTCCGCCGTGAAGCTATCGCGCAGAAACTGGATTGGCGCCGCCGGAGTCGCGGCCATCGCATCGCCTGCGGTTCACGCCGCCACCATGCCCGTCCCACGCTACGAAGGCATCGACACTCCCAAGCTTTGTCTCGGATTGGGCGACGCCGGCCCAGCCGAGGGTGGTCCGCGACGCATCAAACAGCTCGGCGTCAACTACGTCCTTACGGGCGGTCCCGCGATTCCCTGGGACGAAGCCCGCCTCAAAGACCAGATCGACAGCCTCAAGAGCGATGGCATCACGCTCGGCAATCTCATGATCGCCGGCTTTAACAACGCCATCTACGCCCGCCCCGGTCGCGACCAGGAGATCGAAAAGGTGATCCAGTCGATTCAGGCCGCGGGCAAAGTGGGTCTCCCCGTTGTCGAATACAACTGGTACGCTCATCGCGCAATGGAAGGGTACTTTGAAGAGACAGGCCGCGCCGGATCAGGTTGGACCGGCTTTGACTACGAGCGGCCCGTGGACAACGCCGGCGCCAAAGTGGCGTTCAAGGATCTTCCCCCGCTCGAACGCGAGGGCGCGCATACCGTGGAAGAGATGTGGACCAACATCACGTACTTTCTGAAGGCCGTGGTTCCGGCCGCCGAAAAGGCTGGCGTGCGGTTGGCGCTGCATCCCAACGATCCGCCCGCGCCCGTCAGCCGCAAGTCGGGTCAGATTATGGGGACCGTGGATGGTTGGAAGCGCCTGATCGGAATTGTGAACAGCCCGTCGAACGGCATCACTTTCGATTGCGGCGTCACCAAAGAAATGGGCGCGGACCCCGTGGAAGTGTGCGGCTACTTCGCCTCGCGCGATCGCATCAACCACGTTCACTTCCGTAACGTCAAAGTGCAGAAACCCTACGAACGGTATAGCGAGGTCTTCATCGACGAGGGTGAAAACAACATGTTCGCCGTGATGAAAGAGCTGGTGAAGCACAAGTACTCACGCCTCATCTACCCCGAGCATTCCCGCGGCCTCGACTACGATCGTGAACGTCCTAATTTCCGCCCTCAATATCCCGGAGGAGGAGGTTATGCGGCCTTCGCTTACAACGTGGGTTATGCGCGAGCTATGATGCAGGCGGCTTTGACTTAATCTTCGTCTTTAAGAGTGCGGGATTTTCCGCAAACAAATTTCTGGCAGGCTCCCGCTCACAGATGTATACTCCTGAAAGACTCGGGATGTTAACCGGCAATTCCAATACTTACGTCTGTACGATAACAGACGATCAATTTGGCGCTCATCTAAATATTGGGTGATCCATTTCTCACGCCAGTTAGATAGCGGCGACTTACTTCCGAAGGAGACATTTCGCATGAAGAGATTGGCCGGCTTACTTTTCCTGGCTGCGTCCGCCATCTGTGCGCAGTCGACCACCACTACGACATATACCCTGCCTCCTGGCGTATGTGTCCAGATTACAAACTGTATCGTCTACGGACCCGGAGAAAGCTTCTCTCTGTGGACCACCACCAAGTGGTCGATCTTCAACATCTACAGTTGGCAAAATGGCTTTAGCGTAGTCGATACTTTCAACTGCGCCACTCAGAGTTACTCATCGGGTCCGGGCAGCACCGGAATCGTGATCACCGCCAGTTGCTCCGGCACGGATACGCATGGCGCGCCTTTCTCCATGACCTATACGGTGAACGCTTACAGCTATTACTCCCGTGGTGGGGGCGGTAAGGGAGGCGGCGGAGCGGGCACGCGCTGGGCAGTAACCGGCGGCGCCGTCACCATTACGCAATAGAAACGGCCTGCACCCTGGCGGCTGGTCGGGCATCCAATAAATATGCCCATGTCCGGCCTACCCCGATACTCCATCCTCGATCTCGCGCCCGTCCGGGTAGGCGGCGCCATTGCGGAAGCCTATCGCAATACGGTCGATCTGGCACGCCACGCCGAAAAATGGGGCTTCACCCGTTTCTGGCTCGCCGAGCATCACAATATGCCCGGCATCGCCAGCGCCGCCACCTCCATCCTGATCGGCCACGTTGCTGCCGCCACTTCGACCATCCGCGTGGGTTCCGGAGGCGTAATGCTGCCGAACCACGCAGCACTCGTCATCGCGGAGCAGTTCGGCACCTTGGAAACTCTGTATCCCGGCCGAATCGATCTCGGAGTCGGCCGCGCGCCCGGGTCCGATCCTCTGGCATCCCAGGCATTGCGCTACAACACCGCGGAGGAGGATTTCCCCAGACAGGTCGCCGAGTTGCTCGCCTACCTCGCGCCCCCGGTCCCCGGACAAAGGTTGATCGCCTATCCCGGCGCTGGCACCCAGGTGCCTGTCTGGTTGCTGGGCTCCTCCACTTATAGTGCGCAACTCGCGGCGCGCCTGGGGTTGCCCTTCGCCTTCGCCAGTCACTTCGCGCCGGCCTTGCTGATGGAGGGGATTGAGGCATACCGCGATGAGTTTCAGCCTTCGCGATATCTCGACAGTCCCTACGTTATGGCCGGCGTGCCCCTCGTGGCCGCCGAGACCGACGCCGAGGCGGAGCACCTTTCCACTTCTGCGCTCCAGCGAGCCCTCCAACTCATTCGGCGCGAGCCCATCTTTGTGCCACCGCCGGTCGACACTATGGATGGATTGTGGAGCGAGTCCGAGCGGTTTCTGGTGCAATCCCGGCTCGCCGTCGCGGCCATCGGAGGGCCTGAAACGGTTCGACGTAAACTGGACCTGCTGTTGCACGAGACGAAGGCCGACGAGTTGATCTTCACGTCAGATCTGTACGACCATACCCAACGCCTACGCTCCTTCGAAATCGCCGCCGAAGCGATGAAGACCTTCGCATAGCGCAACTCCTACTGCCCGCCCGTCTCGATCTCGTCGATCTCGCGCTGCAGTTGATTGGCCTGGCGGCGCCGCCGCACGATGCCGAATCCGATCCAAACCACCAGTAGTCCGACCAGCGGCATCACTCTCCGCAGCCGATACAGCCCGCGAAACGGGTTCGCCTCCACACTCGCAAGAAACGTGACGCAAGCCAACACCAAGGACCGTGCCAGAGCCACGCATTTCGCAAATGATCACGCCGCCTTTCCATTTCCTTGCGATAGTAGTCCCGGCTGGTCGCAGCCATTGCGTCCCCCGGCGCAGGCCCCATCCGGTCGCGAAACCAGTACAACGAAATCACGATCCAAGCGACCACCACGCCCACGCCGATCACCGGAAAGCTCTGGTGATCCGAGGCGAATCGCCACGCGATCACGGCCACAAAGAAGAGCGCGGCCCCTATACTCATCAAAATTTCCGACCGCGTGCTGGCATGCAACTCCCGCGTGCGCCGGTTCATCAGCGGCTCCAGCCGCACCGGCGACTCCTCAGGCGCCTGCCCTCTCCAAATAGCCCCTGGATCCTTCGGCCTCGATTCATCAGACATAGTGTTGTTCCTCATGAAAGCGGCGCGCCAGAATGTTCTTGATTCGGTGAATCTTCATCGCGACATTGCCCGCCGAAAGCCCTGTAATTTCGGCGATCGCGGCAATGTCCATCTCCTCCAGGTAAGAAATCAGGATCTGCCGGTCCAGCGGTTTCAGTTGCAGGATGAGTTGAGAGATCTGCCCGAGCGCGCGATGCAAGTCGAGATCCGGTTCGCACTCCACGCTGGGCAGCGTTCCCTCAATCTCTTCCAAGCTGGCGAAGCGGGCGTTCCAGCGGCGCTCCCGATTCACGTACGATACAGCCGTGTTGTGCGCCACGCGAAACGTCCAGGTCTTCAGCGAACAGCGGCCGTCGTAAACCTCGAAGCTCTTCCAAAGCTGGAAATGAATCTCCTGCCGCAGGTCGAGGCGCGTTCCGGATCGGCTTCGTATCCTGCCGCCAGTCGATCCAACGCGCGGCCCAAATCGCGAATCGCCGCCTGGTACAGTTCGTCCCGCTTCGCCAGTGCTGCCACGCTGCTGCCCACGCCCCTCACATATCTATAGTCGATCCATTCGCAAATTTATAACACCCGCCGCTCCGTTCGGCGCTAGACTCAGGGCAGAACGGAATGACACGCCGTCAATTCATCTGCGCCACGGCACTACCGGCGGCAGCTTCCCTCTCGTCCAAACCGCTCATCGTTCCTCTTCGCCGGGTGATGGACAGACGCGCGAAGCTCGCGCCGGAGCAACTCCGCCACTTCTGGGAAACCATCTGGCCCGAAACCGCGCGCGAGTTCGGCCGCTGCGGTATCCGATTTCAGACCACCGATACTACCGGTGAGATCAAGCGCACCGCGGCCGACCGGCCGATCTTCGTCGGCGTGGAACCGGGCGCGCTCAATCTTGTCCTCACCGACCACCTTCCCATGCTATGGGACAAGGGGCGCGCGCTTTCCGGAGTCACCACGCTGTACGATGGCTACCATGTATGCGTGATCGCGCTCAGTTACGCGCACGGCAATCAAATCCCATTCCTGTCCGTCAACACTTGCTTGCATGAGATCCTACATGCGCTGTTGCAGGACATCTTCGTGAGGCATCCGAAGTGGTGGCAAACCAACCAAAGCGAATCGCGTGTCGACTGGGATGCCAGTTGCCTCTGGCTGTTTCACCAGGGAGCGGCAATCCGCAAATCGGCGGAGTCCTACGTAGCCAAACTGCGATCCTAGTAAGCCGGCAAAGGCGTCACTGCTCGCTCTGCCTACACATCGAAGATTTCCATCGCCTGATTCAGACTCGCCGCGGCGTCGCGCCCCTGCGCCGGCGAATACTCGTGGCCCACAAACCCCGTGTACCCAAGCTCAGCGATAGCCTTCGCCACAAAGCGGTAGTTCAACTCCTGCGTATCGTCGATCTCGTGGCGTCCCGGATTCCCGCCCGTGTGAAAGTGCCCGATCCACTGGAAGTAATCGCGGATGTTGCGCACAATATCGCCGTCCATGATCTGCGCGTGATAAATATCGAAGAGAATCTTCACGCGCGGCGAGTTCACACGCTTCATCACGTCCACACCCCACGCGATGTGGTCGAACATATAGTCCTTGTGGTTCACCTTGCTGTTCAGATACTCCATGCAGATGGTGACGCCTTTATCCTCGGCGTGCGCCTTCACCTTATTGAGCCACGCCACGCAGTTGTCGGCGCCTTCGGCATCGGCCATACCTTTGCGGTTGCCGGAGAACGTGATGATGTTTGGCACGCCGTTGGCCTGGGCCTCGTCGATAGCTGCGTGCATCGCCTTCTCCAGTTTGTCGTGGTTCTCCTTGCGATTGAGCGCTTCGGGAATATTGCCGCCGGGACCGGGCGGATACATGGTGGGAATCAGGCCATATTTCTTCAGCGTCGGCCAATCGGCGGGTCCAATCAGGTCGAACCCCTTGCAGCCTTGACGAGCAGCTTCCTTGCAGCACTCTTCCAAACTGGTTCCGCGCGCAAAAACGCCGCGGGTCACCGACTGTTTCAAGCGTCCCTTCCGCTCAATCTGAGGCGGGGTTTGCGCGATCGCCGCGGACGCGGCCAGTGCCGGCAAGAAATCTCTACGACGCATGATTCTTCTCCCAGGGTGCTATATTTAGCGTTAAAGCCATATGCAAATCCTCGTTTCTCGCGATCGTCGGCGCCGCGGCGCCGCCAGCCCGTTTGCGTACACCGTATCTTATCAAGCCAAGCCGCTCATCGATATCGGAGGCCGGCACACGATGCGACTCGTGATGCTCCTCTTCCCCGCCCTGCTCTTCGCCCAACAACCGGTCCCTCGCGAACAGCGCGGCGCGCCTCTCGTAACCGTCACTCACACCGGAGCCAACTGGACGATCGCCGGGCAGAAGAATCGCGTCACCCTCAACCCCAGCGATCTCTCGCTCGCCGTGCAGGCCGGCGCCGCGTCCTGGAAAATGACCGGATCGCTCGCCGATGACATGCTGGTGAAATCGCGCGGCCAGGAATTCAACCTCCGGCTCACCGATGCCGGCCGCATTAATATCGAGTCGTACGATACGGGCTTCAAGACCGGCGTCAAAATCTCCCTCGACCAGTTCCGCCACAACACGCCGCTCGACCTCCGCCTCTATCTCACCGTCGCCCTCGAGGGCTCCGATGAGGGGTTGGTCTTCGACTGCGCCGCCGCCGAAGGCGAAACCGTTCTCCGCCAACTGGACTGGCCGAAGCAGATGGACACCAGCGATCCCATCGATTTCACCGTGCTCAGCAACCGATGGGGCACACTGCTGCCGCGCAACTGGCCTAAAGCCTACAACCCGATTACCGAAGGCGACCCCAAGGACGTCAGCGTCATCGAGAGCAATCTGATCGAGTCGTGGTCCATGTCGTGGTGGGGATTTCAGAAGGGTCCGTCGGCCATGATGATCATCGTGGAGACGCCTGACGACGCGGCTTACAAGTTCAGTCACCCCGCCGGTGGCCCCACCGTGATCGGCCCCCGCTGGCGTGCCACTCTCGGTAAGTTCGGCTATCCACGAACTGCCCGGATGATCTTCCTGGGCAACGGCAACTATGTGACCATGGCCAAGCGCTACCGCCGCTACGTGATGGACACGGGTCAGTTCGTCTCACTCAAGGATAAGATTGCGCGCGAACCCCGCGTGGCCGAGTTAATCGGCACACCGCACATCCGCCTTCACACATTCACCAACTATCGTCCCGGAGGCTACCGCTATGACGCCGCGCATCCGGAAAAGAACGTCAGCGTCGTGACGTTCGACCAGCGCGCCGACCAACTGCGCAAGCTCAAAGCTCGCGGCATCGATCGCCTCTACGTCTGCCTGGCCGGCTGGCCCTATCGCGGCTACGACCGCCAGCATCCCGACGAACTTCCGCCCTCACCCGAAGCCGGAGGCTGGGACGGCCTGAAGCGCTTCAACGATGCCATGCGCGACCTGCATTACGTGTGGGCGCTGCACGATCAGTATCGCGACTTCTACACCGATTCGCCGTCCTACCAGGAGCAGTTCGCCGTCCACGATGAGGACACCAGGCCCCCGCTGCGCTTTCCCGGCACACGCTTCGGTCAGACCAAAACCGGCGTGATTCCAGGGATGGATCACTGGGATGGAGGCGCCATGTCGTACCTGAGTCCGCGCATGGAACTCGGCCATGTGGAGAAGAATTACCGCCTGCTCTTCGCGCATGCCGTCAAACCGCCCGGCGTCTACTTCGACGTGTTCGGCTACATTCCGCCCGACGAGGATTTCAACCCGGAGCATCCTTCCACACGCACCGATTCCATGAAAGCCCGCGCCGCCTGCATGCGCTGGGCGCGCAACAATATCGGGCTGGTGGGCACCGAAGCCGCCGCCGATTGGGTGATCCCCTATGCCGATTTCGGCTCTGCCAATCCCGGCCAGGGTCTCGCCATTCCGGTGCCGCTGTACCAGTTGGTTTATCACGACGCGATCGTGGTGCCGCAAGATAGCGGCTCCCAGAAAGCCCGCATAGTAGCCATGCTCTACGGTGGCGCGCCCTCGATTCCGGCGCGCGGCGATGTCTCCGACGACACTCTCGCCGCCATCAAGCGGATGGCCGAGTTGCATGCGCGCATCGGCCTTCAGGAAATGACCAATCACGAATTTCTGGACGCCAACTATCGCAAAGAGCGCACCACCTTCGCCGATGGCACCACAGTCACCGCCGATTTCGACGCCGGCACAGTCGACGTGCAAAATGGGAGTGGCACCCGGGCCGCTCAACCCGGTCAAGGACGCGCCGCCTGGAT
This sequence comes from uncultured Solibacteraceae bacterium, assembly GCA_963815475.1. Lineage (GTDB taxonomy): Bacteria > Acidobacteriota > Terriglobia > Bryobacterales > Bryobacteraceae > Sulfopaludibacter. The sequence goes on along the minus strand of CAWFHD010000003.1, from coordinate 7,210,293 downwards.
GCAGCAGGCCAGATTCGGCGTGATGACGCACTACCTCTCCGACTGGCAGGCGCGCGTCAACCACCTCACCATGAGCGTGGAACAGTGGAACAAAATGGTGGACGGCTTCGATGTGGAGAAGATGGCCGAGCAACTGCACTCGGTGGGGGCCAGTTATTACCAGATCAGCATTGGGCAAAACTCGGGATACTACCTCGCGCCCAATCCCACTTATGACAAACTGACAGGCAACCAACCCAGTAAGTGCTCCCGCCGCGACTTGGTTTCCGACCTCTATGAAGCCCTGCACAAGCGAGGCATCAAGCTGCTGGTCTATCTGCCTTCGGGCGCGCCCGGACAGGATAAGGCTGCCGACGCCGCGCTCGATTGGCACAACGGCTCGAATCTCAACAGGGAGTTTCAAACCAAATGGGAACAGGTGATTCGCGACTGGTCGCTACGCTGGGGCCGTAAGGTGGAGGGCTGGTGGTTCGACGGCTGCTATTGGCCGAACGTGATGTACCGCTCGCCAGAGGCCCCCAATTTCGCCAGCTTCGCCGCCGCCGCCCGCGCGGGCAACCCCGATGCCGCCGTCGCCTTCAACCCCGGCGTGGTGTATCGCATGCTCTCCCTCACCCCCTACGAAGACTTCACCGCCGGCGAGATCGACAAGCCCGATCAGGTGACACTCCGGCGCAACGCCGATGGCAAAATCGACGGAGCCCAACTCCAGATGCTGAGCTATCTCGGACAGACTTGGGGAATTGGAGATCAGCCCCGCTTCACCAACCAGCAGGTGATCGAATTCACTCAAAAGCTGCGCAAAGCCGGAGGAGCCGTCACCTGGGATGTCCCGGTCGCACTCGACGGAACCATATCCAAAGCATTTCTGGATCAACTGAAGGAGCTGCAATAGGGCCACTTGTGCTATAAAAGGCCCATCAGCTCTATGAACAGAAGATCGTTCCTCGCCACGTCCGCAGGGCTCGCGACCCTTCCCCAACTCCACGCCGGTCCGCTGCCGGCTGAAGGCAAATTCCAACTCGGCTGCGTCACCTACAACCTGCTACAGAATATGGATCTCGAGACCCTGATCCATACTCTCGAAGTCACCGGCTTTGCCGCCGTCGAGCTCCGCACGGGCCATAAACACGGCGTCGAGCCCTCCATGGGCGCCGATGAGCGCATCAAGGTCAAGGAGCGCTTCAAGCAATCCAAAGTGCGCCTGCTCAGCTACGGCAGCACGTGCGAATTCGAATCGCCCGATCCGGCCGAGCGCAAAAAGCAGGTGGAAATCGGCAAGACCTTCGTCGACCTCGCCCGCGACACCGGCGCCATCGCCGTCAAGGTTCGACCCAACGGATTCCCCAACGGCGTGCCTCACGCCACTACCATCCGCAACATCGGCATGGGCATTCGCGAGTTGGCCGAGTACGCCCAGGTGAAGGGCATCGAAATCTGGATGGAAGTCCACGGAGCCGGCACGCAGGAACCCAGCGTGGCGGCGGAGATTCTGGGGACGGCGGCCACGCCTAACGTCGGCGCCTGCTGGAACTCCAACCCCACCGACGTGAAGGATGGCAGCGTCAAGCAGAGCTTCGCGCTGCTGGGACCGTACATCCGGAACTGTCACATCACGGAGCTGGTGAGCGGGTATCCCTATAAAGAGTTCTTTCGCCTGCTCCGCGAATCGGGATACTCGCGCTACACCCTCGCGGAGGTGGCTGAGAGCAAAGAGCCCGAACGCTTCATGCGCTACTACAAGGCCCTCTGGGAGCAACTGAATTCCTAGTAGTGGGCTACGAAACTTCATGAAAAACTCGATGCGCTTGGTGGGGTAGGCGCTTCCGCCTGCCGATCCGAGCGAAGCTCGGACTGTCTCTTGACCCTGTCGCGCTCCCTGCCCTACCGGGCCCTTTTCCTCCGCCAGGGAATTCTATAATAGGGGCAACCCACGGAGGCCCCGATGCAACTCAATCGATTTGCCCTGCTGCTCGCCGCAGCCGCAACGCTCTCAGCCGCCCGATTCACCATTCCGGACGTCGGCAAGATTGTCCGAGTGACCGACCCGCAAATCGCGCCCGACGGCAAGTCCATTGTCCTCGTCGTCTCACGCACGAATTTTGAGGATGATCGCTACGATCCCGAGCTCGTCCGCATCGACATCGCCACACATGCCCGCCAGGTGCTCACGCACAATCGCCTCGGTTTGACGCAGCCGCGCTGGTCCGCCGATGGTACCCTGCTCGCCTTCCTCGCCACAGTAGAAGGCAAGGCGCAGATCTTCGTCCTGCCGATTGCCGGCGGCGAAGCCTGGCAGCTCACCAAATCGCCCACCGGCGTGCAGCAATATGCATGGCGGCCCGGCGCAGCGCAGCAGATCGCTTACGTCGCCACCGATGAAGCTCCCAAAGTCACTGGTGAGGAGCGCCACAACCGCGCCTTTGAGATTCAGAACAACCACTTCCTGCTGCAGGAAGCGCCGCGACCCGCCCACGTCTGGCTCATCGCCATTGATGGCAAAAGCGCGGCACGCAAACTCACCACCGGCGCCTGGACCCTGCCCGTCAGCCTGCCTCCCAGCGCGCCCTCATCGCCCCTTTCATGGTCGCCCGATGGAAAGCGCCTCGCCATCGTCAAGGTGGCGACCCCGTACACCGGCGATTCCGATAAGAGCGCCATTCAACTGCTCGACGTGGATAGCGGCGAGTTGCGCCCCCTCAGCACTCGCAGCCGTTTGGAGACCCAGCCCGTCTTCTCGCCCGATGGCCGCCACATCGCGCACTGGTATCCGCGCGATGGCGAAAGCAAAAACGTGAACGAGATCCATGTGGGACCGGCGGCCGGAGGCGACACAGGCTCAGTCACCCGCGCGCTCGATCGCAACGTGCAGCGCGCCATCTGGATGCCGGACGCGAAATCCATGCTGGTGAGCGCCAACGATGGCACCGGCACGGGCTTGTGGATCCAGCCTATCGATGGCAAGGCGCGCCTCATCGACATGGGTAACGTCGTGGCCACCGCGCCGTTCTGGCTGGATGCCTCAGTGGGACCGAAAGGCGAAATTGCGCTCACCGGCAGCGAGCCGGATCGCCCGGCGGAGGTCTACTACCTGCCTTCCTCGGAGTCCAAACCGCAGCGCCTCACGGATTTCAATCAAGCCACCGCCGCGCTCGAACTCGGGAAAACCGAGACCGTCCACTGGGACTGCGATTCGTTCCACATGGATGGCGTCGTGACCTATCCGCCGGATTTCGCGCCTGGCAAGAAGTACCCGCTGGTGCTCTACATCCACGGCGGTCCGCGGTCGGCGTCGAAAGAATCGTTCTCCAGCCGCGCGCAGCTACTGGCGGCGCAGGAATGGATCGTGTTCGAACCCAACTACCGCGGCAGCGACAATCTCGGCAACTCGTTCCAGGCCGCGATCTGGAACGATGCCGGGAAGGGACCGGGCCGTGACGTCATGGCCGGCTTGGCGGTGCTCGAAAAGCGCGGCTTCGTCGACAGCGCGCACATGGCCGTTTCCGGCTGGTCGTATGGCGGCTACATGACCACCTGGCTGTTGGGCAATTATCCCAACCGCTGGAAGGCCGCGGTGTCCGGAGCGGCCGTCACGGACTGGCTCGACCAGTACAACTACGGCGACGCCAATGTCCGCCGCGCCTCGGGCTTCGGCGGATCGCCGTACACCGACGAAGCGCGGCTGCAATCTTATCGCGAACAATCTCCCATTTACTACGTGTCGAAGATCAAGGCGCCGACCCTGATCCTCTCCGATACGGGCGACTATCGCGTGCCCATCACGCAGTCGTTCCAGCTCTACCACGCGCTCATGGACAATGGCGTGACCACGCAGTTCATAGCCTATCCGGTCAGCGGCCACAGCCCCAGCGACCCGGTGCATTCGCGAGACATCGATCGGCGATGGATCGCATGGCTCGCGAAGTACCTGGGTCAGTAATCTGCCTCCGTAAGCAGGTTAGCGGCGAAAACGCACATAGCCGTGGCCGTAGCCATAGCCGTGGTAGTAGCCGAACCGTGCGGGAGCTGCCCAATAGCCGGGCCGCCACACCCGCCGTCCGCCCACGAAGTACCAACCGCCGGCAGTCCACGCATATCCAGGTCCGGGGCAAGGCGGAGCCGCCACCACAACCGGAGCGGGCGCAACCGCGTAAACGCCAACCGGAGCAACCGGAACGCCCACGCCAATGCTCACCGCCACGCGAGGCGCAGCCACCAAAGAACCCGCCGCCAATATCAGTCCTAAGAACATCGTTTTCATTGCTTTGTCCTCCACTGGCCTGATAAAAGCAAACGAATTGCCAAGCGCAAATAGTTGAAATAAAAAGAACAGGCACTTTCAAGCCCGGCCGAACGCCACCATCGCGGTGGATTTCAGCCAAGCACATATGCACGAAGCATCCACCACACCAGAAACAGCGCCTAAGGCTTGCGTCCCATTGTCACTGACTTGGGAGGTCATCATCACAGCCTGTCAAGCTCCGAGAAGAGCGAAATGCGGACTTTGCCGGCTATCCTGTCCCATGCGAATTTCATCGGCACAGGATTTCTGAACACTAAATGTCCCTCCAGTTTCATTGGCACACCGAGCCTCAGTTCCTTTGCGATCTCGGCGGCGTGAGCACTGAGCACATCCAGCCTCTCAAGATGCTTCTTCAGATGGTCCGCTTTGCCGTCCGGCCGAACTTCGCCGCGAAAGTCGGCGAGTTGCTCGGCCACCTCTCCGAGAGTTTTGTTGAACTGGAGATCCTTGCATTCAATTGCGAGTACTCGGCCAAGATCAGGGCGCCAAGCCAGTACGTCAATGTCCCCCGTAGTTGCGATCTAGCGGACGGCGGAGGAGACTGGTCAACGTAACCTCCTTCCGAGTGCGCCAGCCAAGTTCTTCCATGCGGGCCGAGACCAAAGAATTGAATTCGGTGCGCTGTATGTTGTTTGCATGCCCAATCCATTTCTTCATCGCCGATGATACTGCCTGGGACGGGGGAACTTCTCCACTCTCAAACCGCATGACAATTGTGCGCAGGGAATCTCCTACCAACCCCGGAGCGAACGCAATCGCTGGGTCTTCCACCGAATCGGTCTGGATAAAGGGCCGGCGCAGCACGCTTAATCGGCGACGAAAGCGCCATGGGTACCAGTCTTTCTCCGCAAATGGCAGGCCGATCGTACGCCATGCAGGCCTCGGGACGAGAGTGAACAGCGCTAGGGATTGGACAGCGGTCTGGAGTGGAATTCCCGCCGCGGTGGCAAACATTGTTGCCAAGGCCGAGCGCGGTAGCTCGGAGACGGGCCTCGGTGGCTCAACGAACGTTCTTTCAAATGTGCTGAGAAACGCAAGGACACCATCAAGCGGAACTCCGAACTCCTCCTTCCATGCGTCTAGAAACTTCGATTCAAGAGCATCTGCGACAGATCGTTGAGGGACTTCCGCTCGATAGAGGCTATTATAAGAGCCCCTAGCCCGATCAACATCTACCTCTGCAACGGATCGCCCAAACGGCTCATAGACCGCGTCCATGAACGTGTGATCCATGTGCACGTCGCCGAGTGGCGTGATCCTAACGCGAGGTTCAGCGGCCCCCCAGTGTATAGCGTCGGACCAGCCACCGAAGTAGTATGCCAGCATTGACAGCGCCATAAGCCTAGAGACGTCGAGTTGCCCAGGAATTGAACCGCCTGAAACTGGACACTCACAGATAGCCGACTCCAGCAGAATCCTGCACGCCGTACAGCAGGCATTTAGCCGGCCATGGTGCTCTACTATAGTCCGAATAGCCGCGATTTTGTCGTTGCGGAGCGCGAGTACGGCTTGGGTTGTACGGTTCCAGTGGTCACGATCAAAAACGGCCCGTTCGTGGTTCAGTAGGACAGCCTTCACAAACGAACTCCGGTCCAGCCCACGCAGCGCTTGGCAGATGTCGTCGAGCACGACGCGAACAACGTCGTTTAAGAGAGACGTGCAAGCCGCCGGATCCGAAAACTCAACATTCTCGCCGCGAGAGCGCACTTTCCATCCAAGACCGACCCGATATGTCGCGTCGTCCATCTGATCGACGAGTAGCGGGTTCTCGTCGATTTCAGATCGAGCGTAGTCACGAAACGAGTGGGCTTCGAATCGATGGATGTGGCGCGCCTCCGAATCGGGACAGATTTCGTGAAGGAGCGCTGCCCGCTTGGCCCTTTCGGGAGCCTCTCCTGCGGCCCTTTCCGCACCGAGGATTACCGCTTCCACAAGGCCACGCTCAGCTACGTTCACGGCTTGGGAAAAGCCATCTCCATAGCCCGATGCAACCGCGATGCGAACCTTAGGATTACCAGGTTCTGCTTTAACCGTCAACAGCGCCGCTAGTTCGTTTTCGTTTTTCGATTTCAGTGGCCCCAGGGTATCGCCAGCGAGTTCCTCGAAGTCAAAGCGGAACAGAATTGGGCCGGTCGGAAGGCTTGGGTAAGCTTTATCCAGCACTGGTGCCGCCCACCCGATCCATCCACAGAGCATTTCCCAGTACTGAAAGATCGAGGGGGAGGGCGCGACCTGTGGAGCGCCGATTTCAAACCACCACGGACGGTTAGGCGCAAGGTAGACGCCGCGCAGTTCGCCTTTGAAGACGTCCTCCTCGCTGCCGAATAAGGGCGCGCGGCGGTCCTCCTCGAAGAAACTCTTGCTGATCTTTCGGGCTTTCACCCAGCGTCCGTCGATATCTGGGATGCGCCGCGGGCTCCAGTCTACTGCGACCTCGCGCCTGAGGTCGCGCAGCATGTTCTGCTGAATGAGGATCATCGTCGGCCCGCGGCCGTCAGGGCTACCACTCAGTTGTCCATGAGGCACTAGGTGTCCTTTCAGGTACTTGGACCATGCGACGAGATTCAGGACACCATTGATATTCATCAAGGCGACCCCCTGTCTCTTAACTGCCTCCTGCGCGTCCAGAAGACGCCAAAGGGACAGCCCGTTAAAGCCGGTGAGCCAGCTCAACGTGACCAGATCATGAGCAGTTATCCATTCTGTCCGCCAAGCCGTGGGCAGATCCCTTCCAAGCGTGCAGGCGACTGAGCGGCCGTATCCACAGGCGACAAAGAGTGATATTCCTCCCCTGAAGCCAGGTTCCTTGCTTGCGTCAGCCGCAGCATGGATCATGTGCTCTTCAAATACCGAGCCCCAAACATCTGGGTCCGGGTTTTGCCCACCTAACCCACCCTCCTCAAACCCGGCAAAGCCATCAACCAGGAAAACAATCTGCAGGTATCGCCCGCGATCAACTTGGCGGATGACGCTTGCTACCCTGTGGCCGCGTACCACTTGAAACCCGATCGGCGCTCTGGCCCTTCCGCCGAGCAACGGTGTGTCTCTAAAGAGCCTCGCGAAATCGGCTGCGAGGGCGCTTTCAAAATTGGGAACAAGGCCCATCGAAAGGACTCTCTCGATGACAAATCGCGTGATGGCCAGCCCAACAGCGGTGGGTAAGAGGAGCAATGCCGCATCGCCATGAAAGATCACTGGCCGGCGCTCTAACTCGGTATGGAGTGGGGACTGCGAGAGAATGGCGCTACGCAAAACGGGTTGGAACTCGAACTCAGATAGCAGGGATGTGGAAATCCCGAGTTGATCCAAATCGGACTTACTGAACAAGATGTTCCGTTTTGAGCGCCTGAATCTTACGGATTTGACCTTTTGGTACAGCCCTAAGGGCTCACGCAACAATAGATTCACATTGGGGCAATCGTATAGTTCCAGGCTGGCAGGGTCGAATGTCGTTTGATGCAAAGGCGGCGGACGTGCTCTGGATCGGGTGAGGTGCCGGTTGGGTACTGCCTTCGGTCGAGGTGGGCCGAGACTGCGAGCCCGGTTCGGGTGCATGTGTTGCGGATGAAGTTCAGGACTTTGGGGTAACTGTCGAGAGGTTCGGCGGCCCAGTTTTTGGAGATTTCGGAGAACAGGCGGTGCTCGATGGGATTCCATTTGGAAGCGCCCGTGGGGTAGTGAGCAACCGTTACTGTGAGCCCAAAGCTGTTGCAGAGTTGACTTTGCAGTTCGGTTTTCCAGGCGCCGGTACGGCAACTATTGCTGCCGCCGGTATCGGCCAGGATGAGCAACTGCCGGCCGCGGCGGTAGCGGTCCGCGCCGTCGCGCTTCCACCAGCCGGCGATGGAGTGGGCGGCAAAGGCTGCCGTGTCGTGCGAGACACCTACGAAGACCGAGCCTCGGTTGGCGAGCAGGTCATAGATCCCATAAGGGATCGCGACTCCGATGGCATCGGAGCGGAAATCGTGATCATTGACGCGCACCGGTGTGCGATCCCACTTGACGCCATGGTTCTTGAAGTTGCCAACCAGTTCTCGTTTTTTGGTATCGACACTGATAATGGGAAGTCCCTGACGCTCAAAGCGAGTACGCAACGACGAGATGTATCGGAACTGTTGGTCGCGGTCCGGGCTAGAGTCAGTGGCAATGGCTTTGCGGTCCACGCGCAGGGAAAAATCCATATCGTGAAGCAGCCGCGCCACGGTATTGGCAGAGATCTCGATATCGAGTTGGCGCAGCAGTTCGGCGATTCCGGCGGGCGTCTTGTGGGTCCATCGAATGCCGGTGATGGGATCGCCGGCGGTGTCGTGTTCCAGTAGGATTTCGATGGCTTCGATTACTTCGGGCGTTTTTTTTCCACCGGCTTGCGCCCGGCGCCGTGCTGTCGGATCCGGCCGACCGCCACATCCTGATCCAGCAATTGGTGGCGGCCGCGGGCGATGGTGTGCGGATCGAGGCCAAGAAATTCGGCCAGCACGCTGTCGCCGCCGTGGCCGAGTTTCATGGATTCCAGGCCGGCGTACAAGCGGCGCTGCTGCTCGTCCAGAAGACTGTAGAACAAGATGATGGCGGCTTTCATCTCATCGGGAGAGACTTCCAAACGGTTGGCATCAATCACCGTGGGAACGGACTGGTTGCTCCGACGTGTCAGAGATTGTCGCTGGTGAACGGCTGGATCAGTGGAAGCATAAAGGAACAGGTCGGAGACCAACTCCCGGGCGATCCTCTTCTGCTGGACAAGGTGGCGTAAGGCATCTTGCACTCCCACATGCAGGACCGCCGACAGTTCTTCCGCAAAATATCCGGCCGCCGAGCTACGGATCAACGCCTCGGCGGTGGCCAGCAGGGTGCCGTGGCGAGAGAACCAGGCCGGCGCGCAGGACCACAGGCCATCGGCGCCGAAACGGGCGATCTCGCGAAGAGTGTAGAAACGGCCGCCATGAGAATAGCTGGTCACGTAATCGAGTTCTTTGAGCTTTCGGAAGACAGTGAGGTCTACGTCGGTGCCGAGGGCACGTTTCAGATCGGGCAGGGTTGCGATTTTGTCGTGGAGCAGCAGCTTCCGCAACGAATCTGGCGAGAAGGCGAGAGGTCTCATAATGTTATAGTTGCGACCGCACAAGCATCACAATCGAGACTATAACATAACCGCCGAGCGATCGGAACAGGGATCGGCTCCGCTGCAATGCCCATTAAAACTGGCGAAGCCTACTACTGCGAGTGGAATGAAGCGACATTGGCAGCCGTAGATAATGTAGCTATCGCGACTATTGGTGAGCGTTTATTGTTGCGTGGACCCTAAGCGGCAACTCCTGGCCAAGGTCGCCTGCCGCAAGTCCTGAGCGTTTCGCTGCCGCGTCCGAGAGTCTGAGCAGGGCCTCGACCGCGTCGCGAATTCCCTGGAACGGCTGCGCTCGCGGCATAGTCTCGAGGACATCGAGGACCCGCTGCAAATGGAAGCCGTTGCCCTCATGGATTCCCTCGAACACCCTGAAATTTGCTTGAGGAGTGCTTACCAGAGCTACAAAGATGTCCTCGGCCGGATCTTCTGCCATTCCGCAAACGCCGTCGCCGAGGATCTTGAAACTCCGCTGAACCAAATCCTGAGTCGGTTGCGCTTTGCCCTCGCAGTACGCCACGGCTAAGTGAACGAGGTACTCAAGCCGATAGCAATTTGCTTGAAGCTCTGGCGTGGTGAGGAGCGCACCAAATGACGCAGCTGTCGCAATAGGATCGAGTTTCCGAAACTCCGTTACCAGCCTCGGATGCGCCTTCGCGAGTGATTCGATGCTCGGGGTGCCGAAACCATGTCGGGGATCGAGTTCCTCATCAGTGCCCATCAATCCACGTTACCTCGCCGAATTCACACGTGCAGCATCGGAACCCAGGAACACATTGATGGGCCGGAGTAGGGCGGCCTCGGGCTAAGCAATCACGCGACGCGAAGTCTGGCGACTGATCCCGGCATGGACCTACTTTTCACGGTGATTTCGACATCGCGCCCAAGCTTCAAGAGAAGTCGCATCAGTCGCTCGATAGAAAATCCTGACAACTTGCCCTGCTTCAGCGCCGAAACCTTGGGCTGATCAATCCCGAGAATCGCCGCCGCTTGGCTCTGAGTGAGGCGTCGTCGCTGTATCTCGGCGATTATCTTCGCGGCCAGTTCTGCCTTCGCCAGCAGGTCGTCAGCATGTGGCAGGTTCAAGTCCGCAAAGACGTTCCCAGAACTCGGCGTAAACTCTCGACCAGTCATCTTCCTCTCCTCATTTCCCCGCCAGCTTGCGCGCAAGCTGAAGCCGTTGACGGATCACATCCAATTCCCGTTTTGGGGTAGCGATTCCGGAGGTTGCCTTCTTTTGGAAGGCATGAAGAACGTAGACTGCCTCCCCAAGTTGCGCCGCATACATAGTGCGATACGTGCCGCTCGGATCGTCCGCGCGTACCTGCCAGACCGTGTCCGTGAAACCGTGCAACATCTTCGCGCTCTCATGCCTCTGACCGATTTGCGATTGGTACAGCGCGAAACCGAGCTTCTTGCGAACCATAGGCGGAAAACCCGTCAGCCGAACGAGCGAGTCGACAAGCCAAATTAGCCTGCGCGGTTGTGCCGGCGTATCGGCCACAACCCATTGTATGCCAGATCTGGCATAGAGTGGTCGTCGAAAACTGTAGCAGTCCTGTAGCGGCCCCTAAAAGTGACATCTCACGATCCGCGTAAAACAAACTGAAAAAGGACTCTCGCTTCATCTGTAGATGAACCTTCGGCCTGTCTCGTCGGAAGTCGCAGGTTCGATCCCCGGTTACGTCACATTGGCCACTGTGAAACGTCGAGGGACTCTGGTGCATGTATTGCCAGGGGCGGCAGCTAGTTCGACGGCTTCTGTTTTCGGAGTTCCTCCGCATCGATGCGGTCCTTTGCGCGGCCCCTAGCGTCCTTATTCCGGAGGAGAGCCGACCGGCCGATGAAGTTGACGTGTACGCCATCCAGGTCGCCGGGCGTCCGGTCATCCCATGCATCCTCGAAACTTACACCCGTGATGGAAGTCATCAGGTCGATCCGATTTGGCTCGTAACCGAGTTGGATCACTTTGCCTGAGAGGGGTCAGATCGGAGGCGGATATATCCAGGGCGCCGAACCCGAATTGCGAAAGCGCCCGCAACACACGCACCGCATTAGCCGGACTCGGGCGAATCAGGAAATCGATGTCCGCTGAATACCGGGGAAATCCATGCCAGGAAACGGCGAGTGCCCCAACCACCAGATATTCAACTTCGTTCGAGTTCAAGCACTCGATAAACTCTCGCAAGTCGCTGCTTAAAGGCATCGGGGTGGGCTCGCTCTCGCAGTTCAAAGAATATGCCGGCCCGCTGCTGCGGGGTCATTTGAGCGCGGGAGAGGGCATCGGCGGCATCGGCCTCTTCGAAGCTGGCGAAAACGCGGACTACTTTCTCCACGGTCTTATTTTAGTCGGTTCTTCCATCATGGTATCGCCAGTCATGCTTCAAATCGACCCAACACCAACCGATCGATCTACAGCACGTACATCCGCAGCATCCACCACACCAGAAACAGCGCGATCACCGCCACCACCACGTATCGGATCCACTGCCCGGCATTCTTCGGTTCGGTTCGATTGTCCACGCCTGGATCTTAGCATTCCCTTGCTAACCGCCCTCTGTTCCCATAGTCTAACTATAGAGCCGAATGCTGGAACTGATCCGCCGAATCCGCCACGTCTTCCGCCGCCACGAGTTCGAACTGGAACTCGAGGAGGAGATTCGCGATCACCTTGCCCGGAAGGCCGCGGCGCAAGGCTCCATCAAACAATTCGGCAACGTCACACGCATCAAGGAGGAGAGCCGCGCTATGTGGAACTGGAACATCGTGGAACAGGTGGCACAGGATATCCGTTATGCCTTCCGAGCCATGCGGGCCAATCCGCTGTTCACGGCCACCGCAGCCCTGTCCCTGGCCCTCGGCATCGGGGCCAACACCGCCATCTATAGTTTTATGGACGCTATCATGATGCGCGCGCTTCCTGTGCAGCATCCGGAAGAACTGGCGGTTCTTCATTGGACCGCGCAAAAGCGCCCCGGCATTGTGAAGAGCATCAACGGCTCGGCGCGCCGCGTCGGCAAGACCGGCACTACCAGCCCGAACTTCCCCTTCGCCGCCCTGGACCACTTGGCCGCCAACCACGACGCCCTCTCCACGCTCGTTGCCTATGCCTATGCCACGCGTGTCAACGTGATCCTGAACAATCAGGCGGATGTCGCAGACGCCGAACCCGTCTCGGGCAACTACTATGCGGGCCTCGGCATAATCCCCGCGGCGGGCCGCCTCATCGCCCCCGATGACGATCGCCCCGGAGCGCCGCTGATCGCCGTTCTTTCCTACGACTATTGGAAAAAGCGTTTCGCGGAGAACCCCGCCGCGATAGGCCAGTCGATCCTCGTCAACAACATGCCGATCACCATCGTCGGAGTCTCCGCGCCCGGATTCTTCGGCCTCGACCCCGCCGCTCGCCCTGACATGTTCTTCCCTCTGCATTGCATCAGCCGCTTCTCACTCCACCCGACCGATGACGAGCGCGACCGGTTCTTCGACAAGCATTTCTACTGGCTGGAGATGACCGGCAGGCTGCGTCCCGGCCTCACCATTCCGCAGGCGCAGGCGGCCCTCCGCGCGCAGTTCCAGCAATTCGCCGAAAGCACCGTGGCATCCGATAAAGACCGCGAATCCTATCCCGAGCTCTATCTGGAGCCGGGCTCTTCCGGCCTCGATTCGCTCCGCCAGCAGTACTCGAAGCCGCTCCGCGTGCTCATGACGATGGTCGCCCTCATCCTCACGATCGCGTGCGCTAACCTGGCGAACCTGCTGCTGGCGCGCTCGGCGGCGCGTTCGCGGGAGATGGCCGTCCGCCTGAGCCTCGGCGCGGGACGCAGCCGCATCGTGCGCCAACTGCTCACCGAAAGCGTAATGCTGGCAGCAGTCGGGGGAACGTTGGGCATCGCGTTCGCATGGTGGGGCATCCAATCCATCACTTGGTTGATCGCCAACGGACGCGACAATTTCACTCTGCACGCGGAGCTGAACTGGCCGGTGCTTGGCTTCACTATGGCCCTATCGTTGGCCGCCGGACTCTTCTTCGGCCTCGCGCCGGCGCTGCAAGCGACTAAGGTCGACCTCACGCCAGCATTGAAGGCGGGCAAATCCGGCGGCAGCGGCGTGCATCGGGGATGGGCTTCACGCCTCAGCGCCACGCGCACCCTCGTGGTTGCGCAGATCGGGATGTCACTGCTACTGGTGATCGGCGCCGGCCTGTTCGTTCGCAATCTGGTCAACCTGAATTCCATCGATTTGGGATTCAATCGGCAGAACCTGCTGGTGTTTACATTGAACCCGCGACAGGCCGGCTATTCCGGCGACACCGCAGCTAAGTTTTTCACCGATGTCAGCGACAACATTCGCCGCGTACCGGGCGTCCGCAGCGTCGGCCTCTCCAGCTTTCCGTTGGTTTCCTATTACACCAACAGCGATGAGGTCAGAATCCCAGGCGCAAATCTCGCGCCCGGCAAAAACTACTCGGACCTGCTCAGTGTCGACCCGGACTTTCTGAACACCATGCAGATCCCCATCCTTCTGGGCCGCGGCATCGAAGCGCGCGACCTGGCATCGGCGGGCGTCGTGGTGGTGAATCAGAAGTTCGCCTCCACGTTTTTCCCCGGCGAAAGTCCCCTGGGACATCACTTCTCCCTCCGCAGGCAGACCGGCGACTTCGAGATCGTAGGCGTGTCGCGCAATGCTCACTACAATTCGATTCAAGAAGAGCAATCCACCGTCGTGTACATTCCGTACACACGCGACATTGCTTCGCTGAGCCGCATGTTCTTCCAGGTGCGCACCGCCGGGAATCCGCTGGCGATGGTGAACCCAATCCGCGACATCGTCCACCGCGCGAACGCCCTCGTGCCCATGACCGGTATCAACACCGAGTCGCGCGTGATCGATCAGACCGTCGGCCAGCAGCGAACCTTCGCCGCGCTCGGCTCCTGCTTCGCCGCCCTCGCCCTGCTGATTGCATGCGTCGGCCTGTACGGCGCCATGGCGTACGCAGTGGCGCGGCGGACCAGCGAGATCGGCATCCGCATGGCGCTGGGAGCCAAGCGAGCCATCATTCTCTGGACCGTGATGCGAGAGGTCGTGATGCTCTCGGCCATCGGACTCGCCATTGGCTATTTCGCAGCGCGCCAGACCTCGCACTGGATCGAATCGTTCCTATTCGGCATCAAACCGAACGACGCTACGGCCATCGCGCTTTCGATCGCGATCCTGTTCGCCGCCGCCCTAACCGCCGGCTTCGTCCCCGCCTGGAGGGCCGCCAGAATTCACCCCATGACCGCCCTCCGCCACGAGTAACTCCTTCCGAGCGCGACTGTAAGGGAGTCGGTCAAGCTATGGCGTCGCCGACGGCGATACCCGTCGCTTGGTTGCCTGCTCGAAGGCGTAAGCGAGTTCGAGCAGCCGCGGCTCGCTGCAAGCCATGCCGGTGAATGATACGCCGAACGGCTGCGGCTTGGCGTCGAAGCCTGTCGGAAATGGCGGCGTGGGGGCATTTGGAACCGTCGCGAAAGGCACTATCACGGTCGGATATCCGGGACGCGCGGCGATGGCTGCGCCGTTCGCGCCGGGAAACAGAATCGCATCCAGATGGTTCATTTTCATCGCAGCGTCGATGCCCTGCGTCCCGCCGAGCAGGATGTCTTTGGCGCGATCGGCCTCGTAGCGAACGCGATCGCCCTGCACATCCATCTCATCCGAGATATCAAGCTGCGACTGGCCGTAGCGAATGGCGCCCGCAGTCATATGCGTGATGTTCCACTCGCGGAGTTCGGTGAGCGACTTCACCGGCGCTGAAGGACCAAGCGTGGCCAGCCACGCATTGAAGTCGCGCTTCATGCCGTACTTCAGCACCACCGAACAATCGCTGTCCTTTCCTTTGGCGTTGGTGACGCCTGAGCACTGTCCCCACAGCGCGAAATTCTGCGCGCGATCTTTCGCCAGGATGCTCGGGATATCGGCAGGGTCCACGATCTCCGCGCCCTGCTGCTTCAGAATCGCGATGGCTTCCGTCATCGCGCGCGCCTGTTCCGGAGTTAGCCCGTTGCCGAACCCGCCGCCACCGCGCCCGCCGCGGCCCGCCGATCCCGGCAAGTCGACGTGGTCATAGAAGTAAGCGCGCGGGATGCCGATGCGCGCGCCCTTCAGGCCGTCAGCCTTGAGAAAGCGCGTGTAGTCGCGACCCGGTGGAGGAGAGCAAGTCTTGGTTGCGGCATCGTTCGGATCGGGAGCCGCGCTTTCGAGAGCGCCCAGCATGATCGCGGCATCGGTGACCGTCCGCGCCATGGGACCGGCCGTGTCCTGGTCAGCGGTAATCGGAATCACGCCGTAGCGGCTGATGCGGCCCACTGTAGGCTTCACCGCCGTCAGCATGTTCTGGTTCGATGGACTGAGGATGGAGCCCGATGTTTCGCTGCCCACGTTGCCCGCCCAGAAATTCGCCGCCGTGCCCACACCGGAACTCGACCCGCCCGTCACCATCGCAGGCCGGCCGTCGAACGAACCATCTCGCGGATCGTGCCGCGGATCGTAGGGGTTGAAACCGAAGCCGCGAATTGCGTTGTAATTGCCGGGCATCGGCGTAGGCGCTCCGGCCACCCAGTTGGCCAGTTCCGAAAGGCCGGTCTTGGCGATGATCACCGCGCCCGCGTCGCGCAGGTTCTTCACCAGCGTGGCATCGTAGGGCGGAACGTAGCCGTCGAATGCCAGCGCGCCGCCTGTGGTAACGATGTCGTGCGTGAGCACGTTGTCCTTGAGCGCGATGGGAATGCCGTGGAGAGGGCCACGGATGCGACCCGCGGCAAACTCCCGGTCGCGCTCGTCGGCCTCTTCCAACACATGTGGATTCACCGTGATCACGCAGTGAAGCTTGTCCTCGTACATCCCGATGCGCGCCAGGTACAGCATCACCAGTTCGCGCGAAGTGATGCGCTTCTGCTCCATGGCCGCGCGCATCTGCGGAATGGTGGCCTCCTGGATGTGGAACGGCGCGGCCGGTTTGGTCTGTCCGTCGAGCGAACCGCGCCAGCACAAAACCAGCGCAGCAGCGCTCGCGGCAAACAGCAACAAGCGATGGGATCTCATGGCTGCACAGAATATCAGAAGACCAGGCGCAAGGCGAACTGAATCTGGCGCGAGCTGGCGCGCTGATCCTGCACGCCCGCCGATGTGATCTTCCCGAACGTCGAACTGGTCTCCGTCACGCTCGGATTATCGAAGTTCGGGTGGTTGAACACGTTGAACACCTCGGACCGGAATTGCAGGTAGCGCTCCTCCTTGCCCAGCGAGAAGCGCTTCAGCATGGCCGCATCGAACGCGTGCGTGGGCGGCCCGATGATGATATTGCGGCCGGCCGTGCCGTAGCGCCCGATGAAGTTATCGGAGAAGCAGGCGATGTTGAACCACTCCGCCGGATCGTGCGAGAACGAGTTGGGATTGCAGTTCACGTCGGGACGCGTGCCCGTCTGTGTGCCCGAAAGCTGCAGTCCCGTGGTGGGATCGAGCGGATTGCCCGATTGCAGCGTCACAATGCCGTTGGTCTGCCAGCCGCCCAGCAGGGCATTCATCACACCTGAACTGTGCGCGCCGAACTGGCGATTATGCCCGTAAGGCAGATCGTAGGTATAGCTGGTGATGAAACGGTGGCGCGTGTCGAAGGTGGAGAGACCGCGCTCCAGGCGGAAGTTGGTGACGTCAACCACCGAACCGTTCCACAACGACGAATCGTCAATCGATTTCGAAAAGGTATAGCCGCTGAGGAAACTCAGGCCATGCGAGAAGCGCTTCTCGAAGCTCAGTTGCATCGCGTGATAAATGGACGACGCCGATGGCGAACGCACGCTGATGGAAGCGTACGTCGGGTACTTGCGCAGCGCCTGCGTGAAGGATGCGGTGGGCGCAGGCTCGTTGTAATCGTACGCGCGGTCCAGGTGCGTCCCCTTGGAGCCAACATATCCCGCGGTCAGGCCGATCGACGATGTGAGCTCGTGCTGCACGTTGACGTTCCACTGTTGCATGTACCCATCGCGGAAGGGATTCTCAACCCAGGACGCGCTGGGAATGGCGGGAGATCCGGTGCCGCCATAAGGATTCGCCAGTGCGATGTTCGGCTGCCCGTTGGTGCTCTGGTTGAAACTGTAGGCGGTGAGGAAGGGCGCGGTCAGGTTGGAATTCAGAATCACGTTCAGTAGCTTGATGTCCCAGTAGAGTCCCCAACCGGCGCGAATCACGGTCTTCGAACCATGCGGCGTCCACGCCAGGCCGGCGCGCGGCGCGAATTCGCGCTTCGACGAATTATAGATGTTGGGCGTCTGCGGTGTGGAAATGCGCAGGTAGGGCAGCGGCGTGCTGGTGGCGAAATTCGGATCGAAGGTCGCCAGGTGATTGTACTTGTCGGTGGTGGGCGCGTTGTACTCCCACCGGATGCCCAGGTTGAGCGTGAGGTTCGGCAGCACGCGGAAATCGTCCTGCGCAAACAGGTTGGTCGACGTCTCCCGCAGGCCCGCCACGGTGTTCGCGTTGATGCCGGCAAAGGAACGGCTCACACTGGAGGTGTTGGGAAAGCCCAGCAGCAGGTCAGCGATGGCATTGCCGGTTCCCGTGACTGCGTTGACCACGCCGCTGGCGGTAGTGGAAACCTGCGCCGTGTAAAACGGAGTGAAGTTAACGGTGCCGCGGGCGCTCGAATCGAACAGGAAGGCTTCCTGGAAGTGACGGACCTCCACGCCGAATTTGGCGGTGTGTCGGCCGCTGGTCCACGAAAGCGAATCGGCATACTCGTAGGTGTTGTCGTGGCGATCTTGCGGCAGGTTGGTGGCTTCGCCCAAACGGTCGTAACCGGTTGCCGTGATCACCGGCACGCCGAAATCCTTGGAGTTGCGCGAGGTACCCGTAATGCCCAACTGCGTAGAGATGTCGTTGCCCAGATTCTGCTGGAAGATGCCCCCGCGCACGCGCGTGAAGCTCACCCTCGCTTCGTTGACCTTGTTCGGGCCCAGCAGACGGATGTAATCGGCCACCGCCTGCTGTCCGCCGTTCAAAGTGTTGCAGCCGAACCCCGGCACGTTGTTGGCGCTGGCGCAGAAGGAATCGAACGTGTCGAAGCGATTCTCCTTGCTGTAGCTGTACCGGCCGAACAGCGTGTTGCTGTCGTTGAAACGATGGTCGACGCGCACCGTGAACTGGTCGAAATCGTCAACCTTAGTGGGGCTCGATGTGAACAGGCCATTGGCGGTCGACGTGCCCGGACCATTGGGCGTAGGATAGAGCGCCAGAACGGCGGCGCCCACCGGTGAGATCATGCCGGACGGAATGATATTCCCGGGAAACGGATTCCGCACCAGCGCGCCCGTGGGTCCGGCATGCAGCGAAGTAGGATCGAAGATAGTGACGGGCAGCGCCGTGAAGTCACCGCTCTTCATCGCCAGAGTCGGCTCTGTGGCCACTTTGGTGATGCCCTGGCGGACGCGCGCCAACTCGAAATTCCCGAAGTAAAACGTCTTGTTCTTGCGGATGGGACCGCCGATGGAGGCTCCGAATTGATTGCGCTTATAGCCGGGAATCGGACCCGAACGGTCGAAGAAATTCTTGGCGTCGAGATCGTTGTTGCGCAGATATTCGTAGAGCACGCCGTGTATCTGGTTCGTCCCTGCCTTGGTGGCGATGTTGATCTGTCCGCCAGGGCTGCGGCCGAACTCCGCCGAGTAAGTGCTGGCCTGCACCTTGAATTCGAGGATAGCCTCGGTGGAGATGGCGACGGCGTATTGATTGATGGCGAGGTCGTTATTGTCCATGCCGTCGAGCAGGAAGTTGTTCGACTGTTCGCGCGCACCGTTGACGGTGATGGAGCCGCCCTGCGTCTGGTTTTGCGAGCCCTTCACACCCTGGTTCGCGCCCGGCACCAGCAGGTTGAGCTGCAGGAAATTGCGGCCGTTGAGCGGTAGCTCCGTGACCTTCTTGTTGTCGACCACGTTGCCCACGGTCGACGAATCGGTGCTGACAATGGAGGCCGTGGCGGCGACCTCCACCACCTCGCTCACCTGCCCGATCGATAGCTTGACATCGACGCGCTGATGGTCGTCCACACTAAGTTCGATGCCCTTGACCTCAGCCTTCTTGAAGTTGGGGTCCTCCACGGAAACATCGTAATGGCCGGCGGGAAGCTGCGGGATAGAGTACTCGCCTTCGTCGTTGGTAAGTTCGGTGCGAATCAGTCCAATTGAAACCTCTCGGACTGTTACTTTGGCTTTGCGGACTACGGCGCCGGACGAGTCGGTGACGGTGCCGAGAATGGTTCCGCGAACGGATTGCGCCACAGCGGGAGCAGCGGCGAGAAAGGATAATGCCAACGGCAGGAACGCGTTTGAAATGCGAAGCATAACCACCCCCTCAGATTATGGAAGTATGCCGTAAGTACACTGCGAAACAGAGCAGGTACGCATTCACCTAGCGACAGAGAGGCACGACACCGAGTTTGTTGGTAGTGTAAGTACGGTGGTCGGAGAAGTCAATAGGCTAGTAAGCGATTTAACTTCTGCAGGGTGGGGCAGGCGCTTCCGCCTGCCAATCCGAGCCAAGCTCGGACAGGCCGCTCAGAACAAGATCGAAGGTAACCACGACCCGGCCGGTTTGTTATACAGCCCCATGCTCATCAAGGTCATTGGCTGAATCACTCGCAGACCGTTGGCCAGGCACCAGCGGAACAGCGCGTTGTTGCGCATGGGCACAAGGATTCCCGGACCGCCGAACGACTCCGCCGAGGCAATCAAGGCCTGCATGTCCAGGTTGGTTTCCGCCGTAGTGTGTTCGAAGAAAGCCAGGCCGGCAGTGTACCCGGTGATGCGGCCTCCGCGCTCTACAACAGCCGCTACCCCTTCTTCGATGGCGTGCGCGAGATCGGCGCTTCGATCGAAGCCGTGAACCTGGCGCGACAGAGCGTTGCAGGCGTCGACGTCGGCCGCTTGAGCTGGCCTCACGGCACAGCCCGGCATTGCGCGTTCGAGCGTGCGGCCCTGCATGCAGGCCAGGGGTTCCCGGATATCGAAGCCCAGGCTGGCATAGAGGGAAAGCGAGCGGGTGTGAAACGCCGCCTGCACCAGGCGGATTCCGGCGGCGCCCTTTTCGTTCGCCCGATCCATCACAGCCCGCATGAGTCTGCGCCCCACGCCCAGGTTTTGCGCGCTCGGATCTACCGTAATCGGGCCCACACCCGCAATTATGGCGCGCTCATCCAGGCAATTGCTCCCCACAATCCGGCCTTCGTGTTCCGCCACCACGCAGTAGAAGCCGGGGTTCGAAAACATCATCGAGAGCACGCCGATAGCAGCCTCGGGTCCAGGGAAATCGCACGGAAAACCGTGCGCCTCATTGATCGCGGAGAATGCTTGGTAGCAGATTTGTCCGCACACGGCACTATCGTCCGGCACGGCCCCGCGCAGTGCCAGGTTCGGCTGTGGTTTTGGCGACATGGTCTGACCTGCCTTTATCCCAGAATATCGCGGAGCTTGCGCCCCAGCACTTCACGGCTGAACGGCTTCGGCAGAAACTCCACATCCGCGTCGAGCACACCGTGATGCAGCACCGTGTTTTCGGTATAACCCGACAGGTACAACACCTTCATATCGGGGCGTGTGAGCGCCATTGCATCGGCCAACTGGCGGCCGCTCATGTTCGGCATCACCACATCGGTGAGCAGCAGGTGGATGGCGCCGGCAAAGCTGCGCGACACTTCGATCGCCTCGGCGCCGCCCGCCGCAGTCAAAAGGCGATAGCCCAGCCGTTCCAGCATCCGCACCGTCAGGTCGCGCACTGCCTTTTCGTCCTCCACCACCAGAATGGTTTCGGTGGCGCCGCCATCCGCCGTGAGTTCCGCCGCCCCGGCTTCCGGCACCGCCTGGGAAACGCGTGGAAAGTATAGCTTGAACGTTGTGCCGCGGCCGATCTCACTGTAAACCCAGATGTCGCCGCCCGCCTGTTTGACGATGCCGTAGACCGTGGCCAGCCCCAGCCCCGTTCCCTTCCCTTTTTCCTTGGTGGTGAAGAACGGTTCGAAAATGCGGCGGCGAGTCTCGGCGTCCATGCCGGTGCCGGTATCGCTCACAGCGATCATTACGAACTCGCCGGGAGTCACACCCATGTGTGTGCGCGCGTAGTTTTCGTCCAGATGCACGTTGGCGGTTTCGATATTGAGGCGGCCGCCAAGCGGCATCGCGTCGCGCGCATTCACCGCCAGGTTGACGATGGCCTGCTCCACGTGTCCGGGATCGGCTTTGATATTGCCGGCCGCCGCCTCCAGTCCCAGCAGCAATTCCACGTCTTCACCGATCAGCCGCAGCAGCATCTTCTCGGTCTGCGCGATCACCGCGTTCACGCTGATCACGCGCGGCTGCATCACCTGGCGGCGGCTGAAAGCCAGCAATTGTTGCGTGAGCGCGCCGGCACGGTCGGCGGCTTTCAGAATCTCCTCGGCATAGCCGCGCATCGGGTCGAGCGTGGAGAGCTCATCCAGGATCATGCGGTTGTATCCGGAAATCACCGTCAGCATGTTGTTGAAGTCGTGCGCCACGCCGCCGGCCAGGCGGCCCACCGCCTCCATCTTCTGCGCGTGCAGTAACTGGTCCTCCAGCAGTTTGCGCTGGCTGATGTCGCTTACGAAGGCGATGGCGAAGATGCCTTCGTCAATCTCCACGTAGCTGAGGCTCACTTCCACGGGGAATTCGGAACCGTCCTTGCGGCGGCCGGCCAAGTCCATACCAATGCCCATGGGACGCGTGTGCGGTTTGCTGAAATATTGGTCGCGATCTCGCACATGGGTACTTCGTTTGGAGTCGGGCAGCAGAATCTCGATGCGCGCCCCCAGGAGTTCTTCCCGGGAATAGCCGAACATCTCATCCGCACGGCGGTTAGCAAGCACGATGCGGCCGGTTTTGTCGATGCTGATCACGGCCTGCGAAGCCGATTCCAGGAGTGCCACCACCAACTTCTCGCTTTTCTGGAAGATGCTTAGCATGTCGGGGCGGGGAGTATCCATAAACGACCTCAGAGTGTGAACCTATTGTACGTTGTTGCACGTTATTTGTCCGCAATCGACGCGCCGGATGCAAGAAGTGCTAGGCATCGTTGGAATGCTATAATGAAAAACGTTCTGCCCGACAATCCAGGTCTCCTTATATGTTCCTTAGTGTCAAAGAGATGGAGTTGCGGAAGATTCGTTTCGACGAAACTTTCGACCCGGGCCAGATCGATTTTTCGGGTGAAGACATAGAGCAGGGTTCTCCGCTCAAGGCTTCCGGAGTGGCCGAAGTGCTGGCCCATTCCGATGGCGAAGTTCGAATTCAGGGGCGCTACAGCGTGGTAATGAGTACGCAGTGCGACCGCTGCCTGAAACAGGCGGCCTTTCCCCTGGAGAGAAGTTTCGACCTGTATTATCGGCCCATGTCCGTCATCGCGCGCGATGAGGAAGTGGAGATCGATGAGGGCGAAACGGAGATCGGCTTCTACGAAAACGGCGGCCTGGAACTGGAGGACATCCTCCGGGAACAAGTGCTGCTGGCTTTGCCCATGCAGAGAGTTTGCAGCGACGTCTGCCAGGGAATTTGCCCGGTTTGCGGGAAAAACCGCAATGAGGCCCGCTGCGATTGTAAGATTGAGAATGCGGACGACCGCTGGGGAGCGCTCCGCAATTTAGAGCTATAAGCCATTTTCAGAAATCGAGCGTCGAGCCGCGAGCTTGCGCCGTTGTTTAAGGAATAGAAATGCCGAATCCGAAACGTAGACACTCCAAGAAGCGGACCAGCACCCGCCGCGCGCACGACGCCCTGACGGCCTCCGGCCTGTCGGAATGCCCCAATTGCCACGAGCCCAAGCTGCCGCATCGCGTTTGCCCGCACTGCGGACAGTACAAGGGCCGCGAAGTAGTCGAAGTCGCGCAGGAGTAGTGCCGGCGCCAACATGCTGACCATTGCCGTAGATGCAATGGGCGGAGATAACGCGCCCAAAGCCGAAGTGGAGGGCGCGGTTCTAGCCGCCAGAACTTTAGGCGTAAAGGTGATCCTGGTGGGCCGTAAGGAAATGGTCCAGCAGGAGCTTAAGAAGCACGACGAGTACGGCGATCTGCCCATCGAAGTGGAACACGCCAACGACGTGATCACGATGGAAGACGCCACGCAAGTGGTGCGCACCAAGAAGGACAGCTCCTTACGGATCGCCTCGCGTTTGGTCCGTGACGGACGGGCCCAGGGACTTGTGTCCGCGGGCAATACCGGCGCCGTCATGGCCACCGCCAAAATCGTGCAAGGCGTGGTGCCGGGAGTCACCCGGCCCGCGCTGGCCGCCGTTTTCCCCACCGTCAAAGGCACTCCGTCCATCATGGTGGACGTGGGCGCCAACGTG
This sequence comes from uncultured Solibacteraceae bacterium, assembly GCA_963815475.1. Classification (GTDB taxonomy): domain Bacteria; phylum Acidobacteriota; class Terriglobia; order Bryobacterales; family Bryobacteraceae; genus Sulfopaludibacter. Next base: position 7,186,480 of record CAWFHD010000003.1, on the reverse strand, counting down.
GATTGCTCGCCGCGCATGCTGGCGCAGTTCGCCGTCATGGGCGAGATTTACTCCCGCATCATTCTGCGCCGCCCCAAACCGCGCGTCGGCCTTCTCTCCATCGGCGAGGAGGACCACAAGGGCAACGACCTCACACGCGCCGCTCGGGAATTGATCAAGGAACTGAATATTAACTTCCTGGGCAACGTGGAGGGCCGCGACCTTTTCGGCGGCGACGTGGACGTGATTGTCTGCGACGGCTTCATCGGCAACGTGGCGCTCAAGGTCAGCGAAGGCCTCGGCGACATGGTGAAGGTGCTGCTGCGGGAAGCGCTGGAATCCACCATCACCGGCAAGATCGGCTACGCCATCTCCAAGACCGCTTTCGGCGAATTTAAGAAGCGGCTCGATTACTCGGAATATGGCGGGGCGCCGCTACTGGGCGTGCGCGGAGTCTGCATCATCAGCCACGGCCGCGCCAACGCCAACGCCATGAAGAATGCGATTCGCGTGGCGGCCGAATTCTCCCAGGGCAAGGTCAATCAAGTCATCGAAGAGGAATTGACGGTCGGAGCCCGCTAGGGTTGCGATCTTGGTGGGGCAGGCCCTTTGGCCTGCCGAGAGAAGAGCCTTTGCCGCAAACGTTGTAAACCCTCCCCCGGCGCCGCACCCAACCGCCTCGGGAGTGAGTCTAAAATGTAACCATGAAATTCGCTGCTGCACTTCTTCTAGTCTTCTCTGCGATGGCGCAGCAGCAGCACGTGGTGTGGACGCCCACCGCCCTTCCCGCAACTGCCGCGCCCGGCAGCAAAATCCTGATCCGGATCGAAGGCAAAATCGAATCCGGCTGGCACCTTTATTCCGCCAGTTCCGCCACCGGAATCCCCACTTCCTTCAAGCTCGACGGCCCAGTCGAAAGCAGCCGCATCTATCAACCCGCGCCTAAGAAAGCATTCGACGCCAACTTCAACGCCGAGAGCGAGACCTTTGAGGACAGCGCGACCTTCATCCTCGAAGCTACGCTGCGCAAGGACACGCCCGCGGGACCCGCCAACCTTACTATTGCCGGCCGCTATCAAACTTGTACTTCCACCGTGTGTGTTCCGGGTAAGTGGTCGGGTACGGTGGCCATCAACATAGATCCCGCCGCAGCCTCCACAACGCCGGCCATTCCCGCAGGCTTCAGCGAAGCCAAACCACCCAAGCCCGGTAGCACCGCCGCGTCTTCATCGCAAGCCGCCGACCAGGGATGGGCGGCATTCCTCGCGGTCGCGTTCGGCTTTGGACTAGCCTCCATCTTCACGCCCTGCGTCTTCCCGATGATCCCCATCACCATGTCGTACTTCCTCAACCGGCCGTCGGGCGGACGGCGCGATTCGGTAGTGCAAGCCGTGGTCTTCTGCCTGGGAATCGTGGTGCTCTTCTCGGGCCTGGGCCTGCTCACCACGGTAGCTCTGGGGCCGGCCGGCGTGAAGAACCTGGGAGCGAGCCCCTGGGTGAACGGATTCATCACGCTCCTGTTCCTCGCGTTCGGACTTAGCCTGCTGGGCGCATTCGAAATCACGATTCCATCGGCGGTCCTCACCAAACTGAATCAGTCGTCGGGCAGTGGCGGCTTCGCCGGCACGCTGCTCATGGGGCTCACATTTTCGCTCTCGTCATTCGCCTGCGTGGGACCGTTTGTCGGCACACTGCTGGCGGCATCCGTAGGCGGTGGCGGGCTTCGGCCATTACTCGGCATGGCAGCGTTCGCCACCGGCCTGGCGCTGCCGTTCTTTCTACTCGCGCTCTTCCCGTCGTATCTGAAGCGCATGCCGCGCAGCGGCGGATGGCTGGCGCGCGTGAAGGTGGTGATGGGCTTCGTGATCCTGGCCGCCAGCCTGAAGTATCTCGCCAGCCTCGATCAGACGCTGCAGTGGGGCTTCGTGACGCGCGAGCGATTCCTGGCGGCGTGGATTGTGCTCTTTGCGATGGCAGGCCTCTACCTGCTCGGCTTCCTGCGCCTGGAAGGCATCAAGCAAGATGAGAGCCTCGGCCTGGGCCGCCTGCTGACCGGCATGGCCTTCGTGATCTTCGCCCTCAGCATGACGCCCGGCATGTTCGGCGGCAGGCTCGGCGACCTGGACGCTTATGTGCCGGCATCCGATAGCGGCGGGTTCGCCGGCGGCGGTGGATCGTCAGCCACCCAACTGGTGTGGATGAAGGATCAGTATCGCGAAGCGCTCGATCGCGCCCGCCGCGAAGGCAAACTCGTCTTCGTCGATTTCACCGGCTACGCCTGCACCAACTGCCACTGGATGCGCGCCAACATGCTCGCCCGCCCCGAGATCGCCGACAAGCTGAAGAACTTCGTGCTGGTAGAACTCTACACCGATGGCACCGACGCCGCCTCGGAGGCCAACTCCAAACTGCAGCTCGAAAAATTCGGTACCGTGGCCGAGCCCTTCTACGTGATCCTCGATCCTGACGGCAACCTGATCGCGAAGTTCGAAGGCCTCACGAAGGACGCGGCAGCTTTCGGAGCATTTCTCGATCAGAAGCCGGCCTCCGCTCCAACAGCGACGGCCGCGGCGGCATCCACCGGAATCGACCTTGGCCCGGTAAGCAAGGTGGACGGCGGAACCATGGACACATCCAACCTGAACGGCAAGGTGGTCCTGGTCGACTTCTGGGCCACCTGGTGCGTCCCCTGCATCAAAGAGATTCCGGGCTTCAATCGACTGAAGAAGGATTACGAAGCCAAAGGTCTTGCGATCCTTGCGCTCGCCACCGACGAGGAAGGGGCCGAGCGCGTCAAGCCGTTCCTTCAGAAGCACAAGATGGACTACACCATCGGACTAGCCGGCCCGAGCCAGAAAACCAGGTTCGCCTTGGACGACTCGCCGCTCCCCGTAACAGTCCTCTTCGACCGCGCCGGCAAACAAGTGAAAAAGTTCGTAGGCTTCACGGAAGAAACCGAAATCGAATCCGCCATCAAGTCAGTGCTATAAAGTAGAAGCCATGAAACGAAATTACGACGCCTCTACTACTCCCCTACAGCCGGCGTTCAAATTCGATCTGGCCGCAAGCAAACCGACCATCAGTGAGTATGGCAACACCATTCGCGAAGCCAATCAGAACGACTTTCCGGTTCTGGCCGGGAACGCAGTCTCGTTCTTTCAGATTGACATGAAACCCGGCGCGCTCCGGGTCCCTCACTGGCATCCGAACGCGTGGGAGCTGGACTATTGCGTGGAGGGGGAAGCCAGGTTTTGGATCACCGGACCGGACAACCTGAATAACCAGGTGAAACAGATCATCGACCTCAAGCCGGGCCAGATCGTCTTTATACCCCAAGGCTGGTTCCATGCCATCAAGTGCATTAGTAGCGGCGATCTGAAGCTGCTACTTACCTTCAACAACGGCTTGCCAACCGACATCGGAATCCCTGTCGGTCTGGATGGACTGGGCCACAACGTGTTCGCCCAGACTTTCGGCGTCTCGCCCGACGTGTTCAACTCTTTTAACACCGGCAACACCTACTTCGCCCCCGCCGCGAGTGTCTCTCCCGCTAAGTAGAGTAAGAGACTGTGACCATATGGAAAAGTTCTCTGTGGGGCAGACTTCAGTCTGCGGCGGACTTCAGTCCGCCACTGGATCTGCGGGACTAAAGTCCGGCGTAGGCTGAAACCCAATGCGCATAGTTTTTGTCAGGTCCTGCAAGCCACTGATTCGCTGGAGCCTGTGTGGCGCGGACACTTATGTCTGCAGCGCCCCGACTCATCCGGGTGCTTGGCCTTCCGAGTGCTCGTGTGTTTCGTGCGGCGCCGCGCTGAACGCAACTGCCGACAAACGTTTGCATTGCAGGCGTGATGGAGAACCTATGCGGCGCCAGGCCGGAGCCAGCCCCACTGGGTTCGCGTCGCGCTAACAGTCAGAGAACTAGAATAAGATAACCTGAATGACTCCCGAACGCTGGCTGCAACTGGAGGCACTGTACGATGCGATAAAGGACCTATCTCCCGCAGAGCGTAGCGCGCGGTTGAAAGATACCGACTCGGAACTGCGTTCCGCAGTGGAAGCAATCTTCGCGCAGAACGGATCGGCGCTGGAACATCCTGCCTGGGAGGGCCATGCCAGTCTTCTTCAGACTGGCACGATCGTGAAGGCCGGCACGCAGTTGGGGCCATACAAGATCGAGCGGCAAATCGGGGCGGGAGGCATGGGAGAGGTCTACCGCGCCACCGATACTCGTCTGGCCAGGGAAGTCGCGATCAAAACCTGCCGTCGCGAATTTGGCACGCGATTCCAAAGAGAAGCCCGCGCCATCGCCTCCTTGAATCATCGGCACATCTGTTCCCTTTACGACGTTGGCCCCAACTATCTGGTGATGGAACTGCTCGAAGGCGAAACGTTGGCGGATAAGCTGAAGCTCGGCCGGCTTTCGATAGAACAGACCTTGCTGTATGGCGGGGAGATCTCTGACGCACTGGCTGGGGCCCATACCAAAGGCGTTGTGCATCGCGATATTAAGCCGGCAAACATCATGGTCACCAAGGCGGGCGTCAAGGTGCTCGATTTCGGACTGGCGAAGTGTTCGCAAGATGCAAACCTCACCGGTCCGAACGTGGTGATGGGAACGCCGGCCTACATGGCACCGGAGCAACGCGAAGGCAACGAGTGCGACACGCGTACCGATATTTACGCGCTGGGTTTGCTGCTGCATGAGATGGCTACGGGAAAGCGTTGCTTGAACGGAGAGAAGCCATCGGTGGAACAACTCCCGGAGAAACTCGCCCACGTGATCGAGCGGTGTCTGGCGCTGGATCCCGAAGAGCGTTGGCAGACGGCGGCCGACGTAAGAAGCGAGCTCTTGTGGGCTGCGAAATCGGAGGTGCGGCCAAAAGCGGGCGATCCAGCCCTGCCTGTAGTGATCGGACGACGCAGGAGAGTGCATTGGCTCCCGGCCGCCGCACTGTTGCTGGCAGCAGGCGGAGTCACTGGATGGCTGGCTCACCGCCCATCGGCCGCCGAAGTGAATCCGCTCGTCAACGCCAAATTCACGCGGCTAACCGACTTTGAGGGTGTGGAGCGAGATGCCGCTATCTCCCCGGACGGACGGTTTGTAGCATTTCTCTCGAACCGCAGCGGCCCCTTGGATATTTGGGTCACCCAGGTGGGGACCGGAAGCGCGGTCAATCTCACACAAGGAAAAACGGGAAACCTGGATGGTTTGGTGCGCGCCCTGGGTTTTTCCGGCGATGGTTCTCAGGTCTGGTTCCACGACGCAGACGTCACCACGCCGCTGCGCATCGTTCCCCTCATGGGCGGCGCGCCTAGGGTGTTCATGGCCAGCAGTCCGGTCAAGACGCCGCCATGGAATGTGGCATGGTCGCCTGATGGGAATCGCCTCGTCTATCACACCGCCGACGGCGGTGACCCGATGTTTGTCACGGATCGCACCGGCGCCAGCCCGCGTCAGATACTCATAGACAAGCCGGGTTTCCACAATCACTATCCAGTCTGGTCCCGGGACGGGCAGTGGATTTATTTCGTGCGAGGGTTTGTCACCACCAGCCAGATGGATCTGTGGCGCATTTCTCCCGATGGGGGAGCGCCTGAACGGCTCACTCAGCACAACAGCGAAGTGAGTTCTCCGGCTCCTCTGGACAAGCGGACGGTAGTATACGTGGCCCGCGATCGGGATGGTTCGGGGCCTTGGCTGTGGGCGCTCGACGTGAGCCGCAAGACCACTCACCGGATCAGCTTCGGTTTGGAGAAGTATGTCTCCGTTGCCGCCAGCGCCGATGGCCGCCACCTGGTGGCTACCGAAGCGAGCCCGATCCCGAGCTTGTGGAGCGTGCCGATCTTGAATCGAGTGGCGGAAGAACGGGATGCAAAGCCGTACCCGGTGGGCACGGTGAGAGCCTTGGGCCCGCGCTTCAGCGGAACATCGCTGTTCTATTTATCCTCCCGCGGCACGGGCGACGGGCTGTGGCGCTACCAGGACGGCCAAACCACGGAGATTTGGAAAGGCTCCGATGGCGCGCTACTAAATCCTCCGGCCGTTTCGGCGGATGGGCGGCACGTGGCAATCGTGCTTCGCCGCGGTGGGAAATTGACGCTGCACCTCGCCACTTCCGAGGGCAATGAACTGCGGCCACTCGGAGAGTCCATAGACATCAGTGGAGCGGCTGACTGGTCGCGTGACGGGCAGTGGATTGTCACGGGAGGAACCGACACCAATAGTCCGGGGGTTTTCAAGATTCCGGTGGCCGGGGGCGCGCCGGTTCGGCTCACCACAGGGGAGGCATCGAACCCGGTTTGGTCGCCGTCGGGGAACCTGATCGTATATGCCGGTGAGAACGTGGGCTTCTTCGCCCCCCTGCTGGCCGTTCGCCCGGATGGAACTCCGGTAAAGCTACCGTCCATCCAAGTGCTCCGCGAAGGTGTGCGCGCACGCTTCTTAGCCAACGGTTCCGGTTTGGTCTACATGCAGGGACTGCCCTCGGAGCAGAGTCTGTGGCTGCTCGATCTGGCGACTATGAAGAGCACGGAACTGATGCGTCTCAACAACGCCGGCGCCGTTCGCAGTTTCGATATCAATCCCGACGGCAACATTGTGTTTGACCGGCAGCGCGGCAATTCACACGTCGTGCTAATCGATCTTCCAGACGATCCCCAAAAGCCGTAGCTACGGCACACGTTTGAGTTCGAGATCTTTACCATCGACGTGCAGCACCAGAACCTGCGCTGGACCTGTGCCCTCTTGCTTGAAGGAGCATTCGTCGCTGGAAGCTGCCGAATAGAAGTCCAGCGGACTTTCCGCAAGATACTCCTGTTTCGGTTCGTCGTTTTCCTGAATGAACAAGTGGCCATTTTCCTCAGTGACCGTGAGAACCGCGTCTTTGCCTAGCGCGTACCGGCCGGCAAGGCGCTTCAACTGCTCCGAGGTAAGGGTGACCGTTTTGTGCTCCTTCAATTTCGGCAGCGGAGGAAGCAGGTTGTACGGAGTATAGTTCTCCCAGTCGAATGGAAACGAAGTCGGCCCCAGGATCGAATCCATAATCGGCTTGAACACTCCCTCTCCATTGGAGCTGTTCGTCATGATCAGGATGCCGCTGCCATTGTTGAAGCAGAGCGCCAGATGCCTCCAGCCTTCGTCATGCCCTTCTTTGAAGAAGGCCTTGCCGTAGGGCGACGAGTAAAGCCCCCAGCCCACTGCATAACGCAGACGAATCGGGTCATGGGCGGTAGTGGTCTTGTCTTCCAGGGATGGAAACTGATGCGCGGAATGTATGTCGATTGTGGGAGCTAACATTTTGCCGGTAGTTCGGGTATCGAGGATCTGCCGGCGCATCACCGCGCTCAGGAATGTCGCGTAATCTTGCAGTGTGGTCTGCATAGACCCCGCGGCATCGGCAGTGGAGCGCTTCTCCGGCCCGAGCGACCGCCCATACTCGTCGTAGCCATTCGCGAAATCGTCTTCGAATCGCTGTTCCCAAACCATACTGGTGCGAGTCATACGCAAGGGCCGGCAAAGTGTCTTGTCGATCAGCACCGCGGCGGATTGGCCGGTCGCGCTCTCCACCACCATTTGAGCGAGGTCGATGCCCTCACCGGAGTAGGCATAACGCGTGCCGGGCTCGAAGTGAATCTTGAGTTTCCGATCCTCCTCAAAGGCGCGCCAATTGGGAAAGCCGCTGGTGTGGCTCAGCAGAATGCGAAGAGTGAGCTTCTTGTAGCGGTCATCTCCCTTAAGGTCTTGATATCTCGGATATTCGGCAAGCGGCTTGGGAAGGTACTGGGCGATCGGCTTGTCGAGGTCGAGTGTCCCTTCCTGCACCAGATGCATCACCATTGTGGCGAAGGCCGATTTGCTGAGCGAGGCCGCGGTCATCACGGAGTTCGGAGATAGAGCCAATCGCTTCTCGGTGTCGCGGTACCCGTAGGTCTTGAGGTACGCGATTCGGCCATCGTGAAAGATGGCGATGCCCGCCCCTGTGACATGAGCTGCGTCCATCAATCGCGCGACTGTGGCATCGATTTCGGAGGTGGCAACCTCGCGGCCATCCGGTCGCTTAATTCCGGAACCTGCCAGCGCGCCCACCAGCGCCATCGTGAGGAGCGCCAATCGAATCGTTCGCAATCGCGTCGGCTGCATGGCGCCTTTCTCCAGCGCCATTATAGTGTGGTCCGACTCTCGGGAGGGGCCCAACAGTTCCGATCCCTGTGGCGCCGACGGCCTGCTTCGAATCTGTACCCGGGCAACCTCCGAACCACCTGGCGGAGGAGATCGCCGGCGGCAGGACCACCGGCGCCACCGTGCGCTAGCCGATGTGGACGAGGTCCGAGGCCCCGGTACGGGTATACTGCTTACCGATGTGAGCAGATTGTGTGTTCGATGCGGCACTGACGCTTCCAGTCTCGTTGCCCGAGTTGAAATCGTGGGCGCCTTCCAGCGTGATTGACTCAGGTGGATGGGCGCCGAGAAAGAAGATGGTCGTGGTAACCGATGCGCAATTCTGATTGTCCTGATCGGTCCCATGGAATGTAACGCGCTTGATACTCGCGTAGTTGGCTACCGGTTTGTTGTCTTGTGTGACTGAGCCTCCTTCAAACTGCCAGCGGCCCGCGGGGTCGTCGACGTTTGTCAGGGCTTTGCGCGTGAATTTCAGAAGTAAAGCCATTGAGAATTCCTTTCTGTGCCAGACTCTATGAGTTGGCGCTGAGTATTTGTGATTCGTGATGGGCGAACGTTACACGCGAAGTGGAACGCCGGTGTTGGCCTGACCGCCGCGGGAGGTACCAGAGTCTGGCGACTATCCCGGATTGCGGGTTGAGCAGGGAGAATGTTTCGTCAATGCCGCTTCGGGGTAAGCAAGACCACTTGGGCGTGCAGATTGTGGACGACCGCAATCACGTCCACGGCGCGTTTCCATTCCATGTTGGAGTCTCCTTCCAGATAGACTGGCCACTTGGGAGGACGCAGGTTCAGTTCCTTCTGCAAGACCGTCTCGAGATCACTCCCGGAAACGAGTCTCCGATTGACGTAGATGCCCGGTTCCGACCGCGATTGTCCACGGACCAACGGCTGTCCGAGTGTCACCTGGACGAGAATGGGCTGGATGCCGGGACTCGGTCGCCCGATCACATCCGCGCTCATCAGCCGCACCTTGAAGCCGACGGGAATCATGTGGGGGTTGGCGGTAATCCACAGCAATATAGTCGGCAGCGGAAGGGCAAAGACCACCACCAACGAGATCGAAGAGAGGCTGGTGAGAGGACGAGGAACTGCGGCGGGCCTTCGCACAACGAACGCCCCGAGCCGGGCTCTAACGCCCGTTAGCCGCGGCGAAGGTCGAGAACCAGGGAGAGTCAGCGGCCAATCCCGGAAAGCAGAGTCGAACTTCGCGTACCGTCGGCGGAGTTCAAAACAGACGATTGCGGCAACCCCCAACAATGTCAGCATGATCAGATTCCAGTAGGCCAGAAACCCCTGGTTGGAGGAATCCTCCCGCAAGCCTCCGAACTCGCCAATGGTCAATCGAGGGCCGCGATTATTAAAGGCTCTGCCGTCCCGAGGCACCCACACGTCGAGAACGTACTTGCCGCTATCGGCTTCAAACTTGCCCAGACCGTCGCAGTCTTGCCTCGCGCCTTGGGCGATCACGCGCCCACGATGGGAGAGCATCCAGGAAATGCCGAGATTGGGAAGGCAATATTGATAATTCGAACCCTCCAAGTGGCCGAACCCACTAGTCGCCGCGAAATCGATTCGATAGGCGCTTCGCAGGTTGATCTCGAATTCGGGTGTCCGCAGGTGGCCGGGCGCGAGCGACACAGGCATGTCGACGGGTTTCCAATTACGCGTGGAGTCCCAGCGGAACCAGATTCCGTACCAGCCGATTCCGAGTAGAATCAGAGCCAGTCCGACACCACGAATACGTGCGGCCACGTACGATTAGACACCACGCCGCAATAAGAGTTTCACACCTGAAAAGCAGAGTTTCTTACTTCTCTTTGCCGAACGTGATGGTCGATTCGCCCGTGTACTTGTGGTAGTTGCGGAAATCGATGGCGTTGCGGGTGCACATGCTGGTGCCGCGCTGGCAGGCCAGATTCTCGGAATGCACCGGCAGCAGATACTGCTTGGCGTCGCCCAGCCGTGTGTACTCGTAGTCGATGGCCGATTCCACGTGGTCGTCCGGAAACTCCTCGGGGAATCCGTACGCTTGCATTTCGATGCGCAGCACGCGCGACGTCGCCGGGTCGATCCAGATCGATCCCTTGTACGCCGGCATGTAACTCTGCCCGCCTACCGAGATGTTCCAGTTGGAATGGCGATGGTCCACGTCGTAATCGTAGACCTTGGCCAGCACACCGCCGGAGCGCGAGTCCTTTTTATAGTGGAAATTCGCCGCCGTGGCAGGTGAGAAGAGATTGATCAGCACCGTGCCGAATTCGCCGGTGGACCATGAGCCGTCCATCTCTTCCATCTTCTTGTCTACCTTCTTCCCGTTCTTGGTCAGATTGCGGTAGGTCTCCTTGTGATCGTCGTAGAGCACTTCGGCGCTAATCACATCGATCGGCTGCCAGTTGGGCTTCTGCGACTCGCTGGCGTAGCGTGCGATCATTTCCGTGCAGACGTAGTTGGGGAGGTTCTCGGTGAAATCGAGCGCCGCGTCGGTGGCTTTGCGAATCAGGTCGTCACCCTGCCGCACAACGGGCGCGCGCGCATCTTCGGACTCGCGGAAAACCGGTGGCCCGTCGTTCGTTCCGGGAGGCGGTAATGCGCCCGCCGGGTTGGCAGCATCGCGCGTGATGGAAGGCGGCGGAACATTAGCTTCGGCCTGCTGGACCGGTGGATCGGGCGCGTGCTCACGAGCCGCATCGGCGGGCTTACCGCGCTGCAGGCGAGGACGACCGGGGTCGTCGGACGCGACCGAGGGAGGCGGGGCCGCCGAAGTGGCAGGACGATCGGGCGCGCCCGCACTGGCGGAATCGGCCTTACTGTCCTTCGGCGCATCCTTCGGCGCATCCTTCCAGGTGTCGACTACCGGACCCTCTTCCTTATCATTGCCATCCTTATGCGAGGTCTGCGTGGCCGCGCCCGCGGCAGCTTTCTCCCAGTAGACGTTGACCGCGACCATGCTTCCGGTGGAGTCCTCGGGACCTTCGATCGAGATCTGGTCGCCTTCGTTGAATTTCGGACTCTTGATCTCGTCGCCGCCCTTGAAGAATTTGGTTTTGTCGTTTCGCTTAAAGATCAGCATCCGGTCGTCGTCAAGCGCCAGCGTGATGGTCTTGGCATCCATCTGCTTCATCTTCCCGCGGAAGTTGGGCAGCGGCTGCCCTTTGGTGGAGGTGTCTGGCTTGCCTTTGGAGGTGCGCCCCGGCATCGGGATGCCGCCGCCGCCCGGATAGCCACCGCCGGGGTAGCCGCCGGGAGGATAGCCGCCCGGAGGATAGCCGCCGCCGGGATAGCCGCCGGGCGGATAGCCGCCTGGAGGATAGATCTGCGCCGATACAACGCCGCCGGCTAAAGTCAGCAGCACAAATACACGACGGGCCCCTGCCAAATGGTTCATCAGAAGCATGGATGCGCCCCCTCGGATTCAGGTTACACCCCTTTACAAGCAACCGTGCGAAAGCCTTCCGGCCCACTCTGGTATCCTGGGGCTGTAGTGAGTTCCCACGCTCTCCTGCTCATCGACTCAGACCCCGCCGTCCAGGAACTCCTTACCGGGCTTCTCAGGCGCGACGACCGCCAGATCCAGTCAGTCCAGGACGGCCACGAGGCTCTGGAAAAGCTTAGAAACGCGCCATTTGACGTTGTGGTGGCGGGGCAAAGCGCCAACGGCTTCGACGGCCTGAAACTAGTACGCAAGGTACGGGCGATCCAGCCCGGAGCCCGCGTGATCGTGACCGGAGGACAGGATCCGCAGCGCGTGGTAGGCGCGATCAAGGAGCGGGCATACTGCTACGTGCACCAGCCTGGAGCGGAGAATTCGCTCCTGGAAATGGTGGCACAGGCGCTCGATTCCAGCTCATGGCAGGACGATATTAAGGTAGTCTCGGCGCGGCCGGAGTGGATCTCGCTCGACGTCCGCTGCAAAATGGACGCGGCAGAACGCACCACGCAATTCCTCCGCGAACTGGCGGCGGATCTGAACCAACAGTCGCGCGACGACGTAACAGGCGCCTTCCGAGAACTGCTGATGAACGCCATCGAGCATGGCGGAAGGTGCAACCCGAAGAAGCGCGTGCGGGTTTCCCTGCTCCGCACGGCGCGTTCCTTGATTGTTCACATTCATGACCCGGGCAGGGGATTTTCCCTGGACCTGCTGCCCCACGCCGCCATTTCCAACCCCGACGATTCCCCCATCAAGCACGTCGAAATCCGCGCCGAAGAGGGCCGCCGCCCCGGAGGCTTCGGAATCCTGATGACGCGGAATCTGGTGGACGAGTTGCTCTACAACGAGAAAGGCAACTCCGTCCTCTTCGTGAAGTACCTGAACCCGTAGCCTCCGTGTCATCATAAAAAGTGCCACAGGATGACTGAACTTAAGACACTTTCTACCGCTGTCCTTCTGCATATCTCGAAGCAGTTGAACATTTCCTTGAAGAGTCTGGTCGCCACCATTGCCTTGCTGGATGAAGGCGGCACCGTTCCCTTTATCGCGCGTTATCGCAAGGAAGCTACGGGCAATCTGGACGAAGTCCAGATTCGCGACGTCCAGGAAAAGCTGGAGTATTTCCGCGAACTGGAAGATCGCCGAGAGACCATTCTCGAATCCATCAAGGAGCAGGGCAAACTGACGCCCGAGTTGCAGGCGCGCATCGAAGCCACTCTGGAAAAGACCGAGCTCGAAGATCTCTATCTTCCCTACAAACCGAAGCGGCGCACCAAGGCCTCCATCGCGCGCGACAAGGGCCTGGAACCGCTGGCGCAGTTCCTCTGGGACCAGCAGGCCGGCGCGCCTCTGGCCGACTTCGCCGGCACGTTCGTGAGCGCGGAAAAGGGTGTGGAATCGGCGAAGGAAGCGCTCGAAGGCGCGCGCCACATCATCGCCGAATGGGTCAGCGAAAATGCCGAGTTCCGCAAATCGGTGCGCGGCATGATGATGGCGGACGGCCGCGTGACCAGCCGCGCCATCGAAGGCGTGCAGGATCCGGAAGGCAAGTTCCAGATGTACGCGCAGTACAGCGAACCGGCGTCGAAGATTCCCTCTCACCGCATGCTCGCCATCCGCCGCGGCGCCAAGGAAGGCATTCTCACCTTCGAGATCGAACTCGAACAGGAGAAGCCCATCACGTGGCTGCAATCGCGCGTGATTCGCGCGCCGGGAGAATGGACGCCTCACTTGCAGGACGCTGTGGAAGATTCGTACGAGCGCCTGCTCAATCCCTCCATTCAGACAGAGGTTCGGCTGGAGTTGAAAGACCGGTCGGATGAGGAAGCCATCAAGGTCTTCCGCGAGAATCTGGAGAATCTGTTACTGTCGCCGCCCGCCGGTATGCTCACGGTGTTGGCGCTCGACCCGGGAATTCGCACGGGCTGCAAGATCGCCGTCGTGGACGATACCGGCAAATTCCTGGAGAACTCGGTCATCTACCCGTTCGAGCCGAAGAACGATCTGGCCGGGTCTATCAAGACCTTGGCGTCGCTGATCGCGCGCCATAACGTGCAGGCCATTGCGATCGGCAACGGCACGGCATCGCGCGAGACGGCGGCGTTGGTCCAGGACTTCCTGCGGCAGGCCAACCTGACGAAGATCTTCAGCGTGTCGGTGAGCGAATCGGGCGCGTCGGTGTACTCCGCCAGCGAGATCGCGCGACAGGAGTTTCCCGATCTCGACCTCACCATTCGCGGCGCCATCTCCATTGCGCGGCGTTTGCAGGATCCGCTTTCGGAGCTGGTGAAGGTGGACCCGAAATCGATCGGCGTGGGGCAATACCAGCACGACGTGGACCAGCGTCGCCTCAAGCAGAGCCTGGAAGCCACGGTGGAATCGTGCGTCAACCGCGTTGGCGTCGATCTGAATACGGCATCGTGGGCTCTGCTCCGATACGTGGCAGGCATTACCGAGCGCACCGCCTTGAAGATCGTGGAGTACCGCAATGAGAAGGGGCGCTTCAAATCGCGCGTCGAACTGACGGCGGTTTCCGGCTTCGGTCCGAAGACTTTCGAGCAGGCGGCGGGCTTCCTGCGCATTCGCGGCGGCGAAAACCCGCTGGACATGACGGCGGTGCATCCGGAATCGTACCCCGTAGTGGAGAAGATCGCCGGGTCCCTGGGTGTTTCGGTGAACGACCTGATCGCCAAGCCGGAACTGGTGGAGAAGGTAAAGCTGGAAGGCTTCGCCACGGAGAAGGTGGGGATGTACACCCTGGGCGATATCCGCGAAGAGCTGCGGAAGCCGGGGCGTGATCCGCGCGAGAAATTCGTAGCGCCGAAGTGGTGCGACGATGTGAAGGAGATCGCCGACCTGACCACTGGCATGGTGCTCGAAGGCGTGGTCACGAATGTGACGCGGTTCGGCGCGTTCGTCGACATCGGCGTCCATCAGGACGGGCTGGTGCACGTGAGCGAACTGTCCCACCGCTTCGTCAAAGAGGCTAGCGAGGTAGTGAAGGTGGGCCAGATCGTCAAGGTTCAGGTGATGAACGCGGACGCGAAGGCGAAGCGGATCGCGCTCAGCATGAAGGCGCTCGAGGCAGCACCGGCCGAGCCCAAGCGTAAGAACTTTCAGAAAGCGCCTGAGAAGCAGCCATCGATGGAAGACAAGCTGGCCGCACTGGCGAATAAGTTCAAGGTGCGGTAAACCTGGCAGGCCAAAGGGCCTGCCCCACCTAACTCAAATACCAATTAGCGCGTCGCGTAGGAGCTGAGGACCTTCATGTAGTTGTTGCGCTCGAAGGCTCCGGGCTGGGGGACGGCGTTGCGGCTCATGCTTCCCTGCATCTGCTTGATGGAATCGTACTCGTGCTCTCCCATCCAGATGAGGAGTTCGGTAGCGATGGTGTCGAGGAAGCTGATTCCCCGCTTGAGCAGCGCCGAGGTCATCATGGCGATTTTGGCTCCCGCCATCATCGATTTGATCACGTCGGTAGCGCTGTGGACTCCGCCCGTGAGGGCGAGGTCGGCCTTCACGTTGCCATAGAGCACCGCGATCCAATGCAGCCTGAGCAGCAGTTCGTGCGAGTTGCTGAGGATCAGGTTGGGAACCACTTCGAGCGACTCCAGATCGAAGTCGGGCTGGTAGAAGCGATTGAAGAGCACGAGGCCGTCTGCGCCAGCGCCATCCAGCTTGCGCGCCACGTTCGACAGGGAGCTGAAGTACGGTCCGAGTTTCACCGCAACCGGAATCTTCACCTGCTCCTTGATGGCCTTTACCAGATCTACGTAGCGCTGTTCCACCTGCTCACCGGAAACGTCGGGATCGACGGGAATGAAATAGATGTTGAGCTCCAGCGCATCGGCGCCCGCCTGTTCCATCTGTTTGGCATAGCTGAGCCATCCGCCGCGGGTGGTTCCGTTCAGGCTCGCGATGACGGGAATCTTCACCGCGTGCTTGCATTTGGCGATGTGGGCCAGGTACTGCTCCGGGCCCATCACGCGATGGATGAGGTCGGGGAAGTGGGAGCTGGATTCGGCCGAGACTTCGGCGGAATTGCGCATCTGCATATCGAGCTCATCGTTCTCGAGGGTGATCTGCTCTTCGAACAGCGAGTGCAGCACCACAGCGGCTGCTCCCGCGTCTTCGATGCGCCGGATGTTGCCCACGTCCTCGCACATGGGCGAGGACGAGGCGACCAGCGGATTCTTCAACTTCAATCCGAGGTAGTTCGTGGAGAGGTCGATGGTTTTGCTGAGATCGATCATTTCTTCACCTCCGCGCCATTCACCGGCTCGTGAGCCATGTAGTCGTATAGCTTCCATTTGGCGGCAACATCCTGTTGAGCCAGCACCAGCAGCTTCTTGGCTTCATCCGGATTGCTATTGACCAGCATGGTGTAGCGCGTTTCGTTGTAGATGTACTTCTTCAGCGGAATGCTAGCGGGCGCGCGAATCGAGCTGGAAGGGATTCTTGTCCTGCGCCACCAGGTCGGGGTTGTAGCGGAACAGCGGCCAGTGGCCGGAGTTCACCGCGGCCTTCTGCTGATCGAGCCGTGCACCATGTCGTAGCCGTGCGCGATGCAGTGGCTGTAGGCGATGATGAGCGACGGCCCGTCGTAGGCCTCGGCTTCGAGGAACGCCTTCATCGTCTGGCATGTCGCTGCCGCCCATCGCGATGTCGCGCCACGTACACGCTGCCGTAGTTCATCGCCATCATGGCCAGGTCTTTCTTGCCGACCGTGCTTGCCGCCGGCCGCGAACTTGGCCACCGCGCCGCGCGGCGTGGACTTCGACATCTGGCCGCCGGTGTTGGAGTAGACCTCGGTATCGAGCACCAGGATGTTGACGTTGCGGCCGGAGGCCAGCACGTGGTCCAGTCCGCCGTAGCCGATGTCGTAAGCCCAGCCGTCGCCGCCGATGATCCACACGCTCTTCTTCACCAGCGCGTCGGCCACGGCCAGCAGGTCGCGGGCTGCCGGTGACTGTCGATGCCGGCGAGTTTGGCTTTCAGCGCCTTCACGCGCTCGCGCTGCGCGAAGATGCCGGGCTCGGTCGACTGGTCGGCGTTGAGGAGTGGCACTGCGCCAGCTCTTCGCCAATCTCGGAAGCCGAGCTTCCACACCAGTTCGCGCGCATATTCATTCTGCTTGTCGACGGCCAGGCGCATGCCCATGCCGAACTCGGCGTTGTCTTCGAACAGCGAGTTCGACCAGGCCGGGCCGCGCCCTTCGCTGTTGACGCAGTAAGGCGTGGTCGGCAGGTTGCCGCCGTAGATCGAGGAGCAGCCGGTGGCGTTGGCGATCAGCGTGCGGTCGCCGAACAGCTGCGTCATCAGTTTGATGTACGGGGTCTCACCGCAGCCGGAGCAGGCGCCGGAGAACTCGAACAGCGGCTCCAGCAGTTGCGACGTCCTTCACCTGGGCGTGAGCGAGCGCGGCGCGCTCGGTCTCGCGGAATCTTCAGGAAGAAGTCCCAGTTGGTCGTGCTTCGCTTCGCGCAGCGGCGGCTGCGCCACCATGTTGATGGCCTTGTGCTTGACTTCGCTCTTGCTCTTGGCCGGGCAGACCTCGACGCACAGGCTGCAGCCGGTGCAATCTTCCGGCGCGACCTGCAGGGTGTACTTCAGGTCCTTGAATTCCCTCCAGCTGGGCAGGCACGGACTTGAAGCCTGTCGGGCGCGCCTTCGACGTCGCGAGAATCGTAAACCTTGGCGCGAATCACGGCGTGCGGGCAAACCATCACGCACTTGCCGCACTGGATGCAGAGCTCCTCGATCCCACACCGGAATTTCGAGCGCGATGTTGCGCTTCTCCCACTGCGTGGTGCCGGTGGGGAAGGTGCCGTCGATCGGCATGGCGCTGACCGGCAGATCGTCGCCTTCGCCGGCGATCATCGGGCCGTCGACGTCGCTGCACGAACTCGGGCGCATTCGGCGGGAACCGACGGGCCGGATGTCGAACTGCGAAGTGACGGCCGTCGGGACCTTCACTTCGTGCAGGTGGTCGAGCGCGGCATCCACGGCGGCATAGTTCTTGCGCACGACGCTCTCGCCGCGCTTGCCGTAGGTCTTCTCGATGGCGTGCTTGATGGCGGCGATCGCCTCTTCGCGCGGCAGCACGCCGCTGATGGCGAAGAAGCAGGTCTGCATGACGGTGTTGATGCGGCCGCCCATGCCGGTCTGCTCGCGCCACTTCGTAACGCGTCGATGACGTAGAACTTCAGCTTCTTGTCGATGATGTGCTGCTGCACTGTGCGCGGCAGGTGGTCCCAGACTTCGTCGCGGCCGAACGGGCTGTTGAGCAGGAAGATCGCGCCCGGCTCGGCGCACTTCAGCACGTCGAGCCGCTCCATGAAGCCGAACTGGTGGCAGGCGACGAAGTTGGCCGCGGTGATCAGGTAGGTGGAGCGAATCGGCTTCGTGCCGAAGCGCAGGTGCGAAGTGGTCACCGCGCCCGACTTCTTGGAGTCGTAGACGAAGTAGCCCTGCACGTAGTTGTCCGTCTCTTCGCCGATGATCTTGATGGAGTTCTTGTTCGCGCCCACGGTGCCGTCGGCGCCCAGGCCGTAGAACATGCGCGCGGACGGTGCCGGGTTCTTCGGTGGAGAAGTCGGGATCGTAGTCCAGGCTGGTGTGCGTGACGTCGTCGTTGATGCCGATGGTGAAGTGGTTCTTGGGGGCGGGCTTGGTCAGCTCGTCGAAGACGCCCTTGACCATCGCCGGCGTGAATTCCTTGGAGGACAGGCCGTAGCGTCCGCCGATCACCTTCGGGAAGTTGGCACGGAGCTGCCGCGGAAGCCTTCGGCCAACGCGGTGATCACGTCGCAGATAGAGCGGCTCGCCGATGGCGCCCGGCTCCTTGGTGCGGTCGAGTACGGCGATGGTCTTCACGGTGGCAGGCAGCGCCGCCAGGAAGTGTCTCGACGGAGAACGGCCGGATAGAGCCGCACCTTGAGCACGCCGACCTTCTTGCCCTGCGGCCAGCAAGGCTGTCGACGGTCTCGTGCGCCGCTTCTGCGCCCGATCCCATCATGATGATGACGCGCTCGGCATCGGGCGCGCCCACGTAGTCGAACAGGTGATACTGGCGGCCGACGATCTTCGCGAACTTGTCCATCACGTTCTGCACGATGGTCGGGCAGGCCAGGTAGTAAGGAGTTGACCGGCTTCGCGCGCCTGGAAGTAGACGTCGGGATTCTGCGCCGATGCCGCGCAGCACCGGATGGTCGGGCGACAGGGCGCGGTCGCGGTGGGCGCGCACCAGTTCGTCGTCGATCATGGCGCGCATATCGTCCTCGGCTCAAGCTGCTCGATCTTGGCGACTTCGTGCGAGGTGCGGAAGCCGTCGAAGAAATGCAGGAACGGAATGCGCGATTCCAGGCGTGGCGGCGTGCGCGATCAGCGCCATGTCCATCGACTTCCTGCACCGAGTTCGAGGACAGCATGCGCGAAGCCGGTGGGGCGCGCGGCCATCACGTCCTGGTGATCGCCGAAGATCGACAGCGCCTGGGCGGCGAGGGCGCGGGCAGCGACGTGGAATACCGTGCGGGTCAGCTCGCCCGCGATCTTGTACATGTTGGGGATCATCAGCAGCAGGCCCTGCGACGAGGTGAAGGTCGTGGCCAGCGCTCCGGCCTGCAACGCGCCGTGCAGGGCGCCGGCGGCTCCGCCTTCGCTCTGCATCTCGATCACCTTCGGCACGGTGCCCCAGATATTCTTCTGCCTCGGCGGACCACTGGTCCGCCCATTCGCCCATGGGCGATGAAGGCGTGATGGGATAAATGGCGATGACTTCGTTGGTCTTGTGCGCGACGTAAGCGGCTGCTTCGTTGCCGTCGATGGTGACCTTCGGACGGGTGGTGGATGAGTTGATCAACTCTCCCCTCCTTACCAGTATTGGATTCACTGCTCTAAGCCATAGTATAAGACCTGTTTGTCGTAAAAATCCACAACTATTTTGGATAAATAGGTGTGAAATCCATGAGGGGTTGGTGGATTTGCGGTCGGGTGACGCAGGATTCGCAATGCGGTGGGATTTGCGGTGCGCAAGCAAGTCATTGGATTGATTTGGGTTACGGAGACGCAGTGGATTTGGGTGACGCAGGAATTGTTTATTGCTGACGAAGTTTCGAGTTCCGCCGGTCTGTCGAAGAAGATGGTTACAAGGCACACGGCAACTCCGGTATAGCATTCGAAGAGGGGAAAGTCTGAAATGGTGAGGTCGAAGTGTCTGAGAGAGCGCGGCAAATAGAATTCTAGTTGCGGTGACACAAGAAGGAGGGCCAGCCTTGTGCCACCGCCCCTAACCGTTGGGACATTCTCCAGGCGGCGCGATCCGACTAAAGCCCCGAACGATCATGTCAAGCGAAAGGCCGGTAGTACTGCTTATCCGGCAGGCTTGGGGGGCGACTTTGTAACGAATTCAGTGACATGGTCACTATTTACGCAAGGAGGGGAAACCATGAAGATGCTTTATCTCGGATCCCCGGCGCCATTTCTCAGCGCGCTCTTGTACGCCCACGCATCCTTTGCGGCGCCCCAGGCGCCCAAACCCGACGCGGCCGCCGCCGCGAATGAGCAGGTATCACCCGAGGAAGCCCAGCGCCGAAAGGATTGGAACTCCTCCATGATGAGCAAGGAAACGCCGAGGAAAGGGTGCTTCAACGCCGCCTATCCCAACACCGAGTGGCAGGAGGTTCCCTGCGTGAAAGCGCCGAATATCCCAGCGCCACCGCGCCACGGCCCACGCCCCGCCGTGGTCGGGAACAACAACGACATCGCGGCACAAGCACCTTCGGGTCACATCACCCAGGCAATCGGGCACTTCGAGAACGTCACCAACGTGACCAGCGAGAGCGGCCCCATCGGAAACACGGGACCCTCGATCGCCAACGCTTATACGCTCCAGATCAACACCGACTTCTTCAGCGGCACCACCGCCTGCACCGGGCTCCCAAGTTGCACAGGCCTGGGAGCAATGGATTTATTGGAACACGCGGCAGCGGCGCGGGCGCCGCGTCCATGCAGTACTGGCTCGTCAGCTACAACGCAAACTGTCCCACGGGCCAGGGCTGGAACCAGATCCCTCTCTATGGAGGACTTCTTGCTGGAAGAACAGCACCAACGCCGTGTCGGTGCCCAGCCAGCCGATCACCAACATGGCCAACTGGACCTTCAACGGCACCGCCACTTCGACCGGCGACGGCGTCGCCCTGTCGACGGGGCCTACCACCGTCTACAAGACCAGCGGCGACAACGCCGTCGCGGCCTCGACCGCCTGGACCATCGCCGAGTTCAACATCTTCGGCGACGGCGGCGACAGCTCGGGGCGGCGGCACCGCCAGCTTCAACGCGGGAGCTTCGG
The DNA here is from genome assembly GCA_963815475.1 of uncultured Solibacteraceae bacterium. Lineage (GTDB taxonomy): Bacteria > Acidobacteriota > Terriglobia > Bryobacterales > Bryobacteraceae > Sulfopaludibacter. The sequence continues at coordinate 7,165,537 of CAWFHD010000003.1, read as the reverse complement.
CCAACACGCGCATCGAGATCATCTATGGCGGCACCACCGCGCCCAACTGCGTGGCGCAAGGTTTCACTGCCGAGAAGAACAACCTCAGCTTCGGGCCGACCGCTCCGACGGCGACGGCGCCCGGACCGGCGGTCATCTTCCAGGAGAGCATCGCCGGCGGCGCAACCTCGAACTGCGCCGCCGCCTCCACCATCGGCGACACCCATCTGCGCACCTTCAACGGCTTGTTCTACGACTTTCAGGCGGCGGGCGATTTCACCCTGGCGGAGGTCGATCCAGGCTTCTCGGTACAGACGCGGCAGGTGTCGGGTACGCCAACCTGGCCGAACGCAACGGTCAACAAGGCCGTCGCCGCCCGGTTCGGCAACGACCAATGTCGCGATCTGCCTGGCGTCGCCGGGGACACGCGACCAGGCAGCGGGAATCCGCGTCGACGGCAAGCTCACGCCTGTCGATGACGGCAGACACTCGAGTTGCCGGAGCGGCGTCGGCATCTCGCGGCAAGGCAACGTCTATCAGATCACGAGCGAGGGCGGCGATTCGGTGCGCGCCACGGTCAACTCTTCCTGGATCGATGTCTCCGTCGGCCTCGGCAAGTGGCCGTCCGCGGTGCACGGACTGATCGCCAACGCCAATGGGAACATCAACCAGATCGAGACGCGCGACCACTTCGTGTTGAACAACCCATTCAGCTTCGATGACCTCTATCACCGATTTGCCGACAGTTGGCGCGTCCCGGCGCGGGCATCGATGCTGTCCGCCTGCGGCGGCGAGACGGAGATTGGCGCTCCGACGCGAACCTTCTTTGCCAGTGATCTCGAAGCGGCCGTCCGGGAGAAGGCGCAAGGAGTCTGTACGGCGGCAGGCGTGAAAGCGGGTCCTCTGTTCGATGCCTGCACTCTGGACGTCGCCGTGATTGGCGACGATACCGCGGCCAAAGTGTTCGTCGATCTGATTCCGCCAACGGCGGTAGCGACCATTGCCGGCGGGGGCGGGGCCGGCGGCATCCTGACCAAATGGTGGTGGATCCTGCTGTTGCTGCTCGCCCTCCTCGTCCTGTGGTTGTTGCTCCGCAAGAAGCCATAGTCATAATGGTTGGGTAATGATAGCGGCCATAAGAACCTGCTTCGTCACACTGCTCGCCGCCGGCGTAGTGGGCTGCCAGTCGCGTCCCACGTACAACCCAGGCGCCACGGCCGCCGACGACGCCGGCCCCAGCGGCTTTCCCATCGGGACTTACACGACCTGCGCTCAGGGAGTGCACAATCCGTCGGGAAACGAGTTCTTGAATGCCGCCGGCTTTCAGGATGGCGCCCGACTGACACTGGCGCAGAGCGGGACCACTCTGACCTCGACGTATGTCGACCAGAACGGCCTGACGCAGACACTACGCTTTTCCGCCGAGACGGACACATCACCGACCATCCACGAAAAGGGGCAGACGATTCCCGGCTTCACCAGCCTCTGCGTGGTGGGGCCCGGGAGGCAGACGGGCTCCCCGGCGAGCCTGACCGTCACGGCCGGCGCACTGAGCTACAACGCGGGCATGGTCTTCCTTAACCTGACGGGGGACCTGCGGTCTGACGCGAGGGCGTGCGGCACGTTGTTGCAATCGCGGGCGAGCTTCTGGGTCGGCTGTCAAAACCGGCAGGGCGGTTCGGTCCGCTCAGTCGACGCGAGGCCGGCGCCGTCTGCGCGGATGCCGGCAGGCCAGTACTCGTGCAGCACCCAGGTTGAGGCCCTCTACCACGTCAATGGCCAGAACCAGTACGCCACCGGCGGCGCGACCGGCGCCCTGACGCTCACCGAGGACGGCGCGAAAGTGACCGCCCAATACAGCGGGGACCCGTCGCTCTCTGGGACCCTGAATATGGCGGCAATGACTTCGACGAGGGCCCGCGCCGAGGCCGGCCAGACACTGATGGCGCCCTGTATGGTTACGGTGGGAGACGGATTGCCGCCCCGAACGCCTGAGCGCGTACGCGTCGCGGCTGCGTCGCTCACATTCATCGACTCGACGCTGTTTATATCCTTCGCGGGCGCAATGGCCGGCAACTCCTCGTGCCCGAGCGCGCAGGTAGCCGGCAGCGTGATCTGCTCGAAGTAGCGAGTACGGGCAAGCACGTCCTTCGCACTTCGCCTGCAGACCTCGCTTTTGGAAGAGGCAAAGCGTATCGCAGCAGCGGCCTTCGCACAGAGGACCACTTCCGAAAGGTGAGACGCGGGATCCACCTCGGGACGTCGGCGCGGAACTAACGGAAAGGCTGGAAGCCCAGAAAAGCAGTTTGCAGACGCCCCATGGGAGATCCACCAGGGAACCAATACGGCAACCAATCCCGGGGCAATCACCAGGAAAGCCGGCGAGCCCAGCCCCACTATTGCACGTTGATCGTAACGATATTGGAGACCTGGCCGTCCACCGTCAACACTACATTGGCCTCTCCGCTTCCGCGCAAGGATACCGGGAGACCTGCATTTACCTGATCGAGTCCCACAAAATTCGGTGCTGGACCCGCATAGAGCACCGGCACACTGGTTCCATTGATGGTCATCGAAACGTTCGACAAAGAACTGCCATTGCGGATGCCGGTGCCGTAGAAGCTCAGATATACGGCCTGATCGACGCCCAAAACGATGGGGACGGAGACGCATGCCGGATTTCCGCATTGAAATACCGGCACGGGAATCTGCAACTGCGGGTTACTTGCCGGGACTGCGATGGCCAGAGCGGCGGCCACTCCCGATCCGGTTCCGCTCATGGTGAACAGAGCGGGCGCAACGGGCTGAACCACGGCCGTGAAGCTCTGCTGCGCCGACCCGCCGTTGACCACAAAACTCGCCGCTCCGGAGGCGGTGACATCCGGCACTTCGAAATTGATCTGCCCCGGCGAGACAAAGAGCAGCGGCACGTTTTGCTGTGCTCCTTTCGAATCTGTGATCGCCAGCGCGATACCGCCGAGAGAGGTTGGCAGCGGAACAGCCATTGCCCGCGACGTTCCCGATGCGAGGTTCTGGCCGTACAAAGAAGCCAGGGAACCGGAAGCTATACCGATCCCCGGCGCAGCGGCGGATTGAATCCCGCTGCTGCCGTTGATGACACCGTAATAGCGAGCCATCCAGTAGGGCAGAATGTAATCGACGCCGGAGCCTTCAATGACTCCCGATCCCCCGCCGGCCAGTTGAAAGGGATCCTGCTGCCACAGGAACTCGTTGGGCACCCGCCGCGGGACCGGAATGGGCTGACACGCTTCCGTGCCGCACACCTGTACGGTGGCGGAATTGTCGACGGAGAAATCGCGCCTGGAGCGCTGCAGCCATTGATCGAGCAGGGTCCGGGTCTCGTTGTCGCGCGAGTCATCGGGTCCATTGAGCGCCCGGTCGATCATGTTGAAAAACGGGTTTTGGTGGGATGCCGTGTAGTTGCGTACTGTTGTATACGCGCCTCGATTGTCACTCGTATTCTGCAACTGGACCAGATGATAGAAGGTCATGTAATCCAGGTTGAACTTAAAGTAGGAGCCATTGCTATTCACGTCCACTTCGACTCCCACATTTACCGGCGGGACGATCAGCGGGCCGCTGATGGCGTTGGACGGATTCACGTGCCGCGCCACTTGCAGCAGCATCTGCAGTTCTTCGGGCCTGACCAGAAATGTGCTCGAGATGTCGTCATTCGGCGACCATTGGTGTTGGGCGATAAATCCGGCGAGACGCGTCACCAGAGCGCTGACGCCGCTTTTTACATCCGGGTCGTTCACCAGGTCGTACGCCACTCCCAAGCCGAAAAATGCGCCCACGATCTGATCTCGGGATGTGTTATCGACCCAGAACCAGGGCGGATTCTGGTGAATCGTATTGCTCGCCTCTTCACTCGCAATGCCGGCGGCGAAAGGGGAACTCGCCAGGACGATGCAGCGCGCCAGGCGGTTGTCGCCCGTGAGATCGGCGAGCGCTTTCAAACCCGCCAGCGCGCCTTTGACGTTCTGCAGAGCATCGGCGGATTGGGTAACGTTGTAACGGAACGATTCGGCAGCGAGGTACGCGCCGGTCCACAGCGCGGAGTCTCCGCAGCGCGTATATCCGACGATGGCGTTGCCTGAGGACGAATTGTAGATTGGATCCAGAATCGTCGCGAACGGGATATGTTTTGCCTGAATATTGGCGGAAATCGCCAGGGCGTCCGATTCGGCGGCGTTCGCGGTGAGCGCGCAGCACGAAACGATTGTTACAGAGGCGACGAGTAACCTCATCAGTTCCAATGACGTTCGGGATCGGCCGGAGTTGCGCGAAAGTGCGCCAGATCGGACGATACGGCACGCATCGGAACGATTTGGTTCCGCCATCGATCAAATAGGCCTTTGTCAAACAACCCGTAGGCGGCATCGTCGAGGCTTCCCGGTTTCGGCGCTCGGCCCAAAGTCAATGTATGTTATACCCCTTTTTGCAGTCACAAGAACGCAGTGGAAGCAGTCCAGGAGAACTCGATTGCTCGCGGAGAAGCTAAAACTGCCTGGCCGGGGTGCTGGTCTGATCCGGGATTGTTACCGAAGTCGCGCGTTTATCCAGCACAAAGGACCCTGACTCCTTTTGAAATCACGTTGATGGCTACGAAGCGCATCTCTGTGCCGTTTTCTTGCCGAGTGATTGGTGTCCAGGCAGTCTGCTGACCGTCAGTTCTCGATAGGGATCTTCTCGGCGTGGTCAATCATCAGAATCTCGACCGAACGCCGCCTCAACTCCATCTTGAGTCCGAGAGGTTGGAGGGCCTTGTTGACCGCTGGCACAAGATCAATGCGACCGCCTGGCGCGGGTGGATCCACGAGATCTCGATATTGCATGACGTTCAAGTCAAGGTCATAACGGCCTTGCAACCCCGTTTCATCGACTACCAGATACGGCACGAAAAAATAAAGCCATTCGTCCAGCCGCGAAACCAAAGCGCCCTTGAAATGCATAAGGTCACCCTCCGCACTGAACGTCATCTCACCCTCTTGGGAGAGACGCATCTTCGCTCCGTCTTTGCCGACCGAGATCGCTGCCACGGTCATCTCCTTTGTCCCGCGATGGAGCGAAAGGTTTAGTCTTTGCCCAAGCAGAGTGCGCAGCATCAAGCGAAGCTGCTCAAGCGGCACGGGATGATCGGCCTTACCAATCACATCGAACCGTACGCAACCCAGACCAGGCTCAAGCCAATTCGGTCCAACGGTTTCAAAGGCCTGATATGGGTGGAGCCCATAAGCCCATCGGACCATGAAGCCTAGAGGGTAATCGTGAAAGGAAACGCTGGTTGGAGTGACTTTGAAGTCGGCACCGTGAAGGTCCGTCGGAGGCAGCGCTTTGACGGACGCAACCTCGAAGCTGGGAGGATCTGAAGGCTGTGCCAGAGCATTAGCCAGTGCCAATACGAGGATTGTCGCACTGTTCGAGAGAACCGGCATTCATCCTAAACGACGCAGCAGTCGCCAAAATCGTGCATCCTATCGAACGGGCGTATCTCACGGAGAACTGGATCGGAACGTAGCCCCGACCCGCGCGGGGGAAAGCGGACGAATTACACGTTCCGCGGCCCCAGATAACGGAGCCGACGTAGATCCGCATGGAAGAAGACTCGATGGACCTTGTTCTCAGTAATAGCGAGGAGGAGCGCCGCAAAGGGCGCGTCCTCGTGGTAGAAAACAAGCGCCGGTTGGCCATTGAGTTCGCGCAGTTCGGCCACCAGGTCCAGGCTGCGGGCGGTCGCCGAAATGAACGAGGCGATCCTCCGGGCGCCATAGAGTGGGGCATGGAGATTGCGGATGCCGGCGGCGCGTCTGCCTTCGGGACCGCCATCGGTCACCAACATCGCATCTTCGGCAAGCATCGCGACCAAAGAATCCAGGTCTCCCGCCGACGCAGCCTGCGTAAAAGCAGTCAGCAGGCGTCGATGCGTTTCTGGTGGAGCGGAGAACAATCGCTTTTCAGTCGCCACATTATCTCTGGCGCGATCGAGGAGCTTTCGGCAAGCAGGTTCGTTCCTGCCGACCAGTGCCGCGATCTCCGCATATTCGAAGTCGAAAACATCCCGAAGGAGCAAAACTGCGCGTTCGGTGGGCGTGAGCCGTTGAAGCACTACCAGGAACGCCATCGAGACTCGATCGAGCATCTCCAAGCGGCCGAAGCCTCCTTCGTCGAGATCAACCGGCTCTGGTAGCCGATCACTGCGAGTTTCCTCGCGGCGGGATCTCGCCGAATCGAGTTCGTTCAAGCACAGCCGTGTTACCAGCGTGATCAGGTAAGCGCGCGGAACAGCAACTTCTTCAACGTCCCCGCGTCTTCCGTCCCATCTCAGCCACGCTTCCTGCACCATGTCTTCAGCACGACCAAGATCGCCCAACATGCGATAGGCGTGGGCGACCAGCAGCGGCCGATGCGATTCAAAGACCTTCAGGTCGCCAATTGCCGCATGAGTCATTAGAAGGGTTTGACCTCCATCAGTACGGTGATTCCCGCCACAACCGCGCACATTGCGTAAGCAATTCGCTCAATTCGTTGCAGCACAAGTCCATGATCGGCTTGTTTCCCGTAGCCTGCCCGAATTGTTCGCCGCGCCGCACCGTTCAATGCACCCCCGGCAATCAGCAGCAGGACCGATCCGCGAAACCACCAGGATCCCCGAAATGCGCCCTTGGCCGCTAAATCCAGGATAATGCCGGTCGCCAGCATCGTCGCAAGGCTGAACGCCGATAAGCGGAGCAAAGGAGCGATCCATGGCAACACGTCTCCCGGGCGGCGCCCGGCCCTACGGGTGATCAGGGCGACGACGGCAATGGACAGCATCGATCCGAGCCCCAGGACGGCAACCAGGACGTGCAAGACAAGCATCAGAGTAAACAGACTATTCATGGCCGCTCACGCTATCCTTCGTTCCCCGGCGTCGCATTCAATTTGTCGTGCACGCTGGCCAGGCAAGTCCGCAAATCGCTCTCCCTGATCGCGGTTGAATTTATTGAAGTAGATGTACGACGTGATGAGCGCGCCGAGGAACAGCAAGGGATCGATCACGAACGGAACGCGGTCGCCCACTGCAAAATGAGCAATGCTGGCCGAGACCAGCGTGATTGCGAACCCGGCGTAGGCGAACTCCTTGGCTTTTCGCGGAAAGCCCGGCGTCAAGAGTGCCAGGACACCGAGCGCTTTGGCGATTGTCAGTTCGATCCGAAAGTAGTCAGGTAATCCTAAGTGTACGAACGCCCCCTTCATGGGTCCCAAGGGATTTTTGAGATTGAAGTTGATAGCACTGAACACCATCACCGAACACACGAGTCCGGTCGCGATCCAATAGATAGTTTTGTCTTTATTCACGATCCTGCTCCAGTGCCTTCGAGACCTCTTCACAAGCTCGAAAGGCGTCTCTCTGTCTATAAGACCGGACAGGGCTCAGGAATGTGACACCGCCTCGTACCTTCATAGCGATGGAGTTCCTGGACCGCGCCACTCTGGGGCTAAGATCGCGCACGATAGCGCCGGGGCGTTAACAATCGGCAGGATCGGCCGAGCCCGACTGCATGCAAAAATGGACCTAATGCGCCAGGGGTCGCTTCTACTATGTTCCGTTGTGTTTACAACCGCGTTTCCTCTCGGCGCACAGTGCATCGTGAACAACCCCGGCGGCAGCAGAGTGAACCCCAATCGCCCATCCGATTCCGACACTGCCATCGCGCGAGTCTCGCCGCTTTCCGCACTGAATAAAGCCCTGCCCAATTGGATCTGCTTTACCGCGGGCTATCGAACCCGCTTCGAAGGCGTTGCCGGGGTCAACTTTCTGCCGAACACATCCGACAGTTACCTGCTGACACGCTTTCGATTCGGCATGTACCTGACACCTCTATCGTGGCTCCGCGTTTTCACGGAGACCCAGGATGCGGACGCATTTGGGAAACCGGCTCCGCTGGCGCCGCCCTATCAGGAGACCTGGGACCTCCGCCGGGCGTATCTCGACGTGGGAAATATCCAGGAAGGCCGGTTCGGATTACGAGTTGGGCGGCAGGACCTGAACTTTGGCGACGGCTTGCTGGTCGGCACTTCTTACTGGCGCAACGCCTCACGCGGGTACGACGCCGTGGAGGCCGTCACCAACTGGAGTTGGATCAATGCGGCCGTGTTCGCGGCATCCCCCGTGAACATCCTGGACAACGGATTGAGCCATCATCAACCGGGAAACAATCTCTACGGAGTGGATGCCAAGCTGCGCCGGCTGGTTTCCAAGGGCTCGGTCACTCCGTTTGTGTATTGGCGCGTAACACCCAGGCTCGAAACCGAAGAAGGGGCTCCCGGCAACCTGAGCGAAGTGACCGTGGGGGCGCGCGCTGCCGGAACCATTCACGACAAATGGGACTACGACACGGAAGGCGCCGGTCAGTTCGGAAGTCTCGGCGCCGACCGCATCCGCGCCGCTGCGTGGATGGGCATCGGCGGATACACTTTCAAGTTCCTGGGACTGCGCACGCGTCTGTTCGCAGGGTTCGATTTTGCCTCCGGCGACCGCAATCCTCGCGATGGAACGCATGGCACTTTCGACCAACTTTATCCCAACATCCACGACCACCTCGGCCTGGCCGATCAGTTCGCGCGGCAAAACCTCAAGGCGACCCGCAACGGCGCGCGGATCTGGCTTCGAAGCAATTGGGTTGTAGCCGCTGCCTGGAACGACTACTGGCTCGCCAGCAGGACAGATGGATACTACAACTCCTCGGGAACGATCGTGGCTCGCGATCCCACGGGCCAGTCCGGCACTCACATCGCGGAAGAGTACGACATCCAGACGTCTTACCGCGTCGATAGGAACCTGGAATTCGGCGTGGGTGTAGGCCGGGTCTTGCCCGGAGAGTTTCTGGCTAAGACGAAGCATCCGGCCGCCTACACCTACCCCTACTTGATGATGAGCTACAACTTCTTTTAAACTCTGCACAGCGGAAGCGTCTGAATGAATCGTCCTGCTCCATGTCGAGGTCTCATCGTTGGTGGTCTGGCGATAATCTCGTTCGGCTTTACGGCCTGCGGAGTGCGTGGCGAAAGAAACGGCGCAGCGGCCGACATTTTACTGTTCAACGGAACCGGCACTTCGTCGAACGACGTCGCGGCCGTCGAAGCCATCCTGGACGACAACCATCTCAACTATTCCAAGAAGAATTCTTCGCAGTTGAACCAGTTGGATGAAGCGCAGATCCGGAGATATCGTCTGCTGATCGTTCCGGGTGGAAATTTTGTCGCAATCGGCAAGGGCCTGAATCCCGCAACAAGCGGGAAGATTCGCAACGCGGTACAGGGCGGTTTGAACTATCTCGGTATCTGCGCGGGTGGCTTCTTTGCAGGGAACAGCCCTTATAACGGTTTGAATCTGACCGCGGGAGTGAGTTTCCATTTTTACTCCGCGGAAAACCAGGGAATTCGAAAGGCCGCAGTGGCGATCGCCAGCGCCGGCGCGCCCACGCTCGATCAGTATTGGGAGGATGGGCCGCAGTTTGCGGGTTGGGGCGCGGTGGTTGGTAAGTATCCCGACGGCACCGCGGCAATCGTGGAGGGAACATTCGGAAGCGGATGGGTGATTCTTGCCGGGGTTCACCCTGAGGCTCCGGCTGCGTGGCGGCACGGGCTGGCCTTCCGTACGTCAGTCAGCGCCGACCACGACTATGCAGGCACGCTAATCCATGCCGCGCTCAACCGGGTATCCCTGGCGCATTTCTGAGTTTGCTCCACTCTTGATAAGGCTGTCAATGAAGCCTAACTGTTCGCAAGATTTTGCGGCATTGGCGGCAGTGTGTCATCGAAGTAGTTAGGAGGCGCTATGTTCAATAAACTCGGTATTCTTGGGTTTGTTCTAGCAGCATGGATGATGCTGGTCCCTAGCCCTGCTCAAGCGCACGTATATTACGGGAGACACTATCCGCAGGGATATTATTATCGAGGGGGACACTGGATGCCATATCGGGGGTACGGGCATCCGTATCGTGGAGGCTACTACGATCGATGGGGGCATTGGCACCGCGTCTAATCGCTCGTGACACGCCTGTTGGGGCTCGCTAGGGTTGCGGCCCATAACGTTTTTCTGAACGCGTACCAAGAAGCCGGGCGGGCTGCCTACAGTGAGGCGATCGCCCGGCTCCAACCAGCCTTTAACTCAGCCGTCTCGACTGTGAGCATGCAACTATCTGCGCCGCGGCTCGGTGGCTTGATACCACTCACAGCCGACGCTACCGCTTTCCCATCCGGGGTCCCGAGCCCGGTGCACGCATCCCAGCCTTTTCCTGCCGAGTAATCCCCGTTGTTCCCCGACGTAATATCGCGAAATGCGGTTGGCGCGACGTATAGGGCCGGGTGAATAAAGCCGAGCCGTTTGCCGGCGCCTTCGTTCGCCAGCGCAATCAAAGCCGCCCATAGCGGAGCCACCGCGCTGGTGCCGCCGAACACCGCGTCCTTTCCGTCGACGTGAATCTGATACCCGGTCGCTGGGTCGGCGTCGCCTGCGACGTCGGGCACGCCGCGCCCCTTGAAGTGCGAAGGGTTCACCGAGACCGGCACATTGGCCTTCGCCTGGTACGAGGGCAGTGGGAAGGTATCGCTTACGCCGCCGCCGGTGGCGCCGTTGCTTGCGCCCTCGTTCCACACCACCTCGCTCGTGATCTTTGCTGTTTGCCGACTCGAGCCGCGTGCCTCCACAGGCGAGCGCGTGTGGGCTCGACGCTGGGAAATCGACGTGCGCGGCGCCATCCGTTTCGCCGTCCGATGAACCGTTGTCGCCGGCCGCGACACACACCGTGACTCCCAGCGCCGCCGCGTCCTGAAAGGCCTGATCGAAAGCGCTGAGGGACTGCGCCGTCCAGGTCGATTCCGGGCCTCCCCAGCTGATGGAAATCACCGAGGGATTGTGCACGGTATCGTGCACCGCCTGAGTGACGGCGTCCAGAAATCCCTGGTCCGTATTGGGCGCGAAATAGACGACAATCTTCGCGGCTGGGGCGATCGCTCCCACCACCTCGATATCCAGCAACACTTCTCCGTCCGCGCTATTGGGATCGCCCGCGGGCTGGTTGCGCGCGCCATCCACCGAGACTGCGGTTACGCTCGGAGTGGTCTTCAGGCCGAGACCGGAGAAATACGTTTTCAGGTCCGATACAGCGAACCCGCCGCCGAGTTCGATGATCGCAACCGTCTGCCCGGCGCCCGTAGCCGTTGGATAATCGTAGAGCTTCGACACGGCGATGGGCGTGTACGATGTATCGCCGGCGGCGCGCGGTCCAATTTGAATCAGGCGGCGGAAATGCATGTCCGCCTGGGGCCGTTCGTCGAGCCCGAAAACGCCGAGTACGATGTCACGCAGACTCACCGGAACGGTGAGTTCGCCCACGCGCCCTCGGAAAACGCCGTCCGGGCCTTGATACAGTGTCAGGCTTGTTCCGAATGCCTCGTTCATGTTAGCAACGGTTCCCGTTAGCACAACCGTGCGGCGCGCCAGGTCGATCTCGACAATCGTGAGGTCGTTGTCCTGCGCGAACTCCTCGATGGCTGGGATGTCTTCCGGGTTGGCGCCATAGCGCGCAGCGAACTGCTCATGCGACACGGTTACGGTCCCGGCCACGGGCAATTCGTCGCGGCGCCGCAACAAAACGCTGACGTTGATGCTCGAATTCGGGTCCGGCTGTGCCGATCGCTTGCGCATTCGAGACCGGGGCGCGCATGCTGCCGCGCAGGATCACTCGTTCCTCTGGCATGTGAGCACGATACCATTTGTGACGTGATGGCGGAGGCGGAAAACGCACACTTGTCCGCTGATAAATGGTGCTTTCGGATACGATTTACGCTGAACTTACGGGGGCAGTTCCCGTCAAAGACGGGCGAGGTTCGATGCGCTCGAGTGACCAGGATAGGCGCGGCTTACCGCCTCATCGGGAGCATTCCCCGATGCACTCGCTGGTTCGGCCGATTGTCGCGGCCCAGAACGCTGAGATTCAACGCGTGTTCGGGGTGAAAGAGTTGGGGCGACCACGGGCGGAGGCCCGAGAATGCAACTTCGGCGATGAATTCGTCGCCGGTTTGAACACAACCCACCACCTTCCCGCGCAGTTCGCAGGTGCGGCAGTCGATCTTCATCTTCGCGCCTTTGCGGACTTGGCAAGGCACCAATAACTTGGCCCTTTCCGCGGAAATCTCTTCGAGGAGGGCCACTGCGGCCGGTTTCCTGCCGATCGAGGCCTTCACAATTTGGGAACAGAGTAAAGCTGGTTTCCGATTCGTGTTCATAACACCCTCGTTGGAAACCATATCGGCCACGAATGGCCCTCTTCGCCGAAATTTCGGCGGGTTAACACTAACCATGTACGATTTAATACAAAAGTGTCAACTAGGGGAAAAAAGTCTTGGCTCCCTTGCGCCACGGCTCGGGGAAGAACCTCAATCGCAAGGGAGCCAGTTCAACTAGACGGGCCCTACAGGCCCTTTTTAACCAGGAAGGCGATCAGGTCGACGACGCGGCAGGAATAGCCCCACTCGTTGTCGTACCAGGCAACCATCTTAAGCATGTCGCCATCGAGCACCTTGGTCATGCCGGCGTCGACGATGGAACTGTTGGGGTTATGCAGCATGTCGGTGGAAACCACCGGGTCCTCGGTGTAGCCGAGAATGCCCTTCAGTTCGCCCTCGGCGGCAGCCTTCAAAGCGGCGTTCACTTCTTCGCGTCGTGGCGGGCTTGGCGAGCATGGCCACCAGGTCGACCACCGAAACATCGGGGGTGGGAACGCGCATGGAGTAGCCGTCGAGTTTGCCCTTCAGAGCGCGGCATCACCAGGCCGATCGCCTTGGCGGCGCCGGTGGTGGTGGGGATCATGTTCAGAGCGGCGGCGCGGGCGCGGCGCAGATCTTTGTGCGGGAAATCGAGAACGTTCTGGTCGTTGGTGTAGCTGTGGATCGTGGTCATCGATCCCTTGAGGATGCCGAACTTTTCGTGCAGCACCTTCACCACGGGCGCCAGGCAGTTGGTGGTGCAGGACGCGTTGGAGATCACGTTGTGCTTGGCAGGATCGTAAGCAGCGTCATTCACGCCGAGCACGATAGTGACATCTTCGTTCGAAGCGGGAGCGGAGATGATCACTTTCTTGACCGAGCCGCGGATGTGGTTGGCGGCCAGTTTGGCATCGGTGAAGCGGCCCGTGGATTCGACCACGATTTGGGCGCCGACAGAGCTCCAATCGAGCTTGGCGGGATCTTTCTCGGCAAAGACTTGGATCTTCTTGCCGTTTACGGTAATGGAATCGGCGTCGTGGGCGATTTCCGCTTCTAAGGGACCCAGCACGGAGTCGTACTTTAACAAGTGCGCCAACGTCTTAGTGTCGGTAAGATCGTTGACGGCCACGAATTCCACATCTTTGCGGTGCAGACCCGCGCGAACGACATTCCGGCCGATGCGGCCGAAGCCGTTGATTCCAACTTTCACTGCCATTTATTCTCCTGTTTTCTAATGCGGGGATGTTAATACAAAGGATATCAAGAGGCGGGTATCCCAGGCAAGTCGCCAAGCGGGATGTTACAGTCTGAAATGAGATAATCAGGAAGCCAGGAGGTCAGAAGGACCACCTACGCCATCGCCAGCATGGTTTTGATTCGCTCCGCCAGAGCTGCGGGGTCGAAGGGTTTTGCCATGTAGTCGTCGGCGCCGTGCTCGATGCCGCGCGCGATGTCTTCGGTTTCGTAACGGGCGGTGAGGAGCATGACCTTTAGGTTGCGCGTGCTCTCGGCGCCGCGGAGCTTGTCGAGCACTTGAATGCCGTCGAGCACCGGCATGTCGACTTCGAGGATGATGGCGTCAGTGCGGCAACCGCTCGCCATGGCGACGGCTAAGATTCCGTTCTCGGCGGTGCGGCAATTCATGCCATACGCTTCCAGGGTGGATTTGATAATGGCGGCGACCATTGGGTCGTCATCGCATACCAGGATCTCCTGTTTCTGTTCCGGCTGCGGCTCGGAATCCGGCTCGACACTACCAGTTTGAGAGCCGGAAGGAAGATATGTGAATTGCTCCAGCAGGTTTTCCATGGCGCTGCGCAGCGTCATGGCGACTTGCTCCAACGGCTGTTTCAGCAGCGTTTCCGCCTCGCGGGCCTTGTCCGTGATGCGCGGCAGGCCGAACGTGCCTCCGGCTCCGGCCCAGTCATGCAGCGCCTTGTGGAGTTCCCGATAGTCGAAGAGCGGCGCCAGGCTGCGCTCGGGCGCCGATACCGGCAGCATCGCCAGCAGGCGGCGGCACCGTTCGGCGCCGGCCCTCAGAAAGTCCACTCGCAGGGTGTCGATCAGGTTCTGCACCACTTCCGGCTCAGCCGAAATGCGGGCTTGAGAATTCAGATGCTGGCGCACAATGCTGCGCAGCACTTGGGATTGAACCGGCTTGGAGAGCCACGCATTGCAGCCTGCGGACAGGGCCGCGCGCTCATCTTCCGGCTCGTTCAGCCCGGTGATGGCGATGATGGGAATGGAGCGCCATTGGGGCGTCGAGCGGAGTCGCCGGGTCAATTCGAGACCGTCCATACCGGTAAGGCGGACATCGGTCAGGACCAGTTGGGGACCGAACTCGCCTATGGTCTCCAGCGCCGCTTCGGCCGACGGGGCAGTGGCGATTTCATAGCTCTCCAATTCCAGCAGCGCACGGGTCAGCCTCAGCGTTACAGCATTGTCATCGATCAGGAGAACCCGTTCGCGCGCCATGGTGGAAGAGCCTGCGAAGGCACAGAACTTCAGAATGGCCATGATAGCGCGTTAGGGCGCGAAAATCGGACGGGAGTCGAGAGGGACTTTCCTGACGGCCTACAACCGCTCACGACGGCTTCGGAGAGAAACGAGCAAAAGGAGCGCCGTCACCAGCAGCCAAACGGAGGGCTGCGGGGCGCTGGCGAGGCCGATATGGTGCTGGTGAGCGGCGGCAATCGCCGGCGAGCCGAACAGGATCGCCAACACGGCAGGACTCGCCACCAGATGGGTAACAGTCCAGTGAGAAAACAATCGAATCATTCTTCCTTCCGGGGGACGAGGCATCATGGACCCGCGCCTGAAACCACAGGATGACCTGATTCGATAGTGGGCGCCGTGACGGGCCGCACGAACGTGAACAGCCCGCGTGCGGATGTCAACAACGGGAGCGGCGGCTGGTTCGCTACTTCACGACTCCGACACTGCGGTCGAAAGCGACCCGGCCTCCGACGATGGTGTAGACCACGTCGGTCGAAGGAATCTGGTCCTCGGGAATGGTCATGATGTCGCGCGAGAGCACGGTGATGTCGGCGAGTTTGCCGGTTTCGAGAGTGCCCTTGAGCTTTTCCTCGAAGGCAGCATACGCGTTGTTCCACGTGTAGGAGCGGAGAGCTTCTTCACGCGACATACGCTGATCAGGGAAGAAAACCGAACCGTCCTTGAGCTTGCGGCTGACGGCGGCATATAACGAAGCGATGGGGCTCACGTCTTCCACCGGAGCGTCGGTGCCATTACCCACGATGGCCCCGGTCTTCATCAGCTTCTGCCACACGTAGGCCCCCTCCTCGGCGCGCTTGGCTCCCAGCCGTGCCAATACGTAGGGAGCGTCGGAGGTGCAATGGATGGCCTGCATAGCGGGAATGACGCCGAGTTGTCCGAAGCGTGGAATGTCGGCGGCGTTGAGGTGTTGAGCGTGCTCGATGCGCCAGCGGAGGTCCTTCTTTTCGGGATTGGCCTTGAAGGTCTGCTCGTAGATGTTGAGCACCTCACGATTGGCGCGGTCACCGATGGCGTGGACGCAGAGTTGGAAGCCGTGCTGGATGGCGAGTTGGGCGGCGCTCCTGATATCGGCGAGATCCTCGGTGGCGAGGCCCACGCTGTCCGGTTTATCGGCGTAGGGCTCCAGCAGCCAGGCGCCGCGCGAACCCAAGGCGCCATCCATATAGTGCTTGATGGCGCGGACGGTGAGGTGGTTCTCGCCTGCGCCGATGATGCGGTAGCGGTCGATATTCGCGGTGAGCTGGCGGTCGCGGCCGCTCAGCATCACCCAGAGGCGCAGGCGCAGTTCGTTCTTATCGGCCATGCTCTTGAAGACGTCGACAGTGGAGAGGGACGAGCCCGCGTCTTCGAAGGAAGTGATGCCTTTGGAGAGGCTCTCATCGGTGGCGAGGTCGATGATCTTGCGGAGGTCGGCGGCTTGTTCGGCGGCGGTACGGCGGGACTGCCATCCGCTGTAGGCGCTGGAGGCGAGGCCGGAAGCGCGCTCGCGCAGCAGGCCGGTGGGATTGCCCTGGGCGTCCTTGAGAATCTCGCCGCCGGAAGGATTGGGAGTTGCGCGGGTAATGCCGGCGGCTTCCATGGCTTTGGAGTTCACAAATGCGGCGTGGCCGCTGGCGTGGGTGAGCATCACGGGATTGTTGGGCGAGACCATATCGAGCGACTGATGGAGCGGGAAGCCTTCGACGTTGGGCTCGGGCGCGCTCGACCACTTGGATTGATGCCAGCCGCGGCCGATGATCCACTCGCCGGGTTTGGCAGTCTTGGCGGCGCGCGCCACCTGGGCGACAATGTCTTCCCAGGTGCGGGCTTCGCGGAGGTCAAGGCCGAGGCGAAACTCGCCGACCCCAGTGAAGTGGCCGTGCCCCTCAATGAAACCGGGGATGGCCAACTGGCCGTGGAGGTCGATGACGCGAGTGGAGGGACCGATGTATTGGGCGATGTCGCGCTCGGAGCCAATCGCCACGATGCGGTCGCCCTGCACGGCGAGAGCCTGCGCGGTGGGCGCAGCGGCGTTCATGGTGACGATTTTGCCATTGCGGAGGACGAGGCGGGCCGGTTGGCCGAATAAGGAGACGGCCAGAATAAGGCAGAAGGCGAAGCGTAAGGTGCTCATGGGAACTTCCAGGATACAAAAAGCACCGACTCCCTGACGGTCGCGGCTCGGCAAGGACCAGCATGGC
This sequence comes from uncultured Solibacteraceae bacterium, assembly GCA_963815475.1. Classification (GTDB taxonomy): domain Bacteria; phylum Acidobacteriota; class Terriglobia; order Bryobacterales; family Bryobacteraceae; genus Sulfopaludibacter. The sequence goes on along the minus strand of CAWFHD010000003.1, from coordinate 7,148,585 downwards.
GACGGAGGTGTCTTACCGAGCCGCGACCGTCAGGGAGTCGGTGCTTTCACTTGGGGGCGGTTTCCCGGCAACAACTCGGGGGCTGCCACGAAGACGGACATTGGTTCGCCTTGTTGGTCTACGACGTAGCGAATCGCGCCCAGCACATCCTCCAGTTGCCACAAACATCGCGTGGTGTGCCCAGCGCCTCCGGTTCGGCGGATCGAATCCCATGCGATTCAGGCGGCGGCTTGCATAAGACTTCAGATCGTTCAAGATTCTTTCGGGCTTCGGCTCGCCGTTGATTACAGCGTGCACGTGATTGCTTCGCACGTGGGCGGCAAACAACTGCCATCCTCGGAATTGGCACACCTCATGGATCGCGGTCAGTACGGCTACACGATGGTCGCCATCGAGCAGGTATGGCTCCTGCTCCATACTTCGCCGCTCGGTCGCCGAACGATCGGGATCCGCCTCGACCGATCGAGTGTTGGGAATATTGTGGCGCCGATCGACCGAACCCGATTCGTCGCCATGTATGTGAGCGCCGTAACAGGCAAAGGTGATCAGATATCTCACGACCGTGTTTCGGCGAGACGCTTGCGCTGTTCGAAATACTTTTCTACGGCTTCCCTCAGCGTTGGCAACGGGTCGAGGCCGGCTCGTTCCATTTTGGCGTTCGAGAGGGCGGAGTATTTGGGACGGCGCGCGGGGGTTCGATATTCTCGCTCGTTAGTGGCCAGGAGCATGGGCTCTACGCCGGCCGCTTCGAAGATGATGCGCGCGAATTGGAACCAGGAAGAGGGCGTGCCTCCTCCGATGTGGAATACGCCTGCCTGTCCTCGCTCCACCAGGTCGATGGTGCGGGATGCCAGCAGAGGCGCGAAGGTGGGCGAAGCCACGTGGTCTTCCACGACGCGGATGGGCTGTCCCGATCCGGCAAGACGCAGCATCAGTTCCACGAAATTGCCGCGGGCCGTGGCCAGGCCGCCCGGACCGAAGACGCCGGAGGTGCGCACCACCAGGGCCTGATCGAGGTACGCCTGCGCATACAACTCGCCCGCCAGCTTCGAGACGGCGTACGCGCCCAGCGGGTGAGTGGGATCGTCTTCGACATAGGGATGGCGCGCCGTGCCATCGAAAACGTAATCGGTGGAGAAGTGGACCAGGCGGGCATCCACCTGCCGGCATGCCAATGCCAAGTTGCGGACCGCCAGAGCGTTCACCAGGTAAGCGGCCTGCGGTTCCTTCTCCGCGACGTCCACCTGATTGTATGCGGCCGAGTTGAAAACAACTTCGGCATCGTAAGCGGCCAGCGCGCTCTCTACCGCAGCCGCATTGGTGATATCCACCTGCGCACGATCCAGCGATTTGACTTCGTATTGACGGCTTCTGAGCTCGCGGACCAGTTCGATACCCAACTGGCCGGCAGCTCCGAACACCACGGCTCTTCGGCTCATAGGAAACCACAGGATAACAAGTGGACGCGGCCGCGGTCTTACTGCCACGCTCTACTGCCAGGCTCTACTGCCAGCGGTGTCCGAAAACGATTCCCACCAAGGCGAGGGTGAAAAGAGCCAGCAGCGCGAGGATGGCGCGTTTCTTGGCCGGGGTCATCCACTGCAGCAACCCGGCCGGCGATTCGCCGCTCAACATCGAACTCATCAGCCGCCGCTGCGCGTTGGCAGGAAGACTGCGCATCACCTTGGAGATTTGTTTGCGTCCGCGGCGGTCGGCGATCAGGATGGTTGCGGAGTTCGATCCGTTGGTAGATTTGAGCAGCTTGGTGCGCAGCCGCACCGGCACTTCGTCCACCGAGCGATATACCATGTGGGCGCTACCGGCCGAGATCACCACCGTGGAGGTTTGAAAAAGTCCAGCGGCTGTGGGGTTCGGCTCACCGCAATGCGGGCACTTCGCCACCTCTTTGGTGAAACTCCGCCGGCATTTAGCGCAGTTGATCACGCGATGGCCTGCGGCGCCTTTCTGGGCTTGTCCTTAGGAGCCGCTCCGGAGTCGTTCCGTGGCGCGACATCGTCTCCCACATTATCCAGCACCACCTGGATAAATCCCAACGCCGCTTTCGACAAGGCTTTGTCTTTGCGGTAGATCAGTCCCAGGCGACGCACCATCGGCTCGGGCGCGAGCGCCACCGATCGCAATTTTCCGGCCGCCACTTCTTCGCGGCAATTGGACACGGCAAGGAACGCCAAGCCGAGTCCGGCGATGACGAAACGCTTCATCATCTCGGTGGAGTCCAGCTCCATGGAGACACGCAGATCGTCTTCCACGCTCTCCAGCCATTCGTTGAGGCGAGTGCGCGTCTTGCCATGCTTGGGGAGCAGCAGGAAATATTCCACCACTTCGCTGGGGGTGACCGCGGGACGTTCGCCTAACGGATGACCCGTGGGAACGAACAGGCGGATCTCGTCGCGATAGATGCTCACCACTTGCAGGCGCTTCTCATCCACCGGCAGTTGCGTCATTCCGAAATCGGCCGAGTTGTCGAGCACGGCCTCCACCACGTGTGCCGCGTAGGAGCGCTCCACCTGCAACTGGACGGCGGGGAACAGATGGCGGTATTGCGAAAAAACTTTGGGCAGGACGTAAATGCAGGTGGCCTCATTGGCGGCAATCACCAGTTCGCCGCGCGGATTGCTCTCCAACTCGGCGATGGCATCCTGCGCGCGACGGCGCAGGTCCAGCATCTGCTCGGCGTAGTCCGTGAAAATCTGGCCGGCGGTGGTGAGGGAAATGCGGCTGCCGAAGCGCTCGAAGAGCTCGGTGCGAAGCTCCTGTTCGAGTTGGCGCACCTGTGCGCTGATGGCCGGCTGCGTGCGGTAGCACGTCTGGGCGGCCTTCGAGAAACTCTTCAGCCTGACAATTTCCAGGAAGGTATGGAGCTGATCGAAGTCCATATGCGGGGCGGCTTTCTAAAACCGCACTCGTTTTGTCAGGTATTGTAACATCGAACGAGTGCTGCTGCTTTGCTTGCTCTTGTTAGCGATAGCGCCAGGGGCTTTGGCTCAGACGGGCGAGAACGTGCTGCTTGTGGTGAACGGCAACAGTCCGATCTCGCGGCAAATCGGCGAGTATTACCGGCCCAGACGGGCCGTGCCTGTGGGCAACGTCTGCTTCCTGGCTACGGTTACCGAAGAAGAGATCACGTGGGACACCTACCAGCGGCAGATCGAGACGCCGATTGGGGAATGCCTCAAGAAAAATGGCCTGCAAGAGAAGGTGCTCTACATCGTCACCACGCTGGGGATGCCACTGAAGGTGGACGGCCTGGGGGCGAAAATGGCGTCCGAACGCTCCTCGGTAGATTCGGAACTGACGTTGCTGTACTCCAAGCTGAAAGGGATGCCATACGAGCGCGCCGGACCGCTGCGCAATCCGTTCTTCGGGAAGCGCGATTCGCCGTTCCAGCATCCACAATTCCCCATCTACCTGGTAGCGCGGCTGGCAGCGTACGACTTGGCCGACGTGAAGGCGATGATCGACCATTCGCTGGCAGCGCGCAATCGGGGCAAGTTCGTGATCGACGTAGGCAAGGGCGCTAACGGAGATGGCAATAACTGGCTGCGCAACGCGGCCACCCTGCTGCCGGCCGACCGTCTGATATTGCACGAGGCGCCGCCGGTGCTCTACGCGCAAAAGGACGTGATTGGTTATGCTTCCTGGGGCTCCAACGGCGTTGGGCGCGACAAGCGCTGGCTTGGATATCAATGGCTGCCAGGAGCCGTGGCTACCGAGTACGTGTCCACGAATGCGCGCACATTCAAGCGGCCGGCGGACAATTGGAACATCTACGGCGGGGACGATTCCAAGCTGCAATTCGGCGGCTCCGGACAGGGCTTGAGCGCGGACCTGATTCACGAAGGGGCCACGGGCGCTTCAGGAAATGTTTACGAGCCATACCTGATCGGCTGCGTGCGGCCCGATTATCTGCTGCCTGCGTGGCTCGAAGGCCGCAACCTGGCGGAGAGCTACTATTTGGGAATGCCGTTTGTGAGCTGGCAAGGGATCGTACTCGGCGATCCCCTCTGCTCGCTTGGAAAGCCGTAGCGCGGTTCCCTGCCCCACTTAGCCTGGCGGTGTCCAGGAGCGGCGTGCACCGGCATCACGGCTTCATTGCAGCAGAATGACTCGCGTCCCCTGGTATGAGGATTTGTATGGCGTATTACTCGGATTGCCGGCTTGCGAGTTCCATCAGGCGCGCGTGAGTTCCGATAGTGCCCGGCCCTTCACCTTCCTCCTCGGGATGGAGTTGCGAGTAGGCGCCGTCCTCGCCGAGCACCCAGGCTTGACGGCAGTCTTGCAAACAAATATCGAGAATCTCCCAGAGCTTTTCTTTCGCCTGGCCGTCCAGGATCGGCGTGACAACCTCAACCCGCTTGGAAAGATTCCGGTACATCCAATCGGCCGATCCGATGAAGAAGTCGCCCCGCACCGGTTCGGCAGCGCCTGCCGCGAAATGGAAGATCCGCGAGTGTTCGAGGAAACGTCCGACGATGGATCGGACGCGGATGCCCTCGCTTCGGCCCGCACGGCCCGGCAGAAGGCAACAGAATCCGCGCACAATCAGATCGACCGGTACGCCTGCCGACGCAGCCTCACAGAGGGCTTCGATCAATGCAGGATCTTCCAGTTGGTTCATCTTCGCCACGATGCGCGCCGGCAGCCCGGCGCGTTGATTCGACGCCTCTCTCCGGATCAGTTCGATCAATCGCGGACGCATTGTGACCGGGGCCGTTAGCAAGCTGGAGCAGTCGGGAGTTCGGGAATGCCCGGTCAAATAGTGGAAGAGGCGGACGGTATCGCCGGTAATCGCCGGATCGCATGTCAGCAGTCCAACATCGGCGTAAAATCGGGCTGTTCGTACATGATAGTTTCCCGTTCCGATGTGGACGTAACTGCGTAACCCCGTGGCTTCATTTCGAACTACCAGCGCGAGTTTGGCGTGAGTCTTCAGGCCTTGCACTCCGAAGGTGACATGAGCACCGGCTCTTTCCAGTTCGGCTGCCCAATGCAGGTTTCGTTCTTCATCGAATCGCGCCTTAATCTCGATTGCGCAGGCGACCTGCTTGCCCGCTTCAGCGGCTTTCACCAGCGATTTCACAAACGGTGTGTCGTCTCCCACGCGATAGGCTGTCATTTTCACGGCGACCGTCTGCGGGTCGGCAGCCGCCGTCGCGATGAATCGCTCCACGCTATCCTCGAAGCTCTCGTAAGGATGGTGAAGCAGAATATCGCCGGCCCGTATCGCGGCAAAGAGGTCGGGGCTATTCTCGATGGATGGGGAAGGCAGAGGGGTCCATGGCGGGTACTGCAGGGTCGTCAGCGGAAGTTCGGATATCTGGAACAGAGACGTGTAATCCAGTTCACCAGGGAGATCATAGACGTCCAGAGGCGAAAGCTGGAACCTCTCGCGCAGCATTTCTCGAATGGAGGAGTCCGCGCCCGGCGCAAATTCCAGCCGGACAACCGGCTCATAACGGCGTTGGCGGACCTGTTCGCGCACCACGTCGCGCACCGCTTCGTTCGAGTCCTCCTCAGTGTCGATCTCGGCATCGCGGGTCAGGCGGAACAGCGTCGTGCCCGTCAGGGTCATGCCACCGTACAGCTTGTGAATGTTGCCGCGGATGGCCTCGTGCAACCCGACGAAGACCATTTCTCCGGGCGGCACATCCGTTTGGAGTGAAATCCACTGTTTGAGAACCGCCGGCACCTTAACGCGCGCGTACGTGGGCGTCGACTGCTGTGGGTCGAGCAAGAGAAAAGCCAAAGAGGTGGAGAGATTGGAGAGGAACGGGAACGGATGAGCAGGGTCGAAGACTAGCGGTGTGAGAGCCGGCGATATCTCGGATTCGAAGTGACCGCAGACTTCCTCCCTCTGACCAGGCGTGAGGTCGTCCCACAGAACCAGATGAATTCCATGCGCCGCTAGCGCTGGTATCAATGTGCTGCGGAAACACGCGGCCTGACGCTCCAGGCTTTGCATGATACGGCCGCGAAGCCGCGTAAGCAGGTCCAGACGTCCGGAAGTGCCCTCCTTTCGCAGAACGGAAATGCGCTTCATGAAGAACTCGTCGAGATTCGACGTGAAGATCGCCAGGAATTTTACCCGTTCCAGCAGGGGTGTGCGTTCATCCAATGCCTCCGCCAGGACCCGATCGTTAAAGTCCAGCCAACCGAGATCCCGATCCAGCCAAATCTCGGATATAGGTTGCGACACCTCGCGATTGAGGACTCCATGGTCGCCTACGGATACCATCGCTGCAGCGCTCATTCCGATTGCCCTCCCCAGATAAACACGCAATTTTATCCTGCGAAGGTTTCGCTGGAATGACAATTCTTAACTGGCGAGGCTACGTTTTCAATGGCCTCTGGCAAGCGTATCGAGTAGATTGCGATACTCCTCCAGACCGGGGACAGCCAAACCTGGCTGCTTGGCAGCGTCGTCCCAGTGTCGGAGTTGAAGCGCTTCGCGATGCCAGGAGAGGCTCTCGAATTCGCGGACTTGACCCTCCGTCAATGGCCCACCCTGGAGCGCCAGGCTCTGCACGGAGGCCGGCGAAAGCCGCGCAAAATAGGCGGGATCCACTGCGCAAAGATAACGCTTGGCAGTGACGTGATAGCGAACGGGTTCGGCGACTTCAGAACCGAAGCGCGCCAGCAGCCAGTCATAACCCGCCTCTTCGTGCCGTGCATCAATGCCCCTGTCGGCCACGTCTTCCGGAAGATCGTGCAGAAGGTGTCCGACGTCGTGAAGCAGCGCGGCGGCCACCAGTGTGGGCCTGCCCGCCGCTTGTTGGGCAAACCATGCGGCCTGCAGCGCATGCTCCAACTGAGAGACGGGCTCCCCAAAGTATGCTTCCCCGCCTCGCTTATTCATCAATACCAGCACTTCGTCCGATGGAGTATTCATAACTGCCGCCTCAACTCAAGATGATACGCGGCGGCGGCGACGCTGGACAATAACGCCACCGCAGCTAAGGCCGCGAATGCTCCCTTCCAACCCCACGCCACAGAGATGCCCGCTACGCCATTGCCCGCTAGGACACCGCCAAGGTAGCCGACACAGTCAATGATGCCCGACGCGGTGGCGCTGCCTTGCTTGCCTCCAAAATCGAGGGAAATCGCTCCGGCGAGGTAAGAGTAGGGTCCGATCATCACGAATGCCACCACCGTTACCAGAATTACAGGCACAGATTGGGACCCGGCGAAATTACCAAAGGCCATAATCAGGAGCGCCCCGGCCGTCAGAAGGAGCCCGTAGAAGATGATGCCGGACCGCCCTGTCCTGCCCAGTCGATCGCTCATGAAGCCGGCGAGCAAAACGGAAAAGCCACCGAACAAAGGAAACAGTGCGCTCTTATGCGCTGCATCCGCCACCGTCAACCCGACTGCCTGTGTGAAGTAAGTAGGAGTCCAAAGGTTAAACGTCTCTCTCATGGTGGTCACGCCGAGCGACAGCAGGCATACTAGCCAGAAGGCACGGCTGCGCGCAAGAGTGGCCACAAGGAAAGCGGGACTCGGCGATTTGAAGGACTGACCCTCTTGGCGGAAAAGGTTGGCAGGATTGGGGGGAGGTTCCGGAAACCCGAGGAGTTCCGGCGTTTCCTTCAACAGCAGAAGCGCGAGCAGCAGCAGGAGTGCCAGCGTCCCCGCGGCAGCCACGAAGACGCCGCGCCAACCTAATCCGGCGTCGATCAGCCTTGCCATAAACTCGCGCGACGCCGCGTCGCCAAACAGATAGCTGAGGCTCATAGCGCCCATCGCGGCGCCATACGTCGAGTAGGAGAACCACCGGGAGGTAATCTTCACAGTTCCTGCCCATCCCAGCGATTGCACAGCGCGGTTGCCGATCCACGCGAGGGTAAAAAGGGGAATACCGCCTCCCGCGGCGAACAACAGAGTAAACAGGATCGACCCGGCCATGCCGGACAGAAAATTGCGTTTGCCTCCCCAAAAGTCAGCCAGCCAGCCGCTGGGAAGCTTGCAAATCGCATAAGCCAGAACGCCCAGCGAGGCGACACTTCCCAACTGCACCTTAGCGGTGTCCGTCGAAATGCCGCGGCTCGCCATCTCCCGAATCAAGAGCGGCATGGCCACTGAGAGATCGGAGCGGCATAGGTAATAGCCGGCGTACCCGACGGCCATCAATGCCACCGTGCCTACCTGCCAACGGACGAATCGCGGCGAAGGTTTTGAGGAATCGGATGAAATCACGGCCTTTCGCCCGCGGTGACACGTGTGTCGATCTCATCCACCAACCCGAGAATGTCGGCGACGCTTTCCGCGAGGTAGTGGGCTCCGGCGTGCTGCAGTCTAATGGCGGCCCTTTCCAAGGCATTCGATCGCTGGGGCACTGCGAGAGTCTCCCATTCGGCGACGGTCAAACCAACCTCGTTGCCGGTTCGCGTAACCCCGATGGTCCACATGCCGGCGTTCCGCCCTTCCGCGACATCGGTGGGTGTATCGCCGACTTTGATCATGCTCCACAGCGGCCCCACTTGCATTCGGATGGCATTGAGGTAGCACATCCATGGGGCAGGCCGGCCTCCGCCGGGAACATCATCGGGACAGATCGCGCAATCCGGCGCGAAGCCTTGCGACCGGGCGAGTGCCAGCAGGCAATCGAGCATGGGACGCGTGTAGCCTGTTGTCGACCCGATCTTCAGGCCGCGCCCGCGCAATTGCTCGATAGCCGGAGAAACACCCGCGATGACATCCGAGTGGCGCTCCAGGCAGGCGAGTTGCCGGGGAACGAAGTCGGCGTAGAGGCGTTCCACGTCCTCCTCCGTCGGGATCGCGCCGTGCATGCGTTGCCACTCCGAGGAGACTCGGGGCACGGCGAGAATCGCCGCAATATGAGCCCGCTTCGCGATTCCCATGGACAAGCGAGCCTCCTCGACGGTGATGGGCAGGCCTGCATTCTCGAATATTTCCTGAAGGGTGGCGACAGGCGCACGGCTTCCGTGATCCACCACTGTCCCGGCCCAATCGAAGACGATCCCTGTCAGCATCATAGTTGCCATGCCTTCGCCGTGCGTTCCGCCAATCCGAACGACAGTGTCATTCCGGAACCACCAGGCGCGGTCACAATCCGCACTCCCGGCGTCGGTTCGACTTCGAAGAAGGGCCGTTCTGGATGGAGCGAGTAGATTCCGTGCCAGCGTTGCTCAATTGCCCAAGACGGCATTTTCAGAAAGACAGCCGCCTCGCGGAGGATCAGGTCATCCAGCAGGCTCTTATTAAAGATGTCAACGTCCATGCCGTATTCGTGCGAATCGCCCAAGGTGATAGCGCCGTCCGCTGTTTGCGATACAAGAAGGTGGATTGCCCAGAGATCGTATTCCGGTTTCTCCGCCGAGATGCGCGCGCGCAACGCCGCTAATGTTTTGCAAATCGAAAACGCTTTGTAGAAGCGTAACGTAAGTCCGGAGGCAAGCGCCGGACCCAATTGCCAATCACCGGGCTGCCGGACAGTGCGCATCATCTGCAGCTTGCAGCGCGTAAGGCCGCTGGAAGCGAAGGCCTCCGGATAGAGGGTCTCAAAATCATCGCCGCCGCAGACGATCGCTCGCTCGATCTCCCAGGTTTCCTTGGCCGCGCCGTTTGCCGGGCACGCTTCGAGCCGCGGCAATGCAATATTTCTGACCGGCCATCCGTAACGGACATCCACACCTATTTCCTGAAGGTAGTTCGGCAATTCTCCGATCACTTCCCGCGGATCGACGGTCATCTCCGTCTCACTCCATAGCGAGCCTTGGAGACCGGCGGGTTGGACCGCTTCGGTCCTTTCTGTTGTAGCCGCGGCGCTCAGCCACCGGCAGCGGTAGCCGGATGAAGGACCGATCTCCGCGAACTCCCGCAGCACCTCAGCCTCGTCGGGATGATGCGCCACGTGCAAAGATCCGGTCGGCCGAAAGCTCAATTTCGCAGCTTGCAGCGCGTCCAACCAGATTTCGCGACTGCGAAGCGCCAGTGCGTGCATTTCGCCGGCGGGCTGGCCGATGGGCCAGATCATGCCAAAGTTCCGGATGGAGGCGCCGCTGGCTCGCGCATTTCTCTCGAACAGCACCACCCGTTTACCCTGCCTGGCGAACACGTACGCGTGCGCGAGCCCGAGAATGCCGCCGCCAATTACGGCGACATCCGCTCTTCTGTCCATCTGTCCAGCTTATTCGAACCCTTTGCCGCCGCGGATGACAATCCGGTTACCAGCGATGATGGACCAGCGGCCTGATGCGCGAGTTGTAGATTTCGCGGACCTTGGCCATCGCGGCTTCCGTGAGCGGCGGCAAATCGGAGGCGGCACAGTTTTCGGCTACTTGTTCCGGCCGCTTGCCCCCGGGAATCGCGCAGGTGACCGCGTCGAACATGAGAATCCACCGGAGGGCGAACTGCGCCATCGTCATGCCTGCAGGCACGATAGCGCGTAGTTCCTCGACCGCCTGCAGCGCGGTTTCAAAGTCCACGCCGGAAAACGTCTCTCCGACGTCGAACGCGTCGCCGCTGCGATTGAAGTTGCGATGGTCGTCAGGTGCGAATTGCGAGTCGCGGCGCATCTTTCCGGTCAGCATGCCGCTGGCCAAGGGGACACGCGCCAGAATCCCGACACCGTTTGCGGCGGCACGTTCGAAGAATAGATTGGCCGGCCGATGGCGGAAGCAGTTGAAGATAATCTGCACGGTCTGGACGTTCGGGTATTCGATCGCCTTGAGCGCCTCCTCTACGCGTTCCACGCTGACGCCATAGTAGCGGATCTTGCCGGCTTCCATCAGGCGGTCGAGCGCCCCGAACACTTCGGGGTGGTAGTAGACGTCGGTGGGTGGGCAGTGGAGCTGCACCAGATCGAGGCAGTCAGTCGCGAGATTGCGCAGGCTGTCGTCGATGAAGGCGGTGAGGTTGGTTTCGTTGTAGCCTGCGGCGGTGTGAGGCGAGAGTCGGCGACCGGCCTTGGTGGCGACCACGATATCCTTGTGCGAGCGCTTGAGCTGGGCGATGAGGCGCTCGCTGCGGCCCATGCCGTAGACATCGGCGGTATCGATGAAGTTGACGCCGCACTCCACCGCTTTCTCAAGGGCGGCCATGGATTCGTCGTCACTCACGTTGCCCCACGAGCCGCCGATGGCCCACGCGCCAAAACTGATGTCAGAAACTTTCCAGCCGGTCCTGCCAAGGGGACGAAAATGCATTACGCTCTCCGCGCTACGAAATAGGGTTGATTGGCCAGGTTCGAAGCGAACCCGGGGTAGAGGCACGCCTGATCCGGCGCCGTCTTCAGCTCGAAATAATACTGCAGGGGGAATTGCGAATCGGTATAGTCGGCAGGGACGAACGCCGAATAGCGCGGTCCGACGCCGACCATGTCGCCGGCCTGCCAGCGCTCGGCCTGGTTGACATGACGGTAGTAGAGCCGGGCGGTGGCCAGCGGCGTCATGGTGGTAAACGCGACTTCGAGGGGCTTGCCGGCCGCGAACCGTGTGAGCGCTTCGTGTGTGACGCGAACCGCCGTACGGCCGGACGAGCCGAGGGCGCGCAGGATGGCCTGGTTGACATGTGGATCCTCGCTGGGCTTGGCGGCTTCGAGCCGTTTCTGCATGTCGGCGATGTCGTCATCGATGGCCGGCAGGCGGTCGGACCAGTTGCCTCGCAGCCAGGGCAGCTCGCCCACGGTCAGGTCGCGCACGTAAATGCCTTCGGCCCGATCGGCAACCTGCAACCAGGCGGCGCGCGCGGCGCGATAGGAGCGCAGCGCTTCTTCGAGCGCCCTGCGGTCGCCGGTGCGCTCGTGGATGCGGTAGAGCACGCCAGCACGGAATTTGGCGGCGAAGAAGTCGCCGGTTCCGGCCTCGATGGTCACGTCGTGGGCGAGCCGCTGGAAGTCGACCGGCGGCGTGGATCCGGCGGCCTTAGCGGCAGTCGCGAGCAGCGTCCGGGCGGATTGGGCGCGGTCCTCCAGCCACTTCGCAACTTCTATGGGCGAATACTTGCCGCTGAGTTCGCCCTTCAGCAGTTCGTCGGCGAAATCGTTGATGCGCGAGAAGAGTTGCGGGTCGAGCGGGCTGACGTTGCCGAACACTTTGGGCGCGGGTGTGTCGCTGTACTTGTTCTTGCGCGCGTCCACGATCGGCTGATTGGTATACATCTCGGGCCAGTAGTTGTTGTTGGCCGCCGAGGGCATGTGGGTGGTTGTGATGATGGGCAAGATACGGCTGGATTGGGCCAGCGCATCCGCGGCAGCTCCGGGCAGGGCGCGCTGCCAACCGTCCGGATCGGCCTGCGGGCTGTAGAGCAGGCGACCCCACACGCGATACGTGTAGAGAAACTTCTCCCAATCCCAGCGCGGCTTCAAACTCGCATCGGCGTACCCACAGCGGCCTCCGGCAATGCCCGAACCGCGCCGGCCCTTAAACGACAGCGGTTCGAAGACCTCCACGCCCTTACTGCCGCAGAACGTGAATGCGCGCGAGTAGGACGCGGTCCACTCCGGGTCGCCCCATAGCAGCATGCGCTGAGTGCCCGGCCAGATGCGATGCACCACATCGTAGCGGCGATCTTCGCGCAGCAGGTCGGCCACGCCGTAGCGCGTGAAGCTGCGCGAACCGGTGCTCAGCGCCATCAAGCCTGTGGCGGTCTTGCCGTGCGGCACTTCCTGATCGCGGATGTCGGCCTGATGATACGGCATGCCGTTGTGCTCGGCCCAAAATTTGGGCGAGACCGTGACGGGCAGGCCCGTGGCGAGCCCGACATCGATCATGCCTTGGTCGATGCCTTTGGAGTGCATGTCGATAGCGACCTTGCGGCCACAATCGCGCACGCCTTCGAACACCATCTTCCAGAAATCGTAGCTGCCTTCCGCCACGCCGCTTTCACCGTGGACGCGGAAGGTGACGCCGGAGATGGCGGGGCAGGCTTTCAAGAGCGCCGTGAGCGCGGCGCGACAATACGGGCCGTGCGTTTCCGGCGTGAGGCCTTCGATCACGTGGTTGGCCTTGGGGCTGTTGATCCACTGGTAGCCGTGCATCCACAGGCCGAGTTGGAAATCGAGGCCCCGGGCCACGGTCTGCTCGCTGATGAACTTGAGCGTGTCCAGGTTGTGGTCGCGCTCGGCATCGGGCACGTTCGTAGCTCGAACGTTAAAGCCGGGGACGGTGAGGAGGAACGGATAGGGGAACAGGAAATAGGCGTCCGTAACTTCACGCAGGAAATCGTAGCCGATGCTGAGGGCGAGGCTGAAGCGATTGAAGCGCTGCGTGGCCAGCATGGTGAGATAGGCGGGCCACATGGTGCGGTCGTTAAACCACGGCTTGTCCTCCACGTCGCTGACGAACATGCGGGAGATGCTGCGGACAGGATTGAGGGGCGTCTCGGAGACCGGTTGTTTGGTCAGCGAGGAGGCGGGGTTGGGGGAATGGCGGACGCGGTCGGCCAGTTCGAGAAGCGCGTAGACCGCACCGCGCGTGTCAGCGCCGCCGGCGGTAATCACGGACCCGGCGCGCGAAAGGCTGAACGATTCGGGCGGGCCGGGGATCTGTTTCACGCCGACGCGGATGTTGGTGAGGTTCGATTCTTCGAGCGCCCTCTGCAGTTCGCTGGCCGCCCATTGGACGGCAGGGTCGGTGACCAGGGGGTCGAGGGGAACGCGTTTTTGCGCTCTGGCGAGCGATCCTGCCGCCAGGCCGGTGATCAAAAAGTCGCGCCGTTGCATGAAGACTAATGTAGCGCGTGGGATGGCTGGTGGAGCGAGCGTTCTATAATCGTCCCCATGCCCAGGAAATCTGGCGTTACGCGCCGTGCCGCTCTGGCGGCTCTCGCCCCCGCTCCTCTTATCGCGCAGGGTAGAGGCCAGCCGCCACTGGCACCCGCCGATCAATCGGAAGTGGACTCTAAGTTCGCGAGCGTCGTGCGCAAATATGGCGACCGGCTCACCGACGATCAGAAGACTCGTATCCGCGGCGTGCTGGGCCGGCATCAGCGCATGCTGGCGCGCATCCGCGCGTTTCCCCTGGACAACGGCGATGCTCCTGCCACCACTTTACGGCTGATTGCGGGAGAGGAATAAGCATGTACGCCGAAGAGGTCCTGTACCTGCCGATTCGCGAACTCGGAAACCGCCTGCGCCGACGCACCCTTTCGCCCGTGGAACTCGCCGAAAGCTACCTGGACCGCGCCCGTCGCCTGGGACCGCGATTCAACGCCTTCGTCACCCTCACGCCCGAGTTGGCGCTGGAACAGGCGCACGCCGCGGAAAAGGAGATCGCCGCCGGACACCATCGCGGACCACTGCACGGCGTTCCCTATGCGCTCAAGGACCTGGTGGCGGTGAAGGGCTATCCCACCACGTGGGGCGCGCCACCCTTCAAGGAGCAGCGGTTCGACTACAACGCCACTATTGTGGAGCGCCTCAATCGCGCCGGCGCCGTCTGCATCGGAAAAGCAGCCATGATCGAACTGGCGGGGGGCCTCGGCTATTCGAACGGCATGGCGTCGCTGACGGGACCAGCGCGCAATCCGTGGAATCCCGAGTGCTGGACGTGCGGATCGTCGAGCGGCTCGGGCGCCGTGGTGGCGGCGGGGCTCGCGCCCTGGGCAATCGGCTCCGATACGCGAGGCTCCATCATCTGCCCCACCACCTGGTGCGGCATCTCGGGCATGCGTCCCAGCTTCGGACGTGTGAGCCGGCACGGCGCGATGGCCATCGCATGGTCCATGGACAAGCTGGGTCCGATGGCCCGGACGGCCGACGATTGCGGCCTGATCCTTTCGGTGATCGCGGGTCACGATCCCCTGGATCACGATTCCCTGCCGCCCGGTCAGGCCGAATTCCAATACATGACCGCCGATAAGCAGCTGCGCATCGGCCGCCTGACCAACGCCTGGAACCGCATGGACGACGGACTGGAGACCGCCATCGCCGCCGCGCTGCATGCAATGGAAAAAGGCGGTTCCAAGGTGTCCGACGCCGATCTTCCCGATGGGCCGTTCGAAGACGCCGCCGAGTTGACCATCTTGATGGAGGCGGTGGCGGCGTTCCAGAATCTGATCAGTTCGGGCGATTGCGCCAAGCTGGTGGATCCGCTGGGACAGGTGAACGGCTATCCTAGCCAGGAGCTTTCCGCGCAGGACTACCTGCAGGTGCAGCGTGTGCGCGCCATTCTGCAGCAACGTATCGACAAGCTGTTCGACCAGTTCGACGTGATCGCCACAGCGGGCAGTTCGTCGGCAGCGCAGCGGCTAGTTCCCGCGCCTCGTCCGGCTGGGACGAACCCGGCGCCTGCGCAGCCCTCCGCTCCACGCGTGGATAACGCGAATCGAGCCCCGGACGGGATTTCGAGCCTGTGCGGCTTACCGGCACTCAGCGTCCCTTGCGGCTTCAGTAAGGAGAATCTGCCATTCGGAATCCAGTTCATCGCGCGCGCAGGGAACGATCAGGCGGCAATCGCGGCGGCGCGTAAATTCCAGACGCTGACGGAGTGGCACAAGCGTCGCCCGCCCATCGCAGCGACGCCGTAGCTGTAGCAGCCCTGCATGCGGCTTCTTTCCGAAGCCGCGACTGTTAAGGAGTCGGTGCTCTCCTCGTTGGGCTGGTTCTCCTTTGCCCGTGGGACAATGTCGAGATGCCGCGATTTCTCGTCCTGCTCTCTGCCTGCTTCGTCTGTCTGGGCGCCGATCTGATGCCTCCCGAGGCCGATCAGCGTTTGGCGCGCGAAATCTATAAAGAGATGATCGAGAGCAAGTCCGGCTTCATTACTGGCGCCACCACTCCGATTGCCGAATCGGTGGCCGCCCGGTTGAAGGCCGCGGGCTTTCCGGCATCGGACATCTTCGTGGGCGGCGCCATTCCGCGCAAGGCGAATATGGTGGTGCGATATCACGGCGCCGGTGCGCACAAGCCACTGCTGCTGCTGGCCCACATCGACGTAGTGGAAGCCAAACGCGAGGATTGGACCACCGACCCGTTTGAGTTTATCGAGAAGGACGGCTACTTCTATGGCCGCGGCACAGCCGACGATAAGGCGCAGGCCGCCGTCTGGGTAGCCAATCTGATTCGCTACAAGCGCGAGGGTTTTCGCCCGGACCGGGACCTGATTGTGGCACTCACCGCCGATGAAGAAGGCGGCGGTCCGTACAACGGCGTCGACTGGCTGCTGAAGAATAAGCGGGAATTGATTGACGCCGAGTACGCCCTGAACGAAGGGGCGCGCGGTGAGATGGTGGACGGTAAGCGTGTGGCCAATGACGTATCGCTGACCGAGAAGATCTATTCGGATTTCCGGCTGGAAGTGCGCAACAAAGGCGGCCACAGCGCGCGGCCGGTGGCGGACAACGCCATCTACCATCTGGCCGGCGCGCTCTACCGGCTTTCCTCGTTCTCCTTTCCTTTCCGGCTGAATGAAGTGACGCGGGCCTACTTCGGGCAGTTGGCGAAGATCGAAAAGGGCGAGTTCGCCGCCGACCTGGCGAAGGTGGCCACCGGTTCGGAAGATGCTATGCGTAAAGTTGCGGCCGCATCACCGCCGCTGAACGCCATGATGCGAACCACCTGTGTGGCCACTCAACTGGAAGGCGGGCACGCCACCAACGCGTTGCCGCAACTGGCCGCGGCCAACGTAAACTGCCGCATCCTGCAAGAGGACTCGGTGGACTACGTTCTGCAGACTCTCAAGAAAGTAGCGGCTGACGATCAGGTGATGATCACCATCAAGACCAACGAAGGCGCCAGCCCGGTGTCGCCCATGCGGCCCGATGTGATGAAGGCATTCGAGCGCGTTACCGACACCATGTGGCCGGGCGTGATCACGCTGCCGACCATGGCCGTGGGCGGGTCCGACGGGCGATACCTGCGGGTGGCCGGCATCCCTACCTATGGAGTGCAGGGCTTCTTTCAGGACCGCGACGATGTCCGCGCGCATGGACGCGATGAGCGCATGCCCGTCCGTTCGTTCTACGAAGGGCAGACGTTCCTGTATGAATTCGTGAAGACTCTGTCGAAGCAGTAGGCGACAATGGCCGACATTGAAATTCGCGATGCGGTGGATTCCGATCTCCCCGGCGTTCTAGAGATTCTGGCGGACTCCGGTATCGACGGCGGCAGTTCCTTCACTCTGGACGAGGCGCGCGAACATCTTGCCCGCTTGCGCGCCTCACCGAATTTCCGTCTGCTGGTGGCGGTGGTAGACGGCGAACTGGCCGGCACCTATTCGCTGCTCATCATCGGTAAACTCGGCAAGCGCGGCACACCGGCCGGAGTGGTGGAAGATGTCGCGGTGGCGCCGAATCGGCAGGGGCAAGGAATCGGCAAGGCGATGATGGCCCACGCGCTTGAGGAATGCCGTAAGGCAGGCTGCTACAAGATGGCGCTTTCCAGCAATGTGAAGCGCGAGGATGCACACCGCTTCTATGAATCGTTAGGCTTCACGCGCCACGGGTACAGTTTTGTGACGTGGTTGTAGGCTGCGCTATTCACACCGCAGCGCGATGACCGGATCGATCCGGGTAGCGCGGCGGGCGGGAATCCAGACGGCCACCAGCGATACCAGCGCCAGCAATACCGCGACTCCTACGAACACCACGGGGTCCTTATCTTTGACGCCGAAGAGGAATGACTGGATCAGCTTAGTGAGACGCCATGCAGCCAGGAGGCCGACCGCCATTCCCGCCAGCGCCAGTCCCATTCCCTGCCACACCACCATGCGCTGCACGCTGCCGGTGGCGGCGCCCAGCGCCAGGCGAATGCCGATCTCCTGCGTGCGCTGCTGCACCGAGTACGCCATCAAACCGTAGATGCCGATGGCGGCCAGCAGCAGTGCCGCGCTGCCGAACACCGTCATGAGCAGCATGTTGAAGCGCTGCCGCGAGGTGGAACGCGAAACCACATCTTCCATGGTGCGGAAGTCGGTGACCGGCAGTCCTGTCGACTCGCGGACCTGCTGCTGCAGTGCGGCGCTCAACTGCATTGGATTGCTTCGAGTGCGCACAATCCATTTCATGGGTGTGAGGCGCGTGTTGAGCGCGTTAATGGGGTCGGGGACCTGCGCCTGCACAACGTACATAATGGGTGGCGGATCGCTGTCCAGCCCGTTGTCGCGCGTATCTCCGACGATCCCGATAATCTGGCGCGGCATCTCCGTGGCCAACTGCGGCATCACTCCTTTGCCGATCAGAATCTGGTCGCTCATGGGGTCTGCCTTGGGCCAGAAGCGCCGCGCCATCGCCTGATTGATCACCACTACCGGAGGCGCCGCCGCGTCGTCGCGCTCCGTGTAACTGCGGCCGCGCACCACGGGGATCTTGAAGACTTCGAAATAGCCGGGCGAAATCGTAATCCACCCTGCTCCTCCATGGAAAGGCCCGTCGGTGAGGGGACGGCCCATCACTTTGAAGGGCAGTCCGTAGCCGCCTTCCAACGGCACGCAGCATGCGGCGCTGGCCATCAGGACTCCGGGAAAGGCTCGCAGACGTGTCGTGCCATCGCGCAGCATCTGGTCCACTGCAGCCGATTTCGCGAATTGCGGCCCGTTGATCGACATGTCCATGGTCACCACGTTTTCCACGTCGAACCCTGGGTTCACCGCGCCCAGCGCCATCGAAGTGCGGATCAGCAGCGCCGACCCCACCAGCAGCACCACTGCCAGCGCGACTTCGGCCATCACCAGCACGGTGCGCATCTTGTTGTGGCGCAGTCCGGTGCCGCCCCGCCCGCCGCTCTCCTTCAACGTGGAGGCCAAGTCGGGGTGCGAGCTTTGCAGCGCCGGAATTAATCCGAATAGGATGCCGGTCACCGCCGCAGCCAGAATGGTGAATGCCAGGACACGCCAATCCACTACCACCAGCGCGCCTGCCTTGCCCACCCGTGGCAGGCCTGCGGTGTTGACGCGGAGCAACGCGCCGATTCCCAAGACTCCTAGCGCCGACCCGGCCACCGCGCCGGCCATGGAAAGCAGCACGCTCTCAGTCAGCAGTTGGCGGATGATGCGACCGCGTCCCGCTCCAATGGCGGCACGGATAGCGATTTCGCGGCGCCGCCCCACGGCTCTGGCGAGCAGCAGGTTGGCCACGTTGGCGCAAGCGATCAGCAGCACGAAACTTACCGCCCCCACCAGCACCATCAGGGAAGAGCGGACGTTGGTGACCATCGCATCCCGCACCGGGCGAACGCCGAAGCTCTGATTTGGATTCGAGCCGAGCGAGGCGTATTTGCGGCGGAAGTCCTCAGCCGCGATCTTCATGCGCGCATTGGCCTGCGCCAACGTGATGCCGGGCTTCAAGCGTCCCGCGGCTTGAAAGTAGTGGCCCTGGTCGGTAGAGTTGGGGTCGAGTTGGAAGGGCACCCAGACGTCGGGCTGTGGCCCGAAGTCGCGGAAATCGAAATCGGAGGAGATCACTCCGATTACGGTAAAGGGATCGCCGCCGAGCGAGATGGTCTTGCCGAGGATTTGCGGGTCGTCTGCAAACCGGCGCGTCCAGAAGCCTTGGCTGATCACGGCAACTTTGGCGCCGTGCGGCAGATCTTCCTGCTGGCTGAAGGTGCGGCCGCGGATGGCAGTGGCGCCGAAGAGTCGGAAATAGTCCGCGCTCACCTGGGCTTGCTGTAACTGCTCGGGAAACGCGACTCCGGTCAGGTTGGCCGTGCCGGTGCGGAACGCCGAGACGTCCTGTACCACGCTGGTCTGTTCACGCCAGTGGTTGAATTTGGTAGGGGACGCGCCACCTCCCGACCCTTGCGGGGAAACGTTGAGGAACAGCACCACCCGGTCAGGGTCAGGAAACGGAGCGGGCTTCAAGAGCACCGCGTTGACCACCGAGAAGATCGCGGTATTGGTCCCGATCCCCAGCGTCAGGGCCGCCACTGCCGCGGCGGTGAACCCTGGGCTCTGGCGGAAGACCCGCAGCGAGTGCTTGACATCCTGCAGTAACGTTCCCATGCCGGTTAGACGAGTATTTCGCTGAGAAGTTCCGTCGAATCCCGCCAGGGCATTCAAGAGACTGGGTTTTGGCCGATAAGTCATTCGTAGGACTGTTTGAAGAGGCCTTACTGAGAGATGCGATCACCAAACGAGGGCGCGCCGCTGGCTGCAGCGGAAATCGGCGCTCCGTACAATGGTGTCGGCTTGGCTGCCGCCATCAATCAGGCCGGTCAGGCCGTTGTGATTACGGATTGCGACGGCAAGGTCTTATACGCCAACGCCGCCTTCACCAAAATGACCGGGTACAGCCCGGAAGAGATTCTGGGGCAAAACCCACGGATATTGAAATCGGGACGACAGGATCCGGCGTATTACAGGGATCTTTGGGAAACGATTCGGGCGGGGCGCAACTGGCATGGCGAACTGACTAACCAGCGCAAGGACGGCTCCTGTTACATCGAGGAGATGACCATCGCACCGGTTTTGGATGCGGAAGGCCGGACCGTGCGATACATTGCACTAAAGCAGGACGTGACGGAGCGTCGCCACTCTGAAGAAGCGCGGCGATTTCTAGCGTCCATTGTCGAATCTTCGGGCGATGCCATTTTTAGCTCGACATTAGAGGGGATCATCTCCAGTTGGAACCGGGGCGCGGAGGCCCTCCTCGGCTACACTGCCGTGGAGGCGATCGGAATGTCCGTACGCCTCTTGATCCCTCCCGGCCGAGTCGATGAGAAGGGCCAGATTCTGGACAGAATCAGGGCTGGGGAAACTTGCTCACAGTATGAGACGATCACGCTTACCAAAGACGGCCGCCAGATCGACGTCTCCCTTACCGTTTCTCCCATACGGGATGCTTCCGCAGGAATCGTCGGCTCGGTGACAGTGGCACGGGACATCAGTGAACGCCGTCGCGTTTACCGCGCTCTGCACGACACCGCGCAACGCTTCCAGGCGCTGTTTGAACGCTCTCTCGATTGCATTTATATCCACGATTTCGACGGCAATTTTCTGGACTTCAACCCAGCTGGTTTGAAGTTATTCGGGTATGAGCGTCGCGACATCCCTTCTCTTCGTATCGAGGATCTGCTGGACGAAAGCCAGATGCCGGCGGCCAGGCAGGCGATCAGCGACTTGAAGCGGACGGGAATCCGCGAGGGACTAAACCAGTATAGGGTCAGGTGCGGCGACGGCGCCTTTGTGGATATCGAAACCAAGGCAACGATGATTCCGACCGAGGGGTCAGGCAATGTGGTGCTGGGCATAGCCCGCGATATTACTGCGCGAATGCGGGCCGAAGAGACATTACGGGAGAGCGAAGAACGTTTTCGAATTATGGCAGACAGTTGTCCTACTGTACTGTGGGTGACCGACGCCGAGGGTGGAATCCGCTTTGTCAACCGCACTTGCCGGGAACTTTTCGGCACCGAATTCGAACAGTTGGAAGGGTCCAAGTGGCAGATGCAGGTTCATCCGGAAGACGCGCCGGGCTATATTGAAGCATTCCAGCGTGCCGTTTCGGAGCGCACCCGCTTCCAGGCGCAAATGCGCGTCCGGCGGAGCGATGGTGAGTGGCGTTGGTTGGATTCCATCGCGGAGCCACGCTTCTCGCAGGCCGGCGAGTTTCTGGGCCACGTCGGTCTCAGCACGGATGTCACCGAGCGCAAACAGGCGGAAGATGCGCTGCGAGCCAGTGAAGAGAGGTTCCGTCAGTTCGCCGAGAACATCCATGAAGTGTTCTGGATGATGGACGCAAAAGGGACCGAAATCCTCTATCTCAGCCCCGCTTATGAACAGATATGGGGGCGAAGTTGCGAAAGCTGCTATCGCGACCCGATGTCGTGGTTGGACTCGATTGAACCGGAAGATCGGGACTTGGCTCAAGCGATGTTTCGAAGGCAGCTACAGGGCGAAGCATTCGATTCTGAGTACCGGATCCGAACACCGGAGGGAATTCTCAAATGGGTGCGGGACCGCGCTTTTCCGGTGCGCGACCAGGCCGGGCAGATCGTTCGCCTGGTGGGAATCGCAGAGGACATCACGGTGGCCAAGCATGCCGAAGGCGCAGTGCGCAAAGCCATGGAAATGGCGGAATCCGCCAGTCGCGCCAAGAGCGAGTTTCTCGCCAACATGAGCCACGAGATCCGGACGCCCATGAACGGTGTGCTCGGCATGACAGGGCTCTTGCTGCAGACCGAATTGACCGGCGAGCAGCGCCAATTCGCGGAGATTGTGCGGACCAGCGGCGAAGCGCTGCTATCGCTGATCAACGACATCCTGGATTTCTCCAAGATCGAAGCTCGCAAAATGGAACTGGAGGTAGCCGATTTCGACCTCCGGACGCTGATCGAGGACGTTACCCAGTTGCTAGCCGTAAAGGCGCATGAGAAAAAACTGGAGTTGCTCTGCCTGATCGATCCGGAAGTGCCGGTGTGGCTGCGGGGAGACCCGGGACGGCTGCGCCAGATCCTGATCAACCTGGTGGGCAATGCCGTGAAGTTTACTGCGCACGGGCGCGTGATGATCACCGCGCGGCTGCAGCGGGAAGACCGCGGTTCCGCGCTGATCGGATTTTCGGTGGTGGATACGGGCATTGGCATTCCCGCCAATCGCCAGTGCGAGATATTCTCGCCGTTCACGCAGGTGGATAGTTCCAGCACGCGAAAGTATAACGGCACCGGTCTGGGCCTGGCGATTTCCAGCCAACTGGTGGACCTGCTTGGGGGCCAGATCGGTGTGCGTAGCGAACCCGGCAAGGGTTCGACATTTAGCTTCACGGCGTCATTCGAGAAACTAGCGGAGACTCCCGGGGAAGCGATTCCGGGCTTCGAAAACGTTCGTGTCCTGACGGCGGACGCCAGCAGCGCCCTCCGCCTGCAGTTAGGCACATTGCTTCGCTCACACGGCTGCCGACCTGCCGAGACGGACAGCGCCCAGACCGCACTGGCGATGCTGCTGGCAGCTTTGCAGGAGAACGATCCCTTCCGCGTGGTGCTGCTCGACATCGACACACCGGGAGCCTGCGGAAGCGATCTGTGGCGGCGCATCCAGGCCGATCCGGCGTTGAGCGAAACTGCCGTGCTCCGCTTGACGTCGGTTGTCAAACTCACGGACGCGCGCTCCGGGGACACGGAAGGTTTCGCGGCCTTAGTCGGTAAGCCCATTCGGCGGGCGCAGCTTTATTCCGGCCTACAGGCGGCGTTGGGCCGCCCATCCAATTCGAGGTGCGGCTGCCGCGCGGCCGACGCGCCTGCCCCTCCCCGCCCGAAGCGACGCGGGCGCATCCTGGTAGTCGAGGACAATCTCACCAATCAGCAGGTGGCGCTGGCGATGCTGGATAAGTTCGGATGCTTCGCCGAGGTTGTGGACGATGGCCGGGAGGCGCTCGCGGCACTACGCCGCAATGCCTACGACCTGGTACTGATGGATTGCCAGATGCCCGTAATGAACGGTTACGAGGCGGCGGCGCAGATTCGTGATCCTCAATCCGGTGTGAGGAACTCGCGCATCCCCATCGTCGCGCTGACGGCTCACGCCATGAAGGGCGACCGCGAAGTCTGCTTGCAGGCGGGCATGAACGACTATATCGCCAAACCCGTCGAGCCCGACGCTCTCGCTGCGATGCTCGACAAATGGCTGCCTCCGGCTGCCGCCAATGCGGCCCCGACGCCGAAGTCGGTGTTCGACGAGGCTGCCTTTCTCAAGCGCCTGACGGGCGACAGGAAACTGGCGCGTATCGTCATCGGCGGCTTCCTGGAGGATATTCCCCGGCAGCTTGCCGCCCTGAGCCTTCGCCTGGCCGCGGGCGATGCCGTGGCCGCGGGACGGCTGGCTCATGCCATCAAGGGCGCGGCGGCCACTGTGAACGGACAGGCTTTGCAAAACGCGGCGCTACAACTGGAACAGGCAGTTAGTGCCGGAGATGTGACCGCGATGGAGTCCCGCTACGCCGAATTGGAGCAGCACTACCACGCGATGAAAAATGCCATGGAAAAGGACTGGGTTTATGAAAACGTTGATCGTGGAAGATGACTTCACCAGCCGGTTGTTATTGCAGGAGATTCTCAAACGCTACGGCGCGGCGCATATCGCGGTAAATGGCCGCGAGGCCGTACAAGCCGTGCGCGTCGCCATGGAAGCGGGCGATCCGTACGATCTGATTTGCCTGGACATCATGATGCCCGAGATGGACGGCTACGAGGCGCTGAAAGCGATTCGCGAAATGGAAGAGGCGGCCGGAGTCTTCACGGGCGGCGCCAAGATTTTCATGACGACCGCGCTAGGCGGCATGAAGAACGTCTTTCAGGCATTTCAGGGCTTGTGCGATGCCTATCTGGTGAAACCGATCGATACCGCGCAACTCCTGGAGCAACTGCACACCTTCGACCTGCTGAGCCCGGTATGTAAGCCGCAGTAGCGAAAGCGTCAGCGCCGTTTGAGCGCTTCCAACTCTTCGAGCGACCGCGGCCAATCCTCGCGCAGTAACCGCGAAAGTCCGCGATCCGCCAGCAGCTTCCCGCCAGTCTGGCATTGCGCGCAATAGTTCGTCTCGTTCGATGCATATCGGATGCGTTGGATCTTCGCGCCGCAGCGAGGGCAGGGTTGTCCATACTTCCCGTGCACTGCCATATCCTCACGGAAAGCTGTGACCTTCTCGGGAAACTTGCCGTTGGCATCGGCGCGAAGACGGTCGGTCCACTGCAGCAGGCTTTCCCGCGTGGCGGCAAACAGCCGCGCGATCTCTTCGGGCTTCAACCGCTGCGTCAAGGTCACGGGCGACATCCGGGCGCGATGCAGAATCTCGTCCGAATAGGCGTTGCCAATGCCACTGAACATGCGCGGGTCGGTAAGAGCCCGCTTCAGCGTATGATTTGCCGAAGTCAACGCCGCGGCGAAAGCGCTCTCATCGTTATCCAACACTTCCAGACCTCCGGCGTCAAAGGCCTCGAGTCCCGCTTCGCCCTTCGCCAGATGCAGCGAGGCGCGGTGCTGCGATCCAGCCTCGGTAAGCGAGAGCGTCCCGCTATCGAACTCAAAGGATGCCAGGCTCTTCGGGCCCAGTTTCACGCTCCCAGGCTTCCAGTGCAGACGCCCAGCGATCATCAGGTGGAGCACCAGCCAAAGATCATCCTCCAGGCCGATCGCGATTCGCTTGCCGATGCGCCGCACCTCGCGCACGCCCTTCCCCTCAGCGGCGGCGAGCGGCGGATCCACGGAGCGAAGCAAAAACGGTCCGCGAATGGTCGCGCGCAAATAGCGGTGGCCCACAATCCGCTCGCGCAACGCCTCCACGTAAACCGTGACATCCGGCAACTCGGGCATAGAAACAAACTAACAGCTTTTGGAGATCGGCTTGCAGCGGAAAGCGGCCTCCGTAAGCCCTTACATTTCCCGCTGCATTCGGCGTAAGCTGTTGTTGATGCCACACCAGTTCTCTCGCCGCCACTTTGCGCAAGCCGCCGCTGCCGCGTCGCTTACCAGTCTGCTGCCGAGAATCGTCGCCAGCCCCGCCGGGACACAGAAGGTCACCATCTCCACCGATTCCGAAATCGGTCTGGTCCGCCCCGAGTTTCACAGCCACTTTGCCGAGCACCTGGGTTCCTGCGTGTACGGCGGCCTTTGGGTGGGCAAGGATTCGCCCATCCCAAACATCAACGGCTATCGCAAGGACGCCGTGACCTGGCTGAAAGAACTCGGCGTCCCGGTGCTGCGTTGGCCCGGTGGTTGTTTCGCGGACGACTATCATTGGCGCGATGGCATTGGCGCCAAGCGACCCAAGCGCGTCAACCTGCATTGGGGCCAATACGTGGAGGACAACAGCTTCGGCATCCACGAATTCATGGGCCTTTGCAAGCTGATCGGCGCCGAGCCCTACATCGCGGGAAACGTCGGTAGCGGTGATCCGAAGGAGCTGCGCGATTGGGTGGAGTACTGCAACTTTCCCTCGGGCAGCACGCTGTCCGAGGAGCGCGCCGCCAACGGTTCGCCCGAGCCGTTCGGGATCCGCTACTGGGGCGTGGGCAACGAAAACTGGGGCTGCGGCGGTCCCATGACGCCGGAACATTACGGCGAGATGTATCGCATCTTCACCAACTATATGAAGAACTCCGGCGGCACGCGGCTCTTTCTGGTGGCGTGCGGCCCCAATGGCAACGATATGCGATGGGCGCGCGGCCTGCTCAACACACTGGGCACGGGCCGGCTTCCGAACGGCTGGTCGACACACTCTTACGAGGGCGGTTCGCTCGAACCCACTAAATTCACGGCCGATGCCATGGACCAGCAGTTCAAGCTCTTCAGGCGGCTGGAAGATACCATCGTGGGCCAGCGCGCCCTGCTCGACAGTTACGATCCCCAGCGCCGCTGCGGCGTGATCTTTGACGAATGGGGCGTCTGGGACCAGATTCCGCCCGACGATGAAAAGTCCAAAGGGAAACTCTGGCAACAGAGCACCATGCGCAGCGCCGTGGGCGCGGGCCTCGGCCTTAACGTCTTCAACCGGCAGGCCGACAAGCTCTACATGGCGAACATCGCGCAGATCGTCAACGTCCTGCAGTCGGTGCTGCTCACCGATGGGCCGGAAGGCAAGCGTTGCGTCCGCACCTCCACTTACTATGCGTTCCAGCTATTCAAAGCTCACCGCTCCAACACCGCCGTGCGGGTGGAAACGGAAAACAGCGATCCGCTGAATCTATCGGTATCGGCCTCGAAGAAGGGCGGCGAACTGGTGGTGAGCTTCGTAAACCCGAGCGCGACCGCGGATATCGACATCGATTGCGCACTGCGAGGCTTCACCGCCAAATCAGGAAGCGCGCAGATTTTGCACAATCCCGACATGAATGCCTGCAACACCTTCGACAACCCGGAAGCCCTGGTGCCTAAGTCGCACAAGATCGGAGTGGAGGGAGGAAGGCTGAAGCTGACTGCCCCGGCGTTATCGGTGATTACGGCGAAGGTAGAGGGAAGTTAGACTGGGAGTTAGAAGCTAGTGAGTCACTATCCTAGCTTTTGCCTCTCTTCTTCCGCGCGCCCTCTATCGCCTTCAACCGCAACCACCCCGCCGCGGCTCGCAGCCTTACTTCTTCCTTGTCATCTTCGAGTAGCGGCTCCAGGTCTTTTTTCACCGCGGGGTCGTTGCGCAGGGCCAGAGAGTGGACGGCGGCGGCCCGCAGATGCCAGTCCTTGTCGTAGAGTGCGTCTTTCAGCGCCGCCTCGGTGGCTGGGTCTTTGTCCTTTCCCAACAGTAGTGCCGCCGTGGTCCGGCCCGAAACATTCGAGTCGCTGAGGATCCCTTGCATCGACGCGATTCCCTCGCCAAATCCCGGGATCGGCACAAAGCCCATCCCCTGGCGTACCGCGTACAAAAAGGTGGATCGGGGCGTGAACATCATGCGCAGCGCGTCGCGCTTCTGTGAGGTCAGAAACCCCGATGCCGCTTTGCTTTCGCGTTCCAGCACCGCCAGCAGCGCCTTCCGACCCTCCGGGTCGTTGCGCGCGAACAGCACCTTGGCTGCCGCGAAACTGACCTCAGGGACGTCATCCTCCAGCGCTTTGTGAAGCGCCGCGGTGGCCGACTTAGTCTTCACCTCGCCCAGGCTGGCGACCACCGCCACTCGAACCTGGACGTCTTTGTCGTCCAGCATTCCTTCGAGCATCGGCATCAGCGGGCTGGCATCCGCCGACAGGCTGAGTGCCATCGCCGCCAGCTTGCGGGTATCCGGGTTACGCGCCTGTAGTGCGTGGCGCAGCATATCCAGGCATTGCTCGTCGCTGGCAGCCGTCGCGGCCAAGGCCGCAAGAAGCAGAACAGGGATCGTCTTCATATTGTCTATTCAGCGATACTATAACGAAATGAATCGCAGACAGTTCGTTTCCGTTTCCGGAGCGGCGGCGGCCGCCGCCATCTCCACCGGGACACCCGCGGCTTCGGCGCCCGCGATGAAGATGCAACTAGGGTGCCAGAGCGCGCCCACCAATGAAACGCATCTCAAATATCTTGCCCGCTACGGCGTCCGCCACATCTGCGGCTATCCCCAGATCGCCGATGGCCGCCTCTATGCTACCGTCGACGAACTGAACAGCATGGTGGATCTCGCCCATGCCAACGGCATCGAAGTGGTCTGCGCCGCGCCGCCGTTTCTAACCTCCAGCCATATCGACCACGAACGCCATCCCGCCATCATGCTGGCACAAAGTCCCGAGCGCGATCGCGATATCGAAGCGCTCCAGACCTTTATCAAGAATTGCGCCGCGGCCGGGATCCCGTCCATCAAATACAACATGAGCATCCTGGGCGTGCTGCGCACCGGCCGCACGCCCGGGCGCGGCGATGCCACCTACAGTCAATGGAAGCTCGCCGCCGCCCATCCCGAGACAGAACTGACCCGCGCCGGCCGCGTGGATGCCGACCGCTTCTGGGATCGCATTACTTATTTCCTGGACAGCATGGTTCCCGTGGCCGCGGAATACAAGGTGCGCATGGCCTGCCATCCGCACGATCCCGGCGTGCCGCCCGAAGGCTATCAGGGAGTGGTGCGCGTGCTTGGCACGGTGGATGGGTTGAAGCGCTTCATCGCCATCAAAGAGAATCCCTACCACGGCCTCAATTTTTGCCAGGGCACGGTATCGGAAATGCTGCGCGATCCCGGCAAGGAGATTTTCGATGTGATCCGCTACTTCGGCACGCGGCAGAAGATCTTCAACGTGCACTTCCGCAATATTCGCGGCCAGCGCGACGACTTCGTCGAGGTCTACCCGGACGAAGGCGACATCGATTTTGTGCAGGCCATCAAACTCTACAAAGAGATCGGGTACCCCTACCTGCTGATGCCGGACCACGTCCCGCAGGCAGCCAACGATCCCAACGGGCTGCAGTCCTTCGCCTATTGCTACGGCTATATCAGGGCCTTGCTGCAGTCTGTGGCATAGTTCTATTTCCCGAACGCCCGCGTTCGCCACAGCATTTTGAACCCCGCGGGCAGCGCAAACGTCGAGCCTTTGATGAAGAACGATCCGACTCCCGGCAGATTCGTCACGCGGATCACTTCAAGTAGGTTTTCCCCGAATCCGGCAGTGCGCGAGTTGGCGTTGGAGATGGTCCACTCCAGGCCGGGAGCGCCGCTGGCGGTTTGCAAGTCGGCATAGAAGCGCAGCAGGCCGCTGTCCGTTTGGACTTCGGTGAACTCCAGTCCGGCCACGAAGTAGCCGCCCGAATCCTCCACATGCTCCAGGCGCCGAATGCGGCCGCGCACCGTCGAGCCCTCGGGGATCAGCGTCTTGCCCTGGTAATCGACATTGGCGGAGACCCGCCCCTGCAGGAAAGTTCCAACCGTGGATTGGCTGTCGACCGCGGTGGTGAGGGTCACCGGCACCAGCAACCCGGCCGACACAGTGCCAGTGGCCTCAATCTCCAAGCCGGGGCCCACCGTAGGCGCAACCGTGCCGGGTTTCGGGATGGGCGCATCCGCACTCTCGAAACTGATGCTGCTTTCCGCGTGGTAAGACCGGCAATGCGTGAAGTCGAATTCGTTTGACGATTCCGTGCCGCTCGCCTGAAGCATATGCATTTCGGCGGTCTGCGGCAGCATGATATCGTTTTCGCCAATGCGCACGCGGCCGTAGTTCAGGACGATGGTGGCATCCTCAAGCCGCAATTCGGGCGGAATTTCATCGGCGTGAATCTCTACGCGCAAGATATCCAGTGATTCAGGATCCACCCAAAAAGAGCCTCTCGATCCAACGATGGCTTTGGCTCCCGGCACGTTAATGGTCCATCCGCTCTGGTTTTGCGCCACTCGATAATCGTATTTCACGGCCTGCGCCCAGCCGCGCTCATGCGTCACTGTCTCTTCTCCGCGATAGGTGTAGATTGCGGTCTCCGATACGAAAATCGTGTGAAGGTGGGACGCGAAAAGGCCGTCGCCGATCATCCCCCCCCACTACGAAGCTGCTGAGGTTTTCTTCGCGGAAGTGGCTCCCGCCCGGCGACGAGTACAACTCTTTGTTGCCGCTGTACAGGATCTCCAGCCGCACCGTATCGATGGGGTCCAACTGGAACTTACCGCCCGGCTGTTCCTTCTTGCCAGCCTTGGGCTTTTCGCGCATGTTGGCGGCTGAAAGGCCGAAGCGCTGCACGGTTTCGAGACACGTGTATTCGGGAAGATGCTCCAGTTCCTGTTTGACGTGCCGCTTGACGCGCGAGAGGAGGAGGATGCCGGGCGGCAGTCCGCTATCTTGCGCGCCAGCCTCGAGCGTGGCCAGCACCAACAAAACGGTGAACGCCGAGACTCGGGCAGTGCCCGTCATCTTTGTGTTTACCCGATTTTAAGTCTAGCCGATCAGTGTTTAGC
This sequence comes from uncultured Solibacteraceae bacterium, assembly GCA_963815475.1. Lineage (GTDB taxonomy): Bacteria > Acidobacteriota > Terriglobia > Bryobacterales > Bryobacteraceae > Sulfopaludibacter. Next base: position 7,118,335 of record CAWFHD010000003.1, on the reverse strand, counting down.
CGATCGCCTGTTTAGCCGATCTTCGCGATCAGTTCCTTGATCTTTTCGCTTTCCATCTTGGCCGGGTTGTCCTTCAGCGCTTGCTGCAGTTCTTTCAGCGCCGCCGGTTTGTCGCCCTTGTTGAAGTAGGCGATACCCAGGTGATAGCGGTAAGTGGAAGCGTGCGGATCTCTGGAAACCAGTTCCTTGAAGATGTCGATGGCATTGTCGTTCAGGTTCTTCTTCAGGTAGATCCAGCCTAGGGTGTCCGAGACTTCCGACATGTTCGGGAGCATCCGCTTGGCCTGCTGCGCGTAGGTGAGCGCGGAATCCAGATCGCCGCCATGCTCCGCCATCAGAAACGCTTTGTTGTTCAGCGCCACGGCATTGTTGGGGTCCAGCTTGATGGTGGCTTCGTAAACCTGGTTGGCATCGTTCCAGCGATTCGCGCCGTCCAGAACCAGCGCCAGCGTGCTCAGCACGATTACGTTATTCGGCTCGATTTCGCGCGCCTTTTGCAGCGCTGTTATGGCGTTGCCCAGGTCGCCCTTACGGCGGTAGGTTTCGCCGATACGCAGGTACAAATCGCCCCGCGCCCGTGAACTCTTATCCAGCGCGTCCAGCACCTTTTGGAAGTACTGCACCGCCAGGTCGTATTTGCCTGCCCGGACCGCGGTATTGCCGAGTTGCACCTGCAAATCGAGCCGGTTTGGATTCTTGGCCGATTCCGCGCCCAGCATCTTCATGGCTTCCTCGGTCTTGTTCTGCGCCATCTGGGTCTCCACCATTCCCATCAGGCCGCGCGGATTGGCCGGGTTCAGCTCATATGACCTGCGGAAGCTGTCTTCCGCTTCCTTGTATTTATTCTCAGCCAGGTCGACCACGCCCAATTGGAACAGCACATCGGGCGAACTCGGATTGGCCTTCAGCATCTCTCCCAACAACGTGCGCGAGTCGCCATATTTCTTCTGCCCCATCAGGGCGGCCGATTCGATCAGCCGGGCGTTGATGTTACCGCGGTCGATTCCCAGCACCGCCTGCGCCGTCTTCAGCGCGGCATCGTACTCACCGCGGCTGACTTGCATTTGGGCCAGGGCGAGGCGCGCCACCACATAGTCGGGGCGCAGCTCAATCGCTTTCTGGAACATCTGCCGGGCCTGTTCAAACTGTCCCAGGGCGGCATGCGCGCGGCCCAGGTTGTAGCGGGCCACAAAATTATCGGGAGCGCGAGTCACTACGGCCTGCAGTTCCTGCAGCGCACGATTGACATCGCCCTTGTCCAACAGGAGAGAAGCTTCCAACCCCTTGGCGTCGTTGTCTTCGGGATTTTCCTTCAAAATTTGAGAGTTGATTTCGGCGGCTTCGTTGCGCTTGCCCTGACGCATCAGCGCCTCAATGATGTGCTTCTGGTAGGTGGCTTTGCGCTTGGGATCCTTGGCCATGCCTTCGCGATATTCCTTCACCGCCGAATCCCCATCGTTCAGCAGCATGTAGAAATCGCCTACCACCATGTACGCCTGGTCGAATTCCTTCACGTGGCTCTTGATTTGCTGCAGCACGGCCACCATATCGTCGCGACGGCGTAGCAGGGAGAAGTGCAATGCCAGAGCGCGCAGGAATGCGTACTTCTTGGGATTGTTCTGAAAGGCCAAGCGCAGGATCTTTTCGCCTTCGTCCGGCTTTCCCTGGAACATGTCCAGCTTGTAGAGTTCCATGTACGCGGTATCGAAAGTCTTGTCCTTTTCGATCACGCCGCGGTAAATCCTGGCAGCCCCTTCATAATCGCCCTGGAAGGCTATGGTGCGGGCCAACTGCATCTGCACGCCCTGATTGCCGGCCTGGATGGAATCGGCTTTGCGATACTCATCCGCCGCGGTCTTCAACAGTTGCTGGCCTTCGTCTTTGCGCGCGGTCTGGAACGCCTGCGTCGCCCGGGTGTAATCCAGGTCGCCAGTCAATCGATGTCCATCGAACGAATTGGGGTCTTTCGCCAGCAGCTCCTTGGTGTACCCCTCCACCTCACTCATGTACTGCTCCTGATGAACGGCGAGGAAGATTTCCGACAGTTTGACCTCGGAGTCCCAGTACTCCGCGGACCCTGTGCCCTTCATCAGTTCGATCGAAATTCGGAATTCATGCACCGCGCTCGGAATCTGTGAGAGTTTGATGTACGTCAGCGCCAGACGATAGTGCGCGGCGGCATAGCGTTGGTCCTTCTGCAACGCATTGCGGTACATGATCGCAGCCGCCTTGTAGTTCGCCCGATCGAAGTACTTGTTGCCGTTATCCAGGTAGTGCTTTTTGGCAACGTTCGGATCGCGGGAACACGATACCAGCGCCAACATCGCCGCTAGCGTAATCGCAGTTAACCGAATGCAATACATGGAATTCCTCACTGAAGTCTCTATCAACTTTAGGACAGAAAGCTGGCGCGCGCCATAGCCCTGGCCGCCCAATTGGAGCCGAGCGAACATTTTAATAGTACTAGTTGTTAACTGAAGGCAGCAAGACGGGCCATTTGCGGACCCCTTTAGTTCACATACACCACCGGGACGTTGGCGCCTGTTACCGGACTACTGACTCCGCCTACCTTCAGCGTCACTGGAATCGGGTTGCTTCCGTTGCTGTAGTGGGTGCCGGGAACGCGGCAATTGATCTGGTACACACCGATCAGGCCCGGCGCCAGTCCGCTCCAGTCCACGATCACCGGCGTATCGCTGCGCGTCGGGTCTCCGAACCAAAGGTTCACAGGACCCGTCACCGCCAATGGGCTCGACGGGGAAGGCGCGCCCGCCACTACCCTGCCTCCGGTAGTGGGTCCCATCCCGGTGGCGAAAATCGTCAACTCCTCGTCACGGTTGGCCGGATGGTTTTTGTCTACCCGATTGCCGTTGGTGTGGAAAATAGCCGGCCCGTTGGAGTCCACGAAGATGGCCGGAGCATACTTGGCCACTGCGATCGTCAGCGTGTTTGACGCCGCTTGTCCGGTCAACGACCGCACCACTACCGAGTAATTTCCCGCCGTCAGGGTGGGCGGTAGCTGTGCGTTGATCTGGCCGCTCGATGTGGACATCAACGGGATGGGCGTATTCGTCAGTGTGACGCACACGCCGCCCAGCGTAGTGGGAAGGGGCGTGCCCGCTCCCGCGCTGTTCCCCAGATTCCTGCCGAACATCGCGATGAGCCCCCCGGCTGCTACTTTCCCCTGGAAATTGGCGGTGTTCACCACGCCTCCCGAAGTCAACTGCGGCGCCGCCGGAGCGGCGGGGTTGAGCGCGAGGATGCTCAAGCCGCTGGCAGTAATCGCGTAGGCAGTGAAACTCGCGGCGTCCACCACCATCTGCCGTCCGGGGATATTGGTAGCGCGACCCGTGGCCACGACGGTGGTCAGCGGACCCTCCGGCACGGTGATCGACGCGGTGGTTTTCAGCGTGCTCGCATCCACCAGTTCGACGATGCCTGCGTCCGTCGGCGGAGTGGTCAGGCTCGCCCGCAGTGGAGTGGTGAAGCGGGCAAAGCTTTGCGCGCCTACCGCCGAGAGTGCGGCCACCGGACGCGCCGAGGAAATGGTGATGGCCCCTGGACCGCCCGGAACGGGAAGTCCGGGGATACTCACCGTACCCGTGCTTCCCGGTTCGGTGCCGATCAGCGTCAGGGCCGAGTTCAGAATCTGCCCGCCCGCCAGGAAGTATTGTCCATTCGGGCCGGCGCCCACCGCGCCCAAATATCCGGTAAGCGGCGTGGAAAGTACTTGACTACCCGCGACGATATCGTCTACTGATGCACTGTAAACGTATGCGGCGCCCTGGCCTGAAAGCAGCAGGATATAGCTGCCTTCCGGCGTGGAAACCATCGTCTGCGGTCCGGGAATGGTAGTTGCCGCTCCGAAAATATTGGGATTCAGCGTTCGCTTGGTGAGCGTGCTGCCCACGACTTTCCACAGCGAACCGTCCGACATCACAATTTGCGGATCACGCTGGCTGGAAGCCACCAGCATGGGAGTGATCACTCCTAGTGTCGTAGCAAATGGCAGCGGTGGGAATTTGACGGTGTCCACCGTGACCTTAGTAAGGTCCGTGTTCAGGTGCACCAGGCTGAGATTCTCGCCTCCCGAATTCGCCACATATAAGGAGTTGCCGTCCGCCCCCAGGGCGATGGAGCGCGGCAATTGCCCTACGTTGATCGGGCTCATGAAGGCCTTCTGCTGCACGTCGAATACTTCGATGCGGTTCAACCCCGGATTGGCGAGATACAGCCGCTGCCTCGCCGTGTCCGCCACGATATCCGTCAGTCCGGTGGTCGTGGCCCCGATATCGACCGGCATGACCGTGCCGGGTGTCTCCGAATTGCGGTAGTTCTGGAACACGCGCACCGTGGGAATGATATTGATGGCTTCAGGCGACTGAATCAGCAACTGGTCCGGCGTCGCCGTGCCGAGTGTGGTCCGCGGAACTGCTGCATTAAACGATGCAGTCACGTCCGCGCCGTAAGTCTTCGATGCAGTGCTCACCGATGTTGACGTAGTGGTGGTGGTGAGGACCTGCGCGCTCACCGTGATCCTGCCACCGCCCACATTACGCACGGGAATGGTGGCGCGGTTCTGGCCGGAGAAGACGCCGCACTGGTCGGAGGCCAGCAGCGCCACGTTGGAATCGGGCATGGCGATGGGAGCTGACGTGGAACTGCCCGGAGTCAGAGTGGAGATGGGCAGCACCGTGAAACCGGAGGTCGACAGCGCGTAGACGGTTGCGCCGTCCGGAGTGATCACCATCTTGCCCCCCAGATTCTCCGGCAGTTGAATTCCCAGTTGGATCAGCAGGTTGTCCGGCGTATTGGCCAACATTTGTGCCGTGTTCGATTGCGCCGTGGGATTTGCCAGGGGAACGATGTTATAGGCCGTCAGAAGCTGCGAACCGCTGGGAAGGAATACCGCGCCGCCCTGACTTGCCAACGTGGTGAAGTTGGCGCCGCCGGTGAAGACAAATGGAGAATTCGTAGTGTTCTGCTGCGCCAGCACCGCGAGCGTGGCCGTATCGAAAAGGATGTGTCCCGAAACGAAGCGCGAACCATCGGCCGACACGGCCAGCACAGCCGTGGAGGTGGGCACGGTGCGGCTGCGCAGCACGGTGGCCGAACTCACCTGGTAAACGAAGATCGACCGCGTATTGTTGGCCGGTTCATGCACTCCGATAATGGTTTGCCCGTCCGGAGTCCCTACCAGATGGGCGCGCACCGCCAGATGCGGCAGGCCGTTCGGCGGCGGCACGGTGGGAGTGGATGGAGTCCCGACCGCCCCTGCAGCCAGCGTGATGGATGTCAGGCCGCTGGTGACCGAGGCATTGGGATCGTAGAGGGTAAGCACAAACTGCCCTTGCGCGTTGCCGTTGGTGCTGATCAGGATCTTTCCATCGACGCCCACTGCCAGCGCCTGAGGGTTGGCTGGAAGACTGATGGGAGTTCCCACCTTGGTTAAGGTGTTGAGGTTGATGACGTCGAGCAAGCCATTGGTGTAGCAGGCAACATAAAGAGTGTTGCCGTCGCGCGACATCGCGAGGGCGATGGGATCCGTGTCCACCGTGATGCTTCGACTCGGTGTGGACCTGGACGTTAAAGACCTGGTCGGGTAAACCTCGACCGTGTTCGTTTGCGGACTCAGGACGTAGAGTTGTTGGCGGCCAGCGTCGTACGCCAAGTCCGCCAATTTTCCCGTAGCATGTGAGACCGCCGTTCCGAAGGTGGCACTCAGAGCCGGAATTGCACTCAAAAGACAGGCGAGCAGGGGCCGAAAAGCACGCATGGTGTTGTGTGTTAATCCACTATAACCCATGCATCGGGTCGAAGTTGTGCATTGGAACGAGGGGACTGCGCTGCGGTTTTTGCCCGGTTGCAGGGTGCTCGATCGCACTCCGGCAGGATGAAAAAGGTTGCCTTCCGGCTGATAGTGGTATAATTTCACCTTATGTCAATTCCTTAACCCAACCCCCCGGGGAAGAAGCTGTTCCCGTCCGACCCCTTGGCTGCCTCCCGCAGCTCAACACATTTAAAATCAAGGAGTTTCAGGAATGAGAAGACTTTTGTCCAGTGGGCTAGTCATGTTCGCAGGAGTTGTGTCCCCAATCGCTATTACGCATCACCACGCCGATACCACCCCTCCCTCCGAATCTCGCAAAGACCACCGGTTCGAAGCCCTCCGCAGGTTCTTTCAGAAGTCCGATTGCCCCGCCAAAGAGTACTCCGACGTATTCATCGAAGCCGCCGACAATAATGAGTTGGATTGGAGGCTTCTTCCCAGCCTCTCCTTCATCGAGTCCGGCGGCGGTAAGCAAGCTCCCCACAATAATCTCTTCGGCTGGGATTCCGGCCGCGCCCAGTTCGACAGCCCCTCTGAAGGCATCCGCCGCGTGGGCTACCGTCTGGCTAATTCCGACCTCTACCGCGACAAAGACCTGGACACTGTTTTGGCCACCTATAACCCGAACGCCGAATATGGCGAAAAGGTCAAATCCGTAATGCGCCAGATCGCTCCCGAAGAGTGATCGTCCAGCCATCTCTCCCAGCCGAGCCGCCAGCGCTAAGGGATTAGGGTGTCTTTCCTCCGCCAGGTTCTGGGGGGCCGGTAGAAACCCGACTCTGTGTCTACCCGTGCGCCGGGGCCGTTGACAACTTCCGGCGACTCGGCGTATATTTGCTAACATACTGATCTCTCAGCGGTTGTGGTATCAATTCATGCTCCCGTCCACCCTTAAGTCAGCGGGCATTGACCGAGCGCTTCGAGGCTGGCGAAGCGACTCATTGGTGAAGCAGTGATCGGCGGAGGCGTAATGGCCGTAGACGACACGAACGGGCAAGTCGACCAGGACTTCGGAGACAACTACGAACACCTGCTGGAAGACTACAGCCATTTCGCGCCACCTGCCGCCGACGAAGTTCTGCAGGGCACCGTCCTTGGCATCACCGGCAAAGACGTGATCATCGATTTCGGGTATAAATCCGAAGGCCTCGTCCCCCTCGATCAATTTCAGACACCCAGCGGCGAAATTACGGTGCAAATCGGCGACGTGGTCGACGTGATGATCGATCACGGCGGTGAGCAGCCCGAAGGCTACGTGCTGCTGTCGCACACCCGCGCCGCGCGCCTGCGCATCTGGGACAACCTCGACAAGGCGTACCAGGAGCAGTTAGTGCTCTCCGGCCGCGTGCTCGGACGCGTGAAGGGCGGCCTCGCCGTCGACGTCGGAATCAAGGCGTTCATGCCCGGCTCGCAGGCCGACCCGCGCCCCATCCACAATCTCGATTCGCTCGTGGGGCAAGACATTCCGGTCAAGATCATCAAGCTCAACCGCCGCCGCGGCAATGTGGTGGTCTCGCGCAAGATGGCCGTGGAAGAGGAGATCAATAGCCGAAAGTCCGCTACTCTCGAACATCTGGAAGAGGGCTCGGTCACCACCGGCACCGTCAAGAACCTGACCGACTACGGCGCGTTCATCGACCTCGGCGGCATCGACGGCCTACTGCACGTCACCGACATGTCGTATGGCCGCGTCACACATCCTTCCGAGATTCTGCATGTGGGCGATGAGATCACGGTCAAGGTGCTCAAGTTCGATCGCGCCAAGGAGCGCGTCTCGCTCGGCATCAAACAGCTTGAACCCGATCCGTGGGACACCGTCATCGAACGCTATCCGGCCAACAGCCGCGTGATCGGACGAGTGGTGAATGTTACCGACTACGGCGCCTTCGTCGAACTTGAAGCCGGCGTGGAAGGCTTGATTCACATCAGCGAGATGACGTGGTCCCGGCGCATGAAGCATCCCTCGAAGGTGGTCAAGCCGGGCGACCAGGTGGAAGCCGTGATCCTCGAAGTGCATCCCAAGGATCGCCGCATATCGCTCGGGCTCAAGCAACTCGAACCCAATCCCTGGACCACCATCGACAGCCGCTACAGCGTGGGCTCGGTGGTGGAAGGCCGGGTCCGCAACATGACCGATTTCGGCGCCTTCATCGAAATTGAAGAAGGTATCGATGGCCTGGTGCACGTTTCCGATCTGTCCTGGACCAAGCGCGTCAAACATCCTTCCGAGATCCTCAAGAAGGGCCAAATCGTACAAGCCGTCATCCTGAACATCGATTCGTCGCAGCACCGCCTGTCGCTCGGGATCAAGCAACTGCAGCCCGACGCCTGGGAAAGCTACTTCCAGAACCATCAGGTGGGCGATACCGTACATGGGCGCGTTTGCCGCCTGGCCAGCTTCGGCGGATTTGTGGAGCTCGCCGAGGGCGTGGAGGGGCTCTGCCACTTCTCGGAAGTCCCTGGCTACTCGGGCCGGCGCGGTTCGGAAGAGCCGCCGCTTACCGTTGGCCAGGAGCTGGATTTCAAGATCATCAAGATGAGCGAGCCCGAAAAGAAGATCGGGCTCAGTTTGCGGGCTGTTACCGAAGACGAAGAGAAAACCCGTCTGGAAGATTACCAACGCCAGGCGGCCGCCGCCACTACAACCATCGAAGAGGTAATGAGTCTGAAAGACCGAAACAACGAGTAGCTTGCAATTTGTTTGTATTCACGCGATACTGCGGTTTCGTAACCTGTTGACACCTTAGGAGAAATGCCGATGACGAAGGCCGATCTGATTGAAGAAGTCTCCCGAGTCGTGGAGATGACCCGCAAGGAGTCTGAAGTCATCGTAGAGGCCATTTTTGACAGCATCGTTCGCTCCCTGCGCACGGGCGACAAGATTGAGATCCGAGGCTTCGGCAGCTTCCGGACGAGGCAGCGCCAGCCCCGTATCGGCCGCAATCCTAAGACCGGCGCGCGCGTTGAGGTTCCGGCCAAGAAGATTCCCTATTTCAAGCCCAGCAAGGAATTGAAGGACGTGGTCAACAATTCCGCCACGCCCGTGGCGTCTACTCCGCCTCCTACCGAGCCCGTTCCCAATCCGCAATAGCATGGATTATCTGTGGACGCCGTGGCGGTATGGGTACATTACCACCTCGGCAGACCCGGGCGAGTGTGTCTTCTGCGCGGCCGCGCGCAACCCTGATGACCGTGCTTCGCTGATCGTTCATCGCGGCGATTCGAATTTCGTCATCCTCAATCGCTTTCCTTATACCAGCGGTCATCTGATGGTGGTGCCCTATCGGCACGCCGCGTCGCTGGAGGACGTGGATGAAGAAACCGCCGGCGAAATGATGAGCCTGGCCCGCACCGGCCTGCGCCATCTCAAAACGCTGTACCGGCCCGACGGCCTCAACATGGGAATGAATATCGGCAAGAGCGCCGGAGCCGGCATCGCCGGCCATCTCCATCTCCACGTGCTGCCCCGTTGGACCGGAGACACCAACTTCATGACCGTGGTCGGCGAAACCCGAGTCCTCCCCGAAAGCCTCGAAGACACCTGGCAAAGAGTCAAAGCCGCCTTTGACGCGTAGCCTGACGCGACTACATCGGCCGCTTTATCTGACCACGCCGCTGCTGCCGGTAGCCGGGGCGCCCGCAGTCGCGATCTCCAGCTTCCAGTTCTCCATCGGGGTATTGCTCAAATTCAGGTGACCCGCCAGATACTCCAGCCGCTGACTGTTCGATCCCGCCGTCTTGAAGCGATCGTTCAAGAAATACGGCGGCAGTGACTGGTAGTACAAGGTCGCCTGTACATGAACATTCTTAGGGTCGACTCCCGCCGGCAACTGCACCACATACTTCACCACCGAACGGCCCTGACCGCTGAGATAGACCTTATCGGCATTGGCTCGACCCTTCGGGTAAGTCGCTTCCAGGAAGAAGTGCTTCAGGCTCGGGTCCGGACCCTCCCGGGTCCATCCAACCGGCAGCAGGCGATTATCTTTGAACTCCACATCGCGGCGCAGGAAGCTGGTGGTGAACTTGCCCTCGGCATCCTGCGCCAGCTCTTCGTAGATCTGCACCTCGTCCTGCCTGGTGATCGGAAACTCCTGGTTATGATGCTCCTGATAAGCCTGCTTCCCATCGGGCAGCGCCTGAAACGACTCCGAAGGTAACGGCTGCCCGTTCGAGCCCACAATCACTCCGTTGTCATTGGTCTGTCCGGATGACCAGATCACCTTTTCCTGATCGCCCTGCTTCTCGTAAACCAGGAATTCGATGAATGCGCGCCGGAAGCCGACCCCGCTCGGGAATCGATGCCCAGTCAAATTGCTGACCTGGACTTCGCTGGTCAGCGTTCCGTCGGTCACCGACGAATTCACATCCACATGCGCGCTCGCGTTCTGCGCCTGCTGCACCATGTTATCGATGGCATTCGGCAGGCCGTTCAGCGCGCCCGACATATAGTCGCTGGTCCACAGTCCCATCACCCAACTGAACTGGTTAAACATCTCCAGCAGGAACCCATTGACTCCCACCAGCTCGTGTCGACCGTAGCCGCTGGTCCGGTACTTCACGTTGAGCTTGTCCGACGTCGCCACGTGGTCTGACTGCGGATAGCTGGTATCCTGAACCGCGGCAATCTTACCCGCGATGGTCGGGACCGAGAAATTGTGGATCTGGTTGGTGTACCCGCCCGGCATGTGACAATCCTGGCAGCTCTTGGCCGCCGCGCTCACCGGCTTGAACTCATCCTGATACTCGCTGTTCAGCCATTCCAGGTAAGTCGCCTGCTCAATCGCGAAAGTGCTCTTGTCGTCGATCGGATGAATCGGATTCTTGTCGATCACCGGCAGGTTAATCGTGTGGCAACTGCCGCACATGCGCGACGATTTCAAATACACCGACTCCTGTGGCTTGATACCCAGCGCCTGATCCATCGGATAAGTCATCACGTCACTGTAGATTCCGTAGAGCTGGTCCGGCTTGCCGACGTCGAACTGACCGTTGATGGAATGCTCCAGGAAGTAATTCAAGCCCCCGGGCTTTCCGTAATTCTGGTCAGGAACAATGTGATGGCAAATGGTGCAACTGATGCCATCGCGCGCCAGCGCTCCGTACTTAAAGTTCACCGGATCCTGCTGGTAGCTTTGGAATACGAAATCGGGGCTGAAGCCCGCGCAATTCAAGCTGTCCTTGCAGCCGTGGTCCTGGTCGTAGGTCCGCTTCCCCATCGCCCCGTGGCACAGCATGCAGGTATTGACGACCTGCTGCTTCATCGTCGCCGCCACCTTTGGATCGCGAATCGTTTTGATATACGCCAACTCGCTATCGAGCTGCGAAAAGAAAACCGGATCGCGTCCCGCCAGCCCCATCGGCGACCAGCGCCATTCTCCATACGGCGAAACATTGATGTTAAGCATCTGCGGGCCCACCGACTGCAGGTAGATCGACGAACCATTGGCTGACAGATTCGCTGCTACACCGCCGCCATACCCCAGGTACAAATTCGGCCCGTAGTTTCCAGGCGCCGATGCGCTATGGCAAGACTGGCACTGGTCCGAAGTCAGAAATGCATTGGGACCGCTTGCGGCCGAAGCGAAGTGGTCGTAGGAGGCAGCCGGGAATGGCACAGGCTGGTTCTCCACCGCGGCCACCGCCGCCGGGAACAGCCGCTGGAAGTTCGGTGTGGACGAGGCCAGCGTGGGAACTCGCGCCGCGGCAGCCTCCTCCATGTGAATGAACTCGTTCTTCTCGTGGCTGAACAGATCGATCGTCGCCGACGGCGGCGCTGCCGAGGGTCCGGGAACGCCCGGCATCGCCGCGCGCCACGTCTCGTCCACGCGAAATTGCAGTGGCTCGCCCGGAAATCCTTTAATGTTGGTCAGCGATGAGAACGTAGTCTCGCTCTCGGCCGAGGCATGGCAGCGGGTGCAGTAGAGTCCATACCCGGTGTTCGGATACTGCAAGCGATTGTCGAAGCTCATCCCCTTCCACACCTCACCCCAGAACCATCCGTCCTTGGAGGCCGCCGAGTTCTTGATCATGAACGTCCAGTCCACGGGTTTGAGCGCGCTCTCCGGAGTGCCCACCCAGCGGATGGCCGGCGGTGGGTACTGCTCTTTGATGATCACCGCGCCATCGGCAATCTTGCCCTGCCGCCCGTTGCGCAGCCAGTCCATGACTTCCTTCGAGTAGAAGATACGGACCGCCGGGTGCGTTCCGTAATAGACGCTGTTCACCCAGTCGCCGGTGTCGCGCACGCCCTTGTCTTCGCACCAGCCCAAGCTCTGATATTTATACGATGAAAAATAGGACAGTAATTCTTTTTCGAAACTGAAATTCTCGCCCGGGGGGAGAGGTTTCGGCGCTTTCAACTCCGATGGCGCAGGCTGCGGATTGGGACATGGATTTCCCGCCGCAACTGACTGTGCATCACTCTTCAGCCCGCAAGAAACCAAAAGCAGGATGAGCCCCGCCGCTCGCGACAAAAATGTAGCAGCCATAATTTGAATTCCAGTGAATCGACGAGTTTGAATTGATTTTTAAAAGAAGTCAAGCGGAATTGTGGAAATCCGCCATCGAAAGAAGGCAGAATAGTCAGGTATGGATTTATTCCCGATCGCTAAGTCTTCCTGGTCGCCCGGCGACACTCGCGAGGTGGAGCAGTCCCGCGTGCGCAAAGAGATCGGGATGGAGTACGACTCCTACCGCCGCATCTATATCGCCGACGGCCACGAGTGGATCATCGCCGGCGAGATCGCCAAAGATGACGGCAAGAAATACTACATCCTTGAGTGTGTAGCTTAATGACTTAGCGCACGTTCATTCCACTCTCACGGAATCGCCGCCCAGCGTTGCCACATCGCCCGGACGCCTGCCGCATTCGCATCGCCCGGATGAATCACCACACGGTAGCGGAATCGCAAAGGCTGCCCCGGCCGCATCGTCTGGCTCCCATCCCGCGACGGATCGTTTTCGAAATCGCGGACTCCGAAAACGTTGGCGCCGAACAGACCATAGGCACGCGTGTGCCAGTAAGCCGGGAACCGCGGATTGCCAGGATGATCCAGAATCGCGATCCCCACCGGCGAGCCCTCCAGCACACCCGAGTAATCCACCCACTCCGACCGCTTCCCCCACACGTTCTTCTCACCCGACTTATTCTGCGCGTTCACCATCTTGCCAGTGCGCTTGGGTTCGGCGATATCCTTCGGCTGCTCCTCCTCCAGCACCGAAGCCAGCCGCATGGAAAACGTGCCTTCCTTCGTATCGCCGAATCGCACCTCGCGCTGCGGAACCAGGGTGATGTCGAAGTCGATAGTCCGTATTCCGGTTTCCGAATAGAAGGTCATCTTGCGGTCTTCCCGCAGCAGCACTTCCCCCGAGGGAATCTTCCAGTCGAACGATGCCGCGATCGTCCCCAGCTTCTTGCCGCTCGTCACCTTCGCCGCGCCTTCGATCGAGATCCTGCCCTTGCCTTTGCCCGCGCCAGTCTGCGATTCCTCGTTGCCCCAGAAGTCGTAGCCGTTCACATCGCCATGCGCGAACCAGACGCCACGGTGATGCGGATGGTCGTGCGCTTCGCCCGGAATGTCCGCCACCATGGGATATCCGCGAGTGACAATCTTGCCATCCGCGGTGCGCAGCGGATGCAGGTATGGCTTCATCGTCTCGGAGCCAACGTAGAAATCGGTGAATGGCTGGCCGTCAATCTCCACCGAGATCCGCTGATTCCCCTGCGTCACAATCTTCACCTGGGAAAGCAAGGGAAGCCCCACCACCAGCAAAGCGACGACGAATTTCATAGGTGTATCGTATCGTTTTTTGTTCTACCATTCCCAAATGGAAATCAACGCCATCCATCACGTGAGCCTCACCGTCACCGACCTCGAGCGCTCCCGCGCCTTCTACCGCGACATTCTGACCTTCACCGAAATCACGCGACCGCCCTTCAACTTCGCGGGCGCCTGGTTCCAGGTGGGCAGCGCGCAGCAGTTGCACCTCATCGTTCACACCAATTCCACCTTCCGCCACAAGCCGCTCGACACCAGGGACATCCACTTCGCCGTCCGAGTGGAAAATTTCCAAGCCGCCCTCGACTTCCTCCAAGCCAAGGGCTTCCGCGAAGACGCCCCCGCAGGCGATCCCTGGAAAATCATCGTGCAACGCCAGGCCACCGCCGGCTTTCCCCAAATGTACATTGCCGATCCGGACCAGCACGTAATCGAAATCAACGCCGCCAAGCTTTGAGTTTTTTCGTGCTGCTTCGCTCTTTTGTCGCAAGCTAAAATGGCAGGCAATGAAAGCTATCGCCATCGTCCCCGGCACGCCCGGCGCGCGCATTGTCGACCGCCCCGAGCCCGCCATCTCCGCCCCTGACGATGTGAAACTGCGGGTGGTGCGCGTCGGCATCTGCGGCACCGACCGCGAAGAGATCGCCGGTGGCCGCTCCCAGGCTCCCGACGGCCAAACCGAGCTCGTCATCGGTCATGAAATGCTGGGGCAGGTGGTGGAAGCCGGCGCCTCCGTCACCCGCGTCAAAGCCGGCGATTACGCGGTCTTCACCGTGCGTCGCGGCTGTGGCGAATGCGACCCCTGCCGCATGGGCCGCTCCGATATGTGCGCCACCGGCAAGTATCGCGAGCGCGGCATTCACCGCCTGGATGGCTACCAGACCGAGTTCGCCGTCGACAAAGAGCAGTATATCGTTCGTGTCCCGCAGGGGTTGGAATCCGTCGCAGTCCTTTTGGAGCCGCTCTCCGTCGTCGAGAAGGCGATCGACGAGACGCTGCGGGTTCAGACGGCGCGGCTACCTGACGCCGCCGCCACACCCGATTGGTTCTCCGGGCGTCGCTGCCTGGTTGCGGGGCTGGGACCGATCGGTTTACTGGCCGCTCTGGCGCTGCGCCTGCGCGGAGGCGAAGTTTACGGCGTCGACGTGGTGGATGCTTCCAGCGCTCGCCCCACCTGGCTCACCGACATTGGAGGCCGTTACGTGGACGGCCGTAATGTCTCGCCCGAGCAAGTGGCAAAGGATATCGGCCTGATGGACCTGATCGTGGATGCGAGCGGCGTCGCCTCACTCGAGTTCAATCTGCTCGACGCGCTGGCGCTGAACGGAGCCTCCGTCCTCACGGGCATTCCAGGAGACGATCGGTGCCTGCAGATCGAGGGAGCCAAACTCATCCGCCAGTTGGTGCTCGGCAACCAGGCGATGATCGGCAGCGTCAACGCAGCCCGCGGTCATTTCCAAATGGGAGCTAACGACCTGGAACAGGCTCGCCTTCGCTGGGGTTCCCACCTCGAAGCCCTGATCACCCAGCACTACACTCCGGAAGAATTCGTAAGCTCCGCCGACCGAGCCGACGCCGGGGCCATCAAACAAGTAGTCGAATGGCCGCCGAAGTGACCGGCGCTAATCGCAGCGCAATGCGCCGGTGGGGTCGATGCGCAAGGCCCGCACAGCCGGCAGCAGCGCCGCCAAGGCAACCGCGAATGCGAAGATCGCAATAGCAGACAGGTACGCGAGCGGGTCGAGATTGCTAACGCCATAGAGCACTCGCCGCAATACCTGGGAAAGCGCGGCCGCCCCGCCGACTCCCACTACCAGACCCGCCAAAACGGGGCGCGAAAACTGGTGCAGCACCACGGACAACACATTGCCGGGCGCCGCGCCCAGCGCCATACGAATCCCGATCTCCTTGGTGCGCTGCGAGACTGCGTAGCCCACGATGCCGACGATGCCGGCGCATGCCAGCAGAAGCGCCGCGAGGCCGAGAACGCTGACCGCCATCGCGCCATACTCGGCTGCCTGGAGTTTGCGGCGCAATGTGCTCCCCACCATCTCCACGGTTGGCGTAACTTCGGTATCCACCGCTTTCGCGATCGAGACGATAATGGGCGCCAGTCCATCAGGCGCGGCGGACGTTCTTAACAGCACCACTATTCCCGGCAGATCTGCAGGTGTCGCAGCATAGTAGACCTCCGCCAAATCGGGAT
Source organism: uncultured Solibacteraceae bacterium (assembly GCA_963815475.1). Lineage (GTDB taxonomy): Bacteria > Acidobacteriota > Terriglobia > Bryobacterales > Bryobacteraceae > Sulfopaludibacter. The sequence goes on along the minus strand of CAWFHD010000003.1, from coordinate 7,102,518 downwards.
CCTCGGGCTTGATCATGCGAGCGTTGCCGGTTATTCCGACGACGGTTGGTTGCGGTGCGCCCAGGGGAAACGGCTTTCCCAGCGGATCTTCACCGGGCCACAAACGCTGTGCCAGCGACTGGCTGACAATGACGGCGCGCGCCTCGGCCGCGGCGAGATCGCGGCCGCGCAATAACGGGATCTTCATCGTTTGGAAGAATTGCGGATCCACCTGATTGATCGCCATCTCAGCCGCTCGGCCATCCACTTCCACCCTGGCCGTCGAAGTCCGGTTGCCGAACGGCGGACTGGTTGCGAACGATACCACTTCAACGCCGGGAAGCTGAAGCAGACGGCTCCGCAAGTTCTCCAGATAGGACTGTGCCTGCGACAGCGAAAAGGCGTGCGATCCCAAATCCGGATCGATCGACACCACTTGCCGGTATTCAAAACCCGCCGGCGCGGACACCGCGTGGTCAAATGCTCGCACCAGCAGCGCCGCGACAATGAGCAGCACACAACTGGCGGCGACTTGCGCGCCGATCAACAATTGCCGCATGGTAGTGGCCCGATGGCGTTGCCGCGCCACCTGCAGCGCCGGCGTGAGCCCAAACAACATGGCGGCGGCGAATGCCATTCCCAGGGCGAAAGCGATGACGCGCCAATCCGGAGTGGCGTTAAGCCATGCGGGCGAGCCGGCCCCGATCATCAGGCTCCGCAACACGGCATACCCCACGAACAATCCCGCGACGGAACCTAGAAGAGCCAGCAACAGGCTTTCCGTAAATAACTGTCGAATTAGCCGGCCGCGGCCCGCTCCCACAGCGACGCGAATTCCGATTTCTCGATCCCTTGCCACCCCGCGCGCCAGCAGCAGGCTGCCCAGATTGCCGCATGCTACGGCGAGAATCAACAGACTGAGCGTGCCCACCAGCGCCGCAATCGGGTAGATGTTGTCGCGCTCCTCAGCCCCAGTGCCGCGTCGGCCGCCGATCAACAGGCTTTCCGCGTATCCGCCGGGCTCACCTGGAATGCTTTCCCCATCCCAAACATCCTTGGGATGAGCGCGGCGCAACTCAGCCGCCAGGGCGCGCAGTTCTTCCGAAGCCGCCTTGGGTGTGACTCCGCGCCTCAGCCTGCCCCACATCTCTACACCGCTACTTTCAACAGAAAAGTCCGATAGCAGGTGACTGCCATCCGCAAAGAACGGCTGCTGGGTGATGGGCGCCCACAGGTCCGGCTGTTCGAGGCTCAGGCCGGTGAACTCCGGCGAAGCAACCCCAATGATCGTGACTAGCTTGCCATTCAGCCGCAGCGGCTTTCCCACAAGGAGCGGATCGCCGCCGAAATGACGCTGCCAGTAACCATACCCCAGCACCACCACCGGATCGGCATTGGGCAGCTCATCCCCGGCCGGGTCGAGCAATCTTCCGAGCGCCGCATCTGCCCCCAGTTCGCTGAACCAATTGCTCGATACATAGTGAATTTGCGCGCGTTTCACTTCCCCTTCCACCGATACTCTGCTGAGATTGAGGGCCAGCACCGAGGAGAGCGTTTTGCCGTAATCGCGGAAGAACGCCATTTCCGGGTAGGGCAAAACGAACGAGTAGGCTTGCGGAGAACGCCGGTGGAACCGGAATAATGTGGAGGGTTCGCGCACATTCAGCGGCCGTAGCACCATGAAATCGAAGAAGCCGAACGCCGCGATGTTCACACCGATGCCGACGGCGAGCATCAGGATGGCCGTCAAGGTAAAGCCGGGAGATTTCCGCATGAGGCGAGCGGCGTAGCGCAGGTCCTGGCCGAAGCGATCGATCCATGTCCAGCCCCACGCATCGCGCGCCTCCTCTCGCACGTGCAGGGTGTTGCCCAGAGGCATGCCGCCGTTCCGCGCCGCTAGGTCGCGGTGAACCTCCAAGTCCGCGGCGAGTTCCCTGTCCAGGCGACGGCGGTTCACAAAGTAGTGCAAACGGCGCAAAAGCTCTTTCATCTGTGATCTCCCCTTAAGCCGTGTGGAGCACGGCGCGAATGGCTTCGTGAACCCGGTCGTATGCCGAGAGCTCCGATTCCAGTTGTTTGCGGCCCGACGGAGTCAGGCGATAGAAGCGAACTTTCCGGTTGGTCTCGGAGATCCCCCATTCCGCGGTGGCCCATCCTTTGAGCTGGATCTTCTGCAGCGTTGGGTAGAGGGCGCCTTCCTCGACAGTCAGCACTTCGGAGGAAAGCGAATGAATTCGCTGCGCAATAGCATACCCGTGCAGGGAGCCGGAGCGAAGCACCCGCAGGATCAACAGCACCAGGGCGCCTGAAGGCATCTCATGATTAGGCATAAACTTGTTATGGGTATGATACAGATGCCTGCTGGAGAGTGTCAAGACCAGGATCATTTTGCAAACTGACTACATCATGTAGTAGGATTGACTAGTCCTTGTAGTTTAACTTCCATATATGGCCCATCCAAAATTATCCAAGCTCGAACTTCAGATCATGGAGACGCTCTGGAATCGCGGCGTGTGCTCAATTCGTGAGATTCAGGAAGCATTTCCCGAATCGAAGAGGCCCGCCTACACCACTGTGCAGACCATGGTGTACCGCCTGCTGGAAGGAAAAGGGGCGGTCAAGATAGTAAAACGAATCGGCAATGCCAACATCTTCGCTGCGGCGATCTCGCGCGACGATGCAGGACGGAGACTCATCGACGACTTGCTGGCGTTGTTCGGTGGGCGGACCAAACCCGTGATGGCGCACCTGGTTGAATCCGGCAAGCTCACCCTGGAGGATGTGAAGGAAGCTGAGCAGGCGATCCTGAAGCTCGCGGGATCGAAGACCTCCCGAAAGGAGACACGGCCATGATTTCCGCGCTGGCAAATCACCTCTGGCAATCGACGCTGTTTGCGTGTGTGATGGGACTGTTCACTCTGATGCTGCGAAGAAACCGCGCGGCGGTGCGGCATGGGTTGTGGCTGGCCGCATCGGTCAAGTTTCTGGTGCCGTTCTCGCTGCTGATCGGTCTCGGTAGTCAGGTGGAATGGCAGAAGGCCCCCGTGGTCGCTCATCCGCGGTTGAATGTGGTGGAGCAAATCGGTGAGCCGTTAGCCATATTGGCATCGCCGACCCGGCTGTTGGCGCGCGGCGCCGAGCCGGGTCGCGGCGGTCTTGGTAAGCCTGTGGCTGTGCGGATTCGCGGCCAACGGCCTGGCGTGGTGGCGGCGTTGGCGCCAGGTGCATGCGGCGTGGCGCGCAGCATCGCCCCTGCCTTTGAACCTCCCGATACCGGTGCTGTGCAGCTCCGCCCGCCTGGAGCCGGGCGTGTTCGGGGTCTTCCGACCCTTCCTCTTACTGCCAAACGGTCTGAGCGAACATCTGACTCCAGAGCAGTTTGAGGCGATCATAGCGCATGAGTTGTGCCACGTCCGGAGGCGCGACAATTTGTCCGCTGCGATCCACATGGTGGTTGAGTCCCGGTTCTGGTTCCATCCCTTGGTGTGGTGGATTCAGGCCCGGCTGGTGGAGGAACGCGAACGCGCGTGCGATGAAGCGGTGCTGCAGCTGGGCAGTGATCCCCGGGATTACGCCGAGGGAATTGTCACCGTCTGCCAGTTCTATCTGCAGTCGCCGTTGGTTTGCGTGTCCGGAGTGACCGGGTCAGATCTCAAACGGAGGGTGGAGGCGATCATGCTGAACCGCGCCGCGGACAGGGTGAACATCGGGAGGAAATTGTTGTTGTTCGTTGGGGGAGTTATGGCGGTGACAGCGCCCCTGATCGTTGGCGCCATGAATGCGCCTTCAATCCGGGCGCAGGAGCGCGCAAAGCCCGTGGCACAACCGATCGCGACATCCGCGCTGCCGGAGTTTGAAGTTGCGTCGATCAAGCCGAGCGCTCCGGACAGTCATCTGAAAGTCGAGTTTGCGCCCGGCGGGAAGCTGTTCATTGCTAACGCCACGCTGCGATTTCTGATTAAGATCGCCTACGACATTGGCGACGATCAGCTCGTTGGGGGGCCCGGATGGATCGGAGCGAAAAGATTCGATCTGGCGGCGACTCCGGAGAAATCTCTTGGGGGGATCCGAAGAGTATGGCGCCTGACCAGATCCTCTTATTTCACAAGCTGGTGCGACTCCGTCTGCAGCGCCTGCTGGCCGATCGCTTTCAACTGGAGCTTCGCCGGGAGTCGACACCGATGCCGATCTTTGCCCTGGTCGTCGCGAAGAGCGGGCCGAAGAAGCTTACGCTGACAAAGAGCACCGGCGATCCGCAACTGAACGCGAAGTTTGGCAATGGAGTGCTCAATGCTGTCGGCGTGGATATGGCCATGTTAGCGAAATTTCTTTCCGAAGGACAGACTGGAAGGCCTGTAGTGGATATGACAGGTCTGAAGGACAAGTACGATTTCCATTTAGAGTGGGCGCCGGACACGAGTCAGACTTCCCTGCCTGCAGACAGCGGTGCGAACCAGCAGCCGGTGGATGCGGGCGGTATTTCGATCTTCACAGCACTGCAGCAACAACTCGGGCTGAAGCTGGATGCGCGTACCGACTCTGCCGACCGGCTTGTGGTAGGGCGGGCGGAACTACCTTCGGCGAATTGACGCGGTCCACGACAAAGAAAAAGCCGGGGCGCGCTACTCGCCCCGGCAAAAAGGAGAAACCTTGACACTCTTCGTAGTGCGGCCCAACTCCCGAAACGACGCGAAAATGACCCAACTCCTAAGTGCACTTGGAGCATCTGGCCGCATGTACATAGTGCGCTAAATCCGTCGAAAAGAACAGTACCGTGTGTACGCTCTCAGTCCTAGGACTTTTTGCCCAATCCAAAAAAACGGCCGGCCCCGACGGAGGACAACCCGGGGCCGGCCAAGACTGCGTCTCGGAGACGATCAGACTGCGATGAAAAGCGTGCTACCTTGCCGGTTCACCAACAGCAGAGCATTGTCCTTCGAGCTGCGGATGGCACGTTCGAAATCGGACGCGCTCTTGACCGGCTGATGATTCACTTCCTGAATCACGTCGCCCCGCTTCAAGCCGGACTCGGCCGCCGCGCTGTTGGGGTCGATGTTGGTCACCACCACGCCGCTCGCATTGGCAGGCAACCCGAGTTGGCGAGCCGTGCGAGCGCTAACGTCTTCCACGGAGATGCCTTGCATGCTGCCTTCGGGGCTGCTGTCGGACTTCTCCGCCGTGGCGGTTTCCGTGGGCATCTCAGCCAGTTTCACGTTGAAGGTCTTTTCGGCTCCTGCGCGCAGAACCTTCACGTTGGCCATGGCGCCGGGGGCCATCAGGGAGATATGCATGCGCAGTTGAGCGCTGCTATTCACGGGCTTGCCGTCGATATCGAGAATGATGTCGCCCTTCTGCAGACCGGCACGTGAGGCCGGGCTGTCGGGGGTAACGTCGCCCACCAGCGCGCCGCGCACTTCGTTTTCATGGAACGCCTTGGCGATCGCCGGAGTGACTTCCTGCGCCATCACACCTAGATACGCGCGGGTCACCTTACCGTTCTTGATGATCTGGTCCATCACATTGCGCGCCACACTGATAGGAACGGCGAAACCGATGCCTTGGTTCCCTTCACTTCCATTCGCCAGGATGGCGGTGTTGATGCCGATGAGTTCGCCGCGATCGTTTACCAGCGCTCCGCCCGAGTTGCCGGGGTTGATGGGAGCGTCCGTCTGGATAAAGTCCTCGTAATCCTCGATACCCAGGCCGCCGCGGCCCATGGCGCTTACGATTCCCATGGTCACGGTCTGGCCCACGCCGAACGGATTGCCCACGGCGAGCACGTAGTCGCCGATCTGCGCCTTATCGGAGTCGCCGATCACGATCGAGGGAAGTTCGCCGGCGTCGATTTTGACAACGGCGATGTCCGTCTTGGGATCGGCGCCCACCACGCGAGCTTTATACTCGTGGCGATTGTTGAGGGTAACGGTCACCGTGGAAGCGCCATCCACCACGTGGTTATTGGTCAGGATGTAGCCGTTGGGGCTGATCACGACGCCCGAACCGAGGCCGGTCTCCTTCTGTTGGCGCTGCGGAGCGCGGAAGCGCCTCTGCATATTCGGCATGTTGGGCATGCCAGATCCGTCATCGTCCCCATTGCCTCCAAAGAATTGGCGGAAGAACGGCTCCATATCTCCGCCGCCTTGCATGGCGGTCTTGACCATCTTGGAAGATTGAATATTGACGACTGCGGGAAGCACCTTCTTCACCACCGGCGCAAACGAGTTGCGGCTGGGTCCTTCATCCGCGTTGGCGAATTTCAGTGTTGGGGGCGGATTGATCACTCCCAGTTGTTCGGCGCCCTTAACGGCGAGCCCGCCCAAGCCGACTGCCACGGCCAGGGCAATGGCGGCAGCCTTGGGGCGCCGCATTATTCCTTGTGTACTCATGGATCCTCCTATCGGGATTAAATCGTTGGTCCACTCACGTGGTCCTACTGATACATACGTGGGCTGAGTGCCTATGATTCATCCCGACGATTGGGTATTCGGGCACTGGAAGGGTCGGTAGGGCGCTAAATAATTGGATCGGTGGGAGTTGCGGCGCCATGTGGGCAGTTCCAGGTTGATAGTTGATCGTGATTGGCGCAAGTTATACTGAAATTTACCGTTAAAGTATGAAGCGATCTGCCATCCGCCTGCTGCTCGTCCTCTGCAGCTTGGGATGGGCCGGCCGAGCCCAAACCCTGAACTTTAATCCCGATTGGAAATTCATCAAAGACGACCCCGCCGGCGCCTCCGAACCCGCCTTCGACGACCACGCCTGGACCACCGTCTCCCTCCCGCACACCTACAACGACATCGACACGTTCGACGACTGGTCCACTCCCAATCATGTCGGCGAAATGAACCTGTGGTCGGGCCGTACCTGGTACCGCAAGACCTTTACGCTACCCGAGACCTTCAAGGATAAGAAGGTGTTCATCGAATTCGAGGCTGTGCGCCAGATCGCCGAGGTCTACCTCAACGGCAAACTGCTGGGCGCCAGCAAGACCGGCTTCATTCCGTTTGGCTTCGACCTCACACCGTACCTGAAGTTCAGCGACGCCAGGAACGTCCTGGCCGTAATGGCCGACAATCGATTCACGCTCGAAACCGACATGGCGAAGATCATCAAGACCGATCTGCCATGGAATAGCCCCCACTGGCATCCGGCGCACGGCGGCATCTATCGCAACGTCTACCTGCACATCACCGATCCGCTGCACATTTCCCTGCCGCTTTACAGCTTTCTGCAGACCGCCGGGCCGTATGTCTACGCCACGGAGATTTCCGATGCGTCGGCGAACGTGCATGTGGAAGTGCCGATTCAGAATGAGCGCAAGGCCGCTGCAAGCGTCGAACTCACGGCTCGTCTGACGGGCCCCGATGGCAAGATCGTGGCCCAATGGAATAAGACGGCGCCGGTGGAGGCGGGCGGGAAAGCCGAGTTCGCGGTGGGCGGCGTCGTCCCGAAGCCGCAACTCTGGGAGCCCGGCTATCCGGCGCTCTACCATGTGATCTGCACGCTGCGCGTTGCCGGCAAAGAAGTGGACACGCGCGAGACCCCCCTTGGCATTCGCACCGTGAAGTGGGACGTCAATAGCGGCTTCTACATCAACGGTCACCACCTGAAGCTGCACGGCTGGGGTCAGAAACCCACCGATGAATGGGCCGGTCTGGGCGCGGCCCAGCCCGACTGGATGCACTATTACACGCTGTCGCTGATGAAAGAGGCGGGCGGCAACTTCGTCCGCTGGGGCCATAGTGCCGCTGCGCCGGCCATGCTCGACGCGGGCGACCGCCTGGGCATCATCGCGGAACAGCCCGGCGTGGATGGCGAAGGCGATACCGTGACGGCTTGGCCGATTCGCGCCGCCGCGTGGCGCGACATGATCATCTACTTCCGCAATCATCCTTCGATCCTGATATGGGAAGGCGGCAATCAAAAGGTGATCCGCGAGCATGCCAAGGAACTGCGCGGCTACATGGATCAGTACGACCCGCATGGCGGCCGCGCCTACGCACACCGCCGCGCCGACCAGGTGACCGCCGAGTTCATGGACATCGGAATCGGCACCGAGGGCGGCCGCGAGATCGCCAAGCTGCCGGTGGTGGAAGGCGAGTACGATCGCGAAGAATCGCCGCGTCGCGTGTGGGACGATTTCTCGCCGCCCAACTTCGGCTATCCCGAAGCCAAGGGCCAGACCTACGATCTGACTTCCGAACAGTACGCGGTCAACCAAGTGACGCAGTATAAGAAGATCGCGCCGGCCAATCACGCGGGTGGCGCCAATTGGATCTTCAGCGACACTACCAGCGGCGGCCGCGTCGCCACCGAAGTGGCCCGCGCAGGCGGCGAAGTGGACGGAGTGCGCCTTCCCAAAGAAGCCTACTACGTGATGGAGGCGCTGTACCGCGACGACCCGCGGGTCCACATCATCGGCCACTGGACCTATCCGGCGAACACGAAGAAGGCCGTCTACGTGACTTCGAACGCCGAAGACGTCGAGCTGTTTGTGAATGGCAAATCGCTGGGGCACGGCCAGGTTTCCGACCGCTTCCTGTTCACGTTTCCCGATGTAGTGTGGCAACCCGGCGAGATCAAGGCTGTGGCGACGATCGGAGGCAAAGTGGTGGCGACCGACAGCAAGCATACCGTGGGTCCGGCGGTCGCATTGAAGATGGCGCCGATTACCGGTCCGGGCGGATTGCATGCCGACGGGTCGGACATTTTGCTGATCGACGTGGAGGCGGTGGACGCGAAAGGCGAACGCTGCCCGACCTTCCAGCAGCGCGTCGATTTCGAAACCGCGGGCCCGGGCATCTGGCGCGGCGGCTACAACAGCGGCAAGATCAAATCGACGAACAATACGTATCTCGATCTCGAGGCGGGAATCAATCGGGTGGCGGTGAAGGCGGCGCGGACAGCCGGCGTCATCACCGTGCGAGTGAAGGGCGAAGGTCTGAAGCCGGCCAGCATAAGCGTGACGTCGAAGCCCGTGAAAGTGGAGAACGGCTATACGAGGCAGTTGCCGGAGATGCCCGTTCCGACCCTTAGCGCGAAGGTCCGGGCGCCGATACCGGAGCGGGTAAAATCGACTGCAACTGCCGCGCCTGCGGGTAAATTCGTGACGTCGTTCTCGTACTCCGGCCCGAACGGAGGCGTGCATGTGGAAGCGAATGCGCAGAACGGCAAACCGATCTACATCGACAACACGCCGCGGTTCGATGAGTTGCCTGCCGCCGTGAGGGGCGGGGATTGGATTCAAACCGCCACCTCCGACAAGGACTACAGCGCAGTCGACCTGATGGAGATCGCGGTCAAAGTCGGCGTCACTGTCTCGGTGGCGTTTGACGACCGGATCTCGAAGCCCAGTTGGCTGTCGGGCCAGTTCCAGCCCACAGATTTGTCCCTGACCATCAATGGGAAGCCGATGAAGATTTACCAGCATCGCTCCGCGAAGGACGAAAGCCTGACACTCGGCTCCAACTCCGAAACGCCCAAAGCTCAGGGCAATATGTACGTGGTGTTCGCGAAGTAACTAAGAAATAATCCCTTTTCGCACGGCGTACAGAATCAGCTCCGGCACGCTTTTCAGATTGAGCTTTTGCATTACTTTGGCGCGGTGCGTCTCCACCGTGTAAACGCTCAAGTTCAAAAGATTAGCAATCTCCTTACTCGATTTGCCTTCGGCCACAAGCTGAAAGATCTCTCGTTCCCGCGGAGAGAGCAACTCATACGAATCCTCGGCCCCGGTGCGCTGCAGCTTGCGCATGTAGTCTTCCAGCAGCACCTTTCCCACCGCCGGGCTGAAGAACGACTTCGCCTCCGACGCCGCACGAATGGCCCGCGCCAGATCGGCCTCGGCCGAATCCTTCAGCAGGTAGGCGCGCGCTCCGGCTTTCAGCGACCGCAGCACATAGCCCTCATCGGAGTGCATGCTCAGCATCACCACTTCGATTTGCGGCTGGCTCTCGCGAATCTGCGCGCATGCCTCGATGCCGTTCAGTTCCGGCATGCCGATATCGAGCACCGCGACATCGGGCTTGAGGGATTCCGCCATCGCCACCGCCTGGCGGCCATTCTCGGCTTCACCCGCCACCGTGAAATCAGCCTCCTGCTCCACCACCAGGCGAAGACCAGCGCGGATCAGTGTATGATCGTCCGCCAGCAACACGCGTATCTGCTTCACGCCTGCGCCCCGACCGGCACTTCCACGGGCATCTCGGCGGTAATCGTAGTGCCCTGACCTGGCGCGGATTGGAACGCGATGCGGCCGCCCAATCGCCTCACACGCTCCTCCATCCCCAGCATTCCCATGCCCCGTGAGCGTTTTGGATCGAAGCCTCGTCCATCGTCAGTCACCATCACCTTAATCTGGTCACCCGTCTGTTCCACGCGGACACTGGCGTTGCGCGCTCCCGCGTGGCGGACCGCGTTGTTGAGCGCTTCTTGCACCAGGCGGTAGATGGTGACCTTGTAGTCGTCGGGAAGATCCTCGGAGACGTTTTCCGATTGGACATCCACTTCCATCTGGCTGCTGCGCGACACTTCCCTGCCCTGCCATTCGAGCGCGGCCACCAGCCCGAGATCGTCCAGCATGGAGGGGCGCAGCAGCAGCGCCATGTTTCGCACGCTGCGCACGCTCCGCTCCGCCACCGATTTCATCTTTCCCACCATTTCCCTCACTTCCGGCGTGCACTCGCCCAGCGCCGCCGTGAGGCGTCCGAAATCCACCAGCAGCGCGCCCAGCGTCTGTCCCACTTCATCGTGCAATTCCCGGGAAAGGTTGCGACGCTCGGTCTCCTGCGCATCCACCAGGCGGGCGGAGAGGCGCTCCAGTTCGCCGCGACTGCGCACGGTTTCGTCGTAGCGCAGGCGGGTCTGCTGCTCCAGCCGCAGAATGTAGATCATGCTGGCCAGAATCAAGAGCAGGCCGCTACCCAGCGCCAGAATGATGGACCGCGTCAGGCTGCCCTGCAACTCGCCGAACTGCGCCAACAGCGCCTGGTCGATTTCGTGGAGTTGCTCATCGTTGAAGGCGCGGAGCTGGTAGGAGCGGCGCAGCAACTCGGTTTGCAGCGGCTGGATTTCCCGATCTATCAGCAAAGGGGCGCGCCGCCGGCGCTCGTCGGCGGGCCAGGAAAACATGGGTTCGAGCATTTCCCTCTGCTCTACATACAGCTTCTGAATCACGCGGAGAGACGTGACTTCCGGACTCTGCGGGTCTGTGTAATCGCTGAATGCCAGGTCGAGATCCGACTTGAGGCGATCGAGGAGATCGCGAATGGCGGCATCGCGGGCAGCTTCCGGCGAGACGGCGTAATGCTGCACCGTTTCACTGTACATCTGGATGGAAACGGACAGGCCGCTGAGCGCCTGCGTGCGCTGAAAAAACTCGTGGCGCGCCAGGCTCTCCCGTTGATGCATCTCGTCCAGATCGCCCAGGGCCGCGCGGGCGGAGACCAGCATCAACACGAGGAGTCCCAGGAACGCCGAGGCGAGGATCCATCGCGCCGTGGTAGGCCGGGGCTTCGGTTGATCGGAAATCGGCGGAGGCATGGCCGGATAGTTCTATTATCCAGCGAAATAGCAAGTGGGGTCTGTGATCTTGCCCCCAGCCTAGTTCCCGCCCGGCATGCGAAGAATCTGAGCTTGCGGTGGCCGCCCGCCAGCTTTTGCAATGGCCTGGCGCAAATCCGCAAAGCGCAGACGCAGCCGTCGCAGGTCTTCTTCTTTCAATCGCGCAGCCCGGCGCTCGCTTTCGCGACACACCGCGCGGGCTTCGCGTAGCACGCGACGCGCATCGCCATTCGATTGCGTTCCAGCCAGTTGGACTAGAGCAAAACCCGTCTCCAGCCCGGCTTCCACCAGATCGGCACGAATCGGGATCCCCTCACTGGACCGCTGCAGACGCGGCATACGGACCTTCCTTCTGGTGCGTATTCTACCTGAAACTACGCCAACTACGCCGATGCCTGCAGCTTGGAAAGTTCGCGATCGAACACTTTGGCTTCCGTACAGATTCTCATCTTGCCTTCGAGTTCGGCAAAACGGCGGACGAACTCGGCGGTCATGTTGATGAAACGCGACCCGGTCAGCATAGTGATAGACCGCAGGTTGGTCTTATTCCTGCCCAACCACTGCGCCCATTCCCCACTTACTTCGATGGATGCGCCCTGCACGTCGCGCGCGTCGATGAAGAAATCGACCGGCTCCTCACCCGCCAGCCAATCGTTGAGTGCCATCATCGGAGCCTCACCGAACTCGCCCACATCGCTTCCCGAAATTCTCAGGACGATGACGCCGGGCGCGAACCGCTCAATCGCCAGATTGCAATGAATGCCTTCGTAGTGGATGTCGAGACGGCCGGCTGCTCCATAATCCTTAAGCCCCCTTTACGTAGTTTGTGCCGTAGGGTTTGCGTTGCGGCCGCTGCAGCATGGCGTTGGCGGCATCGTTATCAGTGAAACGCTCCGCCTGGGGATCCCACGTCAGGGGCTTGTCGATCTTCATCGCGGCGTGCGCGATCAGACACGCGCTGCACGAACGATGCCCGTCTTCGGCCGGAGCGGCAGGCGCCTGGCGCGTGCGAATGCTGGTGAGCCAGTCGAGATGATGATCGTTCTTCGGGCTGTGGTGCAGTTGAATTTCGGTGTCCTTCACACCCTCCTTGAGAATACGCGGATCGCTGCAATTCAGTGTCGCGTTGCGTGTCCCAGCCGCGGCATCCTGCGGCGTATAGCGCCCGCGCGTCACCCAGATCCAGCCGTTCTCTCCCAGGAAACGGACACCGTTGGGATACTTGTCGCTGATGTACATGGTGGCACCGTTGGAATATCGCATGGCGACGTGGTAGCTGCCGTGCACGTCCCACAAGCCGCTCTTCGGAAAATCGGCGCTCGCCTCGGCGCGCACCGGACCCGAGTGCTCCAGGCCCATCGCCCAATGCGCGATATCGATGTGATGCGCTCCCCAGCCGGTGATCATCCCGGCGCCGAACTGCTCGCAGCGCAGCCAGCCCGGCCGGTCGTAGCGAGCCTTCAAGTTGTCTGCCTGCGGGTGCACACGCTTCTCGGTGTAGTACACCATCGGAGTGGATCCGAGCCATGCTTCATAGTTGAAGTTCTTAGGCACCGGCATCTCCGCTTCCGGATCGCCCGAGGGATCGGTCGGCAAGCCAATGTAGATCTCGATCACCTTGCCGATGCGCCCGTTGCGCACCAGTTCGCTGGCGTAGCGAAACGCGAAGTCGGAGCGCTGTTGGCTCCCCATTTGCAAAATCCGGCCCGACTTACCCACGGTATCCGCCATCTGCCGGCCTTCGTGGATAGTGAGCGAAGCGGGCTTCTGCAGGTACACGTCCTTACCGGCCAACGCGGCCTCCATGGCAGGCTGCGCATGCCAATGGTCGGGCGTGCTGATGCAGACCGCGTCGATGCTCTTATCCTGCAGCATCTCGCGATAATTGGTGTAGGTCTTCAACTGGGCGTAGTTTCCGCTGCCGAACTGTTTAGCGTAGGAGCCCTCGATCAACTGCTTCGCGTCGGCCACACGCACGGTGTCCAGATCGCAAACCGCCACATAACGGGCCGAATCGGCATTCTTGAGCAGACCTGCCATCTCCGAGCCGCGCGCGATGCGGCCGCAGCCGATCTGCGCCACCTGAATCAGATTGCTGGGCGCCGATTGGCCCAGCACACGCGACGGCACGATGGCCGGAAATCCGGCTACCACCGCCGAAGTCAAAAGATCGCGACGTGTCATTTACCTTCTCCCATCGCCCACTGAATGCCGCCGAGAATGAGCCGGAGCAACAGTGGATTTTCGTAGTCTTCCTTTTTGTGCCCGAGCGCCAAATAGAACTCGCGCCCACCATCGAACCTCTGGTACCACGCCAGCGGCCGCATCCCATCAATGAGTTCACCGGGGTCGGCGGCAAACTGCGGATCCACCACTTTCTTCGGATCCGTAGCCAGAACAACCTTGATCCCGGGATGAAGTTTCTCGTGGTAGTAGCACTCGTCCGCCCAATCGAAAGTAGCCGGCAATCCCTTCGCCGCCGGGAAATTCGGATCCACCACTGTCACCGTGAACGGCTGCAGTTTCGGATGACGCTTGAACTTTCCGCCCACCACTGCTTGATAGTAGTCCCACTGGCGCTCCGACCCGCTCGCCGAATGGATCCCCATGAAGCCGCCGCCGGACTCGATGTACTTCTTGAAAGCATCCCGCTGCGCATCGTTCTCAAACGCTTCGTTATTGCTATTGGAGAAGACCAGCGCCCGATACTGTTTAAGGTTGGCGGTGGTGAAGACCTTCGGATCGTTCGACGTGTCGACAGCGAACCCGTTGGCGGCGCCAAGCTTCTGAATCGCGGCCACGCTGCTGGCAATGTTGTCGTGAACGTACCCCTTGCCATCGGGCGTATAGCTCCGGGTGTAAACCAGAATCTTCTTCTCCGCGGCCTGCGCGGCGGCGCCAAAGAGAATCGCAGCAAGCAAAAAAGGAACGACCTTCATGAAACCACTATTGTAGTGCCAGAAGGGCGGGGTTACTCGACCACCGTATCCAGGAAGGAGAGCAGAACGGTTGTCTGGAAACTCTTCACCTTTGATAAAGTCTCAGCAAGGGCGCCACAGTGGAGACTGACCTCAAAGCGTACAAGAACTATAAACGGATCGTCGCCGATCCGCGTTTCCTCGATGGCAGGCTGGCGATTCGGGGAACCAGGTTCTCCGTGTCGTTCCTGCTCGGCACGCTGGCGCAGGGATTGACCCTCGAACGGATTGAAGATACATACGGAGCTCGCGTGCGCGAGGCTATCCCGGAGGCGCTCCGTGCCGCCGCTGAGGCACTGGATGTTCCGTCGCCGGCCTCTCTATCGCCAGCGCAGCGCGTAGCCGAATTGGATGTGCCGGGCCTGGAGCAACTCGTTGCGCAGCTCGGCTTTTTTCCAACCTTCCACGATGCTGAGGTGACCATAATCTCACTCGACCAGTCCGGCGTGTCCCGGAACGCCGAGGGCTACGAGTCGGTTCTGGAAGAAGGCTATGGCGTCGGCGGGAAATTCAAAGCTGCGGTGTTGCGCATCGAGGTGGAAACACAATGACAGTAGATGATTTTCGGCGGATCGCATTGAGCCTGGAAGGCACGGAGGAGGGTTCGCACATGGGCTCTGCCGATTTTCGTGTGGGAGGACGAATCTTTGCCACACTAGCGGCGCAGAAATTAGGGTATGGGAACCTGATGCTCACTCCCGAGCAGCAGGGCATGTTCGTTGGAGAAGCGCCCGAGATTTTCCTGCCGGTCGCGGGCGGATGGGGACGCAACGGCGCGACGCATGTCCGGCTCGCCGCCGCCAATGAGGATTTGCTGACGGGAGCGCTCAAGGCAGCATGGAAGATTCGGGTAGATAAGAACGGAAAAGCAGCGCCGAAGAAGCGGAGCAGGAAATGACGCGCTCTCTTACCGAGCCGCGACCGTAAGGGAGTCGGAGCTTTCAGGCAATGCTGGCAGGCTTGTCCCAGACCCTCGCCGCTTACGATTGCTTGGCTTCGAGTTCAGCCCAGCGATTGTATAGCGCCGCTACAGCAGCTTCGGCTTGTTGCATCTTCGCGTAGCAGGCTTGCAGACGGGGGCCGTCGGAGACGACTTCAGGCGATTGCATTTCGGCGCGGATGGCGTCAAGGCTCTGTTCAGCCTCCAGGACCTTCGCTTCCATTTGCTCCCACTCCCTTGCTTCAAGGTATGACAGCTTCTTTTTCGCGGGGGCGGAATTGGCCTGCGGCATGGCCGCCGGCACCACCGAAGCCACTGGCTTTACGGGCTTCCTTTGGGAGGATTGCTCCCATTGCCAGTAGTCGGCGAAAAGTTCGGCGCTTCCCTGGCCGTCGAGTCCCAGGACCGCAGTGGACACCCGATCCAAGAGGAAGCGGTCGTGCGTCACCAGCACCAGCGCTCCCGGGAACTCCGTCAGGCTTTCTTCCAACACTTCCAGAGTCGGGATGTCGAGATCGTTGGTGGGCTCGTCCATTAGCAACAGGTCGGCGGGCTGCAGCATGAGTCGCGCAATCAGGACCCGCGCCTGCTCGCCTCCCGAGAGGCTCGAAAGCGGCCGGTCGAGTTGCCCGGCATCGAATAGAAACCGCTTCGCCCAGCCGGCAACGTGGATGGGGCGGTCCTGGAAAATCACGTGATCGCCGTGTGCGCCGAGGCCCTGGCGGAGTGTCTGGCTGAGATCCAGATGCTCCCGCGCCTGATCGAAATAGACAGTCCGCAGCGATTGCGCGAACTCTACATTGCCGGCGTCAGGCTGCAGTTCGCGAGCCAGGATGCGAAGCAGCGTGGTTTTACCCGTGCCGTTCAAGCCGAGGAGTCCGAGACGCGTTCCGGGCGCCAGCGTGAAGCTGAGGTCGCGAAACAGCGGCTTGCCTCCGAGTTCCTTCGAGACCTTCTCCACCGAGACCAGCCGCTTCGTCCGGCGCTCGGTCGCCGTGAAATCGATCTGCGCGACACCTTTGGCGCTGCGCGTTTCCAAGTCGTCGAGTTCGCGGATGAGGCGGCCGGCTTCGTCGATGCGCGCTTTGGATTTTCCGGTGCGGGCCTTGGCGCCGCGGCGCAGCCACTCGATCTCACGCTCCACTTTGTTGGCGAGCGCTTCCTGGCGGTTCGACTGCGCCAGCAGGAAATCCTCCTTCTTGCGCAGGAACTCGGTGTACGTGCCCTCCACGCGGAAGATGCCCTCGGGATAGGCCCGGTCGAGCTCCGCCATATCGTTCACCACGTTATCCAGGAAGTAGCGATCGTGGCTGACCACCACGCTGGCGAACTGTGCGCCATTGAGAAGTTTCTCCAGCCAGAGGATCCCTTCGATATCGAGATGATTGGTTGGCTCGTCCAGGAACAGCAGGTCGGGCTGGAGCGCCAGTTCGCGGGCGATAGCGAGGCGGCGCTTCCAGCCTCCGGAGAGCGAATCAGTGCGCAACGAACCATCGGTGAAGCCCGCGCGGCCCAACGTCTGATTGATCCGTCCGGCGCGCTCCATGTCGTCGAGGTGCTCGTCGGCAATGGACAGGGCGATTACTTCGGACACGGTGTGATCCTCGGGGAAGAGCGCATCCTGCGCCACGTAGCCAACGCGCGTATTGCGCCGCAGCGAGATGGAGCCCTCGTCAGGCTCAAGCTGGCCGGATAGAATCTTGAGCAATGTCGATTTGCCGGAGCCATTGGCGCCGATGAGGCCAAGGCGTTCGCCTTCCGAGATGCCGAGCGCAATGCCCGTGAAGAGACGGCGCGCGCCGAAGCTCTTGGCCAGGCCGGTACAGCTTTCGAGGAGTCCCACCTATTTCGTGATCCCCACCTGCGAAAGCATCCACGCATAAACCAGGGCATCGTCTTTAAGGCGGTCGTAGCGGCCGGAAGCGCCACCGTGGCCTGCGGGCTCCATCTTGATCTTGAGCAGCAGCGGATTCTGGTCGGTCTTCAGCGCGCGCAGGCGTGCGACATACTTGGCCGGCTCCCAGTACATCACCTGGCTGTCGTTAAAACTGGTGGTCACCAGGATAGCGGGATAAGCGCGCTTCTCCAGGTTGTCGTACGGGCTGTACGTCTTCATGTAGTCATAGGCCGCCTGCTCGTTGGGGTTGCCCCATTCCAGATACTCGCCCACGGTCAGCGGCAGGGTGGCGTCCATCATGGTGTTCATCACGTCGACGAACGGGACGGCGCTGTGGACGGCGCGGAACAGATCGGGCCGCATGTTAACCACCGCGCCCATCAACAGTCCGCCGGCGCTGCCGCCTTCGATAACCAGGCGCTCCTTCGACGTCCACTTCTGGGCAATCAGGTATTCGGCGGAATCGATAAAGTCGTTGAAGGTATTTTTCTTCTTCATCAACATGCCGTCTTCGCGCCAGCGTTCGCCCATCTCATCGCCGCCGCGGATGTGCGCGATTGCGTAAGCCATGCCGCGGTCCAGCAGGCTGATGCGATTGCCGGAGAAGCTGGCCGGCGTGCCGATGCCGTAGGAGCCGTAGGCGTAGAGGAAAAGCGGAGCCTTGGCGTTCTTCTCGAAACCCTTCTTATAGACGACGGAGATGGGCACGCGCTCGCCATCGCGGGCGGTGGCCCATAGACGTTCGGAAGTGTACTTAGCGGGATCGTAACCGCCCAGCACTTCCTGCCGCTTCATGAGCGTCGATTTGCCCGTAGCGACCTCGTAATCGTAAATGCTCGATGGCGTAATGAAGCTCTGATAGTTGTAGCGGAAGGTCTTGGAATCGTAATCGGGCGTGCCGCCGGGGAAGGCCGAGTACACTGGCTCGGGGAAGGCGATGTCCGTCCAGGTCTTGGGCCCGAACTTGTAGACGCGAAGGTGGCTGAGCCCTTCCGATTTCTCCAGGAGGACTGCGAAATCTCGGAAGAGATCGATATCCTGCACCAGCACATCGTCGCGCTGCGGTACGAACGTCTTCCAGTTCTTGCGGGCTGGATCGGCAACGGGAGCGGTGGCGATTTCAAAATTGCGGCCGTGCTTGTTGGTGCGGATATAGAACTGGCCTTCGTGATGGTCCACGTAGTAACGGTGCTTCTTCTCGCGCGGCAGGAAAACAGCGAAATGATCGGCAGGCTGGTCCGCGCGGAGGTAGCGCGCCTCGGTAGTGTCCTTGGCTTCGATGTTCAGCACCAGGTATTTCTTGTCGCGAGTCTTGTTCAGATCGATGTCGTAGAGTTCGTCCTTCTCGTCGTAGATAGGACCGGCGAAGTCGCAGCGCCTAGTTCGTGCCGCCACAGTTTATCGGACCGCTTGGTCACGGCATCTTCGGTAGTGTAAAAGACCGTCTTGTTGTCGGCGGCCCATTGCAGCGAAGTGACGCGCTCGGCGGTATCGGAAAGAGTCTTGCCGCTGCGGAGATCCTTCACCTGCAGACTGTACTGCCGGAATCCGCTGAAATCGACTGTGTAAGCCAGAAGGTTCTGGTCGTCGCTGACCAGGAAGGAACCCACACCGACGAACTTGTGAGTCTTGCCCAGTTCGTTCGCGTCAAGCAGAACCTCCTCAGGGGCCTGCATGCTGCCCTTGCGGCGGCACTGAATGGGATACTGCTTGCCCTCCTCGGTCCGCGAGTAATAAAGGTAGTCGCCGCGGCGAGTGGGAACGACTGAGATCGGTCTGCTGAATGCGCCCGAGCATCTCCTGGTACAGAGCATCCTGGAAGGGCTTGAGGTCCTTCGTCATGGCCTCGGTATAGGCGTTTTCGGCGTCCAGGTATTTCACCACGTCGGGGTTGGACTTTTCGCGAAGCCAGAAATAGGGATCGATGACGGTAGACCCGTGACGGAGTTCGCGATGGTCGCGGGTGGACGCCACCGGTGGGGCTGGAGCGGGAGTCTGAGCCGTCAAGCTTGACACCAGGAAGATGAGAGAGATGAAAGTTCGCATAGTAAGAAATCAGAACTCATAGCCAATTACTCGTAGCGCAATGCTTCTACGGGGTCGAGCCGTGCGGCCTTCACGGCGGGCCAAGTTCCAAAGAAAACGCCGACGGCGACCGAGACGCTGAAGCCCGTGATCAGCGCCCAGGAGGGGACGCTCGAAGGGAGCGATGGAACCAGGAATCCCACCAGCATGGTGATCAGCACGGCGATCACGAATTCCCAGGACGCCTCCCAGACCAGTGAGGGTCATGGCCTCCACCAGGAACTGGCCGATGATATCGCGACGGCGGGCTCCCAGCGCCTTGCGGACTCCGATTTCGCGGGTTCGTTCGGTGACGCTCACCAGCATGATGTTCATCACTCCGATGCCGCCCACCAGCAGGCCGAGGGCGGAAATCGCGATGGCCACCAGGCCGATGAGCCCGGTAATCTGGTCGAACTGCTGAATGATCTGGTCGGGAGTGGAAATGGAGAAATCGTCGGCGGTTCCCGTAGGAAGATGGCGCAGCTTACGCATCGTTCCATCCACTTCCGCGACAGGCATCGTCGCGTTTGCCGGGCTTGGCCTTGGCGATGATCATGTAGCGATCTATCTGGGGATAGCGCGAGAGCGGCGGTGCGAATCGGAATATCGATCGCGTTATCCATGCCGTTCTGGCCGAAGAATCCGCCCTTGGCTTTGGAGTAGACGCCGATCACGGTGTACTCGGCGCCATCCATCATGAACGTCCCCTCCCCAGGGCGTGGCCGGTGGGGAACAGCGCGTTCAACACGTTGTTGCCGATCATGGCAACGTGGGCGCCGCGTTGATCTTCTTCGTTGGTGAAAAAGCGGCCTTCATCGAAATCGCGGGGCGAAATTTGATCCGTGTTGGGCGTCAGGCCGGTCACGGCGATGTTGTCGGATTCGAAGCCCGGGACGCGCGCGGTGATGGGATTGCCATCCACCACCGGCGGCACGAAGAGGTTGAGGCTCACGTCCTGCACGGAGGCGCACCAGCGTTTGATGAAATCGGCGTACTCCGGCTTCAAAGGCCGGCGTTTCGCCTCCTTGGGGTTCGCGCGCGGCTGGCTGGGATCTCCTGAGGTCTTTAAACAAAAAAATGTTGTCGGGACCGAGTTCCTTGAAGAAGTCGACCACTCCCTGGCGTAGACCGGTGAGCAGGGATGCCACGGTAACCACGGTGGTGATGCCGATCACGATGCCGAGGATCGTGAGGAGCGAACGGAACCGGTGGCCCCAAACGGCGCCCATCGCCATTTGCATGTTTTGCGTAGCGCTGATGTTCATTTGTGTATCGGGAAGGCCTGGATTTATTGTCGCATTTTCGTGCGCCCTTACGGACGCGGAGCGGCGAGGAGCATCGCCACGAAATCTCCCAGTTGTTCGGCGGTGAATTCGTTGCCTTCAAAATCGGCGGCAAGCTTGCCCTGGCGGTCAATCACCAGGGTGTGGAGCGAGTGCGTGAACTGGCCTTCGTCCTGCCAGAAGTTCACTCCCAATTTGCGGCAGACCGCTTTCACTTCGGGCAGCGTCCCGTCAGGAAGTGCCACGATTTCGGGTCGGCGTTCCAGGTGGCGGCGTACTGCGCCAGCACCTTCGGCTGGTCGTGAACGGGGTCGAAGCTGATCGAAAGCAGCGCCAGATCGCGGCCCATCTACCGGCGAAGCGTTTGCAACCCGTCCGAAATTGTTGGAAAGGCGGAAGCAATAGTTCGGGCAGCGGACAACTCGTATAGATAAAGGTGACGGCCACCACCTTCCTGCGATTGCGAAAGCGCGACACGCTGGCCGGTCTGGTCCGTCAGCGCGAAATCTTCCACCGCTTGGCCGGGTGCAGCGAGGCGCCTGGGGATTCGAGAATTGCAGACGGCGCGCGCGCAACTGCTCCTGCTCCATGCCTTCAAATCGATGCGGCTTGATGCCTTCCACGATACGAATCGCTTTTCTCCACTACCAGCGTGAACTCTACCGATGCGCCGGGCTGCAGGTTGGCGAGTTCCTTTCGTCCGCACCGAGTACTGCATCGCCATCGCTTCCATGTATCCGGGAATCGCGGCGCAGGACGCCACGAAGGTGCGGTGCGGCAGGTCCACCTTCAGCACGATGCCGGTCACCGGGTAGCGCTGCCGCGGCGGAAGACGGGCACGCAAGCAGGCCAGAGCCAGCAGCATCGCTCTACCGGGCATTCGGGCCTCCCAGTTTGACGGCCTTACGTGGCAGCTTTCGATAATCCGCGGCGGCCTCCTTAATCTCGATCGCCTGGTTCTTGGCCACCCCGGTGAACCGCTGCGCGTGCTCCAATTGCCAGGCCACTGAATTTCCAGGCTCACGATCTCGCGCCGATTTGCCCAGCCCGATGTGCTGCTCCAGCGGCGAGGCGCCGAACGATCCGCCGCTGCCCACGGTGCGACAGATGGACCGCGGCCTCGCGACCCTCGTTCTTCACCGTCACCTTGATTCGCGCGCCGATTGCGGCGCGATTCGCCTTCACTCCCACCAGCCGCACGCTGATCCAGTCGTTGCCATTGCCGGGATTTTCGAACAGGCGGAAGGCGTGGCTGTCGCCGGGAATCGCGCCGCCGATCACCGTCAGAATATCCTCATCGCCATCGTTGTCGATATCGGCGAAGGCGACGCCGTGGCCCTTGTGCAACTCGCCGGTGCCGGAAGACGCGGTGATGTCCACGAACTTCTTGCCCTCCTTGTTGTGCAGCAGGACGTTGGGCAGCAGCGACGGAATATGACGGGTCGCCCGTGCCCAGATAGATGTCGGGATAGCCGTCGTTGTCGATGTCGCCGAAGTTCGCGCCCATGGGCATGAAGACCTTGTCGAGCCCCACCTCCGCCGTCACGTCGCGGAAGGTGCCGTTGCCCAGATTGCGATAGAGCTTCATGGTGCCGGCGTTGTGCGGCAGTCCGAGATAGGTGCGGACGGTCTCCTCCACCGACATGTAGTAGCTGGTCACGAACAGATCCGGCCAGCCGTCGTTGTCGTAATCGAAGAACCAGGCGGGAAAGCCGTGGCCCACGCCGGGACGCCGGCCTGTTTGGCGATGTCGGTGAACGTGCCGTCGTGATTGTTGTGGAACAGCACGTTGTCGCCGCGGTAGTTGGAGACGTAGAAATCCACGTAGCCGTCGTTGTCGTAGTCGGCGGCGACCACCGCCTTGTGTAGGCCGTGCTGATCCATGCCCGCGGCGCGCGAGATGTCTTCGAACGTGCCATCGCCGTTGTTGAGGAACAGTTGGCTGGGACCGTTCTCGTTGCCCACGAAGAGATCCAGCAAGCCATCGTTATTGATGTCGGCCCACACCGCCGTTTGCGTGCTCGTGCGGCTCGGCCAGGCCGGCTCTCCTTGGTGACGTCGGTGAATGTGCCGTTGCAATTGTTGCGCAGCAGCGATTTGCGCTGCGGCATTTCCCAGCCGCCGCGCAGCACCAGGATGTCGAGACAGCCGTCGTTGTTGTAGTCGGCCTGGACGATGTTCAGGCCGCCCAACTGGTTGGCCAACCGGACTGCGCCGTGCGGTCGGCGAACGTGCCGTCGCCATTGTTGTGAAAGAAGTGCATCGGGCGCGCAGATGTCGAAGCTGGACGTGACACGTCGAGCAGGCCGTCGTTATCGAAATCGTCGACGATAATCCCGGCCGCCATGGAGAAGAGTTGGATGCCGGCCTGCGGCGCCACGTCGTGGAACCGGCCGATGTTTTCACCCGAAGCGAAGAGCGACGGCGCGAGCAGATACTCCTTGGGAACACCGCCAGGATAAGTCCCCAGCGTCATGTAAGTGAGATTGAGCAGCCACTTCACTTCGATATCTTCGGGCCGGTTTTTGAGAAACGCCAGGAAATGCCGGACGGCCTTTTCGGAATCGGCGGTCTTGGTGTAGCGGGCTTCCGGACTGATGGGAAACAGACAGCGGTCGCCCGGATGGCGGTAGACGTCGTTGGCGATTTCCGATTTGTGAAGATAGCCAATGCCGAGCAATTCTTCGAGATACGGCAGCGCGCGCGGCAGGTCGGTGGATGCGGTGCGGTACGCGGCTTCCCACTGCGCCACGGCCTGGTCCATCTCACCCTTGTAAGCGTGCAATTGACCACGGGCGACGCGCAGCGACATGGCGTCGGCTGGCGGAAGCTTTGGATCGGCGGCGGCGAGCAATGTAGCGGCGCGGTCGGACATCGCGGCGAAGGACTGGCGTCGCATGGCGCAGGCCTGCTGCAGATCGAGATTCCAACCGGGCGGTTTGGGGAATCCAGCAAGCGCGGATTCGGCTTCGTTCAGACCGGAGATATCGAAATCGAAACGGATGCTGCCTTCCGCGCTGATGGCGAACTGACGAGCGCGCTGCGCGGTTTCCAGATCGGTGATCTCCGTGGGGGGAAGCACTTTGACGAGGGCGAAGCCTGAGGGCAGATGAAGAACCGCGGAGACCTGGCCGGGCGCGAGACCACGGATGGCATTGCGCAGTTCGTCACGCAAAGTGGAGGGATCGACAGCGCCGAGCATGCCGCCATCCACGGATGTAGCATCGATGGACTTCTCGCGAGCCAGCACTGCGAAATCGGCGCCGCTCTGAAGCTGCTGGCGAAGCTTTTCGGCATCAGCCGCCGAGTTGACCACGATGAGACGGAGAGGAACTGCCGCAGGCGACTCCTGGCCGGGAGCAAGAGCGGCAACAAGCAGCGTAGTCCAGATGAGCGCACGAGACATGGAGGCTCGAAAAACATTGCTATGGTATCACTGGCAAGAATCGGTCGCGTGTCAGAATTTTGACGGTCTCGCCGAGTGCTGCCGTGATTCGTTTCAACACCTTGCCCTGCCCGCAAAAGTGGTGATAGAACTGCCACTCCCTGTTGTATGAGCATTAGTCCTCTCAACCTCGGTAGCTTACAGTCAATCGTCGGTACCGCGCTCCAAGGCATCGGCATCTCGACGAAATCGAATAGCAGCGTAAGCAGCTCCAGTGTCACCTCGTCGGTGCAGCAGCCCGACAACGGCAAGCTCTCCCCCTTCGCTCAATTGATGAACACGCTACAGCAGCTTCAGCAATCCAACCCGACCCAGTATCAGCAGGTCACGCAGCAAATCGCCGCCAACCTGCAAAGTGCCTCGCAAACAGCCCAGGCCGACGGCAATACCACGCTGGCCACTCAACTTAACCAGATCGGCACCGACTTTTCCAACGCTTCCCAGAGCGGGCAACTCCCCAATGTGCAGGATCTGGCGCAGGCTGTCGGAGGCCACCACCACCATCATCACGCCCACGCTGCGTCATCCGATTCGGACAGCAGCACGTCGAGCACGTCGAGCACTTCCAGCCAGTCGCTCAGCCAGCTCCTTGCGGCATTCCAGGCTTCAGCCTTTCAGTCCGCAGGCACAACCAGCGACTCGCTGAATCCCACGAGCATCATTAGCAATACGCTGTCGAGCGCGGGCATTACCATCCCCAGCTAGTTAGTGGCGCGGACACTCCTGTCTGCAGCGTCGGCACTCTTGCCGACGCTTTTCGGACTCAACGACAAGCCTCTCGGTGCCCTACAGGCAGATTCGCACGGCGCGCTGATCGATCTCTCGACCCAGAGCATCCAGCGCGTCGCGTGAAATGGTCCGCTGCGCCACTTCGAAAAGATCCTTCTCTTCCCGCCGGATATGCGTGGAGAGCAGTTCGCAAAACTGCTCCAGCAGTGGAGCGGATGGCGCGGTCCGCAGTTCCTCCACCAGGCCTTCCATAGCTCGGTGGTCCGCCAGCAATTCGCTTACGATGGGCAGCGCGCCGCAGGCCGGAAACAACAGTTGCTCCTCGATCTCGAAGTGGTTGGCCAGTTCCAGCTCATAACGATTCACCACCCGCTGCGCCAGTTTCGCGATATTGTCGGGTGAAGCGTCCGCAGCCAGGGAACGCCGCGTCAGCACACACATCGCGAGCCCATTGTGGTGCTGGTGAGAGAGAGGAATCAGGCTGGGATCGCGAAGCACACGGTAATTCTACAGCACACGCGTTATCAGATAATCAGGTATACTTATCTGCCAAGGAGCAGCAGCATGAGCGACCTTGCGCCCAACGCATTCATCGGAAAGAAGGAAAAGCCAACCGCGGCCGATCTCGCGACCGCACTCGGCACAACCAAGCCGCTGTGGGACGGGCTCATCGCAGAAATGGCGGATCGACACGGCGTAGCCATTCAGGAATGGAGTTCCTATTCCGTGAAGGCGGGCTGGGCGTTGCGCCTAAAGCGCGCGAAGCGCACAATCCTCTGGATGTCGCCGTGCGAGAGTAGCTTTCGTGTCTCGTTCATCCTGGGAGAGAGGGCCTTCCTGGCGGCGCGTAAAAGCGCCCTGTCCGCGCAACTGCTGCGGATCATCGACGAGGCCCCGAAATACCCCGAGGGGACCGGCGTACGGCTCCACATAAAACGACTGAGGGATATTCCAGCCGTTAGGAAACTGGCCGTGATCAAGTTGGAGAACTGAGAACTTTGTCCTACTGAAAATAGGTCTTGCGCGCCCGCACCGTGAGATCGGGCCTGGTCGTTTCCACACGCACCTCATGGCGAGGCTTGTTGAAACTCAACTTCTCGGGCCGGAATCCCAGCACGTACCGCCGGCGCAAATCGGTCTCGAGTCGCGAAAGGATTGCGGCGTAATCGCTGCCCGGCGGAGAGAACCACGCGCCTCCCGTCTCCGCCACCAGCCGGTAAAGCTGCGGAGCATAGCTGCGGCCCTCCGACGTTGGATATTGGATGGCGTACACCGCGGCCTCGGCCCTCTGCGCTTCCGCGGCCGCCTGATTCCAGGTGTGCGTGCTGCCGCTGTCGAATCCATCCGTCAGCAGGAGAATCGCCTTATTGCCCTTCATCGAACGCAACTTCAAGCGGGCTGTTTCGTAAACCGCATTCCAGATCGGGCTGGCGCCGCACACCGAGATGCCGTGCGTCTTCGGGCACGGTTCACCGAACGGCTGCGCAGCGTTCAGCGTCAGGTTATGCAGTAGCTGCACATTCTCATCGATTGAAATGAGGAACGCCTGGTCCCCCGGACGCAAAATACGCTTCAGCAAATCGCGCGCGGTCTGGAAATGTTCGGCACGGAGTTCGCGCTGGCTATCGCTCGCATCCACCAGCACGCCGAGCGTCAAAGGCTCATCCGAGTCACGCCACAGGTATTCGACAATGCGCGGCACGTCGTTGTCGAACACACGGAAATCTTCTCGCGACAAGTTGCCAACCGCATCGCCGTGCGAATTCACCACCGCGCACGGGATCGTCACCAATTCGCGCTCCGCGCGGAACGTTGGAGCATTCTGCGGCGCTGCGGCAAAGACGAAGAGGCACGCGACCAGCAGGATTCTCATTTGGCCGATTTCAATCCGCCAGCACGTTGGATGCCGGGGACGAAAAAGGCGTCGGCGAATTCCTGGTCGGTTCCCGTAAAGCGGCTCAGGTCGGCCTGCAGGTCCACCTTCTCACCGGCCACCGCCGCAGCAAAGTGGCACCACACCGCCGCCTTGCCCAGACCCACCAGTCGTGTGTTGGGAGCATGCAGCCATGCCAGCGCAGTCAGGATATCCTGCACGCGGTTGGCGTCGTCCGACTTATTAAATGTCAGGAACATTTTGACGGACCGGTCGCGCGGCGCTACCGCGGTCCCCGTTTGAAACGCGTCGACCATGAGGACTGCGCGGCCCGCCTGTATCAACTTGGCGACTTCGGGCGACCGGCGCGCCGCCTCCGCGCCCTCGGGATGCACTACCAGCGCCGGCGGGTTCGAGCCCTTGATCCAGATGCCCGGAATGCGGTCACCCA
The DNA here is from genome assembly GCA_963815475.1 of uncultured Solibacteraceae bacterium. Lineage (GTDB taxonomy): Bacteria > Acidobacteriota > Terriglobia > Bryobacterales > Bryobacteraceae > Sulfopaludibacter. The sequence continues at coordinate 7,075,314 of CAWFHD010000003.1, read as the reverse complement.
CGCCGGGGCGTCCCAGCAGGATGTGCTCGCCGTCTACCTGGCTGAGCACTTCGGACGGCCATTCGGCGGCCAGCGCCAACGTTAGGCGCTCTCGTGGGTTCTCCGTCTGCGCCTGCGCCAGCCGCTTCCACTCGTCGAAGAGCTGTTTGAAGGAGATGGCGTTGTCGGGCAGCGTGCGATTGTGCAGCGCCAACATGTCCTGCAGCTTCTCCACTCGAATGGAGCGCTCCTTCAATTTGCTGGCGTCGGTCTGCCCCAGCACATGTTTGCCGAAGAAGGTGTACATGGCTTCGCGGTTCGGTTGGTTGTAATTGTGCGGCGCATCCAGCAGCAGGCTTTCCACATCGCCGCCTTTGCCGTACAGGTCGTAAATGGCGCGCACCGCGGGATACTCCTCGGTCTGCATGTTGCGCGTCCAGTCGCCCGTGGCCGCCGTCATCAGCATGGGGCGCGGCGCCATCATCGAAGCGATCTCCACGTTGTTGGTTCCAATGCGCAGATTAGCCGCGTTTTCGCACAGGCCGCCGCCCTGCATGATGAACGACACCATATTGGCCGGCGCGGAGAAGCGTATGCGGTCGTCCACGGCTTGCACCTGCATGGTCTGCGTAGCGCCACCGGACGCGCCGGTAGCGCCAATCTGGTGAGGGTTCACACCGGGCAGCGCTTCCACAAAATCGATAGCGCGAATCGCATTCCATAACTGCAGGCCGAACGGTCCGAAAGCCCAAAGCTGCTCCAGCGGAGTGTCGCCGAAATCATGCGGCGTCTGCACGGTGTCGTTGTAACCCACCATGTCGAAGGCGAACACTACGTATCCCTGCCGGGCCAGGTTGATCGAGCGCGCGGGCACGGAGGCGATGGTGGTATGTTCCAGGCGTCCATAGGCCCAATGCCCGTGCGGCGAGATGATGGCGGGAAAGCCTTCGGGCGGCGCCGGCTTCAGCGGACGATACAGATTGCCGCCCAGATAGTAGCCGGGCAGCGTCTCGATCAGGACCTTCTCAATGGAGTAGTCGCGGTTTTCGATGCGCCCGAAGATCTGCGGATGCAGCGGATTCTTGGGCAGCATCGGATAGAGCCCGGCAGCGGAAAGAATCTGCCGCCGCAGCACCGCCTTTCGCGCCTCCCACTCCGCCAGAGTTCGATAGCTCTTGGCTTTGAAATGCGTGTCGGTATTCGGAGTCTCGGTATTGCGCGAATCTTGTGCCGGAATCTGAGCCTGCGCCACAAGGCAGGCGGAGCCAATCGCCAGGAGAAGCCGCATGGTTCTACGGTAGTACAGGATCGCGACGCGTGGAAGGCAGGAAGACCCTCATCCCACGCTGGGAGGAGCGTTCGGCCTCCAGAATGGCTCCGCCGCCCCTACAAACTCGATCGGCACCTCGCTGATGAACGTCTTCAGCCAACTGGCGCAGTAGATCATCCCCGCCTGCTCCGAGGGAATGTGCCCCAACACGATCAGAGCTTTTTTCTTGCCCGAGGTGACCGTGTCCGCGGCGTACTCCACCAATTCCCATTCCCGCGCCTCGCCGATGATCAGCACATCCAGATCGGGACGCGTGAAAGGACGCAAACTGCCCGCGTACCCCCAATTCCCGGCTACGGTCCGGACGCGCAGGCCGGGATCGCCGATCACCCGCATCGTGCGGATCTTCAACTTGTCTTCGATCTGTTTGGCGAGGGCCGCCAGCGTGATGCCGTCGAAAAGAAACTGGCGCTCATTCTGCGGATCTGTGTTCTTCTGCCAGCCGAGCGCCTGCACCATCCCAGTCGCGATGCCATCCGGACGATGAGCGTGCCAATGATCGTGGAAGCGAAACACAACCATCTGGTTCTTGTCCAGGAAGGCCTGCTTGAACTGATAGGTTGGATCGTCCTTGAGCGTGTCGGTCTTGTCTTCGTGCGAGTAGAACGTGGGCTCGTGGGTGATCACCATGTTCTTGCCCGCGGCGGCGGCGCGCTGGACCACGTCCAGGGTGGCCATCATGGTAGTCGCAATGCCTTTGACGGGAGTAGCAGGGGCGCCTGACTTGATGGTGTCCACTGTCTGGTCGCGCCACGGGACACCAACGTTCTTCTGAATCCGCTCGATTACGTCTTTGGCGGTCAGTCCGCCGGCGCCACTCTGTGCGCTGGCCGCGGTTGCCGCGGCGCTGAGCACGAACATCCTTCTGGAAGTTTCCATCACAGCCTCCCTGGAAGTGTATTACACCAGGAAATGCGTGTGGCGGAAAGCCTGGCGGCCTACTCCACTACGTCTTCGTGCTTATAGCGCGCCAGGGGATTTTCGGGTTCCACAGGCTTGGGCCACTTCACCATCAACAGCATCGCCGCAATCGGCGCCGCGATCACCAGGGCGACAATGATGTAAGACAACGGGGCCCACGCGACAACCCAATTACCCGCATCCGTCATCCACCCTGTCAGCAGGGCCCGAGACTTGGGGGCAATCAACAAAAAGAAAATCAGAAATGCAGCCGTGGCCTTCATAAAAGAGCTCCGTATCCTCCCGTACGTTTTCGATTCTAGAACTTTAGTCCCGTAAATACCAGTACTAGAGGTGGGTCGTTAACCAAAGACGTGAATCGTTGACAACCTTCCTTAATCACCGCATACTCTATGTGGAATGGGTAGATTACTTTTCTGGATGCTGCTGTCTCTTTGTGCCAACGCTCAGTCCCTCTCCGGCTTGTGGTCCGCCAGCGTGAAAGCCAATGACCTTGAAATCCCGTTTCGCTTTGAAATCTCGGGCGAAGGATCCTCCATTAAAGGCTCGTTTTTCAACGGCGAACAAAAGGTCACTTCCAACTCGGGTTCCTTCGCCGAGGGCAAGTTATTGCTGCGATTTGACTTCTACAATTCCAAGCTGGAGGCCGAGTGGAAGCAGGGCGCGCTCGATGGCGCCTACACCCGCGATAGCCGCGTTTACCCGTTCCACGCAATTGGCTTTGTTCCTCCATCTTTGGAGGGCTCCAAAGCGCCCCGAATCGCCGGCCTGTGGGACATCGCCGTCAAAAGCTCGAAGGGCGAATTGGCATGGCGCTTCATCGTCCGCCAATCGGGTCCCGAGGTTACCGCCGCAATCCTGCGCGTGGATGGCGACACCGGCACGCTCGAAGGCTCCTGGCGCGACGGCAAATTCGTCCTCAGCCACTTCGACGGTGCTCGTCCCTTGCTGCTCGAAGTCGCGCCGCAACCGGACGGAACTCTGATCGTGAAGCAGAACGGTCGCGATCCGATGACGGCGGTGCGGTCCACCCAAGCCCGCGCCCAAGGACTTCCCGAGCCGGCCGATCCCTCCCGCCACACCAGCATGAAGGACCCCACCGAACCCCTGCATTTCGGCTTTCCCGACCTCGCCGGGAAAATGGTGTCTGACACCGACTACCGGGGCAAGGTGGTGATCGTGGCGATCGGGGGAAGCTGGTGCCCGAACTGCCACGACGAAGCACCGTTCCTGGTGGAGCTCTACCGCAAGTATCATGCGCGGGGCTTGGAGATTGTCGATCTCTCCTTCGAAGAAGGAGATCAGTTGAAGGACCCGACACGCTTGCGCGCCTTCGTGAAGAAGTACGGCATCCCATATCCGGTGCTGGTGGCGGGCGAGCCTTCGGAGTTGAATGCGAAGCTGCCCCAGGCGGTGAACCTTAACGCCTGGCCCACCACTTTCTTTCTGGGCCGCGACGGCCGCGTGCGCAGCGTCCACGCCGGCTTCGCCGCCAAAGCCTCCGGAGAATTCCACGAAGAGCTGAAAACTGAAGTCGCTGCTCTTCTGGAGCGCTTGTTGAAGGAGTAGCGCGGCTAGGCCCAATGCGATTCAGTTAACGCTTTTGGCCTCTGGGAGGTGTGTTGGGGTCCTTCCTTGGTGCCACATTCTCGGGATTCTCATGGGCTCAGTTGGGATGTCAGCAGCACGGTCTACTCGTAGCGCAGTCAAGCGGCGGGAGATCAAACTATCGGAGACAAGCCGCCTTGTCGTTCCTAATTCGACCCAGCTTCCCCAAGCCCTGATTGGGAGGAGCCTAGACAACAGATCGGGGGTCGGTGACGACGCGTCCAAATGGATCGTATGGGGTTCTTGCGCGCCACGAAATCTCCGTCGGCGGGCGACCGGGGCGAAGGCCGAATTTCCCGTTCACGGAACTACGTGGCGCATGCCCCCAAATCGGCGGACCGGTCCACAGGCCGCGATAGACGGGCTCGGTTTCGCCGCCACGCCTCCCAAACATTCCCCGTCAGCACCGCCGCCAGGGGGAAATAGACAAGCCCCGTAGTCCTAAAAACTGCGTAACTCACCACCGCGACAATCGGCCCACAGATCACCTGGTCCCGATAACGCGGCGGTGACGTCGGCGGATCAGTCAATATGAAGAACGCGAAGTAGAACAGCATCTCAACGTCCGGCGAGCGAAAGATCTCCGCCACTGATAGCGCATCGCCCGCAAACGCCGTGGTCGTAAAGAGCAGGAAGTATGTGCCGAAGAACGTCAGCACCAGCGGAATCTTGTTCGCCCGGTTCGTAATGTACACGCCCGCCGCCATCAGGATCAGCTTCGGCAGCCCGTCGACGTCCGTCACCGCGCCCCACCAGCTTTCGCCAGCGTGAAACAAATAATAGCTCGCCAGCATAGCCAACGCCGCCGGGTTGAACACGTTCGCCTGACCCACCCGGAGAACGTACTTGCTGAAAACCGCGATCAGCGACGTGATCGTCGTCACGTACCACGGCTCCTGCGCCCGCAGCACCATCACCACAATGGCCGCGCTCAGCACCGCTCCGCTGGGGTATTCCCACCGCCCCTTCCGGTACCGCAGGACAATCGCGTCCACTACCCCCGCCGCGAATGCCGCACAGCCCAGTGCCGCCACCACGTGCGATCCACCCTGGCCCGGCGCCGCCATCGCGATCAGCAGCGCAAACACGAGCGTCAGCAGCCCTTTCGGCGTCTGGAAAAATCGAGTGACTCTCCGTCTATAGCGTGTGAGACTGTTCTCCACCATGAATGACGGTGGTTCCGCCGGACGTGGTGGGCCACTCAGATTTAGGCTATGCAGCATGCTGGAACGCCCCAGTTCGGAATTCTTCCAGCTCGGGCGTAACGATCAAACCTTCCACGCCCTCGCGCTCGAGCAGTTCGATGCCTTCCTCCGGCCCCAGCACGAACGCCGCTGTCGCCAGTGCATCCGCCAGCATCGCCCCCGCCGCCACCACGGTCGTGCTCACTGCTTGTCGAGCCGACGTTCCGGTTCGCGGGTCCAAAATGTGATGCTCGCCCTTCAGCGCACCCGTGCGCTCGTAATCCCCCGAGGTGCACACCGCCTGGTCCGAAACCCGCACCGACGCAATCAGTCCGCCCTTGCTCCGTGGATGCCGGATCCCCACGCACCACGGCTCGCGGTGGTCGTTGCATCCGCCCAGGTACAGATCGCCGCCGGCATCGATCGCGAAATTGCGGAACGGCGCCAACTCGCGCGCCGCTGCATCCACCGCCAGTCCCTTCGCCACGGCTCCAAGGTCGAGCGTTAGCGGCCGGTGCAGCAGTATCGTCCTCCCTTCCACATCGAGATCCACGTCGCGCCAACTCGCCTCGCCGCTCTCGCCGCTGCGCATAACCTCTCCGCTGCGGTACTCCCGGTTGAACCCCCGCGCCTCCATCCGTCGCCCGACAGTGGGGTCGAACGCTCCTCCGCTCATCTCGGCCACCAGCAGCGCGAACCGCACCGCCTCGAACAGGATCGGGCTCACCGGCACCGCGACACCGGACCGTTCCGTCGCTCGCCGCAATTCGCTCGCGGCATCGAACCGTGTGCACACGCCCTCGATCTCGCGGAACCAGGCAAACGCCCTGTCCATCGCCGCTGGCGCGTCGCTGTCCGCGGCGAGCACCCGCATCGTCACCAGCGTCCCCATCGCAAGCTCCGTACGCACCGGCACGGCTAGCCCTTCGCCTTCTGCAGCGCCGCCAACACCGCCTCATAGAAAGCGTCCGCGCTCTGCGTCGCGCCCGAAACGTAATCCACATCCGGGCTTTGTCGCGTCACCACCTGTCCGGGCAGCAATTCGATCACGCCGCACGAATACCGCGTCCGGCACTGCGAAATGATCGCGCTCACGATCTGCCCGCCCTCAATCCGCACTGCCGCCTCTATATTTCCATGCGGCGAGAATCCCCAGCCTGTGTACATGCCATCTTTCCAGTGCTCTTTCGGCGTCGCCGGCGCCCCGCTACGGGCCGGCGAAGGCGATGCCGGCACGCCCGAACTCTGCCAGTTCAGCCCTTCTTGCACCGAACGCACCCGCCGGTGCACCATCCCGGCGACGCGCCTCTCCGCTACTTCGCGGGCGAACTGCCTCACCGCCGATTGCGTACGTACCTTCCCCGCCAGGAACACCGCGAACACCGCCGCGCTGCCCGCCGCCGCCAGTCCGCACCCGATTTTATTGCCTGAGCCCCCCTCCGACATGCCTAACAATCATAGACACCGCGGAGCGGCGTTTGTTAGTGGAAATTTGCGTGCGCCGCGATACCCTTTCCACTTAGAATCTAAGATCCAATTGATTCCGCCGCACTGGTTTATCTCCATGATGCGCTTTACCGGATCGCCGACGACGCGACGCGTCTCTTGCCCTCCGTCCGGGAGAGCCCTGGGGCTGACGCGGACGTCCTCCAAGGAAACGGTCGAGACGTGCCAATAGCAAGTTAGGCTATTCGGCGTCGAGTTGACCAGAATCGCGCGACCTGCGGAATTGAGCCGTCGTGGGACCACTCCAGTCGCGATGCCGACTTTTGCACTCCCGATAGGGCGCTAACGACTCATCGGGAGTAATATCCACTTCTGAGCGGCCTAGCGTCGGCGCGGAAGTAGAGACGTCGAGGCACGGATAGACGTGCAGCGGGGACTTACTGGCTCTCCATCCGGAGTTTGCGGACAAACCAGAGCCCGAGAGGAAAGGCCACCAAAACAGCAGCAAAAGCGCCGACGCCAGCAGCGTAACTTAACTTACCCGGCTTTTGGAAGGGGCAAGTCAATGGTTCGAGGAAAGACTCCGAAATAAGGTTTTTGGTTGACGTTACCCCTCAACATTACAGGGACCGTGTTCGGTGCATTTCGGTACAGCACAACCATTGTCGCCAAGCCCTTATAGCCGAGACCGAATTTGTCGATACTCTTACAAATTGCCGCGACACGGAGCCGGTCAGCTTCATCGAAAACATCGCATTCTGGATGAAGTGGTCTTTCTGCTTTAACGTGTTTGTGGCCTGCGAAAGCCTGAATGCCCCGTTGATCCATCTTCTCAACGGCCTCTTCGCAAATACTGGGCGCCAGCATGAACTCCGAAAAGGTCCCGACGAAATTCTGAGAAATGAAGTCTCGTTCCGTGCAGAACTGATTTCCGCTCCCGACAAAATCATCCACATAGATCAGAGCGCCTTCTCCTAGCTCGTTCATCGCCTTGACGAGGTTCATTGTGTCGCGTCCATCGATCAACTTGCAACCCAATTTTTCAAGAAATGCGCTGTCGCGCAGCAGGTTGAGCATCACTGGACTACTGCTTCCCGCTTCATGAACTGAAACGTAGATCAGGTTTTTTGCCGGGAGGCCAGCCTCCTTCAACCGCTTCATCAGCGCCGCATTCTGTTCAAGGAGAATATCCCGGGTCGTCGTTTCGGAAAGGTATATGACGTTGTCAAGCATACGCACGGCAAGGCCGCGGTCCTTCTTTTCAAATTGCTTTACCCAGCGGCTGACCGACAGCCACGATAAGGGCTGCGGCTTGTAGCCGCGAAAGCGCAGTGAGGCACGAACACTGTAAAAGATCCGACGCATTCAGTCTTGCTGGGCCTCAGGATCATCACTTCCTTCGAGCGCGTGCTCAATCAAGGCTCTCGCAGTACTGCTGAACGTCCTTCAGCGCCTTGCGAAGACTTCGGCGTTCATCGTCATTGGTTGTGTAGGTAAGCTTAAACTTTTTGAGCTGTGATAGAAACCCTTCACAGGTGGAGAGAGCACTCTGCACGCGCTTCTTTTCTACAACGAACTCATCGAATCCATCGCGCGTTTCTAGCTTGGGGTTCAGGAAGAACTCCTCTACCCGCCGCAGTACCTTTGCTTTTGTGGGCAGGTCGTCTTCCGAAAGTTCATAGCTCTCCATGATTCTGCGGAAATGAATTACGCTCTTAATTTTTTTCTCTCGATATTTGTCAACCAGTTTTTCCGTTGACCGATCGCGCCCCAGCTTTTTGAGCTGCTCGCTGGTCTGCATCGCAAGATCCAACACAGGCAACGCTTCAATCCAGAAATTTGAGGGTATGCGGGTTTTCGGGTTCAGATCGAGCGACATTTCCTGAAACTTCTCAGGAAACTTAAGCAGTTTCTTGCAACGTTCGATCTGGGCATCACTTAGACCAGTCAGTTTTCCCAGGGCTTTATTGTCGGTCGTCCCAAGGTCCTTCATCACAATCTGAAGGCTCAGGGCTGTCGGCATCAGTTCCCATCCCTCCCTGTAATTGTGGATTGAGAACATGTACAGCAGCCCGGCTATTTTCGTGGGCGGCTCTACAACGTTTGCCGGCAGCGTGAGGGGAACGCCATTTACACCGCCACGCCCCTCCTTTTCGAGCTCAACGACGCACCGATACCGCCGCTCTCCGTCGAGGATGGAAAACTTGGCCTGCCCTTTAGCCTGATATACAGTGATAGGAACAAGTACTCCGTGCTCACCAATATTGTTTTTCAGCTCCAAGAGCTGATCCGGATCGAAAAGGTGGCGGGGGTTGTTTGTACTTGGAATCACCTGTTTCGTGGTCAGATGGCGCAACTGTCCCGTAGGAACAATCTGTGGCACCTCGGGTTGCGTCGGTCGTAGCGTAGGCATTCGGCTGCTAAATGTTGGAAATTAGCACTTCATTCGTCAAGGCGCGGTGTGCAGCAAAACCGGCAATATGGCGCCGGACCGAAACTGTCTCGTAAGAGAAATTCCTCCGCAGAACATCCGCTTCATCAGATTCAGCATAACTGACGACAAAGTTTATGCCTTTAGCGTTCAGCTTCTCCATCCAGCCCCGGAGTCGCTTGATGTCACCATAGGTGAACGTGCTAGGGTCATATTCTCGAAACACCCGTCGCGCGCGTACCGCGTATGGAGGGTCCATGTAAACCAAGTCGCCTTTTTCGGCGTTCTGCAAGACCTTCTCGAAGTCGCCCCTGACAAACCGGGCCGTCCGTAAACGGATCGAGCATTTCTGGAACAGCTCGTCTTTTGGCACATTCCCACATCGGTCGCCGCTATACGGAACATTAAATTTCCCGACAAGATTCGTTCGGTAAATGCCATTAAAGCAGAATCGGTTAAGGTAGATGAACCGCGCCGCTCTTGCTGGACCCGTGATCGTCGAAATGTCGATTTCACGCAGGCGACAGTATTCTTCGCGGTCGGCTCCAGGAACGTGTTTCAGTTCTTGCAGGACCTCAGCCAGACGGTATTTCACTTCAATGTAGGTCGCAATGAGTTCTGGGTTGAGGTCTCCCAGAATCGCTTTCGCCGGCTTGAGGGCGAAGAACAGACATGCCGATCCGACGAAAGGCTCAAGGTAGCGCTTATGCTTTTTTGTCCAGAAAGTCTGCAAAACGGGCAGCAGGCCACGTTTGCTGCCAGCCCATCGCAAAAAGGGTGCGCAGCATTGCCTAGGAGGTGCTGGGGCGGCCGACGGCATTATGATATCGCTTCATCATATCTCAAATCGATCTGGACGTTTCCCGTCGAAAAGTAACGGGATTCTGACGCTCCATGGAAAGCCCCTTCGTCGGGCAGTTCGTGCAAGGAGACCTGGCAACGTTGGCATTGTGGACAATGTGGAATCTGAAACCTGATGACTCCTCATAGACGCGCTGGCGTTCGGGCACCCGCTTTCGACGAGTGTTGCCATTCGTTGAGGAGCACCTGTGTCATCCGGAGCCCGTCGTCGGAACGTGAACTCATTCTCGTCTTAACTGAACGGTATTGCGCCCAAGCCTACTTGATTTTCGGTCCGCGCAAAACGTACTCGATCCCGCCCATTACCGTGCGACCCGGCATCACCACACCCTGAATCTCCTGGTAAGAAGTCGACGTCACATTCGAGATCTGCAGGAAAGGATGCACGCGACCCTTGGGCATCGCCGCATACAAATCCCAAAGCGCATAGGGATCCCGCTCTCGCCGGTTCAGGACGCCCACGCGCGTTCGAAACGTGAAGCGGTCCCGGATGCTACCCTGCCAGGCAACCACTCCCGAATCGGTCGGATAGTTGAAGCTGTACTTGGTGAAGCCCAGCGGCACCGTGTTCTGCACGCCCAGCAGCCACGTGTACGCCAGGTCCAACGTCTGGCCCTTGGGCAGCGCCACACGCAGCGAGTTCTCTACACCCGTGAAATTCAGGCTGTCGATATTGAGCGCCTGCCACAGGCTGGTGGGCGACGTGCGGTAATAGTCGATGCCGTCGCGCTCGCGGCGCTCGAAGACGGTCACGCTGGCGCGCACTCGCGACGTGGGACTCCAATCCACGCCGCTCTCGTACGTCCAGGCGCGCTCCGGGCGCAGGTTCGGATTGCCCTGGTTGGCGGGATCGGAATAGTAAAGGTCGGTGTAGGACGGAACACGGAAGGCGCGGCTGGCAGATGCTCGGAACTTCAGCGTTGGCGAAATCCAGATGCCACCGGCGACTGTCGGACTGAACTCGGCGGAGAAGCTGCGATATAACTCTTCACGCGCCGAGAGCGTCAATGAGAAGCGCTTGAGCGCCCGGAAATCGGCCGCCGCGTAGGCAGCGGCGCGACTGCGAGCATGAATGCCGAGATTGTTGCTGTTGATGGATTCGTGCAGCGCCTCGGCGCCGAAATGCAGACTGGCGCTGTTCGAGAGCGGTTCCGTGCGCCGCACCGCGGCTTGAAAGCTTTCGTCCACATGGTGATTCGTATAAATCGCAGGCTGGTCGCGAAACAGGACGAACAGATCGCTGTGGCGTCGGTAGGCAAAGCTGGCGGTGGTCTTCTTTCCTAGCGCCTGCTGATAGCCGGCCCACCACGTCTTGGTGTCTTCCCACGAAGGGTACGGGCCGTAGAACTGATCGGCGCCGAAGGGATGGTCCATGTAAGCCAGAGTCAGGTCGCTCGGGCCCCACGCCGTGATCATATGGGTGGTAGAAGCGAACTGCAGGTTGCGATAGTCCCGGTCGGGAATGAAGCCGCTCGAGAAGTCGCGCGAAAAGGTCAGTTGCTCGGAGAGCTTGCCGAAGGAATCGGAGAGCGATACGCGCTGCTCATTGATGCCCTGATTGCCCACCGCCGTGCGCAGGCGCAGTTCCAGCCCTTCGGGCGGCGCGGTGATGATGTTGATCACACCCGCCGTCGCGTCCGACCCATACAGGCTCGAGCCCGACCCGCGCATCACCTCGATGCGCGTCACCGAATCCACGGGAACCGGGATGTCCATATCGTGATGGCCCGATTGCGCGTCGCTGAGTCGCTGGCCATTCAGTAACACCAGCGTCTGTCCGAAGTTGCCGCCGCGGATGGAGAGATCGGTCTGCACTCCCCCGGGCGCGCGCTCGCCCAGGTCGAGCGAAGGATCCAGGCGCAGCAGGTCGACGAGATTGTCGATGAGCAGCGTCATGTTGCGCGCGGGAAGCAGTGTGATGGCGCGATCGATTTCGTCCAGTGAGACCGGGTCGTACGTGCCCGTGACCACGATGCTATCGTGTCGCGGCTGTGGGTCCTGTGATTGAGCCACGGCCAGGCAGACGGCTAGAGGAAGCAGTAGAAGAATTTCGGAGCGCAATAGGTAATTGTACATCGCCGCGTCGCCGACACAGTTGTAACGGTTATGATGGACACGATGAACTGGAATGACGCTGCTGAAGATTTTTTGAACCTGGTGCTGGCACAAACACCCCGGCCCGTGCGCGATGCCACAGAGACGCAATTGCGTTCCGCCGCCGAAGCCCTGGCCGCGGACGACGGCAAGCAGCGAGTGGGCGTCGAAACCGTAATCGCGGCCTGGGTGCAAAGCACACCCGAAACCCTGCGGGCCGATCTCCCCCGGCAAATGGAGCGCTTCGGCCTGGACCCCGACGAGTACCGGCATCTGCTGTAGCGCAGGCCGGCAGGCTTTATATGACGTGGTAGTAATCGCCGCGCTCGATCACTTCGACCGGAATCCCAAACAACTCGGCGAGGATTTCCGATCGAAGCACATCGCACTTGGGACCATCCAGATGAATCCGGCCATTGCCGATCAGCACCACTCGACGGATTTCCGGGATGATGTCGGGCAGGTGATGCGTCACCATAATCACGCTGATGCCGCCGCCCGCCAGCTTGCGTAGAATCTCGCGCAGTTCGTAAGCCGCGCGCAGATCCAGGCTGGAACTCGGTTCGTCCAGCACCAGCGCCTGGGGATCGTGCACCAGCGCGCGCCCAATCAGGATGCGCCGCGCCTCTCCCGACGACATCTCGTTGGTATTCCGCTCCGCCAGGTGCGAGATTTCAAGCTGCGACATCACCTGCCGCGTCTTCGCTTCCATCGGCGGAGTGACTTCGTGGTTGGGCCAGATGCCGACGCTGCCGAAGAATCCGGAAAGAACAATTTCGTATCCCGAATAATCGCGCGTGCACATCTGCACCCAATCGTTCGACACGATGCCGAGGTGATTGCGCAGGTCGAAAAGATGCCAGCGGTCGCGCCCCATAATGCGCAGCGACCAGGGCTCCGGCTTGAGCAGAGGATACAGTTCGCGCGAGATCAGTTTGATGAGCGTGGACTTTCCCGAGCCGTTGGGGCCCAGGATGGCGACGTGCTCGCCTTGCGCGATGGAGAGCGAGATGCCGTCGAGCACGGCCGATTCGCCGCGCTGCACCGTAATGTTCTGGAAGTCGAGAAGCGGAACGGATGACATGAGTTTCTATTAGAACGCTTTGATGCCCTGCGTTGCCTGACCCATGGCGCGCGCCAGATTGGCCTTGGCCAGATTGTGGGCATATAGGCTGGCGATATAGTCCTGCTCGGCGGCGGCCACGGCCTCCTGCGCCTGTACTACCTCAATGGTATCGGTGACACCGGCGGCAAAGCGGTCGCGCGCCTGCGTCAACGTATCGTTCGCCAGCCTGCGACTGCTTTCGGCCACTGCCACCTGGCTGGCAGCCGAAGTGAGATCGAGAAATGCCGAACGGATGTCGGCATCGATGTGCGCGCGAAGATCCTGATATTCGGCCTTGCGCTGCTCGAGAGCGGCGTCGGCCTGCTGAATGTCGCCCTTCACCCGGCCGCCTTGCCAGATGGGAAAGCGCAGCGCGCCGCCCACCGCGAACGTTCCGTGCGAGTTCCAGGGTGTGGTGCCGATATCCCCGTAGTCAGCCGTGACTTCCAGTGTTGGCAGCCGTTCGGCCTGCGCGCCCTGATGCGCCAGTTCGGCGGCGTGCACCTGCGATTGTGCCGCCTTCAGATCGGCGCGATTGGTGTAGGCGCGGCCGATGGCCTGCTCCATCGTCAATCCAGTAACGGGCGCGAACGGCACTGCGTCGGTCAGGTTGAACTCCTGTCCGGGAGGCAGACCGATCAGCCGTCCCAGCGCGATCTTAAGCTTGGCGAAATCGTTCTGCACCACTGTGAGGCGCTGCTGCTGGGTCTGCAACTCCACCTGGCTGCGCGTGGCGTCGATGCGCGGAGCGGTTCCGGCGGTGAAGCGGTCCGAGGCCTGCTGGAAGGTGGCCTGCGCGGACGCCACCTGGGCCTTGACGGAATCGATGCGCGCCGCCGTGGCCACCACCTGGAGATACGCGCTGATCACGGTCAGCGCTACCAGGTCGCGGGCATCCTGGGCGGCGAATTGCGACGCCTTCACGTTCTCCTGCGCGGCGCGGTAGTTCCTGCGGCGCGTGAGATCCAGCAGCGACTGCGAGAGTCCCGCGCGAAAATCGAAGTAGTGGAAGGGGCCGAGCACGGTGGGAAATCCGGTGGCAGCCGCAGTGTGGATGCTGCCGAAGCCGAGCGCCGCGAGATCGGTCTGCTGCTCGCTAAAGGTGAGCCCGCCTGAGATTTGCGGCAGCAGGTTGGCTCGCTGGGACTTCTCGATGCCTTCAGCCTGGTGGATCAAATTCTGTAGTGCGACGGTTCCCAGGTTGTACTGCAATCCCCGGCGCACGGCATCGTCGAGAGAAAGAGGCAAAGGAGCGCCGGGATTCTCGGCGGAAGGCACGCTGCCCTGCGACTGCGCGGCGGCCTGTCCATAGCGGCCGGAAAGCGGGAGTTGCACGGCGCGAGTTCCGGCCGGGGCCGCTTCGGGCGGCACCTGCGCGTTCGCCACCAGGCACAACAGCACTACCGGCACACTCTTGAGCATCGAATCCCTCCGACTCCAGGATAAACAGGAAGTACGGAATGGTCAGGAAGGAATTGCGAGAAAACGCTCGTTTGGGGGAAAACTCCGACTCTCTAACCGAGCCGCGACCGTAAGGGAGTCGGTGTTCTATGTGGCTCTCTGCGCCACGGCTGTCGCCGTCCGCTCCCGAGCCTGCGCACGCGCGGCAATCGAGGCTTCGATCTCGGATCGGTCCGCTTCCTGCAAGCGCATCTTTCCCCGGCGCTTGTGATGGTAAGTGATGAAACGGTCGTCCGCCCGCGAAAGAATGCGGAAGACTCCGGAGGCCAATTGTTCGACTAAGGATTGCATCCCTGACCGATTCTCCGGCGCCGACGCCCGTCAGGTGAAGTTCCATTTGGTTAACGTTTTCGTCTGCACTCCTGAGCGGTCCGCAGCGTCATTTGCTCAGAGCTTATGCGGAAATGGCTATTGGCCGCGCTGGCGGCGGGCGCGATGCATGCGGCCGTGATCCGCGGCGTGGTGGTGGAAAATCTAACCGGCAGGCCGCTGCTGCGCGCCATGGTGACGCTGAAACCGCTGCCCGGCACCACGGCCACGCCGCAGACGGTCCGCACCAACACCTCGGGCGTCTTCGAGTTTGTGCCGGTGCCCGGCGGCTCTTATCTTGTCTCGGCTGCCCGCCCCAACTACTTCACCATCCAATACGGGCAGAAGGACTGGAAGGCCACCGGCGCTCCCGTCGAAGTAGAGGGAGAAGCCTCGGCTTTTCTCCAGATCCGGCTATCCAAACTGGGAGTGATTTCCGGCCGTGTGGTGGATGAGAACGACGTCGGGCTGCCCAATCATGAGGTGGTGGTCTACCGCAATACCAGGCCACCGCAATTGGTCACGAAGGTGACAGCCGACGAACGAGGCATCTACCGGTTCTTCAATCTCGATCCCGGGCCGTACCTGGTAAAGACCGTCGCGCGCGTGTATGAAGAGGGCAGCTACGTCCCCACATTTTCCAAAGACACTCTCAAGGTGGAGGAGGCTCGCCCGGTGGACGTCTTGCTCGATCTGGAGGCCGACCACATCGACGTGCGCCCGATGCTGGGCCGGCTCTACAACATCGGAGGGACGGTCCATCCATCCGCCATGCAGCGCGAGGGCCCCGGCGCCGGCACTCCCGTCGTTGTCAAGCTGACCTTTGCCTCCGATATGGGCCGTGAGAGCGCCGAAACCAACGACGGCTTCCACTTTAACCCGGTGCCGATCGGCAACTATGAACTATACGCCGAAGGCCCCGGCGATGGCACTGCAAGGTGTCAATCGGTGGGCGGTTACCTCCCGTTCGACATCAAGGAGAGGGACGCCGATCCGACCGGCATTTCGATGTCCGTGCCGTGCGTGCAGGATACCCAGATCCAGATAGTGGAGAGCCGGGGCACCCCGCTTGATACCTCCAAAGTGAAGATCCAGCTCATGGCGCGCCGCAAAGACATGGCCGGAAACGGCGAGGTGCAGCAGCTTGAGATTCGCGGCAACCGCTACTCGGCCACCGTCAGGCTGGCGCCGGGTCGATGGGAACTGATGGCCATCCCGCCGAACGGCTACGTGGTGACGGAGTTCGGGTACCGCTTTACGCGGTCGGAAGGAGTGCATCGGGCGCGCGCCGATGGCTGGAACGAAATCTTGATCGACGGCAGGTCGAATTCCCTTCGCTTCGTGCTTTCCAGCAATCCCGGCAGCATGCATGGCGTGGTCTCAGGATTGTCGCGGGAACCGTTGAACTGGGCGCCGGTTTTCCTGGAGGGTTACGACCCGGACAATCATAAGCGCGTAACCGAACTGCGCGTGGCCATCACCGATTCGCATGGCCAGTACAAATTCAGCAACCTCCCGCCAGGGTCGTATCGCGTGCTCAGCACATTCGAATTCCACATGCCCGATGAAGCCACCATGGAGTTGGCCGGCGCCAAGCTGGTGATGGTGGAGGAGGGCAAAGATGCGGTCCAGGACCTGAACATCTCGGTGATTCGATGAAGAGCGTTGCCTCACTTCTGCTGCTTGCCGCAACGCTGCACGCTGCCGCGCTGCGCGGCACTGTGGTAGAGGCACAGACAGGCAAGGCGCTGGCGCGAGCCCTGGTAGCCGTGCATCCGGTAGTGGGGACCGCCGGAGCCACAAAAGCTGTGCGGACCAATAACTACGGCGCCTTCGAGTTTCTCGGGATTGCCGAGGGCGCCTACATCGTCTCTGTGGCACGGAAAGGGTTCGCGCCCATTCAATACGGGCAGAAGCAGTGGAAGGGCGCCGGCACTCCAGTGGTGCTGCAGGATCGCGAGGCAACGCTGCTGCGCATCGCCGTGCCGCGCTACGGCGCCATCACGGGACGCATCTCAGACGAAGCCGACGTGGGCCTGGTGGAACTCGAGGTCATCGCCTATCGCAATACACGGCCGCCGCAGATGGTAGCGAAGGCAGCCACAGACGACCGCGGCGTTTTTCGCATCTTCGGCCTCGAACCTGGCAGCTACCTGGTGCGCACCGCGCCCAAGCAATATGACGAGGACGGAGGCGGCTACCTGCCCACCTTCCACAAGGAGACGCCGATCGTGGATGGAGCCTACGCCGTAGACGTGGCGCTCGACCGCGATACACCGGACGTGAACATCCGGCCGGCGCCGGGCCGCTTGTATTCCATCGGCGGCCGCGTGCTGGCGCCGGGCACGCTGCGGCAGCAGTGGAGCGTCTGGCTGATTTCCGATATGGGCATCGAGACCAAGAACACCGATGAATTCGGCCGCTTCCTTTTCAATGCCGCCAGCCCAGGCAAGTACGAACTCATGACGCAATCGCCGCTCGGCGCTGCCTGGCTGCCAATCGAGATCGATCGCGACCGCACTGAGTCACGCTTGCAAGTCTACCCGCCCCCCACGGTGGAGTTCGCGTTCGAGGATGGAAGAGGAGGAACGGTGGACACAGCGACGCTGCAGTTGCTGGCGCGCCGCAAAGAGCTGTGGGGGCCGAGCGAGGCGCAATATCTGCAACTCACAGGCAATCGCGTCCAACTGTCGCCCGGACGTTGGGAGTTTGCGCTGGCGCCCAACCCTGTCTATTACACCCGGGGATGGACCGAAGCGGTGGTCACGTTCAACGGACAGGGTTCGTTGGTGCGCTTCGCCGTATCGCCGAATCCCGGCGCAGTGCACGGCACGGTGACGGACGCAGCGGGCACGGCCTCGGCCGGAGCTCCGGTGTACCTGGAACGCGCGGGTGAAGTTCGCAGCACTCGCACTGACGTCCGCGGCGCATTCTCGTTCGGTGGGTTGCCGCCGGGCGAGTATCGGATCTCGAGCACCTTCGAGGCGCAGACGGCCGGGGCCGGCCAGACCGTGAAGGTGGAGGAAGCGCAGGACGTCGCGGTCGGCCTCAGGCTCGGGCCGGGGTAGCGCATCGCCTCCCTCGGTAGGGTAGGCGCTTCCGCCTGCCAATCCGAGCGAAGCTCGGACGCTTTTTCGGTGTCACGGAAGATTCATACAAATGGCCGATGACAAACCGGGCTGCAGCCGCGGATCTGGTCTACATTAGGAGAGAATGCTCCGCGTCACCTCCCTGGGCCCCATTATTATTGGTTCGGCCGTTCTGACAGGGTTTTCACTGATCGTCTTGCGATTGACCTTCGGGCATGCCGGCGCCGGCAGCCTGGCACTGGCAGTATTGCTCATCGGGATGGCGGCGTTCGCCGTGGCCTGCGTCATTTTCCGCTCGTTGAGCCGCGACGCGCGCGAGATACGGCGTCGCGTGGAAGGCTTGCTGCGGGACGGCCGCAATGAGCGACCGTTCGTGCCAGAGAGAGATGAAATGAGCGCGCTGGCTTCGTCTCTGGAAGTAGCCGCGCGGGAAGTGCGCGTGGTGGTGGAGACCTCGCAGCGCGAGAGTTCGCGCCTGGAAGCCATCCTGAGCAGTATGGTGGAAGGCGTGGTGGCGGTGGACCCGCAGATGCACATCACGTTCCTGAACCGCGCGTTCGCGGAATTGATCGGTGTCTCTCTGCCAGTGGAGCCCGGTATTCCACTAGTGCAGATTGCGCGCGACCATGGCCTGCTCGAAATGTTTACCTCCGTGCTGTCCACCGGCGAGCGGGTTCAGAAGCGGCTGGTGCTTTCCACGCGCACCTTCGAGGTGCAGACCGTGCCGTTGGCGGGCGATCCCCATCGCGGCGCTATCGCGATGCTGTACGACATCACCGATATCGAGCGTCTGGAGCGAGTGCGCAAGGATTTCGTGGCCAACGTCTCGCACGAATTGCGGACGCCGCTGGCAGCGGTTTCCGGCTACGCCGAAACACTGCTGGAAGGGGCGCTCGAAGATCCGGAAAACAACCGGAAGTTCGCCGAGATTATTTTGAGCAAAGCGCGGCAGCTCACCAACATCGTGTCCGACCTGCTGATCCTCTCCACGCTTGAAAGCGGCAAAGCTCCCGCCGCGCAGCCGATTTCGCTGCGGGAAAGTATTGAATCCGCGGTTCGCACGGTGGCGCCTGTGGCCGGCAATCGGGGCGTCCGGCTGGAATGCGGAGAGTTCGACGACATCCGAGTGCTGGCACACGAAGTTCGGTTGGAACAGGTCTTTGTCAATCTGATCGATAACGCCGTGAAGTTCAACCGGCCGGAAGGCGAAGTCCGCATCGATGTGTCGCGCGATGGGGAACGCGCGGTGGTTAAGGTAAAGGATAATGGAATGGGGATTCCCTCCCGCGACCTTCCACGAATCTTCGAGCGTTTCTATCGTGTGGATAAAGCCCGTTCGCGCGCTACCGGCGGCACCGGTTTGGGCCTTGCCATCGTCAAGCACGCAGTAGAGCAGATGGGCGGCTCGGTTTCGGTGGAAAGCAGGCTCGGCCAGGGATCGATATTCACAGTCGCACTACCGCCGCTTGAAGATAACGACACCGCAAACTGATCGTCACCGTTTATTCATTTAACCGTTGTACACTCCGGGTTCTGCTCTTATGAAAATCAAATCGCTCGCACCCATACTGTGTGTCTGGACTGCGCTGTCAGGCCCTTACAGCTTCGCCCAGGACAGCACCTCCGTTGAAGTTGAGAAGTTGAAAGCTCTGCTCGCCGAACAGCAGAAGCAGATTGAGACGCTGCGCCAGGCGGTCGCTCAGCAGCAGAAGACAATCGAAGGTTTAGCGAAACCCGCTACCCAAAACGCATCCGTAACGCCGGCGGCTCCCGCGGCGCCGGTCGATCCCGCCACCGCGCCCGCCGCCGTGAGGCGTCCCTTAGTGGCTTCCAGCACCCCAATGGCGGTGCCGGCCGCGAATCCCGTGCCCAAATTCGTTCCACCGCTGCCGCAACCGGAAGCGCCCTCCCCCCTGCAGTTGAAGATCGGTGACACTACCATCATCCCGGTCGGTTTCATGGATGCGACTGCCGTATGGCGCGACAAGAATGCCGGCAGCGGAATCGGCAGCAATTTCGGGAGTGTTCCGTACAAGAACGTGCCGGCCGGCAATCTGAGCGAGTTCCGCTTCAGCCCGCAGAACTCGCGGCTAGGCTTCCGCGCGGACGTCGACGTCCACGGCGCTCACGTAATCGGCTACAACGAGTTCGATTTTCTGGGTACCAGCGGCGCCACCAACTTAGGCATCACCAATGGCGCGGTGGTTCCCCGCCTTCGCCTTTTTTGGGTGGATGTTCGTAAGGACCAGTGGGAGTTTCTGGCCGGCCAGAGTTGGAGCATGATGACTCCCAACCGTAAAGGCATCTCGGCGCTGCCGAGCGATCTCTTCTATAGCCAGGTGATCGACGTGAACTACCTGATCGGGCTCCCCTGGACGCGCCAACCTGGTTTCCGCTTCCTCTATCACCCGAACGACAAGATCACCTTCGGGCTGTCATTGGAACAGCCGGACCAGTACATCGGCGGTTCGGGGGGCGCTCCTACGGTTACACTGCCCACGGCGCTGGCCAGCCTTGCCGGCACTCAGTTCGACAACCAGACCACCTTTCTGACCACCCCGAACCTGCACCCGGACATCATCGCCAAGCTTGCGTTTGACCCGACGTCGCGTGTCCACGTGGAGTTCGCGGGAATTGAGCGCACGTTCAAGGATTGGAATTTCACTACCAATCAACATTTCACCAAGGTGGGAGGCGGCGGATCGGCCAACGCGACCTTCGAGATCGCCAAGGGGCTGCGCCTCATCAGCACCAACGACTTCGGCGATGGTATAGGACGCTACATCTTCGGCCAGGCCCCTGACCTGATCGTCCGCGCGGACGGCAGCATCAGCCCGATCCACCTGCATAGCCACACAGCGGGCTTCGAAGCCACGGTGAAGAACACCCTGCTCTACGGTTACTATGGCGGTATCTACGTCGGCCAGAACACGGCGCTCGACTTGAACGGCACATCGTTAGTCGGCTTTGGCTACAAAGGTTCGGCCAATAACCAGAACCGATCCATTGAAGAATACACGTTTGGCTTCAACCAGACCATCTGGAAAGACGCCAAGTGGGGCGCCATCAACTACATGATGCAGTACATGTATCTGACGCGCAATCCCTGGTTCGTGGCCACCGGACAACCCAGCGGGGCGCACGATAACACCATTTACGTGAACCTCCGCTATACCCTTCCCGGCGCACCGCCTCCCGCCAAATAAGCGGGGCGGCACAGCTTAGCAATACGGCTGTAGCAGATTTGTAACATAACCTGAACCCCGCTGTAACGTCTGCGTGAGAACGTAAAGGAAGGAAAATTTATGACGAAAACCAGTAGCATGGTCCTGGCGACCATCACCCTGTGCGGCTTGGCCGGAACGGCATCTGCGCAGTCAATCAACGCGGCCGGCGCCACGTTTCCAGATCCGATTTACGAAAAATGGTTTCAAGAGTACAACAAGCTGCATCCGGCCATCAAGGTCAACTACCAGGCGATCGGCTCGGGCGGCGGCATTAATCAATTGACAGCAGGAACGGTGGATTTTGGAGCGTCTGACATGCCCATGAAGGACGAGCAAATCTCCGCTGTGAAGGTTCATCCCCTGCATTTCCCAACGGTGCTGGGAGGAATTGTAATCATCTACAACATTCCCGGCGTCGGGGGCGATTTGAAGTTCACCGGCGACATTGTGGCCGAAATCTTCATGGGCAAAATAACCAAGTGGAACGACCCCAAGATCGTGAAAGAGAACGCGGGCGTGAAATTGCCCGCCACCGACATTGTGGTAGTCCACCGCGCCGAATCCAGCGGAACCAGCTTCGTGTTCACCGAGTACCTTTCGAAGGTGAACGCAGAGTGGAAGGAAAAGGTGGGCTCCAACACATCGGTGAAATGGCCTACCGGCACGGGACAGCAGAAGAATGAAGGCGTGGCCGCACTGGTGCAGCAGACGCCCGGCGCGATCGGATATGTGGAATTGACTCACGCCATCCAGCACAAGATTCCCTACGGACAACTCAAGAACGCGGCGGGAGTTTACCTGAAGGCGTCCCTCGAATCCGTCACAGCCGCGGCGGCGAGCGTAGCCAAGGAAATGCCCGACGATTTCCGGGTCTCCATCACCAACCAGCCGGCGAAGGGCGCCTATCCAATCTCCACCTTCACATGGATGCTGATCCCAACTGAAATCAAAGACCCTGCCAAGAAAAAGGCAATCGTTGATTTTCTACAGTGGATGCTGAAGGACGGCCAGAAATACACGGCCGCTTTGGGCTATGCACCCCTGCCCAGTCAGGTAGTAGCGAAAGAACAGAAGCAGATTGCGCTGATCAAATAATCATGTCGACGCCGGCCATCTCGTTGGCGAAACCCAGGCGGAGTTTCTCGCTCCGCCTTAGGAGTGGTGATGAGGTGGCCCACCTCATCACCTTCATATTTGCCGCCTTCATTATCCTGGTGACCGTCCTGCTGGTGTGGGAACTTTGGAAGAGTTCGGGACCTTCCCGCGCCAAATTCGGATTCGGATTCCTCAAAGGCACTAACTGGGACCCGGTGGCCGATGATTTCGGCGCGTTCCCGTTCATCTATGGGACCGTGCTGACGTCGATCATTGCGCTGGCGATCTCGGTGCCGCTGGGTGTTGGAGCGGCTGTCTTTCTGGCGGAATTGGCGCCGCCCAAGCTGGCAAATGCCTGCACGTTTCTGGTGGAGTTGCTGGCGGCTGTTCCGAGTGTAATCTATGGCCTGATGGCAATCTTTACACTGATTCCCATCATGCGGAATTACGTAGAGCCCTTTCTCAAATCCACGTTGGGATTTCTACCTTTCTTCCAGGGGCCCATTCTGGGTTTTGGATTCCTGACTGCAGGGGTAGTGCTGGCAGTGATGACTTTTCCGTACATCATCGCGATTTCACGCGAGTCGCTTCTGGAAGTGCCCCGCGACCAGCGGGAAGCGGCGATGGCGCTAGGAGCCACGAAGTGGGAGACCACATCCCAGGTAGTGGTGCCTCACGCGCGGCTGGGAATCCTGGGTTCCATCTTCCTGGCGCTGGCGCGCGCTTTGGGAGAAACCATGGCAGTCACCATGGTGATCGGCAATAGCACGAACATCAATTATTCCCTGTTCGCGGCGGGACACACCATTGCCGCCGTGATTGCCAGCGAATTCGCGGAGGCCAGTGGCAAAGTGTATCAGAGCTCACTGGTGGAGATGGGGCTGGTCCTTTTTCTGATCACGATCATCGTGAATGCGCTGGCGCGGCTGCTGGTGATTGCCACCAGCCGGAAAGGAACGGCGCACGCTTCATGACCCGGTTAGCGTATCGCAAGGCGGTGAATAAGGCGATGCTTACGGCGACGGGTATCTGCACTTTCGTCACGGTATCTGTGCTGTTCGTCATTCTGGGCTATCTGGTCTATAACGGCGGGAAGTCGCTCGACTGGAACTTTTTTACCAAACTGCCGCTGCCTCCGGGAGATGTGGGCGGCGGTGTGGCGAACGCTATTGTCGGCAGTGCCATGATGGTGGGGCTCGCTTCGCTCATCGGGCTCCCGATCGGATTTCTGGGCGGCGTCTACCTGGCGGAGTTCGGCGGCAAAACGATGTCGTTCACAGTACGCTACCTGGCGGACCTGCTGAACGGCGTGCCATCCATCGTGATCGGGATTTTCGCGTGGACCGTTGTGGTGGTGCCGCTGGGCCACTTCTCGGCGCTGGCCGGCGCCTTCGCGCTGAGCCTGATGCTGATTCCCGTCACCTTGCGCAGCACCGAGCAATTCCTGTTGACCGTCCCGCGGGCCTTGCGCGAAGGGGCTCTGGCGTTGGGCGCCCCGAAGTGGAAAGCAATTGCGACCGTGGTGGTTCCCGCCGCCGGCCGAGGGATTATGACCGGCATGATCCTGGGTGTGGCGCGCATTGCGGGCGAATCGGCGCCCCTCCTCTTTACCGCTTTGAACAATCAATTCTGGCCGAGCGGCTACGACCAACCGACTGCGGCGCTACCGGTGATGATTTATAAGCTGGCCACTTCAGGCTTTCCCGACTGGCAGCGTCAGGCATGGGCAGCGGGACTGGTATTGTTGGGCATGGTGTTGCTGACGAACATCACAGCCCGGTGGATTCTGTCGCGAGGAATTTCAGTGCAAAAGGGGTAAGCTTTGATGGATAGCGCACCAAACTTCATACCAGAGCCTGAGATCAGAATGCAGCCAATGGACCTGCCACCCGGGGGCCCTGCCGACCGCAAGGCCGAAGGCAGCCCCAAAATCGCCGTGCGCGAGCTCAACTTCTATTACGGCGCCTTCCAGGCGCTTCACAACATCAATATCGACATTCCGGAAAAGAAGATCACGGCATTGATCGGGCCTTCGGGATGCGGTAAATCGACGTTTCTGCGAACGCTAAACCGCATCAACGAAATGATCCGGCACGCGCGCGCGGAAGGCTCCGTCACGCTCGATGGCAATAACGTTCTGGAAGTGGACGTCACCAACCTGCGGCGGCGGGTGGGGATGGTGTTCCAACGGCCCAACCCCTTTCCCAAATCGATCTTCGACAATGTGGCTTACGGGATTCGTGTCAATGGCCTCAAAGGAAAGAACTCGCTCAACGACATGGTGCAACACAGCCTGCAGCGCGCGGCGTTGTGGGACGAGGTGAAGGACAAGCTGCACGAATCGGCGTACTCGCTCTCGGGCGGCCAGCAGCAGCGGCTGTGCATCGCCCGCGCGCTGGCGGTGGACCCGGAGGTGCTACTGCTGGACGAGCCGTGCTCGGCGCTCGACCCCATCGCCACCGCCAAAATCGAAGATCTGATGTTCAGTTTGAAGAACCAGTGCACGCAGGTGATCGTCACCCACAACATGCAGCAGGCGGCGCGCGTGGCGGAATTCACGGGCTTCTTTCTGTTGGGCAAGCTGATCGAATTCGACAGAACCGCGGTGATCTTTAAACGACCGGCGAAGAAAGAGACGGAAGATTACATTACGGGGCGATTCGGGTAGCGGCATCGCGCACGGACCGGCATTTCCGCGAAAGCGTCAAACTCACAGAGGACCGAATGCTTCACTTCAGAGAAGAGTTGGAGGAGTTGCAAAGCAAGCTGCTCGAAATGGGTGGCCTGGTGGAAGCCTCCATTCACAACAGCGTCTACGCCCTGGTGGAGCGCGATGAAGAAAAGGCCAAGGAAGTGATGTGGGCCGAGGCGCTGATCAACCAGAAGGAGATGGAGATTGACGAGTTAGCGACACGCCTGCTCGCGCTGTTCCAGCCGATGGCGCGTGACCTGCGCTTCATCACCGCGGTGATCAAGATCAACAGCGACCTGGAACGGATGGGCGATCTCGCAGTGAACATCACCGAGCGCGCCATGAACCTCATGAAGGAGCCGACGCTGCGCCCGCTGGTGGATATTCCGCGGATCGCCGAATTGGCCGAGAGCATGGTGCATCGCAGCCTGGACGCCTTCGCGCGCGGCGACGCCGTGATGGCTCGCGATGTGCTGTTGGCGGACGACGAAGTGGACCACCTGCGCGACGCCGTCTACAACGAGTTGCTGCTGTTCATGGAGGACGAGCGCACCACCGTAAATCGCGCCGTCTCGCTGATGTTCATCGCGCAGAATCTGGAGCGAATTGCGGATCACTCGACGAACATCGCCGAGGACGTGCTGTTTCTGGTGAAGGGAATCGACGTCCGCCACCACGCGGAGACAAGGGAGTAACACGGGCCTCCCGGTTTGATGTCCGTGGGGCGGGCTTCAGCCTGCGCGGGACTTTAGTCCCGCAGTTCAATTGGACTGAAGAGGAAATGCCAGACCTGCTTTGTTCTCCGCGCCGCCCCATTCACGGTAGCCGTTTTGGCCTGGTGTTCTCCGCGCTTCTCTGCGTTCTTCGCGGCTCCGCGGTGAATGAACAGGTTCGCTCTTTACGTGCCCTTTACGTCACAGTGACTAGTCCGCTTGGGCGGCTTCGAGCGTAGGATACACGGCTATTAAGCCATCGACTCCGGCCACCCGGAAGAGAGTCTTCAGGCGGTCGGAGACTCCGATCAAGCCGTATCGGCGGCCTTCGCGATGGCATGAGGCATGGAAGCCCAGGATCGAGCCCAGCGCCGCCGAATCCATATAGGGCACGCCATTCAGATCGATGATGGTGACAGGCGCATGACCTTCGCGGACTTCGCTCTGAAAATCGAAAATCGTCGAAAGAGTGAAAGGGCCAGTCAACTTCAGAATGCGAACTCCTGGCTGAGTTCCCGCTAGCGATTCGATGTTCAGTTCGTCCATGCAACGAAGTTTACAATGTCAGCTTGGGCGCCTCAAGCAGTAAACAGTTACAGGGTCGTTACGAAACGTGGGCGCGGCGCTTGCTGCGAAAACTGTCCGTGAAAGGGCTCTCTCCGCGCATCGAATCCGCGCCTGACCTGCGCGACCGGCATGGACCGGTCCACGCCGGCGCCTTCCTGCGCGAGCACCGGATCGCGTTCAATTGCACGCAGGCCGAGTTTCCGCGCATCTTCGTGCATGAGCTGTTTCACTTCGTGTGGCTTCGTGCCGGGAATCCGGTCCGGCATTCGTACGAAGAATTGCTGCGGCACGAGTTTGCGGTGCGGGCGCGCGGCGAGTTGGGATGGTCGGCCGAGTGGCGCAAGCGCGCGCTGACGGCCGGCGATATCGAAGGGCGCACACGGCGCTGGCGAGAGTATTGCTGCGAAAGCTTTTGCGACACGGCGGCGTGGCGTTACTCGGGCACGGCGGAGCATGACGAATTCACGCTCAGCCGGCGCCAGCGTAATTTCCGGCAACGGTGGTTCGCTGAAACAATTGAAACCAAACGAATGTCGTTATAATCAAGACAGGTATACTGCCTGTGACTGCGCTCCGCCTCTCCGCCGCGTTCGTGTCCGCGCTCGCTCTGGGTTGCCTCTTCGAAGCCTGCACCAGCGGCCCCCAATCGGTGCGCGCCGCCACGGTCAAGCCCGATAAGGAACGCCACGACGCGCCCGATTTCTCGCTCAAAGACGCCGACGGCAAAGTGGTCCACATTTCGGACTACAAGGGCAAAGTGGTGCTGCTGGACTTCTGGGCGACGTGGTGCGGCCCATGCAAGATCGAAATTCCCTGGTTCATGGATTTGCAGCGCAAGAACAAAGACCGCGGTTTCGAAGTGTTGGGCGTCTCCATGGACGAGGAAGGGTGGGAAACTGTAAAACCATTCCTCAGCGACATGGGCGTGAATTACCGCGTAGTGATCGGCAATGACGCCACCGCGCAGCTTTACGGCGGCGTGGATGCCATGCCCACTACGTTCTTGATCGATCGCTCTGGAAAGATTGCCGCGGTCCACGTGGGACTCGCGAGCCGGAAGGATTTCGTCGATGAAGTGGAAGAACTCTTACAAGCCCCTGGTGGTATCCGGCGCGATGTCGGTGTTGGGCGCGGGCCTGCTTTGCCTCTCCTCGCTCTACGGACAAAGTAGCGGCCACCTTTCCGTAGGGGAAGTGCCGAAGGTCACGGGCAAGCGCAACGCTACCGTTGACGCGAAGATACCGGTGTCGGTGCTGACGGGGTTCCACGTCAACAGCGACAAGCCGAACTCAGCGGAACTGATTCCGTTAAAGCTTACGTGGACGTCGACAGGGGCGCTCGAAGGCGGCCAGGTGGTCTATCCCAAGGCGCAATCCGAAAAGTACGACTTCGACGAAAAGCCGCTGTCGGTATTCACCGGGAATTTCGACCTGACGGCTCACTTCAAAGTGAAAGCCGATGCGCCGGGAGGGCCGGGCGCGGCGGTCGGCAAGCTGAAATACCAGGCATGCAGCAGCAAGGCGTGCTACCCGCCGAAAGTGGTCGACATCACCGTGCCTTACCAGATTCAGTGAGAGGAACGATGAAGAGATCCGCCAAAACGCTTTCCTATTCGATTTTCTACGAGCGGGCCCCCGAAGGCGGCTATGTGGCACATGTCCCGACGCTGCCCGGTTGCCACACCCAGGGCGAGACTCTCGAAGAAACCGAGCGAAACGTCAAGGAAGCCATCGAGCTATATCTGGAAAGCCTCCGGGAACACGGAGAGCCGATCCCCGAGGAAGGTCCCTCGCTTCAAGGAAGGGTAACCGTTCCGTTCTCCGTCCCTGCCTAATTCACGCCGGCCGCGCGATTAAAGAACCACTCTTGCGCTGCGATCGTTCGGGATGCCAGGCTCTCGATCGACGAATTCATCGAGTTGCTTTGAGCCCCGCAGGCAATCTTTCCTGCGCTACCCCTTCAAGAACTGGCCGATGGACTTGGTGGCTTGGCGGATTCTTTGATCGTTCTCCACCAGGGCGAAACGGACGTGGCCTTCGCCTAACGGGCCGAAGCCGATTCCAGGCGACACCGCTACCTGCGCCTTCTCCAGGAGCAGTTTGGCGAAATCGAGCGAGCCCGCTGCTTTGTAGCGTTCCGGCAACGGAGCCCATAGGAACATGGAGCCGCGCGGCTTCTCCACCGGCCAACCCGCTCTCTCCAGGCCTTTCACCAGCACGTCGCGGCGTTTCTGGTACATGTTGCAAATCTTCTTCGTCTCCTCCTCGCACTCGCGCAGCGCGATGATGGAGGCGATCTGGATAGGCTGAAAGACGCCGTAATCCAGATAGCTCTTGATGCGCGCCAGCGCCGCGATCATCTTGGGATTGCCGAGACAGAAGCCGACGCGCCAGCCCGCCATGTTGTAACTCTTCGACATGGAGAAGATCTCCACCGCGATTTCTTTGGCGCCGTCCACCTGCAGGATGCTGGGCGGCTTGTAGCCGTCGAAGCCCAAGTCGGCGTAAGCAAAATCGTGGATGATCATGGTGCCGTGATGCGCGGCCAGCCGGACGATTTCCTTGAAGAAATCGAGATCGACGCACGTAGTGGTGGGGTTGTGCGGAAAGGAAATCAGTAGCAGCTTGGGCTTGCGCGACGACGTCCGATACAGATCTTCCAGGCGATTGAGGAAGGTGGCGGCGTCCGGCATGGGCAGCATGCAGGCGTGGCCCTCGGCCATCAGCACTCCGTATTGATGAATCGGGTACGCTGGATTCGGCGAAACCACAGCGTCGTCAGGCCCCACCACGGCGAAGAGCAAGTGCGCGAGCGCGTCCTTGGCGCCGATGGTGACGATGGCCTCCTTATCGGGATCGAGTTCCACCCCGTAGTTGGCCTTGTAGCGATTGGTGATCTCCTCGCGCAATCTGGGAATTCCGCGCGATTGGGAGTAACGGTGATTGCGGGCGTTGCGCGCCGACTCGATGAGTTTGTTGACCACTACTCTCGGCGTATTCCCATCCGGATTTCCCATGCCGAGATCGATAACGTCGATCTGGGCGGCCCTTGCTTTGGCGCGCATCTCGTTGATGACAGCGAACACGTAGGGCGGAAGTTTTTGTATCCGGTAAAACTCATCGGTGTTGGGAGACATAGAATTCATTTTACGATGCCCAGTGGGCTATCCTGGATATCACCCCGGAGGTCTACACCGAATGTCGCGATTTTTCTATGCCGTCGCGGTTGCCGGACTGCTGGCTGCCGCCTTTGCATTCCAGACGCCGGCCCCACCGGCGGCGGCCGGACGCGTAGCCGATCCGTTCGCGGCGGGCTGGATGTTGTCCGACACCAATGGCGACGGCATCGCCGACTTCGTACAGGGCAAGGTCGTCGTGCCGGCGCAACCCACCGCGGCGCAGAATGCGGCGGCCGCCAACCTGGCCGCGCGCGTCGCCTACGGCAGCACCGGGCTCACACCGCCGCTGGTGATCGCGGCGGCCCCCGAAGCCGGCGATGGTCCGCGGATCTTCGTCGGCAAGGCCGTGGATGGCGTCGTTCTGGAAAAAGAAGAAGGGGCGGTGTTCGCGCTGGCGGGCAACCTGACCGTGTTCGCCAATGACGATGCCGGCTTCGAAGCGGCTGGAGAGGCATACTCGGCGCGCGCTCCTTACCAGTGGCGTGTTCCGGGCGACAGGCTTTCGGCGATCGCTGCCGCGGTGGGCGAGAATGTCGAACTGGCCGGGGTTACGTACCTGCATGGCAAGTCGGACGTGCATCGCGCGTTTCTGCGAAGCGCGGCGGCCATTAGCGCGGAGACGTTGACCAAGGCGCTCGCCGATGCGCGCCTGGCGGGCGTGCATGAACTGGTGGTGATCGGCGGCGCGAACGCGGTAAGTTCGAAGCCCGAACCGAACGCTCCACCGCCCAATCCCGGCGGCAACGGCGCCGGTGCAGGCGCGGCCAATGCCGGAACCGGCGCGAGCACGGATGCCGCGGGCGGCGCCGCTCCTGCCGCGCCAACTCGTTTGGATCTCGCCACGCTCTTCACCACGCGCGGCCTCTTCACAGCCGGGGGCGGTCGCATTCCGGTGCCCGCCGCGCTGAACGGACACCTCTTTGTGCCCGCGGGCGCGGCAGGGGTCGCCATGGCGAATCTGGCCGCGCGCCTTGGGCTGGAAGGCACGGGCATCACGCTGCCGATCGCGTCCGCCGCGGACCATGCGGTAGCCCGGGACGTGCGCGCGTCCGCCGTGCTGGCCGGCGATTCGGCACTATCCCAGGAGGCCGAGAAAAAACTGCTCTCGCAGGACACGGCGTCTGCCGATTCGGAAACCCCGCTGGTCGCGGACGAGGGCGAAGTGCGCGTGGTGGACGACGCATTCGGCCGGCGCGCGGCCGTCTTGACGCGCGGCGACGATAGCGGGCAGGCAGCCGCGCTCGAAGCTCTGGGCAGCCGCTTCCCGAATTTGTGGGAACAGGGCAAGCAGCACCTCTCCATCGAGGAGATCCGCTACGACCTGCACCGGTTCTTCTCGGTGCGCTCGGGCGTGGGACAGTCGGCGGCGGCGCTGTATCATCTGGAGCAGTGGACCAAAACACCGGCGCCGGCCGGCATCAAGGACGTCAAAGCCGAGATTTACGGCGACGTTCTGGACCCGCGGTTCGGAGAGTTCGTGCGCGGCCAGATTCAGGAACGCTGGCACACGCCGCTGCAAGTGACGGCCGCGAGCCTGCGCGCCGGAACGCGCTGCTGCGATCGCAACCCGGCACTGCACTATCGCGCGCCGCAGGTTCCCTTCCAGCAGGCCGCGCCGACATTTACCGAGGATGTGGTGATCCCGTGGGAAGGAAAGCGGCTGGTGGAATCGGTGCGTGTGGCAGCGCCTTTGATTGCGGCCGGCCAGGACGTGAAGCTGATCGCGCGCGTGAGCGAAGGTCCCGACCAGCGGCGCAAGCTGCAGGCACTGTTGAAAGACATCCTCACCAAGGCCGGCGTCGATCCGCAGAAGTTGATTGTGGAAGTTCTGTGCGCCTACAAGCAAGGATATAGCTGGCTGATGGATGAGATTGCCCCGGCGCTCGCGGGCAAGCCGGTAGCGAGCCTGAAGATCGAGTTCGCAAAGAATGTGGATCCTACAGGCATGCGCGCCATGCAGTCGGAAGCGCGCTGGGTGCATGAACTCTACCCCGTGGACGAACTGCTGGCGCGCAAGCTGAATCTCCCGCTGGAGAAGATCACGCTGGACCAGATGGAACCGCCCGCGAGCGGCGCTACCTATCGGGTGCGCGCGCTGGATAGCGCCGGCCACGAACTGCTATCGCGCGAATTCACCGTCACCACACACATGCAGCCGTACAACGGCGTGATGCCGCAATACGAACAGGTGCAGGTGGACACGGGCTGGGTGCGGCTGGAGGCGAACGGCAACGCGATTCTGGATCAGCGCATCCGCACCGACCTGGAAGAGTTCTGGGACCACTACCAGAACAAGACGCTGCCGCAGGTTTTCAAAAGCGTCATGACACAGGCGCACGGCGAATTGCGCGCCGAATACCAGCCGCCATTCGACACCATCACCCTCGACGTCCACATGAGCGAACCGGACTACAGCCTGGAGCTGGACAAGGAGCGTATCTCATCGCTCGAGGCGCTGCAGGAGGACACGTTCTATTCCACCGAGGCCTTCCTCGGCATGATGGGCGACCTGGAAACGGGGCGGCCTATCCAATACACCGGCCGTATCATCCCGATAGTGCATCCCTCGGAAGATGGCAAGGACGGGCGGGTGCACATCGAGTTCTACGCCAAGGCGGCGGCGAATCCGCTGGTGCGGCTTTCGTGGACCGATGCCGCGGGGCAGCGCCACAAGGAAGAGCGCAATCTGCCGCCGGTGGCGGGCGACATGCAACCGCGGCTGATCCAGGTGCGCGCCAAGGCGGGCGAGGCTGGAGTGGAGCGACTGGTATGGTCGCTGCCCGCCGACTATGTGGAAGACAAGTACGACGAGTGGCTGAAGCTGGAGGGCCAGGACCAGGTGGACCGCAGCATCTTCGCTGTCGACAAGGCCCGCGGCGAGTTGCAGTGGCTCGACCGCATGCACGCCGCGGGGCTGTATCGCGACGAATTAGCGTACCCGCACCTGGCACAAATGGGGATGGAGTTCGACCTTCCGCTGGAGCCGAATGACAAGCCCGAAATGGCCGCCAAACGAGTGTTCGCGAGCTGGCACGTGACGCCGCCGGCAACGCCGCGTCCTATGATCGCGGATTACCAGAAGCGCGAGACGAACCCGATCGTGCAATGGGACGATCCGATTTCGCCGCGCGAGAACGCCGAGATTCTGGCGCGCTTCGCGACCTACCCGGGCGTTAACGTTTACTGGATGGGACGCAGTTACCTGGGCGAGAATATCTGGGCAGCGGACCTGACGCTGCCTACACCCGCGCTGCTGCGCTCGTGGCCCAAGGAGAGCACGCTCAAAGCCGCGATTGTGTACTCCGGGCGGCAGCACGCCAACGAAGTTTCGAGCACCAGCCACATCGACAAACTTGCCGAGGAACTGCTGACCGACCCTGCGAAGCGCGCGCTACTCAACAAGGTGAACGTCGCAATCCATCCCATCACGAATCCCGATGGCGCGCAGCTTTCGGTGGACCTCTACAGAATCACGCCAGACAACATGCTGCATCCCGGCTATCACGGATCGCTGGCGGCGGACGTGTCGGCGGGGCAGGCCGAGACCGACCCGATCTATCCGGAGTCTCGCACGCGCAAGCAATTGATCGACGCGTGGCTGCCGGATGCATTCCTCAATCCGCACGGCTACCCGTCGCACGAATGGGTGCAGCCGTTCAGCGAGTACACGGGCTGGGTGCAGAGCCGGCAGGGAGCGAACTCGGGGCGCGCGTGGTGGATTCCACGCGGCTGGTTCACCAGTATGGGCTACCTGCGCGATGAGCAGCATCCGTACAGCAAGATGGTGGCGTTTGCGATTCGAGACAAGATCGTGGAAGCGGAGCGGACGGTGCCGGGCATGTTGGCGCTCGAAGACCGCATGAATGCGCGCTACGAACGCTTCGGGCAGCGCTGGCAGCCGCGCGATATGTTCCAACCGATTGTGAACGGCATCAGGATTTACATGTCGTTGAAGGGCACGGCGGGGGGCGGGCGCGGAGGCGCGGCCGGCGGAGGCGGCGAGGCTGGAGCGGGGGCAGCGCCGGCGCCGGGCAGCGGCGGAGTGTCGGGGCTCTCGTCGGACATCACGTGGGACGCGGCGTATACGGAGGCTCCCGATGAGACGGCTCACGGCGACTACATGAAGCTAATGGCGTCGGCGGGCCTGGCGTTCGACTATGTGCATCTGCGCTATCTGGCAGACGGCGAACTGCGCATCACCAGGACGGAGCGCGATGCGCCCGGCGGCGT
Organism: uncultured Solibacteraceae bacterium; assembly: GCA_963815475.1. GTDB lineage: Bacteria > Acidobacteriota > Terriglobia > Bryobacterales > Bryobacteraceae > Sulfopaludibacter. The sequence continues at coordinate 7,041,794 of CAWFHD010000003.1, read as the reverse complement.
GCAGTTCCGGGTGGAACGGGCGAGGCCCATTCTGCCGGCAGGCGTGAAGGCGGCGGAGTAGCGGTCTACCGACGGCGTGCCGGCCCACGCTCTACAGGCGTGTCTTCCGGTCCGCGGACTTGCTTGCCGATGGTCTCGAGTTCGCCGCCCAATTTTTGGAAGTCGACCGGCGCTACGCCGATCGTGCCAAGGGCGGCTTTGAACTTGGCGATGTGGTCCAGGAAGCCCACAGTGGAAGTCCCGGCGCTTTTAAAGACTGCGTTGATCTCAGTCACTAGGGAAGCTACTTCCGCATCGCCGAGGCGCTTAAGGCCCAGCACATGAGCCAGGTCTCTGGCGAAAACGTCGACCGCGAAATTGGAGGGCTCGTGAGTTTTCTCGGAGAGGGCCTTCAGATGAGCCGCCACCTGCGTAGTAGGTGCGTGAGGAACTGAGAGTAAGTCACTCTTCAGATCGTTCTGCGCATAGCTAGGCAGGCCCAGAAACAACGCGCACGTAGCAAGTACGAGGAGTCTCATGGACCACAGTTTACTCTGTGTGGCCGCGGATCACAAGGTATCCCAGGAATAGTGCGCCTACTGCGCAAACTGAGCGAAGGTGATTAGATGGCCGGCCGGATCCTTCACAGTGAACTCGGTGGAGCCATAGAAGGTTTTGTGCACAGGCGCGACCATGGAAGCGCCCTGCATGGCCGCGGCGAACGAGTCGAGATCGTCGACTTCGAGAAACAGAAAACCCGTGCCTCGCGTGAAAGCCTTGGCGGCGTCGCCGTCCTTCTCCAGGCTCGCGTAGCTGCCGTACATCAACTCGATGCTGCCCTGCTGCAGGGCCGCGAAGGCCAGGTTGTCTCCGTCCGGCACTTCCGCGGTCTTTTCGAACTTCAGGCGGTCCATCCAAAATTTAGCGCAGGACGCCACGTCGTCCGTATAAAGGTTGGGTGTCAATCTTTTCACTGTCATGTCTGCCTCCTTGCAAACTAAACTAGTCTCATTTAGACTAGTAGACAATGAAGACTGTGTCAAGCCAAAAATTGACGACTCCCGATCTGGTGCTGCTGAGTTTACTTGCCGAGCGGCCGATGCACGGGTATCAGGCGAACGCCACGCTGGAGGCTCGCAAAGTCCGGGAGTGGGCGGGGGTATCGCGTCCGCAGGTTTACTATTCGCTGGACAAGCTGGCGCGCCTTGGACTGGTGCGTGCGACCGACAGCGAGGATGCCTCAGGCGGTCCGGAGCGGCGTATGTTTGAAACCAGCGCTCGCGGGCGCGCGGCGCTGGCGGATGCTTTGGAGCGCGTCGACTGGACCGATCAGAAGGAGCGTCCGCCATTTCTCACATGGATGGCGCTTTCGTGGCAATGCCGGCCTGGCGTGTTTGTGAAACAGATTCGACAAAGGCGGAAGTTTTTGGAGATGGAACTGGCGAGCAAGCGGGAGATCCTGGCGGCAGTTCGCAAGGAGGTAGGACATTCTTTTCATGAGGCGGTGTGGATGTTGAGTCTCGCGATCGATCAGATCCGGACGGAACTGCGGTGGCTGCAAAAGGTGGAACGCGAGGCTCCAAGGCGATCGGCGGCGGTGGATAGTTGACATCGTCAACTAATTAGTTGACGATGTCAACTATCCACCCAGAGGCTCCACTTTTTGCCCCTTCAGCGCGTCCAGGAGTTCACGCACCGTTTTGCCCAGGATGGGATGGCGGAGGTCCGGGGCCAAATCGGCCAGCGGAGCCAGAACGAAGCGGCGCTCCGACATTCGAGGGTGAGGGATCTCCAGTTTCTTCGTCTTCACCTTTGCGGCGCCGTACAGGAGGATATCGATGTCGATGGTTCGCGGACCGTTCGGCGTAGTCCGCACGCGCCCAAGCGCTCGCTCGATTTTCGCAATGCGGCCGAGCAGTTGCATGGGGAAGAGTTCGGTTTCCGCTTCCACCGCCAGGTTCAGGAACCATCGCTGGTCCGTGTAATCCACAGGCTCGGTCTCATACACGGGAGACACGCGCAGCACACGCACGCCGGCCGCATTCAATTGCGCGATGGCTTCGCGGAGATGGCTCTCTCGATCTCCGATGTTGGACCCGAGGCTGAGATAAGCCGTTTTCAAAAGAGGCCCGGCTGATTCTCAATGCGGAGCTTGCGCTTGACTCCGAAATAATCGTACGCGAGCTCGGTGGCGGTGCGGCCGCGCGGCGTCCGATTCAGGAAGCCGAGTTGGATCAGGTACGGCTCATACACCTCTTCGATGGTCTCGGCCTCTTCGGAAATCGATGCCGCGATGGTGTTCACGCCCACCGGTCCGCCGCGATATTTATCGAGGATGGTCATCATGATTTTTTGATCGATCTCATCCAGGCCGAAGCGGTCCACGTCGAGCAGATTAAGAGCGGTCTGCGCCACGGGCAGCGTGATGCGCCCATCGGCGCGGACCTGCGCATAGTCGCGGACGCGTCGTAGCAGGCGGTTGCCGATGCGCGGCGTTCCCCGGCAGCGGCGCGCGATCTCTTCGGCGGCGCCGTTTTCGATCTCGACATTCAGCAGCCGCGCGGAACGGTTCACGATGGCCTGCAGTTCCGGCACCTGGTACGGATCGAGGCGGAGCACCAGGCCAAAACGGCCGCGCAAAGGAGCGCTCACCAGACCTTGGCGCGTCGTGGCTCCAATGGCTGTGAACTTCGGCATGGGCAGCGCGTGCGTGCGCGCCCCAGGCCCGACGCCGATCACGATATCGACGCGAAAATCCTCCAGCGCCGAGTACAGCATCTCTTCCACATCCGGCAGCAGCCGGTGGACTTCGTCGATGAAGAAGACCTGGCGGACGCGGATGTTGCTGAGGATGCCGGTAAGATCCACTTTCTTCTGCAGCACTGGCCCCGAGGTGGTGGTGAACGGCACTTCCAATTCTTCGGCGATGATGGAGGCAAGCGTGGTTTTGCCCAATCCAGGAGGGCCGTAGAGCAACACATGGTCCATGGCTTCGCCGCGCATGCGGGCGGCTTCGATGGCGATGGAGAGGTTCTCCTTGAGCTTGCTCTGTCCGGTGAAATCGGCGAGGCGGCGCGGGCGGAGGCCCGCCTCAAACTGCAAATCTTCGTCCTGCGGATTCCCGGAAATCAATTCCCGGTTGGGCATGTGTTACCAGCTTAGCGTACCAACTCAAGAGCCTTGCGGAAGAGCGGTTCGAAATCGGCTGCGATGCCGGCGGCCTTGGCTTTGCGCACTGCCGATTCGGCCTGCGGGCGCGCGCAGCCCAGATTGAGAAGCGCCGAAAGCACGTCCTGCTCCACCATGGACATGGGCTGGGCGGCGGCCGCTGTTTCCGGCTCTTCGCCGGAAGTGGCCGGCATCTTGTCGCGCAGTTCCAGCACCAGGCGCTCGGCGGTCTTCTTGCCGACTCCGGGAATTCGAACCAGCCGCTCCACTTCGCCGCGCTGGATGGCGCGAATGAGCTCGGGCGCGGCCAGCCCGGACAGGATCTTCACGGCCGCGGCGGGGCCGATGCCGCTGACGCCGATCAGTTTCTCGAAGAGGGCCTTTTCGTCTGCGGTCAGGAAGCCGTAGAGCGCCAGGGCGTCTTCGCGGACGTGGGTGTGGATGCGAAGGCGGACTTCGGCGCCGGTGTCGGGCAGGTGCGTGAAGGTGGAGACGGGGATGATGACGTTGTACCCCACGCCTCCAATATCCACTATGGCCTGGTTGGGATGCTTTTCGATCAATACACCGCGGAGGAGAGCGATCATAGGAACTAGATATTGTAACTTCGCGGGCTTGGCGCCCTCCGCTACGGAATCTCGACGGCGCCGTTGGTGGCCGACATGAGCTGACCTTCGGCGTCTCGCACCACTTGGCGGATCACGTAGATACCCGGGACAACGTCGAACGTGGTCCGGATGGTGATTCCCTGCCCCAGGCGGCTCGCTAATGTTTCGTCTTTCAACTTCAGGTCCATCACTTTCTTGATGCCTTGGAGGTAGTGGCCATTGCGATCGAAGATTCCTGTGACCATGGTCACTACGTTGTTATTGCGGCCATCGGCTTTGCGAAACTTGAACTGCTTGAGGCCTAGATGCACCAGCACGGCCAGTTTGGCCTCGCCCTCATCGGCCTTGAAAAACTGCGTGTGCAACTCCATCGGCAGTTCCGACATTTCCTCGCGGGAGAAAAGTGCAGCTTCGATCTCCTGTTTCGCCGTCGCATCGGCATCGTCCAGACGGCGCGGCGCGTAGTAGCCTTTGCGCGCCTGGATGCTCAAATTGTCGGAGGGCTTCACCACCACGCGCAGCGCATGAAAGGCCCCGTCGAGTTTCAGATTTTGCGGCGCGAATCCCAGCAGATAGACGTACTCGGGCGCGATCGCCAGACGCTTGAAGCCTTCGTCGTAGTTGTTGCTGTTCTGGAAGAAAGTGCCTCCGGTGCCGGCCGCCATTTCAGCCAGAATATCTGCCCGCATGGATTCGCGCATCAGGCCCGTGCCCAGACCGCGGCCAGCGCCAGAGCGCGAGACATCGAGCGCCGGGTCGGTGTAGAGGCCGCGAGCATCCATGGCGTTGATGATGACGTTGGCGCGGATGGCTTTATCCAGGATGTCGTCCCGATCGGGAAAGAACATCGGATCGGTGATGAAGAAGCCGGGAGAAATCACGATGACGCTGCGCAGTCCGGGCGCGCCCGACATGCGCTGCACCACGTCTTTGATGGCTCCGAGGGAGCCGAACGTCAACGTGTCACCGCCCGTCAGTGCGCCGGCGCGCGCCATGATATTGGGCCGCAGGCGGAGCAACGCAGTGCGCAACTGCGCCTTGTCGTCGGTGAAGTCCAACATCGGTGTGCCGGAAATGGTAAAGATGGCCGCGCGATCGGTGGGCTTCAACTCGTCAATGCTGCGCTGGGCGGCTTCGCGGATGCGCGGCAGGTCGCTGGCAGCGAGATGGACGTCGTCGAAGAGGTAGGCCACGAATCGCTCGGGCACTACCACCATGTGCCCTTTGCCTTCTTCGGAAGAAAGCGGAATTCCGGGCGTGGCGTTGGCTTCGAGCGGCGGCTTGCTGCCCACCTTCTCCACCGAAAAACGGGTGATCTCCTGCGGCTTGCCCTTATCGAAAAGCTGGAAGTTTTCCTTGGTGAGATTGCCGATGGCGACGCCATGAATGTCGCGAGCTACTACCGGGACCATCACCAGGCTTACGTGCGCTTTGAAGGAAGTGGCTGTCTCCTCGCGCGTATTCATTTCGGGCGCGTTGGGATTGGCCGGGGCCGTTTGTTGTTGGGGAGGCGGCGGAGGGGGAGCCGGAGGCGTGGTTTGTGCCCAGGCCAGCGTTGAAACCAGCAGGCATCCCGAGACGGACAGCGAACTCATGGTATCTACAGCTTGCCACTTTTCGCCTGGAAATGTTCGGGCGCCCTACTGCGGCAATACGTGCGCCGCGCACAACCATCGATGAAATTCCGGGCGCATGACGCCGGCCTTCACTGAAGGGTCGTCCGCCATCAGCCGTTCGGCCTCTTCGTCGGGAATGCGCTGAAACACGCCGATCCCGACCAGATCGCGGTCGCCATCGGAGGGACCGGCGGCCGCCAGTTTGCCTTCGCGGAGCAAGCGCTCCATGTAGTCCCGATGGGCGGACAGCACTTCCTGATGCTGCGACCAGGCATCGCCGCGATACATCAGGACCAGCGGATGCACTCCCATGTTTTCCGGGGTCGCGGGATTCTCTTTGTGCAGGCGGCGGTACTCATCGCCGATTCCCGCCGGGCCGCGCCAGGAATGCACTTCCGCCACAGTGCGATGCTCCGCCACGGTGGGATCTTCGGCCGCGATGCGTTTGGCCTCTTCGAGCGACGAAATCTTGAGCACGAAGATGCCGAGGATGCTCGGGGTCTTGTCGTCGAATAGGCCAACTGCCACCAACACACCGCGCCTGGCCATGCTCTGGACGTTGGCCAGGTGGGCGGCCTTGATGCGGTCGGTGTCTTCCTTCGAGATGGGCTTACTGGCCGGATCCGGTCGAAGAAAAACAACCGAGTATGGCGGGGCGGCATTGGGCGGCGCGGCCTGAGCGAAGAAGAGGAGAAAGGCGACGGCTAGCGCGTTCATGTTGAATTGTCCCTCGTATGATTATTCCGCATTGGCGGCGATTCCTTTTGAGATCGAAGAAGATTTGGTTTAAACAGGCAGGGTCGGAAAACCGGTCCGAGCTTCGCTCGGATTGGCAGGCGGAAGCGCCCACCCCACCAAGCACATCGAGTTTTTCATGGGAATTTCGTGGGCCACGCCGTAAATTTTAGAGATAAATTAGCCCGAATTCCATCTATATCGGCACATACTTTTTTGATTGCGGATTGCAGCCAGCAGATCCTACTGGCCTGAATCTCCGTTGTTGCAAATTGCGCATCTGGAGATCACGTACCCGATTGAAAACCCGGGGTCGCATCCAGCAGCCAACACAAGGAGCAACACGCAAGATGAACGCGCCAATGGCAGGTGCGCTGTTTACTGTCGTCTTATTGAAACTCAGTCCCCTGGCCGCGGCGCCGGTCAATTTCGATTCGTACATCCGCGGCGGTATCGAGCCGCTCAATGGAGTGAGTGCTGACGAATGGAGCCAGGCCATGAGCCCCGTACCATTGACTCGGTCATTGGAAAGTGGCGCCGGTCTCTCCAGTGGCATTGGGGACGGCACATTGGTCCAGTGGGTGATGGAGAATGGCGACGCGCCTCACTTCGATCAGGTCACGCCCATACCCTTTAGTGACGCCGGCGAGGATGGGATCCCTAATGCAGGTCCGCGGCTTCCACCGCTTGTATGGACTACCGGCTTGATGTTGCTGTTATGCGTCATACCTTCGCATCGACGGCGGCACTCCGCCCGCGTATTCTGACAGGGTCGAAAGACCGGTCCGAGCTTCGCTTAAGGTTTCACGCGGGTGAGAACGCCACAATCGCGCCACCCACTACGATGAACGCTCCACCCAGGAGTATGCCTCGCCCCGGCGCCTGATGAAACGCCGCCCAGCCAATAAACTGGGCGATGACGAAGAAGAAGACCACGTACACGCCCAGGAGTTTTCCGAAATCCCAGTTGGGACCGTTCACCAGGCAGCCATACGCGAACAGCACCGCCGCCCCAGCCAGCAGCAGGCTGACACGAATTCCGCCCGGCGACTTAAGCCCCGCGCGCACCAGCGCATCTCCTCCGGCTTCCAGCAGCGCGGCCATCATCAGCAGCAGTAGCGTCATGCTGCCCATCATCGCAACCAGGACGGCGGCCCCCAACAGCGATTTTCGAATTCCCCGGATAGAAATTATCTATTGAGGCCCACTCGGAGAAACCGTTAGAGTAGACTTAATCACTCGTCGGGTGCCGCCCTGTCTGCGAGCGTCCTTAGTTGGTAAAGGGAAGCTTATGCCAGACAGTCATCCAGCGCAAATGCAGCCGACCTTGGGCCTCACGGGTCTCACCATGAACGCGATGGCGCTGATTGCGCCGGGCGCATTCCTGTGGCTCACATTTTTCATTCAAGCAACCACCGGCGTAACTTCGCCATCGATGTGGATGGGGATTGTGTTGGCGCTGGTGCTGTGCCTGGCAACCGCGGTGTGTTACGCCGAGATGGCGAAGCTGTACCCCGGCACGGGGAGCTCCTATTACTTCGCGGAGCAGTCGTTCCTCAATCACGATAAGGCCTGGAAGTACGCGCGGATGGCGAAGTTCGTAGTGGGCTGGGGCTCGCATCTCTACTATTGGATCTACCCGGGCGTGATGGTGGGCGTGATGGGCGTGTTGTGCGGCTACCTGGTGGGGACGCTGTGGCCCAACGTGATGAGCGCCTCGAACCCGGGCACGCTGTTCATGATGCTGGTGTCGGTGATCTTTTCGTTCGTGGTGGCCTACATCGCGTCGCGCGGCATCAGCGGTTCCACGGCGGTGAACATCGCCATCAACATTATTCAGATCAGCGCCCTGATGGTCTTCGCGGTGGTGGCGTTAGGGTATCGCGTGAATCATCCGCCAGGGAGTGTGGCGTATCAGTTCGATGCGGCGACAAGCGCGGCCTACACTTACGAATTTCAGACACAACCGGTGACGGCCAACGGCCAGACCACCGACCAGATTGTGCGCGACGACAAGGGCGTTCCCAAACCCAAACTGGACGCTGCGGGCAAGCCGGTTGCGTTCCACATCGCTTATTCGGAAAAGGACGACAAGGGACTCTTTCTATCGCACGGCAGCGCGGCTTCGGTAGTGGCCCCGCACAACTGGGGTTGGGTATTCGTCCAGGCCACAGTGGCGCTCTTGATCCTGGTGGGCTTCGAATCGGTGACGGCTATGGGGGGCGAGGCGCGGAATGCCAAGCGCGATGTGCCCATCGCTGTGATGGTTTCGCTGCTGGTGCAGGGGATTATCTGCTACCTCTTCGAGTATTTTGCGGCGAACTACTTTTTGAATAGCGGGTACACCATGCAGAGCGCGGCGGGTTCGGCGGCGCCCATCGGAGACATGATGATCATGGTGGGCGATGCGCTGTTCGGCCGCGGCAACGGCCGGATCTTCATGCTGGTGGAGGCATTCACGGTGTTCCTGGCGCTGATCGGCACTACGCTTTCGTGCATGAATACCGGGGCGCGTGTGACCTATGCCATGGGCAAAGACGAAGAGGTGCCGGAGCATTTCGGCATCCTGCATTCCAAGAACCTCAGCCCGCACAAGGCCATTTGGACGCTAGCGGTGATCTCGGCGGTGGTGGGCTGCATTTCGGTTTCGCTTGCGTTCGGCGATGCCGGCGCGCCCAAGGACAGCGACATCAAGGCACTGCCTCCCGGCATCTTTTCGAGTGTGGGCTACACCACGCACGACCAGATGGCGGCGCTGCCCAACACGCTGCTGACCATGACGCTGGCGTCTAATTTCGGAACGTTCGTCCTCTATGCGCTGAGCTGCGTGATTTGCATGATGGCGTACCACAAGCATCCGAATTACAACGTGGTGCGGCATCTGGCGATTCCTTTATTCGGACTGGTGGCGAATTTGGGATGCATGCTGTTTTACCTGATCGGTCCATTCCTGGGATTCGGCACAGTGAAGGAGCCGCTATTCGCGCTGGGAATCGCGATGGTGTGGGCGATCTACGGGGCTTTTTATTTTTTGCGGTCGAACAAGCAGAAGGGCAAAACGGCGTATCTGGCGCAGCGGCTTGGGGCTACTTAGCGCAGCGCTTCATAAACACAGTCTCACATTCCGAGGCAACCGACTCCCTAACGGTCGCGGCTCTGAAACGACCGACTGTCGCTGACTGATGCTTGATCTCGACTTCGCTGAATATTCCGATCCCGGTAAGCGCGAGAGCAACGAGGATTTTCAGGCTCAATACGAACCCGCGACTCCCGATGAGGCGCGCTCGCATGGCTGGCTCTTCGCTTTGGCTGATGGCGTAGGCGGGCACGACCGGGGCGAAGTGGCTTCGCGCGCGGCAGTGGAGCACTTGCTGGCTCTATTTCCCCAAGCGCCGGCCGGTGAATCGCTGACCGCGCTGCTCACCCGCCTGGTGCGCGCCGCCAACGTCCACGTCTATGAACTGGCACGCAGCGCCGCTCCGGGCGGGTCGGGGATGTCCACCACGATTGTCGCGTGCGCCCTGCGCTACGACCGTGCCGCCATCGCTCATGCCGGCGATTCGCGCTGCTATCTGATTCGAGAAGGGGCCGCGCAACAACTGACGCGCGACCACACCATGGCGCAGGACCAGGCAACACTCGGTCTGATCTCGGCCGCCGAGGCGGCAGCCGCTTCCACCCGCCATCTGCTCAGCCGGTCACTGGGCCGCGATCCATTCCTCAATGTGGATACCAGCGAGCACACGCTGCTACCCGGTGACGTGCTCGTATTGTGTTGCGACGGGCTGTACCACTCGGTGACCGCGGACGACCTGGCGTCGATTGCAGGCGAGGGGGTCGATCTCGACCGCGCCGCACGGCGCCTGGTCTCTCTTGCGAAGGAGCGGGACGGCGATGATAATATAAGCGTTCAATTGATCCGCATACGGAGCGTGGAGCGCGTCGGCATGTATCGCGGACGCCCCTACAAGCTCCGATGACATGACGCCCATCCAGCCCGGAGACCAACTCGACCATTACCGCATCGAGTCGCTCGTGGCGCGCAGCGGCATGGCTTCCATTTATAAGGCCACCGATATGCGGACTGGCCGGACGGTCGCGATCAAGATTCCGCATCCCGAGATGGAGGCCGACCCGGTGCTTTTCGAGCGATTCGAACGCGAGGGCGAGATCGGCGAGAAGCTCGACCATCCGGGTGTGATGAAGGTTTACTCGGATGGCGACCGCAGCCGTGTCTACATGGTGATGGAGTGGGTGGACGGGCGGCTGCTGCGCGAGATCCTCACCGAAGCGGGAAAGCTGCCGATTGAGCGCGCGCGCGCTGTGGCCATACGGATTTGCGATGCGCTGGACTACATTCACCGCAATGGCGTGGTGCATCGCGACCTGAAGCCGGAGAACATTATGGTGGGCGCGGACGACGCCATCAAGCTGATCGATTTCGGCATCGCGGGAAAGGCCGGGGCGCGGCGGCTGACGTTCGCCAAGCTCTCAAACGTGGTGGGGACGCCCGATTACATTTCGCCCGAGCAGGTGAAGGGCAAGCGCGGCGACGGCCGTAGCGACATCTATGCGTTGGGTGTGATGCTCTACGAAATGCTGACTGGCAAGACGCCATTCACCGGGCCGAATCCCTTCGCGATTATGAACGACCGGCTGATGAACAATCCGATGCCGCCGCGGGAGTTGAATGGCGAGATCTCGCCGGAATTGCAGGAGACGATCTACCGCGCTATGGAGCGCGAGCCGCAGAATCGTTATACGACGGCGAATGAGTTCGCGTGGGATCTGGAGCATCTAGACCAGGTGGGCGTGGAAGATCGGCCAGAGCTGAGGAATTGGAAGCAGCGGAAAACCGCATGGGGCAGGCGGACGCTGCTGTATGTCGGACTAGCGTTGATTCCGGTGGTGATTTTCGGCTTGCTGTTGCTGGTGGCGAAGAAGTAGCAAGTGTCGTGCGTCATGCAGAACAACGTTTTCCGAATCAACTCGAACTTCACCGTGGGGCATGCTTCAGCCTGCGGCGGACTTCAGAGTTGCAGAACTCGTAAAAGAGCACGTAAAGTGCGAAGCTGTTCCTTCACCGCGGAGACGCCGAGAACGCAGAGAAAGCGCGGAGAACACCAAGCCAAGAACGGCTATCGTGAATGCGGCGGCGGGCTTGTCTTCCGTCAGGTTCTGAGGGCGCGGAGAACAAGGCAGATTCGGCAAATTCGTCACGGCCTGCCCGCTGGAATTTTGCAACTCCCTCTTCAGTCCGCCTGTCGCAGCGTTCACGTCTTTCGCCGGGAGGGCTCAAGCCCTCCGCAGACTGAAGTCCGCCCCACTAATAATCATCGGGATTTCTGATGCAGTACACTAGCGCTACCAATCTTCTGTGTGGCTGGCGAAGTCGGGGTAGGCTCCGGCTCCCAGTTCGTGCAGGTCCATTCCCTGGCGCTCGGCGTCTTTGCGGACTCGGTAAGGATAGAAGCGATTGAGCAGCAGATTCAGGCCGTAGGACATCGGTAGCACGGCGCCGAGCAGGGTGGCGATGCCTGTGAGTTGTGCCATCCAGTTCGCTCCAAAGAAGCCGACCGCCAGCAGGCTCCAGATTCCGCCTACGGCGTGGACCGAAATGGCGCCGCCTGGGTCGTCGACCGCGAGGTGCAACTCTAGCCATTCGACGGTATAAATGGCGAGTGTGCCGCCAATGATCCCCACAAGCACCGCGCCGGCGGGAGGCATGAGTGCGCATCCGGCGCTGGCCGAAACCAGTCCCGCGACCCAGCCGTTGGCGCAGAGCGACGCGTCGGGCTTGCCGAATCTGGCACGCGTGATGGCCGCTGCCGTAAGTGCCGCGGCGGCCGCCGAGAGCGTGGTGTTCAGGGCCGCCAACATGACCCGTCCCGGCGATACGACTGAGAACAGCGCCGCGCCGGCGCAATTCAGGCCGAGCCATCCGATCCACGACAGCCAGCATCCAGACAGCACCAGCACGATGTTGTGGCCTGGGATAGCCGTGGGCATACCTTCGTCGGTGTACTTGCCGCGGCGCGGACCCAGAATCCAAACGACGGCGAGAGCGGTGAGTCCGCCGGCAACGTGTATGGAGGTGGCGCCGCCATCGTCCACAAATCCGAAGCTGTGGAGCCATCCGGCTCGTGCCCAGTGCGCAAACAGAGGGAACGTCCAGCCGGCGAAAACCGCGGCCGAAGCACAGGCCGCCCCAAGCCGCCAGCGGCCGGACCCACTGCCCAGCGGAATGATGCAGGCGACGACGGCGGCGAACATGCCGTATATGGCGTACTGTGCCACTTCCGCGGAATCGAAATTCATGCCGCGCAGGAATAGCTTGGCGGATGCCATCCAGCCCCAATTGCGGCCCGCGAGTTGGAAAACGTGCTCCGTCGAACCTGGGTATCCGAATACCGCGGAGCCCACGGCGAAGTACGCCAGTGATGCGACTCCCGCGACGCAGAGCGATGACAGCACGGCGTGCGCCGCATTGCGCGCGCGGCACAGGCCCGAGTTCATCAGCGCCAGACCGGCGCCCGCAAACGGGATCAGTAGAAGGAGAAGCAGGCCGCCGATCACCGCCGCCCACCCGGCGCGCCGGCATGACAGCGAAAGAGCAGTACTAATCCCGCGATTTGTACCCCGATACCTGCCAGTGCGAACAACGGCTGCGCGGCGCGAGATTCCAGCGCCACTAGCGCCGCAAGGACGATCAACCACCCGGAAGTCAACAGAAACAAAGCTGTCAGTTTAATACACGTATTCTATGCATCCGCATTCCCCAGCGCCATAGATATTTTGGATGTCGCTCATAAGTGATTGGGATGTTCCAGGGGGTGGAGGGAAGCGTGATACTAGAGCCTTGGAGCAGTCTACCCCCGTCGATAAACTACAATCCAGCGCCGTGTGGCGTCGCATTGAAGAGGAATTTCTCGCGACCGGCCGCGCGGACCTGGTGCTGAACGCACTCACCGACGCCACCGACGCGATCACGCGCCAAGCCTGGGAGGCGAACGTGCGTCCGGTGCGTCCGGAGGCCTCCGCGTTGTTGGCGGTGGGCGCTTACGGGCGGCGGGAGACGTTTCCCTACTCAGGCGCCGACCTCGTTATTCTGCTAGACCCCGACTCGCAACTGCCCGCCGTCAAAGCAGCGCTGGCCGCCTTCGCGCAGACACTTTGGGGCGCGGGGCTGCGACTCACGTACACGGTGCGAACTCTGGCACAGTGCCTGGATGGCCGCGAGCCGCTGCAACTGCTGGACCGGCGTTTTCTGGCCGGTGACACGGCGCTGCACGCCCGGTTGGAAAATCGTCTGTCCGCCGTGGTCACCAAACAGGCGCGTGAACTGCGGCAGCATCTGGCGCGAGAGGCTCGTGCGCGGCACGCGCGCTTTTTCGATACGCCGCGGCATTTGACTCCCGACGTGAAGGAAGCCCCGGGCGGCCTGCGCGACGTGAGCCTGATCGGGCGGTTGGGGCGGCTCAACCCGGAGCAGGACGCGGCGCCCGCTACACTGCGGGACTCGGCCGCGTTTCTGGCAGCGATGCGCTGCTTTTTGCATTACCACGCCGGCCGCGACAGCAACGTGCTGGACTCCGAGGCGCAGGAGAGCTTAAGCAAGCAACAATTTCTGGCGTGCCGCGAAGACTGTATGCGACATTACTTCCGCCAGGCGCGGCTGGTGTTTGCCGAAGCGCGGCGTGCCCTCGATGCCGCCGAGAGAACGCAGCATTCCATCCTGGAACAGTTCCGCGACTATCGCGGCAGGCTCTCCAATGCGGAGTTCACCGTTACGCGCGATCGGCTGTTTCTGCGGATTCCGTCGGAGCTCGACACAGATCCGGAACTGGTGATGCGCACCGCCGAATTCATTGCGCGGCACGGCGTTCTGCCGGCGCATGAGACGGAGCGCCGCTTGGAGACAGCGCGCGCATCCTTCGCCCGGTGGAGCGCCGGTCCGCGCGCCATCTGGCCGGCACTCAAGACGATTCTCTCCGCGCCGCACGCTTTCGCAGCCTTACGAGCTTTGGAAAACTGCGGACTGCTTTCGGCGCTTTTCCCCGAATGGGCCGCCATTGAAGACCTTCCCATCGCCGACGAGGAACATCGCTACACCGCCGACGAGCACACGCTGCGCGCGCTGGAGATCGCGGTCCAACTGCAGGCGCCAGCCGACCCGGCGCTCCAACGGTTTTCGCAACTACTTTCCGAACTGGACCATCGCGCACTGTTGATGGCCGCGCTGCTTTTCCACGAGATGGGCGAGGAGCGGACCAGCGAGGCGCTGGAACGGATCGGGATGCCGCAGAGCGACCGCGAAACCGTGCTGTTCCTGATTGAGCACCGGCGCGATCTGGCCGATGCGATCACAGGCCGCGATATGGACGACCCGGCGACGGCGCATTTGCTGGCCACTCGGATTGGCACCGTGGAGCGACTGAAGATGCTGGCGGTGATGACCTACGCCCGCATGGGAGCGGCACTGGCGGACGCCATGACGCCGTGGCGGATCGAGCAGCTCTGGAAGGCCTACTCCGTGACGCAGCACGAATTGACTCGCGAGTTGGAGACCGAGCGCATCCAACAGGTGCCCGGCGAGCTCTCCTCGCGTGCCGAATTCATCAAGGGCTTTCCGCTGCGCTACCTCAGGGCGCGGCCCGCCGCCGAGATTGAAACGCACGTGCGCCTGTTCGACCAGAGCCGGCCGACGGGAGTGGCGGTGGAAGTGGAGCGCATCGAAGGCGCGTACCGGCTCACCATTGTGGCGCGCGACCGTCCGTATCTGTTCGCGTCGTTCACCGGCGCCATCACCAGTTTTGGCCTCGACATTCTGAAGGCGGAAGCGTTTGCCAACGCCAGGGGCGTGGTGCTAGACACATTTGTGTTCGCCGATCCCAAACGGCTGCTGCAACTGAATCCCAGCGAAATGGAACGGCTGCAGGACCTGGTGCAGCGGGTGGCGCTGGGCAAGACCGACGCGCGCCGCTTCATGCGCAACGCGCAGCCCTCGTTGAAGAAGCGCGCCGCGCTACCGGAAGTGAGGTTCGATTCGGAGACGTGCGACACGGCCACTCTGGTGGAGATTGTGACGGAAGACCGGCCGGGTTTGTTGTACAGCCTGGCGACCGTCTTCTCCTCGCACGCCTGCAATATCGATGTGGTGCTGGTGGATACCAAGGGCCACCGCGCCATCGACGTTTTCTATGTGGCCTTCGAAGGCCACAAGCTTCCGGCGGAGTTGCAGACCATTCTGGGCGAACAACTGCTGGCGGCTTGCTAACGATCAGGAGCTTCATGACCCCTCAAGAAGTTTTGGAATTCGCCAAGAAGAACGATGCGCGGCAGCTCGACTTGAGGTTCACCGACATCCCGAGCCTGCAGCATCACGTTTCCTATCCCATCGGCCAACTGGACGAAGAGAGTTTCGAAGAGGGCTTTGGGATGGATGGATCGAGCATCCGCGGTTGGGCGGCGATTCACGAGAGCGACATGCTTCTCATTCCCGACTCGAAGACGGCCTTCATGGATCCCTTCGCGGAAATCCCTACGCTGGTGATGTTCGGCGACATCAAGGACCCGATCACCAAGCAGCGCTACGAACGCGATCCGCGCTGGATCGCGCAGAAGGCCGAGTTGTACCTCAACAATAGCGGCACCGCCGATACCGCGTATTTCGGCGCCGAGGCCGAGTTCTTCATCTTCGACAACGTGAGCTTCGACCAGAATCAACACTCCGGATTTTATTTCATCGATGCCGAGGAGGGGCGGTGGAACTCGGGACGTCGCGAGAATAACCTCGGCTATCGCCCGCGCTACAAGGAAGGCTACTTCCCGGTGCCGCCCACAGACCACTATCAGGACCTGCGCAGTGAGATGGTGCAGGTTATGATCCAGTGCGGGCTGAACATCGAGTGCCATCATCACGAAGTGGCCACGGGCGGGCAGTACGAGATTGACCAGCGCTTCGATACGCTGCTGAAATCGGCGGACAACATGATGCTGTACAAGTATGTGGCCCGCAATGTGGCGCATCAATACGGCAAAACCGTGACGTTCATGCCGAAGCCGATTTTCGGCGATAACGGCAGCGGCATGCATACCCACCAAAGTCTGTGGAAGAGCGGCAAACCGCTGTTCGCAGGCGATTTGTATGCGGGCATGAGCCAGATGGCGCTGCACTATATCGGCGGACTTCTGAAGCACGCGCGCGCCCTTTCGGCGATCATCGCGCCCACGACGAACAGCTACAAACGGCTGGTGCCGGGATACGAAGCGCCGGTGAACCTGGCGTATTCGCGGCGCAACCGTTCGGCGGCGTGCCGCATTCCCATGTACTCGGCGAGCCCGAAGGCGAAGCGTGTGGAGTTCCGGCCGCCCGATCCGGCCGCCAATCCATACCTCGCGTTCGCGGCGATGCTGATGGCGGGGCTCGACGGCGTCATCAATAAGCTGGACCCGGGCGACCCTCTGGATAAGGATATCTACGATCTTTCGCCTGAGGAGATGAAGAGCGTGCCTTCGATGCCGGGGTCGCTCGACGAGGCGCTCGATTGCCTGGAAGACGATCACGGGTTCCTGATGCGCGGCGACGTGTTTACCGAAGAGTTGATCGAGACATTCATCGACTACAAGCGGAGGAATGAGGCGGAAGCCATACGGCTGCGGCCACACCCCTTCGAATTCGCCATGTACTACGACGTCTAATAGAACTTGGCAGGCGAAAGCGCCTGCCCTACCTAACACTTTGCGCTTCTACACGTCATATGGTACGTATGTAGAAGTGCGAGGTGTTGTCGATGCCGGAAAAATCGGATCTCCCGCAGGGCACTCTAGACTTATTGATCCTGAAGGTGGTGGCGCTTGGGCCGGTGCATGGGTACGCCATCGCGCAACGCCTGCAGCAGGTCTCGCGCGATGTTGTGCAGGTGCCGCAAGGGTCTCTCTATCCAGCGCTGCACCGTCTGGAAAACCGCGGCCTGCTGACTGCGGATTGGATGGAGACTGAGACTGGCCGCGAAGCTAAGTTCTACCGCCTAACGCGCAAAGGGCGTTCGCAGCTCGAATCGGAAACCGCGAGCTGGGAGAGATTGACGGAAGCGGTCGGGCTGATCCTGCGGCTTTCCGAAGGAGGCGCGAAATGAACTGGGGACAGCGCCTGTGGCATCGCGGCAAGATGGAGGATCAGCTCGATAAAGAGCTGCGCTATCACCTGGAGCAGCACGCGGCCGACCTGATGGCGCGCGGCGTGGCACCCACAGAAGCACGCCGCCGGGCACGACTGGAGATCGGTTGGCCGGATGAAGTGAAGGAGAATTGCCGCGACGCGCGCGGCACTCGCTGGCTGGAAGACTTGTGGCAGGACCTGCGCTACGCCGTTCGCATTCTGCTCCAGAAGCCAGGCTTCACCGCCGTCACCCTGAGCACGCTCGCTCTTGGTATCGGAGCGACCACCGTCATGTTCACCGTGGTGAACGGCGTTCTGCTCAAGCCGCTGCCCTACGCGCATCCCGACCGTCTGGTCGCTATACACGGCCAGTCCGTCAGTTGGAACGCTTCCGCATTCGGCGACCAGAATGTCGCCTACCCCGACTTTCTCGACGCCCAGCGGGACAGCCGGTCGCTCGATCTGGCTGGATTTGTATTCAACGGCGGCACGCTGAGCGAACCTGGCGCGGCCGAGTACATCGTCCAATACGGCGCCACCGCCAACGCTTTCTCCGTGCTGGGCGTTCCGCTATTTCGAGGGCGGCCGTTCCTGCCGGAGGAAGACAAACCGGGCGGCACTCCCGTCGCGATTCTGGGTTACAGCTTGTGGCAGCGCCACTTCGGCGGCGATCCGGCGGTGATTGGGACGTCGCTGGTCTACGACACCAGGCGCTATACCGTGGTCGGCATTACGGCCCCCGGTTTCCAGTTCAATGACGAGGCGGATTTGTATACGCCGGTGGGGCAAGATCCCGCCGCTTATCTGCACATGCGCCGCGCGCATCCCGTGACCGTGGTCGCCCGGCTACGGCCAGGCTCAACGCTGACGCAGGCGCAAACAGAACTCGACTTGTTCGGCAAGCATCTGGCGGAGCAGTATCCAGCCACCAACGGCGGCCGCAGTTTTAATGTGAGGCTGTTGCGTCCCGATGTCGACGATGTACGGTCCACGCTGTGGCTGCTGCTGGGCGCGGTGACGCTGGTGCTGCTCATCGCCTGTGTGAACGTGGCCAGCCTGCTGCTGGCTCGTGCGGTCTCCCGCGAGCGCGAACTCGCCATGCGTGTGGCGCTGGGCGCGGGCCGATGGCGGCTGGTGCGCCAATGCCTGACGGAAAGCGCGGTTCTGGGGCTCGGCGGAGGCGTGCTGGGTGTCGCGCTCGCCATTGCCGGAATGCGCCCCTTTGTGGCGCTCTGGCCCGGCATCCTTCCGCGCGCCGAGGAGGTTCGGCTGGATTTGCGGGTGCTGTTATTCGCGCTCGGCGTATCGCTCGCGAGCGGTGTGCTGTTCGGACTGGCCCCCGCTCTCCGGGTTCCGGCGCGGATACTGGAAAGGGCCCTGCGCGCGGGATCGAGGAGCGCGCCGGGGAGTTCGCGCCGCCTGCATGCCGGATTCGTGATCTCCGAAATCGCCTTGGCCGTGGTGCTGCTGGTCTCGGCCGGTATGTTCGGGAACACGCTGCTGCGGCTGTCGTCGCTCGATCCCGGGTTGAACATCCACAACGTGCTGGTAGCGCGGACCGCGCTTTCGCCCGCCACGCTCAGAGACCCGGCCGCATCCGCGCTGCCTGGGACGACATCATGGATCGCGCGCGCCGCGTGCCGGGAGTGGACACCGTCGCCGCAGTGGATACGGTGCCGTTACGGCAAGGAAACAATCAGCTCGGTTATTGGGCGACTGCAGTGATTCCACCGGAGAACCAGCAGCCGCTCGCACTCGCCACCAGCGTAACTCCGGATTATTTGAAGGCGGCGGGCATTCCGCTACGCAGGGGCCGTTTCTTCGATGCCCAGGATCGGCTTGGGAAGCTTCCGGTAGTGGTGATTGACGATGTGATGGCGCAGAGCGCCTTCGGAACTCTCGAAGCGGTAGGCAGGCAGGTCTGGGTTCCGAATTTAGGCACGGGCCCCTTCGAGGTGGTCGGCGTGGTGGGGCACGTCCGGCATTGGGGTTTGGCGGGCGACGATCAGGCTAAGGTCCGTGCGCAATTGTACTATCCGTTCGCACAGGTGCCGGACGGGCTGTTGCGGCGTTGGTCGGAGCTGATGTCGATCATCGTGCGGACGTCGGTTCCACCGTTGACGGTGCTGGGCCCGCTACGAGCGGAGGTGCGGGGCGCTACCAACGATCAGGTGCTGTACCAGGTGCGGACGCTGGAGCAACTCGCGGCGAACTCCATATCGATGCAGCGGTTTCTGATGCTGCTGTTTGGCATCTTCGCGGCATTGTCTTTGTTGCTGGCGTGCATCGGCATCTACGGTGTGCTGGCGTACCTTACCAGCCAGCGAGTCCCGGAGTTCGGCGTGCGTTTGGCGCTGGGCGCTACGGCACAAAACGTGGTGCAACTGGTGCTGCGCCAGAGCCTGGCGATGATCCTGATCGGCGTGGGCGCGGGTATAGCGGTGTCGCTGGCGGCGGCGCGCGTGCTGGAGCGACTGGTTGAGGGAATGCAACCCGGCGGAATCGCCACGTTCGCCGTCACGATTGCCGTGCTGGTGGCCGCGGGACTGTTCGCCAGCTTTTTGCCGGCGCGCCGCGCGGGCCGGATCGACCCGGTGACGGCATTGCGGCAGGAGTGACATATTGTAGGTGGATGCGTCTGCTCTACATGACTTTGAGCTTTGTCTGTTTCTTGCTCGGAGTCGCGGCGCTGGCTTCCGCCCAGTCGCCCAAACTGCAACTGAAGAACGTGAAATCGGAGGCGGTGACGTACAAGGGCAAGTCTTGCCTGCGGTTGACCGACGATTCCGCCAACGCGCCTGACGGCGAGCGACTGGCCCTACTTGTGGGCAGCGATTTCGCTGACGGCGTGATTGAACTGGACCTGACCGGCGACACTCTTCCGACCGCGGTGCCGACAGCTCGGGGTTTCACCGGCATTGCCTTCCGCTCCACCCCCGACGGTTCGGCTTACGAATCCTTTTATCTGCGGCCGAAGAACGGACGCGCGGAAGATCAGGAACAGCGCAACCACTCGACGCAATACGTCTCGTTTCCGGCCTTCCCCTGGCAGCGCCTGCGGCAGGAGACGCCGAGCAAGTACGAATCGTATGTCGACATTCTGCCGGGCGAGTGGATGCGGATGAAAGTGGAAGTGCATGGCTCGAAGGCTCGGCTTTATGTGAACGGATCGAGCCGAGCCGGCGCTGATCGTGAACGAACTGAAGGGGACCAACTCGCATGGGGCGCTGGCGTACTGGCTCGGGCCTGGCACAATCGCCCACTTCGCGAATCTGACCATTACCAAGCAGTAATCGTTTAGCGGCTCTTGACTTCCCTCCTTAGTTGTAATTAGATTAGGTATGTAATTGGTTTAGGCATGAGCAAACCATCCGACCTGATCCAGGGCACGCTCGACCTTCTCATTCTCCGAACGCTCGCGCTGGAGCCGATGCACGGCTGGGCGATTGCGCGACGCATCCAGCAGGCCAGCGAAGAGGTGCTGCAGGTAACGCAAGGCGCGCTCTATCCCGCCCTGCACCGCCTGGAGCAGCAGGCGTGGCTGCGCGGCCGAATGGCGGACCACCGACACCGGACGCGAGGCCAAGTTCTACGCGCTCACCAAAGCCGGCCGCACTCAGTTGGAAAAAGAACTGGCGCAATGGGAGCGGCTTTCGAACGCCGTCGGCCTGGTGATCCGGATGGTCTAGGAGCGCATGGTGAAGTTCGGCCGCTGGTGGAACATTGTCCGTCTGCGTTTCCGCTCTCTGCTGCGGCGCGGGCCGCGTGGAGCAGTGAGCTCGACCACGAACTCCGCTTCCATCTCGAACAGCGAAACCGAAGCCAACATGCGCCTCGGCCTGCCGCCCGCCGAAGCGCACCTGGCCGCGCTCCGCCGGTCTGGGCGGATTGTCGCAAATTCAGGAGGAATGCCGCGATATGCGACGCACAGATTATCATCGAGAACTTCGCCGCGACCTGCAATACGCCCTGCGCATGCTCGCCAAAAGCCCCGGCTTCACCGCCGTGATCATCGCTCACGCTGGCACTCAGCATCGGGGCCAACAGCGCGATCTTCAGCGTGATCGATGGCGTGCTGCTGCAGCCGCTTCCCTATCCGCAGGCCGACCGCGATCGTGCGAATTTTTTAGCCATAGCGCAACGTATCCCAAGTTCCCGCTGAATCCGCTCGACCTCCGCGACTTTCGCGAGCGCAATCGCGCTTTTGATTCGCATCGCCGGCTTCACGCGCTCACGATCTGCAGCTTTCGGGCAGCCGGCCGTCCCGAGCGCTTTCACGGTTTTCACATCACGGCCGGGCTACTTCCGCGTGCTTGGCCTGCACTCCGGCGCGCGGGCAGGAGTTCACCACCGAAGATGAACTGCCCGGCAGAGGCACCGTCGTCATTCTCAGCGACCGAGTCTGGCGCACGCCGTTTCGCCGCCGACCCCAACATTCTCGGCCGCAAGATCATTCTGGATGCCGCAGCCATTCACGGTCACCGGCGTCATGCCTGCCGGGCACGTAACATCCCGGCAACGACTATCATGCGGTCGCGCACGGCGAGACTGTAGACGTCTGGAGGCCGTTTCACCTTTCGCGGCGATGACGCCAAACGCGGCTCGCATTTTCTGGAAGCGATCGCGCGCCTCAAAGCCGGCTTCACCGTGCCCAAGCCCGGCAGGATAGTGGAGGTGCAACTGATCGCGCAACTCGGCCAGCGAGCATCCCGGCCCGCGAAGGCCTGGCATCCGTCTGTGGTCCCGCTCTACCAGGAACTGGTGGGCCCGACGCGCCGGCTGTTGCTGGTGCTTGCTGGGCGCAGTGGGGCTGGTGCTGCTGATCGCCTGCGCCAATGCGGCGAACCTGCTGATGGCGAGCGCCACGGCGCGGCAGCGCGAAATTGCCGTGCGTTCGGCGTTGGGCGCGGGCAGATGGCGCCTGGTGCGTCAGATGCTGGCGGAAAGCCTGCTGATCTCGCTCGTGGGCGGCAGCGCTGGGCGCGGCAATCGCGGTCGGCGGTGTGCAGGCGCTGACATCGCATTGCTGCCCGCCGATTTTCCGCGCGCCGACACGATTCCACGTGAATGCGGCAGTCTTTGCCTTTACCGCTGCTCGTCGCTCTGCGACTGGAATCCTGTTCGGACTCGCGCCGGCTTTCAGGCCGCCCGCACCGATTTGCAGCAGACGCTTGCGGGAAGGCGGGCGGGCGGCGACCAGCGGGCTCGCATCATTTGCGGCTGCGCAATGCGCTGGTAATGGGCGAAGTGAGCCTGGCCTGCGTGCTGCTCATCGGCGCGGGCCTGATGCTGCGAAGTTTTCTCAATCTGCTCCGCACCGACCCCGGCTTCCGCCCCGAGCACGTACTTACCGCCGGACTCTCGTTGCCCGGCGCGCATTACCAGAAGATCAGCAACGTGATTGCAGTTTTATCGACCGCCTCATCGCGCAGTCTGAAAACCGTTCCGGGCGTCCGAGCCGCGGGCTCGGCACCGACTTGCCCTGGACCGGTTATGACGACAATCATCGGCGGCTTCAGCATTGAGAGGCAAGAACCGCCCGCCAACGAACAAGCACCACGCCCGCTATCACGTCGCCATCGCAGATTATTTTCGGCGCTCGGGATCCCGCTGGTGCGCCGGGCGTTTCTTCACGCGACGCACGATAACACGGACGCCCCGTTAGTGATCATCATCAATCGCGCCATGGCGCGGCGCTATTGGGGCGAATGAAGACGCCATAGGAGGCGCATCACCTTTGCAGACTAAGCCCAAGGAGAAAGATTGGATGACCGTCGTCGGCATCGTGGGCGACGTCAAGGATCATGCCCGACAGTCCGCCACATGGCCGATGGCCTGTGGTGGCCGCTGCTGCAGTCAGCCGTTTGGCTTTCACCGACATGTCGATCGCCGTTATTGCCGGTCGCCTCAGAACCCGGGCTTGGCTGGCGCATGCTTGCGGGAAGCCGTGCGCGCACTGGATCCGAACCTGGCAGTGTCCGACGTCAGATTGATGGATCAGATAGCCGGACGCTTCGTTCTCCACGCCGCGCTTCGCGCTGTTTCTGGTGGCGCTGTTCGGACGCTCGCCCTTAGCTTTGGCGGGCACCGGGATTTACGGCGTGATCTCGTATTCCGTGAGTCAGCGGACTCACGAATTCGGCCTGCGCATGGCTTTGGGCGCAAAACCCGGCGATGTGGTGCGGCAGGTGATGGGACAGGGGATCCGGCTGGCACTGGGCGGAATCGGCATCGGCATCGTGGCGGCGTTGGCGCTCGGCAGAGTGCTGTGGAGCCTGCTCTACCAGGTGAGCGCCACCGATCCGCTGACGTTCGCCGGCGTTGCTGCCGCGGCTATTGCGATTGCCGCGCTAGCCTGTTACATTCCCGCGCGGCGCGCCACCGCCACCGACCCCATGATCGCGCTGCGATCAGAGTAATCCCCAGCACCGCGAGCAGCGGACCTAAGCCGGGTTCGGGTGCGGAGCTGACTTCCAGGAATTCCTGGTTGCTGGCATATAGCGTCACGGGCGTGTAGATCTCCAGGCGATCGTAGGCCGCCGTGGCTTGCGGACTGTTGGCCAGTACCAGCGACACCGCGCTCGATTGCAGACCCTTTTGCGCCAGCGTGGCCGGCGCGCTGGAAGGTTCGAACAGATTCCAGAGGGCGTATTGGTAGTCCGTGACGGTGCTGGCGGAGGGATGCGACAGCCCCGCGTACTCGGTGACCAGCACCGCCGCCACTTCGTAGGTTTGCTTGCTGGAAAAGCGCGCGTACTGCAGTGGATTTGGACCGGTGAGCAGGGAGTAGTCGAAAACCACAGT
The DNA here is from genome assembly GCA_963815475.1 of uncultured Solibacteraceae bacterium. Classification (GTDB taxonomy): domain Bacteria; phylum Acidobacteriota; class Terriglobia; order Bryobacterales; family Bryobacteraceae; genus Sulfopaludibacter. The sequence goes on along the minus strand of CAWFHD010000003.1, from coordinate 7,017,723 downwards.
GGAGGGGATGAAAGTGTCATGCGTGTAATCGTCACAGATCACACTCTGCCCGGGGACGCCGTTGATGGTGGCCATCGCCCAGCCGTTATATGTGCCGTCCATCTGGACGGTGGGTAAGCTTGTGAATAACATGGTTACCGTGTCGCCATGGCAGAGGCCACAGGCGAGCACAATTGCTGCGAACAGCTTGTGCATGCCTCGATAGTAGGCGGCGAGAACACGGCAGGGTGAGAACCAGCCGTACTGGAAAAATGCCGGTACGCTCCGGTACGAATGTTCTACGCAATTTATGTCGATCTAGGGGATAGTGAACCCCACAAGTACCAGCGGTATCCGCGTGTTACACTCAATTGTTCCCCTTTCTCATGGATTTTCTCAAAGGGCTGAATGCGCAACAGCGCGAAGCGGTGAGCTGCACGGAAGGGCCGCTACTTATTCTCGCAGGCGCAGGCAGCGGCAAGACCCGGGTTATCACGCATCGCATCGCGCACATCATCACCACGCGCCATGTGCCCCCGTCTGCCATTTTGGCGGTCACTTTCACCAATAAGGCTGCCAGGGAGATGCGTGAGCGGGTCTCGACTCTGCTGCAGGACGAGCACCTTGAGGCTTCACCCAACGTTTGCACCTTTCATTCTTTCTGCGTGCGCCTGCTGCGGCGCGATGGCGACCCTCTGGCGCGCGTCCGTCCCGGCTTCACGCGGCGCTTCAGCATCTACGACGACGAAGATCAGCTCGCCATCATTAAGGCGGGTTATCGTGCTCTGGGGCTGGAAGAGAAAGAGTTCATGCAGTATCGCGCGGCCCTCTCGCGCATCAGCCACGCCAAGAATACCAAGCAGTCACCGCAGGACTTGTACAACAGCGCCGTCAATCCCGAAGGCGAAAGAGTCGCCGCGTTGTACGAACAGTACGAAAAATCGCTTCTATCGGCCAACGCGCTGGATTTCGACGACCTGCTGCTGGAAGCGGTGCGCGTGCTGCGGCACGACGATGCTACTCGCGAAGCCTGGAATCATCGCCTCCACTACATCATGGTGGACGAGTATCAGGACACCAATCGCAGCCAGTATGAATTGATGCGGCTACTGACTGAGTCGCACAAAAATATCTGCGTGGTGGGTGACGAAGACCAGTCGATCTATAGCTGGCGCGGCGCCGACATCCGAAACATCCTGGATTTCGAGCGCGATTATCCACGCGCCAAGACCATCCGGCTGGAGCAGAATTACCGCTCCACCAAAAACATCCTGGCAGCCGCGGGCGCGGTGGTGGAGAACAATCAAGCGCGCAAGGGCAAGAAGCTGTGGACCGAGTCGGAGGCGGGCGATTTGCTGGGCATCTATGCCGGCTACGACGCCGAGAACGAAGCGCTCTTCATCGCCGACACCATCGAAAAGTACCTGGGCGCCAATCCGCGCGAACATGCCGCGGTGCTGTACCGGACCAACTCGCAATCGCGACAGATTGAAGAGGCGCTGCGGCGCTACGGGCGGAAGTACAACGTAGTGGGCGGCTTCAGCTTTTACCAGCGCGCGGAAATCAAAGACATTGTCGCGTACCTGAAGCTGGCGGCATCGAATACCGATTCGGTGAGCCTGATGCGCATCATCAATACGCCGGCGCGCGGCATTGGCCGAACCACGGTGGAGCAGATCGAGAAATTCGCGCGCGAGAGCGGCTTGAGCCTCTGGGAAGCCATCGAGCGCATCATTCACGATCAGAACCTTTCGACGCGGTCGCAATCGTCGCTGGTGACGTTCCGCAGCCTGGTGCAGGAGTTGTCGCTGGTGGCCAGTTCCTCGCCGCTGCCGGATCTCATCCGCCACATTCTGGATCGCACCGGCTACAAGCGGATGCTGCAGACGGAAAAGACGCCGGAATCGGAAGGCCGCCTTGAAAACCTGGACGAATTGATCAACGCGGCAGTGGAAGCGGCCGAGCGCGGCGAAACGATTTCCGATTTTCTGGATCACGCGGCCCTGGTGTCTGACGCCGACGCTTACGATGAGCAGGCGCCGGTGACCCTGATGACGATGCACAACGCTAAGGGCCTGGAGTTTCCGCTGGTGATTTTGGCGGGACTGGAGCAGGGGCTGTTTCCGCATAGCCGCTCGGCGGTTTCCGAAGAAACCATGGAAGAGGAGCGGCGCCTTTGCTATGTGGGAATGACTCGGGCGCGCTTCCGCCTGGTGCTGACGTGGGCGCGATACCGGCGGCGTTTCGGCGGCACGGAACCGGAACGCTCCACGCCTTCCTGCTTCCTGAGCGAAGTGCCGGAGCATCTGCTGGTGAATCTGGGCCCGCAGCAGGATCGACCGGGCGAAGTGAACCTGATGAGCGAGCGTTACGACGTTCGCCAGGCGGCCAAGCGCAACACTTACACGGGCAAGACTTACAATTCGGTGGACAATATCTCGCAGTTTTTCGGCGAGCGCGGCATGCCGTTCAATGCCAACACCAATAAGAGCGCGCCGCCGAATCCGCACAAGACTCCGCCGCAGCCTCCGCCTGCGCCGTTTTCTCGCCCGGTGCAAGCCAAGCCAGCCGCTCCGCCGCCCGGCGCAGTGCGCAAAACCACTCGTGCCGGCATGACCGTGGAGCACCCCAAGTATGGCACCGGAACCGTGGTGAGGCGCGAAGGCGAGGGAGAAGATGCTAAGATCACTGTAAACTTCCCTCGGTTCGGTCTCAAGAAACTGGTGGAAAAGTACGCAGGACTAAAAAGAAACTGATGAATACGAAGAACGTCACTGACAAACTCGAGCGCAAGAAGATCAAGCGCACTGTCCGCAAGAAGGCCGCTCCCAAGGCGAAACGCGCCGCCGGTGTAGCTCGCGGATCCATGAAGAAGAAGATCCGTCACCAGGTGCAAGGCCAGCGTAAACGCTAGCCGCGCCAGCCGCCCACTCTCGCACACTCATAGGGAAAAATGGTGTCAGCCAGCCCCTTCCGCTGCCGTGTATCACGCAGAGGCGCTCCATCGCCGGAGCGAAACGGCTGTCTGACACCATTTTTCTGCTGGATTAGCCCGTCGTGAGCATATTTCGGACGAAGGGCATCGATGAACTGATCGAGGCGTCCGAGGACCCTTCGCGCAGTTTGCGACGCTCGCTGGGGCCGTGGAGCCTCACCGCGATGGGCATCGGCGCGGTGATCGGCAGCGGCATTTTCACATTGACAGGGACGGCTGCCGCCGGCAAGGTGGTGGCCCTCAAGTCCATTCTGAACGCCACCGTGCTCGACCTGATGATGTACGGGTCGCATGCCGGTTCGCAGTTGGGACGGCCGGGCGCGGGTCCGGCAATCAGCATCTCGTTCCTGCTGGTGGCCGTAGCCTGCCTATTTGCGGGGCTGTGCTATGCCGAACTGGCCTCCATGATTCCGGTGGCGGGCAGCGCGTACACATACGCCTATGCAGTGCTGGGCGAGATTGTGGCGTGGATCATCGGATGGGACCTGATCCTGGAATACGCCGTTTCGAACATGTCTGTGGCAGTGGGCTTCTCCGCGTATCTGCAGGATTTGTGCGAGAACATATTCGGCTTTCGCCTGCCCAATCAATGGGCATTTCCGCCGTTTCCCGCGCCGGGCGATCCGGCGGGATGGTTTAACGTACCTGCCCTGTTGATCACGCTGTTGGTGACGGTGGTGCTGGTGCGGGGCGTGCGGGAAAGCGCCGGCGCCAACAACGGCATGGTGATCATCAAGATCGCCGCCATTCTCATCTTTTGCTTCGGCGCGGCGGGCGCGGTCAACACGCATAACTGGCACCCCTTCGCTCCACACGGATTTTCGGGCGTGCTGACCGGCGCTTCCATCGTATTCTTCACCTACATTGGGTTCGATTCGGTTTCTACCGCCGCGGAGGAGTGCCGCAAACCGCAGCGCGACCTTCCCTTCGCCATCATCGCGACGCTGATCGTTTGCACCATCCTGTACGGCTCGGTGGCTTTAGTGCTTACGGGCATCGCCAACTACCAGACGCTGACCACGGCATCGCCCGTGGCGGACGCGCTCAAAGCGCTGGGGTATAACCGGCTTCGGCTGATCGTGACCGCCGGCGCTCTCATGGGGATGCTCTCATCGCTGCTGGTCTATCAGTACGGCCAGGCGCGCATCTGGTTTGCGATGTCGCGCGACCGCTTGCTGCCGCGCATGTTCTCGGCGGTGCACCCGCGGTTCCAGACGCCGCACATCAGTACCTGGATTGCCGGCTTTGTGGTGGGAATTCCGGCCGGGATCTGGGATATCGATACGTTCGCAGAGCTCTCCAATATCGGAACCCTCTTCGCTTTCGTGCTGGTTTCGGCTAGCGTGATTGTGCTTCGCAAGAAGCAACCCGAGCGGCCACGATCGTTCCGGGTTCCGTTCGTTCCAGTATTCCCCATGATTTCCATCGTCTGCTGCGTCGTCCTGATGATGGGCCTGCCGCTGCTGACCTGGCTGCGGTTTTTCACGTGGCTGATTATCGGCTTCGCGATTTATTTCCCGTTTGGGTACAAGCACAGCACACTCGCCGGAAAGTAAACAGCCGAGCGGCCGATGCGCAGATTTTGGCGCCTTGCGTCGAGTATCTTGATGATTATTCGTGGCCGGCTTCAGCCTGCAGCGGACTTTAGTCCGTGCGGATGGTCGTCGTGCGCTGGGAACTGGTGGCCTGAAGCCCACCGCAGGCTGAAGCCCGCCCCACGAATCATCATCAGAATTTCCGACGCTGTACGCTAAACGGTCGGCCTTGCTGCCAGCGGATAGTTCACACTCTCCAGAAGCCAGTTTCGATTCTCGCGGACATCTTGCATCAGGCGGTCGCAGAGTTGCTGGCGGGCTTCGAAGAGGCGATAGCCTTCAGTAGGCCGCAGGTAGCCTCTGGCGTGCGGTTCACGCGCGAAGACGGCGGCTTCCCCTTCCTTTTCCACCATGCGCGCATAGCGCTCGCGATTCTCCAGCAGCGCTTTAATCAGAAACGGCATCACGATGGAGTAATCCGATTGCATGCTTTCGGTGGTCTGCAGGTAGGTGTCCTTGTCCACCTTGCCCCAGGTGACCGCTTCGGCCGGCGGACAGGACGAGAGCGATCCATCTGTGACCGGGGCAGTGACTATCTGGACGTCGAACTGATAACCGCGCACATTGGGAATGCCCAGCACCTGACCCAGGGCGGGCTCCGGTTGCAGATTGTAATTCTTGGGAACGCCGCCACCCAGAATCACGGTAGCCAAGGCGTGCGCGTGATGCTCGAACAGTCCCCAGCGATGGTAGGCACAGGCTTCGAACACCTCGCGATGCAGGTCGAGATCGAAGCCGTAGTCGGGAAGCAGGCCGGCTTCGCGCATGGCCCACAACTTCATGGAGTTCAGAAAAACGCTGCCGTCGCCGGGCGCTCCCACGAAAATCGGGATGGCGCGGCGGTAGCAGGTGGAGAGCAGGCCGGCGTCCACGCCGTTCTGCTCCTCTTGCGCGGCATAAGACTTGCCGAGCAGGTAGCGCAACTCCGTTCCCGTCATCTTGTGCTGGAACTCAGGCTGCGCCAGGACGGCGCTCAGGAAGCGGTCCTGATCGAGCAGCACGCCTTCGTCGAAGGCCATATCGGTGACGCGGATGGTGCCCTCGTCGCGCAGTGCGGCATCGTCGCTCGAGATGGAGACTTCGTGGATGGGCCCCGATTTGTAGGCGTCGAGCGAGCGGTGGCCGTCGTGATAACAGACAGCGTCTGTGGTGCTGAGATAGCCCACCCAGCCGGTTTCGAGCAGCGGAATCAGCCACGTGTGATGCTGTCCGGAGACCGTGACCGGTCCGGAAACCGCCAGCGTCAGCGGACAGCCCATGCCGATGGCGCGATCGAGGATCTGATAGATACGACGCAGGTAAGCGCCACCGAAAGCCGGTAGGCAATGGGTGAAGAGTTCGTGCATGCTGCCGCATTCATCCACACGGCGAGTGCGCACGTAGCGGCGCGAGTGTGCGCAGTCGGAATTCGTCTCCTGGGGCATAAATTTGACAGTAGCAGAAGATGGGTGGCGCGGGCCGTTATTCGTTTCTGAGTGTCTGCGCCGGGTCGAGCCGGAGGATCCGCAGCGCGGGCGCCGCGCTGGCCAGCAGCGTGACCAACAGCAGGATGACGGCAGTGGCGATGAACGTCACAGCATCGGTGGATTGCACTCCGAAAAGCAGTGACTCGAGGAAGCGCACCGCGATGCGCGAGAGCACAAAGCCGGCTACGATCCCGATGCCTGCCAGCACCAGGCCGGGCGTGATCACCTCCTGCATGGTCTGATGCGCGGTAGCTCCCAGCGCCAGGCGCAGGCCCAGCTCGTGAGTTCGCTGCGAGATGGACTGGGAAATAAGGCCGTACAGACCGATGGCGGAGAGCAGGAGTGCGAGGCCGGCGAGCGCGGTGAAGAGCGCGGCCAGATAACGCTGATCGGTGGTGTAGAGGCCCTGCAGATCGTCCACGGTCTGGAACTGAGACATGGCCAGGTTCGCGTCCGTCGCGGCCACGGCGGCCTGCACTTGCCTCTGGATGGGCCCGGCTGCGCCGTTGATCCGGATCACCCACGTGGGCGAGTACCAGATGTGGCTCACGCTGAGAAAGGTGGTTTGCGAAACGGGCAGATAAATTGTGGGCTCCACGGAAAGAGGTCCGAAGCTGCCGAGCCCGCTGTGCTGCTGGACGTCCCCCACAATACCCACGATTTCGCGCGGCACTCTATCGATGTTCAGATGACGGCCCAGCGCCGGCCGGCCGCGAAAGTATTTCGCCGCGAAGGATTGCGAGACTACGGCCACACGCTCACTGGCCGTAGTGTCAGTGTCGCGGAAAGAACGTCCATTGGTTATGGGCATGCGCAGGGTTTCGAAGTATCCCGGCGTAGCGTAAACCATCTCCGACGCGAACCCATCGGGATTGCCCGTCTCGGGCGCGCGCAGAGGGTAATTCAGTGGCCGTTCGTAAGGCAGACTGAGCGCCACCGCAGCCGCTCGCACGCCTTTGATATCGCGGATGCGGTTGAGACTGTCGGTGTACAGCCTGTCGACCTTCTCCCGGTAATGCAACTCGTGGTCGGGATCGCCCTGCGCCGTGACGGTATCCACCGGCACCGCGGCCTTCGCCGCCATCACATTGCGCGTGTCGAAGCCGGGACTCAAACCGTACAGGTAGTTGAGGGTCCGCACCAACAGTCCGGCGCTGACCAGCAGCACCAGGCTGAGGGCCACCTCGCCCACTACCAGAGCGTTGCGCGACCACCTGGGACCGCTCGATGCGATTCCGCGGCCGCCCTCCACCAGGACGGAGCGAAGATCCACACGGCTGGTCTGCAGGGCCGGCACAAGGCCGAAAAGCACGCTGGTGAGAACCGCCAGACCGAACATGGCCAGCATCACGCGGCCATCCAACTCAATGGGCCGCCACATTTCGAAACTCGACTGGAAGCTGGCGGCGCCCAAACGTTTCAGGCCGGCGAGCGCGAAGGCGCCGACTCCGATTCCCACCACGCAGCCGCCCAACGCCAGCAGCAGGCTCTCCACCAGCAGTTGGCGCACGATGGTGGCGCGGCTGGCGCCCAGCGCCATACGCGTGGCAATCTCGCGCTGACGCGCGCCGGCGCGCGAAAGCAGCAGTCCCGCGATGTTCACGCAGCCGATTACCAGCACTACCAGCACCGCCGCCCACGTGACCAGCAACTGCGTGCGAACGTTTTCGGTGAGGCCTTCCTGGAACGGGATGACGCGCTCCTCGAATTCCCTATACTCACGCGGGAAGCCGGGCATCACCATCAGCCCGCTGCTGAGGGCCTTCAACTGGCCGGTAACCTGGGGCCACGAAACATCGGGATGCAGCCGCGCCACCACACCGTAATTCGAGCCGCCGCCCTCGCCGCTTCGTGACGGCTGCAGCGGAGTCCAGATGTCGGCTGGGGAGGTGGAGCGGAAATCGCGCGGCATGATTCCGATCACGGTGTAAGGCACGCCCTGCAGACGGATGGAGGAGCCAAGGGCCGCGGGGTTGCCGTGAAACACGCGCTGCCAGAAATGGTGGCTGACCACTACGATGGCCGGCCCACCCGGGCGATCTTCCATCCGGGTAAATTCGCGCCCATATTGCGGCGCCACGCCGAGCACGCGGAAAAAGCCGGCGGAGATGCGCTGCTGCAGAATCGACTCGGGGTGGTCGCCAGCCAGGAAGTTGGTGGGTTTGTCGCCGGACCAGGCCGCCACATCCAGGCCGGGCGCTCCTTCGCGAACCGCTTCGAACAGCGCGCCAGTCTGGCCATGGTTGATATCTTCTCCGCCCTGCTCGCGATGCGCCGTGACCACCATCGCCAAACGGTCGGGTTGCGGATAGGGCGCGGGCCGGAACAGCACGGAATCGAGCACGCTGAAAATAGCGCTGTTGGCGCCGATACAGAGCCCCAGCGTTGCCAGAATCACCAGGGTGAAGCCTAAGCTCTTGCAATGCTGCCGGAACGCAAATCGAAGATCTTTGGACAGGGACATGAACAGATCGCAAGCAGCATGCAGGTTGCCAGATAGAAGCCCCGCACTGCTGAGCGACGACTGCTTGCAGGGAACGTGGACTGTTCGTTTTCGGGACGCGAATGATCGGATGTGGGTGAATTCACGTTGCCGGGCAGGCGGTCAGGATGGGCTATTGTGCGGTTCGTCCCAGGCGCGTAACCTGAGATTTGGCGGCCTCGGCAGCCGAATTTCCTACCTGCTCCGTTGCCAGCGAAATCCAAGTGCCCTGGAGTTGTGTCTCATGAAACCAACCAAGCAGGAAATTAGTGTGCGCGCCCTGCTGCTGGGCGAATTTGACGAGGATCGGCTGCTGGTGCGGAAGGTCTTCCGGCGGTCAGGCTGGCGCTTGTTCGAGTCGTGCCACCGGCGTGGTGCGCTGGAATGCGTGGAGCGGAATGCGCCGCAGGTGGTGATCGCAGAGAGTAATCTGGCGGGGTGGAATTGGAAACAGGTGCTTCACGACTTGAAGCGGTCATCCAAACCGCCGCAACTGGTAGTCACGTCGCGCACGGCCGACGAATTATTGTGGGCGGAAGTCCTCAACATCGGCGGCTACGACGTGCTCGCGCGGCCGTTGGTAGCAGAAGAACTGGAGCGCGTGGTGGCTTCCGCATGCGCGCACTTCGGAAGGCCCTCCGGCAGCACCGCAAAATCGTCCGGCGGCTCGCTTTTCAGCGTGGCCTGACATACCTCGGTTTTTCGGAGTGGGGCTTCATTTTCGACTTTATTCAGGTACCGAGTGTGCGGCAAAGCACCCAGAGTTCGTAACCTTAACACCCAGCATATAGATAAACTTCTTGACCTGCCACTACATATTGGGGCAAGATGACGAAGGCGTTTCTTCCGTTCCAAAACCCTGAGGAGGATTAGAGATGGGTCAGCTTTCCGTCGATTTGAGTGCGAATTCTGCGAAAATAGAGTCATTGAAGACCAAAACCACTAAGGCCAAAACTGGGATTGCCTTCCCACGTTACTTTACAGCTCGCATGGAGGCTGGGAAGACTCCCTATGACGAAGTCCAATGGGAGACTCGCACCGCGTCAATCGGAAACGACAAAGGTTCTGTAATCTTTGAGCAGCGTGATATTGAAGTGCCCGTGGACTGGTCCCAGACCGCTACCAATATTGTTGCCAGCAAGTACTTCTATGGCAAACTGGGCTCGCCGGAACGCGAAACCAGCGTGGCTCAACTGGTGCAGCGTGTGGTAGATACCATCTCCGGGTGGGGCGTCAAGGACGGCTATTTCAAGTCCAAGGAAGACGGCGACAACTTCCGCCAGGAGCTGGCGCACCTGATGCTGACGCAGAAGGCGTGTTTCAACTCGCCGGTGTGGTTCAACGTGGGCGTCAAGGAGACGCGCGGCTATGGCTGGATCTACGACAAAGCGGCCGACCGCGTCGCCAAGCTCGAATCGGGCGTGCTGCAGCCGCAATGCTCGGCCTGCTTTATCGTGTCGGTGAAGGACTCGCTGGAATCGATTCTCGACCTCGCCAAGACCGAAGGCATGCTGTTCAAGTGGGGCTCGGGCACCGGCACGAATCTTTCCGCATTGCGCGAAGAAGATGCCGTGCTTTCGGGCGGTGGGCGCGCCTCCGGCCCGCTCTCTTTCATGAAGGGCTTCGACGCCTTCGCAGGCGTCATCAAGTCGGGCGGCAAGACGCGGCGCGCCGCCAAGATGGTGATTTTGAACGCCGACCATCCCGACGTGGAGAAGTTCATCTGGTGTAAGGCCAAGGAAGAAAAGAAGGCCTACACGCTGGTGGAAGCCGGCTACGATGCGTCGCTCGATGGCGAAGCCTACAGCTCCATCTTCTTCCAGAACGCCAACAATTCCGTGCGCGCCACTGACGATTTCATGCAGGCGGCGGTGCAGGATGGCGACTGGTGGACCAAAGCCGTTTTCACCGGCCAGCCCGCCAATCGCTACAAGGCGCGCGACATCATGCGCCAGATTGCCGAAGCCACGCATCAGTGCGGCGATCCCGGCATGCAGTTCGATACCACGGTGAATCGTTGGCATCCCTGCAAGAATACGGCGCGCATCAACGCTTCGAATCCCTGCTCCGAATACATGTTCCTGGACGATTCGGCCTGCAATCTTTCATCGTTAAACCTGATGAAGTTTGTGGGACCGGACGGACAGTTTGACGTGGAAGCGTTCCGCCACGCGGTGGACACCATGATCCTGGCGCAGGAGATTATTGTCGATAACGCCAGCTATCCCACGCAGAGGATTGGCGAGAACTCGCACAATTTCCGCCCGCTGGGGCTGGGCTTCGCCAATCTGGGCGCGCTGCTGATGTCGATGGGCATTCCGTATGACAGCGATCAGGGACGCGATTTCGCGGGCGCCATCACGGCCGTCATGTGCGGCCAGGCGTACCTCACCAGTTCGCGCGTTGCCGATTCCGTGGGCACTTTCCCCGGTTATGAAGTGAACGAGCAGCCGTTCCTCGAAGTAATCCGGATGCACCGCGACGCAGTGAGCCACATCAACAAGCTCAACATTCCGGCCGCGCTGGCTCAAGGCGCGCAACAGTGCTGGGACGACGCGTACGAATCGGGACGCCGCAGCGGATACCGCAACGGCCAGGTGACTGTGATCGCGCCCACCGGAACCATCGGGTTCATGATGGATTGCGACACCACCGGCATTGAGCCGGACCTGGCGCTCATCAAGTACAAGAAACTGGTGGGCGGCGGGGTGATCAAGATCGTCAACAACACCGTGCCGGCCGCACTGATCAAGCTGGGCTATTCACCGGAGCAGGTGGAGAAGATTGTCAGCCATATCGACTCCACGGGCACCATTGAAGGCGCGCCGGAGTTGAGGCCGGAGCATCTGGCGGTGTTCGATTGCAGCTTCCGCCCGCAGAACGGCGTGCGCTCCATCCACTACATGGGTCATGTGCGGATGATGGCGGCGGTGCAGCCTTTCATCTCGGGCGCCATTTCGAAAACTATCAACATGCCGGAAGAGTGCACGGTAGAAGAGATCATGGACGCCTATACCGAGAGCTGGAAGCTCGGGCTCAAGGCCGTGGCTATCTACCGCGACAATTCGAAGAAGGTGCAGCCGCTCAGTTCGGGATCGGGCAAAGGCGAAAAGAAGGCATCGGGCGCCGCTCCATCGGGCGCTTCGGCGCCGGCTCAAACCGCGGTGGAGAAGGTGGTGTATCGGCCGGTCCGGCGCAAGCTGCCGGATGAGCGCCGCGCCATCACACACAAGTTCTCCATCGGCGGCCATGAGGGCTACATCACGGTTGGAATGTATGACGATGGCGCGCCGGGCGAAATCTTCATCACCATGGCGAAAGAGGGCTCCACCATTTCGGGCCTGATGGACGCTTTCGCTACCGCGGTGAGCTTCAATATGCAGTACGGCGTGCCGCTGAAGTTCCTGGTGGACAAGTTTGCCCACGTGCGTTTCGAGCCCAGCGGGTGGACGGGGAATCAGCAGATTCCCTATGCCAAATCGATCATGGATTACATTTTCCGTTGGCTGGGAGCGAAATTCCTGGGCACGGAGTATGCCGTGACGGAAGCCGGGGAAACCACCACGCTGAGGGCCACCGAGCCCGATCCGCAGCAGGTACTGCCGTTTTCAGCCGTCACTGCCGATGCTCCGCTGTGCGCCGAGTGCGGGTCCATCATGACTCGCAATGGGAGCTGCTATAAGTGCGGCAACTGCGGCGGAACCAGCGGCTGCAGCTAGGTCAGTCGTTTCCGAGCCGCGACCGTTAGGGAGTCGGTTGCCCTCGGAATATAAGTTTGCTCGCTTCGCGATGGGAGAGCAAATAACGCTCCCCGCCTTCAACGGGGAAGGCCGGGAGCGTTTTTCGTTTCCACTACTTCTGAATCGCGTCCATGAGACCTCCACTGAGACGGAGCACGTTCCATTTGGCTTTCTCGACGGCGTACTGGGCGTCGTAGAAGGCGATCCACTTGTCGTTCTCCACAATGCGGGCCTCCTCCACCTGGCGTAGGGTGAGGCGCCCTTCCTGCATCATCGCCAGATCCACGTCGAGTTGGGCGCGCGCCACGTCCAGATCGAGACGCGCCACTTCGGTAGCGCTCTCCGCCTTCTTCACATCGCGGAAGCCTTGCTGCAAGTCAGTCGCAATGCGGTTCCGCGCGCTGGCAAGCTGCACCTTCAGACGGGTGAGGTCCACTTCCGTCTGCGCCATCTGCCCGCCTACTCCCGGGGTGAAAAGCGGAAACTGGAACGAGACGCCGAGCTGTCCATTGTTGCGCTGAAATTTATTGAAGAACTGAGCGTAGTTGTTGAATTTGGCCAGCATGGCATACTGTGCCACCAGGTCAACGCGGGGCAGCCGGGCGGCGCGCTCCCCGCGCATTTCGAACTGTTTGGCGGCCATTTGCGATTCGAGCTGCCGCAACTCTTTGTTCGATTCCAAAGCGGACTGAATGGCCTCCTGTTCGGATGCCGGCACGGCTGGCGCGGTGCGCTCCTCCTCGACGGTGCGGACGCGATCCTCCGCCAGAAACCCCAGCGACACCGCCAATTGAGTTTCGGCGGCAGCTTGCGCGTCCTCCAGGTCGCCCACGGTTTGGCGGACGCGAGCGAGGCCGAGCGCGGCTTGCTTCTCGGCCAGCGGAAGAGCGCGACCTTCCAACACCTGCGCGCGAATGGTGTCGAGCACCTTTTGCTGGCTATCGATGGCCTTGCGCGCCAGCCCGCCGATGCGCGTGAAGCGTTCAGCATCCAGGTACAGCGCGGCCACGCGGTACGCCACCTCGTCGCGTTTGCCGACTACGCCGATGGCGGCGCCGCGGGCCTCTTCACGCGCCTGAGCCACCTGGAAATTCTGCGGCCGGTTGAAGAGGAACTGCTGCGCATTTGCCTGCACGAGGCTGGGCGCGGAGCCTTCAATGCTCATGGGGAAGCCGTCGCTGTAGGCGAGCCCGCTGCCCACCACCACGCGCGGCAGAAAAGGTCCGCGCGCTACGCGAATGCCGGCGCGTGCCTTCTCTTGGTCGAGACGCGCCAGGGTGATATCGGGATTCTGTTTCACGGCCAGGTCCACGGCCTGCCGCAGGGTCATAGTATGAATCTCGGCGTGCAGAACACACGCCAGAAGAACAAGGGGCCACTTCGACATAGCTTAATTGTAGAGGGGTGGGATGGGAGGCTCCGCTCTTCAGTTGCATGCCTGCCGGAGCTCGATGCTCTTGGGTGGGGTACGCCCTTTGGCCCGACCGGAGGCGGCCTGGATATCGCCTCGACGCACTTCGTTTCTGTGAAGCCCATTCAGTCCGAGCACTCCATGACGCCAACGGGTGGTGTGGTACATTGAACCCCAGGCGCCGCTCAAATGGCTGAAATTCAAGGGGTATACGCCGCCGCCATCACACCGCTCGGCAAACAGGGCGACATCGACCTTGGCGCCGCGTTTGAGCTGCTGGATTTGCTCACCAAAGGCGGCGTGGCGGGCATCGCGCTCTTCACCAGTAGTGGCGAGTACGCTTCCCGATCACTCGACGAACGCTCCCGCCTGGTGTACCTCGCCGTGAAGCGCAGCCGCGTTCCTGTGCTGGTGGGAGTGGGCAGTGCGACGCTCGACCAATCCGTGGCGCTCGCCCGCGAGGCCCGCGATGCCGGCGCCGCCGGATTACTGCTGCCGCCGCCTTACTTCTATCGCTATCAGCAGGACGACCTGCACGAGTTTTACACCCAGTTCGCCTCGCAGGTGGGCGCCGGCGCGGTGACGTTCCTCTCCAACAATCCCGCTCACTCCACCGCCATCCTGCCGGAGACCGCCCGCAGCCTGCTGGCAACCGGCCGCTTCGCGGGCGTGGAAGACGCCAGCGGCGACCCCCAAACTTTCTCCTGCCTGCAAGCCGTAGCGGGCCGCACCGCCTGCATCCTCGCCGGTTACGATCCCTTTCTCGCCGATGCCATTCGCGCCTCGGCGCACGGTGTCATTTCTGGAGTAGCCGGCGCCGTGCCCGAACTAGTGACGGCGCTTGAGCGCGCCATCCGCACCAGCAACCAATCGGAGGCCGACCGTCTGGAGCGTCGCATGGCCGAATTCCTCGCCTGGCGCCACGAGTTCCCCGAGCCAGCGATACTGAAGGTAGCCGTGGAACTGCGCGGCATCAAGACCGGAGGGCTCTCCGTCCCCCTCAGTTCCAATCGCCAAAAGCGGCTACAGGAGTTTCGCGAGTGGTTTCCCAGGTGGTTGAAAGGTTAATCTTTCCGAGCCGCGATAGTAAGGGTGTCGGCGCCTTTGCTTGCCAAGTCGTGCTGGCGCTCGCCTTCGCCGCCTCCATCTTGCGGGCGCAAGTTCCCCTCACCTTTTCCTCCGATGTCGACCGTTCCCAGCAGGCGTACGCTCTCTACATCCCCAAATCCTTCGACGCCGCGAAGAAGTATCCGCTCCTCATCAGCCTTCACTCAGAGGAATCCAACCATCGCTTGAACATGAAGCAGGTCTTCGGCGTCAGTTGGCGATACGGCGAGCTCGACCCCATCAACATGCGCTACAGCCCGCCCTTGCCCGACGCCGATTTCTTCGTCGCTTGCCCACTCTCTCGCGGCACCATGGGCTACCAGGGCATCGCCGAAAAGGACGTCTACGATGTGCTCGCAGAAGTCGAGCGCCAATACCCCATCGATCCCGACCGCGTCTATCTCACCGGCATCGGCATGGGTGGCGCGGGCGCGCTGCGCCTGGCTCTCACCCGCCCCGACGTCTGGGCCGCCGTGATGCCGCTCTGCCCTTCCCCTCAGCCCGCCCTCGACGAACTGGCGCCCAACGCCCTCAACCTTCCCATTCATCTTGTGCAGGGCGAACTCGATCCGGTAGTGCCGGTCCAGTCCCTTCGCAACCTGCATCGTCTCCTGCTCGACCTGCACGATCCTGTGGAGTACTTCGAGTATCCGCTGCTGCGCCACAATACCTGGGACGTCGCTTACAAAGATGGCGCGGGCTTCGAGTGGTTCAGCAGGTTCCGCCGCAATCGCTTTCCCGATCATGTTCGATTCGTGACGCGTTCCTTCCGGTATGGCTCGGCGTATTGGGTGCGCATCGACAGGCTCACACCGGGGACGCTCGCCTCCATCGATGCGCGCCGCGCCAACAATCAGGTGCAGGTGACCACCAGCGCGCTCGACGCCTTCACCATCACGCTCGACCGGCCGGTGACCGCGGTCACCATCGATGGCGCGGCGGTCCGCATCAAGCCGGCTGCCGGTCGCGGCGCCACAGCTACGCCGGCCGCATCGTTCTCCTTTGTCAAGACCGCTCGCGGATGGGCGCTCGGCGCCGCGCCGCCTACCGGAAAGCACACCGGCGCCGAAGGCCCCATCGCCGCCGCCGTGGAAGACCGCCACATCTATGTGTATGGCACGCTCGGCTCCCGCACCGCAGCGGAACTGGACGACCGTCGCCGCGTGGCGCAACAGGCCGCCGCGTGGTCCAACGCTCGCCAGCACTTGATGCTCAACCTGCCGGTGAAACCCGATTCCGAAGTCACCGACATCGACATGGACTTCGCCAACCTGGTGCTGTTCGGCACCGCCGAGACCAACTCCGTGATCGCGCGCTTCGCAGCCAAACTCCCGCTTGCGCTATCGCCCGGAGCGGCCGATTACGGCCTGCTATTCATCGCGCCGATGGGCCGCCGCTACGTGCTGGTGAGCTCCGGCCTGCCATGGTGGACCGGAACCAACACGCCCCCGCGCGGCAACGATCCGTTCCTCCCCTCGCAATATCGCCAGCTCTCCACACTCGGCGATTACATCCTCTTCCGAGGGTCCCTGGCGAATCCAGTGGAAGAAGGCCGCTTCGACCTCAACTGGAAACTCGCCCCGGAAGCCGCCGCGAAACTGCAATCCACCGGAATCGTAACCGTGAAGTAAAGCCAATCCTAGACCCACTGCTAAAATGATCTCTCACCAATGACACCCGAAGAGTTTCGCCGCCACGGCCATCAGACCATCGACTGGATCGCCGACTATCTCGAACACTCCGACCGCTATCCCATCCTGCCCCGCATGAAACCCGGCGACCTGGCCGACGCTCTCCCTGCCAGCGGCCCCGAGCACGGCGAGCCCATGGAGACCATCCTCGCCGATTTCGAAAAGCTGATCGTCCCCGCCACTACGCACTGGAACCACCCCGGCTTCATGGCCTACTTCGGCATTTCGGGCTCGGCCCCCGGCGTGATTGCCGAGACGCTGGCCGCGGCGCTCAACGTCAACGGCATGCTGTGGAAGTCCGGCCCTTCCGTGGTCGAGTTGGAAGAGGTCACGCTGCGCTGGCTGCGCGAGTGGAGCGGCCTGCCGAAGGACTGGTTCGGCATGATCCTCGACACCGCCTCCACCAGCACCATGCACGCCATCGCCGCCGCGCGCGAGAAGGCCGATCCCGAATGCCGCACCCGCGGCGCCTCGCCGGGCCTCATCGTATACACCAGTCAGCAGTCGCACTCGTCCATCGAGAAGGGCGCCATCTCGCTCGGCATGGGGCAGCAGAACGTCCGCCAGGTTCCCGTCGATTCCGAATTTCGCATGCGCCCCGACGCGCTCGCCCATTTGATCGAGCAGGACATCGCCGCCGGCCTCAAGCCCTGCTGCGTCGCCGCCACCATAGGCACCACCGGCACCACCAGTGTCGACCCCGTCCCCGCCATCGCGGAAATCTGCCGGAAGCATGATATCTGGTTGCATGTGGACGCGGCCTACGCCGGCTCGGCCGCCGTCGCGCCGGAGTTCCACTGGGCCTTCGAAGGCTGCGAGCACGCCGATTCCATGGTCACCAATCCTCACAAGTGGCTCTTCACCCAGGTGGATTGCAGCGTCTTCTACACCCGCCATCCCGACGTGCTACGTCGCGCCTATTCCTTAGTGCCCGATATTCTGTACACCGCCCACGACCCGCGCGCCATCAACCTGATGGATTACGGCGTGCCTCTGGGCCGGCGCTTCCGCGCGCTGAAGCTGTGGTTTGTCATGCGCTCCTATGGCCGCGAAGGCTTGGCCGCCCTCATTCGCGAACACGTCCGCCTGGCGCAGGAACTTGCCGTCGTGGTCGGCAGTGACGCACGCTTCGAGATCACGGCGCCCCACCCATTCTCCGTGGTCTGCTTCCGCTACAAAGGTACTGACGAAGAGAATCGCCAGATTCAGGAATCGGTGAACGCCAGCGGCGAAGTCTTCATGAGCGGCACCGTGCTGAACGGCCGCTTTTCGCTCAGGCTGGCGATTGGCAACATCGCTACCACCGGGCAGCACGTGCGAAGGGCATGGGAACTAATCTGTGCCGCGATTCCAGGGGGCTAATCATTTTCCCCTCAAATCGGCGATCTTCTCCCGCATCTTAGCCGCTTGAGGCCAATCGGGATGGTGCGCCAGAAAATCCTCCATTGCCTCCGCGGCTGCCGCCTTCTCCCCGCGCCGCAAATGGATCTCCGCCAGCACCAATTGCGGATGCGAGAAGTGCGCCGGATCCACCTGCCGAGCCTTCTCCAAGTGCCGCACCGCCAGATCGTAACTGCCCATTTCGAAGTACGTCAGCCCCATCTGCGAATTGGCCAGCGCATCGTCGGGCCGCGACAGCACGGCATAGCCGTTATACTCCCAGGCTTCATCCAACTTATGCAGAGTGATCAAAACACCGCCTAAATTCACCAGCGGCTCGAAAGCCCGGGGATCCAAACGCAGCGACTCGCGAAAGCACTCCTCTGCCCGATCGAACTGCTGCGTCTGGTAAGCGATGGTGCCCATCTCATTCCACGCCGCCGAGAACTCAGGCGCCAGTTCCACCGCCTTCTGCAGATGCCGCGACGCGCCCGCGGAATCGTGCCGCGCGAGATCCTTGCCCGCGTCCTCATACTCGCGCTGGGCCTTGTCGGGAATCGTGAGCTCGCCCGCGCGCACGGAATGCTGTCGCCGAGTCGAATCGGAATACTCGAAATCCGACTCCTTCAAGCGGAGGTCCACGCGTACACGGCCATGCGAATCGGAGGTCCCCGGCCCCACCTCGATGGTTTTCCGAGCTTCGCCGCGAAGCGGCAGAAACACCGAAATAGTATACGTTCCGCCCAGTAGCTTCTTGAATTGAAAACGTCCGTTCTCATCGCTCAAGGTTTGAGCCTGAAAAGGATTGTTGGCGCCGAAGAGTGTAATGGACGCGCGGCCCGAAGGAGTGACCTGCCCCGCCAAGTCGAAAACCGCGTCGGCAGACGACGCCTGCGCAGCAGCCAGCAGCACAATTACAGCAATCCACACGAATCTAACTTGGTTCTTGCAGCTACTCAATCAAATCGCGACGCTTGATGGTAGGCCGGCCGTCATCGCCCGAATCCGCTCCCGGATTCACCCGCAGAGTGGGCTTATTGTCCTTCGGATCGGCCTTCCGGCGACCCTCCAGGTTCATCACGCGATCGCGCATATCCCGATAGTCGGACGATGTGACCACGTACTCGGGCTTCGACGGCAGAATGCGCTCAATCTCTTTCTGCGTCGCCGCAATCCGGTCGGAATCCATCGGATGCGTCGAGAGCAGTTTGGCCACCGCGCCGGGCTGCTCTTTCTGCAGCGCCTCCAGCTTTTCGAAAATGCTAATGGCCCCGTTCGGATCGTAGCCGGCAGCATACATGTACTGCACTCCCAGGTAATCGGCATTGGTTTCGTCGGTGCGGCTGAACTTCATGAACGCCATCGCGCCCACCGCGCCCGAAGCCTGCCGAGCCGCATATCCGCCCCAACCCGGCAACAGAATGCTCAACGGAATGCTGCCATAGCTCATCATCTGCTGCTTGGTGGCACGGCACGTCAGGTGGCGCGCAGCCACATGTGCGATCTCGTGGGCCAGTGCGCCTGCCAACTCGTCTTCCTCATCGGCCATCTTGATGAGCCCCGTGTAGACGAAAATGTAACCGCCGGGAAGCGCGAAGGCATTCACGTCGGTAGGCCCATCGATCACCTGGAACGTGAACGGAACCTTCGCATCCGAGTTGCGCGCCAGATTCTGCCCCAATCGATTCACCCGTTCGGTGATCAGAGGATCGTCTACCAGCTTCGCCTGCTGCGCCACTTCCTGAGCCAACTGCTTGCCCAGAGCCATCTCTTTTTCATACGAAAAGAAATTGAGACACTGACCCACGTCGCGGTTGCCGATCTGATCAGGATCGTCCTTCGCGCTTTTCTTCTGCGCAAAAATAGTGCCCGTGGCGAAAGCCAAGGTCAGGATGGCGGCGGATAAAACTCGCATCAGATGCCTCCTCAGGGCCAATACAGTTATTGTAAAGGGAATGACCTCCTTAAGGAATGACAAAACGCACGTTAAGGATGCAAAACCTTTGGCGCTATGGGAGCGCTATGCCGACTGCTTCCCGGTGCGTGAACGCCTCATCTATCTCAACCACGCCGCCGTCTCGCCGCTGTGCCGGCCGGCCGCCGAGGCCATGAGGAACCTCGCCGACGACTGCCTCAACTTCGGCAGTTTCCATTACGACCAGTGGCTCGGCGCCTACGAAGGAGTCCGCGTCGCTGCTTCCAAGTTGATCGGCTCGAAGACGTCAGAGATTGCGCTGGTGAAAAACACCTCGGAGGGCATTGCCACCATCGCCATGGGGCTCATCTGGAAGCCCGGCGACCGGATCGTGGCCTTCCGCGAGGAATTCCCCGCCAACTACTTTCCCTGGAAGCGGCTGGAAGAAAAGGGCGTTGCCGTCACGTGGCTGTCCGTGAACGACCCGCTGGAACGCATCGAGGAAGCCGCCCGAGGAGCACGACTGCTCGCCATCAGCTTCGTCCAGTTCCTGACTGGATACCGCGCACCCATTCAAGCAATCGGCGAGATTTGCCATCGTAACCACTGCATTTATTTGGTAGATGCGATTCAGGGCTTGGGCGCGTTTCCTCTCGATGTCCGCACTTCCCACATCGACGCGCTCGCCGCCGACGGGCACAAATGGATGATGGGTCCCGAAGGTTGCGGCCTCCTTTATATCAGCGAAGCCCTTCAGGAACACTGCGATCCCGTGGAGTTCGGCTGGACCAACGTAGCTGGTTACAATGACTACGCATCGCGCTCTATGGAATTGCGACCGGATGCGGGCCGGTATGAATGTGGAACGCTGAACACGATTGGCTGCTTCGGCTTACGAGCTGCTCTTGAATTTATACTTGAAGTCGGGCCGGGAGAAATCGCCCCGGTTGTCCAAAATCTGGGTGACCGCATCGCTGAAGGTGTCCAGGCGCGCGGCTATGAGCTTCTCGGTTGCCGAACCCCCGAGACCGGGGCCGGAATCGTCAGCTTCCGCAAGCCGGGATTGGAGGCGCTCGCGATCGTCCAGCGTCTCAAAACTGCCGGCATCACCGCCGCTCCGCGGGCCGGATGGGTTCGAACCGCGCCGCACTTCTACATCAGTCCCGCCGATATCGATCATTTCCTGGAAACCCTTCCGTGACGCCCGGCGCGAAGTGGATTCGGGAGCGGCCGCTGGTGTTCCTCCTGCCCCTACAGGCGCTCATGTACTTCTGGAGGTTAGGAATGCTATCCCCTTGGTTCGACGAGGCGGATGAGCTGATCTTCCTGCGCGGGACGCTGGCCAACTCCATCAACATCCCGGCGAGTGGCGGCCATCCGCCGCTATACTTCGCGGTTATCTATTATTGGATGCGCCTGCCGTTTGGCCTCGACTGGGCCGTGCAAGCGCGAGCTCTATCGATCATCTTCGCGCTCCTGGCTACCCTGGCCGCCGACCGCTTTTGGGCGCGCGAACTCCCCAACCGCTGGCGCTGGGCCTTCCTCACACTCTGGACGCTCTCCCCGTTTCTGCTGCTCTATTCCAGAATGAGCCGCTCATACAGCCTGCAGCTCCTGATCGGAACCGTCGTCTTCGGATATCTGAGTCGAGCCGGTGGTCTTGCCACTGGCCGTTCTTCCGCCCATTCCCCAAAACTCCTCGCCCTCTGGCTTGCCATCGGAGTCTACGTTCACGCCATCCCCGGCTTCGCCCTCCTCGCCACCACCAACCTCCAACTCCTCTGGCGGCGGAAATTCCGCGACGCACTATGGATCGACGCCGTCGTCGGCATCCTCTATCTCCCCTGGCTTTACCGACTCCTCACCTTCCTGCCCACCTGGGGCAAGAAAGGTGGAAACCTGTACGCCCTCACCGGAGCAACGATCTTCGAGATTCCGGTGAAGCTCGCCTACTGGGCCTTCTCGTTCACCATGGGCGAGGCCGTGACCGACCCCGTCCTCATCTTCGGCGCGATTGTGGGATTAGGTGTCGCTGTCCTCCTGATCGCCGGAGCGCGCCGCCGCCCCGACCTTGTGTCGGTCGCCGCCCCCGCGGCAGTAATCGGCTTCATCGGAGTGGCGCGGTGGAATTCCTACCCCTTCGTCCCCGCCCGCATGATCTTTCTATACCCGATCTTCCTGATGCTGATCGTGACTGGCGCATCGCTGCATCGACGTCTCGGATTCGCCGTGCTCGCCGCCCTGCTCGTCCTCTGCGTCTCCGGCATTTGGAGTTACTTCAATTTGGCAGGATTCCGAAACAAGCAGTATCCGATGCCCGTCGCCGAACTCGCCGCGCGCATCGTCCGCGCGTCGCCGGCCGGAACATTCGCAGTCCTGGTGGACAGCACGAATGCCGATCCCATCGGAATGGAATACCAGCTTGGACCGGTGCCGGTTCTTCGGACCGCCGAAGCGGCAACGCCGCGCGCCCTCGATCGAGCCCTCGCCGATCCCAACATCCGCATCGTCTGGTTCCTGCGCAGCACTCACGACGTCTCGCCCACTCAACTCGACCGGCAGTTCGAGCAGAAACTCGCAGCCGTGATGCGCGAAACGACATACCCCGTCGAACCCTTCACGCCGCTCGAATTGAAAGTCGCCCAAGCCGCCGGCGTGCCCAACCCTGCCCACTCCTTCCAAGAGCTTCTGAAGTTCGAGCGGTAACGATAGAATATCCCCGTGAGATCCCGTATTCTCGGCTTCCTGCTTGCCGCCGCGCTTTCCTTCGCGGCCGTGCCCACCCCGAAAAGTTATTTCGGCCACGAGATGGGCGAAGACAAAACCGCGCTCGATTGGGAAAAGGTGGTCGGCTACTTCCAACTGTTGGCCAAGTCCAGCGACCGCATCCGCGTGGAGGAAATCGGCAAGACCGCCGACAACCGGCCCTTCATCGCCGCCACCATCGCCGATCCCGAAACGCTCCGTCACCTGGACCGCTACATCGCGATCCAGCAGCGCCTCGCCGATCCGCGCAAGACCACTGACGCCGAGGCTGAGAAGATGTTCCTCGAGGGCAAGTCGATCGTGATGATCACCTGCTCCATCCACGCCACCGAGCTCGCCTCCACGGGAACGGCCGTGGAGTACGCCTACAAGCTGATCACCGAGGACACGCCGCACCATCGCGCCATTCTCAAGGACACGATTCTTCTTCTGGTGCCCTCGCAGAATCCCGATGGCGTCGATATCGTCACGCGCTGGTACCGCAAGACTCTGGGCACGCCGTTCGAAGGCAGCCAGCCGCCCGAGCTCTGGCACAAGTATGTGGGCCATGACAACAATCGCGACTGGTACATCTTCTCGCAGCCCGAAACGCGCAACACCGTCAAGCTGCAAAACATCTGGCATCCGGAGATCGTCTACGACGTTCATCAGCAGGGCTCCAACGCCTCGCGCCTGTTCGTGCCGCCATGGCTCGACCCAATCGAGCCCAACATCGACCCCATCCTCAGCCAGGAGATGAACCTCTTCGGCCTGATGATCGCCACCGACCTCACCGCCGCAGGCAAGACCGGCGTCGCCATCCACGGCATCTACGATTTCTGGTCGCCCTCGCGCCACTACCAGTCGTTCCACGGCGGTCTGCGCCTGCTCACCGAATCGGCCAGTGCGCGCCTGGCATCGCCCATCACCATGACTGACGATCAGATTACTTCCAATGGCCTTGGCTACAATCCGCGCGAGCGTTCCTGGAACTACCTCGAACCGTGGATGGGCGGCACATGGCGTCTGCGCGACATCATGGACTACCAGTTGATTGCCTTCGAATCCGTCATGTACAACGCGTCCCTGCATCGCGAGGAGTTGCTGCGCAATTTCTACCGGGTGGCCAAACGCCAGACGGCGCGCAACGAACTGTGGGGCTTCGTGATCTCGGTGGAACAGCGTGATCCGGGCGCGACTCGCAAGCTGGTGGAGACGCTCCGCTTTGGGCAGGTGGAAGTGGGCAAAGGCAGCGACGGCAGCGCCGTGATCTCCATGCACCAGCCGTACAGCGGCTGGGCGAAGGCGTTGCTGGAGCGCCAGCACTATCCCGAAGATCGGCTGTATCCAGGCGGTCCGCCCAAGCGCCCCTACGATACCACCGCCGAAACGTTGCCGCTGCTGTTCGGCGTGGACGTGAAGACCGTCGACAAAGCCGTTCCCGTCTCGGGCGAGTGGCAGGCCCCAGCAGCCCGCACCGGACCGGTGTTCGCGGCGGCCGACACCGATACCTGGATGGTGGTGAACCACGCCTGGAAGGACGGTTCGCCCGTCTACCGCGATCCCGCGAGCGGTGACTTTTCCCTGCAGGCGCGCGACGGTTGGAAGCAGGTGAAACGCCCGCGCGTCGCGCTCTACCAATCGTGGATGGCCAACATGGATGAAGGCTGGACGCGATGGCTGCTGGAACAGTTCGGCTTCGCCTACACTACCGTTCACAATGCCGACCTGCAGGCCGGCTCACTCCACCAGAAGTTCGACGTCATCGTGTTCCCCGACCAGGCCGCCAACGCCATCGAAAACGGCTACGGCGCGCGAGCCATGCCCGCCGAATACACCGGTGGAGTCGGCGAAAAGGGAGATGCGGCCCTGAAGGAGTTCGCTACCGCCGGAGGCACGCTGGTCTTCCTCAACGACGCCAGCGAGTACGCCATCTCGAAGCTCGGAGTGCCCGCGCGCAATGTGGTCTCACGCGGCAACGCCAGTGAGTTCTACTCGCCGGGCTCACTGCTCAACGTGAAGCTCGACACTCACAGCCCGCTATCCTACGGAGTCCCCGCCGATCTCACCATTTGGAGTGAGCACAGTCCCGCCTGGGATACCCAGCTTGCCGCGGTGGCCCACTATCCCGATTCCGGCCTGCTGGCCTCTGGCTGGTTAGTAGGTGAGAAGGTGATCGCCGGCAAAGCCTCGCTCATCGACGCCCCCATCGGAACCGGCCACGCCATCCTCTTCGGCTTGCGCCCCCAATATCGAGCGCAAAGCTACCTGACCTTCAAGCTCTTCTTCAACGCCCTCCTGCGCTGAAGTAGCGCCGGTGGTCGAAGCCACCGGCGTGTTTTTCCGAGCCGCGACCGTAAGAAGCTGTGAAAAAATGGGGACTGAAGCATAAAGTGCTTCTCATTATGAAGGTATTTCTTCATAATGAATTCATGGAGACACCCACCCAGGCAATATTGCTGGACCTTCCCGAGGAACCAGCCCGGCCGAGGCCCAAAGGGTCCCCCAAACTGCGCACGGTGAACCGCGAACAAACCACCATGGTCACGATCTACGTGGAAGAGTTGGTCGCTGCCGATCATAAAGCGCGTGCTATCTGGCGGTTGGTGGAAAAACTGGACCTGAGCCGCTTTCTGGAACCTGTGCGCACCAGTCGAGGCTGCGCAGGGAGGCCGGCGTGGGACCCGCAGTTGTTGGTGAGTGTGTGGGTGTATGCCTATAGCGAAGGAATCAGTTCGGCCAGAGAGATCGAAGGGATGATGCAGTGGGAACCCGGCCTGCAGTGGTTGGGCGGGTTGACGGCAGTCAATCATCATACGTTGTCAGATTTTCGGGTGGAGCATCGGCAAGCCCTGGATGAGTTGTTTGCCGAGTTGCTGGCAATGTTGGAGGAGGCCGGAGTGTTGAGCCTGGAGCAGGTGATGCACGATGGCAGCAAGATCCGAGCGCTGGCAGGAGCGGATAGTTTTCGGCGGGAGAAGACGCTGCGGGAGCGTCTGAAACAGGCGCAGGAAATGATCGCGCAGATGGGCGACCCGCGGACAGAAGAATCGGGGAATCGACGGCGACAGGCGGCGCGAGCACGAGCGGCACGGGAGCAGGTCGAACGCTTGGAAGAGGCGCTGAAAGAAATGGCGGCATTGCAGGCAGAGAAGGCGAGCGCGGAAGAGAAAGCTAAGGTGCGTGTGAGCCGGCAGGAGGCCGAAGCGCGATTGATGAAGCATGGAGACAACGCGATCGCACCCAGCTACAACGCGCAGATCAGCACGGAGGGAAAGAACAAGATCATCGTGGGAGCGCACCTGAGCCAGAGCAGCAGCGACGCGCAGAGTCTGATGGCATCACTGGAAGAAGTCGCCGAAAATCTGGGCAGGAAACCGGCGCAGGTGGTGGTGGATGGGGGATTCACGAATC
This sequence comes from uncultured Solibacteraceae bacterium, assembly GCA_963815475.1. Classification (GTDB taxonomy): domain Bacteria; phylum Acidobacteriota; class Terriglobia; order Bryobacterales; family Bryobacteraceae; genus Sulfopaludibacter. Next base: position 6,991,803 of record CAWFHD010000003.1, on the reverse strand, counting down.
GGGACAACATAGTAGAGTGTGCGGCACAGAAGATCGATCTGGTGGGATCGCTGCCGGACTCGAAAGAACGCAGCGCGGCAGCGATGAAGTCGTTGGGGATCGCTGAAGAGTTTGCGCCCTATCATTTCCGGATAGTGGACAACGGAAAGTGGCTGGAGTGCCCGGCGGGTTGTCAGTTGAAGGCATTACGGAAGAATCGGAAACGGGGGGACCTTTACCAGCAGTATCAAGCCAGGGGGGAGGATTGCGCGGTGTGCCAATACGGTGCCAAGTGCTGCCCCAAGAATTCGGAGCGAGGTCGAATCGTATCGATACGGTTGGAAGAGCACGCAGATGTGGCGGCATTTCGCCAGAAGATGGAAGAGGAAAAGTATCGGGTGATTTATCGGCAACGAGGAGCCGTGGCGGAGTTTCCGAACGCGTGGATCAAAGACAAATTGAGAGTACGAAAGTTCCGAGTGCGGGGCATAGTGAAAGCGGGGAGTGAATTACTGTGGGCATGCCTGACATACAACATCATGCAATGGGTGCGGCTGATCTGGCGAAACCCGGCGATGGCATAGGCGAGACGGGGCGGAAACTCGCGTGCGGAAGATGCAGGGCGAAATCAAGAATTAGGTGCTTAGAATCAATCGCTTAGCGTCGCGCGGCGCAGACTCCGCTGCGCAGTCAATTCGCCGAGGTTGAGGAAGAGTCCAAGATATAAGTAGAGTTGCAGCTCTTTATCTCTTTACTTATGTTTGGTGCGACTCCGGCAACGGACCGGTCGCGGCCTCAACCAATCCGACGCCGGAACAATATTTCACGGCTTCTAAGGGAGTCGGTGCGTTTCGCCGTGTGATAGCATAACTCAACCGCTCAAGGAGACTCGCATGGGAAGCCAAGCTACACCGCTGCCGATCGTCCTCAATGTCCAATTCACCATCAACACACCCGACCGCCTCAAGCAGATCACATTCGGGCTCGAAAAGCAGACCGACGATGTCACCGTCAACTGGACCATCACCTTCATACTCTACGAGCGCGACGACCCGCGCAAACCATTTGGCGACGCCATCGTCAACCTTTGCGTCTTCGTGGCCTCCAAGCTCAACCAGCAGGCGCAAGCCGTTGCCGACGCTAATGGCCTGACTCCGGAGCAGACGGCACACGCCATTGGACCCGCCGCCGAAGCCGCCAAGGCCGCGCAGGCCGGAACCATGCCCCAACCGGTCGCCGATAACATCATTCAAAACACACTGAAGTAGCGTGCATCGCTACCTGCTGTTACTCGTGATGGCGCGCCTGGGCGCCGCTCAGGAATATTCCAACTCGAATCTGATCGTCGATCAGACTCCTCAGCACGGCGGTATCCTGCTTTGCAAAGCGGGTACGAATTTCGAGACCGAGCAGTACCGTATCGTCCACATCACCGTAGACGACCCGTTCCATTTCCTCTATGCGATCGGCCGCAAGAGTGCCACCCTCCAGCAGCAACTGACTGCCAAGCTCGCCAACCAGCCGTTCACTTACAAGCTGGTCAGTGCCGACGCGCTCGGCCTAGTCAATCGCGAGCGCTTTGTCCCCGATGACACTCGCGGCTTCGCGGTCCGCATCGAACTCGTCTATGTGCAGAATTGCGACCCCGCCGCGAAGACGCTCGATCTGATCTATCGGATCTACTCCGTAGCGCCACCCAAATTCCTCGGCGGCGCTGCCGAGTCTCAGGAGACCGCCCGCAACTCGCCCCAGACCACCGCCGGCCTCACCGAAACGGGCAGCCCCTTTCACTTCGTTCCTACCGGCGGCTATAACCGGTCCGATGGCCTCTTCGGGGGTGGCAGCCTCGAAGTCACTCCCCATTCCCGCGTATTCCCTTTCTTCGAAACCTTCACCGCCAGTGGGCAGACATCCTACGCCGAACACACTCTCGCGGTCGCGATGAGCGGCTCCATCGATCGCCTCGGCCGGATCCAACACGCCTCGTGGCGGTTGAATTATCAAAACGATTCCGCGCCGGCAGGCACAGCCCATCTGAATCTGGCGGACCTCTCCGGTCAGGCGGACGTTGCCACGCGGCCCTTCTGGAAAGGCAACATCATGCTGCGGCTGGGCGGTCTGCTGAAGGGCGGCAACATGCAAAGCACGGAGCCCACCGCGCTCGTGCCGCTCCACACAATTCCCAACGCCGGCTATGGATCGCTGAAGGCGTTCGCTGGTCTGTCGTCTCGTCTCCGCTTCAATGTGCTCTCGGCGTCTTACGGCCTGGAACTCGGCGCTATCGGACCTTCCGCGCGAATCGATTGGAGAAAGCACATCGCCGACGTCGCCGACGATTTCTGGATTCCCATCGGCGACCACAAACCGTTCGAAGTGGAGAGCCGCTTTACGGTGGGCCTGATTCAAGTGCCGCATGCCATACCTCTGGCGGCCCGCTTCTTCGGCGGCAACGGCGACGGGTACTTCATGCCGGGCGACTCGTGGCAAATCCGCGATGTTCCGGTGATCCGCGCCATTCCGGCGAACCGATTCTATCTCACCGGTCAAGGCATCGGCGCCGACCGCTTCGCCGGCATCAATCTCACCATGTATTACCCGGTGAAATCGCACCCCATCGTTCCCAAGGACGTGAGCACCGACCCGGAGTTTAACCGCTTGCTCCGCGCGCAGCTTCGCACCGCCACCAGCGTGGAACAGAACTATTACACCTGGAAAGATCCGCAATTCGCGCTGGCGCTCAAGCGCCTGCCCGGCCTGAAAATCCGGCTCGACGTCCTGAACGACGCCGTCACCAAGGCCCAGGCCGCGAACCCCAATCGATTGCAATCCGAATTCTCCGATTGCACCGTCAGCATCGCGACGGCCCTTTGGGATGTAAAGAACACGCTCTCCGTCAGCAGCCTTTCTCAATACGGCAATCTCGCCGCTCTGCTGCCGCCCTCCGACGACCTCGGCTCGGTGCAGAGCGCCTGTGTGGGAGAGGTAAACGCGCAATTGAAGGATCCTGCGATTCAAGCCGCCGCGGCCGCCGTCGACACCGCCGGCGCCGTCGTACTGGCCGATTTCAATGCCATCGATCAGCAACGCGCCGCCATCAAAGCTTCTAATGACATGGCCTTTGTCCGCAGAACCCTGGACACATTCTTCCACCACCTCAATATCGTTTCGGCGGGACCCGTGGCTGTCTTCGATACCGCCTGGATCGGACCGGCCAAAGGCGCATTCGGCGGCAATCGCATGGGACCAGGAGGAGGTGTCCGCGTCCAATTCGCCAGCACCGCAAACATCACCGCCGGCTATGCCTGGAACGTCAATCGCCAACCGGGGGAAGGCATCGGAGCGCTATTCGTTTCGATAGGTGTGCGAGACATCTTCCACTGACCGCCCAGTAGGACGTTCTAGATAACTGCCGCCCCCATATCCACCGAATCCACCATATTCCTATCCAATCTTCCTTTCGACCGTCTAGTGTAGTATCGTATCTTCCATGGCCAGGCGAACCAAACCTCCGTTCCAGGGCGAAATGCTCCAAGGCACTCTCGATCTCCTCGTGCTCAAGACCTTGGCCCTCGGCCCTGCCCACGGCCACACTGTCGCCAAGGCCATCGAACGCCGCTCCGAGGACGTCCTCCAGGTGGAACAGGGCTCCCTCTACCCCGCCCTCTATCGCCTGGAAGATCGCAAATGGATCGCGTCCTTCTGGGGCACTACCGAGAGCAACCGCAGGGCGAAATATTACCGCCTCACGCCCCTGGGCCGAAAGCAGCTTGTGGAACAGACCACCGGATGGGACCGCCTGGCCCGCGCCATCGCCCACATCCTGCACCCCGCCGAGGAGTAATCATGAGCTGGCGGCGTTTCTTGCATCGCGGACAGTCCGACGCCGACCACCTCGATGAGTTTCACTGCCACCTCGCCATCGACATCGAAGAAAACATCGCGCGCGGCATGTCTCCCGATGAGGCGCGCCGCGCTGCTCATCGCAAGTTCGGCAACCCGACCCTGCTCCGTGAAGAGGTCTACACCATGAACGGATTTGGATTACTGGAATCGCTGGCGCGCGATCTGCGCTACTCCGCGCGCACTCTGCTGCGCAATCCCGGCTTCACCGCTGCGGCCATCCTCTGCCTCGCCCTCGGCATCGGAGCTACCACAGCCATCTTCAGCGTGGTGAACGCGGTGCTCCTGCGGCCGTTGCCGTACGTCCATGCCAGCCGCTTCGTCCGACTCTATACCGCCAGCGCCCAGCCGCCCGACGGCCAGAACAACAAGTTCTGGTTCTCAGACCCGGAGTTCCTCGCCGTGCGCCGCGAAGCCAAATCATTCGACTCGGTTGATGCCTGGCTGATCGGCGGCACCAACGTCACCGGCGCCCAGGAACCCATTCGCCCTACCGTCGCCTTTGTCACCGGGAGGCTCATGGAATCGCTCGGCGTGGCGCCCCTGCGTGGCCGACTCCTCACACCCGCGGACGATCGGCCCGGCGCTCCCTGTGCCGCCGTGATCTCGGCCGGCCTCTGGCAGCGTGCGTTCGCCGCCGACCCCGCGCTGCTTACGCGCGAAGTCCTCTTCAGTGGCGCCAAGTGTTCCATCGTCGGCATCATGCCTGTCGGCTTTCAATTTCCCCCAGGCGAGCCCGACCCTCCCGATATGTGGCGACCCGTCCAGATCGACCCTGCCAAACCAGCCAGCGCGTACAGCCACTACCTCTACGTCATCGGTAGTCTCAAACCAGGCGTAAGCATTCAGCGCGCCCGCGAAGAGATGCACGCAGTGCTGGCCCGCATCGAAAAAGAAGGCTCCGCCAACCATCTTGGATTGGACCCGCGCCTCCATCGCGTCTCCATGTTCCCCTTCCAGGAAGAAGTGGTGGGCAGCGCCCGCCCCGCGCTGCTCGTGCTCCTGGGCGCTGTCGCGTTCGTGCTCCTGATCGCCTGCGTGAATGTCGCCAACCTCCTGCTGGCTCGGGCCGAGACTCGCCGCCGCGAGATCGCCATTCGCAAAGCTATCGGCGCCGGGCTCACCACACTGCTGAGCCAGTTCGTAGTGGAAGGCCTGATGCTGTCCCTGGCTGGCGCGGTGCTCGGCCTGGCAATCGCCTTCGGAGGCATTCGCCTTCTCACCGCCAGCAATGCCGGCAGCATCCCGCGTGTCTCCGAAATCGGAATCGATTGGGGCGTCCTGCTTTTTACCCTCGCGCTTTCTATCGCGACCGGCGTGGCGTTCGGCCTGGCGCCGGTGGCCCAGATCATGGCGCGCAATCTGCACGACACCCTGCGCTCTGCCACCTCGCGCAACACGGCCACCGCTTCCGCCACCCGTTTCCGCCATGCGCTGGTGGTGAGCGAACTGGCTCTCGCGCTGGTCCTTTTAATCGGCACTGGCCTCATGATTCGCGCCTTCTGGAAACTACAGCAGGTGGAGATCGGCTTGAATCCCCACAACCTTCTGACCATGACCACCAACCTCCCCGGCGCGCTTTATCCCAACGCCGACCGCGTCACGCAGTTCTGGACGAATCTGCAGCAGCGCGTTTCGGCCCTTCCGGGCGTGGTGTCCGTTAGCATGATGTCCGGCCTGCCGCCGTTGCGCCGCGTGGATGCCAACACCACCCCGATCGAAGGCTACGTCTCCCCGGCCGGCCGCCCCGCCATCGAAATCGATTTCTTCCAGACCGTCGGCCCGCGCTACTTCGAGACCACTGGGATCCGCCTGATCGAAGGCCGCTATTTCGACGATCACGACGGCCCGGACGCGCCTCGGGTCATCATCGTCAATCAATCGCTGGCCCGCACCGTCTGGCCGAACCAGAGCGCGCTCGGCCATCGTATGCAGCCTGGCGGCGCCGGCGCCCCTTGGCATACCGTGGTCGGCGTGGTCGCTGACGTCAAGAACGCTGGCGTCGATCAACCCACCGGCACGGAACTCTATCGACCCTCTTGGCAAGCCGGAGGCGGAGCCCTTCGCGCGGGCTACCTGGTGCTTCGAACTCGCGGCCAGCCGTCCGCCTTCATTGCCCCGGCGCGCGAAGCCATCCACGCGCTCGACCCTTCCCTCCCCATCAGCAAGGTCCGCGAAATGGATGACGTGATCGCCGCCGTGCAATCGCGCCCGCGACTGCTCACTCTGCTGCTCAGCATGTTCGCCGGCGTCGCGCTGGTGCTGGCCGCCATCGGGATCTACGGTGTCATCTCCTACTCCGTGGCGCAGCGCACCAGTGAGTTCGGCATCCGCATCGCCATGGGAGCAAGTGGCGCAGACGTGCTGCGTGTGGTGCTGCGCCAAGGCATCGCGCTCGGTCTGGCCGGTCTGTCGCTGGGGGCCCTCGGAGCCTTCTTCCTCACACGCTTCCTTGCCGGCGTCCTCTTCGGAATCAGCGCCGTCGATCCGCTCACTTTCGTCGGGATGGTCCTGCTGCTAGGAACCGTCACGATGCTGGCCTGCTACCTCCCCGCCCGCCGCGCCACCAGGGTCGACCCCACGATAGCCCTCCGCTGGGAGTAAGTGACCTGCCCGACTTACCGCGTGCCCGTTTTTCCAACGTGCGCACCCGTCTCCGAGCCGCGACCGTAAGGGAGTCGGTATCTTACCGACCCACCTCTAGCCGGATCGCATCGTACATCACCTGCCCCACCGTACCCGTAATATTCCCGTCCGCCTGAATCCGCCGCGCGTCCGCATGCCCGAGCGTGATCTCGTTCATCCCCTCATGCAGCAATCCCGCGTCGAACTGCAGCGTCCGCACATTCCACGGCGAATCCTGCGCGCCTCCACGATACCCCGCCGTCCCGGTCTTCGGTAAGTGAACGGTATCCACTAAGTTACCGTTGACCTTAACCTGTAAGTTAGTAACTCCACCCCGCTGCGGCTGTGCCGACGAAAAGGCCAGCGTCAACGTAGCCGGGCCCGCCGCCCGGCCATCGGACGCGAACCGGATCGTCCACACCGGCTTCTTCACGTAGAGCGCCCACTGCGCATAGTTCCAATCCTTCGCCGGATCGCTGGCCCCAACCGTAAAAGTCACATCGTCGGGAAAATCCTTCGGGTAGCGCTTGAACATTTCGAAGTCGCGAGCCTGATCGCCCTCGCGAAACTCCGCCGCGGTCCGGTCGAATGTGCCGATCTGCCAGAGTGTCGCCCCGTGATGCACCGGCGACCATTCCACATCGCGCGTAGTCGTCTTGCCAGCGGCAATCTCAAGTCCACCGGCCATATACTGCTCCGCCTGATCGGCCCCACTCACGTACAAAGTGTACTTACCCGGAATGACATTGCGAATCGTGAACTTACCGTCCGACCCCGTCCGTGTCCAGAACTGATAGCCCTTACTTTGCAGTGTCCAATCGGAATTCTCGCCCGTACCAGGCTGCGACAAAACCACCCATGCGCCTGCCCGCGCCTGCTCGCCGCGCAACTTCCACGTGCCGCTCAGCGTGCCCCGCTGCTTGCTGTACTCCGGACTCGTCACCCATGCATAAGGCCAACTCGCTGCCTCCTGCTGCTGACGGCGCTGCGCATCCGCCCACAGCGACGCCACGTCGCCACCCGTATTGATGTAAGTGAACACCGGCCCGTAGACCTTGCTCCACTCCTCGCCCTGCGCCACGTTCACGCTCGCCGAGCCGAAATGGCCCGACGTGATCACGCGCAGCAGCACATTGTCGTGCACCGTCTGACCTTGCTTGAGCGGCCCGCCATTGTGATATTCCGGCGACGCCGTGATGCTCCACAGCCCCAACTGCGCGCCCGCGTGCCCATATACCAGCGTCTCCGCCCAATAACTGGAATTCTGATATTTCGTCGATATGGTCCCGTCCGCCAACAGGAACGTGGCGTTCATCAGCGTCTTCTCTTTTTCGCTGCGGTCGATGGTCTTGATCCGTTCGCCGCCAATCACGAACTGCGAGAACGTCCCGTCGGTGACCGTCTTCGATACCAGCCGCATCTGGGCCATCGACGTCCCCGGCAATTCCGCAGGATGACGAATCACCACATACGCGTAGAAACCAGCATCGCCGCGCCGCAAAATATAGTGCAGTTCCACGTCGAACAGAAACCACCGATTGTGCCGCGCCGGCGCAATGATCTCGGCCTGCTCCGCCGAAGCTACCAGCCGCGGCGGCTGCGCATTCAGGTGCACACGGAAGTTGTGGTTGGACGGAATCTCCACGCCGGCCGGAGCCACATCGGGCGTCGACACGCTGTCCCAATAGTACGCGTCCTCACCCACCGCCACCGGCAGCCGCTTGCCGTCCACATAGCGGTAGATCGCCTGAAACATCGCGGTGGCTTTCGAATATTCCAGCGACACCAGCCCGTTGTCCAACCGGATCACTGCCGCATCTTCAGTCGCCGAAACAGCCGCCGCCGCATGCAGGCCAACCGCCAAAACCCAACCAACCAAGACCGCCCTGTATGGCATTCCCTAATTCTATCGGGCGAAGTAAGACTGCAGTTTGCCCGCTCTTCGCACATCTGCCGTACAGCAATGAAAGCCTCCGCCGAATGGATACACGCGGTCGAAGGGACACGCGATCACCTCACAGCCCAGCGATCGCATCAACTCCATCATCGGGGCTTCCGCCTGCTCCACCACCACCGTCTGCTCATCCAGCATCAGGATGTTCATCGAAATCCAATTACTCACGTCGCGCGCCGGCGCTCGGCTCGTCCTCACTGACGGAGGGGCCGGAACCATCCGCCAGCCGTTAGCCGCAAAGATCTCCAGCCCACTGTCGATGGAAGGGCGATCCGGATTCGTCAGCACCAAGCCCGGGCTCACCGGCACCAAGGTGGTATCGATGTGAGTGGGAGTGCGTTCCCGAAACGCCACGCGGTGAATGCGGAAGTCCGGTCCAAGATGCCGGCCCAGCCACTCCGCGCCGAACTCATTGCTCACCAGGTCAGGCTGCCAGAAAATGTCGCGCCCGCAGCGAGTGAAGCACGCCGCATCGAATGCCGGCTCGAACTCGGTCAGCAGCGGTCCGCAGTTGAAATCGAACGTCCCATCGCTGGTGCGGCAGGCATCGCAATAAAGGTCGCTGCCCATAAGCGGCTTGGGTGCCGTCGTCCAACGCGCGCCGCCGCGAAAGTATTCCTTCAAAAGTCGGCGGTAAGCCCGGAATTCAAAATAACGCCCCCTCTGCGCCATCGGAGCTTCGATGATCTCGTCTCCCACGATCAGCAGTACGTCCCTGGGACAAGCGATGGCGTGGCCGCCGTCCGCTTTCCAATCCGGCGTCGTCACGGGAATGCTGAGGTCGATCGGATCAGGGCGGCGCACCTTGATCCCGAGTTTTTCCAGAACGCTCGCGAAGTGGTCGAGTTGTCGCTCCGCCTCGTCAACAAGAGACTGCGGCACGGGAGTCCCCCGACATTCGCCAGCTGACTCGCCGGGCGGATAGTAAGGTCCAAACGCAGGCTCGAACCCCATTTCCGCCGCCCCATGGGCCGAGCCGACGATCACTTCCTCAAGCGGGTCCCACTCATTCCACGAATTGACAATCATCAGCATCCACGCATTAGCACAACCCATCCGAGCCGCGACTCTAAGGGAGTCGGTAGTCTTTGGACTAGGTTTGATAGATTATAAATTAACCATGCATGTGAACTGGAAAGGGGTCTTCCCCGCGATCACCACGCAGTTTCGCCCAGACCAGGCTCTCGACCTTGCGGCCACGGCTCAACATCTCGATGCCATGATCGCCGCCGGCATTCACGGCGTGGTCCTGCTCGGCACCGTCGGCGAGAATACCGCCCTCGAGTACGAGGAAAAACTGGCGGTCCTCAAAGAACTGAAGCACGTCGCCGCCGGCCGCATCCCGGTTCTCACGGGTGTTGCCGAGTACACCACGGCGCTGGCCTGCCGCTTCGCGCGCGATGCCGAGAAGCTCGGGCTCGATGGCTTGATGGTCCTCCCAGCCATGGTCTACAAGTCCGACGACCGCGAAACGCTCGCCCATTACCGCACCGTTTGCGCCGCCACCAGTCTTCCCGTGATGGCCTACAACAACCCCGTGTCGTACAGTGTCGACATCACGCCCGAAATGTTCCACGAATTGGAAGACGTCGAAAATCTCGTGGCCATCAAGGAATCCTCCGAAAACGTTCGCCGCATCACCGACCTTATCAACGTCACCGGCAAGCGCTACATTCTCTTCGGCGGCGTCGACGACCTGGTTTTGGAAAGCATCCTCCTGGGCGCGCAGGGCTGGATCTCGGGCCTTGTCAACGCCTTCCCCGACGAGAATCGAGCGCTGTGGGACCTCGCCACCACCGGTCAATGGGAAGAAGCCCGCGAACTCTACCGCTGGTACACGCCGCTGTTGCACCTCGATACCAAAGTGAAACTGGTGCAGTACATCAAACTCGCCATGCAGGAAACCGGCCTTGGATCGGAACTGACCAGAGCGCCCCGCCTGCCGCTGGTGGGAGCCGAACGGGAAGAGATTCTCGCAATCATCCGCCACGCCATCAAGACTCGCCCCGTCCTTCCACTGGCAGCCGCAGGCTAACCGAAACACACGTCCACCCTGTTTTCACCGGCCGGCATTCCCTATGACGAATAAAGTTCACATCATCGATTCCCACACAGGCGGCGAACCCACGCGAGTCGTCATCTCCGGTGCACCCGACCTGGGCGCCGGCTCCCTGGCCGACCGCGCCGCCCGCTTCCGCGCCGAGTTCGATACCTTCCGCTCAGCGGTGGTCAACGAACCGCGCGGCAACGACGCCATCGTAGGCGCGCTCCTCTGCGAACCGTCCGACCCATCCTGCGATGCCGGAGTCATCTTCTTTAATAACGTCGGGCTTCTCAATATGTGCGGACACGGCACAATCGGGATGGTCGTCACCCTCGCTCACATGGGCCGCATTCAGCACGGCGCCTGTCGCCTCGATACGGTTTGCGGACCGGTGGACGCGCAACTCAATCCCAACGGCAGCGTGACCATCCGCAACGTGGCAAGCTGGCGCAGCGCGAAGGATGTTCCGGTGGATGCCCCGGGAATCGGGCTCGTCCATGGCGATGTCGCGTGGGGCGGCAACTGGTTTTTCCTGTGTCACGATCACGGCCAGCAGCTTTCGCTCGATCGCCTCGACGAGCTCACCGATTTCGCGTGGCGCATCCGCCAGGGCATTGAAGCGCAAAAGACCAGCGGCGGCGACGGCCGCGAAATCGACCACATCGAGCTCTTCGGCCCGCCTACCGACGGCCGCGCCGATAGCAAGAGCTTCGTCCTCTGCCCCGGCAAGGCGTACGACCGCTCGCCGTGCGGCACCGGCACCAGCGCCAAACTGGCCTGCCTGTACGCCGATGGCAAACTGAAGCCGGGCCAGGTGTGGCGTCAGGAGAGCATCGTCGGCAGCGTGTTTGAAGGAACCGTGTCCGTTGTCGACACACAAATCTATCCCTCGATCACCGGCTTCGCGTATGTCAATGCCGAAGCCGATCTGATCCTCGACGAACGGGATCCATTCTGCTACGGAATTCGACGGTGATGCGCACAACCTACGACGTAGCGATAGCCGGCGGCGGAATCGTCGGCGCGGCCTGTGCGGCCGAGTGTGCCGCAGCCGGGCTCTCCGTGGTGGTGGTGGAGCCTGGTCCTGTCGGCGGCGGCGCCACCGCGGCCGGCATGGGCCACATCGTCGTGATGGACGATTCGCCCGCCCAGATCGCGCTCACTCGCTACTCGCGCGAGTTATGGATCGCGCTCAAAGACCAGCTTCCCGCCGAAGTCGAGTATCTGCCGTGCGGAACCCTCTGGGTCGCCGCCGACGCCGACGAGATGCTCGAAGTGGAGCGCAAGAAAGGCGTATACGATAGCATCGGAGTTCGCGCCGAAATCATCGGACCGCGCGAGCTCGCGGAGGCCGAGCCCCATCTGCGACCCGGGCTCGCGGGAGCCCTGTTAGTGCCGGACGACTCCGTCATTTATCCACCCTGTGCCGCCCGATACCTGCTGCGCGACATCGAACTGCGCCGCGACCGCGCCGTCGCGATCACCGGAGAAGGAATCACTCTGGCCGACGGATCTTTCATCGCCGCCGGCATCACCGTGAACGCCACTGGCGCCTGGGCGTCCCAGCTCACACCGGGCATCGCCGTCCGCCGCCGCAAAGGCCACCTTCTTATCACCGACCGTTATCCGGGCTTCGTCACCCATGTGCTGGTGGAACTCGGCTACTTGAAGAGCGCTCATTCCACTACCACCGATTCCGTGGCCTTCAACGCCCAGCCGCGCAGGACCGGGCAAGTGCTGCTCGGATCGTCCCGCCAATTCGGATCGGAAACCACGGCCATCGAGCAGCACATGCTGTCGCGAATGCTGCGCCGCTGCGAAGAGTACATGCCCGAACTCGCCGACCTGATGGCGGTGAGGACCTGGACCGGCTTCCGCGCCGCCACTCCCGACAAACTCCCGCTCATCGGCCCCGTGGAAGAGCGCCTCTATCTCGCCACCGGCCACGAAGGCCTGGGGATCACCACCTCCCTGGCAACCGGCCGTCTGCTGGCCGACCAAATCACGAACCGCCCATCCTCCATCCCGAAGGAGCCCTACCTGCCGACCCGCACCGCGCCGGAGCACCACCATGAGTAACCTCCGCCTCACCGTCGATGGCCGCCCCATCACCGTCCCCGCCGGCTCCATGGTCTCCACCGCCGTAGCCCAAGCCGGAGCCGTCTACCGGCGCTCCGTAACCGGCGAACCCCGAGGCCCTCTCTGCGGTATGGGAATCTGCTTCGAATGCCGCGTCACCATCGACGGCCGCGAGCACTGCCGCAGTTGCCAAGTCCCCTGCGCCGAAGGCATGGAGGTCCGAACCGATGCCTGATTTCGAAGTAGTCGTCGTGGGAGCAGGTCCCGCAGGTCTCGCAGCAGCGCGCCGTGCCGCCGAAGCCGGCGTAAGCGTCGCCATGATCGACGACAATCCGAATCCCGGCGGCCAAATCTGGCGAGCCGGCATTCATGGCATCGCGCCCGAAACCGCCCGCTGGCTCACTCATACCGTCACTCGACTCAACGGCGCAAGAGTAGTCGCTGCGCCGGAACCCGGCCGCCTCACTCTGGAAGAGAGCGACCTCATTTATCGCCGACTCATCCTGGCAACCGGCGCCCGCGAGCGCTTCCTTCCTTTCCCCGGCTGGACGCTTCCCAACGTGATGGGCGCGGGCGGCCTGCAAGCCCTCGCGAAATCGGGACTCCCCATCTCCGGCAAGCGAATCGTGATCGCCGGCAGCGGACCGCTTCTGCTGGCCGTCGCGAAGTACATGCGCGACCACGGGGCCAAAGTAAAACTCATCGCTGAACAGGCGAGCCACCCCTCCGTCATCGGATTCGGCTTGCAGTTGGCCCGCCATCCCTCGAAGCTGGCGCAGGCACTCGCGCTCAAGGCGTCGCTTGCCGGCCTGCGCTACCTGACATCCTGTTGGCCCGTGGCAGCGCACGGCGGCGAAAAACTGGAGGCGGTGACGCTGCGGCGGCGCGACAGGCAGTGGGACGAGCCATGCGACTACCTGGCTTGCGGCTTCGGCCTGATTCCCAATCTGGAACTCCCCGCGATGCTGGGCTGCCGTCTACGCCATAGCGGCGTAGCGGTCAATGAGCATCAAGCCACTTCCGTCGAGAATGTCTATGCGGCGGGCGAAGTCACCGGCATCGGAGGCCTCGACCTCGCGCTAGTGGAAGGCGAGATTGCGGGCCTCGCGGCATCCGGCCGTCCTGACGCGGCGCGCGCGCTCTTCCCATCGCGCAATTCGCAGCGAGAGTTCGCCGTCGCTCTGGAGCGCGCCTTCGCCCTCCGACCGGAATTGCGCCAACTGCCCGCGCCCAACACACTGGTCTGCCGCTGCGAAGACGTTACCTTCGGACGCGTGCGCGATTGCGCCAACTGGCGCGAAGCCAAGCTCCACACCCGCTGCGGCATGGGCCCCTGTCAGGGGCGCGTCTGCGGCGGCGCGGTGGAATTCTTGTTGGGCTGGAAATCGGAATCGGTGCGTCCGCCGCTTTTCCCGGCGCGCATCGGGAGTCTTACGCGAGACTAATCAACAGAGAGGCCTATGCATATTCTTCACGTCCACATACACGTTAAGCCGGAGCATCTGGAAGAGTTCAAGAAGGCCACCCTGGTGAACGCCGCCAAGAGCCGAGAGGAGGCCGGCGTGGCGCGCTTCGATGTAATCCAGCAGGCCGACGACCCTACGCGCTTCGTCCTCATGGAAGCCTACCGCAGCCCCGAGGGCCACGCCAAACACAAAGAGACCGAGCACTACAACACCTGGAACGCCGCGGTCGCGGACTGGCTCTTCGAACCGCGCACGCGCACGGTCTACAGCAGCGTCTCGCCGCCAGACCAGGACTGGTAAACCGTGAACTTCGAGTTTGCCACGGCTGGACGGATTCTGTTCGGCGCCGGCACAGCCCGCCACGCCGCGGCGGCCGCCAGCTCTCTCGGCGCTCGCCCGCTGGTTGTCACAGGAGCTTCGCCTGAGCGCGCCGCGCCGCTCGTCGCCGCGCTCAATTACGCCGCGTTCCCTATCGCGGGAGAGCCCACCATCGCGGCCATCCGCGCCGGCGCGGAAATGGCGCGCGCTGCCGGCTGCGACGTCGTGATCGCAATCGGTGGCGGCAGCGCTATCGATTCCGGCAAAGCACTGGCCGCCCTGTTGACCAATCCGGGCGACCCGTTGGATTATCTCGAAGTGATCGGGCGCGGCCAGCCGCTGTCCCATCCGGCCGCGCCGTGCATTGCCATTCCGACAACCGCCGGCACCGGGTCCGAAGTCACGCGCAACGCCGTGCTCGCGTCGCCGGAGCATGGCGTCAAAGCCAGCCTTCGAAGCGCTCACATGCTACCGCGCCTGGCGATTGTGGATTCGGAGTTGACGCTCGATCTGCCGCCCCAGATCACCGCCGCCACCGGCCTCGATGCCCTGACTCAATTGATCGAACCCTACGTTTCGTTGCGCGCCAACATCATGACCGACCTGTTTTGCATGGAAGGCATCCGGCACGCCACCGCGGCCCTGCCGCGCGCCTGGGAGAACGGGCACAATCGGGAAGCGCGGGATGAGATGAGTATGGCCAGCCTGTTAGGTGGATTGGCCCTGGCCAATGCCGGGTTGGGCGCGGTGCATGGCTTCGCCGCGGCCATCGGAGGCATGTTCCCCGCCCCGCACGGAGCAGTCTGCGCCGCCATTCTGCCGCACGCCATGTCCGCGAACATTCGGGCGTTGCGCCAGCGCGACCCCGCGGGCCGCGCGCTCTTCCGCTACGAAGAGATCGCGCGCCTGATCACCGGCCGCGCGCACGCCACCGCCGAAGAAGGAGCCATCTGGGTCGCGAGCCTCTGCGATCGCCTCGAAATTCCCCCGTTGCGAACTTACGGAGTGACCGCAGGCGATGCCGAAGCGGTGATCGAAAAGGCGGCCAACGCCAGCAGCATGAAAGCCAATCCGCTCGTGTTAACTAATGAGGAGCTGCATCGGTTGCTGGAGTTGGCGCGCTAGAACAGTGACCCTATGGGGCAGACTTTAGTCTGCGGCGGACTTCAGTCCGCCATTCGACCTGAGGTAGTCCGATAAAGATAAACAGATTTAAATCTCCATAATCTTTTCCCGAATGGTCGATCTGTTGATGTGAAGCCCGCCACTGCGGGTTTCGACGAACCATATGAAACGGATTCGCCTTCTGAAACAGGTCGCTTTGCTCGCAGTCGTGGGATTGGGTCGTGGCCAAGCCGCAGGCGCAAACATCTCTGTCGCTCCCGCATCGCTCACCTTTCAGTATCAGATAGGCGGCATCGTGCCCTCATCGCAGACGCTGTCGATCAAGAGCACCGGGACGACCGCCGTGGCTTTCACGGTCGCCGTCACCCAGCCGCTTCCGTGCACAGCGCCCTGCCTGATCGTCTCCGCCAATTCCGGGACGACACCGGCCAGCCTTCAGGTGTACGCGAACCCCACGGGCCTTCCAGCCGGCACGTATGCTGCCAACATTACAGTTAGCGCGCTGGCTGCCACCACCCCGCAAACCATTAACGTCACGATAGTAGTGGGTGACCCGCCCGCGTCGTTGTCTGCCAGCAACACGACGGTCGCCTTCACTTACACCACCGGAAATGCCGGGATCGTTCAGTCCTCGCCGATCATTCTTTCAACTAGCGGCGATCCGTTGACAGTAACGGTAGCCGTTTCAGGCGGCGCCTGGCTGAAAGCATCTCCCACTGGAAGCATTGCGCTCATCGGCCTTCCCCAAACCTTGACCATTGCGGCCGATGCCACCGGGGTGCCGCCCGCCGCCACGCCCTACAAAGGCACGGTGACGGTTTCCTCCTCGAATGCCCTCAATAAAAGTGTAGTGATCGATGTGACTCTGGCCGTCACCTCCGGGATACCCACAATTGCGCCCACCGATGGAATCTGGCCGCCCGGCGCTGCGGCAGGAAGCACGAACCCGGTTACAGTGACGATTACCGGCACGAACTTTACGTCCGGTTCCACCGCGGTCAGCGGAATGACCTCCCTGACCACTCCTCTCACCAGCATTACGGTAATCAACTCCACCACCATGCTGGCCACCATCCCGGCATCTTTGCTGTCCACTACGGGGAGTCTGCCCATCGTCGTCATGACCCCTACCGCCGCCGCGGCGTCGACCCCGGCGACATTCACGGTTTACGACCCAACAATTCCGCAGGTTTGGGCAGTGGTCAACAGCGCCAGTTACAACCCAAGCGTCGTGTCCCCTGGCGAAATCATCACGATCTACGGCACAGGGTTGGGACCCGCGGGCGTCACCCAATTCTCGGGCTCCTCATTGCCGGCCAGCCTGGGCGTGGGAGGAACGAACACTTCCGTCCTGATCGACGGCAAAATCGCCCCGTTGCTATACACCAGCCCCACACAGGTCAGTGGCATCGTGCCCCTGGCGGTGGCGCCGGGCACGGCCAGCGGCGCCACCGTAAGTGTCGTTGTGTCCCTCAATGGTGTTCCCTCTGCCCCATTCAAGGTGAGCGTCGCTGCAACGGATCCTGGAATCTTCACGCTGGGCTCCTCCGGGCAAGGCGCCGTCCTCAATATCAACACCAACGTCACCCCCAACGACTATTCCGTGAATGGCGCGAAGAATCCGGCTCCCGCAGGCGCCTGGGTGGCGATATATGCCAGTGGCTTCGGCGTGACATCGTGCAACTCCACCCCGACTAGCCCGTGCACTCTGCCGGCGCCCACCGAAAGCCAGTTCGTGAGTGGCGGAATGGTCACGCCGCTAGCGCCGGTCAGCGTAACCATCGGCGGCCTGGCCGTGGCTTCTCCTGTCGCGGTTGTTCCGGTTGGTTCGGTAATCGGTCTGCTCCAGATCAACGCCCAGCTCCCAGTGAATCTCACTTCGGGTAGTGCCGTGCCCGTTGTGGTGACTATCGGAGGCAAAAACAGCACCGGCATCGCCACCATAGTTGTGAGATAAGAGTTGTGAACGGGCGGGCGTTGAGGTGACATGAATTACTCGATGCGCTGGGTGGGGTAGCGCTTTCGCCTGCCAATCCGAGCGGAGCTCGGACGGTCTTTTGACTCTGTTACATTGAACCCAAGGACCTCCTTCACGGATATGCTCCCTGGAGATGCAGTTCCGATCCATGACCCGGCCAGCAGCCACCGGCCTTTCCTTTCGGATGTGGTACTCGGACGTAATCGGCAGGCGCCGCGCGGCTTTTCGGTGTGCCAAACTCGTCATACGCCGAAAAAACACGCGGTCGCGCTACCATGAAGGCGTGAGCGGCCGCCGGTTGCTTATTTAGTCCGACGGCCAGCGTCTAACAGATATGCGGTCCGCCAAACCTGATACCACGCACTGCTCCTTCTGCCACAAAGCGGAGGGCGTGGTGGAGCGCCTTGTCAGCTCACCCTCCGATATCAATGTCCGCATCTGCGACGAGTGTCTGACGGTCTGCAATTCCATCCTGATGGATGACTCTCATCCTTCGAGCCCGCCCGAACCACCGGATACGGGACATTGCCGGCTGTGCGATCCTCGCACCCCGGAACTGCTGAACACCATCGAGCAATGGGTTATCGCGGAGTCGCAGCATCGGCACTCCCTTGTATTTCTTGGACGAGCTTGCCGCCTGGCCCTCTCCATAATGGGATTGGACTCCGCCTGAATACCTATGTCGCGCTCCAACACCGAAACCCTGCACTGCTCCTTCTGCGGAAAAGCCCAACCCGCAGTCGGTAAGCTCATCTCCTCGCCGTCAGACTATCCCCGTGCGTACATCTGCGATGGCTGCGTGCAGGAGTACACATCGGAGGAGCAGCAGTACCTGCCATCGGGGCCAGCCGCACTGCCGAACCGTCCCAGTCATTGCCTGATGTGCCACCCGGACGCGCCGCAGTTGTTGGCGGCAATCGAGCGTTGGGCGCTGGCCGAACGGGAGCGCGGTGATTCCGATGCCGAGCTCGCCGAAGTGCGACGTATGGTCCGTGTGATGTTGGGCATGGACCCCGCTTGAGTCTTCAGCATAGTCTACAGCCCGTTTCCGCTCGAAATACGCAAGCCAAGTCCATCTGTTCGATCCTCCGATGACCGGGGGGTCGTTTCATGACCGCACCGATTGGCGGGCCGACTGCCGCCGCCCAGAATCGCCGTGGTCCAGGATCTGGAACCGAAAGCCGGCGCAGGCTCGGTAGTGGGGCAGGTTCACGCCGCCGTCCTCAAAGCGTTCGGCTGCACTGCCTTCGTCACAAACGGAGCGGCCCGCGACCTCGAATCGATGGTCCCATGTTCGCCACACTGTCAGCGTATCCCACGCCTATCTGGACTTGGTGGACTATTGGCAGTCTGGTGGAGATTTTCGGTTTGCGCGTCCACACCATCGCCTGATGTTCGCCGGCTGCCACGGCGTTTGCAAATCTCGAGTTCAAAATGGACGCCTACTGCTGCTCGCTGCAACCCTGCTACTGGTTTCCGCGCTGTTGCACAACCCCGTCGCCAAAGTCGGGAGTTCCTCTCGGCTTGGTGTGGCCCACAACCGGTTTGTAATGTGTGAGGAGCCCACATATCGAGAGTATTGTCCGAAACAAAACAGATGGAGCTCAATCCTGGTTGGACTAAGGGCTCACGCAACAATAGATTCACATTGGGGCAATCGTATAGTTCCAGGCTGGCAGGGTCGAATGTCGTTTGATGCAAAGGCGGCGGACGTGCTCTGGATCGGGTGAGGTGCCGGTTGGGTACTGCCTTCGGTCGAGGTGGGCCGAGACTGCGAGCCCGGTTCGGGTGCATGTGTTGCGGATGAAGTTCAGGACTTTGGGGTAACTGTCGAGAGGTTCGGCGGCCCAGTTTTTGGAGATTTCGGAGAACAGGCGGTGCTCGATGGGATTCCATTTGGAAGCGCCCGTGGGGTAGTGAGCAACCGTTACTGTGAGCCCAAAGCTGTTGCAGAGTTGACTTTGCAGTTCGGTTTTCCAGGCGCCGGTACGGCAACTATTGCTGCCGCCGGTATCGGCCAGGATGAGCAACTGCCGGCCGCGGCGGTAGCGGTCCGCGCCGTCGCGCTTCCACCAGCCGGCGATGGAGTGGGCGGCAAAGGCTGCCGTGTCGTGCGAGACACCTACGAAGACCGAGCCTCGGTTGGCGAGCAGGTCATAGATCCCATAAGGGATCGCGACTCCGATGGCATCGGAGCGGAAATCGTGATCATTGACGCGCACCGGTGTGCGATCCCACTTGACGCCATGGTTCTTGAAGTTGCCAACCAGTTCTCGTTTTTTGGTATCGACACTGATAATGGGAAGTCCCTGACGCTCAAAGCGAGTACGCAACGACGAGATGTATCGGAACTGTTGGTCGCGGTCCGGGCTAGAGTCAGTGGCAATGGCTTTGCGGTCCACGCGCAGGGAAAAATCCATATCGTGAAGCAGCCGCGCCACGGTATTGGCAGAGATCTCGATATCGAGTTGGCGCAGCAGTTCGGCGATTCCGGCGGGCGTCTTGTGGGTCCATCGAATGCCGGTGATGGGATCGCCGGCGGTGTCGTGTTCCAGTAGGATTTCGATGGCTTCGATTACTTCGGGCGTTTTTTTTCCACCGGCTTGCGCCCGGCGCCGTGCTGTCGGATCCGGCCGACCGCCACATCCTGATCCAGCAATTGGTGGCGGCCGCGGGCGATGGTGTGCGGATCGAGGCCAAGAAATTCGGCCAGCACGCTGTCGCCGCCGTGGCCGAGTTTCATGGATTCCAGGCCGGCGTACAAGCGGCGCTGCTGCTCGTCCAGAAGACTGTAGAACAAGATGATGGCGGCTTTCATCTCATCGGGAGAGACTTCCAAACGGTTGGCATCAATCACCGTGGGAACGGACTGGTTGCTCCGACATGTCAGAGATTGTCGCTGGTGAACGGCTGGATCAGTGGAAGCATAAAGGAACAGGTCGGAGACCAACTCCCGGGCGATCCTCTTCTGCTGGACAAGGTGGCGTAAGGCATCTTGCACTCCCACATGCAGGACCGCCGACAGTTCTTCCGCAAAATATCCTGCCGCCGAGCTACGGATCAACGCCTCGGCGGTGGCCAGCAGGGTGCCGTGGCGAGAGAACCAGGCCGGCGCGCAGGACCACAGGCCATCGGCGCCGAAACGGGCGATCTCGCGAAGAGTGTAGAAACGGCCGCCATGAGAATAGCTGGTCACGTAATCGAGTTCTTTGAGCTTTCGGAAGACAGTGAGGTCTACGTCGGTGCCGAGGGCACGTTTCAGATCGGGCAGGGTTGCGATTTTGTCGTGGAGCAGCAGCTTCCGCAACGAATCTGGCGAGAAGGCGAGAGGTCTCATAATGTTATAGTTGCGACCGCACAAGCATCACAATCGAGACTATAACATAACCGCCGAGCGATCGGAACAGGGATCGGCTCCGCTGCAATGCCCATTAAAACTGGCGAAGCCTACTACTGCGAGTGGAATGAAGCGACATTGGCAGCCGTAGATAATGTAGCTATCGCGACTATTGGTGAGCGTTTATTGTTGCGTGGACCCTAAGGATGCGTGCCAAATTCTTCTCTCGTGTTTGGCTGCCAGTCCGATTATCCGAAGACGAATGCCATGGAACTTGATCCTCGGAATCGGTTTCTAAATAAGGATGAAGTTCGTGGGCTGGTTGCTGCTTGCCCTGTTCACCGGTTCGGCCGCGGCGCAAACGGTGGAAGGTACGGTGGCCGACTCGGTCACCGGCGCCGGCATTGCCGGTGTACGGGTGACGCTCGAACAGGCCGGCAAATCGGTCTATTCGGCGACCAGCGATGCGCGGGGGCGGTTCCGCATTGCGGACGTCACCAACGGCGTCTACGCGGCTCGCTACACGGCGCCCGGCTACTTCTCGGAAGATGAGCAGGCGCGACCGCGCTCGTTCCCGGTGAGCGCCGGAATTCCGGTGACGCTCGAAACCCGCCTGGTACCGTTCGCGCGAGTCGCGGGGCGCGTGCTCGATGCGCGCGGGGAGGGCGTGGCCGGCGCCCTCATCCTCCTGTCCACCCCGGGCTTCCTGGACATGGCCATGACCGCCGCCCAGGGGAAGTTCGATATGGGCGGCCTTCATCGCCCCGGCGCTTACCGTCTGGCGGTGGTTCCCCTCTCTACCTTGAAGCCGCCTGATCCCGACCCGGAAGCCGGCCCGAAACGCGGCTGGGCGCTCACCTATTATCCCGGCGTCACCGTTCACGATGCCGCCACCAAACTCCAGGTGCTGGCCGGGCAATCAGAATGCGGATCTCGAAATCAAGCTTCAGATGGCCCCGGTCCACATGCTGCGCGGCGTGGTGTTGAACCCCGACGGCACGCCAGCCCGCGGCGTGGAAGTCGCCGCGACCGCCGAAATCCGCCCTGGCGCCGTCGCCAAATCCGCCGCCAATGGCTCCTTCGAGCTTCCGCTGGCGGATGGCTCCTGGCGTATCACCGCCAACGATACCGAGCCAGACGGTCACCTGCGCGCTACAGATTGGATCGACATGGTTGGCAGCGATCGCGAAGCCCTGAAGTTGCGTCTCAGCCGGCCATTCACCCTGCGCGGCCAGGTGATCGTCGAACGGCCCGAAGGAACGCCGGCGCCGAAGTTTCCTGGGGTGGCTGTAGCGGAGCGCCCCAGCCGCCTGTTGTTGGACGCCTTCTCGGAAATGGGCGAGGTGCCACCTCCGGGCTTCGGACGCGGCAGGGAGGATGACACCTTTCAAATGCAAGACCTCTATCCCGGTTTCTACCGCATTGTCCCGGGGCCTGCGCCGGCGGGCTATTATCTGGACTCGATCCGCGTGGGCGGGACCGAGATGTCCGCGCCCGAGGTGGAGATTATTTCGGGGAGCCTTCCAATTACTCTGGTCTACAAAGGCCACGGCGGAGTCGTGCGCGGCGTGGCGGAGAATTGCGCCTCGGGCGGAGCGGTGTTAGTGCCCGCCGATGCCGCCTTCCGCCGTCCGGGCTTTTTCGTCAAAGCGGCCTGCGATGCCAGGGATCGCTACGAAATCGCGGCCGTGCGCCCCGGCGACTATTACGCGGTCGCGTTCGCGGGCAACAGCCCCATGCCCTGGGACGCCGCTACCTTCGATGCCGCCCTGCTGAGCCAAGCGGTCCGGGTCACCGTGCGCGCTGGGGAATCTACTGCCGCCGATCTGCGGGCGATCGTGCAGCCAGTCTTTTGAACGCGCCGGGTTACTCCGCGGGCGCTCGTCGCCTGCCCGCAGAAGAAGGACGCACGGTGGATGCGGCACGGCCTCGTTGCACCACGACTCAGGGCAATGGAGCGAGTGGGAGCAGTTCGGGATAGCGAGTTGAAAACCGGCGCTTCCGGAAACTACACCCGGAGCAGGTCCTGCCTGGTTGGCGGTTTTTTCCGCTAACCCGTTTCCTCTTCCGCCATCGATACCCTTGCGAGCGGGCCGTTCGGAACTAGAACCCAGTCGGCATAACTCTGTGTATTCGTTACCGCGCTTCCGGCGGAATTTCCGATGCGCAGATCGATATTGGCTTTTTGTTTTGGGACTGAGATCTGCCGCCTCCGCTTGCTTTTCGTAGTCTTTGAGGAAGCCGGGATCGTACCATGCGTTCGGAGCAACATCGTCCCAGGCGAACACCTTGTGCTTGCCGGGCGCGAGACTGCTGAACTCGTATCCGCCGCTCTGGTCTGTGGTGATCTGCTGATCGAGGTCCTGCCGGGAACGCTGGTCTGGAACCACACGAACGGTCGCGCCCGCGACGAGCCGCTGGTCCTTATCGCGGACCATACCCCTCACGCCGCTGCCATCGCCCGAGAGCATCACTTCCAGAGGCGCCATGCCGGGTCCAACGATCGTGAGCCCATCCGCCAGGATATCGGTTTCGTTGGACCGGACGCTTTTGACGTAATGTCCCGGCGGCGGCAAGCAACTCCACAAATTGTTGCTTGTATGACGTTTCGTCAACTTTGTGGATTCGATTGATGTGGGAGCCCAACGACTTGTGCCAGTTGCCACAGATCAAACATTGTCATCTCTCACATACATAAGCGCGAGCATCCTCTGGAGTTGGGAACTGACCAGCCCACGGAAATCCTGGCAAAACGAACCGCCGCTTAACTCGCCGTTGCTCCGCGGTACTCATCGTTCGTCCCTCCCTCAGCCGTGCCACACCTGCCCCTGCTCATCGCCGGAATAGGCGAGACCATACCGGCGGGTTTTAGCAGCCTATGCTTCCGACCGGGTAAGCGGCTCGCAAAAGAATAGTGTTTCGTGCATGAATCTCACATGCGGGTTGTCTTGTCCACTCCTATTACTCCGGGCCGATCAGACCCTTCAGGCGGTTGAGCGCTTGACGATGTGCGAAATCAGCTTCAAGCATCTCGACTTCCACATCGGCACGGGCCGCCCTTATCTCAAGACTTTCCGAATTGGAACTCACCGTGATCAGCAAGGCCGCGGATGAGCCCATCTTCTGTGCTATTTGACTAAGCTGACGCGACCGCTCCAGGTCAAAATACGATTTCTTGACGTCTGCTGCCAGCTTTGCCTTGGTCAACTGGAATGCTGTTTCGGCCATCTCGAGTCGCACGTGCGCCTCCTTCACGGCATGCTCGCGCTTGCCAAAATCAAAGAGGGTATAGGACGCCATCACACCTCCATACCCGAAGTTACTGTTCACGGCCGGCAAGACGTTCTGAAACAGGTATCCCCCGACCGCCGCCACCTCAGGGAAATATGCCATCTTCGAGATACTGGATGCGGCACGCGCCTTAACTATTGTCTGCTCCGCCTCGACCAGGGCAGGGTTCACGGCGGCGGGTTTGTCTGCGACTTCTTTGAGAGAAATATTCTCGACCAGTGGATCAGGCACGGTCAATTCCAAGTCTGTACCGTCTGGCCAACCCATGAGGCGGTTTAAGGAGGCAGTTAGTTCTCTGACTCTAGCGGTTGCGTTATCGCACGCCTTCCTGGCTTCCATGGTCCCCGTCTGCTGTTCGGATACGCGGACCACATCGGCGGCAACGGAGGCATAGAGTGGCCGCCTCTCACCACTAGCGAGCTTCCACTCAGCCGATGTCAATTGTCGCTGAGCAATGAGGAGCTTGAAATAGGTCTCCTCGATCTCTGTATCACGTGCGTTCTTCGAAACGGAAGCCGCAGCCTTTGCCATGGCGATGCGCTCGTCCGCGCGAGCAATCCGCACGGCCTGACGAACCGCAAAGAGCGGAGTGATCGGTTGGACGAAAGTAAGAGCAGCAGTCGTCTGGTTCTGATTAATAATCTGCACGGGGACTTGCGTCACGGAGCCAACTAACGGGCGGCGAACCTGCACGATTTGGCCCAGGAAGTCCGTGGTATGCAGATTCATGAATGTCGCGCCGAACTTTGGAAAGTAGTCGGCTTGTACGCCGAGTCGGTGTTGTTTGGCTGCCTCGACGGAGAGGTGGCTCATGTACGCGAGCGGGCTTACCATCCGACTAGCCGACTGCTTCACCTGCTCAAGAGTGATGCGCCGGGGCCCGGATCGAAGCGATGGCCGCTCAACGGCATCGCGGCCACCGGCAAAGCCGGCGGTGGGCTCGTCACTCACTTGCCCCGCTCTCTCGGCTGTGACGACGGCGCTAGAGAACAAGTTGAGACCGCGTAATTCTGGGAGCGGGATCGCTGAAGTTCCGGGCAGCGTAGGCGGATCAGCGGGCGGTAGATTTTGAGCAGCAGCGATCTTCAGGGCCAGGATCACTGTCGCGATGACCGCAACCGAATTCCGCGCGATAGCGGAGAGATGTTTGTGCTTCCGATCACTCACGAGCATGCCAATCTCCTTGTGATCGTTTGGTGCACACCCCAACCCTCCCGATTCATTAAATTCCTCGGCTTGGTTGGTAAGGCAAGCGTCGGCCGTTGGTTCGGCCGAGGTCAACCCCGAGTCCTGTAGTGAAAACCCGGCATCCATGGCGTGTGTTCTTGGCCGTATAACGCTCGTTGGTGACATTTGTCGGGCAGACAGCGGGACAGATCCTCGCTGCGCCGCAGCGTTTACCATCGCTACCGGGCGGATCGTGAATACGGATGTTGGGTTCCAACGGTGCCCCGGCTTCCGTCCGATAACGGCTGGAACGGGTTTCTGGAAACTACACCGGAGCGGTCCAGGCTGGTGGAAGGTTCTTTCCGCTAAGCCTACTCTTCACCAACAGCGTTAAGATCGTACCAGACTATGCACAGGCAACTGTTGAGCTGCGATGGCCTCGCGACAGCGAAGAGAATTCTGCACTGGATTGAGCTGGGTGCCCTTGCGTGCGGTTTTGGCATTGCACAGAGTGATCTGCCTGCCCATTTCGAGGTCGCCTCCGTAAAGCCAGCGAGGGAGAAAACATGGGGGACCTTTTCGGGTGGTCCCGGCAGCAGCGATCCCACGCGGATCTCTTACGAGAGTACGACATTGGAGAATCTGGTCCGGGAGGCATACAAGTTGGAGCCTTATCAAGTGTCAGGCCCGTCTTGGCTGGCAACTGAGTTTTACACAGTGACTGCGAAGTTGCCACCAGACACTACCGGAGATCAGTACCGAAAAATGATGGTGACTTTGTTGGCGGAACGCTTTGGACTCGTGTGCCATCAGGTAGCGAAGGATTTTGATGGGTATGAAATTGTGGTCGCGAAGGGCGCGCCGAAGTTGGCCCCGACCGCATCCGACAATAGTGAGAAGCCTATCTTTCGGGGGCGCTATGAGGGCAACGGCGTCACAGGCGTCATAAGGTACCAGTTCACCAGGACTTCGATGGCGTTGCTTACGAACCGGCTAAGCCTGATGATGCGCAGGAGGGTGCACTTCGTCGACCGAACCGGAATCACTGGCAGATTCGACTTCACCCTCGAAGTTGAAGCCGCCGGTTCCTCTGGTGATGTCGACGCAAGTAGCATTTCAAATGCGTTGGAACGGCAACTTGGTTTGAAGCTGAATCGCGTCAAGGTCCCACTTGGAGTGCTGGTAGTCGACCACGCAGAACGGGTACCTACTGAGAATTAGCAGGTCCGTCTTCCTGGCCAAAAGACCCTCAGGAAAGCAGAATCGGTGGTCGCGATTGGTAAACGGCAGTATCGAACAGAACCCGTTCCAGGAAGGCTGCCGGAGATCGCCAGACTGTAATTGCGCGGACCTGTAGACTGACGATAAATGGGCGAAAAACGGTTTCTTTTTTTTTCAAGGATGGCACGAGCCAACCGATTACTGCCGAAACCGGTGCCGAAGACCACGAGGCTGACGGCTACGTGTTTTTCGTGAACTCCAAAGGCGAAATCGTCGGGTTGTTCGCGAAAGAGATTGTCGAGTCATGGCGTGAAGATCGTGACGTGGTTGTTGGCTCCGATGACCGCTGAGCGGGTTGTGGACGAAACACGGGGTTTCCGGAAAATACTTCAACGCATCCAACTCCCGTGTCCAGACGGATACCCGGAAAGGCTCTTAAATCCGTCGTCCATTCTTCCGGTAGCGATCGGTGGGTCGGATGTTAAGTTTATTATTGTATAGATGACGGAGGGAACAGTGTGCGGATGGCAGCTTTCGCAATGTGGTCACTGGGCGGGACGGCGTTGCTGGGCCAGCCGGCTTTCGAAGTAGCTTCCATTAAATCGTGGAGCAGCCATGAGGTCGGTGGCGTGCACGTCTACCCAGGCGGGCGGGTGGAATTTCGCGGATGCACGTTGCTATACCTCATCCAGCAGGCTTTCAATCTGCAGGCATTTCAGGTATCGGGCGGGCCGGTCTGGAAGGATGATGAACGCTACGATATCGACGCCAAGCCTCCCGCCTCCTCGCAGTCAAGCCATTACATGCCGCCGTACTCCAAAGCGCCGATGACTGCCGAGCAGCACGAGATGTTGCAATCGCTGCTGGTGGAGCGCTTCCATCTGCAGTATCGCCGCGAGACCCGCGATGGCCCGGTGTACGTCTTGAGTCGTGGGAGCAAATCGTTGAAAATGACGGACTCAAAGGATAAGAACCAGTACCCGTGGGCGGGCGGACCTGGCGGCGGAATGCTGATGGGCAATGGACTAAAAGGCATCAATGAATCGATGGACGATCTGGCTTGGAGGCTCAGTCCGTATCTAGGCCGCCCGGTGTTGAACCGCACGGAGATTTCGGGGTCGTACGATTTCCTCGCGGACTATCCGTTAGAGGACGGACGCGGGGACATCGTCGGCATGATTCTGGCGACGGCAAAAGACCTGGGGCTGAAGCTGGAAGCCACCAAGGGCCCGATCGAGACCATTGTGATTGAACACGCCGAGAAACCGTCGGCGAATTAACTGGCGTTTTGAGCTCGACCTACCCGGCTCCGACGAACACCGGGACGGGTCGAGAAAGCAACTACGCGACGCATCTCGACACACCTTTGCCGTCCGATGAGAAACGTTAATGCCCGACATACGGCGTTCTCGTACATTACCATTCGGTTATGTACGGAAAGCCCACTTAAATGCCGAAACACCTGATTGGTAGTAATGTTGGGATGTGCGCACGAACTCTGCCCGGCTGCTTTCGCTCCTCGTCGTCGGAATTCTCCTCCACTCGGCGCCCGGCGCGCCGCGACCTAGCAGCCATGTTCTTGAGTTTGTGAAGAAGATTGGAGTCGGATTCCGGGAAGACGTCTATGGCTGGATGAGCTTCGTATCTTTCAGCCCTGACGGAAAGATGGTTGCATCTGACGGGCCAGCGTCGCCGGAAGATGTTTCAGGGAGCCTGAAGCTGTGGAGTTTCCCTGATGGCCATCTGATCAAGCGATTCACAGCTAAGCCAGCCGCGATATCACCGGATTGGAAATACTACGCGACCTTCACCGGCGTCACCGAGATGGCCACCGGAAGAGCAGTGACCTCTCTCCGCAAAAATGCGTACGCGGGCTATACTTTCAGCCCAGACAGCCACTACGTTGTTGAGACTGGGACAAGCCGAGATCACGCCATTCGCGTTCTCGAACTTCCCAGCGGCAGGCTCGTGAACGCGTTACGGCAAGGTTCCCATATCCGATGTCGCGATAAGTCCAGACGGCCAGACCTTGGCGGCGGGCTACTGGGATCTCGTGACGCTCTGGAGCCTCTCTAGTGGCGAGCGGATCGGCGTACTAACGGGCTTCAAGCGGTATGTGGCCGGCCTGAGTTTCAGCTCGGATGGTAAACTCCTGGCCGGTGGCACAGATGTAGGGGCTATCCAAGTATGGGAGGTTGGCAGCCGGAGCAGGATTCTATCGCTCGACCTCGAAGGTGCGGTGTCAGGATTATCTTTTAGCCCAGATGGCGGGTTGGTCGCAGCCGGTACTTACGGAACAGGCGCCGTTTGGCTGATCGATGTAAAGAGCAGGAAGATCGTTGATCATCAGAGGGTGTCCGACATGGGCTGCGGGTCTGTGGCGTTTAGCCCCGACGGCCGCTTCCTGATCACGCCGTCAACGGGCGGACTGATCACGTATCCGTATGACCGAGGTGGAACGATCCGAGTCTTCAAAGTCAACAAACAGTGATGGTTGTGGGCCTGTCCGGGAATGAGGGCCAGTAAACGGCGTTCTCGTACATTACCATTCGGTTATGTACGGAAAGCCTACCTAACGGCCACTATCGGTGAGCAACCGTTTCTGGAAAAGAGATGCTAACGTCGGTGGCGGCGACGTGAATATATGACAACCAGTCCCGGACGAACATGGAGTAGCACAGCGCTCCGCTCGGCAACGTGCTCGCCACACCTACGGGAATCACTTCAGATGGCGTTCTCTCGTATGAGAACCAAAGTTCGCCGGGCTGCTGAAAGGCCGATCCTGGCTGGGGGGAACTCGATTGAAACAAACTGAACCCCATGGAACATAAGCGCCCCGACTCGATATTCTTCACGGGCCGAATCAGGTTGAGCTGGCAATCCGAACAACACCTGTACTGATAATGTCAGTCTCGCGTGGAGGTAGTCGATGTCCATCCGCTCGATCTGAGCGTCGTGCAGGCCATTTGGCAGCGAAACATCGAGCTCTTCGAGCGTCATGCGGTCACTCCAGCCCTTAGCAAGGGCCTGATCTCACACCACCGATCAGCGTACCACCTGGACCCGTTCCAACGTCGATAGAGTCGAAAAACATCCTCGTGGACGAAAGACGGCGATAGCGAAAACTGAACTTTCGCGTTCCATAACTGATTGGTAATGTACGAGAACCCAACCTATCATTCCCAACCTGGGAAAGCAGTACGCTGGAACAGAGAACCGGCGTCCCGAAAAGGGTCCTTTTCGCCCTCCTTGCCACGCAGAACTGCCGCCCTCGCGCGGCTCCCCCTCGCCGTGGCATACAAATACCAGTGGAGGTTAATTCTTTAATGGGTCCGCTAGGTAAACAGGAACTGGTATTCATCTTCATCTTGGTCCTCCTGCTGTTCGGTCCGCTTGCCCTTCGTTCTCTTAGAAGCCCGCAGAGCGGAGAACATAGCCGGGGCATAGGGAAGTAGCGCCCACTCCTCGGAACCCCTCTGCAATCGGCAGACTGGACGGACGTTTGGGGGAGTACGTGAGCGCTGGTTCAGAGCTGAAGCCCTGATGTCTCGAATACGGTAAGTTTCGGGACGAACGCGGAATGCCCTGAAATCAAGGTCTCCAGCGTCCCAAAAGTCGATCCCAAAATGGAGGCCAAATGGCGTTCTTCGCAACGCTCAGATTGCCGCCACGCGTTGTCCCGAAATTCTGTTCCACGACGATGCATCGCTTCCGCCATCCAAGTCGAAACCCTGGCGTCCACCGACGCAAATGAGGACCGGAAGCCAGATAGATGCCGGTTCCTTCTGATAACCCCAGAAACACGGGGTTTCCGGAAACTTGGCCAGACGCAAACCGGAAGCATCTCACATCTTTGACGGGTACAAAGAGCAGTCCTCACCTGCCAATGCTCCGCAGCTTTGTCGGGGTATTTTCGGACACCGTGGAGCACGACAGACCGGAGGCCGATAGTTTGAACTCCGAATGGTGCGGAACCGGCGATCCGGCCGAAGACGGCACGCGTGGGAAGCCCTCAGTTGAATCGCCGAAGGGCGGGTGAGGTTCAGCGAGGAGCGCGATGCCTGGCAGTCCAACCTGATCGGGAATTCATGTCGAATACCCCCGCCGCTCCAGCCGAAAAAGTGCAGCGGGACCCGGGAAATGGAGGGAGCGGCGCTGCGAGAATGATGCCGAATCGGGAAAGCCTTTATTCTTGAACCGGCACCCAGTCATAGGTGTTGGAGTTCGGCTCGCGGAACACTAACATCCCGTCCTCGGCGCCGGCGAGTCCTGAATGGCCGCCATCCGGCGTGGGCTTCCAGGCGCCTGCGCTGCGATCGAAGACCATGAGCTTGCCGCCGTCTTCTCTCGCATAGATGGCGCCGGAGGGCGAGAGCGCCCAGGGGAAGAAATACCGATGCTTGCCGGGACGGCCGACCACGTTGCCAGCCAGATCGAGCTCGATCCAGTCCGAGCGGGTCGGCTCGCCCGCCGGAGGCCCCTGCAGGATGGCGACGATGCGGGTGGCGGACGCGCGCATGGCGTGGCCTCCGATGCTCCCAATGGGCGACAACGGAGGATTGAAGGTGGACTTCGGCACAAATCGACCCAGTTCCCGGCCATCGATCGAATATCGACGGAAAATGCCGTCATCTTCGTACCCAGCGCCGAATCCATCCCCGGCAATCCAGACAGTCTGATCGGGCGCGAAGCAAATCTGCTTCGGCTCAAAGCCAGGAGTGACCACCGTCCGGACCTGCTTCCCGGCCTGGTCCAGCACCGCAAACCCTCCGGGGTTCCGGAACACGACCGCCGCAGTGCCATCCACGGCCACCGCGCCATTGTGCAGGCTGAGATTCTTCTGGCCGGCGATCTGCACGAGGGCGGTGTA
The DNA here is from genome assembly GCA_963815475.1 of uncultured Solibacteraceae bacterium. Classification (GTDB taxonomy): domain Bacteria; phylum Acidobacteriota; class Terriglobia; order Bryobacterales; family Bryobacteraceae; genus Sulfopaludibacter. The sequence continues at coordinate 6,960,449 of CAWFHD010000003.1, read as the reverse complement.
GGCGTGGGAGCCGTCGGGCCGGTAGAGGCTGAAGCGGTTCAAAGCGAGACTCCCATCGAGGTTCTGCTCCCAGGTGATGAGGTATCCGTGATCGTAGGTAGGGACAATGTTGAGCGGCGCAAGCTCGCCCTGGTACGTCACCTGCCGCGCCGCCGGCGCGGACGCTACAACGTTCGATACGACGATAAGGAAAACCAGTAACAGTAACCGGATCATGGGAACTCCTAGCCAATAGACGCCGGGCAGATGGCTGGCGTGGAGTCTCCTTTTGTGCAAATGACACGGCACTCGGAAGCAACTCCTTCAGCGAGCGGTATTGTGATGCATCTGACCGACCCTGCGTGGCGTGCATTTTCCCGATAACGGTTGTGAAACGTTAGGACCTTATCTGGAGTGACCCGGCGAGAGATCAGTCTGGATGTGGTCGGAGTCTGGCCGCCGGGTCACTTCGGATAAGGACGTTTCAAGTGAGCCGCTGGTGTTTGCGGCGGGCGCGGCAGCTATGGGTTTTCAATGCTGTTTTGGTACTTCCGTACTGCTTCTTGGCGGGAATTCCATCGTGCCGGTTGTGGCGAGGGCAGCACGGAAATGATCGTACACCTGATCTGTTCTGCGAAGCAAGCGTCGTCCGGGCAATCATCTAGGGTGATCGACGGGAACGCGTAGTGTCCGCCGCGCCAGCGGCTTACTTGAAACGGCGTTATCGTAAACTGGACGGCGGCGATCCCGTTTGGCGGCGGTACTTTCCGCTAAGCCCACTTCACAGCCGTTGATGTACGCTGGCAGGTATAGACTGACTGAATGGATGGAAAAATATCGGACCTAGCCGAGAACGAGCAAAGCCGTCGTTTGAAGAGTTGGCGGACTTCATACGCGAGTGGGCCGCAATCCCCAAGCGCAAGCCGATACTGCCCGCAACGCTGTTCGAAGATGACCTCGGGATCAGCGGCGATGACGGCTGCGGACTGCTGGAAGCCACGGAGAAACACTTCGGTGTTTGTCTCTCGACTCCCGAAGAGGGTTACCGCCACACGTTCGACCTGGCCCCGCACGAGTTCCTGTTTCACAGTGAAGGTCTGGGATGGGGCTTGTTGGACATCGTCAGCATAATCCGTCCGAGTGCAATGCCTCCGTCCATTAGGGCCTTCAGGGTCGGTGATCTGTTCGAGGCGATAAAGAGAGTCCCGACGAAACCAATCAACCGAGTTTCAATTCTAGGCCTGGAGGATTGATTACACTGGAACGCCGATTTGCCGCGGTTCCCGATAACGGTCGAAAGACGGCGTTATCGTAGTTTGACCGGGCACCGAGCGGGTGGTTGGCTCCGGAGCAAGATTAAGTCACGTTGACGGGTTCGCTAAGGGCACCTATGATGGCCGTGACGAGGATCGTTAAACTCGTTTCAAGCCTTTCGCCCTCTCTCCTTGCCATCGTAATTTTCCGAGCCTTCCTGGACCGCCGAAAAATGGCAGCGTCGCCGACGGTCAGGAATCGAAAGGCGCTTGAGCGCCGCTTCCAGTTCGGCAGGCGAGGAGGTGGGGCCCTGCAGCACCTCCACCTCCTCGTCGAACTGAATCACGAACGTCTGATCCGCGCCCTCGCGCGGAACGCGACGCAGGAAGGTCTCCCTGGCGCGCCGTTCCGATTCCAGCACTTCCGTCTGGCTGCGGCTGGTGTCCACCAGGAGCCCGATGGTCAGAGGGAGATTCGATTCCCGCGAAAAGTAACTAACGGTTTGGAGAGCGCCATCCTGCTTCCGGACGAAACCCTCTTTTGCGAGGTCCTTCACAAAACGGCCGCCCTCATCGCGGACGTTGGATCCACCACGTTGACGTAGGTGGAAACGTTTCCTGGGCGAGGGCCGGAAATGCCGCGAAGAGCCTCCACCGCGAGATTGGGGTGTCCTTTTGCACAGCATAGTCTACAGCCCGTTTCCGGCCGAAATACCCCAAGCCGGGTATTCGTTCCGTCGGGCCGCTTCCTTATCCTCAAGCTAAGGATGCTCACGTCCGCCTCGCACACCATCCCAGGGGAAACCCTGCAAGCGATCCGTCGGTTCGATACCTGCACCGTCGCCAACGTAATCGAACGCTTCGGCGTCCGTCTGCGAAACGTGGGTTACACGCGTCCCGGATTGCATTGCGTCACCGGCGGCTTCCCGCGCGCCATTGGATTTGCGGCCACAAGCCGCGTCCGCTTGTCGGATCCTCCCATGGCCGGAGGGTCGTTTCATGACCGGACCGACTGGTGGGCCGACATTCAACGAATGCCTGCGCCCAGGATCGCGGTGATCCAGGATCTGGAACCGGAAGCCGGCGCAGGCTCGGTAGTGGGGCAGGTTCACGCCGCTGTCCTCAAAGCCTTCGGCTGCACCGCCGTTGTCACAAACGGCGCCGTCCGCGATCTCGAGTCGGTGGCCTCCATGGATTTTCCGATGTTCGCCCACACCATCAGCGTGTCCCACGCCTATCTGCACGTGGTGGACTATGGCAGGCCGGTGGAGATTTTCGGATTGCGCGTCCACACGGGCGACCTGCTGTTCGCCGACTGCCACGGCGTGATTTCGATTCCGCTGGAGATCGCGGCCGATGTTCCGCGAGCCGCCGCGGAAATCCGGTCCAAAGAGCAGCGCATCGTCGATCTTTGTCAATCGCCGGGCGTCACGCCCGAAGCGCTTTTGAAAGCCGTCCAGGATTCCGAGTGAGATTGTCCATGCCAAATCGATTCGCCCTTTCCACCGCCGTGCTCCTCGCTCTGGGGACTGCGCTCCTTTCGTCCTGCTCGCGCAATCCCGACGTTCAGGCGCGCAATACCGGGCCCGAAGTTCAGTCTGTTGCAGTAGCCGAAGTAAAAACCGCTACGCTTGCGAGCGACCTGGTGCTCACCGCCGAATTCAAGCCATTTCAAGAGATCGACGTCATGGCCAAAGTCGCCGGCTATGTTCGGGAAATCAAGGTGGATATTGGCGATCGCGTGAAGACGGGGCAATTGCTGGCCACGCTCGAGATTCCCGAAATGGAGGATGACAAGCGGAGAGTGCAGGCCGGCCTGCAACAGAGCCAGGCACAAGTGCAGCGCGCCGAAGACGAACTGCGGCGAGCGCAGGCGGCGCAGGAGATGACGAACCTTTCCTACACCCGTCTGAACGCGGTGAACAAGCAGAGTCCGGGGTTGGTGGCGCAACAGGAAATCGACGACGCGCACAGTAAAGACCTGGTGGCCGAAGCGCAGGTGGCGGCCTCGAAATCGGCGGTAGAGGCGGCCAAGCAGCAGGTGGGCGTGAGCCTGGCCGAACAGGCCAAAGTCGCCACGCTGTTCCAGTACACAAAGGTCACCGCGCCATTCGACGGCGTGATCACGAAGCGGTATGCCGATACCGGCTCCATGATCCAGGCGGGCACGGCATCGCAGACACAGGCCATGCCGCTGGTGAAGCTCTCCGAAAATGGCCTGCTGCGGCTGATCCTTCCAGTTCCGGAAAAGGACGTCCCCACCGTGCACTTGGGCCAGCAGGTGGAAGTGCGCGTTCCCAGCCTGCACCGGAATTTCCCCGGCAAAGTGATCCGCTTTGCCGACCAGCTAAACCTGCAGACCCGCACTATGGACACCGAAGTGGACGTGCCCAATCCCAGCCTGGTGCTGGTCCCCGGAATGTATGCCGAAGTGAATCTTGCCCTGTCGAGGCATCCGAACGTGTTGGCGATTCCGATTACGGCGGTGGATCGGGACAACGCCGATTCTTCGCAGGGAGCGGGCTCCGGCACACTCAGCGGCCGCGTGATGGTGGTTACTCCCAACAACCGTGTGGAAGTGCGGAAAGTGGAACTGGGATTGGAGACGGCCGACCGGATTGAAGTTCGCTCCGGGCTCAACGAGGGCGACATGGTGGTGATTGCAGGCCGCGCCGGTTTGCAGGCCGGCGAGGAGGTCAAGCCCAAGCTGACCGCGATGGGAACGAAACCGTAGGCTTGTCATGTCAAGATTCGCAATTCAAAACCCATACTTCATTGTTGTGGTTTGCCTGATCATCGCAGTGGTCGGGGTCACCAGTGTGCTGCAGATGCCGGTCGACATGTTCCCGGCAATGAATATCCCGGTGGTTGTGGTAGCGACGTTTTATTCCGGCATGCCGCCGCAGCAGATCGAAAACGATATTACCAGCCGTTTCGAGCGCTTCTTTACTCTGGCCGCGGGAATCGAACATATCGAATCGCGCTCGCTCCCCGGCGTCAGCGTCATCAAAGTCTACTTCCAGCCCGGCAGCAATGGGGATTCCGCGGTTACTTCTATTTCCAATCTGGCGATGGCGCAGTTGCGCCGTCTGCCGCCCGGCACTCTTCCGCCGGTGGTGCTCAAGTTCGACGCGTCCAGCCTGCCGGTGTGCCTGGTGACCTTCAAAGGCGAGGGCCTGAACGAGACGGCCCTCCGCGATCTGGCACAGTTCCAGGTGCGCAACCAGATCGCCTCCGTGCCGGGCGCCAGCGTGCCGCAGCCCTTCGGCGGACGCTACCGGCAAATCATGGTCTACGCCGACCCGTTCAAGCTGGAAGCCCATCAGTTGAGTCTCATGGACACGGTGCGCGCGGTTAACAATGCGAACCTGATCTTGCCCGCGGGCGACGTCCAGATCGGCAACCTGGACTACAACATTTACACCAACAGTCAGTTGAGCACCATCCCGGACATCGATCAGCTTCCCCTGAAGACGGTGGGACAGAATCCGGTGCGCGTCGCCGACATCGGCTATGCGGCGGATTCGCAGCAGATCCAGACCAACATCGTGCGGGTAGACGGGCAAAGGTCGGTCTACACCCCCATCATGAAGCAGGGCGGCGACACCAACACCATCAAAGTAGTACAGGGCACCCGCGAAGCCCTGACGCACCTGTTCGACGTTCCTAAGAGTCTGGTGACGAAGGTGGTCTTCGACCAATCTGTGTTCGTCGAGACCGCAATCGAAACGCTGGTGCATGAAGGCGCCATCGGACTGTTCCTCACTTCCATCATGATCCTGGTGTTCCTGGGGAATTTCCGGGCCACACTGGCGGTATTCTTCTCGATTCCTCTCTCCGCCCTCGCCGCGGCCATTCTCCTTTCCATCGGCGGCGGTTCCGTCAACAGCATGGTGTTGGGCGGACTGGCGCTGGCATTTTCCCGCCTGATCGATAACTCGGTGGTGGTGCTGGAAAACATTTACCGCCACCTGGAGTTGGGTGAGACCGAAGTGGTGGCGGCGCAGAAGGGCGGGCAGGAAGTAGCCTTGCCGGTGCTCGCGTCCACTCTCACCACCATCGTCGTATTCTTCCCCGTGACCTTACTGTATGGCGTCAGCAAGTATCTGTTCTCGGCGCTGGCGCTGGCGGTTATCCTTTCCCTCCTCGCCTCCTTCGCGGTGGCCATGACAGTGGTGCCGCTCTTTTGCGCCCGCTTTATCAAAGCGGCGCACGTCCTGCATCACAGCCTCCACCCGGGTAAAGAAGGCGAAGTGCCGATCGACCCGACCGGCGATCCGCGCGGTCGGGGCTTGATGGAGCGATTCAACACCTGGTTCAACGGGCGCTTCGAGAGCTTCCTGAACCTCTACGACCGTGTGATCGGCGCCGTGTTGAAAGCTCCCATCGCAGTGCTGGGCTTGCTCACCGGCTTGATTGTGCTGAGCCTTTTTCTGTTCCCGCTGCTGGACCTCGCCTTCTTCCCGCGCACCGACCCCGGCCAGTTCGTGATCAACATCAAGCTTCCTTCAGGCACCCGGATTGCGGTTACGGAGCAGGAGATCGCGAAAGTCGAGGACCTGATCCGCCACGAAGTGACACCTCACGATCTGAACATGATCGTCTCGAACATCGGGTCCACGCCGGACTACTCCGCGATTTATACCACTAACTCGGGGATGCACACGGCCGCAGTGCAGGTAAGCCTGAAGGAAGATCACACCGTCGGAAGTTACGAATACATGGCGCGCGTCCGGCGCAGGCTTTCCACTGAGATGCCGGAAGTGACGGCGTATTTCCAATCGGGCGGTCTGGTAGACGCGGTGCTGAGCATGGGTATGCCCGCGCCTATCGACGTGCAGGTGGGTGGATCTGACCTGGAGGCCAGTTATCGAACGGCGCAGCAGTTGGGCAATCAGATTCGTAAGTTCAGCGGCGTGGCCGACACTTACATTCCGCAGGATCTGGATTACCCGGCGGTGCAGTTGGATATCGACCGCACGCGCGCCTCGGAGCTGGGACTGACGCAGCAGGAAGTGGTGGACAACGTCATCACCGCGCTCACCTCCAACACCATGATCGCGCCGAGTTTCTGGATCGACCCGAAAACCGGCAACGACTACATGCTGACCGTGCAGTACCCGGAAACGCAGGTGCATAACTTCGACGACCTGCGCGCCATTCCGATCCGCGGCGCGGGCGTTGCGAATTCAACGCGGCTGGATAACGTATCGCACATCCGCACCATCAAATCGCCGACGGAAGTGGATCACTACGCCATCCGCCGTGTGATCGACGTCTATGTGCAGCCGACGGGTGAAGATTTGGGCCGCGTGAAGAAGAGCATCGACAAGTTGCTGGCTGGGACCCGGATGCCAACCGGCGTAAACGTGACGGTCCGCGGACTGGTGAACGGCATGGAACAAAGCTTCCACAGCTTCGGCATCGGGCTGACGCTGTCGGTGGTGCTCCTCTACCTGATTCTGGTCGCCCAATTCCGTTCGTTCCTCGACCCCGTTCTGATTCTGACCGCCGTGCCTCCCGGGCTGACGGGTGCGCTGCTCATTCTGTATCTGACTGGGACCAGCCTGAATGTGATGTCCCTGATGGGTCTGATGATCCTGATCGGTATGACGGTATCGGACAGCATCCTGATTGTGGAATTTACGCGCCATCTGCGCGAGGAAGGGATGACGGTGCGGCAGGCGGTGGCGACAGCGGCGCGTGTTCGACTGCGTCCGGTGCTGATGACCTCTTTAGCCACCATTATCGGGCTACTGCCGATGGCGCTGAAACTCGGCACCGGCAGCGAGTCGTACGCTCCGTTGGCGCGCGCCGTGCTGGGTGGCATGAGCGTCTCCCTGATGATGACGGTGATTATGGTGCCGGCTGCGTACTTTGTCGCATATCGTAAGTGCGACAGGCTGCCGCCGGTCGAGGTTGCTTCCTAAACTAAAACCATGCCTCGCCGAATTCCATTTCTATTAGTCACTCTGGCCTGTCTGTTTATTTACAGTCTACCGGCGCAGAATGCCATGCACTTGAGTCTGGCCGATGCGCAGCGCCAGACAATCCAAAACAATCCGCGCTTCGCGGCAGCCCGGCTCAGTGCGGCCGCCGCTTACCAGGTGCCGCAGCAGTACCGCGCCGCATACGCTCCCAACGTCTATGGAGTCGTCACGGGTGTGGGCGCGGACGCCGGTTCGCGCCTGGCTGCCGGCGCGCTGAACAACCCGACAGTCTACAATCGCGCGGCTTCCGGGCTGATCGCCAACCAGATGATTACCGATTTCGGACGCACCAGCAATCTGGTCGGGATGTCGAAGCTGCAGGCGCAGGCTCAGGATCAGGTGACGGAGACCACGCGGGCCAACCTGCTGCTGGCCACCAGCCAGGCCTACTTTGCGGTGCAGCGCGCTCAAGCTGTGGCGAAGGTTGCCAATGACACGGTGGCTGCCCGTCAGTTAGTGGCGGATCAGGTGAGTGCGCTAGCGGCCAGCAACCTGAAATCCACGGTAGACGTCGCATTCGCGAAGGTCAATCTCTCCGATGCCAAGCTGCTGCAGGTGCAGGCGAACAATGACGTGAAGGCCGCCGCGGCGCAGTTGGCGACGCTGATGGGCTTGCCGAACGAGACGGTTTTCAGCCTGGATGAAATGCCGCTGCCCGGCGGCTTGATGGATCCCCTCGCAACCCTGATCCAGGAGGCGATTCAGAACCGCCCGGAACTGAAGGATTTGAGGCTGGAGCAGAATGCGGCCGAGCGATTCGCCAAAGCGGAGCACGCGCTCTACTACCCGAACGTCGCGCTGGTGGGCGCCGCTGGACTGGCGCCGGCGGGCGATCCGCAGATTTCGAGCCGCTATGGCGGGATCGGACTGAACATCAATATCCCGATTCTGAACGGCGGATTGTTCAAAGCCCGGACCGCCGAAGCGCAGTTGAAGGCGCAGGCGGCAACGCAGAACATCACCGATCAATCGAATCAGATTATTCGGGATGTCCGGGTGGCTTATTTGAGTGCTTCCACGGCATTCGACAAGTTGTCGCTCACGCAGGAACTGCTGCAGCAGGCGCAACTGTCGCTTACGCTGGCCAAGACGCGCTATGACAATGGGCTCGGCACGATCGTAGAACTGAGTCAGGCACAACTCAACCTGACTTCGGCGCAATTGGCCGATGCCAGCGCCAAGTACGACTACGAGGCGTTGCGCGTGAACCTCGATTTTCAGGCCGGGGTCCTGCATTGATGACGGGAAGACTGATCTGGAATTGTGCGTTGATCGTAGCAGGAGTGCTCTACTTGGGGCTGGTATTTTCACAGAGCATCGAAAGCCCGATCTTCGCGGCAGTGTTCGTGGGGCTCGCTGGCTTTGAAGTGATCCACACGCATCGAGCAAACCGCTAAGCGATCCGAGCCGCGACCGTAAGGGAGTCGGTGTACTTAATTCTCCGAAGGGTGCTCTACGTGCTTGATTGCCAAGGATTCTGTAGGCGAAGGAGATGTAGTTCAGCAGCGAATAACCGGTGGCATTGAAGTAGCCTCCGTTGCGGACATAAACGTCTCCGGGGCCGAGCGGAAAATTTGAATTTGGCGGATTGGTCGATTTGTTGAGCTTGACGGATGCCACTTCGAATGACGGAAGGGCGTCTGGGGTTTGAGCGTTCCCCGATACGATCCACAATGCCAGAGCCAGGCAGAGACGCCTGCACATGCTAAAAAACTAGCATGCCGCCGGCGGGGTTGTCAATTTGACCGCACCCGTCTCACCAGATAGACCACGATAAGAGCGTTGACAACGGTGACGACGAGCCGCGTGACCGTGAAGTGGCGGCCCATTTCGTAGACCTCCAGCGGGATCAGTCCGCTGGTGGTGACGATGGTGACATACTCGGCCCAACGTTTGCGAAGCAGCAGGCCGATGCCTTCTGTGGCGAACAGCGCTGCATAGAAAAAGATACCGACGCTCAGTTCCTTCAACTGCTTCGGCGTCACATTAAAGACTTTGACCAGGAGCTTATGGACGAACCGCCCCTCCGGATCCACGTGCAGGACTTGCGTCCAGTGCGTAATGGTTGTCTGCGCGTCGTGATGCAAGAAGTGGATGGCGCCGAAACCGATCGCGACCAGCAGCAGGGCTTTGAACAGCTTGAAGAGCCCGATGAGAATCAGAACGACGGACGAGGATCGCGACGAGCGGGATGATTTCTGGCGCTTCACTTTGCTCTGAACCATAGCACCTGTGTGTCCAGATTGGTGAGGGGCTCGCCGGACGATGTTACTTCCACCGAATGGAGGCCGCGGCCTTCGCTGACGTTGAGGTGGCCGAGCATTTTGCCTGTCTTGCGATCGAATTTCACAAGCCAGCCCGGCGCTCCGGTAGGTTCGCTCAATGGCTGCATGCCGGCCCACAGAGAGCCTCCGGCCAATTTCAGAGAATAGGTGCGGCCCAAATTAGGGATCTCGCCGAGAAAGTTCCCGTCGAGATCGAACTTCTGAATGCGCCCATTTTCGCGGTCGGCGACATAGACCGTGCCTTCTTCGTCAATTTGGATGGCGTGAGGCAAGTGGAACTCGCCAGGGCCCGTGCCGCGGCTGCCCCACTGCTTGACCCGCTTGCCATCGGGCGTGTATTCAAGGACGCGCGCATTGCCGTAGCCATCCGTGATGAAGAGGCGGCCGTTCGGGCCGAACGCGATGTCGGTAGTTCCGTTGAATCCATTACGCGATTCCGGCTGCTCGCCCACCACGATGGTCATGAGCTTCTCGCCCTGTGGCGAATACTTGATGACGACGGAAGACCCGGCATCGACAGTCCAGACGTTGCCCGCGGGGTCGATTCGAATGCTGTGCGGGATTTTGTACTCGCCCTTGCCCCAGGAGCGAAGCACTTTGCCGTCGCGATCGAGAACGAGAACAGGGTCGGCTTGCTCGCCGCGCTGGATTTCGTAGATGAAGCCTTTGCTGTCGACGGCGAGCCAGGAGACGAAGCCCGACTCCCATCCGGTCCGCGGTGGATGGGCAACGAAGTGCACACCGTTGAAAGGGAGGGTGGGTGAAGCTTCAATGCGCGCTCGAAGATCGGATGACGGTTGGGCGTAAACGGAGAGGGCAAGAGAGGCGGCCAGGATTCTCCAGAACATGGATGCAATCGTAGCATTTTGCGTTTCGGCGGGAGGATAGTTGACTTTGTCAACTAATTAGTTGACAAAGTCAACTATAGTGCCCGCAAGACGTTGTCGGAGGTCTCGGTTTCGCCCAATCTGGGGAAAATCTTTTCCACGGTGTTTCGGTGCGATTCGGCGTCTCGATCGGTGATCGCGTCGACTACCAGCACCACGTTGTAGCCAAGGTCGTAGGCGCTGCGAGCCGTGGATTCCACTCCGATGCTGGTGGCGATTCCTGTCAGGAAAATCTGCGTAACTCCGCGGCCTCGCAAATATTCGTCCAGCGATGTGCCGAAAAAAGCGCCCCACCGCTGCTTGGTAACTCGGTGGTCGCTTGGCTGCGGCTCCAGTTCCGGCGCCAGCTCGGTCCAATCGGGCGGCAGAGCAAAGTTGCGCGGACCCGCGTCTGTGCGGCCCGGCGCTGCGCCCGCGACATTGACTAGCACCACCGGCCAACCGCGCTCACGGAAGGCGCGGGCGAGCTGCGCGGTCCGTGCCACAATCTCGGAGGCCGGATGGATTGTGGGCGCGGCAACGATTCCCTTTTGCAAGTCGATCACGACCAAGGCAGCGACGGGGTCCAGTTTCGTCAAAGGCATGCTGATCTCAGAATAACTTCTCAACAGTCCGGCGTGATAATGTGGCTCTAAGTATGGTTTCCATGAAAACGGCTCTCCTTATCCTTTTACCTGCCGCACAGATCTTTGCCGCCGCTTCGCTTCAGCCGGCCCGACTGCGCTGCGAGTACCGTGTGAATCCCCAAGGCATCGACGTCACCGAGCCGCGGCTGAGCTGGGAACTCACGGCCGCCAATGCGAAGCTGCGCGGATTGCGGCAGAGCGCTTATCGCGTGGTGGCGGCGTCCAGCCAGGCGCTGCTCGCCAAGAATATGTATGACCTGTGGGACACGGGCAAAGTGGAATCGGCCCAATCGACGCAGGTGGCGTGGCACGGCAAGCCGCTGGGATCCGGAGTGCTGGTGGCGTGGCGTGTGCAGGTGTGGGACCAGGCGGGGCAGGCCGGCAACTGGAGCGGCATCGCGCAGTGGACCATGGGGCTGCTGCAAAAGGAGAACTGGCAAGGCAAGTGGATTGGGCGCGAGGAGCCGGCGAATTATCGGAATCCCGAAAGCACGTACCGGCTGCTGGAAGGCGCGCGCTGGATTTGGGATACCGAGACCGTTGCGGCGCCGGGCGATCGCTATTTTCGCGAGACGGTCAACGTCCCCACAAACCGCAAGATCAAGCGCGCGACTCTGATTGCGGGCGGAGACGACAATACCGATGTCTACTTGAACGGTGAGGCAGTGGCGGTGCACACTACCGCGGCCCTGCCGCCGATTCTGGATCTCACGGGGCTGGTGCAGGCGGGCGAAAACCTGATTGCGATTCGCGGCACGCATGCGCGGCCCGATCGTCCAGCCGGCGTGATTGCGGCGCTCCGGGTGGAGTTCGATTCGGGCGAGCCATTTGTGTTGCAGAGCGCCAATCATTGGCGCGCCAACTCCAAAGTGGAAGACGGGTGGCAGAAGCCCGAGTATCTCGATTCGGCATGGCGGCCTTCGGTGGAACTCGGCAGGTACGGCGCAGCGCCGTGGGGCTGGGTGGGGATCACGGGCGAGCATCGCCTGGCGGCGCGCATGCTGCGCAAGGAGTTCACACTGGATAAGAAGGTCCGCCGCGCCACGGTGTATTTTTCGGGGCTGGGGCTCTCGGAACTCTACGTCAACGGCGCCAAAGTTGGGGACCATGTGCTCTCGCCCGGCCTCACGGATTACGACAAGCACACTCTCTATGTCACTTACGACATCACGACGCTGAACACGGGGCGCAACGCCATCGGCGTGCTTCTGGGCAACGGCCGCTACTATGCGCCGCGCGCGCAGGCTGGCACGCGCACGTTCGGATTTCCCAAGACGATGGTGCAACTCAACGTGGAATTCGAAGATGGCACGCGGCATTCGATTGTCTCCGACGAAAGTTGGAAGCTCACGACGAACGGACCGATTCGCGCGAACAACGAATACGACGGCGAGGAGTACGACGCGCGCAAGGAGATTGCGGGCTGGGACCGTCCCGGCTTTGACGATTCCGCCTGGGAGCCCGTGCAACTGGTGGCCGCACCGGCAGGACCGCTGACTGCCGAGATGGCGGAACCGCTGCGCGTAGTGGAAACCATCCGGCCGATTTCCGTGAAGCAGCTCAAGCCCGGCACTTGGATCTTCGATTTGGGGCAGAACATGGTGGGGTGGTGCGCCATGCATTTCGACCTTCCGGCGGGAGCGCGCGTAACGCTACGACATGCCGAGACACTGAAGCCCGACGGGTCGTTGTACGTGGACAACCTGCGTTCCGCGCGCGCCGAAGACGTTTACATTACGAAGGGCGTGGGCGGCGAGCACTTCGAGCCTCACTTCACTTACCATGGCTTCCGCTTTGTGGAAGTCACTGGCCTGAGCCACGCGCCCGGCGTGGGCGATCTGGAAGGCCACGTGGTACACGATGACATGGCGAAGACTGCCGACTTCACCAGCTCCAACACGCTGCTCAACCAGATCCACCACAATATCTTCTGGGGCGTGCGCGGCAACTATCGCAGCATCCCGACGGATTGCCCGCAGCGCGACGAGCGGCAGGGCTGGCTGGGCGATCGGTCACAGGTGAGCCGCAGCGAGTCGTATATGTTCGATGTGGCGGCGTTCTACTCCAAGTGGTCGCAGGACCTGGAGGACGCGCAGCACGCCGACGGCAGCATTCCCGACGTAGCGCCGAACTACTGGCCGCTTTACAACGACGACCTCACCTGGCCGAGCACCTTCATCTTCGTGCCCGGAATGCTGTATGACCAGTACGGCGACCGACGCGTGCTGGAGCGCTACTACCCGGCGATGCGGAAGTGGCTGGAGCACGAGAAGCAGTTCGTAGTGAGCGGGCTGATTTCGAAGGACCAGTATGCCGACTGGTGCGTTCCGCCCGAGGACCCCAAGCTGATCCACTCGCTCGACCCGGCGCGGGTGACCGATAAGACGCTGATCGCATCGTCATATTATTACGAACTGCTGCGGGTGATCGCACGGTACGCGCGCATCCTAGACAAGCCCACGGAGGCGGCCGACCTGGAGCGGCTGGCGATGCAGGTGAACTCGGCATTCCAGGTGAAGTTCTTCAAGCCGATCGAAGGCATCTATGGCAACGGCACGCAGACTTCGAGCATCCTGCCGCTGTACTTCCAGATGGCTCCGGCAGAGAGCCGCGCTCCGGTGCTGGCCAGCCTGGCGCGCAACATTACCGACGTAACGGACGGCCACGTGGGCACCGGCCTGGTGGGCGCGCAGTGGCTGATGCGGACGCTCTCGGACAACGGGCGCAGCGACCTGGCTTACCAGATCGCGACACAGAAGACTTACCCCGGTTGGGGCTACATGGTGGAGAAGGGCGCGACCACGATCTGGGAACTGTGGAACGGCGACACGGCAGATCCGGCGATGAACTCGGGAAATCACGTGATGCAGATCGGCGACCTGGCGGTGTGGATGTACGAGTACCTGGCAGGGATCCGGTCAGACCCGGAACAGCCGGGGTTCCGGCACGCCATTGTGCATCCGTACCCGGCGGGCGATCTGACTTCGGTGAAGGCATCGCACCAGAGCCTGTACGGGACGCTGGCGAGTTCGTGGAAGCGGGAGGCCAAAACATTCACGCTGGAAGTGACGGTGCCACCGAACACAACGGCGACGGTCTGGGTTCCAGCGAAAGATGCGGCGCAAGTGACGGAATCGGGGAAGGCGGCGGCGAAGGCGCCGGGCGTGAAGTTTGTGCGCATGGAGGACGGGGCTGCGGTGTTCGATGTGGAATCGGGGAGCTATTCGTTCCGGGCGATGTAAACCTTGTCGGTACCTGGCCCAATCGTAAGCACTATTGATGTCCCGCGAAAGGGAGGGAAGTCGCATGGCCGATAACGGATCGATCCTCGTAACCGGGGCAGCCGGTCAACTCGGGGCGGTCGGGCGAACCGTGACCGGCCTGCTCCTCGATCGCGGGCTTCCGGTTCGCGCCATGGTCCGCCGCGAGGACGACCGGGCGGCGGCCTTGCGGGCCGCTGGCGCCGAGGTAGTGGTCGGAGACCTACTCGAACCGGCCGACGTCTATCGGGTAGTCAGCGGCTGTCGGCGGGTCTACTTCGGCATGTCCGTGTCGCCGGGTACCTGGAGGCGACCGTGACCATGGCGGCGGTCGCCCGGGAACTCGGAGTGGACGCTCTGGTCAACATGTCCCAGATGACAGTCTCCCAGATGAGCATCCAGAACACCACCCCGAGCCGTCAGCAGCGGCAGCACTGGCTCAGCGAGCAGACGCTCGCGTGGTCCGGCCTGCCGGTCGTCACCATCCGGCCGACGATGTTCCTGGAGAGCTTTTTCCTCCTCGCCGGTCCGACCGTCCGCGACCGAGGCCGCATCGAACTGCCGTTTGGGCGGGGCAAGACCTCTCCGGTTGCCGCGGCTGATGTCGCTCGGGTAGTCGCTGCCGTCCTCGCCGACCCTGGGCCGCACCTGGGCCGGATATACGAACTCACCGGTCCGCGGTCGCAGGACATGCATGGGGTCGCCCGGGAGTTCTCGGACGCGCTGAACCGTGAGGTCACGTACTCTGACATCGCCCCCGAGGATTGGGAACGGGAGCTGAAAAGGCAGGGTTGCCGGAGCACCTGACCCGGCATCTGGTGACGATGGGCGAGTTGCACCGGGCGGGTCGGTATGACCGGCTGGCGGACGGCGTGGAGCGGGTGACCGGCCGGCCGGCGATGAGCGTCCGGGAATTTGTGTCGCTTCACGCGGATGAGTTCGGCGGTCGTCGATCTTAGAGGTCCGGGACGCCGAACAATCCCCCTGTCAGCCGAGGCGGGGCCTAGAATGGTGATGTGAGGGTATTTCTTGCCGGCGCTTCCGGCGTGATTGGGCAGCGGCTGATTCCGCTTTTGGTTCAGGCCGGGCACGTAGTCGGCGGCCTGACGCGCTCGGCCAACAAAACGGAGTTGCTGAGGCAACTTGGCGCCGAACCGATTCTCTGTGACGTCTTCGACCGGGAAGCACTGATCCGGGCGGTTGGTGACTTCAAACCGGACGTCCTGCTGAACGAGTTGACCGATCTGCCGGATGATGCGGCACAGATCAGCAAACTCGCAGGTCTGAACGCTCGCATCCGAATCGAAGGAACCCGGAACCTGATCGAGGCCGCGCGGCGAAGCGGGTCGCCGAAGATTCTGGCTCAAAGCGTCGCCTGGCAATTACCGGATGGGCCCGATGCCCAGGCTGTCGAAGAACTGGAGCGTTCGGTTCTCGCAGAGGGCGGCGTGGTGCTGCGCTATGGACAGTTCTACGGGCCCGGGACCTATAACGAGAAGCAACCACCCAAGGAACCTCGGGTTCACATTGACCGGGCTGCCGAACGAACGGTGGCGGCGCTGGGCGAGCCAAAGGGCGTCGTCGTCATCATCGACTGAGCAGAAGCCTTCAATTATCACGCGGGGGAATCGAGAACATGACGATCGGTATCGCTGGAGCTTCCGGGCAGCTTGGCCGCCTTGTCGTGAACAAACTCAAAGCCAAGGCGCCTTCGGCGGACATTGCCGCACTGGTACGCACACCTGCCAGGGCGGCCGACCTTGGTGTTCCGGTGCGCGAAGCCGACTACAGCAAGCCCGATACACTCGAACGCGCCCTCGCCGGCATAGATACGCTCTTGCTCATTTCCTCGAGCGAACTCGGTCAGCGGCGTGCCGCGCAGCATCACAACGTGATCGAGGTGGCGAAGAGGACAGGCGTTAAGCGGATTGTCTACACGAGCTTGTTGCATGCAGACACCTCGCAGATGAATCTCGCTGGCGAACATAAAGGCACGGAAGCCGAACTGAGGGTCTCGGGCATCCCATTTACGATTTTGCGCAATGGCTGGTATACCGAAAACTACACCGCCTCTATCCCGAGTGCGCTGGCAGGTGGCGCTCTTCTTGGCAGCGCCGGCAACGGCAAGATCTCGTCCGCCCTTCGTATTGACTATGCCGAGGCCGCCGTCGCCGTACTGACCACTCAAGGACACGACGGCAAGACATATGAACTCGCGGGCGATGAAGCGTACAGTCTGAGCGATTTGGCAGCGGAAATCTCCCGGCAAACGGGGAAGACGATTCCCTACAAGAACCTGCCTGAGGCGGACTACAGTGCCGCGCTCGCTGGTCTTGGGCTGCCTGAACCCCTTGCGCAAGCATACGCCGCCTATGATGTGGGCGCCTCGCAAGGCGCTCTATTCGACGATAGCCGGCAGCTTTCCAGCTTGATCGGCCGGCCGACGACACCGCTCGCGACTGTCGTAGCTGACGCTCTTAAGCAAGCCAAGTGAGTGTTCGGCGGCAAGTTGCCGAAATTTGGACGAATCCTTTGCCGATAGATGCTGATCACCAAGGCATCCAGCATGTTCAGCGCAGCGAACAGGGTGGCGGCGGCGGGCCTTGACGGTCGTGGCCGGGCAAACACACGCCCCGCTGGAGCGGATATGATTTACGCATGCGCCACGTAGCTACTGCCCTGGTATTTGCGGCACTGAGCGTCGGACACGCTCAGAATCTTGCCGAGATTCTGAACTTCGAAGCGAAGCAGAGCGGAAAGCTTCCAGCGGGTTGGAACGCCGGGGTACCGGCGACCGTCTTTCTGGACGAGCAGGTTGTGCACTCCGGGCATTGGGCGGTGCGTGTGGAGCGCACGGCAGACTCCCCGAATCCATTCTCGGGTATCAATAAGGTTTTCCCCATGGATGTTAAAGGGACAACCATTGTGCTGCGCGGCTTCATCCGCACCGAGGATGTGAGTAACCACACGGCGCTGTGGATGCGCGAGGATGGCGACTCCGCCCAGGGCGGCCCGCTCGCTTTTGCTACCTTACAGGACCGGAACATCCACGGCACTACCGACTGGACCGAGTACTCCATTTCGGTTCCCGTGAAGGCAGAGGCCAAACAGCTCTATATCGGCTTCTTTGTTGCGGGATCGGGCAAGGGCTGGGTGGATGACCTGCAATTGCTGGTAGACGGTAAGCCTTTCTGGGAGGCGCCAAAAGCGGAGCACGTGAAAACGGCGCTGGATTCGGATCATGACTTCGACGGCGGCTCGAAGATTGCGTTCACGGAATTGACTCCGGTTCAAGTCGCGAATCTCGCGACGTTGGGGAAGGTCTGGGGCTTTCTCAAGTATCATCATCCGCAAGTCACTGGGGGATACCGCCACTGGGACTATGACCTGTTTCGGGGCATGCCCGCCGTGCTGGCTGCTCCGGACCGAGCGACTGCCAATGCGGCCATGGTGAAGTGGATTGCCGAATTGGGAGAGACCGGCGAGTGCGCGCCTTGCGCCACGTTGGACGAGACAGAGTTGTACCTGCATCCCGACGTGGCGTGGATCACGCGGAAAGATCAACTGGGCGCCGAGCTGAGCGAAAAACTGCAAACGATCTACAAACTGCGTCCCGCCAACGGAAAGCAGTTTTATGTGTCGCTGGCCCCTGGAGTGGGCAACCCGGTATTCGCCAACGAGCCTGGTTACGAACGGATCCAACTGGATGCGGGATTCCGCCTACTGGCGCTCTACCGGATGTGGAACATTATCGAATATTGGTTTCCGTATCGCGACCTGTTAGGCGATGACTGGACTCAGGTGCTGGCGCAGTTTATCCCGAAAGTCGGCTTGGCGCAGAGCACCGAAGATTACCGGCGCGCGCTGCTGATGTTCTTCGCGCGGATCCATGACACGCATGCAAACCTGTGGAACGCGCTGCAGGTGCGGCCTCCGGTGGGCGCCTGCCAGATTCCCGTGATCGTGCGCTTCATCGAGAATCGACCGGTGGTGAGCGGGTACTCGGATGCGGATGCCGGGCCGGCAAGCGGCCTGAAACCCGGCGATGCGATCGAAGCGCTGGACGGCGTGGCGGCTTCCCAGCTTGTGGAGCAATGGAAACCTTACTATGCGGCATCGAACGAACCTACAGTGCTGCGCGACATGGGCCGAGCCTTCACGCGCGGCGATTGCGGCGACGCCAAAGTGAGTGTACGGCGCGGCGGCGAGACAATGGAAGTGACGGCGAAGCGCGTCTCTGGCATCAAACCCAACGGTCCGGGAATCGGGACTCACGACCTCCCAGGTCCCACGATTCGCCGCCTGTCGAACGACATCGCGTACTTGAAGCTCTCTTCGGTCAAGGCGGAGGAGGCCGCGCTCTACATCGACAGTGCGGCGGGGACGAAGGGCCTCATCATCGACATTCGCAACTACCCTTCCGAGTTCATGGTGTTCGCGCTGGGATCGCTGCTGGTGGACAAGGCAACGCCTTTCACGCGATTTACCCAAGGCGACCTGTCGAACCCGGGCGCGTTTCACTTTACTCCGCCGCTTCCTCTCAATCCGGGAAAGGCGCATTACGGTGGCAAGGTGGTGATCCTGGTGGACGAGACGTCGCAGAGCCAGGCGGAGTACACCACCATGGCGTTTCGCGCCGATCCGAATGCCGTGGTGGTGGGGAGCACGACGGCGGGGGCCGATGGCAACGTGTCGCCCATCGTTTTACCCGGGGGTTTGCATCCGATGATGAGCGGGATCGGTGTGTTCTATCCGGATAAGCATCCGACACAGCGTGTGGGGATCGTTCCCGATATCGAAGTGAGACCGACTATCGGCGGCATCGGCGCAGGCCGGGACGAGGTGTTGGAAGCGGCGATTCGCCAGATTCTGGGAAAGGATACTCCAGCGGCAGTGGTGGAGAAGCTCGCTAAGCCCGGCCAGAATTAGCGGGCCCGAAGGCCAAGCACCCCGATGAGTCGGGGCGCGGCGGACACGAGTGTCCGCGCCACATCCGCTCCAGCAGAATCGAGCACGAAATGAATGCGCAGTTAAGGGTGAGCTGCGGGTTGGAGTTTCCGCTTTACCGTGTTTAATTCTGCGCGGTCGTCTATGGAGAGGGTGCTTTGCGCGTCCATGGCTGTCAGGATGTCGAGCGCGATCTTGTACTCCGCTATTGCGGCGGCGGATTGATGGCCGGCATCCAAGGCTTCTCCGATGGCGAGGTGCGAGTCCGCAATGTCAGCTTGCGCGCGGGCGGTGGGACTGTGCCGATTCATCGCGTCCGCGATGGCCAGCGAACGGCGGCCCAAGCTTAATGCCTCTTCGCTTTGCCCGACTCGGGCCAACTCATTGGACAGGAGGGAAATGGTAATTCGCAGCGAATTCTGCGACCGCTCATTGCGCGGGTCCGCATTGAGCACGTCAGACTGTAGATCGAGGGTCTGTCGCAAGAGCCCGATCGCCGCCGTTGGATCTCCGCGACGCATCATGACGCGAGCCAGAACCTGGTAATCGAGGGCCAGGGCGCTTTTCAGAGTGAGGTCGTTGGGCGCGGCTTCGAGGAGCTTCCGATGGATCTCGCGGGCGCGGCGAAAGCTCTCCACACCCGCGGGCATGAGCCCGTTGCGACCCTGGATCTGCCCCAACAGAACGAGAAAGGAGGCGGTCTTTCGCCGATTCTCCGGAGTGGCGGGAAGCTTATCCAGAGTTGCCAGGTGACGCAGACCGGCCGCGAGAGCGCCGGGCAAATCGCCGGACTGTAGCAGGGCATAACTCAGATCGGAGTCGCTTCCGGAACGACGGGCCCACTCGATGCCGCCCGCAAAATCGCCATTGGTAATGGAGAGAAGGCTGAGTTTGCCGGCAACGCGCGAGGCGTCGGGATGGTCGCCCAGACGCTGGTAGAGTTCCACCGCCTTCAACAGATTGTTCTGGGCCTGCTTCATATCTCCGATGTGGGCCGTGGTGCGGTCGCCCTGCACCGTGCCCAGCTTCTCTTCCGCTTCCGCCAGTTCGCGCAAGAGGCTCCGGTCCGAGCCGGCATCGCGGGCCAGAGCTTCCAAATATTGAGTGGAGCGCCGGACCAGGAGTTCCCGCGCCACGGTGGTTCCAGGAACCGCGACCATGGCATCGTTCATATCGAACACCACGGAGTGAGCGAAGGCACGCAGTTCATTGAAGCGGTTGTGGGAGCGGCGCGCCTGCACCAGTGCGGAGCCCACGGCCAGCCCCAGCGCCAGCACAACCAGAATGGAGAGCGCCACGGCGCCTCGATGGCGTCGGAGAAATTTGCCGGTGGTGTAAGCGAGCGAATCGGGCCGCGCGAGAATGGGGCGGCCCGCCAGGAAGCGGCGGACATCGGCGGACAGATCCAGGACGGAGGCATAGCGACGGGCTGGCTCGTCCTGCGTGCAGCGGGAGGCGATGGTGGCCACGTCATCGCCGGGGCGGACGTGGGGCGTCAGCGTCTTGAGGAGCAGGCCGAGCGAGTAGATGTCGCTGGCGGTAGTCAACGGCTCGCCGCGGCGCTGTTCGGGGCTGGCGGCTTGCGGCGTGAAGGGGCGGAGACCGGTGAGGGTGTTGCCGGCGGGATCCTCTTCCAGCAGTTTGGCGATCCCGAAGTCGAGAAGTTTGCAGACGCCGCTGCGATCCACCAGAATGTTGGCGGGCTTGATGTCGCGGTGCAGAATCAGATTGGCGTGGGCGTGCTCCACGGCGGAGCAGACTTGCAGAAAGAGGCTGAGGCGGTCAGGGACGGGCAGTTTCCTGGCGTACGAATCGATGGGCTCGCCGGGAATGTACTCCATGGCGAAATAGGGAAGGCCCTCGGGAGTGACTCCTCCATCGAGCAAGGCGGTGATATTGACGTGGCGCAGGCGGGCCAGAATCTGGCGCTCGGTGCGAAAGCGCGCCAGCAGACTGTCGGTGTCCATGCCGCGCTTGAGAACTTTGATGGCGAGCTGCTGTTCGTAGAGGCCATCGTCGCGATGGGCGAGATAGACCACGCCCATGCCGCCGCGGCCGAGTTCGCGATCGATCTTAAAGATGCCGATGCGGGTGGGAGCGGCCGGAGTGGGAGGGCGAAACTGCGTTTCCTCAAAATCGCCGCCGTCATCCATGGCGAGCAGGCTGTCGACTTCGGCTCGAAGGTCGTGGTCGGCGCCGCATGCCTGGTCGAGATACGCGGACCTCTCAGTGCCGGAGAGGTCGAGTGCGCTGGCGACGATTTCTTTGACAATCTTCCATCGTTCGCCGGTCACGTGCGCAGATCCGCTTTCATCGCCACCCCCTTTGCCGTCTGGATATTGTGCCTCAAGGGTGGCGCACAATACAATGTCGCCGGTCAAAGCAAGGCTTGTGACTGCAACCACACAGAGACACTTGGACCAGGACCGCAACTTCAGAGCGATGTCCATTCCTCGCGGTCAATTCCGCCTTGGCGAAGAATCCGGACCAGCAAGCCGCGACTAATTTCCTCGGCGTGAGGATTGGGGATCCGTAGTTTTCTGCCCCGGCCCTTCATGTACTGGTGCTCGCCGCCAGCTACCGGTGGCTCGAACCCCAGGGCGCGCAGATATGCGATCAGCTCCCTACGTTTGATGGGACCGATCGCTGGCATTCACGCAACTTCGCGGATTTCGATGCGGTTCCCATCAATCTCCGGAATCGGAGAGTGGTCGGCAATGCTGAGGAGCACCCATCCTTCCAACACGCTTTCCAATTCTTCGCGGCAGCCCTCTAGGGTTTTGGCACTAGCCCACACGCCGGAAATCGAGGGTATTTCGCCATAGAACGAGCCATCATCCTCGACAATTTCGTATCGGGCGTGGCGCATGGCGGCCCTGATATACGACGTGAGCATAACCGATTATCCCACCACATCGGCATCGTCGGCATCAGGACCACGACCCCGCCGAATTCTAAACTTTTCAATCGCAATTTCCTCCGAGTATTTTCCCAAGGCCGTTTTCTGCAAGCCCGGAATTTGACAGGGGTAACACACGAAATCAGAAGAAGTGGGCTCATGCACCGCAGAATAAAGCCGCTTTCACGGTGTTGTACCATTTAGCAGTTGAATGGGGACACCAATTGAAGAGATGTTCCCGGCGGTATATGCAGAATTACGCAGCCTAGCCGGGAATTATATGCGCGGCGAGCGGCAGGGGCACACTTTACAGCCAACCGCGTTGGTCCACGAAGCCTACCTGCGAATGCTGGGGCAGAAAGAAATCGACTGGCAAAATCGGGAGCAGGTGATCGGTGTAGCTGCGCAAATGATGCGGCGGATTTTGCTTAATTACGCCCGTTCGAGAGGCACGAATAAGCGCGGAACGAACCCCACGCACTGGGCGATCGACGAAGCGTTGGATGCCCTGGAAACGGCGTCACACTCCGATGCAGTGACGCTGGACTACGCGATTTCCAAGCTTTCGGCGATCGACGAGCGGCAGGGGCGGATTGTGGAGTTGCGCTTCTTCATCGGGCTGAGTCTGGAAGAAACGGCCGACCTGATGGCCTTATCGAGCGCGACGGTGAAGCGGGAATGGTCCACCGCCCGCTTGTGGCTGCGGCGGGAACTGGGCGACCCAGGGCGAGCCTGAAGCTACTTCTTTTTCAGCGTGATCGGCGGAATCATCAGGTCTTTACCGATGGTGAAATTGGAGAAATCGATCACACTCGATTCGTACTCCGGTACCACGGCCCGCAACACACAGGGACCATTGAGCGGGGTGCCGCCCCCGATGTCTGTAGCGGTGGCGGGTAAACTGCGAGCCACATGGTTGAATTCGTCGCGCTCCACCTTGATGTAAAAACTACCATTCTTACCGCTGTTGGTGAGGCGCACGGGATCTGAGCCCTTGCAACTCAATTGAATTACGCCAGCCTTGCCGGGCGCCGATCCGTCCTCTTTTTGGACCTTCCCGTGCAAGTATACGATGTCGTTTGCCATCACGGGCACCGCGAGCACCAGCAGCATAAGGATCGTTTTCATGAATTCAGAGCCCCGGTTTCAGGATACAATAAGCTTTCGTAAGGAGACCGCGACTACGTCGGGCCCTAACACAGCCGCGATGCCGGTGTTGTTCACGCCGAGCCCGTATTTCGATGATTCGGTGAACCGGAACATCGTGCAATCGCAGATTGAAGGCGGCGTTCATCTGGCCCAACTGGCTCCCGGCACGGTGCTGGAAGTGGAGACGCAGAATCGGGCATATACCATCGATTACCGGGGGTCGGGGCAGGCTTTGATTTCGGGCCACCCTGTGTTTTGCCCGGAGCCTGTGCTGGTAAACATCCACGGGTCAACGTGGGGCGGATCGATGTTGAAGGAACGCTTCATTGGGCGCGGGATGCGCCTGGAATTCGGCCATCCCAACTACGAACCGATTACTACCTCCGTGATTCTGGAAGTCCGCGAAAAACGCGCGGCTTGAATTTCGGAGGATAAGGGCTTCGTGGGGCGAAAAGCACCGACTCCCTTACGGTCGCGGCTCGGAAAGACAGCGAAAAGCACCGACTCCCTTACGGTCGCGGCTCGGAAAGACAGCGAAAGGCACCGACTCCATTACGGTCGCGGCTCGGCATGCGGTTCGAATCGCAATCTACTCTGTTCTTAGGGCTTCCGAGGGTTCTATGAGTGTGGCCCGGCGGGCGGGCAGGTAACCTGCCGCCAAGGCGGCTACCGTGAGCAGCAGCGCGACGGAGCAATAAGTCAGGGGATCCATGTGACTTACTCCGAACAGCAGCGCCGACACTAATTGAGTCAGTCCCACTGCGGCGCCTACACCCAATACCAAACCCACTGCTGTGAGTAATAGCGCATCGCGCACGAACATACGGCGCACCGTGGACTGTTGAGCGCCGAGCGCGATCCTCACACCGATTTCGCGGGTCCGCTGCGAGACCGAGTATGAGATGACGCCGTAAATGCCAACCACGCCGAGCAGCAATGCCATCGACGCTGCGATAGTGAGCATCACAAGGGTGAACGAGGTGCGTTCCAGCGAGCGATCGTAGATCTCCTGCATCGTGTGGATGTTGGCGATAGTGAGGCTGGGATTCACAGACCAGATGGCCTGCTGGACCTCCTTCAGGAATGCGGCCGAGCCGGTCCGCGGGCTGCGAATCAGCAGCATGGGGCTGCGCGGCCCCTGGATGTTCTCTCCCCACAGACCGTGCACCAACAGCGGCCAATATATCGACGCTTCCGGCGGAGCATTGACGCCGGAGTCGCGCGTATTGCCGGCGACGCCGACCACTTCGCGCCAGATTCCCTTCGGGTTCTCACGCACGCGCTTGCCGAGAGCCGCGCCGGGCGTGCCCCAGAATTCGCGCGCCAGATTCTCAGACATCACGATTACGGGCCGCATCTGGTAGACGTCGTCCCACGTGATATCGCGCCCGGCGACCAGAGGATTGCCCATGGTCTGAAACGATCCGGGAGCGACGAATTTGAAGTGGCGCAGCGGCGGAATGGCGCCTTCCGAGTAGACTCGTGTCTCAGCGTAAATCGGATCGTGCCAGCCATCGCCGTTCATGACGGTGGAGGTGGTATAGCTGACCGAGGTGGACCCGGGAACAGTGGCGACCTTATCGAGGATGTTCTGCTCCATCCGGGCCGCCAGCACGTCGTCCTTCACCAGGGCGTTCGGAATGGAGATCTGGAGAGTGAGGAGGCGGGCCGGGTCGGTGAACCCGGGCTGGACTTGCTTCAACGCACGGATGGTACGGATCATCAGGCCGGCGCTTACAAGCAGCACGAGTGCCAGGGCCACCTGCGCCACCACGAGGACGCTGCGAGCGCGATGCCGTTCGCGGGCGCCGCTTGACGTACGACCGCCCTGGCGGAGCGTGCCGGCGATGCGTGGGCCGGCGTACTTCATCACGGGGAGTAATCCGAACAAAACGCCGGCGACGAGCGAGATTCCAAGGGCAAAGAGCAGCACAGGCATATCGATGGCGATCTCGTCGAGCCGCGGCAGGTTGGCGGGAGCGATGGTCACCAGGACACGGATCGCGATGGCGGCGAGGCCAATTCCCAGGATGCCTCCGGCGACGCCGAGCGTGACGCTTTCGCCCAGGATCTGGCGCGCCACCTGCGCGCGGCTGGCGCCCAACGCGGCGCGGATGGCCAATTCGTGCTGCCGACCCTCGGCGCGCACCAGCAGCAGGTTGGCGACGTTGGCGCAGGCGATCAGCAGAACCATACCGACGGTCCCCATGAGGACCCACAGAACTTTGCCGATGTCGCCCACCACATCTTCCTTGAGCGGGTGAACATCGGGACCGAGGCGCGCCTCTTCGACCATTTTGGAGGTCATGCCGGGCGCCGGCGGAAATTTGACGGTGAGCATGGGGATCATGCGGCCGACGTCGGCATTCGCCTGCGCCACCGTGACTCCGTCCTTCAGGCGGGCGAGCGCCTGATAGCTGAAGTTGCCGACGAACGCCTTGGCACGGTCGAGCCGGAAGGTGAGGACCAGGTCGGGCTTGAAGTTCATGAAGCGGAAATCGCGAGGCAGGACGCCGATGATTTCCTTGGCGCGGCCATCCACCAGCAGGCGCTGTCCGATGGCGCTGCGCTCCCCACCGAAATGGCGCTGCCAGTAGCCGTAGGTGAGCAGGATGGTCTCAGGGCCGTTGGGCGAATCGTCCTGGCTGGTGAAGCCTCGGCCGAGGATGGGCTGCACTCCGAGCGCCGGCAGAGTACGCTCGGTTACGGCCAGGGTGTCGAGTTCCTGCGGTTCGCCGACTCCGGTGACGCTCACGCTTTCGGTGCGCCACAGGCCAAGGTCCTGAAAAGTGCGGCCTTCCTCGCGGAAGAGGAAGTATGTGGAGGGCGCGGCATTCGCCTTCTTCAGTCCGATGCCGGGGGCAGTGAGCCAGACTCCCACCAGACGGTCGGACCTCGAATAGGGCAGGCTCTTCAGCAGGACCCCGTTGAGGACGCTAAAAATGGCGGTATTGGCGCCGATTCCGATGGCCAGCGTGAGCAGCGTGACACCGGTGAAGGTGGGAGCATGCATGAGACGGCGGATTAGGTGATTCATGGGCTCACTGACTTAATACGCACGAGCGGGGCAAAAGTTCGCAGGAGATTGGGGAACACCGACTCCCTTACGGTCGCGGCTCGGAAAGCGGGCGGTGCGGATCGGTAAGACGGCGAGGCGATTCGGTAAGTGGGCGGTGCGGATCGGTAAGACGGCGAGGCGATTCGGTAAGTGGGCGGTGCGGATCGGTAAGACGGCGAGGCGATTCGGTAAGTGGGCGGTGCGGATCGGTAAGAGGGCGAGGCGATTAGGTAAGCGGGCGGTTTCTGAACTGAGTGAGGGCGGCTCTGGCTCGTTTTCGCATCATGGATTCGAAGGAAACTCTTGGCACGTCGATGAGTTTGCGGAGTTCGGCGTCGCGGAGTTGGCGCTGCACGGCGTTGGGCATGTGGGCCGCGGCCCGGTCGAAGGCGCCGGGGGCGGCGTGGCGCATGCCGGCGATGGCTCGATAGTAGCCCTGCTGGCCCTCCACTTTATGGCAGCCTGTGACCAGCGCCGAAAGCACTTCGTGGCTCTCTTCGAGTTGCGCCACTACCCCGCCCCACTCGTCGAGGAACGGACATAATGGAAGCAGGGTGGCCGCCGACCGCCGCAGCACTTTGACGGGCCGCAGCGGATAGTGCCGATGGCCTTCCGCCGAGAGACCGGTGTGTTGATAGATGCAGACGGCCAGCGCGAAGCGGCCGCGCGTGGAGAGATGGTCCATCATGGGCGCGGTGAGGGCGGTGCGCTTCCAGAAGCCCATGCCCTGCGTCAGGTCCCCGCGATTGTGCGCCAGCGTCATAGAGAGGCGCAACAGGTCGAGTTCGGCATCGCGCTCGGCAGCCACCTGGTCGAAGACTGCCTGCTCGCGCTCGATCTCCGCTTCGATGGCGGCCAGGGCCTCGTCGGCCGACGCCGTATCGCCGAGTTCGAGGAGGCGTCCGAGCCCGCCCGCGATGGCGCTCCACTGCTCGCCATTGTGGCCGCTGACGCCGCGGACGGCGCGGATGGAGATGCCGTCTTCGGTCCAGCGGCGTGAGTCGAGAGCGAAACGGAGCATGGGCCGCAGCACCTCCGGGTCGCGCGACTCGTGCCAGACTATGCCGCGAATTTTGGTGTCGACGTCGGTTGGGACGAAGGTGGCGACGGTGGCGTGGTGGCAGGCGAGGCAGAGCGCGAAGTAGTCCTGCAACTGCTCATCGGGGCTGAGGCCGGGGCGCAGGATGTTCTGCCAATTGCCGAGCACGCGCAGGAAGCCCTCGGGAGTCGCGCCAAGTTCGATCAGACGGGCCGTCTCGGCAGCGGGAAAGCGGGCTTCCAGGAAGGGCGCGGTGCTGCGCACTTGAGAGATCAACGTCTCAGGGCCGATCCACTGCGACCACGCGTCGCGCGGCGGTTTGATGAGAGGGGATGTCAAAGTACCAGTATGAATGATATGTTGTGCAGATGAGTCAAGCTGGAAGACGAGTGGCAAGCGCGTCGCGCGCCGGCGGGCCCGAAGTAATCGAAGTTGTGGCTGAGAAGTTGCCGCCGCTCCAGATTGGCGAGGCATTGGTGCGCGTGGCGGCTGCGGGCCTGAACCACGCTGAAACGTTGATTCGCTCCGGCAACTACGTGGTGAAACTCCCCTTCCCTTACGCACTGGGCGGCGAGGGCGCCGGCACGGTGGTGGAGACTGGGCCGGATGTGACGATGCCGGTGGGCTCCCGCGTTTGCTGGGGCGCGGTACTCGGATCTTGCGCCGATTTTGTGACGGCGCCTGCCTCCATGCTGGCGCCGCTTCCCGATGGCCTGAGTTTCGAGGACGGCGCGTGCCTGCCGGTGGCCGCGATGACCGCCGGCGGGCTGGCACGGGTCTGGCCGCTGGAGGGACGTTCCGCCGTGGTCTGGGGAGCTGCCGGCGCTGTGGGCCGCATGCTGGTAGGGCTGCTAGCCGAACGCGGGGTGGACGTCATCGGCATTGCCAGCGGAGAGCGTGTGCAGACAGTGCTGGACGCCGGCGCGGCGCACGCGATTGACCGGAACACGGAAGATGTGGCTGCGGCGATTCGCGCTCACACGGGCGGTAAAGGCGCAGCCGCGGTGTTCGACCCCATCGGCGCGCCCACATATGAGACGAGCTTGCAGCTACTCGCGCCCCGCGGGTGCCTCATCAATTACGGTGAGCTATCCGGGCCGCCGCCCGCAGTCGACCTGCACCAACTGTTTCGCGGATCGCTGTTCGTCACCAAGTACAACGGCATGCGCTGGGTAGAAGGATTCCACGAGTTCGGCGTCCTGATTGCCGCGGGGCTGGAGATGGCGGTGAAGCGGCCGGCCGTCATCAGCGACGTGGCCGGACGCTTCGATCTGGACCACACGGCGGACGCGTATCGTGCACTGGAATCGGGCGCTGCCGGGAAGGTTCTGGTCGTGCCGTAGCGCGGCTACTTGACGCGGCCGAGTAACTGCTTCGCTTCAGCGAGCGTGGGCTCGCGCGCTTCCGGCTGCTGCGAGAGATAGCGGCGAAGGTAGCGGCGCGATCGGTCGGGCTCGACGGATTCCGCGGCCAGTGTGGCGGCGGCGCGATAGTACGGCGCGAGATCGTCCGGCACATTGGCCTCGCTCTCCTGCAGCACCGCGTCGAGTTCCGTGAAGTTACGTGTGGCGGCAGCGCATTCGGCCAAGAGGTTGTAAGCTCCAATGCGATCGGGCTCCACCTGCTGCGCCTCGCGGGCATACTTGCGGGCAAGATCGTAGCGGGCGGGCGCCGCGTTACGGTAGAAGGCGGCCAGTTCCACCATCGCGCTGTAGTAGCGCGGATTGAGTTCGATGGCTTTGAGGTAGTAGGTCTCCGCCTGCGGGGCCGTCTTCTTATCGAGCGCGGCGAGGCGGGCGCGCCCGAAATTACCGCGGGCCGGCTCTATGCGCTCGATTTGCGCGGCCGTGGCGAAGGCCTGCGGTTTGTCCCCACCCACCATGCCGGGTGCATTGTAGAGGAACAGCATTTTGGCGAACAGAGCGAAGGTGTGGTCGGGCTTGAGGGAGATGGCGGTGTCTATCTCATGCAGGCAGCGGCGCGCGAGGCCAATGGCTCGGAACTTATTAGCGCGGTTGGCAGCTTCTCCGAGAATTTGCCCGAGGTAGAAGTGGAAATCGGGATTGCGGGGTTCGAGCGCGATGGCGTGCTCGGCGTGCTGAATGGCGGCGGCTTCATTGTAGAAGGCCCAGTCGAACCGCGATTGCAGCGAGTACGACTCGGCGTTGGTGAGTTGAATCAGGGCGCGGGCACGCTTCCAGTGATTATGCTCGAGGAGGAGGGCGATGGATGGGTCGGCGGCCGGAGCGAGCGCTGCGGCCGCTGCTACACAGAGCAGCACTTGCAATGCTCGCACGCCGATCACGCTCATGGGCATGGTTCACATGTTGGTATAGGCGCGGGGACGTTTGCAAGCTGCGGGAACTTCGGTTTTGCCCAAATCGTCTAACTTTGGAGTACGCTGAAATCGGACATCGGCAGGGCGGCCTCGCTTGCTATGTCCACCCGCGGCGCTGTGCGCGGAACTCGCATCGGAGGTCAACTTCACATGGAAAGTTCGGGCGGATTGAGCGCCTTTGTCCGATTTTACGGGCGGGTGGCAGCGGCGCATTTCCTGTCTTACGTGGTGGTGGGCGCCACATCGTGGATGCTGATTATGCGGTACTGCCTGCCGTCGGTTCCCGCGGACGTGGGGTTGCGGGAGATCACCAGCAGTCACGTTCAGTTCTGGATCTGGCCCACGCAGTTTTTTCGCGCGCTGATATTGGCGGCGGTGTTCTTCCCAGTGCGCCACGCGCTGCTGAAGATGGGGCGATGGGGCGGACTATTTGTGGCGGGGATGATGGTGGGACTCGGCTGCCTGGCGGGATTCAACGGATTGCTGGAGGACCTGATCTTTTACCGCAATGTGAGCCTATACCTTTACTACATCCACATTCCGGAGGTCTCGGCACAGACGCTGGCGTTCGGTTACGGGTTGATGTGGCTGGAGCGGGCGGCCGAGAATAAGGGGCTGCAGACGCTGCCTTCGCTATCGGCACTGGCCCATCAGTAGGGGCGCTGGCCCACCCAATTGCCGGGCGGGCCGTCCTTCGATTATCGATTGTACGGCTGCTGATTCGGGTAGTAGTTCTGCTGCGGCGGATATTGCTGTTGCTGCTGCGGATACTGATTGGGATCGTATTGTTGCTGTGTTTGCGGATACTGCCCTTGTCCGGCGTAGCATGCGGGATTCGGCACCCAGTTGCCGTACTGGTCATACGCGCCATCGCTGCAAGGCTGCGGCGCCGGGCCGTATGCGTATCCGGGAGCATAAGCATAGCCGGGATCGTAAGCGTACCCATACGGGTAGCCATATCTAAAGTAAGCACCGCCGCCATAATAACCGCGATAGACAGGCCGCCCGTAGGAGCGGGGAACCACGTAACTGCCGCCATAATAGCCGCGACGGCCTTCGAAGCCTCGGGGGCTAACGAAGTGCTCTCCGCCGGAGTAGCCGCGCGGGGCCGCATAACTGCGCGCGCCGCCGAAGCTTTGACCGCGGCTGCCTCCCCTGGAATAACCGCCGTGTCCGCTTCCACCGTGGTTCTGGGCCAGCGCGACGCCCGGTATCGATACCGCCAAGAGCGCGCCCATCGCTAACGCAGTCGATTTAACTTTTTGCAGCATATCCGAAGGTCCCCTTTTCCCTTACGTTCTGAGAGACGTGTCGCAAGCGCGGGGCGTTATAGCGGGTTGCGATTGTGAAGAATAAATAATGGTGTGATGCAAAAAGCTCGCCGTGATAGTCTGGTTCTCTTATGAAGCTCTCTGCCGTGCTGCTATTGGTGTCCCTCTCCGCCATGGCTCAGCCGCCGACGCCCGAATCGGTGCTGGGCCACAAGCCCGGCGACGATTTCTACCTGGCCAGCTACGACGAAGCGCTCGGATACTTCCAGAAGCTCGCGCAATCCACCGACAAGCTCAAGGTGGTCAAGGTCGGAAAGACTACACAAGGCCGCGACTGGTATATCGCCATCATCTCTTCAGCGCGCAATCTCGCCGAGTTCGATAAATACAAGGACACGGCTCGGCGGCTGGCACTGGTCAAGGGCCTCACCGACTCGCAGGCGCACGAACTGGCGCACAACGGCAAAGTGATCGTCCACATCGATGGGGGCCTGCATGCCACCGAGGTGGCATGCGCGCAGCACACCATTCAGCTCGCGTATAACCTGGTGACCGGAACGAGTCCCGAGACCACCGCCATCCTGGACAACGTGATCCTGCTGCTGTGGTTCTCGATTAATCCCGATGGGCAGAACATGATGGTGCATTGGTACCGCAGCAATCTGGGGACACCTTACGAAGTGAGCGGCATGCCCACTCTGTTCCAGGAATACATCGGCCACGACAACAATCGCGACGGCTACATGAACAATATGTTGGAGTCGCAGGTGATTACCAAGGCCGAACTGGAATACTACCCCACCGTTTTCTACAACCATCACCAGACGGCGCCGTTCCCTGCCCGCATCTGGATTCCACCGTTCGGCGATCCGGTGTCGCTCAATCCGCACCCGCTGATGTATCGATGGGTGAACGTGTTCGGAACTGCGATGGCGGCGTATCTGGACGAGCATGACATGCCGGGGGCGATGCATCGCGGCCGCTTCGACGATTGGTATCCGGGGTTTGTGGACCACGTCAACAATTTCCGCAACACCGTTTCGTTCCTCACCGAGACGGCGCTGTTCCGCTACGCCACGCCGCACTTCTACACGACCGACGAATTCCCTCGGGAGAAGCAGGACCTGCGCTCCGAGGTGTTTTATTCGAGCCCGTGGCGGGGCGGGTGGTGGCGTCTGGGCGATGCGGTGCGGTACATGCTGGGATCTTCGATGGCCGTGCTGGACACCGCGGCCAAAAATCGCGAGGATCTGCTGTACGACCGCTACCGCGCGGGACACGACGTGATCGAACGCTTCACCAAGGATCCGCCGTACGGCTACATCATTCCGCGCGAGCAGCGCGATACGCAAACCGCTGCGCTGCTGGTGGAGAAGATGCGGATGAACGGCATCGAGATCCATCAGGCGACCAAGACGATGCATGGCGATGGCGCCTCTTATAAGGAAGGCGATTGGGTGATTCTGATGGATCAACCTTTCGCCGCGCTGGTGAAGGAACTGTTCGACGTACAGAAGTATCCCGAGTTGCCGGGTGGGACCGGACCCGCCGCGGCTGCCGCAGGCCAGACTGGCGCGGGCGGCGGACGTGGAGGAGCGGGTGGAGGTCGTGGCGCGGCTGCTGCTCCTGCCGCAGCGCCCACAACGGCGGCAGCAACTCCCACGGCTGCTCCTGCTGGAGCGGGCGGAGGTCGAGGAGGTGGCGGAGGTCGGGGGGCAGCGGGCGGTGGCGCGGCGACGGCCGGAGCACAGACGCCGCCTGCACAATTCCCGTATGACGTGACTGGCTGGACACTTCCCATGCAGATGGGTGTGGAGGTGCAGGCGATCACTCAACCCATCGCAGCCGCGACTCGGGCTACGCTGCACAAGGTGGAGCGCATCGACCCCATCGCGGGCAAGGTAGAGGGGAACGGGCCGGTGTTCGCCTTTTCGCACAACAGCAACGCATCTCTGCGGGCGGTGAACGATCTGCTGGAGGCCGGGCACACAGTCACCTTCGCCAAAGGGGAATCGACGATTTATGTGCAGGGCACGGCCGCGGAGGTTTTGCGCAAGGAAGGCGTGAATGCTACTTCGTTGAAAGAAGCGCCGGAAGCGTGGCCGGTGAAAAAACCTCGCATCGCGCTTTACGAACCGTGGGGCGGGAACATCGACGAAGGCTGGACGCGGTGGATGTTCGAGCAGTTCCGCTTCCCGTTCACGGTGCTGCACAACGCCGATGTGCAATCGGGCCACCTGCACGATAAGTTCGATACCCTCGTCATTCCCGAGATGAACGCGCGCCAGATTATGGAGGGCATGTCGGCGGGCACGATGCCGGGGCAGTACGCCGGCGGGATCGGTGACGCGGGCGCGGATGCCATGCGCGAGTTCGTCACCAAAGGTGGAACGCTGGTGGTGCTGGGCAACGCCTCGCAATTCGCCATCGATCAGTTCTCGCTCCCAGTTACCAACGTGGTGGCGGGGCTACCCAACAGCCAGTTCTTCTGCTCCGGCTCACTGCTCCGCGCCGAAATCAAGGAGCCGAATCATCCGGTGGTGGCCGGGCTGCCGGCCAACGTCGCGGTGATGTTCGAACGCAATCCGGTGTTCGATACGAAACCCGCGTTCAAGGGCAAAGTGCTCGCGAGTTACTCGAAGGATCGCAATCCGCTGCTGAGCGGCTATCTGCTGGGTGAAGGCCTGATTCAAGGGAAGGCGGCTGCGCTCGATGCCATCTATGGCAGCGGCCACATCATCCTGTTGGGCTTCCGGCCGCAATGGCGCGGCCAATCGCACGGCACTTACAAGTTCGTATTCAACGCGCTCTATTACGGTCCGGCGATGGCGCCCGAGGCTCCGGCGCAGGAGGGCGGCGGCGGACGCGGAGGCAGGGGCGGTCGGGGAGGCGGAAATGCGGCGGTGACGGCGTGGAAGCGCGAAGCCGAATCGGTGAAGACCGAGTTGACCAAGCTGCTGGATCAGAATCGGGCGTACTTTACGGCGCGCGGTCCGCAAGCCGCCGATGAGGGCAAGAAGCTGGAAGCGGCGCTGGATGCGTTTCAGCGCGACCGGCTACCGGTGCTGGAAGATTTGCGGGCGCAGGTAGAAGACGCGGCGGTATCGCGCAGCGAAGCCGGGTATATCGCGCAGATCCGGAAGTTCGTGCTCGACCTTCGCGCTAAGGATTTCAGCACAGCGAAGCTGGACGATCTGCTCGAACAATACAAACTGGCGGTGATCCCGTGAAGAAATCGAATTTACTCGCTATTTTGCTGTTCGCCGCCACGGCGTTCGCCCAGGTTCCGACTCCCGAATCGGTGCTCGGCCACAAACCGGGGGACGACTTTTATCTCGCCACTTACGAAGATTCCCTCGGGTACTTCAAGAAGCTGGCCGCCGCGTCGAACCGCATCAAGCTGGTCAACGTGGGCAAGAGCACGCAAGGCCGCGACTGGTATATCGCCTTCATCTCGAACCCTGAGAACCTGGCGCAAATGGAGCATTATAAGGATGTCTCGCGGCGTCTGTCTCTGGCGCGCGGCGTGAGCGACGAGCAGGCCCACGCCCTGGCGCGCGACATGAAACCGTTCATCCACATCGACGGAGGGCTGCATGCCAGCGAGGTGGCCAACCATCAACATACCATTCAGCTCGGCTACGACCTGGTGACACGCGAGGAGCCGGAGTTCAAGGACATTCGCCAGAACCTGATTGTGGAGCTCTGGTTTTCGATCAATCCCGACGGGCAAAGCATCGTCGCCAACTGGTACCGCGAAAATCTGGGCACGCCATACGAAGTGAGCCCGCTGCCGGTGCTGTACCAGGAGTACGTCGGTCACGACAACAATCGCGACGGCTATATGCTCAACATGCTGGAGTCGCGCGAGATCACCAAGGCCACGCTCGAGACCCAGCCGCTGGTGTTCTACACGCAACACCAGACCGCGCCGTTCCCGGGCCGCATTTACCTGCCGCCATTCGCCGACCCGATCTCGGGCAACATGCATCCACTGATGCTGCGATGGCTGAACCTGATCGGCATGTCCATCGCGCAGCGACTCGACGATCACGGCCTCACAGGCTCCATGCACCAGGAGACGTTCGACGTCTGGTATCCCGGCTACATCGATAACATCGGCAACTTCCGTCACACCATCTCGTTCTTCACGGAGACGGCGCTCTACCGGTACGCCACGCCGCACTTCTACACGGTGGACGAATTCCCGGTGGCCCGTCAGGGACTGGGAACGGAGATGCTCTACTCCAGCCCGTGGAAGGGCGGATGGTGGCGGCTGGCCGACGCCTGCAAGTACATGTACGAAGCCGACCTGGCGGTACTGAAGCTGGGCGTGAAATATCGCGAGCAGATGCAGTACAACAAGTACCGCGCGGCGCGCGACACCATCGAGAAGTTCGAGAAGGAGCCGCCCTTCGCGTACGAGATCCCGCGCGATCAGCATGACGCGCCGACGGCGGCCACGCTACTGGAAAAGCTGATGCTGCAGGGCATCGAAGTTCACCAGGCCACCAAGCCGGACGAGTGGGTGATTTTGATGGATCAGCCGTTTGCCGGCATGGTCAAAGAACTGTTTGAGCCGCAAGTCTATCCGACCGTGAGCGGCCGGCCGTACGACGTTACGGGATGGACCCTGCCCTACCAGATGGGAGTGGAAGCGCACGCCATGACCACTCCGCCGTCGAAGGCGTTTCGGGATTCGTTGCGCGTAGTGAAGAGTATGGACGGGCTGGCCGCGCCGTTCAATCACTCGGCCAACAGCAGTTTCCGTGCGATCAACGAGATCTTCGCGGCGAAGGGCAGCGTGGCGGTGTCGGGCGAGGACTTCTCGGCGACGAACATCGACAAAGCGAAGGTGGACTCCATCCTGGCCGCGAATCATCTTCGCGCGGTTTCCAGCAAGGAAGAAGGCAAGGCCCTGAAGCCGCAGCGTGTGGCACTCTACCAGCCGTGGACGGCGAGTATCGACGAGGGCTGGACCCGATGGATTCTGGAGCAGTTCCAATTCCCCTTCAGTACCGTGCACAATTCGGACATCATCAACGGCCATCTGCACGAGCATTACGACGTGATCGTGATTCCCGATGTGAACGAGCGGCAGATCATCGACGGGTTCCGGCCGGGCACCATTCCGGAACGCTACGCGGGCGGGGTGGGCGAGGAAGGCGTTCAGGAATTACGCGACTTCGTCACCGATGGCGGCACGCTCATTACGTTTAACAATGCTTCGATGTTCGCGGTCAATCAGTTCAAGCTTCCGGTGACGAACGCGCTGGCCGGCGTGGCTCCAGCGCAGTTTTTCTGCTCGGGATGCCTGCTTTCGGTGCATATCGAGGACCAGAAGAACTGGCTGACGGCGGGGATGGAGGTGGATACCGTAGTGATGTTTGAACGCGGACCGGCCTTCGATACCAAAACCGATTTCAAAGGGACGGTGCTGGCAAGGTACTCCAAGGATCGGTCACCTTTGAAAAGCGGATTCCTCACCGGGCCGGATCGTTTGGAGGGGAAGGCGGCCGCACTGGTGGCGGAGTATGGCAAAGGCAAGGTGATGCTGCTGGGGTTCAAGCCGCAATGGCGGGGACAGTCGCATGCGGCTTACAAGTTTTTTATGAATTCGTTTTATCGGTAGAACGGGATGTAACCGGAACCAGCAAGAAAGATCAAGACGCTCTAAAGGTCCGTGGATTAGACTGTCCCTATGCTTCGCAGCGTTTTATCGGTAATCGCTGGAATTGCTATCCTGACTGCGGCATCGTTCGCCATCGAGGCGGTTGTGAACCCTCTGTTACTTCGGGCATTCCCGCAAGCCCTGCCGAGCCCGGCGGCGCTTGCATCTAATCCATGGGTCAGGATGTTTACGTTTGCGTACGGACTTACATGCGTGGCCGCAGGAGGATACGTCGCAGCTCGAATTGCACGCCGGTTACCGGTTCAGCACGCGGCCGCGATGGGATTTGTTCAGGCTGGTTTGACTATCGCCGCGATGCTGTCCCCGGAAGCATCCCATGCTTCGCGAATGCAATGGATCGCGATCGCCGTCCTGAGCATACCTGCTGCAGTGGCAGGCGGATTTCTTTACAAGGGAAAAAAACTCCATGAAGGATTGGAAAAAACTCCAGCCGGCACTTAACTTCGTCAGGCAAAACCTTGGCAAGAACGTCGCTCTGGCAGACTTGGCTGCCAACACGGAACAGTCCCTATTTCACGCTCATCGAACCCTTCGTGCGGCCCTGGGAGAGACGCCCAAGCAGTTCACGCTGCGCTTGCGTATCGATCACGCCGCGGCCGCTTTGGTCAGTTCGCGGGCGTCGATTCTGGACATCGCGCTGGAGTGCGGATTCGAAAGTCACGAGGTTTTCTGCCGCGCATTTCGCCGGCGCTTTGGGCTGAACCCGAGCGCCTACCGAAAGCGTGGACTTATAGGACCGAGCACACGGTCGCACGCAGACCTGGTGGACCAAATCGGGCCCTGTGTAGGGCTCTACCATGTCGGCCCAGGAAAAAGGCGTTCGGGAGAATCCATGGAATACGAAATTACGAGACAGGAGCTCGCGGCTCAGCCTGTCCTGGTGGTCCGGCGGCGGGTGCGGCGCGCTCAGATTGCCACGACAATTGCGGCAGCATTGCCCAAGGTGTTCCTTCATGCGCAACAGCGCGGCTTGGCCATCGCCGGCTACCCGATTACGCGGTACCTGGAAACGAGCGTCGGGCTAGTAACGTTCGAGACTGGGATGCGCGTTACAGCGCATCGCGGCGACTGGACCGTAGCTGACGGCCAAGGCGAAGTTTTGGCCGAAACGTTGCCTGGCGGGCCGGCCGCAGTGACGATTCATTTCGGACCGTACGATCAACTCCAAGAGGCCTACGCCGCAGTGGAGGAGTGGATTACTGCGAACGGATTTCGCCAGAACGGCGCGCCCTGGGAGGCATATTTGAACGATCCAGGGGATCATCCAAATCCCCAGGACTGGAAGACCGAGGTCTATTGGCCTTTGCAAGTTTGATCGACGCGCATCCGTTGCCGCGCGCATTGGGTAATCGACAAATCCGTCTCACCTGACAGCGTAGGTAGACCCATGGCCCGGAACCCAACGGCCGGCTAGCCAAGGTAACCCTTGAATCCCGGCGGGCCAGGCAGTTTCCTCACCAACGCGCCCGCTCCCGCGTCCAACCATCAGCGGGATCCGTGCGAGCATTCGGTTATCCCGCTGCAAAGCACTCCCGGAGGGGCCATGCTCATGAAGGATCTGCAGTTCGCATTTCGCACCTTGCGGAAGAGTCCGCTGTTTGCGCTCACCGCCATCGTCACCATCGCGCTCGGCATCGGCGCCTCCACCGCCATCTTCAGCGTCACCAACGCCGTCCTCCTTCGGCCACTCCCCTATAAGGACCCCGACCGTCTGATTGTCGCCGGCGGCGACATGCGGACCCGTAACATTCTCGATGAGCGCGTTTCGTACGAGAATTACATGGACCTGGTGAAGGGAACCTCCGATGTCCTCAGCGACATGGCCGCCGTAGCGACGTTCCGCGGGGTCATTCCCCAGCAGGACGGATCTCCCGAGCGGATCCAGAACGCCATCGTCACCACCAACTTCATGCGCCTCCTCGGCGCCAAAATCGTGGCCGGACGCGATTTCGAAGAGTCCGACGGCCAAGCGGCTCCGCCGCCGGATCCCACCGCGCCCGCCGCCGCTCCGCAGCCGCAACTGCCGGGCATGACCATCATCAGCTACGAATACTGGCAGCGGCGGTTCGGCGGCGATCGCTCCATTTTCGGCCGACCGATCCCCAACGCCGGCGCAAACGCGCCCGTGGTCATCGGCGCCTTGGCGCCGGGCTTTGAGCTAGAGTTTCGGGCCAGCTCCAATGTCGACCGCAATCCCGACGTGTATACCGCGTTGCGCATTAATTACGACAACCGCAATCGCAACGGCTACTTTCTGCGCGGCATCGGACGCATGAAGCGTGGCGTCACCATCGAGCGCGTGCAGGCCATGGGCGAGCAGGCGGCGGCGGGTGTGCGCCGTGGCTTCCCGATCTACGGCGCGGGCAATTTCCACTACCACATCGAGTCCATGAAGCAGCACATGGTGGCCGAGGTGCGGCCCGCGATCCTCGCGCTCGCCGGCGCGGTGGTCTTCCTCCTCTTGATCGCCTGCGCCAACGTCGCGAATCTGCTACTGGTCCGCATGTCGCTGCGCGAGCGTGAGCTTGCCGTCCGCACCGCGCTCGGCGGTAGCCGCTGGAGATTGATCCGGCAGATGCTCGCCGAATCGATGATGCTCGGTGGCGCCGGAACCGTGCTCGGCTTCTTTATCGCGTACGCCGGAGTCGAGCAACTCACCGCGATCAGTCCCGCCAATCTGCCGAGGCTGGAAAGTGTCGCAATGGATCGCTCCGTACTGCTGTTTTCCATCCTGGCCGGGCTGTTCGCGGCCGCGATTTTCGGGATCGTACCCGCGCTCCGCGCCTCGCGCCCCAACATCATCGATGCCCTGCGCGGCGGCGGCCGCAACGCCGGACTCGCCGGAACCAGGCTGTCGAATATCGTGGCCGTTGTGGAAGTGGCACTTTCCTTCGTGTTACTGATCGGGTCGGGCCTGATGGTGCGCAGCTTCATTGCCATCCAGCACGTGGAACTCGGACTCAACCCGAACCATCTCCTCACGTTCCAGGTCCTGGGCGGCCGCCCGGCCCGCCAGCCCGCCGAACGCAAGGCACGCACGCTGGAAATCCAGAACGCGCTGCAAAAGGTGGGAGGGGTGGAAAACGTCACCGCCGCATCGCTAGTGCCGCTGGCCGGCGGCTACTCCACCATTCGCTGGGGCAAAGAGGAAGCGCTCGCCGACCCCAGCCGCTTCCAGGCCGCCGACGTACAAACCATCCAACCGAATTTCTTCGAAACGTTGCGCACTCCAATTGTCGACGGCCGCGGCTTCACGCAGGCCGACAGCGCACCGGATCGCAAGTACGTCATCATCGACACCCTGCTCGCAGCGAAGGCGTTCCCCCGGCAGTCCGCCGTCGGGAAGCGCATTCTCATCCGCGTGCGGACGCCCGAACCAGAGTGGGTAGAGATTATCGGCGTGGTGTCGCACCAGCGGGCCACTTCCCTTTCGGAACTCGGGCACGAGCAGCTCTATTTCGCGGACGGTTTCACGGGATTCGGCGGCACGGGGCGCTGGATGCTGCGCACCGCCGGCGATCCTTCGAGCGTCGGGCCCGCCGTTCGCGCGGCCATCCGCAATATCGACCCAACGATGCTCATCGCCGAGATGCAGCCGATGGACGTGTGGGTGGACCGCGCTCAGGCAAGCACCCGCTTTTCGCTCCTGCTGATCGGCGTCTTCGCAGCAATCGCCGCGATACTAGCCAATATCGGACTCTACGGAGTGCTCTCCACCTTCGTGCGCCAGCGCACCGCGGAGATCGGGCTCCGCATGGCTCTCGGCGCCGCGCCCTCGAACATACTCGCGCTGGTGGTGGGACAGGGGCTGGCGCTCAGCGGCTTGGGAATCGGCATCGGCTTGCTGGTGGCGGCCGGACTCACTCGCATGATGTCCACGATGCTGGTCGGCGTCCGGCCCACCGACCCGGCGACTTTCCTCTCAGTCATTGCGCTCTTCTTCTTCGTCGCGGCAGTCTCCTGTTGGATACCCGCGCGCCGCGCCGCGGGGCTCGCGCCTACCGCAGCGCTGCGCGAATAACGGCACGAATACCGTAGTCCGAAATAAACGGTGCGGCTCAGCGATCTGCTTGCTAGCGTAGTGCGTCATGCAGAACAACGATTATCCGAATCAACTCGAACTTCACTGTGGGGCATGCTTCAGCCTGCCGCGGACTTCAGTCCGCCTGTCGCAGCGTTCACATCTTTCGCCGGAAGGAGGGCTCAAGCCCTCCGCAGACTGAAGTCCGCCCCACTAATAATCATCGGGATTTCTGACGCAGTACACTAGCGGAAGCCATCGATCATGTAGAGGTCTGCACCCGAGGTTTCGCGATCGAGTTGCGTAAACAGCAGCGTCTGTCCGTCCGGTGAGACGTCCATACCCACGCCCATGGGCTTGACCGGCCGGAAGATGTCGGTGGTCTGCCGCGAGGCTTCGTCCCAAAACCAGAAGGCATTTCGCGATTCGAAATAGATGCCGCGCGGTGTAACCGTAAAGAACAGGCCGTGAATCTCCGGAATCACTTCTTCTGACGGCCCGCCCGCCAATGGCATCCGAAAGACCGGACCGTAGTTCCGCGTCTGCGAATAGTACAGATAGCGCCCGTCGGCCGATTCCACCGCCACGAATCCGCCGTCATGCGTGATCTGCACAGGTTTGCCGCCCGACGCGGCGACCTTCCATACTTCGTATCGCCCGGTCCGGTAGGACACGAAGTAGATAAAGCGGCCGTCGCGCGACCATCGCGGGATTGCATCGATCGCGGGATCGTCGGTAAGACGGCGCGCCGGCCCGCCCGCGCTCGGCATGATGTAGACGTCGCTGGATCCCGACTGGTCGGACTCGAAGGCGATCCACTTCCCATCCGGCGACCATCGAGGCGTGGCGGTGGTGCGCGCGTTGGTGTAGGTCAGGCGATGCGGATTCGTGCCGTCGCGGTCGGCGACCCAGATCTCCGACGTGCCGGTGCGCGTGGAGTGAAAGGCGATGGAGCGGCCGTCGGGCGAGTATTGCGGATTCATCTCGGAATGCGTGGAGGAGAGCAGGGGCGAGGCCGCGGCGGCTGGGTCCGACAGCGACTTCTGCCAGATCTCGATGTGATCGGGCTTCGTGGCCGCGAAGACGATCCGGCGTCCGTCCGGCGAAAGCACGGGATTCAAAAACCGGTCCAGCGCCGAATATACCGTTTCCGGTTTCGCGCCTGGCGAGAGCCACAACCGCTTCAGGCTGCCCTCGTCCCAGGAGCCATCCACGTAGACGATCTGCCGCGCATCCCGGGAGAGCTGCATTTCGAAGATCCAGAGTCTCTCCGTGATCGCTCGCGGCTCGCCCTCCGGCGTCAATCCAGGGGCCAGCGACAATTCGCACACCGGCGCCGCTCCCGGCCCGCCATAACTGAAGATCAGCCGCCTCGCGTCGGGGGAGATTCCGAAGCCCGTGTAGCCGAACTCGAAGGGCTTGGTAAGAGGGT
The DNA here is from genome assembly GCA_963815475.1 of uncultured Solibacteraceae bacterium. GTDB lineage: Bacteria > Acidobacteriota > Terriglobia > Bryobacterales > Bryobacteraceae > Sulfopaludibacter. The sequence continues at coordinate 6,918,323 of CAWFHD010000003.1, read as the reverse complement.
GTTTGGCGCCATCCGCCACCGAAATCGCAACGATCGATCGCTGATTTGGCGGCCCATCCACTGCGATCAGCCATCGCCCGTCGGCGGTCCAGACCAGCTTCGTGCCAAGCGTGACTTCGGCAATCTGCGTTTCCGTGCCACCGGTCTCTGCGATCCGCATGACTTTCCAACGATCCGCCTCATGGCGAAGGAAGGCGATGGAGCGGCCATCGGGAGACCACACGGGGGAGGCTTCCGGCGCCGGGCCCGACGTCAGCGGCGTTTTGAAATCCGACCCGATCGTCTTTAGATAAACGTGTGCGCGCTCCTCGGGCGGCGCCCAGATATAGGCGATGCGGCGACCATCCGGGGAAAAGGCCGCCAATTCCTCCCATCCGTGGTCGGCGGTGAGGGGAATCGTTCGATAGATTTCCAACGCCCGGGGCCGCGAACTCCAGACCGACAGAGCTGCCGCCGCCGTGGCGAGAGCGATGGCGACAATCGGCTTCGGGAAAGCGCGCCTCACCCGGGGCCCCTCGCTAATCGGAGAGATGGCGGTTTCCGGTTCGACTGCCAGTGTGCGGCTGTGGGCGAGCCACCAGGCATCGAGCTCACTCTTGTACGCGAAGACGGAGCCTGGTCCGAGCCTGCGCACCGGCAAGCCTTCTGTCCGCTCCCAGCGCTGCACCGTGCGTAGTCCCTTTCGCAGGTAGGCAGCGATCTCTTTCCACGAGTCTAGCCGACCTTCTGCGGCCGGACCAGCGTCAGGCTCCACGGGCATTCTATTGTCTTTCATTCTAACGATGGAATAGACGTTCCTGCCGGGCAAAGGGCCACGCCAAATCGCGCCAAACCGCGCCACGCAATGCAAATGCATGGCTTATGGCGCCAGGCACGTCGCGGCGCTTGCGCCAGTTACCGTCACGGTTTACCAAGGGGCATGAGGATCTTCTGTCTGTTGCTTGTTACTCTACCTGCCGCGGCAAGCGAGCCGCTCGCCGAAATCCGCGCGCGCGGCGCGGAACTCGAGTTGACGCACCGTTGGGAGGAAGCGGCCGGCCTTTACCGTTCGATGCTTGGGCAGACTGACGGCCGCGAAGACCGCTTCTGGCTACTGACGAGCCTGGCCGAGGTCGAGTTCGAACGTCAGGATTACACCCAAGCAAAGCGTTGGCTGCAGCAAGCTGCGCAGACGATCGATGGACTTCCCGCCGGGGCTCCGGAACGCGTCCGGCTGCTAAACGCTTGGGGGACGCTGCACCTGGTCCAGGGCGACCTCACGGCGGCTGAACATGAACTCTCGCAAGCGGTGGAACTCGGCGAGGCCGTACCGACGCCGGAGGACCGCGCGGCGGCGCTACACAATCTTGCCGCCGTTGAGATGCACCGGAGCCGGCTCGCCGAAGCGGCTGCGCACGAGAAGCAGGCTCTCGCCCTCTGGCGTGAGCGATTCGGCGACTGTCACTACTATGTGATGAAGGCCTGGATCAGCCTGTCTTCGCTCGAGGGCTTGCGCGGCGATTGGCCGGCTGCCAGACAGAGCCTTGAGCGCGCCCTAGCTATCAGCGAGTCGGACGAGGCCCTGTCGAACTATGCCATCGTGTTGGACAAGTTGAAGCGGCACAAGGAGGCGCGGGCCATTCGACAGAGGCTTCATAATCTGGCAGTCCCGCTCTTTCCGGTGGTGGATGTGAATGCGTTGACACGACGGGATACTCCGGGTGTCACCTCCCGCTGAGTTAGTAGAACCGCAGGTGACTTTGTTCAGCCCTGTGCTATTCTGCCCGTAGCACTAGGACGGGGTCGTAGCCGGCGGCCCGGCGAGCTGGGATGAAGCCGGCAAGGAGAGCTACAACGGCCAGGAGCAGGGTTGCCAGTATCATGGAGAGCGGGTCGTTCGGATCCACTCCGTAGAGCTGCGACCGGACGGCGTGGGTGAGCGCCAAGGCGGCGGGGATTCCTACCCCGATGCCGATTCCGACCAGGACCATCACTTCCCGCATGACCATCCATACCACGCGGCTGGGATTCGCCCCCAGCGCCATGCGGATTCCGATTTCGCGCGCGCGGCGCGCCACCATGTAGGCCATCACTCCGTAGAGACCGATGATGGCGAGGACGGTGGCAAGGGTCCCGAACACACTGGAGAGTGTAGCGATCATGCGCTCCGTAACGAGCGACTCATCGAGTTGGCGGTCGAGCGTTTTCATGCCGACGATGGGCAAGCGGGGCTCCAGATCGGCGACCACCGAGCGGACGGAACGCATCGTGCTGTCCGTGTCGCGATCGGTTCGCACATAGACGGTCAGTGCGGCGGTGGGGCTCTGGAAGGCGCAGAGGTAGACCTCGCGGGGGATTTCCTCGCGCAGGCTTTCGTAGCGGGTGTCGTTCACCACGCCAATGATCTCGGTATTCGTGGGCGTTCCCGGATCGCTGCCCATGCCGATGCGGCGGCCTACAGCGACTCCGTTCCCGTAATAGCGCTTGGCGAAGGCTGCGTTGACGATGGCGACTGTGGGACGCTCGCCCACATCGCGCTGATCGAAGTTGCGGCCGGCGAGAAGGTGAATGCCCATGGCGTCCAAATATCCGGGCGTGACGGAATTGAAGTGCGGGTCGATATCTTCGCCGCGCTTCGGCACGTATCCTTCGACGGTAACGCTGTTGTCCCATTCGTTACCGGAGAGCACCTGGACGCTGGCCATTCCGGCGGCGGTGACTCCCGGCATGCGATGCAGGCGGTCTTCCAGGTGCTGGAAGAAGGCGCGCGTGCGTGGCACGTCATACCCGATGAAGCGCGGATTCATGGTGAGTTGCACCAGACCGCCGGTGCGGAAGCCCGGATCGAGGGCGCGCAGGTTCGACAGGCTGCGGATGAAGAGACCGGCTCCGATGAGCAGCAGCAGCGACAGCGTCACCTGCGCCATCACGAGAACTTTGCGGAAGGCCACCTGGCCGCCGCCTCCCATCACGTTTCCAGCCTGCTCCTTCAGCGTGGGCGCGATGGCGGGGCGTGTGGACTGCAGCGCCGGGACCAGACCGAACGCGATGCCGGTGAGGAGTGAGAGGCCGAAGGTGAAGGCGAGCATGCGCGGGTCAGGAGTAGCCGCGATGGAGTAGCCAGTCAGATTCGTGGGCAGAAACGCGAGGAGGCCGCGGACCATGGCGACGGCGAGCAGGATTCCGGCGATTCCGCCCACAATGGCCAGCAGGATGCTTTCGGTCATGAGCTGACGAATCATGCGACCCCGACCGGCGCCGATGGCGAGGCGAATGGCGATCTCCTTCTGGCGCGAAGTGGCGCGCGCCGTCAGCAGGCTCGCAAGATTGGCGCATGCGATCAGCAGCACGAGGCCGACCACGCTGAGGAGCACCATCAGCGGTTTTTCATACTGCGAGCGCAACGATGTGTTGCCCTGCCCTCCCGGCTGCACGTTGAGCCACATACGGAGGAATTGCTCCTTATCGAAAGATGTGGCATTGCGGAACGGCGGCTGGGTCACTTCGCCGGCGATGATCTGGTGGAATAGCGGCTGCAAGCCGGCCTTGGCCTGGTCGATGGAAACGCCGGGTTTGAGGCGTCCGTATGCATTCACCCATCGCTGGCGGCGGTCCCACATGCTGGTGAAACCGGGGCGCACGGCGCGGGCCATGGAGATGGGCACGAAGATGCGCGCGGGCAGGCCGGGTTCGGTGCCCTCAAAGCCCGGCTGCGCGACTCCGACAATGGTGACTGGATAATCATTGATACGAATGGTCTGGCCAATCACGTTGAGGTTGCCTGCAAAGCCTTTCTGCCACCATGAGTAGCTGAGGATGGCAAATGGATGGGCGCCTTCGTGGAGGTCGTCATTGGAGGTGAAGAGACGGCCAATGGCGGGATGGACCCCGAGCAGCGGAAAGTAATTGCCGGAAACCAGTTCACCGGCGATGGCCTCGGTTTGCGGCCCAATCGACGCGCTCATGGTAAAGCGGTAGCGGCACATCATGCCGCTGAAAACCGGATTTTGATCGCGCAGGTCCTGGTACATCAAATACGAGATGGCGTTGATGCCGTTGTTGCCGCCGTAGTGACGGCCCTTGCCGGTCAGGAGGACGATGCGCGCGGGGTCCTTGACGGGCAGCAATCGCACAATCAACTGGTCGACCAAGGTGAAGATGGCGGTGTTGGCGCCGATTCCCAGCGCCAACGAAAGCACCGCCACTGCGCTAAAGACCGGAGATTTGCGGAAGCTGCGGGCAGCGAATTGGATGTCCTGTAGGAGAGACGTCACGGAGGTTATACTCCCGGGACGGAAAAAAGTTACTTGGAAAAGCACCGACTCCTTTACGGTCGCGGCTGGGAAAGAGAGATTAGCTGCGGAGGGCGATGACGGGGTCCACTCTGGCGGCTCTCCATGCGGGAATGGAACTGGCGGCCAGCGCCACCAGCAGGAAGAGGGCGGCGATGGCGGCGAAGGTCAGGGGATCGGTGGCGCTCACGTGGTAGAGCATGGTGGAGATGACTCGCGTGAGGGAGAAGGCGGCCACGGCTCCCAGGCCGATTCCCAGACCACTCAGACGCAAGCCCTGCGCCAGCACCATACGCAAGATGTCGACGGGCTGCGCTCCGATGGCCTGGCGGATGCCGATCTCGGCCGTTCGCTGAGCGACCGAATACGCCATCACTCCGTAGAGCCCGATCAACGCCAGCATGAGAGCCACACCGGCGAATCCCGCGATCAGCCACATCGTTTGGCGACGTCCTGTCAGGGTATTGCTCACGACGTCAGCGAATGGCCGTGGATTGATCATAGGGATGTCGCGATCCACGGCGAGGATTTGGGCGCGAGCCGCGTTGACCATGGCCATGGGATCGCCGGTGGCGCGAATGGCGATAGCCACTCCCGGCCAGGCGAACTGGGCATACGGCGTGTAGAAGATCATACCGGCCTCCGCATCCAAGGATGTAGTTTTCACGTCTCCCGCCACGCCTACCACTTCGGCGACGAATTGGCGGCGCGCATAGGTGAGATGTTTCCCGATGGGGTTTTCGTTCGGCCAGTAACGTTTGGCCAGCGACTGGCTCACCAATACGCGCTTGGGCGCGTCGGCGTCGTCCGAATCGCGAAATTCGCGGCCCTGAACTACGGGGATTCCGTATGCGCGGAAATAGTCGGGAGTGATGGCGGACCACACGGCGAGGGGGCGCTGTCCGATGGCATCGGCGGGCTGGCCTTCCGCGAGGAACGGTGCTAGCGCGCCCAGGGCGAGCGGCTGCCCGAGTGAGGCGGCGGCAGAATGCACGCCGGGCACAGCTTCCAGGCGGCCGACCACGCCGCGGAGAAATGCGGTGCGGCGCGCATCGTCGGGATAGCGCGTGGGCGGCATCTGCAGGTTGAAGGTGAGGACGTGGCGGGGATTGAACCCCGGGTTCACCGACTGCACCTGGCGAAAACTTTCGAGCAACAGGCTGGCGCCGATGAGGAGCACCACCGATAGCGCCATCTGGCCAGACACCAGCAGGCTGCGCGCGCGCATGCGCACGACCCCTCCCGTGTTGCCGCGGCCGCCATCGCGCAGCACGCTCACCAGGTTGGGCCGCGCCACCTGCAGCGCGGGCATCAATCCAAACATGACGCCGGTGAGCAGAGAGATCACAGCCGTGAACGCCAGCACCGGGAGGTCCACGCGCACCGGCTGAAATCCCGGCAGCGCGCCGCCCGCAGCTTGCACCAATAGCTCCACTCCCCACGATGCCAGCAGTGTGCCCAGCACCGCGCCGGCTCCAGCCAGCAGCAGGCTTTCGGCCAGCAATTGGCGGATGAGCGTGATGGGGCCGGCGCCCATGGCGGCGCGCACGGCAATCTCACGAGTTCGCCCCGTGGCACGCGCCAGTTGAAGGCCGGCGACGTTGGCACAAGCAATCAGCAGCACAAATGCCACGGTGCCGCTGAGGATGAGCAGAGTGGGTTTGATGCCGGTGACCAGGCTCTCCTGCAGGGGCACGGGAGTGTAGCTGCCGCCCTGCACCGCGTCCGGGTTGTTGGGATGCTCGCGGCGGTACTGCTCGTGAAGGAGGGCCATCTCGGCAGCGGCCTGGCGCGTGGTGATGCCGGGCTTGAGGCGCGCAATGCCGGTGAGGAAGCCTGCGCCGTTACGGACCTGCTCCGGCATCAAACCGCCGAAGTTCATCACCTGAGTGACCCAGACGTCGGTGCCGGGATTCGGAAACGGGAAGTCCGGCCGCGCCACGCCGATGACGGTGAAAGCGGTTTGGCCCAGTATGAGGGGCTTGCCGAGAATCGATGGATCGGAAGCAAAGCGCCGCTCCCAGAGTTGATGGCTGACGATCGCGACGGCCCGGCCGCCAGGTTCGCCCTCGCTGGCGGTGAAGGTGCGGCCCATGATCGGCTGCGCGCCCAGCACATCGAAGAAATTCGGCGCGACGCGGGCGCCAGTCAACTGTTCGGGATCTCCGATGCCGGTGAGGGTCAGGCCCTCGGGAACATAGGCGGTGATTCCGGAATACGACTGGGCGCGGTCGCGGAGCAGTTCGTAGGTGATGGTGGAAAACGGGAACCCGCCGGCTCGCTGCGGGCCAGTGGCAGTGAGCACCACCAGGCGTTGGGGATCGCGCAAAGGCAGCGACTGCAGCAGGAAAGCGTTCACCACGCTGAAAATGGCGGCGTTGGCGCCGATGCCCAAGGCGAGCGTCAAGACGGCGACGGTGCTGAATCCAGGGCTCCGCCGCATGGCTCGAAAGGCATAAATCAAGTCGCGGCGAACGTTCTCCCACATCGTAGTCCCCATTTTCTCATTGACGAGAGGCCAGGAGAAATGTCGCCTTTTTGCGTCCGAAAGCACACTATCGGAAACCAACCCACCTCGTCCGAGATCGAGGGGACATCCTAGTGTTCTCCGAATTCACCTTTCGCTTTTTCTTTGATAGACTGTGGGTACCGGGAGCTATCTGTGCGCCAATCCTTTATTGCGTTGTTATGCAGTGCTATGTTTGTGCTTTGCGGATGCAAGCAGCAACAGGGGGCGAACCCAATGGCGGCCGGCCCACCGGTTGTGCCGGTTTCCGTCGCCAAGGCTACGCAGGAGAATGTGCCCACCGAACTGCGCGTGGTGGGGAGCGCCGAATCGTCGTCAAACGTTCAGGTGAAATCGCAGATCGCGGGTGAGCTGGTCTCGGTGAATTTCACCGAGGGGCAAAACGTCAAGAAGGGCGACCTGCTATTCCGCATCGACGACCGTCCCTATCGCGATGCCCTCAACCAGGCGGAAGCCGCGGTGGAACGCGACCGCGCGCAGGTGTCGCAAAACCAGGCCATCCTGGCGCGCGACAACGCCAACGCCAGAGTGGCACAGAGTGAAGCCGACCGCCAGGCCGAGTTGAACAAGGGCGGCCTCACGCCGCGCTCCACCTTCGACCAGGCCCAGGCCACGGCCGATGCCAATAAGTCTTCGGCGCGTGCCACGCAGGCAGGCATCGAAAGCGCGCAGGCCGCGCTCAAGAGCGACGAATCCGCGGTGGCAAACGCGAAACTCAACCTGACCTATTGCGAGATAACGGCGCCCATCTCGGGACGCACCGGCAACCTGCTGGTCCACGCCGGAAACCTGGTGAAGGTCAACGACGTTGCCTTGGTGGTGATCAACCAGGTCTCGCCCATCTTCGTCAATTTCAGTGTGCCCGAACAACATCTCAACACCATCCGCCGGCTGGATGCGGCGCACCGGCTGCAGGTCCGCGTGTTCACGCAGGACGCGCCGGGACGCATCGCCACGGGCCATCTGGCGGTGATCGACAACACGGTGGACGCGGCCACGGGCACCATCCACCTGAAGGCAGAGTTTGACAATAAGGACGGCATGCTGTGGCCTGGCCAGTTCGTAACGGCGGTGCTGACGCTGGACACGGTTTCGAACGCCACTGTGATTCCCACCGAAGCGGTGCAATCGGGACAGCAGGGGCAAATGGTTTACGTGGTAAAGCCGGATAACTCAGTGGAGATCCGGCCGGTGAAGGTGTCGATGACCGTGGGCAACAAAACGGTGATCGCGAGCGGAGTCGTGCCCGGCGACACGGTGGTGACGGACGGCCAGTTGCGAATCTTCCCTGGCGTCACCGTCAAACCGGTGGACGCGACCAAAACGGAATCGGGGCCGCTATGAACATTTCGCAACTCTTCATTCAGCGCCCGATTATGACGGTGCTGGTGTGCTTCGCCATTGTGCTGTTCGGCGCGGTGGCATTTCGCGATCTGCCGGTGGCGGCGCTGCCGAGCGTGGATTACCCCACCATCACGGTGAATGCCGCCCTGCCCGGCGCCAGTCCGGAAACCATGGCTGCAACGGTAGCGACGCCGCTGGAGCGGCAGTTCTCCACCATCGCCGGCATCCAATCGATGAGCTCGGTGAATGCCCAGGGCAGCACGGCGATCACGGTGCAATTCAGTTTGAGCCGCAGCATCGATGCGGCGGCGCAGGATGTGCAGGCGGCGATTTCGGCCGCGGGCGGATTGCTCCCCACCACCATGCCGCGGCCGCCCACGTACCAGAAGACCAACCCGGCCGAGCAGCCGATTTACTACATGGCGCTCACCTCGGACACCATGCCGCTGGAGAAGATCACGGAGTACGCCGACGTTCAGTTGGCGAAGCGCATCTCCATGGTGACGGGCGTCTCCAGTGTGCAGGTTTTCGGCGAGCAGAAGTACGCCGTCCGCGTGGAAATCGACCCCGATCAACTGGCGGCGCACAACATCGGCATCGACGAAGTGCAGAAGGCGGTGGCCGCGAGCAACACCAACCTGCCGACAGGACGGCTGGACGGCGCCAAGCAGGCGTTCACCATCGAGTCGTCGGGGTCGCTGGAAAAGGCATCGCAATACCGGCCCATCATTGTGGCCTGGCGCAACGGGGTTCCCATCCGGCTGGAGCAGTTGGCCAATGTAATCGACAGCGTGGAGAACAACAAGCTGGCCGCGTGGTTGAACAACAAACGCGGCGTCATTCTGGCCATCAGCCGGCAGCCTGGCACGAATACCGTTGAGGTGGTGGACAACATCAAGGCGCTGATTCCGGAGTTCAAGCACGAAATTCCGCCGGCCATCAACCTGGAGACCGCGGCCGACTCGTCGGACTCGATTCGCGGCTCAATTCACGATGTGGAGTTCACGCTGGTGCTCACCATCTGCATCGTGGTGATGGTGATCTTCCTGTTCCTGCGCAACGTTTCGGCGACGCTGATTCCGGGCGCGGCGGTTCCCTTCTCCATTGTGGGCACGTTCGCCGTAATGTACCTGCTGGGCTACAGCTTGAACAATCTTTCGCTGATGGCGCTGACGCTCTCCGTGGGATTCGTGGTGGACGACGCCATCGTCATGCTGGAAAACATCGTGCGCCATATGGAAATGGGCAAGACCCGCATGGAAGCGGCGCTGGCAGCATCGCGCGAGATCGGGTTCACGATCATTTCCATGACGCTCTCATTGGTGGCGGTGTTCATCCCGGTGCTGTTCATGGCTGGAATTGTGGGACGCCTGCTGCACGAGTTCTCCGTAACGATCGTGGTGGCGATTCTGATTTCGGGCTTCGTTTCACTGACCCTGACACCGATGCTGGGAAGCCGCTTCTTGAAATCGGAGCACGACGTTCGACATGGGCGCGGTTACCACATCATGGAGAGCGGCTTCAACGCGCTGGCGAACATGTACGAACGAACGCTACGCGTTGCCATGACGTTCCGGCTGGTCACACTTACCGTCGCCGTGCTGATGTTGGTGGGAACAGTCTATCTCTTCAAGACCATGCCGACGGGCTTCATCCCCAGCCAGGACAGCGGTTTCATGTTCGGCTTCATTATCGGGCCGCAGGACATTTCGTTCGAAAGCATGGCGCGGCATACGCATGCGGTGGAAGAAGCGGCTCGCGCCAACCCCGACGTGAAGAACGCGGGAGCGTTCGCCGGAGCATTCGGCGGTCAGACCAACCAGGCCCTCTTCTTCGCCGTGATGAAGCCGCGCGATCAGCGGACGCATTCGGTGGACCAGATTATCGACGCACTCCGGCCGAAAATGGCAGAGATCCCCGGCGTGTTCGTCTTCATGCAGAATCCGCCGCCCGTTACCGTGAGCGGCCAGTTCAGCACTAGCATCTATCAGCTCACGCTGCAGAGTCCGAATCTGGAAGACATCTACAAGTGGGCTCCCCTACTGACGAACAAGATGCGCGGACTCCCGGGCTTCGTGGACGTGAACAGCGACTTGCAGATCGCCAGTCCGCAGATCATGGTGGATATCGACCGCGACCGCGCGCTGGCGCTCGGCGTCACGCCGCAACAGGTGCAAGATGCCCTCTACAGCGCGTTCGGCACGCGCCAGGTATCGGTGATTTACGCGCCGGCCGATCAATACCAGGTGATCATGGAGGTGCTGCCGCAATATCAAGGTTCGCCCGAAGCGCTATCGAAATTATATGTGCGCTCTTCATCGGGCGCGCTGGTGCCGCTCGATTCCATGGTTCGCACGCGCCGCCAGGTTGGGCCGCTCAGCATCAGCCACTACGGGCAATTGCCGGCCGTGACGATCAACTTCAACTTAAAGCCCGGCTTCTCATTGGGCCAGGCAGCGCAGCAGGTGGATGGCGTCATCCGCGACCTGCGCATGCCCACCTCCATCAGCACCAATTTCCAAGGCACGGTGAAGGAGTTCCAAAACTCATTCGCCAATCTCACGGTGCTGCTCATTATCGCCATTCTGGTAATCTACATCGTGCTGGGCGTGCTGTACGAGAGCTTCATCCATCCCATCACGATTCTTTCCGGACTGCCCTCGGCGGTGTTCGGCGCGTTGCTCACGCTGCTGCTATTCCACAAAGAGCTCGACCTGTATGCCTTCGTCGGCATCATCATGCTGTTCGGAGTGGTGAAGAAGAACGCCATCATGATGATCGATTTCGCGATCGACGCGCGACACCAGGGGGCCACCGCGTATGACGCAATCTGGCAAGGGGCACTGCTCCGGTTCCGTCCGATCATGATGACCACAGTGGCGGCGCTGTTCGGGACATTGCCGATTGCGCTTGGGTATGGTGAAGGCGCCGATGCCCGGCAGCCGCTGGGCCTAGCGGTAGTCGGTGGATTGGTGGTCAGCCAGTTCCTGACGCTCTACATTACGCCGGTGATCTATCTGTACCTGGATCGTCTGCAGGGGACCAAGAAGGTTGTCTCGCCGCGGCAGGAAGTTCTAGTCAGCCAGTTAGGCGCCGGCCGCTAAGAGCTCTTGCGGCGAGGCGGTTCCGGTGCCTTTCTTCATTATGGTGATGGAGGCTACCAGGTTTCCGATTCGCGCGGCTTGCATGGGGTCTCCGGTAACTTTCAGGGCCAGCGCGGCCCCAGCCGAAAAGCTATCGCCGGCGCCGCAGATATCGACCGGATTCTCCACCCGGCGACCGGCGGCCCAGCGGGTTCCATTTTCATCCACCACCATTGCCCCGTCCGGGCCGTGGGTCACGATCAGCAGCCTCGCCTGGATGTGACGCCGGAAGCCTTCGAAATCGACGCTGCCCAACGCTCGCAGGCTGGCGGCCTCAGCCTCTTCCCGATTGGGCTTGACGATCACTCTTCGGAACAGCTCGGCCCGAACGCGCGAATCGACCCACACCAGCTTATCGACGCGTGCGACGGCATCGCGCATCCGCGGCGTGACTACCCCGCCCTGACTGGTCTCGGCCTGGTCGGAAACCAGGATCACGTCGTAATTGGGAGCAGCCTCTTCGAAGCGCCGCACCAGTTCCCGATCCAACGCTTCCGGAATGGGACGTGTGTTCACGAAATCGACGCGCGGCAGATCCTCTTCGCCCGTACGATCGTTGATCAGCTTGGTGTAAGTGAACGTGGCGATGTCGCCTGACTGCACCAGCAGGTGATTTCCCAACGCGCGCGACAGCTCAAAGCCGAAGCCATCCGTGCCAATGGCGCCGAGCACAGCGACCTGCGCCCCCAGCGCTGCCACGTTGTTCGCCACCGTTCCGGCAGCACCCGCCGTAACTTCGGTGGAGACCACACCGATGCGCGGGATGCCGGTTTCGCGGGACGGATCTGCCAGCGCGGGATCGTAACGACACCAGCGGTCGAGCGCGACATCGCCCACCACCAACACGCGCAGTTTAGGGAACTCCGCCAGGATCTCAGCCGTGGTCATCCGCGCGGCGTCCCCTTATTCACTGCGCCCCACAGCGCGGGCAGCGTGGCGCGATGTTCGCCGCGGAAATAGAAGCTTTCTCCGCCGTCGGCAACGGTTCGAACCAGGATGGTCTTATGCGGCCGGAAGTAGTAACCCGGATCGGCCTTCGGCAACTCGTGGCGCACGTCTCCGTGAATGGGCGCGAGATCGAACACGGCCGTGGTGAATCGGCGAATCGACCGGCCCTCCTGCCGCGCCACGTTGCGCGCCATTGCCAGCGCCTTCAGATAAACTTCCGGACCCATGATGGCGGAACCGAAATTCAAGAGCACACCGCCTTCGAGACGCTCCACGTTGCGCGCGAAGATCAGAAAGTCGCGATAGCTGGCGGCGCCCAAGGCCGCGCCGTCGCAATTGGGATGTTCGTGCAGAATGTCGTAGCCGACGCCGACATGGACGGTAATGGGAACGCCGAGCCGCCATGCGGCCGCAAAGACCGAGAGGTCTTTATTCGGGTAGTCGCTGGCAGCGATGCGGCGGCCCACGTTCTCACCCAGACCCAGCCCGCGGGCGGCCGCGTCGACGATCCAATCGTTCAATTCGCCGGTCTCCCGCCACAGTCCGAATTCGCCGGTGCGAATATAGCGGTCCACGCTCTCGGTAGTGGCGCCGATTCGCGCCAGTTCGTAATCGTGAATCGCCGCCGCGCCGTTCACCGCGATGTGGTCGATGAAGCCGTGCTCCAGCAGGTCGATGATGTGGCGGTTAACGCCGCCACGGAGCACGTGCGCCCCCATCATCAGGATGCGCGCCGCGCCCGCCGCCTGGGCACGTTTCAGATGCGCAGCGACCGTGCCGAGATCGGCATGCTCGAACACGGGGGTGGGATCGTCGAGGGCCAGCCAGCGGTCCAGGTGCAGGTCGTTAACGCGATCTGCCAGAGGCTTGATTTCCAGACGGGAGCGATCGAAGGTCTGGTATCGCGAGCCGGCGGAGAACAGCGCGTGCATCAACTCGTCATGGCAGTTGTAGTTGGGAATGATGTAGTCGGCGCCCACTCCGATGAGGCGCTGCCGCTTCCACTGATCGATGGCGACGCATTCCGGTTCGGCAGTCGCCGCTCCCACCGCGACGCCGCCTACCTTCTTCACTTCTTCGATCTCCACGTAACCGTCGCCGAACGCCAGCAACTGCTCGCCGCGCACTCCCGGCATCGCCAGAATGCGCTTGACCAGGAGTTGTTTGGAGAAGCTTGCCGGGTCGTCGAGCGCGCCGAAGATGCGCCCGTCGAAGTAGCGTGTGACGTCGAGGAGCGCGGCTTCGTCCTTCACGAATTCTTCATCGGTGCCGCTCGCCAGATACATCTCGAAACCGCGGGCACGGAAAGTCTCCAGCAGGCGGCGCGCGCCCGGCACGAGATACTTGTCAGGCGAGCACCGTCCCGCGCGCAGTTCCTCCACACGGTCGCGAATCACGTCCCACAGACGGTCGAGATACATGCGCTTGTAGACCAGGGGATTGAGCGGCGTGCCGCCACGGCGCGTCACCTGATCGGACAGTTCAATCATCTGGTACAGGGTCTCTTTGCCGGTGAGGCGCCAGACGAAATCCTCGACGACCGTGCGCAATTCGAGATCGCTTTCGCCGGTATGAAGGTCGCGCAGGATCTCCACCATCATCGGGACCATGACGTCCATCCAGCCGCTGCGGATCAAGGAGAGGGTGCCATCGAAATCGAAGAGTACAACGCGGGTTTGCGCGGCCGACGCCGCGCGAATAGTTTCCAGCATGGATGCCAAGGTCTATTCTGGCACGGCGAGTGGCGGCCGATTTCTAGCTCGTCTGGTCCATCTTTTGGCGAAGACTCAGCGGGCGCATGTCCGTCCAGACTTCCTTCACGAAATCGAGGCACTCTTGCTTCGAACCTACTTTTCCGGCATCCTTCCAACCAGCGGGAATTTCCCGATCACTCGGCCAGATGGAATACTGTTCTTCGTGATTCACAACCACCCGGTATTGTCGATTATCATCATCCATAGCCAATGCCCCATACCTGTTTCGTTGAAAGAAATGAGCGGAGTATAGTCTAACATATGGTCTGCGATCGACCCCGAAAACTCACACGTTCGAGGTCAATCATGCAGGCAGGAAAGCGCATCTTTGGACCCTTCAGCGACTCTGGATGAAGCGGCGGTTCACGTATGGCACATCCGATTGACCGAGGTCACGGCTGACGAACGTCTGCTCCAGCAGTCCGAGATGGAGCGTGCCGCGCGGTTCCGTTTTCCCATTCACCGGGTCCGCTTTATGGCGGCGCGCACGGCTCTCAGGCGTCTGCTGGGTTGGCGGCTTCGAGTTCCTCCAGAGAATGTCGAATTCCTGACCGGGGATCACGGCAAGCCGTTCGTTCGCGACACAACGTGCGAATTCAACCTCTCTCATTCCGGGGACTTGGCGGCCATAGCCATGACTAACGGGGCTCCGGTCGGTGTGGACATCGAGTTTGTAAATGGGATGAACGATTTGGACTCGATGTGTCGGACGGTATTCAATGCGGCAGAACAGGCACAGCTCAAGGCACACAGCAACAAAATCGACGAGCGCGCGTTCTTCGTGGGATGGACTCGCAAAGAGGCATACCTGAAGGCTATCGGCTTCGGATTGTCGGACCCCTTGCATGGCGTGACTATCGACATGCGCGAGGACAGCCCTCGAATACTGGCACTACAACGTTCCGAGGATGTCGCCCAATGGTCGTTACGGAACTTGCTTCCGGGTGACGGATTCGTCGGCTCGGTCGCGGTCCAACGACCCGATTGCACTGTGTTTGAGCACCAAGGGTTGCCGGAGTGATCGGCACTAGTCCGCGTGGTTTGTGGCTTGGCGCGCGATTCGCGCCAACCCACCGTTCTTGGGGTGCCGCTCCAGGTCGGACAGCACCGCCCGGTCGCTGAGGTCGATCTCATGCGAACTCCGCCAATCTTCACGGATCACTTTCGCGAGGCGGTCCACGATGTCGCGATCGCTCGACTGGATCGCGAGCTCGCGGCGACCGTCAAAACTGCTTGTCGTCAGATTGATGGAGCCGACGACCGCGCGCGACTTGTCCGCCAGCAGCACCTTGGCATGTAGCTTAAGGTGTTTGATCTTCCGGATGCCGATCCCGACGTCGCTCATGATTCGTAAGTCTCCCACCCCCTCCACGACTCTCTTTCCCCGGAGCGAATGGGAAGGGCGGGTCATCACGTGGACTTTCACCCCACGCAGTTTCGCCCGAACCAAGTGCTCGACGATAAGAGCGTCCGTGTAACGTTCGTTCAGCACAAAGAGGGAGTTCTTCGCGTCGTCGATGAACTGGGCGATCTTTTCGCGGCCCGTGTCCGGACACCAGATGAGATTGGAGGGCCGCCGAGGCTCGAAAGGCTGGCGGCTCCAGTCGGCGTCAAAGCATTCGACGACCTCCGCTACCTCATCCGGGTCGGTCGTGATGACCGCGAAATCGCGCGTCTCCTCGAAATTATCCGGATCCCAATTCAAGGAGCCGACGAAGGCGGTCGCATCATCCACAACCATCGACTTTTCGTGCGTGACGGCGAATGCCGGGTTGGTGTCCAGCACGTCAATACCGGCTTCCAGCAGCACGGTTCGAGACCCCTTGTTTTGGATCTCGCCACTATGGCGCGCCGGGTTCAGCAGGACGCGGATTTTCACATTGCGCTTATGAGCTTCCACCAGGGCGCTCAGCACCCGGCGGTCCGAGAGGCTGAACATTTTGATCCGCAGCGATTTGGCGGCGGCGCCAATCGCGTCCAGAATCGGCGCGATGGAGTCGTCCGGCATTACGATGAGTTTGCGTGGCATAGCGTCTCCTATACAACGGCCTCTACCGTTCTTGCATCGGATTGAGCCTTGTGCAGACCTGCATAGATTCCGCCCAGGGACAGAAGGGTCTGGTGGCCGCCCTCTTCGGCAACCACGCCATTCTTGAGAACAATGATTTTGTTGGCAGCCTCCAGAGTCGCCAGGCGGTGGGCGATCATGATCACAGTTTTGCCCTGCATGAGACGCATCAACCCCTCCATGACACGTCCCTCTGCCTCGATGTCGAGAGCCGCGGTCGGTTCGTCGAGAATCAGCACGGGGCTATTACGAATGAAAGCGCGGGCAATACCGATCCGCTGCCGCTGTCCACCCGAGAGAGTCATCCCGCGCTCCCCTACCATGGTTCGATAGCCCTCCGGCATTTGTTTGATGAACTCGTGAGCGTTGGCCAATTGTGCGGCTTCACCGATTTCGCGCGCGGTAGCCGCGGGCCGGCCATAAGCTATGTTTTCCGCGATGGTTCCACGGAAGAGCACCGTGTCCTGCAGCACGAATCCGAAATGCTGCCGAAGCCCCTGTAACTGGAACTCGCGAATATCCACTCCATCGATCTTGATCGCTCCTCCCGTGGGATCGTAAAAACGTGGGATCAGGCTGGCTATGGTCGATTTTCCGCTCCCTGTGGGACCAACGATTCCGACGAACTGTCCCGGTTCGATGCGAAAGCTCACGTCGGTGAGAACCGGGGCGCCGTCAACGTACTGAAACGCGACGTGGTCAAACGCAATTTCGCCGCGCTGAAATTTGGCAGGGCGGGCTTTGGGCCGCTCCGGAATCACTTCATCCGTTTCCAGAATCGCTTGCACGCGTTCCACCGCTACCGTGACTTGCGCCACTGAACTGGTCATTTTGGCAAGGTCCTGTACTGGCTTGAAGAAGCGCGAGAGATAGGAAAGGAAAACGGTGAGATCGCCTGCCGTCATGGCGCCCGTAACCACCAATCCAGCGCCGCGCCACAAGACGAATGCCGTGGATGCCGCAACCGTCACGGCAACGGCTGGCGAGAGAAGAGCCTTGATCTTCCTGGCCCGCAGGGCTGCGTCTACAGTGGCCCGGCTAGCTTGATTCAGCCGTGCCTCTTCCAGATCCTGCGCGCCGAATGCCTCTACTACCCGCTGCGATTCCAAGCCGAAGATCTCCACGGCGACCATTTCAGATTCATTGTTCCGCATGAGCTTGGTGGCGTTCTTGAGTTCCTTCCGATGGCGGGAAACGAACCATAGCAGCAGCGGCGCGACTGCCGCGGCCAGCAAAGCGAAAATCCAATTCAGCCAGAACATCAGCACGAACATGCCAAACACCGCGAGGATGTCGACCAGGATTCCGAGTGTCCCGGAAGATGCGAAGTTCTGGATGGTATCGATGTCGGAGGTGAGGGTACTCAGCGACGCTCCGACACGGTGCTTGTCGTAGTAGGCAAGGGAAAGGCGCTGCAGATGGTGATAGGTGCGCATCCGCAGGTCGTGCGCCACGCCCTGCGCCACACTTTCACTGAAGTAACTGTCGATGTATGATGCAGCGGCCCCGATTGCGGCAATCGCGATAAAGCCGGCCCCCGCCAGTAATGCAATTTGCGTTTTGCCTGCTCCGCCCAAGAAGGACTGCAGGAATCCGGTCAGCCAATGCGGGAGGCGGCTTCCCCCAACCACATTGTCGAGCACCACCTTCAACGGCCACGGCGCCGCCAGACTCATCAGGGTCTCCACCACCATGGCGGCGAGGACCACCAACAGCCCTCTTCTGTGCGGTCGAACCAGGTTGCGAATTAAGCGAAACATCGAGGTGCGTCTTGTCCTTCGGCGAGTTGAGAGTGCAATGTAAAAATTTCCACTGCTTCTCCTCCCCGCTCGGAGAGTTGTGCTCGAATGCCATCAGACGAGCAATTGGATTGCCTTCCGACAGGCGGTCGGCGGCAGCGCAAGTTCTTGGCCGAGAGACAGTTGGCGCGCCCGATGAATTTCGTTTGGTGTCGAATCTGACGAATTCGCCCTGTGGATGTCATAGGACCGCCACGTGTCAAGTTCCCTGAAGAAGCAAATTAATAGACCGCCGCGCTGGTGTGCCCCATCACGGAGAATATGCGCTAGTCATTTCGCACCAAAGTGACAGCCATGCTGACTCAGTGAGGAGGCATCGGCGCAGCGCTCCAGATCGTCATCAGGAGCTTCACGCAGACCGGCAGCCCCAGTCTTCAGACTGAAGAGGAGTATTCGTGAGCAAAGAATTCAAAGGAACCATTAAACTAGACGTTCGCGATTCCAAAGCGGACTGGACTCCCTACGAACAACCGAAGGCGCCGAAGGACGCTCCGAATGTCCTGATCGTACTTTACGACGACACAGGGTTGGCCAGTTGGGCGCCCTTCGGCGGCAAGATCAACATGCCGACGTTACAGCGCCTTTCCGACAACGGTCTTCGGTACGCGCAGTGGCATACCACCGCACTTTGCTCGCCAAGTCGCTCGACGATCCTCACTGGGCGCAATCATCACGTCAACGGTTGCGCATGCATCACTGAGGCTTCAACCGGCTTCCCCGGAGCGCACGGACGCATTCCGGATGAGTGTGCGACCATCGGCCAGGTCCTGCAGGAGAATGGCTTCAGCACTTTTTGGATTGGGAAAAATCACAACGTCCCGGAAGAGGACATTGCATCCGGCGCCACCCGCAAAGAGTGGCCGCTCCAGAAGGGCTTCGATCGGTTTTACGGCTTCTTTGGCGGCGAAACGAACAATTGGTATCCCGACCTTGTGGAAGACAGTCATTTCGTCGACCAACCATATATGCCGGAAGAGGGGTACCACCTTTCCAAAGACCTGGTAGACAAAGCGATTTCGATGATCCGGGATCAAAAGGCCACTAATCCTTCCAAACCGTGGTTCATGTGGTTGTGCCCGGGAGCGAACCATGCGCCGCATCACAGTCCCAAAGAATACGCGGACCGCTACAAGGGCAAGTTCGATGACGGCTACGAAGCATACCGCGAGTGGGTGCTTCCGCGCATGATTGAGAAAGGGATTCTTCCCAAAGGGACCCAGTTGACTCCTATCAATCCTTTGCCGGAAGACGTGCTGCCTGCCGGCGATGCCGTTCGTCCCTGGAATACGCTGAACGCTGACGAGAAGAAGCTGTTCTGTCGCATGGCTGAGGTGTTCGCAGGCTTTTCCGAGTATACCGATGAACAGGTCGGACGCCTCGTCGACTATCTCGAAGAGACGAAGCAGTTGGACAACACGATCATCTTCTATTGTGCCGACAACGGAGCTTCGGGCGAGGGCAGTCCGAACGGTTCGGTGAACGAGAACAAGTTCTTCAACAGCTATCCCGACGAATTGAAGGAGAACCTGAAATACCTAGATGTGCTCGGCAGCCCCGACACCTACAACCACTACCCGACTGGATGGGCCGTCGCCTTCTCGACTCCGTTTCAGATGTTCAAGCGCTACTCCAACTACGCGGGCGGCACCTGCGATCCGATGGTCATTCACTGGCCAAAGGGAATAAAAGCCAAGGGTGAAGTGCGTCACCAATACCACCATTCAACGGACATTGTCCCGACGATCCTGGACGTCTGCGGCCTCGAAATGCCCAAAGTGTATCGCGGCGTCGAGCAGTTTCCGATTGCGGGCGTCTCCATGCGATATAGCTTCGATGCGCCCCATGCGCCGACCCTCAAGAAGCGCCAGTATTACGCGATGCTCGGCACGCGCGGTATGTGGGAAGACGGCTGGAAGGCTGTTGCCGTTCATGCCCCACTCTCGGGCAAGGGTCATTTCGACAAAGATCCGTGGCAACTGTACCACGTTGACAAGGATCGTTCTGAGTCGAAGGACGTGGCCAAAGAGCATCCTGAGAAGCTTCAGGCTCTAATCAAGACCTGGTTCGACGAGGCGGAAAAGAACCGAGTGCTTCCGCTGGACGATCGCAATGCTGCCGATTTGCTCAGCGCAGAGCGCCCCAGTGCCGAACCGCCGCGCGACACGTACATCTACTATCCCGGCACCGCGCCGGTTCCGGAAGGTGTCGCGGTCAATACGCGCGGCCGTTCGTACAAGATTCTCGCCGACGTCGTGATTAAAGATGCGAACTGTTCGGGCGTGATTTTCGCCCATGGGTCGCGCTTTGGCGGCCACTCTTTGTTCATCAAGGACAAGACGCTGTACTACGTCTACAACTTCCTAGGCATCAAGCCAGAACAGAAATTCGTATCGAAGGAACTCAAGCCTGGCAAATACACGCTGGGCGTGGAATTCGTCAAAGAGAAGGCTGGAGAGTATCACGAGTCGATCGGCAATACCAAACTTTATGTCAATGGGAAGGTGGTCGCGGAAGGACCCATGCGGGCCCAGGTGGGCAAGTTCACGCTGGCCGGCGACGGCCTGTGTATCGGACGTGACAGCGGCGACAACGTGAGCGAGGAGTACAAGGCGCCGGGCGAATTCAAGGGCGGCAAGATCCTGGGCGTTGCGGTCAATATCGGCCACGAACAGTACGAGGATCTCGAGCAGAAGGCCGCGGCGCTCCTGGCAGTTGACTAGCGAAAGAGTTCGGCGAAACGCGGCAAAAAGACCAGGGCGATATGCAGGAGTGGTTCAAACTAGCGGTACTGGCGCTGAAGATCAGCGTCTTTGTGCAAGTGCTGGCCATCGGCCTCGGCGCCTCCTGGGAGGATGTGACCTATCTCTTCCGACGTCCCTTTTTACTGGTGAACTCGATACTGGCCAGGAACGTCATAGCCCCGGTGGTCGCAATCCTGTTGATCAAGGCCTTTTCATTTCACGTTGCGATTGCGATCACCCTCGGCGTATTGGCGGTGACACCGGTGCCTCCACTCCTGCCGAGGTCGCAGCTCAAAGCGGGCGCCCGCTCCGAGTACGTCTTGGGGCTGCTGGTTTCCCAATCGTTGCTGGCGATCGTGTTGGTGCCGGTCACGGTTGAGTTCATGAACTGGGCCCTCGGCGCGCAGGCGCACTTCGATGCCGCACGCGTGGCCGCTCTGGTCGCCGAGACCATTTTGATTCCGCTCGCTGTAGGGATGCTCACGTCGAAGTTACTGCCCAAGCTTCGCTCCTTCGAGCCAAAACTCCTGCTGGTGGGGACCCTACTCCTGATCGTCGGCGCGATTCCTCTGCCGATCGTGGGATGGAAGGCACTTGGGACACTGGCTGGAAACGGCGCGATGCTGGCTCTGGCGATATTCGTCATCGCGGGCACTGTGGCCGGCCACTTCCTCGGTGGCCCGCGAGCGCAGGATCGCACTACTCTGGCGGTCGCAACCAGTGCGCGACACCCTGGCCTTGCGCTGGCGATTGCACAGGCCAATTACCCTGAACAGGGCAGACTGGTTGCCGGCGCAATCGTGATCTATCTGATTCTCCGCTTGATCCTCCTACTGCCTTATCTGCGTTGGCCGCGGTCGTCTAACGAAAGAATCCTGACCCCAACATATGGAGCACGCCGACACAATCCTTGACCCCAACACTCAGTTAGCCCTGCAGAGAAGTTTTCTGGCCACGGAACGCACGCTGATGGCGTGGATTCGCACCTCTATTTCGATGATTGGATTCGGCTTCACTCTGGCGAAGCTTTTTCAATCCCTCGCGAGTTCAAATGTGCTAATCCGGGGACCCGCGGGAAATGTCTGGACCGCGGAAGGCGTGGGCATGCTACTGATCTCGCTCGGAACGTTCGCGCTGATTGTCGCGGTCATCGACCACCGGCGCCAATTGAAGCAATTGCAATCGGTAGGATTGGGTCTGCGATTCAGCTTGACCGCCGCTGTGGCATCGGTGCTGGCGATTCTCGGGGTGATGGCGTTGGTTGCGCTGGTGGTGAGTTTTTGAGCCGGTTGCCTGCGGAGATTTCTTTCGGCGGCTCCCTGCTGCTCGCAAGCTCCTTCGTTCTTTCCCGTTATTGCCGAAAGCTTACCCTGCACATCGAACGGAGGTGGCATGCGCTGTCAGCAGGTGTGGTTGTGGCATACGTGTTTGTCAACGTCATGCCGGAACTGGAGGAACATCGGCCGACCATCGCGGGATCGGCAATTGGAACCCTGCTCGACACCGACAAACGGATTTACCTTTGGGCGTTGACAGGATTTGTCGCCTTTGCAGGGCTGAGCAGACTTCGGCGGGCGACGGCGGGTGAGCATCGGCGGGCGGCGGAGTTGTATGCCTGCACGATTGCGGGATATGCGCTTTATGTGCTGTTAATCGGCTACCTGCTGATCCGTCGTGAAGACGCCTCGGCGCTTTCGCTGGGACTCTACGTATTCGCAATCGGGCTCCATCTCTTCATGATGGATGGCGAACTGGCCGAGGAGTTCGATCGCCTTTATGAGCCCACCGGCAGAGTGCTGCTGGTTTCCTGCGCACTGCTCGGGTGGGCGTTGGGTATGGCTGAGGCGTTTCCAGACTACCTCACGTCCCGCCTGTTCGCCTTTCTCGCGGGAGGAGTGCTGATCACCAGCGTACATGCGGAGGCGCGCGCCGAAGAAGGCGTGCGCTTCTTGTGGTTTGTTGGGGGAGCGGGCGCGTACGCCACCATTCTGATGCTGGTTTGATTGAGAGAAGGATTTTAATGAAGCGCGGGCAACCCGGCATGCCATCAAGTTATTGGATGCCAACTACAAAAACCGAAAACTCTCCTAATCGAGTAATCGTGCGGTCCGCCGCGACCGAACCCCGGAAAAACCCGGTGGCGAGAGTCTGGGCTCGGATGTTTTGGATCGACGGCTGCTTCCACGTGCTGTTCCTGATCGCGCTACTGACTGCCCTTCTGCGATCGTAAGATGTTCCGGCACGAAAAAAAATTGAGTCAGCCGTCGCGTCGATGTCATCACTCCTGTCGATACTTCCATTTTGTGCGCCTACGGGGACAAACCAGGGTCCCGGCGGGAGTGAGCAAAGGAATCAATGAGCCCTCACGATAATATCCAACGCAATGTTCTGCCCATCCCGGATCAACCGCGCACAGGCCCCATCACCTACGATGCCAAGGATCCCGACACCAGCTTCCCGCCCATCAGCCAATTGCGGCCTCCCAAAGGGGCGCCCAACGTTTTGCTCATCCTCCTCGACGATGCGGGGTTTGGATCCTCCAGCGCTTTCGGCGGTCCTTGCCAGACTCCGAATGCCGAGAAACTGGCGGCCGGCGGACTGAAGTACAATCGCTTCCACACCACCGCACTCTGCTCGCCGACCCGTCAGGCCCTGCTCACGGGGCGCAACCACCATTCCACCGGAATGGGCGGCATCACGGAGATCGCGACGGGCGCTCCGGGCTACAATTCCGTGCTGCCCAACACCATGTCTCCGCTTGCGAGGACGCTGAAGCTCAACGGCTATTCCACGGCGCAGTTCGGCAAGTGCCATGAAGTGCCGGTGTGGCAGACAAGTCCGGTGGGTCCGTTCGATGCGTGGCCCACCGGCGGCGGCGGCTTCGAGTATTTCTACGGCTTTGTCGGCGGCGAGACCAATCAGTGGTACCCCACTTTGTACGAGGGCACCACAGCCGTGGAGCCGAAGAAGACTGTCGAAGAGGGCTACCACTTCATGGAGGACATGACCGACAAGGCTAGTGCCTGGATCGCGCAGCAGAAGTCGCTCGCGCCAGACAAGCCCTTCTTCGTCTACTTCGCGCCCGGGGCAACACATGCGCCCCACCACGTGCCCAAAGAATGGGCCGACAAGTACAAGGGAAAGTTCGACCAGGGTTGGGACAAGCTGCGTGAAGAGACCTTCGCCCGGCAGAAGAAGCTAGGCGTTATCCCACCTGACTGCAAACTCACCGCGCGCCATCAGGAGATTCCTGCGTGGGACGAAATGCCGGAGGCGCTCAAACCCATCCTGCGCCGCCAGATGGAAGTCTATGCGGGATTCCTGGAGTACACCGACTACCATGTGGGTCGCCTGCTCGACGGCTTGAAGAAGCTCAATATCCTCGACGACACGCTGATCTACTACATCATCGGCGACAACGGCGCCTCGGCCGAGGGGACCATCAACGGCGCGTACAACGAGATGGCCAACTTCAACGGCCTGGCAGCGCTGGAGACGCCGGAGTTCCTGATGGAGCGCTACGACAAACTCGGCGGACCGGAATCCTACAACCACTACGCCGTGGGCTGGGCGCACGCAATGAACACTCCATATCAGTGGACCAAGCAGGTTGCCTCGCACTGGGGTGGCACCCGCAATGGCACGATCGTCCACTGGCCGAAAGGAATCCAGGCGAAGGGCGAGATGCGCTGGCAGTTCCACCACGTGATCGATGTCGCGCCAACAATTCTCGAGGCAGCGGGACTCCCCGAGCCCATCTCAGTGAACGGCGTGCAGCAACATCCGATCGAGGGCGTCAGCATGCTGTATTCGTTCAACCGCGCCAGGGCGGCGCGATCGACACGAGACCCAGTACTTCGAGATGTTCGGCAATCGGGGCATTTACCACAAGGGCTGGACCGCGGTAACGAAACACGGAACGCCCTGGATACTGGCGGGCCGGAAGACCGTGCCTCTCGACGACGACGTCTGGGAACTCTACGACACCACCAAGGATTGGAGCCAGGCCAACGACCTCTCGAAACAGATGCCAGAGAAGCTCCATGAACTACAGCGCCTGTGGCTCATCGAGGCGACGCGCTACAACGTGCTGCCGATCGACGATCGCGTGCTGGAGAAGATAAATCCGGACACCGCCGGACGCCCCGTGCTCATCAGGGGGAACACCCAGGTTCTGTTTGGCGGCATGGGGCGCCTCTCGGAGAACTGCGTGCTGAGCATCAAGAACAAGTCCCACTCCGTGACCGCGGAGATCGTAGTGCCGCCGAAGGGCGCCGAGGGTGTCATCATCGCCCAGGGCGCGAACATCGGTGGCTGGAGCCTCTACGCCAAGAACGGCAAGCTCAAGTACTGCTACAACGTGGCCGGTGTGCACCACTTCTTCGCCGAGTCCGCGAACCCGATTCCCGCAGGCGAGCACCAGGTGCGCATGGAGTTCGCCTACGCGGGCGGCGGCTTGGGTAAGGGTGGCAAGGTGACTCTGTTTGTCGACGGCAAGAAGGTGGGCGAAGGGGATGTCCTGCTGACCCAGTCGATGGTCTTCTCCGCCGACGACGGCTGCGACGTCGGCGTAGACGGCGGGGCTCCGGTATCCCCGGACTACGGCCCGCACGGCAACGCTTTCAATGGAACCGTCAAGGGCGTCCAACTCGCGATCGGCGATGCGATGGAGAGCCCGGACCACCTGGTGGAATCGGAGAACGCCATCCGCCTCGCCCTGGCGCGGCAGTAAACAGACAAACCATGAATTCGCCGCCACGGCCATTCCACCTTCTGTCTAAGCCCACTGGGGCCACCTGTAACCTGGACTGCAAGTACTGTTTCTTCCTCTCTAAGGAACTGCTCTATCCGGGCGACCGGTTTCGCATGTCCGACCAGATGCTGGAGACCTATATCCGCCAGCTTATCGAGGCGCAACCGGCACAGGAGATCAACATTGCGTGGCAGGGCGGCGAGCCCACCCTCATGGGGCTCGACTTCTTCAAGCGTTCCATCGAGTACGTGGAGAAGCACCGCAAGCCCGGGCAGAGCATCCTGCACACTATGCAGACCAACGGGACTCTGCTGAACGACGAATGGTGCGCGTTCTTCAAGCAGCACAACTTCCTCATCGGCTTGAGCGTGGACGGCCCGCAGGCGATGCACGACGCCTATCGCGTGAACAAGGGCGGCGAGGGCAGCTTCCATCAGGTGATGCGCGGCCACGAAATGCTGCACAGGCACGACGTGGACGTCAACGTCCTGTGCACTATACACGCCGCGAATGCCGATCACCCTCTCAAGGTGTACCGCTTCTTTCGCGACGAACTCGAAACCAGGTTCATGCAGTTCATCCCCATTGTCGAGCGGACCACTGAAGATTTCCTTCCGCTCGCCAAACTGGGATGGGGCGAACACGCCGGATCGAACCGCCCCCTCTACACGCAGCACGGCGGATTGGTCACAGAGCGCACCGTCGGGGCCGAACAGTTCGGGCGATTCCTCATCGCCATCTTCGATGAATGGGTGCGCCGCGACGTGGGACAGGTCTTCGTGCAGACCTTCGACGTAGCGCTGGGAAGCTGGCTGGGGCAGCACAACCTCTGCATCTTCTCGCCCACCTGCGGCAGCGCCCTGGCCCTGGAACATAACGGCGACCTATATTCCTGCGATCATTACGTGGAGCCCAGCCATCTGCTGGGGAACATCCTGGAGACGCCGATGGCGGAGTTAGTGGCCTCGGAGAAGCAGCGCGCGTTCGGGCAGGACAAACTGACCAGCCTCCCCACCTACTGCCGGAAGTGCGACGTGCGGTTCGCCTGCCACGGTGAATGTCCCCGCAATCGGTTCATCGCGACGCCGGATGGCGAGCCGGGACTTAACTACCTGTGCGCCGGCTACAAGTTGTTTTTCCACCATATCGACCCCGCGATGAAGACCATGGCCGTCCTGCTCCGCCAGGGCCGGTTCGCCGACGAGATCATGCAGGTTCCCCCTGAGGGCCGCCTGACGATGCGGACGGTAGAGGGTAAGGTGGGCCGTAACGAGCCCTGCTCCTGCGGGAGTGGCAAGAAGTTCAAACACTGTCACGGCCGGGAACAGCAGATGCCAGCCGGCACTTCCACCTCCGTCCTAAGATCTTGATTCTGGTCGGGTAACTCACTTCTCGTCTCTATACTCTCTCAGACAAATTCTAACGAGCACACACTTGGCTAAGTCCAGGACTCTAAACCAGGGAGGTAACCATGTGGGGATTGTTGTGAGAAGTTTCTCACAGATTGCGCTATGATTAGTGAAATTACACGCACTCCGAGAGTCTTGCAATGCGGACGCGATCAGGGGATCGAGCAACGAAACAAGCTACATCGAGTTCGATGGCCGCCGCTACTGCACCGGATTTCGAAGCGCTTTTCGAAGCTTTGCCGGGTCGATTCCTGATTCTGACTCCTACTTTCAGAATTATCGCAGCCAGTGACGGGTACTTGAGCGCGACGATGACAACGCGCAACGGCATTGTTGGGCGTGACGTCTTCGAGGTATTTCCGGATAACCCCAACGACCAGACCGCATCCGGCGTGAAGAACCTGCGGGCGTCTCTGGACCGTGTGTTGGCGACGCGCGCGCCCGACACCATGCCGGTCCAGAAATACGATATTCGGCGGCAGGAGCATCAGGGAGGGGGTTTCGAAGAGCGCTATTGGAGCCCGGTGAATGTTCCGGTGCTCAATGAGTCGGGTGAAGTCGCCTGGATCACCCACCGTGCGGAGGACGTGACGGAAGCCACTCGAGGCCTTGTCGGTTTCCTTGCCGGCGGCGGGGAGATGGGGAAGCACATGCTCGGCAAGGATTGGGCGAAGACGCCGTTGGGCCCAATCGAAGGCTGGCCGCAAAGCCTCCGAACGACTGTCAGTCTGTGTCTTGCGTCCAATTTCCCGATATCGATAGCGTGGGGTCCAGGCCGGGTTCAAATCTATAACGATGGCTACTGGCCGATTTGCGCCGCCAAGCATCCCCACTCCATGGGCCAGGATTTCAAAGAGTGCTGGTTCTCCGCCTGGCCCGCGATCGGCGAAGCTTTTGAACGCGCCCAACTCGGCGAGACCTCGTTTCTGGAAAACCAGCGAATGTTTCTCGACCGGAACGGGTATCTGGAAGAGACCTTCTTCACTTTCTCATTCAGTCCGATCCGCGATGAAGCCGGGGGTGTCGGCGGACTGTTTCATCCCGTGACGGAGACCAGCGCCCGGATGTTGGCCGAGAGGCGCACCCGGGCACTCCGCGACCTTGCCGCGCACGGCAGCAAGTCCAAAACCGTGGAAGAGGCTTGCCACACCGCGGCTCAAGTCCTGGCCAGTTACGCCCTCGACCTGCCATTCGGATTGCTGTACGAATTGCGCGAGGGTGAAGACGAACTGCGCCTGTCCGGGTGCTTCGGCATCGATCCGGGCACTGAGGCAAGCCCTTTCCTGCTCTCGGCGATGGAAGCTGGCGATCGGTGCTGGCCTGTCCAGGCTGCGCTTCAAACGGGCTTACCGCTGTTGGTGGAGGCAGTGACAGAGCGCTTCGCCGTGCCTGCTTGTGGTCCCTACCCGGAACCGATTCAAAAAGCGCTTGTCTTGCCGATTCCGGGATTGGGGCAAAGTTCATGGGCGGGAGTGTTGATTGCGGGACTGAGCACCCGCTTGCCGCTCGACGATGCCTATCGGAGCTTTTTCGATCTCCTTGCGGGACAGATAGGCAGCGCAATCGCCAATGCGCGCTTCTATGAGGAAGAGCGTAGCAGAGCCGAAGCCCTGGCGGAATTGGACCGGGCGAAGACCGCTTTCTTCAGCAACGTCAGTCACGAATTCCGCACGCCGCTGACGCTGATTCTCGCCCCACTTGAGGATCTGCTGGCCCGCGGCGGCCCGGACCAGGAAGATCTCCAGCGGATTCATCGCAATGCTCTGCGCCTGCTGAAGCTCGTCAATACCCTGCTCGATTTCTCTCGCATCGAGGCCGGACGGGTCCATGCCGTTTATGAGCCGACGGACCTGAGCCAGTTTACGGAGGATCTGGCAAGCGGTTTCCGTTCCGCCATAGAGCGCGCCGGATTGGAACTCGCGGTGGACTGTCAACCCCTGGGAGAGCCGGTTTTTGTCGATCGCCAAATGTGGGAAAAGATTGTTCTCAATCTTATCTCCAACGCATTCAAATTTACATTTCAGGGAAGGATTGGTGTGCGGCTTCGGCTGGTCAATTCCGACATCGAGCTGGCCATAAGCGACACAGGCATCGGGATTGCGGAAAAGGAACTACCGCGTGTTTTCGAACGCTTTCACCGGATTGAAGGGGTTCAGGCTCGCACCCACGAAGGAGCAGGCATCGGCCTCGCTCTGGTTAGCGAGCTGGTTCGTTTGCATTCCGGGGCGATCTCTGCGGATAGCCGCCCAAGCCATGGCAGCGTGTTCACCGTCAAGATCCCACGCGGCAGGGACCACCTTCCCAATGACCGGATTCAAGGCGGGCGGATTCTGGAATCGAGTGCGCCCTCCTTCGTGAATGAAGTGCTCGGATGGCTTCCAGCGGTGGCCGACGTCTCCGCTGCGGACGCGGGAGCCGCGGCGCCGCCGACCGATCGGGGCCGCACACGATTTTCCGGCGCCGCCGGCTCACTAGCCGCTCGCAGCCGAATCCTCCTGGTAGACGACAATTCGGATATGCGCAGCTACTTACAGCGCGTTCTCGCTCCACGTTATGAGGTTCACATTGTTCCAGACGGGGTGGAGGCGCTGGAGTTTGCCCGAAGCAGCCCGGTCGACCTGATCCTGACGGACGTGATGATGCCGCGCATGGATGGCTTTCAATTGCTTCGCTGCATACGCGAAGATGCAGGCACTCGCAGCATCCCGGTTATTCTTTTATCGGCGCGGGCCGGCGAAGAATCACGTGTGGAAGGGCTGGAGGCGGGCGCAGACGACTATCTGATCAAGCCTTTCACTGTCCGCGAGCTACTGGCCCGGGTGGATGCCAACCTCCGGCTGACCAGAATGCGCGAGGAATCGGCTGCCATCCAGGAAAGCGAACTGCGCTTCCGAACCATTGCGGATTACGCGCCGGTAATGATGTGGACGAGCGGTCCGGATCGAACGGCCCAGTACTTCAACAAGGGATGGCTTGAATTTGTCGGCCGAACCCTCGATGAATTGACCGACAGCGGTTGGACTGCCGGAGTGCATCCGGACGACGTTGCGAGGTCGCTGGCAAAGGTCGAAGATGCCGCCCGGAAGCGAACCAATTTCGATCTGGAGTTTCGACTGCTTCGCCGCGATGGACAGTATCGGTGGATAGCGGGCTCGGGCGCGACTCGAACGTCGTCCGGCGATGACTTCCTCGGCTATGTTTTCTCCTGTGTCGACATTGACGACCGACAGCGCGCCCAGCAGTCCCTTGAGGAAAGCCGGGAGCAACTGCGCCTGGCTCTCGGGCGGTTGCAATCGATTCGGGAGGATGAACGCACGCGGATTGCCCGCGAGATCCATGACGAACTCGGCCAGCAGGTGACTGCAATCCAAACCGATGTCGCGACGGCCCGCCAGCGGATCCGAAAGGACGACATATCGGGAGCCACCGCCAAGCTCGACGCTGCAATCACCAATGCGGATATCACGCTCCATTGCATGCGGCGCATCGCCAGTGAGTTGCGGCCGCCCATACTGGACTACCTTGGCATGGCGCCGGCGATCGAAGCGTACGCTCAGGAATTTCAGAGTCGATATGGCATTGAGGTGCGGGTGGAAAAGCCGGCGAAGGACTTGATGCTGAGCCCCGAGGCGAATGTGGCTCTGTTTCGCATCGCCCAGGAGAGCTTAACGAATGTGGCGCGATACGCAAAGGCAACGGAGGCTAACATCGTAATCGAAGTGCGGCACGACGTATTGCACCTGACCATCCGCGACAACGGAGTCGGCTTTCGGACCGGTGAGAAAACCGGACGATCACTCGGCCTGGTCGGCATGGAGGAACGCGCCAGATTGATTGGCGCCAGCTTTTCAGTCGAATCTGAGCCCGGATTGGGCGCCAATGTGATGGTGCGGCTAAATCTGAAGGAAACTGCATGACACAATCGCCGCCGCGAATTCTGTTGATCGACGATCACCCCGCGATGCGCCGCGGCGTCGAGGAGATTCTCGGCGAAGCCGGCAAGACCTTCGAATTCGGACATGCCGCAACCGCGGACGACGCGCTGAGCAGTGTTCGTGGGTCGCCGTGGGACATGGCCGTATTGGATTTGGGTCTTCCAGGAGCGGTTGGCTTCAATGTGGTTACCAGCCTCAGGGACGAGCAACCTAAACTGAGGATACTGATTTACACTATGCAGCCGGAGGAGCAACTGGGCGTCCGCGCCTTACAGGCGGGCGCGGACGGTTACCTCTCGAAAGGCGCGTTGCCGGATGAAATCGTGAGAGCGGTTTCGACCGTCCTGGAGGGCCGGCGATATCTAAGCAGCAATCTGGCATCCCTGCTTTTTCAGAAAGTTCAAAACCAGGTAGCACGGCAACTGTCTGAACGCGAATATCAGGTTCTACAAGGAATTGCAACTGGGATCGGACTAACCGAAATAGGAACCAGCTTGTCCTTAAGCGTAAAGACGATTTCCACCTACCGTTCGCGCATTTTGGAAAAGCTGAGTCTGGAAAGCACCGCGGACCTTGTCCGCTACGCAGTGGCTCACGGAATCGTCACCTAACCAGATTCGGCGCGTAGGAATTGTCCTACTTACCTCCCCATAATTGATACGGATCTTTCAGAACCTTCCGACTGTCATTTTCGGACCCTTCCGTTCAGAATTGGTTCAACTGAAAAGAAATGGGCTTGAAATTGGTCGCCGGAAACAAGTTTTCTAAGTATTCGATCCAGATTGCAGCGCAGGCGGGCCCGAAGGTAAAGGTCGTCGCTACCATCGAAGATGCGTTGGAGAAGCCTTCAAACTAGATCCATATTTATGCGATCCCTTGACTGCTCGCCCTCCGCAAGTGGGGAGTGACGAAGCAGAAAGCTTAGGTTGCTGGAGCGCCAGGTATTGGAAGGATGGGCAGATCTATGCGTTCGGCACGTGTCCTGGCGATACAAGTCGAAAGAGGGGCTAGGGAAGATTTGAGGCGCCGGCTGAAACGGCTTGGGTACGATGCTCTGAGTGTGGCTTCGTCCGGAGCTGAAGCCATGCGGCTGGTGGAGCATGAGCGACCGTCTCTGGTGCTCATCGACATCCATGTCGACGGCCCCGTCGAGGGGATTGCAATCGGCCGGGAAATTCTTGAGCGCTTCGATGTTCCGCTGGTCTATCTGTCAGAATCCGCGAGCCCGGAGTTGTCAAGAACTGTTAACCAGTCGGGACTGTTTCCGGGCGCCTTGAAACCTGTCGAAGATCCGGACCTCAGGACAATCATTGAAACCGTCCTGTCGAATCAAGTCACCGAAAGGCGCCTCCGGGAAGCGGAGCGGTGGTTGTCTGCGACGCTGCATTCGATTGGGGACGGCATCGTCGCGGCGGATGAGAATCTGTGCGTCAAATTTCTAAATGGAGTGGCGGAAGATCTGACGGGCTGGACAAATGCCGAGGCGGTTGGGCGGAACTTACTCGAGGTCTTTCCGTTTGAGTCGGAACAAATGCCGATGAGGCCGGGAGCGCAGTCAGAGAATCGCGAGATGAGACTGACTGCGAAAGGCGGCAAAGAAACGCTCGTCAGTTACCGCCTCTTCCCCGCCCCGGGCGAGCATTCACAGTTCGCAGGCGTTGTTTTGGTGTTTCGTGACATTACGGAATGTGAGGAGGCGAACCGGCAGTCGCGGCAACAGGCCGAGAGGCTGGCGACCGCGGAGCAGCAGTTGCTCCAGGCGCAGAAGATGGAGGCCTTGGGCCACTTGACCGGAGGCGTTGCTCACGATTTCAACAATCTGCTCACTGTGATTGCAGGCTACAACTCGATGATGATGGAAGAGAAACTCACTCCCGAACTGGACTCGGCAGCCCGGGAGATCCGTGTCGCGGTAGAAAGGGCGTCGGCCCTCACCAGGCAACTTCTCGATTTTAGCCGCCACAAACTGAGGTCTCCGTCTCAGCTCGATTTGAATGAGGTAGTGCGTAACATCGAGAAGATGTTACGACGCGTCATCGGGGAAGACATCCTGCTTGCAACCGCACTTACTTCCAGCCACGTGAATGTGCACGCGGACGCCGGCGAAATGGATCAAGTGATTCTGAACCTTGCGGTGAATGCGCGAGATGCCATGTCTCACGGCGGAACTCTGACCATCGAAACGTCGGTGGTGGGCATCGGGTCTGAATCGAAGGGATGCTACAGTGGCCAATTGCCGGGCGAGCACGTCATGCTCGCGATCGTGGATACCGGCTCGGGTATGACGCTTGACGTGCAGAAGCGGATGTTCGAGCCGTTCTACACCACAAAGGAAGCGGAAAAGGGAACGGGCCTCGGGCTAGCGATTGTCCACAGTATCGTCCGGCAAAGCGGTGGTCAGATCTCGGTAGTCAGCGAGCCGGGCCGCGGAACGCGGATCCAAATCTTTCTGCCGCTCATGCAAGAACGCGAGACGGCGCCGGCCAAGGCGGCCGATTTAGGGCCGGCTGACAGGGGAACCGAAACCATCTTGATAGCGGAGGATGAGGAACCAGTTCGACGTTTGGTGTCCAACACTCTCCGCCGCCAAGGGTATCACGTGATCGAGGCGGCCACCCCCGAAGACGCGATGCGATTGACTGCGGAGTATTCCGGCCAGATCGACCTGCTCCTCACCGACGTTGTAATGCCGAATACCAATGGCGTCGAGCTCGCTCGAGCACTTCGTGAATCGAGGCGCGGCTTAAAAATACTGTACATGTCGGGGTACACCGAAAATGCAGTGTCTAAGATGGATGCGGCAGAAATCCTGTCCTGCCATATCGCGAAGCCGTTTTCCGCTGACTCTCTGAAACGCAAGGTCCGCGAGGCATTGGCGGGCGATATCGGCAACAGGTCGAAGACCTCCAACCATCATGCATAGATGAGACGGGCGACCCAAAACGTTCCGTCGTCCCACAGAAACCGTCGCAATTCCAGCGCGTCACAGTTATCTGCTTACGACTCTAGAAGCCGCCGGAATTCAGGCTCCCGCCTCTCCCCATGGCCCAGGCACCGGAGGGCAAACCGTGGGTGTCGATGACACCTTTTCGGCCCCACTGGGTGGCGGGCGCGTAGTGGAAGGGTTCGCCAGGCCAAGGATTCTCGGCAGCCGGCACGGCCTTTCAGAACGTAATCTTCATTCCCCCAAACACGCCGCGCGGGGCGCCGGGCGAGTAAAAGGTGGAGTTGCGAACAGCATCGGTATCGGAGGAAAACGGCGGGGGATAAAATTGCCGGCATTGTCGAAAGGCGTGGTATTCAATTGAGCCGCGGTGTAATAGTGATGATCGAAGATGTTATCGATCTGGACAAAGAACTGGAGTTGTTTGCGCGCCTGATAGTGGGCTCCCAAATTGGTGACCCCGTAGCCGGGTGAGAATCCCGGACCGAGGTAGTAGACTCCGTCCGGACGATCCAGATTGTTTTCATTCCCGCGCGCGAAAGAACGGCCTACGGCATCGAAATCCAGATCGATCGACAGCTTGGCAGTGGGATGGAAATCGGCGTAGGCTTTCAGAAGATTCCGCGGCGTCTGTGGAATCTGGTCGCCCGGCACGACTTGAATGTTGCCGTCCAGCCCAAGTCCGGCATCGTTAGCGCTGTTGCTGCCGGCGCCCAGCATTTGGGTGCTCTGAAAGGTCGCGTCCAGAAACGTGTAATTCCCGCCGAGTGTGACCCAGCGATAGCGGCCGCTCAGGCTGACCTCAGCGCCCTGGCGGCGAGTCTTGCCGTAATTCACGAAGTAACCGAAACCGGTCTCCTGCGACGCGACGAACAGGATATCGTTGGTATTTTGCGCCCTGAACCAACCGGCGTGCCAATTGAGCTTGCTCTCGCCGGTGCTGCGGATACCGGCTTCGAAAGTCCTCGCCACCACCTGCTTCAAAGGCGGATCGGCCACCAGGGCGTTCGGGAGATTGCACGGCTGCGTGGGATCGGCGCAGCCGAGCTCAATGGCTGTCGGCGCACGGTTCGCCTCGCTATAGCTGAAGTACGCACTCGCCAGGCGAATCGGGGTATAGACTACGCCAGCCGAGGGGTTGAAGCGATCGAACGTATAGTTTCCGTTGAGCGAGCCGCGCGCCTCCGGGTCGGTCACCGGAAGGCGGTCGATGTTCTGGATACCGGCGTGATTAAATCGCCCCGAGACGGTGATCGTGAGATCCTTCCGCACATGCACTGTATCGGCAGCATAGATGCCAAAAGCATTGGTGATGCCATGGAGATTGACGCGGGTATCGACCGGAACGCCATCGCTGTTGGTGCTGCCGTCTTCGAAGCTGTTGATAGGGGTAATGGAAACACCATCGGGGTTGAGGTATCCGAATTGCCCCACCTGTTGGTAAGTGAGGCCGCTGCGGTCCCAGGAGCCGCCGAACGTCAAGCTATTACGGACGCCGCTCCAGTTGCCTTGCCCGGAGGCTCCCCAGGCATGTTGCTTGTCATAAGTGCGGGTGAATACGCCGGTGCATTTTTCAGAGGGTTCGCTGAACTCGAGTGCTTGAGCGATGCACCGCCAAAAAGGGAATGGCTCAGTGGTGGAGTTGCCCGTCAACGGAAAGCCGCTGTAGCCCGCGGCTGTTAACGCGGCGATGTCGGCAGCACTCAAATTGTAGAGCGACTCGCTAAAGGAATCGTTGTTCAAATCGCCATTGGTGGTGTCGGCGCGCACGTAGCGCAGGTAGGCCGCGCCAGAGAGCGTCAAGTGGCTGCCGATGCTATGGCTCACGTTGAGCGTGAGCGACGGCGAGCGGTTCCAGGTAACGTCGGGTATGGTATTTATGGCCTTGTAGTTCCTAGCCAGAAGACGGGTATCCGTAGAACCGTTCCCAGTCAGGTTGTTATCTACATAACCCAAACCGAGAGAGAGCTGAGTCTTCCCGAAGGCATAGCCGACTTTGCCAAAAACCTGTCGGACTTGGGACGGCGAGTACAGGCGCCAGCCGTCTTCCCGGAACCAGTTCCCGGCCAGATACCAGTTCAGGCCTTTGGAATTGGAGCCGCCATGTTCGATGGAACCACTCCGGCGTCCGAATGATCCGCCATCCACCGAGAGCGAAGTTCCCGGAGCGCTACGGCCGTCCTTCGTTCGAATGGTGACCGCCGCTCCCAGGGTATTCAGCCCGAATACCGGGTTCGAACCGGGCACAAGCGCCATGTCCTCGATCGCAATCTTGGGAATCAAGTCCCAGGCCACAATGTCACCGAAAGGCTGGTTCTGCCGCACGCCATCCACGTAGACCGACATCCCTTCCGGCGTCCCCAGCAGGGGAGAAGCTGTATAGCCACGATAGTTCAGGTCCGGCTGAAACGGATTCTCCTGATTGTTGTTCACATAGACGCCGCCCAGGTTGCGGTTCATGAAGTCCGAGAGGTCGAGCGCCCCGCTATTCGCGATGTCCTTCGCGCTGGCGGTCTGCACATTCATCGCGACGTCGTCTTTCGATGTCATGGTTCCGGGTAAGGGGGCCACCGAAATGACGTTGAGGGTGGTGGTCTGCGAACCAAGCGTCAAAGTGATGGTTTTCTCAACCGGTGTCGCGGAGCGGAGGTCGACGCGAACTGTCTGGGTGGCGAAGCCGTCCTTAGCAATCCGAATTTGGTAACTCCCATACTGAAGGTTCGTAAAATTGAAGCTTCCCTGCGCATTCGTCTGGAACGATTGCTCTGTCCCCGTCTTGAGATTGCGAAGGACGCCCGACGCTTCAACAGCGGCGCCCGAGGGGTCCTTCACTGCCAGGTGGATGGCGGCGTCTCCCTGCGCCCACAGGAGGGGACCGCCAACCAACACCAGGAGTGTAAAGACGGCCCCCCCTAAACTGCAAGCGCGCATAGAAGAGTCCATACCGATATATTCCTGCGCGGCCCGTTTTGTACAGCGTATTTTTGTAACAATTCTCGCGACGAGCGCGCGGAACTCGGCGACATATGGGTGCTTGGAAGGCGGCCCGTGGACCAGGCTCTCTTCAAAATGAGCGAATACGGCGGACCGCTATGACCGCGGAGAAGATCAGCAAAGAGGCGCCTACGCCAGGTCGAACTTCTCCTGATGCAGTTGGCTGTCGCTCTTCACGAACACGGTTCGCCCCAGGATCTCTTCGATTTCCTGTAAGTACGAATTCGAATTCGACTTCAGCAGCTTCGCCACTTCGGGACTGACGCGCAGCATCACTTCCTTGCCGTCCACTGCCTTCGCGATCTTCTGCGCTTCCACCAGAATTTCGCCGATCACCGTGTTCGGGCTCTTCACGTATCCAGCGCCTTCGCAATACGGGCATGGCGTGCACAGCGTCCGCTCCAGGCTCTGCTTCACACGCTTGCGAGTGATCGCCACCAGCCCGAAATCGTTGAACTGCAGAATCTTGTTGGGCGCGCGATCGGCCCGCATCGCCTCTTCGAGCGCCTGCATCACCTTCTGGCGATTCTTGCGCTCGTCCATGTCGATGAAGTCCACCACGATGATGCCGCCCAGATCGCGCAGGCGGATCTGTCGAACAATCTCCTTGATGGCGTCCGTGTTGGTCTTCACGATGGTGTCTTCCAGGCGGTTCGACTTCCCGACGTACTTGCCGGTATTGATGTCGATGGCGACTAGCGCCTCCGTCTGGTTGATCACGATGTACCCGCCCGACTTCAGCCACACCTTCGGCCGCAGCGCCTTCTCCAACTCGGCCGTGATGCCGAACTCGTCGAAAATCGGCGTCGACCGCGTGTACATCTTCACGCGATTCACCAGGGCCGGCTGGAAGCGCTGCACGAAGCGCAGCACGCTCTCATACACTTCCTCGTTGTCCACCCAGATGCTCTTGAACGACGACGTGAGCTGATCGCGCAGAATCCGCTCCACCACATTCAGATCGTGATGCACCAGCAGCGGCGCGGGACGGCGCTCCGCCTTCTGCCGCATATCGAGCCACATGTTGTACAGGAACATCATGTCGGCCCGCAGTTCCTCTTCGGTGCGGCCATCGCCCGCCGTGCGCACAATATACCCGCCGGGAATGCCCGTGCGGTTGTTCTGCAGAATCCTCTTTAAGCGCAGGCGCTCGTCATCGCTGGGAATCTTGCGCGAGACGCCGATGTGCTCCACCGTCGGCATGTACACCAGGAAGCGGCCCGGCAGCGCGATGTGCGATGTGATGCGCGCGCCCTTCTGCCCCAGAGGCTCCTTGGCAATCTGGACGATGATCTCCTGGCCTTCCTTCAGCAGGTCGCTGATGGAAGGCAGCGGAGGACGTCCGCCCTCGGAGGCTCGCGGAGGCGGCGGCGCTGACGCGCGTTCCTGGGTGCGCGGCTCATGCTGCTGCGGACCCCGGGATTCAGGCTGCGGACCACGCGGCGGCTGCCCTTCCCCGCCCTGTCCACGATTATCGCGGCCGTCACGACCATCGCGGCCATCACGTCCGCGGCCGCGCCGGCTGCGCCGTGACATGCGTCCCTGCTGCATCAAGCGCGGATTCTGGCCTTGCTCTCGCAGCGTGGCCGTCAGGCTGGTGGGAATGCGGGCCGGCTCCGGACCTTCCGGCTCGACAATGCCCTCCCCGCTTTCGCCTTCGGAACCCTCAGTCGCTTCCATGCCCTCGGCTTCGGCAGTTGCTTCCAACGACGCGTCGAGTTCGGCTTCTTCGGCTTCCGCCTCCTCGGCGGCTTCCGATTCCTCGCTTACCGGCGCCGCGGCTTCCACCGATTCCACCGTTTCCGTGGGTTCCGCCACTTCGACGATATCCACCTCGATGAATTCGGCGATCTCCGCTGGGGCCAGAGGCTCCGGCAGCGGTGGTACTACCGCAGGCGCTGCTTCCGGTTCGATCGTTGGCGCTGCATCGGCGGCTGCTTCCACCACCTCCACAACCGCGTCGTCCATTTCGGGCTCTTCGTCAACCGCCAGATCGCTCGAAGCATCGACGGCCGGTTCCTCATCGAACCCGGCGGGTGTATGACTGGAGCGGCTCTCGCCCCCCGTGTACTTCGCCAGCGATTCGCCGGGCAGCACGATGATCCCTTCATCCGTGCCCGCGGTTTCGGGTTCCGGCGGTTCCGCCTCGACTGCTTCTCCGGCAGGCGGCGCTGCGTAACCCTCTGGCCGCGGCGAGTAGAATTTGGATTCCGGCAGACCGCGCCGGTCGCCTCCGCCCTTCTGTCCACGGCGACGGCGGGAGCGGCGTCCGCCCCTTCGATCGTCGCCCCGGCGGTCGTCATTGCGCCGTTCGTCGCGGCGCTCGGAACCGGGCGCAACCAATGGGACAGCGCCTTCAGCAGCAGGAGCGGATGCTTCACTTGCCTCGGGCGTAGCCGCTTCCACGGGCGCTGAGGCTTCGGAGGCGGTTTCCGCGGGTGGGGCCGATACCGCCGGAGCGGCGCTTACCGACGCCGGGTTCCGGTCCAATTGCTTGAAGACCTTGTCTTCAACGCTGGTGACAATCTTGTCGTACTCTTCGTTATCTTCGAAGAAGTCCGACACATAAAGAAACGCGTCGCGCTCCAGGCCGATATCGACAAACGCCGATTGCATGCCCGGCAGGACTCGCGTCACTCTGCCCTTGTGGATACTGCCCGCAAGGGAATATTCGTTTTCGCGTTGATGGTACAGCTCAACGACTTGATCGTCCTCGAGAACCGCCACGCGTGTTTCGTGTCGGCTGGACGAGATGACTAACTCTTTCGACATCCTCTGCCTCCCTGGGGAGCACAGAGACCGGCCTGAGTTACAGTGGACGCCTTGCGTGGTTGGCAGTCCTCCAACAGGGAGGAACAAAGCCAATCTGCTACAAATCTCACGCTGGCCGGAGTGGAGACATTCTCAAACACTCGCGGCCGGGAACCACTCCTCTTTCGAGTCTCCGTAAGGCTCCCGCTCAATCTTGCTATTTACTGCGCAAACTTTTAATTCACGAACCTTCTGAGGCGGACATTGCTGACCAGCCCCAATGCCAGGAAATTCGACCAGATACTGGACCCACCGGCGCTCATGAAGGGCAGCGGAATACCGGTAACCGGCATCAGCCCCGCCACCATCCCTACGTTGATCAGGATGTGCGACATCAACAATCCAGCGACACCCATACAGATATACATCCCGGACCGCTCGGACGCCGTCTGCGCATTCTGGACTATGCGCATGATCATCACAAAATACAAAGCCAACATTACTACTACACCGACAAACCCCTGCTCTTCGGCAAAGGCCGCAAACACAAAATCCTTGTACGGAACCGGCAAAAAACGCAGCCTGGTTTGAGTTCCCTTAGTGATACCCTTCCCGAGCATCCCTCCCGAACCGATTGCGATCTGTGACTGGATCAACTGGTATCCAGCCCCCTTTGGATCTAGTTCAGGGTTCATGAAACTAACCAGCCGGGCTTTTTGATAGTCCGCCAGAAAACGTGAACTTAACGGAAGCACCACCACCGCCGCAAAGATGCCTACCAGAGCGACGCCGGCTACGTACTTCCAGTGCAACCCGGCCAGAAAAACACCCACCACCAGCACAGCAATGTACGTGAGAGCCGTGCCCAGATCGGGCTGCTTCAATACCAGGGCTGCCGGGATCAGCACCAGGCCCGCCAGTTTCAGTGCCTCCCTGACCTCCAACTCATCCGTCCGTAACTCAGTCAAATAGCGGGCTACCAACAATATTATCACCAACTTGACAAATTCCGATACCTGAAGGTGAATGCCTCCGGGTAGAGGAATCCACCGCTTGGAGCCGAACGCCGACTCTCCCAGAACATAGGTTCCCAGCAGCGCCACCACCGACAGGACGTACATCGCCGGCACATGATGCAGGAGTGAATGATAGTCGATGGAGAGCACGATCCACATCAAAACCAGCCCGCCAAGGGTATACAGAATCTGCTTCCACCACGCGCTGTGCGAATCCGTCCCCAAAGTGGCGCTATAGATCTGCACCACGCCGACGCCACAAATCAGCATCACTACCAGCAGCAGGGTCCAGTCAATGTCGC
This sequence comes from uncultured Solibacteraceae bacterium, assembly GCA_963815475.1. GTDB lineage: Bacteria > Acidobacteriota > Terriglobia > Bryobacterales > Bryobacteraceae > Sulfopaludibacter. Next base: position 6,877,624 of record CAWFHD010000003.1, on the reverse strand, counting down.
GGAAAGAAAGATGACGCATGTCAGTTGGGAGGTCCTGGGGGCTTGCCGCCTTCGGCGCGGGGCCCGGGGGCCGCGGGCCGGGGACCTGCTGGTTTGATCGCAGGCTGTGGCTCTTCGCCGTTCCTGTCGGGTCGCGGAGCCGGCGCAGTCGCGGGCTTGACTGCCGGCGGTGTCTCCTGGTCGCTGCCGACGGGCGTCTGGGGCGGCGCAGCGGACGGCTGCGCTCCCGGATCCTGATTCGCCGGCGCAGGCGCTGCAGGCACCAAGGCTCCACTTAGCGCATTCAACCTCGCGGAAGCCTGTGCCTGTGCGGCCATCCGAAGCTTTTTGTCGAAATACGCCTTCATGATGTCGCGGATGATGGGGGCCGCATATTGACCGTGTCCCGGGAAGTGCTCGAACATCGCGACCACCGCAATTTCCGGGGCTTCGCAGGGTGCGAACGCTTCGAACCAGGCATTGTCCTCGCTGGTCTTCTGGCCTTTGGACTTGGCGTAGTCTTCGGACGTCAACTGCGCTGTCCCCGTCTTGCCGCACACCGAGACAGTCGCTAGCCGCGCACGACCGCCGGTGCCGCCGCCTTCATTCACCACGCCATACATGCCGCTGATGATGTCCTTGACGTTGTCGGCGCTCAGCTTCCATTCCACTACCTTGTCCGGCTGCGAAGCCACCAGCCTGGGACGATGCCAGGTTCCTCCCATGGCGAGTCCCGAGATGGCACGCACCACCTGGAGAGGGGTCGCCACCACAGCGCCTTGCCCGATGGCCACCGAAGGCGTTTCACCCGCATACCATTTCTGCCGGTAGTAGCGCTGCTTCCATTGCGCTGATGGCATCACCCCGGGCGCTTCGTGCGGCAAATCCACGCCGGTCAGGTGCCCGAAGCCCGCCAGATCGCCGTAGAACGCCAGATTATCGATGCCCGCTTTGGCGCCGATCGTATAGAAATAAGTGTCGCAGGAATCCACGATGCCCCGGTGCAGCGACAATCGGCCGTGGCCCTTCGGGTAGACCCAGCACTTCTGAAAGCGTCCATACAACGCCACGCCGCCGCCGCAACTCACGCTGAATTGATTGTCGATGGCGCCGCTTTCGAGCGCAGCCATGGCCGTGAAGGGTTTAAACGTCGATCCCGGCGGTTGCTGATCCTGAATCGCCTTGTTCATCAGCGGATGGTCGGGATTCTGCGTAAGCTCGGCCCAGTATTTGACTTTGATCCCGCCGGCGAACTGGTTCGGGTCGAAGGTGGGACGGCTTGCCATGGCCAGGACCTCTCCGGTCCGCGGATCAATGGCGACTACTGCGCCCGTCTTATGCTCCAGGTGCAGTTCGTTGACCGGGGCGTCCATCCCCAGTTCCGCCACCACCTGCAGATCCAAATCGATGGTCAGTTGCAGGTCCTTGCCGGGAGTCGCCTTCTTTTCCTGCAAGACATCGCGCACCTGGCCGCGATTGTCCACCACCACCTGCCTCTGCCCGTCCAAGCCCATCAAGCTCGAATTGTACTCGCGCTCGATGCCGAACTTGCCGATGATGTCCCCCGCCTTGTACTTGCCGAACTCCGGCATGTCGAGTTCCTGGTCGCTGATTTCACCCGTGTACCCGATCACGTGCGCCATCATTCCGTTCTGCGGATAGAGCCGATGTTGCGATTCCACAACGGCCAGTTCGGGAAAGAAATCGTGGTGCGAATAGACAAACGACAAATCGGCCGGAGTCAGTTCGCGCTTGACCACCAGCGGCTCGTACTTAGGGCGCGCGCGGAAGCGCTGCACGCGCATCATCAGATCGTTATAATCCAGATCGAGCCCCATCGCAATTGGCTTGATGTGCTCTTCCTTGAGATTCTCGCGCGTCAGGTAGAGCAGGAAGGATGAGTGGTTGTCCACAATCACCCGGCCGTCACGGTCCAGAATGCGGCCGCGAGGAGCGGTGATGGGCACGGACTTGATGCTGTTGGCCAGCGCCTTCTCGTCGTACAATTCCGGGTTCTGCACCTGCAGCCGCCAGAAGCCTGCGATCAGGGCCAGAAAGATAGCGACCGTGGCGTACTGGAAGATCGCAATCTTCACCGACGCAAAGCGCGTGTCGTCGCGCAATACGGCGGGGTCGGAAACGCGTTGGTCGAGATTGGGGTCGACGGGGGGAACGATCACAAAACCTGGCGGCACACCGCCATGGCTTTATTTTATCTCGTAAATGGCTCCGTCCGCACTCCTTGTCATTGGACGATATCCCCATTCCTCTACTGGCGGCATCTGCGGAGTGGATCCGGGCGTGATTAATACGGTGACAAAACGGGGCCGGGCGCCGGTCGGGATCGGGGTCAACTCCTCGGGCAGCAGCGACCGCACCCGCACGTCCACGGGATTGCCTGCCGCCACCACGTGGCCCGCGAAGTAGCCGCCATCGGGTAGCGCCAGGTGTACCAGTCCGCTGGGCCGCACGATATCCAGGCGAGGCTTCAAATCATTCCAATAGGTTGTCCATAGCATCCGATTGCGCTGCACCAAAATAGGGCAGGCCGCCAATAGACAGAGCGACGCCGCCAGCAGGCCGATGGCCGCGTGCCGCCTTCGCCAGTCGGCTGTCGCCAGGGAAATCAGCAGGACGGAAACAGCCGAGGCCACTACTATTCGCGGCGCAAAGACAGCGGCATTCAACTTCGGGTAGAGGATGAGCAGGCGGCTGAGCAGGTTCGCCACCACCAGGAACCCGGCCAGGCGCGGCCAACGCGCCAGCAGCGACACCAGAAACAGTTCGCTTAGCGCCAGCACTCCATCCACATATCGAATCGTGTTGAGGCTGCTCCGCAGAAACACCAGGTCTCCCGCATAGGCGCTGGCGCTGAAGACCGATCGGAAGTACAGAAACCAGCCCGCCAATAACAGGAGCACGGCCCAGCGATGCGCCGGCGAAGGCGGGCGGAGCACCGTCCACGCGCCGATCGACAGAGTCGCGACCAGCGTAATCGGGAACATCAGGCCCGCCGGCGAGAGTCCGTTCGAGGGAAGAAACAACAGCCGCCACGTCAGCGGATTTCGCAGGCTATAGAGGATCGACGTGGCGGAGAGGTCGGCCGTGCCCGGCAGGTGAATGAAAGCGAAATTGATCTGGAACGGATAAAACGGGCTGCCGTATTGCAGTGCGTTGTGCAGGTAGTAGTGGCCGCTTGTGAGCAGCGTAAACACAGCCGCGGCCGCCACAGCCAGCCACGCCCGTTGATGATACAGCACTATGGCGATCGCCAGTCCCGCGGCGAAGATTCCGGTGTACTTGACCGCTGCAAAAGCGGAGCCGAAGGCCAGCAGCGCAGCATCGGCGCGCGCGAGTTTGCGCCGCGTGCTCCGCATCGCCACCAGCAGCAGCAGCACAAAGCCCACACCGTGGAGCACGTCGTTCTTCAGCGTGGGGACGCCCGAGAACTCGAACCACATGTGGCGCAGAGTGATGGCTCCGAAGACCGCCCACAGCAGCAGCCATCGGCGCAATCCCAGTTCGCGCCCCGCCAACCACGCCGCCAGAGCCAGCAGAACCACGGCTTTCAACGCCAGCAGCGGGAAGAAGAGGTCCACTCGCGTGACCATCCAGGTGGGGAGAAACGAGAGCTCCCAGAATGCCACGTAGTTCGTCGCGAAAGTATAGGGTGTGGCTCTGTTGGCCATCCACTCGATCAGGTAATGCAGATAGTTGACGGAGTCAATCTCTTCCACCGGACGGAAGGCAAGGAAGAAAAGCGGGACCAGCAGCGACAATACTACGCCCGAGGTTCGCGGGTAGCGGAAAATCTCGAGGCGCGATAGCGTGCGCCAGAATTGCCGCAACGTGGCGCGTGCCGGAATCGACGCCAGCAGACAAAACGCCACCGCGGCCCAGTAGAGCGTCGTTCCATTGATTCCGAGAAAGGAGAAGAGCCCGGCACAGGAGGCTTCCAGGGTGACATCGAGCGCGAGCACCGCCAGCAGTTGCTCCTCCGCGCGGCGAAAGCGGCCGAAGCCTAAGGCTCGCGCCAAAGGAATGCTCGCCGCTAGAAACGCAAACTGCCACACCGCGAACTGCAGCGTGGCAGTAAGGATGTCGGAAGCGGCAAGCGTCATGATGCGGGAAGGCGAAAGCGCATTCTAACGCATCACTAATTGGTCTCGCGCAGTTTGTCCAGGAAATGGAAGAGCGAGGCGCCAACCACGGCGTTCAGCAACCCCAACACCAGCCACTTCTGGAATTCGAAGGGAGGCTGCTGGCTCAATAGCGCTCGCTGCATCACCCAATAGAACGACTGGTGAAAGACATAGAAGAAGAAGGTCAGCACCAGCCGCAGAAAGAGGTGGTCCACATCCAGCCGCACTCCCACGGATGCGGCAAAATATCCCACCAGCGTATTCACAATGCCGAACATGCCGAGTGGTGTCTTGACCGATAGCGAATCCTGCGCCAGACCGACCACTGCGCCGATCATCAGGCCGCTCACCTGGCTGCGCCGCATCAGCGCAAAATAAATCACCACCAGCAGCGGCATCTCCAGGAATCCGAAGAACGGAAAGAACCGTGGGACGTAGACCTGGAAGAGGATGGCCGCCACCGGCACCGCGAAAATCACCCAGGCGCGGAACCGCGACACCTGGCCTTCGCGCTGGCTCAGAAGCATGCGCCCGTCGGGATAACTCATTCGAGAGGTAAGCCTCCGGGGCCGTTCGCTTGATTGGCGCGGCGCGCTGGCGGCGGCGCGGGAACAGGCGCAGCGGCGGCCCCGCCGCGACCCGGCGGCGTTGCAGGCACAGGCGGCTTGGCAGTCTGCACCGGTGGCGTGACGCCTCTCCCTGCCGGCGCCGGATTGCTTTGCGGATTGGCCGCGGGATTGGCTGGCGGATTCACTGCGGGCTTGGGCGCGGAACTCGGCGCGGTAGCCCCGGGCTGACCTTCCGGCGGAAGCTTCGTGAAGTCAGGGGGCTTGCTGCCGGGACCGCCTTCGCCATAGTTGTGGTTCTGCTCCTCGCCTACGGCTTTATATTCCAGCCGCAGTCTGTCAGCGGCCGTGCCGGGAGCAACGGGCGCGGCGGGCTGCGACTCCGCCGGTTGCGCTGAATTGCCACTGCCCGGCACCGGCGGAGCGATATACACCGGCTGGTTCGTTGGCGGAGTCTTGGGGATTTCCTGATGCACACCTTCCAGCAGGATCAGCACATCTTCCGCTCCGTGCTGGATGCCGGCCGGCTCGACATAAATCTCTTTGTATGGCTGGCTATCGCGAACCTCTTTCACCACGCCAACCGTGAAGCCGCGCGGGAAGATCCTGTCGTCGCCCGACGTGTAGAGCATTTCTCCCGCTTGGATCTTTTCCTGGGGCAGCACATAATCCACCTTGCAGATGGTGGGGTTGCCCTGCCCTTTCAAAGTGCCGCGAACGCCACTCTGCGAGATCACGCCGGCGGCGAAATCGGAGTCGGTCACCAGCATCATCTCGGACGCGCTGGGATAGGCGGCGATGATCTTGCCGACGATGCCATCGGGAGTCACCACGGCCATGCCGCGCTGCACACCCGAGAAGCTGCCGCGATCGAGAAACCGGACGTTGGCGTTGGCACCCGCGCTGGCCAGGATCACGGTAGCGGCCACGGTCTTTGAAGGCGTGTGCTCCTGAAAAACCTGCAGCGCTTTGGCGCGATCGGCAGTGCTCAGTTGATTCTTGAGGAAGATGTTCTCCATCTTCAGGCGGCCCACTTCCTGTTGCAGACGCCGGTTTTCAGCGTTCATATCGTGCAGCAGGACATAATTGCGGAAGAAGCCCAATCCGCCGCCGCGGAAACCTTCGATCAGGCGGGCAACCGGCGTCAGAACCGTGACGGTCCAGATTCGGATGATGCGAACATCCTGGTCATTCTTCACCTGAACGGCCAACAGCACCAGTTGGGCGAAGATCACCAGCAGCAGAACTGTGATGCTGCGGTACCGGTTAAGAAAGGATTCCATGAAGCGGACACCCTCTCGATCCTAGTCTATCGAAATCTTGCGCAACAACCGGAAATCGCTGAGCATGCGTCCGGTCCCGAGCACCACCGAGGCTAAAGGGTCGTCGGCAATGGAAACGGGAAGCCCGGTTTCCTCTCGGATGCGTTTGTCGAGGTTCTTGAGCAGGGCGCCGCCGCCCGTGAGCACGATACCGCGGTCGCTGATGTCGGCGCTCAATTCGGGAGGGGTGCGTTCCAGCGCCACGCGAATGGCATTCACGATGGTGGCCACACATTCGGAGAGGGACTCGCGAATTTCCGCGTCGTCGATGGTGATGGTGCGCGGGACGCCTTCAATCAGGTTTCGGCCCTTGATCTCCATCGTGATCGGCTTGTCCAGCGGAAACGCGGAACCCACTTCGATCTTGATGGCTTCGGCGGTGCGCTCGCCGATCAGCAGGTTGTACTTGCGCTTCAGGTACTGCATCACGGCGTCGTCCATCTCATTGCCGGCCACGCGGACCGACCGCGAGTAGACGATGCCCGAAAGCGAAATGACCGCGACATCGGTAGTGCCGCCGCCGATATCCACCACCATGTTGCCGGAGGGCTCGGTGATGGGCAGGCCGGCGCCGATCGCAGCCACCATGGCTTGCTCCACCAGGTGAACCTCGCTCGCCTTGGCCCGATAAGCGGAGTCCATGACCGCGCGTTTTTCCACTTGCGTGATTTCGCTGGGAACGCCGATCACGATGCGGGGATGCACCAGCATCTTGCGGCCGTGCGCTTTCTGAATGAAGTAATTCAGCATGCGCTCGGTGACTTTGAAATCGGCGATGACGCCATCCTTCATGGGCTTGATGGCGACGATGTTGCCGGGAGTGCGGCCCAGCATTTCCTTAGCTTCTTTGCCGACCGCTTCTACTTCTCCGGTGTTCTTATTGATGGCCACGATGGAAGGCTCGTTGACCACGATGCCCTTGCCCTTGGCGTACACCAAGGTATTGGCCGTTCCCAGGTCAATCGCAAGGTCCGACGAAAATAAACTAAAAAGAGAGCGTAGATTCATCTAAATAAAGGTGGTTGACTCCGGGAAACGGACAGGCTTCGGGCACCGGAGCTAAGTCCAACTGAATGGTAACACAATGAAACGATGGTGGCAGTTGAACCGGGGTAATTCCGGAGGCCGCGCGGGAGCCATGCCCTACTATCTAACTTTAGTATTTCCCTACAGTTAAGACTTAAACTGGGTTTGTTCCGTCAAACAGCCGGGAACGGCTCCGCAGACGCCCGTTGTCTCAGTGCTTTACGGGCTGTCGACTTCGATACAGTGGACCGTCCCGGGTGGGCTACCGAGTCGGTTGACTTCAGCACACACTTCCCATAAAGTGGCCCTAATCTATGAAAGCCCGCTTCGCCGCTCCTTTTCTCCTTCTCTCCGTGCCGCTCCTGTTGGTATCGGCAGACACCTACCAGAGGCCGCCCAAGGAGGTGCTCGACATTCTGAATGCGCCCACCACGCCGGTGCTCTCCATCAGCCCGGCGCATAACTTCGCGATACAAGGTAGCCCGGTTCGCAACCCGCCTCTGTCGGAACTGGCCGAACCCATGTACCGGCTGGGGGGCATCCGCATCAACCCGGCCACAAACGGTCTGCACAATACGGTGTTCAACAGCAGCCTGGTATTGCGCCGGATTCCTTCGGGGGCCGAGGTGAAACTCGCACTGCCTCCCAATGCCCGCTTAGGCGGAGCGCGCTGGAGCGCGGACGGCACCCACTTCGCTTTCACCAACACCACTGCCAACGGCATCGAATTGTGGGTGGGCGAGACGGCGACGGGCAAAGTGCGCAAGTTGTCCGGCATCAAACTAAATGAAGTGCTGGGCGGCGCCAACGGTGCAGGCCGCGGTGGCGCGGGCGGCGGTGGCGGCAGCCTTCAGTGGATGCCCGACGGCAAGAGCCTGCTGGTGCAGGCGGTCCGCGCCGACCGAGGCGTTGAGCCTGCGGCCCCACGAGTTCCACCTGGGCCGCACGTCTCAGAGAGCCTGGGCGGCGGGCGAGGCGCTCGTACCTACGAAGACCTGCTGCAGAACGCGCACGATGAGGACGTCTTCGAATACTATGCCACCGCGCAACTCGCCATCGTCGACATGAATACCGGGGCGATATCGCCGGTAGGAAAGCCCGCGCTCATCGAATCGGCGCGCGTGTCGCCCGATGGCAACTACTTCATCGTCAACCGCATTCACCGGCCGTTCTCTTATTCGTATCCGGCGCGTATGTTCCCTCGCGAAATCGAGATCTGGGACCGGACCGGCAGCGTGCTGCGCAAGATGGCCAGCCTGCCGCTGGGCGCAGGCCGCGGCGCGCCTGCTCCGACCGACGATGCGGCCGATGCCGCTCCGCCGGCCGGTCCGCGCAATCTACAATGGCGTCCCAATGAGCCTTCCACGCTGCTCTGGTTTGAGGGCACGGGCGGCGCGGGCCGTGGAGCTCGCGGAGGAACTCGCGCCGGCGCGGCTGGCGCACCGCCAACCACTCCCGCGCTTCCCGAGCATGACAAGATCGTGGCGATCAAAGCTCCCTTCGCGGGCGATCCGCAAAGCATCTTCGAAATCGACCGCCGCCTTCCGGGCCTGATGTTCACCGAGAACGGACACCTCGCCATCATCGATGCCGGAGGTGGACGCGGCGGCGCAGGTCGAGGAGCCGCGGGCGCAGGTGGCGGACGCACTCCGCAAGTCGCATTGCTAGTCGATCTCGACCATCCCAAGGATGCGCCGAAGCCGCTGTGGTCGCGTAGCGCCGGGAGCCGTTATACCGACCCCGGCAGGCCGCTCGAAAAATCGACCGCCTCGGGGGAGCGTGTTGTCATCCTGGATGGCGACAATATCTTTCTCACCGGCGCGGGCGCATCGTCGAGCGGCGACCATCCGTTCCTGAATCGCTACAATCTGGCGACCAAGGAAACCACGCCGCTGTTTAAATGCGACGACGATCATTACGAAGTAGTCGATGCGCTGCTCGACGGGCACGGCGAGAAGCTGCTGACACGCCGCGAAAGTCCGTCGGAAGCGCCGAACTACTTTGTGCGGGCCGCCGGCGGCCAGATGTCCGCCATCACTCACTATCCCGATCCGCAGCCAATCATGCGCAAGGTGCAGAAGCAACTGGTCAGCTACAAGCGGCCCGACGGAGTGGACATGTCGTTCGTGCTTTACCTTCCGCCCGACTACAAACCGGGAACGCGTCTGCCGACCGTAGTTTGGGCCTACCCGCGTGAATTCGAAGATGCCGATTCAGCCGGCGAAGTCAGCGGGTCGACGAAGCGCTTCACCGAGATCGGAGGCTACTCCGAGATCTTCTTCGCGCTACAGGGCTATGCGGTGCTCGATAACGCGTCGATGCCGATCGTGGGCGACCGTCGCACGGTGAACGATCACTTTGTGGAACAGGTGGTGGCCGACGCGAAAGCGGCTGTGGATAAGGCGGTGGAGATGGGCGTGACCGATCCGGCGCGCGTAGGCGTGGGAGGTCACAGCTACGGCGCGTTCATGACGGACAACCTGCTGGCACAGTCGAACATCTTCAAGGCGGGGATTGCGGAGAGCGGCGCGCCCAATCGGACGCTGACTCCGTTCGGCTTCCAGAACGAGCGGCGCACCATCTGGCAGGCGCCCGAGACGTATTTGAAGATGTCGCCCTTTATGTATGTCGACAAGATCAAAGCTCCGCTGCTGCTGATCCACGGCGAAATGGACGATAACGATGGCACCTTCCCCATTCAGTCGGAGCGCATGTACGAAGCAGTGCGAGGCAACGGCGGAATCGTTCGCCTGGTCTTCCTGCCCTACGAAGCTCACGGCTATCGAGCCAAGGAAACCATCGAACACGTGCTCTGGGAGAAGTTCCAATGGTTCGACAAATACGTAAAGGGAGCGGTGTCGAGCACCAATAATAACTAGGCCTCCGCCGAGAATGTTGCTTCAACTCGCCGGCGGGCTGACCATCGCGATCTGGGTTTACATCCTGCTGGCGCGGCGCGCCGAGTGGCGCAGCGCAACCGCCGATACTCCGACTTCGTGGCCGAGCATCGTCGCGATCGTTCCAGCGCGCGACGAAGAGCAGACCATCGCAGCCGCGGTGGCATCGCTCCACGCACAGGAGTACCGCGGGGAGTTTCACATCATCGTGGTAGATGACGATAGCCGGGATGCCACAGCCGAGAAGGCTCGCGATGCGGCGCCACCATCGCGCCTTACGGTGGAGCGCGCGCATCCGCTCCCCGCGGGTTGGACCGGGAAGCTGTGGGCCATGTCCGAAGGAGTGCGGCAGGCGGCGCAATTCCGGCCGGAGTACATTCTCTTCACGGACGCCGATATCGTGCACCCGCCGGACAACTTGCGCGGCCTGGTGGCGCGAGCACAGCAGGGCAACTACGCGCTGGTTTCCTACATGGCGACCCTGCGATGCAGCGCCATCGCGGAAATCGCGCTGGTACCGGCGTTCGTGTTCTTCTTTTTTCTGCTATACCCGCCGCGCAGGATCCGCAATCCGCGCCGCCGGGAGGCCGGGGCCGCGGGAGGCTGCATTCTGCTGCGGCGCGACGCACTGGAGAAAATCGGCGGACTGCACGCAATCCGCGAAAACCTCATCGACGATTGCGCTCTCGCGGCCGCGGTGAAACAGTCTGGCGGTCAGATCTGGCTGGGACTCAGCGAGCAAACGCGGAGCATTCGCGACTACCGAACGTTCGGGGAAGTGGGACGGATGATCTCGCGGACCGCCTTCACGCAACTGCGTTACTCGGCGGCGCTATTGGCAGGGACCATGCTCGCGATGGCGGTGACGTTCCTGGCACCGCCCATGCTGGCGTTGGCCGCGCAGCAACCCGCGCGCGGCATGGGCGCACTGGCATGGCTGTTAATGTGCCTCGCTTATCTGCCCGCGCTGCGCTATTACCGCCGATCGCCGCTATGGGCGGTCTTTCTCCCGCTGGTCGCGCTCTTCTACGCGGCGTGCACGCTCCACTCCGCGGTGGCGCACTGGCGAGGCGTGGGCGGGCGGTGGAAAGGACGCAGCGCAGGCAACATTGCCTGAGGACTACCTACGAGAACTTGGTGTAGCGCCAGAGCATTCGGCCGGACACTACCAAGAATGCGAACGTCGCGATCACCAGAATGGCCATCCACATTGGATCGGCCGCGATGGCTTGCCGCTCCGCTCCCATCGCCAGCCAGACGAAGATCGCCAGCGCGCCCAGCAGCACCAGCGCTTCCCACCAGCGGCGACCGGCCTTCTGACGCCCCACCGGATCGTCGCCTTCGAGAATCTTCTCTACTTGCGCGGCGTCCATGCCATAACGCTCGCACTCACGCTCCACCGCGCGTTGCCGCGATGCCTGCTCGCCGGCCGGAGCTTCGGCGAAACTGATAGCCACGGCGCCCGCCACCATGATGAGCGATCCGGCAATCACCAGCGTCTGCGCCGTGCCGCCGATCCCCGAGAGTTCGCCGAACACCAGCGCGCCCCATGCCAAGCCCCAAAGCTGGTTGGTGTTGGAGAGCGGGATGCCGCGTCCAATGCCGATGTACTTGGCGGCGTACTGCTGGAACAGGTCGCCGATCACCCAGCAAAAGCCGCCCAGGAAGAGCCAGAAGAGCGCCGGACGTGCGCGCGTCAGATCGGCCACCACGCCGCCTAATCCGCCGTTGAAGACCAGCGCGAGCGCGAAGACTGTACCCAATTCGCCGAACGTGAACACAGTGACGAACGAGAGAGGATTCATACCGCTGATGTAGGCCTTGCGATAGGGGATATACATGGTGCCCCACATCAAGCCCGCGCCCAGCGCCGACAGAATTCCGAGGGTGGCCGCGCGCGGCGGCCCGGCGGTGTGCTGCGACGTGGCATAGGCCAGCAGGCACGCCCCCACCACAATCGCGAGGGCCCCGCCCAGCACCTTGGTCCATTGCTTCGAACCCGCGCCGCGCAGTTCGTTGAACAGGAGCCAGCCCCAGAACAGGCCTACGATGCTGTTGGTGTTCCAGAGCGGAAACGCGATGGAGAGCCCGACATTGCGAATAGCGAAAACGGTAAGCGTGTTCGCTACCGCCCACAGCATTCCGGCGAGGATTGCCCAGACCGCGAGGTGGGCGCGCTCGCGCAGGTCGAGCAGAATGTACCCCGTGCCCTTGAGCGCCATGGGCACTGTCCATCGCGCCACGAACACACCGGTCACCATGCCGAGCGAAATAATGAAGGGCGAAAAGCCGACCGTCACCAGCTTAGTAGGAGCTTCGGCGGCTCCGAGCCACGCGCCGGCCGCCAGCCCGCAAGCGACGCCCAGGCGATGCAGCGACCGCGGCTTCATCGCACAGCCACCAGCAGAGCGAAGCCGCAAGCGAGCACGGCGACGGGAATCCAGAAATGTTGGTCGGTCAGGATGGCTTTGAGCATCGGTAGAAGTTTAGCAAGGTGGAGCCGGGGAGGTCCGGGTCAATGCCTTGCCAAATCAATGCCGCTTCTTCCCCACCTCTTGCACACCGCCCGAATTGTTCACCGGGCCGTCGTCGAAACGCAAGACCGGCGGCGGACCTTTCACCGGCTCGGGTTCGGGCGGCGCGGGCGGAGGCGGCGCGGCATATTGCGTCAGGCTCGGCGGGTGCTGGTCCGGTTCCACCAGCCACGCAGTGCGGTCGGGATAGTAGTGGCGCAGAATCTCGTTCACGTCCTGGCCCAGGTCGGCCGCCCAAACGATGGCCGAACGATCGATATCGGCGTCGTTGTGGATCCACTCGTGAAACGCGTGCTGCGGGCTGTAGCGGACGAAGACCAGTTGTTTGCCAGCCGATTGCGCTAATTGCCGGTGGATAGCGGCGCGTCCGTCGACATCGCCGTGGTTAATGAAATCCCAGGACTCATACTGGCCCAGTCCATACAAAACGGGATCGGGCGCGAAGGCGTGCAGGGAATACCAGAAGAGGAATTGCGCGCCGCAGAGACAGAGGATGATGAGGGCCACCGGCCGCCAGCGGCTCAACTGTTCCAACGCCACCACGCTGACCAGCACGAACAGGCAGGTGAGCGCGGCGATGTAATGCGGGTAGAAGTAGGGATAGAAATTAGTACCCAGGCTGAACACCGCGAGCGTGCCGGCCACCCACCAATAGCGAGTCTCGCGCCACGCCAGCAGGAAGGCGGGCAGCGCCAGATAGAGCGGCACGAAGAAGAAAAACCGATAGAAGCGCACGCGGTCGAACCAGCGCGTCACATAATTGCGCAGAGTGTCCGGGGAGTCTCCGTGGATGATGCACTGGGCCTGATAATCCAGCTCCTGCTCCGGCGTCAGTTCGCGATGCGGCACCGGATTCGGCTGCATCGTGAAGCTGGCGGGAATGCCGTATTGATAGCGGCTGAGCTGGTAAGGCATAGTGGTCCAGCTATGCGTCACCGCGTGGTTTTGCAGCAGCGTGAGACCGATGGCCGGCGCTACTGCGACCGCCACCAGGGCCAGCCGCCCCCATCGTTTCCACAGAAAGGGCGTTACGCAAATGGCGAGCAGCACCGCTTCGAATGGGCGCGTAAGCAGTTGCAGCCCGAGTCCGGCTCCCAATAGCAGGGGTGCTAAGCGAGGTCGCGCAGTAAGTCGCGGGATGGCGCCGAAGACCAGGCAGCCTGCGACTGCGCTCACGGCGCCGCCCCAATACAGGTTCATCCACTGGCAGAGCGGTCCGAATTCCATCACGGCGAGCAGTCCGCCCACCAGCGCCCACGCGGGCGTCACCCAGCCTCGTAGCATCCAATAACACAGGCCGCAGAACGCTCCGCACGAGAGCACCACACCCGCCCAGGGATGGCCGAAGATCATCCAGCCGAGCGCCAGCACAATGCCCTGCCCCAGTGGAAAGATCGAGCTGTAAGATGGGTCCTGCAAAATGAAGACGGCTTCGAAGAAGTGGCGCATGGGATGCATCGGATTCGCCATGCGGAAATGTCGCAGCGTATCGGCCAGCAGCAAATAACCGAAATCATCGGCGCCGTTTGGGGTGGGGGCCGGGCTCCGGCCGAGCAAGGCCAGGCGTAGAGCGACCGTCAGGACCGCCAGCGCGAGCATGCACCATCCGGTCCGTTCCGCGAATCGCCGCGCTGCCGGTTCGATGCGGGCGTGCAGCAGCACCAGCCCGATCACAAATACGGCGATGGCCAGCAGGATAAAATCATTCGCCCCAAAGCCGACAAAGTTGTTCAGCGGAACGAGTGGCCGGAACCAGTCCTGAGAGAACATGGGAACCTCTATTCTTGCAAAACGCGAGAATAGGGCTGCGCACGGCTCCGGATTTCTCTCTGGAAGATTAGCTTACCTTCTTGATGGGCGGTATTTTCCAGGAGCCGTCAATGATGGATGGAGCTTTCTCCCTGGGCCAATAAAGCCGCAGCATGGGAATGAACCTTCCTGCAGGGGCTGGAAGCCAGTTGGCCTCCTTGTCCGCGCCCGGGGAATCCTTCTGCAGATAAAGATCGATGGAACCGTCTGAATTCACTTTCAGTTTGTCGCGGGCGCTGAGAGTATGGCGGTTCAGGGGATTGGCCACGAAGAAGAGTTCGGCATTGTACATGGTCAGCGACCAGAAGGCGTGCACCGGCGGCATTTCGCCCTTATTGAAGTGCATCACGTAGTGGTTCTCGCCATCGTAGGGCTTGCCATCGGTGTCGGTTTCCGACATCGGGTACACGGCGTCCTGCGGCCTGTTCGCGCCCAGGCCCATGGCTGCAACCAAGGCTCGCTGGAGGTAATCGGTGCCATAAAGGCCCGTCTTTGTCGTGAAGCCCCAGCCATTCTCAAACCTGCCGGTCTGCTTGCGGTGTGCCATGATCTTTTCGAGACCGATCTTGGGAACATTTGCCTTCTCAATGGCCGGATCGAGTCTGGCGGCATCGAACTCCCGGGCGGGGATGATGCCGAGCTTCGCCATCCTGGCGACCACCGGAGCATCTTCCCGGGCAGGTGGATTGTCCTTCAGCAGCGATGCCAGAAGGTTGAAATATGCGGCCACGTCCATCTGCTTCACCTGGTCGCGCACGGAAGTCTTCATGTCGACACTGGGATCGACCTTTGCTGGCGGTGGAGTGTAAGGCCGGCCGTAGGAACTAAGCGGCACTACCGTGACATCAGCCTGCATCTTGTGCACTGCGACGTAGTCCTCCAGCGTCCCGGTGCAATAGATACGGCCGAGAAGCCAGACCATCGCCGTGGGCGACCTGTATTGGGTCATGCCTGTGGGTAGAGAGCCAACCCAGCCGGGGCCGGTGATCGCGTACTGCTGCGGGCCG
Source organism: uncultured Solibacteraceae bacterium (assembly GCA_963815475.1). Classification (GTDB taxonomy): domain Bacteria; phylum Acidobacteriota; class Terriglobia; order Bryobacterales; family Bryobacteraceae; genus Sulfopaludibacter. The sequence continues at coordinate 6,862,342 of CAWFHD010000003.1, read as the reverse complement.
GTGCCGGTGGTGCGCTTTCCGGGGGACTGGAATACGTCGGTCCAGGCGCTGAGCATCGGCATCAGGTAGTAACGCCCCTTCGCCTCCGGAAGGCTGAGAACCCAAGGCTCCTTACCCACATCCAAGAAACCCGCTGTGTATAGCGTATCGGCGTTCGGTGTGGTAACACTTTTGAAATCGGCGGGCGGATACTCGGCCATCCGAACCAACTGCCCCATGGGAGCGTGCCCGGCGTCGGGCTTTTCCGCGTTAGTCATGACCCGCCGTGTCAATTCCATGGTGACCAGCGGATAACCATAGATGTAAGCCTCAACTGCGTAGTCGATCGCTCTAGCGGCTAAGACTGTTTCCGCGACGAATTCAGCGGTCCGTTCCTGTCCGAGTGTCTCAACTGTGCTCATGAAAGTTGCCTTTCCTGTGTGAGCTATGGTCCCTGGGGCCAGCCTATTGGAGCCATCACGGGCCAGCCCCAGAGACTAGAGGCCTCACACCTCAGGTTGAAGTGATGTTCTCTCGGAATGAGGGGTTTATTTTATTTTGCGGCTTCCGGTGCCGCATCACCCAGATTCATCATCCGTAATGCGGCGCGGCCCAGGATCCCGCAAGGATTTGCCAGCGTCTCGATCAACTCGAAGTGATTGTAGTTCTCGCCCACGATCGTCTCCACAGGCTTCTTGGCGGCCTTGAGTGCGGCGGCAAACTCGCGGGCCTGGCGCTGAAACTCGGGCGTTTCCAAAGTCCCGTAAGCCACCGCCAGAGGTAGATGGAGTTTGTCGATGTGGCGCTGCGGACTGAGCGTCTCCTCGGTGGCATCGTCGAACTTTACGTAAGCGCTGCGCGAGGAGAGCCGCGGCGCTCGCAGATCGTACATGCCGCTGACCAGCATCGCGCCCTGCACCGTCCCTTGGGGAATCAGCGTGAGCGCGGCGGCCGCCAGGTGCGCCCCGGAGGAATGGCCGCTCACGAAAATCCGGCGAGTGTCGGCGCCAAAGGTATCCGCGTGGTCGTGCACCCACTGGATCGCCCGCCGTACTTGCTGCTCGATGGGGAGCAAACTGCCGTCCGCATCCTGCACATGTGCGAAGTCCGGAACCACAAGATGCGCGCCCGCCGCGACCAAGGCATCGGCGAGAAAGGAGTAGTCTCTGGCAACACCAGAGCGCCACGCTCCGCCGTGAATGAATACGTGCACCGGAGCGTTGGCACGCCGGGGTGAAAAAATGTCCAGCTTCTCGATGTCACTGGGCCCATAGGCGACACGCAGCGGCTCCCCCAGGCGTGCGCGAGTCACTTCGCTGTTGCTTGTATATCGCCGCTGGACCTCCGCCGCGTTGGACGCGTAGGCCGACTGGTTGTACATTGCGTCCAACTCCACCTGATCGTAATCCAAAAAGACCGTTGGACCCTTGGTGTGGGGCGGCGGCCCTGCCTTTTGCTGCGCCCGTGCCGCCATGACCGCCGTCGCTGCCAGGAGTGCTCTGCGAGTCATCGTCCCGGCGCCTCCCTGGGCGCCGATCCATTTTAGAACGCCAATGAGGGATAGCTTCTGCGATATAGTAGTCGCGCGATGACCCCTGCGGATTTTAAGAGGATTGCGCTGAGCATGGAGGGCGCAGAGGAGGTTGTCCACGCGGGCCTGCCGGCCTTCCGCGTCGGCGGCACAAGATTTGCTTCACTCGCCTCGCAAGCGCAGGGCTATGGCAATCTGACGCTTACGCCGGAACAGCAGGCGGCGTTCGTGGAGGAGGCGCCGGACATCTTCCTGCCTATCCCCGGCGGGTTTGGGAGAATGGGACATACCCACATTCGCCTGGCTGCAGCGAGCGACGATGTGCTCGCCGGCGCACTACGGACCGCGTGGAAGCTTCGTGTGGAGAAGAACGCGCAGACGCGAGGTAAGCGGCGCGCTTCGCCGGCAAGCGGCCAGACCAGGAAGCGAGCCGGCAAGCGGTGATCCCGCTGCCGGCCCGCCCCGGGCTCACCCGGTGTAATGCACGCGCACGGTGTCGCGGAACAACTGCTTGATGCTCCGGGAAACCTTGGGAGAATTGTAGATCTCGATCTGCTGCAGTTTCGGCAGACCGGCCAGATGCGCCACGCCGGCGTCCGTGATCGCCATGCATTGCCAGAATTCCAGTTTCTCGAACGTCTCCATGCGGCCCAGGATCTCCAGACTACGATCGGTGATCTGCGTCATTCCGGCATAGTAGCTGCGAAGTTTCGAAAGACCGGCGATGTGCCCGGTGGCAACGTCTCCCGTGTCGCGGCAATACATGCAGGAGAGCGATTCCATGTTCTGGCACCGGCCCACATGGCGAAAGCCGGCATCGGGAATATCGATCGTGACAAGGTGGCGCAGTTCCCGAAACCGTGGAAACGCCGCCAACGCGTTATCGTCCACCAGTTTGCAACTGATGCCCATGCCGCGCAGCGCGGGCAAATTGGCGAGCGCCGTGAATCCGCGGCTCCCAAAGTTGGGACAGTCGCGGCCCCAGATATATTCGAGGGTCTGTGAGCGGCTCAGCGCCTCCCAACCCGCATCGCCCGCCACCGCGCCCTGCGCCTGCAACTGGCGCAGCCGCGGAAGCGCCGCGATCTGCCGCATCGCTTGGTCTCCGCACATGTCGCCATCGATACCGAACACCTCGAGCCTCGGCAGGCTCCGCAGCGCCTTCAGGCCAGACGCCGTGAAACTCTGCGAATGCCCGAAGAATGAGAGCGCGGCGACGCCGTCCAGCCCGGCCAGCAATGCGATTCCGTCATCCGTGAAATCGCCATCGATCATCAACCGGTTCGGCAGCTTGGCAGCGCCCATCATGCCGACACGAATCTCCCCGCCCAACCATGTTTTGAATGCGGGAATGCGGTGCAGATCGGCAATCCCGGCATCCGTCACGCCGCGGCCGGTGTCGAGAAAACGTAGCGCGGTTTTGCCAGCCAGCGCGCGGATCAAGCCGTCACCGGCGGGCGAGCCCATCACGTTGACACTTTCGAGCAGATCGCACGCAGCCAGATGGGCCGCGCCCGCATCGGTGAGTCCCTGAGTCCAGCACGATTTCATCTGGCGCAGTTCAGGGAGATGACGCAACGGCTCAAAGGCGCGGTCGGTGAGCGCCGTATGCCAGCCGCCGATTTCCAAATCGACCAACTGGGGCATGCGTGCCAGGTGCTGGGCTCCTTCGTCTGTTAGCCCCTTCGATCCGGCTACGTTGAGATGAGTGACGCACTCCAGTTCCGCCAACCCTTTCATGGCGTCATCGGTGATGCCGCCGGCTTCTAGTTTCGAGAACTTGCACTCCTCCACAATGGCGAATATCTCTTCCCAATCCCTGTGGGTTTGCGGACCGCTGGCGGAGAGACGGCTCTCGTTCCAGTCAATCGTGTAGAACGGCGGGCGCGTGCTCACGAAGACCGGCGCGGAGCGGGGATCGGCCGTGGACTGTGTCAGGCTGGCGGCGAATTTTGCCCAATTCTCGAAACCGTAGGCGTGCGCCACCATCTGCCGCGCATCGGCAATCGCCAGTTCGGCCGAACGCGTCTCGGAAGCATACCAGGTTGGCATGCACTGCCTGACCTTCTCAGGATCGTGAAAATCGGTGGAAAACACGGTGCCATAGTTGGCGTTGAGGGCGCGCACCTTAGTCTCATCGCCCGATGTGTAGGCCTCGGCCAGATCTTTCGCAAGCTGCTCGAAGGGTTCGATTCCCGGCGGACGAAGCGCTTCGATGTGGTGCTTCAATTTGGCCCAGGTTTCAAAGCCATGCTCGCGCGCAATGGCGAACTGCGCATCGGCGAGTGTGGCTCCGGCATCGCCGGCGGCGCGCAGCTCACGCACCCGTTCTTTGGCTCTCTTTTGTAGTTGGCCCAGCGAAGGATTCGCGGGAAGCGGTGTTGATGTCTCTGACATAACGATCTCCTTTCGTATGCCCGCGTCCGCGCGCCGGGCGAAAAGAAGATCGCACTACAGGAGATGTGTTTCGAGTTCCGGTGGGCTCGGCCCTTTCCCGCGGACGGGAAGCGCCCTTCGCGCTGCATTCGATTCTACCACGGGCTGTTATGCTGTCTGCGAGGGGAGTCGAAGATTTGAAATCGAGGGTAATGAGCATCGCGGCGGCTGTTCTTTGTGCCATATCTGCGTTCACGGTAAGTCATGCGGCCGACGGTCGGCAAGATAAAGTCAAGAGCATTGTGGACGCGGCGGTTCGGCCAGTGATGGAGAAATACAAAATCGCCGGAATGGCGGTCAGCATCGCCGCCGGGGGCGAGACCTACATATTCGACTATGGTGTTGCCTCCGCGGCAACCCGCAAGCCCGTGACGCATAACACGCTCTTCGAAATCGGATCCATTTCGAAGACTTTCACCGCGACGTTGGCATCGTATGCGCAAGCCATGGGCCGCCTCTCGTTGTCGGACAAAACCAGCAAATACCTTCCGTCTCTACGCGGCACTAAGTTCGGTGAGGTAAGCCTCCTCAATTTGGGCACGCACACACCAGGAGGCCTTCCATTGCAGGTCCCCGATAACGTGAGGAACAACGATCAACTGCTGAGCTACTTCGAGCAGTGGCAGCCCGCGTACAAGCCCGGCGCCTATCGAACATACTCCAATCCCAGCATTGGGACGCTTGGCTGGATCGCGGCAAAGAGCATGAACCAGGACTTTGTCGCGCTGATGCAAGGCCGCCTGTTTCCTTCTCTCGGCTTGAAGAGCACTTATATCAACGTTCCCGAAGGCAGAATGGCGGACTATGCGCAAGGCTACACCAGGGAGGACGTGCCGATCCGCATGGCCGAAGGGGTGCTCTCCGCCGAGGCTTATGGCGTGAAGGCCACGGCAGCCGATTTGATCCGTTTCGTGGAAGCTAACATGAATATGATCAAACTGGATGAGAAGGTCCAAAGTGCGATCACGGATACGCACACGGCTTACTTTCAGGCTGGGGTCATGACACAAGATCTGATATGGGAGCAATATCCCTATCCGGTGGAGTTGAAGTCATTGTTGGAAGGAAATTCTTCCAAAATGGCCATGGAAGCGATGCCTGTTACTCCACTTACACGACCCCGGCAACCACGAAAGGACGTGTGGATTAACAAAACCGGATCGACGAATGGCTTTGGCGCCTATTTAGCTTTCATTCCGCAGAAGCAGCTAGGGATCGTCATTCTAGCCAACAAAAACTATCCCAACGAGGATCGCGTCACGATAGCTCACCAGATAATGGCGCACTTCTGATTGCCGCCGGGAATCACCATTTGACGGGACAGGCCGGCGCCTCGGGAATGCTGGTGTGCACAGGAGGTTTGGGAAAGTACTGCGTCGTCAACTGCACGGCTTGTGCGCTTTTTGTGTCGAACAGGAGTTCGATGAGTGCCAGCGCCTCGTCAAGCCCCGAAGAGATTCCTCCCCCGGTCAGCCGGTTGCCCGAGACGACAAATCGCTGATGAGTGAGATCCACTTCAATGGCCGGAAAGGATTGAAGGCACTTCACGAACGCCCAATGCGTGGTGGCTTTGTGGCCGCGGAGCAGGCCGGCGCGCGCCAGCAGTAGGGCGCCTTCGCAAACCGAACAAACCCATTTTGCATGCGCCGCCGCCTGCCGCAAATAGACAAGATAGGGCGATTCGGGGTCAGACATGATTTCACTTAAGGCGTCCGGATGGCCGCCCGGCGTCCACAACACGTCGAGTTGCGGATAGTCGGCGAAGCTGGCGTGCGGCTCGAAGCGTACGCCATTCATGGTAGTGACCGGTTCTCCGTCTTCGGAAAGGATGATGGTTTCCAGGTCCTTGTCGTCGTCTACCCAGTTGAACATCTCATAGGGTCCGGCGACGTCCAGCAGGTTGACCCCTTCATAGACAGGAATGCCGAGTTTCATATTGGTGAAGTTCCTTCAACTGCGATCGAAGAGCGTGCGGGTTTGTGCGGTGGCGATCCGCGCGGGTGCCATAGAATCAACACGTCGGCCCAATCGTCGTCGAGGTCCCAGAGATTCTGACACGTGAATTGCACAGTCCCTCGCTCCAGAAGAAAACAGACTCAATTTGGCTTGTTTCCAACTATACTCTGAAAATTCTCCGACGCAAGAGCAGACTGATCCACTTACCATAGCGATGGAAGCGACTCAGGTGATTTACCGATTCCGGTAGGGCGGAACCAACCGTTTTCGGTGTCACACTTCTTTCTTCACCCGTGAGGTTTCCACCCGACTTACCGGACTAAGGGGTCAGTTGGCCACAGTCGCGCCTTTGCCTGTGCGTCGCGGTTGAGATTCGTCGCTCAACCAGAGCGCGGCCGCCATCAAGACGACAACCACCGCATCCGTGATCTCAGGCGTCCTTCCAGGCTGATAGACCTGCAGCAATTCGAACCCGAATAAGCCCGCGGCCACTAGCAAGCCGGCCCGCGCATACCTCACTCCACACTTCCGCAGCAGCCAGACCAGCACGCCGTAATCGAACGCCTTCCGCGACAGGATCACCATCGCGCCCTGACGCTCCGATTCGAAAGTGGGCACGAACGGAATCCACGAAAACCCTTGCGCTGTAGCCGTGAAATGGAACGGCTCCAGTTCACGGAGCACCAACGCCAGTGCCATCGCCGCAACTCCGGCGCGCAATTGGAATCTCTCCGGGATCACCGCCAGCAGCAAACACGCCAACACCACTCCCCCGATTTCGTCAGGGCTTACCTCGCGTGTGGCGATCAGCATTCGCGCTGTCAGCACCAATAGCGCTCCAGCCAGCCACCACCAGCGCATCCGAACCGTCACTGCACGGAGCGCCAGCGCTGCAGCGAACCATTCGGCGGCATCGGCCCCTGCTCCGTGGAGCGACAGGCGCCCGCTCGCCAGCGCCGCCAGGGAATGTCGGAGTTTACCCTGGTTCAACGCAGGGAAGAAGGGATAGAACTGGAAGACCGCCCAAGCGCCCAACAGCAGCGCAGCGGCCCGCGCCAGCCGGCGCGGACGCAGCAGGAGCGCCTCAATCCGCGTCTGCAGAACCAACCCCGCCGATATGCCAGCAAGTGTACCGGCGACGTTGGTGACGATGTCCAACAGGCTGCTGACACGGCCCGGCACATAGATCTGGACGATCTCGATACCGGTGGAAAGTGCTGCGCCGAGCAACAGTGCGAAAGTGGCGGCCAGCGCACGAGAATGCCGATGCGCGACCGCCAGGAACGCCGCCAGTCCCAGCGGAACGTAGAGCAGGACGTTGACCGCCACATCTCGCAGCACAAAGCGGTCCACGCGCTCCGGCCAACCCGCCAACAACGTGCCCCACGTGCCCTGAGTGTTGCGTGACCATTCGAAGTGCCAGGGATAAAGCGAGCCGTAGGCGATCAGTGCAATCACCAGCAGCAGCAGGCGCTTCACTTAGCGTTTGGCGAATCGGCGCAGGCGGAACACTTCAACCAGCGAGATGTACAGATTGATCACGCCCAGGCCGCTGATGGCGCCGCGCACGTACATGTTGTCCCAGTACTGGCGCAGCGAGGGAGCGAGCGCGGCGAAGTAGTTGTTCTCCCACGTATCGGTCCACGGAAAGATCAACAGGAACAGGCCAATTTCCAGGCAGAACGTGATCAGCAGGACCGCCGACATCTTGTGATACCAACGATACTCGACGCGCTTGATCGCCATCGGCGCGGGGGTATCCACGCTTGCCTGGCCTTGCGGCCGATCGGTCGAATTCATACCCGGGTCGGTGGGCATCATGCGGCGCCCGCCGTCTCGAACAATTCCATCTGGGAACTATACTCGATGGGGAAAATGGATCGCAGGCGCACCGGCTCGAAACTCAGACGATGCAACGGCGTGGGTCCATATTTCGCTATCGCCTCGCAGTGCTCCGGCGTGGAATAGCCCTTATGCGATGCCAACCCGTACTCGGGAAACACTTCGTCCCACACCCGCATGCAGGCATCTCGATAGACCTTGGCCACGATGGATGCCGCGGCAATGGCGTGGCATCGCGCGTCGCCCTTGATCAGCGCGCGCTGCGGCAGGGGAAGTTCGATGGAAACTGCATCCACCAGCAAAAAATCCGGCCCGGGATGCAGACGGCTCACCGCTATCCGCATGGCCTTGCGTGACGCCTGGTAGATATTGATGTGGTCGATAGTGGCCGAGTCCACTGCTGCTACAGCCCAGGCAACGGCGCGCTCCCGGATCCGCTCCGCCAGCACTTCGCGGCGTTCCGGCTCCAGGGCTTTGCTATCGTCCAATCCGCGCACCGGGCGCTCCGGCGAAAGTATCACCGCAGCCGCCACTACCGGCCCAAACAGGCAGCCGCGGCCGACTTCATCGACACCTGCGACCGCACTGAAAGCCGCGCGCTTGCAGCTCTCGCTCCAGCGTGGCTTCGCATCGGAATTTGCCACCCGCGGACTCGGGTCGCATGAGGAAATGATGGGACCTTATTCGCGCTCTTTGAGCCGGGCGGCCTTGCCCTTCAAGCCGCGCAGGTAATACAACTTGGCGCGCCGCACTTTGCCGGTGCGCACCACGTCGATGTGGTCAATCACCTTGGCATGCACGGGGAAGATGCGCTCAACGCCCTGCCCGAAGCTCACCTTGCGCACCGTGATGGTCTCGCCCAATCCGGTATTGTTGCGCGCGATCATGGTGCCCTCAAAGGCCTGGAGACGTTCTTTGTCGCCTTCCTTGATCTTTACGTGGACCCGGATCGTGTCGCCCGGCCGGAACGCCGGATGTTCGGCCGTCCGCTTGTTCTTATTAATAAATTTCGTCAACAACGCGTTCTGCATGAAAATTTGTCCTGATCTTCTATCTTATACGAAAAAGACGGCGATTGCCTAATAAGCGGGGCACGGATTACTCCCTCGCCGGCACTTCGTCCCCGGCGCCTGCCATCAGGTCGGGTCTCAGCCTTCGCGTCTTTTCCCTCGCCGCCTGGCGGCGCCATTTTCGGATCTCTTCGTGGTTTCCGTTCAACAGAACTTCCGGGACCTTCCAGCCTCGAAATTCCGCCGGCCTTGTCCAGTGCGGACAATCCAGCAAACCTTCGCCGTGGCCGCTATCCTGAAATGAGTCGAAGGCTGCCGACGTCTCGTTCCCGAGCACTCCCGGCAACAACCTTGCCGACGGCATCGACGATCACCGCAGCCGCCAGTTCTCCCCCGCTCAGGACGTAGTTTCCGATGGAAACCTCTTCGTCCGCCAGGTGCGCAGCCACCCTTTCATCCACGCCTTCATAACGCCCGCAGATCAACAGGATTTCGCGATCCTGGCTGAAGCGATTCGCCATCGACTGGTCGAACATCCTTCCCCCCGCCGACAGCAGCACCACCCTCTGTCCCGGCTGCCGCTCCGGCCAGATCGACTCTACCGCCTTAAACAGCGGTTCGGGCTTCAGTACCATGCCTTCGCCGCCCCCAAAAGGCCGGTCGTCCACGGTCTTGTGGCGGTCGGTAGTCCAGTCGCGCAGGTTGTGAATGCGGATGTCGAGCAGGCCCGCGTCCTTGCCCCGCTTCACCACGCCGTGCGCAAACGGTCCCTCGAAGAACTCGGGGAAAATCGTCAGCACATGGAAGATCACGATCGGTTCAGATCCTTCAAGCCTTCCGGCAATTCTACCGTGATCTTGCGGGCGCCGGGTCGATCTCGACGCAGATCGCACGGACAAAAGGAATAAGCAGATCGCCAACCACCAGGAGGCCGGAGCCGCCACCATCTTCCCACGCGGTGACGCGACCGAGCGATGCTCCACTGCGGCGGTCTACTACTTCGCAGCCCATCAGGTCCGACTGGAAGAATTCGTTCTCTTCGAGCGGCACGCGCTCGCTGATAGGAATGCGCACCTCCACCCCAGCGAGCCGTTCGGCGTCCGAGATGGTGTCCACGCCGCGGAATTTGAAGATGAGGACGCCGTTGTGGAACCACGTGGATTCCACTTCGGCGCATTCTCCTGAACCGAACAGAAAGACTTCTCTTAATTCCTGGTAGCGCTCCGGCTTGTTGCTGAGGGCAAAGGCCGTGATTTCGCCGCGATTGCCTCTGGTCTTCCCCAGAATGGCTACCGCAACCCACCCGGCCTCCGTTGGATTCACTCGAGGATTTCCAATGTGAAGCGGCGGTTGAGTTTCATCCCGGCAGCACCGAGAATAGTGCGGATCGATCGGGCAGTACGTCCCTGCTTCCCGATAACCTTTCCCAGGTCGCTAGGCGCCACTTTTAGTTCCAGAACGGTCACCTGCTCACCTTCCACTACTCGGACCGAAACTTCCTCCGGGATGTCAACCAGAGCTTTTGCTATATCTTCTATCAACTGTTTCATTCCACCCCGCCTCCTAAGGTTCATGGTACCTGATACAAGCGTGGCAGAGGTCGAAAATAACCACAGCTTACCGCCTAGTCGTTCTGTTCCTTACAGTTAGCGACCAGGAGTGTTTATCAGGCCACTGGCTGGGCTTGCGGTGGGGTCGGGTTCTTTTCCACCAGGCGTTTCACGGTATCCGACAATTGAGCGCCATTCTTGACCCAATGGTCTATCCGGTCGTGCTTCAGCACTACTTGGTTGGGAGTGGTCAGCGGGTTGAAATGTCCCACCACTTCCAGATTGCGGCCATTGCGGGCCCGCTCCTTTTCGATTACCACAACCCGATAGAACGGCTTCTTTTTGGCGCCAAACCGCGCCAGGCGAATCATCAGCATCTGTACTCCAACGAAGAATTTACGAACGTTATTTAGCCACGGATGGACACAGATAAACACAGATAAAAGAGCCGCCAACTTAGTTTTTTATCTGTGTTCATCTGTGTCCATCCGTGGCCTAATCATTACCGCCCCAGCGGTCCCCCGCCCATATCTCCGAACGGGAATCCGCCAGGTAATTTCATTTTGCCTAACTTCTTGCCCAGCATGCCACCCATGCCGCCGGAAAGACTCTTCATCATCTTCCGCGCTTGCGTGTACTGCTTCAGCAACTGGTTCACTTCCTGCACCGACGTGCCGCTGCCCTTGGCGATCCGGCGGCGGCGGCTGCCATTGATGATCATGTGATTGTCGCGCTCTTTGGGAGTCATCGAATCGATGATCGCCACCACGCGGCCGATCTCCTTCTCATCCACCTTGACGTCTTTGAGCTCTTTCAACATCCCCATCTTGGGCATCATGTCGAGCAGAGAACTCAGCGGACCCAGCTTGCGGATCGACTTCAACTGATCGCGAAAATCCTCCAGCGTGAAGTCGTTTTCGATGAGCTTGCGCTGCATCTCCACGGCCTTCTTCTGGTCGATCTGCTCGCTGGCCTTCTCGATGAACGACAGAATGTCGCCCATGCCCAGGATGCGATTCGCCGCGCGATCGGGATGGAACGCTTCGAGCGCGTCCGACTTCTCGCCGATGCCGACGAACTTCAACGGCTGTCCGGTGACCTGCCGGATGGAGAGCGCCGCGCCGCCGCGCGCATCGCCATCCATCTTGGTGAGGATGACGCCCGTGATTCCCAGGCGCTTGTGAAATTCGTCCGCCGACTTGACCGCGTCCTGCCCGGTCATGGCGTCCGCCACAAACAGGATCTCGACGGGGTTGAGCTGATCTTTCAACTGCTGCAGCTCGGTCATCAAATCTTCGTCGATGTGCAGGCGGCCGGCCGTGTCTACCAGCAGCACGTCGCGTCCGCTATTGGTAGCTTCCCGGCGCGCCGATTTTGCCAGATCGAGCGGCTGTGATTCGCCCGGAGCGCCTTCGTAAATCGGCTGCCCCACTTCGCGCGCAATCACTTTCAACTGCTCGCGAGCGGCGGGGCGGTAAACGTCCACCGACACCACCATCGGACGATGCCCGTTTTTCGAAAGCCAGCGCGACAGCTTACCCGTAGAAGTGGTTTTGCCCGACCCCTGCAACCCCACGATCATGAAGACGCTGGGCGGTTCATTGGCGAACCGCAATTTGGATTCGTGGCTGCCCAGAATCTTGATCAGCTCTTCGTGAACGATCTTGATGACTTGTTGGGAAGGCGAGAGCGAGGTGAGCACTTCCTCGCCCATGGCTTTGACCTTGATGTTCTCAATGAGCTGCTTGACTACACGGAAATTGACGTCGGCTTCGAGCAGCGCCATGCGGATCTCCCGCAGTGCGCTCTCCATGTTTTCAGCCGAGAGCTTGCCTTCGCCGCGCAGGTTCTTGAAAACCCGCTGCAGTTTTTCCGATAGATTATCGAACATGAGAACAGAAAGCCGCCGCTAAGCTATGCCACGCGGCGGCGATTTCAACGGTCCTTTTATTGTAAGCTATTCCGTGGGCGCGATGCGCAGGCTGCTGGCCGCCATCTTTCCCGTGCGATCCATGCCGAGCTCGTAAAGCACTTTGGCTGCCGGGCCGCAGGTCGGTAGCCAAGCCTTCGGCCAGGCGGGAGACGTGAAAGAAGATATCCCTTCCCCCATCGTCCGGCCGCAGGAATCCGAATCCCTTGGCTTCGAAATACGTGACCACGCTCCCGGTCTGTTCGCCAGACGGCGCTTCTCCGGTGGCGTCACCGGTTTCACCGGCGGCTTGTGCTGGCTTGCTGGATTTGTCTCCGACCCCCTGCTTGATCAGGGCCAGGTCGGCTTCCGTCCACTCCGTGGAGGATTGGCTTTCGGTGGGAATCTTGAGGTCGGGATTGCGTTTCCGCGCCTCTTCAAATAACCGTTTTTGGCGTGCGTTCAACGAAAATTTCCTCGATCGGGCTCTACTTTGCTATGCCGTTGCCGGCACAGTTTTCTTTCTGCGGGTGCCCTTCTTCTCCGCCGGCGGCTGCCGGTCGCTTTTCTTCAGACTGCCCATCACCATATTGGTGACGAACTTCTTCTCGCCGTGATCGTCGAACTTGATCACAATGCGCTCTTCACTGCTAGACATTACCGTGCCCAAACCGAATTTTTGGTGCTCGACCTGGGCCCCTTGGTTGTAATTGTTCGAAGCCATAAAGTTTCTAAGCTTTGCTCCTGGTTATGTTGCTGGAAAAATGGAATGCCGATAGACTTCGGATAGTGTATTCGGGCAGTAGTACCACAAACTCCAACCATGATAGCAAAATCTTATCCCTGCGTGTGGCGTAGCTTTCGCCGATGTCAGGTGATTGGCGAAACCCGACTTTGGACGTAGCAAATTCAGGAGCGTTAATTAAATCGCTCCATTTGTGCGCACTCATACAATAAGTAGTACTGCTGGTACCGCTTTCGGAGCATGAGGTACGCTTCACCCCTTTTACAGAGAATTTCCACAGTGCATCATGAGAAGGGGCGAGAAAACAGTGAATCTTCAGAACCCTGCACCAGTCGACATTCTCGTCGTAGAAGATGAACCTAGCATCCGGCGCCTTATCTGCGGGATGTTGGAGCAAAACCAATTTAGCGTCCTGGAAACCGGCTTGGCCCACCGGGCCATCGGCCTCCTGGATTCCCACCCTGAAATTCGACTCGCCATCATCGATATGGTGATGCCCGGAATGAGCGGGCTCGACGTTGCCGCCGAAATGGGCCGCCGTCATCCCGGCATCCAAATCCTGTATGTGTCCGGCTATGTAGCGAGCATCGCCATTCAGGCAATCGCGGATCGCGATCCCGACGCCGTTTTGCTCAAGCCCTTCAGCGAGGGGCGCTTGATCGCGCGGGTCCGCCGACTTCTGGGAATGGGCGCGGAACAAGCGACCGATTCCGAACCGATCGCCCTTACTGTCGAAAGCGCGTGGGAGCGGCTGATTGAGGGGTCGGACGAACTGCCCCATCCTTACCGCATCGCATCATACCGCGATACTTCGGTGGCATACTCGATTGCCGCGGCCCACGCTGCCGTGCTTCGCGAGGCGGGTATGCAATACCAATTCACGCGGCACGACGACGATCCAACGCTGCCGTTCGAACTTCTCGCTCCCGCCGAGCAATGGCGGGCGGCAATGGCCTGCATCTCGGTGCTTGGCCTCAGCGCCGACATTGCACTGGCTGCATAGCCATCCGCCCCGCCATCGTCGTCAATGGATCGACGTATCGGAACCGCTCGCCCGAATGCCCTCGACTTGGATGGTATTACCGTGGCGATAGCCACCGATTCTCACCGGCATGTCGCCATTCTTGTCCCGCTTCAAAATGCCGCTGCGATACGCGGTCAGCGCTTTGTCGTTCCCGCCGGCATCCAGCATGCGAATTTTGCCGTTGGTGTGAATCGCGAAATGGGTAGTGGCACCCGTAGGCGCGCACTTCACCCACACTTTTTCGCCGCCAGCAGACGAATTATGGTTATAGCAGCCAGCGTCCATCAACTGGCCCCTGTACATAGTGATACTAAAACCGAGCGCCGCCGTGAGGCAGAACCCCATTCCAAAGAGTGCAATAGTTCTCATCGATACGTCCCTCCCAAGGGAATCATTCGCCGGATTATGCCGGCGACCTGATATGTTGCAATCGCCCTGCCAGCGGTGCGGCCACACTGTTTAACTCCGCGCGATATGCTGTAGCCTGCACATGCCTTCCATGATTGCTTTCCTACGCGGCATCAACGTCGGCGGCCACCACATGATCAAGATGGACGAGCTGCGCAAATTGCTCGTGTCCCTCAAGCTCAAAGATCCGCAAACCTACTTGCAAAGCGGCAACGTCATTTTCGAGACCGCGGAACGGGACGAAGGCAAACTCGCAAAGCGGATCGAGAATGCCATCGAACACGCCTTCGGTTTTCGACCCGCCGTGATTCTCAGAACCGCGGCCGAGATTCAGGACGCGGTCGCCCGAAATCCCTTTGCGGGGCGCGCGGACATCGAGCCGAATAAGCTGCTGGTGGTGTTTCTGGCGGACGAGCCCACCCCGGATGCGCTCGCCACTGCGCGCCTCATCAAGGCTGATCCCGAAGAGCTTCACATCGACGGCCGCGAAGCCTTCATCTATTACGCGGCCGGGATGGCGCGGCCCAAGCTCTCGTGGCCAGCCGTGGAGAGGGCGCTCAAGACCTCGGGCACGGGACGGAATTGGAACACCGTGACGAAGCTCCTGGAACTCGCGAACGGCCGCTAAAGGTGTCGAAAATGTCGTCGAAGTGGGTCAGATGCAATTATTCGGACGCCATCTTCAATCACGCAAATCGTTGAATTCAAGGTGGTTCGAGGCGCGAAAAAATGGCGTCTGACGCCATTTCTAGAGCGACTTGCGAAAGAACTCCAGGACCTTCGGCATGGAATCGATGGACGATTCCGCGTCCCCTTTCGCCGAGCCTCCAAGGTCGTTCATTCGCCCGGAAATCGGATGGCGGACCGGGCCGTGCCAGGCTGGACGGATTTCCGGACGGCCCGCCGAGTGGCCGGCGTGTGCGTACTTCAGATTCTCGAAGCTGTAAGCGAAGTGAGCACGCTTCAGCCTAGCGACCACCGAATCGGCCATGTTCCCGGAACTCCACATGCGATCGTCCGCGCCCGATATCATCAACACCGGACCGCGCGTCCGCTCCACTTCGATCACCGCGTCTGCTGACTGCATACGAAGCCGCGGCATCGCGTAAGGTAGCGGGCGGCCGCCCCAAGTCCACGCATACGGCACACGAGTATTACCGCAGCAGGCGGCGACCCGCACGTCGGACGGCACATACGCCACCACGGCGTCGATCGCGGGGAACATCGAGCCCAACTGCAGCGCCAATTCGCCGCCGCGCGACGTGCCGGTAACCGCGAGATGCTCGCCCGCCACCTCCGGACGCTTCATGAGCCAGCCGATCGCCTGTTGGAAATACTCGAGCGGGATGCCTTCCAGCATGGGCGGCAGATCTTCGTAATGAAAGTACGCCAGCGCCAATGCGGTGAAGCCGTGCGCCGCCAGCCAAGCCGCCGGCAAGGCGGGGACTCCGCCATTCGATCCGCCAACGACCATCACGGCTGGATGGCGCTCGCTTCCTGCGGGCACGAAGAGGATGCCGCGCAGCTTGCCGTCCTGCACCGGTATGCGCCGCACGCCATCGGCGAGGCTCACCTGCTCGAGTTGCGCACTCGCCAGTTTGCTGCCCTTCCGCATCAGTTCGAAGTGGATGGTCAGCGGGCCGAGACTGGCGGGAGGCCGATACATCGCCACACGCTTCGAAGAGGGCATCATGTACCAGATCAAGCCCATGGCGGAGACATCCTTATAGGCTCCGCCGGCGGGCGCTTGTTTGGAGACGTCGACATTGCCTTGCGCATCGGCGATGAAATCGGCCTGCGCCGTCCATGCCTCGCCGCCGCCATCGGTCAACCCGGACCGGATGGTGACGCGTTCATTCGGCTCGAGCCCATGTGCACGAATCGCGGCCGATTCATCCAGCAGGACGCGATTGGGTACCACCTCCAGGGTCTGCGCGGAAAGCGCCAGGCAGGAAAGCACTGCGAGGACCGATACCCTCATGCAAATCAGTATCGCGCGGGCGAGGCGGACCGCGCCGGCATAGCCTGCGAAATCACACGTTATAATCGGGAAATGCCCGAAATCCGCCACTCAGTGTGCGCACTCGACTGCCCGGATTGCTGCGCTCTGCTGGTCACCATCGAGAATGAGAAGGGCACAAAACTGCGCGGCGATCCCGACCATCCGGTGACGCGCGGCTTTCTCTGCGGCAAAGTGGCGCAATATCTGGAACGCGAGTATTCGCCCGGCCGCCTGCTCTATCCGCAGAGGCGTATCGGCTCCAAGGGCGAAGGGCGCTTCAAACGGATCACCTGGGACGAGGCCCTCGACACCGTCGCCGGCCGCCTGCGCCAGGTCGCCGACACATCCGGCCCCGAAGCCATTCTGCCATACAGCTACGCAGGCACGATGGGACTGCTCAACTTCGGCGGCATGGACCGGCGCTTCTTCCACAGCCTGGGAGCATCTCGGCTCGACCGCACCATCTGCTCCACCGCTGGAATGGCGGGGATGACCGAAGCTCTCGGCGTTCGCTATGGCACTGAGCCCGAGCAATTCAAGCACGCCCGCCTCATTCTGGCGTGGGGCGCCAACATTCTCGGCACCAACGTGCATCTCTGGCCGTTCATCATGGAGGCACGGCGGAACGGCGCCAAGTTCTATACTATCGATCCGCGCCAGAATCGCACAGGCGCCGCGTCCGACCGGCACTACTTCATTCATCCCGGTAGCGACACGGCCCTGGCGTTCGCCATGATGCATGTCATCATCGGCGAGAACCTGCACGACGCCGATTACGTGGAGCGCCACACTTCGGGCTTCGACGAATTGCGCGACCGCGTGCGTCCCTGGACGCCGCAGCGCGCGTCCGAATTGACCGGCATCGCGACCGACGAGATTGTCCAACTGGCGCGCGAGTACGCCACCACGCGACCGGCCGTGATCCGCTTGAATTACGGAGTGCAGCGCAGCGAGCGGGGCGCCATGGCGGTCCGGGTCATCGGACTGCTGCCGGCGCTGGTAGGGTCTTGGAAGGATGTCGGCGGCGGCATCCAGCTTTCCACGTCGCAGGCCTTCCGCCTGAACAAAGCCGGGCTGGAGCGCGAGGACCTACAGCACAAGGTGCTGGGCCGCGAAGCGCGTCTGATCAACATGACCGAGCTGGGCCGCGCGCTCACCGAAGTGGACAATCCGCGGGTGGAAGCGCTTGTGGTTTACAACTCGAACCCCGCGGCCATCGCGCCCGACCAGAATACGGTACTCCGCGGCTTACGGCGCGACGACCTGTTTACCGTAGTGATGGAGCAGTTCCAGAACGACACCGCCGATTATGCCGACATCCTGCTGCCGGCCACCACTTTTCTGGAGCACACCGATTTGTACCTCGCCTACGGGCACTACCACCTGCAGTTAGCGCGGCCTGCGCTACCCGCGCCCGGCGAGGCCAAATCGAACGTCGAAGTATTTCGCCTGCTGGCCGCGCGCATGGGTCTGGACGATCCCTGCCTGCGCGATACCGACGACGACATGATGCGCACGCTGCTCGATTCGGCGCATCCCTTCGTTCAGGGCATCACCCTGGAGCAGCTCGACCGCGAGCACTCCGTGCGGCTGCATGTGTCCGACCCCGGCACGCCTTATCTGCCCTTCGCCGAAGGAGGTTTCGGCACAACGGACGGCAAGTGCCATTTTCGCGCGGCGGAATTGGATTACACACCGCCGGTGGAATCGCGCCATGGCGATCCGGAACTGCGAAGCCGCTTCCCGTTGGAGATGATCTCTCCCAAGAACGACGACAGTATGAACTCGACGTTCGGACATCGCGATGCGGTGGATCGGCAGACCGCCGCCGTTCACCTGCATGCCGAAGATGCCGGGCGGCGCGGGATTCAGTCTCAGGATCCGGTGAGGGTCTACAACGACCGCGGCTCGTGCGTGCTGGTGGCGCAAGTGGATGAGACGGTGCGGCCGGGCGTGATCTGCGCGCCCGCGGTGCGCTGGGGCAAACGCGCACCGAACAAGCGCAACGCCAACGCGCTCACCTCGCAGCGTCTCACCGATGCAGGCGGCGGCCCCGTGTTTTACAGTTGTCTGGTACAAGTAGAGAGAATCGGAGACTGATGAAGAATTCGCTGGTTTGGAAATGCATGGGCGCGACACTCGCCGCGGCGCTGGCGTTGGCGCCGGCAGGCTGCAAGCGGCCCGCCAAGGTGCAGGTGCAGGAGACGGTGGAGGAAGGCCCGCACATGGCCTCCACCCTGAACATGGGAGATGCCAAGGTGGAATCGCAGCTCATCAGCGGCCTCTACGGCATTGAGGGCAACGCATGGCGCTGGACCGCTCGCCAGTTTGTGGTCGTCTTGAAAACGCCGTTCGGCGCCTCGCAACGCGGAGGCACGCTGGAGTTCAACCTGACGATTCCCGGAGTAGTGATCGACAAGCTGAAAACGGTATCGCTGGCGGCGTCAATCGACGGCAAGGCGCTGCCTCCGGAGACCTACACGGTGGCAGGTCCTTATACTTACAAACGCGATATACCGGCGAGCATGCTGACCGGCGAAAACGTAAAGGTGGAGTTCCAGTTAGATAAGGCGATGGTGCCAAGCGGTCCCGAACTGCGCGAACTCGGCCTGGTGGCAAATTCCATCTCCCTGGGGCCAAAGTGACATCTCCGCAGTTGCGGCCTAAGGAGGTTGCCTACTGGGTGACGCCCTGGCTGCTCTGCCTGCTGGTGCATTGGGCCGGGTTCACCGCGTGGTTCCGCGCGGACGATTTCGCGTGGCTGAGCCTGTGGGACCGCGTGCACAGCTTCCACGACCTTCTGGTGGAACTCTTCGCCCCGCAGGCTCAAGGCACCATCAGGCCCTGGAGCGAACGCGCCTTCTTTATGGTGGGGTTCGGCTTTTTCGGCCTCAACGCGCTGCCCTACAAGATCGTGATCTTTGCCACGCAGTTCGCGGACCTGGTCCTGGTGGAAGCCATTGGGACCCGACTCACAGGCCTGCGCGCTGCGGGCTTTTGGGCGGCGGTCCTCTGGACGATCAACAGCGCGGTGGCCGAACCGTTGGGCTGGGTGTGCGTCTACAACGAGATTCTGTGCGGATTCTTCCTGCTGCTGGCCTTCTACTTTTTGCTGCGCTGGATTGAGACCGGCCGCACAAGTTACAACGTCTGGCAGTGGGTGGTCTTCGTGTTGGGCTTCGGCGCACTGGAATTGAACGTGGTCTACCCTGCCCTCGCTGCCGGCTATACTTTCCTTTGTGCACGCAAGAATTTCCTGCGGACTTTGCCGATGTTCGCAGTTTCCGCCGTTTATGTGGCAGTGCATACGTGGGCCGCGCCGCCGCCTCACTCAGGCGTGTATGCCATGCATTTCGATAGCTCGATGTTCCGGACGCTGGAGACGTTGTGGTCGTGGTCGGTGGCCTCGGCGTACCTGGTTTCGCCGCTGCATCTGCGTCATTGGATGATGCTGGCCGGCGTGAGCGTTTTGACGGTCGCGGTGGCGTGGTTTGTATGGCTGCAGGTGCGCGAACGGCACAACGCGGTGTGGTTCTGCCTGTTGTGGTTTCTGGTGACCATCGGGCCGCTGCTGCCGCTGCGCGATCACATGACGGAATATTACGTCTATCTGCCGGTAATCGGTCTTTGCTGGCTGGCGGGATGGGCGCTGGCACGATACCCGGGCGTCCCTGCTTTCGCCCTGGCTGCGCTTTACGCGTTCCTGACGGTGCCGCAAACCCTGGTAGCATCCAATTGGAATCATGCCCTCACGCATCGCGTGGAAAACCTGGTGGAAGGGCTGGCGGGCGTGCACGAACGCCACCCGAAGCAGCAGATTCTGCTGAGCGGTGTCGACAGCGAACTGTTTTACCATGGCGTGCGCGACAAGCCGTACATACTGATCGGCATTCCCCATCTTTATCTGGCCCCGGGAACCGAAAAGCAGATCGAGGGTAATCCCGACGGAGGCGAGGAGGCATCGCAGTATATCCTCCCCGGACACGTGATTACGCGCGCCCTGCAGCGGAACGAACTGGTGGTTTACGACGCAAAGGGTCCGCGATTGCGCAATATTACAGCGGTCTTCGCATCGTTGCCGCGGGATCAAACCCTGCCTCGGTTTCTCAATGCGGGAGACCCGCTGACCGCAGACCTGCTGGGCCCGGAGTGGTATGCAGCTGAGGACAACCACCGCTGGATGCCCAAGAGAGCCACACTGAAAATGGGGGCGCCGGCCACGACGGGTCGCAGCCTGTATTTGCACGCCTACTGTACCGCGGAGGTGCTTCGGGAGGGTCCGTTGTCCGTTGTGGTCACTGTCGACGGGCGGACACTATTGCCCGGCATGGTGCGTACCGAGGAGTTTGAACTCCTGCTGCCTCTGCCGGATAGCGTCGCCGGCAAGCCGGAGATGCAGGTAGCGGTGGAGGTCAGCCGCACCTATCGGCCTCCGTCCGATTCCCGGGACCTGGGGCTCGCCTTCGGCGCTCTCGAAGTTCGCTAGCAGCGCAAATCCCATTGATCGCAAAGCATTTGACATAAGCTCGGCGGGATACTGCACGCTTTTGCGCCAATCGGGCGGCAGCACTGCCCGAAAGTCGGCAGGGGGCATACCTGTCCAGGCAACGTAAGCATTTGCAAATAAATTCTGGGTCATGCACAAATATTGATTCTGAAACGTCTTATACGATATTGAGATCTGTCCGATATGGTAGAACGGGCCGCTAAGATACGAGAACGCAGTTTGGCACGCCGATTGCTAGATATCGGTCTCGTGCGGACGTCGCTGGGACAGACACGACGAACAAATAGCCCTCTTGAGGGAGGGGAGAAAGTGAAACCTTTAGCCAAAATTTCCGTCTATACTCTTGCGGAAGGGAAGAGCTAAAGAGAACAAAAAAAAGAAAATCCCCCGGCTGTAGAAAAGAAGGAGATGGACCTATGAACAAGACCGACCTCGAAAAATACAAAGCGGTGCTGGAAGCCAAGCAGGCAGAATTGTCGCGCGGGCTCCGCAATCGAGAAGACATCGCTATCGAAAAGACCCCGGATGCCCTGGATGAAGTGCAGCTCGCCGGAGAGCGTGAGCTGGCCATACGCAATTTGGACCGTGAATCCAATCTGTTACGCCAGGTCAAGGGCGCCTTGGGCCGCGTAGCTGATGGCAGCTATGGGACTTGCCTCCACTGCGAAGAGGATATCAAGACCAAGCGCCTGGACGCGGTGCCGTGGACGAAGTACTGCATCCGGTGCCAGGAAGCTGCCGACCGTCACGAATTCGAAACCGAAAACGGTGACGCGATGGACAGCGAACTCCTGGCTGCATAACTTCTCGACGAAATCAGGGCGCGGGAGAGATCTCGCGCCCTTTGTGTTTGTATTTTACCCACGTCCCCGCTGGGTGAAACTTCTCAGTACGGTACCTACCAGCGCGGGTATTTAGTGGGTCAGGGGACGCAGTGAGGCTCAACGGGCATGGATTTCTTTTACCGGGCATCCGGCCGTCCTTCACGTCTGGCCGTCTTTCCCGGGACCTTCAACCCCATGACGGTGGCGCATCAGGCGATGGCCCATGCCGCTCTGGCGCAGGCCGACGAAGTGGTTCTGGTTCTACCTCGAGTTCTCCCTCACAAAGACTATTCGGGAGCCACCTTCGAATCGAGGGCGGAGATGCTTTGTGCGGCCGTGGGAGGGAACGAACCCATTTCGGTGGCCGCTTCCGAAAAGGGATTGTTTGTGGAAATCGCAGCGGAGTGCCGGGAGGCCTACGGGCCGGCAGTCTCGTTGGCGTTTTTGTGTGGGCGCGATGCCGCCGAACGGATCGCCGGCTGGGATTATGGGCGCTCCGAAGCTTTTCCCGAGATGCTCCGGCAGTTCCACCTGCTGGTAGCGGCCCGGCAAGGCGAGTACGAGCCTCCGGAAGAATTGCGAGCCGCGGTGAGGCGGCTTACCGTCGCAGGGGAATACGATGAAGTTTCCGCCTCGGAAGTGCGCCGGCGCATCGCCAATGGGGAAGCTTGGGAACACCTGGTGCCTCCGGAATTGCACACTCATGTACGCAAGATTTATCGGTAGAGTGGGCAGGCCATCCGGCCTGCCGCTTTATTGCTTTCGCCGCGAAAGCTTTACGTTGGCGGTAGTGGCGTTTGGCGGCGCCGGATTGAAGACCGGGAAGGTGACCGCGTTGCTGGTGTAAATATCCTGCGAGATGGTCACCCCGGTGAATGCATTGGTCGACAAGCCCGAGTTCAGGTGCAGCAGCACCTGGTAGATTCCTACGCTACCGGGGAGCAGCGATGCGTTGAGCACATCGGCGGTGCTGCCGCCCGCCAGAGACGATACGGATTCGGCAAACACCGGCGTGGTCAGTGGAGCTCCAACCGGGTATTGCTGCCCCGTCACAATCAGGGATTGATCGATCTGCGTGAAGTCCGGCAGGCCGAGTCCGGTGGCATATACGATCACCGTCTCTCCCGGAAGCGCCGGATTATCATTCGTTACGGGCGCTCCCGCAATATTGGCGCAGCACAGCGCGGTGCCAAACGGCGTCATGATAACATCGGCGCCCGAGCTCTGCGTGGCGTTGAACGGAATCCCATTAGCGTCCGGACCTTCCTGCTTGGCGGTCAGAATAATGCGCTGATATTGCGCCGCCGCCGACGCGGTGACCAGCGGATCGGAATTGTTGATGGCGCCAATCAGGTGGTCGCGGATACTCACCAGTGTGTCGCTCGAACTCACCGTATAGTTGTAGCTGCGGTCCTGAATCGTGATGGTGGCGACATCTCCCGCGTTGACCGTGCCGTCCACCGAGACGACGCCGGTAGCATGACTGGAGCCGTGCATCACCACGCCGATCTCGGGATTGCTGGTACCGGGCACTCCAAAAATTCCCGGATTTGCCGGCACCAGGGTCACTGCCACGGGAGTGGTCACACTGACGCTGCCATCGTTCTTCACCGATCGCACATAGGCGTTGATGCTGGTGGTATCGGTGAACTCCCAGGGAATCTGCGCGTTGATCTGGGTGGGCGAGACGAACGTCAGCGGAGCGGGAATGCCGTTGAAGTAAACCTGCACGCCGCCGAGCGTAGTGGGCAGTTGAGTCTGGGTCATATCGGCGTTGGCAGTCTGCGAAGACAGGTTCATGCCGTTGATCGACACGATAGTGCCGGGCGCGATCTGGGCCGCATTTCCACCGCCGCTCAGGTTGGCGCCGTTCGCCGTAACCGTAATCTGGGCGTTGGTGGACGCCGTCGCCGTATAGGTGGTGTTGTCGCCTTGAGGCCCCGGCACGCGCGCCTGCAGAATCACTTCGTTTAGAGTCAGGTCCGATGAAGCGATCACATTCGGGTCGCCCGAGCCGGCATTGATCTTATTCACCAGCGCATCGATGATGGTCTCGATGGTATCGGCCGACGTCACCGTATACGGGTAGTCCGTGGTGTTGATGGTAATGGTCGCGATGTCGCCCGAGGTAATTGCGCCTCCCGCCACGAGCCCGATCGAAACCTGGCCCTGGGCATACACGTTCTGGTTGGCGGTGTTCACCACTGCCTGGTAGGGCAATGGGGTGGGAGCTACCGAGAACACGGTGATGCGCAGGTTATAGGGATCGCTCACATACAGATTGGTGCCGTCCCAAGCCAACGCCATCGGAGTGTTCATGGAGTCCGCCGCATCGGTCGCCTGATCGACGTCGCCGCCGATCTGACCGAGAATCACGTCCGCCGACACTCCGTTCCCCGTCGGGACCTGGGCGAATTCCAGCACGCGGTCGTTGCCGCCGTCGGCTATGAACAGTCGCGTACCGTCCGACAGCGCAAAGCGTGGGAAGTTCAAAGTAGAATTGCAAACGGCGGGATAGGTGGGATTGCCATTAGCGTCGGTACCGTTTGAAACCGTGCACAACACGGGGTGCTCCACGCCGCTGCTGTCCACCGTAAAGGCATTATCGGCCGCCGAGCTGGCCATGTCCGGCTGGCCCACTACGACATCGGCGGGTGCGGCGTTGCCGCTCGGAATCGAGTTCCAGATCAGGATGCGATTAAACCCCAGGTCGGTCACGTAGAGACGCGTGCCGTCGGAAGTCACCGCGACCGGGTTCAGCATATTGTTGGCGGCGGCTTCGGTGTTCTGCTGGGTGATATCGATCTGGACGAAGGTAGTGAAGTTGGGCTGGCCCAGCACCACATCGGCGGCGACGCCATTGGTAGTTGGGATGTGATTGTAGATGAGCACGCGATTGTTCTGCGTGTCCGCCACATACAGTTTGCCGTTCTGAATCCACACGCCCTGCGGACCGCGCAGCGTGGTTGCGCTGGGGGTGCTGGGCGGCGGATTCTCGGTGACAAAATTCGGCTGGCCCACCACCACGTCGGCCGGCGTATTGTTTACGGTGGGAATGCGATTCCAGATCAGCACCCGATTATGGTTGGTGTCGGCCACTACCAGATGGACGCCATCCGACGCCACAGCCGTGGGCTCACGCATATTGGTCTGGGTGGGCGTGATGTTTTCCGTGTTGGTGGTGAAATCGGGCTGGCCCAGAACCACCGAAGCGGTGCCGACGCAAATGGGACATCGGGAGTTGTATTGCAACTGATCGGTGGGCTGCGGCAAGATGCCGCTGATGTTGTTAAAGATGAGGACCCGATGGTTGCTGGGGGCTGCGCCAATGCGGTTGGCATCGGCCACAAATAGCCGGTTCGCGGCGTAGGCAATACCGCTCGCCCCGCCGATAACGGCGTTACTCGAGTTGGGATCGGCTGCAGTAAACGACAGTTGGCCGATTACCGCTCTTGCCGCTTGTCCCGTTGTGAAATCGGCGGCGAATCCACTGGCCGCCAGGAGAATGAATACAGAGATACCCTTCATGCGCAATTTCGAGAGACGCTGAATGCCATTGGTTTTAAGTGTTGATTATAGCAGGCGTTAGACCTTCTCCGCCGCTTCCCTTGTGGCGCCCTTCGGTCACAGGAGTGTGCGAAAACGGCACGGAACTTGACCTGTGAAGGCTCCTCAATGCAATAAGATACGAAAAGAATGAATTGCACGGGTGGAATCGATGCACGCTCTATGCCACGGTTGAGGCGCTTTCGGTGTGCGTCTGCTGTTTTGCTAAAGTAGCACCATGCGTCGCCGGACTTTTCTTGAGATGTTGCCTGCCGCAGCCGTGGCTGCCGCGGCGGTGCCCGCGCCCGATTCTCCCGTTCGCCTGGGTTTCGACACTTACTCGCTGCGCGCGTTCAAGTGGAAGGCTCCGCAACTGATCGCCTATGCCGCCAGCCAGAAGCTCGACACTATCCAGATTTCGAGCCTGGACGATTTCGAAAGCCGTGAGCCAGCCTACCTGCAGAAGATCAAAGACCAAGCGGCCAAAGCCAATATCAAAATCGATGCCGGCACCGGCTGCATCTGCCCCTCCAGCCATTCCTACAAGAAAGACGGACCGCCGGCGCGCGATCGCCTGATCGAGGCTCTGCGCATCTCAAAAACGGTGGGCGCCAGCGCCATGCGCTGCTATCTGGGGAGCACCGCCGACCGCGCCGCGCCCGGAATTGAAGTGCACATGGACAATACCATCAAGCTCTTCAAGTCCGTCCGCCAGGAAGCGCTCGACCTGGGAGTGAAGATCGCGCTGGAAAACCACGACGGCGACATGCAGGCGCGCGAAGTGAAGACCATCATCGAGGAGTCCGGAAAGGATTTCGTGGCGTCCTGCCTGGATGCCGGCAATCCACTTTGGGTCGTGGAGAATCCATTCGTCACCCTGGAGACCCTGGCGCCGTATGTGGTGACCACGCACCTGCGCGATTCCATCCTGTTCGAAGTTCCCAACGGAGCGGCCGGCCAATGGGTGGCGCTGGGCGATGGCAACGTGGATTTTGTTCAGTTCACGGCACGCTTCCGCGAGTTATGCCCGCAATCCTCCATGCAACTGGAGATCATCACGGGGCGGCCGCCACGACTCATTCCTTATCTGGAGCAGTCCTTCTGGAAGGAGTTCCCCAAAGCCTCCGCCGCCGAATTCGCCCGCTTTGTAGCGCTGGCCAAGACCGGCAAGCCATTCATGGGCGCGATGGTGGTGGAGGATATTCGCGGTCAGAATCCCCCGTCCATCATGGCTGAAGCGCTCAAGGAACAACAGCGCATCGACCTGGAGCGCAGCTTCGAATACGCGCGTAAGAAGCTGAACGTGGGAATCAACTGGCGGAGCTAGCCGGGTCCAGAAGTGGGGCCAGTCTCCAACCTACCGAAAAAAGCACCCACCCCCCGGAACCGCCTTCAGTTCTCCGAAGGGATCTTCGCCACGTGGTCCACTACCACCATGTCCACCGGCGCACGTCTCGACTCCAACCGCAGACCCAACTGCGCCTGCATCGCTTCAAAGACGTCCGGCCCCGGATCCGAAGCCGAAAGCACGCTCGCCTCTACCGTCGCCCATTTGATGCCGAAGTCGTACTTACCGGTCAAACCCGTGAAGTCGAAGACGGGCCGGTCGAGCAGCGCTGAGAGAGTTCTCGCGAAGTCCGGCAGTGGCTCCCCTTTCGCGCGCAGCATGGCGCCGCTGGGAAGCTTCATTCCAATCAGGTGGCCTTTGTATCCCGCAGGCATCACCGGCAAGCCATCCTTCCCTTGCGTGACCGTGTTCACTTCGGCCTCATCTCCCGTCGCTTCCGGTTCGGCGCCCGACACCTTCAACTTGGGACCATTCTTCGCCAGCACCATCGCATAGATGGGCAGTTCCCTAGTCTCGCGATGCACTGCTAGTTGGAAGCGCTCAGACAACAGATTCTGCAGCATCGCCTGAAAATCCGCCCGTGTGGTGCTCGCCGGAACTTTCGCCACGATGTCGTAGCGTGCGTCCGCCAGCCAGCCGGGACACGCCACTTGGTACCCCTCGACACCATATGCCCTGGTCACCACGTCTTTAAGGCTGACGTTGGAATAAGTGATCTGACCCGGATCTCTGCTCCCGGGTCCGCCGCGCATCCGATAGGGCGTGGACGTCTGGGAAGCCTTCACGCTGGCAGCTTCAAAGCTCTGCGCTCCGGCGGTGGACGCCAACAGCGCTATTGCGAACACACGTAGGGTCTTGCGTTTCATAAGTCACCTCGAGTTGTCGGTAGTCTCAGTCCGCGCGCAGAACCTTGATGGGGTCCAGCGCGACTATGCGGCGTGTCGCCGTCCAAACGGCAGTGGCGGCCGCAGCCACCAGCACCACCCCCGCGGCAGCGCAAATTGGAACGCCTATGGGATCGGCCCCTTCCATCAAACTCTCCAAAAGTCTTCCGAATTCCACCGCCGCGGCGACTCCCAGCACCAGGCCGCCCGCCACCGGCAGCAGCCCCTCCCTCACCAGAGCTGCCCGCAAACGCCGCGGCTGCGCGCCAATAGCCAGCCGTACTCCGATTTCGTGAGTCCTCTGCTGAATGCCAAAGGAGGCCACCCCGTAAATTCCCAGGATCGACAGCAGCAGGGCGAAGCCGCTGAGAAACAGCACCATCGTGGTGTAGAATCGCGGCCGCGACAGGGTTTCGCGCAAGCGTTCGTCGAGCGTGGTCACATTATATACCGGCACTGTTGCGTCGACGCCGCGCACCGCATCGCGGCAGACCGGCTCGTACAGTTCAGCTTTGCCCTGCACGCGCGCCACCAGCGTCATGTTGAACGAGGGTGACCAGCCGCCCACACGGTAGATCAGCGGCACATCGTCGCCGAAGGCGGAATCGCGCTGCGTTCGAGCTACGCCGATAATCGTCGCGGGAGGCCCGAACGCGGGGATCATCCTCTTACCCGTAACATGAAGCGCCGCGTCGAACTGGCGGGCGAACGTCTCGTTGACAATCGCGACGGGCGCGGCAGCGGCTTCTTCGGCCGCGGTGAAATCGCGGCCTTGCAATAGCTGCGTGCTGGTGGCCCGTAAATAGTCGGAAGTGGCGGTGATGGGAAAGCCGAGATGCCCTTCGCCGAGCCCTTCCATCTGAAAAGCGAATCCAGCAATATTTTGCAGCTCCAGCGGCAGGAATTCGATGGCCCCGGCGGCCTCCACTCCGGGCACAGCGCGCAGCCGCTCCAGCACCTCGCGATAGTAGGCCGGCGGGTTCGCCTCGCGCGCCGTCCCAGAGAGCGCCACGTTCATCACCACCGCATGATCGGTACGCCAACCCAGATCGGCGCGCGCGATCTTCAGGAAGCTGCGGCCCATGGTGAGCGCCCCCGCGAGCAGCATCACCGTGAATGCCGCCTGTAGCGCCACCAGGCATTCGCGCAACCGCCGAATCCCGTTATTCTGCCCGCTGGCGGCCATGCGCAGCGGATCCGTGGCCGGCTGCATGCGTCGGATGAACCCGGCGGGCAGCACTCCGAAAACCACGCCGGTCAGAACGGCGGTGGCCATCGCGAAGAGCAGCACCGGCCAATCCATTACGGTGTACGCTTGCACGCTCAGACTCGGCGGCTGCACCGAGGCTGCCAGTTGCGCGGCCCATTGCGCCACCACCAATCCGCCGACTGCCGCCGCCAGAGTAAGTAAGGTGGTTTCGGTGATCAACTGTTGCACCAGTCGACCGCGACTGGCGCCTAGCGCAGCGCGTAAAAGCAGTTCTTTACGGCGCTCCGTAACGCGCGACAGCAGAAGATGCGCCAGGTTCGCGCAAGCCGTGAGCAGCACAAAGAGCACCAGCCCGAAGAGCACCAGCGAGACCCGCCGCACATTGCCCGCGAGTTGATCGCGCAGCGGCGCCAGCCGGAAACCGGCCAAAGTGGCCGCATCGAGGGTAGCGCCGGAGGGCCTGCCATCAGCCGCGCTTTCGGCCTTGTATTGTGCGCTGGCCTGTCGCAGGGTGAAACCAGGCTTCAGCCGGCCGTCCACTACCCCAATCAAAGCGCGCAAATGCGACAGGTGGCCGGGAGCGAAGATGCTGGGGACCCAGATCGCTGTCTTACCGGGATAGTCGAGCCCTTCCTGTCCGACGCCGATCACGGTGAGCGGCACGCCATTCACGCGAATGGCCAAGCCGAGAATCCGTGAATCGGCGCCCAGTTGCTGCCACAAACTGTAGCTCACCACGGCGACATCGGAGCGGCCAGGCGTATCCTCTTCCGGCGCAAAGGCTCTCCCGATGAGCGTTTGGCTGCCCAACAGCCCGAAGAAATTGGAGGAAGTTTCTGCAACCTTCACTCGCAGAGCGCGGCCGGCGGCATTCAACGTCATGGTACTGGTGCGGTATCCGGCGGCATCGGTCAGATAGGCGCGGGAACCGGCCCATTCGTGAAACGCAGCGGCATTCTCGGTGTGCCCGGTGAGATCGCGCAACTGCACCAGGCGGTCGGGATCATGAAAGGGCAGCGAGCGCAGCATCACGGCGTTCACCACGCTGAAGACCGCGGTGGTGATGCCGATGGTGAGGGCCAGCGCCACAAGCGCCAGGCTCACCGTGAAGGAGCGCTGGCGATAGATGCGTCCGGCGTACCCGATGTCCTGGCGCACCTCATGCCAGATCTCGACGGGAATCGACATCGCCAGATCGGTGATGGCGCGGAACCAGAAGACGAACTTCTGCCGCGGCCCCTGAAGCTCGCCGTACTCATCCAGGAATTGACGCTCCAGCGGCTTCTCGTACTCCTCGCGGAAGTGCGCCGGGTAGAGTTTCAGGAGCAGACGGTAGAGGGTCTTCGGGTCGGGCACAGTTCACCTCAGGCAGGCTGCGGAGACCCCAGGCTGTCGTCGGCCAGCCGCACCAATTGCCGGAGTCGCGCGGCCTCGGCTTGGGCCACGCGAAGGCCCAGCGGCGTGATGCGGTAATAGCGGCGGCGCTCGTCGTCCAGGTGACGGTCGGGCCGCTCCTCCGATTCTTCCACCAGTCCCTGCTCCAGCATCTTGTTGATGGAGCCATACAGTGCACCCGAGCCGAGATTGAGTTGGCCGTTGGTGCGGTGCTGGATCTCACGCTTCAGGGCATAGCCGTGACGCTCGCCTTCGCTCAGCGCCAGCAACATATGGAAAACAGGCAGCGGAAGCGGAATGAATTCCTCGATCAAGTTTTCTTTATGTTTTGCCATACTAAGTCAAATTATGATCTAGTATGCCGGAATTGGCCGAAGTGTGTCAAGAGAAAAAACGCCGGCCTATTCGCTGCGCAGCGTGGCGGCCGGGTCGATTCGCACGGCGCGGATGACCGCGGGCATTGCCGCTAACACCGCCGCCGCGAAGATGGCCAACGACGGCACGGCGAGCATGCCGGCATCGGTGGCCTTCACCTGGTACAGCAGAGTCGAGATATAGCGCACCGAGATCATCCCCAGCGCGAGGCCGGCCGCGGCGCCGGCTAGCAGCATGGCGAAGACGTCGAACGTTACGCCGCGCGCCACCTGAGCCGCCTGGGCGCCCAACGCCATCCGAATTCCGAGCTCGCGACGGCGCTGCAACACCGTGTAGTCCAGCACGCCGTACAGGCCGACTCCCGCCAGCAGCAGCGCCACGATGGCGAAGAATAGAGCCAGGGTAGCCAGCAGCCGCTCGCGGACCGCATGGGCCTGGTTGATCTCAGTCTGTGTGCGAATCTCTTTGACGCGCAATTGGGCCTGCGCTCGCGCCACCTCGCGGCGCAGGGTCGATGCGAGGGCGAGTGGGTTCGCGCCGGCAGTACGCACCAGCAGCGTGGCCGAGCTCGCCCATGTCAGCCCGCCTTTGGCTCCGGTGGCATGCATCGGAACGTAGGCCGTGGCTTTGACGAGTTCGTGTAAGTCGCGGTAGAGAGCGTCACCAGCCAACCCGACAATGCGCGACCGGATGCGTTCGCCTTTGTAGTTGACCGTCTCAAACGATTTTCCGATTGGATTGGCGCCCGCGTAGTAGCGCCTGGCGAACGTCTGGTTGATGATCGCTACCTCGGGATACGTATCGTCCTCCCGGAAATTCCGGCCGGCAAGCAACGGAATCCGCATCACGCCCATCCAGCCAGGCGAAACCGCCAGACGGTACGCGAAATCCTCAGAGGGAGGCCCGCCATCGCTCGAAATCCGGGCACTCCAAGTACTCCCGATCAGCAACGGAAATCCGGCTGATGCTACCGCCTCGATGCCCGGCACAGAGCGCAGATGTTCGACCAACTGATCCAACGACGAGGACGCCTGAGGGCGGTCGGCCACCACATGGAGAGTGAGCAACCGCTCCGCGGAGAAACCGGTGGGGTGACTGGTAAGGCGCTCGAAGGTTGCCGCAAACAGGCCTGCGACAAAGAGCACCAGAAAACAGAAAGCGGCCTGCACTGCGATCAGCGCGTGCATTCCCCGGCGCTGTCGCAATGCCCCTTCCCCGCCCCGAAGCGCGCTAGCGGGTTTGATGCAGGATGCTCGCAGCGCGGGCGCCAACCCAAATAGAAACGTCACACTGAGCGTGAGCGCAGCGCCGAAGCCAAGCACTCGCCAGTCCGCCGGAAGGAACAGGCGCGCCGGGTAGCCCACCGGATTGATCATGCCGACAACGAAGGGCGCCGACCACCATGCGAAGATCGCTCCGGCAACCGCGGCTAGCACGGCAAGCAGCGCGCTCTCCACCAGGACGAGTTGTGCCAGCCGCCATCGGCCCGCGCCAATCGCAACCCGCAAAGCCATCTCACGCGCCCGTGACGATGCCTGCGCCGTCATCAGGTTGGCCAAGTTGGCACTCGCGATCAACAGCACCAGCGCCACCAGCAGGCCAAGAACCGTGAGCGATAGCCGGTAGGTGTCCTGCATGCGGGAGACGCCGGCCGCGGCAGGCTCCAGCGATACCGCATCGCCGTTGTAATCGTCGTGGAGCGAGTGAAACGTGGAGAGGATGCGCTCGCGAACGGGCGCCAGGGATACGTCCGGCTTGAGCTTGATGAACGCGCGCAGCCAAACTAGATTGGCCGCATTGACTGACGGGTCATACATCATGGTTGGCAGAAAGATGTCGGCCACGGTACCCGGTTCGGTGCCGGTGAAACGCGGCGGGCCCACGCCAACGATCTCGTAAAGCACGTTCCCCATACTGTCATCGGCCAGGCGGAAGGTGCGGCAGATGACCTTTGGATCTTGCGCGAAACGGCGCGTCCAATAGTCGTGAGACAGCACTGCGTAAGGATGCGCGCCGGGGGTGCGATCGTCGCTTTCGTAGATCAGACGGCCCAACGCGGGCCGAAGCCCGAACGAAACGAACGTGTCCCCCGAGACGTGCTGCACGTTGGCCTGCTCATACGGCAGCGCCGGACCGTAACTCAGGTCCAGCAGCTGCACGTTCGAGACCGCGATCACGTCCGCCTGGTCCTTCACCAGAGCCTTCATCTGGCGAACCGTTGGGTAGGCCCAAAACTCGAATGTCTGCCGCTTGCCGTCGGATCCGGTTCCGCGGCCGGAGAGTGCGTAAAGCCGTTCGGCGCCGGCAACGGGCAGTGGGCGAAGCAACAGCGCATCGATGAGGCGAAATGTCGATGTGCAGGACCCGATCGCCAACGCGAGCGAAAGAATGGCGGCGGCCGAAGTGACTTTGCGCTTCATCAATTGGCGCCAACCGAAGACGGTATCGGCGCGTAAGGAATCGAGCCAACCCAACAGGCGAAAGTCACGGCATTGCTCGCGAGTGCGCAGCGCAGGGCCGAATGAGCGGCGGGCTTCGGCCGGATCGCGCCCCTGCTCAATGGCCTCGTCGAGATGCGCCTGGAGCTCTTCGTCGATTTCGCGGCTCAAACGGTCGCCGCGGAATGCATTTACGATGCGCGACCACAAAGACATGTGCCATCCCCCTGCATACTGAGGCTTCTTAGTATACAGACGTCTGGGCATGACATTTGGCGCCCTTAACCCGTAGGCGGCGCCGGGTGCAGAAACTCACCGCCAGAAACCGCGGGCTCATTTGTATCTGACCAAATTCCTGTAGTAGGATCGCAAGCGGATGAGAGGCTATGGGCGCACCGATTCTCCAGCAACTTAAGACTGGCAAGAAATTCCTGCTGGCAACTATCGCAGTCGCAGCGGTGGGCGGGCCTTTTGCTATCGGCCTGACATATCGTTTGCGAGCGATCGCCCAGGCGGTCCCCCAGACCGCGTCGCCGCTCCAGTTCGAGGTCGCCTCGGTCGATCCGAAAGCCACCGAAGATCAGGTGCGCCTCATGCTCCAGTCTCTATTGCTCGATCGATTCAAGATGAAGTTTCATCGCGATACGAAGGATGCCCAAGGCTATGCCTTGAGTGTGGCGAAAGGCGGGCCGAGGATGCAGGAAGCCCAGGAAGGGCACGTCCCAGGCATGCCCGATTGGATGAGCCGACCGCCCACCGACTCGACCATCATCGAGGAATTGGTGGTGGCGCTAATGCCCTCGAAAGGCGTCGGCAGCATCATCGGTCGCCGAGCCAACATGCTGCAACTGACCGAGACATTGCAGCGGCTGTTGAGCACGGCCGTGTTCGATCAGACCGGCCTTTCTGCAAGGTACTATTTCGGGTTTCGATACGCGACGGACGAAGACCCCGAGATTCCGTATCCGGATCTCTTTGCGGCCATCAAGGAAATTGGACTTAGACTCGAAAAACATAAAGGCCCCATGGAGATGTTGGTGGTCGATCACATGGAGACGGTCCCTACCGGCAATTGATCCGAGTGGTCGCCGCCCAGATTCACCAACTCCTCCAAAATCCTCTTGACGTGACCAATAAGTCACGTTACCATAAAGTCACGTAGGAGGAAACCTAAGCAATGACACTCGACGATCTGACCCTGGACATCACCCAGGCAATTGATATCAAGGCTGACATCGGTGACGTCTTTCGCAGCGTGCTGCACAGGCTGGGTGAAGGCAGCACCAACTCGCAAGGCGAATCGATGCAGATGACACTGGAGCAGTGGCCCGGGGGCCGCTGGTTCCGCGACCGCGGCAACGGCGTAGGCCACCTGTGGGGACACGTGCAGGTGATCAAAGCGCCGGTCTTATTGGAGTTGAGCGGCCCTATGTTCATGTCGTACCCGGCCGTAAACCATATCGAAGTGAAACTCGAGCAACGGCCCGGCGGAACTCACGTGGATCTCCATCACCGCGCCCTCGGCTTCATTGACCCTGCTCATCGCCAGAACGTTACCGGCGGTTGGCGGCATATCCTGGAGAGCATTGCGAGCGACTGCGCCCAGAAGTCAACCGCGCAACGCACTTAAATGCCCGACGACGATCTCGACAGCGTGTGGAAAGCCTTGGCCGACAGCACCCGCCGCTCCATTCTCGACCTCTTGCGCCACGGCCCTCGCACCACCACCGAGATCGTAGAGTCCTTTCCGCATATGACCCGCTTCGGCGTCATGAAGCACATCGACGTGCTGCGCGCGGCGGGCCTGGTTCACACGCGGGAAGAGCGACGGCAGCGCATCAACTCCCTGAACGTAGTGCCCATCCGGCAGATTTACGAACGCTGGGTGGGCCGTTTCGAAGAGTTGTGGGCCAGCCATCTGCTCCGCATCAAAGAAGACGCTGAAAGCCATACCGCCCCGGCGTCGCAGAAAAAGCGTCCCCGCCCGGGCTAGCCATCAACCAGCACGGACCGGAGAGGAGAGCTGTGTCTGTGCACAACCACCAAGAGGATAATCCGATGACTGCAACCGAAACCAGCCACAAAGTGGTATCGAGAGAAGAATGGCTGAAGGCGCGCCTGGCGCTCCTGGCCGACGAAAAGGAATTCACGCAGCGCCGCGATGAACTGAGCCGGCAGCGCCGCGAACTGCCGTGGGAGCGAGTCGAAAAGAACTACGTGTTCGAAGGTCCCAACGGACCGGAGTCGCTCGCCGATCTCTTCGCCGGCCGCAGCCAGTTGATCGTTTACCATTTCATGCTCGGACCGAACTGGGAAGAGGGCTGCAAGAGCTGCTCATTCCTGGCCGACCACTTCGATGCCACGCGGATTCATCTGGCGCATCGCGACGTCACCCTCGCCGCGATTTCCCGCGCGCCCATGCCGCGCATCCAGGCGTTTCAAAAGCGTATGGCATGGCGCTTCCCATGGGTTTCTTCCTTCGGTACCGACTTCAATCGCGACTACGGCGTGCAGTTCACCAAAGAGGAACTGACTGGCGAGGTGGACTACAACTACCACAAAGGGCGTTTCGGTTCGGAGGAAGCGCCCGGGGTGAGCGTCTTCTACAAAGACGGAGCACGCGCCATCTTCCATACATACTCCACTTACGCGCGCGGCCTGGACGCACTGGCCGGCACGTATCAGTTCCTCGATTTGGTTCCCAAAGG
This sequence comes from uncultured Solibacteraceae bacterium, assembly GCA_963815475.1. GTDB lineage: Bacteria > Acidobacteriota > Terriglobia > Bryobacterales > Bryobacteraceae > Sulfopaludibacter. The sequence goes on along the minus strand of CAWFHD010000003.1, from coordinate 6,826,715 downwards.
CCGCGACGAAGATGCCCTCTCCTTCAGCATGGCGTGGGTCCGCCACCACGATAACTATGGCGACGATTACTCGGTGGATTCCACGGCCAACTACCAACCGCCGCGCGAAGTGGGCGCATGCTGCGAACATGGGGAGCGTGCGTAATGACCGGGCGGTGCTGCGCGGGCGAGGGGGCATCGCACCGCCTCGCCCGCCGGCTCTCGGGCGCCGCGGCCTCCATCCTGCCCGGCGCCGCACTGGTGTTATTGCCGAAATGCCCGTTATGCCTGGCGGCCTGGCTCACGCTGATCACGGGCATCGGCGTCTCGGGAGCAACCGCGGCGCGCCTGCGCGGGCTGACTGTCGCGTTCTCGATTGCCGCCATCGCGCTGATCGCTGCGCGGCTCATGAGAGTCCGCGTGGCGTTTCTTACAGGGCTACGGGATGTTCGACAGTGCGCCGGCGGAGATGTACCAGATCCGCCCGGTGAAGTTGAATTTTCCATCCGACGAATCGTCGCCGATCCACAGATTGCCCAGCCGGTCCAACTGCATCAGGTTGCTGGCTCCGCCGACAAACGCGAACGGCAGGAGCGCGCCGGTGTTGGGGTCGAGCCCACCGGTAGAGATCTGCTGCATGGCGCCCGTCGAGATGGTGTAGCGCCACACTCCGTGTCCATTGACCGACATGTACAGCTTGTTGATCCCGTCGCTGGTCACGCCGACGTGCGACACGCCAGTGAAGCCATCCACAACGGGCGCCCCGTTGCATCCGCCCTGACAGGTGGCTGCCACCGCATTGCGGATCACTGCCAGTCCGTCCGTTGTACCCATATAGAGGTCGGCGCCTACGAAGGCCAGTGAGCGGACCGACCGGCCATTGGGCGCCGTGCCCACCGACTGCACAATCTGGGTTGGATCCGTATTGCTCAGCGTTGGGTGCACAATCCGCACCACGTTGCCATTCTTCAGGAAGCCAACGTAAAGGTTACCGTCCGGTCCCAGTGCGATGGCGTTCGGCAGATTGCTGGCGAGTCCGGCCTTCGGCGCCAGTTGCATGGTTGGCTGCACAAATCCCGCGACCGGGTCCACCGTGAGCTGCCACACTCCGGGAAAAGTGACAGAACCGGGTTGGCCTTTCGCCTGGTCATAAGCTGTGACGTAGACCGTCTGGTTGCCGTCGTAAGCTATTTGTCCCACCTTACAAAAGAAGAAGCACAACCCACCGCCTCCGATGCTCCTGGAGATGTCGCCGTCGAACACCAGAATGCCGCTATTGACGGGATCCGGATTGGCCGGATCGGCCGGCTTCCAATGCCGGAACCCGTTGGCCGCATCGCCGGTATACACGTTGCTGCCCACAACGACGCCGCCTCCCGGTGTGTTGGGAGCGGCCGTCTGGCCGGGCGGAAGGCCGAACCCGACACGCTGCACTGCCGATATCTGCGCGTGGGCTGAAGTGAGGCTGACAGCCAGCCCTGCCGTGCACATCCATACTCGAAGCTTCATCATTCGCATTTGGTTTCCTCTTTTCTACTCGCCCGTGAGGGCATCCATTTGTGCTGGTGATTGAGACCCTCGCCGCCGGCGGCGGAACACGTTACCGGCGTAAAGATTTGCCGACCTCGTTTCTCTCCACCACTTTCGCTCTGCGACCACTCCCCCAGCCCGGCACCGAGTCGGTCATTACAATAGAAGGTCGGAGCCAGTTTTTTGGGACGCAAGAACAGTGACTGTGCGGACGAACTTGTGGTGTTGTCCGCGGGCAATTTCTCCGCGTGGCTACATCGGACGGAATCGGCGCTGCGCACCGGGCAGGGCGGTGCGGACGTTCCGTGCGGCACGTGCCGCGGTTGTTGCCGCTCTGCCATGTTCATCCACATCCGGCCCGAGGAAACGAAAACACTCCAGCGGATTCCGCGCCAACTGCTCTTCCCCGCCCCCGGACAGCCAAAGGGACACGTGCTGATGGGCTATACCGATGAGGGCCGCTGCCCCATGCTGGTGAACAACGAGTGCTCCATCTACGAAGATCGTCCCCAGACATGCCGCGATTACGATTGTCGCGTGCTGGCTGCGGCCGGCGTTGCGGTGGATCCGCATCTGCAAGCGGAAATCGCCGATCGGATCCAGGCGTGGGCGTTCGATTACGAGAGCGACGCCAGCCGTGAGGAACATCGCATCGTCAAAGAGGCGGCTGCCTTTCTGCAACGCAACCGCGACTTGTTCCCGCAGGGGAGCGTACCAACCTATCCGGTGCAATTGGCCGCGCTGGCTGTGAGGATCTACCGGCACTTCGGTGAGCTCATGGCGCAGCAGGATGCATCCCCCATGGCGGACGCCGAGATCGCACGCGCCATCGTGCGCGAATGCAGTGCGCCGGAAGAGCCTCCGCAAGCCAGGAAGCGCTGCCGCCCCAGAGCGGCCGCCCATGGCAATCGCAGAAGACGCGCTTAGAGAGCGGGTGTTCGCAGAAACGAAGTGATAGGATATGCGGACATATGAAGACTCGATCCACCCGACGCGCTGCGATCCAGGCAATCGGCGCGAGCGTGATTCCACTTGCCGCCCAAACTCCCGCGACGCCGGGCCCTGCCGCCAACACCGGGCCAGGGATGGATCTCGGCGCGTTTTCCGTCAGCCTCAACGTGAAGGATATTGAAGCTTCCCGGGCGTTTTACGAGAAGTTCGGCTTCAAGCCATTCATGGGGGAGACCGCTAAAAAGTGGCTGATCATGAAGAACGGCGATCACGTCATCGGCCTTTTCCAGGGCGTGTTCGAACGGAACATCCTCACCTTTAATCCCGGCTGGAACAGCAACGCACAGAAGGTGGCGACCTTCACGGACGTGCGCGAACTTCAGCGCCGCCTGAAAGCGCAAGGCGTCAAGCTGGTGAATGAAGCCGACGAATCCACCAAAGGGCCGGCCAGTTTTATCGCGGTGGACCCGGACGGCAACCCGATCGTTGTCGATCAGCACGTCTGAGCAACAACCCTTGACCTCGGCAAGGATATTCGCGATCGTGGTCGTGCTCGCCGCGCCCATCCTCGCACAATCGCCGCCGAGATTCGAAGTCGCCTCCATCAAACCATGCACCGACGGCGACCTTTCCGGCGCCGCCAAGACCGGCGGCCGGGCCGGAGGTCGCGAGTTCTCTCCCGGAGCGTTGCGACTGGACTGCACCACCGTGTTCGACCTCATCAATGGAGCATATGTTCTGTTCGCCAACGGTCACGTGAATCCGCGATCGCGTGTCACCGTGGAAGGCGGCCCGGCCTGGATCAAGTCCGACCGCTACCGCATCGACGCGAAGCCGGACAGCGCGCGAAGCCAGGGAATGATGCGCGGTCCGATGTTGCAGACCCTGCTGGAAGAGCGCTTCAAGCTAAAGATGCGTCGCGAAACCAAACCGGTCCCCGCCTATGCATTGACGGTGGCCAAGGGAGGCATCAAGCTGAAGCCGTTTCAGAAAGGAAGCTGCACGCCACTCGATCTCAAGATTTTCGAGCAGTTTCCGCCGCCGCCCTTCCCAAAGTTGCCGCCGGGCCAGCAATACTGCGGCGGCACCGATCCCAGCGATGGCAGCCGCTGGATCGCCGCCTTCGGCGCCAGTAAAGGACCGAACGTCACAATCGATGCGCGAGCCATGAGCATCGATGATTTCATCAAGACCTCGCTCGGCCAGCGCCTCGACCGCCCGGTTATCAACAAAACTGGCGTCGCGGGACTGTTCGATTTCCACTTGGAATACGCGCCCGACGAAACCATGCCCGACTTTCAGGGCAGTTCCCCGACCGCCGCTGGAGCTGCGCTACCGGATCCTCCCGGACCCTCGATCTTCACCGCCATCCAGAAGCAGCTCGGCTTGAAACTCGAACCAGCCCAAGGACTTGGCGAGTTCTTCGTGATCGACCGGATCTCCAGACCTACGGGAAATTGAATGGAAACGCGCCCACTTTCATTCAGCAGCACTCCCCACACGTGGGGGTATGTGGAGGAACACCACAAAATAGCCCAAAAATGTCCGATTATCCCGTTATCTCTTCGGGGTATACTCTAATTTCAAGAGGATGGTATGAAGAAATACGGCAAGTTCGCAGCCCTGATCGTTGTGGTGGTCGGCACCCTGGTTTGGCTCGCCTCGGCCGGCATCAAAGACACCCAGACCTATTACAAGACCATTACCGAGCTGGGCCAGATGGGCGACCGTGCTTACAACGCCCGCATCCGCGTGGGCGGTGATATCGAAGACGGCTCCATTCAGCGCGTCGGTAGTCAGGTCCACTTCGTGCTTAAACAGGACGACAAACGCATCAACGTCGCCTATTTTGGCAGCGATCCCTTACCGGACACATTCCGCAGCGGCGCACAGGCGCTGGCTGACGGCAAACTGGGACACGACGGCGTGTTCCGAGCCTCCCGCATTCAGGCCAAATGCGCATCCAAGTACGAGTCCAAACCGGGCATGGCGCCTGGTCAGGCTGTTCCCAACATCAACAAGGGCTCCGGTAAAACCGCGATCTAGTTAGAGAGGGGATATGGAAAATCTGGGTTCGCTGGCCATCCTGCTGGCCTTCTGCGTGGCCATCTATGCCACCCTTGCGTCCGTCATCGGACGCGTGAAACACAAGCCGTTTCTGATAGTTAGCGGTGAGCGCGCGGTCTACGCGGTGTGGGCTCTGATCACCATCGCCTCCAGCATTCTGGTTTACGCCCTGATGACCGGCGATTTCCGCTTCGCCTACGTGGCCGAGCATTCCAACCGCGCCATGCCCACCCTCTACAAGTTCGCCGCGTGGTGGGGTGGGCAGGAAGGTTCGCTGCTTCTCTGGAGTTGGCTGCTCTCTACATACGCCGCGGTGGTGGCCTTCACCAACCGCCGCAAGCATCGCGACATGATGCCGTGGGTGCTCGGCGTGATGACCACCGTCCAGACCTTCTTCCTCGTCCTCAATAATTTCGTCGCGAATCCCTTCCAGATGCTGGCGACCGACAAATTGATCGTCGCCGTCCCAGATGGCAACGGCCTCAGCCCGCTGCTACAGTATCCCGCGATGGCCATCCATCCTCCCATGCTGTACCTCGGGTACGTCGGCTTCTGCGTGCCGTTCGCCTTCGCTATCGGCTCGCTGATTACGCGCCAGCCCGGCGATGCCTGGATCTTCACCACTCGTCGTTGGACATTGGTCACCTGGCTCTTCCAAAGCACCGGCGTCATGCTGGGCGCAGCATGGGCATACCACGTACTCGGCTGGGGCGGCTACTGGGGCTGGGATCCCGTCGAGAACGCTTCCCTTCTTCCCTGGCTCAGCGGAACGGCGTTTCTGCATTCCGTGATGATGCAGGAAAAGAAGGGCATGATGAAGGTGTGGAACATGGTCCTGGTGTCGGCCACCTTCTTCCTATGCATCCTGGGAACCTTCCTCACGCGATCGGGCGTGGTGCAATCGGTGCACGCGTTCGCGCGGTCTGAAATCGGAAAGTACTTCGTCTCGTTCCTGGCGCTCGGCATCGCGGCCACCATCTACCTGATCCTGGACCGCCTGGAATACCTGAAGAGCGAATCGCAGCTCGAGAGTGTCATCTCGCGCGAATCGAGCTTCCTGTTCAATAACCTGATCCTGCTGGCAAGCTGCTTCGCGGTCCTGTGGGGCACGCTGTTCCCAGTAATCTCGGAAGCCGTCTCGGGCGACAAGATCTCGCTCGACGTCGATTGGTACAACCGCCTGATGGTGCCCATCGGCCTCTTTCTGCTGATTCTCACGGGCGTGGGTCCTCTGTTCGCCTGGCGCAAAACCTCTGCCGAGAGCTTGCGCCGCAACTTCCAATATCCCGGTATCGCTTCGTTGCTGCTGGCCGTCGGCCTGTTCGCGGCCGGCATGCGCAACTTCTACGCCATTGTCTCGTTCGGGTTCTGCCTGTTCGTGGCGCTCACCATCGTCATCGAGTTCTACAAGGGCGCCAGCGTCATCGCGTCCAAGAATGGTATGAACCTGGCAAGGGCGATCGTCGAATTGACCCATCGCAACACGCGCCGCTACGGCGGCTACCTGGTCCACATGGGCATCGTGCTCATGTTCATCGGCTTCACTGGCCACGCCTTCAATCAGAGCGAAGTGAAAGAATTGAATGTCGGCGACAGCATGAAGATCGGCACTTACACGCTGCGCATGACGGATCTGAAGCAGGGCGACAACGAAAACTACACCTGGAATCGCGCCATCATGCAGGTGTTCAAGAATGGCGAGATGCTCGGCACGCTGGAGCCGGAAAAGCGCTTCTATAAAGCCAGCCGCCAGAGCACCTCCGAAGTGGGAATCCGGCAGCGCCCCAACGAAGATCTGTATTTGAATTTCGGAGGCATGTCGGACGATAACCAGCGCGCCGTGATCCAGTCTTATGTCTTTCCGCTGGTGAGTTGGATCTGGATCGGTGGCTTGGTGCTGATCGGCGGCACGCTTACTTGCCTGGTGCCCAGCAAGATTAAGATGCAGTACGCGCGCACCGAAGTGGTAGGCGCCCAAGTCGGCATCACGAAGAAACATGCAACGGTTCAGAATTAGTTTACTGGCCAGCTTGCTGGCCGTCGCCGCGATGTCGCAAACTGCCTCGGAGAAACCGAGCACGGATGTGCGGCGCGTCGGCGCGCACCTGCAGTGCCTGTGCGGCTGCAAGGATTCGGTATCCACCTGCAGCATGCTGGAGTGCAGCCACTCCAAACCGGCGAAGGAAAAAATCGCCCGCATGCTCTCGGTGGGAATGTCGGATGACCAGATCATCCAATCGTTCGTTCGCGACGACGGCCCGGGAATCTACCTGGCGCCGCCCAGCGCCTTCGGTTGGGTGGTGCCGTACGCCGTAGCCGGAGTGGGCCTGTTGGTGGTCTGGGTGTTCCTGAAGAAGACCTACCGGCCGCGGCCGGTAGCGGCGGATGCTCCGGCCGTCGAATTGGACGACCCGGCGCTCGCGAAGTATAAAGATCAGATTGAGAAGGACCTCGCCGACCTGGAGTGAATGACGGAAGTTCCTCCAGCCTTCGAGCGTCTAACAACTGGCGAATTGCCAGAGTGGTAAAAAGCCTGATTGGTAAGAAGCATTGATTATAGCGATTACTTGCGTCATCGCGATCGCCGTTATCGCGTTCATCCTCGGTGTTAGGCCGAAGGATTTGCCCGCTCCGGAGCCGGTCTCTCCGTTCGCGCACCTGGACGAGCGCAAGACCGCGATCTACGAAAACCTCCGCGACCTGCAATTCGAATATCGCCTCGGGAAGCTCTCCGACGCCGATTACCAGAACACCAAGAAGGACCTGCAAAAGGAACTGGCCGCCGTGCTGGCCGAAGTCGACCAGATCAAAGCCGGGCTAGGCGCTCCGCAAGCCAAACCACAAGCGAAGCCGCAACCGCAGCCCAAATCGAAACCAGCGGGCTTCACCTGCCCCAGTTGCGGAGCGAGTTTCGAAAAGGACCTGAAGTTCTGCGGAGAATGCGGCAAGCCCATGAAGGCGGTGACAGTATGATGCGAAAATCCGGCGCCATAGCGGCCATCGTGCCGATATTGATTTTGTCTTCCTCGGCACTGGCTGCGGTAAGCGGCACCGTCACCAACGGCACCACAGGCAAGCCGCAAGCCAACACCACCGTCACGCTCTACAAATTCGGGCAGGGCGGAATGGAACCGGCCGACAGCACCAAGACCGACGCTCAAGGTAATTTCACTATCGCCAAAGATCCGCAGGCCCCAGGACCCAAAATGGTGCGAGTGGAAATCGACGGCGTGACGTACAACAAAATCATGCCGGCGGGAACGCCCACTACCGGCGTTACGCTCGAAGTCTACAACGCCAGCAAGCAGCCGGGCGACGCCAAGGTCTCAAAGCACATGCTGCTGTTCGAGCCGGCCGGCGGTCAGATGACCGTCAATGAAACCCTGCTGGTGAAGAACGACGGCAAGACCACCTGGAGCGATCCGCAAAACGGAACCATCCGCTTCTTCCTGCCCGCCGGAGCCAACGGCACAGTCGACGCGAAAGGCACCGCGCCCGACGGCATGCCCGTTCCCGTCCCCACCGAAAAGACCGGCAAGCCCGGCGTCTACACCGCGAAGTTCGAAATCAAGCCCGGGGAAACGCGCTTCGACCTCACCTACACCGTGCCGTACAATACCGGCGATGCCTACGAAGGCAAGATCGGCAGCAAGGACGACAACACTTACCTGATCGCGCCCAACGGTGTCACACTGCAGGGTGAAGGCCTCACCGACCTGGGCACGGAGCCGCGCACCCAGGCACACATCTTCGGCCTGCCCAAGGATGCTTACAAAATCACCCTGACCGGCGTTGAAGCAGCCGCGCCTGCTGCCGCCGCGGGACCGGACCAAGCCGACAACACCGGCCCGCAGATCGAACAAATCATGCCTCGCGTCAACAGCCAGGCCAAGACGATTATGGTTCTGGCGCTGGGCATCCTGGCGCTGGGCTTCGTGCTGCTCTACCGCGCGTCTGACTCTTCGAAGGAGACGCATGAGCGCGGTAGCCGCTGAGAGTGTCTGGAAATTTTACGGCGATTACCCTGCCCTGCGCGACGTGAAGCTTCAGGTGGAGCCGGGCTCGTGCCTGGCCCTGATTGGCCGCAACGGCGCCGGCAAGACCACGCTGCTCCGCATCATCGCAGGCTTTTCGCACCCGGGACGCGGCAAAGTCCGGATCATGGGCAGCGAGCCGCGCGAGGCGGCCACACGCCGCAAGATGGGCTTCATCGGCCACGGCATCTCGGTCTACGACGAGTTGTCGGCCATCGAGAATCTGATGCTCTTCGGCAAGCTGTACGACTTGCCCAATCCGCGCAAATCGGCCCTGGAGTGGCTAGACCGCACCGGCTTGGCGCGCGTTGCCAACGGCCTGGTCCGCGAGTTTTCCCGCGGTATGCGGCAGCGTCTCGCCGTCGCCCGCGCCTTTCTGCACGAGCCTTCGGTGCTCCTGCTCGACGAGCCCTTCACTGCGCTCGACGACAAAGCCATCGCAGTGCTGCAGCGTTTGCTGCGCGAAGCGTTGGCCGAAGGTAAAACGATCGTCATGTCGACCCACCAGTTGCGGGAAGCCCTCGAGCTTGCCACGCACGTCGCGATGCTCAGCCGCGGTCAGGTGGCATTCTTCGGCCCGTCCACGCCGGAAATGGTTGCCGATCCCGGTTATGTGTATGCACGCTACGGCGAGGGGTGATGGATTTTCTCCGCCAGATTTGGGTAGTCACCGTTAAGGACCTGCGCGCTGAACTTCGCACCAAGGAAGCCATCAACGCCTCGTTCGCCTTCGCGCTGGTGATCCTGCTCATGTTCAGCTTTGCGTTCGATCCCTCGGACGAAACCACCCGCGAAATCTCGGGCGGCCTGCTCTGGATCGCCTTCGCCTTCGCCGGCACGCTCATCTTGAATCGCAGCTTCGCCCGCGAACTACCCAACGATTGCCTCGATGCCCTGATCGCCGCGCCCATCTCGTCGAGCGCCCTCTTCCTCGGCAAAGCCTTCGCGAATTTCGTGCTGGTGCTGGCCGTCGAGGTGGTCGCGCTGCCCGTTTTCGGCATCTTTTACAACGTGCATTGGACCCTGCAATTCCCCGCCCTGTTCATGGTGATCGTGCTCGGCACCTGGGGTATGACCGTCATCGGCACCATCTTCAGCGCGCTCACCGTCAACATCCGCCTGCGCGAAGTGATGCTGCCGATGCTGACCTACCCCATCATGGTGCCGGCCCTGATGAGCGCCATGCGCCTCACCACGGACCTGGCAATCGGAAACCCCATCGCCCCCGGCAACATGGAGTGGCTGAAGATGCTGGTGGGTTTCGACATCGTCTACACCGCCGTTTCGCTGGTGCTGGTGGAGACGGTTCTGGTAGGTTGAAGCGTGTATACGTCCATGGGCATAGTGGCGTGTCTGTGCGCCGTCCTCGCCGTGATCGCGAGCGCGTGTTTCCTGCGCACTCGCCAATTCCAATACGATTCCATCTCGGTAGCGGCCATCGAAGTCGGTCTCGCGATGCTGGCCGGCAGTCTGGGAGCGGGCGCCGTCGCCGAGCATACAGTTTCGGGCCGCTGGTGGGATTGGAACCCGACGCTCTCGGCAGCGCTGGCCTGCGGCCTCTTGTATGTGGGCTACCTGATCCTGCGGCACGCGGTCGAAGAGCCGACGCAGAGGGCCGTATTCTCAGCGGTATTCTCGATTTTCGCTTTTTTCGATATCCCGATCGTGGCCTACGCCGTGGTCCGCTGGTGCGCCCGCCATCCGCAGCCGCCCATGCCCTTGGCGCCATCCGTCTCCGCAGTTGGATTTCTGCTGCTGGCGGCCGCACTTACCGTAGTACGCATGCGCCAGGAAGAATCTCGCCGCGAAATCGATTCATTGAGGAGGACCGTTCATGCCTTCTGAAATCTTCTACGGAATCGCTCTGGCCTGGACAGTGCTGGCGCTCTACGTAGTGTCTCTGGCGAACCGCCAGCGCCGATTGAGCCGCGAGATCGCACGCCTCAAAGAAACCATCGGCAGCGGTAACTAGCCTACTCGAACAACTCGCTTTCCTCCGTGTTCGAATCCACGTCGACTCCGTCTGAATACGTAGGGTCCCCAATCGGGAAATCGACTCCGACACCGGGATTGAGGCGGTGGTAACCTTCCATCACGAACTTGCGTGTGCGAATCACATTGGGCAGATCCGGGTAGCAGACCGTGACCGTCGTCAGGAGCTTGCCGTATTGCAGGTCGTAATCCAGGGCGCCGGCGAAAACGTGGATGGAATTAACGGTGAAGTCCTTGTTTGCGAGGAACGTGATGGAGGATCTTTCAGGATCGAAAATACCCTTGACCGTGCGTTCCACAGGCCGGGTCACGCCCGTGTCCGGCGCGCCCGGATTCCACACGAACTTAGCCACGGCTCGCGACGGCCCGCCATATTGGTAGTGCATCGCGACTTCGAGCGAGCACCAAGGCTTAAACAGCCTGGGCGTGATTTCATACCTGATCGTAGGCGTAAGGTCGGTGGCCATGTTCATCTCTTCATACGAAGTCTTCACCGAAAACCGGCCGAGCAGATTGTGAATCGCCCGCTTCTGCTTGTCGAGCGGCCAGGTATCGGCGCCGGTCGGAGCGGCATTCGTCCAACTATCCGGATCCGACCCGAAGCGCGGTTCTTCATTTCCTTGCGAGCCCAGGAAGCATTTGCGCGCGAAGACTTCATACTCGTCGGAAGAGGTCTTCCACGCCACAAAACTGGCGATGGCCGCGACGATGCTGCCCACTGCAAAGAATACAACCCCAATGAAGACGCCGGCGCCGGTAGAGGTAAATATGCCGCCCACCTCCATCAGCGAAAGGCCCAGGCTAAGCCCGCTAACAGCCATCACGCCACCTGCCCAGTAACCCACCTTATAAAGTGTCGCCGCTGTGTAATCACCCCGCTTGTGGGCTGTATCGTAGCTTTGGTCCATGGTGATCATCGTCGTGACGCCGACGATGATCATGGCCAGGGCATTCAGTCTGGCGAAGTTCCTGCCGATCGTGCTCGAAATCGCCTTGCCTTCGAAGTGGTAATGCGATCCGCCAGTGGTCAGGTACTGCGGGAAGATATTCTGCAGAAGCTGGCTCTTAGCAAGGTTGCCCACTTCCGCCAGGACGTCCTGCACCGCGGCGGTTGCCCCGGCGATGCTCTGCAGGTAACTGGCCCTACCGACAGTCATCTGGTTGGTCTGGTAATCGTAGCGCGCCGTCGTGATGGCGTTGTATAAGTTCCACCCATTGAGGAATAGCGCCAGGCTCTTCAACGAATAATTGAGCGTCAGGGTTGCGCCCTTAAGGGCTTTCCGTGCCTGAACATATTCTTCGAGGGACGCCGCGCCGGTATGTTTCGATTTTTTTGTGCAGACATAGTTGGTAATCTTGTCGCCGACATCAAGAAACGCGTTTGCTACCGCCGCGCCGAGTAGCACGCCTCCCGTTGGGCCCAGAGTGGGATCTAACTTCGCCGGCCGGAACTCAGCCGACGCAATGTTGGAATCGTTCCAAAGCTTGATCAGCTTATCGCGGCGCACGGCCTGGAATTCCGCCAGACTGATGAGATAATCGCGCCGTGTGGCGGCGCCGATGTTAGGCGGCGGTGAAGTGAAGTCCTTGAGCGCCATTAGTTGGATGGCCCATGGGAGCCCAAGCCTGAGCCCGATCTGACCGGTCTCGGTGATCTTCACCGCAGGGCCATCGGGACTGAGGTTGTGAATCACAACGTCGGTTGGGACGGAGCCGGGTTTGCTGAACATCTCGCGCAGATACGCCACCCCGGGCTCGAGGACAACCATGTGTTCGGTGCAATCCGCCCAGTGGACAACGCCGCGCGCCACGTCGATGGCGTCCTGCAGGCTGGAGATATTGGCGTCTTTGAGGATCGCGGTCTCGATGATGGTGTGGCCGGGGCCGTTGAGCCAGTCGATCAACTGGATCAGGCTGCGGTGCGCGTTAGCGTTGATTTCGGCGTCGCGCTGGGTGAGTTGCGTATCCCATTTCTCGAGATCGCTTTTCCATTTGGCCGCGTCCTTCAGTTGCTTGTCGATTTTTTTCGGGTCGGGATAATGGTCCCGCACCGCCTTAAGGATTTGCGCAATGTAGAGATGGTCGAGAGTCCATCCCGTCTCGGCCGTTAATTGGCCGATCGTTTGGTTTTTATCGGAAGTTTGCGAGTTGATTCCGAGCCATTCGACATACTTTCCGAGATAGTGCTGAAAGTTACGCCTTTCGAGATCCTCGGCCCAGGCATAGGGATCGACGACCGGCAGACGGATCGGGTTTTTCTTGATGTCGTCCACCGTCGGCCCAATGAACGTTTGGCTCGACGGCCCAAGGGGGTTGTCCGGGTCCCATTCCTTTCCATTCATACCCGGCGCCAGCAAAGGCGTGAGACCTTGCGAGTTTGCCATCGCATATTGAAGAGCGACGGGGCCGAGTTGCACGGGACTCAAGAGGAAGTAGTAGCGCTTATTTTGCTTGAGATCGACAGTTACCAGCTTGATATTGCGAAAGGCATGAGTGGTGCGCTTGTCGCGGCCTTCGTGCGCAGCATTGTTTAAAGCAGGGCCGGAAAGGAAATACCAATTCGACCCAGGTTTATAGTAAGGGTCGCCCTGCTCATCGTTTAACCCCGTCAGAGCCGATCGCAAGCCGGCGCTTGGCCCGCCGCTGGCCGTGATCATGATCTCGTATTCCAACTTCGTGGCGCAGTTGGCGATCGGAAGCATACCGGGGAAAGCGCGTTTGAAAGCGGTGTTCGGCTCGGGGCCGGGCATAGCGTCGGAGTTCGGCCGCGGCTCGAACTTCGGTTCCCACTTCTGGCCGAAATCGACCCCATTCCCAGAAAAGACATATAGCCATTTGCCCGTAACAGGCACATGATTTCCGCCCGAGCGCCAGTCGACCACCTCGACTTGAAGCTTCGTGTCGAGGGTCGCACTGCCGTTGCGCACCGCTGCGACGGCCCGCGGGGGGCCCTTCTTCAGATCCGGCGGCAGGTCCGGGACCAGCAACCAACCGCCTTCCCCGACATCTGCCTTTTCCTGCCCGGTGAAGCTGTAAGTCATGCCGTTGTTCTTGGTACAGCCGACGAAATGATGCAGGTACCAGTTGATCTCTTTGGGCTCGGAGGTGTTCCAGTTGTAAAGCGCCAGGTCGATCCAGTGGATGCCATACTCGTCTGCGATTTTGCCAAGCGTTTCGCCCGCTTTCACCTTGCGCCAGACCAAACCAGGAGGCGCGTCGTCCTTCTGTTCGGCGTAGCTCACGCCCAGCACGAGGTTAGGTTTGCTTTCGAGTGGTATCGCCATGACTCAGCCCTCGTGCGCGTCCACCAGCGCGGCGCGCGTTGGGTCATCGAGTTTCCCTTCGCCGGGAAGCTCCATCATTCGCTGGAATTCGGCAATCGCGGCGGTGGTCTCCGGAGTCATCTCGTCATCGATTTGGCCCTCGTAGAACCCCAGATTCTTTAGGCGGCTTTTCACGCCGCTGATTTCTTCGATGGGATCGATGTAGCCGAAATCGACCGTGATCTCCTCCTGTATCTCGCCCACCAGCAGTAGCCCTTCACGTGCGCCCGGCCGGATCGATTCGCTGAGCGTCCCGTTCCCATCCGTCTGCCCTTTCTTCCACTTGCCATCGACCATCAGCGCATAAGGCTGGTTCGCGCGTGGCACACCCAGGTCGAGCAGCGTCAGTGTGAACTTAGCCGCGCCCTTCTTCACAAACCGATGTAACTGGTCCGTGGGTCGCGGCAATACTTGTATGGTTCGATCCGGAATGAAGATCTCATCGCCGGCCTTGACGATATTGAGGTGTTTCCGGCTGTCCCGCAGTTCAGAATTCTGAGGATGGTTCCAAACCGTCTCCCAGAAGAATCCCTCCTGCTGACTGACGTTGATCAAGCAGTCTCCAGGCTGCACGACAATTGTCTTCGGCATTTCGAAAAGTCCATCTCCATCGGGGGACCGCAGGCCCTCTATTTAGATTTGCGGAATCCACCGAGGAAAATGAACGTTTGCCTGGAGGGCGGACGGGTTTTCCGCCCGCATCGGTGCGCAACGAAGAGCGCACCGGGCGAACGCAAAGTGAGAGAGCTTATTCGAACCGGTCGGCGATCAATTCCGCGGTGTGCCGCACTTCGATCGCGCCGCCCGATTTATCCAGGCCGCCGCGAATCTGCATGGCGCAGCCGGGACAGTCCATCGCCGCGATCGTGGCGCCCGTCTTCGCGATGTTCGTGAGCTTGCGCTGCAGAATGGGCGCCGAGATCTCGGGCAGCTTCAACGAGTACGAGCCGCCCATGCCACAGCACATATCGGCTTCGTACATCTCCACCACCTCGTAACCCGCCAAGCCCAGTAGCTCGCGCGGTTCGCGATGCACCTTCAGGGTCTTCTTCAGATGGCAGGAATCGTGATAGGTGATCTTGCCAAGCTGCTGTCCTTCCTTTAAAGTCAGCCGCCCCTCATCCACCAGTCTCTTGACGAGGCTGGAGAAATCCACCACCTTCGCCGCGAGCTCGGAGGCGCGCGCAATCTCACCGGTCATGCCGAGACTTTCGAAGGTCTTCACGAAATCGTGCTTCAGCGCGACGGTGCAGGTGGGGCAAGCAGAGACCACGTAGCGAACGTCGTCTCGCAGCAAAGCCTCAATGTTCGACGTAGCGTTGCCGGCCGCCACTTCATAAGCTCCGCTGAAACGAGCCGGCGCGCCACAGCAAGTCTGCTCCTCGGGAAACACCACCTCGATACCGGCCTTGTTCAGAACCTTGACCACCGCCTCCCCGGTTTCGGGATAGGCGAAATCGATCAGGCAGCCGGCGTAGAACGCAGCCTTCTCTTCTGAGTGCGGCTGCTCGATCTTCCGGAACCGGTCGCGGAAGGGCTCATCGGCCACGGCCGGCAGACTGCGGAACTCGCACAGGCCTGAAAGGAACATCGGCAGATGGCGAATCATGCCGTCCGTCGCGAACGGCTTCTGCACCTTCGATGCCGCGCGCAAAATGCCGTGGAACACCCGCCGGTTGTTGACGATGGAGAACGCCGCTTTCTCCTGCAGCGACTGTCCTTCCTGCTTCGCGAGCCGCCGGCGCAATTCCAGAATCATGTCGGGAATCGGCACCTTGCCCGGGCACACGTCCACGCAGTTGCCGCACTGTATGCACAGGCCCTGGATGTCCTCCGACTTCTTCAACTCGTCGAACCACGCCGTCAGAATGGTGCCGATGCCGCCGGTATACGTCTTGCCGAAAACGTGTCCGCCCACCAGGCGAAAGACGGGGCAGACGTTCAAACAGGACGCGCAGCGGATGCACTGCAGCGCGTCGCGGAACATAGGGTCGTCCGACATATCGGTGCGATGATTGTCCATCAGCACGATGTGGAGGTTCTTCAAGCTGCCGTCGGTATTGGGCGAAGGCCCGGTGATGATCGAAACATAGCTGGTCAGCAACTGCGCCGTAGCACTCCGAGGCAGCGCCGTCAGAATGGGCAGTACGTCGTCGAAATGCGCCACCAGCTTTTCCACGCCGACAATGGCGACGTGTGTCTGCGGCAGCGTGGTCACCAGCCGGGCATTACCTTCGTTGGTGATGATCACGATGCTGCCCGTCTCCGCCACCGCGATATTCGCGCCGGAGATCCCCATTTCTGCATTCAGAAACTTGGTCCGCAGCTCCTGGCGGGCCAATTTCACGAGCGCCGGAATGTCGGCGGCCAGCCGCTGGTTCACCTCTTTACTGAAGACCTCGGCCACCTGCTCCTTGGTCATGTGGATGGCGGGCATCACCATGTGCGACGGCCGCTCACCGGCCAGTTGCACAATCCACTCGCCCAGATCGGTCTCGCTCACCTTCATCCCGGCGGCTTCCAGATGCGCGTTGAGATGGATCTCCTCCGAAGCCATCGACTTCGACTTCACCACGCTCTTCACGCTGTTCGCCTTGGCCAGGTTGAGGATGTAATCGTTCACGGCCTGCGGGTCTTTGGTGCGGAAGACCTTGGCACCGCGAGCCTCGGCGTTCTTCGTGAAGATCTCGGCCAGTTCGTCCAAGTGGGACGCGGCGTAGCCCTTCAGTTCCGCGATGCGGCAGCGCACTTCCTCGAAATCGATGCCCTCGTACGCCTTCGCGCGGCTTACCCGGTACGCTTCCGAAAACCGTCCGAGCGCGCCAGTGAGGTTGGCGTTGTTCACTGCCGAATGGATGGACTCCTTGAATGCCGTGCTCATCGGTTTCTCCCCACCTCATCCACAAACACGATCACCAGTCGCGATGGACCGTGCACCCCAATGGTGAGGACGCGCTCGATATCGGCGGTGCGGCTCGGACCCGTGATCATCGAAATGTACCCGCTTTGCGCGGGACTGAGCCGGGCAAAAACCGACGCCATGTCGGGCTGAATTCCGCTCGTCGGCACGATCGCCAAATGAATCGCCGGAAGCGTGGACACCAGCCGCCGTGCCACCGGAGCGGCATCCGTCACCAGCGTTCCCGTCGCCGCGATGGCCCACTCCAACTCGCTGATTCCCACACGGGCGGCCGCCGCCCGTTCGCGTGTGACCTCGAAGCTCAAGCCGGACAATGCCTGCGACAGGTCGCGCATCTCCCCGCTGGCCAAAAATGAGTCACTCGCCCAAACGGACCCGGTTTCGCCGACATTCTCGGCGCGCAGGAACCCCGCGATAAAGCCGAGTGCCTCCGCTTTGGTGGCATAGCGGTGAACCTCCGCGCTGACCGCCTCGGCGCGGGTCTTGAACGTCTCAAACAACGCTGTCATTCGGTGTTTTCTCCCGGCGATACGATTCCGCCAGCAGCGAAATGTAGTGCCTCACCTTCTGCTTGCCCCCGGCGCGATGCATGCTATCGAGAAGTTGCATCATGCACGCCGGGCATCCGGTGGTGACGGTGCTGGCCCCCGTGGCAGCCGCGTCCGCCGCCTTCCGCGCTGCGATGTCGGACGAGGTTTCAAAATGCGTCAGCACATACGAGCCGCCGCTGCCGCAGCAGGCGTCGGGCTGCGCCATCTCCTTCAGCATCACGCCCGGGATGCACCGCAGAATCTCGCGTGGCTCGCGGAATACCTTCATCGACTTCTTTAAATGGCAGGGGTCGTGATACGTCACTACCGCATCCACCTGGCCGCTCGGCAGGCGGTAGTGAACAATCTTGGTCAGGAAGGTGGAAATATCGAACGTCCGCGCACTCCACCTGGAGGCCTTCTCCGCGTAGCCCGGATCGTCCTGCAGAAGGTCCGGGAACTGGTGCTGCCAGGCGCTGCCGCACGAACCGCAGCCCGTAACGATGTATTCCGCGCCCGACTTCTCCATGGCGTCGAGATTGTTTCTCGCCAGTATCTTCGCCGTATCGCGATCGCCGTGCACCAGCACTGGAGTTCCGCAGCACTGCTGCTGTTTGGGGACCACCACCTCCACGCGGTTGGCGGTCAGCACTTCGATGAGATCGGAACCGGTGGAGGGATAGAAGTAGTTGAAGGAGCAACCGGTGAAAAAGGCCGCCCGAGTGACGGGCCGGTTCACCGGAATGGTCTCCGGAACGCGGTCGCGCAAAGGGTTGGTGGTAGGCGCGGGAAAGAGGCGGTTGGAATCGAGACCGGCTTCCCTACCCAGAATCGCGAAGGGTGAGCGCGGCGACATGGCGCGCAGGCGTGGGTGGCTGCGGAATACCAGGCCATCGAGGGCGGCCGCCTACCTTCATGCCGGCATCCATTGCGGACGGCTCCTTGAGCGCGCTGAAAATGGTGGCCTTCAACCACGGCAGGCCGTTCTTCTTCACTACGGCGGCGCGCAATCCCAGAATGATGGAATCGAAGCGCACGCCCGAAGGGCAGTTCTGCATGCACGACTTGCAGACCAGGCAATTGAACAGCGTGTCGATCACTTCCTGATCGTCCAGCGCCAGGTCGCCTGCCATCACCGCCTCGGCAATGCCGATCTTGCCGCGTGCTACCGCTGCTTCGTCCTTCTCGGTGGCGTAGACGGGGCAGACGGACATGCAAAAGCCGCAGCGCATGCACTTGTCGACTTCAGCCTGAACGTCCGGGAAAACGTCGAGGCCTGCCGCTTCATCGCCGCGCATAAACTGCCTCGCGCGCAGGTATCAGTTTACCGGGATTGAACAGGTGCGTCGGATCGAGCGCATCCTTGATACTGCGCATCAGGTTGAGCCCGCTATCGCCGATCTCGCCGCCCAGGAACTTCATCTTGGCAATGCCGATGCCATGCTCTCCGGAAAGCGTCCCACCGAAGCGCAGCGCGGTCTCGAAAATCTCCGCCACAGCCTTGTGAACCCGCGCCATCTCGTCCAGGTTGTTGCGATCCGCCAGGATGGTGGGGTGCAGGTTGCCGTCGCCGGCATGTCCAAACGTGCCCAGCACCAGGTTGTACTTTCGGCCGATATTGCCGCACGCCACCAGCATCTCGGTGATGCGGCTGCGCGGCACTGTTGCGTCTTCCAGAATCACCGTGTTGTTCAGAGCGGCCAGAGCCGGTAGCGCGGCGCGGCGAGCCGCCCAAAGCTGATCGCGCTCGGCGTCGGAAGTAGCCAGCCGCAGCACACCGTGATTGGCGGCTACTGTCGCGATCACGTCGTGGGCCTCGCGTTCCACCACCGCGTCCGCCATGCCATCCACTTCAATCAGTAGCAGCGCCTCGGCCTCGGTGTTGAGTCCAACGTGTGCGTAAGCCTCCACGGTTTCGATGGTTTTGCGGTCCAGGATTTCGAGCGTGGCGGGAATCACCTGCGCCTGAATGATTCCGGCGACGGTGTTGCCTGCATCCTCGATAGTCTGGAAAGTGGCCAGCATGGTGCGGCGGAAGCGCGGAGCGGGAATCAACTTGACGGTGATTTCGGTGATGATGCCCAGCGTGCCTTCGGAACCGACAAACAGGCTGGCAAAATCGTAGGCGGTGACATTCTTGACGGTCTTGCCGCCGAAGCGCACCTTATCGCCGTTAGCCAGCACCACTTCCATCCCCATTACGTAGTGCTTGGTAACGCCGTATTTCAGGCCGCGCAGGCCGCCCGAGTTCTCGGCCACCGAACCTCCCATAGTGGCGGTGTTCACGGTTCCGGGGTCGGGCGGATAGATCAGTCCGTGAGGCGAAACGGCATTATTGAGCGCCTGGATCACGACACCGGGCTGCACAGTGGCAGTAAGATTCTGCGCATCCACGTCCAGGATGCGGTTCATCTTCTGGAAGGAGAGGACGATCCCGCCGTTGAGAGGAATCGCGCCGCCGCTGAGGTTGGTGCCGGCGCCGCGAGGATAGATGGGAATCCCGTGCGTGCGTGCCAGGTTCACGATTTGTTGGATCTGCTCTGTGTTCGAGGGCAGCACCACTACATCTGGGATCTGGCGCGGCACGTCGGCCGTGGCATCGTAGGAATAGGTGACCAGATCGACTTTCCTGGTCAGGACGTCGCCCACAATTGCCTTCAACTGTTCAATCACCGCTTTATCAAGCATGGACGCCCCTCTCTGTGTAGCGCAGGCGATCGCACGGAAGGCGTGATCGCCTGCGCCACGTCGCTAGAAGTAGAACATCTGCAATTGCATGGTGAATTCGTTGCTGGGTCGGATGGTGGAACCGTTCTGCGGGAGGGCCCGGGTGTATTGCGCGGTCCACTTCAGGTTCTGTCCGCGAATGTAGTAGTTCGCGCCCACGCCGTAGCGGTTGATGTCCTTCGTGCCATTGACTGCCGCCACGAAGTCCTGGGTCTCGAACTTGGCAAACGGCTGGATCTTGGCCTTGTGGATGTAGTACGATCCTTCGGCCAGGAAGTTGTTCTGGTCGGGTATGGAGAGAAACTTATTCCGGCCATCGAAGTGAAGCGTCTGAATATTGAAGCCGACTTCATCTCCGCCGTTCACCGGCGTGTCACTGGCGATATTCGCCGACATCTCGCGATAGCTGCCCTGCTTGTCGCCGCCTACATCGATGGCCAGGATCTTGCGTTTGCCGAGCGCTGTGCCGGCATAAGCGTACTCTTTCTCGCGGTCGAAGAAATCGTATTGCAGGTACAGTGCCGGCCGCAGCGCGTTGCGCCCGTTGGCATCGCGCTCGCCGGAGAAAATGCCGCCGCGGTATTGCAAGCGGTCGTTAAAGAAATATCCGCGAGCCTGCACACCCATGTCGCGTAGCGCCGATTCGTACGTCGCGCTATTGGAGATGGTGGACACCGGGCTGATATTGATGGTGTAGAAGCTGAGAGTGGATTGCAGCGCCTGGCGGGAAACCGGCACCAGCATCTCGCCGGCGGCGATTTGCAGATATTTGCTCACCTTGTATTCCATCCAGGCGTCCTGCAACACAAAGCCCGTGGTCAAGCTCTTGGTGGTGGAAGCGCCGGCGGGCGACAGTCCGAGTTTCGGATCGTCCGTCTGGAAGAAGAAGCTGATCTTCTCCCCGATGTTGCCGCCCAACATCAGGCGCGCGCGCAGTAGATAGAAGTTCTGGGCATAGCCTTGCGGTCCGGCGGAAGGGGCCGTAGAATCCTGCGTCCAATCGGCCCAGAACTGTCCTTGGATACCGAACTTGAGCGTGACATCTTCGTTTTTGATCTGGAGTTGGGCCGAAGCGGGCGCGGGAACGAGCGCGAGCATCAGAACGCAACCGAGCACGCCTGGCAGCGTCCTACGGAGGATAGTTTTTAACATTTCAATATACCTGTCCTTTTCGTCGTTTATGGCGGTGCGAACTGTGTTCACTTCGTCACCACAGGAATCATCCATGGGAATACATAAGCCATCAGAAATACGACCACCCCAACCAGTGCGGCCAGCACGATGCTGTGCAGGAAGACATAGCGCAGAATGCTTCCTTCGTTGCCTTGCTGTCCGGTGGCCACACCGGCGACCACGATGCTTTGCGCGTCGATCATTTTGCCCATCACACCGCCCGCGCTGTTGGCCGCAGCGGCCAGCACGGCAGGCACACCCACCTGCCGCGCTGTGATCTGCTGCAGTCCTCCGAACAACACGTTGGAAGAGGTGTCGCTACCGGTCAATGCAACTCCCAGCCAGCCGAGCAACGGAGAGAAGAAGGGGAACAGCACGCCAGTGCTCGCGAAGGCAAGGCCCATGGTGGCGTCGAGCCCGGCGAAGCGAGTCGAGTACCCAAGAGCGAGCATGGCCGCGATGGTGAGGAGAGACTTACGAATGCGTTTCAGCGTCCCCAGGAAGATCCAGAAGAGATTCCGCGGGGTGAAGCCCGCCAGCAATCCGCCCAGGATTCCCGCCAGCATCAGGCTGGTGCCGGTCGCCGAGGCCCAATTGAAGACAAAGATCGCTGGTTCGGGCGTGGCTTTGGAAACTACTGGCACGGTCCGGATCACCGCTTTGTGCAGCATGGGAACCGTGAGGTTGACGGAGGAGACGCCGCTCAGGAAGTTGGGGTTCGTTTTCGGTCCGCCGTTGAGGAAGGTCTTCACCGGCGTCAGGCCCCAGACGAAGACGAATACCGAGAGCAGGATCCAGGGCATCCAAGCTTTCAATTTGCGGCCGCCCGAATAGACCCGGCGGTTGGCATGCTCATTGGCGCGCTCCGCCTCGCTCTCGTGATCGAATGACCAGATGGTGGGCGGCTGCCAGAATTTCAGGAGCACCACCAAGGCCAACATGGAGACCACGGAGGCTCCAATCGCCGCCAGCGAGGGGCCGATATAGTTGCTGATGACGTATTGGGTGCCGCCGAATGTCACTCCCACCGTCAGGCAGGCGGGCCAGATTTCCATCATCTTCTTCCAGCCGCACATGGTGCAGATCACCCAGAACGGCACTGCCAGGCAGAACAATACGAGGATGCGTCCCACCATCGCGCTGAGAAGGTCGACCGGCAGCCCGGTGACGGTCGCGAGAGTGATGACGGGGATACCCAATGCGCCGAAGGCCACTGGGGCGGTGTTCGCGATCAACGCCAGACCCGCGGCTTGCAACGGCCGGAAGCCGAGACCGATAAGCATCGCGGCGGAGATGGCGACGGGCGTGCCAAACCCGGCTGCGCCCTCGATGAAGGCTCCAAAGCAAAACGCAATGAGGAGCACCTGAACCCGCCGGTCGCTGCCGATTCCGGCGATAGTGTCCTTGACCACTTCGAAATCGCCGGATTTGACGGTGACGTCGTAGACGAAGATAGCGCCCAGAACGATCCAGCCGATCGGGAAGAGTCCATAGGCGGCGCCCATGAGGGCGGCGAGTCCGGCCAGTTGCGCCGGCATTCCAAAGATCAGGATGGCAACGCCCAAAGATGCGGCGAGTCCGGACAGGGCGGCCCAGTGTGCTTTGACATGGCCAAACGCGAGCAGCCCGAGAAGTACTACTACCGGCAGTGCGGCAACCAGCGCAGAAAGTCCAAGGCTACCGGCGACTGGAGTGTAGATTTGGGTCCAATTCATA
The DNA here is from genome assembly GCA_963815475.1 of uncultured Solibacteraceae bacterium. GTDB lineage: Bacteria > Acidobacteriota > Terriglobia > Bryobacterales > Bryobacteraceae > Sulfopaludibacter. The sequence goes on along the minus strand of CAWFHD010000003.1, from coordinate 6,803,773 downwards.
ATTTAAGACTCTATTATCCTAATAAGTAGCATATTTCCACAGTAAAAACACCTTAGTCAATCAGTTAAAACAACGAGCCCCCGGAAAATGGGGTCAGGCACCGTCTTTCAATCCCCTGCCGCAACCACTCCCGGATGGTCGACGAACGGCACCATTTCGACTGCTGCCGCTGCCGCCAGCAGACTGTTGTCGGTAACTTCGATATCCCCATCCAGGACGCGCTCCATCCGTTCGACATCCAGTTCCCGTTCCCACTTCGCGACCACGATGGTCGCCACGCCGTTACCTACGAGGTTGGTGAGCGCGCGCATTTCCGACATGAAGCGATCCACGCCGAGCAGCAGTGTCAGACCCGCTACTGGCACAGTCCCGATCGCCTGCAAAGTGGCCGCCAGGGTGATAAATCCGCCGCCAGTCACCGCCGCCGCGCCCTTCGAACTCAACATGAGGATCAGCAACAAGAACGCTTCCTGCGCCCCCGTCAAATGCGTATTCGTGGCCTGCGCGACGAAGATCGCGGCAATCGTCAAGTAGATGGACGTGCCATCGAGATTGAAAGAATAGCCCGATGGGATCACCAGCCCGACCACCGATTTCGAGCAACCCAACGCCTCCATCTTCACCATGATGCGCGGCAGCACCGATTCCGATGAGGACGTTCCCAGCACGATCAGCAGCTCCTCCTTGATGTACTTGATAAACTTCCAGACGCTGAAGCCGTGCATCAACGCAATCGAGCCGAGGATCACAAATACGAAGGAGATGCTCGTGATATAAACGCACGCCATCAGCTTCGCCAACGGAAGAAGCGTCTTCAGCCCATACTTGCCGATGGTGAAGGCCATGGCGCCGAACGCTCCCACCGGCGCCGCCTGCATGATCAATCCAATCACCCCGAACATCAAGTGAGCGATCTTGTCGCACCCGGCGATCATTGTTTTTCCCTGCCCCAGCGCTGCAAGTGCCAGGCCCACCAGTATCGCCAGCAGTAAGACCTGCAGGATCACCCCATCCGAGAAGGCCCCCACGAAGGTATTCGGGATAATGCCCATGATGAAATCCACGCCACCCAAATGGTGGCCCTTCTCCGCATATTGCGCGATCGCCTTGGCATCGAGCGTGGCCGGATTGACGTTCATCCCCGCGCCCGGTTGGATCACTTTGACAACGACCAGCCCGATGACCAGCGCAATGCTCGTCACCACTTCGAAATACAGCAGCGCCTTAAGCCCCACCCTGCCCAATTTGCGCATGTCGCCAATGCTGGCGATGCCCACGATGACGGTAAAGAAAATGACGGGCCCGATCATCATGCGGATCAGCTTGATGAACCCTTCGCCCAGGGGTTGCATCTGCACAGCCGTCTTGGGGTAGAACACACCCAATATGACCCCGAGGAGAATTCCTACGATGACGCGGAAGTAGAGTGTTTGATAAAACTTCTTGGTCGATTGCCGACTTTGCATTGGAAGGAAACCTCTTTTTCTATCCGGTGGGTGCGAAGCGGGGCGGCTTCGAGTTTGTGTCCGCGGGCGCCGGCTCAATCTGGCCCACATCATTTCAGACTATTGAGTCCTAATAGTTGATTAATGCCACAGGCACATGGGTGTATGTAATCAGGTAAAACACTGAAATTTTTCCATGTGTGATTTCAGATAAAGGAGTATACTTCTCTTAGAGAGCTATACGACCATGCACATCCGTCCAGAAGACGCTCTGGAGTACCACTCCTCCTCTCCCGCCGGCAAGGTGTCCATCCTGCCGACCAAACCCTGCCGCACTCAACGAGATCTCAGCCTCGCCTACACTCCCGGCGTCGCAGTGCCCTGTCTCGAGATCGAGCGCGATCCCAGCCTCGCCTACAAATACACCTCCAAAGGCAATCTGGTCGGCGTAGTGACCAACGGCACGGCGGTCCTCGGCCTGGGGAACATCGGCGCGCTCGCCGGCAAACCCGTTATGGAGGGTAAGGGCGTTCTGTTCAAGCGCTTCGCCGATATCGACGTCTTCGACATCGAACTCGCCACTGCCAACGCCGACGAGATCATCCGGACCTGTCAGATGCTGGAGCCCACCTTCGGCGGAATCAACCTCGAGGACATCAAAGCCCCCGAGTGCTTCTACATTGAAGAAGAGCTGCGGAAGACCATGAAAATCCCGGTTTTCCACGACGATCAGCACGGCACCGCCATCATCTCCGGCGCGGGTCTGCTCAATGCCCTGGAACTCGCCGGCAAGCAAATCGACCGGATCCGCATCGTCTTCAACGGCGCCGGCGCCGCCGCCATCTCCTGTGCCGCGCACTACATCAATCTCGGTGTGCGCCTGGAAAACATCGTCATGTGCGACACCAAGGGCGTGATTTTCCAGAGCCGCACTGAAGGCATGAACGCTTACAAAGCCCGCTACGCCTCGAGCACCCCAGCCCGCACTCTGGCAGAGGCGCTGGATGGCGCGGATGTCTTCTTCGGTCTCTCCAGCGCCGGTGCCGTGACGCCCGAGATGGTAATGAAGATGGCGCCCAACCCCATCATCTTCGCCCTCGCCAATCCCGATCCCGAAATCGCATACGATGTCGCGCTCGCGGCCCGTCCCGATGCCATCGTAGCCACCGGCCGCTCGGACTACCCCAACCAGGTGAACAACGTCCTCGGCTTCCCGTTCATCTTCCGCGGCGCCCTCGACGTGCGCGCCACCACCATCAATGACGAGATGAAACTGGCGGCCACGCGCGCCCTCGCCGCACTGGCCAAAGAAGATGTGCCCGACTCGGTGCTGCGCGCCTACGACGTGGATCGCATCGAATTCGGCCGCGAGTACATCATCCCGAAGCCCTTCGACCCGCGCGTCCTCATCTGGGAAGCGTCCGCGGTGGCGCAGGCCGCCATGGATAGCGGCGTGGCGCAAGTGCCCGTCGACATACGCCAATATCGCGAACAACTGGAACGCCGCCTGGGCACTGCGCACGGCGTGATGCGCGGCATGATCAACCGCGCGCAGACTAATCCCCAGCGTATCGTCTTCACCGAGGGCGAGGAGGGCAAGATCCTGCGCGCCTCGCAGATTCTCATCGATGAGAAGATCGCGATCCCCGATGCTGCTGGGCAATGAAGGGCGGATTCGCGCCCGCGCCGCCGAACTGCGCCTCCACCTGAACGGCATCCAAATCATCGACCCCCAGACCGCCGGCCGCGACGCCTACGCCGAGGAGTTCTTCAGTCTCCGCCAACGCAAGGGCGTAACCCGCACGGAAGCCGCGCAACTGGTGATGAACCCGGTCACTTTCGGCAGCCATGATGGTGCGGATGGGCGAGGCCGACGCGCTCATCGGCGGACTCACCACCCACTATCCCGATACCATCCGTCCCGCGCTCGAAGTCATCGATCTGCGTCCGGAACTCCGCAAAGTCGCCGGAATCTACGTTCTCATCACGGCGAAGGGCGACATCTTCTTCCTCGCCGACGCCACCGTCAACATCGACCCGAGCGCCGAGGATCTGGCCGAGATCGCCATCGAAGCGGCGGAAAAGGCGCGCCGCTTCGGCCAGGAGCCGCGCGTCGCCATGCTCTCGTTCTCCAACTTCGGCAGCACCCGCCATCCGCTGTCCGATAAAGTGCGCCGCGCCGTGGATCTCGCCCGCCTGCGGGCCCCCAGTTTGATGATCGACGGCGAGATGCAGGCGGACACCGCCATAGTCCCCCAGATCATCGACGAGACCTACCCCTTCAGCACGCTCAAGGGAGGCGCCAACGTCCTGATCTTCCCCAATCTGGAATCGGGAAACATCGCGTATAAGCTGCTACACCGCATCGGAGGCGCTGAGTTGATCGGTCCCCTACTGGCCGGCCTCTCGAAACCAGTCCACGTGCTGCAGCGCGGCTCGGAAGTCAACGACATCGTAAACGTAGCAGCGGTGGCGGTAGTGGATGCCCAGGAGTCCGGCAAACCCTATCGAACCCTAAGCACCGTAGCCGGAGACTGAATCAGTGGGGCCGGTGGTCTTTGCCACGGGCCTCTTAAATCACCGTCAACCCCTCGCGCAAAGCATACCGTGTGAGCTCGATGGTGCTGTGGATCTCCAGCTTGTCCATAATATTCTGACGGTGCGATTCCACCGTCTTCACGCTCACGCTTAGCAAGTGGGCGATCTCCTTCACCCGTTTCCCGTCGGCCAACAGCCGCAGCACCTCCTGCTCGCGAGCTGTCAACATCTGCAGCGGCGATAATGGCGGCCTCTCGGCGCTGGCCTGCCGCACGAAATCCTCCACCAGCGTGCACGTGATCGATGCGCTCAGATACGGCCGATTCTCCATCACCGTGCGGACCGCCTGGTGCAACTCTTCGAAGGCGCTATCCTTCACCAGGTAGCCGATCGCCCCGGCGCGCAACATCTCGCTCACGAACCGCCGGTCGGAGTGCATCGATAACGCAATGACCCGCGCGCCCGGACATTCGGCGCGAATCCGCCGAGTGGCGGCCACACCGTCCGTCCCCGCCATCACCACGTCCATGATCACCAGGTCGGGGACCAGTTCGAGCGCCAGCGTCACGGCTTGTTCGCCATCGCACGCCTCACCCACCACTTCGATATCCGGCTGCTGCGTCAGCAGGCTCCGCAGGCCTTCACGCAGGATTCGGTGATCATCCACCAACAGAATTCTGATGCTCATAATCCACTTCCACTTTTGGCGTTGCGGGGTCCAGCGGCAGATGAATTTTCACCGCCGTCCCCTTCTGCGGTTCGGAGCGGAGCCACACGCGCCCGCCCAGGTCTTCCACCCTCTCATGAATGTTGAACAGCCCGAAGCCGTCCTTCGACTCCGCGATGCCCAGGCGCCCCACGCCGTCGCTCGAGAGCGGCGTCCGCCGGAAACCCTTGCCGTTGTCCTTCACCAAGACTTCCACGCCATCGTCGAGCCACCGTAGGCGAACCGCCACCTCGGTGGCCGCGGCGTGCTTGGCCACATTCACCAACAGCTCGCGGGCCGCCGAGAACAGAAAGACGCTGCTCTCTTCGCGCGGCGTGCCGCTTTCGCCCTGTCGCGTGAACACCACCCGATAACCGTATTGCCGCTGCATCTCTTCCGCCATCCACTTCAACGCCGCTTCCAGTCCGAGCTGATACAGAATCGGCGAACTGAGCTGATACGTCAAGGACCGCGTCTGCTGCAGCGCGTTTTCCACCAACCCCTGCACCTCGGCCACACGTGTCTGCAACCCGGCATCGGGAATCTCGGTGCGCAGCGGCGCGATTTTCATTTTCGCTGTAGCTAGAAGCTGTCCCAGGTTCTCGTGCAGTTCAGCCGCGATGGCGCGACGCTCTCGCGCCTCCACTACAGTCAGTTCGGCGGCCAGCTTCCGCAACTTGCGCCGGTACTGATCCAGTTTCTCCTCGTTGCGCTGCTCTTCGGTAATGTCGCGAATCACATTCACCCAACTCACCAAAGCGCCCTCTTCGTCCAGCAGCGGCAGTACACTGTGCTGCGTCGGAAACACCTCGCCGTTCTTGCGCTGCATGCGAAAGGCCGCCACGCGCAGATATCCCTTATCGCGAATCGCCGCCATCGCCAGCTCGCCGAATTTTTGGAATGCCGCCTCATCGGTGTGCAGCAGGCGAACCGACTGCCCCACCACCTCTTCGCGCGTAAACCCAAACAGCGCGGTGGTGGCGGGATTGCAATCGACAATCACTCGCGAATCGGCGTTGATGATCAGCAGCGAATCGCGCAGGCTGCCAAACGTCCGATTGAGCAATTGCTGCGATTCCCGCAGCGCCCTCTCCGTGCTTTGCCGCTTGAGAATGTCCAGGCGCAGCCGGCTGTTCAGATTTTCCAATTGCGCCGAGCGGCTGGTCACCATGTCTTCCAGGTTGTCCTGCTGCTCCCACAGCGCCCGCTCCGCGGCTTTTCGCCGGCGAATATTCAGCGCCAGAATCGAGTTCACCACCACCAGGAAAAGCAGCAGCAAAGCGCCGGCCAGCGATTCGAAACGATGCCGCTGAAAAAACGACGCCGGTAGATTCTCGATCACACTGTCCTTGGGCAGGGCGCTGAGAGGAATCCCGAACCGCTGCAGTTGCCGATAGTCGAACATGTAGCGATTGGGCCGGTCAGCCGCAAACCGCACCACCGGAATCGCGTCTGGGTCCTCACCATGCAGCACGCGCAGTGCGATGCTCCCAGCCGCGGCCCCCTGGTAGAAGCCGCTGATCAGCTTGCCCCCCACCATGCCGTAGCCCAGATTGAAATCCCAAGCGCCGTAGACCGGAGCATTGCTGGCGCCCGCAATCGCCTTGGCGCTCTCATCGTATTCGAAGAATCGCCCGGTCTTATCGCGCGAAAAAAAGGAATAAAACACCAGGCTCTTCGGTGGCAGTTTCCTTAAAGCGCCCAGCAAATCGGGCATAGCGTAGTCTTCCAGAAATGCCAGCCCCACCTGACCGCTGTGGGCCGTTTCCCAATTGAGCACCTCCGCATGCACTGTCTGGCCGGTTTCCGTCAGATCGTTGACCACGTAGACGTGTTCGGTGTCGGGATGAAGCCGAAGCGCCAGGTCGAGCGTATCCTTGACGTCCGCCTCTTCGCTCACTCCTGCGAACAAACGATGGCCGGCCAAATCCTCCTGCCGGAAGTAGTTGACGCCGCAGAACACCACCGGGGTACCGGGAAACAGACGATCCCGATACTCGCGCAGGAAATCGAAGGCGTTGTTGTCGGTAGCAACAATGACGTCGAAGTGGTGCGAAGCGAACCGCCGGCGATAAATCTCGGGGAAGTGCTCCATCGAATCGCTGCCGTAGAAGCGCTTCGTATCCATGTACTCGATATAGATGTTGCTCGCGCCTAACTCGGGAAGCAGCACCGAGTCGATGCCGCGATTCTCATCGTCGGTCCAGCGATAACCCTTGTAGTAGGAGTGCAAAACCAGGGCGGTCGTGGCGTGGACGGGCGGGGCGGGGTCCGCGCCGGTCAGCATCGGAGCAAATGCAGCGAAAATCAGCAGTTTACGAAGCACGGTGAATCGAAAACGCCGGGTCGCCGACGCGCCGTGCGTAAGAACACTGAGGACGCTCTCAGGTGTCACACTGATATTAACATGCAGCCGGCCTGAGATCCGGAGTTTACGGCCCTAATTTTCTACAGGTGTTTTCTCGCCTGCGTCGATGATGAGAATCTCCACCGGCGCCTTCTTCGGCTCCAATTTCAGCCCGAGCTGGTTCTGGAAAGCAGTAGCAATCGGAGGCGCGGGTTCCTGATTCTGCGGAGGGCCCATCGGTCCGACTCCTCCGCCACCCTCGGGCGGTGGTCCACCCGAAGCCGCCCCAGCCATAGCCCCGCCTCCCGGCGGCGGCATCAACATACCCATATTGTTATTGCCATCGGGCGCGAACTCCAGGCGAAAGTCGTATTTCCCGGTCAGGCCCGTCTTGTCGAAGATGGGACGGCTCACCTGGCCGGTGAGGAAACTCACCAGCATCTCCATGGTGCAGTTGCTGGCGCACATGCGGAATCGGCCGGGCATCATCATCATCATGGTGCCCCCGCGTCCGCCCTGAGGCGCCGGACAACCGTCGGCGCCCATACTCATCCTGCGAGCCAGATTGGGAGCGTCCGGCGGCTTCGCGGGCTGCTCCTTCGGAACCTCCGGCTCAGGCGCTGATTCTTTCAGCTTCGGACCGCCCTTCGCCACCACCACTTCAAAGATTGGCAGTTCCTTTGTTTCGCGATGAAACTTGAGCTGAAAGCGCTGCGCCAGCAGCGTCTGCCACATCACCAGGACCTGCTCCTTCGTGGCCCCGGCCGGCACCTTGGCCGAGATGGTATAGCGTTCCGAGTCGATCCACCCCGGACCCGTCACCTGGTAACTCTTCACGTTATACGCGCGCGTCAGGAGGTTCTTCAGGGTGACGCCATTGGCCGTGACATGCCCCGGATCGTCACTGCCCGGACCGCCGCGCACACCTCCGAACGCCATCATACGGCCGCCCATCGGCGCCGGCGGAACGAACGGTTTGATCGACGCTACCTCGAACTCCAAAGCATCGCCGGTCGCTGGGGCCGTCTGCGCCATTGCCACCGTGGCAACAAGCAATCCGAAGCACACCCTGGTTAGCCGCATAATCGCTCCTCCTATGTATTGTGACGCCAAGCCGCCTGCCGTGTGCAGTTCATTTGGGTTCGATCGCGATCACCCACAGGTCGGTTTTGCCCAGATTCTCGCCGATATGCGTCGATGCCGGCCAGCCACACCACATCCCCAGTCTCGAGCGTCGATGGCTCCTCGCGGCCATCGGGCATCACGTGCCTGAGAATCGCGCCGGAGAGGCAGATCACCACGCGAGCATGGTGCGTGTGCTGCGGTTCCCGCGCGCCGGCCTCGATCTTGATCTCGTAAACGCGCGCGTACTGGTTCTCCAGCAGGACTTTGTAATTGGGCGCCAAACCTGCCTCACCCCAGGTCTCGTTCAATCCGCGGGTTTGGAACACCGTGCGCACGAATCGCAGATCGTTCGGTCCCACGTTTCGCAATTCGCCCTCCTGAGCGGAGTCGAGCTCTACCCTGGCCCGCTGCACCATCCGCTTCTGCACCGTCTTCCCCACCGAACCGCGCCGCGTGATTTCAATCCCGCCATCGTCGAAATAAACCGTAACCGCAGTCTCGCCGCCCACAGTCGTGGACTCCCCGGCCTTCAGCGTGTACTCCGTGGAAACCACCTTCTCATTCCGCAACTTCTCCGTAGATGAGGCCGCCGCCACCGCGGCCATTCCCAGTGCCAAAATGAGAGTGCGGAGCATTTCTGGTGGCTACTGTATCACGGACGATCCTTTGATTCTGAGATCTCTAACGCTGCTTCTCGCGATTTCTGCCGCACTCAGCCTCGCCGCGCCCAACCGCGAAGAGGAACGGGCCAAAATCAAAGCCACCCTCTTTGTGCCGAATCCGCTGCCCGCCCTGGAAACCCAGACCTACAGCCAGTTTGACGCCGCTCCCGGAGTGGTAGGCGAGCGCGTCAGCTACGCCACCGATTACGGTCTCCGCGTCCCCGTCATTGTCTACCGCCCAAAGCAGCTTCCGGCCGGGAAGATGCCGGGCATCATCGTCGTGAACGGCCACGGCGGCGACAAGTTCAGTTGGTACGCCTTCTACACCGGAATCCTATACGCGCAGGCCGGCGCCACCGTCCTCACCTACGACCCCATCGGCGAAGGCGAACGCAACCTCCAACGCAAGGACGGCAGCCGCCAACACGATCAGAACGTGGACCCGCCCGAGATGGCGCGCCGCATGAGCGGCCTGATGATCACCGACGTGATGCAGGCCGTCTCCTACCTGGCCCAGCGGTCCGATACCGATCCCAAACGCCTGGCCGCGCTCGGATACTCCATGGGCTCGTTCGTTCTCGGCATCGCCTGTGCCGTGGAAACGCGCCTCAATTCCTGCGTGCTGGCCGGTGGGGGTAATCTCGATGGCCCCGGCGGATATTGGGACACCAGCAGTAAGAAGATGTGCCAGGCGATTCCGTACCAGTCGCTGATGTTCCTGGGGGATCGCGGCCCCATTCTCTACGATCTGCATGCCGCGCGAGGTTCCACGCTGGTGATCAATGGCACTGCCGACGACGTGGTGTCCATCCCGCGCATGGGCCCGACCTTCTTCGACGATCTGCGCCAGAGGACTATCACGCTGCACGGCAGCGAACAGAATGTCTTCGACTTCCAGTGGATCGAAGGCGCCGGCCACCGTCCGCATTGGCTCACGCGCCAGGCCGCCGTGTGGCTTCAGCAGCACCTGCACTTCCCCAACTGGACCGCGGACTCCATCGCCAAAATGCCCGAAACCCACATCCTGGAATGGATCGACAAGAAGGATGTGCTGATCGACAAAGCCTACGCCACCGAACTGCGGGAAGGCGGCACCCGCGCGCTCGGCGCCAATTTTCCGGCCGTGCCTCACGACGCCATGAACGCCCTGCCCAGGGAACGTTGGGATCGCGAAAAAGACCACTACGTCTACGAATCATGGCTGAAAGAGGCCAAAACCCGATGCTGTGGCGCAGCCTCTAAGGCTGCCGCGCCCCGACTCATCGGGGCGCTTGCCTATCGCGCTTTTCCCCGAATCAAACCCGCGGCCATCAACGAACTCAGCACCGCCAACGCGGCCGCAATCCGAACCACCGTGCGATAACCATCCACGAACGATTCCTTTATCGCGCGGCGCGCCTCCACGTTGTCCGTCTCAATCGCCGCAAGCCTCGACCGTTGCCCCTCCACCTGCGCCACTACTGCGGGTGGCAGATGCAGCGAAGCCAATCGCCCAGCCAAACTGCGACTGAACTCGCTGGTCAACACTAATCCGAGAACAGCAATCGCCAGCAAACCGGCGACGCGCGACACCGCATTGTTGACGCCCGACGCCACCCCGGCATGTCTCTGCTCCACCGCGCTCATCACCGCGGTGGTGAGCGGCGCGACGCTGATCGCCATACCCAAGCCGAGCGTTACCACGGCGGGAAAGAACGTGCTCCAGTATCCGCCCCCGATTCCCGCGCGCCCAAACAAAGCAAAACCAGCCGCAGCCACTAGCGGTCCCACAATCAGCGGAAGCCGTGCGCCGTATCTGCCAAACAAGCCGCCAGACCATCGCGACAGTGCAAACACCAGCACGATAAAAGGCAGCAAGGCCGCTCCCGCCTGCGTTGCCGTATACCCCTGCACCTGAATCAGATTCATAGGGAAGAAGAAAATCACTCCGGAGAGTCCGGCGTAAAGGAAGAGCGTGAGCACATTGGCGCCGCTGAAATCGCGCGAGCGGAATAACTCCAGCGGCAGCATCGGCGAACTCGAGCGAACCTCGACCAACAGGAATGCAGCCATCGCGGCAACTCCGATTGCCCCGGCCAGCGGCGCGGCTTCGATGAAGCCATAAACGATGCCGCCCAGCCCAACCGTTGTCAGCAGTGAGCCGGCCCAATCGATCCTGGTGTCTTCCCGCTTCTCACCGCATTCCGGAACTCGCCAGAACGTGAGCGCCACCACCACCGCCGCAATCGGCAGATTGACGAAGAATACCCAGCGCCACGATGCGTGCTGCACCAGCCATCCACCCAGCACCGGACCGATGGCCGTTGTGATGGCGGTAAAGCCCGACCATGTTCCGATAGCCGCGCCGCGCTCCCCGGCGGGAAACGCGACGCTGATTAACGCCAGACTGCCAGGCACCAGCAGCGCCGCGCCCACACCTTGCAGACAGCGGGCCGCGATCAACTGTCCAATATCGGTCGCCAATCCGCACCACGCCGATGCGGCGGCGAACAATACCACGCCGGCCGCGAAGACCTTGCGGCGGCTAAACAGATCGCCGAGCGAGCCACCCGTTAGCAGCAGCGCCGCCAGGAACAACGTGTAACCTTCCACAACCCACTGCACGTCTCGTATGTTTGCGTGCAAACCGGCCTGTAGCGCCGGCAGCGCCACATTCACCACGGTGCCGTCGATGAACGCCATGCTGGAACCCAGAATGGCCACGGCGAGAACCCACGTGCCGCGCCCGGTATGCTCGCCCGCTGGTCCGGCAAGTATCGCCCCCTCGTCGCACGGCAGCCGCGAGATATTCCCCATGACCTATTGTGGCCCCTTCCGCGTTGTTAGCATGGAAAGACATGGCGTCCGCCAGTTCGAACGGGGTAGTTACCGGCATCCTCCGCCTTGGCATCCTCGCCGCAATCGCACTCTTCATGTCGACGTCGTTCCGAACCGGCTGGACGGAGATGGCAACCGATTTCCCGAACTACTACACAGCCGCTGTCCTGGTGCGCCAGGAAAAGCCACTTCGCGATTATTACGACTGGACATGGTTCGCCCGCCAAATGAACTATGCCGGCATCGAAAAGCAGCTTGGGGCCTACACTCCGCAAACACCGCTCACCATGCTTCCCGTCGTCGGGCTCGCCGTCTTGCCACCCATGGAGGCGAAGCACGTGGTGCTCGGACTCGATCTCATATTCCTCGCGTCCATTGTCCTGATCTTGGCGCGCCTCACCGCCATCCGCTGGGAGTACATTGCCATTCTGCTGCTCGCAGGTCACGGTTCACTCCACGCCAATATCGTGGACGGTCAGTATTATATTTTTCTCCTGCTGCTTCTGACGCTCGCGTTCTGGTCATTCGACCGCGGCCAATTCGCGGCCAGCGGCATGATTTCCGGCCTCGCCTGTGGACTCAAGCTGTATGCCGGGCCGCTGTTCTTTCTCTTCGCCGTAAAGAAGAAATGGAGCGGCGTGGCCGGAATGTTGGCCGCCGTAGCCCTGCTGTCCGGCTTGGCAATCGCCATCTTCGGCTGGAGCGACATCCTCTACTACCTGACTCGCGTATTGCCCAGGACGCTCGAAGGCGGATCCACCGATCCCTACAATCCCGGCGGCTCTACCATCTCAACACTGTTACGACACCTCTTAGTAAGTGAGCCCGAACTCAATCCTCATCCGGCCTTTGCAGCGCCCTGGCTCTACTTCTTTACTAACTCGGCGTTTCACTTCGGGTTACTCGCCTTCACCGTAATCGGCATCGCGTCCACTAGTTCTCGGACCGCTAGCATCGACGGGAAATCCAGTGGGGCAGGCTTCAGCCTGCGCGGGACTTCAGTCCCGCGCAGCCGGTTGGCGGACTCAAGTCCGCCGCAGACTGAAGTCCGCCCCACGCGAACATCTCCACACAGTCACAGTACCAGGCGTTCAGACGACCGGCACGATTTTGCGGTCCTCGTCATTCTCTCGCTGCTCCTGTCCACCAGCGTGGCCTCCTATACTCTGATTCTGTTACTCGCGCCGATTCTCTTCCTGCTCCACAACGCTTCGCCGCTAAAATCGGCCGCTCTGGTTGGCATCTATCTTCTTCTCAACAACAATTTAGGACTAACCTGGCTGTTTCCTAAGGTGTGGCTGTTGGTCTTCTTGTTTGCCATGCCTGCCGCCGATTACTGGAGTTCCATTCGTATCCCCGCGGCGATTTGCGCTGCTGTCGCCGTCCTGTTAGTGGCCGCGCTCGACGCCGGACGGCACATGCGAGACTACACACAGGAGCCGGGGCGGCGCTATCCGCGGATCGCCGCCCAGCCCGGAGCGCTATTCTCCGGCTATCCCGTCATAACGAACGCAGGCCTCTTCTATCAAGCTATGGGCGATCATCGGAAAGGAGAGGACGGCTACTTACTCGCATGGGTGCATAACAATCGGATCGAGAAGTTTGGCTTTAGCGGATATGCCCTCCGCCCGTTTGCCCCGTCGCCCGAAGGTCCCATCCGGTTTGAACTCGTCGCCAATCGAACCTCCAGAACCATGCAGTTCGATCCCGTGACGAGAACCACCGCCCCCATTCCGGCGCCAGTCGGTTCCATGACCAGGAACGAATCGGCGGTATCTCCCGACGGACGATGGATCGCGTACGCGCGGGACACCTCCTTCTCGCAACAGCTCTGGATCAAGGACATCGTTTCAGGAAGAAGCCGCATGCTGGCAGGTGGAGCATGTAACACCAATTCCCCAGCCTGGGAGCTGGACTCGTCGGCACTCGTGTTTGCGAGCGACTGTGGACGGGCCTTCGGGCTGCCGGCCCTCTATCGGGCGCCAGTTTTGTCGTGGGCGAATTCCCTCGAGCCATGACGGGATACCGGCGCCTGCCAGCATTTGGGCAGAGTGTCGGACGGATGGCCGCCAGGCAGCGCGCAAGTGGCTTGTTTGCAATGCTCTGGCATTGACGAATCTGGCCAGCCGGTTGCTCTCATGCAAAGTAACTCTATGGGTAAATTCTTCCAATCCGCGATGCTCCCGTCTGCCGCCCTGGCGCTGATGCTGTCTCCCCTGCTCCAGGCATCGGACGGATCGGTGCCCGACGGATCGGCGCCGGACGCCACCTCTTTGGCCGCGCTGGCTTTTGCCAAGTACACCACCGGCCTGCAGCAGGCCAGCCCCTGGGACGTGGAAACCATCGATATCGACGCTTCGCTGCCGACCCAGAAGAAGACCGGGCGGTTGCGCGCCATTCGACGCCTGCTCCCATTTGGCAAACCGGAATATCAGGTGCTACAAATCGACGGAGACAAGACCGTCAAACAGCAGGTGATCGTCCGCTACCTGTCGGCGGATGTGCAGGCGGCGCAGATCCCGAGCGCCGACACCGCCATCACAACGGCCAACTACAAATTCCACTACAAAGGCGCCGCCACGTTGGGAGACACCACCGCCTACGTTTTTCAGATCTCGCCGCGCCACAAACGCGAAGGCTTGATCAAAGGCGAGTTATGGCTCGACGCTGAAACCGGAACCGCCATCCGCCAAACCGGCTACTTCGTGAAAAAGCCCTCCATTTTCGTAAAAAGGATGGAAGTCACCCGCGACGTAAGACTAGAGGCTGGGCGCGCCCAAGTCAGAGTGACTCACCTCTCCCTAGACGTTCGCCTTTTCGGAAGAGCTGAACTCACCATAGAAGAGCAGCCCTACACCGACGTCCGCCCGTAATCCCGTTGCCCGTTCCGAGCCGCGGCTATAAGGGAGTCGGTGCTTTTTTTTCTGGGCCTGCGCCAACAATCCGCCGAACTGAACCCGTTTTAGCTCTTCAGGCATCTGATATACGAGTGTTATGGAAGGCAAAGCCCTGAAAGTGTCGGTAATCGAGCCTGACGATGCCCTCCGTGAGCGGATCGTCGCCATCCTGAGCGATGCCGGGTACGAAGTCTCGACCCACTACAAGGAGGGGATGAAGGCGATTCTCGCATCTCATCCCGACGCGGTTGTCATGGGCGCTAATCCGCCTCAGCTCGATTGCTGCGACCTACTGTCCCAAATCAAGGGTTCCGAACAGGCGCAGCACATACGTGTCCTGATGCTCTGTCCGGGAGGAGCTGGCGAGCGAGCCCGAGGGCTGGATCTCGGGGCCGACGATGTGCTGTCGTTGCCCTTCGACCCCCATGAATTGCTGTCGCGGTTGCGCTCGCAATTACAGAGCAAACACGTTGCGGACGAGTTTCGGGAACGGCTGCGATTGGCGGAGGAAACTCAAACCGCTAACCGGCAAGTGGTGGCAGCCGTCAATGAAGAGCGGCGCGCGCTTCGGGTTGGCGGCCTGGTGACCGTCATCGTTTTGATCGCTGCTGGTCTGATTTCTCTCTTCTTTTTCCGTCGCACCCAGGAACAGAATACCCGGGTTTATGCTGCGATCACCCGCCTGCAGACGGGCATGCTGACGCAGCAACAACTGCTGGAGCGGTCACGTCGAGCCCGTGAAGACGCGGGACGCGGTCTTCTTCCGGCCGGCGACGCGCAAAAGCTTGAACTGCAGAAGAAGAGCGAAGAATTGAGATCGCAGATCGCGATCAGCAAGACAGGGGACGCTTCCGCTTTGCAAAATCAACTGGACGCGGTAGCCAGCCGCCTCCAGAAGCTGGAGGTCGAAGGCAAATTCGCGGAGACCATCATCCAGTCCTACGAGCCGAGCGTCTGCCTTATCCATATCGCGGTTGCCTTCCGGGATCGCACCACTGGATTGAAATTGCATTTCGCTTCGGTCACGGCCAGTGGCGAGCCCACGACCGACGAACACAAGAACCCGCTCTTGAGTCTTACCGGGAGTGGCCCGGAAGTACAACTGGACGCGTTTGGCACGGGATTCCTGGTCTCTGACAGCGGACAAATCCTCACTAATCATCACGTGGCGGAACCGTGGTGGCAGAATGAGGAGTTGAAGGCGATGCTCGATGAAGGTCTTGAGCCAGTGATTGCCGAGATGACAGCATATTTCCCTGGCGTTCCGCACGGCGTTGCTATCAACACGGAGAAGATTTCATCCACCGCGGACGTTGCTGTGGTGAAGGGAAATGTTTCCAGCCTGGGGATTAAACAGATCGCCCTTGCCGATAGCCGCCGATCGGCGGTCAGCGGCGGGCCAGTCGTGCTGCTTGGATATCCCACTGCACTGGATGCGATTCTCGCTCGGACCGGCGCAGAGACGCTCCAGTCCATTGCGACCGCCTCCAAAGGTGATTCGAAGCAAGTGATGGAAGAACTTGCCCGCCGCAAACTCATCAGGCCGATCACCACTCAGGGCCACATCGGCGACGTACTTCCCGACAAAATTGTTTACGATGCCCAAACTACTTCGGGAGGCTCCGGCGGTCCGCTCTTCAATAGCGAGGGCAAAGTGATAGGAATTAACTTCGCGATGGTGCGGGAGTTCGGCGGATCGAATTTTGCCATTCCTGTTGGCTACGGGAAGTCACTGCTGAAACATTAGGCGCAGGGTAAGTCGGTGGTTTCAGACGTTCGCCGGCGTATCAGGAAACGCTTCCCGACTCGGACGCCCCCGTTCCGAGCCGCGACCGTAAGGGAGCCGGTGGCTTGTCTCTTTTTTCCGAGCCGGTGGCTTTTTCTTGCGAAGACCTCGGCATGGTATCCTGCCACCCATGCGACTCAACGTGCTCGGGCTCGTGATCGGAGTGATGGTGGGGTCTGCTTGGGGACAGCCTTGCCGCACACCGCCGCATGTCGATGTGCTAACTCATCGCAATAACAACTTTCGCACGGGAGCCAATCTTGACGAGACATGCCTGACTTGGGACAACGTCGACAAGATTCAGAAGCTCTTCACCTTGAACGTGCAAGGTCAGGTCTATGCGCAGCCGTTAGTGAAGACCAACTTTCACATTCTCAACAAAGCCACGGGAGTGACGGAGACGCATAACGTGGTCTTCATCGCGACCATGCAGAACAGGGTTTACGCATACGATGCCGACGGCCTGAACCAGGATGCGACCGGCGCCCCACAGTCCTACTGGAGTATCTATCTGGGACTTCCTTTGCCAGTAACTCGTATTCCCTGGGACGCAGGCGCGGCTCTGGCGCACCAGTTCAACATCGAGCCGTCGGTGGGCATTACTAGCACCCCGGTAATCGATTCGGCGACTGGAACCATGTTCCTGGTCGCGAAAAGGGCCGACCCGGCGCCGTCCCCCGACTGCGACAAAATGCCCTCCACTCCCGCCTGTCCTGTCGAAAACCGCATCTACGCTATCAACCTGGAAAACGGAAAGATCCTGGATGAGCTGCCGATTGACCTCGGAAAACCTGAGGCGACCCAGATTAATAACGCGAAAGCTTGCAACGCATTTAATTTGCGAGACCCGCGCGGAATGGTGACATCCGATATGGACGCCAATCGGATCCATATGCAGCGATCCGCGTTGTTGCTTACTCGCACTAACACTGGTATCCACATCTATTTGGGTTTTGGGTCGCACCAGGACGCGCCGTGCCCGATGTACCACGGCATGTTGGTGAACTTTGACTATGATCCTTCACAGCCCAAGCTCACGCAGAAGAATACATTTTTGGTAACGAAAAAAGGCGAAACGGATCCGCCTGTATTGCTTCTCTTCCGCCACGAAGACCAACTCGGCAAAGGCGGTATCTGGCAGGCGGGAAACGGCCCTGCTTCTGACCCCGAGGGAAACGTCTATGTCATGACAGGAAACGGGACCTATAAGAAAGGCGTGGAGTTCGGCAGCAATATTTTGAAGCTCAGCCCCGACCTGGATCCCCAGCCGCTTGGCTGGTACGCCCCTCCAGATGCAAAGCTCCTCGCGACTGACCTATTGGACGTCGACTTGGGAGCGGCAGGACCCGTGTTAGTTCCGGGGGCCGACCAGCTAATCGGGGGAGGCAAGCAAGGCAGACTTTATCTCCTGAACACGAAGGCAACAAAGACAAAGAAAGCCGACGACCATCGTATGCCGCTGATTCAGGCATTCTGGGCTGCCCAAGGCTGGTCAGTCTCGGTTACTCATGTGCTGATTTCCGGTGTTAGGATCTGGGCGCCCTTGAGTATCATCCCGCCTCTTTTCGCTACCGGCTACCATCACATCCATGGATCGCCTGCGTACTGGGGAGATCCCAACGAGAAGAATCCGCAGGACACCCGCGAAAGATCGCTGTATGTGTGGCCGGAGCGCGACCGGCTGAAGGCGTTTGGATACAGAAAGAGCGCCGGAGCCGATGGCAAATTCATTCCTAAACCCTTGGTGAAAGGCCCCAAGGGAGCAAAGATCGGGATGCCCGGAGGCTTCCTGTCCATCTCCGCCAACGGCTTGGAAAATGGAATTCTATGGGCCTCCCTTCCTTTGAACGACGACGCGTGGGTTGGCATTGTCCGTGGAGAATTGCGCGCCTTCAGGATAAATCCGGATGGCACTAAACTCGAGCCCGCCTGGACCTCCTACTGCGCCGATCCCGACGATCAATTCAAGTTTGCGAAGTATGTGCCGCCCACAGTGGCGAATGGCCACGTGTACCTGGCGACCTTCTCCGATCGTGTAAGTGTCTACGGGGTTCCCGCCGCAGGCGCCAAGCCTGCCCCGGATCCGAACTGCAAGGTGCCACCGCCACAACCAATGAAGTGAATTACGGGCGCATTTTGGAAACGGTGTACTAAGTGATCTGTGTGAATCCGTGTTCATCCGTGGCTAAACATAATGAGCCACGGATGGACACGGATTCACACAGATAGGAAACAGCGCCAACTTACTGCCACCCACCGCCCAGCGCCTTGTACAACTGCACCACTGACAACAACTCCCGAACCTTGATCTGCGACAACGTAAGCTCGGCCTGAAATAAATCGCGATCCGCATCCAGAGCATTCAATTGCGTGTCTACCCCACCCCGATACCGCAAGTACGCCAGCCGCTTCCGATCCTCGATCGCCGTCACCAGCGCCTCCTGCTGCACTCGACTCTCGCGCACCCGCTGATGCGCAATCAACGAATTCGAAACCTCCGCGAACGCCGTCTGAATCGCCTTCTGATACTGCACCACCGCACTATCCCGCTGCGCCTCTGAATATCGAACGCCATTCTTCAACCGGCCCGCCTCGAAAATCGGCTGCGACACCTGAGGCGCGAAGTTCCACGCGCTTTTCGGTCCGCTAAACAGGCTGGATAACTGCGTGCTCTGTCCGCCCAGCGCCCCCGTCAGGCTCAATCGCGGAAAGTAAGCGGCCTTGGCCACACCGATCTCCGCATTCGCCGCTACCAGGTTCTGCTCCGCCGCCTGAATATCGGGACGCCGGTCCAGCAGCGACGAAGGCAGTCCTGGGGGAACATCCGGTAGATGCTGGTCGGTCAGACTCGCCCCGCGAGGCACCGATCCCGGATTGTTCCCCATAAGCAAATTGATCTGATTCTCCGTCTGCTCAATCTGCTGCTGCAATTCAGGAATGGTCTCCGCGGCAGTATCCACCAACTGCTCCGCCTGCCGTTGATCCAGCAACGTCGCCACGCCCCCCGTGCCGCGGCTTAGCGTCAATCGCAACGACTCGCGGCGCGTCTCCAGCGTGCGCTGCGATATGTCGAGCTCCGCGTCCAGTTCGCGAAGATCGAAGTACGAGGTCGCCACGTCGCCCACCAGCGTGGTGACCACCGCTTTGCGATTCTCCTCCGCGCTCAGCAGATTGGCGCGCGCGGCCTCCGTGGCCCGTCGCAAACGTCCCCACAAATCCACCTCGAATGACATCAGGTCAAGGAATGCCTCGCCCCAATTGCGATTCTGGGAAGGCACGAAGGACTTCGGCAGCGGCAGCGAACCATCCCGCGACAGCCTCGTGAACTGCAGATCGCCGCTCACGCCCACGTGCGGGTACTGATCGGCGCGCGTCACCCCCAGACTGGCGCGCGCCGCTTCCACGCGCGCCACTGCGTCGCGCAAGTCGTAATTCTGAGTCAGCGCCGTGCGCACCAGTTGCTGCAGTTGCTCGTCCTTGAATACCTCGAACCACTTCAGGTCTGCCAGCGATGCCGGCGTCGCGGGTGGCGTCTGTGGCGCTCGAAACGTCTGTGGAACCTGCACCGTGGGCCGGTGATAATTCGGCCCGACGGTACAGCCCGCCAGCACCATGGCGGCCAGCGACACTCCTACCATTCGATATCGCATATCAGTCTCCTTGCGCCGGCGAGGGCAGCATTCCTGGCTCGTGGCGGCGCGCGCCGGATAGTTTCTCCACCAGGTAGAAAATGGCAGGCACGAAAAAGATGCCGATCGCGCTGGCGGCCATCATGCCGCCAATCACCGTGGTGCCCATCACCTGGCGGCCAACCGCGCCCGCTCCGCTCGCAATCCACAGAGGCACGCAGCCCAGGATGAAAGCGAAAGACGTCATCAGAATGGGACGCAGACGGAGACGAGCGCCCTCTAGTGCCGCATCCACCAGGTTCATGCCCTGCTCATATTTGTCCTTGGCGAACTCCACAATCAGGATGGCGTTCTTGGCGGCCAACCCGATCAGCATCACCAGGCCGATCTGCGAATAAACGTCGTTCTCCACCTGGATCATGTATGCCGGGAAGAACCACCCCGCTACCACGCGGCGCAGCCATAGGAACAGAAACGCGCCGAATACCGCCACCGGCGTGCTCAGCAGCACACTGAATGGCAGCGACCAGCTTTCGTACAGCGCGGCCAGAATCAGGAACACGAACAGCAACGAGAAGCCGAAGATCAGCGAGGCCGGCACGCCTTCCTGCGACCGCCTTTCCTGGAACGACATGCCCATGTAGTCGTACCCCATTTCGCTGGGCATCGTTTTCGCGAACGTCTCCTCCAGCGCCTTCATCGCCTGAGCCGAGCTATAACCCGGCGCCGCGCCGCCCACAATCTGCGCCGAACGGTAAAGGTTATAGCGCATCGTGAACTCGGGTCCCGGACGCGCTTCGAATTTGGTCAGAGCGGAGAGCGGCACCATCTCCCCATGCGAGTTGCGCACGTAATACTGGCCAAGGTTTTCCTGGCTCTTGCGAAAATCGGAGTCGGCTTCGATGTAGACCTGCCACTGCCGTCCGAAGCGGTTGAAGTAATTCACAAAGAGACCGCCCAGGTAGGCTTGCAGCGTCCGATAGACGTCGTTCAGCGGTACTCCCTGCTTCATCACCTTCTCGCGATCCACGTCGATAAACTGCTGGGGCACGCTAGGCAGGAAGGTGCTGACCATACCGCCGATCTCCGGACGCTTCTGCGCCGCCGCCATGAATTTCTCCAGGTTTTGCGACAGGAACTGCACGTCCTTGCCGGCCCGGTCCTCAAGCACGAAGGTGAAACCGCCCGATGTTCCGACGCCCGGAATCGCTGGAGGTGAAAAGCTCAAGGCGAAGCCATCCGGCAGCTTGCCGAGTTCGCTATTGATATGCTGCACAATCTCCTGGTACTGCTCGGCCCGCGACTTACGCTTGTCCCAGTCTTTCAGCGTCACGAAGAAGAAGCCGTTGTAAGTGGTGCGCACAAAGCTGAGCAAACTGAACCCGATCACACTGGTGGTGTACTCCACACCGGGTGTTTTCGCCAGAATGCTTTCGATCTTGCGCGCCGTGTCTCCCGTGCGCTCCAGCGACGCCGCGTTGGGAAGTTGCAGGTGAAGGAACACATAGCCCTGATCCTCATCCGGCAAAAAGCTGCTGGGCACCTTATTGCTGATCACAAAGCCAGCGACCCCGAACGCCAGCAGCGCCACCAGTGCGAACGAGCTCTTTCGGATCAGTCCGCCCGACATACGGACATAGCGGTTGGTGGCTCGGCCGAAAATGTCATTGAACCAATCGAAGAAGCGGCGCAGCAATCCGTGGCTTTCGGCTTTCGGCCGCAGCATCAGCGCCGCCAGCGCCGGGCTCAGCGTGAGGGCGTTAAACGCGGACAGGATCACCGAAATCGCAATCGTCACCGCGAACTGCTGATACAGCCGCCCGGTAATACCGGGAATGAACGCCGTCGGCACGAACACCGCCGAAAGGACCAGCGCGATGCCGATCACCGGGCCGGAGATCTCGCGCATCGCCTGAAGGGCGGCGTCATGTGGCGTCATGCCCTCCTCGATGTGGCGCTCCACCGCCTCCACCACCACGATGGCGTCATCCACCACCAGGCCGATTGCAAGCACCAGCCCGAACAACGACAGCGTATTGATGGAGAAGCCGAATGCCGGGAAGAACACGAACGTGCCGATCAGCGAAACCGGCACCGCGAGCAGCGGGATCAGCGTGGCGCGCCAGCCCTGCAGGAACAAGTAAACCACCAACGTCACCAGGGCGATCGCGATGAGCAGCGTCACCACGATGTCTTTAATGCCCTCCGACACCGATAGCGTGGTATCGAGCGAGACCACGTAATCCATGTCCTGCGGGAAGGTTCGCTTCACCTGCGCCATCAGCTTGCGAACGCCCTCCGCGGCCTGCACGGCATTGGTGCCGGGAAGTTGGTAGAGCGCCATGATCGCGCTGGGCTTGCCATTCAGGCGCCCCACGATGCTGTAGTCCTGCGAACCCAATTCGGCGCGCGCTACGTCTTTCAACCGCACGATGCCGCCATCGGGCGTCTCGCGAATGATGATTTCGCCGAACTCCTCTGGCGACGTGAGCCGCCCCTTGGCACGCACCGAGTAAGTGTAGTCCTGCCCCCTCGAAATGGGGGCTGCGCCGAGTTGGCCCGCCGGATTCACCGTGTTCTGCGACTGGATGGCGGAGACCACTTCTGGAACCGTGATGCCCAGCTTAGCCAGTTGATGAGGCTGCACCCACAGGCGCATGGCGTACTGGCCGGCGCCGAATACCTGCACGTTGCCGATGCCCGGCACACGCGTTAGGCGATCGTTGAGATTGATGTAGGAGTAGTTCGCCAGAAACTGCGCATCGTAAGTGCCCTTCGGCGAATAGAGGCCGATGATCATGAGCGGGGCTGTCACTGACTTCTGCACCGTTACACCATAGTTCGTCACGTCGGCAGGAAGCTGCGATGCCGCCTGGGTCTCGCGCATCTGGGCCAGAATCAGGTCAGTATTCGGATCGGTCTTGACATCGAAGTCGATGATCGAAGTCATCTGGCCGTTGGCCGCGTTGAGCGAGTACATGTAATTCAGGTTGTCGACGCCGCTCATCTGCTGCTCAATGGGAGTGGCCACCGACTGCTCCACAGTCTGCGCATCCGCGCCGACATAGTTCGCCTGAATCATCACCTCGGGCGGCGCGATGTTCGGGAATTGCGACACCGGCAAGGTGGCGATGGTGATAGCGCCAACGATCACCAGCAGGATCGAAATGACCATCGCGACAATCGGTCGGTTGATAAAGAACTTAGACATATCAGTTACTCCCTCCGTTCCCGGTCGGTCTTGTGAATGCCTGTGGCACAACCTGCTGACCGGGACGCGCCTTGAGGGCGCCCTCGGCGATGACGCGGTCGCCCGGTTTCAGGCCGTCGCGGACAATCCAGTCCGAACCTACGCGATCGCCCACCTGCACGGTTGCCACGCGCACCGTGTTCCCGGGATCCACTACACCCACCTGATAGGTGCCTTGTATTTCGGTGATGGATCGCTGCGGCACCAGCAGTGCGCCGGCAGTGGAGCCCACGATGGCGCGGACCCGGCCATACTGGCCTGGACGCAGTTTGTTGCCGGGGTTGGGAAACAGACCGGTCAGCTCAATCGCGCCGGTCTCCGGATTCACCTGGCGATCGGCGAAAGAGAATCGACCCTTTTGCCCGTAAGTGCTGCCATCGGCCAGGATCAATTGCAATTGCAGGCGGGCGAGTGCGACATCGTCCTTTCGGAAAGCCAGGTATTCCTGCTCGCTCACCGTGAATCTCGCCTTGATCGGATCGAGAGTCGACACCGTAGTGACGGCGTTGGCCGACGGCCCTACAAGGTTTCCCACCTGCGTCTGCGCGGCGCCTGCGACGCCATCGATGGGAGATGTAAGGCGCGTGAACCCGAGATTCAGCTTCGCGGTTTCGACTGCGGCATTGGCAGCCTCCACAGCGGCGCTGGCAGCCTGAATCTGGGCCTTCGCGGTTTCCACCTGCGCCTTCGCGCCCTCTACCTGGGCCTTGGCGGCGAGATTGTTCTGCGTGGCATTGTCCAGATCCTGCTGGGTGACCGCCTGCTCTTTGGCCAGCGGCGCGTAGCGGTCCTCATCCAACTGGGCTTTGTGCTGATTGGCCTGCGCCGTAACCAGTTGCGCCTGCGCCTGCTGCAACACGGCACGCGCCTGCGCCAATTGCCCGTTGGCCTGCGCCAGTTGTCCCTGCGCCTGGTCCACGGCCGCCTGGAAGGGACGCGGGTCGATTTCGAAAAGTAGCTGGCCCTGTTTTACGAACGCGCCTTCGGAATATTTCTGACTCTGCAGGTAGCCTGTGACTTGGGCCTTGATATCGGCATTGACCAGACCCTGAAGCGTGCCGATCCATTCGTGATAAATCGGGACGTCGCGCTGCTCCACTGGTATTACTTCCACGGTGGCCAGCGCGTTGGGAGCGGCGGCGGTGCGGCTGGCGCAGCCGGGAGCCAGCAGCACTACCGGAATTGCCAATGCCGCCAGCCAAGCCGCTCGTCTCTGTGCAAATCGGTTTTTCATTATGATTCCCCTCTGTTTGGCTAGGAACAGCCGCTATCTTCCCAAGGGCGCAGAAATCGGCGTAGTTGCGGCCGTTCGCGCGCCGTCAGATTTTCCAGAATGTCGCGAGTCTCCACGCCTTTGGCGACGAATTCCACTCCCTGGTCGCGCATTTCCCGCAGCAATCGCTCGCCGGCTTCGTCAATGAATGTCACGTCGCTGAGGTCGAGGATGGCGCGCAAGCCCGGCGACTCGTGTTGGCGGCGCTGCCACTCACTTTCGAGGGCGCTGACCCAGGGCCCCGCCAGATGACCGCACAACGTCCACTTCTGGACGCCGCCATTTTCACTGCTGGAAATCCTAAGCATTTAGGTGCTGCCAACGAGAATGCATCTGGCAGGCCAACCCGCCGAACAGATTAAACCGAAGAAAATGGAGGGGATGAAATTAGTTGACTTTGTCAACTATCCTATCTGCTGCTGCCCAAAAATCGGCATTACCGGTTTTTGGGCAGCGGACTCAAACGCGGGGTCGAGAGGCGGGAATTCCGAGTTTGTGCATGCGCGCTTGCAAGGTAGAACGCTTCATACCGAGACGTCCCGCGGCGCCCTTGGGACCGGAAACCACCCAGTTCGACTGTTCGAGAGCTGTCAAAATCTGCTGACGCTCCGTGTCGTCCAGCAACGAACGCATGTCGCCGCCGGATGGAGCGGCATGGGTCTCCAGTCGTTTCTGCGGGACGGGCCGCAGCTCCTCCACGGGAACTCGCAGGACCGAGCCTGTCGATACGATGACGGCGCGCTCCAGCACGTTTTGCAACTCGCGAATGTTGCCCGGCCAATGATAGCGGACCAATACTTCCATGGTGTCGGAAGGTATGGTATCGATGTGGCGGCCCATGCGGCGGCTGAACTGCTGCACGAAATGACGCACCAATAGAGGAATATCGACGGGCCGTTCGCGCAAGGATGGAACACGAATGGGGAATACGTTCAGTCGATAGTACAGGTCGGAGCGGAACTTGTTCTCATCCACCATGCGCTGCCAGGTCGCGGTTGGTGGCGGCGATCAGACGGGCATCGGTGCGCATGGTACGGGAACTGCCGAGACGCTCGAACTCCCTCTCCTGCAGCACACGCAGCAGTTTGGGCTGTAATTCGAGAGGGATCTCGCCCACTTCATCCAGAAATACGGTGCCGTGATGCGCCAGTTCAAAGCGGCCCACACGCTGGCTGATGGCGCCGGTAAAGGCGCCCTTTTCGTGGCCGAAGAGTTCGCTTTCCAACAGGCCGGTGGGGATCGCGGCGCAATTGAGTTTCACAAATGCGCCGGTGCGCCGCTCGCTGAGGTTGTGGAGGGCTCGCGCGACCAATTCCTTGCCCGTGCCGGTTTCGCCATAGATGAGCACCGTGGAATCGGTGGGCGCGACGGTTTCCACCTGCTTCAAAACGTAACGCAGGGCTTCACTCTTGCCGACGATCTCCTCGAAGTTGAGTTCGCTGCGAATTTCGTCTTCCAGGTACAACTTTTCCTGTGCCAGCCGATCTTTCAGATCGGAAATTTTTTCGTAAGCAAGCGCATTTTCCACAGCGATGGCGACCTGATTGGCCACCTGCCGCAGAAAGTTCAAGTCTTCGCCGGAGAACGTGCGCTCCACCTGGCTGCCCAGACTGAGAATACCCAGCACGCGGCCACGGCTCATCAGTGGAAGATAGCAAACGGCTTGGATACCGAGCGCTTCCGCATCGGGATCGGTGGCCGATTCGACGGTATCGAGCACGATGGTCTGCCCGCTCTGGAACGCCTGCATCAAGCGGCCATCCTTATTTACAGGGGCTTGCCGGCCTTCGGGCAGTTCGGCTTGGCCACCGTCGACGTCGAGCGCGAAAATCTGTAATTCGCGTGTTTCGCGATCGGGGAGTGCCACACTCACGCCATCGCACTGCATGACGCGGCGAATGCTGGCGGCGATTTCGCGCAAGACTTCGCGCAGATCCAGATTGGCGACGAAGCGATTCGTAAGGTCGAGCAGGAGTTCCAGGCGCTCCTGCGAACGGCGCGATGCTTCGAAGTTCATGGCATCGTCCATCGCAAGCGCGATCTGGCCTGCCACCAAGGCGACGAAGCGCACCTCCTCATCGGAGTAAGCGTTTACAGATTTGCTGGCCAGAGCCAGACTACCCAGGCGCCGGTGAGCGGTGGTCAGCGGCACGGCGCAGATGGATCGCAAGCTGCACTCCCGGAGGATCTCCATGTTGCGCGGAAAGCGATGGTCGCGCCACACGTCGCTCACCACCACCGAATCCTGGTTCTGATGGACCCACCAAGCGACAGATTCTTCCTTCGGCAGCGGCGCGTGATGAGTTTCCGAACAGGGCAAACACAGATGCCAGTGCACTTTGTTTGCGCTTTCATCGAACTGTGCAATGGCATCGAAGGGAACGATTTGGCGCAGCTCTTCGACCAGGATTTCGAACAACTCCCGCGGTTTGCGTTGCGCGCGAATGGAATCCGCCAGGCGGATCAGGGACTCATACCGCGCCCCGATGGATTCGTCCGGCCTGAATGCAATAGTTGCGATACTTGCCATGATCCCTAACCGATTTGGATGCTCTGACAGCGCCCGGGGATGCGGCTGAATATCACAAACCGCATTCCCGGATCCGGAACTGTGGAACGGCCGGGCTCCCAGCCGCGTGCCAAAACATACCAGTTTAAATTCGTGTTCTCACTTTTAAGACGTTTGAGGATCGATTCCGTCGACACCCCTCAAGCAACTTTTTCGTCCTTGTCGCGCGCAGGCGGCTGATACTCTCCCGGCACGATGCGGAAGCTGATGCATAAGCGATTCCAGCAGTTGATGGTTGCGATCGCCAGAGTCAGGTTGACCAGTTCCTCTTCCGTGAAGCGCTGCCGGACTTCTTCATAAACGCTATCGGGCACATGGTCCTGACTGACGAGTGTTACCGCTTCGGTCCAGGCCAGCGCGGCGCGTTCGCGATCCGTGAAGAATGGCGTTTCGCGCCACGCGTTCAGGGCGTACAAGCGCTGTTCGCTTTCCCCATTAGCGCGCGCGTCCTTGCTGTGCATGTCCAGGCAGTAGGCGCAGCCGTTGATTTGTGAGGCGCGCATTTTGATCAGTTCCAAAAGAGAATGCTCCAGTTTGGAGGACTTCCGGACATAGCCCTCAAGGGCTAGCATCGCATTGTACGCGCCGGGGGCTGCCTTGTGGGCATCAATACGGGGTTGCATTATATTTTCCTTTCATCCCCAGGGTAGAGCGGCGTAGAAATCGCGTAAAGAGCCATAATGAGAATTTGGAGTGGACCACTTGGGGAAGTCCCAGACGTTTCAGGATCTTTCACTCTTACCGCCGGGAGAAAGCCAGGAGTTGGGGAACTGGCTGTTCACGGAGCTCCGTAAGGCAATTCTGGACAAGCGCCTCGCGCCGGGATCGCGCATGCCCTCGAGATTTGTGGTGGTTCCGGAGCGGATTGTGGATGCGGTTGCCTTCGCCCGCACCCTGCTGGATCGACATCCGCCCACGCTCGAGCAAGCGATTCTGACCGACTTCATACTGGACGGACATTTTGGCCATCACGTGCGGCGGATGCGCCAGATGTACGCGCGGAGTATGGCCGTATTGTGCGAGGCCAACTGCGAGAAGTTAGGCGGAGGCCTGGATGTGGTGGAGACCGACGCGGGGATGAAAACGCTGGGCTGGATCGGGACCGGGGAGCGCGATGCCGAATTGGCGAACCGTGCACGGTCGCGGGGTCTCGAGGTAGCTGCCTTATCGGAGTTCACTACCCTGCACAAACAGCCCGACGCATTGATCCTCGGCTTTGCAGGTTGCACGGCCGCAGAATTGAAGCGTGGGGTCGGAGTGCTGGCAGGAGCGCTGGAGAGACCCGAATAGATGCCGTCTGAGACCAATTTTCGGGAGCGGCTCCGGCGATCTTTCCGGCCGGCGCGGATTCGCCTGCTGTTTATCGGGGAATCTCCTCCGGCGTCCGGGCGGTTTTTCTATTCGGCTAACTCAGGTTTGTATCGGGCGATGCTTGCGGCTTTTCAGATTGCCGACGCCGAGGTGGACGACGAGAATTTCCTTACCAGGTTTCGGACCCGCGGCTGTTACCTGACGGATTTGTGCGGGGAGCCGGTCGATCACCTCGAACCGACAGAGCGGCGGGCGATGCGGAAGGCCGGTGAAGCGTTTCTGGCACGAGAACTCAAGCGTCTGCAGCCGGGAGTGATTGCTCCTGTGCTGCGCTCCATCGTGGGCAACGTGGAGAGCGCCGCGGCGCAGGCACATTGGCATGGCGAGATGCTGCAGTTTCCCTACCCGGGCAGATGGTCTCGCCATCGCGCGGCGTTCATCGCAGCTCTGGCGCCGGTGATTCAGCGACTGGATCCGTAATCCGAGGCAACCGCTCCCTTACGGTCGCGGCTCGGATCGGAGCCACACGCGTCAGTAAGTCATCGGCCGGACTTACTTCACAGGGGGCGCGGCTTTTGGCTTCTCGAAGCGGGACGGATCGATCGGTTGATTGAGTTTTATTTCCGAGTAGTCGTAGTGGATGACATCGTTCGTCGACCTGCTGGTGGTTTGGAACGGCATTTTCGCGCCGCCCACATCGCGGTAGTCCTCGTAAACGGTGTCGAAGGGATAGTCCCCGAGCGACGTATGGGTCACTCCGGTTTCCTTATGGAGCAGCCCGGTTTGCGTATCGAAGTACAATCGCTGCAGATGGCGGACGCCGCGCGACTCCACCACCGCGTAAGTCCGGTCGCCGATCTTTTCGAGGACGACGGTTTTTCGGGGCACCTCTCCCGCTTTGATTTTCACCGGGCCTAAAATGACGATCTGCTTCTTGACGTTATCCAGGTTCGCCTCGCTCATTTCGACGAGCCTGCCCGGCGCGATGGCCCAGCCCCGGTCACGATCGAAGACCTGCCAGATTTCCGTTGTTCCGACTGTGGCGCGCTGCGCCATCCGATCCGGCATCTCCACATCCAGTTCGACCTCGAATTTTCCGCGTGCGACGGTGGTAACCGCGGCTTTGAAGTGAATGGTCTTGATGCCTTCTCCCCCGACCGCCTTGCGGTAATTGGCTATAACCTGGTCGGCGTCCGGCAACGACTCCGACCGCGTGGATGGGGCTGCGGCAGGCGCTTTCTGCTGCTCATTCTGGTGGGCCGCCAGCGTCTCCTTCGTGGCGAGCACCGCAGTTGGTTTGGGTCGGAGGCCGCCCTGATGGCAAGTGAAACAGGTAACCTGCTGACGGCCCGCAAAGTTTTTAGCATTCAACTCCCGCACCATTTGGATCATTCCGCGCGCCGTCTGCTTCGTTGCCTTGTCGTCGTTTTCAAAGGCGGGGGGTGTATGGCAGTGCTCGCAAGTCACCCCCAGGGCGATACTCATGGACCACATGGTGTCGTCGAAGGAGTCCATCGGAACGTCGGTCAAGATGTGGACGTTTTTCAAGCTTTCTCCGGCCGTCTTTACAGCGGTTGGAGTAGCCTGCGCATGGGCGCTACTTGCCGCGAATAAGAGGACCCCGATTAATAACATGCCTTCTGTTTCCATTCCCACTCCCCCTTATGAATGATTGAACGCAAGCAGAGTAACATGCACGACTCCGAGGACCGGCGCCGCTCGTCACCGAATCCCGCCGCCTCGTCACAATCCCGCCGGTCGACCTTGGGACTCATATGCGGGGCATGTTATTCTGGCCGAAATCGATGCCCTTCCGAAAGTTGCTGGCGCGCTGCTTAGTGGTGGCCACGGCGGTTCTGCTGTTCTCGTCGGTGCGCGCCGTTGTGATGTTGTTCAGCCCAGGCGCTTACGTTGCCGAGGGAGTGCGCACACTCATTCAGCAACTGCTCTATCTTTACGCGTGGGCTTTTGAGGCCGCGCTACTAGCGCCGTTCTTCGCGCGCTATCCGCTGGTGGGAAGACAGTGGCGGCGCGTGCCGTACTATTTGGGAATCGGCAGTGTGGCGGCGCTGGGACCGATTATGGTGAATCGCGCATTCAACTACCTGGCGCCGCGGGCGGCCCAGCCCTCCGACACCATGGGCCGCTCGCTGTGGCTGGAATGGACCGCGAGCTTTCTGCTCTTCTGGGTGGTGGCCGCGGTATTTCAAACCGTGGAAGCGCGCCAGCGCGTGCGCGATCTGCAAGGACGGCTGGCGCAGGCCGAACTGGAGAACTTGAAGTCGCAACTGCATCCGCATTTCCTCTTCAATACGCTGCACACCATCTCAGTATTAATGCGCCAGGACGTGGAGGCGGCTAACCGGGTGCTGCTCAAACTGAGCGACCTGCTTCGAGTCTCGCTGGACTATTCGCGCGCCGACCGGATACCGCTGCAGCAGGAGTTGGATTTTCTGGAGGCCTATCTCTCCATTGAGCAGACACGTTTCCAGGAACGTCTGCAAACATCCATCACCGCCGACGGCGAGGCTCGCGCGGCATTGATTCCCACACTGCTACTGCAGCCATTGGTGGAGAACGCGGTGCGGCACGGCATCGCACCGCACGCCGCAGGCGGCGCTTTGGGGATCGTCGCGCGGCGCGTCGCGGATAGGCTGGAATTGCGCGTGGAAGACGATGGATCAGGTCTAGCGGCGGACTACGCGGCCCGCCGGTCGCGCGGCTGCGGCATTCGAAATACGGAAGGCCGGTTGCGTGCCCTCTATGGGGAAGCGGCGCGCTTCGAGGTGGCGGGGCTGCCTGGTGGCGGAGTCGCCGTGAGTATCTCGATTCCCTACTTACGATCATGACTAAGCTGCCGGTGCTGATTGTGGACGACGAGCGCATCTGCCGTAGCGGAATTCTCCGCCTGCTGACGGCCGACCCCGAGATCGAAATCGCCGGAGAATGCGCGAACGGACTGGATGCGGTGGCGGCGATTCGCGCGCAACGGCCCGGCTTGGTTTTTCTCGATATTCAGATGCCGGAGATGGATGGATTCGAGGTGCTACGGGCGCTCGCTCCCGAGGAGACTCCGGCGGTGATCTTCGTCACGGCCTACGACCAGTACGCCATACAGGCGTTCGAGGTCAACGCTCTCGACTACCTTTTGAAGCCCTTCTCGGACGAGCGCTTTGCCCGCGCTCTGGCACGCGCCAAGACCTCGCCGCGCCAATCTCTCGGGGGTCTGCTGGAAGGAGGCCCGCAGCCGATGCGGTTCGTAGTGCGGAGCGGCGGGCGGGCTCGCTTCATCGACGTAACGGATGTGGACTGGATTGAATCGGCCGAGAACTATGTCTGTTTGCACGCCGGCGCCGAGTCCGGACTCTTGCGGGAGACGATGAATTCGCTGGAGATGCGACTACAGCAGTTCGTGCGGATTCATCGGACGCTGCTGGTCAACGCCCGTCACATCCGGGAGATCTCCGCTTTGGGGAGCGGAGAATACGAGGTGTTAGTGGGTGAGAAGCTATTGAAATCCAGCAGGCGATATCAGCGTGCAGTTACTAACTTGATGCGTAGGTGATTCGACATCGCGACCACTTAGTCAGGTCCAGACGGTCGTCACGCACTCGGAATTGGTGGGCTCAAGCCCACCGCAGGCTGAAGCCTGCCCCACGATGCACTAGGCAGGCGGGGTGTGCGCGGCTAGCATCCGGCTGAAAAGAGACGGTTCAAATGCGAGGCCGCGCCAGACGATGCGGCGCAGGCGCGGCGCACGGTCGAGGAGCAGGAGAAGTCCCGCCATGAGGGCGGTGCGGCGGGTGAGGCTGCGATGTCTGGTCTGGTAAGCGCTAAGGTCACCCTCAGCTACTGCGTCGGCAAGTGCGAAGGCTTGCACGAACGACAGGCTGAGCCCGTCGCCGGCGATTGCGTCGACCGAGCCAGAGGCATCGCCGATGAGCACGGTGCGATCGCGGAAGACACGCCGGAGGCATCGGGTGGTGGTGATGGCGCCGCGCTCCATGCCGGCGTCCAATGCGCCTCGCAGCCGGCGCTCCAGCGCGGGGAATTGACGAAGGGCACGATCAAGCCGAAAATGCGGATCTCGTGTGAGGATCGCCACTCCCACTTCATCGGCGCTGACCGGAGTTACGTACAGTTGGCAGCGGTCGCCCCAATAGACCTCGACCATGCTAGTCCACGGCGCCATCCGATAGTGACGTCGAAAGCCGAAGCGAGTGGACCGAAACGAGGCTGCGTCCAATCTAGCGTCGCTGCGAATGCGCGACTGCTGGCCGTCGGCGCCTATAAGCCACGGAGTGGACCCAAGGCGCAGCGCGCCGGAAATTGGTGTGTCCCAATGAAGACGCACTCCCAGTTCCGCCGCACGGGCGACGAGGAGTTGATGCAGGCAGGTGCGCCGCAGACCAAGCCCACATCCGGACCGGAAGGCCGCTTCGATGCTTGCAGCGCCCTCGATGAATCGAATGCCGTGAATCGGAAATCCGCTTTCGGCGGTGAGGCGCACTCCGAGGCGGCGCAGGGCAGCCACGCCCGTGGGCAATATACCCTCACCACAGGCTTTGTCGATTGGCGGCCGCGCCGCATCGGCGACCACGACGTCCATGCCGCGCATACGCATCGCAATGGCGGCCGCCAAGCCGGCGGGGCCGCCGCCAATCACCAGGGCATCGCATTCCAAGCCATCTAGCGCATCCATGAGGCCCCTTCAGCGAAGGTCTGGCACGGCGCCACAACGTGGTTCTTGAGAGTGGGATATGAGATATCGACCACCTGCCGGATGAAGAGCGGCGCGACGGATGCACGAAACGTTGCGGTGGAGCCTGCTAGCGCGGCCGTGGTGATACTGCGCAGCTCCGACGGAGTGTACGAGCGCCGGATGGAACGGCGTCCGTCTTCCGCATCGATTTCGCAAACCAGCGGAGCCACGAACAGACGGAAAAGAGTCAACGGGAGCGGGTGTCTCACGAGATCGAGCAGAATGAAGCGCCGGCAGTAGCGGCCAGCATTACGGATCAGCCGGATCAAATCGATAGCGGTCAAATGATGAGACAGGTACATACAGAATGCCACATCCGCAACGGGAAGCGGTTCTACACAGGCATTGGCGCGCAAGATGGGTATGGGGGCGCATACGCGGTGGCGCGGTCGAATGTCTACGCCGACCACATCTACTCCCAACGCCCGCCCCACTCGCTGTAGGACGAGACCCGTGCCACATCCCACATCCAGAATCCGCCGAACGGGCTCGGGATCGCGCCGAATAGCGCGGACCAGGAAACGCACATCTCCCAGCACATGGTGTATGGCGGCCATATCGCGATAGGCGCGTTCGACTAACTCATCGGGAACATTCGGATCGTCTAGTATTTCAGTATCGTTTTTGCGAAGCATCCACTTGCATTATCAATTAAGCGGACGGGCAATTCGGGGAGTCAGAGATGTAAAAGTCGCGCCGACAGGGTCTCGTTGTGCGGCAGCGACCCAATATATGGACCCAAATTTGCGCACAGAATGAAACGTGAATGGCACGGGGTGTTGCGCGGGATTCGATAACAATCGTAAAATCCCGCGTTTCCGTGAATGGGCTGCATATCTTGCAAGAGGAGAACTTATGCCGACAAAAGCGCTAAGCCTGGGCTTACTGCTCGCCGCGAGCTTTTCGTTATGGCTGTTCGGGTCGCCACAAACTCCATCCACACCCGCGAGCGAGGTCGCAATTCAGATGCGGAACGTCAATTTCCGCCTGGCTAACGACATGGTGCTGGAAGTCCGTTCGCTACGCGGCAATCTCATTCCGACGAAAGCGGCTGAGCCCGTCACGTTCGACGACGTCGAATCATTCAAAGTTGCGATCGATACGGCGGAGGTGGCGATCACTCCTGCTTCCCTTACGTCCCTGATGAACTCGTATGTGTTGGCGTACGACGGAGCACCTATCCGAAACGTATCGATGACGCTGGAGGGAAACAAAGTTAAGCAGAAGGGCACGCTTCGTAAGGGACCGGGCATCCGGTTTGAAATCGAGGGCTCACTTTCTGCAACCCCGGACGGCAATATCTGCATGCATGCCGATAAGATCAGCTCCGAGCATATTCCAGTAAAGGGGCTTTTGCACTTTCTGGGTGAAGATCTTTCCAAACTGGTCAATCAGAATGCGGGGCGCGGCATGAAGATCGAAGGCGACGATATCATTCTCCTGACTCCCACGCTGACGCCGGCGCCGCACATGGAAGGGCGTATCACCCGCGTGGAAATTCAAGACGGTAAGATCGTGCAGTACTTCGATTCCGGAAAGCACCTTCGGCCGCTTAAGCCATCGCTAGCGACTTCAGCTTACATCTATCACCACGGGGGAGTCTTGCGCTTTGGCAAACTCACGATGAATGACGCCGATCTGGAAATCGTGGGAGATCGGCCAGGGGCGTTCGACTTTTTCCAAAAGCAGTATCTGAAGCAACTCACTGCGGGTTATTCCAAGAGCACCGCGACTAATGGCTTGGTGGCTCACATGTGGGACTACTCTCACTTTCTAGGAGTGCGCACAGTTAGTCAACGGTAACCCGGCTAACACCGCAGGTATGACCTTGCCGTTAATTAACACTTGCATATCCCAAATACATACGGCGACTGCTAACCTGGAATCAGGTGGTTGTTATGAAAGCGCAAACGACTTGGAAGAGTGCGATTTCGATGGCGGCGTTATGCGTGGTCGCAATTGGGCAACCGCGCCCAATCGACGCTGCCAAGTCGGTAATGACAGTTCATGTCTACAAGACAGGCGTGTTTTCGGCGCTGGGCCACGATCATGAAATCGCCGCGCCGGTGACATCCGGAACCGTGGATGTGCAGGGACAGAAGGTGGACTTGAGGGTAGAGGCGGGAACGCTGAAGGTGCAGGACGCGAAGGCTTCTGACAAAGACCGTGCAGAGATCCAGAGCAACATGCTTGGTCCCGATGTGCTGGACACCAAGACCTATAACGAAATTCGCTTTCGATCGACAAATGTGGAGTCTGCCGGCGCGGGCGCATGGAAGCTTACCGGCGAGCTGACTCTGCACGGCCAAACCAAACCGGTATCGATGCAGGTGCACGAGAGAGACGGGCACTACACCGGTAACTGCCGCTTCAACATTACCAATTTTGGAATCAAGCCCATCAAAGCGGCGGGCGGGACTGTCCGCGTGAAGGACGAAGTGCAGATAGATTTCGACATTCAACTGGCGCACTGAGATACACCATCAGCCGCCGGTAGGGAGGTTTACATGATTGCTCGAAACGTTTTCTTTTATGCAATTGGGTTACTGGGAATGGCCGCGCACAGCGCGAATGCTCAGTATAGCGGCGGAACTACGGGAAGCATGCCGGGCGCTGCCGGCGGCGGTGCGGTGTTCAATAACAACTATCACATTGGCTTCGACCGTCCAGAGGCGTGGGGCTTGAAGTATTTCGCATCTGCCTCGCTACTCAGCGGACTGCCAGCGCCGCCTTCGCCGGAGGGCACGCGTTTTGGGGCCGTATCCGTAAGTTTAGAGTTGGACTGGCTGCCGCAGTTGGATGCGGGCCAGCAGCGAATCGGGTTTAGATGGCACCGCGCCAGAGAATCTGAACAACGCGCCGATTTTCGCGCGCCCGATTGTCCGCGTGGGCTGTCTCACAAATTCACTGCGTTTGTGGCCGCTCCGCCGCCATTCTGGTTATTTGGCGTCCATCCGCACCTGTTGGCGTTTGGCGTGGAACGACCCCTTGTGGAACGGGACCACTGGGTGCTGGGCTGGCGGGGCTCCGGACAGGTGGGATAGGTAAAGGGAGCATTCACGTGCCCGAACAGCGTGTTGGGTTCGGCCCGGGTCGCCGGGCAATCCGACCGGGTGCCTTGGCGAATCGGCGGACGTGGCCACGCTGCGCTATGCGGGAATGCGAATTCGAACTGTCCTACCGGATTCCGCGCAATCCGAAAATCATTCCGCATTTGCGG
Organism: uncultured Solibacteraceae bacterium; assembly: GCA_963815475.1. GTDB lineage: Bacteria > Acidobacteriota > Terriglobia > Bryobacterales > Bryobacteraceae > Sulfopaludibacter. The sequence continues at coordinate 6,767,436 of CAWFHD010000003.1, read as the reverse complement.
CCGGCGGCAACTTTCTGGATGCCGCGTTTCAAACGCATGCGCCTGTCGTGGGCGGAATGGATGAGACGCGACTGTGGACTCGCGGCGGCACCTTCTCGGGAACCGCCGGTATTACTTACATGGTGACTAAGCGGGCCGCATTTACAGTGGACGCGTTCTATTCTCCGTTGTGGGTTCAGCGCAATGTGACGGCGTCGCGGACTAACGACGGATTGTTCAACGTTCGCGCGTTACTGACTTACTCATTTAGATAGGTGTGGGATGACAGAGTCGCAAAACCCGTCCGAGCTTCGCTCGGATTGGCAGGCGGAAGCGTCTACCCTACCGAAGGCAGCTATTGGACCGGGATCCAGACTGCGGGTTCGAAGACTCCTTTCGGTCCTTTGACGGCGCCGGCGATGATTCCGGTGATTGGGTCGATGGCGTCGACTTGCGCGTCGGTGTATCCGGCGGGAAGGAACTGGTTCAGATCGATGGCGCTGGCCGCGGTTCCGAACCACAGCAGGCCGTGATAGGTTCCTGGGGCGAGGGGATCGTTGCCGTTCACGGCGTAGCCAACCTGTTTGTTGCCCGCCGCGCCGAGAGCCTGGGAGTTCTGAAATGCGGGGGGATGAATATCGGTTAGCGTATTGGGAGCACCGTGCCACAAGAGGGCATGGAGGAACTCCTGTTTGTCGTGAGTGAGAAAAGCTCCCCAGCCTACCTGCGTGTTGCCGCTGACCGCGGTGGCTTGATCTGCCTGATAAGGGCCACTGTGCAGATCGATTTCGGAAGTTCGCGATCCGGTCCACATCACCGCGTGCATGGCGTTGCTGCGGCTGGCGGCGTACCCAACCTGGACGTTGCCGTCGCAGCCCAGGACCTGGGAAACGTCCATCTGATTATGCAGATCGACCCAGGAATTGGGGTCGCCGAGCCACAACATGGCGTGGAAGGTGACACCGCTGGAACCGCCACCCGAGCTGGTGATGGGAGTGGTTTGGGCAAAGCCGGCCTGATAGCTGGGGCACATGGCGAGGATTTTCGACCCAAAGAAAATGCCGTTCAGGTCGATGTGGCCCGGTAGTTGAGAGTTAATCAGGATGGCGTGCGTTGTGCCCTGTTCGGTGTCGTAACCGCCGACCAGGTTCCCCTGAAGAGCCTGCATTTGGGAGGACAACTGGACGCTGCCGTTTCCCGTCAGATCGAAGGCAGCGGCCAAATTGGGCCACGTCAGGGGAACCTCCAACGTAGAGCATCCGAGTTTACCAGTGCAGTTGGTGTACGCCCAACCGACCGCCTGGCCGTTGTGAATGGCACTTACATTTCCACCCAAATACGGCGCCGGAACTGGCAAGACCGATACGGTGTACTGAGTTTGAGCGGGAGCATGGACGGCCGATAGCAGCAGCATCGTACTAACGGCGAGAAGTATTGAGTGATACTCGCATTTCATACGCACCTCGCGAACTGAGACGGGAGCGATGCGCTTGGGGAACGGCGGCGCGGTCGCAAGAAGTAAAAAGATTGTAAAAGCGCGGCCAGTCTGGCGGCCGGAGGGGATAATGGAAGACTTGCGAGCCCATTCGGTGGCGGTAAATGCAATATGTTACGTGGGCTGTACGGTGCTGCTGGCGGCGGGATCCAAAATCGACGACGCGCGAGAACTGGAACGGCAGGGGAAACTGGAAGCGGCGAGCAACCTGCTTTCCACCGCGACCAGGGAATTTCGGGATGCGGGCGATGCCGGCAATCTGGCTCGGGCACTCGGGATCGCCGCAGACATATCGTTGGCACTGGGGCGGTATGAGGCGGCCATCGGGCAGGCCAGCGAGTCGCTGAGGGTGCGGGCTGCGCTGCACCAGTCTGCCAGTGTTGGCGACGACTACAATGTGATCGGCCTGGCCCAGCAGTATCTGGGGAGTTACCCTGCGGCACTCGACGCTTACCAGCACGCGCTTACGGCGGATCGCGGGTCCGGCGACACAGAGGGGCTAGTTACGCGCCTGAATAACATCGGGAATGTATATTACTTCCAAGGCCGCTATTCGGAGGCGCTACATTCTTACGCCGATGCCATGCGGACGCTGTCCGGTAACGCTGGGGCAACATGGAAGGCGGCGAAACACGAACTGACCGTTGCCAACCTGGCGGTGCTCTTCCAAAGGCTGGGGCAGGATCAGCGCGCGCTGGGATATTACCGCGAGATCGTGGATCCCAGACGTGCCGACTCCGCAAAGGATATGCCGGCGGGAGAGCGGGCACAGTTACTACTCAATCAGGGCGTGCTGTACCGACGCCTAGGCGACCCCGTGAAGGCGCTGGAACTGTACACGGCCGCACAGTCGCTATTTCAGGCAGACCGTCATCGAGACGGCGAGATTGGAACGCTACGCAATATCGGCATTGTGCGGGCGATGGATTTGAACGATTTGCCTGGCGCGATGGATTCGTTTACTCGGGCACTCGAACTGGCCGAGCACTCGTCGAATCGCCGCGGAGTGGCGCAGGCGCGGTTGTATCGCGGAGAGCTGCTACATCGGCAAGGACGCTTGAAGGACGCGGAAGGTGACGTGGAGGCCTCACTGCGCGCCGCCAAGGAAGGCGGGTTGGTGGAGGAACAATGGAAGGGACTGCACGCGCTCGGACGAATCGCGGAAGGCAACGGCCGCATGGAGGACGCTGCCCGAGATTACCAGTTGGCGATTGCGACGATCGAAGCGTTGCGCGCAAGTTTGAAGCTGGCCGCGCTGCGGAGCGATTTTCTGGCGGACAAACGCGACGTTTACGATTCGCTGATCCAATTGCGCTTGCGAGATCCGAATTGCCAACCCGCCGAGATCTTCAACTGGATGGAGCGGAGCAGAGCGCGCACGCTGCTCGACCGTGTGCGCGGGAGGGTGTGGTTACCCGACCCCACGATGGAGGCGATCCAGCCGCGGCTGGCCGCGGGAACGCTGCTGGTGGAATTCTGGATGGGATCGGACAGCGGCGCGGCGGTGTGGGTGACGAATACGAGCGCGGGACTGGTGCGATACCGCGATGCGACGGGCGATGGCGTCTTGAACGGCATTCCGGCAGCGCGGCGGATGATCGTGGTGCCCGACGGCGCGTTGAGTTCCGTGCCATTCGAGATGCTGCGCGTGCCAGGGTCGGACTCACTGCTGATTGAGAAGTGCGAGGTGTCGTATCTGCCGTCGGCGCGCTTTGTGGCACGGAAGCCGCGGGCGCGATGGATGACACCGTGGTCGGAGCAGGTGGTCGCGCTGGCCGATCCGACGGTGACGAACGATCCGTTCGGAGAACACTGGGCGCCGCTGCCCGAGGCGGCGGGAGAGGTTCGCGCTCTGGCGGCGATCCTGCCAGGGCGCGCGCAGATCCATTTGGGGGCGGATATGCAGAAGCGGTACCTGGCCGCGTCGGCACTCGACGGCTCGCCGGTGCTGCACCTGGCCACTCACGCTTTGGTGGATGCCGAGAATCCCGACCGGTCGCGCATCCTGTTCGTAAACGACTATCTTTTGCAGGAAGAAGTCTACGACTTGAACCTGATGGGTGTGGACCTTGTGACGCTCTCGGCCTGCGACACGGCGCGCGGAAAGCTGGTTCGCGGGGAGAGCGTGCAGGCGTTCAGCCAGGCTTTTCTGGCGGCTGGAGCGACTGCGGTGGTTACGACGATGTGGCGTGTGGCCGATGGCCCTACGGCGGACTTCATGAAGCAGTTCTATTATGGGCTGGCGCGGGGGGAATCGAAGAGCGCCGCGCTGCGCGACGCCAAGCTGCGTTTTTTGCATTCGCACTCGGCGCTGGCAAATCCGCGTTACTGGGCGGCGTTCATTCTGACGGGCGATGGCTCATCGCCGATTCCTCGCGCAATACCGTGGAACATTTGCCTGCTGGCGGCGGCGTTGCTGCTGGCAGCGGCCGGAGTTATGGCTGCGCGACGGCCGCGGCGAAAGGCGTAATGGCCCGGGCAACATTGTCGGCGAGGAAGCCGAATACCTGGATGGGCTGGTCAGACGCTACGACCACGTACGTTCCGGGCGAAGGCGCGACACCGGTGAGTTCGGAGATCTCGCGCATCAGGCGATAGCCTGGCGGAACGGCGATGGTTGAGCTTCCCAGTAGAGTGTTGCCGGCGGAGAGAAGCGAGACGTTCACGTTGGCAACCAGGACGTTCTGGTTTTGCACGGCCAGCCCTGTGAACTGCGATGGCAGCGCTGGCGCAACGGAAGTGAAGGTGGCCTGAGAATGCGAGACGGAGGAGAAAACCGGAATCGCATTACTGAGGAGCGGCCAGCTACTCATGCCCAGATTGATTCCGCGCGTATAGGAGAAGTAGATATCCTGGGAGCCATCGGGATTCACGACTTGAATCTTCTTGCCGGTCATGTCCGTGCCTTGCGCGAGCGTAATATCGATTTCCGTGGGGCTGACCACGGAGACGGATTGCGCCTGCACGTTGCTTAACTGGACTTGCGTGCGCGGTTGAAAGCCCAGGCCTTCCACTTTGATGACTGAACCGGCGGGACGCCATCCGCCGCCCGGCACGACGTTCGTAATCGAGATACTGCCGCCCACGGTGATTGTGCCCGGCGCGATTGGTTTTACGACGTCGGGCTGGGAGTTCACGTCGAAGGTGGAAGACGGGTCGAGGTCGAATTGCGAGTGAGTGCCGGGGACTGCGGTGGGTCTAACGTGGAGCGCGATCGTCATCACGGGATAGTCGGTGCCTTGCATCGCTCCATTGCTGATGAATTCGATAGAGAACGCCGCGCCATCGCGCATGGCGACACCGTTCAAGTCTCCGGTGGCGTTAAAGAGTTGAATGCCAAAGATATCGTCGAACATGGTGTCGTCGTAGAGGCCGTGGGGGCGGCCGCTGGAGATGGGCGTCGGCTCCGTATTGAGGAACTTCATCTGGGCGACACCGCCGGGAGGCGCGATTTCATTGGGGATTTTCAGAGAGACGGGGTTAATGGGAGACGGAGTACCGGGGCCGCCGCTTCCGGAACCGCCGCTTCCCAGGCCTCCGCTAGAGCCTGGAGTCTGGGCGAAGGCGACCGCCCCGGCCAAACACAACATCGCCAATCTGGAAATCGAATGCATAGAATTTACGGTCCTCTGAAATCGCCGGCGGGTTGTCTAATGCGGGTAAAGGTTTTGTAAAATCCGAAAACGTACGCGTTCGGACTCCGCAATTTTGTGGGTATTTCCGTCAAATGCCGTCACAGAAATCAGCAAGGTTTTGGCGGGAACGATCTGCGCGCGAATGGATGGCGGAAAGGCGATGCTGGTGCCCGTGGTCTGTGCGCTCCAGAACTCGTTGCCGTCGACTTCCAAGAGGCTAATCTTGTAGGCGGCAGCCGATGGCACGGGTTCCCAACGCACTTCGCCGGGCGACTTTTGCAGATCGCCCGACGGCGAAAGAATCGCAAGGGACTGAGAGCGGAAAACTTCGGCGCCGTTCGGCTGGGCGTTGCGAAGAGCGGGCGCACTGCTGTGGCGCAACTGAAGGCCGATCGCGATCAGGACCAGCAGGCCGGCCGTCGCGAAAGCTGCGGGACGCAACCACGCGGGGTTAAACTGCCACCAACGCCCGCGGGGTTCGGGAACGAGGAGAGAATCGGTGACGGAGTGGCGGCGCAGGCGGCGCGTCACGGCGTCGACGGCGCGCGCATCTTCGGGCGGAATTTCGGCGAGGCGGAACGATTCGAGCAGTTCCAGTTCCGTGCGGCAGTACGCGCAGGAGTGTGCGTGAGCAGTCATCGCGGGATCGCCATCCAGCGCTCGCTCCAGATTCTCGAGCGGAGGGCAGTCAGCGGTCCGCTGCAATGCTGACTTAAGAAGGTCGCGTGAAGAGGGAATTTCATCCGGCATCGGGGCCTCCTTGTGCAGGCGCGGTGCGGTTCTTCCAGAGCGCAAAAGCGCGAGTCAGCTTCCGCCTGGCATTGACGATATGGGCCTTGGCGCCGCTTGGATTGGTGAGTCGCAACATGCGGGTGACCGAATCGAGCGGCAATTCGTGGACGTAGTGGAGAGTCATCACCTTGGTCTCCATCTCATCCAAGGATTCCTGCATCAAGCGCCGGACCAACTGTTCGGATTCCCGCCGCTCCATTACGGCAGCGACGTCTTCCGCGCGAAAGTCCACCAATTGTTCGGGCAGCGTTTCGAAATTCTGCTGCGGACCGGCGGCGCGGGAACGCAACTGGTCCATGCAGTGATTGCGTGCGATCGTGTACAACCAAGTGGTGAATCGGGAGTCGCCGCGGAAGGAATCGAGGCGTTGAAAGGCCTTGAGGAAGATCTCCTGAGCCAGGTCGGAGGAGACCTCGACATCCCTGGTCAGACGGTAGCACCACGCCGCGACACGGCTGTGATGTCGTTGAAACAACTGGTTGATAAAGGACTTTCCCAAAGCGGAATCGGGGGCCGCGCGGTATCGACGCAACAAATCCTCGTCCGAAATTTCCTCCATCGCACCAATTGTAGTTTAAGCGCACAACGATATGACGGAGATTGCGGTGTCGCGGAACAGGGCGCGAAGAACTTTATAAGCTGCGCGTTTCGGTCAGAGTTGTGGCAGGAACGGCAGGCACTGAGCTGTGGGCGCCGGGGTCGCGACCGGTGGAGCGTTCAGCACTTCTGCGATTTTGGCTTCCAGGATCTTCTCGTCTCCCGGCTTGTAGCCATCCTGGAAGAACAACACCTGGCCCTTGTCTCCCAGCAGGTACGTGGCGGGCGTCGAACTGATGTGATAGTCGCGCATCAGGGCATCCTGGTTCCCGCCCACCAGCACGGGGACGGTCAGGTTCTTGGCCACTTGCCAGCCTGGGACCAAGTTCGTCTCTTCGGGCAGTATATTGATCCACACCGCGGAGAGCCCTTTGTCTTTGTACTTGTCGTAAATCTTCTGCACTTCGGGAAGCTCGACATTGCAATAGGGGCAGCGCGGGAAGAAGAAATTTACCACCGTCAATTTGTTCGCGAAGTCGGCGAGGGTCTTCCTTTTTCCATCGAGAGAGCGCAGGGCAAACGGTTTGAAACTGTCGCTGCCGGGCACTGTGGCGCCGCTAGTAGGCGCTTTCTTGAACGGGGCTGCAGCTAGCTCCGCCGAGTCCTTCTTCTTCGGCATTCGCAGGGTATAGCCGACCATCCACACGTAGTTGGCGAAGGCGGCGTCGCCTTCATGGGCTCCGTTGATCTCCTCGGCGACACTCTTCGTACGGTCGCGGATCATGACTTTTCCGACGCTGAACTGCAGCATGCTATTGCCGCGGGTGTAGATGAATCCGGGTGTCAAAGCGATGCCGAAGCCGGGACGGCGGAATCCCAGATTGTTCCCGATGATGTTGTGCGCGGGCACGCCTTCATCGCGAATGGTCAGGGAGAGTCCGAGGCCCTTGATTTTGGGGGCTGGATGCGAGGCTCCGATCTCGATCATGTACTGATCCTGGATGGCATCGAACTGGGTCATACCGGCGGTGGGCGCTGGAGGGCCGTTGGACGTTCCGCCATGGGAAGTCCAGAAACTGTGATAGCCGCCCTGGCTCATGACGTAGTTGCCATCCACGAACGCGATGGTGTTATTGCCCAAGTCCTGGAAGGCTTGCCACGACATGATCAAGCCGTAACTGCCGCCGCCGGGCTGCACCGAATAGTCGGGAAACTGCGTGGATGTAGGACCGCCGTAGGTAGTGGCCACGACATTATTCTGGTGAGGGTTGCCGGTGGGCACGAGGAGACTGAGGCCGAACTGGGCGTTGTTGAATCCTGCCTTTTCGCTCTTGGGACGCCGCAGCCAGTATTGGCCTCCGAAACTGACGTCGCCGATTCCGGATGTGTGCAGCGTGGCGTATTGAGACTGCTGGCGCCTGCTGGCCGAGAGAAACGGCAAGGTGCCGGTGAGGCTGAATCTCGAAGTGAGCTGATAGGTGACCATCAGGTCTTCGAGGTTGGTCTTGGATTGAACTTCGGTGCCCAACTGCGCGCGCGAGAAATTCTCGGTGGGCCCGCTAAAATGCACGTGCGAATAGACGTGCCGGTAGCCCGCAGTCGCCGTCCAATCACCCGGCTGCAGGTAGCCACCACCTTCCGCGCCATTTGACTCCAGACCGGAGCGAGAGATCACTCAACCCTGCGCGAACGACGGTGTGGGCACCAGCAACCCCAATGCCGCTGCCGCCAGAAGGACCTTGAGTAGTCCGGCTTTCGCATCCAAGAACCCCATACACCCTCCCTTGGAACTCTCCTCGCGGAGTTTGTTTCATAGAGTGTATGGTGAAGTGGAGTCCAAAGCCATAATAGAAATCCATTAGCGTGGAACTGGTCTTTCCGCTGGCGGAGCGGTGTTGGGTTGGACAATAATAATGATCAACCAGCGCAGCGGTCATTCATGTAGCGCATTCAGGCGGGGAGATTTTTGGAATCGAGACGATCGCTTAGCATACGGCTTTTCGCAGGGCTGGCCCTCAGCCTTATGGCGCTGGCGGTGTATTCAGGCTATACCGTGGCGCAGTTGCGCAGGCTCCGCCGCCTGGAAACCGACATCATCGATCGCAACCGCCGCGATTCGCTGCTGCTGGTTCGTGTACAGAACGATCTCAACACGCTGGGTCTGGGCATGCGGGACATGCTGGACGCCAAGGAGGGCTACCCTCTCACGGCGTGGCGTAGCCAGTTCCACCGAATCCGCACCGACCTGGATGACGCCTTCGCTCGCGAATCGGCGGTCGCCCCTTCCGGCCGCACGCCCGAGCAGGCGCACTATGTGGAGTTCTCGGTGGCCCAATTCTGGGCGGCCTTCGACCGCATGTTCGATCTCGCAGCCCACGACGAGGTGGAAGCGCGCTCCGTGGTGCGCCTCTCGCTGCAGGCGCGTCAGGCGGCGCTGAGCACGGCGGTCTCGCGACTGCTGGTGCAGAACAACGAGAGCGAAGAACAAGCGGTGGCGCGCACACAGCAGATTCACGCCCAGGTGGAGCGTAACCTTTACATCTTTTTGGGCGCGATGCTGGTCCTGATCGCCGCCGTCAGCAGCTATCTGATCCGATATAATCATCGTCTCTTCGATCGCGTGACCGCTATTTCGAATCTCCGCAGCGAACTTGCGCAGCAGTTGATTACCATGCAGGAACGGACCTTTCGTTCCATCTCCCGCGAGTTGCACGACGAATTCGGCCAGATTCTCACGGCTGTAGGGACGATGCTACAGCGCGCCGGCAAACTCGCTGGGCCGAACGCTTCCGCGCTACGCGACGAGTTGGCCGAAACTCAGGAGGTGGTGCAATCCACCCTGGAGAAGGTTCGCGCGCTTTCGCAGGCGCTTCACCCCGTCATGCTGGAAGAGGTTGGCTTCGAAAGCGCCATCGATACGTACATCCCGGTGTTCGAGCGCCGCACTGGCGTCTCGATTCGATATACCAAGGCGGGCGAAGTTTGTAACGTTGGCAAGGAATTGTCCATCCATCTTTATCGTATGCTCCAGGAAGCTTTGAACAATGTGGCGCGCCATTCCGGCAAGACGCAGGCGGAAGTTCGCCTCACGCGCGCGGCGGACAGCGTGATGCTGGAGATCGAAGATCACGGCGGCGGATTCCAACAGAGGGAGCGCCGCGGTCTCGGGTTGGTCTCGATGCGGGAACGCGCTGAGATTGTCGGCGGCAAGGTGGAGTTTCTGGAGAGCGCCGGCGGCGGCGCCCTGGTGCGCATCACAGTTCCTGTTTCGAAGGAGGAGGATCATGTCCCGGCCGGCGCGTGAAGGACCCATTACGGTGATGCTGGTGGATGATCACCTGCTGGTTCGGCGCGGCTTCCGGCGCATGCTGGAAGACGACCCGGGCATACAGGTTGTTGCCGAAGCGGGGGATGGCGAGGAAGCCGTCGAGATGGCACTCCGCGAACGGCCGGACGTCATCGTAATGGATTTCGGACTCCCCAGCATGAACGGGGCGGTGGCTACGCGCCGAATTATCGAACGGGAGCCGGACGCGGCAATCCTGATCCTTAGCATGCATCCCGAGCCTACTTACGTGCGTAACTGCCTGGACGCCGGGGCGCGCGGCTACCTGCTGAAGAACGCGAAGGACGTCGAACTAGTGGAAGCGGTAAGACGGGTGGCGGCTGGCGGCGCGGTGCTGGATTCACGGCTGCCGCTGCCATCGTCCGAGAAGGCCGCGGGCGCGCCCCAACTATCCCCTCGCGAACTCGAAGTGCTGCAGCACATCGTCAATGGCAAGTCGAATAAGGACATCGCAGTCTTGCTGAATCTCAGCGCGAATACCGTCGCCGTGCACCGCGCGAACATGATGCAGACTCTCGACATCCATAACACGGCGGAGTTGGTGGTCTTCGCCATTCGCAATGGCCTGGTGAGCATCGCTTGACCCGACGGAGCCTGCTGCTCGGCGCGGCGCCCTTCCTGGCGAAAGCTCAGGGCGTGGGCTTTCGGCTGACCGATATCACTCGAACGGCCGGGATCGACTTTCGCCACAACAGCGGAGCCTTCGGCGCGAAGTATCTACCCGAGACGATGGGGCCGGGCTGCGCTTTCATCGATTACGATGGCGACGGCTGGCTCGATATTCTCCTGGCGAACGGCTGCGACTGGCCGGGGCATAAGCGACAGCGCACGACGCTTTGCCTCTACCGCAATAATCGTAACGGCACCTTCACCGATGTGACCGCAGCGGCCGGTCTGGACGTGGAGATGTACGCGATGGGCATTGCCGTTGCCGATTACGACAACGACGGCTTGCCGGACATCTATGTCACCGCGGTGGGCCAGAACCGGTTGTTTCACAACGCGGGTAAAGGCCACTTCGTTGACGTCACCAGCAAGGCAGGGCTGGCCGGACGCTCCGCCTTCAGCACGTCAGCCATCTGGTTCGACTACAACCGCGACGGGTTGCTCGATCTGTTCGTTTGCAACTATGTCGATTGGTCGATTCAGCACGACGTGTTCTGCAGTGTGGACGGCAAGAACAAGTCGTACTGCACGCCGGAGGCTTACCGCGGATCGACGTGCTGGCTCTTCCGCAATCGCGGCGACGGCACGTTTGAGGATGTGACTGCCACGGCGGGCATTTTCGACACGAGCTCCAAGTCACTCGGCGTGGCCCTGATCGACTACGATCACGACGGATGGCCCGACTTGATAGTCGCGAATGACACCCAACCGAATAAGTTATATCGCAATCTGCACAACGGCACTTTTGACGAGATCGGAGTCCACGCTGGAATTGCGTTCAGCGAGGATGGGCGGGCACGCGCCGGCATGGGAATCGACGCTGCTGATTTCGAAAACTCAGGCGTGAGCGGCCTGGCGATCACGAACTTCGATAACGAGATGGTGGCGCTTTATCGCGCCGGGAAATCGGGAGCTTTTGCGGACATCGCCGTGCCTTCGGGCATCGGGGCCGCCTCGCGCAACAGCCTCGGCTTCGGCTGCGCCTTCTTCGATGCGGACCTGGATGGGAAGCTCGACCTCGCGGTGGTAAACGGGCACATCGACGCCACCGTCCGAAATATTCATTCAAACACCGGCTACGCCCAGGCGCCGAATCTGTTTCTCAATCAGGGCGGCGGCAAGTTCCGCGACGTTGCCCACGCGGCCGGCGCGGACTTCTATTCGCCCAAGGTGGCGCGGGGCTTGGCCTGCGGGGACTTCGACAACGATGGCGATGTGGACCTGCTGGTGACCGCTAATCAAGGCCCGGCGCTGCTCTATCGCAACGACGTGACGAACGGCAATCGGTCTCTGCGTCTGAAGCTAACTGGGACCAAGTCCAATCGGGATGGAATCGGCGCGGTGGTGCGCATCTATTTGCCCGACGGCCAACAGATGCGCACGGTGAAGAGCGGATCAAGCTATCTATCGCAATCCGAACTCGCTGTGACGTTCGGATTGGGACCGCGCGATTCCGCCCAGCGAGTGGTGGTGGAATGGCCCAGCGGCGCCACCCAGGAATTCAAGGATGTGCGCCACGGCAGCTACTCGCTAACCGAGGGCTCCGGCCTTAAATGATCGCGAAGCGTTACGGGAGCTCGCCTCCGCCAGTGGTAGCGGCCGGTTCGGCCGGCAGGGACACCTTGTTCCAATCCGGCGGCTCCACTCCCAGCAGATAGTGGACGAAATAGTCGTCGCGATAATGCTCGCTTCCCAGGACGCCGACGCCGTGATCCTGTCCGGGAACATACAGCATGTCGAAATGCTTGTGAGCTTTCACCAAAGCGTTTACCACCTGCAGCGAAGAGGCCGGGTCGACATTGGTATCCATCTCGCCCACGATGATCAACGCCCGCCCCTGCAGTCGAAACGCGTTGTCCACATTGGAAGACGCTGCGTATTGCGGTCCCAGAGGCCAGCCCATCCACTGCTCGTTCCACCAGAGCTTGTCCATGCGGTTGTCGTGACAGCCGCTATTGGTCACCACCACCTTATAGAAATCGGGATGAAATAGCATGCCTCCGAGCGAGTTCTGACCGCCCGCCGAGGTTCCGAAAATGCCCACGCGGGAGCTATCGTACCAGGGATACTTGGCCGCGACGGCCTTGTGCCACAGAATGCGGTCGGGGAATCCTGCGTCGGCCAGATCCTTCCATGCGACGTCGTGGAAGGCCTTCGAGCGGTTGCTGGTCCCCATGCCATCGATGTGGACCACGATGAAACCCAGCTCCGCCATTGCTTGATCGCCAGACACGGCGCTGAAGGTCTTGGGAACGAACGAGCCTTGCGGACCTGCATAGATGTTTTCGATCACCGGATATTTCTTCGACGGATCGAAGTTGGTCGGCTTGATGATCACGCCCCAGATATCCGTCTTGCCATCGCGGCCCTTGGCGACGAAGACTTCAGGGAACTTGAAACCAGCGGCTAGCAGCGCGGCGGCATCGCCCTTGTCGAGGTCGGTAATCACCTTCTGATCTTCGGCGCGACGCAGTTGGGCCTGAGGCGGCAGGTCGACGCGCTGCCACATATCGACATAATATTTCCGGTCCGCCGAGAAGGTGACGGTGTGGGTGCCATCGGCGTCGGTGAGTTTGGTCAAACCGGTCCCATCGAAATTGACGCGGTAATACTGGGTGAAATAGGGGTCCTGGCCGGCGTTGATACCGCCAGTTTCGAACCAGATCTGACGCTTGGCATCGTCCACGTGGTCGACGTTGCGCACCAGCCAGTTGCCCTTGGTGATCTGATTCTTCACCTTCCCGGTGACGCCATCGTAGAGATAGAGATGCTCCCAGCCGTCGCGTTCGGAGGCCCAGATGATCTCTTTGCCGTCGTTCAAGTCATGTCGATAGCGGCGGCCGGCGGAGAGTCCGGGACCAAGCTCGTTGTAATAAATGAAGGTCTTGCTCTGCTCATCAATCAGGTTGCGCGCCTTGCCGGTTTGGGCATCCACTTCGATGACGCGATAGACCTGGTGACCGCGCTGGTTGTACTCAAAAGTGAAGCCGCGGCTATCCTTCCACCACACGGGCGTCGTGATGTTGTAAGGGTTGGGAAACAGCTCGTGATCGATTTCGACTTCCTTCTTGCTGGCTACGTCGAAAAGCGCGGGGTATGCGATGTCCAGCGCGTCGCCGGGCTTGCGATACATTCCGCCGATGGCCGCGGCAGGCAGCGTGGAGGTGGTGAAGTGCTTGGGCTGCACCTGGTCAGCGGGCGAGGACTGGATGTAGTGCACCTGACGGTCGTAACCCGGCCGCGTATGGTAGGCGGCCAGCTTCTTGGAATCGGGCGACCACGCAATGGAGCGCTGTGTGTAGTAGTTGCCTTCCGAGCCGTCAAAGCTCAGGGGCGCGGCAGGTTCGTTGGAACCGACCGGCCTCAAGAAGACGTTGTAGTTTTCGATGATGGCGTCCCACTTGCCATCGAAGGATCGGCATCCCGGAGTTTCGGCGGCTGCGTTGGCTGCTGCCGCTCCGCGTCCTGCACGGCCGCCGCGTCCGCCGCCCTGCCCTGCGGCTTGCGCCTGCGGATTCGGGGCGCAGCCGAATGGGCCGCGGCCGAAAGCGCCGCCAGCCCCGCCCTGCTGTGGGAAGGGCTGATACTCGAGACCGTCGACAGGGTCGCCACCCTCCTCGGTGACGTACTCGGGCGCGGGCTCTGCTTCGGGCGCGCCACCGCGAGCGCCACGGCCCGCGTTTTGAGGAATGGCGCCTTGCTTAGCGCATGTGTAGTCGCTGAGGGTGCACTTGTACATGGAACCGCCCGTGCCGAACTGAATCGAGGCTTCGTCACTGGCGAACGTCAACGGAGCCGTTGTGGGAGCTCCGGCGGCGGCTCTGCCTCCACCGCCCCGGCCGGCCTGGGGCGCGAAGGGGAGCGCGAGCGCCGTGTAGGTGTGGCCGGCTACGGCGGATATGGCTGCAGCCAGTTTCTCGTGGTCGAATGCCGGTCTCTTCGTGCCGGCAGCAGCGTCCACGTACATGAATTCCGTTCCGCCCTTGACCGAGCGCGTGTACCAGAAATGTTCAGAATCGCCGATCCAGGTGGCGGCGCCCGGACTGTTCACCACAAGGCCCCGGGCCTTCGCCTGCAGGCCTTGCGCGCGCTGATAGTCGGCCAGAGTTCCTTGCGCCCACATGGCGGGCGCGGAAGCCAGCGCACACACGGCAGCAACTGAAATGTAAGATGCGATTCGCTTTGGTGTTTGGAAATTCATGGGTTCTCCTGCAAACGGTCTCTATTGATTTCCGCCCCGCCCCGCTCTGACGGGAGGCGGAGGCGCGCCCGTGGTCTTTAAAGGTTCCACACCGCCGGCGCTGACAGTCTTGTTGTATGCCGGCACATCCTTTTCCATCACACTACTGTACTGGGTCCTCACCGTCTGGAGCTGCCGCTCCAGATCCAGCACCAGCGCGGTATCGGTTTCGGTGGGGCCGTAATCGCCCGTGCCCGCGACATCGCCTGCGCCGGTGCCGATCTCTCCGTTCAGCCAAATCAGGTTCATGTAGAGCTGATACTGCTCAGGGTAATACTTGTCATCGCTCATCATGTCGGATTCGGTGATCAACTTCAATTCCACGTCCTTCAGCTTCTTGTCCATCTCCGCCATGGACTTCAGCAGCGCGTCCTTATTCTGCGCCGACTTCTCCTGGTCCTGAAGCTTGCGGCGCATCCATTCGAGCTGATTCGCCATGTCGGAG
Source organism: uncultured Solibacteraceae bacterium (assembly GCA_963815475.1). Classification (GTDB taxonomy): domain Bacteria; phylum Acidobacteriota; class Terriglobia; order Bryobacterales; family Bryobacteraceae; genus Sulfopaludibacter. The sequence continues at coordinate 6,752,301 of CAWFHD010000003.1, read as the reverse complement.
ACCGAGCTGATATCGTCGCGCACCTTGAGCTGGAGTTTGACCGCGGCCTGCTGGTCGGCTTCGGTTCCGTGCGATCCCGGCGGCACCGTGATGTGCAGCGGCTTGGTCAGCGTCTGCCCATCCACCGTCATCTTCAGAGCGTACTCGCCCGGCGCGGCGATGGGCCCGACTTCCGCCTGCGCGATTCCCCAGTGGGTGACAGGGCGCGTTTCCTGCCCCTGAAAGCGCGGCTCTTCCCAGATATGCGGGTTGTCCGCCGGAGTGGTGCGCAGGGCAACGAGTCGCGGCGGCGCATAGCGGATATCGGCAGCGATGCGGTTCAGGCCGGCGTGCCCCGAGACGGGCGGCAGCTTGGTAACCAGTGCGCCCTTGGCGTCGAGCACTTCGAATTCGATGGGCGCCTTGGGCACAGCCGCCAGTTTGAAGCTGATCTCGGCATTGGCCCCGCGCGGTTCGCGGACTACGGGCCGCGGCGCCACCAGCGCAGCAGCATCGGTAAAGGAGGGCTCCATCACCCCCTGTTCGATCGGCGTGATGTCGTGCATGATGTAAAAGCCGCGGCCGTAAGTGGACACCACCAGGTCGTGCGACTGCTTCTGCACCACCAACCAACTGACCGGCGCGTGCGGCAGGTTCTCCTGCAGCGATTTCCAATTCTGTCCATCATCCATGGAATAGAACAAGCTATTGCCAGTGCCGACAAACAACATGCCCTTGCGGTTCGGATTCTCGGCGATGACACGGGCATAATCGAGTGGATGGCCCGTGGGCAGGTTGCCATTGATCTTAGTCCACGTCTTGCCGAAATCGGTGGTCTTATAAACCCACGGATCGCGGTTGTCCGCCAGATGAAGGTCGGCGCAGATGTAGGCAGTGCCCGCATTGAAATGCGAAGGCTCGATCTTCGAAATCACCGACAGCGGGGGGAGGCCCGCGATGTTGCTGGTTACGTCGGTCCAATGAGGCGACGATGAAAGGGAGTCGCGTGTGTACCAGACCTTGCCATCGTTGGTGCCGGCCCAGACCAAGCCGCGCTGGATTTCCGAGGGCGCAATGGCGAATACCACTTCACCGTAGAACTGCCCCAGGTTGTCGCGCACAATACCGCCCGACGATACGACATACTTCGGATCGCGCGTAGAAAGATCTTCGCTGATCACCGACCAGCTCTGACCGCCGCTGGTGGTACGGAAGACCACCTGGCAGCCATAGTAGACCGCGTTGTGATCGAAAGGATCGACGGCGAGAGGCGGCGTCCAGTGGCAGCGATACTTGGCTTTGTTGGGTTCGGAATCGAGCGTATGCAGCCAAGGGCTGATCGATCTCGCGATGTGGGTCTTGGCGTCATAGCGCGTCACTTCGTTGCCGTAGCACGAGGCCCAAATGATATCGGTGTTGGTGAGGTCGGGCAGCGTGAAGCCAGATTCGCACCCGCCAAGTCCGTGCTCCCACGCGCCCACACCGGCAGCGCCAAATCCAGCGCGACCCCCTCCGCCACCGCGCGCCCCTCGTCCTCCGCCTCCGGTTTGTCCGGGGACATTCGGTCCCGCCTCCTGGGTTGTGCTGAGGCCGCGCATGGTGCTGTTGTCCTGCATGTTTCCGTAAATGTGATACGGCACATCGTTATCGACAGCCACGTGATACATCTGGCCGATGGGCAGCGTGACACGATTGGATGTCTGCCCGTGATCGGTAGTCATGAACATGCCGGCATCGTTCGTCATCAGGATGCGGTTCGGGTCGGTGGGATCGATCCAGATATCGTGCGTGTCGCCGCCCCAACCTAAGGTGCGGAAGGTCTTGCCGCCGTCAACCGAAGACCAGAAGCTGCTGTTGGCGACGAAGATCTCGTCGGGGTTCTTGGGATTCACCGCTAATTTGATGTAATAGCCTGCGCGGCCGATCAGTTCACGCTGCCAGCTTCCGCTTGTCCAGTTCTGGCCGCCGTCGTCGGAACGCCAGATGGAACCTTGATCGGCAGTCTGAATCAGGGCATAGACGCGTTTCGAGTTAGAGGGCGCGGGCGCGATATCGATCTTGCCCAGCGGCGAGCGCGGCAGGCCGTGGCCTTCAAGGTGACTCCAATTTGCGCCGCCATCGTGGGTAATGTAAATTCCGCTGGATGGTCCGCCGCTGAACATGGCGTAGGTGTGCATCTCCACCTGCCACATGCCGGCGAAGAGCGTGTTGGAGTCGTTGACGTCAATGTTGAGACCGGAGCAGCCGGTATTGGGATCGACGAATAAGATGCGGTTCCAGGTTCGGCCGCCATCGGTGGTCTTGAACACACCGCGCTCCTGCTGCGGCCCGGTAGTGCGGCCGAGCGCGCAGGCATAGACGATATTGGGGTCGGTGGGATGCACGATGATGCGGCCGATGCGGCCGGTGTTATCGAGGCCCATATGCTGCCAGGTGGCGCCGGCGTCCGGTGATTTGTAAATGCCGTCCCCCATCATGTCGGAATCGCGAATGGCCCACGCTTCGCCGGTTCCCGCCCAGACTTGCTTGGGGTCGGAAAGGGAGACGGCCAGGGCGCCGATGGCTTGCACGGGCATGGCATCGAACACCGGCGCCCAGGTTGTGCCTTTATCGGTAGATTTCCAAACACCGCCCGATGCAGCTCCGGCGTAGTAGGTGTCCAAATCGCCCACCACACCGGCGGCTGCCGAGATGCGATTGCCGACCGCCGGCCCCATGAAACGGAAAGATAGATTCTGCGGAAGCGCGGCGCCACCGCCGCGACCTCCGCGCTGGCCGAAGGCGGGTACAGCACACATCAGCGCCGCGGCGCCGTAGATACTCAGGGTTCGTGTCCTCATGTCTCCTCAAAAGTGAATACGGATTCCAAACTCCATGTTGCGCGGCGTATTTGTCTGGCCGGTGAGGAGCCCTAGAAGTCCATGGACCAGCGCACAAACATGGTGCGATTTCCGCTGGCAGTTGTTATATTCCCAAAACTGCTCGCCGTCAAGCTCAGGCTGCCCTGCGAGAAGAACGGATGGTTCAGCCAGTTGGAGGCATCGGCGTATAACCGGAAGTTCACGCGTTCAGTAATTCGCATGGTCTTCTGCAGCGAGAGGGCGAGATTGATTCCGGTCTTGCCCGTATAGTACAGCGAGCCGCCGATGACGCCCGGGGTCTGGCCAGCCTGGAAATAGGCCGGGTTGACGGTGCCATTGGCCTGCACGATATCGGAAGTGTTGGTTTTGATGCACGTGCAAGAAGCCACAAAACCGCTAGTCTGGGTGGAGGTCCGTTGCACAAGTTGACTCATCGTCATGCCGTTTCCAAAGAGCACTCCTCCATCGGCGGTGGTGTTGAATGTGGCGCGTCCGCCAGTGACCAGCACGGGCGAACCCGAGGTAATCGTGTTGATACTGCCAAGGGTCCAACCTCCCAGAACTCTGTCCAAGACCTTATTGTCGATGTTCAGCCACTTACCGCGCCCCACAGGCAGGTCGTAAGTCGCGTAGACGTTGAGCTTCTGGCGCTGGTCGAACGGAGTGGGGCCATAATTCAGGTGGCCGTTGCGCAGAGTGGACCAAGTGGTGGTAGCAGTCTGATCGTTGGAATTCATGACCGTGCCCAGCGTGTGGCTCCAAACGTAGTTGGCGTCGGCTGTGAGGCCGTGCGTGATGTTGTGCCGGACGTCGATCTGGAAGCCGTTGTAGTTGCTGTTGGCATCGTCGTTCTGGTAGTTGACGGTGTTGACGAACGGATTGGCGCGGAAGGTGTTCATCGCATAAGGCGTAGCTTGCGTGAAGCCTTGAGCCGCGCACGGCCCGAAGTTGCTGCCCACCAGGCGGCAATAGTAGGTGTTGGTGCTGGTGGAGGCCAGCGAACTGGCGAACGTCCCCACCAAACCCTGTTGCAAGTCGGTGACGAAGGTTGTGCTGCCGAATCCCGAAGACGCCGCCAGCGCAGCGTTGGTCCCGTTGGCGCCGAAGGCCGTCTGCAGGATGGGAAGCGCCACTTGTCCGGCCAGCCCCTGGTTGCCGAAGTTCTGCGTCTTGAGCGTCGTGTAGGGTTGCGCCGTCATTTGGGAGACGCTCATCCCGTTGGCGATCGCGAGGTTGCTCTGCGCGTTCTTGAACTCGTTGATGAAACCATTCTCCACGGTGTTGGTCTCATTCACGTTCTGGTAATGCCAGATATGCGTCGCTTTATTGCCGATGTAGCTGAGGCTCAGAATGGTGCCCCGGCCCAGTTCGCGTTGGAAACGAATATTCCAATCCTGCACGTAAGGGGTCTTCAGATTGGGGTTGGCATAATTCCAACTGGTGCCTCCATTCAGCACATAATTCGATAGCGGCAGAGGGAAGCAGAAGCAACTCGGGCTGGTGACCAGCGGCGGCGGCGCTCCTCCCACGGTGTACGCTCCGGGAGCGGCGGCAATGGCCGCGGCGCCGCTACCCGATTGCGAGGCTCCCGGATTGCCCGACTGCAGGTTGGAGATGGAATTCATGCCTTCGTCGTAGTAGGCGATTCGGTAAGCCGCGCTGAACACACTCTTATCGCGGCCCAGCACCTTGCCCAAAATGCCGCTCTCCCCATGCGGGGCCCACGAAACGCCGATGTTCGGCGCGGGATTGACGAAATCGCGATGGTACATGCTGGCAGTTGGATTGAAGGCCGGATTGAGGTTTCCTCCCAGCACGCCGGGCTGGAACTGGACGAGCGACGGACCATAGAGGCTGCCCGGGCTGACGTCCACGCCATTGGTATTGTGAGTGGGCGAATCGAATTCCCATCGCAGGCCGTAGTTCACGGTCAGATTCGGACGGAGGCGCCACGTATCGGCGAAGAACGTGCCGGCATTGTTGTGGACGAAGCGCTGCACGCCCGGTGAAAACGGCGCGTACTGATGGGTGATCTCATTCACCGAGTTGGCCACACTGTAGCTGGAGATGCGGCCGGTCAACATGGCATAAAGCGACTTGGCATTGGCCGGGTCGCTGCCGTTGGTGTTGACGAACGGTAGTGCCCCTTGGATGATGTTGTTGATCGGATCGGTGCCCGAAACGCCCAGACCGATGTTCGGGATGCCGGAACCGCTCAGATAGGTGATCTCAAAGAACCACGTGTGCAGGAAAGCCGCGCCCATATTGAAGGTGTGTTTTCCCTTGACCCAGGTGAAGGTATCGGTAAGCTGGGTGACCGGATTGTTGCGCGTTTGCGGCAGATTGCTGTTGATCAGCGTGGTGGGGCTGAACAGGCCTGTCGGGAAGCTTACATTGACATTGCCGTAGGCCGCCCATTGGAACGGATTCGCAGGATTGAAAAAGTACTCGTTGTTGGTCTGAATGCCGAAAGTGAGATTATTGAGTAAGCGCGGAGATAACGCCATCTCCAGCGAGTTACTCAGAAGGTAAGTGTTGATGCTGTATGCCTGCGCGTTCGGGTAATTGTCGGGAACAGGACCGCCGGGCCACGACGGAATACCCTGATACTTCTGGTGGCGCATATTCCACGTCGCGGTGTAAGTGAACTTAGGTGAGATGCGATAGTCCAGGCGGGCCGTGGGGTAGAGGTTGGTGATATTCAGGCCCGTGTTCCATTGCATGGTTTGTAGATAGGGTGAGCCAACCACCGGCAGGAATGCCACCACCGCGGGATTGCTCTCCGTCGATTTGATGCCATTGATCAACGATTGTGTGACGGGGTTCGGGCTGCTGGCAAAGCCATTTGCGGCCGCGACATTCAACAGGTTCACGGTGTGATTCTGTCCATCGGTGCCAAGATAGGTGAAGTTGCCGTTGAGGGCATCCGGCGTCACCACGGTGTTGCTGATGATGGAGGAGCTGGGTTGCGGGACATCCTCGAAATTCACGAAGAAGAAGAGCTTGCCCTTCAAGGGACGAATCCAGGGCAGCAGCGGACCGCCCATGTTGCCCGAGTAATCGTCAGTGCGGCTCACCGGCAGGCGGATGCCGCGCACATTATTGAACCAGGTGTTGGCGTTCAGGTCCTCGTTGTAAAACTGCTCCGATACATGGAAGTGGAATTTATCGGTGCCGCGCTTGGTGGTGAAGCGGATCTCCATGGCGCCCTGCCCCGACGCATCGGCCCCAATGCCCGAGGTGGACACAGTGGCCTCTTCAACTGCATCCAGGCGTGCGGGAGCAAAGGCGTAAAAGCTGGTGCCGCCGCTCTTGAAACGCTGCGAATTGTTGTTCATGCCGTCGAGCGTAATGTTCATCGAGGCATTGGGGAGCCCGTTGAAGGTGCTACCCCCGCTCACGGTTTGCGCGCCGGGCATCAGCAGCGCGAAGTTGAGAGCGTCGCGGCTGGTATAGGGCAGCGTATTGATGGATGAGACGTTGACTGTGGTGCCGACTTCGTTGGACGTGGTTTCCAATTGCACAGCGGATGCCGACACCTGCACGGTCTCCGTGGTGGCGCCCACTTGCATCATCATGGTGGCGTCGGTGATGCGTCCGCTATCGACAATCACCGATTCCAGAATGGACGCCTCAAACCCGGGCGCGGTGGCGGTGAGGTTGAATTTTCCCGCGGGAATGTTGACAAAGACGAAGGAGCCATCTTCGCCAGAGACTGTGTTTCGGGCGATGTTGGTGGCGGTGTCGACCAGTTTAACGGCGGCTTTGGGGACTACGGCGCCGGAAGCATCCTTCACCAGTCCGTGAATACCGGTGGTGACCTGAGCGGGCGCGATGGAAGAGAACAGAACGGCGGCCATAACGAAAGAAGCGATGGCCGAGAAGCGGCGAAGATCCAAGTGAAGCATCCCTTTTCCTCCCTGATTTGAGCGAATAGAACCCCGCCTGCGGCTTCGGAGGCAACCCGGCCATCCAGTTGGTTAACCCGCAGTTAAATTTAGCAGGAGTATACCGACCCTTGTTAACCTTGTCAAGCAATTTATAATCTTCAGTTATACGAAGATTTTAAAGCGGTTATCCTATTTCTGGAAAAGTAGAGTCAAGTTCATTTAAACGATTAACTTACGCTTGACATAAGCTGTCAGTTCTGGCACTCTGAACTATCCGCGAAGCGCGAGCGTCGTCGTAATTTGCGGAGTCAGGTCGCTCCGAAAAAATGGCCACAATTAAGGAAGTCGCCGAAAAAGCCGGCGTCTCCGCCGCGACTGTTTCGTACGTGATGAACGAGACCCGCAAGGTGCGTCCCGAGACCGAGCAGCGGGTTCTGTGGGCTGCCCGTGAACTCGGCTATCAACCGAATACGGCGGCGCGCAGTCTGGCGGTAGGGCGCAGTTCGATCATCGGACTGATCGTGCCCGATATCTCGAATCCGTTCTTTCCGGAAATCACCAAGAGCTTTCAGAGCGAAGCCTCCATGTACGGCATGGAGATGCTCATGATGGATGGCAACAACGATTCGCAGCGAACGCGCAACATGGTGGAGCGCCTCATTGGCCTGCAGGCGCCGGGGATCGCGTTTCTCACTTCGCAAGTGGATGCGCCGGTCAAAGAGCTTCTCAGCAAGAGGGGCATCTGCGCGGCATATCTCGGGTTCGGATCGCCCGGACCGAAGATCTCGAATATTTCGATCGAGCAGCAGCACGGCATTCAAGAAGCCGTGAACTATCTGGCATCGCTGGGACATCGTCAGGTCGGCTTCATCGGCGGGCCGGCGGATGGCGCATTCGCGCACAGCCGTAAGATGGTATTCCTGGACTGCGCGGCGGCGGCGGGAATGCAAACGCGCGTGTTCGATTCCGATTTCACCGTACAGGGCGGCTATTTCGGCTGCTCGCGTGTGCTCGGCGGATTCGATGCGACGGCAATTATGACGGCGAACGATCTAATGGCCATCGGTGCGCTGCACTATGCCTATGATCGGCAGATCGCGGTTCCCTCGGCGCTCTCGGTGATCGGGTTCGACAACATCAATTTCTCGCAGTTCACGCAACCGGCGCTGACCACCATCGCGGTGCCCCGCGCGGAGATCGGACGGCTGGCGTTCCAATCGCTCTGGAGCCTGATCAATGAGGCGCCGGGCGGCGACTATGAGGTGCAGACCGATCTCATCGTCCGGCAGAGCACGGGACCGGCTCCTGGAGTACGCGCTTGAAACTTACCCTACCCGTTCTCGGAACGGCCATCGCGGCGCTTACATGCGCGGTGGCATTTGGACAGTTCATCCCCGACAAAGCGGTGGTGATTCATCCGGCAGTGGAGAGCCAGCCGGAGCAGCGGGGCTCTATCCAAGGGCCGGGCGCGGGCTTGGGAGCGACTCCGCCCACTCCGCCAGCGCCTCGGCCTGGCGCAGGCGGACGCGCGGCGCGCGGTGGCGGTGGTCGTGCAACCCCGCCGATACCGGCTCCTCCGCCAGGGCCCGAGATCAATGCCGCCGGCGCCGCGGTGGAGCAGACCAAACAGGGCAGCCGTCCCGCGATCGCACTCGGCGCCAGTTTTGACGGCCTCGGCGAAGGCTTCAGCGGACGGGTGTTTCCGGGCGCCTCGAACGATGCCGAGGGCAGTGGAGGACGCGGCGGTATCGACATCAGCCTGGCCGTGGGCCCCGACCATGTCTTTGAAATCCTCAACGGCAACATGGCAGTGTTTTCCAAGAAGGGCAAGAAGTACGACTCCACCGGCAAGCTTCTTTATGGACCGGTTCCGAATAACACCGTTTTCGCGGGCTTCGGCGTTCGCTGCGGCGTGAGCAACAATGCGGACTCAGTGGTGCGCTACGACCAGTTGGCGGATCGCTGGCTCATTGTGGTTCCGGTGTTCACGCGGCCGCCGGACAATCCGCAAGGCCCCTATGCGATGTGCTACGCGGTGAGCGCGACGTCCGACCCGCTCGGGCCGTACTATCGATACGAGTTTCAACGGCCGCTGTTTCCCGATTATCCGCGGCCGGCTGTATGGCCGGACGGCTACTACAATCCGACCAGCACCAGCGACAACCTGCTACCCGAAGTGATCACGCAGAAACACGACTGCATCGCCGACCGCAATAAGATGCTCAAGGGACTGCCCGCCACGGAGCAATGCGTGGTGATTGACGGCGGTGTTTTCATGTTGAACACGGACGTGGATGGGAGGCGGCCTCCGCCTGCGGGCGCGCCCAACATCATGATGTCGACGGGCGGCACGCAGTTGATGAAGATTTTCCAGGATGACGGCATCTATTTCTACAAGGTCCACGTGGACTGGAATGACCCGTCAAAGACCTCGGTTTCGGCGCCGCAAAAACTGGCCGTGGCGCCGTACCACTATCTTTGCGACGGCCAATTGAGCAACTGCGTCTCGCAGCCGGGCACCGAGCGCCGCCTGGATTCGCAAGGCGACAAACTCATCCAGAGGCTGGTGTACCGCAATTTCGGCAATCACGAATCCATCCTGGCGGAGCATTCCGTGGCTACCGCGGCACACGGCGGCGGCGTGCGCTGGTATGAGTTCCGCCTGGACAAGAAGCGCGATCCGGAATTATTCCAGCAGGGGACATACGCCCCCGATAAATTCTATCGCTGGCTGGGGAGCATGGCGATGGACCGCAAGGGCGGCATCGGGATGGGCTATTCCTTCGGCGGCGATCCAAACTATACCGGCCAGCGCTTTGCGGCGCGCATGGCAAACGACCCCAAAGGGCAGCTCACGTTCCACGAATCGGTGCTGGCAGAAGGGCAATCCTCGCAAACCGGCAGTTTACGGTGGGAAGATTACACCAACATCGCGGTGGATCCTTCCGATGACTGCACCTTCTGGTTCGTCGGGAACTACTTGAAAAGCGGCTCGACATCCTCTACTACACGCATCGGATCTTTCGTCATGCCCGGCTGCAAATAAGCGCATTTGTTAAACGCTTAATTTGCGGTCGGGAGAGACGTGAAATTCTCCAAATATCGACCAAAAAATCTTGACAATGTTGGTGATAGCGCTTACACTCCAACCAATCGGAAGTTCGGACGTCTTGTTCGAAGTGATGTGTGTTTAACACCTAATCGTCCATTGCAAGGGGGTAAGATGCATAGAAGTTTCGCCACGATATTTTGCGGCATAGCCATTCTGTGGAGTGCCGCGGTTCCAGCGGCGTTCGGCCAGGCCGGCTCGGTCGGCTCTGTCAGCGTCACCGTAAACGACCCGGCTGGAGCCGCCATTCCCGAGGCTGCGCTGCAGTTGAAAGATCTCAATACCAACGTTGTTCAGAAGGGGGCCACCGGGAACAGCGGCACCTTCTCATTTCCCTACGTGGCCTTTGGCCAATATCAACTGACCGTTACGAAGACTGGCTTCGAGGTCGCGGTCTTCAGCGACATACAAGTGCAAACGGGCCGCACCACCGACGTCAAGGCAGTGCTGCAAATCGGCACCACACAGCAGACCATCACAGTGGCGGGTGAATCGCCCATCATGGAAACCGATTCCAGCGTCCTCTCCAGCACCATCGATACCAAGCAGGTGGTTAACCTGCCGCTGCAAGGACGCAACATGTTCTCTCTGGCGCTGCTATCGCCGGGTTGGGCATCCACTGGAATCACGACCGGGGGAATCAGCACCGCCGGAACCTTTGACAATTTGCCGGGCGGCGCCATGGGCGGCGCAGAGTTCGACGGCACCCAGGCCATCAGTAATCGATTCCGCAGCGGCGGATTCACTTACGGCACTTCGGTAGTGCAGCCGCGCATTGAAGACGTGGCTGAGATGACCGTTCAGACCGCACAACTCGATCTGAGCGGCAACGGCGTGTCCGCAATGCGCATCAGCCTGGTGACGCGGCGCGGCGCCAATGCATTTCACGGCCGGTTGTTCGAAGATTTCCAGAACACCGATCTCAATGCCAACTCCTGGTTGAACGATGCGCGCGGACTGCCGCGGAACATCGTCAAGCTGAATGACTTCGGCGGGAGCATCGGCGGACCTATTCTCAAGAACAAGCTGTTTTTCTTCGGCACTTTCGCGACATCGATTCAGCCGCAAAGCATCTCCGCCACCGCTTCGGTGTTGAGCCCGGGCGCGCAGAGCGGCATCTTTCAGTACAAGGCGGCCAATGGCAGCATTCAGAGCGTGAACGTGCTCCAGATCGGCACGGGCGCCGGTGGAACTGGCGCAATCAACTCCGCCATCGCGACGCAGCTAGGGCAGATTAACGGTGTCCTGGGCAGTGGCTATACCACGCCGACCTCGGATCCGAATATCTCGACGCTCAACTGGCAGTATGCCGCCAAGAGAACCATCTACTACCCCGCCATGCGTTTCGACTACAACGTGAGCGATGCGGTTCGATTAAACGTGTCCTATACCCAGACGAAGACGGTTTTCCCTGGCGCCAATGCCGCTGCATTTCCGGGCGGAATCGACACGGTCGACTTGACCTCAAGCAACAGCAACAACAAGATCGCCGGCTTGGGCGTGGATTGGACCATCCGGCCGACCCTGATCAATCAGTTCCACGGCGGCTACATGTACCAGTACAGCGTCTTCGATCCCGAGAACGAGGGGATCGATCTGACGAAGATCTTCCCGCAGGCGTGGGCTTACGGCACGAGCGTCTACAACAGTGGCATCTATCCGCGGCAGCCCATCTCCTCGTACTATCCGCTGTTGAGCGCATCGGACACACTCAACTGGCAGCGTGGGAACCACCAGTTTGTTTTCGGCGGCGGGTTTTTCCATGAGCAGGATCACTACTGGAACGGCCCCGGCGGCTATCCAATTACGTCTCTGGGCATGACCGGCAACGATCCGTTGCTGAGTTCTTTCACCAATGCATTGGGCGCGGCCGGGCTGACGACGGCCCAGCAAAGCAGCGCCGAAGGTCTTTATGCCACGCTCACCGGACGAGTTTCCGGAGTGGCTATCGGCGGCGGCGGACGGCCGCTCGACACCTCCACCGGCCAGTACAAACCGTTCGGGTCGTACAACCTGGATGAATCGATGTGGGCCGGCAATATGTTCGCGCAGGACCGCTGGCGCGTGACTCCGAACCTGACTCTCAACTTTGGCTTGCGCTGGGACATCGTAGGCGACGATCACGATGTGAACGGCGGCTACAGCAGTCCCGCATCGGTTGCCGATTTCTGGGGACCGACACCGGTGGGAGCCATCTTCCAGCCGGGCACTCTGGGCGGCGTGGCGAATCCGCAATTCACCGCCAAGGTGCACGCGTATAACACGTCGTGGAAGAACCCGCAGCCGGCCATCGCGCTGGCATGGTCGCCGCAAACATCGGGCTTCCTGAGCAAGATCTTCCCGTCCGGCAAGACTGTGATCCGCACTGGCTGGTCGCTGCGAAATTATCAGGAAGGCGCGCAGAACTTCTGGGCGTTCGCCTCCAACTCCGGAGCGTTCTTCTTCCAATCGGGCAGTTTGACCGCGGACACTTCGGGCGCTGTTGGAACCTTTGCTCCCGGATCGTTGAGCCTGGGCCAGGCGCTTCCGCCGTACGCGCTCTTCCCCACCACGTGGGCCCCGAGCCTCCCGGCATCCACCCTCACCTTCGGCAACTCGTTCTTCGCTATGAACCCGAACATCCGCCAGCCTTACACCGAGCAGTGGAATTTCGGTATCGAGCGGCAGTTGAACCGCGGCAGCGTCCTTGAAGTCCGCTACGTGGGCAACGAGGCGCAGCACATCTGGTTCAGCGAGAACCTCAACGAAGTGAACATCTTCGAAAACGGATTCCTGAACGAGTTCAGGAACGCGCAGAATAACGAAGCCATCAACCAGGCCAACGGAAAAGGCACTTCGTTCGCGAATAACGGTCTGGCGGGACAGGTTCCGCTGCCCATCTTCGCCGCCGCGTTCGGCACTACGTCAGGCTCGCTCTACAACCAGTTCACGACGCAACTGCAGACCGGCGCGGCCGGATCTGTGGCGCGCAGCTTGTCCAATACGCAGAGCTACATCTGCAATATGTTCGGCGCGAAATTCTCGCCGTGCGCCCAACGCAACCTGGGTGGAGCGGGGACCTCATATCCCATCAACTTCTTCGAAGTGAACCCGTTCACCGCCGGCTCTTCCTTGAACTACCTGGATTCGATGGGCCATTCCAACTATCACAGCTTGCAGGTGGAGTTCCGCCAGAGCCTCAACCACGGCATGCAGTTCAACGCTAACTACAGCTTGGCCCACTCGCTGGTGGAAGGCCCCACGAATGGATACCAGGCCAACGCTGGCGGCTCTTTCCAGACCGACCGCAACTTCCAATTGAGCTACCGTCCGGCTAACTACGATATCCGGCACATCTTCCACCTCAGCGGCACCTATGACCTGCCCTTCGGCAAGGGCAAGGCGTTTCTGAACAGCAGCAAGCTGGCGGATGAAGTGGCCGGCGGCTGGACGCTGGGCACGATTCTGGTATTTCAGAGCGGCCCGCCCACACAGATCACGGGCGGCTACCTGACAGTGAACGCCAACGACGGCGGTGTGAATTTCGCCAATGGCGTGACGGCGCGGACCATTCAGAACTCGGTGGGTGTCTACCGCACCGGCAATCCGTGGGTGGAGACGGTCAACCCGACCTTGCTCGCGGCCAACGGCGGCATTAGCACCAACTACTACACGCCCAATACCACACCGGGCGTCTTCGGCGCCAATCCTTACATCTACGGCCCGCACTGGTTCAATGACGACCTGTCGCTGAATAAGACCATTCCGATTAAGGAATCGGTGCGCGCCTCGCTGCAGTTCCAATTCCTGAACGTCTTCAACCATCCGGCGTTCGGGCTGGGGACACTGGCGGCTCAGAGCTTGAGCTTCGCGCAGTCCACCTCATTATTGACCACAGCACGCCGCATCGAGATTCGAGCGAATATCGAATTCTAACGGCAATCGAGCACACGAACAAAAGGCCCGCCGGGAAGGTTTCCGGCGGGCCTCTTTATTGGTGTGGAGCTTTCTATTCGTATAGGGCGAGGTGCTGGTCCGCAAACATCATCAGCTTTTCCTGGGTGACGCGGCGCGCGGTGGCGACGTCGCGGGTAAGAATCGCCTGCGCCATATCCACATGGGCCTGCGCCGATTGCATCATGTCGATATCGAGATTGCGGCGCAGGTTGCGGATGAACAGGAACGCCAGTAGGGGCGCCAGCGCCTGTTCCAGGAGTCGGGGCAGAAAGCTGTTGTGCGAGAGACTCCAGAGGGTTTGATGGAACTGGAGGTCGTGGCCGAAGAAGCGCTGCGGATCGCGCGCGGCAGCGGCTTCCTTCATGCGGTCGGTCACCTTGAGCAGTTCGGCAATCTCGCCATCGGTGGCGCTCTCCACCGCCAACTCCACCGCCAGCGTTTCGAGGTCGGCACGGACCCGGATCAACTGGCAGATCTCGGCGCGGGTGAGGGACGTGACCACGCAGCCCGAATTCGCCTTGCGGGCCACCAGGCCCTGATGTTCGAGCGCCACCAGCGCTTCGCGCACCGTAGGCTGGCCCACACCGATCTCGCGCGCGATGCGCGATTCCACGATGCGCTCGCCGGGCTTCAAATCGCCTGCGACGATCATATTGCGGATGGACTCGGCGATTTGCTCGGCCATGGGCGCACGGCGACCCAGGCGCTGCGATAGCGCTTCCAGCTTGTCGTTCATCCCTTGGGCAGTTAAGTTCACTGTAGGGCTGGCGAGCTCAGGCCCGGCCGCGTGGCGATGGCGCTGCGAATGATCCCGAGGACCTCTTCGCGCTCCGCGCCCACGATCGGCAGCCGCGGCGGCCGCGTTAACTCCGAACCCAATCCGGTCTCCTGCATGGCCAGTTTGATGTATTGTACCAGCTTGACCTTGGTATCGAGGTGCAACAGCGGCGTGTACCAACGGTAAAGTTCCAGCGCCCTGTGCCATTGACCGGAAGTCGCAAGGTCCCACAACTCGCGGTTCTCGTGCGGGAAGGCGTTCACCAGGCCGGAGATCCAACCCTCGGCGCCGAGTGCGATGCTTTCGAGAATGAGATCGTCGACGCCGCCGAAAAGGATGAAGCGGTCGCCCACGGTATTGCGAAGATCGGTGAGGCGTCGCACATCTTCGGACGATTCCTTGATCGCAACGATGTTGGGCTGGCCGGCTAGTTCGACGAAGGCTTCGGGGACCAGGTCGACGCCGTAGGAGACCGGGTTGTTGTAGATCATGATGGGCAAGCCCGTGGATTGGGCAATGGATCGGAAATGAGTGAGCGTCTCGCGCTCATCCGACTTGTAAACCATGCCAGGCAGCGCCATGAGCCCTTCAGCGCCGGCCTTTTCCGCATCACGTGAGAAGCGGACTGCGAGGGCAGTGGTGTACTCAGCCACACCGGTGAGGACGGGGATGCGGCCGCGCGCGGTTTGCTTGAGTTCACGGATGACCTCGAGCTTTTCCTGATATTCGAGCGCGGTATTCTCGCCGACTGTCCCTAGCGCTACGACGCCGTGGATGCCCGCTTCGATCATCGTGTTGAGGTGTTTCGAGGTGGCGGCAAGATCTAGCGATTGATCGTGCCGGAATTGAGTAGTGATGGCGGGGAATACGCCGTGCCAGTTAACCTTCATAAGGAATTTATAATTTATAATCCGAGAGGACCGGTTTTGTCAAGATTGAATGAAAATGCCATGAACAACACGGCAAAACTGGCAAAGGCGCCGTTCAGTCAAACTGGCATATACTAATTCGTTAGTATGTATCTCGACCTATTGTGGGCTTTCCGTTGGCTGCGCAAAAACCCGTTGTTCGCGCTGGTGGTGATCTTTGTTTTAGCCCTGGGCATCGGGGCGAATACAGCAGTCTTCAGCATTGTAGACGCCGTCCTCTTACGGCCATCTCCCTATCCTTCCCCGGCAAGCCTGGTGCGCATCGAACAGAGCAGCGCCGGAAGCAGGTTCTCCACCGTGCCAGCCAAGGACTATCAGCGCTGGGCGAACCGTAGTGACGTTTTCGAGAAGACAGCACCTTATATCAGGGACACAGTTACGCTGACCGGTGACGGCGAACCGGAACAGGTGGTTGCAGTGCGTTCCGTAGGTCTGTTTCCCGTGCTCGGAGTTCCAGCGCGTTTGGGACGCACACTCGTCTCATCCGACGACGAGGAAGGGTCCCGAAATGTCGCCGTCCTGAGCGATCACCTGTGGCGGCGCCGCTACCACGGAGATCCGAGCCTGATTGGCCGTCCGATCACCATCGCCGGCGAGGCTTATGTGATCGCGGGCGTCATGCCGCCGGATTTTGAGTTCCAGTATTCCGACGCAGAACTGTGGACTCCGCTGCGCCTGACGCCGGCGTCTCCATGGCTTCAGGTGGCCGCGCGCCTCCGTCCCAGCGTGTCGCCGACGCAAGCCCAAAACGCCATGCAAATCGTGGCGCATCAGATGGAACAGGAAGGATCCAAGGATCATGCCGGGTTGAAGATCGCAGTAAAGCCGTGGCGTGACACACCAGACGAGAAATACAGGTTGACTCTCGTATTCGTCCTGGTCGCGGTGGGTTTGATCATGCTGATCGTCTGCGCGAATGTAGGCAGCCTGTTATTGAGCCGCGCCGTCGAACGGCAGAAGGAGATCACCATTCGCGCATCGCTAGGCGCCGGACTATGGCGAATCGTGCGGCAGTTGCTATCCGAGAGCCTGGTGCTGGCCGTTCTCGGGAGTTTAGCTGGAATCGCCGTGGCACGATCGCTGTTGGAGCTACTGACCAATCAACTGGCCGCGTTGCCAATCGTGTTGCCACATCTGCAGCGAGTGGCGCTCAACGGACGAGTGCTGGCGTTCAACACCGGCCTGTGCCTGCTCCTTGCCGTTCTGTGCAGCCTGGCACCCATTCTGCTGGCGGCCCGAACAGACCTCCAGGCTGTACTGCGCAGCGGGCCGACAGGCGCGGGGCATCGAGGCCCTTCGCAAATATTCTCCACACTCATCGCATTGGAGGCGGGCTTCGCGTTCCTGCTGTTGGTCGGATCGGGCCTTATGATACGCAGCCTGGTGCGCCTGCAGCAGGAAGATCACGGATTTCGACCCGACCATGTGCTCACCTTACGCGTCCCGGTCGGGACGTTTTCTCAGCCCCGTCCCACAGGCAAGTACGACACCAGGCCGCGGCAGATGGCATATTATCGGGAGATTCTGGAGCGGGTGAAAACCGTTCCGGGAATCAAGGCGGTGGCCATTGTAAACAACTTGCCCCTTTCCGGTGTCGCAAGTTCGCTCAACCTCAACCTCCTCGGCGCCGACGGCAAAACCGAACCCACGCTCGCGCGCACCGTCAGCCCGCAGTACTTTGCCGCGATGGGCATCCCACTGATCGCCGGCCGCGACTTTGCCGATAGCGACCAAACCGGTGCTCCCAATGTGGCGATTGTTAACGAGTACTTGGCCCACCAACTCTTCCCGAGTAGAAGCCCGCTGGGCGAGATTCTCGCGTCCGGATCGAGCCAGTCTGCTCCAACGATCGTCGGCGTGGTTAAGAACTCCTCGCAAATGAGTTACGAATCGCCGGCCAGGGCCGAGGTGTATATTCCGTATCAGCAGTACATCTTTGCGACGTTCATGTCTACCGTCGTGGTGCGAACGGAGGGCGAACCAACCGCGCTCGCAGCGGCCCTGAGAAAGCAGGTTTGGGCAGTTGACCCGACCCAGCCGGTGGTAAGAGTGGAAACCATGGATGAGGTGATCGCCCACTCCATCTGGCGCCCACGATTCTCGGCTTGGATCTTTTCAGTTCTGGGCGGATTGTCCGTGCTGTTGACCGCGATCGGCGTCTATGGCGTGGTCGCCTATACATCCACTCTGCGGGCACGCGAGGTGGGGATTCGGGTTGCATTAGGCGCCACTACCAATGACGTGGTGGCCGTGATTCTGCGCCGAGCCTTGATCCCACTGGTGTTTGGCCTAGGTCTCAGCGTCGTGGCTGCGTTGCTGCTGTCGCGCCTTATCACGAACCTACTCTATGGGGTCAGCAGTAGTGACCCCCTCACGTATTTGAGCGCCGGCGCACTGCTGATAGGAGTTGGAGTAGCCGCCAGCGCGCGACCGGCATGGCGGGCCGCCACACGGGACCCGCTCCGGACATTGCGCGCCGAATAAGTGGGTGAACACGGCAGACCACTCAGTAACCATCTACAATTAGAACCAGGCGAGCATGATTGAAACGCTGATCGGGTTAGCTCACTTGATCGCAGAACTGCGGCACCTGCCGGCGCTCATCAGGTTCGCAAAAGAGAACCCCGGCATCAGCATCAGCCTGGGCGTGGTCATTGTTGCGGGATCGCTGGTTGCGATTCTGATCCGCCGGGTCCGACACGACAGTCCCATCACAATTCGCTAGGTCGAATCGTCGGGCTGCCAATTTTTGCGGAACTACCCCTGCTCCATCCACACTTCCGACGCTACCTGACGGGGCCCGCGGCGCTGTTGTTGGACCGACCCGGGCTGCTGCGCGGTTGGCCCCAGGTAGAACGATGGATCGGCCGCCAGGGGTCCCGCTTCGGGCGCCAGTTCCTTGTCGCGGTTGGTTCTGGTGTAGTTGGGGACTGCCAGCAATTTGCTGCCATCGGCGAATTCACCTTCGATCGCCATCACCCCACCAAGCAGGTCGCCGCGCCAGTTGGCTTTCAACGCGGAATTCGACGCCAGCGGTTTGGTGATGTCCTGGTCTACCCGCTCGATGTTGTAAACCAGCGGCCCGTAGCGCAACGCCACCTTGCCGCGGGTGGAGGCGATCTGCTCCGCGGCCTTTACGCGCTGCACCTTTAAGGGCAACTCGAGTTCGATCTTGTCGCCGGCCTTCCAGTCCCGCGCGATCACAGCGTATCCCTTCTCCATGACCGGCTTGACTGCCTTTCCATTCACCGCCAGTGACACCAGGCCGTTCACTTCCGGGGTCGGGGCGTACAGCTTGCTGGTGGTGCGGTTGGGGACGCGCAGGCGAACCGCGAAATTCTTGTGTGCCTTAGGATTTACCGTGATCGCGATCTTGCCGCTCCACGGATAGTCCGTATCCTGCACCATCTCCACGTCCGTGCCGGCCGCATTTTCGAGCGTGATGGTGCTGCCGATATACATATTGACGTAGACGCCGTCGGGAGCCTTCGCGTACGCCCATGTGGGGACCATCAGCAGCGTTCGTGGGATGTTGCCCACGCAGCACGGGCAGGTGTGCCACGAACTGCGACCCACGCTGGCATCGAGCGGATTCGTGTAGTAGAAGTTCTTGCCCTCCAGGTCGGTAGAACCGAGGAGTGCGTTGTACATGGTCTCTTCGTAGTTGTCCACATACTTCGCATCGTGGTAGGCCAGGTTCATCTTCCAGTGGAAGAAGACCATGCCGCAACTGGAGCAGGATTCGCAGTAGGCGTTGTTGCGCAGCGAGTAGTTCGGGCCAAACCCTTCCGACGTCTCTCCGCTGCCGATGCCGCCGGTGAGGTAATACTTCTTGTTGACCACGTTGTCCCACAGAGACCGCACCGCGCTCTGGTAATCGGGATCGTGAGTCTCGACAGCGACGTCGGCCATCCCGGAGAACGTATAGGTGGCCCGCACCGCATGGCCCACCGCCTCGTACTGCTGCGTCACCGGAAGGTGGCTCTGGTCGTACTCGGAGCGGTCGCGGACCGGATTTACAGCCGCGGTATAGCGGCAGTCCAGGAGCCACTTGGCGGTCTGAATGTACTTATCGCCCTTACCACCGCCCTCCATATCGTTGACGAATCGGCCGAAGCGCACCAGCGCTTGCTCCATTTCCTGGTGTCCGTCGTACCACGGCTTCTTGGGCGCGGGTCCCAGGTGGCTGCTCCAGCAGTCGGCGAGTTTCTTGGCGGCGTTGTAGAGGCGGGCATCCTGCCGGTTGGTCATCTGGTAGTGATTGATGGCCGACTCCAGGAAATAGCCCGCGGTGTAGCCCTCGTGGTCGCCGCGATGTGGCGGATCCCAGTGCTGGAACTTGCTGCTCTCGACAATGCCGCCGCGGCCGCCGGCGCGATTTAAGGTGAAGGCGGTCTGCAGATATCCGTCCGGTTCCTGCGCCGCCAGGATTTTGGGAATCCAGTCGTTCAGCGTGGCGCGGAACTTCTCGTGTGCCTTTGATGATCTCGGGATCGCCCTGCGGATCGATCATCAGCGCGATGCTCATGGCTTCCACGGTCTGGTGTACCCAGGCATTAGAGAATACGTAGCCCTTATGAAAGCCTGCCTCTTCGCCGCGCAGTTTCTTGCCGGCTTCCACGAAGTTGTCGATGCCGCCCGGACCCAGCGTCACGTCGTTGCGATTGATGATGTCAATGCAATGAGGGATCCAGTTGGCCATCAGCGCCTTGGCGCGGGCATTCCAGAACTTACTGTTGATCTTGAAATTCTTGGTGTAGACCGCTTCGAGCTGCTTCGCGGGCGGTGGCGGCTCCACGGAGACGTTCAGCGTGGATGCACTCTTGGTTTGGCCGTTGTCGGCAGTCAACTTGACGACATAAGCGCCGGGCGTGGTGAAGGTGGCGGTGGTGATCAGCGCGCTCGGGTCCGCGAACTTCACTTCACCGGGGCCGGATTCTTTGCTCCACATGGCCACCGCAGCCGGCCCGGTGGGAGGGGGCGGAGGAGGCGGCGTTTGCGCGGCTTGAGGCCCACGAGGACGTTCGGGACGCGGCGGATCGCCATATCCCATCCAGCCGCGCAAGTACGTTTTGCCGGCGATGATGGTAACGCGATCCACCCCGGCAATCGAGTTTAGAGGCGCCTCTTCAGCCGCCATGCCGCACGAAACGATGGCGGTCTGGACCACTGGCGCCACCGCTGCCACGGCGGCGGCCTTCCCGATGTTGCCGAACATCTGGCGGCGGCTGATTCCGGTCTTGTTCCAATTCGTCTTCATTGCTATACCTGCCAATCGAATTTTATCCCGCGCTACCGCGGAATGGTAGTCATCGACGATCTGTGCCCGGTGGTTGTCTCCCAGTAATCGATCCACCTGGCGCCGATCGCATTGGTCCGCTCGATCAATTCCCTGCTCGGCTTCGCCCCGTGCTCCACAATCACCACAAGTCCCGTATTGAACTTCTTCTGCGAGTGATCTACGTCGGGCAGGCGGGGGCCTTCCACTGCGATTACGTCCTGCACGGTGACCTTGGTCCGGTCCGCTTTGAAAATGGGATGACCGTTGGCATCCTTTCCGGCCGCGACCAGATTTCTCAAAATGAAAAAGTCCGGCACTTCCGAAGGCGCAATCAGGCCCATCAGGTAGAGGTCCAGGTGCGACCATCCCGTTGCCGGCACATAGTAGTCGTCATCCAGTTGGGTGAAGGTTCCGTCGTAATTGTCCTGCCACACACCGCCGCCCATCGCAGATGCTTCGAAGGGCCTCTGATAAGGAAACGCGACCGGCGCCTGCAGACCACGCGCCCAATGGGTGGGGCCTAATTGAATGGTCTCACCGTTCACCTTCGCCGACACAAACGCGCCCCAGCGATGCCCCATCTCATGTCCGATTTGAGACATCGCGTAGTCATATGGAGGCATCTTCCCATCGGGAGACCGCTCGCCCAGTTGATGATCGTAGGTGGCGATGTTGTGCGTGTTCGTGTCCGTTACGCCCTCGGGCGGCCGCTCTTTCATCTGGTTTGAGCCAGCGTATACAGGCTGGATGAACTGCCACTGGAACCGGCCCTGGGTGCAGTAATTCTCCAACCCTCTTTGGTTGGCGCCGATGCCGGTTACGGCGCCTCCGGCAGGTCCGCCGCCGAGCGGACCGTTGCTGGGAGTACCCGCCTCCTGGTTGTCCACACGGAAGTCGGAGTAGTAGGCCAGCATGTCGAACTTATCGCCCAGCGACTTGATGACCGTGCACGTCAAGTCGCGCGCATTGGGCAAGGACAGATAGTGAAACGACTCGTAAGCCATCGCGAACGGACCGTCCTGCGGCTTCACGGTTGAGAAATCGACATCCGGACTGTGGAGGCCGGTAAGCTTGACCGCATGAGGCAGCATGCGTTCCCCAGCGGCCTCTGCGGCGCCGGCGCCTGTGGCTTCCGCCGAGACCGTGATCTGATCTCCGGCATGAAACGACCCGGGCAGCGTTCCCTGCACGGAGAGCGTGTTTCCGTCCACCTTCACACCGCCCGTCAGTCCCGCGCCGAACGCGCTATATCGCGGACCGCCACCGCCGCCCCGCGCGCCTCTACCGCCGAAGGAACCGCCACGGACGGTCCATACAACGTCCGGTTTATGCCCGCCGAATGTGACCCGGTAAGCGATGCCGGCGAGTCCAGGGTCGCCTTCCGGCAGCACGGGACCGCGCGTTTCCAAAGTGACTTTCAGGAACAGACCGTCCACCGCGGCAAGACGAATATTCTTGATATCGAGGTTCGCGGGGGCAGCGGCGTTTTCCTTGCCGGCGATGACCCCGATCTCTTTTTCCGCGCCGCCCGTCACGAGCGGATAAACGCCGACGATGGCATCCTTCGCCGTCACTTCGTCATAGGACATCTCGATCGAGCCATTCTTGTGGAGCACCAACTGAAAGCGGTTGACGGTTGGCATCCATGTGAAATCTTGAATGCCGCCTACGGGTTCGGTGACACTCCAACTGATCACTGCCCGATCGTCCAGTTCCTTCAGATATCGGGTTCCCGACATGCGCGGCTTAAAGAAGACGCAGATGGCTGGAACGGTATTGACCAGCGTGCGAGCCGCTTCCTGCAACTGCGCGAAACGGTCGACAGAGACTCCGCCTCCGCGGCCGCCCGCGCCTCCGCGCCCACCGGACGGGGCAGCGCCAAAAGCAACGGATCCCGTGATGCCAACCGAGAAGGAATCCCAGCTCTTGCCGGAAAAGGGAAACTGGAATTTCTGCAGGGTCGCCTGCGAGCCGTTCATCTCCGGGCCGAGATCCGCGTCCCACTGCAGCGCGCGATTTTCCACGCGGTACTCGCCGCCTTCCGGGGTGAAACGCAGCGTGCGGCGACCCAGATCGAAGAGATTCGCCTTCCCCAGCGCGCCCTCTTCCAGCGTCATCACAATCAGGTTCCCTTGGGTGGAAATGGCGCCGATGGAATGGCCCGGCTCCTGCCTTCCCTGCCCCATCGCCGGGGCGCTTAACGCTAACAAACAGGCGACATGCGCAAAGCCACAACCAGCTCTTTTCATTGCGTCCTTCGACACGTTATTTCAGTTAGTTGGAGATGTCTGTATCATTTTACCGCATTTTGGTTAATCGCTTAACTATCGTACAACCCAACGACCTCAAAACGTTTCGCATTGGCGGTCTGAACGATCACGGTATCGCCATGCACGCCGCCGATGGTTGCCGGCCTGCCATTCACACTCGCCGACTTCACCCGATTCGCCAAAGGCATGCGCAGCTTCACATGCAACTCCTTCGGAGCCCCCGCACGCGCCAGTTCGACCTTCGCCACCACGCTCTTCGATTGCGGATGGTTCTGTAAGTCGAAGTTGATTCGGCCCCACCGCGTGGGAGCCTGCTCGATGCGGACCGGTTTGCCGGACGCCACCCACGCGCGCGGCACTCCCTTTGCGAGATACAGGCGGTCCTCGTCGTGATCTTCGATCGCCAACATCCAGCGCACTACGCACGGAATGGTCTGCTGCGCGGGAATGCAGAAGATAGGCTTGCCGGGACCGAGCCCCGCCACTTCGCCCGCCGTCCAGCTTCCGGGCGAATGATCGTGGTAGCGATGGCCGTAGCAGAAAAGCAGGTACTCTTCGATGCGGTCGAGTCGCAGCAGCATCTCGGCGAACCCGTAAGCGATGAATCCCAGGATCGCCCGGTTTCCGCCGCCGCCCACATTCGCCAGCACGCCCATGGTGGTGGCGCCATATGCGCGCATCGTGTCGACCACCTGGTGCGCCAATGGATGCGGCAGCACATCGGCCATCAGCAACTCGGCGTACGGGCGATGCGGCCACTGTTGCTCGCTGGGCCGCTCAGTCCGCATGGCCTCTTTGAACGTCAGCTTGGAGCCGGGCAGCAGCGGCACGTAGGGCGGGGTCTTGTCTTTCAACGTCCACTTATCGAGACTCTTCAGCGTTGCGTCGAGCAGCACGTCCGACCGCTTCATCCAATCCTGCGCCAGCCTGGGGTTGATCGCGCCCCAAGCGCGGCTGAGATCGCGCAGTCCCCGAGCCGCAAACGCGCTGTTGGCGTAATAGGGCTTCCACCAGATTTCGGGATGGGGCGCCAGGCAGGCGTCCGATTCGCTCCAGCCGGCGATCAGGCCGTATCCGCGATCGTCCGACGCGAGTTTGAGACTGGCGTCATGCATGGCCAGCAATCCGGCCGCGGTGGCTTCGACCTTGGCGCGATGCTTCTGCATCAGGGCCGTATCCCGCGTGTAGTTCAGGTATCGCGCGACCAGCGAAAGCGTGAGACCGTATTGCGCAGTCTCGGGTCCGCGCATGTTGACCATGCCTTTCGCGTCGGTGTATTCGGACAGGTAGTTGTCTAGGATGGCCTTGCACGGTTCGAAGCGGCCCAACTCCAGATTGGTATACACGGAGGCGGTAAAGATGTCCTGGAAGCCGTCGTACTCCGAGCCGTAGTAGTCGCGATCCACGGCGCCATACTTGGGGTAGACGCCACCGGGCCGCACCATGATTTCCTTGGCCACTGCATGCTTGGAAATGTCTACCCAACTTTTGTCCGGCAAGGTGGTGGGCGCGAAATCTGCCAACTGCTTGTCCCAGTATTCGGCGAACACCAGCAGCGCGCGATAAAACTCCTCGGCCTTGGGATCGGTCTTGAAGGGTGGATACGCAGGGTAGGAGTAGCCGTAGACCGTCTTGCCCATCTTGCCGTTATCGATCCGCGCGGTGCGGTGCCACGTCTGCACGATGAATTTATCGGTGGCCTTCACATCGCCGAAGATCACCATGTCGATGTACGACTGGTCGTTGATGGGGAAAACTTTGTGGACCGCGGGCATCCATCCGCCCAACAAGCCTTCCCATCGTTCGCGCGTATTGGCGTGGTCGCCCGCAGGCGTGGCGGGTCCGGTCGCCTGCAACTCGGAGAAATATTGGTTGGGATGGTATGTCCGCGTGTTGCCACCGGCATAGACCGGCGCGGTGTCGAAACATTCCTTCGTGCCGACGAACGTATTCCACGAATTGGTGCCGCCGCCCGCCGCATTTCCGCCACCCGGACCGGGGTTCGGATTGGGAGGCAGCGGCCCGCCGATCAGGGGAGCGGCATCGCGAACCTGCGTCTCATCGGGATCGCCCCCGCCCGCGAGCAGTTTGTCGGCGAGCACGTCCGGCAGCGACGCGGCGATCTCCTGCTGCGTTAGCCCCAGGAAGGGAACGGCCGCTTGTGAGAAGCAGGCCTCGAGCCGTTTCGTCATCACCCTGGCAGCGCCGCGCGAGGGAACGAAGGTGATGGAGCCATCGCGCTTACTCAGGTCTTCGTAAACTCTTCCACGTCACATTGTTGAGCGGAAATTCGCACTGCAGCGTGTGGCCGGTGGTGTCGGGAGTCTCGGATTGTTCGGGGGCTGGATGAGGTTCAGCGGGCAGAGCCTGTGCGATCGCGGTGGTTACGGCGATGCTTTGAAAGAATTCGCGACGGTCCATATTTTCCTTTCAGTTAATGCCGCGGCCGCGAGAGGCGTCCGCCGGGGCGCGGGAAATCAGTCGCGCCTTTTGCGCGTAGGTTTTGCCCGCGGCATGCAGCGTGAATGTATAGTCTCCGGCCGGGGCTGGAGGCGCCTGGATGCCGCCGCGTCCACCACGCCCTACGGGTTGGCTGGACGTTCCATAAGTGCTGAGCGACCACAGTGCGTGGTTCACGCCGGCGTGGCTCGGCGGAATCAGCGTGCAGACTGTCTTGCCGGATTCGTCCGCAATCGTGAGATAGGGCCGCTGGGCATCGCCACCGTCGGCAACGCATGGCGTACCCCCGAACCCGCCGCGACCGCCCCGCCCACCCTGTGGCGCAGTAGCCGCGGCAGCACCCGGCGGCGCATACTTCAAGTAGTATGCGATCGTCATGGCGTTCGGCTCATTCGGTGTCGTCGGGTAGCGATCGCCTAGCAATCGGTAGTTGCCGAAGGCGCCCTCGTTGCGCTCGGCGAACGAGCGGATAGGAAGCAGTGCCGCATCGCTCGATAGCGTCTTTGTATCGATACCGCGCAGCGGAACGATGTTCGTGACCCATACACCGCGACCGTACGTGCCCACCACCAGGTCGCCGTCGCGTGGATGCACCAGCAGATCTGTGACAGGCGCCGGCCCGATGTTGGATTGGAACGAGACCCAGTTTGCGCCACGATCGAACGAAGCGAAGACGCCGGCGCTGGTTCCCAGGAACAGCAGGTTCGGATTGACGATGTCTTCCACGATGGAAGTGGCTTCGGCGACTCGGGCAATCCAGCGGTGATACGGGTCCAGGTGGCGCCGAAATCGGTGGTACGGAAAACGAACGGCTTGAAATCGTCCTGACGGCGGCGGGATTTCGTAATGTATGCCGTGCCGGCCGCGAAACGCGAACCGAATACACGCGAGACCCAGGCATCTTCGGGACCACCGGCCGCGTTCAGGCTGGCGGTGGTGTCGGCCCAGTGCGCTCCCGCGTCGCGGGTGACCTGCACTTTGCCGTCGTCAGTGCCCACCCAGATGACGCCGTCCTGGGCCGGAGATTCCGCAATGGTCACGATGGTGCAGTGCTGAATCGACGTGTTCTGCGTGTTGATTTTGTCCGGATTGTTGGTGGTGAGGTCGGGGCTGATCACTTCCCAGTGATCGCCGCGGTCTTTGGAGCGAAGCAGAAACTGGGAGCCGTAGTAAATGGTGTTGGGGTCCTGAGGCGAGATGCGAACCGGAGCGATCCAGTTGAATCGATACAGCACCGAATCGGGAGAGGCACTCGCGCCGCGCCCGCCCAAAGGCCGAACATTGGTGAACGGATGCGGCGAGTTCGGCTTGGTGGGATCGATGATGGTGCGGGTGCGCGTCTCCATATCCAAGCGACCGAGCGTGCCGAACTCCTGCGTGTTATAAAGCCAGCGGCCGGTGGGGTCGGGTTCGTTGTACATTCCGTCTCCGATGCCCACCGACACCCAATCGTCGATATTCACGCGGCCCGACCATCCGTTCGAAGGACCCTTCCAACTCTCGTGGTCTTGCAATCCGCCATAGATGTGATAGGGCTGGTCCATATCCACACCGATGGCGTAGAATTCGCCGAGCTTGAGGTTGGCGAAATGATCGGATGTGCGCCCTCCGTCGTAAGAAACGGAGACACCGCCGTCCGAAGTGGCGATCATGTGGTCGGAGTCTTCGGGGTCAATCCAGAAGCTGCGGAAATCGCCGAAGGTTGTGGCGAACGGATATCCGCCGCGGCCGCCACCTCCACCACCAAGGCCAGCCCACGTCTTGCCGCCGTCGTTGGACTGAATCATGTTGGAGCCGGTGATGAACACGCGCTCGGGATTGTTCGGGTCGACGCGGAGCTGATTGAAGGAGTAGCCGGCCTTGCGACTCACGTCCTCACCTTCCGCACTCGCGCGCCGCCAGGTTCGCCCGGCATCGTCGGTTCGATAGACCTCGCCGCCAATATAGGACGCGGGCGCGGCAAAAGAGGTGTCGCGCTGTTGCGCCGCGCCCGGCCGGAGATTGAAGTTGTCGATCACCGCATAGATCACGTCGGGGTTCTTGCGGCAGATGTCGATTCCGATGCGGCCCGTGTTGCCTTGCGGCAAGCCGTTGGCGACCTTTTCCCATTTCGCGCCGCCGTCGGTAGTCTTGAAAATGCCGCCGCCGGGCCGCGCCTCCATGATCTTCCAGGGCAACCGGATGGCGTCGTACATGGCGGCGTACAGCACGTCGGGATGACGATAGTCGATCACCAGGTCCACGGCGCCGCTGGTGTCGTTGACGAATAACTGCTTCTGCCATGTTCGCCCACCGTCGATGGTTTTGAAGACGCCACGTTCCTGATTGGGAGTTCCCAGGTGGCCGAGCGCGGCAACCCACACGATCTGGGGATTGGTGGGATGGATGACGATGCGAGCGATATGCTGCGTATCGCGCAGGCCCACGTTCGCCCATGTGGCGCCGCCATCGGTGGACTTGTAAACGCCGTCGCCCCAATAGGCGCTGCGCGTGAGAGAGTTATCGCCCGTGCCCACCCAGACCACGTTGGCATCGGAAGGGGCCACTGCCACGGCGCCAACCGAAGAGATCCCGGCAGCGTCGGTAACGGGTTCCCAAGTGGTGCCGTTGTTGGTGGTGCGCCACACGCCGCCGGTGCGCGCTCCGGCATACATGGTGTGCCGATGCGCCTGCGCGGGCGATTCGGGAACCGCCAAAGCCGCAACCCACGCCCCGGTCCGCCACGGTCCAAGATTGCGGTACTGGAAGCTCTTCAGCACATCCGCAAGGGTTGGGTCTGCCGGTAGAGCGCACGTCGCCATCGTAAAAATGAGGACGCAGAGTTTCTTCATCGTGTCAGAACCTCACTTCCAGGCTGCGGCCGTCGAACACTGCCGATTTCGTGGCGTCACCCAGCTTGACGCGCAGTTCGCGTTTGGCAGGCGGCAGCATTTTGGAACCTGCCGCGAGCCGACAGGTGAGCGCCTTGCGCGCATCGTTCCATGCCATTTGAATGCCCATCCACTCGCCCTTTTTGTAGTTGAACGAGGCGCCGTCATCCTCATATAAAAGGAAGGCGCCATCCGCGCCCGGGTACACGGAAACGTCCAGGGGGCCATCCACCTTCTCGGCGGTGTATTGCTTCAACGGTCCCATGGGAATGATGGCGCCGGCGCGCACGTAAAGCGGCAGCGTTTCGAGATCCACCTTACGTGTGACTTCCCTGCCCCCGTCGTGCTTTTCGTTGGTCCAGAAATCGTGCCAGGCGCCTTGCGGGAGGTATAGCTTGCGTTCGGTTGCGCCTTTCTCCACTACGGGCGCGACCAGAATATCGCGGCCCCAAAGGTATTCGTCGCCGCGCGCCACAGCGGCGCGGTCGTTGGGATAGTGCAGCCACAAGGAGCGCATCATGGGCAGGCCGGAACGCGTGCACTCGCGAACGGCACTGTAGAGGTAGGGCATCATGCGATACCGCAATTCAAGATACTTTTTGCAAATCGGTTCGACCGTGGGATTGTGGTATTCGGCATCCGGAATGGTGAAGCGCGTCTCCCGGGCCACTTCGCCGGTGGGCGCTCCCTGGTCCCAGCCCCAAGGCAGGCGCAGCGTCCAGACGCGGCCGTGCGACCGGAATAGCGGGCAGAACGCGCCGAACTGGAACCAGCGGACGTACAACTCGCCGGTGAATTCAGCGGTAGGAACGAAGCCGCCGATATCGGTGCCCCAATAAGGAATGCCGCTCAGTCCGCTATTGATGCCGATGGGCACCTGGTTCTGCAGGGTCACCCACAGGGAACTGACATCGCCCGTCCACAGAAAAGATGCGTATCGGGCCATGCCGGCGGCGCCGTTGCGATGCAGTGCATATGGGCGCTCGTTGGGACGGTCGAGTTGATAGGCATCCCAGTACATGCGATTGCGGACCAGGCGGGAAGGCAGATCGAGCGCGTCTCCTTCGTCGGGCCACCAACCGTCAACGCCGGTGGCCAGCACTTTGCGATGCATATCCCAATAGCAACTCGCCTGTGGTTCGGCGCGCTTGGACGAATCGCAAGCGTCGCGGACCGTTCCCTTCATTTCGCGAATTCCCGTGGGATAGGCTACGTGCAGAACCACCTTGAAGTGATCCTGATGAAGCTGGTCAAACATCACCTTCGGGTCGGGCATCACCTTGTCATTGAAAGTGAACTCGCCGTTGTTGGTGTTCCAGCCCGCGGGACAGAAACCTGTGCCGAGGTAGATCATCGCGTCGCACGGGAGCTTCTTTTCGCGGAAGGTTTTGGCTTCCTGAAGAATCGCTTCGCGACCGCCCAGGGTTCGATGCGATTGTTGGTAGCCGAAACTCCACAATGGCGGCATCTCGGGCAGGCCGGTAAGACGAGCCCATTCCGCCATGATGACGGCCGGATCCTTCGATGCAACGACGAACAGATCGATGGGCAGGGCGAACGTGGAAATATCGGCGGGCGGGGCCGGCGGCGGGGCGCCACGTCCTCCGCCGGGAAGGAATGCCGGAGCGGGTTGGAACTTGCTCTCGCTGCCGGTGAAATCGAAACGGCCGTGGGGATGGCGGATGTACATGGCCCAGCCGTCCACCCCGATGAGCCACGGTATGGGGACGCGGCTGCCGAACGTGCGCAGGTTGTACCCGCCGGAACCGCTCCTCATCAGGTCGGGATTCCCGCGGCGATCGAACTGCGGGCCGCCTTCGCCCAACGCGAGGATGGGCGCGTCCCCAGTGGTAAAGGCAAGCACGCCGGTCTGCGGGTCGATGTTGAGATGCTGAACGCTGGCGCCTTGGGCCGTCTCGATGCTGAAGGCTAGCGGGTCGGGAGTGAACTTCACACGCAGCTCGCCAAGCCTGACGGTCTGCGGCCGCGCCGCTCCGCGGAGTTTTGCCGCGGGCGCGCCGAATTTGGCCTGCGTCAATGTGCCATCGTCAGGGATGTCGACCAGCGCTCCATCCTGAATGGCCTGCACGGTGAGGCGGAATGTGTGAGGGCTTGCCGGGGTGAGCTGAATCTCGACTGGTTTGCCGGCGATTTGTAATCCGGCATCAGCGCCGAGAGTACTGCCGGACGCGAAGAGAGCGGCTCCGGCTGCGCCCAATCCCGTCACAAGTTCGCGGCGGGAGAGGGAAGAGTCTTTGCGAGGTTTCCACATGGCTTCGAGTCATTATGACAGCTTCGGCTCGAAGTGTAAGCGATATCAGCAAAGATTCGGGTACGTTTTTCGAAAATGCTTTGATCGTTGGATGGCACGATGATGTCTTTTGCGCCGGAGAGTGCCCGCGCGTTAGAGAACAACGTAGAAAGCGCTTGCACATTCGCGCCTTGCACCGACACTCGGGCCTGAGGTCGCAGCTTGGGCCGCGCCGGTATCAACATTCGCCAGCACAACCCGGGCGTGCTGGATGAGTCATCCCGGTGTGATAACCGGCGTGTCACATAGAATTCATCTTGCCGCCGTAGAATGTCCGCATGAGAGTGCTGGTAGCGGAGGATAAGCCTCGTCTGGCGAATTTGCTCAGGCGTGCTCTGCAGCACGAGGGATATGCCGTGGAGTTGGCTTTCGATGGGGAGCAGGCGCTTTCCATCGGCATGATGGGCGGCCTGGACGCATTGGTGTTGGACGTGATGCTGCCTCGACGTGACGGCTTCGACGTAATTCGCAGTCTGCGCGCCGCACGGCAAATGACTCCGGCCATTATGGTCACGGCGCGCGATGCGATGGCAGACGTTGTGCGAGGTCTCGACCTGGGCGCGGACGATTATCTCACCAAGCCCTTCGCCCTCGACGTGCTGCTGGCGCGCGTGCGGGCCTTGGTGCGCCGCGGCCCGGTCACCTGCCCGAACGATTTACGGTTCATGGATCTCGCTCTGAATCGGCGCACCCACGAACTGGAACGAGGCGGCCGCCGCACCCCACTCACGCGAACCGAGTTCGAGTTGGTAGAAGTGCTGATGCGGCGCGCCGGGACAATTGTGCCCCGCGAAGTGCTGGCCGAAGCCGGATGGGGTGGCGACGCCGACGTCAGCGACAGCACCATCTACGTTTTCATGCGCTCGCTTCGAGCCAAGATCAGTCAGCCGGGCGAGGACCAGTTGCTGCACACGGTGCGCGGCGTGGGATACACGTTGAGGGCCGAGCCGGTTTGAGACGATCGATCTCCTTCCGGCTTACCTGTTGGTTCTCCGCCGTCTTTCTGTCCGGATTCGTAGCGTTCGGAGTGGTGATGTGGCTCGACCTGGCATGGCAGCTCGGGTCGGGACGCGATCGCACCCTGAGCCGCCGGGCCTCGCGATGTCTCGAATTCCTTAAGTTAGCGCAGGATGAACCGCCGGAACGTAAGGCGGCAAAGTTCGACGAGTTCGTGGAGGGAACTCCCGAAGGTAATCTGATCTCCGTTTTCGACGAGCGCGGTGCGCTTCTATATCCAGCGGCAATCAATTCCGGCGCCTTTCCGTGGAATGCCCTGAATCTCGATCCCGGCGACCATTATTCCAACCTCCGGTTTGAACACCGGCACTATCGAATACTGATGCGCAACCTGGTGCTGGATGGGCGACAGATCACCATTCGAGTCGGCGGACAACTCGAGGACAATCGCCAACTGCTGGCGCGGTTTGAAGCGGGCTTGGCGGCGGCAACACCTGTGCTGCTGTTCTTGTCCGCGCTGTGCGGTTACTTTCTTAGCCGTCGCGCCTTGGAGCCAGTGGACCGTCTGACCGCCGCGGTTCGATCCATCACGGTCAGTGATGTCTCGGGCAGGCTGCCCATCTACGAGACGGGGGACGAATTGCAGCGTTTGGCCGAGACCTGCAACGATATGCTCGCGCGCCTGCAAGACGCGGTGGTCCGCATCAATCGCTTCACCGCCGATGCCGCGCACGAACTGCGCAACCCCGTCGCCTTCACGCGAACCGTGACCGAGTATGCGCTCCGCCATCATCAGTTGGACGAGGAGACCAGGCAGGTCTTTGAGGACATCCTGGCAGAGTCGCAGGAAGCCGGACGCCTGCTGGAGGACATGCTGATGCTGGCGCGTGCCGATGCAGGGCGGCTGGAGATTACACTAGTGCCGCTGAACGTCG
The DNA here is from genome assembly GCA_963815475.1 of uncultured Solibacteraceae bacterium. Taxonomy (GTDB): domain Bacteria; phylum Acidobacteriota; class Terriglobia; order Bryobacterales; family Bryobacteraceae; genus Sulfopaludibacter. The sequence goes on along the minus strand of CAWFHD010000003.1, from coordinate 6,719,735 downwards.
CCGAAGTGCTAGCTGAAGTCTGCGAGAAGGCGAAGGCTCGTGTAGAAGCGAAACACCAGACCCTCACTCTCCGTGGGTTCGCCAGAGTTCCGGCCTGGATCGCGGGTGACCGGTCGAGCGTTCGCCGTCTGTTCTGGACGCTGCTGGACAATGCCGTCAAGTACACGCCGGAGAACGGCCGCATCGAGGTTACCGTGACTACTCAGGAGCAGGACGTCCAGGTGCGCGTGAAGGACAGCGGCATCGGGATTCCGGCTGATTTGCTGCCCCGTGTCTTTGAACGCTTCTTCCGGGTGGATGCATCGCGGGGAGAAGCTGATGGCACCGGGCTGGGTTTGGCCATTGCGAAGTGGATTGCGGATGCGCACCAGGCAACCCTCTCCGCCGAGAGCGTGGAAGGTGAAGGCACGGTTTTCGAGGTGAGATTTCAAGCGGTGGCACAACATGCGCTCAATTCGGCAGGCGCCTGCCACGAAACGCTTTATTGAAGCATCGATCTTAGTCGCCGGCGGCCATCGTGAGTTCCTCCTGCACCGTTGGAGCAGGGGCCTTGCGCTGGCTGGGCCGCCACCAGGTAATCAGACCAGTCACGAACAGTAAGGATGGCATCAATCCAGCGACTCCCCAGATCAATTTGATGGGGAGATCGTCGAATTCACCGTAGTGAATTGGCGCAAAGGCTGCGAAGATTCGGACCGCCAAAGGCTGATCGGCGGCCTTGCTGATGCCCAGGACCCTGCCGGTAGAGGGCTCCATGTAGACATGATTGCCGCTTGGAGAGAGATCTCCGCGCCGTCGCAGACGCAGGTCGACCGGGCCCTTTCCATCGGGCAGCCTGAGTTCAACCGGCTGTCCATCGGGCATCGCACCGATGCCAGTCTGAAGGTATTCGCCCAGTGGGCGAAGCGGCTTGGCCTCCGATTTTGCAACCCGCGGCGCTTTGCTGCCCGCTGCCCCACCGGTCATCCAATGCAGTGAGCTGCGAAACGAATCGGGATACGACAATCCGATTCCGGTAAACGCGATGACCGAAAGCAAACCATACGACCACAGACCCACGGCACGATGTAGTTCGAAATGAAAACGGCGCGTGCCGCCTTGCGACCTTATCGAGATCCACGAGCGCCATTTACGCGCTCCGCTCACCCAAAGCAGCAAGCCGGTTGCGGCGAGCGAGAACAGAATCACTCCCACGATGCCCACGGCCTTCCGACCGGTTTTACCGATGAGCAGATTGCGATGCAAGTCGATCATCCAGTCCACCCACTTCGTGTCCTCTGTCCCAAGAATGCGGCCTGTGGATGCCTCGGTGACCAACCGCTGTTGCTTTCCTTCGGAATCGACCTGAACGATGTAAGGGTCTCCGGCATGCGCCGGCAGATGGACACGACGGATCTTCGCTTCCGGCTTTACTTGGGCGATCTGAAGCGCGACCTCATCCAGCCCAACAGTGCGGGTAGAGCCTGCGCCCGCCGGCCATTGTGCGCGTTCGATCTCAGACCGAAAAACAATCACGCTGCCGGTCAGCCCAACAACTGCGATGACCAGGCCGGCTATCAGGCCGACCCAAGTATGGATCCATTTGAGGAAGGGTCTGGCCCCGGATTTGGTTTTGGCAGTCATAAGAGTGTTTGGATGCGGCGATCCTTCGTCATTTACAGCATCCGACGCCATTACAGCATCCGATTCTAAAGAAAACCTGAAGATCGGCCCCTGTTACGACAAATTCATGCGATGGTCTGAACTCTCACCGCAAGTTGTCACAAGCACTTGAATCTCCCGTGAATATTTGTCTACAACGGACAATCTTCAGGTTCTCTTTAGACTGGCGTGATGTAATCGGGATCCAGTTCAATCCAGGAGCCCACACTATATGCATCGACTGAGTCTGTGGATGGTGTTGTCACTAGCCGTGCTGCCCGCAACGGGGCAGATGGACCGCGCAACCTTGACGGGAGTAGTGCTGGACCCGACTCGCAGCGTCATCCCCGGAGCCAAAATCAGCGCGCGAGCCGTTGCAACCGGAATCGACTATGTAGCTGCCGCTAATTCCGCGGGAGTATATACACTCACCGGACTTCCTGTGGGCCAATACACTGCATCGGTCTCGGCCAGTGGTTTCGATACGCTACAGATCCACTCCTTCGCACTTGAAGTGGGTGAAACTCGTACGCTCAACCCCACCTTGCAAATTGGCTCCGTCAGTTCCAACGTCACCGTGGTGGACGCAACGCCCGATCTGAACCTGACGAATGCCGAAGTGGGCGGAGTCATCACCGGCAAACAGACTGAAGAACTCCCCGTGAACGGCCGGTATTGGGCCAGCCTGGAAGCTTTAATTCCGGGAGCCATCAGCGCAGGCACGGGCACGCAGGACACGATCCGATTTTCCGGCTTGTCGCAGGAAGACAACAACTTCCGGTTCGACGGCGTGGATGCCACCGGCCTGAATCATCAATTCGTCAAGGTAGCCGCTCGTCTCCAGTTTCCGCTGGAATCCATCGCTGAATTCAAGGCCAGCAGCGCGGCCTACAGTGCCGACATTGGCGGAATGGCCGGCGGCCAGGTCAGCATGGTGTCGAAAAGCGGCACCAACGATTTCCACGGCTCGGCGTACGAATACCTGCGCAACAGCTTCTTTGACGCCAAGGCCTTCGATTCGCCTGCTGTCTCGCCGTTCCGCATGAACAACTTCGGCGCCAGCTTCGGTGGCCCGGCCCTTCGCAACAAGCTTTTCTTCTTCGTCAATTATGAGGGCATCCGGCAGGTGTACGCGCAGCAACTGAGCGGCTTCGTGCCCACCGACGCTTACCGCGCTACCGTTGCGCAAAAGTCGCCCGCCCTCGCGAATCTCATCAACGCTTACCCAGAGGGCAGTATTCCCACTGCCGATCCGAACGCACTCCTGTGGATCAGCGGCGGGGCAAGTCCCACCCGCGAAGACGGCGGTCTGTTCCGCGTCGACTACGTGATGAGCGACAAGACGTCCATCTCGACCCGCTTCAACACCAACCAGTACAACAACGTCTCACCGGCGCTGGCCGAGAACACCATCACCACCATGGATACTCCCAACGCCGTGATCGATGTGCAGCACACGTTTTCGCCCACCATGTTGAACGACGCCAAACTGGGTTTCAATCGCGACAATTACCAGGATGTGGGCGATGGCAAGTCAATTTATTCACTTTCCATTACCGGATTCAGCGGCTATTCTCTCGGCGACCACTCCTGGCGTATTGACAACTCCTACAGCTTCATCGATAACTTCACTTACACCAAGGGGCGGCACACCATCAAAGCCGGCGTGGAAATCCGGCGGATGCAGGAGAACAAACTCCACCCCAAGGCGCTGCAGGGCCTGAACTACCTCAGCGAAAACAACTTCACCAACAACATCCTGGACTCCTACACGTACAGCCCACCCGGAGTAGTTACTCAGGGACGCAAGAATCCCTACTATGCCTACGTTCTCGATGAATTCAAGATTCGTCCCAACCTCACCGTAAACATCGGACTGCGCTACGAATATTATGGCGTCGACTACGACCAGCACAACATCGGGCAGGTCTTCGACCCGTTTACTTGCGGTTTGAAATACTGTCCGCCCGGCACGTCCTTTTTCCTCCCGAACAAGAAAGATTTCGAACCCCGCCTTAGCATCGCATGGGCCCCTGATGCACTGCACGGCAAAACCGCCATTCGCGCCGGCGGCGGCATTTTTTACAGCGACGGACAGTTCGGCGGCCTGTACGCTGCCCAAACCAATATCGGTCTGGCATTCAACCTCACCCAGGCGAACCTTCCGGGCCTGGCTTATCCCATCACTCCATTTCTGGGAAATGCAGCCTATAGCCTGAGTTACTCCGGCAAAGACCGCCACCGCAAAGACGTTGCCGTGGACCAGTGGACGTTTTCGATTCAGCAGGAGGTCTCCAAGGCCACCATGCTCAGCGTGACCTACCTCGGCGCCAAAGGCACTCATGAATTCAGCTCGCAGACATTGAACGGCATCAATCCGCTTACCGGCGCCCGTCCATTCGCCAGCCTCACTAATTCCACTATTGGCTATACCAACTATCAGGGGAACAGCGATCTGCAAGCGCTCCAGGTTTCGCTGCGGCGTAACATCTCCACGGGTCTCCTGATCTCCGCCAACTATCAATACGCTCACGGCATCAGCGACGGCGCCAACGGCGATGGCGAGTCGGACTCGCTACAGAACAATAACTGCCGAACCTGCGAGCGCGGCAATGCCGACTTTGACGTCCGCCACAATTTCAGCAGCAGCGTGATCTGGATGGTCCCAGCCGGCAAAGGACATCGATTGCTCGGGAACTCGTCGGGCTTGGCGAATGCACTGCTGGGCGGATGGCAATTGAGCGGCATCGGTGTGGCGCGCACCGGTTTGCCCATGAATGTCACCTTGAGCCGCAGCGCCTCGGCCCTGCCGGACGGGATCAATTCGAGCCAGCGTCCCGACGTTGTGCCAGGCCAGCCGCTGTACCCGTCCAACCAGAGCGCGACCCTCTGGTTCAATCCCTATGCTTTCGCCGCGCCGGCGAACGGCGTCTGGGGAGATGCGGGGCGAAATATCCTGCATGCCCCGGGCCTCTGGCAGGTGGACACTTCCCTTGAGAAGCGTTTTCGCCTCACTGAGCGCACCGCGATCAGTTTCCGCGCGGATGTGTTTAACATCTTGAACCGGGCTCAACTCGGCAACCCCAGCGCCAAATGGACCAATCCCAGTTCCGGCACTACCTTTGGCCAGATCACCACTCCGTATACCACTTCAGCCATCGGCACCGGCACTCCCAGACAAATGCAATTCATGCTGCGCTTTTCTTTCTGAGCGCAGTGAATCTGAAGACAACGTTTCAGGAGGTAACAATCGATGAAGAGACAACTGATTGCTATAAGCGTCGCGCCCGCCCTGGTAATCGCGGTCGCGGCCGCGGCTGGTGTGGCCGGGGCGTTCGGTCCAGGATCGCGGACCGTAATCCTCTCCCACAACGCCTATCCCGACCACGGAAAGTACGCGGACCGGCTGGATCGGGCCATCGCCGCCGGATTGCCGTTTGCCACCGAACAGGATCTCGCCTGGATCGATGGGAAGTCGCTCGAAATCCACGGCGCTAAGAACGCCGCCAGTGACGACCCCACGCTCGAAACCTATTTCTTCCCCAAGGTGAAGCCCATCATCGAGAAGGCGCTGAAAGAGGGGAATAAGGGAAACTGGCCGCTGGTCACTCTCTACCTGGATATCAAGAACGATCCGCCCGAGCATCTCCAGGCCATCCTGCAGGTCCTCGACAAATACCAGGACTGGCTCACCACGGCGAAGAAAACCGCCGACATCAATGTCCAGTCGCCGCTCGATTTGAAACCGATGATGGTCCTGGTGGAGGACAAGCAAAACGATGTCAAGCAGCAGTATTTCTACGACCAGGTTCCCGTGGGAGGGCAGATCCGGGTGTTCGGCTCGGTGACGAAGTTCGACGAAAATCCCACTCAGCTACCCAAAGAGCGCAAAGCCGAGGCCATCGCGCTCCTCTCGACTCGCGATCCGGAACAACTGGTGCCGCGCAAGGCCGACAATTATCACCGCTGGTTCGGCACGAATTGGGCCTTCATCGAAAAGGGTGGGGAGACCGGCGCGGGTGAATGGACTCCCGCCGCCGAGGCGCGTTTGAAGCAGTTTGTGAGTTATGGTCACCGTCTGGGTTATTTCGTGGCCGTCTACTGCCTGGACGGCTATACCGAAGCGGAAAATCAGGGGTGGGACAAGGACTACAACTTCGGCTCCAAACAGAAGGTAATGCCGCGCTGGCAGGCGGCGGCTCGCGCCCACGCCGACTTCATTTCCACCGACCAGATGGAGGATGTGGCCGCCGTAGTCAAAAAGACCAAATGATTCTTTGAATGTGCCCGGTAGTCCCGCCGGTATTCGTCGACAACTTGTAATTCTTACAAAACCGTCATACTGTAGTAACGGTTTTGTAATTAATGAGGGCTCTATAGCAGAATCTATGGGTGGGATTGGCGATCTGCGGGGCTCTTCGCAGGGGAATCGGCGGGATCGAAGGCTGCTGCATCCGATGGTACTTCGCCGCCTCTGAAAGCCAAAACAAAAACCTTTCTGAGAAGGAAGACAAGGAGCATTGTGGCACCCTCCCGGTGGTCGGGGCCGAGCAAGACGCGTCACAAGGCTTGCTCGAACTGGCAACAATGGGCAATCCAGCCGACAAGAAGAATAGCTGATCCCCGGCGGGTTGGATTAATCTGCAGTTGAACAGACCGAGACTCATCTTCCGAGGAGGAGATCAGCCATTCAACTACAGGTTAAGACCATCTTGAATCAGGTGCAACGTTTCGTAGGGTTCGTATACCAGGGGGTCCGAATGCTTGTCGGTCCGGAAGGAGTGCAGTCGATCGAGATCACCATAGAGCCTCACGCCGGTATACGCAGGCGTTGTTCGCGTTGCAAGAAACCGGCGCCGGGCTATGACTGCTTACCCCAGCGGCGTTGGCTGTTTGTGCCTTTGTGGGGAATCGCTACCTACTTTTGCTACGCGCCACGGCGAGTGGAATGTGCCGAACATGGGATCGTAGTCGAGCACATTCCGTGGAGCGACGGCAAGCGCCCGGTGACGTGCGCCATGATGGGATTCTTAGCCCGCTGGGGACGTCAGCTGACTTGGCGGGAAACGGCGCGAGCCTTCCAGACCAGTTGGGAAGCGGTATATCGGTCGGTAGAATGGTTTGTCGAGTGGGGCTTGATGCACCGCCAACTGCGCGGGGTCGAATCTATCGGCGTGGACGAAATTCATTGGGGACACGGCTTGAAGGCGGACAACTTCTTGACGGTGATCTACCAGATCGACGCCGGATGCCGGCGTTTGTTGTGGGTAGGACGCCGGCGTTCGCAGGCCACGCTGCGGAAGGGGCTGAAGGCACTGGGGCCGGAGGTCGTCAAAGGACTGCGCTTTGTGTGCAGTGACATGTGGAAGCCCTACTTGAAAGTTGTCGCGGCACAGGCGGGTCAGGCTTTGCACGTGCTGGACCGATTCCATATCACCAGCCATTTGAACCAGGCGGTGGATCAGGTGCGTCGCGCCGAAAGCACACGCCTGGGGGCCAAAAGCAAGACAGCAGCGCAGCGGCTCAAGCACATGCGCTGGCATCTACTACGCCGCGGCAGTCGGGTGCGCGGGCGAGCTCGGCAAAAGCTGAATGCCCTGCTCGCCAGCAAACTGGCCACCGCACGGGCCTGGGACTTGAAGGAAACCTTCTCCCATTTCTGGAAGTACAAATCCGAGATGTGGGCCGGAGCCTTTCTTGACTATTGGTGCTTCCGTGCCATGCGGAGCCGTCTGGAACCGATGAAAAGGGTGGCACGGATGCTGCGCGCCCATGAGCCGCTAATACTGAATTGGTTCCGGGCCAAAGGAGAGATCTCCAACGGCGCCGTCGAAGGTCTCAACAACAAAATCCGAGTGGTTACCAGACGATCCTACGGCTTTCGCACGTACAAAGCTATGGAAATTGCCCTTTATCACAACCTGGGACGACTTCCGGAACCAGAATCACCCCACAGATTCTGCTGAGGAGGCTTAATGAGAAGTGCGGCAATACCGGCGGGGCTGGCCGTGGCGGCAATGTTCGGGGCTTGCTTCGCCGCTTCGGTCCCAGTAACTGTTCCTGGGACCAGAGTTCCTCCCGGCTTCCGTTTCAAACTGGAGCGGTTCGTCGTTCCTCCTACTGGGGCCATCGGACTGCTGGTGAAGGCTCGCATCAACGGCGGCCCGCTATTGCGACTGCTGTTGGACAGCGGCAGCCAGTATGTGGTCCTCGATCGGAGAGCCGCGATGCGATCCGGTTGCGCCGGGGGAGTCGATCTCGATCTGATCGGAGCCGGCGCATTATCCCCCAAGACGGTCAAACAGCAGGAAGCGACTTTGGAAGTCGGGGATTTGACGCTGCCGAGCGTGAACGTGCTCGTCGCCGACCGCTCGATTGCCGATGGCGTTCAGGGCGTGCTTCCCTTGTCCATCTTCTCCGACTTTCTCATCCGCCTCGACATTCCCGGCAAAGAACTCGCGCTCCTGCCCTATTCAACTCCGCAAGCCGACAGAGCCGGAAGCATCCCGATTCTCTTGAACAATCAGTTGCTCTTCGTCAAGGGAAACGTGAATGACGTTCACGACGGCTACTTTCTGCTCGATACAGGCGCTTCCTACACTGCCATTTCGCGCAGTCTGGCGGGGCAGTTGCACATATCGGACGCTCTCGCGCGCCGAGTACCGCTGCAAGGCGGAATCGCGGACATCAATGCTCCCCTGCTGAACGGCTCGGTTCGCCTTCGCCTTGGATCGATAGGGCCTGTGTCCGGCCCCGTGGTCGCCGTGGATTTATCCACTGCCAGCCGATATCACAATCTCGAAATCGCGGGGCTGATCGGATATCCGGCATTGCGCGATTCGGTGCTGGTTGTGAGCTACCGCGACGCTTTCATCAAAATCGGTCCTGAATAACTGAAACTCACCTCACGCGCAAGTGTAACCGAATTGTTGCGCAATCGTCACCACTAAAACACTTTCATATTTGAAACTCCTAGTATCCCCCGAACCTTGGTGAGTGAGAAAAACGAACTCTATGAAGACAAGTAACCACAGCCTTATCCTGCTTTGCATCGCATGCCTGCCGGTGTTTGCCCAGGTGGACCACGCGTCACTCAGCGGCACAGTCACCGACGCCTCCGGTGCGGTGGTGCAAGGCGCCAAAGTCGAGACCGTGTCCATCGAGACCGGCTTTCGGCGGCAGACCCTAACAGGGTCCTTCGGGACTTATCAGATTCCGGGCTTGCCCATCGGCAGCTATGCGGTTACGGTTTCCAAAGAGGGCTTTAAAGCCGTCGAGTTCAAAGGCGTGGAATTGGCGGCCGGCCAACCACGCACCATCGATGCGCGCCTGGCAGTGGGCGCTCCCACCGACACGGTCCAGGTAACCGAGGCCCTCGAAACGCTCAACCGGACCAATGCCGAATTCGGGGGAACGGTGGAAACCGAGCAGATTAAGGAAGTGCCGATCAGCGGGCGCAACTGGGCCACACTCATGGTGCTGGTGCCCGGGGCAATCAACTACGGAAACGGCGGGCAGCGCGCGATCCAATTCGTGGGCCATTCTCTTGACGACAACAACTTCGTCTTCGACGGCATCGACACCAGCGGCGTCCAGGAACAAACCCAGAAGGCCGATGCGCGCTTAAACATCGCTCTCGACTCCATCGCGGAGTTCCGTGTCAGCACTTCCAACTACACCGCCGAGACTGGCGCGGCCGGAGGCGCCCAAATCAGCGTGGTCTCCAAGAGCGGCACCAACGACTACCACGGGAGCGCGTTCTATGCCGTCCGCAACGCTGGTCTGGATTCGCGATCTCCGTTCGATGGGCCGAGTCTGCCTCCATTTACGCTCAATCAGTTCGGCGGCAGCTTTGGTGGCGCGATTGTGAAGGACAAAGTGTTCTTTTATGCCAACTATGAAGGCCTGCGCCAAAGCCTCGGCCAGACGTTTTACCAGAATCTGGTACCCAACGCTGCGTTTCGCACCCAGGTAATCGCTGCATCTCCTGCGCTCGCTCCCCTGGTGAACGCCTACCGCGCGGGAACCTCGCCGCATGACAGCATCAGCGACTATGTCACCGACATCGCAACTAATACAGTCCGCGAAGATGCCGGCATGTTCCGCCTCGACTACCGCTTCAACGACAAGAACACGGCCTACTTCCGCTACAACGTCGACAACGCCTATATCGACAACCCCAGCGACGCGCTTGGGGATCACAGCGTAGTGGACCTCATCCCCACCAATATCGTTTTGCAATTCCAGCACATCTTTACACCCACCACCGTGGATGAGGTGAAATTCGGAATCAACCGCGCGAATTATCACAACTGGGGCTATGGCACCTCGCCCGCATCATTCAGCGTGGCTGCAGTTAACGGGCTTGGCTTCGACGGGCTCAGCAGCACGTCACTGGATACAGAAGTGGGGACCACGTTCAATTACATTAACAACCTCACCATGGTGCGCGGGCGTCACATGCTCAAAGCCGGAGTTGAAATCCGCCGCATTCGCCTCAACAACTCGGGCAATACTCTGACGACGCAGTCGGTCAGTTTTGCTTCTCCCACGGACTTCATCAACAATGTCGCGACTTCAGCCAGTTGGCTCCAGGGCGAGGGCGTCGTCGGCAATCGGCGCACATTTGCCATGGGTTATTTCCAAGATGACTTTAAGGTAAGTCCGGAGCTGACCTTGAACGTGGGCCTGCGCTATGAATACTACTCGGTAGCGCACGAGATTCTGGATCGCTCGGCAGTGGTGGACATTTTGGGCTGCGGCGGTTACTGCCCCAAAGGCACGCCCTACTACGATCCCAATCCGAAGGACTTTGGGCCGCGCGTCGGGATGGCTTGGGCTCCGCGAGCGCTTCACGGAAAAACCACGGTGCGCGCGGGTTTCGGGATCTACTACGGCGGCAATCAGAACGACGACTTCAGCGATCCTGCGGAAAGCGCTGTGCCGCGTTACTCCTGGTCCATTACCAACACTCCCAACCTGTCTTATCCGCTGACCCCCTTCCTCAATCCCGCTCTCGCGCTATTCAGCCCGAAGGCAATCGATCGCCACCGTAAAGACCTTTCCTATAACAACTACGATTTCGTGGTGGAGCATGAGGTAGGAAAGGGCTTCGTTGCCCAGGCCGGATACACGGGCAGTGAAGGCCACCACCTCTTCGACAAGTACACCGTGAACCTCATCAACCCTGTCACCGGCAAGGTTGCGCTGCCCGCGTTCGGCTCTTTCGGCCTGAAATCGAATGACGGCAACAACAATTTCAACGCGCTCCAGGCCACTGTCCGGCGCCGGTTCTTACGCGGCTTCCTGTTCCAGGTGAACTATATGTGGTCCCACGGAATTGCCGATGCTTCCGATGGCTCGGGCACCGGCATCGCCTTCCAAAACATGAGCTGCCGCGCCTGCGACCGCAGCAGCACCGACATCGATGTCCGTCACAACTTCACCACCAACGCGGTATGGGAACTGCCCTTCGGACACGGCAAACCTTATCTCACAAGCGGTCTGGCTTCCCAGATTCTAGGCGGTTGGTCGCTCTCCGGTCTGGCCACCGCGCGCACAGGAAAGCCCATCAACATCACCATCACCCGCAAGGCCGCGGCCCTGCCGGACGGCAATACCTCCGGTCAGCGACCCAACCTGGTGCCCGGGGTGCCCATCTACGCGAATCCTCAGAGCATCCCGAATGTCTGGTTCAATCCGGCGGCGTTCTCCACTCCCGCGAATGGAACCTGGGGCAACCTGGGGCGCTACATCGCCGACGGACCGGGCAATTACGAAATCGACACCGGCTTGCAGAAGCGTTTCCGGCTTACAGAGCGCCTAGGGTTGAACTTCCGAGCGTCGGCGTTCAACCTACTGAATAACCCGCAGTGGGGCAACCCCTCAGGCAACGTTTCGTCATCCAGCTTCGGTAAGATCACGAGCATCCTGAACACCGGAGCCACCGGGACCGGCGCGCCCCGCCGCATCGAGTTCATGCTGCGTGCTGAATTCTAGCCACAACGTTGCCGGCGGTCACAAAGTCATCAGGTAAGCGATCACCTGGTTTTTCTCGTCGGTGGTGAGGCCCAGGTGGAAGAAGCCATCGTAATGGTCGAGTACCGCCGGCAAGGTGGCGAACCGTCCGTTGTGATAGAAACCACCTTTCGTATGGGTCGAAAGGCCTTTCAGCGGCGAGGTCCTATACATTTTGGTGGGTGACCGATCAGCCTGGAAACTGTCGATGCCGATTTCTGCTGGCGTGTGCATGTTGACGCCAGGCTCTGTGAAGAGCGGAGTCTCGCCGCCAACATTATACGAAGCGCCGGATAAACTTGAGCGCCGTGTTGGCGACTTCGCGCCAGCTGCTATCGATGCTGAGGGCGTGCCCGCGGTTGGGAATCTCCACGATCTCGGTCACGCCCTGATTGCGTTTTTCCCCTGGAAGGATCCTTCGCAATGGCGCACGGGACCGCGTTGTCCTTCTCCCCCGATACGATCAGGAGCGGTCCGCGATCCGGGTTTTCCGCGTCGACTCTGGCTTCGCTCCAAGGGTTGAAGTTCGCCGTGGCGGCCTGGAACAGCGGAGCGCCGGAAGCCGGCACTGCAAAGGTCTCGTAAAGCTCCGCAGCTTCCTCTTCGCTCACAGCGTTGGCGAAGCCGAAGCGGAACTGTTCGAAGGTGAGAGGAACCGCGAGGCGGCGGTTGGCGGGCTTCCGATTCAGACCGCGGATCACCTGATCCATATGATCGGCGACCTGGCCCACCGTCTTGTTCGCGAAGACTTCGGGTTGTTCATCCGTCTCTTCGACTGTGGAAGAGTCATCCGGCCAGCCAGGGTCATATATCCCGACTCCTCGAACAGACAGCCCACCGGTCCCAACTGCTCGGCGGCAGCCAGAGGCCATGGACGAAGACGATTGGTTGGAGGCCCGACGCATTCGCACGCTGTGCCTGGCTCGCCTCGTGGTCAGTAACGGTTGAAGGGGCAACTGGCGCGGTCTCCAAGCGCTTCGGTAGCAGTGCTCTCGTTGTTCATCGCTGAGACCTTTCTGTGTGCCACTACGCGCCGGTCAGAGTTCCTTTGAAAAACGCCAGCAAGTCGGCGTTAATTCGGTCGGGGTTCGTGGTGGCCATGCCGTGCGGAAAGCCGGGATAGACTTTAAGCGTTGCCTTCTTCAGAACCTTCGCGGACATGAGGCCCGCGGCGCCGATCGGCACAATCTGATCGTCGTCGCCGTGCATCACCAGCACCGGTATATCGATCTTCTTCAGGTCCTCCGTGAAATCGGTCTCAGAGAACGCCTTGACACAATCGTAGTGCGCCTTGACTCCGCCCAACATGCCCTGCAGCCACCAACTTTCGCGGATTCCCTGGGAGATCTTTGCTCCCGGCCGGTTGTAGCCGTAGAACGGAACCGTCAGATCTTTGTAGAACTGCGACCGGTCGCCCGCGACTCCGGCTCGAATGCCGTCGAAGGCCGAAAGGGGCAATCCGCCAGGGTTCTTGTCGGTCTTGAGCATCAACGGCGGGACAGAACTGATCAGCACAGCCTTCGTCACCCGTTTGGCGCCGTGACGACCCAGATAGCGTGCTACCTCGCCGCCGCCGGTGGAATGGCCTACCATGATGGCACCCTCGAGATTGAGCTTCTCAAATAACGCCGCGAGATCGTCCGAATAGGTATCCATCTCATTGCCGTCCCATGTCTGGCCGGAGCGGCCATGACCCCGCCGGTCGTGCGCAATCACGCGATAACCCTGCTGCCCGAAAAACAGCATCTGGTTGTCCCAAGCGTCCCCGCTCAATGGCCAACCGTGAGAGAAAACGATCGGCTGTCCCGTTCCCCAGTCCTTGTAATAAATCTTCGTTCCGTCTTTCGTGGTGATTTCCATGTTTTCCTTTCCTGGCTTCGCCTACTACTGTGGACGACCTGGCGGAACTAGACATCACGAGATCGAGTGCTCTATTCCTAACACCAGAGCCGAGCAATCGAGTACCACGAATTGGTTAGCCGGAAGACGGCCTATAGCGGGATGCAACGCTTGAAATTCTGGAGCATAGTTAAGATATCCGAATTGTGAGGTCAAATGTCTCTTCGTCCAGTCAGCCGCGTCATCAAATCGAAACCGACCATTGAAGGCGCCGGCGTGCATCTTCGCCGCGCATTTGGTTTCGGCAATACCAAGGATTTCGATCCTTTCCTGCTTTTGGACGATTTCCGGAACGATGTTCCCGACGATTATCTCGCAGGCTTTCCGTGGCATCCCCACAGGGGCATCGAGACGATTACCTACGTGTTGGCCGGAACCGTCGATCATGGCGACAGCATGGGGAATCGCGGGAGCATCGGCCCCGGCGATATTCAATGGATGACTGCAGGCAGCGGCATCATTCATCAGGAAATGCCCAAAGGCGATCCCGCGGGGCGGATGCACGGCTTTCAACTGTGGGCCAATCTCCCAGCTGCGCAAAAGATGACCGCGCCACGCTACCAGGAAGTGAAGTCTCCGGATATCCCGGAAGTGACGGACGACAATGGCACTCACGTCCGCGTGGTTTGTGGGAGTTTCTGGGGCAAAAAGGGACCGGTGGATGGCATCGCAGCCGATCCCATCTATCTCGACGTCGCCGTGCCGGCGGGGCGGAGGGTAAAATTGCCAGTCGAAACCACACGGCACGCCTTCGCTTACGTCTTCGGTGGAGCCGGCAAATTCTGCAACGCGTCTGGCCCGCTTGCCGTTCCTACAGAGGGAGTGAAATGGCTGGACACCGCCCCGCCAGCTACAGCAGATAACCGTTCGCTCGTGCTGTTCGATCGCGGCGACGAACTGGAAGTTCAGGCCGGTGACGATGGAATCCGGTTCCTGCTCTGTTCGGGACAGCCACTCCAGGAGCCCGTTGCGTGGTACGGTCCGATCGTGATGAACACCCAGCAGGAGCTTCGGCAGGCATTTGACGAATTGGAGGCGGGCACGTTCCTGAAGAAGCCTTAGGGTTGGGGTTCGCCCGGTGCGCCATTAAGCGTGTGCGGATTTCATCCAGACGAGCATCAAACTGTCCAGGCCGTGGCCTTTCGCCAATCCGTGGAACGCGACCCTCGGCGGGCACACGAGGTTCCACCTAAGTTCCCGACGTATCACTGGTGGAAATCCGGAGTTCAGCTCCAGCGCGTTCGACCTCACGCGTTTTCCCAACACCGACTGTTCCTTCGTTCCCCAAAATCGGCGCCTCGATTATCTCGGCGTCCGGGAGACCGGAGGGATGATGATTTCGCGGCGACCGAACAGGCGCGCATCCACCGAGAACGATCCCGGTCCCATCAGTAGAATGGCTACCAATATTGTTGCCGCGAGAAGGATTGCTAGTGAAGAGTCGAACATGTTGCGCGTGCAGACGGGAAGCGCAGATAGGCCCACCCCGGCCGCGCCGAGCCCGGCAATGATCGCTGCGATTGGCGTCAGGAACCCGGCGAGCAGCGCCGCACCGACTGCCATTGCTGCCAACCCGACGACCCATGCCGCGACCGCAGGGCCGGCCAAGCCTACGTAGCACGCCCCCTGGAGCAGAAGAGTCAGTCCCAAGACCGCGCGAAGGAGCAGCAACGCTATCCCTGGACCTCCACCGGGGAAAGTGGAAGATAAATGTCGCAGCAGATGCTACCTCGCGCTCATGGGTGCTCTCGGTTGCCACCCAAAATAAGTTAGAACATGTGGACGGCTAGTGAAATCCTTCGGAGCCGGAATCTTTTCGTACCACTTTCGAGTAATCGATGGGACCATATATGACTCGCACGAAAGGCTGTTTACTCACTCCACTTCAGTCACATTCGCAATCTGGGTGCCATAACCTTGGCCGAGGAGCAAGGTGCATTTTTCCAATGCTCCACGAATTGTCTTGAACAAGACAAAAGAGACGAAGGCCAGCACCGTTGACGAACCGGGCTGACACTGGCGCTAAAAGCCTGACCTACTGCGCTCGTGTTAGTGGCTCGTTTCCACAGACTACAAAACTGGTGACTACAGGTGTGAGTGGCCAGCCGGGGGAATGATGATTTCGCGACGGCCGAACATGCGGGCATCGAGGGAGAACGCCCCTGGGCCAAGCACCACGATTCCCAGCAGCATGGCCACGGCGAAGACGATCGCCAGTTTGGAATCGAATACCGTTGATGTGCAGGGCGGAAGCAGCGAGAATCCGAGAGCTACCGTGCCGAGACCTGCCACGGCCCCCGCGATCGGTGTAAGAAAGCCGACCAGCAACAATGTGCCGGACGCGAGAGCCGCCAAGCCAATCAGCCAAGTTACCTTCGCGTCGTCCGCTTCCCGAAGATAAAAGCGCCCTTGTGCCAGTAGCGCAAGCGCCAAAACAGCTCTGAGCAGTAGCAAGGCGAATCCTGGCCAGCCGCCAGGAAAAGCCGGAAACAATCGTTGCAGCAGGGTCTCCTCGTATTTCCGACGCCTGATGCACGGCGCCTAGACTACAGTAACGAATGTGGCGATTTGGTGAATCCCCTAGGCACGGAGTCTTTTTCTAACACTTTTGAGTTATCCGATCACAACTGAATAATTCCGCGGCGCACCGCGATGGCGATTGCCTGGGTTCGGTCTTTAGCACCCAGCTTGTCCATGATGTGCTTGATGTGAACTTTGACCGTCTCCTCGGAAATAAACAGTAGCTCGGCGATGTCCCGATTTCGATTTCCTCCAGCGATTCGCCGCAGCACGTCAATCTCGCGAGTGGTCAAGTCTTCGTCGCTCATGTGTTCGGCAAGGTGTGCCGCTACTTCGGGTGGAACGCGCTTCTTGCCCGCGTGCACCTGACGGATCACTTGCACCAACTCGTTCGGCGGCATGTTCTTGAGCAGGTACCCGCGCGCGCCGGCCTGCAGCGCGCGCTGGATTTCCACATCGCCCTCGAAGGTGGTGAGCATGATAACGCGGGCATCCGGGAACTCAGCCCGAATGGCAATCATGGCGTCAATACCGCTCAAGTCCGGAAGACGCAGGTCCATCAGCGTAACGTCGGGCCGATGTTCCCGATAGAACTGAATCGCTTCAGTCCCGGTTTCAGCCTGCGAGATCAGCAGCATATCCGGCTGGTTGTTGATGATGGTCGCGATCCCCTCCCGCAGGAGCGGATGATCATCGACGCTAAGTACTCGGATGCGTGTTTCATCATTCATGTGGCTGTTCCATTCTGGTTCGACTAGCGCCTTGTTGTCTCCGCCGAAATGGCTTCCCGAACCATGTGAGCAGTTGATTGCTGTAATCCAGGAATGCAATGCTACCGGGGATGGATAGCTCGATCTCCGTGCCGGCGGTAGCGCTGCTCCAAACATGAAGTTGCGCTCCGATCCGGTCTGCCCTTTCCCGCATGCCCGACAGTCCCCAATGTCCCTCGCGCCCGGACTGTAGGACTTGGGGGTCAATGCCCGATCCATCGTCGCGCACCAGAACCCGCAAACGTTTGGAACCGTAATTCAACTCGACCTCAATCTTTCGCGCCTGCGCATGCCGGAAGGCATTGATCAGCGCTTCACGCCCGATTTTATAAACCTCGTCGCGCAGAAGTGGATGAAGCGCTCGCCGCTCGCCCTCGACAATCACGCGAAACGCGACGTGCGGCGCGCTCTGGGGCAGGAGAAGCTCCTGCTGTATAAGCGCGAACGACTGTTCCAGATCGAGCGTTACGCTTTCGGTGGAACGCAAGCCTCGAACGGCATTGCGGCCCTCTTCAATCACTTGCCCCATTAGCTGCAGGGCGCGGGTGAGGATCGGCTTGGCCTGCGACTCTGGCGCCAAGCAGTCCGCTGCCACATGGACTTGCATGGAGGCGCTGAGAAAACCTTGCAGCAAAGTATCGTGCAGTTCTTGCGCGATCCGAGTTCGCTCAGCAAGCCGCTCCTCAGCCCGGAGATTGAGGCGGTCGGCGAACTGGCGCAGACGGTACCGGTAGACAGCCAGGAAGGCCGCGACAAAAGCTGCGAGGCAGATCGCGCGGAACCACCATGCCTGCCAGAACAGCGCGTCCACGTCAAACGCGATGACGGTTTCATTGCTGTTCCAAACACCATCCGGGTTGCTTGCGACCACTCGAAAACGATACGAGCGTGGAGGGAGGTTGGTATACACCGCCTCTCGCGTGGATGACGGTTCACTCCAGCCGTGGTCGAACCCCTCCAGCAGATAGCGAAAGCGAACCCGTTGCGGGACAGACAAGCTCAGGCCGGTGAAATCGACGGTGATTCGCCGGGGAGCACCGCTGATGTGAACCGCTCCGTTGAGACTCACGGGGTTGCCATCGGCCACTATTGCTTGGACATGCGGGATTGCCGGGGCGGAGTTCCGCGTCAGCCGCGCCGGATCCACTACTGAGATGCCGCGATTCAAGGAAAGCCAGATTCGCCCTTCCGAGTCGGAGACCACCGACCGGTGCCGCTTCACTCCTTCCAAACCACGGAGGCCGTCCGCCACACCGTATTCCCGAATGTCTCCTTCAGAAAGAGTCCCGAGCCGCAGTTTGTCGCGATTCACGCGTAATACGTGGCTCGCGGTTGCGATCCAGAACCAACCGAACCGGTCTTCCGCAAATCCCAGAACCGCAGAACCTAACGCGGAAGGCAATGCATCCGGCACTTGAAATCCTTTTGGTCCGCGGAAGGCGAGTCCCGCGGTGGTCCCCGCCCAGAGCACGCCCGTGGAATCCTCCAGCAGGCAGTTCACATTGTCCGAGGGCAAACCTTCTCCATTTCCATAGGCCTGCCAGTGGCCTTTCGAAAACGCGCTCAAGCCGGCGGGTGTCGCGAACCACATAGTTCCGCCCGAGTCTTCCAGAATGGAAGCAACAGTGTTGGACGCCAATCCTTGTCGAATCGTGTAGCTGGTAAACCGGCCATTCCGCAGGGCGCTCACCCCGCCGCTCAGCGTTCCCGCCCAAACTGTCCCGTCGCGAGCCAGATAGACCGAGTAAACGCTGTCCTGCGCGAGTCCATCCGCATGAGTATACTGCTGCGCAGAGAACGAACCCGATTCTGGCCGCAAGACGGTCAGGCCGCCGCGCTGTCTCCCCAGCCATAGTTCCCCGCCCCTGCCTGCAATGGAGTAGACCACATCGCGGCTCAAGCCGGCTGGCCGTGATGCTCCCGTGCTGCCCATCCTTCAACCACCACAGACCGCCCTCGACCGGAGGAAACCACATACGATTGTCTGAATCTACATAGACGGGATTGCTCCCGCCTGTCGGCAAACCTTCGAGAAGAGAATACGTCACGAAGGCACTGTCTCGAATCCGCTCGATACCGCTGTCACGTCCAATCCACAGATTTCCTTCGCGGTCTTCAAATACCGCGGTGACTGCTTCGTGAAGTTCCTGCTTGTCCGACTCCAACCCGGCTACGCCCCGACCGTTGAGCCGCAGCAGGCCACCGGAATCCGTCCCCACCCAGATGTTCGCATCGCGATCCTTACCCAGCGCCAGAACCTGCAACTGCCCTAGAGAGGCGGGGATGCCTTCACTGGTGAGCCTGCTGCCGTTCCAGCGAACGATGCCGCTGTCCGTACCCACCCACAAACCGCCGGTTCCATCGGCCAGCAGGCAGTTGACTTTTGGATCGGGCAGGCCGTCGCTAACCGACGTCGTTTGTCCCTGCCGCTGCCGGAAAAGACCGGTTCCCCGTGTGCCGAACCAGATGCTGCCATCGGAGGTTTGTGCAACGGCAAGCACAGGAGAGCGCGGCAGGCCACTGGCGTCCGACACCAACTCAAATGAGTTCCGGCGATGAATGCCGGCGCCCACTTCCATCACAGAGATCAGAAGCTCGCCCTGGGCCGCCAGGCTCATTGAGGTAATGCGACCGTTCGAGGTTCCGAGGTTGGATGGAGCGCTGTCGAACACACCATCGCGGTATCGCAGCAGTGTAGACCCGTCCAATCGAATCCACAGACTGCGGTCCCGGTCCAACGTCAAACCGAGAACACTCGCATCGTTCGGCAGCCCTGGGACGTCCCGAATCAAACGGAAATTGAGTCCGTCGAAGCGCACCAGACCGGCTCTGGCGCCGATCCAGAGATAACCGTCGTCGGACTGGGCGATCGCATATACCGGCCCGCGAGGAAAGCCTCGTTCCGTCCCCCACTGCTCATAGAGGTATTGCGACATCGCACGATTGGGGTCCACCGCATGGGCGGAACCGGCAAGAGCAGGGAGCAGCACCGCAACTACCCAGGCGAATGGAGCACGTTGGTCAAGGCAGGTATTCAAACTTCTCAATGATCACCTCGACCTCGTTCTGCAAAGGGTTCCGCTTGCTCTCGAAAACGTACAGACTCATATGCACCGCCTCGTTGCCAGCCGATGGCACACCGGAGGTGAAGACGTGGCTGGCAACCACGTCCGAGTGGCCGCCAGTCGCAGTTTCCCGAACGGTTCGAAACGACACCCGGCCAGCCTCCCAATCGAAAGAATATGAGATTGCACCCGGAGGCGCCAGGAAGCGCACAACGTTAGCCGCAATGTAGTAAGGCTGTATGACGTATTGTGCGTTCTTGCCTGTGAGTTCGCCCCATCGGCTGATTTCGAGATCGATCTCGCGATTCGGCCCGGAGTCGTCCCAGGTAGATATGTTGAGCACCGCGGCCGGTTCGAATTGTGATACGTCCGACACCACGAAGCGGTAAGACCCATAGCCGAGGCTTCGGGGCAGATCCAATTCGGCACTGGTCCAAAGCCCTTCCCTCTTGAAGATACGGAGATGCAGGAATCCCTTCCCGTCCACCCATGCGTTAGCTGGACTGAAGTAGGTTCGCGTGCCGGCTACAGTGACCTGGTCCTGGCGAACATCCCATTCGTATCCGCTGAAATGCAGAGTTTTGCGTGCTTGTTGCTCGAGCATCGGCCCATCGGCGACACTGATGGCCCGAACAAGCCCACCCACGCGGGGAAGTGCGTTGACAGTTAATGGCGGTCGATATTCAGGGTCGACCAGCAGCGCGGCGTAGGAGAGTCCCGGATGAGTCGACCCTTTCCAGGTGAAATTCGGTTGGAGCGCGGTGAAAGGGCGATCGCCGAATGGCTGAACCCACCATACTCCGCTGCGGGCGAACAAAACGATTCGCTGGCCGGGCAGGGCTCCTTTAACGCGGCCCTCGATCAAGTGGATTATTTCAGCGCTCCCCACTCCGGCAGGCGGAAGCCGCGTAAATTCGATGGAAGGCGGGGTTCCAGGCTGAGTGCGGCGGCAGGCGCCGAACAGGACGCAGAACACTCCCAATGCGGTGACGAGTCGTGCGGGACAAGGACCTCTGCTCAAACTACGACCACGAGACGTGCCAAAATCCGCCGATTCTGCCGCCTGAATTGTGTGCGCAACGGATTCCCCCAGCATACGGGTCGGTGTTCGGAGCAGTCTCGCTGAGACAATTGGATCTCCTCATTCTAATACTCCGAATGCGCATCGCCGAACACCCAATGGTGTCAGATTCGACAATATCAGGCACTGGAACACGATGAATCCCCTGGAATCGGAATCCCCTTGTAACCCGTTTGTGGTACCTCGAATCAGTTATGGTAATGGGTGGGGCAGCCCCTTTGCCCTGCCCCACTCAAGACCCTACGCCGCGGATTCCTCCGGGTCGTTAGAACCTGTAACCAAATCCGATGGAGGGTTCAGCCCGGTGGGTGATACGGTCCGTGCCTTGGGCCTCTGCGAGGTCGAAGGTGGGACTGTTGTAAACGAAGCCCCGGTACTCCGCCCGAAGGAAAACCTTCTTGGTGAAGTTGACGTCCACGCCGCCGCCGTACACGAATGCCGCCCGCGCTTGGGTGGAAGCTCCGTTCCCATCGGTCGGGTCGAATACCAGGCCACCGGCGCCCGCTTCCACAAAAGGCGTGAAGCCGTGCATCCGATGCCGGAAGACATAGGCTGCCGTGACTTCGTGCTGGTTGGATTTCACGCCCAGCGGCCCTGTCGCCAAACCATAGGTCTGCGTATTGAGCGAGTAACCGTAGTTGACTTCCACACCATGGCTGTCCGAGAAGAAGAACCGATAGTTGGCCAGCACTCCACCGCTATTGGTGGCGCTCTGTTGAATCCCGTTGTCTGTTGTGGTCTTGACAAAGCTCCCGAGGGCCTGCACAGTGATTTCCGACCGGCCTCCCTCCTGCGAAAATGCCGGCGCCGTTAGCAAAGCCGCTCCCAAAAGAATCCCCGTGAAACAATTTGCTTTGAACATCGTTTTGACTCCCTGTTTTTTTGAATGGCCGGCGCGGAACCTTGACTCCGCACCGCTCGCGCTCTGTAAAGGCAACTTACCCACCAAAAACAGAATGTTTGCTATTTGCAGAGACAACAGAACTTACGAGAAGTGCCCGTTTCCGGAGATGTGCCATGTATCTGGCAAGTGACGGCATAACGGCAGCAGGTGACACCTGCCGCTCTGGGTATGCTTGTGCTGGTGTTACAAAAGAAAACAACAGAAGGAATTCCGCTCGTGTAAGTTGGACTAACGCGGGCCTGCGAGCGAACTCTCGATATTGGAGGCGGCGTCAGTGACCACTTGCTGCAGGTTGTGTTCGAGCGAGCTTACGACATCCGGCATGGTCTTGCCGGAGACGGGTTCGTCCCGGTCGTATCGTCGATTCCACACCACCATTCCGGTCCTCCTGTCCACCGCTTCCAGTTGCAGGGATACCCGGCTCTGGATTTCCGGTTTGTCCACTTCAGCGAACTCGTAGAGCTTGCCGCGAATCAAGTAATCCCCGGTAACTGTGCTGGATGTCTCCTGCACCTGACGATACTTTCCCGATGCGCGAAGCGTTTGAACCAGGAGATCGCGGACCATCAGGGCAGGGCGCTCGGTCCACCGGTGATATTCGTAAGCGCCGACTTCATTGGCTCCGGCGCGATAGCGGATCCGGCTATCCTCCAAACCTTCAGGTGTCGAGATCCGCCCCACCAGCAGCACCAACCCATCCGCCTTTGCGCTCGCCCCGCCTGGCGCAGGATGATTGACGGTGTAGTAGCGAACCGGTCGCCCTCCGATACACGCAGTCGACAGCAGGCAGAGTATCGTAAGCGAACCCGTCAGAATTGCTCGCCGATCGATCATTTGTGGCCACCTCCCGGAATGCGATCTTCCACTCGAATGCCTCGAATCAGACTGGCGGGCTTAGCTCCGCAGAGTTTCCGTAAGACTCTTCAGGTTCTCGGTTGAGATGCGAATGTTCTCCAGCAATTCATCGATGTTATCGGAGTTCTGGTCCATCGCCTGGTTCAAATGATCCAGCAATACAGTGGACTTCGCCAGCGCATCGCGCAAACTGGTGACGGAGACGCGAATGTCGGCTCGATTCTCCAGCAACGCCGCATCCACGTGAGCCAGAGTATCGTCCGCGCGCGTAGAGACTTTCTTGATGTCATCCAGCAGCGGCGAGAGCTTGGCGGTCAATTCCTGGACGTTGCTGAGGCTGGCGGAAACCTTCGGCTGCGCATCCGTCAACAGCTGATTCAGGTTGTCGAGAGACGCGTTCACCTTTGGCCGCGTCTCCGAAAGCAACTGGTCCGCGTTGCGCCAGTGAATGCGCGATCACGGACGCGATTGCGATCGTTCAGCAGATCGTTGGCGCGTGTCAGAGTGACCTGAAGACCGTCCAGGTTGGTATTGACCTTGAGAATGGTGCGTTGCACGTCCGGGAGCATCGCCTGCACAGCCTCACCCATCTGCGGCAGGCCGAACATTTCGGCGGAAGGAATTTCGGCGCCATGGCGGCAGCAGCGGCGCGCGCTCGCGTGCCAGTCGTGATTTCGATGTAGTTGTCGGTTAAAGGACCGAGGGTTGTGATCTTCGCGATGCTGTCGGTCTTCACCGGCGTGGTGCGTTCCACCTGGAAATCGATTTCAATGCGAGTGGAGTTCGCCGGGTCCACACGGACGCGATCCACTTTGCCCACCAGCAGGCCCCCGAAGCGAACCGCCGCCGCCCGCCTGAACACCTCCGGCGTATTTGAAATAGGCAGCGGTGTGCAACGCCCGCGCTCCCCATGCCGCCCGAGATCTCCAGCACGGATACTGAAGAGCAAGGCTCCGGCGATCACTACGAACAGGCCCACCAGATGTGCGTTCGCGCGTTGCTTCCATCATGCTGCCTAAAGTCCTTCCGTAAACATTCGCAGGTGGTCCACTTCGTCGTCCGCCGTGGTGTCGGCGATACGGTCCAGGAACTGACGCACGCGAGGCTCGGTGCTCTGTTGGATCTCCTTCGCCGGACCCATGGCCAGGATGTTGCCGCGATCGATGAGAATGATCCGGTCGGCGATCAGGAAGGCACTGGCCAGTTCGTGGGTCACCACGATGATGCTCATCGCGTACGCCCTCTTCAGATTCAGGATGAGATCGTCGATGCCGGCGGCCATGATGGGGTCGAGCCCCGCCGAGGGCTCATCGAAGAAGAGAATCTCCGGATCCATGGCCAGAGCGCGCGCGATGGCAGCGCGCTTCTTCATGCCGCCGCTCAGTTGCGAGGGACTGAAGTTCTCAAAGCCGCTGAGCCCCACCTGCTCCAGCTTGATCCGCACCATCACTTCGATGGTGGAGGGCGCCAGGTCCGAGTGCTCCAGCAGCGGCAGGGCGATATTCTCGCCCACCGTCATCGATCCGATAAGAGCCCCGCCCTGAAACGAGAGGCCGATCTTCTTCCGAATCGCATCGAGTTGCCGCGCCGTGGCATGGGCCAAATCCGTGCCCTTGACCGTCACCTCGCCGGAAGATGGCCTTTCGAGGCCGACCAGCGTGCGCAGCAACGTGCTCTTGCCCGACCCGGAGCCGCCCAGGATCACCACCGTTTCCCCGTGGCTCACTTCGAAATCGATCCCGTGCAACACCTCACGATTCCCGTAGCTCACTCGCAAGCCGCGCGTCGAAATCACCGGCGCGCCCATTTCCGCTGTGGCGAGACTCATGCGCCCGACCTCGCCGAATAGAAAAGATAGGTGAAGGTCAGGTCGATCAGCACCACCAGCAGAATCGAGATGACCACGGCGGAAGTGGTGGAACGGCCCACCTCTTCAGCGCCCGCGCCGGTGGAGAAACCTTCGTAGCAGCCCACAGCCGTAATCACGATTCCGAAAACCAGGCTCTTCACCAGTCCGGTGGTGATATCGCGAAGGACAAGCGACTCGCGCGTGGCTACGAAGTAACTGCCAACGTGAAGCCCGCGCCGGAGACTCCGAAAAGCGCGCCGCCGCAGACGCCCATGAAATCCGACCACATGGCAAGGCAGGGCATCATAACCATCATGGCGACCAGTTTGGGTGTTACCAAGAAAGCCACCGGATCGAGCGCCATGGTCTTGAGCGCGTCCAGCTCTTCGGTAACTCGCATCGCGCCGATCTCCGCGGCGAATGCAGAGCCGGAGCGCCCAATCACCACAATCGCAGCCACCAGCGGGCCGAGTTCCCGCGTAATCGATATCGCCACCAGACCCGCCACCAGTTGCATTGCGCCCAATCGCCGCAAGTCCGTAAGCTCCCTGCAGCGCGATAATCACTCCGACAAAGAACGTGATCAGAGTGATGATGGGGATCGCGGTGACCCCCACCACCATGGCCTGATGCACCGCACGCTGAAAGCTGCGCCCACGCTTCAGCGGCGAGTAAATCAACGGCGCGACTGAGCCTGCTACCAATCCCGCCAGTCCTCCCACATATGCCAAGACATTCTCAGCGCGGGCGCCGATGTTGCTCAGGCCGGCGGCTAGCGGAGACGCCGCTCGCGGAATGGGCTGAATAGAAGACATAACGGGCCGGTCAGGCTGCCACGGCCTCCTCTTCGGTGTCGAAGATTCGGAAGATGCGATTGACATGCGTGAGGTGGAAAACATCCCGCACCGCCGGACTCAGCCCGAACAGGACGAACTCTTTTTGAAGCTTCTGCGCATCTTTGAGAACTTCGATCAGCGTCGCGATCCCCGAGCTATCGATGTACCGCAGGGCGCGCAGATTCAGCGCCAGTTTCGGCGATTCCCCGAGCAACTCAAACAGTGTGCGGCGCAAATTAGGCGACGTGCCGAGATCCACGTCGCCCTCCAGATCCACGATTCTCGCCGCGACGGTCTTGCGGACAGAGATATTCATCCTTGCCTCCGGAGCCGTTTGGCCGCGGTGAACACGTTTCCTTCCGGAGAACGTCTTGTAAGACACCGTGTCCATGACGTCCCGAATGATGTGAGTGCCCAAGCCGCCGATCTTGTCGCAGCCCACCTCTCGGGCGCAGATGCGAGTCATATCCGGTGGGTCGCCGGTATCCTGAAGTCGGAATTGCAGTTCGTCCTCGGTGGCACGGCAGTGCAACTCGATCCGGCCGTCCGTGCGGCCGTTGTACGCGTGACGGATCACGTTTGCCAGCGCCTCATCGACAGCCATTGTAATGGATAAGGATTCCGATTCGTTCCATCCCACCATCGCAGCCAGTTGACCGACGGCAGCACGGATGATGGGAAGATAACGCGGATGACTGCACATGACGAATGTCACGTCGATGGCGGAGCTATCGGATTGAGCTTCTGTATCGCTCATGATTGCGTCACGGGTGTAGTTCTATGCCGATGCAAGGCGATAATCGTCTGGTCGTCAGACGGCGGCTTAGAGCCGCGAAACCGCGCCACGGCCGCCACCAGGGCTTCGCCTGCCACTGCAGCCGAACTGGTTGGCAGGCTCTTCGCGAGGAACAGCAGGCGATCCAGTCCAAGCTGTTCCCCATGATCGTTCTCAGCTTCGTTGATACCATCGGTATATAGGAGTAGCAAATCGTCCTCCTCGAGTTGAACAGCACTCTGCGTGTACGCAGTACCGGGAATCATGCCGAGCGGCAGGTCCGCAATTTCCTTGGCATAAGAAGTTGCGTCCTGCATGAAGGTCCAATCCCCAGACCTGGCGTGGTACCAGAGTGGGGGGAGGTGCCCCGCGTTAGTGAAAAGGAGTTCGCCGGTTGCGACGTAATGGCTCAGCAGGAACGCAGTCGCATACTTGCCTGCGACGCGCCCCTTCAGGAATCCGTCGTTCAGACGCCGGATCAGAGCGGACTGATCCCAGTGGTCAGCGTGCTCCCGCAACGCGTCCCGCAAACGCTTCGGCGACTTCACTCACGCTTTCGCCATGACCGGCGACGTCCGCAATGGTGACGCGGGAGATCGAGCCCTGACTGCAGACAGAGAGGTAGTAGAGGTCTCCGCCGCGCGTGGCAGGCTCCAGCGGCCGGCACGATACCCAGGCGTTAAGCCCCGGCAACTGGGCGCTGTAGACCGCGGCACGATTGCCACCACGCAATTCCAGGCACGCCAACCGATAGGCATCGTCCGCGGGTTCGCGGAAAGAGGCACCCTCCACCATGATTAATGGACTGCTCCGCACGGCATCTGGATTCAAGGTTCTCATGAAACGGCGGTTCTAGCCTCGAATGCCGCCTTGAAATAGTAACACCACCGAAGCCAGGAGCCAGCGAGCTCGCGCTCCGGGCGGAAGGCATAATCCACGCGCGTGATGCGGCTGACGTCGATCAGGAAGCTCTTACGGCCCATGACGGACATGGCAGTCAGCCAGGCTTGCTCCACACCGGGAACCGCTTCCCGGATCAAATCGCCCGAAAGCGCCAGACGAAACGTCGCCGAACTGTCATGCAGGTAGTACACCAGGCTGGCGCCATTGTTCTTTCCACCCACCCTCGGAGTGTGGACCCTTTTCGGGATATCTACATCACGCGTTCGGAGGGCCTTTTTGTAATGCCATAGGTCGATTTGGACCTAACACGAATGGGTTATGGCTCTCACGGTTCACGTAAGCCTACCACTATCGTGTAATTTGCGTCCTCTCCAACCGGGGCAGAAAAAAAGCCTCACATCTCGTGATGGTTTCAAATTTCCGGGGCGCCATAGTGGGGACTATCAAGGAGACGCAGATTATGGCCACCATGCCGAGAACGACTTTGAGCTTTCCGCCTATCGCGGTGCAATCCGACAACGAGATCATTGGCGCCAATCAAGGCCTGCGCCACGTTATGGAGACCGTCCGTATGGTGGCGCCAACGGACGCCGCGGTGATGCTCCAAGGCGAGACCGGTACCGGTAAGGAAGTCATCGCCCGGGCGATCCATGAACAGAGCCGCCGTAGCTGCGCTCCCTACATCAAGGTCAACTGTGCCGCTATTCCCACCGGCCTCCTGGAGAGCGAGTTGTTCGGCCACGAGCGCGGAGCTTACACGGGCGCCTGGACGCAGACTACCGGCAGGTTCCAACTTGCCGATCAAGGCACTCTGTTCCTGGACGAAATCGGCGACCTGCCTCTGGAACTGCAACCGAAACTGCTGCGCATCCTGCAGGAGCAGGAATTCGAGAGGCTTGGCAGCTCCCGCACCATCAGCGTGGATGTCCGGGTGATCGCAGCCACTAACCTGGATCTGGCTCAGATGGTTCGGGAGAGGCGATTCCGCGCGGATCTTTACTACCGGCTGAATGTAATTCCTATCGCCATTCCAGCTCTGCGGGATCGCACGGAAGACATACCGCAGCTTGTTTGGCACTTCGTTCGCCGATTCGCCGGCCGTATGAACAAAGATATCGCGGTAATTCCCGATGAGGTCATGGAGATGCTAAAGCGCCACGACTGGCCGGGCAATATTCGAGAACTGCAGAACTTCATCGAGCGCGCGGTGGTTATGGGCTCGGGTACCGTGCTTCGCCCTCCACTCACGGACCTGAGGTCAATTGTAAGTACCGTCCAGCCGACGGCGGCCCGCACATTAGCGGAAGCCGAAAAGGAACACATCGTCGAGGCGATCCGGCAAACCGGAGGTGTGGTTGGAGGGCGTAGCGGCGCGGCTGCCAGGCTCGGCCTGGCGAGGACCACCTTGCTCTATCGGATGCGCAAGCTCGGTATTGGCCAACCACAGGCAACAACCGCGATTTGCTGAGACTACCCGTTATTCCGCGAGAACCTTGTGCACGAATTGGACCGCCATAGAACCTTCCCCCACGGCGGAAGCGACGCGCTTCACACTTCCCGAACGGATGTCCCCTACGGCGAAGACCCCGGGCCGGTTGGTTTCGAGCATATGCGGCGACCGGCGCAAGGGCCAATCGGGCTCCACGTCCGCGCCTGTCTTGATGAACTGCTTCGCATCCAGCGAGAGACAGCCGCCAAGCCATGCTGTATTGGGGTTGGCGCCGGTCATGGAGAAGACGTGGCGAATCTCCCGCACTTCGCTCTCCCCCGACTTGGCTTCCCGCCAGCGAATCCGCTCGAGGCGGTCTCCGCCCTCGAGCGCCTCAATCTCGGTCTTTGTCCTCACGATGATTTCGGGGGAAGCTTCAATCCTGGAGATCAGATATCGGGACATGGTATCGGCCAGCCCTGGACCGCGCACCACCACGTTGACGCGCCGTGCAAAACCTGCGAGGAAAATGGCCGCCTGTCCAGCTGAGTTGCCGCCGCCAACCACCGCCACCTCGTCATTGCCGCAGATTTGAGCTTCCACCAGGGTCGCGCCATAATACACACCAGCCCCTTCGAAGTGAGCCAGATTGGGGAGCGCAAGCTTCCGGTACTGCGCCCCCGCAGCCACGATGATAGTACGCGCTCGAACGGCTCCGCCATCCTCCAGTTCCACTGTGTAAACAGGGTGGTTGCACTTCAGAGCTTGAGCGCCCCGAGCCACCAGTATGTTCGCCCCGAACTTCTCCGCCTGAACGAATGCGCGATTCGTCAGATCCTGTCCGGAAATGCCCATGGGAAAGCCCAGGTAATTCTCGATTCTCGAACTCGCGCCGGCTTGCCCGCCCGGCGCATTGCCCTCCACCACTAGAACGTTCAGTCCTTCCGATGCGCCGTAGACGGCGGCGGCCAGTCCCGCGGGCCCGGCGCCTACCACGATCAAGTCATACATCGTGGTCTCGTCGATGCCGGCATTCAGGCCGAAACAGGTGGCTGCCTCAGCGTTGGAGGGGTTCCGCAGGACTAAGTCTCCACGGCAGATGAGCACCGGGATATCGGCCACTCCGATTGCAAAGTGGTCCAGGGTGGTTTGGATATCCGGCTCGTGCTCTACATCGAGGTACGTGTGCGGGTGACCGTTGCGGGACAGGAACGCCCTGAGGCGCAGCGTGTCGCCGGAATGGCTCGAACCGATGAGGATGGCGTCGCCTACCGAGTTGGCGATCAGGTAGACCCGGCGCAGCACGAATGCCCGCAGAAAAATCTCACCAAGGGCGGCATCGCTTTGCATGATGCGGCGCAGCGACGCCCGGTCGATTTCCAGTAATTCACTGGCTTCGAGTGCCTGGCACCGCACCAGGCTGCGCCGTCCCGAGAGTTGATTGATTTCGCCGGTGAAGGTCCCCGGCCCCATCACGCGGAGCGTGTCAGCCTTCCCCTTGGAAACACCGACAATTTCAATGCTACCCCGCAAAACGACAAAAACGCCGTGGTTCGTGTTTCCTACGTCGAAAATGAGTTCACCGGGTTGGGCCTGCAGCCGGGCACCGAAAGAACAAAGCCGTTCGATTTGCGCAGCGTCCAGGGCTGGGAACATTGAGTCGATTTCTTGAGGAGTTTCGTTCATGGAGTTTTTCAGGCCTGAGCGTTGCGATCGATGTCCTCAACATACCATCACCCTCATCAAAGGGCGAAGCCCATGGCTGCCGAAGAGGCGAAAATGAAGGCCGGGATCGCGGCGACCGTGCCTCTGGCCGCATGGGCGCCCCCGACCGCCAAGACGAATCGGTTCGACACTACGGCATCATTGTTGCCATCCTCCACCAAGCGCTTTGTAGAGCTGCACCACCGTGAGCAATTCATCCAGCCGGGTCTGGGACAATTCCAGCTCCGCCGTAAACAGATCGCGATCTGCATCCAAAGCGTTGAGTTGGGTATCCACGCCGCCGCGATACCGGATGTAGGCGAGCCGCAGGCGGTCGCGAAGAGCTGCCACCAGTGCCTCCTGCTGCACTCGGCTCTCGCGCACCCGCTGATGGGCAATGAGACTATCGGAAACCTCGGTGAAGGCCGTCTGAATGGTTCTCTGGTATTGCACCAGCGCAATTTGCTGGCCGGCTTCTGAGAATTTGACATTGGATTTCAAGCGGCCTGCCGTAAAGATCGGTTGACTGACCTGCGGGACCAAGCTCCACGCGCTGTGCGGAGCGCTGAATAAACTGGAGAGTTGTGTGCTCTGTCCGCCCAGGAACCCGCTCAGGCTCACTTGCGGGAAATAGGCTGCCTTGGCCACACCGATTTCCGCGTTCGCCGCTATCAGTGCCTGCTCAGCGGCGCGTATATCGGGGCGCCGTTCCAGAAGCGCGGATGGCAAACCGGGGGGCACCTCGGGAGGCATAGTTTGCTGCATGAAGCTGAGCCCGCGCCTGACGCTGCCGGGCGTCTCTCCAAGCAAGAGCGTGATTCCATTTTCGGTTTGTTCGATCTGCCGTTCGATTCCCGGAATCGTCGCAGCCGCCGTGTCCACCAGTTGTTCGGCCTGTCTCAGGTCGAGAAGTGTCCCAACGCCGCCGTTTTGCCGGGACCTGGTCAGCGCAAGCGACTCCTCGCGGGTTTGCAGGGTGCGCCTGGAAATCTCAAGGCTATAGTCCAGTTCCACCAGCGAAAGGTAGGCAGTAGCGACATCGCTGACCAGCGTGGTGATTACCGCTTTTCGCGTTTCATCGGCGCCCAGGAGATTGGCGCGCGCCGCTTCCGTGGCACGGCGCAGCCGACCCCAGATATCCACCTCGAATGACAACAGGTTGAGTGCGGCAGCGCCGAAATTGCGGTTCTGCGACGGTAGAAATTGAGGCGGCAGCGGGGTTGCGCCATCCCGCGAAAGACGATTGATTTCAATCGACCCACCCACCGCGAAATTGGGATACTGATCCGATCGGACGATGCCCAGGTTGGCCCTGGCCTGCTCCACTCGCAAGACCGCCTCCCGCAAGTCGTAATTCTGCGCCAGCGCCGTTCGAATCAGATCCTGCAGTCTCTCATCTTTGAAAACTTCGAACCATTTGAGGTCCGCCAATGAAGCCGCCTCGCCCACGGGTAGCGGCGTCGGCGCGCGAAAAGTCGGGGGGACACCACTGCCGGGCGCCGGTAGTTTGGGCCAACTACGCAACCTGTGCAGAGAGCTGCCAGAAGAATCGGGACGATTTGACGATTCATAGCTCAGTCTCCTTGCGCCGGTTCTGGCTCTTGGCCGAGCGGAACAGGCCCCGGGCGTAAGGCTCCGGAGAGCTTCTCCACCAGATAGAAAACAGCCGGCACGAGGAAGATGCCGATCAGGCTGGCTGCCAGCATTCCACCGATCACGGTGGTCCCCATGATCTGGCGCGAGACGGCGCCGGCGCCACTGGCGATCCAGAGCGGCACGCATCCCAGAATGAACGCGAAAGACGTCATGAGAATGGGCCGCAGACGCAGGCGAGCGCCTTCTAAAGCCGCTTCTGCCAGCGGCCTGCCTTTCTCGAACTCGTCCTTGGCGAACTCCACGATCAGGATGGCGTTCTTGGCGGAGAGTCCGATCAGCATCACCAGGCCGATTTGAGAGTAGACGTCGTTTTCGATCTGCACCATGTATGGAGGCGCGAAGTAGGCCAACAGGGTGCGTCGCAGCCAGAGGACGCCGAAGGCTCCGAAGACGGCGACTGGTGTCGTCAGCAGCACGCTGAACGGCAGCGTCCAGCTTTCATAAAGGGCGGCCAGAATCAGGAAAACGAACAACAAGGAGAATCCGAAGATCACCGACGACGAGATCCCTTCCTGCGCCTTCTTCTCCTGGAATGACATGCCCGAGTAATCGAAGCCCATCCCGGATGGCATAGTCTGCTTGAATACGTCTTCCAGAGCCTGCATTGCCTGGTTGGTGCTGAAACCCGGCGAAGCTGCGACGTTGAGCTGCGCCGAGCGATATTCGTTGAAGCGCATGGTGAACTCGGGACCGGCGCGCGACTCAAATCTAGTCAGTGCCGAGAGCGGGACCATCTCGCCGGCAGTGTTGCGGACATAAAACTGGCCGACGTTTTCGGACTTTGTACGGTAGTCGCCTTCGGCTTCAATATAGACTTGCCACTGGCGGCCGAAGCGATTGAAATAGTTGATGAAGAGCCCGCCCATAAAGGCTTGGACGGTGCGATAGACATCGTTGATGGGTACGCCCTGTTTGATGACCTTATCGCGATCGACGACGATGAACTGCTGCGGCACGCTGGGCAGAAACGTGGTGGTGAGGCTTCCGATCTCGGGCCGTTTGCGGGCCTCCGTCGCGAACCTGTTCAAGTTGTCGGACAAAAATGAGATGTCATTGCCCGCGCGATCCTCCAGGATGAACGTGACTCCGCCGGAGGTGCCGACACCAGGAATGGCCGGCGGCGAGAAGCCGAAGGCAACGCTTTCCGGCAACTTGCTCAGCTCCGTGTTCAGCCGCGCCTTGATAGATTGGAACTGCTGCTCCCTGGTTTTCCGGTCGCCCCATTCCTTCATGCTGATAAACGCGAATGCGTTGTAACTGGTGCGCACCAGGCTGAGCAGGCTGAAACCGGTAACGCTGGTAACGTGCTCGATACCCGGGATCCCGGCCGCGATCTGCTGGACCTTAGCGGCCACTTCTTCGGTGCGCTGCAGGGACGCCGCGTTGGGAAGCTGAATGTTCAAGTAGAAGTAACCTTGGTCTTCATCGGGGACGAAACTGGAGGGCAGCTTTCCGCCGACCCAGAAACCGACCACGGCGAATCCGGCCAGAAGGATAACGGCGAAGGCACTCTTGCGCAGAATGGCTCCCGAGATGCGGACATAAGCATTGGTGGCTCGGCCAAACATGCGGTTGAACCAGCCGAAGAACCGGGACAGCAGGCCCCGGCTCGGCGTCCTGGGCTTCAGGAGGAGCGCAGCGAGAGCAGGGCTCAACGACAGGGCGTTGAAAGCTGACAGAATTACCGAGATCGCAATGGTGACGGCGAATTGCTGATAAAGTCTGCCGGTGATACCGGGGATGAACGCCGTTGGGATGAAGACGGCGGACAACACCAGTGCGATTCCGATGACGGGTCCGGAGATCTCTTCCATGGCCTTGAGGGCAGCGTCTTTTGGAGAGAGGCCATCTTCGATGTGGCGCTCGACCGACTCCACCACCACAATCGCGTCGTCCACCACCAGGCCGATAGCCAGCACCAGACCGAATAGAGACAGGGTATTGATGGTAAAGCCGAAGAGCGGAAAGAACACAAATGTCCCCACGAGAGACACCGGAACGGCGAGAAGTGGAATCAGAGTGGCCCGCCACCCTTGCAGGAAGAGGTAGACCACGGCGATCACCAGAACCAGGGCAATCACCAGGGTTTCGACGATCTCCCTCATACCCTCGTTGACCGCTCTGGTAGTATCGATCGGGATGGTGAAATCGACGTCATCGGGGAATCGCGCCTTGGCCTCAGCGAACAGCTTTCTGACGCCGGCGGCGGTGTCCACAGCATTGGATCCTGGCAACTGGTAGACCGCAACGACGGCGCTCGGATTCCCATCCAAGTGGCCGGCAATGCTGTAATCCTGCGCGCCCAATTCCACGCGGGCCACATCGCGGACGCGCACAATACCGGTCTCGGGTGTTTCGCGAACCACAATGTTTTCGAACTCCTCAGGAGATGTGAGGCGGCCCTGTGCGCGCACCGAATAGGTGAACGACTGCCCGGCTGGAATCGGCTCGCTGCCCACCTGTCCCGCCGGATTGACTGTGTTCTGTGTTTGAATGGCCGAGACAATCTCCGGGACAGTGATTTGCAGCTTGGCCAGTTGATCCGGCTTCACCCAGAGGCGCATGGCATACTGGCCGGACCCGAATACCTGAGTGGTGCCGACACCCTTCACACGAGTTAGCGGATCGACTATGTTGATGTATGCGTAGTTGGCCAGGAATTTTGCGTCGTGAGATCCTTTGGGCGAGTACAAGGCGACCAGCATGAGGGGCGCTAGCACCGATTTCTGAACGGTGACGCCGTAATTGGTGACATCCACCGGCAGTTGCGAGGCGGCCTGCGTCTCGCGGCTTTGCGCCAAAATTAAGTCTGTGTTCGGGTCCGTCGCCACATCGAAATCGACGATCAGGCGCATCTGCCCGTTGGCCGTTGCGTTGAGCGAATACATGTAGTTCATGTTGTCCACGCCGCTCATCTGCTGTTCGATGGGAGTCGCCACGGCTTGTTCGATGGTCTGTGCGTCCGCTCCGACATAGATTGCCGAGACCTGAACCTCCGGCGGCGCAATCGCGGGGAATTGCGCCACGGGAAGAGCCACGATGACGACAGCGCCTACAATTACGGTGAGGATGGCAATGACCATCGCCACGATCGGTCGATTAATAAAGAATTTGGACATGGGTGGTCACTTTGTTTCGAACGGTTTCGGATTGACCTGCATTCCTTGGCGAACTTTCTGAATGCCTTCGACCACCACGCGTTCGCCGGGGTGCACTCCCTCCATCACGATCCAATCAGTGCCAACTGTCGTACCGAGCGTGATCGGCCGGATAGCGACCTTACCGCCGGCGTCGACAACCGCGAGTTGGCGCGTCCCCTGCAAATCCATGACGGCCCGCTGTGGCACCAGGAGCGCGCCCTTTTGAACCGACATCGCAGCGCGGACCTTTCCATATTGGCCAGGCCGCAAGCTGTTTCCAGCATTGGGGAACAATCCGGCAACACGGATGGCTCCCGTCCTTACGTCCACCTGCCGGTCTGCGAAATAGAATTTGCCAGTGTGCGGATAGACACTGCCATCGGCGAGAACCAGTTGGAGTTCGCGCTGGCGTAAGTCGGCCTGCCGACTTTCGGCGGTGGGGAAGCGACGCGTGAACGCGAGATACTCCTGTTCGCTCACCGTAAAGTAGGCCTTGATGGGGTCGAGCGTCGACACGGTGGTGATGGCGCCGCTCGACGGACTCACCAGCGCGCCCACCTGTTGCTGAGCGATACCCGGAATGCCGTCGATGGGCGAAGTCACTCGAGTGAATCCCAGGTTGATCCGGGCCGCGTCGACAGAGGCCTTGGCCGATTGCACGGCGGCTCCGGCGGCGACGATCTGCGCCCTGGCGGTCTCCACTTGGGCACGGGCCGATTGCACCTGCGCCTTCGCCGCTAAGTTGTTCTGGGTCGCGTTGTCAAGATCCTGCTGCGTAATGGCCTGTTGCTGCGCCAGCGGGATGTAGCGATCGACGTCGAGCTGCGTCCTGCCCTGATTGGCGGTTGCCACGGCGACCTGGGCTTCGGCCTGCGATAGTTGAGCTTGTGCCTGGGTTAGCTGGCCCTCGGCCTGTGCCTGTTGACCCGACGCCAGGTCGAGCGCGGCCTGAAAGGGGCGTTGATCGATCCTGAAGAGCAGTTGGCCCTTCGTGACGAAGGTGCCCTCCTTATACGCCTGCTCTATCAGATAGCCGGACACCTCCGCCTTGATGTCGGCGTTCACGAAGCCATCGAGCGTGCCGATCCATTCCTGAAAAATCGGGACATCTTTTTGCTCGACCGCGGCGACTAGCACTTCGAGCGGCGCTGTATGTGCGGCCACTGTCGCCTTGGGGGAACACCCGACCATGGTGCAGAGGACAGCCACCAGCGCCAGCGGAATAACCAGAGTTCGAATCGGATGAATCACGGCGCTCGTGAGGCATTCCGCGGTCCGTCTCCCTGTTGCTGCCTGTATGTTGCGGGGCCTCGTGTTTTGAAGAGGATGGCTGCATGCGCCCAGGAGGGATGAGAGTCTGAGCCTGACGAAGTGTCAAATTTGGGGACACCCCCTGGCGAAATTCGTCAGGGTCCGGTCAAGCCGCCCTGCGCGCGTTGGACCAGACCGGCTTGAGATGCTCGCGCATGTGAAGCTGCGCCCGAAATAGCCGGCTCTTCGCGGCGGACACCGTC
Organism: uncultured Solibacteraceae bacterium; assembly: GCA_963815475.1. Classification (GTDB taxonomy): domain Bacteria; phylum Acidobacteriota; class Terriglobia; order Bryobacterales; family Bryobacteraceae; genus Sulfopaludibacter. The sequence goes on along the minus strand of CAWFHD010000003.1, from coordinate 6,683,177 downwards.
AGACCGATGGCCGCCGCCACCTCGCTGATGGAAAGACCTGAAAACGCATAGAGGTGGAACACCTGGGATAGGCCATTGGGAAGCTTGGCAGCCCCGTCCGAGAGCGCGGAAGCGAGTTCCCCGAGGAATGCAGATGTCTCGGGAGTCGGCCCGGAAGACGCGAACAATGGCGTTCCGCTGCCGGCCGATTCATCCAGGCTGACCGACTGGTTCCGGCGCGCCGCCTGACGAAGCCGCATCAGACATTCATTCCTCACGATGCGCGTGATCCACGTTTTGAATGCCGCATCGCCCCTGAAGACGTGAAGGTTGCGAAAAGCGGAAAGGTAAGCGGACTGGACCGCGTCCCACGACCCTTCGTCATCGCGCAGGATTCCCCTCGCGACGCGCAGTGACGCCGGGTAATGCTGTTCGAACAGTTCTGCGACAGCGGCTCGGTCTCCTCTCTTGCACGCCTCAATCAATTCCGATTCGCTTCTCAACACCATGCCTTGGTGTGCTGGCACGTGTCGCGCCAAACCCGCATCGGCAGCACTTTCACGAGTTCCATCTGCACCCCACACGTCCGACTGTCGAACTAGCGACACAAGTGACGGCTGTTGTCGCTTCGGGTACCGTAATATAGTAAAAGAGATAACAGAACATGAAAATCTTGATTGGGCTGATTGTGAGCTTCCTGATAGGGGTTAGCTGCCGTTACTTCGATGTCCCGGTTCCCAGTCCACCGGTGTTACCTGGCGCACTTCTCGTTCTCGCCATGACCTTGGGCTACACCGCGGCAGATCGCCTGCTGGTTCGAAAAGACGCAGTTGCGGCAACAGGGAATCTGCGCCGTGAGCCGACCCGCCCGACTGCAAAGGAAACCGTTCAAACTGAGGTCGAACCCGCCGGGATAGAACCTGCAATTTCCGGAAGTTCCTTCGAGCGCGCAGTCCGTTAATACGGACACACTTGTGTCATAACTCACCTTGCATTGTCGTTTGGTAACGCGACTCTATATATAATCGCCGGTGGAGGCATCATGCGGCCGAACTTGCTGATTATACTACTGTTAGTTAACATCGCCGGGGCACAGCCGTATGTGGTCTCGACTTTCGCAGGTGGATCTCCACCACCCACGCCGAATGCAGCCACCGCTTTTTCGCTGGGTATTCCGGCTCGTGTTGCCCTGGATCCGGCCGGAAACTTCTACTTCGGCGCCGACAACATGATCCTCAAGGTAGACCGAAACGGCAGCCTTACGGTGGTGGCCGGCGCTGCGCGGCCTGGATGTGCCGGTGACGGTGGTCCGGCCGTGAATGCGCAAGTGAAGCAGCCGGAGGGGATTGCCTTCGATATCCACGGAAATCTCTATTTCGCCGACAGCTTATGCAACGTCATTCGAAGGATCGATCTCACCGGCAATATTAAGACTTTCGCGGGCACCGGGTTTGCGGGGGTTTCGGGCGACGGTGGACCGGCCACATCCGCGGGGTTGAATACCCCTGTGGGCATCGCCTTCGATACTGCGGACAATCTGTACATCGCCGATTCCGGCAATCGCCTGGTCCGCAGGGTTCTGGCCGGCGATGGATCGATCGCGACCTTCGCCGGAACAGGCTTGCTGGGCGCCTCCACCGATGGCGTCCCAGCCACGAAATCCGTGCTCACTACCCCAGTAGATGTCGCTTTCGATTCGGATGGCAACCTATACATCGCGGACATGAACGGCGAAGTCGTCCGAATGGTGAACCCGCAGGGAATAATCAACACGTTCGCGGGGACCGGCGTTTTTGGTACGGCAAGCGACAGTCCGGTTCCCACCCGATCGGCGTTTGAGTATCCAAGCGGCCTGGCGTGGGATATCCGTGCGCGCGACCTTCTCATCAGCGACTCCTATTCCGTGCGCGTGGTATCCCAGAATGGCATTCAAACCATCGCCGGTGGCGGCGGTCCCACGGCGCCGGGGCTTGTCAGCGGACAACAGGCATTGGGGTCCGCGTTCACATCCGAAGGTATCGCAGTGGATCCGTCCAGCAACATACTCATCCCGACCCACGACTCCCGGGTCTGGCGGATCTCTCCCGCAGGGATCGCGACGGCGGTCGCCGGCAACGGCTATTCTGCGTACACAGGTGACGGTGGCCCGGCAAAGACCGCGCAATTCCGACCCGATTGCGTCGCGGTCGACCGGGCTCAAAATGTCTACATCGCGGACCAGATAGCGAACGTTGTCCGCAAAGTCTCAGCGGCGGGAACCATCACTACGGTGGCGGGCACCGGACAGGCCGGCAACAGCGGCGATGGCGGTGCGGCCATAAAAGCCCAGATCACACCATCCTGCGTGAGTCTTGATAGCGCCGGAAACCTTTTTATCCCCGATGCCCTCCACAGCGTCGTCCGAAAGGTGTCAGCGTCGGACGGCTCTATTGCCACCGTGGCGGGCAACGGCTCGTTCGGAATCGCGGGAGATGAAGGGCCCGCCGTTCAAGCGCAACTGGAATCGCCGGTAACCGCCGTGGCGGATGTGAGAGGCAATCTCTATATCGGAGATGCGGGCTCATGTACCATTCGGCGGGTCACGCCCGATGGCCTGATCTCCACCATTGCCGGACACCTTACACAGGCCCCGCCCTCGCAAAGACTTTCCACGGCGTGCTCCTCCTTCGTCTCCGGAGATGGCGTGGCCGCCACTAGCGCGGCTCTGAACCTTCCAGTGTCCGTCGCCGTGGACACGCAAAACAACATCTGGTTTGTCGATCAGGCAGTCCCGAACCCGGCTGCGCCCATTGCGGGTCCGACTCCCGAATACATCCGCAAAATCACTCCGGACGGCGCCATTCACATGATCGCCGGACAGGGCGCCAATCTCGCGGACAGTATTCCCGCGGCCAGTTCGCTGTTGCCGGTTCAAGCTACCACGAGACTGGTGGTGGATTCGTCAGGAAACGTCTATTTCAACGATTTGTACCGTGTCCGAAAGATCGATACGAAAGGAACCATAACAACCGTTGCGGGTGACGGGAAGCCGGGTTACACCGGAGACGGCGGCGCCGCGCCGCAAGCGGAGTTCTGGGGACTCAGCGGTCTCGCAATGGACACCTCCGGCGATCTTTATATCGCCGATGGCGGCGCGGGTGCGATTCGCCTGCTTCAGCCGGGTACTGCAGCGCCGCCCGGCCCTTCCATTTCGTCGGTTACCAACGCCGCCAGCAACCAGCCCGGAGCAGTGGCGCCCGGCGAAATCGTAACAATTTACGGGTCCGGATTGGGGCCCGCGGTGACTCCCCCCGTGAGCGCCGCGCCGAACGATGCCGGAGTTTATCCCACCGCGCTTTCGAATGCGAGTGTGCTCTTCAACGGCGTCCCCGCTCCCATGATCTACGTCAGCGCAACGCAGGCGGCGGCAGTGGTCCCGTACGCGGTCTCGGGCGCAAGCGTACAGGTGGCCGTGCAATACCAAGGCACGATCGGCCCGGCCGTTAGCGTTCCGGTGACCCCTGCCGCCCCGGCTCTGTTCACATTCGGCGCGGGGACGGGACAAGCGGCGGTGATCAACCAGGACGGTTCCCTGAACGGAGTCGCACATCCGGCGCCGCCCGGTAGCGTCATCGTCCTTTTTGCGACGGGCGAGGGCAATACAGCGCCTGCCGGAATGGATGGTAGCATCACAGGCTCCACTCCTCCGGCGCCGGTGCTGCCGGTCACGGTCACCATCGGCGGAGTCTCGGCCAAGGTGCTGTACGCCGGCGAAGCGCCGCAGGAGATTGCCGGCGTCATGCAGTTGAACGTCGTGGTGCCCGCCGGCATCACGCAGGCGGATGCCGTTCCTGTCCTGGTTCAGGTGGGAAACAGCGTGAGCCCTGCCGGGGTAACCATCGCCGTGGGTGGGAATTAATCATGCGCCCGGCACACCCGTCAGGCTGAATCCAAACAACGAACTGACAGCCTTCAGGGGCGTAGGCTCTCGCTCCAATACGATTTCGATCAGCGTAGTGGTATACGGATAGAAAAGCTTCGCGTCGCCGCCCAGATCGGTGACATCGAGTTTGACAGCGTTCGTTTCTCCCAGGACGGTGGTCAGCCTCGTCGGCATTGGTTCTTCATTTGGCGGATTGTTGTACGCTTCATATTCGACGTAGGATGTTCCACTCGACGCCATCAGTTCCATCCAAACCTTCTTCGGATGTCCGGCAGTCCCCACCTGAATCATGTCTTCGGAGAGTCGGACGTAAAAACATCGGTAGCTGTTGTCGCCGCCGTAGGTATCGACAATCAAGGGCACCGAGGGATAAGTGGGGTCGTCGGACTGCGCCAGATCATCGCCGACAAATAATTGTACGTTGTAGTCGGTGACACCATCGCCATGATCGTCCTTCACATGCATCACGAACTGCTGCCATCCGGCCCCTCCCCCTTCACTCGACTCGCTCTCCTTGTCCATTTTTGTCACCGCATCTTTCGCATGTGCCAGCGCTGCCTCCAGCCATGCTTGATACCCCTCCTCCGTCTTCACGTTGCGTAGAAAATCGCTCACGCGCGCCACCGAATCGGGATCCGGATCGGACAGGATGCTTCCATGGTTCCTTCCGTCCACCGCAATAATCGGGCACGCCAGGCGTCCGGTCACCCAGTCGGTAATATCCAAACGCGTCAAGTCCCCGGCATCATCCGTCAGCAACGGTTGGCGGCGAAAATCCAGCCGCACCATGCGCGTATTCAATGCACAGCCGGACCATCGCACTGTCCCATCTGACCCCGGTGAGTTCGCCACCGCCGCGATCCCGCTGTATCCAACATTCCCGATGAACACCGCGACGTAAGGCGTCCCGGCCCCCTTGTCATACAAGGGCTTCGCTCCTAACATGTCCTTCTGCGCAAGTTCCCACGTGTACCGGCTACCCAATTCCAGGCCGTCCAGAACCATATCGCCGGCATTCATGAAATCCGGACCGAAGTCGCGATTGCCTTTCACCAACGCTCCCAGCCAACTCCGCCCCTGCTTTCCTTGCGGCGAGCCAAACGTCGCGGGCGCCAACCCTACCAAATGTTTCAGGCGCCGCACCCGGCTCCGAGGATCGTCCGGCCCAAACGGATCGCTGGTCAACCACTGCCGTATGACCAGCATCCCGGTGGAATGCACAATGGCATCGAAGGTCCACGAGTCGTCCAGCGATCCTCCACTCCATTTGGTTAACCGCAGCGCCCGGTCAAACGCCTCGCCCAGATCCTTGATCGTGATTTCGTTGTTGAGCGAGATGTAGTTTCCAATCTCGATCGTCGCGGTATCGATGTGGGCCTTTCCCAGGGCTTCCTTCCACTGCTGAAACTCCTTGCCCGAGGCGGAATACCCGTGAATCAGCAGGGTGCGATTCGGCGTGGCCGACCGATCCGATGGAACGATCGGCGTGGCCGCGGCGACTGGCGCTGGATCTTCCGCGGAGGGGTTCTGCGGTGTAACAGGCGCGGCGCTATGAAGCAGGCTTTTGATTTCGTCGAAGATTTCACTCACGATGGGCTCCAGGCGAAGCCCGTGGCTATCGAGCTTCGCCCGTGAATTATCCTACTTTTTCCGCTGGGCTGTCGCGTCCAATCAAACCCCGATAACGGCCCAGCCCCACTCGACAAGAGTAGTATCTACACTCCCAGGCACGAGCGGTTGCGCTTTCGGGCCCCAGAAACAGGTAAGCTCAAAGTGGCATGACAAAACAGCAACTAATTGAGAAGGTCGCGGCCAAGACCGAATTGAGCAAGGCCCACGTTGAGGTCGCCTTGGAATCCGTTCTGGAGTTCATTACGGAAGCCCTTGGGTCAAACGAGCGGGTAGACTTGCGCGGATTCGGCAGCTTCGTAGTGAAAGACAAGAAGGAACGCCAGGGCCGGAACCCTCGAACTGGGGAGGCAATCACCATTCCCGCCAAACGGGATGCGAGTTTCCGGCCCAGTAAAGAGCTGACGGAAAAGTTGGCTCATGGCGTGGCCGTTACCAAACCGGAGGATTCCATATGATAGTTTTCGAACAGTCGGAGCGGGTCGCGGGTGTTGAGTGGAACGAAACAACAGTTAATTCGGAGGTGGCATTTTGGCTGAAGTAAGGCTCCAGGAGGGCGAGACGCTAGAGAACGCGCTCCGCCGGTTCAAACGGAAAGTGTTGCAGGAGGACATCATCAGGGAAGTCAAAAGGCACGCCTTTTACCTGAAGCCTGGCCAGAAACTGCGCGTGAAGCAGGCGTTGGCCCGAAAGCGAAATCGGAAGAAGGCTCGCCGGGAAGCGGAATAATGTTTCGCGGGCCCCTTCACCCTCCTGTTTGGTTGTGACCGGTCTGTGGCGATGCAAGCCGACTTGCGCAGAGATCGCCGGCGCCAGCGCACGCGTGCCCGAATTTGCGACACCAAGCGTACCGGACCTCTCGGTCCATAACTAAGAACAACATAGAAACCGGCGCGTGGTTAATGCACAATACAACCATTACAGGAGGGTTCTAACTTGTACACGTTGATCAGCTATCCGGCAGGAATAATCATCGAAGCTGTCATTGTGAATCGAACCCGAAACCGAATGCGCGTTGTCGCACCGGGACTATCGGACGCTTTCGAACTGAGGCGTATTGGCCAAAATTGGTTGGCGGAAACCGGGGAGGAAGTTCAATTTGAATTTCTAGCTTCGGATTCCCCCATCGCTCGTAAGATTGATGTCCCGGGTGCAGCCGTTCAAGGAGCCGGAGCTGCATAGAATACGAGCCTAAGGTCGAACGCAGGCGGCATCCAACTCGATTCGCTCCCGAGGTGGATGCCATACTGCGCTTGTCCACTTCTGGCCGCGGCATTGAGGGCGTTCATGTCCCCCCGCTGCGGAGATGAAGCGAAGGCACTGCGGACCGATGCTCCTAAAACGGATTCGCGTTTGTCTCCTTAGTCAGCGTTGAGGACGGAAGGACGAAATATCCACCGTTAAGCCGGCGCCATTACGACGGGCGTTTTCACGAAGCACCGTTTGCGAGAGCGCAGCCACCTTTTTCGCTTCGGTTTTACGATTATTCTGTCGGAGAAAAGCGGCATAGTTCGAAAGCAATTCGCCATAGGACGGATTGTCGGAACCGATGTTGTGTTCGCCCAATAACATGGCGCGGTGAAATGTTGCCTCCGCCTCCGCTGTCCTGTGCATATCCGAAAACGTGACCGCAAGGTTATTCAGCAGCTTCATCAGAGCGGGGTGATCCGGTCCGAAACAAGCTTCCGCCGTGTCCACGGCGTGCTGCTGTAAGGAGAGCGCATCGTCGTGCCGGCCTTGCCGCCACGTCACCAGCGCCAGGACGTTATACGAAGATCCCAATGCCGCGCAAGACTCCTTCGGGTGCTTCTCAAGAGCGGCGATTCCCTGCTGCACTAGATCTTCAGCTTCGCTGTATCGTTTTCGATACACCAAGGCGGCCGCATAAGACGCGCGCACTATGGCTACCCGCGAATCGTTGGGAGGAAGGACTTTGGTAAGGATCACGAATGCCTCGTGGAGCGGCGGCTCTGCGCGATCGAACCGGTTGGAGTTTCCGAACATGTTGCCCATGTCTAACATCAGTAGGCCGTACGTGACACTCTCCCGACCGGTAATGGATTCAATCATCGGCAGGGCGCGGCGAAATTCGTGCTCACTCTGCGACCACGAACCGAGAATGGCGTAAACGTTTCCCAGGAAATCCAGCGTGGCCGCCAGGCGCAAATCTCCTGCGCCAAAAGGCTCGGCGACCCGGAGCGCTTCCCGATATAGCGTCAGCGCTTTGTCGTAGTCGCCGGTTTTCACTTGAGCGTCGGCCTGGTGGATAAGTCGATCCCAGTCGACGGTTTGAGGTGGTTCGGCGGCCCACGCGACGCAGGCACACCACACGCACACAATGGCGCAACGTCCCATATTCGCTCCAAACGAAGAGAGGACTCTGCCAGGACCAGGCACCCGGTAGCGACCTCCGCATTTATGGTCAGCCGTAATCGAATCGATGGCTTACCGCGTCAACTTCACCCTTTTCCGAGTCGTCTCTTCCAAGACGGACAGCCCATCTTGAATACCCAGACGCTCGATCACCCCGTGACGCAGGTCGCGGCTGAAGCGAATGAATTCCCGGCAGTCAGGATGCAGCGGACATGCTCCCCAAATTGCCGCCAATGGTAGCGCCTTGGTGTGCCCGTTGGCTTCGCTTCTGCGCCGCCGTCTTTGCTTGTTCAGACGATAGAGGTGAGCGTTTCGTTGGCAAGAAAAATCAAGAGTTGGTAAGGAAGTAACAACAAGGGGCATTGTTTTGAAGCCCCCGGAAGTGTGCCACCAAAGATATTGACGCGTTCAGTCCCGACGGTTCCAATCTCGAAGTCTCCATTATCGGGCCGAGGAGGGCCCATAAGGCATCACTCGCTGGCTATTGGTTATGCAGATCCCGAAGGTATCGCGCCGGAACCGGATCACCAGTCAGGGTCTTCAAAAACTCCTTGAGCCAAACCTTCTCCGGTCCGGAAAGATGCAGCGGCGCGATCTCCTTGGGGCCTCCCAGGAACGACCCGGCAGGATCTCCGCCACGATCGTAAAACTCGATCACGTCATCCAACGTTGCCGCCTGCCCATCACGGAAGAACGGTCCCGTTTCCGCCACCTGCCGCAGTCCCTTGGTACGCCACAAACCAGGCGGAATCGTCTGTTGACAGAAGTTGCCGTCCCGCCCAGTGTGCGGATCGTCGCTGAAGTGGCCGTTTACATTGAAGTCGCCGTCGGCGACCGTGGGATTGCAGATCAACGCTTGATTGGAGGCGCGCCCGGTTTCTTTAGGGTCGGCGTGCGGAGATAGGGTAGTGTCGATGCGCATTCCGATCACGTGGAATTCGTCGTCTGAAAACAGCGGCGTGTAATGACAGTTGATGCACCCCGCCTTACCAAGGAACAATTTCAGCCCCTTCTTGGCATTGGCGCTAATGGCCCTTGCATCGCCTGCAACGTAGCGGTCGAAGGGCGCATTGCGACTCACCAATTTTCGCAGAAACGCCTCGATGGCCTTACCGTAGTTGACCAGGACCCGATTGACGATTTCCTTGTCCCCTGTCGAAAGGCTGTTCCAGTTCGCAGTGTCGGTATACGGCGAGCCAGTCGCGGGGAACCGATTGAAATCCGCCAGGGCCGGGTTCAGCGTCCAGTCCGGAAACGCAGCGTTGTAGTCGTCGTGGTAGTGCTGGAAAATCACGTGCGCGAGTTGCAACCTGCTGCCGTTCTGCACCGGCGGCCCTTCGGGCTCGCTCTGCGCATCGAACCATTCTGAATCGGAGAACCCGTCGTTCTCGCGCCAATGTGCATGCGTGCGTGGATCCACATAAAACACCGTGTTGACGACGCTACTCACGTTGCGCGTCATCCAAAGCGAGCCAAGCGCCGTGGCATTGGGAATCGGCCCACCATTATTCGAACGGATATCGAATAGCCAGCCGGATTCAGGCATGTGGCAGTTGCGGCATGCGATCTTACCCGCCTGCCCGATTGCTCCGAGCTGCCCTTCTGCGGGCGATCCCGCTTGGATCGGGCCCGAAAGCCGCGGCTCGAAGAACAATTTCTGTCCCAAAAGCGCGGCCGCAGCGGAATCGCGATATTTGTTGGTGGTGTCCACTGGCAAATCGGGCAGCGGCGAAAGCGTATGGATCGCCGCCCACTCCGACGTCCCGAACCCGTCTCCGCCCGCACTCTGTCCCCGAATCAAATACGCGGCCGCCACCACAAGCACCGCCACCCCAGCCCCAAGTCCACGTTTACGCATAGGGAAAGATTATATGCGCGTAGCTAAGAAACTGAATCGGGAATAACCCGCCATTTGGCGAGCCCCGGTCCGCTGCCTCACTCTATCGTTTGGCCACTGTCGAAGGGCGAACCGCAAAGTGGTTTAGCACCCAGTGCGGCCAAAAGAATAAACGCAACCAATACCCACGGTAGTGTCATTGCAGGCACCGGAGCTGCCGTGGACGGTGGGCCGGACAAAAGTATCCCGGCGGCGCTCTCGCGTCTGGGGACGAACGAGATCAAGCTGAGTTCCTCACTGAGGAGCGACCCGTTGACTTGTTGCAGCGGAACGGACGAGACGACGGGCCCGCCGCCGAAGTTCGAGGGAGGTCCAGCCAGGATGAGATTCAGCACGTTGTTTGCGCCCGCGTCGGTAAACAAGATGGCGAAATACGTTCCGGTCACCGGAGGCGGGGAAAGGGGGAACTCGACCGTCGCGGTGCCCGTTGAAGAGTCGTAGGTGGTTCCGAGCCCGTCCCCGGCATTGAACTGAGTGACCAAGTGAAAACTCACTACCGTGCCGGAGATGTTATCGAAGGTGATGGAGCCCGAAACCGTAGCGCCATCGGCGAATGTCCCGCTGACTGTGAAGACTAAGGGCCCAGCAGAAAGAGTTCCACAGGCCGCGAGCAGGAGTCCGGTGGCGAGTGCGATTCGAGTGAGCATCGAAGCAACTCTAGCATACCCGGCGCCCGCGACCTGTTAGATGCCAAGTTTCAAATAGAGCGGTTCAGGACGCGATTGAGACGCTGAACAAAGCTACCGGGTTCCTGCAGGGGCACTCCCTCCATGAGTAGGGCTTGATCGTACAGGAGCCATGCGGCGTCTTCCGCGACAGCGTTATCGGTGTGTGCCAGCAGCTTCTTCACGATTTCGTGGTCCGGATTGATCTCCAGCGTCGGCTTTAGCGCAGGGACATCCTTTTGGCCCATGGCGCGAAGCATCTGCTGCATCTTCATCGAGGGCTCCTCTTCCTCGGACACGATGCAAGAGGGGCTATCCGCCAGCCGGACGGAGGCGCGCACATCCTTCACGCGGTCGCCGAGAGTGGCTTTGAACTTGTCGAGCAACGGCTGCAGTTCCTGGGCCTTGTCCGGCTCCGACTCATCCTTCAAATCTTCACTTGTGGAACTCTTGTTTACGGCCTTGAGATCCACTCCGCTGTATTGATCGATGCCCGAGAACACAATCTCGTCCAGGTCCTCATCCAGAATCAGCACTTCCAGATCTTTCTTCTTGTAGATCTCGAGAAGCGGGGACGTGCGCAGCAGGGATTCCGATCCGCCGGTAATGTAATAGATGCCTTTCTGCCCCTCCTTCATGCGCGCCTTCACTTCAGCGAGACTGGTGATGCCATCCACCTTGGTCGACTTGAAGCGGATCAGGTCCAGGAGCGCTTCGCGATTTGCGAAGTCGCCATACAGCCCCTCCTTGAGAGGGCGGTTGTATTCCGCGATGAACTTGGCGTACTGCTCAGGTTGGCTGGTCGCTATATTCTTCAGTTCAGAAAGAATCTTCTTCACGCTGGCGGTGCGAATGCTGGTCAGCACGCGGTTCTGCTGCAGCAGTTCGCGGCTGACGTTGAGTGGTAGATCCTCGCTATCGATGATGCCGCGAATGAAGCGCAGATACTGAGGCAGAAGCTCTTTCGCGTCGTCCATGATGAAGACGCGCTTGACGTAGAGTTTGACGCCACCCTTGTATTCGGCCTGATAGAGATCTAGCGGAGCCTTGGAGGGGATGTAGAACAGCGTGATGTATTCCTGGCTGCCCTCGGCCTTGGTATGGAACCAGAAAAGAGGATCTTCCCAATCCCCCGATATCGCTTTGTAGAGTTCCTTGTAGTCCTCATCCTTGAGCTCGGATTTGGGCCGCCGCCAGAGAGCACTGGCGCTATTGACCTGTTCGGTAGTCCGTTTCTTGATCGACTTCTTCTCGAGTTCGCTCCAGTCGCTTTTGTCGAAGGTGAGAAAGATCGGGAAGGCGATGTGGTTCGAATATTTCTTCACCACCTGCTGCAACCGCCAGCTATTGGCGTACTCTTTGCCTTCTTCGTTAAAGTGCAACAGCACCGTGGTGCCAGCCGAGGACCGTTCCGCGGGCTCGACGGTGAACCCGGTCTTTCCATCGCTAGTCCAACGCCAGGCACGCTCCTCACCCGCCTTGCGGGATACCACTTCGACACGGTCTGCGACCATGAAGACGCTGTAGAAGCCCACGCCGAACTGGCCAATGAGATTCGAATCCTTTTGGGCATCGCCCGAAAGGTGGGAGACGAAGTTCTTGGTCCCAGAGCGGGCGATCGTGCCGAGGTTCGAGATCAGGTCCTCCTCATTCATGCCGATGCCGGAATCGGCGATGCTCAGAGTCTTGTTATCCTCGTCGAGTTCCAGATCGATTCGAGGCTCAAACGGCAGCGATTCATAGGCATCATCTGTGAGCGTCAGGTAGCGGAGTTTATCCAGCGCGTCTGACGAATTGGAAATGAGCTCGCGAAGGAAGATCTCCGGATGCGAATAGAGAGAGTGCACGATGAGGTGCAACAGTTGGCTGACTTCGGTCTGAAATTCACGTTGAGACATGGGTTTTCATACCAGTATAAGGCCTCGATTCGCAGTCCACGCTCAAACCGGACGAACCGTCACGAGCGAATTCGCAGGAGAGGCGATCCGAATGGGATTGCGCAAAGCCTTGCCAAATCCATCAAACCGCACCTGCATCACGTCTCCATCCGCAAGCTGGATGCCCTCACCGAAGCTGAAGGCGTCCGCCCCGAAGAAGTGAACGTGAATATCTCCGGGCCTGCGATGCGCTTCGAACTTGAAATGATGATGCTCGATGTTCGCCCTGCTGTGACACATGACCGACTCGCCAGTCTGCAGCGCTTTCGACCATAGAGGCTGGCCGCCGCGCAGGATCGCCACGTCGCCGGTGACCCGGTGAAACTCGGGATCGAGCACCAGTTCCGGACCGATCGCGCAGGTACGAAGCTTGGAGGCAGCAAGGTAGAGGTAGTTTTTCTTCTCCAACTTGTGATCGGAGAATTCATTGCCCGCCGCCATTCCGATGGATCGCGGATTGCCTTCGGAATCGACGATGTAGACGCCGGCGATCTCCGGCTCCTCACCGCCATCATCGGCGTAAGATGGCACGTCCAACGGCTCGTTATGCGCGCGCAGAATGTCGCCGGTGCCTTTGTAGAACCACTCGGGCGAGATGCCGGGGACCCCGGGCGCCGGTCTTCCACCTTCCACGCCCCACTGATACATGCGCATACTATCGGTCGCCTGCTCACCGGCAGCATGCATCGCCTGCCGGTTGGCGGCGCTCCGGATGTGGCTGAGCCCAGTCCCGCTGACCATACAATTTGCGGCTTCGCGCGGATGATCGATGGCCGGCAGGATACGCCAGGGCGAATCGCCGGAATAGACTTCGGGATAACCAATCGATCCTGATGTGATGTCCTTTTCCGCTGCTTCAGCTAGTGGGAGGCCTCCGCCCAACGCAGCCATCGCCAATTCATACACCGACCGGTGCGTACCCAGCAGACGAAGTTGCTCGCCGTCGACCGCTGCAACGCGGCGGCCTTCCGAACCAGTTAATTGAATCAGTCGCATAGTATTATTCGATGACTTCGAACTGCTTGAGTGCATCCTCTTTTATGGTGATCCCGAGCCCGGGTAAGTTATCAGGAAGGTCGATGTAGCCGTCTACGGGCTGGGGTTCGCCATCGAAGATGTACCAGAATAGTTCGTTTCCAATTTCCACATCGACAACCGGGAAGAACTCCGCCATGGGTGAATTGAGACTGGACATCACTACATGAAAATTGTGCATCTGGCCGGCGTGCGGCACTACCGGGATGGAATGCGATTCGGCCAGGGCCTGTACCTTACGCGCTTGCGTGATGCCGCCCACACGGTTGGTGTCGAATTGAATATAGTCCACGGCCTTCGCATCCAGCAACTCACGGAACCCGTAAATGGTGTGCTCGTGTTCGCCGCCTGCGATGGGCACGCGCCCTAGTGACTTTAGGGCCGCGTAGCCCTGGATGTCGTCGGGAATCACGGGCTCTTCCAACCAGCGCAACTGGAACGGCTCGAGCAGAGGCAGCATACGGCGCGCGTAGTCCAAAGTCCACCCCATGTACGCATCGGCCATCAAATCGATTTCGTAACCGGTCACCTCACGAGCCGTGCGCACCAGTTCCACATTACGCTGCATCCCGGCTGCGCCATCCAGAGGGCCCCAGCCGAAGCGAAGCTTCATGGCTCGGTATCCCTGACTCTTATAGCTCGCCACTTCCTGGGCCAGTTGATCGAGAGGCTGGCTGTACAGGCGGCTCGCGTAGACCGGGATCTTCGGCTTCGTGCGCCCTCCCAGCAGTTTGAAGACTGGCTGTTTCGCCGCCTTGCCCATGATGTCCCAAATCGCGATATCGATGGCGCTGATCGCCACCATGGCCACCCCTTTGCGGCCAAACGCGATGGTCTGCCGGTACATGTACTGCCAGAGGAATTCGTAGTCGAACGGATCTTTGCCGATTAGGAGCGGTTTCAGATACACGTCGATGAGCTGCTTGGTGATTCGCGGCGAGAGCGCGGCATTGCCGATTCCCACCAGCCCCGCATCCGTGAATACCTCGACGATCAGCCATCCATGAAAGCGGAAGCCGCCCATCGAGTCCGCGGGCAGGTCGAGCAGGTCCATAGGATTCGTGCAGAAGTGGGGCTGCGGCGGCACGGTCTTTCCCCGCCACTCCACAACTCGCGTCCGAACATCCGTAATCTTCATTCTGTTGCCTCCGAAAGCAGTGGTCTCACTCTGCGCACCGTCGTCATGACCACTGCGAAAGCGGCTACGTGGAGCGTGCTGACGATGCCGAACACCGCGCCGTAGCCATAGTGATGATCCAGCAGATACCCTACAACAAGCCCGAATACGACGCCTCCCATAGCGCCGCCAAAGCCCACCATTCCGGCAACCGACCCCACCGCGCTGCGCGGGAACAGGTCCGCCGGAAGCACCATTACCAGCGTGGACCACGACTGTTGGCCGAAAAACGCCAGGCTGAACAGGACGATCGCGAGTTCTACCGGAGCCTTGGTGATGAAGTAGGCCCACGGCATCACAGCGGCGCTTAGGCCGAGCGCCAGCTTGCGGGAAAAATCTAAGGAGCGCCCGGCGCGAATCAGGCGGCTGGAGAGCCACCCGCCGGCGAGACAGCCCACTCCCGAAGCCGCGTAGGGAATCCACGCGAATGTGCCTACGTGTTTCGTATCGAAGCCGCGCGCATCGTACAGATACTTCGGCAGCCAGAACAGGTAGAAATACCAGGCAGCGTCGCTCAAGAACTTGGCGAATACCAATCCCCACACCTCTGCGAAACCGAGCAGCCGAATCCAGGGGATGTTCTGTACCGCTCGCGCCTCCGCTTTGAATTCCGCGGCAATCCATTCGCGCTCGGCGGCTGACAATTTCGGGTGGACACCAGGCGGGTAGTAGTCGCGCAGCCACCACAATGTCCAGAGCAGCCCGATTGCGCCCGACAGAAAAAAGATCCAGCGCCAGTTGAGGTGTGCCAGAGTCGTCGCGATGAGCGGCGGAGCGCACACTGCTCCGGCAGCGGTACCCGCGTTGATGATCCCCATCGCAGTAGCGCGCTCACGCGGTGAAAACCATTCCGCGACGGCCTTCGTTGCAGCGGGAAAGCCTCCACCTTCGCCCATTCCCAGGAGGAATCGACTCACCGCGAGCATGCCAAATCCGGCCGCAAGCCCGTGACTCGCACACGCCAGGGACCACCAGATCATGATGGCCAGAAAACCTCTGCGCGTCCCCAGTGCATCCACCAACTTGCCGCCGCCCGCGTACATCAGCGCATATGCCGTAAGAAATGCGGCCTGCAATTGCGAGAACTGGGTATTGGTGATCGGGATCTCGCGCTGGATGGCCGTGATCGCCACCGAAAGCGTCTGGCGGTCGAAGTAGCTGATCGCGATCGCAGCGCCGATCAGCACCGCGATCCTCCATCGGAGGGAACCCGTCATTTTGCTTGCAGCTTGCCCTTCAGCCGGATGTCGTCTGAGGAACTGCCGACCATGATGTCATAGGCGCCTGGCTCCACGATGAACTTCTTCGTTTTGACATCGTAAAACGCCAGGTCGTCCTGTGGCAGCGCAAAGCTGACGGACTTCTTCTCTTTTGGCGAGAGATCGACGCGCTGAAATCCGCGCAATTCCTTGATGGGACGCTTGACGCTCGGATTCACGGCGTGGACGTACAACTGCACCACCTCGTCGCCTGCGCGCGACCCGCTATTTTCCACCTCGAGAGTGACACGGCCCGGCGTCACTTTCAGGCCGCTGTAGCGGAACGTGGTGTAGCTGAGCCCGTGGCCGAACGCGAATTGCGCTTTGCCGGTGAAATAGAGATAGGTGAAGCCCTTCGAGACATCGTACTCGTCCTGCGGCGGGATCTGGTCCAGCGAGTCGTAGACGGTATAAGGCAGCCGCCCGGCAGGATTGTAGTCTCCGAAGAGGACGCTCGCGAGAGCCGTGCCCGCCTCTTCGCCGGGATACCATGCCGCCAGAATCGCGGGGACGTTCCCACTCGCCCATTTCACCGATACCGGGCCACCGCTCATAATCACAGCGATGGTCTTCGGATTGGCCTTATAGACGGCCTCCAGCAACTGCTCCTGCGAACCGGGAAGATCCAGGCTCTTCCGGTCGCGCCCCTCGGCTTCCACCTTCAGATTGGTGCCGAGGAAGAGAATCGCCACGTCGGACTTGCGCGCGAGTTCCACGGCCTGTTCGATCTCGCCTACTTTCGCCGGCTCAAGAATGTCGCATCCAGCGGCATACTCCACCTTCACACCGCCTCCTGCCTTCGCGCGAATGCCGTCCACCGGGCTCACAATGCGAGGCTTGGCCCCGAAATAGTTTCCTGTTTCGAAGAGATTAGCCTGCGGCCCGATCACTGCCACAGACTTCAGCTTGCTCTTATCCAGAGGAAGCACGGCGTTCTGGTTGCGCAGAAGCACGATCGATTCGAGCGCCGCCTTCAGCGCCAGATCGCGGTGCGGTTGCGATTCGATCGCGTCCGCTCCAATCTTGGAGAACGGCACCATCTCGAGAGGGTCGAACGCGCCGAGGCGAAATGCTACGCGAAGCACACGCGTCAACGCACGATCCACAACCGCCTCGGAGAGCAGCCCGGAGCGCACCGACCCCGGCAAGGTCGATTCGTAGAAGTTGTCGTCCAAGTCGCAGCCAGCCTCGATCGCCTTGGCGGCCGCGACCTCGATCTTATCCGTGATGTGCGACCCCTGCACCAGGCTGGTGTTGACTCCCCCAAGGTCGGAAACCACGAAACCATCGAAGTTCCAAAGGCCGCGAAGAACGTCGGTCAACAGGTACTTATTGGCGATGTTGGGAACTCCATTGAGCTGGTTGTAGGATGCCATCACCGATTGCGCATGCCCTTCCACAATCCCGGCCTTCCAGTGAGGCAGCCAGTACTCCATCAGGATGCGCTCGGGAACGGTGGCGGAAAGCGCGTGGCGATCCGTCTCCACATTGTTGACCGCGAAATGCTTCAGCGTGGAGGCAACTTTGAGGTACTTGGGATGGCTGCCCTGCAAACCCTGTACGTAGGCTACGGTAATGCGGCCGGCGAGGTAAGGATCTTCGCCGAAACATTCCTGGATGCGGCCCCATCGCGGGTCGCGGCTGATGTTAATTACGGGAGATCGGAACACCAGGCCATGTTTCGATCGCGGACCGTCCGCGCCGATGTTATACAGGGCGCGCGCCTCATCGGACATCGAATCAGTGATGGTCTTAATCAACGCCGGATCCCATGTGGCCGACATGCCAATCGCGGTCGGGAATAACGTTGTGGGTTGCTTAGACCACACGCCGTGCAGTGTCTGGTTCCATCCGCCCCATGCGGGTATATGCAGGCGGTCGTTGCGCGACGAAAGATGATTGAGCTGCGCGGCCTTCTCTTCGAGCGTCATTCGGGAAATCAGGTCGGTAATGCGCGCTTCGATTGGCTGCGAGGGATCCAGGTAAGGCTGCGCTGCCAACGGTACTGCGCCGGCGCTGAGCAGAAGAATGGCGTGTATAGCTTTCATTGCGGTTACCAAGTGAGGCGAATCAGCGACACACCGTGCAGGGGCAATTCGAATGATATCGGCAGACTGCCCTGGTCGTGACGAATCCAGCGCGGCGATGTCAGCGACTGCAGTTGTCCGGCAGATTCCAGTTGAGCGTACTGCTCGGCCGAGGGCTGGGCCGGCGATCCCAGCTTCTTCCAAACCTCGAACGCGTTGCTGTGGTCGTCATCCACCCGAAAATGCTCCACGAGGATTCGACCCTGCGGAAGATTGCCGATGTTGAGCTCGATCCCGGCGGGCGGTCCAGGCTTCGAGGAATCATGGTAGTTCGACACCAGGATGGTGGCCGAGTGCGTATCGATCGCCGCCATGGCATGTACGTCCGGCTTCGTTTTGACACCGGAAGCCAGCATGCCATCGAGCGCAGCTTCAGCGGGGCTCTCCACCTTCACCCGGTTCCCTGTCATCATCCCCAGCATGCGGAACACATTCAGCACCGACTTGTCGATGCCGTTGGTCGCCAGATCGCGGAAGCCATCGAAGTAGGCTTCGTTCTCAAACTCGAAGGCCCAGGTGACCGCGCCCAACAGGTTCACGCCGTATTTCGCCGCTAGGTCGAGGTGGCGGGGCATCACGGCGGCAGTGTAACTCGCATACATCAATCCGTTGCGGTACGCATTATTCGGATAGACGCGCGAGGAACATGCGGCGCAGCCCTCCGGATCGGACTCACCGATGATGATCGGCTTACCCTTCAGTTCGGGCACCGAACGCGATGATTTCGAATCCCTTCGCCAAGTCGCGCAGCTGATTCTCGATGCCCATCACCACGTTGCCCTCGACGAACTTCGGCGATCCCTTGGCGTGGAAGCTGATGAAGTCGAGCGGAGAGCCCGTCTTTCCCGTCGCATAATTCTTGCCGTGAACCACGTGGTCGAGGAAGTTCCGCAGAAACGTTGCGGCATTGCCGTTGCCCGGCCCCGTGGAATCGTCGCCGCCGACTCGCGCCGTGGGAAGAGCGCGTTTTACCGCATCCGCCGAGTAGTCATACAGCTTTTGGTATTCCTCCGGCGTCCCTTTCCAGTAGCCGATATTGGGTTCGTTCCACACTTCCCAAAGCCACGTCTCCACTTCCGGCCTGCCGTACTTCTGGACGCAGTGCCGCACCCACTGGTAGACCAGTTCGGCCCATTTGCCGTAGTCCTTCGGCGGATAGGCCCAGCCGAGATAGATGTCGTTGTAGTTGTCGCCGGGCTTCCAGTGATGGCGATACGGCTGCGGGATGAGCGGAGAGCGCCTCCGGCATGAAGCCGATCTGCACCAGCGGCTTCATCTTGCGTTCCATGTAGGTGTCGAAGATGCGGTCGGTGATGGTCCAGTTGTAGACGGGCTTGCCCGCGGCGTCTTCGGTGTAGGCGTTGGTGGAGCCCCACTTCAGCGCCGCTTCCCCATCGCCCGTCACCAGCAGGCTGTGGACGCGCATGTACACGGGCACCGGACTCAGCGCCGCAAGCTCCGACAGCAGCTTGCGGCCATCCTTCATATAGGTGTAGTTTGGCTCGTCATGGCCGAAGAAGGACCACACCGGCTTCAACGGTCCGTCAGTCTTGGCGACATCGACATCGATCTTAACGGAGCCTTGTCCTAGCAGGGGCAAGGCCGATAGCAGCAGAAGCGGAATCGGACGCATGTTAGAAGTTTAGTTTCAATCCAAACTGTATGTTGCGAGGGGTGCTGATTGTGGACGTCACAACTCCCCCCGAAGCGATGTCGATGTTGGTGCCTGGAGCAGAGAAACTAGGCGAGTTCGTAAGATTGAAGGCTTCGGCGCGAAATTGAAGCCGGGCTCGCTCGTTAACCTGGAACTGCTTGAACAACGACAGGTCGAGATTCTTGAAGCGGTCCTCGCGCAGAATGTCGACGCCGCTATTGCCGTAAGTGAAGTTCGCCGGCAGCGTGAAGGCCGTTTTATCGAACCACTGGGCAATGGTTGGGTTGGAGAGTTTACCCGAACCGGTTCTGACGGGGCGCTGTCCGCCGATTCCGGTATTCGCCACGTCCCTCGAAATAGTCGGCGTGAACGGCCGGCCGCTGCGGAGCACCACGATTCCCTGCAACTGCCAGCCGCCGAGGAACGCAGTTCGTCGACCGCGTTGGCACTCGAAAGCAACTTCTTGCCCTTGCCCATGGGAAGCTCATAGCCCACGCTGGCGGTGAGATTCTGCGGAATGTCGTAAGCCGAAAGACCGCGCTCATACGCATAGTCTCCACCCACCGCTGGAGTGTCCGCAACATTCAGGCTCTTCGACCAGGTGTACGACACCAGGTACCAAAGGCCGCCCGAGAGGCGCTTTTCGAACTTAGCCTGCAATGCATGATAGATCGTCGAGTTGTCCTGCCCGTTGTAAGTAATGCTGCCGAAGATGGGGTATGGCCTTCGCGCCTGAATCGCGCCAGGACCTGGAAGCAGGGGATCGTTGATCGGATTGGCGTCATACAAATTGACCCCGCGATTGCCCACGTAGTTCACTTCTATTACCGAATTCGCGGGCAACTGACGCTGCACTCCAAAACTCCAGTGCTGGTCGTAGCCCATCGGCATATTGGGATAGCCTCCGGTGAGACTTGGCGCCGTGGTCGCTCCGCCGATGGGACGACCGGTGAAGAAGTTCGCCATGGTGCGCAGACCGTCGTTGAAAACGGTTTCGCTCAGTGTGTAAGGCACCATGTTGTGGTTGACGCGATTGCCGCTGCTCTCCACTTCATAGAAGATGCCGTATCCGCCACGGATGACGGTCTTGTCGTCAAAGGGACGCCAGGCGAAGCCGAACCGGGGGGCGAATTGAGTCTTGTCCGTCGCGGTGCAGTTGGCCGCGAGTCCGGCCTGGCTGCACGTCTGGGTCAGGTTGCCGAAGAGCGCATTGGCTGTAGGCGCGGCGAACTGAGCGTTAAGATTAATCGCTTGCACTGCGATGGGCTTCGGGGAATTGGGCAGGATGGCCCCCACCTGCCCTTTGTATCCGCTCAACCAGGGCGAGTATTCGTAGCGCAGACCGATGTTAAGTGTCAGGCGGCTGCTCACCTTGAAATCGTCCTGCGCATAGAAATGCCAGTAATTGGCCTGTCCTCCGAACACGTCGGCGGGAAAGTTGCGCGCCACGGACGTGGGTATGCCCAGCATGAAATCCGCAAACGCGTCGCCGGTGCCCGCCGGCTTGGCCGCATTCTGCGTGATGCTTCCGTTGAAACTCCACTGGCCCTCGTAGACTCCGCTGTCGGTGAATAACGGGATCCAGCGGCGGAACTGCCCACCGAACTTGAAAATGTGTTTGCCCTTCACCAGGGTCAGATTGTCGCTGAACTCCCAAGCTTTCAGGTTCTGCGTCTTCGGCCGCTGATCGAACGTGGAACCACTGAGCGCTGCATAGCCGCTCCACGAAAAGTCCGGGAAAGATCCGGCATCGCCGGGCCGGTGACCGGTGTCCTCAAATCCCGGGACTCCAGCCGCCGAGTAGAAGTCCGTTCCCTGTAGGAACGCTTGCAGGTCGATCGCATTCGGCAGATAACTGAAGCGCGCTTCGTTGATCAGGGTTGGCTTCAGATTGCTGATCAGCGCTCCGACGAAATTATGCCCGCGTGTATTTAGCGATGCGTAGCCAAGCGCGGGGGCGGTGTTCGGGTCGTTCTCCTGATAGTTGATGAAACTATACCGGACAAAGGCGCGGTGCTTGTCGTTAATGGTCTGGTCCAATCGAATGGTGAACTGATCCTGATCCAGAACTTGTGACGGCGCGAAGATTGCGCGATTTCCCGAGTTGGGGTCGGGCACAAACTTTGCAAAGAACTGCGCCTGCGGTGAGATCCGGGCCGCGGGGATTATGTTCCCGGCGAATGGCGCGCCAGTAGTCGGATCGTAGATGATGTTCAGGCCGGGGGCGCTGAAATTGCCGGCCTTCTGCGCAGGCGACGGCTCAATATTGTTGAAAACCTGTCCCGCGCGCTGACGCATACCTTCATAATTCGCGAAAAAAAAGGTTCGGTTCTTGCCTTTGTAGATTTTAGGAATGGAGAGCGGACCGCCGATACCGCCGCCGAACTGATTCCGCTTCAAGACATCGCGCTGCAGTGCGAAGAAATTCCGGGAATCCAACTTGTCATTGCGCAGGAATTCGAAAAGCACTCCGTGATACTCGTTGCTGCCGCTCTTGGTGGTGCCGTTCAGGACGCCGCCCGCGTTGCGGAATTCAGCGCTGTATTCGCTCTGTTGAATCTGGAATTCCTGGAGCGCGTCAATGGAAGTCTGAATCAGAGTTCCACCTTGATGGTGATCCGTGGTGTCGACACCGTCCAGATAGAACGAGGTCTGGGTTCCTCGCACGCCGCTGATGGAGGTGCCGGATTCATAGTTGGCGCGGATTCTCAGCAGGTTACCGGTGCCGGGCAGAAGCGTGGCACCCGGCGTGAGACGCGCCAGTTCATAGAAACTGCGCCCGTTCAGCGGAAGATCCACGATCTGCTTGTTCGTGACCTCCTGCCCCAGCGTGCCGGACTCCGTATTCAGGAGCGCCACTGCCGCGGTGACTTCGATCTTCGTCGAGGTATCGCCCAACTTCAGTTCGACATCGACACGCGCCGACTGGCCAACGATCACCTCCACGTTGCTGAATTCGGCTGTGCCGAAGCCCGAGGCGGTGACTGCAACGCGATACACCCCAGGGTCGACCGGCGTTAGGGCAAAGTCGCCCGCTCCATTGGTGGTCACGGTTTGAGCTTGAGACGTGGCGGTGTTCGTGATCACCACCTTGGCATTCGGGACCACCGCGCGATTGGGATCGTAAACGGTGCCGACGATTCGTCCGCTCTGCACTTGGGCGAACATCGACGCCGCGAGGACAATGGCGGCAATGAGCGTTCTGATCAAGGTCATCCTGGACCTCCATTTCATGAGGAATGGTAGGACCAATTCTGCCAAAAGTCAATGAAACTATACAATAGATACATGTTATGCTCGGCATTGGATAGTCCAATGCCGTCTCATCGCCACAAGGAAGACCTTACCGAAAGGCTCCTCTCCACCTTCAAGCAACTCATTTCCGAGGGCTCTCTCACGCCCGGAAACCGTCTTCCCGCCGAGCGGGAACTGGCATCCAGTCTCAAGGTCAGCCGCGGTTCCCTGCGCCAGGTTCTCAAAATGCTGGATGTGATGGGAGTGGTGTCGCAACGCGTAGGTGATGGAACGTACTTAAATGCCGCAGCTCCCTCGATCCTGGCAGAGCCAATGGAATTCCTAATTCTGCTGGATGGCATCGGGTTCGAAGAGCTGATGGACGCACGCCTGATCGTGGAACCGGAACTTGCCGCGCGCGCCGCGGAAAGGGCAACGCCCGAAAGCCTGGCTGGGCTACGCGAGGCCCTTGCGCGGATGGAAGAGAGCGGAGACGACCACGAGCAACTGGTGGAAGAAGACCTAAGCTTTCACCGGACTATTTTCCAGATGGCCGATAACCGGGTTTGCAGCATCATGTTCTCGATGATCCATCAATCCATTCACAAATTGATGGACATCACGTCGCAGATGGTGGACCTCAATCACACGTTGAAACTCCACAACCGGATCTATGCGGCCATTCGAAAGGGCGATCCGGCAGAGGCGCGGTCGAAAATGTTCGCGCACCTTACCGACGCCAAGGGACTGTTGACCCGCGCCAGTGAAGCTCTCGACCAAGGACAATTGGAAAACAGATTTTCGAATTTGTCCGTTCGCAATTCCTCACGCACGCCAAAGAAGAGAAAAAGCTGACGGGCTGTTTACACCAGTTTCACTTTGAGCATGGTGTAGGAGTGGGGCGCGAAGGTGACGCGCAGTCTGCGCCCGTCCGCCGTCGCCGAGCGGTCCGCTGTCTTGACCGTCGTTTTGTCGAAATCGTTTTCCGACTTGATGTCGGGTCCGTTTACTTCAGTAACCGACACCGCACCCGAGAACTGCTTGTCTTCCAGTTCGATTTCCGTCTCAATGGGCTGCGTCTGGTGCCGATTGACCACGTTGAGAACCAGTTGACCGTTGTCGAAGCCCGCCGACGCGTCCAGATACGGCACGTCGTCGAAGCGGGCGCACTTATATTTCGGACTGTCGAGGAATAATTCGAGAGCCTTGCCCCTGGTGTTATTGGCGAATAACTGGAGCGGGTAGAAGATCGTCTGGAGAAACAGCCCCTTTTCATTCGTGAAGATGGGAGCAATCACGTTCACCAATTGCGCCATGTTGGCGATCTTCACAATGTTGGCGTGATTAACAAATGCGTTGAGGAAAGTTGCCACCACCAAAGCGTCCTCCAGGTTGTAACGCTCCTCCAAAATCCTGCGCCCCCGCTGGGTATTGCCGCGCGCGCGGTACCAGACATTCCATTCATCCCAGGCAATATGGATTTTGCGATTGCCCGGCTGGCCTGAGAGCGCTGCGTCGATGATGCCTTCCGTGGTCTTAATCCGATGGTCCAGTTCCACCGAACTGGCCAGGAAGTCCCCAAAATCGTTGTTCGGGTTGCCGACGTACATGTGAATTGCGAGGTAATCGGCATGCTGGCGCAGGTACTCGAGCACGGTACGGTTCCATCCGGTCCAATCGGAACCTGGACCGAAGTTCGACGATCCCGCCGCGATCAGTTTTACCTTGGGATCGGTCCACTTCATGAGCTTGGCGGCTTCCAAAGCGAACTTGCCATACTCTTCCGCGCTCCGATGTCCCATCTGCCAGGGACCGTCCATTTCGTTCCCCAAGCCCCAGTAGGTAACCTTCCATGGATCCTTCCGGCCGTTCTGTTTGCGTAGCCGGGTCATGGCCGTGTCTTCGGGGGAGTTGCAGTATTCCACCCACTGCTGCGCTTCATTCCATGAACCGGTCCCCAGGTTGCAGCACACGTAGGGTTCGGTCTTCAGCATTTCCGCGTAGTCGAGGAACTCATGCGTGCCGAACCGATTGCTCTCTACGGTGCCCCAGGCCATTTCCAGGCGCGACGGGCGTTGATCGCGCGATCCGATCCCGTCCATCCAGTGGTAGTTCGATGAGAAATTCCCTCCGGGCCAGCGCAGCAAGGTCACGTTGAGTTTGCGGACCGCATCGAGCACGTCTTTGCGGTATCCATTGCTGTCGGATGAAGGGGAATGCTCGTCAAAGACACCGCCATCGATGCAGCGGCCCAAGTGTTCAATGAAGTTCCCATAGAGATTGGGGTCGATATCGCCAATGACCCGCTCGGTGTCGACCTTGATCCTGGCGCGCTGAGCGCCCGTTTGCGAGCGCAGAACATGCGGCGCTGCGGCCAAAGAAAGTCCGAAAGCCCGGCGAGAAATCTTCATGGTCGGCTGTCCTTTGTTGTTTTTCTTGGGAGGATGGAAGCGTTCCCAGAACCCACGAGCGATTGTACGTCCCAGCATTCCGCCCGTCAACGCCAATCGTGATCAAACCGTTAAATGATCGGCCTGCCGCCATCATTCCGCTTGACAATACAATGACGATCGCATCAAATACAGAAAGCGCTTACACGACAGGAAGGGGATCCGTCATGAAGCCCGAGTTTGTAGGACGCCGCGCGTTCTTCCGACTATGCTCTGCGTGCGCCGCGTTTCTGACACAAGCCGTGAGCCCGCAGGCCCGGCCTGCGCCGCAAACCAACCGCAGGGCCGTCAACAATCGCAAGAATTGCGTGGCGATCCAGATCAAACCCTATGCCTGGGTGGACGAGGGTGTCGAGCGCCTGCTCGACAACGTTCAGCAAAAGGGCGCGGTCAACACCGTCTGGGCATACACCTACGATTATTCGGAATCGAGAATGACGCGCGAGGGAACAATTCCGCTCCCCGACCACGGCGTTCCGGGCAGCCCGGAGTTCGTCGGCGGCGCGTTCTACGACTACGACCCCAAGTATTTTCGAGACACCATCCTCAAGGATTTCCGTTCGCCCGACTACGGCAAATTCAATGTGATCTCTGACGTGGCCGCCAAGGTCAAGGCGCGGGGCATGGACTTTTTCGCCTGGGATTACAACAACGCCGTGCCGATCATGAATCGCAGCATTGCGAATTTCACGAAGGTGACAGAGATCGATGTCTATGGCCGGCGCACCACCAGCCCGTGCTTCAACCATCCCGACTATCGCGCTCACCTGGGCGGCAAGATCGAGAGCCTGCTCAACGGCTATCCCGACCAAGTCGATGGCATCGCCTGGGGCTGCGAGCGCATGGGACCGTTTCAGAACATGATCGGCGGCACATGGAGCACCGCCGGCATCTCGTGCTTCTGCGAATACTGCCAGGCCAAAGCGCGCAATCGCGGCATTTCCGTGGCGCGCGCCCAACAGGGCTATCGCGAACTGGACCGCCTGTTCCGTGCCGCCGGGCAGGATCAGCGTCCCGTGGACGGGTACTTCGTGACCTTCTGGCGGCTGTTGCTGGAGTATCCGGAAATCCTGAGTTGGGAGAAGCTGTGGACCGATACCTACCACGAGGTGCGGAGCGAGATGTATGGAATCGGCAAGTCCATCGCTCCCCAGAAGCCGTTCGGCTTCCACATCATGCAGAACATGAGTTTCAGCCCGTTCTACCAGGCCGAAGAGGATTACTCGCGCACCAAGGACTACACCGACTATTTGAAACTTGCCACTTACAACAATGCGGCCGGTCCGCGCATGGCGTCCTATCTCGACCGCCTGAGCGCCACGGTCTTTCACGATGCCAGCCCCAAGGACTTCCTGCCCTTCTACTACAAGATCATGAACTACCAGGAAGGCCCATACGACGAGTTGCACCTCTCTGGGCTCTCAGCTGATTACGTCGCGAGAGAGACGAAACGCGCCGTCGCGGGCGTCCAGGGACAGGTCAAGATCTACCCCGGCATCGACATTGATGTGCCCACGAAGAGGACGGACAAGAGAACCACGCCCGACGACGTCCGTAAGGCCGTGCGAGCCGCATTCGGCGCTGGAGCCGACGGAGTAGTGCTGTCTCGCGAGTACGTGGAAATGTGGAATGCCAATCTGGCAGCCGCGGGCGAGACGTTGAGGGAGATCTTTAGCAAACAACCTGGGTAAGTTGAAACAAAAGGAGCGGAATCCATGAGACGATTCGTGATCGGCGGCTTCGTTGCCGCTGCCGTTCTGCTTACATTCCCATCCCGCCTCGCGGCCCAAGCCGTGGCGAATGCAACCATTCAGGGTGAAGTCACAGACGCTACCGGCGCTGCCGTTCCCAACGCGCAGGTGAGAGCCATCCAGACCGAGACAGGTCAGGTTCTCAGCACCGCGAGCAGCACTACCGGCAGTTACGTTCTGCCAAACCTGCCGGTGGGCCCGTACCGCCTGGAAGTAGCCGCGCCCGCGTTCAGCACCTATATGCAGTCGGGCATCACCCTGCAGGTAGGCAACAACGTACAGATCAACGTGAAACTCCAGGTGGGAGCGGTGACCCAGGATGTGCTGGTCACGGCGAACGCCGCCATGGTGGAAACGCAGGACACTTCCGTTTCAGAGGTCATCGATCAGCGGCGTATCGTCGATCTGCCTCTCAACGGACGCCAAGCCACAGATCTGATCCTCCTCTCGGGCGGCGCCAGTGTGCCACCAGGCGCCGCTGGACGCTTCATCACCACGCACGATTATGTAAGCTCGGTGGGAGTCTCGGTCGCCGGGGCCAGGAGAATGGCAACAACTACCTGCTGGATGGCGCCGACCACAACGATACGCACTCCAACGTCAACCTGCCATTTCCCTTCCCCGATGCCCTGCAGGAATTCAGCGTACAGACCAACGGTGTCTCCGCACGATACGGTCTACACCCTTATGCCGTGGTCAATGCGGTCACCAAATCGGGAACCAACCAGATCCACGGGAGCCTTTTTGAGTTCGTGCGCAATGGCGATCTCAACGCGCGCAACTTCTTCGCGCCGACGCAGGATTCACTGCGCCGAAATCAGTTTGGAGGCACCGTGGGAGGCCCCATCCGCAAAGACAAGATTTTCCTCTTCAATGGATTCCAGGCCACCCGCACGCGCACTGCGCCGCCGCAGACCATCAGTTTCGTTCCTACGCAGGACGCGCTAAGCGGGGATTTCAGCACGCTGGAATCGGCAGCCTGCCAATCAAGCCACAAGGCCGTGGCGCTCAAAGACCCTATCACGGGACAACCCTATCCCAATAATTTCATTCCCCCGAACCTCTTCAGCGCGCCTGCGGTCGCGTTGGCCAAACTGATGCCCGTGTCGTCTGACCCCTGCGGCCAGATCGTCTATGCCATCCCCAATCCGAACAATGAGAACCAGGACGTGGCGCGTGTGGACTGGTTACAGAGTTCGCGAAACTCGCTGTTCGGCCGCTTCTTCGTGGCCGACTACGATAACCCGGTGATCTACACCAACAACATTCTCACCACAACGCGGTCTGGTCTGGAAGAGCGCGCCACTTCGGCCACCGTTGCGGACCAGTACACCACGGGCCGTCTGGTGAACTCCGCGCACCTGACCTATACGCGGCTGATCAACAATCGCGCCGTGTCGCCGCAGATGCCCAACCTGGTTTCCCTCGGCTCCAACATGTTCAATGCGTATCCTCACTTCATCGATCTCACCGTCTCCAACAAATTCACGGTCGGCGGGGGCTCCAACGCACCCGCCACGTTCGTCCGAAACTCCACCCAGGTCTCCGACGATGTGGATCTGATTCGCGGGCGCCACCACATCATCCTCGGCGTGGAAGCCATCGCAATGCAGATGGACGAGATCAATATTTCGGTGGCGAATGGCGAATGGACTTTCAACGGCTCCCTCTCGAATGACGCACTGTCCGATTTCCTGCTGGGCCGCGCGAGTCTGCTCTCCATGGGGAATCCATTCCAGGCGGGCCTGCGCCAAAAATACTGGGGGGCTTACGTGCAGGACGATGTCAAACTGGCCAAGGGGCTGAACGTCCATTTAGGATTCCGCTGGGAGCCATCCCTGCCGGAGCACGACATTCTGGCGCGCGGTTCGCATTTCTCGATGCCCGCGTTCCTGGCTGGTCAGAAATCGACTGTGTATCCGAACGCTCCGGCGGGCCTGATGTTTCACGGCGACGGCAACACGCCCGAAGCGTACGCCAACGGCAACTGGGTCGGCTTTGCGCCGCGCGTGGGCCTCGCATGGGACCCGTCCGGCAAGGGCGTCCAAAGCATCCGCGCCTCGTACGGCATTTTCTTTGATGAACCTGAGACATTCACCGCGAGGGACTTCGGGGCGTCGGCGCCATGGGGCAATACCGTTGCCCTGACTGCCCCGGTAGGCGGCCTCTCCAATCCGTTTCTAGGCTACCCGGGAGGCAATCCCTTCCCCTCGCCTTATCCGCCAGGGCCCAATGCGGTCTTTCCTGCCTCAGGCCAGTACATCACCTTCCCACTGAACCTGCATCACATGTATCACCAGCAGTGGGATCTGAGTTATCAACGTCAGATCACCAGCAACTGGTTAGTAACAGCGGCTTACCTGGGCAACAAGGCGACTCACCTGCGGACGTCCATAGAAGCCAATCCGGCGGTGTATATTCCCGGAGCGTCCACCGTTGCCAACACGCAGCAGCGGCGGCTGCTTACTTTGATCGATCCTGTCCAGGGGCCTTTTTATTCGAATGTCACGCTGGCGGACGATGGCGTGAACACCAACTACAATGCCTTGAGGCTTTCGACGCAGCACCGCTTCAGCCAGAACTTCACCCTGCTCTCTGTCTATACCTGGTCGCACTGCATGCAAAACGCGGAGACGTACGGCAACCGCAATAACATTGGCTCGGCCCAGTATCAGAATCCCGCCAATCGAAACGGGGATGTTGGACCTTGCGACTTCGACCTGCGGCACAACTTCACTACGTCGTTCGTGTATGAAATGCCCAGGCTCGCCAATTCCCTTCAGAACCAACTGTTCGGCAACTGGCAGTTGGGCACGCTGATCTCCGCCCATAGCGGATTTCCTTTCACGCCCCTGACTGGAGTGGATAACTCGTTAACCGGCGTGCGTCAGGATCGCCCCAACGTGCTGGGAAATCCATATGTGCAGGATAAGAGTTCGCTCGTCTGGATCAACCCCGCGGCATTCGTCGCGAACCCTCTCGGCACATTCGGCAACGCCGGATATAACAGTCTGATTGGGCCGCGATACTTCGGACTCGACGCCAACGTGACCCGGTCATTCCAGATTCGCGAGCACCAGCGCTTCGAGTTGCGCTTCGAGTTCTTCAATTTGCTGAACCACACCAATCTCAACCTGCCGGTGAGTTCGCTGAGTTCGTCTGCGTTCGGCAAGATCCAGAGCGCCGCTGACCCGCGCATTTTGCAGCTAGCTGCGAAATTCAGATTCTAACGAGCGGCGCCGGTGGATTCCCGCACCACCAGTTCGGGATCGAGGCAGATCTGCCTCGCGGGTAGCAGAGCGCCCGACGCGTCGGGTATCAAGGCCTCCACCACGAGACGGCCGATCTCGCCTCGAGGAATATGAATCGTGGTCAAGGAGGGACAACAGAATTCGGAAAGCGTGATGTTGTCGAATCCAGTAACCGAGACGTCACTGGGCACCGAAAGGCCGCGATTCCGTAGCTCACGGATTGCGCCGATGGCGATCCAGTCATTCACGCACAGGATGGCAGTGGGTTCAAAGCCGGAGCGCAGCAGATCGCGCGTGGCTTCCCGGCCGCCCGCAAACCCATCCGTTACGGGCGCCAGAGTGCGCGCCTCTACCGAATAGCGGGACGCCGTTTCCAGGAACTCAAGCCGCCGGGCTTCGGTTGGCGGCAGGCGACGCGGCGCCGAAATGAAGGCCATACGCCGATGTCCCAGAGCATATAAAAGGTCCATCAGCATCCGCATTCCCTTGCGATGATCGAATTGAATCGCGGTGACGTTGCCGCCGGCTTCGCCCGAATCGTGCAGCACCACCGGGATCTTGGCTTCCCGCAATTCCTCCAAAATCCCTGGATCGGTCTCAGGGAACAGCGCCAGTCCGGAAACCTTCTGCCCCAGGAAGCGGCGCACGCAAGTCAGCACCTCTTTGATGTCCGTGTGCGCATTAGACAATTCGATCTCGTAACCGCGCCGTACGGCGTTGACTTCGATCGCCTGGCAAATATCGGCGAAGAAGGGATTATACAGATTGGCCAGCACCACGCCCAGGATTCGATTTTGTCCGCCTGCAAGAGTGCGGGCATGCAGGTTTGGCCGGTATTTCAACTCTTCTATGGCGCGAAGGACCCTATCGCGGGTTGAACTTTTCACATCCGGATGGCCGTTCAGAACACGGGAAACCGTGGCCGTTCCCACACCGGCATTTTTGGCAACATCCTGAAGCCTCATCCCATGACGCCCCTGACCGTACTCCGTTTATCGGTATATCTTAGCCTAACGCGGCCAGAGAGCAGGCGCTATTCGACCTTCCATTCATGGATGCCGGCAGTGTGATCCGGCTGAAGGGCAACTTCCAGGCGAAGCCCCGTCGCGACGATCGGCGCGAATCGTACATCGTTGAATTGGTTCTGTGACACGCCATAAGGATTGCGGTTGTCCACGGGTTGCCAGGTCTTCCCGTCGTTATAGAGGATCCGCCAGGATCGGGGAATCGGGCAATCGGCGCTATCGATCCAGTACACCGAAGTGGAGGAGATTTGGGTAGGCTTCGCGAAGCGATACTCCACCCACTCGGCAGTTCCGAGTTTGGGCGCCCAGTCGAAGTCACCGTATGGGTTGTATTCCCGCGACTTGGCCGGCGTCTCGCCATCATGGAGAGCGCCCGCGTTCTTCGGAACGGATGAGGTCACGGTCGCGCTCGTCGCAATAGTCGGGATCGGCAGCGGGCGGCCCGCAGCCTCCGTCTCGGGAAGCCAAACCAGCATCTCGCCCGCACCGCGGTGGGCCCAAGCGTAATAGGGAATGGCCGTAATCACCTGATCTTTGCGGTGGACCTTGCCATCGCTGCCGTTGGTCAGAGCGACTCCGCTGGCGCTGATGCGCACTACACCCTTCAGCAACTCGGGCTGGAACTGCGCCTTCAAAACGGCGCTACGCGGCAGAACCAGATTCCGGACGTGGCCGGCATTGTCGGGCCACTCGGCGCAATAGACGATGGGACCGCGCTGAAAGGCCACACGACCCCGATCGGCCGCGACTGCGGTGTTCGCCGCCACACGTCGAACTGGCATCGGCAGGTTCAGGTCGATGGTATCGCCCGATTTCCACTGCCGGGAGATCTCGACATAGCCCTTTTCGATTTTCAGCGGCGCCGGTTGACCGTTGACTTTCAGCGTGGCGGTGGAATCGTTCTTGTCGGTGAAAGTGTAGAGATCCCCCGGCGACGCCTCATTGCGAGCCCAACCGGGAATGCGGACATGGATCGCAAAGCGGGCGGCTTCCTTTGGAGTAACAGTCATGCGGATGGCGCCATCCCATGGGTACTGGGTTTGCTGAACCAACTGCATGGCGGCATGCTCGAGCTTGATATTGGCCGTGCTACCGACAAACATGTTGACGTAAAGATTGTCACCTTGCTGCGCGTAGACGTAGCCCGGAACCGAGGCCAAAAACCGCGTAATATTGCCGGGACAGCACGCGCAGCCGAACCAGGGGCTGCGCTCATGCTGACCGCTCGATTCGAGCGGATTGGGATAGAAGAAGCTCTTGCCATCCAGCGAAACGCCGGAGATCAGGCCGTTATAGAGCGTTCTTTCCATCACGTCGATGTAGCGGGCATCGGAGTGTAATAGGAAGAGGCGCTCATTCCAGTAGTCGTGACCGATCGCGGCGCAGGTTTCGTTGTAGGCGCTCATGTTCGGCAGTTCATAATCGGAACCGAAAGCCTCCCCTTCGGCAGTCGAGCCGATGCCGCCCGTGATATACATCTTCTTGCCGGATACGTTTTCCCACAGGCGGTCGATGGCTTTGGTATAAGCGGCATCGCCGGTCAGGGCGGCGACGTCGGCGATGCCAGAATACATGTAGGTAGCGCGCACAGCGTGTCCCACAGCTTCGCTCTGCTCCACCATCGGTATGTTGGATTGGTTATAAGCGCTGCCGTGGTTGCGCGAATCCAGAAGGAACTTCGCCAGATTCAGATAGCGGCTGTCACCGCTCACGCGATAGAGCTTGACCAATCCCATTTCGGCGATCTGGTGGCCCGGCCAGATCACCTGCTTGCCCGGCCCGAAAGTGCCGTCCAGCAGGTTCGCTGTCCGCAATGCGATGTCCAACAACTGGCGCTTCCCGGTAGCCTGGTAATAGGCCACGGCCGCTTCGTAGAGATGTCCCAGATTATACAATTCGTGGCTCAGCACCTCCTCTTTTTCCCAGCGCTGCGTTCCCGACCAGGGGTGCGGGTGCAGCGGGTCGATGGTGCGCGTGGTGTACAGATATCCGTCCGGTTCCTGGGCCGCGCCGATTTTGCGGATCAACCCGTCCACGTACTCTTCGAGCTTCGGATCGGGGACCACACTCAACGTATAAGCAGCGCCTTCGATGATCTTGTAGAGGTCTGTATCGTCAAACGGGTAACCCGGAGGGGTTTTGTCAGCCACTGTTTCGCCTCTGAGCACCGCGGCGGCGCGTTCGAAATTGTACTCGCGCCCGGTCTCTTTGCTCTTCTGGAAGGCGAAGGGAATGGTGACTTTCCGATTGGTCTCAATACGCGGAAGCCAGAACGTGTCCGTGAAGTGCACGTCGGTGAATGGAACCGGTTTCACCGGATAATCTCGCGAAAGAGCTTGTTGCCCGGCGCCGGATACCGAATAGCCAAGAAGAAGGCTACTGGCAATGAGCACGTGACGGAATTGCATGGAAGCATCATAACCTGGAATCGCTTCCAGTGCACTCCAATAACTGGTTCAGGCCGCGACGTTATGCCTGAATCCGAAACCGGTTCCAGTAGGGAGTTACTTTCCTGGAGCCGCCGTCTTTTCCACTAGCTTGTATCGATTCTGCTGCGCATCTTGACGGCTAGCCAACTGACGGGCCTCGTTGAATCGCCGCAGAAGATCGGGCACCTGTTTGGCGGCTTCCGGATCGTCGGAGAGCTTAAGGGCGCGGATGAGACGGTAGAGCGCCACCGGGTCCTGCGGATCGTCGCGCAACACCTGCCGGCATTGTTCAATGGCAAGTTGCACCTTGCCGGAATCCAGGTAGAGCCTGCTGAGAAGATTGCGCGCCAGCTTGAGATTGGGCTGAAGTTGAACTGCCTTCGCGGCAGCATCCAGCGCTTGCTGAAATTCCGGAGTGCCCGCCGCTGGCCCCTGCCAGTTGAGCACTTCAGCCAACAGGTAATACAGGAACGCATCCGCGGGCCGGCCTTTCAATTCCTCCCGCACTAACCCAACCGCCTCTTCCATCTTGTTTTGCTGCAGGAGTTCGAGAACGCGCGCATCGGCAGTTCCCGGCTGTGCAGGGTCCACGCGTTCGGCGGCGGCGAAATCGGCGTCCGCCTGGTCGATCTGCCCGGTTTGCACGTAAAGAATGCCCCGCGCCAGATGAAGTTGCGGGGATTCAGGAGACAGCTTCAGCCCCGCGCCAACCATCTGAATGCCGGCGTCGTATGATTTGTGCGCGAAGCTCAGATTGGCGAAATCGAGATAATACCGGACGTTTCGCGGCGAAAGGACAATTGCTTGACGCAGCGTGCTGACAGAATTCGGTGTCTCTCCGAGCGCCTCGTAAGCCGATGATGCGATGGCCAGGGCTTCCGCGTCGGGTTCGGCGGCAGTGAGAAGGGGCTGTAAGCAATCGATAGCGGCCTGAGACTTCTGCGCCATGATTTGCACCGATGCCAAGGAGTACCGTGCGCCGCGGTCTGCCGGACTGGCGGACACAATCTGCTGAAAGACTCCCGCGGCGGCTTCGAGCCGGTTCAGCCTGACCAGACAGACTCCGTATTCCCTTAGGGCGTCCGGTTGGGATGCCATCACAGGCCGCGCGCGCTCGAAATGGGTCACCGCGGTAGTGCAGTCGCTCTGGGTCCAGGCCATGACGCCGCGCATTGCGTGGGCCGTCGGTTCGTCGGGCCGCAGTTTCAACAAACGGTCGAGCAGCGGTATAGCTTCCTTGCTCCCGGCGGCATACTCGATCTGCGCCGCGCCTTCAAGAGCGGCCAGATACGCCGGAGAAATTCGCAACGCATGCTGAAACGCCGTGAGCGCTTTCGGATTTTGCCCCAGAGCCTTGAAGGCGAGCCCCTGCAGCGTCAGGATCTGAACGTCGTCGGGAGCGCTCTCGAGCGCGTGCCTGGCCAACTCCAAAGCCTGGTCGTAGTGCTTTTCGCGAATAGCCGATGTGATCGACTGCGTGGCAGGTTGCGCACAGAGCGTCCACGCGAAAATCGCACTCACCATCGCATGGCTTTTGATCATACCCAAACTTGCAGAATCCCACTTGGCAGCATAGCTCAAAAACTGCCGGCGACTGCCCGGCTGCAGCGTCAGCGCCGCGCCCTCTTGATTGACGTGTCAGGCGCACAGACGTACAATCCTCTGTGCCGAGGCCTGAAAGCGCTATCAGAATCAGGCACTGCAAGTGAGGGGACCAGAAGATGACCGATTTGAAGACGCTGGAAGCGTGGTTCGTTACGGGAAGCCAACATCTGTATGGTGAAGACGCGCTTCGCACCGTGGCTGAGCACTCGCGGGAAATCGCCTGCACTCTATCGCGCAGCCCGGCGATTCCGGTCAAGGTTGTCTTCAAGGCGGTGCTGGCCACGCCCGACGCCATCGCGAAATTATGCGCGGATGCGAACAGTTCGGAAGAATGCATCGGCCTGATCGCCTGGATGCATACCTTCTCGCCGGCCAAAATGTGGCTGGCAGGTTTGCGGACGCTGGCGAAACCGATGGCGCACCTGCATACGCAATTCAATCGCGATCTACCGTGGAGTTCCATCGATATGGACTTCATGAACCTGAATCAGTCCGCGCATGGCGATCGCGAGTTTGGATACCTGGTGACACGGCTCGGGCTCAATCGGAAAGTGATTGTCGGGCACTGGCAGGACGCTGAGGCACAGGCGCGCCTGGCAGCATGGACTCGGGCCGCCGCCGCGACGTACGACGCCCGCCGCTTAAAGATTGCGCGCATCGGCGATAACATGCGCGAGGTGGCGGTGACCGAAGGGGACAAGGTGGAGGCGCAGGCGCGCTTAGGTTACGCGGTGAATGGCTATGGCGTGGGCGATGTGGCCCGCGCTATTGACCAGGTTTCAGATGCCGACATCGCCCGTCTGGTCCGCGAATACGACGACCAGTACGCGGTGGCCGACGCGCTCGGGCCTCATGGCGAGCGCCGCTCGGAATTGCGAGACGCCGCGCGCATCGAGTTGGGTTTGCGTGCGTTCCTGAAGGACGGGGATTTTGGCGCATTTACCGACACGTTTCAGGATCTCAACGGCCTGAAACAGTTGCCCGGAATCGCCGTCCAGCGACTGATGGCGGACGGGTACGGGTTTGGCGCCGAGGGAGATTGGAAGACGGCTGCCCTGGTCCGTGCG
Organism: uncultured Solibacteraceae bacterium; assembly: GCA_963815475.1. Taxonomy (GTDB): domain Bacteria; phylum Acidobacteriota; class Terriglobia; order Bryobacterales; family Bryobacteraceae; genus Sulfopaludibacter. The sequence continues at coordinate 6,646,751 of CAWFHD010000003.1, read as the reverse complement.
ATGAAGGTGATGAGCAGCGGACTACCCGGCGGCACTTCCTTCATGGAAGACTACACCTACGATTTCCTGACTCCCGCCAAAGTACTGGGCGCGCACATGCTGGAAGTGTGCCCCACTATCGCCAGTGAAAAACCGTCACTCGAAATCCATCCCTTGTCGATCGGTGGCAAAGGCGACCCAGTCCGGTTAGTATTCACGGCGCCGTCAAGCCCCGCCGTGAATGCATCGATCGTTCAGATGAAAAATCGCTTCCGCATGATCGTCAACGAAATCGATGTGGTGCAACCAGATCAACCGTTGCCGAAGTTGCCCGTCGCCAGGGCCGTCTGGGTGCCCAGGCCCGATCTTCAGACGGCCGCCGCCGCGTGGATCTATGCGGGAGGCGCGCACCACACCGGCTTCAGTCAGTCGCTTACGGTGGAACACTTGCAGGACTTCGCCGATATCGCGGATTTGGAATTCCTGTGCATCGACAGCGCCACGCAACTCCGGCAGTTCCGGAACGAGCTTCGTTGGAACAGCATGGCTTATGAACGATAGGCGCTTCACGCGCCGGGCCTGCATGGGTCTGCTTGCGGCGCCACTGGCTGCCCGCGCCCAAATGTCTACGCGCGGCGTGGCGGCAACACCGAGATCGAAGGCCTCCGGACTGCCTTTCAACGCCTGGTTCAGCGACGTGGCGGCGAAAGCGGGACTGACTGCGCCCGTGGTCTATGGCGGCGTCGATGCCAATGCTTACATCCTGGAGGCCATTGGCTGCGGCGCCGCGTTCCTCGATTACGATAACGACGGCTGGCTCGATGTTTTTCTGCTCTCCGGCACGCGTTGGGAAGGCGCGCCAGCAGGCACGACGAACCGGCTGTACCACAACAATCGCGACGGCACTTTTACCGATGTGACGGCGAAAGCGGGGCTGACCAGGCTCGGCTGGGCCTGCGGCGTAACTGTTGCCGACTACAACAATGACGGCTTCGAAGACATCTTCATTACCTACTGGGGACATAACGTCCTCTACCGGAACAACGGCGACGGCACGTTTACGGATGTGACACGCGAAGCCGGCCTTTGGGATAACAAAATCCGCTGTAGCACAGGCTGCACATTTGTGGATTACGACCGCGATGGAAAGCTGGACCTTTTCGTTTCCCGCTACTTGCAATTCGATCCTGACAAAATCTCCGCGGCCGGACATGCTCCCGACTGCAATTTCAAAGGCGTGTTGGTGAATTGCGGGCCGCGCGGCTTGCCTTCGGACACCCACTCGCTCTACCACAACAACGGAGACGGCACCTTTACGGACGTCAGCGTCAAATCCGGGATCGCGGCCGCGACTGGCAGTTACGGCCTGACAGCGGTTGCCGCCGACTTCAACGACGATGGGTGGCCTGATATCTACGTGGCCTGCGATTCCACCCCCAGCTTTCTGTTTCTGAACAATCACGATGGCACCTTCAAGGAGTCCGGCCTGGAAATGGGTGTGGCCCTGAACGAAGACGGACAGGAACAGGCGGGCATGGGACTCGGAGTCGGCGACTTCAACCTCGACGGCCAGTTGGATATTTTGAAAACCCATTTCACGGAAGATACGCCGGGGTTGTATGCGAACCAGAAGAAGGCGGGCTTCCTCGATGTCACCATCCGCGCCGGACTCGGGGTGGAGACTCGCTTCGTGAGTTGGGGAGCAGGCATCGTGGACCTCGACAACAATGGGCAACCCGATCTGTTCTGGGTCACGGGCAGCGTGTACCCCGAAGTGGAAAAGAAGCTGCCGCAGTATCCGTATCGGACGCCGGCCGTACTATTCCGCAATCTGGGAAGCGGACGGTTTGAAGAGCTTTTCACCGAGGCCGGGCCAGGCATTGCGGCGCCTCACTCCAGCCGCGGTTGCGCGTTCGGCGATTTCGACAACGATGGCGATCTGGACATCCTGATCGTTAATCTGAACGAGCCGCCTTCCCTGCTCCGCAACGACATCAAGGGAGATCCCCACTGGATCAAAGTCAAGCTGGTGGGGATGAAATCCAATCGCAGCGCCATTGGCGCGCGCGTCACGGTGAAGTACGGGGGACACGTGCAGGCGCAAGAGGTGTTGGCGCAATCCAGCTACCTGTCCGTCGATGACCGCAGGCTGCATTTCGGACTGGGCGACATCGGCACGGTTGATCTCGAGATCCGCTGGCCCGACGGCCATCGACAATCATTTAACAAATTGGCGGCCAACCAACTTGTTACCGTCAATGAGCAATCCGGCATCGTGCCTTCCCAAGGTTTCGAGAGGTCGGGGGAAAAGCGGATCTGAAAGCGATTCCGGTACTGCACAGGGCTCGTGTAAGCCCTTTCAAGATTTTCATTGACTTGCCCCAGGACTCGTAGTATAAACCCTCTAGTCTCAAATTTGCGGTAGCGCTTCCAATGCTGTCGTAAGAGGGTCAAACCTCGCTCGGTTTTGGGTCGCGGCCACTTAGTCAATGTGGCGGCGGGAGGAGAGTTGTATGTGGCCAAGTTCGCCCCGGGGCGTCGCCCGGTTTTTCGCCTTCTTCACATTTTTGAGCGCCTCTTGTTGGGCACAATTCAGCGGCAGCATCCAGGGCACAGTCCAGGACCCGGCCGGCGCTGTGGTTCCCAACGCAAAGGTGCAACTGAAAAATACACAAACGGCCGTGGTCACCAACGCTGCATCGGATTCCGAGGGTAACTACCGGTTTGTCAGTTTGGCTCCTGGCGCTTACCAGATCACGGTGGATGCAGCAGGCTTCAGCACCACCAACGTGGCCTTTACGCTCGAAACCAGCCAGAACCTGAACGTTCCGGTTTCCATGCAGTTGGCGGGCGCGACGCAAACGGTGGAGGTCACCGGCCAGGTGCCCGTACTGAATGCAGCCGAGAGCCGCAACCAGGTAACACTTGAAACGCAGGCACTGTCGAATCTCCCGCTGGCAGGCCGCAATATGATTTCGCTGATTACTATCGCGCCTGGAGTGGTCGGTCTCGGAACAGTCACAGGCGGTAGTCCCGGCTCGGGCGTCGACAATTTTTCGACGGAGACGCAGGTGGACGCAAGTGCCAACGGCGCCGGCAGTGTCGGCAACATGTACTCCGTGGACGGCCTGGATGTGACCAGCGCGATTCGGCCGGGCGTGCTCAACCTGACGCCTAATCCAGATTCGGTGCAAGAGGTCAGCGTTCAAGTCAACACGTTCAGTGTCGAATACGGCCGGGCCAGTTCTACTCAGATGGCCATGACTACGAAATCCGGCACCAACGGATTGCACGGCACAGCGAGCGACTACTTCACCAATCAAAAACTTTTCGCCGGAACAGAGTTTGTTCACAAATACTCGCCCTACCACAGCAACAATGTCTCCGCGACGATCGGCGGACCGATCGTTCCCCACCACCAGTTTTTCTTCTTCTTTGCGATTGAGCCGTTCCGCGCATCCACGTCCACTGGGAATAGCACTCAGACCTACGAGGATCCCGCATTCACAGCTTGGGCTAAGGCGAATTTTCCGAATACGCTGGGAACCAAAATCCTGACCAGCTATCCGGCCTCGAATGCCACCACGACGGGCGTGACGGCCACGGCGGCGACCGTTTTCCCTGGGACCTGCGGCACCGCTGCCACGGCCAACCTGCCGTGCGACACGCCCATGATTGACTCAGGTATCTTCAACGGGACGAATTATCGCAACGCGCTCCAGTTCAATATCCGGATCGACAAGTACTTCAAAAATGACCGAGTCTACGGCAACGTGTACCGTTCGGTTCTCGATACTGGAGGGCCAGCTATCCGGCCTGCCTTCGCCGCCACGAATCACTTCATTTTGAATGCTTACCAGTTCAGCGAAACCCACACCTTCTCACCTACGACCGTGAACGAAGCCAGTTTCGGATATATGCGCGATGAGGGCATTCAGCCGCAGACCGGTCTTTTCAGCGTTCCGTTGATCAACGTGACGGGGTCGGGTGGATTTGGCAACGGCTTCGCGGCAGGCGATTTCATTCAGCACAATTATCACTGGCGCGACGTGTTGACACATATCCGCGGCACTCACGAATTTAAGGCGGGATTTGAGGCTTGGTTCGGCGATGACGTGGAGCAGTTCCAGGGCCCGCACGCTCAACCGACGTTCCAGTTCAACAGTCTGCTGGATCTGGCGATGGACAAGCCTTTCAACGAGACGGGTGTGGCTTACAACCCGATCACAGGCAAGCCGGTATTGTGGGATTGGAATGCCGCTTCGAAAACCTTCGGCGGTTTCATTCAGGACACATGGAAAGTGAAGCCCAACCTCACGTTGACCTATGGCGTGCGGTTTGACGATTATGGCAATCCTTATTCGCGCTCTGCCAACACCGTATTCGGCAACTTCAATCTGGGACAGGGTTCGACCCTCGCACAGCAGGTTGCGAACGGCAAGATCGTAACGAAAAACGATGTATTCAATGGCGCGCAAACAGCGTGGAGCCCGCGCCTGGGCGTGTCCTGGGATCCGACTAAGAAGGGCGACTGGGTTCTTAGGGGCGGCGTCGGCATGTTCCACAACTGGGTGACGCCGGCCAATTCGCAGGAGGAGATGCGCGGTAGTCCGCCGGGACCGATCTATCCCACATTTTTCGCCACGTCTACGCCTGCTCCGCTGTTCGTATTGGGTAACAGCAACGTTCCTCCATTCGGCTTTACCTATCCGGTCATCGCCGGCGGGCAACTCGACGCCCATGGCGGCATCGTCGGCCTGTCACCCGGTATCGGCGCCATCGATCCTAATTTGAAGACGCCGATTTTGTACACCTTCTCGGCGAATGTTGACCGGAAGATTGTCAAAGATACCGTGGTGTCCCTGGGCTACTCGGGTTCTCGCGGCCGCGACATGCTTTCGGGCGGCGGCCAGCAGTTCAGTGTGAGCTACGGCCAGGATATCAACGTCTTCAATGGCGACCTCATTCAGAACAACAGCACCGCTCCGACACGTTTGAATCCCAGTTTCGGCTCCATCAGCTACACTCAAAACGATCGCAAGTCGCAATTCGATGCCTTAACCGTCGGCCTTCGAACGCGTTTCGCCAAAACCGGGTTTATCAATGCTTCCTACACACGATCCTCGTCCAAAGACGATACGCAAGTGTACCCAGTGCCCACTAATCCCTATCAATACTGGGGTCCATCTGTATGGGATGCGCCAAACCGTGTATCTATCTCGGCTAGCTACCTGTTCCAAGGGTTGAATTCCGGTCACGGATTTGTCGGCCAACTCACTGGCGGATGGACGTTGAGTTGGCTTACCATCCTGCAAACCGGATACCCGTTCACAGTGAGCACAAACGCGGCATTCAACCCGATTCGCGATGCCAACGGCAAGTTTACGGGTTTCTCTCCGACAAGCGGAGACTACAACGCCGATGGCGACAATTACGATTACCCCAATGTCAACAGTTACACGATGGCGACCGGCCGCCAGAATTACTTGACCGGTGTGTTTACCAAAGCGAATTTCCCACAGCCTGCTTTTGGGACCGAGGGAAATGAGCAATGGGGAAAATTCCGGAATCCTGGTTATGCGGACAACGACATCAGCGCGTCGAAGGACACCAGAATTACGGAAAAACTCAAGTTTCAGTTGCGCTTCGAGTTCTACAATGCCTTCAATCGTGTGAATTTGGGAGGCATTAACGCCAATTTGTCGAGCACACTTTTTGGCCGTTCCACATCGCAACTCAGTCCGAGAAACGTTTCGATTGCTGCTAAGCTCTTCTTCTAGATGACGTCGTGGTGCGGGTATGCGCTTCTACTGGTCCCTTTGGGTCTGCGGGCGCACCCGTGCCAGTCCTGCCACCCGAAAGAGGTGGCCGGGTATGCGCACTCCGCGATGGCCAATTCGCTGAGGCAGCCTGCCAAGGAGCCGGAGGGCTCATTCACGACCGCTGCCTCAGGCACAAAGTTTAGCATTCGATCCGGAAGCAAGGGCACATGGCAGCGCATGGAGCGGGCCGGCGACGTCTCAGAGTATAAGGTTGCCTATATCATTGGATCGGGCAAGCACGCTGCGGGTTCCCTGATCCTCGTCGATGGGCATCTTTTTCAGTCCCCGATTTGTTATTACACGGATCGCCGCGCCTACGACCTGGCTCCAGGGTACGAACGGATCGCCTCACCGGATTTCACGCGACCGGTGGGCGTGGAGTGCGTGCTCTGCCACTCCGGCAACCCGGTGCATGTTTCGGACACGCCGAACCGGTACGCGCCTCCCGTCTTCGCGGAAGAGGCTATTTCGTGCACCCGCTGCCACGGCCCGACGGAGCAGCATCTGCGGAAGCCTGTGGCCGGTTCCATCGTCAACCCTGCCAAACTTGCTCCAGCGGCTCGCGACAGCATATGCGAGGAATGCCATCTGGCAGGCGTGACCCGCATTCCCAATTCGGGCAAGGATTTCGCCGACTTTCGTCCGGGCCAGAAGCTGGAAGAGGTATTCTCGGTGTACGTCCGCGACGGCGCCCGCGCATTTAAAGTGATCAGCCATTCGGAACAACTGGCGCTAAGCGCATGCGCGCGCGGCAGCGGAGGCAAGCTGTGGTGCGGGACCTGTCACGATCCTCACGCCCAAACCGCAATGGTCGCACAGTCCTACAACGACCGCTGCGCGGCATGCCATCGAGGCAAGCTGGCGATGTCGCATACTCGTGCACCGGACTGCGTGAGCTGCCATATGCCACGCCGGCGGGCACAGGATGGCGGGCACACCGTGTTCACCGATCACCGGATTACAAAGCGCACGGAGCCGGAGGAATCGATGCCGCCAACGGAGGAACTGAAAGCGTGGCGCGATCCGGCGCCGGCGCTCGAAAAGCGAAATCTCGCACTCGCTTATCTCAGTGCCGGTATTGCAGACCGTTCCCCCACACAGATGGTGCGCGCCTACCGAATGTTGACTGACGCGCAGAGAAATGCTCCAGACGATGTCGCGGTGTTGAAAGGCATTGGACGAGCGCTGCTCTTGGGGAAGAACCCTACCGAGGCACTACGGGCCTTCCGTCGCGTGCTGGAATTGACTTCGGACAGTGCGAGCGCCGAGGAAGATGTCGGCGTGGCCTCTCTAGAGGCCGGCCAGGCAGATCAGGCCGCCGCCCACCTGGAGCGGGCTCTGACGCTCGATCCACTGCTGCTATCGGCAGCCACAGCGCTCCAGGAAGTATATAAGAAGCAGGGCTACCCGGAGAAGGCCGACGCCTTGACGAATCGAGTGCGGCAGGCCATGGGCGGTCGATGACGTGTGCGCTCAGCGCGCATTCAGCAGACTGGCGGCCGCGGCCAGGCCGCCGGCGCTGAGGATCATGCCGATCTTAGCTCCGCGCCTGCTTCCGCGCATCTCGCCTGTTCCTAAGCCCAGCACCACACCGCCCAACACAAGAAACGTCATGAAGATGGCGAAAGAAACATTCGGAGCAGGATGTCCGCTTGCGGTGCTGCCGAGGTTATAACAGATTGCCGTGCCTGCGGCGCAAACGCCCATGACGAGCGCCAGAAGCCAGTTCCGGCCGGCGCTCCCGCTCACGAACAGGGACAAACTGCGCGATCTCGCCGCACAGGCGATGGCAACCGGGATGGCCACGGAGGCCCCGCCCAGGTAGACGGGCAGAAGAACCGCCAGCGATCCGGAGAGTGCTGAAACGCCGCCGTCGGAGAAGGCCCGCACCGTCTCGTAGTTGAAAGCGAATGCCAACCCGTAGCCTGCGCACAAAAATCCCGAGACCAAGGCGATGGCGATCACTTTGCCATACGAGTTCAATCGAAATGGCATCGCCATGAGTGGCTTTTGAGTACCCAGCCGACGGAACACTCCGATCAGAGCAGTCGTCATGATGCAGAGAATCAGTCCTGCGATAAAGCTGATCGGCCGCGTCGGAGAGGCGGCGGAGTTTACCGCAAGAGGGAGCAGCGCGCCGGTGACGATGGTAACGCCGATGATGAACGAGTTTGCGAATGCCATGCCGAGCCGGGTCAACGCCAGGCTGTAGGCGATGCCGCCCGCTCCCCAAAGGAGCCCCCATCCATATGCCGTAATCCAGTGAGATGTAGGAATGCGGATCGCATGATCCCAAAAGGCGGCAGGGACCACGAACGCCCAAAGCAGTGGGAACGCAAGATTGGCAGTGACGGATTGGGCTGCCCACACCTGTTCCCATCGCCACCCTCGCGTGAACTGAATGGGGAGGGCGAATGCCGCCTGAAACAAGCCGGCGGCAGCCAGCAGCAGAAACGCATATAGTTCCGCAGGCAAAGAGCGAGTGTATCAGACCCAGTCTGGTAGCGCTTCCATTTTCCTTGACGCGCTCGCGGCCGCTGTGTATCGTAAGAACGGAAAAAGTGAGGTGACACCGTGAAGAGAAGAGCATCCAATGGCCTCAGCCGCCGCAGATTCGGCGTCATCGCGGCCGGCGCTGGGGCGGTGGCTCCGGCGCTAGCAGCCCAACAAATTCGCGGCGCCGCCACGCCTGGCACTCGACGCCCGCTCGCGCCCGAGACGCCGCCATTCGATGGAGCCCTGCAGTTCACCCGTAGACCCATCGCTATCCGGGCCGAGCCATTTCCGATGCAGCAGGTTCGCCTCCTGCCGAAGAGCGTTTATGCAGATGCCCAGGAATGGAATCGCGGCTACATGTCGCGCCTGGAAGCGGACCGTCTGCTGTACACATTTCGCGCCAATGCTGGACTGCCCGTGGGTAGCGCCAAGCCGCTGGGAGGATGGGAGCAGCCGGAAAACGGCGAACGTTCCAGCGAATTGAGGGGTCACTTCCCGGGTCACTTTCTTTCGGCGACCGCTCAACTGGCGGCTAGCGGCGACAAAGAATCGAAAGCCAAAGGCGATTACATGGTGGCAGAGCTCGCCAAGTGCCAGCAGAAGCTCGGCGGCCAGTATCTGAGCGCGTTTCCCCCCACCTGGTGGGATCGACTGGAGAAGGGTGAGCGGGTCTGGGCGCCGTTCTACACCATCCATAAGATCATGGCCGGACTGTTCGACATGTACCGGCTGGCAGGCAATCAACAGGCGTCTGCAGATACTCGAAGGAATGTCGGCATGGGCAGACGAGTGGACCGCGCGACAGTCCGAAGAACACATGCAGCAGATCCTGACCATCGAGTTCGGAGGCATCGCCGAAACGCTATACAGCCTGGCCGCCGCAACCGACAACGACCGATGGGGCAAGGTAGGAGACCGTTTCCAGAAGAGGAGCTTTTTGAATCCGCTGGCTTCCCGGCGCGATGAACTCCGCGGCCTTCACGTCAACACCCACATACCGCAAGCGATCGCCGCAGCTCGCCGGTATGAGATCACGGGCGACACCCGATTTCACGATGTCGCCGATTACTTCTTCTATGAAGTGAGCACCGCACGCACCTATGTCACCGGCGGAACCAGCAATGCCGAAGCCTGGCTCGCGCCGCCCGCGCCGGCTCGCCGCCGAATGGAAGCTCAGCGTGAATACCGCCGAGTGTTGTTGCGCGTACAACATGCTGAAACTGGCGCGCCATCTGTACTCCTGGAAGCCCGATGCGCGGTATTTCGACTACTACGAGCACCTGCTACTCAACCACCGCATCGGCACGATCCGTCCCGGAGTGGGGCATACACAGTATTACCTGTCGCTGTCGCCGGGAGTTTGGAAGACATTCAACACGGAAGACCAGACTTTCTGGTGCTGCACCGGTTCGGGCGTCGAAGAATTCTCCAAGCTTAATGACAGCATCTATTGGCGGGATAGTGAAGGTCTGTATGTCAACCTTTTCGTTCCGTCTGAATTGGATTGGACGGAGCGAGCATTCAAACTCCGGCAGGAGACCAAATTCCCACAATCGCCGGACACCACTCTCACCGTAACTGCTGCACGCCCGGGAGCGATGTCGATGCGATTGCGAATTCCGGGTTGGCTGAAGACCGCTGCCACTGTAAGAGTGAACGGCAAGGTAGTGGACGCATCGGCCGAACCGGGCAGCTACCTCACGCTGCGACGGGAATGGAAAGCGGGCGACAAGATCGAGATGCAGCTTCCCATGAGCCTGCGCAGGGAAGCCATGCCGGACGATCCGAACATTCAGGCGTTCCTGTATGGGCCGTTGGTGTTGGCCGGTGACCTGGGAGCGCAAGGTTTGACGGAAGCACACATCACCGGTCCGAACCTGCGCGTGGGCTTTGCGGGCATCGAGCAAGCCGGGTCGCCGCTGGCGGCATCGAATACGATTCCGCCGGTGCCACCGCTCCCGATCCCGACATTCCAGGCCGCGGCCGATCTCGAGTCCTGGATCAAACCTTCAGGGACGCCATTGAGTTTTCGTACCACCGGTCAGAAGCAGGACGTTACGCTGGCGCCCCTGAACAGCTTGTTTGACAGGAGATACTCGGTATATTGGCAGGTGTCGTAGGCAGTACTTTTGACGAAGATTAGGCCTGATGAACCCGAAATCATGGTACGCCCGCCGTACCTCTGGGACTGTTAACTAAAGGCAGCAGGGCCGATACTAACTCTTAGGTTCACTGCCCATGTACGGCACGAGTGTAGGAGCGAAGTGAGATGGAGTTATTACGTCGGTTTTGGAACGATGAGGACGCACAGGCTGTGATCGAGTACAGCCTGCTGATGGGTTTCGTCGTACTGGCTTCAGGGATGCTCTTTCTGGCCGCCGGTGGGAGCATCCAGGGCATTTGGTCAGTCACGAACGGCCGGTTGGTAGCTTCTTACGCGCTTGTCGGCACCTAGGATCTGATAGAGACGGCCGCTGCCAGCCGTCTTAGATCTTGGCCACTACATCTGCCTCTTTTCGCTGGCCAGTCACCTTTTCAATCGTGGCAAGGAGTTCGCCGATTCGAATCGGTTTGGATACATAGGCATCCATGCCTGCCGCAAGACATCGCTCCTCATCGCCTTTGAGTGCGTGAGCAGTCATGGCGACGATCGGCATATGCTGCCCATTCTCTCTTTCCTCGCGGCGAATACGGGCTGTAGCCTCAAAGCCGTCCATGTTCGGCATTTGAACATCCATTAAAACCAAGTCAAATTGATTGTCCTTCAACGCCTGCAGAGCCGCAATTCCGTCGTCCGCCACGGTCACCGAGTACCCGTGTTTTTCCAATAGTCGCACAGCGATCGTCTGATTCACCCGATTGTCCTCAGCCACCAGGAGGCGACACAGAGGCGAGGTGACTTTCACGTCATTGCGTGCAGACGCCGTCGAAATCTGCGCAGATTTGTTGAGAACCCTGCAGAATGCTGAGAACAACTCGGTCTGGCGGATCGGCTTCACGAGATACGCTGCGACGCCCAGATCGCGGCAGCGGGAGGCATCACCCATCTGGTCCGCCGAGGTCAACATCATTATAGTGGACCCCGTCATACCGGGGCTGGTACGGATCCGGGCCGCCAGTTGAAATCCATCCATCTCGGGCATTTGCCCGTCTAAAAGGATCAGCGCGAACGGCTTTCCCGCACTTTGAGCCTGCGCCAACGCCAATAGGGCCGTCCGGCCCCCATCCGCGGTGGTAACCTTCATCCCCCAACGGCTCAAGATTCCTTCGAGCACACGGCGGTTCGTATAGTTGTCATCTACAATCAGCACCGGCAAATCGCAAAGCTGGCCAATCGCCAGCGGCTCTGACTTTCGGATGCCGACGCTCGCGATCTTCAGGCGAGCGGTGAAATGGAAGATGCTACCGGTATTGGGATCGCTGGTGACCCCTATCTGGCCGCCCATCAGGGTCACCAACCGCCTGCAAATGGCCAATCCAAGTCCCGTGCCTCCATACTTTCGCGTCATCGAACCGTCAGCCTGCGCGAATGCGTCGAATATGGTCTTTTGTTTGGCGAGCGGAATGCCGATACCGGTGTCTTTAACCAGGAAGCGCAGGACGATAGCGTCCTCAGACCTTGACTCCTCTTCGAGACTTACAAATATCTCTCCCTGTTCCGTGAACTTGATTGCGTTGCCAACCAGGTTCACCAACACCTGGCGAAGCCGCCCCGCATCCCCAACCAGGAATTCCGGAACTCCGGGCTGCACGTCGTAAATCAATTCCAGTCCCTTTTGCTGAGCCCGGAATCCGAATGTTTTCATTGCCTCGCCCAAGCTCTGCCGCAAGTCGAAAGGCACTTCCTCAAAATCCAATCTCCCCGCTTCAATCTTGGAGAAGTCGAGAATGTCGTTGATGACCGCCAGCAACGATTCGGCGGATAGATGCACCAGACCAAGGTGGTCACGCTGCTCGGCGCTCAATTCGGTATCCGATAATAATTCGGTCATCCCTAAGATGCCGTTCATCGGCGTTCGGATTTCGTGGCTCATCGTGGCGAGGAACATGCTCTTTGCCTGGCTCGCCGCCTCCGCAGCTTCTTTTGCTTCGAGAAGTTTCTTTTGGCTTTGTTCCAGTTCTGCCGTTCGCTCGTGCACACGACCTTCCACGAGCGCATTGGTGGATTCCAGTTGGGCGCGCTGCCTGGCAATGTCGCGCATCTCCTGCACGCTTTGACAGCACGAGCGGATCAGAAATACGTCTTCAAAGATCACCCAACCAGCGTGCTCTATCCAGCGCCACCAACTGGCCGCCAGAACGCCGAAGACGGATTGTGGCAGAAAGGCGCCGCGAAGGAAATGGTCCGCCGCAACCACAGTCGTAGCTGGAATGAAGACTCGCCAGTCACGATAGAAGGCCAGGAATGCCAGGGAGCCGAAGATGTGGAAGTGCGTCTCGACGCGTCCGCCCGTAAGATCGATGAGCAGAGCCGACATCAGCATCTGACATCCGGCAATCGTGTAGCGGGTAATCGGCAGCCCGGTGCGCCAGCAGGCAAGCGCTACGGGTATCAATGTGATCAGTCCGCCTCCGATCAAGGCCATCCAGACATGAATGTGCACCTTGCTGTATTGACCGGCCCAGGTTTGAGGCGTTAACCACAATGCGGCGCCGATTGCGGCGAGCCATTGGCAGCACATCAACCAGGCGAATAGCTTGTCGGTCCGGCAATAGATTGACCGGCGATGAGCCTGAAACAGCTCCTCGGCACGCTCGTTAATCATTACTTCTGTGGTGTGGGGCCTTACTTTTTCCACGACAAATCGTCTTTCAAGAGCTCAGAATTTGGGTTATGCAGGGAACACCCGAAGACGGGTGTATGGACTACATGCGGAGACGGTCCGCGCAGAACCAGATCTCGGACGGCGTCAACCCCCGGATTGTCGCCGACATGGCCACGGCCAGCGGTAATCCCTCCACTGAAGGCGAGATGCCCGCGCAAATCGTAGAGTTCGACTTGGCCAGAAACGAACCCGCCAAGTTGCAGGGTGAGCGATCCGTCAGGATCGTGGTAAGCGGAAACGTTGGGAATGCGCGCGGCCGCTGACCAGAGGCTCGAATTCCGGACATCGGCCGCTTGAGATTCGGGCTTGGAGAATATCACTAAACCGGCCACCTTTCCGTCCAGTCGGGCCATCAACTCCGCCATTTCATCCAGGCTGGCACGTGTGCATGGACAATCAGGATGCGCCAGCATCACCAGCAAGTACCTGTCTTGCGGTCGACGAATCGGACTGCCCGGCGGCCATGTTTCAGGCGCGATTGCCTGCATGCCCGGCGTCCCCTCATAGAGCATGAGAGCACGTCCGCCCACCAGCAGGCCGCCTGCGCACAAGAGGGATGCGCCCAGCCATAGACATTGCATGAGTGTGCTGCGGAGTTTCATCAAACTATCCCTGGTGTGTGGCTGAAATCTGTCACTGCGGTATTCATAAAGCCAATCGAGTCCCGTGTTCCTTGGATGTAACCGGGTTTACTTTCAAATATTTGCCGCAGAACGCGCACTCTTACTCTCCAGAAGTCGTACTACCTCCGGCCGCGGCCTACGGCGGCTGTTCCATCCTTATCGGCCAGAATTTCTCAAGCAGCCGCTCACAAATGTCAAATTTTCGCCAGAAATGTCGGTGCGGGACTCACGGGAGGAGCCGGTTCAGCGGCCAAACTCCGGCGCAGGGCTGTAGCGCCATAAGAAAGAGCGACGACCGATCGGGTTCTACCTGTTGTTGCGCTATGAACCTGCCGTGCGCGCGATCGGTGTCGCCTGATTGAGCAGCGAGCAATGGAATATACTCTCGACAGCGGGTTTCCCGAGCATCAACCACGTCGCAAGCACCAACCATGGCTCATTGAAACCGAGCGTTCCGTCCTTTACGACCTTCTTGCCAGCATCCACAAGCGATTGGTTATGTGCCAGCGCTTTGGCATAATCCCCCATCGCACCGGACCACCAGAGAATCGTAATGACATCGACGATGGCGTTCTGCCGTATACCCCGGTCTGCCAGCAATCGAATCACGTTGGGCGTGGCTCCGGCATCCTGGAGTTGCTTCCAATAGTCAATATCCGCCTGGAATAGCTTCAGCCGGTCCACATTGTCCGCGTCTGCGGCCAGGATGATGGCCTCCGCAGCGCACGCATATTGCACATAGGTGGTCCAAGGGTAGGGAGTCTGCGAATTGTCGAGGAACAACGACCGGCATTGCGCCGCAGTCAGGCTTAAACCCAGGTACAGCGACGAACTCCCATAGTGCTTTAGCCCTTGGCGAAGCAAAGACTGGGCGCTGCCCGCCGCGGAGACACCCGTCGCCGTGAGCGCATTTGTGAATTGCGTCATGCTGGACGAATTGGTGGATGCCTGGCGGTCGAAGAAAAACATTTGGATTGGATCTTCGGCTTCCGGTGTATTGGCCGATGCCGGAATCGTCAGTGTGATGCCTCTCGAAACAACTTCCCGAATCTTTTGGGCATCGAGATTGTTGCCTACAACCTGAATCTTCTCGTCCGACAGCACGATCTCGTGCGTATCCTTCGTGTAATCCACCTTCGACTTCTCAATGAAGGTGGTGGTGCTGTTCCAGTTAAAGATGCCGAGCAGATGGACGGTCAGTGTGTGAGTGACCTTTGAAGTGGTGGTAAGGGCAGAATCCAATTCCTTCACGCCCTGCAACGCCGCTCGAGGACGGGTGATTGCGGTGAAGTCCCCAGTTAGGGCGGACTGTATCGCGGCCATGCCTGCCGCGTCCAGCGCGCTTAAGTCGATCTCGTAAAGAAAGATGCGATTTTCCGATTCTTTGTCATCCAGCGCCGCCTTTAAGGAAGCCTGCAGGGAACTGCTGAGCGCCGCATCGATCGCCGTTTTGATATTCCAGCTCAGTTCCTGTGCCTGTGCGACCGGCAGATCGCTCTGGATCTTTTCCATCTCGGCCGTGGAGTTGGGGCTGATGCGAGCCAACAGAAAGGCGAGTGCGTCCGTACTGCCCACCGTCCCAGAGACCCCCGCCGAAACAGTAAGGCTGCTTTCGAAATCGTCCGTCTTCTTGAGACTGACTGAAAGGTGCAAGAGACCGTTCGGCAGTTTGGCGATGGTGATCGTATGGCCGGATGTGTGAGTGGCTGTTGCTTCCACCGTGGCCCCAGCCTTAGCGTTGACGGAAAGAGAGGGCAACTTCGCAATGGTGGTGGTAGCCAGCGGATTGTTCAACACGTTGTACGAAACGCTCGCGGTGAACGTCAACGAACTCGACGCTCCAATCCGGCAGATGGCGTTTGCCGGCAGGCTTCTCAGATCGTCCACGCCATGCGGAATCGTCAGCGACGCAATGCTGCGCTTCGCCGCAACCGCCAACGAATCGGTGGCGGCCGCAGGGCAGAAACTGGTTAAGGTCACCGTTTCCCCTTTAGAGATTCCGAAGCAGAAGTCGTCCACGGTTGCGGAATCTCCTGCACTCAGTATTCCCTCGATCTCGAATGAAACCAGAGCCGTGACCGCCGGGTCGTGAGGCAATTGGGAGGAGTCCCAAAAATCCATCATGTCGTCGCCCTTGAGCAGTCCCAGCGACGCCGAGGCGTCAACGGACACGTCCAGCGACGTTCCTTTCAGGGCAAACGAGCTCGCTCCGGTTGCGCCCGCTGTCAGCGGAAAACCGTTTGGGTCCAAATCCGCCACGAGGCTGTTAGCCGTCAGGCCGGGTTTACCCAGTACCAGGAACTTAAGGTCGTTGATCAGATAACGATTCAGTGTCGCGTTGGTATCCGCCGATGTCGCCACGATATTGAGCGTGGTGTTGTTCGTGATGCTGATGCTAGGCAAAGTCTCACCCTCCCCGGCAGCGATTAGGAGCGGATCGGTAACCAGACGACAACCGGACTCGCCCTAAACGTCTACCCCCAGACGCACGAAGTATACACCAATATGCGCAGTGGCGACGCGTCCGTCAACGCAAATGCCGCGGTCCCTTATTATGGATGCGTGGCGCCTTGACTCGTAGTACTTGCAAAGGCTGCGACCAACGCGGCGATCTCACCGGCGGCGGTATCCAGTGCGAAGTGCCCGGCATCGAGAACGTGAACTTGCGCGTTCGTCACGTCCTTGCGGTAGCGTTCCGGCTCGCCGGGATCGAACGAGAGATCGTACTTGCCCCAGATCACCAGCAGGCGCGGCTGCGTCTCGCGCATCCACGCCTGCCACTTGGGGTAGGCGTCAACGTTGGTGCGGTAGTCGTAAAAGAGGTCGCTTTGAATATCGGCTTGCGCCGGCTGGCTGAGAAAGGCAAATTCATCGGTCCATAGATCCGGATCGTAGCGTTCCACGTTGGGATCGTTCCCTACATGGCGCGTCCGCGTTGTCGGCAACGAGAGGAGGTTTGTGCGAAGCTTGCTTTCATTGGCAGCGCGGTCCGCCCAGAATGCGCGCCGCGTAGCCCAGTTCGCGCCCAGGCCTTCGTTGTGCGAGACGGCGTCCTGGACGATGAGCGCCTCCGTCCGTTCCGGATGGGTCAACGCCATGCGAAACCCGACGGGGCCGCCGTAGTCCTGCATGTACAGCGTGTAGCGCGAGAGTCTCAGCGCCTCGGTGAAGCGATTCATGATCTCGGCGTAGTGGTCGAATGTGTAGGCGAATTTCTTCGGGTCCGGCCAATCGCTGTGTCCGAAACCAGGGTAGTCGGGCGCGACCAGGTGATAGCGATCGGATAGACGGTTGAAGAGGGGCTCGAACATGCGTGATGACGAGGGCAACCCGTGAAGCAGGAGAAGCGTCGGCGCGTCTTTGGGACCGGCCTCCCTGTAAAAGATGGAGAGGCTGTCGATCTGAGCTGTGCGATAAAAAGTGGCGTATTCCACGGGACGTTCCTTTCTTTGCGCCTGCGCTCGCAATGGAAACACTGCGAGCACTGCCGAAACCGGCAACACTGTGCGCCGCGCCGTCAATCCGGCCGCCTTCGGATCACGGCTGCACTTCCAGGATGACCTCCAGTTCGACGGGCGAACCGAGCGGAAGACTGGCGGCGCCGATGACAAGGCGCGAAGAGACGGTCTTTTCGCCGAAGACATCGCGAAACAACTCCGATGCTCCATCTGCGACTTTGGCGTGGTCCTTGAATTCAGGCGTCGCGGCAACGTACACGCCGAGCCTCACGACATGGCTTACCCGGTTCAACGAGCCTAATTGCTTTCGCGTAAGCGCCAGCGCGTTGAGTGCGGTTCTGTAAGCCGCATCCCGGCCGGCCGCGACGTCAAGGTCTTTGCCCACGACGCCAGCTACAGTCGCCGCGTGGCCCGAGGTGGCCAGCATCCCGCTCAGGAAAAGCAGATTGCCGGTCTGAACCGCTGGCACGTAGGCGCCGAAAGGTGTTGGCGCATCCGGCAGATGAATACCGAGTTCGACCAGACGGTCTTCGGCGGTAGATCCGTTTATTGTCATTTTGAAATCCTCCATTCAGAATTACCAGCGGCCGAAATGAGCGCCGCCATCGACGTACAGGATGTGACCGGTAACCGTGGCGGCGTCGATCAGGTACAGAACCGCGTCCGTGATGTCCCGGACGGTGGAAGGCCGACCCATCGGCGACAGGCCTTCCATCACGTCCTTCGGCGTGTCCTGGTGAAGCGGCGTGTAGACAACCCCGGGCGCGACAGCGTTCACGCGGATACCGTCCTTCGCGTACTCCATCGCGAGGTGTTGAGTAACGGTTTCGAGACCACCCTTGGTAATCATAGGCACAGAAGCCGTGACGCCCCGGATGGGATTGCGGGCAAGGGCCGCCGTAATCGTGACGATACTCGCCCCACGTCTTCTGGGCCAGCATCTGCTTGATGGAAAGCTGGGTGATGTACAGGAAGCCCTCCACGTTCGTCGAAAACAGCGACTGGAAGTCCTCCGTTGTGTAGTCTGTGAACGGCTTGGCGAAGAAGATTCCCGCATTATTGACCAGCACGTCGATCGATTGGAATCGGGACAGCGCCGTCTCGACAATTCTCGCGGCAGTTGCCGGCTGTCCGATGTCGCCATCCACCAGCGCAACCTGGTCGGACGCGGCGACTTCGGTAGAGCCGGTCATGTTCCGGGAACTGGCAACGACGTTGAAGCCCCGTTCGACGAACGCTTTCACGACGCCCGCGCCAATTCCCTGCGAAGCCCCAGTCACAATAGCTGTCTTCGGTGGAACGCTCATATTGATTAACCTTGAACGCGTCTCGTCAGCCGGCAGATCAGAAGTCCGCGTCCAGCACGATGCGGTAATGGGCCTTACCCGATTCTAGTCTGGCGAAGGCTTCGTTGATTTTGCTCATGGGGAAGTGCTCGGTCTCCGGCGCAATATTGTGCCGTGCGGCAAAGTCGAGCATCGTGCCGATCGTTACCGGCGAGCCACTCGGCGAACCCGAAATGCTGCGCTGTTGCATGATGAGGGAGAAGGCGGCAACAGGGATGGGTTCCAACACTGCCCCGACGACATGCAGGCGGCCGTTCGGCGCAAGCGTGCCGATGATCGCGTCCCAATCGAGCTTCACGTTGACAGTGCTGATCAGGAGATCGAAGGCTGCCAGCGAGTTTCTTGATGGCTGCCGCGTCGTCGCTGGTAATCACCTGATTTGCCCCGAAGCGCTTCGCCTCATCAGCCTTGGCTCCGCGCGATGTAAAGGCAGTGACATCGCAGCCGTACGCGGCGGCGAACTTCACGGCCATGTGCCCCAGACCGCCGATTCCAATGATGCCTACCCGTTGCGTCGGCTTTGCGTGCGTCACGAGCGGCGAGAAGACGGTGACTCCTCCGCACAAGAGCGGCCCGGCTTCGGCGAAGTTGAGTTTCTCCGGCAGGGGAAAGGCCCAGGCCCAATGCGAGCGGATATGGGTTGCGAACCCGCCTCGATGGCCCACGATGGTAGGTTGCACCTGCGGGCAAAGGTGATGGCTTCCGGACATGCATTGGCGGCAATGCATACAGCTACCCGAATTCCAGCCGATGCCGGCGCGCTGGCCCACCTCGAGTCCCTTGGCATTGGGGCCCACGGCGGTTATGCGGCCGACCACCTCGTGACCGAGAATCGCCGGGAACTGCGAATTTCCCCAATCGTTGTTAAATACCGAGAGGTCGGAGTGACACAGGCCGCAGTGTTCGACGGCAACCTCAACATCCTCGTCGGCGAGCGGCCCGAGGTCGACGGTTTCGAGAACCATCGGCTGTTTCGCCGCCTTCGCAACCCACGCTCTGTAACTCGTGGGCGAACTTCTGCCCGATTGGCCGGCAGGAGTGGGCACCGATTGTGGCTGTTTCACTTCGCTCGATTGCTCATCGCGGAATTCTGTCGTTGTAGGCATGTATATTCCTTTCTTTGTTTGGGATATTTTGGGGCCGGAGCGGCGCCACTTCACCGCCGTCCTTCACTTGCAAAGAGCAAGATATGGGCCATCGCTAACTGGCTGACAATAAGGGCCCTCGGCGTCAGATATGGCGTCGAACGTTTTCGACACGCTCGCCAATCCGCTCTTTGCGCGAGGTTGATCCTCAGCCGCGCCGGATGGGCGCGAAGGGTTACATCCGATTCCAACAAGTCGGCACTCCTGGCCGGGCCTGAGGTGAACGAGCGCATCGTAGAACATGTTGCCGGAACCTGGAATGAGGCCCGCCACGTGCTCTATCAACGATGCCGGAGGAAGATCACGGAGGCGCGGAATGGGAACCATGTCGGCAGTGGCCAGGCAGGAAATTAGCTGGATTGGAAGGCTGGGCGACCTTTGGTGCAGGTGTATGCACAATGCCAACGCCATGACGTGGCCGGCTCACGGGCATTACCGTTGCCGAGTCTGCCACCGCGAGTATACTGTGCCCTGGGAAGAGCATGAGCAGTTCTACCGGGCTCATGTAACCAACGCCGTGAGACGCGTCATCATCTAATCCTGGAGGGCGCCCTGTCGACACGTGACGGCCCATAGGCTCAACGCCTGTGGGTCTGGCCGCAGCAAGATACTACCAGACCGCTGTGCAGTTGCAACTCGGCGAGGTCCGACGGCCCGGCCTTGAACGCTCGCGGTGCCGCGGTTTCGCGGAAATGCGCTCGCTTTGGGATGATGCACCAGCAGTCGCGTTGATGACAGTCAGGTTTGACGGCGGGCAGACACCGATTCGGACGATTGTCACGCCCGAGCTGACCCGGGCGCAATCGCAGCCCGCTAAGCAACTGTGAGATAAGGATTCGCAGATCCGCGCCGGATCTCGCTCGATGGTGGACAAATTGCGTTCTTCATCACAACCGGGTATCAACCCGGTCGATAGGGGGAACCAAACAGTATGCGAAGTTTCATCTGGATTGCCATCGGAGTGTTGCTACTGCACAGCAGCGCGTCCGCCCAAACGGCGACCGCCGATATTGCGGCGGCTGCCGTTCCTACCTTAGATAACCCAAGCGACTCAGGCGCTACGCCGCGAACAGTCAAGCCGGAGTTCGTGCCCCTGACCAGCAGCGAACGCGCCCGGCGCTATCTGAAAAACGCGTTCGGACCGGGCGCGATTCTGCGTGCCGCAGCCGCCGGAGGCATTGCGCAATGGGAGGGCACACCAAAAGAGTGGAAGGGCGGCGCCGAAGCATATGGCGATCGGTTCGGTAACGCGTTAGCGAAACATGTCATTCGCGAAGCCCTTGAATTCGGCGGCGCCACAGCCCTGCACGAGGACAATCGGTACGTCCGATCCTTGGACAGCGGCTTCTTCAAACGCACCAAACACGCTGTGACTTCCGTTTTTGTGGCGCGGAATGACGCCGGGCAGGAGCATTTCGCCTATTCCCGTTTCGGGTCCGTGCTCGGATCGTCCTTCATTTCCCGGCTCTGGCAACCGCCTAGCGAGGACGGCTCCGGCGACGCGCTCGTGAGCTTTGGCTTCACCATGGTGACCGACATGGGCTGGAACGTCTTCAAAGAATTCGGACCGTCGCTCCGCAACCATTTCAGGAAACAGTGAGATGCGCACTCCACTTACACTCATCGCGATCAATCTGGCAATCCCAGCCCTCCTAAACTGCGCCGATGCGAAAAACGGCGCGGTGCTTTGGAGGCAACCGGCTCACATCACGATCGACGATTGGACTTGGGGCCCTGGAGGCCAGGCGCGGGCGCCCAAAGCTCCCTTCGAATTTGTCGAGGAAGACTTGAACGGCACGAACCCCAAGGTCAAGGTTCGAGACGCAAAAGGCGACCGTTGGATCGTAAAGTTCGGCGGCGAAGATCACAGCGAAGTGTTCGCGTCTCGCATGCTTTTCGCCATGGGCTACGTGGCACAGCCCACGTACTACGTCGGCAGCGGTGTCGTCTCCAGAGTCCACGACCTTCGGCGCGCTAAGCCTTTCTTTAACAAGAAGGGTGAATTCGCATATGCGCGCTTCAAGCTCCATGAGGGTAAGAAGGTAGGCAAGGTCGAAGGCCTGGAGTGGTCCTGGACCGACAACCCATTTGTGGGAACCCACGAGTTGAATGGCCTCAAGATTTTGTTAATGCTGATGTCTAACTGGGACGCGAAAGATTCGCGCGACGGGGCCGGCAGCAATACCGCCGTCTATTCCAAGCCCGGCCCGCAAGGTGACCAACTCTATTACGCCTTCGACGACTGGGGAGCAACCTTGGGGAAGTGGGGTGGCTTCTTCTCGCGGGATAAGTGGAACGCGGCCGGCTTCAGCCGACAAACACCCGGATTTGCCCGGAGCGTTGATGGCCAGGTTATCCGCTGGGGCTACCGCGGTAAGCACGGCAAAGACATCACCTCTGGAATCGACGTCGCCGATGTCCGGTGGCTCCTCACCAACTTGTCCCGTGTGACCGATGCGGACCTGCGCGCCGGACTTCAGGCAAGCGGCGCGACATCCTCCGAGACCGACGCTTATGCCCGGTCCATCCGCGATAGAATCGCGCAGTTGCAGCGTCTCGCGCAGCCTCAATCAGCCCAACTGGGCCAGGAGCCATGAGCGGGCGAACACCCAATCGCGTTTGACGGTCGCCGTGGAGACCAGCAGAACGTCCGCGATCTCCTGCTCTGTCAACCGCCGAAGTAGCGCATCTCCACCACGGAGGCAGCACGGGCATCCAATTCTTCCAGTCGCATCAGAGACTCGTTCACGTCGGCCATGCGATCGTCGAGCGCAATGGCGTGATCGCGCGCTTCATCGAGCGGTAGAGGCCTCTCCGGTCCGCCGCGTTTCAGCACGGTCCTGCGGCGCACATGATCCACAATCAAGCGCCGCATCTACCGGGCGGCCAGGTGCAGAAAGTTTAGACGGTTCTCGCAGCTTACGGGACGGCCGGAAAGCAGATTCACGCACAGTTCGTTCACCAGCGCCGTGGGCTGCAGCGTGACCATGTTGGATTCCCGGCTGAGATACACCGAAGCCACCCGCCTCAACTCCCGGTAGACCGCCTCCACCAGTTGCCGGCCTGCCTCTTCGTCACCAATTGGCTACCGCGATGGAACAAATGGCGGCCAGCGCCGGCGCAGGCCAAGCACTCTCGGGCAGCGGCGGGGAAATGCCCCTCTTGATACTCACCCTGGATCCCGACGGCAAAGGCGCAATGACGGCCATGGGCATTGCGAACGGGCTATTCAGCGGAATCGCCCAAGCCGCCGGCGCCAGCAAGGGATCGAGTGGGTTTACCGGGATTTCCGGACTGACCGGGCAATCCAGGCTCCCAAACTCGGCTTGCACGTATTGAAAGGCGACCTCGTCATCGGGGTTATCGCCGGACCGCTCCCCGACGCGAACACGAAGACCCTGGCTGTGGCTCGCGCCGTCCTCGGTAAGTTGTAACCGCTTCCAGTAAGGAAACCGCCTTGCCAGTTTGGCTTGTGAAGTTGTTAGTAATTGGTGTAAATCATGGCGTGGACTACAGGTTTGCAGGCAATGGTCAACGGAAAATGGCACCGAGGCCGAATGACTGCGGCGCAGATATTGAAGCAGGAAGAGGAGAATCGCGCCACCTCAAAACCAGCCACCTGCCAACACCTCCGCGACGAATCGGTGAACGGGGAAAAACCGCCTCCGTCTACAGCGCAAGCTTTGAGAGCGACGCCGGGCAGACAGCTATCACGATCTGGATCTCCAAGAGCAGGGGCGTCCCCTCAAACAGGAGTTGGACCGTGACGTTGGCGGCAGTGCGGGGAAGAGCCATCAGTCGGCGCGATACGAATATACCAACGTCCGCCCGACTGCCGGAGTGCAATGACGGCTCCGAGGAACATATCCTCTCGAACCTGCCGGCATTCGCGGCAGCGCGACAATCATGATAAATTACCGGGAAACCACCTCAACGGGGATTCAACTTGTGGACAACGTCGCGAACGCCGATTTGGATTGAGTCCCATTGCCCGTATCCTCTCCAAAGGAGCCAGGATTGACCACGGCCTCAATCGAAGGTTCCACCAGGCTGTTCGTCATGTTGACGCCCCTTCCGAATTGGAAGGGGTCGGAAGAACCGATCACGGCAGGCATTGCGATCCGGCGGCTTCACCCGCCTGAAAGAGTGTCGCTGGAATCATCGGACGCTCTCCTTCACCATCACGATATAGGCGAACCGGCAAGAGACGGCTACTGGCTCTGCTACGATTTCGAGAATGAATACTCACTCGACAATGTGAGGCACCGGCGAAGGCAGGACGCGGCATTCAAATTGATGCTGCACGCCATGTATTCCGCCCAGATTCTTGCGCCTGTTGGCGCAACGAATCTACTCTTGCTCTATAGGAGGACGGATGACGGCCTGGTCTTAGATTCTACGCAACGCCGTCAAGCGTTTATCGAGACGGTCTGGAGCCGCCTTTGCCCTGTTCCGGCGTCCTTCCGCGATGACGTTCCACTCGTTCTGGAACGGCTTCGGCAAGCCTTTCAACAGCCCATCCTTCGACTTCAAATTCCAATCTGGCTGCTGGAACAGGGTATGGGCGCCCCGGACCGGCACATCCGTATTCTCCTGTGGGCCACTGGCCTGGATGCGATCACGAGGAGCGGCGGCACCGTGGCTTTCTGCGAGCGGCTGTGTCAACTCCTGGGCGCTGACGCTCAAGTCTTCCCGGCAAGCACCACCGGCCACGTGCCGAGATACAAGGTCATCGACGTAGCGGCAGATCTTTACCAGTTGCGGACCGAGATGGCGCATGGCCTGCCGTTCCACGAGAAGTTTCGGAAGAAGCGCGGATTCGTCATTGACGGGGACCAGCCAATTTCGCCGGACTTTGCAGACTACAGATACGATCGGGTGCTTGAGGAGTGCGCCGGTTTCCTGCTGTGCAAGGCCCTGAGAGAGGTTCTCTTGAGGAACTGCGTGTTTGACGTTCATTCCAACTGCTGGCATGACCAGGGCTGAATGTGTGTCGTACTCAGTCGGATCGAACGGTTGCCTTCCGGTCGTAAGCCGCGAGGGCATGAAAGATATGAAGGACCTGGAAACGCTCCTGTTCGCTACCCACACCGGTATGACCGGGGACGAGTTCCACACCATCGTGCAGGAATGGCTGGGTCGGGCCAAGGACACGCGTTGGAACCGACCCTATACCGAACTGATCTATCAGCCCATGTTGGAAGTGATGCGCTATCTGCGCGCCAACGGCTACAAGACGTACATCGTGACCGGCGGCGTGCGAGGAATTCGTCCGCGTCTATTCCGAGCGCGTTTTCGGCATTCCACCGGAGCAGGTGGTTGGCTCGGCGCTCGAAACTCAGTTCACCTACGATGCCGCCTTCGAGAACTCGAACTAGCGAACACGGTCGGCGCTCGACGTTGCCGAATAGCGATCCAATTCGCGGATGAGCGGTCGAGCGGCCTCAGGCATAGTAACCGCCGACGACATCAGAATCTCTCGGTTTCCCATTTTGTGGCCGTAGAGTTCTTCATTCCAATCCTGGGAAGGCCGCAAGGTTGCTCCTTTGATTGAGATTCCCGCGAAGAGCCCTTTCGACCGCGACCACGCCAGAATTTCCGCCGACATCTCGGCGTCGGTGGAAGCATTAGCGGTTCGTCCGACTGGACCGGCGGCGACGGAAGCATCCGCGCCAAGAGTAAACTTGTCCTCCGTCAGTTTAGTCATTCCGTGACGGTTCATGATCAGAAAGACCATGTCCGTATCGGAAGCGCCGAGCTGAAATCCCAAGCTGCCGCCTTCCATTCGCACGGCCGCCGGAGCGCTCCAGCCATGCCCGCTCTCGTTTCGGCATTCGGCAAATCCGCGACCGTACTCGGCCCCGACAACGAACGCCGCCTTCTTCAGGCCAGGAATGATCACAACGCATTGGGACTTGGCCAGTAGATCGGCGGGGATGCCTTTGTCCGGCGTGCTCATGATTTCAGAGAAGACCCGGCCAGCATCGGCTAATCGTTCCTCAGCTTTGCCCGCGCCAAACGCGGGGATCGCAAGAATAACAGATACCGTAAGTATGAAACCTCGCATTGTAAAAACCTCCGCACCTGACCCTCGCAAGATCATGGCCATTTCAGAAAATAGGGACCTTCCCTCCGTGTGATGGCAGCCCCATCGGCTTTCAACGCCTTCTTACGGGTATCTTCGTCCTGCCCCTCCGTGTCCATCAATGCAAATCCTGCCGTGCGTGGTCAGAAGCCGAAGTGAATGTAGCGCCCGGCGCCGCCGCAGACTAACAACAAGCTCCGAAAAACAGTGAACAAGATCGGTCAAATTGGAATATTCACTATGACCGGTGTTTCTCCGTCATGGGCCGCTTTTATGGTGCGACGCAAGTGGCGCGAACGAGCCCGGGGGCGGTAGAGTCAAGGTATTCGATGTCTTCGTATTTGACAGATTCGACGGCTGGGCCATTCGTGCGGGTCCGATCGTCAGCCGCTCCAGACGATACCAGGAATAGCCTGGAGGCTGAGGTTGTCGTTCTTTTCGACCGGTTCCGCTCCCCCTTACTCCGCTATTTGTTGGGCTTGGGTCTTGGGATTGCCGATGGCGAGGAGGTCATACAGGAGGTGTTCCTGGCGCTTTTTCAGCACCTGCATCGTGGAAAATCCCGAGCGAACCTCCGCGGCTGGTTGTTCCGAGTAGCGCACAATCTGGCTTTGAAACGGCGCAACCAAGCCCGCCAGGACTTGACGTCGCGGGCGGAGATTAACGAGAACGAGTCTGCCCGCGAGCCCGGTCCCAATCCCGAAGAGCAAGCGGCGAACAGCCAGACTCAGCAGCGCTTGCGTGCCGTCGTCCAGGCACTACCGGAACAGGATCGCCGGTGTCTGACTCTGAGGGCCGAGGGCCTGCGTTATCGCGACATCGCTGAAATCTTGAGTATGTCGTTGGGCGCGGTTGCATTGTCGTTAGCCCGATCCCTGGCGCGCATGGCGCGCGTCGCCGGGCGGTGAGAGCAATGAAGCACGAGGATTCCCATCTTTCCGACCAGCAGTTGCTCCTGGATATGGACGGAGAACTCTCGCCACATGCCGGGAAACTGGTTCGCACTCATCTCGCCAGTTGCTGGAGTTGCCGCGCGCGCCGGCAGGAGATGGAGAACGCGATTGCGGACTTTGTCCGTTTTCAGGAGGGGCGATTCGATGAGAAACTGCCCCCCTCCGACGGGCCGCGCGCACTACTGAAGGCGCAACTTGCCGAACTCGCCGCGGAGACTCCGGTTGGTCTCCGACGTCGCGAAGGTCGCTGGGCGCTCGCGGTTGCCGCCCTTACCCTGACGGTTCTGATTGCGATCCAGGTCCAGTCCGTTTCCGGGCGTCGTGGTACATCTGCGCGGCCAGTGATTGTTTCGCTGCCCGATTCCAGCCTGACCCCAGGCGCAGCCACTCTCGCGAGCCGCGGCACTGTGTGTGCGCAGGCAAATACGAAGAACAAGGCCGTGTCCGTGGCACTGCAACGCAAGGTGTTTCAGGAATATGGGATTCCCGACGCCAAACCGCAGGCGTATGAGGTAGACTATCTGGTCACACCGGCGTTGGGCGGAGCGGACGATATTCGCAACTTGTGGCCTCATTCCTATTCCGCGACATCCTGGAATGCCCGGGTAAAGGATGAATTGGAAGATCGCCTGCGCGAGATGGTCTGCGACGGCAGCCTTGATTTGGCCGAGGCCCAGCAGGAGATTGCGAAGAACTGGATTGCTGCGTACCGAAAGTATTTTCACACGGATCGACCGTTGCCGGAGCACGGGGACCGCCGATAACATGCACCAATGACTCTCGCGCTCTCAATTCCATCCATACTGGCGCTGGCGGCGTTGTCCAGCAGTCCGGTGTGGGCTTGTAAGTGCGCCGTTTCCTATTCAGCTTGCAATGAAGTTGCAATGAGCGACCTCGTCTTCATCGGAACCGTTCAATCGATCGATCCAATCTCGCTGAACCTCTGGAATATGACGAGCCCCGCTTCCGTGCGGCAGTTTAATAGCGCCTACACGGATGCGCAGGCCGCCGATTCCGCGTCGGCTTTGGACCGGTTCAAGGACACCTATCGGAAAACCTTTCCGGACCTGGCAGCGGACGCCAAGCGTCAGCTTCAAGATGCCAAAACCGCATCCTATGTGGCGTCCCTGTTTTATTTTTCGCTCTATCACGGCATGCGAGTCCGGTTCAGGGTTAAAACTCTCTTCAAGCGCGAAGACGACGACGACGCTCCGAAGGATGCCAGCGCCAAAGCTCACCAGGCGAAGGATGACGACGACGCTCCCAAGAAGGCAAACGCCAAAGAGCAGCGGGCGAAGGACCTCGACAAAAAGATGGATGATGAATTCCTGGACGTCTGGACGCCGTTCGGCGATTGCGGTTATAGTTTCCAAGTGGGTGAGACGTACTTGGTCTATGCCAGTGACGATGACGAAGGCTCCGATGTATACGCCACGGGGAGTTGCACACGAACCCGCAGACTATCGGATGCAGGCGAGGATCTGGCTTATCTTTTCTTTTACAAGGACCATCCTGAAGAATCGGCGAGATTGGAAGGGTTCGCCAGTTCCGATTTGTCGTACCAGTTGCGTCTCGATCCCATGCATGATCCCGAGGCCATCCAGTCGCCCGTCCCCGGCGTGATTGTCGCGCTACAATCCGGCGGCCTGACACGATATGCCGAATCGGACCGCAATGGAAGGTTCGTTTTCGACGGCCTTCCCAAAGGGGACTACAAAGTGTCGGCATTCCCCCACGAGTACCCGTTGAAAACGCAATTGCTCGCAGGTCCTCAGTCGTTTCACCTGGACGAAAAGAGCTGCGGACGCCAAGTCCTGCTTGTTCCGCGATTGGGGATCCGGTGAGAGACTTAGGGCGCATTATGGCGGTCTGCTGGAGACCCGCTACGGATGGCGCCGAAAAATGAGACGACCTCATCGTTTGATATTCTCTGGCGCCATCGTCATTCTTGCCGGATGTTCGCGCCCAGCGACGAACAATCCGCCGGTGGAATCGAAGAAGGAACCCGCGCCCGCCTACTACAAGGTTGATCCCAATACCGCAGGTGTCTTGAAGGGTGTGGTTCGATTCACAGGGAAGGGACCCGCACGCAAGGCCATCGACATGAGTAACGATCCGGCTTGCGTCGAATCGCATCCCGGAAAGGTTTGGGACGAATCCGTCGTAGTGAACCCGAATGGCACGCTTGCCAATGTGTTCATCTATATCAAAAGCGGGCTGGAAGGAAAGCAGTTCGAAGTGCCTGCGACCCCGGTCCTATTCGACCAGCGCGGCTGCTGGTTTCAGCCTCGCGTTTTCGGAATACAGACCGGCCAGAAGCTGGAAATAACCAACTCCGATCCGGTTACCCACAACGTCCACCCGATGGCTCAGCTCAATCGCGAGTGGAACCACAGCCAAGGCGCCGGTGAAGCCCCGCTTTCGCGGCAGTTTCTCAGGCCGGAGGTGATGATCCCGGTGAAATGCAACATCCACCGTTGGATGCGCGCATTCATCGGCGTCGTCAGCCACCCATACTTTGCGGTGACTGGCGCCGACGGAACTTTCGAGATACGAAATGTGCCCCCGGGGGACTATGCGATCGAGGCGTGGCAGGAAACGATGGGGACTCAGGAGTTGAATCGAACAGTGCCCCCATCCGGCAAGATCGAAGTCAGCTTTGCGTTCAAAGGAGAATAATCCGTGACCGGTTTGAAGTATTCGCTTGTCGCCGCATCTATTGCGCTTTTCTGCGCAGGCTGCTCCCGTCCGGCGCCAGTTTCGCAAGCAGAGAAAAAAGCGCCAGAGGATTCATCCGCATTCCGGATCTACGTTACCAATGAGGCGTCGGGCGATATGACCGTAATCGACTCGGCTACCTACAACGTCATCGCAACGGTTCCGTTGGGCAAGCGGCCACGGGGAATTCATGCCAGCCCGGATCGAAAGACCATATATGTCGCTCTCAGCGGGTCGCCGATCGCAGGTCCGGGTGTGGACGAGAGTACGCTTCCGCCGCCAGACAAGAGCGCGGACGGAATCGGTGTGTTCGACGTTGCGCAGAACAAGGTGATTCGAGTGATTAAGGGCGGTTCCGATCCGGAGAACTTCGATATCAGCAAAGACGGATCGACAATATTCATTTCCAACGAGGACGATGCGGCAGTCAGCGCGGTGGATATAGCTTCAGGAACCGTCACTAAATCGGCGAAGGTAGGTGAGCAGCCAGAAGGAGTGAAAGTCACTCCGGATGGAAAGCTGGTGTACGTCACATCGGAAGAAACTGGAACCGTTTCGGTTTTCGACCCTGAGGCAGGCAAGATCCTCAAGACCATTAAGGTTGGACACCGTCCGCGTTCAATCGCATTCCTGCCGGATGGATCGAAGGCCTACATCAATGCCGAGAATGACGGCGCCGTCGTCCTGGTGGACACCATAAAGCAAAAGTCGATTGAATCCATACCGCTCGGCAAGCCAGGTGTCGTCAAGCCAATGGCTGTGTTACTCTCGGCGGATGGCGCAAAACTGTACGTGAGCACCGGGCGCGGCCGTCAGGTCTTCACAGTCGATACAGCAACTAACAAAGTTTTGGGCTCAGTCGAAGTGGGACCCCGCCCTTGGGGGATCGCGCTTTCACCGGATGGCAAGGCGTTGTACTCGGCTAATGGGCCCTCCAACGACATTTCGGTCGTCGACGTGGCGACCAACACTGTCACCAGGAAGATCAAAGCTGGCGCGAGTCCTTGGGGCGTGCTTGCCCTTGAACGATAGCGGTCCCAGCATCGCCAGACGGAGGCAGAGGGGCCCCCGAAGCTTCACGAGTCCGCCCATTGCCGAAGCAGGTTGTGATAAACGCCCGTCAGTTGGATGGCGGATGGATGATCTGCGTGGTCGGCGTTGAGGCGCTGAATCGCCACGTCCAGATCGAAAAGTATGGTGCGTCGCGCATCGTCGCGCACCATGCTTTGAATCCAGAAGAACGAAGCCACCCTCGCGCCCCTGGTGACGGGCCGCACGTGGTGCAGGCTGGTGGCAGGATACAGTATCAAGTGGCCGGCCGGCAGCTTGATGCTTTGAGCGCCATAGGTATCTTCCACTACCAGTTCGCCGCCGTCATACTCGTCGGGGTCGGCGAAGAAGAGCGTGGCCGAGATATCGGTGCGCATACGCTGGCCGGTTCCGGTCACCTGCCGGATGGCGTTGTCCACGTGGGTTCCGAACGATTGTCCACCGGAGTAACGGTTGAAGAGCGGCGGAAAGACCTGGAACGGCAGCGCCGCCGAAACAAAGAGCGCGTTTTGGCCGAGGCTTTTCAATACCAGTTCCCGCAATTCACGGGCAACCGGCGAAGCTTCGGGCAATTGGACGTTGTCCTTGGCGCGCGCGGATTGGTGGCCCGCGGTAACCCGTCCATCCACCCAGTCCGCAGAGTCCAAAATCTCTCTCGCGTGCCGAACCTGGTCCGGCGTCAACATATCGGCAATGGGGAGCAGCATAGGTTAGAACCGGAACCGGACTCCAATCAGCGCCGAACGCGCGGGGCCGAGCACAATGTGCGCCGGATGCAACTGGTCGTAATAGTAGCGATCCGCCAGGTTATAGACGTTCGCATGCAGCGTCGCGTGTTCCGTTACCGGACGCTCGATCATCGCATTGAAAACCCAGTACCCCGGCGCCTGTTTGACGAGCCCGGAGATCGGGTCAAGCGGCACGGTGGAACTCGCCGTTCGGGCGCCAACGAAGTTCCCGCCGGCCCCCATCCTTACCTTGTACGGCAATTGATAGGTTTGCCAGACCGTGAAAGTATGGCGGGGAACATTTGCCAACCGCGCCCCTACCGCTGCCGGATAGAAATTCGAGGCGCGGAGCGTGGCATCCAGGTAGGCGTAGCTCCCCTGGAAGTCCCAGTGCTTCGTCAGATGGCCGCTCACCTCGGTCTGGAAACCGTTCACTCGCTGTTTGCCCGCCAGCACGTTCAGTAACGAATTCGTCGGGTCGGGTTCGCGCGCGTTGAGTTTGTCGGTCCGGAAGACAGCGGTCCGCACAGACAAGCCGGGATGCGCGATGTCCCATTTAGCGCCGATCTCGTAGGTGCGATTCTCTTCCGGCGGAAGGCTGGTGGTGGCCGCGCTCAACGACAGCGATTCGGCGGAGGGGTTATAGGAGTTGCCCGCCGACACATAGAAGCTGACGGGTTGGACAGGTTTGTAGACCACCGCGCCTCGCCAGGAGGGCAAAAGATCCAGGCGATTGAACGCCGCGGCCGGCGCCACAGCCTGAGTGTAGTGCGAATTGAACCGGTCGAACCGAAAGGAACCATTGAGTTCCCAGTGCGACCCGATTTTCGCGGTATCGATCCAGTATGCCGCGGCGCTGTTGGAACGCGCTCGCACAATCGTATTGATGGTGGCAACTCCGGCGAAGACCTGATTCGTGTCCGGGTTGAGCAGGCTGGTAGTGGGCACGCCGGTGTAGCGCGGCCTGGTAGGGTCGGAATCCTCCCGGTCCAGTTCCACACCGGCGACTGCTGTGTGCTTAATCGGCCCGGTCTCGAACCTCATGGTGACGTCGGTTTGATTCGCCAGAAATGCCTCGATGCTGTTCGATGCCAGTTCATTTCGATTGATCGTGATGGTCGAAAGCGGGGTGGAGAGATCGACCGTGCCCAGGATCTGAGGCTCGGTGATCAGCACATCGCGCTTGTACCGCGCGTAGCGCGTCTGGTTTCGAATGTAGATGTGCCCGTTGAAGTCGTGTTCGGCGCGGATAGTCGCGATATTGTCCTTCGTCCGCAGGTAGTTCCCGTCCTGGAAGCCGTAATAGTTGTGCCGGTTAACAGGCGCGGGTTGATTGAATAACCAGGGAATGCCGTAGTCGGGGATATCGTCGGCCTGTTGGTTGAGAAAGCTTACTATGACGCGCGTTGCTGTGCCCGCGCCCAACGAAAGCGAGGGCGCAATTCCGTAGCGGCGGTTGTGCGCGATGTCCCGGCCCGCCACTCCGCCCTCCGTGCCCATCAGATTCAACCGGAAACTGGCGCCTTTACCAAGTTCCGGGACGGGGAGATTCACGTCCGCGGTGCCGCGCCGGGTCCCATCCGTTCCGGCGTCGAAGGCGCCGGAGATGGCGCGCAGCAGAGTCGGCATTTTGGTTGCCTGATTGACGACACCGCCAGTGGAACCGCGGCCGAAGGTCGCGGCCGAAGGCCCCTGGACGACATCCACTTCTTCCAGGTTGAATGGATCGCGGTAGTAGCTGCCAAAATCGCGCATGCCGTCGATGTAGAGGTCATTACGAGCGCTGAATCCCCGGATGGTGAGGCTGTCGCCCTGGGCGCCGCCTTCGCCGGCAGCGATGCTGATGCCCGCCACGTTTCGTAGCGCGTCTCGGAGCGTCGTGGAATTCTGCTCCGCCATCACCTGTTGCCCGACAATGTTCACCGTTTGCGGCGTGTCCCGAATCGGCTCCGAGTATTTGCTCACGGACGTAGCCAGCGCGGAAGCCGAGGCAGATACGTCCACAGATGCCGATACGCTGTTGAGTTCCAGCACCACGGAATTTGGGTTGACGAGGCGCCAATGGACCCCCGTGTTTTTCAGCAATTCATCCAGGGCCTGCCCGGGCGTGAGAACTCCGGACACGGAATTGACGCTCAACTTGCCCAAGCCCTCGTTGATCAGGGTGACCTCCAGGCCCGTGATTCGCCTGAAGCTATCGATGGCGTCCTGAAGCAGGCCGGCGGGAATGTCGAAACGCCGCGGCGGCTGGGAGGCTGCAACGTCGAATGTCACAAGTTGGGGCAAACCGCGATGC
Organism: uncultured Solibacteraceae bacterium; assembly: GCA_963815475.1. Taxonomy (GTDB): domain Bacteria; phylum Acidobacteriota; class Terriglobia; order Bryobacterales; family Bryobacteraceae; genus Sulfopaludibacter. The sequence goes on along the minus strand of CAWFHD010000003.1, from coordinate 6,613,226 downwards.
AGGGGATTCTGCGCTGCGGCGATTTTATGGCAGCCGATGGCTGTGTACGCGACCAGGGTTCCCGTGGCAAGCCAGCGGTACGTCACGGGCCATGAATTGGCCGCTTTTCCGGTCTGAGGGCGCTTCCGTTTGGGCATTACACACTCCTCCTTGCATGGGAGGGCGAGCGCACCTAAGATGGAGGTGCGCTGGTCCTCGTGACTGGTTAGCATTGGATCCCCGCTGTGTCCTCCCCAGGCCGCGCGGGGATCCAACTGCATCTTCTCTTTCAATCGGGACAGTGCTTCCCGACCACGATTTAGATTAATCCGGCGAGCATTCCTTCGTCAAGAAAATTATGCAAATGAGTTGCAACTAAACACAAGGACCCCTGTTTGTAGGGGCAATTATGGGTGCAATTGGGTCGAACTATTGCAAGCGAGTTGCCAGATTGTTACATCTCGGGCTCGTTTGCAGGCCTTCATTCCACCTGTTTCGGCAGGAGGCGATTGGCATGGTTGGCGGGGAATTTACAGGGATGAGGGCTCAAATCACGGCATGCGGCGCGCCCGCATTCGCCTTTTGGACGTACGATGGATTCGAGGAGTAGCCATGTTCGTGCCAGCCACTTTGCGTCAAGCAGTAATCGGTTGCCTGATGGCGGCCGCTGTAGCCTTCGCCGCCCCAAAGCCCCCCATACCGCCGCTCACGGCCGATGTGTCCCTTGCCACACATCCGGGAAAGGAGACCGCGGTCTTTGCCGGCGGCTGTTTTTGGGGCGTCCAGTCGGTGTTCCAACGGGTCAAGGGCGTCCTCGCCACCACTGCCGGATATTCGGGCGGTTCGGCAAAGACCGCGACCTACAAGCAGGTCGTAACCGAAACCACGGGCCACGCGGAATCGGTCGAAATCGCCTACGATCCCTCCCAGATCACCTATGGCCAGTTGCTGCGGATCTACTTCTCCGTCGCGCACGATCCGACGCAGTTGAACCGGCAAGGGCCCGATGTCGGAACCTCGTACCGGTCGGCGATTTTTTATACGAACGAGGAGCAGGAGCGTCTGGCGAAAGCCTACATCGCACAACTGGATGGGCAAAAGGTGTTCCCTGGGAAAATCGTCACGGAGGTCACGCCGCTCAAGGCGTTCTACCGCGCCGAAGACTACCATCAGGATTACGCGTACTACAATCCAGACAACCCCTATATTCAGGTTTGCGACCGTCCGAAAATCGACGCTCTCAAAGAGCAGTTTCCGGAGCTATTTGTCGACTACAAGCCGACCAGGAAGAAATAATGCGCATCTCGCCACCAGTCGCCTGGTTGCCGATGGAGAGTAGCCGTGACCGGGCGCCTGTCGCGTCCGGTTGGGCGCTCCTGGTCTGAGAAATTCGGGGCGCTGAGCACGCCCCTTCCGGCATGGACGGTGTAGTGAATCGAAGCAACCCTACGCCGCTTTGCTCACGGTAAGCACCTTCAGAAGTGCCGGTAATGCCTAGTTGATCGTGAGACGTAAGCACCATCAGTATCTTCATCTTCGTTTCTCCTATTGGATTGAATTGTCACTCTGCAGAACTTCCGCACGCATGCTTGCGCGACTCTCGTTCGGTCACGACATGTCCTCCTTGACTGGGTCGATCGCAATTCCTCGTCACAATCTCTAGAAAATGACTGGTCCAAATGGTGAAGTTGGAGACAACCCACAATTTTTCGGGTCATTCGGCCAGGCGGTTAGCGCAAATATCTGTAGGACGATTGCGGCTCACCAGATGTCGAGTGTCGAAAAGTGCGCGCGCGGGCAGACGCCAACAATTGGTAACATTGGGCCTTGCCACATCCGCGAGCACCAGGATTAATCGTAAGGATTTCGTGCTTACCTGAAATACGGTTCTCGAGACTGGTGGGCGATGATATCTTCACTGACGTGGGTGGATTCGTGATGCCCGCAAAATGAAACCTGCGCCGTGCTGGAAGCGATGCGAAATTCCGTCACGGCACAACCGGCTGGAGAACTAATGTCGGCATCGTATGAAGACGCAGGAATCGACGAGTACCTGCGTAAACGGCTGATGCCCGTAGAGGGCGCCATCCCACAGCTTCCCGGAATTGAGATGTACGGGAATTCGATTCCGGCCGGCAAGGTGGGCGGCGATCTCTTCGAGTACATCAATTTCCAACAGCGTTACGATATCGATGCTCGGATTCGACGCGCGCTCAAAGCTTCGAACGAGTTTCTAAGGCAGCACGCGGCTGGCGCGTCAGACTACAACTTCGTAGACGACCACGTGGACTGGTTGAAGGCGCAGCGGACTACAAGCCCGAAATGGAAACCGCGTACCGGCAGAGCCGCAGCCTCGAGCAGGTAAGGGTTGCGGAGGATCTGGACGACCTGCACAGCACCGCAGGCGTTCTGCTTGTCGATGCTCAAGGTCACGGCATCATTGCGGCAAAGATCGCGTCGACGGTACACGATACGTTCCAAGCATTCATGCTCTCCGAACTCGATCGCTACGGAAGGACTACCCCGGAGCTATTTGAGAATGTCAATCTCCGCCTGGCCCACTCGGTGACCGCGCGTAACGCGTTGGGTGACGCTGAGCAGGCCGGCGCACGTGAGATCGCGACCATGGTCTATGGAGAAGTGCGGCCATCCGGCCATTTCCGCTTCGTCAATTTCGGGCATCCACCACCCCTCCTGTTTTCCACCCAGACACACTCCTTCTCCGAGATCGACCGGGGAAGGATGGTTCAGTTCTTGCCCCTGGGACTCGAGGTCCCGGAGGACCACCCCGACCGCAAACGATATGTCTCGATGCACCTCAGACAGCGGCCCGCTGTTAAATCGGATGTTGCCCAAATCTCGCTGATCAGCCCGGGGGACATCCTGTTGCTATATACCGACGGAGTTTATGACGGGAGCGACGAGGAAGACCGCCATGAGCTCGAACAATTGATGCGAGACCACTGCGCTCTCCCGGCCCGGGACATCTGCGGCGCCGTATTGGAGTATGCGCTGAGGAAGGACGATCAGCGACGGTCGCGCGGTGAGAGCGACCTCATCGACGATAAAACGGTATTCGTCATCAAGCGGAGCCACACTGCGTCCTGAATCATCGTTTTGTGGTTCAGCCCAGGTGGGGAACAAGCGGGAGGGTACTCTGTTGCAACTCAGATCGCTAGCCTACGGAAAATCAGGTGCGCCACCTTCGCCTCCAGATCCCAATAGATCATCGCCAGGGCTGTGAGGTCGAATGCCGCATGGGCGCACATCAAGGGAAAGATGCTGCCGGTGAAGGCGAAAACCGATCCAAAGGCAAGGCCCACAATCGCCGCCTGCCAGGAGCCGTTGAAACCCTGGGTAGAGTAATGAGCCGCCCCAAAGACCACCGAACTCAGCAGGACGATGGATATTTTCGCAGGGGCGCCATACCCGAAGAGTTTGCCCCATCGCTCGAACAGGAATCCCCGGAACACGGTCTCTTCCCCGAAACCGGCGGCCAGCATGGTCCAGACGGCCGCGGGCAACAACGCACGATTGCCGGCCAGGAAATGGTAGGTGTGGTTGACCGGGTCGGCGCTCACCAGCGGCGTCACGATCATCTTCATCACGAGCTTAAACGCGCTGCCCGCGAACAGACCGATCACGGCAGCGGCGATCCAGTTCCGGGGCCGGACATAGCCGATCTCGCGCCATGGCGTGTGGGACAGGCGAACCCATGCCAGCACGAGTACAGCGCCTGCCGGGATCGCCACCATGTGGGCTGTGATGATGTTACCGGCGAAGAGAATAAGCAGAATTGCGATGATTCCGAGGGGACCGAATCCGCGCAGGCCGACAGCGAGTGGGTCGGGCCTATCGATAGTGCGGTGCGGCACGGTACTCACTCGCTAATCGAATACGGTTGCGGCTCTCGATTGGTTCCGTTACTCAATCACCAGCAACAAATCCTTCGCTTCGACGTGCCCGCCGGGCTGTACAAGCAACTGCTTCACCGTGCCCCCCACCGGCGCATACACCGTGCTCTGCATCTTCATCGCTTCCATCACTAACAGCCGGTCGCCCTTCGCGATTTTCTGATTCAGCTCCACAGCGACTGTCGAGACTACTCCCGGAATGGGCGCGCCTACCTGACCGATGACTGCCGGATCGGCCTTCGACCTGGCCGCCTGCTTCACATCCAGGCTGCGGTCGCGGACCGTGATTTCGCGCGGCTGGCCGTTCAGCTCGAAGAAGACCGTGCGGGTGCCGTCAGCATGCGGCTCTCCCACCGTTTGGAACTTCACGATCAGCGCCTTCCCCGGCTCGAGTTCCACCGCCACGTCGGCGCCACGCTCCATGCCGTAATAGAACTGCGGCGTCGGCAGCACATCCACATCGCCCCAATTCTGGCGATTCCGCGCGAACTTCACGAAGACGTCGGGATACATCAGGTAGCTGAGGACTTCGTCGTGCTGCGGTTTGCGCCCGATCTTTTTCTCCACCGACGCGGCGGTCTCTGCGAGGTCGACCTTCGCCAGGTTCGCGCCCGGACGCCCCTTCTGCGCCTTGCCGCCGCGCAGAATGATCTTCTGCAATTTCTTCGGCCATCCGCCGTCGGGCTCACCTAACGAGCCGGTAAACATCTCGATGACCGAAGTGGGCAGCGTCAGGTTGTGGTCGGGCGTCAAGTCTTCGAACTGCGCCATCGTCATGTTGTGGTTCATCAGGAAGATGGCCATGTCGCCCACCACTTTGCTGGACGGCGTCACCTTCACGATGTCGCCGAACGCCATGTTGACGTCGGCATAGGCCTGCGCCAACTCGTGCCAGCGCGCGCCCAAGCCCATGGATTCGGCCTGCTCCTTGAGATTGGTATACTGGCCGCCCGGCATCTCGTGGATGTAGACTTCGGCGGTCCCGGACTTCGGACCCGTATCGAACGGCGCGTAATGCTCGCGCACCGTCTCCCAATAATCGGCGCACTGATTGAGCGCGTCGAGATCGATTCCGGTGTCGCGGCGCGTGTGATTTAGCGCGGCCACGATGGAGTTGAGATTCGGCTGGCTCGTCGTGCCGCTCATGGAAGCGACGGCGCCATCGGCAATGTGCACGCCTGCATCGGCGGCCTTCAGGACGGACGCGGCATTGATGCCGCTGGTATCGTGCGTGTGGAAGTGAATCGGGATTCCCACTTCCTGGCGCAGGGCCTTCACCAGCTTTTCGGCGGCATATGGTTTGCACAGGCCCGCCATATCCTTGATGGCCAGCATGTGCGCGCCCATGCGCTCCAGTTCTTTCGCCATGCGAACGTAGTAATCGAGTGAATACTTATCTCGCTTGGGGTCGAGGATATCGCCCGTGTAGCAGATAGCCGCCTCGCAGATCGATTTCGTCCGGCGCACCGACTCCATCGACACCTTCATATTGGGCAGCCAGTTCAGTGAGTCGAAAATGCGGAAGATGTCGATGCCCTGCGCCGAAGCTTCGTAGATAAACTCGGCCACCACATTATCCGGATAGGCGGTGTAGCCAACGGCGTTCGACGCGCGCAGCAGCATCTGGAAGCAGATGTTGGGAATGGCCAGACGGAGCTTGCGCAGGCGCTGGAACGGGTCTTCATGCAGGAATCGCATGGTGACATCGAAGGTGGCGCCGCCCCACATCTCCACGCTGAAGAGATTATGCAGGCGATGCGCCACGAAGTTCGAGATCGCCAGCAGGTCGTAACTGCGGACACGCGTCGCCAGCAGCGACTGGTGTGCGTCGCGGAAGGTCGTGTCGGTGAGGAGCAGGCGTTTCTGCGCTCCCACCCACTCGGCGAAACCTTTGGGTCCAAGTTGCTGCAGAAGCTGGCGCGTGCCGTCGGGCGGCGCGGCCGAATCGTGCCGTGGAATTACAGGCGTCCGCATACGCGCGGGCGTTGGCTTCCCGGCGACGGCGGGATTTCCATTGACGATCACGTCTGCCAGGTACGAAAGAATCTTCGTCGCCCGGTCCCGGCGCGGAGTGAAGCGGAAGAGGGCGGGCGTTTCTTCCAACCAGCGCGTGGTGACGTTGCCCGCCTGAAAATCGGCGTGATTGACCACGTTCTCCAGGAACGGGATGTTGGTCTTGACACCGCGCACCCGGAATTCGCGAAGCGCCCGGTCCATGCGCTGGCAGGCGTGCGAAAATTCGCGACCCCAGGCGGTAGTCTTCACCAGCAGTGAATCGTAATAGGGCGTGATGACGGCGCCGCTGTAGGCCGATCCGCCGTCCAGACGGATGCCGAAGCCCGCCGGCGATCGATAGGTTCCCAGCTTGCCGTAATCGGGCACGAAACTATTGGCTGGATCCTCAGTGGTGATCCGGCATTGTAGGGCATAGCCGGAAATCGGGATCTCCGCCTGAGCGGGCAGGTTGATCTCTTTGCCGTGCAGGTTGAGTCCTTGCGCCACCTGGATCTGGCAGCGGACCAGGTCGATGCCGGTCACCATTTCGGTGACGGTGTGCTCCACCTGAATGCGCGGATTCACCTCAATGAAATACCATTCACCGGAATCGGCGTCCACCAGAAACTCCACGGTGCCCGCGTTGTAGTAGCCAGCAGCCTTGGCGAGCGACACGGCGGCATCGGCAAGCGCCATGCGAATCTTGGGATCTAGCCCGACGGCGGGCGCCACTTCCACCACCTTTTGATGGCGGCGTTGCACGGAGCAATCGCGCTCGTAGAGGTGCAGGATGTTTCCGTGGCGATCGCCCAGGATCTGCACTTCGATGTGGCGCGCACGGCGCACGAAGCGCTCGATGAAGACGGAGTCGTTGCCGAACGCGGCGCCGGCTTCGCGGCGCGCTTCCTCCAGGCGGCCGGCGAAATCGGCCGACTTGTCCACCACGCGCATACCGCGGCCGCCGCCGCCGAAGGCCGCTTTGATGATCAGCGGATATCCGATACCGGCGGCAATCTTCTCGGCTTTCTTGGGATTCGTTACAGGCTGTTCGGTGCCTGGCACCACGGGGATGCCGGCCTTCTGCGCCAGGCGGCGCGCGGCGGTTTTGTCGCCCAGCAGGTCGAGGAGTTCGGCGCTGGGTCCGATGAAGGTGATGCCGGCGCGTTCGCAGGCACGGGGCAAGGCGGGATTTTCGGAAAGGAATCCGTACCCGGGATGGATGGCGTCGACGCCCTTCTCACGGGCGAGATCGACGATGCCGTCCACGTCGAGGTAGGCTTGCACGGGCCCTTTGCCTTCGCCGATGAGATAGGCTTCGTCGGCCTTGAAACGGTGCAGCGCAAGACGGTCTTCCTGCGAGTAAATGGCGACCGTGCGCAGGCCGAGTTCATTGGCGGCGCGAAGAATACGGATAGCGATCTCGCTACGGTTCAGAGCAAGCAGTTTTTTCATGGAAAAGGGATGCTTCTCTGAGGATAGCAAGGACGTGCGAAACGACGTGGGGCAGACTTCAGCCCACCAATTCCGAGCGCCGATCACTGTCTGCACGGACTAAGTCCGTACGCTAGACTTTTGGAGCGTCTACACTCACTCGCGCCGCTGCCTTGCACAGCGAATCCCAATTGCCATCGGCGATCGGAATTCCCTTTTCTCGCCGCTCGGCTTCGGTGCGCCACTCCGGGTCGCCCGCCACCATCACTTCGTCGTAACCGGGAGCCGCCGGCGTCGACTTCATCAGCGCCACCAGTTTTTCCACGCGGGCCGTGAACTCTTCTACCGGCATGAAGTGTGCGATATCAATCGCCATAAACAACTGGCTGTTGCCCACCTTCCGACCGCGCTGCCGGATGCCGCCGATTTCCGTGGACATCAACCCGCCGCTCAACACCGAGCACAGAATCTCCACCATCATCGCCAGGCCGCTGCCTTTGTATCCGCCCAGCGGCATCAGCATACCCTTATACGCTTTCTGCGTCTCGGTAGTGGGAACGCCCTCGGAATCGAAGGCCCAGCCCGCGGGAATTTCCGGCTGGTCGTTGATGAATGCTTTGAAGATGCGGCCCGCCGCCACCGTGGTGGTCGCCATATCCAGAAGCCAAGGGCCCGGCACCGACATGCAGATGGGATTGGTTCCCATGCGTCCCTCTTTTCCCTGCCATGGCGGAACAATCGGCGAAGCATTGCACATCACAATTCCGATCTGGCCCGCCGCGCGCATCTTCTGTGCCCACCAAGCCGCCGCGCCAAAGTGATTCGAATTGCGCGAGATCACCAAAGCCATTCCCTGCGCGCCGGCGATGCGCACCGCATGACCGCAGCAGACTTCACCCACCCACTGGCCCAGACTGCCTTCGGCATCGAACATCAGGCAAGAGCCGTTCTCGGAGATTACGTGGCCATCGGCTTTGGCGTCCACTTCGCCCGCCAGTAACTGGTCGAGATAAAACGGCAGAAGCTGGATGCCGTGCGAATCCACACCGCGCAAATTGGAAGCTACCAGCGACGTCGCTGTGATGTCGGCCTTATGCTGCGGCACACCGGCCGCTGTCAGAATGCGCACGCAGAAATCGATCAACTCAGAATGAGGAATGATGGGCATGAAACTCTAGAGTAGCGCACGCCCCAGGCCTGCCTACTCACATCTCAATGCCGTCATCGGGTCAATGCGGGCGGCACGGCGTGCTGGCACATATCCTGCCAGCAAAGACACGGCGAACAGAACCGCCGCGGCGGCAATGAAGGCGGTAGCGTCCGTGGGCTTGACCCCAAAGAGCAGTGCCTTCAGGTAACGCACCAGGAACATGCCCGCGATTGCGCCGGCGGCGATGCCGGCGACGGAAAGCGCGAAGCTGCGCCGCATGATGGCGCTGATGACTTGCCCCGACCGGGCGCCCAGAGCCATGCGGAGGCCGATCTCGCGGGTCCGCTGCGCCACCGCCTCAGACGCCACACCGTAAATGCCCACTGCCGAAAGCAACAGGGCCAGCAATCCAAAAGAGCCCAGAAGCACGGTCTCTACGCGGCGGCTGCTGCCTGCACGCTCCAGGCGATCTTCTAAGGTGGAAATGTTCGCCACCGGCAAGTCCTTGTCGATCGACCATACGGCGGGCCGGATGCTCCCCTCGAGCGACTTCGGGTCATTCTTCGTCCGCAGCACGACAGTCACCACGTGCTGGGGATGCTGCCATTCCGAGACCAGCATCTCGGGACCGCCTTCACCCTCAGGCCCGGAATGGTGCACGTCGGCTATAACCCCAACAACTTCGCTCCGGCTGCCCATCCAGAATACGGGCCGGCCGATCGGATCGGCGCCACGAAAAACGCTCTTCACAAAACTCTCGTTCACGATGACGGCATCGGGGGCGCCGGGACGATCGCGGTCGTCGAGGGCGCGCCCTCGCAGCAAGCGGATTCCCAAAACGCGCAAATAGTCCGGGGTCACTCCCACGACGGCCGAACCGATGTCGTGCCCGGGAACGGGCGGCCGAGCATCGAGAGTGATGACGACGCCGAGCGAATAGCCTCCGGCCATCGGCGGCGAATTCACCAGTGCGGCCGATTCCACGCCCGGAAGTGCCTGGAGGCGACCAACCAGTGATTCTAGGAACGCGCTCTTCGATGCGTCCTCCTTATACCGAGGTCCGGCGAGCCGCATTGAGGCCATCAGGACATGATCGGGCCGATAGCCCAAATCGATCGAAAGCACGCTCTGCAAGCTTCGCAGCAGCAGGCCCGATCCGAGCAGAAGTACTAAAGCCAGCGCCACTTGGCCGGCCACCAGCAACGACCGCACCCGCGCGCCACGTCCGCCAATCAAAGAGAGCGCGCCGCCCTTCAGCACTTCACTCACATCGAGTCGCGGGGCCAACATCGCGGGCGCCAGCCCCACCAGCAGTCCGGCCAACGTGGAGAATGCGAACGCCGCCCCGGCCAGTCGCCATCCAACACGCAGGTCGCCGGCGTCTGCCAACGCGATGTTGGCCGATGTGGGAAGCAGTCGCAGAAGCCAGGACGCCAACAACAGACCGGCAGCGCCGGCGATCGCCGCCAGCACCAGGTTCTCGATCACCACCAAACGAGCCAGGCGCGCGCGGCTTGCGCCCAGAGCGGCCCGCAGGCCGATCTCGCGGCAACGCACCGTAGCACGCGCGAGTTGCAGGTTCGCCACATTGACGCACGCCAGCAGTAGCAGAAGGCCAACCGCGCCCAGCAGCGCTACCAGTACGGGCCGTGTGTCGCCAACCAGCTCCGTGTGCAGAGATCTCGCCGTAACCCTGGTGCCCCTTCGCAGGTTACGGAACCCACCCGGCATCTGCGGTTCCCAGCGCTGGCTGATGCTGGAGAGATCGGATACGGCACGCTCCGCGGTGACGCCCGGCCGCAGCCGTCCTATGCCGCGCAGACCGCCGAAGCTCGCCGCATAGAAATCGGGGGGATTCGGCAGATCGTCGGGCACCAACACCTCGGCGTGAAGGTCGCCGGGAAAGCGGAAATGGGGTGGCAGCACGCCCACCAACGTGTCGGGAGTGCCCGCAAGCAGGATGGAACGGCCGATGGCGGCAGGGTCACCAGCGAATTGCCTCTGCCAAAGATCATAAGTAATGATGGCGGCGTGCCGGTCGGAAGGCACGAACTCACGGCCCAGAGCAGGCCGGGTGCCCAGGACCTGGAGGAAATTGGGTGAGACTTGGGCGGCGGTGAGGCGTTCGGGGGTCGCGGCGCCAGTCAGATTAAACTGCGCATCGTTCCATGAGGCGAGACCGCTGAAGACGTGCTGGTCGAGCTGCCACGCGACGAACTCCGGCGTCAGCACATCGGCGCCATTGTGTCCGGGCGCCGCGCGGCCAACGGCAAGCAGTTGGCCCGGTTCGTAATATGGCAGCGGACGCACCACCACGGCATAGAAAACGCCGAAGATGGCGGAATTGGCGCCCACTCCGAGAGCCAGCGACAGCAGTGCGATGGTGGTGAAGCCGGGACTCTTACGCAGGCCGCGTAGCGCGTAGCGGACATCCTGCCAGGACGAATCGAGCCAGGCCAAGGCACGGACGTCGCGGACCTGCTCTTTTACAGCCTCCACGCCGCCGAATTCCAGCAGCGCGGCACGGCGGGCGGCGGCGGGATCCATACCGGCGCGAACTTTCTGATCCACCGTCATCTCGACAAAGCTGCGGAGCTCACCGTCAAGTTCGGCCTCGGCGCGGGACCGGTGAAACAAATTGGAAATCGCTTTGAAGAGGCGCATCGGCTCTCCTATAGAGGATCTATATGGAGATTACGGCACGCCCTATAGAATGTCAATAGGAAAGTCCCCCGTGGCGAACCTCCGGCGATGCGGCATCAAACCGCCCGGCCGGTTTGACTTCGGTAACACTATTCCATAAGATTCGGAATACTCCTATGAAACCTGCAACAAAAGCTTCGAGCCTGCTTTTCCTGGCGGCCTTGACGATTTTGGGCGCTGAGAAGTATCAGAAACCGCCCAAGGCCGTTTTGGATGTCGTCAACGCTCCCACCACACCTACGTTACAGATCAACCCAAGCCACACCTACGCGATCCAGGCGCAGTCGGTGCGCAATCCACCGCTGTCCGAACTGGCGCAGCCTATGCTGCGTATCGCCGGCATACGCATCAACCCCAAGACCAACGGGTTGCACAATGTAACGTTTGAGACCTCGCTGCTCTTGCGCAAGCTTCCTGAGGGCACAACGGTCAAAGTCGACCTGCCCCCGAATCCCCTGCTGGGCGGCGCGCGCTGGAGTCCCGATGGCAAGCAGTTCGCCTTCACCAACACTACCGCGGCCGGGATCGAATTGTGGGTGGGCGACACCGCCGGCAAGACCCACAAAGTGGAAGGCGTCCGCGTGAACACCGTGATGGGTGGAGGACGCGGCGGCGGTGGCGGCGGACGCGGTGGCTTCAGCGGCGGTGGCGGCGGCAACGTGCAGTGGATGCCCGATGGCAAATCGCTGCTGGTGTTCACGGTGCGGGCCGATCGCGGACCGGCGCCTGCCCTGCCCCTGGTTCCTCCGGGACCGCATGTGCAGGAGAGTCTCGGCGGCGGCGCGCCCGCTCCCACACTGGAAGACATGCTGGCGAGCCCGCACGACGAAGACCTGTTCGTCTACTACGCCACCTCGCAACTTGCCAACGTGGATCTGGCCACCGGCAAGGCGACTCCCATCGGCAAGCCGGGAATCCTCGAATCGGTTCATGTTTCTCCCAACGGCAAGGACCTGTTGGTGACCACCATTCACAAGCCCTTCTCCTACCTGCACAGCTACAACTCATTCCCCAAGGAAGTGGAGGTTTGGGACACGACCGGAAAGATGGCGCACAAAGTGGCGAGCACTCCGCTCGAAGATAAAGTGCCCTTGAACGGCGTGATGACCGGGCCCCGCAACTCGCAGTGGCGCGTGAGCGAACCAGCGACACTCCTCTGGGTGGAAGCCCTCGATGGCGGCGACCTCAAGAATCAGGCGCCTTATCGCGACAAGGTGATGGGGCTGAAGGCGCCGTTCACGGGCGCGCCCACCGAGATCGTGAAGACGGAAGCCCGCTTCACAAATTTGCAGATGGCAGCCAAGGGCGGCATGGCCTTCGTAGGGGATTCCGACCGCAAGACGCGCCGCGTCCGCACATTCCAGATCGATCTGGACAAGCCCGGTCAGGAGCCTCTGTTGATCTGGAGCCGCAACCAGCAGGACCGCTATAAGGATCCGGGCACGCCCGAGATGAAGGCAACCGCCAACGGACAAGCCGCCCTTGTACAGGATGGCGACAACATCTTCTTGGCCGGCGTGGGCTCTTCGCCAACCGGCGACCATCCTTTCCTCGATCGGTACAACCTATCCACTAAGCAGACCGAGCACCTGTTCCGCTGCGATGACGATCACTACGAGCAGGTGGCCGCCATCCTGGACGAGCACGGCACCAAGTTCCTGACGCGCCGCGAGAGTCCCACCGAGCCGCCCAACTATTTCCTGCGGACCGCCAGCGGCGCCATGACCGCCGTGACCAAGTTCCCCGACCCGCAACCTTCGATTCGCGGCATCTCCAAGCAGTTGGTGAAATACAACCGCGAGGACGGCGTGGAACTCCAATTCACTCTCTATCTGCCGGCCGACTATAAGCCCGGCACCCGCCTTCCCACCGTAGTGTGGGCCTATCCGTATGAATATAACGATGCCGCCACGGCCAGCCAGGTGAGCGGATCCACCAAGCGCTTCACCGAAATGACAGGCTACTCGGAACTGTTCTTCGCCCTGGAAGGCTACGCCGTACTGGCCAACACCGCCATGCCGATCATCGGCGATCCCGACACCGTGAACGATCACTTCGTCGACCAGGTAGTGGCGGACGCCAAGGCCGCGGTGGAGAAGGCTGTATCCATGGGCGTCACAGACCGCGCTCGCATCGGGGTGGGCGGCCACAGCTACGGCGCCTTCATGACCGACACCCTGCTGGCGCACAGCGATCTGTTCAAAGCGGGAATCGCGGAGAGCGGGGCGCCCAATCGGACGCTCACTCCGTTCGGCTTCCAGAACGAGCGGCGCACCATCTGGCAGGCGCCGGAAGTCTACCTGCGGATGTCGCCGTTCATGTACGCCGACAAGATCAAGGCTCCTCTACTGTTCATCCACGGCGAGGCCGACGACAACAGTGGAACCTTCCCGATTCAATCGGAGCGCATGTACGAAGCCGTGCGCGGCAATGGCGGCATCACCCGCCTGGTGTTCCTGCCGTTCGAAGCGCACGGCTACCGCGGCAAGGAAACCATCGAGCATGTGCTGTGGGAGAAATTCCAGTGGTTCGACAAGTACGTAAAGGGGTCGGCCACCGCGTCGACGAATAACAACAACTAAACACCGAGGACTCAGGTCAGCGCGACTACGGCCGCGCTGACCGGCTTCTCACCCACCGGAATCATCGTGAATAGCGGAGCCGACTTGAAGCGCGATCGGGACGCCAGTTGCGGCGACCGCAGCGAGTAAGTGCGGATCACCGCCATATCGCCCGAACCCTCGTTGAGCACCAGCGCGTATTGACGATCCGGCGTTAGCAGGATCTGCCCCGGCCGCTGCCCTACCTCCACCAGCGCCACCAACTTCTGCGAATCCACGTCGAGCACCGTGACACTGTTCGTATCCGGGTTCGCCACCAGCAGAAACGACGGCGAGTCGGTCACCGCCATCGCGCCCGGCGCGCGCCCCGCCAGCACCGTTTGCCAGATCTCCGTGGAAAATGGGAAGACGATCACTACCGCGTCCATACCGTCGCCGCTGATGAAGAGTTGGCCGCCATCGGACTTCACGCAGAAGGTCCGCGGCGTCACGGCCAGCGGAAGGCGAACCACCGTTTGCCCAGTGGCCGATTCGAAAACAGTGAGGCTGCGATCCGCCCGGCTGCCTGCGATCAGATGCTTTCCGTCAACGCGGAAACAGAGAATGGAAGGCTCCTGTCCCACCGAAATCGTCCGCTCTACAGTGCCTTTGTCCAGCGACACGATGGCAATGCTGCGATCTTGCGCGCTGGCGGCCGCGCCCAGCCGGCCTTCTTTGCTGCGATCGTCCGTCAAACCGAAGGCTACGGGTGGAGAGTCCAGTTTGATGCGCCGCCCAGGCTTCATGGAGGTGAGCGGGATTTCGACCAGAACCGCGGGGTCGCGATAGGCTACCCAAAGAGCGTCCTTGAGCGGCGACATCTCCATGCCGATGGCCTGATTGCCGGCTCGCGCGCGCCGAGTGACGGATAGCGATGCCGCCTCAATCTCGTAGACCGTCCCGGCATCGGGCGCAAGGGCGAAGACTTTCGGAAGAGTGGGATGGCGAATTACCAGCGTTGGCGCGGCATCGAGCGGAATCTGTTTGCGGACCCGGAATCGGCGCAGATCGACCGCGGCCACCGAGCGGCTGCCCTGGTTGGCAACAAAGCAATAGCCCGAGAATTCAGTGGCCTTGGGATGCCCGCAGGCAGCCAGCGCGGCCGAAGACAGAAGCAGGTCGCGGCGGGAAATGAGGGAACGGGTCACTCGCTTTATTGTACTGCGACGTCCGAAACCCATGCCGCAGGGCCGGGGCATGGTATTCTGATAAAGATCGCAACGCCGCTCGAACAACCGCGAGCAGCGCGATTTTTCCGAATCGGAGAGATGGCCGAGTGGTTGAAGGCGCACGCTTGGAAAGCGTGTTTAGGGGAAACTCTAACGTGGGTTCGAATCCCACTCTCTCCGCCATTTTCCCCAGCCATCCCCTATCTCACGCTCAGCGACCGGGCAAGATTCTCAAGATTCAGTGGATGTAAGAGGATGAGTCCGCCGCGTGGCGCATCGATGTCCGCGATCAACGAGAAGGCGATCGCAAGCATGAAGGGCAGAATCAGAATCCGCCGGAAGCAGGGCTTTGCCTGGCGCGACGTATAGCCGACAAGGCAACTGCAGCAGACGGCAATCGCGATCATCATCTCCCACGCTCCCGCGGGTATACGGTTCCACCAGGCCGCCTGAGTGTATGCTTGCGAGTTCAGCACATCGTTCATGCCCGCAACCGCCAACGAGACTACCGGCGTTGGCTGCGCGGCCGCGCGAGCCTGGACGGCGCCCCACAGATCGGCCTGCAGCCGCGCCGTAGCCGTGTTGACCTGCTGAAGTTGCCGTGCGTCGCGCGCCAGATAGAATAGGGTGCGCTGATGCAGATACCTCCTCAGCAGTTCCTGCACTCTCGTTGCGTCGGACTCGGGCAGTAGTTCCGCGCGAAGGTATTCCGTGCCGATCGCATTGGCCTCGGTCGCCTCGCAATCTTTGCGCTGATTATACCGGCTGGTTGCCATCGAAAACGTGAACCCGATCACGAGTCCTAGCAGTGTCAGCGTCGCTGCCAGCACGGCACTGAGATCTATCCACTCGTCCTCCTGCAGCTTTCCCCGCCTTCGAAGGAAGAATGCGCCTGTCTGTGCCGCGCCCCAGAGCAACCCCATGGAAACAATGAAGTCCAGCACCGGATAGTCTGCCATTTGACTCTTCCACTAACTGATCCGGCGAAATCAATGGCGGTTTATTTTTTCCGATCGCCGGCAGGTTCTATCATGTCGGGCCTGAAACCCCCAAAACTAGATCCCTGTGCGGATGCAAGCATCGCTAGAAATGTAAATGGGGTCACATAGGAGGCTTCCTCCCAGCGCGGCGCCTTCCGGTTATAAAAGACAAGATAACCTTAAACTAATCCATTTGGATTGCGGAGATTACAACATAATGAGAAAGAGTCTTGCTTTGGTGGTATTAGTCACGCTAGGCGGCGGCTCGGCCTTCGCGGCGGACTATCCTTCAGTCGAAACCTTCCTGGGTTTCACTTACGTTCGAGCCAGCTCGACAGACAATATCCCATCGTTCAGCTTGTATGGTGGAGGCGGCCAAGTGGCAGTCAACGTGAATAGGTATCTAAGCGTCGTCGGGGACTTAGCGGCGGTTCACAACGGCAGCATAGGCGGGAACCAACTGGACAGCACTCTTTTCACCTTCCTTGCCGGGCCGCGTTTTACCATGCGCTACAAGCGCTTTAGCCCCTACGTCAACGTTCTGTTTGGAGGCGCGTACGCCACCACCAGTGAAGAGCTCACCGCTATACCGGTCCAGATTCCCACTCAGCCGATTTTCCTGCCTGGCCAGCCCACACAGGCTGGCAACTTACCGATATCCGTCCGGGCTGTCGCATCCCACACTGCGTTTGCGATGGCTGCGGGCGGTGGCCTCGATATCAAAATCAATAAACATGTCAGTTTCCGGCCGATTGGCCTGGACTATTTGCTGACCCGCCTGGAGAACATTCAGGACATGCAGAACAGGAACCAGAATAACCTGCGATATACCACGGGGGTCAACTTCACTTTCGGCGCGCGGTAACGGTACATCTGCGGCGCCAGGCTGAACACTTTGCATGCGGAGTGTTCAGCCCGCTTTCCCCGGTGGGACAGGCCATCGACCGCTTGGATTAGTGCGAAACGAAGTGGGGCAGGCTTGAGCCTGCGCGGGACTTCAGTCCCGCCGGGCCGGTAGGCGGACTCAAGTCCGCCGCAGACTTAAAGTCCGCCCCACGCGAACATCTTCACACCATCGCAGACCTGGAAACCGATCGACGCACTAGTTTACTTGTGACGACGCGTAGCCCGGCTGGCCGCCGCTTTCGCGCGCAACCTGCGAGTCGCCGGTTGTCAGCAGGCGGAGCAGCATGTCCCGCGCGAGCGTATGCTCCTCAGCGAAATCCACTCCTGTCGCGGTCAGGCTGAAGTCGGCGCCTTGATTCATCTCGACATAGTTCTTCTGCTTCAAGTACCACAGGGTAAACTCCAGATACTCTCGCGGAATCGACATGAGGCCCTCTAACTCGATGAGTGAGATGGTCGGATGGTCCGGCGTCCGGCGGCGCTGCGCGTATAACAGGCAGAGCACACCCAGCCGGCGATTCATCTCGCCTTCTTTTTCGTCCACGAAAGCCCGGGCCTGAAACAGAGGCAAAGCGCTGGGGCGTTCGGTGCTCTTCATTCGATCGTACTGCGCGCGCCGCTCCGGATCGCTGAGAACCTTGTACGCTTCCGATAGCAGCAGGAAGCGTTCCGCGTCGCCTCCCTCCGGATTGTCCGGATGAAAGCGCGCGGCCATGATCCGGTATACGCGGTGAATCGTCTCCAGATCGGCTTTTGGACTGAGTTGCAGGATCTCGTAGCAGTCCATTCCCGCGTGGACTCCATGCGGAGACCGATCCAGCCTGCTGGAGAATTGGATGCCGATTCGGTAAGCCCCGTCCGCCTGAGCGCAGTGCCGGACCAGTGCCGAGATGGCGGAAGCGTAAGGCGCCGCATCCACGCAAATCTCGGTTCCGCTCTGGATGGGCACTGCGCTCTCCACGTTCATCCCGAAGTCCGAAGCGTCGCGCGCTCGCGGCCGCGTAGAGTACACCTTCCCGGCGGCGTCTTCCCAATAGAACACCACCTCGAAATTGACCGGAACCCGATAATGTTGGCGTTTATTCTGTTGCATGAATTTTTCCCTCCGCTCACCCTCGCTGCGCACATCCCAACTGAACCGTCAGATCGCAAAGCTCCTCGCCGCGACCCAAAACTATGCTTTGATAATGCAGAATTGTCTCTCGCATGTAGTCCGGATGCGCTTCCGCCAGCTTGCGTAAGCGGTCAGTCTCCGGATTGCCGCACAAATACGACGACAGGGCGTCGGCTATGTCCGCCCGAGTTGTGCGCATGGCGGCTAGCTTCCGGCGGCGGTTCCATCGGTACAGAATGACCCATGCCAAAAGATAGAACCATACGGTGCAAACAGATTCCACAAATTGGAGCGACTCCCAAAAGGACGGATTTGTCACGGTATCAGCCTCTTCACGCGCGCTACCACTTCGAACGGGTTGAACGGCTTGGTCACGTAGTCATCGGCGCCCAGGCTAAAAGCTCGAAGAACATCTTTCTCCTGCTGGAGCGATGTGAGCAGGATGATGCGCGTTGGAATCTTCTCGGCCCGAACCGCGGCCAGCACTCCGAAGCCGTCCAAAACCGGCATGTTTACATCCAGTACGGCGACGTGAGGCGCCTCAGCCCGAATCATCTCCAGAGCGTCGCGCCCGTTTTCGGCAATGTGGCAGCACATTCCGCGGTTCTGGAGCGTCGATCCCAGCAGCGTGCGGATGATGGAATCGTCGTCCGCCAGAACAATGTTGGGACGCGTGACAACCGCCCGAGTGCTGGGCTGCCCGTCGCCCACAACCGAGGCCGCAGCGGCTGCCGCCAGAGCCACGGCGGGTGCAGGCGCAGTGGTCGCGCTGCGAGAGAACACAAAGGCGAGCCGCAGCAATACGTCTTCAGCATCTGCTCGCCCCACTAAGAGGTCCACGGCTCGTGAACGGACGTCCGCGGGCAGGCCGGCCAGGTCACGCTGGTCGCCTGCGAACACCAGCCTTTTCAGGCGTGGGACCGGCTCGCCGCTCTGTAGCCAGGAACTTTCCAGGGTCTCGGGCCGAACATGAACAATCGCCAGGTCGCAATCCCGAACAGCCTCGGAGTTCGGATCGTCGGAGGCTTCGAACAGCCGCGGCCGCGCCTTCACCCGCTCCAGCGTGGCGCACATGGCATCGGCGCGCTCGGAACTAAAGCCGATCAGGGCCACCCGTTTTCCGCGAGCCGCTTCGACAACGTATTCCGGCACAGGCGCGATCCGGCGGTCGCGGAGTTCGGAGAATGTGAGCAACAGATCGGTGAGGACAATCCGAAGGTGGGCAAGATCGGGCGGGTCTACGCGCACCACCTGTTCGGCTCGACGCGTCAGGCTGGAGATCTCCGGATAGCCCAACAGACCGGCGCTGCCCGTCCACTCATGCAACTGCCACGCGGCGCGCACCGGATCTAACCCGCCATTCAAACTGTCGAGCAGTTGCTTGACGCCTTCGATTCCGTCGTCCAGGTAATTATCCTGTATCTCCTTCATGGCCACACCCGGGACGCGCGGTTCGTGCCCGTCCACCAACCTGGTCCCGGCCTGCGCGCCCCGGTCGGCGGGGCTGTGCGCCAGCAATTCGCGCACTCTGGACGCGAGAGTGGATGTGTCGATCGGTTTGGTAATGTAGTCTTCACAGCCGGCGAGCATCGCCTTTTCCCGGTCGTCCTTCATGGCGCAAGCCGTCAGCGCCACAACCCGGATCGCACTGGTCTTTGGATTGGCTTTTACCTGGCGGGTCATCTCCAGCCCGTTCATGCCCGGCAGTTGGATATCCGCGAGGATCAGGTCCGGACGGTAATCGGCAAGCATCTGCAAAGCGTCTTCCGCGCGCTCCGCCGTGCGGACCTGATAGCCTTCATGAGTCAGCAGAAGCCGCATCAACTTCAAGCTTACTGGCGCATCGTCTACTACGAGAATTGGTGCTCCGGTCATCGATTTGCCCCCTTGGTGGGTGTCAACATTATGCAGACATCACGCGCCGGCTCGACAGCACTAGACGTACCTCGCACGTACCGAAAATCCTCGAATGTACCGAAACTCATCGAATGTACTATCGCTCCTGGAGTACGCGCCGCCTAAATTGGTGAAAGTACTGTTGATTTGGGCCACAGGTACCGCACTTTCGAAAGTCCTCCGGGCAGGAACGGGGCCGCCTCGGGAGAGGCTGAAACACCGGCGCAGTCTAACAGCTTCGAGTGATAATAAAGACTCGCTCATGACTCGATGCCAGCCTGCTCTCGTGTCAGGGATGTTGCTCACCCTCTTGGCCGTCCCTACCTTCTCCGCCGCCAAAAAGAGGGCCAAGCCCGTCGCCGCCGCTGACATCTCCAAGCGCAGCACTCCGGCGATAGTGTCGATTCGTTGCATTGGACCCGACCACGCACAGCTCGGTACTGCCTTGGGATTTCTCATCTCGGCAGACGGCCGAATCGTCACTAGTCTTCACGTGCTTCAGGCTTGCCTTTCGCTCAGCATTCACCTGTCGAACGGCGTGGCTTTCGATTCCGCCAGAGTGATCGATTTCGACGAGCGCAAGGATTTGGCGCTCATTCGCATTCAGGCAACCGGGCTCCTGCCCCTCCCTATCGGCGATTCGAACGACCTGGAAGTGGGCCAGACAATCTACACCTCCGGTCCGCAGACGATGCTCCAAAAGGGAACCATCAGCGCTCTACGCGACGTAGCAGGAATCCGCATGGCGCAGTTATCGCCGATGATCGATGCTGGGACTGCGGGCGGCCCCGTCCTGGATGACCAGGCGCACGTGGTCGCAGTCGCCGGAGCCAAAATTGGAGGCGATGAGAACCTCGCCATTGCGGTTCCGATAAACAATGTAAAAGGCCTGCTGGACAGCAAGGCGGAGACACCTTTCGCTGAATTCGCGGCTGCCCGGCATCCTAAACCAACGAGCGCACTCCCTGCCACAACCAACCAGGTGAAAGTACCGGTGACAACCGCCGCCGGTCCGATTGGAGCCGGAGTCTACCGCGTCGGCGGTGGCGTCAAACCGCCCAGCCTGGTTTCGAAGAAGGAGCCCGAATACTCCGAAGCCGCACGAAAAGCAGGGATCCAAGGTATGGTTGTGCTCTATACGGAAATCCGCCCGGACGGAACAGCGCAGAATTTCAAAATCCTGAATAGCCTCGGTTCCGGCCTGGATGAGAAAGCCATCGAAGCGGTCAGCGAATGGAAGTTCAACCCAGGGACGAAGGACGACAAGCCCGTCACCGTCGCCGCGAGTATCGAGGTGAACTTCAGGCTCTTGGGGCCGTGGCAAATTACAAAAAGCAACTATGCCGCGCCGGAGAGCTATGGCAAACCGACGCTGGTAGCTTTTGCTTTCCCCACGGCGTGCAAGACAGAAGGAGCGATCTCGCTGGCTTTCGACATATCGGCCGACGGCGTAGCTGCCAACATTCGTGTGGTCAGCGCCGATGGCCCCGACATGGCGGGTTCCCTTCTGCCCTTCGTCCGAAGTTGGAAATTTCGGCCGGCCAGACAAAATACAGATGCAGTGCCATCCAGCGCCGAAATGGAATTCTCATGCAAGAAACGGCGCTGACCAGTGGGTCGAGTTAGCCGCCGAATGCATGGTTGCAATCGAAGGCTTCCATGCGAATCTGCAGCCACACGCGCTCGGTGATCCTGGTCTGCCGGAACGGTCCTGTAGCCCACGAAATTTAATGAAACACTCGATGCTCTTGGTAGGGCAGGCGCTTCCGCCTGCCAATCCGAGCGACGCTCGGACCGCTTTTTCGACCCTGCGTAAAGCGCCGCGCCGCCCGCGACCGTCCGAAGCGAAGTAACAAACAGCCATACAGGGGTTTTGCGAACAATGCCGGGACCGGTATGCCTTGTTTGTACGGCGCCTCACTTCAGGCAGCGCACGTGCGTACTACGTTTAGAGTGAGGGAACCAAATGGCGGCAACCGTCTGGAAAGGCTTCATCAGTTTCGGACTCGTCTCCTTCCCCGTGCGGCTGTTCTCGGCCGCGCGCGCGGAGGCAGTTCATTTCCATATGCTTCACAAAAAGGATCTCTCGCGCGTGCGCGAAGTCTGGTATTGCATCGAAGAGAATGAGCCCATCGAGCGGTCCGAGATCGTGAAGGGCTACGAAATCAAAAAGGGCAGCTACATCGTGGTGGAGGACGAAGAACTCAAGAAGATCGCGCCCACCACCGCGACCACGATGGACATTGTACAGTTCGTGGACAGCGGCGAAGTCGACCCCATTTATTTCCAGAGCTCGTACTATGTGGCGCCGGAAGATAAGACCGCCAAGCCGTATGTGCTTTTCATGGCGGCGCTGTCCCAGACCAAACAACATGCCATTGCGAAAATCGCCATGCACAACCGCGAACACGTCGTGTTGATACGGCCGTCCGAGGCCGGCCTTGTGCTGCACACCCTTTATTATCCGGATGAGTTGCACAAGACCCACAAGGGTGATGCGCCCCAGGCGAAATACAGTGCCAAGGAACTGGAACTCGCGCGCAATCTGGTCAGCCACCTGTCAGCGCCCTTCAAACCCAGTCAGTTCGAAGATACGTATCGCGAAAGTGTCGAACGTCTGATCCAGCAGAAGCAGAAGGGTCAAAAAATCACCACCGTCACTCAACCGCGTAAGGCGCCCGTGATGGACCTGATGGAAGCCCTCAAACGCAGCCTGAGCGCCAGCCGCGCTGCCGCAAAATCGGCGCCCAAAGCCGCTCACGCCAAGAAGGCATCGAAACAGCGCAAGGCCGCGTAGAGCCTGCATTGTCGCTTATGCAGGAAGGCGCTGCCCCGGCACGCCACCCGCATCAGGCCGCTTGCCCTTCAGCCGCTTTCTCGATTCCTGCATGGTGAACTGGCTGGCGGACTCCAGGCTCTTGAGCTCTCTCCATTCCACGGGCATCGCCACCGGCATGCCCGGGCGCGCGCGCACCGCGTAGTCGGCGACGGCCGTGGCCGTGTAGTCGTTGCGGAAGTAATCGATGAATACCTTGCCCGTGCGCTTCGCCTTCGCCATGGTGGCAACGTACGCGTCCGGCGTGGCGCCCACCATCTCTTCCGCCAGAGACGCAGCAAACGCCTTCACGGCGCCCCATTCATCTTTGCCCGCTAACGGAACCGTGACGTGCAGCCCCTTGCCGCCCGTGCATTTGAGTTTGCACTCCAGGCCTTTCGCATGAAGCCGCTGGCGCAGGTCCTGGGCCGCCACTTTGAGAGCTTCGAATGTCACATCGGGAGCCGGATCGAGATCGAAGATCAGGCGGTCGGGATAGTCAATCGCATCGATCGAAGCGCCCCACGGATGAAGCTCAATCCCGCCCATCTGGATTAATTCCAGCAGACCCTTTTCATCTTCTATATAGAGGTACTCATACTTCTTGCCTTTATTCCGAAACTCAAACGACCGCACATCCGCGCCCAGGCCCTTGCCTGGATTGCGCTGGTAAAAGCATTCGCCGTCAATCCCGGAAGGACAACGGAGCACACTCAGCGGATGACGGGCCACACCCGGCAGCAAAAAAGGAGCCACGCCGGCGTAATACTCCGCCAACTCGCCTTTCGTAACATTCCCCGTTTCGGAGACCACCCGACCGGGGTGCGTGATGGTGACGCCACCGGCCACCAGGGCTTCGGCCTTCTGTTTCGATTGAGCATTCTTTGCCGTCTTCTGACCAGGCATCGGCGTCTCCTTTTTCACATCTCCCGCATCCTTGTCTTCGCGCAGTCCCTGGAAAGAAGGATGACGGATTCTGCCATCCCGTGTCCACTCGGTGAACGCCACTTCGCAGATGCTTTCAAGAGATTGTCACCTGCTTACGTTTGGCAGAATGATAGTATGGCGGAAGCCAGCTCGACTGGCTTTTCCAGAAACATCAAGTGGCCCGAATTGAGTTCAATGGTCTTCGCGCCAGAAATCAGGTCCTCCGAGTAATCTGGGGGCACGATCTGATCGTGTTTGGCGGTAATCAGCAGCGTCGGGGACTTGACCTTCGCGGCGTTCTCCCGCACATCTAAACTAAGGTCCACCCCGATGATCTGCTCTATCGGACGCCAGTCAGTCGATGCGATAAAGTTTTCAACGATTCCGTCTAGAGTGGGCTCGTCGAATGCAGACAAAAACCCGGGACTTAGACCACTCACTAGCAACAGTTTTGTGAATGCCACTTTATCTGTGCTCGCTAAACGAAGCCACAGCTTGAACTGCAAGTTCATCCGCGGGTCGCTTCCATGGCTGAAACCTGATACGAGCACAAGGAAACGGACCATCTCCGGGTGCTCTGCTGCGACGCACATGGCAACTGCCGCTCCAAGGGAACTTCCAACAAGATCAAACCGCTGCTTGCCTTCGGCCCTGGCTGCAGCCACAACCTCATCCGCGAGGTCTTTTATCGTAAGCGCTTTCGTCGAGTTCCCTCCAGCGACTCGCTCCATGTAATTTGGACGGATCACCGGGCGAGAGTTAGATAGCTGTTCCACTACCCGCGACCAGTCCTCTGATTTACCCATTGTCCCATGCACAAGCACGATCGGCTGTTCTGTGTCATTGCTCAACTGATTCATCCTAGGTGTCCTCTATTGTCCGTTCCCATCTCGTGACTCATTTCTGAGTCTGACCGCAGTTTCCAGGTACAGGCTGAGGTGCCTTTGAGCGTCGGAGAGAGCCGCGGACCGCTTATTGATCCGTGCTACTACCGTTGCTCCCTCAAGGACGCAGATCACCAGGTTGGCGACCGAGTGTGGGGCAATCTCCGGGTTGACCTCTCCTGCTGCCTGGCCGTCTTCAACAATCTTCGCCAAAAGATCCTCCCAACCCTTCAGCGCCTTTCTGACCCTTGTGCGGAGGGCGAGATTGCCGTCATCGGTATCTGCCGCGAAGTTTAAAAGAGGGCATCCCCCTGGAAAACTCGGAGTGTTGACATAGTTGTCTACGTGGAGTCTCAGTTTGTCTACCGCATTTGAAACGGATTCGATGTTCCGAAGGCGTTTGTCGCTCGTATCCTTCCACGCATAATCGAAAGCCAGGAGCGCCAGCTCTTCCTTTGTAGAGAAGTGGCCGTAGAGCGTCCCTTTCTCCAGGCCCGAAGCCGCGACAATGTCCCCCATCGAGCATCCAGTGAATCCCTTCTGGTTAAACAGCACTGCGGCGGTTTCTACGATCTTCTGCCGGCTCCGCTCACCCTTCGTGGTGGATGTTTTCGTTTTTGTAGTCATAGCTCCACCATCCTTGAATCGGCCAACAGCCTGTCCTTCTGCAGCTTATGGGTAAAGTGAGCGGCCTCGTTGCCGCTTTCGCCGGTAGCGATTACCGTGATGCCTTTTCGACCTGGCTGCCGACGGGGTTTCGAATCCGATGCCACAATTCGATCCGGGAGCCGGCGCGACTGTCTTTGCATCGACCGCAATCCGGGCCTCCCCTAGTGTAGACGACGGAGGCAGCGTTAGAGATTCACACTATTCGTCCGACCGGTCGGATATTTTCAACTGGTGCGTCCTGGACCCCTTCACCACACGGGCCGCCGGAGACGGTCGGCCGCGAATTCATCTTCGTCCTGTGGGAAATACCGGATGTTCCAGACATGTCGCGAACATTCGCCCATTTTCAAGTCCAGCTATCTTGGCTGGCATTGCTCTTCTATATAGGCGGCCGGCCAAACAACTTGTCTTGCCCTAAAGGCTTGTCAATAATCTTCCGACTGGTCGGAAATACTCGAATCCTTCGTAAGGCGGGGTTTATCAATTCATCAGGAGGCCACGAACATGGCAAATCGTAAGAAAGTAGCTTTGGTTACCGGGTCCAATCGCGGGATCGGTTTTGAAACTGCACGGCAGTTGGGCCAGCAGGGCGTAATGGTCATTGTCAGTGCGCGCGCGGAGCGCGAGGCTGCGGCGACAGCCGCCAAATTGCGCGGCGAAGGGATCGAGGCAGAGGCAATCGCGCTCGATGTGACCAATGCAGCCGATCGCAGCGCTGCGGCAAAATTCATCGAGTCGCACTACGGCAAGCTGGACATCCTGGTGAACAACGGCGGCGTAGGACCTACCGATGGGCTCATGGGTCTGCGTGCCAGTGCGTCGACGGAAAGTGAGCTGCAGGGCATCTTCAATATCAACCTGTTCTCCCTGGTGGCTTTGACTCGCGAACTTCTGCCCCTTCTGAAGAAGAGCGATGCGGGCCGGATTGTCAACCTCTCCAGCATCCTCGGCTCTCTGACGCTTCACGCAATGGAACCGAGTCCCATCGCGCCCCTGCGGAAGTTCGCTTATAACGCATCGAAAGCAGCAGTCAACGTGTTCACCATCCATCTGGCAGCGGAGCTCAGGGACACCAACATCAAGGTGAACTCCGTGCATCCGGGCTGGGTCAAGACCGCTCTTGGCTCGGACGCGGCGCCGATGTCTGTGCCTGACGGAGCGAAGACCACAGTGGCGGTTGCACTGCTGGGATCGGATGGCCCCAACGGCCGTTTCATACACGAAATCAACAAAGAATTGCCCTGGTGAGACATTCCGCTTACGCAGGCTGAGAGTATTGGTGGGCGGTGAGAGTCGCCGCCCACCTCGCCACGGCTCCGTCGTCACCGCAAGTAATTTCCGCAGGGTTCCGTGGCCTCCTCCAACTTGCCGTCACTCACGGAAAGCCATTCCGCGCCGATAAGATAGGTGTGCCATTCTGTCTCGGCGAGAACCCTGTGCGCCTAAGAGCCACGTGCTATGTAGCCCTCGCCGCAATTCTGTTTATCGGCTTCTTCCCCGCCCTCTCTCTGACCTGGTCGGGCAGTTCGGAGCTCCATACCATCATGGAAGCCATTGCAACGGTCCTGTCCGCGACCGCCGGCGCCATGGCCCTGGTTCGTTATTACGGACACCGGAAAGAGCGCTGGCTGCTTCTGGCCGGCTGCGGTCTCCTGGGCGCGGCGCTTCACGACACCTACCATGTAATCGTCACGTCCTCCCTCATGGCCGGCCGGATTCCCTCAATACTGGCCCACCAGACGCCGTGGAGCGGGGTGACCTCGCGATTCTATCTCTCCATTTTTATGCTGGTGAGTTGGCTGGCATCCGAACGCCGGAGCCGGAGACAGAAGCGGGTTCCGGATTCCACAATTTACTGGCACGCGGGCGCCTGGATGCTAGCCAGCTTTCTGTTCTTCGCCTTGGCCCCTTTGCCGGCGCACTACCATCCCGAGTTTCTGGTGCATCGCCCTGCTGAGCTGATTCCGGCCCTGTTCTTCGTTGTGACGCTGTTTTGTCATCTGAAAAAGGGCGCGTGGAAAACCGATCTTGTCGAGCACTGGCTGATTCTCTTCCTGATCGTCAGCACCCTGGTACACCTGCTGTACCTGCCCTTTTCGGGCAAGCTCGACGCCATGCACGCGCTCGCGCATGTGCTGAAGATTCTCTCTTATTCCTTTGTGCTCGTGGGATTGTACGGCAACATGTACGCTACTTTCAGGCGAGAGCGGCAGTTGCAGAATGAACTGGAACTGATTGTCGACGACCGCACCCGGACGCTGGTCGAGACCAACCGCACCCTTCAGGCAGAGATGGTCGAGAGGAAACGGGCGGAAGAGGCGGCCGGCGCCGCCAATCGCGCGAAAAGCGAGTTTCTCGCCAACATGAGCCACGAAATCCGCATGCCTATGAACGGCATTCTAGGGATGATCGGGTTGATGCTCAACGACGACCTGACCGCCGGCCAGCGCCGCCGCGGCGAGATCGTCCAGAGCTCCGCCGAAGTTCTGCTGTCGCTCCTGAACGACATCCTCGACCTGTCCAAGATTGAAGCGGACAAGCTCGAACTGGAGACGGCCGATTTCGACCTGCGCACCGTGGTGGAGGGCACAGCAGACTTGATGGCGGTGGGCGCGCTGCAGCGCGGCCTGGAGCTTCTCTGCTTCATCGAGCCCGACGTCCCCACCCGATTGCGCGGCGATTCCAGCAGGCTGCGGCAGGTGTTGTTAAATCTGATCGGGAACGCGGTGAAGTTCACCGAACGGGGCGAGGTCTCCGTCCGCGTCCGGCTCGACGCTGCCGACAACCCGCCGAAGGTCCGTTTCGAAGTGAGCGACACCGGAATCGGCATCCCCAAAGATAAGACAAGCCACCTCTTTCATCCCTTCTCGCAGGCCGATGCTTCCACCACCCGGAAATACGGAGGCTCGGGCTTGGGGCTGTCGATTGTGAAGCGTTTGGTGGAGATCATGGGAGGGGAGGTTGGGTTCGAGAGCCAGGAAGGAAAAGGATCGTGCTTTTGGTTTACGGCGCTTCTCCAACAGCAGGCCGCAAAACGGCCGTCGGCGCTTTCCTTGCCCGATCGCCGCGTGCTGGTGGTTGACGATTCCAGCGGTAGTCGAAAACTCCTGGCGGAGTTGCTGAACTTCTGGCGCGCCCGGCACGAACAAGTCGCCGACATAGACACCGCCTTTGCCAGGCTTCAAAACGACGGCTCAGACTTCGAAGCGGTAGTAGCGGATCTGGAGACGCCTCTCGGCGGCGCGGCCCGGCTCCTGGCCCTGATGCAGCGCGATACGAAGCTGCGCCACACACCGTTGATCGTGTTGGCGCCCACCACGAATAAGACGGACGAGGAGCAATGGCGTCGCCTTGGTTTCGCCGGGCGCGTCGCCAAGCCGGTGAAGCAGGGCGAACTGGGCGCCTGCTTGGCTACCGTGCTGGGTTATGGGCCCGCTCCCACCGTTGCGCCAACACCGGCCGTGCAAGTGCGTGTGAACCGGGAACAGCGGGCGCGCGTGCGCATCCTAATGGTGGAGGACATGGTGATCAACCAACTGGTGGCGCTCGGGCTACTGTCCAACCTGGGCTTTACGGCCGATGTGGCCGCCGATGGCCGCGAAGCCATTGAAGCACTCGGCAATCGGGACTACGACCTGGTCCTGATGGATTGCCAGTTGCCGGAGATGGATGGTTACGAAGCCACCAGGCTGATCCGCCAACCCAACTCGCCGGTGCGCAACCACTCGGTTCCCATCGTTGCGATGACCGCCAACGCCATGGCCGGAGATCGCGAGAAATGCCTCGCCGCGGGGATGAACGGCTATCTCTCGAAACCGGTGCAAGCTTCCATGCTGGAAGAAGCCATCGAACAGTGGACTGCCGCTGGCGGCCCGGGCCGGGAACCGCTCCCGCTACCCGCGGAAATCCCGAGCCCCGCCACCCCTGCGGTGTTCGATGGCGAAGATCTGGTGGAGCGGCTGATGGGGAACGAGGAACTCGCCAGGCATGTGGTGCGGCGTTTTTTGGCGGACCTGCCGGAACAGTTCGCGGCGCTGTCCCAGGCCGTCGCTGCGGGCGATTCGGGCGCGGTCGCTCAAGCCGCCCACGCCATCAAAGGCGCTGCCGCCAATACAGGCGGAGCTCAACTGCGGGCCCTGGCCTGGAAGGTCGAACAGTTGGGCCGGGCAGGCGACCTGGCAGGCGCGGCAGCCACCCTACCCGATCTCTCAGCGAGCTTCGATAGCGCACAACCGATCATGCAGGAGTTCAGCCGCGAATAGCGGTCACGGGCAATCGCCGTTCGTGTCTCCTGGGAATGGGCCTGCGGCCCACGAAATCCCACGAAGGGTGGTGGCAGGCGCTGCCGCCTGCCAATCCGAGCGAAGCTCGGACCGCTTTTTCGACATCGTCCAGGTTCCGGACCTTATTCTCCATATCGTCAAATCGCCGAAAAACATTAGCTCTGGCATCATCTCACGGCGAGGAATCTAGAGAAACCGGAAACAACCGAAGAGGAGTTTAGTGGCAGAGCCGAACGGAGCGTTCCATAACGCTGGGTCCGCCTGCCACAGGACGATATCACGTGACCGAAGATCCATCCATTCTGGTAGTCGACGACACACGCGCCAACGCCGAACTGGTGTGCCGTGTCCTGGCTGCCGAAGGCTTTCGGACCATGGAAGCCAACGATGGCCCCACGGCCCGGCAGTTGTGCCGCAGCCAACTCCCGGATTTGGTGCTGCTGGATGTGATGATGCCAGGGGAAAGCGGCTTTGAAACTTGCGCCCGGCTAAAGTCCGATCCGATTACGGCCGATATCCCAATCATCTTTCTCTCCGCCCTGGATGACGTAAAGAACAAGGTGGCGGGATTGAAGATTGGCGGAGTCGACTATCTCTCGAAGCCCGTTCACGGTGAGGAGTTATTGGCGCGGGTTCGCGTGCATCTGCGGATTCGCTCGACAAACCGAATGTTGATTGACCAGCAACGAGCCAAACTCGAACAGTTGCGGACCGCACAGCGCGCCATCCTGGTTCGCCCGGAAGAGTGTCCCGATGCGCGGTTCAGCGTGTTCTTCCGGCCGCTCGAAGAGGCTGGAGGCGACTTCTACGACGTCCTCGAGATCGCCCCGGGAGTGTTCGGGTATTTCGTCGCCGATATCAGCGGCCACGGCGTGAGCGCTTCGTTTCTGACTGCCGCCCTCAAGGCCCTGCTGCGCCAGTACACCGGTCCGATGTTTTCTCCTGCGGATTCAATGCGCGGGTTGGATGCGGTGATGCGCCAGATTCTGGGTGAGGAACAGTACCTCACGGCGTGTTATGCGCGCTGGAATCGTCACACCGGCTGTCTCTCGGTGGTGAGCGCGGGCCACCCTCCCGTGGTCCTGGTCCGCTCCAGCGGCGAGGCGCGAGTGATCGAAGTGGAAAGCGAGCCCCTGGGCGTCTTCAGCACCCAGGTGTTACAGCGTAAAGAGGTCCGGATGGCCCCGGGAGAACGATTCTTTCTCTATAGCGACGGCCTGATCGAACTGGAGTGCGGCAGCGGTAGGCAGGAGGGGCTGCGCCTCTTGATGGAGGCGTGCGCACGGCATCGCAAAACACCCATCCAGGAAGCCGCCTGGTGCATAGCCCGCGAACTCCGGCCCGATTCGGGGAAGGTCACGGACGACCTTCTGCTGCTGGCGGTGGAGGCGCGCCGATGACCGAAATGCGCAAGACGCTGCCCGCCGCGCTGGATGCCATCGAACCTTTTCTGATGGAATTTCGGGCGCTGTGTGGAATCCTGCAGAAGGCTTCCGACCGCTTCACCGCGGAATTGCTGCTGCGCGAGGCGTTGACCAATGCGGTGGTGCACGGCAGCAAGAGCAATCCGGAAAAGCATGTGCGGTGTGCGGTGCGGTTGAGCGACCGCCGCCTGCGGATCGTCGTAGTAGATGACGGCGAAGGCTTCGACTGGCGGGGTGCTCGAATGGGCTTAGACCGAAACCTGGGTTCATCGGGGCGCGGGCTGCAATTACTTCGGCACTACGCCACGCAGGTGCGGTTCAATGCAAAAGGCAACGCGGCAATAGTCATCAAGCGATTTGAGGAGACAAACAAACATGAGTAATGCAACCCTGACACGAACAGAGGATCGAGTGATGGTCCAACCTACCGGAGATGTCACTGCTCCTGCCGTGCCCGAACTGCGCGAGGTGCTGCGCGGCGCGGTCGCCGGGGGCGTGCGTGAAGTGGTGTTGGATTTGAGCAATGTGAAGATGCTCGATTCCTGCGGAATCGGGCTGCTCATCGCAGTCCACAATTCCCTGCGCAAAGCGGGCGGCAAGCTGGGAGTAATTCATGCATCCCAGGAGATTGTGGCGCTGCTGCAGGCGATGCGCATTCACCAGCATTTCAGCATAACCGGAGCGTAATAGGAGGAGCCATGCAAGAACTAAACCTGGACGATGAGCTGGTGCAAAGCTACCTGGCGGAATCGAGCGAGCACCTGGCCACGATCGAAGCAGACCTACTGGCTATCGAGCAGGCGGGCGCCGCGATCGATGAGCAACTGGTGAACCAGGTCTTTCGCGCCGCGCACTCCATTAAGGGCGGCGCAGGATTCTTCGACCTGAACAAGATCCGGGAACTGGCCCACAAGACCGAGAGCGCCCTCGACATGGTGCGGTCGCGCCAGATGGCGCCGACACCGGAAGTGGTGAGCGTGCTGCTGATGGCGTTCGACAAGCTTCGCGAGATGATTCAAAACCACCGCGAGAGCAACCAGGCCGACATCGCAGACTACGTCGAAGCGCTCACCCGGCTCACGGTGGAACATCTTCCCGAAGATCAGAAGGGCTCCGTGCGAACACAGGTCGCGGTCTGCATGCCGGACGATCGCCACATTCAGGTCTCTGCCTTCGATTTGAACCAGGCGCGCAAGGGCGCGAAGTCCATTTACCTGATTCAATACGACCTCATTCACGACATCCAGCGGCGCAACCAGACGCCTTGGAAGGTCTTCAAGGATTTGATGAAATGCGGCTCCATCCTGGAGACGGTCGTCGACCTGGAATCGGCCGGCACCCTCGACGATGAGCCGTCGAACCAACTGATGTTGGAAGTCTTATACGCCACGGTCCTCGAGCCGGACTTGATTTCGCAGGTAGTGACCGTTCCCGGTGAACGCCTGTGGCTGGTGGAAAAGAATGGCAAGTTACGCCCAATGGCAGAGTCTCCAGCGGCTGCGTCGGCATCGTCGCCAATGCCATCGCCGCCCGCCGCCGCTCTAGCCAAGCCGGCAGTGCCGCCGCCCGCGCCTCCACCGCAACCGGCTGCTCCGGCACCCGCGCAGGATGCCCGCAAGTCCGCGCCCCCGGATGCCACCATCCGGTTGAATGTAGCGCTGCTCGATTCGCTGATGACCCTGGCGGGCGAACTGGTGTTGAGCCGCAATCAATTGAACGAATCGCTGGCGCGCAACAATGACAGAGGCATCCGCTCCGGCGCGCAACGCGTGAGCCTGGTGACGTCGGAGTTGCAGGAAGTGGTCACCCTGACCCGCATGCAGCCTGTGGGATCGCTCTTCGCGAAGTTCCCCCGGCTGGTGCGCGATCTGGCGCAAACTCTCGGCAAGGACGTCCAGCTCAAACTCGAAGGCGGCGACGTCGAGATCGATAAGACCATTTTGGAGGGTCTCAGCGATCCGCTCACCCACATGGTGCGCAACGCGGTGGATCACGGAATCGAAATGCCGCAGGATCGTCTGGCCGCGCACAAGCCCGCGATGGGAACGGTGACGCTCGCGGCTTCCCATCAGGCCGGCCAGGTTGTGGTGGAGATTTCCGATGACGGCAAGGGCCTGGCGGGCGATAAGGTGGCCGCGTCGGCTGTGTCCAAAGGACTGGTATCGCGCGAACAGCTCCAGACACTTTCCGACCGCGACAAGATGGCGCTGATTTTCCTGCCTGGCGTCTCTACAGCCGAAAAAGTGAGTGATGTTTCGGGCCGCGGCGTAGGCATGGACGTGGTCAAGACCAACCTCGATAAGCTGGGCGGAAAGATCGAAATCGATTCGGCCCCCGGCAAAGGCGCGCGCTTCCGCATCAAGCTTCCACTGACGTTGGCCATCATTCCTTCCCTGCTGGTTTCGCAGAAGAAAGAGCGGTTCGCCATTCCGCAGGTCAATGTGAGCGAGCTGATCCGCATCCCTGCCGGCCAGATCGCACAGCGCACCAACCGGGTAGGGGACGCCGATGTGCTGGTGCTGCGCGACCGGTTGATGCCGCTGGTGTATCTGGCCGATGTCCTCGGGCTGCCGCGTCAGGATCCGGAAAGCGCCCTGAACGTCGTGGTGGCGGACGCCGGAACCTTGCAATACGGCTTGGCGGTAGAGGAACTGCACGACACCGTCGAGATCGTGGTCAAGCCCCTGGGCCGGCACGTCAAGGGCCTGCCCGATTACGCGGGCGCCACCATCCTGGGAGATGGACGAGTGGCCGTGATTCTGGACGTGGCGGGATTGGCTGCGCGGGCCGGCATGACGGCTGCCGTGGCGCAAGCCATCTCCCGAGGCCAGGCGGAAGAAGAGGTCGCCGCCGGCGGAGAACTGCACGCGCTGCTCCTGTTCCACAATGCGCCCGGCGAACCGTGCGCCATTCCCATCGAGCAGGTATCGCGCATCGAAAGAGTGCTCGGCTCGCAGATTCAGTATCTGGGTGGACGCCGCACCATGCAATACCGCGGCGCCAGCCTGCCACTGGTTTCGCTCCACGACGCGGCGTCGGTGGGCGAGCTCTCGAGCGATCAACAGTGGGTGGTGATCGTCTTCGAAAGGATGGGCAGACCGCTCGGACTGCTCGCGGCCGAACCGCTGGACATGGTGGAGACGACACTCGCCATCGACACCGCCACGCTGCGGCAAAAGGGCGTCGCCGGTTCGGCGGTGTATAAGGACCGCACCATCCTGCTTCTCGACATTTACGAACTCGCGGAAGCGACCCAGATGGAAGCCGCTTCGCCGCACGCTCCGGCAGCGCGTCTGGAATCGGCGGAACCGCAAGCCACCGTGCTACTGGCAGAGGACTCCGAGTTTTTCCGCGGCCAGATCCGGCGGCTGATGGAGGCCGTCGGATGCCGCGTCCTGGCGGCGGAAGATGGCCAGGCCGCTTGGGAGCTTCTCGATCGACATGCGGCGGAAATCGATCTGGTGACCACCGACATCGAAATGCCGCGTATGGACGGCTTGGCCCTGACGCGTCACATCCGCGCCGACCATCGCTTCGCAGGCCTGCCTGTGATTGCGCTCTCCTCCCTCGCGGGAGAGGAAGAGATCGCCCGAGGCATGGCGGCCGGAGTCAGCGAGTATCAGATCAAGCTCAACAAGGACGAACTGTTGGAGAGCATCCGCAAGGCGGTGCAGAGGAAGGTCGAAGGTCTTGCCGCGGCAGCGTGCTGACGGGATCGATTCCGATATGGCCTCTTCCCAACAGTGGACCGGTTCCAGATCCGATAACGGAGAATGACTATGACTCAGACGCTCGAGGGCTCGCAGACAGTGCTGCTGGCCACCTTTTACGTGCGCGACGCGTTGTGCGCGCTGGACGCCGGGGGCATCCAGGAAGTGATCCGGCTGGGCGCCTTGACGCCGGTTCGGCATGCTCCGACGGAGGTCACCGGCATCCTGAACTTGCGCGGCAAGATCGTAACGGTAGTGGACCTCGGTCTACGGCTGGGTTATCCGCCGGCCGTCGGGGATGGGAACAGCCGGATCTTCATCATCGAGGACCGGAACGAATTCATTGGACTGTTGGTGGATCGTGTGGACGAAGTCGTGGAGGTGGAATCCAGCCAGTGGCAGGCGCTACCCGCCAACACTCCACCGGCTCAGGAACAGTTTTTCAAAGGCGTCTGCCAAACCTCGGGTCGCGTGATCGCAGTTCTCGACCCGGCGCGGATTCTGGCGACACGTTCGCAGTGAATCCGCCGTCTCAGAGAGGAAGAACATGGGCACAAGGGTACTGGTAGTGGATGACACCGCTTTGTTTCGGCGGATCGTTTCGGATGCACTGCAGGCAATACCGGACGTGGAGGTGGTTGGCACGGCCGCCAACGGCAGGACCGCATTGGCGCGAATGGAATCTCTTCAGCCCGACCTGATCACGCTGGACATCGAAATGCCAGAGATGGATGGTATCGAAGTGCTGACGGCGATGGGCGCGGCAGGCATGGACACGGGAGCGATCGTACTGAGTGTCCGCACCGTGCACGGCGGCGAGTTGACCATGCGCGCCCTGGAACTGGGCGCGTTCGATTTCCTTACCAAGCCGGAAGGGCGCGACGCGACTTCCAACCTCGCATCGTTACAGAGACAATTGGCGCCCATGATTCGCGCTTTCACCCGGCGGCGCGATATTCGTAAAGCCCTGCGGAGGAGTTCGCCACAGCACCTGGTTTCTGTTCCGCCGCCGCCCATTCCGCTGCCTCCAGCGTCCTTTCCTTTGCCGCCGGCGACCGGGTTGAAGCGTCGTCAAGGTCCGCCCCTGGTTTTGATCGCTGTTTCTACCGGCGGTCCAGCCGCCCTCACGCAACTGATGCCGGCGCTCCCAGCGGATCTCGGCGCGCCTGTTTTCGTGGTGCAGCATATGCCGGCGATGTTTACGCAGCCGCTGGCGGCCAGCCTCGCAGCCAAAAGTTCCGTTCGCGTCAAGGAAGCCGCCGATGGAGAAACGGCCCTCCCCAACTGCGTCTACCTGGCCCCGGGGGAAGACAAATGAAGTTGACGCCGGGCGCGCAGGGAGAAATTGTGATCCGCATTACCGACGATCCCGCTGAGAACAATTGCCGGCCGGCCGCCGATTATCTGTTCCGCTCGGCCGCTCTTCACTTTCCGGGCCGGGCGGTAGCCGCGGTTCTAACCGGCATGGGTAACGATGGGACCGCCGGCGTGCGCCTGCTCAAGCGCGGCGGCTGTGTCTCGATCGCACAGGACGAAGCCACTTGCACGGTTTTCGGCATGCCCAAAGAGGTAATTGCCGCGGGCCTTGCCGATGCCGTGCTTCCGCTGGACGAAATCGCGCCGGCACTCGTGCGCTCGGTCAGAGGGGTTCGCGCTTGATTCGGCTCCAGCCAGAAGAATACGCGCCGCTTGCCCAGTACATTTACTCGATCTGCGCGATTACGCTCGACCCTTCCAAATCGTATCTGATCGAAGGCCGGCTGGGCCGTGTCGCGGAAGAGGCGGGCTGCGAGAGCTTTCGACAATTCCTCGCGCGCGCCCGGTCCGATGCCAGCCGAACGCTGGAGCGGCGCGTCGTGGATGCCATCACGACCGGGGAAACGCTCTTCTTTCGCGACACTTCACCGTTCGATCTGCTGCGTTCGAAGATCATCCCGGAGATGATCGACCGGCGATCGAGGTCCGGCGCCACGCGCCTGCGTATCTGGAGCGCCGCTTGCTCCACCGGCCAGGAGATTTACAGCATCGCGATGCTGCTCAAGGAACTACTGGGCGATCCGGATCGCTATGGCGTTCGCCTGCTCGGCACCGACATTTCCGATCAGGCCGTCGCCCGCGCCAGCCGTGGATTCTATACGCCGGTGGAGATGTCCCGCGGCCTCACCCCGGAGCAGCGAGCCAAGCACTTCGTTCCCGTGGAGGGCGGTTGGCAGATTCGGGACGAGATCCGCGGCATGGCATCTTTCAAGAAGCTGAACCTGATGCAGGACTTCTCCGGCCTGGGCAAGTTCGACATTATATTCTGCCGGAACGTCGCCATCTATTTCTCCGAGCAGGACCGCGCGACGCTGTACTCGCGAATCGAGCGAGCCATGGAGCGCGACAGCTACCTGGTGATCGGCTCGATGGAATCGCTGGGGGTGCTGTGCCCCCAGTTGGAATCGAAACGCCACATGCGTTCCGTGTTTTATCAGTTGAGGGCCGCCCCAGGCTCCACCGCCTAAGCCGTCCTAAAGCGGCCCTTCCCGGTCAACCCCGCAGTTTCACAGCGTTCCTGGCGGCGCCCGCCGCGAACGCCAGCGGCGTTTTGGCTTTCGATATGTCTCCGCCATCGATCATGATTCCCTGGGTAGCGGCTCCGTCCACTTCGAGGAAGGCGGCGGCGGGCGTCAGGACTCGTGGAGAGGTCACCAGAACGTCACGCGTTTCGATGAAGCGGAGCACCGACTTGGCCTCCGCGTTGCCTTGCGCGCTGAGACTGCCGATGGTTCCATCGCTCACGCGATCGAGCACCACGGCCGGCCGCAGGTCGGGCTTCGCGACATCGAAGCGCACGTTATTCAAAGACAGGCCGCGAACGCCGCGCGCATACAGGCCGTAGGCCGTGGGAGTGCCGACTTCGAAATACTCGCCGGCAACTTGGGGCATCTCGCGGGCCGCTTCTTCCGCCGTGCCGCCGCCACCGTAAGTGACCTGAACATCGTGGAGCGCGATGTTCTCCATAAAAGCATCGCCGATGGCGTTGAGCACGATGCACTGCCGTGTTTCGCCCGGACGGTAATTCTGTGAAAAAGCGATGTCCGAATACTGGCCACCCTCGGCAACCACAGTGGCGCGTATGCCTTGGAAGGTGATGTTGCGGACGAAGCCTTTGGGCACGGGATCGCCCTCCACCGGAGTGCGGCGGCGATTGTTCAGGCTGATCGTGATCGGCCCGGTGACGTCCTTCAACACCAGGTTGGAGAAGAGAAGATTCTGCGCCTGCGCGTCGGGCCCGAACTGCATCTTGATGGGGCAGCCGTACGTTTCATAGATGATGCAGTTGGAGACGGTGATGTTCTCCGGATTGCCCCCGGCGAAACGGAACACCGACCAGCGCGTGCTGAAGGTGCTGTTGGTGACCGTCACGAATTTGCAGCTTCCGAACAGCGCGCAGGCATCGTCCTGGCATTGAATGTCGCAATTGGAAATGTGAACGTACTCGGCACTGATGAAATGAAAGCCGTCGTTGTTGCCGTTGACGCGGTTATGGATGTGAATGCTGTCGATCCAGACGTAGCTGCTCCGGATGACGCGGATGGAATGGAAGGCGCAATCCACCAGCGTGAGGTCGCGAATCCGCAGATTCTTGCAGCGATGGAAGAGCAGATGATACGGACGGTCTGCCCCGCCCCGGCCGGAAGGCGGCGGCGTGCCGCGCGTGGGACTGCGGAACTGCGAGCCCTGCCCGTCGATGACTCCGGGCCCTTCGATGGTCACGTTGTCGGCGTTGACTCCGAAGATGAGACCGACGTTGCCATCGTTCAGTGTGCTGTCGCCGCGCAGCGGAATCGCGTCCGCGGCATGGTATTGCTTGCCATCGGCGCTACCCAGCAGTTTGCCTTGCGCGGCAATATGCAGCGTGACATTGCTCTTCATCTCCACCGTGCCGATCACGAAGACTCCGGCGGGAACCAGCACCGTACCGCCCTGATCTTTGGAGCATGCGTCGATCGCCGCCTGCAGCGCCTGAGTGGCGAGCGTTTTGCCATCGCCCTTGGCGCCGAAATCGACGATGTTATAGACGCGCGCGCCGAGGGGAGTGGCGCCGCCGTTGGCTTGGGCCGCCGCCACACCTGTAGCGAGAGACGCGGCCGAGGCCACCGCCAACCAGCCACGGCGCGACACCGAATCGTGTGAATTCATTTCGATTTGTGCCTCTTTGCCGTATTACAGCACCCTTCGCGCCGCACCGCCATCGTAATCTGCTACAACAGGACGACATGCCCGCCGGGACCGAAGCCGCACTCGAGACGCAAGCCCGCGAAGTGCTGATCCGGCGCCGGTGGTGGATCGCAGGCATGCTCTTCATCGCCGGGCTGATCAATTACTTCGATCGCACGATCGTTTCTGTGGCTCTGCCGGTGATCGGCGCCGACCTGCATCTGGGGCCCGAGCGCCGCGGCATATTGCTTTCCGCATTCTTCTGGTCGTACGCGCTGATGCAGATTCCGATCGGGTGGCTCTCCGACCGGCTGAACCTGCGCTGGCTGTATGCCGGCTGTTTCGCGCTCTGGTCGCTCACGTGTGGGCTCACCGGTTTCGCGGGGAGCCTGGGAGCACTGCTGGCGCTACGCGTGCTGCTCGGGATTGGCGAATCCATCTATCTTCCCGGCGGTATGAAGATGGTGAGCGTTCTGTTTCCCGCCAAGGATCGCGGCCTCGCGTCCGGCCTGGTGAACTGCGGCACGCGCGCCGGACTGGCCTTCGGCGCCCCATTGATCGCTTCGCTGGTGGTGGCGTTCGGATGGAAGAACGCCTTCTTCATTCTGGGCTTCACTTCCCTGCTGTGGCTGATTCCGTGGGTCGCGGTGTTTCCGCGCGGCGCCAACACCACAGCATATGTGGAGCGCGGAACCGCGAAGAGTAGATGGGGACGCGTGGATCGGAACCTGCTCGGCATCAGCCTCACCAACATTGGATACGGCTATTACTTTTACCTGCTGGTGACGTGGCTGCCTTCATACCTGGTGAAGGAGCGGCACCTATCACTGCAGGCGGCGGGAGCGTGCGCCGTGGTCCCGTACCTGACCTTCGCACTGGGCGAACCGATCGGCGGCTGGATCGCCGACCGCCTGGTGCGGGCAGGATGGGACGAAGCGCTAAGCCGGAAGGCAATTATCACAGCAGCATTTCTAAGCAGCCTGCTGTTGATTCCTGCCGGGCTGGTCGCCGATACGACATGGTCGGTGATCCTGCTGGGCGGCGCATCGCTGGTGGGACTCTCGACGGGAAATATCTACGCGCTGGTGCAGCGGGTGAGCGCCGGCGGCGACGTCGGATTCTCAATCGGCGTTTTCAATCTGGCCGGAAACATCTCGGGAGTGGCGGCTCCGATTGTGACTGGAATGATCGTGCAGCGGACCGATTCCTACTTTCCGGCGTTCGTGGTGGCGGTGGCCATGCTGCTGGCGGTTCTACCTCTATATTGGCTGATGATCCGCCCGGACCGCGAGTTAGGGTGACGCTGAACTCACGATCCACCGGCATTTCGCGCACCGGCGTAAACGTTTTAGATACAGCCAGTTACGGACGACACTTGAAATCGGGTGACGCAGGAATTGTCAAAGAACGATGCCGGGCGCGCCGCCAAACCGAAATCGGCGACGGCCCCCATTCGGTTTGGCAATTCCCTACTACGGATACGGTAGCATTGCAGCTTTCGGGGCCGGGCGGATTTAAGGATAAGCGGCCTGTTTTGAGATCCGCGTTGGCAGTGACTACTTGATCCCGATCACCATGGAGTCGGGGCCGACAAGATGCTCCACGCGCGACTCGCGGAAACCGGCGTCACGCATCCAGCCCTGGCAGTCGGCGCCTGTGTAGTCGAACCCTCCGGGAGTCTCCACCAGCATATTCAGGCTCATCATCAATCCGAAGGCGTTTTGGGAACGGTCGTCGTCGATGATGCTCTCATACACGATCACGGCGCCGCCACTGGGGATCGCATCGTAAGCTTTGCCGAGGAGCATTCGCTTTGTGTCGAGGTCCCAATCGTGCAGGATGTGGCCCATGACCACCACATCGGCCTGCGGGATGGGGTTGTCAAAGAAACTGCCCGGCGAGAAACGCAGACGCTGCGAGAGTCCCATGGCTTCCACGTACTCCTCGAAGATAGGACCGACCTCGGGGAGGTCGAAGCCGGTCCCCTGCAGGTGAGGATGAGCCAGGGCAATCTGCGCCGACGTGCCGCCTTGCGCCGCGCCCACATCGACGAAGGTGGCGTGATTTTTCCAAGGGAACTTCGCCGCGATTGCCTGCGCGGCGCCCATGCTGATGCCGGTCATGGCGCCCAGAAATTCTCTCAGCCGGGCGGGGTCGGCGTAGAGCCCTTCAAATAAGGGCATGCCGCCGGTCTTAACCTCGTTTTGCGGCCTGCCGGTGCGCAGTGCTTCGGTGAGATCGCCCCAGAAGCCGTACAGCCGGTGGTTGGCCATTTCCAACAACCCGCCGATATACGAAGACTTATGCTTGTCCAGGAAGAGATCGCCATCCGGCGTGTTGCTGTATTTTCCGTCCCGCCGTTCGAGGAAACCCAGAGCGACCAGGCTATCCAGGAAGTCGCGCGCCGCCCGCGGATGCAGGCCCAGGCGGCCGCTGAGCGTTTCGAGGTCTTCCGGATGCCGCGCCAACTCGGTAAACACGCTCATCTCGACAGCGCTGAGCAACACTTTGGAGGCCCAGAATCCGAGGCCAACTTGCAGGATGTGCTCCGGCGTCGGATGTTCACTCATGAATATTTCCTATGATCGTTGTCATTTCCGCGACAGTATAGCATTGGGGCCGGGCGCGCCCGCGTGAATCTTTCGATTCGATCGGGGTGATGCCGGCGGAGTCCGCCATGATCGCGAACGCATGTTCGATCGGTTGCAGGAATTACACGCTGGCATACAATCAATTTCAATGCGACGCGGCGATTACGGCTACGATGCGCCTTACGCGCTGGTTATGTTTGGACTGCTGGCTATCGGCAGCGGGATTGGCACGGCGATGGCCTGGCTGGACGGGCCAATTCGCGCGGCTATGCCAGTCGCGTTTTATTTTGTATTCTTTCTAGCGAACACCAGCAGCTTTTTCTACACAACCAGACACGGCAAGTTCATTGAGTGGGACCGCATTCTGGATGGCCTTTGCCTGCGGGGCGACGAGGAGGTGCTCGACATGGGGTGCGGCCGGGGCGCTGTGCTCACGGCGGTGGCGCGCAGGTTGACGACGGGCCGAGTGACCGGCATCGATATCTGGAGTTCGAAAGATCAGTCAGGCAATGCGAAGAGCGTCACGTTGCGCAATGCATCGCTGGAAGGGGTTGGCGATCGTGTGCACATCGAGACTGGCGACATGCGGGCGGTTCCGTTTTCGGATGGAACTTTCGATCTGGTGGTGTCGAGCCTCGCGATCCACAATATTCGGTCGAGTGCCGATCGCAAACGAGCGGTCGTCGAAGGTTTTAGGGTCCTTAAGCCGGGAGGCATTATGGTGATCGCCGACATCCGCGCCACGGCGATCTATGCAGATACCCTGCGGACGCTCGGCGCCTCGAATGTGGAGCGCCGCCGGCTGGGGTGGAGATTCTGGTGGGGCAATCCGATCGCCGCTACGACCCTCCTCACCGCTTCCAAAGCCCAAGGCTGAACGTATCGAATCAACTTTCCCGTGCGCGACTGTGTCGATTGAGCTTTGAGACGATGGGCAGCGTACAAGATTCCCGGGATGGACCTAGCTGGCCTGGGAGCGGTGGTTGTGCGCTGAGTTGACGAATCGACCGGACGGTTCAGAGGCGAGAGGGTGAGCAAGTACGCAGCTTCGACCTTTATACCGGAAGCACGATGGTCTCGATCGGTTGGTGAATGCCGATACCCCAACAGCAATGAATGTCGCCAGCCCGCCGACCGAGTCACGTTCTTCGGCTGATCGCCGACAAAACGAAGGGGCGCGCTTGATAGAGCCAAGTGATCGCCAGCATTTTCCGGTAAGCCTAACGTCCGCGGGGCTTGCTGCTTGCGATGGACTCTCAACGCTGAGACCATAGGTGCTCGATGAAGAGCATCCTGCGTTGGGCATTGTTGCCACTTGGAATACTCTGGTTTTGGTTCTTCTTCAGGCACCCGTTTGAGGGCATCTCGGTGTTAGCAGCGGTATTCTTCCTGATCACGGCATGGCATCTGATCTTCGGCGAAGCGCGCCGTAGCCCGATTGAGAAGCGAAAGGATCGTAGCATGCGACGGCCCACCTAGACGTGATGTTCTGGCGACGGAGTTGCCCAATGCAGGTACTTTTCCGCTCTTCGTCCATAATCGAACTGTGGCAGCATAAAAGCGAGGGAACGAACAGACACGGCATGATTGATCTGCGGCCAACGAACCTGCACTGGATGGACGGTTCGATAGACGATTCGGAAGATCTTTGCGCCCACTCCGGCGTGGACTTTCGCATCGGGGACGCGATCCTCATCAAACCAACTGATGGCGATTGGACCGTCAGCGCTGCTGCCCTGTATCTGCTGCGGACCCTGTCAAAGCAACACACTAAGCAGCAGCCCTTAACGGAATACTTGTTTCCATGCTGCGGCAACGGCATCTTCGAGGTTGAAGGTCAGGACGATGTTCAGATTGTCGGCTGCAATTCGGGGATCGATTTCGAGGTTGTGCGAATCGATGACGACGTGATCTTGACCGCCAAAGGCGGGGCCCAGCATAGGGTCGCGCTCTCCGATTGGAAAAGGGCGGTCTGTGAGTTTTCGGATTCGGTTCGAGCGTTTTAGCGGTGTGCTCGCCGAAGGAACCAGAAGACGAGTCGGATCGGAGGAGTTTTCGCAAGTTCATGTCGGAATGGTCGCGCCGCAGATCCCTCGCCGACGGAGGTTGAAAGACGGAGTTTGTGGAAAGTGCCTTGATGATCTCCGGGGACTCTCTGCTGAGTTGCCGAGTACCTTGACATCAGCACATATCGGGAGCTTGTGGGAAACTGCTCTATGCCGACATGCGAGGCGACCCGCAATACCGCTATGCGGGCGACAGGCACCATCGAAGCAACTGCAATGTGCGAGGCTCAACGATTGTAATCTATGTTCATCACATCGCGTATCGAGCTCACTACGAGGCCGGGCTCGTCGAGCGGCACGTGGTGGCCGCTGTTCACGGCGACGATCTGGCGTCCCTTTCGGGAGAGAGCCTGCAAATATTCCTGTTCCAGTTGGTGCTCCGCCTCGGGGGCGCGACCCTTTTCACCAGCCTCTTCCGGAATGCCGCGAGATAGCACAATTAGCGGCATGCTGCCCAAGGGAAAGTCAATTTTGCCGCGCGACGTCGACATGTCGGCCAGTTCTTCGGCTTCAAAGGGATTGTCATTGGAAGCGGCAAGCTTGATTTGCGACCACGACCACGTGCGCACTCGCTGCGCGTCCGTGGGGAGCTTATCGTAAGGCGGATCGGTTGAGTGCGGGCTTGCCCGGTCGATGCTATCCTGCATCAGCTTCAAGAGGCGCGACGGAATATCGCTTTCGTGCAGAGGACCGGAAGTCTTCACCGGAGGAACGGGCTCTCCTTTGGCGAGGTCGCTGGCGTGGCCGACTTTGCCATTGGGGAGCAGTCGGATTGGATTGTCCGAGCCGGTTTCGACAAGCACTAAGCCGGTCACCTCGCCGGGATAGATCGACGCGAAGAGGCGCACCAGCCAGCCTCCGTATGAGTGGCCCACTAGAATGAAGGGCGGGTGCAGACCGGCCTTTGCGAGCAGGGTGTGCAACTCCCAGACAATCTGGTGCATGGTGCGCGGGCGCGGGCCTAGGCTGCTCCAGGCCGAGCCGGCGCGGTCGTAAGAGCAGACCCGGGCGAAGCGCGCTACGCCCGGCTGAACCAGGCTCCACTCCATGGAGCCGTCGCCGGCGCCGGCCTCGAGGATCACGTTGGGACGGGAGGCATTGGGTTGGCCGGAACAATTCAAGTGCAAGCTCCAGCCGCCGAGATCGATAATTTGGCCGGGTGGAGGAATTGGCGGGGAGGCGGGCTGTGCGTGCGCTGCTAGCAATGCCGCGGCAAGGATCAGTGCAGAACGACGGGCGGGCAAAGGACCTCCTACAGACTCTCTATATGAAAGAATATGATCATCTCGTATAGAATGTCAATAGGAGAAATGGCGTCCCACCCAAGGGCGAAACACGGCCTTTGGGGCCGTGTTCTGAGCCTGCGCAACACCAGGTCACTCGCCTCCCAAAACCGCGTCCTCAAGTTCGACCTCAGCGCGTTCCTTGGCGCGCGTAGGAATCAGTCTGACTCAAGGTAGCAGAATGCATTGCGGACGAACGGCAGTACGGCAAGCTTGCGA
This sequence comes from uncultured Solibacteraceae bacterium, assembly GCA_963815475.1. GTDB lineage: Bacteria > Acidobacteriota > Terriglobia > Bryobacterales > Bryobacteraceae > Sulfopaludibacter. The sequence goes on along the minus strand of CAWFHD010000003.1, from coordinate 6,568,315 downwards.
GTGCTGGTCCGAGTTCGGCGGCAGTTTCCAGAAACCCCACATAACGACAACGATATCCTTCGTGCGGACGAAACGGCGGTCGGCCCCGTTGTGAACGCCGCGACGATCAGTTCTCGGACGGTCGCTCGATGCTGTCGATCACAACGACGTCGATGGCTGCCTTTCCAGGAACTAGCTTGAGGCCGAGTCCATGCAGTGCTGTGAAGATGGTAGGCCCTCCGGATTCAGACTCACCCGAGGATACCTCGACCCCATTTACACGAAGCGTCTCGTTGCGCCGAAACTCAAGATGAATGTCAAAGCGGCCGTTCAGGCCGGTCTGGTCCAAGACATAGTTTCCGGCGTAGGGGGTGAGCGAACGGCTGGCCAACTCTGCCATCGTGACACCATACCATTCGGCTATCACGGTGCCGCCTTCAACGTGAGAACGTTCTGACCCGCAGTAGCGCGTCTGATCTCCAGATTTCGGCAGATCTTCCAGATCGATCGGCTTGCAGGAGCCCTCCTGGGTCGACCGTAACTTGTTCGGACCTTCAATGAGCCTCAGCGCATATACCGCCGTATCGCGAGGCTCCGTGTGGGCTTTCAGGTGAAACCGATCTTCCAACAATGCGATGAGCATAGGACCGCGCAACTCCCGGAGCGGAGCCCGGTCGCCAGCCTTGGCCGAAAGATCGTAGCGTTCGTTGTCGATCCAACTCGGCCCACCGAGCACCCGAATCGTCCCGGCGTGCAACGGATCACCCTGAAGCGAACCGTAGGCGGTCACGAGCAACGCGCGGACCGAAACGCAGACAAAGTCGAGCCTGCCCGGCGATGGTCGTGGCAGCCCGCCGCGGCACGTAGCGTTGTTCTTCTTGATACTCGCGACGTCGAACGATCGTCGGGCCGGAGGCTGCGCGGCGGCTGCGCTCGCAAAGATTGCGATTAGAGTGGCCGTGTACACTCGCATTTCATCCTCCGACACTTAAGACGAAGTGGCCCCCGAAGACGTGTAGACTTTAACCAGGCTGATCTGACCCGTCTGATGCGGACTTTGCGGTCGATTCCGGCTGACAACCGGCGATTTCGGAAACTGGCGTCGTTGGGCGTCCGGGATCAGGAAACCGGTGAAGGAGGAGGCGGCGGCGACCGCTTGACGATTCTCGCTTTGTGTTGCCTACCATCTTGATCCAGAAAGAACAGGTGATCGGCCACCTGATGCCACCCGAATTGGCCCCTTGAGCAGGTTCGGCAGTTTGCCATTACCGCAGGCTTCCACAGCAGTGAACACGAGCCCCACACGCATAACGTACCGGCAGGATTTTCCTTCCACTGAGGCCTCCGTCAAACTCCCCAGAAGGAAGTAACGCGATTTGCCCACCGCAGCCAAGCACGCCACAACCAGAATTAGAGTGGCCAATCCCGAACGTCTGCGCATCACTGTCAACATATCACCCAGCAACGGGATCTGACGAGAGGCGGGCATCCCGGCTCACTGCAATCTCTTCGTCCCAGGCCGGAAGTGCATCTCGTATAATCGCAACCCTGCGTAAAACTTTCCGACGACCGGCTATTGCAGCCGTCCACGTGCGTATAATGGTGCGAATGCGCCGCCAGGCTGCGACGAAGAGGAGGGAATATGTGCGATCAGGATCATTTTGAAGAGGACCGGACAGGAGTACGAGGCTCGCGGTCTGGTGACCCGGAAGCAATTCGGCATGATGTTGGGAGCAGGCATGGCCATGATGCTGCCGCGCGTTGCCAATGCCGTGACGGTGACCGAAGCGGAAGTGAACGTTACGACACCGGACGGCACGGCCGACTGCTACTTCGTGCATCCCGACAGCGGCACGGCGCCAGGCGTTCTGATCTGGCCGGACATCTTCGGACTGCGGCCGGCGTTCCGCCAGATGGGCAAGCGGCTGGCCGAATCGGGATACTCGGTGCTGGTGGTGAATCCTTTCTACCGCGTGAAGAAAGCTCCCACCGCGGAAAACGGCGGCGCCACTCCCATCCAGCAAGTGATGCCGCTCGCCCGCGGCCTGAACGAGACCACGCACATGACGGATGCGAAAGCATTCATCGGGTGGCTGGACGGGCAAGCGTCGGTGGCCAAGAATCGGAAGATGGGCACGCAGGGCTATTGCATGGGCGGCCCGATGGCGTTTCGTACGGCGGCCGCCGTGCCCGATCGAGTGGGCGCAGTCGCTACCTTCCATGGCGGCGGACTGGTGACCGATACGCCCAACAGTCCGCACCTTCAGGCCGCGAAGAGCAAGGCGCAGTTTCTCATCGCCATCGCGGAAAATGACGATGCAGCGGTCGCCCAACGATAAGACCGTTCTCAAGGAGACTTTCGAGAAGGCGAACCTGCCCGCGGAGATCGAAGTGTACGCCGGTTGCGCGCATGGCTGGTGCCCGCCGGATTCGCAGGTCTACAACGAGCCACATGCCGAGAAGGCATGGAGCCGTTTGCTGGTGCTCTACGGAAAAGCTCTGGCTTGAGGCGGGGCAACTGCAGCTTAAGTACACCGCTTCCGAAATACGCTCCCGTACTCAGAGGCAACCGCTCCCTGACGGTCGCGGCTCTGATCCGAGCCGCGCGCGTCAGCAAGCGGTTCCCCGATACGCTGGCGAACTTCTGAAACGACGGACTAAGCTACTGACGGTCGCGGCCAGCCCTACTGGTAGACTGAAGCGTGGCGACCTTTGTCAGGAGCGTGATCATCGATGCTCCGGTCGAGAGTGTCTTCGAATTTCATGAGCGGCCGGATGCTCTGCGACTGCTCAGCCCTTTATTCCCTCCGATCCGTGTGGTCCAGAGAATCGGCGGAATCGAAAAGGGCGCGCGTGTGGAGTTGCGCGTGGGGTTTCAACGCTGGGAGGCGCTGCATACGGAGTATGAGCCGAACCAGTTCTTCGTGGATAAGCAGGTGGAGGGACCGTTCAAGCGGTGGACTCATCGCCACGAATTCGAGGACCTGGGAGACACCACGCGCCTCACAGACCGTGTCGATTATGCGCTGCCGGGCGGGCCGTTGGCAAACCTTGCCTTCGGCTGGGTGGCGGCATTAGGGCTCACAGTGATGTTTCGCCATCGGCACAAAGTCACCAAGCGGTATTGCGAGAAGGCGGCTGCTGCTTCGTAGCGGCGCGCGTCACACCAGCGCCACTAGTTCTTTTTGCCTTTGACGGCGGCGGCGATCGAGATTCCGTTTTCATCCAGGATGGAGCCGGTGGCCCTTTGCAGCGCTGCCTTAGCTTTGACATACGAACTCAACGCCGCTACTTCTGTGGACCGGGCCTGCGCCAGGAGGCTCTCGTACTGAATCACGAAGAACGCGGTGGAGGCTCCTACCTGGAACTTGATCTGTTCGGCTTCGAGCGATTCCTGCTGAAACTTGCGCGCCTGCACGGACGCTTCGTAAGAGGAACGGGCGCGGCGCATGGCGATCAAGGCATCCTGCACTTCAAGCTGCGCCTGGTTCTGCAGTTGCTTGACGCGGATCTGCGACTGCTTGACCTGCAGTTCGTCACGCGCCAGATCGGCCTCGGCAATGCGATTGTGGATGGGCAGCGTGACCTGCAAGCCGATGCCATAAGTGGGGTAATCGCGCGCCAGAATCTGGCCTAGCGCGCCGCCATAGCCGCCACCCAATGCCGCGCCTGGGGGAGCCGCGAAACCCGTAGTTTGGCCGGACAGGCCGTTGTTCTGCATGATGCCGACCAGGTCGACTTCGGGCAGGCGCGCATTTCGCGATCCTTCCAAACCAATCTTGGAATTCTCCACCTGCAGAAAGGCCTGGCCCAGGTCGGGGCGGTGGGCCAACGCGTCCGCCAGCAAATCCTGGATTGGCCGGATCTCATCCTTTTCGGGAATGGTGAGGGTATCGGTGGGAAGAATGTGGGCGGTCCGGAGCGCCAGATCCTGCGTGCGCGTGAGCACGTTCATGAGGATCGCTTCCTGCTCTTCACGGAGACCGCGGGCGGTGATTAAATCCTGCCGCGTGGAAAAGAGCTGTGCATTGGCGCGCGTCAATTCCACCTGCGCCAGCGTGCCTTCGTCCACCTGCGCCTGGGTATCCTGCAGTAGTTTCTCGGCGAGCGTGACCGTCTCCTGCTTCACCTTTTCGTCCTCGTAGAGGGCTACCAGATCTGTGTAGAGCCGAATTACTCCGTAGGTGGTGGCGATTAACTGTTGCTGGAACAACAGGCTGGTGATCTTACGTTCGTTGCCGGCGATGCGAATGTATCGAGTGTTCAAGCCGCGGCCGAAGCCGCGCAGCAGAGGCTGGGTAGCCGTAAGGCCCAGGCTCGATCCGGTAAAGGGCGTGTAGGTGCTGGTGAGGGAGTTAAGCGACTGATGCAGGTTGTTAAAGCCGAGCGCGACCTGACCTCCCGTGGTGAAGCCTTGCTGGATGCCGGCATTGGCGATGAAGCTGTTCTGCACCAGGGCATTCTGGCCGTAGGTCAGGAAGCTGGTCTGAGGCGTGGTCTGATGCTGCCAGTTAATCTGCCCGACGATGGCCGGGTCGTAGAGGGGAACAGCGGTGCCGTTCGATTGCGGAATTGTGCCCTGCACCGAAAGGTTCACCGAGGGCTCGCCGAGCACGCCCAATTCGGTAGCATTGCTGGCTACGGCTGCGCCCGCCGTGGCGGTATTGGTATTGGCGGCGTTCACGGCCAGCAGGGCAAGCGGTCCACCGACGCCGACGGGGAGTTCCTGCAAGGTGTAGTTCAATCCGCGGTTTGTGCCGCCGCCGCGGGCGCGCAGCAACTCGGTATCGCCCGTGGGAATGGAGTAGCGCTGCAATTCGATATCGAGATTATTTTCGATGGCGAGGGCGAGCGCGTCCTGGAGCGAGAGGTAGAGATTGCCGGAACGCAGCAATTCGCGCACTCGCGGGGAATTGTCGAAGTGCAAATCCTGCGCACGGGATGGGGCGGCGCATACCAGCGCCAGCAAAACGAGAGCGACAAGGGAAGGCTCGACCCTGCCGCGCCGGTAATGAGTCTTTCGCATTACGAACGTTTTCCTGTTGCTTTGTCGGAGAACACTGGCTTCACTTTAACGCCTTCGTGCACCGCGTCACCCGGATTGACGGCTATCTGCTGCCCTTCCTCCAGGCCCGACAGCACTTCAATATGATCGCCGAAATCGCGGCCCAACTGGATGAGGGTGTAGTGCACGGTGCCATCGGGCTGCACAATCGCCACCTGCGGCCCGTCGCTCCGAATCACCAGGGTGCCACCGGGAATCTGCAATGGCGGATCTTTCCGCGGCACGGCGAGATCCACCTGGGCATACATGCCGGGCAGCAGGACACCGCTGCGATTGTCCACCTGCACTTCCACCAACAGGGTGCGCGACGCGGGGTCGAGCGCGTTGGCAGTTCTGGTCACCGTACCCGTGAAGGTGCGGCCGGGCAGATCGGAAATCGAAAGCTTGGCCTGCTGGCCCACGCGGACGGCGGCGGCATCGCCCTGGGGCGCGTTCAAATAGGTGCGCAGGCGATCGGTCTGCGCGATGCGGAACAGCAGCGTGGCGCCTTCGGTAACCAGAGCGCCGGTATCGATGTTGCGGACCGTGATCACACCGGCGAAGGGCGCGCGGACGGTCTGATAGGCCAGCAGCTCGTTCAGGCGGGCGACGTTGGCTTCGGCAGCCGCGGCATTGCTTTTGGCTGCGGCGACGGCCTTATCGAGCGCATTGACGCTGGCCTGCTGGGCCTGCCATTGCATCAAATAGGTATCGTTGTCCTGGCGCGAAACCACGCCTTTATCGAACAGCTTTTGCCAGCGATCTTTGGTGACGCGAGCCAGGTTTTCATTGCTGCGCCCCTGCGCGAGCGAGGCTTCGGCCTGTTGGATGGCGGAATTCGCCTGGTCCACGGAGGCCTTCGCCTGAAGGATCTGCTGCCCTAATTCGGGAGCTTCGATATCGGCCAGCACCTGGTTGGCGGCCACGCGGTCGCCGATATCCACGTAGCGCTTCTTGACATACCCGGAGGCGCGCGCCAGCACGGGAGACTCTGTCACGGCCTGGATGTTGGCGGGCAGAACCAGGTTACCCTTGCTCAACGAGCGCGTCACCTTGATGACGTTTACTACGGGCAAAGCCTCGGCCGATGCCTGCGACTCGTTGACGAGCGTCTGTTCGCGTTCCTGCCGCGGCTTGTAGCCATAGTAATAACCGGCCACTCCGAGGGCAGCGAGCAGCAACACCACTACCAGCGCGGTCCAAACCGAAGGGCCTTTCTGCTCCGGCGCCCGGTGGCTGGTCGCGCGCTTCTTTTCATCTTCCAGTTGGCGCTTCAGATCTTCGATCTCGGCGCGCAACTGGTGTTCGCTGGTCTTGGTCTGGTTCATCCCAGGTCCTCACGAATCATCATTTCGTCGCGCATGTATTCGTGCTCTTCTTCCACCATTTTTCGCTCATAATCTATCGGCGGTTTGGTGCGCAGCAGGCTGTATACCAATGGAACCACAAACAGTGTAGTTACTGTAGCCAGCAGTAGTCCGCCGATCACGGCGCGGCCCAGCGGAGCGTTCTGCTCGCCGCCTTCGCCCATTCCCAGCGCCATCGGCAACATGCCGATGATCATGGCACTGGCGGTCATAATTACGGGGCGGATGCGCGTGTGTCCAGCGGCCAACGCGGCCGAACGCGAGTCCATCCCCTCTTCGCGCATATCGTTGGCGAACACCACCATCAGGATACTGTTGGCGGTGGCGACGCCGATACACATGATGGAGCCCATGAGAGAGGGAACGCTGAAAGTAGTCTGGGTCAGGAAGAGCATCCAGACGATTCCGGCCATGGCTCCGGGCAGCGCCATCAGGATGATAAAGGGATCGAGCCACGATTGAAAATTCACGGCCATCAGCAGGTACACCAGCACCACCGCGAAGATGATTCCGAAGCCCAGGCGGAAGAACGACGTTTGCATGGTGAGGTATTGGCCGCGGACATCGATGGTAGTGCCGCGTGGCAGCTTCGGCGTAACCTTGTCCACGATCTTGGTGACGGCGTCTCCGACGGCTCCCAGGTCGCGCCGGTCGACATTCGCGTAGATGTCGTAGACCGGCTGCGTGGTGTAGTGGTTCACGATTTCGGGCACCTGGCTACGAGTGACCGTTGCCAGATTGGAGAGCAACTGCGCCCCACCGGATACGGCGCCGGGATTGCCGTACGCCATGGAATTCTGGTTTGGACCGCCGCCGATGGCCGCGTTTCCCGCGTTCGACGTCCCGGCAAGAGACGTCGCGGTGTTGCTATTGATGGCGCCCTGGGCCGGCATGATGGGGGTGCGCATCAGCGAGTTCAGCGAATCCAGGCGATACTGCGGCGTCTGCACGGAAACGAAGTAGCTGACTCCGGTGCGCCAGTCGAGGAATTGCGTGGGGGCTACCTGGCCGCTGGAGGTGAGCGAGACCAGCACGCTGTTAGTGACATCCTTCTGTGTGAGGCCCACCTGGCCGGCCTTGTCGCGGTCCACGTTGATATCGATTTCCGGGTAGTCCACAACCTGGTGAATGTGCACGTCGGCGGCGCCCGGCACCTTCGAGATCTCGGCTTCCAACTGGCGGGCGATCTGGTAGTTGGCGGCGACGTTGCGGCCGAGCACCTGCACATCGATGGGCGCGGGCAGGCCGAAGTTCAGAATCTGGTTGGTGATGTTGGCCGCTTCGAAGAAGATGGTGACGTCTGGAAACTTCTCATGCAGGCGCTTGCGCAGGCGGTCTGTGTACACGGCGGTGGGGCCGTGATGTTCGGGGTCGAGCGCAACCAGGATGTCGCCATCGCCCGAGCCGATGGTGGTGGCGTCGCCGAATGCCAGGTTGAAGCCGCCATTGGGGATGCCGATGTTGTCGATGATGTTCTGGATCTCCCGCTTGGGGATCACGTTGCGGATTTCCTGCTCGATATCGGCGAAGATCATCTCGGTCTTCTCGATGCGCGTGCCGGAGGGAGCGCGGGCGTGCAGGCGCATCTGGCCGGAATCGACCGTGGGGAAGAAGTCGCGGCCGATGAACTCCGCCAGCCCGAGAGAGGCCACAACGAAGAGCGCGAAGCCCAGCAGGACGGGGGCGCGATGGTCGAGGCACCAGTGCAGCAGCGAACTGTAATTGGCGCGCATCAGTTCAAAACGCCGGTTGAACAGGTAGTGCGATTTCCAGATGAAGCCTTTGCCGCCGGACGTCTCTCCATGCTCCCCTTGCGCGTAGAGCTTCACTTCGGGCCGAAGCATATAGTGCACCATCGTTGGGATGAGGGTGCGAGAGAGGAGATACGACGCCAGCATCGCGAAGACCACCGCGCCGGCCAGGGGAGTGAACAGATACTTGGCAGCGCCGGTGAGCAGCAGCACAGGCACGAACACGATGCAGATGGAAAGCGTGGAAACGAACGCGGGGGCCGCGATCTGCTGTGCGCCATCGAGCACGGCGCGCACCAGTGGTTTCTTCATCGCCATATTGCGGTGGGTATTTTCGATTTCCACCGTGGCGTCGTCAACCAGAATACCGACGGCGAGTGCGAGCCCTCCCAGGGTCATCACGTTGATGGTGGCGCCCATCATACTGAGCACGATCAGCGAGACCAGGATGGATAGCGGAATGGAGATGCAGACGATGACCGTGCTGCGCCAACTTCCCAGGAACATCAGGATCATCAGGCCGGTGAGGAAGGCGGCGGTGACGGCTTCCCGCACCACGCCGTTGATGGCGGCGCGGACGAACAGAGACTGGTCGAACAACTGATTGACGTGGAGCTCCGGAGTGATGCCGGCGAGGATCTTGGGCAGGTAATCCTTCACGCTGTTGACCACGGCCAGTGTGGAGGCCTTGCCGTTACGCAGGATGGTGAGGAGCGCGCCGCGACTGCCGTTGGTTCGGACCACACCGGTCTGGATGGAGTAACCGTCGCGAACCTGCGCCACATCGCGGACGTAGACCGTGGCGCCGTTCACGATCTTGAGCGGCATGTTGTTGAGCTCGTCGAGAAGGCGGGGGCTGTTGTTGAGCTTGACCTGGTAATCGATGTCGCCGATTTTGGCGGTGCCGGCGGGCAGGATGAGATTCTGATTGGCGAGGCCGTTCGAGACATCCACGGGCGACAGGCCCTTGGCGTAAAGCTGCTCCGGAATCAGATCGACCATCACCTGGCGGAAGCGGCCGCCGTAGGGCAGCGGCACGGAGGCGCCGGGGATGGTGGCCAACTGGGTGCGGATGAAGTTCTGGCCGTAGTCGAAAAGTTCCTGCTCGCTGAGCGTCTTGCTCTCCAGCCCAAGCTGCAGGATGGGCACACTGGAGGCGTCGTATTTGATGATGTTCGGCGGGGTGGTGCCCGGCGGGAAGATGCGCAGCAGGGTCTGGGCGATGGCGGTGATTTGGGACAGCGCGACTTCCACTTTGGCGTTGGGCTGGAAGTAAATGCGGGTAACGGAAACGCCGCTGTAAGCCTGCGATTCCATGTGCTCGATGTCGTTAACAGTGGTGGTGAGGGAGCGCTCGAAGATGGTGACCATGCGGCCTTCCATCTCCTGGGGCGAAAGTCCGCCATAACTCCACACGACGCTGACTACCGGTATATCGATGTAAGGAAAGATGTCTACGGGCATCGAAATGATGGAGTAGACGCCCAGAAGGGCGATCAGCAAGGCCATCACGACGAAGGTATACGGGCGCTTAAGGGCTAATCTTACGATCCACATGAGGGCTCAAAGGGGACGTTTCCTTATTCTATAAGATTGGCCAGGAGACATATGTAGCGAAACGGGGGCAGACCCGGATAGCTCTTTCGAGCTATATGCTGTTGCAGGCCGGGTGGCGCAAAAACGGAACAAAGCCAATTTGAGCACAATAAGGACGAGGAGGGATCATGAGCGACGGGCGGGAGGAGCGCGAAGAACGCCAGAAGCGCATCGAGCAGGAAAAGCGCGAAAATCGCGAGGACCGCGTGGACCGCGACAATCCGGACGAGTGGGAGCCGGAGCGGGTGGACTCGTAAGGCGAGGAGATCCTGTCAACTGCAAAGGCGGCTTCCGGAGGCGTCCGATGGAACGCTGTCGGCACTTTGCACTTTCTCGGCCACCGTCTTGAGACCAGCCAGGCCGGATTCGAATTCCCTGCCCACGAGGCTATCCATGGAAATGAAAATCGTCATTAGTTTGGCTACGTAAGCTTGCGGGCCATGTACCGACCACGTGACTTTCGTAAAGCCGCCCTCCGGCAACAGGTTGAACTCGGCGATATTGTGGCCTTCGAACGGCCTGGAGAAGTCCAGCTTGATGGTGACGTTGGACGCCGGCAATGTCGACGTGATCTCCATCCGTCCCGCGCCGGCCTTGCTGTTGCCCGACCATTCATACGCGGCTCCCGTGCCGGCGGGCGCCCCGCTGTAAGTCTTTTTCATCGCTGGATCGAGTTTTTCATAAGGCGACCAGGCCGGCCATTTTCGAAAGTCCTCGATGAAAGCGAAGATGATTGCCGGCGGCGCTTGAATGCGGATGGCGCGCTCCACTCGAAAAGCGTTGGCCTTGGTTGCGGCGATGGCCAGTAGGCCGGCAATCAGAACGCCGGCCCCGATCGCAATTGTGAACAGCATTGATTCCTCCAGTCCTTTCTCAGGTTAGTCTCTACTATAAGGTCGAACGAAGGCCCGCCAGATCGACAGCACCGCCGAAATTCTGTTGTGGCGCAGGCGCCCATTGTTTGCGCGCCACGAAAACCAGCAGCAGGCCCACCACCGCCGGCATCAGCGCGGTTGCGCCTCCCCCAACTGCCAACGTCAGCACCGTGGCGCCGACCATGATGACGATCAGTCCTGCGGCCGCCACCGACGTGAGCTCTTGCCGGACACGCAGGATTCCGGGCAGCACCAGGCCGAGACCGCCCAGCACTTCGGCCGCGCCGATGAACCTCAGGAATGCCCCGGAAAACGGCATCTGCTTCGTCATCTCTTCTACGGGCAGTATCAGTTTCATGCCGCCGGCAAACAGAAAGAGGAGCGCGAGCAGCCCCTGGACTGTCCACAACGCGTAGGTCATTGCCGGATTCTGGTTGGACGATTCGGCGCCGTGATTTTGTGTGTTGTTCTGAGTCATGTTTTTCTGCTCCTTCACCGATAGGTCGAAACGCAAGTGCGGGAATCGACACGCGGTCGGAAATAATTTGGGGTCGGTATCTCCACGCACGAGGGATTTGACCGGCCCTGGGCTACGCTAGCGGTGTGAATCCAGAGGCAATCCAGCAGACCGATGTCCTCATCGCCGGCGCGGGGCCCACTGGGTTGGTGCTGGCTTTGTGGCTTACGCGCCTGGGAGTGCGGGTGAGGATCGTCGATAAGACCGCCGAGCCCGGAACCACATCGCGCGCACTAGCGGTGCAGGCGCGCACCCTCGAGTTCTACCAACAGATGGGCATTGCCGATGCCGTAGTGGAGCGCGGACGGGGAGTCTCCGCAGTCAATCTCTGGGTGGCCGGCAAGAACGTAGCGCACGCCGTGTTCGGCAACATGGGCGCCGGCATCAGTCCATTCGCGTACGCACTGGTGTTTCCCCAGGACGAGCACGAACGCCTGTTGATCGATCGCCTGTCCCAAGCCAGCGTCCAGGTGGAGCGGCAGACGGAACTCCTGGGCTTCGAAGAGGGCGCGGCGGGCGTGCTGGCACGCCTGAAAACGGTGAACGGAGAGCCGCAAGCCTGCGAGGCTGCCTTCATCGCGGGCTGCGACGGCGCTCACTCGGTGGTGAGGCAAGCGCTGAAGATCGGATTCCCAGGCGGGCAGTACGAGCACCTGTTTTATGTCGCCGACGTAGAAGGCGGCGGGGAAGTCATGAACGGCGAGTTGCATGTCGCTCTCGACACCTCCGACTTTCTCGCAGTCTTCCCACTCAAGGGCAACGGACGCGTGCGCCTGGTGGGCACGGTGCGTGAAGAAGCCGGGCGCGATAATGAACATCTGTCGTGGGACGATGTCGGCAAACAGGTGATCGCGTGGCTGCACGTCGAGGTAAAGCGGGTGAATTGGTTCTCCACCTATCGCGTGCATCATCGCGTGGCTGAGCATTTCCGCAAGGGTCGCGCGTTTCTGCTCGGCGATGCGGCGCACATTCATAGTCCGGTGGGCGGGCAGGGTATGAACACGGGCATCGGCGATGCCGTGAATCTCGCGTGGAAGCTGGCCGCGGTGGTGCACGGCAGGGCCGATCCATCGGTGCTGGATAGCTACGAGCCGGAACGAATCGCCTTCGCGCGCCGCCTGGTGGCGACCACCGACAAGGCCTTCACCGGAGTCACCAGCCCCAAAGCCCTCGCCCGCCTGATCCGGATGAAAATCGTGCCGTCCGTGATTTCGCCACTGCTCAACGTCACCGCCCTGCGGCAGGAGTTGTTTCGCACGGTCTCGCAAACAGCGGTGAACTATCGGGGTAGCAGCCTCAGTGAAGGGCAAGCGGGAACGGTTCACGGCGGCGACCGTCTGCCGTGGACCGGCGATAACTTCGAGTCTCTGAGTTCGCTTGACTGGCAGGCACACATCTACGGCGAGCCCACGTCCGAAGTCAAAGCGGCTTGCGATGAGCGAAAGCTGGCACTACACGTTTTTCCGTGGCGGCCCGAAATGCGGGACACGGGGCTACACCGCAACGCGGTATACCTGATACGGCCCGATGGCTACATAGGGCTGGTGGACCCAGCGGGCAAGGCCGCAGCCATCCGTTCCTATCTCGATCGACGCGGACTTACTCCACCGAAATAAGTTGAAGTAAGTTAAAGAAGCAGCGATTCGATTCGATGCGCGTGCACGATGTTTTCGCAGGGCGACCAGGCGAAGACCGTGAAGCGGCCATCCTGCGACGCTACCAGCGCCAGCGCGTCACGCTGGTCGTGCACAAACTGCGCCGCCGAAAGATGGCGGGTGTTGCCGAGTTGTCCCGGTTCCACCACTTCCGCGCGCGAGCCCTCGATCGGTTCCGTGGTCATCACATCGCTCACCTGTTTCGAACCGGGGCGGCGCACGATCTTGGCGCCGAAGGCCAGCACATCGTATTGATCGTCGATTACGGTGGCGCCATCCACCGCCGTCAGCCCGGCGATTCCGTCCACGGCGTGCCGCAAAGCATCCAGCCATCCGCGCTCCACTTTCGCACCCTCGCGATCGCGCATCAATTCGGCAAGCGCCGAAAACGGCGGCACCAGCGAGTACAGCACGGGATGCGCCAGCGATTCCCGCCACAATGAAGTATTCGCGGGCACCACCAGCAGCAACCCGCCGCGGCCATGTGCGCGCATGGAGACTCCAAGCTGGATCAGCACGCTCACGGATTCGTCGGAGGCGTGCTGAGTGTCGAATCCCAGCAGGGAGGTCAGGAGGTCGGGGCAGTCCTCCAGGCGCGCCGACTGCTCGTCGATCATTTTGATTTCATCGCCCTGCAGCACGGCGACATTCACGAACTTTTCGGATTCGTCGCGGCTATGCTTCACCACCAGCAGGCCGGGCGCGACCACCTCCAGCACCATGCAATACGGCGGCAGGTTCCGGGTGGCCCCCCAAACGGAGAACTGCTCGCCTTCGCGCCACACACCCAAGTGAATTCCCGGGCGCTCCACGGCGGGCGACAGGCGAGTTATCGGCTGTGCCAATAGCGGCAAAGAACGTTCAAACCGAAGCGGCGATATCACTGCATCGGGCGAAACAAAGGCGAGCGAAATTCGCGGAATGTACCCTTCCTCACGACGCAGGCTAGCCCAGAACGCAGTCTCGATAATCGCCTCGATCGCGGCCATGTCCGGCACGGCGGCGACTCCACCATGCTGCGGGTACTTGGCGGAATGCTGTTCGAAATGAGCGTGGATGCGGGCTGCGGCCGCCCTGGCGGCAGGATACGCTGAAGGCGTCGGCGAGAGGGTTCCAGGGATGGGTGCGCGACCGTGGCTCACATTTTAGATCGTACCTTAGAGTCCCCAGGCAATGGCGTGGCTCGCCAAAATCGCCTCGTTTGTGAGAAAATCGTTAGCGTTATATTTAACAAGTGGGGGGAGGGCCCGTTCGTCCTATGAATCGTCTCGCGCGGCTGTGTGTTTTCGGCTGTTTCGCGATCTGTTGGATGAGCGCGGCGGACAAGGATCTCGACCGCACCTTCACCCAAACCGTTCGGCCATTCCTAAATAGTTACTGCGTTGGATGCCATAGCGGCGCCTCCGCCGCCGCCCAGTTCGATCTCAAGCAATACTCCACATTGGCCGCGGTGGTGGGCGACTATCCCCGCTGGAATCTGGTGCTCCAAAAACTGACGGCGAGCGAAATGCCGCCGAAGGTTGCCAAGCAGCCACCTGCCGACGCCCGGCAAGCAGTGATCGAGTGGGTTCAAGGCGTGCGCTCGAACGAAGCGCACAAGAATGCAGGCGACCCCGGCATTGTGCTGGCGCGCCGCCTGAGCAACGCCGAGTACAACTACACCATCCGCGACCTGACTGGCGTGGACATCCGCCCCACTCGCGAATTTCCGGTGGACCCCGCCAACACGGCCGGTTTCGACAACTCCGGTGAGTCGCTCACCATGTCGCCGGCCCTGCTGAATAAGTACCTGCAAGCCGCGCGCGAAGTGGCCGATCACATGGTGCTGACGCCGGACGGTTTCGATTTCGCCCCGCACCCCATGCTGGTGGAAACGGATCGCGACCGCTACGCCATCCAGCGTATCGTCAATTTTTATCTGCGCCAGCCCACGGACTATGCCGACTACTTCCAGGCTGCGTGGCGCTATAAGAATCGCGCGGCGCTGGGCGAGCCCAACGCCACTCTCGCCGGCATCGCGGCGGAAGCGAAGGTGAGCCCCAAGTACCTGCCCATGGTCTGGCAGATTCTCAATGATGCGCCGGAAACCGCAGTCGGGCCCATCGCGAAACTACAGACGATGTGGCGCGGCTTGCCCGCGCAGGACGGTCCCGAGCTTCATACACAATGTGTCCAGATGCGCGATTTCGTGGTGCGCATCCGGCAGCACACCGCCATGCAGTTCGCCGCTCCCATTGTGCGCGGATTGCCGGCCGGGTCGCAGCCACTGCTCAATTGGAAGCTGCGGGCGTTCAACTCGCACCGCCGCGATTCCGATCCCAAGGCGCTGCGCAACGATACCGATCCGCCGATGGAAAAGGCGCCGCTGCCGAAATTCGCCGGACTTCATCAGGAAGGCGCTTTTCGCTGGGCCGCCGAGATGCACAATGCGCAAGCCGGCGATCCCGACCTGGTGGTTCCCGCCGCCGAGCGCGCGCGCTATGAAGCCGCCTTCCAGCGCTTCGCTTCGGTTTTCCCGGACGCCTTCTATGTCAGCGAGCGCGGCCGCTTCTTCCCCGACGATACGCAGGACAAGGGGCGCCTGCTGAGCGCCGGCTATCACAACGTGATGGGCTACTGGCGCGATGACACGCCGCTCAACGAACTGATCCTCGATGAAAAGGGACAGAAGGAGCTGAACCGGCTCTGGACGGAATTCGATTTCATCGCCGAGCACACGTCCCGCACCTGGGTGCAGTATTTCTTCAATCAGAGCGGCGAAGTGCAGGGCAAGGGCGCCGAGTCGGGAACGCTGCGGCCCACCGATGACGATGTAAACTCGTCGAAAATCATTTTCGGATTGCGCGACGCATACGTCGCCAAGGCCGAAGCGAGCAACAATCCGGTAGCGGTGGAGGCCATTCGGGATCACTTCCAGTGGGTCAACGACACGCTGCGCACCATGGAGCGGCTGCACAAGGAGGCCGAACCGCACCACCTGGATTCGCTCCTTAAATTCGCCGCGCGCGCGTATCGCCGTCCGCTGTCCCCGGCCGAGCACGACAAGATCCTGGCGTTCTACACTACGCTGCGGGACAAGAACGCGCTGTCGCACGAAGATGCGATACGCGATTCCGTCGTCAGCATTCTGATGTCGCCTAAGTTTTCCTATCGCGTCGACCTGGGCGCGGCGGCCAAGCCCGCATCGAAGCCGACATCCATCCAGCCGCTTTCGAATTACGATCTCGCCAGCCGGTTGAGCTACTTTTTATGGTCGAGCATGCCGGATGAGGAACTCCTGGCAAAGGCCGCGAGCGGAGATCTGAGCAGGCCGGACGTGCTGGTGGCCGAGACGCGCCGCATGTTGAAGGACGACCGGGCGCGCGCGCTGGCCGTGGAGTTCGGCGGCAACTGGCTGGATTTCCGCCGCTTCGAAGAGATCAATTCGGTGGATCGGGACCGCTTTCCTGTCTTCACGAACGACCTGCGCGAAGCCATGTTTGAAGAGCCGGTCCGCTTTCTTTCGGACTTGGTCCGCAACGATCGGTCGGTGCTGGATATTCTCTACGGTAACTACACGTTTGTGAATCCCGTGCTGGCCAAACATTACGGCATGCCCGAGGTGATGGGCGGCCCTGACAAATGGATCCGCGTGGACGATGCCAACAAATATGGACGCGGCGGCGTGCTTCCCATGGCCGCGTTCCTCACGCAGAACGCACCCGGTCTGCGAACCAGTCCGGTGAAGCGAGGCCACTGGGTAGTGCAGAAGGTGCTCGGCGAGACGATCCCACCGCCGCCAGCCACAGTCCCCGAATTGCCCCAGGATGAGGCGAAGATGGATCTGCCCCTGAGGGACATGCTGGCCCGGCACCGGGCGAATCCGGCTTGCGCGTCATGCCATGCGCGATTCGATTCACTCGGGCTGGCGTTCGAAGGCTACGGTCCCGTCGGTGAGAAGCGCATGAAAGATCTCGCCAGCCATCCGGTGGACGCGCACGCGGTTTTCCCCGGCGGCAGCGAGGGCACGGGCTTCGAAGGCGTGCTGGCCTACATCCGCGAGCATCGCCAA
Source organism: uncultured Solibacteraceae bacterium (assembly GCA_963815475.1). Taxonomy (GTDB): domain Bacteria; phylum Acidobacteriota; class Terriglobia; order Bryobacterales; family Bryobacteraceae; genus Sulfopaludibacter. Next base: position 6,551,480 of record CAWFHD010000003.1, on the reverse strand, counting down.
AAAGATTTCGTCGACAATATCAGTCGTAAGCTGCTGGCCTATGCGTTGGGCCGATCGCTCATGCTCTCCGACGATCCCACGGTAGAGCAGATGGACGGCTTATTGGCAGCCAACGGTTATCGCTTCGATCCCCTGGTGGAAGCGATCGTCACAAGTCCGCAATTCCTCGACAAACGAAGCTCCGCTTCGCCCGGAACAGCATCCGTAAAAGAAAGGTGAATCCGATGATGCAGCGAAACAAGAAATCCTCCGATGGCATTTCACGCCGCAAGATTCTGCGTGGGGCTGGAGTCGCCATGGCCCTGCCGTGGCTCGAATCCCTTCCCGCATTCGGCGACACCACCGCGCCCGGGGCCTACCCCAAGCGGTTCGGCGTCCTGTTCATGGGGAACGGCGTAAACGAGGATCACTGGGACGCGCAGGGAGCGGGCGCCGATTTGACGCTGAGCAAGACGCTGGCGCCGCTGGAGCCGGTCAAGTCGAAGGTCAACGTGATTCATGGGCTCTTCAACAAAGTGTCGACGGGCATGGGCATTCACCCGGCGCAGACGGGCGCGCTGCTTTCGGGCGCTCACATTCAGAAGGGCGCGATTATCAAGGCAGGAATCACGGTGGACCAGGTGCTCGCCAATCGCATTGGCCAGGACACGGCGCAATCGAGCATCGTGCTGGCTTGCGAGCAGCCGATGACGGGATATCACGAGACCAATTTCTCGCTGGCATACAGCTCGCACATCTCGTGGCAGAGCCCGGATTCGCCGGTGCCGAACGAAGTCTATCCTTCGCTGGCATGGGACAACCTGTTCGAGAATCGCGGCAGTCTGCGCAATATGAGCATTCTGGATCGCGTGATGGACGACACGGCCAGCCTCACCCGCGAGATCAGTTCCAACGATAAGGCGAAGCTGGACGAATACTTCACCAGCGTGCGCGAGGTGGAGAAGCGCGTCGACGGTATGCGCAAGAACAAGGACAAGGCTGAAGACCTGGCGAAGCAGAAGAACAAGCCGGTCTTTGCCATGGATCGGCCCGCCAATGGACTGCCCGAAGATTTCCGCGAACACACGCGCCTGATGTGCGACATCATTGCCATCGCGTTTCAAACCGATAAGACGCGGGTGGCGACGCTGCTGTTGGCGCGCGACCTTTCGGCGCTTTACTATCCGTTCCTGGAGGTCCGCGAAGGACACCACTCGGCATCGCACGCCAACAATTCCGACGGCTACGAACGGATCGCGCGGTTCCACCTGAGCCAACTGGCCTATCTGGCAACCAAACTGGATGCGATGCCGGAAGGCGATGGCACGGTGCTCGACCATTCGTGCCTGATGTTCCTTTCGAACATGTGGATCGGCCGCAAGCACGACAACACGCGGCTGCCGCTGGTCCTGGCCGGTGGGTTGGGCGGAAGCTTGCAGACCGGCCGCGCGCTGGATTATACGCAGGCCGGCGACGACAATCGGAAAATTTGCAGCCTTTACCTTTCGATCATGGATCGGATGGGTGTAAAGCTCGACCGCTTCGGCGACGCGGAAGCGCGGTTGGAACGCCTGTAGTTCAGTACATCGTTTCCGAAATACGCCCTGGTATCCGAGGCAACCGACTCCCTAACGGTCGCGGCTCTGATACGACGGACTTAGCGGGCCGGTGGCAAGACCACCGGCTCCAGTAAAGAACCTCAGAATAAGAACTTCAGTCCGATCTGGATCTGCCTGGACCGGTTCGATTGCGCGGTGATCAAGCCGAATGCGGAGTTAGTCGGCGCCAGGTTCGGGAACGCGAATGACGCGTGATTCATCACGTTGAAGATTTCTCCGCGCAGTTGGAAGTACTGCTTGCCATCGCTCTTGATGTTGAATCGCTTGAGCACAGACGAATCCAGATTGTTGGCCCCATCGCCGCGCAGGCTCGAGAACGTGGTGGAGAAGGTCCGGATGTGATACGCGAACTGGTCGGCCGACTTGCCATCGAACGCCGAGGTGTTAAAGGCCGCACTGCTGGTGTTGCGGTTGTTGAACACCAGCGGCTCGCCGAAGTAAACCAGGTCGCCGATGGTGGTGGAGCTGGTGCCCATCCAAGTGAATGGCTGTCCGCTCTGTTTGGTGTAGATGGCGTTGACCTGCCACCCACCCACTATGCGGTTGGCCCAATTCCAGGGAGTGCGGACAGGTAGTGCGTAGGTTGCGTAAAGGACGACGCGGTGCGTATGGTCGAAGACGCCGATGCGCTTTTCAGGGCGCGGATCGGTGTCGTTGAGCCAGGTGTCCTGCTCCATCAACTTTGAGAACGTGTAGTTGCCCACCAGCATCAGGCCCTTGGACAGCCGCTTCTGCAGCCGCACATTGAGGCTGTCGAAATAGGAGCTTCCCACGTTCAGATTTTGCTCCATCACACCGCCGCTGCCGGTGAATCCGCCATTCGTGTATCCGAGCGGAAACTCCGGATAGAAGGAAAGCAACTGCGCCACGCTCGTGGTGCTGCCGGACGGCGTGCCGGTGGTCACGATTCCGTTAAAAGGATTGGTGACGGTGGCGTTCAGGGCATTGATCAGCGGAGTGTCTCGCACCGGCAGGGTGCTGAGATACTGACGCGGAATACCATTGAGCTGCGTGAGATTGATGGGCGAGTGAACAGAGTGGTTTCCCACGTAGCCCACTTCCAGCATGGCGTTCTGACCGAGCATGTATTGAACGCCAAGGTTCCAGCGCAGTGAATACGGGCTCTTCGCCTTGGGACTCAGAAAGGAAACGGTCTGCCCCAGGAAGGTGGTGGGCCCAACCCCGGCAGCGTTGGGCTGCAGGATGGCGCCGCCCGGGAAGGGATCGCTGAAGGTGGCCGGGCCAGGGCTCAGGTAGTTGTTGCTGGTGACGTTCATCGCCGTTTCCTGGCTGAAGCCTTCCTGGTCGATGATCGGATTCGAGGAGTAGTTGCCGTTCTGTGCCAGGTACGAAATCACCGTGGGCGCTACGAATATTCCGAAGCCGCTGCGCACCACCATCTTGCCGTGGAAATGATCGGGCGACCATGCGAGGCCGGCGCGCGGACTCACCAGGTGCGAAGTGTTCTCATATGCCGCGCTGTTTCCATTGGGATACTGCAGACCGCCGAGCACGTTGAAACTTCCCACCGGAATCTGTGGGATGGGCTTGGCGTTATACGCCGCAATCGCAGCCGGGGCGATGGGATTCTGCGTGCCGAACCCCCAGCCGCTTTCCGTACGGCCCCATTTTTCATGGAAGGGACCATCGTGATCGTAGCGCAGACCCAGGTTGACGGTGAGGTTGCGGCTCACGCGCCAGTCGTCCTGCACAAAGCCGGAGATGAAGTACGAATACCAGGAGCCATAGGTATTGATGTCATAGAATCCCTGGGTGGGCAGGCCATACAGGAACTGCGCCATATCCTGGCCCATCGATTCCGTTACCGACGCGCTGGCGTTCTGGTTGACCCAGCGGTTGCCGCCAAAGTTGAAGCCTCCCGACGATTCGGCATAGGTGATGGTGCTCAGTCGCTGCTGGCGCGCATCCATTCCGAAATGGAAAGTGTGATTGCCCTGGATGCGAGTCCAGCTACCGTAAATCTGAGCCGATTGCGATGGCCGGCTGGCAGCCTGATTGGTGCCCAGGCTTTGGAACGCCGTGCTGGTATCGAAGTAAGCATAGGGCAGTGCCACGCGATCGGAATTGCTGTCCATGTACGACGGAAAACCGTAGGAGGTCGGCTTGACGCCGAAGCTCGGGTCGGTGCTGGCCTCCTGCATGAACGTGAGGTTCAGGCGCAGGTTCAGGACGTTGGTGGGATTCAGCGTGTAGACTTCGTCGATGCTGCCGCCCCAATTCTCGCGGGTAGTGAGGCTGCCGGCAGCGATGTTCTGAAAGTAGTCGTTTTTCGTTCCGGTCAGATTGTTGTGGCGCACGTTCAGCGACAGGCGGCTGCGGTCGCTCATGTTGTAGTCGAGCGTTCCGGTTTCGTTGTTCGCGAGATTGGTATTGGGCGCGGTGGTGCCGAAGTTGTCGTACCCGTCGGGACGGCTGGTCAGCGAACCACCCGAAACGACGTTGGGCTCGGGATACAGCTTTAGGTATTGCGCCGTGATCGGATTGATGCGGCTGGCCGGAATCTGATTATTGGGCAGCGGGCTGCGCGAGATGGCGCTGCCGGACTGCACGCCGCTGTAGGGATCGTAGAGAATAGTTCCGTCCGCCTTGAGGATCTGCGAAAAATCGCCGGACTTCTCGGCATCCGTCGGCACGCTGATGAAGGCGGTGTTGGGAGTGCTGTTGCGGTCGCCCTGCCACGCCACGAACCAGAAGAGCTTGTCCTTGCCGTTAAACACTTTGGGAACCCACACCGGACCGCCCGCCGTCAGGCCGTACTGATTGAAGTGCGTGACGGGGTTGCCAAGGCCGTTGCGGTTGTTGAAGAAGCTGTTGGCTGTCAACAGCGATGGTTGCGTGAATTCGAACAGGGTGCCATGGAGTTGGTTGGTGCCGCCTTTCATCACCATGTTTACGGTGCCGCCACGGGTGTGCCCGAAGCCGGCGTCGGTGTCCACCACCTTCACGCGGACTTCCTGCACCGCGTCCTTGGGCGGCGTATAGGCCGAGCGCATGTCCCAGGTTGCGTTCGGCGCTCCGTTGAGGAGCAGCTCGCTCGATTGTGTGGGCGTGCCGGCGATGCTGAAACTGTTGGACGAATCGTAGGTTTGCACCGTGTTCGACGTGCTGTTGAACTGGCCCATAATGACGCCCATCTCAAGTTGGGCAAGCATCCACGGAGAGCCGCCGCTCAACGGCAGATCTTCCACTTCCTTGGTGGTGATGGCGCCGCCCACGGAAGCGTTCTCATTGTTGACCATGGGCGCCTCGGCCGTAATCGAAATCGACTGCGAGGTGTCGCCCACCTCCAGGTGAACGTCGATCGCAGGATGCTCGCCGGCGCCCAGATGTACGCCTTTTCGGATGGCTTCCTTAAAACCGGGCACTTGCACAGTGATGTCGTAATCGCCGGGCAGCAGGAAGGGCACGGTGTACAGTCCTGTGCTCTCGGAAACGGTTTGCACCTTGGTTCCGGTATGAACTTCCAGCACCGTGACCTTCGCTCCTGCGATCACGGAATTTGAGGGGTCGGTGACCGCGCCACTGATGGTGCCGCGGAACTCCTGCGCCAACAGCGCCAGCGGAGCCAAAACGAGAATCGCTAACAATCGAAGCTTCATAAATCTCCTAAGAAGGCGGAAGAGACGGTCCGCCGTTTCACTTACCGTCCTGCCCCGTTGCCAGCGGTTCGAGCGCGGGGATCAGGCGGGCCAGCTCACGCGCCGCGATCACGCCGATCGCCTGCCGGCCTTTGGGGCCCAGATGAGTCGTATCCAGTTTGCCGTCTGCCGTGCGAGCGCCGATCTCCTCGCAGCCCGCCGGTCCCAGGGCCTCGGCTTGCGCTAGCGTCAAAGCGTAGAGGTCAATCAAAATCACTTTCTTTTCGACAGCCAGACGCCGCACCTCTTCCACATAGGGAACCAGCGAGTCGGGTTCAATCTTGCCGTCTGGGCTGAAGTTGCGGCGCACGATCGATGTGACCAACACCGGCTCAGCACCGATCGCGCGGGCTTCATCGATATAACGGGACATATTGTCGCGATAGGTGGTCTTGGGATCGGTCTCCCGCTCTGGACCCTTACCGGGGGAGTCGTTGTGGCCGAATTGCAACAGAATGTAATCGGGTTTGGCGGCCAGAGCCGGACTCCACAAGCCCTCGTCGCGAAAGCTCTTGGAACTGCGTCCGTTCTTCGCCAGGTTGATTACGGTCATGGCGGGACCGAACCAGGAGCGAAAACCGGGACCCCATCCGCCCTCATCGTTGACGGTAGAGTCGCCCACCAGCACCACCTTAACGGGGGCGGGAGTGTCGCTGCCGGCCACAATTCGGTGGGAGAGGGCAGCCAGTCCGATCAAGAGCAGCACGGCTCGTTTTGAGAACATGGACTTAGACAGTGACGATAGGCTCACTTCACGAAATCTGTCTAGGTCGACTACGGTTACGGCACGTATAGTTTTCATTAACCATATTTTTATCAAACAGATGTGCGGGTGTTAATACTTCGTGTTAAGAGCCGGATTCTACGTCCGCATGGTAGAATTCCCTTTAAACGACATGGGTAGTGTGCAGTCTCGCGATCTGAATCAGGGTACCGAAGCTGGTACTATGGCCATCGCCTCCCAGCCGGACAGTGCGATGGTGCGCCTTCAATTGGACCGGTTGTTGATCGATCCCCGCATCCGGAACAGTAAACGCTGCCAAGCCATGCTGCGGCATGTAGTGGAAGGCTATCTGGCCGGAACGCCCGATCGGTTGAAAGAGCGGGCCATTGGAGCCGAGGTGTTTCACCGAGAACCCGGCTACGATACGAATCAGGATTCGGTGGTACGCACCACCGCCGCCGAACTTCGCAAGAGGATCGCTCAGTACTACCTGGAGCCGGAGCACCGGCACGATCTGCGAATCGTTCTGCCACCCGGCTCGTATGTCCCCGAGTTTCATCGGGCCTCGGTTCCGGATTTGCAGCCCGAACCGCCAGTCACAACAGTCTCGAAATTGGGTTTGTTTCGTCAAAACCGTGGGACTCTGGTTCTGGCGGTGGCTCTCCTGCTGGCGGTGGCGATTGCGGGCGCCTGGCGGCTGCTGCCTTCGTCCTCGGCGGAATTCGACGCCTTTTGGAAGCCTCTGCTGGACGATCCCGCTACCGCTGTCATCTGCATCGGCCAGCCGCTGCGGACCTACACTCTGGACGGTCCGCGGTCGGACGAATTAAACCGCGTGATGTTCGGCGACGGCAGCGCCACACCGCCAGCCGAGGAGGTCCGCCGCGCCACGCCAATGACCCTTGCCGATCTGAAGCCGGCGGGCGACCGGTACTTCCGGGTGGAGGATGCGATCGACGCGGGCCGCCTGGTGGAGTTGATGGCGCACAAGAACAAGCCATTCCAGCTCCTGGGCGATCGCATGACCTCGTACAACGATTTGCGCGGCCGCCCCGCCATCCTGATCGGCCAGTTCAACAATCACTGGACGATGGGCTTGATGAACGACCTGCGCTATTACCTGGAAAAGAACAACGTGCAGCACACCTTCGAGGTCCACGACCGGACGAATCCGGCGAAGCTAGTGGCGTCTACACCCCAAACCGGCTTGCACCCGGCGGAATACGCCATCGTGAGCCGGGTGTTCGACGCCTCCACAGAGAAGACGGTGGTGGCGACTGCCGGGATGACCCACACCGCGACCAGCGCAGGAGCCGACTTCCTGACCAATGTGGCGTATATGCGCGAAGCCTTCCGCGCCGCGCCGAACGGATGGTGGAAGAAGAACATTCAGGTGGTTTTGAAAAACAGTCCGTTGAACGGTGTAGCGGGACCGCCCAGCGTGGTCGCGATCCACTACTGGTAGGTTGCGCTCTTCTCCTTCGTTAGCTGGTCCAGGTACGTCTTCTCCGACTTGTCGATGAAGGCTCGATATCCTTCGGGATCGATGAATGGATTTTTCGCTGCCCCGGCCGTCATCTTCTTGTACTTCTCGGTCATGCCGTAGTAGCCGCCATGCGCGCCGAGGAACACATCGCAGGACAGTGCGTGCAGGGTGCCGAAGGTTCGCGCATAGTCGTCAGCGATTCCGGGATAGGTGGGCTTACCGACAAAGTGGACACCGGGGTTGATAGTGGTCCCACCGACGATGACCACGTCGTAGATCTTGCCGCCATCCTCCACTCGCAGGGTCCAGGTAGTGCAGCCGATGCTGTGGCCGGGCGTCATGTGAGCCACCAGCGTGACGCCGCCGAGTTTGACTTCTTCCAAGTCGCGGACCACATGATCCACCTTCACCGGCGGATACGTCTGCTCGCGGCCCCATCGAGGGTCGGCCTTGCCTCCGCTCTCGATCACGGCCACTTCGGGCTGGCTCGAATAGATCTTCGCGCCGGTCATTTTCTGCATAGCCGCCTGACCCGCGACATGGTCAAAATGCGCCTGACTGTTAAGCAGGATCTTGACGTCCTGCGGTTTGAACCCGAGCTTGACGATGCCGTCGCGGATGATCGGCGGCGTGTCTTCGTAGCCGCTGTTGATGAGAATGTGGCCGACCGGAGTGGCGATCAGGTACGCCGTGATGTCGCTGGCGCCCACGTAGTAGACGGGCCCCATGATGCGGTGGGCGGGAAACGGCTGGTTGTCGGCCCCTCCGTGCTGCGCGCTCGAACTCACGGCGAACGCCATAATCAGGACGGGTAGAAATCGGACCATCCGCCAATGATATCGCCAAATTAAATGCGTCTGACACCGTTCAGCGGGATTTCACTACAAGGGTTCGATCGTGAGATCTTGGTACTCGTCGAAGAGGCCGGCGTTGTGCATCTGGAGAGCGATGGGTCCGACTTTGCCAGCGGAGGTATCTTTGAAGTCGACCACTTCGACCAGCTTTTCTCCGACTGGCTGGGCGACGGAGAGACGAGCCGTTCCGCTGGCGGCGTCCGCCACAATCTCGACGCGGCTCCATTCGTGCTCGTCGAACTTCGTTTTCGTCACCGGAGTGAACTCCGCGCCGCCGTTGTTGTTCATGCCCGGGCGGTAATCCCAGTGGCCGCCGTTGGGAACTTGAAATTGGATGCCGCCGAGCGCGTCCAGCGGCTTTTCACCGGCGGGCGGGCGCGTGCAGAAAATCAGCACACAGGCGCGATGGTCGGGATTGCCCGAGATGTGGCGCATCGTGAACGCGAGGTGGAAGCTGCCGTAGTCCTTGGCAGTGTAGATGACGCCGCGGCCGACGCCGGTGCTTGCCATCGCACCGTCTTTCACCACCCAACCCGTGCTCACGCTCTTCACCAATTCCGCCGGATAGGCGTCCTCCAGAACCAGTTTGTTGAGCCGCGCCAGTGGCTGACCGCTGGGATTCTGGCGGAGCAACTGTTCGGTCTCTGGACGCAAAGTCACGTTGGCGAAACGCGCTTTGTCGTAGATGGACGGCCCGGCGAGGATCTCATTCAAGTCCTTGATGAGGTCTGCGCCTTGCATGCGACCGCGCAAATATACGGACACAGGGTCCGAACCATTGGTCAGCTTGGCGGAGAAAGCCGCGCGGTCGGTGATGCCTCCGTTCGACAGCGTGGTGGCGTTGTTCTCGATCTGAATCCATCCATCGAGCGTCTTGCCATCGAAAAGAGAGACCGGCGCCGGGGAGCCGAACACCGCCGCCGCGCCAGCCAGTTTAATCAACGACCTCCGGCTGAGATGACTCATATCGGCCAAAGTCTAACACAGAACTGATATGCCAGTGACGCTGCAATCACCCCTCTAAGGGGCTATCGGCGGCGGCGCGGCTTCAGAGTACGATGAGGCATGAGACACCTGCTGAAGCGTGCGGCTCCGTACGCCGCGCTGGCTGCCTGCGCTGTCTGCGCGTGGGCCCAGCCGCCATTCCGACATTTAAATGTGGTGGCGTTCGACAAATCAGGGCAACCGGTCACCGATCTTACCGACAAGGATTTCAAGGTAACTGACGACGGGAAACAGCAGTCGATCCTATCCCTGCTGCTCAACGACAACCGTCCGGCCGCTCCCGCGCCTCTGGGTCCGCACGAGTATTCCAACCAGACCGGCGTTCAACCCAGCACCACCGTGATTCTGTTCGATCTGCTGAATGGCACCTTCACGGACCGTAATTTCGTGACCAACACAATTCTGCGCTCGCTGCAGAGTGCCGAGAATCCGGCCAGCATTTACCTGTACATCCTGACGAATAAGGGCACGCTGTATCCAGTGCGCGGTCTGCCCAAGACCGACGCGCCGCAAGCAGCTACGGACTGGAGCAATGCGAAAACGCTGATCGATAACGCGATCGATCAGGTATTCGGTCTCAGGCCGATAGACGAGAAGTTGGAAGGCAATCGGGAGGTCTTGAGCTACAAGGCATTGCACGATATTGCCGGCGCCCTGGGCGTGCTGCCCGGTCCGAAGAGCATCGTCTGGACGACCCAGGGCTTTCCGATGCCTGTGAATTTCGGCGGTCTCTGCCACGATGTGACCATCGCCAACGTCAAGGCGCCCTGCGAGGGGAACTATGTCGACTTCACACCCGTAGTGCACCATCTGGCGGGACAACTGGATCATGCCGGAATCTCGATTTGGTCAGTGGACGAATCCGACACCGCGAGCGGAGTGTTGTCGCGGGCCATGCTGGATACATTTTCCGGGATGACTGGCGGCAGGACTTACGCGCGCGGCCAGACTCCCGCGGCGGTTGCCGATGCCTTCAAGGCGATGCACTTGAATTACACCCTGGCCTACCGGCCGGCGGAGAGCAACTGGAACAGCAAATTCCACAAGGTGAAGGTCACGTGCACACGCAAGGGCGTGCAAATTCTGACGGAGGATGGCTACGTTGCCCACGTGGAGCCGGACACCACCACGGAATTGGTGCAGGGCGCGTCGTTTGCCACATCGAATATTCCGGAGATCAGTGTGCGTGCGACGGCAAGCCAGGGGTCCGATCCCCATTCTGTGCGCTTGCAGTTGCGAATGGGACCGTCAGGCCTGTTGATAGTTCCGCAGGACAATCGCTATACCGGCCAACTTGCCTTGGTGCTAGTCGGCCTCACCGAGAAAGGCCCGGTGCAATTGACCAAGCTGAATAGCCTCAAACTGAACTTCACGCCTCGGGAATGGGACACCGCGAAGAACGGCCTCACGGCGGCGCAGGACGTGCAACTGCCCGAAGCGGTCAGCCAGGTCCGCGTGGTGGTGGTGGATCAATGGGCCGGCCGGGTGGGGTCGCTCACCATCCCGAAAGCCTGGTGACGGCTACGGGCGGAAGAACTCGGGGTGATCGATGGAAGTCACCCGCCAGTGTTTTCCCTGCCACTCCAAATGTAGCTTGAGGCGCTGATCGCGGTGCAGCAGGCCGATGCTGGTGTCGCGGTTCAGCACTTGCAACGTCCACTCAACTTCAACTTCGCGAGCGTGATCGTCGCCATCGTTGGCGATCAGTTCCACGGAGGATTCAATGGGGCCGAGGCGCGTCAAAGCGGTGATGTCCTGGACGAGTTGCTGATAACCCGGCATCTTGGAGTCGAAGGTCGCGAGGAATGACGACGGACTGACCGGCTGCCGGTCGTCTGCCGGTGGGCTGAGTGAAATCGCCGCTTCCGACAATTGATCCCACACCTTTTCAGCGTGTGTGGGCGCGAAGAAATCGGCCGGCGCGAAGCTGACAATTCTCCAGGCTCCGTTCTTCAGCGCCAGTTGGCACTTCACCTTGGCGCGGCGGTGGGTGATGCTGGTGGCGCGCTGGCGCTGCGTGATCTCTATACGCCAGTCGAGTTCCATAGTACGGGCGGTGTCGCTACCTTCGTTCTTCGTAAAATCGACGTTCGACTCTACCTCGGCATCGCGGAGCAACGCTTCCGATTCCTTGCGGAAGTTGGCGTAGCCCGGCATGTCGGGATCGAATAAGAGCCACAGGGCGGCGGCATTGCGGCGAGTGAGTGTGTCCGCTGCCTGGCGGATTACCGCTTCGGAATCCAGCTTGGAATCGGCGTGCAGAGCGAACACGCAGAGCATCAGGGCGGCTAGGCAGCGGATTGCGCGCGCAGTTTGGGCGCCAGCACGCTTGCCCGCGTCGCTCATGTTCGGTAGCTTCCGTTGATCTTGATGTAGCCCTCGGTCAGATCGCATGTCCAGAATCGGGTGGCGCCCTTGCCTTTGCCGCGAATATTCAGCCGGATGTCGACTTCCGGCGCATCCAGTTTCTTCTTCAACTCTTCTTCCGAGATGGGAGCCGCCAGACCGCCGCGGCATACCAGCACTCCCTGCATGTGGATATCGGTCTTGGACGGATCGAAGGCCACACCCGCATTCCCGGCGGCCGAAAGTACACGTCCCCAATTCGGGTCGGCGCCTGCAATCGCCGTTTTCACCAGCGGCGAGTTCGCAATGGCCCGCGCGATGCGGGTGGCGCCTTCAGTACTGGGCGCGCCCGCGATGTGGATGGTGACGAAGCGCCGCGCGCCTTCGCCATCGCGCGCGATCGCCTGCGCCAGTTGCTCCATCACTTCGGCGATGGCTTCTTCCACCTTGGCGAACTCCTTGGGGTCGGGCCGGACACCCGAAGCTCCGTTCGCCAGCAGCACCAGCGTGTCGTTGGTGGAGGTATCGCCGTCCACCGAGAGCCGGTTGTAGCTGCGTTCCACGCCACGCTTGAGGATGGTTCGCAGTGCCGCGATGGGAATGCCGGCGTCGGTCATCACGTACCCGAGGGTAGTCGCCATCAGCGGTTGGATCATGCCCGAGCCTTTGGTCATACCGGCGATCCGCACCGCGCCGCGGCGCAGTTTGACGCTGGCGAAGGCGGTCTTGGGCACCAGGTCGGTAGTCATGATGGCGCGCGCCACATCGTCGAACCGCTCGACGCTGAGGCTGCCCACCAGGCGCGGCAGCGCATCGATGATTTTGCGCGGATCGAGTTCCACACCGATCACGCCGGTTGAGGACGGCAGAACCTGCGCCACAGGCATTTTCAGAAGTTTGGCTGCGGCTTTCGCAGTGGACAGCGACACCGCATCGCCGGTGCGAGTGGCGCAATTGGCATTGCCCGCATTTATGAGCAGCGCTCCGGCCAAGCCTTTGGAGAGCTTGAGGTGGCGGCGGGAAAGGCGCACGGGCGCAGCCTGCACGCGGTTCTGCGTGAAGACGGCGGCGGCATTGGCCGCGAGGCCGGTCACAATCAAAGCCAGATCGTCCCTCTCCACGGCGCGGATTCCCGCATACGTGGAGGCGTAAGCATATCCCAACGGCAGATTCACGTCCGGCTCTCTCCCAGAATTTCATTTTCCGATAGTCGCTGCCCGTTGGCGAAATCGGCTCCCGACATGCGCTTGCGACCCTGTTGCTGGACTTCGAGGAGTTCGAGCCCGGATGAGCCGCAGGACACGATTAGCGGCTTGATGCTTATGAGTGAGCCCGGGGTCGTAGAGCTTGTAGCCAGAAGTTTTGTCTGCCACACCTGGAGGGGTTGGCCTCGGAACGTGGTGTGGGCTCCCGGCCATGGCTGCAGGCCTCTTACCTGGTTGTGAATATCCCAGGCCGGGCGGGTCCAATCGATCAGGCCATCTTCCTTCTTCAAAAGCGGCGCCAGTGTGGCTTGCGCGTTGTCCTGCTTTTCGGGCACGATGGTCCCGGCGGCGAGCCCTTGCAGCGTCTCCACCAGCAAGTCTGCTCCCATTACGGAGAGCCGTTCACCGAGTTCGATGGCGTTCTCGTCCTCTCCAATTCCCGTCTCTCGCTTCAGCAGCATGTCTCCGGTGTCGAGCCCTGCGTCGATCCGCATAGTGGTGACTCCAGTGCGCGTCTCACCCTTGACGATGGCCCATTGGATGGGACCGGCCCCGCGGTACTTCGGGAGCAGAGATGCGTGCACGTTGATGATTCCAAGCGGCGCCAGGTCGATGACCACTTGCGGGATGATTTGCCCGTAGCCCACCACCACCATCGCTTCGGCTTTTAAGCCGCGCAGGAATTCCACGGCTTCGGGACGCCGGACACGTTCCGGTTGATAGAGGGGCAGTCCTAGAAGAAGCGCGGCCTCTTTGACAGGCGGCGGTGCAACCTGCTGGCCGCGTCCGCGCGGACGGTCCGGCTGGGTTACTACGGCGACCACCTGGTGGCCCGCTTCCACGATCCGCTCCAGCGTTGGGACCGCGAACCGCGGCGTTCCCAGGTAGACCAGCCGCATGGGGCTAGTCCCAATCTCCGGCGCGCTGCAGCTTCTTGATTTTGCGCTTCATCAAGTCGCGCTTCAAAGCGCTGATGTGGGTGATGTAGAGGCGGCCGTGCAGGTGATCGGTCTCATGCAGCAGTGCCCGGGCCAACAGATCTTCGCCGGTGATTTCGAATTCTTCGCCCTTGGCGTTCTGGGCTTTCGCAGTGACGCGCTTACCGCGCCGCACTTGTTCGCGGAAGCCCGGGATGCTAAGGCAGCCTTCCTCGCCTTCCTGCTTCCCCTCCACCTTCACAATCTTGGGGTTGATGAGCACCAGCTTCTCGGCCGGATTCTCGCCGTTCGAACAATCGATCACCGCGATCTTGCGCCCTACGCCAATTTGCGGCGCCGCGAGGCCCACGCCCTTCGCCGCGTACATCGAGTCGAACATGTCCTCCAAGAACTTGTGCAGTTCCGGCGTGTCGAACTCCGTGACCGTTTCGGCCTCACTCTCCAACACGGGATCGCCGAATTTCACAATCGGATAAACCACCTAAAAGCTCCTCACCTGCGCCAAATATCCATCGTAATTGCGCCGCGTCTCATCCAGCGAATCGCCGCCAAACTTCTCCAGAAACGCCTGCGCCAGCACGATCGCCACCATGGCCTCCCCAATCACGCCCGCCGCCGGGACTACACAAACATCCGACCGCTCATATGCCGCCAGCGCCGGTTCGCGCGTCTCCAGGTCCACCGATTCCAGCGGACGCCGCAGCGTGGAGATGGGCTTCAGCAGCCCGCGCACCAGCACATCCTGACCGTTGGTGATGCCGCCTTCCAGGCCGCCCGCGCGGTTGGCGCCGCGGAAGAAATGACGGCTCTCCCGATCATAGTGGATTGTATCCTGCACTTTCGAGCCGAAGCTGGCCGCGCCTTCGGCAGCGAACCCCACTTCCACACCCTTCACGGCTTGCATGGAGACGATTGCCTGCGCCAGGCGACCGTCTAACCGCGAGTCCCAGGTTACGTGCGAGCCGAGCCCTGTGGGCACGCCGCGCGCCACCACTTCGAACACGCCGCCAACGGTGTCACCGGTGCGATACGCCTCGTCTACCACCAGTTTCATACGCGCTTCGGCTTCCGCATCCACGCAGCCCAGCAGCACTTCGTCGCGCCGGCTGAGGGCTTCGAGCTCTTCCCAGGATGCCGGACGCTCCAGCTTGACTGGCCCCACCGCTACCACGTGACTCAGCACCTGGATGCCGAACGCGCCCAGCAGAGCCTTGGTCATGGCCCCCACGGCCACTCGCGCCGTGGTTTCCCGGGCGCTGGCGCGCTCCAGGATATAACGGGCATCGTGGAAATTGTATTTGATGGCGCCGGCGAGGTCGGCATGTCCTGGCCGTGGCCGCGTCACAGGTTTGCGCTTGTCCTCGCCGCCATCGATATCTTCCACCGGCAGCGCTTCGGTCCAGTTCTGCCAATCCTTATTGCGGATCAGGATGGCGACCGGCGAGCCGATGGTTTTGGAATGGCGGACCCCGGCTACAATCTCGGCGCGGTCCGTCTCGATCTTCATGCGTCCGCCGCGGCCGTAGCCTTGCTGGCGGCGCCACAATTCACGATTGACGGCTTCCAATGATATAGGTATGCCGGCGGGGAGGCCGGTGAGTGTCGCCACCAGGCACTCGCCGTGGGACTCTCCGGCGGTCTCAAATCGCAGCATCAGGTAAGGCTCGCACGTTTCGCGAGAATTTTTATCGTAGCAGACTGGCCGGGGGAGATTGGCGTTAGTGGCCGGGAACGGAACATCTTGCAAAGCTGGATCGTATTACGGTAGAGAGAGAACTGGAGCAGAGTGTGACGAAATTCCTCTTGTGGTGTGTTTTGTTGTTTTTATGCTGGCCATTGGCCCTGGTAGCACTGGTGGCGTACCCGTTGGTGTGGCTGCTATTGTTGCCTTTTCGGATCGTGGGAATTGCAGTAGAAGGCGCGCTGGAACTGGTTTGGGCGGTAGTCACGCTGCCCGTTCGCGTCCTGCGGGCTATTTAGGCACAAAAAAAGGGATAGGTGAGATGCGTTTGCGGCATCCCGCCTATCCCAAAGTTTCGCGGAGTTTAGCTCGGCAGCCGAAATTCCACAGGCGCCGGAATAGAATTCTGGTTGAAGGCCCTTGAGCCCTGGGTGCGGAATTCATAGCGTTCAATCGCCACCGCAGCGCCGCGCTCATTGCTGCGAACCACGCAGCCATAAATCATGAGCTTCATGGGGCAGGAATCGTTCAGGAGCACCGGCCAGTTCATGGACAGTTCAACAGGCATGCCGGTGGTCAGCATACTCTCCGTGCTGAACCAAACGCCGCCGCTCGAGATGTTAGTGGTACGTCCCACGCCAGTCTCCGCGATCCGCTGGCCGTACAACATCTTGTACCGGACTTCCTGCTCGATGTGGAAGCGGCGTTTCATGCGCCTCTCCCGTTCGCCGGTGTTTAGCGATTTTTCCTCTTGAGCTTCGATCACGCCTTACCGCCTTCCTTTCGACAAGTTACGTTTCCAGGACTCGATACCTCAAGATCTCTTTGGTTATTCCAGCGCCGCTATCCGCGTCCCTTGCGGAATTTACCTGATGACACTTAAATATCAGATTACAAATGAATTGTTGAGATTTTCGTAGTTAATTTTTGGACCCAATTTGCATGTTTTGCCGGTCAAAAAAGGGTCACAAAAGCGGTCCCTGGTACGCATGAATCGAAGGGGCTATTCCTGCCCGTGAAGCACCCCAAAAAACGCCACGACGCTAACCGACGAAACGAGCGGCGGGCGGGATTTCAAAGGCGAATGCTCGTGATAACATCGGGAGTCCGTGACCCCAGAAACCACCGATCCGGCAACCGAGATTCCAGCGCCCTCACGCAAGCGCCGTGGCCTGGCGGCGCCGGCAGCCATTCTGCTTGGCGTGCTGGTCTTCTACTGGACCCCGCTCTTCTCGTCATCTACCAGCATTCAGGGCGACACGGCCGACGTGCATTATCCGCTGCAGAAATACTTCGCCGACCGGGTGTTTTCCGGCCATCTGCCGTTTTGGACTCCGTATATCTATTCGGGATTTCCGGTGCTATCAAACCCGCTGATGGGCGCTTGGTATCCACTGAACTGGCCGTTCTTCGCCTTCGGCGTCACGCCAGCCGGGCTGGAGTGGCAATTGGCGATTCATGCCGCCCTGGCCTGCTTGGGCACGTATTTCTTTCTACGGCGCAAAGTGGCACCACCCGGCGCGGCGGTGCTGGGGGCATTCGCCTACGGATTCTCCGGCTTCTTTGTGGCGCAGAGCAGTCACTTGGGTATCTTTGCGGCGGCGGCGTGGTTCCCGTGCCTGCTACTGGCCTACCGGCGCGCTTGCGAAGGGCAGAAACTGCGCTTCGCCGCCCTGGGTGGAGTGGCGGGCGGTCTGATGCTTTTGAGCGGCCACTGGCAGGCTGCGTGTTTCGCTTTCATCGGCCTCGCCCTTTATGCGCTGGCGGAGGCGGTCACGCACGCCACGCCGTGGTCGCGCGCCGCGGGGGTCGCGATCACGATAGCAGTGTGCGCAATCCTGATATCCGCCGTCCAGTTGCTGCCGGCGTGGGAGATCTCGGGGCAGTTGGCCGCGCCTCCCGCTGCGCAGGTAACTGGAAAAACTGCGCTGCTGCAAGCCGAGCCGCTCAAGACGCTGGTCTGGGCGGACTGGACCGGGACCATCTCGAACAACAGCAAACTGCTGGACACCCGGCCCTATTTTTACGCCGGGATGTTGACGTTGCCGCTGGCCTTGCTTGGCCTGCTTGTTTCTCCTCTGCGCGGCCAGGGCTCTGTTCCTGATTCTCCCTACCCTCTGGTTCATGCTCGGCCCCAGCGCAGGACTGTTTCGGCTGGGCGCGATTCTGCCGCCGCTACATTCAGGCCCGCCGGTTTCCGCCTGGTTTCTGGTAGCGTTCGGGCTGGCGCTTCTGGCCGCGGAAGGGAGCGATTGGATCTGCCGCCGGAGTGACCTCGGCGCAATCGCAGTGGTGGTGGCGGCCGCCCTTTTTGTTCGGCGACCTCTGGTATTGGAATTCGTCCGCGAATCCACTGGCGTATGCCCGCCAGAGCTTTCAGGTTCGCTACGGCGATGGGGAAGCGGGCCAGCAGCGTGGTAGCGGCTCCGCAATTGCCGCTCAGCCGCTTCGATAGCCCCACTGCCCTGATCGGCATCGGGCCCAAGTTGCACCCTCTCGATATCAAGTTCGAGACCACGTACGGCTACCTGTTGGCCGAATCCGCCTACTACAACCAGTATCGGAACGTCATGACGCGGAACCCCCGCCTGCGTGACGGTCTGAACGCCACGCGGTTCGTGAACCTGGAGGCGCAGCAAATCGACGTGAATGGCTCCGCGCTGCCGCGAACTTACTTTCCGCCCAGCGTGCGGGAAGTGACCACCGAAGCGGAGTCGCGCCAGGCTTTGGAGACGCTGGCGCCCTCGGAGGTCTCCACCGTTTTGCCGCCGCACGAAGTCATCGAACAGGATCCCTTGGCCGAAGCGTTCGTCAATTCCTTTGGCGAGCAGTTCTACCATATCCGTTGCTCGAACCGGTCGCCCAGCCTGCTGAAGCTCAGCGTTCCATGGTATCCGGGCTGGCGTGCGACCATCGGCCCGCGCCGTCTTCCCGTGCTGCGCGTGGACCATGCGCTGATGGGCGTGGTAGTGCCTCCGGGTGAGCACGAGATCGAGTTCACGTTCGCGCCGCGCTGGTTCTATCCCGGCGCGGTGATCTCGCTGCTGTCCAGCCTGCTGGTAGGACTGGTGGCGATGGGAGGCGGCATCTACCGCCGGCTCGATCGGACGCTGTTCCGCGACAGTGAGTACCACCGCAAGCGCCGCCGGGTGAAGACGGTCCGGCGGTCTTCTATATAATGAAGCCATGTCCGAGCCGGAAGCTGCCCCAGGCGGCTTCGCCAAACTCCTGATGTCCAGCCGGGCGGTTCTGTGGGTTGGCTTCGGCAGCTTCATCGCACTCATGCTTCTGATTGCCTTCAGCGCGAGCCATGCGCTGGGGCGCATCGAATCCACGAATAGCGAGATCCGGCAGGGCTACCTGCAGCGTGACGATCTGTTGAATCGGCTGCGCGCCGCGCTCTATCGCTCCGGAATCGATTTGCGCGACTACCTGCTGCACGCCGATCCGCAGCCGGCCGAACGGCGGCGCGCCGAAATCCTCGCCTCGCAGCAGGAGATGAACGCGGCGCTCAAGCAGTATCGACGCGGCCTGCCGGCAGAGGAGGTCGGCGCCGTGGACGAGTTGCAACGCGAAGTGGACGATTACTTCGCCATGGTTGCGCCGGTGCTGACTTGGGACGCCGAAACCCGCCGCACCCAGGGAAACGATTTTCTCCGCAGGCAGGTGTTGCCGCGCAACCAGCAGATGCTGCGCCTTTCCGAACGCATACGCCAGATGGATGTCCGCCAGCTTGGCGTGGGAGTCAATCGCGTAGCGGCTGTGTTCACGGATTTTCGCCGTGAGATCGTGGTGATAGCGGCGCTCACGATTGTGTTCGGACTGTGCCTGGCCATCTTCATCATCGGCCGGGTGCAGGCGCTGGAGCGGGAATCCGGACTCCGCTTCCGGCAGGTGGAGCAGGCGCACAGGGAACTGCATCGACTCTCGGCGCGGCTGGTTTCGGCGCAGGAGGAGGAGCGGCGCAATCTCTCACGCGAACTGCACGATGAGGTGGGCCAATCGATGTCGGCGCTGCTGGTGGAATTGGGGAATCTGGATTCCATGCTCCCGCCGTGTGAGCCGAAAATCCACGAACAAGTGCTGCGCGTGAAACGGCTGGCCGAAACCAACGTGGGGGTGGTTCGCAACATGGCGCTGCTGCTGCGCCCCTCCATGCTGGACGATCTGGGATTGGTGCCCGCGCTGAAGTGGCAGGCTCGCGAAGTGGCGCGGCGCACCGGCATGAAGGTTCGGGTGGACGCGGAAGATGTTCCGGACGCGCTACCGGACGAATATCGCACCTGCATCTATCGAGTGGTGCAGGAGGCCCTGCACAACGCCACACGCCATTCCCAAGCCACGCACGCGCGGGTGACAGTACGGCAGGAAGAGCAGCAGATTCGGGTGACCATTCAAGACGACGGGCACGGCTTTCAGCCACGGCTGGAGAAAGGCATGGGAATCGTGGGGATGGAGGAACGAGTGCGGCACCTGGGAGGAGTTTTTCAGATCGAGTCTGAGCCGGGTCACGGCGCGGCGGTCTCGATTTCCCTGCCCTTTCAGGAACATCATGACGTGCCCGGACAGGCCTCACATGCTCAAGTATGAGTAACATTCATATTCTTCTGGCCGACGATCATTCGGTGATGCGCACGGGCCTGCGGCTGGTGTTGGAGCGTCAGCAGGATTTCGAAGTGATCGGCGAAGCGTCGGATGGGCGCGAGGCGGTGGCGCTCACTGAGCAGCATCGGCCGGAAGTGGTTGTAATGGACGTCACCATGCCGAACCTCAACGGGATCGAAGCGGCTCGCCAGATCAGCGGCGCGATGCCGCAGATCGGGATTGTGATGTTGAGCATGCATTCCGATGAGGCCTACGTGCTGCGCGCGTTGAAGGCCGGGGCTCGCGGGTATTTGCTGAAGGAATCGGCGGAGAGCGATCTGATTGCGGCCATTCGCGCGGTGAATGCGGGGAAGGCGTTCTTCAGTCCGGCAGTGAGCCGAATGTTGGTGGAAGATTATGTGCGCCAGTTGCAGGATCGCGAGATTGAGGATAGCTACGAGCTATTGACCACGCGCGAGCGGGAGATTCTGCAGTTGATCGCGGAAGGTCGAAGCAACAAGGAGATCGCGAATATTCTCAATCTCAGTTTGTATACGATTGAGACGCATCGCGGAAATTTGATGGAGAAGTTGAATCTGCATACGGTTCCGGAGCTGATTCTGTATGCGGTTCGTAAGGGTGTGATTGGGTAGAATTGGATGACTCCGGAGGAATACCTCGCGATTGAGGACGCCGCCGAAGGTAAGAGCGAATTCTACCTGGGCGAGATGTTCGCCACGGCGGGAGCGACCTACAATCACAATCTGATTGCAGTGAATGTTGCTCGCCACCTGGGAAACCAGTTGTTGGGGCGGCCTTGTTCCACGTGCGGAAGCGACATGCGCATCCATGTTCCGCGCACCGGGCTCTATACCTATGCGGACGCACTGGTGATCTGCGGGGAGCCCCGGTTCCTAGATCGGAAAACAGATGACCCTTCTCAATCCCACGGTAATTGTGGAGGTTCTCTCTGCCGGCACCGAGGTTTACGATCGCGGCCGGAAGTTTGAGCATTACCAGTCGATCGAGTCTCTGCGCGAGTATTTGCTCGTGGCATCGGACCGCATAAGCGCGTCGCTGTACCGGCGGCAATCGCTGCGGAAAGCATCGTCGAACTGGAATCCGCCGAGTGCCATCTGGCATTACGCGATCTTTATGATCGCGTCGAATTGCCTCCCGAGAGCCTGGCCTCGCCACCACTTTAACGTGCTGGCTTCTTGAAATGGCGCTATCATGGCGACATGAAGAAGTATTCAGCACCTATTTACCTGATTCTGTTGATTTCCACCTGCCTTACTGCCGCCGCGCAGACCAAGGTCATCAAGGAAGTCGCGGTCCGTCCGGCTGTCAGCAATCAAGGCGTCGACCTGTATAACCAGTATTGCTCCGTCTGTCACGGCAAGGATGGCAAAGGCGCCGGCCCGGCCGCCGATGCGCTGAAGACCCGTCCGACGGACTTGACGCAGATCGCGCATCGTAACAATGGCAAGTTCAACGAACTGGAAGTGAAGTTGGTAATCGAGGGCCAGGATAAGGTGGTCGCGCACGGGACAACGAATATGCCGGTGTGGGGCACGCTGTTGCGAGGCTCGTCCGACAACTGGGCTATGGGCGAGTTGCGCGTTCAAGAGCTGCTGAAATACGTAGAGAAGATGCAAGCGAAGTAACGCCGGGAGCATCTACCGCTACATGGGCGGGAGAATTCGATCGAGAATCTCGGGAATTTCGAAGATGGCCCGGTTGTTCTGGCGGCGTGTGGCGGCCTGGTAACGGGCAAACGCCACGGGTTCGAGCAACTGATCCACCGCCGCGGCAACCTTGCCGAAGTTGGGCAGGACGATTCCGATCCCCAGCTCTCGAATCCAATCGGCGTTGTAACGCTCCTGGGGAAGCGTCCAGGCGTTACGTTCCACGATCACGGGGAGATGCATGGCAACGGCCTCGCTCAGGCTGCCGGGTCCGGGCTTGCCGATGAAGTAATCGGCGAGTTGCATGTAGCGTGGGACATCCTTGGTGAAGCCTTCGATGAACATGGGCGCGTCGTGGGGCAGCGACTGTAGTTTCGCTCTCAGCTTTGCGTTGTGGCCGCAGATAAGGATTAGCTGGCGGTCGGGAAGTTGACGCGCGATGTCGAGCATCACCGCGGCGCCCTGACCTCCAAAGAGCACTAGGCCGACCGGTTTTGTGGCGTCGAGACCGAGAGACTTGAGGGCCGCGGCGCGCTGCTCCTGGGTAAGCGGCGCGATCTCGTAAAAGGCAGGATTCAGGATCATGCCGGACACACGATGAATGTGGTCGTTGCTGTGGCCCATGGCACGGGCTTGCTCGACGGCTTTTTCCGATCCGCAGATGTAATGCTGCACCTGTCGCTCGATCCAGAAGTGCGGCGGGAAATCGGCAATGTCGGTGAGAATGCCGACGAGGGGCACGCCGGGCAAAGCGTTGTGTAAGCTGTCGAAGATTGCGCGGTTCAGGTTGGGGACCAGAGAGACCACCATGTCGGGCCGGCTCTCGCGCCAGAACTTTTCGAGCGCACGCACGGCGGATCCGTGGAAGAGTTGGATGACGAATTGCATGCCGCGAGTGAGTTGCGGCGACCCGAGCGTCCAACCCTTCTTCAGCATGGTGTTGTAGAGATCCTGTAGCCGAAGACCGGTGACTTTGCGGAAAACGTCGATAGAGTCGAGCACTTCCTGCAGATTTACCAGACGGATCTCGAAGGGCTTGCCCTGCTGAGCCATCACGCGCTGCAGCGCATTCGCGGCGGCCCGATGGCCCCCACCCGCGTCGAAGAACAGGAAGTCCAGCCTCCGGGTAGTGCGCGGATTCATCAGATCCGATTGTGGCACGCTGCAAATCTCCCGTGGCAAAAAACGCGATCGTTCACAGATGTTTTTTGGACGTGTAATCGAATTGTAGCCGTTTTCACCTTACAAATGGCTTATGCGGCGCGATCTGCACATCTACGACATAGTGCGTGAGAGCCCATCCCCGGCAGTCGGGATCGTGGGAAACTACGGGGTAGAGGGGGTTTCACTCGCGCCACGGAGCGCGCGAGCCGTGCCCGCGGCAGACAAGGTGGCGGCATGACGAATTCCAACGCCATGTTCAGCTTTATCACTCATCGAGATCATCAACTGATGAATCGGGTCAATCGCTGGCCTGCGCCGCGATGGATCCGTGTGTGGATGATCTGCGCCACTCGAGGTGGCGATGGCTGGCTGTGGTATACGATCGGCGCGATGATACTGTTGTTCGGCGGGGAGATGCGGCTGCGGGCAGTGGCGGCCGCGGTGATTGCGGAAGCCGTGGGAGTGACGCTTTTCCTGCGTTTGAAGAAGACGGCCAATCGCAAACGTCCAGGAGTGTACCAGGCGCATTGCTGGGCCACCTTGCTGCCTCCGGATCAATTCTCCTTCCCGAGCGGTCACACCATCACGGCATTCGCTATCGCGGTTTCGCTGATGCAGTTCTATCCTTCGCTCGCGGCGGGATTGCTATTCTGCGCGGTGAGTGTGGCTGCGTCGCGCATTGTGTTGGGGATGCATTTCTTGAGCGATGTTGTGGTGGGCGCTGCCATCGGGACCGTCCTGGCTTTGACGGTCGGTCATTTCGTCAAGATGATTTAAGGCCCGCACTACAGGACTGGCGAATCGTTTCCCAGCAGCGTCTGGCGGACGATTTTTATGGGCGGAAAGCCCTGCTTCACCAGATTGTCATGGAATTCCTGAAGGCTGAAGCTCGAACCCTTGGCGCGTTTATAGTCGTCGCGTAATTTCAGGATCTGGAGTTTGCCGAGCGTGTAGTAGAGGTAGGTGGGATCGGAGGTTCCGCGTTTGGTTTCGCGCTCCCCGTTGGCCCTTGTCTGGTAGCCTTCCTTCACGAAGAAATCGATTCCCTGTTCGTAGGTCATCTTGCCGGTGTGCATCTCGATTCCCACGATGTAGCGGGCATTGCGCAGCAGCGCGTCCTGCAACTGACCCAGGCGCAACTTCAGGTCGCCATTGCCGTAGCCTTCGTCGAGCATCATCTGTTCGGTGTAGTGCGCCCAGCCCTCGGCGTTCGAACTGCACCCGATCAGTTTGCGCACCTTGGTAGGCGCTTGATTGAGCCACAGGAATTGCGTGTAATGGCCGGGATAGACTTCGTGCACAGCCGTGCTGATGATGGTGCCGCGATTGAAGCCGGACATGTGCTCTTCCACCTGCTGCTTGGGCCAGTTTGCTTCCGGCAACGTGACGTTAAAGAATGCTTCCTTCGCCACCTGCTCGAAAGGTCCGGGCGTGTCCATGGATGCGAACGTGAGGGCGCGCGCGAAGGGCGGCGTCTCCTGCACAATGGGCAGAACCGGCGACGGGATGGTCATGATGTGGCGCTGAGTGATGAACTCCTTCAACCCGCCGAGAACGCCGCGGAAGGTGTCGAGCAGTTTGTCAGGCGCGGGGTGATCCTTTTCCAGGTCCTGCAGAATCTCGGCGGCCGGCCGTTTGCCATCGATCTTGGCCGCCACGCGCTGAAACTCCGCCTGATTCTGGCGCAGGTTTTCGAAACCGATTTCCAGCAGGCGGTCCAGCGGAATGTCCACCATCTCGTCGTACAGAAGTTTCTTACGATAGTTGTCGGCGCCGATGCGAAAATCGCCATGCGATTTGGGGAGGACGTCCGTCTTGAGAAACTGCTCATACGATTTCAACGCGTCGATGACACCCTGGTTCGCCTTGTGAAAATCGGCGAGCAGAGCCTGATCGGTGACTTTCTGAAAGGCTAGGGGAACGTCGTTCTGGAAGAAGCTGACGATGCCGGGAAGTTGCTCCAGGGCAACTTCGGTATAAATTTTCGGGGGATTCTTGAGGTTCTGCCGCGCCGATTGGAAGACCTGCGGGATGAGGCGCTCACGCGCAATGGCGCGCTTCAGCCGCTCGGCTGGCGGCGCGTAGGTGCGGCTCATGATGACGAAGATGGCGTTCGATGCGCCGGCGGAATAGGTGTCGGGATTATTCTCCCAGGGCCGGATTTGTTCGAGGGTGAGCAGTGTGCTGTGAAGTTGGGAGAGGACCAGTTGGCGATCGGCGGCGGCGGTAGGCGAGAGTCCTTTTCCGTCGAACTGTTCCACCTCGGCGAGGAATTTCCGGGACACGCCGATCTGCGCGTCGATTTCGCTGCGCGCTTCGGTGGGCAGGAGGCTGTCGTATTGATGAAAGCCGGCGGCGGTGCCCGACGCGGGGTCGAAGCGATAGACGGCCTGTTCGAAATACCGGTCGGCCAGGGCTGCGAAAGCAGCGTCGCGATTCTGTGCGGCCGCCAGCGAGGAAAGCAAGAGAAGAACGGGCAGAACCCTCATGCGTTTGATTGTGGCATAAAGAAAACGAATCGAAGGCTGCGCCGCGAGCTTCTGGCTGGCGGGCAAAACACAGTACACTAAAAGGTTGATCCCTCAAATTTCCCGCGCCGGGGAGTGGTTTCTCTGCTCCGGCATCCAAGAATCGAATGGCGGCGTAGCTCGTTTTCACCGTGTCGACCTCGGCCGCAATCAGGCCATCTCCACCGAGATCACTGGCTATGCGGCCAGCACCCTGGTCTACCTGCATTCGCTCACTCATGACGAACGCTATCTGGAGCGTGCCATCGCGGCGGCCCGCTTTCTCACGGACACTGCCTGGCAAACCGATCCGGGAGTGATGCCGTTTGAAGTGGCGCCGGCGGAGTTCACCTACTTCTTCGATTGCGGCGTCATTGTGCGCGGCCTACTCGCAGTGTGGCGCGCTACCGGAACCGCGGAGTTCCTGGACTGCGCAGCCGCGGTTGGCCGTGCCATGGCGCGCGATTTCCTCTCGCCCGAAGGCGACGTCCATCCCATCCTGACGCTTCCCGGCAGGCAGCCGGCGGAGCGCGACGGATCGCGTTGGTCGCTGTCGCCGGGCTGCTATCAATTGAAGTCGGCGATGGCGTGGTATGAGCTGGCCGAGGCTCTGGGCGATAGTGAATTCCGCGCCCTGTACCAATCGCTAGCCGGCGATTCACTGCGCGATTACGGGCAGTTCCTGCCGGGCCATCCCGATCGGGAACGAGTGATGGACCGGCTGCACGCTTTCCTTTATTTCCTGGAAGGCCTGCTGCCGCTGGCTGCCGAGCCGCGATCGGCCGCCGCTATTTGCGATGGGATTGCGCGCGTCGCCGGACATCTTCGCGAGATCGCGCCGCAATTCGCCCGGTCGGACGTGTACGCGCAACTGCTGCGCATCCGGCTGCACGCGGACGCCGCGGGGGCCGTGCCCTTGGACCGCGACGCCGCCGCGGAGGAAGCTGCGGCGCTTGAAACCTTCCAGTCGGAGAACGGCTGCTTCTATTTCGGACGGAAGGCCGGAACGGCGATGCCGTACGACAATCCCGTATCCACCGCGTTCGCGATGCAGGCGCTGGCCCTGTGGCACGGCTGCGCGAGGCCGCAGCGCCACCTGCTGATATGAGCGCCCTCGGCTATTCGGAAATTGGCATGAAGATCCGCTTCGCGCTGGCGCGCGCGGCTGGACTTTTGCGGCCCAAGCGGCGCACCGGGAGCAGCGCGCCGAAGCCCGCGCGGAAGATAAACCCGGGCCTGTCGGTGGTAGTTCCTTCCCGCAATGGCCGCGAATTGCTGCAGGCGCAACTGCCGGGCATCGCGCGCGAGTTGGGGGAGATCGCCGGCGAGATTGTGGTGGTGGACAATGGGTCGGACGATGGCACCGCGGAGTGGCTGGCTCGCGAATGGCCGCAGGTAATAGTGGAAGCTAGCAAGTCGCCGCTTTCGTTTTCTGCCGCCGTGAACCGGGGCGTTGAACGGTCGCAGTATTCGCACGTGTGCCTGTTGAACAACGACATGCTGCTGGACGCCGGCTTCTTCGGCCCGCTGGGAGAGGCCTTCGACCGCGTTCCCGACCTCTTCTGCGCCACAGCTCAGATTCGCTTCCCGGAAGGCGTGCGCCGCGAAGAGACCGGAAAGGCCGTGATGGCGCAGGACGGGCCGGAAGACTTTCCGATTCGCTGCGACATTCCGATTCCAGGCGAGGACCTTTCGTACGTGCTCTACGGGAGCGGCGGCTGCTCGGTGTACGATGCCGCCAAACTGGAAGCGCTCGGCAACATGGACGAGGCGTACCAGCCGGCCTACGTGGAAGACCTGGACATTGGGTATCGCGCGTGGCAGCGCGGTTGGCCCACGGTATACGTCGCGGGGTCGGTAGTGGAGCATCGGCATCGCGCCACCACATCGCGATACTACACAACTGAGGAACTGGACACTATCCTGGAAGTGAATTACCTCAAGTTTCTGGCGCGCGCTATCGCGGATGCCAAGCTGTTCCGGCGATTGTGGCGGCAGGCCATTGAGCGGCTCCGGCTGGGCGCGGAGCGAAGCATGGCCATGCGAACGGCGCTGGCAGCAGCGGCGAACATCGCGCTGGCGGGTGGCGCGTCGGGCGATCCGGTATTGGCTGAAGAGACGTTCCTGGCGTTGACCAACGGCTCGGTGGCAGTCTTTCCAGGGCGCGCGGCAAAGGGGAAGGCTCGCGTGCTGGTGGCGGCGACGAACCTCCGCAAGCGGGCCGTGCGCGCGGCGGCCGATCGGGATCAGGTGCTGGTGGCGTTCAGCAACAGCCTGGAAGCCCCACCCGCGGAACTGCTCGCGTCCTGCGTGGAGGTGGTGCTGGTGCTCAGGCCGGGGCGAAGCGATCAGCCATCGGAGGAATTCCGCGCGGCGCTGCGGCAGACCGTGAAGAAATGGCAGCCGCAAGAGGCTGTATTCGAATCGCGGGCGATGGCGCCGTACACTGCGGATTGCGCTCCCGCGAAAGTCAAACTGGCGAAGTGAAGATCACTTTTGTGCGGCGCCTCTCTTCAGCTCCGCAGCTTGCCTGATCACCGCACGGATGGATTCCACCACGATGTCGGGCTGCTCGACGGCCATGAGGTGCCCGCTGTTGGTTTCGATCAACTTGCCATACTTGGACCGGCTGGCCAAGTCCATCTGAAGACGATGCCATTCGACGGCGAGGCGGTCCTCTTCGGTACGGGGCGGGCCGCTCAGACCCTTGTGCTCCAGAACAATCAACGGCACGTCGCAACGCCATTCCAGATGTTTGCCGGGATCGAGTTGGCCGGTGGCTCGCAGGAAGTCAGTTCGATCGAAGCGGCCGTCTTGCGTCGCATAGCGTTCTGCATTCGAAGGGGATATCGCAGCGTAGAGACTATATTGCTCCTCGTGCGAGGAATCCACCAGAACCATTCCGGCAGTTACATTCGGATATCGGAGAGCGAAACGTCTTACATAGATTCCGCCCAGAGAAGCGCCCACGAACACGTACGGGCCGGGGATCTTCTCGATTTCAAGCAGACGGTGCAGATCGGCAGCCACCGTGTCGGGAGTTTGAGGTTGCTTCGGTTTATCGCTGTGTCCCTCGCCGGCACGATCATAGCTGCAAACCCTCGAGAATTCTTCCACCTTCCGCTGCACGGCTTTCCATAAATCGAGACCCGCGCCGAGGCCATTCTCAAGAACCACGGTCATATCGGATGGCACGCCAGTGCAGCGAACGAACAGTTGATGGTCGTCTATCTTAACCAAGCGCCCGCCGGCGCCGTCGTCCCACCAAAAGAGCGCGAATCCTCCCAGGAGCACGAGACAAAACACATTCCTCATTGGCTGATTGGACTCTGAAAATCGGCCGGCAGTTCCCGGCCAGACATCCCCATTTGTGATACAACAGGCAGCATGGCACAAGACCGGCGCGATTTTTTGAAAAGCGGTTTGGCTCTGGCACCTTTGGCAGCAGCGGCCGCGGCTCCTGCTCCGCTGACTGAGAAGGAGAAGCTGGCGCGGATCGCTTCCAACACCTGGCCCATCCGTTACATTTTCAAGAGCCGGACCGGGTTCGGCCGTGGTCCGCGGATAGAAGAGATGAAGAAAAAGTATGGGGAGATCACCATGCTCGACTTCCCACAGTTCACCAAGGACACTTTCCCCGGAGTGACCCATATGGACCTGTTCTCGGGTCTGTTCGGCGACGCCGCGGACGATGCCATGTATGTGAAAGTGCCTGTGATGGTGGGCGCGGCAACCCGTGTGACGCAGGAGTTCGACCCATCGAGCGCACCGGGCAAACGGTGGCTCGACGCGCTGGCAAACAAGATGGCGGCCACCGGCACAACGTGCCAACACATCTCGAACAACGCCCCTCGCGACATCTGCGAGCCCGACGTGCAGAAGCGCCAGGCTGGGATCGCGGTGGCGAAGAAGTGGCTGGACGGCGCCAAGATTCTCGGCGCCAAATCGATGCGGGTGAACAGCGGAGGGCCTCGCATTGCGCCATCGTCGGTAGCCACCGCGGACTATCCCAAGGCTGATGAATTGGCCGGCTACCTGAGGAACTGCATCGAATCGTTCAAGGAGATGGCCGACTATGGAGCCAAGGTCGGCACGAAGGTGACGCTGGAGAACCATTGGGGACTCACGGCGAATCCCATCAACATCCGCATTATTGTGGATGAAGTGAATTCGCCCTTTTGCGAGGCATCGCCCGATTTCTGCAATTGGGAGCACGAATACCTGCTGTACAACGGCCTCAAGGCACTGGCTCCGTACGCACACACCAACGTGCATGCGAAGTATTGGAACCGCTGGCCGGAGAATCAGAGCGTGCGAAGGTCAGTCAAGATCATGCTCGATGCCGGCTTCCAAGGCACCTTCGCGCTGGAATACGAGGACGGGCCCTGGGACGGCATCGAAGGATCGAAGTATCTCTACAAGGAAGTGCTGGCCGCGTTGTGAGTCGTTACTTCAAGTACTGAGCTAGCGGATCGGGCTTTAGCATCTTGAGCCCGGTCACCACGGCGTCTGCATTGAGTTCCGCCCCGGCGCGGCTGGTATGCGTGTGCGGATCTCCGAACAGCGGCTCTACCTTTTCCGGTCCCAGCTCTTCGTAGCGATTAGCGATGATCTCGTTCAGGTCGACGAAAGCCACGTCTTCGGAGGTAGCGACGTCGGCCGCCCACTTGGCGTAGGGATCGCGCGCAATCTTTCCATCCTTCCAAGTCTTCCGCGGAATGGGAGAGCAAACGATGGCGGTGGCGCCTTTGGCTTTGGCTTCGTCGACGAATTTGCGCAGGTACCAACCGTAGCTGTGGACTACTTCATGCTGTTTGGTAATGGGGTTGTCGATCTCGCGAGTCTCCTCGCCGGTTCCTTTGATGGTGCCGCGGGCGCGCGCTGCATCGTCGAGCGGCGCATTGTCGTTGTGGCCGAACTGCATCATGACGAAATCGCCGGACTTCAGCATGGCGAGGACGCGACTCCAATCGCCCTGCGTTAAATAGGTCCGGCTGCTGAGGCCACCCACCGCGCGATTCACCACGTTGATCTTCGACGTGTCGAACAGGTCGACGATGGGCTCGCCCCATCCCCATTGGCCATTGGCGCCGTCGCCGTGTCCGTTGCGCACCGTGGAATCGCCGATCAGGAAGAGGGTCGGAAGATCGGGGTTGGCGGGCACGGGCAGGTGGAGCGAGGCCCGGTCAGCGATGCCACCCACCATGCCCGTAGCGGGCGCCGGATATGGCGTGACCGACTGGCCCTTGGCGGAGAGGAAGCTGACCAGCGGAAGGTTCGCCCCTTTGATGGCAGCCACTACTAGCGACGCGTTGAGGTCCGCGCCGGTCGGCGTTGTGTGCGTATGATCCTCGGGGAAGAACTCCTTCACTTTGTCCTGCCCCATCTTTTCGTACTCGTCGGCGATGGCGTTGGTGACATCCAGGAAGCTGACGCCGGCGGCCTTGGCGATGTCGGCCGACCACTGGCTGTATTTGCCGTTGCCGCGCTCGACGGTTGTCCCGGTCCAGATGCTGCGGACGGTGAGCGACAGCACGATGGGAGTGGCGCCTTTGGCTTTCGTATCGCCGATGAACTTCCGCATGTAGTGCCCAAAAGTGTAGACGGTCTCCTGCTTGCCATCGGGCAGCGTGAACTCCTTAGACTCATCGCCGAGTCCGGGCAGCGAACCGCGCGCGCGATCTTTATCGGGCGGGCCGCCGTCGTTGTGGCCGAACTGTATGAGCACGAAATCGCCGGGTTTGAGATCGGCGAGCACACGATCCCACAAGCCTTCCGTCACGAAGGTGCGGCTGCTGCGGCCGGCGCGGGCGCGATTGACGACGTTGAT
Organism: uncultured Solibacteraceae bacterium; assembly: GCA_963815475.1. Taxonomy (GTDB): domain Bacteria; phylum Acidobacteriota; class Terriglobia; order Bryobacterales; family Bryobacteraceae; genus Sulfopaludibacter. Next base: position 6,520,211 of record CAWFHD010000003.1, on the reverse strand, counting down.
TTTGGCGCGATCGAAGTAATCGGCAAAGGGATCGGCCCAGCCGCGACGGTTCGCATTGCTCGCAGTGGAATCGCCGATCACGTAGACGGTCGGGATGGGGGCAGCGTCACCGTAGGGCCGTTGCGCGGGACCCGACGGCTCGGCGGGAATGTCGAAGGAGTCGGGCGGGTCGGGGTGTGCGGGGTCGAAGGCCGCGGTTTCATAGAGGAATTTCGCCATGGGAAGTTTGGCCTGGCGGATGCCCTCCACGATGCACTTGGCAAGTTCGTAGCTGCCGTAATCACTGTGATGAGTGGTATCCTTGCCGGCAAAAGCCTTGTGCGCCTCAATGGGGCCGAGCGCTTCGTAGAACGGCTTGCTCATAGCATTGAGGTCGATCAACGCCACCTTCTCTTCGGCGGCGGTCTGCCGCACAGCTTCGGGATAGTCGCCCAGGCTGTTGGTGATCTTCCCCACGTCGTCGAAGGTGAGGCGATTCATGGAGGTGATCAACACCGGCGTGGCGCCGTGGCTGCGCGCTTCGGCGATGAAGCGCTTGAGGTCGGCCTTATAGGTGGTAAATGCGCCGACACCGTCGCCGCGCTCCTTCTGATCGTTGTGGCCCATCTGGATGAAGAGGTAGTCGCCGGGCTTGATCACGCTCATCACTTTGGCCAGGCGGCGCTCGCCCAGGAAACCCTTCAACGACTCGCCCGATTCGCCGTGATTAGCGATGGCGACATCGGGCTTGAAGAAGCGGGTGAGCATTTGGCCCCAACTGTTGTAGGGCTCGATCGGCTGATCGGTGGATGTGGAATCGCCTGCGATATAGATGGTGGGAAGCGCGCCGGCCTTTTGGATATCGATGGCGGCGACAGCGGGATGCTCATCGGTGAACTCAAGCGTGAGTTTGTCGTCCCAGGCCCAGGCTTCGGAAGTCTTCTCGCGGTCCTTAAGTCGGACCTCGCCGCCTCCCGCGATTTGCGGGCGGCGCACGTTGACGACGAAACTGCGCGTGACGAATTCGCCGGGCGCGGTATGGACACGCTCCAGCATCAGGCGGCGGATCTCGGCCTTGACAGTGGTGACAGCGGCGGCCTGGCGATCGCCAAGCTTGACGGTCACCCGGTAATTGCCCTCTTCGGGGACGCGGACTGAGAAGTAGAACGGCGGATGAGCGGGGTCGGAGGGCTTTTCGACACCATAGCCGAGGTCGTCGGAATAGGGCGCAGGTTTAGTGGTGGAGAAGTCGAAATGAAAAGTGGTGGTCTGCGCGGCGGCGAGGCCGGCGAAGGCAAGGATGGACAGCAGCTTCATTGGTTACATGCTACGCGAGAGCGGGGAGGCGCTCAAGGGGGATTTGGCGGCGAGACGAACGTTTTGTTATAGGGAACGACGGTGTACGTGTCAGGCTTAGTTCCGATTGGTGAAAATAATGTGATAGATGCCGCAGGCGGAGTCAAGTCCGCCGCAGTCTGAAGCCCGCCTCACCGCCGTTGTGTGGGCACCGACGAGCGCGCCGTTTTATGAGACAAAACGGCGATTCATCTACCGTTCGGGCTTGCGGCCAACCCCGCGGCGCTACATAATCGGGAGCAAATGCGGTTCGCGATATTCCTGTTAGTGCCGGTGTCCCTGTTGGCATCCGGGTTCGAGAACGACTGGCGATTTCTGAAGGCGGATGCCCCGGGGCGGAGGCTCCGGACTTCTCCGATTCGTCTTGGCGGACGGTGAGCGTGCCGCATGATTGGGCGATCGAGGGTCCGTTCGACGCGAAGAATCCTTCGGGACAGGCGGGCGGCTTTCTGCCGGGCGGCGTAGGCTGGTATCGCAAGCACATCACCTTGACGGCGGCCGAGGCGGCGCGCCACCTGTTCGTGGATTTCGACGGCGTCATGGCGAACAGCGACGTGTGGATCAACGGTTTTCATTTGGGGAAGCGGCCGTACGGCTATGTGAGTTTTCGGTACGAATTGACGGGCCACATCCACGCGGGCGACAACGTGCTGGCGGTGCGGTGCGACAACAGCGCGCAGCCGGCATCGCGATACTATGCCGGGGCCGGGATCTATCGGCATGCACGCCTGGTGAGCAAAGATGCGGTGCATCTGGAGCATTGGGGCACGGTGGTGACCACTCCCGACGTGAAGACGGTGCATGTGGCGAGCACGGTGGTGAACCAGTCGGACGCTCCACGCAGTGTGACGCTGGAGATCGCGGTGACGGGGCCGGACGGGAAGCTGGTGAAGACGGTGGAAACCGCGGCGCAGACAGTCGCGCCAGGGAAGCCCGCCGAATTTGCGCAGGATGTGGCGATTGCTTCTCCGCAGATCTGGAATCTGGAACGTCCGGCGCTCTATCGGGCGACGGTGAAGGTCCGCGCCGCGAAGGCAGTGCTGGATGAGGAAACAGTCACCTTGGGCATCCGCGAATTTCATTTCGATCCCGAGACCGGCTTCTGGTTGAACGGCAGGAATTTCAAGATCAAAGGCGAGTGCCTGCACGCCGATGGTGGCGCGTTCGGAATGGCAGTGCCCCTAGCGGTGTGGGAGCGGCGGCTGAACGCGCTACGGATGCTGGGCGTGAACGCGATTCGGACGGCGCACAATCCGCCTTCGCCGGAGTTTCTCGATTTGTGCGATCGCATGGGCTTCCTGGTGATGGACGAGATGTTCGATCAATGGACGGTGGCCAAGAATCCCTACGACTATCATTTGTACTTCCGCGAGTGGTCGAAGATCGACACGCGCGATACCGTGCAGCGCGACCGGAACCATCCCAGCATCGTGCTCTACAGCGCCGGTAACGAGATTCACGATACGCCGAAAGCGGAACTGGCCAAGGAGATTCTGAAGAGCTTGGTGGATACGTTCCACGAGAACGATCCCACGCGGCCGGTGACCCAGGCGCTGTTCCGGCCCAACGTGAGCCACGATTACGATGACGGCCTCGCGGACCTGCTGGATGTTGTGGGACAAAACTATCGCGAGAACGAGATTCTGGCGGCGCACGCGGCCAAGACTTCGCGAAAGATCATCGGCACGGAGAATCAGCACGGGCGCGAGGTGTGGGTGGCGCTGCGCGATCACGCGCCGTACGCAGGGCAGTTTATCTGGGCGGGCATCGACTATATCGGTGAATCGCATCAGTGGCCGGCTGTGTTTTCCGCGTCGGGCGATTTGGACCATACGGCCGGCATCAAGCCGATGGGTTATCAGCGCATGAGTTGGTGGTTGGACAAGCCGATGGTGCACATGGCGCGCCGTGTGGCGGCTGCGCAGTTGGCTCCGACAGATCCAGGATATGAGGCCAACCCACGGCGCGGGGTGATCACGCTGGTTTCCGACTGGACGCCCCTCAACGGGGCGGCACACGAGGAGAGCGTTGAGGTGTACAGCAATTGCGACGAGGTGGAACTACTGCTCAATGGCAAGTCGCTGGGCGTGAAGCCGCTGCCCCCCGATGCGGCATCGCGCAACTGGCGCGTTCCCTTCGAAGCGGGAAGCCTAAAGGCCATCGGGCGCAACAAAGGCCAGTTCGTGGCGAAGCAGGAGATGCGGACCGCGGGTAAAGCGGCGCGAATCGTGTTGACCAGCGACCGGCCGCGCGTGGGCAATGAGTGGGACGACCTGGCGTTCGTGACGGCGCGGGTAGTGGATGACAACGGCGCAGTCGTGCCTGGCGCGGAGAATCTGGTGGCGTTCACCGTTTCGGGACCGGCCGCGGTGGTGGCCACCGACAACGCCGACATTGCGAATCACGAAGCTTTTCAGGCATCGGAGCGGCACGCCTTTCAGGGAGAGTGTATGGCCATGCTACGCGCAACAGGAGCTCGAGGGTCGATTACCATCACGGCTTCGAGCGCGGGATTGACGGCAGGATCGGTGAAGTTGGAGGCGGGCAAATGAAATTGGCAATCGCGTTTCTGGCCGTCGTCAGTATGCATGCCGCCGATATCTACGTGGACGCCAAGAGCGATGGCAAAACGCTCGAGACCGCTGCTATTCAGAAGACGATCGACGCGGCCGCGAAGAGCGGCGGAACAGTGGCGTTTAAGCCAGGCGTTTATCTGACCGGCTCGATCTTTCTGAAATCGGGGATGCGCCTGCGCATCGACGAAGGCGTGGAATTGCGCGGCGCGCAGGACCTGGCGAGCTATCCGATCATGGCGACCCGGGTGGCGGGGATCGAGATGAAGTGGCCGGCGGCGTTGATCAATGTGTACGAGCAATCGGACGTAGAGATTTCGGGCAAGGGCACTGTGGATGGCGATGGCAAAGTGTGGTGGGACAAATACTGGAAGATGCGGCGCGAGGAGTACGAGCCGAAGGGACTGCGCTGGGCAGTGGATTACGATTGCCAGCGGCCGCGGCTGATCCAGGTTTACAAATCGTCGAACGTGCGACTGCGCGGTCTCACCTTGAAGCGGTCGGGATTTTGGACGGTGCACCTGTGCTACTCGAAGCAGGTAATTGTGGATGGGTTGACCATCCGCAACAACGCTCCCGAGGGCAAGGGGCCGAGCACGGACGGCATCGACATCGATTCATCGTCGGACGTGACCGTGGCGCACTGCGATATCGATTGCAACGACGACGCGATCTGCCTCAAGGCGGGGCGAGATGCCGACGGACTGCGGGTGAACCGGCCATCGGAGAAGATCGTGATTCACGATTGCACGGTGCGCGGCGGCGCGGCCGGCGTCACGTTCGGTAGCGAGACATCGGGCGGGATTCGCAACGTGGAGGCGTACGCGATTCACGTGCTGGCGGGTGTGCCGAACGGCATCCTGTTCAAATCGGCGAGCACGCGCGACGGGACCATCGAAGACATCAATCTGCATGGTTTCGATATGCAGGGAGTGGGCGCCGCGATCAGCGTGGCGTTCAATTGGAATCCGAGCTACAGCTATGCAAAGATGCCGGCGGACGTGAAGAATCCGCCCGACTATTGGCGGGTGCTGACGGAAGAGGTGCCTCCAGCCAAGGGTTTGCCGCATCTGCGTCGCGTACAAATTTCGGATGTGAAGGCGACTGGGGTGGGACGGGCCTACTCGGTTAGCTCGTACGCCGATTCTCCGTTACAGGATTTCCGGCTGAAGAATATTGAGATTGAGGCGAAGACGGCGGGGAGTTTGAAGAACACCGAAGCATGGACGTTTGAGAACGTTCAGATTCGAACTGCGGATGGCAGTTCGGTAAAGTAGGCGCTATTCCACTTCGAACCAGGCGTATTGAGTGGTGGTTCTTGGCTCTTTCGAGAGCTTGTCGGTGATTTTGACTTCGAGCACATAGGCGCCCGGTTCGATGTCCCCCAACCTCACCTCGGCGCTGGCCGACCTGCGCTTGGGATCTTCGGATGGCGAGAATTCCATGGGCGTGGGCTTGCCCGCAAACAGCGTTTCACTCCCGTGCAGAATCCGCGTTTCCCCTTCGACCTCGGAGCGTTTGTTCTCATCGGTGCGAAGGTTGAGAATCTGGTACGTATACGTGAATGTCTCGTGGGGATGAAAGATGTGAAGCGGCGTCAACACCAGCTCCGGGTGGTCTTTAATCGACATGGCCATTCCCGCGACGGCCAACTGCCCACTCGAAGTGTCCGGCGCCTCCAGGAACTGGCTTGCCGACCCGATGCGGCCCGAGATGCCATCGCGCACGGAGACGCGCACCTGGTAAGCGCCAGAGCCGCGGACGGGTAAGTTCGGAGCAGCGGTAAAGCCGCTCCTCATCGACTTTTCAAACCCCTCCTGGTTCAGCGTCAGCGAATAGTTGTGACTATCGTTCCAGAGCGCCTGGCCGCTTTCGTCGTACGCCGCAATCTGGATGTCGAGCGTGTTGGTGATCCGGCCATCCAGTTGGTGAGTGAAAGTGAGGTCCTTGGCATCGATAAGCATGCGCCCCTCGATGACGCCACCGGAACCCGTGACGGCAAACGTCGCCACAAAGCGAATCGGAATGGCGCTGGCATCGAAGGGATTGGTGAGGCCGCTGCGCAGGTCGGCAACCGGCGTGGTGAAGGAGGGACGCCAAACGTCGCGCTCAGCGGCATCGGGGCGGAAGTTCGAGGGCTTCACCATTCCCCCGCGCGCGTGCAGTTGCACGCCGGCACGAGTGGTGGTCAGGATCGGGTGCTGCGGGAGGAACTTGCCGGTGAAGAGATCGGTGGCCGCTGCGGCGGATTCGTAGCCGACCAAATAGTAACCGTCCTGATCCTGCAGCACCGACGCCATAGCACTCGCGAGGTCCGTAGCGTGGGGAACGAAGCGGCCTCCCGTTTGCGTGGCCATCATGTCCAGGCCCGGCTCGGCGGCAGAGGGAGAAGCAGATTCGGCGCGCACATCGATCAGGGAAAAGACGGCCGAAGCGTTGTGGGCGCTATTGACCATGGCATCCGGCGCCGCTTTGGCGACGAGCGCCCGGTTTCCGGTGAACAGGATTACGGCTTTCCGACCATCCACCTCGCCGAGGCCGGAGAAGGCCATCCGGATCACGCCTCGCGCTCCGGCGGCTGCCGCCTCTTCGCCACCCTTCGCGGGATTGTAGCGGATGGCTCGGATGGCCGAGTCGAGTTTGCGCCGATCGTTGGTCAGGGCCTGCAGCGCGCCCTCTCCAGCGGAGGTTCGCAGAATGCTGATTAAGTCGCTGGACCGCAGGTGTTCGTCCAGAAAGCGCGTTATCGCGCCGTGCAGGTTGGCCGATTCGGAGGCTGTGAGTCCCAGATCGTCGGCGATCAGCACCAGGGTGCGATGGATTTGATCCGGGCTGAGCATAGCGCCGGAAATCGGCGAGACGGATCCATTTTGCGCGTCGACGTAGCGGACGCTCGCGATCTTCCTCGGTTCGCCGTTGAGGGAAAGCGCAAAATCGGCTGCCGTCAGATCGCGGATTGGCTTACCGGCGGAATCGTCAGCGGCCGCGTCCACCATCAGAAGCGTGGGAGCGGGTTGGGGTGATGCTGCGTTCTTCTTAGATGCGCTGGCGCGCGGCGGCAGGCTGACCGTCTGGCCTGCGGCAGCGACGGCGCACAGCAGCAGGGCGAAACACCGGCTCGACGGGGACATGTCTCTTTAGCATAGTAGCGTGAAAGGCCCGTTTGAATCGCAGGCGCAAGCTGGAAACACAAAGAGCGCGGAAGGATCGCGAAGAAGAAGAGTTGCTTCTCCGCGATCCCGCCGCGCTCCTGGCGGTGAGACAGAATTCCTAGAAGTACAGCTTGATTCCGAACTGCAGGTAGCGCGAGCTTCCGTTCTGGTAGAGATCGCCAAAGCTGGTGCTGTAAGCGTTACGCAACTGGTATTGCTTGTAGCCCTGTAGCGTGGTGATGTCGTAGGAGTTGGCGTTGGTGCCGTAGAAATTCGGCCCCAGGGGAACACTGAAGAAATTGGCCGGCAGTGCACCCGACGCGGTCTTCTGTGCGTTCACCATGTTGACGATGCCGTTGTAGATGGCCGCCCCGGCAGTGGTGCTCTGATTGGGCTGGCCGTTCGCCGCGGCCCACGTATTGTAGGCTGCCGTGGTCAGCGTAGCAGTGCTGGGCGCTCCCATGAAATCGGCGCCCCCGCCGTTGTTGGGGAAGACCGCGAAGTTGGGATGGTTAAAGATGTTGAGCGCGTCGGCGCGAATCTGCACGCGGAAACGCTCCTTGATCTGGAAGTTCTTCTGAATCGAAAGATCGAAGTATTCCTGCAGCGGGCCGCGGGCCCCGCCGATGGTGCGAGGCGCATTGCCCAACACGCCGAGGGACGGACGTTCAAAGGCCGCCGGGTTCAGATAGGGCTGGCAGCCGCTACCCACCGGGCAGCTCGAACTCCAGAGCGGATTGACGATCGGCACTCCCGAAATGATGTTCGGACGGGCCGAGTGAGTCAGATCGCCGAGCTGATTTGTGTCCGAAAGATAGTCCATGAACGGGAAGCCCGTATTGGCTCGCGCGAGTGCCGTGGTGGTCCAACCGCCTACGATGTAATCCAGCACCTTGGGAGTGTGATTCAGGAACTGGCGGCCGTGGCCCACCGGCAAGTCGTAGATGGCCGTGCCATGCAGGACGTGAGTCTGATCGTATGTGGAGATGGAGCGATCGTTCGCGCGGGTGCCGCCGAAGGCCACCTGGCCGCCGACCTGGCCGCTGGTCAGAACGTTCTTGTCGCCGCCGGCACTGGAAGCGTCGTCGAGCGATTTCGAGAAGGTGTAGTTGGCGAGGAAGGTGAGACCGCGACCCACACGGCGCGTGATGTTGGCATAGGCAGCGTGGCGAATGCTGTTGGCCGAAGCATCGTAATAGAGGTTGAGCGAAGAGAACCCCAGGTAGGGGCTGCCCAGCGTTCCGTTCTGCACGGTGAGCACCTTGCCCGTGATGGGGTTGAGGCGGCCCAGCGGATCGTTGATGGTGGTGGTGCTGCTGACGTTGGCGTTCAACTGCGCGCTCAACATGTCGGAATTTTTCGGATTGATGTCCTCAGCCGGCATGAAGAGATGAATTCCCTGGTTGCCGGTGTAGCCGAATTCCACTGCCGTGTTGGCGGCGGCCTGCCAGGAAACCAGGAAGCTCCAGTTGTTCACGTAAGGCGTGTGATAGTTCTGGGAAACGGCGAAGCCACCGAAGGTCTGCTGGTAATACAGGCTGTTGGCAAAGCTCAAACCGTTGCTGGGAGGGCCGGAGGAACCGTAAACCTGTTGCTGCACGGAGGCAGGCGCCAAGACCGGCGGATTTTCGCCCAGGCGCATCACGTAGGCGGGCTGTGCCGTGCTGGAACCGGTGGTGGCGGTGGGGATGATGGTGAAGCCGGTGGTGGTGGCGCCGAAATCGGGCGAGGGCAATTGTGTGAATCCACTGACAGGCGCGTGGGACATGCCCCAGCCGCCGCGCAGGGTAACGCGGTGCTTCGCCAGGAACGTGGGGCTCCACGCAAAGCCGAAGCGCGGTTCAAAGTCGAGATACTGCGGCGGTGTCAGATAGCGTGAATTCCCACCGACTCCACTGAAGGCGAACGGCATCTCCTGGATGGAGGAGATGTTCTGCGAATAGGAACCGTAATTCAGCGCGAGAGGCGTCGGCAGGTTCACGCTCTGCGACAGGTCGGGGCGGAACACGCCCTGGTGATCGTACTTCTCGGTGCGCGGCATGGAAAGCGTGTAGCGAAGCCCGATGTGCAGGGTGAAGTTCGGCTTCACTTTCCAATCGTCCTGAATGAACGCGGCCCCCGCATTCCAGCGATAGTAGTACGGGACCTCCACACTGCGGAGGGTGACCGCGGGGCTTCCGCCGTTATTGGGCACGCCCAGCAGGAAGGTGGCGAATGGGCTTCCGCCGGTGCCGGTCGAAGTGCCATTAGAGTTGGTGGGCACCGTATTGAAGGCATACACACCGCCGAACGCCCCGAACAGCGGGATCACGTTCTGCAGCGAATGGCTGACGTCCACGCCAAACTTCAGGCTGGTAGATCCGAGGTTCTTATAAACGATGTCGGTGATGGCGTAGCGTTCTTCACGGTCGTCCACCTGTGTGGAACCGGCGCCGCCGAAACCGGTGGCGGTGCTTCCGCCGTTACCGAAGGACTTGCCCGGGAAAAGATTCTGGAACGTCGGCAAGCCGCCATTGGTGATGCTGGGCAGGCCGAAAGCCGTGTTCAAATTCGTGCCGGTGGAAGGATCGTACTGCGGAGCCACCGTGTTGCTGAAACGCCCGCGAGTGTAGTTGAGGCGAATGTCGTTGAACAGGGTGGGGGTGAACGTGTGGGTGTCCGCCAACATGGCCTGCTTGCCCCAGCTGTAGTAAGCGCCAAAGTTGGTGGGGCTGACGGGGGTGCCCTGCAACTTCACAATCGGGGTGGTGGTGAAACGACCGTAGAGGCGGTTCTTGTCGCTGATCACCTGATCCACGCGCGCGGTGTAGCGCGTCTCATCCTGCGAAAGCAGACGGGGCGCCAACAGGTTCGAGATATTGCCATTGCTATCGAGGAAGTAGGGGCCGGGCGCGGCGATGTACTGCTTCGCCTTCAGCGCGGTGCTATCGAGCATCGATTTGGGAATCACGTTGCCGGGGAACGGCGCATAGGTGGCGCCTGTGGCCAGCGTGATCTGCTGGAATTGATTCCCGTTAAGCACGTTGAACTGATCGTAAATCGCGCTGTCGGCGATGGTGGTAGCGGCCGGCGCTTGCGCGGCGAACTGCTGTTGCACGGCGGTGGGAAGATAGCCGCTGGGAGTATTCACCATCCCGCTGAAATCGCCGTTCCACATGGCGTCGGTGGGCATGAGGCCATATTGATCCAGGTGATCGCGGCGATACCAGGGTTCCACCGCGAAAAACCAGAAGCTCTTGTTTTTGCCGTTGTAGATTTTGGGAATGTAGACAGGCCCGCCGGCGGAGGCCGAAAACTGGTTGTACTTCAGAGTGGGCACGGAGCGGTTAGTGGCTCCGGTCTGCCACGGCGCGGCCGCGAAATCGGGATTGCGGTTGTACCAGAGCAGCGTTCCGTGTGGTTCGTTGCTGCCTGATTTGGTGGTGATGTTGATGATGCCGCCGCCGGTGCTGCCGTACTCGGCCGAGAAGGTGGACGTCTGGACGGTAAACTCCTGGACCGTTTCCGGCGTAAAGCTCACCATGGAACGCGCCAGGCTGATGCCGGTGTTATTGGTGCCATCGGCCATAATCTGACTGCTCAGAGGGCGTCCGCCGCCGATGCTCAAATTGCAACCGGGACACGGCGTGGTGGAAACCAGGCTGGGGTTCTCGCTGCCGGCATCGCCCGAGACGTTGGGCAGGGTGAGCGCCAGGTCAAGCACGCTGCGGTTCACCAGAGGCACATCCTGCACTTGCCGTTCGGTGATGGTGGTGCTGGAAGTCTGCGACTCGGTGTCCACCATGGCGGCCTCAGCGGTCACAGTCACCTTGGTGTCGATGGAACCGGGCTCCAGCGTCACGTTGACCGTCGCGGTGGTAGCCGTATCCACCTTGACGTTCTCGACGACTTCTTTCTTGAAGCCCTGCAGTTCTACTTCAACTTTGTAAAGCACGGGCTCCAGATCGACAGCAGCGAAGGTGCCCTTGTCCGTTGTCGTCAGTTTTCTTCTTTCGTTAGTGCCGATGTTGGTGATCGTTACCGTAGCACCGGTAACGATAGCCTTGGTCGGATCAGTAACTGTTCCGGTGATGCTACCGCGGTTGGTCTGCCCCAACAGCGAGATGATGCTGAGCGAGAGAATCGCGACTAGGCGACGCATAAGTAACCTCCTGGTTGTAACCCTGTTGGGACATAGTATAGTTCCTGGCACAGCGGACAATGGAGTCACTTTGTGTTAACGCCGCAAAGTTTTGACAGGAAAAACGCTACGCCGAGGCGACGGTAGAGCGGAGGTGAATGATTCTAAAAGGCGTTTGAGGGTCAAGTGAACCATTTTCGAACGCCCTTGCGGTCGTTTAGATCGTTTCGGTATAAGAAACAAATACCGATCGGGAGGACGGAAGGTATATTTTCCGCCCCGAAGCTGCTTGCGGCTACTCCTCCCTCAAGGTCTGCATCGGGTCGAGCTTGGAGGCTCGGCGGGCCGGCGCGGCGGCAGCGATCAGAGTGACGGCGCAGAGCACTGCCACGGCTGCGGCGGTGGCTGACGGATCATCGGGCTGCACGTGAAAGAGCAGGGAGCGCAGGAGACGCGCTGCCATAAACGATCCCGCGGCTCCGAGCACGACTCCCGCCGCCGTCCAACGCGCGGCCGAAGCCAGCGTCATCCGCACGATATCGCCAGGAGTAGCGCCCAGCGCCATCCGCACTCCCACTTCGCGCGAACGCTGCGCCACCAGGAACGACATCACTCCGAACAGTCCGACCGCCGCGATCAGCACTCCCATGGCCGCGAAAACGGTCAGCAGGATGGCGTAGAAACGCGGGCGCTGGTCGATTTGCTGCAGGCGCTGATGCATGGTTTCGAGCTCGACCGGTAGCGTGGAATCGAGCGATGCGATGATGGAGCGGATGGCGCTCGATGCCAGTTGCGGATCCACCGCGGTGCGCACAACTACGATCGCCGACCGCCACCCAATGGGAGGCTCCTGCTGCTGCAGGACGGAGTCGACCGCATGTTTGCGGAGTGTGTAGAATTCCGGCCAACTCTGCCGGGTTGCGCCGAGGTTGGTCACATCGCGCGCGATGCCCACAACGGTGGTCCATTGGCCCTGCGGGTCTTTGAGGATTCGCTGGCCGATGGGGTCCTGATTGGGGAACATCTTCCGCGCCAGCGATTCGGTGAGAATGGTAGAACTCTCCGAGGGGCCGCGATCCTGCTCGTTGAAAGGACGCCCGCGGACGATTGGGATTCGCATGGCTGTGAAGTATCCGGGGGTCACATAGCGCCAGCTCACCATGCCGCCCGTCCCTTCAGGAATGCGCGGGCGGCCTTCGACGTCGATGGTGGAGTAGGGTCGGCCGCGCATACCACCCGCGGGCGGCAAGGTATCGGTGAGGGCCACCGTTTCCACGCCCGGGGCGTCGGCGAGGCGCTGCTCCAACTGGTTGAAGAAGGCGATCTGCTGTTCGGGCCGGGCATAACCTTGACGACCCAGCACGAAGCGCGCAGTGATCACGTGGTCGGTGGAGATGCCGAGCGGGACGCTTTCCAGGCTCCAGAGACTGCGCAGCAGCAGGCCCGCGCCCGTCAGCAGAACCATGGAGACTGCGATTTCGAGAGTCACGAGGGCGGAGCGCAATCCGCCGCGCGTGCGCACGGTGGCGCGCGAACCGGCGGCCAGCAGCGATCTGGAACGCCGCAGCGCCGGCGCGATGCCGAACACAACCCCGGAGGCGAGCGCGGCGGCGAGGGTGAAGAGCAGCACTCGCCCATCAATGGATGCTTGCTCTAACCGCGGCAATGCAGCCGGTGCGATGGCAACGAAAACCCGCAGCAGCACCCACGCCAGTCCGCAGCCCACTGCGCCTGCGATCCCGCTCAAGATGACACTTTCGGTGAGAGTCTGGCGAGCCAGGCGAAGGCGCGACGCGCCGAGGGCCGCGCGCATGGCGATTTCGCGCTCGCGGGCCACGGCGCGCGCCAGCAGCAGGGTCGCGATGTTGGCGCAGGCGATTAGCAGCACCGCCAGAACAGCGCCGAAAAGTGCCAGCGACGCGGCGCGGACGTCACCCACTTGCCGGTCGCGGACGGGCCGCACGCGCCACGTGATCTCTTTGCGAAATTGCGGAGGCACCGTGAGGATGGCGCGCTGATATTGCGGCTGCAACTCCGCCATAGCCTGCCTCACGCTGATCCCGGGCTTCAGTTTGGCGAAGACGCGAAAGGCGCGGCCGGCTCGCTCGCTGGCTTCGTCGAGCGCGAGCGGAAGCAGCACATCCGCCGGAGTCAGGGTCGGCATCTCGAAATCCGTAGGCAGGACGCCGATGATTTCATACGACGCGCCGTCAAGTTGCAGCGTGCGTCCCACGGCGGCAGGGTCGGCGGCGAAACGGCTGCGCCACAACGCGTGAGAGATCATGGCGACGTGCGGTCCGTTGGGCCGGTCCTCTTCGCGTGTGAAGTTGCGTCCAGCGGCGGGGCGGATGCCAAAGAGCGGCAGGAAATTGGCTTCGAGCCGCAGAGCGTGCAGGCGGACGGGGTTGGACTCGCTGAGATCCACCTCGTAGGCGCCGGCCTGGAAAGCAGTCACGTCCTCGAAAGGCCCGCGGTTGTGCCGCAGATCGATGTAGGGCTCGGCAAAGAGGAATTCGTTTGTATCGAGAGGCGCCATCATGCCGGTGGAAACCAGGCGGTCCTCGTCGGCGTATGGAAGCGCACGAAAAAGGATCCGGTCAACCGCGCTGAACACTGCGGTGGTGGCTCCGATTCCCAGGGCTCCGGCAAGAATGGCGGTGAGGGAAAAGGCAGGATAGCGGGTTAACCAGCGGATGGCATAGCGGGCGTCTTGCAGGGTGGTTTCGAGGACAGACAGCATGCTTTTTGGACACCGGGCGGACGACGGCGGTTCCCGCGAAAACTGGGGCCACGGCCAAGGGCAAAGCAACCGTGCGGGCGAGTGACCATTTTTCTATAATAAGAGGTGAAAGTCATGAATTTTTCACGCCGCGCTTTCTTTCACCTTTCCGCCGGAGCCGGTACTCTTGCCGCTCTCCACGCGCAAGTGGCCGCACCCTCCACACCGCCTCTTACCTTTATGCCGCCTCGGCCGCCATCCACCGTGGCGATTGTGAAGGGCGACGAGCGGCGGCGCAATGTGCGCGACGCGCTGGCGGCAATCGATCCGCAGATCCGCGCCGGGATCGCCGGCAAGAAGTACGTGATCGTCAAAGTGAATAACGTTTCCACAACGAACCAACTCGCCGCGACGCATGCCGACGCCATCTTCGGCATCCTCGATTATCTGCAGCCGCGTTTCAAATTGCCGGTGAGCGTAGTGGAATCGTCGGCAGGCGACACCATGGAGGGATTCCGCAACTTCAGCTATACGAAAATCCCCGGCGTGAATCTGATCGACTTGAATGCCGAGGCGAAGTACCAGGTGATCCCGTTGATCGATTACGACCTGCATCCGCAGGCGGTCCGCCTGGCGGCCCGCTTGTTGGACCCAGACGCCTTCATCATCTGTGCGGGCATACTCAAGACTCACAACACCGTGGTGGCGACGCTCTCGGTGAAAAATATGGTGCTGGGCGCCCCGCTGCATTTCGCGCCTAAGGAAACGCCGCGCTGGAACGACAAGCGCAAGTATCACACCGGAATTCGACAGACCCACTACAATATGCTGCTGACCGCGCAGAAGCTTCGGCCCTACTGGGGCGCCGCGGTGATCGATGGGTACGACGGCATGGAAGGCAACGGGCCGGCATCGGGCACGCCGGTGGCGTCGCGGATCGCTATCGCATCGACGGATTTCGTGGCCGCGGATCGCGTAGCGGTGGAGTGCATGGGGATCGATCCTACGTGGCCCGGGTATCTGAACTATTGCGGCCAACTTGGCGTGGGGAACTGGGACACCGCCCGGATCGATGTAATTGGGGAGAAGGTGGCAGCGGTCACCAAGAAGTACCGCATGCACCCGGATATCGAGCGGGAGTTGCAATGGATGGGCGAGATGAAGGAACTTCCTCTGAAGATCGGATGATTCTCCTCGCCGCCCAAAAAGCCGGGTCCTCGTGACGTATAGTGGGGACTTGCGGAAACTGATTGGCGCGCTACTTGTTCTCGCTTCGATTGCTGCCTTTTGTCTGGCGGCTGACGGGCGAATCACGTTCGTCATTCTGGGGGACCGCACCGGTGAAGCGCAGCCAGGCGTTTATGAGCAGGTCTGGCAAGAGGCGGCGGCGGAACATCCAGCCTTTCTCATTAATGTGGGCGACACCATTGAGGGAGGCGACGACGCCAAGGCCGCCGGGGAGTGGACGGCGGTCCAAAAGCTCTGGCAACCGTATCGCGAGTATCCTCTCTATCTCGTTCCCGGCAATCACGACATCTGGTCGGCTGTTTCGGAGCAACTGTTCCGCAAATACGCGGGGCATCCTGCGCATTACAGTTTCGACTATGAGCAGGCGCATTTCACCGTGCTCGACAACAGCCGGTCGGACGAGCTTTCCACCGCGGAACTGGACTACCTCGAAAGCGACTTGAAGGCGCATGCCGCGGCGACGGTCAAGCTGATTTTTTCGCACCGGCCGTCGTGGCTGATGAACGTTGGCTTTCGTAATCCCGATTTCCGTCTGCATCGCCTGGCGAAGCAGTACGGAGTGCAGTATGTGGTGGCCGGCCACATTCACCAGATGCTGCGCTTCGAACTGGAGGGCGTGAACTACATTTCCGTGGGAAGCTCGGGCGGCCATCTGCGCCTCACGAAGGCCTATGCGGACGGATGGTTTTTCGGCCATGTCCGCGTGGAAGTGAAAGGCAGCAATCTCGACTTTCAGATCGAAGAGCTGAAGGCGCCGCTGGGACAAGGTCGGATTACGCAGGCCCGCGATTGGGGCATGACCGGTCTGGTATCCAAGTAGCTCAGCGCGCGGCGGGAGGCTCCTGGTCGGCCGGAATGCCGGCGAGGTAGCGGTAGAGCGCCACCGCTCGGTTGATGAACGAAGCGTCGTGCCCCATGGTGAGGACGCTTGCCTGCTTGGCCATGCGTGTGAGGTTGTAATATCGCCACACGTCCTTCGATTCGCGATCGAGAAAGCAGATGGATTGGATATCGGCCGCCTGGAAGATCTCCAGCCCGAAGCGCCGAATTGCCGTGGTGTTTTCGGTCGCGAAGACCAAGCGGTCTGCCGCAGAGGTGAGCATGCGGATTTTGTAAGTCGCGGGCCCCAGGAGGTTGTCCTCCTGATGGATGTAGAGGATGCGGCCGGCAGCCATCTCGTCGGACGCGAAGTCCTTGCGGCGCTGCTCGCCCGCGGGCGAGGTTAGCGCGTGCGCTTCCACAATCAGCGACTGCCACTTCTGACTGCTGGTGGACCAGTAGAGGAGACCGGTCATCTCGGAAATCGCGCCGAGTTTCCGGCGTAGGCCATCGGCGCCCGCGGCGAAACGGAAACGCGCGGCGGTGGCGACGATAGTCGCGGAGTCCATGGGAGACCATGCGGTGCAGGGGGCCGGAGCCCAAGTGGTGTGCTCCCAAACCTTCACGGCCGGTGGCGCCGCCACATCGGGGTACGGCGGAAACGGAGCGACGCCGCACGGCAGCTGGGGCGCGGACTGCGCGTACAACACGCCGCAGAAAATCGTGAAGGCGCTGATCGAGCTTGCTCGCCGCAGAGGCACCTTTCAATGATCTACCTTTTGAAGGCAAGGCCGCTTCGGCTGAGATAGAATCGCACAATGACTAATCGCCGAAGCAGCCGTCGGGAATTCCTGGGTCTGACCGGCGCAGGACTCGCTGGTTTGACGGGGGTATCGTGGCTCCGCGCCGCCGATACGCAGAACCCCGATCTCGTGGTATTTAACGCCAACGTCTACACCGTGGATTCGCAGGCGCCGAAGACGGAGGCATTTGCGGTGAAGGCCGGCCGCTTTACCGCGATCGGGAGTAACGCGGAGATCCGACCGCTCATCGGCAAAGGCACGCAGACGTTCGATGCCCGGAAGATGACGATTGTGCCAGGTTTCATTGACTGCCACAATCACGCCACCGGCAACACACTGCTGTTCGACGTGCTGGTGGGTAATCCTTACGAAGTAGAGTTCGTCACCATCGCCAGCATTGTCGACAAGCTTCGCGCCAAGGCTCGCGAGACTCCGCCAGGCACGTGGGTGGAAGGGTTTTTCTTCGACGACACGAAGTTGAAGGACAATCGCGCGCTGAACGTTCACGACCTGGATCAGGTGTCCAAAGATCATCCCGTGGCAGTGCATCATCGCGGCGGCCACACGGCCTTCTACAACAGCAAGGCGCTGGAGATGGCGGACGTCAACAAGAACACGCCCAATCCGGCGGGCGGGACCTTCGACCGCGATGCCAACGGCGAACTCAACGGCAGAGTCACGGACCATGCCATGAACGCGCTCAATCGCGGGGGCAAGCGACCGGCGTTTACCGAGCAGCAGCGGGAGCAACGCGATCGCGATGGCCTGGCGCACATCTCCAAACAGTTCGTGCGTTATGGAGTGACCAGCGTGCATCACGAAGGCGGCAACCTGACGGCCCTGCAGCAGGTGCGGGCGCGCGGCGAGTTGCTGCATCGCGTGAGCTATGAAGCCAGCGGCAGGGTGCTGGACGCAATGATTTCGGGCGGCATCATGAGCGGCTTCGGCGACGAGTGGATCCGCCTGGGCGCCACCTCCGAGCATACCGTGGACGGGTCGTTCTCCGAGCGCACGATGGCGCTCAGCACTCCGTATCCCGGCGTCACGCCGCCCTACAAGGGCAATATCACGGAGACGCAGGACGACCTCAACGCATGGATCGAGCGCGTGCATCGGGCCGGCATCCAGGTGAACTGCCACGCCAATGGCGACGTCGCCATCGATATGGTGCTGACGGCCGTGGAGCGGGCGCAGAAGCTGCATCCGCGCGCCGACGCGCGTCCCAAGATCACGCATTGCACTCTGATCAACGACGACCTGGTGCGGCGCATCAAGGCAGGCGGCGTAGTGCCGGCGGCGTTCACGTCGTATGCCTACTACAACTCCGATAAGTTCGCGTTCTATGGCGAGGAGTTGATGAAGCGGTGCATGGCCTATCGCAGTTTTCTGGATGCAGGCGTGCAAGCGGCGGCAGGCTCGGACTTCAGCCCGGGGCCGTTCGATCCGCGGATGGCGATTCAGGGGATGGTGACGCGCACGGGGTGGGACGGCAAGACCTGGGGAGCCAATCAGCGGATCACGTTGGACGAAGCGCTGCGCGTGAATACAATCAACGGCGCCTACAACTCACATGAGGAAGCCATCAAGGGATCGATCGCAGTGGGCAAACTCGCGGACTTTGTGGTGCTGGCCGAGGATCTGTTCACGGTAGACAAGGCGAAGGTCAAGGACATCCAGATCGTCCGCACGGTGGTGGGCGGCTCCACGGTCTATCAGGCTTGACGCGTCCGTTGAAACATCTCCACTAAGCCCTCAAGTGGGATTTGTTCGGCGCGCAAGCCGGCTTCTGGCCACGCATCCAATCGCTCGCGGCCGTAAACGTCCGACAAGTTATTGCGCAGCGTCTTGCGTTTGTGGGCGAAGCATAGGGCCACGAAGCGCAGGAACTCGTCGGAGTCGAAAACTGGCAGGGTGGCGCGCGGTTCCAGCAGGACCACTGCGGAATCCACTTGGGGCGGCGGATGGAACGCCGAAGGCTTCACGCCGAACAGCCGGCGCGCGTGCGCGAAGAGCGCCGTCTGGACGGTGAGCAAGCCATATTCGCGGCAGCCGGGCTGGGCGATCACGCGCTGTGCCACCTCCTCCTGCATCAGGAAAACGGCCCGGGGCGGACGCAGGCGCATGGAACGCTGCAGGATGGGCGAGGTGATGTAGTAGGGCAGGTTGCCCGCGATGGGCGCCCCGCTCCAGCGGGCAAGGTCTGTAGCAAGGACGTCGGCTTCCACAATTTCGAGCCGAGGTTCGCCGGCGTATTTCTGGCGCAGATGGTCCGCCAGAAAATGGTCTACCTCAATGGCGACCACGCGTGACGCGCGTTTCAGTAGTTTGTCAGTGAGGGCGCCGCGACCGGGTCCGATCTCGACGACCAGATCTGTGGTGGAAGGACAGGCTGCCGCCGCGATGCGTTCCAGCAGCGAGCCTTTAATTAAGAAATGCTGTCCCAGCTTCTGGCGGGCCACTCGGGGCGGTTAGCTCCGCATACCCGGGATGATCTTGCCGTAGAAAACCTTCACTTTAGCGGTGGTGCTCCGGCCGAAAAAGGTCGCGGGCGTGAAGTTGGAGAACATGATCAGTTCTTTGAGATCGGGCGTAAGCTGGCCGCGCGTCACCTGGTAATCGGTGACCCGGCCAGTGTTGTCGACGGTCAATTCCACGACGGTCTCGTAGTCGGTCATGACAGCATCGGCGGGTTCGATGCGCGGCGGTTCTCCGCTGGCGCCCACCACCACTCCATCGGGCATGTTGAAAATCTGTGTCGCGGGACCCTCGCCGAAATGATGTGCGAAGCTCAGGTTCGGGACCAGCAGGCCAAACGACAGGGCGGCCGAGAGCACGCCGCCGGCGAAGGGCAAAAATGCCGGTCGCATCATGTTCTCAAAAGCCAATTGCAACTGCGATAACCAGCGTTGACGCCGGGAAACGAAACTGGCGCGCGAAAGCTGCCGGACCCGCTCATACGAGGCCATGGAACGAAGATTCTGCTGCACGGCGGCAGGCATACGCGGCTCAGCCATCCGCCGCATCGTCTTACGCGTGCTCTCCATCAATTCGTAGCGTTCGCTGCACTCTGCACACTGCTCGAGGTGCGCCAACACGTTTTCACGCTCCTCGGCCGCAATCCTGCGGTCGATCAGCGAAGAAATCAGTTCTTGCACATTGTTACAGCTCATAACTCACTCAGCCGTCTTGGGCACTAGTCGCAAGGCCGGCCTGGTCTTCAGGCTCCCCGCGAGTTGTTCCCGCAGGGCTTCACGGCCCCGCAAGATTCGGGACTTTACAGTCCCCAGGGAAACTCCAAGAATTTCCGCGATCTCCTCATAACTCAGATCCGTGATATCCCTTAACACCACGGCTTCGCGAAAGATGGGATTAATGCGATCGAGCGCTGCCTCGATCATCGAATGCTGCTCGCCTTCCAGCGCCATATCGTACGGCGACCGGCTGCGATCGGGTATGATCTCTTTCCAGTTGCGCGATTCTTCCGGTTCGTTATCTAATTCCACTTCCCGCCGACGATGACGGAAGAACCACCGTCGTGCGTTATGAGCCTCATTAATAGTAATGCGATAGATCCAAGTCTTCAGGGTGCTTTGGCCCCGGAAGCTGGATATATTCCGAAAGACTTTGAGGAACACCTCCTGCACCACATCCGCTGCTTCGGAAGGGTCGTTCAGAAGACGCAGGGCCAGAGTGTAGACTTGCTGCTGGAATCGGTTGAGCAATTCCTCGTAGGCTGTGTCGACGCCTTCGCGCAGCAACTCGACTAAGCGCAGATCTTCGAGATCGACGCTACACTCCGCCGCCCGCTCCGAGCTGAAGTCCAAGATTGAGGTGGCCACCGGGAGCCTCACAATTCCGCCTGATCTCAAGCTATCAGGAAAACTTTGGCCTTGCAAAGAGATAGACACCGGATTAGGGAGAAAGTTCCTGGCCGAAAATTGCTCAAATTCTCGTCAATTCTCGTATGTTATTGAAAATACATATTGCGGGTGGGAGATCTACCCACATTCCGCGCTAACGGGTGTAGAATGTCTACGTCCTATGGACATGAATTTTCGAAACCTCTGGCGCGCCCGCCGCGAGCGGGACCTTGATGACGAAATTCGCAGCCATCTCACCATGGCCGCCAACGACCGCATAGGCCGAGGCGAATCACCGCAATCGGCGCGCAACTCCGCACTGCGCGAATTTGGCAACGTGGGGCTGGTAGCGGAGGTTACGCGTGAAACCTGGAGCCGGAGCGCGTTGGAACAGTTCGTGCGCGATCTCCGGTACGGTTTGCGGTCGCTGCGAAAAAGCCCGGTCTATTCGGCAGTCGCGATTCTGACGCTGGCCCTCGGCATCGGCGCCAACAGCGCCATGTTTTCGGTGGTCCATGGAGTTCTGGTGACGGGTGTCCCATATCCCCAACTGGACCGGCTGGTCTTCATCACCGAAGCGCTGCCGAAATCGCCCATCAATGTCTCATGGCCCGACTATGTCGATTGGCGCAAGCAGAGCACCTCTTTCGAACACATGGCGGTCTTCCAAAGCAATCGCATGTACTTCGCGGGAACGGAACAGCCGCGGATGATTCCCGGCGGATTTGTGTCCGCTTCGTTCTTCCCAACGCTGGGCGCGCAGATGGCGCTCGGGCGCCCCTTCAGCGAGGCGGAGGACCAACCAGGCGCGCCGCCCGTCACTGTTTTGGCATATCAATTCTGGCGCACCGAGCTCAAAGCCGACCCCGCCATCATCGGCAAGGCGCTCTGGCTCAATGGTGTCGCCGCGACCGTCGTCGGGGTGCTATCGCCCGAGTTTCGCTTCCAGCCCTGGGAATGGAACGCCCTGGTTCCCGTATCGCCAATATCCATGCAGCCGAATTTCGTCGACCGCGCCAATCATCCCGGCCTCGCCGTGATCGCTCGAATGCGGCCCGGCGTCACTTTGGCCAGGTCGCGCGGCGATCTGGGCACTATTATGGACCGCCTCGCACTCGACTATCCTGCCACCAATAAGGGTGAAACAGCAGTCGTGGTGCCGCTGGCGGATCGCCTCGTGGGCAATGTCCGGCGAACTCTTCTTACGCTGCTCGGCGCAGTCGGCTTCGTCCTGCTGATGGCCTGCGCCAACGTGGCTCACCTCGCGCTGGCGCGCGCATCGTCGAGGCAGCGCGAGTTCGCCATCCGAACTGCGCTCGGCGCCGGCCGTGGACGGCTGATCCGCCAACTCTCGGTGGAAAACGTGCTGCTCTCGTTCCTGGGAGGCGCTGCCGGATTGTCGTTGGCATGGTGGGCCGTGCCGCGGCTGGTCAAGTTGTATCCCGAGGTGGTGCCGGGGCTCGCCGATGCGCATGTCGATTCCACCGTGCTCTGGTTCTCGCTGGGCGCCTGCGTTGCGGCGGGCCTGCTGTTCGGCCTTGCGCCTATCGTGCAGGTTGCCCGCTCCGGGATCGGCGGCGCGCTTCAGGAGGGATCTCTCGCGGCCGGCAGCCGTCGCGGTGGACGCATGCGCTCGATGTTGTTCGCCGCCGAAATTGCCATCGCGATCGTGGTTTCTGTCGGCGCAGGCCTGCTGTTGCGCAGTCTCTCCGCGGTGCTGCATGTGGATCCGGGCTTTCGGGTGGATCACCTGCTGGCGCTGAATGTGATCCACGCCGGACGGACCGGCGATCGCGACGATATCAGATTCTTCGCGCAGGCCGCGGAGCGTGTGGCGCATCAGGCGGGTGTGAAGAGCGCCAGCGCCGTGATGTGCCCACCGCTGAATGGAACCTGTTGGACCTCGCCTTATGCCGCCGATGGCGATACCGACGAACTCACCGTCCAAAAGCCCTGGACGGCGCTCAATATGGTGCTGCCGAATTACTTCGATACGATGGGCACACCCCTCCTGGAAGGCCGCGCTTTTACGGCCACCGACGACAAGCGCGGTCCGCACGTCGCCATTCTCAATCAGACGCTGGCCCGAAGGCTCTGGCCGCACACATCGGCAGTGGGCAAACGCCTGCACGTGAAGTATGCCGAGGGAGAATTGCTCGAAGTGGTGGGAGTGGCCCAGGACATTCGGCAAATGGGCTTGGATGCGCCGGCTGTGGCGGAGGTGTTCGTGCCGGCCGCGCAGATGCCAGTGGGCTGGATGACGGTGGTGGCGCGAACCGCCTCCGACCCGCTCAATATGGCACGCGCCGCCACGCAGGCCATCGCCGAAGTGGAGGGTAATCAACCGCCACCCAAGATCACTGCCATGACGGCGACGCTGGCGGAGACGGTGGCGCGGCGCAAGTTCGCGGCCTTCCTGCTCGCTATGTTTGGCGGACTGTCGCTGGTGCTGGCCGCCATCGGCGTCTCGGGCGTGATGGCTTACACCGTGGCGCAGCGCACGCGCGAGTTCGGCATACGGTTGGCGGTTGGGGCGGGCAAGGGCCAGGTACTGCGCATGGTGTTGTGGCAGGGACTCGGGCTCGCATCGCTGGGCGTGGCAATCGGAATCGGCGCGGCGTGGGAACTCGCGCAGTTGCTGTCCAAGATGTTGTTCGGGGTCACGGTGCATGACCCACTGACCTTCGGCGTCTCGGCGGCACTGCTGTTCGCGGTGGCCCTGGCGGCGTGCTTTGTCCCCGCATGGCGCGCGGCAGGGGTCGACCCGATGCGGTGCCTGCGGTGTGATTGAGGTAGCCAGGCGCGTGCATACTACTCCGGTACGCGCCTGCGCTCTAGCAGTTCGTTTGGTGGGCCGCCCGCCGGACCCCTTAACCGCGGGATGTGGATCTTATCTTCGTCGCTCTGATGAACCCAAGGCTTCGGAGCATGTTTCGGCGTGAATGGAAATTAATCGATTTCCCCTACGATGGCGTCGTCCACATAGCACCACACCCAGCTCTCGCCCGGTTCGATCGACCGGATGAGCGGATGCTTCTCGCGCCGGAAATGTTTGGTGGCGTGTTTGTTCTTGGATGAATCGCAGCAACCCACGTTTCCGCAGATGAGGCAGAGCCTCAGGTGCACCCAGGAATCACCCATCTTCACGCACTCTTCACAGGTATGTTTATTCGTCGTCTGCACCTGAATCTCGTTCAGGTGCTTACATCCTTCGGCCATTATCGAACCTCCAATGCGGCGCGATCCCAATTCGCGAGCTGCGCGCCAGCATCGTATGTGCTTTGCAGAAAGGCGCGCAACTCTTCGCCGGGATTCTCGGCTTGTCGCATATCGTCGTACATCAGAATGAATTCTCCCAACTGCGGATGCCAACCGGCGTTCGCCGGGCTGATACGCGCGTTTTCCAAGCCCACTGGTCTGGGCACCGCGTATGTGTAAAACGCCGGCCCCTCCACCACACCGCCGCCTGGCCAGAAACCCGCGCTGATCACCTCATGCGAGTAGGCCGGGCCACTGATGGCGCCATTGCGCGGCGGCGCGGTACGGCCGGAAAACCGAGTGCACGCCAGGTCGAAACTGCCCCAGAAGAAGTGCACCGGGCTGCATTTGCCTACGAAACCGGAGCGAAACTCCTGCATCACGTGACCGGCCGATCGCAGAATCCGCCACAGGCGCTGCGCATATTCGCCGTCGTATGTGCCGGGTCGCTGGTCCTGCTCAAACGGGATAGCGTTGGGGATCTCCTGCGGTTTCGTTTGGATGGTGCAGGTCACACCAATGTCGCTCAGAGCATCCATCACTCGTGTGTAAAACGACGCCACGGATTCGGCGCGCAGCGGCAGCACGCGGCGCTCTCCGTTCGCCGCCTGGATATCGAGCGTGTGCGCCAGAAAGTCGAACTGAATCTCGAAGAGTTCCTCTCCGCAGGGAATCGGTCCCGTGGTGAGGCCGCGTGCGTTGGTATAGAGGGTGACATGCCAGAAGTGATTCTGCGGAGGGCTCAACGCCATCCGGATCTTGCCGACCACCTGCGTCCACAGGTGCAGACTGCTGTAGGTCCCCTGCCACTGGGCCAGCGGTAACGCGGGCCAAGGCCCCGAGTGCGTCATGGATCCCCCTTGACGCATTATAGCTTTGCACTCTCGGCGGCCAGCTTTTGAGCGGCGGCTGAAAGTTAAAATGGAATCAAATGTCCACTCTCTGGCAGGACGTTCGCTACGCTCTGCGGCTTTTCATCAAGAGCCCCGTTTTTTTTGCCGTGGCGATTTTCACATTGGCTATCGGGATTGGAGCCAACACGGCCATCTTTAGCGTCGCCGACGCTCTGCTGCTGCTGCCGCTGCCGTATCGCGAGCCCGATCGCCTTGTCCTGGTCTCCGCATCGCGCAAGCTTAACGGCGTGCGGCAGGGGCCGCTCTCCTGGCTTCGCTTCCAACAGGTGAACGGGCACAGCCGTTCCTTCTCGGGGTTGGCCGCCTTCACCAGCGAAGCCTTCACGCTCACCGGCAGCGGCGCTCCCGAGCAGTTTCGCGGCGCACGCGTCTCCTGGAATTTCTTCGATATTCTGGGCGTCCAGCCGGCGCTCGGCCGCGCCTTCACCGAAGCCGAGGATCAACCCGGCGGTGAGAATGTCGCCTTGATCAGCCGCTCCCTCTGGGGCCGCCGCTTCGGCTCCGATCCCGCTGCAATCGGCGAACACATCACACTCGATTCGCGGCGCTACACCATCATCGGAGTCCTGCCTGGAACCTTCCGCTTCGATCTCTTTGGCCCGCAAACCGATATTGTGACACCCAGGGTTTTCGAGCTCAGCGTCGCCACTCCGCAACAGGTTCAGGCCGGCGCGGGCTTCCTGAACTACGTAGGCCGCCTGCGTTCCGGGTTGAGCCTTCGCTCGGCGCAGGCCGAAATGGATGCCATGGCCGCACAGTACCGCGCGTCGTTTCCCAAGAATGCAGACGGCGACCCGGCGACGCAGGTGAATGTGGGTAATCTGCGCGATGAGGTGGTCTCCACGGCGCGCGTCGCCGTCCTCATCCTGTTCGGGGCTGTGTCGGTGGTGCTGCTGATTGCCTGCGCCAACGTCGCCAGCTTGACGCTCTCGCGCGCCCTGGGACGCAGCCGCGAAATCGCCGTGCGCACCGCTATCGGCGCGCCCCGCAGCAGTCTCATTCGGCAACTGCTCACCGAAAGTCTGTTGCTGGCCTTGGTAGGTGGAGCGCTCGGCGCGCAGTTGAGCGCTTGGGGAACCAGGCTGATTGCCTCGATGGCGCAAGGCAATCTGCCCCGCGCGCAGGATATTCGCACCGATGGCGTGGTGCTGCTCTTCACCGCCGCAGTGTCGATCTTCGCCGGTGTTCTTTTTGGCCTGGCGCCGGCGCTGCAGATCTCGCGACCCGACCTGGTTTCGGCCCTACGATCGGAAGGACGCGGATCCACATCCGGGCGCAGGCGCAACTGGATGCGCAATCTGCTGGTGGTATCGCAGGTGGCACTTTCGGTGCTGCTGGTGGTGGGCGCGGGCCTGCTGCTGCGCAACTTCATGCAGTTGCGTAGCGCCGGGGCCGGCTTCGATCCGCACAATGTGCTTACGCTCAACATCGCGCTGCCGCCGGCGCGATATGACAAACCTCGTCAGATTCTCTTCTTCGATGACCTGCTGCGCCGGGTGCGTGCCGTGCCCGGTGTGAAAGCGGCGGTGATGGATTCGGCTCTGCCGCTCAATCCCAGCCGGTTCAGCCCGGCACTGCCCGAAGGCCAGCCTGAAGTCCCCCTGCCCCAGCGGCCGCTCTTCAACATTCAGACGATGACCGCCGGGTATGTGGAGACCACGCGCATTCCATTGCTGCGCGGGCGTGAATTCACCGAGCGCGATGGCGCCGCGGACCCCAAGGTGATCATGGTGAACGAAGCCGCGGCGCGCCGCTATTGGCCCAACCAGAACCCGATCGGCAAACATATCCTGTTAGGACGGATGCCGCAGCCCATCGAGATTGTGGGCGTGCTGGCTGACGTGCGCAACATCAATCTTGCCGCCGACACGCAGCCCGAGATCTATCTTCCTTATGCGCAGCTCCCCACATCGAGTATGAACCTGGTGGTGCGGACTTCGGGCGATCCGCACAACCTGGTGAATGCCATTCAGGCTCAGGTGTTCGAAGCCGACCGCGATCAGCCGGTAACCGCTGTCCGCACCATGGACGAGATTTTGGAAGATGGCGCGGCGCAGCCTCGCTTCACCACTTCGCTGCTCGGCGGCCTATCTCTCACAGCTCTGATTTTGGCGATCGTGGGGATCTACGGCGTCATCGCGTATTCGGTGGCCGAGCGCACGCAGGAGATGGGAATCCGGCTGGCGCTGGGCGCGGCTCGCGGCGACATCTTCCGGTTGGTGCTGCGCCAGGGCCTGGCGCTGGCGTCTGTCGGGATCGTGATTGGGCTGGCCGCTGCGTTGGCGCTCACCCGGCTGATGGAGAGCCTGCTCTACCGCGTGAGCGTTACCGATCCGCTGACTTTTGGCGGCGGCGCCGTGCTCTTTACGCTGGTGGCGCTGCTGGCCAGCTATGTTCCGGCGCGGCGCGCGACGAAGGTGGATCCGGTGGTTGCACTCCGATAGAGGAACCGCGCGAGGCAGGTGAGAAGATAAAAGATCATGATCGAAACCGGACTGCAGGATAAAGTGGTGATCGTCACCGGCGCGGCGAATGGGATTGGCAAAGCGACCGCCCGCCGCTTCGCACAGGAGGGATGCCGCGTGGCGTCATGGGACGTTCAAGACGCGGTGCCGGAAGCGAACGGCTGCTTCCAGAGGGTGAATGTCGCAGACTCGGCTTCCGTGAATGCCGCGGTGGCCGAACTGGCTACGCGCTGGGGCGCCATCCACGTTCTGGTCAACAACGCCGGAATTCTGCGCGACGGCCTGCTGGTGAAAGTCAAGGAAGGCGCGCTGCTGGGCTCGCTCAGCGATGAGCAGTTCGATGCGGTGATCGATGTGAACCTGAAGGGCGTCTTCGTGTGCACGCGCGCGGTGG
The DNA here is from genome assembly GCA_963815475.1 of uncultured Solibacteraceae bacterium. Lineage (GTDB taxonomy): Bacteria > Acidobacteriota > Terriglobia > Bryobacterales > Bryobacteraceae > Sulfopaludibacter. Next base: position 6,492,551 of record CAWFHD010000003.1, on the reverse strand, counting down.
CGCCGCACATGATCGCGGCGGGCGGCGGAGCCATCCTCAACGCTTCGAGCGTGGTTGGCCTCTACGGCAATTTCGGGCAGACCAACTACGTCGCGGCCAAGAGCGGCGTGATCGGGATGACTCGCGTTTGGGCGCGCGAACTGGGGCGCCACAAGATTCGTGTAAATGCCGTGGCGCCCGGCTTCATCGCAACGGATATGATTTTCGGCATGCCGGAGAAGATCAAGCAGACGATGTGCGACCGAACACCGCTGGGTCGAATGGGGCAGCCGGAAGACGTTGCCAACGCTTACCTCTGGCTTGCCTCCGACGGAGCGTCGTTCATTAGCGGGACGGTGCTCAGCGTGGACGGTGGAGTGGTGACTGGAACGTAGGTGTTCGGTGAGGGCTTAGTCTTACCGGCTCGATCGTGTTCGCAGCCAGTCGCGAAAGTTTTGTTTCAACCCGCCGCTGCGCAATTCGGAGTCGATCTCTTCCATGGTGCCGAAGCCGCGGCTCCACAGCCAGATCTGGAATGAACCGTAAAGCAACTCTCGCGCGGCCCCAATGTCCAAAGGATTTTGCCGCGCCGGCCGGCGTTGTGCTAGCGCCGGCATTTACCAATACTCCTGCCAGTAAAGTGCCCGGGCCAACGCCTCGGGACTGGCTTGCTGCTCTGCCACCGTGCCGCCCAGCATCGCGAATTCAAGTCCAGCGGTCTGGGCCGCTGTCCGATTGGACCGGCCGGCGGCATACAGCAGACGGTCGCTGCACTCGTCCTGCACCCGCAGGGTCCACTGCCGATCTTCGGATTCCACCAAAAAGGTCAGGTGGTTCCAGTTGGCCCGGTAGCGTTGGCGGATTTGGACGAGGTTAGTCATTTGCGTTATGTCTTCTCGATTTGGATCACGCGCGGAGCAGGCGCGGGGAGGTTGAAGCGGCAGCGTGCCACGCAACCCTTGTTCTTGCAGGTTTGACAGACTCTCTTGTGTGCCATCTGAATGAAAGGTATCGGAATTCACTGAGTAATACAAATGGTCTTATGAGGGCGTAGCAACGTTCCCCCCGCGCGGGGGTGCGGCGCCTCCTAACGCGTGGGTTAGCGATTAGGGGATTTCTGACGCATGGGGTTTAGCTGATATGCTTTGGAATGAAATGTTTCGCCAATTTGTGCTCCTCCTGGCGCTGCTAACCCCTGCAGTTGCCGCCAATCTCGACCTTTACGCCATCGATACCGAGGGCGGCAAGGCCCTGTTGATCGTCTCCCCCTCCGGCCAGACCTTCCTGATCGACGCCGGCTATCCCACTCCGGATGATCGCGACACCAACCGAATTGTGTCGTTGGCGCAGTCACTTGGTATTAAATCGTTTGATTTCATGATGCCGACGCACTATGACACGGACCATGCCGGCAATATCCCCCGCGTCGATGCCCGCATACCGGTCAAGACTTTCGTGGACCACGGCGAACTTTATGCGACGGCGGGCGATCCCGACCGCTCCACGCATTTCCCGAACTACGTCCAAAACATCAAGGGACGGCCGCGCATTTCCGTGAAACCGGGGGACACCGTCCCCCTCAAAGGGGTGAAGATCACGGTGCTCACAGCCGGCGGCCAGGCGCTCCATAAGCCCGAAGCCAAGCCCAATCCGCTATGCGCCGGAGTCACACGGCCCACCTACACCGACAAAGACGACAACGCAGGCTCCATCGGCATCCTATTGGAATATGGTAAGTTTCGCATGGCCGATTTCGGCGATCTCCTGGGAGCCATCGAGTACGACCTGATGTGTCCTGCCAACCCCGTTGGCGCGGTGGATCTCTTCATGGTGAGCCACCACGGCTTCAAGCAGTCGAACAGTGAAGTGCTGGTGCACTCGCTCAGCCCCAAAGTCGCCATCATGAACAATGGCCCCCGCAAAGGCGGAGAGCCTCAGGTTTTCGACATCCTGAAAAGCTCGCCGGGCTTTGAGGATCTGTGGCAACTCCACTACTCCCCCGCCGCGAAGGATAAAAACGCACCCGAAAACATGATCGCCAACATGGACGCGCAATGCGAAGGAAAGGCGATTAAGGTGTCGGTGCAGGCAGACGGGAGGTTTAGCGTGACGAATCTGCGGACGGGGTTTAAGAAGGACTATTAGAGATCTGCCTTCTCAATTTTCCACCGGCACTTTCTCCGCCCGGTCGACGATCAGGATTTCGATGGGGGCGGTCCGCTTTTCCAGGCGCAGGCCTAACTGCTCCTGGATCGCCAGGGTCACTATGGGGTAGTGGGGCGTGTTGTCCGATTCGGCTTTGGCATTGTCTTTTGAAAACTTCAGTTCGAAATCGAAAGAGCCCTGGATTCCGGTCATGTCGATCACCGGCCGGTCCACCTGGCGGGAAAGCCACTGAGCCATGCGCTCCATAGTGGTTTTAGTGGCCTTCAGTTGCCCTCCCATGTCGTCGCTGTTGGAGTTCATACCTCCCCCGCCCGCTTCCACAGCCTGCAGTTTGAAGCCGCCCTTGGCCACCACCATGCCGTAAACCGGAAACTCTTTGGTCTCGCGGTGGGCTACCAGCATGAATCGCTCGGCCAGCAAGGTTTGCAGCATCGCCGGCAGGGCCTTTTCCGGCGTTCCGAAAGGCGCTTTGGCCAGGATGTCGAAACGCTCTGACGACATCCAGTCCGGCGCTTGTATCTGGTAGTCCTTGAGTTGGTAAGCGTGGGTGAGCACTTGAAACAGAGAGTAGTTGATCATCTCCACGTTGGCGGGTCGGGTGTGGCTCGACGAGGAACCGCTGCCGCTGTGATTGGGTTTGATCGAGGCGGAATCGAAGACCGGCGGAGCTTCATTCTGCGCGGCGGCGCAGAAGAGGGCGAGAAACATCAGCAAGGTCGGGCGCATTTCCATCTAAGACGCACTTTCTCGAAAATCGGTTCGGCGATTTTATTAAGAACTTTTGAATTGTAACGCTACCGACTTTCCGACTGCGAGTGTCGGTTGGACAGGCCTTGAGGCTATCCCTTTCCGTACTCAGACGTCTTGGTATTATGATGTCTGAGTATTCGGAGGACTGAGAGCCATGTCTTTGTGGTCGCGCATCCGGAATGTGTTTCGCGGCGATGCTTTGAGCCGCGACATCGACGAAGAGCTGCAGTCGCACATTGAGGAGGCCGTGGCGCAAGGTCGCGATGCCGTCGAGGCGCGCCGGGCATTCGGCTCCGAGCTGCTGCGTCGCGAAGAGAGCCGCGACATCCGTCTCGCGGTGTGGCTCGATTCGCTGTGCGCCGATGCAGTGTTCGGTTGGCGGCAACTCCGGAAGCGCCCGGTGACTTCGGCTGCGGCCATCCTGTCATTGGCCCTGGCAATCGGCGCCTGTACCTCTGCGTTCCGCCTGATCGACGCGCTGCTGCTGCGTCCGTTGCCCATTCGGACTCCCGACCGTCTCTACGCGCTGATCCGTTACGGCATCGGTCCAGACGGCAAACCGCGAGCCGGCGACAGCTACGAGTATCCGCTGTTCCGTCAGATGAGCGCGGCGGTGAAAGAGCAGGCCGAGTTGCTCGCGATATCTTACATGGATCGGGTCGACCTGACTTACGGTTCCGACCAGGAGATCGAGCAGGCGCACCTGCAGTACGTCTCGGGCTCGATGTTCGGCGCATTTGGACTGAGGCCGGCGGCGGGCCGCTTAATAGACGCCAACGACGACGTCAAGCCGGGAGGCCATCCTTACGCCGTGATTTCATACGACTACTGGACGCGCCGCTTCGGTCGCGATCCGAAGGCGATTGGCCGCAGCTTCCGCCTGGGCGCTGACGTGTCTCCCTATGAGATTGTGGGCGTGGCGGAGGAACCCTTCACGGGCACCGAACCCGGCACGGTGACCGATATCTTTCTACCCACCATGATGAATGCGTTCGGGATCAGCCATCCGGACAGCGCGTGGTTCCGTGCCTTCGCCGTTCTGAAACCTTCCGCGGCAGCCGATCCGATTGGCGAAAAACTGTACGCAGTCTTCCGCGCCGTGCATCAGCAGCGCGTTAAGGAACTGGCGAACGCGCCCGCCTTGTGGCGCAGTCGATTCCTCAGCGAGAGGCTGTCGCTGGAGCCGGCCGGTTCGGGCCTTTCCGAGATGCAGAAGAACAACCGGCTGTCGCTGGCGGCGCTCGGAGTGCTGGTCGCGCTAGTGCTGCTGATTGCCTGTGCCAATGTCGCGAATCTGATGACGGCGCAGGCGGCGGCGCGCGCCAGAGAGATGGCCTTGCGCGTCTCGATCGGAGCAGGACGATTGCGGCTGGTACAACTGGTGCTAGTCGAGAGCGCCTGGCTGGCATCCCTGGCGGCGGCAATCGGCGGATGGTTCGCGTGGTGGGCCGCTCCCTTCGTGGTGCGCATGATCAATCCGCCGTCCAATCCGGCGCGCCTCATGCTGCCTGCGGACTGGCGAGTGCTGGGATTCGGCTTGGCTCTGACTCTCGCCGTAACATTTCTATTCGGCCTGGCGCCGGCATTGCGAGCTTCCGCCGTCAGGCCGGTGAGCGCACTCAAAGGTGGCGACGATCCGTTATCTAGGCGACGCCAGGTGCGAGTGCTAATCGCAGTACAGGTGGCATTCTGTTTTCTGGTGCACTTCGTGGCCGGCTTGTTCACTGCCAGTTTCGACCGCCTGGCCAACCAATCCACAGGATTTTCGGCGGAGCGGCTTCTGGCGTTGGACACCGTCTCAGACCATCCGCAGCCAGCAGCTTATTGGGACCAGGTGGGCGAACATCTGCGCGATGTCCCGGGCGTCGAAAAGGTAGCGCTGGCTGGATGGCCTCTCCTCAGCGGTAATGGCTGGAACGGCTTCGTTGCTATTAATGGCGGCGCTGCCAGCGAGGACTTGGACTACTTTCTCGGAGTCTCGCCGGGGTGGAGCGACATTATGAAGATCCCTCTTATCGGCGGTAGGGATTTTCGCGCCGGCGAGACGTATCCCGGCGCAGCGATCGTAAACCAGACGTTCGTAAAGCACTATTTCGGCGGCGAGAATCCGGTGGGGAAGTGGTTCGAGAAAGCCGATTCATCGCGGAGGATCCGCATGCAGATCGTCGGCGTAGTCGCCGATGCGCGCTACCGCAACATGCGCGAGCCCCTCACTCCAACCATCTACGTACCGCTCTATTCGCTCGACGCCAAAGGAGCGCCGCAGCCCTTGAACCACGCAACGTTTCTGGTGCGAACCACCGCTGCAGATCCGCTCAGCCTTGCGTCCGTTCTGCGGCGGGAGGTCGCGTTGGCGCGCCCGGGTTTCCGCGCCGCTAACATCAGCAGCCAGCAGGAGCTGATTCTGCAGCACACGGTCCGCGAGAGGCTGCTGGCGATGCTCGGCGTCTTCTTCGCAATAGTCGCGCTACTGCTGGCGGGCGTGGGGCTCTATGGCGTGCTCGACTACTCGGTGCTACAGCGGCGGCGCGAGATCGGGATCAGGATGGCCGTGGGCGCGCAGGCCGGCGACATCGCGCGCCGCGTCACGGCAGAGGTCTTCGCCATGGTGGCGACTGGCGCTGTGGCTGGGCTCGGATTGGGCATGGCATCGGTGAGATTCATAGAGACGCTGTTTTACGGTGTGAAGGCCACCGACCCGTTGATGCTCGCGCTTCCGTCACTGGCGATTCTGGCGGCGGCCGTGCTGGCCGCAGTGCCGCCGGTGATCCGCGCAGTGAGGCTCGACCCCTTCGCCATGCTGCGCTCGGACTAGGCGATCTGATCGCTTTCAAGCACTGAACTTCGGTCCGCTCTTGACAGCTATATCCATGCATGATATATCAATAGCTGATCATGCCGCGATCGGATCTACCGCTTCCTCCTGCAACATTCTTCATCCTCTTCGCTCTCGCCACCGGCGAGAAGCACGGATACGCCATCATGCAGGAGGCGCGCAAACTCTCGGACAACCGGTTTCGGATGGGTCCGGCCACACTTTATACCAGTGTCCAGCGCCTGCTGGATTCGCACTGGATTGAAGAAGTGGATGGGCCGGAAGACGGCGACAGCCGCCGCCGGTATTACCGCTTAACCAAACAGGGGAAATCGGCTCTGCATCAGGAAATGGAACGGATGGAGGCGCTGGTGCGCAAGTCGAAATCCATGCGATTGCGAACAAGGGAGTCGGAATCATGACCAATTTTGCCGATTGGAGCGCGTGCCTGTATAGGCGCCTTCTCCTGCTATACCCGAACGATCTTCGCCGCGACTATGGGGCGGAGATGCTCCTGGCATTCCACGACGACATGGAATCGGCGCGGCGCGATGCGGGAGTTCGCGGCGTTTTCCGCATCTGGCGGTACGCTTTTGCAGAAGTACTGCGCTTGGCTCTGCCCGCCCATATTGCGAGCCCGGCGGTCCTGGTTCCGGCTCTGTTGTTAGCTTTCACCCTTGGCGCCATATCCTTCGAAATAATAATGGCGCTGCACGCACATTCTTCGGTGCCAACTTTCTTTCACGCCATCATGCCCGCTTTTCCGCTGCTCAGTTTCATCACCCCGGCGATTGGCTTGGGCGCCGTTTGGATTTGCCACGGCAGCGAAACTCTCTCGCTGGGGCTTTGCGATCCGCCGGACCGGGAGCGCTAACCATGCTCGAAGTGCGCGACCTGACCAAGCGGTTCCGCGGCAACGTGGTGGTTGACCACGTGAATTTTGCCATTCGTCCCGGCGAAATCACCGGCTATCTGGGACCCAACGGTTCCGGCAAATCCACCACCGTCAAAATGATGACGGGCCTTCTGCATCCCACCGAAGGCCAGATTCTGTTTAACGGCCGGAACATTCGCGACGACGCGAGCGGTTTCAAGCAACGCCTGGGTTACGTCCCCGAAGAGCCGAACCTCTACGGGTATCTGACCGGCCTGGAATACCTGCAGCTTGCCGGCGGATTGCGCGGCCTTCCCGCCGAACGGGTCCGCCAGAAGGCCAACGACCTGCTCGAACTGTTGTCGCTGCGTGAGGCGCGATGGGCGCCCATCTCCGCGTATTCGAAAGGCATGAAGCAGCGCGTTCTGCTCGCCGCCGCTTTGCTGCACGATCCCGATGTGCTCATCTTTGACGAAGCACAATCCGGGCTGGACATCGCGAACGCTTTGCTATTCCGCCACTTGCTACACACACTGGCGGCGCGCGGCAAGGTCATCCTTTATATTTCCCACGTGCTCGAACTGGTGGAGAAGGTCTGCGAGCACATTGTCGTGATCTACAAAGGCCGCGTGGTGGCCGACGATTCGGTCAGCCGCCTGCGCGACCTGATGCATCTCCCCAACCTGGAAGAGATTTTCACGCAGCTGGTGGAGCAGCACGACATGGAGTCGCGCGCACAAGAGATCGCATCCGTCATGACCTGGTAAGGAGGCAAATTGAAAGACCAGCCGCCGTTCCGGCTTCTCCTCAAGCTGTTTCAAGACCGCTTCTTCGAAAGCGACGATGCGGCCCCCGGCGCCGGCTTCCAGACCAACATCTACCAGGTGCTGGGATTTCTGGCCACCAGCGGCTTCGTTGTGGCCTACATCATGGTGGCGGGCTTTTCCGAATTGCGCCGCAAGTCGGGTCCCGATCCCAACGCCGCGCTCCACATTCTCTGGCTCTTCTCGTTGGCGTACCCATTCGCTGTGATTGGCTTCGCCACCTTCTTCGAGTGGGACATGCTCTTTCCTAACCGGCGCGATTTTCTCATTCTCGCGTCCTTCCCCATCCGACTGCGCGACCTCTTCGCGGCGCAACTCACCGCGCTGGGCAAATTCCTTCTGCTGCTGATTGCGGCCGTCAACATCTTTCCAACCCTGTTACTGATCCTAATGGTCACCTTGACATCGGAGTTCCGCGGAATGGGCTTGCGATTGATGGCGGCGCAGTTCGCCGCCACCATTGGTGTCTCGGCCTTCGCCTTTCTGGGCGTCTCCGCAGCGCAGGGCGTGCTGATCAATCTCACGTCTCCGTCTATCTTCCGGCGCATCTCGCCATGGGTCCAAATGCTCGGCATGAGCCTGATGATCCTGTCCATTCTCACTTGTCCCATCTACATGCAGCTTCTGGTATCCGCCGTCAAAGCTCGCGCGCTGTGGCTCTGGCTGTTTCCGCCGGTATGGTTCACGGGCCTTTACGATTTGTTTCTGCCGAACCGACACGGACTCTTCGCCTCGCTCGGAGTGTATTCGCTGCAGATGATGGCGGGCACAGTCGGGCTGTTCGCATTGACGTGGACCATTGGCTTCGCGCGGCACTATCGCCGCACCCTGGAATCGGAGGATGCGCCGCCGCGCATGCGCAACGCTGCCGGGTCGAGCCGTCTGGTACGATCGCCCGAGGAGCGCACGATTTTCGATTTCAGTGGCAAGACCCTGGCGCGCAGCCGCAAGCACCAGTTATTCCTCGTGACTTACCTGAGTGTCGGTATGTCGCTGGCCACCACGTTCGCCATCGGAGTACACGGCGGCAAAATCGAATTCTTACCGGATGGCGTCCGCGCCGTTCCGTTTCTGATCGCATTCTTCGTGATCTCCGGTTTCCGTGCGGTGTTCCAATTCCCCGCCGAGCTGGCTTCGAACTGGCTGTTCCGAATCACCGAGGCTCGATGGGCCGAGACGGCGCGCAGTGTAACCCGCAAACGGGTCCTGGTCAGCGGACTAGCGCCCGCGTTGTTCCTATTGCTGCCCATCGAGATGGCCGTCTGGAGCGGTTGGCGCGTTCCACTGCACAGCATCTTTCAATTGGCCGCCGGAGCTCTGTTGATCGAGTTGATGTTTTGGACTTTCGACAAGGTTCCGTTTACCTGCTCCTATTTTCCAGGCAGGACCAGTCTGTCCATTCTCTTTGTTCTCTACCTCTACGGCTTCACCAATTACAGTTTCCACATGGCCGACCTCGAGTTGGCCCTGGAAGGCCGGGCGCTCTACGGATTACTGTTCTTTGGGTTGGCCGCGATCGCCCTCACGTTGTCGTGGCGACGCCATCCGGCGGCATCGGAGGTGCGGTTCGATGCAGCGGAGCCGGTGATTCAGACGCTCGATCTGAGTTGATGGAGGTCACCGCAGGGCCCTCGATGCCACCCGGGGTCTCGGCTAGTACAAATTAGTACCCCCGACGGACTCCGTTCGGACGTATCCTGGTAGTAATTTCCGGATAGCTGAGATCTGGAGGGGGTTTTGTGAGTAACTTGAAAGCCGTCCTTACGGCCAACCGCCGCGCCTTGGTTGTGGGGCTACTAACTGGGTCCCTAATCTTCATCAACGCACAGAAACGAACTCCGTTTACGCCACATGAACGCGCGTTCTATGCCGATCCTGCTCTGGTAGCGTTTGTTCAACCCGGCCTCGCAATCAATATCGTCTCCGCAAAGGTCGCTTCGGACGGCACCATCAGTGTCGATTATAAGCTGACGGACCCCACCGGAGCCCCGCTTGACCGATCAGGCGTCGCCACACCCGGGGCTATCGCGCTGAGCTTCCTGGCGGCGTACATTCCGCATGGGAAGGAGCAATACACGTCCTATATAGTGCGCACGGCTACTGCCGCTTCAGGCGGAGCCACTGCTACTCAGGCTGCGGCAGATTCGGGCGGTGCAACCCGGACCGTGGCTGTGGGTGAATACATCTATACCTACGCCACGAAGGCGCCGGCGGGCTTCGACCCCACTGCCACAAATCGCATCGGTATCTACGGTTCGAGAAACCTCACGACCTTCGACCTGGGAACCAACTACGCCGACACCACCTTCGATTTTGTGCCGTCGGGAGCGAAGGCCGCGCCGCGCGACGTGGTCCGCACGGCGGACTGCAATCAATGCCACGGCCTGCCGAACGGCATGACTAGCGCCACCGGCTCGGCTGGACTGGCGGCGCACGGGGGATCGCGCCGCGATGTGCAGCTCTGCATCATTTGCCACCAGCCGCAGACCACCGACCCCGACACCGGCAACACTCTTGATTTCAAGGCCTTCATTCACAAAGTTCACATGGGCAGTTCGCTCCCCAGCGTGCAGTCCGGCAAGCCGTATCAGATTATCGGCTTCGGAAACTCAGTGAACGACTGGTCAACCGTGGAGTATCCCGCGGATGTTCGCCGGTGCCCGACGTGCCACAATCCGAAGAACGGCGCAGCGCAGACCGGTGTGTGGCTCACGAATCCGGACCGTGCAGCCTGCGGATCGTGCCACGACAACGTGAATTTCGCCACCGGCCTAAACCACGCCGGCGGGCCGCAGTTCGACGATAACCAGTGCGCGCAATGCCACACAGTGCAGGGCGAACTCGAATTCGACGCCTCCATTCTGGGAGCGCACACCATACCCGACCAATCGACGACAATTCCAGGACTGAACTTCACGCTCGTCAAGGTCACCAATGGCGGGGCTGGCCAGAATCCGTCCGTCACGTTCACGGTGAAGGACAACAGCGGCGCGGGCATTCCCATGAGTGCATTCACTACGGCGTCCGGATCGCTGTCATTAACTATGGCGGGCCCCACTTCCGATTACGGGTATACCAGCTTCGGCTCGGACGTGACTACGCCAGGGTACGTGATGGAGGCCGTGGCAAAGATCGCCTCGTGCAGCAACGATGGAACCTGCCAGTATACGTTCACGCACGCCGTTCCTGCCAGCGCTACCGGAACCTACGCCATCGGCATTGAGGGACGGCTGACGGCCACGCTGCTGCCGGGCACGGTGACGCAGATGACCACCAATTATGGCGGCAAGAACCAAGTGATTTACTTTTCGGTGGACGGCACTCCGGTGCAATCGCGCCGTAGCGTAGTGGCGCTTTCCAATTGCAATAATTGCCACGCCTTCCTGGAACTGCACGGCAGTCTGCGGAACAATACGGAATACTGCGTGCTCTGCCACAATCCGAGTAACACCGACGCCAGCACCCGCTCGCAGGGCAGTGCGGCCGACAAGGCAATGCCGGCTCAAGGCGTCAACTTCGCGATGATGGTTCACAAGATCCACACGGGCTTGAACCTCAAGGCGCAGTTTAACCAGAACTATGTTGTTGTCGGGTTCGGCGGAAGCCACAACGATTTCGGCGCGGCCTTCGCCGCCGTGCCTGCCTCGATTCCCAACACCGGCGTCCGCTATCCCGCGATGGGGCCCACTGGCGCGGTGCAGGACACCACGGAATGCTACATGTGTCACGCCAACGGCTCGGAGGCTGTGCTGCCCATCGGCAAGAATCCGGTCACGGATCCGCAGGGCTTGTTGAATCCGGCGCCTACCACTACGTCGGCCTGCACCGCCTGTCACTTGAATCAGTCAGCCTTTGCGCACGCTTCGGTGAATACGGATCCGAAGTTCGGCGAGAGCTGCGACGTCTGTCACGCAGCGGGCGCGGCGTACGATGCGACGCAGGTACACGCCGGGAAGTAGACGTTATTGCTGTTCCAGCAGTCCATACACATTCACGGCGTTGTCGTAGTTGGGAACGTAGACCTTGCCGGCCATCACCAGCGGCGGCACGAACTTCACCAGCGTGCCCAAACGATCGCGCTTTGCCTTCTGCTCGCTGTTCCAGATTTCCTGCAACGTTTCGGCATGGAAGGCGCGCAGCACTCCTGGAGCGTTGCCGTGGTCGGCGCTCTTATTGTTGGTGTGCGTCGCCCAGACAATCCCGGTGCCCGCCACTTTGCCGTCGGCGGAGACTGTAAGAGTCCCGCCCGGCGAGCCGCGGTTGGCGATGGCGCCCTTCGCGAAGGGTGTGGTCTCGATGCTGCGATCGCCCAATCGGAAACCCTTGAGAAAATCGGCCTCGCACCAAAGGTAAAAATTGCGGCCCGCGGGTCCGTCCCACAGCGCGGGTCCGGACATGATGCGGCCTCCATTGACTTCGAAGGTCTGCAGTACGCCCTCGGCGGTCGGCGTCATATGTCCAAGTTTGGCGATATCGAAGAGATAAAGGATGCCCTTCTTGCTGCCCGCGATCAGCAGGCCGGAGCCAGGGGCTAGCATGGGACCGGTGGATCCGAGATCGGCATCGCGATCGTTGAGTTGCTTGAAATCGGCAGGCGTGAAGTAGTCGTCCACTTCCAGCGAATTACCGGCTAGCTTCAGCTTCACCAGCGATGTCCCGAAATCGCGCCGGCCGTCGAACGTGCCATTGCCGGTTTCGAAATAGATGTTGCCGGCGGAATCGACCGCCGGACCGCGGCCCGATTGCCAGATGCCGCCATCGGCGCCGTCGGGAGTGACGCACCAGGCGGCGCGCTGCTTCAGGGTCTTCGCGTCGTAGGCCATCACCCAGCCGTGATAAGGCCGTATGTCCTCGTGCGACGCCCATGCAATGATGACAGCGCCAGCAACCAGCGCCAGCGGCGCGCGCTGATGGCCGGCCTTCGCGTCGAAGCGCAATGCGCCATCCACCGCATCCCGCGCGGTGCTAGGCGTGGATGCCTCAATCGTTACCGCGGGCGCCAGATCCTTGCCGCTGCGCACATCCAGCTTGTGGAGGCGCTGGACGTACTTCCCGTTTTCGCGCGTGCGCGCCAGCAGGAAGATGGCATTCGCCGCGAGATCAATCACGGGAGTGCTCTCGATGCCGACGCTGCCTACCAGGTTCAAATCGTTGTTGTTGGTGACATCGGTGACGGGCACGGGCGTGATGCCCCCCATCTCGTCGGTCAGGCTGCGCATCCAGAGCGGCGCGCCTGGCTTGTCGGCGTCGAAGGCGTACACCTTGTCGTTCATGGTGGCGACGTAGAGCACGTTGTGCGTGCCGTGTCCCGTCACGGATACCGAAGGGAGATAGAGCGGCTGCGCGAAAACCGAGCCATCCACGTAGTAGCTGTACAGTTTGCCGAAGCCGGCCTGGTTGACTTTGGACGTGTTGAGGATCTTTTCACGCGTATCGGCGGAGGTTCCGGCAAGGTCGTAACGGTTCATCGTTACAGGGAACTGCGCGTAGAGCGCCAGTGATACAGCGCCGGCGACAGCCAATCGGAACAGCCATCTGAGCATTACTATATTGGTACCGTAAAAACGCGCCGGCCCGCTTCCATCAGTACACGTGGCCTTCCGCCGATGTGTCGTGCGATGCGAAGCGAGTGATTCTCAGCGCGTCGATATCGATGGTGTGGGCGCGGCCGTCCAGCACTTCTTCCGCGATCAGCATTCCGGTGGCTGGCGAATGCATTACGCCGTGGCCGCTGAAGCCGCTGGCATCCACGTAATTGGGCAGCTCGGGATGCCGGCCCAGAATCGGTGTGTGGTCAGGCGTGTTCTCATAGAGACCCGCCCAACAGTTGCGGCGGACAACTCCCACGTGTTCCAGGAATGGAAACCGGGCCGCGCCACGTTCCAGAACAGTCTCCAGCCAGTCCCAATCCACAGCCAAATTCTCGCCGGGCGGTTCATTTTCGTTGGTGACCCCCATGAGCAGTTTGTCGCCTTCTTTGCGCATGTAGAAGCCGCTGGCGGTGTCGATGGTGAACGGAAAGCCGGCCAACTCCGGGCGCGGCTCCGTCATATAAATACAGCGGCGATACGGCAGCACAGGCACAGTAAGACCCGCCAGCACCGCTACTTTGCCGGCCCAAGGACCAGCAGCGTTGATCACCGTCTCGCACGAGATCGAGCCTTGCGGCGTGTCGACCATGAGAGCGCCCGTCCCGGCCTCACGAATTGCGAGCGCCGGAGTAGCGCGCCGCAGTTCCACGCCACGACGCCGTGCGGCCGCGAGATAGCCGGTGGCGACGCCGTGCGGATCGCAATGACCGTCGTCGGCACAGTAGGTGGCGCCCAGGAGACCATCGGGATTCAATTCCGGCATTAGTGCAATCGCTTCCGAGGGCGAGATCGCGCGACTCGCCACTCCCAGCGAGTTCTGCAGCGCCACGCCTTTCCGGTAGCTTTCCCAACGCGCCGGCTCCGAGACCAGCAGCAGGTAACCGATCTGCTTCAGACCGGATTCACCGCCCACCTCCTCGTGGAATCGCTTCAGCCGCGCGATGCTGTACAGCGAGAGGCGGATGTTCACTTCGTTGGCGAACTGGTGGCGAACTCCGGCTGCCGAGCGCGCGGTGCTTCCCGTCACTTCCGTAGCGGCCTTCTCCAGGATCACGACGTCCGTGCAGCCGCGCGCCGCCAGATGGTAGGCCACCGATGAGCCCACGATCCCAGCTCCGATAATCACAACCGATGCGGAGTCGCGCGCCATGCTCCGCTAGTCCATCGTCAGGACTACGCGAAAGCGCGCCTTGCCGCTCGTCATGCGCTCGTAGGCTTCGTTAACGCGGTTGAGCGGAAAGGTTTCGTTCATGGATCGCACGCCGGCAGCCACGCTGAAAGCCAGGGTGTCCTGGGAATCGATGGACGTGCCGGAATACCAGCTTCGAACGGCCAGGCGGCCGCCGATCATCATAGCGGGCGAAATCGTCATGGAGTTGGCCGCGCCGATCGTCATCAGGGTTCCATCGACGGCGAGGCCGCCCACCACCGCCGCCATGGCATCGCCATTCGTGACGGTAGCGAGAATCACCTTGGCGCCACCGAGTTTCTTCAGTTCGGCAGCCGGGTCGCTCGCCTGGCTGTCGATGTAGTGGAAGGCGCCGAGCTGGCGTGCCAGCGGTTCCTTATCCTGGCCGCGCGCGATGGCCACCGCCCGATATCCGCCCTTCGCGGCGTACTGCACGCCGAGATGACCCAGGCCGCCGAGACCGAGCACGGCGACGAGTTCGCCCGGCTTGGCGCCGCTGTTGCGCAGGCAGTTGAAGGTGGTGACGCCGGCACACATGAGCGGCGCCGCATCGGCGGCGGACAATTCATCGGGAACCTGCGCCAGCGCTTCCGGACGCGCGATCAGGTATTCGGCATAGCCGCCGTCGTAAGTGATACCGGTGATTTCGGTGAAGGTCTGGCAGGCGAAGAAATTCCCTCGACGGCAGGCATCGCAATACCCGCAGTTGCCGCCGTGCCAGCCGATCCCCACACGCTGCCCCGGTGTCCAACGCGGCACGCCCGAGCCGACCGCGTCCACCACGCCAACCACTTCATGGCCGGGGACGCGCGGGTAGCTGATCCATGGGAAAACGCCTTCTTTTGTGATGGAGTCGCTGTGGCAGATGCCGCAGGCCTGCACCTTCACACGCACACGGCCGGGGCCTGGCTCGGGGATTTCCCGCTCCACAATTTCGAAAGGTCCTTTGGGACTGGAAACCTGGACAGCTCGCATTTTAGCCATGTATTTATAATAGAATTCCCGCCGCGATCATGCCTATCTGTGACGAATGCGGACTACGTACTGCCGAAGATGAACCGGACTGCGCCGGGCTGTTCAGTTCGATGAACGCCCGCCACTTCGAGCAGCCTGCGCTATACGGGCGGTTCCATCGACTTGCCGTGGACGCTTACTGTGTCCAGCATTCGCCTTACGTGAAGTCGGCGAAGTCGCTGGCGGCGCATCTGTGCGGACTCTCGATCGCGTTCGAACTGGGCGGCGATGACCATGCCATACGCCGGCTGCAGCAATGGCTGAACGCGAATCGAACGCTGACAAAGCCGGAACTGCCTCGGAGTCGCGGCGAACTCAAGATCGACCATCTGAATGGCATCGACGATCCCGCCGCATACGGGCGGGCCATTCAGGAGTGGGCACGTTCGGCGTGGGGCGCGTATCGCGACTTGCACCCTGTCGCGCGCGAATGGATTGCGCTCTCCACAAGAACGTCTACGCCACATTGACACTCGATATCGGCATTCGATATGATCTTCTCGTGGCGAAATCGGACGTCTTGCAAGGCACCCTCGACCTGCTAATTCTGCGCACCCTCAATCTGGCGCCGCTCCATGGCATCGGTATAGCCGACCGCATCGAGCGCGTGACTCGCGGAGTGCTGGTAGTGGGCCCGGGTTCTCTCTTCCCGGCGCTGCATCGTCTGGCGGAGAAGGGCTGGATCGAAGGGGAATGGGGCGAACTCGAAAGCGGCCGCCGCGCCAAGATCTACACGCTCACACGATCGGGCCGCGCGCAATTAGCCAAGGAGACTAAAGAGTTCCACCGCTTGTTCACAGCCATGAACCAGGTACTCACGGAGGAAGGCTAGCGGTGTCGTGGATCCACAGTGTCGCGAATCTCTTTCATCGCTGGAGACACCGTCATGAGGTCGAACAGGATCTTGATGGCGAGGTGCGGGCGTATTTTGAAACCGTAGTGGAGCGCTTCGTCGCGCAGGGCCTCACACCCGTAGAGGCTCGGCGCGCGGCTCGTCTGAAATTCGAAGACCCGGAGCGCGTGAAACAAAAAGTCAGGGAGGTCCGCATGGGCGCCGCCATCGAAACCGCGTCGCAGGATGTCCGCTATGCATTCCGTGTGCTCCGCAAGAGCCCGGGATTCACACTAGTTGCGGTCTTGACCCTCGCGCTGGGCATCGGCGCCAACACCGCAATTTTCAGCCTCATCAACGCCGTGATGCTCCGACTCCTCCCGGTGGAGCATCCAGAACAATTGGTAATGCTCACCGATCCCTCGTCAGGCGGCGTGGCAGTGGACACTACGGAGAACGGAGTGCGCCACAAGCTCTCCTATCCCGAGTTCTACGAGCTGCGCGCGCAGAACCACGTATTTTCCGGCCTGCTCGCCGCGCAGGCCTCAGTGAGCGAGATCAATCTGACGCCGACGGGATCCGGGCAGACCATCAAGACTCACGGCCAGCTTGTGTCCGGCGAATTCTTTCAAGTGCTGGGTGTGCAGCCGGTGGCCGGGCGCGCCTTCACTCCAGACGAAGATAAGGCGCCGGGCGCCAACCCGGTGGCCGTGATCTCCTATGATTTCTGGCAGCGCCAGTTGGGCGGCCGCACCGATGCGGTAGGCGAAAGCGTTCGGGTCGGCGACGCCGTTTTCCAGATTCTGGGTGTGGCCCCGCCCGGCTTCCGTGGCATCACAGTGGGGTCCGTCGCCGATCTCTGGTTTCCCATCACGATGCAGGCGCAGGTGCTGCCCGGCCGGAATTACCTGAAGCCGCGCGACACGCTGTGGCTTCAGTTGATGGGACGGCTGGCGCCCGGAGTTTCCATGCCGACTGCCCAGGCAGGAATCAACGTAACATTTCAGCAGGTGAAGCAGTCCTGGACGTCGCTGGGCACCGGAAAGCAGCGCCGGGGCGTATTCACCGAGAAGCTGCGGTTGCAACCGGGCGATCGCGGAGTGTCGGAGTTGCGCGGCGAGTTCGCCGACCCGCTCACCATGCTGATGGCGATGGTTGGGGTGGTGCTGCTGATCGCCTGCGCCAATATCGCCAACCTCATGTTGGCACGCGCCAGCGGGCGGCAGCGCGAAATCGGAGTGCGCCTGACGTTGGGCGCCGCGCGCGGACGCCTGATTCGCCAGTTACTGACCGAGAGCCTGCTGGTGGCCGCGCTTGGCGGACTGGTGGGAATCTTGCTGGCCGCGGCCGGCACGCGCTTGCTGGTGTCCATGGTTCTGCTGGGCGGGAATTCCGCCGGCCTCGACGTGCCCTGGGATTTCCGCGTTCTCCTGTTTACGCTCGCCGCCACACTCGCCACAGGGATTCTGTTCGGACTGCTGCCGGCGATTCGCGCAACTCGCGTGGATGTGAGCCGCACACTCGGCGGCACTGCGCGCGGTTCGGCCGGCAATCGCGGCCGGGCGCGCACCGGTCGCATCCTGGCCGTGGCGCAGATCGCATTATCGCTCGTGCTTCTGGTGGGCGCAGGATGGTTCGTCCGCAGTCTGAATCATCTGCTCACTCAGGACCTCGGCTATGATCGGACCCACCTTCTGACCGTGCGTGTCGACCCTGCCGCGGCCGGTTATCAAGTTACCGCGCGCGGCGGACTCTACGAAAGGGTGCGCCTGGCGCTAATGGGCATCCCTGGTGTGCGCGGCGTCACGTTGAGCAACACCGGGCTTTACGGCGGCGATGCGGGCGACGACATTTCACTCGAAGGTTCGCCCGTCCACGATCCGGATCTCTTGGACGCGCAGTGGACCGAGATTGGCCCGGCATACTTCAGCACCCTGGGCGTCCCCATCCTGCGTGGGCGGGAGATCGATGCGTCCGACGCGGCACGCGGAGCGCAGGTCTGCGTTGTGAACGAAACATTCGTCCGGCGCTTCTACCCTCATTCCGATCCCATCGGCAGGCACGTCACCGACGAGTATCCGACCACGCGCGAGACCTACGAAATCGTGGGCGTGGCTGCCGACGTGCGCGAGCACAGCCCCCGTTTCAAACCGTATCAGAGGTTTTATTCGAACATCGTGCACCCTATCGGATTTCTTGGCGCGGTGACCTTCCTGGTGCGTAGCTCCGGAGATCCCGCTGCACTCGGCGCTGCCGTCACGCGCTCCTTGCTGCAGGTGGACCGTAACCTGCCGGTTCTGGGACTGCGCACCGCCGATGAAGAGCTCGGCCGCCGCCTGCTCAGCGAGCGCGTCGTCGCGAAACTCGCAGCCTTCTTCGGCGGCGTGGCGCTCTTCATGGCGGCTATCGGGCTTTACGGCGTGCTGTCGTACTCCACCGCGCGTCGCGCCGGCGAGATTGGAGTGCGTATGGCATTGGGCGCATCGCGAGCCGACGTGTTGCGCATGGTGCTCGCGGAAACACTGGCGATGGTGGCTCTCGGAGTCGCCATCGGCCTGCCATGCGCGCTGGCGGCGGGCCGCCTGGTAAGGAGCACCCTCTATGGGCTGACGTCTGCCGATCCGTGGGCAATGGCAATCGCGGCATCCATTCTATTGGGCGCGGCGGCCCTGGCCGGGTATATGCCGGCTCGCCGGGCGTCGCGGATGGATCCGATGATTTCCCTGCGAGCCGACTAATTCGCCGTCGGTTTCTCCACGTGGTCGATCACCAGGACCTCCACTTGGCCCTTGGTCGCTACCAGTTTCAGTCCGAACTGCTGATCCAGTGCGCCGAAGATATTCGGTTGGTCGGGATTCGTCGGGGGTGGCGTGCCAGGCGACGCAGGGCCCATGAGCCCGAGCGTGGAATCGTCCGGAGTGAACGCGACATTCACGTCGAATTCTCCCGAGAAGCCGGTTCTGTCCAGCACTGGCCGCCCCATCACGCCGGCAAGCACGCGAATGAACTCCGCCATGGGAATGTTGGTCCCCGCCATCGCCACTCCCACCGGGGACGGTCCCACCCGCAACATGCCGCAGGGTGTCTGCGCCATCGGCCTCGGCGGCGCCGCTGGGTCCACGGGCGGGCAGCTTGCTTCTTTCGGGGCGGGAAGCTTGAGATTGTTCTTGGCCGTCAGGGCATAGACCGGAAGTTCTCGAGTCTCACGATGCACTGTAAGTTTGAAGCGGTCCGCCAGCAGCGTTTGGAGCATGGGCCACGTCTGCTTCCGGTCCACGCTGGTTTCCGGCTTGGCTTCGATATCGAAGCCATCCGTATTGAGCCAGCCGGGCCCTCCCACTACCTGGTATGCCTGCACGGCGTAAGCGTTCTGGATTAGCATCAGCAGCGGAGCGTTTTGGGTGCTAAGGCGTCCGCCGGGCTGCGCGCGAACCATATGGAACGGCGCCGATGAGCTGCTGGGTTTGACGGATGCCGCTTGAAACGCTGGGCGGACGTCGGACTGTCCAAACAAGCCATACGCCGCCACTAGCAGCAGCGCCGCCACCGTGACCACACCCGGTCCCACGCCCGCTCGGGCGGCCGGTTTCGACTGCTCCAGCAGCCTGGCGATACGGTCGGGTAGCGACCCGCCATTGGCGGCAACCGCCGCGGTGAGATGCGCCGGCCGGTACGCCTCCAACTGCGCCAGCGCGCATGCATACGTCAGCGCATCGCCTGAGACCGCCACTGCTATGTCGTCGCAGCAGGCCTCCCGTTCGGCACGAATATGCCCCGATACCCACCAGACCGCCGGATGATAGAACAGCAGTGCCTCACCGATGCTCTGCAGAATATTGACCAGGTAATCGTGCCGCCGGATGTGTGCCAACTCATGTAGTAGCAGCGCTTCCATATGCTCAGCAGGCAGACCTCCGAGCGCTCCCACCGGCGCCAGCACCACCGGCCGCAGCCAGCCCACCACCGTTGGCGTCTGCACCAGCGCGGAGACTAGCAACCGCACCGCGCGAGTGACACCTATCCGGGCGCCGAGTTGTGCGAGTGTGGCCTGCCATTCGGGCGCGGCGCGCCGCACCAACATCGAACGCATCCGCGCGGCCACAACCCAGCCGCCCACCAGCCGCACCCAGAATGCAGTCGAGCCCGTCAGCCAGATCATCACCACCCACGGCAACAGTGGTCCATCCGGCACGGTGGGAACGGACGATCGCACGGTCGCTGGCAAGGTGGCGGCAGCCGGCGATTTCGCTGCCGGGATTGTGGCTGTCCGGTCCGGCGGCTCGATGCGCTGCGATGGCTGCATCACGCGCCACGTCACCAGCGGAGCGGCCATCATAGCGGTGAGGGCCGCGCAGGAGAGCAGGTATCGCGCGTTCGCACTCGATGTGCGCGCTATAACGCGGCGAGCCACTGCATACAGCACGGCAAGCGCCAGACCCTGCCACAGAAAATGGACCAGCGTCCAACCCAGCAGCTGCACCCACGGTTCGGATGAGAGCATTTCAATGGTATTCATCGTGGACGTCCTTTCTGTTTCGCAGCGATGTCGATCATTTTGCGGATTGCTTCCAGTTCTTCGCGCGACGCCGGCTGTGCCGCCAGCGCGCCCATCACCAGGCTGCTGGCCGACCCACCGAAGGCCCGCTGCAGCAGATCGCCCGCAATCTGTTGCTGCGTTTGCTCCTTCGGGACACTGGCTTCGTAGACGTGCGATCCGAAACGTTCGCCGCGGATGAGCAGACCTTTGTCCGTCATCAACTGCATCTGTTTTAACGTGGTGGTGTAGCCGTTGTCCTTGCCCAGCTCATCGTGAACTTCGCGCACGGTGGCCGCTCCCAGGCGCCATAGAACGGCCAGAATATCGAGTTCGGCGCCGGTGGGGAAAGGAGGCTGCTGTTTACGATTCTGAGTGCCCATCTAGAGCAACAGTACAACGATTAAAAACGTAAGTCAACGATAAAAATCGTAACGCTCGCTCTTCTGCCGACGTTATGGCCGCAAATCGAACTTCGCCAGCATTTCGCGTTGGCCTAGGCTGCTGACCGAAAGCGCGCGGGTGTCGAGATCCTGCGTCACCCAGCGCTTCTTCAGTGCCATTTGCAGAATCGCCGCTCCCATCGCGCCGCCCAGATGCGACCGTCGCTCGCTCCAATCCAGGCAGGGAAAGGCAAACTGCCGGCGCAAGCCGCGGGCAGAATCCACATCGATCCCCAACTTGGCGAACGCCTTGCCGCCTTCGGGCGTAAGATCGTGCGAACCCGGCCCGAGCCATCCCAGCGCCTGGAAACGGTCGTGCAGCGAGACGCCGAGCACACCCGCTACGTGGTCGTAGCAGGTCCGCGCAGCGCGCAGGCGGCTGGGGGTGTTCGGCACGAACTTACCGCGAGAAGATCCCGCAAGTACGCTCAACCCTTCCAGCACACCGGCGACATCTTCGCCTTCGAGGCTATAGTATCGGTGCTTGCCCTGCGCCTGTACCTTCACCAACCCCTCAGTCTGCAGGCGATTCAGGTGCACGCTCGCGGTAGAGGGACTTACTCCCGCCACCACCGCCAGTTCCGTGCCGGTGCGCGCGTGATTGTCCATCAGGCAGTAGAGCATGCGCGCCCGCGCCGGTTCGCCAATGGCGGCGGCGATTCGGGAAGCCGCGTCGTCCGTTCGTTGTTCCGCATCCACACTTTGATGCTAGACGAAGTGTGGTCGTCAGGCAAGCGATATAGTCGGCCATATGCGCAAAGCAGGACGAATCGACCGCCGTGAAGCCATCGAAGCCGGCGCCGCAATCTGCGCCCTGCTGACGCTCGGTGGCGAGTCGCCGGCGGCGCCAGAAGTCAGGAGAGTGCATATGACGATTGCCTGTTTCATCCGCTACCAGATCGACCCGTTTCAGCGCGACGAGTTTCAGAAGTACGCCGAGAATTGGGGCCGCATCATCCCACGCTGCGGCGGACATCTCATCGGCTATTTTCTGCCGCACGAAGGAACCAACGATATCGGCTGGGGCTTGATCGCTTTCGATAGCCTGGCGTCGTACGAACGCTACAAAGCGCGTCTGAAGTCGGACGCCGAAGCGGTCGCGAACTTCCAGATGGCGCAGACCAAGCGCTTCATCCTGCGCGAAGAACGAAACTTCGTACAAGTAGTGGATGGCACATTCGAGATTCCCGCCAAGCCCGTCGGCTAGATAACATCGGCGTATGTTGACTCAGTCTGAAAAAGCCATCGCCTTTCGTTCGCTGCACGCGCGCGACGCCGCCTTCATTATCCCCAACCCATGGGATATCGGCACCGCGAAGGTGTTGGCGTATCTGGGATTTGAAGCGCTGGCCACTACCAGCATGGGCTACGCCTTCTCCGTGGGAAGGCTGGACAACACCGTGGGCCGCGACGAAATCATGGCGCACATCTCTGAGATCGCCTCAGCCACCGACCTCCCAGCGAGTGCGGACCTGGAGAACGGCTTTGGAGACGAACCGGAAATGGCGGCGGAGACCATCCGGCTCGCGGCTGCCGCGGGCGTAGTGGGCGGTTCCATCGAAGATGCCACCGGCCAGCCGGACAACCCCATCTACGAAATCGGGCTCGCCGCCGAGAGAGTCCGAGCCGCTGCAGAGGCGGCGCGCGCCCTGCCCTTCCCCTTCACCCTCACCGGACGCGCCGAGAACTACCTGCACGGCCGTCCCGATCTGAAGGACACCATCGCGCGCCTGCAGGCCTACCAGGAAGCCGGCGCCGATGTCCTCTATGCGCCCGCGCTCGCCACCAGGGAGGACATCGCCGCCGTGGTCAGCTCGGTGGACCGTCCCGTGAACGTCGTCATGGGATTGCGCGGGGTTCAATTGAGCCTCACCGAACTTGGGGCCCTGGGCGTCAAGCGCGTCAGCGTGGGTAGCACCTTGAGCCGTACCGCTTTGGGCGCCTTCCTCCGCGCCGCGCGCGAAATGCGTGAGCACGGCACGTTCGAGTTCGCCCAAGGCGCCGCCAGCCCAAGTGAGTTCTCCGCCATATTCGGCTAGCCTCGCTGTACGCTATCCTCTTTCAGAGGCATAAATTATGAAATCGTTTCTGACCGGCGCTATCGCCGTCATCGCACTCGCGGCCCTCGCCGCCGCTGAGACCAAGACCGACCAAACCGCGTCCGCGACCATTGGCGGCAAGACTATCACCATCAAGTACTCATCGCCCGCCGTGAACAAGCGGGCAGGCAAGCTCTTCGGCAAAGACGGCACCATCGGCAGCGACCAGAACTATCCCGTGTGGCGTGCCGGCGCCAACGCCGCTACCGCGCTCCACACCGATGCCGATCTGACGATTGGCGACGTCTCGGTGCCCAAGGGCGACTACACGCTCTTCATCAACCTGGCCGATCCCGAAAAATGGCAGCTCATCGTCAATAAGCAGACCGGGCAATCGGGACTGGATTACGACGCCAAACAGGATCTGGGTCACACCACTATGACGATGAGCAAGCCGCCAGCTATGGTGGAGCAGTTGAAATACACGCTCTCCGGCACAGGCGGCAACAAAGGCAAGCTGGAACTGTCCTGGGAGAACCACACAGCGTCCGTCGCCTTTACTGTAAAGTAGCGGATTGGCGCGCATCCTCTTCACCACCTTCGGCTCGTACGGCGACTTGCATCCGTACATGGCCATCGGGATCGAACTGCGGCGGCGCGGCCACACCGTTACCATTGCCACGGCTGCCTCGTACGAATCGAAGGTGGTGTCCGAGGGATTGCAATTCCACCCGGTGCGTCCCGATATTAAGCTCGGCGACAACGCAATGGTGGAATACGTGATGGACCGGAAGCACGGCACCGAGCGCATCCTCCGCTTCCTCAGTGAGCATGTCCGCGAAAGTTACGACGACACACTGCCCGCGGCGCGGCAGGCTGACGTCATCGTCACCCACCCGATCACCTTCGCCAGCGTGCTGGTGGCGCGGCAACTCGGCATTCCCTGGATCTCGTCAGTGCTGGCGCCCATCTCATTCCTCTCGTCCTACGATCCGCCGGTTCCATCGCAAACGCCAGGGTTGATCAAAGCGCGCGCGCTCGGCGTCGGACCCATGCGGGCCCTCTGGCAACTCGGCAAGTTCGCTACCCGACGTTGGATCAAGCCGGTGTTCGCATTGCGGCGCGAACTTGGCCTGGCCGATACGGGCCACCCACTGTTCGAAGGCTCGCATTCACCGCGCCTGGTGCTGGCGCTGTTTTCACGCCACCTGGCGGACGCGCAGCCCGACTGGCCGCCGCGTACCACAATCACCGGCTTCCCGTTCTACGATCGGCATCACGAACAGCAGACGCCGCCCGAACTGCAGCGTTTCCTCGCTGGGGGGCCGCCGCCCATCGTGTTCACGCTCGGCACCTCCGCCGTGTCGGCTGCGGGCCACTTCTACCGCGACAGCCTTCGGGCCGTCGAACGGATGGGCGCACGCGCCGTGTTTCTCACCGGACCGATGTCGCAAGGCCTGCCCGAAAAACTGCCCGCGACCGCCATCGCCATCCCTTACGCGCCGCACTCCGAAGTCTTTTCGCGCGCCGCCTCCATCGTGCATCAGGGAGGAGTAGGCACCACCGCGCAGGCCATGCGCGCCGGCCGCCCGATGCTGATCGTTCCATTCGCCCACGACCAGTTCGATAACGCCGAACTCGTGAGACGGAAGGGCGCCGCCATGGTTCTCTACCATGTGCGATACAACGCTGCAGCGGCGGAGAAAGCATTACGCCAGTTGCCGGCCTGCGAAGCCGCGGCGGTCCGACTAGGTGAACAGGTGCGAGCGGAGGACGGAACCAAGGCCGCGGCCGACGCGATCGAGAGTAGCGCCGGCCACTAGGAAGTTGTGACTACTGGTGGCTGGCTTCGTAATGCTGCGCCAACAAGTCCGAGCCGAAATCACCGTTCCAATCGCGCCACACACTGTGAATGTGATTGGCGTTGTTCTGCGTGTCGTCGTACTCGATCAGGAACGCCGGCGTCTGAATTCGGTAGTAATGCGGCTCTCCCTTTTCGATGCCGCCCGCCCATGCGAAGAACAGATTTCCCTGAGTCTTGCGATATTGCTCCATTCGCATATCGGCGATCTGCGGCGGGAAATTCGTAGCGTACTCGGTCACCAGCTCTGTCAGCGCCTGCTTCGATTTGGCGCTCATCTTCGAAAATGGCAGCCCATTCGGCTGACCGCTGAGAGCTGCTTTGCGACTGTCGAACGTGATGATGTCCTTCGGCGCAGTCTTATCCACAATTGCGATGTTGCGCTGCGCGTCGTCGAGCGATTTCACCAACTCGCGTCCCAGGTCTTCCTCGCGCATCAGCGCGCGCAGGCCGGCCCGCGGACCTTCCTTCACCATGGCGGGGTTGTCGCCGAAAAAGCTGGGACTGGAAGCGATGTGGCCGTTGACGATAGTGAAGTTCAAACTGATGTGGTGGCCTTCGAAGCGGTAGCCCCAGGTCCCCTGCTCCGAGGGTTCGCCGAAAATCGTGACGTAATACTTTTCGGGATCGCGCTCCGGCCCGGTGCCCTTTTCCATCTCCTTCAAAATCTGGTCGAGGCTCATGATGGTGTGCGCCTTGATGATGCCCTGCTCTGAAAGGCCGGCCGAAAGCAGCGCTTCCGCCAGGTGCTTCTGGGCCGAGTTCATCTCGCGCAGCGCCACGCCTTTGCGCTCCAGCGGGACGAAGTGCCAGTTCTGGCGCTCGTCGGTGGCGAACGGGAACGTGGTGCGCGCTCGCAATTCCTGGCTCAACGATGCCAGGTAGGCCTTGGCGGCATTCGTCATCACGCCCTGTTGGCTGGTGCGCTCATATGCGGCCACCAATAGTGCACAGGCGCACACGCCCAAAAGCAGACGCTTCCAGTGATTCATGGTTCCCTCCCGTTGCATGATATCACCGCCCGCGCCAAGTTATAATCAGCTTTCGATTTTTCCCCTAATTCTGGAAGGAGTCTGCTTTGCGAAAGAAAGTTACGGTAGTTGGAGCCGGAAATGTCGGCGCGAATTGCGCTCTTCGAATCGCCGACAAGGAACTCGCCGATGTCGTCATGGTCGATGTAGTGGAGGGAGTTCCCCAAGGGAAAGGCCTTGACATTCTCCAGTCCGGCCCCGTTCAGGGCTACGACGTTATGGTCACGGGCGCGAACGATTACGAGCCCACTGCCAACTCCGATATCGCCATCATCACGGCCGGATTCCCGCGCAAGCCTGGAATGAGCCGCGACGATTTGCTGCTGGCCAATTACGACGTGGTGCGAACCGCTACTGAGCAAGTGGCCAAGTACTCGCCGAATTGCATCATCATCGTGGTGACCAATCCGCTCGACGCCATGACGCAGGCGGCTTACTGGGTCTCGAAGTTCAGCAAGAACCGCGTGGTCGGCATGGCCGGCGTGCTCGATAGCGCTCGCTTCCGCACCTTCATCGCGCAGGAGCTCAAAGTTTCAGTGGAGAACGTCACTGGCGTGGTGATGGGCGGTCACGGCGACACCATGGTGCCGCTGGTGCGCCTCAGCAGCGTCTCGGGAATTCCTCTGACGGAACTGATGGACCAGGCCACTATCGATGCCATCGTCAATCGCACGCGCAACGGCGGCGCGGAAATCGTGAAATACCTTAAAACTGGCAGCGCCTACTACGCACCGTCGGCATCCGCCGTGGAGATGGCGGAATCCATCCTTAAGGACAAGAAGAAGGTCCTGCCTTGCGCCGCACTGCTGGAAGGCGAATACGGCATCAACGGCCTCTTTGTAGGCGTTCCGGTAAAACTGGGAGCCGGCGGAATCGAGCAGATTTACCAGATCAAGCTGACCGACGAAGAACAGGCAATGTTGAAGAAGTCCGCCGATTCCGTCCAGGAACTGGTCGACGTCCTCAAAAGCAAGTAGCCAAACGGGGGCCGGGAAGTAATCCTGGCCCCATCTTCACCTATCCCGAAACCAAAGGTCCCTCACCCTTCGTTAGCTCGCCCATCATAAACTCGCGTCGCAGGCCCGCCGTCGCCACTGCCGAATCGAGCGAGATCTTGTACAGCACTGCGGCGATGGTTGCCGCTAATCCCAGCACCGCCGCGAACGCGAGTTGGCTTTGAAACGCGTAGCGCGCGACATAGGCCAGCCCCACGGGGACCATGGCCAACGGGTATAGCAAAAATAAGAACCCCTGAAATCCTCCGCCCGACCCTTGTGAAATCCGCTCCGGATGTAGCGGTCGCGGATAGTTCACCGACGATACATTCCCCAATGCCAGCATGTACACCGAGCAGATCCCCATCACCACCAGCGTCTCCGCAATCTGCGTCCCGCCGATTCCCATGCGCAGCACCAACGTCACCGCGCTGAGCACCGCCACCTCCAGGTAGATGAAGATGAGCGCAGCCAGATTCTTGGCCGCCAGCACCTGCGCGATGGACACGGGAGCAGCGAAATAGAACAGCGCCGCTGAACGGTCGAAACCGAAGCAGTTCCAATAGGTCACACCTCCCAGCAGGGTCAGTGAATATACGCACACGATGGTCAGAAAATATCGCGACATGGTGGGATGGCTGCCGCGCCCAAACACCATGGGCAACCACAGCATCAGCCCGAACGTGAAGCCCATGATGAACACCATACGGAACCTCGGCGTGCGCACCAGCGACCGTAGTTCTTTTTCCACCATACCCGCCAAAGGATCGCGCCAGAACAGCGACGGGAACCGGTAGAAGCGTTCCATAATTCGCGACACGCGCGTCGATCCGGCGGTCGCCGGGGTCGCCTGCTCGGCTTGCGGGTCGCGCCGCAGATTCCGCTCGAACTGGCTGCGCCCATACCACGCCGCGAACACGGTCCACGCGATCAGCGAGGCTCCGGCCAGGGCTGCCGATTGCGGAGCGCCCGGCGAAAAAGCAGTGTGCGCCGCCGCCGTCCATGGCAGGCCGATCGCGTGCATGGCGTTGATCACCGGCCCCAGCCACTTGGGACGGATTCCGGTCTGTGCCAGGAATCGCGGCACAACCCAGATCATCGTCATCAGGAACGCCACCCATTCGCGCACTTTCCTGCGAGTGAGCAGACGCTCCAGCACGCTGCGCATCCCCGAAGCCATCAGCAGGTTGAACGCTATGAAGACCACGACCGCCGTTGCCAGCCGCGCCGCGGCCAGCCAACCGCGCGACGCGGGATTCCACCAAAGCCCGACGGCGCCGCCGAGGAGCACGAACATCGCCTCGATACCGGTGGTGAAGCGCAGCATCACTTCCACCAGAAACAGTTTGTGGCGCGGAATCGGGTAGGCCAGCAACTTGCGCAAATCGATGGACGCGCCCATGCTCGCCGACACCAGCGGAATGATTTGCCAATAGACGAAGATGCCGAGCAGCGCCAGCGGCAGGTACTCCTGCAGTTGGGCCGAGTTGGCTAGCGCGGCCCCAACTCCCGCGGCGCATCCGACCGCCACCCAAATGCCATACCAGAGCAGAGCGGCTACAACGCGGAACACCCGCCCACGATTCGCCGGACGCATCGAACGCAGTTGGGCCTGCAGTATGGCGGCGATCATAGCCAGCCCAAGCGTTCAACCGGATGCGCTGTCCCCACGGCGCGCACGAAAGCATCTTCGAGGGATTCTCCTCCGGCGCGCAATTCCTCCTGCGTGCCGCAGGTCACGATACGGCCGTGATCGATGATGGCCACCCGGTCGCACAAACGCTCCACCACCTCGAGCACATGGCTGGTAAGGAAGATGGTGGCGCCGCGCTTTACCTGGTCCATCAGAATGTCCTTCATCAGACGCGCGCCCATCGCATCCACGCCTTCGAACGGCTCGTCCATCAGAAACAGGTCGGGATGATGGATCAGCGAAGCCGCCATCGCGATGCGTTTGCGCATCCCCTTGGAGTACTCGCCGATGATCTTGCGGTCGTTCTGCAGTTGGAAGAGCGACAACAGGTCGCGCGCCCGCTCCACGGCCGTGGCGCGGTCCAGGGCATACATGCGGCCCACGAATTCCAGATACTCGATGCCGCTGAGACGGTCGAAAAGCAGCGATTCGTCGGGCACTAACCCGATGCGCTTCTTGATCTCGATGTCCTGCTCGGGCAGGCGAAAGCCGAGGATTTCGATCTCGCCGGAGTCGGGCGGGATCAGCCCTGTCAGCATGCGTATGGTGGTGGACTTCCCCGCCCCGTTGGGCCCCAGGAAGCCGAAGAAGGAGCCCGCGGGCACTTCGAGGTCCACGCCATCCACGGCAGGCTTCAGTCCATAACTCTTCCGCAGGCCGCGAGCAACGATGGCGGGGCTCATCGATTCATCGTAGCGCAGGCGACCACGCCGACCGTGTCTGCAATCGTGCGGGCAAGGACTAATCGGTGGTTCGGCGAAAAATCAAAATATGTTGTCTCGGCAAATCCTCCAGAACCTTGTCCATGCGGAAGCCTTCCGGTTCCAACTCCGCCTTCACCTGCGCCACGGTCATCTTATGTTCAGGACGAATCGGCACCGAAGGATCCTCGCCGCGATATTCCAGCAGTACCAACCGTCCATCCGGCTTGAGCGACTCGCGAATATGCCGCAGCATCTTCTGCGGTTCGGAGAACTCGTGGTAGACGTCCACCAGCAGCACCAAGTCGATCTGACCCGTGGGCAGTTTCGGATCATCCGGCGCGCCCAGCACCATCTCCACGTTGTTCAACTTGCGCTGCTCGATGTTCTTCTTCAGCAGATCGAGCATCGCCTGTTGGATGTCGTTGGCGTATACCTTGCCGGCCGGACCCACCAGTTTCGCCATGCGCCAGGTCATATAGCCCGATCCCGCGCCGATATCCGCCACCGTCGAGCCCTTGGCGATTCCGATGGCTGCCAGCGCCTTGTCCGGCTCCTCTTCGGTCTCGCGCGCGGACCGCGTCAGCCATGGCGCGCCGTCGGCAGACATCACCCCGGCGTAGCGCCGTCCGGTGACGGGATGTACGCCCTGCGCCGCAGCCAGAGAAACGATCAGGAATAGTGACGGGACAAAGCGTCGCATCCAGCGATTATATCCCTCAAGGTCGGCGCTACCTCTCGTTGACCGGATCGATATCCACCGGGATGTCCTTCAACCCATCGAGCGCGTGCTGCATACCAGGGCGGATCACGCCCAGCGTGTCGAGCATATGCTTCGCGCCTGCATAGTCGGCGCGCGCTTCAATGGTCAACAGGTCGTGACACAGATCGCGCACACCGTCCTTGACCTTGGCGAAGTTCACCGCGAACGTGCCGTCCGGATTGGCCACAAAGGCGCCCTTGTCCGTGAGGTAGTTGAACTGCATCGCCATGCCCTTGCCGTGCGCGTCGCTCAGCCCGAACCGCAGCGAGCGGAAGGCTGACGCCAGAAACGTAGTATAGAGCTGATGCTCGGCCGCCGGCGGGTGCGCCATCCCGTGGTCGAACAGGTATTGGAGCATGAAGAGTCCCGTGATGTCTGCCTTGGCCTCTTCAATGGCGCTGTACAGCTCCTTCAATTCCTGCCGCGGCGACGTCTTCCGTCCGCTCACCTCGATCTGGTGCGGCCCGATTCCGTGGCTCAACTCGTGCGCCAGAATGTGCGTGAAGAAATACTCGAAGCTCAGGTTCTCGCGCGCCGCGGCCGGCAGCACTCGCGACGCGATAGGCGTCAGGTTCATTTCGAACTTGGCCTCCTGAATGTTCTTCAGCATCACCCGCTTGCTTCCCTTCTGCTGCACCACGCGCTCGTCATTCGGAAGATTGTAGGCCGCGGTGCGGACGCCGTGCGCGCCATCGCCTGCGGCCAGCACTTCGTTGACCACGCGAATCGGCGACGCCGCGCCCAGCTTCGGATTGCGATACTTCGCATCCATCGGCAGGTTGTTCTCCACGTCCTGCAAATGCTGCGAGAACATCGCCAGTCGCGCGCTCTCCTGCTCGTCGCGAATTGTGATGTAAGCTTCGAACCCCGCCTTGTACCCGAACATCTCATCGTTGTAGGTTTCGTACGGCCCGATGGTGATGTCGAGCGGCGCGTCCAGATCCATCCACGCCACATCGCTGGCATAATAGTCGTCGGAAAGAAAGGCGTCGGCGCGCAACGACAGGAATTTCTTCAACGAGGCATTTTCAGTCAACCCGGCCGCCTCGCGGAGAAGGGCCGCCGCCTTTGTCAGATCGGCGGAGTATGCCTTGCTGTATGGAACAATCGTGAGTTTGCGATCACTGCCGCGCCGAATCACCGAGAAGAATCCTTCGGCCTGCTCCTTCTGCGCGGCCGAAAGCGTCTTGGCCCAGGCTTCGAACTCTTCCCGCGTCATGTCCTCGGGATAGAAGTTTGCTCCCAGCGGCTTACGTTCCGGCACGCCCGGCAGAAATGCGGCATGCGCGTCCAGGTCGGACCACGGCCCCTTATTCAGCCAGAAATAATGCAATTGCTGCTGACCGAGTGCCGTTTTGTCCTTTTGTAGCCTTTCATACAGGGCGCGGTTGCCGCTCCAGACCTGGTCCATAAAAACCAGATTCAGCATGCGGGCGGCTTCTATCAGCTTCGCCAGCGCTTTCTGGTCGCCCGCCGAAAGGCGCGATTTGTCGTACTTTAACGTCACCGGCGCAAAGCGCGCGTTCATCTGTTTGAGTTGTGCCAGATCCGGCATCACAGCAGCGGCCGCGATGACACACGCGGCGAGCACCAGCAGAAACCTCATAGTAATTATTCTAGCGATGGCGAAGGGCTTGCATAGCATGCTTTCGAAAGGAGTCGATCAGATGAGAAAAAATCTCTCGCTTCTGATGTCCGGCATAGTTTTGTCGGCCGGTTTCATATATGCGGCCGTTCGCACAGATTACGATCACCAAGCCAGTTTTTCGTCATATCACACGTATTCGTGGATTGGTGTCAGTGCAACGGAACCGCTGTGGAAACAGCGCATCATGAACGCCGTGGATAGCGAAATGTCCGCGAAGGGATTTCAGAAGGTGGAATCCGGCGGCGACGTTGGGGTTTCGGCGATCGGCAAACTGACCGAACGCGACACCATGGAAACGTTTTACGATGGATTTCCCGGTTGGGGTTGGCGCGCCCGCTGGTGGGGCGGTGGAGTGGGAATGGGAACGGCCACGACGGAGGTGGTTCCGGAGAGAGTCGGCAATTTGACGGTCGACCTGTTCGACGGAAAAACCAAGCAACTGGTCTGGCGCGGAGTCGCGTCGGACGTCCTCTCCAGCAAGCCGGATAAGAACGAGCAGAAGATGGAACACTCGCTCTCGGATATGTTCAAACACTACCCACCCAAGGAAAAGGGATAAAAAAGCAACGATGGGCAGGAGACACTTGCGGGGCAGTTCGGCATGGAGCCGCGCTGCCCCGCTTTTTATTGCCTGCCGACTACTTCACCGATAGCGCCCAGCCCTGCGAGCAAACCTGCTGCCCGCCCGACGTGACACAGACGGTCACTCCCGCAAATCCGGAAGGCGTCCCCGTGGGCACCGTCAGGTTCACTTGCTGCAGTCCCGGATTACCGGGAGCCGGGCCGGCGTAGAGCGGGACCAGATTGCTCTGGCTACCGATCTGCCCCGTGACCGTGGCGTTAGCCGGAATACCGGTCGCGTAGATCTGGAGCACATCTCCCACGCTCGCCGGATGCGCCGGGCTATTCAAGGTGGAGTCCTGATTCAGCACGCCATTGGAAAATACCGATGGCCAGGCGGACGCAAGTTGCACCACCTGCGGTGTGCTCGACACGCCATCCACCGTCACCACCATGCTGGACGACGTCTTCGAACCAGCGATGGACGTCGGAACCACCAGGTTGATCTGGGTCGCGCTGTTGTAAAACAGTGTCGCCGCGGTCCCATCGAACGTCACGGAAACGTTCTTCCCGGAAAGGCCCGTGCCCATCACGGTGGCGAGAGAGCCGGCCACCAGCGGAGTCGCCTGGAACGTCGCCGCGTTGACTACCGACGTCACCACCACTTGAGGTGTCGGCGTGGGAGTTGGCGGCGGCGTGGTGGGTCCGGCCTGCACGCTCAGCGAAACCGGAATGGTCACGCTGCCGGCAACCGGACCGCCGTCGACAATCAGGTTAGCCGTATAGGTTCCGGCCGTAAGGTTCTGCGCCTTCGCCCAGACCCTCACCGATCCGTTCTGTTCCCCCGAGGTGAAGTCCAATTGAAGCCAACCGGTGGAAGCCCCGGAAACATAGACAGGCGTAACGGACCAGGTCATGAGGCCGCCGCCGCTATTCTGAATGGTGATGTAGCCCGGAATCTCCGTGATCGCCTGGCCCGCAAACACCGTCTGCGTGAAGGGACCTTGCGCCTGCACCGTAAGTTTCGGGAAGTAGCCTGCCGAGCAGTCGCCCAGGATGGTGCAGTCTGTGGTCGGCACCGCCGCCGTGAATCGCGGGACTGGAGCAGTCTGCGACGCGGCAACTAAGGTCGACACCGGCGCATAGGAGAGGTTCTGATGCGCCGTCGCCGGAGGCGTATTCTTCGGAAGCCCGATGAACGCCGGGAACTGTGCGCTCTCGAGCGTGGCGCTGTTCGAATCCACCACTTCGTACACCACCATACCCGACCCGTTGGTCAGGGTCACGGGACTGACGGAGTTCAAAGTGACGGGGCTCGACCCAGTGGGCGCTGCCACCGGCAAGCCACCGGCGCCGGTGATGTCGGCGCCCTGCACCCGCACCAGCAGCAGTGTTCCGCTGCCCGGCACGTATTGGCCGCCCGACTGCGGTCCGCCCAAGTCCCCACCTTTGGTGGGAACTGCCGCGCTCGAACCGGCCACCATATCGGGGACATAAAGCTGCGTGGCGGCCGGGAAGCCGGTATAGGTGATGAGGAGCCGGGTTCCGGCATCGTCGCCCGGTGCGCGAGGCTGGAACGCCGATGCGAATCCCTCGGTCATCCGCGTAGATGAAAATACAGTGCCGGCGCTGAACAGGTCGGCAATGTCCAGCGAGTCAGGCAATGCCGAACCGACGCACGTGATGGAACTGTTGGCAGTGATGCTATAAAGACCGGTCTGCGGATACGCCACTACAACCAGAGCTTGATCGATAGGTATGAAGAAAGAGATGCTGGCGGTGATTGGTTGTAGCGGGCTTCGCTGCACGGCCGCGCCGCGCACATTCGAGATCTTCAGATTGAAGTTCCCGGCTGGCCGGTACGGTGATGCTGACGCCGTTGAGTGAGAGATTGTTGCCGGAAACAAGACCGCGGGTCGCGGTGGGAACAAACCCAATGCCGGAATCAACGGAGAAAACGGCGTCTTGGGCCAGATTGTTGGCGTCTACCCGGTTGGTGATACTGACCGGGAAGAAGAGCGATAGATTGCCCGTAAGCACTGACCCCGGCGAACCGGAGCACTGCATATTAATATCACCAAGCCGCTCGGTGATTCCCTCGACTCGTACCTGTGTAGGCACCGAGGTAACTGTACACCGGGAGGCGGTGGTTTGGGCATAAGTGGCGCTAATTGTTAAGGTTACGAAAGCGATGGCAAGCAGAGGCCTTGGAAGCTTACCATTCGGAGTAACGGGTACCATCGAGACTTATCTTATCCGATCCTGAGTGAACATCCCAGATCCCCGGTTCGGACTGGCTCACGCTCTGGCTCGCCTCCTCCATCACGGTAGTCCAAGTCTGATTCGAACCCGTCATCGGATCGAGCGGAATCACGCGCAGGTACCCGCCGCTCACCAGGTCCTCCAGGCTCTGCGGCGCCTTTTCCTTGTCGTAGGAATAGTTGTCGATCACCGTGCGCAGCGTAGTGAGATTGTTGTGCAGCACGGTTTCCTTGGTGTGGACGATGGCCTTCTGGTATTGCGGAATCGCCATCGTGATGAGAATCACGATGATGGTGATCACCACCATCAACTCCACAAACGTGAAACCGCGCCGCCCTCTTCTACCACTCCGAATAGCGTTTGCCATCCAACCCCACCTTGTCCGATCCGGAGTGGACCTCATAGATTCCAGGCTCGGACTGGCTCACCGCCTGATCGTTGTCTTCCATCACCGTCGTCCAGGTCGTGTTAGACCCCGTCATCGGATCGAGAGGAAGGGCACGCAGGTACCCACCCCGCACAACGTCCTCCAGGGTCTGCGGCGCCTTCCCCTTGTCCATCGTGTAATGGTCGATCACGGTGCGCAGCGTGAACAGATTACTGTGCAACACGCTTTCCTTGGCCCGGAGAATCGATTTCTGGTACTGCGGAATTGCCATGGTGATGAGGATCACGATGATCGTGACCACCACCATCAATTCCACAAACGTGAAACCGCGCCGGCCGCCTTTACCACTCAGAATACGGTGTACCATCTGGCGCCTTGTCCGTCGTTTTGCTGTAAACCTGGAACACGTCCTGCCCGCCCCACGCGGTAGCTTTGGGATCGTCCGCATCGCTGCGCATTCCCCATTCCGCCTTGCCCGTGAACGGATCGATGGGAATGCGGCGCAGCAGCCTGACCTTCTTGCCGTCCGGTCCCGCCAGTTTCTGCCCCTCTACCAGGATATCGAGCGTCTCGGGATAGCAGTTCGTCCCTGCCTTGGGAGGCCCGAAGTAGGAGGCATCGCAATAATCCTTATATTTATCGATCGCCTCGGTCATCTCGCGCAGGGCATAGCGCAGTTCCCTTTCCCGCGCGCCACGAATGCGTGCGCGGGTGAGCGGCACAGCCATCATGGTAAGGATCAGCATGATGGTGAACGCCACGATCAGCTCCACCAGCGTCATGCCTCTCTGGTTCCTGCGCCTCATATCCCTATTTGATGTTAACCGCAGCCTGCGGGTTGCCCGACGCCACCACCTGCCCCTGCGAGTTTCGGATCCCCACATTGCTAGCGTTCACCGTGGCAGTGCCCTTGCCGACCGCCTGGAAATTCAGGAACACCAGAACACCCGTGGGCGCCGTAATACCCGGAGCGCCCGCCTGGCGATTGAGTTGAATCGTGGCCTGGCCGATTTCGTTTTGGATATTCTTGCTGACTACCGGCTGTTGTCCGTCGGCCCCCATCAAGTCGCCTACGGTCACATCGTTGAGTTTCAGCAGCTTTGGGTCGAACGCCACTTGCATCGATCCGCCCGTCACATCCGTCGCCCCGTCCATCACCACGGACATGGCGAAGTTCGAGGACGAGGAGACATCGGTTTGCGGAGGATTGAATCGAACCCGGGCGGCTCCGCCGGCAGCCGGCGGCGCGGGCGGCGCCGGAGCGCCTTGAGCCGGTGGAGCGGGCATAGGCGCTGGACCGGTACCCGACATCGTCGCGGTCCCTCCCGTGGGCGGCGCGGCGATTCCCGGCGGCAGCGGCGGCGCCGTGGCAGGCGGCATCGTGGTCGAAGGCGTCACAGGCACCCGGCTGGACGTAGGCGGCGGCAGCGGCGCAGGCACGGCGGCATTCGTCGGCGCTAAAGGCGCGTTGGGAGTTTCGGCCGGTATGGTTCCCACCACTCCGGGCAGGTTCGCGGGCGGAACCGGCGCGTCGGCAGCCAGAATTGCATCTGCCAGCGGCTTGGGCGAGTGGTGGAGTTGAATGGTAGTAGCGTTCCCCACCGCGATGGCGCGGATGTCCGCTGGCGTGAATTCGGGCCGCCGCACGATGTGCGGCACCAGCAGGATCATCAACTCATCTTTATTGTGATCGATGCTTTCCCCGGTAAACAGCCTGCGCAGCAGCGGAATGCTGGACAGACCGGGAATGCCGGTCACCGTCTTATCGTCCTGCTGGTTGATCAGGCCGCCCAGCAGCGCCACTTCACCCTCGCGCATGCGCAGGTCGTGATCGATCTTCCGCTGCCCGATGATCGGCTCGTTGATGCCGCCCAGGTTCACCGTGCCGGTGATGTTCGAAATGTCTAGCGAGATGTGCATGGAGACTTCGTTGTTGTCATGCACCCGCGCCGTCATTTCGACGTTCACACCGACATCGATATAGGTGAACTGCGTATTGACCAGGGGGTTGATGCCCACGCCGCCGATGCCGGGTTGGAAGCTGCCGCTCGCGGTCGGCTCGCGTTCGCCGATCTTCATGGTCGCTTTCTGATTGTCCACCGCGCGCAATTGCGGCGCTTGCAGCACCTTAGTCTTGGCATTGCTCATGGCAGCCTGCAGCAGCGCGCCCGGCAGAGTGGTAGACCAATCGGCGCTCGACAGATGGCCCAAATTCGCGAGCGGAATGGACGCACCCGTCGTGCTGCTGGTTCCGGTGCCGGTGGTCGGAGTAGTAGTGGTGGGATTGGTGGCAGTGGTGGTACTGGTGGTGGAGGTGGAGGTGTTGTTATTGTTGATTCCCTGCACCTGAATGCTGGGGCGTGGAGTAAAGGCGATCGGCGAGTTGAGACCGGTCGAGGCAATCGCCGCCGTGAGCTGCCGGCTGAAAACCGTGCTCGCCTCCATCACGAAGATATCCACGACTACTTCCGACTTCGGCTTGTCCAGCGCATGAATCAGCTTTTCGGCCAGTTCCACGCGGTCGGCCTCGCCGCGCACCACCAGCGCAAACTGCGCGTTGTAAGGGAAAACCCGGTTGATATCGGCGGCGGTGCGGACCACATTGACGATTTCCTGCAGCTCAGCCGCCACCATTACGTTTTGCAAATAGAAAACCTTGGTCACCTGCTCTTCGTAATCGCGGCGCTTGTTGGCATTGTCATTGGTGATGAAAATCGTGTTGGGAGAAAGTGCCTTCCAGAAAGACTTGGTCTGCACCGAAACGGCATCCAGCGCCTCTTCAAGCGTGGACGGCTGGCTGAAGTCCACCGTGATGGTGTCGCGCTGCGGCGGCTGGTATTCCGGATCCCACACCACGTTCACGCCCGCTAGTTTCGCGATCGTCTCGTAAATCACCTTGGTTTTCTGCGCGCTCATCTTGAAGGGGTCGAGCGTCGGATGGGTGGGGTGCAGCTCGGGGACCGGCAAAATGCGATCGATCCTCTCCATCTCCTGCTTTTTCAGCTCTTCTACAGGGGTTAGTGAGCGTTGCTGGGGCGACCCTTCCTTACCGGTCTGCTCCACACGGCGGCGCTCCCGCTCGATCATC
Source organism: uncultured Solibacteraceae bacterium (assembly GCA_963815475.1). Taxonomy (GTDB): domain Bacteria; phylum Acidobacteriota; class Terriglobia; order Bryobacterales; family Bryobacteraceae; genus Sulfopaludibacter. Next base: position 6,454,510 of record CAWFHD010000003.1, on the reverse strand, counting down.
TCCTGGGTCAATTTCAGTTCCTGGGTAGCGACGGCGGCGCCCGGGTTGATCGCATAGGCCTTTTGGAATTCGAGGAGCGCCTCTCCCAACTGACCTTGATTGCGCAGTTTCAATCCGCGGTCCACATGCATCTGGCCGGCCTGGAAGGCGGCCTTCTGCTGAGCCATCTGATAGAGCATCTCCGCCGGATCCTGGGAAAGAGCCTTCTCGTAAGCTTCGAGGGCGGCGTCCCATTCCTTCTTCTCTTCATGGGCTCGGCCTTCGGCGTAATACTTGTCGCCTTTGCGGTTTGCAGCCTGGAGCGGTGCCACGGGCCCAATCAACACAGCAGTCATCAGCACAGCAACTAAGCGATTGAAAAGAGACATGTTCCTTAAGTCTTCCGAGGCTGCCGGATGCCGCAACGGGCTCCCAAGACCCCTGTGTTAAGATAAATTGCGTACAGACGGATCATCTAAACTCATTGACGACGTTAGGGTTCCGTCCGTTGAACCTAAATGGGGATAATTCCCTTGGCTGACCGAGACACCACCCTTAAAATCCTGAGCGACAACCGGCAGGCCGGCCATAATTACTTCCTTATGGACCGCTTCGAAGCCGGCATGGTGCTTACCGGAACCGAGGTGAAGGCGGCCAAGGACGGGAAAATCCAACTCAAAGAGGCGTATGCCACGGTTTTGGATAATGAAGCATGGCTGATGAATGCTCACATCAGCCAGTACTCCCACGGCAATCGCGAAAACCACCCACCCATCCGCAATCGAAAACTCTTGCTGCATCGCCGGGAAATCGACAAACTGCAGGTCCAGACCCGAGAAAAGGGCCTAGCCCTGATCCCCACCAAGATCTACCTGAAAAAGGGCAAGATCAAGTGCGAGATCGCCGTGGCTAAAGGTAAGAAACTACACGACAAACGAGAGACCGAGCGCGCCCGGACCGCGGAGGACGAAGCCAGAGCCGAAATGCGGCGAAGAGCTTAGGAAGGGCCGCGCCCGGCATCGTCTGGCTTTCTACGACCCTAGAACGCCCCGGATGCTGTCCAAGAGTGCCCGGAAAGCCACGGGCTTGGTCACCACTCCTTCCATCCCCGCCGCCAGACACTGCAGATGCTGCGACTCCGAGGCATGCGCCGTCAACGCCAGCACCGGCGTCCGCCCCGAATCTCGCTGGGCCTCCAGTTCGCGGATCCGCCGGGTGGCCGACAGGCCATCCATCTCGGGCATCTGGACGTCCATCAGAACCAGATCGAACGCGTCCGGCGCGAACTTCCGCCAGGCCTCGTCCCCATTCGTCGCGAGCGTGGTGGCCCAACCCTGCCGGCTCAACATGGAACAGATTACCTTCTGATTGATCGGGTTGTCTTCCGCCACCAGCACTCGCAGAGGTGGAAGCGGAGTCTGGTCCGGCGCCGGAGCATCGTCCAACTCCGAGGGCGCCGCATGCGGAGCCAGCGGCAGGTCGAAAAAGAAGGAGCTTCCGCGACCCATTTCGCTCTCGGCCCAGAGCCGGCCTCCCATGAGGTTCACAAGGCGGCGCGTAATCGCCAGCCCCAGGCCGCTGCCACCAAACTGCCGGGTGTGCGATCCATCCGCTTGTGCGAATGCTTCGAAAACGGCGCTGAGCTTATTGCCGGGAATACCGATGCCGGTATCGCGCACCTCAAAGCGCAGCGTGCCGGGTCCCGAGGGGGTGACGAAAACCAGAATGGAGCCCTGCAGCGTAAACTTCACTGCGTTGCCCGCCAGGTTGATCAAAATCTGTCGCAGCCGCACCGGATCGCCCCGCACCCATGCCGGACAGTTCGCCGCCATCGCCAGGCGCATTTCGAGATTCTTCTGGCGCACCCGAATATCGAATATTCGCAAGGCTTCGCTCAAAATCCTGGACAGTTCGAAGCCAATCGACTCGATAGTCATCTTTCCGGCTTCGATCTTCGACAGATCCAATATGTCGTTGAGCACGGTCACTAGCGACTGCGCCGCGTTGCGCGCTACCAGAAGCTGTTCGCACTCTTCCGGATCGGAGTTCGTCTCGAGCACCAGGTCGATCATACCCATCACACCATTCATAGGCGTGCGGAGCTCATGGCTCATGTTGGCCAGGAATTCGCTTCGAAACTGCGCCGCATCTTCCGCCTTTTGTTTGGCGGCCAGCAACTCGGCATTCACGCGATTTCGTTCCGCCACCTGCTGCTCCAACCGGAAGCGTTGCTGCGCCAGTTCCGAATCGCGCCGCCCAATCTCGTCCAGCATGGCGTTGAACGACGAGGCCAGCACTCCCAGTTCGTCTGACGAGTTCACCGCCACACGATCCTCGAAATGATGTGTCTGCGTGATGTGCTGTGCGATGCGCGCCATCTCCAGCACCGGCGTGGTCACGCCGGATTGCAGCAGCATCGCCACTAAGGCTGCCACAAACAAGCTCAGCATGACGATCAGCGCTGTCCCACCCAGGTATTGCCGCAGAATCGCGAATGCCGAAGGCACACCGGCCGATAGGGTTACTGTCCCTACCCGGTCCAACCCCCGGCCCACCGGCCGCAACACCACAATGGCGTCTTCAACCGGCAATGCCCGGTCGCAGCCCCGCTGGGACTCCCGGCCCGGCACGGCAAGGCGGCCGCTCGGGTCTGCTGGGCCTGCGGATGGCAAACGGTGAAAGGCGGCAAAGCACGCGCCGCTACTGTCGAGCAGCACCGCATCGCGGATCTGGCTGTCCGCTCGTAGCGACGCCAGAATCTCTCCAGCGGCCTTCTGGTCGCCCAGCATAATCGCCGGACCTGCCTGGTCGGCGACGATGTCGCCGATGGCCTCCACTTGAGACCTTGTTTGTCGCCAGAAGCGCTCCATGTCGATCCAGGTAAAGCCGGCCGCGGCGATGAGCGACGCCACCACGCTCCCTCCCGCAATCAGGACGATCAACTTCCAGCGCAGGGAAAAGTAGCGTGTCACTGGGCGGCCTTCTTTCTTCCGCGCTCCCGGATCTGGCCCAACCGCAGCAGGCTGGGGTTGATCTTGATGCCGCAATGGGCCAGCGCATCCAGGCTGGTCTCGAAGGCGATGTGACCGTCGTCGACGAACAACCTCACCGTCCCGCCGAAGTCCATGAAGCGGTCGTCTTCCCCGATAGTCAGCACGTTCGGCGGCTCATTTTCGAGTGCGTGCTTGATTTCCGCCGCGCGATCGGTGGCGAAGTAAATCAACTGGCAGCAATGCGGATCGAAGCGGAAATCCACCACGCGGACCGGCCGGTTTTGCACCGTCTTTCCTTCCAGCGTCTGACGCAGCACCTGCGCAAAATCGGAGCGGCCCAGGACGCCAACGGTGATCCGACTGTCGCTGGTGGGCGGCCATTCCGAGTACCGCAGGAAGCCCCAGACCGCAGCGGACTTGAGCGCATCTTCGGCATCCGATGAGGCAGGACGGCCGCTCGATGTCAGCGCCACAAGCGCCAGACATGCCGAGATCGCGCCCTGCTGTCTTGCTTTCACTTTGGCTCGTCTCCACTCACAAACGCTGTGACCACTTGAAAACGAAAGTGCGCCGCGTCGGAACCGTGATGTTTGGGTTGAGCGAGAATCCCTCCAACACCTGTCGGTTGGCGATGTTCTGCACCGTAAAGGCGATTTCGCCGCTCCGGTAGGGCCGCCAGCCAAGATGCGCGTCCAAGATCAGAACTCCAGGCAATCCCAGGTTCCGGTCGCGCGAACGCACCTTTGCCATCAGATCCAGCTTCACTGTGCGCGAAAGGTTGTGCTGCGACCGCAACGAACCCTGGTGCGCCAGGGTCGCCGGATCGTCCTCGAAGCTGTAGCGATAGTACGTTGCCGCCGGCAGCCAATCGGCTTCGTTCAGATACGAATATGCCGGCATCAGCCGCCAATTCTGCGTGACCTGCAGGGTGGACCAGATTTCGGCCCCGTAAGATCGGCCCGTTCCTGCATTGACGCCAATCCCTGAGAGCGTCAATTGCGACGCTTGCCCGGCAAAGCTGACTAGCGGCATCATCGGGCCTTGAAATGCATGCAGCCGGTTGTAGTAGCTCCAGAAGACCGAAGTATCCACCGACCACCGCTGCCCTGACTGCAGCCGGTATCCCGCTTCCAGACTCCGTTCCACCTCCGAGCGCATGTTTGGCGATCCCTGCGCAAACAATGTGACCGGAATGGGGACTCCCGGAATCAACGAGCTGCCGAAACTGTTGCGCATGTCCCGATCGAATCGGCTGGGAACCTGCACCGCTCTCGATACCCCAATCCACACCGACTGCTGCGCCCACGGCGTATATAGCAGCCGAAGACTGGGCTGGTATTGCCACTGGTGGTAGGACGAGTAGTCCAGCCGCACGCCGGCCGATACGCGCAACTTTTCGGGCAGCAATTGCAATTCATCGCGGAGCACCAGATCTCCGTCACGATAGGTGGAGGCGGCCGGACTAAAACTTACGAAACGACGGCCCATTGTGTTATCCCAATACTGCTGATAGCCGACGCCCAGGTAGATCTCGTTTTGTTCGCCAGTCTGCCACCGTCTCTGATAGTCGACATTCAGATTGTTGAGATCGCCGGCGATGAAGGGATAATCGATCTTCGTCTTATCGTAGGAAAACCGAAGAACGCCTTCGCTGCCGGTGGAGGATGACCGGGTCCACTGGCCTTGGATGGATCCACCCTCGAAATCCGAGTGACCATTGGCCAGATCCACCTTCGCCGGCAAAACCACGCCATACCCGACCTGATCCTGCTGGTCGCTACGATATGCGTCTCCCTGGACCATCCATTGATCATGCTGTGTGGGTTGGCCGTCAAACCGGAAGCCCACGTGGCCGGCGGCTGTGCCCAAGTCGCCGAGCGGAGTCATGGACGTAGAACCGTAAAGGAAGTGATGGGCGCCCAGGGCTGGGAAGCCGGGTGCGGAATCCTCGATTTCTCCCCAGATTCGGTAGGACAAACGGTCGCTAGGCGAAGCGCCCCATCGAGCTTCGGCGACGCCACGCTGCTCATTGCCGACCGCGACGCTCACTACACCGCCCTTGGTTTGCTGCGAACTCCTGGAAATGATGTTGATCACCCCATTGACTGCATTGGGGCCCCACATCACCGCGCCGGGGCCGCGCACCACCTCAATCCGTTCGATATCTTCCATAGGGACACTGATGGTCTCCCACAGCACGCCCGAAAACAGTGGCGTGTAGAGCGACCGGCCGTCGATCATTACCAGCATCTTGTCGGCATATTGACTGGCGCCGCCACGCGCGGAAACCACCCACGCCCGGTCGTCGAGCTTCAAAACCGTCAGCCCGGGCACCCACTGGAGCGCCTCTGGAATGCAGGTGGCGCCGGATCGCCGAATGTCATCCGCCGTCAGCACGAAAACCGCGGCTGAGGCTTTGGAAAGCTTCTCCGCCTTGCGTCCGACGGACGTCACCTGAACACTGAAAAGTTCATCGACACTTACCTTGTCCAGGTCGTTGGTCGGATCGCCGACATGCTGCGCCAGCGCGCTATCGAGCGCCGTGGCGACTATGAGCAGAAGGCGCAAGCTCTTCATGCACCGTCTATCGGCGGATTTGAGCGAATAGATTAGCCTGCGCCGGCGTCTCAGTTCTCGGTCGGCGTGCTTTCGATGCGATCTACTACCAGGATCTCGATAGGCCCTTTGTGCCTTTCCAGTTTCAGACCGAACTTTTCCTGAAGCCCCGCAAACATCGTCGGGGCATCGGTCTCAACGTCGCGGTCATCCCGTGCGAAGCGCAATGCGAAGTAATAGTTACCCTTTAGTTCTCGATTACCCCGCCTGCAAAATCACATCCTGATCGAGGAACTGTGGGTCGAGGATCCTCGCCTCTTCCTGGTCACGTCTTAGATCGGTGCCAGCGTCGAAGCGATGGCCGTAGGCTTGGGGATGCCCGGTGGATGGATGCTTACGCACGATCAAGTGATTCCCGGAAACAGGACCGCGGGAACTTGCACTTCGCCAATACACGGAGTCCGGCTTGCCCTCACGGCCTCAATCAGGGGCCATCTGGCAGCGTGATGCCAGGAAGTAGTAACGCCAGCATAAGTCTCCAAACTCACGTTCCACCGAGTTAACAACCTGGAATGCCCACGTAGCTACCGATACAGCTCTGAACTGAGCCAAACAGGCCTGTTTTGCATGGGGTCGCAGAACGTTAGCACACTACATAACGTTGTCAGCGGCGCCATTCAGATTTAGAATCTGGCCTATTGATCCGTTCCGGATAGAGGAGAGAGCCACATATGTCTCGCAAACTTGCGGTCCTGGTATGTCCGTTTATCCTGGCGATGAATTGTATCGCCCAAGTTGAACAAGGCGCGATTACCGGGGTTGTAACAGATGCAACGGGGGCGCTTATCCCAAAGGCGAAGGTTTCCGCGACCAACCAAGCTACCGGTGTGGTCGCTAAAGGGGAGACGACTGCGGAGGGATATTACAAGATCCCCTACCTACTTTCGGGAAACTACGACGTCGTCATCGAAAAGGAAGGGTTCGCACTAGACCGGTTCACCGGAGTCCCCGTGCTGGTAGGTCAAAACGCGACCATTAACGCAACTCTGAAGCCCGGCACGGTGCACGACGAAGTCACCGTCAGCTCCAACGCTGTACTGATCGATCAGGTCAGCTCGTCGATGGGCTATGTTACAGGCGCCCAACAGATTCTGCAGCTTCCGGTTGGCCGCAATCCCTATGCCCTGCTGACCCTGTCGCCCGGAGTGATTGCTACGGGTAACTCCGGAACGGGACCTATCGTGAGCGGGGGCCGATCCAACACCACCGCCATTCTGCTTGACGGCCAGGACACGCGGAACAACTCGACGCTGGACAATGCGTACGGCCCGCCGCAGGAGGCAGTCGGCGAAATCCGCTTCATCACGAACAGCTTCTCGGCGGAATATGGCCGCTCGGAAGGTGGCGTCGTTGTAGCCGCCGGCAGAACTGGCGCCAATCAGGTGCACGGCAGCGCCTACGACTACCTGCAGAACGACGACCTGAATGCCAATAGTTGGACCAACAACCAGAACAGTGTCGCCCGCGGCCGCCAGCGGCACAACGAATATGGGTTTACCGTATCCGGTCCCGTGTATCTGCCGCACATTTACGACGGCCGGAACAAAACCTTCTTCTTTTTCAATTGGGAGCAGGTGAACAACCATGGCGTGAGCACGCCAACGGCAAACGTGCCGACCTCGCTGCAAAAGAGCGGCGACTTCTCGCAGACCTTCACGGCGTCGGGCCAACTGATCCAGATCTACGATCCGCTGACAACGGTGGCTGACCCAACCCAGAAGAGCGGCTTCAGCCGTTCGGTGTTTCCGGGCAATATCGTTCCGGCCAACCGGATCAACCCGATCACTGCCAAGATCCTCTCTTACTTTCCCAATCCGACCCTCGCCATCTCGCCAACAATCCAGACCAATTGGTCGTTGAACTTCGGCTTGGTCACGCATCAAAACCGCTACTACACCCGTGTGGATCAAAACTTCGGAAACAACAACCGGCTCTTCTTCCGTTATGGCTATTCCATCTCCCCGCAGACCAGCCCGTTCGCAAACAATCCGAATGCGAGCATCGCATTCCCCGGAGAGGGAACCAATGGCGGGGGAACCCAGCGATCGATTTCGTACAGTTATGCGCTGAGCGATACCGAGACCTTTACGCCCAATCTGGTGGCAGAATTCCGCCTCGGCTATACCCGTTCGTTGTTCAAGCTCACCCCGCTAAGCGTGGGCTTCGATTTTACGAGTCTGGGTCTGCCTCAATACCTGAAAACCGCTTCTGCCGATTTGCTATTTCCATTGATCACCATTTCCGGATTAACTTCCCTGGGGCCGCAGCGCGCCTCGCATGATGTGGATGCCGAAAACACCCCTGAAGCGCAGGCGCATCTGACCTGGCTTAGAGGCAACCACGCGGTTAAGACCGGCTTCGACTTGCTCCTGTGTCAGTTCAATACCTTCCGGCCGGACTATCCGTCAGGCACTTTCGACTTCAACGCCACCTACACGCAAGGTCCCGATCCTTCCGTTGCATCCGCCACATCGGGCTACGGTTTGGCGACGGCTTTGCTAGGCGCTCCGGATAGCGGCCAGTTCACGATCGGTCCCTCGCTGGCATTGCTGCAAACCAGCTACAACTGGTACCTGCAAGACGACTGGAAGCTGACCCGCACTCTCACTCTGAACCTGGGAGTCCGATTCGAATACCAGACACCATTCAAAGATCGGTACAACAATCTTGCCTATTTCGACGCGGGCGCGACCGAGCCGATAACGGGACTGAAGGGCGTTTTGACGCCGACTACCGGCTCCCATCCATATCCGAGCAATCCCCAACACAACTGGGCGCCGCGGATTGGCCTCGCGTGGAACTTCATGCACGACACTGTATTCCGAGCGGCATATGGCATCTTTTACGCGCCCGGCAGCGGCGGTATCGGATCCAGCCCGGGAGACTTGGGCAGCGGTTCGGAAACCGCGACCGGCATCTTCTTCGGCCAACCAGTAGCGGCGCCCAACACTCCGATTCCCGGGTCGACGCTGGCGAATCCATTTATCACCGGCTTGCTGCCGTTTCCGAATTCACTCGTGGGGAACGGCATTGGCGCCATCTTTCCGAACTGGCTCACGCCGAAGAATCAGATGTGGAATGCTAACGTTCAGCGGAACGTGGGGCGGAACCTGCTGGTCGAAGCGGCATATATCGGGAGCCGAGGTGAGCACATCTGGAACAACTACAACGCCAACGCGACGTTTCCGCAATACCTCTCGCTGGGCACGCAGCTCAACAATCTTGTGCCCAATCCGTTCTTTGGAAAGATCACCAACGGAGGTCTAAGCGCGGCGAACGTGCGGCTCGGATCTTTGTTAGTGCCCTTTCCACAATACGGCGGTATTACCGACATCCGTGGCTCTGTTGGCGATTCGATCTATCACGGCTTCACGCTGCGGGCCGAGCGGCCGTTCACTCACGGGCTGCTTTTCCAGGCATCGTATACCGCCGCCAAGCTGATCGATGATGTGAACGAGCGGTTCCTCGGCGGCGCCAACTACATCAACCCTTACGACCTTCGAGCCTCCAGGAGCCTTTCGGCCGCGGATATCTCGGAGCGTTTCGTCGGCAACTACATTTATGAACTGCCGTTCGGACACGGAAAGCGATACCTGTCCCACGGAATAGGGAGCTGGATCCTGGGCAACTGGCAGGACAGCGGTATCGTCGCGTTTCAGACCGGCACACCGATATCCATCGGCGCTTCCTGCAACTTCCCGGGAGTGAGTGGCCTCGGCTGCACCGCGGTCCGTGTCAAGGACGGCAACCTGTCGAGCGGGCAAAGCATGAATGCGTGGTTCGACACGACGGCCTTCCAGAATCCGGCGCAATACTCGTTCGGCAATGACTCACGCACGGAACCCGATCTGCGAAATCCTGGAACAATCAGCTTCGATACTGCGCTGAGCCGGTATCAGCCGATCCGCGAGCGGATGCGGCTGCAATTTCGGGCCGACCTTTATAACGTGCTGAACCATCCAAATCTTGGTTCGCCCAGCACCGGCATTACGTCTTCCACATTCGGACGTATTACTTCGAAAAGCGGAAACCGTACGGTGACCATGTCGTTGCGGCTGGAATTCTGAGCCGCTACCCTGCAAACAGGCAACTATGATAAGCCTGAGTTCGACTCGCCTCGCACTACTCGTGATATTTTGCCGGGCAGCTGCTCAGGTCGCCGTCAATGTCGATCCTTCGACGCTCGACAATAAAGTCCTGATTGGGTATCAGGGCTGGTTTGCATGTCCGGGGGACGGGACCACCTGGAGCCACTGGTCGCGCGGCGTTCCTACTGCCGAGACGCTTACCATCGATCTTTACCCCGATCTTCGCGAACTCGATTCCGACGAGCGCTGTGAGATTCCGGGCATGACCATCGCAGGAAAACCTGCATATCTGTTTTCGTCGCGGAATCCGAAGACGGTGAGTCGTCACTTCCGCTGGATGCGAGATTACGGACTGGACGGCGTCCTCGTCCAGCGCTTCGTGGGAACCATTCGAAGCAAGCACGCAGATGGCGACCTGGTTCTCAGGAACATCATGGCGGCCGCGAAGGAATCCGGCCGCACCTTCGCCATCGAGTATGACATCTCAGGCGGAAATCCCGAGACGTTCGCGCAGGCGTTGAAGGATGACTGGGTATACCTGGTGGATGAGGTTAAGGTGACCGCGCACCCAAATTATCAACGCCACAATGGCAAGCCTGTTGTTTCGGTTTGGGGAATGGGTCTGAGCGACGGCAACAACCATCCCCCTGTCAATCCGCAGGAGGCGAAGGATCTGATCCAGTGGTTCCGATCTGGTGCTCCACCGCAGTACCGCGTAACGTATATGGGCGGAACTCCGGCGCGCTGGAGAACGGGAACCAACGATGCGCGGCCCGACCCTGGATGGGCCGACGTGTACACCATGATGGATGTGGTACAGCCATGGACTGTCGGGCGCTATGGCACCCTTGATGCCGTCGATCGATGGAAGCAGGACATACTGACGCCGGACGCCAAACTTCTTACCGCCAAAGAGCAGATCTACATGCCTGTGATCTTCCCCGGATTCTCCTGGCACAATCTGCGTCCTGCCGCGAAGGAGAATCAAATTCCGCGGCTGCGAGGGGAGTTTCTGTGGCGTCAGGCCTACAACGCCAAAGTGGCCGGGGCCAAGGTCCTGAAGATTGCAATGTTTGACGAGGTCAATGAGGGGACGGCAATTTTCAAAGCAGCTTCGCACCGCAAGGATGCGCCCGGGCAGGGCTATTGGCTGACACTGGACGCCGACGGCGCTGAGTTGCCAAGCGACTGGTATCTGAGATTGGCGGGCGAGATCACACGGATGTTCCACGGCGAAATCAAACCCGATCCCAGGTTGCCAGCCAATCCCGCAGAGAATACGAAGCAATAGCGCTACGTTGAAGGAATCAGTGAAAGCGAACTGACCGGCTTGTGCGCTGGGAATGGGTGATGCAGGCCTGCGCGGAAAGGTTACCATCCTTTCCAGAGGTTGGGGTGGATCGCGACAGGCGATCCGTTTGATTCTCCGCCGATTCGTGGCTCGGCGGCAGGTCTATCTGGCGGCGGACGGATCGATGAGGGAATGCACTGCGACGATATCGGACTTGGCTGGCGCTCCAGCCATTTCTTCTACACTCAACAGGATCTCGAAGTGACGCGGCGGACGGGATTCGGCAATTCCGTGTCGCTGGAGTAGCGCGGCGAAAGCGTCGCGGTCGCAAACCAACTTCATGCAGGCTTCGGTAGCTTCCGCAGTCGTGCCAGCCACGATCAAAATGTGACCGCTGTGATTGGGGTTGCGGATGAACCCAATAACGCCGAATGTGCGTCCAGTCGCGCCCCCCAAAGCCGTTGGAACGTAACGAGCCAATTCTCCGGCTTGAGGATGGCTGTTGCGCAGGAACTCGGTCTTGAGATCGGTATCGTAATCGAACGCGAAGTCCAGATGGTCGGCAAACAAGGCGCCCCACGGATTCGAGGACGGACTGCCAAGCAGAATAAAGTTGCCGTCGCTTTCGAAGTCGCGCAATTGCAGCGACCGGGCGGGCCGGACCTTAATCCGGGAAGAGTACACGCCCGCAATTTGCGAGACCCGCAACACCGTCACGGCGTCGATTGCGGCGGTGGCGGAGGTATAGTCGATTCCGGTGAACCCCCGTGCGACGCGTTGCATATCCGGACTCAAGGGGCGTTTGAGCTTGGGCAGATATTGCCGATTGGCGTAGTCTGAAAGCGCAATCCGGAAATCCAGCAGGAATTGAAGTGCAGAGATGTTGGTGTCCGACAAAATGAGGTCGGTTTGCGGACCGATCTTGGGAAATAAAGCCGACCAGGGGAGAGCGGCAGGTGACGGCGGAGCGTCGTAAAGGCGGAAGATCAACAGAATCGTCAAAACGACTACAGCGGTGGCGACCACACCTGACACTAGCCGGGCGCCTCCCCGCACGACGCGTGCCGGCGGGGAACCCCGCGGCAATTCTGGCGGAACAACATCGGTTTGTGCCAATCTGACGGGTGCAGGAGCACTGCTTTCCACCACGCCAAAAGCGGGAATGTACGATCCGGGAGGCAAATCGATTCTAATGCGGTCATGCGCAGCCCCGGTGCCGTAGAACTGAAGCAGGCGCTTCCGAACGTCGCTAGCCGCAACCCGGACGATGGCGTCTTCTCCCGTGTCGTAACCGGAAGGGCGCCCAAACAGCTCCGTTCCAATCAGTCGCTCTTTCAGCAGATCGAAGTCCCCATCCAGAGCCTTCTCGATGACATACTGCAACAGGTGTTGGCTGCGCGGACTCGCCTTGAAGACTGGGCTTTGCAGAATCTCCGACAAATGAGCCCGCAATTCCGGAGCGTGGGGCGCAGACGCAACTACTCTGGCGATTGCCTCTGATTGAGCGATATGATCTACCTTTCCCGCCACGCTCAGCAAAGAATATCACAAAGGAGTAAATTGAAATCCTTCGGGTTGCGACGCTTCGGGTCGCGACAGCTTCGGGCGCGATCTCTGGTCCGGCAGGCAGTCCAGGCTGCGTTCCCGGGAGCGAGACGAGCGTGAGCAAGTGCCCGTGCTGGATCCGAAGACCGGCCATCCCGGAGGCTGGGCCCTCAGGTCGAATTTTCGAAAACGACAATCAGTTTGCCGCTTTCTCCAGCACCGCGGATTTCCCATCGGGCGTAATGCGATAGATCACCGACGAATTAGCGCCGTCGCGAGCGATGGGAAGCCAACGGACCTCGTTTCCCTGGCGGAAGCGCACCAAACGCCAGTCAGCGGGGATTTCCGTGCGGGCGGTCAAGGGAAGGTCGTACACTTTCGGGTCCAGCGAATGAGTCACGGTCACGGTGATCGCATCGCCCGCGCGCGAGGTGGTCACCTTGCTGTGGACGCGCTCGCGCGCGTACTTGCCGCCATCCTCAAATGTGGCAATCCACAAGCGGCTCTGGTGTTCGACGATGTAATCGTAATAGGCCCGGTGGATCTCGGTGGGGAGCGGTTCGTAGCCGATGCCCTCAACACCGTGGAACACCAGTACGAGCCAGATCCCGTGGCCGATAGAAGTATCCACCCAGCTCTTCATCAGGTCAAGAGTTGTCCGGGTAAGCGGACCGCGCTGCCATTGCACATACTCGCGAGTGGAAGTAGTGGGGTCGCGGCGATCGTCGCGGAGGAAACCTTCCATGAAGTCGTCGGTCACCCAGTTGCGGGTCAGGGCGAAGCGGGCGGTGACCACGGGCTTAACCCGCGGATCGTCGATCCCATAAGGCGCTTCGATGGAGAAGGTGTGCTTGGCCCCCATCTGCGCGCGGATCTCTTCGTTCGCCTTCTCGACCTCGTAGACGATATTGGCTTCGTCGAGGGCCGGCATGAAGGGATGAGTGACGCTATGGTTCGCGATCTCGTGCCCCTGCGCTGCGTAGCGACGCAAGTCATCCCATGTGATCGGCTGGCGCGGATCGCCCACGGGAGACTCGCGCGGTCCGACGGCATAGGTGGCGCCGGATTCTCCGAGCCTGGCTAGCGCGGCATCTACCGCGGTCGCCGCCCCAGCCAGGTTGCGCCGCATCTGGCCTCCCAGCCGCTGGGCGGAGAAATCTTTCAATTCCGGCGTCATGTGAACGGTCGCGAGGTAATTGAGTGCCGAGATGCGCTCCAGAATGTTCTCCTTGCTGGCAGGAACTCCGGCGCTCTCGCGAATAATCTCCATGATCGGGCGGCCCACAAACGTGGGCTGGTAGCGGGACCCCTGGATATCGCCGGTAATCACGAAGAAGGTTCCGGGGATATGCCGTTCGTTGAGCAGCGGTACGTCGATGCGGAACTGGTTGATGGTGGAATCGTCATAAGTCAGCGAGATACAAGCTGCCTTGCCATCCTGCCACTTGGTGATATCGGTGCGAAGCTCCTGGCCCCAGAAGGGGGCGCCGAACGCCATCAGCGTTATGGCAACGCGTGCGGGAGCGCTAGGATCGTCCATAGGACTCAGAACTGAAATCGCATGGACAACGACAACTGCCGGGGGTTCAACGCGGACGTATACCGGCCCAGATTGACGTTGGTCTGCTCCAGAACCCCCGCCTGCCAGAGAGGCCAGGAGTAAGTGGGGGCGATATTGGCCCCCGAGAACTGAGTGTGATTCAACGCGTTGTAGGCCTCCAGCCGGAACATGATGACGCGCCGCTCGCTCTTGAGCGGGAAGAACTTGGTCAAGGTCAAATCGTTGTTGAACATGCGTGTGCCCGGAATGGCGATGAGGCTGCCGGCGCCGGCATTTCCATAACACTCCATGGTCTCTCCGACGCCCTGCTGCGGGGTGGGCCCTGGCGTGTAGCTGCAGGGATAGGGTATGACGAACGCGGCTGCATTGATGAGTTGGTTTCCGGGCGTGCCGTTGGCATTGGCTCCTGGGGCCAGCACCAGCGGGGTGTTGCCGACGAACGACGCTTGGCCCGATGGAAGCTGCGGGTTGGCAACCACCATCATGCGTGCTCCCTCGTAGCCGCCGGTCCAATTCATCTGCGGGTTGGTGGAAGTGGTCCCGGAGAAGGAAATCGCCGGCACGCCCACACGGATATCGCTGCGCCACTGAGTAATTCCCGACAAAGTCCAATGGTCCGTCACCCATCCGAGGGGTTTGCGGTTGAATTTTTGGCCGAGATTGGGCACATCGTAGATGAAATTCACCACTAATACGTGTGGCGTAGGTTGATAGGAGGGACCGTAGTTACGGAACTTATCGGTGAAATATGGACTGGCGGTCGTGGGATAGCCGCCGTACGCCGACATGGTTTTCGACCAGGTATATGCCAAGCCGTAGGACAGGCTATGGGTCATGGCGCGGCGCACGGCAACCTGCAGGGAATTGTAGCTGGAGTTCCCCGACAAATCGTTGGACGTAAATGCGCCGAGACCGGCGATGGGACGGAAATAATTATCGCTCAGTTCCTTGCCGCTGGTGTTTGCCGGCAGGTAAGCCACCGTGGGATTGTTGAATGCCGGGTTGTACTCCGAGTAAGGAGCGATGGGGTTGAGCTGGTGGGTGACCCAAGTGTGCTTGCTCAAATTGAACACGTAGGAAGCTTCTATCACGGTCGAGAACGGGACCCGCTGCTGGATCATGAAGGTTCCGTTGTAATTCTCCTGAACGGGTTGATTACCCACGGTGTATTGCGGCGAGATCGGCGTAGACGCGGCGCTGCTGGCGAATGTGGAAATCTGGTCGACGGTGGAGTAGTAGATGGTGCGATTCAATGTCACCGGTGGATTGCCGGAGGAGAGTTGGGCGAAATGGCTGTCGGTAAGATTGGCGAATTCTCCAAAACCGGCGCGCAAGGCGGTTTTGCCGTTGCCGAAAACATCCCATGCGATCCCCAGACGGGCCGCCGGTATTATGGCCTTGTGACTGTACATCGATAGCCCCTGGGAGGAGTTGTTGGAGTAGACCTCCATGCCGGGCGTCGGACTGGGAGTGGTGGTGTAACCGCCCGCCGATGCCGGCACCAGAGTGCCCTGAAGGGCGAAGTATGTAGTGTATCCGGTCAGCGGATCGACGGCCACCTGATTCGCTGTCGGGCAGGCCTTCGTGGCCGTGGAGACGGTGCAGCCGGGCAAATAGATTCGTTCGGCCTGGGCCGGATTGTAGGCGCTCCTCAGCCAGGCGGCGCTGTTCCCGTTCAGATTCTCCGTCGGCACGACGTGGCTAAAGCGCATGCCGAAATCGAGAGTCACGCGACGGCTGACGCGCCAGTTGTCCTGCAAAAATGCCTCGAGCTCCTGGTACCAGAAGTTGCCCACGGCGCGCCCGCCTTCGCTGTAAGACTGAAAGTCGCCGAGGTAGGCGTTGGCGAACCCGTCCTGCGTATTGTTCGGCATCGCGGTGGTGCTGGCGAAGTTGTAGCTTCCAAGATACGACCCCTGACTTCCGGAGCCGATTTCCACCTTGCCGGTCTTCTCGTAGTACACGCCGGCTTTGAGATTGTGCTTGCCGAACACTTTGCTCAGGCTGTCATTGAAGCTGTAGATGTCGTTCCAGTTGGTGTACGGACATTGGGAACTGCAGTTGGGAGCAAAGCTGAATTCGTTAGGTTCCTGGCCGCCCCCGAAGCTTAGGTTGGGCACGCCTGTTAAATAGAAGACACTGCCCGTCCCCATACCGGCGGGCCTCGCCTTGTTTGTGTCGTTGGTGAATAACGGATCAGTCGCGAAGTTATCGAAAGATGGCGGGTTGCCCATCAACGAACGCGCGATCTGCGACTGGTCGTGCGGATAATAATCCCACGAGTTATAGCTCTTGCCGAAAACGAACTCGTTGACCATGGTGGGCGAGATCGTGTAAGTAATGCCGACACCGTAGCCATGGCCGGGATTGGGGTGATCGATCACTACCGGAGTGGACCCTCCCTGGCCGTTGTTCAGCGGGGTATTGCCCTGTATGTCTAGATCGTAATCGTTAATGTAACGGACCCATGTGTTGAGTTTGGGCGTGATGTTGTAATCGATGCGAAGCGTGTCGTTCCGCCGCGGATGCGATTCGTTGTAACTCCAGTAGAAGTTGCGGGAGTATTGCTGGCTGGCAAACTGAGCGTCCTGAATGCAGTGGCTCGGATCGACGCCCTGGTGGCCGCAGATATTCGGCAGGGGAAGCGCGTTCAGAATCGCCTGGCCGTACTTCGCGGCCGCAGGATTCAGGGCGGCCAGACTCGCGATATTATTGTTCGGGATCGGATTTCCAGTCGTGGGGTCGGTCAGTTGATATGGGACGCCGTTGGCATCGGTGTAGCCCGCGAAGTTGCCGGCTCGTTGAGCGGCCGTCGGCACGTTAAGATATCCCGATTGAATGCCGGGCTTTTGCTTCGTGTATTCTTGCGAGAAGAAGAAGAATAGCTTTTTCTTCTCCGTATTAAACACCTTCGGAATATACACCGGTCCGCCAATGCTGTAACCCCACACGAAGAACCGATAGGTGCTCTTCGGCAGCCCGTTAAGGTTGTTGAAGAAGCTGTTGGCATTGAACATTTCGTGACGCTTGTTGACCCAGCCGCTGCCGTGGAACTGCTGGCTACCGCTTTTGGTCACAATGCTGATCGTGCCGCTCGAATTACGGCCATATTCGGCCTGGTAATTGGCCGTCAATACGCGCATCTCGGCGATCGAGTCCATGTTGGGCTCGTAATGCAGGGTGGTGTTGTTGGCGGTGTCGGTATCGGCGATGCCGTCCACTGTGAAGTTGGCCAGGCCCGCGATGCCTCCGTTGATATGCACCGACCCGATGGAGTTCTCGCTAGTGGTGTCCTGTTGTGTGGTCGCCACGCCAGGTATGACCACTAGCATGCCGAACAGGTCGCGCCCCTTCAAGGTAATGTTGGTCATCTGGTCGCGGTCCACCAGCTTGGAGTTTTCGCTCGATGCCGTTTGTACGGTGGTGGTCTCGGCGGTAACCAGCACCTGTTCGGTGAGCTGTCCCATAGACAGCGAAATCTTTCCCAAGTCGCGAACCTCGCTGGCGGTGACCTCGATACGGGTTTGCTCGTAAGTCTTGAAACCCGCGCTCGCCCGGATGATCAGGTTGTAGGTCGCCGGTTCCAGGCTGTTGAAACGGAAGATCCCCTCAGCCCCGGTTACGGTGCTGTTCACGGCTCCGGTGGCGGTGTTCGTTAGTTCCGCCCGTGCTCCCGGCACGGCTGCATTGGTGGGATCGGAGACCGTCCCGAGCAACGTCCCAGTTGTGGTTTGGCTGTAGACACAGCCGGAAAAGAGCGCAAGCGCGCCAAGAACCCGAACGAATCGAGGGGTTTCCATCGTCGAATGCTCCTCTCTCACCCAGTAACCTCTGTTGGACCCGAACCTTGCCAGACGAGGTTTGCTGGCGATTGTATACCTATTTGATGACCCTGAAAAGGGGGTAATCAGGGGGTACTCAGATCTATTTTGGTTTCGAAAACTCGATCTGAGCGCCCTAGCCTGGGGGATGGCCGCAGCTACTTGATCAACTGTCTTCGGACGGTCCTTTGAGGCATCATTGCGCCACATCCAGCGGGCATTACTCAGCCTTCATTTCTCCCAGGTTTGAGTGGGGATCCGAGAGCGCAAAGCTGTTCCGACCCTGATGGAATTTGCGGACCTCGATTTTCTGCCGTTTTGTCGAGTCTCGATTCGCAGACAAGCCGAAGACGCTTGAGTATTACAAGAACGGACTGAAACGAGTGAAGGATTTCTCGCCTCTGGCCAAAGCCAAATTGGATGCCATTCCACGAGGCGCGATAACGGAGTTCATCGAGGCGCTCCGATCCGACGAACTGCAGGTGAGCAGCATCAACCGCGTACTTGAGGTTCTCCGTCGCATGCTCCGCCTATCGTTGGAGTGGGGCAAAACCGATAAGGTCCCTCCGAAGCTCCAATGCTGTCTGGCGCAAACGAACGGGATCGGGTGTTATCCGAGGATGAGGAGCGACGTTATCTGGCAGCCGCGAAAAGGATTGGAGCCGA
This sequence comes from uncultured Solibacteraceae bacterium, assembly GCA_963815475.1. GTDB lineage: Bacteria > Acidobacteriota > Terriglobia > Bryobacterales > Bryobacteraceae > Sulfopaludibacter. The sequence goes on along the minus strand of CAWFHD010000003.1, from coordinate 6,435,950 downwards.
TATCGAGGAGGCCTATCAACGAGCTCTCGCAGGTGTTCCGAGCCAAAAAGGGAGAGGCCCCGATTGCTCCGTGGCGTCCGCCGGGCAGACTGGGTACTCCCGGCTTCTACTCGAAGCGGCCATATTGAAAAATCCACGCTCAAGAAGCAGCACAAGAAAGCCCTGAAACTGTCGAAAGTGGAGGCGTTCACGCTCTACACTCTTCGCCATACTTGCCTGACAAGGTCTTCGCACATGGATGCGTATACGCTGGCATATCTTGCGGGACATGCCGATTTTGCCACGACCAAGCGCTACATCCATCCCAGGAGGAAACTGTGCGCGCCGCAATGGAGCGAGCACGCGGTGCAAAAGGTGGGCATAGTGACGAAAAAGCAGCTGAGACGCCGCCTTCGCCAGATACCGTAACCAGTATTGATTTCAGTGGATTAAATGGTCGGGGCGAGTGGATTCGAACCACCGACCTCCTGGTCCCGAAGCAGACGGCCCTCGCTATCTCTATGATTACAGAACAAATATTTTCGCAAGAAAATTCATTTTAAGTACTAAAAGTACGTCCGTGGGTGGGCAATTGGGTGGGCAGTTTTCGACTGCATTTGACACCTGACTTCCGCACAGATAGTTTCGCCGTTTAAACTCCTCCTAGTATAGCGTTTCATTAAAACATAAACTGATTGCCATGTTTTCTGATATGCTGAGGCATGGCTGGCAAATCTAGACGATCCAAACTGATTCTGTCGGATGAAGACCGGGCGGAATTGGAGCAGTTATCGCGGTCACGCACTCTGCCGCATAGGGAGGCACAACGCGCCGCCATCATTCTGGGGTATTACGGCGGAGAGAGCATCGCCAGTATAGGGAGACGTCTCGGGATGACGCGCCTGAGCGTTTCGAAATGGGTGACAAAAGCTTTGGCGGTGGGTCCGATGGCGGCGCTAAAAGACAGTTACCATCGCCCCAAGGAACCAGCCATTGGCGACGATGCCAAAGCGTGGGTGGTTCATCTGGCGTGCTCGAAACCGAAGGATCTGGGTTACGCAGCCGAAGTTTGGAGTCGGCAAGCGCTGGCAAGGCATGTCCGCGAGCATGCCGTGGAGGCCGGCTTTCCTGCATTGTCGCGGGCGGCCAAAGCAACCGTGCATCGAATTCTGGCAGAACAACCTCTGCATCCGGAAAAGGTCAAGTATTACCTTGAGCGGCGCGATCCTGATTTTGAGGGCGGAATGCGCAGGGTCCTGATCGTTTATCAGGACGTGGCGCTGCAGAATGCGAGACGGGCCGCTGGCGAGACCGCTTCCAATATCATTACTGTTTCGGTAGACGAGAAGCCGGGAGTCCAGGCCATCGGCAATACCGCGCCTGACCTGCCGCCTGTGCCTGGCAAGCATCCCACGATGAGCCGCGATCACGAATACGAGAGACTGGGCACTTGTTCAATCTTGGCAGCGCTGGATCTCCAGGATGGTCACGTCACGGCGCGCGTGGAAGACCGCCACCGCAGCGTCGAATTCATTGGCCTGCTGTCGGACCTCGATGCGAAGTATCCGCCTGAATGCACCATCAGAATCATACTGGACAATCATTCTGCGCACATTTCCAAAGAGACGCACGCATTCCTATCGAGGCACCCCAACCGATTCCAGTACGTTCTCACGCCGAAACATGGCTCATGGCTGAACATCGTCGAGACTCTGTTCGGCAAGATGGCACGAAGCTTCCTGCGACACATCCGAGTCCAGTCCCTCAATGAACTGAAGGCCCGAATCCTAAAAGGCATCGAAGAAATCAACGCTGCGCCCGTCGTCCACCGTTGGAAGAACTTCGAGGCACTTGCAGAAGATTTATTAGGCTATATTTTAATGAAACGATATACTAGATATCGATGCGCACCCATTTAGGAAGGACTTGTCGGAACCCAGAGAGGACAGTGCCTGATGAGCCAAAATCCCGTGCCCGAGTGCACAGCAACTGCAGGTTGCGTTCCAGCGGGCCATGCAGGTCCCAACTCCAACCCCTCCGTCCAGCACATGACCGAAGAGGAAATTGGCCCGAACTGATGGCTCCGGACGACGGACGGTGGCGCCGGATATCCGGATGACAATCGCACGCGAACGAAAGTGATCCAGACAGCGAGAGAAGACTACCGCAAAAGCCCGTTCGCATGGACCGTGGTGGACGGCAAGCTCGTTGAAATATCAGCAGAAGAATTCGTTGTTGATACGAAAACGGCGTTCCTAGGCTAGAACTTGCCGAGTCGGCGTTTCGTTCGGTGTTGCCAGACATCGAACCTGACTTGTTCAGTCGTGGGCTTGCGGAGCCGAGACTCAACAGGGGGGCGTACGCCGGCGGACACCCAAGCCAAAACTCGAGGAGATGCCGGACTCGATCAGGATGCTAGAATTGCAACAAACGCCATTAACAGGTGCCGGGTGCAGAGCGCCGAACTGTCACGTCGGAGGTCGCGGGTTCGAGCCCCGTCGTCCCCGCCATTCCTTTTCAACGTTTTCCCCACCTTTTCAATTGTTTGCCGCGATCTGCCGTCAGATGGCTCGCGACATCATTCGACACCAACCGACACGAAATGCCCCCAATACTCGGATCAAACTGTAGCAGCTACTGTAGCACTTGAGGACTGGGGTCACAGGGAATCGACTAGGACCCACCGACAGAGATTCACCGCGTCTCCCGGTATGCTCAGTCTAAGCGCATGGGGCAATGATTCTCGGATTTTTCCGTCGGGTGGCGGAAAACCGTGCGCCGATACGAGCACCCCTCCCCGACTGGAGGGGGCTGACCAAGGGCAAGACTCTCCGAATTACTGGGGCGACCGGCGCCACGATTTTTCGGGCAGTTGCTCCTAACCCCTTCCGGGGGGAGACCTCCGCCACCCGAAGAGCATTGGCGAAAATTCCCGGTATTTGGCGGATGCCGAAACGTAAGCAGCTGGGGACGAAGATCTCGGAATTTCTGATGAGGGATCGCGAGAAGCTGGATAGCAGTGGTTGGAACTCCGGTGCGCTGCCGCCATGCTCAAGTCACACTGCAGCCGCAGGTTCGATCCCCGAAAAGAGCGGAAAGGGATTCCACAAGGCGAACATACTCGGAATTCCATTTTGCCCCGAGCGTCGACCGCAGGTGAGGGTGACCTCAGCCTCGATTGCCGACCCGTGCCGAAGCAACCATTCGCATCGTTTCGCCAACAGGGTAGATTCTATAGAGAGCAGCAACTTCATACACAACTGAACCGTGGTCGCCCCGCGCGAGGAAGGCAGAAACTCTCTCCTCCGCCCTAGCCGTAGCGGGCCGCCGGTCATTTATCGGTGCCCTGGGTTCACAAGTTCGATTCCTTACCGCCGCCATGCGGAATGGCAACCGCACTACCTTGAGGTAGGAGTTTGAGCTAAACCGACGTCTTAAGTAATTGCGCATAGTCTCCGAAGGGTGTCATTGGGCTTGGTCCATTCCGCGACTTGAGTTTCGACGGCAGCGACAACGCTATCGAGGAATGCGAAGTAGCGGTTGTGGAGGCATAGTCGGCGGGTGAGTTTCCAAACGCGCTCGATGGGATTCAACTCGGGGCTGTAGGGCGGCAGGAAGTCCAAGCCGAAATTGGAGGTCTGCTGGACGCGCCACTCCAGATGCAATTTGGCGCGATGGTATTGGGCATTGTCGCTAATGGCCAGCACGCGACGGCCGGCGACCGCGCTGGCCTCTCGAAACACTTTCAGGAATTCCCAGAAGCTCTCGCCATTGAATCTTCCGCTCTCGCGACGAAACAGAAACTCACCATCTCGCAATCGTACGGCGGCGAAGTATCCGACGCTCTTGCGCGTCGGGTGATGGTAAACCACAGGGTCTTTGGTCTCTGGAGGCACCCACATGCGACACCGTGATCCCTGCTGCTGAAAATGAACTTCGTCTAAAGCCCAAAGATCGACCGCGGGGTCCTGCATCAGTTTTCTAAGTTTTTTTTATGCTTTTTCTGCCGCCCGGGATCGGCCTTGGCCAGAACCGGTCGGGGTTTGCGCAGGCGAAAATCCAGTTGACGGAACAATCGTTGACATTGGCGGACCCTCAATTGAACCCCATAGGCCTTCTCGATCCATGCCGACAGGGTCTTGCCATCCCACAGGTTCACGCGCATCCCTGCATCGCTTGGCTTGCTCCGGAGCGCTCGACCGATCTCTTCCTGCGGATTCCGGCGCAATTGGTCCACTGATTCCGGTGGGAAGTGGTCCGCGATTCCGGTGGGATCTGGTCCAGAGTTCCGGTGGGAAGTGGTCCAGTTTTTCGAAGTGACCGGAATGGTGGACCACTTACCGGAATGCTGGACCACATGGACCGGAACGGTGGACCAGATCACCGGAATCGGACAGTAGAAAGAGAGCTGGCGCAGGTAATCGAACGAGGTGTGTGATCCCCTGAGCAGGAAAGGAGATCACATGCCGGGAAAGAGATCAACCGTGCGACAGATCAGAGAAATACTCAGACTTCATCATGAAGTCCGCCTGGGGGAACGTCAGATTGCGGCGATCTGCCTGGTGGGCAAAGGAACGGTGCAGCGCTTTCTGCAACGGGCCACAGCCATCGGGCTGGGGTGGCCGTTAGCAGAGGGCCTGGACGACACTCAACTGGAGAAGTTGCTGTTTCCTCCAGTGCCAGCGCCGGCGGGGACGAGACCACCGCCGGACTTCACCAAAGTACACCAAGAGTTGAAGTCCAACCGCAGTGTCACGCTGCAACTGCTGTGGGAGGAATACAAGGAGAGCCAGCCCGACGGAGTCAACTACAGTTGGTTCTGCGATCAGTATCGGGACTGGGCGCGCCATTTGGACGTGGTGTTGCGGCAGGATCACCGGGCCGGCGAGAAAATGTTCGTCGATCACGCCGGCGACACCATCGACATCATCCATCCGGCAACCGGCGAATCCCGGGTCGCCTACATCTTCGTAGCGGTGCTGGGCGCCAGCAACTACACCTACGCCGAGGCCACCTGGACACGGGATCTGACGGACTGGATCGGCTCGCATACCAGGGCGTTGCAGTACTTTCAGGGCGTCACCAAGTTGGTGGTGCCCGATCAGTGGCGGGCGGGTGTGAGCCGACCCTGCTACTGGGAGCCGGAGTTGAATCGCACCTACCAGGACTGGGCCACACACAACGGCGTGGCCATAGTTCCAGCGCGACCCAGACATGCCAGAGATAAGGCAAAGGTAGAGCAGGGGGTCTTACTTACCCAGCGTTGGGTAGTGGCCGTACTGCGGAGGCGTCAGTTTTTCAGCCTGGGGCCGTTGAACGAAGCGATCCGGGAACTGGTGACCACGCTGAATCAGAAACCATTCCGCAAGCTGCCCGGCACTCGCGCGGAGTTGTATGAGAAACTCGATCGGCCCGCCTTGGCCAGTCTGCCGCCCCAGCCCTACGTGTTCGCGCAGTGGAAGAAGGTTCGCGTTGGATTGGATTACCACGTGGAGGTGGAAGGCCACCACTATTCCACGCCATATCAGCTCGTCGGCCAGCAGGTCGAGGCTCGTTACACTGCTTCCGCCGTGGAGGTTCTTTACCGCGGGAAGCGCGTGGCCTCGCATCCACGCAGCAGCGAAGTGCCGGGACATTCCACTGAACTGGCGCATCGGCCGAAGTCTCACCAGCGTTACCTGGAATGGAATCCCACCCGACTGTTGGAATGGGCCGGCACCATCGGGCTCTTCACGGTGCGCTTCGTCGAAGGTCTTCTCACCCATCATCCTCATCCGGAAGCCGGCTTTCGCGCCGGCATGGGGTTGCGTCCCCTGGCTCGTCAATACGGCGAGGCGCGCTTGGAATCGGCCTGCACCCGGGCTGTCCGCTTCAAGCTGTACCGACTGGCGAATGTGCGTTCGATTCTGATCAGTGGGCTCGATCAACAGCCGCTACCGCAGTTGGTGCCCGCCGACCCGCCGGTGGAGCACGACAACATCCGCGGCGCCGACTACTATGCGGCGCCCGCCTCCGAGGAGGTGGCCGGATGATGATCGAACAGACACTCGATAAGCTCCGGGCGCTGCGATTGAGCGGCATGGTGGAGGCCTATCGGCAGCAGACGGAGAACCCGGATATAGGCTCGCTCAGCTTCGAAGAACGGCTGGGCCTGATGGTGGATCAACACTGGACGTGGCGCGAAAACAAGGCCCTGGCCCGGCGACTCAAGACCTCCCGGCTCGAAACCGAGCCCTGCGTGGAGAACATCAACTACCGCCACTCCCGTCAACTGGACGGAGCGAAACTGCGCTCGCTGTTGAGCTGTGAATGGGTGACCCAGCACCTGACTGTCATCTTCACGGGGCCAACCGGGATCGGCAAGTCATGGCTGTCGCAGGCACTGGCGCACAAGGCCTGCCGGGACGGCTTCTCGGTGTTGTACCGGCCGGCCGGAAAACTGTTCCGGGAACTGGGCGAAGCCCGGGTGGATGGCAGTCTCGGGAAACTGCTGCCATCGTTGGCGCGGGTCGACGTGCTGGTGGTCGACGACTTCGCCATGAACCCGCTGGAGGAGCAGGAGCGGCGCCTGTTTTTGGAAATCTGCGACGACCGCTATCGGCGGCGATCTACGGTATTGAGCAGTCAGTTGCCTGTCGCCAGTTGGCACAAACAGATTGGCGATCCCACCATCGCCGACAGCATTCTGGACCGGTTGGTTCACAGTGCCTATCGCTTCGAACTCGACGGCGAATCGATCCGCAAGAAGCAGGGAGGCCAGTCATGAGCAGGCCGCAACTGGTTCTCAAGCAGTCCACCGGCTGGTTCGCCGCCGGATGGCAGTTCGGCCAGGCACTCGGCCAGTTGTCCGATGCGGCGTTCAAACTCTACGCCTGGTTGTGCCTGAACGCGGACCGGCACACCGGTCAACTGCAGAGCACCGTGCCGGAGTTCTCTTTGGTTTTGAAGAAACCGGAGTCCTGGATCGAATCGGCGCTACTCGAACTGGTCGAGCGAGGCGTGTGCTGGTGGATGGAGCCGGAGGTGTTAGAGATAGCCGACCAATACTGGCCCTACGAAAGACAGTCTTGTCGGGCTGAATCGAAGGACTACGTTGGTGAGGTTCGGCGCATGCTGCTCGCGCCTGCCTGCGTCCGATCCCGTTTCACGCTGGCCGATGAACGCCTGGCGCAAGATCTCCATCAGCGCGGGGTCTCGCTGGAACAACTCCAACGAGCCATCTGGCTCGGCTGTGCCCGCAAATACGTCGCGATGCTCAACGGCCAGCCACCCATGTCGATAACCAGCCTGCGGTACTTCACCGGTCTGATCGAGGAAGTACGTCAAACCGACACGCCCGACAGCTACTGGCAGCACGTTCGCTCGAAGGCCGACCAACTCGAGCGTCAGTGGCTCCAGCGGCACGGCCGTGACGCCATTCCCCTCCACTGATGGCTACCGTTCCGGTGGACCACATCCACCGGAACGCTGCCCCACATCACGGAATCCTGGACCACATCACCGGAATGTAACGATCCGGCTCCGCCGGTGACGAAACGAAATGAAGGAAACGAAATGATGCTGACTCCGCCATCCGGACACATTCCTCTTGACTGAAATGGTCCACCTACTTCATGATGTCCTTAAACCTGCGTCAGACTCTCCGACGCTGGACCACTTCCACCGGAATCGGTGGACCAATTCACCGGAATACGCACTCTTCCATCTGTTTGGCACTCAACCGGCTCGGTCGTCCGGGTCGATCTCCCTCGGTCAATCCGGCCAATCCTTGTAGTTGGTAGCGATTAACCCAATACTCGACAGAACGCGGAGCGTCGCCGAGCAACCCGGCGACCTCCGGGCAAGTCAGTCCCTGCGCCACGAGCAAGACACCGTGCAGGCGGTGATCGTAACGCGACTCCTCGGAACGTTGGATTTCCTGCTGCAAACTCAGGACGGATGTGGCATCGGATATCGAGAGTGGTCTCATGACTATAGGAGAACACTTTCTGATATGATGCGCAATTACTTATGACGTTGTGTTTAGTTTGTTCAAGACAGTATTTTACGACGAGCGGAAGTGGCGAAATTGGCAGACGCACAGCCTTGAGGTGGCTGCGCCCGCAAGGGCGTGGGGGTTCAAGTCCCCCCTTCCGCACCAGTATTCCTTTTGTGGGATTGGGCGACGTCGATCGTTATTCGGGGCATTATCCGTGGGTTCTCGATGACATAACAAGACGCACGGCGTGATCAGCGATAGGTAAGTGGTCCGCGTTAGCTGGTGGTTTGGTGCACCCCTGCATTGCGGGTGCGGGGTTGCACCGCGCCTTTATGCCGGAAATCGAAGGTTCGCGCACAGCCTAATGTGCGTGCCAACGGACTTCGTGCCCAGCTACAATGTCGCCGTGAAGATCTTCGTAAGCCACAATGCCATGGACAAGGACACGGCCCGCCTGCTGGCGACGATGTTCACCGACCGAGGCATTAGCGTATGGTTCGACCAATGGGAGATCAAGCCCGGCGAATCCATCACGGGCGGCATTGAGAAAGGGCTTCAGGAGTGCGACGTATTCCTGTTGATGTGGAGCGCGGCGGCGAAGGCTTCCAAGTGGGTTGACACAGAGTTGAGGGTGGCGATCCGCAAGCGCATGGATGACGCTGAGCTACGCCTGGTTCCGATCATGATCGACGACACGCCGCTGCCATTGCTCCTCGCGGATTATCGCGGGTTCAAGCTGGACAAGGCGGATGACCTCGAAGACATCGTGCGGGAGATTTACCCGAATGAAGCCGAGATTGATGTAATAGCGCGGCACCAGCAGCGATTTCTTGAGCTGGTCGCGAACCAGTACCCGCCGGGCGATGAGGTGCGCGATCTGATTTGCCCGGTGTGCGCGAGCAGGAACCTCAGCGCGATGGTCAGGCTCGAACCCTTGTTTGACGAGAGGCTCTACGTCGTGAGGTGCGCGGACTGCGGTTGGGAGCAGCAGGCAAAGGGCGACTGCCCGTGGGTGAAGATCCGGCCATTTAAGGCGGACCTCGGCGCGGCTACAGCTACGGGATTTCTGTTGGTGGCCGACCCTGTCGCGGATTCGATAGTGCGCGGGACGCTGCTGGTGCTCGGCCGGGAGAATGTGACCTTCGCTGCTCGCGGCGACGAACCGTTTGAAGTCGCGGTGCTTGGCGTGACGGTTGTGATCAAGTTCGACGCTGCCTCGCAGGCATTCTCGGGATCTGCCCAGCAAGAGGGAACCGCTCCGCAGGTGCCAACGATCATGGTCGGACTCGGCTGATCGCGTGCTCACGACATTCCTTCGATTGCGGCTTTGATGCCGACGACAACATCCAGAATCGTCTCATCTTGCGTTTCGCCCAACTGATGACGGGCTTCCCGCCGCGCGGTTGTCCGTGTGTTCCACTGGTTAGCTGATGCCGGTATCGAAGGGACTGCAAGAACTGAGTCTCGCAGAGTTCCTTGGGACGCATTTCACGACGGGATAGCGGTTGGTCCGCCCCATTCTGGCGGACGCCTAAACGGCGTCGGCGCTTAAGCGGCCCCAAATGCGGCCAGAACGCATGGGCGAAGCCCGACGCCTTGCTTGTCTGTGGCTCCTGCTAAGACGACGGGGCGGGCGGTGTCCGGCTCATGCTCGCCGAGCTGGGCGAGGACACCGACGCCCCCTGAGCGCGCGTCACCGGCTACTTCCTCCGGTTCCGCAGGTAATCGGATAGCGAGTTGCTGCCGGTGCGATCGAGTAGCGTCCGCAAGTGGGCGTCGCCCCGCAGGCCGGCGGCGAAATCATCGCCGTAGGTGTCCCGCAACGTATCAATGCGGGTGTTGCTGTTCTTCTCACGAGTCTGCCCATTTTCATCGCGGTGCCGATCGTCGAGACCAGGTTGCTTTGCCATTTGGTTTTCCTCCTTTCCTCAAAAGTAAGCTGCAAATTCATCAGGTGGTCCGCCGTGGCTCAGGTGGACCTCAACCAGTGCAGTTGTCACCGGAGGTGGCACTGGCCGTCGCTCTCCCGGTCTGAAAATCCTCATCAAAATGGTTGAGGAATGTCTCGATCAGATGGCCATGATAATAGCCATAGACGACAGTCGAGATGTTTGCATTTTTAGGCTTAAGGATGTTAAAGACCAGCCGGTCTGTTTCCACCTTGGGCTTGAACCAGGCCTTCTTATGCCAGTCAACAGAGGTGTGGGTGTAGTATTTCCCATCGTCACTCTTTTCCCATGTCGTGATCTTTCCTTTCACCTCGCTCTGGTCGATCCTGGCGTCGAAGCTGTCAAGAAGGGCCTGTGCATTGTCCGTCATGAAATTTACAGCCATCTTCTAACCTTCCTTTCACTTCCCGCGATCCCGGCGAAACCGGGCCGTTCCCGTCGCGCTCCAGTTCCGCCGGCGCGTGCAAGACTCATCACGTGGTCCGCCGTGGCCGCAGCCGGTGGGCGACGGTGATATCCGCCAGCACTATGCCCTTGTTTTGCAGGTCGAGACGCATTTCCTCACGGATCGCCGCGGCAGCGTCGATATCGGAAATCGTCAGCATCAGCGTGAACCTCACGCCGTCCGTGGGGAATGCCACCCCGGCCCGCACCAGGCTTTCAAGCGAAAGCCGCCAGTTTGAGCTGCCGCCCCGCCCTTCCGGCATCGACACCTGATAGCGCTTGATGGGGGACCACTTGAGACCGGTCTTGATCAAGTAGCTCTCGGTCTTGTTCATGCCCTGGGGCACGTCGCCGGCATCCTGGTGGAGGCGACTTTCCCAGGCCTCCTCGCCCGTCTCCTGGTCGATTTTTCCCTGGTGGAGGTGGGCTTCCAACTGCACCCGGATTGCTTCTTCCCGGTGATCGGGGTCGATCGGCGGGGTATAGCACAACGTCACTTCAGCCAGACCGCGGCACGAACCCTCGGCGCCGACCAAGGAGACCGGCCAGGCGAAGGGAAACTCAAGCCGCTGCTTGGCAAGCAGCCGGTCGCTGAAGACCAGCGTCACCGAGTGCGGCTCGTCGTTCAGGATGATATCGGCCGCGGGCGCCATGCCGAAGCCCACGAACTCGCGCGAGACATGACGCAGGGGGCGTTTGTTCAGGGCGTCTGCCCGTCGCGCCCGATGCACCGGCAGGGCGAGCAAGGTCTCTCGCGATGACTGACGTTCCAGCCGCTGATCCAGGGTGGCCAGCGTCGCCGCGGTCAGCGGGGCGGCAAAGCTGGTGCCGCAGTTGTGCACGGCGTCGCCGATGGGGGTCAGCGAGATCAAGCCGGTCTGATTGCTTCCCCGCACATTTGCGCCCCCGAAATGGGCGAGGTCCGGCTTGCGGGCGCCGCCGACACCAGGCCCGCGCCGGGTGTAAGTGGTGGGCATCAGCGCCACATGCCCGGCCATGCCGGGCGGGTTCACCGCCCCCACGGTGAGGCCGAGGATGTGCTCCGAGGGTGCCGTGATCTGCTGATCCTGCGTTCCGAACCCCGCCAGCATCGTTGCCGCGTCTTCCGCTTTCTCAGGCCACGGCGGGCGAGTGGTTCCCACCAGATTGCCGGCGGCGACGACGAAGATCACGTCGTTGGTTCTCGCGATCCGATCCAGCCGGTCGGCCGCGACCGAGTAGGCCAGGCGCGAGGTTCGCTGTCCAAGCGAAAAACTCAGGTTGAAGACGCGCACGCGGAAATCGCGCTTGGCGAGTTTCACCTTTTCATCGAGAACGTCGAAGAGTTCCTCGATATCCGGGTAATAGGCGTTTCGCAGTTCGCGACGCGGGAAAAGATCGAGATCGAAGAACTTGCACCCGGCCGGTTCGAGTGCCCGCTCAAGAGAGGGTTCAGAGCGCTCGCCGCGCTGACCAGGCCGGCGATGAAAGTGCCATGGCTTTCATCGCGGTCACCGGGCGGCACCAGGCCGGCATCACCGACCTTCCAGGCATCGAGCGCCGCCGAAACGCCGCCATCGATGACCGCCAACGTAGGGTAATCCACGTTTGCCGCAGGCCCCCCGATCGCCGCGGGGCCGAGGTTGGCGCCCACGACCGCCGGCGTGGTTTCGAGCACCGGCGGCAGTTCCACCGACCTCACGAGCCCCTGCTCAGCCAGCAACGCCAGCAACTCGGTATGGCGGGCCAGCGTCAGATCGGCGCGCACTCCCCGCATCCCGGCAGGTAACGAGGCCTCGGTCATTTCCATTGCGCGGCCGTCCACCAGGAACGGCAGCTCGATCGAGCGGCGCTCCTGATCGGTGATCAACTGAACGGAGAGGGCAAGGCTCGGTTCGCCGAACTGGACTGTCGAGGTCGAGGGCAGGAACGGCCGCACCAGGAGGCCTCCCTGCAGCCGCTCCAATCCCTGCTTGAACTGGGCAACCAGGGCGTCGATTTCATTGGTGGCGACGTTCCGGTCCGGCCGGAACAGCTCGACAATGTAGCCGCCGATCACGTTCGGCTGCTGCATCCAGTGCACAGCCTCTTCGGCGGAGAATTTCACCTTGTCCGTGGCGCTGTGCAGCCGGACATCCTCGATGCCGCCCAGTTCGCTGCGATACCCCGACACGCGGGGCTCGTCCTTGCCGGTCTTCTTGTTTTTGACGATGCGGGGCGTCGGCTCTGCCTTGGTCTCGATGATGCCCGCGAGCCGGTCGAGTGCCGCCGGCGTCGCCTGGAACAGAAGCTCGCCCACGCCCTCGGTTCCCACCAGGGCGAACCGGTTGGACGGGGTGAACAAGGACCCAAGCGGGCGGTAACTTTTCGCGAGCGCTTCCTCTCGCTGGCGCACCTTGATGAACCCGCCCGGCTGGTTGCTCCGGCGCATGCCATCGGCGACGCTGGCGACTCGCGCCGTGATTTCCGCCTTGTGCGTGGCAAAGCCGCGGTCGTTGCCTTGGAAGAAGTCTTTCGTGCCGCCGCCGAAGGGCTGGGGTTCTTCCAACTCGATGAATCGCTTCGTCTCCAGGAAGACCTGAATCGGACGAAGATCAGGCTTGTTCTCAGGCATCTGCGTTGTCCTTCAGTCCTTCGCCTTCTTCGCCGCGCTTCTTGCGCCGTGAGACGGCACTTTGAGAGAGGCCGAGGACTGATCCGCGTTCGGCCTGCTTCAATCCAACCTGCTCCAGGGCCTCATCAAGGGCATCGACCGGACCGGTCAACAGCTTCGCTTGGTGGGGCGCAAAGAGCCGGGCGTTAAGCGTCGCCTGGCGGCGCAGCGCTTCCAGAATGAGCGGACCGCGGGCTGTTCTCGACACGTCCGGCCGCTCCGTATTGTTCTCGCCCTCCCCTTCCGATGGTCCGTGAAGGACGAAGAAGCGCTTGCCGGAATCGACCAGCATTTCGATATCGGCGCCGCTCATGCCGTCCGTTGCCCACACCAGGAACCGGGTTTCGCCGGCACCCAGGCGAACGGGCTTGAGGAAGTCCTTCAGCAGTTGCTCGCGGGCGTCCGGGTCCGGTTTCGGAATTTCTATGCGGGCATCGAACCGCCGCCATACCGCGGGGTCCAGCAGGTGCTCGTGATTGGTCGCGGCCAGGGTGATGCCCAGGCCGTTGCGGGAATCGATGGACTGCAGCAGCGTGTTGACCACGCGCTTGATCTCTCCGATTTCCTGCACGTCATCACGGGCCTTCGCCACGGCGTCGAACTCATCCAGGAAGAGCACACAACGGTAGCGGTTCGCGAAGTCGAAAAGCGCCCCTATGTTCCGTGCCGTGGTGCCCAGGAAGGACGACATCAGGCCGTCGAGACGCACCTCCAGGCAGGGCAGGCTGAGTTGCTGTGCCAGATAGCGGGCGAGCTTGGTTTTGCCGACACCCGGCGGTCCATAGATCAGGCAGCGCATATGAGGTTTTGCGCCGAGGCGGGCTAGGTCATCGCCGCGCTTCCACTCCGCCAGAAGGTCGCTGATGGCCGCGGCCAGCGGGGCGTTGAGAATCGGTCCGTCCGTGGCCATGCTGCTGGGGAAAATCACGCGTGCCAGCGGCGTGCCGCTTTCCCGGTCCGTCGGGAGCGGGGTTGACGGCGACAGCACCTCTCCAGGGAGTTGCCGGCGGGCCGCTTCCGCCGTTGCTCGCATTTCTTCCATTGCCAGCGGCGCCATGGCGTGGCGCCGCCCGGCCCGTGTCAGAAGCCGGCCGAGCTTTGCCGCCTGATCCTTGTCGGATTGTGCCACCACGTCTCGCAGCCGCTCGATCTGATGTGTGGCTCTGGGGCCTTCCGCGTCAAGCGCGATGCGTGCCAGAGCCAGAATTATGTCGAAGTGTTCCATTTGATGCGCCTGTATTGTTCGTTTATGCGGTCTGTTACTAGTATTATGCACATTAGCCGCACAAAATGCAAGAGGTGGTGTGCGGTATGATCTTCAGACCCCTTGAAATGCGTTCTTTCCGTCCTTCCATGCGCATTGGCTTATGGTCTTAACCAGACTAAATGGTGGGACCCTGGGAAACGGGGTAGCTCTCCGAAGTCTGATCAGCTCGCCGGCACCCGGGGCCAAACCCGTAGTCGTCGTGCTTGCATCTCCGCAGGAAGCCCTTCCGAAGAGAAAACCGGAGCTGGGCAGCCGGGCGGTAGCACAAGCGGCGACCCAGGGGAAGCTCCTGGCCGCAAGGCGCTGGGAAAAAGCAGCCAGAGATTCGATTGCAACGACCGACAAGGGTCCGACGAATCCAAATGCGTAAGCCCACGTTACGAGGGTTCCAAGGTCCTTCGGGCTGGTCGCAGAAGTTGTCCGCGACTCTTGGACCTTATTTGGACCTTATGCCATGAGCCACTGGGGACCGCCACGGAACGGTCCGCAACGGAGAATCAGCAATTTAGCTGTCTCAGGAACGCTTCGGACCGTTCGAAATCAGCTTGAGGTAGGTGTCTGAGCTAGTTGGTGTAAAGAATTTGAAGTTCACGGAGGGGACGCGCACGCTTGCGGTGCATGTACCCGTAAGGGTGTGGAGGTTCAAGTCCTCTCGACCGCGCCGCCCGTCCCCAAAACCATCGTGCGCCAGAAAGCGAGAGCCGACACGGTCCAACCTACGCATCGAAGACGCGTATCCCAAGCTGGCCACACGTGATCGAGTCCCGGCTTCCGCTCGATGGCTTCGAGGCCCGCGAAGCGACTCTTGGCCATTTTTAGCGCTGGAATCCGCGATTTGAGCGTCGAACACGGGATGCCGAGCTGCGTGGCCGCGTCTCTGACTACCACGTGCAGCGGCTCTACTGCTGGGCGCATAACGAGCGCAAGCGACTGAGAACGGTTGATACAAAGGACAAGGCCTCCGCGGATTGAAGTCCACCGGAGGAGCGCGTGTTAATTATTCGGCAACGGGTGGCTGCGCAGGAATATCTCCCCAGGCAGACAAGTCGAGGTTTTTGAGGGAGGGTTCATGACACGAAGCACATCCATTCTTGTATCTTTGGTTGCTTTCGGCAGCTTAATCACAGCGGGTCTGGTCGCCCAACAAACGGCGACTGAAGCGCCCACAGGCTTTACTACACCTACCGTCGCCGGAATGCCGGGATCTCAAAGCACCAGCAACGGAATACCGGAGCCCCCCGGGGACACTTTTGCTTTAGATCAGGCGCAATTTGAACGTGTTCACGACCCGTCCACTGGTCTGGGACCGGTCTTCAATGCAGCGTCATGCTCGCAGTGCCATCAGAACGGCGTAACCGGCACCGCCAGCCAGTTTACGGAGCTACGCGTAGGTCACCTCGATGCGAACGGAAACTTCGTGAATCCAACCGTGGTGATCAACGGCGGAGCCGCCACTATTACGGGACGATCCATACTGAACGATCGCGCCATCTGCGAGACGGCCCAGGAGCACGTTCCGGAGACCGAAACAATACAGGCGCGTCGAGCCGTCCTCAATACTTTGGGCGATGGTTTCGTGGAAGCGGTGCCTGACGCAACCTTTTTGCAAATTGCGGCCGACCAGACCAATCAGAGCGGTGGGCGCATTCACGGCGAAGCGATCATGATTCCGATTCTCGAGGCGCCGGGCCAAATGGGCGTCGGGAAATTCGGCTGGAAGGACCAACAAACCACAGTTTTGTCTTTCTCAGCGGACGCCTACCTCAACGAAATGGGTGTTACCAACCGCCTTCGTCCCAAGGACGTGACTTCGGTTTGCAAGGTGACGACAGACCCCGAAGATGTCCCGGATAGCATCGGTTTGGCCGACATCGATCACTTTGCTCAGTTCATTCGCGGGACGATGGCGCCCCCGCGTTACGCCGCGCTCGCGCAAACACCAGATGCCCAAGCCGGGGCCGAACTATTTCAAATGGCCGGCTGTGGTATCTGTCATGTGTCGACCCTGGTCACGGCCGCGCCTGGGACGGTGATCAACGGTGGGACGTACACAGTTTCTGAAGCGATCGGGAATAAAATGATCCATCCCTTTGGCGACTTCCTTTTGCATGATATCGGAACAGGCGACGGGATCGTGCAGGCAGGACCGTCAGACACCGCCAATAAGCTCCGGACGGCTCCCTTGTGGGGCTTGCACATCAAGACGCGATTCATGCATGATCTGGGTTCTCTTACGCTTGAGGACGCGATTCTGCGGCACAAGCATGAGGCCGCGCACGTGACTCGTGCGTTCACCCAGATGACGCCGGCCCAGCAACAGCAACTGATCACGTTCTTGAAGTCTCTGTAGGGCCAGGCGCAGGCGAATCTCAAAATCACCTGGCGCATGGAATGACGGCTTGGGGAATAAAACCGCACCGGCGATGGTAAAGTTCGGTATAGGGGGCGCCTGAAACAGCTGAGGACCGAACAATCCGTTCGCTTCGAGCGTGCGGTTTTGCCGTACCTGGACAGCGCCTACAACCTCGCGCGCTGGCTGGTGCGTGATGTGCACGACGCGCAGGACTTGGTACAGGAAGCCTACCTGCGCGCGTTCAGGTTTTTCGACAGCTTTCACGGAGAGGACGGGCGCTCCTGGCTGCTGGCCATTGTGCGCAACACCTGTTACGACTGGCTGCGGAAGAACCGGAGGTCCGGCCCCATGATTGACCTCGAGGGGGACCTCGACTCGCTCGCGGATCAGCGGCCGAATGCAGAAGCGATGCAGTTACGCGAAGCGGACCGGCGGTTGATTCAAGATTGCCTGGAGCAGTTGCCGCCAGAATATCGCGAGGTGCTGGTGCTGCGCGAATTGGAAGAGATGTCGTATAAGCAGATTGCGGCGGTGACGGAACTGCCCATCGGCACCGTGATGTCGCGGCTGGCGCGCGCTCGCAAACGGATGCTGTTAGTGCTGACAGGAGCGCCGAAATGAACTGCGCGGAGTTGCTCTCGTGGCTGGATGGCTATGTCGATGAGGAACTCGATCTGGCGCGGAGCGTGGAAATCGAGCGGCACCTGGCCGAGTGCGTCGATTGCGCGGCTCAAGCAAAGGGCTTGCGGATGCTGCGGTCCGCGATCGCGAGTAACGCACCGTATTACACCGCTCCCACCGATTTGAGGAAGCGTGTGGAGGGCCTCATGCCACGCCCGAAACAGCGGCGTCTCTGGACGATGGTGTGGGCGCCGGCCGCCGCGGCTCTCGCGGCTTCGCTCGCGACGGTGCTGATCACCGGCGTACGCCCAGCCAATACGATCGAACAGGAGGTCGTGGCGAGCCATTACCGGTCGCTGCTGGCCAACCACCTCACGGACGTCGCTTCGTCCGATTGTCACACGGTTAAGCCGTGGTTTACCGGGAAGCTCGATTTCGGCGCCGATGTCTTCGATCTCTCCGCGTCGGGATTTCCGCTGGCGGGCGGACGGCTCGACTACATCGATGGGCGCACCGTGGCGGCGCTGGTGTACAACCGGGGGCGCCATGTGATCAACGTATTTGTATGGCCGCAGTCGGGAAGCGCGCGCGCGCCTCGCTCTGATTCGGCGCGCGGCTACAACGTAGTGCGATGGTCAGAGGCTGACATGGCATGGTGGGCGGTGTCTGATGTCAACGCAGCCGACCTGAAGGAACTCGTGGGCCTGCTGGTCGCGGCGGAAGAAAAGAAGGCCTCGTCCGAGAAATCTGCGGGTCAATGATACGTTCGAATACCATCGTCAAACAAGCTCAGAAAACGCGTCCACAATCAACTCCGTGCTGATGACAATCGCCGCCTTCAGACTTCGATAAACGGGGCACTTATCGGCGAAGAAGCCGTGCACACGGCGGACGGTTTCCCAGTGCCGCTCCTCCGCCTTAAGCTTCAGCCGCACATGAATCCGCCGGATGACCAGTACATTGTCCTCTAGTTCGATCTCACCAATCGCCTCGCAAACAAGCCGGCCGGCAGATGCATCGATTTGACGCGCCTCCAGCGCGCCTCCAAAGGTTCCAGTGAGTCAGCCGGCGGCTGCGGCGACAATGTAATCCAACGTCGTCGCGTGAGGTTCCAAAACCGCCGCTGGCACCTTATAATGCTCAGCGACTGCGCCGTGAACCCCAAATGTCACCGGCTGCGATTCCGCCGGCAGATACGCTCTGTGAACCGGCCCCTTCACCCGTTCAATTCGGACTTGGGAACGATAAACGACTTCCGGCATGTGACCTCCTGAATGGAAACTGGGTCAAAAGTTGAAGGTCTCTTCTTCGGCAATCATGATAACAGGCGGACCGCCAGAGGAAATCTTCATTGCATTTGCCAGCGTTTCCTTTCCTCCTTCCGAGCCGGCGCACTCCTCAAGAGCTTTCATGGAAGGGAAGTACACTTCCGCCAAACGGTAGAATGCCGGGGTCCCCTGCGGCGACGCTATGGTTTTCGTGGCAACAAGCTTCGTCATGCCCCGCAGTTTGTCCAGCGCCAAGGGTACGTGTTCTTCCTGATACGCCCTCTCAAAGTCTTCCACGTTCGCGGGTTGTGGATAGGCTACGATTAGTTTCGTCATGGTCACTTGCCAGCTCCTGTTCACTGCGAAGGTGAACTCTACAAGAGTTCATTCGCATACCTGATAGTTCGCCCGCACCGCACACAAAGTTACGGAGCGGACGAACCTATTCCGCAACTCACGCTGCATCGTCGAGCCAGGTCCGGACGGTATCGATGACCGTCTCATCACCACGGTCCGCGGCCTCCTGGCAAGGCAGGCACAGGTTCGCCCACGGCACAGCCTTCAGACGCCTCAGGCTGATCTCCTGCTGACAATGCAGGCAACTGCCAAACGTATCCTGGTCAATCCGTTGTAAGGTATTCCGGATGTCGCGAAGCATTCTCGATTCGCGGTCCAGATTCTGAATGGCAATGTCTCGCGAGACGGCGCGCTCGATCTCGTCGAGATCGTCAGCACTTTTCTCGACGATGATGCCTTCACGGCTGCGCAAGGTTCTTGACGCGTCGGCTTGCCTGGCCTCCAGAATTGCTTTGAAAATGTCGATGTCGTATTTGGTCATTGGCCCTCCCAGGCTCGCTCTGTATAACAATTCGGCCACCCGCGGTTTCGGTTACGGAGGTAGTTCAGCACTACGACCGGTCTCGGGTACACTCAAGGAGTCGACTAGTGATGACACCTCCCACAGAAGATAACCACCTGCTAAGAATTGGCCTGGCGCAGATCGCGCCCGTGTGGCTGGACCGAGAGCGCACGATTCTCAAAGTCAAAACCTACGTGGAACGGGCTAGTGAGCAAGGCTGCCATCTGGTTGCATTTGGTGAAGCATTGGTTCCCGGTTATCCGTTCTGGTTGGAATTAACGGATGGAGCACGATTCAACTCCTCCCTGCAGAAGTCCATTTTTGCCGAGTACGCGGAACAAGCCGTGCAGCCGGAGGCCGGGCACCTCGATGGATTGTGTGCAGCGGCGGCAGCGCATCGCATTGCCATCTATCTGGGAACGGTGGAGCGCGCTGCCGACCGTGGCGGTCACAGTCTATATTGCTCCTTGATCTTCATTGATCCGAATGGCCAAATCTGTTCCGTACATCGAAAGCTGATGCCTACTTACGAAGAGCGCCTGGTGTGGTCTGCAGGTGACGGCGCGGGATTGCGAACCCACCCACTTCGCGCGTTTCATGCGAGCGGCTTGAATTGTTGGGAAAACTGGATGCCTCTCTCGCGCGCAGCTCTGTATGCACAGGGCGAAGATCTGCACGTCGCAGTCTGGCCTGGCGGGAGCCGCAATACCCGCGACATCACCCGCTTCATCGCTTTGGAGTCGCGGTCGTATGTGCTATCGGTCTCAGGATTGATGCGGCGCGAGGATATCGGCACCGGCTCCGCGTGGCGAAAGATGGTTGGCGATGCTTGCGCGGACGTCCTGGCCGATGGTGGTTCGTGCGTGGCCGGTCCGGATGGAGAATGGGTAGTTTCTCCGGCTCCCCCTGAGGAGACTCTCCTGGTGGCGACCCTCGACCACAGGCGCGTGTCGGAGGAAAGGCAGAACTTCGATCCAACGGGCCACTATGCGAGGCCAGACGTTACACTCCTGACTGTGAACCGTAAGCGTCAAAACCTTGTGGTCCTGACGGATTGATCGCAAATGGAAGAATACAAAACATGTTCCCCTGGTCTTCCCCGCATCCCCGCCAATGAGCAACTATGGGCTTCGCGCGACTTGAGAATGCGAGTCGTGGTTGCCTCATTGGCTCCCAGCGGCGCGAATCACAGCCGTGGAAGTTCGTGGTCGTAGACATCAAGCGCAAGATCCGCGAAGCCGCGGAAGACCACGTGCAGACTCTCAATCTTCATATCTTCTCGCTTACGGCAGCTTATGCACGGCTGCCCCGAGTATATGGCCGGAACCAGCATCCTGCAGGAACGCGACGATACGCAGCCCATTCGTTCCTACGCCCGGCTGGATCGAGAGGGTGACCTGTTTATCGACTGCATTGTCCCCACGAATCGTGTCCACCTGCGCAAGATATCGCACTACGGCCACATGAGCCAGAGCCCTGCCCGCGTTCTCGCCGCGCGCTACCTGGGATTCGGCCTTGTTGTCAGCCAGGGCCACATATAGGACAGGGGCCCGGCCGCAGGCTGATTCTGCGTCGCGGGGATCTCGACGTGCGCCGTGACCTGATCGCTAGTGCGTACGACGTGTGAGATTGCGATAGCGAGTTTCTGTTCGCGGCGCTCCTTCTCGATCGCAGCTTTCGCTTCACGTCCGTCGCTGCCGACAAACTGAAGTCTGCCATCCACGACCAACTGCGGAGTGTAGACGCTATCGAGGTGGAACTTACTTGCATACGCAGACTGGCGAGCGCTGAACTGCGGCGACGAGTAGGGATCCCTCCAGCCCAAGTGGTTCCAGTAGTCCACATGTTCGCTCAGTACGATCGCTTCGACCCCAGCAACCGATTGAGTCCGATCCAGAGCTTCCAGCACCCGATCGGCAGGCGGGCAGTCCGAACACCCCTCCGAGGTGAACAGTTCCAACAACACGGGAACCTGCCCGTTGTGAGTGTCCGACTGAGCGCCCAGAGGCGCGATTGCGGCCACCGCCGAGATTGCAAACACCAAGCCAAGTTCAGACATCGATTCGTTCCCTCTGCACCCTTCTCAACGCAAAATGGCTGACACCCGTTACTTCGCCAAATACGCAAAACGGTTACGGCGCCAGTTCGACCAGCGGCCGACCGCAAAGCCGCCAGCCATCGCGACCATCGCCACGCCCACGTGCCAGATCAGAATGTGATAAGCGTTTGAGTTAGGACATCGCATATCCAGCACGCCCATGCCGGCAAGACCGGCCAATCCGCCGGCCGTTGCGCCCGTCAGCCCCGGAGCCAGAATCGCTCCACGCCGAAGTAACAACCAGAATGCGACCGCCGCAGGAACGGCATATGCCAGACCGGTTCGCATGCAGTCGATCCCGGTCGCAATAAAACGTGATTCGGGGTGCGATGAGAATGTGAGGAGGATAGCAACCACTAGTAGTGACAATACGCCGACAGGCAGTAGCATTGGGGAGATCGGGTGTTTACTTCCAGGCACCATCAGCCGAACCAGGGACGAGGCCAGCAGACCTGCGCAGGCAGACTGCGGCACCAGCACCACGATCTTCTGAACCATGCCGAGTTGTCGCCAACCGTTCGTTCCGAGCAACCAGGATCCGAGCGCAACTGAAACCAGAAACACCAGAGCCAATCCCACGAGAAATACGCTCGCCCTCGCTAGAGGCTGCACCGGGGCCAGGTCCCTGGAGAGCGTCGCCGCGATGCGCTCCATTTGGATTCCGGAAGGCAGCGAGGACGGGCACTTCTCGTCCAGTATGCCGAGCAGGCGCCAACAGCGGTCACACTCGGCAAAGTGTACGACGGCCTCGGGCGGTAATCCCGACGTTGGTGAAGACGATGTGATGATCCAGTCCATCTCGCGGCAGGTCATGGGAGCAGTTCCTCGGGCGATTCT
The DNA here is from genome assembly GCA_963815475.1 of uncultured Solibacteraceae bacterium. Lineage (GTDB taxonomy): Bacteria > Acidobacteriota > Terriglobia > Bryobacterales > Bryobacteraceae > Sulfopaludibacter. Next base: position 6,413,665 of record CAWFHD010000003.1, on the reverse strand, counting down.
AATTAATCCTTCGCTCCGGGGGCCACAGTAGTCACGCTGCGCTTCTGACTTCACTCGGAGGGCTCACGAGATGAGGCGTAACTCTTCAACCGATCGGACGAATGAAACGATGTGGGAACAACCTGTTACGCCATCGAAAGCGAACCCCTGCGGGGGGACATTGATTCTCGCCACGTCAGCCTGAATCGCAATGCAGAATTTGAGGCGATCGCGCTGCCCAATCTGGCCGTCCTCTATCGCAAGGCTTTGCATATGTTAAGGGATGCCAGCGCTGCCGAGGATACAGTCCAGGAGACATGCCTCCGCGCCTGGCAAATCTTCGACCAGTTCACGCCGGGCACAAACGGGCGGGCGTGGCTGCTTGCGATTCTGATAAACATTGTAAAGCATGAGCTGCGGCGGAGCGGGCGATGCCGCATCGATCCGCGGAGTCAGGAAATTCTGGAAACCTGTGCTGCCGCCACCAAAGCGAGCATGAACGTATTCAGCGACCACCATTTGGCGGCCGCCATCGAAGGAATGCGCCCGCAATTTCGCGAGGTGCTGCTGATGGCGGTCGTTTCCGAAATGCAGTACCGGGAGGTCGCAAGTCGGCTGCAAATCCCGCTCGGTACGGTAATGTCGCGCCTGGCGCGCGCGCGGGCGCACCTCAGGTCTGCGTTGACGAGACCGATTCGAACCGGCCGCGCCGGCAATGCCAATGCGGTACTTGTGCCACAGACTGTTGGAAGGTGAGGTCGAATGCCCAGATGGAGTAGACCGGGATGGAAGGCTCGCGGCCACGTGCTGGTGTGACCTGCGCGTCCTGCGATGTGAGGTAGGACGCGGGATGGTTCGAGGAATATTCCCTGTGCTTGATCGGTCTGTGCAGATGTAGGGTGTCTTGGCTCATCCGAGGTCAGGCCTCGTACTTAAGGAATCTTCGTCTGCGCGTAGCAGTCTTCAGTCCGACCACATCAGTCACGGGGCGACTGGAGGAGCCTCGAGCCTAATGTTTAGGGCCGGGCCACTCGTAAGCGGACTATTGGTCCCGAGCGGCAGCCTGCCGGCCCAGGTAGAGCCTCGTGCTGGGAAATGGAAGACGTGGGTAATCGCGTCGGGTACGGTAGTCGCCGGGGCCGGTCCGGGCGAACAGCCACAAAAGCAACGGCGCGATCGAGAATACAGAGTCGCCGTAACTATTTGGCCTGTCGCAGCGAATTATCTGAAGTAGCACGCCATGCAGACTGATGCGGTCCAACCCGGCCTTGGTGCCGTGGTGCCTCGCGGACACGCGGCAGAGCATCTGATGGCGCTGTATCAACAGGCGGATGCGTCTGCGGCGGCGGCCCTGGTCGATCTTCTCAGCCCCCAGCTTTACCGCTTTTTTGCCTCTCAAATGGGCAGCACGAACGAAGCCGAAGACATGCTCCAGGAAGTGTGGCTACGCATCCACCGGGTCAGGCATACGTACCGCCCGGGTGAACCCGTTCTTCCCTGGGTGTACGCAATCGCTCACCGTGTACGAATCGACAATTATCGGAAGCGAAGCCGCATTTCGTCGCGCGAAGTGGGAACCGACGTGTTGCCCGAACTTCAAGCGCAGACCGACCAAGGGACCGATCTGCCGCCATTCGACGAAATGGTGGCGGCCCTTCCCGAAAGCCAGCGTGAGGTTTTAGTGATGCTGAAGGTGAACGGACTCAGCATCGAAGAAATTGCGTGTGCTACCGCTTCTACCCCAGGCGCCGTGAAACAGAAGGCCCACCGCGCATATGAAAGGCTGCGCAGCCTGCTGATGCCGGCGACACCGAAGCAGACCGAACGAAAAGGGGTTGCTCAATGACCTGCAGGGATATGGATGGTGTGATCAACTCGCGGTCCAGGGATTCGGCACTACCCCCGGAAGCCGCCGAACACATTGGCCGGTGCGAGCGGTGTCGTGAGGTAATGCGAGTGCTGGTTGAAGGCCCGGAGATCCGGCAGCCTTCAGAAAGCGGAGTGAGGCTGATCCACGGTTCTCTGCTGCGAGACTTGAGACCGGTACGGCCGCTGGCCCCCTCCAGCGTGTTTCTGGCTGGTTTCGCGATTAGTTTTCTGGCGGTGGCGGTCGCGGGGCTCCATTCAACTTCACGCGTATGGATGGAATGTTCTAAGCGTCTCGGCTAAGATTGTCGTCTTTGCAAGCTTGGCTCTTGGCGCTGGCGCCCTCGCGCTCTCCATGGCCCGGCAGATGCGGCCCGGCAGCAAGTACTCAGTATCGCCGAATCTCTTGCCCGCGGGTGTTTTGTTGCTGGTCGCGGTCGCGATGATGGCGGTGTTTCACTCGCGGGAGGAGAAGGCATTCGTTTCGAGCGGTCTGTGGTGCCTGAGTTCCGGCCTCAAGTACACGATTCCCGGAGCAGTTTTGACCTGGTTGTGGCTGCGCCGCGGGGCTGCACAATCTCCGAAACTGATGGGAGCAACCACCGGCGGGTTCGCCGGGCTCATTGGCGTTACGGTGCTGGAAGTCCATTGTCCCAACTTGAACCTCTACCACATCCTGGTTTGGCACTTGGGCGTGATCTTACTCAGCGCGTTGGGAGGTCTGGCGGTCGGCGCGGCGGTGGAGGTGGTTGGAAAGTGGCGTCACTATCGATCCGAGTCCAGTTACAGATTACGGCCCTGATCGGTGAGCGTCTTTGCTTCGCGGCGAACCTCGGCCCATCTGATAAGGATGTCGCGGATCGTGCCGGATTCTGTCGCAGTCTCCAATAGTTTCGATGCTTCAAACAATACCCGTCTTTGGATGTCTCGATGGAAGGGAACTCCAAAATGATGGCCCATTGGCCAGGAGAATCGCACGGGGGGCATTAATCGCCTCGGTGACGTCCCTGGCAACAGAGACTGAAACCGTTGGCACACCGCGAGCCTCAATCGAACGTTGGATCAGTCCCACGGACTGATGGCAGATGTGTCAAGCGGGCGCCAACAACGCCACATCGGCTCTTTCCTCGACACGACGGGCCTCAGCGATGTCGCGGGCAACGGTCCGCTCGAACTTCTCCGGGTCCAGTTATAACCGATGGAGCTGAAGAAATTGTCAGTGAGCCCGCCCAGAACTCCTTCGGCCGCCAATTCCTGAAGCCGCTCGATCGGGAAGATCACGTTGATATCGACATCGGCGTCGTCATGCGGGTACTTCAGTTGATGGATGATCAGCTCCTCATGGCGCAATTGCGAGGGTACACGCCGGAACCCGAAATCGCCGAGGGGTGACAGACATCGAACGGCCTGCGCCGCTTCGGGCGTGGCGAGCAAAGTAGTAGACTTTGGCGCTATTGACCCGATTTCGGTTTCGGCAATGCGTCTAGAATTTCTGCCGCGGTGGTGCGGCCGCCGTGCTCCTTGACAATCTTGCTAAAGAAGACGACACCATGCCGGTCGATCAAGAATGTCGAGGGGTACGCCGTCTCGTGGGGTGCGTCCCAACGCAGGCCATAGAGATTTGTGAATTCGTAGCCGGGGTCGATCAACAGGTCAAAGTTGTCTGGAAGCATCTTGCCGGTAGTGAACTCCGTCGCCTTAGCGGCCAGCTTATCCGGGGGACCCGGATAGACCAATATCACACGCGCTCCGGCGTCGATAAAACCCTGCGACTTGCTGATGAAATCCTGCACCTGGCGATTGCAGTAAGGGCATTGATAGCCAGGGTACCCTCGTAAGACGACGAGCACAACGGCACCCTTGGCAGCCACTTCGGATAATCGGACGGTCTTGCCTTGTACGGTCGACAGGGCGAAGTCGGGAGCCTTATCGCCGACCATGGGCGGCGTAGCGGCAACCAACCGAGCCGTGGCGGCCATGACCAGAACAGGCACAACGGATGACGGGAAAATGCGATGCACGGAGTATACCTCTTTCTCAAAGTTAGACATCGATTCGCTGGAGCCGCAGTATCGTGTGGCCCGATTGCTTAATGTTAAATGCCGTGGCGTCCGCCAAATATTCCCTCAACTCAAGAAAAGGCTCGAAAGAATTCTTCTATCGGGTGGAGTCAGGACCGCGTAACTTTCCAAAGCCCCAAGCGAACGATAGAGTGGGCGGGCATTTAGGCACACTGTGGCGCTGGACGTCGCGGCCCATTTCTGACAAAGAGGAGAGTCTCACTTGAACTGTAAGAATCTGAACGTACGTCTAACTTCACGCACTATGGCTTCGGGAGTTGCGATCATGCTGGCCATGACGGCCATGGCGCAAGATTCACCACGGCTTCGCACGCCGCGCAAGGCGTCCCAAGGGACGATTCAGCGGATCAATCCCGCGGATATCGCCGACGCGACCGCGGCAGGAGACCCCAACACGGCACAAGGTCCCGGACCGGGACCGATTGGCCCGGGTCCGGGCTGCAACTTGTTTCCGGCTCCGCCTTCGGTTGGCACGACGGTCGAATCTTTCGTACTTCGGACCGCCGCCTTCGACGACCAATCAGAGCCTGGTGGGTCCGGTTCAATTGCTCAAGACCGGTCCGGTTGATGCAACCAAAGGAACGATCACGATTCCCCTATATCTGGGACATCTGAAGAACGGGAAGAACGTCTGGTATGTCCTGACGGACGTTGACGATGCCGATGTGGCGGCTGAACTGGGCCTGAATTTTTCAGCAAAGATGACCTTCATGGCCAACGCCGCACGAACCGCAAATCTGGATCAGAACGGGGACTTGGTATTCGACAAGGGAACGGTTGATTTTTCGCCGGTCCGCAGTATCACGCCAGGCCCCGTGGGCCAGGAGTTCCCTCCGACTGCTTCTCAGCCTGGCGCTGTCGGCGACAAGGACTATAGTCCGTTTGTTCAGATCGTCAATGCCGGCGGCGTTATCTATAACGCCCCGATCGTTGCCTTCGATGTGAACGCCAACGACATCAGCTTCCCGAACGGCAATGTCGATTACTCAAAGGTGCACGATCAGGTGGTGGCGATCGATCCGGTGAACATGACCGTGACCATCAACCTGATTAACGGCTTCAGCTTTGGAAAGCCGGTCTGGTACATGTCGATGGACACGAGCATACCCTTGGGAGCCGCAATCGAGCACAATACCTTCGCTCCTTTGATGGCGGCGCTCCATTTGGGCGGTGATGACACCTTCTCCAGCCCGATTGAGCGCATCTTCATCTCCACCAACGGGGCCCAAGGCTGCGCAAATCCACAACGGCAAGGCTTGTCCGCGGATCTGGCGGATGGTTTTCGGCCCAATAACGTCGTGGGCGGAATACCGACGAACGCATTGGATTACAGTCCCGCATGGGACGCCCAGTTGTTCGAATGGACACAAGACGCAATCAACAAGGGCTATCGAGGTCAGGTGCGTGAAGAATTCCAGATCCTGACATTCGTCCAGGATGGCCTGATTACGGGCCCAGGCGGCGGCAAATTCGGAAGCTCCGGCTTCTCGATCAATTGCACGATCGTCCAACGGCTCAATTAAGCCAGGTACGCGCCCGCTGAGTACGCCGGTCCGCAGCGGGCGCACTTATCTTGGTTTGGCTCTTAGGTCCGCCACGGCAGCACCACCAGTTTCAGCTGCGAGTAGCCGCCGTCATAGAGCTCGAAGCGAATGGCCTCCCGTCCGTGCATGATCTGTTCCCGGCCGCCGTGCGCGTGGCGCAGGATCAGGGGCGGGCCAGCGGCGCGGGCCAAAGCGGCCACAGGCCGCAAGAGTTCGGTATCAAACACAAGGAGAACAACTATGAAGAAGCAACTGACCACGCTGATGATCGTGTTGGGCCTCGCAACTGCCGCGATCGCCCAGGACAAGATGAAGAACGGCCAAATGGCCCAGGACAAGATGTCGGGCGACAAAATGTCGGACGGCAAAATGGCGGACGGCAAGAAGACCAAGCAGTCCAAGAAGCGAGCCAAGAAGGGCAAGATGCCCGCCAAGACATCCGACGACATGATGAAGAGCGGCAAGATGCCGGAAAAGATGTCCGACGACACAATGAAGGGCATGGCGCCCGACGACAAGGTGAAGAAGTAAGCCTTCACGATTCATCGGATCGCGCGGCCACGTTTGCCCTCTGATCGGTCGCTCCGATCCTTCGACGCATCGTAGGACATCCGGTGGATCAGGAGATTCACTCTCGATTCATCGACGAACCAATGTTGCCAGACAGAGACCTGGCGAGGCATGGGATTCGCTCCCACGTTGCCGATGCCCGCCAGGTTCCGTGATCGCCGGTTCCGGAATTCCGATCAACGCCGACAAGCCCCGCAGCCAGAGGTTTCCTCCATTCGTAAAGCTTCCTTGTGCGCGAGTTGCCACATGGCTGGTCGGTCGGTGGCAGTCGCTCTTCTACGCGAAGCACAAAGATGCTCAGCGCGCTCGAAGGTTGTTGGCGATAGGCGCGTCGGCTTGCCTGAGGAAGAGTGTCAGCTTCAGGCAGTGATTCAGTAAATAGGAGATCGCTTTACCCAGTCCGGAATTCGGCATTGAACAAAGGTTCGTCGCTGTTCGCGGCACCTGCTGCAACTCGATGGTGGGCGATAATTCGATCTCGCCGGCCCGGCGTAGCATGAGCAACAAGAGTAGAATGGCAAGCTCCTAAAGTGTATTGCCTCCAAAGGAAGCGGAAGATTCCCCAACCGAGTCAAAAGCGTTCTGGCCGGAATTTGCACTTTACACTCTATACGGCCCTGGTGCCAGAAGTGTGTCCGATTGTTCCATAGCCGCTTCATCCGCGTCAAAAAAGGGGCCCGGCTGCGCTGAGCGAGTCCAGGCCCGAAGGGGAAGAAACCGTGACCTCTGGCGGCCCGAGGAACGCTGCATCTCTACCGACTGTCGCTAGCGGGAGAATATTCCGCATTGTCTGTTAAGGGGCTGGGACTATCCACTGTTAAATTCCGCTCAATCGAGGTGTAAAGTCACTACGAGTTCGGAATAAGTAACTAGCCCACGAGTCTACGAGTAACGTGAGGCGAAATTTGCAAATACATCAAATCTTGATTATGGCCGCGCTTTCGGCGTCGGGGCTTTGCGCCCAAATCGAACCGGCGGCGGGCACATGGAGAACCTGGGTGGTGCCGGCGGTTAACCAGATACGGCTTGCCGCACCGCCCGACGCGGCGGCTTCGGCTGCGGAGATCCAAACGATTAAGAGCCTGATGGCGGAGTCGACTGCGGACACCAAGGCCCAAGTTGCTTACTGGGATGCCGGCGCCTCCCGGCTATCGATGGATGCAGCTTGCGTCGCAGCAGATGCTTGCGCAGAACGTGGCGGCGCCGCTGTTCACGCGCGGCATGGCGTTGGTCAGCGTGGCGATCTACGACTCAACCATCGCGGCATGGGACTCGAAATACGCATGGAATCGTCCGTCGCCGAGCGCAATGGACTCCAGCATCAAGCCGCTGACCACGATTCCCAATGTCCCTGCTTATCCGTCCGAGCATGCGGTGGTCGGCGGGGGCGCTTCGGTGGTGATGGCTTACCTGTTCCCCGCGATGGCCGAGACGTACACCGATCTTGCGGAAGAGGCGGCGCGGTCTCGCGTATTCGCCGGCGCGGCTTTCCGAGCGATGTGGCCGCGGGACTGCAACTCGGCAGGCAGGTAGGCCAGATGGTGATCGCGTATGCGATGGCGGACGGCTCCAGCACGCCGTTCACCGGCTCCTTCCCCTCCGCGCCGGGAGTGTGGAGCAGCGCGACGCCGGTCACGCCGCTGGCCGGTTCGTGGAAGCCGTGGGCTCTCTCATCCGGCAGCCAATTCCGGCTGCCCGCGCCTCCCGCGGCGACTTCTCCCGATTTTCAGGCGCAGGTCGCAATCGTGAAGAATTTCGTGCGCACCAATGCTACGAATCATTCGGCGTGGTTCTGGCAGCCTTCCTTCATGACTCCCTGGCTCGATACGGTGAATCTGGAGATCTTCCAGAATCATCTCGACGGCAATGCTCCTCGCGCCGCTCGCGTGTACGCTCTGGAAGCGGTAGCGCAACACGATGCCACCATCGCCTGCTGGGACACCAAATTTACGTATCTCGAATTGCGGCCTCCCATGGCGGATCCCACCATCGTTCCCGTCTTCGCGCTGCCGCAGCATCCGGGTTTTCCATCCGGGACATGCCTGCGCATCCGGAGCGGCGTCGGCGGTGCTGAGTTATCTGTTTCCGAATGATGCTCAGTCGTTTGCAGCCATGGCACAGGATGCCGGCAATTCCACCTTCTACGCCCAGATTCACTCGATGTTCGACGTCGCCCAGGGCTTAATCCAGGGCGGACAAATCGGACAGCAGGTTGTTAAGCACGCCCAGAGCAGACGGCGCACAGTAAAAGAAAGGATCGACAATCATTATGCGGAAACTACTACTCTCTGGAACACTCGTATTCGCGTGCGCAGGCTGGTGCGGCGCCGCGAACAAATTCGTTCAGCACAATCTGGTTTCGGACATCGCGGGGATGGCGGACCATCTCGACCCTGCCTGATCAATCCGTGGGGCATTGTGGCGTCGCCCACCAGCCCCTTCTGGGTCTCCCTGAACGGAGCAGGACTCTCCGCACTCTATGACGGCAACGGCAACGCCGAAGCCTTGATTGTCGGCGTGCCAGGACCCGCCGGCACGACGACTCCGGGTCAGCAATGCCGGACCACACGCATTCGGCCCGGGCGCCCCGTCGGGCATCATCGTCAACGACACTACGTCTTTCCTGTCGGCGGCACGCCGGCGAGTTTCATTTTCTCCAGCGAGCAGGGCGTGATCGCGGGTTGGAACGGCGCAGCCGGCAAGATCCGCCGCGATCATGGCGGACCGGTCCGCGGCAGGCGCGGTCTACAAAGGCCTCGCGACCGCCACCCGCTCGGAAGGCCCGCTGCTCTACGCCGCCGATTTCGGCAACGGCAAGGTGGACGTCTTCGACGGACAGATGAACTCGCTGTCGCTGCCCGGAGCTTTCACCGACCCACGATTCCCGCGGGCTTCGCGCCCTTCAACATCCCGAACCTCGGCGGATCGCTCTATGTCACTTACGCGAAACAGAACGCCGAGCATCACGACGATGTGGCGCGGCGCTGGAAACGGCTACGTCGACGTCTACGATCTCAACGGCCTTCTGCTGCAGAGGCTGGTTTCGGCCGGGCCGCTGAATTCGCCGTGGGGTATGGCGATCGCGCCCGCCGGGTTCGGAGACTTCGGAGGGGCGCTCCTGGTGGGCAATTTTGGCGACGGTGCGATCAACGCGTTCGATCCGGTGAGCGGAAAGTTCCTCGGCGCGCTGCAGGATGGCACGGGTGCCGCGATTCATATCTCCGGGCCTGTGGGGGCTCACGTTCGGAAACGGAAGCCGCGCCAATCCCGGCGCCGCGCCTTCCGGCGGCGATGCCAATTCGCTCTACTTTGCGGCCGGCATCGCGGGGCCGGATACGGTCGAGTCGCATGGGCTGCTGGGAAGCATTCAACCTGCTCCCGCGATTACCAGCAACGGCGTGGTCAATTCCGCGAGTTTCTTGCCTGCGATCTCGCCGGGAGCGTTCACCACGATCTTCGGCAACGGACTCGCAGCAACCACGCGCAGTTGGACGGCGGCCGAATTGGCCAATGGCCAACTGCCCGTGCAACGTGAGCTTTCCGCAAGGCTGCATGAAATCTGCCCGGCGTAGCTGGTAACGTCGTTCTTCAGCCGGTTATACCGGGAGGAGGAGTGACGATGCGCAGCAAAAGCCGGGCGCTCGCAATAGACGAGGTACGTGCCCGCTTCGAGGCATGGAGACAGAACCGACAGGGAAAGAGCCCGATACCCGACGAGTTATGGTCGGCGGCCGCCGAACTGGCCCGCAAGGATGGTATCAACCGAACTGCTGCCGAACTCCATCTCGACGGCGGCAAACTGAAACGACTGATGGGAGCGAAGGCAACTTCTGGAAAGCCGGCCCCAACGTTCGTGGAGTTGCTGACTCCTCGGGCAATCTCTGTTCTGGAATGCACGATTGAACTGGAAGGGCGGCGTGGCACGGTACGAATCCAGTTAAAGGGTGCTTCGACATCGGATCTTGCGGGGCTGAGCCGGGCGTTGTGGGAGGTCGCGTCCTGATCCAGATCACGCCGCAGATGCGCATACTGGTGGCGGTCGAGTCGATCGACGGCAGGAAAGGCATTGACTCGCTGGCTCAACTTTGCCGCGAGAAACTGGATGCCGATCCTTTTTCCGGCTGCCTGTTTATCTTCCGCAGCCGGAGCGGAAAGTCGATCCGGATATTGGCATATGACTCGCAGGGATTCTGGCTTGCCACGAAGCGATTGTCGAAAGGACGTTTCAAGTGGTGGCCGACCGGCGCGACACCGGCGAAAACACTACGAGCCCACCAGGCGCAGTTGCTCCTGGCGGCTGGCAATCCGGAGACCGATGCGGCGCCGGTGTGGCGGAGCGTGAGTTCATAAAAAAGACTTGCGTTCCGGTTTCGATTCTGGCAAACTGATCGCAAGATGCCAGCCGAGTGGAGATACCGGGGCAGAGTCATTACAGCGGAAGACGTCGTCTTTATCCGAGCATTCATCGCCGCACATCCTGAAGCGAGCCGTCGCCGATTATCGGCGCTCCTGTGCGAAGCGTGGCAATGGAAGCAAGCCAACGGCGCGCTGTGCGACATGATCTGTCGCGGGCTTCTGTTGATGCTCCACCGGGCCGGCGAGATCGAACTCCCCGCAGTTCGTCAAACTTCGCTGAATCCGTTTGTGCGGCGCGAGCTGCCGCAGCCTCTGCTGATTGACCAGACGCCGGTCAGTGGCTCGCTGCGCCAACTCGGGCCAATCGAACTCACGCAAGTCCGGCGCACGGCACAAGAGCCGCTATTCAATAGCTTGATCGAGCACCATCACTATCTGGGTTACGAGCAACCGGTGGGCGAACACCTGAAGTATCTGGTGTGGGCACAAAACCGACCGATCGCTTGCCTGGCGTGGAGTTCGGCGCCGCGCCACCTGGGCAGCCGGGACCTATATATAGGATGGAGCTCCGAAGCGCGGCGGCGGAACATCCGCTTCATTGCTTACAATACGCGTTTTCTGATTCTGCCCTGGGTGACGGTGCCTCACTTGGCCTCGCACCTGCTCGGCCGCATGGCGCGCCTGCTATCGCAGGATTGGGAGCGCCTTTACGGGCACCCCATCTATTTTCTGGAAACCTTCGTGGACCCGGAACGGTTTCGCGGAACCTGCTACCGGGCGGCGAACTGGGTGATGCTGGGAAGAACGACGGGGCGTGGCAAAGACGATCATACGAATCTGGCCGAACCGCTCGATCAAAGAAGTGTTGGGGCTTCCCGTGAACCGGCGGTTTCGCGAGCTACTGCAGGAGGCTGGGGCATGAAACCGCCCGACCCAGAGGGCCTTCCACGAATCGACGTTTCCACGGAGGAGTTGGAGTCGCTGCTGGAACAGGCCAAGCAGCAACCGTTGCCGGAGGAAGGCTATCACAAACTGAAAGCCGCGATCCGCACGCTGGGCTATGTTACCGAACTGTTGGAGAAGAAGGAAACGACCCTGGCGGCACTGCGCGAGTTGTTGTGCCCAGCCAGCACCGAGAAAACCGACAAGGTGCTGAAGCAGGCAGGTATCGAAACGGGCGAGAAGAAACCGAGTGCAGAAAGCGCCACGAAGAAGCCAAAGGGCGAGACTGCTGGGCACGGGCGCAATGGCGCGGTTGCGTATCGCGGGGCAACCAAGGTGCCAGTGCCGCACGCGTCTTTAAAAGGCGGAGATCCCTGTCCGGACGCGCATTGCAGTGGCAAAGTTTATGTTCAGCGCTGTCCCGGGGTGTTGGTGCGTCTGAGGGGGCAGGCACCACTGGCCGCGACCGTCTATGAGTTGGAAAAGCTGAGATGTAACCTGTGCGGGAACGTGTACACGGCCGAAGCTCCGTCCGAGGCCGGTGAGAAGAAGTACGACGAATCGGCTGCCGCCATGATCGCCCTGCTGCGCTACGGCAGCGGGGTCCCATGGAATCGGACGGAAGGTCTGGAAGCGAACCTCGGAATCCCGCTCCCAGCGGCGACACAATGCAAGGTCATGGCGCAGACCGCGCCCCCGCTCCAACCAGCCCTGGAGGAACTCAAGCGCCAGGCCGCGCAAGCTGAAGTAGTGCACAATGATGACACTTCCATGCGCGTGCTGTCGCTGGACCGGGATGTGGATATCTCGCCGGAGCGGACCGGCGTGTTCACCAGCGGGCTGGTGTGGATGGCCCAAAAACGCCGAATTGCGCTGTATTTCACCGGGTGCAAACACGCCGGCGAAAATCTGGCGGAAGTCTTAAAACTGCGATCTCCCGACTTGCCACCCATCCTTCAAATGTGCGATGCCCTCTCGCGCAACGTGCCGAAAATCGTCGAGACGGTAGTAGCCAACTGTAATGCGCACGGCCGACGGAATTTTGTAAAGGTGACAGCGAACTTTCCTGAGCCGTGCCGATTTGTGCTGGAGAGTTTCCGCGAGATTTACCGCCATGATGCGGGGGCGCGGAAACAGGGCATGTCAGCGGAGCAACGCCTCGCCTTCCACCAGGAGCACAGTACGCCTGTCATGGACAAACTGCACGCCTGGCTCGGGACCCAGTTCGACGAAAGGCTGGTCGAACCGAACTCTGGATTGGGGAAGGCGATCTCGTACTTACTCAACCACTGGCAGAAACTGACGCTCTTTCTCGAAAAGCCGGGCGTACCCCTGGACAACAACATCGTGGAAAGGGCCCTGAAGAAGGCCATTTTGCATCGCAAGAACTCGCTGTTTTACAAAACCCGGAAGGGCGCGCAGATGGGGGACCTGTTCATGAGCCTGATCCACACCTGCGAGCTCAACGAGGTCAATGCATTCGATTACCTCACGGAACTGCTGCGGCACGTTGAGGCATTGAAGCAGAACCCATCGGAATGGATGCCGTGGAACTATCGCGATACACTGGCTCGGTTGGTGACCTCCGTTGCCGCGTAATATGATGAGTGCTGCATGGCCAAAAAGGATCGTCTGCGGCCCGGCGGGAGCGCCTCGCGAAAATGGCCGAAGGGCGGGCTCTTAACGTAGCAAAATCGAATAGGGGTTTTGGGCCACCCATGGAACCGGGTGAAATGGTCTCGCGCTGGACGCTACAGCTGCGTTTCCACGGATGACCTATTGCGGGTTCACGCCCGCGGCGATGCGGCGTGACGGGGCGATTGGCGTCCCTTCTTTAAACTTAAGAACCGGCGGGATCACGGTTTGAGCGGTAGCAGAGTCGGTTTCTTCGGGCCGGTGCTGACGCTCCCCGCAAAGAGCCCGTGCACAGCCGACCAGCCTTTAAACTCCACGACACCGATTTGATGACCTTTGGGATCGGTGATCTCGATCTCGGGTGCCCCATTTGACTCGATGCCGAATACTCCGCGAGATGTGCCGTTCTCATCCACCAAAACGAATTTGTGAGCCCGACTTTCTTCTGGAATTACCAGTGTCTGCGCAAGAACCGGGGCAGGTGTGGAGTAGCGACTCGCGAAGCCACCAATGAAACCAGCGGCCAAGGCGAGGGTGATTGTGAATTTGGTGCTCATAGCCTTAGTATCCGACTTTCGCTTTAGTGCGTGAAAGATTGCGGTAAGAAGTCGGGGGCCGCGCGTCCTGAGCCCGGAAGCCCTGGCCTGACGATTACCGGCCGCCTGCAATGGCTGGAATGCTACCCTATTTCGCAAAGCTCTACCGGGACATTCTGCATGAGCGAGTCCGCGTGGACTGGTGCACGTCTGACACAGGCAAACCGTTGGGGCGGCCGGAGACCGCGGGACTCCACGCCGCCGAGGTTCGGGAAACTGCTTCGTTGGGCTGTCTCCCAAGAAAGAGACTGCCCGGTGATTGGACAAGCGGGGTCAGTTCGGTACGCCGCATTCCGACGTCGATTCCCTGGAGAAGTGGTTTCCCAGAGGCTCCTGCGCATCCTTGCCGATTGACCGGCCAATCTTTCCTCAGTTTTTGTCCGCAGCGATTTGCTGGAGTTGTTGATCGACGTCCAGCAGGCGTCTGTCAAGGCGCTGGAGGCGGCGACCGCTCTTGCCGTCGGAGAACTGGCGCCGGTACATCTCCAGAAGGTGCCGCGTAGCCGCGAGTGACTGGCGGATTCCGGGGAGGTCGGCGGTGGCGGTAGAAACGGAGAGAGCGGGGATGCAGTAAGGCTGAGGTGTATTGTGGCGGGCCCGGTAGAACTCGCGCTGCAAATCAGGTTGGGTGACCTTCAGATAGCGAAGGGTCATGCGGATGTCTTTGTGCCCCATCAGTTCTTTCAGAGCAGGCAGGCTAACCCCGCAGCGGAGCATGTCCGAGGCCCAGGTGTGGCGCAAGCGGTGAGGCGAGATCGGGCTCGTGTCGGCACAGCCTGCTCGCTTGGCAAAATCGGCCAGTGCGACGCGCAACGTTTGAAACAGTGCAAACCGGCGGCCCACGCGAGGCAACAGGAATCCTTCAGATTTCCTGAGACGCGCCGGAGAAGCTTGCGCACGCAGCTCCAGAATGCGCGATAGCAGGCGCAGTCCTTCCGAATCGAGAGGCACCAGGCGCTCAGTGTGAAGCTTGCCGAGGGGAACGTGCAGTGCCCATTGTTCGGGCCCGAGATGACGTTGACAATCGATTGGTAAGTGGATGCATTCTCCGATCCGGATCCCCGTGAGGCGAGCCAACAGGAGCGCATTGGAATATAGGCTGTCGGTGCGGCGCAATTCCTCTTGCAGTAGTCGATCATCTTCCGGAGACAGCGGCCTGGGGAGATACTCGGGGCGAACCGGAAAGTCTTCGCGGATGATAAGACCAGGCTGGAGGCGATGCCCCTGGGCAGTCAAGTCGTCGAGCAGACGGCGAAGACAGAGCAAGCGCTGCTCGCGGGTATGGTTGCCCACCGGCGGACGTAACTCGCAAAGCCAGCGGAACCAGCCCAGCATGTGGGGATCGCGGCGGAGTTGGGAGAGTCGACGGACCTCCGGGAAGGTGGCGCGAAGATAACCAACGAAGCGGCGGGCAACGTATTGGTACTTGACCACGGTGAAGGGCTGCAAAGTCAGCGAAAGGGTCTGGACGTGTGTTTCGAAAATCTGTTCGAGGCTCTGTCTGGGCTGACTCATGGCATCCTCGGAGTCAAACGCGCACGATTGGCGACGGCGCGGGTATATTCGCGCCAGACGTCCTGGGGAGCAAGTTGGACATAGAGCATGGTGGTGTGAATCTGCGAATGTCCCATGAGATGCTGGAGCGCGGGTAGGGAGATGCCCGCCCGCACCATGTCTGCTCCGAAGGTATGTCTAAAACGATGGGGGTTGGCCGGCGCGACTTGACTGCTTCGTCGATGATGGCGAAACAATGAGCGGAGCCCGGCAGTCGTCATAGGTTGACCGCGTCGACGGCCTTTGAGGGAAACGAACAGACAAGGAGAGTTGGCCAGCGGCCGTTCCAGGCGGAGATAGCTTTGCAGTACATCCAAGATCTCCCCGGGCAGTGGCAAGGTGCGCTGCTTCTTGCCCTTACCCAGAACGTGCAAGAGGGCGTCGGCGAGTTTCAGATCTTCGAGTTGGAGGGACAGGATCTCACAGGAACGTAGGCCATCGAGTAACATCAAGCCCACTACGGCCAGATCGCGGAAGGTACGAAAGCTGGCCCAAAACTTCGCGACTTGCTCTGCAGACAGGGGCAGGATAACGCGTCGAGGTTGCTTGAGACGGAGACCAAACGCAACGGTGCGATGGGGACGGCCGTAGCCGACCGGGCAGCGCGTCGTATAGGGACGCTGGAAATGGGAATGGCCAGCGGAAATCTCCTGTCCGTAATGGAACCGATACAAGCAACGAATGACGGTCAAACGATGATTTACGGTTGGCGGTGTGGGCTTCGGCTCCTGATCGAGTTGGTGACGGACGTAGTCGAGTAGGGTGGACTCGGTGACCTCCGACAGAGGCAGTGGCAGCGCCGGTTCGCTCCACCAGCGGGCGAAGTGTAGCAGGTCATAAGCGTAAGCACGTAGGGAACGCGGGGACAGTTGGCGAATGTGCTGACCATCGAGGAAGGCATTAGCCCAACCGATCTCCTGGCCCTGCTCATCGAGCAAGCGATAGGGAGAAACACTGGCCAAAACGGAGGGGCGATAGACCAAGAAAAGTTTCATAGTGGGCGTGCCTGTTGGAGACAGCAGGTGAAATCGGAGGCTGTGGCGCCGGCCACGAAGTAGCTGTTGGGGTCGTGCCCCGCCGGCAACTGGACGATGCGGGCGGTTACGCCGACATTGGCGAGGCGTTGTGCAAGCCCGTGAGAGGCGTGCTGGCCAGCTTGGTTTTCATCGTGGTCGAAGACAAGATAGACCAGGCGGCCCGCTCGATCGGAAAGCTGATGGAATTGAGACGGGGTCAGGTGGGTGCCAAGCGCGCAGGTGGTGTTGCGAAAGCCCGCCTGCCACAGTACGGCGAGGTCGAACAGGCCTTCGACCAAGATGGCCGTTGGAAAATCGCCGACTGACTCCCAGGCAACCAAGCTACCCTTGGAGCGCGGCAACAAGCGGTGCGGGAAGGCGGCACCAATACTGCGGCCGTACAGGTTGACAATCCGGCCAGCGTAACTGCAGGGGAAGATGATGCGCCGGCAGAAAGCGTCGCGTCCTTGCCTGTTGATCAGGCCGGTGTCGAACAGCAGATCGAATGGATATCCCCAGCCGGCGAGGTGGTGCCGCAAGTTTCCGCCGGGCGCATACCCGATACCAAGGTCTTCGATGAGTGTGGGATCGTGCAATCCACGGTATTCGAGATATCGGGCCGCTTCCGAATGACGATGGAGTTGAAGCTGATAGAAGGCGAGCGTCTGTTCCATCAACTGCGAAGCGGGAGCCGGCATTAGTTCCTGTTCGAGATGTGCCACACTTTGTCGAAACGGTAGGTTGAGGAAGAGTTGGACAAAGCGGATCAGGTCGCCGCCCCGGCCACACCCGTGGCAGTAGAACAGGTTCTTATGGGCATTCACGTAGAAGGACGGGCGCGTGTCCTGGTGTAAAGGGCACAACCCGACAAGTTCCTGCCGCGTGCCGGGACGACAAGGCTTCCAGTTGTGACGCTGCAAATACTCCAGCAGTGAAATGCGGTGTTTGAGCCGCTCCAGATCGTTGGTCATCGCGCTGTTTTCCCTTCAGGGATGAGCGTAGGAGAAAAGCAGCGGTATTCCCAGGCAAGGATGGTGGGCGGCCCGCTATTTTTAAAGGCGCAAGGGCCAGACCCGTGCGAGAAATGGAAATATGGTGTGCCAGCGCAATGGCAGCGAATCGTGAACGAGGGTCTCGGTTCTGTCGAACCATGCGCTTATGGCTAACATCGTGCGGCGCAAGTAAGAAAACGGCGGTTTAGAAGAGTCCAGTCTCTGGAACCATCGGCGCAACGTGGAGGGATCGGCTATGCGATCGGGGTCTTTGACCGCCGGCGCCGCGGCTTCCCAGCAGCAGCCTTCTACGAAGTAGCGCCGCAGCGCCTGGCTGCGTGCAATCAGGCTGTAATGGCCGTAGGGCGGCGAGAATGGCGGCAGGAAAGTGAACGTCTTTCCACATTGGTTGCAGAGACCGCGGCGAATCCCAATCCAATCATGGTGTGCATCGTGAGCCTGTTTGCGCCGACGACCGTGACCCACGATCGAATCCTGCTCACAAATCGGGCACCGGCGCAGAATGATATCCGCGCCCGCCTCGGCCCAATCGGCTTCGAGGTTGCCCTGGGCGGGGGAAAGTGAGATAACCAGTATCGTGACCGTGGGGGTCCCGCTCCCGACGTTGGCCTTTCCCAAGATCCGAACTCGAGCGCGGGGCCTTCACCTCCCGAGTAAAAATCCCGACTGGAAAAGAATAACGCCTTTCGACTGGCACACCCTCTTCTGCCACGATTAGCCGGTTAATTGCCGAAAGCGCCCAATCGAAGGGCGGTTATATGAGCGACGGCGCGTATGTGTATGATACAGGTCCCGTATTTACGGGCATTCGGTGCACATGCATAGGGGAAGATCGTATGCGTATGTGAAGGGCGAACAACTCGGGTCGATGCCTATTACCGACCATGGACACCATCCAGGATGCAACGAACCTTGTCGCGCGTGCGCTGCGAACAGGTTGGGTCTTCCAACATCGCCTCGAAGCCCGCACTCGTCAATCCGGCCGGTAGCGTCGCCAGACTTTCCAGCACTGCGTCGCGATAACGCCGTGTCGTGTTGGAGCCTTTCACAGTGCGCAACTCGCAGAACAGCAGCCGCGCGCAACCGTCGTTATCGAAGCCATGGAGCGCCTCTGCGATCGCAGTCCGCCATTCCCAATCATCCTGAGCGCCCGCCAGCAGCCCCATCAGATAGATGCCGGCCTCGATGCGTCCGGCATGCTGCATCACCCCTAGAAGGCGCACCGCCTCCCGGCATTCACGTTTGTCGCGGCTGAGCGCGCACGCCAGCGTCGAGTCGAGGGGCAGGTTCTCGGGCAGGAGTTGCCCGCGCTCGTTCATCCAAGGCGGCCGGCTACCCGGCGGAAACTTAAGCCCCATATTAGAATCTCATCTCCACTATTCCTTGTTTGACCTTTCCTTCGCGGTCGTCAGCCGCGTCTCTTGGATCCGCGGCGAGCCGATGGGGACACGATAGAAAGCTTGGCTCCGGTCACGGCACGAGCCCCTTCGCCATACGGCGGGATCGCTACGTGCAGCGCGCAATATATGTAGAGGTCGATTTCACCGCCCTCGTTTCCAAAATAGCCTGTAGCGCTGTACTCACACGCGTGGAGGTGCGAGAGCGCGGGCAAGTCAGGATCCACAGCTTCGAGCCGGCCTTCGTTTGCCCCGGGGTACATCGTAGGCTGTCCATTAAAATGCGGCGGCGGATCCACCCAAACGACATCGAAGTCTCCGGCATTGTCGGAACTCGCCCGGACTGCCAGCGCTTCTTCGAGATCCCACGGGGACATCCGGTCATCCAACGCAGCCCGTTCCCGCTGGGTTGGGAAATGATCGAGCTGCCAAGTTTCGTCGGCGCAGGTTTCGATCATGTAAGGACAGAGAGTGACCTCCAGCCCCTCCGCCATGGCTGCCGCCGCCACGACGTGATCACGACCCTTCAGAGAGGACACGGTTTGACGGGAGATCGGTCGCTGCTTGCGCTGGAAGCGCGCGTCTTGGTGGTACAGATGGGAGCAGGGCAAGGCGAGCGTCCCACCCCTGGCCATGAACCGTCGATCATCTAGCAGGGCACGAAGCTTTTGCCGCACAAGGGTGTTCAGCGGCTCGCGGCCGCGGCCGGGCACAGCACTCCGCCCGATGTTGGCACCGCGCCGGATCAAGTAGGTCAACGTCACGCGCAGGCCTCCCCAAACCCGCTCGATCTGATGGTCGACATCGCCGAAGAAGGCAGCCCAGTGAATGCGCGTCGGCTCGGCTTGCTCTCTGATCGCGTCGCTCCAGTCATAGGTCTGAAAGACGCCATGGTGCTTGACGACAAACGCTCCGTTCGAAAACTGGGCCGGAAGGCACACGACAAGGGTACCGAGCATGTCGCTGCCGCGCGGGGTGTCCTTGTGCGGCACAAAGTGGCCCCCTCTCCCATAGACATTGAGGTTGTATAGCTCCGCGGTAAGCGCGTCGGGGACATGAGGCACCAACTCGCGGCGGATCTGTTCCAGTATGCCCGCCGCTGCGGGGTCGAAGTGAGGGACAGAAAAGGCGCCACCTTCAGCCTTGATCTGCAGGGCATCGCGAACGGTGCGATCGTACCGTGTCTTACGCCCCATACCGAACGCCGCCGCCGTGCAGCGTTCGACCAGCGGCCGGAGAAGCTGCTCCTGTTCGAAGGTGTCCTTCGCGCGATGCACAGCGATTTGGGTATTGTCTGGGAAACACAGGGTGACCACCTGCGCGGGCACGAGCGTACCGCCGCACGTGAACGGTGCGCGCAGGCCATGCACTGCGTGGCGGAGACCTTCCAACAGCTCTCGCGCGTATTTCGTACTGCTGGTTGATGCCAAGGCTTAAGGACCCCTCGCTTCTTCTATACTCTACCGTGAGTGCTTCAAAGAAACGACTGGGCGCGGAGAACCGACCGGCCGCGCGCGCCAGCGAGCCGGTGCAGTGGACCGGTCGAGTTCACCACGGTGTTGCCAGCGGCCTGCTACCGAAGGATCGCAGTTTCTCCCGAAGCGTACACCAGGGTCAGCTCATTCGTGAATCTCTCACGCTCCCGCTGAATGATAGTCCCATCTTCCTCCGTTTCCTCGGAGCGGTCGACAACCTTGACCGCCTGCCACGTTGCAACATGCAGGTCCTTGCCTGAACCGAAGACCCCGTTCAACATGCCGCTTACGGCGCATAGCGCCACGTGGCCGCCATGCAGAGGCGTCAACGGTCGTCCCTTGAATGCGGCTGGTTCGGGAAAGAGGATTCGAGCAGCTTGGCGGTAGGCCGAGGATCGCGGAAGCAAGTCCTCAATCTCGTCGAGTGGAAGGCCGCGATATTCCAGCTTGGCTGGGCCGCTTTCGGGAACCTCGTATAATGCCGAGCTAACGTCGCCCAGGGGAGCAAGTTGCTCATAGTTTCGTCCGATGTTTGCGAACTGCACGCGTCGCGCGACAATATCGTCGTCCCTCAACTGCTCGCGTTCCCGGCGGCTGCGGCGCGTCGCCAAGACCACCACCTGCCGGTAGCGCACGGACTCCGGATCCGTCAGCCGGAAGATTCGGGTCGCCTTAAACTGCGAGGCGAGGATCTCGCCGCATTCGCGGACATGCGCCGCCGGGACCACAAGGACCACAACGCCCCCGGCCTTCAGCCAGCGGTACGTATGTGCGAGGAACACCCGTTCCGTGCGCTCGCTTCGAATTTCGCCAGCGGTCCAGTCGTAAGGCGGATTCAAGAACGCCAGTCCGCAGGACTCGACGGAGCAGTGCACGTCGAGGCAGTCGCCATGAATCATCTCATCGACAACAGCGGCGGCTTGTTCGGCGCGATACGCATCCAACTCGATTCCGTACCGGCGCGCGCACGATTCTCCGGTAATAGTTAAGAACGCGGCCCCGTCCCCGATGCAGGGATCGATCGCGGAGAACGGCGAAGCTGGGTAGTGCAGGCAGGCCCTGATTCGCCGGGCTTCGGTAAGAGGCAGAGGGAAGAATCCGAGCCGGAGCTTTCCTTGAATCCTCATGGATGTTCCTTTCCGATATCGGCTTGACGACTATCCGCCAATGGCGGATAATTGAAGCAAGTGGAGTTGATCGAAACTTCCACCTTTACGAGGCAGATCACGGCTCTGCTCAGCGATGAAGATTACGGGGTGTTTCAGTCCCGGCTGGCAGCGAATCCAGGTCTCGGCGCTCTCATCAAAGGTGGCGGCGGAATACGCAAGATTCGCGTCGCGGTTGGTTCGCGCGGCAAGCGTGGGGGTGCCCGTGTCATTTATTACTGGGCGGTCCGAAGAGACCTGATTCTGTTGCTCTATGCGTACCCGAAGAACGTGTCGGCCAATCTGACACCGAAGCAGGTGGCGCAACTTGCCAACGTAGTCAAGGAGGAGTTCAGGGATGAAACCGAAAATGTTTGACGAACTGCTGGGAAGCGTGCGCGAAGGCGGAGCGATTCTCCGTGGCCAGAAGAAACCCTCGCGCCGGTTTGAAGTCGGCCCTTCTGGGATACGGGCGATTCGCGAACGAACCAGCCTCTCACAGTCGGAGTTCGCGCGCTTGATTGGCGTCAGCGTGAAGACCTTGCAGAACTGGGAGCAGGACCGCCGCCGTCCAACCGGGCCGGCAGCTACGCTGTTGAGGATCATCGCACACGAGCCACGGCTGGCGGTGAAGGCTATTCATCAGACGTAAGTCTCGGCACGCCGACTGTTACAGCGCGAAGTCATATTTCTTCGCTCTTGTCGGCGAGATTCAGTTTGAACTGCCATCCCTCAAAACTCATCAACATACGGCCAAATTCGTCCCAGGCGATCTCTCGGCCGTCGATAATTAGAAGCGGCACGCGACCATCGTGATCGCGATCCGACTCCACCATTCCTTGAACGACGCGATGGTCCGCGATGTGCAATCCAAACTCATCGTCCACGAGATGCTTGGTGGACAAGGCCCGGCGCATCTTCGCGATCAATCGCCCAAGTAGCACCAACAAATCGTCATTTGGTTCGCCGATGATCTGGAAATGGTACCCAACCGGAGAGCCATCGCGAAGCTCGAAGGCGTCCAGAGCTACTCCCGTTCCGAACAGGTGGGTGCGAAAGTGAAACTCGTGGACATCCCCCGCGCAATCGGCGAGACCCACCGGTTCGAACTTGGCATGTTCGAATCCCTCCAGGCCCGCTGCCTCGGCCACCTCAGCGTTGAAGCATTGGCTGCAGAGAGGTCTGTATCCACGTTCCATTGAGCCGTAGTTGACGATGTCGTAGCCCGGGATGGTCTGGCGACAACCGTCGCAACGGATTGGTTGGCTTGGTTGGCTTTGCGTGAATTCGCCTGGGTCCATTTTCACTGAGCATAGCAGAAGGGAAGGGCGCCCTGAACCATCGGTTGTTCTCGGCGGTGGGGCTGGGCTCTGGCGTGATCCGTGGCGTTTCGATCATGATGATATCGACCGCGTACGTTATACCAATGTAGGTATAATGAACGGAGATGGACAAACCTCCGTCACTGAAGCCGCTGTACTGGGTGGGGAGCTCGAAGCGAGACTTGCGTTCTATGCCCGGCCCGGTGGAGGACCTCTTTGGATATGCTCTCTACCTTGCCCAGGACGGCAGGAAGCATGAGCAGGCCAAGCCCCTCAAAGGCTTCGGCTCCGCTGGTGTACTGGAGGTTGTCGAGGATTGGGATCGAAGCACATATCGAGCCGTCTACACCGTACGGTTCGAGGGCGTGGTGTTCGTGCTGCATATATTCCAGAAGAAGTCCAAGCGCGGGGCGGCTACGCCCAAGGCCGATATCGATTTGATCCGCGAGCGTCTCAAAGTAGCGGAGCAGTTCGCCAAGGAGCTATCGCGATGAAGAAACAGCGAGTCGTGCGGGGCATTCCTATCGAGGAAGGTTCAGGAAATGTGTATACCGATCTCGGGTATCCGGACAGTGAGAGCATGCTGGTTAAGGCCCAATTGGCCGCCAAGATCGCCGAGATCATCAAGCGGCGAGCGCTCACCCAGGCCCGCGCAGCAGAGATTTTGGGGTTGACGCAACCGAAGGTTTCCGACCTGTTGAAGGGGCGGTTTCGCGGGATTTCGGAGCACCGTTTGTTGGAATGCCTGACCCGTTTGGGCCGGGATGTCCACATTGTGATCAAGCCGTCGCCCAGGAGCCGGTCAAACGGCCGGTTGACGCTTTCCGTGGCATAGGGTCGCCGGAAAAACACCGAGGGCGCACAAGGTCATTTGCTCCCATGGGGGGCTCTGCCCCCCAAACCCCCTGGGATTTAGCGCTGTTTCTTCCAGAGTGGATGATTCTTCTCTTGTGCATATCAGCGATCGCCGTACAATGGAGAGGCTTGATAGGAGGATAGGGCAACGCAGGGATGCGACCCGAGCGCCGACTCAAGCCCGGAGTGGATGGCGGCCTTCGGGCCGCCTCCTGGTCAGCCCATGGAGATCAGGCTTTGACGGTCCCTAGCGCCGCGGACGCACACAACTGGTTTCAGGAAAAATGACTGCGCCGGTGTTCACAGCGAGAAGCCGACCTGCCTCTCTTGCGATTGAGGCGTTGCGATGATCGCCCGATCGAAGGCGTTCCTGTCTCCGATGAACACAACCTGTTCGATACCCCGTGTCAAGGCTGTGTAAATGAGCGTGCGATCCAATAGGCGGCTCCGTGTGACAGGGACGATCACTCTTTTAAACTGGCTGCCCTGCGCTTTGTGGACCGTGATTGCATAGGCCAGGTCCACATGCTGGAAATCCTCTTCCAGAAGTTCGTGTTCCGCGCCATCAAGGGAACACGCCATGGAGCGCACCCCGGCGGAACTCATCACCCGATCGATTCTGCCCAGCGACCCATTCCACAACCCTCTCCGGTAATCGTTTACAAGGTAAATGATCGGATCGCCCTCGGCGAGATCCCACCCTTCCACCTTCTTTCCCGCGGCCGACGCATACGCGTGCATGGTCGCGTTGATGGCGCGGATTCCGTTGGCTCCCCGCTTGATGACGCCAAGGGTTTGGACATCGTCGCATCCGCTCCACGCCGTGAGAACTCGTAATAGGTTATCCATGATGCCGCCATCCGCGGCGTCGATGAAATTCACACCGCAAGCGCAGCCGGCGAAGCCCGGCAAGCGCGGTGCCACCCCGTGACGGACTTCGTGCGCGATCTGCGGAATGCCGCTCGACCGAGCCTGCCGGTGAATCTCGGCGAGTTCCACCCTCGGCACACTCGGACTGGCGGCGAGAACATGAAAAATGAGCCCGAAGCCGATGGGCGGCAGTTGGTATGGATCGCCGACCAACAGCAATCGGCCACGGGCCGGCAGAGCGCGGACAAGGCTGTACATTAGCGGCAGGTCCAGCATCGAAGACTCATCAATGATGATCAG
Organism: uncultured Solibacteraceae bacterium; assembly: GCA_963815475.1. Lineage (GTDB taxonomy): Bacteria > Acidobacteriota > Terriglobia > Bryobacterales > Bryobacteraceae > Sulfopaludibacter. The sequence goes on along the minus strand of CAWFHD010000003.1, from coordinate 6,389,149 downwards.
CGGCTCGCCGGCCGGATCAACCAGCCTTCGTGCGGCGGCGTGCAAGAACGCGGCGATTGTGGATGCTTCCCGCCCGGTAGCCCCGCGCAGCCGTTGGGCCGCGCGCCCGCTGAGTGCCATTTGCAGAACGGGGACCCCGATCTGCTCCGCGATATCATGGATCACCTGGAGCACCGTTGTCTTGCCGGTTCCCGCCCCACCGGTAAGAACGCTGAGCGGATAATGGACAGCCATCTCCACGGCTTTCCGCTGCGCGGGATTGAGTTGCAGCCCGGTACGGCTCCGATATCCGTCTATCGATGCGGCAACGATGGAGGCAAGGTTGCCCGAGAACAGATTTCGATGGGGACCGGGTACGCCCGCGAGCAACGCGCGGAGATAACTTGCGACATCGTTCTCCATCACGGCTGCGCCAACTGGCTGGTAGCCATGCGCGGCGGCGACAATCGCATGCCCACGGCAAGCATGATCTATGGCTCCTCTGGCGGTCGACTCCCCGCAGCGGAGCGCGGCCATGACGGCGTCGCCCAGCGTGCCAACGCTCGTCAGCGTATGTTTGGCGTCGAGTCGCCGATACAGGCAGGCTTCCACCGCCGCGGTCCGCCGCCGCGGATCGTCATCAGCCACGCCCAACAAGCACGCCATCCGGTCCACCTTTTCCCAGGCGGAGAAGGTCAGCATCCGATACGGGTTCTCCCGCAGTTTCGCCAGCGTATCGCGGGGCCAGACCTTTCGAATCTTGTTGGCCAGATGGAGATCAAAACCGTGGTGATCGAGAAACGCAACGATGCCGGCCTCATCGGATACGGCGCGCCACGCCTCCACCAGTTTCTGAGCGCATTCTGCAGAGAGCACCCTGGTGAGTTTCTCCATGTCCCCTTGGCCCAACACTGCACCGAGATCCTGTCCGAACTCCTCCCACAATCGCCTGGCCCTGGCCTTTCCGATTCTGAGTCCGTTGAATGCCGGATGCCTCACGAGGAAGTCGATGACGAGCCGGCCGCTGGGCGCGACCAAGATTGCATGCTCGACATGGATTTGGTCGCCGTATTTTGGGTGCCGACGGCTCACACCCTCCAGCAACCACGCCTCGCCGACGATGGGAACACGAAAAATGCGGTCGCGGCCGGCCACAAAGCGCACATACTTGCCCGCAATATCGTGTCCCGAGAAAATGGCCCCGCCGGTGCTGCCAGGGTAGACTGTCGAGATCGTCACTGTCACCGAGATGCTCACGGCATCACTCGCTTGCCAGCTTTGACGATGTACTCTTCAATGAATGCACAGCGGGCGAGTTCCTGCTCGGCCGCCGCCAACCGCTTGCGCAGATCCTCGTTTTCGGCCTTCACGTTCGCCAGTTGTTGTTCGAGTTGGAGGATCCGCCGAGCTTTCCTCTCCACCTGCTGTTGGGCGCGTGAGAAGGCTGCGGATCCATCTGCGACCAGAGCGGGGCCGCTCACGAACTCCGCAAGCAGCTTTTTCACGCCGGAGTTGGTGTAGAACACATTGCGGAGCACACCGGCGGCTTCCGCTATGGCGCTGATGTTAGGTCGCCCATCCTCCAGGGGAAGAGACTGGCCCGCCACCTGAAGGCCGGCCAGGTAGCTTCGCACCTTCGCCAGATTCTGTTCGCCGCGTTCCGGCCCGGATAATCGGCTCATGTCACGCTTTCCTGGCAGCCTTCAAGGGAGTCTCGCCATTCCCTTGGATGCGCCGGACCTCCTCACGCAGGGCAGCGTTCTGCTGCTCGTGGATGGCCATTCGATCGGCCCGCTCCCTCTCTTGAAGGATCTGCTCTCCGACGCGATTGACTTCCAGGACAAGCAGCCGGTTCTGATCCTTAAGCCTCTCCACCTCGCCTCGAAGTCCGGCGATCTTCTCCTCCCGCGGGTCGCTGCCCGTGGTTGAGCGGCCCCGCTTGCCCTTCAGTTGATCGAATCGCTCGTTGATTTCCGGGAATACCCATTGACCTCCCGGCAACTTCCTCACTACCGTATTCACGTTGACTCCGGCCTCCAGGGCCAGCGTCGTCTTGCTCCACTTAAACTCGCTGCCGACTACCACGGTATGGCCGCTTTCCATCCGGTCCAGGGCTTCGAGCAGTTTCAGCCGCGTCCTGGCTGGCCGCGCCGCATGATAGCGGCGCAGGCCGGCCAGCTTCTTGTTAGGCGATGCTCTCACGGCAGCCCTCGCAGGATCTTGCCACTGATCGCGTGAATGTCCGCGAGAGCCTTCTGGTACGGTTCCGCCTGAGGCTTCTGTTCCATCAGGCTTTCGCAATCGCGCTGGACCTTTTCCCAATACGGCTTGTGTTCCGGGGTAATGATCGAGTTTGCGCAGGCGCCAGGGTTGCAGTGTTTCAGGAGCGGGTGATCGCCCTGCGTGCAAAGCGCGGACTTTGGCCGGAACCAACAGTAGTTGGAAACCGCGCAAGGATACACGCGTTGGCCCGCTTCGACCAGATCCCGGATCATCCCTTTGCGAAGGTGACTGCCCGCCTCACCGCGAAACTCTTGCGGCAGCCGGCCGTCGGCAATCGCCTCGTCGATCTTCCTCTTTAGATCCCTTCCACCCGGACCGGCCAGGCGATCCGACCGAAGGGCCTTGTCGAAGCTCTCCAAGAAAAGCTTCTCTTCTTCCTCGATCATCAAGGTCCAGAGTTCGTGATCGCTCCCGACGTAATAGTCCGTCATCCAAAGCGAGGTGTGCTTGAAGTGATCCTTCAATGCAAGCAGGTTCGTCGTATCATGCCTGGCAACGTGCCGCGCAAACGTGCGGCGGAACATGTGGGGATGAAGGTGGAAGGGCCGGCCATCTATGTCCTTGATGCCCACCATCGCTACGAAGCTTCTCAACCGCAACGCCATCGTAAGGGCCCCGAGTGGCTCCGCTCCGCGTGGTCTCCGAAAGGCGGGAGTCGGAAGCCACAGATAGGGAGCCTTGAGTCGCCGCCTCACCGGCCGACCCAGGCGTTCGAGCACAGCTACGGCCCTGGAACAGACCGGACCCGCCAGCCACTTTGCACGTCGCCCCTCCGGTGTTCCCTGTAGCTTAAACACACGGCTTCGGAGCCACACCAAGTCCGGCTGCCCAGGTTCCTTCTGTATTTCGCAACAGCCTGTCCGCAGTGAGAGGATTTCACTGAGACGCATTCCGGTCGCGAATGCAATCACTACGAAGCAGGCCGTCTGCAGATAACACAGCTCTTTATTCAACTGGCGTAGCGAGGGGAGGCCGCGCTGGAACCGCGTACCATTCAGTTCATATGCGGATAGAGCCGCTTCGCGCAGATAACGATTGGCCCGATACTCGAAATCGCACCCGCCTTTGCGGATATTCTCGAGCGCGTCAAACGTGTCGAGCAAGTAATCTGCGAAGTCGTCCACGTATTCGAGAGCGGCCCGAACCAAGGGACCGAGAACCTCGTCAGGAATAACCCGCGTTTGGTTTTCCAACTGCGAAGCATGGCTGCAACCGGCGATCTTGCGGGCTGCCGGCTTATCCTGAAACGGGTCGACCTGGAGGCCGTCGGCCATCACGTGCCTATATTGAAAGAGCTTCTGCAAAGTATGAATGCGGCTGTATCTATAGCTGACACTGAGATCCGCACCAAGGACTTTCTGGACGTAATCTTCACAGTGGTGCACAACCCGACAAGTTCCTGCCGCGTGCCGGCACGACAAGGCTTCCAGTTGTGACGCTGCAAATACTCCAGCAGTGAAATGCGGTGTTTGAGCCGCTCCAGATCGTTGGTCATCGCGCTGTTTTCCCTTCAGGGATGAGCGTAGGAGAAAAGCAGCGGTATTCCCAGGCAAGGATGGTGGGCGGCCCGCTATTTTTAAAGGCGCAAGGGCCAGACCCGTGCGAGAAATGGAAATATGGTGTGCCAGCGCAATGGCAGCGAATCGTGAACGAGGGTCTCGGTTCTGTCGAACCATGCGCTTATGGCTAACATCGTGCGGCGCAAGTAAGAAAACGGCGGTTTAGAAGAGTCCAGTCTCTGGAACCATCGGCGCAACGTGGAGGGATCGGCTATGCGATCGGGGTCTTTGACCGCCGGCGCCGCGGCTTCCCAGCAGCAGCCTTCTACGAAGTAGCGCCGCAGCGCCTGGCTGCGTGCAATCAGGCTGTAATGGCCGTAGGGCGGCGAGAATGGCGGCAGGAAAGTGAACGTCTTTCCACATTGGTTGCAGAGACCGCGGCGAATCCCAATCCAATCATGGTGTGCATCGTGAGCCTGTTTGCGCCGACGACCGTGACCCACGATCGAATCCTGCTCACAAATCGGGCACCGGCGCAGAATGATATCCGCGCCCGCCTCGGCCCAATCGGCTTCGAGGTTGCCCTGGGCGGGGGAAAGTGAGATAACCAGTATCGTGACCGTGGGGGTCCCGCTCCCGACGTTGGCCTTTCCCAAGATCCGAACTCGAGCGCGGGGCCTTCACCTCCCGAGTAAAAATCCCGACTGGAAAAGAATAACGCCTTTCGACTGGCACACCCTCTTCTGCCACGATTAGCCGGTTAATTGCCGAAAGCTCACGAGAAGACCTCCGGAAATGACATGCCGCCAGGATCGCGCCTCGGCCCGATCGCGTGTCGAATCGCCTCGATGTCCACATCTTCCAGCGGCTCAATTCGGGCCGATGGGCGTGCGCCCACTCGAAGGGATCGGAATAGCTGATCGAGTCTGCCGCGCTCCGCGGTCAACTGCTCCAGCGACAGCACGCTGCGGCCACCACGGTTCTCACTGTCCAGCGACCACTTCAGGAAATCTTCGATGACGGCGAGGTGCTGATCGAATGCGCCCGTATCGAGGGCATGTCCGTTGGCCGTGGCTCGCAGAGTGCTAACGAGGGATTCGATCTCTCGATTCTGGAGGGACTGTCCCTCGGTCAGGTGGTTGTCCAGATCGTACCCGGCGGACTCCCTCGCCCACCGATATAGCCGCGCCACGACACGCAGGTTGTTGGCGAGGGTCGAGGACTGGACTCGATACCGCCGATAGCGGACCGCCCACCGGGTTGCGACCCTTACCGGGAGCCATGTCGCCGACTCCACAAGGCACGGCAGTCGCTCTCCAGAGTCGAGCACGACGTTGAGGACCGTGAAGGGTGCCGGCACGGCAACCCTGCTCACCTCGGTAGTCGTCATGGAACCCAGTGTCCACGGAAACCATTACAGGGCAATGATGTTTGGGTAAAATCTGGACGCGCGGATAGGCACCCGTTTCGGAATCTTGTCGGACGGGGTTACTGGACACTCGGTTCAGGGACGAAGGGCGGGGTAGCAGGAGCCTGCGGTGCGGTTCTGTTTCAACGCGCAAATCGCTGCGGCCTACGGCCTACGCGATTCGCGCGTTGAAACAGAAAAAGGCAAGAAACCAGGAAAAGGAGCTGAATCCCTCACGAAAGTGGACACTCTCCCGAAAACCCGTTTTAGAACGGTACATCGTCGTCTTGCACATCCTGCTCTTCGGAACCCGTTTCGTGTTCGAAGCGCGAACTGGCGTTCTTGCTGCGCGTTGGACGATCTCCGGATTTCTCTTCCCGGACTATTGCACTGCCACTCCCGTTACCATTCCCTCCGAGCAGCACGATGTTTTGTGCCACAACCTCGGTGACAAACCGCTTTACGCCGCTGTTATCCTCGTAGGAGCGCGTTTGGATTCGCCCCTCGACGTACAGTTTCGTGCCTTTTGTTAAGTACGCGGCAAGACTTTCCTTGTTCCATAGCACGATGTAGATCCAGTCGGTCTCCTCGTGCACCTGCTTTTCGGAGTCCGTCCATTGCCGGTTCATCGCCAGCGATACGCGCGAAACCGGCGTACCGTTTTGGGTATGTCTGGTTTCGGCGTCGCCGCCGAGTCTGCCAAGCAGGATCGCCTTGTTGACACTTCGCTCTGCCATATTGCATTCTCCTATGATGGTTTGTCTACTCCAAAGTTGGGATGCAGCCCGGGGCCGACCATCGGGAGGCAGGCCCCGGCCGCGAGCTTTGCATTTGCCCGCTTTCCCTTATCTCAGTGAATCTTCGGAACGGCCCGGAGCCGTCCAGGGCGCGCGATTTGTGCGCGGCGGAGGAAAATCTGTTCCGGTTTTGAAAAGATTTTCCGGAGCGAACCCTGGACGGCGAGGACCGTTCTGGAACATAAGGCAGAAGGGAAAGCGGGCCGGGGGTCCAGGGGGTGCCCCCCTGGCAGGGTGCGGGGCAGCGCCCCGCCTTCCTTACCGCGCGCTTTTGGCGCGGCATAAAGATTACCGTGCTCCGCATCAGGCCGCCTCCGCCAGCACGAAGTTGGGAAAATCCTCAAATACCCACTTGTTCTTCAGCGTTCGATAGATGATTCCGAGTAGTTTCCGTGCCAAGGCGATGATCGCTTTCCCCGTCCCACGCCGCGTCTTGATCTTTTCGTAGTACCGCTTCAGGTACGGGCTGTACCGCTGCGCGATCAGCGCGCACTGGACCAAAGTGGTACGCCCCAGCTTGCTGCCCCGTTTGGTGATTCGTCCCGTCCGCTCCGTTTCGTTGGAGTTGGAAATCCGCGGCACGATCCCAAAGTATGCCGCCAGCTTGCCTTCATCGTCGAAGTCGTCGATGTCGCCGATCACACTCAGCAGAATGCTCCCACTCAGCGGCCCGATCCCCTTGATGCTGGTCACATTCCTGTACCCTTTCAATTTGCTGCCCTCGCCGGCGATTGTCTTCTCCAGCCTGGCGACCTTCTGGTTCAGGCTGCGGATCTCCTCGACGATGACCTCCAGTTCAATCCCCACCATCGGGTCGAATTTCATCGCCAGGATTTCGCGCAGCTTCTTCTCGCTGGATAACGCTTCCTTCTCCAGGTTGATGCCGTGCGCCGAAAGGATGTTGTTGACCTTGCACTTCAGCGATGTCCGCAGCTTCACCAGCGTGTCCCGCGTCTGCGTCAAACTCGCCAATTGCGCTTGGGTCTTCTCCTTCATCCTCACCTCCGGCAGCAGATCCTTCTCCAGGTACAGCGCCAGGTTCCGTGCGTCGTTGGCGTCCGTCTTCTTCACCGAGTGGCTGATTACTTTAAACTGGTTTGGATCCACAGCCACTACCCGCGCCACGTGTGGCGCCACCGCATCACGGAATAACCGCGTGTTCCCGGTTACCTCCACAGCGATCTCATCGTCTGGCCGTAACTTCTTCACGAACCGCGGCAGATCCTCCAGTTTCCATTCCGTCAAATAATTCCGTCCATTGTCTAATCGCACGCAACACGTGAACTGGTTGCGGTGCAGGTCGATTCCGATGTGTCGTTGCGTTTCCATACTCCTCCTGTCGTGCACTGCAGGTGGAGTAGACGGGCTCTGCGGCGGTCACCATTCTCCTATTCAAGGTCCGGTATCCCGGCCTTACGGTGGCGCTCCGGTCACAGGTCTGACCAATCTCCTTTACGAGGTCAAACGCCTCAAAAAACAATCCAGCCTGTGACCTGTCTACTCCGAAAGAGGTTGCCCTCTTCCGAAGCTTATCCCGCCCGAGCTCACTCATTCATACCATCTCCTTTCGCTGAAATTGCTGGCGCATGTTGCCGGTTGCGCTATCCTTGTCTGTCACCGGCAAGAACCAGGTGCAGCCGGTAAGCATGCCGTCGCTACGGTCCAATGATCTACACCGCCGTCCCGATGCTCTTCGATCCACCGGCGCGTATAACTCTTTAATCCGCTCAGCCATTCGCGGGCATCCTGTGAATTTAGCTGCGCAGATTCCAGAGCCGTAAAATGTTCGCTGCCCGCCTGTCGTTCTTTGGCTCGCAACATATACTCGGCGAGTTCGCCAGTCGCCCTTGCCATCGGCAGATACAACCAGGCCGGCGTCAGCACGAACGCCAGCTTGTCGGCCACGCAAAGGCGGGAGAATTGTCGCCCATTTCTCTTCGCCCAATATCGTGAATGGGCCGCGGTGAAGGCGCCCCAGGACTCACCGAAGAGCAGCGACATGATTCTGGCGCCAAGCTCCACGTGTGTTTCCCCGTCACTTCCGTCCATGTCGCGCTTCGAAAAATACCCGATGTCGTGCAACCAGAACGCAGACCACAAACGGACGTCCCAAGGGAAGCCATAGAGTTTCCACCAGGCGACGGCGAGGAACCACGGATGAATGACAGCGCAATGTGCACCGTATAAAACGGATCTCGTTCCCATGTTCATGATGTCCCTCCCACTGCTCGCTCAGTTCACGAAGTGCTCTCCAGGCTCGACCGGGTGGCAGGCAGTCGTTGGCCCGCCGAACTCCCGGCATGGTTTGTCATTTTCGCTGCTACCCGTTTCGCATCCAGTATTGGTGTGTAGGCACTGCCGCATCCCACACCCGGATAGAAGGAGGCAGCCAACGCTGAGTAGCGTAAGAAGTCCGACGACCAACTTCCTCATGTGTCGGCTCCAATCTGATTCGGTGGACGTGGCGGCAGGCAGGCTACACTGCCGACACAACACCCGCCAGAATTCCGTCCAACATCCTCAGCACGCTGTGTCGGTCCGTCATGGGCTGCGACCTCGTGAAGAGAATCGGAATCCTCCGTTTCTTCAGCGGCCGGGGCGGCGCCACCAAGCGGGAGTAATGTGGATGCGAGCAGTTCACGCAGGTCGCTCCGCTGGTCACAGCCTTTACCGCGTCAGCGAACCCGTTTGGCAGTTCGATCTCCTCGCCCGCACGCGTGAAGAACTGGGGCCGAACACATCCGTTCAAGTCCTTATCTTTGCCCCAGAGTTCCAGGGCCAGATAGCCCTGCACACCGCGAAAGAGTTCTTCGGCACGAAGCTTGGGGCGGTGCCCAACCTCCACCGCAACCGGCCGGTGCCGCGTAATGCACAACTCGTATGTTCTGGCAATACGTAACATCTCGATCCGCGTGACCACTGGCGCAATCACCACGGCGTGCGGTCCATTGACGGTCAGGGAATCGAGCGTTTGCAACCATGGGATTGCCTCACCGTTCTCGCCGGCGAAGCTGACGTAGTAGCCGACGTCTGCCGTCGCTCCGCCAGATTCCACGCCGCGCACAACATATCGTTTCGCGCGACCCTGATGTTCCAGGCTCAACTGGGGTTGTCCGTAGATTCCAACTTTGCGCAACTGGTTAATCACCGCCTGCGGAAACGTCAACCCCCACCGGTTCAGTTGTCGATCGGATTCCATGGTCATCCGTCCTTTCCTTGTCATTCACACGCGTTTCGAGGGACTCGCGCCGAGCGAGCGCAACAAGCGCAAGCGTAAGCTCATCGGCAGCGCGCATCGTCCGGAGTAGCGCCTCGTGATCCTCCGCTCGCCACAGTTGGCCGACTCGTTCTGCCGACACATCCCCGATCCACTTCCGGACCGCGATCGGCCCGGACTTGACGCACGTCGTTTCGTTCATAACCCCCTCGCTGCCTGGCAATCAACCGGTTCCCCACCTCGCTCATGAACGGCAGGCACGAGAACACCACGCCGACGACAATCCACTGCATGCCGCGCCGGCTCGTGACGCCGGCGGCAGCCGCGAATAGAAAAGCCAAGAGCACACCAGCCGTTGAGATCGACTCAACCGATATTTCGGGCATCGACCGCCTCCACAACCCGGCGAAACTCCTTCCGGAAATTGGAACGTACCAGGTCCTCGCCCCGGCGGACATAACTGCGCCCTTTCGGGTCCAGGATCAGGTAGCGTCGCGTGTCGATGTGTTTGTAGTGCTCAAGGCCGCCCTCTCGGTACATCCACATGAACTCGCCGCAGCGCGATCCGATTCGACGCTCCAACGGCTCCCAGTTCGCCGGCTCAAGTTCCATTGCGGAACCTTGTTGTCCGGCGCCAGCGTGAGATGCTTTACCCGGCTGCATAAACCGCCTCTCTTCTTTCAGGGATCGGGCATCCCAGAGCCGCGCGGATCATTTCTTTCGTGCACCCGGCCCAGCAGATGTACTTCTGCGGTTCGTCGACCGAGATCGCCAGGTTGTCGCCACTTCTGTCGCGGCCCGACGCGGCGCACGAAGGGCAACGCGTGATCCAATTTCTCCCCGTTTTTCGCCGCACCTCGATGTGGTCAAGGATGTGAAAGTGCCTTTGCTGTTCCGGGTAACGCCACTGTGGCGCCGGCGCGAATTCTTTCTTCACCGGTTCGCTCCGCTGTCGCAACTTCTGGACCAGAGCGCCCAAGTGCTCCTCGGAAAGCTTCGTCACGCGCTTGAGGAATGCCAATTGATTGTCGAGGTTGTAGTCGGCACCGTAGAACCAAAACCGCGCACTGATGGCCCGGTGAATTCCGAGCGGTCCGCGGATGGCATTGCCGAAGTCGCCGTCCTTAAGCTCATCGTGTTTCGGGAAGATCTCGATTCCCTCGGCGGTGCCCGCGCCTTTCACCGGAATGCCGAGCTTCTCAGCCAGACCGGCGATCAGCAGCCGACACTGTCGGGCCAGGAGCGGTTGCTCCGCGAAGATCCACAGATGGGCGCCGCGTCGGCTCTGTTCCAATGCCGCTTCCACCTTCTGTTGCTGCAATTCCCATTGCAATTCGCAGAGGTGTTTAAGCGACTCCTTGTAATCGCCGTCCATGGCTATCCATTTGCAACGCTGGGTCGCCGGATTCATCGCGTACACGCCGAGCGTCAAATCCCCTTCGAGATGTCGGCGGATCGTCGCTGGCGCCAGGCTGAGTTGCTCGCCGCTCTTGCTGGCCTTCGGCCGAAAGTAGTAATAGCGGCCGCTGTCAGGGTGCGGCCGCTTCGACTGCAGGACGTAAGCGCGCCGGTTGACGAACAATTGCCAATAGTCCTCCACGTTCGTGGAAGTCGCTTGATGCCGCTTCGTCATGATGGCTCCTCCTTTCGCCCTGCCTTTTGATAACCCGGATTCAAAACCAGCGCAAATGAAACGGCCGGGCCGTTGATCAGCTGGTCTTTCTGGGTTCCCATGTCCGGTTGAGAAGCCATGGCCGCTGGGCGAACCGGGAAATCCGGTGTGTTCGTTCCAGCACTTCGTACTCGGCCAGACTGTAGCCGCCCCAGTTCTGGTCGTTGAAATCGACGGAGTAGAACACGCCGCTCCTCCGGTCGAAAACGTAGAGTGCTCCGGACTTCGGGTCCCCAGGGACCAAGACGAAGAACAGTGCACCCGCCGGGAACTGAACCCACCGGATGATCTGTGCCTCGGAGCGCTCCGCCAGCCCGCGGCTCGCTTGGTCAAGGCTGACGGTTCCCTCAAATCCGAGGTCTTTGAGTGTCAGGATTGGAATGGCGGTGAATGCCGCCGATTGCTGCGTTTGCATGTTGAACCTCCTTAATGTTCAAAACGGGTTGAGTCCCGAGCGCGACCCGCCGAAGTCGGAGTGTTCGACGTTCACGCGGGTGAATCTCTGGACGAGAGTTACGGCTTGCCCAGCCATCAGCGGCTGGCAAGGACAGGGGACTTGGACATATATAAGGATGCGGAACATCTCCTTTCTGCCACCGGCTCAGCAAGCCGGGATCAACCGCGTTGCCCCGAGGTTCCCCGCTTTGCAGCCCGCGCCGCAGAGTTCGCCAGTGCATCACACCGTTCGTGGTCCGGTTGGCCGGAGTGTCCACGAACGTGTACCCACGTCACCTCGTGGTAGCCAACCAGCTCATCAAGTTGCTCCCAAAGGTCCTGGTTTACGACTGCCTTACCGGAGGCATTACGCCATCCATTGTTCTTCCATCGCGGAAGGAACTCAGTGATCCCGCGACGCACATAGTCGGAGTCCGTCAAGACCGTGACTTGGCAGGTACGCTTAAGGGCTCGCAGCCCTTCGATCGCAGCGGCCAATTCCATTCGATTGTTGGTCGCGTCCGGCACTCCCCCTTGCAGCACGCGCTCATGTTCGCCGCACCGAAGGATGCACGCCCAGCCTCCCGGACCGGGATTCCCTAGGCAGGAACCGTCAATGATGATCGCGACTTCGCTCCGTTCACAAGTGGACACGGTAGACAAACAACACCTCCTTTCCAGATCACGTCAGTTGTTCGGCGCGCTGGTCGGGACGACCGGCGCGACAATGCGCACTCCGTTAGGTTCGCGGGTACCTGTATCTGCGGAGAACTCGCGACAACTGATCTCCGATCATGTGAGCACCATCCCTATTCGGCTAACAGCGTCCGCTAGTTGACCATGCACTGCCCCTACTGAAACTGCTCTCGTAACTGACAACTACCGGACAACTGCGCTGATCCACTGACAACTGCTTTGCGCAGCTTGCCATGCCCGCGCATCCACGACACCGCCGCGAACCGCGACGCCGACCGCTCCATCGGGTGCGGCACTGCGCACGGAGCGCCAGCGACGGGCGCAAGAGCCGCACCGCCGACGCACAAATGCCGGGGTATGCAACCCGAACCCGTCATCGTCAGATGACGGGGAGGGTAATCGGGTCCGAAGTCATGCGGTATGAGAGGGATGCAGATTATTCAATAATGCATAAAAGCGTCAATGCAGCGGGCAAAGTGACGGCAAAGGGGCTTCTGCACGCACTTACGAACGACCGCGCGTCTGGGCTGCCTGCGCGAGAATGGCCCGAAACGGAATGTCGCGTTGACTTGTTCCTGCGATCATGACGGGGGTGGCGAGGAAAGTTTCTAGAAATTCAGCAAACAGGGCGACGCAGACCTGAACTCGCCGCGGCGCGACGCAGTCGCGGATCATGCACAGAAGATGATAATTGGAGACCAGGTACAAAACCGTGTCCACCAGCGTTTCCCCGTCCAGTCTTGCTGCGATCCGCCGATAGGCGTTATACGTCTTCGGTGTTCGTTCGTATTCGAGCCCAAAGCGCACCTCTCTGCCTTCGGATTCGACGGCCACCACGGCATCGTAATCCTTGGCATATCTGAACTGCGTCAGGTCGTTCTGGGAACAAATCTCGGAGGCCGGCGTCCACCGCATCAGCAGATGCGCTTTTGCGAGTGCAAGGTGCAGATCGTTCAAGTCCAGCCAATGCGAGCAACTGCGCTCGCCGGTCTCCATGCCGATCCGGCCCGCGAACAACTCCCCAACGTCGATGAGCATCGACGCACCTTCTTTGCTGATGACGTACACCTGTGGCCTTCCGCGCGCCGCCCCTTGATGCTTCTCGATTAGTCCATGAGCCAGCAGGCGTCGCAAGCGGTGATCGAAGGCTTGCCGCGAGCGCTCCGATTGGTTGAGCTGCATGAAGTCATAGAGCTGATCGCTTGTCGCGAATCCGGAACGGAGCACTTGCTGCAGTAACGGAATGTCCCGCGCCTGGCTGACCTGAATGGTTCCTTTCTCGTAGCGCATGGCGCGTTCTCTCTACTGCGCGATCCCTGCTCTCTCCAACCGGAGCTCCGCCGACCAGAATTGTTCGGTGCGCGGTTCGACGTAAAATGTGCCCAATTCCCCCCGCACCCAGGAATACGCCGGCATCAGCAGCATCGCTTCTTGCCGGTCAGCGTGTTCGCTTAGCGCAACGACCCGCACCCCATCCGCCTTCCATGACGACCGGATGTCGAGCCGTCCCGTCTGCGTGCCCGTCACCACGAACAGGTAGAGATCGGGACGCGCCGGACCTGTCAGCATTCTTTGAAACAGGACTTGCGTCCATCCTCCGCGGACGGTTTCAGGGTCCTTGCATTCGAAGACGCGGTTCAGCGAGCGGGACGCGTTGTTTGGAGTGAAACCTCCGATGCCGTTGAACCGGATCTTGCCGCCGATTCGCCACCGGTAACGAACCTTTCCGTCTACCACGACGCCAGTCGTGTTGTAAAACGCGACCCGGCCAGAGTGGCTTGCCGCGGTCGGATTCTTCGTGAACCTCCTCTCCCAGATTCCGCCGAATCCTTTTAGCGTCACCAGCACGGCTATGCCCCCTTCAGCGCGCGGTTCTTTTGCTTTTCCGCGTCGAGTTGTTGCGTGAGTTGATTGATGCGCGCAATGAGTCGGCCTTCGGATTCGCCATGACCCGGACCATCGTTCTGCGCCCTTCCCGGAATCGTGCCGCCAGTCTGGTCGCCCTTTTCGAGAGCGCTAAGACGGACCGACAGGTCGTCAACCAACTTTTCCTTCTCATCCAGCTTCGCCTTAAGCAATTTCCGCTCGCTGTCGACGCTGTCGAGTTCACCGCGAACACGAGTCAGCTCATTTCTGGCGTCGGTCGTCTCAAGCGCCGTCGGGCTGGGACGCCCGCTCAACTGCGCCTCGATCACCCGATTGCACGCCTCCATATGGCAGCTGTGACGCTCGATCGCCGTCTCCGCTGTCGCGCGCGCGTACTGCGCGTCGTTCCAAACATCATTGAGGATTTCGGCTGCGCGCCAGAGCTTTCGCTTTTCGTCCATGATGCGCACGCCGTAAGCGAACATCAGCGCCATAAGGGGTGCCGTGGTCAACGCGCTGTACCACAAGAATGGGTTGGCCGCGCTGGCGTCCAGAAACGCCTGGCGCCGCCGTTCGAGCATTGCTCCAAAATCGATGTCGGTCTTGTTGACCAGCTTGGTGGATGACGTAAAGAAGTCTTCTTTCTGCTCCTTCGGCCGTGCGTCGGCTTGCCGCTCGGCGCGTCCCGCCGCCGGCTGCGTCTGTTCGGCTCTGTGTGCCGAACCAGGCGAAGGCTGCCCGCTCGCGAGCGTGACGCACGCGGCAAGCGCGATCACAATGTGCGTTCTCATTTCCTGAGGTCTCCTGCGTATCGATTTGGAACTCGGAATTTGCGCGCCAACTCCGGATCCTTGAATCTCAGATTGGCACCACTCGACTCCGCACGTGAGTGCAACATTCGCGGATAGAGCGCCGGCTGAAATCCCGGGATTGCCACTTCCTCCGGCGGTCGAATCTGCAGCAGGGAGTGCAACGTTCCGCGCGTGTCGTCCGACATCAGAATTTCCATCTGGCCTTTGGGCAGGTTCTTGATGGATTCATCCTGCGACCGCGTCTCACGATCCTCGCTCTCAGTGGCACGTCCGGTTTCCTCGTATTTGCCCCACCCGAAGAACCCTCGCTCCTTTTGGATGCTGCGCCGCGTCACGACTTGTTCGGCCGAAGCCTTGATGAAATACTTGGCCGTCTCTTCGTCCCGGGTCCGGAGCGTGATCGTGGTATTCGGCGCCGAGGTAACCTCCTCCTTAAAGCCGCGGCCGACCTGCATGAGTTGTGGAAGGCTCTGCATCGAGAATAGGAATGCGGTATTCGTGCCCCGCGCGGTTTGCAGGATTTGAGCGAAATTGCGATATCCAAATGGCGCGAACTCGTCCAGCACTACCGAGAAGATGGGCCGATTCTGCCGTCGCCGATCCGCCTGGTCCTCGTAACGCTTGCCGACCGTGAGTTGGATGTTTTGCAAAAGCATCTTGCCGAGCGACCGCACGGGCTCGGTATTCTTGTTCGCGTTCAGGCTCACGAATAAAATTAGCTCCTGGTCGATCACATCTTCGATCGACAGCAGATCGTCGTACTGTCCCGTGACAGCAGACAGTTCGTCGTCCAGGAACGTCATGCACTCGTTGATCAAACCCTGAATTTTCGGAACGCGCTCGCGATCTTCGAGCGACTGCATCAGGTTCTTGACGCTCATCTCGAAATTCAATCGCTGCTGCGCGGTGATGCCGCCGTCGCGGTCGAGACGGTGCATCGCCTTGTCGATCTGTTCTCTCAAAACGTCCTGGTCAAGCAGCATGACGATCACGTCGTAGAAGTTGTATCTGGCGCCGGTGTAGAACAAGACGCGGACGATGTCGCCGAGATAGTTCAACTGATGCTTGGCGAAGAACTCGTCGTGTAGGTTGAAGCTGCCGAATATCATGTTCACCTGGGCCATGTAATTGTCGTCGCGCGTGAAGAACGGGTTGTACAGCGCCGAGAAGTCCGGACGCGAGGGATTGAGCAACCGCAGTTGGTGTAGCCGCCCCGCGCGGTGAATGTGCGGCAACAGTTGTTCGAAGAACTCGAGGTCGCCTTTACCGTCGAAAACGACGATGGGGATATGGTGACGATCTTCGGGCGGCCCGACGAAACGCGCGATGTCCTGAGTGATGATGTTTTTGAGCAGGGTGGTCTTACCTGACCCTGTCATGCCGAGCACGATACCCTGCATTACGCGCACTTCATCCGGCCAGACCCAGGGCTTTTCGTCCATGTCGTATCCGAGCAGCACGGCGTTCTGGTTCCAGGCGGCTTCGATTGCGCGCTCATCCTTGCGAGCCGGGATGACAAACGGCGGTCGCTTCGTGCGCTGTCGCGGTTTGGAAAACTTCCGCAAAACCGGCGTCAGAACGGCGGCGGTAATGATGAACAGGTACAATGCCGCTTCGACGAGCTGTTCCTTGCGAATGTGAAACCGGGCGACGGCCAGGTACAGTGCGAGAGCGACTAGGCCAAAACCGAGTACGGCGCCAACGACGCCCGCCTCGCTGTTGCTCATCTCACGCCGCGGGTTTTCAGAGTTATGGATCATAGACTTACCTTCCGTAATGATTTGGGATTTTCGATCTGCGGGAAATCCGCTTTAGATGGCCGCAAAATGTGCTTCGAGCAGCGTGGTCACACCCATGATCGCGATGAAGCCAGCGGCCGTGGCCAGCATTTTCCAGGCACGTTGGCCTCGGACTGCACGCCACGTTGCGAGGCCGAGAGATGCCGCAATCCCAAATGGCGGCAGGGCCACTATCAGCCATGGAGGTGTGGTTACGCCAAATGGGTCGCTAGCCGGCTCGGTGAATGTCGGATGTGTGAGGCGCCAGTAAACCAGAGCCGCCCCAACGATTGCCAACAGAAGGGCCACCGACCAGTAGAGACGGAGGTGAACAGTTCCGAGAAGAGAACGTCCTGCAGGCGGGACTCTAATTCCATCTCGCCGGCCATCGCCTCCGGTTCGCCTGTGCCGGAAGTAGACGCGAGACCGCGCAGCATCTCTCGATTGAGCATCGACATCGCCTCTACCCCTTGTGTTGGAAACTGAAATAGAGAAAGACCAGCGCGAGAACGACAAAGAGGCTGACCGCGATAGCGACGGTCGGTTTCGGCCGTCGCTTATTTGCCGGCTCGAACGGGTTCCGCGGTTGCAGGACTGCATCAATCACGGCAAGCCGAAATCCCGTGTCGTTGCGCTGACGGATCATCAACAGTAGACGTTCATACATCTGGCTGACTGTTTGGTATTCGGGTTCCATTGGTCTCGCTCCGGAGAAAATTACAGCACCAGAGTGGCGGTCAGATTTCCTGAGCGATCGACCGGGAACAGAATTTGGAGAACGGTGGGTTGAGCCTTTTTCGCGTCCGGCTTCGTCGCTGGAAGTTCCAGCGCCATGACGCCAAGACGGATCTCGCCGGGCGCTACATACGCAATTCCCGGCTCGGATTGCGTGATCTTCACCGGAATGGGCGCGTCGTCGGCTTTCAAACGAGAGGCCACATCGGTGCCGAGTTGCGAGTTCTGGAACGTCCACAGGGACCGATCAAACCTTACGACGTTCAGAGACATTGCTGTCGGCGGCCGGTCCGAAACGTCTGGCTAGAATGATTCTCGATCGAGTAACGGACAAACACCTGCTCCTGCCGGCGATAGATGTCCCGGATGAGCACATCCAGGGTCGCCTTCGGAGCCGCCGCTGTGCCTACTAACCGGACCGGAATACTGTTCAGCAACATCTCGCTTGGTATGGCTGGTACCGTTGCAGCCGCTTCGGGAGGCTTTGGCTTCGTAACCTGTGCCTGCGGCTGAGGCGCCTTGTAATCGATGGCAAAATCCATTTGCCCTGCGTCGCTGATCGCCGGCACCAACTCGTAATTGAGCCTGGTCGAAGCCGTCCATATAAATAGGTTGGTGGATACGCTCTCCACAAGCGGCTGGATGAATACCTTATTCTCCCGTCGCTCAACCTTGAAAGACTGCGGAGCACCGACGGCGACAGTGGTCACAGGTTCGCCCACCTCGATAACGGTCAGATGGTTCATTGCGGTCTGCACTCGCACCACGTGTTCACGCGATGGGTTTTCATTTTCAATCTTCTGCGCTGGCATCGGCGGCACCGTTAATGCCAGCGTCAGAGTTCCTATCAGAAGATGTCTCACGTTCTTGATCTCCTCTCCTGTCTCATTGACATCACCGGGGACCCTCTTTCGAGTAGCCCCCGGCGATTTGCTCACTGTACTGGCGCTCCCTGAAACGGCCGGGATTCCCAAGGGCGAACCGGCGCGCATTCGAGGAATGCTTGCTTCTTCACATCGGTGTCGAGTTGCCGGATGCTTCGTGGATCGCCGTCCACGAAAACCGAAAAGCTCGGACCGAGGGTCTTCTCGCAAGACGCCAGAAACTCCTGCCGGTCTTCGCGACTGCGCAGAACTTTGGCCTTGCGGGTACGAATGGCGGGGTGCTGCGGGAGATTCGAGAACGTCACCATGCCGTTCCGGATCTCTCCTGATCCTTCCTGCATGGCGAACGGTTGTACTGAATCCACGCGCACTCCGTCGAGAATAATGTTTCCATGCTCCGTCATCCGGAACAGGAAGATCCGCCGCTCCTGGACTTGCCCGCCTTCGAGTTGGATTCGCTCCACCCGGTACACATTCCCCGAGTCGTCGAACACAATCTCTCCATCTGGCAGTTCAGGCAAATGTAGCTGAATGGGACGTCCGCCGGTTTCTTCGAGCAGCTTATCGAGGGCCTCTTGGGGAAAGGCGTGAAAGACGATGGCGCCGGTAGCCTTGCCCTCTTGCGCATTTCGCGTACCTGTCGCGATCGAGTGCAAAGCCTGACACCAGCCTCTCCGGTTCTCCCGCTTACCGTTTCCCCAGTCGGCGAGAAAACGGTGGAAGTCTCGCATCTCTTCCCGGCAGCGCTCTTCGTTATCCCGGAGAGCCGCCCTAGCCCGGAAGAGTGCCTTCGAAGCCTTTTTGCGAACGTCAGCATTTTTGTGATCCTTACCGTACTTCAGCAACACGTCTACCGTCTGGGTGCCGCCACTCGACTGGCCGGAATTGATCAGCAAGATATTCACCTGATGGCCCAGAGTGGTCGTAATCAGCAGGTTTGTCTGGGCTGGTTCCGTCGAAACTGGCTTTACAGTCACCAGTTCCGGCTCACGTTCGGAGTGCTCGGCCTGGAAGTGTTCGGGATCTCCGATAACGACCGAATTGACTGGCTCCGGCATCCGAATCGAAGTGGCCACTCGTGGAATCAGGCGAAGTGTCACAACCCCATCATCGAGACTGGCCCGGGTCAGGATTACAGGATCGAGTCTTGCTCCTGCGCCGGCGGGCGCGATCACTACCGGGGCGGTTGGTCTCGCCGGACTCTGCCCCGAAGCGCTTCCGAGCAAGCCCAGCGTGCAGGCGCAGGCCATAAAATGGCGCATACTATTTCCTTTCCTTGCGCCTCAATTCGGCGCGATACTGTTGTCCGATGCGTTGAACGTAGGTGTAAACCTCTTGCGATGAATAGTCGAGCCCGCGAGCAAGGACTGGCCCCTCCCCGGCCGCGTAAGCAGCCATTACCAGACGAAAGTCGCCATGGAACAACTCCTGCAGCTCGGCTAAGTAGGCGACCCCGCCGCGGACATTTTCGTGAATATAGAACGGGTGGGTCACGCCATAGTGCTGAGCAGTCGCAGGCATCAGTTGCATCAGGCCCATCGCGCCCTTCGGTGACACGACCCCCGGCTGCCAGGCGGATTCGACTTGAATGACCGCTCGAACGAGGGCTGGTGAAACGCCATATTGCCGTGCATAGTAGTTCGCGCACCGCTCCGCGTATTCACGCACGCTGGTAGCGTCGCTTGCCAATGCGGGGATCACCGTTATAACGACGCCTAATAGCGTCGGCGCTCTGCGCATACCCGTTCCTCTTCGCGACCATCTGTCTCGCTAAGATTTCTGCTGTAACGCTGTGTATCGAAGACGAGGCTCTCGAACCCGTCACGCAACAGCAGTCGCTTTCGGTCGTTCTGTGTCTTCGCAATGAGGGGCAACAACACGTCTCGCAAATCGGCGCTGATTTCGCGGACCCGAAGAATTCTGAGTGCTTCTGCCAAGTCCACCATTTCGGCGATCGAAGGCGGCTTCTCCAGCGTGTAGCCTCGAAGCGCGTGAGCGAATCCAGCCAGTTGTCCATGCAACTCCGCGTGCGCATCGGACGTACGCTTTTCCAGAATTCGGGTCTCCAGCTCGATCGTCGGATGCTCGAACCGGAGATACAGACTCCTGCGCCGCAGCGGATCGCCAATGCGGCGGACCTCGTTCGAGGTCAGCACGACGAAAGGCCGGCTCTTCGCTTTGATGGTGCCGATCTTGGGGATGGAGATTTGCCAATCGCTCAGGATTTCGAGAAGTTCAGCCTCGAATTCCTCGCCCACCTTGTCGATTTCGTCGATCAACAGGACACATGGCTTCTCGCACAGAAGCGCACGCAGCAGCGGCCCTTCCTGGAAAAATTCGAGCGTATGCAGGTCGCGGCGCAATGACGCCCACTGCGCGCCTGACGCGCAGCCCTGCGTATTCAGGTAGAGCCGCTGCAGCGACTCATCGAATTTTCCTATTGCCTTCTCCTCGTTAATGCCCTCGTAGCATTGCAGGCGTTCGACAACGGTGTCTGCGGCGATGGCGACCACCTTGGCGAGTTCAGTTTTCCCGGAGCCGGGAGGTCCTTCCGCGAGGACCGGCTTCTGCATTTGAGCCGCCAGAAAGATGACCTTCAACGTCACAGGATCGGCAACGTATTTGGCGGCTTCCAGTTTGTCGGAAAGTTCCTCGATCGAAGAGAACACTGCCCGCGCTCCTTGAAGGCATATTAAGGCGAAATCGCGCTCCTGCCTTCCCATTGATCCCTTTTTTCGCCCATCTCCCGGACCAAATTCCTTCGTGCAAGATCTTCCAACTCAGCATCCGAGGCGAGCCGCACCGATCTCATCTGCTGGACCCACTTTTGCTCATCCTACATTTCTAACTGCGCCGGCAAACCCACCGGCCGCCTGGGTCACCTCCTTCCTACGCGAACTTTTTTCAGTGGACCCACTTTTGCTCGTTCCGTTGCTGGCAATTCAACGGATTCCTGAGGCTGGCGTTTTTTATCGTTGCGTACCCAGTTTTCCTCATTCCTTTCTCATCGGAACACCGACTTGCGCCGCCCTCGCAGTTTTGGTCGGCCACGCGCGTTGTCAGACAATTTGCGCGATGGACCCACTTTTACTCATGCCGGCGTTCACTGGTTAGGAGGTATTGGAATTCCGGAAGCACGGCAAAGGGGCGGACTAGTGTTTCGACGTGTTCGGCCAGCATCGCGATCCGGTCGGGGCGCAGGTTGCCGAGGAATCGGGACCCATCTGACAGGTGGCGGACTTGCAGCGGATCAAAGCCCATCAAGCGCGCGCAGGTTGCGTCGGCAGCGACCGGGTCGTCGGCCAGTACAATTTTCCCCAGGTCGCGTGGGGTTCCTTGCAGCGGGCCGTTACCTTCCATCGCAGTGATGCCGTCTGCGATCACGAAATGGATGGGTACTGTCGCGCAGATATCGAGAATGCTTTCGTCAATTCCGTGCCAGTGCAGCAGATTCTTCGGCCATCCGTACTTCATTCCTGGCACGATGCCGAACATGTTCTTCAGGCTCAGCGTGACCCCCGCCCAGTGATGCGTCTTTATTTTGGGCATTGAGACAACGAAATCGGAATCGAGAACCGTGCGCGGTAACCATAGTCCTCTAAGGCCGCTGTAATTCGCCTTCAGCTTCACCCTCACGAGTTCATCGCGATTGAGATCTACGAACTGGACCTGCCGCTCCGCGAGATGAGGCTTCAGGTTCGCGGCCTGAACCACGAGTTCGGTGTCCCGTTGATGGCCGGGTCCCTCTCCGATCACAACCTTGGTCGCGCCCAGACGAAGGAAGCAGCGGGCGGTTGCTCCGACAATGTCAGCGTTCGTGTTTACCGGACCAGGCAGATCTTCCACCAAATTTGGTTTGAGGAGGACCGTCTTGCCAGGTATGTTCAGACGGAACAGTCTCAATCCGTCCATCAGCAGCGTTTCGATCTTGTCCGAGTATTCGGCTGCATTCAGAATCGCAACAGATGAACGAGGTCTCCGATAGGACACCGAATGCTTCGGCCAAAACCAATGGGCCGCCATGCCTGTCGTAGCGGCCATGCCAGCCGCCGATCCGACGAAGCGTCGTCGGTCGATATTCATCGCAGCACCATGAACGGATGGATCATCTCGCCGCATTTCAGGGCGAGAAGGGCAGTGGCCAGAGTGGCGTTATTCCGAGTTTCGCGATCTTCCCTTATGAGCGTCGCCAGCCGCGCTCGGAGATGCTCGATCGGCTCTTGGTACGCGAACAAGGTAAGGATGCACCAGGCGAGACTCTCCACCGACTCGATGCTGGCGGACCTTTGTTTGAGCCAACCCAGACTAGGCTGAATTGCCGGCGTCCGTTTTTCATCCTGCAGCGCCAATAGTGCAATTGCGGTGGCCTCGACGTGGGCCGGAAGTGCTGCGGCGTATACGACGCTATTCCCCGAATTCCAGCCCCCGCCGACGCAGACTCGATCCAAAAGCATATCGACACCCAGGCGAATTCGTCTTTCCGTCGCTTCCGTCCGGTTGCAGGCGGTGAGCTGTTTGATGGCAATGACACTAAACGCCGTGGGAATTACCCAACTGGCCGAGCCGGGGAGCCAGGGCCATCCATAAAGGTCCGGGTCGAATCGAACTGCCCGGTCTGCGAGCTTGAATTTCCAACGCCAAAACCAGCTCCCCTCGCGGCCTTTGGCCGTTAGGAGCCAGGATTGCCCTCGTTCTCTGGCGCCAGACGAGTCGTTTGCTGAATTCAACGCGCAGATGGCAAGCGCCGTCGTCCATGAGGACTCTCGATCGCCGATGAACGATGGCCAACTGCCGTTCGACAATTGCGCGCGCAGCAGTGGACCGACGACCTGCTGGCTTGACAATGGCCGTTCCGCGAGTACGGAGAAAGTTGCGAGGCACGTAGCCTCCAGACTCATTTGGGGTGAGCCGAAAAAACTCCAACCACCGCCAGGCAATTCGCGCCGGCGGAGTTCGTTAAGGAGTTCGACATGATTCATGCCGCGATTGTGGCGGATCTTTCCGTATGCGATCAAATCGGTTCCCGTCGAGCGCTACCGACAATGATGCCGATGAAGGGATGGAGCGATCGACCGTAACTGAAATTGCGGACACGGCACGACATTACCCCCGCGCCTCAGTTCAGATCCGTTGGCGCGTACCTTAAGTGGTTTAAGTTTCAATACGATTCAGCCGCTTGCTGAGGCGCTGTTTCGTCTCGCAGGATGGTCCATTTGAAAAAAACCACAGCAAGCCATATAAAAAGGCATGAATTCGAAGAGCCTCCCCCTCGATGTCGGCAGCGGGGGCGCACAAGCCGCCGCTGCTGTTGCACATGAAATCCCGCTCACGGTTCGGCAGGCCGCTGTCTTCCTTGGAGTCAGCCCGGTCAAGGTGAAGGGTCTGTTCCGGCCGCATTACATGGGCTGGGCCGAGCAGCAGCAGATCGAGTTTCAGGCTCCGGATTACCTTCGAAACATCATCGGGATCATAACCGAAACGGGCCTTCGGGTCTACAAGGAATTGATGCCGATGAAGAAGGATCAGGTAGATCTGGAAAACGCGGTCGTGTGGATTCCGGATTCGAAGACCGCTAACGGGATCGCTGAGGTTCCGCTGACGGAGATCGCGGTGAAGGCGTTTCGGGACCAGTGGGCTCTCGCTGGAAAGAGTCCCTGGTTGTTCCCCAGCGACGAGAATCCGACTGGACATCAGAAGACGCTGAAGACGGTTTGGCACGCCACCTTGCGGAGGGCAAAGGTCCCATATTTCCGGATCTACGATCTCCGCTCCACGTACGCGACCCGTCTGAGCGCGGGTGGTGTGGCGGATGAGTGGGTGACGCAGTTGCTCCGCCAGGGAGACGCCAAGGTGTTCAAGAAGTATTCACAGATGAAGTTGCAGATGAAGCGGGAGGCTCTGCAGAAGCTGAACCGGCAGGCGAATGAGAGCAGCCGGAGTTTTGACACGGAGAAGCCCAACTGATGGGGTTTTGGCACGGTTTTGACACGGTCGGGCCTCTTTTGGGTGGCTTTTGTCCTCGTCGCGGTGTGCGGCGAGTCAGGAAGTGTTTTAGAATGAAGAGACCGGTAAATGTCGGGGCGTAGCGCAGCCTGGTAGCGCACCTGCCTTGGGCGCAGGCGACTATAAGAATCCATCAATTTCTGAATATCCGCCTTTCCCCAGACTTTTTTTGACCTCAGTCCTCTTTGGGCAATTGTGTGCAGTTCTCATGACCGATCACAATGCCCGGGAGCCGCAGCAGGTTTCCTTCAACCACTTCCAGTAAAGCTTGCTCGATATCGTCGACGAATTCATCGGCGCTCATCTCTCGTTCAATGCCACTTTCCATCGTTCTCGCACCACCACGTTGAAGGTAACTATCCCTCGCTAACGCAAGTGCTTGAGTTGCCGTGGATTCGTCGAGCAGCAGCTCAATTTCGATACGATATTTGCCAGTCATATATCCCCTCGCTGCAGATCTCGTGCCAACTGTGTCCAGTTGGCGGGCCATGTACCCGGTAGGCGCTCTGAAAATCCGATCAGACGGGCCGCTATCCACCTATGTCGATTGACCGGCCAATCTTTCCTCATTTTTCGCCCGTTGGGATGTTCTGGAGTTGTTGATCGACGTCCAGCAGGCGTCGGTCAAGCCGCCGGAGGCGGCGACCGATCTTGTCATCGGAGAACTGCCGTCGGTACATCTCCAGAAGGTGCCGCGTGGCAGCGAGTGCGTGACGAATTCCGGGGAGATCGGAGGTGGCGGTCGAAACGGAAAGCGAGGGGATGCAGTAAGGCTGGGCTGTGTTGTGGCGGGCCCGGTAAAACTCTCGTTGTAAGTCTGGCTGGGCAACCTTCAAATACCGAAGGGTCATCTGAATACTCTCGTGCCCCATCAACTTCATGAGGGCTGGCAGCCCAATTCCGCAGTTGAGCAGTTCCGTGGCCCAGGTGTGCCGCAGGCGGTGAGGCGAGATGGGTTTGCTGTCGGTGCAGCCGGCTCGTTTGGCGGCATCGGCCAGCGCCATGCGCAGCATTTGAAACAACGCAAAGCGACCGCCCACTCGAAGCAGGAGGAAATCTTTGGATTTCGCCAGACGACCAGGCGAAGCCATAGCACGCAGTTCCTGAATCCGGTTTAATAATCGGAGTCCTTCTGAGTCGAGGGGTACCAGACGTTCGGTGTGAAGCTTTCCGAGAGGAACATGCAGGGCCCACTGTTCCGGTCCGAGCTGACGCAGACAGTCGACTGGCAAATGGATACACTCTCCGATGCGGATTCCGGTAAGGCGTGTCAGCAAGAGGGCATTGGAATATAGGTCGTCTTGGCGTCGCAGGTCGTCTTGGAGGCGATGATCATCTTCCGGCGACAGAGGTCTGGGGAGGTATTCCGGGAGTGTAGGGAGATCTTCGGGAATAATGAGACCGGGCTGGAGCTGGTGGCCTTGAGCTGCCAGATCGTTTAACAACCTGCGAAGGCAGAGCAGACGTTGCCGGCGTGTCGGGTTGCCAATGGGCGGGCGCAACTCGCAAAGCCAACGAAAGAAGCCCAACATATGTGGATCGCGCCGCAGTTGAGAGAGTCGGCAGATCTCAGGGAATTCATCGCGAAGATAACCGACAAAGTAGCGAGCCACATATTGATACTTGACTATCGTGAAGGGCTGCAGAGTCAGAGAAAGATTGTCGACTTGTGCCTGAAAGAGTTGTGCCAGGGTTTGTCTGGATTGTTTCATAGCATTTTCGGAGAGGTCACAGGCAGGTGTGTGCGCTTGGCGACAGCGCGCGCATATTCGCACCAGACGTCCTGGGGTGCGAGTTCGACATAAAGCATAGTGGTCTGAATCTGCGAATGCCCCATCAGGTGCTGGAGGGCGGGTAGCGAGATGCCCGCTCGCACCATGTCCGCTCCGAACGTATGTCGAAATCGGTGCGGATTGGCGGGAGGAACGGTGCTGCGCAATCGATGATGGCGAAATAGGGAGCGGAGTCGGGCTGGCGTCATCGGCTGCCCTCGTCGTCGGCCTTTTAGCGAGATGAACAGATACGGCGAGTTGGTCAGGGGCCGTTCCAGGCGAAGATAGCTTTGCAGCACCTCCATGATTTCGGCGGGCAGCGGTACAGTGCGCTGTTTCCTGCCTTTGCCCAGAACGCGCAGCTGGGCATCGGCCAACTTCAAATCCTCCAGTTGCAGCGACAGGATTTCGCACGAACGCAGGCCGTCGAGCAACATGAGGCCCACGACGGCGAGATCGCGGAAGGTGCGGAAACTGGCCCAAAACCGGGAGACCTGCTCAGCCGACAGAGGCTGGATAACGCGCCGCGGTTGCTTGAGGCGGAGACCGAAGGCGACATTGCGGTGGGGACGACCGTAGCCGACCGGGCAGCGAGTCGCATAGGTGCGTTGGAAATGGGAATGGCCGCTGGGAATCTCCTGTCCGAGGTGGAATCGATACAAGCAACGAATCACCGTCAAGCGATGATTTACAGTTTGCGGAGTAGGCTGGGGTTGTTGGCTCAGTTGATGGCGGACGTAGTCCAGCAGTGTGGACTCCGTGATTTCGGAAAGAGCCTGGGACTGGCTCTGAAACCAACGAGCGAAGTGCAGCAAATCATAGGCGTAAGCGCGCAGTGAGCGCGGCGACAGTTGGCGGAGATGCTGGGCATCGAGAAAGTCGTTGGCCCAGGCGATCTCGTGGGTGGCATCGTCGAGCAGGCGATAAGGACATGCAGCGGCGGATAGATGGACCAAGGCCAGCTTCATAACTGTTGTGCCCGTTCAAGACACTCGGTGAAGTCGGCGGCGGTAGCGCCGGCGACGAAGTAGCTGTTAGGATCTTGCCCGTGTGGCAACTGGACGATGTGGGCGCGTATGCCGACGCCCTGGAGGCGCTGGGCGAGTTGGCGGGAACCCTTCTGCCCGGCCTGGTTGCCGTCCTGATCGAAAGCGATGTAGACGGAACAGCGCGGCCGCTCGGCAAGCTGAGACAACTGAGCGGGCGTTAACTGCGTGCCGATGGCGCAGGTAGTGTTACGAAAACCGGCCTGCCACAGCACGGCCAAGTCGAACAGCCCTTCGACCAGGATCACAGTGGAAAAACTGCTGACGATCTCCCAGGCAAACAATCCGCCTTTGGAGCGTGGCAATAAACGGTGAGGAAACGCCGCGCCGATACTGCGGCCGTAGAGGTTGACGATCTGGCCGCGCTGGCGGCAGGGGAAAATCACCCGGTGGCAGAAGGCATCGCGGCCTTGGCTGCTGATCAGGCCGCTGTCGAGTAGCAGATCGAACGAGTAGCCCAAGGCGGCAAGATGCCGCCGCAGGTTTCCGCCGGGAGCATACACTTGCCGTTCCTTCATGTTTCTTATTTACGGAAGAAGCTGAATTGTGTCAAACGGACGCACAGTGCCGGTCTTCCAGTTCGTTATTATGTGCCGAGCGTAAGAGAAACCTGCGGAACAGAGTTGGGTAATGGATCCTATTTGCGCGCTGGGGTGTCGGAGAACTCGCGTTGCGAAGCTTCCGTCGAAGGCTTTGCAGTTTCCCCCGCCACTTTTGGGGCACCACGGGTCCCAGTGATTTGCGCATCCAGTGCTGCAACCGCCGTGCGCAGGCTCTCGGGGATGGCCTTGGCATAATGCTTTAGTGTCGTCTCTGGGTCCGAATGCCTGAGGTGACGCTGCATATCCTTGACCGTGCCGTGTTTTTGGATATGCGTGGAGGATGTGCGGCGGAATGCCTGCTGTGTCAGATCCAGAATGCCGACACTCTGCGCAAGCGGCTTCAATTGCTTCTTCAAATAGTTGCCGACGCTGAAGGCTGTTCCTCTGCGATTGAGAAAGAGAAACGCCCGCGGATTGTCGCGTTGCGGATGAACTGCGATCCATTCCGCAATCTCGCGGCTGAGATCCGGAGGTACGGGCACGTAGCTGTCGCTCTCGTCCGTCTTCGTATCGCCAATGCGATCTTCTCCCGACTGCCGTTCCTTCAGCGCTTCATCGATTCGAAGTTGGTTGCCTTGAAAGTCGTCGATGCGCAACGCGAGAGCCTCACCCGGCCGCAAGCCACACACAGCAAGAATTCTCAGCAAGAGGTGCTCCCGCGGCGACGCCGCCGCAAGGAGGGCTTGCACCTCCTCGACGCTGAGAAACCTCTCGCAAGGCTTTTTGTGGATGTTTGGCAGTGCGAGTTTCCGCGCGGGGTTCTTGGGAATCAGATCTTCGTCAATCGCGTATTCAAAACAAGCTTTCAAATACGTGCGAATATGTTTGACCGCGGATTTCGAGTACCCATCCTCCGCCATCTTGTTCACCAGCAACTGAAGGGGAGTCAGCGTGATCTTGCGTGGGGTATATCGGCCGAGGGCGGGAAGCACGTGCTTGTCGAACAGGTACTTCATGTCCTCTCTCATCTTCTTGCCCCATGAGCCCGCCTTCACGGCCGAGAATGCCTTCCAAAGCTCAGCAAAACTCTCGATGGATTCTCCCTGGTGGATTAGCTTGCCTGTGTACCCCTCGATGTAGTCCGCGAGCTTCTGCTGGGCCTCGTGCTTCGGCATGGTGGCGGGGCCCAGCGTTTTTTCCTTCTTTTTGCGGACGAGCCTGCCGGAGAGGTCCGTAACGTAGAGATGGAAAAAGCCGACCCAGACCTTGCCTTCGCGTGGCCGGTCAATCTTCTTGATCCAGCCCTCGGGAGGCTCGCTTCCAGTCAGCTTCTCTGGCTGTGGCGTGCGACCGATGTGGCGAACGTTGATCTCGATGACGGAAGCGAGTGCAGGGCCAGGATCGGCGAGTCGGTTGGCAGGAGAAGGCGCCGGGGAGGGATGCGTAGCTGCGGGCTTCGCCATGCCCGCAGTATAGGGACGAAGGGACGCCGCCGCAACTTTGCAACTGGGTGGGCAGTTGGGTGGGCTGTTTGTCCCGCCACTACCTATAAGCCATTGAAAGGATTGGTCGGGGCGAGTGGATTCGAACCACCGACCTCCTGGTCCCGAAGTAGGAAATATCAATGACTTACAAGGATCGTTTACTGAAAACACGCGACTTACGTGCCTCCGGTTTGGACCCTGCTTGGACCCTAAAGGCGAAGTTATGGCGAATCGGGCTGCCGTTGGACCCTGCTTGGACCCTGGTCTCCACGTTGGTAATCCGGCTGCTTTCGCGCACGCGCGCGGTCGCGTCGCCATCCTAAGAAACTTGACCAAAATATGTTGCTCAGATAGGATTTCGAGATCGCCCCATAGGAGCGGTAGCCCAACACGGCTGCGGCTGATGCGGAGATCCGAGGTCGTGCGTGTGATCGTCCCAGGTGGGGGGCGTTCACAGGCCAGCAGACGCAAAAACGGGTGAGCCATCGAAACGAGGTCATCTACGGTATCCCCGTCTTGCCTCCGAACACCGGCGCACGTGGCTACCGACTAAGCGCCGCGTTACACTCCCGATATGAGGATCGTTGCTCTCGCTCTTTTCCTCGCGGCCTTCGTGCACGCCGCCGACTACCCGAAGGCCCTCCTGAAAGATCCCTGTGCCGCCACTCACCCCTGTGACGCCCAGATCTGGCTCCAACTCGATGCCGACCACCCCGCCTTCCAGGCCACGCACGATCCGCACGGCGCCGAGCACACAGCGCCGGTCATCTCGCCTGACGGAAAGCTCATCGCCTACGGTCAACAGGAACTCGTCGGACCGGGACGTCTCTCACCGATGAACATCGTCTTTGTCGATTGGTCCGGCAAGGAGGTCCGCCGGTTTAACGAGGTGCCGATAAGGGATCTCGACACTTGCGGCTACGGGACGGTCGAGTGGGTCGACAACTCCCGACTCGGCGTTGCATGCGAATCCAATCCGTCGCTGGAATTCTACATGGTCCTTGATGCAGTATCTGGAAAGGTTCTAGAGACATTCCCCGGCCTGTACTTCACTTGGTCACCTGATCGCCACACGCTGGCGCACGTGGGTCATCGCCACACGCTGGCGCACGTGGGTCCCTTGATCCACTTTGCCGCTGTCCACGACTATTGCGTGCTTTTTAATGACATGAAAGTGTATCCGATGGGATGTCCGGAGACTAAGATCGCAAAGAGCCGCTCACGTCCCGAAACTTTCACATTCCGTGACCAACACACCGTACAATCGGATCTCGTATGGTCGCCAGACGGCCGCAAGGTCGCTTTGATCGCTGACATATACGACTTCGATTGGAGCGGTGAGGGAACGGACCACGAGATCCGTGAAGACCACAACCACCGCATCTTTCTCGCAATCGTGTCGGCGGGCAGGCCGGCCATCGGCTATCGGATCACGGAGCCGATTGCTGAGCCAAAACTGAAGTGGCTGGACAACTTGCGAATCGAACTCAAGAGCGGGATGCTCTTTGACCTTGCTGCAAACCCGCCGAAGCCGATCCCGTAGAGCCGCGTCCAGTCGTATTTGGCGGACGAGACCACATCCGGGTGGCATCACCAGACCTCCTGGTCACGGCCCAAGGGGTCGTCGATGTCGTCCGACGGCAAGTCGATCAAAACACAGCGACAACAACTAACGGAGCCCAAGGTCGCGGCGAGAGTAGGGTCCAAAAATGGACCCTTTTCGGACCCTGGTGTCTTTGGGTGGTGTTTGTAAGTCTTTGAGGAATTTGGTCGGGGCGAGTGGATTCGAACCACCGACCTCCTGGTCCCGAACCAGGCGCTCTAGCCAGGCTGAGCCACGCCCCGATTTGCGTGAAGGTATCGCGAGACCAGTATAGCATTCCCGCACGCTCATGCGCTGCTTCGAATGCTACCATCGAATTCGTGACCGACTCCGCCCTCCGCGATCTGCCCTCCGTTCATGAGGTTGTGGAGCGCGTCGCCGGCGGACTCGCCCGATTTCCGCGGGCCGTGGTGGTGGCAGAAACACGCCGTGTCCTCGAAAACCTCCGGCGTGCCGGTGTCGCCACCGCTCCCGTCGACGAACTGGTCACACGCGCTCTAACCGACCTGGAGCGCCCCTCGCTGCGCCGCGTCATCAATGCCACGGGCGTCGTGCTCCATACCAACCTCGGCCGCGCGCCGCTCGGCGCAGGCAGCCCCATCGCCGGCTATTCCAACCTGGAGTACGACCTCGCGTCGGGTAAACGCGGCAAGCGCGACGTCCACATCAGTGGACTGCTCGACCGGCTGGTGGGCGCGCCCGGCATCGCCGTCAACAACAACGCTGCGGCAATTTTTCTGGCGCTGAATGAATTGGCGGCCGGGGGCGAAGTGATCGTTTCCCGCGGCGAACTCATTGAGATCGGCGACGGTTTCCGCATTCCCGAAATCATGGCGCGCTCTGGCGCAAACCTCCGCGAGGTGGGCGCCACCAACCGCACGGCCATCGCCGACTATCGCGACGCCGTCAACGACCGCACGCGCCTCCTGCTGCGCGTTCACCCGAGTAACTTCCGCATCACCGGCTTCACCGCCCGGCCGTCGCTCGGCGAATTGGCGGCGCTCGGCCGGGAACGCGACCTGCCCGTTTATGAGGATCTCGGAAGCGGCTGCGTGGTTGACTTGCGAGCATTCGGCGTCGAGGAGCCGCTGATTCGGGAAAGCCTGGAAGCGGGCGCCGATTTGGTCTCGTTCAGCGGCGATAAACTGCTGGGCGGCCCGCAGGCCGGCATCCTCGCCGGCAAAGGCGAACTCATCGCGCGACTGCGGCGCAATCCTCTGTTTCGCGCGCTGCGGCTCGACAAGCTGATCTACCAGGCTCTCGAAAACACGCTGCGTAGCTTGCTTTTGGAGCGCTGGGAGGAAGTGCCTGCGATTGCGATGATCCGTCAGACACCCGACGAAATTCGCGCACGTGCCGAGGGCCTGCTGGCGCAGATCCCTGAACTGCGCGCGGCGATTGTGAACGGCGAATCGGTAATCGGTGGCGGCGCCACACCCGAGCAATCCATCCCTACAGTGGTGATCGCGATCGCGTGCGACGTGGTGGCCAGTGAGCGGAAACTGCGCGCCGGTTCGCCGCCGGTGATCGCACGGATCGAAAATGAACTCCTGACGATCGACTTGCGAACGGTGGCCGCCGGCGAAGAAGCCGAGTTGGCGGCGGCCCTGCGCGGACTTGCCTAAGAGTTAGGCTCGTTCCTGGTAAGTGCCTTCGGAAGTATTCACCCGGATCTTCTCGCCTTCCGTGATAAACGGAGGCACCTGCACCACCAGACCCGTTTCCGTCTTGGCGGGCTTGGTAACGTTGGAAACCGTGGCTCCCTTGAGACCGGGCTCGGTCTCCACTACCGTAAGGTCCACCGTCGCAGGCAGTTCAACTCCCAGCGGCTTGCCTTCGTAGAACTCCACTTTCACCTTGAGGTTCGGAATCAGATAATTGACAGCGTCACCCAGCAAATCCTTCATCAGGTGCATCTGCTCGTAGTTCTCGGTATTCATGAAGTAGAAGTACTCGCCATCGTCGTACAAGTACTCCATTTCCACTTCTTCCAGCATCGCCTTTTCGATGCGGTCTTCCGACGAGAAGCGATGCTCCATCATGGTGCCGGACTTCAGGCTGCGCATTCTCGCCTGAACGAATCCACGCAAATTGCCGGGCGTCCTATGCGTCATGCTGAAAACGGAGTAGAGCTCGTTATTGAACTTCACTACCATTCCGGGACGCAGTTGTGTTGCTGAAATCATGAAACTCCTCAGTAGATGTGACTTGAATACATCAGTATATCAGCTGGCCGTTGCGAACCTTTGTCGCGTCCCTCTAGAACGGCAGGATATCTTCGCGCACCGGATCGAAATCGATCCGACGCTTTTGCATGTACGAGATGTTGCCGAGGTGCGAAGCCTGCGCCGAACGGTGACCCGCCAGCACATCGCCGTTAGGCAGTTTCCGCGACTTTACGCAGTCCAGGAAATTCTGCACATGGTCCACGTCAATATTGCTGAATGCCTTTACGATGGTCGGCTCGGCGTTGCGCCCCACAGGGTGGAATTCGTACCGGCTGCGGTCGATCCACAAACGTCCCTGTGTGCCGCACAACTCCACCGCCGCGCCGGTGACGCCGGGCGCCAGCGTGGCTTCGAAGGTGGCGGTAAACGGCGCCGGGTATTCCAGCAGCACGTTGATGGTATCGGGAGCGGTGCGACCGTCCTTGTAGTTGTAAACGCCGCCGGCGGCGGATGCCGAAGTCGGCACGTCCTGACCGGTGAACATATGCACCACATCGATCCAGTGGGTGAAGAGGTCGGTCACCTGGCCGCCGCCGAAATCCAGGTACGCGCGCCAGTTCCAATACTGCTGGGGATCCCAGTCGCGCCATTTCAGCGGGCCCAGGAAGTGCGCCCAATCCAAATCCGCAGGCACAGTCTTCAGCGAGTCCGGAGCTTTGCGAAGGTGGTAGCCGTTGCCGTGCCACCAGGTGCGCGCCAGCGTGATTTTGCCAAGTTTGCCGGTGTCCAGGTACTCGTGCTTGGCCTGAATATAGTGCTGGCCGGAGCGCTGCTGCATTCCCACCTGGCAAATACGATTGTTGACGCGGGCCGCTTTGACCACCTGCGGCCCCTCTTCGATCTTGAGGGTCAGCGGCTTTTCCACATAGACATCTTTGCCGGCGTTGAGCGCGTCGATGGCGATGGAGGAGTGCCAGTGGTCGGGCACCCCAATCAACACCGCGTCCACTTCCTTCATGTCGAGCAGTTTGCGATGGTCGCGAAATGTCTTGGCGTTGGTGGCCTTCTCCTTGGCTTTGCCGAGGTTTGTGCCCCAAACATCACACAGAGCCACCACGTCGACGGTTCCCGTCTGGATGAAGTTACCCATATCGTAGCGGCCGCGCTCACCGCAACCGATCAGGCCCAGTTGGATGCGTTCGTTGGCCCCGTAAGCACGGGAGTAAGAGAGGGCGGTAGCAGCGGCCGCGCCTCGCAGAAACGCTCGACGTGGAACATCGTTTTCCGGCATACGAATATGGTGGCATAAAATCACACGCCGCACAGCGCTGCATTTCCGGCAGCCGGGTTCGGCGGGTTATCGAATTGCACAAATCAATATGAAGCGGGTGCGCAATGGACTTTCCTACACTGTTGATTCGCTGTAATCGAATCGATATCGGATCGTGGCTTGACACGCGCGTGCCGAGTGTTCCACAACGGAATAAGATCTCAAGAATTAGAAAACAGCAGGCACGTCTGAGAGCCCTTATGGAAAAGCTGTTCAATTATCGAGAACCCCTAATGACCACGGCCGCAGTGGCTAAGTGGCTTGGCGTTTCCACACGAACCCTCTGCCTTTGGGCAGAATGCAAGGAGATTCCCGCGATTAAGATTGGCCGGCAGTGGAGGTTTCGCGAAAGCGAACTCGACAACTGGCTGCACAGTCCGGAAGCACCCAAGGTGAAGAAGTTGACGTTCGCACACGCCGGCGCCGGCCGCTCATGAATGGTTTACGCCGATTTGCCGCAATTGCGGAAACTGCGGCAATGAGCGCATACGCTCACGCATGGTGCGTGGCAACATTGGGCTGTTACCACTTGCCGCAGATGGCGGCAATTCTCCAAAGCGCAACCTAGTTGCTTACGGGCGGCGCAAGAACCGCTCGAAGCGAGGAGCCCAAAAATGCACGATCCATATCAAAACTATCAAACGTTCGGCCAGCCCTTTGGCGGCCAGCAAGTCACGCCATTTAACAACCCTGGGATTGCCGGTTATGGCATACACCCGCAGCAGCTTCAGCAACTCCAACAGCTTCAGCAACTGCAGCAATTGCAATTGCTGCAGCAACTGCAAGGCCAGCAGCAGATTCCGGGGCAAGGGTATCAGTTCCCGCAAAATATCGGACCCGGCCCCATGACTGGTGCTTTGCAACACCCGCTCCTGCAACATCCATTAGCCGCCGCGGCGCTGCAGCATCAGTGGATCAATCCTCAGCTCCAGAATCCTCAGTTCCAGAACCCCATGCTGGCGTACCAGGGCTGGCCCCAACAGCAAGTCGGCTATCCCCTGGCGCCGCAAAGCCTGATCGGTGGCGGGCCGTACGGTGGCAACCCCGCAATCGGCAATCCGGCCTTGGCGACGCTTCATCCGCTGGCGGCGCAGATGGCTTTGCGCACCCTGGGCGGTGGCATCTCACCGTTCGGGTTCTAGAGGACCATGGCGGGATCGAAAAATCGCGGAAGCGCCGGAGCATCCCCTCCGGCGCGGTCCGCCCAAGCACCAGACAGGAACCTGACAGAGGACACACACATGACGCCATCATATGCAGTTCGAGCGCAAAGCACGCCCACCGAAGGAATCGCTGTAGTCGGCGAGGCCTTGCAGCGCGTCGCACCGGAAAGCGCGGAGTTCGTGGTGGAGATCGCGGCAGCCGCCCCTACCGCCGCACAGGCGCTTCACGATCACAAGACCAGGACGGCGCAGATCGTCCAGTCGGTAGCTTCGCTCGGAGTGCAGCGAGGCGACCTGCAAACCATTTCGATGAACGTCCTGACCACCTACATGCCCCTCATGCAATCGCTGCCGTACAACACCATGCCGCAGATTGGACCCACCGCGTTCGGCGCCTTCGGCGGAGGGCAGTTTGCCGGCGCGACTGCAGCCCTGCAGACCGACGTGCAGTTCGGCTCGTACCAGGCACGCAGCCTGGTACGGGTGAATGTGCGAGACACTGCCCGCGTGGGAGAGATCGTCGACGCCCTAACCAAGGCGGGTGCGACTCTCGCCGGCGGGTTCTCTTTTCGCGTGGCGGATGAAGCCGCGGCACGCAAAGCGGCGCTCGATGCCGCCGGACGCGATGCGCGATCCAAAGCCGAAACGCTGGCGGTCGCCACTGGCAAGCAGGTGGGCGATCCGGTGGCGATCTTCGAAGATATCGTAGTGTCGAACGGAACGTACTCGGCGCTACGATCGCAGGCGCCCTTCGCGTTCGGGCCGGGCACACCCGCAGTGGCCGGCGAACTGGAGTATTACGCGCGCGTGACCGCCAACTTCCGGTTTCAGTAAGCCGGTTCGGGTTGGAAGCCGATGGTGCGGCGCGGCGCCACTGGCTGCGGATCGAACAACTTGCACAGATGCGACAGCATGCCCAGAATCTGGGCGTGCTGCTCGCTCTGGCGCGCTTCGAGCACATCCAATCGCTGTGCCAACTCGGCCGGCGAAGGCGTGTTGGCCGTCTGGCACACCGGGTTGTAGGCCGCAATCAATTGGTTGCGGACGGCTCGCCGTTGCGCCGCAGTGGAAAACGGCATTGGCAAAACCGCAGCGTGCAGATCGCTTCCAAGGGGCGCGGGCATGCGGCGGGTATCGTTGCCGAATTCAGCGAAGTACAGCGGTTGAAAGGGCTTGGGTGCCCACCTGGAATCGCGCGCCAGAATGGCGACAATCCCCGGGTGGCTCGGCGGAGTCCAATCCGCTAGACGCACCGGTTCGGTGAACATGCAGTCATTAAATCGGATCCCTGGGGCAGACAGATAAGAGAACACCTGAAGACTCCCTGCTTGTAATGTAACCGACATTGAGTTACGAAACAAGAACGAAGCTTCGTTTTAGTACCCCAAAGTCTTTTCCATTTGGACCGCCAGCGTCTCCGTCTGCGGCAGGATAGCCGCTTCGAGTTGCGGATGGTAGCCCACCCAGGTATCGAGCGCTCCTACTCGCGCCACCGGTGCGTCGAGATGATCGAAGCACTCGCCGGCAATCCGCGCCGCAATCTCCGCGCCGTAACCGAAGGAGAGCGTATCTTCATGCGCGACGATGACGCGGCTGGTCTTCTCCACCGACGCCCGAATGGCTTCCCAGTCGTAAGGCGCCAAGCGTTCTCAGATCGATCATCTCGATGCTGGCGTGCGGATTGCGCTTCTCGATCTGGGTGGCGGCCAGCAGCGCCTTCTGCACCAACGCTCCGTATGTGATCACCGTCAGATGCTGTCCCGGCTTCACCACCTTCGCCTTCCCGAACGGAATCATGAATTCGTCGCCGGGATGAGGCGAGCGGTTGTAGGGTTCGCGATAGAGCTTCTTATGTTCCAGGAATAATACCGGGTCGTCGGCGCGCAACGCCGTGCGCAGCAGGCCCGCCGCGTCAAGAGCATTGGAGGGCATCACGACTCGCAGCCCCGGCAGGTGCGTAAACTCCACCTCTCCGCACTGGCTGTGATAGATGGCGCCGCCATTGAGGTACCCGCCGATCGCCACCCGAATCACCGCCGGCGGCCGAGAAAGCGCCGTTCGATCGCCAGCGCAAGGTTGCCAGTTCGTCGCGAAGCTGCATCATCGCCGGCCAGATATAGTCGAAGAACTGAATCTCCGGCACCGGCTTGAGTCCGCGCGTCGCCATTCCGATGGCACGGCCCACAATTGACGCCTCGGCGATCGGCGTATTGAAGCCACGCCGCGAGCCGAACTCCCGCTGCATGCCTGCCGTCACCATGAAGACGCCGCCCTTGCCCTTCACCTGGCTCAGGCTCGCCTCGCGGCTGCAATCGGCCACATCTTCGCCGAAAACCAGGATATCGGGATTGCGCCGCATCTCCGCCTTCAAGGTGGAATTGATCAGGTCCACCATGGTCATGGGCGCGCCCTGGAAATGCGGCGGGGTGGAAAACTGCTCCGAGGTGGGATCCACAGTCTCCGAATAGAGATGCCGCAACGCCGTTTCCGGAGCGGGCGGTTCCTCTCGCAACGCTTCGTGTGTGGCGTGGTTTACCTCCTCGTCCACCTCATGCGTGATGAGTTGCAAAGTGGCGCGATCGATCACACCCTCGTCGATCAGGAACTTCGGGAACGTCAGCACCGGGTCGCGCTCGGCTTCAGCGGCGCGCTCGGCGGCGGAGCGGTAGGAGCGCTCGTCTTCGGAAAGCGAGTGCGAATACGGCCGGATGACGTGAGCATGCACCAGCGCGGGGCCCCTGCCCGAACGGCAATACTCGACCGCTTCCTTCATCACGCGGTACGATGCCAGCAAATCGGTGCCGTCCACTTCCTGCCGGAACAGCCCGGGAAAGCCCTCGACCAATTTCGAGATGCTGCCGCCGGCCGTCTGGACCTCCACCGGGACCGAAATCGCGTAACCGTTGTCTTCAATCAAAAACAGCAGCGGCAGTCCCTTGAGGCACGCCATGTTGAGCGATTCCCAGAACTCGCCTTCGCTGGTGGTGCCATCGCCGCAAGTCACCAGCGTGACTTCGTCGGTGCGCTCGTTGCGATATCGCGACGCTTCCGCGCAACCCACAGATTGTGCAAGCTGGGTGCCGGTGGGCGACGATACCGAGACGATGTTGTAGCTCTTGTGGCCCCAGTGCGAAGCCATCTGGCGACCGCCCGAAGCCGGGTCGTTGGCTGAGCCCACGGCTTGCTGCAACATCTCGAGCGGCGTTACCCCCAGCGTGAGGCATAGGGCGCGATCGCGATAGTAAAGATAAAACCAGTCGTAGCCGGGCCGGAGCACCATGCCCGCCGCCACCTGAACGGCCTCATGCCCTGCCCCGCTGATCTGAAAAAAGGTGCGGTTCTGGCGTTTCAGCGCCACTTCGCGATCGTCCAGGCGGCGTGCCGTGTGCATGATGCGAAAAGCGCGAATCAGTTGCTCCGGGTCCAGGCCATCGAATTTTGCATTCGTGGACGATTGCGTTGTGGTCGGCGTAGTTGTAGCCACCGGCGGCGTATCCCCCATCTCCATTTTAGATGAGTGGAGCCCGCAGGCCCGCCGCCATCATCGGAATTTCCAAATCGGCCGGCGACAGAAGGTACTACATTATTTGGGAACTTTGAGCCGTTTCCCCGGCAATACCGTCGAACGGCACATGGAGTCGCCTGGCGGCAGCAGCGATCGCGATCTGGTGGCCCGGTTCCGTTGCGGGGACAGCGATGCGTTTGCCGCGCTATACAGGCAGCATTTTCCCGCCGTCTTCCGCTCGGCGTTCTACATAACCGGCGACCGTGTTCGCGCCGGCGAACTCACGCAGGATGTCTTCGTCTGGCTGGTGCATCACGCGGGCGAATTCGACGCCGAACGCGGCGACCTGGCCGCCTTCCTCTGCGGTGTGGCGCGCAAGTTCCGCCATCGGCAGCAGCGGGTGGACAGCCGCTGGATCGCGCTCGACGAAGCCGACGTTTCGGTTCGACGGGCCAGCGATGAAAGCGCCTTCGCGGGCGGCCTGGAACAGCGGCAGGAAGCGGCGGTGCTGCATAAAGCGATCGCCGCGCTGCCGGAACGGTACCGCGAAGCGGTGATAGCATGTGACCTCGAAGGCAGAAGCTACGAGGAGGCGGCGGTGGTTCTGGAATGCGCGGTGGGAACGGTGCGATCGCGCCTGCATCGCGCTCGTGGATTGCTGGCGCGTAAATTTCTGGCGAAGAAGGAAGGCCAAAAGTGTCTATGAAGTGCCGGGGGTATCGGGGCGGGCTGATCGAGTGGGCGCGCGGCAGCGCGATCGAGGAGCCAGTACGGCGGTCGCTGGAAGCGCACGTGGCAGAGTGCGATGCGTGTGCGCGGTTTCTCGATGCGCAGATGGAATTGAGCGTGGCGACCTCGGCTCTCACCGCCATGGAGATTCCCCCGTATGACCAGTTTGCAGCCCGGGTAATGGCGGAGTTCGATGCGGCGCAGCCGGTTCGAATTCCAGCTCGGCATTGGGTGCTGGCGGGCGCGCTGGCAGCGTCGCTTTGCCTGGGCGCGGTTTGGATTGAACGTGAGGCGCACGTGGAGCGGCCAAAGACAGCGTTAGAAGCTGACGACGCGCGGCCGTTCCTCAATATTCCGTACACGGTGCCGCTCGCGCCGGAGGAACCGGCCGCATTGGTCCGCACCAGAATCCCGGTGAACCAGTTAATCGCGGCCGGATTTCACCTGGAAGTTTCCTCTATGGATCCGGAAGCGGCGATTGAAGCCGACGTCCTGGTAGGCCAGGACGGCCGGGCGCGCGCCATCCGGCCCGTTTCGATTTTGATGTCCAATTGAACAGTTCCAAGTAAGGAGAGTCAGAATGTACAAGAAAGCGATCGCAATCGCGGCCGGAATCGCCCTCGGGGCAGCCGGCCTGCCGGCACAGACAGGGGTTGGCTTGCCGCGCCGGGTAGAGGGCTCGGGGTTCCAGCAGTTCGGCACGATCGGAAGCGCGGGCGACCTGGGGAACACTACGATAGTGCGTCTGCAGGGCCGTACGCGCGAACCACTGGTGGTGGCGGGCAGTCCGTTCTCCGCCACGGAAGAGCGGAAGACCGTTCAGACTTTGGGCGACGGCACGCAGATTGAACAAGCGGACAGCAACCTGATTTATCGCGACGGCCAGGGGCGAACCAGAGTGGAACAGACATGGAAGGGCAAGACCACCATCGTGATCATGGACCCGGTGGCCAGATTCGTAGCTCAACTGGATCCTGCGGCGCTGGCCGCGTTCAGAACGCCCATTCCGCAGCAGTCCAACTTTGGCGGCATATCGATCCAGGAGGGGCGAGTCTCCATGGGCTTCAGCCCCAATGGTGGCGGCAGAGGCGGACGCGGCGTTGCCGCCGCCGGCGGCGGAATGGACACGCCGGCCTCTGCGGCGATGCAGGGTTATCAAGACGGTTATCGTGCGGCCACGGCATCGGCCGGAGGCGGAGTGGGAGTCGGAGGTGGCAGGTCGGGAGGCGGCGGCCGCTCCGGAACGATGACTCCCGCCATGAAGCCACTCGAGGAAGACCTAGGTACACAGAATCAGAACGGCGTTCCCGCTCAGGGAACCCGCAGCACCATCACCATCCCCGCCGGACAGATCGGCAATAACCGCGATATCCACGTGGTGAATGAGCGATGGTATTCCAGCGACTTGCAGATGCTGGTAAAGAGCTCGAACTCCGACCCGCGCTTCGGCGTCACCACCTATCAGATCACCAACATCATCCGCTCCATGCCCGACGCCGGTCTCTTCCAGATTCCGGGCAGCTATACAGTAAATCCAGAACCCAACGTCGTTCGAATGGCTCCGGCTATCGGAAAGTAGACCAACCATCAGCCGCGAGCGTTGCTACGCTCGCGACTCGGAAACCGCGCGCGCAGAGCCGATCGCCAGTCCGATGTGTCTCTGCGTATGCTCGGCGATATGCGTCAGAAGCCCGATCACCGTGGTGGGCAATCGCTTTCGCCCCACCGTACGGGGCTCGGCTAAAGTCGCCGGATCGAGGGCGCGCACAATCGCCTCGGCCCTGCGAAACGCGCCATCCATTTCCGCCAATAACTCCTCGCGACTGGTATTCTGCGGATCAGCCTCCGAACGCAGCGTCACCAGTTGCTCCGAGGTCAGTTCGAGGCCCTGCAGATAGGTCATCAGCCGATCGGTGCTGCCGCCGATGTGGCGCAGGTGAAAGCCTACCGAGCCGGAGCCGGGTGGCGCGATCCAAAGCTGCTCGCGCGTGAGTCTTACCGTGTGCAGCGCCAGATCTTCGCGCGCCTGCTGAAAGGCGAACAGAATCGGCGCTACCAGCGGATGAACGCCCGGAATCGGCCCCCGGAGCCATGGCTCTTCCATGGATTTATTATCGCCAAGCGTTTTGACCGAACAAACCCAATTTGGCCAAGCCTGTTGAGTTTCTCTACATTGGGTTCACCCAGTTGGGTGGGCCAAAAGCCACGCTATCAGCAATTTCGACCCCATTTATCCTTGATTCCATTCCCTTTGCAACTGGCGCCGGGCGTGCATGTCGGTACCGCATGCAACTCACAAGGGCCGCCGACTATGCGGTGCGGGTCATGATCCATCTGGCTAAATTGGAGCCCGGAGCCCGGGCCAGCCGCGGTGAGTTAGCCGTCGCCGCCGAATGCCCCGAGCAGTTCCTGGCCAAGGTTCTGCAGAGTCTGACGCATGCCGGACTGGTGGTGTCCCACCGCGGCAATACCGGAGGATTCGAGATCCCCGTGTCTCGGCGCGACACTTCGCTGTTGGAAATAGTGGAAGCGCTGGAGGGACCCATCCGCCTCAACACATGCCTGGGATCCGAGGATTGCAGTCGCAAAAGCTGGTGCCCCGCCCATCCTATATGGGCAGAGGCGCAGCAGGCCCTGACCGATGTGCTACGTTCCAAGAGCATCGGCGAACTGGCGGCCAGCGCCGTAAAGCCCGAACCCGTCGCGATATTGAGCTAACCTTTCACCCCGTTTCCGTCGCAGGTGTGCTACGACAGGATAAGGACGGGAGGCAGCATGTTGACGCAAGGGCCCGCGAAGAAGGTCACAATCTTCATCAACGAAGACACGCAACATCACCTCGCCGCACTGCACGATTCCATCATGACGTTCCTGATGCACAAAGGTGTATCGGGAGCCACGGCGACCCGAGCATTCGCGGGATTTGGCGCCCACCAGAGGCTGCACACACCGCAGATTGAGGTGCTGGCGGAGCACATGCCGATTCGCATCGAATTCATCGACGCGGCAGAGAAGGTGAACGAGGTGCTGCCCACCTTGTACGAGATGGTGTCCGATGGCCTGATCGAAGTGCAGGACACCACGGTGGTCCGCCACGCACGCAAGGCATCCAAGCCCGAACCGAAGGCCGCCCATGTCCGACAGGAAGGGCCGGCCAAACTGCTACGCATCTTCATTGGCGAGGCCGACAGGTGGCATGACGAATCCTTGTACGACGCTCTGGTGAAAAGGCTGCGGATGATGGAGATCGCCGGCGCCACGGTTTACCGCGGCATCGACGGCTACGGCGCCAAGGGGCATCAGCACAAGAAGAGCTTCTTCCACGTCTCGAAGGACATGCCGATCATGGTCTCTGTGATCGACAGCGCCGAAAAGATTGCCGCCGCGGCTGAGGCGGTGGAAGCGATGCTGGAAGACGGCCTGATCGTCATTTCCGACGCCGAAATGGTCCGGTTGATTCGCAGTCAACCGGCGGCGGAGGCGTCCGATGCCGTCTGAAGCCGCCGAGATCCTGCGCATTCACATTTCGGAATCGGACCGGCATACGGGCAAGCCGCTCTATGAGGCGCTGATCGCGAAGTGCCGGGAGTTGGGGATCGCCGGTGCCACGGTGTTTCAGGGAGTGGAAGGCTACGGCGAAACTGCCGAAATGCACAAGGCCCATCTGGCGCACAGCAACCGCCCGATCGTAGTCGTGGTGGTGGACAATGCCGGGAATATCGAGCGGCTGATTGCGGCGGCGGCCGGCATGATAGATACGGGCTTGATGGCCAAATCGGCGGTGCAGATGATCCGAGTGCACAAGAGCGGCGAGTAGCAGCGTGGGTGGCGAGACCCCAGGTTCTACTCGATACAATAGTCCTTCCCAATGACTCCTTATCGAACCCTCTATACTGGCGCGCGCATGCCTGCCATCGGACTGGGCACGTTCGGCTCCGACCATGTTACGGCCGACCAGGTGGCCGAAGCCGTGGTGGGAGCGGTGGAGGTGGGTTACCGGCATATCGATTGCGCTTCGGTTTACGGGAATGAGGACCGCATTGGCGAATCGCTGCGCGCCGTGATGCTGCGCGGCGTTCCGCGCGAAAAACTGTGGATCGTTTCCAAGCTCTGGAACGACAGGCACGCCGAGCCCGACGTGATCCCGCAATGCGAGAAATCGCTGCGCGATCTGCGGTTGGATTACCTGGACATGTACCTGATCCACTGGCCGTTTCCCAACTTCCATCCGCCGCATTGCGATGTCACCTCGCGCAGTCCCGACGCGCGTCCCTACATCCACGAGAATTTCATGAAAACGTGGCGGCAGATGGAGAGGCTAGTGGAGATGGGGCTAGTTCGACATATCGGCACGTCGAACATGACCGTCCCCAAGCTCAAACTGTTGCTGCGCGACGCCACCATCAAGCCCGCAATCAATGAAATGGAGCTTCACCCGCACTTCCAACAGCCGGAACTGTTCGAGTTCGTCCGCTCAA
This sequence comes from uncultured Solibacteraceae bacterium, assembly GCA_963815475.1. GTDB lineage: Bacteria > Acidobacteriota > Terriglobia > Bryobacterales > Bryobacteraceae > Sulfopaludibacter. Next base: position 6,345,265 of record CAWFHD010000003.1, on the reverse strand, counting down.
ACGGCATCGAGCCGGTGGGCTACAGTCCCATCGGATCGCCCGGCCGTCCGGAGCGGGACCGCACGCCCGAGGACACGGTGGATCTGGAAGATCCGGTGATCGTCGGAATCGCCCAGCGGCTCGGCATCACGCCCGCCAACGTCTGCATCAAGTGGGCGGTGCAGCGAGGCCAGACGCCGATTCCATTTTCGGTGACGCGCCGCAACTACGAAAGCAACCTGCGATGCCTCAAAACTCCTCGACTGACCGATGACGACATGCGCGCCATTGCCGGCATCGACCGCAATTGCCGCCTGATCAAAGGCCAGGTATTTTTGTGGCGCGACGGTCAGACTTGGGAAGACCTGTGGGATTTGAACGGAGAGATTGCACAATGATACCCGCCACCATGCAGGCCGCGTTCCTGCCCGGTAACAGCACCACCCAATTGAAGGAGGTGGCCGTGCCCGCGCCCGGCCATGGCGAAGTGCTGCTGCACATGAAGGCGTCTACCATCTGCGGCTCCGACATCCGCTGTATCTATCACGAGCACCTGGGCAAGGGCCCCGAGGGCTATCAGGGCGTGATCGCCGGGCACGAACCGTGCGGCCAGATTGTAACCGCGGGCCCAGGCTGCCGCCGCTTCGGCGTAGGCGATCGCGTGATTGTGTATCACATCTCGGGCTGCGGAGTGTGCAACGACTGTCGCCGCGGTTACATGATCTCCTGCACCAGCGAGCGCTATCGACGCGCTTACGGCTGGCAGCGCGATGGCGGCATGGCGGATTACCTGCTGGCCGAAGAGAAGGATCTGATCCATCTTCCCAATGAACTATCGTTCGCCGATGGAGCGCAGGTGGCCTGTGGCTTCGGCACCGTGTATGAAGGCCTACAGAAGATCGGGATCAGCGGAAATGACGCAGTGCTGATCACGGGGCTCGGCCCGGTGGGGCTGGCGACGGCGGCGCTCTGCCGCAAGCTGGGCGCGTCGAAGATCATTGGCATCGACGTGATTGAGGAACGCATGCGGCTGGCTCGGGAAATGGGCCTGTGCGACGACGTGCTGGTCAGCGGTCCGAATAACGTGGCGGACGTGAAGAAGTTGACGGGCGGGCAGGGTGTGGAGCGCGCCGTCGACTGCTCAGCTCACGATGTCGCCCGCGCCACGGCAATCCGCGCGACACGCAAGTGGGGACGCATCGTGTTTCTCGGCGAGGGCGGCCGCGTGGAGTTCAATCCATCGCCCGATCTGATCCACGATCAGAAGACGGTCTTCGGGTCATGGGTGACATCGACATGGCTGATGGAGGAACTGGTGGAGCGACTGGTGCGATGGAACCTGCATCCGGCCGACCTGGTGACGCACAAATTCCAACTTGGTCAGGTGGGCGACGCCTATGCGCTGATGGCATCCGGCAAATGCGGCAAAGTCGCCGTGGTTTGGGAGTAGCGCTACGCCAGATTCAGGAAGCCCAGATTCGTGGTCCCGAAATTGTGGACGTAGGGGAACATCCCGTTGATGGCGTTCGGGTCCATCACCCCGAACCACTGCGCCATCGTCGCTGCATACTGATCCACCGAGGTCGTGGGAACGATGGTGCCGCGAGTGTTGGCATCGTCATTTCCGCCCAGGACCAGTGACGGGAAGGCGCCGTAGAACTGCCCTCCCAGAAGCGGTCCGCCGAGCGCGCTGTTGGTTCCCATCACCAGGTGGTGCGAGCCCCAGGCGTGGTCGGTTCCCGCGTTGCCGTTGGGCTGTAGCGTGCGGCCGAATTCGGATGCCGTAAACGTCACGGTATTCTTATCCGTCTGCACCTCTTGCAGCGCCGGGTAGAATTGGCCGAGCGCCTGGCTCAACTGCTGCAGCAGGGGATCCTGCTGCGATGCCTGTGAGCCGTGGGTGTCGAAGCCACCGAGTTGGCAGAAGAAGACCTGCCTCCCGATGTTCAACGCGTTGCGCACGCTCATCACTTTGGCTACCGTCTGAAGCTGCTGTCCGATGATCGTGTTGGGAAATGCGGTCTTAATGGAAGCGGTGGTGAGCGCGGCGTTCAGCGCCTGCGAGAATCCGACGCCGCGGTTATAGTTGGCATTGGCCGCCTGCACCAGCGTCATCCCGTTGCTGAATTGCATCAACTGGTTCACCGCAGTGAGGCGCGATTGCGAGGTGGCGCCGATCAGCAGCGAAGCGCCGCCCACCGGCACCGTCGCGGCGTAAGTCTGCTGGCCGGTGCAGAACAGCCCGCACCCCGAGGTGGCAGTCACTGGCGAAAATGCCGAGGTGTTGTTGTATTGCGCCAGCAGGCTGTCCTCCACGCGCCCGCCCCAGCCTGTGGTAGCGGTGCCGTTCGGGATGGCCGCCTGCCATTGGTTCACCTGATCCGAGTGGGAGAAGAGTTGAGCCGGCAGTTTCCCCAGGTTGTTGCTCTTGTACAGTCGCCGGCGAAGTGGGCTGCACCAACATTCCGACGTTGGCCAGGACTGCCAAATTGCCGTTCTTGTAGAGCGCCTGCACTTCCGGCATGTTGGGATGGAAGCCGTACGTGTCCGAGCCGTTCTGTATGGCGAGCAGCGAAGCTTGCGGCAGCGCCAGGCCCTGACGCCCTTGCGCATACACCCCATAGTTCTGCTGCGCCGTGTTGATGGGCACTACCATGCTGTGGCTGTCGTTGCCGCCCGCCAGAAAGATGCAGACCAGCGCCTGGTAAGGCGCCGAGGTGGAGGCAAGCGCATTCATCTCGCCGAATTTTCCGAGCGAGCCCAGCACGCCCAGTCCGCCCAGGGAGCTGATGGCGGTCTTCATGAAATCTCGTCTGGATTTGATCGACATATGGTCATTCCTCCTGTTTCTCTGCTGGTTAGTGCCAGACGTTGTAGTAACTGGATGTCAGAATCAAGTAAATTCCGGTTTGCACTCGATGTAACATCGATGTGTTATCGGCAATCACCGCGTTGAGAATGATGGACTTCATGGCTTGAGGCATCGTGCCGTGTGTTAGTGTGAGATCGAGCGCATCCATTAAGGTCGAAGGATTAGCCGCCAGCGGCAGGAAGGGTGTCAGGTCCACCGTGGTTCCGGGGCCATTACTCTGAATCGGGTTCTGATATTGATTGAAGAAGGCGGCCACCATGTTTTCGCGCAGAATGGTCGCGTTGGGATTGTCGATCTGGAATTCCGGTCCCTTCAAACCGCCTGTGCCGCTCACCGTGAATCCCGGAGAGAAATAGTTGAAGACACTGGCGGGGTTATAGATGTCCTCGCCCATATCCGCCATGTTGGAAGTGTAGTAGTTGCCCGTCGTCATCGTGCCGCCGAAGGCCCTGATGTAGCCGGGCAGCATCAGCGCGGGCTCCTGCAGGTGTCCGTCGGTTGCCAGATCGCCGCCGCCCGCATCGTTGGCGCGCCCCTCCTGGTCCAACAGGATGGCAGTGATCACGCTCTTCATATCTCCGTCGCTGCTGGCAAAAACGCCGGCCACTCGCGTGACATACGCCGGCGTCGGGATTGCTCTTGACCAGGTGCTGGATCAACTGCTTCGAAATGAACGGCGCTACGTTCGGATGGTTGGCCAGGTTGTCCAGCGCGCCGGTGAGATCGGCCTGCGGCGTCAGGTTAGCCGTCGCCACGTAGCCGTTCAGCAGATTCTTCGAGCCGTAATCGTGCATGGATGGAAACGGAACCATGGGGCCGGACGAGTTGATGTAAGCGCCCCATATCGGCTGCTTTCCCGCGCCCTGCGTGTAAGTCCACCCGGTAAATATGCGGGCCAACTCGGTAACATCCGTCTGCAGGTAAGTCGGCAGCGTGATGGTCATTCCCGAGACCGGATCCACTCCGGTCTTCTGAGTCCCATCCGGATTGAGCAGCACGTCACCGGTGCTCATGAGTTGCATGATTTCGCGGGCGTAATTCTCATTCGCCGCCGTGCCTGCCGCGGGATTGGCCTTGGCGTTGTTGGCCATGTCGAGATATTCGCCCATGCACGCGCTGAGCGTCACGTCGCCCAGAATCTGGCGATAGTTGGTGAATGCGTCGTTGATGAGCATCTGCTGGTACGGGATCATGTCGCCGTTCCAGATGATCTTGGTGATCGACGTAACAAAGATCTGGCTGAGCGCAAAAGCCACTCGCTGCCGGAGTTGGTCCGGATTCGTGACAGCGTTGGCCAGAAACGTTGCCGGCATTCCGCCCTGGCTGCTGCCCGCCAGGTTGTTGTAGTTGGAAACCACCGGCATATTGAGCTGCTCGGTAAGCCATGCCGGGAAACCGATGGTCTGCACGTGAGCGGCATCGATCGGCGTAGGTCCGAACGCGGCCTGTTCCAGGAAGCGCCGCGCCGCCGAGGCCGACACCGTGGGGTTCGCTACCCCCACCTGGACAGGGAATGGCAACGATGCCACCGGCCCGTTCGCGACCGTGAGGTTGACCGATCCGCCCGCGCCGGCGAAACCAGTCACCGCGAGCGTGGTGGCCGTTTGCGATGTGATGGTCACTGCGCTGCTGCCGAGCGTCGCAGTGGAACCAGGCCCGAATCCCGTGCCGGTGATGGTGGTGGAGAAGACTCCCAGCGGCAGCGGGTTCGTGCCGATGGATTGGATGCTGGGCGCGACGTTGCTCACCAGCGTGATGGTAGCCGTGCCGGTTCCGCCCGGCCCCTTGGCTGTGACCGTGTCCTTACCCGAAGCGGGCATCGCGCCAGGCGCTGTATACATGCCGGCCGCCGTAATGGTTCCGGCCGCCGCTGCCCAACTGGCGGTATTCGACGCGGTGAACTGCTGCGTACCGAGATTGGCGAGAGTCACATTGGCGGGCGATACCACCGGAGCAGGCGTGGATGTCCCTCCACCACCCCCGCCCGATCCGCCAGTTCCGCCGGAGCCCCCGCTTCCGCTACTGCCGGTCACCGGCACGGAGATCGTATTACTGGGAGTGCTGCCCGGATTGACCACGTAGAATGCCGTGCTGGTAGCCGGACCTTGATAGACATTCGTAGTGATGGTGGTGGAATTGACGAACGTGGATGGATACTGCACACCGCCATCCATAATCATGGCCCCGGAAACAAAGCCCGTGCCTTGAATCGTCACCTTGAAGGAGCCCACCGTTTGCGGATTGGGCGAGACCAAGGTGATCGTAGGTCCCGTGGGCAGGAGATATAGATACGTCACGGCCGACACGCTGGGCGTTGCTACTAAGGTAGCCGTGATTTGAATCTGAGTATTCGAAGGCAGCACCGATGGCGCGGTATAGAGCCCAGTCGAGCTGATGCTTCCGAGCCCGGTATTCAGCCCCGGTCGGCCCACTGACCAGTTGACGGCCGTGTTCACTCCCGACATTCCGGTCACCGTCGCGGTGAATTGCTTTGTGCCGCCGACCCCTACGGTGATATATCCGGTAGGTGCGATCTTGACCCCAGTAGCATCGGCAGCCAGCATAGTGCTTCCGCACATTGCCGCCAAAACCGCCACACGTGTGGCTGACTTCAAACGTCCCGGCATGATCATCCTCCGCGATGTCGTGCTTGGGGTCCTTACCCCTATCTATGATGCGAATTTGTAACCCAGGTTTGTGTGGGCGATCCCAAACCCACATGAGTGTGAGCTTATAGCATCGCGCTCCCGTTGGCACTACACCTTTAGGTAGGCCTGAAAGCACTGCGTACCATAACAAACGGCAGCAGGGAAAGACGCTATGCGGTGCGCCACTTCACGCCCAGATCGAGTGTCTTCCTGGCGTATTCCACACTGCGCTCCATGTGTTCGCGCTGCTGGTATTGCAGGGCCGCTGCGAACTCCGGCTTGTTAGTCTTTCCGGGCGCGTCCTCAATCACCATATCGTGCTCGTAAGGATGGCCGCTCTTGGCCAGCGCCAGGAAGCGCGCGAAGCTCGAAGCTTTCTTGTCGGGATATCGCTTCCAGAACGCGTGGTCGCCAGTCGGCAGTATCTCAGGCGGCCGCCCGGTGATGGGCTTGATGTACACATACACGGGTGGCAGAATCTCTTTCGCCTTGGCGATGATCTTCGGGAAGTCCACCACGCCCTCGCCCAACGGCACCCATTGCACCGCGATTCCATTGCGCGCCTCGTACACGATGGAATCACGCAGGTGGAACGTCACGGCCAGCGGGCCGAGTGTCTCCACCGTTTCCATGGGGTCTTCCATGACGAACACAGGGTTGCCGGTATCGAGATACGAGCCGACGAATTCCTTGCCCGCGCCTTCGATCACCTGGCGAGTCTCCCAGCACAGCAGGTCCTTGTGATTCTCCAGGGCGAACTTCACGCCGGCGTCCATGGCCCGCGAACGCACCGCGCGGAATACCTTGATCATGGTCTCGATGTGCTGCTCCACCGGACCGGGAGGCAGCGCGGCGCGGTCCGATGCAATCAGCGTCCGCACCAGCGGCGAGCCCATCCCAACCGCGCGCTGGACGGCATCGCCGAGTAGTTTCACTGACGCGTCGAACCGATCGGGTGTGCGCGGTAGCGATCCGCCCGTGCCGGTTTCCAAATGCAAACCGAGACGCGCCGATTGTTCCTTGACCGCCTTCCAATGAGCCGGATCGTTGGTTCCCGGATCGATTGAATCCTGCAGGAAGACCGCGTCGAGCTTCAGGCCCGCCGTGTAGTCCAACAGCTTCTCGTCATTCCAGCGCATGAAGCGCAGGCAATACGTATTCAGCCCGATGGGAAAGCGGTCCATGCCTTCTCCTTACGCGGGTTGCACAGCGTGCGATGCCCGCAAAACGCCCACGGTTTCCTTGGCCTTTTCGAGCAGCAGTCCGTGCTCGGCGCCCGCGCCCACAAAGCGCATTCCACGCTCCACCCACGCCTTCGCCATCCCGGTGCTGCGCGTCTGAATTCCCGGGACCACGCCATGCCGGTTGCAGTGACCAATCAATTTCTCCACGATGGAAACCAGCAGCGGATTTTCGAAGTCGCCGGGAATGCCTAGGTTGATCGAGAGATCGGCCGGCCCCACCATCGCGATATCCAGCCCAGGGATCGACAGTAATTCGTCGGCGCGTTCGATGGCGAGTCGGCTCTCGAACTGCACCACCGAAAGCGTATTCAGGTTTTGGTGTTCAATGATGGCCTTGAAACCGTGCGATTCGTAACCGATCATCGTGGTGTTCACGCCATAGCCGCGCTTTCCCATCGGCGGAAACCGCATCCAGCTCAGCGCTTCTTCCAGAATCTTGGGGTCTTCCACGCGCGGCAGAATGATGCCTTGCGCGCCCGAATCCAGCAAGCGCGCCACCAACGAATAGAGGAGTTCGCCTACACGAACGATGGGAGTGATGCCTGAGCCGTTGGCGGCGGCGATCATATCCTGAGCAGTTTCCAGGTCATACGACCCGTGTTCCATATCGATGAACACGTAATCGAAGCCGGCGGCCGCGAAGGTCCGGGCAATCTCCGGAGAGCGGTAGCATTGCAGTCCGCATCCCACTACTGTTTCGCCCCGCGACAACTTCTCCCGAGTTGTATTAATACGCATGATTCACTCCTTGTGTTGGTAAAAGACTATGCTAACCTAATCCGCAGTTGCCTATGATGCCCGTCGATGTTTTCCGGTCATCCACTCGCAGGGTGCCAGCCCGAATCCCGAGTGTCTGGCGGCTCGCGGCTCCTGTTCCCGACCCGCGTCGATTTCGTCTACTAGATTTGTAAAGGATCGGCGTCTTCAAATGTCACCACAGCTTCAAACTCCAGTCGTATTATCCGTTCCCACGGAGCCCGCGCCGGGAACGCTCGCCGAAGCGTACGTCGATTTGATGAAGAAGGTTCTCACGCGCGCGCTGATGGCGAAAGGTATGGAGCGTCACACAATCCGGCCGCTTGGCCCCAAGTCCAAGCTTGTGCATAGCTTCAACGGACTCACTGCGCGCTTCGGCCTCGAAACTGTGCGATTGCAACCATCACGCCCGCAGGATTACCTGGAATCGGGGCATGAAGCCACCAACCGTGTCGAAGACGCGGAGACCATGCTGGGAACCCGCCAACTCGATCATATGCAGCGGTGCATCCTCGACGTCGTGGCGCGGAATGTCCCCGGCGATCTGATCGAGGCCGGCGTATGGCGCGGCGGCATGACCATCTTCATGCGGGCGGTCCTGAAGGCTTATCAGGTGACCGACCGCAAAGTCTGGGTGGCCGATTCGTTTGCCGGCCTTCCCGAAATCGACCGCGGCAAAGAGGCGTTCGCCTGGCATGCCGGAGATATGGCGGTCTCGTTAGAAACCGTCCGGAACAATTTTGCCCGTTACGGCCTTCTGGACGACCAGGTGGCATTCCTCAAGGGATATTTCAGCGAGACTCTGCCTACTGCGCCCATCCAGGGCCTGTCCATTCTGCGCGTGGACGCGGACCTATACGCATCCACCTTAGACGTGCTTCGCAACCTCTATTCCGCGCTCTCCCCCGGCGGCTATGCCATCTTCGACGACTATCAGAACCTGCCGGATTGCAGCCGCGCCATCGACGAGTTCCGCAAGGAGCGGGGCATCCGGGAAGAGCTTCGCAAGATTGACGAACGCGCCGTGTATTGGCAGAAGCAAGCCTGAGCCTCCCCGGGTTGTGCTAATCTAACGCCAGTCGCCTATGACTGTCCGCTAGTATTCTTCGGCCTTCGACCCGCAGCCTTCAAGTCAGAACCCGGAGTGTGCAGTCATGGACCTTGTGTCCCTCGGCGCCGGCGCCGCCGTCTACAGCGCCTTTCAACCTTTCTCTGCGCGCGGCCTCAAACTCGCCCGCGTATCCCTTTCTCAACGCGATCAGTATCGCCTTGTCACCGAAGCCGGAGAGGTTTCGGCCGAGCCATCGGGCTCGCTTTGGTATCGATCGCAAACCGTCGCCGCCATGCCCGTAGTGGGCGATTGGGTGGCGGCTCGCATCGCGGCGTCCGACTACGGCATCGTAGAAGCGGTGCTGCCGCGCCGCACATGCTTCTCGCGCCGGGCGGCTGGCCGGCGCGAGGATGAGCAGCCTATCGCTGCCAATGTCGATCTGGTCTTCCTGGTATGCGGCCTGGACGGCGATTTCAACTTGCGCCGCCTGGAACGATACCTGACGCTGGCCGCGGAGAGCGGCGCGGTTCCGGTCATCGTGCTCAATAAGGTGGATGTGTGCGGTGACGTGGAAACTCGACTGGCGGAGGTGCAGACTGTGGCCGGCGCATCCACTGTTGTGACGTTGAGCGCGACGAAAGATGCGGAAGCGCTGCTGCCGTTTCTGGCGGCGGGCCGGACAGTGGCGCTACTCGGTTCTTCGGGAGTCGGCAAATCGACGATTGCCAACCGTTTGTCGGGCGAAGAGCGCCTGCGGACTGCCGAGGTACGTGAGTCTGATAGTCGCGGCCGCCATACTACGACGCATCGGGAACTGATTCCCTTGCCCGAAGGAGGAGCCTTGATCGATACACCGGGCATGCGGGAATTGCAGCTTTGGGCAGGCTCCGAGAGCGTGGACCGGGCCTTCGACGAAATCGCCAGTGCCGCCGAAAACTGCCGCTTTCGCGATTGTACGCACGGCGATGAACCGGGCTGCGCCGTGGCTGCCGCGCTGCAATCGGGCGACCTCACCCGCGACCGGTGGGAGAGCTATCGAAAGCTGCTGGGAGAGGCGCGGCGGCACGAACGGATGACGAATCCGCTGGCGGCCTTGAAGCACAAACGCTGGCTCAAGGCAGTCCACAAAGCACATCGGGACAGGTGACGACGGTTTGAGGAAAGCCGGCGGCAAGACCGGCTTTCCTCCTGACCTACGCGGTTGCGGTTGCCGGCTTTGGCCGGATGTTCTGATTGATGCTGAAGAAATTCTCCGGGTCGTACTTTGCCTTGATGGCCGCCAGCCGATCGTAATTGTCGCGGTAGGTGGCGCGGACGCGATCCTCGCCTTCGTCCATCATGAAGTTGACGTACGCTCCGCCGGCGCCGTACGGGTGTAAGGCATCGAAGTAGTCGCGCGCCCAGGTGGTGATGAGATCGCGATTGGCAGGGTTGGGATCCACGCCCACAATCACCTCCGCCCACTGTGCATCGCGATAGCTCCACGCCGTCTCGGTGCTGGCCACTCTGTGCGCGGCCCCATTGACGGGATAGATATGCATGCTGGAGTGCATGGTCGGCATCTTCGCGCCGTGTGCAACGTGTGCGGAGATCGCATCGTCACTCAGCTCTTTGAAGAAATCGGCCTTCCAATACCACTGCAATCCCGGCGGATAGAGGCCGTCGAACATGCCCTGCAACATGGGGAATGGCATCTGGCCAAACAACTCGACGGCGGGCGGGCGATAGCTGCGAATGGGCTGCAGAATCTGGTTCGCCTGCTCCATGTCGCCGGTATAGCACCACACGATGCCGCACATCTTTTTCAAATGGAACGCTTCGGGGAACGGCGGTCCCGGCGGCACGGTCATGAAGGCGAAGAAGCCGTTGATCTCCTCCGGCGCCTGCACGATGAACTCGCGATACCACTTCATGATGTCGGCAGCCTGGTCCATCTCCCAGAGCATGGGACCGGCGCAGACCATCGACACCGGATGCGCCTGAAACAGGAACGACGTCACGATGCCGAAGTTGCCGCCACCGCCTCGAATGGCCCAGAAGAGATCGCTATGTTCATCGGCGCTGGCCGTCACGAAACTGCCGTCGGCCAGAACCAGGTCGGCGGCCAGTAGACTGTCGATGGTCAGCCCGTACTTGCGGGTCAGGTGCCCCAGGCCCCCGCCCAGCGACAGTCCGCCCACACCCGTGCTTGCCACAATTCCTGACGGCACGGCCAGCCCGAAGGCGTGCGTGGCATGGTCCACGTCACCCCACTTGCATCCACCGCCCACGCGCACGGTCTGCGCCGCCGGATCCACGTGGACGTATTTGATTCCAGCCATGTCGATCACCAGGCCGTCATCGCAGATCCCCAGTCCTCCCGCGTTGTGGCCTCCGCCTCGCACCGAAACCCGCACGCCCTGGGTGCGCGCGAACCGCACCGCCGCCATCACATCGGCCACATCGGCGCATTGCGCCATCGCCGCCGGCTTGCGGTCGATGGAGCCGTTGTAAACTTTGCGAGCCTCGTCGTACCGGCCGTCCGCGGGGTCGATTACGGCGCCGCGAAGCTGGCCTTTCAATTCCGCAATTTGCTGTTGGTTGAACATCCCTATACCCTCTCTGCAAGCAGTCTCCCACAGCGGGCGTTCTGAAAGCGTTCTGCGGGTGTTCGGGATCGGCGCCTTACTGTTTGAAAAGCTCGGTAGTGAAGTAACGTTCCATGCGATCGGGCAGAACCGTCACGATTTTGGCTTGTCCACGCGTTTCTGCTGCGATCATCTGTGACGCGATCATGGCGGCGCGATAATTCAGCCCCGAACTCGGTCCGGCGGGAAATCCCAGGCGAATCAACTCGCGCGTAGTCTCGAGCGCTTCCCGATCGGAAACCTCGATGGTGCTGAGGTTCAGATAGTCGGATTCCCGAAACAGGTGTGACGCGCATTCCAATACTCCCGGAATGCGCCGGCTGAAACTACAGCACTCCGGCTCGCGGGTTTTGTCCAGGTCCACCGGACGCGCCAGGAAGGCGCGCTGCGCACGCCGGTCGTGATTGCAGCCGCGCATCAAACCAACCAGCGTGCCACCCGTTCCCACGCCGCTGACCACGGCATCCACTACATGTCCGGGAATCTGTTCCACAATTTCACACGCGGTTCCAAACTGATGAGCCTCTATGTTTTCGGGGTTCGAGAATTGCCGCGGCAGAAAGCCGCCTACCTCGCCAGCCAGCCGTTCCGCTTCGGCAATGCATCCCTGGATCCCGCAATCCCTGCTGACGAAATGGATGTCCCCACCGTAGGCGCGAATCATCAGCACCCGTTCATTGCTGACTCCCTCTGGCAGAACGGCGGCGAATCGCAGCCCATGCTGTGCGCACACCAGCGCCATCGCGATGCTGGTGGATCCGCTGGAAGCCTCGATCACGATGCTGCCGCGCTTGACTTGGCCGCGTTTGAGAGCGTTGCCCAAAATGTAGCGGGCAATCCGGTCTTTGGTGGAACCGCTGGGATTCAGGAATTCCAATTTGCACCAAATGACTGGGGCTTCCGACGAAAGCTGAATCGGAATGAGCGGCGTCATCGGAAGGTCAGCGGGATATTGGTTCAACAACGGAACCGTAAAACTCGGAGTGCTTACAGAGTTCATGACTGTGGAGAAACGGGCTCAGAGAGCTTCGGTCATCTTCATTCTAGCTCCCGGCAGCGCTGGCATCGGCGCCTGCCTTGTGCTAATTGTGGCTTTCATGCGCCGCGCTTACCTCTTGCTGTCGCTCTCCGCCGCCTGCCTGGCCGCCGAGCCGAAGATGCTGCTCCGCCAGAACTGGTCCCTTCAATCTTCCGCCGACGTGCGCGAGAGCGGCGCGGTGCTTTCCACGCCTGCCTACACGCCATACAACTGGTACAGCGCCACCCTGCCCTCCACTGTGCTCAACGCTTTGGTGAACGCGCGCGTCTATCCCGACCCGTACATCGGGATGAACCTGCGATCCATCTCCGGCACGTCGTACCCCATCTCCTTCAACTTCTCGAATGCTCCCATGCCGCCCGACAGTCCGTTCCGCAGTTCCTGGTGGTATCGCACGAAGTTTGATCTGCCTGCGGAGGACCGCGGCAAGACCATCTGGCTGGGCTTCGACGGCATCAACTTCCGCATCAACGTGTGGCTCAATGGCAAGCAGGTAGCATCCGCAGATAAGGCCGCGGGCGCGTGGCGCCTGTTCGAATTCGATATCACCACAGCGGCCAAAACTGGCGAGACCAATACTCTCGCCATCGAAGTCTTCCCGCCGCAGCCGCACGATCTCGCCATCACCTTCGTCGATTGGAACCCGCAGCCTCCCGACAAGAACATGGGAATGTGGCGCGACGTCTATGTCACTGCGACGGGTCCGGTGGCCGTTCGCTATCCCGCCGTCACCACCACTCTGAATCTCCCCAAGACCGATCAGGCGGAGATCCTTGTTCGCGCCGAACTGCGCAATGCCTCCGATCATGATGTCGACGGAGTGCTCAAGGCCAAGATCGAAGCGCTCGAGTTCTCGCAGCCGGTCCGGCTCAAGGCCCACGAAACCCGCACGGTGCGCATGGCGCCGCAGCAGGTTTCGAATCCCAGGTTGTGGTGGCCATCCGAAACGGGCCCGCAGAATCTCTACCCGCTCGATCTCCGCTTTGAAATCGGCGGTGCGGTGACGGACACCAGCTCGATCCAGTTTGGCATCCGCCAGGTGACGTCGGAGGTGGATGCCAAACTGCACCGAGCGTTCCACATCAACGGCAAGAACATTCTGATTCGCGGCGCGGGCTACACGTTCGATATGCTGCTGCGCTCCACCCCGGAGCATCAGGATGCCGAGTTGAAGTATGTGAAGGACATGAACCTCAACGCCATCCGCTTCGAAGGCAAGCTGGAGGACGACCATTTTCTGGAGCTATGCGACCGCTACGGCATTATGGTGCTGGCCGGCTGGTGCTGTTGCGACCATTGGGAGCAGTGGCAAGGCTGGAACGCGGAGGATGAGACCATCGCCACCGAGTCTCTGCGCGATCAGTTGCGCCGCCTGCAGCGACATCCTGCGGTAGTGGATTGGATGTACGGCAGCGACAATCCGCCGCCGCCCAAGATTGAGAAGATGTACCTGGATGTGATCAAAGAGGTGGAGTGGCCGAATCCGTACCACTCGTCGGCCACCGCCAAGAAGACGCCCCTGGGCGGCGACACTGGCGTCAAGATGACCGGTCCTTATGAGTACGTGGCGCCCAGTTACTGGCTGCTGGACAAAGAGCGCGGTGGCGCACATGGCTTCAATACCGAGACCAGCCCCGGCCCTTCGCCTCCGCCTATCGAGACGTTGCGCCGCATGTTCCCCGAGGATCATCTGTGGCCGATCGACTCGATGTGGGACTATCACGCCGGTGGCGGCGCCTTCAAGGACATCCACGTGTTTACTGACGCGCTCAACGCTCGCTATGGCAAGCCGGCGTCGGTGGAGGAGTACTCCAAGAAGGCACAGTTGATGGCGTACGAAGGACATCGCGCCATGTTCGAAGCTTACGGCCGCAACAAGTACACCGCGACCGGCGTGGTGCAGTGGATGCTCAACAACGCCTGGCCCGGCCTCATCTGGCATCTCTACGACTGGTATCTGCGCCCCGGAGGCTCTTACTTCGGCGCCAAGAAGGCCAATGAGCCGCTGCACGTGCAGTACTCCTACGACGACCGGTCAGTGGTGGTGGTTAACTCCTATTACCAGGAGTTCGCCAATATGAAGGTGGTGGCGCGCGTATACAACCTGGACATGACCGAGAAGTGGCATCAGGATTCGAAGGTCGACGTGGGCGAGGACAGCAGCACGCGCGTGTTAACGGTGCCTGAAATCGCCGGGCTCAGCACCACCTATTTTGTGGCGCTGGAACTGCAGGATCCTTCCGACGACGTGGTGAGCCGCAACTTCTATTGGCTCTCGACGAAGCCCGAGACGCTGGAGTGGGAGAAATCGACGTGGTATCACACGCCTACCAAAACATTCGCCGACTATACGGCGCTCGACAGTCTGCCTCACGTGGAGCTGAAGGTTGCGTCGGCCACCAAGGACCAGGGCGCCGATCGCGTAACGACGGTGACGGTGACCAATCCATCGAAGTCGCTGGCCTTCGGGGTTCGTTTGAAGGTGAAGAAGGGAGCGGATGGAGAAGAGGTGCTGCCGGTGCTGTGGGAGGACAACTACTTCGCGCTGCTGCCGGGAGAAACTCGCCAAGTGGCCGCCACCTATGCGGCAAAAGAAATGGGGCGCTCCACGGCAACGGTCGAAGCGGATTCGTGGAAGTAGCGCGGGCGCTACCGCGGCGCTTTTTCCTGCAATTGGCGCAGCAGAATAAACTCGCTGAGATGCTCCGGCGTCAGCATGCCGGCCAGGTGTTCGTCGCCATCCATCACCAGCGCGACGGCGCCGGGTTGCGACAGCTTGGCCACCGCATCGCTCAAGGGTGTGCCGGGTTCGAGCCGCAGGAAGTCGCGATCCATGACGTTCGAGACGTAGGCATCGGGACCGTTCGAGATCATGCCGCGCACCAGGTTCGCGCGAGTCAGCACGCCGATGGGGACGTCGCCGTGCATCACCGGAAAATCGTGCTGCGAGGTGGTCAGCAGCAGATTGCCGGCGTCGCGTATGGTGTCGCCGTGTTTCAGCGTGCGGTAATCGGTGATCATGGCGGCGCTCACCGCATAGCCTGAGGTGAGGAGCCTGCCGCGCGCCGCCGCGCCCTCCTGCGACGCTCCCAGGTAGACAAAGAGCGCCACGAACACCATGAGGAAGTTGCCGGTCAACAGGCCGGCCAGTCCCATCAGGAATGCCAGCGACTGCCCCGCCCCCGACGCGATCCGCGTGGCTTCTTCATACGACCGATGGAGAGCGAGAAACGCCCGCAGCACGCGGCCGCCATCCATAGGATAGGCCGGCAGCAGATTGAAAACCCCCAGCAGCAGGTTGCCCAGCGCGATGCGCTGCAGCAGATTGGCGTCGCTGGGCTGCCGAAGTTCATCCAGAATCAGAACTCTGGAATGCAGCGAGACCCATACCAGCAGTGCGATTGCGATCGCCAGATTTACTAGAGGACCCGCCAGCGCTATCCACAGCTCTTCCTTCGCCTTGGGCTGGCGTTCCGGACGCGACAGCCCACCGATGGGATACATTACAATTTCGACCGTCCGGATGCCGAAGCGCCGCGCCACCAACGCGTGGCCAATCTCATGCAGCAGCACCGACGCGAAGAGCGCCGCGATATACAGCGCCGTCGTGGCCCCCGACTGGCGGCCGCCCACCCCTATGAAAATCAGAAACACCAGCAACAGGACGAAGGTGAAGTGCAGGCGGACCGGCACTCCAAACAATCGGATGGTGCCAATAGTGCCGGGAGCGTGTTCCGATTTAGCCTGCTCTGGATTAGGCACGTGCGCTATTTGATTTTCTCATGGCACGGAGGAAGCGGGCCTATCGATAGCGGATTTGAGTTCCACTCCGGGTGCGAAGCGCGGCACCCGCTTGGCGGCGACTTCCATGGCATGTCCGCTGCGCGGATTGCGCACGCGGCGCGCACCCAGTTGATTAGAGGGAGCCAGCCAAGTCGCCCGGCAGATGCCACGAAAACTGACCACGAAAAGAACAGCTTACCGGCGAGTGTTCGTGATCACTGAAATCACCGTCTGCGAGTGATCTGGTGAGAGTTTGAGGACAGTTGCGCACTCCCAACACACCCCGATTCCTCGGACGAGGCAACTAATTCGGACAGGCTGCCGGTGCTGGTCGTGGGCCAATAGGCCACAGATGCAAGTGCCGGCAGAAACAGAACACAGCGGAGCTCACGGCATCGCCAAAACTCGGGACGCGCTGGTTTGTTGCCCCTAGCTAGCGGATATCACCCCTACATCGGAAATACCTTTTCAGGCGGCTGAATTGACTTTACGAACATAGATGATTTCACTCGGTCCCGCTTGAGGAACGAAGAGACGCCAGCAGCCGTTCTACCTCCGGAAGCGGAAGCTGCCCGGGCCATTTCTTGACTACTATCCCCTGCGAGTCGACGAGCAACACAGTGGGAGTTGAAGCAATGCCGATTCGGCTGTAGCCCAGGCGGGTTATTCGTTGCATGCCCCGGATCTCTGGGCGGACGTCACTTGCAGGATCTGAATACAAGACCAGCGGGTATGCGTTTAGCGCTCCGTTCCGCCAAAGATCGGCGATCCGGCCATAGAAACCCATGCTGGCCTCACAATAGGGGCAGCCGGATTTCAACGCGATAACCAGCGTTGTTCCGTGGCGGTCCCAGCGATAGCCCGGCAAAGGTTCAAGGTGGGACCCCACCTGGGCAATACGCTGCGGGCCAGCGAGCAGACTGGCCAGATGTGGGTTTTGCCGAAGAATTAGTCCGGTTGGAACTACCACCGACAAAACCACACCCGCCGAGACTATGAGCTCGGTCCAACTTCGCCTTTTATGTTCGATCATGGATCTGAACGCGAGAGTCGAGTTTCAGCCTGTTGGGTGGATTTTCCTATGGGCACTGACTGCTGGTTGTGTCATAGCATCCGCACGGGCTGCCGCCGCCACCGACACAGCACCAGTTGCCACCATTGCCGTCGGAGCGGTTGCAGCCGTTATCCGAACAAGTATCGGTTCCGCTGCAACTGCTCTTGGCGGGGGTGCCGGTTATGCCATTACTAACGAAGAAGGAGGCTAGCATCGCTGCTAGCAGACACGTCTTAAGAATCGCTTTTGTGTTCATTTTTGCACTTCCTCTTGTGGATTTGATGCCCTGTTTCGAGCAAGGCCTCGCTTGTGAGAGCTAACGCATACTCTGAGTTCCCATCGTGCCATCATCAGCTATGGCCCCATACGGAACTCCTGTGTAATCAGCGATTTCCTTCCAGGCCGCGGAGCGAAGCGTTCCTATCCAGACTTTTTGGACGGTTCCTGTACCATCCACCGCAATCACACTGGGGACAGTTTCAAGACCGAGCTGCAGATAGGTGCGGTGCGAAGGATCCCACACGACGTTCTCGATAGGCAGGTGCTGTTCCTCACTGAACTGTCGCGTGACATCCTCTAAATTGCGGCTAACCCACACCACGTCCCAAGAGCGCCGGGCCTTCAATGCGTAGGTCAGTCGTAGCCACCCCGGAGTGTTCTGGCGGCTGTAGGGGCAAAGCGGTGAGAATGCGATGATTAAAAGTTTGTCTGTCTTCGCAGAGGGCAGTTTCACTCGTGCCAGAGCCGCGGCGGCATTTACCCCGGCAAGGCCTTCGAGGCGCTGTCCCAGGTGGATTGTCGGAGGTTGGGCCGCGTTCTTCAACTCATGATTTTGACGCAGTAGGAGAAGATTTTGTAAGGAGTAGGCCGATTCCCGCGCACCAGAAAGCGGCCGATACACCTACTCCCAGATACCGGCTAATGATGCTCTTGCTAAGTCGCATGGTCCGCAGCATGGGTAGAACAGTAGCAGATATAAGAAATCATGGCAAGACAAATGATCTTAAGTTAAGTGATACTCCAGAAAAGTTAAGTGATACTCCAGAAAGATTAACAATACTGAGGGACATACCTCGCAGGCAGTACTGATGGGACGCCGCCCAATCGGAGGAAGCCGTAGCTAGGCTAGGCTTCGACTACAATACAATCAAACGTCCCGGTGTCCTGTTTGCAATAGTAGCTTAGGACAGTGACTCGCCACTGGACTGCGGGTGGTCAATGAAAAGACGGTGACCCGAACTATTGTGGCGAACCGGACTCAATGCGTCTTGATTCTAATGATGGACTGTGATCAAATCTATTTGGAGCGCCGAACGATTGGGGAATTATGCGAATCAATATTGCACCCGCAGTCATTTCAATGTTTCTCAGTTGTCTGGTACAAATTGGGCAAAGCCAACCGAGGCCGCAGTTCGAAGTCGCATCGATAAAACCGGCCGCGTTCCGGGCTAGTTTGCCTCACGGACCGGTGTACGGTGGACCTGGGACGAACAATCCTGGTCAGATCGAGTACACAAAGCTAAGTCTTCGGAACCTCGTGATCGTGGCGTACGATATCCGGGGGTACCAACTCGACGCTCCGGCGTGGATGGAGCAGGAAAGTTTCGACATCGTTGCCAAGATCCCTTCCGGCGCGACCAAGTCGGACGTGCCGCTGATGCTGCAGCAGCTCCTGGAGGAGCGGTTTGGGCTAAAGGTGCGTCACGAATTGAAACCAGCACCCAGTTACGGCCTTACGGTTGGTAAACGTGGCCTCAGGATGAAAGAGTATGAAATGGTGCTGCCGGAGGGTTTTGTCGAGGCTGCGCCCTCGCGCCTCGCGGGCGTCGATAAAGAAGGCCTCCCGATTATCCCGCCGGGCTATGCCACTGGCATGATGATTTCCCAAAACGGCCAAACGGGAATTGCCATTGCGCGGCAACCGATTGCCTCCCTCTGCCGGCTCCTCAGTGGCATCCTTCAACGGCCTGTAGTGGATCAGACGGGATTGACGGGGCGATACGACGTGCGTCTTTCGTTTGTGACTGATGATGCTCCGCCCGCCACAGGTCCCAACACCGAGAACACGCAGGTTGGCGTGTCTCGGGCCTCCGACTCGGCACCTGCGTTGATGGACGCACTTCTGGCTCAGCTAGGATTGAGCCTGGAATCGAAGGTGCTGCCCATCGATTTCCTAGTTGTTGACCATGCTGAAAAACAGCCTTCCGAAAACTAGCGACTCCAAAAAGTAACAAGTAAGGTAGTTAGTCAGTGACCGATTACCCGAACTGAGATGGGTAGGCCCACTGCGCTTAGCCCTGGCAGTCCATGACGAAGAGATCGGACTCGTTAACATCGATCAAAAACGCAGTAGTTGGGAAACGAGTCTCCGGCACTCAGACTTCATACGGGACAAGCCTTTGAGTGTGCGAACCGTGAAGGCCTCGGTTCGCAACGGTCGCGCATTTCGGCCTGCTCGGGCTTCAGCGTAATCCCGGTTGCATCAGCAAACGTTGTCCGGCCCGCGGCAAACGTTAACCTGAAAATCCTCTCATGGCACGGAGGCGTCTGGCCTGTCGATAGCGGATTTGAGTTCCACGCCAGGTGCGAAGCGCGGCACCCGCTTGGCGGCGACTTCCATGGCATGTCCGCTACGCGGATTGCGAACGCGGCGCGCCTTCCGATTGGACACCCCGAATGTGCCGAATCCCGAGATGGTCACCCGGTCTCCCCTTGCCAGGCTGGATTGGATTCCTTCCAGGAAGGCCTCCAGTGCGCGCGCCGCCTGCGCCCGCGTCAAGCTTGCCTCTAAGGCAATTTTTCCTACCAGGTCTCTTTTCGTCACGACAGAACTTTCCGGCGGCCACGGTACTCGCCGCCAATCCCAAGGCTAGTGCCGCGAGTTTTATCAAAGCGGGATACCGGTGTCAATGACCATTCGTCGTAGGAAATGTTTGGAAGTGAACAATTGAAGGCGGGCAAAATGTTATACTGCCGGTTCAGACGGAGATCATCATGACAACCGAAACTGTCCGCCTTGTCGCACTCGTGCTGCTGCTAGTGGTGGTAGGGATTATTTTCCTGCGCCGCAAGAATAAAAAGAAGACCGAAGAAGACGATTTCTAGATCGGAAGGAAGTCAGCAGTCAGGAGTCAGAAACCCCAACTTCATTTCTTGAGATTCAGGACCTCGTTCAAGGAACCCTGCCGGTAGCCTTCCAGGTCGAGGGCCACGTAGCGGAAACCCAGAGATTTGAAAATCTGCGTGAACTTATGCGCGATTTCCAGGTTCAACGCCTTTCCCAATTCCTCAGGCGCGATTTCGATGCGGACCACTTCTCCGTGGAAACGCACGCGAAATTGTCGGAAACCCAGCGCCTTAATCTCCTCTTCACCCACCTCCACCGTCTTCACATTCTGGATGGTCACGGGCGTGCCGTACGGGATGCGTGAACTCAGGCAGGCGGCGGCTGGACGGTCCCACGTAGGCAGATCCGCCAAACGGGAAAGCTCGCGGATCTCCGCTTTGCTCAGACGCGCGTCGGC
Organism: uncultured Solibacteraceae bacterium; assembly: GCA_963815475.1. GTDB lineage: Bacteria > Acidobacteriota > Terriglobia > Bryobacterales > Bryobacteraceae > Sulfopaludibacter. The sequence goes on along the minus strand of CAWFHD010000003.1, from coordinate 6,324,688 downwards.
CAGCGGCGCCGTCACCTGGTGCTGGCGCGCGGCGTTCTGGCCGGGTCGGTAGTCGCCCAGGTCGTCCAGATTCACGCCGTAGATGATGTGCTCGAACTGGCGCTCGCGGCCCACCGTTTCGAGACGATTGAACAATTCGTCCTTGCAATGGAAACAGCGATTCGGATCGTTGCGCAGGTAGTCGGGATTGTCGAACTCGTAAGTCTGAATGTATTCGTGAGCGATGCCGAACCGCGCGACGAAGGCCTCCAGGTCGCGCTTGTGCGATTCGGGAAGCGAAGCGGAATCGGCCGTGACCGCTATGGCATTGGCGCCCAGCGCCTGATGCGCCGCCCAGGCAAGATAGGCCGAATCCGTGCCACCGGAGAAAGCCACGATCACTCGGCCCAAGCGGTGCAGATGCGAGAAGAGTTCTTCCTCTTTTGACCTGAGAACCGCCGGGTTCGGAATGTCCACTAGAGCAGCCATAGATTTACCAGGCAGGCCGAAGGGGCCTGCCCCACCAAGACCATTCTACTGGACTGGCAGTGTTTCCTGCCCGTTGCCCGTTCCCGGTTCGGCCTCAGGGATCACCGATGCGGCGGCCACCTTGTCACCTTCATCCAGCGAAACCAGCCGGACTCCCTGTGTGGAGCGGCCAGCCTGCCGGATGGTGGACGATTCGATGCGGATCATCTTGCCGTTCTGGCTGACGATCATCAGGTCGGAATCTTCCTTCACCGAGAGGATGGCCACCACCTTGCCAGTCTTATTGGTGGTCTTCATGTTGATGACGCCCTTGCCGCCGCGGTTGGTCAGCCGGTAGTCTTCCAGGTCGGTGCGCTTGCCGTATCCCTGCTCGGCGATGGAGAGGATGAGACCCTCCTTCTCCACCACTTCCATACCCACCAGATAGTCGTCATCCGGCAGGTCCATGGCGCGAACGCCGCGAGCCTGACGGCCCATGCCGCGCACACCGCTTTCGGCGAACCGGATAGCCTGGCCATCGTGCGAACCCAGGAAGATGAAGTTGTCGCCGTGCGTGATCTTGGCGCCGATCAACTCGTCGCCCTCGTCCAACGACACCGCGATGATGCCGCGCGACATCGGATTGTCGAACTCGGTGAGTTCCGACTTCTTGATCACGCCGTGCTTCGTCACCATCACAATAAACTGGTCGGGCACGAAGTCCTTCACCGGCAGGAAGGCCTTCACGGTCTCATCGGGCTGCAGGCTGATTAGATTCGAGATGTGCTTGCCCTTCCCCGTGGTGCTGGCGTCGGGAATTTCGTAAGCCTTCAGCCAGTAGACGCGGCCGCGCGTGGTGAAAATCAGCAGGTAACTGTGCGTGGAGGTCACGATCAGGTGCTCCACGAAATCCTCCGTGCGCGTGCCCATGCCGATGCGGCCCTTGCCGCCGCGGGTCTGCCGCCGATAAGTGTCGACGGAAGTCCGCTTCAGATATCCGCCGCGCGTCACCGTAACGGCGACGTCTTCCACGGCCACCAGATCTTCCAGCCTGATCTCGCCGGTATCTTCGATGATCTGGGTGCGGCGCGCATCGCCGAATTCCTTTTGCACTTCGCGGAGCTCTTTGATGATGAGGTCGCGCAAAACTTTGTCCGATCCCAGGATCTCCAGGTACTCCGCGATGCGGCGCTGGATCTCGGCCAACTCGTCCAGGATCTTTTGCTGCTCCATCCCGGTGAGCCGCTGCAACTGCAGTTCGATGATGGCCTGGGCCTGTCTCTCGCTGAATTCGAAGCGGGCAATCAAGCCATCGCGCGCTTCCCGCGGCTGCTTGGCGGCGCGAATGATCTTGATCACTTCGTCGAGATTCTGCAGCGCCTTCTGGAAGCCGAGCAAGAGGTGCTCGCGCTCCCGCGCCCGGCGCAGTTCGTACTCGGTGCGCCGGCGGACCACTTCCACGCGGTGCTCGATGAAGGCCTTGATGATGGCGATCAGCCCGAGTTCGCGCGGCTGGCCGTTCACAATCGAAAGCAGAATGATGCCGAAGCCGATCTGAAGCTGCGTGTGCTTGTACAGGTTATTGAGGATGACCTCAGCCTGTTCGTTGCGCTTCAGTTCCAGCACGATCCGCATACCGTCGCGGTCGCTGTGATCCTGCACATCGGAAATGCCTTCGATGCGCTTCTCATTCACCGCCGCGGCGATCTGCTCGATGAGCTTCGACTTGTTGACCTGGTACGGAATCTCGGTGACGATGATCTGCTCGCGGTCTTTGCCCATGCGCTCAATGGCGCACTTCGCGCGCAGTTTCAAGGAGCCGCGGCCGCGCGTGTAAGCCTCGTGAATGCCGGTGCGGCCCAGAATGAAGCCGCCGGTGGGGAAATCTGGCCCTTGCACAAACTCCAGGATCTTGATCAGCCCCGCGCCCGGGTTCTGAATCAGGTGGACCGTGGCATCGATGATCTCATTCAGGTTGTGCGGCGGAATGTTGGTCGCCATTCCCACGGCGATGCCGGAAGAACCGTTCACCAAAAGGTTGGGAACGCGCGTGGGAAGCACTTCGGGTTCGACTTCGTGCTCGTCGTAATTGGGCTTGAAATCGACCGTCTCTTTGTCCAGGTCCTCCAATAAGGACATGGCGATGCGAGACAGTTTGGCCTCGGTGTATCGCTGGGCGGCGGGTGGATCGCCATCTACCGAACCGAAATTCCCCTGCCCCTGAATCAGCGGATAGCGCAGTGAGAAGCTCTGTGCCAGGCGGACCAACGCATCGTACACCGCCAGTTCGCCGTGGGGGTGATATTTACCGATGACGTCGCCAACCACCCTCGCGCTTTTACGCGTGGAGCGGTTGGGCAGCAGGCCCATCTGCTGCATGGCGTAGAGAATCCGGCGATGCACCGGCTTCAAACCATCGCGAATATCGGGCAGCGCGCGGCCAATGATTACGCTCATGGCGTAATCGAGATACGACCGCTTCATTTCGTCTTCGATATTGGTGGCGATGACGTTCCGGTTTCCACCATCTCCCCCCGGACTTCCGGGTAATGGGAGCTGTCCGCCGGACGGGGGCGGAGGTGGGCCTTGGGGTGGTAGTTCCTGATCTGCCAAGCTAACTCCTGTTTGGGTTTAAGTTCTATTCTACCAAGAATTTAGTTCGGCGGGAAGAGGCTCGATACTTCTCCTTTTGTTCGCTGAGTAAACCGGCCGCGTTTATTCGTTCCGCAAGGCCGTGACAGGATCGATGCGCGATGCCCGGTATGCCGGTATGTAGCTGGCCACCAGCGCGGTGAGAACCAGGACCAGGACCCCAAAGGCGATCGTGCCGGGATCGGCCGGTGCCAACCCGTAAAGCAGGGTGGCCAGGGGACGAGTGGCCAGCAATGCGGCAGGCACGCCGACCGCGAGTCCCGTCGCCACCAGCCACAAACTGCGCCGCAGAATCATCCACACCACCGCTACCCGATCCGCGCCGAGCGCCATGCGGACGCCGATTTCGCCGGTGCGCCTCCCCACGACATGAGTTAGCAGCCCGTATAGTCCGACCGCCGACAGCAGCAGCGCGAGTCCGCCGAAGAAGCCGCCCAGAGTAGACAGGAGCCGCTCCTGTAGCAGTGCCGCCTTCACCTGCTCTTTTAGGGTCAAGACTTCGGTGACCAGCAGGTCCGGCCCCTGCGCGCGGATTTCGCGCTGCAGAGCCGCCATCAAATGCGCGGGATCGATCCCGGATTGAACGGCCAGGCTCATCCGTGTGAGCCGGATGCGCTGCTGCGCTGCCGGGATGTAGAGGAAGCGCGGGACCTGCTCTCGCATGTTCATATGCCGGGCATCCCCAACCACACCGATTACTGTGAACACTCGATGCCCCGCTCCTTGGCCGACTTCCACCGTTGCGCCGAGCGGATTCCTGCCCGGAAAGTAGAATCGCGCCGCTGCCTGATTGATGACCGCAACGTCGGGAGCGCCTGCCCGATCCGCGGAGTTGAAGGTGCGTCCGGCTAACAGCGGAATGCCGAAGGTTTCGAAATAGCCATCGGAGACGTGGTTCTGCGTCACCAACTGATCCAGCCCCTGACCTGGATGGAAGCCCGGTATGACGGCGCGAACGCCGCGATCACGCCCGCTGAGCGGAGTCAGTTCCGACACGCTAGCAGTCCTTACTCCGGGCACAGCGCGCACACGCCGCAGGAGTTCCGACCAGAGCGCGTTCAGACGGGCATCGCTATAACCCTGACCGGTAGGCAGCACCCGCATGGTCAGCACGCCGTTCTGGCGAAAGCCGAGATCGAGGCTATTGAGGTTGGAAAGCGTGCGCACAAAGAGGCCGCCGCCCACCAGCAAAATGAGCGACAGGGCAACCTGAGCGACCACCAGGATCTGCCGCGTTGCCGTGCGGGAGCGCGAGTCTGACGCGGCTCTACCCACCCCGTGCATTGCAGCCTGGGGATCGGCATGCGCGGACGCCAGCGTGGGCGCGACGCCGAACAGCAGTCCCGTGAGCAAGGAAACCGCCGCCGCAAAGGACAGCACCGGGAAGCTCAGGTGCGGGTCGATGAACAAGGGAGTCCGTCCCGCCGCCAGAAAGCCGGCCACGAGGGTGCTTCCCCAAGTGGCCAGAAACAGTCCCAAGGCAGAGCCACAAACGAAGAGCAGCATCGTCTCAGTGAGCAATTGCCGTGCGAGCCGCATACGGCCGGCGCCGATCGCCAACCGCACCGCAAACTCTTTCTGCCGGCTGGAGGCGCGCGCCATGAACAGATTCGCCAGATTCGAGCAACCCACCAACAGCACCACCGCGACCACCACCATGAGGATCATGAGCGGCTGTGCGAACTGGACCCTCAGCGTGTCCTTACCCTTCGATGCCGGCATCACCTCCATGTGGGCGAAATAATCGCGGCGGATATCCGTCGCCAGTTCGGTAAGCGGCTGCAGGAAGGCTTGGTAAATGGGTTCAAGCTCAGCGCGAGCGCGAGCCGGCGTGACACCGGGCTTGATCCGCGCCACAATGTCGATGAACCAGTTCCCGCCCTTGAGCATATTGGGGTCGAGGGAAGTGATCGGCACAGTGATACCCGGAGACATCCCAGGAACCATGCCGGCAAAACGAGGCTCCGCGACGCCAACGATAGTGAACTGCTTCTGGCCAATGGACACCGTTTGGCCAACCACCGCGGGGTCGCCGCCGAAGCGCGAACGCCACCAGGCATGGCTGAGAACCGCCACCGGAGGCTGCATCCGGTCGTCTGCTGCCGTTAATACCCGGCCCAGCGCGGGCCGCACACCGAGCACGTCGAAATAGGAGCCCGAGACGGATTCGCCCCACACCTGTTCCACCTGGCCCGCAATGTTGACAGTCAGATTTTCGGCAACGAACGCAGCCATGCTTTGAAAGGAATGCGTCTTGTCGCGGAAGAGTTCATAACACTCGTAGGGCGGCGAGCCATTCGCTCCCTTCGCGCCGGCATTCACCAGAAAGTATAGGCTCGAGGGATCGCGCACCGGCAGAGGGCGCAGCAACACCGCCTCCACCAGGCTGAATAACGCAGTGTTGGCTCCAATTCCGAGCGCGAGTGTGAGCACAACCACGGAGGTGAATGCGGGACTCTTGCGCATGCCGCGAAAGGCATAGCTCAAATCCTGGAAGAACGACTCCAGCCACGGCAACCCGCGTTGCTCGCGCGCGCCCTCTAGCGCCGAAAGGCGGCTGCCGAACTGTAAACCGGCCACACGCCGCGCCTCGCGCAGATTCATTCCCTTTCGCAGATTGTCTTCCACGGCCATTTCAATGTGAGCCGCCAGCTCTGCTTCGAAATCGCCATCGGCCCGGTTCCCGCGCACAAACCCGAGAATCCGCTCCCACCATTCCCGCAGGGGTCCAGTCATTTTGTTCCACCCTCCGAGGGCGCCAGCACACGCCCGATCACGGCGGAAAGCCGCTCCCAATTCGAAGTTTCTTCGGCGAGCTGCTTACGGCCGGCTCTGGTAATCGAATAGTATTTGGCGCGGCGGTTGGTGTCCGACGTCCCCCATTCCGCTGCGATCCAGCGCCGCTGCTGCAGACGCACCAGCGATGCGTAAATGGTGCCCTGATTGAGCAGCACTTCATCGCCACTGAGTTGTTCGATGCGCCGCGCCAGTCCGTATCCGTGCAGGGAACCCATGGACGCCAGGGTTTGCAGCACCATGAGATCGAGCGTTCCCTGCAGCAGATCCAACTTCGACGTAACCATTTTCGTCTCCTGTGGCATTACCACATCAGCATGCCACAGGATATGTGGCATGTCAACAGGTCAGTTTATTTGAAAGTAATGCTGGCGTCGCTGGAGAACTTCCGGTAGCTTTCGAAAGCCATTTCGTTGCGCGTCTGCACGCGGTTGGTGCCCATGCGCACCAGCGCCCGGATGGGCAGCAGAAACGCGTGGCCCCCCACATCCACGAAATCGTAGTCCAGCAAGGTGTAAACGTTGGTAACGGGAAAATCGGGCGGAATGCCATCGGCGTCGGCATACACACGCACCACGCGATTCGATTCGGCATCCACGTAAACGAACCCGTGCTGGCCGGTGCGCGCAGTCATCGAGCCCTGCCAGGCGTTGGCAAACTGCACGTTGTAACTGGATTCTTCCAGCCCAATGTGGAATCGGTAGACGTGGGTGCGCCGGCGGCGGAGCGTAGTCCAGTGGTCCCAGGCGAAACGGCTGCGCGGCGCGGCGCGGAAAATGGAAAGCAGCAGACTCCCGAATTCCCCCTGCGATTCGGCGCCGCCCATCTCCTCGTACGAACGGTAGGTCTTCTTGCCGTTCACCGTCATCAATTTATAATCTTCCACGTGCCCGAAGTAGCTAAGCTGCAGCGTGAGGGTGTCCTTGAGCGACCAGTTCTGCTTCTCCTTGCGCTTCATGTCCTCGTAGCGGCGCACCGATTCGGTGCAGATAAAATCGGGCAGTGTGGCGGCGTAATTGAGAGAGTTTCGCGCCGCTTCCGCCAACGCGAATGCCTCTTCCGAAGCGGAGGGCGCGGCGCCAGCCGGAAAGCCGGCCAATGCCTTGGGCGCGGGCAAGCCTTCCGATTCGTCCACCAGCATCTCCATCCCGGCGATCGTCTTCGGGCCCGCGCCTTCGCTCTCCAGTTGCTCGATGACGGGCCAGTCCAGATGCTCTCCGAGATCCAGTTTGCGAAGCTCACCGGCGATGTGGCTGTCCGACTGTTTGCGCTGCAGTCCTGTCCGCACCGTCGCGACCACATCGTCCACCTTGGCCGTCGAAGCGGCGAAGGCGCAGATGGTCGCGAAAAGGCAAAGACTCCGCACCATGAATCTATTGTAGTGGCGCCGCGAGTCTTTGCCGCCAGCGCTATTGGATGGCGATGAGACCGACGTTGCTGCTCGAATCGGGGAACACGACCGTGATTCCCACAACGCCCTTCGGAGCCCCGGCAGGAATCTGTACGTTCACCTGATAGAGTCCTGCGAAGCCCGGCGAGAGCGCTGCGAATGAAGGTGTCGCCACGGGCGAAAAGGGATTGTCTCCGAACCGCACCACAGGCGTCGTGGTGAGCCGCGCAAACGGCTCTACCGTGGGAGCGCCCTGGCCGCTGGCCACCGCCGGACTCGTCGGCCCCAGACCGATTGCATAAATCGTCAGAGTATCGCCGACCCTCGCCGGATAGGCCGGGTAGCCCGGAGAGGATTGATCGGTCGTAAACGGCAAGCTGCCGCCCAGCGCGCAGGGAGTGATGCTGCGGCATCCATCGTTATTGACGATAGCGCCGAAGCCCGCCGAGCCGAGCAACAGCAGCCGCGGAACGCGTGCTGCAATCGACACCGAGACCTGGTTGCTGATGGTCCCATCGGTCCGCTTCACCTGAACCAGCCCGCTGCCGATGGCGGCGTTGGCCGGCACCTGGAATGCGATCTGTCCGGGCAGCGTATAAAAAATGGGCGCTGCAATGCCATTCACCAGCACACTGGTATCGGCCACTTGTGTGGACAGAGGCGGCGCCGGACCCGAAGTATACGGGCTAAACGAAAGCTGATCGCCCTTCACAACTGCCACGTCGCCTTGCGCCAGCGGATCGCCGCCGATGAAAGTCGCGTTATCCTGCACACCCTGGAAATTGATGACCGGTGGCCCCTTCGGCACAACCACCAGATTCACCGGCACCGTGATGGTTCCGTTCACCGCATTCGATGGAACCGTCACGGTGGCGGTATATGTGCCTGGCGCCAGATTGGCTGCCGTGGAATCGACGGTCAACGTGGCCCCTGCGCCATTACCCGTAGCCGTCAACCACGACGCCCCGGAACTCACGGTCGGCGTCTGAAACACCAGCGGCTGTTGGCCGATGCTGGCTACCGTCAGCGGAATCGCGTCAAAAGAGGATGCAGCGAGCGGCGGCGCACCCTGCGCTTGGCGGACATTGATGGGTCCGGCCGGTCCCAAAGCGATCGGCTGTGTGGTGACATTCATCGTCACCGGGACGGTCTTGTTATCGCCCGCGAAGCTCGACCCGCTCACCGCCAGAGTTCCCGTGTACGTCCCACTCAGATTGGCCGGTTGGGGAGCCAGTTGAATGTTGTAAGGGAATTGAAAGCCCATACTGCCCACGCCGGAGTAAACCAGCGTGAGCCAGTTGTTCTTATCCTGCGTGGTGGCAATGGCACGCAACGAACTGTTGGTGTTGATGGGAATGTTCGTGGTCCCATTCGGCGCCGCATACGCGCTGATGCTGTTGGGAATCGTGCCGCCCATCGCGACCGTCACCGTAATGGTCTGGGGCGCATCGGCGGCGTTAGGATCGCTCACCGTGACAATAGCGGTGGCGGACCCGGCCGGCAGCCCGGAAGTGTTCAACGCCAGCGAAATCGGAAGACAGGTGGTCGCCAGGCCGGTGGTGGTGCAAGCGCGCTGGCCTCCCACCGTGGCCTGCAGCCAGGTGGGCGCTTTGCCTGTGGCGGGATCGGCCAGAGTCGCTGTAAGGTTGAGCGGGCCAGTCCCCGCGTTAAAAGCCTCCACCAGTTGCGTTCCGCCCGACGTTCCGGTCGCGATCGAGATCGGGCCGATCGTGGTGGCCGACAGGCGCAGCATCGGCACCGCCTGCAGCAAACCGCTTGTGAGAAAGAGGAATGACGCGATGAGACTTACCGGTTGTTTTAGACCCACTCCAAAGCACCCTTCTTGTACGCCCAGATGTAGCCCACTGCGAGAATCGCCAGGAACACGGCGACCTCTGCGACTCCGAACCATCGCAGGTTCTGATAGCGCACCGCCCAGGGTATCAAGAAGATAGTTTCCACGTCGAAAATCACGAATAAGATGGCGATGATATAGAAACGCACGGTGTAACGCCCGCGCGAATCGGACGCAGCCTTGATACCGCACTCATACGCCTCCAGTTTGGCGACCGAGGGCGCCGAGGGGCGGACGAGTTTGGCAGCCAATAGAGCCACAACGGGGAAGATGATAGCGACTGCGAGAAAGATGAAAATGGGGATGTACTCGCTCGGCATTGGTTCAATATAGCACGCGTCTGCTGACGTGGTCCGCAAGCAGAATCGCGAGTCGCATCCGCACTTCCGGTCGCGCCTGGAGGGCCGGGTCGCCTTCGTGGAGAGCATTCACCCAGCCAAAGGCCAACGCCTGCGCGCCTTGTTGGAACAGATACGTTGGCAGTGAGCCTCGGCGCCTTGGCTATAATGCAGAAATGACGCCGTACCTGGCGTCAGCGATACGCCTCAGATCCGCCGGGAATGATGTCAAGCTCTCCGTCTGAAACCGACCTCGCCGTTGCCGTACTACAAGGGCTGCCGATAGCCCTTATTGTGACCGACGCCCACGGCGTGGTCCGTTCCGTGAACTTCGCCCTGACGGCACTTACCGGCCACAGCCCCGCCGAAGTCATAGGTCAACCTGTCACGCTCCTGGCGACCGATGACATTGTGCAAGCGGCGAGTCAGTCGGGCGAGCCCTGGCGAGGAGAATCGTTCTGCTGCCGCCAAGGTGAGGATCCCTTCGCCGCTGAATTTACCGTGTCGGCCATCCGCAGTCAGAATGGCGAAATCCTCTATAGCGTAGTCACCATCCAGGAGATCACTGGCAGAAAGAACGTGGATCGCCATGCCGCCGAGGCGCAGCGCGATTTTGAACGCTTCTTCAACCTCATACCCGACCTGGCTTGTATGGTGTCCACCGACGGCTACTTCAAGAAAGTGAATCCGGCTTGGGAAACCACTCTCGGTTATACACGGGAAGAGGTGCTCAGCACTCCCATGCTTGACCTGGTGCATCCCGACGATCTGGAACGAACCAAGGCCGAAGCGGCCAGGCAAAGCCGCGACTACCGGACCAAGCACTTCATCAATCGCTATCGCCATAAGAACGGCTCGTACCGCATATTCGACTGGACCACCACATTCAATCGCGATGAGTCTACCCGGTTCGGGGTGGCCCGAGACATCACCGAGCAGCGGCTCTCCGAAGAGTCGCTGCGCGAAAGCGAGGAGCGCTTCCGCATTATGGCGGATAGCTGCCCCACCATCATCTGGGTGACCGATGCCGAGGGCACAACGCGCCTCGCCAACCGGATGTGCCGCGAATTCTTCGGCGCTCCGTTCGAGCAGTTGGACTCCGGCCAGTCGCGCCCGCTGATTCATCCCGACGACCATAATCAGTACGTCGCCAAGTTCCAAAGTGCAGTGCACAATCGTGCGCCATTTCGGGCCGAAGCGCGCGTCCGGCGGGCCGATGGCGAGTGGCGATGGATCGTCTCGTATGCCGAGCCGCGCCTGTCGCTGGGCGGCGAATTTCTGGGCCACGTAGGTATCAGCCCGGATATCACCGATCGCAAGCAGACCGAAGAAGCGCTGCAAAGAGCGAAGGACGCCGCCGAAAGCGCCAATCGATCCAAAAGCGAATTCCTGGCCAACATGAGCCACGAAATCCGCACGCCCATGAACGGCGTGATCGGGTTGACCGACCTGGTGCTCGATACCGAACTCACCTCCGAGCAGAGAAACTACCTGGAGAATGTCAGGGTGTCCGCCGATTCCCTCTTGAGAATCCTAAACGACATCCTGGACTTCTCCAAGATCGAAGCCGGCAAACTCGAGATCGAGGTCATCGAATTCGACCTGCGCCAAACCGTCGAAGCCATATTAAAGGTTCTCGGCATTCGCGCCGCCGCCCGCAATCTGGAACTTGCCTGCGAACTCGCGAGCGATATTCCCGCCCGGATGCTGGGAGATCCCGGCCGCCTCCGGCAGATCCTGGTCAACCTGATCGGCAACGCCACCAAATTCACCGAGACCGGCGAGGTGGTGATGCGCGTGGAACGTCGGTATGCGGTGGCCGGCGAAGTGGAGCTGCACTTCAGCGTTAAGGACACCGGCATCGGAATCCCTTTGGGTAAGCAGCAGCACGTCTTCAGCGCGTTTGCCCAGGCGGACAGTTCATCCACGCGAACCTTCGGGGGCACCGGTCTGGGTCTCACCATCTCATCCCAGTTAGTGCAGATGATGGGCGGCGAAATCTGGCTGGTCAGCCAGGAAGGGGTCGGCTCCACCTTTCATTTCACTGTGCGCCTCGGTGTCGCGCCGGACCCGGAGGAAGAGACAGGGCCGGCCGATCTCGCGGAACTGGCCGACCTGCGCGTCCTGGTAGTGGATGACAACGACAGCAATCGCCACATCCTGGAGAAGATGCTCTCCAAACGCGGCATGAAGGTGACGACGGCCGATTCCGGGCCTGCCGCGCTGGAGATTCTGCAGGCCGCAAAGCAAGGCGGAACCGCCTTCGCCCTGATGATCGTCGATGTGCGCATGCCTGAGATGGATGGATTTGCCTTGGCGGAACTCATCCGCACAAACCAGTTGACCAGTGCGCCCATAGCCCTATTGACCTCCGGCGCGCAGACTGGCGATACCGACCGCTGCTGCGAACTGGGCGTCTCAGTCTACCTGGTCAAGCCAGTGGGTGAGATGGAATTGATGGACGCGATCGAACGGTTGCTCCATCCGTCGTCAAGAGCCAAGGTCGAGCCCAAGCCGCCTGCGCGGCAGGCGTCCACGGATGGAAACCAGCCTCTGCGCCTGCTGGTGGTGGAGGATAATCCGGTGAACCGTCTGGTGGCCACGCGCCTGTTGGCCAAGCGCAACCACACGGTGCTGTCTGCCTCCAACGGGCGCGAAGCACTGGAGATGATAGAGCGGGAGCAGTTCGATTGCGTGTTGATGGACGTGCAGATGCCGGTTTTGGACGGCCTTCGCGCCACAGCCGCCGTCCGCAGCAAGGAGCGAATTTCGGGCGGACATCTGCCCATCATCGCCATGACCGCCCACGCCATGGCTGGAGATCTCGAGCGCTGCATCGCCGCCGGTATGGATGGCTACCTTACCAAGCCCATCAAAGCTGAAGACGTCTTTGCCACGGTCAACCGGGTGTTGCACGAGTTGAGAGCGAACCCACCGCAGTAGCTGGAGCAGGTGTGGCGCAGACCTCGTAGTCTGCCGCGCCCCGACTCATCGGGGTGCTTGGCCCTCACCCGTCACTCTCGCCCGCTGCGGACCTTTTGGGTTGTCACGCGTCTGTGATAGAGTAACGCCAAAGACTCAGGGTTTATTGAAGGAGGAATTCCAGGCATGTTGCTTCCAAGCCTTCTGTCTCGCCGCGCTCTTTTCGCCGCAATTTCGATTGCGGCAGTCACTCTTCCCTTCACCTCCGCCCAAACGCAGGCCATCAATGGCAGCATTCGCGGGCGCGTTACGGATCCGGCCGGCTCCGCCATTCCCGGCGCCACCGTGGGCGTGGACAACGTCGCGACGAACTTCTCGCGCGAGACGCTGTCCAATGAAGAGGGTTACTTCGTCATTCCCAACCTGCCTATTGGCACTTACACCGTCACCGTCAAAAAGGATGGCTTCGATCAACAGCGGCGGCCCGGCGTAGTGCTGGATGCCGGCACCGAAGCAGTGATCGACGCTGCGCTGAAAGTGGGCGCCGTCAGCACCACCGTGGAAGTCTCGGGCGGCGCGCCGGTCATCGAACCCACACGCGTGGCGATCGGTCGCAATATCGACCAGCTCGAAGTCGACAACCTGCCGCTCACCTCGCGCAATCCGTACAACTTTGTGCTGTTCCAGCCGGGCGTCAGCGGGCATCCCAACCCGGAACTCGGCGTGCCGCGCGTGGTCAATACGAACGGCCTCGACAATCGCGTGCAATACCAGATGGATGGGATGGTGGATACCGAGAGCGACCAATACGGCCTGCGCCTGTTCGCCATCTCCGACAGCTACGTGCGTGAGGTGCAGACGGTCTCCAACAGCTTCTCACCCGAGTTCGGCCGCACCACCGGCGACATCTATAACGCCATCACCAACTCCGGCTCCAATCAGTTTCACGGCGAGTTCTACTTCATTGGTCGGCCGCCCGATAGCGCCCGCACCATCCTGCTCGCCTCCAATCAGCCCAGCACCAGCATTGACCTGCACGATTTCGCGGGCAATGCCGGCGGACGTTTGAAGAAAGACAAGCTCTTCATCTTCGGAGCGTACGAGCATCTGCTGCGCGGCACGCCCACACCCGTGACCATCACGCCGGCCAATGCCGCGGCCATCGGGTTGCCCGCGTCTCAGCTTGCCACCGCCGCCACCGTGCAGCACGTTCAGTTTTTCGATATCCGCGTCGATTGGAACATCAACTCCAAAAATCAGTTCTTCGCCCGCTATAACTACTTCCGCAACGAGTATCCGTTCAACTCCCAGAACGGTGGCCTGAACGCCTTGAGTGCGGCATCGGATTTCCGCGACCGCGCTCACATCGGCGGCTTCCAATTGCTCACCAGTTTCTCCGCCACGGCGTTGAATGAACTGCGCGCCTCCGAGCCCTACCGCAATGAGCATCACATCAACGACCCGCTAACGGGCGCCGGTCCTGCGATCACCATCACCGGCATCGCCACTTTCAATGGCACCACCAGCGCCGAGACTCGCTTCGCGGAGAAGCTCCCCAGCCTGAACGATAACTTCACCAAGATCATGGGCGCGCACACCTTCAAGGCGGGCTTCGGATTTCAGCAGAATAACGACAACCAGTTGAGCGCCGTGTACAGCCAGTACACCTTCTCCAGCGTCTCTAACTATGTGGCGGCATCGAGCGGCGCGAATCCGTTGGCTTACTCGCAGTTCACCACCATCCTTGGCGTGCCGGGCGCCGCCTATAAGTCGAATTTCTACGACTTATTCGTGCAGGATAGCTGGCAGGTGCGCCCCAATTTGCTGGTGATCTATGGCGTGCGCTGGGACCGATTCCAGGCGCCATCCGGCGAGGCAAACGCGCCGTTCTCCTATACGCAGAGCTTCCGCACCCCCGGTAAGGATTTCGCTCCGCGCCTCGGGCTGGCGTGGTCCCTGACGCCCAAGACCGTGCTGCGAGCCAGTTCCGGCATGTTCTACGATGCTCCATCCACCAACCTGTGGTACAAGTCACTCACCACCGATGGCTCTACACGGGCATTTACCGACACTTTCACCCCCAATTCCGCTAACGCGCCGCTGTTCCCGAACGTGTTCAATTTCCTGCCGGGCGCCACGCTGCCCGCCCCTCCCAGCATTATCGCCCTGAGTCCGAACTACAAGAATCCGTACACCATCAACACCAGCGTGCAGATTGTCCAGCAGTTGAGTAATAACGATGCGCTCACGGTTGGGTATGTGCGCACCAGCGCGCGCGATCTCACTTACCAGCGTGACATGAACCTGATCAACCCCGTCAGCTATCTGGCCGATGGCCGCCCGGTGTATTCCAGCGCGATCAACGCCTCCACGCGACTCTATCCGCAGTTCAACGGAATCACTTTGCAGGATACCGGCGCCAGCCTCAATTACAACGCGCTGATCGTCAACTACACACATCGCTTCTCCCGCGGCTACCTGGTCAATGCCTCCTACACGTGGTCGCACTCCATCAGCGATGCGCCGGAAACCTACGGTTACGATCAAAGCGCGCTCATCGAAGACCCCACCAGCCGCCAGCGCGAACTGGGCAACGCTATCGTCAATCGGCCGCAAGCCTTCACCATGAGCGCGGTCATGATGCCCACCTTCAAGCTGCAGAATGGTGTGCTCAACCGCCTGGTGAACGGCAATCAACTAACGATGCTTGCCAACATCTCGAACGGCGACCAGCTCAACGAGACCACCAGCACTCTGCTCAACGGCGATCCTGCCGGCTCTGGCATTCAGCGTCCGCTCTTCATCGGCCGCGACACCCTGCGCGGACCCAGCATCTACCAGATCGATGCGCGCTACACTCGCACGGTCTTCTCGCATCACGAACGCTTCCTGGTGAAGGTGCTGGCGGAAGCCAATAACGTGTTCAACGTCAAAAACATCACCGCGATCAGCACTACCGCGGTCACGAATGCGACCGGCTTCATCACCACGCCGCCCTCGCTGGCGCCTACTTCCACTGTGCTGGAAGGCCGCCTCATCCAACTGGGAATCCGCGCGGACTGGTAGATGCCCTTCGCCCCGGAATATCTACAGTGTGTGCTGCATCAGAATTTCGCGGACGCCAAGGCGTTTTTCCTCGGGCCCTTGATGTCGATCCATCACGCCCATCTGGTGATGCTCACAGCGCAGGGAATCGTTTCGCCGGAAGATGCCCACAACATTCGGCTGGCGCTCGATTCCATTTCGCAGGATGAGGTCCGCGGCGCCGCCTTCGATGCGGGTTGCGAGGATCTTTACTATTACATCGAGCGTCGCATCTCCGTGCATTGCGGCGATGCGCTGGCCGGCCGCCTGCACACCGCGCGCAGCCGCAACGACATCGACATGACGATGTACCGGATGCGCCAGCGCGAAAGCATCCTGGAACTGATGGCCGCCACTTTCGGCCTGCGCCGCGCGCTGCTGCTGCTGGCGGAGCGCCATCGCGAAACCATCTTCGCCGTCCATACCCACACGCAGCGGGCACAACCGACCACCGTCGCGCACTACCTGCTTGCAGTGGAAGAGCAATTGGGCCGCGACGCTTCCCGCCTGCAGGCGGCGTATGAACGGACGAACTGTAACCCGCTCGGCGCCTGCGCCATTACCGGCACCGGCTTCCCCATCGACCGCGAGCTCACGTCCCGGCTGCTGGGCTTTGCGAAGCCCACGGTCAACACCTACGGCAGCATCGCCACCGTGGACTATCTACTGGAGAGCGTCTCTGCCACGGCGGTTCTGCTGACCGGCCACGGCCGTTTCGTACAGGACCTGCTGCTCTGGAGCATGTCCGAGTTCCACTACCTCCGTCTGGGCGATGGCTTCGTGCAATCCAGCAGCATCATGCCGCAGAAGCGCAATCCGGTAGCGCTGGAGCATGCGCGCGCCATCGGTAGCAAAGCGCTCGGGCAGGCGCAGGCAATCATGTCCAGTGTGCACAACACACCCTTCGGCGATATCGTGGATACCGAAGACGACTTGCAGCCCCTGGTGTTCGCGATGTTCGCCGACGCCGTCCGCACTGTGACCCTTGTGGCGGCGGCTCTCGAAACCGCCGAATTCGACGCCACCGGCCTGGAAGCGCGCGCGGGCGATGGCTGGACCACCCTTACGGAACTCGCCGACACGCTGGCCCGCGAAAGAGGCCTGCCGTTCGGAACCACTCACGCCATCGCGAGGCTCCTGGTTGCCGGGCGGGAACGCAATCCGGGTCGACCCATGAGCGAACTGCTGAAGGAGGCATCTACCACAGTGCTGGGCGAGCCCCTCGACTACTCCGAGGAGCGCTTGGCAGCAATCCTCAGCCCCCGCCACTTCGTGGAGGTCCGCAGAACATGGGGAGGTCCCGCGCCCGAAGAGACCGCCCGAGCGTCGAAGGTTGCCCAAGCTCAATTGCAAGCCGACGAACAGTGGTGGGCCGCTGCAACCGGAGCCCTTCACGATGCCGCGAGCACCCTCAACGCCCGTAGCGCCGCTTTGTAGAAGTGGGGCCGGTGGTCTTGCCCACCGGCCTTCTTGAGCCCTGAAGCACTACACTCAAATTTGCATGGCCCAGCCGGCGGGACCTTACGCAGATGGAACAGTAGAATGAACCGCGTCCGCATGCTTCTGCTGAGTTGTCTCCTCGCAAGCTGGGCAGCGGCCCAACAGTACCCGTTCATTCCAGTCCCGGGATCTCCAAAAAGCGTGCGTTCCCTGTTCCAGGACTCCCGCGGACGTTTGTGGATGGCCGGCGAAGATTTGGCCTGCTTCGATGGAGCCCGCGTCTTCTTTCTGCGCGATTACGGCTTCCCGAGTGTGGGCTCCTATCAGATTGCCGAGGACTCGAGCGGAGCCCTCTGGATTGCCAGCGACAACGGCGTCTACCGATTTGCGAAGGGCCGCTTCGAAAAGACATCCAATGAAATGGCGGTCAACGTAATTCCCGTGTCGCCCACCCTTGTCATCGCGGCGGCAGGCCCACCGGGGAAAGGCGCGCCGCCGAGCGCCTGGCTGCTCCGCATCCAACGAATCAGGAACACTTGGAAGAGTGAGGTTGAGATGGACCTGGAATCGCCCGGCGCCCTCACGCTCGATCACGCAGGCATGCTCCTCTACCCGTGGCCGTCCAACGGCTGGAACGCAATCCGCCTCGACGATGTCGTTCATTGGCATCCTGGCAGCACGGTTCCCGTCGAACACCATCCGGTGCCCAAGGCGGCCGGAAACGGCGGCATGAAAGTGTTACGCGATCGCGCGGGATGCCTGTGGCTGGGCGCAGTGGGCGGCAACGCGTACGATTGCGGAAAACGCTTCAACGCGCCCACCGACGTCACCGATCTGAACGCAACCATGCGGGAAGCGGATGACGGATCGATGGTCCTTTCGGGATACTCCACCGTGGCGGTGGGGAGGCCCGGCGCGTTTCGCGTGGCAACCCGCGCAAACGGGCTGCCGGGGATCGAGGAAGCCATCAAGGCCAGGGACGGCACTGTCTGGCTGGGTTCGAACACGGGTCTCTACCGCTTCCCTTCCCCGTTTCGCATTGAGTACTGGACCATCCGGGAGGGTTTGATGGAGCCGCCCTGGTCGGCGGCGCGGATGAACGGCCGGATCTACGCGGGATCGGGTAGCCGGATTTACGTTCTCAGCCGGGACCGGTCGCATTGGGAGCCGTTCGCCGCGTTCGAAAGGGAAGGACTGGTGTCCGGCCTCCTGGACGCGGGCGACGGGACTCTCGTGGCGGCGCTAAATGGCGGCGGCGCCGTGGCGCTCAGCCCGAATGGAAAAATTGTCGCGCGAACCGAACCGGGTCGTCCGACATGCTGTTCGATCAGGCTGGCACGGACGGCGGATGGAGCCGTCTGGCTCGGCGGCCACTCGCTGGGACGTATCTCCCGGACCGGGAACCGGCTGGAGTTGGAAGAGCATCCGCTGCAAACCCAGCCATCTTCGAATGTCCTGGGCGTGAAGTATGAGGCGCAAACCCATCGGCTGTGGGCGTGCTATAGCGGCGGACTGGTCACCCGAGACGATCACGGAGCCTGGAAGGAAATCACCACGCGCGACGGTCTCACCGAGAATTCGTGCTGGTCGGTGGCGCCGCTGCCCAACGGGGATGTCTGGTACGCGTACTACCGAGCGCGTTCCATCGCTCGCGTCCACTTCGATGGCGAGGGACGCGCCGACGTCCGTCAGTTCACCGCGGACGACGGCATCGAAGACCCCGCCAATGACGTCATTGACGCAGACCGGAGCGGCCGTTTGTGGCGCTCCGCGGAACGCGGCATCTATGTCGCCGATCCGGCGCAGGCGGAGGCCGGCCATTGGCTGGGGCTCGACCAATCCGACGGTTTCCCCGCAAACGATATCAACAGCGGCAGCCTTTTTACGGATTCGGACGGGTCTCTATGGTGGGGCGCGGACAACGACCTCGCACATTTTCTTCCGCCGTCCGACCTGGTGACTCCCGCCTTCGCTCCCAACCTGTTTCTATCGGCATTTTCGTGGAACGGCGCTCCGCCGCGAATGGCGGACTCCGTCGAGAGCCTGCCGCTCGGTTCTCGCGCCACAGCCCACATGGGATCGCTGCAGTTCGATAGACGTAACGGGCTGCGGCTGCGCTATCGCATTCTTCCCGAGCAAAAAAACTGGCGTGAGACGGCCAGTCTCGATCTTCCGCTCGGGCCGCTGGCATCCGGTGGGCACGCGCTCGAAGTGCAGGCGCGCCTCTTCACGGGGCCGTGGTCGCAGACTGTGAGTTGGCCGGTTACCGTGCTGCGCCCCGCCTGGCTGGCCTGGCCATTGGTGTTCGCCTACGGCATCACCACGCTCTTGATTGCGGCCGGGAGCTACTGGTTGTACCGCGCCCGCCGGGCCGACGAGGCACAACTACTGCCCGATCTGGCTCCCTGGCGGATGGGCGCGTTGCTGCGCGATGTCCATGATCTGAATGGCACGGTTCTCGACGACCGCTTCCAAGTGGGCGACCTGTTGGCGCGCGGCGGCTTTGCCTACGTGCTGGCAGGCTACGATCGCAAACAGCGGCAGCGCTGCGCCATCAAGGTGTTTCGCAACGAAGTGAAGGAGCGCCCCTGGGTGCAGCGGAGTTTCCGCCAGGAGGTAGCGGCACTGGAGAAGGTGCGCCATCCCAATGTAGTTACCATCTACGCCCACGGTCATGTGCCTTCCGGCGCGCCCTACCTGGTGATGGAATTCATCGAAGGCAGAAGCTTGCGCGAAGCGCTCGAACGCGGCCCGTTCACACCGCGGACTACCGCTCGATTGCTGCGGCAACTGGGTGGCGCGCTCGATGCCATCCACGCGCAGGGCATCTGCCACCGCGACGTCAAGCCGGAGAACATCATTCTGCGCGCCGAGGCGGAGGGCGCGGAACAGGCAGTATTGATCGATTTCTCCATTGCCATTGTCAAAGACGCCAGCGAAACTCTCTACGGCCTGTCGCGCGCGGCCGGGACATTCGATTACATGGGGCCCGAGCAGGCGATCGGGTACGCTCAATCTTCCAGCGATATTTACAGTCTGGCCAAGACCGCGATCGAACTGCTCACCGGCCAGCAGTTGAAGGCGCTGCTGCCGGATGCCGCGCTCGATCTGTCGGTCCGCGTCCGCGAATTGATGGAGGGCCTTGGCTTTGGTCTATCGCCGGAATCCGTCGCCATGCTGGCAGCGGCTCTGGAGTTCGATCCGTCACGCCGGCCATCGGTAGCAGGAGCCTTCGTGGCCCCGATTGCGAGGGACCTGGAGCGCGATGGGGCGGCGCGGTCAGGCGCCTCTGGTTGAGCGGGACCGGTTGCGTAACATGCGTTTCAGAAAGGCCTGGCCTTTTTGCCAGCGCGACCGCACTTGGCGAAGAGTCAGGCCGGTTTCCTCGGCGACTTCTTCCAGCGTGAAGCCGCTGAAGTAATGCATGTCCACCACTCGCGCGGCATCGGGATCGCGGACTTCCAACTGACTCATCAGGATGCCGATTTCGACAATCTGCTGAGCGTCCTCCGCCCTCATTCCCAGTTTTCCTTCGGACTCCTCCAGCGACAAAGTAGCCTCGCCGCCGCCGCGCCGCTCAGCCAGGCGCCTTCGGGCGAGATCGATCAAAACATGCCGCATCGCCAGGCTGGCCAGCGCGTAGAAGTGACCGCGATCCCTCACCTTCCAACCGCCTTTGGAGAGGTTGGCGATCCAGACTTCGTGAATCAACTCAGTTTTCGACAGCGGAGCCATGTACCGCTCGCGCTTCAGCTCACGGCTGGCAATGGCATGGAGTTTGGGAAGCACTTCGGCAAGCAGCGCCTCGGTGACGGTGGAATCACCCTGCATGAACAATCGGAGCCGCTCAGTTAGAGAGTTGACGGTGGCCATCGATCCGGTTCGTAGCCGCGGCATAACGTACTGTCTCGCACGATCAGGGGAGCCTCTCCGCGCTTTTTCTTTGGCCGAAAAGTTCTGTGGACACGCAGACAGCTAGTACCGTGGCAACCATCATCTCACGCTTCCTCTACAAAAACAGCCGCAAGGCATGCCTGTGCATTGTGTCCATGCTTGCGCTAACACAAGTCGCGAAATCTCAGCAGGCCATCCTAGGCAATAATCTCATCGTCAACAGCGACGCCGAAGCAGGGTCGGCGGCAACCGATATTTCGCATCCCGTGACGACGATTCCCAATTGGACTCGTGGAGGAGTCGGGAACGTTTCGGTGCTCCCCTACACGATCACCAACTACCTGGTCTCCAGCAGTCCCGCGCCGCCCAATCATGGCTTTCAATATTTCGTAGGGGCGGGCTATCCAGGCGCGGCCACGCTGTCGCAAGACATCGATGTATCGGCAGGCGCCTCAGTCATCAGCGCGGGAAACGTGAAGTACACCATCTCCGGATACATGGGCAGCAGCAACCCGAGCGATTATTTTGGAACGGCCCAGATAGGAGTGGCCTTCAAAAATGCCGCCGGCCAAACCTTCACTACCGCCACCGTGGGCCCACTCGCCTATCCAGGCAACGGCCTCGTCCTTCAGCAGCAGATGGGATTGGTTCCCAGTGGGACCACCAGGATTACCGTGACCCTTTCCTTTGTGGGCATCAACGGAGGCAACGGAGCGGTCGACAATCTGTCGCTGGTGCTGACCACGCTCGATACCTCTCCCGGCAAAGTGCTGGGCCACAACCTGGTGGTCAATGGCGGCGCCGAGGGCGGCCCCAACTCGCCGCCCAACGTTGTCGTGCCCTATATTCCCGGCTGGTCCTCGGACACCGCGTCGGTAGCTCCCTACGGCGGGACCAACTGGGTGGCGCTCACCGCTACGGGTCCGGCCGACCGCGGTGTGAACGCATTCTGCGGGCGAGCCGCGCTGGGCAGTTCGAATATGTATCAGGACATCGACGTCAGCGCAGCGGCGACCCTGATCGACGCGGGAAGCGTGACCTACAATATTGCCGCGTGGCTGGGGCGAGTGAGCGGCAATTACCCGGGCGCGACCCTCAAGTACACATTCTTCGACTGGTCCGATCCGCCCAAGCAGTTGGCGGCTACCGCCCAATTGATCGCCAATCCCGTGCCGGGTAACGGCCTCGCGGAAGTCTCCAACGCCGCGTCTCTTCCGCCCGGAACGCGGCGCGTCCGCATCGAAGTGGATTTTGTTGGGGCCGGCGGCGGAGGCGGCGACCTGGCCGACAACATCGTCTTCACCTTATCGGCACCCGGTGGTCCGCCGGTGATCACTCCGGCCGGCATCGTGAGCGCCGGGGCGTTCGGAGGTTTCACTGCGATTGCCCCGGGGTCGTGGATCGAAATCTACGGATTGAATCTGGCGCCGGCCATGCAGAACTGGGCCGGAACCGACTTCGTCAACGGAGTAGCGCCCACCTCGCTATCCAATGTGAGTGTATCCATCGGTGGGCTGCCTGCATTTATTGACTTCATCAGCCCCGGCCAGGTGAATGCCCTGGTTCCGTCGAATGTGCCCGCCGGTCCGGTAACAATTACGATCACAACCGCCAACGGCATCAGCGACGCATACGGCATTTATGTCAATCAGACGCAGCCGGGGCTGCTCGCGCCGCCCAGTTTCACAGTCGCCGGGAAACAATATGCAGCCGCTTTGTTTTCCGATGGCCAGACATTCGCGCTGCCCGTGAACGCCATCACCGGGGTCGCCTCACGGCCGGCCAAGCCCGGTGAAACGCTGACCATCTACGGTGTGGGTTTCGGTCCGGTGACCGGCGGTTTCACGGCCGGTACCATTGTCACGGCACAGAACGCGCTGATGAATCAATTTCTGATGCAATTCGGCGCCACCCAGGCGACGGTGTCCTACCAGGGACTGGCGCCGTCCTTCACCGGCCTGTATCAGTTCAACGTCGTGGTGCCGAACATCACCCCGAACAACGCACTGGCGCTCTCGTTCAGCCTGGGAGGCACGAAAGGCACGCAGACACTGTACATCGCAGTCGGAAATTGAGTTGAAGTGGCGCGGACACTCATGTCTGCAGCGTCGGCACTCATGCCGACGCTCTTAGGTCGAGACCTTGTAGGCTAGCTCTACGCCGCCGGCGCCGCCGCTTCTCCCTGGAACTTCACCGAGACGATCCGCGACACTCCGGGCTCCTGCATCGTGACCCCGTAAAGCGCCTGCGCTGCTTCCATCGTCCGCTTGGAGTGCGTGATCACCACGAACTGCGTGTCCGCCGACATCTCCTGCAGCAACCGAGTGAGCCGCCCGATGTTCGATTCATCCAGCGGCGCATCCACTTCGTCCATCACGCAGAAGGGGCTGGGCGCGTACTTGAAGATCGCCATCAGCAGCGCGACCGCCGAGAGGGCTTTCTCACCGCCCGACAGCAGCAGCACATTCTGCAGCCGCTTGCCCGGAGGCGAACACACAATATCGATGCCCGAATCGGCCAGGTTGTCCGGATCGGTCAACCGCATTTCGCCCGTGCCGCCGCCAAATAGCGTCTGGTAGATGCTGCGGAAGTTGTTGTTGATCGCCTCGAAGGCGTCGGCGAACTTCTGGCGCGATACCAGGTCGATCTCCTGAATCGCCTTCTCGGTATCGCGAATGGAATCGATCAGGTCCTGCCGCTGCGCGCTGAGGAATTCGTGGCGCTGCTGCGCTTCCAGGAACTCCTCCATGGCCGCGGCATTCACCGGTCCCAATGCCTCGATGCGATTCCGCACCTCATTGCACGATTGCTCGGCCTCGGCGATGGTGTCGGCGTCCGGCACCGTGTCCTCTTCCGTCACCAGTTCCGCCACCGGCAGATTCAGTTCCTTGCGGCTGGTCTCATCCAGGAACTTCAGTTCGGCTTGCTTGCGAACCAGGTCCACTTCGATCTGCGAACGTTTCTCCAGCAGATCCTGCACATTGAAGCGCAGCGTCTTCAGCGCTTCCTCGCCCAGGCGCAAGGCTTCGCGCATCGAGGCATCCTGCTGCGCCATCTCATTGACGCGGGCTTCCAAACCAGTGATCTGCTCCGTCAGCAGCGCCGCCCGCTGGTCGAGCTCGATATTGTCGGCCAGCAGGCGGGAACGCTGTTCTCCCAAACGTCCAATTTCGGGCGCGATGGCGTTGCGCCGCGTAGTGGTCTCGCG
Source organism: uncultured Solibacteraceae bacterium (assembly GCA_963815475.1). Lineage (GTDB taxonomy): Bacteria > Acidobacteriota > Terriglobia > Bryobacterales > Bryobacteraceae > Sulfopaludibacter. The sequence continues at coordinate 6,300,662 of CAWFHD010000003.1, read as the reverse complement.
GAACTGTTGCTCCAGCCGACCCATCGCGCTGCGCTCGCCGCGATGCCGCTCTTCCAACCCCGCCAGTTCCGCGCGCGTGGTCGCGTGCTCTTCACCGATGGTCGCGGCTTGACCTTCCAGCTTTTCCAGTTCCTGCCGCTCCGCTTCCAGAGCCGCTTCGCGCTCGGCGCGCATGCGCTCCTTCTCGTCCACCGCCGCGCGATTGCGCTCACGCTGCTCGGCCGATTTCTCGGCGTCGCGGCGCAGGCGCTCCAGTTCCAGCCGCGCCACCGAGAGGCGCGAGTTGACGCGCGACAAGTCGTCGCCCAGTTTGCGCATTTCGTGATCGAGCGCCACCCGATCCTTTTCCCGCGATTGCTGCAGCGCCCGCAGCCGCTCCAGTTCCGCCTCCAGGCCCAGGATCTCCTGCTGTAATCCGTCCAGGCGCGAAACCTGCTCTTCCAGCTTCTGCTTGCGTCCCTTCAGCTTCACCGTCAATTCGCGAGCCTCGCGCTTCATCGCCAGCGGTCCGGCGCCCGACTTCTTACCGCCGGTCACCGTGTGGCCGTGATAGCAAACGCCATCGGCCAACAGGAAGTACAGGTGCGGATAGCTCACCGAGAGGCGTTGCGCCGCGGCCCGATCGTCCGCCACAAAACACAGCGAGAGCCGCGGCAGCAGGTCAGTCGCCCGATCCTTGAAGCCGTTGGTTAACTTCAGCGAATCGCTCAGGCGTGACGCGATCCCGGTCTCCGGCCCAATTGCCGGCTCGGGCAGATGCCCGTGGTTCGCGCCATTCGGCTCGGGATGCACCAGGAACGTGGCGCGACCGTCCAGTTCGGCGCGGATGAAATCCAGTCCGCGGTCGGCCTGCTCCCAGCTCTGCACCACCACGTACTCCAGCTCTTCGTGCAGAAACTCTTCAGCCGGCTTTTCGTATTGCGGATCTACTTCCACGTAATCGGCCAGCACGCCCAGCGCCTTGAAACCTTCCGCCTTGCCCTTTTCGAGCGAGGCGAACAGTCTCTTCACCGATTCCGTGGTGTAGGTGCGATGCGCCAGCACCTGCTCCAGCGAATCCTTGCGCGCGCGAATCTGCGAAACGTCCGTCTTCGCCGAATCGATCTCGCGCCGCAATTCCACCAGCAAGCGGCGCCGCTCAGCCAGTTCCTCTTCCGTGCGCCGACGTTCGCCGGTCACCGATTCCAGCTCCAGCTGCCGCTGCGAAACCGTCTCCGAGAGCTGCTTGCGCGCGGTCTCAATCCGCTCGATCTCGGCCGCCGTCACCTGCTCCTCACGGGCCGACCGCGCCGTTTCGCGATCGATCCCCGCCAGGTACTCTTCAATCTGCGCCAACTGATTCTTCAGCGTGGAGGCTTCGCCCAACAGCCGTAGGATGATCTGCCGGCCGGTTTCGATGGCCCGCTCGCGCTCGCGCACCTTCGCCTGCAGCGATTCGCGCTGCTGGTTGATCTCCAGCATGCGATCGCGCGCTCCGGCAATCTGCGCTTCGAGCGCCTCCACATTCTGCTTGTGCCCGGCAATCTCGGCATCCAGCCTGTCCGCCAGCACCCCGAGATCCTGCGACTCCTTCTCGGATTGCGCGATGCGCTGCTCGATGGCGCCCGATTCCTTCACCTGCGACGCCAGGCGGCCGCGCGTCCGCTCGGCTTCCACATTCATGCCGCTCAGTTGCTGGCGCGCGTCGGTGAGCTGCTGTTCCAGTTCGTAGCAGACCGATTGCGAACGCTCGTGCGATTTCTCGCGCTCCGCCACCTGCTCGGTGAGAGTCTTCAGTTCGGTGGCGGCCAGGTTCAAATCGATGGCAGTCTTGGCGGCATCGCGCTCCAGCAGGCGATACTTGCCGGAAAGCACCACGCGCAGTCGGGTCTCCAGTTCCTGCTTGAGTTCGCCGTAGCGCTTGGCCTTGGATGCCTGCCGCTTCAGCGAATTCACCTGCCGCGTCACCTCTTCCAGAATGTCGTAAACGCGCGCCAGGTTCTGCTTGGCGCCTTCCAGTTTGGCTTCAGCCAGGCGCTTGCGCGTTTTGAACTTGGTGATGCCGGCGGCCTCTTCAATCACGCTCCGGCGGTCCTGCGGCTTCGAACTCAGAATCTGGCCGATGCGCCCCTGCTCGATGATGGCGTAGCTTTCCGGTCCCAGGCCGGTGCCCATAAAGATGTCCTGAATGTCGCGCAGGCGGGCGGCCCGGCCGTCGATCAGGTATTCGCTCTCGCCCGACCGATAGAGTCTGCGAGTAATGGTGATTTCGCCGTTCTTCTTCGGCTGTCCATCTTCCATCGCCACAGGCTTAGGCCCTGTCTGATGTCCGCGCGATTCATGATAATGTTCGGGGTCCACCAAGGTCATGGTGACGTATGCCATGCCGAGCGGCTTGCGGTCCCTGGTCCCGGCAAAAATCACGTCCTCCATGCGGGCGCCGCGGAGGCTCTTGGCAGACTGTTCCCCCAGGACCCAACTGATGGCATCGCTGATGTTCGACTTGCCGCAGCCGTTCGGCCCCACAATCGCGGCGATTCCCTCGCCGTTGAAGCGGAGCTCAGTGCGTTCGCAGAAGGATTTGAATCCCTGGACTTCGACCCGTTTAAGTTTCAGCAAAGCCTATGACCTCGCATGCTATCGGGGGAGTGTTGTAACTATACTAAACGCGCGCAGCGTAAAAGTAAAGACCTCCACCACAGCTTCTGGTATCCAAGGCCAAGCGGCCACAAGCTATGGCGTCTCGTCTCCCGCTCTGTTATCTCCAGCCCGATGCTGTTTTCTCGCCAAAGAAGGCCATACTGGGTCGCGCTTTTCGCGAAAAGCCCTCAGACCTTCCTGAAAATCCTCGTGTTCGAACAATTCCTTGCGCGCGTTCCGGCCCAGCATGCCCGCCATCTCCGGATCTTCCCCCCTCACTTCCTGCACAAAGTTCAGTCCGCCGCGCACCGCGTTGAGGCTGAAGTTGGCGAGCTTCTCCCCTATTTCCATGGCCTTACCCGCTGGATCCTCATTTATCTCTTGAATCAATCCCATGGACTGCGCTTCGGGCGACTCGATGATGCGACCCGTGAGCGCCAACTCGACATATCGCCGCTCTCCCACCGCAGTGATGGCCGACCTCTGTACCAGAAACGGCCAAAGTCCGATGCGAACCTCCGTCAGCCCGAATTGCGCCTTCGACGATGCCACCGCGATGTTGCAATTCGCCACCAGTCCAAACCCGCCGCCCAGCGCTGGTCCATCTATCCCACCGATCAGCGGCTTGCCCAGCCGCGATCCCATGGTGAATAACTGCTCGTGGAGATGGCCCATGGTCTCCTCATCCACGTGCCCAACCTCGTGCAGATCCATGCCGGCGCAGAACACCGGACCGTTCGCGGTCAGAACGACGGCCCCGATGTCCTGGTCGTGGTTGCCCTGGTTGACCGTGTCGATGATGTCATGGCAAAGTTGCGCATTCAACGCGTTGCGTTTATCGGGCCGGTTGATGGTGAGGTGCAACACCCGGCCCTTCACTTCCGTTTGCAGAAGATCGCTCATCAGGTTTCCTTAGGATAGTCCCGTAGGTAGTTCGATTTCCATGCCGAGCAGTGCCGCACCGAACGTCTTGCCCTGGGCGTCCACGCGCAGCGAAACCGTGCCGCCGCCTCCAAGCGCTTGATGCAGCAGGAAGTTCAGCGCTCCCAGGTTGGGCAGTTCGAAGCGCTCCACCTCGCCTTTCACCAATTCGCCGAAGTGCTGTTTCACACGCTCCGCCGTGACTTCGCGCACCAGCACCGGGTAATGCCGCTCGTCATAGGCGATGACGCCGATGTTGCACGTGTCGCCCTTATCGCCGGAACGCGTGTGCGCAATCTGGGACAGGGGAATTTTCATATGCGATATTGTCTCACTGTCCCCCTTGGCTCAGACTCTTCACTAGCGGTACAAGTGGATCACGGGCTGCGCCTGGCTTTGCGCCACCTGGCACAAAGAAGACTCGCCCTTTCGCTTGTATTGCGCAAGCAGAGAGCGTGCGGTGCGGGCGGTAACGGTCGCGGTCTTTGTTCCCCCATGCGGGTTAGCGGCCGTGGTCTCCAACCAAGCGACAACATCGGCGATGGGAACGCCCGCGGCCTTCATCTCAAGAACTTTGCTGGCCACCTGCGGAGGGACGGTGGTGTCGGCCAGATAGCCCTCGTAAGCCTGGGTGGTATTCGGACCCACGAATTGGCCGGACGCGAAGACCACACCGTCGAGCATCGCCTTGACGCTTTGCGCCGATTGGTAGTGCGGCAGGATGCCATCGCTATTCGGCGCGTAGCCGCGCGGCGGCGTGAGTTGGTATTGCGCAGGAAGCTTCCAGCCCTCCATGAAGAGGACCATGCTGGGAAGGGTCACGCCGATTTTCCCAGGCGGCAACTGGTGAGCCGGATCGCTGAAGGCTTCCAACTGCATTCCCGCTCGATTCGCCTGGCCCTTGGCGTTGGTGGCGTCCCATCGCATCGCAACTGCCACGATCTTTTGCGACGTGCCGTTGTGGAGCACAACGCCGAACGGCAGCCAGGCATTCAAGTATTCGGAGCGAATCGCGCCGAAAATCTGATCGACTTGTGTCGCATACTCAGGGGACTGCGGACCCATCACTTCAATTCCGGAAATAGAGGATGGCGCCACGGTCATGGTCTGCGACCGGCAAACTGCCAAGGCAAACAAGGCCAAAACTAACAGGACGGGACGACCCATGTCCGGATTCACCACACCACGATTTTAAAACTCGCTCGGAACTTCCCCCATAGCCATTTCGGACACCTATTTTGGCTCAGTCATAGCTTGAGCTTGCATTGTCCGAAATCACACTCAGTAGGTAGGGTAGACGCTTCCGCCTGCCAATCCGAGCGAAGCTCGGACCGGTTTTTCGACCCCCAAAATACGCCATAATCTGGGTGGACGATGAAGAACCTGGCCACTGCGCTGCTCTTCGCAGCCACCGCGATGTCGCAAACGCCTGCGCCGCCGGCCAACGGTTCTATCGCCGGAACCATCACACGCCTCGACGATGGCGCTCCGGTGCTGGGTCTCGAAGTCACTCTCAATGGCCGCGCCACCACCCGAACGGACTCGCATGGCCGATATAAGTTCGCCGACCTCCCACCCGGTCCCTATTTTGTGAATCTCAGCGGCCCAGCCATCGCGTCGGCCTCCTCACGGGATATCCAACTCGCGGCCGGCCAGGACCTGACCGGAGTGGATTTTTCGCTGGAATTCGCGGGCTCGATTTCCGGGAGGATTACCGACTGGAACAACAAACCGGTTCCCAATGCATTCGTCTCGCTCGTGAACAGAATCTACGTAAACGGCAAAGCGAGTTACGGCGAGGCCGCGATCGAGCGCACCGACGCGGAAGGCCGTTACTCCCTCGAATTCGTGGAGCCGGGCCGATCCTATGCCGTGTTAGCGAGACCTCCAGCCGCGACTACTCCGGCGATCTCGCGCGAACCCGAAGATCCCGAAAAGCGCGCGCTGCTGCCAGTGCCGACGTTTTATCCAAACAGCGATTTCTTCGAAAGCGCGCACACCTTCAAGCTGCGCTCGGGCCAGAAACTGGAAGACGTGGATATCCGTATGCCTGGCGCCCGCTCGTGGTGCGTGGAGGGCTTGGCGGAGGATGAGAACGGCCCGGCGCCAATATCTCTCGATATCGTTGATGCGCGGCTGCCCAACAGTGCATTCAGAAACAAGGGCACTGGACCGAGGTCGCGTCCCGATGGCACGTTCCGCATCTGCGGCTTACATCCCGGCGACTACAATCTTCTGCTCATGGCGCCCCTTCGGATCGGAAACAACGTCGTCTATGGACCGTCGACGATGCGCACATCCTCGACGCAACTCACCATAACGAACAAGGACCTGACGGGCCTGAAAGTGAAAGCGCTGCCGGGATTGACACTCTCCGGCGAAGTCGTAGTAGACCTGGACTTGCCGGCCCAGGCCGCTGACGCGAGTCCCCACCCGCAAGCCGGTTCACTACAAATATCACCGGGATCCAACCCCATCCAGGTTTCGTTGCCGGGCCACTTCACGGTCGAAAATCTGCCATCGGTTGAATGCGTTGTCCAAATGAGAGGGCTGCCACGTGGCTTCTACGTGAAGGCCATCGACTACGGCGGCGTCAGCGTGCTGTATCGGACCTTTGTTCCGGGATCGTCGTCTGGCGGCTTGAAAATAACCGTGGCGCACGATGCTGGTTCGATCTCGGCCAAAGTAACTGATGCGGACAGCCGTCCGGTCCCGAACGCCGCCGTCTGGATGCTTCCGGCGAATGCTGGTTCACCAGCGGAACTCCAGCAAGTCCTGCTGGAAGCAGGGGGTACCAACACCGCTGGCACTGCAAGCTCCGATTCCCTGGCCCCGGGTAAATATCGCGTCTTCGCCACCACCGTTCGACTCGACCGCACCGCCGACCATATCGACCAATTGTGGGACATGCGCTGGAAAGGCAAGGAGGTGGAAGTGGCGCCCAACGGAACGTCGCACGTCACGCTGCAGCCGATTGCGATCCGGTAGGACAGACCATCGCGGCCCGCGAAACTTTATGAAAAACTCGATGCGCTTGGTAGGGTAGGCGCTTCCGCCTGCCAATCCGAGCGAAGCTCGGACGCTTTTTCGACCCTGTCAGGATTGGGCCGTGGACGCCCGGATCTTTTCATACCTTCTCTCCCTGCCTGAAGCTACGCTGAGCCAAGAAAATAAATCTGACAATTCAGGAATGCATCGTGAGTCTCCATGCCCCAAAATGACCAGCAATTCGAACGACTCAAACAAAAATACCAACCCGTCCTCAACCTGATGCAGCAGCTTCAAGTTCAACTGCAGAACATCAATATGGAAGGCACGAAGTTGTTGATTCGCGGCATCGCGCCATCCGCGGATGCGAAGAACAAAGTCTGGGACCAAGTCAAACTGATCGATGCTGGCTATTCCGATCTGATCTGCGACGTCAATGTTGCCCAGACCTCCGCCACCATGACCGCGGGGGCCTCGGTTGGCGCCGGCCAGAACCAGCGGCACTACACAGTCAAAGCCGGAGACACGCTCTCCAAAATCAGCCGCGAGTTCTATGGCGATCCCAACCAGTACACGAAAATATTCAACGCCAATCGCAGCATCCTGCGCGATCCAAACACCATCAATCCCGGCCAGGAGTTGGTAATACCCGACTGAGCAGATAGTTGTGGGGTCCGGCTTCAGCCGGCGCCGGACTTAGTCCGGCAAAACGTGCTCCCGGCGTTGTTGCGCCGCCGCCAACCACTGCGCCAGCTTCTCGTCGTTGGCTGCGTAATACGCCCAACCTTGGGCCGTTCCGCCCCAGCGATAATCGACCATCGTCATGTCGATGCCACGGTCGATGACGAATTGCATGGCTTCGTAATTCTTGTGCCACACCAGTTCATGTAGGATGCTGGCGGGCTCATGGGAGCTCCAGTTCGTGTTGATATCGGCCCCATGCGCGAGCAGAAAGTCGGCGATCTCGAAATGGTTGTTCATCACCGACCAGGCAAGCGCGGTGTCCAGAACCTGCTGCACATTGGGCTCGCCCCAGTTCAGGTTCTCGCGGATCCAGGCATCGTTGGCGGGAAAATGATTCGCCAGGTTCCCCAGGGCAGGTCGGCCCGCCGCGTCGAACCACCGTCTCACCCGCGCGAAGTCCCCGTTCCCGGCTGCATGTGGCAGATCGTCGGGCATAGGCCAGATCCGCAGGAGAATTGGAAGCAGATGGGCCTGGGCATACGTAAACGCGTGCACAAGTGTCCTGGAGGTCGGCGCCACGGGGCAGTGCAACACGCCGGGATCGAGATCGAGAAGCGCCTTCAAGAAAGCAGAGCGATCGTTCAGCGCCGCCGCCGTTCCCTCAATCAATCCAACCTGGAATTTCACGTTTCCGTCTGAAAGCATCCATGCTTCTCGCCGCAAACGGTCCACAAAGGATGCCAGGTCGCCATCGTCCATCGCGCGCTTGACCTGTTGCTCCACAAAGGCCTGCCAGGGCTTGAATGGATCGGAGCTATGGACGTCGGGCTTGTTCTCGATGAAGTAATGGATCAATGCGGAACGTCCGGGCCCGTCATCGATCCGCCTGCCCAGTTCGGCATCAAGCGTGATGCAACGATCTAAAAGCAGCGCCGCTGCGGTCGCGTGCTGCAGGTGGCACGCATACATGAAGGCTTCGGTCACCACGGCGGGACTGTCGGCATTGGTATCCAGACATTCGCGAACGCCATCGACATCGCCCAGCGCGGCAAAGAACTTGAGCGATCGGGGAAGAAGGCCTTTGCGGCGGAATAAATCGATCAACCCCTTTGCGCGGGAACGGATGAGGCCATCGCATACCGACGGTGCGACCGCTGCGCCGGCGTCGATCAGGAATTCGGCACAGGCCGCGCGCGTGAAGCGCTCCTCGCGGAACGGGTCGAAGCTGTCGCCGAAGGAATCGGTGGCCATCCCGAGCAGCCCGCCGTCGTCTTGATCCGCCCTCCACGACAACAGCGCCGGGTATTCCGCCAGGAGCTGCCGCAGACCTTCGATGTCATTATCATGGATGACGCGGCGGGCCTCGGATACGGCCCACTCGAGTCCTCTACCGAGGCGTTGTTTTACTTCTTTAACCAGATCCTTCCAACCGGTAAACCCATATTCGCGCGCCAGCACCAACTGGGCATCGCGCTGTGACAACGGCAGCTCCGCTTTTGGCAGTTGCGCACGCGCCCGGCCGATGGCGTCTCGAGTACCGGCAACAATGTCGCGCGCCAGTTTCTTTGCTTGCTTGCGCAGGGACTCCAGGGAGGGACGAACAGGAAGCTTCGATGTGGTCAAGACGATCTCCTTTCATGTGCGCCTGTGACCCGCTGATACAGGCTGAAAGAAGATTCAAAACACGTTGTCTGAATCGAAGCAGGTGGGATTTGTTCCCTTGCCGCGGGCCGGTGGTGCCCTGTCGCACGCTGAGGCCAGTATCCGCCACTTGCAACAGCACAGTCAAATCGTAGTTTGCCAGGCGTTCTTTGCGTCTTTGCGTCTTGGCGAGGAGGCCTTCCCCACGCTCTGCTAGGATTGGGCTTATGGGACGGCCATACGGCTCCCGCGCCATCCTCATCGTCTGCGCCGCACTCGCCATCCTGCTCGGCGCCCTCGCCGCCGTGCAATATCGGTGGTCCGCACGCGTGGCAGCCGCCGATGCGCAGCGGGAGAAGGAACACCTGCAGGCAGCGGCGACTCTCTTCGCCGAAGAGTTCAATACCGCCGCCGCCCAAGCCGTGACCTTTCTGCAGAATGACGGCGCAGCCGCCATCAAATCGCGATGGCCCCTCGTCGGAGTTCCCAAACTCCTCGGCGATCTCTACTACGACGACATCGCGCCGGATGGCAATCGCAAAGTCGAAAAGCTCGGCGCCGACGGCCTCTTTGTGCCGGCCACACTGCCCACCTGGGCGGAGAAGGCCCCGTGCGCCTCAGTCTTGATTGCACAACCGCCCGCGCTCGTGACCCCGCTCTACGACAGCGCCACTGAAAATGAACATGGCGAGAAGACCATCCGCATCGTGCGGAACATCCACCAACGCTCCGGACGCTGCTTTATCGCAAGCATCGACCAGGCTTGGCTGCGCGATAATCTGTTCCCCCAACTGATTGGCCGCAGTTTCGGACCTACCCTGCGGAATGAGTACGATTTCACCGTGCTCGCGCGCGGCCAGCCGATTTACGGAGAGCGCCGCCAGCCCGATTTGGCGAAGCCGTTCTTTTCCATCACGCCGGGTGGCATGGGGATTGGAATGCCGCGAATGAACGCCAGCGCGCACGCCGTTGGACAGACGATCATGGTGCAACGCGTGGAATCGGCCGTCATCGCTGGCGACGCATTGAATATCTCGCCGCTCATCGGCCCCGGGTCCTGGGAACTGCAAGTCGCCCGCAAAGGAATGCCCCTGGCGGCGGCGTTCGAGCAGACGCGCTGGAGAAACCTGCTGCTCAGTCTGGCGGTAGAAGCGCTACTGCTGGCGGCCATCATCTTCCTGGTGGTGGGAGCGCGGCGCATGGAACGGCTGGCCAATCAGAAAATGCAGTTCGTGGCCGGCGTCTCCCATGAGCTGCGCTCACCCGTATCGGCCATCGCCATGCTCGCGCGCAACCAGGCGGACGGCCTGGTGACTGGCGCCGATCGCGTCAAGCAGTACGGCGAGCTCATGCATCAGCAGAGCCGCCGTTTGAATGAAATGGTGGAGCAGACACTCCAATACGCCGGTATCCACTCGGGCCGGATCCAACCCGCGAAAACCTCTGTCGATCTGCGCCGCCTCATCGAAGAAGCCGTGGAAGCGCGTCGCGACGATCTGGCGGCGAACGGATTCCAGGTAGAACTGGCGCTGAACACCGGCCTTCCCGAAGTCTTAGGTGACGCGCAATGGCTGCGCACGGCGGTGGACAATCTCCTCAGTAATGCGCAGAAGCATGCCCTCGCTGGCCACTGGATTCGCGTCAGCGCCGCATACTCCGAGGCTGAAAAAGAGGTGCGCATTGCCGTAGAAGATCGCGGAGCCGGAATCGATCCCGCCGATCAGGCGGAGATTTTCGAACCGTTCAGCCGCGGTCGCGCCGCCATCGAATCGCAGATCCCGGGCTCGGGTCTCGGGCTCAGCCTGGTCCGTAGCGCGGCTGAGGCGCACCGCGGAGCCGTCACGCTGGTGAGTCATCCGGGACAAGGCAGCACCTTCACGCTGCACCTGCCCGTATGAAGCGCCGCATCCTGTTCGTGGAGGATGAGACTGCGTTCGCCGTGGGAGTGATCGATCGCCTGCAGTCGGAAGGCTACGAAGTCGAGTGGGCGCCCACGGGAACGGCCGGCTACGATCGCGCGGCGGCAGGCTCGTTCGATCTGTTCGTGCTCGACGTCATGCTGCCCGGCAAGAACGGCTTCGACATCTGCCGCGATCTGCGTCGCGAAGGCATCAACGCGCCCATACTCATGCTGACCGCCCGCGGAGAGGTGGTGGACCGCGTAGTGGGCCTGAAGCTCGGCGCCGATGACTATGTGCAAAAGAACTGCGAACCGGTGGAGCTGATGGCGCGAATCGAGGCGCTCCTGCGGCGCGCGGCCACGCCGTCGCAGCCCGCGGGATGCGCCGAATTCGGCGATGTGCGCGTCGATCTGCGGAAGCACGAGGTGATGCGCGCAGGCGAGGCCGTCACGCTCTCGCGGGCGGAGTTCCGGCTCCTGGAATATCTCATCGAGCGCCGGGGCGCAGTGGTCACCCGGGAAGAGCTTCTGGAGAACGTCTGGAGTCTCGACGCCGACACACTCAGCCGTACCGTAGACGTCCACATCGCCGGCCTGCGAAAAAAGATCGAACCCGATTCCCGCTACCCTCGCTACCTCCTCACCGTCAAAGGAGCCGGCTACAAACTGGCACTATAGTTTAGTGGCGCGGCCTCTCAGTCTGCCGCGCCGGGGGCCCATGCCGGCGCTTTCCCTGCTCCATCCCAGTGTCATAATGATGGACTGGTCGCATGCCAGATATCACAGAGCTGCTCGCTGCGGCGAAGCAGGGGGATTCGGACGCCGAAGGCCGGCTCTTTTCTCTGCTCTATGCCGATCTGCGCACGCTCGCGCATAGCCGGCTGCGGCGCTCGCAGCCTTGCACGCTTCTCGATACCACCGAACTAGTTCACGAAGCCTACCTCCGCCTCCACCGCGCCGGCTATCTCCAAATCTCGGACCGCGCCCACTTCCTCGCCTACTCCGCCCACGCCATGCGCTCCATCGTGGTCGACCTGGTGCGGAAGCGCGGAACCGCGCGTCATGACAGCGGCGACCTGAACCAACTAGCCGATCTCTCCTCGCTTCCCGCCGGGGAAAGCGAAATCCTGCGCGTCGATCAGGCCCTCGGGGAGTTGTCGCAAGTGAGTGAACGCCTCGTCAAAGTGGTCGAGATGCGCTACTTTGCCGGCATGACCGAGACCGAGATCGCCGAGGCTCTGTCGCTCACCGAACGAACCGTGCGCCGCGATTGGGAAAAGGCGCGCATGGTGCTGGCCGAAGCCTTGAACCGGCGGTGCGGAGTCTAGATGCCGGTCGATCCGAAATCCTGGCCCGCGCTCTCCCAGCTTCTGGATCATTGGCTCGACCTGCCCGAAGAACAGCGCGAGCCCTGGCTGGCGAGCGTGGCGGACAAGCACTCCGACCTGATGCCCGCGCTGCGCGAATTGATCTCGCAGCAAAGATCCGGCTTCCTGGAGACGCTGCCGCAGATTGAAGACGGCCCCGGGACACCCGCCGGTCTCTTCGCGCCAGGACTGCTGATTGGACCCTACCGGCTGGAACGCGAATTGGGCCGCGGCGGCATGGCCGTGGTCTGGCTCGCCAGCCGCGCCGATGGCTCGCTGAAGCGCGATCTGGCCATCAAGTTTCCGCTGGTGTATTCTCACGACCGCGAATTCGCCCGCCGCTTCACCCGCGAACGCGACATTCTGGGCCGATTGGAGGACGCGCGCATCGCCCGCCTGTACGACGCCGGAGTGACCGCGCAAGGGCAGCCCTATTTAGCGCTGGAATTTGTCGATGGCGAGCCGATCACCGCCTATTGCAAGAGCAGGGGCCTCGATATTCCGGCGCGGCTCAAGCTATTCCTCGACGTGCTCCACGCCGTGCAGTACGCGCACACCAATCTAATCCTGCATCGCGACCTGAAACCCTCGAACATTCTGGTCACCGGCGCCGGACAGGTGCGGCTCCTCGATTTCGGAATCGCCAAGCTGATGGAGGACGGCGAAGCCGAAGAGACCGAAATTACGCGGGTGGCGGGTCGCGCTCTGACTCCGGACTACGCCAGCCCGGAACAGCTTGCCGGCGCCCCCATCACCACCGCCACCGACGTTTATTCCCTGGGCATCCTGCTCTACGAACTGCTCACTGGCGCCCGTCCATATCAGCTCAAGAAAACAGGCGCGGGCGGCGACATGGCAGCGCGCGTTCACAACGTCAATCCAACTCGTCCCAGCCAGGCGTTCAGCGGCGAGTCGAAGCACCTGGCGGGAGCGATCCGCGGCGATCTCGACACCATCGTTTTGAAGGCCATCGAAAAGGAACCGCAGGCCCGTTACGCCACCGCGGACGCTTTCGCACAGGATATCGAGCGCCACTTGAGCGGACAGCCAGTGCTGGCCCGTCCGGCAGGCGCTTGGTACCGTGCCCGGAAGTTCATCGGCCGGAATAAGCTCGCGGTCTCGTCGGGCGCAGCCATCGCGCTGGCTCTCGCTGTCGGCGCCGGTATCGCACTGTGGCAGGCACAGCGCGCGGTCGAGGAGAAGCGGCGCGCTGACACCGAGGCCGCCACAGCCCGCGCGGTCGCCGACTTCCTCCAGAAGGATCTACTCGCCCAGGCCAGTTCCGTCACGCAGTACGGCCAGAACAAAACCGCCGATCCCGATATCAAGGTCCGCACGGCGCTCGATCGCGCCGCCGCCGGTGTCGCGGGAAAATTTAAGACGCAACCGGCGGTGGAGGCAGCCATCCACCGGACCATCGGCAGCACTTACAACGAGCTCGGCCTCTGGGCTGACGCGCAGCAGCAACTGACGCAAGCGATGGAGTTGCAGCGGCGAGTGCTCGGCGCCGCCAACAAAGAAACGCTCGAGACGATGGAGTTGCTTGCCAGGGTCGATACGAGCTTGGGCAAGTTCGCGGCTGCGGAGGCCCTTTTGAACAACACTCTGGATGTGGCGGGTAAGCTCCGCACCCCGGACGCGAACGTGATGATCGCCGCCCTGCATGGCCTTGGCGACATCGCCATGTACCAGGGCACCGATCTGCCGCGCGCCGAGAGCCTGTACACGCGAGCGCTCGGCCTGGAGCGGCGCAGTCTGGGCGACACCGATCCCACCACCTTGGCCACCATGAACAATCTCGCCTCGGTGCTCAATCGCGAGCGCAAGTACCCGCAGTCCGAAGAGCAGTACCGAACATTGATCGAGCTGAAGAAGCGGACGCTCGGGCCGGAGCATCCCAGCACCCTGACCAGCATGAACGGACTCGCAGTCTTATATCGGAACGAAGGCAAATACTCCGAAGCGGAATCTCTCTTCAAGACGGCGCTGGACGCGCGCCGCCGCACGTTCGGTGAGACGCACCGCGACACCATGAGCAGCATGGGCGGCCTTGGGCAACTCTACTCCATCGAAGGCAAATATGCCGAGGCGGAGCCGCTGCTGCAGCAGGCCTCCGAGACTACGACTCGGGTTCTGGGCCAGGACAGTGTTGACTCGCAAAGCAGCCTCCTCAACCTCGCCGAATTGTATCGCCGGGAGAATAAACTCAAACAGTCGCAAGCAGCCTTCGAACAACTGCTGGATGCCAGGCGGCGCACTTACGGTCCGGAGAACGCCTACACGTCAGTCACGCAAACCAGCTTGGCCGAAGTCCAGATCCAACTCCACGATTACGCCGAGGCCAATGCCCTGCTCACCGAAGTCCTCGCCACTTACCGGAAGAAAGGCTTGACCGTATGGCACCGCTACTACGTGGAGTGCCTGCTGGGAGCGAGCTTGGCTGGCCTCGGTCGCCACGCCGAAGCAGAACCCTTGCTGGCTTCCGGATATCAAAACCTGCTGCAGAAGAAAGATTCGATCCCACTCGAGCAGAGGGGCAAGCTGGAACAGGTCCGCCAACTTGTGGACGCCGATCTGAAAACGCGCGCCAGACCGTAGCTTTCGGAACAATGTCCGGTTTGCCGCCCCATTCGCGTATAAGATGCGTATGGCGACAAAATTAGCGGCGTGTATCATCCTGGCAGTATCGGCAGCGGCATCCGCCCAAAACCCGGTCATCAACCTGGTGGCGAACGCCGAGGGCGAGACCCCAGTAATCGCGCCCAATACCTGGGTCGAAATCAAAGGCTCGAATCTCGCCAAGGCAGGCGACTCGCGCATCTGGCAGGGCTCCGATTTCACCAATAACCAGATGCCCACCAGGCTCGATGGCGTCAGCGTCACCGTCAATGGCAAGAGCGCCTTCGTTTATTACATCAGCCCCGCACAGGTGAACATCCTCACGCCGCCCGACGCACTGTCGGGCTCCGTGCAGATGGTCCTGACCGTGAATGGAAATGCCAGCGCGCCCTTCCCTGTGCAGTCGCAAGCCATCGCGCCGTCGTTTTTCCTCTTCAATGGCGGACCCTACGTCGCCGCCACTCACGCCGATGGAACCCTGCTGGGCCCCACCAACCTATACCCCTCCCTGACCACGCCTGCCAAACCCGGGGAGACTGTCGTGATCTATGCCAACGGCTTCGGCGCCACCAACGCACCTCTGGTGAGTGGATCGAGCAGCCAGACCGGCGCCCTTGCGACGCTGCCCGTCGTCACCGTTGGCGGCTTGCCAGCCTCCGTGCAGTTCGCCGGTCTGGTAGCGCCCGGTCAGTTTCAGTTCAACGTGATCGTTCCGGCGAACGCGCCCAATGGCGACAACGCGATGGTGGCCACTTACAACGGCGCTACTGCCGCGCCCGCCGCCGCCATCACCGTCCAGGGATCCGGCGCCGCGCCAACCAGCGTGACATTTTACGTCGCGCCGAATGGCAGCGACAATTGGAGCGGTCGCCTCTCCAGCCCGAACTCCGCCAATAGCGACGGTCCGTTCGCCAGCTTCGATCGCGCGCGCGCCATGGTGCAGTCCATCGGCAAGACCGGCCTGTCGCAGATCCAGGTGCAGTTTCGACAGGGCGTCTATTACCTGCCAGCCACGGAAATGCTGAGCGCCGCCGATTCCGGCACTCCCTCCTTGCAAATCGTCTATCAGAACTACCCCGGCGAAACGCCCGTCTTCAGCGGCGGCGTGCGCGTGTCGAATTGGACGAACACCAGCGGCAACACCTGGAAGACCACGCTGCCCGCATCCACGCAGTACTTCGAGACGTTGTTCTACAACGGAGCGCGCCGACTTCGTCCCCGCTTGGGAGGCGGGAATTTGGGCGCGTACTACCGGATCGCCAACACCATCTACCTGAACGCGCCGCCTCCGCCCGCCGCCGCGCCCGCCGCCAACTGCTCGGTCTATATCACAGGCAGCGGTTGGGAGTGCTTCGATCGTTTCCAGTACAGTCCCTCCGACCCCATTTCGGCCACGTGGAAGAACCTGGCGCCGGTCGCCGGCAACCCCTGCGGTCAGCCCGCCGGCAATACCGCCATTGCCGGCGATATCGAACTGATGGTGTGGGAGCAATTCAGCACATCGAAACTGCGCATCTGCTGCATCGACTCCACCAATCACATCGTGTACCTGACAGGTCCCACCGGAATCTCCCAGGCTAACGCCAGCGAGCAAGGCTTTATCGCGGGCAATCGATATCTGGTGGAGAACGTTCAGGACCAGCTCACGCAGCCCGGCCAGTGGTTCCTCGACCATTCCACCACTCCCTGGACGCTAACCTATCTCGCCAACGCCGGCGAAAACCCCAACACCGATACCGTGATCATTCCCCAGTTGCCGCAGGTGCTGGTGGCTTCGAATCTGCAATACGTCACCTTTCAGGGCCTGACCTTCGAGCACGACAACTATACCCTGTCCCCCACCGGACATGTCTCATCGGAGTTGGAACCCGACATCGGCGCGGCAGTGTCGTTCCAGAACTCGCAACACATCACGTTCGATTCCGGCACCGTCACGCAAACCGCGGGCTCGGGCATTGAATTCATCCCCTGCATCAACGGCTCGTCGCCGGCTTACTGCGTGTCCACGAACCTCAACGCCGTCGTCTCCAACAACATGATTGTGAACAGCGCCTTTTACGATATCGGAGCCGAGGGAATCCGCATCGGCAATCCATTCCAAATGGCGGACACCGATGCCAACGTGCCGCAGTTGACCACTGTTCAGAACAACGTGGTGGAAGGGTATGGCCGGACGATTCCGGCCGCCTTTGGCATCGGCCAGGGCATGGGCCACGACAACCTTTACACGCATAACGATGTCTATGACGGCTACCACTGCGCCATCTCCACGTCTCAAAGTATCGCCAGCAACACCAAGCCCGCGGGCATCGGCAACGCGAATAACATCATCTCTTTCAATCACGTCTACAACCTGCTGCAGGGCATCATGAACGACGGTGGCTCCATCCGCATCGATGGGGGCAACACAGTCTTCACCGCGGCGGGCAACAAAATTCTGAACAACAAGATTCACGACGTGACCGACGCATCGATCATGGATTCCAATGGCTATGGCGGCCACGGAATTTATATGGACGACGACACCGGCCTGGTGGATGTGGAGAACAATCTGGTCTATCGCGTCTCCGGCTCAGCCGTTTACTCGCCGCACGGCCCGCACGCGCCCAACGAGCCGAACACCATCAAGAACAACATTCTGGCCTTCGGGAGATTGTCCATGATCTCCATCACGGGCCCTTACGCCGATGGTGTGCCCACCACCGCTGACCAAATGTTTGTGGTGTCCAACAACCTCATGTACTTCGACCGGAACGAAAGCTCCGGCCCGCCCTTCCGGGTCCAGGGCGGATGCGCGTACGCCAACGGCTTCCCGTTCGTCACCTTTGAACAATTTCGCAACAATCTCTATTGGCGGACCGACGGCGCTTTTGCCACAGAAGCCAAGGCTTTCCACATCCAACCGGCTGCGGGCACCGGCGCCAATGCGCCGTGCTCGGACGATAAAAGCACGTGGACCTTTTTCACCTTCGCGAACTGGCAGCAGCAGTATGCGGAAGATCCGCAAAGCGTGATTCAGAATCCCGGCTTTGCCAATCCCGCCTACCCCACGGACGATTACTCGTTGCCCAAGGGATCGCCCGGCGTAGGCTTCGTCGTCTTCGATCCGAATCAGGCCGGCCGCTCCAACCCGGTAATCAAACCGCCGGCAGTAGCGGCGTCGTTCCCCACCAAGCTCTATAATCCAGCCACGGATTACTAGCCGGATTGTGGGGCGGACTTCAGTCTGCGGCGGGCTTGAGCCCGCCTGCTTCGGCCCGCCTGACCACAGCGAGCTTACATTCCTAACATAGATTTTGCGCACCGAACATACCCGGGGCCCCATACTGGGAGCATGAAACTTTGGCTCGTTTGCGGATCTCTGCTTCTTTGCGGCGCGGTATATGCGCAGCCGTCCGAAAAACTCGCTTTTGAAGTCGTCTCCATCAAGCCGGCCGAGCCCATGCCGATGAATCAGGTGCGGATGAACCGAAGTTCCGACCCCGGCAGGGTAAGGCTTACGGGCTTCGCGCTCAAAGACCTGATACGCCTTGCGTATCGCGTGAAGGATTTCCAGGTCGAAGGACCCGAGTGGATCGATAACGCCCGCTTCGATGTCGAGGGAAAGTTCCCCGCCGGAGTCACGGAGGACAAGGTTCCCGAGATGCTCCAGACCATGTTGGCCGAACGCTTCAAACTGACCATCCATCGCGATACCAAGGAGCATGGCATCTTTGCCCTGGTGCCGGGTAAAGGCGGTCCGAAATTGAAAGCTGCGGAGCCGGGCGAAGGGCCTACGCCCGGCGCAAACCCTGGACGAGGCGGTCTCCCTGCGGGCGCCATGAGAGTGCAAGTGGATGATCAGGGCGCGCACGTGAAGGCATCCGGCGTGACGCTGTCCCAATTGGCGGAGATGATTTCGCGATTCTCCGAGCGGCCAGTCGTCGATATGACGAAGATCGAAGGTCTGTACGAGTTCGATCTGCTCCTGTCTCCAGACAGCCTGCGGGGCGGCGGCGGCCATCCGGCAGCAGGCCCCTCAGGCCCCTCCGAAGCAGCGTCCGAAGGACCCGGCACCGTCTACGAAGCAGTGCAGCGCTACGGCTTGAAACTGGAGCCGCGCAAAGCGCCCATGGAAATGATCATCGTGGACCACATCGAAAAAGCACCCACCGAAAACTAGGTGGCTTCTTGCCGAGCCGCGACCGTAAGGGAGTCTGTGCGCCATTTTCCGACCCGCGACGCCCTCCTCCGAAACGCTACCATAGAACAATGGTTTTGGAATGATCGCCGTCGAACTGATCTGGAAAGGTCTCGCCGCCGGAGTCGCCATCGCGGCGCCAGTCGGCCCGGTCAACGTCCTGGTGATCTCCCGCGCCATTGAAAAGGGCTGGAAATCCGGCCTCGTTTCGGGCGTCGGAGCGGCGCTCGCCGACTCCTTCTACGGTTCCATCGCCGGCTTCAGCATCACCTTCATCATCGCCTTCCTGATGCGCGAGCAGAAGCCCATCCGCATTGCCGGCGGGCTGCTCCTCATCGCCATCGCGGTCATCTATGCCTTCAAGAAACCCGAGTCCCTCGGCAGCCAGAACCGCGCTGGCGCCACTCACTCCGATTTCACCTCCACTCTGCTCCTGACCCTCACCAATCCCACCACCGTGCTCTCCTTCCTGGTGGTGTTAAGCGCGCTCGGTATGGACGGAAAGCGACCCGTGTGGTTGACGTCCCTCCTGGTGGGCGGCATTTTCTGCGGCTCCATGGCGTGGTGGACGTTCCTCGTGACCATCGGCGCCCGCCTGCGCGACAAGTTCACCGACCAGACCATGGTCCGCATGAACCGCATCGCGGCCGTAGCCATCGGCGCCTTCGGAGCGTTCACTTTCTGCTCCGGACTCTTGCGCTAACCCTGTTGCGCTAACCTAGAATACATGCGAATTTTGCTGGCGGCCCTCACCCTGGCCGCATGCGCCTGCGCTCCTTCCTCCCAGGCAGGTGGGCCCATTCCCGAGTACGGCTACCAGGTAGTCCACACCTATCCCCACGACCGCGGCGCCTTCACTGAGGGACTCTTCTACCTCAACGGCTTTCTCTACGAAGGCACAGGGCTCGAAGGCGAGAGCGATATCCGCAAGGTGAAACTGGAGACCGGTGAGGTGCTCCAAAGAAAAACCATCCCGCCGGAGTATTTCGGCGAAGGCATCATCGCTTGGAAAGACAAGCTTGTCGAGATGACCTATAAAGCTGAGAAGGGTTGGATCTACGATCTCAACACTTTCGAGCAGAAGGGCGAGTTCCACTACCCCGGAGAAGGTTGGTCCCTCACCACCGATGGCAAACGCCTCATCATGGACGATGGCACGCCCCAGCTTCGCTTCTGGGATCCCGAAACCCTGCAGGAAACCGGCCGCCTGACCGTAACTGCCGACGGCCAGCCGGTGGCCAACCTGAATGAACTGGAGTGGGTGAAGGGCGAGATTTTCGCCAACATCTGGCAGACCGACCGGATCGCCCGCATCGACCCCACCACCGGTAAAGTAGTGGGCTGGATCGATCTCACCGGCATCCTCAACCCCGAAGACCACACCGAAGGAATCGACGTGCTGAACGGAATCGCCTACGACGCTAAAGGAGACCGCCTCTTCGTCACCGGAAAGAAGTGGCCCAAACTGTTCGAGATCAAACTCGTCAAGAAAAAATGAAGCTGCTTCCCAAGACAAACTGTGCAGCCGTCATCCGGACGGACTTCGAAAATCAGCACGCCTGGGAGACGATCTGTAAGCTGATTCGCGCGCCTGTACATGAAGGAACCTACGAATTCCACGCCTACGTGCAATTTGTGGAAGAGAGCGAGTTTCGCAATCTCACGCAAGAACACCTATTGGCGCGAGTGCCGGGCGACTACGGACATTCATTTCTTTTCGTTGTCGATACCACCGCAACCCAGCCGCCGGACTTCCCAATCCTCGTGATGGATCTGCATCATGAGCGCGGCCGGACCTTCCGGGCGATTCCGACACAGCTTCAGGCCATTGAAAACAATCTGTCCATCGCGAACATGGACTTCTTTGAATTCGCCGACAACGTTAAGGAAGACGGAGTATTCCGTGGCTTTCCAGGCCCATCAGGGGAGACCTTCTGACGAGGTAAATACAAAAGGGGCCGGAGTAAGCGTCTCACTGCCGCTCAAAATGCTGCGAGCGAAGCGAGATGCCTTCCCCGGCCCCTGGGCGCGGACCCGTTTCTAGAATTTCCAGTACAGTTCGAACTGCACCAGCCGGCGGCCGTAGTAGTTGCTCGTGATCTTACCGAAGCTCGTCGAGTTCACGTACTGGTTCCCCACGTACCACGTCGTGTGATTGAAGACGTTCGTGGCATCCATACGCAGTTCGATGGAATGCCGCTCGGTAATCTTCGTCTCTTTGCGGACGTTGAAGTCCAGGTTCCAGACACCCGGTCCAGCCAGATCCATACGCTGCAGGGAGCCGATGGTTCCCGCTGCCGGTTCGGTGAACGCCTGCCCGGTGAAGGGAGCGCTGCCGTCCGGGGCCACCGCGCGACCATCGGTACCGACTGCCGAAGCATTCACGAAGTAGGGACCGGTGCCCGTCATGCGTAACTGAAAGAGCTGGTCCAGTTGGCTGCCGTTGAGCGAAGTATTGACGGTATTGTACGTGGACCGCCCGGCGCGATTCAGGGTGCCGCGACCCGGCGACGTGGACGACGTTCCCGACAGGATCGAGAACGGCGTGCCCGATTGCGCCGTAAAAATCCCCGCCATCTTCCAGCCGCCCAACACGCGACCCAATGACTGCACGTTCATGCGATGATTCGGTCCGAACGGCAGCTCATAGTTGAAGTTCGCCTTGAATACCTGGCGCAGATCGGACGCCTGCGTGGGCGACCGCTCGATCTTGGCATTGGCGTTGTCCAGGAACGGCTCGAAATCCGTCGCCTGGTTGCCCTGCGAATCGCTCAGCACCTTCGACCACACGTAGCTCGATTGCACCGAGAGGCCGGCCGAGAAGCGATGAGTAGCTTCCACCTGCAACCCGTTGTAGCTGCTGTTGCTGTAGTTGGTCAGCACGTTCGCGCCCAGCACATTGGGATTCATGTAGAAGCTGTACGGAGCGTTGACCCGGTTGTTCTGGTAGAAGTTGGCGAGCTCGCCAACCTGCCCCGTCTGCAGGTAGCTCACCACCGACGCGTTCGTGAGGAACCCGCCGCTCGACATGGCGTTGAAGAACGGAGTCGGCTGGCTGCCCGGAATGGCCGGATTATACGTTGCATTGAACGTGCCGCCGTTCTTAACCGCCGCCCAACCGTTGTTGGCAGCGCCCTGGAAGGCGGGCAGCAGTTGGTTGATCAGCACCTGGTTGTAATCGATGCCGCGGATTTCCTTGGTTCCATGGTTGCCCACATAGCGAACAGCCACAATGGTATTCCGAATGGCATGCTCCACACCGATATTCCACTGCCCCACATAAGGCGTCACCAGTCCGGGATCGGGTATCCCCAGGGCCGAGGTGGAGCTGAGGGCGTAATTCTGCGCCAGCGTCCGCGGCACCTGGAACGCGGGAGTAGGAATGGAGGGCAGGCCCTGGCCTGCACGGCCGGTAAGTCCCGTGGCGCTGACTGTGCTCGCCAGGCCGGCGTTGGTGGTGTAGCTGTTGCTCAGCGCATCCACCACGGAGTCGTTCACGTAAGAGATGCTGTAGCCGGCGCGAAGAGACGTTTTGCCGTCGCCGAAAAGGTCGTATGCCAAGCCCAGGTTCGGCGCGAAATTGTCCTTGTCTGCCTGATACCACTGCTTGCCGATGGATGCGCCGGCGAAATCCAGCGTGGTGTTCGGGTTTAATACAGTTCCGATCACATTGTTGTTTTGCAGCACGGGGAAGAGAGCCAGCGCATCCGTCTCATTCACCGGGGTGTAGTATTCGTAGCGAACCCCCAGCGTGGCGGTCAGGCGCCGGTTGATCTTCCAGGTATCCATCGCGTACCCGGCATAGTTGTTGTAACGCAGGTTGCGCACATTCGAGGCGCCCGGCACGAAACCGGAAGTCCGCGACGTCACCTGGAACGTCTGTGTGTAGGTGTTCAGATTGCCCGCCAGGGTTGCCAGCAGGGTGTTGGCGGCGCTCAGATCGCTGGCGCTGATGCCCGGCAACTGCGCCGCTGTCAGGCCGGTTTGGCCGGCGCCGATTCCCACGCCATAACTCGCCACATTGCCCGCCGCGTTATACGGCTGAATCTGCGTAAGCTGCGCCTGAAAACCGAACTGGAAGGTGTGCACGCCGTGCGACCACGTAGCATTGTCGGCCACGTGATAGGTGTTGGTGAAGCGCCCCTGCGGCAGGAACGTATTGACCGGACTGGTGTACGAAGTCCCGGTAATCAGGGAAGTCGGCAGCGTGCCGCTCACATCGAAGGTGGCCGGAGCCAGATTGAAGCCGAAGCGCACTTCATTCGTCAGCGTCGGGGTCGGATTCCAACGCCACGAACTGGATAGCAGCTTCACATGGTCGTTATTCGCGCAATTGGGTACCGCGTCGAATGTGGTGTCGCAATCCGGGCGGTCCAGAATGTCGCGGTTCCAGGTGTACATCACCTTGATGGCATGCTTGGAAGAAGGCAGGTAATCCGTGGTGGTGGTCACGTTGTCGCGCGTGCGATTGTCGCGCGCATTGAAACGGTAGCCCGCGGTGTTGCGCAACAGGGCTGCCGTGGAATCGCCCACACCGAAATAGTTGATGGTGCTGGCTGCCGGAACCATCGCCAGCAGCTTGGTCATTACCGGATCGGCCTGCAGTCCCATGGCTTGCAGAATGTTGACACGCTGCACGGCGCCGCCGCTATCGCGGTAAGTGAAGATGCCGTTGCGGGCGGTGTCGGTCAGGATGGTTGTGTTCTCCGCAAGTTGTTGCCGCTGGCGATACGCTTCGTAATTGCCGTAGAAGAAGAGTTTGTTGCGGATGATGTGCCCGCCGATTTTCCCGCCAACCTGATTCTGGTTGAGAAACGGCTTGGCCAGACCGGACTGGTTGTTGAAAAAGGAATTCGCCGCAAAGTAATTGTTGCGGTTCGACCAGTAGCCGGCGCCGTGAAACTCATTCGTCCCCGAGGGAGAAACAATGTTTACCTGCGCCGATCCGCCGAACGCCGCGGAACTGGCGTTCGAAGTCGACACCGACATCTCCGATACCTGGTCCAACAGCAGCAGGTTCGGCTGAAAGTCCATCGCGTTCGAGCGGATGAAATTGTCCTGGATATTGATGCCGTCCAGCGTGATATTGGTATACGACGGCCGCTGGCCGTTCACCACCGTGTTGCCGGAGGCATTGTTGATGCCGGCTAGCGTCTGTAGGAATCCCATGGGGCTGCGATCTGTGATGGGGAGTTCCTGAACCGACGTCTTGGTAATGGTAGTGGAGACCTCCGCGCTGGACGTCTCTACACTCTGTACCGCATCGGTAACATCAACGCTTTGCGTCATGTTGGCCACCGTCAGCTTCATCGGCGGCACATCGGTGGCCCTGCCCGGATCCACTTTGAGGCCCCGTACTTGAGCCTTCAGGAATCCTTGCGCCTCCACCGCGAGATCGTAGGCGCCCGCTGCCACGCTCGGAAGCACAAAGTCTCCGTTGGCTGTGGTCTTGGCGGTGAAGGCAACCGTGGTACCGCCGGGAATCAGCAGGCTAACGGTGGCCTCCGGAATCGCCGCGCCGGATGAATCCAGCACGGAGCCGGTCACACGGCCGGTCACCTGGGCATGGAGAATGAGCGCGCCAATGAGGATCGGGGAGAACAACAGGAAACGCAAGCGGAGCATAGCAACCTTTCTCGGTTTGAGCCGGGGAGGGAAAATCGAAGACCTGACGAAAGATGGGCCATCCGTTCGCACACGGCGGGCGAAGGACGCTAACCCCTAACCAGATGTTAAGCAGAGTAACTGATTTCGCTGTAAAGATCAACAGGTTTTAAGAACCGTATATCTTATTAAGCGACACGCGTGACGCGGACACTCATGTCTGCAGCGCCCCAACTCGTCGGGGCGCTCGCATGTTTCGTGTTGCGCTGCGCAGACGGAACCGTTTGCTGACGCGGCTCAGACCGAGCCGCGACCGTGAGGGAGCGGTTTCCTCGGAATACGCGGGTGTATTTCGGAAGAGGAGTACTTAATCCCTCGACAGCCCTGTCCTACTGGTCGTCTTCGTTTTCGCCGTGGAAGGCGGCAATCGCGATACCGCTCCGCCCGTCCGCCAACGTGTACTGGAAAGACAACTCGAATCGATCATTTAAGGCGAATCGCCCCAAATCGACCGTGCTGACGGTCGAACCGAACAGGCGGTCGCCGGGCCGGATCACGGGAATCGGCGAATGGCCGCCCGACACTTCCAGAAAGATACCCGTCGGGTCGGTGGTTCCTGTGTTCGGAAACGCGTAGAAGGCAACCGCGCCCTGGTTGTTGATGGAGGGATGCTCGGAATTGGTGAAGACCGGCTTGGCGGGGTCGGTTCGAGGTGTGATGCCGCGCGCGTTTCCAGTAAAAATCTCCACGCTGGGGTTGAAGAAGAAAGCCACGTCGGCCACCGTGCCTGCGTTATTGATGACCGGATCGCCAAAGCTGAAGAATTCGGGATGAGTGTTCGTGTCCACGATATCGACGGTAGTGCCGGTAGTGGTGAAGACGCCCTGAGTCCCATCGGCCAGGGTTGCGCTGAAGGCGATTTTTCCAGCGTCGTTGATGGCAACGTTTCCGAACCCGCCGAAGCCCGTGCGCGATGTGCTCAACACAGTTTTCAGCGGGCCGCCGGTTCCAGTGAAGATACTGGCTGGCAAGCCGGTTCCAATGATCACCGACTCGAAGGCAACGGTGCCGGCAGCGTTGATGGAAGGAGCTCCTATGAACAATTTGGACAATCCGTTGGCGGTCGTATCGGCGATCAGGTGCTTCGAATGACCATCGCCCGTAAAGATGGCGTGTGAGCCGGAGCCTGTGTTGGCGTCGAAGACTACCAGTCCACTGGCGTTGATAGCCGGGTTATTGCCAAAGGTGTTTAGTCCGTCGTCTGGGGACGCAATGACGGTCAGTTCGCCGTCGCGGACTCGAAAGACGCCTGGCGCGGCGCCGTTGCGGCTGGCCACGAAGACCACCGCGCTCTTGTTGTTAATCGCCGGAAAGCTTTGGAAGCCGGAGTATCCCTGGGTGGAGTCGGCGACGTTTGTAAACTCGAAATCGTTCTTCTTGCCAGAGTCGGCGGACGCGATGCCGGCGCCTGCGGATAACAGGAGGGCGGCTAGCGCCCGGTTCAATCGTTTGTTTGTCATATCGGTCTCGAAGGTGGATTCTATACGGGCGTGCGGGAAGTGACGGAACTTCGGACGGGGGATTGGAAAGTTTCTCGGGAATTTACCAAATGAAACTCCTTCAGTGGCGCTGACACTTTGCAGCGCCCCGACTCGTCCCCGGCGCTCTGACATACTATTGGCAATGGCACTGGCAGGCTCAACCCGTCTCGAAGTCAGCAGCCATGGGTCTGATCTCGGTCGCTGGCGGGCCGCACAACGGCCTTCCGCACCGCGCCTCCGCGATTATGTCCTTGGTTACTTCGCGAGTGAGGGCTTCTTGCCCAGGCCATTGCATGAGCGGCACCTCCCGGGGCTTGAGGCCGCGATCGTGCTGAACTTCGCTGCGCCTCATCGAATCGTCGACCCGTCCGACCCGAAGCGAACCACCGAGCACGGAAATGCATGGGTCGTTCCCTTACAGCATCGCCATCACATCCGTGAGGCCTTCGGATCTCGGGATTTTATGGTGATTCGCCTCACTCCCATCGGCGCACAGATGCTTCTGGGCGCGCCGATGGACCTGCTTACGGATCGCACGTTTGCACTGGAGGATCTCGATAATCGCTTTTCGCGGCTCCTCACCGGGCATGCCCAGGCCGCACGCAACTGGGCATCTCGTTTTGACATCGTGGAAAACATAATTGGCGAGCGATTGGCGTCCGCCCCGCCCCCGCCGGCGGGTCTGCTCCATTCATGGCGGACACTCCAGGCTTCTCCCAATCATGTCGATCTGGCACGTCTTCCCGAGGCCTTCGGATGCAGCCGGCGCCATCTGATCGCGCAGTTCCACACATATTTCGGCATGGCTCCAAAAACCATCGCCAGGATCAGCCGCTTCCATCTGGCTGTCGCAGCGGTCCATCGTGCCGGGCGAGATCCGGCATTGTATTCGGAAGGAAAACCGTATCTCGATTGCCAGGCGGAAAGCGCCGTTCGCACTGCCGCCCGAACGGGGATACGCTGGACGGATCTGGCGCTCGGCTGCGGCTACTACGATCAATCCCACTTCATCAACGAGTTCAGGTCGTTTTCCGGACTGACTCCCGTCGAATTCCTGCGGCGGACCCGCCACGAATAGACAGCCGCCCGTCAACGGTCAAATTTCTCCAATACGCCGTCGACGTTCGCGTGCGATAACAATTCAAATGGCAAAACCAACGCAGGCAGAGATCGAGGATAAACTTCGCGTCGAAGATCTCAACACATGGCTCGATTTGTGGCACACGGAGCAGGGTCCCGCCAAACCAGGCGCACTGAAGCTCATCGCCACAGCAATTCCATTTCCGATTGACCGGGGCCTGCGGGTTCTGGACGTGGGCTGCGGGGCAGGCGACGCAGGCCGCGCTATTCATTCGCGATTTCCCCACGCGCGGATCGATTCCATCGATCGGAATGAGTTCTTCGTCTCGCTGTGCGGCGCGGTCAATCGCCGCGATGGGATAGGCGGGCGAACGTGGGTATGTGATCTGTCGGACCCAAACTGGCGGCGCGATCTGGAGAGCGATTATGATGTCGTGCTGGCCGTCAACACCGTGCACTGGTTCAGCAAGGAAAGGGCCGCGGGGCTTTTCGGCGACATCTTTCAATCGCTCCAGTCAGGAGGCGTTTTTCTGTTAATGGAACCGGCAGGAGCAGAGCCGCCGTTTGCGCCCGGGTTCGACGCGTGGAAAAAGGAACAGCCAAGCCAGCACAGGTACGAAGATTGGAGGCGCTTCTGGTCGCGAGTGAATGCTCTCGTGGGCTACGATTATGGCTTCCTGGGCGAGCCCGCCCCGCACAATCGCATCGGGGACAGCCTGTCAGTGATGCGGTGGGTTACTCTGCTCAAGGACGCCGGCTTTGAGTCGATCGATATCCTGCTGAGAGACGCAGAAAAAGTAGCCCTGGCAACTGTCAAGCCCTGATCACCCCTGGTAAGTCCGAGCATCTCATCGTGGGGCAGCCTTCAGCCCGCCAATTCCGAACGCCTGACGACCGTCTGCACGGACTAGCGTCCGCCGCAGGCTGAACCCGCTGCTCCGGGCCGCACGCACATTCTCCCGCAACCCCCAAAAATAGATCCCTCGCCACGCTTCTGCATCCCACTCTCTCAAGGGATCTTGAGGTACTCGCGATCGCTGTGTTCCGCCGCAACAAGTAGCCCGAGACCGGTCGAAAGGTCACTCCGGCGTTCTCGGATGCGGAACGCGCATGTTGCCGCGTAGTGTTGCCGCATCCTGAGTTGTTTCGATCTGAAAGTCCGAAAGTCCAATCTATGCGCGAACTGTCTGTGGTTGTGTTGAGTCTCTGGTCGATCGGCGTAGCTGCCGCGCAGCAGGAGTCGCCATTTGCAGGTGAACCGGCGCCGGCCATCACCCCCTACCGGCCGGCGCCCGTTCTGCCGGACGCAAAAGACTCGGTCGGCATCCATTGGGGATCCTTATTCCGGGAGTGGTTGCTCAATCTCGCCATAGAGCACACCGAACGGATCGCGCAGGAAGCCAAGACCCGGGCTCAATTGAGCGGACCCTTCTTTCAGGGTTGGATCAACACCGTTTCTATGTACCGATTCGATCGTTGGGACGATGACGATAAGTTCGTCACATCCTATCTGGGCCACCCGACACAAGGCGCCATCGTGGCAGCCATATTCTGGCAGAACAACGACCATGTCCGCTTTTCCGACCAGGACTTCCACAGCGCGGCCTACCGCAAGGCCCTTCTGCAAGCCTTCGCATTCGTCACCTTCGATGCCGTGCAGTGGAAATTAGGGCCTTTGAGCGAAGCGAGTATCGGCCACGTAGGCCTTCCCGCCCACTGGTGGGACCGGGACTGCGAGGCGCTCCATATTCCCTGCGAGCCACGGACCGGCATGAACGATCTCGTGTTGAACGAGGTGGGAGGAATAGCCATGACCATCGGCTTCCAATGGCTCGACAAGCACGTTCAGAAACGGCTCGAAAACCGTGTACAGAGCCGGGCTCTGATCGACACGGCGCGCATCGTCACGAATCCGCCCCAATCGGTCGCCAACATCATGCGCTTCCGCGCGCCCTGGTTCCGTGATAGCCGCCGCTGACGAGCGATTGGCCCAGGTTTATCGTCGCGTCGAGTTATTGCCGGAGCACAGTGAAGCGACTGATCGAATACCCAAGGGCGCCACCCATAAAGACATCCGACAAGTAGTGCACATTGAGCGTGAGCCGTGAAAAGCCGACGAGCGAAGCCAGGCCGTAGGCAGCGTAGGGCGCCCAGCGATGATTTCGATATCGTCTGGCGATAATGGTGGCAACCGCAAAGGCTTCTATGCTGTGCCCGGAAGGAAAACTTCCATTTCCTCGGATGTACGAAGTCGGTGAGCTGCTGGTCGCAAACCAGCCCGAAGCCGGGTAACGGACTGGCCTGAGCCGCATTGTGGCGTCCTTCAAAGCCGTCTGCACAATCGCGGCATCGGCCATCGCCTCACCCGCGAGCAGCGCCGTGTGTTGCATCTTCGAGTCTTTGCGGATCCGCCCGACGGCATACAGCGACGCCGAAAGAGCGCCCATACCGATAGCCGTGGCATTGCCGTTAAGAATGTGGTTGAAACCGTGGAATGTCGCCGTATTGCGGAAATAACCCGCTTCGCTCGGATCCAGAAAAAAGAGTCCAGTCGTGGTCCCCACAACGGCAGCGGTGGGTGCCAGGTTTTGACCCTGTACAAGTCCGGCCGGAAACAACCAGATTTGTTTTTGATCCGCCATGACATTGTGGAACAGAAGTTTCCAGGAAACTGGCCGTTCCAGGTCTGGGTCCGTAGATGGGGCCTGCGGCACAGCCGGCTCCTGCGGTTCGTTCGGTAAAGGAGTAGCCGGTGAGTTCTGATCGGGACTTGTTACTTGAGCTCGTGCCGAATTTGGAATCACAAGAGCCAATACGGCAATCAGCACGACCGGGAGCTTCTTCAAAATGGCCGCGCCGCGTCCGAACTGGACGGCTACGCCAGCCAGGGACAGCAGAAAAACTATTAGCACCCGTTGAGTGTATCGGCCGTCCTATATTGTGTCAACGATTTAGGGGTGAAAGCGGCCCCAGGTGGGGCCGCTTTCTTGTTCGTCTGCCGGAATTGCGCTTGGTGGGGTAGACGCTTCCGCCTGCCAATCCGAGCGAAGCTCGGACCGCTTTTTCGACAGTGTTTTATCTTGCCGCAATAAAGAACGGCCCCCAGGGTCTCCCCCGAGGGCCGTTCTTAGGTTTGACTCTATAGCAGAGACTAAAAGTCCACGCGCAGCGCCAATTGCATAATACGCGGATTGTTTACCGTGCTGCTGATCTTTCCGAAAGCCGCTGCAGCGCCTCCGAAATTCACACCCGGGTTGTTGAAATCGGGGTGGTTGATCAGGTTATAAGCTTCCGCGCGGAAGACCAGCTTGGCGCGCTCGAACAGTTGGAAGCTCTTCACCAGCGAAGCATCCACGTTGAAGAACCGGGGTCCGCGGAAAGTATTGCGGCCCGAGGTTCCGATGGTGCCCGCTGCGGGCTCGGCGAAGTTGGCGATCTGGGCGGGCGTGAAGTAGTACACGCCAGGTCCAATGCCGTTGTTGTTGCTGACCACGTCGCCGATGTTGCGCGACCCGGTGTAATCCGCCCAAGTGTTGGCCGTGCTCGGGCCGGTTGCGCGGCCGGAGCTAACCGTGAATGGCGTGCCGCTTTCGTAGATCCACAGGCTGCCGATG
The DNA here is from genome assembly GCA_963815475.1 of uncultured Solibacteraceae bacterium. Lineage (GTDB taxonomy): Bacteria > Acidobacteriota > Terriglobia > Bryobacterales > Bryobacteraceae > Sulfopaludibacter. Next base: position 6,269,904 of record CAWFHD010000003.1, on the reverse strand, counting down.
TCCCATCCGCCGAATAGCGAATTGGCCCACCGCGGCATGTTGCCGCCGATCATGTGGTTCTTGCCGATCGGCAGGGTGTACTGCGATGTCGCCGTGAAGGCCTGCGGAATGTCGAAGTTGGAGCGGCCGCGGTCCACAGCCAGGTTGTAGCTGTCGAGCGGTGCTGCAAATCCGTTGCCCTCGCCGCCAGTGGCAGCGGAGAGATCGTTGTCAAGCGACTTGCTCCAGGTGTAATTGGCGGCCACGCGCAGAGCGCCGAACTGCCTCTGCAGGCGAACCTGCAGGGAGTTGTACTCCGAACGGCCGTCATTGGTCCCCACCAGCACGCTGGCGAACTGCGGGAAGTGGCGCAGGTAGTACTCCGAAATGCCAGCCGCCTGCATCTTACTGAAGTTGCTGACGTCCATGGTATTGGCGGCCGTGCCTACCAAGCCTTGCGAGAAGGTGCTGGAACCAATCGCCGAAACCGCCGCGGCGGCCGACCCGAAGGTCGACACGATCGGGTTGGTCAGCGGCACCGCACCCAGGTTGTTCAGGTTGCCGGCAATCTGGTTGAACGCCGTCAGGAAGCCATTGTTGTAGATGTACGACTGGTCCACATTGGTCTGGAAGAACAGCTTGATGCCGCGGTTGGCCACATAGCCGACATCCAGAATGGTGTTCTTGGCGATCTGGCGTTGGATGTTCACATTCCACTGCACCACGTAGCCGTTCGTCAAATTCGGGCTCATCACATCGAGCGTGCCGCCCTGGCGGTTCGCCAGCGGGGTGAGCGCCGGGCTGGATGGCTGTGCCGGAAGCGGCGGAGCCGTCCCGACGCGAACGTCGCTGCCGGCAGTCGAGTTCGGGAAGAGGGTCACCGGCTGCGAGAAGCCTGGCGTAGCGCCATCCACGGAGCTGGTGGCCGCGCCGACAATGCGGTCGTTGAAGATTCCGAAACCGCCGCGAATGGAGGTCTTGCCGTCACCGAACGGATCCCAGGCCAAACCAAGCCGCGGAGAGAACGAATGGTAATCGTTACTCCACCACTTGGTGGACGGAGCAACCGTCAGGCTGTCGGAGAATCCGGCCGTGTTAAACACGCTGGTCGGAGTCACGATGCCCTGCTGCTTGTCCTGCTCGTAGGGCACAGGATAGAACTCCCAACGCATTCCCAGGTTCAAGGTCAGGTTCTTCTTGATCTTCCAGTCGTCCTGCAAGAACAAGCCGTACTCGTGGAACAGGAAGTTCCGGACGCGCGGCGTGCCGGCGGCCTGGAACGTGGTGAGGTTGCTGTAGAAGGTCTCCGTGACCGACGAAATCCGGCCCAGCAGGTCGTTGTACATGCCCTGATATTGCGTGAGCTGCGTGGACGTCAATCCGGCCGGGTTAACCGTCGGAACGTTGCCGTTGGCCGTGCTCAGCGAAACATTCGGATAGATGCCGGCATCGTTGAAACCATACTGCTTGGTGAACCGCACCTGTCCGCCGAACTTGATGGTGTGGTTCCCGTGGATCTTGGTCATGTTGTCCGTGTACTCATTCACGGGAGAGTTGCGGCCCTGCGGGAAGGCAGTCAGGATCGGAGTGGTCCAGGTGTTGAAGCTTTCCATCGGTCCGGCTTCGCGCTCCGGCCGGTTGAAATTGGTGGTTGCGCTCTGGTGGCCATAGCGGAATTCGTTCACCAGGGTCGAGGAGATGGTCCAGTCATAGCCGCCGGCTACGCCCCAGCGCTTGCCACCCTGGGTTCCGGGAACCTGGCCGGGCACCACATTCTGTGCGCCGTTCAAGGAGTCGATCGAAGAATTCCGCTCCCAGCTTGTGCGCTCGAAGATATGCATCTTCTCGTTGATGTTGTAGTCCATCTTGATGGTGAACTGATCTTCCAGGCTGCCGTTGGCGAAGTTGAAGCTGTAGCAGGTGACGTTCAGCGAATCGGCGTTGGTGCAATTGTTGTTATTGCCTGCGGGATAGAGCTTCAAGAGGGCCGCAACCGTCGGGTCGATGCCTTTGTGCAGCGGATCGTTGTTGACGATGTTGAACTGCTGAAGGGCGCCGGTCGCATCCTTCCATTGATAGATTCCCTGCAGCGCGGTGGCGGTGGGAACGGCCGTGTTCTGCAGCCCTTGCGCATGCGTGCGGCGGCCCTGATAGTTGCCGAAGAAGAAAAGTTTGTTGTGCTTGATGGGTCCACCGAAGGAGCCGCCAAAGAGGTTCTGGATCAGCACCGGGATCGGCGTGCCGGCGCTATTGTTGAAAAAGTCGTTGGCGTTGAAATCACGATTGCGGAGGTAGTCAAAGAAATTTCCGTGATACTGGTTGGAGCCCGATTTTGTAACCAACTGGATCTGGCCGCCGGCGCTGCGGCCGTATTCGGCCTTCGCGCCATCCGTGACCACACGCGCTTCTTCCACCGAGTCGGTGTTGTTGGCCGTGAGCGAGAGGCCCATGCGCGGGACCACGGAATCGTTCACGTCGATGCCGTCCAGCGTGTTGTTGTTGCTGCCGCCGCGCAGGCCGTTCACGTGCGCAAAGCTGTAGTCTGCGCCGCTCGACGATCCGTTCGCGGTCGGGAAGATCTGCACGCCCGGCTGGAATATTGCCAACACCAAAGGTTGGCGCGCCACCTGCGGCAGCGTCTCAATATCCTTAATCGTTACGGAATTGGCGACCTGAGAATCGGTAGTGTTCACGTTCACCACATTCGCGGTGACTTCCACCACCTCGGTCATCTGGCCAACTTCCAACGTCACGTTCTGTGACGCGTTGACGGCCGCATCCAACACGATTCCGTCCACCGCCGCCTTGCGGAAACCCGTAGCTTCCACAGTCAGCGAATAGGTACCGGGTTGCAATGCGGGCAATACATAATCCCCAGTAGCGTTGCTGGTAACTTCGGTTTTCACCTTGGTGGCAACGCTGGTTGCAGTCACCTTGGCATTTGGCACCACGGCGCCCGTGGAGTCATGGATCGTTCCGATCAGACGTGCGCTCTGCGTTTGTGCGAAACACAAGGCAGCCACGAACAGAGTGGCGGAAACAACTCGAATAGAACTGAACAGTCTACTTGACATGATTTGACCTTTCGCGAAACTCAACTGGTGGTAACAGTTGGCAGGAACTAATACCGCGGGCAAATCGACTTGCTCCGCTACAACTAACCCTTGAAGGCAATATTGGTCAAGTTTATCGGATCAGGCACGGGTTTTCAACAGATTTTGGGGTTAAATTGTTGAATCGACTCAACAAATTTTACTGATGGGTCTACTGAAATTTCATCTTCTGGAGTTTTGGGATGAATCGTCTCCGCAAAGCGGAATTCTCCAAAAAATGGGAGCGAAAAACTAGGCAATATCCGGAATTAAAAAGCGCGTAGGCTTCCTCGCCGCCTGCGCCACTTCTTCCGCGGCCAGATATCCGCTGCGCACTGCGCCCTCCATCGTGGCAGGCCAACCGCTGCGCGTCCAGTCTCCAGCTAACACTACATTCGTCGGACCGCTTCTCGAAGTGGGACGCAAGGCCTCGGTTTCGGGTGCTGCCGAAAACGTGGCACGCTGCTCTTTGATCACTTGCGACTTCACAAGTGTTGCATCCTTTACTCGCGGGAAGTACAAACGAAGATCGCCGATGGCTATCTCCACGATTTCATTGCGCGACAGGCTGGTAAGATCGCGCGAAGCACTCACTACCAGTTGTAAGTAGCGGCCGCCATCCTTATTAAACATCCACTGCATCGTGCGGTCGAGCAGCGTGGCATGCGGCAGGTTAGTGATCTCGCGATCGAACCAAAGATGTACACCTGTGATAGGTGAATGCTCGAACTTAGGCGCTGTCAAACCTACCGACTCCATTCGTTCAAAAGGCAGCGCGCTGATGTAATGATCCGCCGTATATCGTTCACCCGCAATCGTGAACCCGTTCTCGTCGATGCGCTCCACGGGCTTGCGAAAATGGATGTGCACATTGCCGATCCGTTTCCACGCGTCGGCACTGTATAACGTTCCCAGCGGCACATTGGGAACACCCATTTCGTAAGCGTCGGAGCGCGAGAGGAATCCCAGCCAGAACACCTGAAATCCATGAATCGCAGCCATGCGATCCAGATCTTCATTGACCGCGCTCACCAGAATCTGCCGCCAGAAGCGGTCGATGGCATGCGGCGTCTGGCGTTTCTGCAAAAGCCAGTCGAGCATGCTGATCTTGTCCAGGTCTTTGCGCCGCGTCCGCTCGCGCTTCAACGCCAGAAACGCGCGCGCGATTTTCACCTTGTCGTGCCGATCCAGAAAATGCATCTTCAGGAACGACTCGGTGAAGTGGAAGGGAGCCGGCAGCTTTCCGCGCCGCATCACCGAGAGCCGCCCGCCCGGCTCCAGGAAGTAGAACTCGCGATAAAATTTGATGCGATCGCGCACACCCATCCGCTCGTAAAAGTCGAGCAGGTTGACGCAGCAGCGCAGCAGAATATGCTGGCAGTTGTCGATCACTTCCGGCGCTTCGCCGTCAGCGGAAGGCAATGGAAACGAGGTGGCACGTCCGCCGAGAAACGGCCGCGCTTCGAAGAGATCCACCTCAAATCCAGCACCACCCAAAGCGGCCGCGGCAGAGAGCCCCGCCAGTCCGCCACCGGCAATCAGAACTTTAGGCATGGCACGTTTAAATTATAGACGCCACAAACTAAAATCGGTTGGTCTCGAGAATCTCCACTAAATGAGGTCAGACGCCATTTAACCGAAAAACGTTCACTTTTTCATCACCGACGTCGATCGCCACGCAGTCCCCAACGCGGACACTTCCAGTACCACATGACACTGACGGTCTATCCGGCCGCCTTGGATAGTCACCGAAAGTTCGACATCGCCGCTAAACTCGCTGAAGGCACTTCGCAGGATCAAGTGCCCGCGATGCGGCAAGCCCTCCTCGCCTTCCCGAGCTCATCTTCACATCGATGCAGAACGTCGGCCTCAAATTGGACGCACGCAAGCTGCCTCTCGACGTGATCACGGTGGACCACTTGGAACGCGGCCGGCGGTTTGTGAAGAATTAGTTGACTTTGTCAACTAATTAGTTGACAAAGTCAACTATCCTCCCTAAAAAACCAGGTGAAGGGAGAATTGCATGATTCTCGGGCTGCCGAGCGTGTGTTGAATAAATCCGAACGATGCGGGCGGCGTCCGCAGCGTCGGCACTCCGTTGCTCACACTGTACTGGCTGATGTTGTTTACCGGAACATCGAAGCTGGCGTGATTCAGCAAGTTGAAAGTGTCCGCTTGAAACTTCACTGTGAAGCGTTCCGAAACTTTGGTCTGCTTCATCAACGAAACGTCGAAACGTTCTTGAAATGGTCCTCGGAATGTGTTGCGGCCCGTCGGTCCGAACCCGGTTTCGAAGGTGTCGCAGACCTGGCTTCCGTTCACCGTGGTGCATGGCGCGCCCATCGTGCCGGGCGCGATCTGCGGCACGTAAAACGCCGAGGCGTTCAACAGAGGTTTGTTCGGATTGATGCCCGTGGTGCCTTGCAGCAGCGCCTGCCCGTTGGTGAGGCCCGGTTTGATGGGCATCACCGGATCGATAATCTCGACGAACGATGAGTAGTAGATGCCGCCCACCGCGCCCGAGAAATCGTAGCCATCGTACGGCTGGCCGCTTTCGAAGACGGTGACTCCGCTCAACGCCCAGCCGTTGGTGAATTTGCCGGCCAGCGAACTCGCCGGCATGGGCTTGGGTAGTTCGTAGAAGTACTGCACGATGGCTACGTGGGTGCGATCGTAACTCGAAGTGGCGTAGGAGTTGTGCAGGTTGAAGGGATCGTTGCCGTTGAAAAACAGTCCGAGTCCGCTCTGCATATCGAGCGTGTGCGACCACGTGTAAGCGCCCGTGATCTGCAGGCCGTTGCTCATGCGTTTGCGCAGCCCGAACTGCAGCGCGTTGTAAGTCGAAATGCCTTCCGCCTTATAGAACGCTGAGCTGGTGTTGAAGCCGAGATAGGGCACGCGCAGATCGGTGTTGCCGCCGTCGTAGGTGTGGAGCGTCTCGGTGGGAATCACGTTGAAACCGTACGATGACGTTTCGCCATTGATCGGATTCGACGCCGTGGCAATCTGCGGCTGGTTGAAGGGAATCGGCAGCACCTGGTGCACACCGTGGTTGCCCACATAGCCCAGGCTCATCTGCACACTGTTGACCGGCTGCCATTGCAAGTCCAGGCTCCAATTCTCCGTGTACGGCAGTGTGTTCCCCGGATCGTAGCCGCTAAACGTGTAGCTCTTGGTGCCGGTCCGCAACTGCGCCGCATTGGGAATCAGACCGGCGAACAGCGTGTTGTTGGTGACCACCGGCGGAATGGTCGACCCGGCAAACGGGTTCGAGAGCGTGCCCTGCGACGTTGCCGTAACCTGCTGCGCGAAAGGCGCGGCCACGGTAACGCCGAACGGCCCGTTGACTCCCGAGCCCGCGCCGGGCGACAGTTCCGAGAAGTATTCGCCGCGATCGTAGAACATTCCGAAGCCCGTTCGCACCACAACGTTCTTCAATTCGGTGGGACTCCACACGATGCCGATGCGCGGTGCGAAGCCCCACTGGCGTCCCGTCAAAGTAGAGTTGCTCACACCCGATGTGCCCAGAGTCGGATTGTTGCCGGCCACCACCAGGCCGGTATTGGCGATGGTATCCGTGGAGGAGTTGTACTGGTAAACGTCGGGATGGAAGTTGGTCAGCTTGCCGTACTTTTCGGAGAGCGGTCCGTTATAGTCGTAGCGGACTCCCAGGTTCAAATTGAGATTGGCGTTCAGCCGGATAATGTCCTGCGCGAACGCGCCCACCTGATCGGCGCGGTAGTAGCGATTCGTCGCGCCCAGAAATACACTCGAACTAGAAGCCGTCACATTGCCGGTGAGGAGCGCCGTCATATCGGTGAACGACAGCGTCGGCGTGGCGTTCGTATTGTTGATGATGTTGAGTTGGGTGCGCTCGATGTTGAACCCCAGCGTCACCGTGTGCCGCCCCTTGACCCAATTCAGGTTGGTCGACGCCTGGCCCATGTTCTGATAAAAACCGGTGTTGGCGAAGTTGCCGCTGGGCCCGATGCTCAGCCCCTTTTTCAGCGTCGGGTCGGACGTGGAAAGGCTGATGCCCGGAAATGGCGTGAAGTTGAAAGCGTTGATTCCGAGCGACGTCGCGGTGAAAGGCTGCGATGTGGCCGAGTAGTTGTACTGCCGATTGATCCCGACTTTCTGATCCCACGTCAGCGTGGGCGAAAGAATCGTGGTGTTGTTGAGCGACCCGGTCTGCGTCCCCGTGCTGCTCGACTTCGGGAAGCCCAGCGTGCTGCCGCCGCCGAAGGGCGACTGCACCGGATTGCTCTGGTAGATATACTTTTGCGACACGCGGTCGCGGCTGTTCACCACGTAGTCGGTATCGAAGATGCCCTGGTTCGCGACGAAGCTGGAAGGACCTTGCAAGTAGACGTCGTAGCCCAATGCAGTGGCCGCCGCTGCATTCGTAATCTGCGGCGAGGGAATCAGGTAGTTATTGCCAATCTTGGCCTGGAATAACTTCAGCGCGGCCGGGTCGATCTGGCTGGCCGTGACATTCTTGCCGTAGTCTGCCGCGAGCATGTTGACCAAGCCCTGGGCGCTGCGGTCATCGGTGAGATGAAGCGGCACGGTCAAACTCTTCGACCCATTCAGCGAGTCGACATCCTGAATCCCTTGATAAGCCGCGAAGAAAAACAGCCTGTCCTTCTTGATGGGCGCGCCCAGGGTAACGCCGAACCTGTTGTAATGCAGCGGCGAAACTTTATCCTGCGGAGCAATCGCGGTGCTGGCATTGCGGAAGAATTCCGCCGCATTGAAAATCGTGTTCTGAAAGTACTCGTAGCCCTGCCCGTGGATCTCATTGGTGCCCGACCGGGTGGTGACTTCGATGTGCGCTCCGGACTTCGCCCCCTGCGAAGCGTCGTACATGGCGGCGTTCACGCGCACTTCCTGCAGCGTTTCCGCCGACGGCGTCGCAATCGCCTGACCGGCCGAATCGTATGCCGAAGTATTGGTCTGTGTGTCGCCGCCCGAGGCGCTAGTCTGGCCGGTGTTCAGCGTGAAGCGCGAAGAGTTCACCTGGCTGGTGGTCTTGCCGTTGAAGAGATTGTCGGCGCTGACGCCGTTCACCGCGATGCTGTTGCTGGTATCGCGCTGGCCGTTGGCCCAGATCGCCTGGTTGCCGAAGCCCGCATTGCTACCCGATCCGTTCGCGAAATCGGCATTCAGGCCCAGGGCTCAAAATCGCCAACTGGGTGAAACTTCCGGTGGCCAGAGGCGTGTTGTTGATGGTTTGCGAATCGAGCACGTAGCCGCTGGTGGTGTCGGTTTGGTTCAACAGAGGAGTGGCCGTGACCTCCACCGTAGTAGACACGGTTCCCACTTCCAACTTGCCCGCCACCGCCGTGGTGCGGTCGCCCTGCACCAGAATCGAGGTGTGCGTTTCGGTCTTGAAGCCTTCCTTACTGAAGCTTACGTGATACGTTCCGGCCGGCAGGTTGGGGATCTGGTAGCTGCCGTTTGCATGGGTCAGCACTTTCACAGAAAGGTTCGTGTCCACATTCTGCGCTTCTACTACCGCCGCAGACACCGACGCGCCCGAAGCATCCGTCACCGTTCCCGTGATTCCACCCGTAATCTGTTGCGCGCGCAGCGCAACTACGAGCACAAACGCAAGTATGGCTTTCCTGTTCATCGAAGCACCAACCTTTCCCTGAAGTCCTGAGCTTCGATTGTAGGAATGCAACGTGACAACTCGATTGCAATTTGGTAAACAGTTTGTGGATCGCTTACAGCAGAGAGCGGACCCGAATGGTCTCGATGGAATCGGCCTCCGCAGCCGTCTTATCGTGACGCCATCGAGCCATCCGCGGAAATCGCACCGCGATCCCGGAGCGATGCCGCGGACTTCGTTGGATCCCCTCGAAGGCCAGTTCAAAAACCAACTCCGGCTTCACGGCACGCACGGGACCGAACTGTTCAATGGTATTGCGGCGGACGAAGGCGTCCACCTCGCGGATCTCCTCGTCGCTCAATCCCGAGTAGGCTTTGGCGAACGGGACTAGCTTGCCCGTGGTCCCACACGCCAAATGTGTAATCCGTAAAGAGGCTGGCCCGGCGGCCGTTGCCCGGCTGGGCGTAGATCAACACGCAGTCTACCGAGTACGGCTCGATCTTCCACTTCCACCAATCGCCGCGCCGCCGCCCCACACGATACGGCGAGCCGAGCCGCTTCAACATGAAGCCTTCCACTTTGCGTTCGCGCGATTCGCGCCGCAGCGCCGTCAGCTCATCCCAGCCGGCAGCGTGCACCAGCGGCGATAGCACCAGCGCGCTCTGCGGAGGCGCGATCGCCTCCAACTGCGCCCGACGCCACTCCAACGGACGCTCGCGCACGTCCTCACCCTTCAATTCGAGCAGGTCGTAGGCGACCAGGACCACCGGCACCTCAGAGAGAATTTTCTTCCCCAGCACTTTGCGGCCGATCCGCCGCTGCATCTGCGCGAACGGCAGCGGCGCGGCATTCGACCATGGCAGTACCTCTCCATCGATGGCCGTGCCTTCGGGCAACAACGCGCCAAGCGCTTCCAACTCCGGGAACCGGTCGGTGATCAGCTCTTCGCCGCGCGACCACAGGAACGTCTGCCACTGCCGGCGAATCAACTGCGCGCGGATGCCATCCCACTTCCACTCCACCTGCCACTGTTCGAGCGGCCCCAGGTCGCGCGGATCGCCATCCACGGGATACGCCAGGCAGAACGGGTAGGGACGGCTGATGTCGGCATCGCTGGTGTCCGGCGCGATGAGCTGTCTCCAAAACTCGGGCGTCGGCTGCCATTCGCCCATTAAGCGGTGCGACACCACTTCGGTGGAGAGCCCGCTCACCTCGGCGATGGCCCGCATCACGAGGCTCTGCGACACACCTACGCGGAATTCGCCCGTGATCAGCTTGTTCCACGCGAAGCGCTGGCCATCATCCATCTCGCGCCACGCCTCTGCCAGCCACGCGCGCCGCGTCGCATCGTCGGCAGTGCGCATGGGCAGCAGGCGCTCCTCCACCCACCAGTGCAGCGGCATGTGGGACAGGCCTTCCGGCCGGTCTGGATTCACAGGCGGCAGCAGCAGCGCGATGGTCTCCGCGAAATCGCCGACAGCGTGGTAGCATTCGCCGAACAGCCAGTCCGGCACGCCCACCTCTTCGATGGCCCACTGGGCCAGCTTGCGCGACTCCAGCAGACGTTTGGGACGCCGCCCGATCAGGAAGTTGACGGCCCATGCCGCGTCTTCGGGCGCGGCCGCCGCCAGGTAGCGAGTGAGCGCCGCCACTTTCTGGTTCGTCTTGGTGGTGCCATCGAGCGCCGCGTACAGTTCGGCGAAAGCCTTCACGCTTCCACCTCCTGCTCGGCTTCCGGCTCGGGCAACCTGGTTTCAATCGCCACGGCCCGCCGCCCATGCTCTTCGAGCCATCGCACCAGCGGCGCGCGATAGCCGTGCGTGACCCACACCGTCTCCGCGCCCGACTCGTCGATGGCGCGCAGCAGGGCCGGCCAATCGGCATGGTCGGAGAGCACGAAGCCGCGATCGAGCGAGCGGCGGCGGCGCGTACCGCGAATCCGCATCCAGCCGGAGACGAACGCGGTTGACGCCGCGCCGAATCGCCGCGACCACGGCGAGTTGTGCGCGGAAGGCGGGGCCATCACCAGCGCCGTGGGCGAGGCATCCAGGCCAGCGGCTCCTGGGATGGCAATTCCCTGCCCCCGGTAGATCTGGTTGTAGCGCTCCACCGCGCCATGGCAGACGATGGGGCCGATGGAGGAATCGAGTGACGCCAGCACGCGCTGCGCCTTGCCCAGCGGATAGCCGAACAGCAGGCTGGCCTTGCCGGCTTCCCGATTGGCGCGCCACCACGATTCCATCGCCGCGATCACGTCGCGCGGCTCGGGCCAACGGAAGATGGGCAGCGCGAAGGTCGACTCGGTCACAAAGGTATGGCACCGCACGGGCTCGAAGGGCTGGCACGTGGGATCGGCCGCCAGCTTGTAATCTCCCGACACGACCCACACTTCGCCCGCATGCTCCAGCCGCACTTGCGACGACCCGAGGATGTGTCCCGCGGGATGGAAGCTGAGCGTGACGTCACCGATCTTCAGCGGCTCCCCGAAGGTGAGCGACTGAATGGCGCATTCCGGTCCGACGCGGGCGCGAAGGAGGGCTTCGCCGCGGCGCGAGGTGAGATATCGCTTCGAGCCGGGGCTGGCATGATCGGAGTGCGCGTGCGTGATGACGGCGCGATCCACCGGCGCCGCGGGATCGATATAGAAATCGCCCGCGGGACAGTACAGACCGGAATCGCGCGCTTCGAGCAAAGGCATGCCAATTCTGCGTTGTATACCAATAATGTATAGGATAGGGAAACAGCGTTTGGGCCGAACTTCCAGGTTGACGACTGTCTAGGAAGAATCGGGCGAGGCACTTCGGGGTTGGGCGTTCTCATCCAAGTGGCCCGACATTGGATGGCGTAAGCCGACTTATCGGGAGTAATTTCTCTCCAGCGGGTTGTTCGCCGGCAGGTCTGCCTGGTTCGCCAATCGAGCGCCCTGCCCAGGCACCCGCTAGCCACCCGGTACCTTTGTTGAACTTGGGCTCCCGCGTACGAGATAATGGCCCCCCACAGATCGCTGATACAGCATCTGGTAGTGCCAGGCGACTCATGTTCACTGTGAGCGAAATTTTTGCTTGACACGCTCGGGCGTTTGGGTGAAACTGAAGATGACCAATCGGAGGTTCGATTGGCCTGCTCTTTGACAGTCTGGTTCTTTACTTGGATCGCAAGCAACTAGCGACCGGAAGCAGTATCTCCGGCCGCGGCTCGCAAGGGCCTTTCGACCACGCATAGGAATAAGAACGCGGCGGCTCGCGCCAGCGTATTATTCGCGTCTCCGGAGTAGTCATCGTGACGGCTACCTTCGGGTCCGTGTTAAGTAGTTTGTTTCAGCATCGCTTCATTAACGACGATCCAGGCGCTGACGGCCGCTGGGAGGCGGTTGTTGATGAAGATGAAGAACTATGAACTCAAAGAATGTGTCGAAGCCTTGCAAGAGATTCGGCGCAATATGCAGGGCGGTGCTGATTCCTGTATTACGGCGGCGTTCGACGAAGCGTTAGCCAAGTTGGAACGCTGTGCAACTGAGGATGACCCGGTCTGGTCGGCTAAGGATGCGCTCGGTGTTTTGGGCGAAATTCTCACGATCATTGATCTGTTTGGGAAATTCTTTGGCTTGTAAGCAGACAAACTACTTTTACAAATTCCACCAAAAGGGTAGAAGTGTGGACATCGGACGAGCTGTAAAACTATGCCGGTCCCAGAAGGGCTGGACTTTACGCGAACTCAGCAAGCAGTCTGGTATCGCCGTGTCCCATTTGAGCATGATCGAGCGCAACCAGCGGGACGCATCCATGAGCGCGATGCAGGCGCTCGCAAGCGCTTTTGGAATGCCTCTGAACGTTTTGATTTTTCTCGCTGCTGATCCGAACGAGCTTACGGGAATCAGCACTGAACTCCAGGAGAAGCTCAGCCGTGCCGCACTTCAACTGCTCCGACTGCCGACCACCAACAACCTCTTTTAGCGCGAAGCCGATCGGGGCGGTCAGAACACTGGCCCGCATACTTCAGCTCTCCGTCGAGGATCTTCAGGCCATCGCAAAGAATGCCGAGCAGCGTTACCGGCCGATCCCGATACCCAAGGAGGGCGGTGAGATTCGCTTATGCCAGGATGCGCTGGGCGAGTTGAAGAGCATCCAACACCGTATCCGGGTCCATATTCTGGAGCGGGTTGATTATCCACCGTACCTTCATGGCGGCATCAAAGATCCCGTGTCACCTCGGGGGCAGAAGGCGAACGCCAAACGGCACGTCAACTCGGAATGCTTGGTCACTGTCGATATCAGGAAATTCTATCCATCGGTCGATCACCAGTTCGTATTCGAGATCTTCCAGCGATTTTTCCGGTTTCCGCCGGCTGTCGCCGAGATCCTTACGACGCTGACCACGAAGGACGGATGCCTTCCGCAAGGTTCGAAGACGAGCGACCTGCTCGCCAACCTCGTTTTCTGGGATATCGAATCGCAGGTGGTCGCCGATTTTCATGAACGCGGCATCACGTACACGCGCTTGATGGACGACATCTCGTGCTCCACGAAAATGGCGATGACCCACGAGGAGATGTCCCATATCCTCACCGAATTGAATTCGATGGTTCGGCGGAAGGGCCTTCGTCTGAATCCGAAGAAGAAGGCCATCGCCCGTGGAAACCAGCAGCAGGTCACGACGAAATTGGTCGTCAACCGTAAGACCTCATTGCTGCCGAAAGTTCGTTCGGCGATCCGGTCCGCAGTGCGTTCTCTGGAGAAGACGCCGTCAGCCGCGCGGACATCGAAGCGGTACGAGCGAAAATACAACAGCGTGAGCGGCAAGGTCTCGTACATGAAACAGCATCATCCGGCCGAAGCCGATCAGCTCCGAGAGATTCTAAAACGTGTCTCGCCTCCGCGCTGAAGTCCTGTTCCCGATTCTGTACCAAGAAGCCGTGGAAGTTGAGTAGGGTGCGCACGCTGGCACGAATTTCTCTCTCTTTGGCATCTCAGAGCGGCATTACTACCGATAAACGCGTTTGCAGCCAGGAAGATCGCAGCAGCGCATCTCACCTAATCGCGCGCCTCACCTCGGAAAACTTCCTTGCGATGCCAAGCCAGAAACTCAGCCTTCGGCGCGGCGCGCTTCTGATTCGGCTCTCGCAACGGAGCGCCGTGAATCGCGAGAAAGTGTGACTGCAACCCACCACCGCCGTAAACCCGCGATGACACGAGAACTCGACTATCATCGGAAACTGAGATCGCCCCGCGGTCCATGGCTTGATGATGAATGCTGCAGCACGCAATCCCGTTATTCACTGAATCGGGTCCCCCAAACTGAACCCAGCGAACATGGGCCGCTTCCAATCCCAGATCGGACCGATCAAGCTGAATGCTGTATCCACAGAAGGCGCAACTATGGCCCCACACGGACACCACGGCATCACGAAACGCAGCGTCCCGCTTGGGCGACCGAACCGTCCCGCTCAGTTCCAGTCCGATAGAGAGGCAGATGCTCTCATGCAGAGATTCCGGGAAATGCGCGGCGAGAATCTCCCGTGCAATTTCACGGACTACCTCAGGTCGGCCGCTCAATTCTCCAAACAGTTCCGCAGGGAAACCACCGCCAATGCGGAACCTCCGTAACTCGCTTCGCAAGGGATTCTTGCTGCCACGGCGGATGGTCAAACCAACATGATCGTGTATCTCCCAAATGCCATCGCTTTGCAAATGGTAAAAAGGAAGCTCCGGGTGAACAGATTTCCTGGGAGGTCCGAAGTCTTCCAGCAACCGCGATAACGGGTCCTCGACTTCGTCGAACGGAATAAGTCGGGGCGCACCCGCCTGCAGTTTTGACAACGCGAGCAAAACCAGTAGCGGCTTGTGGGGAGCCCGCTCATCGCCCCTCCGCCAGACGTTTAACTCCCGAAATTGCTCCAAAATCCTGTCGGTCCTGGTCAACTTGCGCCTCATGAAAAACATAGCATCTTCGCTTTACCGAGTTCGACTCGGGTCGCCGATCATCTCAGTCTTGACAGGCATCCCCGCCTTAAACCGTGCCTTGGCAGGTTGACGATTCGCCGGATTACTCTCTACAAACGCGTTTGGATCAGCGTATCGGCGGAATACCAAGTTGATCGCAGATCTTTCGAGCGAGGCGATTGTCAATTTCGGAATGGCGCGGCAGTGGGGCTTTCGTCCCCGTCGCGGGATTTGAGAAAATCGAGTGACGTCCACCCTCTCGGGAGAGTTTGCATCCGTGCCGGTGGAGGGGGTCCAGCAACTCGTGCCGTTTCACCGCGGCGCGGTCCCGGCGTGGACGGAGAGCGGCACCAGTTCGATTAGATCTGCCTCGGGACAGTGCGCGTCCTCCGACGGTAGGGGGAGTGGCTTTCCCTCCTCGATCAGTGCCTGAGCGAGGTCCTCGAGAGCACTTGCGACCATCAGGCGTGCGTCCGGCAGGTCGAAGCCCTGCGTCACTGCACCTGGAAAATCCAGTGCCTCCGCGACGACCATTTCGCCGGGCGCGTGAGGGAGGTAGAACGCAATGTGGTATCGGACCATAGATACATCATAATGTGTCCCGCCGGATGGAAGCTGAGCGTAATGTCACCGATCTTCAGCGGGCTCCCCGAAGGTGAGCGACTGAATGGCGCATTCCGGTCCGACGCGGGCGCAAAGGAGGGCTTCGCCGCGGCGCGAGGTGAGATATCGCTTGGAGCCGGGGCTGGCATGATCGGAGTGCGCGTGCGTGATGACAGCGCGATCTACCGGCGCCGCGGGATCGATATAGAAATCACCCGCGGGGCAGTACAGACCGGAATCACGCGCTTCGAGCAAGGGCATGGCAATTCTGCGTTGTATACCAATTTATAAGATACGGAAACAGCGTTTGGGCCGAACTTCCAAGTTGACGAGTATCTTGGAGCCACCGGGCGAGGCACTTCGGTGGGTTGGGCGTTTCCGTCCAGGTGGTCCGAACATCGAATGGCGTAAGCCGAGCGGGCGAGAGTCGTGCTTTGGCCCGCGCGTCATGCGAACTCATGCCGTATCATAGACGTATGGCTGAGCTGGTATTCGAGGTGATCCAGGAATCCGATGGCGGGTATTGCGCCGAATGCCTCACGGAAAGCCTCTTCACCGAAGGGGACACTTGGGACGAGTTGCGCAAGAACGTGCTGGAGGCGACCTTTGCGTTCTTTTTTGATCGGCCGCGGCCCGAACGAGTTCGGCTTCACCTTGTTCGCGATGAAGTCCTCCTGGTGGCATGAAGCTTCCTCGCGACGTTTCCGGCGCTCGTCTCGCTGACATCTTGTGCCGAAAATGGAAATATTCGAAGGTACATCAGCCGAGAGCCATCACCTCTCCTGCAAGCTACCCATTGCAAAGGGCATTAGTAGTAGCTCCATAGCGAATCGACTCGGCCACCTTCCTTCAAGTCACCCCTATCGAAAGTGCCGCGGCCCGAACCTTGTTCCGCTCTTTACGGTGGAGTTCTCCTCCGCGGCACTCCCGATAGGGAAATTGCCGAGACTACAGCGTTTGGGTCAACTTCCAGGTTGACGACGATCTCGGAGGAACCGGGCGAGGCAATTCGGCATAAGTCAGCCTACACCATCCGATGTTCGGCCCACTTGGACGGGAAAAACCCATAGGGAGTAATCGGTAGGCCGTCATGCGTACTTCCCGAACGTTCGCGCTATTGTTCGAGTCGGCGGTACGCCCGGCCGAACACCATGCACTTCGACGGTAAGCGTTTCCCGTCAACTTGAGTCGCTGAACGGCTTCCCTTACGATTGGCGCGTAATTGGCCTGCCTGGCAATAGGTCCACTACGAATCCACCTCGACGCTCAGATAAGCTTCGACGTACTCCTCGCCGTTGCAGCCGTAATATGCAACCGTTCGCGCTGCAAAATCAACGTCGTAACGCACCACGCCAGCTTGCCACGAAGCGGCTAGGAATTCTGGAAAGGCGCTTTCGCCGGCCTGGTCCGTCCGCAGCGCCGAGATCAGCGCTTCGCGGTCAAATGAGGGAACGTCGGTCATCCCAGTCAGTAGTGGCGTACCCTGCGCCACGACGGGTCCATCGTTAGTCAGGAAGATGCTCTGGCATGCGGGCAGAAACCAAGAGTTCCGCGTCACACCGGCGCGCCGCAGGGTTTCGGCGAGATAAGGAAAGCCGCCGACTTTCGGCCTGATGGCGAGAGCCCGTTTTTGGGCTGCCTCTAAATTTTCGATTGCTTTGCTCATAGAAGATCCTCTATTTGTGCGTGTAGTGTGAAATCAGTCTGCGCCGGATTATTCGATTGGCATGTGCCTGATCTGGTGAAGCTCGGTCAGTTTGCCAAGCAAGCGCCGCAGGGTCGCCCTTTCCCCGGGAGCGAGGCCTTCGAAGAACTGTCGATCATTCCGGTCCGCGATCTCCGCCAGTTCCGGAAGAATGCGGTTCCCCAAACGCGTAAGCGATAGCAACTGCACGCGGCCATCTTGTGGTTTCGTGGAGCGCGCAATCCACCTTTTCGCTTCAAGCTTGTCGATAACCTTGGAGACGGCGCCCCGCGTCAAATCCAACATTTCCGCGAGTTCCCCCGGAGTAATGCCTGGGCGCCCGTGGACTTGGCACATCACAACCCATTCGGCAACGGAGATATGTCTGGTCTGCAACGCCCGGGCGAAGGCGCCTGAAACGTGGTTGGAAACGCGGCGGAGCCAGTAGCCAAGGTGAGATTCCAGGTCCGGCGCCGCGGTCGATCGAATGCGCGGGAGGCGCGTTAAAGCAGTTTCCATGGAAACCATTGTACTTTCCAAAGAAACTATCTGTCAAGCCTCACCTGTCATTTGGGCAAGCACCGCGGCGACACCGCCGTCTGGTCCAGTTATCCGGCCACTCGGGAGGCAATTCAAGTTAACGTATAGGTCGACCCGCCAATGCAGTTTTTGACTTTTGGAAATGATATGTGGGCCATTCCGTCGAAGCGGGCGGATCACGCGCGAGTCGTACAAGGCTTTCCACGATCAGGCCGTGTCGAACCGTGTACGAATCGCCGCCGATCCGCCCGGACGGCGCAAATCTCACCTGCGTCGAGCCCATCCCTCAGGAGCGATTTCCCTTCTCCCTGCCTTCGCTGCGCCGCGCTCGACCTATCGCAAATCGTCCGCGAATGCTTAGGCTTCCACCCTTAGCTGGGGTCTCCGGGATGGACCAGCGTTTACTTTACGGTCAGTATCTCGCGCATGACGATCGTCAAACTTCACCTTCTCATTTCGCCTGCGCCAGCCCCGCAACGACTGCGGCACATTTATCGAGTAACTCGTACCAGCCTTCGAGCTGACCGCTATTCTTGGCTTGCTCCATGGTTTCGTTGCCAATGAAGGTGAGTTTCGTCTGGCCGTTTCCAAAATCCTCAAAGGTAATCACATCGTACGCATCGGCGATAGCTTCATGTTCTATTCCATATTGCGCAGGCTCAACCTTGTTTCCCTCCGGGTCGGAAAAGTACATGGAGGAAACGATCTTCTCGTGCAGAACAATCTCGTGGTATTCACCAGCATTCCAGAACTCCTTGCCATCCGGCGATCTCATGCAGCAGAGAAATTTTCCCCCCACGCGAAAATCGATCTTGCAAAAAGGCGCAGTAAAACCCTTCGGCCCCCACCACTGCATCACATAATTCGGGTCTGTCCACGCCTTCCAAACCAATTCGCGCGGGGCATCAAAAACTCTTGTGATCACCATCCGCTCTGTCTCATTACTCGTGTTTTTTGTCATCTCTGACCTCCATGTTTTTCATTCGATTCACCACCACATCCAGCTTGTCGAAACTCTCTTCCCAGAACCGGCGATAATAAGCCGCCCAGTCGCTGACTGTCTTTATCGCCTCTGGCCTGAGCGTGCACACACTCTCTCGTCCACGCTTCGTCTTGATCACAATCCGCGCTCGCACCAGGTAGGCAATATGTTTTGAAATCATCTGCTGCGAGAGCACAAACTGTTCCGTCAAGCCATGCACAGAGGCAGGACCATGTGAGAGTCTTTCGATCATCTCCCGCCGGGTTGGATCAGACAGAGCAGCGAATGTTGTACCCAATTGATCCACAACCCTATGGTAGTGGATTGTCCGTCAATGTCAAGTGTGAATTTTGCGATTCCTCAACGACGACCCTGATTTGATTCCCACCGTGAACCTGCTGATGCAATGAGAATCCGGGCGGCAAAGGCGCCTCAAGATTGATTTGCTCTCCGGTGATGGGGTGGTGGAATTTCAGAAATTGGGCGTGCAGAAAATATCCTCCATCGCCGGGGAGGCCGGGGAGATTTTCCAGAGGCTGGCCGGTTAAGCCGTACAGAGGATCGCCTACCAAGGGATGGCCGATGGATGCGAGATGGATTCTGATTTGATGAGGGCGGCCCGAATTCAGGCTTACCTCAAATGTTGTGGTGCTGTTGGCGCGTGAGATCACCTTTGCCAATGACTTTGACGGTTTGCCACTTGGGTTGGCGGCCCACACGGAACCGATGAGCGGGTGCGGCACGAGGCCGATGGGTGTGAGGATTTCGTAGGCGTCGTGCTGTGCAATGTTTTGAGCCAGCGCCCGGTAGATTTTTTGAATTTTGGGTGTGTTCCAGTTTGCGAATAGATTAGAGGCCGCCCGCGGTGTTTTGGCGAAGAGGACGATGCCGGTGGTGGCTCGGCCCAAGCGGTGGACGGGGTTGGCGTTAGGGGTTTGCTTTTGCACCAAGCGCAGGAGGGTATTTTCCAGGAAGCCGCCGCCGGGGAGGGTGGGCAGTCCGCCGGGTTTGTCGACGGCCAACAGATGGGAGTCTTCGAACAGGACTTCGAAGCGCTGAGGGGTGTCTGGTTCGATCCAGGGTGGACGGTTCCAGACAAGGGTTTGGCCTAAAGTGACCGATTCGCTGCCGGTGGCGGTGACGCCGTTGAGGGTGACTTCGCCGTTGTTCAGGTTTTGTTGCCAGGCTTGTGGGGTTGAGTGGGTGTAAAGGCCTGCCAGGTGGGAGAGCAGTGTCTGCCCGGGGTATTTGCCGCCGATGATTGTGGTGTAGGCATAGCCCCGATTGAGCATGTAGTTTGAGTGTAAGCTATGGCATCCGCGGCGCGGCTAGTCTTCCTACAGCGGCCCCGCCGCCGTAAATGCTAGAATTCCCAAAATGAAAGGGGACATGCAGATCAGGCTTCTGACGTTTTTCCTTGCGCTCGCGCTCGCCCCGCAGGCATGGGCACAGAAAACGCCAGCCACCGTTCCCGCCGCTGACGGCATCTTCGCCGCCTTCGCGACCCATCCGCTCGTGGGCATAGGCGAATGGCACGGCCTCGCCCAGGAGACAGATTTCTATGCCGCCCTGATCCGCGATCCGCGGTTCGCCAGGGATGTGGGCAACATTGTGCTCGAAACCGGCAGCGCCAGCCAGCAGGCGGTTGTGGACCGATACGTCAATGGCGATGCGGTGCCTTACGCCGGACTGCGCAGAGTGTGGAGCGACCAAGTGGGTTGGATTCCCACCGTAACCTATATCGGCTCCATTAATGTCTATTCCGCCGTCCGCGCCGTAAACCTGACGCTGCCTCCGGAGCAGCGCATCAAGGTATGGTTGGGCGAACCTCCGATCGACTGGACGCAAATCAGGACCAAGGAAGACTGGGAGCCTCTCATGAAGGGGCGCGATAAGCATCCCGCGGATCTAATCGCTCGCGAAGTCCTGGCGAAGGGCAAGAAAGCACTGGTGATCTATGGCGCCGCGCACCTGGGACTCTTTGGCGCCAATAAATATTTCAATTTGCGCGCCCAAATCGACGCGAAGCAGCCCGGCGCCTGGTTCGTCGTGGTACCGTATGTCGGGTATCTGGAAAAACCATGCACTGCGCGGTTCGAGCACGACACACGCGCATGGCGACAGCCTGCCCTGGCGCAGGTGACGGGTGCGCTGAAAAAACGGCTGCTGCCTCCTGGATGTAGCATCGTCGACCTGCCGCTCAAAGCCAACGAGGAGCAGCGCAAAGCCTGGGAGGCCTACAATACCAACTTTGCCGGTTTGACGGCGACGCTCTGCTCTATCTCGGCCCACGTGCCAGCCTGACCCGTTCGCCCACACGTTCCGACCTCTATCTGGACCAGGATTTCCGCAGCGAAATCGAGCGCCGCAACCGCATTATGACGGGCGAATCGCTGACAGAGTACACCGAGAAAGAGAATATCGCCGCGCCGCTGCCGTTCTTTCCGAACTAGGGATCTACTCGGATTCCGGGCCCACTCTTTCAGTATGCTGAAGGCGAGGGTGGGCTGAAGCCGGAGATAGTCATGCGCACTGTTGTATCGGTTTTGATGACCGTGTTCATTGTATGGAGTGCGACCGCGGCGTCGCAGAAGCCAGAGGTCCTGCAATTGACCGGCGACCTGGAAGGCGTGCATGACCCTGCCATCATCCGGCAGGGCAGTGTCTATTACCTGTTTGTGACGAACGGACGGCCGGGTGAACTGATTCCCATCCGGTGCTCGCCGGACCTGCACGCCTGGAAGCTCTGCGGTCACGTATTCGAGAAGCTGCCCGATTGGGTCACTAAAGAGATCCCCAAGGCACGCGCTCCATGGGCGCCCGATATCTCGTTCTTCGGCGGCAAGTATCACCTCTATTACGCCGTGTCCTCATTTGGCAGCCGCGATTCGGCCATAGGGCTGGCCACCAACCTCACGCTCGACTCCAAGGACCCGAATTACCGGTGGGTGGATGAAGGCATGGTGCTGCGCTCATACCAGGGGAAAGACGACTGGAACGCGATTGACCCCCACCTGTTCATCGCGAATCAGCACGAGATGTGGCTGGACTGGGGCAGCTTTTGGGGAGGCATCAAGATGCGGCGTATCGACCCCGAGACCGGCAAGCTATCCGGCAAAGACAGCACCATGTATTCGCTATCGAGCCGGCCGCGCACTCCTCCCATCGACGGCTCCGTGGAGGCGCCCTTCCTGATCCGGCACGGCAGGTATTTCTACCTGTTCGTGTCTTTCGATCGCTGCTGCCGCGGGGCGAACAGCACGTACAACGTAGTGGTGGGGCGCGCGCGCAAAGTCACTGGTCCTTATCTAGACAAGACCGGGAAGCCGATGACCGAAGGCGGCGGGTCGTTGGTGATTGAAGCCACCACAAAGAACTGGCGCGGACCTGGCCACGAAGCGGTGCTGCAGGAACCGGGCGGCGACTACCTGGTGTTCCACGCCTACAACGGAATCAGCGGGCGGCCTTTCTTACAGATCTCTACCATCGTGTGGGAGAAGGGCTGGCCCGTTGTTGGGACCTTGCCGTGACGGCCGTTGAAGAGGAAATGCGCATAAGAAAAGTCAATTCCGTTTACAGCTCCGCAGCTTCCGATTTTCGCCGACGCGCCTTCCTCACTGGATGGAACTTATGAATCTCTACCCCACGATTGCCTGTCTTATTCTCACTTGCGGCGCCACCGCGGCCCTCGCTCAAACCAACCCCTGCCGGACCACGCAGCCTGTGTCCACCCTCGGATCGCCTCCCGTGCCCCAAGCCCCCATCGTCTACGACCCCAATCAAAACGTCTGTTGGCTGGCCAACGCCGATCTGGCAGGCGATCCGGCAATGCGGAGTGCCCTCGGTCTAAGCGGGGTCTACCCCAACGGTTCCATGGATGACGCCAGCGCGCAACAATTTGTCGCGGCGCTGAACGCCTATGGCAACGGCGCGGGCTACCTGGGGCACACCGATTGGCAACTTCCCGCGGCGCCTCTGGTGGACCCTACGTGCGCGAATACCGGCCCGGGCGGCGGATCGTTTGGCCCTCTCTGCTCGGGCAGCGCTCTCTCCAATCTCTATTCTGCCGGCTTTAAAATGACCTTCCCCGCCAGCGTGGTACCGGGGTTCGGAGCCACCGTGCCGCCGCTGCACAACCTGAAAACCTCCTACTACTGGGCGCTGCAAAACGACGGCGGCGCCAGCGGCTCCAGCGACGGGCAGGAAGTCTTCTCGTTCGCCGCCGGTATCCAGGGCGGCGTCACCACACAAGATAACTACTTCTATACGCTGCCCATGATCCCCGGCGCCATAGGAACACCTCCGTCCTGTTCCGCCAGCGGACCCGTTGTCCCCTACACCACCGGACCCGCAGCGGGCAGCGCGGTGTTCGATTGCAGCACGAAGTACACTTGGGCCGCCGACGGGAACCTGCCCGCCTCCAATGCGTATGGCATAACGGGCACCGTAACCATTCCCGCTTCCTCATCCCGCACCATTACCGCGCCCAAGATTGCTAACGGCGCGATGTTGTTCAACACCGCGACACAGTGGTTACGGGCCTTGAACAACAGCCAGTACCTGGGTTCTTCCGCGTGGCAGATTCCCGACAGCGCCGCGGTTTTGAAGGAGCTTTTCACAGACCTGAACCTGCAACCGGGGGATAGCAGGTTCATGGCGACTGGCGCTACGGGACCATACCAGAATGTGCAGCCCTTCTACTATTGGGGATGCCAGCGCGACCAATCCGGAACCAGCCAGTCGCCCTGCACCGGCTACGCTCCCTCCGACCTTCAATGGACCTACAATTTCGACGCGGGCTTTCAGCCGACCAGTGCCCTGGTCCAGCATTTCTTTGTGATGGTTTATTACCCTGTGACCTCCGCCACTGCTCCCCTGGTATCGCTGGTGGCCAATGCGGAAGGCGAGGACACCTCCATCGCGCCCAACAGCTGGGTGGAGATCAAAGGCTCAAGGCTTGCGCCGGCTGGTGTTTCCCGCGTCTGGCAGGCCCCCGATTTCGCCGGCAACAAACTGCCCACTCAGCTTGACGCTGTGAGCGTGACTGTGAATGGGCGCAGCGCTTATGTTTACTACATCAGTCCAACGCAGATCAACATTTTGACGCCGCCTGACGTGCTACCCACCGACGCACAAGTCGTCGTGTCGAACAACGGCGCAGCAAGCGCGTCATTCACCGCGCTGGCCCAATCGCTGTCGCCATCGTTTTTTGTTTTCAGCGATGGCATGCACGTCGCCGCCATACACCTCGATGGAACTCTGGTAGGCCCGGCCAGTTTCTCGGCGCCGGGCTTTACCTTTTCCCCGGCCAAGCCAGGGGAGATCATCTCCGTCTACGCGAACGGCTTCGGCGCTACCTCGATTGCGGTGGCCCCCGGACTACTGACGCAAGGCGGAACGCTGTCACCACCGCCAGCGATCACAATCGCGGGCCGCAATGCCACGGTTCAGTTCGCCGGACTGATCTCACCCGGCCTGTTTCAGTTCAATGTGGTCGTTCCTGACACCGTCCCGCAAGGCGATCAGAATATCCAAGCGACCTATGGTGGCATGAGCACGCAGCCTGGCACCCTGCTGGCGATACATCCGTGAGCTGGCGAAAACGTCGCCGTGGACGTGCTCGCCTTTTGCGCGCTGACGCCAAGGGCCATTACCCAGCGTGTCGAACGTCAGGTTCCAGTAGCCGGCGGCACTTACGGGTCGCATTGGCAGCGAGCAGTGTAGGATCTAAACTAACCCTTCAGTGCGACGCGCGTCCAAAGCTCACCCAGAGGGTTTCATGTCGTTCAGATCAATTGCCGCCAAGAACGTGGTCTTGCGAATAGTCGGGGGGATGGCCGTCGCTGGGGCCGCGCTATTTACCGTTAGCATGACCAATGAGTCTTTTATTCGGGCCCAGTCGCCCAAGACTGCGGCGCCGGCAAAGCTGCGCCTACCCGACGAATCCGCGGGAATTGATGGGATTGTCCGGACCCTGACTTCCGCGTTCGATCAAGCCGACATTGTCGCGCTAGGCGAGTATCACCAACGCCGAGTGGATTCCGATCTGCGGATCGCGCTGGTTCGTCATCCCGACTTCGCGAAAAAAGTGCGGTCTATCGTAGTAGAGTTTGGCAGCACCTCGGAGCAGTCGGTCCTGGATCGTTACATTCGGGGCGAGAACGTATCAAGAGCCCAACTGGAGCAGGTCTGGAAGACTACAACCCAGGCGGGCAACGGAGTCTGGGACTCTCCCATTTACGCGGATTTTTTCGCAGCCGTCCGCGGCGTGAATTCAAAGCTGCCTGCCGATGCGCGAATTCGCGTCTTCGGTGGTGACCCCGGACCGGGAGACAATCGTAGCCGTGAGACCGCCGCCGTCTCCGTTCTGAAGGAGCAGGTGCTTCAAAAGCACGGGAAGGCCTTGGTTATTTATGGCGCCGCGCACTTCTATCGGACGATGCCAATGGATTACCTTTCCAGCATGGGCGAAGACGTCGGAATCGCGAGGATGCTGGAAATCGATTATCCCGGCCGAACTTTCGTGGTGATTCCAGTGGGCGGTCGACTCCATCTTCCGCCTGGGATCACCCTGCCCGTTTATCCCGACTATCCGAAGTTCGACCGCGCTTTGACGACGGAGGCGCGTCCGGTCCTGGTACCCCTCCAACGATTGCCGTTCCGGGATTTCACAGCTGAGGAGTTCATGGGCGGAGGGGTGTTTAACTGCCGCGGCCCCGGCGGCTGCGTGAGCATGTTCAAGGGCAGCACTCTGACTCTCGGCCAAATGGCGGATGCGTGCGTCTATCTTGGCGGTGTCGCCGATGTGGATCCGAAAGCGAAACTACCTCGATAGAGAATCACTCACGATCGACGGCGTAGCGTTTAATTGTCCGGTTTGACGGCTGGTCCCGATCTCACCAAAGTGGGTGCGCCGGCTGGCAATGGCGAGCCACTCTGAAACACCTCCGGCGACTCGAGTTGTAGGTGGTTGCCAAGTGTCCTCTTTCCGATAGCGGCAGGAAGCCTGGGCTTGGGGAAACCGAGCCAGCTTAGGGCTCACGCAACAATAGATTCACATTGGGGCAATCGTATAGTTCCAGGCTGGCAGGGTCGAATGTCGTTTGATGCAAAGGCGGCGGACGTGCTCTGGATCGGGTGAGGTGCCGGTTGGGTACTGCCTTCGGTCGAGGTGGGCCGAGACTGCGAGCCCGGTTCGGGTGCATGTGTTGCGGATGAAGTTCAGGACTTTGGGGTAACTGTCGAGAGGTTCGGCGGCCCAGTTTTTGGAGATTTCGGAGAACAGGCGGTGCTCGATGGGATTCCATTTGGAAGCGCCCGTGGGGTAGTGAGCAACCGTTACTGTGAGCCCAAAGCTGTTGCAGAGTTGACTTTGCAGTTCGGTTTTCCAGGCGCCGGTACGGCAACTATTGCTGCCGCCGGTATCGGCCAGGATGAGCAACTGCCGGCCGCGGCGGTAGCGGTCCGCGCCGTCGCGCTTCCACCAGCCGGCGATGGAGTGGGCGGCAAAGGCTGCCGTGTCGTGCGAGACACCTACGAAGACCGAGCCTCGGTTGGCGAGCAGGTCATAGATCCCATAAGGGATCGCGACTCCGATGGCATCGGAGCGGAAATCGTGATCATTGACGCGCACCGGTGTGCGATCCCACTTGACGCCATGGTTCTTGAAGTTGCCAACCAGTTCTCGTTTTTTGGTATCGACACTGATAATGGGAAGTCCCTGACGCTCAAAGCGAGTACGCAACGACGAGATGTATCGGAACTGTTGGTCGCGGTCCGGGCTAGAGTCAGTGGCAATGGCTTTGCGGTCCACGCGCAGGGAAAAATCCATATCGTGAAGCAGCCGCGCCACGGTATTGGCAGAGATCTCGATATCGAGTTGGCGCAGCAGTTCGGCGATTCCGGCGGGCGTCTTGTGGGTCCATCGAATGCCGGTGATGGGATCGCCGGCGGTGTCGTGTTCCAGTAGGATTTCGATGGCTTCGATTACTTCGGGCGTTTTTTTTCCACCGGCTTGCGCCCGGCGCCGTGCTGTCGGATCCGGCCGACCGCCACATCCTGATCCAGCAATTGGTGGCGGCCGCGGGCGATGGTGTGCGGATCGAGGCCAAGAAATTCGGCCAGCACGCTGTCGCCGCCGTGGCCGAGTTTCATGGATTCCAGGCCGGCGTACAAGCGGCGCTGCTGCTCGTCCAGAAGACTGTAGAACAAGATGATGGCGGCTTTCATCTCATCGGGAGAGACTTCCAAACGGTTGGCATCAATCACCGTGGGAACGGACTGGTTGCTCCGACGTGTCAGAGATTGTCGCTGGTGAACGGCTGGATCAGTGGAAGCATAAAGGAACAGGTCGGAGACCAACTCCCGGGCGATCCTCTTCTGCTGGACAAGGTGGCGTAAGGCATCTTGCACTCCCACATGCAGGACCGCCGACAGTTCTTCCGCAAAATATCCGGCCGCCGAGCTACGGATCAACGCCTCGGCGGTGGCCAGCAGGGTGCCGTGGCGAGAGAACCAGGCCGGCGCGCAGGACCACAGGCCATCGGCGCCGAAACGGGCGATCTCGCGAAGAGTGTAGAAACGGCCGCCATGAGAATAGCTGGTCACGTAATCGAGTTCTTTGAGCTTTCGGAAGACAGTGAGGTCTACGTCGGTGCCGAGGGCACGTTTCAGATCGGGCAGGGTTGCGATTTTGTCGTGGAGCAGCAGCTTCCGCAACGAATCTGGCGAGAAGGCGAGAGGTCTCATAATGTTATAGTTGCGACCGCACAAGCATCACAATCGAGACTATAACATAACCGCCGAGCGATCGGAACAGGGATCGGCTCCGCTGCAATGCCCATTAAAACTGGCGAAGCCTACTACTGCGAGTGGAATGAAGCGACATTGGCAGCCGTAGATAATGTAGCTATCGCGACTATTGGTGAGCGTTTATTGTTGCGTGGACCCTTAGCTGGGAACTGGGGTCAATGTCATGAAAGCCCACTCTTAGTCCACAATCATAAGATCGGATAGACTTGAAAGCGGCTGTACACTCCTGAGAACATCTATGAGCACATCTGCCGATCAGCAAGGACGGCTAACTGACCCCCTGCCCAATCTGCACGATGCAACACTAAACACCGTGAACTTCGACTGGTCGAGAGGAGTTGTCAGCTTTGCGTTCAAGGTTGACATCGGCGTCTCGAGCATCATCGAGGCGACGGGCGTCACGGAACTGAAATGCCCTCGATTGCTTCCTTGGGGACCGAGCGACTCGGTAAACTCTACGGCAGTTGAAGCATTCGGTGACGGCCAGCGCCTAATTATCGAGATGCAAAGCGGCGACGTACTGGAAGTCTGCTGCCGCGTCGTTGGATATAAACCAGCCCCAGAATAGGCCGGGCCTCCATCGGATCGCGGCGTTGGTCGGCATCCAGAGACCGTTGGGGACGAAAGACGATATCGTAAAGTGGCCAACACTAGGCAAGTCCGGTTCCGGGAGAAAATGCGTTAGGCTCCTGCGGGATCAGTCTCCCGTTTTCCGCTAGCGGTCTCTCGTTTCAGTGATAAACTTCCCTGAACGCTTACTCGACTATCGGGATTGCGATCCAGGAGGAACCGCACATGCGCGCTACAATCATTCGCGCTGCCTGCGCGATGCTTGCATTCTGCGACAGCATCGGCGCGCAGAATTTCCGACCCGACATCCCAAAGGCCTGGGACGACGCCGGAGTCGCGCGCTTCGAAACACCATTGGCGCAGCGCGACCGCTCGCCACGCTACCTGTCAGCGAAAGATTACTATGCATTTAAAGTTCGCCCGATTTATCGCTCTTATCCGATGTATGCGCCTGGCCGCGAGCCTGCTGGCTACATCGAATCCCTGAAGCAAAAGGATCCCGAAATTATTTTTGATCCTTCCAAGCTCCAGACCAAAAACGATTGGATCCAGGCCGGTAAGCTGGTGTTCGAATCGGAAATACTGTTCCGGCTGGCGCCCGCGACGCCGCAGGTGAACCCCGATTATCCTCCGTCGAGCGACGGGATCATTCCTAACTTCCTTGCCCGCAGCCGCTATTACATTCGGACGAGAGGTGTGTTGGAAGTCGGAATTAACTCCTGTTCCGGTTGCCATACCCGCGTTCTGCCCGATGGCTCTCTTCTCGAAGGCGCCCAGGGCGAAGTTGAGATACCCACGTCCGCCGCTGCGCTGGGCCGATTGAGAGATCTCTCGCCCGACGCCTTCCAGCGCAGGCTGGACGACGCCTGGCTCAACTATGGCGCACCCTGGATCATCAGCAAAGACGAATTTCAAAGAACGCTCACCAGGGACGAACTGATCCGGCGTCAGGCGGCTCATCACCGCGGAGTTTTTCCACGCCAGGGCACAAGTCAGACGCATGCTCCACACGTCGCCTCGCTGATCGGCATTCAGGACATCAAGTATCTGGACTCAACCGGCCTGGTGCATCACCGCGGGATCGCAGACCTAATGCGGTACGCCATCATCAATGAAGGCTTGGACACCATCGCGCACTTCGGCGATTTTCAGCCAACCACTTCGCAGGGAGCGTCAGGCCTTGGCGGCGAAGATGGAACCAGATACAGCGATGAACAGCTGTATGCGATGGCTCTGTATCTGTATTCGTTGATGCCTCCGCCGAATCCGAATCCTGTTGACGAGAGCGCCCGGCGCGGCCAGCAGATTTTTCAGCAGCAGGGCTGCGCGGGCTGTCATACGCCGCCGTTGTACACCAACAACAAGCTGACTCCCGCGAAGGGTTTCAAGGTTCCCGCTGATCTTCTCAAGACCGAAGACGTGTTGAATGTTTCGGTGGGCACCGATCCGACATTGGCGCTCCAGACCCGTCGCGGCACGGGTTTTTACAAAGTACCGTCTCTACGGGGCGTCTGGTATCGCAACGCGTTC
Organism: uncultured Solibacteraceae bacterium; assembly: GCA_963815475.1. Classification (GTDB taxonomy): domain Bacteria; phylum Acidobacteriota; class Terriglobia; order Bryobacterales; family Bryobacteraceae; genus Sulfopaludibacter. The sequence goes on along the minus strand of CAWFHD010000003.1, from coordinate 6,240,560 downwards.
GGTCACGGCGGCTGGGCGGACACGCTGGAGGAATGGTTCGATCCCGCTCGACTAAGAAACGACTACGTCCCGCAAGGTTTCCACATGGGTCCGGGGGCGATCCAGGGTCACGAGTTCGGACTGAAACTCGCGCCCGAAGACAAGCAAGCGCTGGTCGCGTTCCTGAAGACCCTGTAGCCTCAAAACGGAATCGCATAGAACGGCGTAATGCTGTATGACGCACGTTCATCGATTTTGCCGGAGACAGGCTGCCGCGAACGGGCTTCGGGTGGATAATCCGAGGGCGTTCGGCTTCGCCGGAGTCCTCCGACGGCCATTGAGAGGCTTGCAACGACAGGGATACGGGTCTGAAGAACGTTCGTCGTTCCGAATGCGTCACGTGAGTGGCTTCCAGCCCTGAAGGAAGCTAAGTACTCCGTTTCCGAAATTCGCTCCCGTAGTCCGAGGCAACCGACTCCCTAACGGTCGCGGCTCGGATCGGAGCCGCGCGCGTCAGCAAGCGGTTTCCCGATACGCCGGCGAACTTCTGAGATCACCGGCTAAGGTTGCCGGTCTACTCGATCGGCGGTAGTCTTGCCTCATGCGACCTCTTCGGTATTCCATCAACGTCACATTGGACGGGTGCTGCGATCATCGCGCAATATCGCCGGACGAAGAGTTGCATCGTCGCGCAGTGGAGAACCTCGACCGGGCCGATGCCCTGCTCTTTGGCCGGGTGACTTACGAAATGATGGAGGCGGCGTTTGGGTCGGCGGCGCAGACGGGAGCGAGGCCTGATTGGATGGAACCCTTCGCCCGGACGATCGACGCAGCAAAGAAGTACGTCGTGTCGAGCACGCTGGACCGGGTGGATTGGAACGCGGAGCTGGTGCGCGGTGATCCAGGGAAGGCCGTTCAGCAGCTCAAGCGGGAGCCGGGTAAGGGACTGCTGGTGGGAGGCGTGAAGCTCCCGATGGCGTTGGCGGAGCAGGGATTGATCGATGAGTACGAGTTCGTGGTGCAGCCCAGGCTAGCGGGCCACGGGCCGACGTTGTTCGCGGGGCTATCGAAGCATGTCGACTTAAGGCTGGTGAGCCGGCTGGAGTTCGGCTCGGGGGCGGTGGCGATGCGGTATGAGCCGAGAAGATAGCCATTAAGCTTGTTAGCCCGAGTCAGCCGCATCAGGCAACTCGGGCAAAACGTTACAGCGCTGCGGACAGGGTCGAAAAACCGGTACGAGCTTCGCTCGGATTGGCGGCGGAATCGCCATCCAGCAGGCTTCCGATTGTCTGCCAATTCTGGAACAGGCGCTCCGGGGCGCTGGTAGATCGCAGCTTGTAGAGCCGCGAGCGACGGCTGCAGATCGCCTGGAGGATGCGTGGCACGTCCCGGTGGACCATCCACCAATCGAGTTCGAGCCGGGCGGCGGTCTGCACGGAAAAGGGTATATCACTCACTCGGCGAAGCTGGGAATAGTAGTCCGTCAGGTCGGGAAGCGCCAGAGCATACTCGCGATGATTGTGGCCGCGTTGGAAAACCACAGCAGCGCGCGCTGCGTGCCAGGCCGCCAGAGAGGCACGCCAGAACGCCATCATTTTCGCGACATGCCGATAGTACGTGCCACGCCGGGCGAACGGATTCAGGACGACCCGGACGATGCGCCTATTGTTGAGCGCCGCGTTGGTCCACGCCCGACGAGGGCACAATACGCGACATGGCCTCTATCGTCTATGCAGCCTTGCAGTTGCACGGTCTGCGGCAGCGCTCAATGAGATTGTGTGCATGCATTGAGTTCGGGGATTGGGCTGTCTGAAAACCGATACTGTCGAAGAGCAGGAATTCTCACTTCTGGGCCGAGAAGGCTGGTTTCCTTGCGGACGGAGTTTTTCGGCGTGCTTGACGCGCGACTGTCAATTCGAGGAAGGCTTTTCCGCGTGGTCTACTACAAACACCTCGACCGGCGCTTTTTGCAACTGCAATTTGAGCCCTAACTGATTCTGGAGCGCGTCGAAAATGCTGATATCGCCCAAAGCTGGACTGTTGGCGATGCGGAATTCGGGCGTCGCCTCCAGTCGGATGTCGTATTGCCCGCTGAGGCCGGTCCGATCCACAACGGGCCGGTCGACGCCGATATCGTCGGCCAGCATATCCATGGTGAATTTGGTGGCGACAAGATTCTGCAGCCGGCCGTTGACCCCGTGGTTCGCATGAAAGACGGCGTCGGGCGCGCTCTCCTCGAACTTAGGACCGTTCTTGCCCACCACCAGCGCGTAGACCGACATTTCTTTCTGTTCCCGATGAAAGCGAAGGTGGAACCGCTCGGCCAGCAGGCTCTGCATCATCGGCCGGAAATCGTCGCGGCGCAGGGGAGCATCGCCCTCGGCTTTGGCAAAGATGTCGTAATAGACGGAGGAATACAAATCGGGCGGAGAAGGGCCCAGGGAGACCTGGTATCGCTTCAGTTTAAACGCCTCCATGATCATGTACATGACGGTGTAGCCCTGGTAAGTGGCGTGGGGACCCGAAGAAGAAAAGGTGTACATGGCGTGAAGCGGCCCATCGTGAGCTTTCACGGCAGCCACCTCGAACGCCTGGGGCGGACCCGGGACCTGCCCCCAGCAGGCGGCCACCGCCAGAACCAACCCCGCTTCACGCATGGTTCGGTGCACGTGTTCTCCTCCTGGACGAAAGACGCTCCGGACTGCCGGAGCGTTGATATCATCCCTTATTTTCCGCTCAGTGATGCGGAACAGTCATCCGAGTTTCAGGGGATGATTACGGGACTAGACATGTAGGAGCCGGCCGGTTCGCTACACACGCACAAACCAGCCGCGGCGGTACATCGCCCAGGCGAAGAGATAAATCACCAGGGTGTACACGATCGCGTACAGCAGCGATGCGTCCATGGGCGGTAACCATGACGCGAACCCGTTGTTGAAGACCCAGCGGTGTAGCGTGATGGTGTGGCCTTCGGACGTCCACCGGATCCAGCCGAAAGCTTCGTCCAGAAACTCCGACGCCAGGTAGACCACAATCGCATTCATCCCCATGATGACCAGCGGCTTCACCGCGCGTTTGTAGCCCTGGCCATCCACGAGCCAAAGGAAGATGGCGAACAGAACGAAATCCAGGCCGGCCATGAACAGCGAGAAGGATGTGGTCCACAGCTTCTTGTTGATGGGCAGCCAGTGGTCGCAGAGCAGACCGGCGGCGATCAAGAGGTTACCCGCGACAAACAGCCACGTGGTCCGCTCCGCCAGAGTGCGTTTGAGCCGCAGGATGTGCCCGGCCATGATGCCGAACAGCGCGGTAGCGATGGCCGGAAGTGTGCTGACGATGCCTTCGGGGTCCCAGGTTTTGGTGGAGCGGTAATTGTGCGAGCCGAGCACGAGGCGGTCGAGGTAGTGGGCGAAATTGCCTTCCACGTCCAGGCGGCCCGGCCCATATCCTGGCACCGGCACGAAGGCCATGAGGAGCCAGTAGACGGTGAGCAGTCCGGCGATCCATGCCAACTGGCCGCGACTCCCCGTGGTCAGATAGATCACCGCGGCGATCAGGTAGCAGATGGCGATGCGCTGCAGCACGCCCAGAATGCGTTGAGTGCCGAGGTCGAAGGCGGGATACACGTACACCAGCACGCCCAGCACGAAGAGGATGGCGGCGCGGCGCATGGCGTGGATGAGCAGGTGGGCGCGCGAGGCGCCGCTGGCCAGGCTGCGGCCCATCGACAGCGTCGTGGCAACTCCGACAATCCATAGGAAGGAGGGGAACACGACGTCGGTGGGCGTCCAGCCGTGCCACTCGGCGTGCTGCAGAGGGGCATAGACATGGCGGCCATCGCCGGGGGTGTTGACCAGGATCATGAAGGCGATGGTGGCGCCGCGGAAGGCGTCGAGCGAGACCAGGCGGCCGGTGGAAGCGCCAGGCGCGGCGCCGGTTGCGGCGATGGTTTCCGTGGAGGCGTGGGACAGGGCCATGGGACGCTAGGTCCTCATCATACTGCGATTGGCGCCGGGAAGGGGCGACCCGGGTCGTCGAGGTGGCAGAGTCCTATGTCAATCTATTAGATATGGAAATTACGTGGCTAGGGCACGGCACATTCTTCTTCAAACTGCCTTCGGGGCAGTCGATTTTGATGGACCCCTGGATTGAAGGGAATCCCGCGTACCCGAAGGGGCACGAGATCGCGCGCGTGGATACCATTTGCATCTCGCACGGGCACTTCGACCACATCCACGATGCGGTCCCGATGGCGCAGAAATTCTCGCCGGAGGTGGTGGCGATCTATGAGATCTGTCACTGGCTGGAATCGAAAGGCGTGAAGAATACCAAGCCGATGAACAAGGGCGGCTCGCAAAAGGTGGGCGATCTCACCGTGACCATGACGCACGCGGTGCACAGTTGCGGCATCCTGGATGGCGACCGGATCATCTACGGAGGCGAGGCCGCGGGCTACGTCCTGCGACTGCCGGATGGGCGAACGGCCTACTTCTCGGGAGACACCAACGTGTTCACAGATATGCAACTCATCGCCGAGCTGTATCACCCCGAACTGGCGTTTCTCCCCATCGGCGATCTCTACACCATGAGCCCGCACGAGGCCGCCACGGCCTGCCGGCTGTTGCAGGTGAAGCAAGTGATCCCGATGCATTTTGGAACGTTTCCGCCACTGACCGGAACGCCCGCCGCGCTCGAGCAAAAACTCTCAGGCCGAGACACGAAAGTGTGGGCTTTGGAACCGGGGAAAACAGTGACGTGGTAGCGCGGATAGTGCTGGACTGATTTGTGCCTCCTCCACTTGCCAAGTGAGTGATAGCGGCCAGTTCGAGGACGCGGTCGGTGCGAAGCCGCGGGAGAAGCAGGCGTTGCCCAGGCCGGGAGCCGGGCAGTCAAGCGGAAACATGGTGTCAGCCTGAAAGGGGCGCAGGAGATTTCGACCAGGCGCACCTCGTTGATCAGAAGAACGATACCCCGAAGCAACACCGCGCAGTCGGCTGGTGTCGCGCGCGCGTCTGTGCTGTGGTCTTCGAAATCAGGCGCGATGCGGCGGGTCAGTATCACCATCCGGTCGACGCTTGGGAGGCGACAAAGGAGGAGGAGCGCCCTGACAAAACGCGATCGAACAGGAAGGCTGGCTAGGGTCACACTCAGCGACGATACGGACGGGTGGCTTTTGATGGGAGAACGGTCAGTTTGTAGAAACGCCGTCTTCCGCCCACAAACCTGTTTTTCCTTGGGGTATCGATACCGAAGCCGATGGCAGCCCTGCCTCAAAGCGTATACTACTTCTTGGGGACAAGATGAAGGCCAGATCCATACTACTGAGCTTTCTGTTGTTGGTTTCGCTGCGGACCAGAGTGGAGTCGCAGGGGTTGGCCACAACGAACGGCGACTCCAATCTGAGGGTAATTCTACTGGGGACAGCTGCTGGGCCGACCTTCAGTGCGCAGCGACTTGGTATCAGTACGCTGATTCTGGCTGGACCGGAGAAACTCTTGTTTGACTGTGGCCGTGGGTTGACGACTGGAATTGCCGCAATGGCGATCAACCCTGCTCATGTGACGAAGGTATTCCTGACTCACCTCCATTCAGATCACATCGTCTCCCTCCCTGAACTCTATCTGTTTCCCTGGGCCTCGCAGGGCCGGAATAAGCCATTGCAGGTCTGGGGGCCTGATGGCACCCGATCAATGTTCAAGCATTTGCAGGAAGCGTTCGCCTTCGATATCCACATTAGGCGCGACGTGGACGAAAAGCTCTCAGCCGATGGCATCAAAGTCTTCGCAACCGATATTCACGAAGGCGTTGTTCACGAGGCGAGCGGTGTCAAGGTCACGGCGTTCCTTGTCGATCATGGGCCTGTCAAGCCCGCGTTTGGGTTCCGCGTTGACTATCAAGGTCACTCGGTCGTTATGTCCGGAGACACGAAGCCCTCTGACAACCTGGTCAGGTTTTCGCAGGGCGTTGACGTGTTGATTCACGAGGTCGCGAGGTCGAAAGCAGATCCCGCGTTGGTTGGACCACCGGACGAACTTTTGCCAGGCACCCGTCTGACTCGTGGGCAATGGAAGGCAATCGGCGAACACCATACCGACGGAACGGAAGCCGGGCGGGTGTTCCAGCGGGCGAAGCCAAAGCTCGCCGTGTTTTCCCACTACAATGGGCCGTCGGCTGCAACACTTGCTCTTGTAAGGCAAAACTATGCAGGTCCTGTTGAGTTTGGTGAAGACCTGATGACAATCGAGGTCGGCAACACCGTCAGCGTTCATCGTTTTGCGCCGCCGAACAGATGAAGTGGAGACCCATAGGGCGACATCAACTCCTGGGAATCGGCGCATCGTTTGGCGAAACCAAATCCAGTATTTGTCGATAATCCGGAAGTTGGCCCGACTGAAGGCAGAACGCGCAGCCAAGTTCCAGGAAAGTGGCTTATCGGAATGTGGCCCCGGCGTGCTACCGCGCCACCTGGTCGCATAACGCCCGGTCGTAAAGAGTGAGCGGCCGATGATAGCCGGTCGCTAACGCCGCTGAGTCAACCGGGACGGCAACCTTGTTCGAAAGTCACCTGGATTCGAACACAAGAAGCTGAAGCCGCGCCATCCGGCATAGGGTTCGCGGACTGGGCGACCGAGTTCCCATCCGGCAGCCAGGCGGTGGCTTCGACCACCGGCCCCACTACTGCCCGATGAACTTTGCGATCTCTTCGACCACTTCGGGCGCGACGTGGCCGGGTTTGCGATACTCGGCCTCCGTGCTTTTTCCCTCGCCCGCGACGAACAGGTGATTCAGCGACGGATAGCTTTTCGCCGAGCTGCCCTTCGATCCTGCCAGACCCGCCTTCCAGAGGCCGAAGTCCTTCATCGACACTTGCGGATCGCGTTCACCCTGCAACACCAGCACTGGCACGCCCAGCTTCTTGGCCGACGCGACCGGATCGTACCCTTTCAGGTCTACCCAATACGCCACCGGCAGGCCCAACACGTTGGGCTGGTCCTCATCGGAGGTCTCTAACTTTTTCACCTTCGCCGCCGCGGTCTTGATGTTGGCCAAGTCCTGCGCCGGCAGTTCGAGTCCCGCCGCCTGCTCGACAATCACATCTTCGAGCGGCCGCGCGTTGGAGGCCAGCACGATGATCCCGGCCGCCTTCCCCTCCTGCGCAATGCGCGCCGCCATGTAGCCGCCCAGGCTGTGGCCCAGCACGAAGATGCGCTGCCCGTTCACTTCAGGCTGGGCGCGCAGCAGTTCGATCGCGCTACTCGCATCCTCCACCACTTCCTCGTCGGCCGTGTACGGCTTGGCGGACATGCGGGCCAGGAACAGCTTGGTGCGCTTTTCATATCGCAGGACGGCGATGCCGCGCGATGCCAGACCTTCGGCGAGATCCTTGAAGACTTTGATAGCGCCCACCGTTTCGTCGCGATCATTGGGACCAGCGCCGTGCACCAGCACGACCGCCGGGAACGGACCCTTGCCCTTCGGAATGGTGAGCGTACCGGGCAGCTTGTAGGGGTCTTCACCCACGGTCACGTCGCGCTCCTGAAACGCATCGGGCTTGCTGTAAGCGGGACGCTGCCAGGAGACGCCGCCCGGCAGCGCGAAGAAACCGGTGATCAGGCCGGCGCTGTTGATTCCCATCTGGACGTTGAGATTCTGCGCGGCGAACGTCACCGGAATCACCACCACACTGCTGGAGCCGGCGGTGCGCACCGAGGGGGCTCCGATGTTCTGCGCGGCTCCCCACGAGTGGATCTGTCCGCCCAACTTGGTGAGCGCGTCGAGCTTCAACGAGTCCTTGAGATTTTGCGCGAACATGCCTTCGAGATCGGCATACTTCTCGGACAGAAGCAGATCGACCGCCTTGCGTCCGATGGTGGCAGGATCGGCGGCGGACTGGGCCATGAGCAGGCCTGCGGAAAAGAGACAGAGAATGCGGGGGAACATCACCTTCTATGTTACGACGATATAATTGGAGCCATTATGGACTACTCGCGCAGAGACTTGGGACTGCTGATGTCCGCCCTTGCCGCTACCGCCGCGCGCGCTGAAACGGCCGACATGCCCACACGCGTTTTTCATAACGCCGAGATTCACCCCGATGCGCACGCCACCAACGAATCGCGCCAGTTCATCTGGGGCCGCACCCACGACGGTTACTTCGTGGACATGCATGAGACTTCGCTCAAAGCCGGAGAGATGCCGCACGCCGCGCACAATCACCCGCACGAAGAGATGACCATGCTGCGCGAAGGCACGCTCGAAGTGGAGATCGAAGGCAAGAAGAGCCGCGTGGGTCCGGGCGACGTGGTGTACGTGGCATCGAACGAGCACCACGGCTGGCGCAACGTGGGAACCACCACGGCCAAGTATTTCGTGATCGCGTTCGGGCGTCCGCCGAAAGCCTGATGTGAAGAGGCGTCTTTAGTTCGCCGCGAACGCCGTATCCAACCCGCTTGGCAAATGGGCGAAATCATAATAGCGTTCCGCTATGCCTGCGCCATCGAAGCGGACAATCCTCATGCCTGACGCGCCCGGTCCGAGCGGCTTGCCCACCGGTCCCGTGGTGATCATCTGGAGATCTCCGTCGCGCCCCGTCGCGTTGCGGTGATAGTGTCCGGCGAAAACCTGCTTCACGCCGTACCGGTGCAGCAGCTTCAAATAGCGCTGTCGAGTCTCCTTCGGAATATTGAAGTACTGATCGGCCTCATCCGGATCCTGCAAGAAGAAGGAAATGTGTTGGAACACTACCAGGTGCTTGATGCCGTCGCGTTGGGCCTTCGCCAGTTCGGCCGTTAGCCACGATTCCATTTTGGCCGCTTCCTCCGGCGCCTTCTCCGAACCTTTTTCCAGGTTCGAATCCAGCACGAAGCCGGCGATGTCGCCGATGCGAAACGTATAGTAGTCCGGACCGAAACGTTCCCGATAGCGCGCCAGCGATTCGGCCGTGGGCTCATTGCCCACATCGTGATTGCCCGGCAGATTGAACAACCGTATGGCCGGATCGAGCTGCGCGGCGACGCGTTTGTACTCGGCCACCTGCGCGTCGCTGCTGTTGGCATTCACCAGATCGCCCGTCACCACCACGAAAGCCGGCTTGAGCCGATTGGCGGTGGCGATGGCGAATTCGAAATTGGCGGTCTCCTGGCGGAACTCCTTGTTGTTCGAGAACATTCCGAATTGCGGATCGGACATCTGCAGAAATGTTTGCGCAGCCAAAGAACCGGCAAACGTCAATGCAACGGCAAGGTTTCGGATTCGCATCGGCGTTAGAACCGCACTCGCAGCGAGATCTGCACGATCCGCGGATCGGCCGCCGACGTGATCTTTCCGAACGTGGACGTGCTGGCCACACTGGCGCCCGGAGCGTTGAAGTGCGGCGTGTTCAGCAGGTCGAAGAAATCGCCGCGCACTTGCGTGGAGACCCGCTCCGTGACGCGGAACGATTTCGCGAAGGACCAGTCCATGTTGAACAGACCGGGGGCGCGCAGCAGATTGCGCGGGCTATCACCAAACGTTCCCGGCGCGGCCAGCGCGAACGCCGCGGTGTTGAACCATGCGTTGAGCAACTGCGATTCGGGCCGGTTCGAAGGCAGTGTGGGATCGGGCAGCACCAGGTCGGCGCGGTCCAGGGCAACTCCGGAGAGCGAGCGGTCCTGCCCCGAAGTCACGTTGATGGGGAAGCCGCCGTGCCAGGCCATGATGCCGGTGGTCTGCCAATTCCCCAGCGCGCTTCGCACCAACTTCGGCGCATTCGCCAGCGCCGGCAGATTGTAGACGGTGAAGAACGAGAAGTTGTGCGTGATGTCGAGGTCGCTGCGTCCGTAGTTGAAGTTGGGCACGAAGGGATCGGGGTTGGTCACCGTCAACTGCACGTCGGCCGATTCGTTGTCGAGGCCCTTCGAGAAGGTGTAGTTGGCGACGAACGACAGGCTCTTCGAAAAGCGATGCTCCACGGTGAATTGGAACGCGTTGTAGTTCGAGATGCCGCCGTTGGTCATCTCAATCATGGATGCATAGTTGGGAGCGAGCGGGCGGCGGGCGTTGGTGTTGGTCGCCGTGGCGGTGGGCCCATAGATGGCGGGGTCGATCTCCTGGAAGGCGCCCAGGTCGCGGCCCTGCGTGCCAATGTAGGAAGCGCGCGCCACCAGGTTGCGCGCGAACTGGTGCTCGATGGTGAAGTTATATCCGCGCGTGTGGCCAATGTGCCAGTGCGGGTTAAAGAACTGGTACGCGATGGGAAGCAGGAAGGCGCTGGACGACGTGGGGTGCACGGGCGCGAAGGGCGGGAAGGGATTCGCCACTCCCGCCGAACCGAACGGATCGGCCAGGCTGACGCCGGTCAACGATACGGAAGGGCTGAACGGCGCGTTCTGCACGAAGTTGTTGTAGAGGCGCGCGAAGGGCTGGATGTAGAAGAGGCCCCAGCCGGCGCGGATGGTGGTGGGATGCGCGCCGCTGTTGAGCGCGTAGGCGAAGCCGAGACGCGGAGCGAAGTTGGAGAGGTTGGCGAAAACGCCGCCGTTCGGAAAACCCGGGTCGCCGGCAAACAGCAGGCCCGTGGGCGCATTCGGGAAGCGCGTGGATTTGGCGCCGGGGATGTAGCCGCCCACCTGCTGGGCCACCGGATCGGTCCACGGAATAAAGGGCTCCCAGCGCAGTCCGAGATTCAAGGTGAGGCGGCTGGTGACACGCCACTGGTCCTGCGCGAACAGGTTGGCCTGGCGGCCACGGGTGAATTTTGCCTTGCCGGCGGTCTGCGTGAAGGTGGCGACGTTGCCGGTGAGCAGATCCGCAAGACCGTTGCCGGTGGCCGCGCCGGTGAAGGTGAGCAGCGGCTCTTCCTGATATCCGGTGCTGGAATCGAAGCGACTCCACGGAATAAACGTGCCGCCGAAGTGTAGCGAGTGGCTGCCCCGGATGTACGTCATGATATCGGTGAGTTCCAGCGTGTCGCGGATCCAGTCTCCGGGAGGCTGCGTGCCGCCCGAGCCCCAGCCCGAGAAACTGGTCACCGAAATGCCCGTCTCCTGGAACTGCGGATCGGGCTTCGTGGCCTTGATGTCGCCGAAATCGAAAATGGAAAACGGCGCGGTGCGGGTCTGCACGGAATTAATCACCAGGCCGGAGAAGTTGAGCGAGTTGAGCAGGTGGGGCGTGATGGTCCAGGTGTCGCCCGCCTTGAAGGAGTGGGTGGTCTGGTCCTGACCGATCTTGTAAGTCAGCAGCGTCTTGCCGGCATCCCAACCCGGATCGGTGTAGTGATTGCGAAACACGCTGACGTTGATCTGGTGCGGGCCGGCGTTGTAATCCACTTTGCCCAGAAACTGCTGGCCATCGTTGGAAGAGGGCAAGGCGTAAAGCAGTTTGCCGGCGGGGTCGGCCGAGGTTGGGATGTCGGGCATCATGGCTAAGGCGATGGGGGAAAGCTGCGAGGCGGGAATCACGTTGTTCGGATAGGCGAGGCCGGTCTTGGGATCCTTGATGGCCTTCTGGCCGGTGAAATCGCCGGTGCGCTCCGCGGTGGTGGGAACGAAGGCCGTGTTGCCGTAGCTGATGTTGCTGAGTATGGTGCGCTGCCAGGAGCCGAAGAAGAAGAGCTTGTCGTGCTTGATGGGCCCGCCGACCGTGCCTCCGAACTGATTGCGCTTGATGGCATCCTGCTGCGGGGCGAAGAAGTTGCGCGCGTTGAGGTCGCCGTTGCGCAGATAGTCGAATGCCGAGCCGTGGAAGGCATTGGTTCCTGACCGCGTAACAATGTTTACGATGGCGCCGCCCGCGCCGCCGTACTGCGCGTCGAAATTGTTCGTCTCCACCGTGAATTGGGCCAGCGCGTCGGGGTTCGGAAAGCCGGCGTTGAGATTGTTCAGGTTGTCGGTGTGGGACGCGCCATCCAGCTTGTAGTTGACCTGATCGCCCATGGCTCCGTTGGCGGAGACCGCAATGGTGTCGCTGTTGGTGGCGTAGGTGCCGCTGTCGATGCCCTTGCCGAGCACGGTGCCGGGCGCCATGTAAACCAGGTTGGCGGCGTTGCGTCCCTGCAATGGAAGATCGGCGATATACTCTTCCCCTACGACCTGCCGTACGGTGCTGGACTGCGAATCCACCATCGGCGCATCTTCTTTAACTGTGATCGCCGTGGTGGAAGTGGCAACCGACAGAGTGAGATGAAGGTTCGCGGGCACGTCGGCATCCAGCCGGATACCTTCCTGGCGCAGGGAGCCGAAGCCGTTGGCAGAGACCTGGAGAGTGTAAATTCCCGGAGGCACCAGCGTGAAGAGGAAGCGGCCTTGCGTGTCCGTGGTGGCCTTGCGCTGCCAGTGCGTGTCGTTATTGGTCAGCTCCAGCGCGGCGCTGGGGATCAATGCCCAGGAAGCGTCAGCGACAGACCCGGACAGTGCCGTGGCCGGCGCACCCTGCGCCATGGCGAGAACGGCGGAGCCGCAAAACCCAGCGGCGAGGACCACGGATTTGATGACAAAACGTAACACGGACGACATGGTTGTTACTCCTGAAGGGAAGGAAGACTCTCCGAATATTCTGCGCCCTAAGCGATTGTACGCAAAGGTTGTTTACGGTAAAATTACAGTAAACGTGCCAGTCTTGAAGCCAGGTGTCCCCAGCCCCATGTCGTTGGCAGGAGACGAGCGTTGGGAGTTGGTACAACGGATTGCTGCCAGCAGCACGTTCAACGGCTCACAGGCGCTCAGGTCCTTCCTGCTTTACATTGCCGAACAATCGCTGCTGGGTCATACCGCCGACATCAAAGAGCAGGTCATCGGCAGCAATGTACTCGGCCGCAAGCCGGATTACGATCCCGCCGGCGACAACATCGTCCGGGTGCGGGCACGGCAGTTACGCCAGAAACTGGAGCAATATTTCGAGACGGAAGGCACCGCCGAGCCGCTGATCGTCTCGATTCCCAAGGGCGGATACGTTCCGGTATTTGCAGATCGGCCGGCCGTAACCGAGACGATTGCGGCGATCGATGTCTCACCAACGCTTCGCAAGGCATCCCAGTATCCGTGGATCCCTTGGATCCTGGCCGGCCTTCTGGGTATGGTGTGCGCCGTGCTTTGGCTGCGGCTCGAACAGGCGAATGCGTCCCGCGTGAATATCGCGCCCGAAACGAAACAATTGTGGAGCCAGATCTTCGCCGCCAAGAGCGGTGAGCCCCTGCTGGTGCTGGGAGATTCCGGCGTGGCTCTGTGGCAGGACATGGCACATCAAAACGTGACGCTCTCGGATTACCTGGGCATGCGGTTTCTGGAGGGTGTCTCGCCCGACATCGGCCGCTGGAGCGAGGTGGCCCGCCGTCGCTACACGAGCCTGGCCGATGTAAACCTGGCGGCGCGCATTTCGCGATTGGGCGAAGCCTATGGGAACAACGTCCGCATGCGTCTGGCGCGCGACATCAACATCAGCGATCTGGGCGCGGGCAATGCGATCCTGCTGGGCAGCCGGCGCGCCAATCCATGGGTGGAATTATTCGAGCAGCATCTGCACTATATGTGGAGCTACGACGACCAGAACAAGCGCTCGTTCTTTCGCAACCGCGAACCGCGCCCTGGCGAGACGGACGTGCTGATGTCCGGAACGTCCGACGGAGGGGCACGACGGTCGTACGCCGTGATTGCGATGCTTCCGAATCCGACGCACAACGGCAAAGTGGTTCTAATCGACGGGCTGAGCATGGATGGCACCGATGCAGCGGGCGAATTTTTGTTGAACGCCGATTCGTCCAAGCTGCTGCTACACGAAATCACGGCGAAGCTGGGAGGCGGGTCGCCTGTCTTCGAAGCTCTCCTGGAACTGACCCCGGTTGCAGGAGGCTCCGCCAACAGCCGCCTGCTCGAAGTCCGCAAGCCATTGCAGTAGTGGGTTGCGGCAAGTTTGCGCGCCTATGCCACGATCGAAAAACTGGTCCGAGCTTCGCTCGGATTGACAGGCGGAAGCGCCTGCCCCACCCAAAGCAGGCTCATTCCGTCACGATCGTCTATGCCACGATGAAGATGCGTGCAGCTTCCCATCGATCCCCTGATCCCCGACATCGCCACTCATCTTCGACATGCCACCACGTTGGTGATTGAAGCCGCTCCCGGCGCAGGCAAGACCACGCGCGTGCCTCCTGCGCTGCTGTCTCTGGACGATCGGGAGGTGCTGGTGCTGGAGCCCCGGCGGCTGGCTGCCCGTCTGGCCGCACGGTACGTCGCATCCGAAATGGGTGAGGCCATCGGCGGCACAGTGGGATACCAGGTCCGATTCGAAGACGTCTCGGGGCCGCGCACCCGCTTGCGATTTCTCACCGAAGGCGTGCTGGTGCGCCGTCTCCTCTCCGATCCACAACTCGAACGCGTGGCGTTTGTAGTGCTCGACGAATTCCACGAGCGCCATCTGGAAGGCGACCTCGCGCTGGCCCTGCTGCGCCGCCTCCAACTGACTCGGCGGCCCGACCTCCGCCTGGTGGCGATGTCGGCCACGCTCGATGCCGCGCCGCTCGCGAGCTATCTGGGAGGCGCGCGCGTCATTCGCTCCGAAGGGCGGCAATATCCGCTCGAGATCGAATACACGCCGCACTCCGCCGCGCCTCTCGAAGAACAAGTGTCCGCGGCCCTGGAGCGATTGAGCGCGCGCGGCCTCACCGGTCATGTACTCGTCTTCCTGCCGGGCGCTGCCGAGATCCGCCGCGCCCAGACTGCGTGCTCGGCCGTGGCGCGCCGCGCGGGCTGGACCGTCCTTCCGCTGCACGGCGACCAATCACCCGAAGAGCAAGACCGCGCCTTGGCCCCTTCCGACCGGTCGAAGATCATCCTTTCCACTAACGTGGCGGAAAGCTCCATCACCATCGACGGCGTGGTCGCAGTGATCGATAGCGGTGTGGCGCGCGTGTCGAGCCACTCTCCGTGGTCAGGGCTGCCCACCCTGCAAGTGGCGCGCATCAGCCAGGCGTCGGCCAATCAACGCGCCGGCCGCGCCGGCCGCACCGGTCCCGGTCGCGCCATTCGCCTCTATCCGCTGGAGGATTTCGTGCGGCGGCCCGCGCACGACGCGCCGGAAATCGCGCGCACCGATCTGGCGCCCGCCGCTTTACTGCTGGACGCGATGGGAGTCGGCCGCCTCTCCGATATCGAATGGCTCGAAGCGCCGCCCGATGCAGCGATCCAACATGCGGAAGAGCTGCTGCACCAACTGGGCGCGCACGGCGCCACCGGTCGCGAGATGGCACGATATCCGCTCCATCCGCGACTGGCCCGGCTGATTGTGGAGGCGCGCCGTCGCGGAGTGGCTGAGGACGGGTGCACGGCGGCGGCGCTATTGAGCGCGGGCGAGCGACTGCCGGCGCGGCCCGAGCATGCCACACGGTCGGACGTACTGGCGTTGATGGAGGCGCAGTGGGAACCGCGCACCGCGCAGGTGGTGCGGCAGGTACGGCGCATGGTGAATCCGCCGCGTCAGAAAGGGCGTGATGAGAACGCGCTGCTCATCTCGGTGCTAGCCGCGTTTCCCGATCGCGTGGCGCGCCGGCGGCAAGGCGCCGAGTTGCAACTGGCCGCCGGAGGCTCGGCACAGTTGGCTCCCGCCAGCACAGTGCAACACACGGAATTCGTGGTCGCGGTGGAGGCCGAAGACCGGCGCGATCAGAAGATGCCAGTGGTGCGCATCGCCAGCGGTATCGAGCCCGATTGGCTGCTCGACCTGTTTCCCGACCGTGTCCAGGAGCGTTCGGAAGTGACGTGGAATCGAGCCTCCGAACGTGTCGAGAGCCTCAGCGCGCTCATGTTCGACGCCATCGCCATCCAGGAGAGCCGGGGCACGGCCGATCCTGAAGCGGCCGCGGCGCTGTTGGCGGAGAAGGCCATCGAAGCCGGGATCAAGCGCTTCGGCGAAGTCGCGGAGTGGGAGGAGCGCGTTCGCTTTGCCGAACACCACGGGTTGGAGCCCTCGGACGACTTGGCGCAGGCTGCATTGCGCGCCTTGGCCTTCGGCCTGAAGAGTTTTAATGAGCTGCAAGCAATAACTCGCGATGGCGGCCTGCTGCGCGAGATGGAACGGCAGATGCCGCCAGGCGCGCGCCGCGCTTTGGAGGAGATTGCACCTTCGCGAGTCCGCCTGCCTGGAGGGCGCGACGTGAAAGTGCATTACGAGCCGGATGCGCCGCCGTGGATCCAATCGCGTCTGCAGGATTTCTTCGGGATGAAGGAGACTCCGGAGGTGGCTCGCGGGCGTGTGCCGGTAGTTGTGCGACTGCTCGCTCCCAATCAACGTCCGGTTCAGATGACTACCGATCTGGCAGGGTTCTGGGAGCGGCTTTACCCGCAAGTCCGACGCGAACTGATGCGGCGATATCCGAAACATAAGTGGCCGGAGAAGCCGGGGTAACTCGGCAATTCGGCAAAAAGGACAGGGTCGAAAAGCGTCCGAGCTTCGCTCGGATTGGCAGGCGCCCGCGTCTGGGTATCCATTTGACTCCGGTAACACAATCTGTAGTATTTGAGGCTTGGAAGACTATCCGCGCGATTTGCCTGAATTTGAATCTCGGTTTTCCACAGACGAGGACTGCCGCAGGTACCTGCTTGACCTGCGTTGGCCGAATGGCTTCCGCTGTACCAAATGTGGCCGTGACAAAGCCTGGAGCCATCCGCGCGGATTGTTTGAGTGCGGGCAATGTGGCCACCAGACATCGCTGACGGCGGGCACTGTTTTCCAGGATACTCACAAGCCGTTGGTGCTGTGGTTCCGCGCCATGTGGTATGTGACCAGCCAGAAGAACGGAGCCAGCGCTTTGGGCTTGCAGAGGGCACTGGGTCTGCGCAGCTATCAGACTGCCTGGGTATGGCTGCATAAGCTGCGGCGCGCCATGGTGCGGCCAGACCGCGACCAACTCAGAGGAAGGATTGAGGTGGACGAGGCTTATGTGGGCGGCGAAGAAGAGAAGGTCCTCGGCCGACATTTGCAGAACAAGGCGCTAGTTGTGGTAGCTGCCCAAGCTGATGGCAAGAGAATCGGGCGGATTCGCCTGCGACACATTCCGGATAACACCTTCGGTTCGTTGCGTCCGTTTATTCGGGAGACGATTACGCCCGGCAGCACGGTGATCACTGACGGCCACAACGGATATGACGGCCTGGAGCAGTTCGATTTTCACCACGAGATCTACGTCATCGGTAGCCGGCGTAAGAACGCCAGCGACGCGCTGCCCCGGGTACACCTGGTCATTTCGCTGCTCAAACGATGGTTACTGGGAACCCACCAAGGGGCGGTTTCCATGATCCATCTGCCCTACTATCTGGACGAGTTCACTTTTCGATTTAATCGGCGAACCTCCAAGAGCCGCGGAAAGCTGTTCTATCGACTCATGCAACAGGCCGTGGCCACGCCTCCGACCACGTATCCGCAGATGGCGGCTCAGACTACGTTTCGTAAGGTATTGACCGGACGCAACCGGTAGTGGTTACCGGAGTCAAATGGATACCCAGACGGAAGCGCCTACCCCACCACAGGCCACAAAAACGTCTCTTTCTGCTTGACATCGGGGGGATTTGGCCGTATCGTCGGGGAAATCCGTCTATTCGTGTGCTCCGAGTCGAGCGTGCTTTCGATTTCTTAAAGGAGCTTCAAATGTCCCTTTCGAGCAAGCAAGCTGATTCCTTACTGCAGCGTGGTTTTTCGCGCCGCGATTTGGGGCGTGTTGCCAGCCTTCTCACGGCCGGCGCTGCGCTTCCTTTCTACAACGAATTCGCCATGGCTCAAGATGCGCAGCAGCGCACCTTGCGCGGCACGGGTGGCGCCCGGCGCGCCTCGGATCCCGATGCGGTTCGAATCAGCTCCAACGAAAACCCGCTCGGCCCTTGCAAGGAGGGGCTGGAAGCGATTACCAAGGTGGCGCCTTCCGGCGGTCGCTATTCGCCCAACGGCGAGCAGAACGATTTCGTCAGCACGATCGCGTCGATGGAGGGCGTCAAGGAATCGTACATCGCTCCCTTCGCCGGGTCGAGCGATCCGCTCCATCGATCCGCCTGCGCGTTCACTTCGCCCACTCGAAGCTGGACGATGGGAAATCCCGGATATGGCGGCGGCGCGCCGAAGTTTATCGGATCAAATACCAACCTGGTGCCGCTACGGGACGATTACTCGCACGACGTGGAGGCCATGATCAAGGCCGATCCGGACGCCGGCGTGTACTATGTCTGCAATCCGAATAATCCTTCGGGCACGGTGACGAAGCGCGCGGATATCGAATACCTGCTGGAGAACAAGAAGAAGGGTTCGGTGGTGGTGGTGGACGAGGCGTACATCCATTTCAGCGACACCGCCCAGCCGTGCAGCGATCTGGTGGCGGCCGATAAGGACGTCATCGTGCTCCGGACCTTCTCGAAAGTTTATGGGATGGCGGGCTTGCGCGCGGGGTTCGCGATGGGCCGCCCGGACCTGCTGGAGAAACTGCGCCCGTTCGGCGTAGGCTTCCTACCCATCACGGGACTGGCCTGCGCCACCGCCAGCATGAAGGTGAAGAATCTGGTAGCGGAGCGCAAGGGCATCAACAAGCAAATCCGCGAGAGCACCTTCGCATTCCTGGAGAAGCGGGGCGTGAAGTACATTCCCAGCGAAACCAACTTCTTCATGATGGAAGTGAACAAGCCGGGCGAGGAATTTTCGCGGGCGATGGCTGCGGAGAAAATCTTCATCGGACGTGTGTGGGCGGCCTGGCCGACCAAGGTCCGCGTCACCGTGGGAACGCAAGCCGAGATGAATAAGTTCATGGCGGCGTTCGATAAGATCAGCGCGGCTAAGACGGCTGCCGCCGGGTAGCACTCCCACTGAAACTACAATCGCTGGCGATGGGGCATTCGCCGCACTGCGGTGCTTTGTCGCGACAGAAGGTTTTGCCGTGCTGGCGAAGCAGAAGGTGCGCTTTCGCCAGCGCGGCGGCCCCTTTCGGCAACTCGGGGCGAATCGCCTCCTGCGCAGACTTGTAAGTGGCGCCGTAGTTTTTCTGCGCACGACCGTAGCCTACACGGGTGAGAACGCGAAGGCCGTTCCAATCCAGCGGCAGGTCGGGTCCCACTCCGCAATAGAGCAGAATCTTCTCCGCGCCCGGCTCTCCGATATTAGGGAACTGCTTGAGCGCCTTTTTGGCCTTGGCGTAAGGCTCCTTCAGAATGCAGCCCAGATCGCCGCCGAATTGCGTGTTGGTGATTCGCGCAATCTCGCGCCAGCGGAACACGCGCGTTTCAGGGCGCATCCCGCCCATGGTGGCGAGCAGGAGCAGGACTTCCTGCGGAGCCTTCCAGATGGCGTCGGGCGTGAGGCCCACTTGCGCGCGCAGACCTTCGAAGACAGCGGCGCGGCGGTCGTCCGGCAGCAGATAGCAGGCGTTCTCCCACATTACTAGTTCGAAGGGGCCTTTGGCCGGCGGCAGAGCGGGATCTCCGTGATGCCGCTTGAGGCGCGCCAGGAGTTTCTTGAGGTCAGGCACTTTACGCTATGGTACGCGATCACTCGTAGCGCAGGGCCTTGAGCGGGTCGATCCTGGCGGCGCGGCGGGCCGGAAGATAGCCGGCAAGCGCCGCGACCGCGACGATCGCGACCGTGGCAGCAATGTCCGTGGGCGGATCGATGCCCTTCATCTGGTAAAGCCGGCTCTCGGCATAGCGGCCCAGAAAAAGGGCCAGGGGCAACCCGGCGGCCACACCGATTCCGGCAAGAATCATTACTTCGCGCATCACCATGTGGAGGACATTTTCACGCCCTGCGCCCAGTGCGAGGCGGATGCCGATTTCACGCGTGCGGCGCGCCACCGCGAACGCGGTCACTCCATAGAGCCCGATGGAAGCAAGCAGAGTGGCGAGCAGGCCGAAGGCGCCGGAGAGCCAGGCGAAGAGGCGGTCGAGATAGTGAGTCTGATCGATGCGGGCTTCAACGGTTTGGACATCGAGCATGGGGAGTGCGGCGTCCAGCCGGAACAGTTCACGGCGCACCGCGGAGGCGAGCGTGAGCGGACTGCGCGTGGTGCGGATGTAAATCTCAACTTCGGGGAAGCTTCCCTGGAGCAGCGCCGTATAGTGGAAGGGCCGTTCCTCATCGGTGAGGTCGTTGTACTTCATACCCTTGACCACACCGACGATCTCGACGCCCGAGGGGCCATCGCTACCGAAACCGGCGTGCATACCGATGACGCTGCCGTGGGGTGCGACCCGTTTGGCGAAGGCTTCGTTGACGATCATGACTGTGTTCTCGCTACCGGCATCACGCTCGGAGAAGTCGCGGCCGGAGATGAGGGGAAGGCCGAGGGTGGCGAAGAAGCCGGGCGTCACGGCATTCCAGCCGATGGTCATGTCTTCGCCGGGCCGCGGCTGGTAGCCTTCGACGTGCACGGTGTTAGTCCAATTGTCATTGGCGAGCAGGGGGACGAGAGCACCGCTGACCGAGACCACTCCGGGGATGCCGCGGAGGCGCGACTGCAGGTCAACCACCAACTGACGGGCGCGTGCCGGGCTGTAGCGGTGTAGCGCGGGGTCGGTGTGAAAAGCGAGGAGATTGGCAGTGTCGATGCCCGGGTTGCGGCTCATGATTTTGTAGAGGCTGCGCGCGAACAGGCCGGCGCCTACCAGGAGCAGGAGTGAGAGCGCGACTTGCGCCACTACCAGGAGCTTACGCAAACGGCTGGTTTGCCCTTTGAGCGACGACGCGACAGTGCTGGTGGCTTGCAAAGCGGGCACCAGCCCGAACAGGAGCGCAGCCAGGAAGCTGACGGCGGCCGTGAAGGCCAGGATGCGCAGATCCGGCACAATGCGGAAGGCGAAGCCGATATTGTCGAAAGGCAGGATGCGTACCAGCAGGCCGGCGACCCAATAGGAGAGCAGGAGGCCCAACGCGCCTCCAGCGAACGCCAGCGTGAAACTCTCCATCAGGATGAGGCGCATCAAGGCAGCGCGGGTAGCACCCAGCGAGAGGCGAACCGCGATCTCTTTTTGTCGCGCGGCGGCGCGGGAGACCAGCAGACTGGCGACATTGACGCAGGTAATGAGGAGCAGGGTTCCGACCATGGCGAGCATGAGGTAGAGGGGCTGCGCGAAGCTCTTCTGCAGGTGATCGAAGCCTTTGGCTGCGGGGATGAGCACGACGCTACCGGCCAGATAGCGTTGGGCGAAATCGGCGGTGCGGTGCGCGGACTGAAGATCGCTTTCGCGGGAGCGGCGATAGGGGATGGCGATGGCGAATTGCGCGGCTGTGAGCGAAATGCCCGGCTTGAGACGGGCGAAGAGTTGTGCCCAGACGCTATTGCGCCGCGCCATGTCGTCCCAGGTGGGTGTGACGGTTGTCTTCATCGCCATGGGAACAAACAGGTCGGAGGGAGTCATGAGGGCGAAGCCCTCGAAGCCGCGCTGCGCCACGCCAACCAGGGTCATGGGATGCCCATTGACGTCGATCGTGCGATTGAGAATGGAGGGATCGGCGCCGAAGCGGCGCGCCCAATACTGATAGCTGAGCACGACGTACGGACTGGCATCCTTGACCTTGTCGTCATCGGGCGTGAGGGTGCGGCCGATGGCGGAGGTGACGCCGAGGACGTCGAAGTAATTGCCGGAGACCAGTTCGGCGAAAGCGCGCTCGGATGGACCGTGGTCGGCCACATCCACGCTGTCCTGGTAGCGCGCGGCGATGCCTGAGAGAACGCCGGGATTGCCGTCGCGGAGGTCGCGATACGCGGGATAGGAGAAGGACTCCGCGCCGCGCATGGAGCCGCCGATGAACGTGCCGCGCGGCGTCAGCAGGACCAGTTGGCGCGGATCCTTGACGGGAAGTGCGCGCAGCAGGGCCTGGTCGGTGAGCGTGAAGATGGCGGTGTTGGCTCCGATGCCGAGGGCCAAGGTTAGGACGGCGGTCGCCGTGAAGTGCGGCGATTTGCGAAGGCCGCGCAGGGCGTAGCGGAGATCGCGGAGGATGGCTTCCACCAGGGGCAGGCTGCGCTTTTCGTGGAGTTCGTCCTTCAAGTGGCCGACGCCGCCGAATTGGCGCAGCGCCGCACAGCGAGCGTCGGAAGGGGACATGCCGGCGCGTTCGAAATAGGCGGAGAGCAGGCGGATGTGCTCACGGATTTCGGAGTCGAGTTCGTCGTCTTGTGCGCGGTTGGTAAACACTCCCTGGATACGCGAAAGCAGCTTCTGGAGTTTAGCGACAAGCATCGAAGTTACTCCTGACTCTGAAGTTGGAGGAGCCGGGCCATGATGGCTGCCATACGCTCCCAATCGCCGGCTTCGTTGGCAAGCTGTTTGCGGCCGGCGCGCGTGATGGCGTAGAACTTAGCCTTTCGCTTATTTTCGGAAGCGCCCCAGGTTGCTAAGATCCAGCGGTGCTGCTGCAGGCGAAGCAGCGCGGCGTAGACGGTGCCTTCATTGAGCTTGAGCAGGTCGTCCGAGATCTGCTCAATGCGGCGGGCAATACCATAGCCATGAAGCGGACCCATGGCATCGAGGGTTTTGAGGACCATGAGGTCGAGCGTTCCCTGGAGGACTTCGGGCTTCATAAGGCTCCTTTGGTCGTCGCAAAGGAATATATCATGCTTCCTTTGGCCTGTCCATAGGAAGGAGCGGCGACTTGTTTTGAGAACCGCAACGTAGCATGTTATACAGGATCAGAGGATCTGAAATGCGAAGCGCGAGCTTTGTGCTGTTTTTCACCGCGGCACTCTCGATGGCGCAGCAGGGCGCTGCTCCCAAGCCCTCGATCGTCGAAGGCAAAGTGGTCAACTCGGTGACCGGGGGAACACTAAGGAAGTCGGAAGTGACACTTTCCACCAGCCTGATCTCGGAGGAGGTGGAGGCCGCGATGTCGAAGTTGGGAGTGGACCCGGACGGAGGAGTTCCAGGCGAGCCGAAGGCCGCCACGAAGAGGTTCAGCGTCGTCACCGATGCCGCCGGCAAGTTTCGCTTCGAAGCGCCCGCGGGCGATTACTTCCTGACGGCCAAGCACGCCGCCTTCGTAGACGGTACCTACAAACCCGAGGGCAAGTTCGCCGTGAATAACAAGCTTCACCTGACCGCCGGCGACGAATTGACGGGCGTCACCATCCGCCTTGTGCCGCAGGGCGCCGTGAGCGGACGCGTCATCGATGAGGACGGCGACCCCATCGCCGGCGCATCAGTGACCGCTCAGGCGTATCACTACGCGGGCAACGGCAAGCGAAAGCCGACGCCGCTGGACTTCGACCACACGAACGACCGCGGTGAATTCCGGTTGGGCAAACTGGCGCCGGGCCACTACTACATTGCCGCCGATTCCGCCATGGCGAATCCGATGGCGGAAGCGCCGGCGGCGACCGCGGATGGTTCGCCTGAGATGGGATATGTGATCACGTACTATCCCAAGACGACGGACATCACGCTGGCTGCATCGGTGGACGTGGCGGCCGGCGCGGACCTTTCGGGCTTCGTGATTCAGCTCCAGAAATCGCGCGTGGCACGGATCAAAGGCAAGCTCCAGGGACCCGATGGGGCTCCGATGAAGAATGCGCAACTGATGCTACTGCCGGGCGGCGATGCCGCTTCCATGCACGCGAAAAATGTGGATGATCCGCAAGGGCGGTTCGAGATCGCGAATCTGCAGCCGGGAACTTACACTTTGATGATTATGCAAATGACGGGCGCGACCCCGACCATGCACATGCAACCCCTGACCATACCTGCCGAGGGCCTGAGCAACTTGCAATTGGGCGCGCAGAGCGATGGTAGCGTGCAGGGCATCGTGGTGGTTGCGGGCGACGGCAAAGTTCCATTCAAGGGCTTGAACGTGGCGCTGAAGGGCGACGAGGATGCGCCGATGATGCCTGTGTACGGTCCTGTATCGGAGACAGGCGCGTTTACGCTGAATAAGGTGGGGCAGGCGCCGTATGTGGTGGGGATCCAGGCTATGCCTGCCGGCGCATACCTGAAGTCGGTACAGTGGGGTGGCCGCGAGATGTTGGGGCGTCCGCTGGATTTTGCGGCCGGCTTCACGGGAAACCTGCAGGTGGTGCTCGGCACCGATGGAGGACAGGTGGAAGTGACGGTGTCGCGCGACGACAAGCCTGTGGGCAATGCGACCGTGGTGCTGCTACCGGCCGATCCTTCGGCGCGGTTGGAAGAGAACACGAGCAATGAAGAGAGCGATGCTTCGGGGCACGTAACGTTTAGCGACGTCCCTCCGGGGAACTACCTGGTGCTGGCGTGGGAAAAGGTGGACGAAGGAGCATGGTTCGATCCGGCTCTGGTGAAGGCGGTGGAGGCGCAGGCGGTGAAAGTAACGTTGGGGCCGAAAGGCCACGAGAAAGCCGCGGTCGGGGTGATAGGCGCAAAATAGCTTTATGAATCGACGGGATTTGATTCGGAGTTCGTTCGCGGTTGGCGCGCTATCCGCGTTGGCCGCTAAGAGCGTGTCGGGGGCCAACGATCGGGTGCGCGTGGGACTGATCGGCTGCGGCGGACGCGGCAAGCAGGACTGGACCTCCTTTCTCAAGCAACCCGATGTAGAGCCAGTGGCGGTTTGCGATTTGTACGATCCGTTTCGCGCCAAGGGCATCGAAATGACGGAAGGGCGCGCCAAAGGCTTACAGGATTTTCGCAAGCTTCTGGAGCAGAAAGATATCGACGCCGTGATCGTTGCGGCGCCGGACCATTGGCACGCACTGATGACTACCACCGCGTGCGAGGCAGGCAAGGACGTCTATTGCGAGAAGCCGCTTTCGCTCACGGTAGCCGAGGGCCGCAAGATGGTGGCGGCGGCGCGCAAGCACAATCGCGTGGTGCAGACCGGGAGCCAGCAGCGCTCGGGCTCGCACTACGCGCAGGCCGTGAAGCTGATTCAGGATGGCGGTATCGGCGAAGTGCATCGGATCAACGCCGGCATGCAGCGCAACATCTTTCCCGGCTTGAAGCCCACGGAGATGGCCAGCGGTCCGCTTCCCGACCTTCGATTGGGATATGTGGCTGGGACCCGCGCCCAAGCGCGCGTTCGACCCGTTCCGCTGCATCTACAATTTCCGCTGGTTCTGGGATTACTCGGGCGGGCAGATGACCAACTGGGGCGCGCACCACCTGGACATCGCGCGCTGGATTGTGAACGCGGAAGCGCCCACAGAGGTAGCCGGATTCGGCGGCCGGTATTCGCTGACGGACGGCGGCGAGACTCCCGACATTCAACAAGTGACCTACCAATTCCCGAAGGCGGTGGTGAACTGGACGGTCAGCGAAGTGGGCCAGGGCAAGCCGATTACGCTCGATATCTACGGCACTAAAGGCATGCTCACACTGCTGCGCTCGGGCTTTTCCGTCTTGCCGGAGGTGGAAGGCAAGGACAAGAAGCCGATGATGGAGGCGCTGCAGGTGAAGGGGGGCGACCTGGACGGTGCGCACGCGCGCGGCTTTCTGGATTGCGTGAAGAGCCGGCAGCGGCCCTCGGCGGATATCGAAGAAGGACACCGATCGGCAGTGATGTGCCACCTCGGGAACATCTCGACGCGGCTGGGCCGGTCGTTGAAGTGGGACGCGGCGGCGGAGCGTGTGGTGGGCGATCACGAAGCGAACCAGGTGCTGGAACGCCCGTATCGAGCGCCCTGGCATCTGGCATAGCTCGCGCTACGCCAACAGGTTCAGCTTCGTGCCGGACGTCGACGTGGAACTGCTGTCTGTGCTCGTAGAACTGGTCGACGTACTGGACGTGGTGGACGTGTCGGACGCACTGGTCGATGTCGCGTCACTAGTCGTCGAGTCGTTGTCGGCGTGATGGTGGTGGTGATGCCGATGCGTTGTGGCACCGCTCGTGTTCTGGCTGGCCGGCTGTGCGTCCTTGGTCAGCTTGGAGAAGTCCGTCTGCGCCTGGCTCAGATTGCCCGAGCTCAGAGCCTGACCCAACGCGGCGAAGTCCTGCTGGACGGGACTACTCGAGCTTTGCGATGACTGCCCGCTGGTCTGCAGCAGTTTCTGCAAGCTGCCATAAGCCTTTTGCGCATCCGATAGGTTGTCGGTTTGCAAGGAGTAAGCAAGCTGCTTGAAGAGTTGCTGTACCTGGTTAGGGTTGGATTGCGTGGTGGTCGGGGAAATGCCGGGCGAAGAAACAGCGGAAATCGACATCATTCACCTCTGTAGGTCGTATCGGACAGAATCCGGAGTTTTATCGATTTTTTTTGTTAGGCGGGGCTGACCCAACGGTAGACCGGTTGCGCGTATGAGATCTTCCCTGTACGGACGATTTTCATAGTGCGGTTCCGAACCGCTTCATGCCCTTTTTCTTCATGCCCTTTTTAAGGATAGTCTTTGGGTACTCACCCGTTCCGCAGACAGTGAACGATCCGAAGTCCTTGTACCAATCCCCGTCAGGCGCCCACGGCTCAGTCACGATCCAACTTCGCAGCCTTTGAAGGTCATCCAGGGTGATTGCCCGTTCGGCGGCGCGTTCCAGAATGTGCTCCCACAGCGGGCGAGGCAGATTAACGAAGCGGACCTTCGGCAATCGCCGCTCTCCCAAAGATCGCGCGAATCAGGTCTTCCCCGACTTCGCTCTTTCTGACCGGATCGCTTTCCGTCATGAATTTCTCATAAGAAGTCGCGAGTTTGGCCCGTGCTGCCGCTTCGGCTTCAACGCCCCGCTCGGCAAGGGTCACCAGCGCCCGGCTCATTGTCACACTGCGTTCCTTTGCCACGCGCCGGACTTCCCGCGCAAGCTGCGGCGGAATCGTTACACTCTGACGGAGGGACGCCGTTCTCCGTTTGGCCGCGGGTTTGCGTCGGGTCTGCACGACTCGATTATAGTCCATCTGCACCACTGTGGTTCACGGTGCATCTACTCACCGGTCGCAGCCTCCCACAGCCTGGCCGACCGCATTGCCGTCCAGCGTCAGCAACGGGCTATCATGGTCCTCACCTGACATGGATGATGTCCGCCACTGCACTTTCTCTGCCCGTCTGGACTGCCACTATCTCCTGCGCGCTCCGGAACCAGTCGATGAACAGAGCCTTCTGGTAGTCACCCTGCACGGCTTCAGTTCGAATCCCGAAGTGATGCTGCGCCTCACGGGTCTCCTTTTCGGAGAGCGCCACGTCATCGCATCGGTGCAGGGTCCGAATCAGTTTTGGCTCGGCTTGCACAGTTCGGATGTCGGCTTTGGCTGGGGTAGTAATCGGCATGCCGAGTCGTCCGTGCGTCTGCATCACGAAATGGTGCTGCACGTTCTCAACGAGGCCGGTCGCGCCTACGGAATTCCGCCCGAACGGCGCGTGCTGGTCGGCTTCTCACAGCCCGTATCTTTCAACTACAGGTTCGCCGCCACTCATCCCAGCACAGTCCGCGGAGTGATCGGGCTGTGCGGTGGCCTGCCTTCCGATTGGGAGACCGCCGACTATCGTCCGGTGACTGCTTCCGTGCTCCACATTGCCCGCCGCGCCGACGAGTATTACCCACCCGAAGTCACCGAGCATTATCCCGACCGGCTGCGCACGCGCTGCCAGGACGTGGCGTTTCACCTGCTCGATGGCGGCCATCGTGTTCCCTCGAAAGGGGCGCCACTGGTGGAACAATTCGTCGCGCGCCTGCGTACCTGAGAAAGGCGATAATCGAACATATGAAATCCGCGACGTTGGCCCGCCGTCCGGCGGTTCTACTGGCATTGGGCCTTTGCGCCTTCGGCGGCGTGGTGACGCTGCTGGGAAGGCTCGCGAGCGGCCCCGTCGTGGAGCAGAAACGCACCGCGTTCACCACGGAAACCGGCACGCAGGCCTATCCATCTTTCTCGCCCGATGGGCAGAAAGTGGCCTACAGCGCGCAGGTTACCGCCGATGAGGGCTTCCACGTTTTCGTGCGACCGGTGACCGCCGGCGCGGCCACGCAATTGACCAATGGCAGCGCCAACGACGTCGGTCCGGTGTGGTCCCCCGACGGCGCCACGTTGGCGTTTCTGCGCGTGGACGAAGGGAAGGCGCAAGTGATTCTGCTTCCCTCGGCAGGAGGCGCAGAACGCAAGGTCACGGAGTTCGATGCCGTAGACGATGAGTCCGTCCCCACCCCTTCCATTGCCTGGACTAAGGACGGCCAATCGCTGGCGGTAGTGGTGGGTGGCGAAAAGCAGGTCCCGTCGATTTCGATGCTGTCGGTCAAGACCGGCGCGCTGCAGCGCATCACGACTCCACCCGAAGGTTCGCAAGGCGATAACAGCCCCGCCATCTCGCCCGACGGCAAGGCGCTGGCATTCGTCCGCAAAGTGGATCAGGACCATGCCGACATTTTTCTGTGCGATCTCAACGGTGCGCACCCGCGGCCGCTCACCTTCGACAGCAATCTGGTTCGCGGCCTGACCTGGTCTATCGCCGGGCAGGACGTGATTTATGCTTCGGATCGCGGTCCGGGCTGGCGTTTGTGGCGGCTGCCGGCATATGGCGGCAGTCCACGCGAAGTTTTCATGGCGGGAAATCACGCCAGCTATCCGGCGATTGCGCCCAAGGGCTACCGGATGGCCTTCACGGAGAGCCCGAATGTGTCGGCCATCTGGCTGGCGCATCTGGGATCGCTCGACGAGCCGCAGGAACGGCAGGCCATCCGCTCGGCGGCGCGCGAGACAGGCGCTGCATGGTCGCCCGACGGCACGAAGGTCGCCAGCGTTTCCGAGCAGAGCGGCGCGCCCGAAATCTGGGTGGGCAACGCTAAGGGTGGCGACCGTGTGCAAATTACGCGGCTCGACGGGCCGCGGATGCGCAATCCGAGATGGTCGCCTGACGGCAACACCATCCTCTTCGAAACGCGTGGGCAGAACGGCCTGCAACTCTACACGGTGCCCGCGGCCGGCGGCAAGGTAACGCGCATCATGGGCGACGCGTTTGAAGCATCGTGGTCGCGCGATGGAAAGTCGATTGTGTTTTCCTCCGGTCCGCAGATCTGGCGCGCGGCGGCGGATGGTTCCGATCGCAAGCGGCTGACCCGCCGCTTTGGCTCCGGCTTTCCCGAGGAATCGGCGGACGGAAAGTGGGTCTTCTATTGGAGCCGCGGCAGGATCTGGCGAACGCCCAGCGACGCGAGCGTAGAAGGCGACGGCGAGAAAAGCAAGGACAAGAAGGACAAAGAGGAAGAGTTCATCGTCCCCGATCACGACTTAGTGCGCGCGCCCATGCATGCGGTCAAGACGGGACTCTACTACAGCGTGTTCGATCGCAGCCAGCGAGCCATGGTGATCGAGTTTTACGACTTTGCGTCGGCCAAGAGCGAGCCTGTTCTGCGCGTCAAGGACGCCGATCTCTTCGACGGGTTCTCTATCTCGCCCGACGGAAAGTGGGTGCTCTATCCCAAGACAGACCGCCGCCAAACCAACCTGGCGATGATCGAAAATTTCCGATGAAGCAGGATGCGGAGTTCTTCGAGGGCAAGGAGCCGGTGCTGGTGTACATCGCCAAACGGCTGCGCGACGCGCTGAAGCTGGAGACGGCGCTCACCGAAGCGGGATTGGATTACGGTGTGGAAGCGGACGAATATCGAGGAGGAGTGGTATTCCGCAGCGTGCGCACCGGAGCGTTCTTTTACGTCCTGCCTGAAGCCGTAGAAGCCGCACATCAGGCAATGGAAAAGGCCGGCTTCAAGCCCCATGTGGAGTAGGGCGATGCAAGACAAGATCGCCGGTGGCTTCGACCACCGACGCCACGCTTTTGTGCCAACCCTCACAGCACGACCTTGCCTCGTCAGGTAGACTGTAGAAGCGGCTTATGCGGACGCAAACTGACCTGGGCCATTCTCTAGCCAACGCCCGCCAACTCACGGACGAGTTGTTCCAACTGGTTCGCCCCGATTCCCTTTACGAACGGCCCATCCCGGAACGCAATCGGATCATTTTTTATCTGGGCCACGTGGAAGCGTTCGATTGGAACCTGATTGCGCGTTACGCCCTGGACCGGCGATCGTTCCATCCCACCTTCGACCAACTCTTCGCCTTCGGCATCGATCCCGCGCCCGGCCAACTCCCTGCCGACCAGCCGAAAGATTGGCCGTCCATGGCAGAAGTGGAGCGCTACAACCAGGGCACCCGCGACGAATTGGACGACCTGCTCGATCAGGTACCGGAGCAGCTTCTGCATGTGGCCATCGAGCACCGTTTGATGCACGCCGAAACGTTCGCGTACATTCTTCATGGCCTGCCGTACGAGCGTAAGCTGCCGACGGCGCAGATGACATCGCATGGCACCGGCGCTCTGACGGAAGCGCGGATGCGGCACGTCCCGGCCGGTCCCGCCACGCTCGGCATAAATGCGGACGAAGGCTTCGGATGGGACAACGAATTCAATCGTCACACGGTGGACGTGCCGGCCTTTTCCGTTTCGGAGCGCAAGATTACCAACGGCGAGTATCTCGCGTTCGTCGCGGAAGGCGCCGCGCCGCCCTTTTTCTGGAGAGAGCACGCAGGCCGCTGGTTCTATCGCGGCATGTTCTGCGAAGCGCCCCTGCCGCTCGATTGCCCTGTGTACGTGACCCTGCGTGAGGCGGAAGCCTATGCGCAATGGAGCGGCAAGCGCCTGATCACCGAGCCTGAATTTCACCGCGCCGCCAGCGTGGCGCCTCGGGCCGCCGACGGCAATTTCGACTTCCGCCATTGGGATCCTATTCCCGAGCGCGGCGGGCTCGATCTCTACGGCAACGGCTGGGAGTGGACCTCCACCATCTTCGCCCCCTTCGCCGGCTTCGAACCGTTCCCGTTTTATCAAAACTACTCCGAGCCCTTCTTCGACAATCAGCACTACGTATTGAAAGGCGCTTCGCCTCGCACCGCCGCCTGCTTCCTGCGGCCATCTTTCAGAAACTGGTTCCGGCCCTCGTATCCTTACATCTATGCCGGCTTCCGTCTGGCAGAGTCCTGATGTACGCGCAAGTTCTGGAAAGTCAATTCGCGCAGGACGTGCGTTGCGGACTCTCCCGCGCGCCGCAGAAGACGCTGTCTTGCAGCTACTTCTATGACGATGTGGGCTCCACACTTTTTGAAGCCATCACCTGTCTTCCAGAATACGGACTGACGCGAGCCGACGCCCGCGTTCTCGATCTGCACAGCAAGGAACTGGTGGCGCGGCTGACCGGAAATGTGATGGTGGCTGAGCTGGGCAGCGGCACCGGAGCCAAGACACGTCCAGTGCTGCGGCAACTGCGCAAGCGGCAGTCGATCGCCTACTATCCGATCGACGTTTCCGCCTCGGCGCTGGCCAAGTGCGTGAACGAGCTGGCGGAGTACGGCGACATCTTTCCTCAGGAAGCCAATTACCTGGACGGTCTGCAAACCGTCGCCGAGCGCCGCGGCCACAATCAAACGCTGCTGGTGCTCTTCCTTGGCAGCACCATCGGCAACTTCGAACCCGATGCGGCAATCGATTTTCTGTACGGCGTCCGGCAATCTCTACAGCCGGACGATGCCCTGCTGCTAGGCACTGACCTGGTGAAACCGGTGGAGACGATGATTCGCGCCTATGACGATCCCATCGGCGTCACGGCGGCGTTCAACTTAAACCTGCTGGCGCGCATCAATCGCGAACTGGATGCAGACTTCGAAATCCGCCAGTTCCAGCACGTGGCCATCTACAACGAAGAAGCGCAGCGTATCGAAATGCATTTGCGATCGTTGAAGAACCAGTCGGTCAATATCCGCAAAGCCGGCATGGTGGTGAGTTTCGCTGCGAATGAAACCATCCGCACGGAATCGTGCCACAAGTTTGTGCCCCGCCAAATCTCGGAAATGGCTCGGGCCGCGGGCTTCCGTGTCGATGCAACGTGGATAGACGAAGAGTGGCCGTTCGCTGAGAACTTGTTAAAGGCGGTATAGGTCGGCGGGGCTGAAGCCCCGCGCAGGCTGAAGCCCGCCCCACCTGAGGCAGGAAGACACACGAGCTAAGTGCAACGATTAATCCAAATCGATGTCGCGCTTTGGCGGCGTCAAATCGGGATTTTCCTTGGCGCGCTTAAACAGCTCATCGAACTTTTTTTCGAGAACCTTTCCGTGCGACTTTTCCGCCTCAAAGTGTTTCTGAAAGAGCTCTTCCCGCCTCGCGCCGGCTCCCTTCAATTTGGCAACTTCACTGGCCAAATCTTCAATCGGAGGAGGCTTAACCGGAACCGTATGGGCAATGATCGCGCGAGTCTCCGGATCGATTTTGAGAATCGCATCACAGCACGGGCACGTCACCTCAAACATTGCTTTGGCCATGAATCTATCGTACCCGACTCGGAGAAGTTCGCCGCCCCTGCGGCAAGATTGCCGCAGTCGATTGGCTCGTCGGCCGGACGGAGATTGCCCTTCGGCAATCTGACAGGCCCATGAAGCGATGATTGTGAGGATTTAGAGGACAGCTGGTAGGATGCTTGCGAGGTGACTCATTAGGCGGGGACGATGCAGGAGATCAATCGTCGCTTCGTGGGCCTGTTCAATCGTAGTCACGCCCCCTATAGAGCAATCCGCTAACCAAACCAGATTTCGTTTAGAATCATGTGGTCCAGGCACCGATCTGCGGCGACTGTATGCAAGGTTGGCACGTACGTGTCAACTACTTGCACCGAAGTGGCACGAGGTCGTCACCGGGCTGGTAAATCTTGCAATCCGCACCGCAGCCGGCCGAATACCACCACCATTCGGGTGCATCCCACGCACGTTTTGCGTCGATGTTATAGTGTCGTTACATGACCCCCCAGGCTGAATCGATTCTGGAACTCTTCCGCTCCACGGGCGCATATCTACAAGGCCATTTTCGACTCACCAGCGGGTTGCACAGCTCCGAATATCTGCAGTGCGCGCTGGTGCTGCGGCATCCGGCAGCCGCGGAGAAACTCGGCCGACTGCTGGCCGAGCAGATTCGTCCGCTGGCGGCGGAGCCCATCCAGTTGGTGGTGTCGCCTGCCATGGGCGGCCTGATCATCGGCCACGAAGTCGCCCGCGCTCTCGGCACGCCGTTCCTGTTTACCGAGCGCGACGCCGAAACCAGAAAGATGTCGCTGCGGCGCGGCTTCACCATCGAAAAGGGACAGACCGCCGTCGTCATCGAAGACGTGATCACCACCGGCGGCAGCACCGTGGACGTCATCGAAGTCCTGCAAGGTTTGGGAGCCCGGGTCCTGGCCGCCGGTTCCATCATCGACCGCAGCGGCGGCAAGGCCGACGTCGGCGTTCCCCGCGTGGCGCTTGCCACCATGCAGGTAGCGGCGCACTATCCCGACGAGTGCCCGATGTGCAAGCTGGGAATTCCAGCGGTGAAGCCGGGCTCGCGCCCAACCTGATGCGTCGCATTCGGATAAAAGTGGCGTACGATGGCGGCGCGTTTCACGGTTGGCAGGTCCAGCCCGGACTCCCCACCATTCAGGGCGCGCTGGAAGGCATCCTTTCCGAAATAGAGGGCAAGCCGGTGAGCGTAGCGGGGTCGGGCCGCACCGATGCCGGTGTTCACGCGCTGGAGCAGGTGGCCGCATTCACCCTGGAAAACCCTATCCCGGTGACGAATCTTCGACATGCCGTGAACCGCCTGCTGCCGCGCTCCATCCGTGTACTCGATGCCGAGGAGGCTGAGCCGGAGTTTCACCCACGCTTCCAGGCCAGGGCCAAAACATACGAGTACCGAATCGTACGCACCGAAATCTGCAGTCCTTTTGAATGGCCTTTCGTCCATCATTATCCTTATCCTCTGGACGAAGACCGCATGTGCGCCCTCGCACATACCTTCCAAGGCGAGCACGATTTCACGGCGTTCGCCGCGTCGGATGAACGTGACGCCGAGGGTCGCAGCAAAGTCCGCACCATCTACTCATCGACACTCGAGGGCGCGCCCGGACGGCTGACGTACCGAGTTCGCGGCAGCGGGTTCCTCAAGCACATGGTGCGCAACCTGGTGGGCACGCTGATCGAAGCGGGCAAGGGGAACATTGCCGATGTGGCCACATTGCCGGCCCGCAGCGGCCCCACCGTACCCGCTAAGGGTCTATTCCTCATCAACGTGGAGTATTAAATGACCGCCGCCGAAGCCCTCGCCATCTTGCGATCGCATGGCAACGCCGCCAACGTCGCGGGTATGGCGCGATACGGCATCAGCACCGAGGGCACACTCGGAGTGCCAGTGCCCATCATCCGCGCGCTCGCGAAACAGGCAGGAAAGGACCATCGACTGGCCGAGGAGCTGTGGGAATCGGGCGTTCACGAAGCGCGCATCCTGGCCACCCTGGTTGAAGAACTCGATCGGCTCACGCCCCGCCAGATGAACCGCTGGGCGCGTGACTTCGACTCCTGGGATATCTGCGACCATGCCTGCCACAACCTTTTTCGATATACTCCCTGCGCATGGGATAAGGCTGCGGAATGGGCCGCCGCCAGACACGAGTTCGTGAAGCGAGCCGGCTTCTCCTTGATGGCCGGGCTCGCGGTTAAGGACAAGAAGTCGCCTGACGAGCGCTTCGAAGCCCTGTTGCCGCTGATCGCGGAAGGGGCATCCGACGATCGCAACATGGTGAAGAAGGCGGTCAACTGGGCGCTCCGCCAGATCGGCAAGCGCAATCCGAACCTGCGGCGCAAGGCTATCGTGGCGGCCCGGGAGATTCGCGATCAGGGAACACCGTCGGCGCGATGGATCGCCGCCGATGCATTGCGAGAATTATTAAAGGAAGTTCCGCCGACGCGGAATAAACAGGGGAAGGGGGCAACGCGCCAATGAACAAGATCGTCGCCGGTGTGGTTTTCGGACTCGTACTGGGCGCCATCGACGGAGCCACTGCCTGGTTTACGCCGGAAGTGCGTCCGGGGATCGCAGGCATTATGGTGGGCAGTTCTTTCAAGGGCCTGATCGTGGGAATGCTCAGCGGCTGGTTCGCCCGCAAGGTGGACTCGGTTCCGTGGGGCATCGCCTTCGGGGCGGTATTGGGATTGGCGCTGGCCTTCGCCATCGCTGCGATACCGCAGCCAAGCGGGAAGCATTACTATATCGAAATCATGTTGCCGGGGTTCGTCACCGGAGCCATTCTAGGCTTCCTGACGCAGCGCGCCGGTATCAAAGGAGAGAGACTTGCCAAGACCAGTTCATTTTGAGATCCCGTCCGACAATCCGGAACGGGCCATCGCCTTCTACACCGAGCTCTTCGGTTGGAAGTTCGAGAAATGGGGCGGACCCATGGAGTATTGGGTCATCAACACCGGAGACGCCGCAGAACCCGGAATCAACGGAGGTCTGATGCGCCGTCGCGACCCCAATCAACCTTGCGTCAACACCATCGGGGTGGCCAATCTGGACGAGACGCTAAAGAACGTCGCGAGCCACGGAGGCCAGTGCGTGGTGCCAAAGATGCCCATCCCGGGAGTCGGATGGCTGGCCTACTGCAAAGACCTGGACGGCTATATCTTCGGACTCATGCAGCCAGACACTGCCGCCGCTTAAAGCACCTAGTGGGAGCGGCCGCGACGTTTTCCGCGAGGCGAAGGCGCGGGCGCCTTTTCCTGACTGGGGAGCGGGCGCCCGCTCCCCAATTGAACAATCTGCCTCCGCAAATCGTCATGCAGCCAAATCGCGACTACAAACGGCGCGACATAAGGGATCACGCTCATCAGAAGATAATCCCCGAAACGATAAAACCAGTTCGCCACCGCACTGGGAGTCGCCGACCATTGTGCCGCGGTCTTATGTGCCAGCAATTCCGCGAAGATCAGCAGCAGCACAATCTCCACCACCGACATCGCCAGGGTGCCCAACAGCAGCGGACGCAAACTGCGGCGGATGCCCGGCGCCGCCAGAACGATCGCCCAATAGACCGGCAGCCCGAAGGTGAAAGCGCCCGCATCCGACCGCGCCATATCGAAATCGATGGAGTGAACCTGTATAGGAGCAGGATGTTCCGGTGTGCCGGGCGCCACGGCTTCCAGCGGCGCCTCCACCGTCCAATCGCCGGTCGATGTCTCCGTGATGAATGGGTTCGAACTTCGGCCCAACACCATCCCCGCAAAGGCGCTCGCCGACTCCCTAAGCAGATAGAGCAAAGGGTTCAGGAGCACGAACCACCACAGCACAAGCATCGCGGCCAGCAGGGACGACCCGCGCAGCAGAAACCGGGTGTGAGGCTTAAGCACCGGCATTCGATGCAGCGGCGCGCGACACGCGGTTCACCCACAGCCAGAAGACCACCATGGTGTCGAGCACCAGCAAACTCTCCCAAAGATACCCGTGCGCAAAATCGAACCACGACATGCTGTACTGCCCAATGTAGAAAAGGCTGATGAAGCGGACCATGTTCACCATCTGAATGATGACGCTACCGGCCGCCAGCCCGAGTGCCTTCATCTTCCACGAAGCGGGAAACGCGAGCACGGCGGCCCACAGCATAATCGTGACGTTCACGGCATTGCAGCCATCGCGCATCTCGACAGCGAAGCCGGTGGGAGCGCGCAGCACCGCGCCATCGAGCGATGCCCTGCCACCGCACATTCCGATCAGGCCGTGCGCGATCTTCACCAGCCCGCGCGAGAATTGCCCATCCACCACCTGCACCGGCGGAAGCAGCAAAATGCCGATGCCCGCCAGGAAACACACTCCGAAAAGAACCGCAAACCGGGCTGGACGCATAAGGTAATAAGTTAACATCCCGCCCTAGAAGCCGTACAGTCGCTGCGGATTTTCCACCAGGATCTTGCGGCGCACGGCCGCATCGGGAGCCCACTTCGGAAGCAGGTTCAGCACTTGTCCGTCGTCCACCTGCAGCAGCGGCGCAAGGTCCGTGGCTTTGCGGCCCGGCATCGGCGCGGAATCGGGATGGGGCCAGTCGGAGCCCCAAACGATGCGATCGGTGTTGGCGGCGATCAGCGCCTTCGCGAACGGCGCCGCGTCGGAATAGTCTGCCAACTTCGAAACGCGATAGGCCGACGAGATCTTCACGTACGCATTCCCGGACCGCACCAACTCCACCAGATCCGCGAAGCCCGGCTGCTCCAAACCATCCACGGCCACCGCCCCGCCGAAATGGTCGAACACCACGGGCACTGCGAGATCCTGCACCGCGCCTTTAATACCAGCGATCACCGCCGGCGTCGTCAAGACTTGCACATGCCACTTCAATCGGCGCACTCGCGCCGCGGCCGCCTGAAAGCGCTGCCGTACCACGGCAGGATCGCTGATACCGGCGTTGGTCAGATTTA
This sequence comes from uncultured Solibacteraceae bacterium, assembly GCA_963815475.1. Classification (GTDB taxonomy): domain Bacteria; phylum Acidobacteriota; class Terriglobia; order Bryobacterales; family Bryobacteraceae; genus Sulfopaludibacter. Next base: position 6,203,440 of record CAWFHD010000003.1, on the reverse strand, counting down.
ATCGGATACCGCGCACGCCCGCACGATCCATCGCGTCGAGTTCGCTCTCGGGAGTCCGCTCGTCGATCACCGCAATGCCACGCGCATTCCTCCCGCGAACCTTCATGCCATCGAGAGTCGCCCGATTGTCCGTGCCATAGATGCTCGGCGTCACGATCACCACGCGCTCCATGTGCAGAGCCTGATGCAGCGCTGTCATCTCACCGGACGAGGCGGGCTCGGGAGTATAGGAGCGCCCACTCCACATGGGATAGCGAGCTGGATCGCCGAACACATGGGTATGGCAATCGCAGGCATGCGCCGGAACCGCGAAGTTCACGGCGGTGGCCGGCTGCGAGGCCTTGGAGCGAGCCACCCGAGCCAAGAAAAGCATCCCGCCCAAAGCGGTCCGTCTGCTGATCATGAACCAATTGTAATCGCCACTCCCGCGGGCTGCCTTCTTTTCCTGCAAGAACGGGTGAAAGGATCTCCCGACTCGCGCAATCTCCTGAATGACGCGCTGTGACTGAGACTTACAGAACGCGATCAGGAGCTTTGCTATGAATCGCCGGTTCATGTTGATTTTTGCGTTTGCCCTTCTCGTAGCTGTTGTGGAATCCTTCCAGGGAAGTCCGACTAATGGCGAATCGCTTTCCGCCACTTACTCGCGCGGCGCTTTGCACGTAAGCATCCCCTGCACCGCGCCCCATCCCGGCCCAGGCACTTTGACCGTCGACGTACTCGATCCCGCCGACGTCGTGCTCGCTCATTCGGAACGACGAGTCGAAGCCTCCGGCGCCTGGCAGGAGGATCTGAACATCGCCAAACCACTCGCCATCGACGACCTTGTGTGGCAACGCCTGCGCTACCGCTTCACATATGCAGACGGCAATAGCGCGCCGCTCGAAGACACCGAGTCGATTTCCCAAATTCTGCGCATGCCCGTGATCCGCATTCTTGGACAGCAAACCTATCTGGCGGGAGGCACGGCCGCCGTCCGTGTGATTGTGACTGACTCCAAGAACGAACCCATCGCCGGCACGGGGTCGGTGCGCGTGGAACTCGATGGTCGCACCGTCTTCACAGGCCCCGTCAATCGCCGAGGGGCCGCGGACGCGCGCTTCCGATTCCCCGCGGCCATGACCGGCAGTCACACACTCCACTACATCGCCGACACGCCTCTCGGTTCCACCGAAGTCACCCAGCAGGTGCGAATCGAAGATAAGGCGTCGATCCTGCTCACCACGGAGAAGCCGCTCTACCAACCCGGCCAGACCATCCACGTGCGCGCGCTCGCTTTGGACCGCGCCAACCATCAGGCCACTGCGCGCCGGCCGCTCACTTTCGAGCTCGAGGACTCGCGCGGCAACAAGGTCTTTAAGCAGGCAACGGAGACCAGCGCGTACGGCATCGCATCGGCAGAGTTCAGCCTGGCCACCGAAGTCAACCTGGGCACGTATCATCTGCGCGCGATCATGGAAAATAATCGCGCCGAGCTGTCCCTGAACGTGGAGCGCTATGTGCTCCCCAAATTCAAAGTGGCCATCGAGTTCACCGGTAAGGCCGCCCACGGTTATCGACCGGGCGATCACGTGACCGGCACGGTGCGCGCCAACTACTTTTTCGGCAAGCCTGTGGACGCCGGCGAGGTGACCGTGAAGGCCTCAGCCATGGACGTCGCCATCGTCGACTCCACACCATCGCAAGGCAAGACCGATGCGGACGGCGCTTACAAATTCGACCTCACCCTGCCCAGCTATTTCGCAGGCAATCCGCTGGATCACGGCGCCATTCGCGCACTGGTGCAAGCCACCGTGAAGGATACCGCCGGCCATTCTGAAATGCGCGGTGAACCCGTCACCGTGAGCCAGTCGCCGCTGCTCATCACCGCCGTCCCGGAGGGCGGGACGCTCATTCCCAACCTGGAAAACCAGGTCTTCGTACTCACGTCGTATGCCGATGGCAAGCCCGCCGCGACCACCGTCAAGGTGCACGGCCAAAGCGTGAGTACCGATGCGGGCGGCGTGGCGGTCGTCAGACTCGCGCCGGACCCGGCGCCGAGAATCTCCAGATCGAAGCCAGCGATGCGCAGGGCAATCGCGCTTCCACGTCCCTGCACTTGCAAGTCCGGCAGGGACCGGACCAGATTCTGCTTCGCACCGAACGCGCCATCTACCGCGCCGGCGATTCCATCCAGCTCAAGGTCTTTGCCACCAAGCCGCGCGGCGCAGCGTACGTCGATGTCATCAAGGACGGGCAGACCGTCCTCACCCGCGATCTCGATGTCGTCGATGGTCAGGCCACACTCACGATTCCCGCCACTCCCGACCTGGCTGGCACGCTGGACTGCAACGCCTACCTCTTCGGACGCGACGCGCGCCCCATCGGCGATCATCGACTGCTGTTCGTGCAGCCAGCTGACGAGCTCAAGATCGAAGCCACCGCCGACGGAACCGTCTACAAGCCGGGCGACGATGCGCGCATTCGCTTCCGCGTCACCAACTCGCAGGGCGAAGGCGTGCAGGCGGCACTGGGCCTGCAGGTGGTGGACGAGGCCGTGTTCGCGCTGGCCGAAAAGCAGCCCGGCTTCGCCAAAGTCTTCTTCTATCTCGAGCAGGAGGCGATGAAGCCGCGCTACGAGATCCAGTCCATCGGCATGTCGGACGTAGTGGAACCGGTGGTGGCCCGCCAGAACCAGGCCGCCCGTGCGCTCTTCGCCGCCACCGAGATGGTAAACACTAACGGCTTCGAGGCCGAGGCGGGAAGGCACGTGTCGCAGGCAAAGTTCGCGCAATACATGGGCGACTACCATACGCGTTTCGTGGAGCAGGCGCGCCGCCAGTTGGCCGGAGGTCTGGAATTGCCGGATGCCTGGGGCGGCAAACTGAGCATCACCAGCGTCTCTTACGGCGGTCCCGCAAAAACTTACATGGTCCGCAGTGCTGGCCCGGATAAGCGACTCAACAGCGCTGACGATCTGTACGCCTATCTCTCCGTCCGCGAACCCAAGATCGTCGCCCGAGCCAACTCAGGCCCCAGCGGCATCGACGTCAACATCGAGCACGATCGCGGCCCTTACAACGGTCGCGCCGACATCTCGGGGGTGGTGGCCGACCCGAAAGGCGGCGCCGTGGAAGGCGTGTTGATCTCGGCCCGCGAGGTGGCCACCGGCCAAATGCGTAGCGCTACCAGCAATACCGAAGGCGCATTCCGATTCTCGGCCTTGCCCGCCGGCGACTATCAGATCACCGTTGCCGACGGCTCCGTGACGACCGCGGTGAAGCTCACGATCAATGCGCGAGATCGCGCCGTCCTCTCGGCACATTTACAGGTGGCGAGCGGGAAGGTGGTGGTGACGCCAATGCCCCCAGCCCTGGCGGCTCGACCCACGTTCGCCATGCAGGCGGGCATGGCAGGCGCAGTGGGATTCGCGCGCAAAGCAGCGGACATGCCGCTCAATGATCGCGCGGACATGGTAGAGGTGAGGCCTGAGGCTGCGACCATGCTGGCAGTGAATGGAGTGGTGGACGGCAAAGACCTGGCGGTCCTCAAGAAAATGAGCACCGACACGGGCGGCGCCCCCGAAGTAGCCGCCGGCGCGCGCGTCCGTTCCTACTTCCCCGAAGCCCTCTACATCAACCCCGAGATCGTTACGGACCAGCACGGCGTCGCCAGTATCACGATTCCCATGGCCGATTCCATCACCACATGGCGCATGGCCCTGATGGCCTCCACCGCGCGCGGCCTGCTGGGCAGCGGCACATCGAGCCTCAAAGTCTTTCAGGATTTCTTCGTCGATCTCGACCTGCCGGTCACCCTCACGCAGGGCGACCGCGTCTCCATCCCGATCGGCGTCTACAACTACGCCTCGGCGGCCGGTGACGTCGGCCTGCAATTGCAGCCCGCCGACTGGTACGCGCTGGCGCAGGATACCGCCGATAAATCGCTGAGAGTCGAGCCTGGACGGGTGGGAGGATCGCAATTCACCATCGAAGCCAAACGCATCGGCAAGTTTAAACTCACTCTCTCGGCCCACATGAAGGGCGCGGCCAATCGGTCCGACATCGTGGTGCGCGAAATCGAAGTGATCCCGAATGGACGCGAGCAGAGCGTGGTCTTCAACGGCCGCCTGGAAAGCACCATCGCCCACACTCTCAACTTCCCCGCCGGCGCCATCCCCGATGCCAGCAAGGTGCTGGTGCGCCTTTACCCCGGGCCGCTCAGCCAGGTGATCGAAGGCATGGACAGCATTCTGCGCATGCCGGGCGGCTGCTTCGAACAGACTTCCAGTTCGACTTACCCCAACGTGCTGGCGCTGGACTACATGAAGCACGCCAACAAGCTCACGCCTGAGGTGCACGCCAAGGCCGAGGGCTTCATCGTCAACGGCTACCAGCGGCTGCTCACCTTCGAGGTTCCAGGCGGCGGCTTCTCCTGGTTCGGCAGCGCGCCCGCCAACAAAATTCTGACGGGTTATGGCCTGATGGAGTTCTCCGATATGGCCAAGGTGCACGAGGTGGATCCTAACCTGATCCACCGCACCCAACAGTGGATTGCCGGCCAGCAGCAGCCCGACGGCAGTTGGAAGCCCGACACTCAGTTCATCAACGAAGGCGCTACCAACCGCTTCAACACAGACCCGCTGCGCATCGCGGCTTACCTGGGCTGGTCGCTCGCCAACACGGGCTATCAAGGGCCGGCCGTGGAGAAGGCCCGCCAATTCGTGGCGGCTCACATGGACGGGAAGGCCGACCCGTACACACTCGCGGTGGTCGCCAACTTCGCCGTCGATTACGGTAAGGATCGCGAGTTCACCAATCGCGCCATGCAACTCCTGCTCGATGCACGCACCGAGAAGGACGATCGGGTGTGGTGGAACTCGCAGGAGACCGGCGTCTATGCCACAGGCGAGAGCGCCGCGGTGGAAACCACCGGGCTCGCCGTGCAGGGCCTGCTCAAGTGGGGCCAGGCTTCCACCACGGCCAGCAAGGCCCTCAGCTACATCGCAGCGAAAAAGGACGCGTCGGGAGCATGGGGCACCACGCAGGCCACCATCATGGCGCTGCGCGCGCTTCTTCTCTCCACGCAAAAGGGCGCGGCCGACGTCCGCGGGACGGTCGAGATCAGCCTCAACGGCCAGCCAGCTAAGACGCTGACGCTGACCGCCGACAACAACGACTTGCTCCATCAATTCGTGTTCGATGGCCAATCCAACGATGTGTCGCTGAAGTTCAACGGTAAGGGAGGACTCGCCTATCAGATCGTGGGCCGGTACTTCGTGCCATGGGACAAGAAGCCCGCGGGCGAACCGCTCTCCATCGACGTCACCTACGACCGCACAACTCTGGCGCAGAACGATCTGGCTACTGCCACCGCCACTATCAAGAACAACCTGGCCAAACCTGCCAATATGGTGATGCTCGACCTCGGAATTCCGCCGGGGTTCGACCTTCTGAGTGAAGACTTGCAGGCTCACCAGGAGAAGAAAGGTCATCTGCAAAAGTTCAGCCTGACCGCAACGCAGGCGATCCTGTACCTGGACAGCGTAAAGCCCGGCGAAACGGTGACCTTCCAATATCGGCTGAGAGCGAAGTATCCCATCCGCGCGAAAACGTTCCAATCGAAGGTGTATGAATACTACGATCCCGCAGTGAACGCTGTGGCCCGTCCCATTCAGTTGGAGGTAAAGTAGCGCGGGCCACCCGATGTTAAACTGCGCTCATGAATAAACTCTGGCCGGTCCTGGCCTTGGCTGCTACTGCCGCTGCCGAGACCAGACCGGCCGTAACCACCTTGATGTACCTGGTGAATCGCCCCGATTCCATCGCCGATTTCAAAGCCCACGCCCGCCAGATCTCCATCATCGCTCCGCAGACGTTCTCCATGGACGCGCAGGGTTTCATCGCGGGCGAAGTCCCTTCCGAAGTGATGCAGATAGCCGCCGAGAACCACGTCGCGGTCACCCCGCTCGTCACCAATCGAGGCTTCAACCAGCCGCTGATGCACACCGTCCTCGACTCGCCCGAAGCACGCGCCCGAGCTATCCGCTACCTGGTCTACTACGCCCTGCGCGACGGCTACCTCGGCTTTCAGTTCGACTACGAAAACATCCACTACACGTACCGCGACAAGTTTACGGTCTTCTTCCGCGAAGCCGCCCATGAGTTCCACAAACACCACTTGCAACTCAGCGCGGCCATCGTGGGACGCTCCAACGATACGCGCAAAGGCAACAACTCAGGCTACGACAATTGGAGCGGCATCTACGACTATTCCGCAATGGGCGATGTGGCCGACTTCATCAGCGTGATGGCCTATGCCGAGCATGGAGCCACAGCCGACCCCGGCCCAGTGGCCAGCCTGCCCTGGACCAAACGCATCGCCGAGTACTCGGCGGGCACTATGGCGGCGAAGAAGATTTCCCTCGGGGTTCCCTTTTACGCCATGCGTTGGGAAGCCACGGAAACCGGCGCGCCTCGCAAGTGGCGGGGACGCTCTGCACGCTATTCGGATGCCGCCGCCGCGCTGGCCAGCACCGAGGCGGAGTGGGATGAGAAGCAGGTTTCGCCGCACGTGTCGTTCGACACTAACGGCCACCGCACCGAGTTATGGTTCGAGAATGCGCGCAGCCTGGGTAGCAAAATGCAGCTGGCGCACGAGATGGGATTCGTAGGCATCTCGGCGTGGGTCATGGGCCAGGAAGATCCGGCTTTCTGGGATTCGCTCGACGCGTGGAGCATTCGCCATCCAGTGAAGGCGCTTGCCGCCGGTCCGTTCGATGTACGCTCGAAACGAGCGGCAGCAGCATTGGCCAGGTGAGTCGTTTCCGAAACATGAGGCAACCGACTCCCTTACGGTCGCGGCTCGGAACGGTTGGCTGACAGCTACTTAAATTTGGCGAGCGCTTCAACCTTCTTCCGGGCGGCCCCGCTATCGATCGACACTGCGGCGATCGCCATCCCCTCCAAGAAAGTCTCCACCCTACCCGCCGCCACTAAAGCCGCCGCCGCGTTCACTAGTACGATATCGCGATGCGGTCCGTGTACACCCTTCAGCACCTCTTCCGCAATCGCACAATTCCGAGCCTTGCTGTCGCCGCGCAAATCCTCCGGACGCGCCGTCCGCACCGCGAAATCCGAGGGCTCCAATGTGCGACGCTCTACCGAGCCCTCGCGAATTTCGAACACCAGCGTGGACCCCGTAGTGGTGATCTCATCGAGCCCGTCCGACCCGTGAACCACGAACCCACGCCGCAGCCCGAGTTGCGCCAGGGCTCCCGCGATCAACTCCGCCGCCGTCTCCGAGGGAGCGCCCGCAAGCTGCGCATTCGCGCCCGCCGGATTGGTCAGCGGCCCCAGCAGATTCAAAGCCGTCCGCATCTTGAGTTCGGCGCGCACTGGCGCGGCGTGCATCATGGCACTGTGCACGTGCGGCGCAAACAAAAATCCGATGCCGACCTCGCGAATCGCGCGCGCCGCATTCTCCGGCGTAAACGCAATGTCGATCCCCATCGACTCGAGCAAATCGGCGCTGCCGCACGCCGACGAGTACGACCGGTTCCCGTGCTTTGCCACATGCACTCCGGCGCCCGCCACCACGAAAGCCGCGATCGTGGAGATGTTAAATGTTCCATCGCCGCCGCCGGTGCCGCAAGTGTCCAGCAGCGTCTCGCCTTCACCTAAGCCGGCATCCACGCGCGCGGCCATCTGCCGCATCGCGCGCGCGAATCCCACCAACTCATCCACGGTCTCGCCCTTCATGCGCAGCGCCATCAGAAACGCGGCGATTTGGATGTGGGTGGCCTGCCCGCTGAGGATGATATGCATCGCGCTGGCCGCCTCCGGGGCGGACAAATCCACACGCTGCGCGACACGTTCCAGGTAAGGAAGAAGCGACATGATAAGATTGAAAAGGTTTGGCTGTCCGCCATACTAACACAAGCAGATTTCCATGAAAATTCACGAATATCAGGCCAAAGCTATCCTGGCCCAATACAAAGTCCCTGTGCCGCGCGGGCAAGTGGCATTCAGCGTGGAAGAGGCGGAAGCGGCTGCCAAGAACCTGGGTGGCAGCGTGGTAGTGAAGGCCCAGATTCATGCCGGCGGGCGCGGAAAAGGCGGCGGCGTCAAGGTGGCTAAGAATGCTGCCGAAGCGGTGGAAGTGGCGCGCAAGATTCTCGGGATGACGCTGGTGACGCACCAGACCGGCCCCGAAGGTCGCGTGGTGAAGAGCCTGCTGGTGGAAGAGACACTGCCCATTGAGCGTGAACTCTACCTGGGCATCGTGCTCGACCGCGTGCAGGGCAAGCCGGTCTTCATGGCTTCCGCCGCGGGCGGCATGGAAATCGAAGAAGTGGCGGCCAAAACTCCGGAGCTAATCCTCAAGGAAGCGCTGCAGCCGGGCGTGGGGCTCTCGCCTTACCAGGCGCGCAAGCTGGCCTTCGGCATCGGCATTCCCGCCGAGAGCGTGAACGCCGCGTCAGCCGCCATGGCCGCGCTCGCCAAAGCTTACATGGCGATGGATGAATCGCTGGCGGAGATCAATCCCTTCATCCTCACGAAGGACGGCAAGGTTTACGCGCTCGACGCCAAGATCACCTTCGACGATAACGCGCTGTTCCGCCATAAGGAACTGATCGAGCTGCGCGACCTGAACGAAGAGGATCCGCTCGAAGTGGAAGCCTCCAAGTACAGCCTCAATTACATCAAGCTGGATGGCACCGTGGCCTGCATGGTGAACGGCGCGGGCCTCGCCATGGCTACCATGGACATCATCAAGTATGCCGGCGGCAGCCCCGCCAACTTCCTGGATGTGGGCGGCGGCGCCAGCCCGGAGCAGGTGAAGAACGCGTTCCGCATTTTGTTGAGCGATCAAAATGTCCGCGCCGTGCTGATCAACGTTTTCGGCGGTATTCTGCGCTGCGACCGCCTGGCAACGGGCGTGGTGGGGGCGGCGCGCGAACTCAACATCCAGGTCCCCATTGTGGTCCGCATGGAAGGCACCAATGTGGAACTGGGCCGCAAGATCCTGCTGGAGTCGGGCCTGAACTTCACGGTGGGCGAAGACATGCGCGATGCGGCGTTCAAAGTGGTCAAACTGGCGGCGCAAGGAAACTAGATGAGCGTACTCGTAGATCAAAATACCCGACTGATTGTCCAGGGCTTCACCGGCAAGGAAGGCACCTTCCATGCGGAGCAGGCCATTGCTTACGGCACCAAAGTGGTGGGCGGCGTGGTCCCCGGCAAGGGAGGCACGCAGCATCTCGACCTGCCCGTCTTCGACACCGTGGCGCAGGCCGTGAAGGAAACCGGCGCCACCGCCAGCGTGATTTTCGTGCCGCCTCCCTATGCGGCCGATGCCATCATGGAGGCCGCCGACGCGTGCGTGCCCCTGGTGGTCTGCATCACCGAAGGCATCCCCGTGCTGGATATGGTGCGCGCCTGGGAATTTCTGAAAGGCAGGGGAACGCGCCTGATCGGACCCAATTGCCCCGGCGTGATTTCGCCCGGCAAGTGCAAAATCGGAATCATGCCCGGCGCCATTCACAAGGAAGGGCACGTGGGCGTAGTGTCGCGCTCCGGCACCTTGACCTACGAAGCGGTGGGCCAGTTGACTAAGCTCGGCATCGGCCAATCCACCTGCATCGGAATCGGCGGCGACCCCATCATCGGCACGAATTTCCTGGATGCGCTCACGCTGTTCAATCAGGACCCGGACACTCACGCCATCGTGATGATCGGCGAAATCGGCGGCAATGCCGAAGAGACCGCCGCGGCGTATGTGAAGGCCAATGTGAAAAAGCCGGTGATCGGTTTTGTGGCCGGCCAGACCGCTCCTCCCGGACGCCGCATGGGACATGCCGGCGCCATCATCGCGGGCGGCTCCGGCAAAGCATCCGACAAGATTCAGGCCATGCAGGACGCGGGCATCGACGTCTGCTCCACTCCGGCCGAAATTGGAGAAAAAGTAAAAAACCGTTTATGAGTGTTGAACGCACGTTTTCCATTATTAAACCCGACGCCGTTGCAGCCGGGCAGGCAGGTGAGATCCTGGCCATGATTCAGCAGGCGGGCTTCAAGATCGTGGCCCTCCGCATGACCAGCTTGAGCGACAAGCAAGCGCAGGGCTTTTACGCGGTCCACAAGGAAAGGCCCTTCTTCGGAGGACTGGTCAAGTTTATGACCGAAGGTCCCATTATCGTCATGGCGCTGGAGCGCGAAGACGCCATCAAGAAACTGCGCGAAACGATGGGCGCAACCAATCCGGCCAATGCGGCGGAAGGAACCATCCGCAAGCGATTCGCTGCCAATATCGAGCGCAACTGCATCCACGGGTCGGACGCGCCCGAAACTGCCGAGCAGGAGCTCCGTTTCTTCTTCACCACATCCGACCTGCTGTAGCTATACGTGAGGCCGGTGGTCCTGCCCCGCCGGCCAATTTCACCCCCCACGACTATTAACTACTATTAACCTTTGTCGTAAATCTTTAGGCCGCTCCACACTGATATTACAGTTTCCAATTGACTTCACCCCTGCCCGCGCTATATCATCTCCCCTAATTGGTCTCAGAAAAGCCCTGCGCAAACTTGACAATTTCCAGAAGGACACAAGGAGGGTTTCTAACATGATCTATGCGGATCGATGTATTAGGGCGCTCGCCACTGCGGCAGTGTTTGCCGGGGCGCTGCTCGTAGCTCTTTCACCTGTGGCTCGCGCCCAGGAAGTGGCGGTCTCTCAAGTTGACGGGCACGTAACGGACCCGAGCGGCGCTTCCATCGCCAGCGCAACTGTAAAAATGACGGAAGTGGAAAGGCGGACGGTTCACCAGGTAACCACTGACGCCACTGGCCGATACGAACTTCCCAACCTGCCAACCGGCGCCTACATCCTGGAAGTGGATGCGGCCGGTTTCAAGACTTATAAGCAGAGCGGCATCACGCTGCAGGTGGCCAGCAACGTCACAATCCCGGTGCAGATGCAGATCGGCGCGGTGAGCGAGACTGTGGAAGTGTCGGCGAACGCCAGCATGGTGGAAACCAAGGATAACTCCATCGCGCAGGTCACGGATCAACAACGCATTGTCGAGCTGCCTCTCAACGGCAGAAACCTCACGCAGCTTTTGACGGTCGGCGGCTTTGGGACATCGGCGCCCGCCGGCGATCTGACCGGCAGCAAGAATATCCAGGGCTCCAACGGTTCGGGCACGTTTTCCGTGGCCGGCGGACAGGCCAACGGCGTGAACTACCTGTTGGACGGCGGCGACAATAACGATGCCTTCAGCAACGTCAATCTCCCCATTCCCTTCCCGGATGCCGTGCAGGAGTTCAATGTGCAGACCAGTTCGGTCTCCGCGCAATATGGTTTACATCCCGGCGGCGTGGTCAACATCGTCACTAAGAGCGGCTCGAACGCCTTCCACGGCGATCTTTTCGACTTTCTCCGCAACTATGACCTGAACGCCCGTCCGAAAGGCCTGGTGCAGGTGAACGGTTCGGTGAACCAACCGGTGCGCGACTCCCTGAAGCGCAATCAGTTCGGTGGCGTGGCCGGCGGCCGCATCATCAAAGACAAACTCTTCTTCTTCGGTGGATACCAGGGAACTCGCCAGCGCAGCAACCCTGCGCAGCAAACCGCCCACGTCCCCACCGCCGCGGCCCTCAGCGGTGACTTCAGCGTGCTCGACGGCGCCAAGAGCACCGGCGGCTGCCTGTCAGCAGCGAAGGCACTTAAGGATCCCAACACGGGGAATCCTTTCCCCGGCAACCAAATCCCGGTATCGCGATTCGATCCCGCGGCGGTCAAACTGGTTACGAGCTTCATTCCGCAATCGAGCGATCCTTGCGGTCTCTATTTATACGGCCAGCTCGCCAACAATCCCGACGATCAATGGATTGGCCGCGTCGACTATGTGCGCAGCGATAAGCACATGATCTACGGCCGCTATTACATTTACGACTACACCGCGCTAGCGTTCTTCGACGGCAAAAATGCGCTGACCACCGGGCCCAACCCGGGAAACCGCGACCGTTCGCAGACCGTGACCTTGGGCGACACCTACACGTTCAGCCCCACGAAGGTCAACGCGTTCCATGCAACCTTCGACCGGCGCGCCGACAATCGCGGCTCGGCTCCGAATCTTTTCAGCCCCAATGACCTGGGTATCAAGATGTATGACAACATCCCGAACTATATCCAGCTCACCATCAGCAACTATTTCAACGTAGCTTGCGGAACCTGCGCGCCCGGTTATTTCAACGTCAACACCTTCCAGGTGTCCGACGACTTCACCTGGATTCGCGGAAAGCACCAGATCGGCTTCGGCTTTGACGGCCGCAAACTGCAATTCAATTCGCTCAACAACCAGCAAGCGAACGGGCAGATCAGCTTTGGCGGCCAAATCACCGGCGACGCCCTGGCGGATTTGATGCTCGGCAAAATGGCGTCTTCCAGTTCCCAGGGCTTTATCGATGGCAACGCGCTCAGCGATTACATGCGGCAGACGGTGTTCTCCCTCTATGCACAGGATAACTACCGGGCTACCGACCATCTGACGATCAATCTGGGCATCCGCTGGGAGCCGTCTCTACCTGCTTACGACAAGCAGGATCGCGGCAACCAGGTCAATCTGGCGGCATTCCTGGCGGGCTATCACACCATCGATCCGCGATATCCTAAAGCTCCGGCAGGCTTACTCTTCGCGAGTGACCCTAACAACCCGAACGGCAATACCTTCGCACCTAACCACTGGGCTACCTTCTCGCCGCGCGTCGGCCTGGTCTGGGATCCCAAGGGTGACGGCAAACAGACGATCCGCACCGGGTTCGCAATGATCCACGACACCATCGAGCTGTTCTATCCGGAACGCTGGACCACGAACCCGCCGTACGCCTCTTCCACCGTGGTCGCAACCGGACAGTTCTCCGATCCGTGGGCCGCTTTCCCTGGCGGCAATCCCTTCCCCGGCGCCGCAGTCTTCCCGGCGGCAGGCACCTATGTCACCATTCCGTCGCAGGTGAAATCCACCTACGTACTGCAATGGAATATCAGTTATCAACGGCAGATCGCGGCTAACTGGAAAGCTACCGTCAGCTACGTCGGCAATCGCACGAACCATATCCTGGCCGGTCGGGAAGTCGATCCGGGTGTATTCCTCGGCCTGGGCGCCTGCACTCTCAACGGCGTGAGCTATACCACATGCTCCACCACGGGCAATAACCAGCAGCGCCGCTTCCTGACGCTACTCAACCCGGCGCAGGGCGCGGCTTACAGCTCCATCATTCAAACCGATGACGGAGCTTCCGCGCATTACAACGCGATGGGACTCTCCATGGAGCACCGCTTCTCCCACCACGTGAACTGGCTGGCAAACTACACCTATTCGCAGTGCCTCAGCACTTACGATTTCGGCGGCGAATTGGCCGGCAACAACTATCAGGACCCGAACAACCGCAATGGCGAGCTCGGCCGGTGCAACTTCGACCGGCGGAATATCTTCAACAGCTCCGTGGTCGCCATCAGCCCGGGATTGGGTTCCGGCGTGGTCAATCATGTCACCAAGGAATGGCAGGTTTCGCCCATCGTCAGCCTGTACAGCGGCCAGCCTTTCAGCATCACGGACGGCTCCGACGTTTCCTTAACCGGCGTGGGAGCCGATCGGCCTAACGTTGTGATGACGAGCGGAGTGCTGCCGCATACTCTCGCCCAGTGGTTCAACCCGGCTGCGTTTGCTCTTGCCACACCGGGCACGTTTGGCAATTCGGGCCGCGATAACCTGGTAAATCCCGGCAGCATCAACTGGGATATGGCCATCAGCCGCAACTTCACGTTCAAGGAGCGGTTCATCCTTCACGTTCGCGCCGACATGTTCAACATCATGAATCACGCGAATTGGGGTGGGCCTGCCGGCGGTATGACCAGCTCCACCTTTGGACAGATCACTAGTTTTGGAGGCCCGCGCCTGATTCAGATGGCCCTCAAGCTGAACTTCTGATCGAGGGTTTCGCGCTTAACGTCACGGCCGGAGCGGCTCCTTACCGGGAGGTTGCTCCGGCCGTCTCTTTTTGTTGGGCGACTATAACTGCTTCATCAACTGCTGCGCTGCGATCAGCACAGGGTCCCACACCGTCGCAAATGGAGGGGAGTACGCGAGATCGAGCTGCTCGAATTCATCCACCCGCATCCGATTCTGGAGCGCCGTGGCGATCACATTAATCCTGCCCGCCGCGCCTTCCTCACCAATCACCGACCCGCCAATCAGCCGCCCCGTGGCCCGATCGGCCACCAGTTCCACGGTGGTCATCTTTCCGCGGAAATAGCCGGGCCGCGCGTGCGCTTCAATGCGAGCTGCCACCGGCGTGAAGCCCTCGGTGCGCGCCTGCTCCACAGAAAACCCCGTGGTCGCAAACCCCATATCGAAGATGCCGACGATCGACGTCCCCACGATACCCGGGAATCGCTCGCGGCCCCCGGCGGCATTCGCACCCGCCACGCGTCCGCACTTGTTGGCCGTGGTGCCCAGGGGGATGTAAGTGGGTCGACCGGTCACAAGGTGCGTCACCTCGGCGCAATCGCCCGCTGCATACACACCGCGGATGTTCGTCTCCATGCGCTCATCGGTGCGAATGGCGCCCGTGCGGCCAATCTCCACTCCCGCTCCCGCCGCCAGTGTGGTGTTCGGCCGGAAGCCGGCAGCAATCACCACCATGTCGGCCGGTTCGTCGTCCACGCTCTTCACGGCCACGCCGGTGCGCAGTTCCACGCCATGCGCTTGCAGTTGCTTGCGCACCGCCGCGGTCATGGCATCGTCGTCGCGCAACAGCGCATGTCCGGAGCGCTCCAGCAGCACCACGCGCAGCCCGTTGCGGCGCAGCGCATCCGCCGCCTCCACTCCGATGTATCCCGCTCCCACCACCATCGCGCGCTTCGGCTGCCGCTCCCGCAAAAACTGCCGCATCCGTGTGGCATCGCCGATGGTGTGCAGAGTGAAGACATGCGGCCGGTCGGCCCCTGCGATCCCCATGGTGTCGCAGCGCGCGCCCGTCGCAATCACCAGCTTCTCGTAGCGGACGCGCTCGCCCGATTCCAGAGCCACTTCACGCCGTGCGTGCGAAATCGAAACCACGCGCGACCCGGTGCGCACTTCGATCCCGCGTTCTTTTCGGAAATACTCAGGGGTATAGGTGATGAGCTGCCGCGCTTCGTGAACTCGCCCTTCCACGAAGTACGGTAAACCGCAGGCGCCGTAAGAAACGTCGGGCCCCTTTTCCAGCACCTTGATTTCGAGCCGCGGATCCAGCCGGCGCGCGCGGGCAGCCGCGCTCAATCCCGCAGCCACGCCCCCGATGACTACCAGAGCCAACGGGATTACTCCTCTTCTTTTTTCATCTGCTGCACGAAGCTCAGGATGTCGAACGCTTTGATTTTGCGGTCGGGATAAAAGCTATTCACCGCATCCATCTCGTCGGTAAAGATTTCGAACACCGTCGCCAGCTTGGTCATCACCAACAGCTCAATGTTGCGCCGATTGAGACTCAGCAGTTTGACGCTGCCCCCAGCCTTCCGCAGGCTGGTGGAAACCATCACCAGAGCGCCCAACCCGGTGCTATCGATGTAATCGACGTGCGCCAGGTTCATCACCAGATTCTTGACGCCGGCAGCGGTCAGCTCCGACACCTTTTCGCGCATCGCCGTAGCCTCAGGTCCCACCGTAATCCGACCCTTCAGGTCGAGGATAGCGACACCTTCGCGTTCTCTTTGCTGGATATCGAGCGACATGATTTGGGGAAGTTAGACCGGCATCTTGACGCCGATCTGAGTCTCCACTTCTTCGATAGCTACCATCTCAATGGCATCCCACGGGCACCCGTCGAGGAACGCGCCGTCAGGGCCTTTGCTGGTGCACTTCTTGCAGCCGATGCACAGGAACGGGTCCACCTCAATGTGCCCGAACGGCGGATGATCCTCGTCCGGAACCCAGTACATGCAATCCGCTACCGGACAATACGGCACGCATGCTGGCGAGCCTGCACAGCCGGTGCAACACTCCGTAATGATTGCGAGTTCCTTGGGCCGTTTCTTGCGGGGGGTTGCGATCCCCTCCGATTTCGGCTCCATCTTGAGGACAGCCGTTGCCATGCCAGGATTATACACCAGTGTGTTCGCTGCAGGGCCGCCGGTGGCTTCGATTACTGTCTCCACCCACATATAATTTCCATATGCCGCTGACACGCCGCTCTCTGCTGGCCGGTTCCGCCCTCGCCTCCATCGCCTGCAGCACGCGGCGCGTCGCCCTCGCGCCCAATCCTCCTGGTCCGCGCCTCGCCCGCGTCAACGTGGCGCCCGACCGCGTGATTCGCACCGTCGTCGGCCTCCGCCCATTCCGCCCTTCCGGCTTCGTGGTTCGCGCCGAGAAACTCGATTCGAAAACCGTGATTCACAATTACGGCCATGGCGGCGCCGGGATCACGCTTTCCTGGGGCACCGCTCAGCTCGCCATGCTCGAAGCCGAGAACGTCAAAGTGGAGCCTCGGGAATGCGCCGTGATCGGCTGCGGTGTCGTTGGCCTGGCTACGGCGCGTCTCGCGCAACTCCGCGGCTATCGCGCCACCATCTACACCAAAGACATGCCGCCCGCCACCACCTCCAACATCGCTGGAGGCCTGTGGGATCCGGTGACGGTCTACGACCACGACGTGGTCACCCCCAGCTTCAACCGACAGTTCGCCGCTGCTGCCCAATTCGCCTTTCGCCGCTATCAATCGCTGGCCGGCGATCTCTACGGCGTCCGTTGGCTCCCCATGTACTCGCTCACTGCGACACCGCACCAAACCCCGCCGCCTGAGAGCCCGTACGCCGCGGTCGATCCGCTCTATCCCGAGGCCCGCGCGCTGGCCGGCCCATCGAACCCCTTCCCCGCCCCCAACGCCTGGCGCCGCTACTCCATGCTCATCGAGCCGGCCATCTACCTCAACGCCCTGATTCGCGATTTCCTGACAGCCGGCGGCCGCATCGAAGTGCGCGAGTTCGCCGCTACGCGCGACCTGCTTTCGCTGCGGGAAAGCCTCCTCTTCAACTGCACGGGTCTCGGCGCCCGCAGCCTCTTCAACGATCAGGAACTCACGCCGGTTCGTGGCCAGTTAGTTTTTCTGCTGCCGCAGCCCGAAGTGGAGTACATGACCGTGGGGCCCGGCGACATCTACATGTTCCCGCGACACGACGGCATCCTCCTCGGCGGCACGCACGAACGCGGCAACTGGAATCTCGATCCCGATCCGACGACCACGGCCCGCATTCTCAGGGAGAATGGCGCGCTCTTTTCACAAATGCGGACATGATGCCTTGCTACCATGGAGTGACACCCACATGTCTTTTCAATGGCTCAACATGCGTATTACCGAAGAGCAGGAACGACGCGAACGCGAAGCGTCCATCCTGGAGCGGTTGCCGCGCGCGCTCGATGAAGTTCACGAGGCTCTGAAACTGTGCGTGGAGAGTTATCGCAAAGCCTTCGGCGACAACTCCGCCGAAGTTCAGAAGTCCACCGGAAGGCTCCGTGTCACGGTGCGCGACGGCCGCACGGGAAAATTCCAGCAGGTGGGATGTGTCGATATCACCGCCACCGCTGAGATCCCCGGGTTTCAAATCGAAAAGGCCGGAGTGCCCGAGCCTCTGATCATCGAAGTGGGAGTGCTCCCCGGAGACAAACTCTACTATCGGGATCGAGCCAAAGACCAATACGTAACCATGGAAGAACTCACACGCCGAACGTTGGACCGAGCCTTCTTCCCCAACCTGGCGGAATAACGCTCGATGCCTGCCGTCTTCTGCTAGTCTGTAAGCTTATGCACAAGCTTGGGATAATTGCCGCCGTGTGCGGCAGTTTGCCGGCGCTTGCCTGGGGCCCCGAAGGCCACAATCTGGTGGCCCGAATCGCTGAAGCTCAACTGACACCCGTGGCGCACGCGCGGGTCATCGAAATCCTGGGACCGAACGTCAGCATGGCCTCAATCTCGAGCTGGCCGGACCAGATCCGCCGCCAGCGCCAGGAGACTTCACATTGGCACTACGTCGACATTCCCATTAATCAATCCCGATTCGACTTCGCCCGCGATTGCGCCAAAGACGACTGTGTGGTGGCACAGATCGGACTCGAAGCAGCCGCGCTGCGCAATCCCGCCACTCCCGCTAAGGAGCGCCGCGAAGCGCTCATGTTCCTCATCCACTTCATCGGCGACATGCACCAGCCCCTGCATTCGTCCGACAAGGACGACAAAGGGGGCAACGACACCCACGTGGTATTCTTCGACCGTCCCACCAACCTGCACAGCGTTTGGGACGGCGGACTCCTCGGCAGAATGGGGAAGGAAGATGACCTCTATCCCGTCTTATTGAAGGAAGCCCAGGAGCACGCCAGGAAATGGTCGAAGGGGACCCCGGAAAAATGGGCCAATGATGGGCATCGCGACGCGCAAAAGATCGTCTACGGAAAACTTCCCAAAGTGGCCGTTGGCGTTGCGGCTCCCATTGGCGCCGACTACGAGCGAGCCGCCGACCCGCTCATTCGTATGCAGATCGAAAAAGCCGGCGACCGCCTGGCGCGCACGCTCAACGATATCCTGAAATAAATGAGAGGCCAAATGAACTCAGAGGCCACAACGCAGCAATTCGATGAAACGCCCGCGGTGCCCATCTGGTGGGGCGGCCTGTCCGCGCTGCTGATGTTCACCACGATCTACCTGATCTTCAACTGGGTCTCCACCGAGGCCACCATGGGGATCGTACAGCGCATCTTCTACGTGCATGTTCCCGCCGCCATCGCGTCGTTCACTGCCAGCTTCGTGGGCGGCATCGCCAGCATCCTCTACCTGGTGAAGCGCGACAACAAGTATGACGACCTTTCGCTGGCCGCCAACGAGTCGGTGGTGCTCTTCGCGCTGGTCAACATCGTGATGGGCTCCCTTTGGGCCAAGCCGATTTGGGGCATCTGGTGGACGTGGGACGCGCGCCTCACCTCGTCGTTTCTGCTGCTCTTCCTCTACGCGGCTTACCTGGTGATTCGCAAGGCGGCTCCGGTAGAGCAGCGCGCCGTGGTCTGCGCCGTCATTTGCATTCTGGGTATGGCGGACGTGCCGCTCATCTACATGTCGAACCGGCTGTTCCGCACGCAACATCCCGCGCCGGTGTTGGGCGGCGACGCCAATTCGGGTATGGCGCCCGATATCAAAACCCTATTCTTCTTTTCGATTTTCACGATGCTGGTTTTCTGGGGCCTGGTGGTGCGCATGCGCCGCCGCGTGGCGCGGCTGGAGCGAGCCGGAGAAGACCTCACACGCCGCATCAACGAACTAAGTGACGTAGGAGCTTAATATGGACCCTAATCTGAGTTGGCTTTGCTGGGCGTACGGAATCGGCTGGGCTCTGATCTTTATTTATCTCTTCCAACTCTCGCGCCGCGAAGTCACCCTCCGCCGCAAGATCGCCGACCTCCAGGCCAGAGTGGAAGAGCACTGGAAGCGCTAGAACCGGCACTCCATGAATGCCGACACTCTGACGCTGGGCGTCATCTGGTACATCGTCTTCCTGTTTTCGACGACATGTCACGAGGCCGCCCACGCCTTGGCCGCTAAACTCGGCGGCGATCTCACCGCATTTCACGGCGGGCAAGTCTCGCTCGACCCCATCCCGCACATTCGCCGCGAACCGTTCGGCATGGTCCTGTTTCCGATTCTCTCGTACGCTGTGGGCGGTTGGATGATGGGATGGGCCAGCGCGCCCTACGATCCGCTATGGGCCGAGCGCCACCCGCGACGCGCCGCCTGGATGTCGCTGGCGGGTCCAGGGGCCAATTTCACCCTCACTATTCTGGCGGCGCTCCTGATCCACGCCGGCATGTTGATGCATCAGTTTGAGGCTCCCGATAGTGTGAACTTTACCCACATCACGGTAGCTACGGCACCCGGAGCGGCCGAGGGTTTAGCCACCTTCCTGAGCGTCCTCTTCTCGCTCAACCTTCTGCTGGGCTGCTTCAATCTGCTGCCGCTCCCGCCACTCGACGGCTTCGGCGCCATCCCGCTGTTGATAGGCGAAGGAGCCTCCGAGCGCTTCCACCAACTGGCGAGTCAGATGAGAGGCTTCAGTATGATCGGACTCCTGATCGCCTGGAAGATCTTCGATCCGCTCTTCGACCCTATCTTCTCACTCTCGTTGAAAGCGCTCTACCCCGGAACCAGCTACGGATCTTAGCTGGGCTGAACTTTCGCTACTCCACTTTCAGCTTGGCCAAAGGACCGCTCATCCGCATCTCCTTCGACCCGTTGGTCAGCAGGATCACAACCCGGCCATCGTCCTGAGTTCCGCCGCTGCCAGTATAAACCTCATCGGCAGTCCTCATATTCAATCCGGTCAAGCGCCATTGCGGCGTCGCCTGCGGCCACGTCAGCGCATAGTTCCCCGATACCGTCCGGCACAACGTGAGCGCCCCGACATCCACATTCGTCCCCGTGAACGCACCCTCCGATTTCAGGTTCGTCAACAACTGCAGTCCCGTTCCCGACGTCTCCATGGCGCCCTCGGCATCCACCTTGCCCGATTGCCACGGCAGGCCCTTCAGAGACCCGGTCAGCTTATACGCAGGCCGTGTCCCGCGCAGGTTGATTGCGAGTTTTCCGGTCACCGCCGCATTGTCCAGGTTCGCCTGCAGCCCTTCCAAATCCACGCGCGCCGCATCCCACACCAATCGCGCCCGCACCTTTTCCAGATGCGCGCCCGCCAGCATCAGGTCGTCAATCTGCAGCGCGCCATCCACCTCCGTCTGCTCCAGCCAATCGGGCATGCTGGCGCGTCCCAGCGCCCGCGCCAACAGGCTTCGACTCCGCCGCAGCACGGGAATCAACTCCGCCTCCAACTCCGCCGCATCCACTTCATCGGCGCGTAACCGCACATGGTGCGGCCGCGAGGCTCCCGGCTCGTACCGATACTCGCCGGTGAACAGCACTTTTCCAGCCTGTCCTTTGATGTGGTCCAGCACTACGCGCGCGCCGTCAATCTGCGCGTGGGCAGCCGCCAACTGGAGCGGGGTGCTCAATTGCGGAATTGCCATTTGCGCCTCGGTCACCTGCAGGTCGCCGGTCCAGCTGCCCTTGCCATTTTCGCGACGGTAACGCAATTGGCCGCTCCAGCGTCCTGATTGCACCTGCTCGAACCACGGCACTGCCGCCAGGGCCACCTGCGCGCGCAGCGACTCCACTTTCATCCCGTCGCTCGAAATCGCCAGGTCCAGCGTGCCCTGGTCCATCGAGTAGTCCGCTTCAATCGCCGCCTGGTCCTCCGCCGTTCGCACTACCGCCGGAGACAAATGCACGTGCCCCTGATCCAGCACCAGGTACGCCTCTTCGAACCGAACCGGCGGCGAATCCGGAATGGTCACCGACGCGTCATGGAACGCCAGCTTGCCTTGAAAGCTCCCGTGCCCCGAATACACCATTGCGCCATCGAGGGACCCGCCCACTTGCAGCTTCGGCGGCAACTGCGCGCCCATGTGACGCGCCAGTTCCAGCAGCGGCCCCGTGGGAAACCGGTTCCAGTTCAATGCCATCGCCCAATGCGGCTGCGACAAGTAATCGCTGGCGCGGAAGCGCACCGAAAGCGGCAGCGGCACACTGCCGGCCGAGTTCGATTGCAGTTCCACCTGCTGCGACATCAGGTCCCATCGGCCGTTCACGTCCAGAGGCCAGCCCTGCCCTTTTGGCGGCAGCAGATCCCACCGGTGCACGTCTTCGATATTGATCCGTCCCTGAATACCAACGTTATTGATGGGACCGCCGAAATGCACCCGCGCCGAAATGCTCCCGTGCACGCTGCCAGCCTGACCGCTCATCAGCGCGGTCAGTTCGCCCAGACCCGTTTGGTCCAAAACCATGTCCAGGTCCAGCCGCTCGGGATTCACGAACCAGCGGCCCTTCAACCGAAACGATCCGAGCCCTTGCGCCGGACGGTCTGACCGCGCCGGCTTCGCCTCGCAATTCACCTTCCACGCGCGTCCCACCGCTCCCGGCGGCGAAATATCCAAGTCCGTCTCCGTCAGATAGAAGACCGATTTCTCGTCGCCAAACTTGAAGTGGATCCTGCTGTCGCGGATCTGTATCTCCGGGGCGTTGCTCAACACGGACCGGTTCACAAACGATGCAAAGTTCCACCTGCCCCACTCCGACGCCGGCCCGGATTTCGCCAGATTGATGCTCGCGCCTTCCAGCCGGATGGAGGAAATCACGAAACGCCCGCCTAGCAGCGACCAGATGCTCGGCGTGATTTCCATGCCGCTACCGGCCACTTTCTGGATATAGACGACGGGCTCGCGGCCAATCGACGGGTCTTCGTAAATGGTCACGTAGTCCACTGCGAAGCCGGGGCCCTTGAACAAGCTGAAATGCACGCCCCCTAATTCCACCCGCCGTCCCAACGCCCGTTCGATGGATCCCTGCAGCCGCCTGGCGTACTGATCCACCGTCACATACGGTGCGGCCATTCCCACACCCAGCAACACGCCGATCGCGGCAGCGGCAGCCTGGTAGATTCGCTTTCGCGCGGTGGTCACAGCATCGCTCCGATCAGCCCGCTGTAAGCATCCAGGTCGTCAATATCGGCCATGATTCCCGGATCGTCCAGGTCCAGGTATTCGGTCTCCGCGGCATGACTGCGCACTATGTCGCGCGCGGCGCCGGTGTCCGGCAGCGCTAGAAACTCCGGAATCAAATCGCGGGAGAAAAGGATGGGATGGCCGCGCCGCCCCTTATAGCGTGGAACCCGCACCGGCGCGGCGCCGGCGAACAGCGCATCGAGGGTGGCGGGCTGAACCGAGGGGTGGTCCACCAAGGTAAAGAGGATGTTCCCGGCCTCTGGCGGCGCCGCGCGCAAGCCGCACTGCAGCGAGGTGGTCATGCCGCGCAAATAATCCGGATTCACCACAAATGTAGCCGGCCGCGAAGTGCGAGCCCGAATCTCCTCCGCCCTGGCGCCCAACACCACAATCACCACGGAGCAGCGTTCCGCAAAAAGACCGATCAGCGTATCGAGAAACGTCTCATCCTTGTACCGCAGCAGCGCCTTGGGATATCCCATGCGCCGCGATTGTCCGGCCGCCAGAATCAACCCGGCGGTGTTGGCGGCGCCGCTCACTTCGCCAGCACGTCCGATTGCGCCTCCCCGGCGAATACCGACATCGCGACCGCGCGCCAGTTGGAGCTCGCATTCCGCCGCACCGCGATCATTTCCGCCGCCACCGAAATCGCAATCTCCTCCGGTGAAATGGCTCCGATGTCCAGGCCCATCGGCGCATGCAGCCGCTCGAACTCCGACCGCGCCACGCCTTCCCTCTCCAGTTCACGGATCACGTTGAGCACCTTACGTTTGCTCCCGATCATCGCGATATACCGCGCCGATGTGCCGATCGCCAGTTTCAAAACCCGCATATCGTCGCGATGCCCGCGGGTCACAATGATCAGGTAGCTGGTTTCGTTGATCGGCAGGCTCGGGAAAATATCCTCGTATTCCGCGGCATGCACGTCGGCAGCCTCCGGAAAGCGCTCCCGGTTGGCGAAGGTTTCCCGATTGTCGATCACCACCGTGGCGAAGCCGGCCAGCGTCGCCACCTTGGAAAGGCTTTTCGAAATGTGGCCCGCGCCGAAAATAAACGCATGTGGAATGGGCAGCACCGGCTCCACAAACACATCCAGTTGGCCGCCGCAGATCAGTCCGTTGTCGTACGCGGCGTCCTGCCCCAGGTTGAAAGTCAGGTGCTTAGGCTTTTCCGTCTGAATCACCTCGCGCGCCGCGTTCCAGACTTCAGCCTCTACGCAGCCGCCGCCAATCGTGCCCGCCATCGACCCGTCCTCGCGCACCAAAAGCTTGGCGCTCTCATAGCTGGGGATGGATCCACGCACTTCCACTATCGTCGCCAGTGCGCATTTCTGCCCCAGATTGCGCAGGCGCACCAGTTCCTCGTAAACATCCATTACAGAAGCGATTATAACGCGGTGGCGATCTGGCCGAAGGCGTCGGCGGGGTTCGATTTCACTCCTGAACAATCGTAATTTTGGACTCGGCGTGGAACTTCTTACAATCCGTATACCGCTCAATCTCGTTGGCCTTCACCTTAAACAGCAGCAACCGCCCCGCCGCATGCACCTCCTGGTAGACCGGCAGCCACACTTCGTTGTTCACCTTCGCCTGCTCGAAGACGAAGCTCGTCCCCTGGTCAATCGATGCCAGAATGCCGGCCCCCAACTTCGCCGAACCGCTGAAGTGCGCCTCCGCGCGCGCCACATCGCGCGCCTGCTCGTCAATCCACAGCACTCCGGCCATCTTCTGCACGATGCTCTCGATGGCCTTCTTCGGCTTGTAGTCCGGATTGGGTCCGAAATCCACGGCAATCACGTCCTGCCCGCGGAAACGCTCCCGGCGAGCATTCGTGAAGCGGACCGCGCGCAGAAAATCCGAAAGCTGCGCTTCGTCCTTGGCATCGCTCTTTTCGCGCTTCTTGGGATCGGCGGCATCCTTCGCGGCCTGCGCAGTGAGCTTGGCATACTCCTTGTTGAACCGCTCGTCCTCTTTTTTCTTCTTGGCGTCGCTCAGCGGCTTGCCCTCTTCGGCCACAAGGTGTCGCACCTCTTCGCCCGCGATATTGAAATTCTCGTACTCCTTCACCGACTTCGACGCGATCCGGCTCTTCGAATCGACCTTCTCTTCCTCGGCGGTCACGTGGCAGGTGTACTCCTTTTGCATCTCTTCTACCACCTTCTGGTTGCGCGACACTTCGAGGATCAGCGATTTGACATCCGGCAGCGGCGAGCCGCTGGCGCGCGGAAAGTCGAACACCGAATCCTCCACGGCCGAGTTGACCTCGGCGCGCATCACCGCGATCTGGTATGCGTGATCGCCTCGGCGCAGGTCGATGCGATACGGCACCGCGACGCCATTCACCGGCCGATAATCGTCATAGTCGAACTGCTCGCCCGCCATGCTGTCGCGCACAATCAGGTGCGTCTGGACATCGAAAAAAACATCCCGCGATAACCCAGGGCCCAGCAGAACCTGCACGTGATACGCATCGCGCCCACGCACCTTCTCCGTCGCTTGCAGTTGCACAGCCAGCTTGGCTTTCTTCAAATCCACCATCCGGCTGTTCCGATACCGGCCCACTGCCTCCACTCCGAGCGCCCCCTGCGCAGTGACGGTCCGAGCCCCTTCCGGCGAATCCTGCCGCCAGGCGGACATCCCGTTGTAAGCCTCCACCGCCCGATCGTCGCCGGCGATCACCTCCAGGTAGAACCGGTTCGGAGACTTGACCATCATCGAAAACGAACCCGTCTTCCCACTAGCTGCCTCAGTCAAGTTGCCGGCAAGACTCTCCGTCTGAACCTGCGCCAAAACCTTCGCCCCTCCCTCCGCTCGAAGATACTCATCAATCACCTTCTGGGCGTTCTGAGCGGAAGCAGTGGCCGCAAAGCTGAACAGAGCGATCCGAAGAAGCATGCGCATATTCAATCCTACTCAGTACAACGAAGCGATCCGCGCCAAAGTACGCGAACATTTGGCTTTCTTAATTATTACCGCCTTCTAACTCCGCACTTCTGCCTTTCGGATAAACTATCTCCATGCTCAAAGCCGTACCCCTGCTGCTCCTGGCAGCCTGCGCCCTGACTGCGCAGTCGCCTCACGCTCTACGCCTGGACGACATCGCGCGTATCCGCGAAGTACGCGACCCGCAGTGTTCTCCCGACGGCCAGTGGGTGGCCTACACCGTCGGCACCACCGACACCAAAGAGGACAAGCACGATTCTGACATCTGGATGGTGAGCTACGACGGCAAGCGCGACCTTCAGGTGACTTCCAGCCCCGAGGCCGAGTCGAACGCCCGCTGGAGTCCCGACGGCCGCTATCTCGCCTTCACCTCCAGTCGCCCGGGCAAGACGCCCGGCAACCAGGTCTGGCTGATGGATCGGCAGGGCGGTGAAGCCATTCAGCTCACCGACGTCAAAGGCCGCCTCTCCACCTACGAATGGTCGCCCGATTCCAAACGCCTCGCGCTGGTCATCGCCGATCCCGATCCCGATGCCGACCCAGCGGCCGAAGCTGGCGCGGCATCCGCCACGGCGGCAGCAGCAGGTGCCGGTCGCGGAGGACGCGGCGGCGCCCGAGCCCCCAAGCCCATCGTTATCGACCGCTACAAATACAAACAGGACGGCGCGGGCTACCTGCTCTCTGGCCGCCACACCTATATCTACCTGTTCGATGTCGCCACCAAAAAGCTCGACCGCCTGACCACTCACAAGAAATGGGATGAATCGTCGCCCTCCTGGTCGCCCGACGGATCGAAGATCGCTTTCACCAGCAACCACAACGCCGAGCCCGATCGCGACCCCGACAACCAGGTTTACGTCGCCGACGCAAAGCCGGGCAGCACCGAAAAGCAGCTTACGCCGCTCACCGAACGCGCCGGTCGCGGACGTCCGGAGTGGAGCCCCAACGGCAAATGGATTGCCCTTCTGCTGGGCGACGAGAAGAAATATAGCGCCTACGGAATGGAGCGACTCGCCACAGTTCCCGCCGACGGCAGCGCTCCGCCGGCACTCATCAAAGCCGCCGCCGATCTCGACCGCGGCATTTCCGCTCCGCGCTTCGACGAAGACAGCGGCGCGCTCCAAATCCTGGTGGCCGACGATCGCAATGTCTACCCGTCGCGTGTCCGCCTCTCCGGCGGGCCTGCCCAAAAGCTGATGGAGCCGCCACTCATGATGAGCAGCCCCCACATCAAAGGCGCATGCTCCGTGGTGCTCTCCAGCAGCGACCACCGGCCCAACGAAATCTTCGCCGTGGAGAACGGCAAGCTCCGGCAGATCACGCACCAGAACGAAGCGCTCTTCTCCGAGTTGCAACTCGGCGAGGTGCAGGAAGTGAACTTCAAGAGCAAGGACGGCACTGAGGTTCACGGCTTGCTCACCAAACCGGTGGGTTATGTCGCGGGCACGAAAGTCCCCACGCTGCTGCGTATCCACGGCGGACCCAACGGCCAGGACGGCCATTCGTTCAGCTCGGAGCATCAGTGGTTCGCCGCTAATGGATACGCGGTGCTGGCGGTGAATTATCGCGGCAGCGCCGGCCGGGGCCAGAAGTACTCGCGCTCCATCTGGGCCGATTGGGGCCACTACGAAGTGGAGGACCTCGAAGCCGGAGTGGACCACGTCATCAAGATGGGAATTGCCGATCCCGACCGTCTCGGCGTGGGCGGCTGGAGCTATGGCGGCATCCTCACCGACTACATGATCGCCAGCGATACGCGCTTCAAAGCCGCCACCAGCGGCGCCGGCACCGCCTTTACCGTCGCCTTCTACGGAACCGATCAGTACATCATCCAGTACGACTACGAACTGGGCCCGCCATGGAAGAACTTCGACGTCTACATGAAGATCTCTTACCCATTCCTGCACGCCGACCGCATCAAGACGCCCACTCTATTCCTGGGCGGTGAGCGTGATTTCAACGTGCCCGTACAGGGCGGCCAACAGATGTATCAGGCGCTGCGCAGCCTGGGCATCGACACCCAGCTCATCATTTATCCCAACGAGACGCACGGCATCCAGCGCCCCAGCTATCAGAAGGATCGCCTGGAGCGCTACCTGGCCTGGTACGACAAATACCTGAAGCCCGGAACGCCCGTCACGACGCCAGCGCAATAACTCCGGCCTCCAGGATTTCACCGCTGGAGGCTCGCACCTTCGCCATCACGTCCGCGCCCGGCTTGGATTCCAGGTGGATCCGAGCCACCGCGGCCTCCGCGCCTTCGAAGATGATGTTTTCCATCTCCTGCACGTTGATGTGCGCCGCGCTGATCACGTCGAGCACGCGTGCCAGCACACCCGGCCGGTCCAGGTGGCGCACGATCAGGGCGCAGACCGCCGGCGTGACACGGGCCAAGTTCACTACGTTCGGCACCTTGCCGGTCTCGGCGAAGATCTGGATGATGCGCACCGTCTCGGCAGCGATGGCTTCTTGCGCTTGATCGGTGGATGCGCCGATGTGGTGCGTCCCGTAAACCGAGTCGCACTTTGCGATCTCATCGGCGAACTCGCCTGTGCCGCCGGCGGGTTCGTTGGCGAAGACGTCCAGACCCACGCGGATGCCCTTCTCCTTCACGGCTGCGAGCAGCGCAGCCTGATCCACCACCTCGGCTCGCGACGTGTTGATGAAGTAGGCGCCGGGCCGCATCGCCGCGAAGAAGCGCTCTCCGATCATCCCGCGCGTCTGCGCGTTCAGCGCCAGGTGGACGCTCACGACATCGGCATCCGCCGCGACTGCTTCCGGAGTGGAGCAATATCCCGGCGCATCGGCAGCCTGGCTGCGGCTCCATGCGATCACGGGCATGCCGAATGCGTGCGCGCGCGGAACCATCTCGCGGCCGATCTGTCCCAGCCCGATCAACCCCAGCGTCCGTCCCATCAGGCCGCGCGCCTTGGAGAACCCGGCTTTGTTCCACTTGCCCGCCCGCAGCGAGATGACGTTGTCGGCGATCCGCCGGTCGAGCGCCAGAATCAGTCCAAACGCCAGTTCCGCTACTGCCACCGAGTTCTTGCCGGGGCAATTGGAGACGTAGATGCCGCGCCGCGAAGCCGCCGCCACATCGATGGTGTTGTATCCGGCGCCGGCGCGAACCACCAACTTTAATGGGCCCGCGGCAAGCACCGCCTCGGAGACTTTCGTGGATCGAACCACCAGAACGTCGGGCTTGGTTTCGCCGACCGCCTGAACTAACGCCTCGTCCTTAGTTCCCGGTTTGTAAACTACGTCGCACCCAATCGCGGCCAGGCGATCGAGGCCTGACTGCTCAAACTTGTCGGCGATGAAAACGCGCATGGTTCCATTATCGGCTCTTCGATTCCAGCCACCGCAGCCTCACCACAAAATGCCGGCCCTGGCTTCCGTAGAATCGCAGGAACAGAGGCGCCCCGATCACGTTGTCCACCAGCGTGGCGTTCAGGTGGTTGGTCAGGTTGGTGACTCCCACTCGAATGGCTACGCGGTGGCCTGCGACGCGGAGGGCGTGCTCCAGATGCAGGTCCATATCGAAGTACGTCGGGTAGCGGTGCGAGTTGACAGCTCCGATAGTGAGGCCGGAGGGATCCTGGATGGAATAGGGGAAGCCGTTGCGCGCGTCCACGATTGTGGCAATGGACCAATCTTTCCAGGGAGTCGGAAAGTAGCCCCAGAGCATGACGTGGTTGGGGGCATCCCACGGCATTGGCCCCACGTTCAACGGAACACCCACCGGCGTATCCACCGCCAGGTTGACCACCGAATTCGAAAGCGTCCGCGACCGGGTATAGCTGGCCTGCCACTCATGCTCCTTGCCGAGCGGCTGGCGGAATACGAACTCCGCGGAATCGTACACGTCTCGCCGGTAGTTCTGCAACTGCAGGATGTTCATGCTGCTGAAGCCGTCGGGCGGAGGCACTCCGACATAGGTGAGGCCATCGTTGCCGCGCTTCCTCATTAACGACGACTTCAGCGCCACGCGGCCGAACAGCACCTTCTCCGCGCTCAACGTCCAGTTCGAGTAGCCGGGAAACCTCAGCGGCGCGGGGCTCAGCACGGACATGGTGGTCATCTGCGGCGATGCCAGGGTTCCATCGGGATTGAAATTCGTGGTCACCGAGTATTGATCGGACGACCTGACAAACAGCGGCAGGAACCCGGCATCGCGCGTGATGGAGTAGCCGCCCGAGAAGCGGACGCCTAGGCTCTCCTGGTAATAGGCGAAGCCGGCTCGCGGCGAAAGCGCGCTCTGGTGGAGCAGTTCATCCCAGTCCAGGCGCACGCCTGCTGTCAGAAGGAGCTGCGGCTTGAGGTTCCACGAATCCTCCACGTAGGCCGAGGCGTCCGCGGTGGGGCGGCCAAATCTGCCGGCGCCTCCGAACGTAGTCTGGCTCAGCAGTTCGTTATTCAAGCCGAGGTACTCGTAGCCAGTGCGCCGGATATTCTGCCGGTAAGTGGAGCGGTCGCCATCGATACCAATCCGAAACTGATGCGTGCCCAGAAACCGGTGCTTGGGGAGAATCAGATTTGCCAGCGCCTGACGCCGGTCGGCGTTCTGCTGCAGATTGACGAAGTAGTTTCCTTCCCTGCCGAAGGGCGTGAAGATCAGCGGACCATCGCCTTGCGGAATCTCTCGCGCGAAGGTTCGGTTCTCGGCGTAGCCCACTTCCAGAATGGTCCCGCTCTTGAAGAACTTGGTTTGCTTCAGGCTGGTGAACCAGGTGCGATTGCGATGATCCACCGTTGCCGAATAGGGGTCAAGCGCACTGAGACCGAAGCGCGGCGCATCGTACGCGTTCACCAGGAAGGCGCCATAAAGAATGACGGACGGCGTCAGGTTGATCTGGGTGCGCAGGTGGTTGGAGAGCCGCAGGCTGGCGGTTCGATTGTTCCGGTTTAAGTCCTCCACAACGGTGGGGAGGTAGTCGCCGCCAACGCTTTCGAAGAACCAGATGCGGCGCTTCACGATGGGGCCGGAGAGCTCGAAGCGCGGCGCCCACGATCCGATGTGAAAGCCTCCGTGGAAATCGGCGCCCGGGACGAAGTTCGTCACGGAGTACCGGAACACGTCTGTTCCCATGCGCGTCGCAATCGAAAGTTGTCCCCCGGAGCCCTTGCCGAACTCCGTGGAATATTGCCCCGAGGCATACGCGATGGTGTCGACAGAGTTGACGTTGAGCCGCGCATCGCATTCGCCGCTGATAGGGTTGGTGACTGTGAAGCCGTCCAGGCGGCACTGCACCTGGTTAATCTGGCTGCCGCCGAGATGCATCTTGCCGAGGGGATCTTTGACCACGCCCGGCATCAAGGCGAGCATCGGCCAGATATCGCGGCCTTGATAAGGGATGTTGATGGCTTCGCGATTTCCGAGCGTGTTCTGGTTGGTGCTGGACGTGGCGTCCAGACCGGCGGCCTCTTCATGGACGTCGATGGACTCGTGCTGGGTCAGAGGAGTGGTGACTCGCAACTCCAGGTTGGTAGAGAGGCTTTCGATCTGCACCCGCTTGTCGATCTGGAGGTAGGCGGGGTGTGTGACGGTGATCCGATACCAGCCTTGACCGGCCAGACAGCCTGAGAATTTGCCGTCAGTCGCAGAGACGCGTTCAACGGCAGTTGAGGGACCCTCACCGGTGAATCGAAGTGCCGCGTCGGCAACGGCTTGGCCTTTGTCATCGGTGACTATACCCGCGACCGTTACGCAATCCTGGCCGACAGCCGGAAGAGTAGCCACAACATTCCAGAGCCAAAATGCCAGGGCAAAACGAGATATGTAGTACAAAGAACGGGGACCTGGGGTCATTACGGCACCCTATTTAAATACACGTCGAGTGTGCGTATTATAACAGCGACAGGTGCTATTAAGGGAGTTCCCTTAGGCTGCTATCGTACTAGGCCCTTCAGTTTATCCAGGAGGGCGGCCGCTTGGCCTTCAGGAACCCGGACCTCGCTGGACAGCCCGAGGACGAGTTTCCCGGCTCCGCCATCCCGAAACTCCACGGCTCGAATTTCCACGATCTCGCGCAAGGGCGCCGGCAGGCGCTCCTGCAGATCTGTGATCTTCTGCAGTGCCGAGACAACCGAGCGGCGGATCTTTTCCTTCAGAGCATCGGCAAGGGAGCCGGAGCGGAGCATTTCACCCAACTGTCCCGTGGCGTCGATCGAAGTGACTTCGGCGGCGAGACGCAGGCCGTTTCCCTCATCGACTTCGGGAGTGAGATGGACATTGATAGTTCCATCGCCGCCCACCAAGCGTTTCGTGATCTCGCGCCCGAGAGCTTTCGCACAGGCGAATTTTTCGTAATGGAGTTTGACCGTGAGGTTTCCGGATGGGGGCGCGGGAACCAGCGTGCCTTCCTGGACTGTGATTCGATCGCCGCATTTTTCGTTTTGGTTGAGTTGCGCCTTGAGGATGTCGGTCAGGTTGTGCTGCAGGTCGGCGAGATCGACATCGAGTTTGAGGCGCAGGGCTTGTTGGCCCTGCCCTATAGAGGCAGCGGAGAGCGTGCCGGCGACCTCGAAGGTCAACGGGTGGCCGTCGACATCCAGATGGATAGGGAGCGGCGGAATCTGCATGGACCCATCAGCGCCTCGGGAAGGTCCACACAGCAACAGCAAAAAGCAGAGAGACTTCAGCAGAGGCGCCGACTGCCTCGCGGTCGCGGAACGGAAAGACTCCGGCATGGCCATCGACCAGTTAGAAGACAACCCGGAAGCCGATTTGCAGCCTTCTGGCGTTAGTTCCGGAGACCGGGTTGTATGAAGATGTGCCGTCGCCTACTCCAGGCACCGCCCGCACCACTCCAGCAGTGGCGCTGTAGGCTATGGTGTTAACGCTGGTGGCGTATTGCGAGTTGAGCGCATTGAAGGCTTCGAACATCACCATCGCCCTGACGCGATCGGTGAAGTAGATGCCCTTGGTGATGCGCGCGTCCACGATGTGTTCCCCTTCCGTGCGCAGGCTGTTCACGCCTTCGAAGGGAACTCGTTCCCAGCCGCCCGAGCCGTTGAGCGTGGACGGATTCGTTGCGTTGGTTCCGTTGAACTGCTGTCCGTTCACCAATACCAGCGGCGTCTCCGGCAGGCCCGTGGCCAGCGTGGCGATGGCGGAGAATTGCCAGCCGTCCAACAAATAACGCTCAGCGCCCGACTGGCCTTGCGCCAGGCGCGGCGCCCAGACCAGATTCATCACGGCGCGCTGTCGCTGATCGAGAGCCGAGGGCCCGCGGTCGGATGCGAAATCACCGGGAATCGTGGTGGCAGGGAGGAATGACATGAACTGGAATAACGGCCGGCCACTGACGTCATCCGTCGAGTGCGCCCACGTGTAAGAGGTATGGAAGGTGACGCCGTACTTCAACTGCGCGTGCAGTTGCGCGTCGACGCCTTTGTAGCGCGACTCACCTTCGTTCTCCACCTGGTAGGCGTGCGCATAACCGGCCTTGTAGGTAAAGATCGGCGTGGCGTAAGTGCCCGTCTGCACGCCGCTGGTGTTCTGGATGACGTAGGTCTTGTTGACGACCGAGGCGTTGATGGCCAACTGGTCGGCCGCTGTCCACAGCTTGTTGCCACGGACGTCGATGTATCCCACCGTAAGCGAAACGCCATGGAAAAGGCTTCGCTCGATTTCCACCGAACCCTGTTCCGTATACGGATTCTTGAACTTGGTTGCAGCAAACGCCACCACCTGCGTTCCCGTAGGCAAACCCGCGGTGGGTCCGAAGACGACGGGGTACACCGGCGATCCCGCTACCAGCGGGCTGATGGAGACGTGGCTCTGGTAGATTCCGTTCCAGGTGTACAGCAGGCGCATCAACTCGCCGGGATACGGCTGGTAATAGGTGCCGAAGCCGACGCGCGCGACGGTTTTGTCGTCGATCCGGTAGGCGAGTCCAATGCGCGGCGAGAAGTCGGTCTTGGGATAGCCGATGGAACTGGTCTGATAGTAAGGCACGTTTTGATTGATGGGTTGGGGAATCTGTTGTTCCTCCCAGTGCAGGCCCGCCGTGATGGTGAAGCGCTGATTCACTTTCCAGGTGTCTTGCGCGTAGGCTGCCCAGACGCGCGGCTTGAGGTTGGTCTGCGCATTCCCGAAGCCCTGCGAGAACTGGTTGTAATTCTTGAGAATTCTGGTATTGCCGGTGAAGTCATCGGCGAAGAGCGTCAGCGACGGATAGTCGTAGGTGCCATGCACGTTCCAGGGTTGATAAGTGGAGTCCTCCACCCGCTCATAGTCGACGCCCAGCTTGAGGGAGTTGGATCCGGTAGTGAGGGTGAAGTTATCGAGCAACTGGTAGCGCTGCTCGCTCTGCGTTATGGGAAGCGCCGGGTTAGCGCCGAACGGCGTTCCGGCAATGTTAAGCCCGAGCAGACCGGTAGAGGGCAGCAGTTTGGGATCGTCGGACAAAGAGATGCGGTCCTTGAACCAACTGGCGCGCGCTTCATTGAGCATGCTCTCCGACACCGTGCGCGTGTAGCCAGCCTTGACATAACGAGTCTCATCGCCCAGGTTGCCGTTCTGCCCGGGACCGCTGTTGGGCGTCAGCACGGCGTTCAGAATTCCATCCGGCGCCTTGCGATGCATGGCGTTGCCTTCGATGGTGATGCTGTTGAACTGGTTGGGACGCCAATCGAACTTAGCGAGTCCGCTGCGCATATCGAGTTGGTGTGGCACTGTCACGTTGATGAGAGGGTTCAGGAAATTGATGGCGGCGGTGCACTGCGCGGGCGTCGCTTTGCAATTCGAGGCCAGAATGGCGGTGCCTTCGGGATTGGTGAGCAACTGATTCGAAACCCGGAACAGTCCGGCGCCGCTGCTGTTGAGCGCGTCGAAGTTCACGAAGCCGAAGACCTTGCCGGGCCAGATGGAGCCGCCGAGGCTGCCGCCCGCCTGATTCTGCTTGATACCATCCTGGAAGCCGGGGGCGAAGCGGTCATTGGCAGTCCAGTCGCGGCTGGCATAATACTCGTAACCGTCGCCGTGGATGCCGCTGGTGCCGCTGCGGGTTGCCATGTTCACGATTCCGCCGGCGGCGTGGCCGAACTCGGCGGGCCAGACGCCGCTCAAGGTCTGCATCTCCACAACGGCATCCTCGGGAAGCTGCGGAGCAATTCCGGACTGGCTGTACTGGTAGGCGTTGGTGGCGTCGTTGCCATCCACCAAAACAGAATTGGTAAACTTCTCACCGTGGAATCGCGATGACGCCGGTGCGGGGTTCCCAGTGTGACGGAAGGGGCCAGCAAAACAAATTGGCCCAGCACGCGGCTGGGACTGGGCAGGCTCTCCAACTGCTCCGGCGTGATGTTCATAGAGATGACGTTTTTGTTGTCCTCCACAGCCGCCATTTTGAATTCGGACTTGACGCTGGAACCTTCGCGATCCATGGGAACGATCAGGTTCAGCGTGTCGCCTACCGGCACCGTAAGATTGCTGATGGTGCGAGGAGTGTATCCCTTGCGAGTGACCTTCAGTCCGTAGCCCGAGGCGGGTACGAGGGCAGGCATGTCGAAGATGCCATCGTCCGATGCCAGAAAAGTGCGCTTGATACCGAGCGACTCGTTGGTCAGAATCAGCGTGGCATCGGGCAAACCGTCGTTGGCCGAGCTGTCCGTGACCGTCCCGGTAATACCGCCGAAACCCGCGACCGCTTGAGCATACGCACCGGTCCAGGACGCGAGCGCGAGCAGAGTTACACCTAGAATTGTCCTCATGGATAAACCTCTATATTAGAACGTTTGAAGGACGGGCCTGCCGGCCTGTCCGGTTTGAAGCTCTTTATCGCCGCACGGCTTGGCCCGGCGTAACACCTTCCTGCGCCACGCCCTCGCGAACCACCACCGTGCCACCCACCAGGACCCAGCGAATTCCTTCGGAGGGTTCGGCGGGCTGATCGAACGTGGCATGGTCGATGACCCGCGCCGCGTCGAACACCGTTACATCCGCATCGGCGCCGACGGCGATGCGGCCCTTGTTCTTCATTCCGATGCGATCGGCGGGCATGACCGTCATTTTGCGCAGCGCATCCATCAGGCTGAGCACATGCTGCTCCCGAACGTATCGCCCCAAGACGCGAGCATAGCTGCCGACAGCCCGGGGGTGACCCTTGCCATTTTCCAAAATGCCATCGCTGGCGATCATCACCATGGGGTTCGCGATGGCGGTCCGCACCACATCCTCGGGAATGCTGTGGATGGCGACCATCCCACCCTGCTTGCGGTAGCGCGCGAAAGATTCGGCGGTGAGCCGCTCGCCGGTGGCCGCCCACTGCAGGTCGCTGAAAGTAATGCCACCCTGGCGCTGTTCCCATCCCGGTTCGAAAATCGCCGAGCCCAAGTCCGTCATCCCGGCGGTGTATGGGTAGCATTCGGTGGTGACGTCCAGGCCTTGCTTGCGGGCGCCCGCGATCATTGCCAGGCAAAGTGGAGTCTCCCGCAAACAAGTGCTGGTAATGTGGACGACGTGGAGCGAGGCACCCGTGGCTGCCGCGTCCGCCAAAACTTCCTGTAGCGAATCGATTGCCCCGGGCTCCCGCGGCCCACTGTTCCGCATATGCACATAGACCGGCACTCTGCGCTCTGCCGCCAGCCTGAAAACATCGAGAATTTGCCCACGCGTGGCTTTCACATAGGCAATTCCCATTCCAATCCCGAGGCCACCTTCGTCGAGGCTGCGGCGGATGAGTTCGAGCGATTGGCGATGCTCGGCTTCGGTGGGCACGCGGCTGGCTGCGGCATCGCGCGGGAGGAGCGTGCCGGTGTCGTGCATGGCGGCCATCAGGGCCGGGAGGTGCCCGGCAGAGGCTCCGAAGTTGATTACAGCTTTACCGGCGCGAGCCTGGTTCCAGGCGGCTACGGGCGAGGCGCCGACTTCCTGTTCGAGGGCGGTAGTTACGCCGTCGAGCGATTTGAAGCGGTAGTTTTCGGGGGTTTGGCCGTGCTGGTGAATGTCGAGAAAACCTGGGCCGACGATGAGGCCTCGGGCATCGATGGTGGTTCGTCCTTGCAGCGGCGTGGCGGAGATGGCGGCGATCTTTCCGGCTCGGATGCCGAGGTTGCGGGGCGCGTCGAGGTTACTGGCGGGGTCCATGAGGCGGCCGTTGGCGATGACGAGGTCGTAGATTTGGGCGGAGAGGGGCATGGTCAGGAGGAGAAGGCAGCCGCCCCAGAATACAGATAAGGGGCCGACTCGCTTGCGGCGGCAGCTCGGAAAGATTTGGATCACGATATCATGCTCTCATGCATCGCCGTGTCTTTTTGGCTGCTCCTTTAGCGGCCGCTATTCCTCTTTCGGCGGACGAGGCCGTGAAGCCTGTCTTTGCTTATGGCGACGGGGTCCCTCATACTCCGGCTGAATACTCGCAGGCTTTGGCAACTTTGACGGCCAAGAGCGAGCTGGCTTTGGACAGCTACTCTCGCGGCGGAGTGGTGGAGACTTTGGAGAACCAGGTGGCGGCGATGCTGGGCAAGGAGGCGGCGGTTTGGTTTCCTACCGGCACTCTGGCCAACCAGGTGGCGGTGCGGATGCTGGCCGGGAATCGGCGGCGCGTTTTGGTGCAGGCCGAGAGCCACTTGTATCGCGATTGCGGCGATTGCTGCCAGACTCTGAGCAACCTCACTCTGATTCCACTGGCGCCCGGCAAAGCTACCTTCACGCTGGAGGACGTGCAGAATGCCGCATACGATTCCACCAGCGGCCGGGTGCTGACTCCCATCGGCGCGATTCAGATTGAAACTCCGGTGCGGCGGCAACAGGGCGAGCAATTCGATTTCGCCGAGCTGCAAAAGATTGTGGGTTGGGCGCGCGCGCACAACGTGGGCTTGCACCTGGATGGGGCACGCTTATTTCTGGAGAGCGCGTATGCCAAGCGTCCGGTGAAGGAGTACGCCGCGCTGTTCGACACCGTGTACGTCTCCATGTACAAGTACTTCAACTCAGTCAGTGGAGCGATCCTGGCTGGGCCGAAGGCTCTGCTGGCGGACCTTTACCATACGCGCCGGATGTTCGGCGGCGGACTTCCGCACGTGTGGCCCTACGCCGCCACGGCGTTGCAATACGTAACGGGGTTCGAAGAACGCTTTCGTAGCGCCGTGGAGAACTCGGAAAAGGCGATTGCGCTGCTGCGGGACGATACCAACTTCGTAATTGAGCGTATTCCCCATGGCACGAATCTGTTCCGGATGCGCATTCCGAACGTGAATCCGCCGGTCTATCAGGGGCGGCTGGATGCCGCGGGCGTGGCGACGCAGATCCCTAACGGACTTTGGTTCATCTTGCAGGTGAACGAGACTTGGAACAACGCACCGGCGAAGGAGATCGCGAACCGGTTCCAGCGGGCTTTGGGGTGACGGACTTTTCGAGACTACCTGAGTTGTCTACTGCAAATCAGAAGCGCCACGCGTGAGGGTTGGTTCCGGGCTTCCATTCGGACGATTGCAGAATTTGTCCGACCGCCCACACGAGCGCGGCTGTGGAGAGAGCAAAGAATATGTAAACCAGTATTGCCAGCAGGCCAAGCATTTCAAATGTCCTGCGGCGTCGATAGCGGCCGGGAGACGACCGGTTGCACCGGCATGCCCCGCGTTTCCGATGAACGCCGCGCGGCGCCATTTTCCACGGTTAAGGTTTCGAGAGCATAAAGGTACTGCAAGAGAAGCTGCGAGTGCGAAATGTGATCTAAGTCCGGCATGTCAATCCTCCTCCGGTTCGAACTAGAAGCGCACGTTGAAGACAGGAGATACAAATGCCTGTCTTCACCCCAGGGCCGCCGCGAATTTCATGCGGCGTTTCCTTTTCACACGTCCTGCAATGTTTAACCGTCTTCGGCAGTGGATCGTGGAAAGATGCAGGTTCAGGCCAAGCGCTCATGGACTCTCCGTAGGATTGATTGTGTTCCTTTTCTTCTCAGCTTTCCAGTAACAGACGAACCGTAGAAGTACCAGGACTCTAATGGGGGAAATGCGCTGGCAGTACTACCGTGCTGGCCGCTCCCCCTACTTCCCATCCAGCAGCCGATTCAGATTGAAAGCAGCGCTAATCAAGCCCAGATGAGTTAGCGCCTGTGGGAAGTTGCCGAGCATCTCCCCTTTTGCGCTGATCTCCTCGGAGAATAGGCCCAGGTGATTCGCATAAGAGAGCAGTTTCTCAAAGAGTAGCTGCGCCTCTTCCAACATGCCG
Organism: uncultured Solibacteraceae bacterium; assembly: GCA_963815475.1. Taxonomy (GTDB): domain Bacteria; phylum Acidobacteriota; class Terriglobia; order Bryobacterales; family Bryobacteraceae; genus Sulfopaludibacter. The sequence goes on along the minus strand of CAWFHD010000003.1, from coordinate 6,164,707 downwards.
GCGCGTGACATCGCTTCAACCAGCCAGAAGGAACAGATTGTGAACGAGCCCTCGTGTCCCGGCAGTCCGTCTTCCGCCGCTTCACCGATCCGGTAGCGATGCACCAGGCTGTCCGCCGATAGTTCTTTGCGAATGCGGTTAATGGTCGAAACAATGCGCGGATCCTTCGGCGAAACGAAAAGCACCAGGGGCATCATCAGCGCGCTTGCGTCCACGGCATCCGTACCAAAATACTGCGTGAACGCGCTGGTCTGCTCGTCCCAGCCGTCTTCCATAATGGCGCGATAGATTCGATTGCGCTCGCTAAGCCACGGCAGCACCTCGGTGGGAAACGACCGCTTGCGCGCCAGCCTCAGCCCGCGGTCGAGCGCCACCCAACACTGTACTTTCGAGTAGGTGAACTGCCGCCTTCCGCCGCGCACCTCCCAGATACTCTGGTCCGGTTGATTCCAGTTCTTCACCAACCAATCCAGCAGCCTCTCGATCTGTGTCCACATCTCGTAGGAAAGCGGCGTGCCGTATTTATCGAAGAGATAGAGCGAGTCGAGCAGCTCGCCGTAGATATCGAGCTGAAGGTGATCCACCGCCGCGTTGCCGATCCGCACCGGCGCCGAGTTACGATAGCCGGCGAGATGGCGGAGCTCGATCTCGGGCATTTCGTGCTGCCCGTGGATGCCATACATCACATTGAGCGGGCCTTCCGACTTCGGGTCCTCTTCCCTGGCCCGCGCCTGCATAAACCCGGCGAACGCGTGCGCCTCTTCGGTGTATCCCAGGCGCATCAGCGCATACACCGAGAACGCCGCATCGCGCACCCAGGTATATCGGTAGTCCCAGTTGCGCACGCCCCCGATTTCTTCCGGCAGGCTGGTGGTGGCCGCCGCCACAATTGCTCCGGTGGGTTGGTATGTGAGCAGCTTGAGCACCAGCGCCGAGCGATGCACCATCTCGCGCCACCGGCCGTGATACTGATTCTGTGCCGACCACGCGCGCCAGAAGCGCACGGTTTCGTTCAGCAGATTCTCGCCATCGAGCGGCTCGTCCATCAGCGCCCGGTCGGCCTTGCCATCGCAGTGGCGGAGCACGAAGACTGCCTGCTCGCCGCCTTTTAGCGTTACTTCCGCGATCGCCGCATCGTTCTCGCGCCGCAGCGGATGGGAACTCTTCAGCACGAATTGCTGGGCTGGCGTATGAAACAGTGCGCTCGATCCATCGGCGCCCATCTCGATTTGGTGCGGCTGGCGGGCATAGTCGAATGCCGGGCGGCACACCATGCGAAAGGGGAGGGCCCCGCGAATGGCCTTCGCGACGCGCACTACCTGCCGCGAGGTCTGCTCTGTCTCGCCGCCTGCTTCGCGACCCACCGACATGAAGTCGGTCACTTCGCCCATGCCGGCATCGGTGAAGAATCGGGTGACCAGCACGTTCGTGTTGGGCAGGTACATCTGCTTGACCGCCGGCTCTCCGTCCACCGCCAGGCAGAACGAACCGCCCTTTCCATCGTCCAGGATCGCCCCGAAGATGCTGGGCGAATCGAAGTTCGGCAGGCACAGCCAATCGATGGATCCGTTCTTGCCGACGAGCGCCACCGAGCGCATATCGCCGATCACACCGTAGTTTTCAATTGGTAGATAGCCCATGGCGCGCTGTAGTCAGGATAGTGGAAGCGCGGCAGTTGAAACCGCACGTTTCGATACTAACGGGGCCGATGCGCCGGCGGTGTTACGCTTCGCAGCGTATGTGCGCGTTCAGATGGGCCAGCCGGACGCGCAACAACTCGTAGGAGCGGAAGATCAACGATTTTGTCGCCGAGACCGAACAGTGCAGCACCTTCGCGATTTCGGTGTATTCCATCTCTTCATACTTGTGCATCAGCACCGCCGCTCGGTTTCGTTCGGGAAGCTCGTGAATCGCGGAGCGCACTTCATCCAGCCGGCACAGCGCCACCAGTTCCTCTTCAGCGGATCGCTCCCGGGAACGCATTGCTCGCCGCGGCATGTGGCAGACCGGCGCATCCAAAGGCACGCTATCCTTTTCCGGCCGATGGTCCCGCAGCCAGTTAATCGCCAGCCGCGTTGCGATGCGGAAGAGCCAAGTTCGAAACTTCGCCGTCGGCTGGTAGTTACGGCTCAAGTAAACCCGCACGAAGACATCCTGCGCCAATTCTTCGGCCACCGCGTGATTTCCAACACAGCGATAGAGATAGCGAACCACGGCATCGCGGTTATGTTCCACGATCATCTGGAAGCCCTGAATGTCGCCGGCCTGAAAGGCCACCATCCAAAGCGCAAATCGATCGATGTTCGGAGCGGAGTCCTGCAACAAACGAAGTGTCCCTTACTGTGTATTCCACCGCGGACGTCAAGAAGTTCCCGACATTCGCGCAATTCCTGCCCGTACTACGCGGATGGAAACTTCCCTTGGAGACAATCTCCGTTAGGCGTATCGGAACGCAGACAGGTTCCATCCAACTGCGACCTATTAAGTTAACCCGGGCTTAACATTCGAAGCGTTAATCTGCGGGTACAGGAACGAAGTTCCCTGTGGAGAGTGCCTGTGAAGCAATCGATTTTCTCCTCAAGAGTATCGTGGCTGGAGTTGAGCCGCCGCGGCTTTCTGTCGACCGCTGCCGCTGGAATGATTCCTTCCTTGGGCGGGCAGGCGAGCACTCCTGCCTGTGTTTTGACTAGCGAACAGGAAGAGGGACCTTACTATGTGGATGGCGCGAAGCTACGCTCGGACATCACCGAGGGTAAGCCTGGGACTCCCCTGATTTTGCGCGTGGCTCTGGTGGATGCAAAGCGCTGTGCGCCACTCGCGAATGCGGCGCTCGATATCTGGCACTGCGATGCCGAGGGCGTTTATTCGGGCTTCACTTCTGGCGGACCGGGAGGATTTCGCGGCGGTCCCGGCCCACAAGGCGGGCGGGGCGACCGTCCTGGACCTCCGCCTCCCGGGATGCGGGCCTTCGATCCGGGCGGCCCGCCGCCTCACCCAGGCGGCCGTGGGCCGCGCAAGATCGATGAGACCCGCTTTCTGCGCGGCGTGCAAATCTCCAATCGACAGGGCACGGTGGAATTCGCCACGCTCTACCCTGGCTGGTATGAAGGCCGGGCGATTCACATCCACGTGAAGGTCCACCTGGGTGGCGAGAAGGCGGCCGAAACATATGCGGGCGGACACGTTTCGCACACCGGACAGCTCTTTTTTCCCGAAGACGCCACCGAACAGATCGCGAAATTGCAGCCGTACGCCAAGCGCCTCGGCATTCATCGCACCACACAAGAAGAGGATGGCATCTTCCGCTCGCAGCACGGCAGCAGTTCTCTGGTGCAACTCGAAAAGGCAGCCCGCGGCCTCATAGCCACCGTCACGCTGGCTATAGACCCCGATCTAAAGCTCCGCCCGGTGGGCGGTCCGGGAGGAGGGCCCGGCGGACCACCACCGTTCCGCCGTTAGTAACGCAGGATCGTCTGCATGATTCTGAACGAACGCATTCTCCGTCTGATTGTCACGCTGGCAGAGGAGCTGCATTTCGGACACGCCGCAGCGAGGCTTCACCTGTCTCAACCAGCTCTCAGCGGAACCGTTAAGAGTTTGGAGTCCGACCTCGGTGTGCGGCTCTTCAACCGCACCAGCCGCTGCGTGGAGTTGACGGAGGCCGGGCACGTCCTGGTGGCCGAGGCGCGACGGCTCATTCAGGAAAACGACCGCGCCGTTTCACTTGTGCGCGAGAGTTCCTCCGAGAGTCTCGGGCCGCTGCAAATCGGCTATCCGGCTTCCATGAACCTCAATTGGATGGGCTCGCTGATCGCCCGTGCGCGTCGCGATGAGTTTCTCTCCTCCCGCCTGCGGTTCACCAGCGCAGAAGCCGTCAATTTGCATGAGGATCTCTCGACTCGAGCATTGCACGCCGCTTTCTTCGCGGGACACCCATGGCATGGCGAGATTCCCGACCTGCAACACACCGTATTATTTCGCGAGTCCTTCCGAGCGGTGCTTCCGGCAGGGTGCCCGTTGATGCGCTCGCCGCTGCTCCGCATGGACCAGTTGCGCGACGAACCAGTGGTATGGCTTGAGCGTAATATCAACCCTGTTCTGTACGACAACTTCATGGCCCTGTGCCGTTCGCAAGGCTACCAGCCGCGAGTGGCGCAGGAAGCCCGCACATTCTATGAGTGCCTGGCATTCGCGCGGAGTGGGCTCGGTATCACATTCCTACCGCAATTCATGGAACCTCACGAAGCGGATGACAGAGCAACATTCGTTCCTCTGCCGGATGGAGCGCCGTACGTGGAGTACACACTGGCCTGGCGTCGTAATGCAGGCAATCAGGCGCTCCATCGCTTCGTTGAATTTGCACTGGCTCACATACCCGAGAAAGCTATGAGCCGAGCCAACGTCAGGCTCCTGCACATCGATAAGCGCGCTCAATCGTTGTGAACGAAACAAACGATTGATGCGCGGGCAGCCGCATGCGTCAAACAGGCTAGCGATCCCGCGGACCTCTGGAAAGCCAAAGCCATTCGGCCCTCTTGCGGTATCGCTGACTCTTGCTGTTTTCATTTCGCGACGCTAAGTCTTCGCTCCAGTGGCGAAGGCGAACCCAAGGCCCGTCGAATCCGAGGCTATCAAGCACGGTGCAGACTCAAACATCGAACCACGGAAGGAATACTATGAAACGCTCAACGATCTTTGGCGCTGCGGCCCTCATAGCGATTTGGGCCGGATACGCCGTTTCGGTAAATGCGCAGGAGCCCTACGCCGCTACCACAACAACCACAATCACCAATGCCACTGGCACGATCAGCCAGTTGAACTACGGCAGCAATGGAGCCGTAGAGGGCTTCCTGGTGGGAACCAACATATTGCTTAACTTCCCCGCCACGATTTGCGGAGGCATCGGCACTTTGGGCGCCGTGGGGAACAGCATCACCTACAGCGGCACGGCTGTCACGGCAACGTCAGGCTTTCAATCGGTGCGCGTCACCAGCTTCACGAATAACACCACCAAAGCCACTTACACCGCCCCCACCAGCGCCGCCTCACCGACCGCCTACGGTCCTACCTCCGGAACGGTGAAACAGCTCAACTACGGCAGCGATGGCGTGGTGGATGGCTTTCTGTTCACCTCCACCGGCAGCACCTCTCCCATCTTCGTGTCCATTGGAGGGCGCACCTCGACTGCGTTAACAACAGCCCTGGTTGTGGGTGCTACGGTTTCCGTCATTGGCGTGACATCGTCCAGCTTGAGCGCCTGCTCCAGCACCGCCACACTGGAAACTGTCGATGCATCGTCATTGACCATCGGCACGCAGACATTCGTCTTCGGCGGCAGCGGCGGATTCGGCGGTTTCGGAGGGCGTCATTAGAAGAATACTCGTCCGCGGGTAGTTCGATTCGCAGTAACATTCTGGCGGTCCGCTTGGTGGTAGTTTGCCTCCGGCGGACCGCTTTGCTTTTCTCGGCAACCTGATGCGCTCATTTTAAGAACGTAAAAGAATCAGGTTCCGGTAAACGAACTGCGAAGCAGGACCGTCACCATAGCAGATCGGTACGAAGAATGACGCCGAACCGGCTTTCCGAGTGCTGTAGGCTGGCAGTGTCGCGGAAGCCGGGATTGCCCAAGCTCCGCTTCCTCCATTTTGGAGCTTGGGCTCTTGCCGCGGTCCGCCGCTGGCAACGCCGAAATCCGGAATGACAAGTGTGCCGAAACAATCCGAAGGCCTCAGAAGATTTCGACGAGACGTTGTTCCAGCCACTGTCTTCGCGTGCCTGGGCGGCCTGGTGGCAGGCATGGGGATGCAGATGGTGGGCCCGCCGGCTGCTCAAAATCCCTCAGCCGAGTCTGCGCAAACGGTGGAAGCCGCGCTCCAGACATCGACCCACGTGGAAGCCATCCTGAACCGCGCTTGCAAAGATTGCCATTCCAACACTACGCGCTGGCCCTGGTACTCGCGCCTGGCGCCGGTCTCCTGGATAATCACCCACGACGTCAAGAGCGGCCGCGCTGTGCTCAACTTCTCGGAGTGGAGCACCACCTCGGGAGCGAAGGCCGTCGGAGCGCTCACAGCGTCGTGCGCTGTCGTCAAGTCGCGGCAGATGCCGCCCGTGTCATACCTTGCCCTTCACCCCGAAGCGAAACTAAGTCCGAATGACATCCAAACCTTCTGCGAGTGGACACAGCAGAAACCCATCACGCCCGATAGACCGGTCAAGACCAGGTTATCGAGGCGAAATTCGCGGCCCACGTTGACGTCCTTCGAAGTGAGTAGATAGTTACGCGTAGTTCAGCAATGCCTTGAAGCCATAGTCCATGTGCTGCTGGATATGGCAGTGGAATAAAGCCGGACCTGGTTGGTCCGCGGTAAAGTCGACGCTCGCGCGGCCGTAGGTGGGAACCACCACCGTGTCCTTAATCACACCCGACGTCGGCTTGCCATAGATCTCCGCGATCTCCAGTTGGTGTCGATGCAGGTGCAACGGATGCGCATCGTCCGTGCGGTTCCGAAAGGTCAGTCGATAGCGCGTTCCCTGTTTGAGGAGAAACTCCTTACCATGCGGATAGGGCTTGCCGTTCACTGTGAAGCTATTGAATCTGCCGGCGCCGCGCGGCACCTTCTCAAAAGCCATCTCCAGACGCTCGGTGGGCGCCGACTGCGAGGCCGGTTTGCCGAAGATGGTGTAGTCCCAACCGGACTTCGGGGGCACAGTCCATTGCGGCGTCTTGCGTTGATTTGCGTACTCGATGACGATGCCGAGCCCGCCTTCGCGCACCGGATCCTCGGGCGCGCCCAGAATCCAAACACCGGGCTGGGTCATCTCCACCCAGGCATCGATGCGCTCGCCCGGTCCCAGCATCAACACATCGACGGCCGCCGGCGTAGGCACTGGATTTCCATCCAGCGCCACCACGTTGAATTTGTGCCCTGGCAATGCCAGGTGCCGATTCTCAATGGCGCTGGCGTTCAGAAAGTGGAACATGACGCGCTCACCCTGCTTCACACGTATCGGCTCGCCCGCTCCCAGCGCTTTGTCGTTGATCGAATAGATGTCGGACGCCACCTCCAGCCCCGCTGGGCGCGTATCCAGCACCGCCGGCTTCTCGGGTTGTGCCAGCGCCGGATCCAGATCGTCCGTATCCATAATCGTGTTGGAGAAGTATGGCTCCCAATCGCGCAGCGCCAGATAGTGTTCCTGGTCGAAGCGTCCGGGATTGTTCGCGCCCTCCACCACCAGGAAGCCGAACATCCCGGTAAAACTGCCGCGATGCAGATCGTCCATCGACATGGTGTGGGTGTGATACCAGCGAGTCCCGGCGGGCTTAGGCGTGAACTGATAGCGGCGCGAGCCGTGCGGCGGCACAGGCAGACTGCCTTCCTCCTCCGCTCCGTCCACGTCAGCGGGTATCAGCAATCCGTGAAAGTGCACGTATTCCGGAACGTCCGTATTGTTTATCACATTCACCGTCACGGGCACGCCTTCCTTCATGCGGAGCAGCGGCCCCGGTGACGTGCCGTTGTACCCGATGGTGCTGATGACGCGATTGGGCGCCAGATCCACTGTGACTGGCGCGATCTGCAGCGTGAAGTCGGTCTTGGCCAGATCCGGTGTTCCGGCCGGCGCCAGAAAGGACTGCGGCTGCTGGCCAGCCAGCCCACCGCTTGCTGCCGCTATTCCGGCAATCTTAAGAAAGTCGCGTCGTTGCATCCCTTTGACGATCATACCGCCCTACCTCCTCAGACCAATCACCGATGCCTGCCGTGCTTCTGGTAAACTGCAAGAAACATTTGAGGGTAGCTGTCTATGAAGCTGGTTCGGCTCATCTCCGCGATGCTCCTTCCGTTCTTGCTGCTGTCCGCCCCCCAACGCGGAGGTTTCCAGGGGTACGGCCGCCAGTACTACTCGCCGGGACCCAGCGTGCCTTCGGAGTTTTACTGGAGCCGCCTGCAGTACAACTCGGGTTATGCCAGTGGCGGCAGCTTCGGGTATCGCGGCTTTCGCGGTGGCTGGTCGCGCGATTATCCCAAGGCCGACAACGATTGCCTGATCGCACTGCGCCGCTTGACCCGCATTAACTCTCCCTCGCCGTTGAATGTTGCCGATCTCCAAAGCGACCATATCTTCGACTATCCCTGGATCTACGCCGTTCAGGTGAACACCTGGACCTTCACCGACGCCGAAGCCAAGCGCCTCCACGATTACCTGATGAAGGGAGGCTTCCTAATGGTGGATGATTTTCACGGCACCGATGATTGGGAACACTTCATGTCAGGAATGCGCATGGTGCTGCCCGACCGTCCGGTGGAAGATCTCAAGGATAACGATGAGATTTATCACGTCTTATACGACATCAACGAGAAGTTTCAGATTCCCAGCGAGGTCTACGTCAACACCGGCAGGACTTATGAGAAAGATGGCTACGTGCCCAAGTGGCGGGCCATCCGCAACGATCACGGACGCATCATGGTCGCCATCTGCGCCAACATGCATCTGGGCGACGCCTGGGAGTGGGCCGACAGTCCGCAGTATCCCGAGAAGTTTTCCGGACTTGCCTTTCGCATCGTCCTCAATTACATTACGTACGCCATGACCCATTAGGATGAAGCGCACGCGCCGCGCCAGAAACAGCCCACTAGCCCATGTTCGAGTTCTTCTTTAAGTATCCGCGTTCGGTGTACGCTCGCGGACAATTCGCTCTGTTAGGCGCATGGCCCAAGTGGATGCTCGCGCTGCTGATACTGGCTGCGGCTGCTGGCCTGGCAGGGCTGATCTACTCGCGATTGCCACGCGCCGCGCCATTGATGCGCGGTTGGCGGGCCTGGGTAATCTGGGTGCTGCAGAGTTTCCTGGCGGCGCTGGTGCTGGTGCTGCTATGGCAGCCGGCCATCACCGTCGCCGAGTTAAAGCCGCATCAAAACATCATCGCCGTGCTGGTGGACGATTCGCGCAGTATGGCGATTGCCGAGCACGGCGTCACGCGCCAGACGCAAGCTGTCCAGGCTCTACAGGGAGGCGTTCTCGACGGCCTCAACCGCTCGTTTCAAACGCGCCTATACCGCGTGGACAACGCTCCGGCGCGCATCGAAAGCCTCAAGGCCTTGCAACCGGCCGCGCCCTCCACACGCATCGGCGACAGCTTGAAGCAATTGAGCGAGGAGACGTCCGACCTTCCTATTGGCGCGGTGGTGCTTTTGAGCGACGGCGATGACAACGCCGGGGGCATCAGCGCGGACGCCATCAGCGCTTTGCGTGCCCGCCACATTCCCGTTCACACCGTGGGCTTCGGGCGCGAGCGCGCCGAACATGACGTGGAGTTGCAGGACGCGGTAGTGGCGCCGCGTGCGCTGGCCGATTCGCGCATCGCCGCCAAAGTCACTTGGCGCCAGCATGGATATGCAGGCTCGAAGATCACCCTCACTGTGCGCGATGTCAGCACTCCGCAGGGCAAGGCCCTCGCATCGCACGCCATCACCTTAGGACCCGACGGGGACCTGCAGACCGACATGTTGATGTTCGACATAGGCGGCGCCGGCGCCAAGACCCTCCAGATTTCGGCAGCGGTTCTGCCCGGAGAAGAGAACGCCGCCAACAACACCTTAACTCGCGTAGTGAACGTGGGCTCTGACCCGCGCCGCATCCTTTATATAGAGGGCGAGCCGCGTTGGGAGTACAAGTTCATCCGGCAGGCGGAAGAAGACGACCGCATGGTGCAGATCGTCTCCATGGTTCGCACCAGCGAGAACAAGCTCTACCGTCAAGGAATCGCCGATGCCAAAGAACTGGCCGACGGCTTTCCAACGCGCGCGGAAGACCTGTTCGTCTATCAGGGGCTGATCATCGGATCGGTGGAAGCCGGCTACTTCACTCCGGTGCAGCAGGAACTGATCCACCAGTTTGTGGATCGGCGCGGCGGCGGCCTCCTGCTGCTGGGCGGACAATTCTCGCTCGCGGATGGCGGGTGGAACGCATCGAAGCTCCCCGACCTGATGCCCACCACTCTGCCCACGCAGACCGGCACGTTTCATCGCGAGGCCGATCCGCGCTATGGCGCCTCGCACACTACATCCGAGTTGGCCCCGGCAGGGGTGGACAACATCATCACACGGCTGGTGGACGACCCCGCTGCCAACGCCGCCAAATGGAAGAGCCTGCCTTACCTGATGGACTACCAGGATCCCGGCGCCCCCAAGCCTGGCGCAGCCGTGCTGGCCAACATGATTACGCCCGAGGGTCGCAGGCTGCCGTTGCTGATTACGGAAAACTTCGGACGTGGACGCACCGGCGTCATGGCGACCGGCGGAAGTTGGCGCTGGCAGATGAGTTCGCCGCTGGGCGACACGGCTCACGATCTGTTCTGGCAGCAACTGCTCCGCTGGCTGGTCTCCGATACTCCGGGGCATGTCGCGGCTTCCGTCCCGGACCAGATGCTGCTGGACACCGGCGCCATCACGTTCACCGCCGAGGTTCGCGACCAGCACTACAATCCCGCTCCCGATGCCAAGGTGGAAGCGCACATCCTAGGACCGAGCGGCGTCAGTGCGCTGGTGGAGATGACGCCTGTGGCCGACAGTCCCGGCCAATTCCAGGCCGCGTGGTCGGCGCCCAAAACTGGAGCGTACCTCACCGAGATCACGGCGCAGCGAACCGAGCCCGGCGCCACGGCAGTGAAGGAGTTAGGCCGCGACGTATTGACGTTTCAGCGCATGGATGGCGTAGCGGAGAACTTCCACACGGAGCAGAATCGCGAGTTGCTGGAGCGGCTGGCCACGCAGACCGGCGGACAATACTGGAAGGTTGCCGACCTGGGTAAGCTGCCCGCGGCAATACCGTTTTCAGAGGCCGGGATGACCACGCGCGAGACTAAGGATCTGTGGAATTTGCCGCTGATTTTCCTGGTGCTGGTGCTGCTGCGTTTCTCGGAGTGGTGGCTGCGCAGGAAGTGGGGAATCGTGTAATGCTGCAGCGCTTCCTCGATCCCGCGGTGCTGGCCAGCATCTCCAGCCTCGACCTGGTGGCAAAAACAGTGGTGGATGGTTTCGTATCCGGCCTGCACCAGTCTCCGGATTTTGGCTTCAGCCAGGAGTTCGCCGAGTATCGGCCTTACAACGAAGGCGACGACCTGCGTCACGTCGATTGGAACGTCTACTCGCGCACCGAGCGCCTGTACCTCAAGCGCTTTCGCGGCGAGACCAACAGTCTGTTGACCATCCTGCTCGATGCCAGCAACTCCATGCAATTCGGCTCGCATCGCGTCACCAAGATGGATTACGCGCGCTACCTGGCAGCATCCATCTTCTATCTCGCGATTCATGGACAGCGCGATGCCGCCGGCCTCATCACGTTCGACGATGAGATCCGCAACTACGTGCGACCTTCCACGCGGCAGGGCCAGTTGTATCGCCTGCTGGCCGGCCTGGAACAGGCCGAAGCGCGCGCGCGCACCGATTTCGCCAAGCCCATGCGCTACTTCCAGGAGTTTCTGAAACGCCGCGGCATGGTGCTGATCGTCTCAGACTTCTGGGATTCGCCCGAAAGCATCGTCCGCAACATTGAGCCGCTGCGCTATCGCGGCAATGAGGTTGTGCTGTTTCACGTGCTCGACCCCGAAGACGTTCGCCCCAAGTTGAACGGTCCATCCATCCTGGTGGACCTGGAGACGAACCAGCAGCTTGAAGTCACGCCCGATTACAGCAAGACGGAGTATCGCGAAAAAGTGGACGCGCACCTGGCGGATTTGCGAAATCGAACTCAGGGGGCAGGGATGGACTACTTCCTGCTCATGACGGATCGGCCGCTGGACGAAGCGCTGCGCGAATATCTCGCACTGCGCGGAGGTCGTAAATAGATGGGCCTATTCGCCCCGTGGTTCCTGGCCGGGTTGGCTGGCCTCGCGCTGCCGGTGTATCTGCATTTGCTGAAGCGGCAAACCAGGACTCCTAAGCCGGTAAGCTCGCTGATGCTGTACGAATCGCGGACTCAGGCCTCTACGCGCCATCGGCGCCTGCGCTATTTTCTGCTGCTGGCCTTGCGGCTGGCGGTGCTGCTACTGGTGATTCTCGCGTTCGCCAACCCCTTCGTGAATCGCGACGCGGCGGCGGTCGCCAGCAATCGGCTGGTCCTGCTGGTGGTGGACAATTCCTTCAGCATGCGCGCCGGAACGCGTCTGAACGATGCCAAGGAAGCCGCGATGAGCGTCCTCGGAGGCAAGGGCGCGGCGAAGGCACAGGTGGCGGCATTCGGTTCGCAACTGCGGCTGATGACGCAGGCGATCGAGGACCAATCGGCGCTGCGTGCGGCGGTGCAGTCGATTCAACCCGGCGACGGCCACGGCAATTTCGGTGAGTTGGCCAGGGCAGTGCGTACCATGGCCGAATCGGTCCGCACTCCCATCGAATTTCATCTATTCAGCGATATGCAGCGTAGCGGCCTGGCCGCCGCCTTCACCGATATGGCGTTGCCCGGCAACGTCAAACTGGTGACCCATACCGTGGTCACCAAAGCGCAGCCCAACTGGGCGGTGGAATCGGTGGACGCGCCCGGGCAGGTGTGGGGCAAGGACGCCAAGCCGATCCACGTGCAGGCCGTGGTGGCAGGGTACAGCACGCCCGCGGCGCAACGCACCGTCTTCCTGACCGTGGGTGGAAAGACAACCGCGAGCAGGACCGTCGCAGTGCCGGCCAATGGACGAGCTACTGTGGAATTCCCTGCCCTCGAAGTTCCCTACGGGTTCAGCCGCTGCGAAGTGAAGATCGATAGCGCCGACGGCCTTTCCGCCGACGATGTGCGGCGCTTTGCTGTGCAGCGCTCCGATCCGCAAAAGGCCCTGCTGGTCCACAACTACGGCGACAGCCGCTCGCCGCTCTACATCGGCGCCGCTCTGGCCGCGGCCGCGCAGTCGGCGTTCCTGCTGGAATCAATCAACGTGAACGAAGCCGGCGACCGCCAGCTATCCAACTACGCCTTCGTCATCCTGTCCGACTTGGGTTCCATGCCGTCACTCTTGGAACATGCGCTCAACGGCTACATTCGCGCGGGCGGTAGTGTGCTGATCGCTGCCGGCACGTCCGCCGGAAGCCGCTCACAGATTCCGATTTTCGGCGCCCACATCATTGAGACACGCGACTACACACGCGTTCCAGGGCGGTTCATGGCTGTGGGCACGGTGGACTCTTCTTACCCGGCCGTCGCAAAAGCGGATGGATGGTCGGGCGTGAAGTTCTTCTACGCTCTAAATGTAGACGCGGGCGATGCCCGTGTGATCGTCCGCCTGGGCGACCAGACTCCGCTCCTGTTGGAGAAGCGCATGGGCGAGGGACACGTGGTGCTGCTGACTACAGGGCTCGATAACCTCACCAACGATTTTCCGCTGCATCCTGCGTTCGTCCCCTTCATCGAACAGACGGCGCGATATCTGGCGGGCAGCGAGCGGCAGGGTGGCGCGCGCGCGGTGGATTCGTACCTGGAATTGCGCAACGCCAAGGAACAGGCGCAGGGCGTGGAAGTCACGGACCCCGAGGGCAAGCGGCCTCTCACGTTGGGTGAGGCGGCGTCGGCGCAATCGTTCCAACTTACCCAAGCCGGCTTCTATCAACTGCGCCTCGCCAATGGGCGCACCAACGAAGTGGGAGTGAACGCCGACCCGAAGGAGTCGAACCTCGACGTCATTCCCGACGATGTCCTGGCGCTGTGGCAAGGCAATGGCGAACAGAGCGCGCAACAGGCATCCACGGGCGGCGCCACCGCGCCCAAGAAGACTCCGCAGACCTTATGGTGGTATGTCATCCTCCTCGTGTTCGCGTTGGCAATCGCCGAATCCGTGCTGGCCAGTCGCTATCTGGGGACGCAGCGGGAAGAGTCGTAGGTTCCAGCTACTTGCCGTCGACTGAGAAGGTCAGCAACGCATTTCCCGGCATACCGCCAAATTGGCCATAGCCGGAATTCACCAGCACCATTCCATCAACGACGACTGGCCCGCCGGTGTCCATCGAGCCTCCGTGGGCGGGGCTGCCATTTACCGTCTTGAACTCGCGCGCGGTGTCCACGTCCCACAGCACGGCGCCGGTCTCGGTTGCGTAGGCTCGCAGATGCCCATCCATGGAGCCCGAAAAAACCACGCCCGGGATCGCGGTCACTGCACCGGATTGTGCCGGAGAACAATCCGTTCGGCCATCCGCACACGGCGCCGGCTTGGCGCTCCACGCAATCTTGCCGGTCGCAAGATCGAGGGCGAACAGTCCGCCGCCTTTCTTCGGATCGAGCGTGAGGCGGAAGCCCCCCGGCGCTTTGCTGTCGGGAACGCCGCCGATTCCAATATCGGAGATCGCGACATAGACCTTCAGTCCGTCCGCAGCCGAGCCCCACTGGCTGCCACCCAACGAGCTACCCGCGCCGGCTCTGGTTTGCCAGATGACTTTGCCGTTTTGATCGGGATCTAGAGCGTGGACCATACCTGATTTCTGGCCAATAACCAAGGCTCGTTTTCCGGCGCCTAAGCGGACCAAAATCGGAGGCTGCCCAAAGTCAAAATCGGGACCACCCTTTTCCGAGCAATTCGTTTTTTGCGGAGTGATGCAGCCGTTGTTATAGGCATCGTTTTCGGTCAGTTGCTTGGACCAGAGCAGCTTGCCGGTCTTGAGATCCATAGCCAAAATGGCATCGCTGGTGTTGGTGGTCGGGTCCGAGTAGTTGTCGCCGGTCGCGACGTAAAGAGCGCCGAGTTGTTCGTCGATGGTGGGCGTCGACCAGACGGCGGCGCCGGAAGGTCCGTACTGTTGTTTCCCGGCCGCGTTCTTCTTGGTCGGTTTGGCGGCCTCCGGAATTGTGAACGTCTGCCACAACTTCTTGCCCGTGGCGGCATCGAGCGCAACTACGCTTCCCCGGAAGGTGCAGCACTCGAATTTGGGATCGGGCCCGAGCGCTTCCTCGAATGAGGAGAACGGCAGGTAGACCACACCTTTGTACACTTGCGGCGTAGCTGTAGCAACGGTGGCGAAGTGATCTACCGGGTGCACTTTCCAAACTAACTGGCCCGAGGATGCGTTCACCGCGTAGGCATTCCCACCATCGCTAAAAAAGATGGCCGGTGTGCCGTTGACATCTCCTGCGACTACCCCGGACCGCACTCCGGCGTCCGCCTTGAATCCCCAGTAGGTACAGCCGGTGTCCCGATCAAGCGAATAGACGACACCGGTTACCGTTGCTACGAAAACTCGATTGCCGATCACGGTTGGCTGCGCTCGCGCCATGGTGACCGCCCCGAGATTGAAGGCCCACTTGAGCTTCAGACGGGACACATCCGCGGCCGTGAGTCGCGCCGCCACGGCGTCCTGAAATCGTGAGTTGGAAAGGCTCGTGCTCCAGCCATTCCATCGCGGCGCGTCCGCCGCGGGCCGAAAGGCTGCGTCCCCTTTGCAGGTCCGCTCAAACGTGGAAGGCGCCTTCTGCGTCCCTCCCGTCGGCGCGATGTAGCCGATCAGCGCGAAGATCTCGGCCGTCGTCAAGCCTTCCGCCCGCGTCTTCATGCTGCCACTGGTCAGGGCCACGTAAATGGCCTCGCCGCTCATCGCCTTAATCGCAGTGAGTGAGGGAACGCGCCCCTCCGGCGCATCGTGGCACGAGGCACATCGCGCTTTATAGATCGCGCCTCCGTCTTGAGCCGATAGGATCGGCAGCGCGAGTAGCGCAATGAGTGCGGTTCGCACTATCTGGAGCGCCAGGCATTGCTTCCTGCCGCGCGCCGTTGGGCGGGCGTTCGAAAAAAGACACACGTATCGCATGGTATTTCCTTTCCGGCTTGTTACCGTGGCTCACAACCGGGAATCCTAGACGAATTCCCGCTTTCTGGACTGCAGGTAAAAGGTGACTCCCAGGATGATCGCTACCGCCGCTAACTCCGCGCCTAGGATCATCAACACCGGTGAATTCCAAACCGGCACAGGGCTTTTCAAATCGCGATTGATTGCGGGGCTACTGATGATGAAGTACCAGACCAGGCCGTACGACGAATTGCACACGATGGTAGCTGCTATCGTCCACCCTTCCGATTCGCTGACTAAGGCGGTCCCCGCGATCATGCAGAAACCAACCAGAGGGAGGCCAAACAGAATGAACATCACGGGAACTATTCCCTTCGGAATGTCGCCGCGGCTCAGGATGAAGGCGGATGCGGCGATCACTAAGACACCCCAAGGGGCCAGGAACAACCCGAGCGTCGATACCATCTTGCAGATGCCATATTGCAGAGCCGATATGGGAAGGCTCATGACGAAGGCCAGGCTCTGCTTCTTTCGCTCATTAATCACATTGGAGACCGGCAACATACTACCCAGAACGATCAGCGCGACGAAGAACCACACGGTTCCGACCATAAAGGTGGTCTCGGTTCTCACTTGAAGGAGGGCGAGCGCCAGACCACCCGCTGCCACCGAGATCAGTGTCTGCGTGCGCTGCAAGCGCCAGTCTTTCAGAATGAGGGCTTGAATCACACGACTACTCATGCTTCCACATCCTCCTCACGGCTGGCTTCGACGTTGGCAACAAAGATCTCTTCCAGCGTCATGGTCTCGATCGATTGCACTCTGGCGCCGGTGCTCTCATAGGCGTTGGCCATATCGGGCGCGAAGGCGTTGGCAGTGGCGACGGCCAGCCGTCCGTCCTGTCGAATGGCAACGATCCCAGGCAAAGCCGGCAGCGCGATTCCAGCCGGCACTTCCAGACGCAAACGCCGCCAGCGGTCCAGGTACGCTTCCTTGTCCATGGAGTCGATGATCCGGCCGCGGTCGATGAACGTGATCTGATCGGAGATCTGTTCCACGTCGTGAGTATTGTGGGACGAAAACAGGATGCTTCGGCCCTCGTCGCTCATCACTGCCGTGAGTTCCCGCAATACCTCGTGGCGCGCCACCGGATCGAGCCCAGTCGTCGGTTCGTCCAGCACCAGCAGCCGGGGACGCCGCGCCAGCACCAGAAGCAGCGTCGCTTTGACTCGCTGGCCATGCGACAGCCCTTGGATCTTTTGCACCGCCCTCAAACCGAACCGCTTCAGCAGCAGTTGCGCATAAGGCGCGTCCCAGTTCGGATAGATGGTGCGGACGAAATCCATGTGCCACCCGAGGGTCATCCCTTCGTACAATCGCATGTCCTCTGACGCGAACCCGATATCCCACTTGGCGACAATTTGATCGGCGGGCATGCGGTGTCCTAGCACTCGCACCTCACCGCTGTCGGGCAGCACCAGCCCCATGAGGACCCGTATGGTGGTGGACTTGCCCGCTCCATTCGGACCAATCAATCCCATGATCTGTCCATGCGGTACCCGAAGGTGAATCTTGTTGAGCGTGAAATATGGATAGGTCTTCCCGACGCCGTCGAGTTCTATGGCCAGTTCGCTCATACTTCTTCCTCTTCCTTCGCCATCCGGCGGTCACCGGTCTCGCGTAGGCGGGCTGCCAGGTCTTTGGGCCGAATACCCAGCATGTCAGCCAGCCGGATGGCCTGTTCCAAGTGCTTTTCCAGTTCCTTTTCCTGCAGACGCAGCCCGAGCCCGGGGTTTGGCGCCACTTGCGATCCCTTACCCTGCTGGGTCACGATCACGCCCTCGCGTTCCAGCTCGAGATACGCGCGCTTCACGGTGATCACGCTGACCCGCAGGTCCACCGCGAGTTGACGAATGGAAGGGATGGCTTGGCCTTCGGTCCAATCGCCCACGGCAACGCGCTGCTTGATCTGCTCCATGATCTGGAGGTAGATGGGGCGCTTATCGGTTTGTGAGATAACAAAGCTGCTCACTGTGCATACCCAGTATACTCAGTTAGACGGGGATGTCAAGTGACAAAATCGCGGTGACGCGCGGTCATGGAGTAAGTGCTGGCGGCTTCGCTATCGGCTACTCGTAGTGCGATATCCTTGATGCAAGTAGTTTGACAGGAGGGCGCGCTTGAGTTCCCGCGAACAGGTTCACGCGTATATCGCGCATGTGGAACGACGTCTGCGCTGGAGCGCTTTGCTGCGCGGTCTGGCGATTCTCACCGGCACAGCACTGATCGCAACCCTGGTGCTGGTCGCTATCGCCAACGCGCTTGCCTTCTCGCACGGCAGCGTGAGTGGCGCGCGCTTCGCTTTGATCGCGTTTCTCGCCATCACAGCCGCAGTGGGTCTGGCACTGCCGCTGCGCCGCTTGAGCCGCCGCCGTGCCGTGGATGCCGCCGAAACCGCGTTCCCGCAATTCGAACAGCGGCTCACCACGTTCGTGGAACGCGACGGTCAGGATCCGTTCATCGAACTCCTGGCCGGAGATACTCTCGACGTCGCACGATCCGCCGCGCCTGAGCAGGTTGTGACCGGTCGCCGGATCTGGGGCGCGCTGACCGCTGGCGCTGGAGCCTTCGCGGTGCTGATCTGGCTGATCGTGGCTGGGCCGGGTTACATGGGGTACGGCGCTTCCCTGCTCTGGACCGGGCCACACAGTGACAAGCCTTCGCTCTACGACCTCCGCGTAACACCGGGCGATGCCGTAGTGCGTCGCCATGCCGACCAGTTGGTATCGGCGCTGCCTTTCGGGTTGCGTTCACCCAGCGTCAAATTGTACGCGCATTTTCAGGGTTCGGCGAAGTGGGAAGAAGTTGCGATGCAACAGACGCAGGCCGGGAGTTTCGCCGGCGGCTATCAATTCCTCTTTGCCGGTCTGCCGGAGAACGTGGAGTATTATGTCACCGCCGGCGCGATGACTTCAAAACACTACAACATTCGCGTCACCGATTTGCCCGCGGTGAAGCAGATTCGCGTCACCTACCATTACCCCTCGTGGACCGGCATGCCCGCTGAAATGGAAGAGCGCGGCGGCGACCTGCGAGCCGTGGCAGGCACGGAAGCCGAGCTCGACGTCACTACCGACCGCCCGCTGCAGGGCGGCCAGATCCAACTGGACGGACAGCCGATCCAACTCACCGGCGGCTCGAACAACACCTACCACGGCAAGATAAAGATGGATCGAGATGGCGTTTATCACGTGGCGGGCATCGAGCAGGGCCAGACGGTGAGAGTCAGCGAGGATTTCTTCATTGAGGCGCGCAAGGCCAACCCGCCACAGATTTCTTTGATGCGTCCCGCGCGCGCCGATTACCACGCCAGCCCGATTGAAGAAGTGACCGTGTCAGCCAAGGCCACCGACGAATACGGCCTCCACGAGATGGCGCTGCATTACTCCATCAACGGCGGTCCTGAAAAGACGGTGGATGTGCTACAGAAGAAAGGCGAGAAACAGGCCGATGGGGCCACTACGCTGGCACTGGAGGATTTCAAGCTGGTTCCGGGCGATCTGGTCAGCGTCTACGCGACGGCGAGGGACGGCAACGCCGAAGCCCACACCGACATGATGTTCATCCAGGCCGACCCGTTCGAGCGCGAGTTTTCGCAGTCGCAGCAGTCGGGCGGCGGAGGCGGCGGGGGTGGCGGCGGCGGCAATCAATCGGCGCAGATCTCGCAGCGCGAGAAGGAAATTATCTCCGCGACCTTTAAACAGCAGGGCGACAAGAACTCCACGCAGCAGCAGGCCGCCGAGATCTCGAAACTGCTCGCGCAATCGCAGGCCACTTTGCACGATCAGTCGGTGACCCTGGCCGGGCGCTTGCAGGCGCGCGAGTTGACCGACGAAATGGCGGCCATCGGCGAGTTCGAGAAGGACATGCTGGCGGCATCGAACGCCATGACACCGGCGGCGCAAGACCTGCAGCAGCAGAAGTGGAAAGAGGCGATTCCCAACGAACAGAAGGCCCTTCAATACCTGCTACGCGCCGAAGCCACGTTCCGCCAAATCCAGGTGGCGTTTGGCGGCCGCGGGGGCGGAGGTGGCGGTGGTGGTGGCGCCGCCCGCGATTTGGCCGCGCTCTTCGACCTGGAACTCGACACCGAAAAGAATCAGTATGAGACACGGCAGAACACGCAGACCACCGAGGAGCAGAAGGCCCAGCAGATCGCCGATGCGCTGAAGAAGCTCGACGAGTTGGCCAAGCGCGAGGAGGATCTGGCGCAGCAGCAGCGTAATGGCGTCCAGACTGCCGAACAGAAGTGGCAGCAGGAAATGCTGCAGCGCGAGGCGCAACAATTGCAGCAACAGATGGAGCAACAGCTCTCGCGAAATGGACAGCAGGGGCAACAACAGGCGCAGGGTGGCCAGCAGGGACAACAAGGCCAGGGACAGCAAGGACAGGGACAGCAGAGCGCCTCTGCTTCGGGGCAAGCCGGCGGACAATCTGGACAATCAGGGCAGGCCGGCGGACGCAGCGGCAGCCAATCGGCGAGCGGCGGCCAAAGCGGCCAGCAATCCGCCGAGCAGGCTGCAGACAGTCGCCAACAGGCGGCGCAGCAGGCGCTCGACCGCTTACGCCAGGCGAATGACGACATGCGTCGCGCGGCCTCGCGCAATGCCAGTGCGGCGGATTCGCGCCGCGCGGCCGACCGTTTACGGCAAGCGACGGATCTGCTGGGCGGCCTTCAGCAACAGGATGCCGCCGGCCGCTTGAACTCCATGGCGCAAACTGCCGAGCAATTGGCGGCGCGTCAAAAGCAGCAGGCCGATAAGGTGCGTGAGTTGGTAGCGCAGCAGAATGCGCGCCGCACCGCGGGGCAGCCGGCGAGTTTTCCGTCGGCCCAGGAAGTCGACAAGATGGTAAACGACCGTCAGCAGGTTTCCGATGACCTCGGGCGGCTGACACAGCAGATGCGGACTGCCGCGCGTGAGCTTTCTCCCACGCAGCCGGCGGCATCGGGCAAACTGCGGAGCGCGCTGGATGGCCTGGACGAAAACGATCTCGGCACGCGCATGCAGCGCAGCTCGGATTGGCTGCGCAGCGGCAACTTCTCCGATCCCGTGGAGACCGCTCTCACCAACGATTTGCAAAAGCTCGGCAAGCAGGTGGCCGACGCGGCTCATGCTTTGGGCAGCACCGAACATGCGTCGGAAGATGTCGCGATCAATCGCGCCATGGACGATCTTTCCCGCCTGCGCAATCAGATCGCGGGTCTCGGCGGGAATCCCAATCAGCAACAACAGGGCCAAGGTCAGGGTCAGGCCCAAGGTCAACCCGGGCGCAGCGGCCAACGCGGTGGACAGCAGCAAGCGCAAAGTGAGCAACTCAGTCGTAACGGCCAGCAAGGCCAGGGCGGTCAAGGCCAACAAGGACAGCGCGGTCAGGGCCAACAGGGACAAGGCGGCCAGGGCCAACAAGGACAAGGTGGCCAGGGTCAGCAAGGACAAGGTGGCCAGGGCCAACAAGGACAGGGTGGTCAGGGCCGGCAGAACGGACAAGGCGGTGGACTCCAGTCCGGACCCATGGGTAATCCGGTGACGGGCGGCGGCGGCAATCGCAATAGCACCGTGTTCGGCAACCTCGACACCGGTAACACGCATATTTCCGGTCAGGCCGTGGCGCCGCAGCAGGGACCTAATCCTGCTGACACGCAGCGAGAAATCAACCAGGGATTGGATCTGCTCAACCAGGTTCGCACCGCGGTGCAGGACAACCCGGAAGCGCGCCAGCAACTGCAAGCGCTGATCGAAGAGATGCGCAATCTGGATCCCAGCCGCTTCCCTGGAAACCCGGCATTGGTGGAGCAGATGCACCAACAACTGGTGAGCCAGGTGGACGCGCTGGAATTGCAATTGCGCCACAAGCTCGAAGAGAAGCAGGGCGGCACCATCCGCAATACCGACCCGACCAAAATACCTGCCGGCTATAAGGACTCAGTGGCGGAATACTACCGGAAGCTCTCGGGCGGCGGACACTGATCGCGCCCCGGCAAAATGCATCTTTCACGCCGTAAGCTGCTCGCATCCGCCGCGGCACTGCCGTTTGCCTCGACGTTGAAGATCGTGATCGCCGGCGGCCATCCCGGTGACCCGGAATGCGGCTGCGGTGGCACGATCGCGCGCTTCACCAAGCTCGGACACGAAGTGGTGCTCCTCTATCTGAATCGCGGCGAGGGGTATTGCAGCAGCGCGAGCCTCGACCGCTGCGCCGCCATCCGAACCGCGGAAGCCGAGAATGCCTGCCGCTTGCTGAAGGCCCGCGCCGCGTTCGCAGGCCAGTACGACGGTCGCGCGATTGTCGATGCCGGCCATTACGAGTCGTTCGCGCGCATCCTTGCCGCTGAAAAGCCGGACGCGGTCTTCACTCAGTGGCCCATCGACGCTCATCGCGACCATCGCGCCGTGTCCGACCTGACTGTGGATGCGTGGTTGAAGGACGGCAAAAAGTACGCGCTCTACTACTACGAAGTGGCCGAAGATACCATGATGTTCTCCCCTGCCGAGTACGTGGATATCTCTTCAGTGGAAGCAGTGCGGCGCGCCGCCTGTTATGCGCACGTCTCCCAGAACCCCGCCAAATGGTATCCCAAGCAAGTGGAGATCACCCGCCGCCACGGCGCAGAAAAGGGCTTTGAGCAGGCCGAAGGATTTCTACGGCACCCGGACAGCAGGCGCGTGGCGCTACCGTGACGCCAGCACGTGAATCGTCTGGAGCCAAGTTTCGACGCTTGCGGGCCACATCGTGACCGGCAACGCGGTGTGGCGCAGACCATAACCGTGACCGCCCTCGGAATAGATGTGCAACTCCGCGGGAACTTTTGCGTTCTTCAGCGCAAGGAAATAGGTCACCGCGTTTTCGACATGCACTGGATCGTTCTCCGCCTGCACGATGAACGACGGCGGGGTTTGATTGGTAGCGTGAATGTCTGCGTTGGGCTCGAAGTTCTTCTCGGCTATGGCCAGGTAGCCCGGGTACACGATCACAGCGAAGTCGGGTCGGCAACTGAAGCCGTCAGGGGCGTCGACGTTCGGGTAGAGACGCTGGTCGAAATGGGTACTCAGCGCGGCCGCGAGATGAGCGCCGGCGGAGAATCCCAATACTCCGATTCGGCCTGAGTCGATGTGCCATTCGGAGGCGTGTGCACGGACCATCCCCAGGGCCCGCTGTGCATCCTGCAGAGCAGCCGATGACTTAGGGTAGGGCCCGGAGTCCGGCACGCGATACTTCACCAGCACGCACGTGATGCCTTTGGAGTTGAGCCAGTCGCAGACTTCGGAGCCTTCCAGATCCATAGCCAGGATGTGATAACCACCGCCCGGAAACACGACGACGGCGGCGCCGGTATTGTGGTCCGCCGGCGTGTAGAGTGTCAGAGTAGGCGCCGAGACATTGCCCAGACGGATGACCGGCTTACCCGCGATGAGCGCATCTTTCGCGGTGGTGGTGTCCGTCTCGGCCGGCGGATTCGGCTTGCTCCCTGGCGCACCACTGGGCCAAAGAGGCAGGCTCGTCTTCTGTGCGAAGAGCACGGCGGCCCCGCACGTGAAAAGGATGAAGAGATTCTTTCGCATATCGGTTCAGGATTGAAACGCCCGGAGCATATCGCCCGTGGCCTCCTCGTACGCGTCGATCAGTTTATCCCAACGGGCATTGGCCTCGTCGTCAATCTGGCGGCGCGCGGGATCGGCGTCGAACCAGGCGATCGTACGGCGGATACCTTGCGCGAAGGGTGTGGTGGCGGAATACTCCGGCACGAAGCGCTTGATCTTGCTGTTATCGAACACCACGCTCACAGCCTTATCGCCCAGCAAACCGCCAAGCGCTTGCGGCAGGCAGGCGCCGATCAAATCAGAGGGAATGTGCAGCAATTGCGGTGTCACTCCGGCTGCCTCGCCCACAATCTTGTAGAACTGGTCCCATGTCATCACCTCGTCGGAAGTAATGTGAAAGGCATGCCCGATAGCTTGCGGAAGTCCCAGCAAACCCACCAGGCCTTTGGCGAAATCCGTGTTGTGAGTGATGACCCAGAGCGATGAGCCATCGCCGGGCACGATGACTTTCTTGTCGCGGCGCATGCGGTCGACCACAGTGAACGATTTGGCCCAGCTATTCACCGCAAGGGTGATCTGCGTCTCGCCATACGTGAGCGACGGCCGAACGATGGTGACTGGAAAGCCTTGCTCGCGGTAAGCCTGCATAAGCCGGTCCTCGCACGCAATCTTGTTGCGGGAATAATCCCAGTAGGGATTGGCAAGCGGCGTGGATTCCGTGATGAGATAGTTCCTCGAAGGCTTCTGGTAGGCGCTGGCGGAGCTGATGAAGACGAACTGCTTTGTGCGTCCGGCAAAAAGCCTCAGGTCGCGCTCGATATCCGCCGGACCGAAAGCGATCCAATCCACCACCGCGTCGAACTGCGCGCCATCCAGTGCGGCGGCCGTGCTGGCGGCGACTTCCACGTCCACCGCGACGCTCTTCACACCCGCCGGTAGCGCCGTTGAGCGGAGCCCGCGCGTCCAGAGAGTAAGCTCCATTCCGCGCTCGGCCGCCAGTTGGGTACATGCCGAGCTGATGATGCCGGTCCCGCCGATAAAAAGAACTTTCATGCCTGTAACTATGGTACGGCAGCGTGTAAAATACTACCCATACCAATGAAATCATTTTTCGTTCTCACGTCCCTCGCGGCGGTTGCGCTGTCCCAGTCCCTCCCCATCTCGAATGCGCCGACGATCGTGCCGCGGCCTGCCGGTGCGTCGATCAAAGTTCCGGCCGGCTTTTCCGTGGACGAGTATGCTTCCGGATTTGCGCGGCCGCGCTTTATGGTGGAAGGACCGAGCGGCGAAGTGATCGTCAGCGACACTGTGCCAAACGGCTCCGTGATCGCGCTTCGGGACGGAGCCAGGAAGGTCCTGATTTCAGGACTGGACCGCCCTTATGGACTGGCGCTGTGGCATGAGTATCTCTACGTCGGCGAACCGGAATCGCTCAAGCGCTACAAGTACGATTCGAAAGCGCTAACTGCCGGGCCGGGCGAAGAAATCGTATCCATGACCGGCTTTTCGAAGGGGCATGTGACCCGAACGATTCTGTTCGATGAACGCGCAGGCAAGATGTATCTGACGATTGGCTCGTCCGCCGATCTGGTTACAGGCGACCCGGAAATGCGAGCCGCCGTTCACCGTTATAATCCCGATGGAACTGGCCATGAGGTGGTCGCCACCGGCCTTCGCAACACGGTGGGCCTGCGCTTTTATCCCGGCTCCACGCAGCTGTGGGCGACGGTGGAAGAGCGCACCGATGCGGCTGACGTAAAGGTTGCCGACTTCTTCACCACCCTGAAGCAAGGTGGCTTTTACGGCTGGCCCTACGCCTATGTGGGACGGCACGCCGAACCGCGAATCCCAGAAAAAGAACAGCGGCCCGATCTGGTGGCGAAGACGATTACGCCCGACATCATGCTGCCGCCGCACTGTGCCGTGCTCGACTTTGTGTTTTACACCGGCGCGCAGTTCCCGACGGAATATCGCAACGGGGCATTTCTGGCTAACCACGGGTCCACCCAGTTGGATCAGCGCCTCGGCTACTCGGTATCATTTGTGCCGTTCCGGAATGGGAAACCCGCCGGCCCGGTGCGCGATTTCGCGACTGGCTGGATGCTGGGTCCGGACAAGAAGGAGGTCTGGGGACGTCCGGTAGCACTGCTGCAACTGCGCGATGGCAGCCTGCTGGTTTCCGACGATGGCGGGAAGGTGATCTGGCGGGTGACTTACAA
This sequence comes from uncultured Solibacteraceae bacterium, assembly GCA_963815475.1. Taxonomy (GTDB): domain Bacteria; phylum Acidobacteriota; class Terriglobia; order Bryobacterales; family Bryobacteraceae; genus Sulfopaludibacter. The sequence continues at coordinate 6,139,129 of CAWFHD010000003.1, read as the reverse complement.
GAAGAGTTGATCCCCAATTCTTTCTCTGAAATCCACGCAGTGCAGCCATTCAGAAGTCTCCGTAGATCTGACCACTATCGGAGGGGAGATTTACTGAGCGCAGAGCCATCCAGTTGGCGGGAGCCATGGCGTGGGGACGCGGTCCTGGGAGGGGATTGTGACGCGAAGCAAGGGAGGTTAGTTGGGCAGGCCTTTTCGACCTGCCCGGATAGTCCAAATGGAGACGCTAGCTGCGCGGTGGGAAAACACCCTGCAAGGCGATGATGAAATTCAACGCCAAATAGGGGTGCATATTATTGTGCGGAAAACTGGAGCCAGCCGGATTGAGCGCCAGCGGATACATATTCACCAAGCTTGCAGCCGGAGCGTACAAGTTCACCGGGTGCCCTTTCAAACCACTTCCCCAGGTATTGTTGGTCGGAGCCGCACCGCCGCTTGGCACCGCCGCCATGGCGGTATGAGTGTGGGAAGGCATTTCGGTTTGCAGCAGGGTTACGTTTTGTTCTCCACCTATTTCGCCCAGATCTCTCAGGCTCAGGCCGGGACCTTGCCCCTGCTGCATGGGAGCGTTACCTTGCATGTTCGGCAGAGCAAAAGTGCTCTTACCATCGCCTCCATACGTGGTGCCTAGAAGAGAGAAGAGCGCGGTGTTCTGGCTGATGGCCATAAGTTGGCCATTGCAGAACGCCCACCCTCTAGGAGGAAAGTTAAAACCGACGATTCGTATTTCCGCGACAAAAGCTTCAGCCATGCTTATTCCTCGATTCTCAATTCTGGGATGGGAAGATTCCCTGTAGTGCAATGCAGAAGTTCAGGACCAGGTAAGGCGTCATATTATCGTGCGGCTGACTGCCGCCCATATTCGTGACAGCCTGCGGCATCATCGTCGTATTCGGAGTCGGCGCATACGATGCGATTGCATTCGCGCACCAGACGTTTCCGGTAGCGCCCGGCAGCGTGGGATTCACCGAGCTTCCCTGCGCCTGATGCGTGTGCTGCGGCATCTCGCTGATGTTCAGCGTGTGCGCCTGCTCTCCTCCAAGCTCACCTTGAACAAATCCCTGGCCGAAATGAATCGGCGTGCGCGATTGCAGGTTCGGGAGGGCGAAGTTCACTCTTCCGTCTCCTCCGTACATTGTGCCCAGGAGCGAGAACAGGGCTTGATTCTGGTTGATCGGCAAGAGTTGGCCGTTGCAGAATGCCCAGCCCTTCGGCGGAAAATTAAAGCTGACGATTTTGATCTCTCCGAGAAATGGTGTGGCCATAGTATCTCCAGATGACGATTGAACGATCGCTTAGGTCTGCGACGGGAAAATGCCGAACAGGGAAATGATGAAGTTGATCGCCAAGTAGGGCATCATGTTGTCATGCGGCTGGGAGCTGCCGCTTGCGAGGATCGCCTGCGGAGCCATGGCTTCGTTTGGCGGATTGGTGCTTGAGAATTGGTTGAGCGTCGATTGAGCCCATACACCGTTACTCGGGCTGCTCTGAGTTCCGTTGCCGCTGTTGGCGGCCGGCACATGATTGTGAATAGGGATCTGCTGAATGGTGAGCGTTACGCTTTCCGCACCGGCAGCTTGAGCCAGAACGAATCCCGACCCCTGGTGGATAGGCACCCGAGACGCCAGATTCGGCAAGGCGAAAGTGCTCTGTCCGTCTCCACCGTAGGTAGTTCCAATCAAATTGAAGAGAGTTTCGTTTTCAGAAATTGGGAGCAATTGCCCTTGGCATAACATCCAGCCGGCTGGCGCAAAGTTACCACCGAACATCCGGATTTCCCCTACATATGGCGTGCCCATCTACAATGACGCTCCTCGCTTTGGGACTTGTGTCCCGAATTGACAGCAATCCACTTACAGCTCAAAAAAGCCGAAGTGTGGGCAGTATAACATCGGGATTTTCTAATAGCAAGTAGCAATTTTTCAATTGTAATCCGCCGAGAAAATTGGATATGTCACAAGCGTTACTATTCATTAAATTGCCGATGTCGGCGGCCGTTTCAGCAGCAGCATAAAGCCGTCTTCCTTGGCTACCTGAAATCCGAGCCGCGCAAACAGACTGCACGACGGATTGAAGTTCTCCACGTGGATGGAGACGGGTTTTTGGGCGCCATCGGCTTCCTCCAGGAGATCCGCCAGGATGAGCGAGCCGATGCCTTCATTGCGCCGAGCCGGCGTCACTGTGATATCCAGGATGTGGAGCCGTTCCGCTTCGCGGACCCAATAAATACGGCCTACCGGCCCTTCCGCCGTGGAGAAGATTTCGTGATCCGCCGTGGGATAGGAGTCGCGATAACCTGCTAGCTGGGCGGCAAACTGCATGTTCACGAAAGCCGTCTTCTGCTCGACAGTCCAAGGCGTCTGGGCCATCTCGGCCTCCCTGGTGCTGGCATACAACTCGAAGAGAAATGGCAGGTCGCCGTCACAGACCGGGCGCCTGGTAATCTCCGAACGATTCATTTCACGCCGTCGCGGATCCGGTTAAACACGGCCTCATATTGCAAGCCGGCGCCGTCCACACCGATGGGCACGAGAAAGATAGTCAATTCGCCGAGCTTCTGATGATTCACTCGGTAACTCCCCTGGGGAACAAAGGGAGACTGAGGACCGCGAAAAATCAGGGAGAAGTTATCCAGCCGCGGAGAGTAGTCAACCTTAGTAACACCCACAAGCTCTAGCGGCACACTGCCTCCTGTCGCGGCGTCAATCCGGAACTGCGAATTCAAGCACTCAGCAAACTGTTCACTACTGACATCCGACACGTTTATGCTCCATCTCGATATAAATTGGGCCGGCTGCAGTAGACGCAAAGCCGAGGCGTTCGTAAAGGTGAATGGCTGGATTTCCGCGATGGACACTCAGACGTAATGGAATCCGGATCGCGGCCGCCTGGCCAATAAGCCGCGACAGCCACAGGGCGCCCAACCCACGGTTTCGGAATTCCGGAAGAAGGCCTATATCCACAAGCCGGATCTCCGCGGAGCTTTGCCAAACGATCATCGAGCCCACCGAAACATCCCCCAGAAGCAAGATCGATTGCACCGCTCCTTCATGCGTGGCCGCGTAGGATTCGCGGCGTGCGCGAAACTGCATTCGCAGAAAGCTCTCCTGCTGCGCGGGCGGCCATCCCCAGGAGGCCATTTCCGCGGAGCGCGAGTCGGCGTACAAGCCGAAGAGAAACTCCTCATCCTCTTGCAATGGCGGCCGTTGGGATAGCGCGGCAGGTTCTTCCATGTTCGATCATCAGCAGCGTACCAGTTTCTCCTTCCGGCAGGCAAACCAAGCGGCTACAATCAGGCTAAATGGAGAAGGTCGCTCTCGAGTATCGCGTGGGGAATGAATTGATCACCACGGAAGTGGAGGTGCCGTCGGAGCAGATCCGGCTGGACGAGATCCTGCCCGTGCTGCGTGTCCTGGACGATCAGTTGTCGACAATCGCCATCCGTGATGGCGGCCTGCCGGTGACGTGTTCCAAGGGATGTTCAGCGTGCTGCAAAATCCAACCGGTACCGGTGACGCCGGTGGAGGCGTACGGACTACGTCGGCTCGTGGATGCATTGGAAGAGCCCAGGAGGACCGAGGTACTAGCGCGTTTTGAGTACTGCGAGTCCCAGTTAGAGGCCGCGAGTTTGAAAGATATCTATCTGGAAGGCAGGAAGGCAGCATCGGATGAGGAGGCACAGGCCAATGCTAAGAAATACCTGGATCTGAAATTAGAATGTCCTTTCCTGGAGGACGATTCCTGCAGCATTTACGAGGCACGGCCATTTAGCTGCCGTGAATACTTTGTTACATCTCCAAAAGAACTGTGTGTCGATCCCATTTCGCTACCGGTCCGGCGGGTTGCGCCCCTGGTCTCGGGCGCAAGGGCCATTCTGGGCGCGACTGCCGATCTCACTGGTACGAAAGGCTACACTGTGCCTCTGACCCTAGCCTTGGCGTATTCCGACCACGCTAAGAACATGGCTGGAAAGCACCCCGGAAGACAGGTTTTCGACCGCTCGGTTCTCACTCTATTTGCGTCAAATCGGCGCTAGTAGTGCCATTAAAATTCCTAGGGTAATTATTATCTTTCGAGCAATTGGATAGGGTACTAACATCAATTGCCTGGCATACCTGGCCATGATATAGTACTCCAGACGCTGGGGCCTGAGTACGCCGCAAACCTTGGCTTTCTTGTCTGTGGGTCTAGATTATATGAAGTCGGAACATTCGGAGTGTAGATCCGACCTCGCATGCCGGGGATGCCGCAATTTCGCGGTAGGAGCGGCTTTGCACTTGTCTACAGGAACCTAAACCTGGATTGATCGAGAACAAACGCATATGAAATTTGAACTGTCGCCGAAAATCGCGCAAGGGCGCGTGAGTAGCCGCTCCTTACGGACGTTGGCGCTTCTCCTGATTCTGTTGAGCGTTGGAGTTTGGGAGCTGGCGAGAACGGTTCGCCGCGTCAATGCGCAGTCTCGTCCGGCTAGCTACTTTGCGACGGCATCGCGCCAACTCCAGACCTCATACAACGGAACCGACCACGCCCGCGGCGTGATGGCAGGGAATCCAGCGCCACTCTCGCTGGCGGGCGGCGACTTGGATGGCGACGCGGTGGACGACATGGCCGTTGGCTTCGCCTCCCCGAGCGGCGGGCTGCTGGCGATTCATCACGGCAACATCGATGCGTTCGCGCCGCAGACGGATGCCAGTTTCCGCGGTATTGCGCGCGGCGAATATGCAGTTCCCTACCTGCCGCAGGCGGACCTGGTGGAAATCGCCGACCGCCCCGACTTTCTGGCGTATGGCGACCTCATCGGCAAAGCCGGCTCGGCTCTGGCGGCGGCATCGCGCGGCGGCCAGGCAATTCATATCCTCTCGCGCAACGAGACCGGCGCGCTCGAAGAGTTGCAAACGCTCACGGTGTCCGGATCGATCACCGGAATGGATGTCCATCGGCTTTCCACGGGCAAGTTTTCGCAGTTAACTGTAGGCTTGCGGACCGCAAGCGGACCGCGCCTGGTGATCTACACCGGCTCCCACGCCGGCGTGTCCGAGACAGGCAACTTCTCGCTCACTGGCGATGCCACTTCATTCGTCTCCGGCAATCTGGATGGCGACCCCGTTCCCGACCTGTTGGTGCTTGCGGGCGGGCAGATCTCGATTCTCCATAGCGCCAGCCAGGCGCTGGAACCGGTGAGCGTACCGTTCCCGGTATCTTCGGCCGCGCTGGGCCGATTCCTGCAGGATAGGACTCCAATGCTGCAGATGGCCCTCCTGGCTACCGACGGGAGCCTCCACATCATGGCGCAGAGCGGCTTCGACTCCACGCCCTATAGCCTGCAGGAAATGCAGACGAGGCGGCAGAATCAGATCGCGACAATGCGTCAGAGGAACGGTCGTCAGATCAACACCTCCGCGACCCTGCAGCGCGCCGTGACCTGGAAGGAAGTAGAGAGCACGTCCGGCATCGGCGCCCCCGATGCCTCGGGCCACACGCCGATTATGTTCCGCGCGCGCGTTTCGAATAACGGCGCGGACGACCTGGTGTTCATGAGTTCTTCCAGCCTCTCGGTATTTTCGCACCCCACTTCGCAGCCGTTTGGCGGCGTGATCTCGGATCGGACTGACCTAGGCGCGGATGTTGTAGCGGCGTTGCCGGCGCGCTTGACCATCGATGCGCGGCCGGGTGTGGTGTACGTAAAGCGCGGAATGACCGCGCTCGATACCGTCAACTCCCAGTCCGGGGCGTCGTTTACCGTTAACCGTACAGACGACCCCGCGGTTCCCGTCAGCCTCAGCGCTGTCTGCGTCGGCGTGGCCAACGACTGCAGCTTGCGAGAGGCGATCGTGAAATCGAACTCGATCGCGTCGACGTCCGCTAACCCGAATACCATCTCGGTTCCAGCCGGCACCTACACGCTGACGATCGGGCGTGCTGCCAGCCCCAATTATGACGCCCGCACAGGAACCTTGGATGTGACGCAGTCGGTGAACATTGTCGGGGCGGCACAGGCCACCACCATCATCCAGGCAGGAACGAAAGGCGCGAACGATGCCGGCGGCCCTAACGGGGTCGACAAGGTGTTCTCGTTCAACGAAGACATCACGGTGGAAAGTGACGCCACGGTGGCCGTTTCCAACCTGACAATTCAGAATGGGAACAATCGCGGAAACATTAGCCTTACCGATGGCTGGGGCGGCGCATTCGATTGCGATACGGGGGCGAGCGGCAATGCCAGCGTTACGTTGACCAACGTCACGCTCAACAACAATGCCGTCGGCGTGGTCACCGGCTCGTCGGGAGAAGGCGGGGCCTTCGCGATGTTCAACGTTCTCGAGGGAGGCGGCACGGTCACGGTGACGGGCAGCACGATCTCGAACAATATTGCCTCGTCAGGCAGCACCAACCAAGTCGGCAATGGCGGCGGTATTGCCGTGGAGGCCCCCCACCACCTGACGGTGAGCAATTCTTCGATAACAGGAAACAAGGCGCTGGGAGGCCCGGGCGACACGTCACCTGCCGGAGGCGGCATTTTCGCTGTGGGCGGACAGGTTGGGAGCAGCCCGAACTTTTTCTATAGCTCGGTCACTCTACACGGCGTCACTATCAGCAATAACAGCGCGACTGGCCCAGGCGGTGGGATCTACGTCCCGGCAGCTCTCGTCATCGATCAGGAGTCGATCATCAGCAACAACACGGCGGGTAACGATGGCGGCGGCATCTGGTTCGGCTTTATCCTGGCGGGGGCCTCGCCCTCTCAGGTCGCGACCCTGTCCAACATCACGGTCACCGGAAACAGCGCGACCGGCGCGTCGGGAGGTGGATTTGGCGGCGGTATCAAGGTGAATGCCTCCACGAACGCCGGCAATGCCTTGACTATGAACTTCAGCCGCATTTCCGGCAATAGCTCGGCGAGCGGGGCATCGGGGAAGCAACTCAGCCTGCAAGGTATCAACACATCGAGCATCAGCGTCACCGAGAACTGGTGGGGAACCAATACGGATCCGAAGACCGGGGGCAGCGGGGCAATCTCGGTCGATACCGCGGATGGCACCCCCACAGTCAATTATAATCCCTGGATCGTTTTGACCCTGGCGGCAAGCCCGAGCACAATCAAAATCAACACCACCTCTACCCTGACCGGCGATGTTGCCCATGACAGCAACGGCGCCACGGCGCCTCTGAGCGGCCATCTCCAGGTATTTAGCGGCCTACCGGTGACATTCACGAATAACGGGAACGCGGCTGGATCCGTTACCACCGGGCAGCCCCAAGCTCTTTCCGCCAGCGGTTCAGCCACGTCCACTTACCAGGCGGGAGGCGCGGGCGCCAGTGCTTCGGCGGCGGTTACCTTCGACGGTGTCACGGCTACTACTCCGATCATCATTCTGCAGCCCCCATCGATGACCAAGAGCTTCAATCCCACTACGGTGGCGAAGAATGTGTCATCGACAGTGACCTTCGCGGTGACCAACGGTAACACGGTCGCGATCGACGCCAATTTCACGGATACCCTTCCCACTGGAATGGTGGTAGCCGCGACGCCGGGTCTGACCAACGCTTGCGGTGGAACGGCGACGGCCACTGCCGGCTCCGGTACGATCAGCTTTACCAATGCGGCCTTGCCAGTAGGCACGTGCAACATTACCGTCAAAGTTTCCTCGGCTACGGACAACACTTATACGAACAGTGCCACGATCGATTCCACCATCGCTGGTAACGGCAACACTCCGTCCGCCACGTTGACAGTGATCGATCCGCCCGCGATCGCGAAAGCATTCGGCGCTGCCAGCATCCCCGTGAATGGCACAACGTCGTTGACCTTTACGCTGTCCAGCGACAACACCAACCTGACGCTGAACGGCGTTGCATTCACCGACAGCCTCCCCAGCGGCATGGTGGTGGCCACGCCGAACAATTTGAGCAACACCTGCGGCGGGACGGCAACTGCCGTCGCGGGGAGCAGCAGTGTGACCCTGGCGGGCGCCAGCCTGACACCAGGCGCGACTTGCACCGTCGCGCTCAATGTGACCGGGACCACCGCCGGGACGTTGAACAACAGTGTCACGCCGACGTCAACAAATGGAGGGACCGGCACGGTAGCCAACGCGAGCCTGCTGGTAGTTGCTCCGCCCACCATCAGCAAAGCCTTTGGCGCGGCGAGCTTTCCGTTGAACGGCAATACTTCGTTGACCTTTACCCTGGGGAACACCAACGGGAGCACCACCCTGCATGGTGTGGGCTTCAGCGATACGCTGCCTGCCGGGTTGGCCATTGCCACGCCTAATGGACTGAGCGGATCTTGCGGCGGCGGCGCCATTACCGCGACCGCAGGAACCAGCGTGGTCAGCCTTTCGGGCGCTACCCTGACGAACACGGGCTGCACATTCTCTGTGAATGTCACCGGCGCCGCGGCGGGGACACAGACCAACGTGACCGGCGCCGTCACCTCCACCGAAGGCGGCACGGGCCTCACGGCAACGGCCACCACGAATGTAGTGGCGCCGCCATCGATCGCCAAAGCGTTCGGCTCCGGCTCGATCGCGATGAATGCGACCACGCCGTTGACCTTCACTATCACCAACCCATCTGGCAACGCGGTCTCGCTAACCGGCGTCGGCTTCACGGATTCAATTCCGGTCGGCTTAACCGTAGCCAGCGGCACTACATCGCAGTGCGGCGGCACGCTGACTGTTACGGCTCCGGTGACCATCGCCCTGGCTAACGCCACCATCGCGGCCAACTCCCAGTGCCAGTTCAGCGTTACTGTGACTGGAGCGACTGCGGGCAGCTATACCAACACCACGGGCGCCGTCAGTTCCACCAACGGAGGAACGGGCAACACGGCGAGCGCCCCGCTCGTGGTGATCGCGCCGTCTTCCAACACTAAGAGCTTCAACCCGACCTCGGTTCCTCTGAACGGCACGTCGGTCCTGACAATCAGCATCTCCAACCCGAACGCCAGCCAGGCATTGAACGGAGTAGCCTTCACTGACTCGTTCCCAGGCGGGATGGCCGTGGCTGCCACTCCGGGTGTCAGTAACACTTGCGGAGGCACCGTCACCGCGGTTGCCGCAGCCACGTCGTTCAGCTTATCCGGCGGTACGATAGCCGGTGGCGGAAGCTGCGCAGTTTCGGTCACCGTCACGGTCACTACGGGTGGGGCGCACAACAACAGCGTGGTCGTCACCTCCACCAATGGCGGCAATGGAAATACGGCGAGCGGCACTCTGACAGTCGCAACGCCTCCGACCATATCCAAGGCATTCGGCGCGCCCAGTATTGCTGTGGGCGCCTCCACCAGCCTCACCTTTAACCTGGGCAACGGGAACGGCGCCCTTTCGCTGCATAACGTGGCCTTCAGCGACACCCTGCCGGCGGGCTTGACGATCTCGACGCCCAACGGACTCACCGGATCCTGCGGCGGAGGAACCATCACGGCGACGGCGGGCACAGGCGTGGTTAGCCTTTCGGGCGCCACCCTGACGAACACCGGTTGCACTTTCGCGGTGAATGTCACGGGCACGGCAGCCGGGACGCAGAACAATGTGACCGGGACCGTATCGTCCACCGAAGGCGGCACGGGCCTCACGGCCTCGGCGAGCGTCAACGTAGTCGGCGCACCTTCGATCGCGAAAACGTTCGGCTCCGGCACGATCGCGCTGAACGCGACCACCCCGTTGACCTTCACCATCACCAATCCTTCGGCCAACACCGTTTCGCTGACGGGAGTCGCTTTCACCGATACCATCCCAACGGGATTGACGGTGGCCAGCGCAACCAGCTCTCAGTGCAGCGGGACGGTGACTGTTACGGCTCCGGTGACCATCGCCCTGGCTAACGCCACCATCGCGGCCAATAGCCAGTGCCAGTTCAGCGTAACAGTGACTGGCGCATCAGCCGGCAGCTACACGAATACCACCGGGAACGTGACCTCGACGAACGGGGGCACAGGCAACACGGCCAGTGCCAGCCTCACAGTGGGCAGTCCGGCCGTGGTGACCGGCATCACTTCGACCAACGCCAACGGAACCTACGGTGTCGGCTCGGCGATCGCGATTCAACTGACCTTCAACACGGTTGTGAATGTTACCGGCACACCCACGCTCGCGCTGAACAGCGGCGGCACAGCTTCGTATACCTCGGGCTCCGGAAGCGCGACCTTGACCTTCACCTATACGGTGGGCGCGGGCCAGAGCACCAGCGGCGGCCACCTGGATGCGGCATCCACCAGCGCCCTCAGCGGCACCATCAAGGATTCCACCAACACCCAGGCTTCACTCACCGTGCCGGTGGGCGGCTCGGCCGGATCGCTGGCAACGAACAAAGCGATCGTCATCGATACCGTTGCGCCGACGGTAGTTTCCTACTCGGTTCTGTTTGGCGCGCAGAGCTACAACGTGATCGGATCGCCGCGAATCCGGCTGCCCTGGCAGATCTCCGGAATCCAGGTGGTCTTCTCCAAGCCCATCACGCAGGCTAACGTGGCCAGCCTGAGTGGAGTATCCACTACAGGGTTTAGCGGCCTGGGCACGAACACTCTTACCTGGAGCATCGCACCGGTAGCGCTCGGCAATCTCGCCACGATGCTGGCGGGCTCCGGACCGAACGCCATTACCGACGGCGGAGGCAACCCGCTCGCGGGCGGCGCCGGCTTCGCCCAGAACCTGAAGATCCTCTGGGGAGATTACAATGACGATGGTCTAGTCAACTCGCAGGACATGGTTGGAGTGGGCAACGCCACTGTGAAGCCCTACGATATTTTTGCGGACATGAATGGCGACGGCGTAGTGAACACCGCCGATGTAGTGCTTGCCCGCTCACGAATTGGAACGACGCTGCCGTAAGGCGCTAAGGAAAACCATGCAGAAGAACCTATTACTTGTCTTGATTGCGGCTGCCGCGTTGATACCCTCGGCGTCCGCTGGGGTTGTTTACTCCATTGTGCCCATCGGTCCACCGCCCGCCGCAGGGAGCAATGGTGATGTTTTAGAGGTGTTGCTGTCCAACACTGGCCCTTCTGGGATTTTGGTGGCCGGCTTCAATTTCGGCGTGACCACCACCGATACCGACGTCACTTTCGTGTCCGCCGATACCGCGACCACTTCGCAGCCGTACATATTCCTCGGCAACTCGTTCGATGTCCAGAACTCGCTTCCGTTAAACCTGACGTCTGGAGCATCATTATTGGGAAATGATTCTACGGGCGATTTCTCCAACGTGTCCGTAGGCGCCGGCCAAACTTTGGCCTTGGGTCGGGTACTGTATAACGTGTCACCCACTGCAGCTCCGGGGCCGTTCACGGTCAGATTCACTACCGGAGCCGCTGATAACAACCTCACGCAGGCAGATGCGACAAGTGTTCCGGTCGATACTTTCCAGACCGCGACGATCACGATCGAAGCCACACCCGAACCTGCCACGCTGCTGCTCATCCCCGCAGGATTATTGGCTCTAGGTTGGCGCAAGAGGGCCGCGCAGCGAGCGCGAGCCTAGGCTCTTCCAGCGCTGTCCTGGCAGTATCGATGGGGCAGGCGATCTCGCTTGCCCCATTTTGGTTTTCTATCGCCGGCTTGCGCCCGGCCATCCTTGGGGCAAGTAAGGTTCGACATGAACCAGCACGTCCGCTACCCAGTCGAGTTCCTGTGTGATGCGCTCGCGCACGTCGTGCGCAATCTCATGCGACTGCAGCACTGTCATATTGGGATCCACTTCCAGGTGCAGATCCACGTGATATTGCAGGCCGGTTTTGCGCGCGAAGCATTTCTCCACGCCACGCACACCATCCACCGCCCTAGCCACGTTGCGAATCTGGTTCATCAGCCCCTCTTCAGGCATAGTGTCCATCAATTGTAGGGCGGTATCGCGCGCCACGCGCACGCCCGCGCCGATGACGATCAACCCCACCACGAAGCCGCCGTAATGGTCGGCGTTAGGAAACCGCACCGGATCCGATAGCGTCAGCCCCACTGCAAACATAGCTGCCGCGGCTGAGATGCTGTCCATGGTGTCGTTCCAGGCGTCGGCCGTGAGCGCGGCGCTTTGCATGCGCCGTGCGTAGCGGAATTTGTATCCTGCCAGCCCACCCTTGGCGAGCAGTGAGATGGCGAGCGGCCACAACACGAAACTGGCCACCGCCTGGCGATGCTGACCGAGGCGCTCCAGCGATCCATAAGAGATCAAGGCGCCACCGGCCGCCAGGAACAGGCCGATCAGCAGACCCGTCAGTATCTCGACGCGGCCGTGCCCATAGGGATGATTGCTGTCGGGAGGAATGGCGGCCAGGGTTAATCCAAGCAGCACGAATCCCGAAGTGAACACGTCGGCGGACGATTCCAGTCCGTCCGCCACCACAGCAGTGGAATGTCCGGCCAGCCCAACGAAAATCTTGAGCAGCGCGAGCGCCGCGCTCACCGACATTCCGACGATCGCAACGCGTTGCCCGCTTTGCATGTGAATGGAGAGGAAGCCAGAAAGTTGAATTCCAGCTTCTAGCTCCGTGTCATGCCCGCGCCGGATCGATCTTTTCGTTGTCGATGCCCAGTTCGGCGAAGGCCGCGCGGGCCTTCTTGGGGTCGAATTTACCGTCGCGCGACAGCCGCGAGAGCGCCGCCGCCGCGATGGATGCTGCGTTCACCTCGAAGTGCTTGCGCAGGTATTCGCGATTGTCGCTGCGCCCGAAGCCATCGGTGCCGAGCGTCTCCATCCGGCCGTTCAGCCACGGCGCCACCTGGTCGGCCACCACCTTCATATAGTCGGAAGCCGCCACAATCGGACCGTCGGCGCCCTTGAGCGCGCTGACGATGTACGGAACCTTCTCCGGCTCGTCGGGATGCAGGCGGTTCCAGCGCTCCACTTCCAGAGCTTCGCGCCGCAGCTCGTTATAGCTGGTGACGCTCCACACGTCGGAAGCGATGTTGTATTTCTCCGCCAGAATCTGCTGCGCCTTGAGAGCTTCGTTCACAATGGGACCGCTGCCGAAGAGCTGCACTTTGGCCTTGCCCTTGGCGGCCGGCTGGAAACGATAAATGCCCTTGAGCACGCCATCGGGATTGAAGTCCTTCGGCATTGCGGGCATGGCGTAGTTTTCGTTATAAAGCGTGAGGTAGTAGAACTTGTCCTCCTGCTCCTGATACATGCGGCGGATGCCGTCCTGTACGATGATCGCGATCTCGAAGGCGTAGGCCGGATCGTAGGTGATGCAATTGGGAACGGTGCTGGCGAGCACCACGCTGTGGCCGTCCTGGTGCTGCAAACCTTCGCCCGAGAGCGTGGTGCGGCCCGCCGTGCCGCCGCAAAGGAAGCCCTTGCCGCGCGCATCGCCGAACGCCCACACCAAGTCGCCGATCCGCTGGAAGCCGAACATCGAGTAGTAGATGAAGAACGGAATCATCTGCACCCCGTAGTTCACGTACGCCGTTCCCGCGGCGGTGAACGATGCCATGGAGCCGGCTTCGGTGATGCCTTCTTCCAGAATCTGGCCGTCCTTCGATTCCTTGTAGTACAGGAACATCTCGGCATCGTGCGGTTTATAAAGCTGGCCCTGGCTGGCGTAGATGCCGAACTGGCGGAACAGGCTCTCCATGCCGAAGGTGCGCGCTTCATCGGGAATAATCGGCACGATGTGCTTCCCAATGGCCGGGTCCTTCATCAGCATGGTGAGCACGCGGACGAACGCCATGGTGCTCGATACCTCGCGCCCGCCCGAACCATCCAGCGATTCCTTCAACGTCTCGAGCGCCGGCGCCTGAATCTTCGCCACTGCGCTCGAGCGGCTCGGCATATACCCACCCAACTGGCGGCGGCGCTCATGCAGATACGCGATCTCCGGGCTGTCCGAAGGCGGCCGATAGAACGACGCGTTGGCCGCTGCTTCATCGGGAATCGGAATTTCGAAGCGCGATTTGAAGTGCGCGATTTCGGCTTCGTTGAGTTTCTTCTGCTGGTGCGAAATGTTGCGGCCTTCGCCGGCTTCGCCTAGTCCATAACCCTTCACTGTATGCGCCAGAATCAGCGTGGGCCGGCCCTCGGTCTCCACCGCAGATTTAAAGGCGTTATAGACCTTGCGCGGATCGTGTCCGCCGCGGTGCAGCCGCAGCAGTTCGTCATCGCTCAAATGCGACACCAGTTCCAACAGCTCGGGATATTTCCCGAAGAAGTACTGGCGGACATACGCGCCGTCCTTGGTGACGTAGGTTTGGAACTCGCCGTCCACCACTTCACCCATGCGCTTCATCAGCAGGCCGGTTTTATCGCGCGCCAAAAGGGCATCCCAATCCTCGCCCCAGATCAGCTTCACCACGTTCCAACCGGCGCCGCGGAAAGCCGCTTCCAATTCCTGGATCACTTTTCCGTTGCCGCGCACCGGACCGTCCAGGCGCTGCAAGTTGCAGTTGATGCAGAAGATCAGGTTGTCGAGTTTCTCCCGCGAGGCGAGCGTGATGGAGCCCATCGACTCGGGCTCGTCCATTTCGCCATCGCCCAGAAACGCGAAAATCTTGCGCGGAGTCGGGGGAATGATGCCGCGGTTTTCCAGGTACCGCATAAAGCGCGCCTGATAGATGGCATTCAGCGGACCGAGTCCCATCGACACCGTGGGGAAGGTCCAGAAATTGGGCATCAGCCAGGGGTGCGGATAAGAGGAGAGGCCCGGGGTTTCGCGCAATTCGTGGCGGAAATTCTTGAGGTGATCTTCAGTGAGGCGGCCTTCCAGGAAGGCGCGGGCGTAAACGCCTGGCGAGGCATGGCCCTGGAAATAGATCAGGTCGCCCGGCTGGTCGCCGTGCTTGGCGTGAAAGAAATGGTTAAAGCAGACTTCCAGAATGGTGGCCAGCGATGCGTAGGTGGAAATGTGGCCGCCGATGCCCGAATCGTACTTGTTTTGTCGCACCACCATAGCCATGGCGTTCCATCGGATCAGGCTCTTGATGCGGCGCTCCATGGCGCGGTCGCCGGGATACGGGACCTCGTCTTCCGGACGGATGGTATTCACGTACGGCGTGTTCAATTGAATAGGCAGTTCGGCGCCGTTCACACGGGCGCGTTCGGTAAGCTGCTCCAAAAGGTATGCCGCGCGGTCGGGCCCGGCTTCATCGATGACTTGTTCCAGGGCTTCAACCCACTCGGAGGTTTCCTGCGGGTTGAGGTCTATAACCCTCTCATTTAATTTCTGGTGCATGGATACTTTTATTGTACAAGGTGAGGCTCCTTAACGTTGTCCGTGTGGAGCTTGGGCGTGCTAGTACAATGGAGTCATGGTTAGAGTGGAACACGTTCTCGATTCCTGGAAGGCCATTCGCCAGGACACGATTGCAGCCGTGGAAGAGTTCCCCGCCGCCGAATTCAATTTCCGTCCGTGTCCGGACCTGGCGGCATTTGGTGAAATTGCGCTACATATTCTAAACGCCGGGGATGGGCTGACGGGCTTGCTGCTGGAGGGCTGGGAGGACTTCTCATCGCCCGAGCGCGGACCGCGCATGAAGCCCCATTTTCGCGAAGTGCCAACGGGCGCCGGCGCAACGGAATTGGCAGCGGCCCTACGCACATCCATCGAAGACCGGTCGGCGGCGCTGGCCGCGAAGCCGGCGGAATTTTGGGAGCACATGATCACCCGCGTGGACGGGCCGCGCGTCACCCGGCTGGAAATGCTCCTGTTCATCACCCAGCATGAATTGACGCATCGCTCGCAATTATTCATGGACATGCGGCTCAAGGGAATCGTGCCGCCAACCACTCGGCGACGCCTGGCGAAGCAGGCCGCCAAGTAGGAACGTAAAAATACGTCGCAACCTACTTGCCAAGACGGCGATCTATCGTATATCAGTAATATTTTGGGAGGAAATATCTATGGTCACCTGTCCTAAATGCGAAGGCGCAATCGATGTCGATGAAGAGGATGTGGACGAAGGCGACTCCATCAGTTGCGATGAGTGCGGCGCCGATCTGAAAGTGATCAGCACCGATCCTTTGGAAATCGAGTCCGCTGAAGAGGCCGAGCCGGACGAAGAAGAAGACGACGACTTTGTGGAAGAAGAGGAAGAGGAATCCGACGAGGATTGGAAATGAGGCTCTTCTGCCTGTTCCTGTTGGCAGTCTTGCTTGCCGCGCCGGGAGGTCTGGCGCAGGATAAAAAGAAGAAGGGCAAGGACACCACCAGGACGGTTCAGGGCACCGTCACCGCGCCGGATGAACAGATTGTCAACGGCGCGGTAGTCCAGTTGAAGAATCTCAAGACCCTGCAGATTCGGTCGTTCATTACACAGAAGGACGGCGCTTATCACTTCAACGAATTAAGCGCCGATGTCGATTATGAGCTGCGCGCCGATTTCAGCGGAGCGTCCAGTTCCACTCACACGCTCAGTTCGTTCGACAATCGCAAAGAGGCCATCATTAATTTGAAGTTGAATCCGAAGAAGTAGCCAGCCGCGACCGTCAGGGCGTGGTACTACGCTTCTTCCGAATCTCTTCCATTCTTTCGGCGATCCGTTTTTCAATGCCCCGCTCCGTTGGATGATAGTATCTCCTGCCGGCCAGCGAGGGCGGCAGGCAGTCCATATCCACCACCGCATCCTCAAACTTGTGCGCGTGCTGGTAGCCCTCGCCATATCCCCAGGACTTCATCGCCTTGGTAGGCGCATTCCGCAAATTCATGGGCACAGGCTCCGCGATGGTCTTCTCCACGTCCTCCTTCGCCGCTCCCATTGCCTTATACGAAGCGTCCGACTTCGGCGCCACACACAGGTAAATCGCCGCCTGCGCCAGCGCCAGATCGCCCTCCGGGATTCCCAGGAAGTGCACGGCCTGCATGGCCGCGATGCACTGCTCCAGCGCCCGCGGATCGGCCAGTCCGATGTCCTCAATGGCCATGCGGATCAGGCGGCGCGCAATGTACAGCCGGTCCTCGCCCGCTTCCATCATGCGCGTCAGCCAGTAAAGGGCCGCGTCCACATCGCTCGATCGCACCGATTTGTGCAGCGCCGAAATCAGGTTGAAGTGCTCTTCCCCGCCCTTGTCGTAGAGCAACATCTTGCGCTGCATGGCGTCCTGCACCGCGTCCTCGGTCAGGGCCCCATCCTGCGCCGCCGCTGCGGCCACCTCCAGCGTGTTGTACGATTGGCGCGCGTCGCCGTTCGCATAGATCGCGATCTGCTCCAGCAATTCGTCGGTGGACTGAAGTCCCAACACCGGCAAGGCTCGCTTCAACAGCGTAACGATCTCAGGCACCGTCAAACCGCGCAGCGCATACACGCGCGAGCGCGATAGCAGCGCCGAAATCACCTCGAACGATGGATTCTCCGTAGTGGCGCCGATCAGGATGATGTCGCCGCGCTCCACGTAGGGCAGGAACGCGTCCTGCTGCGCTTTGTTGAAACGGTGAATTTCGTCGATGAAGAGAATGGTGCGGCTGCCCAGGCGGCGCAACTTCTCGGCATCCGCCATCACCGCCTTGATTTCCTTGATGCCGCTCAGCACCGCGCTGAATGGAATAAATTCACACTTGGTTTGGCGCGCAATCAGCTTTGCCAAGGTGGTTTTGCCCACTCCCGGCGGTCCCCATAAAATGATGGACGTCAGTTCGTCCCGCTCAATCTGGCGGCGCAGGGGTTTCCCTGCCCCCAGAATGTGCTCCTGCCCGATGTAGTCTTCCAGGCGCTCCGGACGCATGCGTTCAGCCAGCGGTCGCTTGCCGCCGGCGCGCTCCGGCAGATCGTCCGACGGTGGAGTGTTGTCGAACAGGCTCACGACATAGTCCTTTGGCGGCGGGCTTCATAAAGCAGGATTCCCGCGGCTACCGCGGCGTTGAGCGATTCCACCCCTTTGGTAGGAATGGAAACGTAGCGCGCTCCCGCCCGCAGCGCATCGCTGACGCCGCGCGCTTCGTTGCCTACGATCAGCGCGGCGGGTCCGGCTAAATCGGCGCCCGTCAATAGGTGGGCCGGTTCACCCGGCCGCACGGGAACGCCGGCAAACAGTTCCACCCGATTCTCGCGTAACGCCTCGCGGGCCACCTCCGCATCCAGGCCGTTGAGCAGCGGGACACGGAAGATCGACCCGGCAGACGCCCGCAGCGTTTTCGAATTGTACGGGCTGGCTGTTCCCTTGACGAAGATCACGCCCGTGGCGCCGAATGCCTCCGCCGTGCGCACAATGGTTCCGGCGTTACCGGGATCCTGCAGGGCGTCCAGCACTACCACCAGCGGCACTCCGCGAAACAAATGTTCCAACTTCCATTCGGGAGGTTGCACCAGCGCGATCACGCCGGGGCTGGTTTCCGTGCCTGCCACGCCTCGCAACAGCGCATCCGGCACTACCACCGTTTTGACGCCGGCAAACTCGGCCGCGTGCGACTCCGCCGCCAGCACCACCTGGATCTCGCAATGGCTGCGCCGCGCCTCTTCCAGGAGATGCGGCGTCTCCGCCACGCACCAGCCGCGATCGGTAAGACCGCCGCGTGCAATCGCACGACGGACCTCCTTCAGCAGCGGATTCGCCGCGCTCGTGATGGTTTCGACTTTCGTCATGCGCGTACAATAATGTTTTCGAGATCAGAATAGCGCAGATGAAAAGGCTCGTATGGACTGGAATAGCGGCGGCGCTGACCGTGCTGGCAATTTACATTGCGTACCTCTCCGTTCGCATCGAGCGCCAATCGGTGCGCGATGAGGCTCAGCCTGCCGACGTGATCCTAGTGTTGGGCGCGGCCGAATATCGTGGCCGTCCTTCGCCGGTGCTGCGCGCCCGCCTGGATCACGCTCTGGAACTGTACAGCCGCAAGTTGGCGCCGCGAATCTTCACGACGGGCGGCGCCGGCGGCGATCCGGACTACACCGAAGGCGGCGTAGGCCGCACCTATCTGATCGGCCACGGAGTCCCCTCCGAGGCCGTGATTGTGGAGACCGAAGGGGAGAGCACGGTGGAATCCACCGCGATGGTGGGCGAGGTGATGCGCCGTATGGGCCTGCAGTCGGTGATTGTGGTGAGCGACGGGTATCACATCTTCCGCGTGAAGAAGATGCTGCAATTCAAGGGACTTCAGGTGTACGGCTCACCCCGCCGCGAGCAGAATCGGGACGCTTTGCACGAGCGCTGGAACTACCTGAAGCAGGCCATCGGGTATCTGCTGTGGAGCGCGGGCGTAGCGGTGTAGCGCGATTATTCGCTGCGGGAGCGCCAGGCTGAATCACGCCTCAAGCTCCAACGTGCGCACGTCGGGCTCGCCCACATCTTCGAACTCCAGCGAGGTTGAGGCCTCGCGGCTGCGCATCAGGGCGATCCAACCGGCAGCGGCAGCCGCAAAGAAGCCCACAGCCGCGATAGGAGTTTGTCCGAGCCACTCCTCAAACCCGGCCATCGTGGAACTGTACATGGTGAAACCGAAGATGTAGACCACTCCCAGCCCGACCAGATTCACCTTTCCCGCCAGATAGGAGCAGGTAAACGGAGCCTTGTGGAATCCGATAAAGAGCAGTTCGGTCAGCAGCACCGAGAGGGTCATCCCGAAGGCCAGATGAAAACACGCCGTGGTCCAGTGGAAACACACGAACTCCATGGGAGCGAAGAGCAGAAACAGCGGCACGATGCCGCGCACGACAATCCACTTGCGCGCCGCCGAGGCGCAGGCCCGCGTGCTGTTGGACTCGCTGGACTGAAAAATCCAGTTAGCGCGCAGTTCGCTGGGGAAGTTGAACACTGCCCGCAGCCCGGAAACCAGAATGAACGACAGCATGAGCGGCAGCCGTAAGAGACCGGACCGGTCTGAGCCGTAGCTCATTACGGCGAGCGCCGTTCCGAAGCCGGCGTACACTGCCAGAAACAGCCGGTGGCGCGACGAGCGCACAATGGTCTGGCCGATGAAGTGGTAGATGGCGCGCTCCAACGGATCGCGCAGTAGAAAACGATTGGACGCGGCGGCGAGTTTGCGGCGGAGCGATCCAGTGGACGATGCTTCGGGCGAATCCATCACCCGTCCCGCATGCCGTCGGTATCCCACCAGGTAAACGAGGGCGAACAGGAGCGACACACCTCCCAACGCCCGCATGCCAACGAGTCCGAGATCGAGCAGCACGGGATTGCCGACGGCCGGGCGCAGACGCTCGTAGACTCCGGCGAACCAATAACCGGGAAACCAGTACACCAGCGAATTGTGATGCCGCACGAGGACCGGCAGGTTCATCCCAACGGCCGGTGAGAGAAATAGCAGCATCACCAGCAACGCCATCAAAAGGGTCTGCAGCAACGCCGAAACCCTGCGCAGCATTCGCCCGGAGAAGATCGTCAAAACCAGCCCCTGCAGCGTCACCATAGTGAGGGCCGCGAACAGGCCGCTGATGGCGGTGGCCGCGATGTGCGCCCCCAGAATGGAGAGAACACCCTTGCCGCCATCGATACCCGGCCAGAGCAGAGTTGCAAAGAAATTTACGTCGATCAGGAACAGCGCCAGCATCATCGCCAGCGCCGTGGCTTTGGCGGCGAAGACTGTCCACAGTTGGAGCGGCAGCGGCGTCAGGATCAGGTAGTCGGCCTTATCCGGGAAAAGCGCGTCCCATTTCGCCACCACCACGATGCCGATCACGACCATCGAGAGCGAAATGAAGAGGTAGCGGACGCCCACCAGATCCCAGCCGTGAAACATCAGCGGCTGGAACACCAGCACGAAGAACGCGCCGGGCGCTGCCAGCATGCCCAACGTCTGCGTGACATTGGCGTCGAAGCCCGCGAAGAAATGCCTCACCAGCGTTCGCCAGAGTTGCACCTTTCTTTGGACGGCGGATGCGTCGCCGTTGTTCCCAAGCTACACTTGAATACCAAATGCTGCTGCAGGATCTTCGCTATGCCGCACGCCAGTTGCGGAAGAGCCCAGGATTCACCGGGTTGGTGGTGTTGACCATCTCCCTCGGCATCGGCGCGAACACCGCCATGTTTAGCGTGCTGAACGGATTTTTGCGGCCTCTCCCGATACCGGACCCCGATCGCATCGTGGTACTGGCCGAACAGAACCCGAGCGACGAATCCGGCATGGGGTTCCGCTTCTCTTACCCGGCACTGGCAGATTTGCGGCAGCAGGCCTCCGGGTTCTCCGATATCTTCGCTTCCAACACGCTGCTAGGCGGCCTCAATGTGAACGGCAAGATCAGCCAGTTTGTGTACAGCGCCGTGACGGGAAACTTCTTCACCGGCCTGGGACTGAGGCCCGCGGCAGGCCGTGTTTTCCTGCCGGGAGAAGGCGAACGCACCGGGTCGGAACTGATTGTGGTGCTCGGCTATTCCTGTTGGCAGAAGCGATTCGGCGGCGATCCTGGCGCGATCGGGCGGCAAGTGCGTATCGACGGCGCCACGGCACGCGTGATCGGTGTGGTCCCGAAGGAGTTTTATGGTGTCCAACCCGGCTTGGAGGTGGATGGATATCTCCCGGTGAACTATCTTACGCGATACGATCTGAAGGCAGGCAATCTCTACACCACGCGCGACCGGCATTCGTTGATCGTGCATGGACGGCTTAAGCCGGGGGTCAGCATCGAGCAGGCGCGGGGCTCGGTCGATGTGGTGTCGCGCCGCATGGGTGAGCAATTCCCGGCATCCGACAAGGGTTACACCATTCGCGTGGTCCCCGAGAGGCTGGCGCGGCCCCTGCCGATTCCGTTCCTCGAAAGAGTAATTCCGCTGATCCGTTTCTTCCTGCTGCTGCTGGCAGGCATGGTGCTGCTACTGGCCTGTATGAACGTCGCCAATCTGATGCTGGTGCGCGCCACCATCCGGCAGCGCGAGATGGCGATTCGCGCCGCGCTCGGCTCGGGACGCGCCCGGCTCATCCGCCAGATGCTCACGGAGAGCCTGCTGCTGGCATTGCTCGGCGGTCTCGCTGGAGTGCTGATGGGCAAATGGGGCTCGGACGTTTTCATGGGCTCCATTCATGCCGGCACCGATTTCCCGATCACCATAGATTTCCATTTCGATTGGAATGTATTCGTGTACGCACTGGTAGCGGCGGTGTTCACCGGGGTTCTGATCGGAACCTGGCCCGCAATCCGTGCCTGCCGTGCGCAGGCCAGCGCGGCGCTGCACGAAGGCGCGCGCGGCGATTCGGCCGGAGGCGCCAGCCAGCGCATCCGCGGCGCACTGGTGGTGGCGCAAGTGGCCGGGTCGCTGGTGCTGCTGATTGTCGCGGGGCTGTTCGTCCGTAGCTTGCAGAATGCGCAGCGGCTCGATCTCGGTTTCAATCCCGATCAGTTGGTGATCGCACGCATGGATCCAAACGACATTGGGTACGACGAGGCTCGGACACGACAGTTCTATAAAGAGCTGAAGCGCCGCGTGGCTGCGCTGCCGGGCGCCCAGTTGGTGAGCACCGCCTTCCGTGTGCCGATGAGTTACGTCTCCAGCGGAGACCGGGTGTTCTTCGAGGATAAGCCACTGCGGCCAGGCGAGCAGCCGCCCGGAATTGGCGACAACTCGGTGGACTCCGATTATTTCGACACGATGCAAATCCCGATCGTGCGCGGCCGGGCGTTCCGAGAATCGGATGACCTGAAGGCTCCGCTAGTGGCGATCGTCAACCAGACCATGGCGGAACGCTACTGGCCGAACGAGGACGTCATCGGAAAGCGTTTCCGGATGGTGGATAAAGGCTCATGGTGGCAAGTGGTGGGAGTAGCGCGCGACAGCAAGTACATGGTGGTGTTTGAGAGCGCCATGTCGTATTTCTATATGCCTATCGAGCAGAATTTCATGGCGTTGCGCGTGCTGCAGGTGCGGTCGTCCGCTCCGCCGCAACAGCTCGCGGCACAAATCCAGCGGGAAGTTCAGGCGCTCGATCCCGATATCCCGGTGGCCGACCTGGAGACCATGCAGCAGTCTCTGGCTGGAGGCATGGGCTACCTGATGTTTCGCATTGGCGCCATGCAGGCGGGTTCTATGGGAGTGCTCGGGCTCATTCTGGCGGGCATCGGCGTGTATGGCGTGGTTTCTTACGGCGCCAGCCAGCGCACGCGCGAAATCGGGATTCGCATGGCACTGGGGGCGCATCCTCGAGAAGTCGCGAGGCTGGTGCTGGGCCACGGAGTGCGACTAGTGATCGTGGGAGTGGTGCTGGGGCTGGCGGGCGCGGTCGCCGTGACCCGCCTGGCGGCGCGCTTCCTGGTGTTTGTCAGTTCTACAGATCCGTTGACGTTCATCGTAGTGCCTGCGATGCTCTGCGCGCTCGCGTTGTGGGCCTGCTATTTACCGGCTCGACGTACCATGAAGGTGGACCCGATGATCGCTCTTCGCCATGAGTAGCGCCGAACGTTACGGCTGCAACCGGTAGACCAGGTAGGAGGAATTTTCGAAGGCCGCGGGCTGGGGCAGGCGGTTTTGCGGCTGAATCACGATGTACTGGATTCCGAGCGCGCTATACTTCGGCATGTCGACTGGCGCGAAGCCCGCCGCCACTGTTTGCTGCCAGCGAAACCACCACTGCTCGGCGAAATCCCGCAGGTAGTTGATCTGACCTCCGCCTTTCCAATCGACATAGACGGCACGCTCGGCTTCGGAGCGAAATATGCCGGGCGCCAGGCTGCGGCCGGCATCGGGAAACAGGAAGATCGCATCCCGCGGTGTGGAGGTGCGAGCCCACTGGGAGAGTTGGTTCAGCGCCGGCGTGTGCAAGTGCGGATAGTTGGCCACCCCCGCGAGCATGGGGATGGCGAAGAAGGCAGCCAACCCGAGCACGGGGGCGCGCCGCACCGCCAGCACCGCCAGCATGCCCAGGACGATTGCGACCATCGCAGCCCGCCACTCCAACGGCAGCGGGATCAGGTACGCGACAGCGAACCAGGCGGCCGCTTCCGCCCACCGCTTTCCTGCTACCGCAAAGGCGCCGGCCGCCGCTGTGAAGAACTGCGCCATCAACACCACGAACAGCAGTTTGCGCATGGGCTGAAACTGCGGCATGAACGCCCATTTGGCATGCTCCAGCAGTAGCCAGGAGGCCGGCATTGTCAGCAGGCCCAGAATGGGCAGGCCGATAGCGAAGATTCCGAGTTCCGGCTTGATGCGGCGAATCCGAATGGCCGCCACAATCAAGATCGCGAACACGCTGGGGTAGTGCCAGATGACGTCGGCCGGCCAAGTGGAGATCCACACGTAGGCGGTGCGGATGCGCTGCAGTTGCTCGTCGAGGGGTGTGACCTTTTCGAAGAAACCGCGCGGCGGGGAATGAGCCGCAAGCAGCAGCATCGCGACTGCGATGCCGAAGGGTATCAGCGCGCGGGCAGCCGGTTTGCCAGCACGCACAACCACCAGAATGAAGAGCAACCAGAAGGAAACGGCGGTGGGCGGGTGATAGAGAAAAGCGCAGGACGCGGCGATCCCCGCGGCGAGATAGCGCCGATGCGCTGTCAACCCGATGGCGCAAACCACCAGCGGCAGCGCGAAGGCGCGCGGGCTCGGCTCATATTCGAAGGTGAGAACCGCCGGCCCCGCGACGGTGGCGCCGAGTGAAACAATCATTGCGAGCAGCCAGGCGGCGCCCGTGGAAAGATCGAGCGCTGTGGCCATCAGGTACACGCCCCAAATGCCGAGCGCGCGCGTCACCACCTGCTGAATGGCGAGCACCTGTCGAAAGTTGAATGGCGTGACGGCGCGCAGGGCGAGCGCCGCCTCATCGTAGAGCGTATATGCCACGTTGGATTGCTGCACCAGCAGATCGTTGCGCAGCAGCGAAGGGTCGTGCTCATGCTCCAGAACAGGAACGTAGATTTGCGTATCCTGCTGCAGCCAGGTGTGACCGGGGAACTGGAAGAACGTCAACAACGCGAGTGCGAGGCAGATCGATGCAGTCGCGACTGGCTTCATTTCACCGGGGTTTTATCCAACTGCTCTTTAACCCAGATGCGGTTGGGGGCCAACTCCAGCGATTTGGAAAACGCCTGGCGGGCTTCGGCATCCTTCTTTTGCTTGCGCAGACTCAACCCCAGCCAGAGGTAAGCATCGGCGTTTTTGGGGTCGAGTTCGATGGCCTTGCGGAAATCGGCAATGGCCAGGTCGTAGCCGCCGCCGAACGTCGCGGGAAGGTAGTAGTTGCCTACGCCGCGCGCTTCGTAAGCGGTGGAGAGTTTGGGATCCGTCGAGATGGCCTTTTCGACTGCTTCCTTAGCGCGTTTACCGTAACTCAGCCCCATGAGAACATTGGCGGGGATCACCTGACCACAGAGTGTCGCCAACACTACATAGTTAGGAGCGGACTTGGGGTTGAGCGTGATGGCGCGCTCGGCGGCCTTGATGCCCTTGAGCGCCGCGTCTTCGGCGGCCTTCTTGTCGCGCACTTCCAGGGCGACTTCGGCCGCGTAGGAAGCCGCCAGCGCCGCCTCATACTGAATGGCAGCGTCCTTGGGGGTCTTCTCAGCGGCCGCGCTCGCGTCAGCCAAAAGTTTTTGCAGCGCGGGACGGTCCTGCTTGTCGCGCGCCATCTCGAGCGGCGAGGGGGCCGCGGCGGCCAGAAAGCCAGCCATCAAAAATACCAGCATCGACACCTCATTTTCTATTAGATCAAAGCCGGGCCGGCTCGATTCAGAGTTTCGCGACGCGGCGCTCCACGAACAGGTAGAAGAGCGCGACTCCCACCAGGAGCACACCGTTCACAGCCAAAACAACCGGCACCGTGAATGCCTCGACGAGCGAACCGGTCACCAGGTTTCCAAAAGGCATGCCGCCGCGGAAGGCGAAGTTGTAGACGCTCATCACCCGTCCCCGCATATCGTTGGTGACAATCAATTGCACCAGCGAGTTGACGCTGGCGAAGACCGCCATCATGGATGCCCCTGCCACCACCAGCATGGAGTAGCTAAAGGCAAGGTTGCGGGAGAGAGCGAAGAAAGAGATGGAAGCGCCCAGGCTGATCAGTGTGGTCAGCGCGATGAGTCCTTTGCGGCGCGCATTGCCGACCGCCGCAATGGTCAGCGAACCAAGGATGGACCCGATTCCCATCACGGTGTAGAACATGCTCAGCGTCTTCGGCCCGCCGTGGAAAGTCACATCGGCGAGCACAGGAAAATAGGTGCGCACCGACATGCTTAGCGTGGTCATACAGAAGGCCAGCAGGATAAGCGCTCCCATGGCATGCTGCCGCAGAATGAAGCGAAAGCCCTGCTTCATGCTCTCGATCACCGTCTCGGTAGTCTTCGCGGGAAGGAAGCGCGTGGTAATGATGGTGAGCGAGATCACGGGCGCGAGAAAGGAGAGTGCGTTGAGCCCGAAGCACCACTTTTCGCCAAGGCGATCGAGCGCCAGTCCGCCCAGCGCCGGCCCAATCATGACCGCCACATTGAACTGGATGGAGTTCAGCGCGATGGCATTCGGCATGTCCTCCTTGTCGACCAGCGTGGGAATGAGTGCCTGGTAAGCCGGACCGCCGAAGGCTTGCGCGGTTCCCGACAGAAAGGAGAGACAGAGGATCTGCCAGATGTGCACCCAGCCGAACGCCACCAGAATGGTGAGCATGGTGGCCGAGAACATCTGAATGTATTGAGAGCCGAGCAGGACGCGGCGGCGTTCAATGCGGTCGGCCACCACCCCGCCGAGGAGCGAGAACAGGGGGATCGGGATGCCGGCGAAGAACCCATCGAGGGCCAGATAAACCTTGGAATGCGAGTTCTGCCAGATGAACCAGCCCTGGGCAATAATCTGCATCCACGTCCCGATGGAGGACGTGCACGCGCCGATCCACATTAGCCGGAAATCGCGGTATTGGAACGCCTTGAAGACTCTGCGTAATACGAGGAGCAAAAGTGGATTGTACCAGTTTCGCAGGACTGACGTTGTTAACAGGATTGAAGCGGCGCAGGGCGTACCCTACGAAGGCTCAGTTACGGGAATCGGGACGCGCGGTCCAATCGATGACCACTACGTGATACGTCCGCACATCGTTGCGAAGTACCAGCCGGCCGAAGTTATTTACCGGGCTGGGTTGTTCGAGGACCACCAATTCTTTGACACGCACCGGGTCGTAAACGAACTGCACGGAATTCCAGCCGTTCGATTTCGATGGCGGCTCGCGACGGCCGTTCGCGGAGCCATCAAGTGTATAGGCTACGAGTCCGTCTCGAGTGAATTCAGCCGGCAGAATCCGGTAGTCCGCGGCGAGCGCGCAGAGCGATCCGCTCAAGGCGCCGATGCTGGAGCGGTCTCGTTCGATTTCGATTACACCCCGGCGGTCCAGTTCCCCCGTCCAGATCAGGCGGCCGGATCGCGGTCCGCTGTAAATCTGGGGCGCCGGCTTCGCAGCCATCGGAGCCATCGTCCCGAAGATATCGGGCAATGTCATGTCCGGGTTCATGCCGGTAAGCACAACCGGCGCCGCAGGCAGCATTGTTTCTCGCGGCGCAGGCGCGCTGCGTTGCGGAAAGGATGCTTGAAACTTCCGGACCGGTAATGCGGAGGGCTGCGATATCGGCTTCTGCGGTGTGGGGGTCGCCGGGGCCTCAACGTACTCGATGATCCTCGACCGCTCCTCGATTGGCGGATGCGCCTGCGGCGCCGGGGGCGGCGTCGACTCCGCGATCTGCGCGGAAGCCGGAGCCGGGCTGCCCACAACTTCGATGGTCTCTTCGGCCGAAGGGCTGCCAGACCGGCTCGGATCCACGCGCATGCGCACCGTAATCCGGCTGTTCGTCTGTAGATAGACAAGGCTGCTCACATGAAGCTGGTCACGGTCGAGTGGAATTGTTCTTTCCGTGTCCCCATCGCGAATCTGCAAGCTGCCGGAGGCGGCCTTCGACACCGGCGATGAACTGTGGTTCCATTCGATTCGAATCTGCCCCGGCGCGGCCGCGTATGCCTGCAATCCGAGTTTGCTGGAAGTGCGAGGCCAGAAGTAAACTGTGAGTGCAACACCGAACAAGCCCAGTGCGGCGATGAGTCCGAGCCGGCGCCATCCGGGCTGAACGGTCGGCATCAACGGCTCAACCAGCTCGTTTGCTGGAATGGGTTCAGTGGGCGCCGCAGCCTCGACCACATCTGGCGCGGCCGCCACGCACTCAGCCTGCATCGATTGTTCCTGCTTCTGTCTTGGCGCCTCGATGGTGAACGGGCGCGGCTGGAGAGGAAGAATCTCACCGCCGATTTCACGGACAAAGAACGCAGCCTCAGTGGGCCCCCAGTGAGTCGGCTTGAGCACTAGCCCGGTGCTTCGCACTTCGCCAAAATACCGGCCGAATCGTTCCCGATCGCTTTCATCCAGCGTCAACCCACTGCGCGTGTGCGACCGAAACCAGCCGATAGTTTCGAGTCCCGCCGGCGGCTTCAACAGCAATTCGATCGCTTCCCGATCCTTGGGGGAAAGCACGAAGCCGGGCCCGAGGGCATGCTCGCACCCCAATTCCGCGAAAGCAAGAACGCTCAGGCGATCGCCATCGCGCGAGCCGTACAGGACACCGCCGATTTCGAGACCGCCATGTCCGAAAGCGATGAACCCGGCTACCGAGATCCGCCGCAAGTCCTCCAATACGAGGGGAGCG
Organism: uncultured Solibacteraceae bacterium; assembly: GCA_963815475.1. Taxonomy (GTDB): domain Bacteria; phylum Acidobacteriota; class Terriglobia; order Bryobacterales; family Bryobacteraceae; genus Sulfopaludibacter. The sequence continues at coordinate 6,110,651 of CAWFHD010000003.1, read as the reverse complement.
AATTCGATAGCCTCGTCGTCCGCGTACGTTACACGTGAAAGTTCGATCGTGCTGTTCGATTCCATACAGCCAGACAATTGCTCGAGACGTGCCTCATCACCAGATTATGGCCAATGAGTCTAATTTGTATCACCGCCGCTGCGGCAACGGTATATTTTTATACACGCCTCACCGTCGCCAATGTTCTGTATCGGCGGAGTTCTGTTATTAATAATCAGACCGTATGCGCCGCGGACTTTCTGTTTGTGTGACTCTCGTTCCTTTGATTCTGGTTGCCGCACAGGAACAACAGCTCACGCGCATCACAATCGAGACCATGGAAGGTGACGGCGCGATCAACAGCATTCGATTGCGCCGCGCTCACGAGCCGGTGGTTCGCGTGCTGGGTCCCGGTGGTCAACCGCTGGCCGGCGCCACCGTCACGTTTCTACTACCCGCCACCGGAGCGAGCGGCACGTTTGTCGAGAGCGGCCTCAGTCTGACGGCGATGACGGACAGTCAAGGCAGGGCCGTGGGACGCGGACTTCGACCGAATGCGGCGGCCGGGAAGTTCCAGATTCGCGTGACGGCCTCCTGGCGTGGCTCCCAGGCGGTCACCACCCTTGCACAGACCAACGCCGGTCCCGGGAACAAATCGAGCCACACCAAATGGATTGTCATCGCCGGAGTGGTGGCGGGTGCAGCAACCGCCGGCGCGGTAGCAGCATCGCACGGGGGTCACTCGAATTCAGGAAACTCGGCAACGGTACCCAGCGGGTCGATCTCGGCCGGGGCTCCTACATTGGGTCCGCCTCACTGAGTCGCACGTTCGAAACGGGGCCAATATGCAATCTCTCAGAGGTTGGAATGCCGCTCGTTGCCTGTTCATCGGTTGCGTGGCCGCGATAACGGGAGTCGCGCAGCTACCAGGCCAATCCAAACTCCGGATCGATACGACTTCGCTCCCGAGCGGATATGTAGGCGTTTCCTACAGTCAAAGTCTGTCCGGCGGCGGAGGACGCGGGCCATACGTCTGGTCGTTGAGCGCAGGTAGTCTGCCGGGCGGCGTCGCCCTGAGCACCAGCGGGACCATTTCAGGCAAACCGGTGGCTGTGGGACCCAATTCGTTCACGGTTCAACTGAAAGACAGCTCCAACGCAACAGTCAAACAGGCGCTTTCCATTCAGGTGAACCCGTCGGTCACGGTCTCGACTACAACCCTGCCCGGCGGCACGGCGGGGGTCGCGTACTCCCAGGCTCTTACGGCGACGGGCGGGCTTCCGCCATTTCAATGGACGCTGGCTTCGGGAACGCTTCCGGCAGGTTTGAGCCTCAGCACCAGCGGGACTCTATCAGGCACTCCTTTAGGGGCCGGATCGTCATCCTTCAGCGTTGAGGTAACGGATGCAAACTCTTCGACAGACACGCAGAGCCTCACTCTTCAAGTGGCTGGGGGTGTGACCATCACAACTACCTCCTTGCCCGCCGGCGCTGTGGGAGATTCCTATTCACAGACGCTCTCCGCCACCGGTGGTCTTGGGGTTTACATTTGGACCGTAAGCGCGGGGTCGCTGCCAGGGGGCATCGGTCTTTCGGCGACCGGTACGATCAGCGGTACTCCTTCGGCCAGCGGCACGTTTAACTTCACGGTCAAAGCCGTAAGTGGGCTCTCCAGCGCAACCAAAGCTCTGAGCATCGCAGTAAATCCGGCGCTATCGGTGACGACATCGTCGCTGCCTGGTGGTACGACTGGCAGCGCGTATTCGCAAACGTTGGCAGCCAGCGGCGGGACAGGCGAGGATAATTGGACCATCTCGGCGGGTAGACTTCCGGCAGGCTTATCGCTGAGTTCGGCGGGTGTCATCAGCGGCACACCAACGGCAGCCGGCACGTCGAATTTCACCGTTCAGGTAGCCGATAACTCAGGCGGGAAAGCCAGTGCTCCTTTGACGATCGTGGTCAGCGCACCACTATCTGTCACTACATCATCATTGCCGAAGGGCGTTGTCGGGACCGCGTATTCGCAGACCCTGGCAGCGAGCGGTGGAACGGGAGGATATTCGTGGACAGTCAGCGCGGGAACGCTGCCGACGGGACTGTCGCTGAGTTCGGCGGGAGTGATCAACGGCACGCCGTCTGCGGCCGGCACATCGAACTTCACCGCGCAGGTGGCCGACAGTTCCGGAGCCAAAGCGACCGCACCGCTGACGGTCGTCGTTACGGCCGCCCTATCCGTAACCACATCTTCCCTGCCCAACGGTGTCGTCGGGACTGCGTATTCGCAGACTTTGGCAGCGAGTGGTGGAACGGGAGGATATACGTGGACTGTGAGCGCCGGCAGCCTGCCCGCTGGCCTGTCGCTGAGTTCTGCGGGAGTAATCAGCGGCACGCCGTCGGCGGCCGGCACATCGAACTTCACGGTGCAAGTGGCCGACAGTTCAGAGGCCAAGGCAGGCGCTCCCCTGACGGTCGCGATTGGCGCCGGTCTGACGATCACCACTTCTTCGCTGCCTAATGGGATCGTCGGTACTGCGTATTCGCAGACGCTGGCAGCGAGCGGCGGAACGGGAGGATATACGTGGACTGTGAGCGCCGGCAGCCTGCCGGCAAGCCTGTCGCTGAGTTCGGCCGGAGTGATCAGCGGCACGCCGTCGGCGGCCGGTACATCGAACTTCACGGTGCAAGTGGCCGACAGTTCAGGGGCCAAGGCAAGCGCTCCGCTCACGATCGCGATTGGCACCGGTCTGACGATCACCACTTCTTCGCTGCCGAACGGCATCGTCGGGACTGCCTATTCACAGACGCTGGCCGCAACCGGTGGAACGGGTGGAAATGCGTGGACCGTCAGCGCCGGCAGCCTTCCCGCGGGCCTGTCGCTCAGTTCGGCGGGTGTCATCGGCGGCAACCCATCGGCGGCCGGTAGTTCGAGCTTTACTGTGCAGGTGGCCGACAGTTCCGGAGCCAAGGCAAGCGCTCCCCTATCGATCGCGATTGGCGCCGGCCTGACGATCACCACATCTTCGCTGCCGAACGGCATCGTCGGTACTGCGTATTCGCAGACGCTGGCCGCAACCGGTGGAACGGGTGGAAATGCGTGGACCGTCAGCGCCGGCAGCCTTCCTGCAGGTCTGTCGCTCAGTTCGGCGGGAGTGATCAGCGGCACGCCATCGGCGGCCGGTAATTCGAGCTTTACCGTCCAGTTGGCCGACAGTTCGGGGGCCAAAGCAAGCGCTCCCCTAACGATCGCGATTGGCACCGGCCTGACGATCACCACATCTTCGCTGCCGAACGGCATCGTCGGTACTGCGTATTCGCAAACGCTGGCCGCAACCGGTGGAACGGGCGGAAATACGTGGACCGTCAGCGTCGGCAGCCTTCCTGCAGGTCTGTCGCTCAGTTCGGCGGGAGTGATCAGCGGCACGCCATCGGCGGCCGGTAATTCGAGCTTTACCGTCCAGTTGGCCGACAGTTCGGGGGCCAAAGCAAGCGCTCCCCTAACGATCGCGATTGGCACCGGCCTGACGATCACCACATCTTCGCTGCCGAACGGCATCGTCGGTACTGCGTATTCGCAAACGCTGGCCGCAACCGGTGGAACGGGCGGAAATACGTGGACCGTCAGCGTCGGCAGCCTGCCCGCGGGCCTGTCACTGAACTCGGCGGGCGTCATCGGCGGCACGCCATCGGCGGCCGGCACATCGAACTTCACGGTGCAGGTGGCCGACAGTTCCGGCGCCAAAGCAAGCGCTCCCCTGACTATCGCGGTCGGCGCCGGTGTGTCCATCACCATCTCATCGCTGCCGAACGGGATTGCCGGAGCCTTGTACTCTCAGCCGATCGCGGCAAGCGGAGGAACCGGAGTGTTCACTTGGACCATGAGTTCGGGCACGCTGCCGCCGGGCCTCGCCCTGGCCTCCACGGGAACCATCAGCGGTACACCATCAACGGCGGGAACATGGAGCTTCACCGTCCAAGTAATGGATACTTCGGGGGCCAAGGCAAATGGGCCTTTGAGCATTACGGTCAGCCCCGGTGTGACTGTCACTACTCCATCCCTGCCCAATGGAATCGCGGGCACGCCATACTCGCAAACGTTGGGCGCCAGCGGTGGAACTGGACCGTATACCTGGTCCGTGGGAACAGGCGCCTTGCCCGCGGGCTTGTCCCTCAGCGGATCCGGAATCATCTCGGGCACACCTTCAGCGGCGGGAAGCACAACGTTTTCGCTGCAGGTGACCGACACCCTGGGCGGGAAGGCGTCCGCCACATTCACCATCATCGTCGCTCAAGCTCTAACCGTGACCACTCCGGCCGGTTTGGCCACAGGAGGGGCACTCTTCCCCTACTCTCAAACATTCACGGCAGCGGGTGGCGTTCCGCCATATAGCTGGCAAGTTTCCGGAACGTTGCCGGCGGGACTCGCGCTCTCGGCAGCCGGCACGCTGAGCGGCACGCCAACGCAGGTAGGCACATTTTCCTTTTCCGTCAAAGTAACGGATAAGGCGGGATCGCAAGCCAGCGGCAGTTATTCGGTTGTCATCGCGAGCGGTCTTGCGATCTCCACCGCGCCTGTCCTGCCCACGGCGGAAACCGGGGTGGCATACAGCGCGACTTTGCAAGCGGTGGGTGGAACCTCCCCGTATCAATGGGTTGTGACCGCCGGTTCTCTCCCAGGCGGTTTGAATTTCTCCGGCACGGGAGTGATTTCCGGAACGCCCTCCGCCTCCGGCGCATTCACCTTCACCGCTCAAGTAACGGACGGCAACACCAACCAGGCGACGAAGCAATTCACTTTAACCGTCAACGGCGCTTTGTCGATCTCATCCACCACGCTGCCGGCCGGCTCCACGCTCTCCACGTACGACCAGACGTTGACTGCCTCCGGCGGACAGCCTCCCTACTCGTGGTCCGTGACCGGCGGCGCACTGCCAGCCGGCCTGTCGCTGCAGGGGCCCACCGGAACGCTCATCGGAGTTCCCAGCAACACAGGCAACTTCTCTTTCGCCGTCACCGTTACGGACGCGAATGGCGGAAGCGCCCAGGCGCAACTAGCGCTTTCCATTGCCGCTGGCATCTCTGTCACCTCGCCAGCCTCGCTGCCGGCCGCGATCACCGGAAATGCGTATAGCTATGCGTTGCAAGCGTCAGGCGGGCAGGCTCCGTACACTTGGATTGTTTCGCAGGGATCCCTGCCTGGTGGCCTGACATTAAACGCCGCCTCGGGCCAGATTTCCGGCACGCCGTCGGTTCCGGGGGCCTCCAGCTTTACCATTCAAGTGAGCGATGCAGCGAAGAATTCAACCACCCAGGTGGAGAGCATCGTCATCGCCATCCCGAACCTGCCTGCCATTTCGATTGTAGGATTCTCCGGCTCGATGCAGCCGCTGCAGCAGCCGCAGGTCAATATATCGTTGGCGGCGCCCTTCCCTGTGCAGATCACCGGAACGCTGAGTCTTTCATTCACTCCGGCCGGCCCGAATCCCGTGGACGATCCCGCCGTACAGTTTTCTACAGGCGGGCGAAGCGCCACCTTCACCATTCCTCCCAACGGCACGCAGGCGACCTTCGGGGTTCCCCAGTTCGGGGTCCAGACGGGTAGCGTGGCCGGCACTACCACCATTAGCATCGTCTCGCTCCAGGCCGGAGGCGCGTCGTTGTCCATTCCCGATGGATCTTCACAAACCGTGCAGGTAAGCGCGGTCCCGCCGATCATCACAACTATGGCGATTGTTCACATTGCTAACGGATTCCAATTGCAGATTACGGGTGCGGCCAACACTCGGGACTTGACGCAGGTCGGCGTTACGTTCCAACCTTCCGCGGGCGCAAACTTGCAAACATCGCAATTGACAATTCCGCTTACCGATACCGCGAACGGCTGGTTCCAAAGCTCCAGTTCCGCGCAATATGGGGGACAGTTCACCTTGACAGTGCCGTTTAATTTCACCGGCAGCGTATCACTGAGTTCCGTCTCGGCGGTGCTGACCAGCAGTGCCGGAAATTCCGCGCCCGCATCGGCAGGTTATTGAGGATCCTTCGCGAATTTGGTTGCCGAGATGCTGATAGGGAACCCAGATGCTGCAGGCGTGGATGCCACCGCGACCGTCCACGCCTGCAGCGACCTTGCTATAGCGACCTGAGGAAATTCAGGATCGCCTGCTTATCGCTACTACCCAGCCCATTGAAGTTCCGAATCACCTGATTGGCTTCGGATGACTGGAATTGCTGATTGCCCTGGCTGGAGTGCGCCTCGATAGCGGACACCAGGTCGCTGGTGCGGCCGTCGTGAAGGAAGAACAGGCGCTGGCCGGTTCCCCATAGCGGCGCCGTGCGGAATTCATCGCCGGCGCTCACTCCCTGGCTGATCTGATCGGCCAGGCCCGGGCCCATCTGGTGCAGGGCGAAATCGGAGTAGGGGTGAATGGTTTGATTGCTCAACGCCGGCCCGAACGCACTCGGCCCTGTTTGTAGGGTCGTGCTGTGGCAAGAAGCGCACCCCACGCTGGTAAACAGACTCGCGCCGCGGCTCACGGTATTATCTCCCGCCACAGGAGTCGGCGGAGCCAGGAATCGCATGAAAGCCGCAAACATCGTGACGTCGTCGAATTCTCCCGATTGTACTATGCCCAGATTGAAGATGTCCTGCGGGCTCGCCACGGGCGAACAACCTGGCGTGTCGTCGCGCTCATTGGGGAACAGGAGATTCGTGACTCCCATCTCTACGTTGTATGCTTCGCCGGAGAATATAGTGAGGGACTTGTTCTGGGCCTTCCACCCAAAGCGGGTCACAGCGCCATCGTTTCCGTTCCGGTTCAACCTGCCGGAGATCCCAAGCTGCGACTTGGTCGAGGAGTTGTTCGCCAGGTTCTGCACTAGCGTCGCGTCCGGTATCGCCTCAATCAGCCCCAGGCCAAACGTGGGAGTCGGGATGCGCATCGAGATGTTGGACGTATTGGAAAAATCCTCCTGGCTGATATTGCAGCCCGCCGGCACATCGGTGCGGCCGGCGATCACAAACAGGTCGTGGACGCCGCCATCGGCCGAACCGCTCGAGTTCTTGATGAAGCGGGCCTCGCGGACGGGCCCATTCGCGTGAATGAACGAAGGCAGCCGGTTGTGGGAGTTGGCGAAAGCGACCTGCGGATTACTTGCCGGGCTGCTCCCTCCAACAGCAGGTTGGAGGTGGCACGAAGAGCACGAGTTGGAATTGAATCGCGGCCCCAGCCCGTTCGGGCTGACGGTCTCCACTGCCTGAAATCGCACCTGGCCGTCAGTGAAAGCGGCCATTTGAGCCGCCGACAATCCGGCCACAGGGCTCCCCGACCCCGCAGGGCCCCCGCGAGGTCCCGGATCTGAGACCGAAGAAAAAGAAGGAGACGGATCGGTTGGAGTGGTTCCGCCCTGCTGCGCGAACGCCGCAGTGCTCACCAACAAAGCCAAAGACACACGTATACCGAATGATCTTTGATGTGACATCGATTTGAGCTCCAGTTGTGTAACTGCTGGGTTAACGGCAATGTGGGTTGCGGGACTGACTGTGGAAGCGCTCAAATGCTAGAATCACAAAGTGTCACCACACACTTGGATTTGCCTTGAACAGCGGTCCAAGTCATCGGCCCTCTCCCACGGCGGGGGCCGATCTCCTGCCTTCAAGTTCTCAGGGTTTTACTCACCCCCGTTTTGAGTTGTGAAATTCACGGCTGAAAGGCAATCCGGCTACCAGATTTCGAGCTATTGATTCGAGGCGGGTTCGTAGACGGTACGTTAAGAAACGAAAACGCTTAACCTTCTTAACAAGTGTACAATTTACCACGTCGGTATTTTTGTCCTGGGGGGAAAAACTTGAGGTGGACAAGATGCGCCCCAATGACGGGGCGCTGTAGACATGAGTGTCTGCGCCACTTAACGTATCAAGCCGTCGCGGAGCGCTCGCGCTACGGCCGCCGATCGGGAGTGCACGTGCAACTTTTCGTAAATCGATCGGATGAAAGCTCACCGTGTGGACGCTGATCCCCAACTCCGCGGCGGCCGTCTTATTCTGATGGCCTTCCATCAGCAGCTTCAATAAGCGCGATTCCTGCGGCGACAGTCCCACCGATGGCGCGGGGATCTGCGACTTGCGAAACAGGTCCACGACGCGTGTAGCCACTTCCGGCGACATCACGGCGCCACCCTCGGCAATCTCGCGAATCGCCTCCATACGGACCAGACCCGGTCCGACGCCAAACCATCCTGTTCCCGAAAGGTGGTGAAGCCGTCGAGTTGAATGCTCATGACACCGGCGCCCTCGGTCCCGACCCAGATGTTTCCGCTCTTGTCCGACGCAATGGAAACCATCAAGCGATCGCTGAGACCCTGACGTCGTGTCAGGCGCCGGCGGGAGACGCCGTCTCTGCTGGGAAGCAGGCGCGTGACGCCATCCTCGGCGGCCAGCCAAATGGCGCCGCCCGGCCCTTGCGCGATGGCTGTCACGTTCCGGCCGAATTCGGGTGGGTAGACTCGCTGGACGCCCGGCGCGCCCGTGCTGCAGCCGTCGCGCAACAAGGTGAGTCCACTGCGAATGCCGGCCCAGATGTTGCCGTTGCGGTCAGCCAGCAAAGCATTGGCGACGGCGCCAGGCAGACGGCCGCGCTGGTCAAGCCTTTGAACACTGCCGTTCGTGGCGACCACATAAATGCCGGCGCTGCTGGCCAGCCAAAGCTTGCCGCACGAGTCTTCGGCGAGCCCCGCAATCTCGATCCGGTTCCATGGAACCGGTGGCGGGGGAAGACTCTGGCGCTGGAATTTGAAACCGGGCAGCACCTGGAAGAGTCCGTCCGATGTGCCGCACCAGATTTTGCCGGAGGACGACTCCAAAAGGGCGGTTACGTCGTTTTGAGTGGGCGTGACGCCTACCGTGTAAGTGGAGAACTGGTGTTTCCCCGCATCGCTGCGGAATTGGCACAAACCAACCCGCGTCCCGATTAAGTAGTCGCCCGAACGGGTCTCCAGAAACGCCTGCACGGCCCGGTGAGGTGAGCCTTCCGATGTGCCGAATGTTGTGATGCGATAACCATCGAACCGTGAGAGTCCTTCGGGCGTGCAAAATCAGACGAACCCGCGCGAATCCGGAACAATGCAGTCGATCCGGTTGGACAGTAAGCCGTCGGCAATCGAATAGGTTCGAATGGGCAGAAGTTCAGACCACAGACTCACGGAAGAGCCCAATAATGCCAGCGACATCGCGCGGAGGCTCATTTAGGACCAGCGATTCCCCGTTTATTCGTTATCCTCATGGAGTCAAGCGTGAGGCCATCCTACTGCACGAACGTGTAGGTTGTGGCACAAACGGCGCAGGCCTCATCATGAGCGAGTGGAGAAAGGCAAATGAATCGCAGCCTGTTCTTGCGGACGGCCGTCCTAGCCGCCACCTTGACAGCGTCACGGAGCCACGGGCAAACCCCAGCCGGAGTGCCGCTGCTAACTTATGTTCCCAGTTCCTCTACTAAGCTCGAACAGCTAATCGGCGATAGCGACTGGCAGGCGCAGGCGAAACAGATTGTCGCCGGTCAAACCGTGACATGCGTTCCCACCACGAGCCGGACCATCACGCGATACAATATCGCCGGCAACGGGCAAGGCGGAGCGTTTGAGGCGAATAACGGCAGGATGATTTTTTTCTTTGGCGACACCATCAGCAACGACGTCTCAACGGTCCATTTCGACGCCGGCCGACCCGCTTGCGTGGAGCACCAGCACCGATCCGGAGCAAGGTCTGCTGCTCAACTTTTACACTGTGCCCTCCACCGGCCTGCCACTCTTTGTTACACCACCTGGCATCGATATGGCGGGCAACAACATTCCCAACTCCGGAATCACTCTGAACCAGACCTTTTCCACCGGGCGGCAGATTTCTCCGCCGGGAGGTAGGTTCATCCAAACCGCAATGCGCGCGGCGGTGTCCGGTTCGACCGTTTATATCTACGGCGCGGGCCCGTATCGCGCCTCCGACATCTATTTGCAAATGGTATCCAGTGCGAACTTCGCAAGCGGCGTGGGAACGCAGTATTTCGCGGGCATGCAGAATGGCCAGCCCACCTGGACGAGTTCCGAAAGCGGCGCCGCGCCGGTGGTGCAGGACAATCCGCTGAACGGACCTGCATGGCCCAGCGACAACCCTACCGTGGGCAACATGTCTGTGGTCTATTCGAAAGATCTGAACTTGTGGCTCATGACGTACGACGGCGGCCGCCAACCGAGTACGCAGAGCGATCGCATCCGGGGTATCTATTTCACCTACGCGGCCCAACCGTGGGGACCGTGGTCGCCGCCCCAACTCATCTTCAACGATCTTCGCGATAAGGCGTATGGGTTGGGCGGCTTCGTTCACAATCCCACCGTAGTCCCCGACCCGCCTGGAGACGGCCTCAATGGGCCCATGATCGGGACAAACAATATCTACACCAGTGCGGGAGGGAGCTTCGCGCCGCTGATGATCGAGCGCTTTCTTACGGTGGCAGGCAGCACGCTGAAGGTCTACTACAACATCTCCACCTGGAATCCATACACGGTAGTGAGGATGCGGTCGGAGTTCACCATCACCCCGGCGCCGGTGATGAATACGGTGGCCAACGCTGCCAGCGGAACCACCACCATTGCGCCGAATACCTGGGTGGAGATCAAAGGGTTGAATCTCGCGCCGGCCAACGACACCCGTGCCTGGCAGAATTCAGACTTTGTCAACAATCAGTTGCCTACGCAATTGGATGGCGTGAGCGTAACGGTGAATGGCAAGCCGGCGTACGTCTACTACATCAGCCCCACGCAGGTGAATATCCTGACGCCGCCGGACCAGATTTCCGGTACCGTGAATACTCAAGTGACAAACAACGGCGTGGAAGCGGCAGCGGTGGCACAGGCGGCATCCACTGCGCCTTCATTCTTTGTGTTTGGAAGCGGACCCTACGTTGCGGCCACGCACGCCACTGGAGCATTGATCGGGCCGCTCGCATTCTATCCCGGTTCTACTACGCCTGGCCGCACCGGGCGAAATCGTGGTCCTTTGTGGCAACGGATTTGGCCCAACTTCGACAGCGGTGGCGAGCGGGGCGGTCACACAATCGGGGACGTTGACCACCACGCCGGTCATCACAATCGGCGGCATCAATGCGACTGTGCAGTTCGCGGGTCTGGTAGCTCCGGGCGAGTATCAGTTCAACGTGCAGGTACCGCCAAACATTACCGATGGCGACGAACCCATTACCGCCAGCTATGGAGCCAGACTACACAAACTAGTGTCATGATTACCATACGGCACTGAAAAATGACCCACTCACTCACGCAGGCTCTGCTATCGTTCCTAGGCATATTCGCAGTGACTCCCGCGATCCAGGCGCAAGCTCCAACACTGACCTACGTTCCCGGTTCCACCACCAAACTGTACCAGGTGAACGGCGACTGCGATTGGGTTGAATGGGACGCCACCATCAGCAATAAGATACCGAGTTCCGAACACCGGCGTGAGCCTCAACGGGCAGATCTATCTGGGCATCAAAACAGGGGCCGTGAACCTAGGCGCCGGGAATAACGACCTCAGCGGGAGCTACTCGGTGCTGGCAACTTTCGATGAGACCTCGGGGACATTCAGTACCGGCCGGACGATCTCCAGTTTGCCTAACGGGCGCTTCGTTCTTCCTACCTTCTACCTGGCGCCAGCGGGCACACTGGGCACGCCACCGCCGATATCGCCGGAGCCCGTAATGTTGACCTTTGGTTTGGGACCATACCGCGCCAGCAACATTTACCTCTCCGCCATTCCCTCGACGCAGTTCGCCAGTGGAGCCGACACTAACGGGAACAGTGCCACCCGATATTTCTCCGGCATGGGCCAGGGCCAGCCAACGTGGTCGGCAAACGAGGCGGCCGCCACGCCAATCGTCACCGATCTCGACCCGGCCAATCCGACCATCGGCAATCTCTCGGTCTTCTATTCGAAGCCGCTCGGTCTGTGGCTCATGGTCTATGATGGCGGCCGCGGGTCTGCGCTCACGACCGGCATGTATTTTACGTACGCGCCGCAGCCTTGGGGTCCTTGGAGCAAACCGCAACTTGTTTTCAACGACTGCCGCGACAAGGGGTTCGGGAATTTCGTGTTTTATTACTATGCCACTGCAGCACAGAACAATTGCCCCACCGCAATGCCCGCCGGCATAGCGTCCGCGCCGAATTCCGCCGGCCCGTCCGGCCCCACCATTGGCGACCAGACGAAGAACGATCCCAGCACAACTCGCGGCGGCGCTTATGCACCGGCGTTGGTGGAGCGCTTTACCATCATTTCCGGCAGCACGTTGAAGCTGTTTTATATGTTCTCCACCTGGAACCCGTACGCTGTGGTGATGATGGAATCGGACTTTAGAATCAGTTACGGGCCGCTCATTTCGAGCGTTACTAATGCTGCGAGCTACGGTAATACCATCGCGCCCAACACCTGGGTAGAGATCAGCGGCGCCAATCTGGCTCCGGCTAGTGACACACGCACGTGGAAGGGTTCCGACTTCGTGAACAACCAACTACCCAACCAGCTTGACGGGGTGAGCGCAACGGTCAACGGCAAGGCTGCATTCGTGTCTTATATCAGTCCTACGCAGGTTAATATCCTGACGCCGCCAGACAGCCTGACCGGGCCGGTGCAGGTGCAGGTGACGAACAATGGTGTCGCAAGTGCTGGAGTTAGCGCGCCGGCCGAGTCGATTGCGCCTTCATTCTTCCTTTTCGGCAACGGACCGTACGTCGCCGCCACCCACGCAAATGGCGCCTACGTGGGGCCTTCGACGCTCTATCCGGGCGCCACAACGCCCGTCAAACCGGGCGAGACAGTGGTCCTCTACGGCAATGGCTTTGGACCGACGTCGACACCTGTGGTCAGCGGGTCGATCAGCCAATCGGGAATGCTGCCGGTCAACCCGGTGTTCCGAATCGGAGGAGTGACGGCCGTGGCGCAGTTCGCGGGTCTGGTGGCGCCGGGCGAGTATCAATTCAACATAGTGCTGCCGTCTACTCTTGCTGATGGCGATCAGCCGATCACGGCGACTTATCAAGGGCAGACTACGCAAGCTAGTGCGTTAATTACGATCCAGCATTGATCGAAGCGTCCGGCTTTGGGTCTTTACGCTAATTGTGTCGGAGAGTTAAGTATTGCTCGAAGGCCGAGCAAGAGTCTACGGCCCCACCAAAGATCGGAGTTGAGCGTTTGGTCAATTCGGTGTGGGGGCCCTTTCAATAGCAGGAGCGTGCGAGAGACCCAGTAGATGAGCAACCCCATGCTAAAGAAAATGATCACATCGGACATTGGTGTTCAGTATATCGCGTCCAAGTGAGTCGTGCTGGACGATTTGGCGGGTTCTGTCAGGATTTGGTAGGGTGCTTACTGAGAGAGTTTTGGTGCGGATGATAGGACTTGAACCTACACTCCCTCGCGGGAACTGGAACCTAAATCCAGCGCGTCTGCCAGTTTCGCCACATCCGCTCGCTCACCAAATTATACCAGCGGTTATACATGCGGGTGGGCGGGCCGGTTATCCGTTCATTACACCAAGCCCAGGAATTTCGGGGCGTATCCCGGAAAGACTCCCTGCAGCGTTGGGTTTCCCATGTGGTGCGAAACCAGTTCGCCTAGGACGTCGCGGAAGTCTGTAGTCAGGGCAAGGTCGCGACCTTCATAGAGCTGCTCCTTTTCGAGGCCGGGCCACTTGCCGTAAACCTTGCCGCCCTTTACCACTCCGCCCATCACAAACATGCAGTTGGCGTGGCCGTGATCGGTGCCGCGATTGCCGTTTTCGTGCGCGGTGCGGCCGAACTCCGACATCGTCACCAGCACCACATCCTGCATACGGTCGCCCATGTCCAACCAGAAGGCGCTGAGGGCCTGGCCGTATTGGCGGAGGAGATTGGCGAGTTGACCATCGCCGGCGCGCTGCCCCACTTCGTTGACGTGATGGTCCCAGCCGCCGATGTCGGCGAATGCCATCTCCATGCCTACGTCCGATTTGATCAATTGCGCGATCTGCTTCAGGCTGTTGCCGAACGGCGAAACCGGATAGTCGGCGCCGGCGAGGGACTGTAGGGCTGCCTCTGAATCGCCTGCAGCATTGACACGGCTTCGAACGTCTCGCGCCCCGCCGCCTGCAGGCCGGGATCTTTGGCCGACGTGTACATCTCTTCGAACTGCTTGGCGGCCGCGGCATTCCGCACCTGGAACGCTCCGATGCTTTGCACCGCGATAGCAGGCTGCGAGCCCCGCATGGCGCGCGGCAGCACTGGCCCGAGCGACACGGCGCGTACTGGTGAGGGTTTGGTCTCGATCCTGGGGAGCGCCCGATTCATCCAGCCGCTGTCAGTGTCCTTCCGTCCCGGCGTGCCGGATTCCATGTAGTCCTGCGCGTCGAAATGCGAGCGCGTGGGATCGGGCGAACCGGCCGCATCCACAATCGCGAGATGCTGCTGATCAAACAGAGGCTTGAGCGGCGCGAGCGAAGGATGCAGACCGAAGAAGCCGTCGAGATCGACAGCCGAATTGTTCTGGTCGCCGCCGGGACGCGGAATCGCGATGGTGGGACGCAGACTGTAGTAGGCCTTCTCACCGTGAGGCACTACAACGTTGAGCCCATCGGCGGCTCCGCGCTGGAATATGGCCACCAGAATCTTCTTGCGCGCCGGGCGAGCGCCATCGGCGTAAAGCGCACGCTGCAGCCACAAGGGCGCGGCGCCGAAGCCCGCCATTGCCAATGCCGAATTGCGAAGGAACAGACGACGTGTGCTCATAAACTCCTGTTGTCTTATCGCCGTTGAAACTCCGGCGACCCCAGAGGAATTCCGGCGGGCGCGTCGGCGGTGGCCGCTCGCGTCGCTTCCACTTTCACGCCGGGCACCTTGTTGTCCGCCAGTTGCAGCGCGAAGTTCATACGCGCCAGCAGGCCGGCCGAGTTCAACCATTCCTTGCTCGAGTTGGAATAGCCCGTGGGCTCGGTCTTGCGGTACAACGGCTCGCCGAGCTGCGCCACCTGGTTGGTGAGCGCGAACGCATAGTCCACGTCGCCGTTGACGGCTCGGACCGCGCTGGCCACCATTTCGAGCGGCGTCTTCATCTTACTGCGATAGGCCCCCACGCTCCAGAATTCCTTGGAGTTCAGCATAGTGCGCATCACCTCGCCAAGATCTCCGTCGGACTTCAGAAACGTCTGCGCCATGTGGTCCACCAGCGATGCCGGCGGATCGTCTGAAACAAATCGCATAGCCAGTTTCTTCGAGATGAAGCGCGCGGCGGCGGGATGGTGCGACAGAATATCGAGCACCTTCTCACCATCTTCGATTCCGCCGCCGGCGGGGATGGTGACGCCGAGCACGGTCTTGGCGCCCTTATCATGGGTGCGTGGGTTGAACGTGAAGGCGCCGCCGCGCTGCGGATTCAGAATGGTCCACCCGGTAAAGCAGCGGGCCACTTCGGTGACATCCCTCTGCGTATAACCGCCATCCACCCCGAGCGTGTGCAGCTCCATCAGCTCGCGGCCGTAATTCTCATTCAGTCCGCGACGCTGCTGATTGGCGCCGCGGCCCTGCGGCGCGTTGGGTCCCACCGACTGCCAATTGTCGAGATAGAACAGCATGGCGGGGCTTTTGGCAGTGGCCTCCAGGAAGTCGCGAAACTTGCCGAGCACATGCGGGCGGATCACGTCGCGCTCATACGCGGTGACCAGATAGCGATCGGCGCCCTTGTCGAGAAACACGTTGAAGTGGTTGAACCAAAAATCGGCGAGGACTTCATCGAGCTGCCGGTTGCTGTAGATGGCGCGCAGCAGCTTGCTCTCCATCAGGTCGCGCGCCACCACCTGTTGCGGACCGTTGGCCATCTCGATCTTGCGGCGCAGTTCGGGAGTCGCGAGCGCGAACATTCCCTGGCGCATCTGGGCGGGCATGGCGCCGATCACGTCGTCCTGCTTATCGGCGGGCAGCGCCCGGAAGGCGGCCACGCGCGTTTCGGGCGTGCCGGTGCGCAAGGCGCGGACTTCCTCGGGCGTGAGCAGATCGCGGAGGGCCTGGCGCGCGGGCGCATTCGCGGCAGCCGCGGCATCCTGCCCCTGCTTCATCTCATTGCGCTGCACCAGCCGCTCGATCATCATGCGCCGATCGGGATCTTTGGGGAACGGCGCCTGCCCGGCCACCATCTGCTTGATCATTTGCGGAGTGGGGTAGTTGCGGGCCAGCTCCTCGCTCGACATGGTGAGCGTGTCCATGGTCTTGAGCTTCGCGATCAGGTTGGGATTCTCCGCGATCGAGTCGGGATGCAACTGTTCGTCAATCCATTTTTTCAACCCTTCGGAGCGCACCGCCTGCACATCGCCGGGCCGGGGACCGAAGGTAAGCCGGTTCAGCGCCTGCAGAGCCTTCTGATCTTTGGGGAGCGGTTTGAAGAACTGGCGGACGGACTCGGGGTTCTTGGCGTAAGCGAAGATTCCCAGGCACAGCACGGAAGCCAGCGCAACGAGTGCTCTTTTGCGCATCATTTGCCCTCTGTCCTATTAAACTCTATTATTAGAGGTGAGTTGCGTTCCGCGTCCGTAAATCTGTGTAATTCCCGCCATGTGCGGGAACAGGAGGAACGAATGTCGAAGTGGTTCGCGCTCTTCATCATGTCCATGTCCGCAGCCGCCACGCTGCCGGCGCAATCGATCGCCCCGGGAACGGTTCAGGCTACCGGCACCGCCATCCTCTCGGTAAACCCGAATCAGGTTTCCATCGATGTAACCGTGACTACCCAGGGCGCCTCGGCCCAGGCAGCCGCGACGCAGAACGCGTCCCAGACTACCACTGTGATCAATGCCTTGAAACAGGTGCTGGGCGCTAACGGAACGGTGCAAACGATCAACTACTCCGTCTACCCCAACTACAGCAGCGCGCCCGGGCAAAGCGGCGTGATTGTGGGCTACACCGCCAGCAATTCCGTCAGGGCCACCACGCCCGATCTGACGCTGCCCGGTCCACTGATCGATACCGCCAATCAGGCAGGCGCCTCCAGCGTGGGCAATCTCACCTTCAGCTTGCAGGATCCCGATCCCACTACGCAGCAGGCGCTTTCCGCCGCCGCCAAACAGGCGCAAGCCCATGCCGCGGCTATCGCCACCGGACTGGGGGCGAAGACCGGCACGGTAGTTTCGGCGCAGCAGAGCTCGACGGTGGGCAGTCCGATCATCGTGGCAGGGGCGGCGGCCGGCAGCACACAAACGCCGGTGCTGACGGGGATGGTCACCGTCTCAGCAAGCGTCGTGATCACCGTACAATTGTTGCAATGAGCGAAATTACAACTTTGGGCGGTGGATGCTTCTGGTGTCTTGAAGCCGTGTACCACGAAATGAAGGGCGTGGAGTCCGCAATATCGGGTTACATGGGCGGCCACGTCGACAATCCGTCTTATCAAGCTGTCTGCACGGGCACGACCGGGCATGCGGAAGTAGTGCAAGTGACCTTCGACCCGGCCGTCACGACCTACCGCGAAATTCTGGAAGTGTTCTTTTCGATTCACGACCCCACCACGCGCGATCGTCAGGGCAACGATGTGGGCACGCAATACCGGTCGGTGATCTTCACATACAACGATGAGCAGAAGGCCATCGCCGAAGAGATGATCCGGGAACTAGGCCCCGCGGTGGTGACGCAAGTGGTCCCGGCGGAAGAGTTTTACCCGGCGGAAGAGTATCATCAGGAATACTTTCGCAAGAATCCCAATCAGGGATATTGCTCCTTTGTGGTAGCGCCCAAAGTGAAGAAATTTCGCACGCACTTTCCGGATAAGAAGGCGTTGTGACCTAAACCTATTAATTTTGTTGTTCGGTACGACAGCAACTCTTGACAGAGAAAGCGGTGCGCGTCTCCAGAGGTGAGATTCCGAGAAACCACGCGCCTCGCTACTGTTCGAAGGCTCGGCGGCGGACTTTCACGCACGGCCTGTTTCAAGGCAAATTCGATTTCCGAGAAATGCGCTGTCTTTTGCTGTGCGATTCGCGCGACTGCCGCAGGGCACAGATCCGGGAAAGTTCGGCACCGCATTTTGAATGGCGGCGCCAACCTCTTTTTCGCCTCCGCCAGCCGCGGGTGTGCAACTGTGTGCCGCTCGAAATAGGCCAGCCTCGTCGTCCACGGCTCCGGCAGAAGTTGTGGGCTCAGGCCCGAGTTAATCGGAAATAGGTAAATTCACGGTTTCCGGGGGACGCTGAGAACACGGTCTGGCCTTAGGATGGGAGTGAGGCTCGGATGAGGGGCGGGTGTTTTCTGGCAATAGTGACGTGGCTGACACTGACCGTGCCGTTAGCCGGACAGTGGCGCGTGCCGCGAGATCGCGTGGCTGCGATCCAGCATGCCTTCGACGCCGTAGCAGCCTCGCCCAAGCTGCGCTGCGAAGTGCACCCGGTGCCGCCCGCGCTGAACTTCGCTTTCCGTTATCCCACCGGCTACATGGCGGAGGTCCCGCTCAGTCAGTTTCGCGGCGGGAAACATCGCCTGACCACTTACATTCGCGTGACACCGGATGGCCAAAATCCCGTCTACCTTGCCACCGTCGACGCGCTGCCCGAGGCGCCCGCATCCGATCGCGCCCAAACGGATTCGGGAGACGCCGCCGCGATGCCCAGGGTCACAGCCCAACCCAGGGGGAATTTTGTAGTGGGCGAGGGCGCCTATTTTGTGGAAGTAGTGATTCAAGACGATCGGCAGCGCAGCTGCCACAGCGCTTGGCACATTCAAACTCACCGCACCGGCAGCGAGCGGATGTTGAAGCTGCGCACCGAGCCCGGCACGGTGGAGGAGACTCGTTCGGCGAACCTGCAGCTTTCCGGGACGGCGGCCCACCCTAAATTGGGGAGGCTGACAATTCTGCTGCACGCCGCGCCGCTCCCGTCGAGTCTCTCACGGCTACAGCCCAACGATGTGCAAAGGCTGCTGAATTCGGTGGTCGCAATATTGGAACAACTACCTGCCCAATCGGTTCGGCTGATCGCATTCAATCTCGATCAGCAGGCGGTGATCTTCCGGAAGGAGGGGTTCGCGGCGAGCCACATGAACGAACTGCAGTCCGCACTGCAGCAGTTGGAACTGGGCAAAGTGGACATCCAGATTCTGCAGCATGGCGGCAAGGCAACCGATTTGCTGGCGGGCTTGTTGGCAGGTGAGATGGGAGATGCGGCAACGGCTGACGCACTGGTGTTGATGGGATCGAGGGCGCGCGCTTTCGGCGCTGCGGCGCCGGAGACGCTCAGCAAGCTGCCGGCAACAGGGCCGCCGATGTTTTATTTCCAATACAAGATGTACTGGCCGATCCGTGGCTTGATGGTAGAGCCGCTTGGTAGCGGCAGTGGCAGGGGAGGCGGTGGTCGAGGCGCGGGACGCGGCGGCGGTCGAGGGAACCAGGATGCCCCTGCCGGGCCCATCATGCCACGGCCGATTCCCGACTCCATCGAGGACATAATGAAGCGTGTGAAAGGACAGACCATCGCGATTCGGACTCCGCATAATCTCTCCGATGCCATCCAGCGTGTGGCTGCAAGGATTGATGGCCCCGAGGCCGCCGCGGAACTACGCAAGTAACTGCCAGCCGCTAATTGCCGGTGACTTTCTCCGCCGAATCCACCACGATCACTTCCACGGGCCCCTTGCCCGGAGTCAGCTTGAGGCCGAGTTGTTGCTGCAGGGCGGTAAAGAGAGACGGACCGGAAGCGGGGTCTGGGGGCGGCTGGCCGCCTGGTCCATTCCGTTCCAGGTCGGGATCGGGAGTCCAGGTGAGGGCGATGTTGAAGTTGCCGGTGAGCCCCGTCTTATCGACTACTGTACGATCGAGCAGCGTGGAAAGGCGGTCCGCCAACTGACTGATGCGTCCGCGTTGTCCGTTGATGCGGCCACGCCCCAGGTTTACGACTCCGCACGGAGTGCCGTTCGCCAACGGGGCCTGGTCCGTTGCAGAGGCGCTGCAATCGCCGTCGGGAGTAGCGGTAAGTCCGGGCCCGCCCGGCTCGCCGGCCTTCGCCGGTATCAAGGAGAAAATCGCCAGCTCCTTGGTTTCGCGGTGAATCTTCAGATTGAATCGCTCTTCCAGCAGGCTCCGCAGCATCAAGCGGAGTTGCGGCAGCGCAGCGGGCCCGGGCGCCTTCGCATCCATGTCGTAACGCTGCGACTCGAGCCAGTTGAGATTGCCGTAGATCTGAAAGTCGGTGACGCTGTAGGCGACTGCGATCAGGCGCTTCGGGGCAATGTTTCTTGCCTGCAACCTGCCACCGGGAATCGGCAGAATCGAGTAGCCTTGGCCGGTGGCCGGGCTCGGTTTCAGCGACGCGACTTCGAATTCCAGGCGTTCCTGCGCCGGTTGGGCGCTGAGCGGGATAGCCAGTAAGACAAACGCAGTCAGGATTCTCATTTCGTCAGCCGCTCCAACTCGCGGACTATCTTATCATTGCCACTGCCGCTTGCGAGGGATGCGCGGAGGATGCGCGGAGAGTTCCGAGCGAAAAAGGAGTAGAATACCCGCGTTGGGAGCTGTCGAACCAATCCCCGCAATCGATGTCCTGTGGATCACCGCTGGTCTCGGGTGTGACGGCGACACCATTGCGATGACCGCGGCTACACAGCCGAGCCTCGAAGATGTGGTGTGCGGCGGTATGCCGTGGCTCCCGAAAGTCCGCATCTATAACCCCGTGCTTGCTTACGAGAACGGCGACGAGTTCATCGACATTTTCCGCCGCGCTGCCGATGGGAAGACGGGGCCATTCATCCTGGTGATGGAAGGCTCCATTCCCAATGAGAAAAACAAGAGCGAGGGATACTGGGCGTCGTTTGGCACTGACCAGAAGACTGGGCAGCCCATCACCACCTGCGAATGGATAGACCGGCTGGCGCCCAAAGCCTGGGCCGTGATCGCCGCCGGAACCTGCGCCACTTACGGCGGAATTCACGCGATGGAAGGCAATCCTACGGGGTGCATGGGGCTGCCGGACTATCTCGGATGGGGATGGAAAACTCCGGCGGGAAATCGAATTGTGTGCGTTCCGGGATGCCCGGTGCAGCCCGACAATTTCATGGAGACCCTGCTCTACTTGCTCTATCAGGCGACTGGCCATGCGCCCCCAATCCCGCTCGATGACCAGCTTCGCCCACTGTGGCTTTTCGAACAAACCGTGCATGAAGGCTGTGACCGTGGTGGGTACTATGAGCAAGGTGAGTTCGCCGAAGAGTACGGTTCAAGACTTTGCATTGTGAAGCTGGGGTGCTGGGGCCCGGTGGTGCAGTGTAATGTGGGGAAGAGGGGGTGGATGGCTGGAATGGGCGGCTGCCCGAATGTGGGAGGAATCTGCATCGGATGTACCATGCCTGGGTTCCCCGATAAGTTCATGCCATTCATGAATCAACCTCCCGGGTCACTGCTCTCATCGAGCGCCGTAATGACATACGGGCGTGCGATCCATGCCCTGCGGCGGTTCACTCAGGCGTCGCTCAATAAAGAACCAAGCTGGCGCAGTACGCAATCGCCTGCGGGGCCGGCCGAGTCATGAGCCTCTCGGAGTTCGGCGCCGACACATCATTGGCGGAGGCACAGGCCCTGCTGGAGGGCTTGGCTAGTGTATTCCTGAGCACTCCCACTTCGTCCTCAGATGCGGCGCGGCGAGCGGCGGGCGCGCCACTTCCAAACCGCGATGCGCGCTATCGAACGCTGGTGGAACAGATACCGGCGGTCGTCTTCATGGTCTATTTGGACCGCGGCATTGGCGAGGCCTACATCAGTCCATACATAGAAGCGACGCTTGGCTTTTCGCAGGCGGAGTGGCTGGAAGATCCCATCCGCTGGTATAGCCGGATTCATCCGGACGACAGCGCGCGCTGGAGCGTAGAAGCGGCGGAGATGTTTCTTACCGGCAACCCGCTGCGCTCGGTATATCGTGTGATGGCACGCGATGGACACGTGGTGTGGTTCCATTGCGAAGCCAAGGTGGTGCGGCGGGAAAGCGGCGAACCCTGGTTTATCCACGGCGTGGCCTTCGACATTAGCGATTTGAAGCGGACCGAAGAAGCGCTGCAGGAAGAGCGCAACTTCGTTTCGACGGTGCTGGACACGGTAGGCACACTGGTGATGGTGCTTGACCCCGACGGGCACATCGTTCGCTTCAATCGCGCATGCGAGGAAGGAACAGGATGCCTTCTGCGCAACGTGCGAGGGGCATACGCCGGAGACCTTTTCGCCGAGTTGGATGTTCGCGCCGCATTCGCGAGCAGGCTCGAACAGTTGCGCGGCGGCGCCCGCCCTGGCGAATTCGAGAGCCGCTTTGGGACAACGGCGCGAGGGTCGCACCTCATTTCATGGTCGGGGACAGTGCTGCGTGACGGAAGCGGCAATGTGCGGCACTTCATTTTCACTGGCGTCGACATCACAGAATCGAAGAGGCTGGAGAAGGCCATCCTGGAGATCAGCGCGCGTGAACAACAGCGCATTGGGCAGGATCTGCACGACGGGTTAGGACAGCACCTCACGGGGATCGCCTTCATGAGCAAAGTGCTGGAGCAGAAGCTTGCCGACCAATCGCCGCAAGAGGCCGGCGACGCGGCGAAGATCGTCAAGCTGGTCAACGAAGCCATACACAAAGCCCGCGAGCTCTCGCGGGGCTTGCTGCCGGTAGTCTCCGACGCTGGTGGGTTGATGTCGGCGCTGGAGCAATTGGCGGCCGAAGTGGAAGACCTGTTCGGCATCTCCTGCCGCTTCGAGTGCGATCAACCGGTATTGATCCATGACAACGACGACGCCATGCACCTGTATCACATCGCGCAGGAGGCCGTGAACAACGCCATCAAGCATGGCCGCGCGCGACACATCGTGATCAGCCTGATGGAGACGAACGATGCCGGCGCACTGGGAATCGATGACGACGGCTCGGGGCTTCCCGAAAAACACGGCAGCAGCTCTGGCATGGGGTTGCGGATCATGAACTACAGGGCCAAGGTGATGGGCGGGGCGCTCGAAGTCCGGCGCTCGCGCGCGGGAGGAGTCGAGATTACCTGCCGTTTCCGAACGGCAATCGCGAATACGGGGGGGAGTTCGAAATGACCTGCCTGGCAAGCGCTACACAATCCGTCAGGACGCGCATCTTCGTGGTGGACGATCATCCCATCGTGCGGCAAGGCCTGACGCAGCTCATCGACCGCGAGCCGGACCTGACCGTCTGCGGTGAGGCGGAAGACGCTCGGGCGGCTCTGGAACGAATCGCCGCGCTGCGCCCGGATGTCGTGATCGTAGATGTTTCGCTCGAAGGGCCGGACGGCCTCGATCTGCTGAAGACCATTCGTGCGCAGGATCCACACCTCCCAGTGCTGATCCTTTCCATGCATGACGAATCGCTCTACGCCGAACGCGCGCTTCGCGCCGGCGCCAACGGCTACATCATGAAGCAGGAGGCCACGGATCGCGTACTGACAGCCCTTCGCCAAATCCTGCGAGGTGAAATCTATGTCAGCGAGCGGATGGCGAAAAAGATGGTGCAGCACTTCGTGGGGCGCGCCGTGGGCGTGAAGCGGCACACCGTTGAAGACCTCACGGACCGCGAGTTGGAAGTCTTCCGGCTGATCGGCAAGGGCAGGGGGACACGCCAGATCGCGGAGGAGCTGCACCTCAGCGTGAAGACCGTGGAATCGTACTATGCGCACATCAAGGAGAAGCTGACGCTCAAGAATGCGCGCGAACTGGTGCAGCGGGCGGTCCAGTGGGTAGATTCCTATAGTGTGTAAGTTCGTGAACACTTAGTTATCGGACATACGCGGATTAAGCTTATCAGGAAAACCCCGATCTCCCTTATGGGAGTAGCCAGCAACACAAATACGGGCACGACCCTCTTGGCGCCCTCTAACTATTCACTTACACTCACTTCAGGGATGCATCGTAGCGCGCGTCTTATGGCGCTGACGCGCGGTAATGCAGGAGGGCTATGTATGCCAACGGAATCCGTTCCTTACGGCCGGAAAACTCAGAGGCCGTCTCCGGTCTCAGATGTACACGTTGTCTGGATCACCGCGGGTCTGGGCTGCGATGGGGATTCGGTTTCCATTACCGCGGCCACTCAACCTAGCGTGGAGGACGTTCTATTGGGCGCCATTCCCGGACTGCCCAAGGTTCACCTTCATAACCCCGTGCTCGCCTACGAAGTGGGCGACGACTTCATGAAATTCTGGTACGAGGCTGAGAAGGGCAAGCTCGACCCCTTTGTCCTGGTGCTTGAGGGCTCGATACCTAATGAGAAGATCAAGAAGGAAGGCTACTGGGCGGCACTCGGCACCGACCATCGCACCGGCCAACCCATCCCCACTACCGATTGGATCGATCGACTGGCGCCCAAGGCGCTGGCTGTAGTGGCTTGCGGCACGTGCGCCACTTACGGCGGCATTCACGCGATGGAAGGCAATCCAACCGGATGCATGGGGCTTGCCGATTATCTGGGCTGGGAGTGGCGCTCGAAGGCTGGTCTGCCGATCGTGAATGTTCCGGGCTGTCCTGTGCAGCCGGATAACTTCATGGAGACGCTGCTGTATCTGCTCTATCAGGTGGCGGGTCTGGCGCCCATGATCCCGCTCGACGATCAGTTGCGCCCCACTTGGCTGTTCGGCGCGACCGTGCACGACGGCTGCGACCGTGCGGGTTATTACGAGCAGGGCGATTTCGCCGAGGAGTACGGCACGCCCAAGTGCATCGTCAAACTGGGCTGCTGGGGGCCGGTGGTGAACTGCAACGTGCCCAAACGCGGGTGGATGGCGGGCATCGGCGGCTGCCCGAACGTGGGCGGCATCTGCATCGGATGCACTATGCCCGGGTTCCCGGATAAGTTCATGCCGTTTATGGACGAGCCGCCCGGCGGCAAGATATCCACAGCCGCTGTGACTGCTTACGGAAAAACGATCAGAACCTTGCGTTCCTTTACGAATGCAACTGTCAACAAAGAACCCAGATGGCGGCATAACCGCACGGAACTCACTTCCGGCTATCACCCGAGATCCTACTAGCAGAGCACAGGAGATGCGATGAGCACACTAACTGGAACGCTGACGGAGACCCCCGCTGGCTCCAAGAAGCTGGTGGAGATGAACTGGGACCCGATCACCCGCATTGTGGGAAGCCTCGGGATTTTCACCAAAATCGATTTCGAAAACCGCCAAGTCGCCGAGTGTCATAGCACATCGTCGATCTTCCGCGGCTACAGCATTTTTATGAAGGGCAAGGATCCGCGTGACGCCCATTTTATTACCAGCCGCATCTGCGGCATATGCGGCGACAATCACGCGACCTGTGCCACCTACGCCCAGAACATGGCGTTCGGAGTGAGGCCGCCCGCCATGGCGGAATGGATCGTCAACCTCGGTGAAGCTGCCGAGTACATGTTCGATCACAACATTTTCCAGGACAACCTGGTGGGCGTCGATTTCTGCGAGCAGATGGTGAAGGAGACCAATCCTAAAGTGTTGGCGAAGGCTGAAACCACCCTGTCGCCTCACTCCAACCTGCATGGCTTCCGCACCATAGCGGATATCATGCGGGCGCTCAATCCCTTCACCGGCTCGTTCTATCGCGAAGCGTTGCAAATGAGCCGCATGACCCGCGAGATGTTTTGCCTGATGGAAGGCCGCCACGTTCATCCCTCCACGCTTTATCCGGGCGGCGTGGGAACGGTGCCCACCGTCCAGCTCTTCACCGATTATCTGGTGCGCCTGATGAAGTATGTGGAGTTCATGAAGAAAGTGGCGCCACTGCACGACGATCTCTTCGACTTCTTCTACGACGCGCTGCCGGGGTATGAAGAAGTGGGGCGTCGTCGTGTCCTTCTGGGCTGCTGGGGATCATTCCAGGATCCCGAAAAGTGCGACTACACTTACAAAAACATGGACGAGTGGGGCAATGCCATGTATGTGACTCCGGGTGTAGTGGTAGACGGCAAGTTAGTCACCACTAACCTGGTGGACATCGGACTCAACATCCGCATCCTGCTCGGCAGTTCGTATTACGACGACTGGGAACACGGCGAGACATTCGTCAAACAGGATCCGCTGGGCAACCCCGTTGACCAGCACCATCCCTGGAACCAGACGACCATTCCACGGCCGCAGAAGCGTGATTTCAAGGGCAAGTACACCTGGGTCATGTCGCCTCGCTGGTATGACCAGCGGACGAAGGAGCATTTGGCGCTCGACACCGGCGGCGGTCCCATCGCCCGCCTGTGGGCCACTGCGCTCGCCGGAAAGGTCGACATCGGCTACATCAAGGCGACCGGGCAGAGCGTGAAGATGTATCTTCCCAAGACCACCTCACTGCCCGAGGTGGAGTTCGAATGGAAGATTCCCAAGTGGAGCAATGCCATTGAGCGCGATCGCGCCCGGACTTACTTCCAGGTCTATGCCGCTTCCGCCGCTCTCTATTTCGCCGAACAGGCCTTCAAGGAATTGCATGCCGGCCGGACCAAAACATGGACGGAGTTCAAAGTGCCGGACGAAGCCATCGGCTGCGGCTTCCACGAAGCCGTTCGCGGCGTGCTGTCGCACCACGTAGTGATCCGGAAGGGAAAGATCGCCAACTATCATCCCTATCCGCCCACACCATGGAACGCTAACCCGCGCGATGTTTACGGCACGCCCGGCCCATACGAAGATGCCGTGCAGAACACGCCCATCTTCGAAGAGAACGGCCCGGAAAACTTCAAGGGCATCGACATCATGCGAGCGGTGCGCAGCTTCGATCCCTGCCTCCCCTGCGGTGTCCACATGTATCTGGGCAATGGGAAGGTCCTCGAGACGGTGCATTCGCCCATGTTCGGAGTGCACTCATAAGCCCCCATGCACGACTCGACGGATGTCTCACAACAGGCGCGGCGCATAGAGGAATTGATTGCGAAGCTCGAATTGTCGGGCGATCCAGCGATTGTGGCTACGGCACGGGCCTTGGTGGAATGCCTGATGGATTTACACGGCGCCGCCCTGCAACGCATGCTCGACATTGTCTCGAAGACGGGCGCGGGAGGGCAGGAGATTGCCGACGGCTTCGGCCGGGACGACCTTGTGGGCAGCCTGCTAGTGCTCTACGGGCTCCATCCCGTCGACCTCGAAACCAGGGTGCGGCGAGCGACTGCCAAGCTGAAGAGCTGCGATGTCGACGTGCTGAGCATCACCGGCGGCATCGTCCGGTTGCGAGTGCGGGCCGCCAACTCAGGCTGCGGTTCTTCGGCAGGCTCGCTAAAGACCGCGGTGCAGGACGTGGTGTTTGGGGCTGCACCCGATGTCGCGGAGTTGACCATCGAGGGCTTGGAAGAAATGGGCGCCTCCGCCAGCTTCGTGGCCCTTGAGAGGCTGATGGAAAGCGGCGCCGTGAAGGCCACCATATGAGCGCCGGCTCGGCCACCAACACCCTTGGCGTCCTGAGCCGGTTCGTTCGCAAGAGCCGCCCTTTGGAGCGCTGCGAATTGTGTGGCGCTGAACTGGGGGCCGAACATCCGCACCTGATGGAGCCCAGGGCGCGAAAGCTGTTTTGCGCTTGCGGCGCCTGCGCCATTCTCTTCAGCGGGCAGGCATCCACACGCTATAAACGCGTCCCCCAGGCCATCCGCTTCCTGGACGACTTCCACCTCACCGACCTGCAGTGGGCCAGCCTGACCATCCCCATCAACGTCGCATTCTTCTTTGAGAGCAGTCCCGAGAAGCGTGTAGTGGCGTTGTATCCCAGTCCCGCGGGCGCTCCCGAATCGCAACTGCCGCAGGATATGTGGAGCGAGATCGTCGCCGGCAACCCGGTCCTCGCAGGGATGGAGTCCGACGTGGAAGCACTGCTGGTCAACCGCCTGGGAGCCGGTCGCGGCTTCCCTGCTCCGGAATACTATCTACTTCCCATTGACGAATGCTACCGCTTGGTCGGGTTGATCCGCGCGTATTGGAAGGGGCTCTCAGGCGGCACGGAGGTGTGGGAGGAATTGCAAAAATACTTCGCCGGCTTGAGGGAGCGAGCTGTGGGGGCGAATCATGCCTGACCTGAACTTCCAGGTGGAGAACGCCAGCGCAGTGCCGCTGGCAGCCGCGCCGTTATTGGGATTTCACGTGCGCGTGACGAACGCGGCGGGGGACCGCGTGCATGCGGTGGCGCTTCGCTGCCAGATTCAGATCGAGTCCACGCGCCGCCGCTACACTCCCGAGGAGCAGGCCAGCCTTCAGGACCTCTTCGGCGAGCCGCACCGCTGGGGGCAAACGCTGCGCACCATGCTGTGGACTCACGCCAATGTAGTGGCGCCCGAATTTCACGACACCGCGCTGGTGGATCTACAAGTCCCCTGCACGTTCGATTTCAACGTGGCAGTGGTGAAGTATTTCCATGGTTTGCAGAACGGCGAGATCCCGTTGTGCTTCCAGTTCAGCGGCAGCATTTTCTACGAAGGTGACGACGGGCGCCTGCAGGTTTCCCCCATCGCCTGGGACAAGGAGGCGCGCTTCCGGCTGCCGCTGCAGACTTGGAAAGAAATGATGGACGTGCATTACCCGAACAGCGCGTGGCTCTATCTGCGCCGCGACGTGTTCGACCGGCTCTATCGACACAAAGTGAATAGAGGAATTCCCACCTGGGAGCAGACTATCGAGGAACTGCTCCAGCACGCCGAACGCGGAGCGTCCGCATGAGCCTTGATCGGGTGGACCAGATCGTGAATGCCGTTCTTTACGAAGGGTACATTCTCTATCCGTACCGTCCCTCCGCCATTAAGAACCAGCGTCGCTTCAATTTCGGAGTGCTGGTACCGGCGGAATTCAGCGCGCGCGAAGTGGGGTCGGAAACATCGGAGATGCGCACTGAGTGCCTGGTGTTGGGCACTGTGCGAGCGACTCTGAGCGTGCGGGTGAGATTTCTGCAGGTTGATGCATCGCCGGGCTGGCAGGAAGCAGTCGAACAAGAAGTGCCGCTGCAGGAGTGCAGCCTGGGCGACATCGCGGAGACGCCCCTGCACCGTGATTTTTTCTTCCCGCCGGTTGAAGGCGCGGCCGAGCTTTCCGCCATTCCACTCGCCGACGACCTCTTCCGGGTCAGAGCCCGGATCTGGAACCGCACGGCGATGCCCGACATTCCTTTCCAGATCCGCGACGAGATCCTGCCCTATTCGCTGGCTTCCGCGCACACCATTCTCGGTGTGAAGGATGGCGAATTCGTTTCGCTCATCGATCCGCCCGAGCGATTTCGCGACGCGGCCGCCGCATGCCACAATGCCGGCGCGTGGCCCGTGCTCGTTGGGGAGCCCGGAGAGCGCGACGCGATGCTGTCTTCCCCCATCATCCTTTACGACTACCCGCAGGTAGCCGAGGAGAGTCCCGGCGATCTCTTCGACGGCGCAGAGATCGACGAGATCCTGACGCTGCGCATCTTGACCATGACTGATGACGAGAAGCAGGAAATGCGCCAGTCAGGCGACCGTGCGCGCCAAATCCTGGAACGAACGGAAGCGCTTCCGGCGGAGCACTTCATGAAGCTGCACGGGGCGCTACGCACTTTGCGTCCCTCCTCCGGAGAGAATCTATGAACGAGTGGGAATGGCAGCTTTTGGAAGACAAAGCGCCCATCGATCGTCTGACGGTGAATGGCGTCGAGATGAAGGCGGGAGATCGCGTGAGACTGCGCCCGCGCAAAGGTGGCGACGTCCTCGATCTCGCGCTAGCTGGGAGAATCGCAGTCGTTGAGTCCATCGAACAGACCTACGAAAGTCAGTTCCATTTGGCGGTGGTGATGGAAGACGATCCTGGACGCGACATGGGCCTGCTGCGCCAACCCGGCCATCGCTTCTTCTTCAGCCCTGAGGAAGTGGAACCGCTCGAAGGAGGCGTGTCATGAGTGCGCCGCGCATTCTTATTGCTGGAATCGGCAATATCTTTCTGGGAGACGACGCCTTCGGCGTGGAAGTCGCGATGCGCCTGTCGCGTCGCCCGATGCCCGAGGGCGTTCGCGTCATCGATTTCGGAATTCGCGGCCTCGATCTGGCATATGCGCTGATGGACGACTACCATACCGCGATCCTGGTGGATGCGATGCCGCGGGGCGAAGCTCCCGGCACGGTGTACACGCTCGAGATTGAGAGCGATCCTGCGGGAGCGGTGCCCGGTGGCCTGGTGGAGATCGATCCGCATGGCATGAATCCCATGCGCGTGCTCGAAATGGTGCAGTCGCTCGGCGGCCGCGCTGGAAGGGTTCTGGTGGTGGGCTGTGAGCCCCAGAGTCTCGGCGATCAGGAGGAAGGCACGCTGGGGTTGAGCGCCCCGGTGGAAGCGGCAGTAGAGGTGGCCATCGATGTTCTTCATCGCCTGGTAGAGAAGATCGGTAGCGAGTACCGGGCCAGCGTGCCCGCGGCAGCGGTTTAAGAAAAGGAGAGATGGCATGGAACGGATACACGAAAGCCAAGATGCAGCGGATGCAAGAGCGACCATGTACATGCTCGGCGGCGTGGCCATGATGGTCTTCGGAGCTGGGTTGATCTTGTCGAATCCCATCGTGAGACGGTTTATGGCACAGGCAGGCGGTAACGGACTCAGCATGATCACGGCGGTCATTCCCGATTTTGAGAGGTACCTGAAGCTTCGCAATATGTGAGCCAGATGACCAGATACGTGATCGATCCCGGTGTGAGCCGGTTCACGGTTCGCGGTTTCGCCAGCGGAATGCTCTCGGCGCTGGGGCACAACCCGGTCATTGGCATTCGTAATTTTACTGGCGAGGCTGCCTTCGATGAGACGGCGCCCGAGCGATCTTCGCTGCGCATTACCGTTCCCGCGGCATCGCTCGAAGTGCAGAACAACGCCAGCGAGAAGGACCGCCGGGAGATGAAGAAAGCGATGGACGAGGAGGTGCTGGAGGTGTCGCGGTATCCGGAGATCGTCTTCCAATCGACCGGTGTCACAGCCGGCGGAGAGAACATGCCCCTGCAGATCGACGCCAAGCTGACGCTGCACGGCGTGACTCGCCCGATTCGCGTGCCGGCCCGGGTCTTCCTGATGGGTGAGCTATTGCGCGCCAACGGCAGTTTCTCGGTATTGCAGAGCGACTACCGAATCCAACCGGTCTCGGTGGCCGGCGGGACTCTCAAACTCAAAGACGAACTGAAGTTCGAGTTCGACATCGCAGCGCGGCAAGGAGAATCGAATGTGCTTAGCCATTCCCGGTAGGATTGTCGAGATCCTGACCGAGCGCGAGAATCTGGCGCTGGTGGAGGTGGTGGGAGTGCGGCGAAAGATCGACGTCGGACTGCTGGAGGACGATCCGGCCAAGCCCGGAGACTGGGTGCTCATCCACGTAGGCTTCGCCATGAGCCGCATCAGCGAGGATGATGCGATAGAGCAGATGCGGACGCTCGCGATGTTGGGGGAAAGCGAGGCGGCCATGCAGGAGATTGAGGGATATGGGAGTGGGTAAACAAACATGAAATTTGTGGATGAATTTCGAACTCCCGAGTTGGTCACCCGCACTGCTAAGGAGATTCTGCGCCTTGCCGATCCTAACCGTCACTATCGGTTCATGGAAGTGTGCGGCGGTCATACCCACGCCATCTATCGCTTCGGCTTGAAGGATCTTCTTCCGCCTAATATCGAACTGATTCACGGACCTGGCTGCCCTGTCTGCGTGCTCCCGATGGGACGCATCGATGACGGTCTATCAATGACGGCGCAGCCCGACGTCATTTTCACAGCGTTCGGCGACATGATGCGTGTGCCCGGCACGCTCGGCAGTCCGCTTGAGCACAAGGCCCGCGGCGCCGACATCCGTATTGTCTACTCGCCCTCAGACGCGTTGCGACTGGCGCAGAACAATCCCGACCGCCACGTGATGTTCTTCGCCATCGGCTTCGAAACCACCGCGCCTTCTACCGCTCTCACGCTGTTGCGCGCTCGCGCCCTGGGCGTCCGCAACTTCTCCGTATTTTCAAACCACGTCACGATCATCCCGGCCATTCGCGCGATTCTGGATTCCCCGGACATGCGCCTGGACGCCTTCATCGGACCGGGCCATGTGTCCACGGTGATAGGCTGTCGTCCGTATGAGTGGATTGCGAGCCGCGAGGGCAAGCCCATTGTGGTCTCGGGATTTGAGCCGCTCGACATTCTGCAATCGGTGGTGATGATCCTGCGCCAGTTGAAAGAGGGACGCGCCGAAGTGGAAAACCAGTACAAGCGCGTGGTGCCGTGGGAAGGCAATCGCGCGGCTTTGAAGGCCATGAATGTGGTGTTCGCGCTCCGCCCGTATTTCGAATGGCGTGGTTTGGGCTTCATCTCGCAATCGGCCCTGCGCCTGCGCGACAGCTTCGCGGAGTGGGACACCGAGCAGCGCTTCAGCATTCCGGGCATCCGCGTCACTGACCCCAAAGCGGCCCAGTGCGGCGAGGTGCTGAAAGGCGTTCTCAAGCCGGCGCAGTGCAAACTCTTTGGCAATGAATGTACGCCCGAGCACCCTGTGGGCGCGCTCATGGTTTCCTCCGAAGGCTCGTGTGCTGCATTTTATAATTACGACCATCGCAAAGCCCTGGTCAGCATCGGTTCGGCGTTCTGAAGGGGGATCACATGCAAGCCACTCCGGCGAAGGTCCGTTTTCGCGATCCGCAGATTGAGATGGCGCATGGCGCGGGCGGCAAGGCCAGCCGCCGTCTGATCGAGGGCCTCATCGTTCCCCTGCTCTGCGATTCCACGCCGGGCCCGCTCGGCGACGCGGCGCACGTGATGATCAACGGCGCTCCGCTCGCCATCACCACCGATAGTTTCGTTGTGACGCCGTTGCGCTTTGCCGGCGGGTCCATCGGCGAACTGGCCGTCAACGGGACAGTGAACGACCTCGCCGTATCGGGTGCGCGCGCCGAAACGCTGGTAGTGACCTTCATTCTAGAAGCGGGACTGCCTTCAGAAACGTTGGAGGCCGAAGTGCGCGCCATGGGCGAGGCGGCTCGCAAAGCCGGAGTCGCGATTGTTGGCGGCGATACCAAGGTGGTGGAGCACGGCAAGGCGGACGGCATGTACATCAGCAGTTGCGGCGTCGGCCGCCTGATCTCCGGCGTCAACGTGGCGCCCCAGTGCGTGCGGCCGGGCGACCGCATTCTTCTCTCGGGCCCCATCGGCGATCACGGCATCACCATTCTGTTGGCGCGGGGCGAACTCGGTATCGAATCCGATATCTGCTCTGACACTCGCTCCGTACTGCCGCTGGTGGAGGCGCTCGCGAGCGCGGCCGGTCCCGGCATTCGCTGGATGCGCGACCCCACGCGCGGCGGCGTCGCCACGGCGCTCAACGAATTGGCTCGCGATTGCGGCTTAGGCATTCACCTCTCGGAAGAGCGCATCCCCGTTCGCGATACGGTGCGCGGCGCCTGCGAACTGTTGGGCCTCGAGCCACTGCACATCGCCAACGAAGGGCAATTCCTGGCGGTAGTTGCGCCGGAGTTCGCCGATGTAGCGCTTGAAGGTTTGCGGGCCACGTCCGGCGGCGGCGAGGCCCAGATCATCGGCGAAGTGCGCGAGCAGCCTGCCGGTACGGTGCTGGCTTCCACTCTTTACGGTGGCACTCGCGTGGTCGACATGCTGGTGGGCGATCCACTGCCACGCATCTGTTAGGAGAGTGGATGACGGGCAAGTGCGAACTGGCCAAACGCGTGGAAGATCAACTCCTGGAGCGCAATCAGGTGTGCGAGGAGTTCTTCGCGCGCGAAGCCGATCGGCTGGCCTCCGCATGCCGCGAGATGTCCGAGCGTTTCCTCCGCGGCGGCAGGCTGCTCGCATTCGGCAGCGGGCCTTATGCCACAGACGCGCAACACGTGTCGGTGGAATTCGTGCACCCGGTGATTGTGGGTAAGCGCGCCCTGCCGGCTCTCGACCTCTCATTGCTATACCGGCCGTGGCTCGAAGCGCTGCTTACTCCAGACGATATGGTGATGGGCTTTGGACCGCCGGAAGGCGATCCCGAAGTGTGGAGCGCGCTCGATCTGTCTCGCAAACGCCGCGCCATGACGTTCGCGCTGCCGGGCTTCGAAGGCGACTACGCCGTCGCGGCCTGCACGGAGCATCCCTTTCTGCACCAGGAAGTCATCGAGATGCTGTACCACACGCTGTGGGAGACGGTGCACGTATTCTTCGAACACCGCGAACTTGGATTCGATACCGGCGATGCCGGCTTTCTCTATCCGTTCCTGGGCCGCGAAAAGCAGGAGACTGACGACATTATGGCAGAAGTCGCGGCATCCATACGCCTCAAAGTGGCAGACGATTCGAAGCTTCGTGCGCAGGTGGCCGGCGAACAGTCCGAAGCCATCCGCGAAGTGTCCCAGGCGCTCTGGGAATGCGTGCAGAGCGGCGGCAAGCTGATTCTCTTCGGCAACGGAGGATCGGCCACCGACGCCAATGACTGGGCGCTCGACTGCATTGCGCCGCCCGTCGGATACCTACCCGTGCCAGCCGTTTCGCTGGCGCTCGAGCCGGCGAATATCACCGCCGTCGCCAATGACGTTGGCACTGAGGTCATCTTCCTGCGCCAACTGATCGCGCAGGCCAGACCGCACGACGCCGTCATTGCTATTTCCACCAGCGGCGGCTCGCGGAACATTATTATGGCGCTGGATGAGGCGCGCCGCCGCAAGCTGACCACCGTCGCCCTGCTCGGTTACGATGGCGGCGAGGTGCTGCGCCGGGGGCTGGCCGATTTCCCCATCGTGGTGAGAGCCGACTACATTCCACGTATCCAGGAAGTGCAGGCCTCCATCTATCACGTGATTCGGGAAATCATGGAGGGATTCGCGCGTGGCTAACTTCGAACTCTACGGCACTCGCACTTGCCAGTACACCGAGGAAATGCGCGATTGGCTCGACTTCAAGGGCTACGATTACGTGGAGTATGACGTGGAGGCCGATGCCGCCGCGCTCCACCGGATGATCGCAGTTTCCGGCCAGCGCACCGTGCCTGTGTTGGTGGAAGACGGTCGCGTCACGCAAGTGGGTTGGCAGGGCCGCGGCTGCATTGTGGGAGTCGGCGGGTAAATCCTATGCATGAACTCTCGGTGGCTATGAGCCTGTTGGATGCAGTAGAAGAGGAGGCGGAGCATCACAGCGGGCGCGTGCAGGCGATCCATCTGAAGCTGGGTCTGCTGTCGGGAGTGGTCAAGGAAGCACTGCTCTCCGCGTTCGAGATGGCTCGAGACGGCACCACGCTGGAGGACGTTCAGTTGCTCATCGAAGAAGTGCCGGTAGTGGTGTACTGCCCCACTTGCCGTGCGCAGCGGGCTATCGCGTCGGTGCAGTGGTTCTGCTGTCCCACTTGCGACTCGCCAACCTCGGAAGTAGTGCAGGGCAAGGAACTGGAATTGGTCGGACTGGAGATGGCGTAATGACCCGCGAACCGCGGCTGGTGGAGGTTCGGAGAAACATTCTCAAGCGCAACGACGTGGCGGCGCACGTGCTGCGAGAGGCGTTTCAGGAGGCGGGAGTCACGGTGATCAGCCTTGTGTCGAGCCCCGGATCGGGAAAGACAGCCTTTCTCGAAAAGACGCTCACGGCGCTGCAGCCGAAATACCGAGTGGCGGCGCTGGTGGGAGACCTGGCCACCGATAACGATGCGCAGCGCCTGGCGCGCAGCCGGGCGCGAGTCAGTCAGATTGTCACAGGCACGGTTTGCCATCTGGAAGCCGAGATGATCCGAACGGCGATCGAAAGGTGGGATCTGCGCGAACTCGATTTTCTGTTCATCGAGAATGTCGGCAACCTGGTTTGTCCATCATCGTACGATCTCGGGGAGGAACTTCGCCTGGTGCTATTGTCAGTGACCGAGGGCGAGGACAAACCACTGAAGTACCCTACGATCTTCAACAGCGCCGACGTGGCGGTCGTGAGCAAGACCGATCTGGCGGCGGCGGTGGAATTTGACTGGCCGGAGCTGGAGGGCAATATTCACAGGGTCCGCCCCGGGATGCGCATTCATCGCGTCTCGTCCAAGACCGGAGAAGGAATGAGTAAGTGGCTGGCCTCTCTGGACGCTCTGCGCACATCAAGTCACTCGCCTCAGGCCGTTTTAAGACCTTAGAATGCGATAACATTGGCGCATGCGAACATCTGTCTGTTTCATTGCGCTCCTGGCACTCTCCGCCGGCACCGCAGCGTTTGCTCAAGACAAGCGCGGCGGCGGCCAAAAAGGCGGCGGCAATCAAGGTCACTTCGCCCCATCCAAGCCGCCAGCTCGCGGTCCAGCGCCAGTACACAATGCTCCTCCCGCACGCGCGCCTCAAGCCACAGAACCACAGCGCCATTTCAACGACAAGGACGGCCATCCGCAAGCGCCCCACGTCGACGGCAAAACCTGGGTAGGACATGAAACCGGACCCAAGGACGCTAACTACCACTTAGATCATCCCTGGGAGCACGGCCACTTTAATGGCGGCTTCGGCCCCAAGCACGTCTTCCGCATCGAAGGCGGAGGCCCGTCGCGCTTCTGGTTCGGCGGCTTCTACTTTTCGGTAGCGCCGGCCGATCTCGCCTTCGCCGATGGTTGGCTTTGGAACTCCGACCAAGTCGTAGTCTACGAAGATCCGGACCACCCCGGCTGGTACCTCGCATATAACACCCGCCTCGGCACCTACATTCACGTGCAATTCCTGGGAAACTCGTAAGGTCCTACTCCGTACACTCCCGCGATAACCGCAATTGAAACTATCCGGGCGCAGGCGATAGGCTTGCTGAAGAGGCTGTACCCGGATGACCCTGCGAGTCCTTCTGAGTCTGCTCGCAATTGCAGTTGCGGCAGTCTTCGGTCAGAATTCCGCTTCTCTCAAGGCTGGCGATGTCGCGCCCAATCTCATTTGGACTCGAATCCTGCAATCGCCCGGCGGCTCCGGCAGCGACCCTGTTAGTTTCCTCGGACACTTGACCGTGGTGGGATTCTTCCCGGTGGTTTCGCCCAATCAGCAACTGGTGTCGCAGTGGAATCAGCTCGTCGCCAACTTCGCCGATCAACCCGTCCAGTTCGTTTGGGTCTGTTCTGAATACCAACCGCCGCTCGATGCGTGGCTTCAGGACCACCCTGTGAACGGCTGGCTATTGCTCGACCCTCTCGGCGCGACGGCGCAGGCCTACGGTGTGGAGTTCGGCGGCATGATCGTCGATACCAACGGACGCATCGCCGGCTTCACCTTCATGTTCCCCGAGGAACATCAAATCAAGGCCGTTCTCGAGCGCAAGGCCGCCGGCCTCAACACCGAACCACACCGATCACCTGAACCCGAAGGCAAGCCCAAGATCCCGCCATCGTACGAAGTCCACATATCGCCGTCGAAGGAGGATGGCACTGTGGAAGGAGAAGGGCCCGACTACTGGATGATCCGCGGCTTCGACCTGAAGTCGATTTTCGCCAAGGTCTACGACCAGGACCCGAGCCGCGTTCTACTTCCCGATTCTCTCGACAGCCGGGAGCGCTACGATCTGGTCCTGGTCCCGCCCGCGCAAATAGAGCGGCCGGCGATGCGTCGCTTGATGCAGCAGGCGCTGGAAAAACATTTTCGCGTTTCGACGAAAGTGGGCAGTACACCAGCGGATGTCTACGTGATGACCGCGCTCGAGGGCAAGACGCCGAAGCCAAAGACCGGCGACGAGGCGATGGGTGGTGGATCGATCGGCGTGACCAGCCAGGAATGGACGCTCGCCCGGCCGGCTGACGGCTCGGAGCCCACGCCGGAGATGATTCGCGAAGCGCTGGCCAGCCTCAGCCTGGTAGCCATGATCGCCCAAATCTCGGCCGAAAACACCGGCATGCACGATTTCCGGCTGGCATTGGAAGAAGGCTTGAAACGCCCCATCGTCGACGAAACCAACATGGAAGGCACGTACGACTTCAAGATCCACGGCCAAGCGAAGAGCGTCGAGGAGTTCCTGCGAATGGCCCGCGAGCAGTTAGGGCTGGTGCTGACGCCCTCGCGGCGGAGCATCGACATGCTGGTGGTCAGCGCGAAGCCGTGATCAGCTCTGCTGCAATCGCTTCCACCGCCAACTTGCAGCGGCGCACCGTCTCCGCAGTTCCGTCCATGTGCGGCTCCAGGGAAATCGGCCCTCGATAGGCGATCCGCTGCAGCGCCGCGAAGTGGGCTCGATAGTCGATCATGCCTTCTCCCGCGGGAACCCATTCCGGGTGCGCCGGACCACGCAGCAGCGGACGCAGGTCCTTGATGTGGACGTTGGCGATCCAACGGGCGGCCGCATCGAACTCGTCCAGCGGATCGCGATTTTCGAGCCACGCTACGTTCCCCGGATCGTAGTTGATCCGCAGTGACGCGGCGCCGCTCTGCTCGATCAACGACGCGGTGCGCATCGCCGTATCGCACCAACAGATCGGCTCGGGTTCGATCATCAGCAGCAGGCCGTCCGCCGCTGCGCGTTCGGCCGCGTGTGCCAGCCACTCCAGAATCGCGGCTGGCGGTGGCGCATCAACCACTGCGTTCGCCTCCGCGGCGCCGGGCTTGTGGAAGCCGAACACAATCAGCCCGGGCAAGTTCCACCGATGCGCCAACTCCGCCGCCCGCGGGTAGAC
Source organism: uncultured Solibacteraceae bacterium (assembly GCA_963815475.1). GTDB lineage: Bacteria > Acidobacteriota > Terriglobia > Bryobacterales > Bryobacteraceae > Sulfopaludibacter. The sequence goes on along the minus strand of CAWFHD010000003.1, from coordinate 6,072,073 downwards.
CTCCGCCATCTCTCGCGCGAACCCCGCGGCGTCTTCGGTGTATTTGAACATGCCCGGCGAGATGGCAGTGATCTCCACGCCCTGCTGCTCCACGGCCAGCAGTTCTGCCGCATCGCAAAGTGGCACGCGGCCGGTCGTAAGATTGCGCACCTCGTACCGCTCAATACCGAGCGATCTTCCGATCTCCGTGGCCTTCTGGAAATCGCGTGAAATCTCGTCCGCCACGATCCCGAGTTTCATCCCACCTCCACCACGCGGCCGCTCCTCGCCGATTCGTATACCGCCATCACCACACGCATATCGTGGACGCCCGACGCGATCGAAACCGGCGCGGCTCGCCCGTCTCTGGCGGCTTCCAGAAAGGTCCGGTGCTGGTTCAACGGATTTGCAATGTCGCCGAAGGCCGGCGGTGGCGCCTCGCTCGTCATCTCGGCGCCCTGAGGCCCGCCGAACGCCTGCGTGACTCCGCCGGGGTACTCCACCACACGGCCGCGGAACGGCCCCACGCTCGACGCCACAGAGAGGCGCAGGTTGTTGCGGTATTCGAAACGGCCCAGTGTTCCGAACACAGAGAGTTCCTCGCCATGCGCGCACCACGCTGTATCGAGCGTGACCATCGCGCCCGATTCCATTTCCAGAACGGCGCAGGCGAGGTCTTCGCCTTCCAAGCCGGGGCAATGCAGGTTACGCGTGAAGCCAGTGGCGCGTGCCACTCTCGATCCACTGACCCATTCGAAGATGTGGATGTAATGGACGGCCAGTTGAATGAAGCACCCGCCGCCGGTCCCGGCAATGGTTCCGCGCCACGTGGACCGGCCCGCCAGCGCTTCGTTCGACCACATCATCCCGCCCTTATGCATCAGGCGCGCGTAGCAATGCACCAGGTCGCCGAGCCAGCCGGTTTGCGCCATGTCACGAAGGTCGTGAATCAACGGCTGGTCAAAATAGCTCATGTAGAGACCAACGGTGCGAGTGGATTGAGAAGCCGCGGTGGCGATGGCTTCGGCATCGGCCAGCGACGCCGCCACGGGCTTCTGCAGAAGCACATGCTTCCCGGCTTCGAGGGCCGCCACAGCCTGCGCACGATGTTCCGAATTCGGAGTGCTGATGACTACGGCATCCACTTCAGGCGCGAGTGCCCACTCGAAATCGGTCGAGCCCTCGCAACCGAATTCCTGCGCCGCGCGTTGGGCGCTCTCCAGATTCGTATCCACGCACGACACTACGCGCACCCAATCGAGGTCGCGGTATACCGCCAGGTAGTGCGCCGCCATGCCGCCGCAACCCACCATGGAGACGTTCATCATGCCGCGGTCTCCTCGTGGCGCGTCAGATACAGCGCTGCCGACATCCCCACCAGGGTCAGCAAAGTGAGTGTCACCGCCTGCCCCACATTCAGCGGCAGATATAGGATCAACACGCCGCAGAACATGACTGCGGTGGCGATCAACTTATCCGTGATGCCGCGCTCGCGGAAGAAGAGCCAGCCGGCAATCACCGCCAATACAATACCCGCGCGCTTGATGCTCACCGTGATGACCACTGCCAGGTATGTGTACGACGCAAGTTGAAACAGCAGCGACACCGCATCGGACAGGCCGGCGAGCGAAACCCATTTGATATTCGACCGGATGGCCGCGCCGAAATCGGCCCGCTGCAGTTTCCCCAGCAGGAAGAACGAAACGCACAGGCCCAATCCATACGCCACCGCTTCCGTGACTACATCGCTCATCACCACTAGCTTCTTGTCCAGCGGATTCGTGATGGAAAAGATGAAGGAAACCAGCAGCATGTAGCGGCTGCCCTTCTCGCGGATCACCGCTTTGAAGGGAGCGGTCCACCCAATGGCGAACAGCCTCCGGTGCATCACCAGCGACCCCACCACAATCAGCACGACGCCGAGCGATTTGAGCGGCGCAGGCAATTCCCCCAGCAGCACGTAGCCCGAGGGAATCAGAAACACTGGGGTGAACGCAAGGAAGGGAACGCACATGGAAAGCGGCGAGATCTGCAGCGCGCGAAAGTATAGCCACATTACGATCGTGATGAGACTGACATCCACCACCAGGTACACGAGGAATGCCGGAACCGGCGCCGGATGCAGCGCCGCGATGCCGAACAGCGGGCCGGAATCTCGAATCTTGATGGACGCGCCGCCCGCGATCCGTGCCGCTAAAGCGATGAGGAATACTACCGTCACCGCCACCCGGATCCAGAACGTCGCTGGGATCAGGTCGCGTTTTTCCAGAGCATGCTTCCGCGCCACGTCCGTGAACACATTGGTTACGGACATCGCAGCCGCCAGCATGAGGCCGAGTGGAGAAAGTGCGCCGGTCAACTTGCCATGCTAACGGCTATCCCCGAAGGTCGCAAGCATATTTGCAGGAAATGGGCCACGTTTTGACGGACGAAACGCAGGAAGCTGGGCCGGCCAGCGCATCCGACAGGCGTTTGAAGGATTCGCCGGAACAGCATTTCGCGATAGCGAACGCCTCGCATTGGACACTCCCGTGCTTTGCAAGAGGCGCAATGGGTGTCCGTTGGCCTGTTTTCCAATGGTTTGGCACAACCCGGCCGCTGCTGGCTGGGGTGTTCCCGCCACACGCTGTGTGTCTTCTAGTAACTTTGACCGCCGCGTCGCTCTTTGGCGCCGGGTCCGTGGCGCCCGCGACTTACGTTGCAGCGCTTCCGGCTGGCGTAGTGGCCCGCGCACTGGCGTTAGGTCCGGGCGGAAACATTTTGATCGCCGGCGCCACTCAGCCAAACGGCCCAACCCAGGACGCCTTTCTTGCCCGACTGACTCCGGACGGACAAACGCTGGTTTTCTACAAGACTTTCGGAGGCAGCGGGTCGGATAGCGCCAGCGTAATGGCGGTGGACGCGGCCGGCAATGTCGTCCTCGCCGGCGGCACCAGTTCCCCGGACTTCCCCACCACCCCGGGAGCGCTGGAAACCGATCTAAACGGCGCTTACACGGCCGGGTTCGTCATTAAAATAGATGCCTCCGGTAAGATCGTATACAGCACCCTCCTCGGCGGCGGGAGCGGCGAGATTATCTCTATCTTTGGCATCGCCATCCATTCCACGGGGGATGTCTTCCTTACCGGGCAGGCGTCCGCAGGTAACTTCGTTGCCACTTCTGGCTCGATCCAACCAAACAACCCGCTCCCATTTTTCTTGAGCCGTATCAGCGCTGACGGAGGCCGGCTGATCTACTCCGTGGCGGGCCTCGGCGGACAAGCCCTTGCAGTCGACGCCGCAGGTAACGCTGTGGTTCAGGGATCATACGCTCCGGTCGGCGGCAACGACATTCCGGTGACTCCGGGCGCCTATCAGTCCACGGCTACTTTCACTGTGTGCGCGGCCACTAGGGCATTCGCATTCCCTTGCAATCACCAGTATGTGGCGAAGGTCGATCCCGCCGGTGCCAAGCTGCTTTTCTGCACTTACGTGAGCGGGTCGAATCAGGACTCGCCTGCGGGAATAGCGCTGGACACGAATGGCGACGTTTATCTTGCCGGGACCACCGGCTCTACTGACTATCCAATTACCACCGGCGCCGCACAATCCAAAAACGCGGTCCAATTACCGCCGAACGCAATCGACTTGGAATTTTTCTTCGGCTTCTCCCCCGCTTTTCCAAATACGGGGTACGTGACGAAGTTGAGCGGCGATGGCACACACTTGATCTACTCCACGTTCCTCGGCGGCTCGCAAGCGGATTCCGTCATGGGTCTCGCGGTCGATTCCCAAGGTCAGGCTACGGTGTCGCTCCGGGTGCAGTCGCCCGATTTCCCAGGCTTGCCGGCTGCCCCCATCCGCTGCCTGCCGGATCGCCTGCATGATTTTCCGGTGGTCGTGACGTTGGACGCGAAGGGTTCCACTGTGACTTCCGCCGTTGTGGTGGAGGGGGTATCGCCGAGCGCCGCGCAAGCTCTCGCGCTCGATCGGCAAGGCGGAGCTCATCTGTTGACGGACGGGCCATACCTGGCAAACACGCGGCCCACCGCTGCCGACGCGATCGTTTGTGTGACGGATACGTTCGACTATGCCAGTTCTGGCGTGGTATCGCCCGGACAGATGGTGACGATCTTCGGCAATTCACTGGGATCGGCGACTCCGGCATTGTACGATCCGCAAGCAGCGACGCTTCCCACCACGCTGGGAGGTGCATCCGTACTGGTGGACGGCCAGGCCGCGCCTTTGGTATTCGTGTCGCAAAATCAAATCAACTTCGTGGTTCCCTATGAAGTGTCAGGCCAGTCCACGGCAACCGTACAAGTGAAGTCCGTGAACGCCACTGCGCAGCGGACCGTGGCTCTCGCCGCGCTCACTCCCAGCCTGAACAACGGTGGCACAAGCGACTATCCGGTATGCGAGGGAGGAACACTTTTGGGTTCGGTGTCCGCGCTCGTGCTCAACGAAGACGGCACGCGGAATTCCTGTTCGAATCTGGCGCAAGCGGGATCGCTGGTGCGGGTGTTCTTGAATGGCGCCGGCGTCAACACGCCAGGCAGCACGGGAGAGAATCCGCAAACGCCGGTAACGATCAGCCCGTTTGTGTCCGCCGTGCTCCACAACGTGGAGAGAGTCGTCAGCACACCGGGAGCGCCACTGGGCTCCTGGGAGGTGGACGTTCGACTAAGTTCCGTTGCGTACCCGTACTACACCACTTTGCAACTGACGGTGGCAGGGGTGCCAGTCCGCGAAAAGGCGGTCGCAGTTTGGATAGCGCAAAACTGAGACTCGGACTACGGCGTGATCGCAATCACTCGCAGCGGACTTCCTGAGCCATTCACGATCTTCAGCGGCGCCGCGATCACCACCGCGCCCGTGGGCGGTAGCTGATCCAGATTGCACAGCCCGGCCAACCCGAACTTGCCGCTGCCGTGCATTACATAATGATTGGGAAACGGCGGATCGAACGTGGCCGCGCGACCGGCGTCCGTGCCCACGGTCTCCACGCCGACGCCGAGCACATCGCGATCCTTCGCCAGTAGTTCCGAGCACTCCTTCACGAACCCCGGCGTATGCGGCCCATCGGTGTGCAGGTTGATGTACTCTTCCGCGCTTCGCCTCGACCATCCGGTGCGCAGCAGCAGCCAGGCGCCTGCCGGAATGCGGCCATGCTCGCCTTCCCATTGCTCGATCCGGGGCACGGTCAGCAGAAAGTCCGGATCCCTCGCCACGTCGGCCGTCACGTCGATCACACATGCCGGACCGACGAACTTACGCGGCGCGATCTGGTCGACGCTATTCTCCGGCAGGTCCTTTCCGCTTACCCAGTGGATGGGCGCATCGAAATGCGTGCCGGTATGCTCCCCGGTCTCGAATCCGTTCCAATACCACGCGGGGCCGCGCTCGTCGTAGCGCGAGATCTCCCAGAGGCGGAATGCCGGCGTGTTGGGCCACTGCGGGGGCAGGGGCAGGAGGGGAGTCTCTGCGCTCAATGGTTGGGTCAGGTCCACCACGCGCAGCGCGCCGCTCGCGAGCTGGGAGACGAGTTCAGCCAGAACGTTAGCCATCTTGATTCACCTTGATATTCTCGATGTGACGCTGGAACTGGAATCGATTTTCCAGCAGCGCCAGATCCGTTACATATGCTTTGGGCCCTACGGCTTCCACCTTCACCACAATGCAGCTCAGCTCACCGCAATGGATCGCGGCGCCGTAGGCCTCGTCGAACTCTTCCAGCGTCCGTACCGTGATCGCGCGTGGAATGCCCGTCGCGCGTGCAATGGCCGCCAGGTCGCTGCCCGTCGACGTCGCAGTGGGGAAGCCTCCCACGGACACCAGGCTTTCGTTGTCGAAGATCACGTGTACCAGGTTCGCCGGACGGTACCGCGCCAGCGTAGTGAAACCGCCCAGGTTCATCAGCACGGAGCCATCGCCATCCAGCACCACTACCTTCTGGTCAGGTCGGCAGAGTGCCAGTCCGAGCCCGATGGAGGAGGCCAGCCCCATGCCGTGCTGCAGGTAGAAGAAGTTGGGACGATGTCCCAGCGACTGCAGCTCCGCCGCCACCGCGCCCATGATGGTCACCACCAGGCAGCCATCAAGACGATCGTAAATGCAACTGAGGCAGTCCAGGCGCAGCATGCTAGGCTTCCTCCCACATCAAATCGCGTGTCAGCAGCAGCGCAGCCGGACGCAGGCTGGCATACGACCACGTTTGTGCTTCCACGATGCGCTTCGCCACCGTCGCCGGATTATCCAGGCACGCGTATGGGATGTTTAGCGCCTTGAGCACGGGTTCGGTGGCCATTCCGCCCTCGGTCTGCCACGGGTCGCGCTCGCCGAAGTGGCCTCGATGGCTGATCAACATGAGCAGCGGGACGCGATAAAGCTGCGCTACGGAGACAATGCCATTCACGCTGGCGAGGAAGCCGTGATTCTGCATCAGCATCGCCGATTTCACACCCGCGAAGTGCGCGCCCACCGAGAGCCCCACGCCTTCTTCCTCTTTCGCCAGCCGCACCAGAGTCATCTGCGGGTCCTCTTCCGCCAGCCGGATCAAATGCACCAGCCAGGTCTCGGGCAGCGCCGACAACAGTCCGATACCGCACTGTTTTAGCGCCTGGTAGATGAGGTTCGAATTCGCTTGCGAGACGGGCATGGCAGGATCTACCTTACCGCAAAAGGGAGTAACATGGCACCTGAGGGGAGCACTCTATGAAGCATTTGGCGTGCGTGTTGATCCTTCTGGCGTCGCCGGCCTTGGCGGGCTCAGACCTGGATGTCGCCGGCACCTGGAACGCAGTCTTTACGGGAGCCCTGACGGAGCGGCCGAAGGTTCCTTCCAGGATCGTCCTCGACCTGAAAGTGGAGGGAAGCAAGCTCACGGGAATGGCGCATATGAGCCCGTATCCCGGCGATGCGCCACTGTCGGAAGGCACGGTCAATGGCGACCAAGTTACCTTCACCGTGCTGGGCAAGCTACCTTTCGGAATGAACGGCGAGCGCGTCACCGGTTTTCCAAATCTGGTTTTCACCGGAACGATTCGCGGCAATGAGATGGAACTGGCGGTGCAGTGGGGTAGCGTCCTGGTAAGTGGAGAAAAACATCCTGGCCCCACGTTTCATATGCAAGGCAAGAAAGCGGCGCCGGCCGAGTTGCGACCCTAACTAGTCAGTCCTACAGATACGTTGGCAGGATTTGCACCTCGGGCACCACTGCGCGAGCCGGTAATTTCGCCACAGCCAGCACCACCGCCGCGATGTCCTCCGGCTGAAGAGCTTTGGCGAGTGTCTCGGCCGACGGTTTGACGGGGCGGAACTCCAGAATCTCTGTATCCACCAGCCCGGGGCAGACGACGCAGGTGCGGATGCCGTTCTCTTTCTCCTCTACGCGGATGGCGTGCGCCAATCCGAGCATGCCGCGTTTCGCCGCCTGATACGCCGCGCCGGAAACATCGGGAATAATGCCCGATATCGATGAAATGTAAATCAGGTGCCCCGCGCCGCGCTCACGCATCGCCGGGAGCACCGCGCTGGTGGCATAGAAAGCGCCGTTCAAATTCACTGAAACCAGGTTGTCCCAAATCGAAGGAGTCAGGCGCTTCAACGCGCGGTCGGGCGTGTTGGTGCCGCTGGCGTAGATCATAATATCGATCGCGCCCATCTTCTCGCGGGTGTGCTGCGCGAGTTTGTCCATCTCGGCAACCTTCGTGGAATCGGCGGCAAAGATCTCCACCTCCGCCCCGGCCGCCCGCATCTCGGATTGCAGTTGTTGCAAACGGTCGGTCCGCCGCGCGGACGCCATCACCCGAACGCCATCTTTCGCCAACGCTACTGCCGACGCCCGCCCAATGCCACTCGAAGCGCCCACCACCAATGCCACCTGTTTTTGCATAGAAGGGATATTGTACGATGTGGCGTAGCCGAGGGAGAATATCGGTGGAGGGTCGCATGATTCGCGTGATTTCGGCCGTGCTTTTGTTTGTCCTTGGAGCGGCGGCTCAGCAACTGACGGTCGTGCCTTCGACGATTCAGGGCATTGAATTGGTCGGCCCCGAGTCTCCAGAGTTCGAATCACTCGTGACGCAAATTGTTGGACCAGACCGGCCGTTAGGACTGGTGGCATCCTTGCCCTACGGCGTGGTGATTCGGAACAGGACGCCCGAAGCCATTGCAGCGATCGACACGGTGTGGACTGCAGCGGATCGGATTCTGTTGAATGCCGCCGATGCTATGTTCAACAAGTCGATTTTGTATGTGGAGCCCGGGCAGATGGCGCTCGCGATTCCACCGGGCCTCCTGCAGAACTCGCGACAATTGCAGATATTCGCCAACGGCACGACCGAAGGCCACCGACTGAACAATTTCCAAAACCCAGGCAACGTCACCGTGGTGGTTGACGCGGTCGTGTTCGAGTCCGGGCAATTCGCGGGAGCGAACCGGTATGGGGCTTTTGAAGAATGGGAGGCTCAGCTCCAAGCCCCGAGGGATCTGGCGAGTTCGGTTCTACAGAAGCAAGAGAGCCAGAGTCTCGGCGAAATCGTGAGCTGGATTGAGGGGCTGGCGGCGGTCCGGCGCCCTCCCGCGGACCCTCATACTCGGGAGACTATCTTCTCTGCGCGCGTTCTGCTTGCGACATACCGAAGCAAGGGCGAAGCGGAACTGTATTCTCGCGCGAAGAGAATAGTGAGTTCACCCGCTTTCCCTTTGCATCGATAGTTCCCCTAATAGGCTTTAGTGGGTGTCACACTCGCATGCCGCACGTCTCGATGACGCGAACTTCGATGGCTGGTTAAACTTGGCCATGGAATTTTCGACCGAAACGAGTCGGACGCTGCACAACTTGCCGTCTCTTATTCCGCAACCACCTCTGTTGGGTGGTCCACAGTGAATCGGCCGACTGTCGCTCTGAGCCCATCGGCAACGCTCGACAACTCTGCGGCCTTTTCGCGGACTTGCCCGCTACCCGTGGCGGTTTCGCCGGCCGAACGGTCGACGCTGATGATATCGGCAGCGATCTCGCGCGATCTCTCGGAAGTTTCGGAGACGCGTATGTTGGCGTCATTCACCCCCAAGGAGGCCTGGCCGATATTCTTAGCGATGTCGCGAGTCGTGATGGACTGCTCTTCAATCGCGGCTGCAATGGAAGTGACTATCCCGTTCACTTCCTTGATAACCTGCGAGATTTTGCCGATTTCGGCGATACCGCCGGCAGTAGCCGATTGAACACCTGCGATTCGGCCCTTTATCTCCTCTGTAGCGGCTGCGGTCTGTTGCGCCAATGCCTTGATTTCCGTTGCCACGACCGCGAAGCCCTTACCAGCGGCCCCCGCGCGCGCTGCCTCAATGGTGGCATTGAGAGCCAGCAAATTGGTTTGGGACGAGATCTCGTTGATGGTCTCGGTAACCTTGCCGATTTCGCGCGCCGCCGCGCCAAGTTCATTCATCTGTTGGGTGATTTGTTCCGCCTGCCGGCTGGCTTGATCGGTGATGCCGCGAGCAGTCTCGGAGTTGTGCGCAATCTCATCGATGGTCGACGTCATCTGCTCAGTGGCCGTGGCGACGTGCGAGAGATTTGTGCTCGTCTGTTCCATGGCCGCAGCCACGGACTCGATGGTGGAACTCATTTGCTCCGCGGCGGCCGAGACGGCGTGAGCTTTCTCGGAGGCGTTATGCGATCCTGCCGTCATTTCCGTGGAAGTGGCCATGAGTTCCGTCGACGAGGTTGAGAGCACTCCGATGCCGCCGGAAATCTCCTGCACCGTTTCTTGCAGAGCGGTCGTCATGGTCTGCATAGCGCGCGCCAGAACACCGATTTCATCCTCGCGGCCCCGCAATTCGACTGACGTGTGTTGAGAGAGATCGCCATCTGCGATACGTTCCACATTGGCGACTACGGCCTGCAGCGGACCTGCGATTCCACGAGTCAATACCACCCCTCCGAATCCCGCCGCCAAGGTGGTAAATAAGCAGCCCCCAATGAGAGCGATCCAGATTATAGTCGAGTTTTTGCGGCGCATAGTCTCGCCCGCTTCCACTAGTTCACGCTGCCATTCGGACGCCTCTTTAGCCTTGGCGTGCATGGACGCAGCGATGTTGGAGGAGGTATTAAACTCTGCCGTTGCCTGGTCGAAGAGTTCAGCGGCCAGCCAGGTCATGACGCCATCGTTGGAAGTGTCCGCGGCCTTGACAAGGTCGGCCAACTCAGCGGCGTGTTTCGCGCTCTTGGTGTTGTTTGCGCTTGCCTTGAATTGGGCCAGGGCGGCAGTGCGAACTTTTCGCATGTCCACTATCTGATTCACAAGATCGTCGACAGTGGTCTTCGCGATGATCATCTTCCCCATGTATTGGGAGATGGCGGCGCTTTCACCGGCGATTGTCTCCGCCAGCCGTGCGCTGGTAAGACGGTCGACGGATTCCTGCGCCATATGCTCATTGAAGTGCAGAGCCCACAACGACAATGCCGATAAGCCCGCCAACAGGACGATCGTGGCCGCCAGCACGAAACCGATCTTTTTTCCGATTTTGATGTTCGCGATAGTTTTCATTTTCGCTTCTTCCGTAGAGCGGGATCATTCAACGGGAAGGACCTTCAGGCCGGGTCCACCCTGTCCGCTCTCGACAATTCCCAAACCGCCAGGACTCAGCGCCACAACTTGCCGCACCCCTGCGGTGCTAGGCAGCGTCTTGACGACCTTCGCCCCACCGCTGAAACTCGCCTGGAGGGCGTGTTTCGAGTAGTCCGATTCCGACATGCCGCAGCCTTCCTTAAGGGCCGCCCCGCGGGGGCCGTCTCCGGCGGGCCCCAACAGGACCACCACTTTCGCGCCGCCAGGCCAGGAGAGCGTTTCGCCTAGCAGCATCTTGCGAAGTTGAGACTTGCTGATGCTGGTCGCCGGATTATCCTTGTTCACCACTACCGAAAAGCCAGTTTGTGGGATTGCGCATGCCGCCAGGGCGATCATCAGTACAATCAATCGTGTCTTCATCTCAATACACCTTTCAAAATGCGAACGCCAGTTGCGCTTGAAACGCGTTGGTCGAGGGGCCGGAACGAATTCCCAGCACTCCGTATTGGAGTTTGAAAGAAGCGAAATCCGAGAAGTCGTAGCGGGCGCCCAGGGAGGGACCACTCATTCGACCAATGGCGCCGAAAATCGGATCGCTCGCCGGTATGTTCTGGTATTCGTATCGGAAGTACGGCCGCACTTTCCCAAACTTGTAAGACGCCTGTCCATACACCGACACCGTATTGAAACTGTGGTTGATCGACAGCAGGTCGTGCTGCAACAGGACGCCCTCGGCGATCAGTTCCAGATGCGGCCGCACCATAGCTGCGTGCGCCGAATAAATGCGCTGCTCGATGCTGCCCAGCCCTTCGGGGTGCTGCAGATCGCGGTAGAACGATGCACCGATGTCCAGGCCCTGGACGCCTTCAGGACGCGCGTATAGCGCGAAGTTGACGGCCTTGCCATTGTTCTCATCGACGAAATTCTGGATTGGCTCGGTATTTCGGTGCGACACGCCATTAGAGACCTCCGCCACCCAGTGAAGGCCGAGCCGGCCAGAGGGCAGTTCGCCAGTGGCACTCAGCCCGATGCCATGGAGTGGGATAATGCCGCCGTCGTCTTCATCGGTAAAGAGGATTGGAGCGCCGGTGGCAGTCTGGAAGTACCGTGCGCGATAGAACGCGTTGGTGTAATATCCGATCGCCGTGTGGTATTTGCCGGCACTAATCTTGAAGTACTTGTTCGCGGTATAGGTCAGCATCAGACGATCCATTTCCGCGGTAAATTCGTTGGAGAAGTCCGAGGTGACCAGCAACTCTGCGAGCGCGCTCAGATGGTCGCCCAAACGGGTATTGACAAACAGGTCGAAATCGCCCAGATTGAACGACTGGCTGCTGCCCCCAAGCCCCCCGGCAGGGAGCGCGGAGAATATCGGGCGTCCAAAAGTGAAATCGCTGTAGCCGCGGAATTCCAAGGGGCCCAGAGTGTGTTCGTCACTCTGCCCAGCAGCGGCCAGCGTGGCGGCTTGCGCCGCGTCCGGAGCAACGGCCGGCGCGGGGGATGGCGGTGTGGCCGGAATTGCCGGGGCTGCCACAGCAGCACTGGAGTGCGCTAATTCCGCCTTGATGGCGGCCAAACTCGCCTCCAGATCCTGGACTTTCTTCTGTAATTGCGCAGTGCGATCATCCGGCGCACTGGTCTGCGCGGCGGCAGTTCCCGCTAAGAGAAGGGTTGCCGCAAACAGCCACGACAGCACCTTTCTTGCAAGATAGAATTTCCGTGTTTGTGTCAGTTCCATTTAAGCTCCGTCAGTATATTGATCGGCACTTCGGAAAGGAACTTTATGGCTCGATACCCGAACGGGACTAAATTCGGTTCTATTGCGAAGTTAACGGCGGCGTGAGTAGGGGTTCTAAAAGAAGAGTTGGACGAGGGCACGCGGCTATGCGGCGATACCGAATAGACTGGCAATGGAATTCGCCTTGGCTGACGGCATCTCCCTTGGCCAGCCAGACCGCTTTTTCGCCCTGCAATGGTCCTGTTCAATCACAATGATGAGACACTTGCACTGACGTAGACGAACCTGATGCGGCAGGCAGTCTTCCACTAATCAGCGCTTCTATAGCCACCGAATAAGCTCGGATTGCGAGGAGATCTCAAGTCGCGGTCACACCCGAACGCCGCACATCTCAGCGAAGCGAACTTCGGTGGCCTTCACCCGACCCGCCACCGTCTGCAGCGTTCGATGCAAAACTGCCGCGGCGAGTGCGGAGTCTTCCTTACATGCCGCCTGCAGCGCCGCACTGTCGATTCGCAATGCCGACGTCCGCTCGCGCGCCCGCACCTGAAACAGCGTGTCCTGATTCTCCAGCAGTGCCGACCAGCCGAATACCTGCCCCGGTCCCAGAGCCTGAACGCTCACGACGAAGCGCGGAGTGCGGAGTTCCACCGCCACGCTACCGGACGTAAGAAGGTAGAAAGCCTTCGACCTCTGGCCATCTACCAAAATCAGTTCATCGTCCGCAAATGTGACTTCCTGCGCCAAAGACGCCAAAGTGGCGATCTGCGATTCAGTTAATCCTTTAGCGAAAGCGTGCCTGGCAAGCTTCTGTTCCAGCGTAATATGACCCATATTTGCGCCTGATAACCCTATCTGGTGCCGAAAAACGCATCAGCACCAGGGAGTTAGCAGGGGAAGGGCCATCCCGGCTCACGCGGGCTCGCCGCACATCTCCAGCACTTCGATCAGCTCCAGGGAGCTTTGCGAAACGGTATTCGTGGAGATCCCGGTCACCTCGTCGATCGGGTTCAGCACCGCCGGCCCCTTCAGATTCGTCGTCGCAAAGGGAGCGCGCGCCCGCACGCCCGCCCACGCTTTGGCGGCGAACGCCGGATTCTTCGTCTCGCGGTACAGATACGCCGACAGCCGTCCTGCGCGCGCATATTGCCCGTCCATCCCTTCCGCGCCCGTCTGGTTGTCACGAGCCACCATGGCTTTCGGCGCGGTGTGCAGGCGACAGTATTGCAGCCAAACCTTCTTCCAGCCCGGGTGCTCAATGAGGTCGTTCAACTCGAACACCACTTCCCCGCCCCCCATGATTGTGGCCAGGTTGTAAGTGCCCAGCCCGTCCTGCTCCAGCGGATACAGCTTGCCCGTGGCGGGATCGTAGCCGTAGAGCTGATTCGGACCGCTCAAAAACCCGTACGGCATCTTCACAATCGAATCCATGCCGGCAAGAATCTTATCGCGATACTTGGGCTCGCCTGTGCGCTCCCACTCGGTCATCCAGTTGCCGATGAACGCGAGCCAGTCGGGGCCGCCGCGCACCCGAGCCGGGTACGCGATCTCGCCTTTGCGCGGCGATGCCAGCCGCATCGGGTCGATTTCGAGAGCCTTGTAGTCCACGTCCACCACAGCGCGCATCAGGTCACCCGTGCGCTCATCGGCGGTCAGGTAGTAGTAGAAGCGGCGATACGCAGCCTGGCTGATGCGGGCCTCCTTGGCTCCATCGCCCCAATGCCGCACGTTGTGGCGCGAACCGAGCCCGGCGAACCGTCCCAGATGATAGCAATCCACTTCGCTAGTGTGCCGCGTCATGGCTTCCGCCATGCGGAAAATCTCGGGACGGCCGGTGCGCAGGAAGCTGTACCACAGCCACATGTCCGTGCCTAGCTCCGTGTTGTCCCACGCGAACCCGCCGATATCGTAACGCCAGGTGTGGCGCGGTCCATCGTGCTGGTGCATCACGTCGCCGTAGTTCCAGAAGCCGTACCAATGCCGCTGCTCCACCTCTTTGTAATACAGGTCAAATGCCGAATCGAGCCGGTCTTCGATGCCGCGGCGCGCCTCGGTCGAGCGATCGGGCAGGCTCCAGATGCCGAACACCTTGGCATCGTGGATATGTTTCGGCGAGACCACCAGCAGCGGCGGCGCCTGCGCCATACGCGCCTGCTGCGCGTGCTCTTCGTGCGACGGCAGACCGGCGCTGGGAAAGAGCGTCAACTCGCTGGTGCGCCCCACGCCGTGCGGCGTGCTGAATCCGGGCTGGACATCTTCGTAGCTGGAATCCAGATCGTGCGCGCGCGTGTCGTAGTGGCGCAGATCCATGGGCGCGGCATCGGGCGACCACATCCAGGCATGCACTTCAGCGGCATCGGCGGTGGCATTGCGAACTTCGAGCGAGGCGGGAAACGACTGCCAGAAATTCCGCAGCCCGATTCCGAGGCCGCCTGAAACGTCGCCCGCGAAGACCAGGCCCGAGGAGCGCCGGCCTGCCCCCGCATCCAACCAGCAACTCTCGGGATTGGTGCGTTTGTGGACCGTGAAGCCATCGGCGTTCAGTTGCGCCAGTTTGTAGTCGTTCCACACGGCCCAATCGGACAGCAGTTTCTGGCCGGCGCCGTTGAAGGTCTCTTTATTGGCGATGCGCTTTCCGGCGAGTTGATCGGCGAAAGCTGTCGGCGAAAGAAAACGGCGGCCGGTGAGCGGTTGCACCGGCTCGGCCCAAATGCCCTCGCCTTCGCCCGAGAAACGGACGTGCCGGTTGTGCACCTGCTCGCGCATCGGCACGGTGAAGGCCACGCCAAGCGCGCGGATAAAGTCCTTCTGGTCGTCACCATCGAACACGATGGAGTGCACCAGCCGCACAGGGTCGGCCCCGGCATAGAAATACAGGCGAAGCGTGAACGGAAGCCACTCGCGAGCTGCGCTCTTGTGGATGCCCTCGATCTTCACCACGGCGCGGACCGGCCCCGATTGCTCCACGGTCACCTTGCGGATGCTGCTGACGAATTCGGAGTCGGTGCGGCAGATCAGACGGCCGTCGCGAGCCACCACACGGCCCTCCATGGTGATCGATGCGAGGAAGTTCGCGCCTTCCTTGGGAATCGCGACCTGCAAGCGGCCGGTATCGATATGGACCGCGCGGGCGTCGTCCACCACGGTGAGGCGCTGCGGCGCGGCGGCATTCCCTGGCCCAAGCCTCAAAGAGCCAGTAGTACCAGGCCCAGCGATAGTGGCGAAGCCGGTGAATTTCACCGACCCGTCCGGCCAGTAAGCCAGGGGCCACGCCTGCAACGGCAAGGCTTGCGAATCGGCAGACAGGCTGAATGTCTGATCGCGCCGCACCGATCCTCGCGGCCAGGGAACGCCAAAGCTGATCCCCATGGCAACGGCCGGCGGAGCGCCGTCCAGAAAGGTCACGGAAGTCGCGCCTGCTGCCGCTTGGGCGGCGAGTTGCTGTTCCAGAAGCGGCGCAGCCATGAGGCCGATTGCAGTACGTCGTGTTACTTTCATCGCGTCACCAATCGAACTGGCCCCACCAAGCCCGCGGGAATCGGCTTCACCTGATTCATGTCCTGGGCCTGGAATCGTTCGCCGTATTGAGCGTTCAAAGCCTTGTAATCCGGCAGCGGCTTTCCCGCCATTTCATTCAGAGCCAGATTCGCCACCACAATTTTGATGGAGTTATCGCCGGTCTTTAACAGGCTGGTGACGTCGATCTCATAGGGCTGCCGCCACACCGATCCGGCCCTCTTCCCGTTCACCCAGACCACCGCCGCCTCATGCACCGGGCTTTCGAGCATGGCGCGCATCCCGTTGCCGGCGCGCCGTTCCTCCGTAGTCACCGGAGTTCCCTCGCCCAGCCACAAGAACACCTTGTTGCTCAACATACCCTGCGGAACGGTGACCAGGCGTTCATAAGCTGCCTGCCCGGAGAAGTACTTCGTGGCATCGTCATCGGTCCATGAGTGCAAGGCGCGCATGTCGGTAGTGTGACCGGGGAAAGTCACTTTCCACCCGCTGCTCATATCCACAACGGTCGCAGCCGGTGTGCGCGTATCGGGGGCGATGCGTTCCTTGGTGAACACCACCACGCGCGATTCGTACGGTGCCAACGTGATGGGCGCGATAGTCGGCTTGCCGTTGAACGGGTCCCACCATTGGGCGTTGAGCCCTTTGATCCGGAAGCCGCTGGGAGCAGGCACCGCATGATTGCTCGTGTTGGCGATGAAGTAGATTTCGCCGAACGCCAGATGCCGGTGGATGAAGCCGATTTCGGAATTGCCCACCATGTCGGCAGGCAGCGCGGCATGCATCGCTTCGCCCAGTTTCATCTCGTCGGTCACCGTAAAGCCGCTCGCCAGTTCGCGAATCTTGGGAGTGTCGCCTTCTTCCTGCAAACCCGGAGCCAGCGACGGCAGACGCTTCGTGACAATCACCGTGCCGCCTTTGCGCTTGTACGCATCGATCTTCTGCAAGGTGGCGAGCGGCATCCGCTCCGCGCCGGGGATCACCAGAATCTTGTAAGGCACACCGGCGTGCGCAATCGCGCCATCGTCAGTGAAATCGAGGTTGTAACCGGCGTTCAGAATCTGCGGGACCACATTGGGACCGAGCAGTCCGTCCATCGCCTGATTCACCGAATCGCGGCCGAGAGTGAAGCCGGCCCAGGCATCGTCCGTGGGCAGATAAAGTGCCACGTCGTTGGCAGGCTGCCCCTGCCGCAACAGGAAGCTCACGCGCTGCAGGTAAGCCGTGATATCGGGCATCACCAGCCACCAAGGATTGTGATTGTTGAACACGGCGGCGGCGTAGAAGCGCCATCCCGGCTCTCCGGCCTCGGGCGGTGAATAAGGATACCCGTGGGCAATGAGTTGATTGACGCCCTGAATGAAGTGGATATCGGCCTCGGCTTTCATATCCAGCGGCGTGGCGCGGAATACCGGCGAGTGCAGCCACGTCCATGTCTCCGACGACGTCACTGGCCGGCCATAAAGATGACTGGCGGAAGTAGCCCAGCGAGTCGACGAGAACTTTCGCCACTGCGTGCCCTCCCCTTCCGGCAGGTCGGGAATCGCGTTGCTCGAAAGGATCGTGGGTGGTGTGCCGTAACTCTGCGAGCGGAACAGAGTGTGATGCTGATGCGCAAAGGCGGTGAGGGGAGCGAGGTAATTATCGTTCGCCAGTTCCGTCAGAGTTTTACCCCAATCGTGCCGGATGGTCGCGCCGCTGATCTTGCCGCCAGCCACGAAATCGTCCGGACCGCTTCCGGCCAGCGCAGGCAGGTACGGCAGCAGGTCGTAGCCGCGGCGTTTGCGAAACTCTTCCAGGAAGTTCGGCGTCCACTCCGAACCCTGCACTTCCAGGCTGTCGCTGAAGATGGAATGCGGCGGAGTGGCGGCCAGCGCCTTCAACATCGGCTCACCCACTGCTTTCAGGTGTGCGTCGAGCGCCCCGCGGTCGTAATGATCGAGCACTAGACCTTCCGCGCCTACCGCTGGACGCTTCACCATCATGCGCGTGTGGCTGGCGATGAAGAACTGAAAGGTGTGGCCTTCGCCCGTCAAGGTGCTCGGGTCCGCGACCTGCTGCCCGTCGACGAAAACCGCGATCAACTTCTCGCCATCCGCCAACTTGGGGGGCGTACCATTCATCTGGCGCACCACCCGCAGCCTCCCTGCAGCCTGATCGATCGAAATGTGCGGGCCGCCATAAGGCCAGCCGCTACCAAGCGTCAAGTCCATGCGCAGTCCCATTTCCTTCGCCTTTTGGCCGGTGAACGTAAGATCGTCGAGGAATTCGGGCGAGAGGTATTTGAAGTTATGGAAGCCCGTGGAGGGATCGTCGAGGGCCAGCGGGTAAGTGGCCTGCACCTCCACGCCGCCGATTCCGCCTTCCTTCATGGTGCGCAGTTCGCGCTCCAACTCTGGCTTGGTCACCGAGGGACCGAACCACCACCAGCGCACCATGATCCGCGCATTGTCTGGAGGATGCTCGAACGATTTCTTCAGATCGGCAAGGGGGTCGGCCGCCAGCAGGCCCCAGGTTACCGCCAGTCCAAGCACACCAAGAGCGCCAATTCGCACACGCATAAACACCATCCTAGCCGTTCCGGAGAGGAGTGAGAACGGCTCCGGCAGCACGGACAGACCGTTTCGGGATCGCAAACGATGTTGCTTTGAATGCGTTGGAGAAGCCCGCATAGATTCATAGGCTTCCCGGCCTAAACGTTGCGCATTATAGGGCTTATGATGCATCCCGCGCGGCGCCAGAAGTTCCACTGTACAAAACCTGTCGTTCGGATAGCGGAATGTTTCCCCCGTATAGCGGCGCATGGATTAAGCTTTTAAAGATAAAGGACGGACAGGTATCCAAGTGTCTGACACCCAACGCACTGATAAGGTAATCGAGGCGCTCGACCGCTTTCATATCGAATTGCCCTCTTGGGGATTCGCCAATACGGGCACGCGGTTCGGCAAATTCATGCAGCCGGCGGCTGCCAGCACCACCGAAGAGAAGTTCGCGGACGCCGGACAGGTGCATCGCTGGACGGGCGTGTGCCCGACCATCGCTTTGCACGTGCTCTGGGACCTGCCCGGCGGAGTCGCCGACGTTCCTGCCGTGCAGGCCATCGCTGCTACGCACGGACTGCGCGCCGGGGCGATCAACCCCAACGTCTTCCAAGACCAGATCTATAAATATGGTTCGCTGGGCAACCCCGATGCCGAGATCCGCCAGGCGGCGCTCAATCATCTGCTCGACAGTGTCGAGATTGCGAAACGGCTGGGCAGCCGTGACCTATCGCTGTGGTTCGCCGACGGCTCCAACTATCCCGGCACGCAGAACATGCGCCATCGCAAGCGGTGGTTCGAAGAAGGGCTGAAGACCACTTACGCCAAGATGGCAGGCGATCAGCGCATGCTGGTGGAGTACAAACCCTTCGAACCCGCGTTCTACCACACCGATATCGCCGACTGGGGCATGGCCCTCATGCTGGCCAAAGCTACCGGCCCCAACGCCAAGGTTCTGGTGGACACCGGTCATCATTACCAGGCCCAGAACATCGAGCAGATTGTGGCATGGCTGCTCGACCTCGATATGCTCGGCGGCTTCCACTTCAACGACCGGCGTTACGCCGACGACGATCTCACCATGGGATCGATCGATCCTTACCAGGTGTTCCGCATCTTCTTCGAGATCTGCCATTTCGAATGGGAAACCGGAAAACGCGCCGACATCGCCTACATGATCGACCAGAGCCACAATTTGAAGGGCAAGATCGAAGCGATGATTCAGACTGTAACCACGGCGATGGAGTTGTACGCCAAGGCCGGGCTGGTGGATCACAAGAAGCTGGCCGCGGCCCAGTCTAGCTGCTCGCTGATTGACGCCGAGACTTGTTTAAAGGACGCCTTCTCCACCGACGTCCGCCCCGTGATTCGCGAATGGGCGATCTCCAAGGGATTGCCGGGCGATCCAATGGATGCTTTCCGGCAAAGCGGCTATCTGGAAAAGATCACCGCTGATCGTAGCGCCAAGAATATGTCGGCGGTGTCGAGCTACGCATGACGCCCCGCTACGCATTCAAACTCCGCATCAAGGCCGACGCCATTGAAGAGTACGACCGGGAGCACAAGCGAGTTTGGCCGGAGCTCCTGGCCAAACTCAAGGCGGTAGGAATCTCCGACTACTCGGTCTTCCGCAGGGGCCAGGACCTGACCCTGGTGATGCGGGTGGAGAACTTCGACAAAGCCTGGGACGAACTGGACGCCGATCCCGTGAATCAAAAATGGCAGGAGTTCATGGGTCGCCTGTTCGAACCGGTACCCGACAAACACAACGGCGAGCGCTTCGCCATGCTGGAAGAAGTCTTCTATCTGGAATAGGCCACGTGAGCGTGTTCGATCTAACTAGACACGGAATGTCTCCGGCACTCGCCGAAGGCATTCTGGCTCTCGATTTTCCAGAAGAGGACGCCGCCCGCATTACCGAACTCAACATTCGGGCTAACGATGGAACCCTCACGGATGCTGAGAAAGCCTAGATTGAAGAGTACACCAAGATCGGCGACCTGCTCATGTACTGGCAATCTAATGGTGCGCCAAAGCCTGAACGTTCGGCATGACTGAGCCTGCGGACTCGTCCGGGGGTGCCGGCGGTAATATTCGGGTGGGCACGACGGCGTGGCGCAGGCGCTCTGCCTGCCGGCTCGACACTCCTGTCGAGCCTTGTCGCTCAGTCCGAAGGGCGTCGGCAGGAGTGCCGACGCAGCAGACAGCGTGTCTGCGCCTCCTGGACACCTCCGTTTGTCGAACGTGTCTGCGCAAAAATTGCCCGACCTACCTCCCGTCCTTTGTTTCCATCGCAAATTGGCTTTGTTCCGTCAATTAGCCACCTGGCCATTCCGGTCTAGGCCCACGATCTCAGTCAATCTTTAGGACAGTTATAGGGTATTTCCCTCCCCTAGAAAGACCTGGTGTAAACGATAAGGCGAACATAGTCACTTTTTCGATTCTCGCTGCAGGTCAGACCGCAGGGCACCCGCAAGGACTCAATACATGATCAATTCGCGTGTTTTTCGTTCGATTGCCGTTTGGGTGGCCCTTTTGCCGTTCGCGGCGCTGCCGGCTGGGGCAGCTCAAGTGCTTCGCGGTCATGTGCCCGAAGCGGTCGCGGCTTCCAGAGCAGTGGGACCGATGGCACGCAATGCGCGAATGAACCTGTCGATCGAGCTTCCCTTGCGCAACCAGGATGAGCTGGATGACCTGCTCAAGCAACTTATCGACCCCGCCAACCCGAATTTCCGGCAATACCTCACGGCGGAGCAATTTGCCGAGCGCTTCGGCCCCACCCAGGATGATTATCAGGCGCTCACCGATTTCGCGACCGCACATGGCCTGCAGGTGACAGGCACCCATCCCAATCGCATGATTCTTGATGTCAACGGAACCGCTGCCGATATCGAGCGGGCTTTGCATGTCAACCTGATGCGTTGGCGCCATGCGGCTCGCGGCGAATTCTTCGCGCCCGACACCGATCCTCAGCTCGATACCAACGTACAGATTCTGGCGATCGGCGGGCTGAACAACTTCGCATTGCCGCATCCCATGGATCTGCAGCCGCAGACGCTCTCGGCGACCAAACCTCTCACCACGGGCTCCGGCCCGGCGGGCCTCTTCATCGGCAACGATTTCCGCGCCGCCTATGCTCCCGCGGTGACGCTCAATGGCGCGGGCCAGTCTGTAGGACTCTTCGAACTGGATGGCTTTTATGTGTCCGATGTGGCTGCCAATTTCAAACAGGCGGGGCTGCCTGCGGTGCCTGTGCAGACGGTGCTCCTCGACGGCTTCAACGGCGCGCCGGGCAGCGCCAATGTAGAAGTGATTCTGGACATCATGATGGCGGCTTACATGGCGCCGGGCGCGGCCAACATCATCGTCTACGAAGGCACGAATTGGAACGACGTATTGAATCGCATGGCCACGGACAACACGGCCAAACAGTTGAGCTCGTCGTGGTGCTTCTATCCGACCAACGCCACCACCGAGCAGATCTTCAAGCAGATGATCGCCCAGGGCCAATCGCTGTTTCAGGCATCGGGCGACAGCGGCGCTTATGGCGGTTGGATCATGCCGCCCGCCGACGACCCGAACGTCACGGTGGTTGGCGGCACCAGCCTGACCACGGCAGGTTCGGGCGGCGCCTGGAAAGCGGAGGCCACGTGGAGCGGCAGCGGCGGCGGCGTGAGCACCGTGTGGCCCATCCCCAGCTATCAGCAGAGTGCGGTCATGACGGCGGCCGGTGGATCCACGTCCCGGCGCAACATCCCGGACGTCGCGCTCACCGCCGACATTCAGATGTTCCTCATCTGCAACAACGGGCAATCCATCTCGGTGGGCGGCACCAGCGCTGCCGCGCCCTTGTGGGCCGGCTTCATGGCGCTTGCGAACCAGCAGGCCGTAGCGCACGGAAAACCTGTGGTGGGCTTCATGAATCCGCCTCTCTACAAGATCGGGAGTGGATCGAGCGCCACCAGCGATCTGCACGACATCACTTCCGGCAACAATAGCGGCTTTGCGGCGCTACCTGGTTACGATCTGACGACGGGTTGGGGCAGTCCGTCCGGCCAGGGTCTGATCAACGATCTCACAGGCATCTCCAACCCTCCGGCCTTCAGCCTCTCGCTCTCGGCCGCGACACTGGCGCTGGCCCAGGGATCGAATGGCGCTGTCACCGTTACGATCAATCCTCAGAGCAACTTTTCGGGCACGGTGAACCTTGCGGTGTCGGGGCTTCCGGCGGGCGTGACTGCGTCGTTCACCTCAGTGTCGGCTGTGACGACGAGCACCTTGACGTTAACGGCGAGCGCCACGGCGGCGCCCGGCGCTGCCAGCATCACCATCACCGGCACTTCCGGAACATTGACGGGCACTGCGAAAGTGGCGCTCACGGTGACCGCGCCGCCCTCATTCACGTTGACGGCGACGCCCAACAAAGTGAGTGTTCCGCAATCGGGAAGCGCCACCAGCAGCATTGCGGTGGGCGCACAGAACAGCTTTACTGGAGCCGTTGCATTGGCTGCGACGGGCTTGCCCAATGGAGTGACGGCAGCCTTGAGTCCGATTAGCACCAGCGGGACCAGCACCTTGACGCTGACAGCATCCGCCACCGCCACTCTGGGTTCATCCACAATCACGGTGACCGGCACGTCGGGGAGCCTGAAGAGCACCACCACCATCACCCTGACAGTCAGCGCTCCGGTGGCTACTTACACCATCACCGCGGCGCCGGCCAGCCTCAACGTGGTGCAGGGCGCATCCAGCGCGCCGAGCACGATTTCAGTGGTTCCCGCGGGAGGTTTTGCGGGCACGGTGGCGCTTTCCGCCACGGGTATGCCCGCCGGCGTCACCGCGACCTTCAGCCCAGCCTCCACAGCTCATACCAGCAACGTTACTTTCAACGCGACGGCCAACGCGGCGCCGGGCACTTCCACTGTGACCATCACCGCCACTTCCGGATCGCTCAGCAGCAAGACCACCATTGCGGTTACGGTAACAGCTGCGCCGGGCTTCACTCTCACCGCCACGCCCACCGCCTTCTCCATGCGCGCGGGCAGCAGCGGGAGCAGCACTCTTACGGCGAATCCACAAAGCGGCTTCACGGGGACGGTCAGTCTGGCCGTGACCGGTTTGCCCGCCGGCGTTACTGCCGTGTTCAGCTCACCCACTACCAAGACCACCAGCACTCTGACTTTGACCGCCGCCACCACGGCCGCCGCGACCACAACCCAAGTTATCGTGACGGGAACCTCCGGCGCGCTTACCGGCAAAGCGACCATCGCGGTCACAGTCACGCCACCGCCTACTTTCACGCTGTCGCCCACTCCCGCGGCCTTGAGTGTGGGACCGGGGTTGAGCGGGATCGCGAACATCACCGTGAATGCATTGAACGGCTTCACCGGCACGGTGGCGCTGACGGCATCTGGCATGCCCACCGGGATGACCGCCACGTTTAGCGCGGCAAGCACAACGACCGGCAGCACCGTCACATTCGCGGTGCCGAAGACCGCTGCCAATGGCACGTCCACTGTGACCATCACCGGCGTCTCGGGCACTCTCACCGCCAAGACTACGATCGCACTGACGGTGGCGCCGCCGCCCACATTCATATTGGCGGCTTCGCCCGCAACCCTGAGCGTAGCCATGGGAACCGCAGGCAAGACTACATTGACTCTGACTTCACAAAACGGCTTTACGGGGGCTGTATCGATGACCCTATCGGGTCTTCCCGCCGGGGTGGTGGGTTCCTTCACCGCCGGTGGCACCCCCGCCACTTCCACACTGACACTTACCGCGACGGCGGCAGCGGTTCCGGGAACGTCTACCGTGACTGTCACGGGACAATCCGACGCCCTCAGCAAGACTGCGACCATCGCGCTGACGGTGCTGGCGCCAGCCGGTGGCAGCTCGCTGGTTAACCTGGCGTCGCTGTATAACGTCGGGGCAATGGTGACCGACGGTTCCACCTTCACTAGCGGGGGCCTCGATGCCGGCGGCAGATCCTACTCGGCGAATCTCCTGGGGACGGTTCAGACCTACAATGGCACGCCGTTCTGCCTGGGACCGGCGAACGCACCAGGAGCTGTGAGCAGCGCGACCATCCCGCTGCCCGCCGGCCAGTTCTCCACGCTGAAGATGTTGGCCACGGGAGTGAACGGCAATCAGACCGCCCAGACTTTCACCGTGTCGTATACCGACGGCACTACCGCGGCCTTCACCCAGAACTTGAGCGATTGGTGCGCGCCGCAGGCATATTCGGGCGAGACGCAGGCGGTCCCGATGACGTACCGCAACAACAGCAACGGCACGCGCGACTCCCGTCCGCTGGCAGTGTACGGCTACACCTTTAACTTATCCGGCAGCAAAACGGTCAGCTCCATCACTCTGCCCAAGAATCGCAACGTGGTGGTGCTCGGCATCAGCCTGGTGGCAACGGCCACCGCTGCGGTTGCCTCACAAGTGAACCTGGCGCCGATCTTCGACACCATCGGTATGACCACCGACGGCCGGACCTTCAGCGTTGGGATCGATGGAGTGGGCAACGCTTACTCGGCGACACTGCTGGGGTCCACCCAGACCGTCAACAAGACGCTGTTCAAACTGGGCACGGCGGATGCGGCCAATGCGGTGAGCGGCAATGGCAAGACCGTGACGCTCCCGCCGGGCAATTTCTCGACATTGCAGATGCTGGCCACTGGGGTGGAAGGCAATCAACTGGGACAGACTTTCAAGGTCACCTACACCGATGGCGTCAGCAGCACCTTCACACAGAGCTTCAGCGACTGGCTCACCTACCAGGGCTACGCGGGCGAATTCGTGGCACTGAAAACGGCATATCGCAACGTCTCGAATGGCACGAAGGACAACCGGACCTTCCAGCTCTACGCGTACTCGTTCACGCTGAATAGCGGCAAGACGGTGAGCACCATCCAGATGCCGTCCAACCCAAACGTCAAAGTGCTGGCCATGACTTTAATGCCCTAGCGAGCACTTATCATAGTGTGAATGTCTGTTCCCCTGTTGGAGCAACTGGAAAGCGCCAAAGGACAATTCGGCGCGGCTGCCGCTGAGCGAACGGAACGCCTGCTGGAGCGCGCGAACCGAACACGCGTGCGGGATCGCGATTCATTGGTCCGCCTGCATGAGACGGTTCTCTTCTTACGCGCCTATCCGGCCAGCCCACGAGTGCTGAAACTGGCGGACGAAATCCTGTTCGATTTCGCGGCGCGCATCGAAGATCCCACCGCGTTTGACGATCCCGAAATCTGCGGCATCGCCGGAACCAGCTTTTCGGCAACTTTCAGTCACGAAGTGGCGCGCCGGCTTTCCGCGCGCCATGGCCGGGCCATCGCCGCCGATTGGGACGGCTACGACCCGCCGGATGCGCTGGGATGGGCGCTTTCCCGCCGGCTACCGTTGTTCTCGGAAGACTGGCCGGTGGAAGCCAATATCCCGTACCGCCAGTGGCTGGGGTCGCGGGGCTTGCCATGGCTGGTGGAGCACCTCACTGCCGAAGAGTATGAGGCTCTGCACCTGCCGCTGGCGTGGAATCTGGGTTCGTCGAACGCCACACGATCACGCACCCGATGGCCGGGCGGCAGAATTTATTATCACGACGGTCCGATGATTCGGCGTTCCGATGTCTCGCTGGAGAACGAGCTGAAATCGCCGCCGCTGCCTGTGGAACGGCTGCCACGGGCGAAAGCCGATCGCCTGCTCGACCTGATCCTAGACACGTCGGCGGTGCGCTATCGCGAGTTGTACGGCTTCACCTGGCCCGATCGCGCCAACGTTCTGCGGGCGGAAGCGAGCCGCGGTCTTGACATCTACTTCTTCGGCGTGCCACCGGAGCGGCGCTTGCCGCTGCGCGCCTATCACGCTGGCCTGTTCGTCAAAAACGGCGTGCCGGTGGGCTATGTGGAGACGCTCTCCCTGTTCGAACGCGCCGAAGTGGGCTTCAACCTCTATTACACTTTTCGCGACGGCGAAACGGCGTGGCTTTACGGACGGCTGCTGCGCCTGCTGCGTCAATTGCTGGGCGTGACAGCGTTCTCGGTGGACCCCTATCAGGTAGGGCTGCACAACGAGGAAGCGATCGAATCGGGAGCCTTCTGGTTCTACCGCAAGTTGGGCTTTCGACCGATGTCGCCTGAGGCCGCGACGCTCACCGCGCGGGAAGAGGCACGGATCGCCTCGAAGCCCGGATATCGCACTCCGGCGGCAATTTTGCGCAAATTGGCGCAGGGCGCGCTGATCTATAACGGGGGCAAGGAGTGGGACAACTTCTCCGTACGCCATCTGGGAATTCGGCTGGCGAAGCAGTCGGATGATGTTGCAGCGTGGGTTGGGCGTCTCGGGATGCCTGAAGAGATCCTGCAGGCTAAGGCGGCTCCGACCGAGACGCGGTATCTGCGGCTTTTGCAGGGGCAGCCAGAATTGCGACGGGCTATCTTGCGGCTCGGATCGTGAGGTTGCGAAGCGCTTACTGGGCTCGCAGGGCCGTGATGGGATCTACTCTTGCCGCTTTCCACGCTGGAACGAAGCTCGCGATTGCCGCGGCCGCCAGCATGACCAGCGGCACACCGATGAACGTTATCGGATCGAACACCGGCACTCCGTAAAGCAGTGTGGCGATCCATTTCGCGATCACGGCGGCGCCCACCAGTCCGATGACGAGGCCGGCTCCGGTGAGCATCAAGCCGTGGCGCACCACCATGCCGATTACGCTCGCGCGTCCCGCCCCGAGCGCGATGCGGACTCCGATTTCTGGCGCGCGCTGGCGCACAGCGTATGACAGCAGGCCGGAGAGCCCTACCAGGGCTAGGAAGACCGCGATCCCCGCGAACGCCGCGAGCAGCACAGTCTGAAATCTTCGGCGGCTGCCGGCTTCTCCGGCGCGCTGGCTCATAGTTTGGATGTCCGAGAGTGCGATCCCCGGGTCAACCGCTCGCATGGCGCCGCGAATCGATTGGATCGCCGCATCGGGCGGTATCGCCGTCCTGATAGCGAACTCGGCGCCGAACCGGCCGGGCTCATAGATCACGGGCGGCGAAGCCTTCTCCAGGCTCGAATGGCGCACGTCGGCCACGACTCCGACGATGGTGGACCAGACGTTTCCTGGCGCGCCGCGCTGCAGGCGGCCGCCCACCGCGTTCCCGCCCGGGAAGTACTGCCGGGCAAAGCTCTCGCTGACGAGGACCGACGCCGGCAGTCCCTGCGGTTGGATGGGATTCTCGACGGGATCCAGGAATCGGCCCGCCAGCAAACGAATCTGCATCGCCTGGAAGTAATCGCCCGCAATCTCTCGGAAGTCGACCGACTGGTTGGGACGGTTGGCATAACCATCCACGCGAAACGTCGAAGTGCTCTCGCCGTTACTGAGCGGCAAGTGATTGACGGAGCCCACCGACTGCACGCCAGGCAGCGCCGCGATATGGGCGAGGACATCCCGCAGCATGGCGGCCAGTTCCGGCAGCGGACGCGGAGATGAGAGATCCACCGCGAGCCGCATGGTGAGCGTAGACGCGCCGAAACCTTTGTCCTCACCCTCTACCTTGAGATAGCTGCGGATAAGGAGCCCGGCGCCGGCCAAAAGCATCACCGCCAAGGCGACCTCAGCAACCACCAGCACATTGCGGGTGCGCGAACCTCCGCCGCCCGCGACGCCGCGGCGCCACCCAGCCGCAGCAGCGACGCTACATTCACTCGGGAGGCCGCCAGCGCGGGCAGTATGCCGAAGACGAAGCCCGTTGCAATCGAGATGGACAGCGCCACCAGCATCACCCGTCCATCGAGCGACGCTTCCTCCAATCGCGGGATGTCGCCGGGGTTGAGTCGCTCCACAGCCCGAAGGGCGACCCCCGCAAACAGCGCGCCGAGCGAACCGCCGACAATCGAAAGTAGCAGCGACTCGGCGAGCAACTGGCGCACCAGGCGCGCTCGCGGAGCGCCCATCGCGGTCCGCACCCCCATCTCATGCACGCGGCCCACGGCGCGCGCCATCAGCAGGTTGGCTACGTTGCCGCAGGCGATCAGCAACACCAGCAGCACTGCGAGGCCGAGCAACCGCATCAGTGGCCGCACGGGGCCAGCAGTGGTTTCAATGAACGGAACCAGCAGCGACTGCATGCCGCGCATTTCGGGAAGATTCAAGGTGTCGAGGCCCTTCTCGATGGCGGACATTTCGGCCTGCGCCTGGCGGAGCGACACGCCGGGCCGCAGGCGGCCGATAGCGATGTCGGTAGTGGACATGCGGTTAGTCTGCTGCCTCGCGCTGAGCGGCGCGGGCAACCATATTTCGGTGCGTTTGATGGTGGCGAGAGCCCGCGGAAAATCGTGCTCGTGCGGATAGGCGAATCCAGCGGGCATCACACCGACGATGCGATAAGCGCTCTTGCCGAGAACGAAAGACTGTGCCAGAACATTCGGGTCCTGGCCAAATTGGGAGCGCCACAGACCATCGCTGATTACAGCAACGCGCTCCTGGCCGGCCCTGTCGTCACTCTCGTCGATGGCGCGGCCCAGTTGGGGAGCGGCTTCGACGGTTCGAAAGAAGTTGCCCGATACAAAGGCGCCACCCAACCACAAAGGGTCGCCATTATTAAAGCTCACCAGCATTGGCCGCTGCCGCAGCATCGCGATGCCGGTGAAGGAGCGGCTTGCAGCGCGCCAGGCGAGCACATCGGCGAAGGATGGCCCTAGTTCGCGCGGCAGGCTCTGATAGCGAGGCAAGGGCGACCACATGTAGACAAGGCGCTCAGCTTCGCCGTAAGGCAGTGAGCGAATCAACACGGCATCGATCAGGCTGAAGACCGTTGTGGCCGCGCCGATGCCGAGCGCCAGCGCGAGTAGCGCGGCCGAGACAAAGCCGGGCGCTTTGGCAAAAAGGCGTACGCCGTGGCGAAGATCGGCTGAGAGGATGCTGAGGTGCTCGCGCGGGGCGGCCACGGCGACATCACGCAGCACCGCCAACCACAGGCCAAGCGCCGGCTCTTCCGCCAGCCGCTCTTCGAAGAGGCGCTCCATTTCGCCCGCGTACTCGTGCCGGAATTCAGCGGGGTAGGCGAAGAGCAGGGCGCGGTAAATGCTAAGAGCGCTTGGGAGCCAGGCCATGAACCCTCGCATGTTCCAGACTGTCGGCCAGCCGCGCCGCCTCGGCCTTCGCCACCATGCGGCCAAACGGCGTCAGGTGGTAGTAGCGGCGGCGCTGATCGTCGTCCGGTCCGGCGGGCCGCTCGTTCTGGCGCAGTTCCACGATCAGGCCCTGCTCCAGCATGCGCTTCACAGATCCGTAGAGCGTGCCGGGGCTCAAGCGCTCCTTGCCGCCAGACAGGCTGGCGACTTCGCGCATGATGGCATAGCCGTGCTGGTCGCCGCCCGCAAGGGCAACCAGGATGTGAAAGACCTGCGGCGACAGCGGAAGCAGGTCGATGGGATCCGCACTCATGCCCTGGATACTATAACGAGGGAGAATATAATGTCAAGCGATATAGTTCACACCGCCAGGAAAGGCTGCGCCACCAGGCTGTCGTTGGGGTAGAAGTGGTCGACGTTGTCGGGGGTGATGATCTGGTGATTGGTGAAGACCGCCGGCGGGACAGCTTTGCGGGCCAGGATTTCGAGGGCGAGGCGAAGCAGACCGTCGCCGTACTTTTCGGGGAAGTAGGCTACCGAGGCGACGAAGCGCGTGTTGGGAACTCGCAGTTCGACGCGCGCTTCCAACTCCGCGTTCTGGCCTACGATCACACAATCGTTGGCCCGGCCGGCTTCCTGAAAGGCCCGCAGCGCGCCCAGAGCGCTTGGGTCGTTGGCGGCTCCCACCAGCACTCGCTTCGCCTTCGATTCCCGCAGGTGTTTGCGCACCCGCTCCAGCGCGGTTTGGAATTGACCGTCGCCATCCACCGATGCAGTGCGGCAGCGTTCGGGAATGCGGATCACTTCGGAGATCCCGGTCAGGATGCCGCGCAGTCGGGCTTTGGGGAGAGAGCCGGCGCGGAGCAGTTCCACCAGCAGGATCTCCTCCGGTTCCCCGCCCCAGTATTTCTTGGCCCAGCGACCCAGATAATTCCCGCCCATCAGACCGGCCTGATAATTGTTAGCGCCGAAGTACGTAGCGCCGGGGTGCGGGATATCGATGGCGATGAAGGGAATGTTGGCCTCCATATACTTGGAGGCGATGGCAGGCGCGATTACCTCGTCGGTCTGAAACTCGATGACCAGGTCGACCTGTTCCTTGATCAGATAATCGGCGGTGCGCAGCGCGATCTTGGGTTGATAGCGATTGTCGACGGTGATCAGTTCCACGTGCTCGCGCTCGGCGGCGCGCGTCAGGCTGAGGCGCACCTCGCGGTCGAACGATGTGTCCTGCCCTTGCGCGGCATAGCCGATGCGGAAGAGTCGGCGACGGCGCACTTCCGATGCCAGGCGATAGTGGTTCTCGCCCACCTTATCCAGGAAGCCGCACTGGTGCAGGGTGTAGAGCAGACGGAAGCACATGCCCTTGTTGAAGCCAGTGCGCGCCACCACATCGCGCAATCGCAACACGTCGCCCGCCGTTTGAAACGCTTCCAGCACGCGCGAGGCATGCACTAGGGATTTGACCGTGTAGCGACCGTGATTGGAAGTCTTCACGTGGACTCCTTTGCGAATGTTTCCGTTGTAGCAGTTTTGAAGGTTAAAACACAATAGGGTTACAGAATGGCTCGCGGGTGCTGGTTATACGGGGTCCCGCTCAGGAATCCGTTCCGCACTGCAAAAGGCTCAGGGCGTCCGCGTGAAGGGTTAGGGCGGCGCGGAGAGGTCGCATACAATAATCAATTGCTTCTATGACACCGAATCCTGCACTTGGCGTGGTCTTTCACTGGCTGGGCGGCCTGGCGTCCGGCAGTTTCTACGTGCCCTTCCGCGCGGTGAAGCGCTGGTCGTGGGAGACGTACTGGCTGGTGGGCGGCGTGTTCAGTTGGATCATCATCCCGCACCTGATGGCGGGATTCCTGACCAGCCAATTGCACGCGGTCATCGCCGAGACGCCGGGCAGCACACTGGCCTATGTGTACCTGTTCGGCATCTTATGGGGCTTCGGCGGCCTCACCTTCGGACTCACCATGCGATACCTGGGGATGTCGCTGGGGATGGCGATGGTGCTGGGTTACTGCGCGGCATTCGGCACGCTGATTCCGCCGATTTATCACGGCGAGTTCTTCAGTTCGGTGCTGCCCACCGTTTCCGGCAAAGTCATCGTGTGCGGTATTGCCGTATGCATGCTGGGCATCGCATTCGCAGGCAAGGCCGGGATTTCCAAAGAGCGAGAGATGTCGGAGGAGCAGAAGAAGGAGGTCATCAAAGAATTCAGCTTGAAGAAAGGCGTGCTGGTCGCCACCTTCTCGGGTGTGATGAGTGCGTGCTTCTCCTTCGGACTGGATGCGGGCGCGCCGATGCGCGAGATCACGCAGCGCCACGGAACGTCGACGCTGTGGCAAGGGCTGCCGATCCTGGTGGTGATTCTGCTGGGTGGGTTCACCACCAACTTCATTTGGTGCGTGATTCTGAACTTCAGGAATCGCAGCGCCAAGGAATACGTGAGCGCGGGCCCGAAGGGCGACGTGCCGATGATGCGCAATTACTTCTTCTCGGCGCTGGCGGGCACCACCTGGTATTTCCAGTTCTTCTTCTACACTATGGGCGAGACGCAAATGGGGAAGTACAAATTTTCCAGTTGGACGCTGCACATGGCGAGCATCATCATCTTCAGCAGCCTGTGGGGGATCGCACTTCACGAATGGCGCGGGGCCAGCGGACGGACCAAGGGATGGCTGGCTCTAAGTCTGGCGACGCTGGTGATCTCCACCGTGATCGTCGGGTACGGAAACTACCTCGGGACGCTGAAGTAGCTTCCGCCCGTGAATACTTCGCTAAACCCTCCTACCGGCCAGACGAGAAACCGACCGCCTGTCCCACTACCAGGTAGGCGACTCTCCTCTCAATCTTCGTAAGAGGAAGTATTCGTTGATAGGGCGATTGTCGGTGATGGCTGGGACGTTTGGCGCTTGCGAGATGTAGTCCGCGAGGGGTTGCTCGGCGCCGAGGACGTCGGTAAACATCTTCTCGGGACTGGTATTCGTCTCCCATTCCATCAGGTCCTTGGCGGCTCGGTCCGGCAGCCTGGAAGCGAGGATCGCGCCGGAGGGCGGGACGATGGGCTGCATACTCGCCAGAAAGTGAATGCCCCATCCTTCCACCGATTCGTACGAGCGCACATACGGGAAAGATCGCTGCAGCGCCTTGGTGATGGCAGAGAGCGTGGAATCGTCGCCGCCCGGCACCCAGATCTGCGCGATCCCCCAGGGGCGCAGATGCGGCTTGAGGATAGCGTAGAACTCTTCGGAATAAAGCAGGCTCGACGTGGGCGCGCCCATGGGCGGAGGCGGATCGGTCACGATGACGTCGAACTGTGCGTCCGAACGTTCCAGGAAACGCCGGCCGTCGTCCACCACCACGTGCGCGCGCGGCGACTGCAGCACGTTAAGGGCGTCGGCATGGTAATAGCCGAACATCCTGGGCACGCTCGGCACCAGGTCAACCACCGTGGTATCGATGTCCCAGGTCAGCATGGAGCGAAAGCTGGTGCCCATACCGAAGCAGATCACCAGACCGCTTTTCGCGGGAAGCGTCTGCGGCCGGATGGTGAGCGGCATGTGCGCCATCATCTTGGTAATGGTGGTGAGGCGCGTCATGCCGATACCGTTGACCAGGAGTTCGCGATCCAAGCCCTCACCTGTGGCAATCACGGTGGCGGTGGAGTCACGCAATTCGAGGCGGTGCGGATAGTTCACTTCATAGCCGCGCGACAGTACGGCAATCGCCAGGGAAAGCACCACGGCTGCAGCCAAATTGCCGCGCGCCGGCTTCCAGTGGGACGATTGGAGCGCGCTGCGCACGCCGATGGCGAATAGCGGCAGCGCCATGACGCACAAACCCCAACGCTCGCCGATGAGCGGAATGATGGCGAAGCCGGCGACGAGCGGGCCGAGGATGGAACCCAGCACATTGACGGAATAGGCGCGGCCGGCGCGATCAGGCGCGCCGCCTGACCAGCGATCCACCAGCATAGGCGTGAGGTACCCGGCGAGCGCGCTGAACGGGCCGATGCCGAAGATCGCGCGCAGTGCCTGGAACCAATAGGACCCTTCCATCGCGGGAAGGATTCGCGGGTCGGCGAAGACCAACGGCAGCACGGCGGCGCAGCCCATCCAGATCCACGCCCCGGTCCCATCGGCCGGCTTGCCCTGGGCGGCGCGGCGGCGATAGAGCGTAGAACCCAGGTAGGTGGCGAGCAGGTAGATGGCAAGGATGGTGGCGAAGGCATAGACCACATTTCCGAGGTAGACGGTGTACTCGCGAATCCAAGCCACTTCCATGGCCATGCTGCAAATGCCGGTGGCGAAGAGCATCCAGAGCAGAGTGAAACTGGCCGTGCCCGCGGATCTGTTGGGGACGGTCTCGTCGGCCTGAGGCTGCCACGGAATCGATACGCTCAGCAGGAACACGACACAACCCAGCGCAATGTTCGCCGCTTGCGCAAAGCGCATGGTGTTCTGGAAGCCGTATAGTTCAATCAGCACCAGGGCTGGCAGCAGCGTCCCCAGCACCGCGCCCAGCACGTTGGCCAGGTACAGGTAGCTGAAGGAGTGCTCAGCAGCTTTGCCGTCAATGCGGCGGATGGCTGCCATGGCAAACGGGAACGTGGCCCCCATGCAGGTGCACCACGGCAGCAGTGCGATCGCCACCCATGCGCCGGAAGCCAGGTAGTACATTCCCGAACCCCAGGCCACGCCCTTTCCCGCATCGCGCAGCAGGCCGTATCCAAGAGTGATGGTCCACGGGACTGCGAATGCGGAGAGGCCGATCAGGAATTCCAGCAGGCCATAGAGTTGGAGGGGGCGCAACGGCGATTTCGCGTTGACGCGTTTGATAACGATGCCGCCCAGCCATGAGCCGAGGCCCAGCCCCGCCATGAAGACCGAGAGGACGATGGAGACCATGGGAGTGGTGACGCCGAACTTCGCCATGCACAGGCGCAGCCACACCACTTCATAGACCAGGCTGCAGAAACCGGAGATGAAGAAGAACAGGAAGAACCATCGGCTCTTCATGCCACAGGCTCCGAAAGCGAACGGGCGCGATATGCGTTCGCCGTGTATTCCACAGTCGCGACACTCTTCGCGGGCAGCCATCGATATGTGGGCACGCCGAACAGTTGGCCGCGCTCGATCATTTTCCGCCTCGATTCGGGCATGGGTGAAACTCCGAATTCCATGCCCCGGGTGAGCGCCTCTCCGTTCCAGGGCGGCTGCGTGCGGCTGTGGTTCTCCTCCCAGATGCCCAGCCACGGGAAGTCGGACCGCTTCCACTGGTAGCCGAAGACCAGTTGCATGCCCGGGTGGAATGCGGCGAACGATCCGATTTCCTGCGCCGGGTCCATCAGGTGCGTAGTGTAGGCCCCGGAAACGGGCGCGCGGTTGAAGACGCGGAGATCCTCCAGGCCGCCATCTTTGCGCGGCGCGTTCGGCCACTCGAACTCGGCGGCGGCGGTGAGATACATGGCATCGCCGAATTCCGTTTCGAAAACCTTGGAGCGCGTGGCGGAAGCCTGAAACTCGGTGACGCCTCTTTCCAGGAAGGGCGGACCGAGGGTTACGTGCTGGGTCCAGGCGATGGCGCGGTCGCAGGCCATCAGGTTGGTGACGGACTCACGGATACGAAGGACGCGCCCGTTCAGATCGATGCGCCGTTGAAACTGGAGTTGGGCCATGGGCAGATGGACGTCGGCCACAAGGCTCGTTCCGCTGGCGGTAAGGTCGTACGGTGACACAGAGCTTTCGCCATGCACCGTCAGGCCGGCCTCGGCTTCCTCAGGCGAGGGTCCGCCGAAGATGTCGAGGCAGAGGTTGTGGCCCATGATGCCGGCCAGAAGTTTACTCTCGGCGTCGCGGCCGTACTCGGGGTGCGTCGCCCGATCGTACGCGGAGGGTTCAATGGATGGCCAGGTCGGAGTCCACAGGGGATTCACTCCGGCTTCTTTGGAAAAAATCTCCGCGATGTGCCCGCCCTCCCGCAGCACCGTTACGCGGACAAACTCATTTTCGATGGATGCGGCCCGGCGGCCGCGATAGCTGATATCGGACATGAAGCTCCATTTTACATGGGCTCAGAAGACCAGCCGGTCCTTTTTAGCTTCGATTTTGGCGGCGTCGATCCCGGGGACTTTTTCCAGATCCTCAATTGACTTGAAAGGGCCGTTTTTGTTGCGGTACTCGATGATGGCCGCGGCCTGCGAGCGGCGCAGGGTAAGGCCGCTTTCCAGATCGATGGCGCGGGCGGTGTTGACGTTGATCCGTGGCACGTCTTCCGCGGGGAAGGCGCGGGTCAGGTAATCCACCACCAACTTGAAATCCTTGTCGGAGCCTTGCGCGCCCATGCTCACCATCTTGTCCATGGTGGCCTGCCATCCGGCGCGGTCCTGGTGCAACGAAATGGAGCGGGCCAGCTCGTGGCATTGAGAACAGATTTTCTGCGTCTCGGCCTTACCGGGACCATCCGGCAATTGCGCGAAGCCGGGGAACGCGATGAGGAACACCAGGGCTAGCCGCATCCTAGTGTTCAATCCAAAAACCGAAGGCATAGAAGGTTCCGTCATGGGCGCCAAGATACAACTGACTGCCGCCTCCGGAAAGACCGCCGCCCTGCACGTAAGAAGTGATCGACTTGCCGCTGGACCAGAGTTCCTTACCGGTGGCGCCATCGAACGCGTAGATCACAGCGGGCGTGGAGCGGGCGCCGGCATCGGCCGCAAACACCACTCCATTGACCACCATGGGCGCGAGCGGCGTCCCCATTTCACGCGAGGTCCAGCCGGGTTGAAGTGCGGGCGCGCCATCGCCCTCCACCACTTTCCATGCCACGACGCCGTGCGCGGCGGCGCCAACCAGCCAGCGCGTCCCAGCCGCATCCTGCCAACTCGATAGCGCGGTGGCAGAGCCCGAGGCTTTCGCCAGCGCGACGGTGGGAGCAGCCGCGTCCACCAGATGAATCTGGCCGTCTTTGGTAGCGGCTGCGATCCAGGTCTTGTCCTTCGCCTGGAAGATCACGGGCGACGACGTGAAACCGGCGCCGGCGTTGTAAGCCTCTTTCGGCTTCAGCGTCTTGGGCTCGAGCGACATCAGAACGCCATCGCCGGTAGCCACCCACAGCGTCGCGTCGGGCCCGAATGCAGGACCGTCCGTGCCCGACGATGCCGCCGGCTCCAGCCTGCCAGGTAGTGACTTCCTTGGACGCAAGGTCGAGCGCCCAAATCTGATCGGCGACGCCGCCGCAGCCGTGGATTGTGGCAGCGTACGCCACGTTATCGACAACGGTCAGACCGCGCGCGTTGGCGTTCGGCGGGAGGAACTTGACGGGCGGATTCGGCTCCTCGCCATTCGAAAGGTACATGGAGTGGAGCATGCCGTCGGCGGACAGCAAGTGCACATAAGATGGGGCGCGAGCGAAGGGATTGTAGCCTGGAGGCGCTCCCGGCGGTATTACTCCGCGGCCACCCCGGCCGCCAGGAGGCACTGCTCCAGGTGGCGGCGCTGCGGCAGCGCGCGCGGCAATCTCTTGAATGATGACAGCGCCTTCACCGGATTCGCCGACCCCGCTTTTGGCGGCGCCGCCACGACCTCCGCCACGCCCAGTCGGCGCTGCCGGGGGAAAAGCTGCGAGGGTGGGACGCGCCAGACCGGCCGTCGTGCCGCCGGGGCAGGCTGCCGTGCCGGCCGCCGCGGCCGTTCCGCCGAGTGACTTCTGCCACTCGATGCGGCCGAGGTCGGTATCGATTGCCGTCACATTATCGGACGTCCCCACCACGAATCCCAACGCACGAAATCCGCGGTAGCCGATATAGCTGTTGAGCGTCACGGCGGAGGAAGGCTGGCTGGCCGTCTTGACCTTCCACAGGAAGCGGAATTCCGGTTTCTGAATGCTGTCCTTGTTGATCTTGGGGTCGCTCCTGACCCACGAGGAGCGCTGCGCGTCGTTGCCAGCGGTGGTCCAATCGCCGCCACCGCGCTGCGCCCAGGCAGTTCCAGCCGAGGCAGAGCAAACCAGAACCAAGACCGTGAGACTTCGCATTATCGAACTCCTTTGAGCGCGTCGGAGATGGCCTTCTCTGCGAGCGGCGCCATAACATTGTAAGCATCGTCGTTGAGAAGGAGACCATCGACGGTCAGCTCCTTCTTGAAATTGCGGCCATCGGCGAGCGCGGCATAATAATTCAAGTAGACCGAGCCGCTTTCGGCGGCGTAATCCTTGATCCAGCCATTGAGGCTGATGATTTTGCCTTGCGGCCGCAGCAGCTGTCTGCTTGGTGTCGAAGCAATCGCATACCGGCGTGACGGAGGCAAGCACCACGCGGATGCCGTTGAACCTTTGCGAGTTCCACCATCGACATGAAATTCTCCGCCATGGTGCCTTCGGTGGACGGGCCGGTGAGCTGGCGAGATCGTTCGTGCCGGCCTGGATCACTACCACTTTGGGCTTCAGCTCGATCACATCCTGGCGGAAGCGGACCAGCATTTGCGGTGTGGTCTGACGCTCGATCCCGCGATTGATGTATGGCTTGCCGGCGAAAGAATTTGGCTTCTCCCTTGCCCCAGTTTGACGTGACGTCGTCCCCCAGGAAGACTACTCGATCCTCGCCCGGTTTGGGAGCGCGGATTTCCGCGTCTTCGCTGCCGTAGCGGGTGAGGCCGGCCCAATCGGTGAGCATGCCGTGAAGACGGTCGCGCCGGATCTGCGCGTGAGCCGCCGCGAGACCAGCAGCAAGGCGCCGCCAGAGCAGCAACGAGCATGCCCGCGCTATTTCTTAATGCCGAAGCAATAGAGGTTGCTATCGATAGGTGCCGATGTAGACGCGGCCGTTGGCGATCGAGAGCCCCGTCCAGTGGTTCCACGAGGCGATCTGGTCGCCGCTCGACCACAGCTCCTTGCCGGTCTGCGCATCAAGCGCATAGAGGACGGCGCTTGGTGGAGCCGGGAATGCGGCGCGTCGGCCACGTCGTCCAGACCCACGTCGGGATACGCCTGCTCGGTATCCTCTCCGTTGCCGTACGCGTACACCACGCCGTTGGCGATGACGGGCGGCTCGGCGCGATTCATGTCGCGCGAAATCCAGGCCGGGAGTCAACTGGAGTTTGCCGCCCTTCTCTTCCACTTTGAAGGCGACAATCGCGCCATCCTTGACGGCGCCGTTTTCGATGGGCGCTTTGAACTGCGAGTGCTTCGCGCCCCAGATGGGAGTCAGCACCCAGCGCGTGCCCTTGGCATCTTCCCAACTGGCCAGCGAGCCCCAGATGCCGGCGGAGGCGAAATTCACGTCTTCATTGCAGAGCAGCGGGCTGCGATAGAGCGGAGTGCGATGATCGTCGCCGCCGATGGACTGCGGTGTCCATCAGGTACATGCGGCACTCCTTGCCGGCGTCCACCATCAGTTCCTTGCCCTTGTAGTTGAAGATGACGGGCGTGACCTGCATGTCGAGATCGCGCTTCACCAGCCACTCGGCGTTGGAGGGTCCGATAGTAGTCCACCAGTTCCAGCGCCTTGGTCTGCGGATTCTGCTGAACGCCGATGATGCCGTTGCCGTAAATGCCGTTCTCAGGATCCCAGCGGCCGTCGCCGGTGCCGGTGTACATGGTGCCGTTGGCGCTGATGGCGGGACCGGTGCGGCCCCACATGCCGCCACCGGCCGGACCCCAGGTGCCGACCTTGTTGGTAGTGAGGTCGTAGGAGTAGACGATATTCGGATTGCCGCCGCAGCCCTGCGCGGTGTGCGTGTAGATCACGTTATTCCAGAGATTCAGCGCGTATGGCTTGCCGTTGGGCGGCATGAATTTCGTGGGGCGGCGCCACGTCTTCGCCATCGGCCACGTTCAACTGATGCAGCATGCCGTCCCAGGACGCGGCGTAGATGGTGTACTTGCCGGGAGTCGCCGTGGGAGCGATCACGGGCGTGGCGGTGATGCCGCCGGGGCAGAGGATATCGCCGCGACGCCGCGGAGTGGGAGGCGGAGTCCAGGTGCTGACGAAGTGCTTCTTCCAGATCACCTCGCCCTTCTCCACGTCGATGGCGTAGATGTTATCGGAGACGCCGGTCTCGATGGCGATCTGCTTCGGGCCCGCAGGGTGTTGACGCGCTCCATGATCAGCGGCGGAAAGAGGGAATGCATCTGGCGCGGCTCGTTATCCAGCTTGAGCTTCCAGAGCAGCTTCATGTTCTTGACGTTGTGCAGCGTCAGGATTTTCTCGTCCTTCTGCCAGGCCGTGCGCTGGGAATTGCCGCCGTCGGTGAGCCAATCCCCAGCCCAAATACACCCCATGGCGAGGGCCAAAACAACCGGTATCAGTCGCATCCTTACCTCATTGTACTTGGCCGGAGGTTCATCATTTTGAGAACCGGAATGTGGCCGAAAGGTCGAAAATCCTTCATGATTCACTTCCAACCGGGAGATCAAAGTTCGGTTGTGAGTCTGGATTGGTTTTGAGAAAAAAGATACAGTAGCGGGCGGACGAGCGCCGGTAAGCCGGTAGAGTTGTGGCTTGCGGACATAACTGCGACGTCCAGGTCGCTTGCAATGGCCCCTCCCGTGAAAGGAATCGAAGAATCCAACGTACAGTCCGACCAGGATATGTCCGAAGTGCACACCTGTCAAGCGAGAGGATTCAAGCCGAACCCCATCCTTGACAGCAAAATCCCTTTACGAGTACGCTACTGCCTATGACCCCGCAGATGGAGACCACGCGTGTCAGCACCGCTTCGGAAAAATCAAGCCTGATTCGGGATGCATTAGCCGCCGGAGCGGGAGTGGTTCGCCTGGCGCCATGTTGGGTGCCGCGCTCCTTCCTGATGCCGGGAGGCCGGCTCAAACTGGATCCACGCGACCTGTACATCCTGGGCGGCCACCGCGGCGGAATCGACGAGCGCTGGTTCTCCTCCACCACCAAAGCGGCCAACGGACCGCTCACCGCCGAGGATGAGGGACTGAGCTACATCGCCTTTCAAGGCAGACGGATGCTGCTGAAAGAGGCCATCGAAACGTCCGGCGATCTGTTCCTGGGCGCCGATATCATGGCGCGCGAAGGCGGCTGGAACTTACTTTGTAAGTTCTTCGATAACTTGGGTCCGATACCGCACCATCTGCACCAGACCGACGAGTTCGCGGCCCGGGTAGGTCAGAAAGGGAAGCCCGAGGCCTACTACTTCCCGCCGCAGTACAACTTCAAGGACAATAATTTCCCGTATACGTTCATGGGCCTGGAGCCCGGCACCACGCGCGAGGATGTGCGCCGCTGCCTGGAGCGCTGGAATGAGGGCGATAACGGAATCCTGTACCATTCACGAGCCTACAAGCTGAAGCCCGGCACGGGCTGGCAGATCGATCCCGGCATCCTCCACGCCCCCGGGTCGCTGGTGACGTACGAGCCGCAGGTGAACTCGGACGTGTTCGCCATGTACCAGTCGCTGGTGGAAGGGCGTACCGTGCCGTGGGACTTGCTGGTGAAGGACGTCCCGACAGAGCATCATCACGACCTCGACTATCTGCTCGACATGCTGGACTGGGATGCCAACACCGATCCGAACTTCCAGTCGCATCGCCTCTTCGAACCGGCGCCGGTGAAAGCGTTGGGCGAGATGGAGGACGCAGGTTACTCCGAGAAGTGGATTGTCTACTCGACGCCATATTACTCCGCCAAGGAACTTACCGTAAAGCCAGGCAGGTCCGCGAAGATCCAGGATGCGGCGGCCTATGGCTTGATTGTTACTCAGGGCTACGGGTCAATCGGCAAGCACGAGGTGGAGACGCCGACGTTGATCCGCTACGGCCAGATGACCAAGGACGAGTTGTTCGTGACCGCCGACGCAGCCAAGAACGGTGTGGAGATCGTGAACCGGAGCGATGCGGAAGACCTGGTGATGCTGAAACATTTCGGCCCGGGCAATCCGCAGGCGCCGGCGCACAAGGCATGACCATCGCGGTCTCTGGCCTCGCCCACCTTGCCAGAGACGCGCAAAACCGCTAGGCTCAGCGGATGACGCAAATCCGCTCGATTGTCTTTGGCCTCACGGCCGCCGGCGCGCTGCTGGCACAACAAGGCGGCGCGAATCAACCTGGCACGCGATGGACGGACGAGCAATTGCGCCAGGCCGTGGACTTGGCGCGCGTGGGCAAGAAGCTGACGCCGAAATCATGGCCGAACGGCGCGCGAGTGGCGGTGTGCTTGAGTTTCGACGACGATA
Source organism: uncultured Solibacteraceae bacterium (assembly GCA_963815475.1). GTDB lineage: Bacteria > Acidobacteriota > Terriglobia > Bryobacterales > Bryobacteraceae > Sulfopaludibacter. The sequence goes on along the minus strand of CAWFHD010000003.1, from coordinate 6,030,435 downwards.
CCGAAGCGCCGCTGCTGCGCGACGGGACGACCTCGGCAACTACACTTTCAGCGTCGGACTTCGGGGCCGAGAGCGGCACGCCGCGCATCCTGAAAATGCTGGACCGCTTCCAGGTGCCCGCCACGTTCTTCGTAACGGGCGTGGACGCGATGCTGCATCCCGAGATGCTGGCCTCGATCATGAAGGGCGGTCGGAATGAGATCGCAGTCCACGGTTGGATTCATGAATTCCCGCCGCGGCTGGCCGATGGCGAGGAAGAGCGCCTGCTGGACCGCGCCATCGAGTATCTGACTAAGGCTACGGGCAAGCGGCCGGTGGGCTATCGTGCGCCCTCGTGGGCCTTCAGTCCCGTGACTCTCGACCTGATTCAGAAGAAGGGTTTCCTGTATGACAGCAGTCTGCAGGCACTGGATGAGCCCTACGAGATCGTGTCGCGGGGCAAAGACACTCACGTAGTGGAACTGGCGATCGATTGGACCCTGACGGAGACGCCGTATCTGGGGCAGAACGGCCATATGCCGTCGCCGGAGTTACTGTACCAGTTATACAAGGATGAGTTTGACGGCGCTTATGACGAGGGCACTATGTTTGTGCTGACGCTGCATCCTTATTTGAGCGGGCACCGGGCGCCGATGCGGCATTTGGAGGAGTTCGTGGGGTACATGAAGTCGAAGGCGGTATGGTTTGCGACTTGTGAGCAGGTGGCTCGTTATTTGAAGGGGGAGTAAGCGGCCGGCAACGGTGGCCGCTCCGGATGGCGCGCTTCATTTGAGTGCCGCAACGCTGGGCTGCAGCCAGGAGAGCGCAAAATCAGTGATCGAAGGAAACAACGTGGTCAGAAGACCGAGCAGAGGCCCTACTCCAAATCCCAGCATCCGCACCCAGAAGTCAACTCCCAGTTCTCCCGGCTTGGTATTGGTAATGTGGCTCAGCGTGGCGTCGCGAGACATCTGAGAATAGACCACGATCATCACTCCGCCGACGCTCAGGAAAACGGTGAGGAAGATCGCCCCCAGCACATTCAAGGGATCGAACGGATAACTCGATACAGCCACGGTAGCGCCGATAAACAGCCAAAGGCTTCCGAGTGCGATAGTCCGGAAACGTCCCAGGATGTTCTGGATGAATGCCAGGTACGGCAAGACGAAGAACTCCTCGGCGGCCCGCACCTGCGGACAGAGCCCATCGGTCTGAATCTCGACGTCGTCCTTTCCCTCCTCGGTCTTTTCACTACCATTCGATCGGCCAAAAATGAGCGAGTCCGTCTCTTTCTCCCACGCCGGAAGTAAAATGCCTGTCATCGCCGCAGCCGCAGTGGATGCCAGTTCCTCCTGGAGCACATACATCTTCTTCAGGCTGACAATCGGCTGGTGTTTTTTCAGGTTCACATACCATGTTGCGAAATCCCGGATCTTTGTCAGGCACTCGGAAATCTTCGACATCACCGCGCTTCTATTGGCGCTGTCCCGCTCGTTGTCGGGCGCCCACTCCTTGAGTATGTTGTTCAGGTGCCTTAAGGACTCGCACTGCAACGAGATCATGCGGTAGCGCTCTTCGAGCACGTTGCCACTCATCTTCCAGATGGATCCCCAGGTGAGACCCTTGAGTGAGCGGAGCGTGCGACGCAACGGCAGCCGGTCCAAGAAGATCAGCAGTTGCCTGAGTTCGCTCCAGGTTCGCCACGTTTGGATGCCATCGGTAAGAATCGCGGAAACGGCCAGGCAGATCCAAAAGAAGATCAGGGAACCAAAGGCGCGTTCTCCCAGGGTGCGGATCCAGATTCCTTGCAACGCAATCGCGGAGACGGTAACGGTAATTCCAAAAATCGCCAGGAGCCTGCCTGCATACCACCTGGTCAGTGGGAGCGCCGCACGTTCCACAGACAAGCCGGCCACCTCCCAACTGAACATGGGCATCCTCGAGTGGTTGTCTTCCGATTTTGGCAGATCGGCTAGTCTCGGCAGTTGCGGCCGGTCGTCGCCGAAGTGAGCCAGTCCACGCAGGCCGCACCAAAACCACAGATAGACGCCAATGAGCAGCAGCAACTCCGGTAACAGCGGCGATACGCCGTCCATCAGATTGACACTTCGCCAGATGGTGGGAATGAGATTCGCTCGCGTCAAACCGAACAAGAGTGACAGTTGCTCGGCCCAGTATGCGAGCAGGGCTAGGATGGCAACACCCGCGACCATCTCGCGCCAGCGCTTCGTGTTCTTCACGGGAAGGCCCGAGGCGCACAGCGGTGGGACCCTGCATGTTCCGGCATAGGCGGCCACGGCCCCAACAAAGGTCAGCAGAAGCACCACGCCGGCAAGCCGCGCGTGGGCGCGGTGGCCTTCAAGTGGAATGGTTCCCAGCAGCACCGAAAAGAGCCCCGAGGCCGTCGCAACAGTTACGGCGAGCATTGCGATCAGCACACTGCCAAACGCGACCAGGACGGCGTGCTGGGGCCGATCGGTGGGAGCGAAATAGGCAAGGGCGCGCGGCGATCCCATGATCGAACCGTTCCAGCAAAAGTACGCGTGACACCAACTCCAGCCGCAACAGACAAGCAGGAACATCCACATTGCAATAGGAAAGCGCACGGGATTCGCCTCCCCCTTGCTGATCCGAAGGCCGTCCCCTCGCTCCAGCGAGGGCGGCAGTGACCCGGACAATTTCGGGTCATTCATGGTAAGCGAATTCAGCACGGCAACCGGCCAGAATTTCCGGCGGCCAATCACACCAATCCACGTAGCCGGCCGCTGATTTTCTGCCCGGTCGTCGCCACGATCGAACGCCCAGGCCGGCGGAGCATAATCGTGGATCGGAATCTCGCTCTTCAACTGAGGATCGCGAAGAAGTTCGCGTGCCGCGATGTATACCGCCTCCGCAGTGTCCTCTGCAAACGTGCGGTAGCCGCCTGTGCGGCTCTTGAGCAGCGATGACGTCCAATCCTGCTCTGCCGTCAGCAAAGGGTAGGGGGTCAGCATCATGACTCCCCGCAATGACCTACCCTCCGTTCCCCGATTGAAGAGGAGGTCCGCGCCATCGATCACCACACGGCCCTGCGAGTACGACCTGCGCAGGAACTCACTGAGAAAGATCTCATCGAGCGAACTCGTGCTTCTGACCACGACGAATTGAACCTCTCTCTCAGCCAGGCGGTTGACGATGTCCAGCAGGATCGCCTCTTGGGCTAGCGGCGTCACCTGCCCGCCATAGCGGCGCACTGCGTCGTGACTACCTGAGGTTGGCTCGCTCAAATCTCCGCGCAGCGTGGTGGAAGGAGCGCTGCCATTGGAAAAGGATTTTGTCGCATTGAGCACCGATTGCTGCTCATACGCCGAGCGCAGCGTGGCGATATCACGTGGATAGTAGAGGTCAATGGAGCCATCGCATGGCAGTTCCGGCTTGATTTTGGGATCGGGCGTGCCTCTGCCGAAGGCCGTGTCGTCTTCGGAAAGGAACGCGACGTGACTCACATCGTAGCGTTGATCCCTCAAATACTGGCAGAAACGATTCACCATGAGCGAATCGCTCTCCATCGCGGTTCGAAAGCGAGAACCTGGTCTCTTGCGCTGCAGCCAGTCACCAAACCATCGCGGACCAAGCGACGAGGAGACGGTGCCGCTCGACACGTAAACGCAGGAATGGCCTTCCTTGTCGGAATCGAGATAAGGCGCTAGGGCGCGTTGCAGCGAGGGAAGCGATCCTGAGAATGTCGGCCCCAGAATACGGAGGCCCCTGGCGCCGTCGAGTCCTCCCAGCCGGCCGATCCAAGCCAGGGCATTCTCGAACTGCTCGTCGCGAATTCCGCCAGTCGGCTGCTCTCCCACTACGAAGATCACAAGCCCACCGCCATAAGGATCGTCGGAAGCGTGAAGCGCCCGTCGAAATAACATCACACCGGGCTGCGTCTGCTCGATGTCTTGCAGCGCTCCCGCCGCCTGCCGATCGGCAGTCAACGGGTAATCCTTGTCCGTGGGGTTCCACGGAAACCACGAAGAGTCGTAGGAGTAATTGTTGTCCTGTGCCGCCTGTTGAGTGGACTCGACAAGTCGATCGAATAACAGGGAAAGATGGGTCGAATCAGGGTCTGGAACCGTGGCAATGGCAAAATGAACGTCAGACCGGACCTGCACGTTTTTCGCTGGAACCTGGGCTGCGCCGGATTCATAGCAGGAGTCCGGCAGAAGCCAGGATTCGACTGGGATAGTTGCGCCGGATACAAAGCGTTGCAGGCGTTTCGCAATCTCGGTGCACGAGGAAGAGAGGATGGATGTATCAGCGTTGTGTGTGCTTGTGGTGGAGGGCGATTTGGACTTCCTGGTCCCTTCCGCCGAAGGAGTTTCGGGACTCTTACTTGGCTGACTCGAGACGCCAAAAAGCGCCAAAGCGACAAGCATCCCAGCGAGCAGACTGCTATTGCGATTCATCGGCAACCTCTGCTATGTGCGGTGGCCAGACGAATCTACATCCTGAGAAGCAGGGAGTATATCGGTCTGCGTTAGATAGAGCACACCGCCTCGTCCGCATGTGAGATGGGAGAGTGCGATGGAAGCGCGATAAAGTGGCACAACATCTGCCTCCTTATCTTTAGTGATCACGCATCGGAATTCGTTTCAGCAGGTCACTTGTTAACTGTGTTCGTAGTCGAGTTATTCGTTCCGTAGGGCAACCACCGGATCGACTCGCGACGCGCGGCGCGCCGGAACCAAACAGGCCAAAGACGCCACCGCCAGCAGAATGAGCGCTACCGCGGCGACCGTTGGCAGATAGTCGGGCCGGAAGCCGTAGAGTAGAGCGGTCATGGAGCGCGCTGCAACCGCTGCGAAGACCAAGCCGATCGCGAGCCCGGTGATCGTCAACCCCAGACCCCGTTTGCCGAAGGAGAGCAATATCTCTCCTGAGGTGGCGCCTAAGGCCATGCGCACGCCGATTTCGTTAGTGCGCTGAGTTACCGCGTACGAAAGTAATCCGTAGATCCCCAACGATGCCAGGAGCAACGCCAGCAAAGCGAATGCGCCCAACAGAGCCGTGCTTTGGGAGGATGTGGATAGTTGGCGGCCGACGATCTCTTCCAAGGTCTGAATACGCGCCACCGGTTGATTCCTGTCCAGCGACCATATACCTTGACGCACAGCCGCGATGATGGATGCCGCCTCGACGGCCGTTCGAACTACGATGCCGGCGTCCACGTCCAGCCCCACGATGCGCGAGTGCTTTCCGCTACCAGTGCGAGGTTGCCCAGTTCACGCCGCGCAAACCATTTGGCCTCGTCGCTTGGCGATCCACCCTCGCGCCGCTGCTTCGCCTCGGCCTCGAGGTGGAATTGCAATTCCTCGCGCAGCTCTGCTTCCTTGCAAGACCGCTTCGTCAGCCAATTCAACTTGCGAAAGAAAGAGTTCATTGGACCTCCTGATCCACTGGGTTCAAGATCAACCCCATGGCGCGGGAGAAAGCCTCCCACTTGGATTGTTCGGCCGTAAGCTGTTTGCGTCCGCGCGCCGTCAAGCGATATAGCCTGGCCCGCGCGCCTGTCGTCGAAGGCTCCCAGGAGGCGCTGATCCAACCCCTCGCTTCGAGACGATGGAGCGCTGGATATAACGATCCTGTCTCCACCTGAAGCAGGTCTTCCGAGGTTCGCTGAATGTGCTTGGCAATCGCATGGCCGTGAGCGGGTCCACTTAGCAGGGTGCGGAGGACGAGCAGGTCGAGTGTCCCTTGGAGCAACTCGATGCGGGAGGTTTCTTGATCACCCATTGTGTAGGCATTCTACTCTTTTTTGTGTAGAGTGTCTACTCGCGAACGCAAAATCCGTGTTGATACGACGAGATAAGTGGCAGTTCGCCGTTAAGCCGCGGGGGGACGCGGTCAATTCGCGGTCGGCTTTTCCACGTGATCGATAATCAGGAAACTGACCGGCCCCTTGTCGGACGAAAGCTTTAACCCGATTTGCTCCTGCAGGGCCGCGAACAGATTGGGCATCGTGTCAGGGGGCGGCAGGGGACTGCCGGGATTGGCTGCGCCGCCCGCATCCCCACCGCGGCCGCCGGGGAGGGCTTGGCCGGGTATGTTCGGATCGGGCGCGAACTCCAGATGGAAATTGAACATGCCGCGAAGGCCGGTCTTATCCACGACGGACCGGTCTAGTCGTCCTGACAGTCTCTGCGCGAACTGTGTCATGGTCGACCCGCGCACTTCAAGCATCATTTCTCCTTTCGCGGTCGGTCCCATCATCATCACGCCGCAGAGGTTTGGCGGGGGAGTGCCAGACTTCGGCGTCTCCGGCGGATGCGAGAGGTCAAGCGGTGTGCACGCGCCTTCCGCTAACGCCTGCACCTTGAGGCCGCCCTTAGCCACGGTCAGTGCATACACCGGCATCTCCCGCGATTCGCGATGCGTCTTCAACTTAAAGCGATCCGCGAGAAGCGCCTGGAGCATCGGACCGGCCAGCATTTCCGTGCGCACCGGCCCATCGGCCTTCGCCGACAGGCTGTAATGTTCGGATTGCATCCACGAAGGTCCGCCTTCCATGTGGAGCGGCTGCGTGTTTACGCTGACACCGTCGCCGAAGGTGCCAAAGGCGGCCTGAATCAGACTGCGCAGATCGACACAAGGCATCTCCAACCGCCCCGGCGAAGGACTGAGGTTCCCAGCTCTGGGCAAGCCTTCACATCCATTGTTGGGTTTGATCGATGCCACTTCGAACTGCGGCTTCGCCGGTCGCTGTTCCTGGCCCCAGACTCCCTGCAGCAGCATCCCGACTGCCATGCAGCCGAAGATCGCTGCCTGTTTCGAAACTGCCGGGCGCTGCATACCAAAGGATTATTACGACAGCCTTGAGATGTCAAGCGCAACCTATGTCTTCGACGACACAGTCCTCCCTGTTGACTTTCTACAGAAACAATCGCATACTCCTGTTGATGGACAACAGGTCTACCGTAAGCTTCCCGAATGTTCGAAGTTGGTGGACACGCCTTCGCTGCCTGTTCAGCGGGGCGGCGAATGAGGCGCGATTCGACGAAGAAGCGGCGTTACATATCGACGAACTCGCGGCGGAATATGCACGGCGGGGATTGCCCCTCAAAGAGGCGCGCGCAGCGGCGCGACGGGAGTTCGGCAATCTAACGGCGATTCGTGAGATCCATCGCGAACATCGCGGGCTGCCGTGGCTCGATTCGTTGGCGCGGGACGTGCGCTATGCGCTGCGACAGACTGCCGCCAAACCAGGGTTCGCGGCGGCGGCAATTCTGACCCTGGGGCTTGGGATCGGGGCGAACACAGCGATTTTCCGCGTGCTGGACGCGGTGGTGCTGCGGCTGCTGCCGGTCCGGAATCCCGAGCAGTTGGTGGCATTGGATGCGGAGCAGAAAGGGTCGAGCGGCGACATCACCTTCCCCACCGTCAGCCATCCTTTATTCCGCGAGCTGGCGGCCCGGCAGACGACGCTTTCGGGTATGTTAGTAGCCCGCGATGTGGAGCAGGGCGAGAGCGAAGCCGACCGTGCGGTCCACGCGCGCCTGGTCAGTGGCGCGTATTTTCAGGTGCTCGGGACAGGCGCAGCGGTGGGCCGGACCGTTCTGCCGGAGGATGACGAGGCGGCGTCAGCGCCAGTGGCAGTGATTTCTTACGGGTATTGGCAGCGCGAATTCGGAGGCGACGCGGGCGTGCTGGGGCGCGCGGTTCGCGTGAACGGGGCGGCGCTGACGATTGTGGGAGTAGCGCCCCGCGGCTTCTTCGGCGAGACCGTGGGAAACGCTCCCGACGTCTGGATTCCCATGCGCGCGCAGCCAGTAGTATGGCCACCACATAGCGCCTTCCAGAACTGGCTCACCAATAAAGGAAGCGCGTCACTGACCCCCATGGGGCGTCTCAGGCCGGACGTTCCCAGGCGGCGTGCACAGGCTGAGTTGAGCGCCCTCTATTCGGAATTGCACGATCTCAGTCCGCATTCCCTGCATGCCACATCGTTTTCGATGAAGCTGCGGCCGGGCGGCCAGGGGCTGGGCGAGTTGTCCGCGCAGTATTCAGCGCCGCTGCGACTGCTGATGGCGATCGCCGGACTAGTGCTGCTGATGGCGTGCTGCAATCTGGCGAACCTGTTGTTGGGGCACGCGGCATCGCGTGCGCATGAGATGGGCGTGCGGTTGGCTCTGGGAGCGCGACGCGGGCGGCTGTTCCGCCAACTGCTGACGGAAAGCACGCTGCTGGCCGCGGCGGGTGCGGGGCTGGGATTTGCGCTGGCGGCGTGGGGGTCGAAAGCACTGGTGAATCTGGCCGAGGGCGCGCAACACTTGCAACTCGATCTGGCGCCGGATGTGCGGCTGCTGGCTTTCCTGGCTACGATTTCCGGGGCGGCCGTCATCCTGTTTGGCATCGCGCCGGCAATCTTCGCCACGCGGGTGGACGTGAATGCCGCGCTGCAGTCCAACCGGCGGGCGAGCGCGGGCCGCGGGCCGGTGAAACTGTCCCGCTGGTTCGTGACGGCGCAAGTCGCGGTGTCGATGGCGCTGGTGAGCGGCGCCTCGATGCTGGCGCATTCCTTCCGCAACCTGGAGACGCAGGACTTCGGCTACCGGCAGGAGGGATTGCTCCTGGTGAAGTTCAAGGTGGACCGGGCACTAATGGCGATGCGCGATCCGTCATCCGCACAGCCGCTCTGGGACCGGCTGAATGCAATTCCAGGCGTGCGTTCGGCTGCGCTGGGCGGTCCGGGGCCGCTGACCAGGATGCAGACATTTTCGGCGATCTCCGTTGTGGGCCAGCCCGCGCGCGCCGTAACCGCAATGCAGGCAACGGTCTCCGCCGGTTACTTCGAGACGATGAAGATTCCGATTCTGGCGGGCCGCGCGCTTTCGGGCGACGACCGCAAAGAAACGCCGCCCGTGGCAGTGTTGAGCGAGACGGCAGCGAGGCGGCTGTTCGGGGCGGCGAATCCCGTGGGCAGCATGGTGGCTTATGAAACCGGACAGCAGATGCAGGTGGTGGGAGTGGCGCACGATGTGCGAGCGCACAACCCGCGAGAGGAGTTTCTGCCGATCCTGTATTTGCCAATGGCGCAGCAGGGAAGGCTGGCCTTGTTCGTCGCGGCATTGCGCACGCCGGGAGAGCCGGCAAAGTTCGCGGCAGCGGTGAAAGAGGCAGTCCACGAACAGGTTCCATCGATCACCATCGAAAGCGCTGCGCCAGTGGCGAGCATGCTGAATGGAATGATGCAGCAGGAACGGATGCTGGCGATCCTATCGGGCGCATTCGGATTTCTCGGGCTGCTCCTGGCCAGCGCGGGGCTGTATGGAGTGATCGCCTATTCGGTGGAGAGGCGCACTCGGGAACTGGGCATCCGGCTGGCGCTGGGAGCCGAACGGGCGCAGGTGACCGCGATGCTGCTGGTGGAGATCGGGCGCCTGCTGGCGATCGGACTGGCCGTGGGGCTGGGCGGAACTTTGCTGCTGGGGCGCAGTTTCCAGTCGCTTCTGTTCGGGATTACGGCTCACGATCCGGTGACACTAGCGGCGGCCGCCGCCCTGCTGAGCGCGGTGGGACTGTCGGCGGCGTACTTTCCGGCGCGGCGCGCGGGGCGGCTCGATCCAATGGATGCGCTGCGGGTGGAGTAGTCCCCAGGCTCGGAACCGGCACGTTTTGGGCGTTCGTTCGTCTAGACTGGATCCGAGGTCCTACATGCAACGTTTACTCCTCGCTTCTTTACTCGCAGGATGTGCCGCCGCACAAGTTCGCAACTATACTCCGGTGGATTTGCCGAGCCTGGAGAAGTTCAACGTCTCCTGGATCGACAAGTCGAAAGATCCGTGCACGGACTTCTTTCAGTATTCGTGCTCGAAATGGATTGCCGCGCATCCGATTCCGGCGGATATGGCCAGCACCAGCGTGGCGCAGCCGGTGTTCCTGTACAACCAGACGATTCTGCGCAATGCTTTGGAAAAGGCCGCGGCGAATTCCAAGGCCACCGGGAGCGAGAAGCAGATCGGCGATTTCTGGCAGAGTTGCATGGATGAGAGCGGCCGCAACGCCAACGGCAAGGCCTGGCTGCAGCCGCACCTGAACACCATCGACGGCATGAAATCGAAGAAGGAGCTGTCGCGGCTGTTGGCGTATCTCCACATGAATTTTCAGGCGGCGTGGGAGGGGGACGATAATTCCACGAAATCGCCTGGATTCGGCTTCGGTCCCGTGCAGGATCTGGAGGTTGCCTCCAAAGTAGTGGCGCAGATCGACCAGGGGGGCATGGCGCTGCCTTCACTCGACTACTATCTCGGCGCCAGCCAGCGCAATCAGGATCTGCGCGCAAAGTACGTGCAGCACGTGCAGAAGATGTTCGAACTGGCGGGCGAGCCGGCGTCGAAGGCCGCGGAGCATGCGCGCGTGGTGATGGAGATGGAGACGGCCTTCGCCAAGGCGTCAATGAATAACGTGACGCGGCGCGATCCGCAAAAAATCTACAATAAGCGCACGCTGGCCGAGCTCAAAACGGCAGTGCCCGATTTCGATTGGGACGACTACCTCAAGCGCGTGAATGCCCCGGCGGTGCCGTTCTACATCGTGAGTGAGCCGCGGTTCCTCAGCGCGTTGGAGGAGCAGATCAAGTCCCGGTCAGAGGATGACTGGAAGGCATATCTGCGGTGGTGGGCTATCCATCGGGCGGCGTCATTCCTAAGCAAGGATTTCGTGCAGGCCAATTTCGACTTTTTCTCCACGGCGCTCAACGGAACGCCTCAGATGCTGCCGCTGTGGCGCAGGTGTGTTTCGGCGGCAGACCGGATGCTCGGCGAGGCGCTGGGGCAGGCGTACGTGAATATCGCTTTTCCGGCGGAGAGTAAGGCGCGGGCCAACAAGTTGGTGGGCGAGATTCGCGACGCGCTGACTACGGAGATCCGGCAGTTGGACTGGATGAGCGATGCCACCAAGAAGCAGGCGATGGTCAAGCAGGATTCCACACTGCCCAAGATCGGCTATCCGGACAAGTGGCGCGACTACGGCTCCGTGAAGGTGACGCCGTCGAACTATCTGGCAAATACCAGCGCGGCGACCGCCTTCGAATTCCGGCGGCAGATTAACAAGATCGGCAAGCCCATCGACCGCACGGAGTGGATCATGACGCCTTCCACCGTGGATGCGTACGAAGATCCGCAGATGAATACCATCAACTTTCCGGCGGGCATCATGCAGCATCCCTATTTCGGCGGGGACATGGACGATTCCTCGAACCTGGGCGGCATGGGCGCGGTGATCGGGCACGAGGCCATCCACGGGTTCGACGACCAAGGGCGCAAGTTCGACGAGAAGGGGAATCTGCGCGACTGGTGGACGGCGGACGATACGAAGCGCTACGACGAGAAGGACAAGTGCATCGTGCAGCAGTATTCGCAGGAGATTCCTGAATACGGCGTCAAACAGAACGGCGAGTTGACGGCGGGCGAGGACACGGCGGACAACGGCGGGCTGCATCTGGCGATGCTCGCGCTGGAGAAGGATTACCAGGCCCAGGGGAAATCGCTCGATGCGCCGGAGGCTGACGGGCTCACGGCGCGGCAGCGGTTCTTTCTGAACTATGCGTTCAGTTGGTGCGGAGACGAGCGTCCAGAAGCGGCGCGCAATCAGGTGATGAGCAATCCGCACTCGCTGCCTCGATTTCGCGTGAATCGTCCGATTTCGAATATGCCGGAGTTTCAGAAGGCATTTAGCTGTCAGGCGGGGCAACCGATGGTGCATGCTCCGGCATGCCGGGTCTGGTAGCAGTGGCGCCGGTGGTCTTGCCACCGGCGCTACTTACCTCCTGGGGTCGGGCTTGACACTTAGAGGCTGGGTGAAGGTTTGCCCGTTGGCGGTTAGCTTGACTTGATACTCTCCCGGGGGCATCCACTCCCCTTCCCGTACCGGGGTGTCTCCTACGATGGCCGAAATAGGCGGCTCGTCGTCGCGGCGGCTCCCTCCTGGTGCGGGCGGGCCGTGCAGATCCCAGACCAGGCGATGCATTCCGGGGTCAGTGGCCGGCTTCAGGAACGGGCGGAGCCAGTAAGTGGGAACGTCGAGCGTCGGATCGGGTGGCGGCGCCTGGTCTTCGCTGGAGAAACGGCGTACCACGCGATTCCCTGCATCGAGAATCTCGATGCTCACGGGCTCGGCGGTTTTCAGGTTGTAATAAAGAATCGCACCGTCGGGCGGATTCTTGCCCACCGGCTCCTCGGGCGGCATGGGCGTATCGGTGTTGGTGTTGCGCGGCAGGCGATAGGTCACGCGCGGAGCGTAGAGATGGGTCTCAGCGGTCAGTTGGCGCAACGGCGAAAGATCGTCGAGAATCCAAATGCTGCGACCGTGCGTCGCCACCACAATATCGTCATCGTGCAGCACCAGGTCGCGGATGGACGTGGCGGGCATGTTCAAGCGCAGCGGCTGCCAATCGTCGCCGTCATTGAAAGATACGAACACCGCGACCTCCGTGCCGGCGAAGAGCAACCCCTTGCGCACCGAATCCTCGCGGACCACATTGACCGGACCGTCCGGCAGACCTCGCACTGTCTCCTGCCAGGTGGCGCCTCCATCGTGCGTGCGGTAGATGTGCGGCTTCATATCGTCCACGCGCAGACGATTGATGGCGGCGTAAACGGTTTGATCGTCGAAGTGAGACGGGTCGAGCTGCGCCACTTTGCTCCAGGGCTGCAAGCCGGGCGGCGTCACGTCTTTCCAGGTTTTGCCGGCATCGTGAGTAACTTGGATGAGTCCGTCGTCGGTGCCTGCCCAGATGGTGTCCACACTGAGGCGGGAGGGCGCAATGGAGTAGACCACGCCGCGGCGCGTGGCCTGCCTCTGGGCCAGTTCGGAGTAGGCAGCGACGCTGGCCGGGAGGTCGTACTTTTCCCGCGAAAGATCGGGGCTGATGGTTTCCCAGGTGCTGGCCGCCGTCGGTGGTACGGTGCATCATGTTGGTGCCGAAGTAGAGGATGCGCGGATCTACGGTAGAGAAGATCACGGGCGCGGTCCGCAAATGGCGATTGTCTCCCGGCGGCCCGACGTCCTCCACCGTGCCCGTGGTTTTATCGAAGCGGGTCACCGCAGTTCTTCCCCGCCCCATGCCGCCGCCGTAAACGAAGTTGGGGTTCAGCGGATCGGCGGTCACGTAAGCGTACTCGCCCGCGCCCATGGAATGCCAGTCGCGGAAAGTGACACCGCCATCGTTGCCCCGGCTGGCGATGCCCACTGAGCCGCTCTCCTGCTGGCCGCCGTACACCCAGTAGGGGAACTGGTTGTCGGTGCTCACGTGATAGAGCTGCGCGGTGGGCTGGTTGTACCACGAGCTCCACGTCTTGCCGTAATTCACGCTGATGGTGGCGCCCTGGTCGAGCGCCAGCAGAATGATGTTGGGGTTGGATGGGTTGATCCAAATGGTGTGATAGTCGTCGCCGCCGGGCGCGCCTTTGATGGCGGTGAAGGTTTGGCCGCCATCGGTGCTGCGGTAGGTAGAGGTGTTGGCGACGTAGGCCACGTCTTTATTCTTGGGATCGACGCGGACGCAGGCGAAGTCGGAGCCGCGGCCGTAGATTCGCTGCTCCTTATTGACGAGCTTCCAGGAAACGCCCGCGTTGTCGGAACGGTAGAGGCCGCCGGCCTCGCGGGATTCCACCAGCGCGTAGATGCGAGTGGGATCGCTGGGCGCGATGCCGATGCCGATTCGCCCCAGTCCCTGCGCGAACGTGGGCAGGCCGCCGGTCAACTGATTCCACGTGGCCCCGCCATCGGTGGATTTGAAGAGGCCGCTATTGGGACCGATGAACGCGCCGTTTTCCCACGGCCCCTGCTGAGCCTGCCAGAGCACGGCGTAGACAGTCTGGGGATTGCGCGGGTCGAAGGCCAGGTCCACCGCGCCGGTGCGGTCATCCTTATATAGGACCTTCTCGAAAGTCTGTCCGCCATCGGTGGAGCGGAAGACACCGCGCTCGGCGTTGGGGCCGTAGGGATGGCCGAGCACGGCGACGAAAAGCCGGTTGGGATTCCGCGGGTCGACGATGATGGCGGGAATCTGCTGGCCGTCGCGCAGCCCGAGATGGCTCCATGTCTTGCCGGCATCGGTGGATTTGTAAATGCCATCGCCCACGGAAAGGTCGGGACGCTGCAGCCCTTCGCCGCTGCCGACGTAGATGGTCTCGGGGGCGGAGGGAGCCACCGCGATCGTGCCGATGGAACCCGTGGGTTGGGAGTCGAAGATGGGCTTCCAGGTCATGCCGAAGTCGTCAGTCTTCCAGACGCCGCCGTTGTTAACGCCCACGTAGAAAACGTTGGGCTGATCGGCGATGCCCGCCGCGCCCACAGTACGCCCGCCGCGGAAGGGGCCAATCATGCGCCATTCCAGGCCGGAGTAGAGTTTGGGGTCGAAAGTTTGAGCTGCAAGCGGCAGCAGGAGGGCGAGAATCGGGAGAAATCTGCGCATCGTTAACAAAGATAGCGTAACCAAATCGCGGCGGCGCAGTATAAGCAATGAAAGGACCGACAAATGAAACTTGCGATCGCCGCACTCCTCCTCATGACCTGCGCCTTTGGGCAAAGCCGCTGGTACAGTTACGACTTCGCCGAAGCGCAGCGAGAACGCGCGGAAGCCCGACGCGACCGGCTGGAAGCCGAGCGCGATGCCCGGCAGTCCCGGCTGGCAGCGGAACGGTTTGACCGGCAGGATCGTGTGCAAGCGGCCCGCGACCGCGCCGAGACGCGGCGTCTGGATCTGGCGCGCAATCACTGGACCTCGTATGATCGCATGGAGTTACAGCGGGAACTACGCCAGGTGCGGCTGGAAGCGGCTCGGCAGCCCGGGAAATCGCGCGCGAGGTCCGCGAACGCTCGCGCTGGTGGTAGAGCGGCGATTGGTCGCTGAAAATTCTCCGGAAAAGCGGCGGCCGAACGTCCGATAAGGAGGCGATGGCCGAAATCTCCTGCAAGGTGGCGGACACCGTCCCCACTTCCGTACCAACGCATGCTCAGACAGACAGCGTTCTGGACACCGATTCCGTCACGATGCCGGTAAGGCTGTGCAGCTTACCGCCGCTGAATGCGATTGCGAATCAGCTTCTCACGCTATCGGCGAACCCGAATATAGAACTCAGGGAACTGTCGAAGGTCATGGAGTGCGACCCGGCGTTCGCCGCAGATGTGCTGTTTCTGGCGAACTCTTCGTTGTTTGGCTTTCCTTCCCGAATTGTGGCCCTGCGCCACGCCATCGCTGTCCTGGGGCTGGACCGGATTAAGACCCTGGCAGTAACCGTGGCCATGCGAAGCTATCTGGGCAACGGCGGGCCGCTAGTGCGGCAATGCTGGCGGCATAGTGCGGCTTGCGCGGTGATCGCGGAGCGAATCTGTTCGATCTTCCAGATCACACCGGAGACGGCGTACTCGGTGGGCTTACTGCATGATGTGGGCAGGCTCGGATTGCTGAAATCGTATTCCATTGAGTATTCGCCGGTTTTGAACAGCAGCTTCAAAGACATAGATCATGTGCTGCGCGCCGAACGTGCGGTGCTGAATGTGGATCACGGGCTGGCCGGAGCGTGGCTGGTGAAGAACTGGGGACTGCCGGTGGGGTTCGCGACCACTTGTCAGCATCATCATGACGAGCTGAGCGTGAAGGATTCGGAGTTGCTGCAAACGGCGAAGGTAGCGTGCAGGCTGGCCGACATTCTCGGCTATTCGGCGGTGAAGTACGATCCGGCGCCGACCTACGAGCAATTGATTGAGTCGCTGCCGATCACCGTGAATCGTGATCGCTTTCCGACCGCGGAGGAATTGACGGAGAAGGTGGAGGCGAGGCTCAAGAGCTTCGTGTAAGACCGTGGGGACATGCCTCTGGGCCTGTCGAATACTTGATAATTATTCGTGGGGCAGGCTTCAGTCTGCAACGGACTTCAGTCCGTGCAGACGGTCGTCGGACGTTCGGGATTGGCGGGCCGAAGCCCACCGCAGGTTGAAACCTGCCCCACGATGAGATCCCAGCCCATTCGGATAGTCGGTATTCTGTCTAACGCCCTCCATTAGGTGGAAGATCCGCTACGGCCTCCGCCCTTGGTCGGAGATTTCTTGGAGCCGCCGCGCTTGCCTCCTTTTTTCCCGCCCTTCTTTTTTCCCTGCTGGAAAGAGCTTTCAGCAGAGGCAATCACGGGCGTCATGCACAGAGCGCCCATCAAAATATAGCCGAGCAACTTGCGGAGTGAGATACGCATATGCGGATTGTAACCCCTGTATCTGCCTGCAGTTGCACCTCGCGACAAAAATAAACTCAGGAAGATTTTGGAACCTTTGAAAGGCTCGGCGGTGGGCTAAAGCTCCTGGGCGTACAGTCCCAACTTCTTCAGGAGTTCCGCTGCTTGGGCCTTCTCCGCCGGGGTCAGACCCGCGGTTGCGCGATCCATGGCAGCTTCGTGGTCGGCGAAGGCGCAGGCGATCAGCTTTTTGCCGGCAGCGGTGAGATGCACCATGCGCGTCCGGCCGTCCTCGGGATGCGGTTGGCGTTCCAGCAGGCCCTTGCTTTCCAAACGATCTACCAGAGCGGTGATGGAGCCGCTGGTCAGGCGGACTTTCGCCCCCAGCGTGTTGACCGGCATGGCACCTTTATGTAACAGCGTTTCCAGGACCGCGAAATCGGAGAAGCCGATGCCGAGCGAGTGGATGTGACATTCGGCGCGGGCACGCAGGGTGTCGTACGCTTTCCAAAGAATCAGCCACAGGTGGGTGCCGCTGGTCTGCATGTGAATCCTTTATTCCAG
Organism: uncultured Solibacteraceae bacterium; assembly: GCA_963815475.1. Lineage (GTDB taxonomy): Bacteria > Acidobacteriota > Terriglobia > Bryobacterales > Bryobacteraceae > Sulfopaludibacter. The sequence goes on along the minus strand of CAWFHD010000003.1, from coordinate 6,013,690 downwards.
GGTAGCATCAATTATCTTGAGGTCAAGATAATATATGCCACAGACAACCACTCCTACCCGCACCGCCACCCGCATCTTCACCGCGCCCCTGGCCACCGACGGCGATGGCGTCCAGCTTCGCCGCGCCTTTCCCGGCAGCTTCCTCATGGACCTGGACCCGTTCCTGCTTCTCGACCAGATGGGCCCCATGGATATGGCGCCGGGCGCCGCGCGCGGCTTTCCGCCGCATCCGCATCGCGGCTTTGAAACCGTAACTTATCTGCTTTCGGGCGAGTTCCAGCATCGCGATTCGTGGGGCAACCACGGACTGCTGCGACCCGGGGACGTGCAATGGATGACCGCCGGCTCGGGCCTGATCCACTCCGAATTGCCTGGCGAGAGCATGGACAAGAACGGTGGCCGGCTGCACGGCTTCCAACTCTGGATCAACCTGCCGAGCCAGGACAAAATGATCAAGCCGCGCTACCAGGACACGCCATCCAACCGCATTCCGGTGGCACGCAACGCCGATGGTTCGGTACAAGTAAAGGTGGTAGCAGGTGAGGCGCTCGGAGTGAAGGGCGTAATCGAAACGCGTATTCCCATCCTCTACCTGCATGCCACGCTGGCACCGGGCGCCGAGTTCACACAGGAAGTGCCGCGCACGGAGAACGCCTTCGCCTATGTCGTCCAAGGACAAGCGGCCTTTGGAGCGGCTCGCGCTTCCGACAACCAGGTGGCCCTGTTCGACCGCTCGACCGAGGCCATCGAGGTGCGCAACGTGGGATCCACACCGCTGAGCCTGCTGCTGATTGCGGGGCAGCCGATCGGAGAGCCGGTGGCCCGCCGTGGTCCGTTCGTGATGAATACGCAGGAACAGATCCGGGAGGCGATTGAGGATTATCACTCGGGCAAAATGGGCACCCTGTAACGAGGGCTGCGGGCCAGAAGTCGGGGCTTGGACCCCACCTACTCCGACTTCCGGCCCTTTTTTTGTGCCTTCTTGACAGTATTGTTGTACCATGAAACTAAATACTGGCAAGGACCCTGAATGCTGCCGCAACAGTGGAAAACGTTTAAACGGGCCGCCCGGCTGGAAAAGCTGGACAAGATCCCGATGGCCATGATCATCGACAGCCCCTGGATGCCTGGCTATCTCGGCATCAAACACCTGGACTACTTCCTGGACCCGGAAGTCTGGTTCGAGGCCAACCTCAAGATAATGCGGGAATATCCAGACATTATCTTTGTACCTTCATGGTGGATGGAGTACGGGATGGCGGCCGAACCGTCGGTGCTCGGGGCGAAGATCAAGTTCTGGCAGGACAACACCCCCAGCGAGTACCACACGCTGTACCGCCTGGAGGATATCGACCAGTTTCCGGAGTATGAAGTAGAGGCTGACGGGTTCGCGGCTCTGACACTGCACCGCATCGGGATGCACCGCCAGCGCATCCTCGACCACGGCTATATTCTGCCGATGGTGACATCGCGCGGTCCTCTCTGCACGGCGGGATTTGTTCGAGGCACCACCCATTTCATGATCGATCTGGTGGAGAATCCGGAGGGCGCGCACAAGCTGATCGACCTGTGCACGCGCGTGGTGATCGACTGGCTGAAGGCGCAGCACAAGGTTATGGGCGATACGGTCGAGAGCATTTTCATTCTCGACGACATTGTGGGCTTCATCAACGAAGAACACTACATGGAGTTCGCGCATCCTTACCTCAAGCGGATCTGCGACGCGTTTCCAGAGGATTGGATCAAGGTCTACCATAACGATGCCGAGGTGGACGCCTGCCTGGATCACCTGCCTGACGCCGGCTTCCAAGTGCTGAACTGGGGCAAGCAGAAGGACATTCGCGAAGTGAAGCGGCGCGTGGGCGATCGCATGTGCCTGATGGGCAACGTGAACCCTCTCGAAATCGCGGTGCGCGGCACGCCCGACGAAGTGAAGGAAGCGACGCTCGACGTGCTGGAGGGATCGGGCGGCGAGGGCATCATCCTGAGCGTGGGCGGAGGGACCAGTCCCGGTATGCCGCGCGAGAATATTCTTGCCATGCAGGAAGCGCTGGAAGAGTTCAACGCCAACCGCATGGCCAGCGCCGCAAGGGGCAGCAAATGATCGATTATGCCCTGATGAATCAGTTTCTGTACGAGGGCAACGCCAAGGAAGTGGAGCAGCGCACCATCGACGCCCTGGCTGCGGGCCGGCCGGTGCAGGAGATTCTCAATGAGGGTCTCATCGCGGGCATGAGTGTGGTGGGCGAAGACTTCAAACACAACGTTCTCTACGTGCCGGAAGTGCTGATTGCCGCGCGCGCCATGAAGGCTGGGATGTCGGTGTTGAAGCCGCTGTTGAGCGCCAAGGACAGCACCACGCGCCGCATCGGCACACTGCTGATGGGCACAGTGCGCGGCGACCTGCACGATATCGGCAAGAACCTGGTGTGCATGATGGCGGAAGGCGCGGGCTTTGAAGTTTACGATATTGGAGTAGACCAGAGCCTGGACAAGTTCATGGCGGCAGCCAACAAGTGCAAACCCGATATCATCGGGATGAGCGCTCTGCTGACCACCACCATGACTTACATGAAGACCGTGATCGACGGCTTCCAGGCGGCCGGTCGCAGCGATATTAAGATGGCGGTGGGTGGAGCGCCGATCAGCCAGATGTTCGCCGACGAGATCGGCGCGGATGGGTATGGCGCCAATGCGTCCGCCGCGGTGGACCTGTTCCTCCGCCTGGCAGATGCCCGAAGAAACGAACATGGCGACCTACAAGATTCTGCGCTGGCAGGAAGTTCCCTCGCAAATCAAGGCTGAAGACGAGCTCGACGAGGTCACGCTGCAACTCGACCCGCGCTTCATGGAGCGCATCGACCACTTGGCAAGCCAGCGCGGTCTGCAGGGTTCGGACGATTACCTGGCGCAGTGGCGCTGGAGCGAGGAAGAGCAGCGCGACGGCTCCGCCCAGGAAGTCGCCGAGGCAGTAAAGGCGGAACTCGAATCGCAGTGGCCGTAACACTCACCATCAACGGAACCAGCACTCAAGCCGCGCCCGGCGAAACGCTCTTCGATTGCGCCGAGCGCCTCGGAATCCGTGTCCCCACATCCTGTCACAAGCAGGGGAAGTGCAAGGAATGCATGGTAGAGGTGACGGAAGGGATGGACTGCCTCTCGGCATCCGCAACGCCAGAGCGCCATTTGAACGGCAACTTCCGGCTGTCGTGCAGCACCCAGGTTGTGGCCACTGACGGACAGGTCCGGGGCCACACCATGCGGCGCGGCAAGATGCAGATCGAAAGTGGAGCCGGTGGTCTTGGTGGCGCCGCTGGTTTCGGTAGCGCTGGTGGTCTTGCCACCGGCGGCATAAATTCCACTCGCTACGGCATCGCCATGGACCTGGGGACAACCACCGTGGTGGTTCGTCTGTACGATCTCGCGAGCGGCGAACTGGCAGCCGACGCTTCGTTCGAAAACCCGCAGCGTTTTGGCGGTTCCGAAGTGATGGCACGCATTCAGTACGACACGCTGCATCCCGGCAAGCTGCTGCGACGCACGCTGGCAGGATATTTGACGCATGCCATCGAAGAGTTCCCGTGCGATCCGCGCGAAATCCGCGAGATGGTGGTGGTGGGCAACTCCACCATGCGTGACCTCTTTTTCCGGCAGAATGTCTACAGCATCGGCCAGAGTCCCGTACCAATCCATCACCGAGATCGAGATGGCGCAGGGCAAGCGCGCCAACACCAGCCTGGTGGAGACCGGGCGGCGATGCCTCCTGCCCATCGACCCGGCGGCGCAGGTTTACGGCGCGCCCATCGTCAGCGGGCACGTGGGCGCCGATGCGGCGGCGTGCATGCTGGCAATCGACCTGGCGCACGAGGAACGCCTGGTGGCCGTGATGGACATCGGCACCAACAGCGAGTTGATCCTGGGCAACCGGCATCGCATCATGGCAGCCTCGTGCCCGGCCGGTCCCGCGTTCGAAGGCGGCGCGATTGCGTGCGGCATGCCGGCGCTCGACGGCGCTATCGAAGGCGTGCGCATCCGTGACGATGGCGAGTTTGAGCTGGGCGTGATCGGCGGCGGCCGGCCGGTGGGAATCTGCGGGTCGGGGTTGATTTCGCTGATGAGCGAACTGCTGCGCACTGGACGTATGAACGAGCGCGGCCGCTTCGAACACGACGTGGATCGCATCACGCTTGCGCCCGGCGTATACTTCCTGGAAAGCGACGTGAACGAACTGGCGCAGGCGAAGGGCGCCAACGTCGCCGGGCTGCAGACGGTATGCAGCAACTACGGCATCGGCTTCGACGATATCGAGGTATTTTACTTGGCCGGCGGGTTCGGGCGGCATATCGATGTGGAGGCCGCGGCGCGGATCGGGTTGATTCCGCCGATTGCGAAATCGCGCATCGTGCAGGTGGGCAATGCGGCCATCGAAGGCGCGTCGCTGGCGCTGCTCTCCCGGAGTAAGCGGCGTGAGTTGGAAGAGATGGTGCTGAGGGTGGAGCATTGCCGCCTGGAGACACACCCGCGATTTTTTGATTTTTTCGTGGACGGCTGCCAGTTTCAGGCGGTGACCGCATGATCGTCGACGTCCAACCCGCGGAATACTTCCGCTTGTTGGGATATCCGCGGGATCACATGCCCGAAGGGCGCGCGTGCGAACTGGCGGAAGCGGCGCGACAGTGGTACGCCGTGCACGGCCGGCCGTGGGTGCACACCACCGAAGTGTCAAGGACCTCTCTTGCGGCGTTCTCCAGCCGGCGTTTACAGAAGACGTTGGAGGAAGCGGAGGCCCATGCCGCCGTTCTGGTGGCGGTCAGTGCCGGCCCCGAAGCGGAAGAGGAAGCGCAGAAGCTTTGGCGCGACGAAAAGCCCGACGAGTATTTCTTCCTGGAAGTGTTCGCGTCGGCGGCCGTCGAGCAACTGATCACCACCACCGGCGCGCAGCTTTGCGCATCGGCGGAAGCGCAGGGCATGGCGGTGCTGCCGCATTACAGTCCGGGCTACGCGGAGTGGGATATCTCGGAGCAGGGCCATCTCAAAGCGTTGTTGGGCGAATTGCCGGGACCGCTTGAGGTGCTTTGCTCGGGGATGCTGCGGCCGAAGAAATCGCAGCTTGCGGTCTTCGGGCTAACGCGGCATGCCGGGTATCTGCACCGGCTCACCGACCGCCTGCCGTGCGAAAGCTGCAGCTTCGGACCCTGCCAATACCGGCGCGCGCCCTATCGGCGCGATCGGCCGGGGCTGCCTGAATTGCCGCGGGCGTCGCCGGTATCGTACAGCGCCAATGCGAAGGCGCTGAAACGCTGGGCCGCGGAGCGGCTCAAGCTGGGAACGGGCGCGGATGGGTGCGTGGAGGCCCATTTCCGCTATGACGGGACCACCTGCGCCAATCTGGGGCAGCCACTGGCGTTCGACTATCGCGTAAGACTGGGGCCACGCGAAAACGGGTATCCCATACTCGACCAACACTGTGGCCCCTCTCCCGGCGATACTGGTTATAGACACATGTGCCAGTTTGTGGCCAACCCGGCGCCCCTGATGGAGGCCATCGCGCAAGAGAAGCCGCTGCTCGGGCAACCGCTGCAGCAGGCGCTGGCGTGGCGGCGGCCGTCCGCTCCGGCAGGCTGCTATTGCGACGCGGCCAGCCGCGCGCACAAGTGGGGCCTGGTTTTGGAAACGATCCACTACGCATTGCACGCATCACGCACGTCATGAAAAAGAAAACATTACTCGATGTACTTCAAGAGCGAGCGCTTCTGGGAGATGGCGCGATGGGCACGCAGTTGATGCTTGCCGGACTGGAACAGGGAGGGTGCGGCGAGGCCTGGAACCTCACCCATCCCGACAAGGTGCTGGCGATTCAACGCAGCTACGCCGATGCCGGTTCGAATTGCATTCTGACGAATACGTTTGGCGGATCGCGCATTATGTTGAACCGCCATGGCAACTCCGGCAAAGTGGCGGAGATCAACAAAGCGGCGGTGGAGATTGCGCGCCGCGCCTTCGCCGGCCGAGGTGGATTCGTGATTGGCGACATCGGACCGTTCGGCGGACTGCTGCAGCCTTATGGCGACTTCACCGAAGAGCAGGTGCGCGAGGCGTTCGAAGAACAGGCCAAGGCACTGGTGGACGCCGGCGCCGACGCCATTATCATTGAGACGCAGACCTCGCTCGAAGAATTAGGCCTCGGCCTGAAGGCAGCGCGCGCCGCCAAGGCGCCGTGCATCATCGGGTCGATGGCATACGATGTGACTCGCGACGGAGCCACGTTCCGCACCATGATGGGGATTGACCCGGAGCGCGCCGCCGAGTTTATGGAAGAGAACGGCGCAAACATTGTGGCGCTCAATTGCGGCACCGGCATGGACATGGAGCGGGCGCGCGAAGCGGTGCTGCGCTATCGCAAAGTGACTGACTTGCCGGTGATGGTCCAGCCGAATGCCGGCCTTCCAAAGCTGGTTAACATGAAGGTTGTTTACGACGAGACGCCGGAACAGATGGTGCGCGGCGTGGAACCGCTGCTGGAGGCCGGCGCGAACATCGTGGGCGCCTGCTGCGGCAGCACTCCCGCTCACATTCGCGCGTTCCGGCAAGCGATCGACAGTTGGAGTGAGTCCCGTTCCTATGAAAACCAAGCTCTGCGACATTAATCCGGCGGCCATGGAAAAACTGCCGCAGTTCACCGACGACAAGTCGGGAATCGGCGTGCACTACATGGATGCGTATCTCAAGCCGATGAATACCAAACTGCCCGACGGCACGCCGGTCCGCTGCAAACGCCGCGGGCTGAAGGTGATGCTGACGGTGGGGCTGAAGAAGGGCGAGGGCCTGATGCGGCGCCATGACCTGGGCCCGAATCCGGTAGTGATGCTGGATGCCGCGCTACAAGAGGCCGCGAAGAGCGCCGGAGTAGAGATTTCCGTAGAAGATGGCGCCATGTTTGTGACCGCCCCGGCGGCGGTCTAGGTCTAGGTACGGCAGGCCCTTTGGCCTGCCCAGAGAAGAACAACTTCCACCAACGCCGTCAGCCATTCGAGCGGCAACGGTCAAACCTGCTGGAAGTCTTCGCCTGAAAGGCGAAGGGCTTTGACCCGGAATCCGTCGCCCTAAAACGAAATCCGAAAGCTGAATTCAGCGGACCGCGAGCCTCCGGTCTGGAATAGCGGTGGAAGGCCGGTATTGGGAGTTCCCGAGCCCAGCATCAGGTTCTGCATCGAGGTGGATTGGCCAAACCACGGGCTCGATAGATACGGCACGGGATCGGCGAAGGCGGGGTGATTGAGGACGTTGAAAACGTTGAGGCCCACGTCCGCCGTCACGCCGCGGAAGAGGGGGAACTCGCGGCGCAGGCTCATATCCAGTTGTCCCAGGCCGTTTCCACCGATGGCGTTGCGGCCCAGCGTCCCTGGAGTGCCGGCGGCGGGCACGCTGAATGCTGCCGGATTCAAACGGCGCCCTCCTGCGACCGTGGGATCGGCGATCCAGACGGGCACACCCGTTACCTGATTAGGCCGCCCGACATTGTCGAATCCTTGTCCCAGCGCCTGCTCGGTGTCCGCAATATCAATCGGGAAACCGCTGCGCACCCGTAGCGTCGCACTGAGCGTCCAGTTTGCCAGCCAGGGCGGCATGCGAAACGAAGACACGACGTGGGGAATGCGATACGAGAGCGCAGCAGTCACCTCGTGGCGCACATCGAAACTCGACGATCCGCGCGCCTCGCTCAACCGGTAGCCGGGATGGACCAGGAAAACCGACGAATCCTGCGAGCCGTCGTCAATGGAGTGGGCCCAGGTGTACGACCCCGAAAGATACGTATTCGCCGCCACCATCCCGGTATAGCGCATGTGCAGCGCCTGGTAGTTGGACGAATTGGCGCTCAGCGTGACCTGGCGCTCGAGGATTCCGGTGGCCGGGTCGACGTATGCCTCGTGACCCAGCAGATTCCGGCCAACCGAGCCGAGGTACGCTGATGACAGCACACCGCTGGCGCCGATTCCCTTCTCCACCGATACCCTCCATTGGTACGACGTGGGAAGCCGCAGCGCGGGATAAACTCCCGCCAGGAAGCGTTGGACATCCGGCGCGGCGCTGCCATCCGTCGGGCCCATGCCGGCGCCACCCGACCCCCCGGATGCATCGATGCCCGTGCCGCCGGCCGATAGCAGCCAACTGTTGAAGGGAGCGCCGTTGATCGGGTTCACCGACGCGCCCATGGTCGCGTCGTAGAAAATTCCCGCGCCTCCGCGAACCACCACACCGGAGCCGGGCAGCCGGTATGCCAACCCGATGCGCGGCGCTATCTGGCCGCAGCGCATCGGCCAGGGAGCCGTTCCATTCTCTACACCCGTGCGGACGGTTTGCCAGTCGGTCCCGGTCCAGAGTCCCGAGACAGTGGGGATCCCCAATTGAGAGATGGTGGGTGGTGTGATCTCCCAGCGGAGCCCGTAAATCAGGTTGAGCCTGTCGCTGACCCGGAAAGTATCCTGTGCAAACAGCGAGACCGCATGGATCTTGCCGCCATATTTCGCCGGGCTCGAAACCGTCACAGCCAAGGGATCGCCGCGGAGCAGGCTGTCGAGGCTGGATGCCACGCCCAGCACCGCATAAGTAGCCTGGTCGCGCGAGGGTTCAAGCCGCACATAATCGATTCCGGCTCGCAAGTCGTGACGCCCCATCATCCTCGAATAGGTATCGCGGAACTCCCACTGGTCCTGCCGCGCTTTGCCCAAGCCGAACGAAACGAATTGGCCCAGGCCCGGCACGGAAAGGCCGAGGATGGTCTGACTGGAATCGACCTGGGGCAACAGGGACGTGAGACTGGCCGTCGAGCCCAAAAACTCCACCAGCCCGTTCGCCTCGACAGTGAAGCCGGGTAAGAGGCCCGCCACACCGAACGCCGCATCGATAAAGCCAGGGCCCCCGCCGAAAAAGGACTGGAGGTTGGCGCGCGAATAGTTGAAGCGAATGTCGTGGATGCCGCTCTCCGATTTCCCGGCGGTCAGGCCAAACGTATGGCTCATCCAGTAATACTTGTCGGCTGACGACGTGGATGGAGAATCCACGAAGCGAAAGAAAAAGTTGCCCCATTTTCCTAACGGCCGGTCGATGCGAAGGCTTGTGCTCAATAGCCGCGCCGTGGTGTTGGACGAGGCGAGCCCCAGGGCCTCACCGTTCCCGATATCCGGCCCGGATGGTGGCGGATAGTAATTCAGAATCGGTTTGAGGGCATCGGGGGCATTCAGACGGGTCGCCAGCGAAGGGACAGAGGTCAGTTGGAGCCCGGAGTCGGTGAGGTCGGCTTCTTCAGCGGAAAAGAAGAAGAACGTCCGCTTGCCGATGTGGCCGCCGGCCACCAGGCCCAGGCTGCGATAGTAGGGTCTTACAAAGTCGAGACCGCGGCTGTTGGCAAACCAATCGCGGGCATTCCAATCGTTTTCGCGCAGGCGCTCATAGAACGCGGCGTGAAAGCGGTTCGACCCGGAACGGGTAGTCACCAGGGCTTCGGCGCCGGGACGCTCACCGAAACCCGGCGCGAAATCGGAGGTGCGCAGTTCGATGGTTTGGGCGGTCTCGTTCGAGACCAGGTTTTCCGTGGTGCCTATGGCGGTCATGGCGGGAAGCGATGCTCCCGGAAACGCTCCCGGCAGCGTGCTGCTGCCCACACCGGTATTGGCGCTGACGCCATCCACGCGGAACGAATTGGAATTCGGCCGCTGCCCGTTGGAAGCGAACTGCCCGGCGTCTCCCGAGCCGGCCGGTGTGATCACCACTCCCGGCATGAGGTCGAACAGTACGCGGTAGTCTCCGCCATTGGCCGGCAATGTGGCTCCCGGAGCGCCGCGCGTCACCAAAAGGCTGGATGCGCCGGAGGGATCCATGGTGTCCTCGCCGCTCACCACCGTGATGGTCTCGTGCAATTGCAGCAGCTCCATGGAGAAATCGATGCGCAGGCCTTCGCTCGAATCGAGCACCGCCCCGACTCGTGAAACGGTGCGAAATCCCGCCAGGCGGACGGTGGCTTTGTAACGTCCCGGAGCCAGCGCTGGAACCAAGTAGCGGCCTTGTTCGTCGGTCACTGTTTTCCATCGGGCGCCGGTGGCTTCGCTCTGCACCAACACCTCCGCGCCCGACAGGACTGTGCCGCTCGAATCGGAAACGCTGCCGGAAAGCCCGCCCGTTTCCGCGGCACACATCAGAAGCGCGCATGTGAAGAGGATTAGTGTGCGCATGCTTCAATGGCCGCTTCGAAACGTTGCAGTTGTGAAGTGAGATTGCCCAGCATGGCTTCTCCGGATGCCTCGGAATAACTGCCGGCGAGCAGGCGGTTCAATGCCTCGTCCAATGTCTGTGCTGAGGCTACCAGAACAGACGCCTGAGCCTGCCAGTTGTCACCCGCCGCCGCGGGTGGTGCCTGGTTTGACGTGGACAGCAAGGGTTTCAGTTGCGTCCGAATCTGCACGGCCAGGCGGTTTAGTTCCGCGACATGGCGCTGCCGCAAAGCGAGAAGGAGGGTCCGGTCCTCCGCCGCCAGGCCTGCTTCCACAGGGGGCCGGAAATGGCGCGCCAACACCGCGACCGCGTGGGCGCGACCGAGCGCGGAGGCCGCGGCGTCCAGCACCCGGTCGGTCGTTTCCTGCAAAGCGATAGCGCCGCCCAGCCGCTCTTCGAACTGGCTGCGCAGCGGAACGGGGATGCTGGTGGAGGAGCGCTCCGACACGGCCGGATGGGTTGTGGATGGGGATCGCCCCGGCGCATCGAAATCGAGTGCGACACGCGGGAGCGCGGCTAACGCCTGTGCGACCTTCTGGCGGCGCTCGGGAGTAAGCCCGATGGCGTGTACCGCGACTTTGCCGCTTGAGGCAATCCCGGATACCTCGATAGGCTCGCCGGCGTCGGCGCCGATCTCGTCCAGGGCGGCCAGCACGTGCAGAATGTCGGCGGGAGTGGCGGGCGTTTCCACCACCGGTTCGCCGGCGGTGGCAGGTGGAATCTTGTGGGCCGTCGGCGCGGCGGGCGCGGCCGTCTCCTCCATATCAACGGAGCCCTCGCCTTCGAACTCAAACGCACCGCCCGCAGGGCGCAGATCCTGGGCGCGCAGAATCAGCGAGGCGCTCCGCAGCACTCCGTACGGGCTGTCCGTCTGGACGCGATAGAAGCGATCACCCGACCTCTGGATTACGCTCACCGAGTCGCGCCGGTCGCGCTGGACATTGCGCCACGCTTGAAACGAGCAGGCACACAGCGGATCGCGCCAACTGTACTGCGCCCGGTCGAACGCCGCGCGCAGGCGCGTCACATCCGGATCGCGATCGGCAGGCGAATCGGAAGTCAGCACCGCCGGCCGTACCAAGGTTCGATCGCGCATCCGCACGGAGACGAAACGCCCCGTCGGCAATTCCGCGCGGGCGGACTGCGCCAGAAGCTGGGTGGCGCGAGCCGAAGGCCGGTCCGGTAATTCCACCACCACAAACGCGATGCAGGCGGCCGCTGCCAATGCTGCTGCCGGCCACCATCTCAGAATCCGGAACCGGCGGCTGTCCTGATCTTTCGCAATCAGCTCATCGAAGGATTGCCACGACCGTGGAGGACGCGGAAGGCTGGGAGCGCGCAGCGAGTCGCGATATTCCGTGTATAAGGCGGCGGCGGTTTCGAAATCGTGCAAGCGGGCGGCGCACCGCGAGCAGGTTTCCAGGTGGCTCGCCTGGCTGGCCGAAAGCTCGCCATCCTGGAACCGGACCAACTCCTCTTCGGAGAGATGGGGTGGCCGTGCGTTATCCATCCACGGCCGCCTTCAGGTGATGGACCGCCCGACGCAGAAACTCGCCCACCGCCGAGTTGCTGATTCCGATGGCATCGGCAATTTCGCGATATCGCAGGCCCTGCACGCGCAGATGCAGGCAGTTTCTCTGTTGAGGCGAGAGGTCGCGAATGGCGCGAAAGAGCCGGGTCCGGCGCTGTCGATCGATGAGCGCGCCCTCGATGTCGGAAGGTTCTACGGGCGGCTCGCCGTTCGGGTCGAGCTCGTCGAACAGCGCTTCGCGCCGGTGTGACCGCAGGGCGAGATTGTGGGCCACGCGGTACAACCAGGCACGCGGGTTTTCGATGACGACGCCTTTAGACATGGTCAGGTGCAGCTTGAGGAACGTATCCTGCGCCAACTCCTGGGCCCTGCCGGCAGGGACGCCGCAGAAGAGCAAATAGGAATAGATGTGCTCGCGCTCCGCCTCATAAATCCGCTCCACTTCGTCACGGACACTCATGCCGGCAGGGCTCCGGCCGGCGAACGAATCTCCGGGCGTATTGCCGCCATAACATTCAGATACCCGTCAGCGCCGTTTTGCCTACAGCAAAGACGAATATTTTTTTGGTGTAGCCAAGCGCGCAGCCGTGCGGATCTCAATGGCATATGCGATATTTCATTCCGATTCTTTTGACGGCGGCTCTTACGGCGCCGGCGCAGGTGGTTTCCCTCGGCTTCAAGGCGGGTGTGCCGATGACCGACGCAATCCCTTCCTATTATGGAATCAATGGACAGTTGGATACCGGACGCTGGACCGTCGGGCCCACAGTGGAATTCCGGCTATATCGCGGCCTTTCCGTCGAAGCCGACTTTTTGTACCGGGGCTACCGCGTCAATAGCAACTACGCCAACACGAGTATCAGCGTGATAGGACCGGGAACCACCGTCGTCACCTTGCCGCCCATCTACTCGGCGTCCCAGCAGGACACGAAGTTGTGGGACATACCTCTCCTTGTGAAGTACAAGTTCGGCAGCAAGCCATGGAAGCCCTTCGTGGACGCGGGCTACGTTTGGACGCACCAATCTTCGGACGTCACGTCTACGTTTGAGTGCCTGGGCGCCGCCGACGCCTGTAGCGCCGCGGGCAACTTCTTCTATCTGCCGATGCGTTACTCATTCTCGAATTACTCCAATGGCGAGGTGGCCGGACTGGGAGTGGAATTTAAATATTGGAAGGTAAAGATCGCGCCGGAGATTCGCTACACGCACTCCGATCGATACACGAAGAACGAGGCGACTTTGCTGGTCGGATTCACCTTCTGAGGGTCCGGTCAGATTCGGAACAGCAACTCGGCGTCCGACCGTCTGACATAGTTCGCGTCTAACGCGGCGGGGTCTTCGGCCTCACCCTTCAACAAACGTCCAAGCGCGATGCGGCCTATCGCCGCGGCCAGTGTCATCGTCGCGGTGAATTCCACGATCTCCGTTTTTTCGGGCAGCGTCTGCCGCCAGCCCTCAAGCTTGGCCACCACTTCCGGCATCACTTCCACTCCGGCATCGTCGTAGACCGCTCCGTAAATCTCGCCCCGCCGGGCGTCGATCACCGCGGCTCTCAGCGGACCGTGTCCCAGCGTCGCGAGCGCCTGCAGATTCGAAACCGCCACGGCCGGCTTGCCAGTCGCTTCGGCCAATCCCTTGATGCAGGCCAAGCCCACGCGCACCCCCGTAAACGAGCCAGGACCGGAGGCGGCCGCGAAGCAATCGATCTCCGCTGGTTTGACGCCGTGGCGTTCCAGGAGCGCGGCCAGATGCTGATACAGCAGATGCGAAAAGCCGTTAGGCGCGTGCAGCGTTGCTTCTTCCAGCAACCCGCCGCCCCGCAGCAGGGCGAAGCTGCCGAGTTCGTGCGTAGTGTCGATCGCCAGTATGAGAGGGGTCACCGGACGAGGTCGTAACCTTTGCTGACCTGGTACACTTTGCCGTTGGCGTTCATCGCGTATACCTTGAGCAGCATGGTCGCCGGATAGCTGGCGGCAATGCCGGGCGGGATCTGCATCGTGCCTTTCTGCGAGGTCCCGAGCACACGATAGCCAAGTCCATCGGCTGAAACCTCGGCCGTCCACAGCCACATGATGGAACGGGTGGCACGGGTGGCGCGCTTCACTTTAGCCGAATAGGGCACAGGCCGAGAAATCGACAGATCGAGCGCGGGCTGCTCCACATCGAAAATCAGCTTGGTGGGATTGATCTCCACCTCTTGCAGCCGGATGTCGCGCGATTCGAAGTAGTACGATTTGTTCATCCCGGCAAGGGTCCCTTCGCGGACCACATGCAGCAGCCAGTCGTGTGTCTTATCGGGCGGCTCTCCCGTAAAATGTTCGCCGTTGAACTTCTTGCGGACCGTAGTGCCATCGGCCGGATCGATCCAGATCACGTCGTACGAATGATGGATCACCTCGAGTTCCACCGGGCTGGCCTTCTCGACGTAGACCAGGTACTCCACGTCATCCAGCGCGAGGGCGCGCCCGCCATCCACGTCGAAGTACGGCTCCAGCTCCCAGTGCCGCGTCTCCGCCATGAGTTCATACCAAACAGTCATAGCTTTCGCGCCAGGCGAGTTCGCAAATTGCGAACCGGAACCGGTGTTCGCGTAGGTGGTGTACTGGCCATCCATAGTGGCATTCCAAAGGCGATGGCGGTAGGCTGCGGCATCCAGATCGTTGGAGCCGTGCTTCCCTGCCCCGCTGTCCTCACGGCCGCACTCCACGCTCACCATGGGGACGGCGTAAAGCTGGTGCTCAATGGCGGGCAGCGCGTCGTCGGCTGGTCCATATGCGGCGAAGTCTTCCCAGCCGTCGTCCAGCAGCGGCGCCGAAGTGGTGTGAGCGCCGGAGGAGCGCGGGTGATGGTAGCCATCCATCTCCTTCAGCACGCTGCCGAGTTCCTTCATCAGCGGACGCGCTTCGGGGTAATCCTCCCAGTAATCCACCACCTGCCAGGTGACGTTCAAGCCGGCGTAGCGGCCCACCACGAAGCGGAGGAAGGCCCGGCGTTGGCGCGCGGTCGGGAACTGGTGGGTGAGGTATTCGGCGCCGCCAGCCAGGATGAGATCGGTGGTAATGCCCTTGTCGTGCAGGTAGCGGACGCGCGCGTCCAGCCGCTGGAAGTATGCCAGGTTGGGCTGATCCGCTGTGGAGAATGCCGCGTCGAGGCCCTGGCCGATCACCAGACCGCGCAGGTGATTGAACTTCTGCGCGGCCCGAGCATCGGCCACGGCCCGGAAGGAAACATCGTCCAGCGACCCGAAGTTGAGCTCGGCGACCCCCATCCACAGGTGTGGCTTGTTTCGCTCGGTGTACGCAAAGTGGTGGACGTTGGCAACGCGTATGAAGCCGGGGGCATCGGATTCCGCGGCGGTGAACGTGCCCTGCTTGTCCTCCCAGGCGGCGATGTTGCCCGTAAGCTTGTAGGTCCACTCGCCGGCCTCGGCAGGCGAGAAGCGGACCACCATGCGGCGGCCGCCATCCCAGTAGGCCGGAATGGAGTAAGTCTTGTGGCGCGGACCCCGGAATTCGGCTCGCACATCAACCGTGACGTAGGGATTGGGATGCGCGGCGGCATCCTTCTCGCTCAGTTCGAAGACGAAGTCGCAGGGCGAATACGCTGGCGTGTTAGTGCAGGGCGCCTGCGCGTGAAGAGCAGGCAGCAGGGCGAGAACAAGGGGGATTCCAGACGCAGTGGCGCGGAGAAGTTGGCAAAACCGCTTCCACTTATTCCGGGTGATTCCGCGTCGCCGCGTCGAATCAATCATTCCCTTTAGTGTAAACTTCAGGACTGGGAGCTGTCTTGAAACTCGGGGTCGTTCTTTTCCAATTAGGCGGGCCGGACTCTTTAGATGCCATCGAGCCCTTCCTTTACAATCTTTTCTGCGATCCGGATATTATCGATTTTCCGTTCGCGCGGATCGCACGCCAGCCGCTGGCGAAACTGATCTCCACCACGCGCGCCAAGCACGTGGCGCACCACTATGCGGAGATTGGCGGGAAGAGCCCGATCCTGGAATTCACCACGCGGCAGGCGGTGGCGCTGGAGGCGGAGCTGCGCCGCGACATGGACGCGCGGGTCACAGTGGCCATGCGCTATTGGAAGCCATTCACCACGGAGGCCATCCGCGTCATGGAGCAATTTTCGCCCGACGAAATCGTACTGCTGCCGCTCTATCCGCAATACTCGAAGACCACCACCGGCAGCAGCCTGAACGAGTGGAAGCGCCACTGGAAGCGAACGGAACCGCGCGTATCGGTGATCGAAGAGTTTTACGAAGACGAGGCGTACCTCGATTCCGTGGTTCAGATGGTAAATCGGATACTGGCGGAATTTGACGACCCCGCCGACGTCGATATGATCTTCAGCGCGCACAGCGTGCCGGTGGCGGTGGTGGAGAAGGGCGACCCTTACCAGCGGCAGATTGAGCGCACGGTGGACCTGGTGTGGCGGCGCGGTGGGTGGCCCGGACGGCGCGCACGTCTGCTATCAGAGCAAAGTGGGAGCATCGAAATGGCTGACGCCCTCCATGCACGAGACGGTGAAGCGCATGGCTGCCGAGGGGCGCAAGCACCTGCTGGTGATCCCGATCTCCTTCGTGTCGGACCACGTCGAGACGCTGCACGAAATCGACATTGAGCATCGGGAGCAGGCGCGTGGACTGGGAATCACCGATTACCGCATGACGGCGGGGCTCAACGATTCGCCGGCATTCATCCAGGCGCTCAGTGCGCTGGTGCGGGCGCGTGCCGGCCTGCGCGCGTGTTCCCAGCGCGACTGCGCCTGATCCAGCCGACCACCGAAACGATACTGCCCACGATGCAGAGGATCATCAGGCCAATCAGGATTCCCTGAACCACACCGTTCTCCGCCCAGTGGAGAATTCGACGGCCGAAGAGCAGCGCCAGCACTCCCAGTGCACTGAAGCGAACCATGCGCGCGGCTCCCGTGATGGCGAGCATACGCTTCCGCGGATACTGCAGCGCGGCTGCCGCCATGATGAACGGCGTGAAGGGAAAAGGCGGCGGCGCGATAGATGCGAGCACCAGCGCCCACGCGGCATTCTTTTCGATGCGTTTCTTTACGTACTCCACGCGGGCCTTCGGCAGGTGACGCGCCAGTCCCGTTTCCCCGGCCTTGCGAAAGATCACATCCACCAGCAGGCAGCCGAGCACCGAGCCCACCGTGGACATGCCGGCATAGTAGAGAGCGCGCATGAGGCTGTGGTAGCGCGCCGACATCGCCACTACCAGGAGGTCGTTGCCCAAGGGGGCGAACAGGAATGAGGAATCGAGCACTCCCAGGATGAGCAGGCCCGGTCCGCCAAGCTTCCAGAAGAACGGAAAGAGGATGTGGGCCAGGTGTTTCATGGAGCCTCGCACGTGAGGTAACACGTTTCGCGCCAAAGCGCCGAGCGCATGCGGAGAGGTTGGGTGAAAGGATACAACGGCGCGGCGGTCTGCTGGAATGGGTGTGCGGCCCACGAAGCTTCATGGAAAACTCGATGCGCTTGGTGGGGTAGGCGCTTCCGCCAGGCGCTTCCGCCTGCCAATCCGAGCGAAGCTCGGACGGTTTTCTACCCTGACGATCTGCGCTAAACCAATCCGGAAGGATCTTTTTGCGGGCGGGCCAAGAGCCATGGCCGGATTTCACGCTGAGGTGGCCGGATCGTCTTCCGATGCCACCACCACGCTGCGGAAGGGAGTTGGCGCAGGGGAATCGGCGCGAAGCAGCGGGTTTCGAGCGGGCAGGTATCCGATTCGACATCGGTGGGCGCAACCAGCATCGCCGCCCGCACCAGCGAAGTGTCGTGGCGCGCAGCCCAGTGCGAAACCAGGGTGCAGGATAGGCTGTGCGCCACCAGCACCACCGGCCCGGAACTCGCTTGCACGAAGGCGTCGAGCCGTCTCCACCCAATCTTCGACAGACACCTGGATCCATTCCCGCTGTACTACACGCCTGGCGTGCGGGAGTTCGGCGCACCATAGGCTTTGCCAGTGGCCGGCCTCGGAATTGCCCCAGCCGGGTATGAATAAAGCTTGAGTCTCGCCGCCCATAGTATGTAAGATAGCCGCAAACCACTATGAAAGTCCTTGCAGCCCTGGTTCTTCTTTTCCGTGTGCTGGCCGCGCAGACCACCGCCAGCGACCGCCACGATTTCGTCATCGCCAACTTCCATACCGAGAGTGGCGTCACGCTACCTGAGGCGCGCGTGGTGTACGCCACCTATGGGACGCTCAACGCCGCCAAGGATAACGCGGTGCTGCTGCCCTCGCATTACATGGCGAACTTTCACGGCTACGAATGGCTGATCGGAGGGGAGCGCGCGCTCGACCCCTCGAAGGTCTTCCTGGTGGCGACGGAGCTTTTCGGCAACGGCCGTTCGTCGTCGCCTAGCAACACGCCGGAACCGTACCATGGTCCGCGATTTCCAGTGATGACCATCCGCGACAACGTGGAGGCGGTGCACCGTCTGCTCACCGAGGAGTTGAAGATCTCGCACCTGCGCGCGGTGGTTGGATTCTCCATGGGCGCACAGCAGGCTTTTCAGTGGGCGGTGAGCTACCCCGCCTTCGCCGACCGGATCGTCGCAACATCGGGCACGGCGAAGACGTATCCACACGGCGTGGTGCGGCTGGAAGGGCAGATCGCGGCGCTCACCGCGGACGGGGCGTTTCAAGGCGGCGATTACAAGACGCCGCCGGCCAAGGGAATGGAAGCCTTCGGCACAGTCTGGGCGGCGTGGCTCTATTCGCAGGAATGGTGGCGCAGGGAATTGTGGCGCACCACGGCACAGCCCGGCACTACCTTCGAACAGGTGCTCAACCGATTTCGCACGCGCTTCATTCCGGGCGCCGACGCCAACGATCTGATTCTCCAGATGCGCACCTGGGAACGGCACGATGTGGGAACATCGGCGGGTTTCGGCGGCGATGTGGAGAAGGCGCTGCGGTCCATCAAAGTGCCTCTGCTATACATGCCATCGGAGACCGATCTCTACTTCCCGGTGGGCGATGCGCGTTACGAGGCGGCCTTCATTCCCGGCGTGACCCTGATGCCGATTCCTTCGCTGTGGGGGCACACTGCGGGAGCGGCGAGCAATGCGGCGGACGGCAAGTTTCTGAATGAGAATATCGGGCGTTTCTTGAAGTAGCGCCGCCTTCTTACAGACTCCGGAGTGGTGTTTCCGCTTCGCGCTCTTTCAGGTAGCGCTGCAGTTCGTCGAACGAGATCGCCCAGGTGGTGGTGAGGGCATCGTATCCCTTGAGGTTGACTTGGCGGCGCGAAAATGGCGTGTCGGCGGACATCTTCAGCTCATCGTAAGTGCGCTGTCCCAAGGCGACGCCCAGGCCGATCTCTTTTGTGGCGGCCTCCAGGCGGAATGCGGCGTTCACCGTGTCCCCGAGGGCCGTATAGTCCGACCCTCCCACAATGGCTGGCCCGGTGTTGATGCCGGCGCCGATCCGCAGCGGCCCGGGGAGAGGCAGAATACGATGGATGTCGGCGGTCGCCGTATTGATGCGGCTCACCGCCTCGAGCGCGTGAATCAGTTCCTGATCGAGGTTCCCGGGACTATCGTGAACCCAAACCGCCATCATGCAATCTCCGATATACCGCTGCGCCCAGCTCCCCAAATTTTGCGCAATCTGGCCGACCCGCAGGAACCACGTGCCGATGGTCTGCGACAGCACTGCTTCCGGCACGGTTCGCGCCAACGGAGTGAAATCGCGGATGTCTACAACCACGATGGTGGTCAGACTGTGCGTGTGCAGCGCCGTGGTGGGCGCGTTGCGCGTGTTCAATTCCGGCTCGGCAAGCAGGGCGCTAGAGCGGGTGGTGCTTCGAAAATGCAGCTCCTGGTCGCCAAATACCAGCTTGTCGCGATCGTTCAGCGCTAGGGGCAGGCTGACGCGTTTGGAATTCACGAAGGATCCGTTGCGGCTGCCGAGATCGACCAGCGCGTACTCACCGTTGTCGCGCTTCTGAATTAAGGCGTGCAGGCGGGAGACCGAGCGGCTATCGAGCATCACCGCGCAGCCATCGCCGCGACCGATCGCCCAAGACTGCCCATCCGACAGTGTGAAGCGGCGGCCAGTAGAGCTCAGAACAAGGCACGGATCTGAAGGAATCACTCTTTAACCAATTTAGCAAATGGCGCTCAAACCCATCGAAGGTTCTGAAATCCGGCGTGAATTCCCGTATATGCTCATAAAGTACTGATTTATGTACTAGAACGGAGCCATCCTGGTGGTACAAACGGTACGTTCTGCCGTCGTTTTTTTGTAGAATACGGCTACACTTAATTTCAGGACACGCCGATAGATTCCCAGGACAAAGCACGAATGGCGATAACCCAGATATTCATTTACCTGCAATTGCTCGATTTGTTGACCACGTTGGTTGGATTCAAACTGGGAGCGGCGGAAGCCAGCCCGTTCATCCGGATGCTGATGCATGCCGGCCCCGCCGTGGGAGTGATTGCGTCGAAAGTCCTGGCTTTAGGATTAGGCGCATTTTGTGTCTATACGCACAAACAGCACCTGATTCGTTGGGCTACTTACTGGTATGGCGGACTGGTGGTCTGGAACCTGATCGTGATGCTCACTGTTCCTGCCCATGTGGCCGGTTAGATTCTCTCCTGTGCTAGCATGCGAAGAGAGTATGCATCGCGCTGGGATCAAGTTCGCGATTCTCCTGTTAATTGCATTTGTGGCGGTCAACGCGCAATGTGTAGCGCTATGCGCCATGGGAAACTGTCCCCACCCGGCAGACGCAACTCCCCATTCGCACTGCCCGCACCACAAAGCGCCGCGGGAAGCTCCGCACACCTGTGCGCCGCAGCAGCCGTTTTTCGCAAAGAGTTCGGGGGAACTGATTCCGTCTCCTGCGGCACAGAGCGGCATCATGGTTTCCCAGAGTGCGCCGATTGTGGCCGCCGTGTTTGCGGAAATCGCTGCAGTAGATTCCAGCCCTCCCAAGATTCTCGCAACCCCTTCGATCTTCATTCTTCGCATTTAGAAACGGTTACTCCTCTTAATCGTCACGGTTCGGTGAGCAAAGTCCGAGCCAAGATGGTGCTGTTGTGTGCGTAGAGACCGAAGCATGCGAGATCTATTTCTAACTCTGTTGTTTCCTTTGGCGTGCCCTGCCCAAATGCAGATGCCCATGCCGGCGCCGACGCAGGCGCCGATGCAGATGCAGATGCAGATGCAGATGGGGCAGATGAACGAAGCGGGGATGTTTCTCATGAATCTGGCCTCTGGAACCAGCATGAACCCGCTATCGTGGCGCATGCCGATGTTCATGACGCATGCCGGATCGTGGAACCTGATGCTGATGGGGCAAGCCTTCGTGGTGGAGACGCAACAGAGCGGCCCCCGCGGCGGCGACAAGTTGTACTCCGCGAACGTCCTGATGGCGAGCGCCGGACATAGCGTGGGCAACGGTAGCTTTCTAGTGCAGTTGATGCTCAGCCTGGAACCGGCCACCATCACCGGCCGAGAGTATCCCTTGCTCTTCCAGACCGGCGAGACGGCGTTCGGCCGCCCTATTTCCGATGGCCAGCATCCGCACAATTTGATCATGGGGCTGGGCTTCAATTACGCCCGTCCGGTGGGCAAGGACACGATTGTGGAAGCCTACTTCGCGCCCGTGGGCGACCCGGCGCTGGGACCGGTCGCTTACCCGCATCGCGCCTCGGCCGCCGAACTGCCGCAAGCGCCGCTAGGCCATCACTGGCAGGATTCCACGCATATCGCGGACGACGTGGTGACGGTAGCGGTGAAACACCGCTGGCTCCGCCTCGAAGCCAGCGGCTTTCATGGAGCCGAGCCAGGCGAGAACCGCTGGATCATCCAGCAAGGCGCCATCGATTCCTGGAGCACGCGGGTTTCGGTGTTTCCCACCAAGAATTGGATGGCGCAGGCCTCGGTGGGACGGCTTGCGCATCCTGAACGGCAGTCGCCCGGCGACGTGGTTCGGTCCACCGCATCCCTTCAATTCACGCGTCCGATCGCCGGAACCGAAGGCTGGTCGTCGAGCCTCATCTGGGGGCGCAATCACGACCTCCTGACGCGCCGCGACTTGAATTCGTATCTCGCCGAAACCGTGCTCCCCATCCGCGGCGGAAATTTTCTCACCGGCCGGATCGAACTGGTGGACAAAGACGAGTTGTTTGCCGACACGCCCGAGTTGGAGGAATCGCTCGACCGTACCGCCGGCTCCACATTTCGCATTGGAGCCTACACGGGCGGAGTGACGCACGACCTGACAGCATCGCTGCACGGAGTAGAAACCGGGATCGGGGTCAACTTCACGGCCTACACCGTGCCCTCCGCGATCCGGCCGTTCTACGGCGACCACCCTTATGGGTTCAATGTTTTCTTGAGACTCAGGTTGAAGCCTGGGCATTAGCACGCAGATGAAAAACGGAAAGTAGGAGATGCAGATGAAGACGATCGTAACAATAGCCGCAGCCGCGACCCTGGCTTTCGCGGCGAACCCGCCGGCGACCTTCACGGGCAAGATCACGGACACCATGTGCGGCGTCCGCCACACCATGATGCAGGGCAAACCGGACGATGAGTGCATCCACGTTTGTGTGAAGGGCAGCAGCCAGTACGCGCTGTTCGACGGCAAATCCGTAATCGGTCTGAGCGACCAGAAAACGCCGGCGAAGTTCGCCGGGCAGCAGGTGAAAGTGACCGGCGTTTATAACGAGAAGACAAAGACCATCAAGGTCGCGTCGATTGAGGCGGAGAACTGAAAACGGTCCGCTACCTCATCAACAACGATGCCGTGACGATAAAACCGAGTAAGATTCCGCCTTCGAGAATTAGCTTCTGGGCAGAAGATCCGGCAACGCCTTCCAGAATGCGATTCCACATGTTGTGCCTGCCTTTAGATTTCGAATGACTATCTTGCCGTTTTCCAGATCCAGTTTGTAGATCGGAGTGTCGCGCTCCTTCAGCACATAAGTTCCCCGCTGCAATTCGAAGGAGTCGCCATAGTTAGCCGTCACGATGGGATTTACCGAGCGGACGCGGATGCGGAACTGCGCGGTGGAGGGCTCATAGTTGGCATAGCTGAAGCAGCGGCCCACACACACGCGGTCGATCATATGAGTCAGCGCATCGGCGCGCAGATCGGGATCTTCGATGCCGTTGACCACGCGCTGGCCGGGCTCGAGCTGCGCCACTGTGTCCTGCATCCGGTCCTCGAAAGCGTTCAGCACCCGTTCGTCGCGGTATAGGAATCCGAAGAATAGCGCCGCCACCGCCACCATGGCATAGCGCACAAAGGCGCGCGGGCGCGCGCTGCCCAACATGGCGCACACGCAGATGCCGACACCCAGCGACATGCGCTCGGCGATGTACACCAGGGCGTGGTGGAAACCCGGTATGAGGACCGTGCCGGGCAGAATGAAGACGCCCATGGCGCTGATCATGCAGATCTGAAATGGAATACCGGTGACGATCTGGCGTCCGCCGGAGCGATGCATCATCTCCAGGAACAGCAGGCCCCACACGAATAGCAAGCCGACCAGAACCACGTAATACTTGCCGTCAAAGACCCATACCTGGTCGAGACCGGTGCTGATCGCGATCTGGTGGATCGACCAGCGGGTAACCAGCGCCCTGCCGATCACGATGTGGAATAACACCAGCGCCAGAAGCCAGACGGCAGTGACGGAGCCCAACGCTCGGGCAGGCACACGGCGAGCCACGAAGAGGTAAGCCAGCAATCCGGCGGTCCAGAAAACGGGCAGCGCGTGGGCCATGTAGGCCAGCGCCAGCACCACCACTGCGGCCGCAAGCCGCTTCGGCGAATATTCCCAGCACAGCGCCATCACCCAGAAGCACAGGCCAAGGCTCAGGTAGAAATTGAAGAATCCCATGTGAAACACCCAGCCGTAAGCCAGCATGGCGATACACGTGAGCAGATGCCACGGCCGGCTGTGCGAGACGGCGGAGACGAACGCAAAGGCTCCCCACACAAAGGTCAGTACGGCAATCGAAACCGAGATGCGCTGGGCGCCCTCGGCGCCGAACACCTTGAACAGCGTGCTGAGCATCAGGTCGAAGAGAATGTTGGTGGTCTGGCCGACAATCACCAGGCCTTGGGCGCGGCCGCTTTCGATCAACTGAGCGAGCCAGGCATTGTAAATGTGGCTGGAAAGATCGCCCGCCTGCACCCGCGGTTGCCAGTAGCAAGGCGCCAGCACCAGCAGCGAAACCAGGAAATAAAACCACCGGCTGCCGGCGAAATGCGCCAGGTGCGACCGCAACGTTCCAGGAAGAGGGGGGCCGGACAAACGATAGATTGCTGGTTGTTCGGTCATCTAGCTGTTCTCCAAACGCACCCGCTGAAATTCGGGGATAAGGGCAAACGGAGTGGCTACTTCGGCGATGCTCACGCCCGTCTGCCGGATGTTGGTTTCCATTACCTGCGCTCCGCTCCCGGCGGCCAGTTGGAGGTAGCCGATCTTCATGGGATCGATGCGCATAATACGACAGCAGGTGGCGTCCACCGCCACCGGATCGCGTCCCGCCACCAGAACACCGGCACGTTTCGGGACGCCTTGGATGGGCCCATTGCCTTCCATGCCGACAATGCCATCCACAATCGCGAATTGTCTGGTAAAGGCCGCGTGCAGGTCGGCGATCGATTCTTCGATGCCCGCCCAATGGAGCACGTTCTTGGGCCATCCATAAATGCCGCTCGGAACCGTTCCGAAGAGATTCTTCATGGAGAGAGTGGCGCCCACCCAATGATGCGTCTTCATTTTCGCCATGGATACCAACAGGTCGGCCCCCAGCGCGGTATTGGGCAAGTAGAGTTTCTGCAGGCGTGAAAACTGGCGGGGGGGAAGCACGCGGGTCACATCGTCGAGATTGAGATCGGTGAATACTTCGTCAAAGCCCGGGACGATTTTGAAGTAGCCCGCGGCATCGGCCAGGTCGAGCGTATTGCGGCGATGGCCAGGGCCTTCGGCGATGCGGACACTGGCCGCGCCCATGGCATGGAAGGCCTCAAAGGCAGCATGCACCAGCATCGGATGGGTATTGATGCTGCTCTCGGGTTCGAACTCCACCAGGTTGGGCTTGAGGACAACCGTACGGCCACGAACATCCAAGCGGTGCTCTGCCAGCATCCGGCGCATGATGTCGTAGATCCCCTGGTCGTAGGAGGGCACGCGCACGATGGAAACGTCGGCCGGAACCAGGGGAACAGGTTTCGGCGTCGCGCAACTGCTGAAGGCGGCAACCCCGGCTACACTCGCCGAGATGCCGAACAGTTCGCGCCTGGTCAATTTTGTGTGCATCCTTTTCAACCCCAAAACGTATCCCGTCCGGCTTCCACGTTGCTCACAAGAACTTCCAGCGAGTTCTCGGGAACCGTTCGATAAGCCAGCTCCGGAGCCGGGCAATAACCTGGAGGCATCTGTCCTTGCGCAAGCAGACCGAGGCGCAGCCAGTTTAAAGCATCGGCCGAATGGCAATCCACCAGAAAGCGGCGCGCAACATCCACCGCCACCTGCACCTGCGGCGCGCGGCAGCCACGCAGGGCGGCCAGTGCCATACCCGTGGTTTCGGGATAGGCCCGCGATTCGTAACCGAGGGCGCGCGGGGCTCCGTGATTCCAGCCACCCTCGTGGCACATCCGGCGCAAGAGAAAGTTACGGCCCTGCTCGATTCTGTGAGCCATCGCTGCCGACGGCCGCCGGCCATTCTCTTTTGCCAGAGCCATGAGAGCCAGCGAAGTCGGACCCACCCATGCGGCTGTGCCCGGCACCCACGGCCAGCCGGGAAACTCCTGCTCCTGGGGTGTCGGAATCCCGAGCAGCCACTGCCGGAACCGATATATAGGAGTCGATTCGCCGCCTGTGATGCTCACCAGCCACTCGATCGCCCGGCGATGCATTCCGGGTTTCAAGCGCTCTTCGGGGAGGAGAGCCACAAGGGCCGTCACCCAAGTGCTCTGGTCGATGCCGCGACGAGGCGCCCAACCGCCATCGGAACGCTGCGAACCCTGGATCCACTGGAGACCGCGGCGGGCCGATTCCGTCTCGCCGGCTTCCAACATCGCCATGACTGCATAGACTGAAGGTTCTGTCCAGGAGCCGCCGCGAACATACGGCCAGCCTCCATCCGGGTTTTGCTTTCCGATCAGGGTCCCAATTGACATAAAAAAACAAGGCTGGCGGAATTCCAACGTGGGTGGAGCCACCGGCTGTGATTTTCCGCCAGCCGCTAGTAGATGGACATTACTGAATAACCCGACGCTTGCGCCGGCGCGAAAGCAGCATTACAAGCGTCACTCCCGCTCCAAGCCAAATTGATCCTTGAATCGCGAGCTCCATGCCATTCTCCTTTCATAAACTCTGTTCACATCGCACTGCTCATACCGTCCCACATACGGTCGCGGGCCCGAACCGGCGCCGCTGAGTAGCGCGCGTGAGCACACCCAACCAACCGCTACCGGGAACTGCGGCGAGCGCGGCGACGGCGGAGGAACAGGTACATTGCGCCACCGGCGATCAGCCAGATCACGCCCTGAATTGCTGTGTTGTCCATATCGTTTGGTCTCCTTTCTTTATCCGATGGACTTCATCATCGGGAACAGGTATTTGAAAATCTGCAAAATGCCTGGGCCTGCAGCGACAATCAGCATCGAAGGCAGAATGAAAAAGAAAATCGGGAAGACGAGCTTGACGCCCACTTTGCCGGCGCGCTCTTCGGCTTCCTGGCGGCGTTTCACACGCAGGAAATCGGAGTGTTGGCGCAGACTCTCGCCCATGCTGGTGCCGAACCGGTCGTTCTGAATCAGAATGGCAACAAGCTTCTTGACTTCGGATTCGCCGGTGCGCTCCGCGAAATTGCGCAGGGCTTCGGAACGGCGCTTGCCGGCGCGCATTTCGAGTGTTACCAGCGACATTTCTTCGCTCAATTGCGGATGGCTGACTTGCAGCTCTTTCGCCACGTGCTGAATCGCCTGATCGAGTCCCAACCCGGCTTCCACCGATACCACCAGCAAATCGAGCGCATCCGGCAAAGAGAGCTTCACGATGAGTTGGCGCTTGGCAACCTTTTTTTCCAGGAAGAATCGCGGAAGAATCCAGCCGCCGCGCACCCGGAAGCCAGCAGGGCCATCTTCATCATCGGGTTCGGCGGCATCTTGGGCTCGAGCATGATGCTCAGAGCCAGCATCAGAAGCGTCGTGACGATTCGCAGGCCGTAAAACACCGGAGCTGCATTTTCCGAGCGGAAACCGGCGCGCATCAGGTCGCCGCGCAGGGTGGCCGATTCCGCTTCCGAAGACGGGAGGCGCTGGCCCAGTTGCTGCAGAAACGTGACTATGGTGCTGGATTCCGGTTCGCCGCCATCAGCCACCACGCGATGCTGGGTAATGACGGGGCGTCCGAGTTGCCGCAGCATTTTGCCCGGCTTGTAGAAGATGCGGTAGCCCACCCAGGTGAGCAGCAGCATCAACATCAGAAATGCGCAGATGGAAAAAATTATTGGGGAATCCATATCACACCTTGATGTTGATGATCTTCTTAATAAAGAAATTTCCCAGGATCTGGGCCACGATCGCGCCGCCGATCATGAACTTGCCGTCAGGATCTTCGGCCATGCCCTGCAGATATCCAGGAGCCACTACCAGCAAGCCCAACATCGTGGCTACCGGCAGCAAAGTAAGAATGGTTGCGGTAAGGCGCCCATGGGCGCTAGCCGCTTTCACCTGACCCTTCAGGCGGAAGCGCTCGCGAATCACATACGCCAGGCGCGACAGGATTTCACTTAAGTTGCCGCCCGTCTGCTTCTGCAGCAGCACCGACGAAGTAAAGAAGCGAACGTCAAGCAGCGGCACGCGTTCCGTGAAATTGCGCAGCGCCGATTCGAGCGGCGCGCCCAGGTTCTGCTCATTGAAGAGCGCGCGGAATTCCTGGCCCAACGGATCGGCCAACTCCTCGCCTAGCATTTCCAGGCTGATGGAGAAGGCGTGCCCGGCCCGCATGGAGCGCGCCAGAAAATCGAGCGCTTCGGGAAACTGCTCTTCCAACTCGTCGAGCCGCTTCTTGCGCCTATGCTTCACATACAAGTAAGGCATCAGCGCGAAGACGAACGCCAGGATCAAGCCAGTGGTCGGTCCATTCATTATGAACGGAAGGAGGGCGCCGATTCCCAGGCCCGGAACCATCGCCAGAGCCATGGCGGCGATCAGGCGCGTCGACGACCAGGACATGCCGGCTTGTTGGATCTGCTCCTGGGCGTGCCGCGAGAATTGGAACGTTTTCAGCACCGCCTTGAAGCCGGTCGGCTTGTCGGTGTCGATCTCTTTGAGAAGGTTGGTGACCGCCACCATCGGCTCGCCGGCGGCGGTATGCAGCATGTCGGCCACTTGTTTCCTGCGGCGCGCGTCGAAGAACTTCAACCCCACGCTGACGGCGAGCAGGATGAGCGCAAAGACGACGACAAAGGAAACAATTACTGCAACGGGCATTAGCTGATCTCCACCACAGTTTGGAACAACTGCGGCGCCAGAGCGATGCCCGACTGCTTGAGCCGCTCGTAGAACTTAGGACGGATTCCCGTGGCCCGGAATCGGCCCATGACCTTGCCGGATTCGGTGATACCGGTCTTTTCGAACAGGAATATGTCCTGCAGCGTGATGATGTCCTGTTCCATGCCGACCACTTCGGTGATGTGGGTAATGCGGCGGGTGCCGTCGCTGAAGCGCGAGGTCTGCACGAACAAATCCACGGCCGATGCGATCTGCTGGCGAATCGAGCGGATTCCCATGTTGGCGTTGGCCATGCCGACCATCACCTCGAGGCGGCCCAGACCGTCGCGGGGGTTGTTGGCGTGGATGGTGGTGAGCGATCCATCGTGGCCCGTGTTCATGGCCTGCAACATGTCCAGGGCCTCATCCGCGCGGACTTCACCGACGATGATGCGGTCGGGACGCATACGGAGGGCATTGATGACGAGTTGCCGGATGTGGATGGCGCCGGTGCCTTCCACGTTGGCCGGGCGCGTTTCCATGCGCGCTACGTGAGTCTGCTGCAGCCGCAATTCGGCCGCGTCTTCGATGGTGACAATGCGCTCGTCTTCCGGAATGTAGGAGGAGAGCGCGTTGAGCAGCGTCGTCTTACCGGAACCGGTGCCGCCGCAGATCAGGATGTTCAAACGGGCCTTGACGCAGCCCTTGAGCAGTTCCAGCATGCCTTCGGTCATGGCCAGTTTCGCCACCAGGTCTTCGCCCTTCAGGGCATGGCGGCCAAATCGGCGGATCGAGAGCAGCGGACCATCCACCGCCACCGGCGGTATGGCGGCGTTGACACGGGAGCCATCGGGCAGGCGGGCGTCCACCAGCGGCGAGGATTCATCCACGCGGCGTCCCACTCGCGAAACCACTTTTTCGATGATGCGCAGCAGGTGGGAATCGTCCTTGAATTCCACCGGCGTGCGGTAAAGTTTACCGCCGCGTTCTACGTATACCAGGTGCGGCGTGGTGACCAGAATGTCGCTGACGGTTGGATCTTGCAGCAGCGGCTCCAGAGGACCAAGACCGAATACCTCATCCAGAATTTCTTCGATGACCCGGTCTTTCTCCACCAGGCTGAGAGGCGTCTTCTCTTCTTCCACCAGCTTGGCAACCGCCGCGCGAATTTCCGCGCGCACACGCTCGCCCGCCATCGACGACAACGCTTCCAGGTTGATGCGATCCAGAAGCTTCCGGTGAAGAGTGAACTTCAGTTCCTGATATTCAGGCGTGTAGCCATCTCGGTTGAAGAGTCGATTGACCCAGCCGGTCTCCCGATTCTCGCCCGGTCTCGAATGCGAATCCAGTACTGCTGGCATAGTATTTTCTCGTCTCTCGGCCGGCCGCGAGTTCCCCGGTCCCGCCCTTATTTGTTATTTCCCCAGAAAGGCAAACCGCTTCTTCGCGCTGTTCGCCGTAACCGTCTTGTCTTCTTCCAGGTTCGACAGTTTCAGAGCGAGCCTGGCGATGTTCTTGCCCAAGTCGGAGCTGCGGTTCAACATGCGCCCTTCGGCGTAAGTTTCATACAGTTCCGGATAGTCGTTGGGAATCATGCAAAAGATCGGAATGCCGAGCATCTTTTCCAACTCGCCCGGCGTAATGTCGAGGCGCTTGGGGGCCCGGTTCAGAATCAGTTTGATGCGGTTCTTGCCATAGCCGCTATCCAGCAGCGTCTGGATGATCTGCTTGGACTGGTGCAGCGCCGGCACTTCCAGCGTAGTCACCAGGCATGCCTCGTCGATTTCTTCCAGCGCCGCCATCGCCATGCGGCTCAGGCTGCGGCCGAGATCGACGAGCGTCCAATCGTAGTGCGGCCGGGCGAACGCCAGAACGTGGCGGATCTGTTCGTCCTTAGGCTGCTGCTTGGAAGCCAATGCCAGCGGCGAGGAGACGATTTCAACTCCGGGAATTCCGTTCGACACCAGGGCCTTCCAGTAATGGATGTCCAGGCGATGCAGGTTGTTCACCGCATCCAGAATGGAGTAGACGGCCTTGGTCTTGGTGATGAAGCCGACCATGCCGGCGTCCAGGTCCAGGTCGCAAAGCAGAACCTTCTGGTTCTGCCGGCCCAGTTCCGCGGCGATGTGGGTGACCAGCGTGGTAGCGCCGCAGCCGCCCTTGGCGGACATGAAACCGAAAGCCTTGCCTGCGCCCTTTACACCATTGGTGCTACGGCGACTGCGGTCGGCCGAGCGCTTTTCCAGCGCCTTGCGGAGCGGCTCCTGCAGCGGCGGCGAGAGATATTCGTTGATGCCGGCGCGCAGCACCGAGAGAATGGCGTCAGCGTCCGTGCTCGTATTCAACGCAATGATCATCGGGTCGCCGATGGCATTGCGAATGGAATTCACCAGGGTTTCGAGCGGCTCCTTCCAGCCGCTGATATCGACCAGAACAACGTCCGGCCGCATACGCTCCAGGCGATCCAGGAAATTCGTCATGTCGCCGAGATCCTGGTGCTCCACGATGATGCGGAACGGAAGGCCCGAAAGACAGGCCTGTGTCTGCTCCTGGAGATCGCGGTTCTCGATCGCAAGACCGATAGTTAGCGGATACATTTAGATCTCTCCGGTAGCGCGGCACTGAGAGGTCGTCACTTGGCCCCTCCCGGATCCTGCTTCACGGGAGGAGCGGATTGCCCTTGGCCGGGTTGCGGGTTTATGGGCTGATTCTGATACGGCATCTGCTGCTGCGGCGTGGAGGGGGTCGGTGACTGCTGGCCCTGCCGCTGTACCTGGATCAGTTGCTCGACTGGCATCGATTCCGTCGCGGGATGCGTCGGCACCGGCCCTGTCTTGTCCATGCCCGGTTGGCGCATCGGAATATTGGAATTGTCGGACATGAACGGCGTGGTGAACTTCAGTTCGGGGATCGGCATGCCGGTCGGAATCGGCCGCACGATCTCGGGGGTGATGATCACCAGTAGTTCGGAATTGTTCTTGTTGATAGTCTTGGTCTGGAACAGCTTGCCCAGGACCGGGATGTTGCCGATTCCCGGAATCTTGGAGAATGTCTCCGTCACCTGCTTATCCAGCAGGCCGGCGATTACGAAGCTCTGGCCGCTCTCCAGTTCGATGTCGGTGGTGACTCGCCGGGTAGACAGTCCGGGGATGGTGAACCCTTCAATGGTCACCGAGTTGGTGAAGTCGAGCGAACTCACTTCCGGACTCACCATCAGGTGAATGGTGCCGCGCGGGGTTATCGTGGGCAGGAAGTTCAGGCGCACGCCATATTCCTTGAACGCGATGGTCACGGTGGCGGCGGTGGCTGAAGGCTGAATCATGGGATAGGGATACTCGCCGCCGGCCAGGAAACTGGCGGGCTTGCCGTTCGTCGCCATCACATTGGGCTCGGCCAGCGTCTGGAGCATGTTCTTCGATTCCAGCGCCTGAATAGCGGCAACCAGGTTGATGTCTTTGCGCGCCAGAAGAATGTTGACCACGTTGGAGAGGTTAAAGCTCCCTCCGCCATCCTGGCTGATGGGGAAGCCCGTGCCGATGGCGCTGATATTGTTGAACGAACCGTTGGCCAGGTTGACGCCCAGGTTGCGGCTGAACGACCGGTCGACATCCGCGAAGCGCACTCGCAGCATGATCTGCGGCTCTTCCGCGGGCACATCCACGCGCAGCAGGTTCACTGACTTGCCAAGCGTGCTCGCAATCGCCATCACACGATCCGCCGATATTACGTCCTTCACGGTGCCGCGCACGAAGGTCACGTCGTTATCCATCGTGATGTTGATGTCGGCGTCGGGAAACTCGCGCGCTACCTGCTGCCGGACCGCTTCCAGCCGCAGGGGGCTGACACGCACATTCAGTTCGTAAACCAGGCGGGCTCCATTGAGCTGCCATACGATCAGGGTAGTGACGCCCGCGCCCTTACCGGTGATCAGCACTTCCTTGGGGGTAATCGCCACTGCCTCGGCAAGAGTGTCGTTGGCGATATAGATACGCTGGATATTCAGCGGGCTGTCGATTGTAATCGACATGCCGACAGTCACCATCAACTTGCCGGCGATGACGGACGATGGCTGCTGGTCCGCGGGTTTGTCGGCCGGCTTCTGGTCTTCCGGTTTCGCCAGGCTGGTCTTGGGTTCGGCTGGAGCCACCGGGGCGGGATCGGCGCCTAAAGATACCTGCACCAGCGCGCCCATGCATGCAGCCGTGATCAGAGCGCTGGCAATGTTGCGAAGATTAAACACTTACTTACCCCCCCCGTTGTCGAACTTGGTTTCAGACTTGGTTGTGCCCCGGATAATCTCCATCACGAAGGGCGTTTCTCTCTTGGGCGGCGGAACATCGCGGACCACAGGAGTTGGCGTTGATTCACGCCGGCGAACCGGCGCAGGTCTGGAGTTGGTATTGGGATTCTCCGAGTCCAGTGTCAGCCTTCCGCCATCGAAAAGTTTCGCCACGGCCGTGCCGGGTGTCTTAGCGATCACGCGATCCAGCGGATTGCGCAGCACCAATTGGATTGTGGTGTTGCTCGATGCCAGGCTGAGTTGTTCGGCCTGCTCAGGAGTCACCAGCAGGTTCACCACCTGCACCGAGATCGGCTTGCCTTCGTTGTCTTTCTTGAAGTCCTGACCGGCCGAGAGCACTTCGATATTCTGCAGCAAAGTCCGGGTGAGAGTGCCCAGGTTGCCCTGCACTCTGGGACTTGAGCCCGAGATTAATACGTCGACGCGCATGCCGGCCACTACAAATCCGGCGACGCCCACCACTTCGTTCACACGAACCGCCACAGCGCGGAGTCCGGGAGGAATCATGGAAGCCAGGCCGCCCCCCGCGCCTTTCGGCGCCAGGCGCGACTCAATGAGGGGCTCCTTGGCGTAAGTGGGAGCGATGATGCCGCGACCCACCACGTCCGAAGCCTTAATAATGGCTCCCTGGGGCATGGCGCCGGACCAAGGAGTCAGCTTTACATCTTCTTCCTTCAGCACCGTCCCGACCTCGAGATCGCGGGCGGCAAGAACCACCTGTGTCGTCACCGGAGCCGCAGCTTTGGCTGTGGTCGGCCTGTTGACGAGCATCTTGTAGAGCAACAGGCTGGCGACTGATGCGACTACGAAAGCGAAAATGAGTACGCCCACAAATCTCTTATTCATTGCTTGTTCCCTAATACCGTATCGGCCACTAGTCCCGGCAACGGATTTCCTACTAGAGATCTCCGTTGCTATTCCTCTTTACCGGCCTGAAAAATGAGCCGCAACGCCTCCGATTTTGTTCTATTGTTCGCGTTGCGGCGCCCAATCGCCACGGATCTCCCACCGGCAGAGACCCGAAATCGAAATCAAGCGGGACATGCAATACCCCACGGTCGACGTAAAGCATGCCCCGCCCGGTCTACTAGCTCGGGGTTGACATCGAGCTGGCGGCCGCGAGCTGGCTGTTCGTGACGGACCAGATACCCTTAATGCTGCCGCCGGCGCCCAGGAACAGCGCTGCCGAAGCAAGAGCCACAAACGCCATGAGCAGGGTATATTCGATGAGATCCTGCCCTTGTTCGTCATTCCAAAAGTTGCGCAAAAACGTCATTGTGTTCGCTCCTAAGTTTTTGATTTGTTCTTCTGCGTGATCGTCTGATCACTTGCCTGAGTTTTCGTGATCTCACGATCACGGCCTGATCCGTCACCTGCGGTGACAGAAATTGGTGCTTTCACGGTCTTGCATGCGGACCGGAAAACCACGGAGATGCCGTCGTCATAGACGACGCGCCATCGCGCGGACTCCTTCAGGGCGCCGGTAAGCGGCGCGGCGGGAGGCAATAGAATTGTGTCGACGCCGAAGTTCGTCAAGGTTTTTTCCCAGCCGTAGTTCACTTGCAGCACGTCGAGATATGTCTTTCCGAAATCGGGACCGTAGAAATCGCTGCGCCCGTCCATGAATACCTTCGTGTCGGGGTACATGCGATAGATCAAATAGTCGCCCCACTGGTCGAACGTGAAGATCCGCGCCGTCGGGTCGCTGCGCAGGGTCGCGATGGCGGCTGCCGGGAACGACTTCGGATTAAACTCGGGCCGGAACCGTTCCGGCGGATGGGGCGCGAACAGCAGCGCAGCCACAATCAGCATCGACAGAATGCTGAGGGCGTGCCAACGCGGGATCGAGTCGGTGGTGCTCATCTCTGCGGCCACGTTGTTGAACTTGCGAGCGGCGTTCTTCACCCACGCGGCCACTTCGAGGGATGGCAGGCGGTCCAGCCAGGTCTGCAGGAAGGAAGCCACGGGAGGCGCGGCAAGTAGCATGAAGATGGGGATATTGCGGATAGAGAGCAGCGCGGCGTGGGCCCACATGGCTAACAACAACGGCTGCGTAAAGCTGCCCTGCGAGACATTCCAGAGTCCCGAAGTCGCCGCCAGCAGCAGCATCGCTTCAAAGAAGATCGCCCGCGGATCATGGAAGCTGGCGGAGAGGAATTCCGCAATGTGCTGCGCGAAGTACGGTTCGCCGAGATATTGCACTACGTGGACATGCAGGTGATATGTGTACGGATTCACCAGGCTGGCAAGCAGGCAGGCGAACGCAGTCCCCAGATAGGCTGCAGCCCGGCACAACGCCGGCCGGCGATCGCCGGATGAGGGAGAGAACGCCAGCCTAAGCAATTCGCCCACGCCGTAAGTTCCGATCATCACCACACCGACAAAGAAGCCGCCGTGCAGGTTCGTCCACAGGATCGTCGCCACGGGCAGAACGGCCAGATAAGGAATGCCGGATTTGAGCGTGTTGCCGTCGCGCACGCGCTCCAGCGCGCCGTAGAACAGAACCAGAAAGAACAGAGTGAACAGATGCGGCCGCGCCAGCCAATGCACCGATGAAGCGGTGGCTGCCAGCATCGTCACCACAATCGCGACGATGGCGTTCGACTTGCGGCGCACCAGTTGGAACAGGAGCGCGAAAGTCACCGCCAACAGCAGAATCGCGAAACAGGCCACCGATGCCAGTCCGCCGTGATTATTCAGGAACGCCCAGATCACATCGGAGAGCCATTCCCAGGCGTACCAGGCGCCATCGGGTTTCGAATACGAGAAGATGTCGTGCGTGGGAACGCCGCGGTGAGCCATGATCCACTCGCCCGTGCGGATGTGCCAGCCCGTATCGCAATCGCTCAACAGCGTCTTCAAACCCTGCATCCGCCCGAACAAGAATACGATGGGCATGAGGAAGGCGAGGTCCGCCATCGACGGTAAGAGTTTAATCGCGAATTGGGACTGCTTGGCGTCCATAATTAATTAGGCCATCCATGAATTCGCGACCGGCTGCATCGTCTCTAGAGAACGAATTCGATCATGGAATGATCGAAAATCCATATAATTTACTCGGAGTGCGATGCGCGGACAATCATGATCGCTTTCAGTAATGCGTGAAACCGTGCCCTGCACATGAATACATTTTTGCCCAAACCCATGATTCGCTGGAAGTTCTACCTCTATGGTTACAATCTGGCCGAGAGCGGGGACCGGAAGCGCGGCATTCTCTCCGCGCCAGGCAATTAGAATCCCGCTGCGACTAATATTTTCCGTGAACATCGCAGTGCGCATCCATAATGCCGGCGAAGTTACGTGGCACCGGAGCTTGATTTCGATACGCGGGCTCTCTCGCCTGTTAATATTTCGCATTGTCGTAGTCCGACACTGGCGAATTTAGCGCTTTAAAGACAGTTGGATCAATATCGTCAATGGGCTATAGCCTGATGTTGCCCAAGGTTAGCAACCCGCTATAGCCGTTCAGATGGATTAAGGAGTGGATGCCGGGCCGTCTCGGTGGTTCTATCGACATTACTGTATTCGAAGAAAACTTATGGGACGGCAGGCAGTCCGGGAAGTACTTGGGTATGGTTAATACACGGCAATTATCGACTATTTTTACAGTGTATTATCCTCGTGATTATCCACTGAGGTGCTTTACGCATACTGCTGATAATATAGCTAGTATATGTCACTAAACATGCCTGTTTAATAGGCAGAAATTCCTGACAACTACGGTTAATTCACGGGAATTTAGTACAAATTGTTATTGACAATGGAGGTATTCCGTTAGAGAATTCAAGAAGTAACAGCGGTACCGACATTACTCGACAAACTTTCAGAAAGTTTGCAAGCAGGCATGACGGATAGCTGGCGAGATAGAAAAAGGTGGAGAAAAATGACGCGAATTCTTCTTTACAGTGACGAACCGATCTTGGCTAAAGGGCTTGAGTCGGTACTGCGGCAAGTGGAAGGCTTTGATTTACTGCCGACGTGCGGAACGGTGGCCAGCCTTCTCGAACAGCTCAGTCAGGGCGCGCCCGACCTGGTGCTGATGGACCTTACCCCGGAGATTACCTTCGCCGTGCTCAGTGAGATGAAGCACGCCATGGTTAACTCGAAGATCGTTCTCTGGGTAAACTCGATTTCTACCGAACTGGCCTTCCAGGCCATGGGACTGGGCGTCCGCGGCATTCTCCGCAAGACCCTCCCCACCGACCTCCAGGTGAAGTGCCTGCTGAAAGTGCAAGCCGGCGAGCTCTGGTTCGAAAAGGCTTTGACCGACAGCTTCCTGTGCGCCCGCCGCGTGGCCCTCACGCAGCGCGAAGGACAACTGGTGAGCCTGCTGTCACAGGGACTGAAGAACAAGGAAATCGCCACCACCCTGATGATTTCCGAAGGCACCGTCAAGGTATACCTTTCCCGGCTCTTCCAGAAGGTGGGAGTGAAGGATCGCTTCGAACTGGCGCTGTTCGGCCTGAAGAACCTGACCACCGGCCAATTGCCGGTCGGCGAAAAGGGCCAACGCGCGGGCGCCAGCAGCATGCCCGGACTGCGGTCCCTGGTCCTCGAACGACCGATGGAACGCGCTGAACCTCCCAGCCGTTTCCCCACGCCCCTGCGGCCCGTGGTCTCACGGCATTACTAAATACAAGCTTGTGTCTTTCTCAGGGGCGGCCAGCGGGCCGCCCCTTTTTTTGTTAGCGGAAATCGGTGATTATTCTGTGGGGCAGGCCCGGCGGGCAGGCCGTGAGGAATTTGCCGAACCTGGTTTGTTCTCCGCGCCCCTCTCTGAACCTGACGGAGAAGAGCCCGCCCGCCCCATTCACCACCGTAGCCGTTTTTGGCTTGGTGTTCTCCGCGCTTTCTCTGCGTTCTCCGCGTTTCAGCGGTGAATGAACAGCTTCGCACTTTACGTGCTCGTTGCGAGTTCTGCAACTCCTTCTTTCAGTCCGCTGAGAACGGTCGTCGCCATTAGCGTGAAGCCTGCGCTAGAGCGGATTTCGAGTCCACGTGGATAATCTCGCGTCGCAATACACTAATTCTTCCTCAAGCCATCTGAGGGCACAAGTGTCCGCTTTTCGGCCCCGTGCTTCACCAGTTCGAGCACGATGGAGTAGCGATCCCCGCGCACTACCGAGAGCACGAATTCGAAAGGGCGCTCGTTGGGCAGCATCGTGATCCGCTCCACCGCGAACACGGGTGCGCCCTGGGCAATCCCCAACAAATCGGCCGCCTTGGCATCTGCCGCCGATGCCAGGTAGGTCTCTCTCGCGCGCGCCGGATACAAATCGTAACGCTTCTGTAGCACGTCGTAGAGCGATCCGCCTTCATCCACCACCAGACCCTGGACGAATTCCGCCGGAATATGCGCCGTCTGCAAACTCACGGGTTCGCCCCCCGACAGCCGCACGCGCTTCAGCACGAACACCGGCGATTTCGCGGGCAAGCCGAGCGCATGGGTCACGCGCGCGTCTGCTTCCACCACGCCTTGCGAAAGAATCCGGGAACTGGCCACCAGGTCGTGGCGCTTCATTTCTTCTGTGAAGCTGGTAAGTTCGCGCGGGCCTTCGTCGAACTTGCGCCGCGTGATAAACGTGCCGCGGCCATGCTCGCGGCGAATGTACCCCAGGTCCACCAGTTCCTGAAGTGCCTGTCTGACCGTGATTTTGCTGACGCCGAAACGCTCCGCCAGCTTCGTCTCATTAGGGAGCTGTTCGTCCGCCCGCCACTTGCCGGATTCGATCTCCGCCTTCAGCACACCCTGAAGCTGGTGGTACAGCGGCACAGGTAGGTTCTTGTCCAGTGCGGGCGCT
Organism: uncultured Solibacteraceae bacterium; assembly: GCA_963815475.1. Taxonomy (GTDB): domain Bacteria; phylum Acidobacteriota; class Terriglobia; order Bryobacterales; family Bryobacteraceae; genus Sulfopaludibacter. The sequence continues at coordinate 5,975,298 of CAWFHD010000003.1, read as the reverse complement.
ATTGACATCCTATCTTTAGGATGACATAATCTTTGCAAATTGCAATAGATTCTCTATGCATTGCTTTGGAGGCATATGAAGAAGTTCGCGTTGTGTGTTCTTTCCGCCTGTTTTGCGACAGGCCTGCTCGCTCAAGATATTACAGGCACGATCGGAGGGACCGTATCGGACCCGACGGGCGCCGCCATAACAAAAGCTAAGGTAACCGTTACCAATGTGGACCGGAACCAGGTGGTTCGGACCGAAAGCACGAATGACAGCGGCATTTATAATGCGCCATTTCTCCCTATCGGAACTTATACGGTCAGAGTGGAGGCGGCGGGTTTCAAGGTAGACGAACGCACCTCGATCGTCCTCAACGTCAACGACGTTCTTAAAATCAATTTCTCCATGCAGGTTGGCCAGATGACGGAGACCATCGAGGTGAAGGAGTCCGCCGTGCAGGTGGATCTCAGCACCCCCGCCAGCGCCACCACCATCGAAGGGACGCAGGTTCGCGAACTGGCCCTCGGAACGCGCAATTTCGCGCAACTCGTAAGCCTGATGCCGGGCGTTGTGAACCAGACCGGGGTCGACGAATTGTTCGTCGGAGTCACCGGCGCTTCAGGCACCACCACCACCATCCCGTATTCGGTCAACGGCAATCGAAACTCGGCCAACGGCTGGACAGTGGATGGCGCCGACAATGTGGATCGCGGCAGCAACCAGACGCTCGGATCGTTTCCCAGCATCGACGCTATCGCGCAGTTCAAAGTGGAGCGCAGCTCTTATACCGCCGACACCGGCCGGGCCGGCGGCGCACAGGTCAACGTGGTAACCCGCAGCGGCGTCAGCCAGTATCACGGCACGCTGTATGAGTTCTTCCGCAACAACGCCTTGAACGCCAACAATTGGGCCAACAACGCCAATAAGGTGACTCTGGTAGACCGCCAGAATCCGCAAACGCCCTGCACCGGCGCCAACTACACCGATTGCTACGCCAAGCAGGCGCCCTATCGCTGGAACGATTTCGGCGGCACCTTTGGCGGCCCGGTTCCGCTGGGCCATTACAATAAGGATCGCAATAAGACCTTCTTCTTCTTTTCCGAAGAGGCCCGCCGTATCATCAACTACGCCACCTTCAACCCCACCTGGGCGACCACAGACATGCTGCAGGGCAACTTCATCCAGCCCGTTTGCATCACGCAGATCACCAGCGCGGGAATCGTGTGCCCAGCGGGATCGGCGCCCGTCACCAGCATCTCTCCCACACTGTTCAATCCCAACGCGGTGGCATATATCAAGGACATTTTCGCCAAGTCCCCGCTGCTGACAGGCAACACCTTGGCAGCCACTACCTCCGCGTTCTTCCCGGAGAAGACGCTGCTCAACTACCGCGAAGAACTGGTCCGCATTGACCAGCGCTTCACGGACAAATTCTCGGTGTGGGGCAAGTTCTCGAACGACTCGATTCCCACCACCGAGCCGGGCGGAATCTTCAGTTGCAACCTGGCATTCCCGGGCAGTTGCACCACCAACACCAACGCTCCCGGACGTCAGTATGCGGTCCACGCAGTGAATCTGATCAGCAACACCCTGGTCAACGACTTTGGTTTCAGCTTTAACCAAAGCGCGATTCTCTCCACTCCCGTGGGGTTGACCGCTAAGACCAACGCCACCGATGTGAACCCCGCGGAGCCCTTCAAGAATACCCAGGGCGTGGTTCCGAACGTCACCTTCACCGGCGGCTCGAGCGTCAGCGGCCTTGGACCGTACACCGACTACAACAAGAACTACTCGGTGAGCGACAGTCTGAACTGGGTAAAGGGCCGCCACTCCTTCCGTTTTGGCTACGTCCTAAACCGCTACAACAAAACTGAGAACGCCGACGGCGCGCAAGGCGTGTTCGGCTTCACCAACGCCGGTGCGCCCACGGGGACCAGCACTTTCCAGCAATCGTGGGCCAACTTCCTGCTGGGCAACGTCTCCACCTTCACCATGCCATCGCAGGACATCACTCCCAACGTATGGACCTGGCAGCACGAAGCCTTCGCGCAGGATGACTTCAAGCTCGCTCCCGGCTTGACCCTCTACATGGGCGTCCGCTGGAGCTTCTTTGGCCAGCCTACCGATTCCGGCGGGCTGATGGATAACTTCGACCCCGCGCTCTACAACCGCGCCAATGCGCCCGCGATCGATTCGACCACTGGCAATTATGCCACGCCGATTGCCCAATCCAACCCGCCGACCAACGGAATCATCGTAGGCGGCAAGAACTCTCCGTTCGGCCAGAAGGTCGCCAACGACAATTGGCACAACTTCGCGCCGCGCATCGGCGTTGCCTGGGATCCGTTCGGCACCGGCAAGACTGCCATCCGCGCGGGCTATGGAATCTACTACGACTCCACCCTGTTCGGCACCTACGAACAGAACATCTTCGCCGATCCGCCGTACGTACAATCCGTCAGCTACTCCAATGCGTCATTCAGCAATGTCGCCGCCGGCGCTCAAGGCGTGATCACGGCGCCGCTGGTGCTGCATGCCACCCAGCTTCCCGCTCTGGTGCCGTACTCACAGCAGTGGAACCTCACCATTCAGCATCAGTTCAAGGACAACATCGTGATGGAAGTGGCGTATGTCGGCACGAAGGGCACCCACCTGCTCGGCATCGTGGACATCAACCAGGCATATCCGGGCATTGCTCTGGCCGCTGGCCTGCACTCCACCACGGGCACCGGAGTCAACGCTCCCGGGACTACCGTTTTCACCACGGCGGACGATCCGCGCATCAATGCGGTCCGGCCGTACGTCGGCTATAACGCCATCAACGCTGTAGAGTCGGCCTTCGATTCCAACTATCACTCGCTGCAGGTGAGCTTCCGCAAGAGCTTCGGCGCCGCGGGCCTGCTCAATGCCGCCTACACCTTCTCAAAGTTCCTCACCGACAACGGGTCCGACCGGTCCAATGCTCCGCAAAACACTTACAACTATCACGAAGGCGAATACGGACTGTACCCCGGCAACCGGACCCAGGTGTTCTCGCTGAACTACGTCTACACCCTGCCGATCTTCCGTAACAGCCATGGCGCCGTCGCATACGCGCTCAAGGGTTGGGAACTTTCCGGCATCCTGCAGAGCTACACCGGTGTGCCGTCAACGGTCACCACTTCCAGCGTGGATCCGGCCGGCCTGGGCCTCCTCGGCAGCAGTTCCGCCAGCTCCCGCCCGGACGAGATCTGCAATCCGCAGACGAACGCGGCCCGGCAGTACGCCGGTTCCGCGCAGAGCAGCGCGGCCGGCATTACCTGGTTCAATACCGCCTGCTTCGCACCGGTTCCGCAGGGCGCCGTCCGGCCCGGCAACACCGGCCGTAGCACGGTGATTGGACCCGGTTTCTTCAACCTGGATGCGTCGCTTATCAAGAACTTCCAACTGAAGGAGCGTTTCCGCCTGCAGCTTCGCGGCGAGAGTCTCAACACGTTGAACTGGGTCAACCCGAGCACATTCGCCAGCGCCAACATCACCAGCACGGTGTTCGGACAGATCAGTGGTTTCCGCGCTCCGCGCCGCGTTCAGCTTGCGCTCAAATTGATCTTCTAAAGCGGTCACATTTCCAACCTTCACACCGGCCTTCCTCACACGAGGGAGGCCGGTTTTTTATTGGACCTCCCTGTGCGATAGTCAGGATGATGACTCCGCAGGAGTACCTCGATCGCGAGCGCAAAGCGGAACATAAGAGCGAATATTACAACGGCGAAGTCTTCGCCATGTCAGGCGTGAGCCGGGACCCACGATCGGATCAATACTCAACTCGCCTTCCTGATTGAACAGCATCTCAGGGGTAAGAAATGTGAGGCATTTTCTTCCAACATGCGAGTGCTCGCCGTCTCCAGTGGACTCTACACCTATCCGGACCTTACAGTAGCGTGTGAGGAACCGCAATTCGCCGATCCGCACATCGATACGCTCACAAATCCAACCCTGATAGCCGAGATTCTGTCACCCACCACTAAGGCTTACGACCGGGGCCAGAAGGCTAAGCTCTATCGCGCTGCCCTCGTTGCGGGAATTGCTCCTGATCTCCCAGGACCGTTATGACGTCGAATTGCACAGTCGCCAGCCTGACGGAGCCTGGGTGCTGATCGATGCTGACGGTCTCGATGCCTTCATTGCACTGGAATCCATCGACTACAACCTGAGTCTTCGCGATCTCTACGAAAAGGTGTTGAGGAGTCAACGGGCCTGAGTTCGAGCCTCACCTATTGACATTCTATATGACCTCGTATAGCATTTCTATACGAGTATGCCAGCCACGAATCTTCTCCAAGGGACCCTCGACCTTTTGATCCTGAAAGCCCTGGCCCTCACCGAACTCCACGGCCTCGGCATTTCTCACCGCATCGCCCAAATCACCAACGGCACATTCCAGGTGAAGCCAGGATCGCTGTTCCCTGCCCTGCATCGTATGGAAGAGGCCGGGTGGCTCTCGTCCTCGTGGGGCGATTCCGAAAACAATCGCCGCGCTAAGTTCTACCGCCTCACCGCCGCCGGACGCCGCCAACTGCAAACCGAGACCGCGCAGTGGGAGACCATCGCGCTCGCCATTGCCTGCGCTCTCCAGGCCACCTAACTCCGAGCCGCCATGCCGTTCCTGAGCCGTCTCGCCAGCCTCGCCCGCAACCTCTTCACGAAACAGCGCATCGAGCATGACCTGGACGCCGAGTTGACCGCCTATCTGGATCAGTTGACTGACGAGAAGCGCGGCGGCGGTCTGGATGACGAATCTGCGCGCCGCCTGGCTCGTCTGGAGTTCGGCAGCATGGACCAAGTCAAAGAAGAAGTCAGGCAAGCAAGGATGGGTCAAATGCTGGAAGAGCTTATACAGGATCTTCGCTACGCTTTCCGTACCCTGCGCACGAACCCGGCCTTCACCGTCGTCGCCGTGCTGGCGCTGGCCCTCGGGATTGGCGCCAATACCGCCATGTTCAGCGTCGCCTACGGCATTCTGCTGCGACCGCTTCCCTACCCCGACGCCGACCGCGTGGCGGTGGTCTTCATGCGCTACTTCCCTCGCGACTTTCAGTTCGGCACGCTCTGCATCCGCGACTATCAGATGTGGCGCGAGAACAATCACGCGTTCGAAGATCTCGCCCTTTTCCGCAATCGCGTGCTGGATATCGGCGGACCGGGACGCGTCCCGGAGCAGGTGCAGGGCGCCCAGGTCACAGCCGGCTTCTTCTCCACTCTCGGCGTGCGGCCTCTAATCGGCCGCACGTTCGCGCCAGGCGACGATAAGCCCGCGGGTCCGTCGCTGACCGTGCTCGGTGAGCTCATCTGGCGACGCCGTTTCGCCGCCAACCCGTCGGTCGTGGGCCAAACCATTCTGGTGAACGGCGTCCCGTCCACCGTGATCGGCGTGCTGCGCTCCGGTTTCCAGTTCCCGCGTCGCGACACGGAAGTGTGGACCAACCTCACGCTCGACCCGCCCACGCGCTACGGCCCCTGGTTCTACCGCGGCGTGGCGCGATTGAAACCCGGCATCACGCTTCAGCAGGCGCAGGCCGAGCTGAACCACATCGGGCTGCGCATGATGCAGGAGAATCCCACCTACAAGCGTCTCACCCTACCCGTGCTTAGCCTCCGCGATGCCCTCCTGGGGCCCTCCCTCAAACCGACCATCCTGGTGCTCGCCGGCGCCGTAGGACTGGTGCTGCTCATCGCCGTGGTCAACGTAGCCAACCTGATGCTGGCCCGCGCCACCACTCGCGAACGTGAGATGGCACTTCGCCTGAGCCTCGGCGCCGGACGCGGCAGGCTGGTCCGCCAGTTGCTCGCCGAAAGCACGCTCCTCTCCTTGATGGGCGGCGTTGCTGGACTGGCGCTAGCCTGGGGCGCCATCGAGCTCATCCGCGCCTGGAATCCCGGAGACCTGCCGCTCATCGATTCGGTCCGTCTCGACTTCACCGTCCTGGGATTCATGCTGCTCGTCTCGCTGCTCACCGGCATCCTCTTTGGACTGGCGCCCGCCCTCCAAAGCTCGCGCGCCGATCTGAACTCGACGCTGAAAGAAGGCGGCCGAGGCGCTGGATCCGGCCATTCGCGCACTCGCACCCGATCGGCGCTGGTAGCCGCGGAAATTGGAATTTCGCTGATGCTCCTGGTGGGCGCCGGTCTGCTGCTGCGTAGCTTTGCCAACCTGCAGCGCGTCAGCGCAGGGTTCTCCGCGCCGCCCAGCCATATCCTTCACCTCCTGATTTCTCCCGGCAGCCGTAAGTACAACGACGCCCCGGCCGGCCTCGCCTTCTACGACGAGGTGGTCCGACGCGCCCGCAATCTCCCCGGCGTCCAGATGGCGACCGTCACCGACACGCTTCCGCCGGACCGCCAGGGAGATGCCGATACCTTCGGCATCGAAGGCCAGTCCCTGCCACAGGGTGAGATCAACCCCATCGTTACCGATGCCACGGTGGACCCGGAATTCTTCCCGGCGCTGGAGGTTCCTCTCCGCAAAGGCCGATACTTCACCAGTCACGACGCGTCGAACTCGGAGCCTGTGGCGATCGTGAGCGAGGCATTTGCTCGACGCTTCCTGCCCAATCGGGAACCCGTCGGCAAGCGGATCCGCGCCAGCGGACCGGGTTCCGGCAATCCGTGGATGGAGATCGTGGGTGTGGTCGGCAACGTGAAATACATGGGTCTGACCGTGGACTCCGACCCTGCCTACTACATGCCGTTTGCGCAAAACTACATGCCGCGGATGTTTCTGGCGGTGCGCACTTCGGGCGACGCCGCACGCCTGACAAGCGCCTTGCGCCAGAGCGTCCAGTCCATCGACCCGGGAGTGACGCTCGCTTGGATCGGCACCATGGAAGAGGCCATGCAGTCGTCTGTCTCACAGCCACGCTTCGACACCATGCTGCTGGCACTCTTCGCCGGCATCGCACTGCTGCTGGCCGCGGTGGGGATCTACGGCCTCATCGCGTACTCGGTGGCGCAGCGCACTCACGAAATCGGAGTCCGCATGGCGCTCGGCGCGGAGCGGTCGGACGTCGTCAAAATGGTAGTGCTGCAAGGCGCAGGGCTGGCAGCCATCGGAATCGCGCTCGGCCTCGCGGGAGCCTTCGCGCTCACCCGTCTGCTCGGCGGCATGCTGTTCGGCATAGGAACTACCGACGCCCTGACCTTCGCCGCCGCGCCCTTGGGATTGCTCCTGGTGGTCCTGCTGGCGACGGTGCTACCAGCATTGCGCGCCACACGCATTTCCCCGCTAATCGCGCTGCGCTACGAGTAGTAGGGTGGGGCAGGCCCTTTGGCCTGCTGGGACTTGTTACACCAAGCCCATCTTTTTTCCGACCTTGCGGAATACTTCGAGCGCGCGATCCAATTCGTCCCTCGTGTGAGTCGCCGCCACAATCGTCCGCACCCGAGCCTTGCCTTTCGCCACCGTGGGGAAGCCGATGCCAGTGGCCAGCACGCCTTCCGCGAACAGTTCGCGCGATAGCTCATGCGCCGTCTTCGCCTCGCCCACAATCACAGGCGTGATGGGAGTTTCGCTGATCCCCGTATTGAACCCGGACGCTTGCAATCCCGCCTTGAAGTATTTCGTGTTGTCCCACAGCGCCTGAATGCGCTCCGGCTCCTGCTCCAGCACATCGAACGCCGCCAGGCAGGCCGCCGCCACCGCCGGAGGATGCGACGTGGAAAACAGGAACGGCCGCGCGCGATGGTAGAGAAACTCGATCAGGTCGCGGCTGCCGCAGACATATCCGCCGAGCACTCCGATAGCTTTCGACAGTGTGCCCACCTGCACCTGTACGCGCCCATGCAGATTGAAATGATCGATGGTGCCGCGCCCGTTGCGGCCCAGCACACCCGAAGAATGCGCGTCATCCACCATCATGATGGCGCCGTGCTTCTCCGCCGCCTCCACCAGTCCCGGCAGCGGCCCGATATCGCCGTCCATCGAGAACACGCCATCGGAGATGAGCAGCTTGCGCCCAGGCACGCCATCCAGTTCGCCCAGAATCTTCTCGGCCGCCGCCACGTCCTTATGCGGGAAGACGTGAATTTTGGCGCGCGAAAGCCGGCACCCGTCGATGATGCTGGCATGGTTCAACTCGTCGGAAATAATGTGATCGTCAGGCGTGAGAATCGCCGAGACCGTGCCCGCATTCGCCGCGAATCCGGACTGGAAGACCACACACGCCTCCACACGCTTGAAAGCGGCAATCCGCTCCTCAAGCTGCATATGCAGCGTCATGGTGCCGGAAATCGTGCGCACCGCGCCCGAACCCGCGCCGTATTTTCGAACCGCTTCAATCGCGGCTTCCTTCAGCTTGGGGTGAGTGGTGAGGCCCAGGTAATTATTGGAAGCAAGGTTGATTACCTCCTTGCCATCGAATCGCGCTTCTGCCGCGCTCTCCGATTCCAGGATGCGCAGGCGCTGATAAGTGCCCTCAGCCTTCCACTGCTCAATCTGGTCGTGGAGGTAGGAAAGTGGATTGGACATGAAATCTCAGTGTAGCGCCGGGGCTGGTTAAACGATCGAGATCGCAATCAGCGTTTCGATCAGCGGCGGAAACCACAGCACGTCCGGCGCGAGGTCATAAGCCGAGGCGATGAGGGTAATGGAATGCGCAATCGTGAATGAGGTCACCACGGGGATCAGGGCCCTTAAACGCCGGAACGGAATCACCAGGCACAGCAGGAACAGCAGGTGGTCCGTGCCTTCCAGAATATGGAAGAAGCCCAGATCGATGAAACGAAGTGCCGCCTGGCGCCATCGCGGGTCGAGCTGTACGATCCCAGGATCCCCGGTAAATTCGAATGCTCGGACAACGCTACCGGGGAGTACAAACCGTAGCACCGTCACTACCCGCAGGCCGAGGCGCGCCAACTAGGAATGAATCGAGAACCGTGACAGCTCACTGTGGATCGGGTATTCGAACCAGACGTCGAACAGCGTCTGGTTCCAGGCCACGTCGATGATGTTCGCCATCGGAGGCGAGGTAAAGTGCCGCGTGGCGGCTTCATACGAGACGAAGGAGCGGTCCGATTCGAGCGACAGCCGCGAGGCGATCACACGAGGTCTTTTCGCCAGCGGTGCAGCGTCCTCGTAGAGCTCAATGAAGTCCGAGATCCACAGTGTCGCCATTTCCGGAAGCATCGGCGACGTGCGTCAGATCCAAATAGCCGGCCCCGCGCTGCGGGAATACGACGTCGCGAATCGATTTCAAGGGCGCCCTGACCAGCACGTTGAGATGTTGGCCATCGGGCTTGATGAAGAGCTGAGCGGTGTCATCGTTCGGGATAACGTGAGCCGCGAGCGCCAACGGCCATGCGCAGAGCGCCACGATCCGAAAAATCTGGTTGCTCGATTTCGAAAGTGTATAATCGCTTCCACTCGTGAAGAGTAGCTTACCTCGGAAATGGAGGGCTGAGAAGCATGAATCGGCATCGTCGTCTGGGTGCGATGTTCATCGCGATCTTCCTGGCGTTAGGAGCTGCTTCCGTTCTGCTCGATAGAGTGGCAGGAGTAAAGGCAGCGGGAGTGATGGCGCCGCGGTTCGAGGTGGACCCCATGTGGCCTAAGCCCCTGCCCAACCACTGGCTGCTGGGCAACGCGATCGGCGTGGCAGTGGATTCCAACGATCATATCTGGATCGTCCATCGGCAGGCCTCCCTCGAAGCCATGGAGAATTACGGCGCCGCTAATCCGCCTGGCCCCAAGCGGCGGGCGGGCGTGGTGGAGGCGGAATGCTGCGAACCGGCGCCTCCGGTGCTCGAGTTCGATGAAGCCGGGAATCTCATCGGCCATTGGGGCGGTCCGGGCGAAGGGTACGATTGGCCGGAGACGAACCACGGGATCTTCATCGACTACAAGGGCAATGTCTGGATCGGCGGCAACGGCCGTCCCGCTCCTGGTAGTGCTGCTTCGCGAGGCGGCGATGCCGGCGCGGGGCGTGCCGGCGCTGGGCGCGCAGGTGCGGGCAGGGGGGCTGCCACGCCGGAAGGACAGCCGGCACCCGGCTATTTCAACGACAACATGATCCTGAAATTCACCCAGTCGGGCAAGTTTCTGATGCAGATCGGCAAACCCGGCCAAAGCAAGGGCAGCAACGATGTCGAGAACCTGAAGGGCGCAGCCAAGATGTGCGTCGATCCGAAGGCGGATGAATTGTACGTAGCGGACGGTTACGGTAATCATCGCGTCATTGTCTTCGATGCAGAGACCGGCAAGTACAAGCGTCATTGGGGCGCCTACGGCCACAAACCCGACGATACGCCGCTGGGCCGCTACGATCCCGCCGAGCCGCCGGCTCAGCAGTTTCGCAATCCCGTGCACTGCGCCGAGCTTTCGCATGACGGACTGCTGTACGTCTGTGACCGTCCCAATGACCGCATCCAGGTATTCAAACCGGACGGCACTTTCGTGAAGGAAGTTTTCATCGCGAAAAACATTCTTGGCGATGGCTCGGTCTGGGATATCGCGTTCTCTAAAGATTCGCAGCAGAAGTACATCTACCTTGCCGATGGCGCCAACGAAAAGGTGTACATCATCGCGCGGGAATCGATGGAGATTCTCACCAGCTTCGGCGATGGCGGCCGGCAGCCAGGGGAGTTCTATGCCGTACACAGCATCGCCACTGATTCCAAGGGCAACATTTTCACCACCGAGACCTACCGAGGCCAGCGCATCCAAAAGTTCCTCTATAAAGGTATGGCCGCTGTTACCAAGAAAGATCAGGGCGTGGTCTGGCCAGAGGCCCGGTAGCGCGGACCGTCGCCTTTTGTGGTCTGCCGGTCCGTCATTCTCCTGGGCGAACCCGACAGACGACAAAAATGATCGTCCGCCCCACCGTGAGCTGTCCGACTGGTCGGTAGGCTATTGACAACGGTTCGTGAACCGCCTAGACTCTGCTTAACATCGATCCGTCTACCTGGGGAAAGGAGCAGACCATGAGGGATGCATTCTGCTTTGGGACTCTTCTTCTGCTGCCGAGTCTGGTCGTCGCTGCGGATGCGGGCGGGGCACGGGTCACCTTCGCCAAAGACATCGCCCCCATCTTCCAGGAAAAATGCCAGGAGTGCCACCGCGAGGGCACCGCAGCGCCGATGTCGCTAGTCACTTATGAGGAGACGCGCCCTTGGGCCAAGTCCATCCGGCAGCGCGTGATTACGCGCAACATGCCGCCGTGGCACCTCGATAAAACAGTCGGCATTCAGGAGTTTCAGAACGATCGCTCGCTCTCCGATTCGCAGATCGCTACTATCGTGCGCTGGGTGGATTCCGGCTCTCCGCTGGGCGATCCGAAGGATATCCCGCCGCTCAAAAGGTTTCCGGAGGATGACGGTTGGCAACTGGCAAGAGTCTACGGGCAGCCGGATCTAGTGCTGAAGTCCGAGCCCTACACGATGCCGGCGCACGGGCAGGACGTCTGGTTCAAACCGCTCACCGAAGTTCCTCTCACCGAGGCGAGGTGGGTACGCGCGGTCGAGATGCGTCCCGGAACCATCGCCGGCCGCAAGATCATGCATCACGTGCTGGCTCGGCTCATTCAGGATGAGTCCGGCAGCCCCGGCGCCGCTGCCGACGGCGGCTTGGCCAACGCTGGTCTGCTGATGGAATGGGCCATCGGCAAGAATTACGACACGTATCGCCCCAACTGCGGAAAGCTGCTGCTGCCCGGCTCGCATATCTGGTGGGAACTGCACTTGCACGCGGTAGGTCAGGAGATTCGCGATCATGCCGAGCTTGCCGTGTACTTCTATCCGAAGGGCGAAGTGCCAAGGTATCGGACGCGCCTGATGCTTTTCAACGCCACTCCTGTCTTCGGCTCGCGGATCGATATCCCACCCAATTCCATCGCCGAGACCCAGGCATTTCACCTGCTGCAGCAGCCCGCGCGCCTGGAGAATTTCCAGCCGCACATGCATCTTCGAGGCAAGGCCATGTCCATGGAGGCCATCTTGCCGGACGGCACCGCGCGCACGCTGAGCTATGTGGATCACTTCAACTTTAACTGGATGAACAACTACATCTATACCGACGAATCGGCGCCGGTGCTGCCCAAGGGGACCCTGATCCATATCACCGCCTGGCACGACAACACTCGCGCGAATCCGAACAATCCCGATCCGGACCAGTGGGTCGGATTCGGCGATCGCACGGTAGATGAGATGTCGCATGCCTGGGTAAACGTGACGTATATCAGTGAGGCCGACTACAACGATTGGGTAACGAAGCATCGGACTCCGCGGACCGCGTCGAGCGGGAATCCGCGATAGGCAAAGGGCATGGGCGGACCGCGCGCGGCAACTGTACTTCGGTGGATAACGATCGGGTTGTCAGGTTTGGCGCTCTTATGGCCGCAACAGTTACCCTTCGAGCCCCCACACGACTTCGGGCAAAGCATCACTGGAGCATTCGAAGGTTGGTTCCCGAATGCCGACGGCAGCTTCAGCATTCTGCTTGGCTACTACAACCGCAATCAGAAACAGGAGTTGGAAATCCCGGCGGGCTCCAACAACCGCATAGAACCGGGCGACCCCGATCAAGGTCAACCTACGCATTTCCTTCCCGGCCGTCAGTGGGGAGTGTTCACGATCCGTGTGCCGAAAGACTTCGGGGATAAGAAGCTGAACTGGACGCTGACTGCCAACGGCCAGACCACCACCATTCCCGTGAGCCTGAATGCGCTTTGGGAGCTCCAGCCTTTCCGTGAAGCGAGCGGCAACGAACCGCCTTTCATTGGATTCTCCGAGAGCGGGCCATGGGTGCAGGGCCCCGCCGGACAATCCAAGTCGGTCTCCACCACGATGCAGGAGCCGGCCAATCTCACCGTTTGGGTTGCTGACGATGCCACTGCGCCTCTTGCCGGAGTGCGACCGCCGACACCCGCCGTGATGGTCTCGTGGAGTAAGTTCCGCGGACCCGGCACGGTCACGTTTGCGAATCCGCGGCCGATGCCGGAGAAGGCCGATTTCAAGGCTCCGCCGTCCACCAAATACACGGGCAAGGCGCAGACCTCGGCCACTTTCAGCGAGCCGGGCGAGTACATCCTGCGCGTGGTGGCCAACGACTGGTCGGGCGATGGCGGCCGCGGTTTCCAGTGCTGCTGGTCGAATGCTCAGGTGAGAGTCTCGGTGAAGCGGGCCGGTGGTCCGCATTAGAAGAGGATTTTCGAGCGTGCTCACATCGAAATCTCGTTCTCTTCGCGCTCATCCCGGTGGCGGCGCTCCCCCACGACATCACCGGCAAGTGGACGTTTCAGGTGGAAAGCGACGCTGGGAGCGGTTCGCCAACCTTCGTCGTCAAGCAGCCCGGCGAGAGACTCACCGGTATGTCGTGTGGTCAATTTATCCAACTGGCGGGCTGGGTTTCTGATGGATGTTCCTCATGACGGACCACAAATGGGCTCGCCTGTTGGCCTACGTCACTGGCATGGTCAATCAGAAACTGCTCCTCCAGAATGAGTATCTGGTAGCAGAGAATCGCATTCTCCGGCTCACCTTCCCGCTCGGATGCGCCTTTCGGATCCCCAACGCTCCACCCTCGCTGAGATCGGCAAGCGACTCGGCCGCTCTGCTCTTCAGCAGGTCGCGTGTGTCGCCAAGCCAGATACCATCCTCGCTTGGTATCGGCGGCTTATTGCCCGCAAATTCGACGGCTCCAAATTCCATACTTCACCACGCCGCCCTCGCGTAGCGACCGAGGTCGAGGCGCTCATTGTTCGCTTCGCAAGAGAGAACTCTGGATGGGGATACGACCTTATAGCCGAAGCTCTGGCCAATCTGGGTCTCGCCGTTTCCGACCAGACCGTCGGCAATATCCTTCGCCGATACGGGATCCAGCCGGCACCGAAACGGAGCCAAAATACCACCTGGAAAGATTTCATCGCCGCCCACCTCGCCGTCTTGGCAGGTACCGACTTCGTTACGGTTGAGGTGCTTACCTGGAGAGGGCTCGCCACCTACTACCTCCTGTTCCTCATTCATCTGGAATCGCGACGAGTCACTCTCGCCGGTTTGACCAGACGTCCTACCTCCGAATGGATGCTTCAGATGGCCCGTAACGCCACCGACGAGAGTTCCGGAGTCCTCCATGGTCTACGCTATCTTCTCCATGCCCGCGATACGAAGTTGTGCTCTGCGTTTCTAGATGTCCTCCGATCCGGTGGCATACGGCCACTGGCTCTCCCGCCGCGGAGTCCGAATCTGAACGCTTTGCCGAACGCTGGGTGGGCTCCGTTCGTCAAGAATGCCTATCCAAGCTCATTCTCGCTGGAGAAGCTTCGTTACGCCGGGCATTAACTGAATACATCGATCATCATCATTTTGAAGGGAACCATCAGGGCAAGGCAATCTTCTCCTCCTCCCTTCTCTGGAAGTACCTTCGAAGTGCCGAACCGTTCACCGTCGTGACCGAATCGGCGGCTTGCTCAAGTTTCACTCCCGAGTCTCTTGATACTTTGACCACACGGGGTTGGCCTTGGCCCAGACAGACCAAATGGAGTCGCCGTGGAGAGGGCTCACCCGGGCCCGAACGGCGATCAGTCGTCCAGGCGGCGGGAACCGGCTGGATTCGTGCCGCACGCTGAGGCGTTGGTAGAGCGCTCCTGCCAGAGGCATCAATACCGCGCAGGCCAATGCAATCACCCAGACACGGCGTCGGGCGCTCACGATTCTCATGCACTCAATGTTACCGAGGTGGCATCGGTCATATCACGAATCACTCGAGAAAGGAGCCACACCTTCAACGTTAGCCGAACTGCCCGCACGGGGTGGGCGATTCGTGCTGGAATGCCTACTGATATGTTTCGAGTATTTGCGCACCGAACGTCGGGACTAGAATCGCAACTGGCACGATCCTTTCCTCGAATAGTCTGGTTATCCTCTCGCACCATGATCCTTTTTCCCTGTCAGCGGGGTCTTGTGCGCCCGCTTAGCGTGAGCGAGAACGCACTGTCGGGCTGCCCGATGAGGTCGCGCATTTGGTCGTGCTGCACGCGGGCAAGCCGGACTAGCACTACGGGGTGCTTCACGTAGTGGTCCGTGACGTGGGACGTTTCCGGATCATCGGCGAGGAGCGCAGTGCGCTGTTCAAAATCGGTACGGACGACAAGTGACCCTGGCTCCGATGACCGGTGAATAGCGAGGCATGCCACCAGGCGCTTCCCGAGCTTGAGCGCTGGAGAACCGTACATCGTGCTCTCCTGCAGGTCCGGGAAGTCTCTCACTAACGCGCGCACCGCCTCGAAGTTCGTAGCTTTCTTCGCATCCGCGACCACCAATTATAGGACTCGCCCACTACGCCGGCGATCCCATGCGTCCGGTCCGGCAAACAGATAGTAACGAATATCACTCCGCCATGAACAAATGACGGTTGACCGCCCTATGGCCAGTGGGCGGTATCAGTTGCTCCTGAAGTTAGGGCGTCACCGTGATCGTCAATGTCGCATTAATCTTAGCGATAACAGGGTGCGATGGGTCAAATGGATCGTGAAGCGTAGCTTCAACGTGAATCTTGTGGACACCTGCGGCGAGTGGCCCCAATAGCATATAGTATCCATCTGCTGAAGAGAAGCCCCAAGCCGGTCCGGATCCCACAAGTATGTTGTTGTTTGGCACCGTGAAAGAGAAGTCCCCCGATCGGGTTCTTAGGGGTGACAAATTGTGCAGGGCGACGCCATCGACACTCGCGGCCAAATCGGTAACATTGTCAATCCAGGCTTTGGCGCAAGCCTGACGATCTTGTACAGTATCGCCGTGGAACGGAAAGGACTCCAGGCTGGAACATTCAGTATTGACAATTGGCAAGAACAACGCCTTACCACTGGGCACAGTGCAGGTGACATCGGTGTACGGTAGGAATACACCATAGAGGAACCAGACATCTCCCATCTGCCCGTTTGAACAAGGGGGTGTCGATGCGACGGGGAGCGGGGACGACGGGAAGGTTGGGTTATCGGGCACGGGCTGCATAAAGGACCATAACCACCATTCCTGACTAAGTACGTCGTATGTCCGTCCGAAGGGTGGGTTCACGGGCTTAGGGCTCACGCAACAATAGATTCACATTGGGGCAATCGTATAGTTCCAGGCTGGCAGGGTCGAATGTCGTTTGATGCAAAGGCGGCGGACGTGCTCTGGATCGGGTGAGGTGCCGGTTGGGTACTGCCTTCGGTCGAGGTGGGCCGAGACTGCGAGCCCGGTTCGGGTGCATGTGTTGCGGATGAAGTTCAGGACTTTGGGGTAACTGTCGAGAGGTTCGGCGGCCCAGTTTTTGGAGATTTCGGAGAACAGGCGGTGCTCGATGGGATTCCATTTGGAAGCGCCCGTGGGGTAGTGAGCAACCGTTACTGTGAGCCCAAAGCTGTTGCAGAGTTGACTTTGCAGTTCGGTTTTCCAGGCGCCGGTACGGCAACTATTGCTGCCGCCGGTATCGGCCAGGATGAGCAACTGCCGGCCGCGGCGGTAGCGGTCCGCGCCGTCGCGCTTCCACCAGCCGGCGATGGAGTGGGCGGCAAAGGCTGCCGTGTCGTGCGAGACACCTACGAAGACCGAGCCTCGGTTGGCGAGCAGGTCATAGATCCCATAAGGGATCGCGACTCCGATGGCATCGGAGCGGAAATCGTGATCATTGACGCGCACCGGTGTGCGATCCCACTTGACGCCATGGTTCTTGAAGTTGCCAACCAGTTCTCGTTTTTTGGTATCGACACTGATAATGGGAAGTCCCTGACGCTCAAAGCGAGTACGCAACGACGAGATGTATCGGAACTGTTGGTCGCGGTCCGGGCTAGAGTCAGTGGCAATGGCTTTGCGGTCCACGCGCAGGGAAAAATCCATATCGTGAAGCAGCCGCGCCACGGTATTGGCAGAGATCTCGATATCGAGTTGGCGCAGCAGTTCGGCGATTCCGGCGGGCGTCTTGTGGGTCCATCGAATGCCGGTGATGGGATCGCCGGCGGTGTCGTGTTCCAGTAGGATTTCGATGGCTTCGATTACTTCGGGCGTTTTTTTTCCACCGGCTTGCGCCCGGCGCCGTGCTGTCGGATCCGGCCGACCGCCACATCCTGATCCAGCAATTGGTGGCGGCCGCGGGCGATGGTGTGCGGATCGAGGCCAAGAAATTCGGCCAGCACGCTGTCGCCGCCGTGGCCGAGTTTCATGGATTCCAGGCCGGCGTACAAGCGGCGCTGCTGCTCGTCCAGAAGACTGTAGAACAAGATGATGGCGGCTTTCATCTCATCGGGAGAGACTTCCAAACGGTTGGCATCAATCACCGTGGGAACGGACTGGTTGCTCCGACGTGTCAGAGATTGTCGCTGGTGAACGGCTGGATCAGTGGAAGCATAAAGGAACAGGTCGGAGACCAACTCCCGGGCGATCCTCTTCTGCTGGACAAGGTGGCGTAAGGCATCTTGCACTCCCACATGCAGGACCGCCGACAGTTCTTCCGCAAAATATCCGGCCGCCGAGCTACGGATCAACGCCTCGGCGGTGGCCAGCAGGGTGCCGTGGCGAGAGAACCAGGCCGGCGCGCAGGACCACAGGCCATCGGCGCCGAAACGGGCGATCTCGCGAAGAGTGTAGAAACGGCCGCCATGAGAATAGCTGGTCACGTAATCGAGTTCTTTGAGCTTTCGGAAGACAGTGAGGTCTACGTCGGTGCCGAGGGCACGTTTCAGATCGGGCAGGGTTGCGATTTTGTCGTGGAGCAGCAGCTTCCGCAACGAATCTGGCGAGAAGGCGAGAGGTCTCATAATGTTATAGTTGCGACCGCACAAGCATCACAATCGAGACTATAACATAACCGCCGAGCGATCGGAACAGGGATCGGCTCCGCTGCAATGCCCATTAAAACTGGCGAAGCCTACTACTGCGAGTGGAATGAAGCGACATTGGCAGCCGTAGATAATGTAGCTGTCGCGACTATTGGTGAGCGTTTATTGTTGCGTGGACCCTTAGCACCGCGGTTTTGAGAAGGCGTCAGACCGGGAACAGTTGCTTGAATAGGCGGGATAGCGATCATCGCGGACCCTATTACCGCAATCGCGAAACCTCGCCGAAGACTTTGTATCGCGAGCATTGTCGTCATCTTTCCTTGCCGGCGGCTTGGTGCACGCTAACCCGCATTCGATTCCAGGCGGTTCAGCACAATGAACTATACATCCGGCAAATCGGTTCCCAGAAATACTTTGGAGTTTTGCTTTCCTGGTCCCAACGATGAACGTGAACGTCTGATTTATCTGGGCAGACGAGGCAGCATTCGATCGGCATGCCGATCAAGCGTAACTCCTCTTCGACTAGACGAAAGATCACCCAAGTTACAAATCGAAATCTGACGGGATAATAATCGAAAAGTCCAGGTAGTGTCAAGTATTTTGTGTAAACGCCTCTACAGGCGTGCGACTTGGCCTGCGGCACCGGGACCACGGCTTTCCGGCTTACGCGCGCAGGAATCCGCATGTACGGTGTGGACCTCTCCGAAGATGTGCCGGTTGGCGCGTGAGAAGGCCCGTCGTCAGCGCCTGCCCTTGCGTGTCATCCACGCGGATATGCGGAATTTCCACCTGCCTGAACCAGTCGACCTCATTCTGTGTGAATTCGATGCGCTTAATCCCGTGGCGCAGAAAACCGATTTGACGCGCGTTGCGACCCGGTGGGCATTTCTACTTCGATGTGAACAACCTTTTGGCGTTCCAAGTGGTCTGGCCGGGCGCGTGGTTCATTGAAAAACCAGGTGTCGCTCTCGTCATGCACGGCGGTTATGATCTTTTGCGGGATCGGGGCGTGAGCGAGGTCGAATGGTTTCGGCGCGAGGGCAAACTGTGGCGGCGGCATCACGAGCGCATCGAACAAGTGGCATGGACGGCTGCGGAGATTAGACAGACCCTGCGGGCGGCCGGTTTCGAGCGCATCCATGCGTATGACGCCACACCGTTCTTCGTGGGTGACCCGAAAATCCGCCCGGGCTGTCGCACTTTCTACCTGGCTCGCAAAGCCGCCTGAACTGGGGTCGTAAGACCTTGCTCTCGGGAAGACTTCGCGATTGATTTAGATGCGGTTTACCGTCACACCCTTTGTGGGGGTCCGCGCCGTGAATCACCAACAAATTGACGAGGTCCATGGAAATACTCGGCAATGGTCGACAGTTCCAACTGACCGGCCAACGCTCGCGAATTTCGGTCGGGGGAAGATTGGCCAGCATTCGGCTTTCGCGAAAAGTTGCTGCTTCCATGGACAAACCCGCTTGCTGTCACAGCGCTCCCGAGGTAATGTCACATGGCTACCAATAATACCCATTATGAGGACCTTAAATGACTGACTGGTTACAGTTCCGCAAACTAACCCATGGCATAAACTGAAGGCGGCGGTGCTGGACAGCGTCTCCCCCCCGATCACGAAACGAGTCTACAATCTCGGCCTTGACGAGTTCTTCGCCTGGTATGGTCAGGAACCGCGTGCCGGATTCACCAAGGCCACCGTTAGCGCATGGCGCGTAGCGCTGGAGGCCCGCGGGCTCGGCGCAGTCTCGATCGACGTGCGGATCACGGCGGTGCGAAAGCTAGCGGTGGAGGGGCCGACAACGGCCTGCTGGCACCCGAACTGGCCAACGGAATAACGCGCGTCAAAGGCGTCGCGCCCAAGGGCGTGCGTCTTGGCAATTGGCTCTCGCTGACGCAGGCGCAAGCGCTCCTGAACGCGCCGGACATCACGACGACGAAGGGATTGCGCGACCGCGCCTCATCGCCGTGCTGCTCGGCTGCGGCCTCCGGCGCTCTGAAGTGGCGGCGCTTACACTCAAGCACATTCAGCAGCGGGATGGGCGCTGGTGCATCGTGGACCTGATGGGAAAGCGTCGCCGCGTGCGCACCGTTCCGATGCCGGTGTGGGTTAAGGTGGCCATCGATGCGTGGGCTGGCCACTTGTGGGTAGCAAAAAACGGTTCCAAGAGATCTGAGGACGTTTTTAAACGGCGATATGGCCGCTTATGCCGGCTATTAGTGTGGAGCGGAACAAGAGCGCGGATTCCCGACACACGATCAGGAACGTGGCACAAGGGAGTGTCGATCAAGAGCCGTTTGGACTGGCTCGGCGACAAACGCCCCAGCATTCCCTTTCGTCGTAATCGCAACGACGGTCCATAGAGAGAGAATCGGTTGCCGTTCTATGCCGCTTTGCGCCACGCATAGCGATGTTGCAGCCCATCGAGGCGCGGAATGGAGATTACCGTCGCGTGTGGCGACGGCCTGGGCTCGACCGGCCGCCTGTTCGGCGTGTCCTTTTCCAGAGAATCGTGAGGTCGATCTTCGTGATAGTAGTTCACGTAATCTCGGACCAGTCTGCGGAGATGTTGTTCGTTCAGCGCGATGACGTGGTCGAGAATCTCTCGCCGGCAACTTCCCACCCATCTTTCCGCGATTCCGTTCTGCCAGGGCGCTTGCACGCCCGTACGCTTCAGGTCCAGTCCGGTTGCTCTCAAGAAGGTGATGACGTCGGCGTCAAACTTCGAGTCCCGATCGAAGATGAGGTAACGATAGGGGGCGGCTTCGTCGCTTGTGGAATTCAAAAGTCACTTCATTTAGATCGTCTATGTATTCCCGGGTCCCGCCCAACAGCCGGACGCCGCTGCTCGAGCGGATTCACGATGACCATCGCAGCTTTTTACCGTGGCGGACTTCCGTCCGGCGCTACATGCCCAAAGCCCGTGAGCACAATACCGCGTAGGTGCCCAGCCAGTGCGATCCGTAGTAGCCGGCATCGGCGAGAGCTTTGAAGCCGCCTGCCGCGTTAATGGCAGCGAGACGCCGGAGCACTGGCGCGCGCCGATCTTCCGGCGGCAGTGCGCGAGCGATTCCCGCCATCGCCTGGGCGCGATGGAAAGCCAGCCCGATCAGGTGCGACTTTCCGGCGAGCAACTTGTCGTCGGTAATGCCCGAGATGTCCACGGGAATCGTCAACGGCTTGAATGCCTCCGAATACGCGGCTGGTAAGAAATCGTCGAGCCATGCCAGAAAGCGCTGCCTTTCGAGCACACGGCTCATCAGGCGCGCTTCCGCCAGGCAAGGTGAAAGGAACTCGGTGCCGCCGGGCTCATAAGCGGTTGGGCATTGCCGATCGCCGGTGAAGAATCGTGAAGCGGTTTTGAGTACCATCTCACGCAGCGGGGGGTCGTCCACCATCTCGGTGTAGTCCAGCAGCAAGTCCAGCGAAAAGGCAGTATTGGGATGCATGCCCGCGCGGGTCGGGAACGGCAACTCCTTAAAATATTCGACGAGCTTCGCAGAGAACTGCTCAGCCAGCGGCTTGAGGTTCCCGGCGTAGGTCTTGGCTTGAGGGTCATCCCACTTTGTCAACTCGGCATACAATTTCAACAGCCACGCATAGCCGTAAGGCACTTCGAAATTCTTGGCGGATTTGAAAAACTCCATTTCGCCTTCGACGTTCTTCTTGCCCAGGTGGTCCTTCAGCTTTTCATGGATGAGTCGCGCGAGAGGGAAATTCGGAAACTGCTTGGCGACTACGACCATTGTCCAGGTGGAATTGACGGCAGAGTGCCAATCGTAACACCCGTAAAACACGCGACCCTTGTCGTAGAGTTCGAGGATGTGGGGCTTGGAGTCGTGCACCCAAAGATAGTCGGTGCGCTGTTCCGGTAAGGCTTGCGGGTGGTCGAAACAGGAAAGCGGCAGGGCAACCAGCGCGAGGGCCCGTTCTTCCGTGAACGCAGGCGGATCGATCGTGGGAAGCGATTTGAGATAGGCCGCGAGTTCGTTGCTATCGGAGGCTGCCCACCCGGTCGCGCCCATGACCAGCCACACCGCTAAGGCACGAGAAACCATGTGTTAGATTGTATACCCCGCCAGACCCCGAACGGGCCGCAGAACCAAACAAGACACGCTGACCGTAACAACGGTAAACAGGTGGCTTGACGGATAGCTGCTTGAGCCTTATAGTTGATCAACAATGCTGTAACTGGCCGATCCGACGCACTCAATGTCGCGTGCCGCGGCAGGCCTTTGATTCCACCTCGGGGATACGGGAGGGGGACTTATGTCTTCTGAGAATCTGGAACGCCATGGATCGCCTCGGAATGCCGCATTGGTGCTGGCACTCCTGATGGCAGGTATTGGAATGGCCCAGTCGGTCGATGCCGAACTGGAGGGCGTTGTCAAAGATCCGGCTGCGGCGGCTATTCCGAACGCAACCCTGACTCTAACGAACGAAGGAACGGGAGTTGCCCGAACCATCCTGAGCGATGCCGAAGGGCACTACCGCTTTTATCCCGTGCCACCGGGACGATATTCGCTCAAAGTGGCGGCCACGGGCTTCGCTACATCGACGGTCACGGGGCTCGATGTCAGCATCGGCATGCGAGTGAATCGGGATATTCCACTGGAGGTCGGCGGAACGCAGGAAGCGGTTACCGTTACGGGCGAGGTCCCGATCGTGGATACCAGCAAAAGCGAGGTTTCCGGGGTGGTGAATTCGCAGCAGATTAACGATCTGCCAATCAACACCCGGCAATATCTCAACCTCGCACTATTGCTGCCCGGCACTTCGCAGGATTCGTCCCGCACGTTTTACAACAGCGTCCAGATGGGCGGCGCCAGCCACTATTGGTCGAACGGATTTACGGTGGATGGGGTGACGAATACCTGGGCAGAGATGGGCGAGCCGCGGCAAAATTTCCCAATGGGCGCGGTGGAAGAGTTCAAAGTGAACACGATGCAGTACAACGCGGACCAGGGCGGATTCTCTGTGGGCGGGGTTGTCAACATCGTGACCAGGACCGGAACCAACCAGTTCCACGGAGAAGCATTCGACTATGTCCGCAATGCCATCTTTAATCGAGACGACCCTTTCACGCAGGCAGCCGATGCCCAGGTGGGGCTCAGCCGCGCGCCTTACCGCCGCAATCAGTACGGCGGCGACATCGGCGGCCCCATCGTCCGCAACAAGCTGCACTTCTATGTAGCCTACGAACGCACCCAGCAGACCACATCGTTCAATATCACGCTCAATCCCGCGGTCGTCCAGGACTATGGCGTCTTTCAGGGAGTGCACTCCCGCCCCCAGCACGACCAGATGTTCAATACCCGCGTGGATTATAGTTAACCAACGACCAGCTTTTGTTTGCGCGCTACTCACAGGAATGGAACCTCATCACGTGGAACGGGTGCGGCGCATCCACTTACTCGTCCTGCTATGACGGGCAGATCCCCCGCCACTCCCTGGTAGTGGGACACACGTGGACGCCTTCCGCCACCGTGGTCAATGAAGCCCGCTTCCAATACGCATATTCGTCCTACCAGCTTGGACCGTCGGGCGTTCCGATTTTCACGCAATTGGGACAATATCCCTCGGACCGCATCGCGCAGTTGCAAACACAGCTCAACTTTCCCAGCTTCACTTATGGCTTCGGTTATTCGGATGTTGGTGTGGAAACACGATGGGAGGGCAAAGACGACGTCAGCATCGTGAAAGGGAAGCACACTATCAAGTTCGGAATCGACGTCAATCGCGTGCCTTTCGGCGACGATGCTCCCGCCGGAGACAAGGGCACTTACACCTTCGCGCACGATCATTACTTTAACCCCAATGATCCCGCATCGCTGGCGGCGCTGGCTGCATCGAACGACGCACTGACCTTTACAGCCACGCTCCCTCCGGTATACACACGAGACGATACGACGGAACTTGGGCTGTACATCCAGGATGAATGGAAGGTGCGCCGCAATCTCACGGTAAATCTGGGTCTCCGTTGGGATCGCGAGTTCGGGACGTTCGACGAAAATCTCAGTCTGAGCGATCTGGCTGGCCGCCCGTTCTCGGCAATCGTGCCCATTCCCGGCATGGGCGATCCCTCAAAACGCGGCTCGAAAAAGGATTTCGGCCCTCGCGTCGGACTGGCTTGGGATGTCCTCGGCAATAGCAAGAACGTCTTTCGTGCCGGGTATGGCATTTACTATGCGAACATCCAGACCCTGCAGAATTTTCCGGAGCTGCGCGACTACTCGCAGTGCGCCGTTCTGATCAACAAGCCCGCGTATCCCGATCCCTACGGCGGGCAAACGCCGACTCAGTTCTGCTCGACGGCGGCGCCGAGCCCCACGATCCTCGACCCGAAAATCCGCAACCCCTATTCTCAACAATTCAATTTCGGTTATTCGAGAGTACTCGCCCGCGAATTCTCGGTCCACGTGGACGGGGTCTACGAGCACACGGTGCATGATTACCGAGTAGTGGACCTGAACTTTCCGGTCAACGGTGTGCGTCCCTATCCCCAGTTCAATCGGATTCTCGACCACGACCCGATCGGACGGGCCAAATACACAGCGTTGTATGTGCGTGCCGAAAAACGGTTCGCCCGGCGGTACCAATTCCTGGTGTCGTATACCTTCGCCCGCAACGAGGATGACAACGCCGAGGCCCAGGTGACCACGGCAACCAATTACGGCCTGGACTGGGGGCCGGCAAATGCCGACCGCCGTCATAACCTGGTTGCGAGTGGCATCGTTCAACTACCTGCCGGTTTCACTTTCGGCGCTGTTTGGACCGTGCGCTCCGCGCTTCCGTTCAGCGCTTTCTCGAACACGACGGATGCCGATGGCATACGCCAATTCGTTCCCGGCACGACGCGCAACCAGGGCAACCGGAACCTCAACATGGATATTGTGAATGGCTATCGGGCGACACTCGGTCTCGCGCCAATCACGTCCATCGACAGCAGCCGGTACAACGGCTTGGATTTCCGGCTCACGCGGCCTTTCCGCATCAAAGGCGAGCGCAGTATCGAGCTCGGCATCCAGGTATTCGACGTGTTCGGCACGGAAAACCTGGGTGTGCCCAGCGGGCAGATGACCGCCGGCGGCAATACGACAATTACCAGTTCTCCCAACTTCGGCAGGATTCTGGGGGTTCTCAACAATACCCTGCAGCAGGCCGAACTATCGGCGAAGTTGAAGTTCTGATAGGAGTCAGCGACCGGCCAGATTGGAGCCGGTGCGACCCAGTCTAGTATTTCCGTATCGGCAGGCGTGCGCGATCGATTCGCGCACGCTGCCGGCCGGGACAGAGCGGAAGATGCGCGCCGCAACTTACTCACAGCGACCGGTGGCCGGATTCACGATGCCTACGGTGTGCACCCAATGACATTGCAGCGTAACCGGATCGGGGATACATCTGAACTTCAGGCAATAGACCGGGTGGTTCGGGAAGAACAGACTACCTGCAGGTCGAACGGCTCCCCCGTAAACCGCGGCTTCCGTATAAGCCTGGTAACGGACGTCGCCACTAATCAGGGCGGCTTCAGCGGTAAATCCTGGTGTGCTCATCGTCTTTTTCATTTTCGATCTCCTTTTCCATCTACAGTCTTCTGCTAGGTGCAGAGGAAGCCGCAATGCGCGTGTGAGTTCGAGATCGCAATACCGCCATCGCACCGGCAGAGGCACCGGCTCTTAGCGCAGCCGGTCATACGTGAGCAAAGGCGGCATGGATCGAGTCCGCCGGACGCGAGATCCGTGGTTGCGTAGGCCGGACTGATTCCGGGCGTCGAGCGGGTCCCAAGCATAAGGGGCGCGCGGTATTGGCCGGCGCCTTCATAGACTGAGGCCTCGGCGGTGAATCCTGGTATCGTCATTTCAAGTTTCCTTTCAGTTTTTAGCGGTCATAGTATGGCGACATCTTGGTGACCAGAAAGGGGAACTCCTCGGTCACATCGACGCGCACGAACATTTTTTCCGTGAAATCGGTATTGCGGTTGGTGTAGGCGAATATGACCTCGACGACACGCCGCGTGGCGCTCAACGTGGAGGGCCGCACGTTGACCGAGGTCAGTGAACAATCACGCCCGTACTGGTCCGCCGTGGTGGCGTAGATGCCGGGGTAACGCATGGCCAGGTAGTTCAGCGAGCGATGCTCGTCGGTGGCGCCGGCGTTGTCGGTCATACACCGGATCCTGTCGAAGACCTCCTCGGCCGCCGCGGTGAATTTGTCTTCCTTCATCTTGTCCGGCTTGGGTATGGCTTTGATCAACGAACTTCGATCGAAGGAGTAGATCTGATCGAAGGTGAGGGTGGGAATCATGAGGCCGTTACACATGTCGGGCGGCGCAATGTCTCCAAGAATTCCGATCACCACGTCGACGTCGGTTGGATTCGGCTGTGGGCGCACGGCTTCCACCAGCCGGTCGTAATCAGAGGCATGCCGGGCCAAAAGCAGATAGGTTTCCATGCCCTGAACTGTCAACACCCAGCACAACTGCCGAGCCAGATATACGTTCTCGGGCTGCGAAAGAACGCTGTGGAAGGCCTGCTGGTCCGTCTGCCCCGTGGTTTCAGTTCGTCCCGTGGCCTGCGCGAACTCCTTCTCCACGGACAGCTTCGGGAAGCGCGCCTCAATTCGTCCGAGTGCGTACACGTACGACGGGGACCCAGAATCGCCGCTGCAGGTGCGGCAAGGCGTCTGGGTTGAGGGTGGAATTGCCTCCGCACCGTTCTCCGCGGGTGTGATGAGCTGCGCCTGACTGGCTCCGGTAATTTGGCTGGTGATCCCGTGCTTATCGTTCGGTTCCATACTTCTCCTCTTTCTTCTGAAAGAACTGTCGATGGTCTATTGGCCGCGTCCCGTGAAAACAAACTGGCGATTCAGCGCGATCCGCCGCTGTTCACAGGCGCCGCAGGGTTGAATGCCGGCCGCGCGGGTAACGTGGCGGACGATGTCGCCGAGACCGATCTCTCCCTCGTGGAGAAAGCCGGGCAGACGCACTCGAAATGGTTCAGGGCCCGTTTTTTTCGGTTCCATGATTTTCATCTCCTCATCGCCCGATAGGCTCCCCAGGCATCTAACAATGGCGGCACTACGCTCGCGCGCCTCCGCGCAAGGGGTCCGGTGACCGCCAGCCTTATGTCCGTTGCGGTTGCCGCCGGGAATACCGACCAAAGCAGCGCGATCGCGCCTGAAACGAAGGGCACCGCGACGCTGGTCCCACCCATCGTGAGCCGCTGTCCGCCTGGCCCCATGCCGTCGATCCGGTCGCCGGATGCGCCCACGCCGCGGCGGCCAATCGTGGCGCCAAAGTTCGAATAACTCATAGGCTTTCCCTGCTGGTCATAGGCCACCACGGGAATGAGTCCGGTATGCCGGGTTAGGACGGTTCCGCCGACAGTCCCCTGATTGCCTGCCGCCACCACGACAATCACATCGCGGCGGACGACATAGCTGATGGCGTCATTGAGCACGCGCTCTCCTTCGAAGGACGACTGCGTCAGCGCCGCGCTGATGTTGAGGATTCGAGCTCCCGCATCGACACAATCGAACATCGCCCGCGCGAGTTCTTCCGGCGTAGCGCTTGGAGAGGCGCTGGCCGTCGAGGCTTCCTCGAAGATGGGCCGCACCAGCAGTGTGCACCCCGGGCAGATGCCGCGTGGGGACGATTCCCGTTTAGCCGACAGGATCGCGGCGATGAAGGTGCCATGTGCGCAGGCGGCGTTTCCGGGCGTGCAAGCCGCGGCACGCGCGATCGGCGTGATTCGTTGGCAGGCCAATGCTGTGTTATCGCTCGACACGGGTCCATCGATGAGTCCGATCCGGACCTCGGGCCGACCCTCGGTAATCTGCATCAACGGCAATAACCCGACCAAAGTCAGCGGATCCATTGAATCAGTCGTTCCCGCCAGGGCAAATTCACTCTGGCTGTCTGGCTTTTAAAGCGACAGAAGGCTCCCAGAGCCCGGCGACTGGGTCAGGAAAGTTAGGCCATGCCGCGGGGCTCATTGCCGCACGCCGGTCAGTTGGCTGTTTGTGAAATCCTTCCGAGTATGAGGGCTGAAATAACTCTACGGTGAGAGTGAGTACGTTGGTAGTCGCATAAACATGCGATTTGCCGCCAGTAAGTGTGGAATCGTACGCACACCGACTTCTCACAATGGAAGACTTAGTTCGATCTCGGCGCCCATTCCGAGCGCCGATTGCATCTTGAAACTGCCGCGCACCTCGCGGGCCCGATATTCCATGCTCTTGAGGCCACGGCCGACATTACGCTGCTGCAGATCGAAGCCGCGGCCGTTGTCGCGAATCGAGATCCGCAAACGTCCCTTAACGGTTTCAATCTCCACGCGGATCGCAGTGGCCGCGGCGTGTCGCACCACGTTCGTTACCACCTCTTTGAAGAACAGCAGCACATGGCGGCGCACGGCGGGCGCCAGTTCGACAGCGAGCAGTTCTTCAGACGGGGCCAGAAACTCCACGCTCCGCTCTTCGCTTTCGAGCATGGTGAATGCGGTTTGGCGTAAGCGGAGCACCAGATCGGCCAGAGAGTCCTCGCGCGGATCCACCGTCCAAACGATATCGGTCACTGCTTCGCGCAGAGACCTGGCGCGGCCGGCAATGCCGTCCAGCAATTCTATGGTCCGGGGCTGTTCCTGGCGCTTCGCGACTTCGCTCAGAATGGCAATCTCCGCCAGGCCAGCCCCCAAATCGTCATGGAGATCGCTGGCAAGACGCGTACGCACCCGCTCCAGCGCCAGCAGATGATTCAGGCGATACCGGTGCAAGAATATCGCGCCGCTCACGATCGCCAGCATCGCCAACCCTAGAAACCAGCTTCTCCGCCAGAAAACCGGCAATACCTGGAATGTCAGACTCGCCTCTCCGTTACTCATTCGTCCAGACTCTGTGATGCTGCGAACCGCAAAACGGTAATGGCCCGGAGCGAGGTTCGCATAGCGCACGGTCTGCTCATCCGAGGGCTTGCTCCAATCGTCGTCGGCGCCCTCAAGCCAGTACTGGTAGCGAAGACCTTCGCCGATATCGAAGTTGACCGCGCGAAATTCCACTTCGACATTGCTATGGCCAGGCGCAAGATCCATCCCAGTCACCACTCGGTCTCCCGTCTCTGAAATCGGATACGGGTTGCCGTCCACGCGCAGGGCGCGAAGCAGCGGGGCAGGAGGATCTGAGGTGTGGTCCGGCTCGGGCCGGTAGCGCGCGAGACCGTAGAACGAAGCGAACCATATGTTGCCTTGGCGATCGCGAAAGAGGAACTGCGTGTCCCCGGGCGGAAGACCGCTCGACGACGTGAAGTGGTGCAGGGTTGTGGTCTTGGTGTC
The DNA here is from genome assembly GCA_963815475.1 of uncultured Solibacteraceae bacterium. Classification (GTDB taxonomy): domain Bacteria; phylum Acidobacteriota; class Terriglobia; order Bryobacterales; family Bryobacteraceae; genus Sulfopaludibacter. The sequence continues at coordinate 5,946,199 of CAWFHD010000003.1, read as the reverse complement.
CAACCGGTCCACGCCGCGCCCGCCTGCCACATAAATCCGCCCTTCATTGTCCTCAGCCAGGGAAAATACCTGCTCGCTCGAAAGCCCCTGTTCCAGGCCGTAAGTGCGGACCTGGGGCTGGTCCGCCGAGGGATGGTCCATCCGCCCGACGCCGCCCTGGCTGGACCCAATCCACAATCTTCCCTGGCTATCCGAAAGCAGCGAATTGATGCTGCCGCGCGGAACCCCATCGGTGAAGAGCTGGTGTCCCACTCCGCGGAAACGAACCAGGCCGCTCGGGTGCATGCCGGCCCACACGTCGCCCGAACCGTCCTCCGCGAACGCGTCCGCCGAGGCTGCGACTGCGGATCCGGGGATCAAGTCGGCGGTTCGAAAGGCTCGCCATCGGCCGGTGGCGCGGGTCCAATGAGCCAGACCATCGTTGGTGCCGGCCCAAATGTCGTCGCGAGAATCCCGGAAAATTCGCAGAATTGTTGAGCTGGGCAGCCCATCGCGAACCGAGTAGACCTGCTCCGGCGCCTTCCCTTTCAGATCGCGGACATCCATAGTGGCTGCATAGCGCGCCACTCCGGCGGCGCTCGCCGCCCACCAGGCGCCCTCACGATCTTGCACAACGGTCTGGCCTAGAGCCCAGGTAAACCCGGACATGGGCACCCGAAGCGGTATCGGAACAAAGCGTGGGCCACGGAGTTCATTGAGCGTCCACTGTCCGGTGATCGCATAAAGAGTTCCTCGGAGGCTTTCCGCAAGACCGAGCACCTCGTCCGATTCCAGACCCTGGGCTCGGCTAAAATGCTCAAACGCCCCGCCCGCGATTCGGATTACTCCCCGCGTTCCAACTGCCAGCCAGAGATTGTGCCGGACATCTTCTTCGAGGGCTGCTACCTGGCCGATGGGGAACGCATCGGAAGGCGTATAGGCCAGGACATCCGGCGGTGAGACGTCCGGACGGAATCGGACCAGTCCTTTGTTGCCGCCAATCCAGATCTCACCGCGCTCGCCCTCGTAGAAGACACTGATTCGTCCCGGTATCTTGCTGGGAATGGCTTCCCGCGTTAGTACCCGCGGCGGCTCGGTTTTGGTGTCAATGCCCGCCACACCGAAGCCACCGGCCCACAAGCGGTCATGCCCGTCAACAAGCATAGACTCGATGCGCGCCACGGTACCGGAGATGGGCAGGGAATCAATTTCTCCGCTGGGACGGCGCCGAAGAAGTGCCTGCGGTGTGGCCACCCAGAGGTTTTGCCGCGAATCTTCCGCCAGAGCCAGCACCTCCGGGGGAGCCGCGGCATCCAGAGGGGTCAGACGCGGACGTGGTTCCCCATCCTGGGGCCGGAAGCTGTAGAGGCCCGCCATCGTGCCGCACCAGATGGTTCCATCGCGACCCTCGTGCAGCTCTTGAACGGTATTGGACTCTCTACTGTCGCCGACGCGAACTGCGTCGAACGCTGGAGCCTTTCCATGGTCTTTATGGAATCGCGCCAGGCCCGCGTTGGTGGCAAACCAGTAGTCCCCCCGCTGAGTCTCGATCATGTCTGACACCAGCCGGCCCGGCAGGCCGTCCCTGGTCGAGAAGTTGGTGAACCGGTAACCGTCGAAAAGCGAGCTTCCCTCGACCGTGCAAAACCAGAGATAGCCCTTGGAATCCCGGTGGATCTTGGTCACCCAATTCCGGACCAAGCCATCCTGAGTACTGAAGATGCGGAACGAGGGCTGTTGCGCGCAAAGCGAATGAGCGGTTGCGATCGCGAGGATCGGAAAGAATCGAAAGTGCCGTCTCATCTGGCTGCTGGCACAAGCCAACGCAGGCTTCAGGATACTCTACCAGGGCATCCGGCAAGTTCCGAGTTCTGCTCGTTCCGTCCAAGACTGAGTTAAATTAAGCTGGGCGGCCGGTTCGGTTCAATCGCATGAGCATGCGATGGGCAGGGGCGTGACGCCGGCCGGCAAGGTCACTGTGGCTTGTTGTCGCGCAGGATGCCGTCATGCAGCGCTTTCCACACGGCCTCCGAGCGCGAGTGCACGTGCAGCCGCTCGTAGATCTTGCGGACATGGGATCGCACGGTATCCAGGCCGATGTCCAGCGCCGCGCCACAGGCTTTATAACTGTGACCTTCCGCCAGCATTCGCAGGATCTCCAGTTGCCGCAGCGAGAGGTGCATGTCCTCTTTGGGAGGCGCGGTCTTCTGAAACATCAACACTACTTTGCGCGCGATTCCAGGCGACATAGGAGCACCGCCCTCATAGAGTTCGCGGATGCTTTCGAGCAGCCGCGCAGGCGGAGTCTCCTTGAGCAGATAGCCGCAGGCGCCGGCACACACGGCGCTGAAGACCGAATCGCTGTCCTCATGAACCGTAAGCATCAGAATGGGCAGATCCGGCATCAATTCATGAATCTGACGCACGCCCTCAATCCCCGACATACCGGGAAGCCCGATATCGGCAAGCAGAACGTCGGGCGGGCTGACGGAAATCTGCTCGAGCGCTTGCTCCATGGAATCGTACTGGCCGCAAATCTCGAATCCCGGGGAGCCACCGATGAGCAGGCTCAAACCTTCTCGCGTGACGCGTTGATCTTCGACAAGCGCCACGCGGATGGGTTGCGGCACGCTTGAAGTGTAGCCTCAAGCGCGCCAAAGGAGCAACTGCATGTTCATGCGGCTACTTCCGGTTTCGCTTTCGCTGTACAGCCATCCCGGCACGGATGCTCCGCGAAGGGCGGTTTCGATGGCGTGTGAAAAAGAGCAGCCGATCTGCGAGTGGAAGGACAGCGATGTACTTCGGGCTTTTCCCGACCGGCACACCTAGAGGCAGCTTTCGGCAATCGCATGTTTATGCGACTACCGCCCGGTTCTCTTTCTCCATAGAGTTATCTCAACGGGTGTATTTCGCAAGGACTTCGTGGACGGGGAAGCTTCGTCGACCATTACTCGCTGAGCCCGGGAAGCCCGGCCAAGGCCGTTGAGGCCCTGGCGGTGTCCCTCGGGCGGAACTCGCGATCTGCGCCCTTAGCGTGTGACATAGTAACTGGGCACATTTACTAGCCGAGCTTTGGATAACATCACCCTTTGTTGTGGTGTATATGACCGACGATTCCTTCCCCGGCCATCGTCAAGAAACTGTTTCCCAAACGCAAAGGAGAGAACATGAGCGACATAGCTGCTAAGGCTCAGGAATCCGTTGAGGACGTCCTGATGCGCCAACTACGCTTCGGCGGTATTGACAAGGAGAACCTGAAGGAATTGGTGGGGATTGTGGCGACGCTTCAGAAGGGAGGACTTAGAAAGTTCACAGTCTTCCCGAAAGGGATTATTGCTCCAGACAGTCTTCGGGTTTCCGGAACAATCGATGCGGGCGACGCGGCCAGCTTTCTAAGTCAGATTCTAACGAAGACACCCCGCCTTGGCGGAGTGGTTCTTTTTCCGTACGGAATTCCATGGCCGGAGATCTTCAAGGTCAACATCGACATCGGAAGCCCGATCGAGTCGGGGCCGATCAACGCCTTCTGAAGGAGTGTCCATGGGCAACCCTCACTCGTTGCCGTTTCCTGGCGGGGCTTCCGGCCCCGCCAGGACCGCAATTCTCCAGATCCATCCTTCTCTCCGGTGTAATCTCTCCTGCGCCCATTGTTACTCCAGCTCCGGCCCGATGGTGCGCGCGGAGCTCGATGCGGCAACCGTCTGCAAGGTCATCTCCGATGCCGCGGAGATGGGCTACCGCGTGGTTTCGGTGTCTGGCGGAGAGCCGCTCATGTACCGCGGACTCGATGAGGTTCTGAGTCACGCCAAATCCCTGAATATGTTCACGACGGTGACGACCAACGGCTTTTTTACGGGGCAGAGGAGGCTGGAGCGTTTGTCCAAGCTAGTGGACGGGATGGCGATCAGTCTGGACGGGCCACCGGAGCTTCACAACCAGATTCGCGGCAACACGCATGCCTTCGAGCAGCTTGAAGCAGGACTCGAGAACGTGCGCCACGCGGGAATCCCGTTCGGCTTCATCCACACGCTTACGCAGCGAAATTGGGAACACCTGGTGTGGGTAGCGGATTTCGCCGCCCGAAACGGCGCACGCCTGCTCCAGATTCATCCGCTCGAGTTGGCCGGTCATGCCGAGAGTCAAATGAACGGGCTCGAACCCGACGTGGATGTGCTGGAGAAGGTTTATGTCATGGCCTTCGTGCTCGCGAGCAAATATAGCGACACGATGAAGGTGCAACTGGATCTGTTGTATCGCGACCATCTGCGCGACGATCCGGGCCTCGTGTACGCGACAGAGTTCGATGGTAAGTGGGACCAAGCCATCCCGGCGCAGATGCTCGGACTGCTTGTCTTGGAGGCGGACGGTACCATCGTGCCAGTCTCGTATGGTTTCTCACGACAATTCAAGCTATGCAATGTCAAAGAGCAAGGACTTGCCGACGCGTGGCCAGGCTATATGTCGAAGGGTTACCCCGAGTTTCGCGCTTTGTGCCGCCAGGTGTGGGAGGAGTTAAGCGCCTCCGACGCACCGCTCCTGAGTAATTGGCACGAGGTAGTTGCGGCGCGCAGCAAAGCGCGTGGCGCCCAAGCCCATGCAGCCAACTCCGTGCTTCACGTGGCTACCGCCGCATCGTCCCCGGCTTAGACCAGGCACAGACGTTTAGGAGACCCCAACGTGTCACAAGAGCGACTCCGCCGGCGGCATCGTCGGATCGGGTGGCACGAGGAAGCGCCGCAATTCCCGCAGTAGAGCAAATTTCCGGCGGCCCTCAATGGACATTCGCGCAGACACCAGGACGAACGATCAGGCCCTTTCAGGATGCCGGCGGTGCTCCCCACTGGTTCGATGTCTGCTCGCCCGCGGCCTCCTTCTTTGTCCAACCCCAGACCGCGCCCGCGCCGGTAGCGCCACTGCCGCCGGGCACCACGCGTGTATCGGGAGCCTGCGCCGCCGCTGCGCTGTGTGGTCAGCCGCCACGCCGACCGGGTGCAGGTATCGAGCCCGTACGCCACACCGGTGCTGGATGGCCGCAACGTTCGCGCCATTCCGCCGAGGAGTGTCATGCATGCGCTGCTCTATGCGCAGGTGCTTCAGGTGGACGGCCAATCATGGCGCAATGTGCTGATCCTGCGCGCCGAGGGCTCGACCCTCTCGCCGCAAGGTCCCGCAAACGAGGGGCTCAACCTTCTACCGGCGTTCGCTCAGTTCGCGCAGCCGGACATCGTCGCGATACTTGGCTCGCTTGGACTGCCTCTCGATTGCCCCTTGGGCGTGGTCGCGTTGGAGATGCTGCCGCCGAGTGGACCCCAGAATGGCGGACAGCTTCCACCGCCGCCAGCTCTATCCCCGGTGGGCACCGGCCTTGGTCAGGTGCGTATCCTGAGAACCTCCGCTTTGACGCCGGTGCCGGCAATCTGTCCGCCGAAGGTTCCGATTATGTGAGTCCTAATGTTTGATGTATTCGCTGATTCCTTTTTTGTCGGAGGCAGCCGGTTGAATACCTGCAGCTTTCATCACTTCCAGAAACGCCTGCACAGTAGGCGGCGAGGGCTTGAAATTGCCGAACCGGTAGCCCTCAGCGATTGTCAAGGGAGTCCAACCGCGCTTATTCGGCTGGTTCCAGACTTCGGGTTTGGCTCCATGGCTGGCCAGATAGCGAACCGCGTCGCCCACGTTCTTGTAAGCTGCGGCGTGCATCGCCGATTCGCCGTTCTTGTCCACGGCGTTCGGATCGTTGCCCAGTTCAATCGCTGCGGCGATCGCTTCCACCACTTCGCTGTCAGTCCCCGCATCCTCGCCGGGAGATCGCGTGCCCAATCCCGCCGCCACAATCAGGGGAGTCGCTCCGTCCGCGGTAGGAATCTTCGGATCAGCCCCCAAAGTCACCAGGAAGCGCATCAATTCCGCGTCGGCAGTGAGCGCGGCCAGGCAAAACGGAGTCGCGCCGACGTCGTTCAGGCTAGTCAACCCGAAATTAATCTTCTTAGTCATGCGGGCGTTGATATTCGCGCCCTTGGCCACCAACTTACGGATGATCTCGAAGCTGGTCATGGAACCGGAACCATCGGGCGCGGGATCGTTGTCTCCCCCTCCGGGCTTACGCACCGACGGGATAATGTGGAGAGCCGTGTAGCCCGGACCGTCCGCATTCGGGTCGGCGCCGGCGTCGAGTAGAAAGGATGCCAGTTCGTAGTGCGCGTTTTGCACGGCTAGGTGCAGCGCACTGGAGCCCTGCCGGCCGGCCTTATTGATGCCGCCGGCCCTCACTCCGGGAGGCGACACCAGTTTATCGTTGACGTCCGCGCCGGCCTTCAGCAGGAATTGCGCCATCGGCTGACGGCCTTCGCGCACCGCCATCAGCAACGGCGTGAACCCGGACTTGAGCCGGATTTTGAAATCCGCGCCCGCGTGGATCAATTCCTCAGCCGCCTCAACGTTGCCTTCGGCGGCGGCCCACACGATGGCGGTCTGGCCGCGCGTTTCCTTCGCATCCACCTCGGCGCCCTTTGCCAGCAGCGCGCGCACGGCCGCCGCTTTGCCCGTCCGCGACGCCGTCATCAACGGCGTTTCGCCTCCCGGGAGCGCCGCGTTCGGATCCGCGCCGGCATCCAGCAGCAGTTCGACCATCACTGCGTTGCCGTTGGTGCAAGCCAGGGAGAGCACAGTCATGCCATAGCGATTGACCGCGTTCGGGTTGGCTCCAGCCTTCAGAAGAAGCCGCGACATCTCCAGGTCGTCCTGCCGAACAGACCAGTGCAGGGCCGTGGCGCCGTCCACCTGCGGCGCGTTTACGTCGGCGTGCTGGTCGAGCAGGGCACGAACGCTATTGCGGTCGTCTTTCCGGGCGGCATCCGCCAAAGGTGAGTCAGCGGCCCACGCGAGGGATGCGCCTGCCAAAATCCATAGTGCCAGTCGCATGGTCAGCCTACAGGGTCAGCGGCTCCATCAATTCCTGCACCTTCCCAGTGCTGTCCGCGAAGGAATCGGCGCGCACACCGACGCGATCCAGCAGCGTGAGGTGCAGATTCGCCAGCGGCGTGTGTTCGGGGAACTTCATAAAGCGGCCGCCCGCCTTGGTCTTGCCGCCGGCTACGATGATCGGAAGGTTGGTATGGTCGTGGCGGTCGGCATCGCTCATCCCGCTTCCGTACAACAGGGCCGAATGGTCGAGCAGGTTGCCGTCGCCATCGGGCGTGGCCTTTAGCTTTTCCAGCAGGTAGGCGAACATCGAAGCGTGGTAGGCGTTGATGCGGGCGCATTTTGCCAGCATTTCCGGATTGCCGCCGTTGTGCGTCAGCGGATGATGCCCTTCCCCGATGCCCAGCTCCGTGTACGCGCGGTTGCTGGTTTCCCGGGCCAGTTGAAAGACTGTGACGCGCGTGACATCGCCCTGCCAGGCCAGCACCAACAAATCCATCATCAACTTCGCATGATCCGCATATTTCGCGGGCACCCCCACTGGGCGGTCGAGATCGGGCAGGCGCGAATCGGCGGTGGAAGTTTCGGCTTTTTGAATGCGGCGCTCCACTTCGCGAACCGTATCCAGATACTCACTGACCTTGCTTCTGTCGCTTGGGCCAAGCTTGCGCTGTAAGCGGGAGATATCCTGCTTCATCCAATCCAGCAGACTGGCGTTGGCGCGCATTTCCGCCAGCCGCTCCGCGGAAGTTCCGCCGTCACCGAACAGGCGCTCAAATACGATGCGCGGATGAGCTTCCGAGGGTAGCGGCGTGGTGGGCGAAGACCACGAAAGATTGTTCTGGTAGACGCATGCGTAACCGTTGTCGCACTGCCCCACTACAGACAGCAGATCCATCGACAGTTCGAGCGATGGCAGGCGGGTTTCCTGCCCCAGGACTTTGGCGGCCACCTGATCTACCGTGGTGCCCAGATAATAATCGCTGCTCTCGGTCCACTTCGATGTAGCGGCGCTGAGGAACGCGGCGTTGGACGAGGAGTGAGTGCCGGGATAGGCATTCCGCAATTCCATGCCTTCCACCACCGTGCAGTATTCGCGCACTTTGGCGAGCGGCGCCAGAGTGGGTGAAAGCTGACTCAAGTCGGCGCCGGGCGGAGTCCACATGGGGCGATGCGCGCCCATTGGAACGTATAAGAAGCCGAGTCGTTTGGCGTGGGTCGCAGGTGTGCCGGCGAGGGCCGTCATGGGCGGCGCCATGGCGTCCAGCAAGGGGAGCGCCAGGGCGGTGCCCATTCCGCGCAGAAACGTGCGCCGCGGCAGAGCTTTCTTCGTGACGATCATTGTGCTCTCCTCATTTGAAACGGTGTACTGTTGACGATTCCCAAAATCAGCGACGAAAACCGGTAGTCCTGGCCGTGGCTATCGCTCACTACCCTGCGAATCGCGGGCTCATCGTAGAACTCGACGCCGCGCCCAAGCGAGTACGTCATCAATTTCTCCGTCATGGTGCCGACGAAGACCTCGGGCCGGCTCAGAAGCGCTTTTTGCAGGCCGGCCACGCCCTCGAACTTGCTGCCGTCGGGCAACCCGCCCGCCGCATCGATCGGCGTGCCGCTTTCGTGCGTGCGCCAGCGGCCGATGGCATCGTAATTTTCCATCGCGAACCCGATGGGGTCCATCAGCGCATGGCATCCCGCACAAGCCGGATCGGCGCGATGCTGCGCCATCCTCTCGCGCATGGACACTACTTTCTCCACGCCTCGATTTTCCTTCAACTCCGGAATCTTGCCCGGCGGCGGTGGAGGAGCCACGCCTAGAAGATTGGACAAGATCCATTTGCCGCGGATCACCGGCGAAGTCCGGTTTGCATAAGAGGTCACGGTGAGAATGCTTCCCTGCCCCAGCAGCCCGCCGCGATGCGCGCTCTCGCCCAACTCTACTTTTCGGAACCGGCTGCCGTAGACATTGGGAATTCCGTAATGCTTGGCCAGGCGTTCATTCAGGAACGTATAGTTGGCGCTCAGCAACTCCAGCACGCTGCGATCGTCTCGCATGATGCTGTCGAAGAACATTTCCGTCTCCCGCCGGAATGCCTGGCGGAGATTGTCGTCGAAGCCTGCGAAGAGACGCATGTCGGGATTGGAGGAGGCCAGATTCCGCAGATAGAGCCACTGACCCGCAAAGTTCGATACCAGCGTCTCCGACCGCGCATCGGCCAGCATGCGGCGCACCTGGCGCTCCAGCATTCCCGGCGCGCGCAATTTACCTTGAATCGCCGTGTCCAGCAGTTCGTCGTCGGGAATGCTGCTCCAGAGAAAGAACGAAAGGCGCGAGGCGAGCTCGACGTCGCTAATCCGGTACGGCGCTCCTGGCGCGGCGCCCTTGGGATCCTGTTCGATGCGAAACAGGAATTCGGGGCTCACCAGCACGGCGCGCAATCCCATTTCGATTCCGGCATCGAACGATGCACCGGCACGCGCTTCTTTGAAAAACTTCAGCGGCACTTGGATGTCGGCGTCGGTGACCGGCCGCCGGTAGGCGCGTCGCGTCAGCGTGGTGAAAATGCGCCTGGCGCATGCCTCTTCGTCGCCGGGCGAGGTCGGCTGGCATACTAGCAATCGGCGGCGGCTGGGTGTGTCGCCGGGCCCGGTAGCGTGATAGGGACCTTGGATCGAGATGGAATAGATCGCCGGTGTGATGCGCGGATGTCGGTCCATATTGAAATGGGCCTCGTACGGCTGGCGTCCGCTTTCCAGCAAAGAGGAAGATTTCTTGGGGAATGTGGCGGCCACTTCGTGAGGTCCAGCCTTCACCGCCACGCGAAACGTAAGATCCTTGTCGATTCCCGAATGATCGTTGCCCGGAGGAGGAGGCCTGACGGTGACGAGCTTGATTCGCGCGCCATCGAGCATAACTTCCACGTCATGTCCGCCGGCAATGCCTTCCACATGCTCGTTGCGATCGCGTTGCAGCCGCACCGAAAAATCATATTCGGCATCCTGGGGGAATGTGTAGTGGACCACCATACCGCCGTGTGTGCCCAGCGGCAACTCCTCGAAGTGCTGCTCCTGCGTGAGGTCGGGCGGCAGAGTCATGGTGTCGCCGCCGGGCGATTTCGCGGTGATGCCGACGGCCAGCCGACCGATTTTCTGCGCAGCCTGCAGATACTGTTCGAGCAGGCTCGGCGAAAGATTGCCGACGGTGACATTATCGAAACCGTGGCCCGCTTCATCGCTCGGCAGCATGCCGCTCACATCCACGTCCACCGCGAGCAGATTGCGGATGGCGTTTTGATATTCGGTTCGGTTGAGGCGGCGAAAGGTGTCGGTTCTGCCCGGATCGGGATGCGCCACGGACGCGCCATCCAGCGATGCGGATAGAGAAACGACCGCCGCATCGTAGGTTTTTTCGTCCGGCCGCGGCAGGCCAGCCGGCGGCATGTACCGGACCCGCAACTTACGGATCACCTTCTCCCAGTCCTCCGCATGTTTTTCTGGGCCGGAGGAGAGGATCGTGTCGAGCGCGAAATTGCCGGCCTTGGTCTTGCTATTGTGGCAGCCCAGGCAATACCGGTTCACCACCGCCGATACAGCCGGGGCCGCGGCGGGCGGCTGTTGTGCACGAAGGGCTCTGATCAGCCCGCCCACAATAAACAGAGCGGTAATGGCAATGGACACAAGAGCCCGGCCGCGGATCAAATCTCTGCCCTCCACAAACTACGAATAGTATATATGGACGCGAGGCCAGGCAGTGTGTCCGCCCTTTGGCCGGAGAAGTCGCCGCGTTGGTTCCGATACGAACTCCACGGCGCGCTTGCTGGTCGGGAAAATGCAATGCCGATTCGGTTTTTCGGTCTTGTCCAATGCCCCGGCCTATGTTGTAATGCTTTCACGCACGGCGTATGAACGTATCTCACATCACTACCGGCCCGGTGAAATCGGTGGCCGAACTTATCGATCTTTGCGAGCGTCTCGACGGCCCCGGCTTCCACGGTCCGTCGACGGATTGGTCGTTTCGGGGCCAACCCCGCGACTTCGGCGCTCTCATACCCTCATTCCAGCGGGAGTTCTCTACGCAATCTTTCGGGGCGGCCGAGCTCATTGAAGACAAGCTCATCGAAGCCTTCCGCAAGCACTACACCGTTCTGCCGGACCGCAACAACGATATGCCCAGCCCGGCTCAGATCGACGTCGGCCACGACATGCGCTGCCTCAGCGTCATGCAGCATTACGAAATCCCCACCCGGCTGCTGGATTGGACCCGCAATTTCTGGACGGCCATCTACTTCGCATGCTCCAACAACCCCGGCAGCACGGCAGAGCTCTGGTATTACCACCGCTCCATCTTTACCACGCAACGCTATCGGGACTCGGCGCTTGGAGTGCTCATGGACCGGTCGGCGAATGCCGCCGTGGAGCCGGACCTTCGCCATCGCCGCCCGGATAACATCGTGGCCGAGCTCGATCCGCAGATCTCACCGCGAATGCGCCAGCAGTTCGCGCATCACACCGTGAGCACCAGCGTCTTCTCGGATCACGCACCGTACTTAATCGCGCTGGCCGAATCGATGTTGGTACCGGTCCCGATGACCCAGGCTGCGGCGGTTGGCGACACCATGCCGGAACGCGTCGAACCAGTGACCGGCGAGGCCGCTCCGCCGGAGGTGGAATGGCCATTTCCCGTACAGCGCGTCCTCATCGACGGCGCCTGTAAAGGCAAAGCGCTGCAGTTTCTCGCTGAATCCTTGAACATCACCGCCAGCACGATCTTTCCGGATGTCGTCGGTCTCGCGCCGCTTCCTGCGCTGGCAGTTCGATTCGCTCCGCACTATGCTGCTGTAAGCGCGCGGATCATTGGGGAATACCTTCCTGGCCGGCGGCATAACGATACCACTCCATTCCCACTGCCCACCTTGGTTGAAAGCCTTTCCAGGCCTGGTTGCCCGCAGGCGATTTCACGGGAAGCGTCAGGTATTCGCGGCGGGATGCGTCCCCTTTGAGGTAGAGGTCCAGAAACGCCGTGATGAAATGCTGATTGATCGCGGCGATTCGATCCTTACGCCAAACGGGCTCATCGAAGAATGCCCGAGTCGTGAAGTTACCAAGGGCTTCTGGAGGCGGCGGATTGCCTCCCACGTTGTGGCGCGCATTTTGGAACACCAACAGGTATCGTTCTGAATTCACCGCAGCGCTAAAAGCTTTGCGGGTTCCCTGTTCGAACCCCGAAACATCGTCCTGATCTCCCGCAATGAACAACGAAGGGATGCGAATGCCGGCCAACCCCTGGGCATCCCAGTTATTCTGCGGCGGTTGATTGCCCCATGGCGCGATTGCCACGAGCGCCTTAATCTGCTCCCGGCGGCGCCCCTGGAACTCCTTGCTATCAGCGAGCCAACCATCGAAGTAGCCGCCTGGGATTGCCTTGGCGGCGCCGCCTTGCCTGCTGTAGCCGGCTCCGGCAGTGGCTAGCGCGCCATAGCCTCCCATGGAATAACCCACCACGGCCACCCGGGAAGGATCGATTACGTTGTGAAGAAAATCGCCGGAATCGTGGGACCGTTCCGTCAGCGTGTCAATCGCAAAAATCTGATCCGCTGCCCGATTGAGCAGAGTGCTGGCGAACGCGCGCTGTTGGCCGAATACCGAATCCGTATGGTCGATCGCCGCGACCACGTAACCCTTGGACGCCAGATTCTCGGTAAGCCAGCTCATGAATGTTCGCGAGCCCGGATATCCATGGGATACCACCACGAGAGGAAAGGCCCGTCCGCTTACGGGCGGCGCATCGCGGAGTGCTTTACCCGAGAAGCGAAATGCGCCCGGAACACCCGGCCGTGGGGCCCCGGGCATTGCGCTCTCGTAAACGACGCGCTCTTCCTTGCCCGGCGGAATAGTGGCCGGGTACCAGATCTCAAGGGTGAGCGGTCGGTCGTATTGCGGCGCCTTGCCGGAATCTTTGTCGAAGCGAAGAATATCCGGTTGACGCGGATTGACAATCTCAACGGTGCGGACTCCCACCGCCCAAGGCCCGCGCGGCGCCAACTCTGGCGCGTCCACTGGCGGCAAGCTGAAGTAGATCGGCGCGTCCTGTTGGGCGAAGCAGCAGGAGCACAGGAGCAGCATGCTCAGGAGTCTCATTTCCTCATAGTGCCACTGAATCAATCAGCTTTGCGAAGTTCCCGGTTGATTTTGGGGAGTGCCGCCTCGGACGTTTGGGAAGACACATGGTTAGGTCTGCGGCCGGCGGAACGACACTGACGATAGCGACTTGCGATAGACTGACGCCAATGCGACACGCGTTCTTCCTCGCCCTGCTCATCGTCAAGTTCCCTGCGAGCGCTCAGCAAATTGACTGGCCAAAGGTCAATGACGAGGCGATGCGTGTTTACCAGTCCCTGGTTCAGATCGACTCAACCGCGACGGAAGCCGGCGTAGCTGAATTCGTGAGGAAGACCCTGGAGACGGAGGGGATTTCAGTCAGTCAGGTAGCCAAAGATCCCGCCCGGCCCAACGTGATCGCGCGCATCAAGGGCAATGGGTCGAAGAAGCCGTTCCTCATCATGGGGCATAGCGACACGGTTAAAATCGACCCGGCCAAATGGACCTTCCCGCCTTTCAGCGCCACTCGTAACGGCGGTTACGTTTACGGCCGGGGTACACTCGACGATAAGAGCAATCTGTTCGCTGCCATGATGACCATGATTTTGCTCAAGCGCACCAATGCCAGGCTGGATCGCGATGTTGTTTTCGTTTCCGAAGCCGGCGAAGAGAGCGCCTCGGGCCTTGGAATAGGCTATCTGATCAGCGATCGCTTCAGCGAGATAGAAGCCCAAGGGTGCCTCGCCGAAGGTGGTGGTGTCGTTCGCCGCGGCGGAGTGGCTCGCTTCGCGACAGTGCAAACGATGGAGAAACGCCCGTCTGGGGCGCGTCTCGTGGCGAAGGGCCCCTCGGGGCACGGTTCCCGCCCCACTCGCAGCAATGCCATCGCGCACCTTTCCGCGGCAGTGGCGAAGATCGCATATTGGGATCCGCCCATGCGCTTCAACGACACCACCCGCACCTACTTTGAGAAACTGGCGCAGGTCAGCAGCCCCGAAGACGCCGCTCGTTTCCGCGATCTGTTCGACCCGGTGAAATCCGCAAGTGCTCGCGAGTACCTTGCGGCCAACGAGCCCGGCCTTTACTCCATGCTGCACACTTCCATCTCGCCGAACATCATCCAGGGCGGATTCCAGAGCAACGTGATTCCCTCTGAAGCCACCGCGACGCTGGACATTCGCGCCCTGCCCGATGAAGATATGCCGGCCTTTTATGATCTGATGCGAAAAGTGATCGACGATCCTGCCGTGGATGTTGTGCCCAATCGGGCCGCAACCCGCCCCGCTGGAGCGCCGGTCAGCATTGCTTCCGACGTCTACAAAGCGCTGGAAGAGTCCTTCAAGCAGGTATACGGTGTAATCACTCTCCCGCTAATGGGAACCGGCGCCACGGACATGGCGCAATTGCGTGCGCGTGGCGTGCAGTGCTATGGCATTGGAGCCGCGCGTGACGATGAAGATGTGTTGAAAGGATTCGGCGCGCACAGTGATCAGGAGCGAATGCCCGAAGATTCCGTTGCCAAACACCTTCAGTTCTACTGGAAGTCCGTCACGGCAATCGCCGGCGCAAAGTTCTGAGCTGTCCCCTCCCGGCAGGGCGCATCGATTCGGAAGTATGCCTTGCGGTGCGCCCGTGACCCCATGCTATCTGTTGGAGTCCGCGGCCCAGATTGCTTTGATAGTCTCCTCCTGGCTAAAGCCGTTCGGGCATGCCGGCGATTGGGTATTGGCGAAATACCAGTTGGATTTTGCGCCAGACCTCGGATTCACGGGCCCATTCGTCAACATGCGACCGCCCGGCATTTCCAGGAAGCCGTTGCGGTCGTGTTCCTTGAGCCAGTTCCAAGCGTAGCGCAGCCACTCGTTCCGATACGACTCAGGCTGGTTTGCGAACCATGTGATCTCGTCATAGCCCCATGCAAAAATCGACGCGCCACGCGCTTGGGACGCCTGCCCAGCGTTGCGAGTGCCCCCGAAGTTATCGAATTCCACCAGATACGGAAGGTGGTCGCACGTCCACCCGCTGGGCGCTACACCACCGTTGGAGCGGCCGTAGATCGCATCCGAATACCCCACTTCAAGGACTGTTTTCTGCGGCGAATCTGGCGTCTCTTTCGGGCGCAATGGAAAGGAGTGGAAGTCCAGGAGGAGTTTGCCATCCACCACCGGCCCGCCTTTCGGCACATGCGCATCCAGGAGAATGTAATGCCGGCGCGCCTTCTTCGCCGCGTAGCCGCGAATGTGCCTGATGAGTTCCGCCCACTCCCGGTAACCCCGATCCTCCGCGCCGATCAGATCCAATTGGCCGAGGTGAATGGCTTCGATTCCGGCGTCCACGTAAGAAGTGGCCAAAAAGAAGAACCACATTTTCGTTTCCACCTGGCGAATATCTGGAACCGACTGCCCGTGCCGCCAGTGATCGATGAAACGCTTGCTTGGGAACAGCATCTTCGAGTAATCGAAGTTACGGCTCTCAGGACTTTGTCCGAACTCTTTCAATGCCAGCGCGGGAATCGGAACCTTGTTAACCTCCTCCGTCACGATTTCGAAGAGGGCCGATTGCAGGACCACGTCGGGATCGTTTCGATGAATCCTGGCAGCCATGTCTCGACCCTGCCCGAGAAACTTTGGGTCGTTGATTCGCGAGTCTCCGCCCCACAGGTAAAGCGATCTGCCCACAAACTTGGCGCCCGTGTTTTTCAACATGCGGATATCATCGTCCAGCGTCGGCGACTTGTAGAGCTCTTGCATGGTGATGGAGCGCGCCAGGTAACTCTCCAGCGCTTCCCGGGAAATCTTACCGCTGAAACGGTAACGTGGCTTGGCAATCAGCCGCTGTGGGCTGCTCGCCATCAATAGGAAACCGGCGTATAAGGCTACGCGGCGGGTCGGGTTTACCGGCGCAAACCTTCCCAGGGCGGGATCGGGCAGTTTCATGCAAGCGTCCATTGTAGGCTGTGGCTCCGGCGGTGACAACACTCGCGGTTCCGGAGTTCGCAGCACCCCGATTCAGAACGGAATCGGATTCATGTAGAATCTCCAGCAAGATGTTTCAGCGAGTGCTGTCCTCTCTTTCGCGGACCGCCCGGGTGAAGGCACGCTGTTCTTTGATCCTTTGCGTCACTTCCGTGGCAGCCCAGGAGCATGCCGGCCAGTACAGCCAGGCCGATATCGAGCGGGGCTCTCGAATCTACTCCGCGAACTGCGTCCCGTGCCACGGGCCCAACGGGGACCTCGCACACAACGTCGATCTCCGGAGTGGAAAATTCCGCCATGCCGCTTCCGAAGAGGAACTGGGACGAGTCATCGCGGCCGGCATTCCCGGCACCGCCATGCCGCCGCATAAGTTCGACCCTGCCGAATTGTCAGGGATCGTGGCCTACGTCCGCTCGATGGGCGGCTATGCTTCCACCGTTGTGCCAAGCGGAGACGCCAGCCGCGGCCAAGCCGTCTTCCGAGGTAAGGGCGGATGCCTGAACTGTCATCGCGTCAGCCGAGAGGGCTCGCGCCTTGCGCCCGACCTGAGCGAGATCGGCGCCATGCGGACGCCCGAGAGGCTACGCCGATCGCTTCTCGATCCCACCGCGGCCATGCTGCCTATGCATCGCTCCGTGCGCGCCGTCACCCTCGACGGGAATGTGGTCACCGGTCGCCGCCTCAATGAAGATACCTATTCCGTGCAGCTCGTCGATGCCCAGGAGCACCTTATCTCGCTGATGAAGGCGGATCTCCGCGAATACAAGGTCATTGCGGTATCCCCAATGCCGTCCTATCGGGACAAACTTACCGCGGACGAGCTTGCCGATCTCCTGGCCTACCTTGTCAGCTTGAAAGAAGTCAACTGATATGCGGACGCTCACCTTATTGTGTCTGGCCGGCGTTTCGCTGTCCGCCCAAGTCTCCGATGACCGTCTGGCGCACGCCGCCGAGGAGCCCCAGAACTGGCTGACCTATTCAGGCTCCTACGCCAGCCAGCGCTACAGCACGCTCACTCAGATCACGCCCCAGAATGTTCGAATGCTGGAGCAGAAGTGGGTGTTCCAGGCCGACTCGCTGCAGAAATTCGAGACCACGCCGCTGGTGGTGAATGGCATCATGTACCTCACGCAGCCGCCCAACGACGTAGTCGCCCTCGATGGTCGCACCGGCCGCCCTTTCTGGATCTATCAGTACAGGCCGGCGCTCGATACGAAGCCCTGTTGCGGCTCGGTGAATCGCGGACTGGCGATTCTCGGAGAGGCGCTTTTCATGGCGACCCTCGACGCCCACCTCATCGCGATCGACGCTATTAGCGGGAAGCCACTATGGAACACCAAGGTTGCCGATTCTGATGCGGGCTACACCATGACCCTGGCGCCCCTGGTAATTAAGGACAAGGTATTGGTCGGTGTTGCCGGTGGAGAGTATGGAATCCGCGGATTTATTGCCGCCTACGACGCGAAGACCGGCAAGGAGGCTTGGCGCTTCTACACCATCCCCGGCCCCGGCGAACCCGGGCACGGCACTTGGCCTTCCGACGATTCCTGGCAGCACGGCGGCGCATCCGTCTGGATGACCGGCTCCTACGATCGCGAATTGAACCTCACGTACTGGGGCATCGGCAACCCTGGGCCGGATTGGAACCCCTCGCAGCGCCCGGGCGCCAATCTGTACTCCGATTCGGCCGTGGCCCTGGATGCCGATACCGGCAAACTGAAGTGGCATTTCCAATTCACTCCGAACGATCCGTACGACTATGACTCGGTGCAGGTGCCGGTATTGGCGGACATCACGTGGGACGGCAAGCAGCGTAAGGTGATGCTCTGGGCGAATCGCAACGGCTTCTTTTACGTGCTCGACCGGACCAACGGGCAGTTCCTATCCGGCCATCCCTTCGTGAAAGTAACTTGGGCCAGCGGGCTGGATGACAGCGGCAGACCTAAACTCACTCCACAGCCGCCGGGCACTCCCGTCTATCCCGGCGTTCAGGGCGGAACCAACTGGTATTCCCCGTCCTACAGCCCGCGCACCGGGCTGTTTTACGTGTCGACCTGGGAGGGCTACGGATCGATCTTCCTCAGCGAACAGAACGAATACCGGCCGGGACAGCGCTTCATGGGCGGCCAGCCGATGTCGCCGATTCCCGGAGCGCCCAGTCCTTCCTTGCGTGGCGCTCCTATCAACACCTGGACCGAAGCCACCGGCCATGGCGCCGTGCTGGCGATCGACGTCCACACCGGGCAGAAAAAGTGGAAATTCGAAATGACCGATGTGACTGACTCAGGCCTTCTAACCACGGCGACGGACCTGCTCTTCACAGGCGGACGCGAAGGCTATTTCCAAGCCCTCGATGCCCGCACGGGAGCGCTGCTCTGGAAGGCGGGAGTGGGTGGAACGGCCGCCGCCGGGCCCATCGCTTTTGAAATCGACGGCAAGCAGCGTGTCGCCATCGCGGCGGGACATGCGCTGTTCGTTTACGGGCTGCCGGAGTAGCGCTCAGGCCACAATTCCGGCGCCGCCGACCCCACGGTCTTCCAAGACATATCCCTTGCCGCGAACCGTGTGGATCAGCTTTTTGGCATACGGGTCGTCGACCTTTGCTCGCAATCGACGGATGTGGACGTCCACGAAGTTCGTATTGCTCTCGAAATTGATATCCCAGACCTGGTCTGCAATGATCGCCCGCGACAGGATGTTCCCGGTCTTCCGCATCAGCAGGGAAAGCAGCAGGAATTCCTTAGGTGTCAGGTCCAGGCGGCCTCCTCCGCGGGAAGCCCGCTGACGCACAAGGTCAATTCTCAAATCCGCAACCGCCAGAGACTCCTGGATGCTGCCCGGCCCAAAATGCAGGATCGAGCGGATGCGCGTGAGGAAGTCGGAGAACCCGAATGGTCTTGTCAGGGAGTTGCCCGATGCCGATTCCGCGACACTCTCATGCGATGCGAGGAAGAGCACCGGGGGCCGGCTTCCGCCGCCCATTAGCGCCTGGAATCCCTCTGTCCGTGCCACGCCATCGCAGACCAGCAGGTCGTAATTAGCCTGGTTCGTCCAAGCCGTGCCGTCGTTAGCCCGCGGTGCGATATCCACCGCGAACCCATTTTCCATTAGCCCTTTTCGAAGGTAAGCGGCAGCATTGTTCTCTGAGGCGAGGAGAAGTATCCTCATTTTGTAATTCCCCCTCTATCCGTTGCAGCGAGGTTGGACCAGCCGTCAGTTCGACGTCAATGTTAAAGATGTCAATTACGGTAAACCAGGAGTGCGCGGCGGGAAGAGGAGCGCTACATTTCAAACGGTTGACAACCTGTTGTGGCCCTGAGATGATAATAGGCCATCAGCGGGCGTTAATAACGCCGTTAACTGGGGAAGGGAGCCGGAAGTTTCCATCCGGATACCTGCATGTCGCTTCAAGGGCAACGTGACGAGGTTCAGCGCGTTCTGCATTCCACGCAGTTTCGCCGCGCCCCAAAGCTCCAGAAATTCCTGTCGGTGATCTGCGGATATTACTTCGAAGACCGCTCGGGCGATATCAATGAGTATGTGATCGCCACCGAAGCATTTGGCAAAGGTCCCGATTTCGATGCGAGCCAGGACTCTCTGGTTCGCGTGCAAGCCAGGGAAGCCCGGCGCCGCCTCCACGAGTATTATCAGGACGAAGGCAAGGACAGCAAGTTGATCCTCGACATTCCGCTCGGCAGCTATGCGCCCACGTTCTCCGCTCCGGCGAGCCCGTCCCCGCCTAAGCGAGTGCCAATGCTGAAAACCGCTTGGGTCATGCTGGCGTCCACGGCCTTAGTCTGCGCGGTCCTCCTATTCTCGGCGGATCGCGAGCGCCGGCTGTGGCTGGGCGCATCGGCGCAGGCCTCCGGCGGCGCCCTGTCTCCGCTGGTCTCGCGCCTTTGGAGCCGCTTTCTCGACTCGGACACTCCTACCGTTCTGGTGGTGAGTAACCCGGACGTCGGCGAATGCGCAGGCGCACAGTCTGCGGACGCCGTCCTCCCGCCCGGAACTGCAGCCAGGGAGACGCCCTGCCCGGATGAATACACCGGGATGGGCGAAGCGTTTGCCATCGACCTTTTCTCAAATCTCTTCCGTGCCAGGAAGAAGACTCTGATTGTGAAGCAGAGCCGGATGGTGAATGAGGACGATGTCAAGCGCTATAACCTGATTCTGCTGGGCGGCCGGATGGTCAATGTTTGGACCGGACGTCTGGGCAGCGATCTGAGCCTCACTGCCGATCCCAGCGACATCACGCCGGCGCGAACAGGCACGGCGTCAAACTTTAAATACGAGACCGCCTTCGACAGCAAGACCGGCCAACTGATCCGGGATCGAGGCATGATCGCACTACGCCGCCATCCCACAACCGGGCATTGGCTGTTGTTCCTGTGGGGCAAACATACTCAAGGCACACACGCCGCCGCTGAAGGAACCACGCAGGAAAGCTTTCTCTCCCAGTTGCCATGGCCGTCCTCGGTCACTCCGGTGCCGGACAGTTTTCGTGCGCTGGTCGGTGTGGTGGTGAGCAACGGCGTTGCGGAAGGTCCTGTTCCCATGGCACTGCGGGTGCCTTAGTGTTTCGATGTTTGATTGCGCCCAGGGACAAAACCGCTGGTCGTGGTTTTCAGGCGATAAACCGATGTTTTCGCGGTGATGTAAAGGGTACGGCAGTCAGCGTCCCCCCAATTCAGATTGGCGGTCGATTCCGGCATCATGATCGTGCCCAGGTGGTGGCCGTCCGGATCCCACACCCAGATACCGCCAGGACCCGTGACAAAGAGATTGCCCTTTACGTCGACACGAATTCCGTCCGGCACGCCGCCCCGGCCGTCCTCCTTTCCAAAAAGCCTTCCGTTTTTTAACTCACCGTTCGCTCCCACCTCATACACACGAATTTCATGCAGTTGCGTGTCGTCGATATAGAGAAGCTTTCCATCGGGCGAAAACGCCAGGCCGTTGGGCTGCGATAGCTCACTGGTCAGAAGGCGCACGGCGCCGTCCGTTCCCAAACGGTACACACCCTGAAAGGGAAGCTCCTGTTTTTCACCTTTGGGCAGGTCCAAGGTGGGATCGGTGAAATACAGCGCCCCGTCAGGACCTAAGATGACGTCGTTCGGGCTATTGAATTTCTTGCCGTCATACCTGTCCGCCAGCACTTTGTATTTTCCGTTCGGATCCACTTGGATGATCGCGCGTAGAACGCTCGCAGTCGTAACCAGCCGGCCCTTCGCATCCAGGGCGCTTCCGTCCGGATCGCCGATCTCCAGCAGCGTATCAACCCGGCCATCCGGATAGACGCGCGAAAGCCTGTTCTTCTCTTCGTCGCTAACATACAGAAATCCATGCGGATCCCATACCGGGCCTCCGTGAACCCGAAGCCGCCTGCCACCTTCTCCAACTTTGCGTCCTGCGAAAAGAGCTCCCAAAACTTCGGCGAGTCCACTTTCAATTCGAACTGGCGGGGCGCGCCGCCTCGATTCTGACCCATCGCCAGCAGGCAGCAGGCAAAGATCGCACCGATCGTATAGCGCACGCGTCGCTCCTCCCTATCGCAGACTGAAGGCCAGGATGGTAGACCCCGCGGCCACGCCGATGTATTGGTTGCCGTCAACCGTGTAGGTCATTGGACCCGCCTTCCAGCTTTGCCCGGTATTGAAATGCCAAAGCGGCTTTCCATTGGACGCATCCGCCGCCACGAAAGCGCCGTTGCCGTCGCCATAGAAGATCAGCCCGCCCGCCGTAGCCATTATGCCGCTGGCCAGAATCCCGCCGCCGATGTCCGGAATCTCCCACGCCGTCTTGCCGGTCTGTATGTCGATCGCCTTCAGAACTTTTCCGTCCGGTCCGGAAGGTCCACTGCCGCCTGGCGCGCGTCGCGTGCCGCCTCCGTAGAACGATTTGCCGGCTTCCCACCATTCGTCATTCTTGCTGTAGATGTTGCACGATTCCTCGGCGAACATGTAGAACAGTCCGGTCGACGGGCTATATGCGCTGGAGGGCCAGTTGGCCGCTCCTGCCACGGCGGGGCAAACCAGTTGGCCTTCCACAGTCGGCTCGTTCCCCGGCAAAAGCTGCGGACGTCCATCGGGCCCGATCCCGCTGGCCCAGGTGATCTTACGAACGAACGGCTCCGCCAGCAGAACCTTACCCGTCAGCCGATCCAACACATAGAAGAATCCATTGCGGTTGCCTTGCAGCAGCAGTTTTCGAGGCGCTCCTCGAAATCGCGCATCCACCAGCACCGGAGTTTCTGTCGCGTCCCAATCGTGTAGATCGTGCGGCGTGAACTGGTAGTGCCACTTCAACTTTCCGCTGACCGGATCGAGCGCCACTACCGAGGCCGTGTACAGATTGTCGCCCTTGCGCTCATCGCCGTTATAGTCCGGGCAGGGATTACCGGTCGGCCAGTAGAGAAGGCGCGATTCGGGATCGTACGTGCCAGTGAGCCAGGTGGAACCGCAGCCGTGTTCCAGCGCGCGTCCGCTCCAAGTCTCCGACCCCGGTTCGCCCGCAGCGGGAATGGTCCAAAAACGCCAGACGCGTTCACCCGTCGATGCCTTGTAAGCGTCCAGGAATCCGCGGACACCCTCGTCGCCGCCCGAGACGCCCGCCACCACCAAGTCATTCACCGCAAGTGGCGCGCTGGTGGAGCCGTAATTGCGGTGCGAATCGGCCATCTCCACTTCCCACAGAAGCTGGCCCGTGAAACGATGCAGGGCGAACAGATGTGCGTTGTCGGAAACCATGAACACGCGGTCGCCCAATACCGCCACGCCGCGATTGATCCCGCTAGCTGCATCGCCCGCCAACCCCTGGCTGCGCGGCCGGCTGTAGTGCCAGATCTCGCGGCCGTTGCTCGCATCCAGCGCGTATGCTTCATTGACGCAAGTAACATACATTACGCCATCAACCACTACAGGCGTCACTTCGAGCGCCCGCGGGGCGCCAGGAATAGGGAACATCCATTTCGGCGCCAGCCGCTCCACACTCCGCGTGTCGATCTGGTTGAGGGGGCTGAAGCGGTTTCCGCTCAAGCTTCCGTCATAGGCAGGCCACGAGCCTGGCTTCGGCTGCGCCACATCGGCGAAGGGGAGCCCCGTCCCAAGGTCGCCCGGCGCAATCTTTCCGGGTTCGGATCGCAGGTCGCTGAGGTAAGCCACCAAGTTGCGCATTTCCTCTGGTGACGCGTCCACCTTCGGCATCAGCGATTTCTCGCGGATCACTTCCGCCACATCACTCTTCGAGAGCAGGTGGAGGCTGCCGTCGATAGCCAGCAGTTGGAGGTCGAATCCGCTTTCGTTCTTGGCAATGCCGCGAAGCGTCTTGCCATTGCGCAGACGCACGGTCACGGCGCGATATTGCGGCGCCCCGCCGCGACCGCCGCGGCCCGTCTGTCCGGCCGGCATGGCACCTGGCTCGCGCAACGCCTGTTCGATCTGTGCCACCGTCCGGTCCCGCCCGACATTTGAAAGACCTGGACCCACTGCTCCGCCGAGGCCATATGACATCCCACCTACAATGTGGCAGCTTGTGCAATTCCCCTTGCCCGTGAAAAACCGTCTTCCCGCTGCCGCATCACCGGTCGCTGCTGGAGACGTCGGCGCGCCGGCGCCCAACGGTTGTTTCAATGCCATCACGTAGGCTGCGATGGCATCGGCCTCCTGCCCGGAAATCCGGAAGGCCGGCATTCCACCATCGGGGATGCCTTTGAGGATGAGATTGCGCACGGCTTCCTGTGAGGTGGCGCGCGTCCGCCGTACGTCGACAAAGCCGGGACCGTGTCCGCCGCCCGTTCCATCTTCACCGTGGCAGCCCACGCATCGCGCCTGATACTGGCGCTTCGCGTCATTGGCGGTCTGCGCGAGTGCAGCGTGAAGCAGAAGCGCCATGCCAAGAGCGAGCGTGGGGATTCGGGTCATCGGTATGCCGCGAGTTTGATGTTAGCTTATCCGATTCCATCCGAAATCGGCGATTACCGAATCGTAATCTCCACGTAACCCTTGGTTTTCAGCAGCTCGCGGTATTATCAGGGCGAGTCCTTTTTCCGCTTCGTTTGGAGGTTCGATGTTCGATTCCTTGAGAGGCACGATCGATCGCTATTTCGGCGGCCTGAGCCGACGCGAGTTGTTCCGGCGCGGCGGTATCCTGGCCACCGTACCCGCCATCTTGGGTATCTCGCGAAACGCATCGGCAGCCGTCCCAGCGACCGCCGGAAAACTTCAACTCGGTCCCGAGATCTACCGCTCGATTGCAGTCCGGCCGCTGATCAACTGTCGCGGCACTCTGACTGTGATCAGTGGTTCCATGGAATTGCCGGAAGTGAGAGCGGCGGTGGATGCCGGCGGACAGCATCACGTGGTGCTGGACGAATTAATGGATGCCGTTGCCCGGCGGCTGGCGGAGTTGACGGGCGCCGAGTGGGCCCTGGTTTCGGCCGGCTGCGCCGCCGGCATGGCCCACACCACCGCAGCCTGCGTCACTGGAGGCAATCCCGACCTGCACGTGCGCATTCCCGATTTGAGCGGCTTCGCCAAAGACGAAGTCGTCATCCCAAAGGCCTCACGCAACGAGTACGACCAGGCGATTCGCTCGGTGGGCGTCCGCATCATCGAGGTGGGCGACGCCGCGGAATACGAAGCTGCGCTCGGTCCCAAAGTCGCGATGGTGTACATCATGTCCGGCAACCGGATGGAAACCGGGCCGTTGAATTATGACGCCGTGTACAGCATTGCCAAGAAGAAGAACATCCCGGTCTTCACGGACGCGGCAGCCGAGATGCTGACCGTCCCCAATGTCTACCTCCAGCGCGGCTCCACGTTCGTGGGCTATAGCGGCGGCAAGTGCCTGCGCGGTCCACAATGCTCAGGCCTAATACTGGGCCGCAAAGATCTGCTGCAGGCTGCCTGGATCTGCAGTGCGCCCCACCATGGCCACGGCCGCACAATGAAAATCGGCAAGGAAGAGATCCTGGGCTTGCTCGCGGCCGTCGAAATGTGGGTGCAGCGCGATCACCAAAAAGAGGATGACACGTGGACCGGCTGGATGCAGAGCATCGCCGATCGCGTTACGAAAATCGATGGGGTCACTGCGGCCGTGCGCCAACCTCGAGGGCTGAATAATCACAGCCCGGGACTCTCGGTCAATTGGGACCCTGCCAAACTCGGAATTACCGGAGAAGAGGTTTCCAACATTCTGTGGACCACCGAACCGCGGATCGCCTTGAACGCCGGCGGCGGGGGCGGTGGTGGCCGCGGCGGTCGCGCATCAAACCAGACCGGCGTTTCGATCACGGCATATATGATGATGCCGGATGACGTGAAGGTAGTCGCCGACCGGCTCTACCAGATCCTCTCGGCGAAGCGGCCAGAATGGAAACCGGAAACTCCGAATACGGCGGCCGGAGATCTCACTGGACGCTGGGATGTGCACATCGACTTTGCCGCCGGCAGTTCCGACCATACCTTCCATGTAAGACAGCAGGGCAATCAACTTGTTGGCACTCACCAGGGCGACTTTGTCGCGCGTGATTTCTCCGGCGCGATTTCGGGCGATGATGTGCGCATCTCGAGCTCCGTCGGCGAAGTGCACGGCGCAGCTCTCTCGTACCGCTTTACAGGCAAGCTCGCCGGCGACAAGATGTCGGGCGCGCTCGACATGGGTGAATATCTGGGCGCGAAGTGGACGGCCACGCGGCATACTTTTGGGCGAGGCGACCAGGGCTAGAGGTGGACCATGAGGTTGCATCGCATGATGAGATGGCATGTTCTGTTACTTGGCGTGGCAAGCGCCGCAAGCGCCCAGAACATCGTGGTGGATGCCACCGCGTCCCATGCGATCAATACGTTTAGCCCCTTACGGGCGTTAGGCGGAGCCATCGATCGCCTGCGCGGTGGCAACACCCGGGAAGAGAACGAAAAGCACACCGAGCGCCTCCTCACCGATCCGGTGTTGAAGGAAATGCTGGGCGCCGGCTGGCAGACCGTGACGTATCGGCAGCACACCGAATTAATGATCGAAGCATGGCACTGGAATCCGCGCGGAGTGTGGAGCAATGCGGCGAAGCAGGAAGGCTACTTCACCGGAAGCGCAGAGGCCGGGCCGATAAGATTCAACACTCGTGGGCCTATCCTCTTCCCCATCGCGGCGCCACCCTGGGAGACGGCAACGGCTGGTCTCGTTTGACCGACGGAGACCTGAAATCGTACTGGAAGAGCAATCCCTACCTCACCAACTCCTATACCGGCGAGGATGACTCGCTGCACCCACAGTGGGTGATGATCGATCTGGGCGCCAGGCTCGACGCCAATGCAATCAAGATCGCGTGGGCCGACCCCTATGCCAAGCGTTATTACGTGCAGTTCTGGACTGGTGACCGCGAGCCGTTCTATGACGGAATCAATAAGGGCGCCTGGCAGACCTTTCCCATGGGCACAGTGATCGACGGCAAGGGCGGCGCTCCTTTGCTGAAGCTGATGGACTGGAAGACCCCAGTGCGCTACCTCCGTATCTGGATGACGCAATCGTCCAATACGTGCGACACGCACGGCGCGCAGGACAAGCGTAACTGCGTGGGCTACGCGATCGACGAACTCTACATCGGGACGGTTTCAGCCGACGGTCAGTTCACCGACATCGTCAAGCACTTGCCTGGCCGCCAGCAGACCATCACCTGGCCGTCGTCCGTAGATCCCTGGCACGCGGCCTCCGACCTGGATTACGGTAGGGGCGATCAGACCGGGTTCGACTTCTTCTTCACCTGCGGAGTGACGCGCGGACTTCCCGCCATGATTCCGATCGCGATCCTTTACTCAACGCCGGAGGACGCCGCCAACGAAATCGCGTGCCTCTACAAACGCCGGTATCCGATCTCCTGGATCGAGATGGGCGAGGAGGCGGATGGGCAACGCGTGCTGCCGGAGGACTATGCCACGCTGTACATTCAGTTCGCCAACGCCATCCACAAGCTGGTGCCGAAAGCGCCTTTGGGCGGTCCGGCGTTTGAAGGGACGCCGGGCGACGTCGATTCCTGGGCCGATGCCAACGGCAGGGTTCTCCTTCCTCGGCCGCTTTGTGGACTATCTCAAGGCTCGCGGACACTTGGCGGATTTTACGTTCTTCTCTTTCGAGCACTATCCCTGCATGGGTAACCGTCGTTGTGCCGACTGGAGTTCCCTGTATTGGGAACCCGCCTACGTGAACCACGTGATTCAAGCCTGGAGGGATAACGGCCTGCCCCCGAACGTGCCGTTCTTTATGACCGAGGGAAATGACTTGGGCGAGGGGGGCACTGGCACCGTTAAGAGTGCGCTCTGGCAAGCCGACTATATCGGCTCCATCCTGACGGCGGGCGCATCGGGCACTTACTATTTCCACTACATCGCATCGCCGGGCCGGGGCGGCGGTGGCGGCTTCCTGCCGATCGACGAAAACAACCACGTGCGGAACTATCCGCCACAATATCTGGCGGCGCAAGTGATTGCCAAGGAGTGGGTGCAGCCGGTGGACGCCATGCACAAGCTGTTCAAAGTCGTCAGCGACGTTAAGGACGCGGAAGGTAACACCCTGGTGACCGCTTACGCATTGGAGCGGCCCGACGGGCAATGGTCCATTCTGTTAGTGAACAAGGACCAGGACCACGATCACCCGGTGAGCGTGAGGTTTGCCGATCCGGTCGCCAAACACGATCGCTTCTTCACTGGAACGGTGGATCGTGTAATCTTCGGCGCGGCCGAATACCAGTGGCATCCTGACCCGGTTCCCGCCGGTACGCCACCGCCAACCGCAGGCAGAGGCGGGCGAGGTCGAGGCGCCAGCGGCCACGCAGACCCCGATGGGCCACCGGCCAAATCGGCTGTGGAGGCCACGGGCCGGGAAACGCTCTACCAGCTTCCCAAGGCATCGATCGTCGTGCTCAGGGGCAAGCTCTCTAACTGAATCACTGAATCACATCGAGAAGACAGGCCACGAAAAACGATGACCTGTCCCACCTCGGCTCAGATCTGGCAGTACCGTTCACACCTGCAGCGTCTTGAGATAGGCCACGCTCTGCACAGTGAGATCCCAGTTCTGCTCGACGAAATAGTTCTTCACACCGCCGGCTTTGGCGGCAGCGAAAATCTTGGCCCAGTCGAGGCTGTCCTTGCCTACCGCGGCGCCGGCACGCCCGCCGCCTGCCGGAGCGCTCTGGTCCACACCTTGTAGATGCATCGAGAGGAATCGCCCCGGATACTTCGAGAAGTACATCACGGGATCGCCGACAGCCGGCATCGCCGACATCTGAAACTGCATCTTGACCAGCTTGGGATCGAGGAGTTCCAGCAGGATCTCGTATGTCAATCTGCCGTCCACTTTCGACATCTCGAATCGTTCGTCGTGCAGGAACTGCTGCATGCCTGCCTTGGCTGCCGTCTCCCCGATCTTGTTGTATTCCTCCGCCGCGCGCTTCACGATATCCATGGTGGTAGCGCCATTCTCGATGTGCCCGTTCAGACTCGCGGTGCCCATCTGGGTCATACCGATATCGTGGGCCCAGGCGATTGCCTGCGCCTGTTTGGTACGGAGTTCATTCAGTTCGAAATGAGCGCTGGGGCATTTGAGCCCGTGGTCTTCCAGAATTTTTCTGGTCTGCTTTCCGTCCGTCAGGCTTGCAAATTCGGAATATCCGGGCGAGCAAAGCTCCAGCATCCCGACGCCGAGATCGGCCATGTCCTTGCAAAGGCCGGCCAGATCGCCACTCTTAATTCTCTGGCGGTGCGGATAGGTCTGGCTTCCGATCGGCAGCCCGAGCGGGTTCGCGCGAAGTCTCTCCAACGACCCGGGCAGAATCCCGGCGATTGCGGCGCTGGCCGCCGAATTCCTTAAAAACGCTCGACGTGAAAACTCACGCATACGTCTCCTTTGCAGGCAGGCAGTCCTGACCTGCAGTCATATTTTGACAGATCCGCGCTACACTCCCACCAGCTTCCAGCCATCTCGATAATCTCGCTTCAGGTAGCGGTTCGCATCGCCGGCATTGGTGAAGGTCATGCCTTCCTGGTCCCACGCCAGCGGCGGTGCGCAGCGGTTTTCGTTGAATATCTTCCGGTTGTACCGAATGGCCGCACCCGCCAGCGCGATGGATTCCGAACAGTTGGCGGCATTGAGGAAGTTGCCTGCCGAAGGCGGACCGCCCCGGAAAGCCGAGATCCATTCGGTATCGCCTCCTCCCCCGCCGCCTCGTCCGCCCCGCCCTTGCGGCTCAGGGATACCTTTAGCGGCGCGATATTCCTGCATCTTCTTCGCCGGGATAAGTTCGTTGTTGAGGATCACTCCCCGATCGCCGATAAACAACGTCCCTGTGGCGGGAATCGACTTGCCATCCTCCGCTAACTCGTCCGGAGTAAACGGACGCATTCCTCCGTCGTACCAATACAACTTCAACGCCGGCCACTGGCTGTGAGCCTTGAACTTGAAACAGACGCGATTGGCATACGGGAAGGCGAAGTCATTCATCTTGATCGTGCTCACCTGGTCATTGATCTCTGCGCTCGAACTGGACTGCGCCTCGACGCTATAAGGCACCGGCAGTTCCAGCGCCATAAAGATGGGCCACAGGCTGTAATTGCCCATATCCGCAATACTCCCGCCGCCGAAGTCGTACCAGCCTCGGAATACCGCATGCGTGTAACTGGGATGGTATGGCCGTTCCTGTTCGGGCCCGAGCCAGAGGTCCCAATCGAAGTTGGCAGGAACGGGAGGACGGTCCGTGGGCAGCGCGAGTTGCTGCGGCCAAAACGGCCGATCAGTCCAGTTATGGACTTCCTTGAGATTGCCGATGGCGCCATCGAGAATCATCTGCCTCACCGTGGTGAGAGGCGCGCGCCAGGCTAGCAAGTGCGTCGCCACGCCGGTCTTACGAGCGGCATCCACCACCATCCGGACTTCTGCCACCCGGTTCGAGAGAGGCTTGTGCATGAGCACGTTCTTCCGCTTCTTCATCGCGGCAATCGAGATGGTGGCATGCAGATGGTCGGGCGTCATGATCTTGACGGAATCCAGGTCCTTCTGCTTCTCCAGCAACTCCCGGAAATCCGCGTAGGAGGCAACGCCGTTGAAACTCTCCGCGGCCCGCTTCTTTGCGTAGTAGGTTTCGATAATCTCTTTGGCCATGCCGCGGCCCGCGCGAATGCCGCTCACGCCGGTTCCCCAACTGGGGTTTTCCAGGACCCTGCGCACGCTGTCCCGGATTCCGTTCTTGTCCCAATCCACATAGTTCGTGCCTTCGGCAACGGGATCGCAAACTGCCGTGATCTGCACCTCCGGAGCGGCGATCAACCGCAGCATTTCGCGGGTGCCCTGGGTGCCGCATCCAATGTAGGCCAACGTGATCTTATCGCTTGGAGCCGTATAGCCGGGTCCGCCCAGCACATGTCTCGGAACGATGGTGAGGGCCACCGCGGCAGCGGCTGCCGGTGCGAGAAATTCCCGGCGGTTGATATCGTCTTTGGGAGTCATCTTGGATCTCCTTTCGAGCGACCACAGTATAGCGAATCGGTTCAGGTCCGCCATGACTGATGGATGACGTTTTCGTAATGATCGGTATCCTCGCGCTATGGCTGCGGTGCCGGATCGTTTTCGCCGGAAGCCACCATTCAGATGACGATGTCGTAATCTTCGGTAAGTTTCATTGACTCTACGGACTCCCTGCCTTAGTCTTACTCAAAACGGTTTCTACGAGGTGGAACATGCGAAGGTTTCTTTTCGTTCTTCACTTCACCCGCACAGCCGTGTGGTCCCAGACGTCGACCGGATCGATACGGGGAACGGTCACAGATACCTTCAAGCCCCGTTCAACCTGGAGGTGCAACAGCAGGCCAGCGTCGACATGAAACTTGCGGCGGGTTCCGTGTCCAGTTCCGTGGAGGTAATGGCGGCGGCGCTACCCTCAATCTCACGTCGGCGACGTTGGGACAGGTGATCGAAAACCGCCTGATTCAGTCCGTGCCGAACAACGGCCGCAATCCGCTCTCCCTGGTGGCGCTGGCGCCCGGAATTGTCGGTTCCACCGGCGGTGTGAGCTTCATCTCCAATGGAGTGCGCAGCAACTCTTCCGAGGTTTTTTCTTCGTCCTTGTAGAACATCCGCCAGTGTCCGCCCGGCAGTTGGATGACGCAGGGATCGATTACGCGCCCGGACTTCAAATCCAGCTTGGCCACGGTGTCCCACCGCACGCCGTCCCGGCTTGTCAGGTGAACGATTTCGCGCGGATGGTTCCAGTCGCTGAATACTCCCGGCACGTAGCTGAGATACATGTGGTAGCGGTCGGTCACCCAGATTACTTCCGGAGCCCAATAGGTGTAGTCGGTGGGATGCTGGTCCTGGCCATAAGTGATCGCGGCGGCTCCGATATATTTCCAGGTGGCGCCATTATCCTCGGAAGCGGCCATTCCAATTTTGGAGCCATGGATCAACTCGATGCCGCGGCCGCGGTGCTGGGTGTAATACATGAACCATCGCCGCATTTCGAGATTGCAGGTGAGGACCGGGTCGGTGGGATCGTCGAAGGGCGGATCGCGAATAGCGGGCGCGCGGCGAGTTTGCCCGCGGGATCGGGCGCGGCGGCGGCATTCCCTCCCCAACAAAAGCGCCGGAGTTCCGGCCATAGCAGCAACCACCTGACGTCGTGTGATTCGCATTATTCTTACCCCCCGAACAAGGTTCCGAAACATCTACTATGGCGCCTTCCGCCGGCAAATAGTCGCGGGAATCCGACTTCACCTCTGCCAGTCCGGCAACAGAATCCGGGAAACGCACATGGAGAATTGCTTGTTAATTACCTGTAACGGGCTCCCTTCAGTGTCAATTTCTCAGGGAGGGCAGCAACAAATCGCCCGTTTGGGCGTCCAAGGTTTTAACGGCGAATCGCCAGATGGAGGGGAAATGCGCGGCTTCTTGTGCGTTGCGTGCGTCACGCTGATCACGGGCACGGCATTCGGTCAGCCCGCCGAGAAATTTGAGGCGGCGGATGTCCACCCGAGCCCTCACTCGGACAATAATTTCAACCTGTTTATGCGAGGCCCGCAAACGCGTGCCGGCAGATATGAAATTAAAACCGCGACCATGGTGGATCTGATCGCGGCGGCCTACGGGGTGGACGGGGACAAGGTCTATGGTGGGCCGAACTGGCTGGAAATGGACCGATACAACATTACAGCAAAGGTGCCGGCTAACGCGGACCGGCGGAAGTTGACACCGGACCAGGAAAAGATCATGCTGCGGGCGCTACTCGCGGAGCGCTTTCACCTGGTGGTTCACACCGACAGCCGGCCCATGCCCGCCTATCTCCTGACGGCGAGCAAACATCCGCGGCTCAAGGATGCGGACCCATCGGCGCAGAAAGGATGCCAAGGCAAGCCGCGGCCTCGGGACGCCGCGCCTACCGCGCCGGTCGAGGTTGCCTGCCATGGACAGAGCGCTGCTGAAATCGCCCAAGACTTGCACGATATGGCAGGAGGGTACCTGAGGCAGCCGGTGGTGGACGCCACCGAGTTGAAGGGATCTTACGATTTCGACCTGAAATGGACGGGGCGCGGCCAACTGGCAGCGGCGGGGGCGGACGGCATTTCGATCTTCGACGCGGTGGAAAACCAGCTCGGATTGAAGCTGAATCTGGATAAATCGCCTCTGCCAGTGGTGGTGGTGGAAAGCGTGGACCAGAAGCCCACGGAAAGCGCTCCGGATATCGAAAAAATGCTCCCGGAAGCGGTGATGCCGACCGAGTTCGAAGTCGCCGATGTCAAGCTCACTCCGCCGGACATCCAGAACCAGAGGTTTCAAATCCAGCCGGGAGGTCGGGTGGATATTGAAGGCTTTAATTTGAAATTCGTCATCCAACAGATCTGGCAATTGAGCGACGACATGATCGTGGGAGCGCCGAAATGGCTGAGCGATCAGAAGATCAGTATTATCGCCAAGGCGCCTTCCACGGCCATTGTGAATGGGCAAAACGGGCCGCCGGTCGACATCGATACGCTGATTCTGATGATCAAGAATCTGGTGATCGAGCGCTTCAAACTGGAGACGCACATGGAGGAACGGCCAATTAACGCCTATACGCTGGTGAGTGTCAAGCCGAAGATGAAGCCGTCTGACCCCAACGGGCGCATTCGGTGCGCCGAAGGGCCGGGAGCAGACCAGAAGGACCCGAGGGACGCGCATCCGATCCTGGGGCGGTTGCTCAACTGCCAGAACATGACAATGGCGCGGTTTGCCAGTATGCTGCAAGGGCTGGCGCCCGGGTACATCCACTCGCCGGTTGCGGACGGCACCGGCCTCGAAGGCTCGTGGGATTTCACCCTCAATTTCAGTGCGGCGGGGCAGCTTCAAGGCGGCGGTGAAGGCCGCGGCGGCGGGGCGGCCAGCGGCGGCGGGGGAGGTACCGGCAGCGACGCGCCGCAACCGGCGCAAAACACCACCGTGGCATCTGACCCTAATGGCGCTCTTTCTCTGCCGGAGGCCATCTCCCGGCAACTCGGGCTGAAGCTGGAACAAACCAAGCGCCCGGTGAACGTGCTGGTGATCGATCATGTGGAACCTAAGCCGGTGGAAAACTGAGGGACCCCATCCCCCAGCACCGCCGCCGAACAGCGCCGCCCGTTTCCCCGTACAGTAGAATGACGGAATGCGAATCGCACTCCTCCTGGCCGCTGCGACCCTCTCCGCCCAGACCTTCGATCCCAAGATGCCGCCCTCCGTCCCGCCTGTCACGGGCAAGGTTATGGATGCCGCCACTATCCGCTACATCGAAATCAAAGCCGGCGATGGTGAACCTGCCGCGGCCGGCGAAGAATTCACCGTCCACTACACCGGCTGGCTGCGCGATGGCACGAAGTTCGATTCCTCGCTCGAGCGCGAGCCCATCAGCTTCGTGCAAGGCCGCCGCCAGGTGATCGCCGGCTGGGACATGGGCTTCGAGGGCATGAAGGTGGGTGGCAAGCGCCGCCTCTTCATTCCGTATCAATTCGCTTACGGCGAGAAGGGCCGCGACCCCATCCCACCCAAAGCCGAACTGGTCTTCGACGTCGAACTGGTTGGCGTGAAGGAAGCCGCCCCCGCGCCCTCAGCCGCCGCCGACCTGCTGTTCCCCTTCTCCAACATGGAGCAGCAGGTGATGTCGCTCGCCAAAGCCGTCCCCGAAGAGAAATATGCATGGCGGCCCGCCGACGGTGTCCGCTCGTTCCGCGAAGTCTTCCTGCACATTGCCTACGGCAATCAGTTGATGCAGGACATCTCCACCGGGCTCGAAGGCGACGACCTGCAAAAGCGGATCGCAGCCCAAATCAAGGCCGAAGGCGAAGCCCTCACCAAGGAACAGATTCTGCAGAAGCTCGCCGAGAGTTTCGCCACCTTGCGAACCACGCTGGAGAGCGCTCGCGCCGCCGCCCTGTCGCACGAGGTCAACTTCTTCGGAACCAAGACCACCCAGCGCGCAGTCCTGGCCACGCTCGACACCCACATCGCCGAGCACCTCGGCCAAGCCATCGCCTACGCCAGAATGAATGGAATTGTGCCGCCCTGGTCTAAGTGACCATGCCGCTCAGCCCGTCTTCGTCATACCCCAAAACGATCCGCGACCCCTTCACCAGAATCGGCCGCTTGATCAAGTTAGGATTCTCCGCCATCAACCGAAGAGCCTCCGCCCGCGCCGGAGGGTTATCCTTCATCCCCATTGACCGGAACATCTCATTGCGCGAATTCAGGAATTCCTTGTAGTCGCGTTTTCCAATCAAAGAGTCCAGTTCCTCCACCGACAATCCGCGGTTGAGATCCACTTCCTCAAACTGAGCTCCCTTATCGCGAAGCAAACTCTTCGCTTTGCGGCACGACGTTCAACTGGGCTTCAGATAAAGAGTCATGTCTCATTCTCGCAGCATCGCCTGAAGCGAGATCAAAGCCAGTTTAAATCCGCATATTTCTCGCCCGTCAAATGTAGGAACAGGCTCTCCAGCGAATCGAACTCGCGATCGTCGAACGACACCTTGCCATCCTGCGCCAGCACAGTGATGTCGCCCTGCCACACCAGCTTCCCCGGGCGCGTCACAATCGCCACCTGCTGGCACACGCGCTCCACCGTCTCCAGCACATGGCTGGTGACGAACACGGTCTTCCCCTGCTCCGTGAACCGCCGCAGCCATTGCTTCATCAGCGCCACTCCGGCCGGGTCGATGCTCTCGAACGGCTCGTCCAGAAACAGCACTTCCGGCGAATGGATCACCGCCGCCGCGAACGCCACGCGCTTTCGCATGCCGGTGCTATAGTCCGCCAGCGTCTTTGACGTATCGGTGAGCTCCAGCGCCGCCAGAAGCTCCGACACGCGTTTGCGCGTGGTGGCCTCATCCAACCCGAACATCCGCCCTACGAACGCCAGAAACTCGTGCGCGTACAGCGGATCGAACAGCCCCAGAGTTTCCGGCATCACTCCCATGCGCCGCTTCAGGTCGGCGCTCTCCGCCGTGAACCGCTGCCCCAGAATCTCCATCTCGCCCGACGTCGGATCGAGCAATCCCGTCAGGCACCCGATCGTGGTGCTTTTCCCCGACCCGTTCGGCCCCAGGAAGCCGAACATCGTCCCCTTGGGCACGTTCAGGGTCAGGTTCTCCACGGCCACCACGTTGCCGTATTTCTTCACCAGGTTGGAAATCCGTATCGCGTCCGTTGCGCCCATGGGCTAGGTTCTTCCTTCCATCACCGCCAGCAATTGTTCGCGCCGCGCGCGGAACACTCCCGACACCGCGCCCAGCGAGAGCCTGTAGAACGCAAACGCCGCCACGGCCAGCAGCGTCACGGCCCACCAATGATCGGGCGTCACCGACCCCGGCCATACCTTCGACACCAGCCGCGGAAGAAACAAAAGCAGAAAGAGCCCGCCGATCATCACCACGTTGGCGGGCAGCGACAAGTCGTTGCCGAACGTCGCGTAATAGTTCCCGCGCCGCGGCGCCAGCACCGCCACCCACAGCCCGATCCCGTTCATCAGGAATAGCCCCATCACACTCGAGCTCACCAGCATCGCCAGCGTCCGCGCGTCTCCCTTCACCGGCGAGAACACCAGCCACGCGATCGCCGCTACCGGGATCAGCACCGAACTCAGCAGCATAAAGGCAAAGCTGCCGGCCCGCAACACCGCCGCCGGGTCGGTAGGCAGTAGCATATACCGCCGGAATCCCGAGCCCACGTAGCCGAACTGATTCACCGCGAACTGCGCCGTCCCGATGAAGCCCACGCACGCAAAGCCGCCCAACGCGCCGATGAATTGCTTGGCGGCGGCGTCGCTGCCGAACGCGCCCTGCTTGGAGTAAACCACCACCAGGAAGGTGATGAGCGGAAGCGACAACGGATAGATCATCCGGAAGCGGCCGTTGCGCGAATAAAATCGCAGCCACTGTCCCACCAGTACCGCGTAGTCCGGGCCGAAAATGCCGCCGATCCGTTCGAACGGACTCTCCCACGAGACCTTGGTCTGTTGCGCCGCGCGCGATTGCGCCGGACGCCGCTCCAGCGCCACCAGCACCGCCGTCAGACCCACCAGCCACCACACCACGGTCGAAAGTCCCACCAGCCCCGACCAGTCCCCGTGCGTCATCGCCAACGCCGCTCCCGCCGGCGGCGTGAAACTGAAAGCATGCAGCCACGCCTGCGCCGTAGCATGCGACATCTTCGCGCCCTTCGAGCTCAACAGCCCGGGCAGGAAGCCCAGTAGCATGATGCCCGCCAACAGCACAGTCGACCCGCCCTTCTTCTGCACCAGCCGTGCGATCAGCAGGCTGATTACCCGCGCGAAGATGTAGTTGCAGATGAACAGCAGCAACACCGCCACCAATCCCAGCCAGAACGATCCGGAACTGAACAGATAAAGCCCCGTCACCAGTCCGAGATCCAGCAGCAGGATCAAAATCCAGAATGGGTCCACGATGCCGAGAAAGTGCCGCGACAGCTCCCGCTCCCGCGCCCGCAGCGGATAACGCCGCAGTTCCACATCGGCGAAAACTTCGTTCACTCCGAATCCCAGGATGACCGTGGCGATCAGCGCCTGCACGAACAGCCCGGCCAGCACCACCGACGCCACCGTGGTGGCCTTCCCCGATCTCACCGCAAGCGCGCCTGCCCCCAAGCCGCCCGCGGCAAACACCGCCCCAACCAACATCAGCAGCAGGTAGCCCGCGAAAAATAGCGCGATCTTGCCATTGCGCGTCCGCGTCTTCGCCCACATCAGCTTGTAGCGCAGCCGGATCAGCTCGCCCATCAATTGGAAGTTCAAACCGAACGCTCCGTCAGGGCCTGCTTCATGGAGAGCAGCTTCTCCACAATCGGGCGGCATTCCATGTCGAACCGCTTCTCGCGAATCCTGGCGCCCAGCCAATAAGCGAGAAATGGGAATGCCGTCGCGTTGCTGTGCGCCACCACCGTTCGGAACAACGAATTGTGATGCGCCGGGCTCCACCACAACACATTGAAGCCCACCACCAGCGTAATCATGAAAGTCCAGAACGTCCGCCGGAACGGATATCGCATATCGTTCAGCCTCTGCAGGGAACTCTCCACGAAATCGGCCGAGGGCTTGGTGAAATCCAGCCGCGCGATCCCCAGCTGGTTGCGCCAGTCGTCCGTAAGGTAGATGGTGGCGCCAATCGCGATGAGCGCGATACCCACAATGACGTGTAGTGCCATGTTGGCTTTCAACGGCGCCCAAATCGCCATGAAGACCAACAACCCCGCCCGCACACAATTGATCACGGTCTGCCTTCTGTGGAACCCCCGCATCACTTCGGTCATCGCCCGGCCATCCAGCGCCATCGCCGTCTCTGGCTGAGCCTGTTTCTGCCACAACTGCCGGAGTTCGTCAAACTCTACCATTGCTCGCCTCCCCAATCAGTTGTTCCAGCGATTCCTTGATCCGTGATATCTTCACTCCCACGTAGTTGACGGTGATGCCGGTCACGTCCGCGATCTCTTTGTAACTCAACCCTTCCAGCAGCAGCGAGATGATGAGGCGTTCCTGGTCCGGCAGCGTCGCGATGGCATTGTGCAGCATCGCCAGCCGCTCCCGGTCTTCCAGCGTCTGCTGGGCGCATGGGCTGGAATCCACAATCTCCGGCAGTTCCTCTCCCTGCTTCCATTTCTTGCGATACACCAGCGCGGTGTTGACGGCAATGCGATACACCCACGTGCTCACCTTCGCCTCCCCACGAAACGTTGGAAGGCTGTGCCACACGTTGGTCATGACCTCCTGAAACAAATCGTCCACTTCGCAAGTCGAGTTGAGGTAGCCATAGCAGACACGCCGAATACTCGCCTTGTTCTGTTCGAACAATTCCAGAAACTGCCGCTCTCGCTCCGCGTGGGTCATCGCGCGTCACTACGTTAGTGTGCAGGCCCCGGACTTTCTTACAACTAGCTCCTACCTGCCCCTGATCACTTCTTCGTTCAAATAGGGCCGCAAAGCTTCGGGCACCACCACACTCCCGTCCTTCTGCTGGTAATTCTCCACAATCGCTACCCAGGTGCGTCCCACCGCCAGGCCGCTCCCGTTCAACGTGTGCACGAACTCCGACTTCTTCCCGTTCTTGAACCGGATTCCCGCCCGCCGCGCCTGAAACGCCTCGAAGTTCGAGCACGACGAAATTTCCTTGAAGCCGTTCTGCCCCGGCAGCCACACCTCGATATCGTACGTCTTCGCCGATGAAAATCCCGTATCGCCGGTGCACAGCACCACCGTGCGGAACGGCAGCCCCAGCCGCTTCAGAATGTCCTCCGCATCCGCCGTCAGCTTATCCAACTCCTCGTAGCTCTGCTCCGGACGCGCAAATTTTACAAGCTCGACCTTCTGGAATTGGTGCACCCGGATGATGCCGCGCGTGTCGCGTCCCGCCGCTCCCGCCTCGCTACGAAAGCACGGTGTGTACGCGCAGAACTGGATGGGCAGCGCCTCCATCTCCAGCGTCTCATCGCGATAAATATTCGTGACCGGCACCTCCGCGGTGGGAATCATCCACAAATCGCGATCCTCGCACTTGAACAGGTCTTCCTTGAATTTCGGCAATTGCCCCGTGCCGAACAGGCTCGCCGAGTTCACCAGGAACGGCGGCAGCACTTCCGTATACCCGTGCTCGCGCGTATGCACGTCGAGCATGAAATTGATCAGCGCCCGCTCCAACTTCGCGCCCATCCCCATATATAAGGAGAACCGCGCCCCGGTAATCTTCGCCGCCCGCTCCAGGTCCAGAATCCCGAGTTCGGCGCCCAGATCCCAATGCGCCTTCGCCTCGAAATCGAACGCGCGCGGCTCGCCCACGCGCCGCACCTCCACGTTCTCTTCCTCGCTCTTGCCCACCGGCACCGATTCATGCGGCACGTTCGGAATGCCCGCCAGCAGCTCGCGAAACTCGCCATCGAGCGCCTTCACCTGCTCGTCCAAAGCCGCGATCTCGGCCTTCAACGTGCGGACTTCCTCCTGCTGCGCTGTCGTGTCCTGCTTCGCCTGCTTGAGCTTGCCGATTTGCGCGGAAGCCTCGTTATTCCGAGCCTTCAACTGCTCAGTCTGAGTGATCGCCGCCCGCCGTTTGCCATCCAGTTCCCGAAACTGATCGAGACTGGGGACGTTCGAACGCGTCGCCAACCGCGCCGCAATTTCATCGAAGTGGTTCCGGAAGTACGAGAGATCGTGCATGTCTTTCCATGCTATCGCAAGCGGTAGGAACAGTCGGCTCTTCTGGTGGGACTGTTCGGTCCCACTAGACTGGCGGGAGGCTTCGCGGCGCCTTTGCTTCATCGGTTTGACCTTCAACTCGGTCACACCTTTGTCCCGCAATGCCACACAGCTATAGCAAGTTCCCACGCAAACAAAACCCCTTTCCCTGGCCCGTGAAGTGCAAGCGTCCACAGTTCGATCTAACCCCAGAGGGCCCCATGCGTTTGCTGTCCATTGCGCTTCTGACCATTTGCGCGGCGCACGCTCAGATTTATAACCTCAAGACCATCGCCGGCGGCGGCCTTCCCGAGAACACCCCTTGCACCGCGGCCAATCTCGGCGGCCTAGTGGAAGGACTCGCAGTCGATGGGGCTGGGAATCTCTGGATCCCGGTTCCTCACTACAACGTCGTGGTGCGCTGTGACGCCGCAACCGGCACGCTCACGCGCGTGGCTGGAACCGGCGTGCCGGGCTTCAGCAACGCGCAGAATGTCCCGGCCACGAGCGTCCGCCTCACGTCTCCCGTCGCAGTTGCGGTCGACGCTGCCGGCAATCTCTATATCGCCGAGACTGGCCGCGTGCGCGAGGTTTCGAACGGCATCATCACCACGATGGCAGGTAACGGCATCGCCGGTTTCAACGGCGACGGTGGGCCCGCGGCCGAAGCTGAAGTCGACCCGGTAGCTATCACCGTGGATCCAGCAGGCAACGTCTACATTTCCGATGGCATCGGCTATCGCATTCGAAAGGTCTCGAACGGCGTCATCACCACGATCGCCGGCGTTGGGGAGGGCGTGGCCGGAGCGACTGGCGAGGACGTCCCGGCCGTCACCGCGCAAATTGGAGAGCCTTTCAGCATTGCCGTGGATTCGGCCGGGACCCTGTACCTCGCACTCGGAAATGGCGGGGTTCGCAAGGTGTCGAACGGCATGATCACCACTGTGACCGGCGCCGTCAGGGCCAACGCCGTCACAGTTGACCCCTCGGGCAACCTCTACATCATGAGCACCGGGGGACCCTATCGTTTCTCGGCCGGAGCCCTCACCCCAATTCGACCTGTTGACGATACCCTAACTGGGGCCGCAATCGCTGTGGACGCAGCCGGCAATGTCTATTTCCCCGACGGCTACTCAGATCCCTACGATTCCATCGATCTCGACTTTCGCGTGCGCATTCGCAAAGTCTCGAACGGCGCCATCACCACGATAGCGGGCGGCGCGTACAAGACGTCCGAGAATGGCCCACCAGCCGATGCCCAACTCGGTGTTCCCGCTGGCGTGGCCGTGGACTCTGCCGGCGATTTATACTTCGCTGAAAGTAACGGCAATCGAATTCGCAAGCTTTCGAACGGCGTTCTGACGACTGTCGCCGGCAATGGCGCCCTCGGATTTGCCGGCGATGGTGGCCCCGCCACCGCCGCGCAACTCGCCGGACCCACCGGAATCGCCTTCGATTCTCAGGGCGCTCTCTACATCGCCGATACCTACAACCATCGTGTCCGTAAAGTGGCGAATGGCGTGATCACCACCGTCGCCGGCAACGGAACCAGGGGCGATACCGGCGACGGTGGTCCTGCCTTGGCCGCGACCCTCTTTCGTCCCGCCGCGGTTGCCGTGAATACTGCCGGCACACTTTACATTACCGACCAGGGCAACCAGGTTCGCAAAGTCTCGAATGGCGTCATCACCGCGGCTGCATGTGACGGCACATACGGCTACGTGGGCGACGACGCACCGGCCCTCAATGCGCAATGCAAGTATCCGGGCGCCTTGGCTGTCGACGTAGCCGGCAATCTGTACTTCGCCGACACTGGAAACGGCTACGTCCGCAAGGTGACGCCCGACGGCATCATCCATACCGTTGCGGGCATCGGAAAAAACGTCGGCGATGGCATACCCGCGGTCAATGCGCTGGTCAGCCCGAACTCCCTTACCGTGGATGCGGCCGGCAACCTGTACGTCGGTGACAACGGGGCGATCCGCAAGGTCACCAACGGCATGATCGACACGATCGCAGGCGGCGGCTATCTTCCCACCGGCAACGACTTTGCGCGGTCTGCTGCTCTCGGACCCATCCCGGGCATCGCGGTAGACCCGGCAGGCAAGATCTACTTTTCCGATTCCGGTCACCACACGATTCGCGTGGCGACTCCGCAGTCCGGCACGCCCGTATCGATCTCGTCCATTGTCAACGCCGCCAGCAATCTGCAATCCTGGATCGCACGCGGCGAAATAATTGTCATCACCGGTTCGAATCTTGGACCGCCCGGACTAACCTTGGGCGCTCTCACGGTCGACGGCGTTTTCGACACCCAGGTCGCCGGATCCAGCGTGCAGATCAACGGTGTGCTCGCGCCTATGATCTACACCTCGGCGCAGCAGGTCGCTGCTGTGGTGCCATACGGAGCTGTTGCCACCGGTCCGCCCTTACTAAACGGAGTGACCGTCACCTACCAGGGCTCCGTCTCGGCTGCGGCGAAGATCGCCGGCGCGCAGTGGCAGCTCGGACTATTCACGGGGAATGCCAATGGGACGGGACAAGCCGCCGCCGTGAATCAAAACGGCATCATCAACAGCGCTGCTCATCCGGCCGCGCCGGGAAGCGTGATTTCCCTCTATGCAACCGGCGAGGGTGCCACAAGGCCGGGCGGAATCGATGGCAAGCCCGCCTCCGCGCCGCTGCCGGTTCCATCGACGCCGCTCATCGTGACGATCGGCGGCCAGACGGTCACTCCCGAGTACGCTGGCGGCGCGCCTGGCGAAATCGCCGGCCTGATGCAAATCAACGTGCGGATCCCCGCGAATCTTGCCCCGGGAACCGTCGTGCCCGTTACCGTGCAGGCGCCCGGCTATGCCGGCAGCCAGCCGGGCGTCACGATCGCCGTCGGCAATTGACGCCAGGAATCTCCACCACTCTCGGATCATGCCGAACCAGAACAGTACAGACAGCTTGCCAGTGCAAAGCCGGGATCGGGTTTAAGTCGCCTGTTGGCTAGCCGGTCGCCCAGACAAAGCTCCGCCTCAAGCAGGCACAACGGGGTTTGCTGCGGCGAGGAGCTGACCTATTCTTCGTCTTCCTCGACTTTCACGGGTTCAAGATCTTCTGCCTCGAAAATCTGACGGCAATCGAGACATTCCACGTAATCGACGCCGTCTCTACGGGCGATCATCTGGGTGCGGGTATGTTCACAAGCGGTCGACATAACAAACGCTTAGATGAGGTTTATTTTACCCACGTGCAAGCCCTTGTCAAGCCCCCCAGTACCTGAAAGAGGAATCGGTACCACGGGGTACAATCGGGGTAATGCCGTTTCCTACTCACCGCCTTCGTCGCCTTCGCGCCACCGAGCGGCTGCGCAGCCTCGTCCGCGAGACGCACCTCCACCCCGGCAAGTTCATCCTCCCGCTTTTCGTGTGCCCCGGCGAGGGCATCCGCCGCGAAATCGGATCTATGCCTGGCAACTACCAGATGTCCATCGATGAGATGGTCAAGGAGTGCGTCGAAGTCCAGGCTCTCGGCATCGGCGGCGTCATTCTCTTCGGACTGCCCGAGACCAAGGACGACATGGCCTCCGGCGCCTATGACGAGAACGGCATCGTGCAGCGCGCCCTCCGCGCCATCCGCAGGGAAGTTCCCGACCTGCTCCTCATCACCGACGTCTGTAATTGCGAGTACACCAGCCATGGCCACTGCGGGTACATTAAGGATGGCGACGTGGACAACGACACCACCTTGCAATGGTTGGCCAAGGCCGCCCTGTCCCACGCCCGCGCCGGCGCCGACATCGTCGCCCCCTCCGACATGATGGACGGCCGCGTCTGGGCCATCCGCCAAGCCCTCGATGCCAACGGCTACGAGAAAACCCCCATCCTCGCCTACGCCGCGAAGTTCGCTTCCGTTTTCTACGGACCCTTCCGCGAAGCCGCCGATTCCGCGCCGCAGTTCGGCGACCGCCGCAGCTACCAGATGGACCCCGCCAACGGCCGCGAAGCCATGTGCGAAATCGAGCTCGACCTTCAGGAAGGCGCCGACATGATCATGGTCAAACCCGCCATGCCTTACCTCGACCTGATCGCCAAAGCCCGCGAACGCTTCGACGTCCCCATCGCCGCCTATCAGGTGAGCGGTGAATACTCCATGATCATGGCCGCGGTGCAAAAAGGCTGGCTCGATCACGACCGCGCCATGCTCGAATCCCTCACGTCTATCACGCGAGCCGGAGCCGAAATCATCCTGACCTACTTCGCCAAGCCCGCCGCCAGATTGCTGGCCTAGCGAAGCGCGTGGCCCACGCTCTCAGCGTGCCGCGTCTTGACTCTTCGGGACGCTTGCTGACCTAACTCGCCTTTTCCGCGAAAACCCCAAACTCCGAAATCGCCGGAGATGCCGACGCCGCTGTCACGCGAAGTCGAATCCGCTGCGCCGTGACGCTCTTATCCAGCCGGATCAATCGCCGCGCTCCCACGCTAGTTGCCGTCGCCACCGCCTGCCACGCTCCCGACTCCCACCGCTCCACCGAGATCGCGTCCACCCGCTGCCCAAACTGAATCGCCTCGCGCACCCGAATCACTCCGAATGTCACAGGCTTAGCCAGATCGAACGTCGCATCCGCCGACGTCGCCCCATCGTCCGTCGCCCAATACGTATCGCTCCGCCCGTCGATCAGATGCGCCGCCCCGTACGTCTTGTCCGCCCCGCGCACATTGCTCGCCGACGCCTTTGCGCCCGTCAGCAGATTCTTCGCAAACGTCGCCCGCCGCCACTCGCCGAACGCCTTCAACGTCGCCACGTCCTCGCGCCCCAGCAACCCTTCGCGATTCGGCGGCACATTCAGCAGCAGATTCGCCCCGCGCCCCGCCGACTTGTAA
Organism: uncultured Solibacteraceae bacterium; assembly: GCA_963815475.1. Lineage (GTDB taxonomy): Bacteria > Acidobacteriota > Terriglobia > Bryobacterales > Bryobacteraceae > Sulfopaludibacter. Next base: position 5,901,632 of record CAWFHD010000003.1, on the reverse strand, counting down.
TAAAGGTCGATCAACTGCGCCGGCGTCTTCACCCGCGCGTTCTCCGCCTCGTGCCAGAACCACCCCGGCCGGATCGAAACGTCGCACTCCGCCGGCAGCCACCTCGACCCGTGCCGATGCCCCATCGGCGATTCCTTCTCCCGCACATTGCCCGGCGACGCCGGCCCGCCGTCCATCCCCACCGGATCGTACGCGCACCAGCACGGGTCGCCCGCAATGCCGCGCTCATTGCCCACCCACCGCACATCCGGCCCAACATCGCTGAAGATCACCGCGCCCGGCTGTAGCTTCCGCATCAAGTCCCAAGTGCCGGGCCAGTCGTAATAGCTGTTCTTGTCGATGGTCCGCTTCTCGCGCGCGCCGCCATAAAACCCGTCGCCGCCATTCGCGCCGTCATGCCACACTTCAAAAATCGGACCGTACGACGTGAGCAATTCGGTGAGTTGCTCGCGATAGATTGCTATGTATTCCGCATGCCCATAAGCCGCGCTGTTCCGATCCCAAGGCGAAAGGTAGACGCCGAACGCCAACCCGCGACGCCGCGCCGCCTCCGAGATCTCGCGCACCACATCGCCCTTCCCAGCCCGCCAGGAGCTGGCCGCCACCGAGTGCTCCGTAGTCTTGGTAGGCCAGAGGCAGAACCCATCGTGATGCTTGCAGGTGAGGATGACGCCGCGCATCCCGGCATCCGCCAGTGCAGCCACAATCGCATCCGCATCGAACGCCGAGGGGTTAAAGATGTTCGGGTCCTCATCCCCATACCCCCACTCCTTGTTGGTGAAAGTGTTGACGGTGAAATGGAGAAAGGCCGTGGTCTCCAATTGATGCCAGGCTAACTGCCGCGAACTGGGAACCGCCCCATAAGCGCTCGGCGCCGCCGCCTTGCCAGAGGCCGCCAAAGCCAAAGGGCCCGCCGCCAAGAAACCTCGCCGCGTAATCACGTATCCAAGATATCAGCCCCAACTGCATCGCGCGCCTGATAAAATCGCCCCAGATGCGTCTCGTCCCCTTCGCCCTCTTCACCGCGCTCCTGATTGCCCAACAACCCTCCGGTCCCGTCTTCCGCGCGGGCGCGAAACTGGTCGAAGTCACTGTCACCGTCCTCGACAAGAAAGGCAACGCCGTCACCGGCCTCGACACCGCCGATTTCACCGTCCTCGATGAAGGCAAGGCCCGCCCCGTCGCCTTCTTCCGCTTCGATGGCACGCCTGCCGCCTCCGCCGGGCGCCCCGCATCCACCCCCGCGCTCCCGCCCGGCGTCTTCAGCAATCGTCCCGAGCTAGTCGGCGAGACGCCCCGCAATGTCACCGCCCTCGTCCTCGACTCCCTCAACACGCCGCCCATGCAGATGACCGTGGCACGCGCCCAGATGATGCGCTACCTGCGCGCGTTGGAGCCGCACACCCGCGTCGCCATCTTCCTCATGGGGGCCAAGCTCCGCATCCTTCACGATTTCACCGACGATCCCGCCGCCCTCCGCGCCCGCCTCGACAAAGTCACCCTCGGCATGCCCAGCGTCACCGTCACCGACTACAACCAGTCCATCGTCGAAGCCGAGGCCTTCGTAGATATGTTCGCCGGCGACCCCGCCATGCAAGCAGCCGCCGAGGAGATGGCGCGCAACGTTCTGGACTTCGAAGCCATGGCCAATGCGGCCGCCCGCCGCAATCGTCTGGAGCAGAGCCTGGCCGCCATGGAGGCGCTCGGTTCGCATCTCGCCGGTATACCCGGCCGCAAAAACCTGGTGTGGATCGGAGCTGGCTTCTCCATGTTCACCATCACCGGAAACTATGGAATGGGCCCCCACGGCAGCGTCGAGAACTTCGAGACCAAGGTCCGCCAAACCTCGCAACGCCTCGCCCAGCAGGGCATCATTCTCTACATCGTCGATTCCAAAGGCATCGCCATCCCGACCGACCAGACCGCCGCTTCCCGCGCCCCTTTGCCTGTCCGCGGCCGCGGCCAGCTTCGAACCGCAGATGGATTCCGCCGCCATCAGCGACGATCCCCATCCCGCCATGGAACTGATGGCCAACATCACTGGCGGCCGCTATCTCTTCAACAACAACGACCTCTCCGCCGGCTTCAAACAGGCCGCCCTCGACATGCAGGGCAGCTACACTCTCGGCTTCTACATGCCCGACGATCCCGATGACAAGTGGCACAAGCTCAAAGTGCGCGTGAAACGCTCCGGTGTGAACGTCCGCCATCGCGAAGGCTACCTGGCCAACCTTCCGCCCGCGCAGCCCACCGAATGGACCCCCGAGAAGTGGCGCGCCATCTTCGCCGACCCCATCGGTTCCACCGCCATTCCGCTCACCGCGAAATGCGAGCGCACGCCCACCGGAGAACTCGCCTTGACCCTGCTCACAGACGTCACGGCACTCCAATTCCATCCCGACGGCGACAATTTGAAGGCTGACCTCGAAATCGGAGTCGCCGACCGCACCGTCGACGGCGCCACCACCAGTCGGCGCGCCGGCTTCACCGCCACCGTCCCCAACACCAGTTGGGAAGAAGCCCGCAAACGCGGAATCGCCTACCAGAAGCAATGGAAGCCCGCCGCCGGAACCGCCACCCTAAGAGTAGTCGTCCACGACGTCCGCACCGGAAACTACGGAACCCTGGAAGTCCCCCTCTCCCACTAACACGCGTAACCGAGCCGCGACCGTCAGGGAGTCGGTCCCTTTTCTCCTTGACAATCTAGGAGAGCGCCCGCATAATCTCTCCTAGGTTATCTAGGATGAGCAAACCGCAAGACGGCCTGCAAGGCACGCTCGACATGTTGATCCTCAAGGCCATCTCCCTCCGCCCGGTCCACGGCTACGGAGTCCTCCTGCGAATTCAACAGTTGTCGAAAGAGCGCCTGCAAATCCAGCAGGGCTCGCTCTACCCAGCGCTCTACCGCCTTCAGCATCGCGGCTGGATCTCCTCCCACTGGGGCGAAAGCGACAACGGCCGCAAAGCCAAATACTACAGCCTCACCGCCGAAGGCCGTCGCCAGTTGCTGTCCGAGACCGAAAACTGGAACCGCCTCAAGGCTGGAATTGCCGGCGTCATGAACGCCTTGCCGGAGAAGCCATGAGCTTCATCGCGCGGTGCAAGTCCCTCCTCACCTCCGCCCTGCACCGCCGCCAGATGGAGCGCGAGATGGATGCCGAGCTCGCCTTCCACATCGCCAGTTATACCGACGACCTGATTCGCTCCGGCGTCCCGCCCACTCAGGCCGCCCGCATGGCGCGCATCGAATTCGGCGGCGACGCCCCCGTTAAAGAAGAGTGCCGCCAGGCCCTCGGTCTCCGCTTCCTCGACGAAACCCTCCAGGACCTCGCCTACGCCCGCCGCATGCTGCTCAAGAATCTGGCATTCACGCTCGTCGCCGTCCTCACGCTCGCGGTCGGCATCGGCCTCAACACCGCGAACTTCACCGTGGTCAACGCGTGGGTCCTCAAGCCCCTGCCCTACCCGAATCCCGACCGCCTCATGTCCGTCTGGTCCGCCGACCCCAAACGCACCGGCTCCATCCCCGTCTCCGCCGCAGACCTCTACGACTGGCGCCAGACCAACACCATCTTCGAAGACCTGTGCGGCTTCGCCAATCCGCTTCTCACCCTCACCCGCGATGGCGAGCCTCGCCAGATGAACGGCGTCCGCATCAACGCCGGCTTCTTCCGCATGCTCCGCGTCGCCCCACAACTGGGCCGCGACTTCCTGCCTGAGGACGACCGTCCCTCCGCCCCACCCGTGGCCATCCTCAGCGACGGCTTCTGGCGCGACACCTTCGCCGCCGACCCCACCATCATCGGCCAGGCTGTCGAAATCGATGGCCGAAAAACCACGGTGGTCGGCATTCTCCCGCCTGCCTTCCATCTGCCGCTCACAGGCCGCTCCGCCGTCTGGATGCCTCTGGCCCTCACCGAAGCGGAACGCGCCGATCGTCATCTCCGCTTTCTCAGCGTCATCGGGCGCACCCGGCCCGGCATCGGACAACCGCAGGCCGCCCAATATCTCAAGACCGTCGCCGCCCGCCTGGAGGAAGCCTACCCCTCCACCGATACCGCACGCACCGTCACCGTCACCACCTTGCAAGAGGAAATCGGCCGCAAGACCGGCAGGGAGCCCACGCTATTTTGCTTCGGGCTTGTCGGCTGCGTCCTTCTGCTGGCTTGCGCCAACGTCGCCAACCTCATCATGGGACGAGCCCTGGGCCGCCAGCGCGAAATGGCCGTCCGGCTCGCCATCGGCGCCGGTCGATTCCGCCTGCTCCGCCAGTTGCTCGCCGAAACTCTGCTGCTCTTCATGCTCGCCGCCGCCCTCAGCGTCGCCTTCGCGCTCTGGGGCACGCGCTGGATTCAGAACTCGCTCTCTTACGACATTCGCGGCTACCTGCCCAACAAGGGAGTCCTGCACCTCGATCTCACCGTCCTCCTCTATACGTTCGCCATCGCCCTGGTCACTGGCCTGCTCTTTGGCTTCGCGCCGGCCCTCCAGTGCTGGCGCGTCGACGTTGCCACTGGACTCGGGGCCGCCAGCGGGCGCACCTCCGCCGGCGCCGGCAGCACGCGCCTCCAGCACGCACTCGTAGTCTTCGAAATGGCGCTTGCCCTGATCGTCGTAACCGCCTCCGGCCTCATGGTCAAGGGCATGTCGCGCATGTACACCAGCGATCCCGGCTTCAATCCCAAAGGCCTCCTTCGCGCTCGCGTGGTGCTCGCCGACACCAAATACTCCGACCTCACCCGCGCCCAAAACTTCTTCGACAACGTTCTCAAGAACATCGCCCCACTACCCGGCGTCAAGTCTGTGGCAGCCGCGCAGTGCATTCCTTACGACGGCAACTATCGCAACATTCCCTACGCCATCGACGGCATGCCCGGCGCCTCTCCCCCCGACCATCCCCTCGCCATCGGAGGCATGGTCACCCCGGAGTACTTCGCCGTCCTCGGTGTCCCGCTCCTGCGCGGCCGCGTCTTCTCAGCGCAGGCCTCAACGGACGCGAATCCCGAGGCTCTCATCAACCAGACCATGGCACGCCGCCACTGGCCTAATGCCGACCCCATCGGCCGCCGCGTCCGCTTCGGAGCCAAACTCGAACGGACCTTCACCATCATCGGAGTGGTCGCCGACACGCTCGGCCAGACCGAATCCGATATCCCGCGCCCGCAAATCTATCTTTCCGTGCGCCAGTTCCCCGTGCGCAGCATGGCAATCGTCGTCCGCTCTGAATCCGATTCGCCCGCCGCCACCGCATCGCTCGCCGGTGCCATCCGCCAAGCCGCGAAACAGGTTGACCCCGGCCAACCCATCTACAACGTGCGCTCTATGGAAGACCTGCGCGCCGAGCTCTTCAACCCGTCGCGCGTCGCGGGGAAGATGATGCTGCTCTTCGGCGCCATCTCCGCCTTCCTGGCCGCCATCGGAATCTATAGCGTGCTGGCCTACGCCGTGGCCGCGCGCACCAGGGAATTCGGCATTCGCATGGCGCTCGGCGCCGGCCGCGGCCACCTGCTCTCCATGGTCACCGCCCGAGGCCTTAAGCTCGCCGCCGTCGGCCTCGCTCTCGGCCTCGCCGGCTCGCTCGCCACCACGCGCTTCATGGCCTCCATCCTCTACCACGTCAGCCCTACCGACGTGCCCACCTTCCTGCTCACCGGTCTGCTGATGCTCTCGCTCGCCGTCGTCGCCTGCTATCTCCCCGCGCGCCAGGCGTCCCAGGCCGACCCCGTGCTTGCCCTCCGTCGGGACTAAAATATGCGAACCGCTCTCCTGCTCTTCCTCGCTATCGCGGCCGCCATCCACGCAGCCGAGCCCGACCTCGACCTGCTCATTCAGAACGCCCATTGGCGCCGAGCCCGCACCCTCGCCGAGGCCGATTGCAAAGCCCATCCCAACGACGCACGCTCCGCCTGGCGCCTCGCCCGTGTGCGCCTGGAGTTTCAGAACGTCGACGACGCGGTCAAGTACGCCGAACTCGCCGTCCGCCTCGATCCGCATACTGCCGCCTACCACCGGCTTCTCGGTGAATCCTACGCCAAACAAATCGGCAAGCTGCCGTTCTACAAGCAGCTCGGGCAATCGCACAAAATCCGCGCCGAATACGACGCAGCCCTCGCCATCGCTCCTACGGACCCCGACACCATCCTCGATCAGATCGACTACCTGCTCGACGCTCCCGGCATCGCCGGAGGCGACGGCAAAAAGGCCGCGGATCTGGCCAATCAATTATTGAAGGTCGATCCCGCCCGCGGCTATCTCGCGCTCAGCCGCGTGGCGCGCAAGCAGAACGAAAACGACAAGCTCCCCGCCCTCTATCGGAAAGCCGTCGAGTCCGACCCGCGCAATTACACCGCGCGTATGCTCCTCGCCTCGTTCTACGCAGACGCGGCGCATCAGGATTTTGGCCTCATGGAGCGCCACGCCGCGGCAGCCATCGATATCAATCCCGACCGCATCGGAGCCTATCGCCTGTTAGCCCTCGCGTTCGCGTCCCAGAAGCGCCTCGACGACACAGCCAAATTGCTGGCGCGCTCCGAAGCAGCCGTGCCAGACGACCTCAGTCCTTATGTATACGCGGCCCGCGCCATGCTCTCCGCCGGAATCGAACTGCCGCTAGCCGAGGAGTATCTGCGCAAGTACGTCGCTGCGACCACCGAGCCCGAACCCGGCGCGCCCCTCGTCGCCGGAGCGCATTGGTCTTTGGCGTTAGTCCATGAAAAGCAGGGGCGTACGCAGGACGCCAAGTCCGAGCTCGAAACCGCGCTCCGTTTGAAATCGGACTTCGAGCCCGCGCGGCTGGAGCTGAAACGCCTCACCGCGTCCCGCTGATCCACCTACGCCTTCGCCAGCCGCCGAAGTTCTTCGATCCGCCCTACGCGGCTCTTCGGGCTGTCTAAACTGAACGACCGCGCGTCCCCCAACTGATCCCGAACATACGCCTCGGTCCGCGCCACCGCCGCCGCCAGGTCCTTGTTCTTCGGCACAAACGAAGTCCACGCGATCGTCTGCGCCTCCGGGTCATACTCCCACAGCCCCACCAGCCGGCCGCGATCGAAAATTCCATGGCTCGGCAAATCCAGCCACGCTGCGCCAACCCCTTTCAGGAGCTTGTGACTCGTGTCGGCTTCATCCACAATGCTCGTGAGTCCGCGGCGGAACAGCGCGATCCCGTCGATGCTCCCCAGCAGCACATACTGCGCCGCCTTCGGCACGCGGAACGCTTCGAACTCTTCCCGCTGCGCCGCCGTCATCATGCGCTCATCGTCAAAGCCCACCAGCTTCAGCGGCTCCATCGCGGACTTCGCCGCCTTCACACCGAGTCCCGCGAATGCCTGAAACTCCGCCGCCGTCGCTGGACCTGCCCACGTGAAGAAGCGTCGCGCCAACTCCGTCTGCGCTTCCTCAGCGGTCATCTTATATTTCGCCAGCGGATTCGGCTTCCACAGCGTGTACTTGTACCGCTGCTGATCCAGGCGCCCATTCTGCGGCACCCGCCGGATATCGCCCCTCGCTTGCAGCCGTCCCAACGCCAGCGGCAGCGTCGTGGTCAGCCCTTTCTTCTTTCCTTCCTCGCCCAAACTCCGCGAGGCCTTGCCCGTGGCATCGCGAATTCCGTCGGGATCGAGCATCCCCTTCGCCAGCGCGCTCACCACCGCGTCGCACAGCTTGTCCACTTCCTTCTCCGTGACGCCCAGCTTGGCCGCCACTTTCATCTCCCCATCGCCCATGCCCGCGCCCACACTCAAAGCCAGCGCGAAATCGCTCGCCGCCGCCACATACGTGCAGCCGCGCGCCGAAGGCAGTTCGTGGATCTCCGTCTTCGCCACCGCCGCGTCGGCCGCCTCCCGCGACGTGCCCGCCCGCGCCAGCAGCGCCAGGTACGGCGACACGCCTCCCACCGACCGCACCCAGCCCGTCTCCTCCAGCACCGCGGCCGGACTCGCGTCCGCCATCCGGCCGTCCAGGGCCTGGCGGTGCGACCACCAGGCCCGCAGCTTTTCGTTAAGCAGGGGTTTCATATGCCTCTTTCGGTTGCGTCATGCTAAACCAGTTCCCCGAGTTGTCCTTCATCACCGCTTCAATCCCGTAGAACCGGTCCGCCGGCGGCTGCGCAAACTCCACACCCTTGGCCTTCAGTTCCTCATAGGTCTTGCGGCAGTCCGCCGTCTGGAACACGCCCGCGCCCAGCTTACCCTTGCGGATCAAGTCCCGCAATTGGTCCGACGACTCCTGATCCATCATCGGACTCGGCCCCGTCGGCATCAACACAATTTGCAAATCCGGCTGCCCCTTCGGACAAAGCGTCAGCCACCGGAACCCGTTGTCCATCTTGGCATCCATCTTCACGTCGAACCCCAGCTTGTTAACATAAAAATCGTACGCCTCGTCCTGGTCCAAAACGTAAATCGTAACGTGAGAAAGTCGTTGAATCATACCGTAAATCCTCCCACCCACAGCTTGCCACGACTCCACACTCATCGCTTCTCGATTCTTGCTCTTCTGCTGCTGATCTCAACCGCCCCTGCCTGTGCGCAAACCTGGTTTCCCACTCATATAGGCGACAAGTGGCTCTACCAATACGACACCCGCGACGATAATGGCAACGGCCGCGCTCACCTATCCCGCCACACCTGGAAAACCGAAGAAACCACCGTCGCCGTGTGGACCATTCCCGAAGGCACGCTGATCGCGATAAAGGTTCGCCTCACCGAAGGCGAGTCCCCCGCCTGGCCGGTGAACCCCGACCGAGCCTATCTGCTCCACGGCGATTGCCTCTACCAGGATGTGAGCTGGGACTCGGCCACGCACCAGCTCACTGCGGATTTTCGCCAAGGCCTCGGCACTTATCTATCCCCTGACTACTGTTTCCCCCTCGCTCTCCGCAAAACCTGGGGCGCGCCGCACGGCTTACCCGATTGGGCCGTAGCCCGCCCGCAGGATGCGAAGGATTGGAAGGTGGCAGGAGTGCAACAGAACACGTTCCACATCACCTCCATCTCCGCCTACCCCGGAGCCGGCATCACCAGCGACCGCTGGTACGAAAAAGGAGTAGGCATCGTTCGCCAGGTCGAGATCCACCACGGCACCATCGGAGAACGCCGAGTCCGCCTCCTTCACTTCGAACCGCGACCGTGAGCGCAACGCACGCCGTCGTTCCGAATCCGCGCCCCGTCTTTCCGAGCCGCGACCGTAAGGGAGTCGGTGCCTCTGTCTTTTCTTTCTGACCCACCCCCACGTCAATGTATACTGACTCTTTCTGCCCCCAACAAACCAAGGAGAAAACAACGAATGGCTGAAGCACTGAGCGGCGCTGAGTTCAAGGACCAATTGCGCGCAGGAAATCCCAAATTGGGAATCTTCCTGAACGCGCACAGCCCCACGGTCGCCGAGCAACTGGCGCACAGCGGCTACGACTGGCTGCTGGTCGATACCCAACACGGCCCCATGGGCTTCCTCGATCTTTCGGCTATGCTAGCCGGAATCGCCAGCGGCGGAGCCCAATCCATGGTGCGCGTGGCCGGCTATCACGATCGCGGTGGCATTCAGCAATCGCTCGACATGGGCGCCGATGGCGTCCTCGTGCCGTACATCAACACCGCGGAGGAGGCGCGCCAGGCCGTGAGTTGCACCCGCTATCCCACCGCCGGAACGCGCTCCGTCTACTTCCCCCAGCGCAGCATGAACAAAGCCGGCCTCCTCGGCTACGCCGGAGCCGCCAATAAAAACGTGATCGTGGCGCTGCAGGTGGAAACCGCCTCCTGCATCGACAACATCGACGAGATCGCCGCCGTCCCGGGCGTAGATATCCTCTTCCTGGGCCAGAACGACCTCTGCATGTCGATGGGACTCTACGAAAAATACGAGTTCCCCCACATGTACACATCCCCCGAACTGCAGGCCGCCACCGACAAACTCATCGCCGCCGCCAAACGAAACAACGTAATCCTGGGCCTCTTCCTCTTCGGAACCGCAAGGGTAGCGGAGTTTCTGCAAAAAGACTTCACCTTCATCTCCATCGGAAACGACCTCCACCACGTCCTGACCCAAGCCGGAGCCTACGTGAAGGATATGGAAGCCATAACCAAGGACAAAACCAAAACCTGGGGCCGCCGCCCCTCGGCCCTGCTCTAGGTAGCTTGGTAGGGCAGGCCCTTTGGCCTGCCAAGTTTATGACAGCACACCAGCGAATTGAGAGGGAACTCCGTCAAGACACCGGCTCGCTCGATCTCAGCGAATGCCAGTTGACCGAGATCCCGGAGATACTCAATGAACTCTCCAATCTCAGGACCCTCAATCTCGCTCGCAACTACTTGGCGTGGATCCCGGCGACGTACTGGCGCCTCAGCAATCTCCAAAACCTCGATCTCAGTGGCAACCGCCTGACGGAGATTCCGGAGGGTCTCGCCCAACTAACAAATCTCCAGAGCCTCGATCTCAGCAGCAACCAACTGACGGCAATCCCGGAGACGCTCGCCCAACTCACCAACCTCCGCCTCCTCGATCTCAGCGACAACCAACTGACGGCGATCCCGGAGGAGCTCGCTCAACTCACCAACCTCGAGAATCTCTCTCTCGACCGCAACCCCCTACCCGCTGAGTGGCAAGCCGCAATCCGGCGATGGGCGGAACTCGAGTATCTCCGCAGTCTCGCCAAACCGTCCGAACTCATATCCCCCCGAGCGGTGAAGGTTGTCTTGCTCGGCGAACCCAGATCGGGCAAGACCACCCTCCGCGAAGCGCTCCTGGGCAACCCCCACCCCTGCGATCCCGACCGCAAGGAAACGGTCGGCGTCGACATCATCCCAATTCCCGTGCCGCACCCCACCGACGGAAAGGAGATGTATCTCAACATCTGGGATTTCGCCGGCCAGCAGATCGAACACGCAACCCACCAGTTTTTCCTCACCGAAGGCGCGCTCTACCTGATCCTCTGGAATTCGCGCCAAGGCGCCGACTCCGGCAAACGCGATGTCTACTATTGGCTCGAACTCCTCCGCATGCGCGTGCCCAACGCTCGCTTCCTCCTGGTAGCCACCCACGCCGATCGTACGCCTCCAGACCTCCCTTGGCCCGATATCCGTAAGCTCTCCGGCGAGGCTTTCGAAGGTCATTTCGACGTCGACTTCGAAACCTTGCAGGGCTTCGACGTTCTGCGCCGCGCCATACTGAAGCTCGCGGCCGCCTCCACCGCCATGAACAGCCGTTGGAACCGGAAATGGCTGGCGGTGCGTGACGAAGTCCGCGCGATTAAGAAGGAGCGCCGCTACCAGCGCCCAGCCGAGTTCCGGGCGCTCATGGTCAAACATGGCGTGGACGATCCGGATCCCAAGCGAGCGCTCGCCGGGCAACTGCATGAGCTCGGCGAAATCCTCTACTATCTGGACCGCCCCGACCTGGCCGATTTCGTTCTTCTCGATTGCGAGTGGGTAACGGAATTCGTCGGCCTGGTGTCGCGAAGCTCCCAGGTCCGCGCTAATCGCGGCATCCTGCTGCGCTCCCATCTGGACGAGCTGTGGCCTGAGAATCTGGTCCCGGCGGAACTTCGCACGCACCTGCTCAGGCTGATGGACACGTTCGATCTCAGCTACGAAACCAAGCAGCCTGACGAAGTCGCGGTCGTCGTGGAGGCGCTCCCGCCGTATGCCGGCGAACCGCTCGCCGAATGGGATGCCGCAAAGGACTCGCCGGAGCTAACTCTGTTGCTTCAGTTCCCGAATCTTTACCGCCGTCTGCCGCCCGGCATCCCCACGTGGGGAATCGCTCGCGCTCACCGCTTCTCATGGCGCAAGCCGTGGAGGAACCTGGCCTTATTCAGGCATACGGATCGAAGCGGGAAGTCCAGCCTCGGCATGATCCAGGCCGACGAACTGGGCCGCAAAGTTTACGTGCGCGTTCGTTCCCATTACCCGCCATATCTCCATTCCATCTTGCGCGATATCCTCGGAGATACCATTCAGCGTTACCCTGGACTCGAAGTTAAGGAGTCGGTGCCATGCCGCTGTAGTCCGGATTGTCCAAGTTCCTTTTCGTTGCGGCTCCTCGAAAGAAAGCAGGACCGAGGAGAGTCCACCGTGGATTGCGACACCAGCACCGAGCCGCAATCGGTTCTCGCTCTTTTAACGGGTCTGGCGCCGCTGCTCCCTTTCTTGTGCAGGCAGGCAGCGAAGAGATTTGGCGCGCTGAGGTGCGACGCAGTTTCACAGCGCTGCAGCGCGGCGACCGAAATCAAATCGAAAGCACTTGTCCCAATGTCTTTCTACTTCATCCCCGCCGCGGCGTCCAAACTCTGGACACCATGCTGGAGTATTTACGCAAGGGAGAGAAGTGGCAGCTCGAACTCTACTGCGATGCGGACGAAGAATGGCACACCGCCGAACACAGCGTTTACGACTTTGACCTGCACGCGGATTGGCTGGAGAATTTACGCCCGCACTGGAATTGGGTGAGCAGCCATATGCGCACCCTTGCCCCTTACCTGAAAGCCGGTGGCAAAATCAGTGGCTACGATTGGCTGGAAAAGTTCGGCGTCGCTGCCGAAAACCTGCCGCCCATCCCGGCCGATCATCGCAAGCTGCAGGAAGAGATCGGGCCGAAGTACTCACCCGCGCGCGTCGACATCGAACTAAGAAACGTCCTAACCGAACTAATAACCAAGCTCGACGCAGACCGCTCGCCCAAACAAAAAATCGGAGGCCTCCACAAATGGCTCAACGACGACGGCCGAGTCCTCTGGCTCTGCCCAACCCACTACAAACCCCTCCAGTCCCGTCTAGGTCTTTCCGAGCCGCGACCGTAAGGGAGTCGGTGCATTTTCTTGCGCCTTGAGTGCTGCACACCCGTCCGAATCGCCGCCCTCGCAAGCCTTGCGGTAAAGACTGAAAGCCTTGGACTCGTCCTGAGGGACGCCATCCCCCGAGGCGTACATCCCCGCGAGATTGTTACAGACCGCCGCATTGCCAGCGTCGCAAGCCTTGCCGAGTAACTGGAAAGCCATGGCGCCGTCTTTCGCCAAACCCGCAGAGCCGAGCCGATACATGCCGGCGAGTTCGGTGCACGACTTCGCTTCGCCCAAGTCGCAGGCCTTGCGAAGAAAGAGAACAGCCTGGACAGGGTCTTTCCCCACGAACCCGCTAAAAAGCCTGTCGCGCGGGCAGCCACGAGGGCCGTCGGTATAGAAGCGTCCAAGCTGATAACAGCCGCGAGCGTTGCCGGCATCGCAAGCTCTGAGGTAGAGTCTGACCGCCTTGACGTCATCTACCCATACGCCGGCGCCATCGGCATACATGCGACCGAGGTAAGTGCAGCCCATTGCACTACCGCCGTCGCACGACTTCTGGTAAAACTCGATTGCGGTAGTATAGTTCTTCTTGACTCCCTTACCTGAGTCGTACATCCACCCCAGATAGGCGCAGCCACTTGCTCCTCCATCGCCGCAGGATCTGCGGTACAGTTCCAGCGCCCTGACCTCGTCCTTCGCTACGCCGTTGCCGTGGAAGTACCGGTAGCCGAGTTGAGCACAGCCCTCATCGTCGCGCGCATCGCAAGCCTTTCGATAGAGTGTCACGGCCTTGGCGTCATCTTGCGGCACACCTGCCCCAGAGGCGTACCTGCCCGCCAGATAGGTGCAAGCCTTGGGCTCACCACTGTCACAAGAATCCCGATAGAGACCAGCGGCCTTGGCGTCGTCGCGCGGAACGCCCCGCCCGTCGGCATACATCACACCCAGTCCGAAACAGCCGAGGGCATGGTGGGCCTCGCAGGATTTCTGAAACAGTTCGATAGCCTGCCAATCGTCTCGGGGCACTCCAAGGCCGCGCGCATACATTGACCCAAGGTTATAGCAGCCTTTGGCCTCGCCCCGATCGCAAGCGTTGCGGTAGACGCCGAGAGCCTTCCGGTATAGAGCAATGGCCTTAGCCTTGTCTACCCTCAGGCGGGCGCCGGCATCGTACATCTTGCCAAGAGTGAGGCAGCTTTTGGCATTGCCGCCGTTACAGTCCCTTTGGTACGCTTGAGCAGGGTCAGACGCCATCTGCACGAACACCGCGCCGCCAAGGACCACGACTCCGAGGGTAAGGACTACAACCCGAGTCTTCAATCCACCCCACAGTTACCACGCTTGAATCACGCTGTAAATATGCCAACCGGCTAACAGGGTGGGCCGGTGGTCGAAACCACCGACGCTCTTGGCTCTTCCCGAACCGCAACCTCCATGATAGGCGTCGCGGGAGGAATGCCTTAAGGCAGGGTTTCCACGGTGACCAGAACAACCAAGGTGCCGGTTGTACTACATCTACCAATTGAAGTATTTAAGATCTTTATAACAAAATATCGAGTACCTGGCCGATAAGCGGACCATGAAACAGACGCTGTTCGCGACCTGCCTGGTCACGATGTTCTCGCTTTCCTCGTTGGGATTCTGTGATGACGGGGCCCCTTCGCCGCCGCAGGCGGCCACGGATGGCGAGATGTTGGTCGACCGGTCCCCTGCTGAATTGCTGCCGGGATGGTTACAGATTGGGGGTCAGATCCGGGGACGGTTCGAGAGCCCCTCGGGGACTTCTTTGGCCAATGGCAGCCAGGACAGTTATTACGCCAGCCGGATTCGCGCGAATCTGGGCGTTAAACCGTTTCGCTGGTTGAAGTTCTTCGCGCAAACGCAGGATGCGCGGGTGGGCGCGTATAACTTGCCGACGGCGCCGACCACACTGTACAACCCGATGGACTTGCGGCAGGGCTATATACAGTTGTCGAGCGAAGGGAAATGGGGAAAAATGCAACTGCGCGCGGGCCGGCAAGAGTTGGCGTTCGGCGGTGAGCGGGTGATCGGGCCGGCGGATTGGGGGATGTCGCGTACTTTCGACGCTCTCGATCTGACGATGGACCGAGGACCGGCCAAGGTGGATTTCTTCGCGGGGTCGGCGGTGCAGATCGACAGCGCGCGCTTCGACCGGCACAAGTCGGGCGAGCATTTCTATGGCGCGTATGGGTCGATCGGTCATCTGCTACCGGGGATGACAATCGAGCCGTACATCCTCTTCAAGCAGACGCTGCAGATTAAGAGCGAAACGGGCGTGCTGGGCGACAGCCTGGTTTCGAGCCCGGGCGTGCGGATCGTCGGGAAGACGCCGGGGCGATTCGATTACACCGTCGAGGTGCTGGAACAGTGGGGCTCCTACTCCTCGGACCGGGCGAGGGCGTTTGGACAAAGCTATGTGGCGGGCTGGACAGTGGCGAATTCCGTTCTCAAGCCGAGACTGAGCGCCGAGTACAGCTATGCGTCGGGCGATGCCACGCAGAAGGACGGGATCCGGGGCACGTTCGATCAGTTCTACCCGAGCAACCACGGGTATTACGGCATGATCGATCAGTTCGGTTGGAAGAACCTGAAGAACTGGCGCGCGGGATTCGATTTCACGCCGTTGAAAAAGATCAAGTTCCGGACCGATTTCAACGAGTTCTACCTGGCCACCGTGCAGGATGCGCTCTACGCTTCGAACGGCAGTTCAGCGGTGCTCAACCGCAAGGCCACCAGCAACCACATCGGATCTGAGGTGAACGTAGTGGCCCTTTACCAGTGGACTAAGGTCTGGAGATTCGGCGCCGGGTACGGCCGACTATGGGCCGGAGACTTCCTCAAGCAGTCGAAAGCAAGTTTTGGTTATACCTACCCCTACGTGATGTTCGTGGGAAGTTTCTGAGGCAACGACGAAAATGATTCGATCAAGAATGACAGTCGGAAGAAAGTTCGCATTAACCGGGACCCTGTTGATGGCGCTCTGTGCCGGACTGGGATGCGTCGCGTTAGTGGGATTGGGCGGATTGCAGAATACTGTGGAGCGTCTGACAGGTGATGCTCTACCGGGCCTGGAGATTTCCGGCAAAGTGGAGTCGGCACTGAATGAGATGCGCGGCGACATATTGAAGCACGTAGGCTCGGCCGACCCGGACACCAAGAGCGCGGCCGAGGCGAACATAAAAAAGCTGAGGCAAACCGTCAGCCAGAGCCTTGCTGAATACCAGCGAACGATACACGACAACGAGAATCGCGCTCTGTTTGACCGGGTCCAACCCGCCTTCGATCGATACTACGCGGTTTGCGATAGCGTTCTTGCCGTGAGCCGGCGAGGCAAGGGTGTGGAAGCCTACAAGAAGTATGACAATGAATCCATCAAAACCGGCATCTTCAAAGCGGCTAAGGCGGCAATCCAAGCTGAAGCCGAATTCAATCGGAAAAGCGGCGGGCGTTACTCCGAGGCCGCGAAAGCCGCCGGCTCGCGGGCACGCTGGATGATCTGGTTGTTGCTGTGCGCATCGGTGCTTGGCGGTTGCGCACTCCTTTATGTCGTGGTGCGCGGCGTAAACCGAGCCCTCGTCCAAGTCATGGCCGATCTCTCTCTAGGCGCCGAGCAGGTGGCCAGCGCAGCCTCGCAGGTTTCCTCCTCCAGTCAGTTCTTGGCGCAAGGGTCGTCCGAGCAGGCTGCGTCACTGGAAGAGACTTCGGCATCGAGCGAGGAAATCAATTGCATGGCGCACAAAAACACCGAGAACTCGCGTCATGCAGTCGATCTGGTGACGCAATCGCAGCAGAAGTTCGTCGTTGCCAACCAGTCGCTGGACCAGATGGTAGTGGCGATGGACCAGATCAAAACCCAGAGCGACAAGATCTCAAAGATTATCAAAACGATTGACGAAATTGCCTTCCAGACCAATATCCTGGCACTGAATGCGGCGGTGGAAGCCGCCCGGGCGGGCGAAGCGGGCATGGGCTTCGCCGTGGTAGCCGATGAAGTACGCAACCTGGCGCAGCGCTGCGCCCAAGCCGCCAAGGATACGGCTGCGCTGATCGAAGAGTCGATTGTCAAATCCAATGACGGCAAGGCCAAGATGGACCACGTGACTACGTCAATCCGGAACATCACCGAAGAATCCGCCCAGGTGAAGACCCTGGTGGACGAAGTGAACCTGGGCAGCCAGGAACAGTCACGCGGCATCGAGCAAGTGGCAAAGGCCATCACCCAGATGGAGCAAGTAACCCAGAAGACGGCGGCCAGCGCGGAGGAGAGCGCTGCGGCAGCCGAGGAGTTGACGGCGCAATCGCGGACCATGGAGGAACTGGTGGAGAGGCTCCGCGAGATGGTGGCGGGGTGAGAAGCTGCACGAACGCTGCATCCTGCTGGGGCCGGGTCGATCTGTTTTCCTCTTGACAAATCTCGCTCCTAAGTTCACTCTAGGCATAGAGCGAACAGGTATGAAGGAACCAGCCCCTCGCGATCTCTTCCCGGGATCGCTCGAAATGATGATCCTGCAAACCCTCCGCCGGCAGCCAATGCATGGCTACGCCCTGGCGCAAACCATTCGTAAGGGTTCCGATGACTTGCTCCAGGTGGAAGAAGGATCGCTATACCCTGCGCTGATGCGCATGTTGAAAGCCGGGTGGGTGTCCGCGGAGTGGGGTGTCTCGGCCCACAACCGGCGGGTCCGCATTTACCGCATCACCGCCGCCGGGCGCAAACAATTGGAGCGGGAGGTCTCAGCGTTCCAACGAATGCTGGACGGCATCGCCCGCGTCATGGGGATGGCACAATCATGATTCGCCTGTTGGACCGCCTTCGCTGGAAACGCTCCATCGCCGCCGAACTGGAGGCGCACATCGAGGAGAAGGCCGCCGACCTCATGGATAGCGGAGTGCCCGAATCCGAGGCTCGGCAAAGAGCGCGCCGTGAGTTTGGCAATGCGACTCTCATCGCCGAAGACAGCCGCGCCGTATGGGGATGGGCCTGGCTCGACCACGTGGGCCAGGATCTGCGCTATGCATTCCGCATGCTGCGGCGCAATCCCGGTTTCGCGGCGGTTGCAGTGTTCTCACTGGCTTTGGGGATCGGCGCTAATACGGCCATCTTCAGTCTGCTGGACACGCTGGTCTTGAGAACGCTGCCCGTGGTAAACCCGCAGGAATTGTGGGCCGTCGCCCTTTCGAGTAGCAATTGCAAACTGTGCACCGCCCACAGCTACCCGCTTTATGTTCTGTGGCGCGACCATAACCGCTCCATCGGACCGCTTGCCGCCGGCGGGTCTTTCACCTGGCGTGACACGTCCGCGGGCAGCGACCGCGCTGCGCATGTAGGCCAATACGTATCGGGAAACTACTTCGAAGTGCTCGGCGTCCCGGCGCTGATGGGTCGCACCATCGCCCCCTCCGACGACTCCATCGAAGGGCGCGGCGGCGTTCAGGGCGCCGTAGCCGTGCTCGGTTACCGGTACTGGAGCCGCGCATTTCAACGCGATCCTTCCATCCTCGGCCGAAATATCAACGTGAATGGAGTGTGGCTCACCGTGATCGGCGTGACGCCCCCGGAATTCTTCGGCATTCAGGTGGGCAGTTCGCCCGATATCTTTGCCCCGATCCAACTGCAGCCCGCCGTCACCGGGCCGGAGAATCTGCTGCACAACGTCAAAAACTCGGAGACTACCTGGCTCACCGTGATCGGGCGGATCAAGCCGAACCTGTCGCCGGCGCGGATCAAGAGCGATCTCACGCCCCTCTATCAACAGTACGCACTCACCCGCATGAGTCCGGCGGACCGGACAGCTTTCCTTTCCGGGAAGAAACCGCTCGCCCAAAGCATCGTCCTCGATCCGGCCAGTCGCGGCTTCTCGCGCTTGCGGGAACGGTTCTCGGAACCTCTCCAGGTGCTGATGGTCCTGGTCGCCATCGTGCTTCTGATCGCCTGCGCCAACGTCGCCAATCTACTGCTGGCTCGCGGCAATGCACGCCGAAGGGAAATCGCCGTGCGACTGGCAATCGGCGCCGGGCGCGCCCGAATCCTTCGCCAACTGCTGGCGGAGAGCCTGGTCCTCTCACTCGCCGGAGGAGCGATTGGTCTCTTATTCGCGCTCTGGAGCAGCCGTCTGCTGATTGGCATGCTGCCCCAAGGCCAAACCGCTACGGCATTGCAGATCGGGCCGGATCACCGTGTACTGGCCTTCACGCTGGCTGTCTCCGTCCTCACGGGAGTGCTGTTCGGCCTGGGGCCGGCTTGGCGCACCATCAGCTTGGGCATCAACGCCGATCTCCGTCGTCAGGCAAATCATGGCCGAAGGCTGCGCGGCATCCGCCCCGATAAGGCCATCGTCATCGCCGAAGTTGCTCTCGCCGTTCCATTGCTGGTGGGAGCCGGGTTGTTCCTGACGACGCTTCGCAATCTTGCGACCCTCGACCCGGGCTTCGACCGCCAGAACGTATTGCAGGTGAGACTGAACATCGATGCCGCGAGATATCCCCGCTCCCAGTGGGAGTCGGCATATGAACAGGTCACCGCGCGTGTGGCCGTAATTCCCGGTGTTATAGCCGCCAGCCTGGAGAATCCCGGCCTGATCGAAAGTGGCTCGGCCCGGAGCGGTCCGGTGCACTTTCAGGGCTACGCGTTTCAACCGGGCGAGGGGCGGCTGTTGGCGGAAACTTATGTGGGCCCGGACTATTTCAAGGCTGCCGGCATTCCGTTTCAAGCGGGACGCTCTTTCAGCGAGCGCGATAGCGCCTCTTCGGCGCGCGTGGCTGTAGTGAATCAGGAACTCGCGCGGCACTACTTCGCCGGCAGCAACCCGATAGGCCAACGGTTCGGATACGGCGATTCGCCGGACGAGATCGAGATCGTCGGTGTGGTGGCCGATGCCAAATACAACGATCTGCGCCAGCAGTCGATTCCCATGGCCTATTTTCCCTGGAGGCAGGTCATGCCCGCGCGGCTCTATGCCGTGATCGTGCGAACTCAAGGCGACCCCGCGTCATTCGCGGTCCCCTTGCGAAAGGCCGTCGCGAGCGTTCATCCCGACCTCTTCGTCGACGCGCAAACACTCAGCTCGCAGATCCAAGGCTCCCTGGTTCGCGAGCGCTTGCTCGCCCACCTCTCCGGATTCCTGGGCGCGCTGGCGATGCTGCTTGCCTGCATCGGGATCTATGGAGTGGTGGCGTACGGCGTGACGAGGCGGACTTCCGAAATCGGAATCCGCATGGCCCTGGGCGCGAAGCGTGGAGATGTGGTCCGCATGGTTCTGGGAGAAAGCCTGCTCCTGGCTGTATTTGGGATCGCAATCGGTGCGCCGGTGGCACTGTGGCTAAGCGGACTCACTCGAAGCCTTCTGTTCGGCCTGGAATCGAATAACCCGACGGTGCTCGCTCTGGCCGGGTTATCCTTGCTCTGCGTATGTGTGCTCGCCGGTTGGATCCCCGCCCGGAGGGCATCGCGCATCGAGCCCACCGCTGCTCTTCGCTACGAGTAGTGGCGCCCTTTTCCCCCTGATCAAATCGACGCCAGCGGCGACGTAGTGCGTGGGGTTAGATGACTATAGTAAGTAGGATCGGCAAACTTCTCGGCGAAGATCCGGTCCCAACGGGCGTTGTCCACGCATTGCCGGCAGACTCCGCAGCGGCAATGCTTTCTTCGGTCGTGCACACCCGCAGGCAACGCATTCGGGTTGCGGCCATAACGCCGCTCCGGAGCCTTCTTTACGGGGCTAGCGATCAAATCGCGAATCGAATCAGCACGCGTTAATTCCAGCACAGAGCCTCCTCGCCGTGAGAACTACCCTCAAGGCGGGCAGTAATGGTTAGTTATCCACTACTATCCTTATCGGCTGAAACGTGGAGTTTTTCGCCGAGTCTCTATGCCACGTTAGCAGATTGCATCATTTGCGGTCTGGCAAAGCAGGGCTGGAAGCGGCAGCCGATCCGGAAGATGCGCTCGATATACTGGTCGCTATAAGGGTGCAGTTTCTTACGCAGCAGGCTCAGGTGCATGTCGAGCGTCCGTGTTCGGACCCCGGCGCTGTATCCCCAGACACTGGTGAGCAGCGCCTCCCGCGGCACAATTTCGCCCGCGTGGGTCACTAGAAAGCTCAGCAAATCATACTCTTTCCGGGTGAGGACCACTGGCTTGGAATCCACGGCAACGGTCTGCCGGTTAAGGTCGATGTTCAAGTGCGCGTCCTGATACGTTGCAGCGGGTCTAGCGGTCGTCATGGCTTCATACTAAGGACTATCCCCGCGAAGGTCGTGTTTAATCCGTAAACATCTTGTAAAATCGACCGCCAGTTAACTTTTTCGGGAATAAGTAGAATTGCGCCCCAATTTAAGCCGGCTCCGAATGCCGCCAGCACGATGGGGCCTTCGATGCCCGGCCCGCTTTCCCGCCTCCATTCGGCCGTCGCGATCAGCAGCGAGGCCGATGAGGTATTTCCGTACCTCGCGATGTTGCTGAAGAAGCGCTCTACCGGAGCCCCCACCGCTTGCGCCACACGCGTGATCAGGTTCAGGTTGGCCTGGTGCAGCAGAAATACCGCGACGTCGCCGGCCTTCACGCGATTGCGTTCCAGCAGGTCCAAGATCACCCGCGGCAGCTTCCGAGTGGCCTGCAGAATGATGCTCCGCCCATCCATGTGCAGCGGCGCATCGAGTGGCAGCCGCAGCGACCCGGCGAAATCGCCATCGCTGGCCAGAATCGAATCGGCAATCGCGGCGAAGCCCCGGTCACGGCTCACCAGGCAGGCCCCCGCGCCATCGCCAAACAGCACCGCCGTGTCCTTGCCTGTGGGGCTCAGGTTCACCGCGCGCGACATAATCTCCGAGGCCACCACCAGCACGTTGCCAAATTCGCGGCTCAGGCTGGCGGCCATCGCGATGCCGAACAGCGAGCCGGCGCTTGCCAACGGCACGTCGATGCACGGAGTGCCGTTGATGCCGAGGCCCGCGCCGATCGCCGTCGCCGGCCCTGGGAATCGCTGCTCGCCCGAACCGCTGGCCGCGATCACCATCCCGACCTCGGCCGCGACCATCCCGGCGTTCTCCAGGCAGTCTTTGGCGGCGCGAATTCCCAGCGACGCAACGGTCTCATCGGCGGCCGCGAACCGCCGCTGTTCGATCCCCGTGGCGCGCAGCAGCCAGTCCGGATCGGCTCCCACCATCGGGGCCAGTTCCGCGTTGTCCACCACGCGCGTCGGCAAGTAGCTACCCAACGCGCGAAGATACGCCATGCTCAGCCCTTGCTCTCAATGTACGCTTGAATGCGCGTCAGCGTATCGAACTTGCGCGGATTCAGGTCGGAGTCGGGAATGCGAATCGCGAACTCCGTCTCTAGCGCCGACACCATGTCGGTGAGGGTGAAGGAATCGAGCAGCCCCGATTCGAAGAGCGATTCGTCGGGCTTCGGCGAGATCGGTTTGCCGGCAACGCGGCGGATGATTTCAGTGATCTTGCTTTGCTTGTTCATGAGGAGTCTCGAAGGTCTCCAGCCGAACCTTCTTGAACGCTTCATACTGCTGGATCAGATCGTCGAACAAAACCGTGGCCAGCCGCCGGTAGCCCGGGGCCGTAAAGTGGACCCGATCGGGCTGCCCTAATCCCGCCGTTACCCAGACCGGCATCGAGCCTTTGCCGCCCATGCGCTTGCGTGTGTCCCAGTAAGCGCAGCCGTTGTCGCGGCAGGCGGCTTCCTGTGCCTCGATCACCCAATCGATCCCGGGCACCGTTTTCCACCCGGCGCGATAGCGCGCCCAACGGTCATCGGGGCCCAGCAGCAAAATCGAAGCCGCGGGAGCAGCTCGCCGCAAGCGCTGCAGCAACTCGCCGAGCATGGCGCGATAGCTCTCCCGATTCCAGCTAGGGTCGCTCGCTTCGTTGGTTCCGTAGGCCAGCACAATCAGTCCGGGATTGCGAGCTTGCAAGTAAGTGGCCGTCATCTCATCATTCCACTTCAGCATCACCGATGCTTCCGCGCCGTTGATGCCGAGCGCTTCGTAAGTCAACCCGGCCGGCTTATCGGCCACCCATCCGAACAGGCGGACCGGCTTCGCGCTCACGGTCACCAGCTTGAAGCGATGCGGCCCGAGCGGAATATCGTAGCGCGAGAGGCCAGCCCCCAGCGGGCCGTCGGTTGAGATTTCGTCGACCCGCTGATCGTTGTCGTACAGCGCCACCGCGCCGCCGCCGGGCTGCAGCAGGTAGTGAATTTCCAGGTGCTCGCATTCGGTGTCGAGGTAGACCGATTGGCCGGCGTGGGTCGTTTCGATGCTGGCTCCGCCCAGTCCGAAGTAGCCGTCGCCATTGGCGCTGCGCAGTCCCAGCGTGTGCCAGAGACCGGTCGCGCCGCCGCGCGCATCGAAGCGGCGATAGCCCAGGAACGGGTGCCCTGCCACGGAGAATCCCGATCCGCCATCGCCGAACTTGGCACGGAAGAGGTCGCGCAGTCCGCCGGTCCATTCGTCGGCAGCGGTGTGCGAATCGCCGAAGTGCAGGATGTGTACCGGCGCATGCTCCGGCGAAGCGCCCGACCGAAAAAGCTGTTCGAAAAACGGCACTAACGCGCCCGTGTGTTGAATGGGCGAATCGGAGGACGCCTCCAGGTAGCGATCCACGCGGGCCGCAGCAGCGGATCGAGCGGCGGCACTCACCTGGGGCGGCGCGGGCTTCCGGGTTTTCTTTTTGGTTTGCGCCTGAGATGAAATAGCAAGCAGCACTACACAGCCGAGCAGCGCGCATGAAAAGGCACCGACTCCTTTGCGGTGGCGGCTCGGTAAGACCACGGCTATGGGTTCCTCATCTTGTAGCGATTCAGGCTTGCGGCGATTTCCTTCACTACGGTGGTCGCGATCGTCTGGCCTGCGGCCGGGTAGGGATGAATCAAATCGGCCGAGACCAGCGGCGGTTTTTGGGCGTACCAGCGCGCCATGGTTCCAGCGCCTCCCATGGCCGCGAACGTGTCAAAGAAACCGCAGCCCGTCTCCCGCGCGACACGCCGTTGTGTCTCCACGATCCGCGGGATGGTCGCCATGGTTTCGATATCGCCGCCGCTGCGATGGCCGCGATCCATCGGGCTCATCACCAGGATGGAAGCTTCGGGCAACGCGGCGCGCGCGCGGCGGATGGCTTCGCGGAGTTCCTTCTCGTACTGCTTGTCGACGAAATCGGCGAAGTCGGCTTCGTTGGTTCCGTAGTTAATCACCAGCAGGTCGGGATTGCGATGGCGCAGTTCCTCGGCCCAGTGATCCTGGTTGAACATGTGGGTCAGCACCGTGATGGACGCGCCGTTGAGGCCGAGGCTGTCGTAGACCACGCCGGGGCCGGCCTTTTCGGCGGTGATTCCGAAGAGGCGAATAGGGCCGCTCTCGCCGCGAAGGGCAACCTCGTGAAGGCCTTCCGGGGCTTCGAACACCGCAAAACCAGGCTCCTTGGCTTCACCCGCCGTATCCAGCTTTCCGAGCGTGCCGAGAGTCAACGTTCCACCTCCGGGCTGCTTCAGATACCAGACTTCGAAGCGGGTATAAGGGCCGTGTTCAAAAACGATTTCGCTGGACGATTTGGCCGAGCCGACGAAGCTCACTCCGCCCAAACCGAACAGGCCGTCGTGCGACTGGAAGCGGCTGGCGGGAGTCATCAGCCAGCCGGAAGCATCCACGGTCACGCCGGTGTGCTGATACCAGGCCCAGGGCTTGGCGATGAGGATGAAGCCGTGGCCGGCATCGCCGAAGCGCTGCTGCAATTGGCTGCGAATGCCACCCGTGATGAGGTCCGCGGTAGTGGGGGAATCGCCGTAATGCACGATGCGGGTGACCGCGCCATCCTGCTGCTTTTCGGTGTTCCAAAGCGCCTGGTAGAAATGGTCGAGCGCGCCTTCGTTGTCCTCCAGCAGGAACGGATTCATTTTGACTTTGGCGAGCGGAGAGGCGACCGGCGGCGGCGTGCCGGCCGGCGCGGGCGCGGCTTCTTCCGGCGCGAAATCGACCAGGGACTGCACTTGAGCGGACTGCGGCCCGTGGATGGAGGGCGACACCATCTTCGCGCCTCCCAAGAGGATGCCTGCCGAGAGGATGCTGAGAGCCGTGTGTAGAGGGAAGTTCCGCATGGCTCAGAACCTCGAATAGACGAAGGGCGCGTTGCCGCGGCCTCCCAGCAACTGAATGGCGACGGAGACCAACGCGAGCGCCGTGGCGTGGACATAGAAGGGCTTGGCCGCGAAGGCTTCCATAGCCCGGTTGTGCCACTCCTTCTGATGAAGAGCGCGAGGAGCGCGATCAGCAGGACCAGCGCCAGCATACCCGAGACGTTCTCAGCACCGGGAGTGAGCGAGCCGATTCGACTCAGGATGGAGAGCGCGGCGGCCACGCTGCCGGCGCGGAAGAAGATCCAGGTGAAGCAGACGAAGTGGTACGTGGCGAGGATGCCGAGTGGCCGCGGGAATGCGCCGGCCGTGACGCACCTGCCACCAGCGGGTGGCGGCGAGTCCGACGCCGTGGAGCAGGCCCCAGATGGCGAAGGTCCAGGAGAGGCCATGCCACAGGCCGCCGAGGAGCATGGTGATCAGCAGGCCCACGTAGGGCATGAATTTGGTGCGTTTGCCGGGAAGCGAGAAGTAGAGGTAGTCGCGGAGCCAGTTGGAAAAGCTGATGTGCCACTTGCGCCAGAAGACGGCGAGGTTGGTGGCGGCGTACGGGCGGTCGAAATTGATGGGCAGGCGGATACCGAGAAGCTGGGCGGTGCCACGCGCGATATCGGTGTAGCCCGAGAAGTCGTAGTAGAGCTGCAGCGAATAGGCGTAGACCCCGATCAGCACTTCGAAGCCGCTGTAGAGATTGGGGGTATCGAAGATGCGATTGACATAGTTCTCGGCCAGAAAGTCGGCGATGAAGACCTTCTTCATCAAGCCAGTTCCGATGAGGAAGAAGGCGCGTCCGCCGTCTTCGCGGCTCAGGATCGGCCGGATTGACATCTGCTTGACGAGGTCGGTGACTCGCGAGATGGGGCCGGCCTGCAGCGAGGGGAAGAACGAGACGGCGGTCAGATGCTCCAGCAGGCTATGGGTGCATTCGCCATCGCGGCGGTAGAGATCGATGGTGTAAGTGAGGGCCTGAAAGGTGTAGAAGGAGAGGCCCAGCGGAAAGAGGATTCCGTGATTGAGGCGCGGAGTGAGCAGCAGCGACAGGTTCATGGCCACGCTGACGCCGAGGAGCAGACGACGCACGGCGCTTCGTTTCGCGCGCGTGAGGGCTAGGCCGATCAGGTAGTCGGTGGTCGCGCAGGCGGGTAGCAGGAGAACGTAGAAGAGCCCGAAGCGGGCGCAGAAGAGGTAGTTCGCAAAGAGGAGGACGGTCAGGCGTGAAAGCCGCGACTGCGCTGTTATCCAATAGGCGAAGAACAGGATGGCGATGAAGATATAGTAGGCGCCCGAAAGGGCTTGCACAGGCATATTGTACCCGGTGCTCCCTTTGCAATTCGGCGACCGCGAAGGTTAGTAGGGAAAGTTAGACGATAGTTAGCTGCAGGTTAGTTAGCTACAAAATGAAAAACCCGTCTGAGGTTCGCTCGGATTGGCAGGCGGAAGCGCCTGCCCTACCTAGGAGCACTTACTGCACCACCAGGGGGGAGCGGGGGAAGGCGAAGCGGCGGCCGATTTCGTCGATTACGCTGATCTGACAGGTGTATTGGCCGGGGGCCAGGCCCTTCAGCGGCACCTGGAGTTGAATCGGGACGGTGTTCGGCCTCGACGGGGTGAGCTGGGTGGCGTAGAGCGGCTTCGACTCGAAGGCTTTGATGCCCTTCTGATTGAAGAGACTCATGCTGACGGCTACCTTGCGGTTCTGGAGATTGGCCGGGTCGGGCACGGCGTCGTAGACGTCGAAGGAGATGTACATGTTCTGGCTGCGGCGGAAGAGCTTGGTGATGTTGGGGACGATCTTCTCATCTCCCACCACCAGCGGATTGGCGGCGGCCGCCTTTTTGTTGGTCCGTTCGGCGGCTCCCACCGCCGCTTTGATGGCTTCGCGCTGACTGCTCCAGATGACGGAACTGGTTTTGAGGAGCATGGAATCGGCGGTGAGATCGGGAATCACGAAGCGGGTTTCGAAGGTCCCCATTTTGCCCGAGTGGTTTTCGCGAACCAGGAACTTCATGTGGTACTTGCCGGGCGCGAGGGTGAAGCCGGCATCATAGGTGAAGTTGCGGTGGATCATCTTCTCGGCATCGGCGGGATCGAGCTTCACCTTGATGAAGTCGCGGACCTGGCCGGCGGAGTTCTTGCGCTCATCGATGATGCTGCCGACGAAGTCGAATTCAGTTTCGGCGAGCTTGTGCTTTTGCGCCAACTCAAGCGATGAGCCCGGCACCTTCACGGACACGGGGACGAAATAGGCGGTGGGGGAGATCCGGAAGTAGTCGACCTCAAGGGCAATCTGGAGATCCGTCATAGGATCGCCGGCGGCAAGGGCTTCCTGGAGATGCTGCTCCTTGTCGGCTCCTGTGAACTTGGTCCACACCTTCTGCGCGTAGTATCCCTGGCGGAATTCCAGCTTGGCGGAGGTGTTGTTATTCATCTTGACCGTGATCTTGCGGTACTTGCCGTCCTCGGCGGTGTTGGTGGTGTAGTAGCCGAGGATGTAGTAGCTGCGGAACTCCTGCTGCGCCTGAACGATTCCGGCACTCAGGTCATTGCTATCCAGGAAGGCCTTGCCGCCGGTATCGGCTGCGAGCGTCGCGAGGGTTTCCTGCGAACCGTTGATGCTGGCCCGCTGCGAGTTGTAGGCGCTACCGGTGTAGATGCCGTTGCCGCGGGATGCGCCTTTGCTGGCGCCGCCGCCGGGAGGGTCGGCCATGAGGCCGCGGGCGTCGATGGGGTAGATGGACACGTTGGCCTTGACGGCCGCATTGATGGAGGCCTCGAGCTGCGCCTGGTTTTCGATGCCGGTTTTGCTGATGCCGCCGGTGACGTAGATCAGGACCTTCTTTTCGGGCAATGCGGCCAACATGCGGACGGCGTCTTCGATGGCCTGGAGTTTCTTGTCGGTGTTGTAGATGTTGAACTCGGTCTCATCGGCTACGAAGGCTGCGCCAGTGTCTTCGTTGTCGTCTGAGCCGTCATCGGCGACGCCGGCCAGATCGCTCATTTCCCCGATGGGGAGGTTATTGATGATGTCTTTGAGCTGGTCGCGATCGGCGGTGAAATCGGTCTGGACTTTGACGGCGGCGGTGTTGAGCAGAATGGCCATCATGTCGGATGAGGTCATCTGCTTATCGAGGAAGTTGAGGGCGGCTTCCTGGGCGCGGAGTTCTTCGGGGATTCCCATGTTGGAGAAGTCGAAGAAGAGGACCAGGAGGCGCTTGTCGTGATACTGCACTTTGCCGGGCGATTCGGTGGTGATGGTGGTTTTGGGGTTGTCGGGGAGGTCGTTCTGACTGCCGAGAGTTGGGGCGGCAGGGGGCGGCTCAGGGTCGGTGGCGAGCTTCTCGGCTTCGAAGATTTCGACCTTTTGGGGCTTTCCGTCTTCGAGGATGGTGAAGTCGGATTTGGAGAGGTTGTCGATGGCGTGGCCGGATTTATCTTTGACCGTGACGTCGACGATTACCAGGTTGGCTCCGGCTTTGAAGGTCACTCCGGTTTTGGGTGGCGGGGCTTGTTGCTGCTGGCCCAGGGCGGCGAAGAGGAAGAGGGCTAAGAAAGTTGCTCTCGGGGCTACGCACCGGCAATAAGGTCCCATTTTGAATCCCATTAGAAGTTGAACCTCATAGTCAGGGTAACGTTTCTGGTTGCGGAGGCGGCGGTGGGGAGGCCGTAGGTGGAGGAGTTGACTACTGTTCCGAAGCCGGTGATCTCGACGTGGTTCAGAGCGTTGTTTGCGGAGATCCGGACTTGCAGTTGGCGGCGGGTGTCTCCGAATCGCCAGACCCGGTTGAGGGCTCCGTTGAGGCTGATCAGCATGGGTCCGGGGATGGTATCGCGGCCGGCGTTTCCGTATTGTCCGGCGGGCGGCAGGGTGAACGCTGCGAGGTTGAAGTAGGGGTTTCCGGGGCCATAAATGGGCAGGCCGGTGGCTTGGGCGCGTCCACTTCCGAAGGCCGCGGTGCCTCCGGTGTTCGAGAGGTTGCCTGAGACGGTGGCGGTGAGCGGACTTCCCGATGCCACATTGAAGTTGCTGCTCAGCATCCAGCCGGTGAGAGCCTTGGTCTTCCAGCCTCCGTTTCTAAAGAGGCCGTGGATGCCGACCGGCGAGGAGAGCAGGTATTGCAAAGAGAGGTTGTGGCGCTTGTCGAAGGTGGAAAGGGCTCGCTCAGCGCTGAGATCGAGCGGGTTCTGCACGAGGCCTCCGCCGAAAGCATCGTCAATGGATTTCGAAAGCGTATACAGTGCGACGGCCGACATGCCGCGCGCAAAGCGGCGGGTGAGCCGGACTTGCCCAGCGTGGAAGATGGAATTGCCTTCCGAGGCTTCATAGGTGAAGCCGGTGGCGTTGCCGATAAGAAGGCGCTGCTGGGCGGTGAGCGGCGAACCGGGCGGGGCTCGATTGGGCTGATATTGCACGTCGAGACCGGTGCCCTTGGTGCCGATGTATTCGATTTCCATCAGCAGGTTCTGAGGCAGCGTCTGCTGGAAGGCGAAGCTCCAGGTTTGGGCGTAGGAGAGCTTGTAATTGGGATCGATGGAGTAGGTGTTGGTGATGGTTGTCGACGGCTGGGTGGGGAAGCCGTTTTCGAGAGTGAGCGGGTCGGTGAGGCTGGTGCTGAGCGACGCGGTGGTGGCGAAGGGCGGTTGGGCCGCCATTTTGGCGGCGATGCCTGCATAGTTGGAGCCGCTGAAGAAAATGCTGTAGCCGCCGCGGAAGAGCCGGCTGTGCTTGGTGGAAGGCTTCCATGCAAAACCGAGGCGCGGCGAGAAATTGTTCTTATCGCCGTTGAGGAGGCCCGAGGGAAAGGCTTCGCCGTAGGCATCGGGGCTGGAGGGCGTCACCACCGTCACGCCAGAGAAACCGGGGGCGACGGCGAGATTAGCCAGATGGCCCTGCAACTCGGTGTAGGGCGAGAAGTATTCGTAGCGCAATCCGAGATTGAGAGTGAGGCCGGGCTTGACGCGCCAATCGTCCTGAATATAAGTGTTCAGGGCCCAGCCGCGGAAGTAGTTATTGGAATTACCGATGCGCAGCGAGCTGGACTGCGGGAAGCCGAGAAGGAAATCGGCGAAATCGTAGCCGGTATTGGGGAGGGGCTGGCCATTGGCATCGAGACCGCTGGTGAGCAGGCCGCTGAAGCTGAAGGAGCCGCGCGAATTGGCGTAAGACAGCGCGTTGTTCTGCATGCGCCGGTAGCCGAACCCGATGGAGAGATTGTGGCGGCGGCGCACCACGTAGGTGAGTGTGTCGGTGAAGTTCGTAGTCTGGTTGCGATTGATGGACGCCGAGGAATCGGAAAGACCGCTGAAGTTGGTGAAAGAGATGTTGGGCGGTCCGTAAGTGATGGGCTCCTGGTCGGTGCCGGTGATCCCGAGGTCGCCGGCGACGTTCGGGCCGTAGGCGAAGTACGGAGCTGCCTTATTGATGCTGCGGCTGAAGGCCAGGTTGGCGCTGTTAGCGAGGCGGGGCCGGAAGACGTGCCGGTAGCCGGCGCTGGCGCTGAGGCCGTAACCGCTCGTGGTATCGCGGAAGCCGAAGAGCTGCTCGCTGGTGGAATCGGTCCAATTGTATTGCTCGTTGAAATTGAGCTGGTCCTTGTTAGTGACCGAGCCGGTGAGGCGCACGCCGACGGAGTTGCTGGCGCTGGGAGTGGACGGCGCGATGGAGTAGTTCTGAATGAGCGCGCTGTACTGCGGCAGGGGAAAATAAGGCAGCAGGCCGAGCGCGGCGGGGTTGATGCGCGCCGTGGGGATGACGTTGCCGGGGAACGGATTGTGCGTGAGCGGATCGAAGATAGTGATCGGAACGTTGGCGACCGTAGTGGCGGAGAAATCGCCGGCGCGTTCGGCGGCGGTGGGAAGGGTGCCGACGCGATTGCTGCCGTTGCGGGCGCGATTGCCCTGCACTGTGAGATAGATGGACCACTTGTCATTGGAGACGAGTTTGGGAATGCGGACCGGACCGCCGACATTGAGGGCCACGGTTTCGCGCGCCGAAGGCGGCTTGGGTATTAACTGCCCATTGAGCGAGAAGGGCGCGGCGTTGAGAGCCGAATTGGTTGCGGTGACGGCGAGCGAACCGGTATAGGCGGGCTGCACGCGCCGGCGATTTCCGAAAGCGGCGAACTGGCCGTTGAAGGGGCCTCGACCACGTCCGCCGCGGCCTTGCTGATTGCGCGCGCCGCCGCGGCCACCTCCGCCTCCCCGGCCGCCTCCGCCTCCACCGCCGCCACCGCCGCCACGTCCGGCACCGCCTCCTCCACCTGCGCCGCCGCGGCCACCGCCACCTGCTGCTCCAAAGCCACCGCCGTTATCGGCGCCGAAGCCAGCATTGACGCCGGCGGCGCCGAAGCCACCCATGCCGAGTCCATCGACTCCTCCGGGGACGGCGCCGTTGAAGGCAATTCCACCGTTGGCGGCATTGGCTAGCCCGAGACCGGCATCGATACCGCCGGGACCACCGCCTGGTCCGCCGCGACCGCCGCCGTTTTGGCGATTGAGACGGGCCTGATCGTCGGCAGCCTGCTGAAGTCCACCGCTGCTGCTGCCGATGACCATGAATTCGGAGTTATTGTCGGCGGCCGACAGATCGCCAGTTTGGTTTTCGGGATTGGCGGCGGCAGCGGCGACCGCTTGCGCGCCTTCCTCCGTGGCCGTGACGGCTACATTCTGAAATCCAGGCTGGGGCTGGCCGTTGGGGCCGCGACCGGCACGCTGGCCGTTGGGACCTCGACCACCGCGTCCTTGTCCGCCAGGTCGTTGCTGGGCGGTGGCCGGAGTTGGGGTGGCGGCGGGAGTGGCCGGAACATTTGCGGGAGTGGCGGCGGGGTTGGCGGGAGTTGCGGTAGCTGTGGCAGCAGGGGTGGCTGGTTTGGCGGCATCGGGATCGGGCTCGCCGGGGCGCGGCATTTCGAGTGTCCAATCGTGGGAGCTATCCTGAGCGCCATCGACCTCGCCGTGGACGGTGCGGAAGCCGAACATCTCCACGGTGATTTCCCAGGAGCCGGGGGTGAGATCGAACTCGTAGCGACCGTTCTCGTCGGTGAAGCGGACTAGTTTGGCGCCGCCCTGGCGGGCGGTTATGGTGGCGCCTGGAATGAATTGATCGGCGGCCCGGACGGAGCCGCTATGCAGCGCAGCGGTGAGAGACACCGGGCACAGCGAAAGCACAGCTAGGAAAAGGATTAGTCGCACGCAAGCCTATATTTCATTTCCGCCCTAACGCGGGATAGTTCGCTTTTTCTGTAACAGCTTGAGTTCTATGGGCGAAGGTTTGGGGGTGGACGTTACTGGCTTGGATTGTGGGGTTGGGGGCCGAGGAATTGGGGCACGACGCTTCGATGGCTTGGCTGGCGGGGAGAAGGCGGGCTTCGCTCCCTTGGCTGGGTCGAAAAGCTGGTCCGAGCTTCGCCCAGATTGGCAGGCCGAAGGGCCGGCCCTACCAAGCACAGGTTTGGCTCGTGGCGAGCGGACGGTGACGCTGGATTGGGGTTCTTCGACGATTTGTTTGTGGG
This sequence comes from uncultured Solibacteraceae bacterium, assembly GCA_963815475.1. Classification (GTDB taxonomy): domain Bacteria; phylum Acidobacteriota; class Terriglobia; order Bryobacterales; family Bryobacteraceae; genus Sulfopaludibacter. Next base: position 5,869,192 of record CAWFHD010000003.1, on the reverse strand, counting down.
GGATAAGTTTTCTGGAATCAAGGCGATGGCTGGGTTCGGCGGGTTCGGGTGACGCTGGCGGTGGGGTTTGCGCTACCAGGTTGATCAGGCGTTGGCCTCCGTGGTGGCGCTGGTAAGTGAATTGGATTCCTTCGTCGGCCAGGAGGAGGAGGTTCTTTTTGAGCTGGACGGAGAGGTTGCGAGCGTCAAGGGCCAGGTTCAGGTGGAGGGCGAGGTCGGTGGCGGTTCCGGTCCATTGGGGGGTTCGGCTCAGAAGGGACTTTACGGCTTCGACCAGGGCCGGGAGGGTGGGCGGAGGGTTGTCGAAGGCCTGGCGCATTTCGGCGGGGGTGCAGGAGATGGCGGAGGCGGCGGCTACGGCCCAGGTAAGGGCGTCGTTGTGGCTGGTCCGGTGCGTCTCGGCGGGCTGGGGCGTTCGCAGGACGGTGGAGATGGTATCGCAAATGGCTCCGATCATGACGGGGGCGTGCTGGCTGAAGGCGGCGGCGAGGTCCTGCTCAGAGCGACGGGTTTCGGGAGTGAGCGCGGGGAGATCGACGATGAGGGCGCGAGCGGCGAGGTCAGGCGGCGGTGTGAAGTCCTGGGTGACGGTGAGGAGGATGGGGCGTTTGAGCCAGAGTTGGAGAGGCTCAGATGGGTCGCCGGCATCGCTGAGGGCGAGGCCGAGACCGGTGGAGAGGCGGCAGAGGGAGTCGACGATGCGGGGCGAGAGTGTGGAAACGTGATCGAAGGCGAGGACCCAGTTGTGGCGGGCGAGGGAGAGGAGTTCGCGAGGGCTGGCGGGGGTGGGGCTGAGGGGCGAAGTGCAGGGGTCGACGAGGGCGCGCAGGATTCGGGCGGCGAAGGATTTGCCGCAGCCGGAGGGGCCGCGGAGGATGAGGATGGGAAACGGGCCTTCGGAGCGGAAGGCGTTGAGGAGCCAGGCGATGGTGCGATGCCAATCGGGGCCGGAGAGGTTGAGGAGGGCGCGGAGGGTTGCGAGAGCGGCGGCGGGACGGTCGGTCTTTTGGGGCGTGGGGAGGGTGCGGTTGGGGCGGGAGAACTCGAAGTGAACGGTGTCGCTCGTGGCGACTTCCCAGCCTTCGGCGGTGATCTCGACCAATTGGGATTGGTGGTTGGCGAGGTGGACGAGGATGCGGTCGGGGACGGGTTTGTCGCCACGGCTATCGACGCGGCGGCCGACGATGATGCGGGTGTTGGCAGGGTCGCGGGAGGCTTGGGCTTCGAGGTGGCGGAGGACGGCGTTCCAGTCGCGGGAGGCGGGGATGGTACCGAGTTTGGTATAGGACTGATCGAAGAAGTATTCGCGGAAGGCGCGGGAGCGGAGGGGGAAGGAGCGGGCGCCGAAGCCGGCGGCGGGAGGGACGCGGGCGAAGGCGCGGCCATCGGCGGCGGTGAACGGGGTGATGTGCTGGAAGATGGCGTAGAGGGCGTTGAAGCCGGCGGGACCTTTGAGGGGTTTCACAATTCGGGTTTAGCATTGCGGGAGGGTGGAGTCTGAAATTTGGGAGCGGATGTGTTTGAGGGGATTAGGGGAATTCTTGGGGTTGGGGTGTGATTGGGTTTAGCCACGGATTCACACGGATGAACACGGATAAGAAACAACGCATTCAAAGAGGGTCGAGCACCTCGCGATGTGTACAGGCTTGATTCCCGTGTGTCCACGGCGTTTACAGCACCGGTTTCCAATGTATTGAAATTGAAGGCGGTTTGTAAGGACGTTGAAATGCATTGGAGTCCTCCGCCGGGATGGCTTCCATCAAACCGTGGTGGCGCCTGGCGATGATGGCTTTGTCATCTACGGTTTTTGCCGAGGAGGGGACTCGAATGAACGGACTCAAGATGATGTGGCTTGAATTGGATGGCCAACTGGTGTGCCGATGGGCGGATGACCGCGAGACCACGGAATCGGTCCTCCGCCGATTGGAGAACGATCTGGACGCATCCAGTGGCGCGAAGGGGGACAATCGGCCATTGTTGGCGGTCGGCAAAGCAGCCTGACGGTTCGTGGCGCCGATTTCCCGGCAAGGTGTTAGTCCCGCTCTCGCGGGTACTGCTTGAGAGAGGGATAGGACGCGCGGATATTGGGCTTCAGGTTGGCTTCGCTGAAAGCCATGCCGCTGCCGTCAAACAAATTGTTATCACCACTGAAAAAACGATAGGGACGGCAAAGAGGTATTTCCAGCTCACCAGCGTGACGCCGGCAAAGCAAAGTACGAGAGCCCAGACGGTGACGCGCATGAGGGCCAAAGTCTCTGCCGGCAGGTTTCCAAGCTGCCACGTTAATACGGCTGCGAATAGGTAAAACACGCCGACCGAGAATCCAGCCGCGATGAAGAGGTCCCAATAGGTTCGGCTGAAGCCCTGCACGTCAAAGTGAATTGACCTCATTGAGCGAAGAATCGCGTCAACTCCCCAAGCGGGATCGGACTCGCGAAAAGCAAGTGTATGTCCGATAGCAAAAAGCAGCAGAAGAACAGCGGCGATTCGATAAAACAGAGAAGCCTTCATGCCTTGCCTCCAGAGATAACGGCGGGAGTTTATCACAGTGCTCGCGCTGCATGTGAAACGTTCCCGCCGTCAAGGAGGTCGATGAGCTTAGAGGACCGATTCGCGCTGCTGGCATTCCGGCAGTGGAATGGTGTCGAAATAATCAATCCACCGCGGCACTGGCGAAGCAACGTACGTACAGGAATCCTGTACAATCGAATTGAGGATTACATGCCGAGTGAAACGACGTATACCAGTCTCCGCGAGAATCTCGCCAGCGTGCTCGACCAGGTGGTAGAACAGCAGGAAACTGTTATTGTCCGACGGAGAGGCGCGCGCGACGTGGCCCTGATTCCAGCGTCTGAGCTCGCCGGGCTTATGGAGACCGCTCATTTGCTCCGCTCCCCTCGGAACGCGCGCCGTCTGTCTTCGGCGCTTCGACGCTCAAAGACGAGAAAACTCAAACCCGGGACACCGGGCACTTTGCGGAAAGAGATGCTCGGTGAAGCGACAGCCTAAACGGGTCGCTATCTTTCAACCCGAGTTTCTTCAGGACCTTGGGTTTTGGGTCAAAAACGAGCGCGGCGTGGCAGTCAGAGTCGTCGACCTGGTGGAGGCGGCGATGCGCGATCCGTTCGAAGGCCCGGGGAAGCCCGAAGCGTTGAAATATGTACTCGCCGGCTGTTGGTCGCGGCGTGTCACTCAGGAACACCGGCTGGTGTACCGCGTCACCGACGATACGGTCGATTTCCTCCAGGCCCGATACCACTATTAAGGGCGCCGGTGTTGACTGCTGGTGGAGCAGATTCAGCAGCAGGGTCGAAAAAGCGGTCCGAGCTTCGCTCGGATTGGCAGGTGGAATTGCCTGCCCCACCTAGAATATCGAGTTTTTCATGGCGTTTTCGCAGGCCGCAGGCCCATTCCAACAGACCATAAGCGGCTAGAATAAACGAGGGGGGGCGGCATGGCGCAGGGTCCTACGCGAACAGATTATCGGCATCCGGGTATTCCCAAAGCTGGTCCAGTGGAAACCCGTTCTGCGCCGGCCAAGATGACGCCGGCGCTTCGCCCAACGATGTCTACCCTGAGCCAACAGGGGCCGAAAGTCCCGTTGAATCGGGCTCAATCCACACGTTCGCCGTTCCCAGCAAACCGGCCGGCGGTTGCGATCCAACCAGTCATCCAACGGAGCGCCGGGCTGTTGGGTGAGCTCGGGCTCCGACTACCTTGGGAGATCACTAGCCACATCGTCGGAAATCTACTCACCGACGGGGAGCGGCAGCATGCTTCGATGGTATCCAGGGGCGCCAGGGCCAACGTGAGGGCAGCCGAAAACTCGCGCAACGTCAGCCGGTTGCTGACAAGGGAGGACCGGGAGCAAGCCCAGGACAAATTTTACCGGGCACCGTCAGTCATGGAGGGCAAGGTCTGGCTCGCTAAGTGCGCCCTGCGCGCGGCGTTCCTCAATCGTTACGGGATGTTGGAGGTCATCGTATCCAAGCGGAATAGCAAGACGAAGGTTTCCGCCGAGCGGATCGTAGACAACCTGCTTGCAAGCATTAAGAATCCGGCTAACCGCGCGTTCGCTCTGGACAACCTGATCTCATCCCTTCACTGGTGGTCCCGTGTGAAGCTGATTGGAAAGAAAAGCAATCGCGACGGTTTGATCGGAGCGCTGGCGAAGCTGGCGGTTTCCGAGCACGAGGGCGAATTGAAGGGAGCGCTGGGTGAGATTCAGGACGCTTCATTCTTCTCCGGCGCATTCGGGAGGGTGGCAATGGACCAGACCAAGGAATACACCGACCTGGCGCCAGGCCAGTATCTCGACACGGTCAAGTCGAAGCAGGTGGATGTAGTATTCTCGGGCGGCGGGTTTACTCACTACGTAGAAACCAAGTTCGACGTGAAGACCGCGATTGGCAAGCATGCGCCGACCGCCACCAAGGAAGACGTGGAGGCACGCGAGAGGCAGGTGAGGGAGAAACTGGCTCTTTCCCCCACAGCGCCAATCAAAGTTCCGTTGCCGGCCAAGCACCCCTTGTCAGGCCTCAGGGAGATCAGCCAGCAACTGCTGGGCTATCAGGCGGCCGCAGAGCATCGCAAAACCAAGAAGGTTCTCAAAATAGTCTCCATTCCGCAATCCCGCAACTGGCTGACCCTGTTTACGGCCACACCCAGCACAGCCGGCCTCTATATCCAATTGGGGTGGTACTTGCGAATCGGTAATGTTCTGATCTCGACGGCGGGCCTGCGGGCGATGCAGGCGAAGATCTTCAAAGACACGCTCGGCACGGAGAACCCGAGTTACGGGGCAAGAAACCATCCGGAGAACAGGCCCAAACTCGCGACGTATACCGAACGGAACATCAACGTGACACCCCTGGAGTTTCTGAAGGAGATTCCGGGAGCCGAATACTGGGTTTTCTAGAGTGGCATGGAGAATCGATATGAAAAGCGTTTTCCATTTGGCGACGGCACTGGCAGCTCCATCAATTCTTCCGCCATTGATTGATCAAGGGTGTGCCCGACCTGGGCCGGGCGGGGCAGTGGCGGCGCGACGCTGAGTCAGGGCAAGCGGGTTGGTTCGCGCAGCCAGTCCGCAATAGTCTCCAATACGACCGGCGCAATCGTTTCCTCAATGTGAAGGTATTCGTCGGGCAGGCCGGTGGTGGCAGTTTGGAAAAGGTGGTTGAGCTTCGGGAACCGCCTGACCGTGACGTGCTGGTTGCCTCCCTTGCGCAAAGCAGCTTCGACGGCGGGTACGTTTAGGTCGGCCACAACCTGCAGGTCGAGATCGCCGTTCAGCACCAGGGCTGGGCACTTCACTTTCGCAAGCATTGGCGCGGGATCGTAGTCGATGAACCATCGGTGCCAGGGGTTTTTCAGCAGCAGGATAATCCGCTCGGTGTCTGGAAGCGCGGCGAACTTCTCCTTAGCTTGCCGTCGCATCTCGGCGTCGCTCGCGCCGGCGCGTGCCAGGGCGATCATTGCCTGCTGCATTTTCCGGTTAGCCTCGATTTCGTTCTCGGGCATTCCTCTGGCACGTTGGATGGCCGCAGCCTGCGAATAGCCGACCTTTTCACCGCTCAGACCGGTGCCCGCCAACATCACAACGACGGCCACATCGCGGCGTCGCGATGCCACTATGGCAGCTATCACAGCGCCTTCGCTGTGCACGCCGATACCAGCTTCGGCGACTTCGGGCCGCTTCGACAGGTAGTCGAATGCGCCCTCGGCGTCGAGAGAAAAGTCGGCCGTGGTTGAGCCCAGGAACCGGCCTGTGGATTTGGCGGTGCCGCGATCGTCACAGCGCAGCACGATTACGCCGCGCCGGGCAAGGTAATCGGCAAGCACCAGAAATGGCTTGTGCCCGAGAATGTTCTCGTCCCGATCCTGCGGCCCGGAGCCCGTTACCAGCACCATGGCCGGATGCGTTCCCTCATCTTCCGGCATAGTCAACGTGCACGCCAGTTTCACGCCGGGGGCTTTGCTCGCGAGCGTGACCTCCTGGCTGGATACGGAAAGGGTGGTTGCGGCGCTTGGGGACGCTTTAGCTGCGCGTGCAAAGCAAAGCACGGTCAACATCAGTGCGCTGAGCGTCGTTCTCATTCCTGCACCAAACCTCAATCGGCGCCGACGGACTGCAGGTCGGGTTCGCGGCGGGCGGAGCGGAGCATCATCGAGGCGGTGTAGACCACTACTAAGACGACCAGCCAGCGGACGCGGTCGAGAGGCAGGGACTTCACTACAAATGCGGCTAGCAGGACGCCGGGGATGCCTCCGAGGGTGAGTCCCAGGGCGGCCTTCAGGTTGTAGCGCTCACTGCGGATGAAGGGCGCGCTGCCTACTGACATGAGGACGGCGCAGGAACCCATCATGATGGGGAAGGCGGCGCGGGGATTCATTCCCAGCAGGGACACCACCATCATGCAGGGGGCGTAGAGCCCGATGCCTAGCGTCATCAGCGCTCCGAAAATCATATTGCAGACGATGGCGACGGCGAGCGCAGGGCCAGTGAGACCGAGGCTTTCGCCACTGCCGGGCACGATGTGAAGCTGCGTCATAGTCATGACGATGGAGGCGGCGAGGAGGGCGGTACCCATGGCGACGCGGATTTGGCGCCGGGGCAGGCGGCTGACGATTCCGGCGCCGAGCCAGGAGCCGACCGCCGAAGAGGCGATCATCAGCGCCAGCGTGACGAAATCGACTTGCACCACGGCGATAAAGATGAAGGCCTGGAGCAGCGACGGCGGCGTGTGCCCCACCATGAGGGTGCCGGGGATTTGTTCGTCGCTGACTACGCCCCAGAGTTTGTAGAAGGCAGTGGTGGTGGCGAAGGAGCCGATTCCGAGTGTGTCGAGGAGGTTGGTGAGAAAGCCGATTCCCGCTTCGAGCCAGCCGGGAAGAGCGCGCGCGGGACGGCGGCGCAGAATGGCGGCCGTCCACAGGGCGAGGAACGCCGCGGAGATTAGAGCCAACGCCACGAACAGCGCGCTTCTCGCCAGTGCCATGCCGCCTCCGAAACGCCGCTACTCTATCACAGATTGTTATGGATGTCGGGCGCGGGGGTAACATTCGAGCGGTGCGGAACGCCGACCATAGAAGGTACAATTAGGGAAACCCCCAAATCTTTGAGGTTCTATGCGTCAAATCATAGCTACATGCGCGCTCGCGGGCGGAATTGCCTGCGCCCTGCTGCTCACTATCGGGACAGATCAGGCACGAGCGCAATCGAAGGCCAAGGCGATCAAAGCCGCGGTCCCCAATTTCGGCAATGCCGAGGCCATCAGTGAAGAGGAGCTGAAGGTTTACAGTTATTTTCTGGCTTCCGACCAGTTGGAAGGCCGCAACTTTCCATCGCGAGGTTATGACACGGCGGCGCTGTACGTGGCCAGCCATCTGGCCGAGTGGGGGCTCAAGCCCGCGGGCAGCACGGACGGAACCACAGGGCCGCTGCAGCCGTTCCTGATGCCGATCGACATGGTGTCGCGGCAGGTTGTGCCGGAGGAGAGCAAGGCGTCGTTAACGGCTCCGGCTGTGGGCGGCGGCCGCGGCGGGTTCGGTGGCGGCGCGCAGGCAACTCCCGCAACTACGGGCGATGCCGCGGGTCAGGCGGCTGGCGGACAGGGCGCGGCGGCCGGCCGGCAGGGTCGGGGTCAGGGCGGCGGTGGTGGTCGAGCGCGCGGCGGCGCGGATGGCGCGGCTCCGCAACTGCGGACCACGAATTTCGAATATGGCAAGGACTGGTCGTTCGGCGCGGCGGGCGGCGGCGGCCGGGGTGGCGCCACTCCGGAATCGTTTGAGATCTCGGGCAACGTGGTGTTCGCGGGCAACGGCTACGTGATCAACAAGACGAAGGCGAATCCCTACGAGGGGATCGACGTGAAGGGCAAGATCATCGTGACGGCGGGACTGCCGGAAGCGCTGGCGGCACAGCAGGCGGCGGGTCGCGGAGGCCGGGGCGGTCGCGGCAACGAACCCGATCCGCTGGGCGAGAACTGCACGGATTACTGGACGCCGGCGGAGTATGCGGCCAAGAACGGCGCGCTGGCGGTGGTGAACGTCGCGAATTTCCAACAGTTGAGCGCGATGGGCAATCCGGCCGCGGCGGGCGGCGGACGAGGCGCGGGCTTGAACGGCCCGAACTTTCAGGTGGTGAAGTTCCGTCCGACGGCGGCATGCGCCAGCGCACCGGTGGTGACGGCCGGCCTGGAGATTACGAATGCGTTGTTTCAGGGCGAGAAGCTGAGCGGCGCGCAGGTGTTCTACGGGACTGGGTCGAACGCGAAGCTGGATTCGTTCGAGCTGAACGCGCGCAAGACGTTCGCGCTGAAGCTGGGCGTGAAGAGCACGGCGGGACACGGCGAGAATGTGGTGGCGATGCTGGAAGGCAGCGACCCGGTGATGAAGAACGAGTTCGTCGTGATGAGCGCGCACCTGGATCACATTGGCCTGAGCGCGCCGATGGCGAACGGGCACAATGTGAACAATGGCGCGGACGACGACGGATCGGGGTCGACGGGACTCCTGGCGATTGCGCACGCGTACGCCACGGGAGCAGCGAAGGGCATACGGCCGAAACGCTCCATCATCTTCCTGTGGAATGGCGGGGAGGAGAAGGGGCTGTTGGGGTCGCAATACTTCGCGGAATTCCCGCCGGTGGACATTACGAAGATTGTGGCCGACTTGAACATGGACATGATCGGGCGCACGAAGGATGCGAACTGGAAGGATTCGAACGCGACGCACGTGCTGGTGAAGCCGAACGAGATTTTGATGATCGGGCCGAACATCAGCAGCGACGATCTGGGGAAGACGATTGACACGGTCAACGCCAGCTACCAGAAGCTGGGCATCAACCACTTCTACGACGTGACCGTGCCGGACGAGACACATGACAACCTGGGCCCGCAACCGCAGGGGCAACGGATCTTCTACCGGAGCGACCACTACAATTTCGCCAAGGTAGGAGTGCCGATCGCGTTCTTCACGACGGGGCTGCACGAGGATTATCACCAGCCGACCGACACACCGGACAAGATCGACTACAAGGAAGAGCAGACGGTGTCGAAGACAGTGGCGGCGGTGGGTTGGGAACTGGCGAATCAGGCAGGCCGTCCGAAGCTGAATGAGAAACTGCCGGACCAGTTGGTGAAGGACATGAAGGCGGCGCAGACGCAGGGCTGGGGGAAGTTGACTCCAGTGATCGCTCCGCTTCCGGGGATGCCTTACTAGCGGGAGCAGGAGTTCGAGGTCAGGAGGGCCGGTGGTGTTCGCCATCGGCCCGTTTTTTTGTATCGGTCATCCTTTGGGGAGGGATGTCAACAATTCATCAAGCCGGTTGTAGCTTGCGCCCATTCCGTGCTCCATGCCTGATCTGCTTGCGGTATCGCGGGCTTCCTTCGACTCGTAAAGGATGGTGATGGTGACCGTGGTGGTCGCGCCATTGTCGAAGAAAACGGTGGTTACCAACGCCTCTCCCGGATACCAGGACTCGTCAAACTTCTCGGTGGCAACCAGCCGATCGAGCGCTGCGACTTCTCGAAACGTGCCGCCGATCCCCATATCCTTGACGCCCGGCTTGCGCCACACATATCGATACCTACCGCCAACTTTAAGATCGATTTCGCAAACCGGCATGGTCCAGCCTGGAGGACCGAGCAACCAGCGCTTCACCAAATCTGGGTTGGTGAAAGCGTCGAAAACCAACTGGCGGGGAGCGCCGAAACTGCGAGTGACCTGAATTTCACGATCGCCAGGCAACGATACCTGGAACGTCTCGGGATAGACCATAGATGCTCCTTATTAGCGTGCTTTACGGCGTGCTCTTTTTTCTTCACCGGGGCTTGCATCTCGCTGAGCAAACCATCCAGGCGGCGGAAGGAAGTCTCCCAGAACCGGCGATATTGCTCCAGCCATTCGCTGGCTTCCCCCAGCGGCTTGGCCACCAGCCGGCTCGGCCTGCGCTGCGCGTCACGATTGCGGGAAATCAGCCCAGCGCGTTCCAGAACCTTCAAGTGCTTGGAGATGGCGGCCTGGGTCATGGCGAAGGGCTCGACCAGTTCTTTCACTGAAGCTTCGCCCGATGAAAGCCGGACCAGGATGGCGCGGCGAGTCGGGTCCGCGAGCGCTGCAAAGGTGGCGTCAAGACCGGGTTGCGCGGTGTTTAGATAACCACCTGGTTGCATAACCAGATGGTAATGGTTAGAGGTTCCATCTGTCAAGCCAAAGAGCGCTGATTTCCCAGACGACGTTGTTTGTTTGGATAGAATCTTCGATCCGATAAACTCAGTGACATGCGGCGAGGCTTCGCTGGATTGGTTTTGGCCTTTATGAATGCTTCGGGTTTTGGTCAGACGTTAGCTTTGACGGGCGGGACGATTTACTTGAGTCCCGAGGCGGCGCCGGTGCATGGCGGCGTGGTGCTGGTGCGGGACGGCAAGATTGCGGCCGTGGGAACGCGGGCGGCAGTTTCGATACCGCAAGCGACGGAGACGATCGACTGCACTGGCCTCACGGTGGCGGCAGGATTTTGGAACAGCCACGTACACTTCTTCGAACGGAAGTGGTCGAACGTGGGAGAGATTCCGGGCGCGGAGGTGGGGCGGCAACTACAAGACATGCTGACGCGCTTCGGGTTCACGAGCGTGTTCGACACAGGGTCGTTAGGAAAGAATACGCGGCGACTGCGCGACCGGATCGAGTCAGGGGAAGTGGCGGGGCCTCGGATCCGGTCGACGGGCGAGGCGATGGCGCCGCCGAATGCGATGCCGTCGGACACGGTGCTGGCGATGATGGGGAGCATGAAGTTCGGCGGGCCGGAGATTTCGGACGCGGCGACGGCGCGGGCGGCCACGCGCCAATTGCTGGAGCAGGGCGTGGACGCGATCAAACTGTTCGCTTCTGCGCAGCGCGGCGGGGCGCTGTCGCATAGCACGATCCAGGCTGCGGTGGAGGAGGCGCATCGTGCCGGGAAGCTGGTTTTCGTTCATCCCAACACGGGCGCGGATGTGTTGACGGCAGTGCGCGGCGGAGTGGACATCATCGCGCACACCACTCCGGCATCGGGGCCTTGGGACGAGACGATCCTATCGGCGATGAAGGAGCATGGCGTGTCGCTGATTCCGACTTTGACGCTTTGGAAATACTACGCGCGGCACGATCGGATCTCGGCACAGGACAAGATTACGGAGACGGAATTGGGGCAGTTGCGGGCTTGGATCGGGAGGGGTGGGTCGGTGCTGTTTGGGACGGACATCGGGGCGGTGGAGTACGACCCGAGCGAAGAGTACACCCTGATGGCCGCGGCGGGGATGACGTTTTCGCAGATTCTGGCGTCCATGACGACGGCTCCGGCGGAGCGATTCGGCGATGGAAGACGATTGGGACGGATCGCGGCGGGGATGGCGGCGGACCTGGTGGTGATGCGCGGTGATCCGGGGCAGGACTTGCGAGCGCTCACGGCGGTGCAGTTTACGCTGCGGGACGGGAAGGTGATTTACCGGGCGGGTGGGCGGTGAATCACGTTGCCAGCGACAAGGCTCGACAGGAGCGTCGAGCCGGCAGGCAAAGTGTGTGCGCCAAATCAGCCCTACTTGGCTAACGCCAGTGATGAGCCGGGGGCCTTGGGGAGGCTGATCAGGTTTGCCAATAACTGATAGGCTCCTTCGGTGCCGGCCGGGAGTTGGCGCCACAGGCCCAGGCCCAGGTAGAGCCAGCGGCCCTTCCCTACTTGAGCTTCCACCATTGACCCGAGTTTTTCGCCGGGGTTGTCGGGGAAGGAGTCGGTCATGGCGACGAGGTCTGTGTACTTCTTGTCTTTGTCGCCGAGGAAGTAGAGGCCTCTCTCCTGCACCCAGTTGGCCCATGCCGCGGGTCCGATCTTGTTGGGGAAGGTAAAGACGGGGTTGGCCGGCGCGAGCACCTTCACAGGGACGGTCTCATCGCAGATGCGGTTGCCGCTTACCTTGGCGGGGAAGGGGCCGTACTCGGCCTGGTTGAACTCCATCTTGTTGTATTGCACGATGACGGTGCCGCCGCGCTCGGCGTAATCGAGCAGGCGGCGATTGTAGGCGCGCAGGTCGGCGCGGCGCTCGTAGGCTCGCACTCCGGTGATGATGACGTCGTGGCGCGAGAGATCGCCCCAAGCGAGTTCGCCCTGTTCGATGTAGGAGACCTTGGCTCCCAACTGCTCAAGGGCGGCAGGCACCTGATCGCCCACACCGACGATGTAGCCTACGTTCAAGCTCGACGTCACCTTGACGTCGACGACTTTTAGCGTGGCTTCGGCGGGCTTGATCACCTGGCGGCGCTGCACGTGCGGATACTCGATGTCCTGGTAGCCGTTGGTGAATTTCTGGCCGGCGGCCGCGGGCGATGTGACCACGGCGCGCAGCGTGTACTCTCCGGTTCTGGCCTGGGCGGGCGCGGTGACCTGGAAGCGCGCGGAGAGCGATTCGTCTTCGTGTCCGAAGCTCAACGCGGCGGCGGCAGGCGTGGCCTTCCAACCCGCGGGCAATTCGAGCGCGACGTTGGCCTGCGCCGCGCCCTTGGTGCCATTGGTCACGGTGACGTGGATCTCACGGCTCACCGCGGCGGCGGCTGGAATGACGGCCAGGCTCGGCGAGACCTTCACGGAGAATGCCGGCACGACGTTCAACTCCATGCGCTTGTCGCCGACGAACGGGTCTTTCAGATAGCGGAACTGGATCGGAATTTCGCGCGCGACTTCGACGTCGCCTGCCTTCACCACAAACGTCACGCGGAACGGCGACGGGCGGAAGGCCACGCCGAACGGCACGTCGGGCTCATAGGTATTTATCGCCGGATTGGCGGGATGCTTCCAGTAGTTGTCATCGAAGTAAGGCGTGGTGAGGCGCGCGTCGGCGGGAACGTGCGCGTCCACCTGGCAGGTGAAGACGGCGTCCTTCTTCACGTCACCGGTCTTGCAGGCGCCGGGAGCATCGAAGCCGGCGATGGTGACACCGGTGACATTCACGTCGGCGCCACCGCGATTCACTGCGACCATCGAAAGGTGGACCGGCTGTCCGCCGATCACGAGGCCATCGTCAGACACTGCGTCGAAGGTGATGCCGTGGGCGGCTAGGACGGCGTCCTGGTAGTCGCGCTCTTTGTTCTTGAGGCGGAAATCGAGTTCGTAGCGGGCGGAGTCGGAGAGGCCCATCGAGGCGAGTTGTTCGCGAAGCGCGCGGACGGCGAGAAGACCGCTCTCGGTGGGGGCTGCGGTGGCGGCGTCGTTGCCGGCGGCGAAGGCGTCCTGCGCGCGTTTCGCGAAGCCGGCGATTTTGGCAAGGCCGCTGGTGAGCGCTTCGGGAGGATTCGGGCCGGCGTACTGCGCCAGAGCCGCGAGGCTGGTGTCGATGCCATCGAAGAGCGAAGTTTCGTCCTTGTCCTTCTGCGAAGCGATGCTGGTCTGCATGAGTTGGTAGGAGCCTCCGCCGCCACCGCCGCGTCCGCCGCCAATTCCCGGAAGTGGAGGAGGTCCACCCATGCCCTGGCACTTGTGGCTGGCGCGGGCGTCGGAGCCGATCTCGGCGTAGGTGCGGCCGAGGAGCGAATCGTAAGTAGTCGTGGCGGGACGCGCTAGCTTGGCTGGGGGCGCGGCAGGCGCTGCGGCTGGCTGGTCTGCTGGCGGAGTTGCGCCCCGGCCTCCACGACCGCCTCGTCCGCCACCGCCAGCGGCGGGAGCACCGGGGGCGCCAGGACCGCCACGGCCTCCGCCGGGTCCACCGAATGCGGCGGAGAAGTACAGCTTCCGGGGCTGCCACGGGCGCAGTCCTTCGCGAATCTGCTCGGGGTATTTGGCGGGATCGCCCGCGGCTTCGAAGGCTTCGCGGGCAAGAATAGTGGTGGCTTCATGGGCGCGGTCGCCGCCGCGTCCTTGGATGTTCATGGTGAGGAAGACGTCAGGGCGGAAGGTGCGGATGAGGCGCACGAAATCGCCGACGATTTCCTGGCGTCCCCATTTGTCGATGACTTCCTGGGGGCTGAAGGAATAGCCGAAATCGATGGCACGGGTGAAGTACTGCTCGGCGCCATCGAGACGGTGGGCGGAGAGCAGTTCCGAGGTGCGGAGGACGCCGATATCGTGGAAGAGCTCGGGGCCGATTTCGTTCTGGCCGCCTTCGCCGCGCGTGGTCTGCACGTCGATGGAGCGCAGGCCGAGGCCGTGGGTATAGAGGGCGTAGAGCGCGTTGTGCTCATCGTCGGGGTGGGCGGCGGTCTGCATGAACGTGCCGGAGACACCGAGTTTGCGCAAGGCGAGGCCGAGAGCGACGTGGCCATCCTGCGACACCATCGAGTAATTCATGCGATTCTGCGCGAAGAGGGTGAGTGCGGCGGCGCAGACGGCCAAGGCAAGCAGTCGTTTCATAGGCTAACTCTGAGTGTCTCGCCGTAGTATACCGCCTGCGGCTACGGCAGGGCAGGTTGTTCGGGAGATTTAGGGATTTGGGAAACGAGACTTTGGAGCAAGACAGCCAGTGGCAAGACCACCGGCTCCACCCTGCTACAATTCTTTTATTCCATGGCTGAGCGCGTTTCGCTGTTCGTCACCTGCATGGTCGACCAGTTGTTTCCTAAAGTGGGCATGGCGATGGCCGACGTTTTGGAGCGCCTCGGCTACCTGGTGGACTTTCCCGAGAATCAGACTTGCTGCGGGCAGCCGGCCTTTAACAGCGGCTATCACGACGAGGCTCGGACGGTGGCTCGCCACTTCCTGAATACGTTCGAGACCTGCGAGCGTGTGGTGGTTCCCTCGGGATCCTGCACATCGATGATCGTGCACCATTTTGCGGATATTTTCCAGGATGACGCAGCGACTCTAGCACGCGTACACGCCATGGAGAAACGCGTCTGGGAGTTCGCAACGTTTCTTACCGAAGTGGCCGGAGTGGAGGATGTGGGCGCACGGTTCGACGGCGTGGTGACGTTTCACGACGGCTGCCATGCGCTGCGCGAACTGGGCGTCAAACAGGCGCCGCGACGGCTGCTGGCCCGTGTCCGGGGGCTGGAACTGCGCGAGATGATGCCGGCCGAGGAGTGCTGCGGATTCGGCGGAACCTTCTCGGTGAAGTTCGCCGAGCTTTCGGGCGCGATGGCGCAGACCAAGATCGATGCCATCCGAAAGACCGGCGCGAGCACCGTGGTATCGCTCGACCCGAGCTGCCTGATGCAGATTCAGGGAGTGCTGTCGCGGAACGGGTCGAATATCCGCACCATGCATCTGGCCGAAGTACTGGCGAGCCGCTAACCATGTCTGTCGAATTCGACGAGAAGATTCATACCACGCTGGCCGACGCCAACCTGCAACTGGCCATTTACACCTCCACTGCGCGGCTCAAGCAGGGTCGCATCGATTCCACCGACGCCCTGCCCGATTACCAGGAGTTGCGCACACAGGCCAATGCGCTCAAGAAGCACGCCATCGACAACCTGGACTACTACCTGGAGCAGTTCGAGCGCAACGTGGAAGCGCACGGCGGCAAGGTGGTTTACTGCAAAGACGGCACGGAGGTAGCCGATTTTGTGCTGTCGCTGGCTCGGAAGCGCGCGGCGAAGCTGATTGTGAAATCGAAATCGATGACCACCGAAGAGGTGGACCTGAACGAGCGGCTGGAGCATCACGGGCTGGAATCGGTGGAGACCGATTTGGGCGAGTATATTCTGCAACTGGCCCACGAGAAGCCATATCACATTGTGGCTCCGGCGCTGCACAAGACACGCTACGACGTGGCGGAGATTTTCACGCGCGAACTGCACGTGCCCAATGAAGTGGTGATCGAAAAGCAAACGGCGATTGCGCGCGGAGTGCTGCGCGAGAAGTTTCTGGCGGCCGATATCGGGATTAGCGGCGCGAACTTCCTGGTGGCCGATTCGGGCGCGGTGGTGATTATTGAGAACGAAGGCAATGCGCGACTGACCACCTCGGCCCCCAAGGTTCACATTGCGGTGGCGGGGATCGAAAAGGTGATTCCGCGGGCACAGGACCTGGCGGTGTTCCTGAAGCTGTTGGCGCGCAGCGCTACTGGACAGCTTCTTTCGGTCTATGCATCGTTTCTGAGCGGGCCGCGGCGTGAGGGCGAAGTGGACGGGCCCGACGAGTTCTACGTGGTACTGCTGGATAACGGCCGCACCAAGCTGCTGCCGGACAAGGGCAAGCGCCAGTCGCTGTACTGCATACGCTGCGGCGCATGCCTGAATACGTGCCCTGTGTACCGCAAGATCGGCGGGCACAGCTTCCCGTGGGTGTATTCGGGGCCGATCGGCGCTATCCTCACACCGCAGTTCATGGGCGCGGCGCACGAGCCTGGGCTGCCGTTCGCATCCAGCCTGTGCGGCGCCTGCGGCGAAGTTTGTCCGGTGAAGATCGACATTCCCAAAATCCTGCTGGAGCTGCGACACGACGTCACGGAGCTGGAGACGCAGAAGGGGACCAATCGGTGGGAGATGCTGGCATTCCGCGGTTTCGCCTGGTTGATGACGCATCCGCGCCTGTTTGAGATGGCGGGGCGGATTGCGGCATCGATGTCCCCTTCGGAAGACGGGCGCTGGATTCGCAAGGCTCCGCCGATGATGAATTTGCCGCCGGTGCAGGCGTGGTTGAGCGTGCGCGATCTGCCGCCGGCGCCCTCGAAGAGTTTCCGCGAAATGTGGAGGCAGCGCTGATGTCGCGCGACAGCATCTTGCAGACGGTGCGCGCGGCATTGGGACGGAGCACCGGGCAAAGCGCGCCCCCTCCGCCGCCGGCGCGAATCTTGGTCCCGCAGGTGGAGATGGAGGATCGCATCGCATCGGCACGGACGCGCATCGAAGTGCTGGCCGGGAAGACGGCGCGAGCGGCAACGCCGGCGGAGGCGTGCGCCATCGTGGCTGAGGCGATCGATGGGAAGACCGCGGTGACTTCGAATGGGCCTTATCTGGAGGAGTGCGGCATCACGCGGTTGGCGGGAGTGCGGTCGGGAATTACGGATCGGGAAGAGCTGCGAGAGGTGTGCGCGTCGGCGGATGTGGGAATCACCAGCGCCGATTACATGCTGGGCGATACGGGCACGCTGGTGATGATCGCGAGCCCGCGGGAGGCGCGGCTGGTGTCGCTCCTGCCACCGTCGCACATTGCGGTAGTGCCGAAGGAACGGATCCTCACAGGGCTGGACGAGTTGTTCGCGCTGCTGCCCGATCCGGCGGCGCTAACCAGCTCGATGGTGCTGATCACGGGGCCCAGCAGGACGGCGGATATCGAGCAGATCCTGGTGCGCGGTGTGCATGGACCGGGGCAGATCATGGTTGTGGTGGTCGGTTAGTCTATTAGCCACGGATTCACACGGATGAACACGGATAAGACTACGAACTCTTAGGGACCGGATTCAGTACGCCTTCGCGATTACGGCTCGGCGGTCCACTGGTTCGCCGGTGATGACGCACTTTCCGGAACCGTCGTATTCGTCGGTCATGGGAATGCATCGCACGGTGGCTTTGAATTCCTTTAAACGCGCGTCGCAGGCGGGATCGTCCTTGAGGTGCGCCATGACGAACTTGCCGCCGCCCTTTTCGGCGGTCACGTCTCGCAGGATGGACTCGACCTCTTCGAGTGAGTCGGCCAGCACCGTGTTCGCCTTCAGGCGCTGCTTGGCTCGATCGTAGAGATCCGACTGAATGGATTGAAGCGCTGCCGGAATGCGCGTTGCCAAGCCAGCCTGTGGCACCACTTCCTTCGTGCCGGTATCGCGCCGTTTGAGGACGGCGTTGCCCGATGCCAGATCACGGGGCCCGAGTTCGATTACCAACGGCACTCCGCGGCGTTCCCAATGGAAGAACTTCGCACCCGGGGTCTGGCCCTCGCGATCGTCAACGCGCGCGCCCACTTCCTTGGCGATGCGGTGCGATGCTTCGAGCACGCGGGCGCGCTCTTCGTCCTTCCGATAGATGGGCACCAGGATCACCTTGTCGGGAGCGACCCTCGGCGGCAGCACCAGACCGCGGTCGTCGGAATGGCTCATGATGAGACCGCCGATGAGTCGTGTGCTCACTCCCCAACTGGTTTGCCAGACGTGGTCGAGGCGCCCTTCCTGATTTTGAAACTGAACGTTGAAGGCTTTGCCGAAATTCTGGCCCAGGTCATGGCTAGTGCCGGCCTGTAGCGCCAGCCCGTTCTGCATCATGGCTTCGATGGAATAGCTGCGAAGCGCTCCAGCGAACTTCTCGGCGTGCGACTTCACGCCTTTGATGACCGGCATGGCCATGATGTTCTCGGCCACGTCGGCGTATATGTCGAGAATCCGCAGGACTTCCTCGATGGACTCATTGTGCGTTGCGTGGGCGGTGTGACCTTCCTGCCAGAGGAATTCGGTGGTCCGCAGGAAGAGGCGCGTGCGCAGTTCCCAGCGGATAACGTTGGCCCACTGGTTGAAGAGCATCGGCAGGTCGCGCCAACTGTGAATCCACTTACTAAAGAAGTGGCCCACGATGGTCTCGGATGTGGGACGGATGACGTAGGGCTCTTCCAGCTCTTTGCCGCCGGCGATGGTGACGACGGCCAGCTCCGGCGCGAAGCCTTCCACGTGTTCGGCTTCGCGTTGCAAGAAACTCTGCGGGATGAGCAGCGGGAAGTAGACGTTCTTGTGGCCAGTGGCTTTGAATCGCCCGTCGAGTTCGCGCTGGAGCGCCTCCCAGACAGCATAGCCGTTGGCCTTGATGACCATGCAGCCTTTGACGATCTCGGCGGGCTCCGCCATGTCGCCTTGCAGGACGACGTCCTGGTACCATGTCGCGAAATCGTCGGCCCTCGGGGTGATTGGGGATTCAGGCATGGGGTTGGGAATTTTCAGGTTAGCATTGCGGGTGCGGTTGGGGGAATCTCCAGATTGCCTTGACACTCTAGGCATGTTGGCATATGTTATACACAGAATGCCTAGGCACCGTGATCCTGCCGCCTCCCGCGATGCGGCCCTGCTTCAGGGCACACTGGACCTGCTGGTCCTGCGCATTGTGGCCCTCGAACCGTTGCACGGATACGGCATCGTCCGGCGTATCCAACAGATGTCCGGTGAGGCTTTGCAAATCCGGCAGGGGTCGCTGTATCCAGCTTTGTATCGCATGGAACAACGCGGCCTGCTCACCTCCGATTGGACGACCAACGAGTCAGGTAAAGAGGCCAAATATTATCGGCTCACCAAAGCGGGCCGCAAGGCGCTCGAAGAGGAAACCGACGGCTGGAAACGTCTGCGTACGGCGATTGACATGATCCTTGAAGGTAAACTGCCGGGGTATGAAGAGGGGTAGCGAATGGCAAAGCGCCGTCAATTCGAAAGCAACATTTCCCGTGAAATCGAATCCCACATTGAGCAGGCCACACAGGACTACATCGCGCGCGGCCTGACTCCGGAAGAGGCCCGCCGGCGCGCGCGCCGTGACTTCGGAGGGGTCGATCTGGCTAAAGAAGAACTTCGCGACACGCAGCGCCTCCGCTGGCTCGCGGATTTCTTTAAGGATGCGCGTTTCACACTGCGCACATGGCGGCGCAATCCCGGGTTTGCCGTCGGCGTCATCGCCGTTCTGGCACTGGGAACCGGATCCGCCACCGCGCTGTTTTCGGTTTTGGACCGCATCCTGTTCCGGCCTCTTCCATACGCGGATCCAAGCCGCCTGGTTTCCTTCGGCGAGGTCATGCCCACTTATGGTGTCGCTTCCCCGATTGAGATCATGCGGGAACGCGCCTATGTCCAATACTGGCAGCCGGCGCCGGAACCCTTTCAATCCGTCACCAGCATCCTGGGCCGCGGGGCGCCTTGCGACTTGACGGAAGAGCGGCCGGAACGATTGAGCTGCGCCCAGGTTGAGGCGAACTTTCTTGATGTGCTCGGCGTGCCTGTCTGGCTGGGACATAATTTCACCGCGGACGAGGATCGGAAGGGAGCGCCGCGGGTCGCGATTGTCAGCCATGCCCTGTGGCAACGACGCCTGGGCAGCGATCCGCGGGTTGAGGGCAGGATGCTGCAGGTGGATGGCAAGCCCGTGCGCGTGGTGGGCGTGTTGCCGCCTGGCTTCGAATCCCCTCTGGGGGAACCGGACTTGTTCCTGGCCCAACAGTCGCGCCCGTTCGACACGAGCCAGAACTCCAGCCGGTTCTTCACCACGATCGGACGCCTGAAACCGGACGTCACCACGCAGCAGGCAACGGCTGCGATCGCGCCTTTGATCGATGCGGGCGCCAAACTTTTTCCCCGCTTCACCGGGTACGTCAAGCCCCGCGTTCGAAACTTGCGCGATCTACAGATGGGCGATGCGTCCCGAACGGCCTGGCTTGTCCTCGCGGCCAGCGGCGTGTTTCTGTTGATTGTGTGCGTCAACGCTTCCGGGCTGCTGCTGGCGCGCATTGCGGCGCGATCGCGCGAGTTTGAGATGCGCGCTGCCCTGGGCGCCGGGAGGGCGAGGCTGGCCCGGCTGGCGTTCGCCGAAAGCATCCTGTTTGCGATCTCCGGCGGAGGCTTGGGGGCACTCTTCTCCTGGGGTCTGCTCCAGGTCTTTCGGCGCATGGCGCTCACCAGCATCCCCAAGATCGGGCATGCGTCATTGGACCTCAGAGTATTCGCATTGGCGGCCGCGCTCTCACTCATTTGCGGCGTGGCCATCGGCCTATGGCCCGCGCTGGCAAGTCTGCGCGCTGGAACCATCAGCGCCGGTGCGCGCACTACCACCGGATTGAGGCCGCGCGCCCGCTTCGCGCTGATCTCCACTCAAGTGGCACTCACCGTTGCGCTGCTCGGCAGCTCCGGACTGTTGCTGCACAGCTTGTTGAAGCTGGTCAGTATTCCGCTTGGCTTCCAGAGCGAACAAACCCTGACGATGACCGTGGCCCTGAACTCTGCGCATTATCCGAATGCGCAAAGCCAGACCGCGCTGTTCGAGCAGGTGCTGGCGCGCATGCAAGCGGCCCCGGGAACCATAGCAGCAAGCTGGTGCAGCGCGTCACCACTCGGCAACGATATCATCACGAGCGGGTTTCCGGTTGACGGATCGTCTGAAGCCCGCGAAGGCGGCATACTTCGGGTCCGGTTTGCCACTCCCGGATACATCGAGACGTTTCGCATCCCTATGGTGAAGGGCCGGGCGTTTCTCGAAGCCGATCGCGACGGGCGGCCCACCGCGATTCTATCGGAAGCCGCTGAACGGATCTTGTTTCCCGGACAAAACGCGATCGGACACACCATCAAGCCCCTTTCGAGCTCATGGTACGAGGTGGTCGGCGTGGTCAGGGATATTCGGAGCGCCGGACTAACGCGACCCGGCGAAGCTGAGGTCTATCTGATCCGAAACCGGCGGCCCGAATCGATGCGGAGCGGCACGATCGCGCTTCGGACTACGCTCGACACCACCGATGCCGCCGGACTGTTGAAGCAGTCCCTGGCAAGTGTGGATCCGAAGCTGCCCTCCGATGTCAAAACGGTTGCCGAACAGGTGGCCGTCCTTACCGCCCGTCCACGCTTTCTGGCAGCGCTACTGGCCGCCTTTGCGGGCCTCGCGCTCCTGGTGGCTGCAGCGGGATTGTATGCAGTGGCGTCTTTTCTGGTGACACAACGCGCTCGCGATATCGGTATCAGGATCGCGCTCGGAGCGAGCCCTTCCGCGATCGCAAAACAAGTCGCCAGCGAGGCCATTTACTGGATTGCGGCAGGCGCCGTGCTTGGCTACGGTCTGGCGCAACTGTCCGCGCGCGCTTTGACGGCCGAGCTATTCAATACTTCCACGACCGACGCCTGGTCGTGGGCGAGCACAGTCGGTGTCCTGGGGATATCGGTCTTGCTCGCGCTGATCACTCCGATGCTGCGGGCGGGACGGGTCGACCCTGCGATCGCACTGCGCGTCGAGTAGGGCTCGGGAACGGCGCCGCGCAGGGTCTCCAAGGTATCGTCGCAGCGGTTGTTCAAGTGAAAGCGGGAGTGATATGCTGGCATCGTAATCGCTGGCAAGAGTCCGCGCCCTCCAGCTCAGCCTCAGGATTCCCCATGAAACTTTCGCTCGTTCTAGCTGTCTCCATGATCGCGCGGGCCGCCACCCCCACTATCCTGGCGAACTTTCCCAACAGCATGGTCTATGCAATTCAGACCGATGCCGCGGGCAACATCTATGCTGCCGGCTTTCAGGGAAATTTTGCGAAGGCCAACCCCTTCGTCGCCAAATTGAGCCCCACCGGCAAGACACTCTATTCCACGACGCTTGCCGGCAGCAGCTTCGGCATCGCGTGGGCAATCGCGGTGGATTCGAGCGGCGCTGTGTATGCTTTCGGAAACACAAACTCGCCGGACTTTCCCGTGACGGCCGGCGCTCTGCAGACCACGATGCAAGGCTCGTTTCAGGGCTTCGTCACCAAGTTAGACCCTGCGGGCAAGATCGTCTACTCCACTTTCGTCGGGGGCGCGCACCGATGTGACTCCGGGAATCACTTCCGCCCCGGGCCTGGACAGCATTCTGGTGGATTCCGCCGGTGACGTGATTATTACCGGCCAGGCCGGAACCAACTCGACGATCGGCACGTTTCCTCCGTCGCCTGCGCCGAACGTCAGCAGCTCCGAATCCTTCGTATTGAAGATAGACCCGACGGGCGCAAAAATACTCGGCGGCATTAGCGGCATCGGCGGCATGATTGCGATGGATGGCCAGGGTAACATCTACGTTGCCGGACTGCAGTACAGCGTTGCACAAAGCCCGCTTGGGGTCACTCCCGGCGCATTCCAAAGCGAACCAACCAATGTGTGCAGCTTGCTGGGCGCGTTCTTCACCTGCGGATACCAATACGTTGCGAAACTAAACCCCGGCCTTACTCAGGTTCTGTATGCGACTTATGTCACCGGGAAATATGGCGCCACGCCGGCGGCCATTTCCGTGGACGCGCAGGGAGACGCACTCGTCGTGGGTACCACCAATTCGCCAGACTATCCGACGACTCTCAATGCATACGAGCCGCAGTATATTGCGAGCGCCACACCCAGGAGTTGTTTTTTCATAATCCACTGCGTCAATCTTCCACCGGCCAGCGGATACTTGACCGAGGTGAACCCTACCGGCACGGGCCTGGTCTATTCCAGCTATTTCAGCGGGACGCAAACGGATAGCATCAACTTTGCCGCTTTCACGCCCGATGTGATTTATCTCGGCGGAAGCGCGGGATCGGCCGATCTCCCGGGATTCGCCGGCTACCCCCAGCAGTGCCTTCCACAAACGTACGCGACACGCCTGAGTCCCGATGCCAGGGAGATCGGGCCATCGCGCGTCGCGCCGGGTAAGCTCCTGGCGTACGATTCTTTCGCTGGAAAGCTGATCGCTACAAGCGGAACGGATGTCATTGCGGTTGACCCCAATGCGACTCAGACGCCCATAGCCTGCCTGCTCGATTCGGCCGATTTTAAGCCCGTCACTTCCATCGCACCGGGCGAGTTGTTGTCGCTGTTCGGCGTCTTCGCAACGGGCAGCCCGGCGACTCCACCGAATGGACAGGTAGCGATCTCGCTGGACGGCGCCACCGTCAACGTCAATGGAGTTGCCTGCCCCTTGCTGTACGTGGGAGGGGGCCAGATCAACTTCCAGGCGCCGTTTGGAATTTCCGGAGCAGCACAAGCGAACATCCAGTTTGCTTCCGCTCTCTCGAACATCTCCGATTCGCTTACGCTGCCGATTGCGACCAGCAACCCGACTGCATTTCTCAATATGGCGACGCCTTCTGCAGCGCTGGCGACTTGCACCAATCAGAGTTCCGCCTCCGTCAACGGACTGCTGCCGCTTGCTTTCAACCCGGATGGGTCGGCGAATACTTGTCTGAATCCCGCCGCCGCGGGCTCGACTGTGACGCTGTTTCTCAATGGGCTGGGGGTGCTTTCTCCGCCAGTTGTGACGGCGAGCGGCGTGACGGTGGTCTCGGTTGCGCCGCTGCCTGGCGTAATTGCCGGCATTTGGCAAGTGGGCGTCCAGATACCTGCCAGTGCGGGCGCCGGCGGGAACCAGTTATCGCTCACGGCCGGCGGGGCGCCGGTGCGGGATTCCAGCCTGGTGGTATGGGTGAAGTGAGCGGGAAGTAAAATACCGGAATGGCCATCGCAGTCCGTGCGTCGGAGTTCCGCGAAATCGAAACGCTGCGGGAGAAGTACCGCAGGGAGATGAACTGCCAGATCATCCACGACTCGATTCATGGGCGTCCGGGGTGGACTCGCGAATTTACTTTCCATTTGGTGATTGTATCGGGTGGTTCTCGGGCGGCCTGATGCCCGATAATTCCCGGTGGTACCATGAACGATGAAGCTCGCGGTAGCATCTGCTTCGATCCAACGCCTGATCATTTTCAGCATAGCGATTTGGCGTCTTCCTGCCGTACTCCCACTCGCCGCACAAGGGCGACACATCCCCGTCATCCGCGCCGACCGCACCGATCTCACCAACTGGACCATTCGATCTTCCGCGCAAGTAACCCAAACGGGAGACGTGATTTCGACGCCAGGTTACGATGCGCGCGCATGGCACGCCGCGCACGTGCCCACCACTGTCCTCAACGCCCTGGTGCAGGACAAGATCTATCCCGATCCTACCTACGACCTCAACTTCGAGGCGCTACCCGGCGCCCAATACGATTCGGGCTCCAATTTCTTGATCGACCCGCAGCCCTCCGACAACCCCTATCTTGTCTCCTGGTGGTATCGCACTCAGATGATGCTGCGCCCCCTGGCCGGCCAACGCCTGTGGTTGAATTTCGATTCCATCAATTACCGCGCCAACATTTGGCTGAACGGCAGGCTCCTGGCCGATTCCTCGCAAGTGTCCGGAATGTACCGCGGTTTCGAGTTCGATATCACGGATCGCGTGGCGCCAGGAGTGAACACACTCGCGGTGGAAGTGATTCCGCCTGGCACCCACGATCTTTCGCTTTGGTTCGTGGACTGGAACCCCATGCCGCCCGATAGCGACATGGGCATTGTGCAGAGCGCGTACCTGCTCTACACCGGTCCCGTATCGGTGCGCAATCCGCAAGTGGTCAGCACCCTGGGCCCGGCGCTCGACCGGGCAGACCTTACCTTGTATGCCGACCTCACGAACGGCAGCGGCCAAGCGGTTCAGGGCATATTGAAAGGCAGCATCGGCGATATTTCGTTTTCGAAGAGCGCACAGATTGACGCGAACACGTCCACAAGAATTACGCTAACGCCGCAGGAATTTCCGCAACTGGTCATGGCCAACCCACAGGTCTGGTGGCCCGCCGGACTGGGGCAGCAGAGCCTGTACCGGATGGAGGTCCGGTTCGAAATTGGCGGCGTGGTTTCTGACCGCGCGTCCACTGAATTCGGCATCCGCCAGATCTCTTCTCAGATCGACGGGAATGGCCATCGCCTCTTCCTGATTAACGGCCACCCGATCCTGATCCGCGGCGCCGCCTGGACTCACGACATCATGCTGAGGCAGGATCCGGAACGCGAGGAGTACGAGGTGCGTTACGCCGCCGACATGCACATCAACGCGCTACGGCTCGAGGGCAAGATGTTGGACAACCATCTCTACGAACTTGCCGACCGTTATGGCGTTCTCATCATGCCCGGGTGGTGCGTTGGGCCGTTTGAAGAATGGGACCAATGGGCCGATGAACATTACGCCATCGCACGCGAATCGATGCGTTACCAATTGCGGCAGCTCCGCAACCATCCCAGCGTTTTCGTATTTCTCTACGGTAGCGACAATGCGCCCCCACCGGCAGCCGAGCAAATGTATCTACAGGTGATGCGGGAAGAGAACTGGCCTAATCCCTATCTCAATTCCGCAGCCGATCACACCACTCCTGGCGCGGGAATCAGCGGTGTGAAGATGACTGGCCCTTACGATTGGGTGGCGCCTAATTACTGGTTGACCGATACGCGTCGCGGCGGCGCATTCGGCTTCATCACCGAAACCAGCCCCGGTCCCGCCATCCCTGTCGCCGCCAGCCTGCTGCAGATGATGGAGCCACAACATCTCTGGCCGGTGGGCGACTCCGGTTGGAATTTTCACGCCGGCTGCGGCAATTTCGCGCAGACCAACGACTTCTCGACTTCCCTGGAAAACCGCTACGGCATCGCGAAGGACCTCAACGATTATGCGATGAAGAGCCAGGTCATGACCTACGAAGCCGAACGCGCCATGTTCGAAGCATACGGCCGCAACAAGTACGTCTCCACCGGCGTGATCCAGTGGATGATGAACACCTCATGGCCCGGCCTCATCTGGCACCTCTATGATTACTACCTTCGCCCCGGCGGCGGGTACTTCGGCGCCAAGAAAGCGCTCGAACCGGTGCATGTTCAGTACTCATACGACGATTCCTCCATCGTGGTGGTGAACTCCACCTATCAGGACTTCGCCGGCTATCGGGTCACAGCCGAAGTCTACAACTTCGACCTCAGGCAAATGTATACGCGGACCGTGCCGGTCGACATTCGGAGCGACAGCTCAACGCGAGTGTTCTCCCTTCCCAACATTCCAGCGCTCTCGGCTACCTATTTTGTGAGATTGTTGGCGGACGACGCCTCCGGCAATCGCGTCAGCTCGAACTTTTACTGGCTCTCCTCAAAGCCCGATGTATTCGACTGGACAGCGTACGATTTTCCTTACGCGCAGCTCAAGACCTACGCCGACCTCACTGCTCTGCAGAGCCTCCCGCCGGCCCAGATATCCGTGACCTGGAATTCCGAACCCGGCGATGTCGACCAGGTAGAGCACGTCGAGGTGACCAACACATCTTCGCAACTGGCTTTTTTTGTCCACCTCACAGCCTTGAAAGGTGAAGGCGGCGCCGACATCGCGCCCGTCTACTGGGGCGACAATTATTTCGAACTGATGCCCGGCGAAACGCGCCGGATCGATGCGTCCTACCCGCGGAAGATGCTCGGCGGATCAGCCTCTTACATTCAGGTGGACGGCTGGAACGTGGTGTCGGCGCCGGCGAAGTAGGCTAAGGGAACGGCGAGAAAGCCGTGGTTGCATCGGTACGACCGCAATGAGAGTGCGGAACACGACACCACGGCGCCCAATTGGGGGAAGGCGGAGTTGGCCGGACTGGAGCCGGGCGATTACTCCGTAGCCCGGCAGGAGCCGCTCGCGATGATAATAGACCCATGCGCCTTCCTTACTACGCGCCCCGGCCCGCTCACTTTAAGTGGCTTCTCGATTCTGACCCGGCCGTCCGTTGGCAGGTGATGAGGGACCTCACCGGTGGAGCCCCGGGCGCAATCGCAGCCGAGCGGTCGCGGGTGGCAACCGAAGGGTGGGGAGCTCAACTCCTCGCCGCCCAATCTGCTGGAGGCAAGTGGGGCGGCAGTCCCCACGAGTGGAGGAACGATTTGCCGAAGGAGGAGCGCGGCTTGTTGATTACCTTCTACGCTCTCGTGGTCTTGAAGGACCTCGGCCTCGACCCCGCCAGTAAGCAGGCTCGCAAAATGATCGAGCGGGTCGACCGGCGGGTAGTTTTCAAGCGGCTCAACAACCGGCCTTTCTTTCAAGGGGAAACGGAGCCCTGCATCAACGGCAGAATTCTCGGCCTCGGCGCGTATTTCAAAGAACCGAACGATGCATTGGCCAAGCAGCTTGTGGGAGAGCAACTGGAAGATGGAGGCTGGAACTGCGAGGCGCCCAAGAGTCGACGCTCTTCGTTCCATACCACCATCTGTGTGCTCGAAGGACTGCTCGACTATGAACGGGCAGGTGGCAAATCGGTGGCCGTGAGGAAAGCCCGCAGGAGGGCCGAAGATTATCTGCTCGAGCGCCGCATGTTCCGCTCGCTCCGAACGGGCGAAATCGTCGACAAACGCTGGCTCCGCTTTTCGTTTCCGACGTTTTGGCACTACGATGTCTTGCGCGGACTCGATTATCTGCGGAACGCCGGCATTCAAGCCGACAGCCGGGTCCGTGAGGCCATCGAAATCGTGGCTGAGCGCCGCCACCAGAACGGTCGCTGGCCGCTCAATCTGCTTCACCCGGAATTTATTCCTTTGGAGATGGAGACCGGAGTCGGCAGCGCAAGCCGCTGGAACACACTGCGCGCGCTGCGAGTGATGCGTTGGCACGACAGCTCAATGGTCTTTTCGAAGCGTGAGGCAGATCGCTAACAAGACGGGCTGTTCAGAAGCGTCCTGGCTGACCGCCTAAGTCCCAAAATGCAGAATCGAGGCCGACGGCGTTGAAGATGTTTTGGGCTTCCGAAACTGTCCACTTTCGCCACCGAGTATCGGCATGACCGCCGTACCATTTGCGCGCAAGGGCAGCAACCTGTCGGAGTGGGACTACTTCACCTAGCGGCAGCGCGTGGCGCGCCGCCCAAGGTTGCACGTCGGCCAGTGAACGGAACGGCAGGAGCATGGCGCAGTGGGCATGAACATTGTTCCATGCCTGGGCGGGTGGGATGGCGAAGTGTGCACAGTAGTTCTCGGGATCGACTGGTTCGCCATCGCGGACTGAAATCGTGACGGATTCTCTTTCCCCACCGAGACGGGCGTGCAATTGAACATCGCCCCTAACGAGAACTGCGATCCCGAATGCGCACCAGACACAAGGCGCCCACCAGCCGCGATCGGAGCCTTGAACCCAGGTTGCGGTGGGAGTAATCGAAAAGGGATGGATCACCCAGGGCTCTGGACGATCGGAATGGAGTACAACGCCGTGAGCGGCTTCGAGCTTGTGCAAGAGAGAGATGAGTTCCGGCGGACTGACATTGAGGACGCGTCCGAGCTCTTCGTTTGATGGACAACGGCCGGTATCCAGAAGGCCGCGAATCATGAAGTAGTGCAGCAGCGATTCTTCGAAGGATTCCAAGCGGCTAACGCTTTCCCAATTTCATAATACCAAGCTAAATACATGAAAACAAGACTAGATCTTGCGCCTTTATTCGGCTAACATCGACAAACGCAGCATCACTTCGAATTGAGCCAAGGAGGATTCCATGATTCCACAAGACGTGATTCCACAAGACATGATTCCGCAAGAGAAGATGGCCGCCGTGACTCGCGGGCTTCGCGAGGCTTTCGACGTGACCGAGTTCGAAAATATCCGCAGGATGACCAAGGGTCATAACCACGCCTTGGTCTTTCGCTTCGTCGTGAAAGGATCCCCTTTCCTATTGCGCGTCAACATGCAGAAGACTTCGATGATCGGACCGGAGCGCCAGTTCGGATGCATGAAGGCGGCGGCCGAAGCTGGCCTCGCGCCGCGGATCTGGTATGCCAACATCGAGGATCAAGTTTCCATCATCGACTTTGTGGAGGAGGCGCCGTTTCCGGCAACGGCCGCGTTGGTTCTGATACCGCAGGCGCTACGGGCCCTTCATGCCCTGCCGCCGTTTCCCGGAGTGGTGAGTCACCTCGACACCTCCTGCATGTTCCTCCTGAGCAAGGGGCCCGCCTTGGACGGATTCATCGAGAAGTTCCGGGCCGCCAACCTTCTTCCCCAAGCCGACTGCGACGAACTCTTCGCGCGGCACGAGCAAGTGTCGGCGGTTTACCAGCGCCACGATTCGGACATGGCGTCGAGTCACAACGACTTGTTCAAGCCGGACAATATCCTTTTCGATGGACGGCGCGTCTGGCTGGTGGATTGGGAAGCCGCCTTCTTCAACGATCGATATGCCGACCTGGCTGTGGTGGCGAATATGCTGGTCACCGATGAGGTGGAGGAACGGGCTTTTCTTCAGGAGTATTTCGGGCAGCCGCCCGATGAGCACCAATCGGCGCGATTCTTCCTCATGCGGCAACTGGCGCGCATGTTCTACACGATTGCGTTCCTGTTTATAGGCTCGTTGGGCGAACCGGCAGACCCGAGCGAGAGCGCGCCCGACTTGAGCGATTTCCGCCGGCGCTACTGGACGGGCGAAGTCAGCCTGGCGGACAAGCGGATGAAAACCGTCTACGGCAGGTTCAATTGGGAGCAGCTCATCGAAGCCGTGCGGACTCCGCGTTACGACGAGGCATTGAGAATCGTGGCAGCCGGACGCCCAATCCGTAAGGTAGTTCAGAATTGATCTTCTGGACGACGCCCTTATGGTGTAATCCTTTCAGGGGGCGCTCGGACTTGCTTGCATTCGTACCGCTGATTCTGACCATTCCGTTTATCGCCTGGGTATTCCAACAGGTTCGAAAGCCCAGCGGCCTGTTCGGCAGACGCATCCTGGATGCGATGAACGTCTCTCACGCGGCAATGACCGATTGGGGTCTGCAACAACTGACCGTGCCGAAGAATGCGGCGATCCTGGATGTGGGATGCGGTGGCGGCCGGACGGTGGGAGCGCTGGCAGCTTTGGCGCCCGAGGGCAAGGTGGTTGGGCTGGACTACTCGGCGGCCAGCGTTGCCGTCTCACGCAAGTGGAATGCACGGGAGATCGCGGCCGGGCGAGTCCAGATCGAGCAGGGCTCGGTGGCGGCGCTGCCGTTCCCGGACGGCACATTCGACGTGGTCACGGCGGTTGAGACGCACTACTACTGGCCAGACCTGCCGGCCAATGTGCGCGAGATCGGGAGAGTGCTCAAGCCGGGTGGAACCTTTATGCTGATCGCGGAAACCTACCGTGGCGGACCGCTGCGGTGGATGTACGGGATCGTAATGCCTTTGCTGCGCGCCGCGTTCCTGAGCGATGCGGAGCATCGGGAGTTGCTGACGCAAGCGGGGCTTACCGATGTGACCACCGAGCACGTGCCTGGAAAGAACTGGATCTGCGCCACAGGCCGCCGGCCCGATAGCCTCCGATGCGGGTGAACCGCTGGTGGGATACACTGGCTGAGTGCGTCTGCCGCCGCCCGATCCGGAGTACCTCAAACTGCTCGAGCGTTACGGCGCAGCGATTCAAAAGACCGCATTGGCGGCTCGAAAAGCGATTCTCGAAGAGGCTCCGGAAGCCAGCGAATTCGTCTACGAGGTATACACCATCGCCGATCACTTCGCGTTCACGGAGCGACCGAGCGACGCATTCGTCTTCACCACCACGCATGCCAATTGGGTGAACCTCGGCTTTAACTTCGGGACGCTACTGCCCGATCCGAAGGGCCTGCTGCGCGGGGAGGGCAAGATGATTCGGCATGTTCGACTGGCTGAGCCGGCGGATCTGGAAGTTCCGGGCGTGCGCGATTTGGTGAGGGCCGCGATCGCGCAAGCGGAACGGCCCGAAGGCAAAGCAGGAGCGCGCCGTACGGTGGTACGCACCGCGCAATCGGCGAAGAAGAAGCGCCCAGCCCCGAGGCGTCGAGGGGTCTAACACACCGACTCCCTTACGGTCGCGGTTCGGAACGATCCCCCCGCTGTGCCTCGCCGACGCGGCGTTGCTCGAGCTCATCTACAACTCCGTTGAGATCGGGATAGCCGGCGCCAAAGCTTCGAGTGAGCCAGTTTCCACGGCGTACGGCAATGGTCTGCCCGTCGGCGATCACTTCAAATTGACCTCTGGATCCGTGTGTAACCACCGCGCCCATGCCGAGGCGCTTCTTGATGAGGGCCACGAGACTCGCGACCTTAGTTTTGTTATTGCCTCATGTGGGGCAGGAAACGATCTCTATCTTCATTGGGCACCCGCGTCGATTGTATCACCGCCGGTCCTACTCGTACCTCAACGCCACCATTGGATCGATGCTGGATGCGCGGCGGGCGGGGAGGAAACCCGCCATGGCAGCGGTGGCCAGCAGTGTAACGACGGCAATCGCGAGTGTGAGCGGATCGGCGGGTGTCAACCCGAAGAGGAATTTGCCGATCAGCCGGGTGGCGGCCAGCGCGAGCGGAAGACCGACGGCGATGCCGCAGAGAACCAGGCCAACGGTCTCACGCAGCACCATCCATAACACGCCGGTCCGGTCCGCGCCGAGCGCCATGCGGATGCCGATTTCGCTGGTGCGGCGCCGCACGGCGTAGGCCAGCACGCCATACAGGCCAATAGCTGCCAGCAGTAACGCCAGCGCGCCGAAGAATCCCGAAAGCGTGGCCATCAACCGTTCCTGGATCAGGGATTGATCGATGAGTTGTTCGAATGTCGTCTCGTTCCCGACCGGCACATTGGCGCCCAAGGTTCCCACCGTCCTTCGAACCGCGCCCAGGATTTGCAGCGGGTTCGAGATGGTGCGCACCTCCAGCCGCAGTGAGTCGAACATCGGTTGCCCCTGGAAGGCGTCCATGTAGACCGTACGATGGGTCGGCTCGCGCAGGTTGATGTACTTCGCGTCCGCCACTACACCGACAATCTGCGCGGGCGGGCGATTGCCCAGCGCCACCCAGCGGCCGAGCGGG
The DNA here is from genome assembly GCA_963815475.1 of uncultured Solibacteraceae bacterium. GTDB lineage: Bacteria > Acidobacteriota > Terriglobia > Bryobacterales > Bryobacteraceae > Sulfopaludibacter. The sequence continues at coordinate 5,836,918 of CAWFHD010000003.1, read as the reverse complement.
CTGGCGCCGTGGAAGTAGTAGCGCGCCATGCTTTCGTTGATCATGGCCACTGACGGCGACTCCGGACGGTCGTGCCAGGCAAAATCCCTTCCGGAAAGCAAGGGAGTTCCGAACGCGGCGAAATATCCGGGTGAGACGTAGTTGACGTAGACGTCGTTGTCTTCGTGAGGCTGTGGCGTGTATCCCTCGACCCTTGCGGTGAAATCCACACCACCGCCGGCAATGGGCGTTATTAATGACAGGCTGGCAGCGCGCACGCCGGGAAGGCTCTCCACTTGTTGCAACAGCGCCTGGTAGAAGCTATTGAGCCGGACGTCGCGGAAGCCGGCTGCGCCTGGATTCACGGAAACCAGAAGAAGCCCGCCGCGGTCAAATCCGGCGTCCATGGTACGGAGGTTTCGCAGCGTGCCGAGAAACAATCCCGCGCCGACGAGCAGCACGAGAGAGAGCGCCACCTGCGTCATCACCATCGCTTTTGCAAACCAGGCGCGCGACGAACCGGCGCCGAGCGAGCGAGCACCGTCCTTGAGAGCGGGCCCTGCGTCCACACGTGCGGATCTCCATGCCGGAGCGGCTCCGAACAGAATGCTGGTCAGGATGCACGTGGCGGCCATGAAGGACAGAACTCGCGCATCCGGGTGCAGGTCCAGATACAGAGGCGTCTTTCCGTTGGCCATCATGGTCACCAGAAACGAGCTTCCATACCAGGCTAAGAACACAGCGACCGCGCCACCGAGTGTGGACAGCAGCAGCGCTTCGGTGAGCAGTTGACGAATCAGCCGGCCGCGTCCGGCGCCCAGGGCCAAGCGCACTGCCATTTCCCTGCGCCGCGCCGCCGCACGGCCCAGCAGCAGGTTGGCGACGTTGGCGCACGCAATCAGCAATACCAATCCGACCACGGCCATCAGGATCAGGAGAGGGCGTGAGAATTGATCGCGCAGCGCGGAGAGTCCGCTGGATGCGGGATCGACTCCGATTTTCCTGGAAAGGAATACTTCGCGATTGTGGACGTCGCTGATGCCACCCGCCACGCTCTGGGTCACCTGGCGGAAGATGACATCGAGATCGGCGTGGGCGCCGGCGCGCGAGACGCCGGGCTTCAACCTGCCTACCACGCTGAGCCAGCCGGCGAAGTTGTCCTTCAGCCAACTGCGCTTCCGGATCTTGGATTCGTTGGCGATGGGAATGGCGAAGTCCAGAGACTCGCCGACCTGGAGCCCGAAGAATTCTCGCGGCAGGATTCCGATGATGGTGAATGGCTTCCCTTCCACCGGCAGAGTCTGCCCCAGCGCCGCAGCTTCGCCCCCGAAGCGCCGCTGCCATAGCGCATAAGAGATCATGACGACGGGATTGCCGCCGCCCTCGGACACGCGGTCATCCTCAGGAACGATGGCGCGGCCGAGCAAGGGACGGACGCCCAGCACGTCGAAAAAGTTGCCCGAGACATATCGCCCTTTGGCGCCGCCGCCCTCGGGTTCATCGGTCAACCGCAGTGACGTGGAGGATGCCGTGATCACTCCGCTCATTACGTGGTTGCGGTCGCGCAACTGTTCGTACAGAGGATACGAGAAGCCGCCTTTACCGGTGTTGTAATAAGGGGCCAACTGAACTAATTGTCCAGGGTCGGCGACGGGCAGCATGCGCAGCATCACCGCATCGATTAAGGTGAAGATGGCGGAGTTGGCTCCAATGCCGAGGGCCAGCGACAAGATGGCCACGGCGGTAAATGCGGGAGTCTTGCCCAAGGTTCGTGCGGCATAGCGCACGTCCTGCCAAAGCTGGTGTGGCCACGTCCATCCCCACATTTCCCGCACCTCCTCCTTCAGCCACGTGGTGTTGCCGAGGGCTCGCATCGCAGCGCGGTGAGCGTCCGCGGGCGAAAGACCGTTCTCCTGCTGCTCGCGGGCTTCCAGGTCCAGGTCCGACCGCAGTTCGCGCTCCAGTTCGTCCTCGCGTTGCTTACGCCGCAGCCATCGCATCTATACTCCTCCGCCGTCCATAGGATTCCGGCGATCGATAGTAGATATTCTACCTGCGTGAGCCATCTTGAGGGTAGACGCTCGACCTTCAGTTTTGGTTAGCAAGCTAAACGGGATGCGGCCTGTGGGTTGCTAGCGCGCCTTCACTACCTGGACCTTGGTCACCTTGCCCGCTTGCAGTTCCATCAGCGCGGAATTGCCCGAGACCAGCATGTACGTGTAATACTCCACATCGCCGGTCATCTTCATGTGCGGGTTACCCAGTTTCTCGATGAGGTCTGCGCGCGTAGTGCCGACGGGGACGCCCTGCAATTGGTCGTCGGCGATGGCTGCCGGGGCGGCGCCGGGGGCGAGGTCGGCGGCGGACACCTGAGACACAGTCGTGGTGGCTGAATGCGGCGTCCGCTTTACGGCGGCGGGACGAGGCGCGGGCTCGCGCTGCATTTTGGGCTCCTGCATGGCTTCTTTCAATTTCGCCTGGCCGGCGGCCATGATGGCGTCGTGCTCGCGCTCCTTCGCATTCAAGCCTTCGATCAGCTTGAAAGGAATGGTGACGCCTGTTTCCTCGCTGCAGACATCCTTCTGGTTCAGGCACGCATAATAGACGCTGCCCTGGCGAGCATAGGCGTGGTCCTTCTTGCCCTTGCAGTCATAAAAGGTGGTGTGAAAGTGCGGCCCCTTCAGGGCGGCTTGCATCTTGCTGAAATCCACCTCGATGGCCTTTCCTTCCGGGAAACCTGCCCGGTTGGTCTGCGCTACCGCAGCGGCGACGCATAGAAGTGTAAGAACCACAGTCCGCATATGGCGGGAGTCTAGCAGCGGGCACACGGCCGGACAAGGCTCACTAAAGTTAGTCGCCGAGCAGTTTGATGGACCCGACACCACCCTGCACGTTGATGCGGATGGTCACGGGACTCTTGCCGTAAGCGTCGTTCACATAGTGCCCGTCCTCGTGGCGGAGGTTGTGGGTGTTCACGCCGCCGATGCCGCCACCGGCTTCGGCGAAGACGCCCACGTTCGAAGGCAAGCGCAACACCACCTCACCGACACCGCCATTCACGCGCACATTGTAATCGTGCTTGGGACTGCCGCGAAGATCGAGCGTGAGGCTGCCGACTCCCATATCGACGGCGACGCTGCGCATGGAAAGTCCGCCGAGATCGAGCTGCCCCTTCCCTGCCCCAAAGTTTAGCTTGAGATCGAGAGGGACGTCCTGGTTGAGGCGGAGGTCCCATTCGTATTTCATGTTGCCGATGTGGGCGTGGTGGCCGCTGGGCTGGCGGACGTCGATGGTTCCCACGTCGCCGGCGACGCTGTAATCCACTCGGGGCTTCCAGGATGGGACGTTATAGGTGAAGTAAGCCTGCATCAGCTTGCGCGTGCCGGTTCCCACTTTGAGATCTCCGGCTCCGATTTCGAGATTGAGTTTCAACTCCTTGGCGTCGCCGCGCTCAAAGGAGGGCGAATCGTACTGCGTGGGCCCGGCTTCGGTGTGGCTGACGATACAGCCGCTCAGCAGCAGCGCGCTTCCAAACAGGGGCGCCCAATTGACATTCATGAAATCTCCTCCCGAATGGATACGCGCCCGAGCGGACGGTTGTTCCATGTCATACAATGAGCCTTCGATGTCTGCAGCCTCCAAGTTTCTGCTGGCCGATAGCCAGATTCCCACTACGTGGTTGAACGTGTTGCCGTCTCTTCCCGTGCCGCTAGACCCGCCGTTGAATCCGCAGACTCGCGCTCCGCTGGGACCGCAGGACCTGGCGCCGATCTTCCCCATGGAGCTCATCGAGCAGGAATTCTCGCCTAAACCGAGCATCGACATTCCTGGCGAAGTGATGGATATCTACCGTATGTGGCGCGCCACGCCGCTTTATCGCGCGCGCCGCCTGGAAAAGGCGCTCGACACCCCGGCCCACATTTACTACAAATACGAGGGCACGAGCCCGGCGGGCAGCCACAAGCCCAACACCGCCGTGGCGCAGGCATACTACAACAAACGGGCAGGCATTCGTCGCCTGGCCACGGAGACCGGGGCTGGCCAATGGGGCAGCGCGCTTTCGCTGGCATGCCGCCTCTTCGGGCTGGAGTGCACGGTTTACATGGTGCGCATCAGCTACGATCAGAAACCGTATCGGCGGATGATGATGCACACGTGGGGCGCCGAGGTGTTCGCCAGTCCCAGCGACCACACCAATGCGGGTCGCGGGGTGCTGGCGGAATCGCCCGATTCGCCGGGCAGTCTCGGAATCGCCATCAGCGAAGCGGTGGAGGATGCGGCCACACACTCCGATACCAACTACGCGCTGGGAAGTGTCTTAAATCACGTGATGCTGCACCAGACGGTGATCGGCCAGGAGGCGAAACTGCAGATGGAGATTGCAGACGAATCGCCCGACGTGGTGATCGGCTGCTTCGGCGGCGGCAGTAATTTCGGTGGACTGGCGTTACCTTATGTGTTGGATCGGCTGGCGGGCAAGGGTCCACGGATTGTGGCGGTGGAACCGGCGGCCTGTCCCAGCCTGACCAAAGGTATGTTCGCCTACGATTATGGCGACACTGCTAAACTCACGCCGCTGATCAAGATGTACACTTTGGGGCACGATTTTGTGCCGCCGGGGATACATGCCGGGGGACTGCGGTACCATGGCGCATCGCCGCTTTTGAGTCATCTTTTACAACTCGGACAGATCGAGGCCAAGGCGTACTCACAGGTACCAGTTTTCGACGCTGCGGTGCAATTCGCACGTACGGAAGGAATCCTGCCGGCACCGGAGTCGTCTCATGCGATCCGGGCAGCGATGGATGAAGCGTTGATGGCGCGTGCGCAAGGAATGAAACGTACTATTTTGTTCTGTTTGAGCGCCCATGGGCATTTCGATTTGTCGGCTTACGAACACTACTTATCGGGCGAGCTGATGGATTATGAATATCCGGGCAGGGATGTAGAAGCCGCATTACAAGGCATTTAGACCTATGCGGCATAGGGGAACTCCGGAAATCCCCATACCCGCTTTTGGGGGGATTGGGACTAAGACAAACTCGGGAACAGTTCTATCAGAAAGGTATTGATTGTGAGGACCTCCGATGCTACACTCGTCATGGTTGGACTAGTACCACTGGTTGTGATAACTTAAGTCAGGAGAACGATGCTCGCTAGCATACTCATTATCGGCTTCTCCCTGGTGCTTTTGGTGTACTGGTTCCGATACAGTTGCATTCTGCTATTGCGCAACTTCTCGGAGCAGCCAGTGCTGTCAAAAGGAATAGAGGACAACCGGTTCAGCTTTGCTGAAGTTCAGGGTCGTCTCAAAAGCGGCGCGCAGCTCGATCCGTTGTGGCAGTCGTTGGACCGCGACTACCGCATGATCAGCTACCTGCTGCAGCATGCTCCTGGCTTGGGTCTGCAATCCTTTGAAGACCGTCTTCTGGTGATGGACTACAAAGTGATGCAGCACTGGTATCGCTTCACACGCACAGTGGCTCCTCTGCAGGCGCGCGCCGCCCTGGGAGAGATGGCTTCAGTGCTGAGCGTTCTAGCACAGAAGATCGGCGAGCAGGCCGGCCTTCGCAACGAAGTATAATCTTCACCCCGAAAAACTGAACAGCTTTCAGTCGCCCGTGTCACGCGTGCTCTACAATTAAAATTGTGGGAACTGAAGCAACTCTTCAACAAGCCGTGGGCCGGCTCAACACCGTCCGCGCCGAAATAGCCAAAGTCATTGTTGGGCAGGACGATGTAGTGGAAGGCGTACTGATCTGCCTGCTCGCCGGCGGCCATGTGCTGCTGGAGGGCGTTCCGGGTCTGGGCAAAACCACTCTTCTGCGCACACTGGCGCGCACACTGCAACTCAAATACTCACGCATCCAATTCACACCCGACTTGATGCCCGCCGATATCGTGGGTAGCATGATTATCGAAAACGACGACCGCGGCGGCAAGGGTCTGCGTTTCCAGCCGGGCCCGATCTTTGCCAACCTGGTGCTGGCGGACGAAATCAACCGCGCCACGCCGAAAACGCAATCGGCGCTGCTGGAGGCCATGCAGGAGCGGACCGTCACCAGCGGCACCACCACGCACGAACTGGAGCGGCCCTTCCTGGTGATGGCAACTCAGAATCCAATCGAAATGGAAGGCACGTATCCGCTGCCCGAAGCGCAGCTCGACCGCTTCCTGATGAAGATCCTGGTCACCTATCCCAGCCGCGAAGAGCTGGGCCGCATTGTGGAGCGCACCATTCAGCGCGAAGAAGCGGTTCCGAATGCGGTGATGGATCGCGATGCCATCGCGGAGGTTCGCTCGGTGTGCCGCGAAGTGCTGGTAGCGCCGCACGTGCAGGAATACGCCATCCAACTGGTGATGGCGACCCAGCCCGAGCAAAAGGAAGCGCACGAACTGTCCCGCAAGTATGTCCGCTACGGCAGTTCGCCGCGCGGCGCGCAGGCGCTGGTGGAATGCGGGCGGGTGCACGCGCTGATGCGCGGACGCTTCCACCTGGCAGTGGACGACGTGCAGCATGTGGCAGCCGCGGTGCTGCGGCATCGCGTGATTTTGAACTTCGACGCTCATGCCGACGGCCAGACACCGGAGACCATTCTCACCGCCATTATTAAGGGCGTAACCGCGCGGGCATCCGTCGCGTAGGAACCGTATGCCCGCCGCCCCGCTGCTAGACCGGGAGTTTCTGGAGAAACTGGAACGGCTCACCATCCACTGGCAAAAATCTTTTGCCGGGCTGGTGGGCGGACACAATCCGTCGCGCTTCGCCGGCGCGGGTCAGGAGTTTCTCGACCATCGCAATTTCCACCACGGGGACGATCTGCGCGCGGTGAACTGGCGCGCCTACCTGCGCCTGGAAAAACTGTTCCTCAAGATGTTCCAGGTGGAGCCGCGCGTTCCCATACGCATCATGCTGGATGTCAGCGATTCCATGACGGCGCATGGCGGCGAAAAGCTGGAGTACGCGCGCAAGCTGGCCTCGGTGCTGTGTTATGTGGGCCTTGTGCGCCACGACACCATTGAGGTGCACGGCTTCAGCAATCGATTGACGCAGAGGGCATTTTCCACGGGCGGGCGGCACCGCATCGGGCGCGTCATGGAAGCTATCAGCTTAATCGAGGCGGGCGGTCGCACCGACTATCAGGCCATGATCCGGCAGTTCATCACCACGTTTTCCCAGAGGGGCCTGGTGGTGGTGATCTCCGATTTTCTCGACGATGGAGGCTGCGAGCGGGCGCTGCAACACCTGGTGGACTTCGGCCATGAGTTGCTGCTGATGCAGGTGTGGGCGGACGAAGACCGGACGCCGCCGTGGGTTGGCGAACTGGAACTGCACGACGCAGAAACGGGCGAAGGCCTGAAGCTGGACTTCGACGAAGCGGCGCGCGCGCGCTACACGGAAGCCTTCGACGGATACGCCGGAAGCATCCAGCACATCGCGATGCGCAGTGGTGGAAGGTACGCCGGAGTGGCAACGTCGCAATCGCTCGAAAGCGTGGTTTTCGGAGACCTGATCAAAGCGCGAGGCATCGCATGAAGCGCACGGGCCGTGGACTGGCATCCGCGGCGAGGAGAGTCGCTTGTACTTTCTAAATCTCAGCTTCCTGCAATTCGCTGCGGTATTCGGGTCGATTGCTTCGGTGTCGGTGGCTCTTTATCTATTGGATCGGTCCCGGCGGCGGCAGGTGGTTTCGACTCTTCGGTTCTGGGTGGCTTCGGAGCAGCCGGCGGTGGCGGCTCGGCGGCGGCGGATTCAGCAGCCATGGTCTCTGATTTTGCAGTTGGTCAGCATGGCCCTGCTGCTGCTGGCGATTGCCCAGTTGCGATTGGGCAGCCCGGCGCAATCGGGGCACGACCATGTGATCGTGCTCGACACTTCTTCGTGGATGGCCGCTCGCGCCGGCAGCCGCACCTTGATGGACGCTGCCCGCCAGCGGGCTCGCCAGTATCTGCGCGCCATACCGCTGCACGATCGCGTGATGCTGGTTCGCGCGGATGCCTTGGCCACTCCCGCCACGGCCTTCGAGCCCGACCATCGCAAAGTGGAAGCGGCAATTCTGGCATCGCAAGCCGGCTCTACGGCCCTCAATCTGGACCAGGCCCTCTCGTTCGCGCACCACATTCAATCGCAGGATGGACGTCGCGCCGGCGAGATTGCGTTTGTAGGCACGGGGCGCACTGCCGAACACGACGCGGGTTCCGCGCCTCCGCCCCACAATCTGCGCATGTTGACGATTCCCGATGCGGTGGAGAACACCGGCCTGCGCAAGATCGGCGCCCGCCGCAGCGCGGCCGACCCGGCGCTTTGGGAAATCTACGTCTCGGTGCACAACTACGGCACGGTTCCGCGCGAGACCAACCTCAAGCTGGATTTTGGGCCGCCGCAAGCTGCCGCCCGCGTGGCCGCCGCCAGTGAACACCTCACGGTGAAGCCGCAGTCCGACACAGAAGCGACATTCCAATACCGCGCCCCCAGCGCCGGAATCATGGGCGTCACGCTCTCACCGCACGATGCGTTTCCCGCCGACGACCACACCGAGCTGGAATTGCCGGCGCAGCCCACGCTGCAAGTAACGGTTTACTCCGACGAGCCCGATCTGCTGAGGCCGGTTCTGAACGCGACCCCGCGCGTGGCGGCAACTTATCGCAAGCCATCCGAATACCGCGCCAACGATACCGGGCTGGTGGTTCTCGATCGCTTTGTGCCGGCGCAGCGTCCCACGGCCGACTCCATCTGGATCGATCCTCCGGCGCAGGGCTCGCCCGTGCCGGTGCGGACCAGCGTAGAGAAGGTGGCGTTCGGCGGTTGGAACGCTACCGACCCGGTGGCCGCGGGCCTTCGCACCAAGGACTTCAAGCTGGATAAGGTGTCGATCTTCGAAGCCGCGCCGGACGATATCCGGGTGGGCAGCGTGGAAGCAGGACCGGTGGTGGTGGCGCGCGCGGGCAAGCCAAAAGTCGCCGTGCTGGGCTTCCACCCCTCGAATTCGGCGATGCGCTATGAGCTGGCAACGCCGCTGCTGTTCGCGAATCTGCTGCGCTGGGTGTCGCCGGAAATTTTCCGGCATTGGGAAATTTCGGGCGGCAGTGTGGGCACAGTGAAACTGGCGCTCGATCAACAGACGGTGGAGAAGGACATCAAGGTGACTGCCGAGGACGGCACGCCGCTGCCCTTCACGCTGCGCGATCGTACCTTGAATTTCTTTGCGGGCGCGCCAGGCGCTGTGAAAGTGACGGCGGGAGAAAGGGAGTATCTGTACTCGCTGACGCTGCCACAACTCGGCGACTCCAAGTGGACGCCGCCCGCCGACGCGCACACGGGCATTCCGCGATTCGCCGCGATGGTGGACAGTTCCACCGATATATGGCCGTGGCTGGCGCTGCTGGGCGCTGCCGGCCTGGTGGCGGAGTGGCTGATGTACGGCCGCTTCCGCCGCATGCAGCGCAGCGGACCGCTTTTGATGCGGCACAAACCCAGCGAGCCGGTGGAGGAGGTGCGTCGATGACCTTCGACCGTCCGTGGGGACTGCTGCTGGCGCTGTTGCCGTTGGCGTGGGTGGCGTGGGAATGGCGTCTTTCGGGCCGCCGCACGGCGCTAGTGCTGAAGGCCGCCACATTTTTGGCGATCGCGCTGGCCTTCGCAATGCCGCGCATCACGGTGTATGAGACCAAAGTGGGCGTGGCGATTCTGGCAGACACCTCGGCCAGCATTTCCCCCGACGACTTGAAGACCGAATCGACTTTCGCCGATCGCGTAGAAAGCGCGCGCGGCCGTCACTGGACCCGCGTGATTCCCTTCGCGCGCGTGACGCGCAACACGGCTCTCAACGAGCACACTAAGGATGGCTGGGCGCTGCGCCACACTGCCAACGCGGCGGGGCACGGCACCGATCTTGAAACCGCGATTCGCGACGGCGCGGCTTCCCTGCCCGCGGGCATGGTGGGCCGGTTGCTGCTCATTTCGGACGGCAACGAGAACCTGGGCAGCGTGTCGCGCGCCATCTGGCAGGCGCAGCAGCTCGGCATTCCCATCGATACCGTGCGGCTGGCGGGCCGTCCCAAACCCGGCCTGATGCTGGACTCGGTGTCGGTTCCCGGGCAGGTTTTCAGCGGAGAGCGGTTCCCCATCGAACTGACGGTGGAGTCTCCCGGGACGGCGCAGGCTACGGTGGAACTGACGGCGGAAGGCAAGTCGATCGGAACTAACCAGGCGCAGCTCGCGCCCGGCGCGAATCATCTGCGCGTGCAGGCAACGGTGAATTCGGTGGGCGCGATTGCGCTGGCGGGAAAGATCACGGCGACCGGACTGGGCGAGGCGCGATTCGAAAACGCGCTCACGCTGCGGCGTCCGCGCGTGCTGCTGGTGACCAACGACCCGCCGGCCAGCGAGGTGCACCTGACACGCGCGCTGGAGGCCAACCAGTTCGAACTGGAGCGCGCGCCCAACGGCATTCCCGACAAGCTGGACGCCTACCAGTTGATCGTGATCAACAACTGGAACATGGAGACCATCCCGCTGGCGCAAAAAACAGCGCTGGAAGATTTCACGAAGAAGGGTGGCGGCCTATGCTGGATCGCGGGCGACCACAACGTCTACGTGGAGAAGAAGAACCAGCCGGAAGACGCGCTGGAACGCACCCTGCCGGCTAAACTCGCGCCGCCGCGCTCGCCCGAAGGCACAGCCGTGGTGCTGATCATCGACAAGTCGTCCTCCATGGAGGGCCGCAAGATCGAGCTGGCGCGGCTGGCCGCCATCGGCGTGGTGGAGAATCTGCGGGACATCGACTCGGTGGGCGTGCTCATCTTCGACAATTCATTTCAATGGGCCGTGCCGCTGCGCAAGGCTAGCGATCGCGCGGCCATCAAGCACCTGATTTCCGGCATCACTCCCGATGGCGGCACGCAGATTGCACCCGCGCTGACCGAAGCCTATCAGCGCATCCTGCCGCAGACCGCGGTGTACAAGCACATCGTGCTGCTCACCGACGGCATCTCGGAAGAGGGCGACAGCATGACGCTCACCAAAGAGGCGGTGAACAACCACGTCACCATTTCGACGGTGGGGTTGGGCCAGGACGTGAACCGCGCATTCCTGGAGAAGGTGGCGTCCTCGGCCGACGGGAAATCGTACTTCCTGAATGACCCATCGGGCCTCGAGCAGATTTTGCTGCGCGACGTGGAGGAGCACACCGGCGTCACGGCCGTGGAAAAGACGATCCAGCCGAAGATCATCAAGCAGGCCGAGATTCTGGACGGCGTGGGCATGGAGACCGCGCCTCCGCTGAAAGGCTATGTCCGCTTTCAGGCGCGCCCCACGTCGGACACGATCCTGGAAGCGGACCGGACCGACCCACTGCTGGTGCGCTGGCAGTACGGTCTTGGGAGGGCCGCAGTGTTCACGTCGGACGCCAAGAATCGGTGGGCCGAAAAGTGGGTGACGTGGCCGGGTTTCGACAAACTTTGGGCGAACATCTTCCGCGACCTGCTGCCGCATGCGCCGCAGAGCGAGACGGTGGCCGACTACGATCGCGCGGCCAACGAACTGGTGGTGGACTATCGGCTGGGCAAGAATGTGGATGATCCGGCGACCATCCCCGACATTTTCGTGCTCGGGCCGAATGGGTTTCAGGCGCCTCTGAAAGTGAGCAAAGCAGCGGCGGGACACTATCTGGGACGTGTGAATATCGGCCAGAACCAGGGATTGTTCCGCGTTCGGCCGGTGGCCGATTCGCGCGCCTTCCCCGAAGTGGGATTTTACCGGCAGGAAGACGAAATGATGGAGTACGGCAATAACGAGCCGCTGCTGCGCCAGATCGCATCCACCACCGGAGGCCGCTTCCATCCGAGTCCGAAGCAGGTATTCGACTCGAATGGGCGAAGCATCGCGTCGGTGATGCATTTGTGGCCCGGATTGCTGGCCTTGGCGATTCTGCTCAATTTAATTGAGCTGGTGATGCGCAAGTGGAAGGGGCTCCTCGAAGCCCTGCATCTGCGACGTCCGGTAGGGCAGGCACTTCGGCCTGCCGTTTAGAAGGACCAAGAATAAATTCGCCACGGATGGACACCGATGCACACAGATTGAACCCCCAAATGTAAGACCCTCCGAATAGAGGCGTTTTGTGACTTGTGGTTTATCCGTGTTCATCTGTGTGGATCTGTGGCTAAAAACAAGCTACTTCCGCAGCGTTGCATGGTTGGGGTCGAGAGTTACTTTCAGGGGCGCTTGCTTCAGGGCCACGGAGAATGTCGCGGGCTCGCTTCCAGTGCGAATCCAGTGAGTCACTGCTGCGGCCTCGCGCCACTTGGATTTCGATCGGCACCGCGACGCTGAAGTCGTCGTTGACGTCGGACTGCGTGAGTGTTCCCGTGAGCTTCAGATTGGGCGCCTGACCTTTCACGGTGTAGGCGAATTTCAAGGTGGGGATTCCCGTGCCGTACACCCACTGGTCGAAGAACGATTCCAGCTTGGGGTCGTCCGATTTCGGCGGCATGTAGGCGGCGGCGAGCATGCGAAACTGCTCGGTGGTGATCTCCGACCGTTCGTATCGCTTCAGCATTTCCGCGAGCAGATTCAGGAACGGCTGGTCGCCTATGCGGCGGCGCAGCATCTGCATGATCCAGGTGCCCTTGCCGTAGGTAATTTCGCGCCACCCGGCGGGCTGCAGTGAATTCTGCAGGCGTCCGCCCAGCACAATGGGGCCGGCCGATTCGATGGTCTGCCCTTCCTTGTCCTTCTCCAGCAGCGAAGTCTTATAGCCATCCAGAATCATGTCGGTGGAATGCACGCCCTTGATTTTTTCCACGTAGAGCAGCGCCGCAAAATTGGCCAACGCTTCCATCAGCCAGTTGTCGCGGTAGGTAGCCGGAGCTACGCGATTGCCGAACCATTGGTGCGCTACTTCATGAGTGAGCAGCACGTCCTGAAAGTAAAGTTGCTGCGTGGGCGAGACGGGCCCATGCGACGCCGGCAGCGTCTTCAGATAAGCCAGCGTCGAGAGGTAAATCAGGCCGGGAAAACCTTGTCCGAAGGTGCCGGGAATGGGCGAGATGGTCAAGTGCGGCAGCGCCGGCGGACCGAAGCGCGCGCTCATGAACTCCATGCTGGAAATGACATCGGAGGCCAGGCCCTGGAGGCGTTCGGTGGGACTGGGCTGTGCCGGCATCTGCATAGAGGTCGGCACCGGCGCACGGCGCGAGGGCACGGGTTGCGGCAGGACTGGCAAGGGTCCCGGCTGCAAGGCACGCTCCAGGGCCCGATTGGCGCAGACGTCGATAGTGAAGGCGCCATGCTCCACGCGGGCGTGCGCGTAGTTACCCAGATTGAAACCCGCCATGCGGACGGGCGCAGCAGTGCGGCGGCGGGTGACGTGAACGTCGCCCTCGGTGCGGTCTTCCACTACGTCGCCGGCCGACACCAGGTCGAGATCCTGCGGATAACGGAAGGTGAGGTCGAAATCGGTGAACTGCATGCCGTGAATGGGGTACCAATAGCCGCGCGCGGCGACGTAGAAGACGCGGTCGCCGGCATCCAGGATGACCTTGCCGGAGTGGTGAAACTCGAATTCGTAATCGCGGCCGGCGCGGAGTGGCTCGGGCGGCGCCACCAGGAACGCGCCGTTTCCGCCAAAAAACAGGTTCGACCGCAACGATTCGCGCTGGAGCACTTCGGCAGGCTTGCCGTCCACCAGAACATCGGAGACAGTCATGGCGGGCGCGATTTCGAAGCGCACCGCTTTGGCGCCATCCAGCACGCTCCGCACTTTGACGCGGGTCACCACGGACATGGAAAGATCGGGCGTCACTGTGGCTTCGATGCGGTAATTGCTGGTGACCAGGTCGGTCTTGGGCGGCGCGGGATTGTCGCGTGAGGAGCGGAAGGGAAAACTGGTCCAGGTGTCGAAGTAGACGCGATCCTCGCGCGATTTCACCTGCCCCACGAAGATCTGCTCCGTACTGTCCGGGTCCACTACCAGGTCGAAATTCCCCAATTTGCTGCTGCTGACCATGGCGGCAAACAGACCGGGCTTGCGTGAAGGACCGCCCAGCAGGTCGAGCGTGAGCCGCGTCTGGTAGCTGCCGCCGATGTTGCGCAGCAGCGACGTCCAGAGCTGGTCCATGTCCGGCGCCACTTCGGGAGTTTTCTTATTGGCGGGACTCTTGGGGAACTGCGAGATGAGGGCGTCGTAATCGTCGCCGGTGAAGAGGAAGATGGCGGTGCGAAAATGCTCGTCGAGATTGGGCTGCTTGGTGTAGTTGGCCAGGGCGCGCCGCTCGGCGTGATCGGGCGGCATCAGCAGGACCTCGGCATCGCCACCTTCCACATCTGCGGTAAACACGGCGGCGATCCGGCGGCCGGCGATTGGCTTCGCGAAGATCAGGTGGCCGTCGGTGAGATAGATGCGGAGATCTTCCTTAACGATGGTGAGGTCGCGAACGCGGTAACACTCGTCGTGGTCGAAGGAGTTCTCGCGGATGGCCCGCGCAATGTCGCCGGCTTGCCCCGCGCAAAGCGACCAAGGTAAAAGGAGAAGCACCACACCCCACCGCATCATTCATACAGTCTACGCCCAGTACCGGGCAGGCGAAAGGGACTGCCCCGGGCCACCTATACTGAAACTATTGGCATGTCCTCCCCCGGGTGGAAGAGCACGGCGAGATACGTGGCGCTGCTGGCGACGGCGTTCCTGGTGGCCGTCATAGGCAGTTGGCTCTTCGGCGTGCAACTCGACAATGCGGCGTACGACGTAATGTTCCGCAACTACCGGCCCGCGCCTTGGAAGACGCAATCGGTGGTGCTCGGGATCGACGAAGCGGCGCTGCGGGAATTCGGCGGCATGTCCGGAATGCGGGGGCCGCTGGCGAGAGCGCTCCGCTCGGTGGCAGCCGCATCGCCCAAAGCCGTCGCCATCGACGTCATCCTGGCCGACCGCACCGCCGACGCGCAGGCCAATCGCGATCTGGCTGCCGCCCTCTGCGCCACACCCAACCTGGCGCTGGACGCCGAACTGCTTGAGTCCGGGTGGGAGTTCCCGCTCCCGGAGTTCCGCGACTGTCGACCTGAACCCGCGATCGGCCACGTTTCCGCCGCGCCCGATGGGAACGATTCCATCACGCGCGCCATCCCCCTGGAGAAGGCCGCGGGACGGACCAAGCTGTGGGCGCTGTCGCTCGAAGCGTTCCGTCTGAGCCGCGGCGCGCCGTCTATAGTGGAATCGCCCACCGACCTGCAGGTGGGCTCCGCCATTATTCCCATTCCGATCGTCAACGAGGAATCGTGGGTGACACGAGTGCGCCGCACCGGGCGGTTTCTGCGCGTGCGCTACATTCCGCCGCCCGCGCGACTGCCGCGCATTTCGCTAGCGGCGCTCCTGAAAAAACCGACGCTCGCCGGGCAACTTCGCGACAAGGTGGT
Organism: uncultured Solibacteraceae bacterium; assembly: GCA_963815475.1. Classification (GTDB taxonomy): domain Bacteria; phylum Acidobacteriota; class Terriglobia; order Bryobacterales; family Bryobacteraceae; genus Sulfopaludibacter. The sequence continues at coordinate 5,821,527 of CAWFHD010000003.1, read as the reverse complement.
GTTCGTAGGCCTGACCGCCACCACCATGCAGCATGACCAACTGTTCACGCCGCAGGAAAAGAACGTCCCCACGCCCGGCATCGAAATCCACGCCGAGGCGTTCGAGACCATGGCGCAGGGGCTCTACATCACCGACGTGGAGAACATCTGGGTATTCCTCTTCTGCCTGGGCCTGGTGACGGCCATCGGGCTGAGCTTCCGCTACCTGCCGGGCTGGTGGGCGTATGCGGGCGGCCTTTCCGTGCTCGCGATCTCGTTCTTCACGCCCTATCTGTTCTTCCGCCATCGGCTGGTGTTTTCGTTCGCGACGCCGGTGTCGGTGGCCTGGTTCACCATGCTCGCGGCGGCGGCATATTACCACCTGGTGGTGCGGCGGAACTGGCGGATTGAGCAGGCCTCGCGTACACGCTACCAGCAGGCCATGCAGTTTGTGACGCATGAGATGCGGACGCCGCTTTCGGCCATCCAGGGATCGAGTGAGTTGATCTCGCGCTACGCGCTCAACGACGAAAAGCGCAAGCAGATCGCAATGCTCATCAATTCGGAGTCGAAGCGGCTGGCGCGTATGGTGGAGGTGTTCCTGAGTGTGGAGCGGCTTTCGGCCGGGCAGATGGAACTGAAACGCGAGAGCATTCCGGTGAAGCAGATGGTGGAACTGTGCGTGGAGCGCGCGCGCCCGCTGGCAGAGCGGAAGCGCATCGCGGTTCAGTTGGAGCCGATTTCGGAAGATCTGCAACTCACTGGAGACCGTGAGTTGATGGAGTACGCTTGCTACAATTTACTTACCAACGCGGTGAAGTATTCACCCCGCGATACCGAGGTTTCGGTAACTGCGAGGAAAGTTGACAGCCACATTCGGATTGCGGTGAAGGACCAGGGGATCGGCATGGACCAGAAGGAAGTCAAGCAGATCTTCCAGAAGTTTTATCGCACAAAAAAGGCCGAAGAATCCGGAGAAGCAGGCACCGGAATCGGGCTGTCTATCGTCCAACAGATCGTGGAACAGCACGGAGGTCAGATCGACGTGATCAGCCAACCTGGTATCGGTTCATGCTTTACGCTGGTGCTACCGGCGGCCGTGGCTCCCGTGCCTACCGTGGCGGAACGACATTGATGCAAAGACTACTTTTAGTTGAAGACGATCCGGCCCTGCAGTTTACAATCCTGACGGCCCTGGAAGAAAAGGGGTACGCCGTGGACGCCGTATCCACCACGGGCGAGGCCATGGAGCGCCTGCGCGGCAGCTCCTACCCGATTGTGATCTCGGATATTTATATCGATGAGGGCACCGGCCTGGATGTGCTGCACGAGGCCAAGAAGCAGGACCCGAACTGCTCCGTGATCCTGATGACGGGGCGCGGCACCATGGAAACCACCATGGCGGCAACACGCGGCGGTGTGTTCGATTACATTGCCAAGCCGTTCGACCTGGACGTGATGTTGGATGCCATCGAGCGGGCCGAAGCGGTGCACGACAGCAACGATGGCGAAGCCGAGGAAGAGGAACTGCCGGAGACCGAGATGATCGGCAGTTCGTCCGGCATGGTAGACATTTACAAGATTGTGGCGCGCGTGGCGCCCACCGATGCCACGGTAGTGATCGAGGGCGAGACCGGAACGGGCAAGGAACTGGTGGCACGCATGATTCATCGCAACAGCAAGCGCGCCGCCCAGCCGTTCGTGCCGGTGGATTGCGGCGCGATCACGCCGTCACTGCTAGAGAGCGAACTGTTCGGCGCGATGCGCGGGGCGTTCACCGGATCTGACCGCGACCGCGTGGGCGTGTTCGAAGCGGCGAATCGCGGGACGGTGTTCCTGGACGAGATCGGCGAGATCGAATCGAATTTCCAATTGGCGCTGCTGCGCTTTCTAGAAGGCCGCGAGATCCGTCCGGTGGGCGCGTCGCGTTCCAAGGAAGTGGATGTGCGGGTGGTAGCGGCCACCAATCGCGATCTGCAGAATATGGTGGACAACAGCAAGTTTCGTGAGGACCTTTGGTATCGGCTGAACACGGTCCGCATCACGATTCCGCCATTGCGCGAGCGGCGCAGCGACATTCCTTTGCTGGCTCGCTTCTACGTGAACAAGTACAACGGCCGGTACAATCGCGACGTGAAGCTGATGGATTCGGGCGTGAAGGCACTGCAAGATTACACCTGGCCCGGCAATGTGCGCCAGTTGCAGCACATGATCGAGCGGTTGGTGATTCTGGCGGATCGGTTGGATGCCGATGCGGTGCGGGCCGGACTGACCGTGATGGAGTCGCGGGAAAAGCCGGTGGAGAGCCTGGCCGAAGCGGAAGAGGACCAGATCCGCAAGGTGCTGTCGGCGACCGGCGGGAATAAGAGCAAGGCGGCGCAGATTCTCGGAATCGAGCGGAAGACGCTCTATCGCAAGCTCGATCGTATGAAGGTGTAGCGAATTAAATGGCGTCTGAACCCGTTTAGGGGGATTTCTCTACAGGGGTTCAATCACCAGCGGTACTGGTTTTTGGCGCGACAGGGGTTCTGGCCGCTATCGCGGGGGGCATTTCCGATGGATCGGCGGACTGCCAGGAGTCTGCGACCGGTCCGTTGGCTTGTATCTGGTGCTGTACGTGGCGGTTAGCTGCTTTGGGAGTCGGCCGGAACATAACCGTTCCCACCGTCACCGCAAGCGCACAGGCACCAACCACAAGGAGTCTGGAAACCTTCACTTTTGTCTTATCGGCCAAAGGAAACAGATTTTGAGATAAAGAAAAACTCAAGGCGGCCGATATGTGTATTGTAGGCAGCCACGACACCGGTTTGGCGGGGTTCGGCTGAGTTTTGTCCTCCTCTCAGGGCTCCGGCTTGTTACCGGGGCCTCTTTTTATTGGAATCTCTCACCACGTAGTCGCTCAACCGGATGGCGGAAATCCACAAATCCCTGCGGACGATTCCGATCGGACGGTCCACGATGAACTCGCCCTCGAACTGTTGGGGCAACCTAACGCGCCAATTGTTCGTTTCGACTGCTGCATAGGAGACCACTGGCGAGATGTGGATGTTCGAATCGGGCGGATAGCTTCCCATCCACTGCCCGTGATATAGCTCGGCCGAATCCGGCACTCGAATGGTCCACCTGAATTTCTGCGTCGGGTACTGCAGCGGAATGCGAAACCACAGGTAGTTCGAAAACGGTTCGCCCTCTACCGCAACCATGCCCAGACCGGGAACCTTCGTCCATTCGCCGCGAGTTCGCAACGTCGCCGACGTTTGGCGCTCGTACACGGTGACGCCTAAAACTGCTTGCAGGTCCACTGGACCGCGATTGAGCTCTTGAAAAGCCTTCGGATTGAGATGAAATTCCATCCAATCTCCACCCTGGCGTGTGGCAATGTTGGTGAACCAGTTCCATGACGAAGCCCAGGTGTCGCCACGCTCCGGAGCGAGCCGGATAGACGCCAGTTCGCACGCCAACAATTCGCGGCTGCGTCCAGACAGTTCGATGGGAATATCTACCTGAATCTGGTCGGGTGTCCCGGACAGTTCTGCCTGCCTCAGAGCGCCGCGCGATGGCGCAAAGAACACTGACACATCCGGAAACTCGGACGGTTGTGCCTGGGCGGTCGAAGGCGGAATCGGCTTCGACGGCCACGCCGGCAATAGCACGCAGCAGGCGTAGATCGCAATGGCGATGGCGCGGACGATAGCTGTCTGACGCCGGGCATATTGCCACAGCAACAGAGCCAGCCCGCCGCCAACGTACAAGAAGGGAAATCCCCACTCGCTTACAAAACTCGCGGGCCGTGAGGGGTTCGCCAAAGCCGTCACCACCGTTTGCGACGGGTGGAGGGGCTCGAGCTGGATCAACACGAAAAACGAGATGAGGAGGGCGAAACAGACCAGCAGGAACTGGCGCAGGCGACGCGTGAGCGCGGCTAAGAGAAACGGGGGCAGCATAAACACACCGGCGGTCTTACACTGCTTCCACAGCAGCGCCGGAATCAGTCCCCAGGGAGAGAAGCCGGTAGCGGAGAGGATCACGCAGTCGGAAACCAGGAAGGGCAGGATCAGGAATACAACGCAGAACAGCACCTTGGCCGCGACCAGGCTCTTCCACGAGTAGGGTCGCGTAATCCAAAATTGCCTGTCCCCTACCAACCGCTCACCGTGAATCACGTGGGCGATAGTGCACCACCAGGCTACGGGCAAGAAGACTTGCAGCAAGTCCACCGTGTAGTTCACGTTTACCGTTCCGTTCCCGTAAGACGGCACCCATAGCGGCGTCAACCAGGCCAAAATCGCATTCATGGCCACAACGACCGCGACGAGAGACCACGACCGGCGCGCATCCTTCGCCAAGATGTGGAGGGTCTGCTTCATGGCCTTGCCTCGATGTGCTTGAGCTGAACGTTCGTCATTACCAGGTCGCGGCGGATGTGAGCGATCGGCTGTTCGGTGGTGAGTTGCATCGCCGACGAAATCGGTGGCTCGATGCTCGTGGAGATTTCGAAGACCGGACTAGGTTGGAACAAACTCCGGTAAGTGAATGCGCCGCCGAAGACCGAGCCATCGTTCAGCGCGACTCGCACCGAGGGAGCCGCCGCGCCACGGCACAGGAATTTCGACGGGCCGAATCCGCCCAGCGAATCGAGAGAGCAGACGCCGACGCCGTCGATCCGGCGCGGGCTGCCGTCCGGCGGCAGGCTCACAGTGGCGATCGGACGGTAAATGGTCATCCCGACGGACAGCCGCAGATTCACTGGCCGCAATCGCAGCCTTTCGGCCAGGCGGTCCCCGATATCCACATCCAGCCAGCGTCCTAACCCCTGGTCCGACCGGATCCAGGCCCAGAGCCAGCCGATGCTGTCCGGTTGGACGGTCGTGGGCGGGTGCCACCCGAAACTCCACCGCGGTCCGTTGGGGCCGTCAATCTGCAGGCTGAGTACCTCCGGCTCCGCGCGCGTACCTGGGGGCAGGCCTTCGATACGAACGGAAAACGAATCGGCTATCTCGTGCCCGTCCCAGACGGGACACTTGCCGGGGACCATGTCTGTGGCGAAGCAGAGATGCACCGGGCCGACCTCGGCGGACTCGGACTCCGGCCAGGAAAGAGTGTTCGCGGCGACCATGGGATTCGTCATCAGGATCGCAAAACACAATGCGCTGCCGGCGGCCAGTAGCCCGCGCGCCACCGCGGTGCGACGCAGCGCGTACTGCCAGACCATCACGCACAGAGCCGTGCCCGCCAGAACGGCGAGAATCACAAAATCCCGGGAGTCCGACGATGCTACCGAATTCCGCCTGAGGTTGGCAGTAATCGTTAGCAGCACCAGGACCGCAAGGATGGTCGTCCCGATCTGTGCCGAGTGGCGGGTGACTGCAGCGAGGGCCGCAGCTGGCAAAAGGAAGAGGCCCGTGATCACGGCCTGCCGTGCCACCAGCGCGCCGAAGGACGGTGAAAGGCCGCGAGCGGACAGGATGACCACATCGGAGATGAAATACGGGACGTTGATGCACGCGACAATCAGCAGGGCCTTGGCCGCGACCAGGCTGGTCCACCGGTAGGGCCGCGTGATCCAGAACTGGCGGTCGCCGGCCGGCGGCTCTTTGTAAATCGCGGTGGCTACCAGCGCGACCCAACTCAACAACTGGATCACGGTAATGAGCGTGGGAATGGCGTCGGCCCGCGCATTCCCGCAGCCGAGCCTCGCCGGATCTATGGAGAAACTCCAGGCAGCAAGTGCGGTGAGCGCGAGCACTGCGAGGATGGGCGCCCACAGGAATCGGAGGTCTTTGCGGAAGATGTGGAGTGTCTGTCGCACGGGTATCTCCTCAAGCCGCCGCGGCCGGTCTTCCTGCCATCGCCAGCGCCACGAAGATGTCCTTCAACGCCATCGGTGTGTACGCGATTTTGCGCGCCTGCGGGAAGAGACGCCCTAGTTCCGCCGCGGTACGCTCGCGATCGAAATGGCTGTCGACGAAGCGCAGAACCGCCGACGAGGTTTGCGGCTGCATCCAGTCACGCGGCCAATTCGAGGGCAGCGCGGGCGGATCGTCGAACACCACTTCCACCTGGCGGAAGCGTTGGGCCAACGCGCTGGTCTCCTCGGTGAAGCGCAGGCGCCCCTCTTCCAGATAGCCGATGTGGCTGGCGAAGCTTTCAATTTCGGCCAGGTCGTGGGAGGAGATCAGGATGGTGGCGCCATCGGCCCGCTCCAGCAGGCCCTGGATCAGCTCCTGCCGCACCAGTGCGTCGAGGCCGGTGAACGGCTCGTCGAGAACGATCAGTTTCGGGCGATAGGCCAGCGACGAAGTCAGCGCTACCTTCATGCGCATGCCGCGCGACAGATGGCGCAAGCGGCGGTCGCGCGGCAGGTCGAACTGGCGAACCATTTCGTCGGCCAGTGGATCGTCCCAGGTGGAGTAGAACGGCTGCAGGTAGCGGAGGAAGTACTCGACGGTCATCTCGTCGGGCAGCTCCTGGTTCTCGGAAACGTAGCCGATGCGCTCCAACTCGCGCGCTCCAAGGCGGCGGGAATGCACGCCCAGGACCTGCGCCGTGCCGGCGCTGGGCCGCAGGATGTTCATCAGCAGTTTGATGGTGGTGGTTTTGCCGGCGCCATTCGGCCCGATGAGACCGTAGATGCTTCCCGAGGGCACTGCCAATTCCAGTTGACGCACCGCGTCATGGTGGCGAAATGCCTTGGATAGATTTCGGGTTTGGATGGGATCACTCATTCGGTTTTTACTCCGTCTTCGAGGTGGGCGGGCGCCAGCGATTCCGGCCCGCCAATGCGTTCCCAGTGGTCGGACAGAGCCGTCATAACCTCCGCCAGTGGCATCCCCAGTTTCTTGGCTTCCACCACCAGAACTTCCAGTTCGCTGCCCAGCAGGTCGGCGCAGGCAGCGGCGGTGGCGGGAGGCAAATTCGCAACCACGGTGCCGATTCCCGGTCGGATCTCGACCAGGCCTTCGTTGGTTAGGTACAGGATGACTTTGTGGGCGGTGTTGGGGTTGATCTTCAGCTCTTTGCTGAGAGTTCGGACTGAAGGGAATGGATCGCCTGGGCGCAACTGGCCGGAAACAATCGCTTTACGAGCAGCATAGACCACCTGTTCGTAAAGCGAAATGCCAGGTCGGAAGGTAAGCCCGAACGGGATCACGAGTGTATTATTACCCTTAGTACACCATCAATGCAAGGGAAAATTCGCGGGGATCCTGGCCGGGACTGGGACGGCCTACGCTACGGCCTGAACTCGAGGACGACGACGGTGATGTCGTCGGATTGCGGGGCTCCTTCGGCGAAAGAGGCGACGGCTTCCTGGATGGCGTCGTGCAGTTCGCCACAGCGGCTGGCAGCGTGCGCGGCCAGCACGTCGCGGAGACGCTTCTTGCCGAAGAAATTGCCGGCGATGTCCTGCGCCTCAGTGACTCCGTCCGAGTAAATCACCAGCTTGTCGCCGGGCACGAGGCGGTATTCGGCCGAAGGAAACTCCGCGGTTTCCAGCAAACCGACAGGCATGCTCGTGGTCTCCAATTCATGCATGGAGCCATCGGGCCGCACCACCAGCGGCGGGCACTGCGCCGCATTTACGTAGTACAGACTGCCATCGGAATTGAGCAGGCCGTAAAGCAGGGTGGCATACTTTTCGCCGCCGGTGCGGCTCAGCAGGAAACGGTTCAGCCGTTCCACGCGACTCACCATGGCTTCCGGATGATCGGTTGCAGTGATCAGCGCTCCTTGCAGCAGCGAGGCTAATAGCGCCGAGCTCACGCCCTTGCCTGAAACATCGGCCACCACCACCGCCCAGCAGTCGGCCGTGACCGGGGTGACATCGTAATAGTCGCCGCCCACTTCGCGGGAGGCCACACTGCTGCCGGCCGCGGAGATCCACCCGTCGGAAGGCAGCGAACCCGGCAGCAAGCTCTGCTGGATGGTCCGGGCCAGGTGCAGTTCCTCTTCCATCTGATGCTTGGCGCGCTCCTCTTCCAGCAAGCGCGCGTTCTCCAGCACGATGGACGCTTCGATGGCCAGCGTCTGCAGCAGTTCGCGATTGCCGCCTGCCAGATCCGCCGCCGAGATGCGCGAATCCATGTACAGCACTCCCACCGTCTCGCTGCCGGTAGCCAGCACGCTGGTGGCATCGCCCTGCCCGGCCCGAATGCGCACCAGCGGCACGCAGACCACGCTCCGCAGTTCCAGATCGGCGATGCTGTTCTGCGGCCTGGTCTCGCCGGCGCTGATCGGATCGAAATTCATGGAGAGCAGTTCGCGGCGGTGCTGCAGGGCGCGGTGCAGCACTTCACGGGGCACGCGCAGGTCGCTGTCGTGAAGCTTATGGCCTTTGCGATGGCGCGCCACGCGCGTCTCCAGCCCATGCGGAGACTTGAGCATGAGGAAGCCGCGCTCGGCGCTGGTAATGGCGAGCGCGGTATCCACCACCGATGCCAGCACATCGTCCACGGAGAAGGAGCTTTGCAGGGTGCGCGCCAGGTCCAGGATGGCGCGCAACTTGCCAAGGTTGCCGCCCACAATGCCCGATGAGGATGAGGCCGGCGATTTTTCGGAAGCGCCCAGTTGGTCCATTAAGCGCTTCAGTTCAGCGCCATCCAACGCGAAGATGAGCTGGTAGGAATCCTGCGCGCCGAATTCGATCTTGTCGGAATTGTGCAGGGCCTGGCGCGTGACGCGCTTGCCATTTACGAAGGTGCCGTGGCGGCTTTTCAGGTCCTCGATCCAATATTCGCCGGCCTCGGCGAGAACTTGCGCATGATTGCGGGAAGCGCGGCTGTCGCGGATGATGAGGCTGCTTTCCGGGGAGCGCCCGATGCGAAACGGCAGCGGGTCCACGGGAACGCGCGTGCGATGGCCGCTCGGGTCGATCACTACAAACGACGCGGGCTCCAAGCCGGGTGTCGAGACCGGGGCGGGTTCCATTGGGTTAGCCTATCGACGCGCCTTGGCTTTACGGGCCGGGGCCGAACGTTTGGGGGTTTCCGCGGGGAGCGTGCGCAGTTCCTCTACTTCGCGCGCGCGCAGGCTCTGGCAATGGGAGCAGTAACCACCCACTTCGGTGCGGGCCAGCAGCACCTGAAAACCGAAGTGACTCTCAATCTGTTTCCGCAGCCGCTGCAGCGGCTCGCCGAAAAACTCTTCCACCTTGCCGCAGCGAAGGCAGATGACGTGGGCGTGCTCCTGCTTGAGGCGAGTCTCGTAATAATGCTGATCGCCGCCGTAATGCATGAGATCGAGCTCATCCACCAGCCCGCCTTCCTTGAGCATCTTGAGCGTGCGATAGACAGTGACCCGGTTGATCTTGGGGTCTTTCTCTTTAGCCAGTTCGTAGAGGCGGTCGGCATCCAGGTGCTCACCCGTCTTATCGATGAGTTCCAGCAGGATCTGTCGTTGCCGGGTGAGGCGCACCCCGCGCTCTTTGAGGGAACCTTCAATGGAGTCGAGGGGCATGAGGTCTTTACAATTCTAGCAAGGTCGGCCTTATTAAAGTGACCCGCCTGTGAGTTCGACCACAGCCCCACTAACGCTTGGTACAATCTGCGAATGTTCCGCAAGGTCCTGGTTGCCAATCGCGGTGAGATTGCCGTGCGCGTGATGCGCACCCTGCGCGAGATGGGAATCCGCACGGTAGGCGTGTTCTCCGATGCCGATCGCACTTCGCTGCACGTGCGCATGGCGGACGAAGCGGAGCACATCGGCCCTTCGCCATCCGCCGAAAGCTACCTGCGCATCGACCGCATTCTGGAGGCCGCCCGCAAGCACGGCGCCGAAGCCATCCATCCGGGCTATGGATTCCTGAGCGAGAATGCCGATTTCGCGGCGGCCTGCGAAGACGCCGGCATCGTGTTTATTGGACCCTCGTCCGCTTCCATTCGCGCGATGGGCTCGAAGACGGCGGCGCGGAAGCTCGCCATCGCGGGAGGCGCGCCCGTGGTGCCGGGCATCGATCACGAGATCACGCTCGATGAAGCCCGCGAGTTCGGCCGCCGGCACGGCTATCCGGTCCTCTTGAAGGCGGTTGCGGGCGGCGGCGGCAAGGGCATGCGCGCAGTGGAGCGCGAGAGCGATCTGGAATCGGCGCTGCGCGACGCTGCCAGCGAGGCAGGCCGGTCGTTCCGCAATCCCGCCATTTACGTGGAGAAGTTGGTGCAGCAGCCGCGCCATATCGAAATCCAGCTCTTCGGAGACCAGCACGGCAACATGGTGCACCTGGGCGAGCGCGAATGCTCCATCCAGCGGAGGCACCAAAAGGTGATCGAAGAGTGCCCTTCCCCGCTGATCGCGCAGTATCCCGAGATGCGCCAGGCGATGGGCGAAGCGGCCATTCGCGCCGCGCGCGCGGCGGGCTATTACAACGCCGGCACCGTGGAGTTTCTGGTGGACCGCGACCGGCGCTTCTACTTTCTGGAGATGAACACGCGCCTGCAGGTGGAACATCCGGTGACCGAGTTGGTGACCGGGCTCGACCTGGTGAAGCTGCAGGTGGAAGTGGCCGCGGGCGGGCGCCTGCCGTTCACGCAGGAGCAGGTGGCATGGCGCGGATCGGCCATTGAGTGCCGCATCTACGCGGAAGATCCGTACAACGATTTCCTGCCCTACCCCGGCAAGCTGACGCGCCTTTCGCGTCCCATGGGGCCCGGCGTCCGCCTGGATGGCTGTGTCTACGATGGCTGGACCGTCCCGATGGAGTACGACCCGCTGCTGGCCAAGCTTGCCGTCTGGGCCGCCACACGCGAAGAGGCCACGGAGCGCACAATCCGAGCACTGCGGGAATACGACGTAGGTGGCATTCGCACGAACATCGGCTTCTTCCGGCAAATTCTGGAGGATCCGGAGTTCCGCGCCGGCAACCTGCATACCGGATTCATCGAAGAGTTCTTCCAGCGCCACCAGGCGCCTAAGCCGCCGGACCATCTGGCGGCCGTTGCCGCGCTCACTGCGGCGCTGCATTTCCGGTCGCGCAGTGAGCAGCCCGCTAATGTGCGCTCCGACGGCGCAAGCCCGTGGCTCACGGCCGGGCGAAGGGGCCTGCTGCGATGAAACTGGATCTGACGATTAACGGGGCGGACAACCAGATCGAGATTCTGGCGCCTGCGCCCGAGTGTCGATTTCGATTGGGCGGCGAGGAGCGGTGGGCGCAGGTGGAGATCGCTGAGCCGAACGTCTATTCGGTGCTGATGGACGGCCGCAGTTACGATGCGCGGGTGGAGGAAGTGCCGGGCGGATTGGTGGTAGTGATCGACGGTTTCCGTTTCGAGATTGACGTGCGCGATCCGCGCCGCTTCAGCCGCAAGTCCGGCGGCCGCGGAGGCGAGGGAGTGCAGACCATTCTCGCTCCCATGCCCGGAAAGGTGGTCCGCGTCCTGGTATCTGCCGGCGATGCGGTGGAAGCCGGCCAGGGCTTGCTGGTGGTAGAAGCGATGAAGATGCAGAACGAGATGAAAGCCTCGCGGGCGGGAACGGTACTCAGCGTCAACACCAAAGAGGGAGCGACCGTCACCGCCGGCGAAGTGCTGGCTACGATTGGCTAGCCCGCGCTACTTCCGAAATGCCATTCCGGCGAAGCTGACGACGCTCTTCTCGTCGATGTTCCACTGCTCATAGCGGAGCAATTCTCCACGCGACGGGGGAGCAGTCTTCAGGAAGGTGTAGAACGGCGAGGAGCCGCACCATTTCAAATCGTCGTGGTTCTGGCGCACCAGGTCCCAGAAACCTCCAGCATCGAGTTGGTTAATGCGTTCGATCCGGCTCTCGTCGCGCTCGGCCACTTCGGTCATGGCCCCTTCGCCAGCCAGCGCCTCGAAACGATCTTGGTAGCGCACGCCCATGTGCGCCATATCGACGCCCAGAATCCAGAAGAGCTTGTCGCCTTCGCGATCGCGCAACTCGCCCAACGCTTCCAGGAACCGCTTCACCTTGTCGTCATCCTCAGGCATCCCGCCCTGGTAGATGCTGCGCGCGAACGATCCGCACAGGATCGGCAGTATGCGGACGTCCGGCCCCAGAACATGCTGCAGAAAAATCACCTGCAACTCCACCGTGTGCTCGAAGGAGTGGCAGTAATCCTCCATCTCCACGGCATCGCCGGAGCGCTTCGCCAGCCAGTCCACCATCGCGATGTCGGTGGGCGTATCGCCCAGCGGCGTGCGGTAGGTCTTCCGCGTCAGGCCGAACCGCTCGGGTTCGCCGTAATGCGATGTGGCGAGGATGACGAACGTGCGGTTCTTGTGCTCCGGACGCAGCATCCGGTAGGCATCGCGGTAACTCTGCCAGCCGCCTTGCGGGCTCACATGCGGCGCGGCGATGGCGAAGAGTCCGTCGGCTTCGGTCGGGGCGGGGGCCTCTCCATCGGTCATGTACTCCGCCATGGTCTCCCGCATCTCGGCGGGGTCCGCCGGATACGCCGAACCGGCATGCGAAGGCTCACGCATGGGCTGGGCAGCGAACTCGCGGCGGCGGTCCGCCTCCATGTGGGCGAACTTTTCGTCTTCCAAAAACCCGGCATTGCTCAGGGTCTCGATGAGATGCCGCTCGATGTCGCTGACATCCAGGCTGCCGGTGGCCTTCACCAGCGACGAACGAAGGTCGAGATCGGTCTGGCTGCCGTCGAAGCATTGCAGACACTCCACCAGCACGGGAGGAATGATCAGCATGGCGTCGGAAAAACGGTACGGGTCGCGGATGAATAGCCCCGGATGGTCTTCAGCCGGGGAGGGCATAAAATCCAGGTTCATGCGCAGGCGTGGCAGCGTCCGTGACAAATCTCAGGGTACCGCATGAGAACGGAATCCGGTTCAACGTGCTAACTCTCGATATTTGCGGAGCAGTTCATACATCACCACACCCCCTGCCGTGGCGACGTTCAGCGAGTGCTTAGTGCCCAGCATGGGAATCCTGACGTGGGTGTCACACAACTGCGATATTTCGGGGCGGATGCCTTCTACTTCGTGGCCGAAGATTACCGCGACGGGAAATCGCGGCGTCCAATCGAACAGGTCCACCGCGTGCAATGAAGTTTCGATGGCAGCCACCTCGCGCCCGCCCTCCCGCATCGCCTGCACCACGGACACGGGATCCCAGGCATGCTCCCACGGCACGGTATCCTCGGCCCCGAGTGCGGTCTTGGTGATGGCGTGCTTGGGGGGACGGCCGGTAATTCCGCATAACCAAAGTTTCTCGATGCGCGCGGCATCGGCAGTGCGAAAGAAGGCGCCTACGTTATACAGACTGCGCACGTTGTCGAGCACGATGGCGGCCGGCAGCACGGCGATGCGGTCGTAGAGCGCGCCGGCAGGGGTGGCCTGAAAGGGGAGGCGGTCCATTAGACGCGGCAGTATAGCATGCTTGCCCGCGGCGGGTGCTAAACTGGAGGTTTCTGCGCATGCTGTCGATCGTCATCCCGATTCACAACGAGGAGCCTTCCATCCTCCCGCTGTACGACCGCCTGACTCTTGTCCTCGAGCAGGCGCAGCGTCCGTACGAAATTCTCTTCGTGGACGATGCCTCGACCGACCGCAGCTTCGAACTATTGGCCAACCTGGTGGAGACCGACGGCCACCTCAAGATTATCCGGCTGCGGCGCAATTTCGGGCAGACCGCGGCGCTCTCGGCCGGCTTTCACGAAGCTAAGGGCGACGTCATCATCGCCATGGATGGCGATTTGCAGCACGCGCCTGAGGATATTCCTGCGCTGCTGCAGAAGATCGATGAGGGCTTCGATATCGCCAGCGGCTGGCGCAAGCATCGCGTGGACAACGCCATCATGCGCAAGATCCCGTCGCGCATTGCCAACTGGCTGATGGCGAAAGTGTCGGGCGTGGCATTGCGCGATTTCGGCACCACTTTCAAGGCGTATAGGGCGGAGGTTCTCAAGGACGTCAATCTGTACGGAGAACTCCACCGCTTCATTCCCGCGCTGGCCAGCTTTTACGGCGCGCGCGTGGCCGAAGTGCCCATTCGCAATACGCCGCGCGCGGCGGGCGATTCGCATTACGGAATCGGCCGAACCTTCCGCGTGATGTTCGACATTCTCACCATCAAGTTCCTGCTGAAATACATGACCCGGCCGATGCACTTCTTCGGCTCGCTCGGCTTGGCCGGCACGGTTTTGGGCGGCGGCATCATGTTTTACCTGGTAGTGCTTAAACTGCTGGGCAATGAGATCGTGATGGCGCACGGCCCCCTGATGATCGCGGGGGGACTGCTGCTGTTGGCGGGCCTAATGATGTTCAGCACCGGCCTGATCGGCGAGATGATGATGCGCACCTACTTCGAAAGCCAGGATCGCCGCATCTACGCCGTGCGTGAGATTCTCACCCGAAAGCAAAGAGGAGTCGCGGGCGGCGCCAGGTAGCGCGGGTCTGCTTCCGGCAAGGTGGCACTAAGGCGCTTTCGCCTGCCTCCGGATTGCCGAAAGATTTGTTTCGTGATAATCTTCCGTGCCATGATCTTTCGCAGTCTGTGGCCCGACATCGAAACTCCGAACGTCTCCGTTTGCGATGCCGTGCTCGGCGGCGCACAGCGGTTTGGCGATAAGCAGGCGGTGATCGAAAGCGAGACCGGCCAGGCCCTCACCTACCGCGGCATCATCGAGGGTTCCGAACGCGTGGCGGCGGGACTCGCGCGCGCCGGACTCCAGCCCGGCCAGCCGCTCGCGCTGGCGCTGCCGAACTGCCTCGAGTTTGTGCTCGCCTGGTTTGGAGCTTTGCGGGCAGGCGGCTGGGTGGTTCCCATCAATCCGCTCTACACCCCCGCTGAAATGGAACTGCAGATTCGCGATTCGGGCGCGCGGTTCCTGATCGGCGCTGCCGAGTGCGCCGCCGCGATGCAGCCCATAGTGGAAAAATCGTTCGTGCCCGGCGTGAACTGGAACGAACTGGCCGATTGCGATGCGCCGCCGCCCGACGTCCATCCCCGTCCCGATGATCTCGCCGTGCTGCCCTACTCCAGCGGCACCACCGGAAAGCCGAAGGGCGTGATGATGACTCACGCCAACATCGTGGCCAACATCTGTCAGGAGTCGGTACTTTGGGCACGGCCCACCGACGTCATTGTCAACATGTTTCCGCTCTACCACGTTGCCGGGCTCAATTGCTTTCTGAATGGGCTTCTGCTGGGAGGCGCCACCATCGTGCTGATGCGACGCTTCGAACTGGAGCGCTACCTTTCCTTGTGCGAGCAGTACCGCGCGACGGTGGTTGGCGGTCCGCCGCCGGTGATCCTGGCGCTCACGAAATCGCCCCTGTGGGACAAGTTCGATCTCTCCAGCATCAAGCTGGCAATGTGCGGCGCGGCTCCCCTGGGCGCGGAACTGCACGAAGCTTTCGAGCAGAGGACCGGCGTAATGCTGGGCCAATGTTGGGGCATGACCGAAGCCACCGCGCTGGTCTCGGGCACGCCCGAAGATCCCACCAGGCGAAAGTTCGGGTCGTGCGGGTATCTTGTGCCCGGCTGCGAAGCGCAGGTTGTAGATGTGGCGACTCTACAGCCGCTCGGCCCCGGAGAAACTGGAGAGATCTGGCTGCGAGGGCCGAACATCGTCAAGGGCTATTGGAACCAGCCGGCAGCCAACGCGGAGACATTTGTGGATGGCTGGATGCGGACCGGCGACATCGGTTACTTCGATGCCGACAGTTGCATCTACCTGGTGGACCGGCTGAAGGAGCTGATCAAGTACAACGCGCTGCAGGTGGCCCCCGCCGAGTTGGAGGACATTATTCAATCGCATCCGAGTGTGCGCGACGCTGCGGTGATCGGCGCGCCCGAGCCTTCCGTGGGCGAGATCCCGATGGCCTTCGTGGTGAAGCGGGAGGGCGCGCAACTGGAAGCGGAAGAACTGATGCAGTATGTGGCCGCGCGCGTGGCGCCTTATAAAAAGATACGCGCCGTTGAATTTCTCGAGGCGATTCCCAAATCACCGACCGGAAAGATCCTGCGGCGGGTCCTGAGAGATCAGGTACGCACCAGGAGTGGGGCCGGTGGTCTTGCCAACGGCGCAGTTACAAGCCAGTAGTCGCTGCCTACTCTATCCAGGCTCGGCCTTGGCGCCAGCGATCTTCGAACAGGCCCTTCATAGCTTCGCCCATGCCTTCGTGGTGGAAGACCACTGCTGTCCAGGCCGGGCGAGTGATCACAGGGTCGAGCAGCGCAATCATGCCGTGCTGGCAGTCGAAAAGAGCCAGCTTCATGGGAAGCGACTCGCTCACGCGCACCTCCACCCCCGAAGCTGCGTAGTCGGTGAGGCGTTGCTTGTGCCCCTCATCGAGCGATCCGGCCTCCAGCAGCAACCGGCAAGCGACGCCGCTCGCGGCAGCCTGCTTCACCAGCTTCTCATCCAATGGATCTACAGCGTACGGGGGACGCGAGAACTCCAGGTACTCGGTCTTCACTTCGGAGAGCATGCGGCGATATTCCGCCGCGGTCTGCGCCGGTTCAGTGACAATTCGCAGGAAATCCAGAGTCCCGCGGCCGCCCTGCCCTTCGGAGTACAACAGTTTGAGATCATCGATCAAGCCCGTGCCGGCGCGTCCATTGTCGATCAGTTCCTGCTCCAGCGTCTGGCGCTTGCGCTGCAGGTAGCCGGGGATCGCCAGGCTCGGCTCTACCGCCGAAAAGAGCTTGGTCTTTTCCTGAACTACCTGTGCGAAGCCCTTCTCCACAAGGCTGTCCAGCACTTCGTAAATCTTCTGCCGCGGAACATGCGACCGCGCCGCGAGTTCCAGCGCCTTGAATTTGGGATGGCCGAGGAGCACCAGATACGAACGGGATTCGTAGGCGTTGAGCCCCAATTGCTGCAACCGACGCCAGAATCGCTGAAAGTCCATTTCGGCCAGTTCTTCGCTCATATTCTTCCCACCTTATCAAGCCGGAACGGAAAATTGAAGCAAAGATTAAATCTCCGAACGGCAAGCTCTTCGATTACAATTTGACTTGGTACTATTAGAACTCTACAATTAAGCCTAGCGGAAAGTGTATGTCTGACAACAATACCGCCATCAACGGACCGTCGGCCGGCACCACAATGCCCGTCAAATCCAAGATTCGAATCGTGGTCGCCGACGACCATCCAATATTCCGTGACGGGCTCTGCAAATTGCTGGCCCTGGAAGAGGACTTTGAAGTAGTAGCGCAGGCCCAGGACGGTCGTCAGGTATTGGATGTACTGCAGCAGTTCGAACCGGACATCCTGCTTCTCGACCTGAAGATGCCCGGCTTGGATGGGCTCGCCACATTGCAGCGGCTACAGGTTGCCAAGAACAAGACACGCGTCATCGTCTTGACGGCTTCGGACGACAAGAACGAATTCGTGCAGGCGATGAAGCTCGGGACGTCGGGAATCGTGCTCAAGCAAACCGCGACCGAACTGCTCATCAAGAGCATTCGCAAAGTGCACGCCGGAGAGATCTGGCTGGATTCGCATACCACGGCCGCCGTGATCCGGCAGTTTGTGGCCAATGACGAAACACCTCCGCCCGCCCCGCAGGCCGCTCCGCCACGCGACCGCGAACGCTCTCCTTTGAGCCAGCGTGAGCGCGAGATTGTGGCGCTGGTTGCCCAGGGTTTCAAGAATAAAGAGATGGCCGAGAAGATGTTCATCAGCGAGCAGACGGTGAAGAACCACCTGCACAATATCTTCGACAAGCTAGGCGTATCGGACCGCCTGGAACTGGCCCTCTACGCCATTCACAACAACCTGCACACGGGCCGCTAACAAGGTGGGGTAGGCGCTTCCGTCTGGGTATTCATTTGACTCCGGTAACCACTACCGGTTGCGTCCGGTCAATACCTTACGAAACGTGGTCTGAGCCGCCATCTGCGGATAGGTGGTCGGAGGCGTGGCCACGGCCTGTTGCATGAGTCGATAGAACAGCTTTCCGCGGCTCTTGGAGGTTCGCCGATTAAATCGAAAAGTGAACTCGTCCAGATAGTAGGGCAGATGGATCATGGAAACCGCCCCATGGTGGGTTCCCAGTAACCATCGTTTGAGCAGCGAAATGACCAGGTGTACCCGGGGCAGCGCGTCGCTGGCGTTCTTACGCCGGCTACCGATGACGTAGATCTCGTGGTGAAAATCGAACTGCTCCAGGCCGTCATATCCGTTGTGGCCGTCAGTGATCACCGTGCTGCCGGGCGTAATCGTCTCCCGAATAAACGGACGCAACGAACCGAAGGTGTTATCCGGAATGTGTCGCAGGCGAATCCGCCCGATTCTCTTGCCATCAGCTTGGGCAGCTACCACAACTAGCGCCTTGTTCTGCAAATGTCGGCCGAGGACCTTCTCTTCTTCGCCGCCCACATAAGCCTCGTCCACCTCAATCCTTCCTCTGAGTTGGTCGCGGTCTGGCCGCACCATGGCGCGCCGCAGCTTATGCAGCCATACCCAGGCAGTCTGATAGCTGCGCAGACCCAGTGCCCTCTGCAAGCCCAAAGCGCTGGCTCCGTTCTTCTGGCTGGTCACATACCACATGGCGCGGAACCACAGCACCAACGGCTTGTGAGTATCCTGGAAAACAGTGCCCGCCGTCAGCGATGTCTGGTGGCCACATTGCCCGCACTCAAACAATCCACGCGGATGGCTCCAGGCTTTGTCACGGCCACATTTGGTACAGCGGAAGCCATTCGGCCAACGCAGGTCAAGCAGGTACCTGCGGCAGTCCTCGTCTGTGGAAAACCGAGATTCAAATTCAGGCAAATCGCGCGGATAGTCTTCCAAGCCTCAAATACTACAGATTGTGGTTACCGGAGTCAAATGGATACCCAGACGCTTCCGCCTGCCAATCCGAGCGAAGCTCGGACGCTTTTTCGACCCTGCCGTTTGTCGCCTACTCGTTCGTGCCGTATTCCTTGAGCTTGTTGTGCAGCGTCTTTAAGCTGATTCCCAGAATCTCCGCGGCGCGGGTCTTATTATTGCGCGTGTGCTGCAGCGTGCGTAGAATGAGGCCCTTCTCCGCTTCCTCCACCGTAGTGCCGATCTGGAACCGGACACCGTCGCGCTCTTCCGCCGGGGGTGGAGCCTCGGGCGCCGGCGCCACCACAGATTCCGTCGAGGGCGCGGCAGTAACGGCGCCCGCCGGACGCTGATTCAGAAACGCGGGCAGGTGCCGCAGTTCGATGGTCCCCTCACCCGCCAGAATCACCGCGCGCTCCAGCACATTGCGCAGTTCGCGAACATTGCCCGGCCATTCGTGCTCCATCAGTGCGCTCATCACCGGCGCTGAGATATCGGACACGCGGCATTCGTGTTTCTTATTAAGATCGCCGATAAGCGCTTCTGCAATCGAGGGAATGTCGGTCTTGCGTTCGCGCAGCGGCGGCAGGTGGATGTGAAAGACGTTCAGGCGGTAGAAAAGATCCTCGCGCAAGTGTCCGCCGCGCACGGCTTCTTCAGGCACTTTGTTGGTGGCAGCCACCACCCGGACATCCACTTCGAACTCGGTCTTGCCGCCCAGGCGCCGCACCTTGGAATCCTCCAGAATGCGCAGCAGCTTGGCCTGCGTCTGCAGCGGCATCTCGCCGATTTCGTCCAGCAGCAGCGTGCCGTGCTGCGCCACCTCGAAACATCCCGCGCGCCGCTCGGATGCGCCGGTGAACGATCCCTTCTCGTGGCCGAAAAGCTCACTCTCAATCAGCGTCTCAGGCAGCGCCGCGCAATTGATGGCCACGAATGGACCCGATCGGCGAGGGCTGAGCGCATGCACCGTGCGCGCCACCAATTCCTTGCCCGTGCCGCTCTCACCGGTAATCAGCACGCAAGCCTTGCTCGGACCTGCCTGCTGCAGCAGGGCAAAAATTTCCTGCATCCTCCCGGACGTTGCCACAAGTTCGCCCAGCGATCCCTTGTAGCTCAACTGCCGCTCCAGATTGCGATTTTGCGCACGCAGGGTGGCGTCGCGTCCCGCCAGCCGGATCAAGCCTTCCAACTCCGCCGGCTTGATGGGCTTTTCCAGGAACCAGAATGCACCCATTTCGTGAACGGTTTTCACAGCCGTTTCGACGCTACCGTACGCCGTGAGCACGATGGTGGATGGCATCTCGCCCGATTCGCGCAGACGCTGCAGCAAACCAAAACCATCGAGCCCCGGCATATTGAGGTCGGTCAGAATGACGTCGGCCGCGAAATCGGCGAGCTGCGTCAACGCGGCGTTGCCGTCCTCGGCGGTGGCGGGGGTCATGCCCCAGGCCGACACCATCGCCGCCAGACCGGCCCGCTGGCTGGATTCGTCATCCACAATGAGAACTTTCAGTGCCTGTGTCAAAAGGTGGGTCCTTCCCGTGGGGGCTACTTCTTCATTTTACGATGGCTTCGGCATTCGGCAAACCAGTTGCTCGTAAGAATCTCGCGTGAGATTTTCGTGCATCCGAACACCCTCGGGAAAATGCTAGTATTAGAACTAATTCAGCGTATGGGACGTCGAACAAGCAGGGTCCTGGGCGGCTGTTCGGGATCGCACAAGGGAGAGTCGTGCTAACGCTGATTCGTCACGCCCGCCGCCGTTTCCTCAGCAATGAACTGCTGTCTCAAGGAGCCAACGCCTTTAGCGCGGCGCTGATCGCCTTCATCCTGCTTCTGTTGTTCGGCACCGAATTGCTCGGTTGGCAATGGCTGGCAGCGATTCCCGCCGCGGCCGCCGGCTGGGGAATTGCCCGGGCTCTCAAACGCACGCCCGCGCCTTACCGGGTGGCGCAGTTAGTCGATCGGCGGCTCGAACTCACCGACACGCTTTCCACTGCGTACTTCTTCCACCAGGAATCCGCATCAGCCCAATCGCCGTCCGAAGTGCAGCGCTACCAGTTCGAACGCGCCGAAGAGTTGTCGCGGTCCCTCGATGTGCGGAGGGCAATTCCATACACCATGCCGCGCGCGGCATACCTGATGGCCGCGCTGCTGCTGGTCGCGTCGAGCCTCTTTGCGCTGCGCTACGGCATTAGCCGCAAGCTCGATCTGAAACCGCCGCTGGCTCAGATGCTGCAGGATCAGTTGGGCTGGATTCCCAAAACCCAGGTCGCCAAGGACACGCGTCGCAAGCAGACACAGCCTCCAGCGGGGCAGCAGGACGACCCGGGCGCGGCCGCCGACGATCAGAAACAGCAGGGCGAAGCGCAGCCCGACAAGCAGGAGAAGAACGATTCGGAGATGGCGGGCCAGCAGGAGTCCGACAAGAAAGGCTCCGATCCGAAGGGCGATTCCAAACAGCAGGCCGATGGCAAGAAGGGCGGCGACGAGAGTGACGCGCAGGCGGAAGAAAAGTCGGACGCCAGTAGCGATCCTTCGGAGAATGGGCCGCAGGGCCAGAACGGCAAGCAGGATCAGGGCCAAGGCGGCAACAAACAGGATGCGAATTCAGGTGAGAATTCCAGCCTGTTGAGCAAAATGAAGGACGCCGTCCAGAACCTGCTCTCGAAGGTCAAGCCGCAGCAGCCGAATCAGGGCAGCCAGCAGCAAGCGGGCGGCGAGCAGGGCCAGAAGCAGCAGGGCAACCAAAAGCAAAACGGCGGCAAACAGCAGCAATCGGCCAAGAACGGGCAGCAGCAGGGCGATCAACAGGGCGACGCGCAGGAAGGCCAGCCCGGCGACGAATCCAAGCAGTCGCAGGACCAGCAGGGCAAGGGCGCCGGCAAGAGCGACACGCACCAGGCCAGCAAACAGCCGGGCAGCGGCATCGGCAGCCAGGACGGCGACAAGAGCATCAAGCAGGCCGAACAACTCGCCGCCATGGGCAAGATCAGCGAGATCCTCGGGAAGCGGTCGGCCAACATCACTGGCGAATCGACCGTGGAGGTGCAGTCCACCAGCCAGACCCTGAAGACGCAATACGTGCAGCGCGGTGGGCAGCACACGCAGGGCGGTGCGGAGATCAATCGCGATGAAGTTCCGGTGGCCCTGCAATCCTACGTCGAGCAGTATTTCGAGCAGGTCCGCAAGCAGGCGCCTCCGGCGGGCGCGGGGTCCGGAGCCACGACCACTGCCGCGCCGACCACTCCCAAGAAGCAGAACTAATCCGTCTTGGCCGACCAGGACCCGAGCCCTACTCCCAGACTCGCTTCGGCACTCCACGATCCCGATCCTGTACTCGATCGTACAAGTAATAGGTGGAGACCGTCCCCAGCGATTCGTTGTAGTAACTCTCCTGCCCCAGGCCTTCCTTCAGGTCTTCTTCGAAATCGTGCAGCGCCTTCAATTCCTCCGCCAGGGCCGGCTTCTGCCTGCCATCCTGCGTGCGGAAGAACTTTTGGAAACCGCCATCCACCAGCCAGGCAATTTCGCCGCAGAGCAGAATGCCCGACCGGCTGCTGGCGCGGACTGCGCCGCCATCGTCTTTCATGTCGATGGCGCAATCGCCGCGCGACACACGCACGGCGCCGGCCGATGCCGGGGTAACGGTGAACCCGGCCTTTCGGAGGTTTTCCAGGCGTTCAGAGAAGGTCGGATTCTTGGGGCGCTCGCGGCGAAAGAACATAAATCTCATTATACCGGGCCTGCGGCGGCATTCCTTTTTACGTTTCGAAACTCACTCTCAGGGTTATACTTCTGTACGACCAATCAAGGGGAATGGAGGGTTTACAAGTAAATGCGAACGTTCAATTTAGTAAAGACGGGGCTCCTGTTGATGACCGCGCCGCTCATCTGGGGCGCCACGCCTCCAGGCAATGCCTATGTGGTGCACAACCTGGTCGCCGACCAACCTGGGATCGCCGATTTCGTAGACCCCAATCTCGTGAATCCCTGGGGTATCTACACCTCCTCGGCCAGCCCGTTCTGGGTAAGTGACGCCGGCACCGGTTTATCGACGCTATACACGAGTAATGGCGCTCCCAACGCCGCCACCAAGCCGGCGATCCCCGGCGCCAACTCCGCTAACGGCGTTGTCACCGGCGGCGTAAACAACTCCACCGGCGGCTTCCTGGTGCAGGGTAAAGTTCCGAACTTCCTGTTCGTCACGGCGGATGGCACCATTTCCGCCTGGTCGTCGGCCGTCGACGCCACCAAGTCGTTCATCATGGTCAATAACTCGACGTCGGGCGCTGTCTACTATGGCATGGCGATCAGCGCGACCACCACGAACGCCGCGCCGCAAATCTTCGCCGCCAACTTCCACAGCGGGGCCATCGAAGTCTACGACACTAACTTCAAGCCAGTGACTCCCACCGGGACGTTCGCCGACGCCGCCGTGCCCGCGGGCTACGGACCGTTCAACATCTGGCTGCTCGGCGGCAAGCTATACGTCACGTGGGCCAAGCAGAACACCGCCAAGACCGGCTGGGTGAATGGCGCGGGACTCGGCGCCGTCTCCATCTTCGACCTCAATGGCAACCTGGTGCAGCACCTCGCCACCGGCGGCCCGCTCAACGCGCCTTGGGGTATCGCCATTGCCCCCGCCACCTTCGGAGCTTTCGCGGGCGATGTCCTCGTGGGTAACTTCGGCGACGGCACCATCAACGCCTTCGATCCCACCAGCGGCAAGGCGCTCGGCGCGCTGGCCGACGAGAACGGCAACACCATTACCATTCCCGGCCTGTGGGCGCTGATTCTGGGTAACGGCGGGTCGGGCGGCGACGCGAATGCCATCTACTTCGATGCCGGCGGCGCGAATCAAAACCACGGCGTGCTCGGCAGCATCCAGGCAACCCCCGTGATTTCCGCCAACGCAGTGATCAACGCAGCCGGCCCGGCGGGTGGCATCGCATCCAATACGCTCATCAGCATCTATGGCGCAAATCTGGCGCCCATCACGCGCAGCCTGGCCACCACTGACATTACCGGCACGACCCTACCGACCTCGCTGGGCGGTGTCAGCGTCACGGTCAATTCCAAACCGGCTTTTGTGTTTTACGTCAGTCCTAAGCAGATCGACGTGCTGACGCCGGTGGATACTGCCAGCGGTCCAGTCAACGTCGTGGTGACCAGCAGCGGCCTGGTAAGCGCAACGGTCAGCACCACCATGAACGCCTACTCGCCGGCCTTCTTCCCATTGAAAGATGGCAAGTCGGTCGCGGCGCTGCATGCCAACGGCGGCATCGTGGGCGCTACCACCTTATATACGGGACTCAGCACGCCGGCCGCTGCGGGTGAGACCATCGCCATCTATGGCACAGGCTTCGGGACCACCACTCCCGGGGTCACCAATGGCGCAGTGGTCACCACGGCCGCCACCGTCGCCACCATGCCCGCCGTCACCATTGGCGGCAAGACGGCAACGGTGGTGTATGGAGGACTGGTGGGCTCCGGCCTCTATCAGTTCAACGTCACCGTGCCCGCGGGCTTGACCACGGGCGATCAGCCGATCGTCGCGACCGTGGGGGCGTTCTCCTCCCCCGCCACCGCGACGGTCAACGTGCAGTAAGTCAGCCTGTAGGGACTCCGTTCTTCGACACTCCGGCGGCTTGCAAACAGTCCGCCGGGGTGCCATCCTGCCTCACAGGATGTGGAACGATTTCCTTTTCGCCCTCAAGACCCTTCGGCGATCGCCCGGTTTCGCGGCGATCGCCGTTTTGTCGTTAGCGCTGGGCATCGGCGCCAACACCGCCATCTTTTCCCTGCTCTTCCAGGTGGTCCTCCGCTCACTGCCGGTTCCCGATCCCGCATCGCTGGTCCTGGTGGAATCCGATAATCACGATTTCGGCAATACCCGCAAGGACAATGGCCGCAGCGTCTTCTCCTATCCGCTCTACAAGGACCTGCGGGATCGCAACCAATCGCTCAGCGGCCTGGTGGCACGCGCCGCCTTTCCCGCTACACTGGCCTACCACGGCACTGCGCTGGGTGCGTTGGCGGAGGCCGTCAGCGGTAATTTCTTCGAGGTGCTAGGCGTCCGGCCGGTGCTAGGCCGTCTGCTTCTGCCGTCCGACGATGGTGTGCCGGGGCAGGACCCTGTGGTCGTGCTCAGCTACTCTTACTGGACCAGCCACCTGGACGCCGATCCTGCCGTGCTCAGCACGCGCATTCTGCTGAATGCCCAACCGGTGCTGATCGTGGGCGTGGCCCCGCGCGGCTTTCGCAGCCTCAATGCCGGCCAGACACCCGATTGCTTCGCGCCGCTTTCCATGACCAAAATGCTGGCGCCTTCCTGGCTGCGCACGGAGGACGTGGGGTCCAACTGGCTCAGCTTGCTCGGCAGGCTGAAACCGGGTGTCACAATCGAGCGAGCGTCCGCCATGATGCAGCCCATTTTCAGCGGTATTCTGCGGGAAGAGTTGCCGAAGATGCAAAACGCCGGTGAGAATGAACGGAAAACCATCCTGGCGCGCCCATTATTCCTCCACCCGGCCGCGCAGGGACTCAACGGCATGCGCGAGCGCTGGCAGACGCCGCTGCTGGTCCTGATGGTGATGGTGGGATTGGTGCTGCTGATGGCGTGCGCCAATGTGGCGAACCTGCTGATCGCGCGCGCTACGGCAAGGCGCCGCGAGATCGCGGTGAGGCTTGCGATGGGCGCCACAGCATGGCAACTGGCGCGCCAACTCCTGGTGGAGAGTCTGGTGCTATCGACCGCCGGCGGCCTGGTGGGGCTCGCATTTTCAGGCGCGCTGACACGCGGTCTGCTGAGCCTGCTTCCCGCCGACACGGCCGGAGGCTGGCTGGAGGCGCAATTGGATTGGCGTCTGCTGGCATACAGCCTCGCGCTCTCGCTGCTCACCGGACTGCTCTTCGGCTTGATTCCCGCGCTGCAATCGGCGCGCGCTCCCGTAGCTCTGGCGCTAAAGGAACAGAGCGGAGGCATGAGCGCCTCGGGTTCACAAGCCCGCATGCGCCAGGCGCTGGTGGTGGCACAAATCTGCCTGTCGCTGCTGCTCACCATCGGCGCAGGCCTGTTCACACGGAGCCTCGTCAACCTATTGCACAACGACCCCGGGTTTCAGCCCGACCGCCTCATCACGTTCACCATCGATCCGAGCCTGAGCGGCTACACGCAAACCCAGGCCCGCCTCTTTTTCCGCAATCTGCAGGACACGCTGAGCGGATTGCCTGGAGCACGCGCAGCGGCACGAGCCACCATGCCGCCCTTCGGAGGCTTTGGATGGGGCAATGGTGTGAAAGCTCCGGGCACGAAAAACGCGTCCGAGGAATATGTGTCGTGCGGCCAGAATGCGGTGGGCCCCGGCTACTTCCGAACCTTGGGCATCCCGCTGCTGGCGGGCCGAGAGTTCACCGCGCAAGACGACGAGAAGGGGCGCCGGACGGCGATCCTGAACCAGACCTTCGCGCGCTTCTTCTTCGGCGCCGAGAACCCGGTGGGCCGCCATATTGTCACCGGCGAGCACGATTGGGACATGGAAATCGTTGGTGTGGTCAAGGATTCCAAGTACGGCTCCGTGCGCGAGAAGGCCGAGCGCTTCCTCTACACACCCTACGATCAGGGTGGAGACGATTTTCTGCGCCAGTCTGCATTCTTCGTGCGCACCGGCATCGACGATCGGCAGATGATGGCCGCCATCCGCAATGCGGTCCGCGAGGTGGACCCGAACGTGCCGGTCGAACACGTGGCCTCCATGAAGACGATGATCGACGATTCGGTCTATACCGACCGCCTGGTGGCAACACTGGCCGTCGCATTTGGCGTGTTAGCAACCTTGCTGGCGGCCATTGGACTGTACGGAACCATCTCGT
Source organism: uncultured Solibacteraceae bacterium (assembly GCA_963815475.1). Taxonomy (GTDB): domain Bacteria; phylum Acidobacteriota; class Terriglobia; order Bryobacterales; family Bryobacteraceae; genus Sulfopaludibacter. Next base: position 5,794,940 of record CAWFHD010000003.1, on the reverse strand, counting down.
ATTCCGTGGCCCGGCGGACGCGCGAGTTCGGCATTCGCCTGGCGCTAGGCGCGATTCCCGCCAGCCTGTTGCGCTTCGTGATGCGCGAGGTGGGAGCGTTTGCCGCGCTCGGCATCGGGCTCGGGCTGCCCTTGAGTTACCTGCTTGCGCGCTTTGTGGAGTCGCAATTCTTCGGCGTGCGGGCGCACGACCCTTGGGTGATCGTGGGCGCCGCTGTGCTGATCGCCGTGGTGGCCTCGGTGGCGGGCCTGGTCCCAGCCCTGCGAGCCACGCGAATCGACGCCGTAACGGCGCTGCGTCACGAGTAGCGACCGATCTTATTACCTGGGCACTGGCGCCAGGGCTGTCTTAAGCTTTTCCAGGGAATCGAGCGCGAAACGTTTCTGCAGCCGCCTCACAAGCGGATAACCGAGCAAGGCCAAAAAGTGTCCCGGCTGAGAGAAGGCTTCGATCTCATACCAGACCGAGCCATCGCTCCGCAGCGTGACACTGAAGCGCTCTTCGCCGCTTTCGGCGTGCTCGGGAAGCGTGCCATAGGCAACGGTGTAACTGGAATCCGTCTCCTTCACATAGAGAATCCGCGAAACATTGACCGACCAAAAGCCGTAGTGCCGAATCACGATCGCGATTTCCGGCTCCGACACCACCACGTGCAGCCAGCCGAGATCCATCATTTCCCAGTTCTGCAGCAAGCGCCACGCGGCATGAAAATCGGCGGCGCCGGAGCCCACTTGCACACAATCGTAATCGCGCGTGGCGCCCTCCAGGCTGTATGACAACACGGCGTCGCGCTGGCCCTTAAGGGCGGCGCCGATCTGCGCGGGAGTAGGTCGGGTGAGGAAGAACACAGCCTTAACTTGCCGAGCTGCCTTTATTCTCCCAAACCTGTCAAGTAGCGGCAGGATTTGTGCGCTAGAGGCTGCGCGATGCGTTCTTGGCGTCCTGGCGTCTTGGCGCGAGACAATAGAAAGCTGCCATGACGGAGAACGACATTGCCAAACAGATCGTGGACGCCGCGTTTCGAATCCACACCGAGCTCGGACCAGGACTACTGGAGTCCGTTTACCACACCGTGCTCGCCTATGAACTTGCTCAGCGTGGACTTCGAACGGTGAGCCAGCAGCCCATCCCGGTGGTCTATGGGACGATTCGGATGGACGTTGGCTTCCGGGCTGACCTGATTGTCGAGGACCAGGTGATCGTCGAGATTAGATCCGTCGAGGTCATTGCGCCGGTTCACAAAAAGCAACTTCTGACCTATCTGCGATTGGCCGACAAGCGGCTTGGCTTGCTCCTCAACTTCAACGCATCGTTGATCAAGGACGGCATCACTCGTATGGTCAATGGATTGGAAAAAACATCTCGCGCAAAGGCCCAAAGATGCCAAGAACACGAGTAACGCTCAGCATTCGGCTTACCGGTTCGAGGTTGGAGACCGCCCTAGAACAGAACATCAAAATCGGCGGTGAACCTGCGGTGCCGCTCGCCGAAGAAGATTCCGTAAGCCGGGTCAGCGACATTGCTGTGGAAGGCTTCCGGATTGAAATGGTTGGTTAGGTTGTAACCCGTCACCGACAGCCGGATAGAGTATTTCGGATTGACCTTGAAGTCCTTCGACACCCGCGAATCCACTGCCAGATAGAGCGGATAGCGATTCTGGTTGGGCACGCCGACGTAGTTCTGAGCGGCATCCGTGGAGAAATACGGGAAGCCGCTGCGCGCTTCGAACACCGGCGCCACGCGAATCTTGTGCGGCAATTGCAGCGCACCCCATGCCAGAAATCGATCAGGCAAGTCGCCCGGCAGATTGGCGTATTGATTCGGCCGGACAATGGGAGTGGGGAAACTGCCCAGGTAATTGCTGAAATCGTTCAGGTCGCCACGCGCCGTGCTGTGGATGTACGAGAAGAAGAGCTCGCGCTTCTCGCCGAACCGCGCGCGCGTGGTCAGTTCAAACTGGTGATAGCGCGCGTCACCGGAGCCGATGAGCTGGTTGGCTCCGATCTGCGACACCGGGTCGAGCGTCTGATCCATAATCACCAGGCCCGCCGACTGGCTATGAAGGTATGACGCGCGCACCTTCACGCTCCGCGTCAACGGCTGCTCCACTTGTATGCTGCCGGTGGCCGTCTGCGGCGAAAAATTGCCCGGACCCTGTTTGCGGAATACGAACGGAATGCGCACGTCCACTTCGCCCAGCGCGTTCCCATAGAAGTACGGCCCGGCGGTGATGTTTCCACTGGGATCGAAGTACGTCACCGTCTCTTTGGGATAGTGATTAAAGGCGTACACGTTGAGCGGAACATGGTCGTAGAAGAAGCCGAAGCCCGCGCGAAACGTGGTGCCCAGCCGCTCGAACGGCGTCCAGGCAAAGCCGGCGCGCGGCGCCACGCGATAACTTTGCGAGACCTCCTGCGATTCCACGCGCACACCGTAATCAAACGCCAGGCGCGAGTAGATGTTCCAGTGGTCCTGCAAGTAGTAGGCCGACTCGGTATCCTGCAACTGATAGGGACGACCGGGTGAGAAGGTGATTTGCTCCGTGGTTTGGAACGACGCATCTTCAATGCTGATGGGGTGCTCGCTCATCTGCCCGTGGACGGCGCTCTGCGCCAAGTATGTGCCCACCTTAAAGGTGTGGTTGCCGAACCAGCGAACCTCGGGCAGTGTGAACGAGGGCGCCCATCCGAAGCGATTCGCCGTGCGGGTCTGATTGGCGAAGAAACTCCCCTCCCTGCCGAACGGCGTCAGGAACAGGTCTTCCGGACCGCTCCCCCAGACTCGCGCGCCAAACTGCGTGGCCGAAAACGTGTTGTCTAGAAGGCCGCCGAAAATCGTGAGGTGGTCGGAGACCGTCGCGGTGTAGTTGTGCGTTGACGTATCCGGCGTGGTGGAGAGCGGATTGAAATAATCCAGGCCGACGTATTCCAACTTCTGCGGCGCGGCGTGCACCGTCGCGGTCACCAGATGCTTGGCCGATGCCACCCAGTCAAACTGCAGGAACGAGTTGATGCCCTGGCGCTTCTTCTGATCGTTGGGAAATGGCAGCGTGTAGATTTCCACCTTGCGGACTTCGAACTCCACTCCCTCCGAGATGTAGAGCTTGTTGTGGATCAGCGGCCCGTCTGCGTTGATGCGCGGAGTGGCGTCACGCAGGCCGCGCAGATGCCAACTGCGAATGTAGAACTCGGGAAACGGATCGTTCAGTTCCCAATTCCACTTCTCGCCGCCGCGGCGCGTCTCCACTGAGACCAGGCCCGCGGTGAACTTGCCATACTCGGCCAGAAAAGGCGTCTGGTAGACGTTCATAGTGTCCACCACGTCGATGGGCACGGTGAGCCCGAACTGCCCCGTGGCCGGATCGGTGACGTCCGCCGAATTGACGATCATGGCCGAGCGATGCTCGCCGGCGGAGGAGATTTGCAGGCCGCCATCGGGCCTGCGAACCACTCCCGGGATCATGGGCAAAGCGTCGGAAACGGTCGCCGGGCGGCCGGGTAGTTCCTTGGCGGTTTCGGCTGAGAGGGTGTTGGCCGTAGTGGCGCCCTGCTCCACAGGGGTCGCCGTGCCCGTGACTTCCAGCTTTTCGGTGTGGGCCACCGGAGTCATCGTCAGGCTCACAGTCGCCGGGGCATCGGTGGCAACCGCCACGTCTTTCCTGCTTGCGGTTTCGAAACCGTCTTTGGAAGCCGACACGGCATAGGTGCCCGGCTTCACGTCCGCGAATTCGGCGCGGCCGTCTTCGCCGGTGTCACGAGCGGCAATGACATCGTCACCCGACTTGACCTGCACGTGAGCGGCGGGAACCGGGAGATTCGCCGAGTCCAGCACCACCACGGTCATAGCGGCTTGCGCGGGCATGGCAGCAGCGGCCTGAAAGATCTGGAGTAGCACCAGAAGCGCAAATGAAAATCGCAACAAATAAATCAAGCTAGGTTTGTCCGATATGTGTCTGATGCAGCGTATGGGCCGCAAGTTGCGAAACTACCTGGCATCCAGACGGATCTGCTTCGGATCCGTTAGCTCCATCTGTGGTTTGCCATTGTAGTCCTTGATGTCGCCCGTGACACACACATTCTTCTGCAAATACTCCTCTTCAGGCTTGCCGAATTTCGCGCGATGATCACCGAAGATGACAGCGGTAAAAGTATGGTTTGGATATTGCTGGTCGAAGTTCAGAAACGTCGGCTTGCGATTGGAAGAGTCCAGGTATCGCGTGGTTACCACCTTGCCGCACACCGTACCCGATTGTCCGACATGGTCTTTTGCCTGGGCCGATGGAATGGTATCGGCGGCGCACAGTGAGCAGGCAAGGAAAACCACGGCCAAGGCAGCGTTCATTTCTTCTATTCTACATTTGCCGGCGGCCTTCCATGGCCTTGGAAATGGTGACTTCGTCGGCAAATTCCAGGTCGCTGCCTACTGGTACTCCCATGCCTATCCGGGAAACCCGTACTCCCAGGGGCTTCAAAAGGCGGGCCAGATACACGGCAGTGGCCTCGCCTTCCACCGTCGGGTTTGTGGCCACGATTACCTCTTCGATCTCGCCCTTCCCGATGCGCTCCACCAGATTCTTGATTTTGAGCGAGTCGGGCCCGATTCCCCGCAAGGGCGAAAGCGAGCCGTGCAGCACATGGTAGCGGCCCTCAAACTGGCGCGTGGTTTCGATCCCGATGATATTCGGCGCTTCCTCCACCACGCAAACCACCTTGGGGTCGCGATTGGGATCGCGGCAGAACTGGCACAGATCGCCATCGCTGATGTTGTTGCAGACGCTGCAGAGGCCCAGCTTATCCTTGACGTCCAGGATGGCCTGCGAGAGGTGGCCGGCATCGTCGCGAGTGCTTCGCAGAACGTGGAACGCGAAGCGCTGCGCCGACTTTTGGCCGACTCCGGGCAGGCGTTTGAATTCGTTGATCAGGCGTGCGAGGGGTTCGGCGAAATCGGGCATGGTGAGAAATATTGGCCGGTGGCAGGCCCACGGGCTCCGCTAGAACAAGCCCGGCGGCAGGCCCATCCCTCCCAGCATCCCGCTCATTTTTTGCTTGGTTTCGTCTTCCACTTTCTTGATGGCTTCGCTGTGCGCGGCCAGGACCATGTCCTGGAGCATCTCCACGTCCCCCGCCACATCGGGCTCAATCTTCACCGAAAGCAGGTTCTTCTGGCCATCCATGGTGACGGTGACCATGCCGCCGCCCGCCGAGGCTTCCACCTTGATGAGGGCGATATCCTGCTGGAGTTTTTCCTGCATCTGCTGCGCCTGGCGCATCATTTGCTGCATGTTTCCGGGTAGTTTCACGTTGCTACTCCTTAAGGTTTCGAACTTTGCGCACTTCCCCGCCGAACACTTCGCGGAAACGCTGCACTTCCGGATTGTCCAGCGCACGCTTCGCCACTTCGTCCTCATCGGCGGCCGGCGGCTTCATTTTCACCATGGGCGCGGCCGGCGCGGCGGCTTCCCCAATAATCACCTTGATTCGCATGGGACGGCCGGCAATCTGCCGAATCGCCTTGTTCAGATCGTCCGGACTGAGCGCAAGCGAATCGGCCTTGGTGGCGGTAAATTGCAACTCGCCGTTGGCTTCCGCAATGCTTGAATTCTCCACCGCGTCTGCCGTGAATGGCATGCCGAGTTCCATCAGCGCCGCGTGAATCTTCTGCCGCCAATCGCCGACTGCCATTGGCTGGGGCGCTATTTGCGGAGCGGCCCCGCTCCCTGCCGACGATTGCTCGGGTGGGCGCGTTCCCGCCTTCTTCGCGCGGTCGAGTTCGAAAGGCGAGGGTCCAGTACGAACCGGCGGTGGTGGAGCAGGGGCGCGCATCGGAGCGGCTCGGTGGCGCCGAGACCTGCGCGGGGCGGGCGGCCGGACTCGATGGGCCACTCGCGGGCGCCTGACCCATTTGCGCCAACGCCTCTTCAATCGGTAGCAGTTTGCCTGCCTGCACCAGGCGGACCAGTCCGATCTCCAGATGGAAGCGAGGCTGGAGAGAAACTTGCAGATCTTTGAAGAGGTCGAGCGTCAGTTGCAAGTAGCGCGTCAGGTCCTCTTCCGAAAACCTTCCGCCGATCTCCGCCAGTCTGGCGCGTTGCGCCGCCGACGCAGCGATCAGCCGCGCGCTCTCCCCGCCAGTGATTCGAGCTACCAGCAGGTTGCGGAAGTAGCGCGCCAGTTCGCGCGCGAAGTGCTGCAGGTTGTGCCCGTTGCGCTCCAGTTCGTCCACCACCTCCAACATTTGGCGCGAATCGCTCTCCGCCAACGCCTGCGTTACCTTTTCCAGCGACTCGATGGAGAACGCGCCCAGCAGCGCCCGCACATCGGCAGCATTCAGCTTGGAGCCGCAGCATGCGATGGCCTGGTCGAGCGCCGAAAGCGAATCGCGCACGCTGCCTTCACCGGCGGCGGCCAGGATGGCGAGCGCTTCCGCGTCGGCTTCAATGCCTTCCTCTTTGCAGATCCATGCCATGCGCGCCGTGAGATCTTCGAAATCCACTGAGCGAAAACTGAAATGCTGGCAGCGCGATGCGATGGTGGCAGGGATCTTGTGCGCCTCCGTGGTGCACAGAATAAACATAACCCACTCAGGCGGCTCCTCGATGGTCTTGAGGAGCGCGTTGAACGCGTCGGTGGTGATCTGGTGAGCTTCGTCGATGATGAAAACTTTGTAGCGTGCGCTGGCGGGCCGCTGCCGCACACTCTGGTTCAGTTCGCGCATCTCATTGATGCCGCGATTGGAGGCGGCGTCGATTTCGATGACGTTCATGCCGCCGCCGCTCGATGCCTCCAGGCAATTTCCGCAGACGCCGCAGGGGTGGACCGTGGGGCCGTTGACGCAGTTGACGCAGCGCGCAAAGATGCGTGCAATGGTGGTTTTGCCGGTGCCGCGCTGGCCGGAAAAAATGTATCCGTGTGCGATACGATTCTGCGCGATGGCATTCTCAATCGTGGTCTTGACGTGCTCCTGATTCACCACGTCCTGAAACGATTGCGGCCGGTATTTGCGTGCGATTACCTGGTACATGGGGCGGAGGGTCGCTCCGTAAAGCGGAGTATATGCCAGGCCCCGGGTAATCCGCGGCACACGAACCGCACCACTACCGTTGCTTCCTTCCGGACCTGGCGGGGTTTGCAGCCGTCCGTTGCACGGAGCCCGAGACCTGACAAGTATTCATCGTATCATGGGCGCCAAGTGAGACCAGCCAATAGTACTCAATGGCGTGTTCGTTATGTGCGCACGATAGTGACGCAGTAGACTGTTACCCATGCGCACTTTGCTGTGCTGTTTTCATGGGCTGGCCTTCTGTTTGAGCTGGCCGGATGGGATGGCGTGAATCATCGCATCGAAGCTTGTTCCAGCCTTCTTCGGGTGGAAAATAGTCACCCTTCACCCTGTTGGCGTTGCTGCCATTCCTGCGGTGATCGCCAACATTTATGGCGAGGGCTCATGATCGGTCAGAGACGCTGCCGGTGGCTTCGACCACCGGCCCCACTACTTTTCAAACAGCAGGGTGCTCTTGGCGTCGACGGTTTTGAACAGCATGGGGAAGCTTGTGCCGTTGTACCAGGCCTGCCACTGATCGCGGTAGTGGCTGGAGAAGATCTGGCCCGACTCACCGATTTGCACGTTGAGCAGCGATCGGTCCCAATCGGCGAGATCGGCATCCATGCGCATGGATGGCGCCAGTTTCGGAGTGATCTGCTTGACCGAAGTGGGCGAACCGCTGATGGGAAGCGGCCCGATATCGAAATAGTTGGCGGCGCCCGGAATCCATGACACGTACCGGCTCGACGTGACGGTGTGCATCACAGGATGATTAATGGCGATGCGGGAGAACGCTCCGTACTGCCAGCGCTTCGGATCGCGGCCTTGTATGCGGCTGCCCTCGTCGACGGCGTCTACGAGCGCGCGCAGCAGCATGGAATCGTAATCGCGGAACCAGCCGTCGGGGCGTTCGCGCAGCAGCTTTTCGATGACCGCCGTGGCGATGGGCGGATCGTACAGGGTGCTCTTGCCGGGCGAGGCGATCTCCGCGGCGGACGTCCGCACGTGCTGGAAGATGAGGGTGGCCAAGAACGGCGCGGATTCGCGGATCTCCATCTGCCCATTCCAGGCGCGCAGTAACGCGACCGCCGAATCGAGACCCGGATTCTGGGATTGCCGCTTCTCGTAGGCCGCCACGGTCTGCTGCGCAATGAACTTCAAGAAGGCCGAGTACACATCGCGCTGCACCGCCAGCATGTCTTCGGCGCGCCAGCCATTGTGGGCCGAAAGCAGGCTGCGCACCTGAATGGCGCGATCAGGCGGCGCGAAGTAGCCGTTCACGGGGTATTTATAATCGACGGGAAACGGATTCTGATTCGACGTGGCGATGATGCCGCTGGGCGGGTTGAAGACGTTGGGCAGATCCTCGAAGGGGATGAAGCCGTCCCATTCGAAATCGCCGGACGAGCCGTCCACAGGCAGGTCGCCGCGATAGTTCCTGCGGATCGGAAGCTTGCCCGCGGCGTGATAGCCTATGTTGCCATCCACGTCGGCATACACAAAATTGGAGCCCGGTCCGGGAAACCGCGCCAGGGCCGTGGTGAACTCCTGCCAGTTATTCGCGCGATCGATATCCAGGAACGGATACTGCATCATGCCCGGCAAGGCGGCCACCCAATGCAGCGCCAGGCGATCGTTTCCATCGGTGACGATCAGCGGGCCGTGGCGCGTCACCCAGACGGTAAGTTCCACCGGCTTCTGACCTTTCACGCGGATCAACTCGCGCTCGGCGCGGGCCTGCTCCACCTGGTTGCGAAAGAGGTAGCGACCGGTGCGCTCGTCGAGCTTCTCGATGTACAAATCCTGGACGTCGTAATGCAGGTTGGTGATGCCCCACGCAATGCGTTGATTGTGTCCCACCACGACGCCGGGAACGCCGGGGAGCGCTACGCCGGCGACGTCGAGCCCGGGAGCTTGCAGGTGCGCGGTCCACCAGATGCCGGGTAGGGACGGCGAGAGGTGCGGGTCATTGGAGAGCAGCGGCTTTCCCGATGCCGTATGGCTGCCGGACATGGCCCACGCGTTGGAACCGGGCAGCGGCTCAGTTCCCAGGCGGACTGGGTAAAGGAAATTCACTTTGTCCGCGTCACCGCCCGCCAGCAGATTCCGCTTGATCAGTTCGTCCCTCCAGTTAGTGGTGAGGTCGCGAAACATATGTAAGCAGATCAAGGTGGAATCGATGACGCTCCAGGGGCGCGGCTGGTATTGCAGAAGCGTAAATTCAATTGGCAGGTTGTTCAGATGGGTGGAGATGAAGAGATTCACGCCGGCGGTGTAGGCGGCGAAGGCGGCGCGGTCGGCGGCCGGCAGGACGGGATATGCGTCTTCGGCGATGCGGCGCAAGCGAAGGCTGCGCGATTCGCGATCCGTCTCGAGCAGATTGGGTCCCAGGACCTCGGCGAGTTCGCCGGAAGAAAAGCGGCGGAGGGCATCCATTTGCCAGAGGCGGTCCTGCGCGGCGAGGTAGCCTTGGACAAAAAGAGCGTCCTCCAGGCTGGCGGCACGGATATGAGGTTCGCCGCGCGCATCAAAAGTTACAGATGTAGCGGCGGAAACGGGGGCCTGGATCTCTCCCGAATGCTGCGGGAGGGGTCGCCAGACAAACCAATAGACCAGGGCCAGCACGAGGGCGGCGACGATCCCGATCGTAATGTTTACAAATTTGATAACGCGCGAGAATGCGGAATGGCTCATCGCGAAGGGCGAATTCCAATCATAACGAAGGTGGGGGACCGAAAGGAAACGACGGGAAGGAAAAGAGGCGTTGCTGGACTGGGTCGTTTCCGCACTTTGCCGGCTAGCAGCACGCCGCGGGAGTTCCAGAATTACAAATCTCTACCCAAAAACAGTTTTCTAGTTTACAATGGGGCAGTTTAAAAAATGGACGCCCCCCGGGGATACTTTGGGAGGCGCCCACCTACGTAACGGAGTTAGTTGGTTACTAGATAAGACGCGCCACATGCGATTTGGTTATTTCGCCCGATAGAATTTTTCTGGACCCGTGACCGATTCTCTATTTCGCATTCTGCTGGTAGTGCTGCTGATTGCGATTAATGGATTCTTTGCGGGGGCCGAGGTGGCGCTCCTCTCGGTCCGCCACTCCCGCTTGCGGCAGATGGCCGTGGAAGGAGTGGCGGGCGCACAAGCTGCACTCAACCTTCTTTCCAATCCGGGACGGCTGCTATCGGTGACTCAGGTGGGTGTGACGCTGGCCAGCCTGGGACTCGGATGGGCGGGCGAAGATACGCTGTATCGCGTCCTCACCACACTTTTTCACCCACTGACTTTCGCGCCACCAGGAGTGTTGCGCGGCTTTTGTTTCGTGCTGGCCTTCCTGACTATCAGCTATTTTCACGTGGTGCTGGGAGAAGTGGTTCCGAAAAACCTTGCCATCGCCAAAGCCGATCGGCTGGCAGTGCTGGTGGCGCCCGCGCTGCTGGTTTTCTACCGAATCTCGGCGCCGTTCGTCATCACTATTGAGAACTCAGCGGCGGCACTGACGCATGCCCTGCATTTGCGCGCCTCCGCGCACGGCGGCGGGCATTCGGCGGAGGAATTGAAACTCATCGTCAGTTCCAGCCGCGGTTTGGGGTACCTGCCGGAAGAGCAGGAGGACATGATCCATCGCGTGCTGGACCTGGATCACGTTGCCGTGCGCGAGATCATGGTGCCGCGCAACGATATTGTGTCGATCCCGGCCGAGGCCACGCTGGACGAAGTGCTGCACACGATGAACCAGGAGCGCCATTCGCGGCTGCCGGTGTATGAAGACAGCCCGCAAAAAATCATCGGCATTTTGCATTACAAGGATCTGCTGCCGGTTTGGGAGGAGCGCCGCCACGCTATTCGCACGGGCAAGTCCAATCGGTCATTTCAAATCCGACGCCTGCTGCGGCCGCACCTGGTGGTGCCGGAGACCAAACCGCTCTCGCAGATGCTGGCCGAGTTTCGGCAGGGACGCTCGCACATGGCGATGGTGGTGGATGAATTCGGCACCATTGTTGGAATGGTTACGGTGGAAGATGTGCTGGAGCAGTTGGTGGGCCGCATTGAGGACGAGCACGACGAAAAAAGCGTGCGCCCTTCGGTGGAGACCGACGAGGTGGAACTGGAGGGCAGCACTCGCATCCGCGACCTGGAAAGCGAGTTTGGAATCGAGATTCCCACCGACGCCGGTTTCGAAACTCTCGCAGGATTCCTGCTCTTTAAACTGGGAGAGATTCCTCATGCCGGCAACTCGGTGGAGTACGCGGGACGGCGATATACGGTGCTCGAAATGGAACGGAACCGGATCGCCAAGGTGAAGATCGAAAAGGTGGCGGCGTAACTGGGCGCAAAGGCGCAAAGGCCAAAGGGCCTGCGCCACCCAACACCGGCATCAGGCTAAGCCTATTAGCGAGGTTAGAGCGGCGCGGCCTTCAATCCAACAGGCCGGCTGCGGCTTCGTCGAGGAACCAGGTCACGCCCCTGCCGTGGTGCGATGCAATTTGGGCTGGATATTTCCTGGGGTCGTACTCTTCTTCGAAGACCGCTCGGACGGCTTCTTCTTTGTCCGCGCCTGCTACCAGGAAAACCGTGTGTTTGGCTGCCAGCAGGGCTCCCGGCAACAACGTCACGCGCCAGGAATTGACTTTCTCCACGAAGGTGGCCGCGGCAGTGCCCTCGCGATCGTCGATCAACGGATCGCCGGGAAACAGGCTTGCACTGTGCGCGTCCGGCCCCATGCCTCGATGCACCACGTCGAAGGGCGGCATCTGGCCTTCTTCCAACCCGAAGAAATCGCGGATCTCGTCGGCGTAGCGCGCGGCCGCCGCCTTCGGCGCCATCTCGCCATAGATACGATGCACCTGCCGCTGCGGAATGTGCGCCGGATGAATCAAGTAGTCGTTGACGAGTTTGTAATTGCTGGCGTCATCGGTGGGCGGCACGCAGCGTTCGTCCACCCAAAACAGATGGACGCGGTCCCAGCGGAATGGGGAATCGGCCAAGCGTTGAAATAGTAGTTTAGGAGTGGACCCGCCCGAAACGGCGAAAGTAGCGAACTCCTGACCGGAGAGAGCTTCCTCCAGGCGTCCGATCACATGATGGCAGCACGCGTCCGCCGCCGCGGCCGGATCCGGGTAGGTGTGCCAGCGTACGCTCATTTGCCTTTAGGATAGGCAAGCTGGATGGCGGACGCCACCGTCCGCTCAAAAACCACGTCGCGGCGCATGATGCCGAGTTCCTCGCGCATGAGCAAATAGTCGGTCGGTTGCGACAAACTGGCGCAGTGCGAAAGTCCGTTCAGGGAGATCTGCATGCGGCCATCCTGGCGCGACATCTCCAAACGCAAACCTTCGCCTTCCAGCGCCATGGGCGCTTCACCGACCCCCACCGCGAGCTCGGCGCGCACACCGGCGGCACTCAGCGAATCGAGCACCCATGCGCCCATGTACCAGTTCATCGCCTCGCCGAACCCCTCGAAGTTGACCGACACTCTCCGCACCGCGCTCAGTTTCGCGAGATTCTCGCGGTTCTCAAACACCTGCGCCAGCATTTCCCGCCAGCGCGTCAAGCGCGTCCAGGAAAGGTCGGCGGCCAACAGTCCACGCTTGAGCAGATCGGCGATGCGGCGCAGGCCATTCTTCCCCATCGTGGCGCTGTCCACCACTACTTTGCGAGCCATGCCCGAGATGGACGCGAATTCGTCCATCCCCAGCAAGCGGCCGCATCGACACCAGACAATCACCGGCAGGTCCGCCGCCACCAGCGGCAGCACTACCAATGGCAGGCCGGCCAGTGCCGCATCCGACGCTTTGATTTCGATCTGCTCGCAGCAGATCTGGCGACGTTGGCCGAACGGCTTCCAGCACTGCGCGTAGACGCGCTGTTCCAAAGCGTTCTCCGAGCCACCGGTGAGCCGGATGACGATGGCGCGCGCCGGATGCTCCGGCATCAGCGCGGCGATGGTCTCGCCGAGGCTGGCCGTATCCTCGCTGTCATCGGCAAGCACCACCAGCGTCATGGTGCAGGCGCGCAGCACGCCCGCGCCCTCTTCCGTCTGCGCCTGCTTGCCCTGCTGCGCCCACAGACCCGCCAACTCGCGCAGAATCCGATCGGCCGGCAATACTGTGCCCATTACGGTTTCCTCCATACGTGGCCGCGCCGCGCCAGCATCTCGTCGGACTGTTTCGGGCCCCAGGTGCCCGCGGGATAATTCGGGAAATCGAACTTGGTGCCGCGCCACACCTTCTGGATGGGCTCCACCACGGCCCAACTCGCCTCCACCATGTCCTGCCGCGTGTACAGCGTGGCATCGCCTATGATGGCGTCGAGCAGCAGCGTCTCGTAAGCGGAGGGCGACCGTTCTCCGAAACTCGACCCGTAATTGAAATCCATCGACACGGGCCGCAGGTTCATGCCGGAACCGGGCCGCTTGGAGAGGAACTTCAGCGAGATGCCCTCTTCGGGTTGGATGCGCACGATCAGCAGGTTCGGCGAACGGTCGTCATCGTCTTCCGAGAAAATGGCCAGCGGCGCGGGTTTGAACTGGATGGCGATTTCCGTGACTCGTTTGGGCAGACGCTTGCCGGTGCGCACGTAGAACGGCACGCCCGCCCATCGCCAGTTCTCGACAAAGAAGGTGGCCGCCACATAGGTATCGGTCTGCGCTTTCGGGTCGACGCCCTGCTCCTCGCGGAATCCCGGGATGGATTGGCCGCCCACCTGCGCGGGGCCGTATTGCCCGGGCACCGTATTCTGCAGGATCTCTGCGGGCGTCATCGGGCGGATGGAGCGCAGCAGCTTCGAGCGTTCATCGCGCACTGAAGTCGCCTGGAAACTGGCGCTGGGCTCCATGGCGATGGTGGCCATCACCTGCAGCAGGTGATTCTGAATCATGTCGGCGAGTGCCCCGACTTCCTGGTAGAATTTGCCGCGCCCTTCCACTCCGATGGATTCGGCCGCCGTGATCTGCACGTGTTCGATGTAGCGCCGATTCCACAGCGGCTCAAAGATACCGTTGCCGAAGCGGAAGGCCAAAATGTTTTGCACCGTCTCTTTGCCGAGGTAGTGATCGATACGATAGACCTCGGATTCGTTGAAGACTTCGTGCAGACGGTCGCTCAGTTCGCGGGCGCTTTCCAGATCGTGGCCGAAAGGTTTCTCCACGATCAGCCGCCGCCAACCGTTTCCCTTACCGAGGCCGGCGGCGCCGATTCCCTGTGCCGCGCGCGCATACTGGCTGGGCTGCGTAGACAGGTAAAAGAGAATGTTGCCGCCGGTGTGGCGCGTCTCTTCGATCTGCTTCAGACGCTCGCCGAGTTTGCGATACAGTTCGGCATCGCCGATATCGCCGGCAATGTAGAAGAGGCCGGCGGCAAATGCGCGCCACACGTCCTCATCGAAGGTTGTGTCTTCGGAGAACTCTTTGACGGCCTCCAGCATGTGCGCGCGGAATTCCTCGTCGGACATCGCCGTGCGCGACGTGCCCACCACGGCGAAGCCCGCGCCCAGGCGACGGTCGTATGCCAGGCGGTAAAGGGCCGGCATTAATTTGCGTTTGGTGAGGTCCCCGTTAGCGCCGAAAATGACGATGGCACATTCCGGCACGCGCCGCTCAAATCGCAGTGGATCCTGAAACGGATTCTGGTCGGGCATCGACTCCAAAATACCATGCGAGACGGCGCGACCCTTTCGGTGGCGGGCGAAAACGCACGGACCCGGCAGTGGTCAATTTCCCGAGGGTGTCTTCTCCATGTGGTCGACTACGAACACCTGCACCGGCACGCTCTTTTTTTCCAGCTTCAGGCCCAGCTGCGATTGCAGTGCTCCGAAAATATCCGGCAGCGGTTCCAACGACTGCGAGGGCGGACCACCTTCCGTTGCGTAGGTGAGGACGTAGTCGTATTTTGCAGGGAGCCCAGTCTCGTCCGTTACGATGGTTTTCAACTTCTGCTGCAGGGTCTTGGCCAAGTCCTTCATCGTCACCTGTTGGCCAATATCACGGTCGCGGTCGCCTTTGCCGAAACTCACCATCAGTTTGCCCGGGCTGGGAGGAAGGACTGGAAAACCATCCGGCCCGCTGCGGGTTGGCGGCTGGGGACGCGCAAACCCGGCATCGTCCTGGTCCGCCGACGCCTTCATCTTCGGACCGTTTTTGGCCACCATCAGAGCATAGCCGGCCACGTCCTTCGTCCCGGCATGATACTTCAGTCCAAACCTCTCCGTGACGAGGTTGCGGAGCATTTCGTGAAACTGTTCCTTAGTGGTTGCCGGCGGCATGGTGGCGTCGACAGTGACCACCTGGCTCCCGAGCCAACCCGGACCTTCGATTTCGTAATACGAATCCCAGCCCTGCTTCAAGAGTTCTTTGAGGCTGATCAACCCATAGTGAATTCGGCCCGGGTCTTCGGAGCCGGGGCCACCGGTGTTGCGCGGCACCTGCGTTCCCGAGCCTTTGTTAACCCCGCGCTGGCCGTTCTCGCCGAGGAAGACTCCATCCGGCATAGTAGTTGGCTTCACCGATGCAGCGTCGAACGTGAGTCCCTTCCGGCCGTCCGATTGGGCGTGTATAAAGGCGCGTTCATCATGCCGATGGCGATGGGCAGCGCAAGAGCCGCCGCGACAGCGAAGAGAGTGGACTGCCACCGGTGTGCGATCGGCGTGGAATCATCGCGCATTCTCCTTCTCTCGTTCTTCCTCTGCCTGCAGAACCAACATGGCCCTCCGGGTTCGGTGAGGATGTGCCATCAACGGGTTGGGCCTTATCGCCCAAGGCTACTATAGCGATGTGCTTTTCGCAATGAATTCCGCGCTACAGATTTGTTACGGTTCGCACACTGTCTAAAATTCGACAATGGTCCGGTTTGCCTCAATGAGGTTATTATCCGAAAGATGCCTTGCCCCGAATGCGTTCGACTCTGGAAAGGCCTGCGATTCGGCTTGGAACGTCGGCACCGCTTGAACGGAAAACTGACTGCAGCCATCGGGATCAGTGACCTGGCCAATTTCGACGCGCTTTCCGATGAGATGACCCGCACCGAGACCGGTATCCGCTATATTCGCACCGAGATTGAGGACCACGAATTGCAAACCGGGCACAATCCAGTTTCGGAACCGACTGCCCCGTTTGGCAAGATTCTTCCGAGCGTTGAGGGAGCTTTCACCCTGGCCGCCGCGGCGCCGCCCCAAAGCGATAAGGGAGACTGCCTGCGTACTGCCGCGGCCACCGCTCCCGAAGTCAGTTCGTCCCACGCTGCGCCGAACCTTGGCTTCTGCGAAGAGAAACACCGACTACTGGACTACCTGCTGGCGGCCATTCGCGAGCTTAATGAAATTCAGGAGGAGCAGACGCTTGCGGTGGTCAGCGGAGATTCCGATTTCGCACGCTTCGAAGAATTGCTCCACATGGCCCAACTGAGAAAAGACTACGCGAAGTATGCGTGGATGGCGCACGTGGAAACGCATCGGTGCGGCGACGCGTAAGCTCAATTCGCGGTCGGTTTTTGCGCCGAGTCAACCACGAACGTAGATACCGGGACCTTCTCAGGCTTCATTTGTAGCCCAAGCTGCTGACGTAACGCCGTGACCAGCGAGGGACCGGCTTCATCATCCCAGGAAAGCGTGAAATCGTACTCGCCTGTGAGTTCGGTCTTGTCGACTCCGGGGCCGGAGGACCCGAACGCCGACAGCAAATTCACTAACATTGGGATGGTGTACTTGCGGGCTCGCATCGAGGTAGGCCGTCCTTGTGCCGGCTTGAGTTGTGCTTCACCCTTTGGCCCGACAAAGGACAGCGACTCGTCGTCGCTAGTGGATTTCTCCAGCTTCGGTCCGTTCTTCGCCACGGTTAAGGCGAACCCGGATATATCGGTTTTTACGTAGTGGAATTTCAATTGAAAGCGCTCCACCAGCATGTTTTGCAGCATGGTGAGGAGTTGCTTTTGTGTAGTTTTGGCCGGATTCTCCGCTTTGGCTTGAACGTCGAACCGCAAATCGCCACGCTGAATCCAGTCCGGTCCGGTATTCAGATTCTGCATGGAGACGCCAAATGCGATGCCGATCAAGTGACTGAGGCGCGCGCCGGTAATCACGCAACGACCGAGCGGCGGCGCTGACTCCTGATGCTTGCCACTGTAAGGCAAATCAATGCCGCGACACCCACCCTGGACGCCGCCGACTCCGGGTAGGTCAACCTTAACCGATGCGATTTCGAACATGAGCGGCGGCACGTCAGGCGCAGGTTGAGCGCTTGCCAGTCTCGGCGCGACCAGACAGAGTAGGAGTCCACCCACGCCAGTTAACTGGGCTATCATCGATGTCATACGACCCTCCCGGGAAACTACCTAAAAGGATACCGCCCGGGGAACCGCAGTGACTGCTTAAAATACCAGCCCCACCTTCACCATCATGGTCCGCGGCTGCAGGAAATGCGTGCCACTGAAGGTCGACAGGAAGTTATACAGCGCGGCTTGATTGGTGAGATTGTCGATGTTGAACGATGCCGTGATCTTCTCCCGCTTCTCTGTGTGGAAGAGGTTGTCCGTGCCGACCCCGAAATTGAAGACGTTCCGGGGATCCACACGCGCCGGATTGTGATCGGGATTGGAAGCGGCGGGCGTGGGCAGTTGGATCAATTTCGAATTCACAGTCTGGCCCGCGCACTGGGCCGGCGTCAGTCCGCCATTCGTGTAGGTAGCCACCAGACTGCCGCAGGACAGGCCGATGGTAGCCTGCTGGTTCGGTGTCAGCAAGAGCGCCGCGTCGGTATCGGGAACGCCGCTTACCACCAGGCCGCTGTCAAAGCGCCACGTCAGCAGCACCCACTCATTGTTTTTGTGCTGGTACCGGAAGACTGCTGTGGATTGGAACGCCTGGTCGTGGTCGATGCGGAACACCCCGTCGCCGATGGCCGCGCCCTGCTCTACCAGGCCGCCCACTTCCGGCGGGTAGTAGCGCGCCCGCGTGTGGCCGAAGGTCCAGTAAGCCTGGAAGCCTTTCATGTTCGTGGTGCTGACGCGGCCGGTGACGCCGTCGAGCTTGGAATTGTGCCACGAGATTGGGAAGGTGATGGTGGTGTTCAGCAGCGTGCTGAAATCGAACGCGCCGTGCGTGTACTTCCAGAAGTAGTCGGCGTCCACCAGCAGGTGTTTGCCGATGGCCTGCTGGAATCCTGCGTTGAACTGATTGCGCCGGCCGGGTTCGATAGGCACGGCACTGGCTCCGAAGACGTTTTCGTTGAGCCCGCCCTTGCCGGTATCGCTCGATAGCAGAAGGTTCTCGTTGAACGGCGTTTCCATGGTGCGGGCATACGAGACGCGGAGAACCGTGCCCGTCTTTTTGATGTTGTACGCGATGCCCAGCCGCGGTTCCGCGCCGTTATTCGAAGTCAGACCGGCGTAATGGTCGTATCGGAATCCGATGGTGAACAGAAACTTCCCAGCGGTGATCGCGTCCTGCCCGTAGACCGCGCCTTGCGTGATGTTGCCGGTCCCATGAAAGGCGAAGGGGCTCCCGCCGCGCGTCAAATCGTAGGGCAGCAGGCCGGCTGAAAAGTTCGGATTGGGAAACAGATTGATGCTTCCGCACGCATCCGGGTTGAGGATTGTTACCGGCCCGGCGGCATTGCCGCCCTGGTCCACGCACACGGGGTTGAATGTGGGGTCGGTGATGCCGAAGGCAAAATTCTCCAGCAGCCGAGTCTGCTTGGTGTCGATCCCAACCTTGATATTGTGCCGGCCGTAGGTCATCGCCACATCGCTCTTCACGCCCCAATTCAGAAGCTGCCGCTGCTGATTCTGCGTGGCCGGCGTATCGGCGAAGACATCTCGGCTGCCATAGTAAAAGAACTCGTCCTTGCGAATATATGGATTCACCGTCCACAGCACGTGAGGATTCACGGTGTGTTGATAGCCGGGCGCGACGCTCCACGTAAAGACGCGCTGCCGCTGGTCCTGCCCCAGTTGATCGTAGTCGTTGGGAATCTGAATCCAGTTGCGCGCCACAAACAGGTTGAGATGGACCACGTCGTTCTGCGAAGGCTGCAGGTCGAATCGATCGAAGAAGCTCTGGTTGTTCCCCTTGTCGTGAAACGGCGTGAACTCGGGCGTGTCCAAAAAGCGGCCGCTGCGCACTCCCTCCACCGTCAGGAAGTTTCCGAATTTCGCGGTGCCATAGCCGAGCCCGATGGACCCGCCGGCAGTTCCGAAATTGCCGTAGTCCGCGTCGATGTTGCCGAACCACTTGTTCGCTCCCAGACCGGAGCGCGTGGTCACATTGACTACCAGGCTGGTCTTGTCGCCGAATTCGGCGCCGGGAAAGCCGGTCACCATTTCCATTCCTTGAATGGCGCTGGCGGGGATCTGCGTGGAAAAGACCTTGCTCTGCTGGTCGCTGATTTCCTGGCCATCGATATTGAAACTGACTTGCGCATGGTCGCCCAACGGATGGAAGAAGCCATTCCCATCGGCCGCCACGCCGCCCGTGCTGTAGACGATCGCCTGACTGAGTCCCGCCCCGGGATCCATCGAGGGCAGTTTGGAAAGCAGGTTCCGATCCGCATCCGTGTGAGCGGACGGGTCCATCTCCACCAAATCCGATCCGCCGGATTCCACATCAACGGATTGCCTGGCCCCCGCCAGCGCGAGAACCGCCTTTACCTGAACCGGCACGGAACTACGGATCGGGACGTCCTGCGAGAAGATAGCGAAACCCGCAGCCTTCACTTCCAGGCGGTACGGGTTCGGCGGCAGATTGGTCAATTTGAAGGCGCCATCCGCGCCAGTGACGGCGGACTGCCGATAGCCCGTCACCGCATTGTGAGCGGTCACCTGCGCGCCGGAAACGGCCGCTCCCGAGGGGTCGGTGACCGTCCCGTCGATGGTCCCGGCATTGCCGAGCGATTGGGCGCCGCAGGGCGCGAGGGTCAGAAACAATACACTGATGGTGACAGCAAGGCACGACCTCATACCGTGAGTATTCGGCGCCATCTATGCAGGGCCTAGGTCAATTTGACGAGCGGGTTGGTTTATCCTACCAACGAACTAAGTTTGCCGGCGAGTGGACCAGCGAGCCCGCCGGAAAGGCCGCGGGCGGGCGGTATTCCACTGAACGCGGTGTAGGATGATCAGTGAGGAGCCAGTTTTCCCAGCATACATGCGGGCCCACGACGCCATTCGTACGCTCATTGTGGATGACGAGCCGATTGCCCGCGAGATTCTGCGCGACGAGTTGGCGGGCTTCTCCGACGTAGAGGTGGTGGGCGAAGCCGAGGATGGAAACCGCGCACTGGAGTTCATTTCACAACGTCATCCCGACCTGGTGCTGCTGGATCTGGAGATGCCCGGGCTGGGCGGCTTCGAGGTGATTCAGCGACTGCACGGCGACGCGCTTCCCGTGGTGATCATCGTTACCGCCTACAACCAGCATGCGATCCGCGCATTTGAAGCAGGCGCGCTGGATTATCTTCTAAAGCCGGTGAGCCGCGAGCGCCTGGAGAAAGCGCTGGCCCGCGCGCGCATCCTTTGGCGCAGCAAATCGGAAGCCGCGGAATCGCTCGTGCGCCTCACCGACGCCGCGCCGGCGGTGCGCAATCGCAAGATTGTGGCTCGCGCCGGCAGTGAATATCATCTGCTGGAGCTGAACGATGTTCTGGCGTTTCAGGCAGACCGCGAGATTGTCTGGATCGTCACCGCGAAACAGCGCTTCATGGCCACACAACCTCTCCGCCAGATTGAGGACCGGCTGCGCGATTCCGTATTTCAACGAGTGCACCGAAGCGCTATTGTCAACGTGAATCACGTGCGCAAGATGACTCCCATTACCAGCCAGCGCTGGCTTCTGACACTGAGCAACGGGCAGGAGTTCATCGTCAGCAAACGCCTTGCCGGCGCGGTCCGCAAGACGCTGCAGTGGTAGGCTTGAACCAATGGCGGGCATGGATCAAGCGCAACTGATCAACATCCTGGGGCATGCCGCCGGAGCGC
Source organism: uncultured Solibacteraceae bacterium (assembly GCA_963815475.1). Lineage (GTDB taxonomy): Bacteria > Acidobacteriota > Terriglobia > Bryobacterales > Bryobacteraceae > Sulfopaludibacter. Next base: position 5,773,935 of record CAWFHD010000003.1, on the reverse strand, counting down.
TGATCTTCGTCATTTTTCTCTGTCTGCTATTCCGGCGTGGCGGATGGTTCGGCGCGCGCGGACGCAATCTGCCGGCGTTGGCGGCGCTGCTGTCCATCGTATGGGACCTCGGGTCATTGATGGTGATCACGCGGCCGGGCATGCGTCCCATCGCCATGAACCTGGTAGTCGCGGTGAGCTTCTCAGCCTTCAGTTTGCTGCCGGCCGTGCTGCTGCACATCTCGATTGGCGGCGCGCGGCCAAAGCTGGTGTGGGCGGGCTATGCGTTGAGCGCGGTCGCGGTCGGAATGCATTTCTGGGAAGTGCGCGGCGTCAACGTGCCGCTCCATCGACTGGCGCTGTTGCTGATCACCTTCGGATTTCTGACGCTGACCGCGATTGCCGTGGCATCCACAGTTTTCCGCGGCTCTGCTCGCCATCCGGGCGGCGCGCGGATTGTCGCGGCCATGTGCCTGGCGCTGTTTGCAGCGTCGTTTGTGCATTTCGGCGCTGAACATCCGGGGCAGGCGTGGTCGGCGGAACTCGTGGTGCACCACGCCGGTATCCCGCTGGCGCTATTCGTTCTGCTGCAGGATTATCGCTTTGTGCTGCTGGATGCGTTTGTGCGATTCCTGGCGAACGGATTCCTGGCGGCGGCCTTCACAGGGCTGATGATGCAGACGGTCTTTCGCCTGGAGCCGGCCGACCGCACGCACCCCAATCCGTTTCAGCAAGCCCTCTTCGTGGCGAGCGTCTGCTTGTTTCTGGTTACCTTTGCGGGACTGCGCAACCTGGTGCAGTCATGGCTCACCCAGGCGATTTTCCGGCGCGGCAACCTGGACGGATTGCCGGAGCGGCTCAAGAACGCTCCGGCGTTTTCGAGCGAAGAGGAGTACCTGAATTGGGCCGCTGCCACCGTGGCTGCGGCGGCGCGCACCACCGAATTTGTGCTGTCAGATGCCGAAGTCCGATACGGCTGGGCCGAAGCGTCGGTATCCATTCGATTGGGGCACGGAAACTCGCGAACACTCCTGCTGGGCGCGCGGGAGGGCGGACAGCGCTACCTGGGGGCCGACCTGGATGCGCTTGCCCAAGCCGCCAACGAGATTGCCGCGTACGTGGAAGCGCTGCAGCGCGACGAGATGAACCGCCTGGTCAGCCAGGCCGAACTACGCGCGCTGCAATCGCAGATCAATCCACATTTTCTCTTCAACGCGCTGAACACGCTGTACGGCACGATTCCACGCGAAGCTTCCACGGCGCGCCGCATGGTTCTCAACCTGGCCGAGATCTTCCGCTACTTCCTGCAATCCGACCAGACCTTTGTGCCGCTGGCACAGGAGATGCAGATCGTGCGCGCCTATCTCGAAGTGGAGCAGTTGCGCCTGGGCAATCGCTTGCGCGTGGAGATCGACGTGGCCGACGACGTCCGGGAGATGCCGATTCCGGTGCTGTCCATCCAGCCGCTGGTAGAGAATGCCATCAAGCACGGCATCGCGGTGAGCAGCGAACCGGGGTACGTGCGGATCCAGGCCGGCCTGCGGGACGAACAATTGCAGATCGTGGTGGAGAATAGCAGCGTGGGCTCGGCGCCGGCGGCCGGGACAGGAGTGGGCCTGCAGAACGTACGCCGCCGCCTGGAAATCTGCTACGGCCCCACGTCCCATCTGTCGCTGTCGTTGAATCCCACTACGACGACGGTAGAAGTTTCGATACCGGCGTAGGGCGGATCGAAAAACCGTCCGAGCTTCGCTCGGATTGGCAGGCGGAAGCGTCTACCCCACCAGGCACATCGAGTTTTTCATGACGTTTCGTGGCCCCCTACTAGTGGCGCGTTTGGTGGGCGGCGGCTTCGTAGCGGCCTACCAGCAGGTCTACCAGGCTGAGCCACGCGCTTTCGGGCCGTTCCAGCTTGTGATATTGCGCGATGTACTCCGGCTTCTTCAGACCGATGCCTGCAAACGCCAGGAAGTAGAGGCCATCCGTCTGGACGGCGTCAATCTGGTCCTTGGTCCATTTGTGCGGGTCCACCAGATAAGGCAGAAGGTAGTCGATTACCTTGGAGATGGTGACCTTGTTATGAGCGCTAGTGCTCCACAAATCCACTCCGTGAGTTTGCGCGATGCGGCAAATCACCGCGAACGCTTCCACGTTAAACGATGAGTAGGAGAGCGACTTGGTGCGGGCTTCTTCGCGCGGAGCGCTGCCATCGGACCGGATCTGGCGCGGAAAAATGTGATTGCGGTAGAAATTGAAGGCCATCTGCTCGGCGGGTTGGTCATCCAGGAATGTGGCCACGGCCGCAACTTGCGCCGTCCACCAGGATGCGTGGTTATTGCCGCTCAGCTTCTCGTCTTCGCCTGCGCTGCTGTGGATGAGCCAGCGCAGATACTCTTCGAACCACTTGTGAACTGCCGCCTGCTCCTTCGGATCCCAGGAGCCGGTCTGAGCCAGAAACTCAATTCCTTGAATGGCGCGTATCAAGCCGCGGCCATCCAGAATTCCGTTGCCGCGTCCCGTGTTCACACCCGGGACGGCCTGGGCGTAATCGAGGTTGGGATTCATCCGCAGCTTGGGATTGACGAACCAGGTGTTGATCAGACGGGAAGCGCGCTGCGCATAGCGCGGATCGTCCAAGAAAAAAGCGGCAGTGCCGAGCGTGAACACGCCATCGCACATGGATCCCAACGCGTTGCGATTGGCCGTAAAACGCGCCGGATTCACCTGACCGTCTTTGCGCAGGAAAGGGCCGCCTGGATTGGCAGGGTCGGGCCACCAATAGGGGGCTTCGCTGTAGTAGTCGTGCGGATCGAGTTCCACATCACGGGGGCGATCGGTGGTCACGCTCCACGGACCCTCCTTCATGCTCTTGTCGGCCGCGGCGCGCAAGCGTCGAACGGCGTCCTGCGTCCACAACTCCTTTCGCAGAATCGCACTGTGAATCGGATCGGCTTCGTCGTCTGAGACGAGCGTCATCGGGATGCTGGCAGCCTGGGCCGACAAGGCGGCCAGGAGGAGCATGGCAGTGGTTCTCACTAATGCTGATTGTAACGAATGGAAGCCTCAAAAGGGCTGTTTCACTATGCGTTCGCCCGCTCGTAGACCGCATTGAATTCACAGCCAATCAGGGCGATCGCCGCCATCAGGTACATCCACACCAGCAGTGCGATCCCGGCGCCCACCGACCCATACATCACGTTGTAATTCACGATATGCACCACATACCAGCCAAAACCGGCCGTGGCGCCTAGCCAAAAGATAGTCGCCAGAATTGCGCCGGGCCATACATATCGCCAACGTTGTTTGCGGTAGGGTCCGAAATAGTAGAGCATCGAAGTCACTGAAACCATGGTTGCGAAGGCGAGCAGATACCGCGCGATGCGGCTCAAGACTTGCCACAATCCCGCCAACGGCGTCAAGATCGGATCCACCTTCATGGCGTTCAGGGCAGCCCGTTCCAGTTCCCCCCCGAAAAGGACGAGTAGAGACGCGCACAGCAGTGGGAGGGCCGAGAGCAGCACCAGCGACATTGCCACGGCGCTGCCATGCAAAAAGCCTCGATTGCGAGGCACATGGTACGCAGCCTGAAACCCTTCGATGAGGCTCTTGATGACGCTCGATGCCGCCCAGAGCGAAATCGCATTCGCCACGATCAGCAGCGCGACCGGCCGTGCGCCCGTGATGCGAAACTGCTGCACCACCAGATCTTCCGTGCCGGGCGGGACAATTTGCGATAGCGTGCTTTCCAGCATGCGCGAAACGAATGCAGCACGAGTCTGCAACAGAATAGTGGCGGCGGAAGTGAGAACCGGAAAAAACGAGAGCAGCGCGGAGTAGGCGGCGCCTTTTGCGATGCCAAAGCAGTTATCGTCGAAGGCGGAGGCCATGGCCCGGCGGACCAGCCATAGGAACATCCGCGGAGTAATACGCACAGGCTCAGTATAACGGTCCACCGGCGAGGCCTTCCCAACGCGCATTCCACGGCCCGGGGAAGGCATTGGTTCCGGCCATGTGGGCCACGGCAAGCAGCAGGCCGCCATTGCCCGGCAGGTAAAGCGGAAGGTTGGCGCGCTGCCAATTGTGGCCGTTCGGCAACCATGTATTCTTGGGCGTCTGCATCAGCAGGGCCTCACCGGCGAGAGCGCGCTCGCCCAGGCTGGCAGCCGTCATCGCGACCATGGGGAAATCCCAACCCCAGGTGTCGTCCCACTTCCACTCGGCGAAGACCTTCTTCAGAGTACGGCGCATGGTTTCGCGATCCACCTTGCTGCCGCCCAGCAGACCCAGCGCTCCGAGCATGGATGGGTGGTCGCGATTGCGCTCGGTGAATGTCTGCGGACAGTTCTCGTGCGCCAGGTAGACGTCGTCTTTGACGGGCAACGCGGAAAGTTTTGCACGGACATCGTCCCACTTGGACTGCCGGGCGAGGCCGAGACGCTGGCGCCACTGTTGTGCGATACCGAGAGCGCCGGCGAAGTATTCCAGTTCAAACGTGGGATTCCAGGTTTCGCGCGGTGGATGATTTTCCTGCGCGGGGATCACCGGCGGCCCCAGCACGTAACGCGCGCCCGCGGTATCGTAATGCGCGAAGGATGCAAGGAAATCGGCGCTGTCGAAAACCATATCGTGGTGACGGTCGAGCGTCTCTCGCGTGGGATTGGCGCGATAGCACCATTCCGCCATCGCGATGGGGTGCGGCTGCTGCCAGACCAACAGAGGACCAATGGGCGACGGGCTGTCGCGGCCATCGGGCGCGGTCATCTTTGGCCAGCGTGCGCCGGCATATCCCTGCGCGCGCGCCCACGCCCGCGCCGACGGCAGAATGGCGCGATACCAGGCGAGGCTGCGCTCCAGCAGCGGAGCGCGTCCCCACGCGGCGAAATGGGCGGCGTGCCAGTAGTGCATCTCCAGGTGGAATTTGCCGTACCAGCTATTGCAGGTGAGGCCGGTCTCCTGTGGCGGCAGCGAGCCCGCGCACTGAATCGCCGTGAGGTATTGCGAAAGCACCACGCGCCGCTCTATCTCGGGACTTCCCGGTATTTCGACGGCGCCGCCGCCCGACCAAAATGCGCTCCAATGCTCGCGGCTGGCGGCGAACGTTTCGGCCGCAGAAGCAGTGGCCTTCCCACTGGCAGGGCTAAATCCGCAGACAAAGGACAGCCGGTCACTCGACGGCCGCAGAACAAAACGGTGCGCGCCCTCTCGACGCATCTCGGCCGCCTCATCCCAGGCAATCGCCACCGCATAACTATCGCGATCGAGTTGGCGGGCGATCTCGAGGTGCCGCGGCCCGGCCTTGTCGACGCTCCGGTGCTTGTCCGGATGGTCCCAATCGGCGGCGTTCATGTTGCCAGAGCCGTAAGGGAATTCGAAGCTTACGGGCGCACGGCCGCGCACCGTCACTGCCACCAGATCGAGCATGGGATGACAGCACGTTTCCACCTCCACCGGCTTTCCGTTCCAGTGGAATTCGCTGCGCAGAACGCCCGTCCACAGATCGAGTGTCTGCGAGATCGCGGTGACCTCGGACGGACTGCCGATGACGAATCCGATCCTGCCGAGGTGCAGCCGGTGGGGATTCTCGCGCAGCCAATCGAACAGATCCTTTTGTCCCTGCGAGCTGGTGGGGTAACCGACTTCGCGGCCAAACGTATCGTACTTAGTGAGGCGCAGATCGGCGGCCGTCTGTCCTGTGGGATTGGGAGCGGTGTGCCAGCCCCATTGCGATTGCGTACAGAGCGGCAGCGTCTTCTCGTAGAGTTGGGGAAACGTCTGCAGCCCGGTAGGATCGGCCGTGAAGGCGAACTCGCCGTTACCTACCGAGAGCGGCGACCGCACGTCAAACTCGTGCAGCGCGGGATTGTGGCGAGTGACGATGGCGCGCCTATTCACGGGGCCGGAGGATTGAGCGGCCAGAGCGGCAGGCGCGGACGCCAGAAACTGCCGGCGGGTGAGGGGCACGAGATCAGGATAGTACGGCGCGTTGTCTTCCGGTCAACGCGGGGTCTCGCCTGCAACGCCGGGCTCCTCAGCCGGGGCGCCGCGGAAACCGCAGCGCTGCGCCATGCCCTGGCGAAACTTCTCGCGCTCCTCAGGCGTCATGCTTTCCCAACGTTCCTTCATCCGGCCGCGCCAATGTCCGCCATACCCGCGGCCTCCGCGGAGACCTCCGAACAGGATCTTACTCAGAACCAGCAGGCCCAGTGCTTGCCAAAAACCGATCGCGGGGAGGCCGAAGATCTCGGGCAGCAGCCAGTTCCACAGACTCATCACGATGAATCCGAATACGGCCACGCCAACAACCGCCATCATGGCGATCTTCACTCCCCTGACAACCCATTTCGATCTCATAGGATGTTCCTCATGCGTTTCTAAACTCTTCGTAAATCGCCTGCAGGCGACGGCGCAGGTGGCGCACCGCATAACGCTTGCGAGCCAGCACCGTATTGATACTGAGCCCCGTTTCCGCGGCCAGTTCCTTGAAACTGCGCCCCTCGATTTCATGCCCGACAAATACGGCCCGCTGCTCTTCTGGAAGCTCCCCCAGCGCAGCATCGAGCTCTTCCAGCAGCACGCTGCGGGCGTAGGCGGCCTCCGGTGCGGCATCGGGCGAGGGCAGCAAGTCTTCGAACCGTAGCGTATCTTCGTCGTCTGCCCCTGTGGACACCTCGGCAAACGGCTCGGGCCGCTTCTTGCGGAAGCGGTCGATGATGCGGTTTCGCGCCACACGGAAAAGCCAGGCGCCCGCCTGCTCCACCGGCTTCATCAAGCGATACGCTTCCGTCAGCTCATAGAAGACATCCTGCAGGATATCTTCGGCGTCGCCTTCGTCATCCACCCGTTTCCGAATGAAATGGAGAAGGCGCCGCCGCTCCCGCTGAATCACGTCGGCAATGCGCCGATTCTCCTCGGCGCGCTGCTCAACGGATTCGGCGGGGACGCTCAATAAAGCCTCCATCTACTTTGGAAGACGAACGAACGCGTTCGATATTGTATGGGAGGTAATCTTTTCGTGCTGGGCTATACTGCCTCTATGTCAATTGTCCAGGGCGAGCCGGCTAAGTTCCAGTTCTGGAATCTCAGCCCTTCCACATCGTACGTTGTCGAACTCACGGCGGGCGCCACTTATTCGGGCGTCATTTTTGCGGCGGATGGAGCGATCACCAATGCCTCCCTGAAGGGCGGGCAACTCAGCTTCGAAACCGTCGCCTCCGATAGCGAGTGGCTCTCCGGCTCAATTAACGTAGGGCTCATGATCGGGTCGCGGAACTTTGGCGGTCAGGCCAACATCGCCGCGCCTGTGGTGATGGAGGTGACCTGCCTGGGCAGCACCACAACGCAGGCAGACACGTTCTCCGTGGATATCGGCTTCGATATTCCGCCCACGTGTTTGATCTGCGGCGCGGGTCCCAATTTGGAGTGTCCCGAGCGGATGCAGCTCTGCGGGGATATGGGGCACTTTTACTGTTGCCTGGATTGCCCGGAAACGCACAAGTAGAAAAAGGCGCCGACTCCGTCACGGTCGCGGTTCGGAAGGAAGGGGCACGGCACCGACTCCCTTACGGTCGCGGTTCGGAAAGAACCACGGGTGGCGCTTCGTATAATTGGCGGATTTCGGTTTCGCCTCCTCCCACCGATTGCAGGAAGAACTTGGTGTGCTCAATCGCCTCCTCCTTCGAGGCTGCTTGAATGATCGCAAAGCCGCCAATCACTTCCTTCGTCTCGGCAAAGGGTCCGTCAATCAGGGTAAATTTTCCGTCGGACAGCCGGACCCGCGCTCCTAAGGCAGTGGGCAGACACCCCTCCGTGGAAAGCAGCCACCCGGCTTTCATCGCGTCCGCAATCAACTGACCCATTGCGTCCATGTCCTGCTGGGTGGGCGGGCGCTCAGGTTTACCTGGCTTGTACAAACACAAATATCGCATCGATATTTTCCTTTCTTATGGAGCTGAACCCTCTCCTACTGTTAGATCGAACCGCGGCAGTGCAGATCGACACCTTGGGCAAATTATTTTCGATCAAAGCCATTCCGGGTGAACATTCCACCGGCTGGGCAGCATCTTAATGTATTGCGCCACGCGCGGCAGCTTCGATCGATTGGGGCTGCTGCCATGCGGCAGGGCGTGATGCCAGATCACCAGGTCGCCCGCTCGTCCCGCGATGGGCACGGCGGGCAACGCTTCGAGTATCTTCGCATCCCTGGGATTCGCTCCCGGCGGCAGTTCCGCCAGCCACTCCGCCAAACGGCGATGAAAGCCCGGCACGCAGCGGAAGGCGCCCTGATCGGCCGCCGTGTCGGATAGATAAAGGATGCCTTGCATGCCGAGCGGCACAGGCTGCGCCAGGCTCACATCCCAGTGCAAATTCGGACCGGGAAAGGGCCGGCCTGGACGCTCAGGCGGATTGAAGCCGCCCTGATCCACGCTGACCCACAGGTCGGTGCGGCCCCAAAGTTGGGCGAAGGCGGAGTGAATGCGCTGCGATTCGCGATTGGCGCGGAAGGCAGGATGCCGCAGTAGCGCTACCCAAATGGTGTGGCCGCGTGGATTGCTGTACCAGGTATCCGGGTTCGAAGGGTCCACTCCGAGAAAGTCGTAAATTGCTTGCGCGGCGCGGCTGCATTGCTCGGGAGAAACCGCATGGCGCAGCACTACAAACCCGTCTCGATCCCACGATGCGAGCTCTTCCGCGATCAAAGCGGTATCCACTGAGCCTGCCGCCGGCGGCGAACCCGGATCGAGGGTGCCTGCCAGCGCCGCGTTGATGCGTGCTACTTGATCCGGCTCTATCGGGCCGCCATTGATCTCCACGATCCACGCCTCGAATTGCTCAAACGTCGGGAGAACCTGCGAAACGTACGAGTACGCCTCGTGCGTCCCTGCATGCAGGCCGGACAGCAGAATATTGTCCGCCGCCTGCTCGCCGGCGATGGGAGGCACCCTCACGGCCGGCCAGAATCCGCGACCAGAACCGCTTCAGGTGCATCACACCTAGACTTCCGGTCTGCTCCACAGGCGCAATCGTATAGTCCAATCGCACTACTGTAGCAAACCGAATCTCCAGGCTCGATACGCTAAAATCGCAAGAGTCGATTTATGTTCCAGAACCCGGTGGTCGCGAAAATCGGGCAGTTTCTGATCGAAATCGGCATCGCCGTGCAATCCGGGGAGCTTTCCGGGAAGACATTTCTTCCCGGAATGTGTGTCGACCGCGGTGTGCTGGTAGTGGACGAGTCGCGACTCACCTACCCCGGCGATCTGCTTCACGAGGCGGGACACCTGGCAGTGCTGAGTTCGGAGCAGCGCCAGACGGCCGGCCCCGATATGGGCGACGACGGCGGTTTCGAAATGGCTGCGACGGCATGGTCGTATGCGGCTGCACTCCACATCGGCGTCGATCTCACGCTGGTGTTTCACCCGGCCGGATATCGCGGCAACTCGAAAGCGATCATAGAAAATTTCGCAGCGGGCCGATATATCGGCGTTCCCGTGCTCGACTGGCTGGGGATGACGGCCGGCCCGAAGCGCGCCAAAGAACTGGGCGTGCCCGCGTACCCGAAGATGCTGAAGTGGCTGCGAGCGTGAAGCTTGCATACGCAGCGATGGAATAGGCTACTTCTGGCGCGCGCGGATTTGATCGATGGCTTTGGCGAAATCGACAGGCGTGCTCACGCGGAAGGTTTTTCCCTTCAACTGCGATACCAGGTAGTCGATGGTGTCGCGCGAGGCGCCAAAGCGGGAGGGACCATCGATCATGGCGATCTGAGCCGGGTCGGGGATCACCCATGTGCCGTTGCCGCTGGGGTCGTGGTCGGTTTGCGAAGTTCGCGGCTGGTTGGCGATGGACGTGCCTACTCCGGTCAAGTCGTCCCGGCCGCCGGGGACGGGCGCGATGGGTCGCTGGGAGAAGTACTCCACGTAAGAAAATCCGGGAGCGCCGTCATTGCGCGGCGCGATTTGAAACGTGGGTTTGGCGTCCGATCGCGAATGCGGTCCCAGAAAGACCACCGCGTCCGAGCGATTTTCCGCAAGCAATTCCTGATCTACGAGACGCTTCAACAGGTCCATGCCACCGGTGGGATTCTGCAACTGGCGGTAATCCACCGTTGCCAGTTGGAGATCGAACAGAGCCTGGCGCGCCGCCTCCAATTGGTCGGACGTGAAGTTGTCCTCGCGGTAGATTTCCTTTTGCTGATCGAGGCTGAACATCACCAGGCGCACGGACCGTGCCGGCGCCAAATCCAGCAGCGAAGAGAGCGCGCCCAACAGAATCACGGCCTCGCCCTGGCCGCAGTTTCGCCCTGCCTGCCGCAATCGGGGTGGCGTGCAGCAACACCGTGAGGCGTCCGATGGGCGCCGGGCCTTCGACCTCGCCCGACCGCACACGTCGCAGCGAAATCTGCTGAATGCTCCCCGGCCCGATTGCCATTTTGACGCTGCGCGACCGCGACCCCAGATTGGCTTCGATGTTCCACTGGCTGCGGCAGACGCGGGACTGATCGTCCAGTAGAGCTGAGGACGCGCGATAGCGGCCCACACCCAGCAGATAGCCGCCGCTGGCCGTGCCTTCCAATTCCTGTCCAGTAGCAATCGGAAGCCGAACACGGTCCATGAAGTAGACCGGTTTCCCGCCGGCTTCCGGTTCGATGCGCGTCACCAGAATCCACCTGTGCCTGGGGCCTTGGTATTGACTCAGCGGCACGCGGACCGTATATCCAGCCTGAAATCGAAAGCTGAAATCGAGGACCGGCCTGAGTGGGACTATCTGGCATTGCAGCATACCTTGGGTTTGGGGAACCAGAAATCTGGCGGCCTGGCTTTCAGACACCATGGTTTGAGCGCACGCCGCGCCCATCGCCACCATGGAAAGTAAGCCTGCCTGAAAGCTGCATCTCATGCCGATAGCCCAGATCGATTATACGGGCTTCGTATATTCGCCGATGTTACTTCGCCTTCAGAGCATCCATTGCCGCTCGGGGTTTGGCAGTCTTGCCTTCTCGTTGGAAGAGCGACATGGGCGCCCAGCCAGGCATCGCGAGGTCGGGAGCCCACGGGCGAATTCCCGAGAGCAGTTTTTCGCTCTTGCCCCACGCGATGAGGTCGCGCAGGAAATCCGCTTGGCCATCGGCAGTCTGCGGATAGCCGGAGACCGCGTAGTTCCAAGTGAACACACCGCTCATCGTCCCCGCCGGATAGCCGAATTCCGCGATGAAGAGCGGGCGGCCGAGTTCGTCGTGCGCCGCCTTCGCCATGTCCTTGAACGTCTGCAGCCGATCCTTCGGATAGGGCGAAGACGTGGGGTAATAGGAGACGCCCGGCTCATCGACGGAGTATCCGCTCTCTTTCATCGCCTTGAAAAATGCCACTGCCAGCGCCGGTTGCTGGGTGGCGATGCCACTTACATGGGTGCTGAAGCGCGCCTTCGGGTCCACCGACCGGATGCCTTCGGCCGCCGCGGCGAATAGCCTGGCCTCATACGGCCAAACGTGCTCTGAGAGCCAGGCGATGCGCTTATTCTCCGGAGCCTGCATGAGCGCTTGAAACGTCATCTTGCCGATCGCGGGATCCACCGCGTCAGGCCCGCGATACCAATCGCTGCCGCCGGCGGTGTCATCGCAGCTTCCCGGCGCGGGTTTGATCGCCACGCCGGCAACTCCGAACTCGACTTCGTTGCCGAGATCCCAGATGCGAACCTGCACACCGGTGTCGACGATCTGACGAGCCGCCGCCGCGCCGTAAGCTCGCATAGCCGCCGCCATCTGCTCAATGGTGAGAGACGTCCAGGGACCGGGGAGTTTGATGGATGGATAATCGGTGAAGTCCGGCGCGGGCTGGCAGCGGATGTCGCCGTAGATGTTGAAGAGGCCGAGCTCGGGATTGAACAGTAGATGCAGCGCCTTGGCCATCCGCGCGCGTTCCAGGCCGCGATCCATGCTGTGATCGCCGAATCCGGTGCGGTACTTCTGAGTGGTGGCGATGCGAGCGTAGACTTCGTTGGCGCCATAGGCGACGAAGAGGCGCTGTAGGTCCGCGACAGTGCTAGCGGTCATGCCGCCTCCGTTGAACGTGGTCCCAGCGCCCAGAACCATCTCAGTGAACGGGCTCACCGAGAGCGAGACACGGAAATCCTGACCAAGAAGCAGATTCGGGAGCATACAGAGGAACACCCAACGGCGGGTAAATCGCACGAGGTCAGTATATCGCGCTACTGCAGAATCTGGCCCAGGTGATGTTCCATGTGCGCCAGGTAATCGTCTATAACGAACTCTAGTGTGACGGGTTCGCGTCCCGCAATCGAAATGGTGTGCGGCAAGCAGTCAGCGGGAACCCTTCGGATGATGTGGACCAGGTGGCGATTGAGCAGCGACCACAGGTCTACCAGGTCTGTCCACGGCTGCCCCGCGTAGTCTTGCGCAGATACCCACTGCTCCTGCTGATAGCCCGCGATATCGAGGTGCGCGGCGAACTGGGCGCGGACGAAGCGCTGGTGATTGTTGGCGGCCGAATCGATCAGGTGGCCGAGGATCTCTTTCTTCGACCAGCCGGCCGCCATCTGATTTCTCAGACGACTGGGCATCGGACAACTCAGTCAGCTTTGGCGGAATGGTTACTAGCAGCGCAGCGAGGCGATCGGCGGTTTCGGTCATTTCAGAATCACCTTGGCGACACCGGTGTTGTTGGCGCTATCGGCGGCACGGATCACCACCAGGTGCTCGCCGGCCGCCAGCCCGGTCAAATCCAGAACGAACTTCTCGCGCTGCGAATCGATTACGCCATCGGCGGCTTCCACCGGCACCCAGGTGGCGGCGTCGAGCGAATACTCGCAGCGGCGCAGAGGCGAGGCGGCATCGCTGGCTTCGAACTCGATGTGCGCCGCCCCGGCGGAGTAGCGCGTAGCACTCACAGTGACGTTGGGCGGCGTGTTGTCGATCATGATCGGCGCGCTCACCAGTTGCGCATCGCGGGCTGTCGACGGCGGATTCACTTCGCGGTCGGACGCCATCACGCGGAACAAATACTTGCCATCGGCCAGCACATCGGCGTCGAAGGTCAGGGAGTTATCGTGCGTGCCCGCCTTGAGCAGCTTCCATTGCGTTTCATCGTCGCCGCGGAAGTAGACGTTGTAGACGAGGCGGTCGCCATCGGGATCGTCGGCCTGCCAGACAATGGTGATCTGCTGCGTGGCGGCGCGCGGCAGCGTCTGCGTGGGCGTGCCGGCGGAAGTGGAAGGCGGCATCGCCGGTGTCGGTGACCGTCACGCTATAAGCCGCGGTAGACGTAGACGCCGAGGCGGCCTTGGCAGACGCGTTGGCAACGGCTTGCGTGACCACGTTGATGCTCTTCACCACAGGCGGCGAATTCTGCGGCAGATATGCCAGCGTGACGCTATTCAATAACGGAGTGGCGCCGCCGGTCCCCGTCATCTCGGCCTTCCATTGAATGTAGCGGGCGTTGGGGCTGGCGATGCGCGAACCCGCGGGCGTTTTGACGGGGTCGGACCAGTCGCTCCAGGTGCGGTCGGGCTTGGCGGAATTGCCGGAGCGCGTGCGGAAAGCGAGAGCGCATCCAGCGGGGAGATCGGCGCGCCAACTCAGGCTGCCCCATTGCGAGGCGGTGCCGGAATCGTGCACCGGCGCTTCATAAGAGCCGCTCGCTCCCGGGTCTCGCCCAGACGGAAAATGCGTCCCATGTTTCCGGTGGCGGCGAGCACCGAATGGTCAGAGGGCAGCAGGCGCGTGGTCTGGCCTTCGTTGGTCTGGGTCACCAGCGTGACGCGGCGGTCGGGCGCGAGCCCATAGATGCGGCCATCCTGATCGGTGGAGAAGAGGATCTGCTTTTCGAGCGCCAGCAGGTCGTAGACGTTTTCTTCCTTGGAACTCCACAGCGTCTCCACGGTGTTGTCGGGATTGATGCGATATACGGCCGACTTCTCGACGCCGCTGAGATCGACCACGGCGTATACGTAGTGTTCACGGCGCGGCGTTCCGGTGGCGGGAGCAGCGGGCGGCGGCGGCCGGCGGTTTGATCTCGGCGCCGGTTGGCGCCCTGCGCTTCCACTGTGATGGTGGTGGTGACACCGGGGACAACGGTTCCACTCGCGCTGGCGCCCTGCGCCGCCTGGTTGCGCTAGCTGCGTCTGGCGGGCCACGGAGCCCCCGAGCGCCGCCGCGTAAACGCGTGCCATCGGGCATGGGGACGATGGCGCGGATCTCGGGCAGGTTGGCATCGTACAGCACGAACGCTTTGTCCTTGGCCGTGATGCGGTACAGAATGCCGTTGGGTTCGGTGCCGGCGAGCAGGCGGCCCTGCGCATCCACTGCCAGACCCGGTGATGTGCGACTGGCCGGTATCGTAATAGAGCTCGCCTTTGCCCGGACCCTCCACGCGAAATACCTTTCCCTGGTCGCCCGTGCCGACGTAGAGCACGCCATCGGTCCCCACGGCCAGCGACCAGATGTAGCGGGCCTTGGGCGCGAAATACTCGGTGGCCTTGCCGTTCTCGATGCGATAGACCTTGCCGTCAGGCGACGTGCCGGCATAGACGGCGCCCTTCTTATCGGCGGCGATGGCGAAGATCTCGGGCTGTTCGGCGGTCCACACGAGCGATGATTTGCCCGTCGCGATCGATCTGATAGACGCGGCCGCGATGCCCTGTGGCCGCATAGAGCATGCCATCGGACGCTTGCGCCACGCTCCAGATCACCGGCTGGTCGGAAGTGAAGAGAGTGTCCACCTTCGGCGCCAGCGTAAGCCGGCCTTCGCGGCTGAGCGAGACGCCGCTGAAATGGCCCTGGACGAAATCGGCATAGGAGTTCATCTCCCACGCGGTGGTGCCGCTGGAAAAGAGCGCAGGCGCGAACGACACAGCCAGGGCCGCCACAACAGCGGTGGGCCGGGAGAATCGGCGCATGAGAACGATCATTGCTTGATTTCCACCTGGATGGTTTTGACGCCGGAAATGACGACGTCGCCCCCGTCGATTTCCATTTCCGCGATTTTGGAATTGCGGACCTGGGTGATGCCTGCCTGGCTGGTCTGGGCCCCTTCGAGGATCAGGGCCACGGACGCGGGCGGGGACGGCAGATCGGCGCCCTCGACTTGGAATGCGGGGTCGGTGCGCCACACGCGGACGTAAGCGCGGGTGTTGGGATGCAGGTCGTTGACGGTGGTGATCACCTGCCCGGGACTGCGCGGACTCGCGGTCAACACCTGTCGGAAGTCGGCGAGGTTGGCGGTGCTGGCGTCGGCCACCGTGAAATAGAGCGGGCCGGGTTCGGCGCCGATGGGCACTGCGTATTCCACTTTGCGCACGGTTTCGGCGCCGTTCTCACCGGTAAGCAAAACGTTGAGTTCCACCTTCTCGCCGGGCTTGACTTCGCGATGCGACGCCGTGATGGCATCGATGGTCAACTGCTTCTTGGCGTCGTAAGCGTCGATGCGCAGCGAAACCCGCTTCAGCTTCAGCGAGGCGAAACCGCTCTGCATCACGTAAGCCAGCGGGACTGCGGTGGAAAGCGACACCTGCATGGCCGCGCCGTTGTCGGCGGAGAACATGTTGTTCAGATGGACGGGCAAGGTCGCGTTCTGAAATTCGATCTCGCCGGTGAGCCGGATGGTGGAGGCGCCGACGGTGCGCTCGGTGGAATCGATGGCGGAGAAGACGGCCATCTGCATCAGGAGAGGCGAGAGCAGCGGATCGTTGACCATCTGCATATTGTACGAATCGATGCTGCGGCCGCCGCGCGCGATGCTGACGGTGACCGGCACCAGGGCGGCGCGCTTACCGAATTCGCCGGCCACGGCGGTATTGCGGTCCTGATTGATGGTGCCCATCCACTCCTTGGCAGAGGCCAGTTTGAACGACGTGTTGACGTTCGGCAGCAGGGTGATCACTTCGGCGCGCGCGAACGGCAGCGCGGTGGGGCCGACGTCGAGGAAGCGGTGGCCGAAGGCGTAAAGGTGGCTGCCATCGATATAGGTGACGGTGCCGGACGCGCCCACGCTGAGATCGCCGGCCATCAGTTGCACGCTGATCATGGAGCCGGGCTTGAGATCGGCGGGATTGCCCATGCCGGGCTCGAGCTTGGATCCGGAAGTGACGGCCTGGCGCGGTTCGAGCCCGAGCGAGCGCAACTGCGGCGCGAATGCGTCGAGCGTGGCGCGGCTGAAACCGCCGAAGGAAAGCGGGGTGGCGATTTCGACCATGCGGTCAGTGCCGGCCATGGCGGGACGGGGTCGCGAGAAGACGCGGGTGAGATCGTTATCGGCAGCGGCTAGCGCTATGGCGGGACGGCGCGCGCCGGGGGGAGTCGACGCCAGAGTGGAGGCGGGGCGCAGCATATCCTCTATAGGGCGGATGGCGGCGATGGGATCTTTGGCGAAGGGGAAGGCCATGGCGACGGCGCCGACCAGTTTGCCATCGATGTAGACGGGGCTGCCGCTCATGCCCTCCATGACGCCGGTGTGTTCCAGAGGACCGCCGGAGAGTCGGGCGAGGATGAGGGATTCCTTAGGGCCGAAGTTGTCGAGAACGCCGAGGATTTCGACCTGGAATTCCTCGACGCGGTCGCCGGAGAAGACGGTACGGCCCGTGCCTCGCATGCCAGGACGGATGTCCTTGAGCGGGAAGAGAGCGGTTTGCGCGAACGCACCGGTGGCTAGCGCAACCGCCGGGAGCAAAAAACGAAGCACGTCTTATTGTACCTGCGGGGCTGTAAGCATGTGGAGCGAAAGAATTTCACCGAAACGTTGACCGGAGGGAACGGGTACGCTACGATTGAAGTGCGGGGTGGAGCAGTCTGGTAGCTCGTTGGGCTCATAACCCAAAGGTCGAAGGTTCAAATCCTTCCCCCGCAACCAATTCTTTCAATAACTTACGAGCCACCGAAAACATTAAAGTCCGACCCACCCCCATTAATCCCCCAAATCTTTTGCAGTGCCTCGTTTTTCGCCATTGCAGCGGGCCGCCTTGCGGCGTCCCCTCATCCACCGGACTCACCAACCTGCCTTCCATCACCCCGGCTTTCAGAAACGTCCGGATCAGCTTCAGCATTCGCTGATCGCTGACCCTGCTTTCGATTCTGGCCATCAGTTTGTCGTGAGAAACTCGGTCGAAGGAAACCACGACACACTACCCATCATCAGCACTTTCCCGAACGCGTGACTATCACGCGTCCGCATCACCCGTTCCAGGGACAGTCTCTGGAGGTTCTCCGGCAAGCAAGCATGCATGCCAGTCGGCCTACAGTTCGTTCTCATTTTGCCGGACGGAAGCAAATCGCTGATCCCTGCGGATTGGACCGACTTCAAGCATCCGCCCGCATCGCAGGATTCGCAGCTTGAAGCCTCCTTGGATGACCTCCTACGTCTTCGAGACCTTGTCGATGCTCTCCTGCGTCGCTCTGCTGACTTGCCAGTAAGATCTGGGACAAGCCAGGAGGACCATGCCGCAACTCAATCTGAACTTCAACGATATCCCGATTCCGGAGACGCACCTATGGGAACTGTTCGACGAAGACCAAAAGCGCGTCCTCATCGAGACGCTGGTGCGACTCTTTGTGAAAGCGACAGCGGACCGGTGCCAGGAGAAGATCAATGACTGACCCATCCAAAATCAAACCCTCCCACACTCAGCGCGCCGCTTACGTTTATGTTCGCCAGTCGACACCGGGCCAAGTCGAACACAATCGCGAGTCCCCCACCCGACAATACGTCTTGGCCGATCGGGCCTGCCAACTGGGATGGACCAAAGAACAAGTGGTAATCATCGACGAGGATCTCGGACTCTCAGGTTCCGGCACTGACAAGCGCTCCGGCTTCGCCCGCCTCACCAGCGAAGTCGCACTGGCTCACGTGGGCATCGTCCTCGGCGTGGAGGTCTCTCGTCTGGCACGGAACAACGCCGACTGGTATCGCCTGCTGGAACTTTGGCGTACGCGGGCCATGAGGTCGGTCAGCACCTGATGTAGTTTCAACGAGTGGCACGGCTGCTGCAAGAATCACCGGATCGGAAGGTGGTGATCGGCTTCGCCAATAGCCACTCCGTTGTCACCGATACCGTGCCGCAGTTGAAGGCCAGCATCGCGATTGCCGTCGGCGCGAAGGTGCTCGTTACTCGCATCGCGGCGGTGTTTTGGTGCTTCCGTACTATTTTTCTGAGGTGGCCTGACCGTGCCTGGTGTGGGACCTGCGAAGCACGGAGATGATGTTACTCCTGAAACCTGTGGCAAAGCAATAGCTCTGCCTGCATTCACGCGAGACCGACCCTTTACTACGCGAAGCGTCCGCCGCACCAGTGGCTAACTTGAGACGGCGATTTCGGTAGCTAGCCGCCGCCTGGCTAAGCGTCTCCGAGTGCCCAGCCAAGTCAATGGACGGGATGGCTACAAATCGGGCGTTGACAAGGGAAGATAGCGCACGCGGATTGAAAACTGGCTGGTCTTCGCGCCGGTGTTGTGTCAAACTCCACCTATGCCAACCCTGAAGTAGACGCGTTCGCAAAGGCCGTTGCTCAGCGGATTAGAGATGCTTCAATCAGAAATTGTGACATGCTTCTCCGCCCTGATTGCAAGGACGTTGTTGCGGCACGATGGAGAGCGCCGGGTAGCGATCTGAACTCCATCGCGACGACGATAATCTACTCTTGTCGGAACTCCAGTGATCCCGGCGACGCCTATAATGAATCACGAGGCGCCTATGAAAATGCTTTTGCTCCTCCTCCTCCTTCCTGCCTGCCTATTCGCGCAGGTGGACCTTACTGGCTCATGGATCAACGAGAACTCCCAAACCGGTGGAGTCACTCAGGTCACCCTGAGGCGTGATGGCGGCCGCACGCTGGCTCATGTCTGGGGCTCGTGCCAACCGGTGGATTGCGATTGGGGCGAGAGCGATGTGGAACTGTGGAACGGCATTCCGATGGCGATCTGGAAACACGGCTTCAAAACGACGCGCGTGCAGTTCGTTCCCCAGCCGGATGGCCGCATGCTTGTCGTGACCCGCGGTGAGTACCACGACGAGTCCGGCCGCAAGGATCCCGGCCATGCGGAGTTCTTCGCGCTAAAGGCAACTGCCATCGAGACACCCGATACTGCCGCCGCCGGCGCGCTGCTGCGCACTGTTGCCGAAACCTATCGTAAATTGGCGCCGGCATACTTCGAGGTGGTCGATACTACTTACCGCAAGACGGGAAAGAGCGAGATCCGGAGCGTCACGCAGGGTAAATGGCGCTTTTCGCCTCCCGATAAGATGCGCATCGAAAGTTCCGGCGAACGCGAAAACGTGATCCGGATCGGCGATGGCCAGACACAGTGGGTCATCTACCCCGACGCTAACGAGTTCACACAAACGCCGCGGGGCAAGGCAGGCAGTTCGGGCACGCCGTCCGGCGCCTACGGCGTTTTGGACCAGGGCCGCGGCAAACCGCGAATCGCCGGGCACGAGCACATCTCGGATGCTGATTGCACGGTCGTCGAGATCGCCATGGAGCACGACACGAAACGAAAGATCTGGATCGACGATGCCACTCACCTGGTCCGTAAGGACACTTTGGATAGTGGATCGGTGCAGCAGGAGGAACTCTTCACAACGGCACGGCTTGGCGAGAAGTTCGACCCGCAGCTTTTCACCTACGATCCCGCCATGACCCACGCCCGAAACCGCCGCCAACTCGCTCGTGAAGCGCCGGCGACTCTGGTCGGCAAACTCGCGCCTGATTTCACGCTTCGCGATCTCGACGGTCACGAAATTCGTCTGAGTGCGCTGCGCGGCAAAGCAGTGCTGCTGGATTTCTGGGGCGCGTGGTGCGGCTATTGCCGCGAGGCGCTGCCGGGTATCGAGATGATCCACCGCGGGCTCAAAGACAAGGGCCTGTTGGTCTTCGGGATCGACTCCGAGGCGCCTGAAATCGCCCGCGAGTATCTACAGAAGTACGGCTATACTGTCCCCTCGCTGGTGGATCGTAAGGAAGAAGCCGTTCAGTTCTATCACGTGGAAGGCTGGCCCACCACCGTCCTGATCGACCGCGAAGGCAAGATCGTGTATTACGGGTCCGGCGACGAACCCCAAAAACTCCGCGACGCCATCCGCGCTGTAGGCGTCTGGTAACAGCCGTGGAGCGGACAACTCCTGCCGATCATCTTAGCGGGAGTGAAACGGGTTGCCGCACCGTGCGCGACCTCAGGTTTCGAGGAGTTCCACCTATCCACTCACTCTGCGTCTGGCCTCCGTCGGAGAATCGCGAAAAAACGGTGTTTCTCGGATGCCCGCAGTAGCAGCGTTCAATTCTCGGAGGGCTTCTCCGCGCGATCGATCACGAGGATGTCCACGGGCCCTTTGGTGGCTTCGAGGCGGAGACCGAGTTGTTGCTGCAGAGCCGAGAAGAGAGAGGGGCCGAGGGGGCTCTCCACAGGCTGGTCGGGCGCGGAAGGGCCGGAGTCGGGTGTCCACTCAAGCTTGAAATCGTAGTTGCCTTCCAGACCCGTGTTGTTCACAACCGGGCGTGCCAACAGCCTTGAGAGCTTCGTTGTAAGATCCGCCATGGATGCGGCCTCACCGAGCATTGACCCCTGACCCGCGGCGATGCCCCGGTGTGGGTTCCCGGTCGCCGATAAGACGCTCAATTTGATGCCGCCTTTTGCGACCGAGAGAGAGTAGATGGGAGCGATTCTGGTCTCGCGATGGAGTTGGAGTTGGAATCGATCCTTCAGCAGAGCCTGGACCTTGAGACGAACGTTGGTCCAGCCGGGCGGGGGGCCTGAAGCGCCCGGCGGACGTGTGCCGGGGGTTGCGTCCACATCGTACTTGGCAGCGTCTGCCCATTTGGGCCGTCCCTCAACTTGAAAAGTCCGGACGTCGTAAGCGGTTTCGATCAAGTCTTTGAGCGTGGCATTGACTACGTGGAGTGTTCCGCCGGGAGTCACTTCGACCACCGTCCCATGCTTGCTGTTCGGATCCGACGGTTTCACAGACACAGCATCGAACTCCGACGGGCCGGCCGGTTGCTGGGCGCGAACCAACGGGATACGAAAGGCGCCCACCGCGAGAGGCATAACCACGGCTGCGAATCCCGCGGCAGCCAGGAGCAATCTCCTGCCCGTATTCAGCCCGTGCGCGCGCCGATTCGTCATGATCGCCTCCACTCGCCGCTTGAGATTTGCGCCAGTGACACCGGACACACACACTACCGGTGACTGCAAGTAGAACCTGCAGACCTGGACAATGCCTTCGGCGTAATCTTGTGGATCGGCGGCCGCACGGAGCACCTCTTCATCGCACGCGCGCTCCCGCTCATCCACCAGTCGGGACTCAATCCACCACACCAGGGGATGGAACCAGAACAACGTTGCGACCAGCATGTGGACCGCGGCGGCCAGGTTGTCCCGCCTTCGGGCGTGGCACAACTCGTGTGCGAGGACCGCCTCGAATTGAGTCGCTGTAAGTCGTTCGGCGATACCCTGCGGAAGGATCAGGATTGGCCGGAAGATCCCGAATACTCCAGGCTCCAGGCGCGACGGCGTGGACATAGCTGGTATCGGCAAACCCAGAGGCAGGGGCGATGCGTTTCGCAGGGCCGCACGGACGTGCCGCCAACGCCTCCACCACGCCAAGCCTTGCGCAGTAAAGCCGCACAGCCACAGGCCAAACAGGATGGCGGGTAGACGACTCGGCGCGGTTGGCAGCGAAATCAACAGCGGCGCTGGAGCCGGCGGTTCGAAAGGCTGGCAGATCTGCTCCACCACCGACACCGGCGGCCGCACCGCGGCAGGAGGCGTGCGCCATTCCACCTGGCTTCCGATGCTCACCAGCAGTGAAAACGGAACCAGAAATTTCACCGACGCGGCCAGCCACAGACTATGCCGCACCGCCGCGCGATTCTTTCGCAGCATCAGCGTCAGTAGGACCACGACGCAGCAAAACAGCGTCGATTGCCACAGGTGATTCTCGAGGGCCGCAATCATTTCCTGTGCTCCTTTCCCGATGCTTTCGGTTTGGCGAGTTTGCGGATGGCCTGCTCGGCATCCTTCACGTCTTCCAGGGTGAGCTTACCCGATTCGACGAGGTGGGCCATCACGGGCTTGGTCCGTCCGCCGAAAAGCGCCAGCACGTCGTCGATCAATCGGCGTCCCGCGTCATCGCGGGAGAAGGCCGCATCGAAGATGTTGGCGTTGCTGATTCGCCGGACGATCTTGACGGCCTTTTTCCCCTCCAGCAGGCGGTAGACCGTGGTTTGCACGGTAGTGTACGCCGGCCTTTTCGATTCGGGAAAGGCCTCCTGAATCTCACGAATGGAGCATGCGCCGCGATTCCAGAGGATTCCCATGATCTGCAGTTCGAGCTTGGATAGTTTGGGATGGGCCATTTTGCAATCCAACTACATCGATGAGATAGACTACTACGTGATGTAGTTGGTTAGCAAGAAAATCTGATCGGTGGTTCCGTGCGAGCACTCACAGCTCAGAGAAGATCGCCGGCGCCATGCGTGCGGCCCTTTGCGCTGCGATGTTGCAGGCGGTAAGGCGGGGATTTCCCAAACTGGACGCCTGACTTTCCACTATGCAGCCATGGAGCCTAACGCCCTTGGGACCTGATTCCATGGAGTCCGGTGTGGGTCTATGCTGAAAGCGTGGAAGAGCTACTGTTTTGCGCGCTGGCGATAGCGGCATTGGCTCAATCAGCGCCCGTTCCGATTCCTCGATTTGAAGACTATCCAGTCGCCGTGGTTTGGCACGGACCGCCAGCACGCGTGAAGCTTGTAACGACAGCGGAGCGCATGTTTCGAACGCGGCTGACGAACGCCGCGAAAGAGCCCGCGAATTTCGCCGGACATTACAGGCTCACAACTTGGGGCTGCGGATCGGAGTGCATTTCTGGAGCGATTATCGACCTTGATACAGGGAAGGTGTTCTCGCCCCCGCTTGCGAAGGAGGACTCGGGCATGATGCACTTCAACGTCTGCCAGAGCGCCTATGAAAACTCCGGAGTGGACGTCCGCGTCAACAGTCGCCTGCTGGTTCTGCGATGCGGCCTAAACTTTTCGGAGCACCTGCAAACCAACATTCCAGATGCTTACTATTTCGTCTGGCAGGGTGAACGGTTTGATCGGGTCCTCCATGTGGCGGGAGGCCGCAAGCGCTGAAAAACGCTCTCATGGAGGAATGACAGGGATTCCGGCTGCTGGACCGCCACGTCCGAAATGGGTTACGACAAGAGCCATGGGAAGGCAACTTAACCGACTGGCAGAAGCACCGGTTTCGAATACGTCCATCCCTGGCCACCAAAAAAGCAGGCGTCCTCGCAGTAGTGGAATTGAAACTGAATCTTTAGGTCTCCTGCGGGAACACTCGACGGCAGAACGAAATTAACCTGGTATACGCCCACCAGCCCCGGCGCCAAGCCCAGGAAGGTAATCGCTGCGCTCACGGGTGTATACGTGATGATCGCGTACTCACGAACACGGGGCGACATTTGCACCGTCGTCTGCGGCACCACGGCGAGGGGTGAATACGGCGATGCCTGTCCTGTCGGGATGACCGGCGCCGTTCCCGCAAGGCCGGTCAAATACCCGATAAGCGTCTCGCCCGCGTGGGCGGGGTTTTCGGCGGTTACCAGTGAGTAATCGGTCGCGCGCTGGAAGGCGCCATAGAGAGAGTTCGGCGACGTGAAGAACTCCCCTGGCGTAGCGAGAGTCGGGTAGTAGCCGTGAAGGATCCCTGCGCCGGTTCCCGTTTTGCCATCCTGGCTTATGGTTATGGCGGCCGAGCCATCGGACATGAATGCTGCTTCCATGGGGACCTGAACGTTGATCTGTTGATAACCGCTCAAACTGGATACGGAGAATAGTGGCGCATTCGCCCCACCGACCGTCACAGAGACACCGGCAAGGCTCCATGGCAGCGGGGTTCCTTCCGCCTGGACTGTGCCGGAGACGCTCACGCCGGTGCAGAAGATCGAGGCGATCGAACCTTTCGCCGGGATGCCAACCTTAAAGCTGGCGGCGTCGGTCACCGCAATGTTCCCGATCTGACTCCACATCCGGCCGGATAGCAATCCCAGCAGGAGAATCACGGTGAAGCATCTCATGTCTCTAAGACCCCAAAGGATTCTAAACACCTACAGTGGCCGCGAAAACGGCAAAACCGGAAGCTGGGGGATCCGAGCTTCGCTCGGATTGGCAGGCGGCAGCGCCTGCCCCACCTAAGCATCAGTCTCGATGGGCGCAAGATCTCGATTCGGCAGGAAGGCGCCGAGTGCCTAGCGAACGTATACGGAGAAGCTTACTTGTTGGTCTCCAATCTGAAGGACGATAACGCTTCCGGCGCTGAAGATTTGCGTTACGAAGGAGTCCGGGAGGTCCTTGGGAATTTGTAGATTGAATTGCTGGATGGCGGAGACCATCCCGGGAACGGGACCGGCGTAGGAGACGGTCAGGGGCGCGGCGACTACTCCGTAGGGGCCGTAATTATTCAGTTGGGCGGAGACTGGCGCCTGGAGGCCTCCGGTGGTCTGCCAGATCTGGCCATCGATGCTGGGCGGACTGGTCTGGCCGGCTCCGGTCATATATGCGATCAGGATGTCCCCTCGTGCGGCCGGGTTGGTTTGCGAGTTGGCGGAGTAGTCACTGTTTAATATCGCGTTCGGGAAGGGCGCGGCGCTGGTGGGAGAGACCGGTATCGTGACCGACTGCGTGGACTGACCTTGATACTGGACCTGGATGGTGGTCTGGGTCTTGCCTGCGATTTCATAGGGCGCGATTACGTTAAGCTGCGCGTCCTGCACATAAAGCAGCGGGGCGGCGACTCCATCGAAGAGCACCTGCACTCCTCCGAGCGCGGTGGCCATCGCTCCATTCCTGGCGAGCGGCGTGGGCGGGATCAGCGGGCCCAGACCGGTTCCCTTCAGCGTGACGAGTTCGCCGCCCGAGATCCCCGGCTCACCGGGCACGATGTGGCTGGCGAAACTGGCTCCGCTGAGGACGCAGTTCGGCGATAGGAAGGAATCGCCCGGCAACTCGAGCCCGGTCAGCTTTTGCAGGGATGCGCCGGCCAGATAAAACGAACCGTCCGGGGCCAGCGCCGAACGCCCGGCTGCGGCGAAGGAGGAGTACAACGGCGCGGAACCATCGGGCTTGAGCTTGAGGAGGAAATACTGGTCGAGATTGTCGGGCGCTGGACACGGCTGCATGGCGGGGCCAACAGCGGGGAAGACGTCCGCCTCGACATCGCCGGTCAGGTACGCCGCGTCGCTGGCATCGATGCCGAGACTATAGACTCCGAACGAACCGCCGTCGAAGAGAGCGGAATAGATGGCGGACGAGCCGTCGGGGGTTACCTTATCGAGGAAGTTGACGTAGGGCGAGTTGCCGATGCTGCGATAGGCGCCGGGCGTGGCGGGGAAGTTCGTGCGGTTGCCCGTGCTGCCGCCGACATAGATGTTGCCTCGCCGGTCCAGCGTGACGGCGGTCGCGCTGGAGAAGTCGTTCGGAGTGAAGCAGCTGGCAAACACGAGGCGGTCGCCGGCCGGACTCACCTTGGCGAGAAACCCGCTAGCGCTATTGGCCCCACACGCTCCGCCGAAGCCCGCGCCGGCGATCGCGGGCACGACACCTTGCGCATCGCCCGCCAGGTACGCGTTACCTGCCGAATCCACCGCGATGGCGTGGGCCACGTCGTGCCCGCTGCCGCCGAGAAAACTGGAGTAGAGGACGGCGGTTCCATCGGCGCGGATCTTGGTGACGAAGGCGTCGGCATAGCCGCCGAACTTGGGTTGAAATCCATTCACGGACGGGAAGTCGCCCGACTGGGTGTAGCCGGTGACGTAGACGTTGCCGGACGAATCGACCGCGACTCCGTTGGCTTGATCCATGCTCAGGCCACCGAGGTAGCTAGCCCAGGCTAGCTTGCCGCCGGCATCGATCTTGACGACGAAGGCGTCGGGGCAAGGATACTGTTGCGCGGATTTGTCACCCGCGATACATACGCCGGGACTGCGCTGGGGTTGAAAGACACCCGCGGTGGTTGGGACCGTGTCCGTGTTGGTGGAGCCGACCAGGATGAGATTGCCGGCTGCGTCGACCGCGGACGCAGCGGCGGCTCCGGCGATGGCGAGCGGCGTAGTGTAGACGACGTTGCCAGCCGGGTCGAGCTTGGTGACGCCGGAGTTGTTGGCGATGTAGACGTTGCTCGATGAGTCCACCGCAACGGTGTTCGCAGGGATCGGCTTCTGGTAGACCAAATGTGCGGCGTGCGCTCCAAGTACGAACCAAAGAGACACAGCGATGCCGCGGGACAGCCGGGGACCCATGCGTTTCGGTTAGCAATTCAAGAGCCTCGGGAAGTGCTTGATGCTTCGTGGGCGGCGGGCGGGATCCGTATCGGAATGCCACAGGCCATCTGGCATTCGCCCCACCTCGTGCTACAGTGACCCTCATGAGACACACCATCTGCGCCCTGCTGATGCTGGCACTTCCGGCATTGGCCGACAAGAAGCCGATTGTTCCACCCGATTTCGCCAGCCCCAATTTCAGCGCGGCCATGCTGGCCGATGGCACGCTGTACGTGTCCGGGCAGATCGGGCAGGATCCGAAGACCAAACAGGTGCCTGCGGAGTTCGAGGCGGAAGTGAAGACCTGCCTGGATAACATCGGGATGATTCTGAAGGCCGGCGGCATGACCTATAAGGATGTCGTCTCGGTGCAGATCTATCTCACCGATATGGATCTTTTCGCGCGCATGAACGGGGTATATACCAAGGTCTTCGCGGAGCCACGCCCGGCGCGTACTACTGTGGGTGTAACGAAGCTGGCCAATGCCGCGGCCCACATTGAGATCACGGTGACGGCGCGCAAGTGAATGTTGCGGTCCTGATCCCGGCGTACGAGCCGGGAAAGGCGCTGGTGGAACTGGCGCGGGCCCTCAGCGGACGTGACGCGAGGCCGGTCGTGATTGTAGACGATGGCAGCGGCCCGGCGTATGGCGCGGTGTTCGACGCGGTGGCGGCGCTGCCCGGCGTTTATCTGCTGCGGCACGATCGTAACCTGGGCAAGGGCGCGGCGCTGAAGACCGGGATCGCGTTTATTCGCTCCACGCTGCCACCGGTCGCAGGCATCGTGACCGCGGACGCCGATGGGCAGCACCATCCCGACGACATCGAAAAAGTCGCGCGCGCGCTGGAAGAGCAGCCGCACTGGCTGGTGCTGGGCGTGCGCGGATTTCAGGGCGTTGTGCCGTGGCGTAGCCGCATGGGGAACGAGCTATCGCGCCGCGTGCTGCACCTGGTGGTGGGGCAAAAGCTGACCGACACACAGACCGGACTACGCGGGATTCCGGCGATGCTGGCGGCGCGCCTTCTGGAGATCGACGCGAACCGCTACGAATTCGAACTGGAAATGCTGATTGCCGCGCACCAACTGGGTGTGCCGATCAAGGAAGAGCCCATCCGCACCATCTACGAGGCGGGCAATCCAAGCTCGCACTTCAATCCACTCGTGGATTCGATGAAGATCTACTTCGTGCTGCTGCGATTCGCGTCGGTATCGGTGATGACGGCGGTGCTCGACAACGTGGTGTTCTACGTGGCGTGGCGGCGGACGGGGCACATTCTGGCATCGCAGATTCTGGGTCGGACGCTGGCGGTGGCGTTCAACTACTGGATGGTTCGGCGGTCGGTGTTCGATTCGCACAGACGCCACCTGGCGGTGCTGCCGCAATACCTGATGCTGGTGATGGCGAGCGGCGCGGCATCGTATGGAGGCATACGGCTGCTCTCCGACCGGTTCGGCATCAATCCTGTGGGGGCGAAACTGGCGGTGGAGACGGTACTCTTCTTCGGCAACTTCGCGGTGCAGCGTCTGCTGATTTTCAACCCGCGGACGGCGGGGGCGGGCGAGCCGCCGCGGCGGGCGCTGTGGATCTCGTGGCTGGTGTTTCTGGCGGTGGCGGCTGCGATCTGCGTGGAGATTTACGGGTTCGCCACGGGCCGGCTGTTCACACAGGAGATCTGGTTCGCTTTGGGGATGCGGCGATTCATCCGCTACGCCTGCCTGTTCGCGGAGGTGGGGTTGCCGATTCTGCTGATGGCGCCGTGGATGTTCGCCGGGACGTCGGCTGCGCTGATGCTGGCGGGAACGGCGATTGCCGCGCCGGCGGGGTTGGCCGCGACGGGATTCTTTTTGGTCTCGTGTTGGGCGTTGGGGTCGAAGCTGGTGCGCGGCGCGGGCGCGGCTTGTTCGATTCTGGTGGGCGCGTCGATCTACATCTTCGTGATGACCTGGACGGCGCGGACACCGGTGAACTATCCGCTGGTGTGGGGCGCGGTGCTGGCGATCCCGGTACTGCTGGACGCGCGACGAGTCTGGCGCGGACTGGCGGATCTTGGGGCGCGCATTGGTCGCGCCGGCCTGGAATCGTGGGGCGAGCGCGGGGCGTTGGCGCTGCTGGTGTTCGTGGTAGGAATGCACTGGCTAGTGGCGCTGAAGCCGGAGACGGGCGCGGACGGGCTGGCGATGCACCTGGCGATCCCGGCCAACATGGCGGCGCATCACCAGATGACGTACGGGCCGGAGCGCTTTCTGTGGTCGGTGATGCCGATGGGGGCGGACTGGGCGTTCTCGATTACGTACCTGTTGGGCGGGGAGAGCGCGCCGAGGCTGCTCAACTTCGGGATGTTGCTGGTGGTGCTGGCGCTGCTATACGAGATGGTGCGGCGATGGCTGCCGCGAGGTACGGCGTTGCTGCTGCTGGCAGCGTTCGCGGCAACTCCGCTTGTGCAACTGGTGACCGGGTCGCTGTTCGTGGAGAATTTGCTGACGGCTCTGCTGCTGGGCGCGCTGGTGGCGCTGTGGCGCTATGCGGACACGGGCGAGGCGCGATTCTTTGCGGTAGCGGCGATGCTCGGCGGGACAGCTCTCGGAGTGAAACTGGCGGCGATGGCGATGCTGGCGATGCTGCTTCCGTTCGCAGTGGTGGAAGCGCGGCGGAAGCGGTTGGCGCTGGGCGCGGCGGCACTGGCGCTGGGTCTGTTCGTGGCGGGCGCGGTTCCGGCGTACGCGATCGCGTGGCACAAAACAGGCGATCCGTTGTTTCCGTTCCTGGTTCAGAAATTCCCATCGCCGCTGCTGGACCGGTCGGTGGTGTTGCGCGACCCGCGCTTCCGCGAGCCGCTGACGTGGCACACGCCGTTCGACCTTACGTTTCGCACCAGCCGGTTTTATGAGGGGCAGAACGGGTCGTTCGGGTTCCAGTATTTACTGCTGATTCCGCTGGCGTTGGTCGGGCTGGCTGCGGCGCCGCGGCGCGAGACTGCCAACGCGACGGTGGCGGCGTTGGGCGCGATGCTGGTGGTGCTGGCCTCGGAGCCGAACGTCCGCTATCTGTATGCGGAATTACCGCTGCTGCTGATGCCCCTGGCGGCGCTGCTGGGTTGGCTGGATGCGAACCAGCGGTGGCTGGGGCGCGTCCTGGTGGCGTTTCTGGCGGTGTCGATTGGGCTGGACATTTATTTCATGCCGGCGTCGGGTTGGTATCACAAGGAGTTCTACTCGCAACTGGTTTTCGCCAGAAACGGGAAGGAGCGGTTTTTGAAGAGCGATGCTCCGGGTCGGGATGTGGTGGTTCATTTTGTGCGGGAGCATCCGGGCGCGGCGGTGCTGCTGACAGGCGACAACGATTTGGCCGATGTCGGCGAGAACGGGTATGCTCCGAACTGGCACCAGTACGGGGTTTGGGAGCAGGTGGACAGGGCGGCGAATCGAAAGGATATGCTGCGGCTGTTGGCGCAGTGGAAGGTGGAGTATTTGATTGGGCAGAGCGGGACTCGGGTTGAGCCGGTGGGATTGCGGGATTTAGTGGAGCATTGTCTAGTGCCGGAGTATGAGAATCACTGGGCGTATGTGGCTCGGGTGGATTCGAGGTGTGTTTCCGGGGCGCCGCAGTGAGATCCCTGAGGGGAGTCCGTTGTATTTCGGAGTGAAATGACCTATATTCAAGACGGGAACGAGGAGGACCGGTATGGGATTCCCAACCCGTTGTTTACTTTTCGCCGTGCCTGCGATGGCCTTGTTGTGGGGCGCGGCTGAACCTCGCTATGACACCGCTACGGTGGTGTCGGTGCGGATGTTGGTGGCGGAAATCCGGGAGACGCCGAAGGGCAGCCCCCTGGCTGGCATCCACTTGATGGCGAGGCCCGAATCGGCGCGCACCGATTCCGAGCCGTGGGACGTCTACCTGGGTCCGACGGAGTTTCTGAAGGACATGGACCTGGTGTTCCATCCCCACGACCGGTTGGATGTGTTCGGGTCGAAGGTGAAGGTGGGCGGCGCGACGGTGATTTTGACGCGCGAGATCCGGCGCGGCGGATCTGCCCTGTACCTCCGCGACGAAAAGGGCGAGCCGGTCTGGAAGGCCCTGGAAGGCGGGTCGTAGTCCGCTACTTGAATGCCGGGATGGGACAGGCCATCGTTTTTTGTGGCCTGTCTGGTCGATCGCGATGACAGGGTCGAAAAACCGGCCCAGCTTCGCTCGGATTGGCAGGCGGAAGCGCCGGCCCAGGGGCAGGTTGGCAACCCACCGGTTAGTGCACCGTTTTGACTGTGACTTGGAACACTACCGACTTCGTGTTGCGCCCGGTGACTTCGTCGTGCTGCAGCCGCGGGCCGGCGCTGACGCTCACCTGGGGTGTCAATCGCGCCGCCAACTCAAACTTCACTGCATTCAGCCGCTCTGTATACGGATAGCCCACGCGCAGCCTTTCCACGATCAGCGACGGCACCAACCACTCACGCGCGGCCCAAAATAGCTGGCCGTAGCTGGCGGCTTGTTGAAAGGAAGCCGTGCCATAGTTCAACGTCCGGTTAGTGATGTCGTGCTCGGCGAGAATGCCCCATTGACCGAAGCCCAGGCGCGCATAAGGGCCGATCATGGTGCGGCCTTCCTTGGCTGCTGTGCCGCGCACGAAATTGAGACCCGCGACGGTACGCCGCTTTCCTAACACGTCGTACTCCGCGAGCAGCCCGCCGCCGCTTTCGTGCTGGCCGGATTTCTCATTGCCCCCCGGCCCGTATGCGTAGGGGCTCACCAGGAAACGGTTGGAGGTCCAGAAGGCTTTTGCCTGCGTTGGGGAATCGTAATAGCCCAGATGATTCCTGGCCCGGACAAACGTAGTCAGGTCGGCAATATTCACTCCAGTGGGAAGCTGGTCGCGTCCCACGGCAAATTCCCACGAGCCTTCCATCTTGTAGCTGAGAAGCACGGTGTTGACGAAGACCTGGGCGGCGTTGGCGGGCGGATCGTAAGTGAGGGAAGGACGCGGGACACTCACGTTCTCACCGGTAACCGTGAACGTGAGCCGCCAACCCTTGCCCAATTCGGTGGCATTGCGGTAGAGAAATCGGCTGCGAAATAGCTGAGAACCAGCTTTTCCGGTGGTTGAGACATCCTGCTGCTGCAGGATGGTGCGAAAGTCCTGCGTGATGCGACCTTCCCAGTTCAGCCATTTGATCCAGGCGCTCTGCGCGGGCTCGTACTCGCCGCCTTGCAGGCTCTGGGCACGGTCGATACTGCGCCCGTAGAGATTTAACAAGCCTCCGCCCTGCGGCGAGATGTGGCAGGAGGCGCAATTCGGGTAGCCCAGCCGAATCATCGTAGGGAGAGCTTTACTGCGTTGCGGCACGAAAGACAGGATCGAGGCCGCGGGAATGAGGAACAGCCAAAGACGCCGCCTCATTGTATCGGCCCTGCCGTGGCGGCCACGGCTTTGGCTTTGCCGTTCAACTCGATGTGCACTTTCACGTCGTCGGCAGGTTTCACTCCGAATTGCGAGGGTCGCTCGATGGTGTAAGCGCTCAACTTGACGACCGTGTCAGTGGAGGCGTGGAACGAGCCGCCCTCTTCTTTCAACTTCATAGTGAGTTCAACGGGCCTGGCGATCCCGCGTATGCTGAGCGATCCTTTCACGGGACACGAGTATTCATGAGAACCAGCGGCGGCACAGGTAACTGCGTCTGCCGAGAATCGCAGATCGGGCTCCTTGCCGTCCGGTGTGCGGAAGACGTATTTCCGCATATGCTCGTCCCGAACCTTCATGCCAGTTGAAATGCTGGCCACGGGGACCGAGGCTTCGAGGCGCCGGAACACGAGTTGGTTGTCCGTAGTTACAGCCTCAGCCGACGATGTTACTGAGTTAGACCGGCCCCCTATCTCAATGCCGATCATGTTAGTAGTTGAAACGAAGCTTATGGTTCCGCTATGACCTTCGACTTGGAGAGGCTCATCAGCCGCGACAGCGGCCACGGCGCAGAGAGACAGCACACAATACACACTTCTAGCCATCATGAGTTGCTCCTTGGGTAAATTGGAATGCTGGTTGAGATAACCGCATCCCTATATACAGACCAACGGCGGCAGCGTGTATATCGTTTCCGCGGGCTCAGTTAAATCGATGTTAAGGCGAATGTCAAGAAGGTCAAATCGCGCCACTCTCTTTGCGGCCGAGCGACCCGCCTTCCCACCCAGTCGTGGTGTTAATCTGAGGGCGGAGGCAGGTTCATGATTGTTGGAGTTCCCAAGGAAGTCAAAGACCACGAGACTCGTGTTGGGCTGGTGCCCAGCGGGGTGACCGCACTGCGTGAAGCGGGACATGAAGTTCTGGTGGAGACGCACGCCGGCGAAGGCAGTTCCATCACCGACCGCGAATACATGCAGGCGGGCGCGCACATTCGTAGAGACGGCCGACGGAAGTCTGGAGCAAGGCCGATCTGGTGGTGAAGGTCAAGGAGCCGCAAACCTCCGAGTACGACTACTTCCGTCCCGGCCTGATCCTCTTTACCTATCTGCACCTGGCGCCGCTGCCTGAGTTGACGGACCGGCTGCTGGAATCGAAAGTCAATGGCGTGGCGTACGAGACCATTCGCGAGAAGCGATGGCTCGCTGCCGCTGCTCACGCCGATGAGCGAAGTGGCGGGACGCATGTCCGTGCAGGTGGGCGCGCAATATCTGGAAGCGCCCGACGGGCGGGCGCGGCATTCTGCTGGGCGGCGTGCCGGGCGTGGCGCCGGCCAACGTGGTGATTCTGGGCGGCGGCATTGTGGGAACCAATGCCGCGAAAATGGCGCTGGGCATGGGCGCGCACGTCACCATCATCGATCGCAGCCTGAATCGCCTGCGCGAGCTCGACGACATCTTCAACGGGCAGTTGGTGACGCTGGCATCGAACGCGTGGACCATCGGCGAGAACGCTGAAGACTGCCGACCTGGTGGTGGGCGCGGTGCTGATTCCGGGCGCATCGGCGCCGAAGCTGGTGAGGCGCGAAATGATCGCCAACATGAAGCGCGGCGCGGTGGTGGTGGACGTCGCCATCGACCAGGGCGGCTGCTTCGAAACATCGCACGCCACCACGCACACCGAGCCGATTTACTTTCGTGGATGGCGTGCTGCACTACTGCGTGTCGAACATGCCGGCGGCGGTGCCGCACACCTCCACCTTCGCGCTGACCAACGCGACTTTCCCGTATCTGCTGGACCTGGCGAACCACGGCCTGGAGGGCGCCTGCGAACGTCATGCGGCGCTGCGCGAAGGCGTTAACACTTACAACGGCTACGTAACGCACAGCGGCGTCGCGGCATCGCAAGGGCGGCAGTGGCGCGCACTTGGCAGCGGTGGAGTAAGCTTCGGACATGCCGACTACGGAACAAATGGCCGCGGCCCCGTTGCCGCTCACCGCACTGAACGAAGACGAGAAGATGTTCCAAGCCACCGTGCGCAAGTTCGCGCGCGAGCAGATTCGCCCGTACGTGCGGGAGATGGACGAGGCCGGCGCACTTCCGCAAGGACATCATCAAGCAGTTTTTCGAGCTGGGCCTGATGGGAATCGAGATCCCCGAAGAGTACGGCGGACAGGGCGGCAGCTTCTTCCAATGCGATCCTGGCGGTGGAAGAACTCTCGGCGGTGGATCCTTCGGCGGGCGTGATCGTGGATGTGCAGAACACCATCGTCAACAACGCCCTGCTGCGCTGGGCCAACGCCGGAGCAGAAGAGCGAAGTATCTGCCGCGGCTGGCGGAGAACACGGTGGCGTCGTATGCGCTGTCGGAAGCCGGGTCGGGCTCGGACGCGTTCGCCATGGCGACGCGGGCCGTGGATCACGGCGATCATTTCCTGCTCACCGGCCGCAAGCTGTGGATCACCAACGCCGCGGAAGCGGGCTTCTATCTGCTGTTCGCCAACGCCAATCCGGAGGCCGGCTATCAAGGGCATCACGGCGTTCCTGATTGAGCGCGAGTTCCCGGGGTTCCAGGTGGGCAAGAAGGAAGACAAGCTGGGACTGCGGGCTTCGTCCACCTGCGAATTGATTTTGGACAACTGCCGCGTGCCGCGCGAGAACGTGATGGGCGAGGTGGGCAAGGGCTACAAGATCGCCATTGAGACGCTGAACGAAGGGCCGCATCGCCATTGGCGCGCAGATGATCGGCCTGGCGCGCGGCGCGCTGGAGCACGCGGTGGCGTACGCCAAGGAGCGGAAACAGTTCGGCAAAACGATCGGCGAGTTCCAGGGCGTACAGTTCGAACTCGCGAAGATGGCGACCGAAGTGGAGGCGGCGCGGCTGCTGGTGTATAACGCGGCGCGGTTGCGGGATGCCGGGCATGCCGTTTCTGACCGAAGCCGCCATGGCCAAGTATTACAGCTCAGAGGTCGCCGAGAAGGTGGCTTCCAAGTCGATTGAAGTTCTCGGCGGCGTGGGAATCACCAAGGATTATCCGGTGGAGAAGCTGTACCGCGACGCCAAAATCGGGCGCATCTACGAGGGCACCAGCAACATCCAACTGGTGACCATCGCGAAGAAACTGTTAGGGAAATGAGTTCGTCTCACTGAATGAGGGCAAAATGCGAGGATTGTTTTTTTCCGCAGCTATGGCAGCCGTGTGTCTGCCTGTTTGGGCGACAGGCCGCGGCTCGGCGCAGCCAGGCGAGAACGATCAACACGGACGAAATCATCAAGAAATTCGCCGCCAAGGAAGCAGAGTTCCAGGAGGCGCGCAACAACTACACCTACCGCCAGACCGTGAAGATGGAGGAGTTGGACGCGAGCGGGAATCCGACCGGCGGCAAATGGGAACTGGTGGACGACATCATCTTCTCCCCGGACGGCAAGCGCGTGGATAAAGTCGTTTATGCGCCGATGAACACGCTGCAGCGTGATTTCAACGACGCCGGAAGACGAGCAGGATCTTGCGCGACGTGCAGCCGTTCGTGCTGACCACCAAGGACATTCGGCGACTACAGCATCAACTACCTGGGCCGGGAGAAGCTCGACGAGATCGGCACATTCTCCTTTTCGGTGAAGCCGAAGAAGATGGTGCAGGGCAAGCGCTATTTCGAAGGGACCATCTGGGTGGACGACCGCGATTTCCAGATCGTGAAGACCTACGGAAAGGGCGTCGGCGAATTGACGAAAGGCGCCAGTACGAACCAGCATTCCCGCGATTCGAGACGTACCGCGAGCAGATCGACGGCAAATACTGGTTCCCGACTTACACGCATGCCGACGATATGCTGCACTTCACGCACCCGTATGGACCAGCGGATCCGCATGACGGTGAAGTATCAGGATTACAAGAAGTACGAAGGCAAGTCCACGATCAAGTACGGCGACGTGGTGGAAAATCCCAAGACGACAACGCCGCCTCCGGCTACGAAAAAACAATAAATGCCAACCAAAGTAACGCGCAATCACAACGGACCGATTCGCATTGAAGGCGAATTCGAGATTCTGGACCCGCCGGCGCTGCATTCGGCCTCGCCGGCCGCACCGTCATTTCCCTTTGCCGCTGCGGCCACTCGGCCAATAAGCCTTTCTGCGATGGCAGCCACAACCGGATGGGTTTTGCCGATCAGGTGGTGGCTCGGGAACTGCCGCCGCCGAAGCCTAAAATCTAGAAATTCAGTTAGAAGGCGACACCTGCCTATTTTCGGGCGGATACCCGCGCCTGTGCCACTTCACCCTATCGGATATTCAGATAGGATGGAGTGGTATGGGCAAGAATGGCACGGCAGTATTGCGAGAGCTGGATGGCTGCACCCTCGACGGAAAGGGCGCTTACGACCGCGAGTTGAGCCGTCTTCAAGTGGAGTTGGTCAAACTTCAGGAATGGGTGCGTTCGCGCGGCTTGAAGGTGGTGTGCCTGTTCGAAGGGCGCGATGCCGCCGGCAAGGGCGGGGTGATCAAGCGCATCTCGGAGTGCCTGAATCCGCGCGTATGCCGCGTGGTGGCTCTCCCTACTCCTACTGAAAAAGAGAAGACCCAGTGGTATTTCCAGCGGTACGTGGCGCATCTGCCATCGGCCGGCGAAGTCGTCCTGTTCGACCGGAGCTGGTATAACCGCGCCGGCGTCGAGCGCGTGATGGGCTTCTGCACGGAACCCGAGTACCTGGAATTCATGCACTCGTGCCCGGAGTTCGAGCGGATGCTGGTGCGTTCGGGAATCGTGCTCATCAAGTATTGGTTCTCGGTGAGCGACGACGAGCAGGAGCGGCGGTTTCAGGCGCGCATCAAGAATCCCACCAAGCGCTGGAAACTGAGCCCGATGGACCTGGAATCGCGCCGCCGCTGGGTGGACTATTCCCGCGCCAAGGACGAGATGTTCTCGTACACCGACATCAAGCAATCGCCCTGGTACGTGGTGAACGCAAACAACAAAAAGTGCGCGCGGCTGAACTGTATGCAGCACCTGCTTTCGATGATTCCGTACGAAGACCTGACGCCCGAGCCCATCAAATTGCCGAAGCTGGAGAAGAGCCACTACGTGCGGCCTCCGTTATCGGACCAGACATTTGTGAAGGAATTCTATCGGGCGTAGAAGCAGGGGCGGTCGCGGGGCGGGAGCTAGACGGAGCGTCCGACTAAACCGAAATGGCTAGCTCCCCCCAACATATGGCGATCATTGGTCCAGATCTCGCGTTCACCGAGATCCTGAGCGGTCGTCAAGTGAATTGCATCTCCCGCACGGATGTACGTGCCCGCCGGAAGCGAGTTGACCAGCGAGACTGCGCGTTTTAAGATCCGCTCGGTAACAGGAATCAGGGTCCAGATGCCGGCGTTGGCATGCTTGAGAAAGGCCGCTGCCAGTTCCTGGTGCTGGGGGGCGGTCAGCCAACCCTCGCGCCACTGGCGATGGAAGACGCAGGTTACTTCGCAGACGGCCCAGAGGGACGAGACAACCGAATCGGCGTCCTTAAGCAATGTTCGCACTCGCCTGGAGTCGGATTCGTTCAGGTAGATTTTCGCAATGTAGGCGGAATCGAGGTACATCGGCTAGCGATCTTCTTCCAGTATCCGTCCACTATCGCCGCCGATTTGAGGAAACTCATTCCAGAAGCGGCTCATATCGGGGAGTTTGAATCTAGTGGGCTTTCTGGAAATGGGCCGTAGTTCCGCTACCGGCTCACCGCGCCGCTCAATCACAATCACCGTTCCGCTTTCGGCTTCGCGAATCAGTTCCGAGGTCTTGATTCGAAGATCGCGAATCGAAGCTTTCCTCATGTGCTACATTGTAGCACATCGTGGCCGGCCACGCTGCATGATGTCACTCGTCGGCTGGCGCGTCGGCGGGGTGCATGTCTAGGCCGGCTCCCGTCATTTCCTGCGGGGGATCGCCGGATGTCATGTTTTGGGCCAGAATCAAGCGGCGCGCTCCCACTCGAATCCTCGGCAGGAACATCCAGTAGATGCCGGCCGCGCACATGCAAACGATTCCCCCTGTGGCGACGGTCCAGGGCGCTCCCAGGCGGTCGGCGGAGGCTCCCGCCAACAACGAACCGAGCGGCGCCATTCCCATGAACATCATCGAATAGACCGACATCACACGGCCGCGGAGGCGGTCGGGCACCATGCTCTGGATGAGCGTGTTGGATGAGCCCATCTCGATCATCATGGAAAAACCGACCGGCACCAGGAGCACGATGGAGAGCCAGTAAGTACGGCTGAAGGAGAAGACGACCATGCCGGCGCCGAAGGCCGTCGCCGATATCGCGACCCACCGCGACAGCCCTTTCAGATTACGACGACTGGCCAGCAGCAGCGCGGCCGTGAGCGCGCCCACTCCCGTGCCGCCCATCAGGGTGCCGAGAGCCTTGGGGCCGCCGTGCAAAATGGTATCGGCGAAGATCGGCATGAGAACCGAATAAGGCATGCCCGTCAGGCTCACGATGCCGAGGAGGATGAGAATGGCGTGAATGGGCGGGTTCTGAAGAACGAAGCGGAAGCCTTCGATGACGTTGGATAGCGGAGAGCCAGCCTGAACCACGGGGCGGTGCGCTTTCACATCCATCAGAATGAGCCCGATGATCACCGCGATATAGCTCACGCCGTTGGCGAAGAAGCACCAGCCCTCGCCGATGTACGCCACGAGCAAGCCGGCGACCGCCGGCCCGACGACGCGGGAGGCATTGAACATTGACGAGTTGAGCGCGATGGCGTTCATCAGGTCGGCGCGGCCCACCATATCGACGATGAAGGACTGGCGCGCGGGAATGTCGAAGGCGTTCACCACTCCCAGCAGGGCGGAGAGGGCGAAGATGCAACGGATCTCGACCGTCTTCGTGAAGACACCGGTAAGCACCATGGCGGCAAGCGCAAACGCCAGCAGCATGGACGCGGTCTGGGTGGCGATGACTACGTGGCGGCGGCTGTAGCGGTCGGCGACGATGCCGCCGACGGGCGCCATGAGAAAGACCGGGATCTGGCCGGCAAATCCGATGCTGCCGAGAAGGATGGAGGACTTGGTCAGCCGGTATACCAGCCACGCCTGGGCAACGTTCTGCATCCAGGTGCCAATGAGCGAAATCAGTTGACCCGAGAAGAAAAGCTGGAAATTGCGGTACTGCAACGCGCGCAGCGTCGCGGGGAGCTTCACTCTCTTATTCTAGGAGATGGCCTCACCTTGCTGCCGAATAGATCTCTTCCAGTACTCTTTCGGCTTCTTTCGCGGGGTCTGTGGCTCTGGTGATCTGGCGGCCCATCACCAGGTGAGTGGCGCCGTCGTGGATGGCTTCGGCGGGGGTGGCCACTCGCTTCTGGTCTGCGAGTGCCTTGCCGGCTGAGCGGACTCCCGGGGTCACGATGATGATGTCGCGGCCCACCGCGTTTCGCACCATCGACGCCTCGCGCGGGGAGCAGACGATGCCATCCATGCCGGCCCGGACGGCTTTGTGGGCGCGCTCCTCCACCAGATCGAAGACCGAGCATTCGTAGCCGAGATCTTCCATATCCTCGGGACCGAAGCTGGTGAGGACGGTAACGGCGAGCAGTTTCAGTTGGGAGTCGCCGCGCCCTTCGACGGCGGCGCGCATCACGGATGCCACGGAGTGCAGGGTGAGGAACTTCACACCGGTGCGGGCCACCACGGCCACGGCACGCTTGACGGTTTCGGGGATGTCGAAGAGTTTGAGGTCGAGGAAGACGTCCTTGCCCTGCCCTATCAATTCGCGAACGAAGCCCATGCCGGCGGCTGCGTACAACTCCATGCCGACCTTGTAGAAGGTTACCTGGGAGCCGAGTTGCGCGACCAGCGCGCGCGCCTCCTCGGCTGAATCCACGTCGAGGGCTACGATGATGGGGTTTGGTTTCATACGATGCGTATCGCTTTCTCACCGCGCGGGAGGACGCTGCCGATTCGGTAGGCGCCTTCGAAAGCCCGCTCCAGCGCGGCCGCGTCGGCCTCAGGCAACGAAATCAGCAGTCCGCCGGAGGTCTGGGGATCGTAGAGCAGGTCTTCGATTTCGCGCGGCAATTCGCGCGATAACTCCACCGAACAGGAGACAAAATCCCGATTGTTCTTGAGGCCGCCAGGCACGGCGCCCTGACGGGCGTATTCGACCGCGCCGGGCAGATAGAGCACGCTATCGGCGGCAATTTGGAGCGTCGCGTGGCTGGCGTTCGCCATTTCCCGCGTGTGGCCTAGAAGGCCGAAACCCGTGATATCGGTGCAGCCGTGGACGTCGAACTGCAGCATGGCTTCGCAGGCCCGCCGGTTGAGCGTCAGCATCTGCCGGGTTGCGGCGGCGGCATGCTCTTCGGTGGCGATGCCGCGCTTCAGTGCCGTTCCGATGACGCCGGTTCCGATTCGCTTGGTGAAGACCAGTGCATCGCCGGGCATGGCGCCCGCATTGGCTTTGACGCGGTCAGGATGGATGGTGCCGGTGACGGAGTAGCCGAATTTCATCTCGTCGTCGGCGACGCTGTGGCCGCCGAGGATAGAGCAATCGGCCTCACGCATTTTTTCCGCGCCACCCTTGAGGATCTGGGCGAGATCGTCCAGATCGCCCTTGGCGGGATAGGCCAGGATGGAGAGCGCCGAGATGGGACGGCCGCCCATAGCATAGACGTCGCTGAGCGAATTGGCGGCGGCGATGGCGCCGAAGGTGTACGGATCGTCCACGATGGGCGTGAAGAAATCGAGCGTCTGCACGAGGGCGAGCTCCGGCGTCAGCTTGTACACGCCGGCGTCGTCGGCAGTGTCAAACCCGATCAGCACGTTTTCATTGGCCCAACGGGGCACTTGCGCCAAGACCTGGTCCAAAACCTTTGGACTGAGTTTGGACGCTCAACCCGCGGCCTTCACGTGGGCTGTTAACTTGCGAAGCTGCGAAGTGTCGCTCATGGCTCGGTCCGGGCTGACCACAAAAACCGATGGTCTACCCTACCGTCTATAATAACGGCAATGCGACGTACGGCTGTGTTTTCGCTCCTATTGCTCGGGTTGGCAATTACGCTGATCTCGAAAAACCCGCAACAAGACCCGCGCCTGAAGAAGGCGACGCGCTCCACGGAGCGTTCCGGCTGGACGCAGGTCCACCTGGAGGGCAAGCCCGGCGAGATCGGATTTCAGCACGGGTACCTCTTGGCGGTGGAGATCAAGGACGCGTTCAAAGACATCTCCACAGAGATGATGCACGACGAGAAGAAGGATTGGGAATTCTTCCGCAAGGCATCCAAGGATGTGTTGTGGCCCAAGGTGGAGCAGGAGTACCGCGACGAACTGAACGGCATTGTCGACGGCCTGCACGCCAAGGGCGTACAGCTCGACATCTGGGATGTGGTGGCGTTGAATGCGTGGCTGGAGCTGCCGTATTACGACAAGTGGTACGACAAGAGCAAAGGCACGGCGCCGAGCAACGCGGGGGTAGCCGACCACTGCAGCGCGTTCGTAGCGACGGGCAGCTATACCAAGGACGGCCGGATCGTGATCGGCCACAATAACTGGACGAGCTATGCGTCGGGCGAGCGATGGAACATCATCTTCGATATCGCGCCGGTGGCGGGCAACCGGATCGTCATGGACGGGATGCCGGGACTGATCCATAGCGGCGACGATTTTGGCGTGAATGCGGCGGGAATCGCGATTACCGAGACCACCATCAGCGAGTTCAACGGCTTCGATCCGAACGGCGTGCCGGAATTCGTGCGGGCGCGCAAGGCGATGCAATACTCGGCGTCGATTGACGATTTCGAGCGGATCATGAAGGACGGCAACAACGGCGGATATGCCAACAACTGGCTGGTGGCCGATCGCAAGACCAATGAAGTGGCGAGCCTGGAACTGGGGCTGAAGAACGTGATTCTGAAGCGCACCAAAGACGGCTTCTTCGTAGGGTCGAACTTCCCGGCCGATCCCAAGTTGGCCAAGGAAGAGACGACTTTCGACGTGAACGACAAGAGCAACAGCGATAATGCGCGGCACGCGCGCTGGCTGCAGCTCATGGAACAGAACAAGGGCAAGATCGACGTAGCGGCCGGACAGAAATTCCTGAGCGATCACTTCGATTCGTATGAAGGCAAGGTGGATGCGAGCGAGCGGACTCTGTGCGGCCACGTGGATCTTTCGCCGCGCGGTATGCCGACCTGGCAAACTCCCTACGCGCCGGTGGGCGCGGTGCAGAACAAGGTGACAGACGCCGCTGGCGCGGAGAAGATGTCCCTGACGGCGGCTTTGGGCCACGCTTGCGGACTGCACTTCAAGGCCGCAGAGCACCTGGCGAAGCATCCGGAATACGACTGGTACAAGTCGATTCTGAATGACATGCCGGCGCGGGGTTGGGCGCGGTTCACGGCGAAGTAAAAGAAAGAACTCGCGAAAGACAAGACCAGCATATCTCACGACGAATCCATGACTCGCAAATTGCGCGGGAACCCGGATTTCGCTTTGCGGAATACCTGAGAGCGGCGATGGAAGACAAAACCGAACCCCGCGTGCTGCTGGTTGCATTGCGCCGCGAAGCGGAAGCCTGCGGCCTGGGCTAAGTACACCGTTTCATAAATACAGTCTCGTATTCCGAGGCAACCGACTCCCTAAGAAGCTGTGAAAAAATGGGGACTGAAGCATAAAGTGCTTCTCATTATGAAGGTATTTCTTCATAATGAATTCATGGAGACACCCACCCAGGCAATATTGCTGGACCTTCCCGAGGAACCAGCCCGGCCGAGGCCCAAAGGGTCCCCCAAACTGCGCACGGTGAACCGCGAACAAACCACCATGGTCACGATCTACGTGGAAGAGTTGGTCGCTGCCGATCATAAAGCGCGTGCTATCTGGCGGTTGGTGGAAAAACTGGACCTGAGCCGCTTTCTGGAACCTGTGCGCACCAGTCGAGGCTGCGCAGGGAGGCCGGCGTGGGACCCGCAGTTGTTGGTGAGTGTGTGGGTGTATGCCTATAGCGAAGGAATCAGTTCGGCCAGAGAGATCGAAGGGATGATGCAGTGGGAACCCGGCCTGCAGTGGTTGGGCGGGTTGACGGCAGTCAATCATCATACGTTGTCAGATTTTCGGGTGGAGCATCGGCAAGCCCTGGATGAGTTGTTTGCCGAGTTGCTGGCAATGTTGGAGGAGGCCGGAGTGTTGAGCCTGGAGCAGGTGATGCACGATGGCAGCAAGATCCGAGCGCTGGCAGGAGCGGATAGTTTTCGGCGGGAGAAGACGCTGCGGGAGCGTCTGAAACAGGCGCAGGAAATGATCGCGCAGATGGGCGACCCGCGGACAGAAGAATCGGGGAATCGACGGCGACAGGCGGCGCGAGCACGAGCGGCACGGGAGCAGGTCGAACGCTTGGAAGAGGCGCTGAAAGAAATGGCGGCATTGCAGGCAGAGAAGGCGAGCGCGGAAGAGAAAGCTAAGGTGCGTGTGAGCCGGCAGGAGGCCGAAGCGCGATTGATGAAGCATGGAGACAACGCGATCGCACCCAGCTACAACGCGCAGATCAGCACGGAGGGAAAGAACAAGATCATCGTGGGAGCGCACCTGAGCCAGAGCAGCAGCGACGCGCAGAGTCTGATGGCATCACTGGAAGAAGTCGCCGAAAATCTGGGCAGGAAACCGGCGCAGGTGGTGGTGGATGGGGGATTCACGAATCGGGACAACATAGTAGAGTGTGCGGCACAGAAGATCGATCTGGTGGGATCGCTGCCGGACTCGAAAGAACGCAGCGCGGCAGCGATGAAGTCGTTGGGGATCGCTGAAGAGTTTGCGCCCTATCATTTCCGGATAGTGGACAACGGAAAGTGGCTGGAGTGCCCGGCGGGTTGTCAGTTGAAGGCATTACGGAAGAATCGGAAACGGGGGGACCTTTACCAGCAGTATCAAGCCAGGGGGGAGGATTGCGCGGTGTGCCAATACGGTGCCAAGTGCTGCCCCAAGAATTCGGAGCGAGGCCGAATCGTATCGATACGGTTGGAAGAGCACGCAGATGTGGCGGCATTTCGCCAGAAGATGGAAGAGGAAAAGTATCGGGTGATTTATCGGCAACGAGGAGCCGTGGCGGAGTTTCCGAACGCGTGGATCAAAGACAAATTGAGAGTACGAAAGTTCCGAGTGCGGGGCATAGTGAAAGCGGGGAGTGAATTACTGTGGGCATGCCTGACATACAACATCATGCAATGGGTGCGGCTGATCTGGCGAAACCCGGCGATGGCATAGGCGAGACGGGGCGGAAACTCGCGTGCGGAAGATGCAGGGCGAAATCAAGAATTAGGTGCTTAGAATCAATCGCTTAGCGTCGCGCGGCGCAGACTCCGCTGCGCAGTCAATTCGCCGAGGTTGAGGAAGAGTCCAAGATATAAGTAGAGTTGCAGCTCTTTATCTCTTTACTTATGTTTGGTGCGACTCCGGCAACGGACCGGTCGCGGCCTCAACCAATCCGACGCCGGAACAATATTTCACGGCTTCTAACGGTCGCGGCTCGGATCGGAGCCGCGCGCGTTAGCAAGCGGTTTCCCGATACGCTGTCGAACTTCTGAAACGACCGACTAAGTAAAGTAGCCAAGACCGTCACCAAAGCGATGGGATTGAAGCTGCTCTTCGAATCCGGACGATAAGGCGCAGGCGAGAAATAGAGCTAGCTGTCGCTCGACGCCTCGGTGAACGGCAGCGATCGACGATCCGGCGGCCA
The DNA here is from genome assembly GCA_963815475.1 of uncultured Solibacteraceae bacterium. Classification (GTDB taxonomy): domain Bacteria; phylum Acidobacteriota; class Terriglobia; order Bryobacterales; family Bryobacteraceae; genus Sulfopaludibacter. The sequence continues at coordinate 5,729,528 of CAWFHD010000003.1, read as the reverse complement.
AAGCAACCTGCGCTTGGCCATCCATGGAACGCCGAGGAAGCCGGAGGATACCAGGGGCTCCTCCGCATCGGGATCATCGGGAGTCGGCTCCATGATGTAGAACTCTGACTGGGCGGGCCGCGAATCGCCTACCGTCACCGAACGAAACGACCCCGCCGTGGCTTGGCCAATGCCACCGGCGGTCACGCTCGCGAAGGGCTGACTGGCTGCGGGGTCAATCCCGAGGGCGCGCGCAATATCGGGAGTGATGGCGTTGCCGGCAGCACCGCTATCGAGCAGAAACCACCCATCGGTTTTGCCGTCGATGGTGGCTTGCACAAAGGATTTTCCCTCGTCCCACATTAGCGGCGCGGTTCGCACCGGCTCACCCGCCAGCCAGTCCTCGGGCACAGAGTCCAAATGCAACCGGAACTCACGAGACCGCATGTCCAACTCGACTGCGATTCTCCGGAATGTCTCCAACGGAGAGACAATGCCGGCCACCTGAATTTTCGGCGACAGCTCGATCCCGTTGACCGCGCAGTTGCCTACGGCCACATTCCCGAAGTCGATGCGATCCACCAACGCGCGATACGCTTCGATGTAAGTCCGATGATCCGGATTCCATGGTCGAACAACTCCGGCATCTGTTCGGCGTAGTGGCGGGCAATCCCCACGGGCATAGTGGTCTCACCTTTATCGGGGCTCGCATCCCCAATGCAGTGGGCGCAACTCAGTGGGCAAGCCAACGTCAGGCTAAAAGTAAGATGGATTCCCGCAACCGCCTGCATCTTACCTAACTCATCCAGCGTCATGGTGACCCGTGTGCTGGGCTCGGCGAATTGTGTTGCTGCCATGGTTTCCTCTCAGGGGTTCAATGGCTGGCCTGCCGATTCCGTGCAAGCCTGCTTCGTGAACGTCTCGCCAAAGACAATTTGTGTAAGTTCCACGATCTTGTTGTGATTGTGCGGAAGCCCTGCGCGGCGCCGGATCTCGGGGCCCAAGGCTGGATCTTGCCAGAGGCCAATGCAACATTCACAGGGGTGTTCCGGGGTCGCACTTAGCATTTTGGTGGTCGGGGGAAATCTCCCGTACCCATGCCAGCACTGGACCGATCCCACGGTGCGAATCAACTGCAGCAGCGGATCGGTGCACCACTCGATGTGTACGTTCAACAAACCAGCGTCGGCATTTGCATACTGAAAGGGATGCCAGTCTCACTGATCGACCAATCCGCCGCAACACGGCGCGACCGTGCCATCGAAGCGCACCACCATGCCGTTCGGAATACAGGGCCAGGCTGGCGAGTCCGGCGCGGTAGTAATCTCCGTGTCGACCGATTTCCCTCTTCCGTTCAATGTTACAGGCTGAACTACGATTGGGACAGCATCGGGGAGACTGGATCGAATGCGCGCGTATAGGTCGAGATGCTGCTCGGTCAAAGGAACGCTGGCAGCCATTCGAATCAGCGGCCGCCGGCCGTGGATCAGCGCTGCCCGAGCGGCCCGGACCACGTTGTCCCAGGGGACAAACTCCTCGTGGAAAACGTCCATGGAAAGCTGCCCGTTAACGATCGAGGCGAACTCTGCGAGGGTATGATCCGCCGCGGCATCCGAACCGGCCCAGTGGCAGGCTGTCACTACCGTGCATTCCATATTCGCCGCCTTAGCCGCGTCTGACAGCAGGCGGAGCTGCCGGGAAGCCAGCAGCGGCTCCCCACCCGTGAAGCTGATCATCCGCACACCCTGTGGTCTCAAACCGGCAAGCCGTCGGGCATAAGATTGCGCGCGCGCCAGCGGCATCGTGCGGTCCTGTCAGCCGCAGGAACCGCATTTACGATACAGTGCCGACACTGCAACGGGCATGCTTCGGTGAGGCTGAAGGTAACATGCTGAGCGGAGAGGCTGTTGCTCGGTCAACTCCTCCCCGCTCATCTTGAGCCCGTTCTGTAAGACTTCAATCACAAAATCACCGCCATCGTCCGTGGCCAAGCCCGCTTGGGCCGGACAGATTCCGGCCCAGAGCCCCGTGAAAGCGACCTTCTTACGGTGGAAGGTCGCATCACCTGAGCCGTGCGCGTAAACAAAGCGATGCGCACTAAAAGCTATTTTGTTACCCGAACCGGTGAGGATTTAGGGCTGTTTAATGTCGCCTGGAAACTGAGCCACGATATGGCATTGGTGAGACTCGTCTGAACCTTGGTAGTGCTGAGCTGGTTTCGGACGGCCGCGATACCTGCGGTTTGGGCCAATTCACTGAGTGCCGACGATGTGCTGATGGTCACATCGCTGCTAACGGCGTTGACATTATAGCTGCCGGCGTCCTCCGCAGCGGATCCCGGACGAAGCTGAACCAGTTCGCTGATGGTAAGTTGCTCAAGAGGTTTGCTGGCGCCAGCGATTCTTACATTCTTTATGTCGGCGGCGTGAGCGGAAATCGTAAAGTTGACGGCTTTCTGATTGGCCACCTGTGTTCCTCCAGAATGCTAGGAGGTTAAGCCATTTCCGTAAGTGGAGTCAAGAAAAATGCTCGAAGGATAGTCTGGATCCGAGTAAGCGCCGCGCGAGTCCGCATGTAATGAAAACCGCTTCCGGAATCCACCGGATTGATGAAGTTAGGAGCTGTAAGTTAGGGGTTAGAACGCCCACTTACATCTTGAAGCACTCTGCCATCAGACAGGCGCTGAGCATCAGCATCAAGGGCACTTCTACCGCGATCTTCTGCGCGTCCGGCAGCGTGGCGGCGTTGTCGAGCATTTGGATAGCGCCTTCCCGTTTGAGGAATGGCACGCGGTCTAGCGCCTTTCCCCGCAGCGTGTCCTGCAGCAGCGCGTGCAGAGGCTCTTCAGGCTTCAGCAACGCCGGCGGGGAGAGAAATGGATGCTTCTGCCGGTTATAGACCGTTTCCGTGAGCAGCGGCTTCATGGCTTCGCGCAACACGAACTTCTCGGTGGCGCCGTTAATCTTTTGCGTGACCGGCAGTTTGCGCGAATACTCCACCAGGGGATGATCGAGGAACGGGAGGCGGCCTTCGATCGAGTGGGCCATCTCCATCCGATCGCCCAGTGCGGTGAGGATGTAGTTGGGTAAGCCGGTCTTGTTCATGATGTACAGGCTTTGATTCACGGGGTGGCGGCTGGCCATCTGGCCCGCGACGTCAAGGCGATCCAACAGGCTGGTCAGCACTTCGTCGGTGGAGGTTGGGAAGTCGAGCACCGACTGCATCCGGTCAAGACCGGACTTGCGCGCTTCCACCCAAGCCGGAAAGTACCCGAGGCGATCCAGGTAGGCCGGCAGGGGATCCACCGGATTCTGCGCCAGCATCAAGCCGGCCGAAGCGGGATTGCCGGCGCGCAGAGCTTCCTGCGGGTCGTGGGCAGTGTTCCCGCCGGCTGGCCGCGGCGATGCCGTTGTGGCGGATCATGTCCATGCGGAAGAAGGCATAGCCGGCCAGCACCTCATCGGAGCCTTCACCGGTGAGCACTACTTTGAAACCGGCATCGCGCACCGCACGGCTGAGCTGAAACTTGGCAATGCTGTTGCCGTTGATGAAGAGCGTTTCGCCGCACCACAGCGCATCGCTCATGTCGTCCGCGAGCGCGGCATGGCTCACCGGAATCATGGTGAACTCGGCGCCGGTGCGGGCCGCCATTTCGCGCGCGATCGGTCCTTCGTCGTACATCGAATGGTCGAAGCTGAGCGAGAAGGCGCGGACACGGCCGGGAGCGTGCTTGGCCATAAGCGCCAGCACGCTGCACGAATCGATGCCACCGCTCAGGTAGCAGCCTACGGGAACGTCGGCGCGCAGGCGGGTGCGCACCGCGGCGTCCAGCATGGCGCCGAACTCTTCGGCGTAGTCCTCATCGGCGCGACCGGTGGGCAGGTCCTCTTCCAGCGGGTAATCGAAATCCCAATACTTGCGAACGGAACAATCGACGCCGCGCGCCAGCAAATAATGGCCGGGCGGGATCTGCGAGACGCCCTGGAAAAGCGCTTGCGGCGCGGCGATCGTGGTGGAGAAGGTCTGCATGAAGCCTTGGACGTCCCACGCAGCGGGGACTCCGGCAGCGTGCAACGCCTTGGCTTCGGAAGCAAACAGAAGACGTCCATCGAGTTGCGAATAGAACAGAGGCTTGATGCCGAAGCGGTCGCGAGCCGCGAACAGACGGCGCTGGCGCGCGTCCCAGAGCACGAAGGCAAATTCACCGCGCAGTTGGCGCAGGCATTCGACGCCGAAGTCCTCGTAAAGATGAAGGAGGATTTCGCTGTCGGAGTGCGTGTGGAAGCGATGGCCGCGCGTTTCCAGATCGGCGCGAATGCTCTCGAAATCGTAGAACTCGCCGTTCACCACAATGTAAATCGACTCATCTTCGTTGGCCATCGGCTGATCGCCGGTGGTGAGATCGATGATGCTGAGCCGCGTATGGCCCAGGCAGACTTCGCGGTCGGCCGACTGCCACAGGCGCTCAGCGTCGGGCCCGCGATGGCGCAGCGTCGCCAGACCGCCGCGGACAGCCGCAAGGGTGTCGCCGCCGCGCGAATCGAACACTGCCATAATTCCGCACATATTAGTGAATCCCTAATTAAGACTGCGGATTAGTATACAACGGTGAACATTCCGGAGTGAGAAGTTACAAGTCATACGAATGTTCCACGGCGGGTTGTGTTAAGAAGAAAGCATGTCTAAGCGCGCGCTGTGGGGAATCTGGCTGGCGTCGGCGACGCTCTTGGGCGCACAGGTTAGCGTGCTGACGTGGCACAACGACAGCCAGCGCACCGGGCAGAATCTGCAGGAGACCATCCTGACGCCGGAGAATGTGCGGGCTGGGAGTTTCGGACGCCTGGCGGTTCTGAGCGTGGATGGCAAGGTGGATGCTCAACCCCTCTATGTTCCGGGCGTGACCATCCCGGGCCAAGGCTTGCACAACGTCTTGTATGTGGCAACCGAGCACGGCAGCCTTTATGCATTCGACGCTGACAAGTTTACAAAACTCGCGCAGGCGTCGCTGTTGGGAACCAACGAGACGCCTTCGGACGACCATGGCTGCTCCCAGGTGACACCCGAGATCGGGATCACCGCAACGCCGGTGATCGATCCGCAGGCCGGACCGAATGGAACGATTTACGCGATCGCACAATCAAAGGATTCAAGCAAGCAATACCATCACCGGCTGCATGCGCTAGACCTCGCGACCTTGGCGGAGCGCGCGGGCGGCCCCATCGAAATCCAAGCGACGTTTCCGGGTAAGGGCGCCGAGAATACGTTCAATCCCACGGTGCACACCGAGCGCCCCGGCCTGCTGATTTCGAATGGCGTGGTGTACACCAGTTGGGGATCGCATTGCGATGCGGGCGCTTATGCGGGCTGGGTGTTGAGTTACAACGAAACCACTCTGGCGCAGGTGGGCGTGCTCAACCTGACGCCGAACGGAAACGACGGGGGAATTTGGGCGGCCAGTTCGGGGCCTGCCGCGGACGAGAACGGAAACATCTATGTGCTGACCGGCAACGGCACATTCGATACGTCGCCGACGTCGTCCGGCTTCCCGTCCAAAGGCGATTACGGGAATGCGTTTGTGAAGATCTCGCCCTCCGGGGCATCTTCCGTATTGGACTATTTCACGATGGTCAACACGGTTGCCGAATCGGCGGCGACACCGATCTGGGCTCGGGAGGCCTGATGCTGCTGCCTCCTCTGGACAATGGGCGAGGCGGAGCCCCGGTATCGCTGGTAGTGGGGGCGGGAAAAGACGGGAACATTTATATCCTGGATCGGAGCAATCTGGGCAAGTTCGATCCCAACATGGATTCCATTTACCAGTTGCTCTCGAAGGTTTTGCCAGGCGGCACTTGGTCCAGCCCCGCGTGGTTCAATGGCAGGCTTTACTACGGCGGCGTGGGCGACACGTTGAAGGCCTTCGCCTTCACTGGCGGCCTCTTTTCGCTGAGCGCGCACTCCACCACTACGTTTCCCTTTCCGGGGACGACTCCATCCATTTCGGCCAACGGCGCCCGAAACGGAATCGTCTGGGCGCTGGAGAATCAAAGCACCGCGGTGCTGCACGCCTACGACGCAAGCAACGTCGCCATCGAACTCTATAACAGCAATCAGGAAGGCGCGCGCGACCATTTCGGCGCGGGCAACAAGTTCATTGTGCCGACGATTGCGAATGGCAAGGTATACGTGGGAACCACGAACGGCGTGGGAGTCTTCGGGCTGCTGCCCCGGCCACGGCCGATACCACCTCATAGGTGAAGTGGCCTACAGCAAGCGGAAGTTGACTTCGATGTTCGCGATTGTGGTGACGGGCGCGCCGTCCTTCGTGCCGGGCTTGAACTTCCACTGGCTGACGGCATCCATGGCTTTCTCATCCAAGCCCAGTCCGATGCCGTTGACCACGCGCATATTGTGCGCGGAACCGTCCGGTCCTACTTCGACGTACAGCGTGACCGTGCCCTGATACTTGGCGGCGCGCGCTTCTTCGGAATACTCGGGCTCTTTTTTGTAGAGCAGCATTGGCGCGGTCACTCCCCCGCCGACGCGGTAGGGACCAGATGCGCTGAACACATTGGCTTCGAGCGGCTTCCCCTGCGGTCGTGAAGTCTGCCTCAACGCGGTCACACGCGCTTGCAGAGATGCCGCCTCGTCGGGGCGATTGATTTGTTTCAGCAGGTTCGAGTAGAGACTCATGGTAGTGGCGGCTTCCGTGGTCTTTTCGTCCTGCACGGCAAGAGCGCCGCGGAACATCGATTCGGCTTCGGTAAAGTCGCCCTGCCGCTGGCGCACGATGCCCATCCACATCATCGCCGACCCGGCCTTGGCGGGATCGGCCACTTGCGCCTGCTGGAAGCGCGCGATGGCGCCATCAAAGTCCTTTTTGCCAATTGCCAGGAGTCCGAGGTGCATATACGCCGGAGCCGCATCCGGCCCATTGCCAAGGATGCCGACGGCCTTTTCGTAGAAAGCCTGCGCTTCGGCGGGATGATTCCGTGTACGTTCCAGATCGCCGAGTTTGATGAGTCCCACCGCGTACTCACTGCTGCGGTCGCCCGACACCTGCTGCCGGATGGCGACGGCCGATTCGAGCAGCTTCTGCGCCACATCGTACTGTTTCATGGTGGTGGCAGCTTTGGCGGCGTTCTCCAGGAGATCGTGATTCTTCTGCGCATTGGCGGCGCGAATGGTGGCATCGACATCGGCGGGTATAGACTGCGCCGCGGGGTCCTGCGATTGCACGGCGGCAAGCGGCGCCACAATGGCCACGGCCAGCAGCGCGGCGAGAGCGGCGGCGATGCGTCCCGGCGCCTTGCGGTTCACACGCGCGTCCAGGATGGCGAGAAGCCGTCCTTCGAGCTGCGATGGGCGCGCCATGGCGACGGCGGCCCAACCGATGGCGCCCGAAGACTGCATCTGTTGCGCGACTTCCAGCAGGTGACCGGCGTACTCGGACGCCCGCGCGCCCGCGCTGAGCACCAGGTCGTCAGTGGCGCGCTCTCTTTCTTTCAAGAAGGAGCGCCAGGCAGTCCACGCCAGCGGATTCCACCAGTAGAAGCTCATGGCGGTGCGGGCTAACAGGTGCGTGACCACGTCGCCGCGGCGCACATGGGCCAACTCGTGAAGCAACACGACGCGACGCCGCTCCGCGGTCCAGGCGGCGGCGTCGGAAGGCATGAACACAGCCGGCCGTAAGAGACCAAACGTCATCGGCATGCTGCCGCGCGACGTTTCCAGCAGTTCCACGGAGTGGCGCAGCCCCACAGCTTCGCTAAGCGCTTCGGCATCGGAATCCAGGAAGGCACGAGCGTTGCGGCGGACGCGCGCGATAGAGATCATGGCTACCAGCATTTGCAGGAAGGCCGCGGCAGCGCCCACCATCCAAATGGCCATCAGCCAGAAACTGAGATCGAGCCGGCGCGGCGCCGGTTGCACGGGCAGAGCAACTCCCAGGGTGTGTAGTGCGCGCGTTTCCGACGGGTCGGCGGTGGCGGTGGACGTGGCCGTTGTCTGGAACACCACATTGGGCAGCGGCAGCGGGCTCGCCACGCGCAGCGGCGGCAACGAGATGGCCAGGAACGGCAATGCCAGCAGCGCCGCGAAGGCCGCGGTCCACACCAAGTGCCGCGAGGCGGCCGAACGGTTACGTAGTACTGCCGCGCCCAGCCACGCCGCGGCCAGCACGGCGGCGCTCTTCAACGCAGTTGCCACCAAAATCGAAAACCACGCCGATTGGTTCCACATCTATCTGCCTTCTTTCTTCGCCCGCTCGATCAATTGCGCCATGCGGTCCAACTCGTCCTGGGTTAACCGCGTGGAGGAGACATCCAACAATGCCGCCACTACTTGTTCCGGAGAATCGCTAAAGAATGTGTCCAACAGATGCTTCACGGCCGACCGCTTCGCCTTGTCGCGCGTCACCACTGGCACGTAGACGTACTTCAGGCCTTGGGCCTGGTGCTTCACGTGGCCCTTCTCTTCCAGCACGCGCATCATGGCGCGGACGGCCGAATAGCTGGGCGCATCCGGCATCGCTTCGCGCACATCGGTGGCGGAAGCCTTGCCGCGCTGATACAGGATGTCCATGATTTGCCGCTCGCGGCGGCTCAATCCGTCCGGAATGTTCAAGGCCGGATCTCCTGCTGCAGATTCAGCATCATGCTAAAAAACTAGCACTGAATGGATTTGGTGTCAAGCGCTGTCTTGCAGATTCCGTTTAAGGCAGCGATTCCACACGCCGCAGTACCTCATCGAGTTGCGTGAGCGTGAACGGCTTTTGCAAATAAACGATCGATGGATCGAGTCTGCCCGTGTCCGATAGAACCTGATCGGTGTATCCAGACATAAAGATCACCTTGAGCTGCGGATGGCTCTGGCGGAGCACCTCCGCGAGTTCCCGGCCGTTCATTCCGGGCATCACGACATCGGTCAACAACAGTGGGATTGCGCCTTGATGCTGCCGCACGGTTGCAATTGCCTCCGTGCCGGAGTCCGCGCCCAGCGTGCGATAACCCAACCGTTCGAGCATGCCGCAGGTCAGCGTACGAACTTCGTGGCGATCGTCCACCACCAGCACCACGCCCGTTCGGCGGCTGGATGGTTCAGCGTGCCGGATTCGCGACTCCTCTTTCGCGGGAGTCTGAATGCGCGGTAGAGAAATGCAAACGGCAGTGCCTTCGCCCGGCCGGCTTTGCACATCGATACTGCCGCCGCCGTGGCTCACAATCCCGAACACGATCGCCATGCCCAACCCGGTATTCTTCGAGCCTTTCTTGGTGGTGAAAAATGGCTCGAACAAATGGCGGCGGGTGCATTCGTCCATACCCTGGCCGGTGTCGCGAACCTCCAGCAGAACCAGGGGAGAGTGTTCCAGGTTGCGCGTCTCAATGGTCAGCGTGCCACCGCCCGGCATCGCTTCCCGCGCGTTCACAGCCAGGTTCATGAGCACCTGGTACATCTGACCGCGATCCGCCTCAATGGTTCCCAGGTCCTCCGCCAGTCGCATATGGATTTGAATATGGTCGCCCAGAATGCGATCAAGCATAGCGCGCGATCCCGTGATGAGGCGATTGAGGTCGAGTGGCCCTGCCCGCACCATCTGTTTACGGCCGAAGGCCAGCAGTTGCTGGGTGAGTTCCGCGCATCGTTCGCCGGCCCCGTGGATTTCGGCAAGTCTCTCACGAAAAGGATTGTCGGGCGCCATCTCGCTCAACATCCAGTCGGAGTAGCCGTTGATGACCGTCAGCAGGTTGTTAAAGTCGTGAGCCACACCGCCGGCCAGCCGGCCCAGGCTCTCCATCTTTTGCGCCTGCACGAACTGCTCTTCGAGACGCTTGCGGTCTGTGATATCGAAGAAGGAGACGATCACGCGCGACCAATCGTGGCGCGCCGAATCCACAATGGAGACGATCATATCCACCTGCCGCTCTTCGTTCTTGAGCGTGCGCGCCACAAATTCGGTCTGGAACGAGGCATTGCTCTCCGCCAGGGCCGCGATCTCTTCCCGGAAGACCTCGAACGCCGGCTCGTCGAAGATGGGCCCCAGGCTTCCGAGCAGCTCCTCTTTACTGGCTGCCGCATAAAAATCGCGCGCGGCGCGGTTGACGTCCAGGATGCGCACCCGCTCGACGCACTCCTGAACGGCCTCGCGATTCGCCATCAGATGGCTGCGTATGTCGGAGACGCCTGCCGCAGCCAGAGAGTCCAGGTACCGCCGGACTTCCGAGAAGTCCTCCTCCCACATGGGAAAGGGTGAGTTTTCGAACAGCGCGCGATACCGCTGCTCGTCCGCGCGAAGTTTTTCCTCGGAATGGCGCAGCGCTGTTTCCGCCAGCTTTCGCTGCGTGAGATCGAACTCGCGGCCCTGCACACCCACCTGCCGGCCGGAATCGTCGAGGATGGGAATCCAAGAAGAGACCACCCATTTCACCCGCCCGTCCTTGGTGATCATGCGGTATTCCTCTTCGTGAAAACTCTTGCCCTGGAAGAGGATTTCCCAAAGCTGCAGCATCCGAGGCTGGTCGTCCGGGTGAATCCAACAGATGAAGTTCGCCTTCTCCAATTCCTCCATCGAATACCCCGTAAGGGTTTCCACGGCGGGGTTGACGAACACCAGTTTACGCTCCAGATCGTAGGCCAAAACCATTTCCGACAGATTTTTGGTGATGAGGCGAAGGATGTCGGCGGATGGTTCGGACGCTTGGTGTCGCAAACCTAGATTATAGTGGCAATCAAGCTTTGGGCTGGTTGGGGAGGGCCATCAAGTCAGCTTCAAGGGTCAACTGGCGACACACTGGCGCTTGCCTGGTTGGTCCTATCTTCTTTTTGCCGGGCTTTTCTTGCCCACCAAAGAAGGGGTAAAGTCTTATCGTGGCTCGTATTCTCGTAGTTGATGATGACCCCCAAGTCCTGAAGCTATTCAGCAACATTCTGACCAAGGGTGGACATTCGGTGGTCTCAACCAATTCGGGCAAAAGTGCCCTGGATTTGTTGAAGACCACGGGCGCGGTCGATTTGATGTTGCTCGACTTGGGCATGCCCAAACCGGGCGGTTTTGAGGTTCTGGACGTTGTGCGTTCCAAATGGCCCGAACTGAAGATGCTGGTGATTTCAGGCTTTTCGCGCGGTCCGTTGCTGAAGGCTTCGGAATGCCTGGGCGCCACTGCTTCGCTGGCCAAAACGGACGCGCCCAAGCTATTGCTTCAGACCGTGAATGACTTACTGCGATAGTCCGGCGATCAGTGTGGAACGCGCTTCAGTCAGTCGGGCACGAGTGTGTCTCCTATATAATCGACTCACTATGCCGATTACCAACTACAGCGTGCTGAAGGGAGATCCCCAACCCGGCAAGGTCACGGGTACCAATCCGCACTTCCGCATCCCGGTGAAAACGGCAGCCGGTAGCTTCACCATCGATATCAATGTTGAATCGTTTGACAACTCGGAAGTACTCTACGCCATCCTCGAGAACTTTACACCGCCCGATGCGGGAGCTTTGTTGGCGCTGCCGGATGGCGTCACCAAACTCCGCAGCGAGCCCGGCGGGCTGGCCCTCGACTATGTCCGAGAGACGATCGGCGATGTGCCCATGATTACGCCAGACAAAATGGCGCTTTTGCCGATTGGAAATGGCAACACCTTGCACGACCAGGTAGAGACGGTGGTGAATCAGGCTATCCAGGACGAGAGTGGCTTGGTGTATGCCTTCGGCAGCTCTTTCGCCGACACGGGTGGCGCCGCCGGTAGCCACGACATCCACATGAATCAAGGGAACCCTCTGAATAATCACGGTGGGGACAATGGGATCTGGCAGGATGGAGCACTGTTCGTCTATCTACCGTCGCAGAACCAGTGGATCGCAGTGTTCCTGGCCTTTCAGACGCAAACGTGGCAGACCGACGATCGGGGCAATCCCGCTGGGACCGTCGGCGCCTAGGCATAGCTGACGAATCCTATCTCTCCGAAAAATCTCTCCGAAAAGTTCTTGAATCTTTTAAATCATCCTATACTCTATAGGATATGTCTAGATTGACCAGACAAGCTCCCGCATTCTTCTTCATTACGATGGTCCTCCACGCACAAGTGGTGGGCTCGTCTCTGTCCGGAACGGTGCAGGACGATTCCGGCGCAGGCCTGCCCCAGGCACTGGTGACCATTCGCAATCTCGAGACCGGCTCGGCGCGAAAGCTGCTTACCGACGACGCGGGTCGCTACTCCGCTCCTTCCCTCACCATCGGAAAATACCAGGTGGAGGCTGAGAAGGTCGGCTTTTCCTCTCAGGTGAAAAAGGGGATCGAACTCGCGGTAGGCCAGAGCGGCACGGTCAATTTGACTCTGCCCGTCGGTGAGCTCAAGCAGGTGATGGTAGTGGAGGAAGCGCCCGCACCCGTGGTGGTTTCCACGCAACAGACATCAGGCCTGGTGGGTGAGCGCCAAGTGAAAGAACTTCCTCTGAACGGCCGCAGCTTCGATCAACTGATGACGCTGAACGCCGCGGTAGTGAACTACACGGCGGAACGTTCCGGCGGCGTGGGCACATCAAATTCCTCGGTCGGCAACATGTTCGCGGTGTCCGGGAGGCCGGCCGCAAGAGAATCTATTCCTGCTGAACGGCGTGGAGTACACCGGCGCATCTCTAATCAACAACACGCCCGGCGGCACTAGTGGCCAACTTCTGGGCGTGGAAGCGGTGCGTGAATTCAACGTCGTGTCCGACACCTATGGCGCAGAGTATGGAAAGCGGCCGGGCGGGCAGGTGAGCATTGTAACGGCCTCGGGAACGAACCAACTGCATGGCTCCGTCTATGAATTCCTGCGCAACAGCGCCCTCGACGCCCGTAACTTCTTCGACCAGGGCTCCATCCCGCAATTCCAGCGTAACGAGTTTGGGGTGGCCGTTGGCGGTCCTATCCGTAAGGATAAGATCTTTCTGTTCGGCAACTATGAAGGTTATCGTCAGAATCTGGGACTCAGCGACGTGACGCTGGTCCCCGACAATGCATCGCGCGCGCAAGCCGTGGCCTCGGCAGCTCCTCTATTGGCACTCTGGCCCGTCCAGAACGGTCCGGAACTGGGCGGCGGTATCGCTGAGGCATTCAGCCATCCGCTGCAGAGAATCCGCGAAGACTTCGGCACCACGCGTTTCGACTACAATCTATCCACCAACGACGCGCTCTTCGGCGTTTACACCGTGGATGACAGCGCCGCGCAGACACCCACCGTAAATCCATTGAGCACGGTTGTGGAGAGCTTGCGCGAGCAGGTGGCGAGCGTGCAGGAGCAGCATGTCTTTTCGCCCAGCCTGCTCAACACGGCACGCGTTGGATATTCGCGCGCCAGTTACTTCTTTACCGGGACGACGCCGGTGAATCTCCCGGGCTGGGTGGCCGGCGCCCCATCGGGGCGGTAGTGATTGGCGGAGGAACGGCGCTGAACGGTGCTTCGCAGATCAGTCCGGCCGGCGCCAACGCCGGCAGCAACCTCTCAGCAGTGCGCAACCTCTTCACCTATGACGATCACGTAGCTTTCACGCACGGCATTCACCAGCTCGAAGCCGGCGTGTGGCTCCAGCAAATTCAAGCCAATGACAATCTGGCACAGGATCAGTACGGGCAGGCCTCATTCGGCAGCCTGGCGGCGTTTCTGGCAGGAACGGTCTCCACTTACACGGTGGTGCCTTCCCCGACCCCGCTGAGTTGGCGGACAGTGGAAGGGGCCGGCTTCGTGCAGGACGTGATCAAGCTTCGGCCTAATCTTCAATTGCGCATCGGATTCCGATTCGAATCCACCAACGGATGGAACGAGGCGCATGGACGGGCGTCGAATTACGTCTTCGATGGCAACGGCGTGATCCAGACCAATCCTGTGGTAGGCAACTCCGTGTTCAGCGTGAACCGCGCGAAGTTCCTGCCTGAGCCGCGCGTCGGCGTGGCCTGGGATCCATTCGGCAAGGGTAAGACCGTGATCCACTCGGGCTTCGGGATCTATCGTGCGCTTTTGGACAATCTGGATTATCGCCTGGACCAGACCGCGCCTTTCAACACAACCCAGACTTTCAAGAACGTCTCCCTTGCCAATCTGCAAGCCGCCGTGGGCAGCAAAATCTCACCCAGCGGCATCCAGCCCGACGCTTATACGCCCACAGTCCTCACATGGACTTTCAAGATCGACCAGCAGGTCGGGACTAACACCAGCGTCAGCGCCGGCTATGTGGGCTCGCATGGCTACCATGAGATGTTGTCGGTGGATGCGAACGAACCGATTCCCAGTTATCTAAACGGCGCCGTCTTCTATCCCGCCAACGCTGCACTGGCGAACCCGAACCTGGCCAATACCACCACCTGGTTCTCAGAAGGGCTGAGTTCGTACAACGCCCTGGAGCTGGATGTGAATCGCAGGTTCAGCCACGGCCTGCAGATCCGCGGCGTTTACACGTTCTCCAAGAGCCTCGACGACGGCACGGCCTGGAACAGCAGTGTGGGGGCGAATGCTCCAGGCTTCGTGATGTTCCCGCTGAATCCAAAACTGGATTGGGGGCCATCCACATCGGACGTCCGCAACCTTGCATCCATCAATTCCTCATACGAACTGCCGGTCGCGAAGAAACTGCAAGGCTGGCGCGCCAAGGTGGCGAATGGCTGGACCCTGAGCGCCATCGCGAGCGTGCAATCCGGCTTTCCATTCACGCCGCAGTTGGGCTACAACCCGACCGGCAACGGCGACAGCCGCAACCCGATACGGCCTTCGTGGAACCCGGCATTCATCGGAAACGTAGTGGAAGGCGGGCCGAATCAGTACTTCAACCCCGCTGCGTTCGTCGCGCCCGGCACGGGAACCTACGGCAACGTGGGCCGTGACGTACTTACCGGACCCGGACTTTTTAACCTGGATGCTTCGCTTCTTAAGACCACGCGTATTTCAGAGAAGGCCCGCATTCAATTTCGTGCGGAGTTCTTCAATCTACTGAACCACACCAATTTCGGCACGCCGAATGCCGTGGTCTACACCGCAGCCACTACTACACCGTCACCGACTGCCGGCGTGATCGCTGCCACCTCCACAACGTCGCGCCAGATTCAGTTCGGGTTGAAGCTGCTGTGGTAACTTCGGACGCTCCCGGCCGCGACGAGTGGGGCCGGGACCATCGCCATTCCCGAGCCGAAGTTCGCATTAACTTTCGCCAATATTGAGTCGCGTCTCGTCGCGCGTCAGAATCGAGCGGGATGAAGAGTTTTCCAGCCGCGCTCGCTCTCCTGATCGCTCCCGCCTGCCTTTGGTGCCAGCCTGTGATGCCCTCCTGGCTGATCACATATCCCGGCACTGTCGCGAGCCGCCAAAATCTCGGCGCGATGGTGGTGGACACCTACAACACTACGGCGCCTGCGGACGCCATCCGCAACCATTATCGCGAGCTGTTCGAAGGTCAGAGCCTGCCGTTTTCGCCCGTCATCAACTCGTTGGGAACAACTATCCGCGCCACTGCGGAATGCGGCGAGCTGACCCTCAGCATCCACAGCCGCGGCGCCGGCTGTTCGGTGCGGGTCAGTTGTGCCGTGAAGATCACCCCGCGCGTGACACATTCGGGGGGCTCCTACCAAGACAATGTCGCTCGCATGAAGGAGCTGCACAAGCAGGCGGTAGAGGAAATGGGAATCCACCGGGTTCGCCACGATGCTCCCGCCCCGCCCTTGGTCTGGCCCGAGTGGCTTCCGCACATTAAAGGCGCCGAACTCGCCATTCAAAAAGGGGCGACCCGGCCGGCAATGCTCTCCTCAAATGCCGGTACATCACGTCGGTGCCCATGAGCCAGCTATTCAGTTTCTATAGGGAACTGCTCGATAACAACGGGTATTCGGTCTATCGCGGCGCCGTTGGGACTGGACGCACCCAAACCGGCATCAAGCAGAATGCCCATGGGGAGGTGGAAGGCAGCCGGTATCCCGACGGTTTTCCCGGCCCCAGAGCCGAGATCCGAATCACGTTCTCGCGGGCATACCTCAACGAACCGATCACCGTGGACATGAAGTTCACGACGTTCGCGTATCGAGCGCCGGATTCGCGGGAGCAATAGTAGTGCCGGCGCCCATAGTCCCGGTTCTGTTCCTGCTCGCTGCCGCGCAGGAGGCGCTTTCTCCGCCATCCTGGCTGCAGGCATATCCTGGAACAACCGAGCAGGTTAAGGCTTCCCCCGCCCTGGTAGAGACCAGTTACACCACCGAGGCCGCGCCGTCAGATGTGGTCGCGCATTATGCCGATTTGTTTGCGGCGCAAGGGCTGCCATTTCATCCCCAACAGTACGGCGCCGTAACCTTGATCCATGGAGCCCCGCCGGGATACAGGGTCACCATCCAGATCCATAAGCGCGGCGCACTCGCATCGGTCGTAGTGACTTGCACTGAACGCCCCATCATTCCCAGGATCACGCCTGACGATGTTGTGCGCAGCATGCAGGAATACGATCAGCCGGTGTACCCGCGTCCGCAAGCGTCCATGCCTGCCCTCGCATGGCCAAATTGGCTGGCTCACCCGGAAGGCGGCACGCTCCGGATTCAAAAAGGCGTCGACCGTTTCAAACTGAACTATCTTCAAACTGAATTCGACTCCACGTGGGACCGGGCCTCGCTCCACCGCTTCTACGCCGGCCTCCTCAATTCGCACGACTACCGGGTCACCGCGCAAAGTTCCCCCATCACGCCGCTCGATCGTCAGGCCATCGTCGAAGGCGCGCACAGTTTCTCCCGACCCGGCCACCGCTTCGTGATCCGAATCGACCTCAACCCGGCCGATGCAGCCGTCCATGTCGTTTTACGCATTACCGCTCATCATTAGCGCCAGACTAACCTTTCCGAACCGCCGAAGTATAACCAGAGGGGGCAAATGGAACATCTGGTTCAGGACGTTCGCTACGGCTGCCGCAATCTGCTGCGCAATCGCGGCTTTCTGGTGGTGGCCATGCTGACGCTCGCATTGGGAATTGGCGCCAACACCACCATCTTCAGCGTGATCAACGCCACGCTCCTCAGGCCGCTGCCGTTTCCCAACGCCAACCGCCTCGTACTGGTTTGGGAAGCGTTCGGCAAGGGACCGGACAACTGGAACATCGTCTCTGCCCCCAACTTCTGGGACTTCCGCCGGCTGAGCCGCTCCTTCGAAGACATGGCCATCTTCGATTCCGCGGGCCGCGGCTACAACCTGGCTGCGTCGAACAACTCGCAGGAAGCCGAGCAGGTGTCCGGCCTGCGTGTCACCGCCAGCTTCTTTTCTGTTCTGGGCGCCACGCCATTCCTTGGCCGCACCTTCCTTCCCGAGGAAGAGAAGCTGGGCAACGATCGCGAAGTCGTCCTCAGTTACGGCCTCTGGAAGTCGCGCTACGGCGGAGATCCCTCGCTCGTCGGCCGGACCATCCGCGTCGATGGGGCCGATTTCACCGTAGTCGGCGTCATGCCGCGTGATTTTCAATGGCAGTTCTGGAGCAACCCCCGCCAACTATGGGTGCCCGTCGGCTACACCAAGACCGATTTCGGCCGCGGCAACAACAGCTTCATCTCCATCGCCCGTCTCAAGCGCGGCGTGAGCTTAGCCCAGGCAAGCGCCGAGATGGACGCTCTCGCCAGGAGTGTCGCGGCGCAGTACCCCAAGGAAGACCCGAACATGGGCGCCACCGTCGCTTCGCTGGGGGATGCCGGCCTGGACGGCCTTCGCCGCACCATGCTCATTCTGCTCTCTGCCGTGGCGTTCGTCCTGTTGATCGCTTGTGTCAACGTGGCCAATCTGCTGCTTGCGCGCGGCGCCACCCGCCAGAAGGAGTTCGCCATCCGCATCGCGCTGGGCGCGCCGGGTTCCCGCATTGCGCGCCAGTTGTTCACCGAGAACGTCCTGCTGGCTTTCGCCGGAGGCGCGGCGGGCCTGCTGCTGGCCGCCGTGAGCACGCGCCTGATCTTTCTGGTCTTCTCAATGGCCTCTCTCAACTTGCCGCTACGTCCGGTCGATTCCATCCCCATGGATGGCCGCGTCTTCGCCTTCGCCCTGCTCGCCTCCTGCCTCACCGGTCTGCTGTTCGGCGTGGCGCCGGCAGTGAGCGCGCTCGGCGCCAACGTCAATGAACCGCTCAAGGAAGGCGGACGCAGTGCCGCCACCGGCGGTCATAACCGCCTCCGTCAGGTCCTGGTGGCATCTGAGGTCGCGCTGGCGCTGGTGGTGCTTTCGGGCGCAGGCCTCATGATCAAGAGCATGACCCGTCTACTCAGCGTCGATCCCGGACTGAATCCCAAGAATGTGCTGACCCTCACAATCTCGGCGCCGCAGGAAGAGATTTACGTCGGACCTCCGGGACTGCCGCGCTTCTGTGAGGACCTCTCCGAGCACGTCGGCGCCGTTCCCGGTGTGGTATCGGTGGGCGCCGTGGCCCATCTGCCACTCGAAGGAAACGCCGGTCGGAGCTTCCAGGTCGAAGGCCGGCCGCCGGCCGAACCGGGTCACATGCCGGGCGCAAGCTACTCCGTCGCCTGCCCGAACTACTTCCGCGCCATGGGCATTCCGGTGGTGAAAGGCCGCGAATTCGCCCGCCAGGACACGGTCAACGCCGCCGGCGTCATCGTGATCAATGAGCGGATGGCACATCTCTATTGGCCCAAGGAGGATCCCGTTGGCAAAGCCATCCGTCTGAGCGGGTCCGACGGACCGCGTCTCACCATCGTCGGGGTTGTGGGCGATGTGCATTTTCAGGGCCTCGACGCGCCCGTGCGAAGCCAGTTCTTCCGGCCCTACACGCAGGCCGGCTGGCCCGTGATGACCGCCGTGGTCCGCACCATCAACGCACCGGCCACGTTTGAACAACCCATCCGCAAGGCCCTCGCAGCGGTGCTGCCCGATCTTCCCGTGTCCGGCGTCCAGACCATGGAAAACGTGGTCCACGATTCCACCGGCTCGCGCCGCTTCCCCATGCTGCTCCTCGCCGTGTTCTCGGTAGTGGCGCTGATGCTCGCCGCGGTCGGCATCGTAGGCGTAGTGGGACACTCGGTAGCGCAGCGCACTCACGAAATCGGAATCCGTATGGCCCTCGGCGCCGGCACTCTCGACGTGATGCGCCTCATGGTCAACAGCAGCATGGTCTGGGTGCTGGTGGGTCTGGCCGTCGGCATCGCGGGGTCCTCCGCCCTCACGCGCCTGCTCGGTGGGATGCTCTACGAAGTGAAGCCCCTCGACCCTATGGTGTTGGGAGGAGTGTCCATCCTACTCGCCGCAGTGGCCCTGCTCGCCAGCTACGTGCCGGCCCGCAGGGCTGCCCGAATCGACCCCATCCGAGCCCTCCGCTGCGACTAACGGATGGCCACTTATCGGGACGCAGTTCGACTTGGCGCAGTCGCAGCAAGTTCTGCCCTCCACGCTCTAGCAAGCCATCACAATATTTTCTTTTCGGGATTATTCTGCACGCATTCTAAGGAAAGTAACAAGGCGGACCAAAAGAAAGATCTGCCGGAAGCCTGTAAGTCACAGGCAGGAAACACTCTCTTACGAAAGGCTTCCGGCGGCAGTACTAAGTTTTCCTCCTGAGTGGTAGAAAAATATTCCTTGGAGGATGATGCAGATTATCAGACTTTGCGGCGACGTTTGCGGTTCAAACAGCTCAGCCCAATCAGAGCGCTACCGAGGAACAAAGCGCGCGTTCCCGGTTCCGGTGTGGTGGCGGTAATAGCGGGCGGAGTGGCAAACGAGGCGCCGCCAGAGAGGGAGCAATTCGCGCCGGAACAGTTTTCAGTAATGGTGATGGAAAGAGAGGCGGCATTAGTGGTGAATTGCGGTGTGCCTCTTAAATCGGAGAACGTGCCCGTGCTGTTGACGTTGTAAAAGGTAGTCGTTCCCACTGTTACGATCTGCGGTGCGGTCTGAGCGCTAACCACGTATCTGTATATTGCAGTACCGTTTGCCGGACCGCCGTCGAATGTCAGCGTCTCACCAACCAGGGCGTTCCCTGTAAAGGGGTTCGGCGATAGAGTTGCGCTGTAGGTGCTGCATACGGAGTTCATGCCCGGCGCGGTACAGTCAAAACTGCCGGTGCCATTGCTGTTGGCGGAAACCGAGGCAATTGTGAAAGAAGTGCCCGGCGCCAGCGTATTGGAACTGGCGGTAAGCCCACTGAAACCGAATGGCACTGTTCCCGCAGCAATAGTCGCCGCAGAAGCAGCGCCGGATAGCGTCAGCAAGAGCGCTACCGGCAGCCACCGGTCGGTTACTCGTACATTTACACTCATAACGTTTTTCTCCTCCGCTTGAGAAAGTCTACGAGGTGTTCTCAAGTCGCCCTTCACTGTAACCGGGGATCACGATGTCTACAACGGGGGTAACCGGTTGAAGCGTGAAGAATCAACCAAGTTCGATATCCACGGTGTAAGTTCGCATACGACTGCCAACGCCAATTTACATCAGTGTGCGCAGTATTACCCAATTCAATTCGTTTCGACATCGAATATTCATGCGCATGATTCGCTTAACTCCCGCACGCACTTTACCTTCGTGCGGTTCCGATCACTTATCTCCGATTTAATTTCGAACCGGCCGGTCGATGCAGCGATTCATAATGACGAGTTGACAACTATGATGCCACTTACTCCGATAAGGTACTAATGGTTAAGAAATAGTAACTACTAGAACACACGGACAGCCTCCGCAGTCCTGAGATGTCGACGCGTGTCGTACGAGCCTTATTATCGCGGCTGAAAAAGCACAAGGGAGATTTGTAATGGTCGCGCGACATCTCTTGGAATGTTGCGTGATGGCTACCGTGGGTACTAGATCAAGGATGTACGTAGTACCAAGCTGCAGTATCCGCGCGAGTGCTTTAGCGACCGCCTGTCACCGCATAGCAAAAATCTGAAAGGAGATTTCCTCATGTGGTAAGGGTCCACAAGTTGAGCAGGACTACGTGTAATCCAACTTTGAAAAAACGCTCGGGGGGGAAAAACTGGCGGCGCCCGTTGCGCAGGAACGACCATGGTCGCCGAACCTCGCTGCCGAGATCATCGCCTACGGAATGGAACGCCTTTGCCCGCAGGGATGTATCGCAGACGAAAACTCAAGGTTTCGCGCGCGAGATTATTACCAACAAAAGCAGGCGTAAATGTTTAAAACGTTAAGGGTTAAATGGTGGGCCTGTGCAGACTCGAACTGCAGACCTCTACCGTGTCAAGGTGAAAAAGCCCCTTTATACCCAATAGATGACAGTGCAAGTGATTGATTCTATTGAGAGCCAATTAAGCCAAAAACAAGCCAAACGACATTGATTAAGTCAGAATAAGCCAGCGGTTTCTTTGGAATGGTAGCGTCGAACTGCTGATCGCCCCCTCAGATCGAACCACCTAGTGTGCGCTAAAATACGTTTCGAGGCCACCGCGTTTTGAAGCAGACACGCCGAATCAAGATTTCGCGAAAGATCTTTCTCCGAGAGGACCTTCACCGAATCGCCCAGATTCTTGCAAGACAGCAGACCTTAGCTCAAAAGGCCGATCACCATTCGTCAGCGTCCTTCTCGGTCAGCTTTGATGATGAAAGTACAATCGAGTCCGATTCGGCAGAAATCTTTGACGACGAAAACCTAGTGACTCCCGCCAGACCTATCGCAGTTCATATGCGATTCCTTAACTATAAACTGGAAAGGGAAATATCGTTTTCGTTGTTTCACGGCGACGGAGCATATCCAAACTATGCTGAAATCAGAGGGCTCGAATCACCCTGGATCGCCGAGAACTTCATGGCCATTCAGAAAGCATTGGACATCGCTAAGCCGCAGCAGTTCTGGCTGCGACGGCACCAGACAATACTGCTGAACGTCATATCATTGGGGATTGGAAGCTTGGTAACCACGATAATCGCGCTGACGACAGCGATAGTGTTCCGCGTCGCTGGCACGCCGAAAATCGAGGCGTCGCCAGCGGTGATTGCTCTGGTGAAAGCTCTATTTGGTTTCCCTGGTAATCACTTGTTTTATGCATGGTTGTTTGGATTCAGTTGGGGAGCATTCACCATCAGGCGGTGGCTTCTTGAATTATGGCCGAATATTGAGTTCCAGTTTGGGCTGGCTCGGTTGCGAATGGAGCAGGAGAGGCGTCGGCGACTCACTCTCGTGGTGACACTCGTTGTTCTTCCTATCACCGCAAACCTGTTGACGGCTGTTTTCATAACCTCGGCCAAGTAGCCCTGTTGCCGAAGCACCTGAACGTTGGGTTCCCACGCACCAATAACCCTATTCCAAACATTCTATGTGCTAAAAATCTAGCACATGGTAGACGCTACGGGTACGAATTTAGGCTGTTTTTGGGGCTTTGAGCGCAGAAACGCTGTCTGCACCAATGAAGACAGGCGTTCCAAAGGAGTACGAGAGGGGTACGAGTCGAGGTACGAGCCCTTTCAACTCCGCGCCAAATGGCGATACGAGTTTTCCGTTTTGGCCGTACGAGGGCAGAATTCGACCTCCGAGGGCGGAAACGGAAGGAAACTCGTACCCCGAGTTTCAGAAACTCAGTTCTCAGACGCTTCGGAAGCTCCTGGATAGGCAGTCCCTTTTTCCCAAAACGCCTTCGGATCGTAGATCGGACCGTCCCGTACTATTGGAGCCCACGCGACTAGATTACGGTCCATCAACCCGCGAACAAATTCCCGTGTCCGCGCGGTATCCCAACCCATCGCGCTGTCTACGGCGTGGATCGGTGCAGCCCACGCATCTGCGGTCACTTCGTGCTCTGTCAGTATTTCAATGATCTTCCGTTCGGTTTCAGTCATCTGCCACCCCTTAGCCATCGTAGCAGCGAAGGTAGCACGGGCGTATCAATCCTTTGGCAGTCTGCCACCCTCCCGCAACCATTGATGCAGAAGGTGCTCCACCAGCTTGGAAAACTCGTACCGCTTACCCTCTGGCGTCACCAAAGCCCGGAGGACTTTAGCGTATGTGCTGTCAGGCAGCCAAACGGACCTCTGCCGATAGTCTGACGGGCGGGTTTTCGGCCTGCCCGGTTTTCGTTTCGCTGGCTTGCTCTGCGCCATAGCCTATGCTGCCTCGTGCATGTCGCTGTTGAGCACGTTCGAGACGGTTTTGGCGTACCACTTGCCTCCTGCCCGTTTGGTCGGCACGCCTTCCACATTCAAGGCATCGGCAATGCCGCCTAGGGTCTCACCAGCAGACCGAAGAGCATGAATGCGGCTAATGACCGCTTGTTCTTCAACGGAGGCAACCAAGGCGCTACCATTGCGAATGTAGCCGAACGGTTCATGGTTGAATACCTGCCGATGGGTTTTCTTGTGCTGCAACGCGCACGCTGTGCGTTCGGCAATCAGGTTGCGCTCAAGCTCAGCAAATGCAGCCATCATAGTCAGCATCATTCGACCCATTGCGGAGGCGGTATTGATGCTCTGCCCGCCCATGTCTACCAAGTGCAGCGCTACGCCTGCCCTGTCCCACGCGCGCGTTTGGCGCAGCGCGTCCTCTGCATCGCGAAAAACGCGGTCGAGCTTGAGAGCGACCACGTGCATTACGCCTGCCTTGAGCGCAGAGAGCAGTACTGCGCCTTGCGGTCTATCTGCCAGCGGTATGGATGCGCTCACCCCGTCCTCTCGCACTAGCGTCACCAAATCTAAGCCCGCAGCCGTGCAGTAGGCGCGCAAACGTTCCTCTTGTGCCTCAAGGCTAACGCCATTCTTGCTCTGGTCGAGTGTCGAGACTCGAATGTATCCAACTGCCTGATTGACCGCTTCGTTTCGTTTTGCCATTTTAAGTACCTGAAAATATTATGGGCAGAATGACTCCGAAGTGCAAGCAAAAAATGTAAGCACGACCGAGCCTACAAATTATAGCTTTCGAACTGTCGAGATATTAGACAGATCCTGACTGCATACTGTGCACACTAAGTGTGTGGAAAACACATGTAACATATGTGTAAGTTACTTGTTGACAGTCAGTTACACCCGTGCTATGCTTCGACACATGATGATACTCAACGCCCCAGCGGGCGACATAGAGCTGCTCGAAGCGCGTGTGTCAGATGCTAACGACACTCGTTCACATAGACGTTGTGCCTTCTGCAATGAACTGGAGAGGGTACAGGACTTGACCCGGTATCACGGCGCGTATGACCTGTGCCCTAGCTGCAATGGAGTGTTCGTGAGTCTCTTACAAACACTGCTGGCGTAGTTCCCCATCTTGACTAACCCCCAGTTCGTCCTGAACTGGGCCGAAAACCCCTAGACACATACTCTGCGTGGCCAAAGGAATAATGCAGGCGTGCCTCAATCAGCCAGCTTGGGGCGTTTGGAAACGAGTTAAGGCAGGGGTTCGAGCATAGAAAAATGGTGGCGTAGGGGTCACGCCCGATTTTTCATTGCCAAAACAACGGGGGTAAGTCGGGACACTTGCAGGCGTGCACTGATTTCATTTCCCAAAAATTTTAGGCGGGCTGAAAACAACGGGTCAAATCTGCCCGCAGACTGATTTGTAATCGCGTCAGGAGGCCGCACGATCAATTCTCTGCGCCTCAGAGGGGCAGAGTGGCGGGCTAATTCGAGCTGACGCAGGAATCCCAATTTTTAGGTGTGTTTCTACAGACGTCGTCTGCATACTGTGCAACGCAAAGAACTCCTCTAAAAATAGTACTTGACAGACAATACCTGTTTGTGGTATGATGTATTTAGGTGGGAGTGTATTGATGATGCGCTCCCGCCGCGCACAGAGCGCTCCTTTTCATGACAGGCGGAGGAATCACCTCCGCCTTTTTCATTTTGGGAGTGCTCAGAAAAGAGAAACTATGACTACAGAAGCAACAGCCGTAGCTACGGGCGCGCCTGTCAGCGTAGCGCCTAGCAACACGGCAGAAGAGTTAAACGTTCGCGAGTTCATTAGCGACTGCGAAAAAACCGCGCTGTCCAAGATTAAGGCAGCACTTGCTGACTTGACCGACGCCAAAGCAGCGGCTTACGAAATGCTCGCCAGAGGAGTCGAAAATGCCTAACGAAATCACTCCAGAACCCGAAACACTAGAATCTGCCGCACCTGCCGCAGAGGAGCAAGCGCCTAACGAGAAGATCGTCTTTGACGAAAAGCAGCAGGCGCGGATAAATGAGCTGCTGCGTGAGGCACAGGGGCGCAGCGCCCGTGAGGTCCGCGCCGAGAACAAGCGCCTACAGCTTGAACTGGAGTCAGCGAGAAAGGCCCCAACACCCGCTGAGCCATCTGCCGATGTCCTTATCCGTTTGGCGCAGGCCGAAAGCGAGAGGGATTCGCTGCGCGCCAGTGCGCAGGATGCCACCATCAAAGCCACGCTCCAAGATGCGGTGGCCTCTGAGAATTTCTGCGATCCCGCTCTGGCAGCACAGATTCTAAAATCGTCTGTCCGCTTGATAGATGGCAAGGCCACGGTAATTGATCCGGCAACCGGAGAACCACAACTCAACGCCAGTTTTGAGCCGGTCACAGTCGCGGAGGCCGCAAAGAATTTAGCGAAGGCAAAACCGTTTTTGGTACGTTCCAACTATCGCCCTGGCTCTGGGTCCACCCCGTCAATGGGAAGCCCCAGCACTCAACCCAGGTTAGAGGACTTATTTGGTCCGAAATCTAATGGCGGGTTAGCAAATAAGCTAAGTCTTTCAGATCCAAGGAGATACCGGCAGCTCAGGGCTATCGCTCAAGAGAAGGGATTGCTTTGATCATGTTAGACCACATTAAATCCAGCAATGGACGGTTGAGTCTCGACCAGCTTGAGCAGGACGAAACCGGGTTGTTCGCCGATGTCACACCGGCTCAGTTGTTCTCCAAAAACCTCGATCCCATCTTGGCAGCCAGAGTCTACCGACTCGCGCCAAGGCGCTATCGCGAGCTGAAGCGGGAGTACGCTTTCCAGGTCGGCGAAGTATGCCGCCCTGACGCCGAGTACTGCTAACACGAGTTTGATGTGGTCGGCGTCTGCGCGAGCGCATCGTCGCCGCCGTCGCTGCCACATCACCCGGCGGAAGGTTCTCAATGTCCTCCTTCCGCCGGGTTCTTCCCTCCCGTAGAAGCCACGCTGCTGGCCGAAGGAGCCCCAAGGCTGCATCGCGGGCACGCTGGAGGCATTCAGGCTTCGGTAACGTTAAACATTGACACATAGGCCACATGTGTGGTATGATGATCTTAGTGGGAGGTGTGGCGCTAACCCCATCTCTTCACAGTTCCCCGGACGGGTTCTCCGTCGAGATTCTAAAAAATTTGTCCGTCGCTCATGGTGTGCCCTTCCTCTGCGCAGGGGAGGGGCACTCGTTTACCAGGGGGTGCCGGAAGAGGAAAAGTTCAAATGAGCGACAACACGTATTCTGTCCCGAACTGGGACGAGAACTTTGAGACTGCCAAGTCTCGTAAGATGAAAAACCTGCTTTGGGTTTCTATGAAAATGATGCTTGATACAGATCAGTACGCCGAACTCATGTCTCACCCGCATGGAGCCGCCCACCTCGGCTGCTGGTTTGCCACTCTGATGGTGGCAGCAAAAGCAACGACACGCGGCACGCTCGTGCGCGTGAACGGCGAGCCGCATACTCCCGAGAGCCTCGCGCTTCTCACCAGATTGCCGGTAAAAATTCTGCGGGAAGCTCTGCCCAGATTTGTGGATCTCGGTCTTTTAAAATCGGCTGTTGCAAACAAAGCAGCTTACGCGCAAAATCTCCCGTTATCTTCCACTGATCTCCCGTTATCCGGCCCTACAGTACATAACAAACAAACAGACAGGACAGACAGAACACAACACAACACAACAGGACATCCCAAACAAGACGAAAAGAGTCCTATATCTGCTACCGTAGAAGACCTTCAAGAGCCTGAGGACCCAATCGAGTTCCTGGAATTCCAAGAAGTCAAACTGCGACTTCAGAGAGAACTCAAACAGCAGA
Source organism: uncultured Solibacteraceae bacterium (assembly GCA_963815475.1). Lineage (GTDB taxonomy): Bacteria > Acidobacteriota > Terriglobia > Bryobacterales > Bryobacteraceae > Sulfopaludibacter. The sequence goes on along the minus strand of CAWFHD010000003.1, from coordinate 5,702,654 downwards.
GAGAACTCAAACAGTCAGTTGCCGCCTAATACGGATGGGGGGCCCACGGGCGCAGAGAATGAAGTTGGGGCGAAAGCCCCCCTGTTCCGGTCACCCCCCCGGCTACGAAACCAGAATTCCCTGAGTACAGTCCTCCTGATACGATTGACGGGTTATGGTTGTTGATCCCTCCTTTATCCAGAAGCTGTGGAACAAAGGCGTCGATATCGCTGCCGCAGTTGTAGCCAGCACTATCAGCGCCGCTATCATCGCGGGCATTGCTACGCTTACGTGGAAGTATAAGCGACGGCGCGACCTCCATCTAGAAGAAGCTAAGCAACGCCAACAATACCGGATCGCAGGTGAGATGAAGGCGGAGGATCAGCGGGCTGAGCGACGAGAATACATTAAGCGCCTAGGGCGGGAACTTGACGATTTTGTACGGGCAATGGCTGGGGCTACGGATGGGGAGCGGATCGACGACGTGTGGTATCGGTACGGTCTGTGGCTCGAACAGAATGAAATAACGTTACTTCCCGGTAATCAAAGGGTTTTGAGCAACGTAGGCAATGTTTCGCGTAGTATCGACCGCAGTGCTGAGGCAGTTGCGAAGGATATCAGCGAGCAAGTCAGACTGACCGAACTGCCAACAGAATAGAATTTCGGGTGGAACACCCAGGGAATAACGCCGGTTTCGACGCACCCTGATTGCACACTTTGCGCATAAGTGGACTAGTAGGGTAAAGTTTGTCGGTTAGCCCTGGGTCATAGTGCCTAACCTCCGAGTTGACAGGCACTTAAAGTGTGTGGTATGATAGTAAGTGGAAGGAAACTTCCGCAGATTATCGCCGATGGCAGGCCATGGTCTGATAGGTTTCGCGACTGCACCTGAAGCAATACCCGCAACGATTCTTGAGAATGCGTGAGTAAGTCGCTTTTGCTCCTCCTTCGAGAGTAGCAGCCAATCCCAAAAAGCGATGGTGCAACTTGGCTGCTTTACTCTCTGCCCCAACTTCGCGTACAATTTCCCTTGCTCATGTTTTGGGCATGGAGGACGTGGTGCGCGTCCAAGACCCTGACATTTTCACCACACAAGGCAAGAACCCCCGTTACTACATCCGTCCCTGGATAGACACCTTCGACTCGTCTGGTAACGCCACGAAGAAGCAGCAGCGCGTATATCTCGGCAGCGTCGCGGAGATGAACAAGCGCCAAGCGATCAAGAAGAAAAACGAAGTGATGGCGCGTATCAACCGCTCCCAGGTTGTATTGCAGGCGCAGATTCCGTTCGGTCAACTGCTTGAATACTACGGCGACGAATTCGTCAAGAACCCTGAGAAGCTCGCGGCCTCCACGCGCGCCAAGTACGAAGCGCATATCGAGAAACACATCCGACCAGCTTGGCAGGATGCGGCGCTATGCGAGATTCGCGGGCTTGAAATCGACCGATGGCTGTCTGAGAAGGCAAAGCCGCGCGTGGTAACGGTCGCTGGCAAACCAGTAATCAAACCCGGCCTGTCGTGGAACACGCGCACAGACCTCCGCAACCTCATGTCCGGTATTTTCACAAAGGCGGCAGAGTGGGGGTTGTGGCAAGGAGAGAACCCTGTAACGCGCGTGAGCGTGGGCCGAAAGAAAACCGCCCGCCCGCACCGAAAGCTCACAACCGAGGAAACAAGAGGACTCTTGGAAGTTCTGCCGGCAGACGTGCGGCGCATCTGTGAAGTGGCGCTGTACTGCACTCTGCGCATCTCCGAGGTGTTGGGCCTCCAGTGGCAGCACATCGACTTTCAGCACGGCCTGATTCACGTTCGCCAGCGCTTCTATCGTGGCGACCTGGATACAGTGAAGTCCGAACGCTCAGCCCGCGACGTGCCAATGGGGGAGCTTTCACAGGATCTGGCTGCCATCTACCCCGGTGCAGGCCACGATAACGAGTTCGTGTTTAGCGTGCACACGCACCTGAAGAAGGAAAAGTGCGGGCGCATCCTGCGGGATGACAGGGGCATCAATCAGTATTTCCTGCGGCCTGCGGCAGTCGCGCAGAAGGTGTACTACGTCGGGTTTGGCTTCCACGCATTCAGGCGTGAGGCGGTAACGGAGCTTGCAGCGCTGGCAGGCGCGAATCAGGCGCAGCGGATGGCGGGACACTCGCGGGCAGACATGAGCCTCCACTACACCCAAGCGGATTTAGACAAGCAGGACATAGCTGTCCGAGAGTTCCAGAATCGGGTAAGAACCGCAACGATTAAGTCAGATCAAGACAACTTGACGTCAAGTGATCCCGCTAAACTATTGAAAGGATGGTGGGCCTGTGCAGACTCGAACTGCAGACCTCTACCGTGTCAAGGTAGCGCTCTAACCAACTGAGCTACAGGCCCTAAGAAATTGACGGCTTAGGAGCTTTGGGGCGGTCATTTGAGGTGTTCCCTGCCGAGCGGGGACCCCAACGCGACACCAGATCAGTTTATCACAGAACCGCGACACGCCCGGAACGCTTCTCCCCCCGACCATCGGCCTCCACGACCGGCCATTTCGAGGCATTTCCCGTGCCTGAAGGCGTTAAGAATGTGCCTTATTTTCCGCGGTGCTGGAGCATCCTGGCAATTGGCATTGCTTTCGTTCGTGGCCGTTCCAGTGTGTTCTCGATATCCACCATGAGTTGTTCCATCGCCTCCAGGCTGAACAGGTGAAAATTTTGCTTCACAATCACGTCGCCGCGGATCTTCGAGGTCTTCAAGAGGGGCAAAGCGCCATGCGTCTTGTTCCGCCAATGAGAACTGTCGGAGGTGTTCGCTTTCATGTGCCGCTCTTGCTCATCACGCTCATGCTCCAGCGTTGCGCGGTCTTCGTCACTCTGCCCGTATATGCTTACGCGAAGAGCCTTCGTGCGCTCTCCGTCGCAGCGTAGAACGATCAATCTTCCAATCGATCCTTGCATCGAACAGCACCAGCGCCGACTGGTCCACATCCTCGGTAGCCGCGAGCATGGCCGAACAGGAACAGCCCCGGCAAAAACGCCTGTTTCGGCGGAGCTTCCCGTTTGGCGATTGCCTCGTCGTACGAACCCAGCCGGCGGAACGGAGGGAGGGATTCGAGTTCTTCCAGGAACCCGGACGGGCCACATATCCACGGGCATAATCGGGCCCTAACATACGGCATCCGGCGCCGCACTCGCGGCCCAGCGGCAGCCGCCACCTTCCCTTACGAGTCCACCACCGACAGAATCGTCATCGGCGCGTTGCCTTCCAGCCGATTATTCACGAACAGGAAGAAGAATTCCTTGTTCTCCCGCGCCCGCCCAATCAGCAGCCGCATCGATTCGCGCGCTTCCGGGTTCGGGTCCTGCACCTCGCGATACGGCGCGAACTTCTCCACCGCTTCCTCATACACGCGCCCCCGCCGCAGCAGCGCGCGGCACACCTGAAAATCGGCCGTTACCGATTCCGGAATCGCAATCTGCTGCCGCAGTTCCGGCATCTTCGCCCACGCGTTGTACACATGCGCCACCCCGTGCGCGCGCAGGCACGCAAAGTAGTCGCGCTCCAGAAATTCCGGATTGCGAATCTCCACCGCGTACCGGAATTCCTTAGGAAGTGCCTTCAGGAATGGGTCGAGCCGCTCGACAAACTGCGCCGTCTCCTCAAAACTGCGCCGCCCAAACGCGCCGAACTCGAAGATCAACACCGCGGTCTGCTCCCGATACGGCAGCAGCGGACGCAGGAACATCTCCCGCAGCGTGTGGCTATCCAGGAACCCTTCGTTCTCGCGGCCACCCTGCGGACCGTACCGCGCATGCACCGGAAACACCTTGCACGTAATCTGTTCCGGCACTTTGAACGCGAAGCGGAAGTGGCGCGGCGTCTGCTGAAACAGCTTGCGCCAGAAATCCTCGGTGGGGAACTGGTAGAAAGCGAAATCGCCGCAAACCACCGGAAACGTTTCGGCGTACTCGCGCAGACACTCCTGCTCGAAAGCTTTCTTCGAAAACTTGCCGCGCGACAGGTACCGCTGCCGGTCGTAGATCTGCCCCAGCCACCCTTCGTACTTCCAGGAGCTGCCGCCGATATAGATCCGCTGTTCGGCGAGCGCGCGCAGTTTTTCCGCGAGCCCGTCGCGATCGAACCCGCCGGGCTCGTCGAAGAGAGAACCTACCACGCCTGTGCGAACCGGAACAGGAACGGGTCCGCGCCCGCCTCGATCATCCCGCTGGGATACAGCCGGATCAGCACCGGCGCCGCGCCGCTGGAGTAGCGATTCCGCATCTCCACCTTGTGCCCGCGCTTCTGCAGCTCCGCCACCACGGCCGGCAGTGTGCGCTCATCCAGCAGCAGCGAGCCCGGATTCATGGCGTGATTGTCGAAGCTCGATACCAGGTGCTCGGTCTGGAAGCGCGGAGCTTCCACCGCCGCTTGCGCATTCATGCCGAACTCCACCGAATAGAACAGCACCTGCAGCAGCGCCTGGTCCTGGTTGTCGCCGCCCGGCGTGGAGAGCGTCACGATGGTTCCGTTCGGCCCCACCACCAGCGTGGGACTCAGGGTCACGCGCGGTCGCTTGCTGCCCGCCAACTCATTCGGATGCCCCGGAATCAAGAGGAAGCTCTGTGCCCGTTCCGTCAGCGGAATGCCGGTATCGCCCGCGATCACCGAGGGCAGCCACGCCCCCGAAGGCGTAATCGAAATCGCCACGCCGTCCTTATCGATAGCGTCCACGCAAGTGGTATCCTTCGCCAGCAGCGCATCGTCGATCTTGCGATGCGCCATCTCGGCCAGAGCCGGATGCTTCGGCGGATTCGCTTCCACATTGCCCGGCCGGAATTCCAGCGACGCCATTTCGCCGATCTCCTTGCGCCGCTCCGCGCCGTACTCCTTCGAAAGCAACTTCTCCGCCGGCACCTTCACGAATTTCGGGTCGCCGTAATACGTGTCGCGGTCGGCATACGCCAGCTTCAGCGCTTCCACCATCGTGTGGAGATAATCGGCCGAATTCAGTTTGAGGTCGAAGAGGTTGAAGCCTTCCAGAATGTTGAGCGCCTCAATCATTGCCGGGCCCTGGCTCCAGAAGCCGGGCTTGTAGACCGTGTAGCCGTGGAAGGTAGTGGAGACGGCCTCTTCCGGTTCTACGCGGAAGGCCGCCATGTCTTCATAGCGCAACAGGCCGCCGGTCTGCTGCGAGTATTCGCCGATCTTGCGGGCCACCTCGCCGCGATAGAAGTAATCGCGAACGGCATTGATCGCCGCGGCGCGCGTGGCGCCGCCGGCCAGGGCCTTCTGTTCCGCCGCCACCATGGCGCGCAGCGTCCGTGCCAGATCGGGTTGACGGAAAATGTCGCCGGTCTCCGGCACTTTGCCGTTCGGCAGATAGACTTTCTTGGAACTCGGCCAGCTCTCCAGATAGCGCACACTATTGCGGATTGTCATCGAGCGGAGTTCGTCGATGGGGAAGCCGTCGGCCAACTCAATTGCGGGCTGCACCGCTTCCGCGAAGGACTTGGTGCCGAACTCGCGCAGCGTCACCAGCGCGCCCTCCACCATGCCGGGCACCAGCGCGGAAAGAACGCCCGCCACCGGCACCCAGTCTTTCAAGCCGTGGCCTTCCGGCGGATCGATGATCTCGTTAGGCTGCAGTTGGTGCTTCCGAAAGAAATCGGCCGTGGCTGACTTGGGCATGGTCCCCACGCCCGCGATGGCGAACACCTTGCCGGCCTTGGTCCGCACCAGGATGGGCGCTTCGCCGCCCATTCCGAAATGCGAGAACTCCGTCACCGAAGCAGCCAGCATCGCCGCGATGCCCGCGTCCACCGCATTGCCGCCGGTGTAGTACATGCGCATCCCGGCTTCGGTGGCCGTCTCCATGCCTGCCGCCACCGCGCCGTGAGTGCCGCGAGAAGCCAGCCGCACCGGGCGCGAAGGAGCAGGCCGCTGTGCCAATGCCGCGGTCCCCAGCACCGCCGATAAAACCGCCAACCTGAGTTTCATAAAGATGCCTATATTGTATGCCTGGAATTGTCGCGCCCCAAAAAGCGCGAATGCGCCACCCGCAGCGGTATAATCCAATCATTCATGAAGGAGTCCGAAGCGGAACAACCGGCCGCGCGCAAAGACGAAGGGGAACCGATGCTGTACTGCCCCCGTTGTTCCACCCGCCTCACCGAGCTTAAATGCAAGCTGGTGTGCCGGAAGTGCGGCTACTACTTGAGCTGCGCGGACTATTATTAAAACAACAATGTCCGACATACCTAATCTCTTGGAGCGTTACCGCCGCGGCGCCGAAGTGCTCGCAATGGTCATGACCGGCGTCTTCGGCGCAGAAGAGGATTTCACCACCGCGCCTGGCAAATGGAGCATCCGCCAGATTGTGGCGCATCTTGCCGATGCCGAGCTCGTGGGCGCGCACCGCTTCCGCCAGTTGATTGCCGAGGAGAATCCCACCCTGGTGGCCTTCAACCAGGAGTTATGGACGAAGAACCTCGACTACGCCAAGCGTAAGCCCAAGACCTCGCTCGAAACCTTCCGCCGCATCCGCGCTGAGAATTACGAACTGCTGAAAGACCAGCCGCCCGCCGCCTTCGACCGCGCCGGCAGCCACACCGAACGAGGCCGCCTCACCTTGCGCGAAATGCTCGACGGCTACGCCGGCCACGCCGAATCGCACGCCCGCCAGATGCAGGAAATCCGCGAAGCTTACAAAGCAGCTAAGGGCAAGAAGTAGAGTCAACTCCCGTCTTCCCCGCCCTTCCGCTATAATCGCTCGCAATGCTCAGCACCATGCAGGACCGCCAACTCACGGTCCCATCCCTGTTCGATTACGGCGCCTCTGTCCATGCCGACAGCCGCATCTCCTCCTTCGATGGCGACCACGTCAGCCGCGCCACCTTCGCCGATCTCGCGTCTCGCACCGCCCGGTTGGCCGCCGCCCTGCAGCGTCTCGGCATCAGACCCGGCGACCGTGTCGGTACCTTCGGCTGGAACACGCCGCAGCATCTGGAGGCGTACTTCGCCATTCCCTGTATGGGCGCCGTGATCCACATGCTCAACGTCCGGCTCTTTCCCGACCAACTCGCCTACATCGCCAATCACGCCGCCGACCGCATCGTGATCGTCGACGCTTCACTCGTCCCCGTCCTCGCCAAAGCCGCATCGCACTTCAAAACCGTGGAGCGCTACATCGTCATCGGCAAACCCTGCGAGCCCCTGCCCGCCGAGTGCCTCGATTACGAAGCGGTACTCGCCGCGGAGAGTCCTACCCGCGACTGGCCGGAGATCGACGAGCGCAGTGCAGCCGGCATGGCCTACACCAGCGGGACTACCGGCAATCCCAAGGGCGTCGTCTACAGCCATCGCTCCATCTACCTGCATTCCATGGCGGTGATCGCTCCCAGTTGCGCGGGCCTGAGCGTCCAGGACCGCCTGCTCGCGGCGCCATCCATGTTTCACGCGAATTCGTGGGGTCTGCCGCACGCCGCCTGGCTGGCCGGCGCCGACATGGTATTCCCCGGACGTTATCTGCAAGCCGCTCCCCTCTGCCGCCTGATCGAAGAGGAACGCCCCACCGTATCGGCCGGAGTGCCCACCATCTGGAGCGACGTCTTGCGCTACGCCGAAGCCCATCCCGTCGATTTGTCGTCTCTGCGCCTCGTGCTCTCCGCCGGATCGTCGGTGCCGCGCAGCCTGATCGAAGGCTTTGCGAAACACGGTGTCCGCATGGTGCAAGGGTGGGGCATGACGGAGACCAGTCCGCTCGTCACCATCGGCCACCCGCCGAAAGATTGCTCGAAGGGCAGCGAAATCGATTACCACTCCACGGCGGGCCGAATCATGCCGGGGTGCGAGATGCGGATCGTAGGCGAGGATGGCGTGCTGCCCACCGACGGCCAGTCGATCGGTGAAGTGGAGGTGCGCGGTCCCTGGGTCACCGCGTCGTATTACGGCGAAGAGCCCGGCGAAAAGTTTCACGATGGCTGGCTGCGCACCGGCGACATGGGCACGCTGGATACGCGCGGCTATTTGCAGATCAAGGACCGGACCAAGGATGTGATCAAATCCGGCGGAGAGTGGGTCTCTTCCGTGGAACTGGAGAACGCGATTATGGCGCACCCCGACGTGATGGAGAGCGCCGTGATCGGCATCCCCGACGCCCGCTGGGATGAGCGTCCGCTCGCCTGCGTGGTGCTGCGGCCCGGCTCTGCCACCACCGTGTCCGATCTGTGCGAGTTCCTGCAGGACCGCGTGGTGAAGTGGTGGATTCCCGAACGCTGGGCCTTCATAGAAGAGATCCCCAAGACCAGCGTGGGTAAGTTCGATAAGAAACGCCTGCGCGCTTACCAGGCGGAAGGAGGCTTGAACGTAAGTTCACGTTCCTAACCGCCGCCCGTCCGAATCGCGTCGTCTTTCCGAATCGAGCACTCTTTCCGAATCGCACCGTCTTTCCGAGCCGCGACCGTAAGGGAGTCGGTGCATTTCCACCACTGGGCGTTACACTGAAGATCTATGCGCGAAAGCTACGCTCCCCTGCAGGCTCCCAAGCGCCTGCTCTTCGGACCCGGCCCTAGTATGGTGGCGCCGCGAGTCTATCAGGCCATGTCGCAGACCGTGGTCGGGCACCTCGATCCCTTCTTCTTCCAGGTAGCGGATGAGATTCGCGAACTGCTGGGGTACGCCTACTCCACCACCAACCAATTCAACCTGGCAGTCTCCGGCACGGGCAGTTCCGGAATGGAAGCGGCTGTCGCTAATTTCGTTGAGCCCGGCTCCAAATTCGCGCTCCTGACCAACGGCTTCTTCGGAGACCGCATCGGCGAGATGGCGCGCCGCCAGGGCGCCAACGTCGTCAAACTTGCGAAGGACTGGGGCCAGCCCTACGACCCCCAGGAGGCGCGCGAATTCATCCGACGCGAACGGCCGCAGGTAGTGGGCCTTGTGCAAGCCGAGACATCTACAGGCATGTATAACCAGGCCAAAGCCATCTGCGAAGCGGCGCATGAAGTGGACGCCGTGACCATTGCCGATTGCGTTACCTCACTCGGCGGCATGCCGGTGCTGGTGGACGACAACGGCATCGACATCGCGTACAGCTGCACCCAGAAAGGCCTCGGCTGCCCGCCCGGACTAGCGCCCATGACCGTATCGCCGCGCGCGCTCGACCGTCTGAAGACGCGCAAAACGCCGGTGCAATCGTGGTACCTCGACCTGCAACTGCTCGACAGCTTCTACACCGGCCACAAGTACCATCACACCGCCTCTGCGACGTTATTCTATGCGCTGCGCGAAGGCCTCGCGATCGTGGCCGAAGAGGGCCGCGAGAATCGCTGGGAGCGGCATCGCCGCAATCACTCGGCGTTCGTGGCGGGCATTGAGGCGATGGGTCTCGGGATGCACGTGCCGAATGCCGCCGACCGCTTGTGGACGCTCAACACCCCGCGCATACCGGAAGGCATCGACGACGCCAAGGTAAGGCAATACCTGCTGGAGAAGAGAGGCATCGAAATCGCTGGAGGTTTCGGCCCCCTGGCCGGCAAAGTCTTCCGCATCGGCCTGATGGGCTACGGATCTACGCCGGACAACACGCTCTTCATCCTGGAAGCCCTGGAAGAAGCCCTCTCCCAGCAAGGCTACAAAGGCGGAAGCGGCAAAGCCGCCGCGGAGAAGGCCCTGGCAGCGAAAGTTTAGGACGCGCCGCGAAAATGATACAGGTCGGCGCTCCCCACGCTGACACCCATTAGTTTCAGAAACAGGAACAACTGATATTTGTGATTGGTCAGGTGTTCCAGATTGCCCAGCAGCAAGGTGAGCACCGTCTCGCCCTCGGGCACAAATACCGTCGGGATCCTGCGACCCAGGTCGCGATCGGTGAGCACGCCAAATCCCTCGTCGATATGCGCGCGATAGGCGGCGATGCGGTCGCGCGCTTCCTCGCGACCGCAGGCGTGATTCACTCTTAGGTCTCGCAGACTGATGAAGTGCGTCAGCCGCTCGGGCTCGGCGGTGTAGAGCACGGCGCAGAATCCTGCCAGGCAATCCAACATATGGCCGAGAAGCTCACCGATCGACCACCCGCCTGAGATCGGCGGACGCCAGCTCAATTGGTCCGCGCTCAACAGACCGATCAGGTGGTCGGTCCGTTCCAGTTGCTCGTTGATTTTGGAAGCCAGGTTAACGGTGAGCGTCTGCTCCATCGTTCTATTCTGACCGAGTTTTATCGCAGTAGCCTCCGAATCTCCTCCTCGCACCCGGCGCGATCCACCATGCCCATGTGCGTGGCTGCCACTTTGCCGTCGCGCCCGTAAAGCAGAGTCATTGGCATATTCTCCAGCCCGAACTGTTTTGCCAACTGCTCGCTGCCAATCACCACCGGATAATTGAGCTTCTGCTGCTGCAGGTAGGGCCGTACCGAGTTCCAGCCGTCTCCGTCCATCGACACACCGATCACCACCAGGCCGTCGCGCTTATACTTGCTCTGGTATTCCATCAGCCATGGAATCTCCTGCACGCATCCGTGGCACCAGGTGGCCCAAAAATTGAGCGACACTACCTTGCCTTTGTGCTTCGCCACGCTGATGCTGCGGCCGTGTTCGTCCTTCAACCGAAAGTCGGATGCCGCTGCCAGCACCGCCGCTAGCAGTCCGCACGCCAGAATTCTACGAATCATGTTGGCTCTCCTTTCCCAAGGCCGCGGCTGAAAACTTCCATAGCTTGCCTTGTTTGAACGCGCCGGGAATGCGCCCCCGGCTCGCGCGATATCGCAGGGTCCGCTCGGGAACCTGCAGTCGTTTTGCCGCTGCGTGCAGACACAGCAGTCGGCTGGTTCTTTGAATTTGCACAGATCCTCCCTTGGTTCGCCGATAAAGCCGCGACAAGGGAAGGTCTAAATGCGCAGGGGCGCAGCGGCAGCGAGCGTCCGTGGCGCCATCGGAAGGAGCACGGAATCGGAAGTTGGCCGGGGAGCCGCGCGATCGGAATCAACCGCAGCCGGGATCGCCGCCACACTTCTGCCGGGAATGCCGAACCATTCGAACTGCATGGCCTCGCAACCGTTCAGGTGCGGGAATCGCAAACCGGCTGGGTCCACGATCACCGTTTCGGGCTTCGAGCCGGGATCGCCATAGAGCCGGATGGTGGTCGTGGGCGGCAGCAGAAAGTGCAACAGCGTCGTGGGGCCGAAGGAGTCGCGCGTGCGCCGGTACGTGCAGAAAACTTCGCATCGCACAGCGTCGTAGCCCACCGACACGTCCCACCCAATGCCCGGGCTCGACCATTCCACCTTCGAGAGCGCGCCCGAGTGCGGAACGTAATACCTGTAAACGTTGCTCTCCGCCTGCGCCGCTCCCACCATACACACCAGCAGCGCGGCCCATCGCCAGTTCACGACGTCAGTATAAAGCGGAACGCCGCGCTGCCTCAAGCGATCTTGCCGGAAATCTCGTCAGCGCGCGGCCACGCCGGGGTCGGCGATCTCCAGCAGGGTAACGCTCTCCTGCTCGTTAGGGTCGGTGCGCGCGATCAGTCCCACGCAGGGCACGGTGTCGCTGGCATTGTAAGGAAGGTGCGGAACGTTGGCCGGAATGTGCGCGAAATCGCCGGTGCGCATCCACATGTGCTGCCGCAGGCCTTCGCCGTGCCACATGCCCGCCTCACCCGAGATCACGTAGACGGCGCTCTCGTGGTTTTCGTGCAGATGCGGCTTGGCGCGGCAGCCCGGCGGAATGGTCACCACGTGCAGGCACAGCTTGCCCGCCCCTGAGGTCTGCGCCGAGACGCCATTGAAATACTCCAGCCCCTGCTTCCCCCGATAAGTACCGGAGCCAGAAATCAAAGTGCACTCCATGTCTTATGGTATGGTGCCACAAGGCGTGGTGGGGCAGGCGCTTTCGCCTGCCAAGTGGAGTATCTTCTTCTCTGGGCAGGCCAAAGGGCCTGCCCCACCAAGACGGTGATGTTGCTTACGCTTCGGAGAGTGCCGCGACCAGCGCGCCTTTGGCGGTAGTGGTCAACGGGTCGGATGCCATGCGAATCTCGGACACCTCGATCGGGAAGTCGCTCGACCGCAGGACGGTCTCGAAGCGATCGCGGAAGCCTTTTGGCATCGCCGAACCGCCGCTGAGCACCAGCGGGATGGGACGCGAGAGCTTGGGCAGATTGCGTGCGCCGGAAAACGCGCTGCGCAGCTCCGCCACCAACGACTGGATCATGTCCTCGTAATAGACGCTCAACACCTGTTGCAGCTTGCTCTCGAAATGGCCGTTGAGGTAGAACGACTGCTCCTTCAGAATGCGGATGCGGTTGGTGCGCTCACCCGTCACGGAGGCGGAACTGGCGTCGATAAAATCGCCGGCCTTCGTCATGCTGAAGCTCATCACCGGCACCGACAAATAGGACAGGCAAACGTTGCAGAGTCCGCCGCCGCAGCTAATTCCGATGCCCGTATAGTTCGAGCTCTCCAGTTCGGCGTAGACCACTGCCAGCCCTTCATTGACGCTCTTCACCACGAAGCCGAGTTCGGTGAATACCTGGCGCAGCGTAGCCTCGTGATAGGTGAGATCTTTCTCCGAACCGAGCGGGGCGGCCGGCACGGTGAAGTAGATCTTTTGGCCCCTCTCCGCCTTGCCCACCAGCGATTTGGTGATCTGGCGGATGAGTCTCACGTTGTCCGGCTCTTCGGGATTCAGTACGCCGCGCGCCATGGTGCGGCGAATGTCCTTGTTGAGCAGTTCGGCGAACCGCTCCGATTCGTTGCCGTGAACCAGGATCTCCTCGCCGTCTACCGTGTGCGGCACGGCTTCCTTGATCAGCACGCTCTCCGTCATCTTCGAGTAGGGGATGGTGACGAAAGCGTTGAGTTGCGTGTCGTACTTAAATTCGTTGTTGATTTGGCGGGCAGTCACAATGCGGCTGGTGCCGATGTCAAGTCCGATGGTGTCAGGTTTGGTTGACTCACTTCGATTGGATTCATTTCGATTCATGTTTAGTTCTCCTCACTCCGGTTCTTGTGCAGAACCGTGGTTACCTCATCTCGAAATCTCTGCTGTAACAATCTTCGATATTGGTCCGGTGTGACGCCGCGCTCGGCGGCCGCTTCGCGGACTCGTTCTTCTCCGGCGGTCAGCCCTTTCCACAAGGCGGGGCCTGTGGCGCTGAGGTAGGGCTGGTCGTATTCGAAGCCGAACAAATAAATGCTCGGGTTCGGAATCTGGTAATTGTCGGGCAGGCCGATCTGCTGGAACGGAAAGCCGGAGCCCCAGTCGGTGTGCCAGCCGATCCGCCGGTTGCTGGGATTCACCGAGACCTGCGCATGCACCACGCAATTCTCGGCCGGCAGTTTATACTTGTCGCGCAGCATTTCGGTCAATGCCCGCGCGGCACGCACCTGCGCTTCGGTGATGGGAGAGTCCTCGGAACGCATACTCGCTTCGAACGCCACTCCCAGAAAGCTATCGTTTAAATTCACATACGACCATTGCGAATCCGACCAGATGGAGTGGCCGGCATGGTTGGCCGCGTCGGATTCCACCACGATGCGGTGGACCCGCCCGAAGCGATCGATCAGGAAATGATAGGCGCGCTTGTTCCGCACATACAGCAGCAGCTCATGGCCGATGCGCTTCAATGCTTTCTTCTGCTCGAACTCGAAGGGGGCTTGGTCGCTCTCCGAAGTGTGGAAGACGATGCCGGCGGGTTGGCTGCGCAGCGGTCCCACGGCTCCGGTATCGCGCGCTATTAAACGATAGGACCTCGCCTCATTGGAGACGGCCAGTCGATTCTCGATTCGCAGGCCGTTACTATACAGGTCGTACTCGTTGGTTTGCTCCACGGGCCAAACGCTGGGACTTCCGGAGTCGATGCGGATCGCAACTGCCGGCGGGGTCCGGTAGGTGAACGTTTTGCGAACGATGGCGTCGGAGCGCAACGTGAGCACTGACAAAGCGAGAACGGAGCAGGTAATCCATCGCGCACGCGAGCTGTGTTTGGCGGAGGCGGTGGCTTGACGAAGGTATCGGAGGCGCTCGATCGGATCATCGAATCGCTGGGCGCCACGCTCGATCGCCGGGGCGTTGGAAAATGCTCTGGTATTAACCACCATTAGAAGAAACGCAGACGCCTGAGGCAGGCAGCCGATTCGAATGCTCCCTCGCGTAGCAGCGAATTCGACGTACACACAATTATGTCGAATCTCTGCCGATAGTACATCTAGTATTTTGAGGGCAGAAATGCCCCCAAATGGGGGGATCGCTCATTGCTACCACCAAGACTAGTGAAATCAGCTACTTACGATTGAGCGCCGACTATCCAGAATGCGCATCCTAGCCTGGCTGGGCGACTGCCGAGGCCGGTACGGTAGCTTCGAGCCGGCCTACCGCTTAATTCGACTGCCGTACCCGGACGGTCGGGAGGCGTGCTGCGCATTGCTTCAAGGTACCCGCGCCCATCACCCCCCGCCCGTCAAGCTACTCAGCAGCCGGTTCTAACCTCGCGCCGAACCCAATTTCCGGCGTCGAAGCACCCCCCACAGCAGCACCGGCAGAATCCCACCGAGCAGAGCCAAAGTCGAAGGTTCCGGAGTCACCGTCACGGCAAACGCAGCATCCACCAGAATGTTCTGCGTATTGGGGTCGTATCCGGAGACTTCCGGCGTTCCCAGAATCGTGAAGCTGCCGGGAGGCTGTAATCCTAACGGGGAGAAGTTCGCGTCCGGAGTGAAGGTGAATAAGTCCACCGTTGCGCTGTCGCCTATGTCCAGGAATAGCGGCGCGCCCGTCGCCGAGAGAAATGCCGCGCAGTCATCTGTAGTGAAAGCGCCCGGCAATGTGATGGAGCAGCCATTGAGATCTACTATCGATGAATCGATATTCGTGATCGTGCCGCGTACGGTGACCGTTTCGCCGGGTCTCGCGGACAGCGTCGTAGGATCGAATTGGAGTGTCAGGATGTCAGCCTGGGCCGAAACGGCAGTGAGTGTCCAGACTGCGGCTGCGAATAGAAGATTGCTAAAGGTCCTCATAGTCTTGTCCCCTTCATTCTGTGCGGATCCGTCTAGGGCAGAGTGATGCGCGCGGAGCTGCCGAACGTCCCTCCGGTGTACGTGCCCGATATCGTCAGTGTGTTCCCCGCTCCAGCAGCGCCCACCGTACCGGGAACATTCACCACCGCTTGCACCGAACCTCCGGCCGCGATAGTTCCCAACGATTGCGGCACCGGCGTCCCACTCGTAGTCCCGATCTTCGCCGCGGTCAACATCACATTCTGTGCGTCTGTCCCGCCATTATTGGCGATCGTGAGGGTCACCACCACCTGTCCGTTGATTCGCGCCAGCGTGCGCGTAACCACCAGGCTGGCCGGTGTGCCTCCATTCGATGCGGGCAGCACGTTGATACTCACCCCTTTGGCCGCGGCGGAATAGTTGCTGGACGTTGGAGTGAAGACTACCGAAAGCGCCTGCGCATTCCCTACTCCGAGCACCGCTCCCGACGCTGGCGTGTAAACGAATGTTCCAGGCACACTCGCCGTCGCGTTCAACTGCGTGGCGCCCAGCGCGCTTCCAAACGTAATATCGGCGGGGTTCGCCCATGTGATCGCTGGCGCTGCCTGGCCAATGTTCTGTAGGAACGCCGCCGACGTGCTTTGGGCCACGTTAGCGTCGCCGTCGTAGGTAGCGGTGATAGAATGCGGGCCCGCCGCGAGATTGCTGGCCGTGATGCTGGCCTGCCCGCCGGCATTGAGAGGACCAGTGCCCAGCAAATCGTCGCCTTCGTAGAAATTGACGCTGCCTGTGGGCGTTCCGCCCGTGCTCGCCACTGTCGCCGTAAGCGTCACGGGCTGGCCGAAAACCGCCGGGTTGGCGCTGGACGCGATCACGCTCGAACTGGCAGTGGTGAACGTCATGTCCAGGATCGGATGCAGTTCAATCCCATTGGGTGCCACGCCGGTTTGTCCGTGAAGAAAGTCGAAAAATCCCACTCCCGTCATCTGCACCGGCAAGTTGGCGATCTGGAAGGAGTCCGTTGCGTTAAGACGTGCGTCAAACTTCGCGCGTACCGCGGCCACCGCCGCATCGAAGGGACTGGTGGACCCATCGCACGCCGGAGAAGGAATCTCCGTGATCATCGTATTCCCCACCGGGTCCTGCAACACGATGTGGTAATCCACGTCGTCCTCCAGCTTATAGGCCGTGATCATGCCGTTGATTACGAACACCGTGAATTCCGTAGGGCTGAACCGAGGGTCATAAGGCGGATTCGGATTTAGGGTCGGCGCGGTGAGCGCGCGCATCGCGTTGATAGTAGTGCGCACCGGATTCAGCAATTTCACCAAACCCGCATTCGGGTCGGTGCCGGTCTTGACGGCCCATCGCTCCACACCGCACGTCGGCGCCTGCACCGTAATCGTGATCGGAGCATTGGCGGTGCGGAACTGGGCATCTGTGATCGTGGTTTGGATGCTCTTGGCCCCGAACGCTGCAGCGGTCGGCGTGTTCGTGCGGAAGGAGAACACGTTGTCACCGGCGGCCGCATCACCGTGCGTGCCATCGTCATAGAACGGCTGGCTGACGCCGCCCCCGATGCTCGTGAGGTTGCCTGTCACCGCGATTCCGGTGCTCGGCGAAGTGGTGGCAGGGGTCACCGCAACGCTCAACACCAGCGATCCCGCGGGATCCACCGAGGAAGGCGCCGCGCTCCCCACTCCTGAAAGTTGCGTCGGGTTGCCGCCGCAAAGATTCGCAGGCGAGGAACTGTTCCGCGGAACCGGGCCCATGATCACGAAATCGCTCCCGTTGTTATCCGTGTCGACGCATCCGTTGTTTTTGCGCACCGCCGCCACCGTTGCGCTGCCAACTCCGGTCGCCGTCGCCTCGGCGCAATTCGGAACGCCGGCGCCGCCGTAACCGACGAAATCGACGATTCCCCCGCCTGTCGGACACGCGCCGGTGAGCATCGTAGTGTTCGCCACCAGGGCGATCTTTCCGGAGGCCGCACCCATGGCGATAACTCCCGTCATGTCAGGCGCGGGCAGCGCCACCGTGTTCACATCCGTGCCCGCTGCTTCCTGTACCAGGTAATAGTGGCCCGGCTGCAAGATGCAGGTTCCTCCGTTCGGGCAGAGATTGGTCACTTCCCAAGTAGAGGCTGTGGCCGATGCCTTCTGCACGGACCAGCCGCTGATGTCCACGGCGGTGTTGGATTGATTGAAGAGCTCGATGAAATCGTTCGAATAGGTTGCGCCCGAGTTGCCGCCCCCGCCGAAAACCTGGCTGATCTTGATAGATGTGGGCGGCGGAATCTGCACCGTCAAGCCGATGGAGGTCGACCCGCTACGGGCCTGCGCGTCGCTGATCGTCACCGGAATCGACTTCCCGCCCGGACTCGCGCCACTCCCCACAGTCGCTGTAAAAGAGAAGATGCCGTCGTTGGCCCGGGCGTCTCCGTTCGTGCCGTCGTCGAAGAATTGCTGCGAGGAGGACCCGCCAATCGACGAGAGATCCGCCGCTACGCCGATACCGGTGCTAGTGGGATTCGTCCCCGCAACAACGGTGACGGTCAGCAGCGTTGAAGCGCCTGCCTGAACGCTCGACGGACTGGCGGCGCCCGTTCCGCTTGGGTTCGTCGGTAAGGCCGACGTGACCGTTAGGGAGATGTTGAAAGATCCAGAACGCTGCTGGCCGTCTGTGACGCTGCACGGAAGACCATAGGTTTGGGGCGCAGTCCCACCCGGCGTCGCGTAGGCGGCGGAATAAGTGTTGCCACTGCTGTTCGGCAGATTGAATGTGGAACTGCCGCCAATCGCCGTCAGGTCGCACGCTACCGAGATCCCCGTGGAAGATGGGTTCGTTCCCGGCGTGATGTTCGCGGTCAGATTGGTGGATCCCCCAGCGACCGTCTGGGTCGCAGATCCGGATCCCGATGGACTGCTACTGCCGCCCGTCGGTGTCAGTGAAAAGTCGTCCACCGCCAGACCGTCGTCGGCGCCCGAGGCGTCCACGTCGGTCCACCGAATCCAGAAGGTCGCTCCGTTGGCGACGTTCACCGCGATGGTAGAACTGAGCGCCGTTCGTTCCCCGGCGGCGTTCCCATTCTTGGCGCCCACAGTCGCCGTGTCCGGTGTGACGAAGTTGAGAGCGGCAACACCCGTCCACGTTCCGGTGACCAGGTCCGCGGCATTCGTGCTGAATTCGAAACTCAGTTGATCGGTGCGGCCCGCCGTGCCCAGCCGCCACTGTTCGCCGGTGTACGCTACGTTCAGCGAGGTGATGGCAGATCCGGTGTTGTTTGTGAAGCACACGCCGAAGATGGGAATCAGAGTCCCGCTCCGCAGCCCGCCAAGGGCGCGGTCCGTGCTTCCCGCGGCGCCATAGCTGTACGTATCTCCGGTGTTGCTGCTGCCCGTGTCCACCGCATACTGTTCGTTGTCTCTGGCGCCGCCGCCCGATTCGGTCATGAACCAGCCTGGAATAGTCAGGTTATTGGTCGTCGAGCCTGCCGTGTTCGACAGCGTGTCGAAGTTCTGCGTCGAAGCAGAACCCAAAGTGGTCAGAGAGACGCACTGCGCACGGCCGGAAGACGCGAGCACCGTTGCCAGCAACGCGGACAGCAAAAACCCCGAATAGCAAAGCCATTTCTGCATCGTTTTCACCCAAATTTCCCTGAAGAGAACTGTTTACCGCACCTGTAACATCTCGCGCCTGCGCTGTGAGAGAAGGAAGTCAACTGGCATGGTTATTCAGTATACAGTTCCCGCCTGGGGCGACTCATTCGAATGTGATGAAAACGCAGTTACATTCACCCCGGTTAGTACTGTGACCGAAAGATTCTTGCGCCGGGGCCACAGCTATGCACGCGGTTCGGTTGCGAACTTCGGGGTCGTGAGAAGTGATCTTCTTGGGTGTGAGTGGCGAACCTTACAGAGTGTCGCGCCAGGAGAACGTAGCCGGGCGTTACTCGCAGGCCGTCACGATTTTCCGCAGTTGGTCCAGTTCGTTTGCATCCAGCAAACTGTCGCTGCAGAAGCGGGTGATGTGTCCGGCGCGGTGCACGCGATCAAAGACCATCACGAAGGCCATCATGAATACGATCGAGAGCAATGCGTAATGTTGCGCCATACTGTTTTCCACGATTCCTAAGATGCCAGCTTTTATCCCATTTCGCTAGTCCCAAAGGAGAAGGACCGGAGGTACTGCAAGGCCTAGGGAAACTCCGGGAAACCACTAGTGAAGGCTGGTGGTGAAGTGGGACAGACGATCGTTTTGTGTCGTCTGTCCGGGCCCGCGATACGTATTAATCCTTACAATCGAATCGGCGCTTGCTGCGCCGTAGCGCGAGCGTTGCCGTCAAGCCGCACACCGCCGCGAAAGAGACCCACAAACCGGGCACGGCTCGATTGCCAGTCGCGTGGATGAGGTACGTGCAGATCGCAGGCGTGAAGCCGCCGAAAATTGCCGTCGCCAGGCTGTAGGCGAGCGAGAACCCGGTGGCGCGCACATTCGCCGGCATGATCTCGGTCAGGTACACCACCATCGCGCCGTTGTAGCTGCCGTAGAGGCAGGACAGCCACAACTCCACCGTCAACAATCGTGCGAAGGTCGGCCCGCTCACCAGCCAGAGCAGTGCCGGGTACGCCGTAAGCAGCGCCAGCGCCGTGCAGGTGAGCAGCAGCGGCCGGCGGCCGACGCGGTCGGAAAGCGCGCCCATTACCGGCAGCCAGAACAGGTTCGACAAGCCCACGCACAGCGTAACGGTCAGGCTGTCGAAGCTGGACAATCGCAGAGTGGTTTGGCCGAAGGTTGGTGTGTATGCCGTGATCATGTAGAACGATACGGTGGTCATGGTGACCAGCATCATGCCGAGCAAAACTGTGCTCCAGTGGTCGCGAAGCGAGCGTAGAATTTCCGGCATGGTGGGGCGCTGGCGCGTGAGGAAGTCGTCAGTCTCAGCCAGCGTGCTCCGCAGCAGGAACAGGAAGGGGATGATCAGGCAGCCCACCAGCAGCGGCACGCGCCAACCCCATTGCGTCATCTGCGCGGGCGTGAGCCGCGAACTCAGGACCACTCCCAGGATGGCAGCGAAAACCACGGCGCACTGCTGGCTGGCCGATTGCCAACTCACGTAGAAGCCCTTGTTTCCTGGAGTGGCGATTTCGGCAAGATACACGGACACGCCGCCCAGTTCCACGCCGGCCGAGAATCCCTGCAGCAATCGGCCGGTCACCACCAGCAGCGGAGCCACCACGCCGATGCTTGCATACCCGGGCGTTACGGCGACGGAGAGCGTGCCGACTGACATCAGCAGGAGCGTGACCAGCAACCCGCGGCGGCGTCCGTGGCGGTCCATATACGCGCCCAGGAAGAACGCGCCCAACGGTCGCATCAGGAAGCCGACCCCGAACGTGCCCAGTGAGAGCATCAGCGACAGAAACGGATTGCTGCTCGGGAAGAACGTCTTGCCGATGGCCGCGGCGTAGTAGCCGAAAACCATGAAGTCATACATCTCCAGGAAATTGCCGCTGGCGATGCGCACCACCGTCATGATCGCTGGCTTGCGATTCGCCACTGACTGTTTGGAATTGCCGGCCACCTGCATGGGCGTCTCGACCGAGTATAGACTGGGCGTGCGCCGGTTCACAGTCCGCCCGCCCGAACGGTATCGCACGTGCTCCTCTCCCACTGACGAAGAGGACACTTATGCAAACATCGATCAGCCGCAAAATCGCGGGAGCGATTCTGGCGGTTCTGCTTAGCGCGCTTCCCTGTGTGGCGCGCGACCACACGGCGATGAATGGCACATGGACGCTCGTGCCTGCGAAAAGCAATTTCGCCGGTCAGCCCGTAGTGCAAACCGGGACCGTGACCATCAATGAGCGCGAAGGCAACATCACTGTCTCTCGCAACTTTACTTACACCGGCGCCACCCAGACCTTCTTTTATCGCGATATGACCGACAGCGAGAACGGCGCCACCATCAAAGCGGGAAAAGATCTCAAGACTAAAGCCCGCTGGGACCACGATGTGCTGAAGGTCACCACCACGCAGGACGGCATCGTGACAGTGGAGAGTTACAACTTGGCTCCCGATGGCACAATGCTGGCGACCGTGGCCAGACAAGGACAGCCGGAGTTCACCTTGGTCTTCGAACGTAAGTAGTGCCACTACTGGCGGGGCGGCCCGCAAATGCAGTATAAATGAAGATCGGAGACTGATGAACATGGCGCATCGTGGTTCCCTGATCCCCTTCTGCATGCTACTCGCGTTGCCGGCATTCGCTGCCGATCCGGTTTTGGTGCTCGACCGTGGCCTGCCGCAGGCGAATCTGAACAACGCGGCGGGCGCCGCTCGCAGCAACGTTCGCTGGGGCTGGCACGACCATGGATTCATCGGAGACGATTTCACCCTCGGCGCGCCCGGCGAGCGCTGGGTGATCGATTCCATTCGTACTTGGTCCGTGCCCGGCATCGCCGGCGCCACCCTGCCGCACTTTGGCGATTACTACCAGGATGTGAGACTGCACTTCGGGCAGGGCGATGTGACGCCGGTCGCCACGGCGCAGTTGACTCCGGGCAGTGAAGAGACCGGTTCCGCCAATGTTCGAGTATCGGATGCGACCGCGGCCGGCGCCACGATGTATGACGATTTCGGCACACCGCTGCGCATCTGGCAAGTCGACTTCAGCAATCTGGGTCTGGCGGTGGAAGGCGGCATCAAGTATCGCTTCGGCGTCTGGGGCAACGGGCGACCCGTTCCCGGCAACTCGGAGGGAAAAGTATTCACGTGGTACAACCACGCTTCCAACGCCGCCCTGAGCGGTAGCCGGCAGGATGGAGCGGACGGGGCGATGCTGCGGTTCGATGCCGCCGGAAGGTCGGAAGGAACCCACAACGCGCAGGGCAATGGCTGGGACAAGTCGGCCGACATCAACGTCCAGATCTTCGCCCATCGCGTGGATACCCGCTCGTCCACCCCCGGCGCAAACGCAAAGTAAGCGGCGTCCGCTCCCCACTCTTACGGCCCGCTCCGAAGCTTTGGAGTATACTGGCCGGGATGATAACCGAAGGAGCCCCTCGCCGGCGGCAAGACCACCGGCGCCACCATCGATTGAAGCGAACTTGCCTGGCTTTTTGCCTGGCTGCCTTGTTGCCCGCGCTTCCTGCTCCTGCCCAGAATCTGTCTCCCGCCGCGCTGGCCACGCGCGCCAAGGCGCAGAACGTCCCGGAGATCCCTTTTGAATCGGTCCCCAACTTTCTGAAGCTTCCGCAGAACCTTTATCTTGGCGAAGGCATAGGCATCGCGACCAACTCCAAAGGCCACGTCTTCGTTTTCACGCGCAGCCAAAGGACACGCCTGTTTGAGTTCGATGCGACCGGCACTTTCGTCCGCGAGATCGGCGAGGGCCTCTATGGATTCGTCTTCGCCCACGCCGTGAGGGTTGACCCGCAGGACAACATCTGGGCCGTGGATGAGGGCTCCAACATGGTCATCAAATTCAATCCCGAAGGCCGGGTAGTGATGACGATGGGCCGCCGCCCCGAACCCAACGACGCTCTGGCGCCTCCGATTCCCGTGCCCGATCCGGCCAACCCCGGAAAGTACATCTTCAATCGGCCCACCGATGTAGGCTGGGATCCGGCCGGCAACATCTTCGTGACCGATGGCTATGGCAACTCGCGCATCGTGAAGTACGACAAGCAGGGAAGGTTCATCGCGCAGGCCGGCTCCAAGGGATCGGAGCCCGGGCAGATCAATCTGCCGCACTCACTCGCGGTAGATGCCAAGGGCAACGCTTATGTGGCCGATCGCAGCAACCGCCGCATTCAGGTCTTCGACAACGACCTGAAGCTCAAGACCATCTACGATAACGTCGGCACGCCGTGGGAGCTTTGCATCTCGCCCGGACCGCATCAGTATCTCTACTCATCCAACTCCTTCCCGGACAACAACGACTACACGCTGGCCACCGTCAGCGGTGAGATCTACAAGATGGAACTGGACGGCACCGTGGTGGGAAAGTTCGGCAAGGCGGGCAAGCAACTGGGCGAGTTCAGCGGACTGCACGAAATCGATTGTCGCAATCCCGATGTGCTCTTCGTTTCGGAAATCCAGTTGTGGCGGGCGCAGAAACTGATTCTGCACCCGGCAGGAAAATAGAGGACTCTCCGATGAAATCCATCTGGCTCACCGCAACGGTTTCTCTGTTTTCCGCGCTCACGGTTTCGGCCCAGGCTCCGGAAATCGCGTTCGACGGGAATCTCAACTTCCTGAAGCTTCCGGCGAACATTCACCTGGGCGAGGCTGCAGGGGTCGCCACCGATTCCAAGGGCAACCTCTTTGTGTACACGCGCACGGGAGAAGACGGCGCCATGGGCGGCTCCCGCTTCTTCACACATGGCGGGTCGCGTCTCTTCGAGTTCGACGCCACTGGCAAGTATGTCCGCGAGATCGGCACCGGCATTTACGGATTCCTGTTTGCGCAATCGGTGCGGGTGGACGCGCAGGACAACGTCTGGGCGGTAGACCGCGGTTCGGACACGGTGATCAAGTTCGATTCCACCGGCCGTTACCTACAGGTGCTGGGGCGCAAGCCGGAGTCGGTCAATCCGGTTCCTGCTGCCGGCGGGGGTGGAGGTGGTGGACGCGGACGCGGCGGAGTGCCTGGTCAAGGCGTGCAGGGCGACAATTTCAATCGGCCCACCGATATCGCCTGGGACCCGCAGGGCAACATCTTCATCTCCGATGCCTACAGCAATGCGCGCATCGTGAAGCTCGACAAGACCGGAAGGTTCATCAAGACGTGGGGCTCAAAGGGATCGGAGCAGGGTCAATTCGACATGCCGAATTCCGTGGCGGTGGACGCGCAGGGGAACGTCTACGTAGCCGATCTCGGCAACAAGCGCATTCAGGTTTTCGACAACGACGGCAACTTCAAAAGCCAGATCGCCGACGTCGGCGCGCCGTGGGCGGTCTGCATCTCGCCCGGCGCCCATCAATACCTCTACAGTTCGAATTCCAACCCGCCCGATTCCATGGACGGCGGCGAGATCTACAAAATGGAACTGGACGGCAAGGTGCTCGGTAAGTTCGGCGCGGCGGGCAAACTGGTGAAGGAATTCGGAACCACCAACTCAATCGATTGCCGCAACCCGAACGCGCTCTACATCGGCGAGTTGACGAACTGGCGCGTCCAGAAACTCACCCTGCACTAACTTACAACCCGGCCGGCCGCATTCGCAGAGCGCGGCGCTCTCCTGCGCCATTGGGTATTTCGGGCTAACGTGCAGACCGCTTTGCGCCTCGCATTCATAAGCCAGCACCCGGCCCTTGCGGTCGAGCAGCATTGCGAAGGCCGGCACCTGAAACATTTTCCAGAGAACGTCGCGATCCGAATCGCTGGGCAGCGGCTCGCTTTCCTGAAGCGTGACAAACACCGCGCGGTCGACGTGAGCGCCGGCGCTCGCGGCGTCAACCAATTCAGCGAAGGTGCCAAATAGGGCCGGGCTGCTCTCTTTTGCTTCCCCTGCGGGGATGGGGGTGAGGCCCGGAAAAAAGGGATGCCGTATCCGGGACCCGAAGCTGAAATGCATGTGGAGAACGATAGTAGTCTGAGCGAGCCGAAACTCTCAAGATTCGGCGAGAATTCGCTGCAGATTTTCGCCCAGGATCAGGCGCGCGCTTTCCGCTGGAATTCCCAACGTCGAAAGCGCATGCACCTGCAGTTCGAAGACCGGCTGGTTCCAGCCGCGTGGAAAGAAAGAAGAGTCGGTGCCGAACAAGAGCCGGCGCGGCCCCAACACATCCAGGGCGCGGTTGAGGACCGTCGGCAAATCGAGCCCTTCATAGCGCATCCATGAGTTGGTGCTGGAAGTGTCGAGGTAAACGTTGGGACAAAGATCGCCCAGCATCAGCGCCTCGCGGAAATAGCCCGCGCCGAAGTGGGGCACGATGAACCGGATCTGCGGATAGCGCAGAGCGATGGCGTGCAGGTCAAGCGGATTCGAAAAGCGCATGTCGAACGGCGAGGGCAGCCCCAGTTTCTTCCGCACTCCCACGGTCAAAACGCCGCAATGCACGAAGACCGCGATCCGCCGTGCCGCCGCCTGCTGGAGCAGCGCATCCACTTTTGCATCGTGCATCGAATAGCGATGCATCGCCGGAAAAAGACAGATGGCGTGCAGACCGGGCGCGATGGCAGCATTCTCCGCCAGCGGATTGACCATGGCGAAGGCGTAGAAACGGCCGGGAGCCACAGCCGCCGCAGCCTTGACGGACGCTTCGTCGCCGGGAATGCTGGCGATCAGCGCGGCGCGAGCGATGCCTTGCCGGTCGAGTTCATCGGACCAACGATGCGCCAGTTCTTCCGTGGAGCCGGGGAAGTCCCAGCCCGCCAGACTCGCGACTTCGCGCGCGTCCTTACCGCACTGCGCGCCTAGCGCCTGCAGGAAACGGTCGGAAAAGAAATGCACATGGGCGTCGGATACTTCAAGGTCACCCCAGGGTGTTTGCATCCGGTTTGTTCCAGTGAGTGATTCCGGCGGCGAGCGCCAGTTGCGTGAGACCGGCGACATTGTTGACGCCCAGTTTCTTCATCATCGTCTTGCGATAGCTGCGCACGGTCTGCAGTCCGAGATCCAAAAGCACGGCGATATCTTTGCTGGTCTTGCCTTCGGCCACCAGCCGCAACACCTGCAGTTCGCGCGGCGAGAGCGATTCCAGCGGACTGCGGTCGTGCGTTTCCAGATCGCCCCGCTGAATCCGCTGCAGCAGCCGGTCGGACACCTGCGAACTGAGGTACGAACCGCCGCGCGCCACCGTGCGAAGAGCGTCCAGCAGTTCGGTGGATGACGCCTTCTTGAGCACAAACGCGCGCGCGCCGCTGCGGATGGCGCTCACCACGGAGTTCTCGTCGTCGTACATAGAGAGGATGACGATCTTCACCTTGGGGCAGTGGCGCAGTAACTCAGTAGTAGCTTCGATGCCGTTCATGCCGGGAAGACCGATGTCCATCAGGACAAGGTCGGGCTCGGCCTTCTTACAGAGTTGGACGGCGTCCGCGCCGTTTTCAGCCTCACCTACTACGCGAAACTCCGCGCCTCTCTCCAGGATGGTCTTAACGCCATCGCGCACCAGCTTGTGGTCATCGACAAGAACTATGTCGAATGTCATATTTCGTTTCTCAATGAGTCCCCAGTAACCGCGGCGCGCACTAATGTGCCCGTATCGCGGTGGCTTGTAATGGAAAGGTCCAGGCCGGCTTGAGCGGCGTAATGCTCCATGCTCAGCAGCCCCAGCCCGCGGCATCCACCTAAGACATCTGACGGGTCAAAACCTTTCCCATTATCCCGCACCTCAAGGAAAGGACCTACTCGTGTGGACTTTACCGCGATTTCGATGGTGGAGCAAGCGGCGTGTTGCACAGAGTTCTCGACCGCCTCCTGAGCCACCTTGTAGAGGGCGACCGCGATCTTAGGATCGATCTTCAGCGATGGGTCCACGTTGAGACGCATGGCTCCCTGGAACCGCTCGCGCATCCGGACCGTGAGCCGGTCGAGCGCGGTGCGCAATCCAGCGCGCTCCACAGTGGAAGGGTTCAGCGTGTAGCTGTATTCGCGAACCTGCTCCATCATGGTTTCGAGAAGCTTCTGCAGTTCGCCGATGCGGGAGCAAATATCGGGCGAAGTAGCGCTCAAGTCCATGCGGATGAGATCCAGTTGCAGACCCAGCGCGGTAAGATTCTGGCCCACCGAGTCATGCAGGAATTTGGACAGCATGGTGCGCTCGAACTCCTGCGACTTCAGGGCGCCGAGCACCGTATGGCGGAGTTCCCCTTCGGCTACGGCCAAAGGCGTGACGTTACGCGCCAGGCCGCCGGCGTAGCGGATCTCTCCATCCACGCGCACGGGGAAGATCGAGACGAACCAGACGGACTGGCCGCGGCGCTCGCGCAGCATCTGGCTCTCGCCGTTAAAGACGCGAGTGAAGCGGCCCAACCAGGAATCGGCCATCTCAGGCTCAAGCGCCTGGGCAAGCGCCTTCCCGCTAAGTTCCTCCGCAGGACGGCCAAACAGCGGAGATGCCTCGCCATAAATACGAACGAAGACGCCGTCAACACCCGCGATCCAGTGGCAGGCGGGCGCTTGATCCAGCAAAATATCCGCTAAGGAGCGATCGATGAGGCTGTCGAGCACTATCGGTCACAATACCATGGCGTGATCTTATAAACTATCGAAAGGTTGCCGCATCCCCTTATTTATACAGCGCCACACCGGCTCGGACCGCTGATCGACGACGAATTGTTCCGGCGCCTGTGCCGGTCCAGAGACTATTTGGCCGCGGGACTGGACCAGCCGCTGCGCCTGGCCGATGCGGCGCGGGAAGCGTGCCTCTCGCCGTACCATTACCACCGGCTCTTTGCGCGCACGTTCGGTGAAACGCCGCTCGAGTTCCTCACACGCCTTCGCATCGACCAGGCCAAACGACTGCTGGCGCGCGAGCGCCTGCCGGTCACAGAAGTCTGCCTGGCCGTGGGTTATGAAAGCCTGGGCTCGTTCAGCACACGGTTTCGCAGCCTGGTAGGCCGCTCGCCTTCGGAGTTTCAACGGGAAGTGCGAAAGCTATTCCCGGTCCCCGGCCTCGCCATCCATCGAATGGTGCCAGGCTGCTTCCTGGGACATTGGGGCGCACGCCCGTTTTGACATGGCCGCCGACTGCCTTTTGTAGAATAGTCGGCACATGAGAGCCGCTATTCTTGCATTCCTTCCGGCTGCCTGCGCCCTGGCTCAGGGCAATATGGCGTTCACGGTTTCGATGGAGCGGCCCGCAGCGCACTCCTACCACGTCTCCTTCCGCTGCGAAGGCTTGCCGGGCGAGACTCAGGACTTCGTGATGCCCGCCTGGGCTCCGGGATATTACAAGCTGCTGGACTACGAAAAGAACGTCTCCGGCTTTCGCGCCATAGATGCCGCGGGCAAGGCCCTGCCATGGGAGAAGGTCACGCGCAACACCTGGCGCGTGG
The DNA here is from genome assembly GCA_963815475.1 of uncultured Solibacteraceae bacterium. GTDB lineage: Bacteria > Acidobacteriota > Terriglobia > Bryobacterales > Bryobacteraceae > Sulfopaludibacter. Next base: position 5,674,690 of record CAWFHD010000003.1, on the reverse strand, counting down.
TCACCGGCGCGGCGCCGGCCGTCACCGTGGAGTACGACGTCTTCGCCAACGACACCTTCGGCGTGCAGAACTTCCTGGCGGAGAATCGAGGTTACATTTCGCCGCCCGCCCTTTTCATGTACGTGGCCGGGCGCCTGCAGCATCCCGTCACCGTCACCATCAATAAGCCCGATAGCTGGGCGCACATCGCCACCGGCCTCGACCCGGTTCCCAACCGGCCCAACACCTTTTCCGCCCCCGACTTCGATTTCCTGCTCGACTGCCCCACGCTGATGGGCAACCAGGAGGCTCTGCGGTTCGACGTGAAGGGAGTCCCGCACGACGTCGCCATCGAGAACGTCCCGGAGTCCGTGGACCGCCTGCAGATGCTCGCGGACCTTAAGAAAATCGTGGAGGCTGCCACCGGCATGATCGGCGAGATCCCCTACAAGCACTACACCTTCCTGATGATGGGCAAAGGCGTGGGCGGGATCGAACATCTGAACTCCGCATCCCTCTCCTTCAGCGGGAACAGCCTCACCAACCCGAACGGCTATCGCGGCTTTCTGAGCTTTGTGGCTCACGAGTATTTTCACAATTTCAACGTCAAGCGCATTCGCCCCATCGCGCTGGGGCCGTTCGATTATGAAACGGAAAACATCACCAACATGCTGTGGGTCTCGGAAGGGCTGTCGGTCTACTATCAGGACCTGCTGCTGGTGCGCGCCGGCCTGATCACACCGGCGCAATATCTGGAAAAGCTGGCGGCATCGATGTCGCGTTTCGAAAGCGCCAACGGGCACCGGTACCAATCCGCCACCGACTCCAGCCGGCTGACCTGGAGCACCAATTCGGGGGTCGGGCTGGACCGCGACACCAGCATCTCGTACTACGACAACGGCGCAATGCTGGGCGGCATGCTCGACCTGAAGATCCGGGAGGACAGCCTTAACGCGCGCTCGCTCGACGACGTGATGCGCGCGCTTTACCGCAAATACTACAAGGAGAAGAAGCGCGGCTTCACCGACGCCGAATTCCGCGAGGAATGCGAAAACGCCGCGGGCGCGCCGGTGGACGAAGTGTTCTCCTATGCCTCCACTACGCGGGATCCCGATTACGCCAAGTACTTCAATTATGCCGGCGTGGCGACTGCAGTCGACGAACAGGAAGCGCCTGGGTCGTACCTGGGCCTGGAAAGCCAGGTAGTGGACGCAAAGCTGATAGTCGTGGGGACGTCGGTGAACTCTCCGGCAGAAGGCGCGGGGCTGAAGGCCGGCGATGAGTTAGCGGAGGTAGACGGCTCGAAGGCCAGTCCCAAGGCTCTCAACGACCTGTTGAAGGCGAAGAAGCCGCGCGACATCCTCAAGCTGAAAATACGGCGCGGCGGCGCCACCCTGGAACTGGAAGCGATTCTGGAAAGAAACACCAGGCATACGTACTCGTTAAAGCCTGCGCCGGAACCCACTCCCATGCAAAGCAAGGTTCTTTCCGGATGGCTTTCCTCTCACTAAATTCAGAATTCAAGGTACCAACCAGGGCCTCAGTACCGGCAGAACTGGACTAGCCGGGCTCACTATGCTGAAATCGCCCCATGGCGATTTCGCTACTCGGAACTGTTTTGCTGGCCGGTTCGGCCTTCTACGGCGTCAGGATTGTGCGCCAACTCCGAAAGCATCGGCGGGAGGCGCGGATGTGCCGTGCTGTCCGTATGGCCCTCATGGACTAACAGGCGGAAGAGACACGCGGCTACCGCGGCAATGCCCGCTGCGCTTGCCAACACCCTTGCATAACCGAAGTGCGTCACCGCCACCCCGCCCACTCCCGCGGCAGCGGCTTGCGATCCCGACATGACAAAGTGGTTGATCGCCGAGACACCGGCGCGTTCTCCTTCCTCCACGCGGCTCATGAGCAGCGTGAACATCCCGGGCTCCGACATAAATTGAAATGCCATGAAGGCGGCATAAGTGGCGGCCGCCACTGTGGCAGCGGGGCTGAAGGCCAGCACCGCCAGCGATAGGGCGACTCCCATTTGCATGGCGGCGATGCCAGGAACCACTCCCCAACGTCGTAAAATAGCCGGCGCTGCGAGCAGTGCCGCCAGTTGCGCGGCCTGGGATATTGAATAAACCGTTCCGATCATGGCGACCGGCATGTGCAACTGGCGAGATAAGTAAGCCGAGAAGAACGGATTGAATAATCCGAGAGCAAGGTTCCAGACGAAGAACGCCGCCATGTAACGCTTGACGAACGGGGTGCGTGGGAAAATCTTCGGCGCGGCATCGGCGGCTCGGTGGAGCGGCAACCGGACCAGCAGCAGCGGTGAGAACAACGCCACCGCAGCACCCAGGAACAGCGCGACCTGCTTGGCATCTTTTGGCGAGGCTGCGATTCCCGCGCCCTGAATCCAGCCGGGCAGATGGCCGGCGAGGGTTCCGCAGATCACGCCCAGCCCAATGCCCCAGCCGGTCCACAAGCTGAAACCCATGGGCCGATTCTTTTCGTTGGTGAGCGCGGCCACGACAGGCGGCAGCGAGACGGCCCAGAGCGATGAGGTGAGGCCCATGACGAAGGCTGCCGCCAGCAGACCGCCGCCGCCCAGAGGCAAGGCACGGACGGCGCACATCGCCGCCATTCCCGCCGAGCCGTAAACAAGCATCCGCTTCAATCCCAACAGGCGGGCCACCGCCGCGGCAGGCAGCGCGCCAACGATGCTGCCGACGGTCATGGCAGTGGTCACCCAGCCCAGGAAATCTTCGCGATATCCCAGGTCGAGCAGGTAGAGGTTGTAGAGCAGCACAAAGATGTAGAGGCCGAAATCGTAAAGATTCTCGGCGAAGAGAAAGGTCCAGAAGTGGCGGGAGAATCGGGTCACAGCAAGGCACCGGCGGGATGACGAGGGCGGCGCGGACAAGCGCGGAGCGATGTTGCGGACGGAGTAAGTGCCGATAACATCGGCGACGCCGGGACCGACGCAGGCAATGGTCTTGCTTCCGTCATAAGTTCATCTTGTCACGTGCGCGGGGCGGGCGCCGCTCATTGGGCGTTCACATTAGTGACGAAATCGTCTAAGCTAGGCAGGTGCCAAACTCTTGTCCGTACTGCTCCGTATCGAAGGAAGATACTTGGGTTGCAAGCGAGCTGGCCGTGGCTCTGATGCATCCGCAGCCGTTGACGAAATTCCATTTCGTGATTGCTCCGACGCGGCATGTGGCCGCCTTTTACGACCTGGACGTGCAGGAGCAAGGCGCCATCTGGGTGATCATCCGCGAGATTGAAAAGCGGCTGGCCTCCACCATGAAACTGATGGGAGTCGAGATCGGATTCGAGGATGGCGCGACGGAGCAGGATCACGCGCACGTCCACGTGCTGCCGCGGACAGCGGGACGCGCGTTGGCGCTGCCGCAGAGCGTGGAGTGGGTGTTCTCGGCGGCGTAAGCGACGAGGCTGTCGACCTGTTGGTTGCCCACACGGTGACGCAGGAACTCACTTGTTGGTATAAATAGTGCGTGTCCGTAAACTACTTGGACACAGATACTTGCAGGGAACTCCGCGATTTGGGTGACGCTGAAGTTGCGTCGCTTCGGATGTTGCGAGGATGTGGGCGCGAGCAGGCGGTGCACGGAAAATTCTCCTCTTCCGGTATAGCACGCTAGGCTGGAGAATCCTGCCATTCCAATATGGAACTTACTGAAAGAAACGGGGATGGCCGGCTGCGATCGATGTCAAAGAATCCGCTACCGAGGGCAAGTTCGAGGACCTGATGAAGAAGGTCGGCGTCGTCGCCATCGAAGCCGCGCTGCAACCGGACAAAGTCAAAGCCTCGATGAATTGGCAGGCTATCTCTTCAGTGGCTAGCGTAGACCCTGCCGGCGGTCATTACCCCTTCACCGCTCTTACGAACTCCGCGGCCGTCGCCACCTCTCCCCGCAGTGGGAAAAGCCGTTCCATGAGGGCCCGGTGCAGGTCGGCATCGGTATCCGCGCAGCAGTCCGCAATCACCACCGTCCGGTAATCCGCGTCGCATGCCTCCAGAACCGTGGACAGCACTACACCGCTCGTCGCGATCCCGAACAGCACTAGCGTGTCGATTTCTTTCGCGCGCAGAATCATCTGAAGGTCGCTGCCTGGAAACGCACTGATACGATGTTTAGTCACCACGATGTCGTCTGGCGCGGGCCCAAGCGTGGGATGAATGGCGCCTGAAGCGCCGTCGAACAGTTTCTGGTGCTGCGGTGACGATTTGATTGACGCAAAGAGCCTGTTTCGCATGGTCACTTCCGGCAAGCCGGGCCGAAATCCGACCTTTAAGTGGATCACCGCCATTCCAACTTTTCGTGCAGCCTGCAGTACGCTCGAGCATCGATCGATGAACGGTTCCTGCGGTTTCGCATAGATGGGGACTACACCGGTCTGGCAGTCCATGCCGAGCAGAGCAGTGTGAGCCGGATAGAGCGGAAGCGCAATTGCCATGGCGCTAGTTTATCGCTGGCTGGGTCCCAACGAAAAGCTGATTTTCGTAGCGCTCAGTGGACATCTGTTCGCGCCTCCGGGTGTGGACGAGAACACGCTGCCGCCCTAATGCCGCATAGTTTTGCAGTCAAGCCTGCTCGGAAGGCCAAGCGCCCCGATGTCCGGAACGGATCCGAAAACCGGAACTCGGGGCGCGGCAGACAAGAAAGTGTCTGCGTCACAAGCGCTTCAGCAGAAACAGCGGCTTGCTGGACCGCGCAAAACAAAATGCGGCGCTGGCGACTAGGCTGCGGCCCCGGCGCGCAGAAACTTCACGCCTTCGAAGGCAATGGATTCCGGCGTGGGCGCCAGATCGCGCCAGATGGATGCCGCCGCGGCGATGTCACCCAGGCTGAAACCGAAGCTCTCGATGGTGAGCCAGCCGTCATAGCGCGCCTCACGCACCGCTGCGAAAAACTCGGGCCAGTTCACGTTGCCGCTGCCGGGAATGCCGCGATCGTTCTCGCAGGTGTGCAGATGTTTCAGATGGCGGCCGGCGCGCCGCAGCGCGGCTCCGATGCTCTTCTCTTCGATATTGGCGTGGAAGGTATCGATCAGGATGCCGATGCGCGGATCGCCCACGGCATCGCAAAACGCGGCCGCGTCATCCACGGTGTTCAGGAAATAAGTCTCGAAGCGATTGAGCGGCTCAAGGGCGACGGAGACAGTCTGGGCAACGGCGGGCCGCAACTCCTGCCAGCACTCCACGGCACGCTGCCATTCGTCGGCGGTGCGCCGCACTCCGGTGAAATGGCCGACCGGCGAGAGCAGCGGGCCTACGAGGAGTTCCGCGCCCAGGTCGGCGGCGGACTTCAGACAATCGCCGAGGTATTCACGCGTCTGGCGGCGCGCCGCGGCATCTTCGGCGCCGGCGCTCATGCCGCGCGGAATCACCGAACACGCGGTGCAGGTGAGACCGTTCTTCGCCAGTTCGCGGCGCACCGCGGCCGCGGGGAACGACTGCGGTTGAAAGATGGGAATCTCGATACCATCGAGCCCCGCTTCTTTAATAGCGGGCAGAAGGTGGAAATGCTCGGGGCCGAAATGCATTGCCCAGATCAGGGTGTTGGCGCCGAATTTCATAGAGGCTCGGTCCGAAAGCTGCGGTGCTCAATTTTCAGGCGGAACGTAAGCGCGATGCGGAACATCATGTGGATCTTATCACCAAGTGAAAGCTGAATCGCGGCGGGATCGCCTGCACCGCGGGATCCTGATATACAATGGCAGAGCTTGAGCCAGGAGTGCCATGTCTGACACACAAATGAACCGCTTTCCTGCTTTGCACAACGCGATGTGGCCGGGTCTGGTGGGGAAGGGCCCCGACTCGGAACCGCCAATCGATTTGGAGACGATGCTGAACCTCACGGCCACGGCCGAAGTGGACGGCGTGCGTTTCGACGGTGCCGACCTGTTCCTTTCCCTACCCCACACGGACATCGATTCCTCGGACGATGACTTGGCACGGCTAGCCGATCACATCGCATCGAAGGGTCTGCGAGTGGGATCGTTGGTAGCGCCGGTATGGGCGCCGACCGGCGGCGGATCGGCGATGGGCGATGAAGCGGAGCGTGGGCGATTCCTCACGCAGGTGAAGAAGGCGTGCCGCATTGGACGCAAGCTGCGCGAACTGGGGATCCGGCAGTATGGAATTGTGCGAATCGATTCGGCGGGCAGCGCCGCCGAGTGGGCCAAGGACCCCGGGGCGAATACCAAGCTCATCGCGAACACGTTCCGGGAAGCTTGCACTATCGCCGAGGAGTTCGGAGAACGGCTGGCGGCGGAGGGGGAAATCTGCTGGGCGGGCATGCATAGCTGGCGGCGCAACGTGGAGTTACTGGAGATGGTGGGACGTCCACAGACGCTGGGCTTCCAGGCCGATATGGCGCACACCATGCTTTTCACGATGGGCTATAACGCGCCCGAGGATCGCCTGCTGCCGGAGAACTTTGATTTCTTAGGACCTGGCCTGGCGGAGGCTTATCGCAAGATGGCGGACGCGCTACGGCCCTGGACTATCGATTTTCACGTAGCGCAGAACGACGGCACCGTCAAGGGCGAAGGCTCGCACGACAAGACCGGTCGCCATTGCCAGCCATGCGACCCCAACGGCAAGCTGGATATTGTGCGCGACGCGGGCGCCTGGATGCGCGGCGCGGACGGGAAGCCGACGCGCGCGTTCCAACACGTCTGTTGGGATGGCTGCATGTTCCCCAATGCGGTGATGCTGGACCAGAAGACGTGGAACGATGTGCTGCGCGTGATGATCGGTGTGCGGAATGCGCATGGGTGGAATTGAGATGAAGAACCTGAACATTGGCATGGTGGGTTACGGCTTCATGGGCCGGACGCATTCGAATGCGTTTTCACAAGTCAGGCATTTCTTCGATGTTCCGTTTCGCCCCGTGCTGAAGGCAGTTTGCGCTCGCAATGCCGCCAGGGCCGAAGGCTTCGCTGCAAGGTGGGGCTACGAGCGCGTGGAGACGGACTGGCGCAAGATGGTGGAAGCGAGCGACATCGACCTGATCGATATCGCCAGCCCCAACGACACGCACGCGGAGATTGCCATCGCAGCTGCTAAGGCCGGCAAGATGGTATTGTGCGAAAAGCCGCTGGGCCGCAACGGCGCCGAGGCAGAGGCGATGGTGAAGGCCGTAGAAGCGGCGGGCGTGCCGAATTCGGTCTGGTACAACTATCGCCGCGTTCCGGCGGTGACGCTGGCGAAGCACATGATCGACGAAGGCCAACTGGGGAAGATCTTCCACTACCGCGCTAAGTTTCTGCAGGACTGGACTATATCGACCGACCTACCGCAAGGCGGCGAGGGGTTGTGGCGGCTGGACCTCGCAGTGGCGGGCAGCGGCGTTACAGGCGATCTACTGGCGCACTGCATCGACACGGCGATGTGGCTGAACGGCGGAATCGACGAAGTCTCGGGCATGACCGAGACGTTCATCAAGAGCCGGAAACACAACCTCACGGGGAAGGTGGAGCCGGTGGGGATCGACGATGCGAGCGCGTTCCTGGCGCGCTTCCAGAACGGATCACTCGCCACTTTCGAAGCGACGCGCTATGCGCGCGGGCATAAGGCGCTGTACACCTTCGAGATTAACGGCGAGCACGCTTCCATCGCCTGGGACCTGCACGACCTGCATCGCCTGGAGTATTTCGACCATAAGGATGAGGGCCGGACGCGCGGATGGCGGAGCATTCACATCACCGACAGCGAGCATCCTTATATGAAGCACTGGTGGGTGCCGGGATTGCAGATCGGGTACGAGCACACGTTCATCCATCAGGCTGCCGATTTTCTGGTGGCGGCGGGCGAAGGCAGAAGCGTTTCGCCGACGTTTCGCGAGGCACTGGCGACCGACTATGTGACGGACGCGGTGCTCGAATCGGCAGCGGAGCGGTGTTGGGTGAAGGTCCGCAGCGCTAACGCGGCGCGCGTCACTGGAGGACACGATGTTCAGGCGTAGCGTTTTGTTGTTGGCGGTGCTGGCGCTCCAGGCGCAGCAGATTCCGCCCATCAAAGAAAGCGGCTTCGAAAGCATTTTCGATGGCAAGACGATGAAGGGGTGGGATGGCGATCCCGATTTCTGGCGCGTGGAGAATGGCGCGCTGGTGGGCCAGACTACCACTGAGAAGCAGCCGAAGCAGAACACGTTTCTGATCTGGCGCGGCGGAACTCCTGGCAATTTCGAGCTGCGGCTGGAATACAAGCTCACCGGCTACAACAGCGGCATTCAGTATCGCAGCATTGAACTGCCGGACATTAAGTGGGCGATGAAGGGCTACCAGTTCGATATGGACGGCGAACAGCGGTACACCGGCCAGATTTACGAGGAGCGCGCCCGGGGGTTCCTGGCGATGCGCGGTCAATTCACGCACATCGGGGACGATGGAAAGCCGGAACTCGTAAGTTCGCTGGGGGGCGACGAAGAACTGAGGAAGCTGATCCACGGGGATGGGTGGAACGGTGTGTACCTCAGCGCTCGCGGCAATACGCTGGTGCAATCGTTGAACGGCCGGGTGTTCAGCATGCTGATCGACGATGACAAGACAGGGCGCAAGATGGAAGGCCTAATCGGCATCCAAGTGCATAAGGGGCCTGCGATGAAGATCGAGGTTAAGAATATTCGGTTGAAGCGGCTTTGACCGGCGCTACTTAAACTGCGCGACGTTTTCTTTGGTCACCAGTTGAAACGGGATGAAGGTCTGTTTCTCGTAGGGCTCGTGGCGGATCATCTTCACTGCGATTTCGACTGCGGTTGCGCCCTGGCCCTTGGCGTCCTGGAACACTGTGGCGTCGAGGCGACCGTCGCGGACTGCTTGTAGGGCGTCGGCGATGGCGTCCACTCCTACTACGATGGTCTTGCCCTTGCGTTTGGCTTGTTCCAGCGCGATCAGGGCTCCCATCGCCATTTCATCGTTCTGCGCGAAAACGGCGTCGATGCGGTCGCCGTACGACTGCATCCAGTTCTCCATGAGGCTCATGCCCTTGGCGCGGTCCCATTCGGCGGTCTGATCGGCGAGCATCTTCAGGCCGGGGTTCTTGGCGAGGACTTCGCGCGCGCCGCGGTCGCGCTTGATCTGTGCGGCCTGGCCCATGAAGCCATGCATCATGACGATGTTGCCCTTGCCCTTCAGGCGTTGCGCGATGTACTCCATGGCGATGCGGCCGGCGTCTTCGTCGCGCGAGCCCACGAAGGCCGAAGGCGCGGTGCGCGTCTCGGAATTGACGTTGACGATGGGGATTTCGGCAGCCAGCGCTTTATCCACGGCAGGGGAACTGGCTTCGACTTCGCAGGGGTTGAGGATGATGGCATCCACCTTCTGCGCAGCGAAGCTCTCGGCCTGCTGCACCTGCTTTTCGGCGCTGCGTTGGGCGTCGTTCACCACCAGTTGCACGCCGAGTTCGCCGGCCTTCTGCTCCATCGACTTGTTGAGCATGACGATGAACTCGTTGGAGAGATTCAACAGCGACACCCCGATTACAGGACCCTTCTTTTTCTCCGCGGAGCACCCCAGCAGCGTGCAGAGGGCCAATGCCAATGCGGCAGGGCGTTTTGTCATGCTCTCTCTTTGCTCCTATCCAGCCAGACCGCTCCCACGATGATGATGCCTTTGGCTACCTGCTGGTAATACGAGGATACATTGAGCAGGTCGAGCCCGTTGTTGATGACACCGATCAGCAGCGCGCCCAGAATGGCGCCGCCCACGCCGCCCGTGCCACCGTTCAGGCTGGTGCCTCCGATCACCACGGCCGCGATGGCGTCGAGCTCGTAACCGATTCCGGCGTTGGGCTGCCCGGTAGTGATGCGCGATGCCAGCACCACACCCGCGAGGCCTGCCAGCGCGCCGCAAATGGTGTAGGCCGCCATCTTCACGGAGTGGATGCCCACGCCGGACGCGCGCGCCGCGTTTTCGTTGCCGCCCACTGCGTAAATGTGGCGGCCGAGGCGGAGATTGCGCAGCACGATCCATGAGAAGAACGCGACCGCGGCGAAGATGAGGATCGGCACCGGCACGGCAGCGATACTGCCTGCGCCGATGCGAGTGAAGGATTGCGCCATGTTCGACACGGGGCGGCCGCCGCTGACCAGCAGGGCGAGTCCGCGGGCCGCGGTCATCATCCCGAGGGTCGCGATGAAGGGCGCCACTCGTCCTCGCGTCACGATCAGACCGTTGGCGGCGCCGCACACCGCCCCCGCGAGGATTCCCATCAGCACCGGCATCAGGATGAAATACTCGCCCGGATGTGCGAACTCCGCCGCTACCACACCGCTCAACGCCACTACCGAGCCGAGCGAAAGATCGACGCCGCCGGTCAGCAGCACGTACGTTACGCCGACGGCCAGGATGCCGTTGATGGAGATCTGGCGCAGCAGGTTGACGATGTTCGCGAGGTTCAGAAAGCCCGGTCGCGCCACCGCCAACGCGCCCATTAGCAGGGCCAGCGCGATGGCGAGCGAGAGTTGCGCCGGCCAGTGTCGTTTGGTTTGCATGAGCTGGTGGGACTAGTTTGGCACGGTTTTAGACGGGCATCGCAGCGCGGAGAATTGCCTGGGAGCTGCTGGCTTTGGGCAGATGCGCGGCCACCGAACCTTCGCGCATAACCAGGATGCGGTCGCTGAGGCCGATGATTTCGTTCATCTCGGAAGAGACCAGGAGGATCGCCTTGCGCTGCCGGGCCAGACCGTCGATGAGGGCGTAGATTTCCGCCTTGGCGCCAACGTCGATGCCGCGGGTGGGCTCGTCGAGGATGAGAATCTCGGGATCGGTGAGGAGGGCGCGCGCGATCGCCACCTTTTGTTGATTGCCTCCGCTCAGGAATTTCACCGGCTGGTCGCGGCCAGAGGAGCGGATGGCGAAGCGGCGAATCTGTTCATCGGCCGCCGCAGCTTCGGCACGGCGGCTAATTACGGGGCCACGCGAGTAACGATCGAGGCTGGAGAGCGTGACGTTCTGCTGGATGGACATCCCGGGCACAAAGCCGAACTTCTTGCGATCCTCGGTGACCATGGCGATTCCACAGGCGAGCGCGGCGGCGGGCGAGGCGATGCGAGTGAGGCGGCCGCGCACGTGGATCTCCCCACTAGTGGCTGGGGCGAGACCGTAAATAGCGGCTGCGACGTCGGTGCGACCGGCCCCCATGAGGCCGGCGAGGCCGAGAACTTCGCCGCGGCGCAGGCTGAAGGAGACATCGCGGAAATGCGGCGGACGGCTCAGGCCGCGGACTTCGAGGATGGTCTCGCCGGGCGGCGCCGCAGTTCGCGCGATGGAATGATCGAGCGCGCGCCCCACCATACGCGAAATGAGCTCGCTCTCATCGAAGTCGGAGGCGGGACGCGTGGCGATGAGGCGGCCATCGCGCATGACGCTGATGGTGTCGGCCAGGCGGAAGATCTCGGGCATGCGGTGAGAGATGTAAAGGATGGCGGCGCCGCGGCGTTTCAGGTCGGCGATCATGCCGAAGAGGAGTTCGGACTCGCGATCGGAGAGCGCCGAAGTGGGCTCGTCCATGATGATGAGGTCGGCCTCGCGGCGCAGGGCCTTGGCGATTTCGACGGATTGCTGCTCGGCCACGGTGAGGTGGCGCATGAGACGCGCAGGATCGAGAGATAAGCCGAGCTGGGCGAGCAGGGCGCGCGCCTGACGGTCGCGCTCGCGCCGGTCGATCCAGCCGAAGCGCGAGGGCTCCTGCCCCATGAAGATGTTCTCGGCGACGGAGAGGTCGGGGAAGGTAAGCAGCTCCTGATGGATCATCGCGATGGCGCGCCCGGTGAAACGGACGGCGCCGGCGTCCGGTTGCTCGAGGCCGGCGATGATCTTCATCAGGGTGGACTTCCCCGCCCCGTTTTCGCCGGTCACCGCGTGAACGGCGCCGGGATGGACGGTGAGGTCGACCTGGTCGAGCGCCCGGATGCCCCAGAACGATTTGGAGACGGACTCTACTTGAAGCATGTCGGATCAGGAACCGCTCCCTGACGGTCGCGGCTCGGAAAGACGCGGCTCATCCTAGTACAGCGTGAACGAGTACAGCGTATCGCCGGCGGCGACCAGGAGATATTGATGGCCGTCGAGCATGTAAGTCTCGGGCGCGTTCGACACATTGCCCAGATGGGTGTGCCACAGGATCTTGCCGTTGGCCGGATCGTAAGCTACCAGGTTGCCGCCCATGTCTCCAGCGAAGAGAAGCTTGCCTGCCGTAGTCAGGATGCCGTTACCCAGTCCCCCGCCGGTTCCTGGATAGCGATGACGCCAGGCGACCTTACCCGTCTTGTAATCGATGGCGGTGAGATAGGAGCCCAGCGTGCCGAGCCCATCCTCTTCCTTACCGCCCAGGCCCATGGCGCCGCGAGGGTCGGTCTCAGTGAGGTAATACATGGCGTAAGCGTCGTTAGACGGCACGTAGAAGAGGCCAGTATCTGGGGAGTAACTCGGAGGCGGCCAGTTAGTGGCTCCGCCGTTATTGGGTGAGGTGAGCGAACCGGGGACGGTAGAATCCTTTTCGGGATTGCGAACGGGCTGTCCCTTAGCGTTAATCTCCTTGGCCCAGTTGGTGGCATCGGAGAACTTCCCTGTCACCAGGTGCTCGCCGGTGATGCGGTCGAGGGTGAAGAAGTAGCCGTTGCGGTCGGCGTGCAGGGCCATTTTGCGCATCTTGCCGTTGAATTCGCCGTCCACCAAAATGGGCGTCTCGGTGGAATCCCAATCGTGAGTGTCGTGCGGGTTCACCTGGTAATACCAGGCCATCTTGCCGGTATCCACGTTGATGGCGACGATGGAGCACGTGTACAAATTGTCGCCGTCGCGGCTGGGCGGATTGGTGTACGCCGGCGAGGGATTGCCGGTGCCGAAGATGTAGAGGTGCGTTTCAGGGTCGTAGGAGCCGGGAATCCAGACGTTGCCGGCGCCGTGCCTGGCGCCATCCAGGCTGCCCCAGGTATCGAGGCCAGGGTCGCCCTTCTTCATAGGAACAGTGTGGAAGATCCACTGCACGGTTGCCGGTCTCGGGATCGAGCGCCTGGACGTAGCCCGGTTCGTCGAGGTCGTTGCCCGTGCCGGTGATGACGTGATTGCCGATCACCACGGGGGACATGGTGGAGAAGTACTGCTGGTTGAAGTTGGCGATTTCCTTGTGCCAGCGCTCCTTGCCGGTGGCGGCGTCGAGGCACACCAGGTAGTCGTCCGGCGTCTCCAGATAGAGCCAGTTACCCCACATGGCGAGACCGCGATTGCCGATGTGGGTGCCGCCTTTGGTCTTCCAGAAGTAGTGCCACAGCGTGTGGCCATCGCGCGCATCCATGGCCCAGGCATTGTCGGGGGTGGAGAAGTAGAGCACGCCGTTGATGGCGAGCACCGATGACCGGATGTTGGCCGCGCCGCCGCCACCGGCGTCCGCTGTGCCTTCGCCGCCGATGATGGTGGGAGCAATGCCGCCTCCGCCAAATCCACCTCGGCCGCCGCGACCGCCACCGCCCGCGTCGCCGGCGCCTGCGGTGACTCGCGAGGCCCACGCCAGGGTCAGGTTTTTGACGTTGGTTTGATTGACCTGCTTCAGAGAGCTATAGCGCTTGCTGGAATAGTCACCCGAATAAGTGGGCCACGAATCGCTTAAGGGCTTGGTGAGAAGCGCGGGGTCGAGGGGCTGGGCGGCCAGGAATCCGGGAATCAGGCCGGCCAGCAAAAGTGTCTGGAGCTTAGTCATTTCAGAGTCACCAGATAGGATGTCAAGTTATGAATTTCCTTGTCCGTATAAGTGGGTAACAAGTCGCGATGCGGTTTCAGCGGATCATGAATCTCTACCTTCGGCACATCGCCATCGCGCCGGAAGGTGCGCTGGATGTTGTCACTATCGATGAGGGTCACGGTGAAATCGTCGATGCGCGACAGACGGCCTTCGGTCTTCGGACCGGTTGCCGGCGTCACGGTAACCGTTGTCTGGGTGGCGGCTGAACCGCCGCGCCCGCCTCGGCCTCCGCCTCCCGGCATGAGGAAGAAATTCTGCATTAGTTTGGGGTCGGCGATCTTAGAGGCGAGTCCTTTCAGATCGCCGCTGGGCGAGTGACAGGAAGCGCACTTGGCGTGGAAAACGGCTTCGCCGGCTTTGGCGTCCCCCACCAGAATGCTGGGCGGCGTCATGCGGGAAACGTCGTAACCGCCTACGCGGAAGCTGTGAATGAAGGCCGCGATGTCGGAGACCTGGGCGTTGGTCAGCTTGAGCGCGGGCATTTCGCCCTTGCCGTTTTGTACTACCTGCGCGATCAATTCGCCGTTCTGGTCGTTGAGCACCAGGTCGGAGCGCAGCAGGTTGGGGCCGCCTTCACCGCCGCGCGCGTCGGAGCCGTGGCAGAAGTTGCAGTTGACGCCGTAGAGGGCCTTGCCGCGGTCGACCTGGGCGGCATCGGCCGCCGCGTGCGATGGGAAAGCCGCTCGTGGGCCGCCTCCACCACGACCGCCAGGAGGCGGGACGGCCTGGGGCGGCTGGGCTGGGGACAAGGCAACGGTCAGCAGGAAAAGCACTACAGAAAGACTTATGCCTCTCTTCACGACAGGACGTCCTTGCAGAACTGGTAGCACTTAGCAACCTCGATGTTAGTGTCCATACCAGGCTTGCCGTATTCGTATTCGATGTTAGCCGGGAAGCCGTACTGCTTCTCTTTCAAGAGTAACAAGACCTGCTTGATGGGCGTGTCTCCCTGGCCCCAGGGGACGTTCGTGCCGTGATCTTTTGTACGGTCTTTCAGGTGCAAGTTAGTGATGCGATCGTGGTGCTCCTTAATATAGGCAATCGCATCGTAGTTGGCGGATGTGAAGTGGCCGATGTCCAGGTTCACTCCGAAGTACTTCGAATAAGCCATGGCGGTGGCGAAGGTTTCCGGCGTGGCGAACTCGTTGGGATCCCAGGTGGCATCGTGACCGTGGAAGCCGATCATCATTTTGTGCTTTTCGGCGAAGGGCGCAATCCGCTTGGAGACCGACACCTGCGTAGTGGACGACATGGCCCGGGCGCCCAGCGCTTTGGCCATCTGAAAGCCGTAATCGATCTCTTCGTCCGTGATGGCCTCGGTCATGTTGTAACAGAGCACCGCGATATCGATGCCCGCGGTGTCAAACTTGGCGCGCACATCCTTGAATTTGTCCATGGAGGCCGAGACGCGCCAATCGTGGAGTTCCTTATTGCGGGTGCGCGCGGCGGCGATCTGCTCTTCGGTCATGAGAGGGCGCGGCACGCGCGCGGCGGGGCCACGCCCACCTGGTCCTGCTGCGGTTCCAGCGCCGGCGCCCGCTCCAGCGCCTTGTCCTCGTCCCTGACCTTGCCCTCGCCCGCCTCCACCACCGCCACGGCCGGCGGGCTGGGCGCCCTGCGGCGGCCTCGGCGTGATTCGACATCAATTCCGCTTCGCCGAGCCCGATCTGCGACATGTCCTTGATGATTTCATCGATATCGTTGGTCTGCCGGAAACTGTAGGTGATGGCGCCGATCTGCACGCCGCCAAACTTGGAATCCACACTTGCCAGACCTTTCGCCAATGGCACGGCGGCCAGGGCGATTTTGCCGAGATCTCTTCGTGTATAAAGCATGATGACCCTTTCGTACGACGTCTGAATTATATGTTAGGCGTCGCGCTCAGCGCAGATGTTACGCGCTCCCGGGACGTGCAAAGCCTGCAGCAAAAAAAAAGGGCAGACCATGGATTTTCCCATGATCTGCCCGCTTAGAGCTAACGAATCGTTTAGAATTCGATTCTGGCCGAAAACGCCATGACGCGAGCCGCCAGAGTGCCGCTGAAGACACCGACGCTCGCTCCATTCTGGATCTGTCCCGTGGAACTGAACTGAATGGTGGTATTGACGGCGTTGTATTCGGTATGGTTGAACACATTGTAAGCCTGAGCCTGAATTCTCAAGCCGCGACGCTCGCCTAAGCCGATGGGGATGAACTTACTCATGGTGGCGTCGAAGTTAGTGTCGCGAGGCAGCCACATGACTCCCGAACCGCCGCCCAGGTTGCCCAGGACAGGGGTGGTAGGAGTTGTGCCGAGCGCGGGAGGAGCGAAGGCCGCCGGATTGAAGTAATCGCCCTGGGGCACATTCTGGAAGGGATTGCCCACTACGCTCGGGCGGGCAGTCACGTCGGGAGTTCCGGTGTAGTCCACGCCGGAGCCGTTGATGTTGAAGCCGGGGTTGAACGGGAACCCGGTCTGCACCGAGATAATTCCCGACAGCGTCCAGCGATCCACAATGGCCGAGAGGATCTTGGAATTCAGCCGCTTGCCCAGGTTGGGGAAGTCATAGCTGTAATTCATCTGCAGATTGTGGCGGCGGTCGAAGCTCAGCGGACCGTAGTTCCAGGCCTCGTTGTTGGGCACCACTGGGTTAAACGACGTGGTTCCCAATGCCTTCGAGTAGGTGTACGCCAAGCCGAACAACAGGCCGTTGGCATAGCGCCGCTGCGCCGAAACGGTCAGGGCGTGGTAATTCGTGTGACCCAGGTGATTGTAACTGTTGATGGTGTTATACCCGGGATACTGCGTGCGGAGGAAGATGTCGGACAACGTTTTGCCACCGTTAGTGGCATCCGCATTGGCCGGGTTGAAGGGCGCACGGGTTCCGATCGGAATCGGGTTGATGTCGTAATTGAGCTGCTGGTTGTACTGCCAGTCGCCCGTATACCCGACGTCCAGCACCAAGTTCCGCGTGAGCTCGCGCTGAATATTGATGCTGGCGTTTTGGGTGCGGTCCCACGGCACCGTTTGCTGCGGCCACATAACGTAGGTTCCGGGGCCGAGCACCAGGCCGGTACCGGCGCTGGCAATTTGCGCGAACGTGGTATAGCTGGTGGTGGCGTTATAAGTGACCGGCGGCTGCCCGGACAGGCTATACACCTGGTTGCCATCGAGCCGGTTATAGAAGATACCGAAGCCGCCGCGGATGGCGGTCTTGCCGTCACCGCTCAGGTCGTAAGCGAAACCGAAGCGCGGAGCGAGTGCCACCGGTTTCTGTTGATAGGGCGCCAGACCAACGCCATTGACACCGAGCTGCTGGAAGCCGTCAGCCGGGTTGCCGGAGTTGGGAACATATAGTCCGATATAAGCCACGGGAGCTACTGCGCCCGTTCCCGGATCGATGGCTACACGTTTGCCCCCGCTGGTGCCTGGCGTATAGATGCGCGGCGCGGAAGCCTTGGTGTAGAGTGACGGCACGAAGTTAGAGAACGTGTTGTTGGTGTCCACCTGCGGCGTCTGGTGATAGATGCGGACGCCGTAATCCAGGGTCAACCTCTTATTGACTCTGAAATTGTCCTGCAGATAGAACTCGGCGTTCCAGTAGACCGTGTTGAACACCGCGCGGCCGGTGGCTTGGCTATAGCTATCCACGTACCCGAGGAGGGCATTGGCAAAGCCATCGCCGGTGTTATTGACACCGTTGAGCGAATCGGGGCCGAAGTTATAGTTGCCGGAGTAAGCAGGAGTAGATGGCTGTATCTTTACGTTATGTTCCAGGTAAACGCCCGCCTTCAAGTTATGCTTACCCACCACCTTGCTGACGTTATCCAGGAAGGTCCAAATGGTGTTGAAGTTCTCGTAGTTACCGGCTGACGTGCCCACGCGAGTGTAGCTCATCGAGTTGCTGGGCGGCGAACCGAACGAAAACTGGGGCAGCAGGTTGAAATAGCCGTTGGTGACCGAAGCGCCCGACGGATTGGTGGTGGGCACAGGGAGCAGTGCGGGAATATTCGGAATGAGCGAGCGGTCCTCAGACGCGCCGTTGTCGGTGGAGTAGTAGGACCAGGTATTCCAGCTCTTGCCGATGGTGAATTCATTGATCAGGGTGGGCGAGAAGGTGTAAGTCAGGGTGCCCGAATAACCGTGACCCGGATTCGGATGGTCGATGGGAGCGATGCCTTTGCCACCCAGCAGACCCCCTTGGTCGCTCGAAAACTGGACGCCCTGGTAGAGCGCGATCATGTCGTCATGGTCGTTGATCCAGCGGAAGTAGCCGCTCATCTTCGAAGTGATGGTGCTATCGATACGGAGCACGTCGTTACGCCGCGGATGGGTGGCGCTGGCCGCTTCGAAATAGTTGACTACGTTGGCCTGCGATCCCGCGCCCACAAAGTTGGGCAGGGGGAAGAAGTTCAGCATGCCCTGGCCCTGTTGGGTGATCCGGCTGGCCGGAATGATATTGCCCGGAAACGGCGAACCGGTGCTGGGATCGGTGATCACAATCAAAGCGCCGTTGTTCTGGAAGCTCTGTGAGAAGTTGCCCTGGCGCTCGAGTGCAGTGGGAGTGTACTTGGTTTGCGCTCCGCCGGTGGCGAACTGTCCGGTGTACTCCTGCGACCAGAAGAAGAACAGGTGTCTCTTCTCTTTATTCAGCAGGTGAGGAATGTAGGCCGGCCCGCCGATGGTGTAGGTTTCCACGTTGAAACGGTAGGGCGAGATGGGCGATACGGGCGCGCCGGACGCGTTTCTGCCATTCCGATTGTTCGACCATTGGTTGGCATTCAAGCCCTCATTGCGGTGGTTCCAGGCCATACTGCCATGGAACTGCTGGGTTCCGTTCTTGGTCACCACGGTGATAGTGCCGCCGGAGTTGCGCCCGAATTCCGCCTGGTAGTTGGAGGTCAGAATCTTCATTTCCTGAATGGAATCGATGTTCGGCTCGTAATGGATGGTGCTGTTCGACCCGGTGTCCATGTCCGTGATGCCGTCCACGGCGAAGTTCAGCGCCGAGGTGTTGCCGTTGATCGTGATCCCGCGAATGGCGTTGGGCGAGGTGACGTCGCGGTTGCCGGCGTTGGTGCCTCCGGAGCTGTTATCGATGACGCCCGGCACCAGCTTCATGTAGCCGAACAGATCGCGACCCTTCAGGGTGACGTCCGACAACTGGGCGCCGTCGACGAGCTGCGACTTTTCGGAGCTGGCCAACTGGATGGCGGTGGCTTCGGCCATGACCGAGATGGTCTCGGTGGCGTTGCCCAGTTCCAGGGTCAACCGGCCCAAGTCGCGGGTCTCGTTGGCGGCCATCGCGATGTTGGTTTCGGTCAGGTTCTTGAAGCCCGCCAGTTTGACGTTGAGAGTGTAGTTTCCAGGAGTGACGTCGAGGAAACGGAACAAACCGCTGTTGTCCGTGGTGGCGGACTTGGAGCTACCGTTGTCGATATTACTTAAGGTCACCGCGGCGTTCGGCACCAGCGCATTGGCAGGGTCGAGCACGATGCCCTGTAAAGAGCTGGACACCGTTTGTGCAGCGAGGCACGCGGTAAAGAAGCTTGCAGCGCAGAGAGCTCGCGCGTATGGTCCAACCGTCATGTAGATTTCCCCCCTTGAGAAGCGTTCTCTGAGTCGTGAATCCATTGGCTAACCCCGATGGATCCAAGTTGCGGAAGGATTCTATCCCCATATGGCCAAGGCTGCAAGGTATTGTACGGTAGGAAATCCGAAGTGGTTTAGTTTCAGTAAGTCGAAGTTAACGTAGGAAGTCATTTCCTACGTGTCCAGGGGCCTCGACCTATGCCACACTTGTTAGGTGATCAAGCCCGGGGCGCTGGTATTTTCCATCGTAGCGTTGCTTTGGGGACAGCCGGCGGAAGTGCGCGATGCCATCGCCGCCTTAGGCCGGGGCGACTTCACCGGCGCCGAAAAGACGGTTCGCGCCGAGCTGAAATTGCACCCCGGCGATGCCTTGGCGTGGAGTGTGCTCGGGGTTGCGCTCGACAATCAGAAGCGATTCCCGGAAGCCGAGGAAGCGCATCGTCGGGCGGTGGCTGGGGAACCCCGATCGGCGGACGTCTTGAACAATCTGGCCAACCATCAACTGGCCGCCGGCCAACTGGACGGCGCCCGGGCGACTTATCAAAAAGTACTAGCCCTCGATAGCGGACAGTTCAACGCCAACATCCAACTGGCTCGCCTGGCATTACAAGCCAAGAATGGAGGCGAAGCTTTGCGCTGCCTGCGGAATCTGCCGCCTGAACGGCAGGAGGCGCCGGTAGTGGCGGCGCTGAGGCTCGCCGCCCGCTGGATGACGGGCGATCGCGACGCGGTTTCCGGCGCCCGCGACAACCCCGGACTGAGCTTCGGCGCCGGCGTAGCGCTGGCCAACGCGGCTCAACTCGACGGCGCCGAGGTGTTCCTGAACCTGGCGCTGGAAGCCGCACCCACCGATTTCAACGCGTTGTTCCATCTGGGCGCCGTAGCTTCCCGAAACGGCCATCACGAACGTGCGCGCGAGGCGCTCGAAACAGCCCTGCGGGAACAGCCGGAAAATGTCGACGTACTTTATACGCTGGCGTATACCGACCAGACGTTGGGCCGGCACGAAGCCGCTGTGGCACTGCTGGCGCGGGCGTCCAAACTTGCGCCGCAGCGGCCGGACATCCAAAAACTGCTGGCAATCGCGACGTCCGGCCTGGGAGCGCTCGAGGATTCGGCCGCCGCCTGGGATCGCTATTTGCGGTTGCAGCCGGACGATGATGCGGCTCGGCGGGAACGCGCATTCCTCGACGTCCAGATGGGGCAGGTAGAGCGCGGGATTGCCGGCTTGCGGGCGTTTGTGGCACGCCATCCCTCCGACCCCGAAGGCTATTTCGAGCTCGGGATGGCGGAGAGCAAAGACGATCCGGGCGCGGCGCTCCCGCGGTTCGACCGGGCGCTCGAGATCAGGCCGGACTTCGGGGCTGTACGAGCCGCCCGCGGCAGCCTCTACTACCAAATGGGCAAGCCTGAAGCCGCATTGCCCGACCTGGAAGCGGCCGCCGCCGCTCGTCCCAACGACGCCGCGAGCCTGGATCATCTGGGGCAGACTTACCTGGCGCTCGATCGGCCGGCCGAAGCGGTGCGGGCGCTCCGCCACGCCGCCGAACTGGCGCCGGAAGATTCCAAGACGCAGCTTCACCTGGCGCGAGCGCTGGCCGACGCGGGCAACTCCGAGGAGTCGAAAGCGGCCATGGAGCGGTTCCGGCGACTGGGGCCGGCTGCCAATAAGGCGGTGCCTGCCGGCCTGGTGGATTATCTCAGCCTGACGCCCGAAGAGCGGCACGCCGACTATCGCGGGCGGGTGGCCAAGGCCGTACACGAACATCCCGACGATGCCGCGGCACAGGTGGCCTGGCTGAAACTGCTGCTGGAGGACGGAAAGCCGGAGGAAGCAGCAGCGACCGCCCGCCGCCTGGGAGCATTGAAACCAGCCCCTGCCCTGCTGGCCGATGCCGCACACGCGCTATTGGAATTGAAGCAGTACGGCGCCGCACGGGAACTTCTGGCCCAAACCGGCAATCCGGACGGCGCCGTAACAGCCGACCTGGCGATCGCCGATTTCCAAATGCTGGATGCCGCGGGCAAAACCGACGAGGCCGTCGCGGCGCTGCAGCGTGCGATGCGAGCCGCTCCGGATCGCGCCGACCTGATACGCCAGGCCGCGGCGTTCCGGATTCGTCATGGCGAGTTGGACGAAGCGCTCCGGCTGACCGGCGATGCTGCCAAGGCACACCCGGGGGATCGCGATGTGCTGCTGCTTCGGGCGGTCACGCTCGGGGTGGCCAAGCGCGGCGATGAGGTTGGAAGGGCGCTGGGCGAGATTCAAAGCCGCTGGCCGGAGTGGCCGGCGGTATGGGCGGCGCGCGGGATTGGGCTCCACGACACGGCAGCCCTGGATACCGCCAAATCGCTAGGAGCGCGAGCGGCGAGCGTCGATCTTTTGGAACTGCTGCAGCGGCCTTTGCGGGATTGGTAGGGCGCGGTGAAGAGGCGTCGGCAGGAGTGCCGACGCTGCAGACAGAGTGTCTGCGCCACAGACTATTGACGAACCCAGAGCGCGGCGGCGCAAAGCAGGAAGGCTGCCATGATTAGCGCGGCGACTACGAGGGCGCGGTTGCTCGAATCCTTGGTCAAGTCGATAACCGTCCGCGGCGGCCCTTCCGCGGTTGGATTCGCGTCGGGGCTTTCGACGTGTGGAACGACACGCCCTTCCAGGAATTCGATTTCGCGAAGCACCGCTTCCCGCAAAGCGCTCAACTGCCCGGCGAGCCTTCGGCGGATGGGTTCGGGCAGGATGGCGCAGGCTTCGTCCAGTTCGACTGGCTGGGCCGGACGGTTCACGCTAAAACCGAGCACGTCGGCCACACGGCACCCCATTTGCACAACGGTCACTTCATCCACAGCGCCGCGCGGCGCATCGTGGTGGCGCAGAATCGCATGGAGGATCGATTCGGGCAGGTTCCACTGCCGGGCCAGCCACGCTCCGGCTTCGAGATGATCGACGCCGAAACGCTCACGCTCCAGGCGGATCAGATCTTCCGGGTCGCCATCGGCGTGCGTCATCAGCTCTTCGTACTCGGCGGGGTACGCGGTCAGCAGGCCGAGCCGTCCGATGTCATGCAGAATGCCGGCCGGTAAACGCCTCCCCCGGCCGAAGCCCGCACAACCGGGCGACTTCCGACGATGCCAGTGCACAGGCCAACGTATGATGCCAACAAGGGCGCAGGGTTTCGGATTGAATAGCGGCGGCGGCGTAGACGGATGCCGCCGTTCCCACACAGATCTCGCGCGTGATATCGAACCCCAAGGAGCGCGTCGCTTGGAGCACCTCCTTCACTTCGCAATAGACTGCCTGGTCGGCGGCGTTGGCTCGTTGGATCAACCGGCCGGAGAGCACCGGATCCGTGGCGATACAGGCGGAGATTTTCGAGAGAGTACTGACGCCGTCGTTCAGAAGGGACAGCAATTTCATCGCGACGGATGGAAATGCTGGTACGCTCGCCAACCTTTCGGGCATTTCGGTGGACGTTCGTGGTGACAAACACCGTACCTCATCCCTTATATCGGACTCATCCGGCGGAATTTCCTGGAATTTTGGAGCAGCATGCGGCCTGGAACCTTTTTACGGCTGGCACGTAAGGTAGACGAAGGGGGAATCCCAAGAATGAAGACGCTCGTGTGCTTTTGCTTAATGATTGTGGCGACCGCAGCAATGCTCGTGGCCGACGTCAACATCGATGGAAAATGGTCAGGAAGCTTCGTGATGACCGCCGAGGGCGGCGAGTCCCATGATTCCACCGTCTTTATGGTTCTGAAGCAGGAAGGCTCCAACATCACAGGCACCCTTGGCCCCTCAGAGGAGCAGCAGTGGACGATCCAGAAAGGCAAGCTGGACGGCAACAAAATCTCCCTCGAAGTACAGTCGGACGGGCCATTGGTGATATTCGACCTGGTCTTGAGCGGCGACCACATCAAGGGCGACGCTCATGCCAGCGCGGATGGCCATAACATGACCGCCAAACTGGATGCCACACGGGCGAAATAGCACAAATTTTGCCATTGACTGTTGGGACGATCTGTGGAAGGATTCAGCTATACAGGTCCGGTTATATAGGTTATTACAGGCTCCTTCATTCCGGCATTTTAGGAGGTTGAGATGTTTCAGAGCCTTACAGACCAACAGCCCCACGCCAGCGGCAGGGAGCGGGCTATCCGCCTCTCCGCTATCGCGGTGATCTCTATTTTATTGTTCGTCGCCTTATATCTGGGAGTTCGAACTGCAGGGTAAATAGAGGGCTAATCCCGGTTTTTACGTGCTTTTGCGCACTGCTGGAGAATCCTGTCCGGACAGGATGGTATGGTCAACCACTGTCCTTTTACACTGGATACCAGCTACGAAAAGCATGTGGTTATATAGCCGTCGCGGCCTGAGCGAGCCGCGACGGCATTTTTTGTGTGCGTAGAAAGGCATTCTCCGGCATTGTTTCTGGAATTTCGCCGTGAAATAATGGGTGCATGCGGAATGATCCTCGAAACGAGCACCCTCAGGTCAAATCCCTAAACGGCCTGACCATCGCTTGTGAGATCCCCGGCTGCGAACGGCCTGCCAGCTATATCTTTCGGACTGGAGATGGCCCCATCACCGTGTTTTGCGAGTATCACGCCCAGGAGTCGGCAACCCGCCAAGGCATTGAATTGCCCGAATCCCGCGAAAAAGTCCTGCGCGCGGGCTGGTAGTCTCCGTTTACAAATTTTCACGGTCAACAAGGCTCGACACGAGTGTCGAGCCGGCAGGCGGGCGTGCCACGTGACTAGCTTCCCAGCGCCTGCTCCAGATCGGCGATGATGTCTTCTGCCGCCTCGATTCCCACGGAGAGTCGCACCAGGCTATCGCGGATTCCCATCCGTTCGCGATGTTTGGGCGAAATGTCACGATGCGAGCTCATCACAGGGTAGAGCATCATGGTGTGCACATCGCCCAACGACGTTGCACGCACGATCATGCGCAGCGCGTCCATAAAGGCGAACACCTCATCGCGGCCAGCGTCCTTCAACTCGAAGCTGATCATGGCGCCGTAGAGATTCTGCGGGAAGAGCCGGCGAACGGTGGCTGCATCGGGGTGGGCGGGATCGCCCGTGAAGTAGACCCGCTCCACCTTGGGATGCGTGCTCAACCACGAGGCTATCCGGCAGGCGTTGGCGCATTGCCGTTCCATGCGCAGCGGAAAGGTCTTGATGCCGCGCATGGTGAGGTAGCTTTCGAACGGACCCAGCACCGGCCCGATGGTGCGCGAGAGCGCGCGCAAACTGTCGAAGTGCTCACGATCGGTGACCACCACGCCGCCCATCACGTCGCCGTGACCGGAAAGATACTTGGTGAGGCTGTGGACACTAAAATGGGCGCCCAATTCGAGCGGTCGCGCCAGCAGCGGAGTGCCGAAGGAGTTGTCCACCACCAGGGCCGCCCCAGCTTCGCGCGCGATCTCCGCAATGCGGTCGATTTGTCCGACGCGCAGCAGCGGATTGGAGATAGTCTCGATCAGAATGCAGCCCGGCTTCGCCTCCGCCACTGCGGCGCGAAGTGCGTCCAGGTCGCAAACATCCGCGAAACGAACGTTGACGCCGGTGGGCTCCAGTACGTTCATTAGCAGGTTCACGCTAGCGCCATAAAGCGCGTTCGCGGCCACCACCGATTTCCGGCGGTCGGCCAGCGCCGTGATCAGCGCCATGTGGATCGCCGCCATGCCCGAACCGCATGCCAGCGATCCGTGCCCGTTCTCAAGAGCCGTTACCACTTCTTCCAGCGCCGCCGTGGAAGGATTGGCATAGCGCGCGTAGCAGTACCCGGCCTCCTCCTCCGCGAACACCCGGTCCAACTGCGCCATCGACTCGTAAAAATAACTGGCAGCGGTATGAATCGGAGTGGTGATGGGGACGTGCGCCCCCGGTTTTTTGCGATCTCCCAGATGAATGGCTTTGGTCTGAATGTTCATAGCTTTCGGCTGTCAGCGATCAGCCTTTCAGCTAACCCTCGCTGCCCCTTCGTCTCAACAGCGCCAAAGGGCGCTGCAGGTTTGAATCCTGACTCCTGACTTCTCAGCTTTTTCTCTTCCACCGGACTCCGCTCTTGGTGTCCTCCAGAATAATCCCCTGTTCCTGCAGTTGATCGCGAATCTGATCGGCGCGTGCGAAATTCTTCGACTTCTTGGCGGCCGTTCGCTCGGCGATCAGGGAATCCACGTCGGCGTCGGAAATCGCCGAGCCCCCCACCGTGGGCCGCAGCACATCGAACACCGAATCGAAGCGGTCGAGAAACTCGAGCGCGGCGGGTGCGTTGCCGGCGCGGAATTCGCCGGCGTCCATGGCGCTGTTGGCATCGCGGGTATACTCGAAGACCGCTGCCAACGCTTCGGCGGTATTCAAATCGTCGTTCAGGCTTTCGTCAAAGGCGTGGCTCGCTTCGGCAGTCCGCACGATCAGCGTGTCGTTAACGCCCTCTGCGAGTCGATCGGTCTCCAAGCGCAATTTGAAATTTCGCAGGCGGGCAATCGCCGTGGCTGCCGACTTCAATCCGTCGAAGGTGAAGTTCAATTGCTTGCGATAGGGCACCGAGGCCAGCAGGTAGCGGATGGCTTCCGGCTGATAGCCCTTGGCCAGCACGTCGCGCAGGGTGAAATAATTCCCCAACGACTTCGACATCTTCTGGCCTTCCACCATCAAAAACTCGGCGTGCAGCCAGAAGCGCGAAAACGGTTTGCCGGTGAGCGATTCCGATTGGGCAATCTCGTTCTCGTGGTGCGGAAACACCAGGTCAATCCCGCCGGCGTGAATGTCCAGGGTTTCGCCCAGATACTTGATTGCCATCACGGAACATTCAATGTGCCAGCCCGGACGGCCCGGACCGATGCTGGTGTCCCAATACTTCTCGCCTTCCTTAGGCGCCTTCCACAAGGCGAAATCGCGCGCATCGTTCTTCTCATACTCATCCACATCCACGCGCGCGCCGGCGATATTACCGCTGAAATCGTTGTGCGAAAGTTTGCCGTACCCGGGGAATGTGCCGATCTTGAAATAGATCGATCCGTCGCTCTGATAGGTGTGGCCCTCGGCGGTCAGGCGCTCGATCGCCTTCGCCATGTCGTCGATGTGCGCCGTCGCCGGTACCAACTTCTCGGGCCGCTCCAACCGCAGCGCCGCGCAATCCTCCAGAAACGCCTTAGTGTAAATCCCTGTGTACTCCTCAAGGGACTTGTGTTGAGCCGTGGCATTGCGAATGATCTTGTCGTCCACGTCTGTTACGTTCATTACGTGGTCGAGGTGAAATCCGGAGGCGCGCAGCCATTTCCGCAGTAAGTCCACGAAAGTGAAGGTACGGAAATTGCCGATGTGGGCAAAATCGTAGACGGTAGGACCGCAGGTGTACATCCGGACGATGTTGTCCTGCGCGGGCCGGAATTCCTCGGTCTGTTGGGATAGCGTGTTGTAGAAGCGCAGCGGCATAATTGTGGGGAAATTTCATCGTAGCAGACGGCGCCGGTCAAGAATTACTCAGTACCATAGACGAAAGGAAGTACCAGTCCCGCATGGTCCTTTCAGCCGACGGCTGAACTGACAGCACTTGCGAGTTGGCTGCCGAATTGCACGCCATTTAAATAGTCCTCTTCCGTCAGCTCGAGCTCTCCTTGCGGATCCCGGGAAGAGGCAAGGAGAAAATAATTCATGGAAGCACTCGCCGGGGACCGCCGACGAACCAGACGTTACCACCTTCGCCTACCCGTGCATTATCGGGTTTCGGTAAAGGGTGAGGCCCCGCGCTCGGGATCGGGTTTGACTCTCGAAATGAGCACTACCGGATTGAGCTTTCGCTTGCGACGCCAATTGCCCGTGGGCGCACATATCGAGATCGTGGTGAACTGGCCTGCCAAGTACGCCGACACCTACCCCATTGACCTGCAGATTACTGGCTTCGTAGTACGTAGCGATGCCAGTCGGGCCGCCATTTGCATGACATCTCGCAAGTTCAGGATCGCCGAGGCTCCTGCCGAGCCGATTCGGGCCACCGCCTAACCGTCCCCTTGGGAAGCCGCAAAATTCAATCGCAGTACGCCGTTAAGGCGGGGCCGAAAAATGGCCTCGCCTGCCCCACAAAGCCCTTTGTGAAGTGTTGTACCATAGGGAATTGTTCATGAAGGACTTACTGGATTCGCTGCAGCCGGGGCAGAAGGATTGGGAATTGGCCCAAGCCCTCGATCCCGTTCGGTTACCTGCGCACATCGCCATCATTATGGATGGCAATGGACGCTGGGCCGGCAAACGGCTTTTGCCGCGCGTGGCCGGCCATAAAGCCGGCATCGGTCCCGTCCGCTCGACGGTAGAAACGTGCGCGCGCCTGGGCGTCAAGGTCCTCACGTTGTACGCATTCTCGGTGGAAAACTGGAAGCGGCCGCGCCACGAGGTGGAAACGCTTTGGCGACTGCTGCGGTACTACCTGCGGCAGGAACTGCCCGACCTGCAGAAGAACGATATACGCCTGCAGGCCATCGGCCGCCTGGACGCACTGCCTACGCAGGTGCGGCGCGAGCTGGAATCGGCCATCGACGCCACCTCGCAAAATCGCCGGATGCAGGTGAACTTGGCCATCAACTACGGCGGACGCGCGGAGATTGTAGATGCGGTCAATTCCATCCTGGATATGGCGCGTTTGGACGGCAGCCTGGACAGCCTGAAAATGGATGAGGACCTGATCGCGTCCAGCCTCTACACGGCGACGTCGCCCGATCCTGACTTGCTGATTCGCACATCGGGCGAGATGCGCATCAGCAATTTTCTGCTGTGGCAAATCGCCTACGCCGAGTTGTACGTGACCGAGACTCTCTGGCCCGATTTCACACGCGCCGACCTGCTGCGGGCGGTGCTGGAATACCAGAAGCGCGACCGGCGCTATGGCGGCTTGAGCGCGATCCCGACAAACGGCGCAGCCAAGGTCGACGACTCCGCCAGGCGGAGCGAAGCTCTGATCGAAGCGCTCCGCGAGTCATGAAGCGGGTTCTCACCGCGGCCGCGCTAGTTCCCATCATCGTCTGGGTCGTGATCTTCGCGGGCTTCTGGCCGTTTCTCGGCGTGGTGATCGCCGCCGCCTTCCTCTCCTATCGCGAGTACGACAGCATCGCGGCCGGCTTCGGCTTCGGCGCGCCGGGCTGGATCGGGTATGCCCTGGGCCTGCTGGTGCTGCTGCGCGATGACGACGCCACGTGGCTGCTGATCGTGCTGATCGCGCTGGCGGCTTTCCTGCTTTCGATGCGCGATGAGGACCTGGCCAAATCGCTGCCACGTGCGGCCCTGCTGCTGACGGGCATCGTCTATATCTTCGGCTGCTGGAAATGCGCAATATTGCTGCGGGAACGCAACGCGCACTGGCTGATGTACGGGCTGCTGTTGAACTGGATCGGCGATGTGGGCGCGTACTATGTGGGGCGCAGTCTGGGCCGGCACAAACTGGCGTCGCGCGTTAGCCCGAAGAAGACGTGGGAAGGCGCGGCTGCTTCGGTGGTGACGTCGGTGGTGGTAGCGGGCGCGTATCTGACGCACTTCGTGCCCGAAGTATCCTGGCCGGTAGCGATCGGGCTGACGGCGGCGGCCAATGCCGCGGGACAGGTGGGTGATCTCGCGGAAAGCGCAATGAAGCGCGGCGCTGGAGTGAAGGACTCCGGGACGATCCTCCCCGGACACGGCGGATTCCTCGATCGTGTGGATAGCACGCTGTTCGCGCTTCCTGTGATCTACGCTTATTTGAAGTTCGTCGGGTAGCAAGTCCCGGCAGGCGGAATCGCCTGCCCCACCTGGATTGCCTGCGCTACTGGCTACAATGGAGTTTCGTGCCTCTTACTTGTTACCTTGACGCATTCTCCGGAATTAGCGGCGATATGCTGGTGGGCGCGCTGGCGGATGCCGGCGCCGATCAGGACGCCATTGTCAGCGCCATCGCCTCGCTCGATTTCGGCGCTGCCGTCTCTTTCGAAAAAGTGAAGCGCTGCGGGATCGCGGCCACCAAATTCCACGTCGAAGCCGGGGAACAGAAGGCGCACCGCCATCTTCCGCACATCGTCAAGATGATCGAGAAGGCCGACTTGCCGCGACGCGCGCGTCGCGATGCCATCGCGGTCTTCCAGCGACTGGGCGAGGCCGAGGCGCAGGTCCACCAGCGTGCCCATCGACAAAGTCCACTTCCACGAAGTGGGCGCGGCGGATTCCATTGCCGATATCGTGGGCGCCTGTCTCGCGTTCGACCTGCTGGAAATCGACAGCATCATCTGCTCGCCGATCAACGTAGGCAGCGGCACGGTGAAAACCGAACACGGCATACTGCCGGTGCCCGCGCCCGCCACCGCACTGCTCTTGAAAGACGCGCCCGTGTATGCGCGCGGCCCCGCGATGGAACTCGCGACGCCGACCGGTGCGGCGGTTGCCGCCACGCTGGCCCGCTCATTCGGCGTGCTGCCGTGCATGAAGATTGCGCGACACCGGCTATGGCGCCGGCAGCCACGAATTCGCCGAGCACGCCAATGTGCTGCGCGTGATTGCTCGGCGAAACGGCGACGCGCCGATGAGCCACTGACCGTCGCCGTTATCGAAGCCAACATCGACGACCTGAATCCGCAGGTTCTGGCCTATGCCATCGAACGCCTGATGGAGTTCGGCGCGCTCGACGTGACGCTGCAGCCCATCGTCATGAAGAAGGGCCGGCCCGGCAATCTGCTGCGCGTGATCGCCCGCACGCAGGATCGCGAAGCCGCTGGCGCAGCTCATCTTCGCCGAGACGTCCACCTTCGGGCTGCGCATCTACAACGCCGAGCGCCGCGTGCAGGCGCGCACGCTTCACCGAAGTGGAGACGCAGCACGGCAAAGTGCGCGTGAAGATTTCCGGCGAAGGCTCTTACGCGCCCGAGTATGAAGACTGCCGCAAGCTGGCGCAAGGCCTCCGGCGTCGCGTTGAAGCACATCATCGCAGAAGCCAACTTACGCATACCTGAAAAATTGAGATGAAAAATACTACCTCACCACTCCGCTCTACTACGTGAATGCCGCGCCGCACATCGGGCACACTTACACCACCATGGCCGCTGAAACGATTGCGCGTTTCAAGCGCATGCAGGGCTTCGATGCCGTGCTCTTCACCGGCACCGACGAGCACGGCCAGAACGTGGAGCGCTCCGCCGAGGCCGCGGGCAAATCGCCGCAGGAGTTTACCGACACCATCTCGGCCGAATTCCGCGCCAGTGGGAGAAGCTGAACATCCGGATCGACCGCACCATCCGCACCACAGACCCGCACCATACCAAGGTGGTGCAGTGGCTCTTCCAGCGCTGCGTGGACAACGGCTACATCTACAAGGGCAGCTACACCGGGCAGTATTGCGTTTACGACGAGCTGTACGTCAACGATGCCAAGCCCGGCGACCCGTGCCCGGAATGCGGCCGCCCCACCGAGACGGTCACCGAGGAGAATTACTTCTTCAAGCTCTCGGCCTTCACCGAAAGGCTGCTGGAGCTGTACGAGAACGACCCGAGCTTCATTCAGCCGGAGACGCGCCGCAACGAAGTGATGTCCTTCGTGCAGCGCCGGCCTGAACGATCTCTCCATCAGCCGCACCACGCATCAAATGGGGCATCCCGCTGCCGGTGGAAGGCAAGCACGTCTTCTACGTGTGGTTCGACGCGCTCATCGGCTACATGAGCGCGGTGGATGGCGAGCAGACCTGTGGCCCGCCGACCTGCACCTGATCGGCAAAGAAATCGTCCGCTTTCACGCCGTCTTCTGGCCGGCGTTCCTGATGGCCGCCGGATCTGCCGCTGCCCAAGCGCGATCTTCGCCCACGGCTGGCTGCTCTTTGAGAACGACAAGATGAGCAAGTCGCGCGGCAACATCGTGCGCTCCGAGCCGATCCGCGAAGTGATGGGCGCGGACGCGCTGCGCTACTTCCTGCTGCGCGAAATCGTATTCGGGCAGGACGGCAGCTTCAGCTACGACGCGCTGATCGACGCGCTACAATTCCGATCTCGCCAACGGGCTCGGCAACCTGGCCAGCCGCACCCTGACGATGATCAACCAGTACCGCAAGGGCGTGATTCCCGCGGGCTGCGGAATGGCCATCGCCGCCACGGCGCGCGAAACCATCGGCATCGGTGCAGCAGTCCTTCGAGCGTTTCGAGTTTTCGAAGGGGCTGGAAGCGGTGTGGGCGCTGATCTCCGCGGTGGACAAGTTCATCGTGGAGCGCGCGCCGTGGAAACTGGCAAGGCAACCGATGACGAAGCGCGCAAGCTGCTGGACGACACGCTCTACACCGCCGCCGAAGCGCTGCGCATCGCCACGGCGCTGCTCTCGCCCGTGCTGCCGCAATCGACGCCGCAAGATCTGGGCGCAGCTCGGCATGACGGATCCCATCGAGACCGTGCGCTTCGATTCGCTCGCCTGGGGCGGCCTGGCGGCGGGCCAAAAATCGGCGAAGTCGCCGGCGTGTTCCCGCGCATCGAAGCTCAAAGACGGCCATCGACAAGATGCGCGAGTTGGAGGAGAAGGTCTCGGCCGAGCAGGCGAAACTGCTGGGCAAGAAGCCGAAGAAGCCGCCGGCGGCCGTCGCAGGCGCCCGAAGATTCCCATCGACGACTTCCTCAAGGTGGATCTGCGCGTGGGCCTGGTGCTCTCCGCCGAGCGCGTCAAGGGCTCCGACAAGCTGATGCACATGAAGGTGGATATCGGCGAAGCCCGAGCCGCGCACCATCGTGGCGGGCATCGCCGAGGCCTACGCGCCGGAGCAATTGCTCAATCGCAAAGTGGTGATCGTGGCCAATCTGCAGCCGCGCAAGCTGAAGGGCATCGAATCGAACGGCATGATCGTGGCGGCATCGGTGAATGACGGCAAACCGGTGCTGGCGGGCTTCCACGAAGACATCCCGTCGGGAGCGCGCCTGAAGTGAAGCTGGTCGATTCGCACTGCCACCTGGACGACCCCAAATTTGACGAAGACCGCGAGCAGGTGATCGAGCGCGCGCGCGCCGCCGGTGTGGAGCGCATGATGGCGATCGGCACGGGCGACGGTCCGCCGGATCTGGAAGTGGCCGTCCGCCAGGCGGATCGCTACCCGTTCATCTATGCCACCATCGGCGTGCATCCGCACGATGCGTCGAAGGCAGACGAACGATACATTCGTACGAGCTGCGCGAACTGGCCGCGCATCCCAAGGTGCTGGCGGTGGGCGAGATCGGTCTCGACTATCACTACGATTTTTCGCCGCGCGACGTGCAGCGCGCTGTCTTCGTGCGCCAGTTGGAATTGGCGGCGGAGGCGGCCAAGCCCATCGTGATCCACACGCGCGAGGCGTGGGACGATACGCTCGAAATCCTACGCGCGTCAGTGGCGGGGCGGCGGCATCATGCACTGTTTCACCGGCGATGAGGAGCAGGCGCGGCAGGCGCTCGACCTGGGGTTTCATCTGAGCTTCGGCGGCGTGCTGACGTTTCCCAAGGCCGAAGCGACGCGGCAGGCGGCGCGGATCGCTCCTGACGATCGCCTGCTGGTGGAGACGGATTGTCCATATCTGGCGCCGGTGCCGCATCGCGGAAAGCGCAATGAACCGGCCTTCATGGTGGAGACGGTGAAGCGGCTGGCCGAGGTGCGCGGACGCCGCGCGGAGGAGATTGCCGAAGTCACAACTTCGAAATTTGGAACGCTTGTGTGGGGTGAGGTAGGCGGTTTGCGGTAAACTGGTTAACTTACATGAATTTAGGCAAGCTGGGTCAGGCCTTCACCGCGCGCGAGATCTTCGACCTCATCCAGGACGAACTGGAACAGGTGGAGAAGAAGATCACTGCGGAGTCAGTCGCTTCCGTGGACGCGGTCACGGCGATCGGCCAGTATTTGCAATCGGCGGGCGGCAAACGGCTGCGGCCGGCGCTGCTGCTGCTTTCGGCAAAGCTCGCGCGGCGACTCGGGACGCGCAGCCATCCAACTAGGCGCGGTGGTGGAATTGATTCACGCCGCGACGCTGGTGCATGACGACGTGATCGACGCCGCCGAAACGCGCCGCGGCC
Source organism: uncultured Solibacteraceae bacterium (assembly GCA_963815475.1). Taxonomy (GTDB): domain Bacteria; phylum Acidobacteriota; class Terriglobia; order Bryobacterales; family Bryobacteraceae; genus Sulfopaludibacter. Next base: position 5,641,346 of record CAWFHD010000003.1, on the reverse strand, counting down.
GTCCGTCCACCAACGTCAAGTGGGGCAATCACACTTGCGTGCTGGCGGGCGACTGGCTCTACATGCAGGCGTTCCAGATCGCGCTGCGCGAGCGGAATTTCCAGATCCTCGACCTGCTCATCGGGCTCACCCAGATGATGGTGGAGGGCGAACTGCTGCAGTTGGAACGCATCGGCAGCATCGATGTGACCGAAGCCGACTGCATGGAGCTGGTGGATCGCAAGACCGCGCGGCCTCTTCTCGGTGTGCGCGCGACTGGGCGCACTGGCGGCGGCGAGCGATCAGCAGACGCAGGAAAAGCTGGGCGAGTACGCCTGGAATCTGGGGATGGCGTTCCAACTGGTGGACGACGTGCTGGACTTCACGGCGCGCGAAAAAACGCTCGGCAAGCCGGTGGGCGGCGATCTGCGCGAAGGCAAGGTGACCCTGCCGCTGGTTTACGCGCTGGAATGCGCGACCCCCGCGGAGCGCGAACTGGTGGCGACCATTCTGCGGGATCGCAATTATGACCGAGTGCCGTTCGCCCGGATTCTGTCGCTGCTGGATAAATACCGCGGTATTGAACGCGTGAAGGATCGCGCGCAGGCATTCACGGATCGGGCGCGGCAGATCATCAACGAATTCCCCGAGTCGCCGTACCAGCGCGCTCTGTTGACGGTTACGGATTTAGTCACCGACCGCGATCATTAGGACGGGCTTTTCGCCGGCGACAAGATCGCCGACGCCACTCGCCATCTACTTCCGCAGTAGTTTGAAGGCGTGATTCCACTCATTGCGCAGGAATCCCGGCAGGCACCACAGCATGCAGAGCGGTTCCAACGCGCGCGCCGAAGCGATGCCGCCGCAATCGAAAGGTTCCCAGCCGAACTCCGTGATGATTTCCGAGACTTTGGCTTTGGCGCCGGCGTCGTTACCGCACAGGAACATGGTGGGTGGCCCCTGCTCAAATTGCGGATTGACCATGAGAGCATTCCCGACGCTATTGAATGCCTTCACCACGTGAGTGCGTGGAGCGGCCGCCTGCACTTTCTCGGCCAGCGATTCGTTGGGGCCAACGGTGTACGGCAGGACCCCATCGACAGGCGCACCCGCGATGGGGTTGGTAGTATCGATGATTACCTTTCCGGCTAAATTATCCAGCCCGGCGAGCGCGATGGCGCTCTCGGCCGCGGCTCCGAGCGTCGCCAACACTACAAGGTCGGCAAACTCCGCGGTCTCGGCGAAGGTTCCGACCTTTCCACCGGGATTCTCCTGCGCCCACTTCCGAACGTCCGGCTTCTGCGGATCGCGCGTGCCCAGCATCGCCTGATGCCCGTGCTTCAAGAAACCCGAGGCCAGGACTTGCCCGACAACTCCGGACCCAATGACTCCAATCTTCATGGTCAAGAGATGCCGTGCTTCGCTCGGCGGATTCAACGGTTATCCCGCGGCCGCGGCTTCGTTCACAGTGGGATAGAGAGACATCAGGTGATCGACACCGGTCATCTTGAAGAGCCGCTGAATGCGCGCATTGACGCCGGCAATCCGCAGTTCTCCGCCGGCTTTTTTGATTGAGGTGAGGCACGAAACGAAGGTTCCGATGCCGGCGCTGTCCACGTAATCGAGCGTGGTCAAATCGAAGACCACTTTCTTGTGGCCCCGCCCCACCAGGCCATTGACGACGGACTCCAACTGTTCGATTTCCCTGCCCAGCACCAACCTGCCCGACACTACAACAACGGAAACATCAGGCTCCATCTGTTTCGTTTCAATCGGCATTGATACAGGATACACCGAGCGGCTGGCGTAACCTTTTTGGGCGAGCGAAGTATTCCCCGATATGTTCGACGTGGCTATCAACGACATCCGTTTTGCTTTCCGGCAGTTGGCAAAGCACAAGGGATTTACGATCACTGCTGCCGTCACGCTGGCTTTGGGAATCGGCGCTAACACCGCGATCTTCACGCTGGTGAACGGCGTCATGCTGAAATCGCTGCCAGTGGCCGACCCCGAACGGCTGGTGAGGCTCGGCGACACCAACGACTGCTGCGTGGTCGGCGGCTTTCGCGGCCGCCTCTCGATCTTCGCCTATCCTCTATACACTTACCTGCGCGACCACACACCGGAGTTCGAGGAGTTGGCGGCGTTTCAAGCGGGATTGGGGAAGGTGGGAGTCCGGCAGTCGGGCGGCGCGGCGGCGCCCGAACCATTCGTCGATCAATTTGTATCGGGCAATTACTTCTCCATGTTCGGCATTCGGCCGTTCGCCGGGCGCCTGCTCTCACCCACCGACGACACACACGGCGCTCCGCCAGTGGCGGTAATGAGCTATCGGGCCTGGCAGCACCACTACGGCGCCGACTCCTCCGTCATCGGGTCAACCTTCATCATCGATGGCGCGCCCTTCACTATCGCGGGAATTGCGCCGCCCGGCTTCTTCGGCGACACGGTGCAGCCTGACCCTCCCGACTTCTGGATGCCGCTGGCGGACGAGCCCTTCGCGCACCCCACCTCATCGCTGCTCGCAGTGAAGGACCAGCATTGGCTCTACGTTATCGGCCGCGTTAGACCGGGCACACAGATCCCGCGTCTGGAATCTGAAGTTAATGTAGGCGTGCGCCAGTGGTTTCTGGCAAACCTTCCACCCGTTGGCATGTCGGCGGAAAAGAGTTTCGAACGCCAGCACGTCGCGTTAACGCCCGCCGGCGGTGGCGTTACCACGATGAAGGAAAATTACGAGCACGACCTGCGCCTGCTCATGTACATCACCGGCCTGGTCCTCTTAATTACGTGCGCCAACCTGGCCAATCTGCAACTGGCGCGCGGCGCGTCCAGCAGTGCGCAGACGGCCATCCGGGTGGCACTGGGAGCGCCGCGATTCCGCCTGATCCGCCAGACGCTGACGGAGAGTGTTCTGCTCGCCGTTGGAGGAGGAGCGGCGGGCCTGCTGGTGGCGGTGGAACTCGCGAGACTGATGGTTCGCTTCGCATTTCACGCAGCCCATTATGTGCCCATCGACTTCCAACCGTCGCTGCCGGTTCTCGGTTTCACGTTCCTGCTTTCGCTGGCCACCGGAGTGGCCTTCGGCGTGGCACCCGCCTGGTCCGCCTCGCGCGCCGACCCGGCCAGCGCGCTGCATGGAGCCGGACGCTCCACGCGGCATTCCAGCCTGCCGCAAAAGTCACTGGTGGTTTTGCAGGCCGCCCTGGCGCTGGTGCTGCTGGCGGGAGCCGGCCTGATGGTGGAGACGCTCCGCCACCTGCAGGACCAGCAATTCGGTTTTCGCATGGACGGCGCCAAAGTAGTCAACGTGCATGCCGGCATCGGTGGCTACTCGCCGGAGAAACTGGCGACGCTGTATCGCGATCTGCAGAGAAAGCTGGCGGAGATCCCCGGAGTGCGGAACGCTGCCCTGATGCTGTACAGCCCCATGTCCGGCAACAATTGGCAATCGGGGGTCTCGTTGGAGGAGCGGCCCAACCGAATGGTGTCGCCGGCATGGGATCGCGTGAGCCCCGGCTTCTTCCAAACCCTGGGAGCCCGCATGATGCGCGGCCGTGAGTTCGATGAGCGCGATACGCCGGACGCCACGCACGTCGCGGTGGTGAACCAGGAGTTCGCGAACAAGCTGTTTCCCGGCGAGGACCCCATCGGCAAACGCTTCGGACTGGGCGGAGTACAGCACAGCGCCGACTACCAGATCGTCGGGGTCTCGAGTAACGTGCTGTTTCGGAATCCCCGCGAGCCGATTCCGCCGCCCATGTTCTTCCTACCCTTGCTGCAGATGTGGAAGAGCGAATGGGCGGACAGCGGCAAAGCGCGATCCAATCAAATCCACAACATCGTGCTGCGAGTGGCCGGCAATCCGCCGAATCTCACCGCGCGGGTGCAGAGCGTTATTGCTGCGGCGGACCCGAACCTGACGATGCTCAGCATCGTGGACTTGCAGGACGCGCTCGGCGACCTGCTGCAGCACGAGCGTTTGCTGGCCAAGCTAGGCGAGCTCTTCGGTTTGCTGGCGCTGCTGCTGGCGTCGGTGGGGCTATACGGCGTCACGGCATACTCGGTGTCGCGGCGGACCAGCGAGATTGGTATCCGCACCGCCATCGGGGCGAACCGGCTGAGGGTGGTGCGCATGATCCTGTCGGGCGCGTTGCTGCAAGTCGCGATTGGGCTGGCGCTGGGCTTCCCGGCGGCGCTGGCTATGGGCCGATTGCTTGCGGGCCAAGTCTATGGAGTGAAGACCAGCGACCCCGTCATCCTGGGAGCGGCGGGATTGATGCTGGCGGCAAGCGCTACGGTCGCCGGGCTCATTCCCGCCCTGCGAGCGGCCACCATCGACCCGGTGATCGCACTGCGCATAGATGGCTAAGGTAAATACTTGCCAAGCCTCCTGCTGATGTATAATTCTTCACGATCGGAGGGATCAAATGAAGATTGTGCGCTGCATGCTGATGTGCCTCGCTGCCTATGTTTGCGTGGCACAACAGAAGGACGTCGAAGGCTGCAAGGATTCGCCGCTGATCGGCCGGTTCCCCGCAGCTAATCACCGGGTGCAAAGACAAAGAGGACGATGCTTTCAGTTTCACGCTGAACCCGAAGCCTGCCAGGAAAATCGAAGGCGAATTGCACCAGATCACCTACAATTTCCCGAAAACCGCAAGTAAGCCCCAGGTGGTTCGCAACCTGAATACAGCGCTGCGCCGCGCCGGTTATACGTTCGACTACGATTCGGGCGACTATGGCGATTTCACCGCGCACATGGGTAAGACCTGGATTCAAATCGAAATCAGCGGCAGCGGCAGCATTCTGGAAACGATCGTCACGGAAACGGAGCTGAAACAGGAAGTGGTTGCCGATGCCGCCGCACTTTCGAGCGGCCTCACCACCAGCGGCCACGCCGTGGTGACCGGCATCCTGTTTGACACCGGAAAGTCCGACGTCAAGCCGGAGTCGGCGCCCGCCCTACAGGAGGTGGTCAAACTGCTCAAGGAGGATGCCAAGCTCAAGGTGTGCGTGGTGGGCCATACGGACAATGTAGGGGCCCTTGCTGGGAACATCGATCTGTCGAAGCGGCGCGCGGCAGCGGTGGTGCAGATGCTCACATCGCAATATGGCGTGGCGGCAGACCGCATGCAGGCCCATGGAGACGGCCCCTACGCGCCGCTGGCATCGAACGATTCCGAGGACGGACGCACCCTGAATCGGCGCGTGGAGCTGGTCAAGCAATAGCTAACCGCGACGCATCGCGGGCGTCTGATCGGCTATGCGGACATTAGCGCAGGATCTTCGCTACGCCACGCGCCTGTTGGTGCGGGCTCCCGGTTTCACATTGGTGGCGGCCACGGTGCTCGCCTTGGGGATTGGCGGCAACGCTGCCATTTTCAGCGTAGTGGACGCGGTGCTGCTGCGACCTCTGCCCTACCGGCAGCCACAAGACCTGGTAGCGTTGTGGGAGCGTTCACCGGGGCACGCCTACAATCGCGTAACGCCGCTGAATTTCCTCGATTGGCACGACCAGAACACGGCCTTCACGAACATGGCCGCGGTCTCGGGCCATAGCGGCGCCCTGCGAAACGCCAGCGGTGTCGAACAGATCGGGGGCAGGCCGTGACGCGGGAATTCTTCGATGTGCTGGGTGTGATGCCGATTGCCGGCCGTACCTTCGGCGCAGGCGACACGAAGGATGCCAAACCTATCGTGATCAGTGAACGCCTGTGGCAGTCGCGTTTCGGCGGCGACGCGCGAGCGGTGGGACAAGCTACCAGCCTCGGCGTGATCGTGGGCATCGTACCGGCCGGCTTCCAGATCTTTTATCCCGCCGATTACTGGGCTCTAGACGAGATCAATCGAAGTCCCGAGTACCGCAAGATGCACTACATGCAGGTGATTGGCAGGCTGAAACCGGGAGTGAGTTTGGAACAGGCCACCGCCGGCATGGCGCCCATTGCCGCCAACATCGCGCGCCTCTTTCCGGAAACCAACAAGGCATGGGGCATCACGCTGCAACCGCTGCGCGATGCCATGGTGGGCAAGGAACTTCGTACTACTTCGCTGGTGCTGGCCGGTGTGGTGACCTTCGTGCTACTGATGGCTTGCGCGAATATCGCCAACCTGATGCTGGCCCGCGGTGCGGGGCGCGCACGGGAGATGGCCGTGCGCGCATCGCTAGGCGCGGCGCGCGTCCGCCTGGTCCGGCAGCTATTAACGGAAAGCCTGCTGCTGTCGACTCTCGGCGGCCTGGAAGGAATCGCGCTGGCCGCCGCGCTGATTCGCATCGCGCCGACTTTCATCCCCAAGGGCACTCTACCGACAGGCGTGGCCATCGCGCTTGACTGGCGAGTCACCGCCTTCGCGGCGGCGGTGACGCTGGCTACCGGATTCCTCTTCGGCATGGCTCCCGCCTGGCAAAGCGCGCGAACGTCCCTGGCCGATGCCATGCGCGGCGCAGGCCGAGTCGCCACGGGCGGCAATTCCCGGGCGCTGGGCGCGCTGGCCGCGGCGGAAATTGCTATCGCGGTGGTGGTAGTGTCGGGCGCCGGATTGTTGCTGCGCACGCTCGACCGGCTCAATCAAGTGGACCCGGGCTATCATGCCGACCGTGTCCTCACGATGGAGATGGTTCTTCCGTTCAGTCCCTCGGAGACACTGGATCACCTGGCCGCATTCTATCGGGCGGCACAGCGCGAGGTGGAAAGCGTCCCTGGCGTACGGTCGGCGGCTTTCGGACAGAGCCTGCCACTCACGGGTTTCAACATCGGGCAGGGGTTCGAAGTGGTGGGAGAGAAGGCCGAGTCGGAGAGCCTGCGGCACGCCACGCATTACCAGATGGTGGGCTCGCGCTACTTTGAAACGCTCGGCATCCCGCTTGAGGCGGGCCGCGCTTTCAGTGAGCGCGACAGCCTGACAGCGCCGGCGGTGGCCATCGTCAATCACGAGTTCATGCGCCGATACCTGCACGGCCGGCCTTCCATCGGACAGCACATCAGGGTGCAGGCGATGGACATGAGCGGACCCAAAATGGTGGAGCGCGAAATTGTCGGCGTGTGCGGACAAGTGAAGGTGGATGGGCCCGGCGATACCGAACACGCAGTGGAGGTCTATGTGCCCATTCAGCAAAATCCCTGGTTCAATGCGGTACTGGCAGTGCGCACGGCGGGAGATCCGATGGCGATGGTCGCGCCGATCAAAGCGGCGATGGCCAAGGTGGACAAAGGACTGCCGATGACGCAAATTCGGACCATGGACGAAATCGCTTACGAGTCAGTGGCGCAGCCGCGGTTTCGGGCGCAGTTGCTGGGTGGGTTCGCGGTGTTCGCGCTGCTGCTATCGGCGGTGGGCGTCTTCGGCGTCTTGGCGTTTTCAGTGACGCAGCGGACGCGCGAATTCGGCATCCGCATGGCGTTGGGCGCCGAGCGCGGCGAAGTTTTGGGGCTGGTGCTGCGGCGGGGGCTGGCTATTTCGATGGCGGGAATTGCGGTGGGCCTGGCAGGCGCCGCGGCGCTCTCCCGCGGCCTCGCGACACTGCTGTTCGGAGTGGAGCCGCTCGACCCCATGACCTTCGCCGCGGCGCCGCTGCTGCTGGCGCTGGTGGCACTCGCCGCCGCAGCCATGCCGGCACTGCGAGCCGTACGCATCTCACCCGCGATCGCTTTGCGGGACGAGTGAAAAGCGCGATCGAAAAACTAATTTTCAGTCGGGACCTTTTCGGCGTGATCTACGATCAGCAGATCGAGAGGCACCTTCTTCGATTCCAGCTTCAATCCGAGTTCCTCCTGCAGGCCCATTTGGATTATGGATAGCGGGTCCGGCCTATCGCCCGATTGCTGGATGTACTTGGCCACGTTAATGGTGACGTCGTAGCGCTTGGTCAGCCCAGTGGTATCTACCACCGGCATCTGGAAAACCTTCGACAGCACGTCTACCAGTTGGGAGATCGGCACGCGATGCACCATGATGCTCATGGTCTTCTGGTCGGGTTGGATCTCGCTTTCGCCTTCGCTCTTCGACTCCTCGATTTTCGGCCCGTTCTTCCCCACCACCAGCAAATACGCCGACATTTCCTTGGTCTGGCGGTGGAACGTGAGATGGAAGCGATCCGCCAGCAAAGCCTGCAACATCACACGGAGCTCGGGTTCCGCAGCCGGACCGGCAGCCTTAGCAACGATCTCATACCGGTCGGAACCGGCCCAATCGGGCGCAGTCACCTGGTATTCGAAGACGTGGTACGCCCAGGCAATGCAGGCTTTCAGGGTGCTGCTCCGCATGGTAAGGCTGCCGGGAGTCGCTTTGATATTGTCGCCGAAGGGGTTACCGCCAACGCGCGCCAGGGTTGGCTCACTTTAATGGAGGCCACATCGAAGGACGGCGCGGCAGGCGGTTGGGCCAGAACCAGGACGGCGGCGACGAACGTGCCAGATACGAGTCGGAGCATCATCAATGGGATGACGGGGGCTCGCCGCTAAGATTAGCGTTTAATAGCGCGAAACCTGGCGCGATTCCCGGTCATCTAGTAAGTGGTGAGATATAATTGAAGTTAACGGGTGGGTCTTTGCTGAAATCCTTTGTAGTATCATTTTGCCTGGCATCTGCCGTGATCGCGGGCAGCCCGGAGTTCGAGCGCGCGCGCGCACTTTACAATCAAACCGATTTCGATCAATCCCTTAAAATTCTCCAGGCAATCCCGGTGAAAGACCCGGCCGTCAACGCCTTGATGGGCCGCGATTATTACATGCAGGGCGAGTATAAGAAGGCCTCCGAATTCTTCGAAAAGGCCTTCGCTGGCGACCCGCAAAATGCCGAGTACGCCCTTTGGCTGGGCCGGGCGTTCGGACGCCGCGCCGAGACCGCCAGCCCGTTTACGGCGCCCGGTTATGCTTCAAAAGCTCGCCAGTATTTCGAAAAATCGGCACAGTTGAACCCGCGTGATCTGGATGCCCTGGACGACCTGTTCGAGTATTACCTGGAAGCGCCCGGCTTCCTGGGCGGCGGCATTGACAAGGCGCAGACCATTGCGGACCAGATGGGGCGCATCAGTTCCAGCAATGGGTATTTTGCGCAGGCCAGAATTGAGGAGCGCCGCAAGCAGTATTCCGCCGCCGAAGCGCACTTGCGCCACGCCATCGAACTGGCGCCCCACCAAGTGGACCGGCTGATCGACTTGGCGAAGTTCCTCAGCAAGCAGGGACGTATTTCCGAGTCGGACCAGAGCCTTGCGCGCGCCGACCAAATCGCCCCGAATCTTCCCAGGCTGATGTATGCCAAAGCCGAGATGTACATACAGGGTGGCCGCAATCTGGATCTTGCCAAGGAACTGTTGCAGCGCTACCTGACCAGCAGCCTGACACCTGACGATCCGCCGCGCTCCGACGCGACGAAGCTGCTGCGCCAGGCGCAGGAACGCGCTCGCAACGGTCACGGCGGATAGCGCCGAATGTTTATCGGCGAAGCCCTCAGTTTCAGCGTTCAGGCGCTACGCGCCAATGTGGTGCGATCGCTGCTCACCGGTCTCGGCATGGTGATCGGCACGGCCTCGGTCATCCTGGTGGTCACCATCTCACTTACCAGCCGCGACTACATTCTGCAGCAGATTGAAGGCATAGGCTCGAATATCATCTTCGCCTACTACGTGACGGCCGGTCCGACCAATCCCGCCGCCGAAGCCGACTACGTGAAGGTGGCCGACGTGGACGCCATCCGGCAGAACCTGAAACCGGACATCGTAGCGGCTACAGCCGTGATGTCCAACTGGGACCAACTGCTGATCGGCGGCAAGCAGCAGGACGTCAAGGTGAATGGCACGGACGAAGACTATGTCGCAGTGCGCAATCTGGTGATCAGTTCCGGACGCTTCCTGGATCACAACGACGTAGCCATGCGGGAGAAGGTCGCGCTGCTCACAGATCACCTGGCCGAGCGCCTGTACGGCACGCGCAACGCGGCACTGCACCAGACCATCAAGCTGTACGGTTTGCAGTTTACGGTGATCGGCACGTTCCGCGAGCGCGTGGAAACGTTCGGGCAATCCGAAGTGCAGCGCGATACCATCGTCATTCCGGTGACGGTGCTGCGCTACTTCACGCCGGTGGAGCGCATCGATCCGCTATACGTGCAAGTTCGCTCCCCCGAGGAAGTAGAACATGTCGCGGTGCGCGTTCAGGAGGTGCTCGAAGGCCGCCACCGGCCCGGCGCACGCTACCGCGTGGAGACGCTCACGGCGATCCTGGAGGCGGCCAAGAACATCTCGCTGATTCTCTCGCTGGTGCTGGTGCTGGTTTCCGCCATCACTCTGGTGATTTCGGGGATCGGGATCATGAACATCATGCTGGTGACCGTGACGGAGCGGACGCGCGAGATCGGTGTGCGCCTGGCGGTGGGGGCCGCGGCACGCGAGATTCTGCTGCAGTTCCTGACTGAGGCGATGATGGTGAGCCTCTCGGGAGGCATGATCGGAATCGCAGTCGGGGTCGCGATTCCATTGAGCGTCGGTCTCTTCACAGACGTCCGGATTCCGATTTCTCCGGTTGCGATCGTGGTGGCATTCGGCGTCTCCTGCCTGGTGGGCCTGGTGTTCGGAATTCTGCCCGCCAACCGCGCGGCCCGCCTCAATCCGACAGAAGCTCTGCGCTACGAGTGACTGAAGAACGGTGGCATAACCACCGGCGCCACTTACTGGTTCACTTTGATGACTGTGGCTTCCTGGCCGGCCGGGGCATCCCGGTACATCAACAGCAATCCCGAATGAGAGGGAGAATTGCCGTTGTAGGGCAGGCTCAAAAATGGACTGGCGGCGTTGTTCGGCAGGATGTTGAGCGGCGTGGAACCGTTCGCCGGCACCGAAAACTCGGTGCTGGCGGCGTAGAACTTCGGTGAATCGAGTTCGTACCTCATTGGGCCGATCTGATCGGTCAGGTTTCCGGTGAAATAGTTGTCGAACGCATCCACCGTGAAGTTGAAAGGCGCCGAAGGCGACATCTGCAAGCCGCTTTGTGTCTTCATGGCGCTGAGCGGCGCCGTAAAGATCACGTTAGCGGAATCGAGGTCGGCGATCGCGTAGGCGACCACGGTGCCAGTCCCTGCGGCAAGGTCAACCACCACTACGCCATTCTGGCCGCTGTTGACGGAGGTAGTGGCCAGCCCGATGTCCTCGTTGAACACGTCGAGATCGGGGTTGCCATCGCCATCCAGATCGATCAGCACGTCAAACTCGGCAGGGACGTCGGGATGCGACCGGGCGCCGAACGTGTTGATTGCGAACTGCACACCGAAGCCGCTACAAGCCTGATCGAGGCAGATCAGGCGCACGCCTACCGCCTGCAAGTTGACTACGGCGTAGTCCGCTCCCGGCGCCGGCAGGACGAAAGCTGGAAATTGCACTCCTGTGCCGGTCAGGGAGAAAACGTCCACCAATCCATCGAGAGTGGCGGGGGTATTGGTGAGCATGTCCAATCCAGGGTTTCCGCTCAGGTTCACGGCTGTCGTGGTGGCCGGTTTTACGTTGGCGGCTTTGTGCGGCAGAATGTGCCACGGAATATGCACGGTTTCCGGTCCGCTGGTGAAAGTCAGATAACCCGCAAACTCCACGGTGTTGAGCAACTCACCATTGCCGCCATCGGGCCCTCCGTCCAACGTCCAAACGGGAAGCGCGGCGGCGTTGACGGTCAATGTCAGCATAAAGCTGGAAGTGCTGTTAGCCGGCACCAGGATACTGGGCGGCATGCTGATGGTCACGGCGGTCAAATTGGGAGCATCGCGATAGGTATTAGTGATGCTGTAAGTGCGCGATACATTGCTATAGTTACGAATTACCACCTTCTTCTTGTAAGTGGCGTTGGCATTGAGGCGATAAGTGCCGAAGGAGAGACTTACGCCCAACGGATTGGTGGAGTCCCAGACCGCCGTGCTGGCTCCCACGGCGCGATTGACGCGTAGCTCTCCCGAACCCACGCGGCTGACGGGAGCGAGCACGCCGGGCTCCGTAGCCGAGTTGGCAAACAAGGCCGGCTCCGCCGTTTCCATCAATAGAGCCTTGACGTCGAGCGGCCCGAGTGAGCGATTCTGCGAGAGCAGGAGCGCGGCCGAACCTGCGGCTAGCGGGCACGCAAACGACGTTCCGCTTTCGGAACTCTGGCCGTTGCCCGTGCCTGGTTGGGCGGCGGTGATGGTGCCGGGCGCGCTCATATCGGGCTTCAACGTGTTGTAGCTGTAATTCGGGCCGCGCGAAGAGTAGCTGGCCACGTTGGCCGAGAGTGGGATGGCATTATTAGGGCTTATGGCGCCGTTCACCGCTCCAGTGGCGCCTTGAATCAGCAGGCTGACGCCTTGGGTTATGACTAGGGACGGCACGAAATTGGTTCCGCCTCCATTGGCGAAGCTGACGGCGTCGCCGGGAGCAATCAGCCCGATCAGGACCCCAATGGCGCCAGCGCTAGCCGCGCGGTCGATCTTCAGACTGACGGAGCAAACGCCACGGTCGATGAGCGCAATTGCCCCCACGGGATTGGCCAAATAGGTGTCGGCCGGTGTGCTGCCCGCAGCCGGGCAACCACTTCCTACGTAGACGATGTTGCCGCTTACGGTGCTGTTGACTGGCGCGAAATCCAGGGTTGCCGTGTTCCCGTATATGCCGGCGATGCTCTGCGGCGAATTGATGACCAGCGGAATAGCAGAGGTGCCCACCGCGGTAGTGCCTGCGACTGAGAGAACCTCAGGCGTGGCGGCGGGATGCGCCACGATGTACGGAATGTCTCCATCATTGCCGGCGGAGACCACGCTGACCACGCCGAAATTCACAATGTCGGTGAAGGCTTCGCTGGCATCATCTTCCCTCTGCCCAAAGGCTCCGCCAATCGACATGCTGATCACGTCGACGGCATTGTTGAGGGCGCCGGAGTTGGTAGGGTCAAGCGCGAAGTCGAGTCCTTCCAGGATCGCTACTCCGCTGCAGGACGTGGACACGGAGCTGCACACTTTGACGGCATATAGTTGGGCTCCTGGAGCGGTGCCGACATGCAGGCCATCCAAGCTGTGGCCGCCCACGATATCGGCGGTATGGCTGCCGTGCCCGTTCAGATCTAGAGGATTCGGGTCGGGCGCCAAGTTCGGTGTGCTGGGCCAGGTATCGCCGACAAAGTCGAAGCCGCCAATTACTTTGGAGGTTGGGAACAGCGATGGGGGCGGCGGCCCGCCTGCCGCTGACAGGGCGGTGAGATAGTCGGCCACATTGCCCGAACCGCCGAGATTGTAGTGCGTATAATCGATGCCGGTGTCGAGCATTGCAACCCGGATGCCCTGCCCGGTTATGCCGGACTGCTGCACCGCCGTGGCTCCGATATACGGCAGTGTGACCGCCAGCGAAAGCGGCAAATCGACCACCGGGCGAATCGCCACCACGCCGCCGATGCCATGCATCGCCTGTAATTGGCGCGCGTCCACATTGACGATCAGCGCATTATGGCTCTTGCTGACGCGAGCGATTTCGACGCCCCCCATGGAACGGATCTGCGCCATCACCGTGTCCTGTGCCTGCTTCAATTGTGCCAGGTAGGCCTGCTGCTGGGCAGCAGTCATCGTAATCCCGTTCTGTTTCGCATTGACGCCAACCGCGACGACGAGCGGCGGATCCTGTAGCTTTACTGCAACTTGAACTGGGCCGGAGAGTATGGTTTGCGGATTCTTTGACACGGATAAGTGAGAATAAAGCCCTGCGTAAATCGACTTAGACAGATTATTGGGAACTCCCACTTTCTGGGCCATTACTAAGGTCTGAAATAGTACGGGCGCAATACTGGCGACACGCAAGAGTTTCTTGGCGATTTTCTTCATGAGTGTTCTTGATTTAGCCCGATCTGGATTAAAAGTCAAGGAGATTGTGGTGGAAATACAAAAGTCATACCTTGCGTTTTTTCTGAAATTGGAGACAATAACTGTCGAGGAGATTCGATTGGCTCGTACCCTGAAAGTTGCTGGGAGTTTCCTGGCTGGCGCACTCCTGGTAGTCCCTGCTTTTGCCGGTGTGGTTGCGGCAAGCGGAGCCGGCGGCTTACCGGGCGCCGCCGAGGATCTTACCGGCGTGGCGGGGCTTTCGGGAATCGTCGGAACCATCGATTCCACCCTCGGCGTCTCGATGTTCGAGATCAACATTCTCTATCCAACCGGCTTCGCCGCGTACAGCACTCCAGTGGTTCATGGCGCTTCCGATACGGAGTTGTTTCTCTTTGATGTGAACGGCTTCGGCGTCATTATGAATGACGATGCGGGCGGAAATGGCGCTGGTTCCACACTATCCTGCCTGCCGTCACTGTCCGCAGGTTTTCCGTGCATCGCCAGCCGTGGCAGCCTGGGTCCATTGACTCCCGGCAATTACTTTCTCGCAATTACGTTTTCTGCAAATCTGCCGCTGAGCAGCAGCGGGGAGATTTTCTCGCCCGTACAATCCACCGACGTAGTGGGCCCGGATGTGACGCAGGGCGGCGGCGATTCCATTACCGGCTGGGACGGAGGATTCCTTGCAGCACCGGACTTCGACAATGCTGCTTTCGACATTGTCATCCAGGATACTCCTGAACCCACGACTGGAATATTAATGGGAATTGCGGGACTGGGGCTGCTATATCGCAAGAGGCGGCACAGCATTTAGTCAGCTCTGTGAAAAATAATACCGGCCAATTTTGGCGTTGCACTTCGGGAAATTACGGGCACATTCGCCTGCCGAAATGCGCTTGGAGCCCACGAAATTTCATAAAAAACTCGATTGCTAATCCGAGCGAAGCTCGGACCCGCTTTTCGAACCTACCGAAATAGAATCCAAGAAACTTCGAAAACCACCGCCTCCCTAACAGTCGGGGCTCGGAAAAAACACGCTAAGATACTCCCTCGTTCCGGGCGACGCGGCAGGTATTCTGGCACATTCGCGGGGCTGACCGCTGCCGAGGAGGCTGGGGCCTGGGCGTGCAAGACGTGTGGACGGGAGTGGCCGATGTGGGGCCACGCTTCATTGCGCAAAGAATCGCGTTTCCCAGGCTGCGAGCCTCATCGGTCCCCTAACTTCCGTTCGCCGCAGCCGCTTCGCACTTAGCGGAGTGCCTGCGGCGATGTTCGTGATAAGCAGCAACCGCATTCTCGCGGTTGAGCTTGGTTTCGCGCACCAACTCTTCGAGCGATGCCACGCCCTCTGCCTGCCGCATGCGGGCTGAATCGAGCCGGGCTATGGCTCGCAACTGTTTGGTAATCGCGCCGGAAGCGTATTCGAGGAGCCGACGGCACTCTTCGCACTCAGCTTCGGAGTTCATCTGAGCGTCATGATACCAGCCTGCCTGCCAATATCTATATAGGTGCAGCGTTCGACGGGTGCGGTTTCGCTCAGTTGCTACGACCGCGGCGCCATGGCCAGTCCAGCCGCGCCGACGATACCGGACTTGTCCGCCACTTCCTGCTCCACCAGAGGGACGTCGCGACCCAACAGGCCGCGCGACCGCTTCCACACTTGTTCTTGCAGGGGGTTCAGCAGATCGGCGCCGGCGTCGGCAACCTGTCCGCCGATGATCACCATTTCCGGATCGAAGATATGCAGCAGGCCCGCGATGGCTGCCGCCAGTTTCACGATGGCGCCGGAGACAATCGAACTGGCCAGTTCATCGCCTTCGCTGGCCGCCTGAAAGATAGTGCGGCAGGTGGCGAGTTGCGGCTGATCGCGAAACAGGCGCGTGAGAGAAGAGGAACAGCCGCGATGCACCGCAGCCCACACCTCGCCTTCGATGGCGCGCGCCGAGAATGCCGTTTCCAGGCAACCGTGGTTGCCGCACGAACAGGGAGGGCCGTACGGGTCGATGGTCAAGTGCCCCAGTTGTCCAGCCACACCCGAGTGCCCCCGCAGCAATTGGCCGTTCACGATGGCCGCGCCACCCACTCCCATTCCGAGCGTCAGCATCAGCACGTTTTGGCGTCCGCGGGCCGCTCCCCATACCATCTCGCCAGCCATTGCCACGCGCGCATCGTTATCGGCAAAGACCGGGACTTCGAGCGGAAGCCCCACCAAATCGCTGAGACGCAAACCTTCCAGGTAATGCAGGCCGCCCCGCAGCACTTGCACTTCGGTGCTATCCGGGTCGATGATGCCTTTGCACCCTACACCCACACCGGAAGGTTCCACGGTGGCTTCGCGCAGCCAACGGATGGCGTCGTGTAGCGAAGGCAGGAACGTCTCCAGATCGCCTGGCGTCGGGATGGTACGAGAGGCTAGAATCGCGCCCTTCTCGTCCACCATTCCCGCTTTGATCTGCGCTCCTCCGATATCGATACCTAAAACCACCATGGGGTATTGTGCTCCGGCTTTTTCAAGAGTTGGTGATTGCCCAACCAGCATCCACCGTCAAGACTTCGCCGGTAATGGGCCGCGCTTCCTCACTAAGCAGGAAGAGAGCCGCGCGCGCGACATCTTGAGCATCCACCATATCACCAGTTAGCGGTTGTTTCTTCTGGATAAATTCGAATAGCTCAGATTGGCTATTGGAACGAGCGCTGGCTGGTGTTCGCACCACTCCCGGCGCGATCACGTTGACGCGGATTTTGTGCGGAGCGTAATACGAAGCCATCGACCGGCTCATGGCGGTGACCGCGCCCTTGGCGGCGACGTAAGCATGCATGGCGAAGTAATGCGGCTCCGGCGACTCCGTCAGCACGCTCCCCATGTTGAGAATGGAGCCGCGAATCCCATTAGCGGCCGGTTCCTGGACAAGCATGTGCGCGATAGCGGCCCGGCACATATGAAACACGCTCTTCAGGTTGTGCGCCAGTGTGTGTTCCCAACCATAGTCGCTGCATTCATGCACCGGGCCATCGCCAAACCGCCGTCCGCTCAAGCCCGCGGCGTTGAACACGGCATCCACACGGCCGAACTTCTGCACTGCCATCGCCACGACGGATTCGGCCGCTTCCGGGCGCGTCAGATCGCCGATCCAGCATTCCGCGCCAGTCTCCGCTGCCAATTCCCAACCGGACTCCGACTCTGCCGTCGCAATCACCAGATGCGAGCCCGCCTCCGCTGCCAGGCGCGCGGTAGACGCGGCGATTCCGCTCGATCCGGTAAGGATCAGGACGCCGGCCCGCATGTCACACCACTCCCACGCGGTGCAACTTCATAAGGTTGGTGCTGCCGGGCCGTCCCACCGGCTGCCCGGCCAGGAACACCACGCGCTGTCCCTTCTGCAGGTAACCGCCCTCCACCAGGACACGGTCCATCTGCGCCAGCATCTCATCCGTGCTGGAAACGTCCGGCGCCAGCACCGGAATCACACCGTAATTGACGGCGAGTTGCCGGGCCGTGGTGTCATGCGGCGTGACGGCGAAGATGGAGACGGGCGGGCGATAGCGCGACACCAGCCGCGCGCTCGATCCGGTGGAAGTAAACACCACGATGGCCGCGGCCGCCGACTCGCGCGCCGCATGGTGCGCGGCGTCTGCCAGAATTTCGGCGGTGGAGGGATCGGCGGTGTGCGGAGGGTCCTGATAACCCTTGTGGCGAATGGAATCTTCCGCCTCGGCGGCGATGCGCGACATGAAACTCACCGCCTCAACCGGATATTTGCCGCTGGCTGTCTCGGCCGACAGCATAACTGCATCGGTGCCGTCGTAGATGGCATTGGCCACGTCGCTCACCTCGGCGCGGGTGGGCGTGGAGTGCTCCGTCATGGATTCCAGCATCTGGGTGGCGGTAATCACGAAACGTCCTTTGCGCCGGGCGCGCCGGATAATCGACTTCTGAATGCGCGGCACTTTTTCAAGGGCGGTCTCGACGCCCAGGTCGCCGCGCGCCACCATCACGCCATCGGTGACATTCAAAATCGGCTCGATGTTCTCCCACGCCTGAGGCTTTTCGATTTTGGAAATGATGGAGATGGGACGGCCACCCAGACGGTCGCGCAACTGTTTCACGTCCTCGGGCGTGCGGACGAAGGAAAGCGCGATCAGGTCGACTCCGGCGTTCAGTCCGAAATGCAGATCGGCCAGATCCTTCTCGGTGAGCGATGGAATGCTGACCTGCACACCGGGCAGGTTGATTCCCTTGTTGTCGCCAATGACCCCGCCGCACAACACTTCGGTTTTGACCGAAACGCCATCGCTTTCGAGAGCGCGCAGCATTACCGCGCCATCGCAGAGCAGAATGCGGTCGCCCGGCTTCACGTCGCGCGCAAATTTGGAGTAGCCGGTGGATGCGCGTTCGCTGTTACCCATCACCGATTCCGTGGTGATGGTGAAAATGGCGCCGGCCTGCAACTCGCAGTGACCGTTTTCGAAACGGCCGAGCCGGATTTTGGGACCCTGCAAATCCAGCAGAATTCCCGCCAGAATGCCGGCATCGCGCGCAGCGCCGCGAACAGCTGTAATGCGCGCAGCATGATCGATCAACGTGCCATGGGAAGCATTCAGGCGAAAGACATTAGCCCCTGCGGCAATCATCTGACTCAGTATTCCGGGGGCGTCGGTGGCGGGACCGAGCGTAGCTACAATTTTTGTGTTGTTGGGCATCCCTGATCTTTCATTGTGACAGGTATTGACGGAAATTCAGTCATCGTTCAAACTCACCACACTCGATCCTGCCATAATGAATCCGGAGGCTGGACTTTGGCCACGTCGACATCGCCCATATCTACTGAGAACGAAAAGAACCCCTGGCTCGCCGCAGCAGCGAGGTTCGATGAAGCCGCGTCACGTCTGAAACTGGATGACGGCATGTGCAAGATACTGCGCACGCCGTCGCGCGAGATTACCGTACACATCCCCGTAGGGTTGGATGACGGACGTCTGGAAGTGTTCACCGGGTACCGCGTGCAACACTCGGTGGCACGCGGACCGGGCAAGGGCGGTATCCGCTTTGCTCCGGATGTGAGCCTGGATGAAGTGCGCGCACTGGCATCCTGGATGACCTGGAAGTGCGCGGTGGTCAATATCCCCTTCGGAGGCGCCAAGGGCGGAGTGATTTGCGACCCGAACCTGCTCTCCACGACAGAATTGGAAAAACTGACGCGGCGCTACACGGCCGAGATCATCGATTTCATTGGGCCGGAGCGCGACGTTCCCGCCCCGGACGTCAACACCAACGATCAGACCATGGCGTGGATCATGGACACGTATGCCATGCACTCGCGCCACGCCACCACCGCCGTGGTCACCGGCAAACCGATGGCGCTCGGTGGTTCGCGTGGGCGCCCGGAAGCTACTGGACGCGGCTGCATGATCGTCACCCAGCAGGCACTCCCCATACTCGGCCTGTCTCCGGAATCGAGTCGAGTAGTCATTCAGGGCTTTGGAAACGTGGGCGGCATGGCGGCCAAGCTGATGAGCGCCGCCGGCTTCAAGATTATCTGCATTGTGGAGTACGATGGCGCGGTTTATAATCCCCACGGCCTGGACATCGCGGCGCTGCAGAAGCATAAAAAGGAGACCGGCTCTATCACAGGCTTCTCCGGCGGCGAAGACCGCGACAAGCATGAAGCCATGTTCCTGGAATGCGACGTGTTGATTCCCGCCGCTACCGAGAACGTGGTCCACTCCGGCAACGCCGACCGGTTGCGCTGTAAGATTCTGTGCGAAGGCGCCAATGGACCCACGACGGTGCTGGCCGATGAGATCCTGGCGGACAAAAAAATCTTCGTGATTCCGGACATCCTGGCCAACGCGGGAGGTGTTACCGTCTCCTACTTTGAGTGGGTGCAGGACCGCCAGGGCTTTTTCTGGAATGAACAACTGGTCAATGAGCGCCTGCAGGAAATCATGGTGGAGAGCTTCGACGCCGTGGTCCACTATGCCTCAGCTCACAGCACCAACAACCGCATCGCCGCCTACATGCTGGCGCTCGATCGCGTGGCCGACGCCATCCGACTCCGAGGGATCTACGCTTGACGAAAGCTATCGGCCGTCAGCTTTCAGCCCTCAGCTTGCATCATCCCAGTTCCGGCGCGCGCCGCACTTACACAGGGAGTCAAAGCTGAAGGCCGATTGCTGAAAGCTGAACGCTAAATGGCAGATGCCTCCACGCCGCTGATGCGGCAGTACAACAGCATTAAAGAGCAGGTGCCCAACGCGCTGCTGATGTTCCGCCTGGGCGATTTCTACGAACTCTTCTTCGAAGATGCCGTCGTGGCGGCGCGCGAGCTCGAAATCACTCTCACTGCACGCAACAAAGAGAAGGGCGCTGCCATTCCCATGTGCGGCGTTCCTTACCATGCGGCGGAGGGCTACATTGCGCGCCTTATCCAGAAGGGGCACCGCGTTGCCATCTGCGACCAGATGGAGGATCCGAAAGTCGCCAAGAAACTGGTAAGGCGCGACATCACACGCATCGTTACCCCCGGCACCGCGATGGACACCAACCTGGTGCGCTCGCGGGAAAACAACTATCTGGCCGCTGTATCCCGCTCAGGCGCTGTCTCTGCCGTGGCATACGTGGATGTCTCTACCGGTGAGTTTCGTGTCACCGAGATGGAGCCGGGCGAAGTGGCCGGCGCGCTGGAACAACTCGGCGCACGCGAGGTCCTCTTTCCCGGCGATCTGCCGCTGCTGATGGGCGAGGATCGTATGGGGCCGCGCTTCGTCCGCACAGAACTGGAAGACTGGATCTTCACACAGGACTACGCCGACCGCACGTTGCGCGATCACTTCAAGCTGCTCTCGCTGGATGGTTGTGGCCTGGCCAACCGCCCGGCAGCTGTAGGCGCTGCCGGCGCTATTCTCCACTATCTGCGCGACACCCAGCGCGCCGCGCTCGACCATCTCGACCGCCCCACCTGGTACAGCCGCGCCGATTCCATGATTCTGGACGCGGTGACGGTGCGCAATCTGGAACTGGTGGAACCGATCTTCGCGGAGTCTTCCGGCGCGACTCTGCTAGCAGTGCTGGACCAGACGCAGACCGGCATGGGCGGCCGTCTCCTGCGACAGCGTCTGCTGCGCCCTTCCATGGATCGCGCCGAAATCGAGCAGCGCCTCGACGCTACCGGCGAACTACTGCAGCAGACCATCCTGCGCGCAGAACTGCGCAAGCATCTGGCCGACATCCTCGATCTGGAAAGGCTGCTGGCCAAGGTCACACTCGGCTCCGCCGGTCCGCGCGATCTGCTGGCTCTCGGCCGTTCGCTGGAAAAGATCCCGACACTGAAGCGCTGCTTCGATACGCAGCAGGCGGCTCGCCTGCGGTCGTTGCACGATCGGCTCGACGAGCTCCCCGACGTCGCCAGCCTCATCCTCAACGCGATCTCCGACGAGCCACCCCTGAACCTGGTGGATGGCGGAACCATTCGCGCCGGCTATCATGCCGAGCTCGACGAGTTTCGCGATCTGAGCCAGAACGGCAAGCAGTACATCGCGCAGATTGAAGCGCGGGAGCGCCAGCGCACCGGCATCCAATCGCTCAAAGTGCGCTTCAACAACGTGTTCGGCTACTACATCGAAATCACGCGCGCCAATCTGCACCTCGCTCCCGCCGATTATGAACGCAAGCAGACGCTGGCCAACGCCGAACGCTTTACCACGCCCGAGTTGAAGGACTACGAGCGCAAGGTTCTGGACGCGGAAGAGAAGATCCTGACGCTGGAAAAGGAACTCTTCGCCGATGTGCGCAAGCGCGCCGCCGCCGAAGCGCAGCGAATTCGCGCCACGGCCGCCGCGGTGGCCGAACTGGATGTCACGGCCTCGCTGGCGCAGGTAGCCGCCGAGAATCGATATCACCGGCCGCAGTTTTCCGAGACCGGTGAAATGCGCATCATGGCCGGACGGCACCCCGTGATCGAACGCATCTCCGATCAGGACTCCGGCCGCTTCATTCCCAACGATCTTTATCTGAACGACACCACCGACCTGATCGGCATCATCACGGGGCCCAACATGGGCGGCAAATCCACTTACTTGCGGCAGGCGGCGCTGATCGCAATCCTGGCGCAAATGGGATCGTTCGTGCCCGCGGAGTCGGTTACCCTACCGATCATCGATCGCATCTTCACGCGCATCGGAGCTTCGGATAACCTGGCGCGCGGGCGGTCCACGTTCATGGTGGAGATGACCGAAACGGCAGTGATCCTCAACACCGCGACGCCCCGCAGCTTCGTAGTGCTCGACGAAGTGGGCCGCGGCACTTCGACGTACGATGGGCTGGCGCTGGCGTGGGCGGTGGTGGAGCATGTCCATACGCGGACGCGGGCCAAGACGCTGTTCGCCACGCATTATCACGAGCTCACCGAGCTCGCCGAGCAACTGGATGGCGTGCGCAATCTGATGGTCTCAGTGAAAGAGGCGGGCGACCACATTATTTTCCTGCGTAAAGTGGAGCCGGGCAAGGCCGACCGGTCATATGGTATCGAAGTGGCGCGGCTGGCGGGCTTGCCGCTGAGCGTGATTGAGCGGGCGCGCGACGTATTGAAACTGCACGAGCGCACCGAACACGCGGTGACGGGAGAATTGGCCAAGGCGGAGGACGATGGGCCCGTGCAGATCCAGCTTTTCGAACCCGTAGGCTACAGC
Source organism: uncultured Solibacteraceae bacterium (assembly GCA_963815475.1). Lineage (GTDB taxonomy): Bacteria > Acidobacteriota > Terriglobia > Bryobacterales > Bryobacteraceae > Sulfopaludibacter. The sequence goes on along the minus strand of CAWFHD010000003.1, from coordinate 5,618,855 downwards.
ATCGCGGGGCGCATTCGTGAATTGAATTTAGATCAGCTCAGGCCGATTGAGGCGCTGCAATTGCTCTCGGAATTGCAGAAAGAGCTGAAGAGAAATTAGGTGGGCCAATGAAAATCGCCGGAATTATGAGCGGGACTTCGCTCGATGGCATCGATGTGGCCATTATTGAATATCCGCCTATTCGCACGATCGGATTTCAATCCACACCCTACCCCGCGGCGGTGCGCGCAGCAATTCTGGCCGTCTCAAACACCACCACCACGACCGCCGCCATATCGCGCCTGAATTTCCAATTGGCGGAATTATATGGGCGCGCCGTGGAGCGCGCTGTTGGGCGCTTCGGACCCGTGCAATTGATCGGCTGTCACGGCCAAACCGTCTATCACGAAGGACGCTCCAACACATTGCAATTGGGGGAGCCTGCGGTGCTGGCCGAACGCACGGGTGTGCCCGTGATCTCGAATTTCCGCTCTCGCGATATCGCCGCCGGCGGACAGGGCGCGCCGCTGGCGCCTTACGTCGATGCCCTGCTCTTCCGCCATCCCAAGCGTACTCGCATCGCCCTGAATATCGGTGGGATCGCGAACATCACCGTCATTCCGCCGCGCGGCGACGTAGTGGCGTTCGATACCGGCCCGGGCAACATGGCGATCGATGCCCTGGCCCGCGAGTTCACCAATGGGAAATTGAATTACGATCGCGGCGGCCGGATTGCGAAGAGCGGCAACGTAAATCGCAAGCTGCTCGACCGACTACTGCGCGATTCGTATTATCGCCGCCGCCCGCCGAAAAGCGCCGGGCGCGAACAATATGGTGTGGAGTTCGTCGCGCGACTCAAACAAGCCGGCCTGCCCATGCCCGACTTGATCGCGACGGTAACGGTCCTGACCGCGGTGACCATCGCACGTGCTGCGCGATCATATGGCGCCGCGGACCTGATCGTCTCCGGTGGCGGCTCGCACAATCCCCAGATCATGGGGCACCTGGCAGGCTTTCTACCGGAGCTCGCGATTTCCACCTCTACCGATCACGGCATCGATGCCGACGCGAAGGAGGCTATCGCGTTCGGCATCCTTGCACACGAGACTTGGCGGCGCCGGCCATCCAATTTGCCAGCGGCGACTGGCGCGCGGCGGGCTGTGGTGCTGGGCAGCATTACGCCTTGACTAGGCTCTGCTACAATCGCCCAATGCTCAAGTGTCTTCTGCCAATCACGGTTGTAAGCGTCATGCTGACCACTTCCGGTTGTGGCAAGCTCCAACAACCCGCCAACCCCGCCTCCGCGACCATCGACCCGAACAAATACTACGCCATCCTGCTCACCAACGGGTCTGTGTACTTCGGGCATATCGAGGGTTTGGGCTCGGCGTTTCCCGTGCTCCACGACGTCTATTACGTGCAGAGCGCACAGAACCCCGACACTAAGACTGTGTCTAACATGCTGGTCAAACGGGGCAAGGAATGGCACGGGCCCGACCGCATGATCGTCGCGGAGAAATCGATCATTTTTATCGAGCCGGTTGGACCGGATTCCAAAGTAGCGCAGTTAATTGCGGAGTCGAAGCGCTAACGGAACATGGGCTGCGTCTCGGTGCTGGCCCCGTGCTGCGGCGCTCCGATGTGCATCTCATTCCAGTTATACGCAAACTCTTTACCGCAATCGAGACACACAACGTAAGTGCCTACCCGGGTCGCGTTCAGTACCGGAGGACCGGAGTGACGCCGCCCCGGGGTCATGGGGAAAGTGGTGCGTTGGTGCGAACAACCGAATAGATTGTTGAGAAGTGACTGAAACATGTCGGGCCTCCCGTTCACATACTTAGATTCAGCGAAATGCAGTTTCGTTTCAAGCTCTCTATAGAAGGATGCGTAAAACCGTGTATTAGTGAGGACAATTTTACGCGCGAATTCACCCACCGTTCACATTAAATTCGATTAACCGCGTGGGATTTACCCGAACCTTTCCAAAAGTAATAGGCTGGTACTGGAACTGAACCATAGTCGTGGCGCTTGACAATTATGGGAGGCGTTGCCTACCCAACTACAATTTTGCGGCGATCGATTGCGCGATCAACTGACCGTGAAATCTTCCGTTCTCGATGAAGATTTCGTTGGTGTGCATGCCCGCCACGATCACTCCCGCCAGGTAAACTCCCGCGCGATCGCTTTCCAACGTCTCGGGATTGGTGCGCGGCCGCTGCGTGTCCGGCTCCAGCACAATTCCCGTAGCATTGAGAAATTCCAAGTCGGGCTGATACCCCACCAGGGCGAAAACGAAATCGTTCTTCAAAACAACTTCGCCCTCAGGCGTTTGTAACACAATTGAGTCTTTACGGATCTCAAGCACGCGCGAATGGAAATAACCGCGAATCTCGCCGTTTTTGATCCGATTCTCGATGTTCGGTTTGATCCAGTACTTCACGCGATCGGAAATACCCGCGCCGCGATGGATCAGCGTAACCCGCGCGCCCGTCCAGTAGAGTTCGAGCGCGGCAATAGCTGCCGAGTTTTTCGCGCCGATCACAGCGACATCGAGATTGTAATAGGGATGCGCTTCTTTGTAATAGTGGATCACCTTATCGAGGTTTTCACCCGGGATGTTGAGCAGGTTGGGCACGTCATAGTAGCCCGTAGCCAGCACGATTTTGCGAGTGGCGTAAACGTGGTTCACGCCGAGTTTGTCAGTGGTGTAAACTTCGAACGCGTTGTCTTCACCCGCAATGCGATCCACCTTCTCGTATTGCCTCACGTCCAGATGAAAGTGGTCCGCCACTTTGCGGTAGTACTTCAGCGCCTCTGTCCGATTCGGTTTGTCATTGAGGCTGGTCATCGGAATATTTCCGATTTCTAGCAGTTCCGGCGTGGTGAAGAACGTCATGTTGGTGGGGTAGTGGTAAATGGAGTTCACCACGCACCCCTTCTCGATCATCACCGTCTTCACGCCGCGATTCTGCAGCTCGATGCCACACGCCAGCCCGGTGGGGCCGGCGCCCACCACCAGCGCGTCGAAGGATTCGGTCATGCCGCCAGCTTGCTCTCCACTTCGCGGTAGATGCCGGCCAGCGCGGCATCGAGCCCAGACGCATCTTTGCCGCCTCCCTCCGCCATGTCGGGACGTCCGCCGCCCTTGCCTCCGACCGCTTGCGCCAGGGTGCCCACCAATTTCCCGGCATGCACCTTCGCCGTCAGGTCCTTCGTCACCGCTGTCACAATCGAGACCGCGCCGTCTTCCGCCGACGCCAGGACCACCACCGCGCTCTTCCACTTATTGCGCAGCGAATCCACCAGCGACCGCATCTGCGCCCGGTCCATGCCGTCGATCCGCGCAGCCAGCACACGCGCGCCGTTCACCGTGTGGGCCTGCGATTCCAGACCCGCCGACGCGGCTTGCGCCAGCTTTTCCTTCAACTGCTCCACCTGCCGCTTCATGGCATGCTCGGCGGCCAGCGCTTTCTCCACGTGCTCGATCAACTCGGGCTCGGAAGCGCGGAACATGTCGGCGATGCGCTTCAGGGAACTCGAGGACTCCTGGTATTGCCGCAGCGCCGCATCGCCGGTGATGGCCTCAATGCGCCGAACGCCCGCCGAGATGCTGCCTTCGTAAACGATCTTGGCCACACCAATGTCGCCCGTGCGGCTCACGTGTGTGCCGCCGCACAGTTCACGGCTGAAACCGGGCACCGATACTACTCTCACCTGCTCGCCGTACTTTTCGCCGAACAGCGCCATGGCGCCGGTCGCGATGGCCTGCTCCAGCGGCAGGACGTTCGTCTCCACCTGCGTGTTCTTCAGAATCTGCTCATTCATGAGCCGCTCCACCTCTTCGAGTTCGGCGCGGTCCATGGCTGCATAGTGCGTAAAGTCGAAGCGCAGGCGCCCCGGCTCCACCACGCTGCCGGCCTGTTTCACGTGCGTCCCCAGCACCTGCCTCAAAGAAGCATGCAGCAGATGGGTCGCCGTATGGTTACGCCGCGTGGAATCGCGCAGCGTCGCGGCCACCTCGGCGCGCAGCGAGTCGCCAACGTGGATGGGCGTGTGCGTAGTCACGCGGTGCACTGAGAGGCCGGGCACGCCGGCGAACACCGTCTCTACATCAGCGACTTTCTCGCCCGCTTCGTTGTACAGCGCGCCGCGGTCGCCTACCTGTCCGCCGGCTTCGGCGTAGAACGGCGTCTGCTCGAAAACCAGCTCCGCGGTAGCTCCGGCCGGCGCCTCTTGCACCGACTGTTTGTCCACCAGGACTCCCACCACACGCGAGTTCGCCTGCAGGTCGGAATAGCCCAGGAATTTCGTGCGGCCCTGCTGCAGCAGTTCCTGATATGCCGGGACTACCGCGCCTTTCTCCGCGCCCTTCCAACTCGCACGGGCGCGCTCGCGCTGCTGCTCCATGGCTTGATTGAAAGCCTCGTGGTCGATGGCCAGACCCTTCTCGCGCGCCATCTCCTCCTGCTCGTCGAGCGCCAGCCCGTATGTGTCGTAGAGCTTGAACGAGACGGCGCCGGGAATGGTGTGACTGTCGAGTTTCTTAATCTCGTCGTTGAAGACCTTCTCCGCTTCGAGGAACGTGGTGGCGTAGCGATGCTCTTCGTCCTTCACCACGCGAGCCACGCGCTGCACGCTCTCCATGAGCTCGGGATAGGCGGGCCGCATCAGTTCCGCCACGAACCCCGTGATCTTATACAGGAACGGATCTTCCACGCCGATCAGGCGCACGTTGCGCATGGCACGGCGCATGATCTTGCGGAGCACATAGCCGCGGCCGTCGTTGGCCGGCAGCACCCCATCGTGAATCAGAAACTCGGCGGCGCGCGCATGGTCGGCGGCAATGCGCAGGGCGGTATCGACACGCGCGTCGGCGCCAGGCGTCACACCGAACAACTCGGCGGCGTGCTCGATGATCGGCCAAATCAGATCGGTATCGTAATTCGAGAGCTTGCCCTGCAGCACCGCGGCGACGCGCTCCAGGCCCAGGCCGGTATCGATGGAAGGCCGCGGGAGCGGAGTCATTTTGCCCGACGAATCGCGGTCGAACTGCATGAACACCAGGTTCCAGATTTCGACGAAGCGGCCGCCTGCGTCGTTGGGAAACTGCTCATGCTCGCGCCCCTTCTCAGCGGCCTCCACACCCAGGTCGTAGTGAATCTCGGAACACGGACCGCACGGCCCGGTGTCGCCCATCTGCCAGAAGTTGTCGGCCTCGTCGAGGCGGAAGATGCGGCTCTTGGGCACGCCGGCGACCTTCTGCCACAACTCCTCGGCTTCATCGTCTTCACGGAAGACGGTGACGTAGAGTTTGTCCTTGGGCAGGCCGTAGTCTTTGGTGACCAGATCCCACGCGAACTCGATGGCGTCGGCCTTGAAGTAATCGCCGAACGAGAAATTGCCCAGCATTTCGAAGAACGTATGATGGCGGCGCGTGTAGCCCACGTTCTCCAGGTCGTTGTGCTTGCCGCCTGCGCGCACGCATTTCTGCGAGCTGGTAGCGCGATTGTAGTCGCGTTTCTCCAGGCCGGTGAAGACGTCCTTGAATTGATTCATGCCTGCGTTGGTGAACAGCAGGGTAGGGTCGTTGGCCGGCACCAGCGATGAGCTGCGCACCACGCGGTGCCCGCGGGAGGCAAAAAAGTCGAGAAAGCGCTGTCTGATTTCGTGACCTGTCACGGAGTTTCCTTCTTGAGGTTGGACTAAATTTAATTGTAGCGTGGGACGCGCCGCGGGCCTCTAACGGCTATCTTGCGGGAGACCGCGTGAACCACTTGATCGAGTTCGACGGAAGCAGAGTGCCATGATCGAGCCGGAACATACCACCAAATACAAGGAGGACGCCCAGAGCGATCGCCTGCACGCGATTCTTGACGCCGAACTCGCGAGGCTTCACGGGTGGTGGGACCGGCTTGTGATGGCCTACGTGAAATGGCACGTTTTCTGGCTGCCGAAACCGAGTGGCGCAGGCACGCTGCCTGCTGCTTCCCGACTCTTCGGAACGCTTGGAGCTAGCGCCGACACAAGTCCCGGCGCGGCAGACTGAGAGTCCGCGCCACCCCTACCCCACAGCCGCCAAGGCCTGCTCGAAATCGGCCAGCAGATCGCGCCAGTCCTCGATCCCCACCGAGACGCGCACCAGCCCATCGGTCACCGCCGATTCCCTCAGTTCCTGCTCGCTCATCCCCGAATGCGTAGTGCTCTTGGGATGGCAAACCAGCGTTTCCACGCCGCCTAGCGACACTGCGTTCTTCGCGATCCGCAGATTCCGCAGGAATTCGAAAGCCGCCGCCTTTCCGCCCGAGAATTCCACGGAGAAGATGCCGCCGGGAAAATCGCACTGCTTCTCAAAAATGCGCTTCTGCTCGGGATCGGTGAACAGCGTCGGGTAGTAAACGGCGCTGAGATGCCTGTGACCGTGGAGCGCCTCCGCCACACGTTGCGCGTTCTTGCTTTGCCGGTTCATGCGCAATCCCACCGTGGGCAGACGGCTGTCGAGCATCCAACATTCATCGGGCGGCAGAATGTTGCCGAACATATTGCGGCGGCTGCGAATCTTGCGTATCATCTCGGAGCTCTTCGTGATGGCTATGCCTGCCACCATGTCGCTAAAGCCCGAAAGATACTTCGTCGCCGAATACAGCACGATGTCCGCGCCCAACAGCAGCGGGTGCTGGAAGGTGGGACCGAGAAATGTGTTGTCCACCATCACCACCGGTTTGTCCGGATGCTTAGCCGCCTCCTGAGCGGCATGTTCGATATCGGTCATCAGCATCGTGGGATTGGCGGGCGTCTCCAGCAGCACGATGCAGCAGTTTTCGGCCGAGCGGATGGCCGCTTCCATGGCTGCGCGGTCGCCGCCCGGCACGGCAATACCGCGCACTCCGAACGGCTCCAAAAAGCTGTGGATCAGCCCCGTGGTCCCGCCATACAAAGGAGTGGTGTACACGATGGTGCTGGCCGGCCGCGCATAGGTAAAGCAGGCCGTCATGATGGCCGCCATTCCGGAATTAAATGCCGCAGCGTGCTTCGCACCGCTTTCGAGCGGTACAATCTGGTCTTCCAGGATTTCGGAATTGGGATGGGAGAAGCGCGCATAGATCAGATCGGCGCGTTCCCCAGTTGCAGGCGGGATCTTGCCGCTGAGGACGGCAAAGGCGTGCTCGGCAGCTTCCGGGCTCGCAAACGCAAATGTGGAACTGCGAAATACTGCCGGCCGTACCGACCCTACCGACAGGCTTGGGTCGAATCCTCTGGTCAATACCGCCGTTCGCGGCCGAACATCATCATGCTCCGGCATAGATCCTCCAAATCGAGTTTAGCGCCCGCGGCGGCGGGCCGCACATCGGCGGGGTGGTGTCTGCATGTGAACTTTTTCATGCGCGGCCGCACGCGCTCGACTACAATTGTTTTTACCTCGAACTTAAGGATCCTTAAATGACGAAATCGAACCTCACAGAAATCGATTGGGCGGTCATCGGAATCTACTTTGCAATCCTGCTGTGCGTCGCCTGGTGGGTGGTTCGCAAAGGTAAGGACTCCACCACAGACTACTTCCTCGCCGGCCGCAACCTGGGATGGTGGGTCATCGGCGCGTCCATCTTCGCCTCCAACATCGGCTCGGAACACGTGGTTGGACTGGCCGGAGCCGGCGCTACCAGCGGCGTGGCCCTGGCGCATTACGAACTGCACGCCTGGTGCCTGCTGGTTCTGGGATGGGTCTTCGTGCCCTTCTACATGCGCTCCAAAGTTTTCACCATGCCGGAGTTTCTGGAACGCCGGTTCAGCGTGCAATCGCGCTACGTCCTCTCCATCGTTTCCATCATCACCTTCATCGTTTCGAAAATCGCGGTCGGCATCTTCGCCGGCGGCGTGGTCTTCGCCACGCTCTTCCCCGAGATGAGCCTGGACATCGCCGGCACGCACATCGACAGTTTCTGGCTCGGCTCAGTGATGGTGATCGCGCTCACCGGCTTGTACACCGTGCTTGGAGGCATGCGCGCGGTGGCCTACAATGACGCGGTGCAGGTGGTGGTCCTGATTCTGGGATCCGCCTCGCTCACCTTCTACGGACTCGACAAACTCGGCGGATGGGGTGAACTGCGCCACTGGTGCGGTTCCGATATGTTCAATCTCTGGAAGCCGCTGATCCCGGCCGGCGTGGAGTCCACGTGGTCGCCCGTAATGGAAACGAACGCCGCCGGCCATGTGGTGAAGCAGGCCTGGTACTTCAACGACAACTTCCCGTGGCTCGGCATGCTCTTCTGCGCTCCCATCATCGGCCTGTGGTATTGGTGCACGGACCAGTACATTGTGCAGCGCGCACTGGGCGCTCCCGACGAACGCACCGCGCGCCGCGGTAGCATCTTCGCCTCGTTCCTCAAACTAGCGCCCGTCTACCTCTTCATCGTTCCGGGCCTGGTATGCTTCGCTCTGGCACGCAGCGGCAAGATCCCCGAGTTGGCGCCGATGATCGGCCCCGACGGACATGCCATTCCCTCGATAGCGCAAGGCTCCTTCCCCATGATGGTGCAGTTCCTGCTGCCGGCCGGACTGCGCGGCCTTGTGGTGGCGGGTTTGCTATCGGCGCTCATGGGATCGCTGGCCGGCGTGTTCAACGCCTGCTCCACACTCTTCACGGTGGACCTCTACGAAAAGTGGAAGCCGCGAGCCACGCAGCACGAACTGGTGTTCACCGGCCGCATGGCCACCGTTGCGATGGTGTTGATCGCGTTGGCATGGATTCCGGTGATCAAGGGCGCGCAAGGCCTCTACAATTACCTGCAGGCGGTACAAGGCTACCTCGCCCCGCCGATTTTCGTGGTCTTCTTCTTCGGCGTGTTTATGAAGCGGATGAACGCCCAAGGGGCGCTGTGGGCCATGATCGTCGGCTTCGTGCTCGGCATCTTCCGCATGCTGGTGGATACGCCCGTGACGCTTGGACTGGCGGGGTTTGCCAATGGCTACCCGCACGGCTCCTTCCTGTGGATCGTCAACAACATCTACTTCCAGTATTTCAGCGTGCTGATCACCATCGTCTCAGCCATCGTGATGGTAGTGGTGAGCCACATGACGGCAGTGCCCGACCCCGCGCAAATCAAGAGCCTGACCTTGGAGACCACCACTCACGAAGATCGCGCCCATACCCGCGGCAGTTGGGACTGGCGCGAAGTGGCCGCGTCCGTACTTGTGATCACTTGCATCCTCTGCTCCTATCTTTATTTCAGGGGTTAGATCATGTTGGCGAGACGTCAGTTCCTGGCAGCACTGGCGGCGATTCCGGCTTTGGCCGAAACCAAGCCGGCGAAGATCGCCGCCATCGAGATCTGGCAGGTCCGCGGGCACGTCGACACGCTCCGCGGCGTCGATCAGCAATATCAGGTCAACCCGCTGTTCATCTACGATGAACTGCGTCCCAAGCCCTATCAGGACGCGGCCAATCCTACCGCGGTGAAGAACACAGCAACGGCGATTTATCTCAAGATCAAGACCGACACCGGCGCGGAAGGTTTTTACGGACCGATCGATAAAGAGGTTGCGATTGTTGTCGATCAGCAACTGCGCCCGTTCCTGATGGGCAAAGACGCGCTCGCCGGCGAGAAGTTGTGGGACCAGATGTATCGCAGCAATCGCCACTCGCGCCGCGGCTTTTTCCTGATGGCCATCAGCGCCGTGGATAACACGCTGTGGGACCTTCGCGGCCGCTATTTCAACACGCCCGTTTATCGTCTGTTAGGCGGGCCAACGCGCGATTCGGTGGAGGCGTATGCCAGTTGCCTGGGCTATTCGCTCGAACCGGACAAAGCGCAGGCACGCGCCGCACAAGTGAAGAAGGACGGTTTCCGCTACCAGAAATGGTTTCTGGCGTACGGCCCGGGCGATGGCTACGACGGCCTCAAGAAGAACGTAGAACTGGTGCGACTGCTGCGCGAGGCGGTGGGTGAAGAGACCGAACTGATGTTCGATGTCTACAGCGGCTGGAACCTCAGCTACGCGCTGGAGTGGGCGAAGCAGGTGGAACGCTATCGGCCGCGCTGGATTGAAGAGGCCACGCAGGCGGAGAAGATCGGAAGCTTCGCCGAGTTGCACAAAGGCACTTCGATCCCCATCGCATCGGGGGAGCACATCCAGGGTCGTTGGGAAGTCTACGACTACCTGAAGGAAGGCGCGCTCGGCGTAGTGCAGTGCGACCCGGAATGGTGTGGAGGCACCACGGAGTTGCAGAAGATTTGCACCCTGGCTTCCATCTTCGACGTGCCTGTGATTCCGCACGGCCACAGCCTGCACGCCGCGCTGCACGTGATCGCCAGCCAATCTCCGGCGGTCTGTCCGCTGGCCGAATACCTCATCTTGAAGATGCGCGAGTATTACCACTTTGAGAAGAACCCGCCCGTGCTGCAGCGGGCGCGGTTCGTGCTACCGGACCGGCCCGGATACGGCATCGAGTTGGATGACGCGAAAGTAGAGAGCCGCGAAATACTCAGGTGGAATTAGCGCCGATCGGCTATACTTAGCCATGTCAAACGCACAGGCCACGATTGCCGGGCTCTGGACCAGCTTGTCAGGAAGAGAGCGGGTTCTGAAGTTCCATCTGAGCAACATTCCGATGATGTATGTCGAGTGGAAAGACCTGGATGAACGGCAAAAGGCAATCGTGCTGAATGCCGGGCAGATCTGCGGCCTAGACGGCGCCAGAGTGCCCGATCCGACCTGCTTATCTTAGACCCCTTCGCTCGCGCAATCCATCATCCACGGCGTGCCGAATTGATCTACCAGCACGCCGAATCGCTTGGCCCAGAAAGTCTCTTGCAGCGCCATTTGCACGTTGCCGTTCTCGGCGAGCGAGGCAAAGATGCGCTCTGCCTCAGCGACGTCGCTTAGATTGAGCGTCACGAAAAAGCCCTGCGGCTTCCGGTATGTCTCCGGCGGTGAATCAACGCCACCTAACACCTGATCGCCCAACTGGAACGTCGCGTGGAGAATATGGTCTCGACGTTCCGTCGGCGTGTCTCCGGCCATCGGCGAATCGCCATACTTCAGCATGAAGACAATCTTGCCGCCCAGGCACTTCTCGTAATGCCGGAAGGCCGCCTCGCATTGTCCGTTGAATGTCAGGTAAGTATTGATCCGCATCGTGCGCTCCATGCTACATCGTTTGACTACAATATGAAAGAAATGATGAGGACGAACATGCTCACCAAGGGGCAGTAGGCGAACCTTGCGAGACCCAGCAAAGGCAGGTCCGCTCATCGCGATCGCGCTGCTGGCGATCTTTGCGGGGCAGAGTTTCCTCTCCAGCCGTGTTAAGAGTCCGGTTTTCGATGAACCGGCGCACATCGCAGCCGGGATGTCGTATCTGGAAACAGGTAACTTCACCGCAAACAGGCAACATCCGCCGCTGCTCAAAGAACTTAGTGCCCTATCGCTGCTGCTGGCCGGCGTGAAGTGGCCGGGGACATCCGATGCGCGAAACCTGGCGCGCGGCGGCGCCGGACTCGAATGGCCGGTGGGAAACTCGATCATCGCAGCCTACGGCCCGGATCGAGTGATGCTCTGGGCGCGGCTGCCATTTGTGCTGCTGGCGACGCTGCTGGGAGCCCTGATCTATTTCTGGGGCCGCGAAATGGTGGGCGAGGCCGCGGCACTGGGCGCGCTGTTTCTGTACGCGCTCGATCCCACTATTCTGGCGCACTCCTATCTGGTCACCACCGACGTCGGAGTCGCGGCATTCGGACTGCTGTTCGTAATGGCCCTGTGGAGATACGTTCGCAATCCGGGGTGGAAACCTCTGCTGTGGTGCGGCGTGACGTTAGGCTTGGCATTGACTGCAAAATTCTCGGCTCTGTTCCTGGTTCCGGTCGCATGCCTGCTGGTGCTGGCGAGCGTACGGTCCTCGTCGCACGAGCAGGTGTTTGTCGAGGTGCTGGGGCAATCCGGCCGTGAATATTTGTCGGCGATCCTCGCGATCCTCGTAATGGTCCTGGTGGCGCTGCTGGTAATTCAGGCGGTTTACTTTTCGCCGTCCGGAATCGGGTCTTACGTGGACGGTGTCCGCGCCGTGAATGTCGATCACGATCCGAATTACCAGGTGTTCCTCGCTGGGAAATTGGGACATCGCTTCGCCAGCTATTTTCTAGTCGCGTATCTTCTGAAGGAACCGCTCGCCTGCCTGATCCTGGTCGCACTGGGACTATTCATGGCTATCCGGTCGGAATCTCTGACACTGCTCCACAAACTGTTCCTCTTGGCCCCGCCACTATTTCTCGCCGGAGCCTATTCGCTATTTGCGGACGACCTCGGCATCCGCTACCTGATCCCCGCGCTGCCCTTTGCCTACCTGCTGGGCGGAATGGGACTGGCGTGGCTGTTTTCGAAATCGGCTATGTGGGCGCGCGCGGTTGCGACGGTACTCTGTCTTTGGCTACTCACCGCCGCGATCGGCATCTACCCCGATCACCTGGCCTACTTCAATGAAGCGGCTTGCATAAACCACCCCGCGCGGATCGGCTGGGACGGCGGCAGCCAGTGCGGTCCCGAATGGCTGGACGACAGTAACGTGGATTGGGGCCAAGGGCTGAAACAGCTTCGTACCTGGATGGCAGGAAATGCCGGCGGCCGCCCCTTGCGCCTCGCGTACTTCGGATCCTTCCCGCCCGATGTGTATGGGCTTCCCAATGACAAAGACGCCGTCCGCGAGTTGGCGACACATCCACAGCCCGATGCGGGATTGTACGCGGTGAGCGCGCACTGGCTGGCTCGCATTCCAGCGTTGACCGCACGCGAATTGCCGGGCGCCACTCACTGGCTTGCACGCACTCAGCCAATCGCGATTGTGGGGCACAGCTTCTACATCTACGACATTCACAAGTGATCGCGCGATTCGTCCCACAGCTTCTTCATGAGTCCCGCCGCGACGGGCAGCAGGAGCAGCATTGGCCACAAGCCGGTGTGGTCGCCGAGAAACTCCACCGAGCCTCCATGGCTCGCGTACCAACCGTTCCAGGCAGTGCGATCCTCGTCTAGCTGCGAAGTCAGGGTATTGGCAAGCTGCTGCGCGCCTGGCTTGCCTTGCAACTCCGCCAGCCAGAGCCGGCAAAGTTCGTACTGATGTTTGCGAAACCAGTTTCGTCCCGCCGTCACCGAAAGCGAATGTGCGCCTGGATCGCCCTCAATGTACTTTCCATCCACCACGCTCACACCGGTGAAAACCGTGTCGCCGGGTGTATTCTCCAGGTGCTCCACTTTGGCCTGCAGGACAATGCCGAGCGAGAAATCAATTAGGCAGCCCGCCAGCAGCGCCGTGGCCAGAGTGCGCTTCAGCGGCAGCATGGCAGCCAGCAGCGCTAGGCCGATCGCTTCGAGCGATAGCAGCGTGAGGTGTGCGTCGCCCATGGGGTCGCGCTCGCCCACCGCCAGAATCCCCACCACAATGCAACAGGGAACAAACCACAGCCAGAAGCGGCCTTCTGCCGAAGAGTGCTTGCGGCGCTCGAAGGCGGCGTAGAGGACGGAAAGAATGAGCGGGCCGCCCACGATTCCCATTCCGAACATCAGGTTCGGCTGGTAGAACGCGAACACGTTATCGCGGAAGGCTCCGAGAGTGTTCGGCTGATGAAAGCTCTCGGCCACGGATGGATCGCGTAGCAGGGCGGGAACCAGCGAATCGAAGAGATTGCCAGCAAATTTCTCTACTGGGTTGCCCCGATAAGCGCTGCTGAGAGTCACCGTTGTGTTGGATGCAAATGTCGCCTGCGGTCCGTAGGTGACAATCGACCACCCCAACCACGCCAGCAACGGCGCGGCGCAGATGGCGACCGTCACCGCGACCTCCTTCCACTTCCGCACGAACAGGTAATGGCCCGTCAGGAGGAGCAAATAGGGCGCCACCGAATAGTGAACCAGCATGCCGGTCGATAAGGCGACGAACGCCGCCGTCATGCGCCACCGGTCGTTCTTGCGCCAACCTGCCAGGTAGAGGCCGATCGCCAGCACCACGTAGAACGCGGCGAACAGCTTCGTCCAGGTGTACGTGGCGTTCTGGATCACCACGGGGTTCAGCGCAAAGAGGCACACCAGCGGCAGAATGCGCCGCCTCCGCGAGCCGCCGAGTGCAGGCATCAGCAGGCAGCATGGCAGGAACACCAGCAGATTGAGGAACGTAAAAACCAGTTGGAATATCTCGTAGCGATCCGCGGTCTGCGCCAGGAAGAAAGCCGCGAGCACGTTCATCATGGGAGGACGGGCCGGCAGCACATAATTGCCCAGCAGGACAGTGTGCGACGGAAAGTGATGCAGGAAGAAGAGCGATCGCTGAAAATGCTCCAGCCAGTCGCCGAACCACAACCCGCCGGAATAAGTGCGAATGGTGGCCAGGATCAGCAGTGTCCAGCCGAACAGGAACGCGAACGCGACCGCCGCCTGCCGAACCGCTCGCGCGCGGAAGAGTCTTCCGATGTCTTGCCACTCCAGCGCGACTAAACCCACACAGACAGCCGACACACACGCGTACGGAATCCGCTCCGTCCACCCGGCCACATAAACCAGCCACGCTGCCAGGAAGACTACCAGCAGCGACAGACCCACCGAGCCGCACAACTTCTCCAGCGGGTTCCATCTAAATCGCCGCACGAAGAAGAAGCCCGGCGTGAAGGAACAGATGGCGAGCAGGCCGGCAGTCAGAACCAGTTGCAGCGGAAGCATGTGGCGGGTCGGTTCCTCAGGACCCCGGTTTGGAGGGCAGGGCCTCATTGATGGGGCCGGCGGGACAGCCGTAATCGCCGAGGAAACTGCGCTTCAACTGTTCGGCGATGTCGCGGCGTCCTGTGGCGAGCCTCACCTTGATGGAGTCAGCCGCGATGGCGCAGAGGTGTTCATGCACCATGGGGCACGATGGATTGATAGCAGGTCCGTTGGGACCTTCCATCAAGGCGCAGCTTTTGGAATCGAAGCCGTTGCGGTAGAGGCTCAGCAATTCCTTGCGGACCTCCATATCCTGTGTGACGATCATTCCTTCCATCAGGGCAAGGGCCGCATCGTCGGTTTGGTCGGCGGCGAGAAACACGTCGGCGAGTTGCCGGTACATATCCGGATTCAACGGTTCCACCTGCCGTGCCTGAATCGCGAGGTTCAGCGCCTTTTCGTTTTCGCCCAGACGCTCATAGACCACCGACAGCAGGCGCCCGGTCTCTCCGTTGACGAACTCGGGCACGGAATCGGCGGCGCCAATCTCCTTCCGGATGGCTTGGAGAATGGTGACGCTGCGCTCCAGCGCCGCCCGGGCGCTTTGGTAAGCCGCGGTGCTTGCCGGCGTATTCACGGGGCGGCCTCGGGAATCATGATTCTGCCGACTGTCGCCCTTCCTCAAATAAAGGGTGGCGGCCAGACGGTAAATGGCCGGGTCGCTCAGGTTGGCCGGCAGCGAGTCGATGAGCGCCATGCTTTGGCTCGTCTCAGCGATTTCGCGATCGATCTGGGAATCGCCTGGCTCCGCTTCCATCAGCGCCACCGCTAGCATCTTGTGCGCCTTGAAACTCCGCTGCGAACTGCTCACCGTCGCCTGGGCGAGCGAGACATCGTCGTACCAGTCGACATTGCGCGCCCAGGTGCGAACGGCGAATAGAGTGCCGATCACCGCCAGGGCAATCGGCGCGAGCCTGCGGTTTCCGAGGCGATCGCCCAAGGCAAATATGCCCATCACCAGGCAACCCACCAGTCCGATGGACGGCAGGTACATGAAGCGCTCTGCCATGATGGAGCCGATGGGGATCACCAGGTTCGATGCCGGAAGCAGTGTGAGGAATGCGAAGCACGCCAGGAAGAAAGCCGTGCGGTTCACCTTGTACAACCACACAACGCCGGCAGTTGCGGCCGCAACCGCGATCCAGGCGAGCCAATCGCCCGGTGCGCCCGTAGCGATTCCGATTTGCGAGTACGAGTAGTCGGCCGAAAGTTTGACGGGCCAGACGGCGACCCACAGATAGTGGGCGATTACTTTGAGCGCGGTCAGTTTGCCGGCCACAAATCCAGCGCCCATGATGGGGTTGTCGGTGAAGGGGAAATCGGCCTTGGTAGTGGCGCCGAGCACCGCCGACCGCTGGTACAGCATCCATTCGAGCGGCGGCAATAGTGCCATGGCGGCCAGCACCAGTGCCCTGCCTGGCTGCCGCTCGGTCCACCATGTCATTTCGAAAAGCACGATGGCTCCCACCAGCACCACCGCACTCTCTTTGGAGAAGAACCCCGCCGCGCCCACCAATGCCAGAGCCACTAGCCAGGCAAGGCGGCGTCCACCAGTGGTTTCGGTGCTTCGCCAGTAAATTAACAACCCGCCGAGCACCGCGCTCGCGGCCAGCAGATCGGCGCGGCCAACTATATTCGTGACGGATTCGGTGAGCAGCGGATGGACCGCCCAAAGTCCAGCCAGGAATACCGCCGGCCAGAACCGGCGAAGCAGGCACGTAGCGAGGGCGTAGACCAGCACCACGTTCAGGAAGTGCAGCACGAAGTTGATCCAGTGATAGCCTGCCGGGTCATTGCGACTTCCCAGAATGGCGTAATTGAAGAGATAAGACAGCGTGGTCAACGGGCGGTACAGGCCAGCTTCACCGAACGGCCACCAATACGTGTGCTCGAAAATCAGTGAGATATTCTGGGCGGTTGCCTGGCGGATGCGAGGGTCCTGAAGCAGGATCGGCTTGCTGTCGAACGCGAACCCGGCGTTAAACGAATTGGAATAGGCGGTAAGTGCAGCGACGCACAGCAGCGTAACTGCCAGTAAGTGGCGGGATTGCCACCAGGAGTTCGCGGCAGTCGACTTGGGTTGAGGCTGCGAGGCGCGCCGTTTCTTCGGGACACTCATCGAATTCCTTAGCCTATCAGACCGAGCTTTTGCCGCGAGAATTTGGGGTTGTTTCGACAAATTCCGCGCACGCCCGAACACGCCGTCGAGCTTCCAAAAACCATAGAACGGGCCAAATAAAATACCAGAACAAGGAATGTAAGTGCCTGATATTGCAGTGGAATACTCAATCTTGATAAGTTTCGTCTGAAAATGGACGATTTGCGAAAATTCATGGTTCAGAAACTTGTTTTCGGCTCTGAAAGGATGTTTAATTTATTCCATCAGGCATTTTTTGGACGTTGTTAGCCAATGCAAAGCGCCGTGCGCGATTTAGGCCGGC
Source organism: uncultured Solibacteraceae bacterium (assembly GCA_963815475.1). Taxonomy (GTDB): domain Bacteria; phylum Acidobacteriota; class Terriglobia; order Bryobacterales; family Bryobacteraceae; genus Sulfopaludibacter. The sequence continues at coordinate 5,601,693 of CAWFHD010000003.1, read as the reverse complement.
GAGAAAGCGTCGGCTGTGTGAGCCGGTCGCGCCTCGGGTTACTGTAGTTGAGCCAGCCGCTCTCGAAGGTTAGCGAGAGCTTGAAGCACTATAGGGAGAAATATGCTACGCAGCATACTCGCGCTTTTAATCGTGAGCAGTGCCTTGTTCGCGCAGGAACAAGGAACCATTACGGGAGTGGTCACCGATCCTAGCGGTGCCGCTATTCCGAACGCCACCATCAAAACCATCAACATTGCAAACAATCAGACCTCTGAAACCAAATCCGCCACGGATGGAAACTTCACTATTCCGTACCTGGCGCCGGGCACATATAACGTCGAAGCGACGGCCCCTGGATTTCAATCGGTAAAGCGCCAGGACATTGTCCTTGCCGTATCGCAAAGGCTGAATCTGCCTCTGCAGTTGCCGGTTGGCCAAGCCAACACCGAAATCACGGTTACGGGACAGCAGGAAGTAATTCAGTCCACGGACGCGAACCGCGGCCTGGTGTTTGACCCCATCAAAACACAAGAATACCCGTTGAATGGCCGGCAGAGCTACATGTTGCTCAGCCTGACTCCCGGCGTGATCTTCACGCAGGAGCAGTTCGGCGCTTCGGGCTTTTCCGGCACGCGCGGATGGGATGTCAACTCGAGCTATAAGTTCAACGGCGCACGCGCCGGCAACGGCAACAACGTCTTCATGCTGAATGGCGGCATCATCAGCGACAACGGCAGCCAGTGGGATTTCGCGCCGAGCGTGGATGCCATTCAGGAGTTCACCGCCATCACCACGGCGTACGACGCTTCCTACGGCCACGAGGCCGGCGGCGTGGTCAACACCGTGATTCGCGGCGGCACCAATAACTGGCACGGCGATGTCTACGACTACTTTCGCAACCGCGTGCTGGATGCGAACAACTTCGCCAACAACTACGCCGGGCAGCCCAAGGGCCGCCACAATCAGAACCAGTTCGGCGGCGTGTTGGGAGGTCCCATCCGCAAGGACAAGGACTTCTTGTTTATGAGCTTCGAAGGCTGGCAGGAAATCGTTCCCTTCCCCGGATCGGGCGTGACGGCAGTGCCGCTCGATATCCGCGACGGTCAGCATTTCGCTCAGTACGGAATGACGGAATACGATCCGCTTACCACGCACCCCTGCGGAGCGGCCACTGAGCCGTGCAGCGGATCCACCGGGTCCACCTACTGGCGTAATCCATTTCCGGGCGACGTGATTCCGAAGAGCCGCATCAGCCCGATCGGAGCGAAGATTCTGTCGTACCTGCCCGCGCCGAACACCGCCGGACAGGCCCCCGTCGGCATCCCCGGCGCGCAAGGCATCTCTAACAACTACGTGAACCCCACCAACGAAGGCCGTTACTGGTACAACCAGCCGATCGTCCGCTGGGATCACGTGATCAGCGACAGAGATCGCTTCTACATGTTGTTCAGCGAATTCCACGGCTTTGAATACCGCTCTTCGAACACCTTCCCGCCGCCCGTTGCCACCGGCAACAGCGACAACAACCGCACTTTCACCGGTCTAAACCTGGACGAGACGCACGTGATATCCCCCACCGCGGTGCTGGATATTCGCGCCAACTGGTTCCGGTTCGTGCAACTCACTCCGTCGTACACGTCGCAGGCGCAGGCCATCAGCGCTGCTTCGCTGGGCATGACCGACCTGAAGCCGGCGCCCACCGTGACTAACTCGGTGATGCCGGAAATCAACATCGGCGGCTTTACCGGGACGTTGTTCGGTTCCGGCGGCAGCTACAGTTGGTCGCCTTACAATTCGTGGCAGTTCACTCCGAATCTGACCGTCACGAAAGGCAAGCACTCGCTCCGCTTCGGCATGGAAGTCCATTACGAAGCCAAAGGCAACGTGGCGCCGGGCGACGCGTACGGCCAGTTCACCTTCGGCAACATCACCAGCCAGGCGAGCGGCCACACGTTCCTCTCCACCGAAGCCTTCAACGGCGTAGCGGCATTGCTGATGGGGATCCCGACCAGCGGCGATCAGTCCATCAACGCTTCTTACTACATCACGCGCCCCTACTATGGCTTCTACGCACAGGACGATTGGAAGGTAAACAATCGCCTCACGCTGAACATCGGATTGCGCTATGACGTGCAGCTTCCGTATCTGGAACGCTACAACCGCATGGCCTCGATGTTCAACATCAACCAAGTGAATCCGCTCAGCAATCAGATCCTCTCGGTCTGGAATGCGGATGCCGCGGCGTACAATGCTACCAATCCGAAGTATCCGTATCCCCAGGCTCCAGGCGCCCTGTACGGCGTTTGGCAATTCGCCGGGCAGAACGGTCTTCCTCGGCGCGCGCAATACACCGATTGGAGCAACGGGGCGCCGCGTGTCGGCTTTGCGTATCGTGCCAACGACAAGACCGTAATTCGCGGTGGCTTCGGAACGTTCTATCAATCCATCACCAGCAACGCCAACTCGCAAACCGGGTTCAGCCAGACTACCAACTATCAGGCGACTTTCGATACGGTGAATAACATTCCGTCGGCTTGCGTGAATCCGCTCGGACCGAACAACTGCCAGAATGGACCGCCCACCGGACCGTACTCGCTGGTCAATCCGTTCCCGCAAGGCCTGACCCAGCCGCAAGGCACCAGTCAGGGCGCGTTGGCCAACATCGGACAGAGTTCCACCAGCCTCAACCTCCATTACAAGATTCCGCGCACCTATCAGTACTCGCTGGGAATCCAGAGGCAGTTGCCTAAGAACGTCCTGCTGGACATTTCGTTCGCCGGCAACTACAACCTGTACACCGATTCCACTCGCGACTTGGGCCACATTGCCGATGCCGCCGGTCTCGCCAATCAGCAGACCGCCATCAACGACACCACCTTCTTTAGCCGGCAGTTGGCGAATCCCTTCCAGGGCATCCTGCCGAACACCGTCGGGAACGGCGTGAACCCCACGATCGCCGCTTCTTCGCTGCTGAATAACTATCCTCTGTGGAACGGCTACACCGATTCCGACATCGCGAATGAAGTGTTCCGCTCCGACGCCCTGCAGATCCGCGTGGAAAAGCGGGCCTTCGGCGATGCCAACAGCGTCGCGGGCGTCATGACGTTCGTTTACTCTGGCACGTTTAGCAAGGAATACTCCACCACTTGCTGCTGGGGCAATAGCTGGCAATACACCACGGGCGCCACGCTGCAATTGGTCCCCACCACCGGCGGAGCCCTGACCGGAAACCTGGTTCAGTTCCCGCTCGGCAACTACAACAACAACATGGTCTACGCCGAGGACTCCAATAACAAGAGCTGGGAGCACGCTTTCAGCGGCGTTTGGGATCTGCCGATCGGAAAGGGCAAGAAGTTTGGGAATTCGGTGACTGGAGTAGGCGACAAGCTGCTCAGCGGCTGGCGCGCCGATTACATCTTCTCCTACATCTCCGGCTTCCCCGAGGGCATTATCAATGCCGTAAATTACTGCGGCACCTACACTGCCAGCCCGGCCACCGGCCAGACCAACGGACGCGATCAGTATCACTGGTTCAACAACAATCCGTCCTGCTACGCCAGTTTCCCGGCGAACAGCACTAACACTTACCTTTCGCCGCGCTTCACCAACCTGAATAACCCGGCGGCGCCGCAGTTGAATTTCGCGATCGAGAAGAACACGACTTTCAAAGAACATTACAAGCTGCAGTTCCGCGCAGAGTCGTTTAACCTGACCAATACGCCGATCCGCGCCAACGTCCAGAGCACCACGTACACCAGCCCGGTGTTCGGCATTCTGGCGCCCAACCAGCAGAACTTCCCGCGCCTGGTACAGCTCGCGATGAAGCTCTACTTCTAGTCGGTAGCTACAAGGAGATAACGGAGATACCCATGATCAATCGCTATCGAATTGCCATCGCTGGAGCCTGCGTATTGTTCGCCGCTGCCTCTCGCCTTCCGGCGCAGGGCAACACCGCCGAGATTGCGGGCGGCTTCTCATATGCCAAAGCCAATCCGGATACCCCGCTTCCCAGAGTGGGAATGTCCGGCTGGGCGGTAGGCGCTTCTGGTTACGCCAACAACTGGTTGGGGGCGGGATTTGAGGTCGCCGGACAGTTCGGCTCCCTTGGCGCTCCATCCAGCTCAGGCCTGAGCGGCACCGCTCTCAACGTTAAAGAGTACAGCTATATGGTCGGTCCCCAACTCCGCTTTCTGAACACCGCCAGGGTGCAGTCTTCCGTCCGGTGGCTGATTGGTGGAGTTTTCGGCCAGGCCAATCTACCTTCCACCCGCTCCTCGGCGGACATTCAGGCGCTAGCCGCGGCGGGCTACAACCCCTCCAACGAAACGAAGCTCGCCATGATGTTCGCTGTGCCGGTTGACGTTTCGCTCAACCGCCTAATCGCGCTGCGGTTCGAACCGGGTCTGTACATGACCGGATTTGCGCCGCAGGCCGGCGGGGGTTCCGTGGCTGCCAATCAGCACCAGTGGAATTTCCGCTTTATGGTCGGTCCGGTTTTCCGGTTCGGCAAAGGCAAGTAGATTCTGCACGCGGGGGCAGATGGTCAATTTGTGCCGTCTGCCCCATTTCTCTTCCGTAGTCCTCTCCTTCGAAACCCCTCCCTAGTGCAACGTTCCTGCCGATGTTATTCCCACCCCAAAGATGAGCGGAAAAACCGCCGATAAGGATTCGCCCGCACGCTTTCCGAAAGCATCTCGAAGTATCCGGCCAGCAAACTGCTATTTCTGCCGGTGGAAGGATGCTCTCATGAAGAACGTAATCATTATGCTGGTATCGGTTGCCGCCCTCGCGATGGCGCAGGATAAGGCGCCCGAGACTGTCAAGCGTCTGGAGTCCGTCACCTGGGATCTCACCACACACAAACTGGTCTGGGTGGTGCAGACCGGAACTCACGTGGATGGCGAGTTTGTTCCCAAGTCGTCTGCGCGCTATGAAGTGTCGCCCGACGAGGCCAGCATGATGTTCGCCGATGAGAAGCGCGCACTCACCGAAGAAGAGTCGGCATCGCTCCATCAACTGCTCGACGTCCTGAGCTTGTACTGCGCCCAGAGCACGGTCTGGTGGGACAGGGGAGAAGGCACTTCTGCGCCTGCGGGACAGAAGACCACCGTCACTACACAACCGGACGAGGGCAAACCGGTGAGGGTGGACCAGCCAGAGTCTAAGCCGCAACAACTGCAGCCGAAGAAGAATCCTATTCGCGTTCTCGACGGCAACATGATTGCCCAGGCCCACTAATATGCGTCGAGTGCTGGCCATCCTATTGTTATGCGGGGCGCTCGCGGCGCAAACGCAAACGCACCGCACGCCCACTCGCTACCACGTGCGGGCGACGGCGTTCTGTCTGCATGGAATTACGGCAGCCGGCACGCGCTCGCATACCGGAACCGTGGCCGCCGACCCGGGCTTCTTGCCAATAGGGACCAGCATTCAGATTCACAATGCCGGAGTCTATTCCGGAATTTATAAAGTCACCGACACCGGCAGGGCCGTGAAAGGCCGGCACATCGACCTGCGCCTGGAGACTCCCGCGGCCGCCAGGCGCTTCGGCAATCGGATGGTTTGGGTGCAGGTTTTGAAGTGGGGCGATGGGGACGTGAAGGACGAGGCGCGCGTCCGCACCTCGGGCAGCGAGCATTAATATACGGTAGTAGGGCTGCCGCCGTGCAATCTTTGACTACACGGTCGAGATCGAATTCTGCGCGGAATGATGCTTACCGAACCATGACCGAAAACTGCTGAGTTAAGTCCCACTTTACACAGACCCACCCTTTCACATAATCTCGAACAATGTCGACTTTCGCGACCGCTATGCGCACGCGTTTTCGCAGCGAACGAATTGTGAACTTCACCGAGTCGGTGATCCGCGAGATGACCCGCCTGGCCATGCACCACGGTGCCATCAACCTGGCACAGGGTTTCCCCGACTTCCCCGCCCTCGACTCTCTGAAGGAGGCGGCCGTGGAAGCCATCCGCGCGGACGTCAACCAGTACTCCATCACTTGGGGCGCCAAGCCGTTCCGCAATGCCATCGCGGCCAAGTACGCCCGCACCTACGGCATGGAGTTCGACCCCGAGCGAGAAGTAACCGTCTGCTGCGGCGCCACCGAAGGCATGATCGCCTCCATGCTGGCCGTATTGAATCCCGGGGACGAGGTCGTGCTGTTCGAGCCGTTCTACGAGAATTACGGCCCCGACACCGAACTCTGCGGCGCCACCCGCCGCTACGTCACTTTGCACCAGCCCGACTGGACTTTCGACCGCGATGAACTGCGGCGCGCGTTCAGCTCCCGGACCAAAGCCATCATTCTGAATTCCCCCAACAACCCCACGGGGAAGGTATTCACCCGAGATGAACTGGAGTACATCGCCGGACTTTGCCAGGAGTTTGATACGCTGGCAATCACGGACGAAATTTATGAGCACATTTTGTACGACGGTGCCGTGCATATTCCCATCATGTCATTGCCGGGGATGCGGGAGCGCTCCATTCTGGTGAATAGTATGAGCAAAACATATTCGGTGACGGGATGGCGGGTGGGTTGGGTGCTGGCACCGCCCGATCTGACCGAGTCGATCCGCAAAGTCCATGATTTCTTAACGGTCGGCGCCGCGGCTCCCCTGCAGCAAGCCGGGGCCATGGCATTGAGTTTGCCGGAGGGTTACTACACCCATTTGGCGGAGGAGTACGCGAAAAGACGCGATCATCTGTTAAATTCGCTACAGGAAGGCGGGCTTTCGATGCTTTAGTCCCAAGGGCGCATATTACGTAATGACGGACATTTCAAACTTCAACTTTAGCGATGACGTAACTTTTGTTCGTCATCTGATTGAAAAGCTTGGAGTTGCCGCTGTGCCCGGTTCGAGCTTTTTTTCACAACCCGAAATAGGAAGTCAAAATGTCCGCTTTTGTTTTTGCAAGAAATATGAGACGCTAGAGTCAGCAAAGGTACAATTATTTGCAACTCAAGAAGTGAAGTATGTTGCCACAGTTCCTTCTGCCGGAAACCACAGTCCGCGAAGCGGGTACCGGACCTAGCATAGACCTAGGTCGACATGAGGGCGGAACGTTGATTCTCACCCTCGGTATCACTCGCATCATTGAACAGGAAAGCATCGACATCTCGATCTGGGGATCGGCGGACGGGACAGATTTCGCCGCCAAACCGATCTTGACGTTTCCACAGAAATTCTACTGCGGAACGTACCAGATCCTGCTGGATCTTAGCGACCGTCCCGACGTGAAGTACCTGCGCGTCAAGTGGCAGGTAAACCGTTGGGGCAAGGGCGATCCCAAGCCGCTGTTCACGGTCTATCTATTTGCACAACAGATGCAACCTCTGATGGCCGTCGCCGGCTAGCTTCCACTTATTTTTCGAGGTAACAGAACGTCTCTACAGTGCCGCGCGCCTGTGCCTCGTCCGCAGTCCAGATCACGTCGCTAACCGGCTTCCCTGCCCCGAGGTGCACAGCCTCTTCCGCAATCAGTCGCGGGCGGGGAAAACATTTCATGTAAATAGGAGCGTTCGTGCGGCGCGCCAGCGCGATCAATTCCTGCGTAGGCTCGGCACGCTCCCGGATATTGGCGACGCTTTTTGATCCAGAGATACCCCACGTTGTGGAACAGCAGCGCGGCACATAGCACGGCAGAGAGCCCGGCCGTGGTGGCGGAACTGCTGATTCCCGCAGCAACTATCCACGCCACGCCGGCGCTTGCCAGGTACGTCTGGCGACTGGGAATCCGCAGCGAGTAGGTGAGAAAGCCGTACGGCACCAGCGCGATCGCCGCCCACGCGAGCCCGGCCAGCACGGCCCTGCGGTTCTGCATCCACGCGAAGGCCAGCGCGAGCAGGCCCCAGATCCAGAAGAGACGCGCGTAGTTCGAGGCCAGGATCAGCCAGAACGGCGAGTGAATGGAGAAGCTGCCATCCTGAAATCGGAACGAACTGGTGCGCGTCGAATAGAGCCACAAGAGCCCAGCTGCCGCCACCGCCGCATAAGGCAGGAAGGCGAGAGGCGCCTTCCCTATCGAACGTCAAAGGCAGGGCCAGCAGCACCACGAACGCCGCCGCCGATTCCTTCGAGAGCAGCGCCAACGCAAGGCAGGCGAGCCCGGCCGCGTACCACGCCGCGCGCTGCCGCTTGCCGTAGAGGAAGTGCAGCCAGCAGACGAAGGCTCCCGCAATAAACAGGAACTGCCACAACTCATTGCAGGCCGACACCCACATCACGGCCTCCTGGTGGCCTTCGTAAATGGCGAAGAATCCGGCCGCCCACGCGGAAAGCTCGTAGCCGAGCAGCGGCCACGCGCCCATGGCATAGACCAGCCAGGTGGCCAGCACGTGCAGCAGAATGGTGACGGCGTAATAGCCGGCGGCGTGGAGTCCGAAGAGCGCATAGCCGGCCCAGAGAAACCACTCGGCGGTGGCGCGGAAGCGGAACGGGTGCACCGCCAGTTCGCGCCAGTTGGCCGGGTCGCCCAGATGCTGCGCCAGGGTGATGTGCGGATAGTCGTCTTCCAGCAGCGGCTGCCACAGCGTGGGCAGATAGGCCACAATCGCCAGCAGCGCCAGAATCAGCAATACCCTGGGCAGAGACACTCATCATGGTGGCACAATAGAGGTACCCTCTGGGTTCCGTATGATCACACGTGAAGAAGCGCTCGACCTGTTCCGCTCAGACGACCTGATTGGCATCGGCATGGAGGCCGACGCGGTGCGCCGTCGCTGGCATCCCGAGAACGTGGTCTCCTACATCATCGACCGCAATATCAACTACACCAATTTCTGCACGGAATACTGCTCCTTCTGCGCTTTCTACCGTCCGATGGGGCACGCCGAAGGCTACGTCCTGCCCAAGCGAAACCATCTACGAAAAGATTCAGGAGACGCTCGACCTGGGCGGCACCGGCGTGCTGATGCAGGGCGGCCTGCATCCCGATCTGAAGATCGATTGGTATGAGGACCTGTTCCGCGGCATCAAGCAGCGTTTCCGAATTCACCTGCATTGCCTCTCCGCGCCGGAAGTGACCAACATCGCGGATGTGAGCGGCCTCAGCCTGCGCGACACCATCCAGCGACTGATGGATTCGGGCCTGGACTCGATTCCCGGCGGCGGCGCGGAGATTCTGGACGACGGCGTACGTCATCGCATCAGCCGCCTCAAATGCAACACGCAGGATTGGGTGGACGTGCACCGCACCGCCCACCAGCTCGGCATGCGCACCACCGCCACCATGATGTTCGGCTGCGGCGAGACGCTGGAGCAGCGAATGAACCACCTGGAACTGGTCCGCAATCTGCAGGAGGAGACCGGCGGCTTCACGGCCTTCATCCCCTGGACCTTCCAGCGCGAGAATACCTCGCTGGGCCACTTCGTGAAGGAAGAGGCCACCGCGGTGGAGTATCTGCAGACGCTCGCCATCTCGCGCATCTACCTGGACAACTTCGAGAACGTGCAAAGCTCTTGGGTCACGCAGGGACTCAAGACCTGCCAGTTGGGCTTGCGCTTCGGAGGCAACGACGTGGGCAGCATCATGATCGAGGAGAACGTGGTTTCCGCCGCCGGAGCGCATCATCGCGCCAGCGAAGAAGAACTCCGCCGCATTATTCGCGATGCCGGCTTCGTGCCGAAGCAGCGCGACACGCTCTATCGCACCTATTTCCTGAACTAGCGCCGGGCGTGGGCAGATCTAAAGTTCATACACATTACTTTGCCGCCTGAGCTATTGTGAGGGTATGGCGCGCGGATGGAGCATTGCGCTGGCAGGCTGTCTGGCGCTGGGTCTGTGCCGGGCACAGACGGCGTCTTCGCCCGACGAACCCAGGGCCACCTTCGGAGTCACTGTGGTGGACAACACCGGCCTCGAGGGCAAAATCTACTTCATCAAGCGCGATTCTCCAAAGCTCCCCAACCTCAAAAAGATGAAGCCCAAGGGGAGCATTTGGGCTACCGAACTAAACGTTCCGCCGCGCCATTTCCGGGAAGGTTTTCCGGGAGTCACGAAACGCTTCGAGTGGTTCGCCATCGACTACGCCGGCAGGTTCTGGGTGGAGCAGCCTGGAACGTATCGCTTCGCACTGACTTCCGACGATGGCTCCATCCTGTATATCGACGACCATGTGGTGATCGATAACGACGGCGTCCATCCCAACATAAAGCGCGCCGGACGCGTCGACTTGACGGGCGGGATTCATCACATTCGGGTGTCCTATTTCCAGGGGCCGCGCGACGAGGTGTCGCTGGTTCTGGAAGTGCAGCGGCCCGGCGACCACTGGCGCATCTTCAGCACCAAAGAATATCGTCCCGCCAATGCGGAAAACTGGAAGGCCAGCGACAGCGATGACGATGCCGGCGAAGACAAGCGGCATAAGAAGTAGATCGGACGGCTGGAACCCCCGCCGTACTACCATGGATTTGTGACCAACGCACTGGTCCTCTCCGCAGGCGGCATGTGGGCCGCCTGGGAGGTGGGGGCATGGAAGGCGCTTCGCGAGTCCTTCCAGCCCGATATGATCGTAGGCGCGAGCGCGGGGGCCTGGGTGGGTTGGGCTATCGCGGGTGGCGTCACGCCTGACGAACTAGCCGCCGAGTGGCTGGACCCGCTCACCGCGAAGATAATGCAATTCGGCATGCATCCGTGCGGCATCTTCCGCTCCGAAGGGTTGATCGCCAAGTCGCACGAGCTCTTCGAGCGCTGCCGCCCCAAAATTCCGTTCGGACTGACGATCGTGGAAGTGCCTTCACTCAAAGTCCACGTGGTGCGCGATGGCGAAATCACCTGGCAGCATCTTGCGGCATCCTGTTCGATTCCGCTGGGCTTCCCCCCGGTCCGCATCGGCGATAAATACTACGTGGACGGAGGCTTTCGCGGGGCTCTGCCGCTGTGGGCCGCCGAGCAAATGGGCGCCACTGAAGCGGTCGCGCTGAATGTGCTCAACACCCGCATGTTCCGCGTGCTCCATAAAGCCATGGCCGGTCTGCATCCCAGCGCGAAGTTGCAGGTCCGGAGACTGGAGCCTTCCGAGACGTTGGGTTCGATTCGCGATGCGGTGGTCTGGCAGGCCGCCAACATCCAGCGCTGGATCGATTTGGGAGAGAGCGACGCGAATCGAGCGCTTACATCGGTTAGAATGTAGACTTCTATGCCGCTCTATCGGATCTATCGCATGAAGGATTCGCCACGGCAGCAGTTCCGCTGGGCTCCCCATGTTTCCGGCTGCGTCTCGCTCAAGCCGAAGGACTATGATGCGGGCGGGCAGATTGAGGCGCTGCACGAATACGACGCGTGGCTCAAGCTTCGAGAGTCGGAGGAAGGACTCCAGGTGGGCGACCTGCTGGAGACCGAAGATCTGCGATTGAGCATCTGCAAATACGTGGGATTCGAGGCGGCGCAGTGGGTGCTTCCGGAGTCGAAGCAGTTGCCCATCGAGCCCGAGCCCGCCGGGCAGACGACCGGTAGTTAGGAGAGAGTCATGCGCGATCCCCGCCTGGGCGACGATATCGACGATTTCTGTGTTCGCTGTAAACGCATCATGAACCACGCAGTGGTGTCGGTGCTGAACAACGAACCAGCCAAAGTGCGCTGCCGCACCTGTCATAGCGACCACGACTTCCGGCACGAGCAGCCGCCACCGCCCAAGGTGGATCTGCGCAAGCAGGCGCTTTTCACCGAGGTTCTGAAGAAGGTCAGCCCGACCGATGCCGCGGCGGCAGAGGCGATCGATCCCGATTTGGTGGTGGATGTGGAAGAGGGGATCGAGGCGGACATTGTGGATGGCGAGGGCGCCGAGGCCGAGGCCGAAATCGAAGCAATCGTGGAACCCGACCTTGCCGCCGAGGAGCCCAAACCCAAGGCCAAAGCGAAGGTCAAAGCCACGCGCAAGAAGTGACGTGTTCTGGTACTGGTTTTTCACCGGCCCCGCGCTTCTGCTGGCGTTCCTGTCGCTGCGCGGGGAGCGAAAACGCGCCGCTTACATAGCCGATCGGCTCAGTGCCACTCCAACCTATCTTCCTCCAGCCAGCGTGATTGTGCCGGTGAAAGGCGAGGACGAAGGACTCAAAGAAAATCTCGCCGCGCTGGCTGCGCTGGATTATCCCAACTACGAACTGATTGTGGCGGCCAACAGCGCCGCCGATATACCGCCGGGCGTGCTGCCACATCGCGCCAAGGTGGTGCTGGCGCATGCCACCGACACCCAGGCCTCCGAAAAAATCCAGAATCTATTGGCGGGCGTGCGCGCCACCCGCAAGCGCAGCGAGATCTTCGCTTTCGCCGATTCCGATGGACGCGTGCCGGCCGGTTGGCTGATGGCGCTGGTGGGGCCGCTCTCCGAACCGGGCGTGGGCGCTTCCACCGGCTATCGCTGGTTTACGCCGGAGCCTCCCGCGTTCTGGACGTTGATGCGCAGCGTCTGGGACGCCGTGTGCAACGGCCTGCTGGGACCGGGCGATGCCCCCTTCGTCTGGGGCGGGGCCATGGCGCTGCGCAAAGAGACCTTCTTCGAAGCCCGCGTCACGGAACATTGGAAAAACACCGTGAGCGACGATTACGCTTTGGCCGCAGCCATTCATTCTGCGGGGCTTCGGATCGCATATGCTCCCGGCGCCCTGGTGCCGTGTTTCGAACGGCTCGGCGTTATCGCCATGTTCCGCTGGATCCGCCGGCAATTGACCATCACGCGAGTCTACAATCCGCGGCTGTGGTGGCCGGCCCTGGGGGCGCATATCTTCTATTGCGGAGGCATGGCGGCATCGGTAATCGCATCGATTCACGGCAGCCGTCTGGCGGAATGGGCGCTCATTGCGCAGCTCTCGCCTGGGATGTTGAAGGGCACGAACCGCGCCACGCTGGCGAAGGCTGCGCTATCGGAGCGCGAGCAGTGGTTCAAGCGCCATGGCTGGGTGCATGCCATATGGGTTCCGCTGGCGACCTGGTTGTGGCTGGCCGGCCTGCTGGCATCGGCGTGCGGGAACACCATCGAGTGGCGGGGATATCGGTACAGGTTGAAGTAGCGGCGCAGCAATATACGCCCAAGGATTGCCGGCATTACGGACGAGATTGCTTGCGCCACGGGCTATAATCTCAACGTAAGGGAGAATCTATATGGCCAAGGACAGAAGTCCGAAAAAAGAAGTCAAGAAACCCAAGAAGAAGAAGTAGCGGCAGTGAGGGCCCCGGCGGGGACGGGGTATCCCGTCCCTTCGCCATCCATCAGGAGTTCCAAAAATGCGCAAAGACTGGGTAGCTAAACGACAGAACGACAAGATTCGCACGCAGATGCATTATGCCCGCCAGGGCGTAGTGACGGAGGAGATGGAGTATATCGCGAAGCGCGAACGCATCTCACCCGAGCTGGTGCGCTCTGAAATCGCCCGCGGCCGCATGATCATCCCGGCCAACATCCATCACACCAACCTGGAACCGATGGCATCGGTGTGGCTTCCAGGTGCAAGATCAACTCCAACATCGGCAACTCCGCCGTGCCCTCGAACATCGATGGCGAGTTGGAAAAGCTGCAGTACTCGGTGAAGTACGGCGCCGACACCGTGATGGACCTCTCCACCGGCGGCGACATCCCCGCCATCCGCAAGGCCATCATCGGCGCATCTCCCGTGCCCATCGGCACCGTGCCCATCTATGAAGCCCTTTCGCGCGTGCGCCGGGTGGAGGATCTCAGCAAGCAGGTGATGCTGGAGGTGATCGAAGAGCAGGCCGAGCAGGGCGTGGATTACATGACGATTCACGCCGGCGTGCTGGTGCAGTACATTCCCCTCACCACCAAGCGCATCACGGGTATCGTGAGCCGCGGCGGCTCCATCCTGGCCGAATGGATGGTGAAGAATCACAAGCAGAACATGCTGTACGAGTGCTTCGAAGACATCTGCAAGATCTTCCAGAAGCACGACGTCAGCTTTTCGCTGGGCGACGGCCTGCGTCCCGGCAGCGTTGCCGATGCCAGCGACGAGGCGCAGTTCGCCGAGTTGAAGACCCTGGGCGAGCTGACCAAGAAGGCTTGGGAATACGATGTGCAGGTGATGATCGAAGGTCCGGGCCACATTCCGCATGGACCAGATCGAGATGCAGGTGCAGAAGGAAAACGAGCTGTGCTACGAGGCGCCGTTCTACACGCTGGGCCCGCTCGTTACCGACATCGCGCCGGGTTACGACCACATCACTTCCGCCATCGGCGCGGCGATGATCGGCTGGTATGGCGCTTCCATGCTCTGCTACGTGACGCCCAAGGAGCACCTGGGCCTGCCCAATCGCGACGACGTGAAGGCGGGCATCATCGCCTACAAGATCGCGGCGCATGCCGCCGATATCGCGCGCCACCGGCCGGGCGCGCGCGACCGCGACGACGCACTTTCGCGCGCACGCTACACGTTCGACTGGAACCGCCAGTTCGATCTCTCGCTGGACCCGGAAACGGCGCGCTCCATGCACGATGAGACGCTTGCCCGAAGAAGGTTTCAAGGACGCGCATTTCTGCTCGATGTGCGGGCCGAAATTCTGCTCGATGAACATCTCGGCGAAGGTGGAGGAGTTTACGGCGGAAGATGCCGCGGCCGTGGTGAACCAGAGCCTGGTGAACATCTCAGGTAACGACTAAGGCGCAACGGTCAGCGAGCGGTCTTCGCTACAATCTCGAAGTTGCTTCCCAACTTCCGGAATGCGGCCGCCCGGAGCAGAACATCGTCCACTGCCCGGGCGGCCCGATAGCCGAAACTCCAGCCGGGAAACAGCCCTGCCAGCGGGGACGATCCGAAGTCGTAAGTGCTGACTTCGGTCTCGAGGCCGGCTTTCCGAAATAATCCGCCTGTGAACTCGGGATCGAGTTCCCGTTCGTCGGGTGTCTGGTACCGCTTCATCAATCCCGGGATGAGCAGGCGTCCGACCACGCCCGAGAGGCGATGCGCGCTGGGATCGAGCGAATAAAAACCTCCACCTGGCGCGAGGATCTGTTTGAGAGTGGCGGGCAATTGGGCCAGTTCGGCATCGGGCAGATGATGCAGGAAGAAGATGGCAATGACGGCGTCGTAGCGGCCTTCCGCCCCAGTGCCTTGTTCGAAGCGGGCATTCGCGATACCGAGCCGCGCGGCGTCTTCACGCGCCTGTCGGATCGCGGTAGGGGACAGATCGACACCGATCACCTCGCCCACGTGCGGCGCCAGCAGCAGTTCGGTATCGCCGATGCCGCAGCCCAGGCTCAGCACGCGTGATTTTGGGCCGGCGCCGGTGAGTCGCAAAATGCGCCGCACCATGTGCCGCCGCAGGTCGCGCACGGCCGGACGCGCGAAGTGCTTCTGCGCAAATCCCGAGTAGAGCTTCTCGTGATAAGCAAGCTCGCGCCCCAGGACGCTGTCGGCGGGATCAGGCACGAAAGGCGGGTTCCGGCGCGGCCGATTCGGCGGATGCCGCGCGGCCGCGGCTCATGAAGCTCATCGCGGTAATGAAAAATGCGCCGGCGAGCATGGAGCCATCGCGCAGCAGGGTCTTCCACGAAATCGCTTCACCCGGGCCGAAGCAGCCGCAGTTGATCTCCTGCCCCGTCACAAACGCGCGCACCATCAGGCTGAAGAACAGCAGCAGCAAGAGCGACGTAATCACCGTGGCAATCCGCCGGAATATGCCCGCGATCAGCAGCAGTCCGATGAGCATCTCCAACCAGGGCAGCCCGCGCGCCACCAATTGCACGCCCCACAAGGGCAGCACCTTGTACGACTCGATGTTCATGGCGAACAGCGCCCACGGATCTTTCAACTTGATGTAAGCGGCGTACACAAAGATCGCGCCGAGCACGATGCGGATCACGATC
This sequence comes from uncultured Solibacteraceae bacterium, assembly GCA_963815475.1. Lineage (GTDB taxonomy): Bacteria > Acidobacteriota > Terriglobia > Bryobacterales > Bryobacteraceae > Sulfopaludibacter. The sequence continues at coordinate 5,585,893 of CAWFHD010000003.1, read as the reverse complement.
TCGGCGATGCGGAGAACGCTACTTCTTGAGTAAGTCATCGAGCAGAGCCTTCAACAGGGTGTAGTTGAGAACGCCGTACCCCGTCATTGGATATCGTCTCAAACGGTACGTCACCAGCACCGTCGGAGTTCCCTGAACTGGGACGGCCTTGCCTTCTTCGATATCGTGGTTGATCTGGTCCTGCACCGCCGGCGACTTTACCAGGTTGCGGAGCTTCTGCTGCTCGGCATTGGTAAGAAGGCCGTCGATCATCTGTTCTACCTTGCCATCCCCGCTCCACGTCTTCTGCGTGGCGAACAGCAACTCAGAGGCCTGCGAATACTTGCCGAGTTGCGCCGCGGCGCAAACCAACTCGGCGGAGGCACTGGCGGTGCTGATGCATCGGCAGAGGAAAATAGCGATAGATCAGGTATACCTTGCCGTTGCTCACGTAGTCCCGCATGAGCTGCGGCACTTCGGTATCGTGAAAGGTTTTACATGCCGGACATTCGAAATCGCTAAACACTTCCATCATGATGGGCGCGGAGGGGCTGCCGAAGGAGTCGCCCTTGATCACGTCCGTGCCGGTAGCGCCGCAAGTGAGAATCGCCAGAAGAGCCAGCGTAAATAGTTTCATAGGCCTATTTCAACAGGTCGTCCAAAAACTTGCGGAAGAGTTCGTAGTTGGGAACGCCGCTGAAGGGATATCGCTTTCCCTTATACGAGATCACTAGCGTGGGCGTGGACGTAATTTGCCCAGCCATGCCCGAATCGTAATCCTGCTGCACCTCGGACACCACGCCGGGTTCTTTGGTAAGTGCCTGGATCTTCGCCTGGTCACCAGCCGTCAGGACGCTCGCTACCGTCTGCCAGACCTTGCCATCCAGAGCCCAGGTTGCCTGATTCTTGTAGAGCGCGTTGGCTACCGGTTCGTACTTGCCGATGCGCGCGGCAGCCGTAGCATCGATGGCAGCTTCGCGCGCGTACTGGTGCCCTTGCCCGCTGAGCGGGAATTCGCGCTTCACCAGATAGACCTTGCCCGGCATCACGTAATCCTGGATCAGGGTGGGCTCTACCGTGTCGTGCATGATCTTGCAGTGCGGGCAATCGAAGCTGCTATAGACCTCGATCATGATGGGGGCGCTAGGGTTGCCGGTGGCCTTCGCCTTATCGACGGCGGGAGATGCGGCCAGGCAGGAAAATAGCGCAAGGAGCGCCAGGGCACAAAGCTTCATGCTTTCTATTGTAGAAAACTCGGAGCGTTCCACGGAACTTGCCGGGCAAAGTATATTGGCGCACCACCATCCGCGACTGGTGGCGGATCGATGTTTACTTGGCAAGCCGGATGCTAGATGGAGTTGCATGCATAAACTCTCGGTGATGCTGTGCTGCGTCTATGCGTTCTCTGCAGGGGCGGCTCAAACCCAACAGCAGTTAACAGTTGTCTCGGCTGCGAGCCCCATGGTTGGCGTCACGGCCGATTCTGTCGCCTCGGTTTTCGGAAGCTCTATCTCCACACAGACACTCTCAGCGACATCGACGCCGTGGCCTACCAGCCTGGGCGACATTACTTCGGTGATGGTCACCGACTCCAACAATCAACAAAAAGCGGCGGGCATTCTGTTCATCTCACCATCGCAAATGAACATCTACATCCCGGCAGGAGTGGCCGTTGGACCGGCCACCATCGCGTTTCCCACTACCGGCCTGCCTCCAGGTGTGGGCACCGCCGCGCTGCGAATCGCTAACGTCAATATTCAAAAGTCGGCGCCCGGACTGTTCAGCGCTGCAGGCACGGGCACGGGAGTAGCCGCCGCCCTTGGCTTCCAGGTGGTGATCCCCACCCAAATCCAAACGCCAATTCCGGTCTTCGCATGTAGCGCCCCTGGCAACTGCACCGGGGTGCCCATCGCGCTTGGGGTGGACACGCCGGTCTACCTGTCGTTCTTTGGAACCGGGATTCGCGGCGCGAGTTCGGTGAGCATGACGATTGGCACGACCACCGTGCAACCCTCGTACGCCGGACCGCAAACCCAATACCCGGGCCTCGACCAGGTGAATATCGCACTCCCGATCTCCCTCCATGGCGCCGGCCTGGTGAACGTGACGTTGACCGCCGACGGAGTACCATCGAACGTTGTGCAACTCCTGATTCAGTAGGGCAAGCCGGATTTACGGGAGGGCCGGGGGTTGACAGCTATACTTGTAACAGATGCTAGGAATCGACCGCCGCGCGGCTCGCTATACGTTCACGGCGGCAGTCGTCCTGCTGCTTCTCTACCTGCTTTACCTGGTCCGCAGCACGCTGTTTATATTCGTCCTGGCACTGCTGTTCGCCTATTTGCTTTCGCCACTGGTGAACATGCTGGACCGCCTGCTGCCCGGCAAGAAGACGCGCACCCCGGCGCTCGCCCTGGCGTACATTATCTTCCTCGGGGTAGTCATCTCGGCGGGCATCCTGATCGGGAGCACTGTGGTAGATCAGGCGAAAGAGTTGAACGCCCGTCTACCCGCCATGATGGAGAGCTGGAAGACACCCGCCCCGGGAGCTCCCGAAGCGGTCAACAGCCTTAAACACCAGGTCGCCGATAAGATCCTGGGCGTGCTCGCCACGCGTTCTACCGATCTCATTTCGCTGCTGCCCGAAGCCGGCGTGAAATTCGTCACGGTCGCCGCCAACCTCATTTATGTGGTGATCATCCCGATTCTTGCTTTCTTCTTTCTGAAAGACGGCTCAGAGATCCGGCAACATGTGCTGGACCTTGTGAAGGACGTGCCCCGCCGCGATCTGCTGGACGACATCATGGCGGACACACACCTGCTGCTGGCGCACTACATGCGCGCCCTGGTGATGCTTTCGGTGGCGGCGTTTGCCGCGTACAGCATCTTTTTCTCGGCCAGCGGCATTCCCTATGGCGTCCTGCTGGCCGCGATGGCGGGGATGCTCGAGTTCATTCCAATGGTGGGGCCGCTCACCGCCGCCGTGACCATCATCGTGGTCACTGCCGTTTCGGGCGGCCCGATTCTAGCGATCATCATTTTTCTGGCTGTCTACCGAGTGATACAGGACTATGTCGTTTCGCCACATCTGATGGGGCAAGGCGTGGAGTTGCATCCGATATTGGTGCTCTTCGGGGTGTTCGCGGGAGCGGAAATTGCGGGCATCGCGGGAACCTTTTTGTCAGTGCCCACGCTAGCATTCTGCCGGGTGCTGTATCTGCGAATCCGCAAGGCCCGTGTAAAAACGCCCGCCGTGCCCCTCCGCCAGTATGAATAGGCTGGTCTACACACTGGCGCTGGGAGCAGCCATCGCCCAAGCCCACGTGGTGAGTATGAGTTCGGGCGAAATCACCGTCACGGGCACGCACGCCCACTACGAATTACGCATGCCCCTCTACGAGGTGGCGCACGTCCAGTCGCCCGAGCGCGCCCTGCTGGCGCACATCCATTTCGGCGGCGCCACCATGACGGCGAGTTCCTGCGCACCCGATCCCGCCAAGGACTCCTACCTCTGCACGGCCGATTACACTTTCGCCGCTCCCATCGAACGCCTCGACGTGGAGTGTACTTTCCCCGCGATCACGGTTCCCAACCACGTCAATATGCTGCGCGCCACGCTCGACGGTAAGCAGGACCAGGCCGTCTTCGATTCCACCTTTCCCAGCGCGACTCTGCTCTTCCGGCCGCCCACCGCCGTTGAAATCGCCGTAACGCAATCGGCCGCAGGCTTCGTGCGGGCGCTCGGCGGCGCGGTGCAAGTGCTGTTCCTGGCGGCGCTGGCTTTGGCTTCGCGGTCACGACGTGAGTTACTCGCGCTGGCGGGAATGTTCGTGGCGGGCCAGATCGCGGCGGCGCTAGTCGTGCCACACACCGCATGGCAGCCCGTGCCCCGCTTTGTAGAGGCTGCGATGGCATTGGCGCTGGCATACCTGGCAGTGGAGATTCTGCTGCTGCCCGAGGCGGGCGCACGATGGGCCGTGGCAGCCGTGCTCGGTATCTTTCAGGGATTGTACTTCGACCTTTTCCTGCAGAATACCGCGTATCAACCAGCGCTAGTGCTGGCCGGAGCCGTGGCGGCCGAGGCAATCGGAATCACGATCCTGGCGCTCGCCTTCTCACAGATCAATCGAGTGGCGAAGGCATTGCGGCCAGTGTCAGCGGCCGCGCTGCTGGTCTTCGGTATGGCGTGGTTCTTTTTGCGTCTTCGCGGGTGATTCGCCGGCCCTAATCTTCTCGCGTGATTTTATCTTTCGAAAACACGAACGCAATGAAGCCCGCCAGAATCAGGAACGGCGGAGCTCCCAGAATGAGAATGCCCGAGTTCATCACGTGCGACCGGGCTTCATTCTGGGCGTGCGCCGTGCGGTAGCACATCACGCATTGCGCGGACGCCGGCAAGGTGAGCGCGGCGGCCAGCAGCAGGCGGCGCATCATACCGGCGGCCTCATCAACGGAATGCGGACGGCATCGCCCGAGGAAGATCAGCATCAGCACGATGCAGAAGATCAGCATCGGGAACAAGCGTCAGAAACAGGCTCAGCTTCTCAAACTTCATGTGCATGAAGTAGGCGATGATCAGCGCCGCCTTGATCATCGACAGCCCACCAGCACAGTCAGCATGATCAGGGTCGGCACCTGCTCGTAAGCCAGCAGGACTTCGACCGCCGTGAGCACCAGCAGCACGAACCAGATCTTGACGAACGATCCGATGGTCGCCCCAACGTGCATCTCTTCCACATGCTCGCTCATGAGTCGTCTCCTAATTCACCCGCGCCGACATCAGATAGACCAGCGGGAAAATGAACATCCACACCAGATCGACGAAGTGCCAGTACAGGCCGCTCACCTCCACGTCTTCCGCCTTGAACTTGCCCCGGGCCACGCCGCTGGCCGATGATGGCCAGGTAAATCAGGCCGATCACGACGTGGGTCATGTGCAGGCCGGTGAGCGCGAAGAACGTGCCGCCGAACAGCGGAACGCCCCAGGGATTGTTGAAGGCCGTGACGTGCTCCACGTTGATCAGCTTCAACCACTCACTCATGTGCAGCACCACGAATGCGGCGCCGCCCACCATGGTGCCGAGGATCCATTTGACGGCTCGCTTTGCGATTGCCGTGATTCATGGCGTGCACCGCCATCACCATCGTCAAGCTGCTGGAGAGCAGGCAGAACGTCATGATGGTGGAGAAGATGATGGCCGGCGAAAAATCGAATGGCTTCGGCCAATCGGGATTGGTGACCCGGCTGTACGTGTAAGCGAACAGCATCGCCGAAACGTGAGCGAGTCCGAAATGATGAACAGCCACATCCCGAACTTCTTCGAGTTGACCGCGTACGGCGATTGGCCGCCTGCCCAGACCGAATCGGCTGGCGGCGGCGCTGACTTGCGACGACATCCCTTACCCCCAAACGTAGAATAGAACCATCAGGTACATCCAGAGCCCATCCAGAAAATGCCAGAAAATCGCGGTGACGTCGATAGCGGTTCGCTTGGCCGGACCCAGCCGCAAGCGCAGCGCCTGTATATCGACGTACACCAGCGCCGCCACGCCGCCGAGCATGTGGAAGGCGTGCGACGGCGGTCAGAACGTAAAAAAACGAACTGCTGGGATTGGTGGCGATGAAAATGCCGGCGTCCTTCAATTGCCGCCAGGCGATATGCCTGGCCCACCAGAAACAGTATGCCCAGCACGGTGCCGGCGGTCCACCAGCGATTGAACTTGCTGCGCTCGCCGGCTTTCAGCGCAGCGCGCGCGAACTCCAGCAGCACGCTGGACGCCAGCAGAATGGCGGTATTGACCCACAGAATGGGCGGCTTGTGCATGCTCGCCCAATCGTTCGGACAGGCCGCGCCGCACCACGAAGGCGCTGGTGAGCGCCGCGAACACCATGGTGCTGGCCGCCAGCAGAACGAACAATCCGGTAAAGGAAGCGCGGCGATCCGCGCCGCGGCCTTCGCCGCCGCCTCCGCCATCCCCGCCCCATCCGCGATCGGAAGGGGCGAGCAGGCGGTCCTTGAATAATGTCGTGTGTGAGTGACCCAGGCATACTACTCATAGGATCGCACTAGTGACTCGGATGATGGCACCGATCGGCGGGTCCGTCTGCATGATGAAATCCTGCGGCGCGCCGGGCACGCTGTACTCGTAAGGGCCGTGGTTCACCACCGGATGGACTCCGGCGAAATTGTCGAACGGCGGCGGCGAAGGAATCGCTCCATTCGAGCGTGGTGGAGTCCCACGGATTCAGTCCGGCGGCTTCCCGCCCTTCACATGCTCCAGAACAGGTTGATCAGGAAGATGATCTGCGCCGCCGGCGGTGAAGTACGCCGCATACGTCATGAACTGGTGCACCGGCATCAGCGCGCCCAGGAACTCCACGTTGCTGAAATCGGAGTAGCGGCGCGGATTGCCGGCGAGGCCCAGGTAATGCATCGGCGTGAAGATGGCGTAGACGCCGATGAAGGTCAGGTAGAAGTGGATCTTGCCGAGCGTCTCGTTCATCATGCGCCGAACACCTTGGGGAACCAGTAGAACGTGCCGGCGAACATGCCGAAGATGGCGGCCACGCCCATGATCATGTGGAAGTGGCCCACCACGAAATAGGTGTCGTGGAAGTAGAGGTCGAGCGCCGGCTGGCCCAGGAAGATGCCGCTCACGCCGCCGGTGACGAACAGCGAAACGAAGCCCAGCGCGAACATCATGGCGGTGGTGAAATGGATCTTGCCGCCCCACAGGGTGCCGATCCAGTTGAACGTCTTGATGGCCGACGGCACGCCGATGCACATGGTCAGAATCGAAAACGCCATGGCCGAGTAGGGATTCATGCCGCTCATGAACATGTGGTGGCCCCAGACCAGGAAGCCCAGGAAGCCGATGCTGAGGATGGCGTAGACCATCGCCTTATAGCCGAAGATCGGTTTGCGCGAGAAGGTGGAAAGCAGGTGCGACGTCACGCCCATGCCGGGCAGAATGGCGATGTAGACTTCGGGGTGGCCGAAGAACCAGAACAGGTGCTGCCACAGCAGCGGCGAACCGCCCTTGTGATTGGTGATGATGTGGTCGCTGATGAACAGGCCGGCGGGGAGGAAGAAGCTGGTGCCGACGGTGCGATCGAGCAGCAGCAGCACGCCCGCGGCCAGCAGCACGGCGAAGCCCAGCAGGCCGAGGATGGCCGTTACCAGCCAGGTCCAGCAGGTGAGCGGCATGCGCATCAGCGTCATGCCCTTGCAGCGCAGGTCCACGGTGGTGGCGATGAAGTTGATAGCGCCCATCAGCGACGCGCCGCAGAAGATCGCGATACTGAGGATCCACAGGTTCTGGCCCATGCCCTCGCCGGGACCGGTGACGGGGCCCGGCGCCGCTGAGCGGCGGATATGCCGTCCAACCGGCGAGCGGCGCGCCGCCTTGCACGAAGAACGCCGTCACCATCACGACCAGCGCGAGGAACGTGGTCCAGAACGACATCATGTTCAGCACCGGGAACGCCATGTCTTCCGCGCCGATCTGGATGGGCAGGAAGTAGTTTCCGAATCCGCTCTGCGGCACAGTGGTCAGCACGAAGAACACCATGATGGTGCCGTGCATGGTCATCAGCGACAGGTAAAGCTCCGGCGTCATCACGCCGCCTGCCGCGGCGGTGGGCCAAAGCTTGCCGAACCATGCCACCGACACGTTGGGATTCACCATGTGGAAGCGCATCAGCAGCGAAAGGGACATCCCCAGAAACACAGAGAACAGCCCCAGGAAGTAATACTGGATGCCGATCACTTTGTGGTCGAGGCTGAAGACGTATTTCCGGATGAAGCCTTGCGGCGCGTGATGCCGCATGAGTTACGGGAGAGGACATTAGGTCACCTCGGGATTTCGTTTTTATGATTTCGGCCACTGCAGAGTAAGGCGGCCATCATTTGTTCTGGGCCTGCTGCAACTTCCACTGTTCGAAATCGGACTGCGTCATCACCTGCATGGTGGTGCGCATCTGGAAATGGCCCAGGCCGCACAGCTCCGAGCAGGGGACTTCGTAAACGCCGATCTGGTCGGCCTGAAAGTGAAGGGGAATCTCCATTCCGGGCACGATGTCCTGCTTCATGCGCAGTTCGCGAACGAAGAAGTTGTGGATCACGTCGCGCGAATGCATCACCAGCTTGATCGGCTTGCCGACGGGAACTTTGAGCGACGCGCTGACGATGTCGTCCTTGGTGGCGGGATCCTTATCGTCGAGGCCGAACGGATTGCCGGCGGCATCGTTGATCAGTTTGAGCTCGGTGTGGCCGAATTTGCCGTCGGCTCCGGGATAGCGGAAGCTCCAGGCGAACTGCTTGGCCATCACTTCAATCTGCATGGCGTCGGGCGGCGCTTCATCGAAATGCACGCCGGCCCAGATCTTGGTGCCCATGATCACCAGCCCCAAGAACAGCAGGGCGGTGGCGCTGGTCCAGATGGTTTCGAGTTTGTTATTGCCGTGGGAGTACGCAGCGCGTCCGCCGTTATTGCGGAACTTTACGATGACGTATCCGAGGACGAATTGAGCCAGGAAAAAGATGATGCCGACGACCACCAGCGTGCGCATGAACTGGGCGTCGTAGGCCATCCCGTGCTGGTTAATGGGCGGCGGAAACCACCAGGTTTTCGCGATAAAGAAATAGCAAATAACTACCGTCAAGACCCATACTACAGGAGCAAGCAGCATTTCGGTGCACGCCTCCTAAGCAGACTCGATCCCCTCTGGATTTAACGAGGTGGAATGACACTATCACATGCCATGCGGGATGTGCAACTCTGGTTCGAAATTATGCGCCCGCGGCATCGCCAGAGGCGGTAACGCTTACTGAGTGACCTTCACGATGAAGTAGCCGATGTCCTTGCCAGGCGCCACTTTCACCCAGTGCGGTAGCTTCGCAGGGATCGAGACCACATCGCCCGGCGCGAGTTTCCGCTCCACTCCGCCTTCCACCGACGAACCGCGCATTTCGTGCGCGGCGGTGGTCTTGCCGTCCACCAGTTTGCCGCCATACACCAGAGTGGCTTCGCCGGTCTCCACCACAAAGACATCGGCCTGCGTCTCGTGATACTCCGCCTGGCCGGTTCCGTTGCGATAGATCCGGATGAAAGAGTAGTTACCTACTCCGGCAATCGGATCGATAGCCGTGGTTGTGCCGTTCAGCTTGGGAGCGAGCGCTTTGGCAATGCCTTTGAGTTCCGCAGCCTTCCAGATGTGGAGTCCTTCGGGATCGCCGGCTGGAAGGGCAAAGCCGGCGCAGAGTAACGCAGTCAGTATGAGTTTCATCCCTGGAGTGTAGAACAATCCAGGCCGCGGCTACAGTACGGACGGCAGCGTGAGGCCGGCTTTGGCCAGGGCGCGCTGCAACATGGATACTGCGTGGATCTCAGGCACGGCTCGCGAGATGGAGATCTCCGACACCAGCATGTGACGCGCGCGATCCAGCATCTTCTTTTCCCGGAAGGATAACGGTTTATCGACATGAAGCTGCAGCAGGCCTTTGAAGACCTCGGCGGCCCGCAGTAAATCGCCGCTCTGCATCTTGTCGGTGTTTTCTTTGAATCGCACTTTCCAATCCGGGTTAATGCTGCACCAACCGTTGGAGAGATACGATAGTATGCGCGAAATCTCGCGGTCCTTGGTAACGCGGCGCAATCCGATGTTGGCCGCATTGGAAAACGGCACCAATACGGTCATAGCATTACATCCGAAGCGCAGCAGGTAGAACTTCTCGTAGGCGGTACCGAAGGAGCGGGTACTGATATTCTCGATGGTCCCAACGCCCTGGTTGGGATACACCACTTTGTCACCGATCTGAAAAGTCATACGGGGTCCCCCACAAACCACCGCTGTCAAGTGTTATTGGCTGAGTAACGCAACAACTCTAGAATGGTACGCTCGCCTACTATTCCTGTCAAGGGCCAATGATGCGAAAATGGCCATCTGTTGCGGCTTTTCGCATCATTTGGTCCATTTCAAATTGGCGTGGGGCCCTACAGAGGCACAAGACGGAAGACAATAGTACACCCTTACGGGGTGCTTACCCTGGGGAGATCGTCGATGGGCTGTTTAGTGCTCGCTAGACGCCCTCGCCGGTTACTATCTCCTTTTCATTATCCGGAGTAAACAGACCGCGCTCGGCGAGCAGGAGACGACGCAAGGACCGAAGATCGTTGAGGATGCGACGGCTGGTTGTGATGTGGAGGTGGAGTTTAGCCAGATTGTAGGAAACCAGCAGGAGAGCTTCTTTGCGGCGATCCGCGCCTTCTTGCTCGGCGGCAGACATTTCAGTCTCCACGTCGCGGCGAGCCTCATCCAGTGCTTCGGCGAGCAATGCTACGTACTCGTGCGAACCCTCGATACTGTCAAACGGCGTTTCGGCTTGGTAGCTCACATACGCCTTCCCGGTCCACGGACTGCCCTTAATGGGCTAGCCCCGACCTTGTTTAACTTGTGTGCCTATATTCTCGCACAGATTAAAATTGCGTGAAATGGAAAATTCAACACATATATGGAGTATGAAGGTTGGATTTCCCGGGCTGGCGGCCTCCATTATTGTGGAGCTCTTGCGCTCAACTGCTTGAGGAAATTCGCATCGGGAACCACACCAAGGGCTTGCGCTTTATGCACGGCCCGCCAGGCAGCGCCGTAGTCGTGAAGCAAAAAAAACAGAATCGCCAGATCGGAGTGTGCTTTTGGATACTCTGGATTGAGCGCAAGCGCCCGATTGTACGCTTTAAGCGCGCCATCGTAGTCGCCAGCTTTTAATTTCGCAGCGCCCTCGGAGCCTTGAAGGGTTGCATCCTTCGGAGAGGCCGCGACCTGCTGCTCCAGGTCAGCGATTTGGCCTTGCAAGGTGGCGCGCTCTCCCAGCACGCGCACCAATCCTTTTTGCGCCTGGCCCGATAGTGAATCGAGATGCAATGCCGTCTCGTACGCTGTCAAGGCGTCCTCCACGTGCCCCACTTCCCTGTCCAGGGCGGCGCCGAGGCCCGCATACCAACGCGCGTCGTTGGGCGCCAACCGGATGGCGATGCGATATTCTTCTTCCGCCGTATAAGCATCGTTGGCGACCAACAGGGCGCCCATTGCGGCATGTAGTCGGGGATCGTTGGGCGCGGTACGGAGCGCATCGCGAATTACCGCGATGCCCGCATCCAGTTGGGCATCGTATCGCAGGGCGCCGGCAAGGGCGACACGAACCGAGAGGTTCGTGGGATCCACGCGGGCCGCTTCCCGCAAGTGAACAATCGCCGGCGCGATACGACCGTCCTGCGAGAGAGTTGAAGCCAAAGTCACATGGGTGTGGGACAGCGGATTAGGCCAAACCCCTTGGGATGCGGTTCTCATCGCGCCGGTGGCCCGCCGATCCCAAGCATCGCCCAGACCGTGCACTCCCTGCGCAAAAGGGTAGTTCCGCAGGGTGCTGATCAGTTGTCGAGTGGGCTCGGAGAACTGCTCGCCGGAAACGGCGGGGGATTTGGTTTCGTCCGGCGCGCCGAACAGATGGGTGAGCACGCGAGTCATGCGCTGCACATTGACGGCTTCCGGCTGATCCGGAAAGTCCACCACCAGCGCGCTGTGGGAGAACGGATTAACGTCACCGGTCAGGCTGCCTTCGTGAAGGCCGGTGACAATCATCAGCAGATCGGCCTGGCACGGCGTGTCGTGCGGCAACTCTGCGCGGCGCATCTCATAGCCGGGAACATAGGCGGTAGGATCTTCCGATTCGACCTTGGCGATGGACCAAGCGATTCCGACTTCGCGCCGCCAGATCCGCGACACTGCCTCAATCCGCGCGGCCAGCGTGCTGCGCCAGTCAGGGCGTTGGCGAAACGAGGGGTCAGGGAAAATGCAAATCGAGAGCGTGCGCGGTTGCAGCGCTTGCTTCAACCACACGCCGCCGGCCACTGCCACGATCACTCCCGCGGCTACCAGCGTACGCTTGTCGGTCAGGAAGCGCGGCCAGTCCGGCCAGGCACGAAGCATTTTCATCAAAAGTCAGTTTGACAGATCGGCAAGGGATAACGCCACGGACTCTTCGGGCGGTGTACCCTACAATTCAGGTGAGCACCGCAATCCTACGCGCGGTAATCGTGGACGACGAAGAACTGGCGCGCGGCATGCTGCGCGAAATGTTGAGCGAGCATCCCGATATCGCAGTCGCCGCCGAGTGCGCCAATGGCTTCGAAGCCGTGAAAGCGATCGGTGAAAGCGCTCCCGATCTTCTCTTCCTGGATGTCCAGATGCCCAAGCTGGATGGCTTCGAGGTGCTGGAACTGATCGATCCCGGGCCCGCCGTCATCTTTGTCACCGCCTATGACCAGTACGCCATGCGCGCATTCGACGCACAGGCCGTAGACTACCTGCTCAAGCCCTTCAGCGCCGAACGCTTTGAGCGGGCGCTCGAACGGGCGCGGGCTCGCATCGGCGAATCGCGGCAGCCACCGGCCGAACTAGTAGCAGCGGCTCGCGGTCCGGAGCGGCCGCAGCGCATCGTGGTGCGCGACGGCCCCAAGGTCCACATCATCCCCATCGACAAGCTGGACTACGTGGAAGCGCAGGACGACTACGTAGCGCTGCATTCGGGCGGCAAGAGTTATCTGAAGCAGCAACCCATTGCGGCCGTGGAAGCCGTGCTCGACCCCGCGCGCTTCGTGCGCATTCACCGCTCCGCCATCGTGAACCTGGAGCGCGTGGCGCGGATTGAGCCGTACGCCAAAGAGAGCCGGGTCGCCATCCTCTCCGATGGCACACGCTTGCCGGTGAGCCGCTCCGGCTATGCGCGCCTGATGGAAGCGATGGGCGATTCGCAGGGCAGCCGCAAGAGCGCACGATAACCGCCATCGTGCCCGGCGGCCTCGAATGAGGCTCCATCGCCGTAGCGCAGTTGCAACCGTCTCCGCACGTGCGCCTGGCCCATGCCGCTTTTGCGCGGCGCGGGCATCTCGGGGTCGAACGCGTTCTCGAGCAGGATGGTGACTCCGCCGCCCGATCGTTTGGCCGACAGGCGAATCAATCCGCCATCCACCAGCCCGGCGATTCCGTGTTTGACGGCGTTTTCCACCAGCGGCTGTAGCAGCAGCGCCGGAATGGCGCACTGCTCGCAATCCGCATCGATGTTCTCTTCCACGCGCAGGCGCTCACCGAACCGAATCTGTTCGACTTCCAGATAGCGGCGCGCCAGCGCAAGCTCCTCGCTCAGCGGTATGCTCTCACGCTCGCCAAGGGCCAGGCCGGCGCGCAGGAAGTCGGAAAGCCGCACGCACATTTCCCGCGCGCGCATACCGTCGACCGTAGTCAGCGCTGCAATGGAGTGCAGGCTATTGAACAGGAAGTGCGGATTGATCTGCATCCTCAGCGCCTGCAACTCGGCCTCGCGAGCCAGCGCGCGCGACTCCACGGCCCGTCTCTCCGCCTCATGCGATTGTTCCGCTGCCACACCGGTGTAGTTCAAGCCCGCCGAGAGCAGGTAGAGCAGCACCCCCATGCCAAATAACAGCGGTTGGTGCGGCGAGAGATCCCGCTCGATACCGGCGAGCGAGGGGAACACGGAGAGAAACGAGGCGGCGAGTTTGGCGACTACCAGAAACACCAAACCACCCGCCAGGGCAGCCGCGCTCCAGGTGCCGGCAAGGTTGACTGCGCGCGAAACCCGCAGCGGCATGGCCCGGCACAGGTACCACGGCGAGAGACAAGCGAAGGCGTATACCAGGCAGGCCGGCCCCAACAGCGACAATGCCTCGGGCCAGGACATGCCGCCGGTGGCCCACACCACGTAAGCCAGCAGGCCCACTAGCGGCGTCCACGCCAGGAGGTAGAGGGACAAGCGCCGCCGCGATTCCAGAATCGGATGCACTGGCCGCTCAGTTCTTTACTTCGACCGCTCCGAACACGGCTGAGCCCTTGACGATGAGGCGCTTGGGATTGGGAATCAGCGTCGGGCTCGGCTGCGAAGTCTCATCCTGAAAGGCGCCGAACACGCCCACGCCTTGCACTACCGCACTCCAGATGACAGGCACGCGCACCTCGATGCCGCCGAAGATGGCATTCAGTTCGAGGGTCGCCGAATTGCCCTCCATAATGGCTTCCCGCAGGTCGATTTCGAAGCCGCCGAAGACCGCGTCCACGTGGCCCCCTTTGAAATCGAAAGTGTTGACCTTGCGCTTACCGCCGCCAAAGACCGCGTAATCGTTCAGCATGCCGGGGAAATACTGGCGCTCGCGCCAGCGGCGAAAGTGCTTTTCGAAATGGCGGCCCCTGGGCGTGATTCCAACCAGAAACCCGCCTTGCCCAAACACAGTTCGGTTCAACAACATCATGATACCGGCGAAAATCAGAATGAGCGGCCACAAATCGTGCACCGCGATGTCCAGGTATCCGAGACTGCGGGCTAGCAGGAATGCCCCAAACGCAACCAGAACGCCCCCCACCGTGCGCCCGGCGGGAAAGGCGGAGTCGACCAGTTGGATGATCCCCACGGCAATTAGAATCGCCGGCCAGTAGCGCACCACCTCATGAATCGCCAGAATGTGCAGGTTGTTCAGGAAGAACAAGGTGCCCAGGCCGATCAAAACGATGGCGGGGATAAAACGCTCGGAAGATTTGTGCCAGGAGTAGCGGGAATTGTCGTCTTGGGGCTGCATGATTACAGCCTATGGCACGGGCGATGGGAAATCCCGCCTCATTCGGTGAACGTCCAGCACTTACCGGCGAACGGAGGGTGGCAGGGGGGTGCTTATCGTGCATGCAAAAATGCGCCCCGAGGAGCCGGGGCGCGGCAGACAGAGTGTCTGCGCCACATGCCTATTTGATCTTCGACTGGATTGCCGCCAGGAACTGTTTGGGGACCGGGGTTCCCACCTCCGCGCATTTATTGACCGCCACCAGAGCCGCGTTGTAATCGCCGCGGAGATAATGGGCCAGCGCCAGGCTGGAGTAGGCCGTGCCCGACTTTGGATTCAGTTCAATCGTCTTGACGAACGTCCTGGTGGCGGAATCCAAATCGCCCGCTCGCATCTGAGCCAGACCTAGCGCGTAATCGAGCTTTGCATCGGGCTTGCCGGCATTCGCCATCTGGCTGCGGAGCGCCACTTCTGCCTTTGCGTTTTCCTTCAACTCCTGAGCCTTCGCCAACCCTTGAACCGCGCGCGGCATACCCGGGTTTAAGCGGAGCGCCATCTGGAACGCCGCAATGGCGCTATCGATTCGCCCCATCCCATTGATCAGCAGGGCTCCCAAGGCTTCGTAAAGCAGCGGGTTCTTCGGCTCCAACCGGATGGCCGTGTCAAACTCCCCCACCGCCTGTTCGAAATCGCGCCGGGCCAGCGCCGATGCCAGCGTGGCGTGAAGCCGCGCGTCGTTGGGAGTGGAGCGGACGCCGTCCTGCAAAACGGCAACAGCAGCGTCGGACTGCGTGTCCTGAATTAAAGTGAGGGCCAGTTGTATGCGCACTCCCGGCGCGGGATCGAGATTGAGGGCCGCCTGCAAGTGCTGAATCGCCGGCGCGTAACGTCCGTCAATCGCCAAGGCCGCCCCCATCACCTGGTGCGCCTGGGAGAGAGGATTGGGATGGAGCCCGGCGTTGGTCTGGGTCAGCGCGTCCAGAACGCGGCCGTCCCATGGACCCTGCAGGGCGGCTGTGCCTTGTTTGAAATCGTAGCGCCTGAGGTGACGGATCAGAGTCACGTCGCGGGCGGAAAAGCGGGCATCGTTGGGATCGGGCGCCATCAACGTCAGTTCTCCCGGCTCATGCGGGGCGGCAAAGAAGTGCGCCATCTCATGCGCCATGGTCACGGCGTTACGCTGGTCGGAACGGTCCGCGAAATCCACCACCAGCCCGGCGTGGGAGAAGGGATTGACGGCTCCGGTGCGAGCGCCTTCATGCATGCCCGTGACGATCAGCAGCACGTCCGCCGGAAACTTCGTATTGCGCGCTAATTCCGTCCGGCGGGCGTCCATGGAACCGGAATAGCCGTTAATCGGGTCGTCCGACTCGATGCTCAGAAGCTTCCAACGGACGGCGGTCTGTTCGGAGTATATTCGCCCCACCTCAGCCATGCGAGACTCCAGCACCGCCTTCCAATTGGGGCGCTGGCGGAAGGCATAGTCCGGGAAAATGCTGACTGTAATCACGCGGGGGCTAAGGAAATACGACCATGCGCCCCAGGCGGCCGCGGCAATTGCCATTGCGGCGACAATCCTCAACATACGCCCGGGCCGTTTCATCACGGCTAGTGTGGCAGATCGCAGAGGCATTGCAAAGTCAGCGGATCGGCGCCGCCCCAGTACCCTCCCATTAGGCTCATATCCTGGGACAGTTCATATCCGGGGATAATAGTGCCCTGGTAACGCAATGAATACACATATTTCAGGGAAATCCCGATTACACTCTGGGAACGGGGCCTGCCTGACTGGGTATTCGATTGGCACAGTGGAAGAAATTGACGCGTCGCTATATGCCGCATGGGCTGCTGGCCATAGGGCTGGCCGCGACATTTGGCTTCAGTGTCCTACTGCTTTACAGTGGCCGCGAGATCAGCCGCCCCCTCCGTGTGGGATTTCAGAATTCCCCGCCGTATCACTTCTCCGACGCCCAAGGCAACCCGACCGGTCCAGCGGTGGAGATTCTGAAAATCGCCGCACAGCGGAAGAACATCGCACTGCAATGGATCTTCTCTCCGCAAGGACCCGAAAAAGCCCTCTCCAGCGGAGCGGTGGATCTGTGGCCCCTCACGGCCGACCTGCCGGAGCGCCGCAATTTTCTCTATGTCAGCTCACCGTGGGCGAAGATGAGCTACGCCATGGTCTTTCCGGAATCGCTGCAAGTGGCGCAGCCGGCGGACCTGGCCGGCAAGACCCTGGCCGTCACCACCAAGATTTCGAGCGATGCCCGCATCGCCCGCCAGTTCTTCGCCGATTCCAAGGCGGTGCCCCGCCCCGGCATTCGCGAAGTGGTGGACGCAGTTTGTAGCGGCGACGCCGAAGCCGGGCTGATTTCGCTGAACGCATTTGCCGAATCCGGAGTGCTGAATTGTCCCGCCAAGCTGCTCAGCATCCGGCCCATCGAAGGCGCCACTTATTGGTTCGGCGTGGGCGCCGACAAGAATAACCCGGAAGCCCGCACCGCCGCCGAGCAGTTGCGCGATGAGATAGGCCGCATGGCCGCCGATGGCAAACTGGCCTCCGTGGACTTCCGCTGGAATGCCAAGATCAGCCAGGAAACCAACACCATCTTTGCCTACCGGCAGGCGCGCTTCTACTCCATCGTCTTCCTGGTGGCGATCGGAATTCTGGGTCCGACGCTGCTGATCATGATCGTGCTCACTCGCCGCCTGCGTGTGGCGCAAGCGCAGGCTGAGGCAGCCACCTACGCCAAGAGCTCTTTCCTGGCGGCCATGAGCCACGAGGTGCGCACCCCCATGAATGCGGTGATCGGCATGACCGGACTGCTTCTGGACACCGAACTCACCGTGGAGCAGCGCGATTGCGCCGAGACCGTGCGTCGCAGCGGCGAAGCGCTCCTCAGCGTAATTAACGACATTCTGGACTTCTCCAAGATCGAAGCCGGAAAACTGGCCATCGAGTCTTTCCCCTTCGACCTGCGTCTGGTGATGGAGGAAGTCAACGAAATGCTGGCGCCCCGCGTGGAAGACAAGTCGCTGGACCTGGTTCTGGAATACGCGGCAGCAGCGCCTCGCCACTTTCTGGGAGACGCCGGCCGGATCCGCCAGGTGATCACCAATCTGGTGGGCAACGCCGTTAAGTTTACCGATAGCGGCTACGTGCTGATCCGCGTGGACTCCACCATGGAGGATTCCGAAAAAGCCGTGGTGCGCGTGTCGGTGCAGGATACCGGCGCCGGCATCCCGATGGATAAAGTGAACACTCTGTTCCAGAAGTTCAGCCAGGTGGACGCCTCCACCACGCGCAAGTACGGCGGCACCGGCTTGGGGCTGGCCATCACCAAACAACTGGTGGAGTTGATGGGCGGCTCGGTGGGTGTGGACAGCACTCCCGGCAAAGGCTCGACTTTCTGGTTCTCACTGCCCCTGGCCCTGGACGCTCAGGCGCACGCCGAACCCGTTCCCACCGACGACCTGCGCGGTTTGCGCGTCATGATCGTCGACGATATGGAAGTCAATCGCCGCGTGCTTCATGAGCAGATCACCAGTTGGCAAATGCGCAATGGCAGCTTCCCTGACGCCCAAGGCGTGCTGATCGCTTTGCACCGCGCCGCCGCTGAGGGCGATCCGTACCAGTTCGTCCTGCTCGACTATCACATGCCTGGCATGGACGGCGCCACGCTCGCGGCCGCTATCAAGTCCGATCCGGTGTTGGCAGGCACGTCGGTAATTATGCTGACCTCGGTGGGGCATTGGAGCGAAGTTCGCGATGTGGCCGGCGCGGCCATAGACGCCTGCCTGGTAAAGCCGGTACGCCAATCCCAGTTGCTCAATACGCTTGCCACCACGTGGTCGAAGAAACTGCTCAAGATACCGCCAGTGGCGCCGAAACCCAAAGCTCAGAGCGGCGAACTGAGGCTCGCCCTGGCCCACGAATTTGGGGGCAGCCAGGTTCGCATCCTGGTGGCGGAAGACAACGTGGTGAACCAGAAGGTGGCCACGCGGATGCTGGAAAAGCTCGGCCTACGCGCCGATGTGGCGGCCAACGGCCGGGAGGCCATCGAAATGTGCGAGATGCTCCCCTACGACCTGGTATTCATGGATTGCCACATGCCCGAGATGGATGGGTACGCCGCCACGCGAGAACTCCGCAAACGCCAGGGAAGCCGTGAGCGAATCTCCATCGTCGCCATGACCGCGGAGGCGATGGAAGGCTGCCGCGAGAATTGTCTGGCCGCGGGCATGGATGATTACATCGCCAAGCCGGTAAAGATGGAAGACCTGGTGGAAGCGCTGCGTAAATGGGCGCGCGTGGGCCAGGCGGACTAAGGACGCCCAGTCGACGCCTGGCGCCAATGCCGGCCGGTACCGAGACCACCGGCGCCACCCCAATCACCATGCCCAACCCTGTAGAATAAACTCAACGCACTCAAGAAGGAGATCGGGATGGCAATTACATTTGCCCTGAACGGCAAACAGCAGTCCGTGGATGTGCACCCCCAGACGCCATTGCTCTGGGTTTTGCGCGACACCCTGGGACTCACCGGGACTAAGTTCGGCTGCGGCATGGCGCTCTGTGGCGCCTGCACGGTGCACATCAACAGCAATGCAGTTCGCTCCTGCGTAACACCGGTTTCCACCGTGGTGGGCAAGACCGTCACCACCATCGAAGGCCTTTCGGCCGACACCACGCATCCCGTCCAGTTGGCGTGGATCGAGTCCGACGTGCCGCAGTGCGGCTATTGCCAGTCGGGCCAGATCATGGCGGCCGCATCGCTGCTGGCCAAGACCGCCAAGCCCACGGATGCCGATATCGACGAGGCGTTACGCAATCACATTTGCCGCTGCGGAACCTATGGTGAAATCCGTGCCGCCGTGCATCGCGCCGCCGAAATCAAGGCGAATGGAGGCAAAGCATGAGCGCCACCTCCAACCTCAATCGCCGCGATTTTCTGGCCAGCACCGCTGGACTGGTGATCGGGATCGCAATGCCATCGAAGGCTCCCGCACAGGGCCGCGGACCGCAGGGCCCGGCAAAGCCTTTCGCCTATATTCACATTGCCCCTGACGATACCGTGACGTTCCTGATCACGAAGGCGGAGATGGGACAGGGCACTGTGACTTCGCTATCGATGCTGCTGGGCGAGGAACTGGACTGCGACTGGAAGAAAGTGCGCACCGAATTTGCGCCGGTGGACCCGGCACTCTATGGCAACCAGGGCGTAGTGGGCAGCGCCAGCATTCGCAGCCTGTGGAACCCTCTTCGGCAGGCGGGCGCCAACGGCGCGAGCCATGCTGATGCAGGCAGCCGCGCAACAATGGGGGACCGACGCAGCGCAACTCCGCACCGAGAACGGCTTCGTCATCGGACCTTCCGGCCGCTTGAGTTACGGAGCCCTCAGCGAGGCAGCGTCCAAGCTTCCGATTCCCACGGGCATAGCCACCAAAGACCCGGCGCAGTACAAGTTCATCGGCAAGCCGATCAGGCGGCTCGACACTCGCTCCAAGACCAACGGCACGGCGCAATTCGGAATCGACGCGCGCCAGCCCGGTATGCTGTATGCCGCCATCGCGCGCTGCCCGGTGTTTGGCGGTAAGGTGGCCAGCTTCGATGCCACCAAAGCGAAAGCCGTGCCTGGTGTGAAGCAGGTGATACAAATGTCCACCGGCGTGGCGGTAGTCGGCGAGAATACCTGGTCGGCCATGCAAGGGCGTAATGCGCTCGAGATCCAGTGGGACGAGGGCCCCAATGCCAACCAGAATAGCGCCAACATCAGTAAGACGTTCGCCGACCTGGCACAGCAGCCGGGCGCCGTGGCCCGCAAAGTGGGCGATGCCGAGCAGACCCTGGCCGGCGCGCCGAAAAAGCTCGAAGCGGTGTACGAAGCTCCGTATCTTTCGCATACGCCGATGGAGCCGCTGAACTGCACTGCAGTGGTGCGGCCGGATAGCTGCGAAGTGTGGGCGTCCACGCAGATGTTGAGCAGCTCGCACGCCGCCGCCGTTCGCGTTACCGGCCTCAAGCCTGAGGCAGTCAAGGTCAACACGCTCTTCATGGGCGGTGGATTCGGACGCCGCGCCAATGTCGACTATGTCGGCGAGACCATCGAGATCGCCAAGGCTATGCCTGGCGTGCCGGTGAAACTGACATGGTCGCGCGAAGACGACACGCGCCACGACGTCTATCGCCCCGCCTCCTATGTGAAATTCGCTGGGGCAGTGGATGGCGACGGCTGGCCGCTGGCCTTGAGCGCGCGCATTGCCTGCCCGACTTTCTTCAATCGCGGCAATGGTGTGGATGGCTCGGCTGTGCAAGGCATTCACGATCTCGAGTACGAGATTCCGCACATGCTGGTGGATTTCCAGCGCGCCGACGTCGGCATTCCCACTTCCTACTGGCGCGCCGTGGGCTACACGCAGAACACCTTCTTCGCCGAGAGCTTCCTCGACGAACTGGCTGCCGCCGGCGGCAAGGACCCGGTGGAGCTGCGCCGCCGCCTGCTGGCGAAATCGCCACGATTGCTCGGCGTGCTGAATCGCGCCGCGGAGGAAGCCGGGTGGGGCAAGGCGCCCGCCGGCCACTTCCAGGGCGTCGCGGTGGTCAACAACATCGGCAGCTACACGGCACAGGTGGCGGAGGTTTCCGTCACCAATGGCAAGCTTCGCGTGCATCGCGTAGTGTGCGCGGTGGATTGTGGACACGTGGTGAACCCAGGGATTGTGAAGCAGCAGATTGAAGGCGGGATCGTCTTCGGGCTGTCGGCGGCGCTCAAGGGCGCCATCACCATCGACCGCGGCCGCGTCCAACAGGGCAATTTCGACACCTACAACGTGGTCCGCATCGACGAGATGCCGAAGGTGGACGTCCACATTGTGGCTTCGACGAATGCTCCGGGCGGCATCGGAGAGGCTTCAGTGCCGCCGATCGCCCCGGCAGTCGCCAACGCCATCTTCGCCGCAACGGGGAAGCGAATTCGCAAACTGCCGATCCGGTTGACCGATCTGGGGTAGCACCGACAAGCGTTTCTTACCAGAAGTGCGTCGCCACAATGCTCGGGGGCCCCGGACTGCCCTTCACCACTTCGGTCCGGATCACCACCTGCACATTGCGTTTGTCCCAGCCGGCGGGCGCGTGGCGCGCCAGCGTTTCCATATACTGCGGCTCGGTAACGAACTCGCCGGCCGCCATGGTGCCGTCCTTCGCCATCCCTGCGACCACTACCACCATCCGCTCCGTGAGTGGATTCACGAAGCGCGAAATGATGGCGTAGTCCTCGGTGAACTGCGAATACGGCATAGTCGGATCGCCTCGCCAGGCGGGAATCGCTGGATGCTGCCGGTCACGGATGTAGGTGGCCAGCGTAACCGGGTCCTTCTCGAACACGTAGCGCAGCGAACCCTCCAGCCGCATGGTCCAATCGTTGTTGAAAGCGCCGATCAGCACCACCGGCCCCTTGCGGAATTCCGTGAGGGTGAAATCTTCGCCGCGGCGGATGTCGTATTTCTTCCGGCTGGCCCGCAGCAGCCCGGTCAGGCGCGCCATGGTGACTGCATCGCCGAATGCCAGGCGGTCCCCACGCATCACGTCGTTCACCGACGGCGCGTGTTCGCCCAACGGGAAGTTGCGCATTTCGCCCATGCACAGCATTAAGGTTTCCGATGCTCCCCACACGGGAGCCCAGAACCGGTCCAGCGCTGTGGAAGTCCCGCGGTAGGTCACCGCGCCGATTCCTAGAAGCAACGGTGCTACGAGCAGTGCGGCGATACCCTGCCAATGTAGTTGCCAGGGCCGGGGCGGGTTCGCAACAGCGGCAATCTTCTCCACGCGCGGCACAGGCGCGGGCGCGGGCGCCGCGGCGGGCAAATTCACCGGATCGGGAAAACGAAATTCCGGCACGTAGGATCCGGAATGCAATTCGATGCGGATTTCCGACTCCCGTCCCGGTTCGAGATAGTATTGCGCGACGCGCTTCCGGACTTCGCAAGCCGACGTGCGAACTACCGGATCGAAGTTGGTATCGTAGTCGCGGTCGCGCCCGAAGACTTCGATACCGATGGCGCGCTCCTTCAGGCGCGCGTCGTGGCCATCCAGGGCGCGTTCCACGACGAAACGTAGAAACGCCGGATAGTGTTTGCTGTGTCTGAAAAGCGGGCTCGACAAAACGCGGCCCAACTGTTCCAGGATCGCTTCGCGGTGCTCCGTCAACACCGGCGACCGTTCCTGGACTGGCGGTTCAACGCCGAACATCGTGGTTCCGGCAGCCATTCCCTAACCCCTCTGGGGCGGAAGTCTATCACAAATCGATGCCCGCACTCCAGATAAACCGAACGTTAGCGGCAAAGTACTGTCGATTACCAATGAGCTAGGGGCTCATGGTCCGCAGCGCCGCTTCCAGGCCGGCAGGGTGAAATCCGAACGGACCCGGCTCGGTTTTATAGGTCACCTTACCAGAGCGGTCAATGAGGAACAGCCGATCGGGCCAACCCGTGTACTGCCTCTCGACAGTATTGTCGATGCCGTCAATCAGCGCCGGAAATTGAATGCCCAGGGTCCGCACGCAACTCTCCGCCACCTGCCCACGCTCCGCGTCGTTGCGCGGACTGCGAAAGATCACATTGTCACGCACATTGCTTGGCATCTGCCAGATATCGCTGGGGTGGGCTTCCTGGATGTACACGGCGTAAAACGCCACCCGGTCGCGATACTGCTCGTACAGCTTGTTGAGCGCGGGAACCTCCCGGCGAAATGGCGGTCAAGTGTAACTTCCAAAGATCAGCACCACCGGACGGGAGCCGCGAAACGATGACAGTTGCACCGTCTCCTTATGATCCACGGTAGGCAGACGGAAGTCGGGCGCCATGTCGCCAGGCACGAGTTTGCCACGGCGCGCCGGCATCCATAACGTCTCAAACGGCAGCACCGCCATTGTCGCCATGGGCAACTTCATCATCACGCGTCCGAAAACGTCCGGGGGCTGCGACATGGCCCAATACAATCCTCCGCAAAGCGAGAGATAGAAGCAGAGAAGCACCACGAATGCGATCAAAATGGTGCGAAGCCGCATGGTTGGGAGGATGATATCACGACCCGCGAACGGCGGTTGCGCCTTTGATCAAACTAGATTGAGCGGAGGGTAAATCGCAGTGGAGCCGGTGACAAGATCACCGGTGCCACTGGCTATTCGAAACGCAGCGCGGCCATAGGATCGATCTGCGCGGCGCGGCGCGCGGGTAGGTATCCAGCTACCAGCGCCACCGCAAACAGCACAGCGGTCGATAACACAATCGCCAAAGGGTCGCCTGCCGACAAACCGAACAGCATCCCGGAAATGGAGCGTGTGGCTGCCATCGATATCGGAAGGCCGACGGCAATTCCGGCCACGACCAACGCAATGACCTCTCGCAAAACGAGTCTCAGGACAGCCCCGCGCTGTGCGCCCAGCGCCATGCGGATTCCGATCTCACTGCTGCGGCGAGCGACGCTGAACGATAACAATCCATATAGACCGACGCAGGTCAGAATCAGCGCGAGCAGGCTGAAGGCCGCGCCCACAACTGACGTCAAGCGATCCTCATGCAGCGATTCGTCGATCTGTTCACGCAGCGTTCGAATGCCGGTAATGGAAACGGAACTGTCGAGGGATGCAATGAGACTCGTCACTTTCGCGGCGAGCAACCGGCTGCCGGACCCGTTGAAGCGCACGTGAAGCACGCCCGCAATCGGCCGCGCGGCCTGTTGGCCCAGATACACAAAATCCGGGGTGGTTTCGCGCAGGTCGTTGTATGTGGAGTCGGCGACCACACCAATAATCTCCCTGGGTACTCGCGGCCCTTCCACAAACGTGAAGCGCTTTCCCACAGGATTGGCGCTGCCAAAGAAGTGATGAGCCATGGCGCGATTGATCACGGCAACACGCGGCGATGTGGGAGTGTCATGGGCGTCGAAGTCGCGGCCCGCCAGCAAAGGGATGCCGAGCGTCTGAAAGTACCCGGGCGTCACCTGCGAAATGAAAACGTGTGTCTCCTCGCCGGGCCCGGTTTGGTAACCCTCCACCGCTACGTTGATCCCGATCTCACGGCCACCGACGGGTGAGAGCATGGAAAGGCTGGCATTGCGGACTTCCGGCAATGCTTTCACTCCATCGGACAGTGCTTGAAAAAAGTGCGCGACCTCGGCGGGCGTTTCGCCGGCTCTGTGCCCGCCGAGTGTCACGGCCAGGACGTGATCACGGTCGAATCCGACATCGAACGTCTCCAGACGGATAAGGCTATGCAGCAGCAGGGAAGAGCAGATAAGAGCGGTCATGGACAGCGCGACCTGCGCGACCACGAGAAACTTGCCAAGTCGCGAGCGCGAGGACAATGGGCTTGGCCGGCCCAGATGGATGGGCTGCCGCGAGGTCAGACGCGTGGCAGAAAGCGCCGGCAACAGACCACAGCAGAGCAGCGAAAAAGCGGAAACGGCGGCGATGAACAGGACGACGTGGTTCGTCAATCCGGAATTCAGCAGGATCGGTTTGCGCCCAGTGGAAAGGAATGCCACCAGCAGGGCGTAAGTCCACCTTCCCGCCAAAAAACCTGCCGCCGTCCCGATAATCGACAGCAGCGCGCTTTCGGTGACAAATTGCCGGATCAAGCGCCACCGGCCCGCGCCGAGTGCCAACCGGATCGCAGACTCGCGCTCCCGGGCAATGCCGCGGGCGAGCAGAAGATTGGCGACGTTGCAGCATCCAATGAGAAGAACGAAGCCAACAAACAGCATCGCGATCCGCACCGGCAGGGAATACTGTTCCCGAATACCTGAGATGCCGTTACAGGCGGGCTCGAGGAAAAGCCGCGCCATAGCCTGGCGCTTTTCTACAGCGGGCACGGAAGACTGGCGGACAATCTCCTGAAACAGTGGCTCTAGGCGCTGCTGGGCTTGAGCGAGAGTGACATCAGGCTTGAGCCGACCCAGAATGTTCACCCAGTCCGCGCTTTGGGACGCAGAGCTAAATGGCACGTAGAGATCGGGTATACTTCCGACTGCCACGCCGAAGAAACCCGGTGGAGTGACGCCGGCTATCGTATAAGTTCGATCTCCCAAGCGCATTTCTTTGCCAATCGCGGCGGGACTGGATTGGAACTCGCGTCTCCAATAATCGAATCCGAGAAACACTGCCGGTGTGCCCACCGGGCTCGAGAGCAGGCCTACTAATGGACTGACGCCCAGCATCGTGAAGTAGTTCGGGGAAACGAATTCCACTTGCGCGGCGCTCGCGCGCCCCGTGCGGACCGTCTCCGAAACAGTCGCGCGAGAAAAGGCCACAAGGCCGGAGAATACCTGATTGTGATCGCGAAAAGCCTCGTAGGCTTCCCATTCCCAGGCATTCAGGCTCTGCAACGTGCCGGCCGCGCGCGGTAACACCAACTGGTCCGGTTGGGGCACCGGCAGTTTTCGCAGTAACAGAGTATCGAGCACGGAAAAAATAGCAGTATTCGCGCCGATGCCGAGGGCAAGCGTCACCACCGCAGTGACCGTGAAAACAGGGTTTCTGGCCAGCCCACGCCACGCGTGCGGCAGATCCTGTCTCAGGAACGACATAGAGACATGATGCCAGAACGCGCTGGGGGTCCGCCAAACACGCTGGCGGACCCAGTGCAGCTATAAGCCGGAAAAACCGTTGAGCAGGTAGACAATCAGCAGGATTATCAGAATGGTGCCGAGCCCGATGCCGGCGCCGCCGCCATATCCCCAGCGGCTGTGACCGTAGTAGCCGCCGCCACCGCCTAGAAGCAGGATCAGTATAATGAGCAGGATTAGCATAATCAGGCTCCGAGGACTTTCTCTACCTGGCCGACCTTCTTCTGGATCTTGCCGCCCACCTTTTCATCCGTGCCCTCGTTTTCGAGGACCGGATCGTTGGTCGCGCGACCCACCTTCTCCTTGACGGCGCCTTTGACTTCGTGCATCTTTCCGGCAGCTTGATCTTTCGTACTGTTCTTCATGTTGTGTTAACCTCCTGTGCTCCAAGACGGTTCAGGTAGAGCAATCGTATGGCCCATCGCGATCGTCTAAGGTTGGAGGTCTAATATAGAACATGCGATTGTTGGCAGGCGTCACGCTATTTGTCTTGACGTGTGGCGGAACGTTGGCTCAGGACGATTCCGCTATAGTCTTCGAAGCGGCAACCATCAAGCCATTCCCCACGGGGCCAATTCGAATGAGCGGATGCCAAGGCGGTCCCGGCTCAGACAACCCAGGCCGCATAGAGTGCGAGTACGTCACGCTGAAGATGTTGCTGATGAGAGCGTACAAGGTCAAGAGCCAGGAGATCTTCGGGTCAAGCCTTCTGGAGTCGGAGCACTTCAACATAGTCGCCAAACTGCCTCAGGGCGCTACCAAGGCGCAGGTTCCCACGATGTTTCGCAATCTGCTTGCGGAGCGTTTCAAACTCACGCTGCACCACGAAGACCGCGAGATGCCTGTCTTCTCGATGATGGTGGCGAAGAGCGGGCTCAAAATCAAAGTGTCGAATCCGGCGCCGGACGACGCACCACCGGCAGGCGGCAAACTCCCGATTGGGCCGGACGGATTTCCCATTCTGCGCCGGTCCAGTTATGCGGGCGGATCGGTGATCCTTTACCGGGATGGCCGGGCGCGCCTGCAGGCCTCCAACACGCAACTGTCCGCGCTCGCCGAGACCTTCTCAAGTCAGTTGGAGCGGGTGGTAGTGGACGAAACGGGCATGACTGGGGCCTACGACATCACGCTGTACTGGACGCCCGATCTGAGCGAGCCAGGTGGGCGTCGCCGACCGCCGGACGCCGTCGCCTCCGCGGTAGAAGAAAGAACTCCGGATGTCGATTTGCGCGCGGCCGTGGAGCAGCAACTCGGGCTCACCCTGGTATCGAAGAAGATTGCGCGCGATGCGCTGGTGATCGATCACGCGGAGAAGGTTCCTACAGAGAATTGAGGCGTGCTAAAACTGCCGGCCGACCAACTGACGCTCGGCAATTGAGTTCCTGAGGTTGTACTGTGCGTCGGAATAGTTGGGATCGAGGCGGAGCGCTTCGCGGCAGTGCGCGATGGCTTCATCCAACCGGCCGACATGTTCCAGGGAGTAGCAGAGATTACTGTGAGCCACGGCATTCTGCGGGAAGAGTTGCAACGACCGGTTCAGATGGTCAATCGACTTTTGGAACTCACCGGTGGATGCCTCAATAATTCCAAGATCGGTTAGGACCATCTGGAAATCCGGATTGATCCGCAGTGCCTCCTCGAGCAGGGATTTGGCGGGCGCCAATTTGCCTTCGCGCAGCAGAAGGTCGCCGATGTTGCCTCTCGGTTCGGCGTAGTCCTGCTTCTGCATCATGGACCGCATATACTGCACCATGGCGCCTTTGGTGTCGCCGGCGCGGGAGAGGATGACCCCCAGATTGTTTTGCATGATGTAGTTTCGATCCGTGACGGCGATGGTGTGTTCGAACAGAGTGCGGCTGTCCTTCCAATAACCGACCTGCCTCCAGGCGCCGACGGTGAACGCCAGTAGAACCACGGCGGTGACTGCGGTCATAGGGCGGCGCAGCGCAGGATGGGCTTCCACCCAGCCGCCGATGCCCCAAACGATCGCAACAGTGAGCCCCACCAGCGGGACATACATGTAACGGTCGGCGCGCGACTGGGCGCCCACCTGCACAAAGCCGATGACCGGCAGCAGCATGCAGAGATACCAGAACCAACCCATGAAGAGGCACGGCCACTTGCGGGCGAAGATCAGCGTCGCGATGGTCACCAGGGCCAGCAGCAACAGGGCGCGAACTGCCGCGTCGCGGTCGGGCGATGTCGCGGGATAGAGCACCGCCATGTTCACTGGCCAGAATGCCTGCTTGATGTAGGTCACATAAGCTGTGGCGGAATTCTCGATGCGGGTGGCGATGGGGGTGCCGGAAAGCGATGCAACGGTTCCGTACGCCCGCTGCGCCATCACGGTCAACACGCTGGCGACCACACTGATCAGCATCAGCGGCGCTTTTTCCAGGATGGGCCGGCGGTCGCGGGGCCATTTCGGAG
The DNA here is from genome assembly GCA_963815475.1 of uncultured Solibacteraceae bacterium. Lineage (GTDB taxonomy): Bacteria > Acidobacteriota > Terriglobia > Bryobacterales > Bryobacteraceae > Sulfopaludibacter. The sequence continues at coordinate 5,557,233 of CAWFHD010000003.1, read as the reverse complement.
GCCACGGAATGCGCTGCAGCGGCCAGAAATCCACCAGCAGTAGAATCACCGGAAAGGTCACGAGCATCGGCTTCGACATTACGCCCAGCGAGAAGGCAAGGGCGACCAGCAGGTAGCGTTTGACGGTCGGGCGCTCCGCGTAGCGCGCGTAGAACAATAGCGCGAGCATTTCCAGGAACGTGCTGAGAACGTCCTTACGCTCGGCCACCCACGCGACGGACTCCACGTGGAGCGGATGCACCGCGAATATCGCCGCGACCACGGCGCAGCGCCACGTATGCCCCGTCATGCGGTAGAGCGCGAGGAACAGCAGCACAGCGCTGGCGGCGTGCAGCAGGATGTTCACGAAATGAAATCCGCCCGCGTGCATTCCAAAAATCTGCGAGTCGAGCAGATAAGAGAACCAGGTGAGCGGGTGCCAATTCGCGAAGTGGAGGCCGAACGCCCACGCCAGGTTCGATGCCGTGAGGCCAGCCTTGATCACGGGATTTTGGTAGACGAACGTATCGTCGTCGTACATTACGAAGTCGTAGTGCAGCGTCCGAAAGTAGACCGCCAGGGTGACAACGGCAAGCAAAACACAGAGTGTCGCCTGGAGCCGCGTCAATCTGGCGCTCACTGAATAGCTGGGCTTCCCTGGAGTCTTGGGCTTCTGAGTTCTGGCCTTACGGGGCTTGGAGACACGCTCCGCAGGGGCCTCTTTTGCCCTCATGCGCTAAAGTGTACCGCGCGATTCCCAAATGGATGGGGGCGAACCCGATACTGCCGTGCGTTGTCGTACGGCCGAAGCCTCAATGCCGTGATGGGCCGCACATCAGGCTAGAACACCATGTCGCCGCGCTTCACCCGTTTCTTCTTACAGAACTCCATGTGGAGGCGTGCATAACTGGCGATGATGTAGTCGTCGTGCTGAAAACCGAGGACTCGTGCCATGCGATCGATCCAGCGCGGGGAGCCTTCGAGTTCGAGATAAACTCCAATGGGCGTCTCGTCGAGAGTAGCCATGCCCGCTCCGCGCTCCAGGCGGTACTCGGTGCGGAATTTTTCGTAGCGCCAGGTGGGGCGATAGCCGAGCCGCTCCAGCACAGTTCGCAGCGCGCGCGGATCTTCGATGACGGTTTCCACTTCTTCCCGGCACTTGTGGCGTGATGGCACGGGCGCGCCCTTATAGGTAAGGATCGCCATGCCGCCGGCTTCGCGAATCCGGACCAGCGTTCGCGCGCGCCGCAGCGTGCCCTTGGCCGTATCGAAGATGGTATTGCCTTCGAAAACGCGCCGCCGCGACACGTGGAACCCGGCGGCCTGCAGCATGGCTCGCGCCTTGCGCGCGTTCTCAACAGCCAGTTTGATTTCGGTTTCTTGCGGCATTATTGGGAAGGGTCGCCTTGGTGATGATCCAGGAAATCCTGGTCAATGAGCTTACGTCCGCGAAAGCCCTCATCCACGCCGTGCCAGAACTGAATACCGGATTCTCCCAGTTTCCAGCACAAATAGACTTCCGTGCCGCGGAATAGCGTCGGAAAGTCGATCAGCCCGATATCGAGATCCTTGATCAGGCAGCCGATTTCCTGCACCTCTTCCACCACCGCGCGCAGGCGTCCAGCGGCGCTTTCGCGGCGATCCTTTTCTTGAATCGCTTTCTCGCGGTCCACCACAATTCCGCCCATCAGCATGATCCGCTGGCTGAAATCGTGCAGGGCGCGCTCAGCGTTCTCGTATTCGGTTTTCAGGGACAGCGCATCGCGCAGCAGCCGGTCCACCTGCGGAATCAGGCTCTCGGCCTCTTGGTGACTGAAACGCTTTCCCATGGAAATAGTCCGGCGCTAGTCGCCGGACACCTGCACGGACTCGGGTGCGCTCGCGTAGTGTGACGTCACGTAGTGGTTCAGAATCTGGATAAACTCCGCGACAATGGCGTCACCCTTCAGTGTGGTCATCAGGCGGCCATCCACATAGACCGGCGCTTTGGGCTCTTCGAACGTGCCAGGCAGCGAGATCCCAATATTGGAATGCTTGGATTCGCCAGGCCCGTTCACCACGCAGCCCATCACCGCCACCTTCATGGTCTCCACGCCCGGATGTCCTTCTTTCCAGACCGGCATCTGGTCGCGCAGGTACGTTTGAATCTGGTCGGCCATCTCCTGGAAGAAGGTGCTGGTGGTGCGGCCGCAACCCGGGCAGGCCGTCACCTGCGGAGTGAAACTGCGAATGCCCAGCGATTGCAGAATCTGTTGCGACACAATCACCTCTTCGGTGCGGTCGCCGTTCGGCATCGGAGTAAGGGAAGCGCGGATGGTGTCGCCGATGCCATCCTGCAGCACCGGCGCGAGGGCGGCGGTGGTCGCCACCACTCCTTTGCTGCCCATACCTGCCTCAGTGAGACCCAAGTGCAGCGGATAATCGCATACCGCGGCCAGCATGCGGTAGACGTCGATCAGGTCCTGCACACCGCTCACCTTAGCGCTGAGGATGATCTGGTCGTGCCCCAAGCCGTGGCGCTCGGCGGCTTCGGCCGACTGGACCGCGCTGGCCACCATGGCGTCGAGCGTGACTTCGCGCGCGTCCTTGGGCTCGGCGAGCAGCGAGTTTTCGTCCATCATGCGCGTAAGCAGCGCCGAATCGAGCGAGCCCCAGTTGACGCCGATGCGAACGGGCTTGCGATTCTCGATGGCCACCTCGATCATGGAGCGGAAGTTGTCGTCGTTCTTACGGCCGATATCGGAGTTGCCTGGGTTGATGCGGTACTTGGCGAGGGCCCTGGCGCACTCCGGATATTTCTTCAGCAGGATGTGGCCGTTATAGTGGAAGTCCCCGATGATGGGCACGCGCACGCCGAACTTGTCCAGCGTGTCGACAATTTTGGGAACCGCCGCGGCGGCCTGTTCGGTGTTTACCGTGATGCGAACTAGTTCGGAGCCGGCCTGCGCCAGCGCCATTACCTGATTCACAGTGGACTGCACGTCGACGGTATCGGTATTGGTCATGGACTGCACCACAATCGGATGCGTTCCACCCACCTTCACACCGCCAACGTCCACCACAACCGCCTTGCGGCGGGCTTTTACAGCCATTCGATACTCCTCCGGAGATTGGAAACTTTAATTTTAACAGGTGGTTGGAGGAATGAGTTTACACGGGTGTTAAGATCGCAGGCTCCACTTGGTGTACAGTAATCCAGATAGGAGATTCGCCATGAAGCGTCTACGCGTCCTTTTGCTGGTGGGCTTCACCGCGTTCGGCGGTCTCGCGTTGTTCGTCTCGCGCTCCGACGCCAACCCCGAAACCGTTCGCATTGTCGCGCCCGGCGTGTGGTTCCGCGAAGGCGACATGGATCAGGGTCACTGCAACAACGTGATCATTGAGATGAAGGACTACCTGATCGTGGTGGACGCCAACTATCCCAGCGGCGCTCGCAACACCATGGAAGACACCAAGCGCATCTCCAAGAAGCCGGTGAAATACGTCTTCGACACGCACCACCACGGCGACCATCTGTACGGGAATCCAGTGTGGACTCAGGCAGGGTCCACCACGTTGGCATTCAAAGAGGTGGGCGAAGAGTTGAAGCGCTTCGAACCGGCGCGCTGGGTGGCTGCCGCGAAGACTCGCCCGGACGTTGCCGAATTAAAGCGCGACGGTCCTGAAGCTCCCAAGCAGGATATCAACGAGCCAATCTACGTGCTGAACGACGGCTCACGCAAGGTGGAGTTTCACCACTTCGGTTGGGCTCACACCAAGGGCGATGGCTTCGTGTATCTGCCCAAGGACGGGGTGCTGGCAACCGGCGATGCAGTGGTCAACGGACCGTACAACAACACCGCCGATGCCAATATCGGAAACTGGCCTACGGTGCTCCGTGCGGCGGGCAAGCTGAAAGTGAAGTACGTGCTGCCCGGCCACGGTCTGAATGGTGGGCGCGAACTCATCACGGGCCAGGAGCAGTTCATGGTGGAGCTTCACAAGGCGGTGAAGGACGGAGTGGACGCCGGCAAGAAGCTCGAAGAGCTACAGGGCTCAATCAAACTTTCGGCGGCAGTGGATACCTGGGTGGGGGAGAAGTCTCTGAAGAACCAGATCAAGGACACCTACCAGGAAATTACGCAGGGCAAGCCTCGCGGCGAAATTCAGTAGCGCGCGGAGCCTGGCAGTTTCCGCAAGTCCGTGCGCAGTGCCGCCTTCACCGCGTTATACCCGCACATTCCGTGGACGGCTCCGCCCGGCGGTGTCGAAGAGGAGCAGAGAAACACGCCTTCGAGCGGCGTGCGATACAGATGTCGATTCGGCCTCAGGAAGAATTGGCCGAGATCCGCCGACCCTCCTCCGACATCGCCTCCCACCAGGTTGGCATTGTAGCGCTCCAGGCCGGCCGGCGTGAAAACGTGCCGCGCCAGGATGCGCGCGCGGAAACCGGGGGCGAAGCGCTCCACCTGCGATTCGATGGCTTCCGTCATGTCCGCGGTGGAGCCGTTGGGAACGTGACAGTAGGCCCACGCCGTGTGCTTTCCCGCGGGCGCGCGGGTGGGATCGAAGAGGCTCGACTGCACCAGCAGTACGAAAGGACGTCCCTGGTGAGTCGACTCCCATTGCGCGATCTCGTCGAACGTGCCGCCCAGGTGCACGGTGGCGGCGCGCGCACATTCGGCAGCACGCCAGGGGATGGCGCCGTCCAGCGCCCAATCGAGCTTGAAGACGCCGGGACCGTAGCGATAGCGTTCCAGCGATCGGCGATAGCCCGCGGGAAGTCGATCGCCCGCCATCTCCAGAAACTGTCGCGGCGTGACATCGCACATCACCAACCCATCGGGAAGTGAATCGACGCGGGAGTTGGTCACGATCTCGCCGCCGAGAGAGCATAGGCACGCTACCAGGGCATCGGCGATACGTTGGGAGCCGCCGAGCGGGATCGGCCAGCCGTACGAATGTCCCAGAGCGCCCAGCACGATGCCGGCCGCAGCGCTGAGCCTGTCTTCGAGCGGCATGACCGCGTGGGCCGCGATGCCGGCAAACAGCGCGCGAGCACGCGGCTCGCGAAAGTAGGCTTCTGCGACCGACCGCGCCGAGCGGATCCCCGCCATGCCGAGCCGCGCCATAAGAATAGGATGGCGCGGTATTCCTATTGGAGCCATGGCATCGTGGCGCAGCTCCGGCCAGGCTGCGGCGAAGGGTCCAATCAGGCGCTTCCATGCCTCGCCGTCTCTCGCCAAATTCGCCGAGGTGGCGTCGATGGACCGCTCCAACATCACCGCCGTGCCATCGTCTAGCGGATGCGCCAGCGGGGCCGGCGGGTGAATCCACTGCAGTCCGTGCTCCTGCAGCGGGAAGAGTTCGAAGCACGGCGAGGCCGCTGCCATGGGATGGACCGCCGAGCAGATATCGTGCACGAAGCCAGGCAGCGTGAGTTCCGCGGATCGCGCCCCTCCTCCGATCTGCGACGACGCTTCATGGACGGTCACCTGATATCCGGCGCGCGCCAGGAGTATGGCGGCGGACAATCCATTCGGTCCCGCGCCGATCACTACGGCTCGTGAATGGTGAGTGGGTGGCAACGTTCGATATTGTAGATGACAGAGGGATGCACATGGAAAAGCGACGGCTGGGAAACAGCGATCTGGAGATTACGCGAGTGGGAGTGGGCGCCTGGGCGATGGGCGGCGGCGGATGGGCGTTTGCCTGGGGTCCGCAAGACGACAGCGAGTCGATCGCCGCCATTCACGCAGCACTTGATCGCGGGGTCAACTGGATCGACACGGCCGCCGTATATGGACTCGGACACTCGGAGGAGGTAGTGGCCAAGGCGCTCGAAGGCCGGCGCGAGGGGCCGTATGTGTTCACCAAGTGCGAGCGCATCTGGAACGAAGAGAGACAGATTAGCCCCTCGCTCAAAGCCGATTCCATCAAGCGCGAGTGCGAAGCCAGCCTGCGACGCCTGAAGGTGGAGCGCATCGACCTCTACCAGATCCACTGGCCGCAGCCCGAGGAGGATGTGGAGGAAGGCTGGGGCGCGATGGCCGAACTGCAGAAGGCGGGCAAAGTGCGCTGGATCGGCTTATCCAACTTTAATGCGGAGCAACTGGAGCGCTGCCGGAAGATCGCACCCATCACGTCGCTGCAGCCGCCCTATTCGGCGGTGTCGCCCGAGATCGAACAGGACATACTGCCGTACTGCCTGAAACACAACGTCGGCGTGATTGTCTATTCGCCCATGAAATCGGGCTTACTGTCGGGCAAGATGACGAAGGAGCGCGTGGCCGCATTTCCGCAGGACGATTTCCGTCGGCGCGCGCTGGCCTTTCAGGAGCCGCATTTGTCGCGCAATCTAGAGCTCGCGGCGCTGATGGAGCGGATCGGCAAGCGGCACGGCGTCGCTGCGGGCGTGGTGGCGATTGCCTGGACGTTGCGGCATCCCGCGGTGACCGCGGCGATCGTGGGAATGCGTTCCGCCGAGCAAGCGGCGGAGGTGCTGGCGGCCCTCGAATTTCGCCTGAGCGCGGAGGAGATCGCGGAAATCGACCGGGGCAAGACGGACTAGACACAGGCACACCGGATCGAAACCCGCTCGATTAGCTGCGCCACTCGGCCCCTGAATCCATCCGTACAACCGCGCGAATTCACACTTCGGTGTCTTATTATGCCGGTGGAAGCCGGAAGCCCCCTACAATGACGAATCATGGCGCAATTTCAGGTAATACAACCCGAAACTACCTATACAGGCTCGCCCATTTTGCCTTTAGCGAAAGGGCTGCCCAAGACCACTCGATCACTCTGCCCGGAATGCAGCCAACTGATTGACGCCACGATCTTTGACGACGCCGGCAAAGTTGTGATGGAGAAGTGCTGTCCCGAGCATGGCGAATTTCGCGACTTGATTTATTCCGATACCAAGTTGTACCTGAAAATGGAGGAGTGGACGTTCGGCGATGGCCGCGGCCTCGAGAATCCGGCTGTGACCAACGCGACCAGTTGCCCGGAAGATTGCGGCATGTGCAACATGCACACCAGCCACACCGGCCTGGCGAATGTCGATCTCACCAATCGCTGCAATCTCACCTGCCCGGTCTGTTTCGCCAACGCCAATGTGGCGGGGTATGTCTATGAGCCCGGTTTCGAACTGGTGCGCAAAATGCTCCGGGCGCTGCGCGACGAAAAGCCCGTGGCCGGCCGCATCGTGCAATTCTCGGGCGGCGAGCCCACCATTTACCCGCGTTTTCTCGACGTACTCCGGATGGCGAAGGAGATGGGGTTCTCGCATACGCAAGTGGCCACCAACGGGATCAAATTCACCGACCCGGAATTCGCCGAGCAGTGCAAGGAAGCCGGCCTGCACACCCTTTACCTGCAGTTCGATGGTGTCTGCGACGACGTGTATCGGCGTACTCGCGGCCAGTCGCTGTGGGAGCAGAAGCTACAGGCCATCGAGAACGTGAAGAAGGCCGGGCTCAAGATCGTATACGTTCCCACCATCGTGAAGGGGCTGAACGACCACCAGATCGGCGACATCATTCGGCTGGCGCTGGAGAACATTGAATGCTCCAGCGGCATCAGTTTCCAACCGGTGGCCTTCACCGGCCGCATCGCCAAACATGAGCTGATGGCCAAACGCTTCACACTCTCCGATTTCGCGCACGCGGTGAAAGAACAGACGGGGATCTGCGACCCTTATCAGGACTGGTTCCCACTGTCGTGCGTCACGCCGTTTTCCAAGCTGCTCTCCGCGCTGCGCGGCGAAGAGACCACTACGCTGAGCTGCCATCCGCACTGCTCGCTAGGAACTTACCTGTTCGTGGATCAGAATAAAAAAGCCATGCCCGTAACCCAGTTCGTGGAGGTGGGCCCGATGCTGCGCGAGATGGACGAACTGGCGCGGAAAGCGGGCAAGCGGCGCGTGAAATTCTTTACCAAGCTGCAGGCCTGGAACAATCTGCGCAAGTTCTTCCACGAAGAGAAGGCGCCCGAAGGACTCACATTCAACAAGTTCCTGCAAACCCTGCAGGGGATGACCGACAAGCGCCTGGGGCGCGGCGAGAGCGAAGCCGGGGGATTCACATATCGGACACTGATGCTCGCCGGCATGCACTTCATGGATTCGTACAATTACGACGTGGAGCGCGTGAAGCGGTGCGTGATCCATTACGCCGCTCCCAATGGCCGGATCTATCCGTTCTGCGCCTACAACTCGGGGCCGGTATTTCGCGAGCGGATCGAGCGCGAATTTGCGGTGGAAACGGAACCCGAGCTTGTGGGACAAAATTCGTAAATTTCCGCGCGACCGCACTCTGGTGGCAGCGTCTCAGTGTTATACAAGAGGCTGCCATGACCCTTCTACACCTGAAACGCTATACCTTCTGCGCGGCATTTCTCCTATTGTCGCTGGGCCCCGCATATGCCGGGGATAAGACGGTGATGCACTGCTTCGCCTGGACTCCTATAAAGGAGGCTACCCCGGCCGATTGGGAGGCGTTTTACAAGGCGAGCGATGCGCTCCCATTATTGATCGACGGAATCATCAAGGTTTGGTACGGGCCGCTCGAGTCGCCCTTGAGCCAAACGCAGTTGGGGACGATCGACAAGGAGACGTTTCAGAAATATCGTGGCGGCGAATCGGTCACCGTCCCGGTGTCACGCACCGAGCGCAAATACGGCATGTGCATGGAAATGAAGAGCGCCGATGTTTTGAAGGCGTATGACGCTCATCCCTATCACAAGGTGTGGACCGACGCCTATGCCAAGATACGGGTGGACGGCACCACTACCTTCAATATTCTGGGGCAATAGCTCACTTCACGTACTGCGGCTGTTCGCCTTTGCCCCAGGGGTCGTACTCGGACGAGAAGCGGACGCGCTCCGATACCGGCGGGTGGTCGTAAAGCCAGAATTTGATGAATGGGCTCGGATTCGGATCGGACAACCCAACCTCCCCCAGGATCTGAAATGCCTCCGCCGCAGCCTGCTGGGAATCGGGCACGATTCCGTGAACCACTTCCAAGCCGTAAACGTCGGCCTGGTGCTCTAACATCCGGCTGAAGGAACTTTGTATCGGCTCGGCGAAGAATCCGAAAACAGCAACCGCCAGCAGCAGCACCGGCAGCGATGCCCAGTCGTCAATCCCCCGGATAGCCCAGCGGCCGCCCCATCGCGCCAGGGCCCAGTGCATGGCGTGGAATCCCAGGAAGAGCATGATCAGCAGCGTGAAGCAGGTAGATGCGATGAGCAGCCACATATGGCCCAAAACGTAGTGCCCCATCTCATGGCCGAATACGAAGAGGATCTCCGGGGTGGTCATCTTGCGAATGGTCGTATCCCAGACCACGACGCGCTTCGATGCTCCGATGCCCGCCACGTACGCGTTCAGCGAGTTGAGTTTCTCGCTGGCATTCATTTCGTACATTCGCTTGACAGGGATCTCCAGACCGCCGCGCGCCACCACTTTTTGAATCTCCGCCACCAGGGTGGGTTGTTTCGCTTGCAAAGGCTCGAAGCGGAAGAATAGCGGCTCGATCAGAACGGGCGTGATGAACTGGAAGAACAGAACAATCGGGAGCGCGGCCAGCCAGAAGTAAAACCACCAGCTCGTGGGGCTACGGCGGATCACGGCGTACAGGATCCAAAGCAGGACTCCGGTCAACAGCACGCCGATCAACTCACCCTTGGTCCAGTCCCAAAACCAGGAGCCCCAACCCTGTACGGACTGCTCATATTCCAGGGAGAGATGGTGACCGTAAAGCGAGAGCGGCAGCGAGAGGACATCGACAGCGAGCAGGATCAGCGGCGCGACGATATAGGCCTGGACGATTCGCCTTCGCGAGACACGTTCGGCCCAGTCCCTAAAGCGCGGCGCAACCTTTAAGGAGAGGAGGGCAACCAGTAGGGCAACGCCGTATTCGGCGTCGATAAAATGGAGGCGATTGCGAGCCGCGGCGTAAGCCACAGCCTTGGCGAGTTTGTCAGGAGGTAGAGTGTAGGTCTTTGTGGCCGCAAGAGAGGCGAATTGAAGCAACGAATCGAGCACAACTCGCAGCTTACGCCGCTATTCGAAAGGATTGCAAACGGGCAAGTGGAGTACGCCGACTGCCAGACAGACGGCGCTAGGTAAGGTGTGGGGCAGTCCGATGTTTGCGCTGGCGATATACCGCAAAGCCGAGTAAGGTTATTGCCATGATGCCTATGTAGGCGGGCTCGGGGCTGGCGGTCAGCGTCACGTCGTCGAATTCCGCCTGTTGCCACAGCAACCCAGCGGTTTTCAACTCAATTGTGATGGAATCCCCGACATCCGCCGGTCTGGCGACATAAGTTGCTGTAAAGACTGACCAATTACCGGGAGTGGGAGCCACGCCAACTCCTGTGTAGGTATTTCCGTTGATCAATAAATCGATTGAGCTGTCAAAGACCTTGTAATCGGCACGATTCCCCACGAACACGTTTAGGTAGTACGTTTGACCAGCTTGCACCGTCGCGCTCACAGTTTGGGAGATTGTGCCATCGTTGGTGTAAGCGATCATGTTTCCATCGGGAATGGAGTTGAAATAGGTACCAGTTGGAACTGGTTTAAATTGACCGCTGGTACCAGAATTAACCCACCCGGGAATCGACCCGATATCGTATTCGCAAAGGCCACCGCAAGATGACTGTCCAGTTACGGGCTGTGATTCGAACGATGGATTGTTCACTAGGATCTGATCCGCAAGTCCCGCTGAGACGAAAACCACGCCGTAGACTAAGGCTGTACCGAAGAGGTGCCTAGTGAGAAACATAACAGTAAGCATGATAGGACCTGGGAATAGAGCTCGTCAAGTCAACTATCGGGTTAATCTATAGATAACACTAGGCCAGATGATAGTAGAGTACTATCAGTCCCATCAATAACTGAGTACTATTACGGTAGGGGGTATATATCAGGAAATACCCCTAGCGATCGGGATTGATCGCTGTTCAGCAGCTCCCGTGAATAAAACGCTCCTAAAGATTTCACGTCGAGAAGCCAGGAATGCCCCTGAATGAACTGTGAGAAATCAGCCACTTGCGGCGAACACCGTAGCGCGGCGGCTGTCAGGCGCATCCACCCGATCGTGACCGTCGCATGAAACTTTTCGCGATGCCCCAGCGCTTCCGCAAATCGCAAGATAGTTTTCTGCATTCGCCGGGTGGCCTCGACCTCACCATGGGTCCGCAGATAGTACCAGGCCAGCCGCACATGATCCGCGTGATGAAACTCGGCATTGGGGTACACGCAGCGCTCCATCCGATCCGCTAGTTCTGCCTCCGACAAAGCAGACGAGCCCAATTCATTCATATTCGGATAGTACGAAATCGTAGTATGCTTGTCAACATGAAACTGCAACTGATCCCCAACGTCCATCGCGCCACGCACCGCATCGGACTTGAGATTGCGCGCTGTCCCGGCATCTCGGTCAACCAGGGCGAAGCCCACATTCTGGCGCACTTGCACGGGCAGGGTGAATCGTCGATCGCCGAGTTGCACCGGGCGCTGGCTCACAAGCGCTCCACCTTGACGAGCATTCTCGACCGCCTGACTGAGCGTAATCTGGTGACTCGCGCCGTCGACCCCAGCGACCGCCGTTCCTTCCGCATCGAACTGACGCCAGAGGGAGCCCGCGCCGCTGCGAAAATTCACGACCAATTGGAAGCCATTGAAAAAGAAGTGCTGGCCGGCATCTCCCCTGCCGAGTTGGAGGTCTTTACAATGTTGATCACCAAGCTGGCCGCTGGCAAGCCTGCCGTGCCCACCGTACAATAGAAATAGTGCCCGGCGTCTACGTTTCGTACCCTTTCTGCGCGCAGAAGTGTACCTATTGCAATTTCGCTTCGGGCGTCCTGCCGCGCGAGTTGGAGCCGCGCTATCGGGCCGCGCTCCACCGCGAAATCCGGCAGCACCGCTGGCAGTGGCAGCCCGAGACCGTCTATCTGGGCGGCGGCACTCCCAGCGCTATGGAAGACTTGGCATTGTCGGAGCTTCTGTCAGCCATTCCCGGCCGGCCGTGGCGTGAGGCCACACTCGAAGCTGCTCCCGGAGGCATCACCACCGCCAAGGCAAAAGCCTGGGCGGCATCGGGCATCAACCGCGTCAGCCTCGGAGTGCAGTCCTTCGTCGCATCGGAAATACACCGTACCGGCCGGAAGCACACCGCCGATATCGTCACCGCGGAGTTGAGTATCCTCCGCGACGCCGGCATCGGCAACGTCAATATCGACCTGATTGCGGGCCTCAGCGGGCAGACCGAAGCCAGTTGGCGCGAATCGCTGGATTGGATCGAGCGCCTGGCGCCACCGCATGTCTCGGTCTACATGCTCGAAATCGACGAAGACAGCCGCCTCGGTAAGGAAATGCTGCTGGGCGGCGTCCGCTATGGCGCGCTCGACACTCCATCGGAAGACGCAACCGCATCCTTCTACGAAATGGCTGTAGAGCGGCTCGCCAGTATGGGCATACTTCGCTATGAGATTTCCAACTTCGCCCGCCCCGGCCGCGAGTCGCTCCACAACTTGAAGTATTGGAAGTTGGAGCCGTATGTCGGATTCGGCGCGGACGCGCATTCGTTCGACGGGCAGATTCGCCGCTCGAATGTCGAAGAGCCGGAAAAGTACACCGACGGCGCGAGCAATCCCACCGCCGACACGAAAGCCGATGCCACCGAGAAATTCTTCGTCGGCCTTCGCCTCAGTGCGGGTATACGACCTACAGAGGCGGAGTGGCTTCAGTTCGAGCAGCCCATTCATCGTTTTCTGGACGCCGGCCTGCTCGAAACCTCCGGCGGTATGCTACGCCTGACATCGCGCGGCGTTCTTCTTTCCAACGAAGTTTTTCAGGAGTTTGTGTGATCGACTTACGTAGCGATACCGTGACGAAGCCCACGCCCGAAATGCGGCGAGCCATGATGGAAGCCGAAGTGGGCGACGACGTCTACGGTGAAGATCCTACCGTGAACCTGCTGGAGCGCCGCGCCGCCGAAGTGGCGGGCAAAGAGGCCGCGCTCTTCGTCCCCACCGGCACCATGGGGAATACGATTGCCGTCAAGGTGCTCACCGAGCACGGCCAGGAAGTGATCTGCGATTCGCGCGCCCACCTGCTGGATTACGAGATGTCGATGGTCGCATGGTTCTCCGGCTGCGTGATCCGCGCCATTCAGACCGAAGACGGTATCCTCTCGTGGAGCGAGGTTCAGCGCCTAATCAAGCCGGTGAATCCGTACTCCGCGCCCACCGGCCTGGTGGAAATCGAAAACACGCACAATATGTGGGGCGGCACCATCTACCCGATGGCCACCGTCCGCGAGATCTGCGATGGGGCGCACGAACGCGGACTCCGCGTCCACATGGATGGCGCGCGCGTTTTCAATGCCGCGGCGGCATTGGGAGTGCCGGTGCGCGAGATTGCGGCGCCTGCCGATACAGTGATGTTTTGCCTTTCGAAAGGCCTGGGCGCGCCGGCGGGTTCCATTCTGGCCGGCCCGGCGGATCTGATCGCCAAGGGTCGTCTCTATCGCAAGCGCCTGGGTGGCGGCATGCGCCAGGCCGGAGTGTTGGCGGCGGCTTGCCTCATCGCCATGGAGCAATCGCCCAAGAAGCTGTTCGACGACCACTGCAACGCCAAATTTCTCGGCGAAAGTTTGACGCGGATCGCGGGAATTCAGATCGATCCCGCACGCGTCCAGACGAACATTGTGGTCTTCGATGTCAGCGGCACAGGCATTGCGCCCACCGAGATTTGTGCCCGCCTGAAGAAACGGGAGGTGTTGATGAACGCCATCAACGACCGCCAGGTCCGCGCCGTGACCCATTACGATGTGGACCGCGACGCCTGCGCCGAGGCATTGGCCGCCGTTCACAAAGCTGTTGCATGACGTGGCATCATAGTTGCTTATCCATCACTTAAACAAGCAGTTCCATCCTGTTAGACTGAGCGTGTACATGCATAAATCTGGACTTCTCCTGTTGCTGACGGGCTTCTCTGTGGCGTTCGGGCAACAGTATTCAATTACGACTGTCGCCGGCGGAGCGCCTCCAACTACTCCCGTGGCCGCAACCAGCACTACGGTCGGCCAACCGCGGCGGGTCGCTATCGATTCCTCGGGCAATACTTATTTCAGCAGTGGCAATTCGGTTTTTAAGTTGTCCGGCTCCACGATCACACTCCTTGCCGGTAACTCACGTCCCGGATATTCCGGCGATGGCGGACCAGCGACCAGCGCCCAGTTGAATACACCAGCCGGCCTCGCGGTCGACTCCAAGGGCAACGTTTATATCGCCGACTCCCTCAACAATCGCGTGCGCATCGTCACGCCCAACGGCCAAATCAACACGTTCGCGGGCAACGGCACCGTGGGATACGTGAATGCCGTGGGCGATGGCGGCCAGGCCAGCCAGGCACAACTGCTGCTGCCCTCGGGCGTGGCCGCCGATTCGTCGGGCAACGTCTTCATCGCCGATACCGGCGACAACTTGATTCGCAAGGTGGATATCAACGGCACCATCAGCACCTTCGCCGGCATTGGCTATCCCGGCTTTGGGGGCGACACCGCCGCCGCCACCGCCGCTAGCTTGAACCATCCCGAGGACGTGGCCGTGGATTCCTCCGGCAACGTGTACATCGCCGACACTCTCGACGCAGCCATCCGCAAGGTGACCAAAGACGGCATCATTAATACCGTCGCCGGCGATGCCAGCGTGGGTTATTCGGGAGATGGCGGGCAGGCCACCAGTGCCGGGCTGATTGAGCCCTTCGCGGTCACGGTGGATTCGAGCGGGAATTTTTATCTCGCCGAACCGGAAGATGGGCGCATCCGCAAGGTCGACACTAAGGGCGTTATCAACACCATCGCAGGCAATGGAACTCTCGGATTCGGCGGCGATGGAAGCGCGGCCACCAGCGCGCAGCTCTACCTGCCGACCGGCGTAGCCGTGGATTCGAGCGGCAATGTGTACATCGCCGATTCGCTGAATGCGCGCGTGCGCAAGGTGAGCGGATCTACGATCTCCACAGTCGCCGGCAATGGCGGCTTGAGTTATTCGGGCGACGGCGGCCCTGCCAGCAAAGCCCAGCTAGCCGCGCCACAGGGCGTAGCCGTCGATAGCGCGGGCAACTTCTATATCGCCGACACTGCCAACAACGTGGTGCGCAAAGTGGCGTCGAACGGCGCAATTTCCACCATCGCGGGCAACGGCACTGCCGGGTCGGGCAACAATCAATTGAACGGACCGCAGGACGTTGTGGTAGATAGCTCGGGGAACGTCTATGTGGCCGACTCCAACAACTCTCGCGTGGTCAAGATCTCGGGCGGTTCCGCTGGCGTGTATGCCGGCAACGGCACACCGGGCTTCGGCGGCGATGGCGGCGCGGCGGGCAGCGCGCAGTTGAATACTCCTGTCGGCCTGGCGGTGGATTCGGCCGGCAATCTGTATATCGCCGATTTCGGCAATAACCGCATTCGAAAGGTGACCACCAGCGGCGTGATCAGCACCATCGCCGGCGCCACCCAAGGATTCTCGGGGGATGGCGGCGCGGCTACCAGCGCCCAGCTCAGCGGTCCACAGGGAGTAGCTGTCGACGGCGCAGGCAATGTCTATATCGCCGATACTCTGAATAATCGCCTGCGCGTCATCTCCGGCGGCAACATCAGCACGGTAGCAGGCACGGGCGTCGCAGGTTCCAATGGCGATGGCGGCCCGGCCGCTAAAGCTCAGATGGTGAACCCGGGAGGCGTGGCTGTGGATGGCAGCGGCAACATCTACGTGAGCGATCTGAGCCTCCGCATCCGTAAGATCTTCCCGAACGGTCCGATCTTCACGATCGCCGGCGCGGGGCCGGCCGGATATACCGGCGATGGCGGACTCGGCACGGTGGCCGACCTGAACGGACCCAACGGTCTGGCGGTCGATTCCAAAGGGAACGTCTACATCGCCGATACCAATAACGATGCGGTTCGGATGCTGACGGCGGCCGGCTCAGGCATCTCGGTAACGGCGGTCACCAGCGGGGCCAGCAACGCGCTCGGCGCTGTGGCAGCGGGCGAGATCCTGGTGCTCTACGGTTCGGGCCTGGGCCCGGCGCAAGTGGTGTCCAACACCTTCAACAGTAATGGCGTCCTTGGAACCACGGTAGGAGGCACCACAGTTTATATCAACGGCGTCCCAGCTCCCATTCTGTATTCGAGCGCCACCCAGGTCTCCGTGATCGTGCCCCTCGCCACCAGCGGCAACACGGCATCTATCTTCGCGATGTATCAGAACCAGGTGTCGAGCGCGGTCTCGGCGGGAATTGCTCCAGCAGTTCCGGCGCTCTTCACGGCGGACAATTCCGGTAAGGGACAGGCCGCCGCGATCAACCAGGACTTCTCGTACAACTCGCCCGCCCATCCCGCCCCCATCGGGTCGTTCATTTCGTTGTATCTCACCGGTGGTGGACAAACCAATCCGTCGGGCTCCGATGGCGCGATTTCGCCTTCCACTGCGCAGGCGGTGTTGCCGGTTACCGTGACTATCGGCGGCAGGCCCACCGTTTTTAATTATGCGGGCGCGGCGCCCGGCGCCATTGCGGGTCTCTGGCAGGTCAACGCGCAGGTACCTTCGGGCGTCACGCCCGGGTCGGTTCCGGTAGTGATTTCGGTGGGCGGCGTTTCAAGCCAGCCCGGCGTTACCATTACAGTGAACTGATGCGATATCGAAAACTCGGCAAGACCAACTTTGAAGTCAGCGAAATTGGCTATGGCGCCTGGGGTATCGGCGGCAAGCAATGGCTGGGCGGCAGCGATGACGAATCGCTGCTGGCACTGCGGCGTGCCATCGAACTGGGCGTCAATCTCATCGACACGGCGCTGGCATATGGCGACGGCCATAGCGAGAAGCTCGTGGGTGAGGTGGTGCGCGATTTCCCGGGCAAGATCTATGTGGCCACTAAGGTGCCGCCCAAGAACCGCATTTGGCCGGCCCGCGGCGGCACACCCATCTCAGAGGTCTTTCCTTACGACTACATCATGCGCTCGGCGGAAGAGAGCCTGCGCAATCTGCGGCTGGATTCCGTCGATCTGCTGCAGCTCCACGTCTGGCATCCCGAGTTTCTGGAGCGCGACGATTGGCGCCGCGCCTTCGCGGATTTGAAGCGCTCCGGCAAGATCAAGGCCGCCGGCATTTCAGTGACGGAGCACGCGCCCGATTCGGTGCTCGACGTGGTGCGCACTGGCCTGATCGATGCCGTGCAGGTGATCTACAACATTTTCGATCAGGCGCCCGAGCGCGCCTTGCTGCCGCTCTGTCTGGAGCAGAACGTCGGAGTGCTGGCGCGTGTGCCTCTCGACGAAGGCGCGCTCTCCGGCAATCTGACGGAGAGCACCACGTTCCCCGCCGGCGATTTTCGCGAATGGTATTTTCGCGGCGATCGCAAGAAACAAGTAGTGCAGCATGTCGATGCGCTGCGCCAGGATCTGAACGGGGACAGCGTGCCGGATACAGCCCTCCGCTTCTGCCTCTCGCATCCCGCCGTCTCTTCCGTGATCCCCGGAATGCGTTCGCGCAAACACGTGGACGCTAACAGCGCGCTATCGGACCGAGGGCCGCTGCCCGCCGAAACCTTGGAGAAGGTGAAGCGGCATGCGTGGGACCGTAATTTTTACCAGTAACGCAGGTGGGTGGCCTTTTTGCTCATCCCCAAACACGTTGGCAGTTCGCCAATGTGGAGTGCTCTTCAGCGCCCGGTGTTTTTATCCGTGTGAATCCGTGTCCATCCGTGGCTTAAAATAATTAGCCACGGATTCACACGGATTAAGATGGCACGGTACGCCAGTAGCCTGCGCTACAATCCCCTGATGAAGTTCTGCGTCCTCTTTGGTCTTGCCCTCTCCGCCTTTGCCCAAGGCCGCTTCATGCCCGGTGTCAAGCCATTCGTGACGGTGGACTCTCCCGTGGTTGCACTGCAGCACGTTCGCGTCATCGATGGCACAGGCGCCGCGCCAATTGAGGACCAGACCATTGTCATCGACCATGGCAAAATCGCTGCCGTGGGACGCGTCCAGCCTCCTGCCGGCGCGCAACTTCTCGACCTCAGCGGCGCCACCGTCATCCCCGGACTGGTCGGCATGCACGAGCATCTCTTCTATCCCGCAGGCGGCGGCGTGCCCATGTACACCGAGCAGGCCTTCAGCTTTCCACGCCTTTATCTGGCTAGCGGCGTGACCACGGCGCGCACTGCCGGCAGCCTCGAACCCTATACCGATCTCGGCGTGAAGCAGCTCATCGATGCCGGCCGCATGCCGGGGCCCAAGATGTGGATCACCGGACCGTATTTGCAAGGTAAAGGCAACATCGCGGGACCGCAGATGCACGAGCTTTCCGGACCCGAAGACGCCGTGCGCACCGTGGAGTACTGGGCGTCGGAGGGTGTCACATCGTTCAAGGCCTACATGAATATTACGCACGCCGAGTTGGCCGCCGCCGTCGAGGCCGCGCATAAGCACCACATCCAGGTGACCGGCCATCTTTGCTCTATTGGCTTCCGCGAAGCCGCCTCAATCGGCATCGACAACCTGGAGCACGGCCTGCTGGTGGACACCGAGTTCCACCCCGGTAAACAGCCCGATGTCTGCCCGCCGCAGGGCGTCACGCGCGGCGAAATTGCGCAGCTCGATATTGCGAGCGCTCCCGTGAAAGAGATGATCGCCGATCTGGTGAGCCACCACGTCGCCATCACTTCAACGCTCTCCGTCTTCGAAGCCTTCGATGGCGCGCATCCGCCCATCGAGCAGCGATTCCTCGACGCGCTGGCCCCACAAAGCGCGCTTAACTACCTGTCGGCTCGCGCTCGTGCGCGCGGTGGCGACGACACTCCGAACATGCAGGCGCTGCGCAAAGAGCTCGAGTTCGAACGCGCCTTCGTCAAGGCTGGTGGACTTCTGATCTTCGGCGCCGACCCCACCGGCAACGGCGGCGCGCTCGCGGGATTCGCCGATCAGCGCAATCTGGAACTGCTGGTGGAGGGGGGCTTCACGCCCGTAGAGGTCATCCGCATCGCAACGTCGAACGGCGCCACATTTCTGCGCGAACAGGACCGGATCGGCACGATCGCAGCCGGTAAGCAGGCCGACCTGGTGGTGGTTGACGGCAATCCTGCCGCGCGCATCGCCGACATCCGCAAAATCAAACTGGTTTTTAAGGATGGAGCCGGTTACGACCCCGCCAAACTCCTTGATTCCATTACAGGTTCGGCCGGCCTGCGTTAATCCGGTTAAAACCTGGTTACAGCGATTGTATTGTCCGGAACATCTTTGTATACTCAGTAAATCGCATGTTGAAACGGCTTCGCAAGCCGTTCGATTCCGGGTCTTTTTTCGTTCGAATCTTTGGAGGGGTATTACATGAAGTTGAAGTGTTTCGGCGCAGCGTTGCTGTTCGCATCCGCGTCCCTGTTCGCGCAATCCGCCGGTGTGGCGGGAATTACTGGCGTTGTGAAAGATCAAAGCGGCGCCGTTGTGCCGAACGCCAAGGTGGTCATTTCCAGCGAATCGCAAGGCGTCATTCGCACTCTCAACGCGAATTCGGAAGGCATCTTTGCCGCCCCGGTGCTGACGCCCGGCCCCGGCTATGAAGTGAAGGTCACGGCTGCGGGCTTCGCGGAATACGACGCCAAAAGCATCGTTCTACAGGTAGGACAAAATCTCGATTTGCATGTGAGCCTGGCGGTGGGCCAGACGGCTACGCAGGTGGACGTCACTTCGGCGGCGCCCATGGTGGAAGATACCAAGACCGACCTTTCCCAGGTAGTGGACACTCGCCAGATTCAGGATCTGCCGATCAACGGCCGACGAGTGGATTCGTTTGTCCTGCTGACCCCGGGCGTGAGCGACGATGGCAACTTTGGCCTGCTCACCTTCCGCGGCGTCGCCGGGCAGAACGGCTTCCTGGTGGATGGCACCGACACCACCGAGCAGTTTTACAACGAGAACGCCGGACGCACCCGCATTTCGGCGCAGATCTCGCAGGATGCGGTGCAAGAGTTCCAGGTGGTTTCCTCGAACTACTCCGCGGAGTATGGGCGCGCCATGGGCGGGATCGTCAACACGGTTACCAAGAGCGGCGGCAACTCGTTTCACGGCGGCGGCTTCTGGTTCTATCGCAGCACCGGCTTCAATGCCCGCGATCCTTTCTCCACCTTTGTGCCATCGGAAAAACGCAATCAGTTAGGCGCCACCCTCGGGGGCGCCATCAAGAAGGACAAGCTGTTCTTCTTTCTGAGCAACGAAGTTACGCGCCGCAACTTCCCCATGGTGGATAGTTTGAACACCGTGGCAGTGAATCCCACTACGCAGACCTGGATCGGCTGCGGCGTGGCCAGCGGAACTACTCCCGCGGCTACGGCCGCGCAGTGCAGCGCCATCAATGCGCTGCTGCCGCGCTTCTTCGGCTCGATTCCGCGCACTCTCCATCAGGAACTCTACCTCGGTAAGCTGGACTATCACGCCAGCGATCGCAGCACCATCAGCGCCAGCTTCAACTTCCTGCACGATATCTCGCCCAACGGCATCCAAACCGGCGCCACCTCCACCAGCGGAGCCGCACTGAATGGGAACGGCGATGACGCCGTCACGGTGCGCAACGGCCATGTCGCCTGGACCTTTGTGCCCGGCTCGAGCTTCGTGAACGAGCTTCGTTACGGTATCGCTTCAGACCGGCAATGGGATGGCTTCGATCAAACGGAGCTGGGCCAGGGCCTCGGATACCTCCAGGTATCGGTCAACAGCACCACACTCGGACCGGCCAGCTATTTGCCGCGCATCGAGCCGATGGAGGTGCGCCACCAGTTCCAGGACAATGCCACCTGGACGAAGGGCACCCACACCATCAAAGCCGGTGTGGATCTGGCCACCACCAACGAGTACGTTTACTTCATCAGCAACGCCTACGGCAGCTACACCTATCAGACGGTCAACCAGTTTGCCCTGGACTTCAGCGGCAACACCACCGGCGCCAAGAACTGGCAGCGCTACGTGCAGACTTTCGGCAATGGCGCGGTGCAGTATCGCATGACCGATCTCGGCTTCTACCTGCAGGATCAATGGCGCGCTACCGACCGGCTTACCGTTCAGTATGGCGTGCGCTACGAAAAGGCCTTCCTGCCGCAGCCTTCCGTCTGCAATCACGATTACCCGCTGACATGCCAGGTGCCTTCCAGCTCGAAGAACTTCGCGCCCCGTCTGGGCCTCACCTACCGGCTGAACGATAAGACGGTGCTGCAGGCCGGCTACGGTATGTTCTACGCTCGCTTCCAGGGCGGCACCATCGACAACCTGTTCACAACCGGCAACGGTCTCTACCAGACCGCCGTTACCTTGAACAGCACCACCGCTCCGCAGCTCGCTGCCGGACCGGTATTCCCCAATGCCTTGGCCGCGCAACCCTCGGGCGGCGCCGTTTCGGCCGCCAGCCTGCAGTTCATGGATCCACATCTGAAGACGCCGTACTCCGAACAGGGCAACATCGGCATTCAGCGCCAGCTCACCAGCGACGTCTCGATGAACGTTTCGTACATCTGGAGCCGCGGCGTGCAGCTTTACGGCGTGCGCGATCTGAACCTGCCGAGTACCACCGTGCCGTTCACCTATACCATCCTGGACACTAGCGGAAACGCCGCCGGCTCCTACTCCACTCCGGTCTATGTGGGAACGCGGCCCGACACCCGCTACGGCGCAATCTATTACGACGAGAACGGCATCAACAGCTACTACAACGGGCTCGCGGTACAGGTGAACAAACGCTTCGCTCACGGCTTCCAGGCGCTGCTTTCTTACACCTGGTCGCACGAGATCGACGACGGCCAGAGCTACGGCGAGAGCACCAACAACCTGTTCCTGAACGGCGCCAATTACTGGCTATATAACGGCATCTACAAGGCCGACAAGGGTAGCGGGACTCTCGACCAGCGGCATCGCGGCGTGCTCTCGTGGGTTTGGGCTCCCGTGGTGACGCACAGCACATCGAAGGCGGCGAAGTGGCTGGCCAATGGCTGGCAGCTCTCCTCCATCACCAGCATGGGCAGCGGACACCCGTACGGCAGCTACACCGTCTCTGTCAAGGACACGCCGGTTCCCGGAATGTTCTCGAACTTCAGCTTGACGGGTTCGGGCTTCAGCGGCCGCGTGCCGTTCCTCCCTTACAACAACTACTATCTTCCCGCGTTCTACCGGGAAGATGCGCGCTTGAGCAAGATCCTGCCCATCGGCGAAAAGGTCAAGGCCACGCTGAACTTCGAAGTGTTCAATGTGCCCAACACCTGGTCGGCCAGGGGCTTCACCAGCAGCCAGGCCTATACCGAAACGGGCGGGAAGCTCACGCCCACACCGGCCAGCCTGTACATACCATCGAGCGACGCCATCAGCCCGGACGGCACTGAAGCTCGCCGTATGCAGATCGCGCTGCGCATCTCGTTCTGATTTCCAACATACGCTTGGTTTCAAGGGCAGGCCGCACATCGCGGCCTGCCTTTTTTCGTTCTAACCATCGCGATAGCTCATAAGGCGTGAACCCGCGGCCATCCCATTCGGGATAATCATGTCGGATTTTCCGAATCGCGCGAACGCTCACGACCCCTCTGCAATGGCCCATTTCTTTGCATTCGTTAATGCGTCGCCAAACCGCCAAAAGGCGGGCTTCTAAAGGTGCTTGGTGCTATACTCGCGGCATCGCACAGCACTGTCCGGTTCAACAAAATGTAACCTGGACCGGCTATGCTGGGCTACTCGCTTCGTAGAGGTCGTAATGAACTGGAGTCTGATTACTTCACGGTCGCTGAATCCTTCGGCGGCCGCTTCGGGTTCTATCCATCACTGGAGGTTTGCATGAAGAGAGCTTTACTCACCGCTTCTCTCGCTTTTGTCAGCACGATCGCCGCTTGGGGTCAGGCTACCGCCGGCCTTGGCGCAATTTCCGGCACGGTCCGCGACTCTTCCGGATCGCCCATCCCTTCCGCTAAGGTTGTGGTCACTAATTCCGCTTTGGGTGTCACACGCGACTTGAACACTACGGATGCCGGCCTTTTCGCCGCGCCCGCACTGGTTCCCGCACAAGGCTACAAAGTTACCGTCTCCAAACAGGGCTTCGCAGGATATGAAGCCACGAGTTTGCAAGTGCACGTCGGCGAGGTGGTCGATCTCAATGTAACTCTGACGGTGGGGGCTATTTCCACCCAGGTGGAAGTCGCCGCCGCGGCGCCGGTAGTCGACGACGTAAAAACCGAGACCTCCTCGGTAGTCGGAAACCAGTTGATCAATGAACTGCCGATTAATGGCAGACGCGTCGACTCGTTCGTGCTGCTGACTCCGGCCGTCACCAAGGACGCCGATTTCGGACTGGTCACCTTCCGCGGGCTGGCCGGCGGCAACAGTTTTCTGGTGGATGGCAACGACACCACGAACCAGTACTACAACGAGAACGCCGGACGCACTCGCCTGGGTTCGCAGCTCTCGCAGGACGCCGTTCAGGAGTTCCAGGTGCTGGCCTCCTCATATTCGGCCGAATACGGCCATGCGTCGGGTGGCGTAGTAAACACCATCACCAAAAGTGGAACCAATGAAGTGCATGGCACCGCCTTCGAGTTCTTCCGCAACCGCACGTTGAACGCTCGCGACCGCTTCGCGGCCATCGATCCTCCCGAAGTGCGGCACATCTATGGCGGAACCATCGGGGCGCCCATCAAGAAGGACAAGCTATTCCTGTTCTTCGACACGGAATCGCAGTGGAGACATTTCCCGATCGTCAGCAATGTGATCAATGCGTCGGTCAATTCCACTACGGAACAATGGATTGGCTGCGGCGCGCCGGCCACGGCAGCGCAGTGCGCCGCCGCTAATGCGGTGCTGCCACGCATGTTCGGCCTGGTGAATCGCACCGGCAACCAGAACCTGGAATTCCTGAAGCTGGACTACCGCCCCAATGAGCGCCATTCCTTTAGCGCCAGCATGAACTACTTGAAGTGGAATTCCATCAACGGCATTCAGACCGGCATCACGCTCACCAACGGCGCTGCCATCGGCACCAACGGCAACGACACTGTGCGCGACCGCATCGGGAAGCTTGCCTGGACCTGGGTTCCCTCCAGTTCAGTGGTGAACGAGTTCCGCTTCGGTTGGTTTAAAGACCGCCAGGCCGACGACTTCAATCCCGACCTGCAGGCCGGCTATCCCATCGGGAACGTGAGCCTTTCGGTGGCCGGCGTCTCCACACTGGGCGGCTACAACATTCTGCCGCGCATTCTTCCCAGCGAGAACCGGTACCAGTTTGCCGACAGTGTTTCCTGGGTCAAGGGCGCCCACAACGTCAAATTCGGTTTTGACATCATGCGCACCGAAGACTTTTCGAACAGCCTGTCCAATCGGTTCGGTTCCTTTACCTATGCCAGCGTAACCACTTTCGCGCAGGACTTCACCGATCCCGCGCCCGGCCCCAGCCATTACTCCAGCTACGCCCAGGCATTCGGTAATCCCATCATCGACACCAACATCACTGACCTAGCATTTTACGCCCAGGATGTCTGGAAGATCTCGCCGAAGCTGACCTTGAACTACGGCCTGCGCTATGAATACTCGGTGCTGCCGCAGCCGCCCATCACCAATCCCAATTACCCGCAGACCGGGAACATTCCCTCGGCAGGAAAGAACTTCGCGCCGCGCGTGGGCTTGGCTTACGCACTCAACGACAAGACGGTGCTGCGCGCCGGTTATGGCTTGTTCTATGCGCGCTACATTTCCGCCATGGTGGCGAATTTCTTCTCGCTGAACGATCTGTATACACAGAGCCTCAGCATCACCAGCCCCACCTCGGCCGGCGCGCCGGTGTTTCCTTTTGCCTTGAGCAGCCCCGCCGGCGCCCTGGCAGGCAACCGAGCCATCACTTTTGCCGCGCCGAACATGCGGAACCCCTACACACAGCAGATCAACGTCGCCATCGAGCGCGCTCTTTCGAAGAGCACCACATTGACCACGTCGTACCTGCAGAATCGCGGCAAGCGCCTCTTCACAGTCCGCGATATCAACATCGGACCGCTCAGTTCGCAGGTCTACAACTTCACCATGCTCGATGCCAATTACAATCCCACCGGCCAGGTTTACAGCACTCCGCTGTATCTTCTCAGCAACCGCATCGACTCGCGTTACGGTCACATCAACCAGGTGGAAAACGGCGGCAAGCAGTGGTACGACGCGCTGGTGGTGCAGTTGAACCAACGCTTCACAGGCACATTCGCGGGCACCGTGGCGTATACCTGGTCGCATGAGCTGGATGAAAACCAGGAGTCCGGCTCCAATGCGATCTTCTTCAGCAGCGGACCCATGGGCCTTTACAATGGCAACTATAGCTACGACAAAGCCAATGGCAATCTGGACCAGCGCCATCGCCTGGTCAGCACAATCATCGTGCACCCCAAGTTCATGAAGAGCGACAGCGCCTTCGCCCGCTACGTAGTCAACGGCTGGGAGTGGAACGGCCTATTGACTCTGGCCAGCGGACGGCCCAGCTTCGAATCGATCAGCTATTCGTCAACGGCCAATCTGCCGCAGGCCTTCACGGGAACCCTCAACGGCTTGGGCGGCGACAACCGCGTGCCGTTTCTGCCCAACAATCCCTTGATGCTCGACCCGACTACGCGCTTCGATACGCGCCTGAGCAAAGTCTTCCCCATCAGGGAAAAGATGTCGTTTACACTGCTGTTCGAAGTCTTCAACCTGACCAACACGGTGAGCAATACCAGCGTGTCGGCGCCGGGCTTCACGGCCGCCAACAAGGGCACCGCCACGGCGCCGAACTTCGTGATCTCTCCTTGCGCATCCGCCACCGCAACAGTCTGCGCTCCGCTGACTCCGGGGCTCGGCACGGCTTCGGGCGGCTTCCCTGACGGGACGAATGCCCGTCGTGCTCAGGTGGGCGCCCGTTTCGTTTTCTAGAGGCAATTTGGGGGCAGGGATGGGACTTCGGGCAAGCTGTTAAATCGGCCGCCAGGTAGCCCCTCCCTGCCCCGTTTCTATTTGCAGGGCCCTGTTTTTCTGGTATTCTGAGCCTACGGTCTGAAAAACTCGTTTCGGGAGAGCCTCCGCCTGTCTCTCCTTTATGGCCACCTCCCCCAAGTGTCGTAATGTCGTAACGCTTTTCTAGCCAGTTTGAGGACGACTATGCTTCGTAAATTCTGTTCGACTTCCCAAATTCTCAATATCTTCGCGCTTCTTGCGCTGCTCGCCGGCGCCGCCATCGCCCAGGTATCGGGCTCCGGCACCATCACCGGCACCATAACCGATCCGTCCAACGCCGCCGTGCCAGGCGCGTCGATTACGATTAAGAACGTGGACACCGGCATCGAGCGCAAACTCGATACCAACGACGCGGGCAACTACGTCGCCACCTTTCTGCAGCCCGGCCATTACGAAGTAGGCGTCACCAAAGCAGGCTTTGCCGGCGTGCTGCGCAAGGACCTGATCCTGCAGGTGGGCCAGACTCTGGCGCTCGATCTGTCCATGACAGTCAAATCGGCGCAGGAGACCGTCACCGTGACGGGCGAAGCGCCCGTGGTAGATGCCGAGAAGACCGAGGTCTCGCAGGTGGTGAGCCAGGGGGCCGTGAACAATCTCCCCGTCTCTGGCCGCCGCTGGGATACGTTTGTGCTGCTCACGCCCAACGTCACCACCGATGGAACCAGCGGACTGGTCTCCTATCGCGGCATCTCGGGTCTGTACAATTCCAACACCGTGGACGGCGCGAACAACAATCAGGCGCTGTTCTCCGAAGCTCGCGGGCGCGCCATCAGCGGCGCTTATGTCTACAGTCTCGATAGCATTCAGGAATACCAGGTGACGGCTTCCAACTACAGCGCGGAACTGGGCCAGGCAGCCGGCGGCGTGGTCAACGCCGTGACCAAATCCGGCACGAACGCGCTGCACGGCGACGTGTTCTATTACCTGCGCTACCCGACGTGGAACGCGCTCGATCCACTACCCAAATCGCAGGGCGTTTACAGCCAGCCCATCCACCAGTGGCAGCAGTTCGGCGCCAGCCTGGGCGGCCCGGTAATCAAGGACAAGCTCTTCTACTTCGTGACCTACGACGGATCGCGCAAGGTCAACCCCATCAGCTATACCAGCAGCACGTATACTTCGAGCGTGCGTGCGCTCACTTGCCCCACGCAGGTGACGGCCACACAGTGCGCCAATGCGAATGCGTTTCTGTACGGTGAGTTGGGGACCTTCCCCCGCGCTACCAATCAGGATGTCGGCTTCGGCAAAGTGGACTACCAGATCAACCAGCGGAACCACCTGGGCACGTCGTTCGACTTCATGAACTACCGCGCCCCCAATGCCTACAGCACCGCGCCTTCTTACAACAACCTCTCGCTCAGCACCAACGGGAGCTACGTCTTCCACGAGCGCATTTTCGTGGCGAACCTGGATTCCAGCATCAGCAACAGCATGGTTAACAACCTGCGCTTCCAGTGGGGCCGCGATCTGGAGGTGGCCGGTTCCAACGCTCCCGCGCCCTACATCAGCATCGCCAGCGTGATGACCTACGGTGAGAACTACGCCCTGCCCCGCACGGCGGAACCGGACGAGCATCGCACTCAGATTGCCGACACGCTTTCCAAAGTTTACGGCCGCCACACCTTCAAAACCGGCTTGGACATCAATGTAATCCACGAAGTGATGATCAACCTGTTTAATGGCCCGGCGCAGTATTCCTACACCGGAGCCCCCCAGGCAGCCTTCAATAACTGGGTGCTGGATGCCTATGGCATCAACGCCGGCGATGGTCTGACCGGCAAGCACTACAATACGTTCGTGCAGGTGACCGACCCCATCACCCACGTAGGCAAGGACGATTTCTACAACAACGATTACGCCGCCTTCTTCGAAGACAACTGGAAGGCCACGTCGAAGCTCACCATTAACATGGGACTGCGCTACGACCTCAGCACCATTCCCCAACCCCCGCAGCCCAACACGCTCACGCCGCTGACAACGCTGTACACCTCCACCATCCACGTTCCCAAAGATGAGTTCGCGCCACGTCTCGGCGTGGCTTGGCAGGCGAGCAAGAATACCGTGCTGCGCGCCGGCTACGGACTCTTCTTCGCCAAGACCACCAATACTACTTACTACGCGACCCGCGTGGAGAACGGCGTCTTCCAGCAGACCTTTAACTGCACGCCCACGTCGTGCCCGGCGCTGTCGGCGCCGAACCTCATCTTCACTCCGCCAGGACCGCCTCTGGCTGCACCGTTCGCCGGCGCCCTTACCCCGCAGGTAACGAACTTCGCGCCGCCTGCCGCCACGCAGGCCAGCCGCGGACAATCGCCCGATTGGGTCAACCCGCGCGTGCACGAAGGCGACATCACACTCGAGCGGCAATTGCCGGGCGGAATCAGCGGCTCGGTGGCTTACGTCGTGAGCCGCGGCGAGCATCTGCCGATCTTCGTGGATGCCAATCTGGCTCCGTCCACCACCACCAAGAGCTATGACATCCTGAGTGCCAGCGGCGCCACCACCCAAACCTATACGGTTCCGTTCTACACCAACCGCATCGATACAGGCACCGGAGAAGTCTTCGTCGGCTATAGCGATGTGAATTCCTGGTACAACTCCATGGTGATCACGCTGCGGCGCCCCATGCGGCACGGCCTGGAGTTCACCGCCAATTACACGCTCAGCAAAGCCTTCGATGGCGCCCAGGTCACTGGCAGCAACGGCACCTTCAATGGCAGCGATGTTTCGCTCGACCCCAAGAATCGCAAGGCGGAATATGCGCTGAGCGATCTGGATCAGCGGCACCGGTTCGTGGCGAACGCCATCTGGATGCCGACGCTGTCGAACCTGGGGAGCAAGCCGGCTAAGATGATCGTCAATGGTTGGGCACTTTCCACCATCGTGACCATGTCCACCGGCCAGCCGGTGACGCCGTTCATCACCGGCACACCGAGCCCGCTCGATGGCGGTTTGACCGGCGGTGAAGCCAGCAATGCTAACCCTAACGCGGGTCGGGCCGGCTGGTTGGCGCGCAACAGCTTCACGGCTCCCGGCTTCCACAACGTGGATTTCCGTCTGGCGCGGCAGTTCGGTTTGGGCGAGCGAGTCAAACTCGCGCTGATGGGTGAAGTGTTCAACATCTTCAACCACACCAACGTATCCAGCGTGAACACCACCGCGTTCAACTATTCGGCGTCCGGCTCGGGCGTGTGCGCAGGCCATACCAATGGCTGCCTGTCGCCTAACGCCGCCTTCCTGGCGCCCACCGCAACCAGCAATCTGTTGTGGGGTCCGCGGCAGGTGCAGATCTCCGGCCGAATCACGTTCTGAAGCAAATCGTATTGCCTGCCCCGCCCAAGCCAGGTGGGGCAGGCCCTTTGGCCCGCCAAGGGAAAGTTCTCTACGCGGCAGGCGGAGTCGCCTGCCGCTCCTTCTTTTCTAACAGTTCCCGCCGCACGTAAAACCGCTTTCCACACGCCCGGCAGTGCCTTGGCACACGCTGAAAGTAGCGCATGAAAGCATCACGCACCCCCCGCGGCAGCGACGGCACGATGTCCTTCGCAAAGCAACGCGGACAGCGTAACTCCCCCGGTTTGATGTGAATGGGGCGATTAACTTTCAATTTCGAAGTATAGCGAAAGTGAAGGGTGCTAGTCTGAGATCGTGCGCAGCTTCTTTCTGTTTCTCTCGCGCCAGAAGCAGTTGCGAAGGTGGATGGAAACCTCTCCCCTGGCGCAGCGTCTCTCCACACGGTTCGTGGCCGGCGAGACTCTCAAGGACGCTCTGGCGGTCAGTAGTAAACTCAATTCCGAAGGCATAGCCGTCACGCTCGACCATCTGGGTGAGAGCGTGACCTCTCTCGACGAAGCGGCCGAGGCAACCGACGTCTATCTCAAGACCGAGATGGCCATTTTCGATTCCCACATCGAGGGAAACGTCTCTCTCAAGCTCACGCAGTTCGGCCTGGACCTTTCCCCACAGGCCTGTCATGACAACGTGGAGAAGCTGGTGAAGCGCGCCGTCGAAACCAAAAGCTTCGTGCGCATCGACATGGAATCGAGCGAGTATACCCAACAGACGCTCGACATGGTGACCGACCTGCACACGCGGCACGGCGCAGTGGGCACCGTGATTCAGGCCTACCTGCGCCGCAGCAGCGCCGATATCGAGATGTTGAACGCCCGCGGCATCCGCGTCCGCCTGTGCAAGGGCGCCTACCTCGAGCCCGCCAGCGTCGCCTTTCCGAAGAAGGAGGACGTGGATCGCAACTACGTCGAGCTGATGAAACTACTGCTCGATAAAGGCGCCTACCCGGCCATCGCGACACATGACGAGAAGATGATTGAAGCCACTAAGGCCTACGCCGCGGAACACAAGATCGCGCGCGATGCCTTCGAATTCCAGATGCTCTACGGCATCCGTCGCGACCTGCAGCGCAAACTGGTGGCCGAGGGCTACCGCTTGCGGATCTACATCCCGTTCGGCAAGGCCTGGTATCCGTATTACATGCGCCGCCTGGCGGAACGTCCGGCCAACGTGTTCTTCATTCTGCGGAACCTGTTCCGGCAATAACGAACGGAGCCCTCACTCGCCGAGGCGGATCACGCTGTCGCGGCGACTCCGCCACACCTGGTAGCCGGTCCACACCAGCGCAACCCAGGCCACCCCGGCAATATAGCCGCCCAGCACATCGGTAGGATAGTGCACTCCAAGATAGATGCGCGATGTTCCCACTGCCAGCGTGATACTTGCGGCCACTACCCAGAGAGCGACGCGGACGTGCCGGGACCGTGTATTCGCCGCCACAATCGCCGCCAGAACGCCGTAGAAGCAGCACGACTCCACCGAATGCCCGCTGGGAAAGCTGTACGAGTGAGGCGACACACCAAAGAATGCCTCGGGGCGCGTGCGGCGAAAAATTCCCTTCAGTAGCTGGTCAAACCCTTGCGCGCCCAGTGCGGAGACCGCGAGAATCACCGCCGCACGGTAGCGCCGCCGCCTTGCCAGGGTCCACGCCACCAGCAAGCCCAACAGCATCAGAAAAGGGAACGAACCCAATTCCGTGATCCCCTCGAAACATCGTGTGAGCATGGGGCTAGCCCAGGAGTGAACGAAGCCGCGCACCGCATCGTCGAACCAGCCCATCATGTTGTGCATCACGGCGTAGGCCAGCCACGCAAAGCAAATCGACGCCGTGGCCGCGATCCCGAGCCCGGCCGACACCATCCGATTGAGCACTTCCATCCGCTTTTACTTTACCTGCCACCTGCAGCCTCTCGCACTATGACAAAATCGCGCACTATGACAAAATGGTCGATTCCCATATGCGAGCGGTTCTTATTGCACTAATCCTTTGTCTCGGCCTCTGTCTTGGCGCGTACGCACAGACGCCGCTGGGCGTTGTCACGGGCCTGGCCACCGATCCTTCGGGCGGCGCGGTTGCAGGAGCGGACATCACTCTTACCAATTCGGCCACAGGCTTGTCGCGCACTGCCGTCACCAACTCCGCCGGAGCGTACACTCTTCCCGACGTGCCTCCCGCCACCTACGTTCTGAAGGCGGCAGCCAAGAGCTTCCGGCCCATCGAAACGCGCCCCTTCGACGTCCAGTCGTATCGGATTTCGCGCCAGGATCTGTCGTTCGAACTCGCCACCGCCAACACCGAAGTGGAGGTTACCGAAGTCCAGTCACCCATGGTGCAGGTGGATTCGCCCGCGGTCAGCGCCAACCTGCTGACGCGCCAGATCATCGAATTGCCCACCAACTACCGCAGCGTCGCCAAAAACTCGGGCGATTCCGGACTGATCTCCGAGATCCTGCCGGAAACCGTCCCCGGCGTGGTGCAGGTAGGCAACGGCGCCAAGTGGCTGACGCCCGGCGGCGGCGCCAACAGCACCAAGGTGAAGGTGGACGGCATCGAGACGATGTTCGGCAATTTCGGAAGTCCCGATAACGTGTCGCAGCCTTCCGTGGAAGCCATCCAGGAATTCACCGCCACCGTGCTGACTTCTCGCGCCGAATTTAGCGGCATGGGCACCATCACCACCGCTACCAAATCGGGCTCCAACCAGTTCCATGGCGGCGTGTATTGGTACATGCACAATAGCGACACCGATGCGCGCAATCCCTTCGCTACTGCCCGGCCCTTTACCAACCTGCACAACTACGGCGGCACGCTGGGCGGCCCCATCCAGAAGAACCGCACCTTCTTCTTCGCCGATTTCGATGGCGAGCGCGGCGTCTCGGCTTACCTCTTCTCGCCGAACGTGCCGACGGTGGCGATGCGCGGCGGCGATTTCAGCGGGCTCGCGGCAATTAAGAATCCCTTCACCGGCGCCGCGTACGCGAATAATCTGATTCCGTCCGCCGCTATCAGTTCGCAGGCGCTGGCGGCGCAGAAGCTGATCTTCCCTCTGCCCAACTTCGGGCCGCCCACCCTGACCGCGGCCAACTACCGCGCCGCTTTCGATGGCCCCGAAGTTCACCGCACTGAAGAGATCCGCATCGATCACCAGTTCAGCCTGAAGAATCTGGCGTTCCTGCGCTACGAAAATCGCAAGGACGATTACAACATTCCCGGCGCGCGCTCCGTGCTGCCGCCCACCACCATCGGCACCTCCGACAATATTCGCCGCGTCAACTTTTGGACGCTGGGCGACGTGCACAACGTCAGCCCTTCCACGGTGAACGAGTTTCGCGCCGGTCTGGTGATACTGGTCTCCGCCAGCACCGCCGATTTCAACGGGCAAAACTACCTGTCGCAGATCGGAATCAATGGACTACCGAACCGCGGGCCGGTTAATTCCCTGCCCTTCTTCAGCATCTCCGGCTTCAGCAACAACAACATCAACCTGCTCAGCCCCGTCAACGACGGCCACTCGCAATTCGCCGACAATTTGAGCTGGGTGCACGGCCGCCACACCATGAAGTTCGGCGTGGAGGAGATCGACTGGTTCGTGAACCGCTACATGCCCAACAACTCGGGCAATCCCATCTTCGGCAGCTACTCATTCACCGGCAAATTCACCGGCAACGCCTACGCCGATTTCCTGCTCGGACTGCCCGCCACGGTCACTCGCATGGAGCCCTATGCCACGCAGTACAACCGGTCGCGCGATTGGGCCGGCTACGCACAGGACGATTTCAAAGTCAGCGCCCGCCTGACGCTGATGTACGGCCTGCGCTACGAATACAACGGGCCTGCTTATGCGCGCGATGGCAACATGTATTCCTTCGACGTCACCACCGGCAAGATTGTGGTGCCGGGCGCGCAATCCATGAGGTTCTTCAGCACACTGTTTCCGTCTAGCCTGCCTGTGGAGTTGGCAAGCGCCGAAGGCGTCGGCCAATCGCTGCGCCGCTCCGACTACAACAACTTCGCGCCGCGCGCCGGCTTCTCGTATCAGCTCGACAAGGGCGCCCGCACGGTACTGCGTGGCGGCTGGGGCGTCTACTACAACCACTATTCGGAAAACGTGCCGGGCGATCTGGTGGCCGGACCCTACGCCGCCACTACCGTAAGCACCGACAACATCGTGAACGGCGCGGCGCAATTCACGCTGGCGAATCCATTCGCCACACCAGGCGCGCCGGGCACATTGGCGCTGAAGGCTGTGAGCCCCAACCTGCGCAATGCCTGGGTACAGCAGTATTCGCTATCGCTGGAGCGCGAACTGACTCGCGATATCGGGCTGCGCGTGAGCTATATCGGGTCCAAGGGAACGCAACTGGCCTACCGTCGCGATGTGAACCAGCCGCTCGCATCCACCGTGGCATTCAGCAATGCAGCGCGCCCCTATCCGCTTTTCAACACCATCAACTATGCGGATAGCGGCGCCAACTCGCTCTACAGCTCGCTGCAGACGCAGGTGCAGAAGCGCTTCAGCCACGGCCTGCTCTTCAGCTCCACCTGGACCTGGGCCAAGGACATCAGCGACGCGGATGAGAACGACGATTTCGAACTCGGCACCACGATCGAGGACACCTACAGCCGCCGCCGCGATCGCGGTAACGTATACTCCGTGCCGCGCCACATGTGGCAGAACCAGGCGCTGTACGATCTGCCGCTCGGCAAAGGCAAATTGCTTAGCGGCTGGCAGCTCAACTTGCTGGGAAACCTCGCCACCGGCAACTGGTTCACTCCGCTGATCAGCGGTCCCGATCCCACCAATACCAATCAGACCACTCTGCGGCCCAATGTAAACGGCAGCATTCCGATGCCGAAGACGCTGTCGCAGTGGTTCGACCCGGGCATCTTCAGCACACCAGCGAACGGGCAATGGGGCAACGCCGGCCGCGGCATCATCGAAGGCCCCGGCTACATCCTGCTCAATGCCGGTCTACAGAAAACCGTGCGGTTGGAACGCTTCGGCTCGCTGCAGATTGTGATGTCGTTCCAGAACGTCATGAACCACCCGAACTTCGGAGAGCCCACCGGCGGAGGCAGTCCGCTGCCGGGACAGACGGTAGTGAACAACGCCAACGGGGGCAAGATCACCGCAACCGCCATCTTCCCGCCTGCCGGAAGCCCCAGAACGGGCCAGATCGGCGTAAGGTGGAATTTCTGACTAGCTACGCTTGTGTTCTATGCCGCTGCTGAACCGTAGAGAGGCAATCGCGATCTCCACCGCCGCAGCGGCAGGCTCTCTCTTCGCCGCCGACCCTGCCGTTGGCTGGCAGCGAAAAATCCGCCGCGTCGGCCAGCTCAACATGACCGAACACGACCCGGTCGTGCTCGACGTGGAGCAGTGGGCTGACTACTGGGCGAGTCTCAAAGTGGATGCCACTATGGTGAGCGTCACCGGCATCCTGGCCTTCTATCAGACCAAGGTGCCTTTTCACCGCAAGGGCAAATTTCTGGGCGATCGGGATTTCTTCGGCGACTGCTGCACTGCCGCCAAGAAGCGCGGCATCCACGTGATCGCGCGCATGAGCCCCGACCTCAACTGGGAAGACGCCGTCCAGGCCCATCCCGAATGGTTCCAGCGCGACGCGCAGGACAATCCGCAGCGCCACAACGAAGATCCGCGCCTCTTCCGCACGTGCATGTTCTCCACCTACATGACCGACTACATGCCGGCCATCATGCGCGAGATCAATTCGCTCTACGATGTAGACGGCCTCTTCACCAATGCGTGGCCGCCGCTCGGCTCCATGCCGGTTTGCCACTGCCAGGTGTGCCGCAACCTGCCGCCTTCGGGAACTCTCGCGTATTGGGACAAGTTCAACGAGCGCACCATGTATCTCTGGAAGCTCTACGACGGCATCGCCAAGGAGAAGCGGCAGGCGAATTTCTACTTCGCCAATTTAGGCGGCGGCATCCGCTGCACCGCCGACCTGGTGAAACTCGGGGAACTCTGCGAGTGGTTCCAGTGCGACAACCAGGGTCGCGGCGGCGACGACACTCCCATCTGGGGCTGCGCGCTGCAGGGACGTGTCTGCAACGCCGTGCAGGATGGCAAGCTGGCCACCAACGTTACGGCCGCCTGGTCCACCGGTTCGCCGCGCTGGCGCAATGTGTTCAAGTCGCCGCAGGAAGAGCGGATGTGGTTCAACGAGACGCTCGCATCGGGCATGGCGCCGTACCACCACATCATCGGCGGCGAAAACGGCTTGGGCGAAGATCGCCGCTGCCTGGAGCCCGCGCGCGAATACTTCAACTGGATGGCGAAGCACGACGCTCACTTCGTCAATCGCCGCTCCATCGCGAATATCGGAGTGGTGATGGGCCAGCGCACCCATCTCTTTTATAAACCGCCGCGCGGCGCGCTCATGGCGCAATACATGGATGGCCTGTACTACGCGCTGCTCGAAGGCCGCTTCCTCTTCGACTTCGTCCACGAAGATAAGCTGGCGCCCGAGCAATTGAATAAGTACACGGCGCTGCTGCTCCCCAACACAGCGCTGCTCTCCGATGAGCAATGCCGCCAGTTGCGCGCCTACGCCGAAAGCGGAGGCTCTCTGCTGGCGACCTTCGAGACCAGCCTCTACAACGAACGCAATGAGCGCCGTGCCGAGTTCGGCCTGGCTGACGTCTTCGGCATTCGCAAGGCCGGCGACCCCATCTCCACCAGCGGCAATGCCTACATGGCGAGAATTGAGAAGCAGCACGACATCCTGCGTGGATTTCAAGGAACGAATTGGATTCCGGGAGCCGAGAATCGAGTGCCCGTCGCGCCCGTGGAAAGTCCGGTTCTCACGGTGGTGAGTGGAGTGGTTGGCTATCCGCCCGAGCTCTCGTATCCGCAACAATCGAGAACCAACGAACCGGCGGTGGTCATTCGCGAAAATGGCAAGAGCCGCCTGATCTACGTCCCGGGCGACATCGAACGCACCATGTGGAAGACGGGCCACACCGATCTGGCCCGCCTGCTCCAAAACGCCATCCGCTGGGTATCGGGAACGAATCCGCCGGTGACCGTCGAGGGCAGCGGAGTCATCGAAACCTTCGCCTGGGAAACCCAAGCCGGCTTCGCACTCCACATACTCAACTACACCAACCCCGCCATGCACCGAGGTTGGATCCGGGATTTCTACGCCATCGGCCCGCAAAAGGTAAAAATGATTCTGCCCGCGGGCAAGCGCGTCACCCGAGTGGAATTGTTGAGGGCCGAATCGAACGTCCCCTTCCGAATCGCTTCAGGCGCCATCGAATTCACAATCCCGAAGGTTGAAGACTACGAAGTGGCGGCGCTGCACACCGCTTGAGTCAGTTTGCCGTCGGGACCTTTTTCGCCGAATCCACCACCATCACATCCAGCGGCGCCTTACGCGTTTCGAGTTTCAGCCCGTATGACGCCAACGCGGAGTGCAGGGATTCGTCGGTGGCATTGTCCAGTAGCTTCAACGCTTCCGGAGGCAGCACCACTCCGGCGGCAACGGCCGACCGGATCAACATGGTGCGGTAGTCTTCCGGTGTGATCTCGATCTTGAAATCGTAATTCCCAGTGAGGCCTGTCTTGTCCAACACCGGCCGATCCAGAAAGCGCGTCAGCCAATCGGTCAGCAGGGGGAAAGCCAGCTTGCTGATGGTCAGTTTATTGTCCGAGAAGCTGACGTACGATCCGTGACCATAGTTGACGTTCACTCCCTTGGCGCTGCCGCTGGCTGCCACTTCGACGGGCGCTTTGGCCGCATCCGCTTTGTCTTCGTCCGACTCGTGCGCCGACTCCTTCAGCTTCTCCGGCTTGGTCACAATGAGCGCATAAACCGGAAAGTCCTTCTTGTCGTGATGGAACTTGAGGTCGAAGCGCTCCTCGAGTAATCGCTGCAGCATTTCCGGACTCTTGTCGCGCGGAACTCCGGCGGGAATCTTGGCGGAAATATCGAAGCGGTCCGACCCAGCCCAGTCCGGACACACAATCTGATAGTCCTTGAGGCGATACGCGATGCGGATGTAGTCCTTCAACGTGAAGGAATTGACGTGATACTGTGCGCCATCCACGTGCACCCCGATGTTCACCTGGCCCCCACCACCGGCGTTGATCGGTTCCGCTGCTTTGATGGAAGCCACTTCAAATTCAGGACGCTCCGGGAGAGCCTGTCCGAACAA
Organism: uncultured Solibacteraceae bacterium; assembly: GCA_963815475.1. Lineage (GTDB taxonomy): Bacteria > Acidobacteriota > Terriglobia > Bryobacterales > Bryobacteraceae > Sulfopaludibacter. The sequence goes on along the minus strand of CAWFHD010000003.1, from coordinate 5,519,685 downwards.
CGGCGCAGTCAGCAATGCGCCTGAAATCACCCAGTGAATTGCTTTCATATGATCTACTACGATCCTAGCCTGAAAAAGATCCGGCAATGTGGGACAGCCGATTAAGCGTCGATCCAACCGGATGAAACCGCAGCAGCGCCGATGAACCGTGTCGCCTAATTCGCCGTCGGTGTCTTCTCCACATGATCCACAATCAGCGCGTCCATCGGCGCTTTCCGCGGCTCCAGTTTGAGCCCGTTCGCTGCCAGCGCGGAATGCAGCGAATCGTCGGTAGCAGACTCCAACAGTTTCAGGGCCTCAGGAGGCAAATTGATACCGGCGGCGACAGCCGCGCGAATCTGCATGGCGTGATAATCCTGCTCCGTAAGCTCGAACTTGAAATCATATTTCGCCGTCAGATCTGTCTTGTCCACCACCGGGCGATCCATAAACCGCTCCAACCACTCCGCCAGGATCGCCACCGTGAGTTTTTTGGCCTCAAACTTGTTATTCGAGAAATCGACAAAGCTCCCATGGCCGTAATTGAAATTCACGCCACCGCGGCCGCCGGTGCCCTGGGCTTCCATCGGGGCCTTCGCCGCATCGGCATCGCTCTCGGAATCGGCAGGGCTCTCTTTCAGCTTGCTCCGATCTTTCACCACCAGGGCGTACACGGGAAATTCCTTAGTCCCGTTATGCACCTTCAGCCCGAACCGCTCCACAAGTAGGGCTTTCAGCATCTCGGGAAGTTTTTCCCGCGGCATCCCCTCGGGAATCTTGGCCGAAATATCGAACCGCTCCGACATCGCATCGGGCCCGACAACCTGGAAATCCTTCACCCGGTAGGCAGCCCGGATGTAATCCTTGATCGACAGGAAGTTAGCACGGAACTGCGCCCCGTCGATGTGAACGCCCACGTTGACCGGCTGCCCGTTCATCGGCGCCGAAGGCTTAATGGACGCAACTTCGAATTCGGCGCTCTGCGTCGCAGCCTGCCCAAACGCAGCGGACACAACAATAGCGGGAATCGCCCACGCAATAACTTTCATGTGAAGTACTACGATTCTGGCATGGAAAAGGTTCACAGCGGCGGCTTGGGCAACTTCGCCGGAGCCCATGCGGGCACGCCTTTCACCTTCGCTTGGCGGCGAAACAGCTTGCCGCCTTCGGTGACGTAGAGCCAATCGAAATCCTTGCCCGCGAAGGCCAGGCTCGTGATCGCGCCATGCTCCGGCGGATTGAGGATCATCGCCACGCGACCATTGGCTTCGCATACCTGAATGCCGAGAGGCGTGGCGAAGTAGACTTGCCCAATGGAATCCTCCGCCACTCCTGCGACACCACTCATCCAACCAGTCTCCGGCATTTCCAGCCGATAGAACGGCTCCTCGTTATCGACCTTGCCGTCCGCCGTTACTTGAAACGACCAACTGTAGCGGCCCTGCGCGTCGGTGGCGAGCAACATGCCCTGGTCGGGTGACAGCGCCAGTCCCGCGGGCAGCGCAATCTGTCCGCCGGAGTAAACTACGCGCTCGCCGCCCTGCGAATCGATGCGCCCCAGCGTCTTCTGTGCGGCGTCAGTGAAGTAGACCGTGCCTTGCGCCGTAATGGCCAGTGCGCCGGCGTTCACATTCTTCGCCACCACTTTTTCATCCTTGGCCCCATACGACACAATGCGTCGCTGACCGGGCTGCGATACGTACAACCGCCCCTCGGGTCCTACTGCCAGCGCCGCTGCGCCATCGGTGTGGTCGCGGAACAGCGACACCTTGCCTTCCGCATCCGACTTATAAATCCGGTTGGCCCGAGGTTCGGCGAAGTACACATTGCCGTCCTTATCGCCGGCGGGGCTCACCACACCGTCGTAACCGCCACCCACCTGCTCCCATCCCTTCGCGGCCCACACAGTGGAATAAACTTTGCCGCGCGGATCCCATCCTTTGTCCGTCATCGACGCCGGTTCACGCACCGTAATCGGCTGCGGGTAATCGCGCCACAGCCACCGCAGAACCTCCGGCAGAATCGCCGACCCGTGCTGTCCGCTGTGCCCGCCGTCACCCAATTCGAAGCGCACGTCGTAGCCGGCGAACTCAAACGCTTCGAACATCACCTGGTTATTGATGGGCCAACTGCCCGCGTAGAACGTGCCCCACGGGTGGCCTGACACGATGTGGTCCGCCTTGCCGTCCTGCATAAAGATGCGAATGGGTTTCGGCTCGGTCTTGCGAATCAGCGCGGGCAGCGCGTCGGCGCCCTTCATCGCGACATACGTTCCAATGAAGCTGATCACGCGGCGGAACTGGTCGGGCCGATTCCACGCCGCCATGAACGCGCCCACCGCGCCGGTGCTGTTGCCGGACAGCCCGCGATCGTTGGGGTCGTGCGACAGGTTGTACTTCTTTCCGACCGTGGGAATCACTTCTTCGATCAGGAAGCTGGCGAAGCGGTCGCTCATGGAATCGTACTCGAAGACGCGTTCGAAGCGGCTTTGCGCATCGGAAGAAGCGGCCGGCAGCACGCCGGGATCGATGAAGATCCCGATCATCGGAGGCAGGTCGTGTTTCGCGATCAGGTTGTCGAACACTACGTTGGCGCGAGTGCCGTTGCCCAGGGCGCCGCTGCCGTCCAGAAAAATCATGAACGGAGTGGGCTTGGCAGCATCGTATTGCGCCGGCACATAGACCGCGTAATTGTGCGGCGTGCCCGGATAGAACTTGCCGGGTTCCAGTTGCGAGCGCGTGACGGTTCCTTTGGGAACGCCGACCTGCGGCTGCGAATCGGGGCCCAAAGTATAATCGGCGCAGGCTGCGGCGACCGTGCAGAGTATGACCAGGATGAAGGTTCTCATGTCGGACTTTCGGGAAAAGTATAGCCGAAATTCAGGATAATGAGGGGGCATGGCCGGGCCGAATGTTCTCAAACTCAGCGTTCACGCAAATGGCGACCTGTTACTGAATGGCGAGACCGCCACCATGGTGGAGATCCAGCCCGCCATCGAGAATCTCGCCAAAGAAGGCGGCATCGTCTGGTATTACCGCGAGAGCGCAGCGGGAAGCCCGCCAGCGGCCACGAAAGAGATTCTTGATCTGGTGGTCAAGTATCGCCTGCCGATTCGCCTGTCCAGCAAACCCGATTTCTCGGACTCCATCGGACCGCCGCAGTCTCCGCTGGACCAGATGTTCGCGCAAATGCGCCAGAGGGCTGCGCAAGGCATTTTGATGATGCTGCGGCCGGACGGTAAGCCCATGATGCTATCCGTGCAGAAGGCCGCGCTGCCGCCGGAGGCGCTCGAAGCGGTCAAGCGGCTGCTCCCGCCGGAAGTCAAACGCAACGTCGCGGTGATCGGCGACACCGCGTGGACCATGGGAGCGTCGCCCGACATGGTCACCGCCAACGACTCCATTCCCTTTTTCGGGATGCTAATGGGTCTCGGCGCCATTGGACATGCCGTCTGGGTCTTCGACGCCGCCTCGCCTCAAGCACTGGCAGCAGGATGCCGCGACGCCGACCTTGTGATTGTGGACAGCGCACGCCTCGATCGCCTGCCGCCCGACTGGCAATCGATGATCGCCAAGACCATGCGGGGCCGCGAAATTGTGGTGCACGACCGCGCTACCTATAAGCTGCGCAAAGCGTGAGAGATTAGTGGGGCCGGTGGTCTTGCCACCGGCCGTCTTAAGCAAAGCCGGTGGCGAGACCACCGGCTCCACGTTACGCGTTCGGATTCCAGATATCGACGTGCCATTTCCAGAGGCTGTCCTCCTGGCGCCAGTACACCACGTATTTGGCTTCGAGGTGGCCATCGCCGCCCAGAGTCAGGGCAGCCGATCCGATCTCCACCACCCCGTCACCGGCCGGCATCACGTCGATCGAGGTGAGGACCGCGGATTTCGCGTCGGCCCCCGTCACCAGATCCGTCCAGAATTTCTTGATAGCCTCCCGGCCGGAAATCATAGGCGCGCCAGGCGGCAGAATGCGAGCGTCGGTTGTGTAGACATTGTCGAGCGCCGCGAAATTGTGCTTACCAACTACCTCGGTATTGAATACTTCATTGGTAGCGGCCATCGCGAGCCGGATTTCACTGAGCGCAGGTTGAACAGATGCCATGGAAGCGTACTCTACCACACTCGCCGGAGCAATCATAGGCAAATTCGTGGAGCCTAAAATGAAAGAGTGATCGCTTCCATCAACCCCGCAAACGGCGAGACCGTGCGCGTCTTCGAACCCCTCACCGATTCCCAGGTCGAAGAAAAGCTCGCCCGCGCCCAAGCAGCCTACGCCGTCCACCGCCGCACCTCTATCGCCGACCGAGTCCGCTGGCTGACCGCCGCCGCGGAGATTTTGGAATCGGAGAAAGACCGCCTGGGGCGCATCATGACGCTCGAAATGGGCAAGCCCATCGGAGCGGCGCGCGCCGAGGCCGCGAAGTGCGCCACCGGTTGCCGCTACTACGCGGAGCACGGTGAGCGGTTGTTGGCCGACGATCCGGTGGACCTCGGCTCCGGCCGCGCCTTCATCCGCTACGCGCCCATCGGACCCGTTCTGGCGGTAATGCCGTGGAATTTTCCCTTCTGGCAGGTCTTCCGTTTCGCCGCTCCGGCGCTGATGGCCGGTAATGTCGGACTGCTCAAGCACGCCTCGAACGTGCCGCAGTGCGCGCTCGAAATCGAAGACATCCTGCGTCGCGCCGGCTTCCCGGACAACACATTTCAGACTCTGCTGGTGGGCTCGAAAGCCGTGGAGCGGATCCTCGGCGACCGTCGCGTGAAAGCCGCCTCGCTCACCGGCAGCGAGCCCGCGGGCGCACAGGTGGCCGCTCAGGCAGGCCACCTCATCAAGAAGACTGTGCTCGAACTGGGTGGCAGCGATCCTTTCATCGTGATGCCAACAGCCGATCTCGACCACGCCGTGAAGACCGCGGTGGAGGCGCGAGTCATCAATAACGGCCAGTCCTGCATCGCCGCCAAGCGCTTCATCATCGACGCGTCCATCGCGCCCGCATTCGAGAAGGACTTCGTCCGGCAGATGGAAGCGCTGAAGGTGGGCGATCCCATGAACGAGTCCACGCAGGTGGGCCCGCTGGCAACACCATCCATCCTGGAAGATCTGGACCGGCAGGTGCAGAAATCGATCGCCATGGGAGCGCGTCTATTGACGGGAGGCAAGCGCATCGAGGGCAAGGGGAACTACTACGCGCCCACCGCGCTCGCGGAGGCGCCCGCCGGGTCGCCCGCGCAATGCGAGGAACTCTTTGGCCCTGTGGCCGCACTCTTCCAGGCGAGAGGAATCGGCGACGCCATCAGAATTGCCAACGACACCGAATTCGGACTGGGAGCCAGCGCCTGGACCGAGGACGCCGGCGAGCAGCAGAGGTTCATCGACGAACTGGAATCGGGCCAGGTCTTCCTGAACGCAATGGTAGCTTCCGATGCCCGCCTCCCATTCGGAGGAGCCAAGACATCCGGCTACGGCCGTGAGTTAGGAACCTACGGAATCCGCGAATTCCAAAACATCAAAACCGTCAGAGTACTCTAACCGAAAGACAAAGCCGGAGCGCGCAACGAGCTACCGGAATAACTCGCGCCATTTCAGCTTCTGACTTTCAGCTTCTAAGTACGCTTAATTAACTGGCCGCCCGAGTCATACCCCGGGCGCGACGTGCGCACTGATTCGCGAACGCGTGTACCAGCGGACTCGCAGGAGCGCCGTCGGCCAGCGAACGCATCTCGGGCTGGAAGAGCGTCGCCACAAAGAACGGGTGTCCGTCCAGTTCGAATGCGCGGATCTCGTGCTGGTCGTCCACCGCGGCCACGCAGAATTGCGACCCTTCCAGCAAGCGTGTGTACTTGCTGTTGATGCCGAAGCTGCAGTGGTACTCTTCCACCGATTCCCCCGCGTTATAGGCCTTGCGAATGAGCGAGCCTTGCGAAAAATGCACGCGCGCCTTCACTCCGGCCAAAGCGCAGCCGAGCGGTGAGATCAGCGGAATGGCCGCTTTGGGATTCGATTTCTGATGGTCGGCATCGGCAAAGCCGAGTGCGTTACGGGCAAACTCCAATACGGCGTATTGAAAACCTGCCGATGTGCCCAGGAAGGGAGTGCCGGTGACACGCGCGTGCCGGATGGCCTGCATGGCGCCCGTTGCGCTGCGATACGGCATGCCAGGAGCGCACCAGAAACCGTCGAACTCCGACAGCGCCTCACTGGTTCCCACCTCGTCAGTCGGGATCCAAACTGACTCGATGTCCCCTCCAGAAGCAGCATGCAGCGCCTTGGGGATGGCCTGATGTGCCTTCTGTTGATCGTTTAAATCTCCGATAATTCCTACGCGGATCGAAGAGTGCATGGCAGGGATTTTGTCACAAATCCGTCCAAATCGTACCCGGAGATTTGTAAATATTGCGGGTTCAACCGCACACCACTTGACAGTGTAGAGTCAGGCCCGGTGGTGACAGGCGAGCGCCAAAAGCGGAAAGTAGTCGCGATACATGGCGTAAGTCAGGTAGAAAACCCGCGGAAAGCCGGTTCCGGTAGTGGCCTCTTCCGGCCATGTTCCATCGGGCTTTTGGCGTTCCAGCAGGTATTCAATTCCGCGCTTTACGTGCGCTGAGGAGTGGTCGCCGGCGGCATGCAAACCCAGCAGCGCCCAGGCGGTTTGCGAAGGACAACTGGGCGCTGGCACGAAACGGTCCTTTTCGTAACTGGCGCAAGATTCGCCCCAGCCGCCATCGGCGTTCTGCACGCTCCGCAGCCAACGCGCGGCCTTCGTCAAAGCATCCACAGCGGCAGGCGACCGGCTGGCGGTCAGGCCGCGCATCGCCAGAAACGACCCGTAAATGTAGTCGACGCCCCACCGGCAGTACCAGCTTCCGTCCTTTTCCTGAGTCCTCAACAGGTATTGCACGCCCCGCCTTACCGCATCATGCGTGGTCATCCCACGGCGCGACAGGCACTCCACCACGCGGCCGGTGATATCGGGGCATGTGGGATCGAGCATGGCATTGTGGTCGGCAAAGGGAACTTCGTTGAGCACGGCCCAATTGTTGTCGACATCGAACGCCGCCCATCCGCCGTCTTCCGACTGCATGGCCAGCAGCCAGTTGATGGCGCGGCGCTCGGAGGCGGCTTGCGCCTCCGGGTTCGAACTGCAGGCGTGTTGCAGGGCCAGCAGCACCATGGCCGTGTCGTCGATATCGGGATAAAATTCGTTGGCGAATTCGAAAGCCCAACCGGAGGGTTCGGTGTCCGGCCGCTTCACTGACCAATCGCCCTTGCGGCGAACCTCTTTGCTGAGGAGCCAGTCGGCCGCGCGCTCCATGCCCTCTTCACTGCCCTTCTCCGCTTCCCCCAGCGCGAACGCGCAGATGGCGGTGTCCCACACCGGAGGCAGGCAGGGCTGGAAGATAAAACGGTCGCCGTTTTCGATCAGCAGCGATTCGAAATGGCGGATGGCTTCCACTCGATCGGGATGGTCGGCCGGGTAGTTCAATGCATCCAGCGCCATGATGAAGTACATCATCGCGGGGTAGATAGCGCCTAAACCTTCGGTGTGGCGAGTCCGTTCCAGCACCCACTTTTCGGCATGCCGGATGGCTGCGCCGCGGACGCGCTTGGGGCCGCGCGTCTCCCAAACTTTGAAGGCACGGTCCAGGTGGTGGAAAATCAGCGACAGCCCCTTGCGGCGCGGCAACGCCGTTCCCACCCCGGGGCGCATCAGTTCTTTGAGCGTGAAGCCATCGGGAGCCCGCCGATTGCGACCGCACGCCTGCACAATGGAGAGCGCCACCAGAATCGAGCGCGTCCACGACGACATTTCGTACAGAACGCCGCCCGGCAGCAAGGTGATTTCGGGAGGCACAGAGGGCACGTGCTCGCGGGGATACAGTCCGAACAGGCTCAGATTGATTTTGACGTAGCTGTTCGCCGCCTGCAGTCCGCCCAACGCCAGGATGCGTTCGCGCGCGCGGCGCAGCGGATCGGAATCGGGAGAGATGCCGGCCAGTTTGAGCGCGCAGTAGGCCTTCACGGTGGCGCTGACTTCCGAAGGTCCGCCGGAGTAGATATTGAAACCGCCGTCCGGCAACTGCCGCAATAGAATCGAGCGCGCCGCTTTTTCGATGCGAGCCTGCGTCGGCGGATTCCATTTCGCGCCCTCCGGCTGGCACAACCAGAGCTGCAACAGGATGTAATCGGATTCGAGCGTGGTATCGGCGAGCAGTTCCCCGCACCAGAATCCTTCGGGTTTCTGCTGCGCGAAAAGCGCCGTGGTAGAGCGTTCGATCGCGTCGCCAATGCGATTGCGTACCACCGGAACGGTACGGTCAGGCTGGCGGCGCGGGGCGCTTCCCGCAGGCTCAATCCATTGCAACGACATCGGTGAAGTCCTATTGTAACCGAGTCTTTCCGGGCGGCGACCATCGGGGAATTGCCGCTTTTGTGAGCCAGCACCCGGAAAACGCGCTGACTCACTGATGTTTGCGGCCCGAACTGTACACTGGAGTGATGGACTGGCAGATCGACGCGGCGGAAGCGCGTGTGCTTGGGGCGCTCATGGAGAAAGAAGCGACCACTCCGGAGTATTACCCTCTCTCACTAAATGCCCTGGTGAATGCGTGCAACCAGAAATCCAACCGCGAGCCGGTGGTCACTTACGACGAGGATATTGTCGAGAACGCGCTCGAAGGTCTGCGCAACCAGGGCTTGGCATCGCGCATTACCGGCCGCGACGTCCGCGTGCCCAAGCACGCCCAACGCTTCACCGAGAAGTTCAACCTGGGACGCCGCGAAGATGCCGTGATCTGCCTGCTGATGCTGCGCGGTCCCCAAACCGTCGGCGAATTGCGCGGCCGCTCCGAACGCCTCTACACGTTTGACGATCTGGAAGCCGTGGAAAGTACCCTCGCGCGACTCGCCGAGATCGGCTTCGTGAAGAAACTGCCGCGCCTTCCCGGCTCGCGCGAAGCCCGTTGGGCGCACCTGCTTTCGGGGGATGTGGAGACCACGGAGGAGCTCGCCGAGACGCCGGCAGCGGAAAGAGGGCCTTCGGACCGCGAGCGAATCGCCGCGCTGGAGAGGGAGGTTGCCGAGCTCCGCCACATGGTGGAGGAGCTCAAGCGTGCATTTGAATAAGAGCCGGCTGCGGGCGCGGATTGCTTGAGATAAAAGCCTCTCCACGGGACCGCAGCCAATCTTGATCCCAGAATAAGGCCGCCGCCACATCGGTGTCATCGCCCATCGCGTGGGTGATCGCAAAGCTCATTTGCGGGGGGAATCGTAAGGATTACGGCTCGAAAGAGCTAGTACCATGCCGAGCCGGTGTCGCCGAGCCTCTTGGTTAACTCCTATCGAATGTACGCCATTTGACATAGCGTTGCTATTGGGTAGTGAAGGTGCTACATTTAAGCCGGTTTTGCTCCTCAGCTATCAGGCCGACCGACGCACCCTCTCCTATATGGCCGTGACCACGGCTCTGCTGATTGTGCAATGGAAACTCACAGGCTTTCCAGCCGATTCTTTATGTCTGTTTCCTGTTCATGTCTGTCTCCGTGGCCATCATCGCCCACAACCACAATCACGTGCCGCTGTGGCGGAGCCGCTTCCTGAATATTCTGACCGACTACTGGCTGACGCTCTTCTATGGCTTTCCGGCCTTCGGCTGGATTCCCACACACAACAAGAACCACCACCATCTGAACAATAAAAAGGGCGACTACACCATCACCTACCGGATCAGCGAGAAGAATAATCTCTTCACTTTGCTCAGCTACCCGTCCATGAGCAGCTACTTCCAGCAGGAACCCATCGCCATTTATCTGAAGACCCTTTGGCGCAGCAACCGGCCGCGGTTTTATCTGGCCGCTTCGCAGTATTTGCTCCTGGGGCTATATTACGCCGCCGCCATCTTTCTCTGGAATTGGAAGAAGGCGCTGCTGTTCATTATCGTGCCGCACCAGGTCTCGCTGTTCAGCGTGCTGATTTTCAATTATGTGCAGCATGTCCACACCGATGAAGAATCGGAGTACAACCACGCCCGCAATTTCACAGGCCTCATCAACCTGATGCTGTTTAACAACGGCTACCACACCATCCACCATCAAGCGCCCGGCATCCACTGGAGCGAAACCCCGGTGGCGCAGCACGGAATCGAAGGCCTCATCGATCCCTCATTGAACGAGCGCAGTTTCTGGTGGTACATGCTGCGCGTTTACTGCCTCGCGCCCTTTCACCGCGGCTTTGGGACCGTCTCCATGCGCCTGCGGCGAATTCAAGCGCAGCCATCAGCCGGCAAGTAGATTCCCAGCCGCAGCAAAGCCAGGCAGCGACGTGGCGCGGACTCTTAGTCTGCCGCGCCGGCACTCATGCCGGTGCTGGTCTTCGTTCTCACAAATCCTTCACCATCTTCGCCGACGCCCAGTACGCAATCGCCTGAATCGTCAACGACGGATTGAAGCCGCCGTTATTTACGTGAACGCTGCCATCCACCACGTACACGTTGTCCATGTCGTGGATGCGGCAGTAGCGGTCCACCACAGACGTCTTCGGATCGTTGCCCATCCGGCATGTGCCCGCCTGATGCTGGCCGCCGCTCAGGCCTAGGCCCGGCAGCGAGGTCCACGTTCGGGTAGCGCCGGCCGCTTTCGAGCCACGCCTCGCACTTCGCCGCCACGAACTTCGCCACCTCCAGATCGTGTGCGTGGCGGTGGCCGCTCAGCCGCACCGTCGGGATGCCCCACGCGTCGGTGAGATCGGGAGCGATTTCCACGCGGCTTTCAAAGACGGGCATCTCCTGCACAGGGCTTTTGATGCCCACCGACCGCTTGTAGTATTGCCTCACAAATCGCTTGTGCTCGAGTCCCCATTGCGGCACGCCTGGGGGCAGGACGCTGCGCGAGAACAGGTACGGCAAGCGGATAAACTCATTCGCCATCATGCCGCCGCCGCGCAAACCATCGGGCAGTCCGTGATTGAAATCGCAGCACGCGATGCTCGCGGCCGGACCCAGTCCGTCGAAAACGTCACGGTCGAACAGGCCATAGGCGCCGGCGTAGGCATGGCCCTGCAAATTGCGGCCTACCCAGTCGTAGCGATTGCCCAGACCGCGCGGAAACAGCTTGCCGGCCGAGTTGAGCAGCAGCCGCGGAGTCTCCGTGGCCGAGCACGAAACCACCACCGCGCGGCACGGCTGCGTCATCGACTCTTTGCCCTGAAAATACTCCACCGCCGTGGCGCGCCCACGCTGGTCCGTCACCACTCGCCGCGCCACGGCGTCGGTGCGAAGCTGGCAGTGGCGCGTTGCCACCGCGCGCGGAATGGCGGTAACGGCAGTCGAGTTCTTGGCGTTCACCTCGCACTGGAACCCCACGCAGTGCGGGCACGCGATGCATCCCGGACGTCCCTGATACTCCACGGAATTGATCGCCATGGGGATCGGGAAGGGATGCCAGCCGAGTTTCCTCGCCGCCGTCAGAAGCAGCGTCGCTTCCGTGTTGTACGGCAGCGGCGGCATCGGGTACGCCTTGCTGCGCGGCGGCTCGAACGAATTGACGCCGGCCTTTCCAGAGACTCCGATCTCCCACTCGGCCTTCGTATAATACGGCTCCAGATCCTGGTAACTGATGGGCCAGTCATCAAGCGTGCTGCCCGCCGGCGCGCCGTACGTGGAGCGCATGCGGAAATCGCGCTCCATATACCGCCACGCCATCGCGCCATAGCTGAGGGTTCCGCCGCCTACGCATGCGGCGACGTTGTTATACGCGCCTTCGCTCGGCAATACGGGCCGCCATCTTCCCGCGCCGGCCTGCACTTGGCGCACGTAACGATCATCGTCCGGCCCGAACGCGTTGCCTAGCACCGTGGTGCGCTGGCTGCGCAGTTCATCGTGGCCGGTCTCTTCGAATCGCTGCGCGCGCCCGCGCTCCAGTAGCGCCACCTGCAGTCCTGCCAGTGCCAACTGCTCGGCCGCGATACCGCCGCCCGCGCCCGCGCCAATCACCACTACATCGACCGGTGGAAGCGTCAATGTTGGTGGCCCCCCATCACGTCGACAATGTTCAGCATTTTCCAACTCACTTCATCGCGATTGCCGCCGTGCTCGGGACCGCCGTAGAAACCTTGCATGGTATGGTCCACCACCATCGAAAAGAAGGAGGCGCGCTCGGGATTGGCGCCGCGTTCCAACTCGCGCAGGAACTTCGTCTGTTTCGCGAAATTGAGGCGGGTGAATTCCCGGAACAACGGGATGCCTCGACGGTAAGCCGGCGCGAAGCGCTTCAGCGGCCCGGCCAGTTGCTTGTCGATATAGAAGACGACCCCGGCCTGCACGGCGCCCGGAGCATCATCCTCGGCGGGGATGATCTGATTGCAGAGCGCTTCCAGAACCTTGGCCTCGTCATCGGAGAACAGGACCAGGGGTCCCGCATAGAGCGGAGCCGCGGCAGCCGCCAGCAGGAATAGACGTCGATCCATTACAGCTCCCTTTAGAAAGACTATTCTGTCTTTGCCGGTGCCGCAGGCCCGTTGGCCTGCGCTACCCAAACCCGCCCCGCAGCCGCACGATTAATCTGGCTCGCGGTGCCATCCGCCGAAATCTGGAACTCGTCGCCCACGGCGATCACTTCTACGTTGGCGCCCGGGCGCACGCCCACGCGATCCAGATACTCCAGCAGCTCGCGATCCCGCTCAAACACGCTGATGACCGACATCGGCTCGCCCGGCGTCGCCTCGTCCAGCGGCTTCAATCCACGCTGCCGCCGCGCCCCCGGCGAGTCCATCCCTACGATGTTGCCGTGCGGGCAGGCGGGCCCGGCTCCCAGACGCTCCACCAGTTTGCGCTCGAAATCTTCCGAGACGGCGTGCTCCAGGTGCTCTGCCTCGTCGTGCACCTTGTACCATTCCAATCCGAAGATTTCGGTCAGCATGCGCTCAATGAGGTGATGCCGCTTGAGCAGGCGGTTGGCGATTTCGCGGCCCGCCGCGGTCAATGTGAGCTGACCTTCCTTGCCCACGCGGATCAGCGCATCGCGTTTCAACCGCTTGATGGCCATGGTGACGGCGGGCGCCGAGACGTGCAGCCAGCGCGTCAGGGTCACCGCCTTGACGGTCTCTCCTTCGGATTCGGCCTCGGCGATCGCCTTGAGGTAGTTCTCTTTCGAGATTGTGATTTGCACGCGTGAATCTTAATTTTAGGCTCGTCGGAGGAATCTGTGGGTCGCCGATATCCAAACGGCGCTGGAAGGTCCAGCGTAGCCGGCGAACCCAATGTGAGATAGCGCGGCGCTGGGGATTCTCTCATCGCCCTTCCTGTGGTAGTACCACATAAGATGTGATATCTTTATGTGGTACTACCACAGGAGGGAGATGACCGCGAAGAATCTCGACCTCATACAGGGAACCCTGGACGTCATGGTGCTTCAGCCGCTTATCGGATCGATGGTTGTTTCCTGGTAAATCTGGTGGCGAACACCATTTTTGCGACGCGACTGATCGGGCCACGAAACAGAACGTAGGGAATGACTGCTAACACCACTGCCGTAATCAGCAATTCCAGGATGTAGACGCCCCGGTGAACGATGAGTTGGTAAATCCCGTCCAGAATTGCGGCGAGTAGGAAAACCTTTCCGACATCCTTCCATCCCTCTCTCAACAATTTGGGGCGGTAGGCCGGATTCCAAAGAACTGCCCAAAGGAAGGCCGGCCGATTCTGATGAGCATCCCGGAGGCCGGCACGAATCGCGAGAATCATTGCAACCGTGGGTTGTATGATGAACCGGAAATTCATCGGCCCCGCCAATCGGGCGTTCAGGTTCGCCCAGATCCTTGCAAAGATGTCGTTCATGCCGTAACTGTTGCGGATCGCGACTTCTTCTTTAACGATGGCGCCGGCAGGCGTTTCGACTGAGAATATTTTCACACCATCGCTGTTTGTGCCGGTCGGCCGAAAGTTTTAGACCGGCCGGACTCCACAAAACATCGGATTCTATGAAGGAGTTCCGCAGTGGCCTTGTCAGATGGAAATGATTGGACCAAACCGCAGGCGCTGGCTATCCCCAAAGAGGGATATTTCAAGTTAGAGCAGGGAAAGTACGGGCCGGTGTTTCCGCGAACACCTGCCTGTCATGGCTTTACGCTCATTGCCAAAATCAAGCCAGGCAGAGAACAAATAATCCGGGAGTACGGCAAGACGCTCGAGAAGGCCCTGGGGGCGGATCCTTCCTTCCTTGCGCCGCTCAAGCTTCACTACCTGAGATGGGTTCTATTCGACATCGGCAAAGATACCTACTTTATGTACCAAGGTATCTTCGATACCGATTTCGACAAGTATACCGACGACGCCGTGGCGCTGTTCGCCAAAAGCGGCATCTCGACCACCTTCGAGAACCTGGAAGGCTTTCCGGAGGACTGGAAGACCAATGTGCCGGCGTTTATCAAGTTCGTTCGTGAGCATCAGTGTCCCAGTTTTCTGGAATACGGTGAGTATCCGTACGTCACGGCCGACGAGATCAAGAAAGCCCTAAGGCTCAAAAAAGCCTTTTCTGAAATGCTCGACCAGATGCAGTGAACCCTAAGAGGGCAAGGAGTGCCAGGATGACGGATGCGTATGAATTCGTAGCCATAGGCTCCGGTCCCGCCGGAGAAAGCGCGGCAGAATTGGCTGCCTTCTTTGGTCACCGCTCGGCTGTGATTGAGAAGGCGCGGCCTGGTGGAACCGTAACCACGACGGGTGGAGTGCCGACCAAAACCCTGCGAGAGGCAGCGCTTTACTTCTCCGGCCTTTGTGAAGGAGATATCTACGGTTTGCGGACGGCGGCGCCGGCGGAGGTTGCAATCGACATCATCCGCAAGCGGACCTGGGAGGTTTGCGGCCTTCTGCAAAAAGCAACGGCCGAGAATATCGCCAGGAATCATGTCGACTACATTGAAGGGCATGCGTCCCTTTTGGGAGACGGCGCCGTCTTGGTCGCCGGCAACGATGGGCGTGAGCGCAAGCTCCGTGCGAAAACGATCCTGATCGCAACAGGGTCGCGGCCCCGCCGGCCAAAGAACATCTTATTCGACATCCCAGGTGTCTGCGATACGGATACGATCCTGTATCGCGGCCGCCCTCCTCGCGACATTCTCATTGTGGGCGGCGGGCCAGTTGGCGTGGAGTTCGCGACGATCTGTCATGCCATCGGCGCAAAAGTCTCCCTCGCCGACCTCGGAAGCCGCTTGATCCCGGCAATGGATGGCGAACTCTCCGCGCGGATGGAAGACCTGTTCCGTAAGTGGGGCGTTACTCTCTATTTCGGATCAACCGCGGAGAGTGTTGAAGCAAGGGACGATGGGCTGGAAGTGAAGCTATCGACGCGGCAGACGCTCTACCCGGACACGGTTCTGTTCGCGGCGGGACGGATTGCCAATACGGAAGGCCTCGGTCTGGAAGCCGCCGGAATCAGCTGCGACTCCCGCGGACGGATTCACGTCGGCGGTAATTTTCGGACCACAGCGGACGGCATTTACGCTGCGGGCGACGTTTTGGGACCCACTCTCGCTTCCATAGCCATGGAGCAGGGGCGCGCCGCGGTCTGTCATGCTTTCGGGATTCCGTTCGAAGGAACTGTCGACCCGGCGCCCGTCTCAGCGGTCTATGGCATGCCGGAAGTCTCGGGTGCGGGTCTCACCGAAGAGCAATGCCGGGAACAAGGTCGTGACTATGAAGTCGGCCGGGCGGATCTCGGAAGCACGCCGCGCGGCGCCATTGCCGGCCGTGGCGGGCTGCTGAAGTTGATTTTTCGCAGAGAGAACCGGACGCTGCTTGGAGTCCATTGCATCGGTGACATCGCCTCGGAAATTGTCGGGATCGGCCAGATGGTCATCCGGTGCGGCGGCACGCTGAACACGATTGCCAACATGTCGATGAACACGCCGACCTATGCGTATGCCTACAAGTACGCAGCGTTCGATGGGTTGCGCCGTATCGCGGCAGCCGGAAAGGAATCGACTGGATGAGTCAGCCAAACGGCCCAGCCCGATCTTATAACCATCTCCACACGGCCCGAAAATACACCGCGGGCAAACGGCGTTTCAGCGTCTATTGGACCTGGAGCTATCCTTGGGAAGCCAACCGGGATACGACCGAGTTGGACAATCGCTTCTCGACGATGACTGAAGTTCGCCGCGTAGCGTGGCCTGCTTATGAAACGGTGGAGTTTTCGCAAAAGATGTTTCTGCAGGGTATAGCGGGAACACTGGAGCTGTTCCATCTGTCCATCGTGAGATTCCAGGAGGTCGTGGGCGCTGTCACCGGGTCTCCGGTCGCAGTCTTTCAGCGGATCGATCAGGCCGGTCAGAGATTGCCGCTGGACGAGCGCATCCTCGGCGATACCGACACGCTGATGGTCTTCGGCCTGGATCACCTGCTCACCGAACAGGAGGCCTCGCCCGAAGAGATCGAGGCGGTCCGGCAGTTTCTGCGCCGCGAAGGAACCTGCCTCATCCTTGGACCTCACCATGATGTGGGCAGTTCCGCCGATCTGAAGGAGCGCGCCTTGGAGTACGCCCATCACGGCGATCCCCTGGTTCCCCGGCAACAGCGCTTCGGCAAGTACACGCGATCGCTCATCAAGGGACTCGGAGTGCCGGTCGAAAACCGTTGGGGGCTCCGCCCGGCCACCGTTCAGGGCACGAACCGGCTGGTTCCGCTCACCACGGTCAGGGATCTGGACACGCGAGGATGGCTCACCGGCGTTCCTACCTTCAACTTCCATATGCATTTGCCGCACTATGCGGTCACCACGGACGATCCAAAAGGCGATCCACGTGTTGGCCCGTCAACCGGTCGATGTCTCCAGGCCCCATCCGTTCGTGGAGGCCGGAAACAAAGAGTTCAATATGTTTCTTTGGATGCCGCCCGCCGGGGACAGGGCTGGGGACATTCTCCTGGCCGATTCCACGATCTTCACCACCCTGTTCGGGGGCGACGAAAGCCTGGAGAACTTCTGGAAGAATATCGCCACCAGGTGATCGGCGGAACGATCAGGCGCGGCGGCGTGCTGCTGGTTCTCGCGGCTGCCTACATTTGGATGCCAATCCCGTCACAGGCTCAGAACAGGGGCGTCTATCCCCTCGGTATGAGCGCCATCAACTCCGGCGTCATGCCGGAATCCACCTTCACTTATTCGAACCAATTGCTGCTTTACACGCGCGATCAGGCCAAGGACAACGAAGGCCAGACCCTGCCGGTCACGGGAAATCACGCCGTCATTATGGACATGAACACGATTACCTGGGTGAGCCCGGAGGAAATCCTGGGGGCCCGGTACGCCGCGTCCGCCACCCTCCCTGTTGCCAAGAACGACCTGACTTCCGACCTTCAGGGCAACCTCAGCGGGGGCAGCGGATTTGCGGACTCGTACTATGTGCCCGTAATCTTGGGTTGGCGATGGAGCAGGGCCGCGGTCCGCGTGATGTATGGCTTCCTGGCGCCGACCGGGCGATTCAGCGCGGGCGCGAACAACAATGTCGGTTCGGGTTATTGGACCCATGCCCTGTCTGCCGGGCAGACCTTTTACCTGACTGGGAGCAAACGCCTTTCGCTGTCCGCATTTCAGATGTACGAATTCCACACCGTACAGGAGGGCACCGGCGTGCATCCGGGCGAGACCTTCGACCTGGACTATTCGCTCCTGTATTCGCTGGCCCGCACCCGGCGCTTCCAACTCCAAGCTGGTCCAGCCGGTTATGAGCAGCGGCAGACAACGGCGAGGACCGGGCCCGGCATCAGCCTGGCGGCGTCCGAGGAGCGGTACGCGATCAACGGCTTCGGCTTCGCAGTGCTCGGCGTGCTGCCGAAGCGGACGAGCGTTGGGCTCAAATATTTCAAGGAATTCGCGGACCGGGCGACGTTTCAGGGGTACTCACTTCAGGTCGTCGCGTCGATCGGCTTCTAGGAACATTCGTGATGGGGAAGGAGAAGGATTGGACCGATGCTCGAACTGGATGACATTCAAAGCGGGGTGTTGCGGCCCCGGCCTGCTCCCTATGCCGCGGCGTATCGTGCTATTTCGCATCGACGACGGCAAGGCGGGGCGGGAATTGATCCGCCGCATGTGCCCGTTGGTGGCATCGGCTGCGCACCCGGAGAGCCCGGCGGGCGACACGTGGGTAAGCGTCGCTCTCAGTTTTCAGGGCCTCAAAGCATTGGGTGTGCCGCAAGCATCTCTCGACAGTTTCTCCCCGGAGTTTCAGCAGGGCATGGCTGCCCGTGCGGAAGTTTTGGGCGACACCGGCGAAAGCAGCCCTGAACATTGGGAGAAGCCCCTCGGGTCCGCTGACGTCCACGTCGTACTCACTGCGCTCGCTCCGGATTCGGAGCGGCTGGAAGCGGCGCTTGCACGCGCCCGCCAGGAGTACCAGAAGATCTCCGGCATTACCGCGATCTGGAGTCAGAATTGTCATGCCCTGCCGAATGAAAGAGAAGCTTTTGGATTCAAGGACGGGATCAGCCATCCTGCGATTGAAGGGTCGGGTATTCCGGGCACTAATCCCCACGAACCGCCGCTGAAGCCGGGCGAGTTCGTCCTTGGCTACCCCGACGAGTTCGGGAGATGGGCCGGCGATACCGAAGCCGGACGTTTTGGGGCGCAACGGAAGCTACGTGGTCTTTCGCAAATTGCACCAACGGGTCGCCGCGTTCCGCCAATATCTGAAGGCGAACTCCTCCGGCCCCGAAGGCGAAGAACTCCTGGCCGCGAAGATGATGGGACGTTGGCGTAGCGGCGCACCCCTTGCCTTGTGTCCGCTGCACGATGATCCGGAACTCGGCGCAGACCCGCGGCGAAACAATGCCTTTCTCTTTAAAGAAGACGACGCGATCGGCTATCAGACTCCCTGCGGCTCGCACATTCGCCGGATGAACCCACGCGACGCGGACGTGGCGGGTGTAGTCCGGATCCACCGGATGATCCGTCGTGGAACCTCGTATGGACCGCCGCTTCCGGATGGAGTTCTTGAAGACGATGGCCTGGAGCGGGGATTGATGTTTGCTTTTGTCGGAGCCAATCTCGGGCGGCAGTTCGAGTTCGTCCAATCGGAGTGGATGAACGATGGCAGCTTCTTCGGAGGAGGCGCCACGAAAGATCCCGTCGCGGGAGCGAACAGCGACGAAGATGCCTATAGTTTTCCGAGGCGTCCACTGGCCGTGCGCCTCAAAGGATTATCTCGGTTTGTTGTCACCAGGGGAGGCGAGTATTGCTTTCTGCCTGGCCTCCGCGCATTGCGATGGCTCGGGGAGCTTGAGCCCTAGGCGCAAAACACCCTCCGAACCAACAGACCGGCGTTGTGGCATTGGATAGCCCCATGCTGGTCGCGCAGCGTTTATCGATCCCGCGGCTCAAGTCTCTGGAGCAGTTCATGGTAAAGGTCCGTCGCCATGACGCGGAGCCCTGCGATGGACGCTACGTTCACAATGCTTCCGGACCCGCGGGCGATCATTCCCCGCCCCACCGCCTGGCAAAACAGAAAAGCGCCGGTCAGGTTGACGTCCAGTACGGACTGCCACTTTTCGAGTGGCATCTCTTCGGCCAGGAGCGCCCCAGGGTAATGCCGGCATTGTTGATCAGTATGTCGATACGCCCGTACACCTCCGTGGCGCGCTTTGCGGCAGCCTCCACCGAAGCTTGATTGGAAACGTCGCAAAGCGCGCTTTCGCAGGTGAATCCGCGGGCGCGCAGAGAGTCCACAGTGGGGGTGAGCCACTGTTCGCGACGAGCCAGCAGCATCAAGGATGCCCCCGCCTCGCCGAGTCCTTCAGCGATTTCCTGGCCCAGACCGCGCGATCCGCCCGTGACCAAAGCCGTCAACCCGGGGAGATCGAAGAGTCCCAAAGTGCTATCTTACAAGGAATACAGTCTGGACAGTATTTCCCCAGAAATGGGGTTCTCCCTATCATCGGGAGAGGAGGCACGCATGTGGAAGAGTATTTGTCTGGCGGCGATCGTCTGGAGTTGCGCTCTCGCCGCGGACCGGCCCTCACTCAGCGGCACATGGGAAATGGACGCCGCGAAAAGCCAGGTGGCCGACTCAAAACTAAAAGGCCAGAGTTGGTTGATCACACAGAATGATGACTCGATCGAGATCTCGCAGATCCTCACCGATACCGGCGGCAAGCAGCGGAAGATCGTGATCCAATGCAATACCGACGGCAAGGATTGCAAGATCAAAGAGAATGGGCAAGCCACGCAGGTTTCGATGTACTACAACGGCGAAGCCCTGGTTCTGTTGGAACAGTGGCATGGCACCGACTTCGTAACCAAGAAGCGGATCACCGGCGACGGCAAGACTCTCAAAGTAGAGGTGGCGCATATCGCCCCGCCGGGCCACAAAGATGAAGTCTGGACGTTCGTGAAGCAGTAGCCGCAAAACAGTTAGCCTTTGCAGGCGCGGCGGATTGCAGGTCGGCGCTACTTCTTTGCCACCAGTACGCGCGAGGGGTAGAACGTCTGCCGCACTGCGCGATCGTGCACAATTTCGAATCGGACCGATTCGATGAGTTGGGGAACCCGCTGTTCCACTTGCCTTCCCCAAAAAGCCGGCGCCACCTTTCCGCCCAGCTTGTACAGCGCGTTAAATACCGGCGTGTTCTGCCCAATCAGCACCAGCGTCAGCTTGCCCCGCTGCCGCAGCACACGCCGAAATTCACGCAGGGTGCAAACAATGTCGTCTCCCGACAGCAATTCCAGCAGGTAGCAGCAGAAAATCGCGTCGAATGATTCGTTGCGGAAGGGCATGTGACGCGCATCCACCGCCTGGCAATGCGTCGACGCCTCCGGAAATTTGCGCCTCGCCGAGCGCTGCGTCCGCGCCGCCATGTTGGGTGACAGGTCCACTCCAATAGTGGAGCCTTTGCCATTGGCGCGGATCAGCCGGCGGAACATCTCGCCCGATCCGGTGGCTACTTCCAATACTTTCATCCCGTCGCGGAGACCGGAAGCTTCCAACGCGCAGCGATGGGCCCGCGAATGGAAAAACATGGTGGATACCGGATAGACGGCTGCCAACCGGTCATATACGCGCCGTGTCCGCTCGGCGAGCGTGGCAGGCAATCCGTTCACCGGCCATGTGCTAACGGACTCTTCGAGTCTGGTCAAGAGCTTCTCCTCATTACGATATTGTTCAAGAAACGGCCGCCAGCGGCGTTTGCAGTTCCGGAACCTCGATCCGGATCCGCGTGCCTTTACCCGGCTGGCTGTCGATCCACATCCGATACTCGTTTCCGAAAAGTACCTTCAACCTCTCGTTCACGTTGCTCACGCCGATACCCTGGTCCAGTAGGGAAGCCAACTTCGCCTCGGGAATACCGACTCCATCGTCCTCTACCAGCAAGTGCAGCTTTGCTTCGCTGCGCTGCGTCCAAATCCGTATAGTTCCACCTTCTACCTTACTGCTAAGCCCGTGCTTGATCGAATTCTCCACCAGAGGCTGCAGCAACATACTGGGCACGAGCATATCCAGAGTGTCGTCGGCTACATCCTTTTCGAATCGCAGCTTTTCTCCGAAGCGTACCACTTCTATCGCCAGATAGTCTTCGATGAAGCTGAGTTCGTCGCGCAGCGCGCTGAAGTTTTCGTGCTTGCGCAGGAGACGCCGCAGCACCTTCGACAGTTTGACGACCATCACCCGCGCCTGGTTGGGGTCTGTGCGGATCAGCGACGATACCGAGTTCAGCGTATTGAACAGGAAGTGCGGATTGATCTGGCTGGTGAGAGCGGCCAGGCGCGCCTCCACCAAAAGCCGCTCCTGCTCCTCCAGCTTCTTTTCGTTGCGCGTGTTGTTCCAGATCTTGAGCGGGATGATGACGGCCAGCAGTGTGGTGACATACAGCGCCGTCAGCGAGACAGCGTTGGTGGTGGTCCAATACTTGGGCAGCCAGAAGACGTAGCGGCTCACCGTCTGGCGCAGGAATTCGGCAAAGAGAATGCCCGCTCCGAACAGCAGATGGAAGGCCGTGCGTCGATAGTCGTGGCTTTCTTTGAAGAAGCGGATGATGCTGAGGTCCGGAAAGGAGAAGTGCCAGATCTCTTCCGGAGTCGGCGCGATGTCGCGCAAGCAGCCCGCCCAGAACTCCGATGCCCGCCAGCAGCGGTATGGTGACCGGCTGTGATGTGAAAAGAGCGGGTAGCGAAATCAGAACACCTGCCAGCAGTCCGGTGACATAACCGCCCAGAATCCCGGCGAGCAGGCTGCCCTCGAGCCCCAGGTCGACTGCAAAATAGGTGGTGCCCGCCACACGAGGCGCTACGCTAAAGGCGAAGACGATCGAGAGAACCACAGGCGAGAGCCAGACGCTGCTCAAGCGTTCGGTTCTCTCGCATCAGCATGGATTTAAAGCGGTTCGATCGAGCCAGAATGCTGGCGAGCGACGCCATTACGCCGAGCTTCATCAGCAGCGAAAAGTAGCTGTCCAGCATGTAGTGCCGGAAGCCATTATAATAAAAGGAGTAAGGTTCCCTCTAGTTGAGCATGAACAATTCCTCCGGGCTCCGGCTCCGAAAAGTGGCCGAAGCGGATTTTCCGACGCAATTCGGCCTCTTCCGTATCTACGGTTTTGAGGGCATTTTCACGACTTCGGCATCTTCCCGCACGGAAGAGGCCGTGGTTCTGAAGATGGGCGACCTCGACGGCCCGCCGCCGCTGGTGCGCATCCATTCCCAATGCCTCACGGGCGATGTCTTCCACAGCCTGCGCTGCGATTGCCGCGCCCAGCTCGAAATCGCGCTGGAGAGCATCGCCAAGGAAGGCCGCGGCCTCCTGATTTATGAGCACCAGGAGGGGCGTGGCATCGGCCTGTTGAATAAACTGCGCGCCTACGAATTGCAGGACCAGGGAGCCGACACCATAGAGGCCAACGAACAACTGGGGTTCGATTCCGACTTGCGCAGCTACGCGCTGCCCGGAGCCATCCTGCAGTTTTTCGGGCTCAAAGCCGTGCGTCTGCTCTCCAACAATCCGGAAAAGGTGGAGGCCGTCGAGAATGCGGGAGTCCGTGTGGCCGAGCGTGTCCCCTGCCTGGCCGACGTTCTGGACACGCGCGAAGCGTATCTACGCACCAAGCGCGACAAAATGGGCCACTACTTAGGCTAGGTCTTCGACCGCTGGATCGGTGCGAAACGAAGTGGGGCAGGCTTGAGCCTACTCGGGACTTCAGTCCCGCCGAACTCGGGGGGTTGCAGCGTTGTTCTCCGCGCCTTCAGAACCTGACGGAAGACGAGCCCGCCGCCCCATTCACGGTAGCCGTTTTTGTCTTGGTGTTCTCCGCGCTTTCTCTGCGTTCTCCGCGTCTCGGCGGTGAATGAACACCTTCGGACTTTACGTGCTCTTTACGAGTGGACGCGAAAGCGCCTCATTTAGGATAAACGCGGAAATCGTCGAAGTACGTCACCGAATCCGCCACCGTCCACAATCCCACCCTGCCGGCATTACTAAAAGTACGATCCCAACTCTGCAGGACCCGGCGGTGGTTGACATAAACCTGAAATTTATCGCCGCGCACCGAAACTTTCAGGATGCTCCACGCGTTGGAAGGAATGTCGTGCCGCACTTGCGAACTGATCTTCGTGGATTGTCCGTTCTCCACCTTGTAGACCACCACGTCTTTGGTAAGCGCATTGGCGCGCACCAGATAGTAGTTGTTGGCGTCGCGGTAGCGCCACACAACCCCTCCCGACCGATCCTCGCGGCCGGAAACCGGTTTCATGCGGACGCTGACATCGCCGTTCTTCAACGAAACGCTTTCGTAGATGGCAAGCGGAAAACGATTGCCAGTGGGGTCGGACGAGGTTTGCGCCAGAACGTAGGGCTGGGTGGGCGCGCTCTGATCCTTGACCACCTGCCATTGCGGAGCCCCACCGCGGTTGGTCATCGTGACTGTCCAACCGGGCGGCATCTGGCCCAAACGAGCCGTGTCAAAGTTGACTACAGTCCCGTTGGACGCAAATCCGAACGCTATCAGCAGTGCCAGCGGTCTCATAACAACGCCTGATCCGGCGCGTAATCACCCTGCTTTATTTTTATCACAGTCCATCGAACTGCGCGGCGAGAATTCGCACTATCTAAAGGAAATAACGTTACTAGTACCCCGGTAGGCGAATCACGACTCCGACTGCCGCCAGGCGTTCACCAGCGAAGCGCCCAGAATCAGGGAACCTCCCGCCAGTGCCCAAATGCCAGGCTTTTCGCCGTGAATCAGCCACACCCAGACCGGATTCAGTGCCGGTTCCAACAGAAGCAGCGTATTGGCTTCAAACGCGCGAACGTGCCGCAACGCGGTCGTGACGCAAACGTAACTCAATCCCACCTGGAAAATCCCCAAATAAAGGACCACCATTACGTTCGCCATTCCAGGCGCGGAAACCGGTAAGGCCATGGGCAGCGCCACCAGAAACGCCATCAGATTGCCGATGGAGACGGCTGCCACCCCGGTACGCGAGTCTTTCCCTCGACCCAGCCAGCGCAGTCCGGCGAGCGTCAACGCATAGGTGAGCCCCGAAACCGCCGCCAGCATATTGCCCCGCGCCGGGTCGGGAGCCATGGCGGCCGCCGGTTCGGCCTGCACGAAGAACAAGGCCAGCCCGCAGGCTACCACCAGCATGAAGAGCACGTCCGCTCGGCGGATCGGTTCGCGCAGCAGCCACGGCGAAAGCAGCAGCAAATAAAGCGGCGCCGCCGATTGCAGAAAGATGGCGTTGGCGGCAGTGGTGAGTCGCGTGGCCAGCACGAAGAGGATGACGGTGGCAGCGTACGCCAGCGAAACCATAGCTGTCCGCCAGCGCCAACCTCGGCGAGCGTCGGGCAGCAGCACCAGAAACACCAGCGCGGCCACCAGCGATCGGAAACAGACCACCTGCCATGCCGTCAACGTGGCGGTTTTGATGGCAACACCGCCAGTCGAAAAAAGCACGGCCGCCAGCACCAGGAACAGTCGATACCGGAGGTTGGAGGTCAATGGGTCAGGATATCGCGGTCTGACGCGATTTGTGTTTAAGACACCAGCATCTCAAATCCCGTACAATAGGGCATGCGATCCTTGAAGTGGAGCACATCGCACGCCGTGTTCGTCACGGAAATCGATGACGAGCACAAGGAGATCTTCGAAGCGGTCTCAAGCCTCCAGGATCTTGGCAATGAGCCCGGCCGGGTGGCGCAACGCCTTGTCAAATGCATCGACGGCCATTTTGCGCATGAGGAGCGGCTCATGCGCGCCGCCCGCTACAGCGGCCTCGCCTGGCACAAACGGCAGCACGAAAATGCGCGCCGCCGCGTGGAGCAATTCATCTTGCAAATGGAGCAGGGCGACGCGGAGGCGCGTTCCGCCCTGGTGCAATACCTCTCGGACTGGCTGCGCGCTCATACCCGCCTGGCCGACAAGATGATGGCTGCATCTCTTCGCAATCACGAACGCTTCCTTTGCAAAGTGACGTTTCGCGCCGGCACCAAACCGATGGATGCGTGCGCCTGGGTAGACGCCGATGGCGACCGCTTCGATCCCGCAATCGACCGCCATCCCATTTCTTAGCCTCACCTCTTTTATGCGAACATGTTCCAATGCTCCGCCGGACTACATTGATAGCCATCTTGCTGGCTTGTGTCGCACTCTCGGGCGCGGACACCTCGCCCGTTCCCGCGCGCGCACTCCAGTCAATTACTCCCGAGGGAATCCTCAATCACATTCGCGTTCTGGCCTCTGACGAATTCGACGGCCGCGCGCCCGCGACTCCCGGCGAACAGAAGAGCCTCGACTACATCATCGGGCAGTGCAAAGCTTTGAAGCTGTCGCCGGGCAATCCCGATGGCTCCTGGCTGGAGCCCGTCGCTCTCTGGGGTATCACCGCCGGCGGCGGCGACATCGCCGTGAAAGCGGGCGATGCCGATTTTCCGCTGACGGAGCAGGATTACCGCGTCACGTCGGCACAGCCCAAGGCTTCTATCGAAGTCGCCGATGCGCCGATCGTCTTTGTCGGCTACGGCATCGTCGCCCCGGAATACAAGTGGGACGACTACAAAGACATCGACGTGAAAGGCAAAGTGGTCGCGATCCTTGGCGGCGACCCGCCCATTCCCGACCCTGCCGATCCCACCAAGCTCGATCCCAAAATGTTCCTCGGCCCCGAGCTTTCCTTTTACGGCCGTCCCGGCTCTAAGGCCGATCTGGCGTTTGCGCGGGGCGCATCGGCGGTAATCACTCTGCCTGCAGGCGCAGCGGCCGGTGGACGCGGAGGCGCGGGCCGCGGCGCTGCACGCGGCGGCGCAGGCGTGGGGCCCAATCGCTTCATCCTGCGCGAATCCATGATCGTTCGCGATGCCTCTTCCACCCGGCACATTGCCGCCACCGTAACGTTCAATGGCGAAAAGGCCTCTGAGCTATTCGCCGCCGCGGGGCAGGATCTCGCCGCGCTGCGCGCCTCCGCTCTGTCGCGCGATTTCAAACCCGTGCCGGTGAAGGCATCCATCTCCGTGAAGGCCAGGAATGAAGTACGCGAGATTAATTCCGCCAACGTGGTGGCGAAGATCGAAGGCAGCGACGCCACGCTGCGCAGCGAATACGTCATCTACTCCGGCCACTGGGATCACCTGGGGCACCAGGGCGAGAACATCTTCCATGGCGCCAGTGACAACGCTTCCGGCGTCGCGGGCGTGCTCGAACTCGCGCACGCGTTTACAGCGTTGCCGGCGCGCCCGAAGCGCACAGTGATTTTCCTCTTCACCACTGCCGAAGAGCGCGGACTGCTCGGCGCGCGGTATTACGTGCAGCACCCGCTCTATCCGCTCTCGAAGACCGTAGCCAACATCAATCTGGATTACTTCAGCAATTGGGGATGGGGGAAGACGAAGGACTTCAGCATCCTCGGCATGGGGATGTCTTCGCTCGACGATCTAGTGAAGGATGCCGTCACGCGCCAGGGTCGCGTGGTAACCGGGGACACCGACCCGGTGGAGGGCTTCTACTGGCGCTCCGATCACGTCGAATTTGCCATGGGCGGCGTTCCGTCACTGGCATCGAGCCCGGGCATCGACTTCGTCGGCAAGCCGGCGGATTTTGGCGACGAGAAGCGCCGGGAGTACATTCGCAACGACTATCACAAGCCCACCGACCAGATCAAACCGGGTTGGGATCTAACGGGCGCAGTGGAAGATTTGCAGGTGTTGCTCGAAGTGGGCTACCGGGTCGCGCAGACTCCCGCTCGTCCCGTGTGGCGAGATCGTGGACCGTACATGCATAACCCGTACGCCGGGAATTAACCGTCCAAGTGCTCTTTCCGGCAAGGATAGTTGACAGAGTCAACTATTTAGTTGACAGAGCCAACTATTTAGTTGACAGAGTCAACTATTTAGTTGACAGAGTCAACTATTACTTCAGGAACCCGCTGACCCCGCTGCCTACGGAACTCAGCTCGTCATTCAGCGGATCGTCGAGCGCCAGGATTTCACGGGCCGCCGCGCTGAGCCCGGCCTGCACTTCCGCCGAGAGCAGACGCTTTTGATACTGCTGCTGCGGTTTGTCCCAGCGGATGTAATAGACGTGCATCGCGCGTCGCGGAGCAGCCGTACGATTGGCCGTGCCACCGTGCCACATGTGCGCGTTCATCACCACCACCGTCCCGGCCTTCCCAATCACCAGGCGCTCCTCGGGATGCTCCTGATAGAAATCGGGCGGCGGCACACGGCCCCAGCGATGCGAGCCGGGGACGAAGCGCGTAGCGCCGTTCTGCGGCGTAAAATCATCCAGCATCCAGACCGAGTTCGCCACCCAGAAACCCTCCGAATCGGCGAGCGCGCCGCTATCGGCGTGCAGCGGCTGGCCGGAATCGCTATTAGGATCGGCCGAGCGCACGTTGAGGCTGCTCAGCTTGAACCGCTCGCCTAACACCTGCGCCATGCACTCCAGAACCTCGGGCGTGAGGATGACGTCTTCAAACACACGGCCTTTGTTCACCAGGTTGGCGAGCCGTCGCGCACCCGGCTCCATCTTGAATTCCGAACCGGCGGCAGCGCCTTCCTGCTCGAATAGCTCTTCCACCCGCGCGCGCAACGTGCTCAACAACTGCGGGTTCATGAGGCCGGGCAGGGCCAGCCAGCCCTCTTCGTCGAGTTGACGCTTTTGGGCGGAGCTCAGCACCGGTGTGCTCCGGTGTGCGCGCCCTCCGATGCGTGGTACGAACTGCGCACCAGCGGACCCGATTCCACATGCGCGAACCCCATCTCATAGCCGGCGCGGCGGAACTCGTCGAACTCCTCGGGGGTCACGTAGCGGACAATCGGCAGGTGCTTTGGCGAAGGCCGCAGATACTGGCCCAGCGTGAGCACTTCCACATGATGGTCGCGCAAATCGCGCATCACCTGCAGCACTTCATCCGGCCGCTCTCCCAAGCCCAGCATCAATCCCGATTTGGTGGGCGTCCCCGGCGAAATCGTGTGCGCATACGCCAGCACGTCCAGCGATCGTTCATAGCGCGCTCCCAGCCGCACCTGGCGGTAGAGGCGGGGCACGGTTTCGGTATTGTGATTGAGCACGTCGGGCGCGGCCTGCATCACGGTTTCCACGGCGGCATGGCTTCCCTGGAAATCGGGAATCAGCACCTCGACGCCACATCCCGGCACCCGCTCGCGGATCGCTTTGATCACCAGGGCGAACAACTCGGCGCCGCCATCTTCACGGTCGTCGCGATTCACGCTGGTGATCACGGCGAACTTCAACCCCATGGCTTCGACAGCCTCGGCCACACGCTCCGGCTCGTCGTAGTCCACCGGCAGCGGAGCGCCTTTCTGCACCGCGCAGAATCCGCAGCGGCGCGTGCAGACGTTGCCCAGGATCATGAAAGTGGCGGTGCGCTGGTTCCAGCACTCGCCCACATTCGGGCAGGCCGCGCTTTCGCAAACCGTGTGTAGCCGCAGACGTTCGATCAGCTCTTTCAGGTCGCGATAATTCTCCCCCACCGGAGCGGGCGCGCGCAGCCACTTGGGACGTTCCAGCTTAGGGGTTATGGAAACAAGCACTCTATCTCCCATTGTAGCGGGAGCGGCAGTGGCGGACTTTTCCCGCCGCACTCGCCCTACTAAGCGGAGCGAGTTCATGCATCCCGGCGAGGCCCACACGTACTGGAACCACGGAGCAGCGGCATTTTTCCCTCAGTGGGTTACAATTGTTCCAACTCAAAAACAGGACCGCGCACGCATGGATACTCCTGCCGGGGAAGTAACTACGCTCCTGCACGCGTGGAGCGAGGGTGATCGAGGCGTTGAAGACCGCTTGTTCGAACTGGTGATGCCAGAACTGCACCAGATCGCGGAGCGTTTGATGCGGCGCGAGCGCCCCGAGCATTCGCTCGATCCCACTGCACTGGTCAACGAAGTCTACTTCCGGCTGGTGCGCGCCCGGGAGCGCGATTGGGAAAACCGCCGACACTTCTTCGCTCTCGCGGCGCGCGCCATGCGGCGGCTGCTGATCGATCACGCCCGCGGGCGTCCGCAAGCGCAGATGGTCCCCATAGCCGGCATTGAGGATTGGCTCCGTGCCACCGGCGCCAAACTGGAACAGGCCCTGGAGATTGACCTCCTGCTCAACGAGATTGAACCGGAGCACCCCGAGTGGTGCTCCATTGTGGACCTGAAGTTTTTCATGGGGCTCACCGACGAAGAGACGGCCGACGCCCTCGGCCTGCCGCTGCGCACGGTGCAACGCAAATTCGGAGACGCACGGCGATGGTTGTTCGAGAGGCTGGAGAGTCCCGATGGCCGGCGCTGACCCGAATGACGACCTCATCATGGCGTTGGTGGAGGAGACTCTCCAGACACCGCCCGGACAGCGCGAGGAGCGGCTGCGCAAGGTATGCCAGGACACAACGCTTTGCCAGGAGGTCCGCGACCGCGTTGAGTGGGAAGAGCGCATGGGGCGCTTCCTGCTGGATCCCCTTTTTGAGCGCACAGCGCCTGAAGATCCGTTCAGCCCCGGCAACGTGGTCGGCGGCCGTTTCCGCGTGCTGCGCAAAATCGGCTACGGCGGAATGGGTGTGGTCTTTGAGGCCATCGACGAAAAGTTGGAGCGCCGCGTGGCTTTGAAGTGCGCGCGCCCCGGCCATCGCAAGCGTCTGCCGCCCGAAGCACGCGCCGCGCGCGAGGTGAGCCACTACAATGTCTGCAAGGTCCACGACCTGCATACCGTGGAGACTCCGGCGGGCGAAACCGACTTCCTCTCGATGGAGTTCATCGAGGGCCAGACGCTTTCCGAGCGGATACACAGCGGAGGCCCGTTGGCCGGCCGGGAAGCGCGCGAGATCGCGGAACAGATCTGCGCGGGCCTGGCGCAGGCGCATCGCCAAGGCGTGGTCCACGGCGATCTGAAATGCAGCAACATTCTGCTGACCGCGTCGCGCGATGGGCGCGTGCGCGCCGTGATCACAGACTTCGGTATGGCAAAGATGGCCGAACCCGAAGGCGGCAGCATGATGAGCGGCCGCGGCGGCACATTCGACTACATGGCGCCGGAACTGCTGCTAGGGCACCGCTCCACCACCGCGTCGGACCTCTACGCGCTAGGTGTGATGTTCCATATCATGCTGAAGGGCCGCTCCCCGGAGCGCATCAATCCACCGCCACGGCCTACACCTGTGCTGGCGTGGAGTCCCGACACCGAGGCGCCGACGCTCACGATGTTCGACGCCATCCTGGAGAAGGCCATCGTCCCGAAAGATTGGCAGCGCAAGGTGGAGGCGCTGGATCCGCCGTGGGACCAGACTGTCAACGGCTGCCTGCAAGCCCGGCCGCGAGACCGTTTCGCTTCGGCGCAGCAGGTGGCGGACGCGCTGGCGCCGCCGCGCTCGAAACTGAAGCGGGCGGCGATTCCGGCGGCGATGCTGGCCGCGGCCCTCGGCTATTGGTTCTGGAGTGGGCAGCCCACGGGAGCCCCGGTGCGGCTGGCGATGCTGCCGATCGCGGCCGAAGGCGATGCGGCACGAGCAGCCGCGGGAATCGGCATGGACGTGGCCGATCGCTTGTCAGGCGCGCGGCGCCACTTCACCGTGATCACGCCGCGCGAAACGCAAAGCAATCAGGTGGACACGCCGGAGAAGGCAAAGACGGTGCTCGGCGCAACGCATGTGCTGCGAGTGCGTCTGCGGCCCTCGGGTTCGCAGATCTCGATGGAGGCGTCGGTGGGCGATCTCGATTCCGGCCGGAGTATCGGCAAGGTGCAGGGATCGTACCCGGCGGGAGCCTCGGCAGAAATCGTGAAGGCAATTCTGGCGACGGTGACGGGAGCGTTTCAATTGCGCGTGGCGCCGAAGGAATCGGTGTCGGGCGCGGCTTACGTGCCGTACGTCCAGGCGATGGATCTTTTGCGGGTGGACGCATATGCGAATGCCGTCCGGGCGATTCCATTGTTCGAACAGGCGGCGCAGCTCGACCCAAGGTCGGCGCTACCCTATGCGGGGCTGGCCGAAGCGCAGATCCAGCGATTCGTGAACAATGATGGCGCGGAGTACCTGGATGCTGCCGGGAGCAACGTCGAAAAGGCGAAGAGCATCAATTCGGATTCGGTGAGAGTGCTGCTGGCATCGGGGAATTTCGATCAGCGGCATGGAAGATACGAAGACGCCATTCGTCAGTACACGCGAGTGACGCAACTGGAGCCGTTCAACGCCGATGCGTGGCGCCATTTGGCGGGCGTTTATGAGAGCACCAATCGGGACAATGATGCGGTGGTCACGTACCGGCGGGCCATCGACGCGCAACCGGGCGACTATCATCCTTACATCAATCTGGGCACTTTCTACTTCTACCGGAATCAGTTCGCGTTGTCGGAGGAACAGTACCGCAAAGTGATCGAACTGGCGCCGGGCATGTCATCCGGGCACATGAATCTGGGGCTGTCGCTTGGTCGCCAGGGCAAGCTGGCGGAGGCCGAGAAGGCATTGTCCGATGCCCTGAAGATCCGGAGTTCGTCGAATCTCCTGATGAATCTGGGCAGTATTTGTTATTTGGAGGAGCGCTACTCGGATGCCGCGCGATACTTCGAAGCGGGAATGGCCACAGGAACAAAATCGGCGACCCATTACCGTAACCTGGGCGATGCCTACCGGCACTTGGAACGCTCCGAGGATTCTGCGAATGCGTACCGCGCCGGGCTGGCAATGTCCGAGGAAGAAGTCGCGCGCAATCCACGCGACGCCATGGCGCGTACCGGAATGGGACTGCTGGCGGCGTTTCTGGGAGACCGGCGACGAGCCGGGTTCGAGACTTCTCAGGCGCTCGCGATTCAGCCGGACAACCCCGCCATTATGCGGGAAGCGGCCATAACTTATGAAGTGATGGGACAAAGGTCGAAGACGCTGGAGGTGCTGCGAAAGGCTCCGCCCGACTTATTGCGGGAGTTGAGTCGCTTCCCCGACGTCAAAGATTTGCAGAGGGACCCGAGTTTCGCGGAGTTGTTACACAAATAGGAGATATTTATGGCACATATTAACGTGAAGTTACACTACAGCCCAAATCCAGACCCGGCAGGAAAGCCGCTCTTTGCGCCGGTGACCAATCCGATTTTCATTCAGACCGGACAGACCATCAGTTTTGCAAAATCAGATGACTCGGTACCCGGCAGCATTCTGATCACGTTTCGCCACCCTGAGCTCTTCTCGGCGCCGTCGGCCGACGGGACTGGACACGTGACGGTGGTCGGAAAACCCATCGAGACCACGTATCATTGCCAGTTAATCGGGCCGGACGGCCACCCCATCGCGGAGAGTCACGAACAAGGCGGCCAGATGCTGCCCGACAATTCGTAAGTCGCATCCTCGCAGGAGAGCCGGGAGACCTGGCGCCGAAGCTTGCGGACAATCTTGCGTCTTCACACGCCTGCGGCTTCAGTAATCGCCGCTCCAGTTTGTTAGATTGGGCTGCCGCAGGTTTTCCGAGTATCATGGGTTAGGCAAGCCCATGGGGCCAATCACCGGCGGGGAGGGTGAATGCGCTCAAACGATGTTCACGCCTGGTCAGGCAGGCACACCCGATGTGAAGCAGTCTTGCAACGGGCACTCGTGCTCAGCCTCTGCGCCTTGGTTACCGCCATCGTCGCAACTGCTCAGCAATCGCAGAGCATAGGGGTTGGTGTTGGTTACACCACCAAACCGCAGGAGCCGTATCCCACCGATGGACTGGTTCTCGCACAACCAACATTCGGGCTTTTCATCGGAATCAGCGATTATGACGACCGCGCCAAGGTCCAACCGACGCCTGCGCATACTCTCGGCGCGGCGTTGATGTACGACGCGTTCTTCAATGCCGCAAAGCGCCTGGAGAGCAAGAGAGCCGGGATCCCTGCCGATAATTATGCGAAGATCCACGAGACCGCGGTTTGCAGCGTAACCTTCAGTCCGAGTCGATCCCGTTTTCCACCCGCTGCCGCGGATGGGACGATCATGGTCAACCTGGATAATCGAACCCGTTTCACCACCGGCTCGGCGGATGGGACGGTCGCGCTCTGGTCTATAGATCCCCTGCGCGGCAACCCGCGGATGGAGGGCACGCTCACGACCAACGGTGCAGACTCGTGCGCCGTCGCATTCAGTCCGGATGCTTCGAATGTGGCCATCGCGGAAAAAGGTGGGGACGTGAGTATCCGGCCGGTGTCCGGAACAGGGCAGCCAAAGCTTCTGAAGCACTCGGCAAGCGTCTGCAGTGTGGCGTTCGATTCCAGCGGAACGCAGATTCTGACCACCTCGTCGGATGGAACCGCCCGCGTATGGGATGCAGCCGCGCAGCAAACATTGTTGAGCATGCCACCCGACCCGGAATGCCCACCCGCAAGGCCCGGAAAACCGTCATGCGCGGATGCGCCAGTGGCGGCTTTCAGCCCACGGGAAAAGCTGGTAGTGACATCCAGTTGTGGCGCGACTCGGACGTGGCCAATCGAGTCTCCCGCGGCTCCGGCGCTGATTGGGAAGGGCACAAACGCACTCGCAATTTCGTTCAGCCCCGATGGCTCTCGAATATTGATGGAAACTGCCGATGACGTGAATCTTCGGCCCACCCATCCGGGCGAGAAGTCATCCGGAGTCCTCTCCAATCCGAACGGCCGCCACGCCCGCTTCAGTCCGGACGGCTCTTACCTTGTGACAGCCGAGAAGAATGGCGCGATCAACGCGTTCGAAACGGGAACGATGAAAACGCATGCGTCGCTCGGACGGATTATCACCGGCGTGCGTTCGCTGCAATTCAGCGGCGATAGTCGGTACATTGCCATTACGTCCGACAATGGTTCTGTCTGGCTGCAGGATGTAAATGGACAAAAACGTCCGAGAGTAGTGCCACGACCGGAGGAACCCACTTCGCAGTTCGACGACAATGGCAGCTTCGCCATCGACATGGCGATCAAGTTCATGACACTCCCCCCGGGCCGGAAGGAGACTCCGCTGCAGTCCATGGGAATTAGCCCCGATGGGAGGTATGTTGTTGGTGGATACAAAGACGGCACAGTCGGAATTCACGCTGGAATGAGTCTCCCCGAAGAATGGACGTTCCACGAAGAAGATGAAACCCTGCTGGCGGATCACCAGTTCGACAACACACCATTGTCCATCATGGCAATCTGGTATTTGCGCCAGCTACAAGGGGCTGGCCGGCAGTTATCTTTAGCGCCGTCGGAGTCGCCTACGCCACGTGACGAACCCAGTGCTTTAAGGGTTGGCAAGGGCAAGCCGGTCACGCGCGAAAGAGTATTTGACGAGTTGCAGAAGACGATACGCAGGTCCGAAGCCAGTACAGGGGAGAACCAGACCGCCTTGCTGGTGGTCTATGTAGCCGCACATGGATGGCTCGGGCCCGACGGCCGCACTTATTTTCTGCCATCCGATGCCGATGCGGAGCAACCGAATACTTGGATCGCGTATGAGGAGTTTCTCAAGCCGATTAAAGATTTCGTCTCTGCATCTCCCCTCAGTCGTGGAGCTGTCGTGGTGTTTGACACCTGCCAGGTCCCGCTCGGGACGGCGGCTAAGCCGACTGCCGCTCCAGGGCAGCTACCCGAGTATCTGCTCGTGATCGAGTCCACATCTCCCAACCAGTACGCGTGGCACTGGACAGGGCATATGGATTCCTCAGAGCGCGTGACAACGTTTAAGAGCAAGACCCAGTTTGGTATTCAGCGCAAGGCAAAGCCTGTCGACGAGAAACTGGATGCCTCGTTTCCAGCTCGTATGAGCATTTTTCCAGTTGCCAGCCAATGGGCGCTTTCCGACCTCATTGACGCCAAGAGCGCCGCATCTGACCCCGATGGACGCGTCATTTCGGCGGGTGACTGGATCGTCAACACAAGGCTCAGGTTGGCCAGACTGCTGGAGGGTATTCCCGAGGTATCCCACGGATATCAGCAGGAAATGCAGGTGCGTCCACCTAACGGACCCAATTTTAGGCTGTTTGAAGTGGAGCCGGGCGCGCGGAAGAAGTGATACGCTACGATGCCGGCCCGCGACGATGGAGGAAACGGTACACGATGCAATGTCGTATTCGGATTGCCCAGCTTCATTCCATGATCGCGATAGGCGGGTTGTGCGTTGCCGCCGCGGCCCAGGTTGTCGGCGGAAATGACATCGCATTGAAGAAGGCAGACGGCGCCAAAGTGCTGATCCCAGCAAGTGGGCCGCGTTACAACGAATCGGCGCACGAAGTTGCGGTCGATGTCGAATCACTCGATCGCGAAGTAAAGAATTCACGGAAACCGCCGGGCAATCGTGAAGTTGTGGCCGCGATGCGACAAATTGCCCTCGATGCCCGAAACGATGCCGTCGATTCCCTGGATCTGGCATACAGAGTGGCGGAACAGACATCAGGGGTTCTCGATTCCGGCCAACTGGATTCGGCCAAGCGCAACGTTCAGTTTGCGAAGGATATATTGAAAGCATCGCCACCTCCGAAGCTGTTTGTCCGAACTAAGATCTCTTCCACCGTCAGCGGCGCGACCATCCACTACTGGAATGCCGCCGATTATACGAAGAAGCTCGGGACCTGGAGCAGTTACACCGCCGGTGAAAACCTCCACATCGGACGATATTTATTCCGGGTTCATTCCAGTGACGGAGACGAGACTTTCCAGGAATTGGTCTTAGTGCTTTCCGATCCGACCGAGAAGACGCTCTCGCCCGTGAGATAACACGCATGCGCCTCGCGGATTTCCTGAAGTCATTTAAGAATCTCTGGGGAGTAGGCGTAGGACTCGCCGTGGCAGGCCCACTCGGGATGTCGATTCCGGAACTGTATCCTCCCTGGCCTGACAACTCGAGAATGATCGGCGTCATCTTCTGCGCTGTCGTAGCGTTACTGTCGTTCGCTTGGGGCGCCGAACTCAACAAAAACTCAAGAACTAACGACAAGCTTCAATCAATGGTTGCGACAATTTCGCTCCTATGCGGGCTTGCCTCGATCATTGTGTATTTCGTCGCCTATAACTCCTACGTTGTAGTGGAAACGCAGGTGGTAGGTGGTGACCAACGGAAGCTTCGATTCGTGGTTGGCGCAGAAACACCTGGTCATCCCATCGCTGAGCCGAACTCCGCCTATCTGGAAATGCTGAGGGACAATCAGTACGACCCTGAGCGAATCTGGACACGAGATTCGTTACGCCGTAGCCGATTCCTGTTATTCGGGAGCTTTATCGCCGCATTCTCAATGCTCACGTTCGGCCTGGGACTGCTGGCCACACAGTCGGCGCGATCGCGATCTCCTGCGCGGCATAGCACTAAGGCTCGCTCGACGCATGGTTCCGGATAGGAACGTTTACGGGACCTGCGCCATGACCACTTGGGCGTCCGGCGCCCCCATGGACTCAATCGCCGCCAGGTGCAGCTTTTCTCCGGCCGCAAGGATAGACGGGGAACTCAACGGACGCTTGTGCGTCTCCTCGACCCATGTGGCAGTTGCGTATACGCCGTTCGACAACTTGCCCGCAGCCAGGACGTAGCCTTTGGGTGTGGCTGCGAAAACGGCCACGCCGTCGTGGAACGCGCAGACGTCAAAGTCGATGATCAACTGCCCGCCTAGCGGACGCGATGGCAGTTCCATCGCGTGGAAGCTTTCGTCGAGCGGCACGTACACCAGCACGCCCGCATAGATGACCTTGCCCGATGCCAACCGTCGCGCCGACGACGCCGAACCAATGGACATGACTTTGACGAACAACGAGTAGCCTTTGCCGGAGCGGAACAGCCGCGCATCCTGCGCCACACCTTCTACGGCGGCCTCCACTTTGCGATACTTCCCGAAACCACCGTCGGCTTCGCGAGGGAACACCACCACGGGCGTTTTTCCGTCGAGCAGGGCCACCGACGAGATTGGGCCCGGATCGCCTTTGACGAAGTGCGGCGCCCCGAACACACCGAAGCCATCATGGCGATTCACCTTCTCCGACGCGCCGCTGCCGGTATTCCGGATGGCGAGCCCGGAAACGGCGCTACCCGCCTCAGTGATGACTACCGAGAAGGCGCCGCCTTCCGCAATGGCGTCCCATGCGGGCCGCTCCGGAAGTTCGCTTAACGCCCCCAGTTGCTCGATCCGCGGAGCATCGCCTTGGAAGCGGGCCAAAGAAAGATCGGAACCCATCGGCCCCGCGTCGGTGGCATAGAGCATGGCAACGCCGTTCGATTCCACTAGCTTCACGGCGCTTACCGCGGCGGCATAGCGCAACGGCACGGGATGGAAATCAGCAGTCATATGTTTGTGCCCCGCAACCTGGCCCGCCGCCAGCCACGCCGATCCGGCCAGCAGTAGAATCCGACCGACGCTCATCGCTCTTATCTTGGCCGCCATTGCCCGACCTCATTTTACAGGTTGTGCGCATAGAGCATCTGAGTCTTCGCGGTGCGGGGAATATAGACAACGTCTCCGTCCACAATCTTGTCCGCCGTGCCGCGCTTTACCTTCAAGGCCTGGTTGTACGGATGGTCGAAGAGCGCACTCGCGCTGGAGCCGTACTTGGCGGCGATCGCGGAAAGCCTTTCGCCACCGGCCACCACGTGTTGCACGAACCCCGGGCTGCAACTCCCCGATATGAACTGCGGGGTTCCGTCCGACTGGTCGAATGGGAAGTAACTTGGCGTACCGATCATCGCACCCAGTCCAGCGATAGCCTTCGTCTCGTATTCCAGAGGGGTCCCAATGGGGCCGATGCCGTATGACGGATCGTAAATCTTGCCACCATGAAGTACTACCACATGGTCCCCGAAATCGAACTGAGGGTTCGTCTTGCCCTGGCCAGGCGCGCCATTCTGCTTCACGCACTCCGTGTTACCTGTGTAGGGGTAAGGAGTTGGTCTTGTCCCGCTGCCCACGAAATTACAGTTCTTCACCAGGAAGCGCTGCTTCATGTCGGCGTTGTTCTTGTCTGCCCCGCGAATGAACCAGAGTTTGCCGGCACTGGTCACGCCGTGCATTCCGAACAGGTGGATGAGAAGGTTCGCCCAGCCGCCGCAGCGGCCGGTGCCATCGGGCCGGCTCAAGATGCCAAAAGTGGAGTAGACGGAAGGCTCGGCCTGGTCACCGCTGGTTTTCACTCCTTGCTTGTAATAAGACATGGCAATGCCGTCGCCTTTGCGCTTGAAACCATTTCCGTCCCCGGTGTGCGACGTGAATGGCACAAACGCCGCCGGCACAAAATCGCCCTCGGTGGTCTTGTCCGCGGCCGCCCGGCAGGAGATGTCCAAGAGCGTCCAGTACAGCTTCTTCACAGGAGCGCCCAAGACCACATACAACAGGTGCTTGGTGGAATCGAATTGGACCCAGGTGGTGTTGTCCGACTCAGTCATGTACCATTTGATTTCCATCGGGTCATAGCAGGCCACGCCCGGTGGCAGGGGCTTGCTCCCGCTAATGGAGTCCATCTTCACGGTGACATCCGCGGGTCCCACAACCACATCTCCCTGCCACTCGATCGTCGCGCCTCCCACCGTTGTCACGCCCTTCACCTTCACCTGTTCCTGCTCGGTGGGAGCCTGCGTAACCTTGAACACGGCGCTCAGCTCAATCGGGGCGTTCTGTTCGTAACACAGCGGGGCCTGACAGGAAGCGGTGG
The DNA here is from genome assembly GCA_963815475.1 of uncultured Solibacteraceae bacterium. GTDB lineage: Bacteria > Acidobacteriota > Terriglobia > Bryobacterales > Bryobacteraceae > Sulfopaludibacter. Next base: position 5,480,624 of record CAWFHD010000003.1, on the reverse strand, counting down.
CGACGTTCGTGGCCGGATCGCGCCGCCCTTTCTTCCAGGACGAATCGAAGTCCTTGTCGATCTCCGTTGCGCCATCGTTGGTGACAGGATAGCTGTCGAACCCGATCCGCTGGACCTCCAGCTTCGGCCATTTGCAGATGTGGATATCGGCCGCCAGAGTCTTGGGACCGGTCTGCCCAAGCGACACCGTTACCTGTTTGTCTCCGGCGGCAGCAAGGCTTACCTCGCTCTGATTAGCGGCGGCCGCCTGATTCCACTTGAGCAGAGACCAAACCGGCGCCTCGTCGACTACCGTGGTGGCCGTCAGCGTCGTCTTGGCGTTGGCTTCGTACGCCTTCCAATGCCGATCTCGATCGGTCAGCTTCATCGGAAGCGGGCAGGTCAGGTCGGTCAGATCGTAAATCTCGATGTCTACATGCTTCCAAGGCTGCCCCGGAATGCGAGCGGCCACACGCATCTCCATAGGGCCTGACCGCGACACCTCGACGATATTGTTGTCGGCGTTGGCGCCGCCCATGTTCCATTCCAGTTCCTGCCAGACTCCCGCAGTATTCGGCGCGGTGATCGCGGTGACCTCGATGGTCAGGTCGTCGCTCTGCACCTCCCAGAACGACGTCGCCGATTTCGCCACAGCGCGCTTTACTTCCAGACGGACCAGGACGTGCTTTTCCGCAGGGCAGTCGTTCGTGGTTTTTTGAGGCGGGGTTGTGCGAGCTGTTACGTCCTTCTGCTTGGCTCGATCCTTCTTGGAGGGAACGCACATATTATCTGAGCCCGTGCTCCAGATACTCCATGGCGCCCGCTTGCAGCGCGTCCAGGTTCGCGCGACCCTGCGTGGTCAAGGCCTCCTGTGCCCACGGGAACTGCGGATCGCGATGAAAACCGCTGCCCAACATAAAAGCCAGACTGGCAACAAGGCACACGCCTCTCTGGCTGTGGAGACCGTGCCGCCGCGCCAGTGCGCCGGCGTTCTGCACTACAACGCGGGTAGCCTCAATCCCCTGGTGTGCTGCCTTCTGCGGATAAAAGCCCGAGAGCGTTTTCACCATCTCTTCCTCGAATCGATCTTCGGGAATCCCGTCCGGGGAAGCCGGATCGAAGGCCCGAATGCGAAGCAGCGCCTTAATGAGGTGCTCGTTATTTTCACCGGCCACGCGGTCGAGATAATCCATGGTTTCACTGTGCAAACGGTTGAGCCGCGCCGACGGATGGACGATCGAAGGATCTGTGAGGCCGGCGGCGCACCAGGGCAATTGCGGGTCCTCGTCAAACCACGAACCCAGCATCAGCATCAGGGTGAGGTAGAAGTAGATTTCGCGCTCGGTGAGATGCCCATAATGCGCGCAGCGCTCGAGTCCGAGAGCCACCACGCGCCGCATCTGGCCGGGGCCCAGCAAAGCGGATTGCTTGGGGAACGATTCAGCCAGGTAACCGAGCATGCGCTCCTCGAACTGGGCCAGCGCCGCTTCTTCGAAAGCTTTAAACTGCGCGTCGCGAATCACTAGCATCAGGGACGGTTCCAGTCTGGACAATCGGTTGTGAAGTTTGTTGGAGTGCGCCGTCGCGATGTCCAAATCGCAGGACCTCGTCGCCGCGTGAACTCTCCATCATGTAACAGCGGATCGGCCCGAAGACGGCCCTCAGTTCCGCAGGCCGGCACGTTGGCAGGTACACACGCATCACACGCGGATCGTAATAACGGAAGATCAGGCGCCGGCCGCGCTGGTCGGCAACCCGCAGGAACGTGCGCAGGTGCTGACGGAGCGATTCCATGGGCGCGTCCGAGAGAAAGAAGATACCCCAACTGTTTCCCCACGCCGAACGGAGCAGTCTGGTGGTGAAGGAATGGGGCGGAAGTTTCACCAGGTACGGCGCCGTCATTTGAAGCTGCCAGGGCAGCGTGCCGGCATAGAGACAACACTGGTGCTGAACCTCCTCCAGTCTGCCGAAGATGGTCTCATCCCGCGCTCCATCGAGAATCCCCCACAGACTCTCGCTTGCGGCTGACCCCGCCGTCAGAGCCGAAAGAACTTGAGCTTCCGTGCGTTCGTCGATCATACCAGAGCGTTGGCTGCCGCCTTGCGCGCGCACTCTTCACAGAACGGCAGACCGAGTCTGGCGGCTTCCTTTTGCGATTCGGCGATCGCCAGGGCATCGATGTCCGGAGGAAAGGTGGGCTCGGCGAAAACGGGTTCAGCCTTCGGAGCACGCGGCGCGGGCGGAGCGGGAGCCTGGTCCGGCGATGGCGCGGACGAGGATTCCTGAGCTAGTCCGCCGGCAGTTGCCCGCGGTATGTATTCCTCCCCCACCCATCGGAAGCGTCCGCAAGCGATTCCACAAGCTACCAATCCCAGCACCGCATCGTCGTCAAAACGATGAACACAGGTGTCGCCATCGGCTGCCAGTAACCGGCGGAACTCGGCCATGCGAAACTGGTCGCCACGAAAACGGCGCAGCCACCCAAGCGTCCGCTCACGATTGCGGAACCCCTCATTCAGCTTCTGCTCAGATAGCGCGCCGAGCCCTTGATGGATTTCCCAGTCGTGGCCGGCATTCATACTTTTGGAATGATAGCACCCCGGCGCGCGGGATCGGTCTAACGCTCCCCCTGGCGAGATAGAGCAAGCGCACACCTGAATTGCAGCGGTTATTCAAGGAATCGGTGGTTCCTTTTGAGGCCGAACAGGCGCACAATCATAGCAAGGAGAGCCAATCATGAATGACACGGAAGCATTGGACATCCTACGTGCTCAGGGTTGCACGATTGGTACAGCCGACGTCCAGACCGGCCGAATCCGGCTATGGTTTCCTGGCGCGGAAGAGGCAGTCGATGTGATGGCAGGCACAGAACTCCACGATCTGGCAGCGGGCAAGTTGAGCGCGGAAGAGGTTTTGTCCCGGCGCGAGGATGAGATTGTTGAGCGGACCGACTGAAGCGCCATTCGATGTCTTGCGTTTCAAAAATAAACGTTGACACGACCCTGTGATCGGCACACAATCGAGGCAGATTAAAGAACTTTCACCGAAGGTTACTGCCGGGTCTGTTTTCGTGACGCGGATGTTCGCTATTCTCAGGAAGCTAGAGTCACACCCGGAGCGACGCTATCGTCTCATGGGCTGAAGTAGCACAGCCTTTCGCTTTCAACCGGACGAGGAAAATCGACTCGCCACAACACCACAACGAGGTCCTGCATGGAAAAGGCGTCAGGAGTGTCTACCATCAACCTGGTTCCAGCCCTTGCTGACGATGAGGTGTTAACTCGGAAGCCACCCGCCATCGAATCTGGCGGCGGCGTTATCTCCGTGCTCTCAGTCAACCCGTTGCCGGATGACTCGGACGCGCTAGATCGAATATTGCACCCGCCACAATGGAGAGTCTACAAAGCGGATACCCTCAAGTCGGCGCTGGCTGTTCTCGAGAGAAATCGGCTGCGCCTGGTAGTCTGCGAGTCTAACCTGGGCCGCGAGACGTGGCGGGAGGCGCTGGCCCAAATCACGCTAACGCCGGAGCCGCCCCTCTTGATTGTTGCGTCGCGATTGGCGGACGCCGATCTCTGGGCGGAAGCTTTGAACCTGGGCGCGTATGACGTTCTAGCCAAGCCGTTTGACAGGGCGGAACTTACGCGCACCCTCACATCCGCGTGGTTGCACTGGCGTGACCGGCAAGACGTCACCAGACGCCCCGCGCTATGGCGTGCGGCGGGTGGTTTCTAAACAGGAATCGGGACGCTGCCGGCGAAAGGAAGTGACCTATGGCAAAATACGCAAGACCGGTGGTTATAGATGAAACCACCTCGGAAGACTCTCAGCCGACAGCAACGAAAACCGAGGAAACCAGGATTGCCGCGCTGGCATACGAACTATGGCTGCAGAGAGGCTGTCCGATTGGATCCGACCAGGACGACTGGTTTCAGGCGAAAACGATACTCCGACACCAAAGTGAGGAGCCGGTGAAGACGCTCACCGCTTCATCGTAGCGCCGAGCCTTGGTAGTGAAGAATGGCTCGAACAAATGCGCCTGCACATCAGGGCTCATCCCCACTCCGTCATCTGTGACGCTCAACCGCACTTAGGGACCGGGCTGGACCGCGGCTAGTCGCGGCGGACGATTCTTGCCGATGTCGGTGTCCGCGAGCGCGATGATCCGATGATCAGCCTTTGTCCCCTCGGCATTGCATCTCGCGCGTTGACCGCCAGGTTCAAACAGTACTTGGCGCATGGAACCGGCATCGGGCCGGACCAGTCCGACCGATGACTTCACTCACGTAAGGTCTTTGAGGATTCCCATCCGGACGCATTTTTCTGGGCTGCTCTCGCGAATCCCGCCGCAACCTGCATCACGCTCCTGAGTGAAACTCCGTCTGTTCGTTAACGGCTCTCATCTCAGTTCATGGACGGTTACGAACAGATCGCATAAGCGAAAGAGCGAGGAGCGTATGTCTTTCTTAACCGATTTATTTAGCACGCTTGACAAACGTAGCTTGGGCGATATCGGCAATGCGTTGGGGGAGTCCGACCAGTCGGTGTCCCGAGGTATGCAATCCGCCATAGCCACCGTGCTTGGTGGAATGGCCAACAAGGCTGACAACCCCGCCTTGCTTCGGAAAACGTTGGATATGACGCCGTCTGAAATTGGAACCCCCTCTTGGTCCAATCTCGCCAGCAGCGTTACCAAGACCGACTCTCCTGTGATGTCGGCCGGCAAAGGGATGCTCGGAACACTCTTTGGAAGTTCCGAGGGCGCCCTGACTCGCGCCTTGGGGACTGGGCTCGGCCTGCAGCACAACGTCACCTCAACACTGTTGACAATGGCGGCGCCGATGGTGATGGGATTCCTGGGAAAGCGTGTGCGGGACGAAGGAATGAATATGGGTGGGCTCGGTACTCTCTTGCAACGCGAGGTCCCTGCCATCCGCCAAGTTTTGCCCCCGGGGGTGACCGATCTGTTATGGCCCCGGACGCCGGAAACGATTACAGCCTCGCCGGTTGTCGCTCAAACCATGACTCGCGAGAAATCCTCGGCAAGGTGGCTGGTCCCGTTGCTGTTGTTGGCTCTAATACCGGGGCTGTTCTGGCTCATACATCGCGCAGGCAGGCCAGCGACGCCGGCGCCGCCTGCAATCACCGGGACGGCCAACCGCGTCGTGCCCGAAATCCCCGCAGTTCCGAGAGCAAGCCTTCCGGCGAACGTGGACCTGTATTTTGAAACGGGGTCGGCGAAGCTCCGGCCTGAATCTTACACGCGGCTGAATGAGTTTGCCGGCGCTCTCGCGGCAAATCGAGAAGCCCGCGTGGCCCTGAACGGGTATACCGACAGCGTCGGAAACTCTGCGAGCAATCTGCGGCTTTCTCAGGAACGCGCCAATACTGTGGCGGCCGACCTAATTCGCATGGGTATCCCGGCCGATCGTCTCATCACCCAGGGTTTTGGTGAAGAGAACCCCATCGCCGATAACGCCACGTCCAGCGGCCGAGGTATGAACCGCCGCGTCTCAGTGGGAGTCGAAGACCACTAGCTGTCCGCACCTGCCTGAATTCGTGGCGGCCAATGGCCGGGCACTCCCCCGTTTGCTCAGTTGAACCTGAGATCCTTCGGGGGCGTGCCCGCGCCGGGCTCACTCATGCCCAGAGCGGAAGCGTTTAGATCTCCCTACAACGTGGTGTGGTGTTACTGAACATTCGGCTCGAAACCGCGACCGTTTCCGTAAGCTTCGGTCGGCCCTTCTGAGCGCATGTCCCATTCCGCCGCCAGTGCGCCGGCGGTGGCGTCCAGCAGATCGAGAAGTGCGTCCATCCTCCTTGCGAATTCCCGAACGCCGGTTGGTCCCTGCTCTGCGATCACAGCCGGGAACCGAAACAAATAGGAGCCCGGATCAGTGGCACTCATGTCCTCCATGATCGCTTTGAAGTCCGCAAAACTCTGGATGCCCTCGCACGTAAACTGCGCTTCCCACTTCAACGCCGTCACGATCTGGCAGACGAACTGTGCCAGCCACGACAGCGAATGGGTCTTGCCGACTGAAATCGGGTCTGGTTTGGTTTCCAAGAAATTGCCGCCTTCTCCAAGAACGATGGCTTTCAAGAAAAGTTCCAGGGCGTGCCGGTACACGAACACCACGGCGCCGGCGTCAGCTTCAGGGAAAAGGCTGTCACCAACTTGGGATGCCGTCGCCAGTGTCTTCGCTGCGCTGTGGAATGAGCGGGCGTAGAGGTAGTGATCTTTTGGCTGTACTGAATGAGACTTCGGCATGTTTTCCGCTGTTACTAGTCTGGTTCCGATCTTCAGTCTACAAGCGATACAGTCAGGCTGCGGCGATGTGGTTGCGAATCCAGTTCAGCGGCATCGGAAGGAATTGGAGAAAGAGTTGAGTGGCTGACATTGTAAACGCGCGACGCATCGGCAGCCAACTGCCCCGTGTGGACTATGGCATCGAAGGGCTGATGGCACCTTAGCGATTACCCCGTCAACCGATTCATATTCCGCCATTTCAATATCCAACGTCATCAGCCGTCGCATAGCATACCATTGCCGGTATTGTTCCGCCGCTTAAGTTCTGAAAGAATTGCTTCCGATACGTTGCCGCGATCACTTGTAGCGTCGTGTGGTTTTCGTCTCCTCCGAGTGGGCGGTCTTGGTGGCCAAGCCGCCCATTATCCCTCCGAGCACAGTCATCCACGAGACAAAGTGTCAACTTCGGAGCAATGCGCCCTGCCCCGACGCTTCATCGGTCACTGCATCCTGTCCAAGGCGAGAAGCAGTTGCCGGAACATGGCTTCGAAACAATAGTACCCACTCGCCCCGAAACGAATCCGCGGATCGTACGGTGTAGTGCATCTTTCTACTGCTTGTCAAATACGAACGTGCTGGTGAACGCCTTCCCGTCCGCATTGGCGCCCTTAGTGGTTGTGGTCATTGTCTTTCCGTCTTTAGAGACAACGGTGCGGCCCGTGGCTTGATATTTTCCGCTTGAGTTCCTGCGTTCGTCGGTCAGCGTGTTTGCATTTTCTTGCTTAACCGAAATAGTGTCATACGGCGATCCCGTGCCCGAAACCGACGCCGGGGAACCGCCGTATTTTGCCGTGTAGGTGGCGTTTATCGCCGTCCCGTCACTACGTTCCCCCGTTGTAATTACCTTGACCCCGCCATCCGATGCTTCTCGTGTTACGTTCAGACTTTTGACGGGCATCGGAGCCGGTGTGTACTTCGATTTTTCAACGTTCAGCTTCCAGGCGCCGATAGTGTTGTCAGCGCCGAGTGCGGCGACTGTAGTGATAGCCAGAACGACAAGCGCCTTGGCGAGAGTTGTTCGCATTTGCCAGCCTCCCTTTAAGGTTCGTTGTAAAGCTGCCGGAGGGCCAACAGTGCCATCACCTCGATCCGCACCGTTGGGGCGGAAAATCGTATACGCTGATCGCCCCTAAACAGCATCCCCGTCGACCAGCTTCAGGGGAGTGATGATATCACGGACGACAGCTGATGAGAAGGGACCTTTAGATTGGGCGAATGTAAGGAACCGATCCTGCGATACAGCTTCTCCAGGCCGGTGGTTCGCTTTAGGGCGCTCACGGCTTTTGGGGCAGGCGGCGCAAGTCGATAGTATCGACACTACCTAGCATCGGCTAGAAATACAAATGGAGACATGTTCCAAATGGAAACCTTCCCGCCCTGGCGACTACAGAGATCCACGTTGTTGGATGCCGGTCTCCAAGCCACGTCACTGTTTGACCCGCCCGTCAATACGGAACTTGGAGCGGAGAGCACCCAGGAGATCGAACACTGGCAGCGACGGTAATTTGTGGCCCCATTTTCATGCTCGCCGTGTCGTAGTGGAATTGTTTGCCGCATTCGAGACAGACAACGTAGGCACTTCCAGTCGGCTTGCCGGGTCTGCGAACTGGGGTGATCGGACGAGTTAGCGTTTTGTGGTGGCAACCAAACAAGAGATTTAGTAACTTGACGATCATACCCTGGCCGTCCAAAATAATGGTCAACAGGAACCACGTGTCCTTAGTCTGAGTCTGAGCCAATAGTTTATGAGGAATCAATACTGTCAACAGTTATCGCTGTGGCATCAATTGGACGAACCAAAAGCACTAGGCAGGGCAGTAAATCTGAGTTCGCGCACTCAAGACGCAGCGAAGCGGAAGGCCGCCTTTATGAAATGGATTGTAAATAAAGTTTTCGCTCTTGCCGACGATTGCAGTTCAGGCGGCATTCACGACTACGGTTCTACCGACGATCTCGTAAGACATATTAAAGTACACTTCACCTTGGTAGTGAAAGGATGCCACATCAGTCACGAACGGCGCCAGACCTTCGTGACCCGGCCCAACACGAAAATCGTGAAGGATAGCATTGGCCGGGATCGTCCGTTTCTCCAATCCCATTGTGTACACCGTCAGATCCGTTCGTGCTTGACGTGTCTGCATTAGCTTTCCCTCGAACATCGAAGCCAGAGGCGAAGATACTTTGAGGGTAGGCCCGACGCTTGTGCCTGTCAATGGCAGGTGCGCCAGGCAAATGGGGCTATGCTGCGAAAGCGAACCAGCTCAGCCTCCGCTCGATTAGTTTCACAATCTTTACACTCAAATTGTGGCTACATCGGGCCATTGTTTGTGGTCCGGTTGCCGCAGACAATAGAGGAATAATCCCCGTTACGACAGCGGGCGCACTCACCCCTATCACCCAAACTTGCGCCCGCTCTACTTCCTGTTCGGCAAAGGCTTTTCGACACCCTGCAAACGCGGAGGCAATCCGTTCGGCGGAAGGTTCCCGGAATCGTCACATTACGGTGGCAACGATTTCGCCAAGTGCCGGTATTCTGGGCATACCGACCTGCTGACGGAGTTAATGGGAACGACAGATAACCGCCAAACTATTGGTGAAGAAGCACTTGGTGGTGCGCCCGGACAGATTCGAACTGCCGACCTTCTGGTTCGTAGCCAGACGCTCTATCCAACTGAGCTACGGGCGCGCACTTGATGAACAGGCAATGGAAGACGCTCTCCATCCACTGCCTCTACATCGTAGCAAAGAGACGAGGCATTGCGCACCTGCTGAATCTGGAATTCACCCTCCGTGGCACAATAGCAATGTCCCCATGTCCCACCGTCTCTATTACACCGATTCCTACCTGCGCGACTTTTCCGCGCTGATCCTCGAAACCGCCGCCGATGGCCGCATCGCCTACCTCGACCGCACGGCATTCTACCCCACCTCCGGCGGCCAGCCCTTCGACACCGGCTCCCTCGGCGGCATCGCCGTGCTCGACGTTGTCGATGAGGGCGATCGCGTCGCCCACCACCTCGCCGCGCCCGCCGATCCCTTGATCGCCGCCGGCCCCGCCGACTGCACTATCGACTGGCGCCGTCGCTTCGACCACATGCAACAGCACACCGGCCAGCACCTGCTCTCCGCCGTCTTCGAAGAGTTGTTCCACCTCAAGACCGTGAGCTTCCACATGGGCGCGGAAAGCTCCACCATCGACGTGGAAGGCGGCGCCGTGGATGCCCGCACGCTCCAGGAGACCGAGCGCCGTGTCAACGAAATCATCTACGAAAACCGTCCCGTCTCCGTCCAATTCGAGGATGCCTCCACCGTCCAGGGACTCCGCAAGCCGTCCGACCGTGAAGGCGCGTTGCGCATCGTTTCCATCGAAGGCCTCGACCGTAGCGCCTGCGGCGGCACACACGTTCGCGCCACCGGCGAAATCGGAGCCGTCACGCTGCGCAAGATCGACAAAGTCCGCCAGACCACGCGCGTCGAATTCCTATGCGGAGCCCGTGCCGTGCGTCAGGCGCGCGCCGACTATGAGGCCCTCTATCAGGCAGCGCAGCTCTTCTCGGCGCCGCTCGCGGAAGTGCCCGCCCTGGTGGCCGCACAACAGGAAGCCGCTCGTACCGCCGACAAGGCCAAGCGTAAGCTCGAACTCGATCTCGCCGCCTATCGCGGCACGGAGCTCTACGGTGCCACCGCCCCGGGCCCCGACGGAATCCGCCGTGTCACCGAGCGGCTGGCAAAAGGAACTCTCGAAGAACTCAGAGCCGTAGCTCAAAACTTCACAGCCCAGCCTAAAGCAGTGTTTGTGGCCGCCCTTGCCGATCCGCCCTCGGTCCTACTGGCAGTTTCCGAAGACGCTGGAATCGACGCCGGCAAACTCCTGAAGGCCGCCCTGACCGAAGCCGGAGGAAGAGGAGGAGGAACCGCAAAAATGGCGCAAGGCAGCGTCCCCGAAGCGGCCAAACTCGAACAAGTGTTAGCCAAACTGCAAGCCGGCGACGAGGCGAAATAGTCGCCAGCCCGTACTCACTTCTTCTTGGCCGGCCCCTTCAACATCCCGTCTAACGCCGCGCGGAAATTCTGCTCCTGCTGGTCGCCGAAGAACTGCTCGTCGTGCCCGTCATGTTGCGCCCGCACCATCCCCTGCCTATCGATCAGCAGCACAATCGGCATCAGCGGAATCCGCTCCCGCGAGTACTGCGCAAAGCTCAGCACCGTATTCGCATCGTCGTTGTATCCTACCGGGAACGGTAGATGAAAGTTCTGAACGAAGCCTGGCACGGCGGCCTTGGCGTTAGCCTCCAACGCCGACGCCAGCACCTGCACACCGCGAGCCGCATAATCGTTTTGGATCTTCCCCAGAATCCCCACCGTCTTCTGGCAGTGCGGACATGTCGTGAGGATGAATGCCAGCACCACCACCTTGCCGTGATACGCGCTCAACTGCAGTTGCTTGCCGTCGGGCATCTGTATGCTCCACTCGCCGGCCTTGCGAGGCACTTCCTGAGCGTGCAAAGACAGTAGGGCAAGGGAAAGCGCGGCAAGCACCGCCAGTCGAAGTTTGCGCATGCCCCAGTCTAACCCAAGGTCAGTGGGTGCCCGGGTCGAGACCTTCCGTGCTGGTGACTAGCGCCCCTTTCAGACGCAGTTCGAACCGGCCGTCGTCGCCGGTGCCAGTCACCGCGCCTGCATCCTCGCTCGTCACCGTCATCTTCTTCCACTTCTTGTGCAGCAGCTCGCGGTACGCCGCAAAATAACGGCGCGCGCTCTCTTCGCTGTCCCACTCAGCGACGTAGAGCAGCACCACGCGACCGGCCTTCTTGTTCTCCAGCAACTCGAAGTTGCAACCGCGCCAATGCGGCGCCAGGTCTGCCGCCTCCTCCTTGCCGCCAAACTGCTCCAGCAGGATCTGGTGTTCCAACTCGCCCAAAGACCCGCCCACCAGTCCTTTATAGCCGTGCAATTTCGGGTCGGGAAGCGCCGGATCGGTCGGCTTGAGGCTCGCGAAATATTTGTCGGGATGCATGATCTGCTGCGTCGAAACGGGCGGATGCCGGAAGACTTCGGCGAACGCATCGTTGCCGTCGCGCTGCACCACTGCGTGCTGAAACAGCATTCCTTTCGTGTACGGAAACACCAGCGTGAGCCGCAGATAGAGCGGCGCCTTGTCGAAAACCGGAAACTGTTCGCCGCCCGAATCGCTCACCGTGCTCATCGCCGCCAGCAATTCCGGCGACGTTTTCAGCGATTGCCCGTTGCGCTTCGCAAGGTACTCCGACATCAGCCACGTCGCCTGCCCTTCCATCACCGCCAGCCGCGCCGTGGAACCGTCGTCGCTCTTCCGTCCCTGCTTGATATATTTGCCCAGGTTGAAATTTTGATCCGCAATGGCGTGCGACAGTTCGTGCGCCAGCACCGGTTCTTGCGGCTCAGAACTAGTGGATTCGGTGATGAACAGTTTCTTGCGGTCGTAATCGTAGAAGGCCGCAGCCTGTTCCGTCAGCAGGTCGACGGTTGTTTTGGCGAGATCGAAATCCTGCGGTACCAGGCCGAATTTCTTGAGGGTCAGTTCTTCCGCCCGAATCTCCTCGGGCTTTTCTTCTTCTTTCACGCGTTTATTGAGGAACTCGTTGACCTTGGCCTTGGTGATGAAGTCGCACGGCACCGCGTGGCGCAGCGGCATTCCGGAGATCTGTGTCAATTCTTCCGCGATAGTGGGTACTTCTTTACACAGTCCAGGGTTGGACTGGGCAGAAGCTACCGCCGCAAAAAGCAGCAGTGTCAGAAGACCACGGAAGCGCGCCATGAATTCAGGATACATGCGCTGCTACAATAGGAATTCCATCAAACCACTTTTTTGAGGAGATTGTCTTGGCTGAAGAAAAACTGTTCAAAGCGGAATACCTGGGAAGCGGCACGTTCGTGATCAGCAAACCCAAACGGAAAAAAGCGAAAATGCGTCAGACGCAGTTGAAAAACGTTCGCCGCGGCTCGCGCAAGTAGCCCCACCCCAAAAGGAAGAGCTACTGACGCTGGCGACGTTCGCTGCCCATCATCCGGAACAGGCCTTCGAGCGCGGCCTTCTGCAGAGCGAAAGCTCCCAGGAAGCTTCCAAACAACGTGGCGCTGATCAATAATGCATCCATCTTCGTACCCCTCGCTTAGGTACTGAGCAATTTGGGTGCCAGTGGAAATTCCTAATGATTTCTGTCGCCTGAGCACCTGCCCGCCGGTATTTAGGCAATCTTCGACGGGCACTTGGCGGCAACTTGCTACCACCCTGGGTGCCAGTCCCATCCGCCGACGCTCCGTGCGGCCACGCGGCCGAGGCTGGGAAACGGGAAGTGGAACGCCATCACGCGCATCTTCTCCGCGGCGGCGCGAGTTAGCAGCTTATGTCGAGTGGCAGCGGCGCGCGGCCCCGCCAGGTCGAAGCCGTTGTGCCATTCCGGCTCCTCCAGGTGCAGCGGATGTGCCGCCGCATCTCCCAGATTCAATAGCGTTTCACCGCCCGACGCGACCAGCAATGCGAGGTGCCCCGGAGTGTGCCCCGGCGCCGGAATCGCTCGAATGCCTGGAGCGATCTCGGTCTCGTGTTCGATCAGTTCCAGTTGGAAATGTAGCGCCGCCAGGCAACGCCGCGCCATCGCCTGCATCCCGCCTCTCACCGCTTCCGGAACATCCATCCCGCTCAAGTCGGCATGCGACGTCATCCAGAACTCCTGCTCCAGCTCCGAGATCATGTAACAGGCATTGGGAAACGTCGGGTGGCCGCGCGCGTCGATGGCGCCGCCGATGTGATCGGGGTGGGCATGTGTCAAGATCACAGTGTCCACGTCCTTGCATCGGACCCCCGCCATCTCCAGCCGGGCGGGAATTGCCCCACTCGTGGGGTAAGAAGGCCCAGCACCCGTGTCCACCAGAATGATGCGGCTCCCCGTTTCGATCAAAAGGCAGGTATAGGGACTCAAGATCCGGTCCTGGGGCAGGCCGCGAGTTCCCAAGGCCGAAGCCAGACGGACCGGATCCGCGTTCGGAAAAAACCAGGCCAGTGGATACGAAGCGTATCCGTCCGTAAGAACCGTGCACGAAATCGATCCGACCCGGAACTGATGAGACCCCGAGGGCATATATAGGACTTATCGGAAATAAGACAAAAAGTCAAAAATATCTTTTTACTGACGCGCTGTTTTTGGAAGGTGAGAAGAGAATCCGTGGGTGGAAGGTTCGCTCCGTCGAGCGGGCAGGATGTCAGGAAGAATTGCAGCGGGAAAGGAACAGAGGAAGTGTGGAACGGACTCTCTTCTACGCTCCCCAAGCTAATCCACCGACACCCTCGACTCCGAAATTCCCTGCCCTAACCCCCTGAAACCAAATGAAAGAAAACCCGTGAATCTCCGGACCGCCACACTGTGCCACGCCTTCACGGATTGACCGGGCTAAAGTATTCGATCTAGAATAGATGGCAGCCGATTCAATCCTGACCGTTGGAAGCGGTGCGCCGTATGAACGCAACACGCCTTTCGATTTCCTGCATCTCGTTTTCCGTCCTGATGGGCTTCCTTGCAGCCCAGCAAGGCGATCAGTCTCAAAAGAAGGACCCCGATCAGCGCGAAACTCTCGCCAAGCCGCTGACGCCCAGGCAGATCAAGGCCCGGGAGAAGAAGCTCAAACAGGAACTCGAGACTCCGTATCGCAAGTGGTTGAACGAGGACGTCACCTACATCATCACCGATGAAGAGCGTGCCGCCTTCAAGCGCCTGCAAACCGACGAAGAACGCGAGTCGTTCATCGAATCCTTCTGGCTCCGCCGCGACCCCACTCCGGACACCATCGAGAACGAGTTCAAGGAAGAGCACTACCGCCGTATCGCGTACACCAACGAGCACTACGCGTCGGGCATCCCCGGTTGGAAGACAGACCGCGGCCGTATCTATATTACATACGGTCCCCCGGACGAAATTGACGACCACTCCTCGGGCGGCATGTATGAGCGTCCCCCGGAAGAGGGTGGCGGCGAAACCTCCACGTTCCCCTTCCAGCAGTGGCGCTATCGCTACATCGAAGGCATCGGCAATAACATCATCATCGAGTTCGTCGACCCCACTATGTCGGGCGAGTTCCGCATGACCAGCGACCCGTCGGAAAAGGACGCCCTGCTTTACGTTCCGGGCGCCGGCCTCACTCTCATGGAGCAGCTTGGCATGTCCGATAAGACGCAGCGCTTCAACAACACCGACGGCACCCACCTCGGCACCCCGTTCGGGGGCCAGCCGGAAAGCATGAATGAGTTCAACCGCATCGAGCAGTTCGCCAAACTGCAGCAGCCGCCCGCCATCAAGTACACCGACCTGGAAGCCGACGTTCAGTCGAAAATCAGCTACAACATCCTTCCCATGAAGGTGCGGGCCGATTACTTCCCCATCACGGATGCCTCCGCGGCAACCATGATCACCATCCAATTCGATAATAAGGATCTGCAGTTCGTCAACAAAGATGGTCTGCAGCGTGCCGAAGTCCACATCCTGGGCCGCATCACTTCCATGACGCGCCGCCCCGTCAACAATTTCGAAGATCCGGTTACGGTGACCGCGCCGCCAGAGATGCTGCAGGCGTACGCCGCGCAGAAGTCCATTTATCAGAAGAACATTCCCCTGGTGCCCGGCGCCTATCGCCTCAACCTTATTGTTAAGGATATGGTGGCCGGCAACCTGAGCCACCAGGAGATGAGGATCGACGTGCCCCGCCTCGATCCCGACAAGGCCACCGTCAGTTCGCTGATTCTGGCGGACGTGATGGAAAAGTTGCCCCCCAACAGCATCGGGGCCGGCATGTTCACCATCGGCGATACCAAGGTTCGCCCGCGCATCGATGACATCTTCAAGCGTGACGAGAAGATGGGCATCTACATGAAGGTCTATAATTTAGGCGCGGACGACACCACCCACAAACCGGTTGGAGAGGTGACGTGGGAAATCGTGAAGAACGGGTCGAACGAGACCATTCTGACCCAAACCGATCAGCTCGGTGATATCAAAGACGCCTCTTCCAGCCAGGTAACCCTCGAAAGAAGGCTCGATCTGAAGGCGCTTGCGCCCGGAAAGTACACCATCCGGATCAAGGTCACCGATAAAAATCGAAACCAAACCATTACCCCGCACGCCGAATTTACGGTAACCTAAATATACGGGATTTGGAATTTCCCGTATGCGGGTCCATTTCGTCCGCGGCTAGAGAGACGCGTCAACGGATGTTGAGTACGAGGACGCAAAAAACGGTGACGTCGCTGGTGCTTGGGGTGGCGTGTCTGGTGGCCCCTTCGGTGTCACGGGCCGCAGTCCTGGCTCCCTTGTCCGGAGCCATAGCCGGCACTGTGAGGGATTCCGTCGGCAGGCCTCAACTGGGCGCCGTGGTCTTGCTGATGAACCATCAGGAGCGCGTCATGGGACGTCTCCTCACCGATGAGCGCGGCGAGTTTAAGATCCTCGGCCTGCTTCCCAACTTCTACTCCATCAAGGTCTCGCTCGCCAGTTTCGTGCCTGCCATCAAGAAGGACATCCTGGTGCAGCCGGGCATGCGCAGCGTATTAAGTGTAAATTTAAACACGCTGTTCAGTTCCATTCAGCTCTCTTATCCCACTCTCGATAACGGCAGCATTATGTCCGACGATTGGAAGTGGGTGCTGCGTAGCGCGTCGGCCACCCGCCCGGTGATGCGCCTGATCGAGCCGTCCGATTCCGAATCCGCCGAGCTGAGCCAAAAGACCCGCGTCGCCATGTTCTCCGGCACGCACGCCATCCTCAAGGTCTCCGCGGGAGACAACCCGCTTGCCGATATGTCCGGCAACGAAGCTGGCCTCGGCACGGCCTTTGCCTTGGCAACTTCCGTATACGGAGCCAACAATCTCCAGGTCGCCGGCAATGTCGGTTACGGGACGCAGAGCGGTGCTCCGGCCGCGGCTTTCCGCACCACTTACAGCCGCGAAATCGCCGGCGGTAGCCCCGAAGTTTCCCTCACCATGCGCCAGTTGTACCTCCCCGGACGCTTCAGCGCCGCCATCACTGGCCAGGATTTCGCCCTCCCCACGCTCCGCACCATGTCGGCCGCGATCGACGACCATACTAAGATCGGCGATAATCTCACGGTCCAATACGGCTTCGCCATGGATTGCGTCTCGTTCCTGGAGCACCTGAACTATTTCAGCCCCTACCTCCGCCTCAGCTACGAATTGGCCCCCGGCTCCGAACTCGAATTCGCCTACACTTCCGGCAACGCCCGCCCCGAACTGGCAGGCGGCGCGGAGGAAGAGGACCTGCAGCGCGGCCTCAACACTCTGGCAATCTTTCCACGGATCTCGCTGATCAACGGCCAATCCAAAGTGCAGCGCGGCCAGGAGTACGAGATAGGCTACGCGCGCACGGTCGGCTCGCGCACCTACCATGTGTCGGCCTACCGGGAATCGGTTTCCAACCTGGCACTCTCCATGGTTTCGCCTGGTGGCTTTTACTCCGGTACCGACGTGCTCCCCGACCTCTTCTCGGGTAATTCCATTTTCAATGCGGGCGGCTTCGATAGCGTCGGCTATAGCGCTTCCGTCACCCAGAATCTGGGAGAGCATGTCAGCGCCACCGCCATCTACGGTTCTACCGGCGCCCTCACCACCGACGGGCACGAGCTGGTCAGCAACAGTCCCGACGAACTCCGGCGCATGATTCGCGCCGGCCGCCGTCAGGCCGTCACTACCCGCATCGCCGTCACCTCCCCTCGCAGCGGAACTCATCTGGTGGCCAGTTACCAATGGGCCGCCGGCGGCGATCAGCGCTGGGTGGAGCCTGGAAACCTATACAGCACCGAATCGCTCCGCACTCGTCCCGGATTGAATATCCGGGTCCGCCAGCCCATCCCCGGCTTTGGTGGGCGCATCGAGGCCACCGCCGATCTGCGCAATCTGCTGGCGCAAGGCTACCTGGGACTCACCAACGCCCAGGACCAGCGCATCCTGTTAGTGGAGAATCCGCGCAGCATCCGCGGCGGGTTGAGCTTCATTTTCTAATTGCGGATCGACGCGCACCAGCACTTCACACACCAGCATCCCCCTGAACATCTGCGGCCCATCCTTGCCCGCAATCGCTTCGAAGGCTCTATCGTGGTGTCGCGCGATCCCGGCGATCTCCCGTACGATTTCATCCGCGGCGTGGTCTGCTCCATCGAGCATCAACATCACCCCTTGTTCCGAGGCATCCTACATTCGCTCGACGACGGAATTCCCACCGCCTTCGCCGAACTGGCCCGCCGAGGGATACCGGTCGATCTCGAACTGCGCCCCCATCAACTCCCCCTGCTGCAGCGCATTGCCGATGCGACGCCAGATCTCCTCATCGCCATCGACGATCTGGCCAATCCGCCCTACGGCCAGCCCATCCCCAATGAGTGGGCACGGGGAATGGAAGCAGCCGCGCAACTACCACAAGTCTTCTGCAAAGCCAGCACTCTCCCCGCCGTGGCGCTCTGCCGGCCCTACGTACAGCACGCTCTCGCCGTCTTCGGCCCCACTCGACTGATGTTCGGATCCGGCTGGCCCGCCCGCCTGCCCGAGCAAGGCTGGAAAGAAACCCTGGCTGCCTTTACCCAATCGATCGGCGCCCAACCCATCGAGGTGCGGGAAGAGTTGTTGGGTGGAACGGCGGCCCGTTTCTATAAACTGGAAACCGCATGACCCGCCTCCGACGCGCCGCCGCCCCGCTGGCCCTCTTCCTCACCAACGCCTTCATCACCCTCCGTCTCTTCCACACCGAGTACATCCATGAGATGGGCTCCATCGAAGCTGCCTACCACGGCCTCGCCCGCTACATCCTCGCCCACTTCCCCGACCTCCGCTGGTTCCCCCTCTGGTACGGAGGCATTCCCTACCCCGACACCTACCCGCCGCTCCTCCACTTCATGGTCGCCGCCACCGCCGCGATCCTCCACCTCTCACCCGGGCTCGCCTATCACGCCGTCACCGCCTTGCTCTTCGCCCTCATGCCCGTGGCCCTTTACTGGACCGCCACCCGCCTAGGCGCCAGCCGCCTCGCCGCCTTCGCCGCGGCGCTCCTCTACTCCGTGGAGGCGCCCTCCATGTGGCTCGTCCCCGCCATTCGTCACGATTCCGGCGGCTGGTTCGGTCCCCACCGTCTTATCGTCCTGGTCCGCTGGGGGGAAGGCCCGCACTTCGCGTCCATACTCTTCCTCATCCTTGCCATCGGCCTGATCCACGCTGCGCTCGAACGCCGCACGCCGCTCCTCTATTTCGGCGCCGCGCTTTCTATCGCAGCCACAGTGCTCAGCAATTGGATTGGCGCCTTCGCCCTCGTCCTCGCCCTGGCCGCCTACCTCCTCGCGGGCTTTGCCGACCAGTGGTTGCCGCAGTGGCTGCGCGCCGCCGCCATCGGCGCGTGGGCCTACGCCATCGCCATGCCGTGGGCCACACCGGGCATCGTCGCCACAATTCGCGCCAATGCGCCTCTGGTCGGCGGCCGCTTCGAACCCGGCATCGGGCATCACATCACGGCTGCGATTCTCGTGGCCGCCATGCTGCTGCTCGCCTGGATACTGAAACGCTATCGCGTCGCGCCCGCAATCCGCTTCGGCATCCTCTTCGTGTACAACACCGCGGTGATCGTGCTTGCGATGACCGTCTTTCAATTCCGCCTGCTGCCCCAGCCCGAGCGCTATCACATGGAGATGGATGTCGCCATCTGGCTGGCTGCGGCCCTCGCCGCCGCGCCTCTGGCATCGCTCGTCCGAGGCTCGCAGCGCCGCATGCTCGTGGCCGCCGCCATCGCCCTGGTCTGCCTGCCCATCATCCTGCACCAGCGCCACGTGGCCCGCGACATCGAAAAGCCCTTCGACATCCGACCCACCGCCGAGTACCGCATCTCGCGCTGGCTGGGCGAACACCGCCCCGGCGCGCGCGTCTTCGCTCCCGGGACCATAGCGTTCTGGATGAACGCCTTCAGCGACACGCCCCTGATCAACGGCGGCTTTGACAACGGCATTCGCAACACCTTCCTCCAGGACGTTAACTTCCAGATCCTCTTCGGCGACCAGCAATGGATCGCGCTCGCCTGGCTCCAGGCCTTCGGCTGCCAGGAAGTGGTGGGCGGCGACCACGCCAGCACCGAGATCTATCACCCCATTAATCACCCGGAGAAGTTTCAGGGTCTCACCGAATTGTGGCGCGAAGGACCCGAGGTGATCTACGACCTGCCGTGGCATCGCCGTTCCCTCGCCCACGTGGTCCGAGCCTCCGACCTGCCGCCCGTGCAGCCACTCGCCTACGACCCGGTGTCGCTGAAGCCCTATCTCGCGGCGCTAGAAGATCCCGCTTTGCCCGATGCCGACTTCGAGTGGCACGGCACCGACGCCGCCACCATCACAGCCAACCTGCGCCCCGAACACCTGCTTTCCGTACAAGTCACCTGGGATAAAGGATGGAACGCTCGCGTCGCCGGCCAACCGCGCCGCGTGTGGGGCGATAAACTGGGACAGATGGTGGTCGAGCCGCAGTGCAGCGGCCCTTGCACCGTCGATTTGTTTTTCGATGGCGGGACCGAACTGAAGGCAGCGCGAGTAATTCACGGCGCGGCCCTGGCCGGCGGCCTTCTCTGGATTCTGGTGGCACAACTACTATGGCGAAAGCGTTCGGCTTCACCGACGACGAATTAAAACTGCTCCTGGTAGCAGTCCGGCAAATGCGGCGAACCTTCGCCCAGCCGCGCAAATCCGACCCCTCGCTCGACGCCTACGCCGAGTTGTACGACAACCTCTTCGAAAAGCTTCGAGACATGACCGGCCCCCTCCCCGATAAAGTCGAAGACATGATCGAATAGCTAGTTTTTCCTGGTCAACCGAGTATCCACCGCAACCCCGCCGCGAAGGGTCTGATAGACCACGCAGTACCGCTCCGTAAGCCGCTCGAGATTTGCCAACTCCTCCGCCGAGGCATCCGTCTCCACCTCGAACGACAACCGAATCCGCTGGAACCCCACGGGAGCTTCCTTCGAAACCCCCAGCGTCCCGCGGAAATCCAGATCGCCCTCCGCCCGAACCGTCCCGCTCCGCAGAGTCACGCCGATCGCCGTGGCCACCGCCGACATCGTCACTCCCGCGCAAGCCGCCAAGGCCTCCAGCAGCATATCGCCCGAGCAGGCAAACGTCCCCGGCCCGCCTGTCGCCGGATGCAATCCCGCCTCCACCAGCGCCTTGCCAGTCTGAATACTACAAGTGATTCCCTCGCCTAGCCGCCCCTCCGCCTTCAACGTGATCAGTCCCGCCTCCGGGTCCGACCGGTACCGCTCCTTAAGTGGCGCCTGCACCGCGCGCAGTTCGTCTTTGTTCATTGCCCTTCATTATCCCAGTGGCGCCGGTGGTCTTGCCACCGGCGAGGAGATCTAACTTCGCACCCAGTCAGAATTTCTCCATCATCCAGGCGTTGTTGGCGGAACTGCGCTGGTCAAAGGCGAGGTGATGTCCATCGGGTGAGGGTAAGACTACCGTATAGGAGTCCCCTGGCAGTTCCTTCAGATGCGACGTTCGACCGTCGAGTTCCATATAGAGTATCTCCGTTCGACCGGTCGCCGAGCTGGTCACATAGAGTCCCTTGTCATCCGGCGACCAACTTACCGTTTGGAACTGGTTCCGGCCAGGAGCGAAAATATTGTGGACGTCCGCGCCTCCACCCGGTCTAAAAGTAAAGATTCGGATGCTGTCTTCCAAAGCGATCGCCAGACGGGAGCCGTCGCGCGAAAGCCCGCAACTCCAGAATGGCTGACCCAGTGAGTCCCGTGCCATCTCCCGTCCCTTCCCCTTGCCTGGATCTACCGCATAGACCACCATGTCATTGCCGTCGTGTTCGGGGAGGACACATACATTCGATGGGGGCAGGGAGCAATAGATCTCTCCGGGGACAGGCGCGTCGAACACCGGCCGCGATGACCCGCCAGTAACCGGAACTTGCATCCACCGCAGCGCTCTGTATTGAGTCGCTTTCCACCCGTCCGGCATGACCAGGTAATAATAGGAGGCGCCGTCCGGCGTTGCAATGCCTCCCATTTCATCCGGCGGATTCGCCACAATCGGCAGCGCGATCTGCTGGTCGATGAACTGCTGGAAGATATCGAAACTGCCATTGCGATCCGAGCTGAAGAGTATAGCCCGCGAATCCGGGCTCCAGCCGCTGACCTCATCGTTGTGATCGTCCAACGTAAGCCGGGTCGGGGTGGTGTGGAAATGCTTTCCGCCCTGGTCCAGTTCGCCGATGTAGACATCCCACTGCGGTTCACCTCTGAGGAAGACGATTTGGCGTCCGTCTGCCGTGGCGCTAAAGCCGAATGGCGAAACACCTCCGGTCAACGTCGTGAGCAGCCGGGCCTTTCCGCGGAGTTTCGTGAAACCCGAATCCATCGTCCGTTCCCAAAACGAGGTTTCGCCCCAATCCGTTGAAGCGCGGCGCAAGGCATAGACAAAGCGGCCGTCGGGCAGCACGATGCCACCGGTGATAGTAGGATCGAACGGCATACGAACCGGGTTATTCCCCTGTAGGTCGATACTCTCCAGGTCGATAAGACGGGGCGCTTTACCCGCCGCGTCCTTCGGACCGGTATACACGCGCGCATAGGCGAGACGGTCGCCCGCCGGCGCCCACTGTAAACCAGCAAGGCCGTCCGGCTTTGCCGTCAGGATGCGATGGGGCCCCGGATCGTTCGTCTGCATCAGCCATATCTCTTCGAAATTCGCGGAGATGAAGGCAATCTGCGAACCGTCGCGAGACACCGCCACCACCTGTCCCGGTTCATTCCAAATCTTTCGGGGCGGCTCACCCAGCAAGGAAAACAGCCAAACGCCGGAATCGGATTGCGGCTTGGCTGGTCCGCTTGCCAACAGTCTTGTGCTTTCGGGAAACCAGCTGAGACTCACGGGAGCCAAGCCCGGCGGAGCGGGCAATAAGTGCGTTTCGCCGGTTGAAAGAAGTTTGATATGGAGGCCCAGCGGATCGGCGTAAGCGAAATACTTGCCGTCCGGGGAAATCGCGCCCGCCGAAATCGGAAGTTCGGCCGAGTTGGTGGTCAACTGGCGAAAGGTAGGAGCCACGGGCGCCGGTGTTTTATACCTGAGTACGAAAACCGCCCCGGCCAGCAGCGCCAGGAACAATCCCCCAACCGCCAAGGGTCGCGATCGTCTCGGCCCTGCGACGCCGCTCTTAGACGTCGGGGCGACTCCGTCGTCCGAAACCTTTGGAACTGGACCCTCGACCGTTGGCAAAGTGGTTGTCACCAACGCGATGAAACGGTAGCCCCGGCGTGGAACCGTCTCGATGAACTTGCGGCCGTCGCCGGAGTCTCCCAGGGTCTTCCTCAACATCGAAACGTTCTGAGTGAGATTATTCTCCTCAACCGCCACGTCCGGCCAGACCTGCTCCATCAAGGCCGCCTTCTCTACTACACGTCCACTGTTCTCCACCAGCACCAACAAGGTGTCGAATACTTTCGGAGGCAGCGACACCGGCTGGCCGTCGCAATAAAGAAAGCGCTCCACGACATCGATCCGATACGAGCCGAATTCGTAGTCGCGCTTTGTTTCGTTAGGCATATCGCTCTTCAGAGTTTCTTCAGAGTTCTTTTAGTGTTTCCTAACGACGGCGAACCTGCAAAAGGTGGATGCTCGATTCCGGAAAGGCGGCCTGCTGGACTCGCGACCCGAAGGGTTGAAGCTACAGACCGAAGCGGAATCAAATGATACCCAAAGATGGAATGAAATCCCATGGAGCAGCCAGCCTGCTTCTTCTTACGCTGGCGACGCTGCTGGCGTCAGCGGCTTTGACCCTTATTGGCTCCGTGCAGCTTGCCTCTAGAGTACAACACCTGTTTCATCGAATGCCTGCACAGACTTGTCCAATACAGAGTGATTCCGAAATCGAGATCGTTTCCAGCCACGGGTGTCCTCCTTCTCAGGATCATCCTGTATTAGAAACGATCCCCGACTTCAGGATCTTCCGAGGATTGGAATATGCAGCCCTTGCCGCGCAGTGGAGGTTTTGATCCATGGCATCGCGGGCAAGCTCGCTTCAACTCGGGACTGCATCGGGTAGAGTGACCGGCATGTCCTCCGGCAACCTGTGGGAAGTCAGGTGTCTGATTGCCGGAAACACATCTACAATACTGGGCCTGTATTGGGATGTCTCCTGGCACATGTCCATTGGCCGCGATACATTCTTTACCCCGGCGCATGTGGCGATCTATGTGGGCGCAATCCTGGGCGGTCTGGGCGCCGCTGCAGCCATCCTGCCCACCACCTTCGGGAGGGGACCTGTGGCAGAGGTCCGGCGGCAGGCATCGGTGCGCGTTTGGGGGTTCCACGGGCCGCTCGGCGCATTCGTATGTGCCTGGGGCGGTATTGCCATGCTAAGTTCCGCCCCATTTGACAACTGGTGGCACAGCGCCTACGGGCTTGATGTGAAGATTCTCAGCCCACCGCATGTTCTGCTATTGACGGGCATGCTGGCCGTGGGGTTTGGAACGCTGCTTATGATCCTGCCGTTGCGTGCGCATCGGTTGCGCGGCCCGTTGGACTGGCTTCTCTTCTACGCGGGCGGAGTGGTCCTC
This sequence comes from uncultured Solibacteraceae bacterium, assembly GCA_963815475.1. GTDB lineage: Bacteria > Acidobacteriota > Terriglobia > Bryobacterales > Bryobacteraceae > Sulfopaludibacter. The sequence goes on along the minus strand of CAWFHD010000003.1, from coordinate 5,456,702 downwards.
AGCAATGTGATGATTGCCCTCGACGAGTTTGCCTGGCGTTCCTCTATGCACAGCGCGCGCCCATACTGGGTCTTTTCGGCCCGGCGCCCCTGATCCTCCTGGCGGTAGGGATCGCCTCCGGGCGCAAATGGGCATGCACCGCCGTCGCCGGAATGTTCACGCTCGGCCGGCTGGCTCAACTTTGGATTCTGCCGCTGTTCGCGGCGCAGCCCAAACTCGGTCCCGTTTACCAGAAAGTGACTCACTTCGTCCCCATGTCGTTTCCCTGGCTGCTGATCGCTCCCGCGATTGTGTTGGATCTCGTGCGCGCCCGGTGGACAGGTTCTTCCAGGCAATGGGCCTATGCGGCTTCGGGCGGGATCGCATTTGTCGTGACGCTGCTTGCCGTTCAATGGCCTTTCGCCGCTTTTCTGATGTCGTCGGCGGCGCGGAACCGGTTCTTCGGGGCAGAGTACTTCGCTTTCGCCAATTTCTTCCAAAACCCCGGCGACAAATACCGCTTTTTCCCGCTAGAAGACTCTCTAGCTGAATTCTGTATCGGCATGGTCCTGGCGATATTCCTCGCCGTTCTGAGCGTGCGCGCGGGGATGGCCTTGGGCGCGATGCTCGGACGCCTCCGTCGGTGATTGGACATTCTGATGAAACGATTCCTTTTGTTACCGATTCTGTTAGCGGCCCAGGTCGGCGCGCACATCGGCAGCCCCGACGCATTTTTTGAAGGAGATGCCGGACCGTATCATCTGTTCGTCACCATCCGCAAACCGCCCGTAGTCCCCGGCGTAGCGGAGTTCGAACTGCGGAGCCGCGCGGATGACATTAAAGATGTCCGGATCGCGTTGGGAGATGCCGAACAATTTGACGAAAACCTGCTGCCTGTCCCGGATCAGGCGATTCAGAGTAAGACCGATCCTCAGTTCTTCTCTACCGGCATCTGGCTCATGGCGCCCGGACCAATGATCGCCAAGGTGCGGTTGGACGGAACCAAGGGGAAAGCCGAAATCGCGATACCCTTCACCAGCTATGCCCAACGGGTGCTGCCTCTGGGCAGGGCGTCGGGAACCGCTCTCTTCGGTTTGATGATGTTCCTCGCGGCCGGCATCGTAGCAATCGTTTCGGCGGGAGTGCGCGAGGGATTTCTCGACCCAGGTGCGAAGCCCGCGCCGGGACAGGTCCAGCGTACCCGCACGGCTGTTGCCGCGACGGCAATCCTGGTAACCGGAATCGTCATGGCGGGCAATCGATGGTGGGGCGCGGAAGCACTCGCCTATCGGGGCGAAGTGGATTTCTTCCGGCCTCCGAAGCTCGAAGCGGTGCTGGATGATAGCCATCGACTGGTGCTCCACGTCGTCGGGCAACATCCCCGGTGGGCCAGGTACGCTCACCACATACCACTGGTTCGCGACCACAGCCATTTTATGCACCTCTTTCTGATGCGTGTGCCGGATCTGGATCGAATGTGGCACTTGCATCCGGAACGAAGCGACGGAGGCGAGTTCACCGTCGGCCTCCCGGCGCTCGAACGCGGCCGGTACCACCTGTTCGCCGACATCGTGGACAAGAATGGATTTCCATGGACAGCATTCGGCGATATCGATCTTCCGGGAATCGGTACATCGGACTCGCCACGCGATCCCGATGACAGTGGATGGTCCGGAACCCAGTTGTCCTCCACCGATGGGGCGCCAGGGATGGTATCTGCTCTGTCTGGCGGAGCGCGCATGGTCTGGCTCCCGACTCCGCAGCGCGTGGGCGTGGCCACCCAGTTCCGCTTTCGTGTCGAGACCCGGGAGGGCAGGCCGGTACAGGATATGGAACCCTACATGGGTATGGCCGGCCATGCCGAGTTTGTGCGTTCCGACCTGGCAGTGTTCGCCCATATCCACCCGGCAGGCACCGCTCCAATGGCGGCGCTTGCGATGCTTCAAAATGCCGGGACCGCACCGGCAGCGATGGCACACGCGGGCATGACGATGCCGGAAGCAGGCTTGCCTCCGGATGTCTCGTTTCCGTACGCCTTCCCGAGTCCCGGCCGATATCGCATCTTCGTGCAGATCAAGCGTTCGGGGAAAGTGGAAACTGGCGTGTTCGATGCGAGCGTCAATTGAGCCGAGGGGAATCCGCCGGGGCCACAGCGGTGCCTGACCGAGATGGTATGAGAAGGCCGGTCTCCTTGGCGGGAGCGTTAAACTCCCAATAAGCGCACTCGATGAGGTGCAAAAAGGAGACCGGATATGAAAGAGAATACCACTGCGAAGAGCTGCCAAGAGACACTGGCGAAAGGGCAACAGAAACGAGTCCGTCAACTGGCGGTAAAAGGGAAGCTGACTGTCGGTTTAGACCTCGGAGATCGAACCATTCGTGATTGCATCTTGGACGAAGCGGCCGAGGTGGTGAGCGAGGAGCAAGTGCCCACCAGCAAAATAGGACTGGATTCGTTATTCGCCAAGATGCCGGCCAGCCGTATCGCGCTGGAAGTGGGGACGCATTCGCCGTGGGTGAGCCGGCATTTGGCGTCGATGGGGCACGAAGTGATCGTGGCGAACTCGCGTAACGTGAAGCTGATTACGCAGAGTGTGCGTAAGAACGATCGGATCGACGCCCGGCAACTGGCGCGGTTGGCGCGGGCAGATCCGAAGCTGTTATCGCCGATCCGACACCGCGGTGAGGCAGCGCAGATGGACCTGGCGGTGATCCGGGCGAGAGCGGAGTTGATAGCAGCCCGAACCAAGCTGATCAGCAGCGCACGGGGTCTGGTGAAACCGATGGGGGCGCGGCTGAAGAAGTGTGATGCCGATCAAGTGACGGCAAGGTTGGGAGCCAGTCTGAGTGAGGGGGCGCAGGCAGTGATCGGGCCGATGCTGAAAACGGTGGAAGGGATCAGCGAACAAATCGGCAAGTACGACAAGCAGATCGAGGAGATCGCGAAGCGTTACCCGGAGGTGAAGTTGCTGCAGCAAGTGTACGGGGTGGGACCGTTGATTGCAGTGACCTACGTATTGACGCTGGAAGATGCGGAGCGATTCGCGCATAGCCGTGATGTGGGAGCGTACTTAGGGCTGACGCGGAAACAGCGGGATAGCGGAGAGAGCCAACCGGAGTTGGGGATCAGTAAGGCGGGAGACAGGCTGCTACGGAGTCTGTTAGTGCAGGGGGCACATTGCATTCTACGCAAGGGAGGGCCGGAAAGCGATCTGCGGGTGTGGGGGTTGGGGAAGATGGGCAAAGGCGGGAAGCGAGCGAAGAAGCGGGCGATCGTGGCGGTGGCGCGAAAACTGGCGGTGCTGCTGCATCACCTGTGGGCGACGGGAGAAGTGTACGATCCGCAATACAACCGCAAGGCGGCGGAGGCGAAAGCCAAGGGCAAAGGGGAGGTAGCGGCATAGGCATTTGGGATTCAGTTTGGGAAGGAACGGGGATCTGCGAGATATGCAAAAGCGCCGGGTTGGGGTGACTGCGGAGTCGCGGCTGATTGTCGAGAACCAGGCAACTGGGACTCCACAGATCGCTTCCGAGATAGCAGCACCCCTAGTATCCAGAACACCAATGGGCACCGTGGCCACGGCCACAATCGAGTGCGGATGGAAGGGTGGCGATACTACGGGCGGGCAAGGCAATCGGGCAGAGAGCAGTTCCGACGAAACGGATGGGTATCCGCGAGAGCGTGGGAAATGGCGAGTCGGACAGCGCGCTGAAGCGCGCATGAGGCGCTGCCTCAAACTCCGCCAGGGGGCCAAGCCCCCTGAGACCCCGGCCCCCTTTCCCTCAGGCCACAGTTTCCAGAACGGAAGGAATCTGTCAAGGGTTCGCAAGCCGCGCACAAAACGCGCGCCCTTGACAGATTCCTTCCGTTCCGAAGATTCTCCAGGGATGAGGGAAAGGGGGCCATTGGCAAAGCGGGCGGTAAACGGCGTAGGTTCGGAGGGCAGCGCGCTACGCGCGCATGAGGCGCTGCCTCATCCTCCGCCAGGGGGCAAGCCCCCTGAGACCCCCAAGTTCTCCCTTGACAGGGAGTGGCCTTCTCATGGAAGCCGCGACCGTGAGGGAGTCGGTGCCTTTGCGTCTATGAGTCACCGTAATCGCCCAACAATCTTTCCCACCGAATCAATCACTTCGCCCGAACCCCGCCCGACGCGCCACCATCGCCCTGCTACCGTGCGCTTGGAAACATCTCTATGGCATCCCTCAAACAAATTGAAGCCAATCGCCGCAACGCGCAACGCTCCACCGGACCCAGAACTCCCGAAGGCAAAGCCGCCGTCTGCCACAATGCCCTCGCCACTGGCATCTACGCCAAACACCACGTGGTAGCGCACACCGAAGATCCCAAAGCGCTCGACCGCCTCGTCGCCGAATACTACCAGCGCTTCGCTCCCTCCACTCCCGAACAACGCTGCCTCGTCGATTGCCTCATCGCCGATGAGTGGCGTCTCCGCCGATTCCTGCGCGCAGAAGGCGAAATGCTTACCGAGAACTCTCGCGAAATCACCGGAGGACACCTCAACCTCGGCGAATCCATCCACTTCGCTTCCAATCTTCTCGAACTGATCGAACGCCGTATCTTCGCCACCCGCAAATCCTATTTCGCCACCCTCAAAGCCCTCGGCGAACTCCGCGCCGCCGAAGCGCGAACCGAATCCAACACCGAAACGCCGCCCGCCCGGAAAGCCGCCACGCCGTCGAATCAGCCACTTGCCGAGCCAATTGGCTTTGTTCCGCCAATTTCGGCGAGAGCCTTCACGCCCCCGCGTCCGCTTGCGGCTCACACGCCTGAAACGGTAAGCTCACAACTGCCATGCGAACCGCCTCCGTCCTCCTGCTTACTGCCATCGCCAATGCGCAGTCTTTAGCCCCCGTCGATCCCGCCCTCAACGAGATCGCCAACACCCGTCGCTTCGTCGAAGCGGTCGTATCCCCCGATGGCGCACGCGTGGCGTATGTCGAAGTGCAGGGCGGCGAGGGAAAATCGGCCATCTATGTGACCAGTGTCGCGGGACCCGCAGCCCGCGTGCGTGCCACCGACGGCGACGGCAAAGCCTTCTACGACGAGCACGGCGTCGCCTGGTCGCCCGACGCCAAACAAATCGTCTTCCTCTCCGATCGCGAAAAGAACGGCCAGCTTCAGCTCTGCCTTTCCGGCGTGGATGGCGCGCCCGCCAAACAGCTCACTCATCTCAAAGGCCTGTTGGCCGACCCACGCTGGTCGCCCGATGGCAAAAAGATCGCCATCCTCTTCACAGAAAACCTGCCGCGCGCCGCCGGCCCGCTCGACCCCGTCCTCCCCGCCACTGGCGTCCTCGAATCGAAGATCTACGAACAGCGCCTCGCCATTATCGACGCCGCCTCGGGCGTCGTGCGACAACTGTCACCGCAGGACATGTACATCTACGAGTACGATTGGTCACCTGATGGACGCGCCTTCGCGGTGACCGCCGCCAAAGGCGAGGGCGACAACAATTGGTGGATCGCCCAGCTCTACACCGTCTCCGCCGACACCGGCAAGATGACCGGCATCTACAAGCCGTCCGTGCAGCAGCAGCTTGCCGCGCCGCGCTGGTCGCCCGATGGCAAGTCGGTCGTCTTCATTGACGGCCTGATGAGCGATGAGGGCTCCACCGGCGGCGAGATCTTCCAGGTGGCGGCCACCGGAGGCGAGTCCCACGGTCTGACTCCCGAAATTCACAGCTCCGTCAGCAATCTCACCTGGCCCAAGAACTCGAAGTATCTCTACTTCACCGAGCACTACGATGGCGGCAGCGCCATCTCGCAACTCGACCTCGCCACCGGCCAGACCGAACGCCTGTGGAAAGGCGACGAGAGCATCAATCCGCCCTTCGAGGACAGCGGCATCTCGCTTTCGAACGATGGCAAAGTCAGCGCCGTCATCCGCCACTCCTTCGCCAAGCCGCCGGAGATCTGGGCCGGCCGGATCGGCGACTGGCGTCAGGTCACGCACGAAAACGCCGCCCGCAAAGCGCTTTGGGGCGAAGCCAAGAGCCTGCACTGGACCGTCGATGGCTTTAACGTGCAGGGCTGGCTGCTGTATCCGCGCGATTTCGATCCCGCCCGGAAGTATCCCATGGTGGTGTCCGTGCACGGCGGTCCGGCGTCTTCCCTCAAGCCTGCATGGCCGCGGCCCGGCTTCAATCCCACGCTGCTCTCGCAGCAAGGCTACTTCGTGCTGATGCCGAATCCGCGCGGCAGCTATGGGCAGGGCGAGAAGTTCACCCTCGCCAACGTGAAGGATTTTGGCGGCGGCGACCTGCGCGATATTCTGGCTGGCGTCGATCAAGCCATCCAGTCAGCTCCTATCGATCCGCAGCGCATCGGCCTCACCGGCTGGAGCTACGGCGGCTTCATGACCATGTGGACCGTCACCCAGACCAATCGCTTCCGCGCCGCCGTGGCCGGAGCCGGCATCGCCAACTGGAAAAGTTACTACGGCCAGAACGCCATCGACCAGTGGATGATTCCCTACTTCGGAGCTTCCGTCTATGACGACCCGGCCGTCTATGCCAAAAGCTCCGCCATCGACTTCATCAAACAGGTGAAGACGCCAACCCTGGTGCTGGTGGGAGATGGAGACGGCGAATGTCCGCCGCCCCAATCCTACGAATTCTGGCACGCCCTCAAGACCCTTGGAGTCAAAACCGAAATGGTGGTCTACCCCAATGAAGGCCATTCCTTCCACGACCCCAAACACCAGAAGGACGTCCTGCTGCGGATGATCGGTTGGTTCAACGAAAACCTGAAGTAGCAGGCCGCTGAATTTGACACTTCCTGCATTTACCCTTATTCTGAAGTTCGTAATCGAATGTCGAAAACGAAATTCGATGATCGGGATCTCTACTCCGGCTTGATGCGCCTGCATGTGCTACATCACGCCGTCAAGGAACCGATCTTCGGACTCGGTATGGCCGAAGAGCTCGCGCGCCACGGTTATCCCATCAGCCCCGGCACGCTCTACCCACTGCTGCACGGGCTCGAATTGAAGGGCTACCTCAAATCCACCGAAGAGCGCAATGGCAAGTCGCTGCGCAAAGTTTACCGCGGCACCGCCCACGGCAAGCGAGCGCTGCTGGCCGCTCGGGGTAAAGTGCGTGAGCTGTTTCACGAACTGATCGAGGAAGCGGAATGAGTCGATGGCTGGCTTTCGCCGCCGTGGCCGTGCTGCAGGCGCAACCGGCCGGCCTCACCGTCGCGCAGGCTGTCGAGAGCGCGCTCCGCAACTACCCGTCCATCAAGGTCACTCAAGAACAGATCAATGCCGCCTCCGCCGGAATCGACTTGGCGCGCACCGCCTACCTGCCGCGCATCGATGCCGTGGCGCAGATCAACCGCGCCACCCGTAACAACATCTTCGGCCTGATGCTGCCGCAGAGCGTGATCCCCTCCATCTCGGGACCGGTGCTCGGCACCAACAACCTCGGGACCACGTGGGGCAGCGCCCTGGGCGCCCTGGTCTCGTGGGAGCCTTTCGATTTCGGACTGCGGCGCGCCAACGTCGAAGTGGCCAGCGCGGCCCGCGCCCAATCCGAAGCCGCATTGAAGCGAACCCGCTTCGAAGTCGCCGTCGCCGCCACCGACGCCTATCTCACGATGGCGGCGGCGCAGGAGACCGTTCGCGCGGCACAAGCCGGCGTGGACCGCGCCGAGATCGTCTCCCGCACCATCAACGCTCTGGTCAACAGCGAACTCCGTCCCGGGGCCGACGCCTCGCGAGCCGACGCGGAAGTCGCCGCCGCTCGCACGCAATTGATTCAGGCGCAGCAGGCGGTGGAAGTGGCGCGCGCCACCGTGTCGCAGTTCACTGGAGTCGATCCGGCGCAGGTCGCCCTCACTGCGCCGCACCTCACCGAACTGCCAGCCGCGCGCAAGCCGGCCCCGCTCGATCCCGCCGCCAATCCGGTGGTCGTCGAGCAGAACGCCGTGATCGAGCAGGCCCGGGCGCAGTTGCGTGCGCTGGAGCGATCCTACTTCCCGCGCTTCTACCTGCAGGGAGCGGCCTACGCGCGCGGCTCCGGGGCCGATCTCGACGGCAAGATTCAGGGAGGCCTCAACGGACTGGCGCCCACCACGCAGGATTACGCGCTGGGCCTCACGGTGCAATTTCCGGTAATGGACAAGGCTGCGACGCAGGCGCGCGAAGCCCAACAATCAGCTACCGTGCGCGCGCAGACTGCCAAAGCGCAGCAGATCGCGACCGACTTGCGGGCGCAATGGAACATCGCGGTCGCACGTATGGAAGGAGCGCGCCGGGCGGCCGCGAACACGCCGGTTCAGGTGGCGGCCGCGCGCGCGGCGCTCCAGCAGGCCACCGCCCGCTATCAAGCAGGCCTGGGAGTCATCGACGAAGTGGCCGAAGCCCAGCGCCTCCTCACCCAAGCCGAAATCGACGACGCTCTGGCCCGCCTGGGAGTCTGGAGATCACTCCTCCAACTGGCCACCACCGCCGGGGACATCCAACCCTTCCTGGCAGAGGTGGGTCAGTAATGCGCACCCCCTTTCCGAGCCGCGACCGTGAGGGAGTCGGTGTCTTTTTCCGACTGTCCGGCGGACAAATTCGTCAACAGAACACACCGACTCCCTCACGGTCGCGGCTCGGAAAGAATCAGCACATTGCCGACGTGGCGCAGGCAATCTTGGCGACAATCAAGCTTTACGTGAGCCGAATCGAGGTGCTCCCCTAATGCGCCTGGTCCTCGCAGCTCTCGGCCGTCCCATCAGCGTCCTGGTCGCGCTCGCCGCCGTCGCCCTCTGCGCCTTCCTCGCCATCCAGCGCATGCCCGTCGACATCTTCCCGCAGGTAGGCGACCCCGCCATCTATGTCGCGCAGCCGTACGGCGGCATGGACCCCGCGCAGATGGAAGGGTTCCTGACGTACTACTACGAGTATCACTTCCTCTACATCACGGGCATCGATCACGTCGAGAGCAAGAGCATCCAGGGCGCGGCCCTCATGAAGCTGGTCTTCCACCAGGGCACCGATATGGCGCAGGCCATGGGCCAGACCGTCGGCTACGTCAACCGCGCCAAAGCCTTCATGCCGCCCGGCACTGTCGAGCCCTTCATCACCCGCTTCGATGCCGGCAGCGTCGCCATCGGCCAACTGGTCTTCAGCTCCACCACACGCACGCTCGGCGAAATGCAGGACCTCGCCCTCAACCGCGTGCGCCCGCTCTTTGCCACGCTCCCCGGCGTTTCCGCGCCGCCTCCCTTCGGCGGCAGCCAGCGCACCATCGTCATCACACTCGACCCCGACCGCCTGCGCCAGTACAAAGTCTCCCCTGAAGAGGCCATCGCCGCTGTCAACAAAGCCACGCTTGTCATGCCTTCGGGCAACATGTGGACCGGCAGCATCGAACGGATCGCTCGCACCAACGCTACGCTCGGCCCCAACCTCGGTGAACTTTTGAGCACGCCGATCAGGCCGGTCTCCGGAGCCACCGTTTACCTGCGCGATCTCGGCACCATCGAGAATGGCACCGACCTGGTCACGGCCTACGCCCACGTCAACGGCCGCCGCACCGTCTACATCCCCGTCACCAAGCGCGCCGACGCTTCCACGCTCGACGTCATCCATCGCGTGAAGGCCGCCCTGCCCGACTTCAAGAAGATCGTCCCCGAAGATATCGACGTCCGCCTGGAGTTCGATCAATCGCCCTACGTCACCAACTCACTGCGCGGCCTGGTGATTGAAGGCCTGCTGGGCGCGGCGCTCACCGGCCTGATGGTTCTGCTCTTCCTGCGCGACTGGCGCAGCGCGCTGATCGTGGTCCTTAACATTCCCTTTGCGCTGCTGGCGGCCGTGGTGCTGCTGTGGATCACCGGCCAGACCATCAACATCATGACGCTGGGAGGCCTGGCGCTCGCGGTCGGCGTGCTGGTCGATGAAGCCACTGTCGAAATCGAGAACATCCACACGCAGATGCTACCGGGCGTCTCGCGCGCCCGCGCCGTCATGGAAGCCTGCAACCGCACCGCCATGGCGCGCCTGCTCTCCATGTTCTGCATCCTCGCGGTCTTCGTACCGTCGTTCCTCATGGTGGGCGTGGGCCGCCAACTCTTCGTGCCGCTGTCGTTGGCCGTGGGGTTCGCCATGATCGCCTCGTACCTGCTCTCCAGCAGCCTGGTCCCCGTCCTCTCCACGTGGCTCATGAAGGAAGCGCATCGCGGCGAAGAGCGGTCCTGGTTGCGCTCGTTGTACCACCGCTACCTGGGCGGCGTGTTGAAGGGTCGCTGGCTGCTGGCCGTGGTCTACCTAGCCGCCGCGCTCGGCCTGCTCTACCTGCTGCTCCCCACCATCGGTACCGAGATCTTTCCCGATGTGGAAGCGTCGCTCTACCGCCTGCGCCTGCGCGCGCCGGTGGGCACACGCATCGAAGAGACGGAGCGCATCGTGCTCCACGCTCTCGACATCGTGCAGCGTGCGGCCGGCGAAGGCCAGGTGGCCATCACCAGCGACTTCATGGGCCTGCAGCCCTCCAGCTATCCCGTCAATCTGATTCACCTCTTCACCGCCGGTCCGCAGGAGGCCATAATCCAAGCGGCGCTCAAGCCCGGCGCGGTGCACGGCGAGCCCTTCCGCGAAAAGGTCCGCTCGCTTGCCGCCCACGAGCTGCCCGGCACGCAGATCTCCTTCGAGGCCGGCGACATCGTAAGCCAGGTGATGAGCTTCGGTTCGCCCACGCCGGTAGAAGTCGCGGTGCTCGGCGTCAACTTGCAAGACAACTTCGCCTACGCCCAAAAGGTAAAGCAGCAGCTCGACAAGTTCGACTTCCTGCGCGACACGCAATACGCGCAGGAGATGAATTACCCGACACTCGACATCACAGTGGACCGCGACCGCGCCGGTCAGTTCGGCCTCACCATGGCGGACGTGGCCCGCTCGGTGAATCCGGCCACATCGTCCTCGCGCTTCACCTCGCCCAACTACTGGCGCGATCCCGTGGCGGGCAACGCCTTCCAGATCCAGGTGCAACTGCCGCAGAATCGCATGCAGAGCGTCGACTCCATCGGCAGCTTGCCGGTGATGAACGACAGCCGCTCCGAGACGCAGCTATCGAACCTCGCGGGGCTCAAGCTCGGCGTCATGCCCGGACTCATCGAACGCTACAACGGTCAGCGCGTGGTGAGTCTCACGGCCAACCTTCACGGCATCACACTGGGCAAGGCATCCGTGCGCATCGACCAGGCTATCGCCGCCGCCGGTGCGCCACCGCGCGGCATCACCGTGCGGCAGCGCGGCGAAGCCCCGGCGCTGGAGCAAACCATCTCCGGCCTGCGCACCGGCTTGCTGCTGGCGGTGCTGGTGATCTTCCTGCTGCTGGCAGCCAACTTCCAATCGCTGCGGCTCGCGCTCGCCATCATCCTGACGATTCCGGCCGTGCTCTGCGGCGTGCTCGGGATGCTGCTGATCACGCACACCACGCTCAACATCCAGTCCTTCATGGGAGCCATCATGGCAATTGGAATCGCCGTGGCCAATTCGATTCTGCTGACCACCTTCGCCGAACGCTCGCGACACGACGGGCTGCCTGTGCTGGAGGCCGCGCAGGAAGGCGCGTCCAGCCGCTTGCGCGCCATCCTGATGACAGCGGCCGCGATGATCTGCGGCATGGTCCCGATGGCGATGGGGCTCACCGAAGGCGGAGCGCAGGCTGCGCCGCTGGGGCGCGCCGTAATCGGCGGCCTGATCGTTTCCACGTTCACCACGCTGACAGTGCTGCCGTCGCTGTACGCCATTCTGCAAGGCAGAGCCGCGGCAACCTCGCCGTCGCTCAATCCAATGGACCCCGGGAGTCGATATTATGAGGCTTAGAATCGTCCCGCTCACCGCCCTGCTTGCCGTCGCGGCGGCGGCTCAAACCGAACTAGTCCCGGTGACTTCGAAGCCGCTGTCGCGCACGGTGGACTTGCCCGGCGAGATCCTGCCGTTCCTCGAAGTCTCTCTGCACGCCAAGCTCCCGGGTTTCGTGGAACGCGTCACGGTGGATCGCGGCAGCGTGGTTCACACCGGCGAACTGCTGGTGGAGTTGAGCGCGCCCGAGATGACCGCGCGCATCGCCGAAGCCGAGTCGAAAGTGCAGGCCGCCGAAGCCGACCGTCTGCAGGCCGAGGCGCAACTGGCCGGGGCGCAAGCGAACTACGACCGCCTGAAGAAGGCCTCCGAAACGCCCGGCGCCATCGCCGGACTCGAACTGGTACAGGCGCAGAAGCAAGTGGAAGCGGCGCAGGCGCTGGTGCGTTCGCGCGAGCAGGCTACACACGTGGCGCAGGCCGCCGTGCAATCGCAGAAAGACCTGCTGGTCTACCTGAAGATCACCGCGCCCTTCGATGGAGTGGTGACTGACCGCCTGGTGCATCCCGGCGCGCTGGCAGGCACTGGCCCAGACGCGGTGCTCCTGGTGATCCAACAGGTGTCGCATCTGCGTCTGGTGGTACCTGTGCCGGAGGAGGACGTGGGCGCGATGACGCATGGCGCCAGCGTGCCCTTTCATGTCCCGGCATTTCCGGATCGCGTCTACACGGGCACCATTGCCAGAAGCGCGCACGCGCTCGACGCCAAGACCCGCACCATGCCTGTGGAGCTCGATGTTCTCAATCGAGATGGCTCGCTCGCGCCGGGCATGTATCCTTCGGTGAAGTGGCCTGTGCGTAGCGCGCGGCAGGCGCTCTACGTGCCGAAGATCAGCGTCGTGACCACTACCGAAAGGACATTCGTGATCTGCGCGCGCGACGGCAAGGCCGAATGGGTAGATGTGAAGAAAGGACCGGCCGACGGCGACTTCATCGAAGTGGCGGGCGAACTCCACGCAGGAGACAGGGTGGTGAAGCGAGGCACGGACGAGATCCACCCCGGAGCAAATCTGAAGTAGGCAGACCTACCTCTTCTTTTTTGCCTCGGCGACCATGTCCTTCACCTTCGCCATCAGCTCAGGTGCGTGATACGGGATTCCGTCTTTGATGGTCCACTCCACTCCGCCGGTGTGGACGGCCTTTCCGTCGCGAATCTCCTCCGTGCCGGTGGGGTAGAGCACCTTCAGGTTCTCCAGGGGATTGCCGTTCACCACGATCAGGTCGGCGGCCCAGCCTGCGCGGACGCGGCCCAGCTTCTCATCCTGCCCCAGAATCTTAGCGTTGTTCCCGGTAGCCTGCTGGATGATCTTCAGCGAGTGGAAGCCCGCCTCCTGATGCAGTTCCATACTGCGGATCAGGCCGAAGCCGTACATCTGGTAGATGAAGCCGGCGTCGTCGCCCATACCGATCAGACCTCCCAGCCGGTCGAACTGGCGCAGCGCCGACATCCACAGCCGATAGTTCTCCTTCCAATATGTCTCATCGGTGCTCGACCAGCCGATGAAGTATGAACCGTGGTTGGCGGGGTTCGGCTTGAAGTACTCCTCCAGCGTGGGGTGCAGGTACTCGGCGAACCACGGCTGGTTCTGCGCGCGCTGCAGATCGCGACTCGCTTCGTAGATGTCCATGGTGGGATCCCACGCCACGTGCGCGTCCACCATGCCCTGCAGCACCTTGGTGAGCCGCTCGGGATTGGCCTCGCGAAACAGGTGGCCGGCCCAGCGGAAACGATCGGTCTCATTGTTGTAGTTGTACGACGAAGGGAAGTTCTGCACGCCTCCTTCGATGGCCGCGTCGGGGATGCCGTACCAGTGCTCGATGCTGGTGGTGCCGAACTTGATGTCGTCCCACGCGTTGGTCTCTTCCACGCCCACGTGATGCGCGATGCGCAGCCCGAGCTTGTGCGCCTCGTCCTCCATCGCCTCCATGGTGTCGCGGTCGATCCCCAGGATCTTGATTCCGTCTGCGCCCATCTGTTTCAACTCGCGCACGTGGGCGCGCGCCGCCGCAGCGTCCTTGGGACGCCCGAACATGGGATACACAAAGATGCGCGGCGCGGCGATCTCACCCTCGGCGCTCTGCTTGCGTAGTTCGAGCGCGCGCCTGGTGTCGCTGCCAACGTCGCGGATGGTGGTGATGCCACAGGCCAGCCAGATATTGAGCTCGTACTCGATGGGCTGGGGCTTGCCGCCTCGCTCCTCCTGCAGATGCGCGTGCGCGTTGATGAGGCCAGGCAGCACGTACTTGCCGGTAGCGTCGATCACGGCATCGGCCTGCACCGCGCCCCCGCGGCCACCGCGGCTCAGCGCGACCGGGTCGAGCGCGATCACGTTGGTGATCACGTTGTTCTCGATGACGATGTCCTTGGGACCGCTGGCGGGAGTTCCGTTGCCATCGATGACGGTGGCGTTATGAATCAGCAATCGGCGAACGCGACGCCCGCTGGTGGGGGCCTGTGCGGAGGCGATTCCCAGGGCAAGGACGGCAAAGCAGGCAGCAAATCGGCGAACCATCAGTCGATTGTGACACAGGCACCGCGACCTTAGTGGCCTGGCTGCACGGTAATCATCAGGCCAGGCTGCGTGCTGGATGTTCCGATCATCGCGCTGATCGGAAGATCGACTGCGCCATTGGAGCCGGCAGGAAGCGCCGGAACCGCCACATTGACCTGATCCAGTCCAGGCCCGCTAAGCCCGGCGTACTGGACGGTCGCTGTTGCTCCTCCAATGGTCACCGCCGGAGAATTCGCGATATTCGCCGAAGCAGTCGCCACCAACCCGTCCACAGCCGGAGTCGTCGGACCGAAACCCGTACCGTAGACCACGATCACCTCTCCGGGCGCCGCGGGAGTCGCGCCCGGCAATACATTCGCCGGCCCCACCAACGTGCCGTTCGCATGCGTGGCAATCGCATACTTCCCGATTGCGAAGAAGGCCGGCGCCGCGGCTTGGAGTTGCGCTTTTACAGACGCGCTCGCGGCGCCGCTGTTCGTCACCACGACCGCTACCGGACCGGCAGTTGAGTCCGGTGGCGCAATGACGTCGATCAAACTCGGGCTCACATAGTACACGTACGCGGGCTTATTGTCGATGGTCACGGATACGCCATCCAGTTGAACAGGGAGCTTGCCGTTCGCGATATCGGCGATCTCCCAAACACGCGTGGTCGCCGCGAGCCCGGTTCCGAAGATCGTAGTCAGGGCTCCGGGCGCGATGGGACCCGCGAAACTCGCCGCGTTGACTACGCCGTTCGCGGTGACGACGGGCGCGGGTTGTATGCTACCCAGCAATCCATGCGATTCCACGGTATCCGGCCCGGCAATTCCTGCCGCAAAGTACAGCGAATTGGCATCTCCGCCGGTAGGCGCGGCGCCGGGGGCGGACTGGTTGCCGTTTCCGAACGACAGTCCCCAGAGGCCCGGGATATGAATGGCGGCGCCGGTTCCATCCTGAAGCGCGCCGAGGAACATGCCGCTGACCGGGTCGAACGCGTTGATGGCGCCGTCGCCGAAATTGCCGACCAAGAGCGCTCCGCCGAAAGCTCCAAATGTGGTCGGCGCCATCACCATGCCCCATGGCGAATTGAGCGGCCCGCCCGAAATCAACCTCTGGAGAAGAATGCCGTTGAAGTCGTAGACGTCGAGATAGCCGTTGCCGGCGCCCGCGACATCGTCATGATGTTCGGCATCCTGTTTCGCATACGCCACGTAGAGCGAGCCCCCCAGATTCGCAATGTTGAAGGGCGCGAATCCCGCAGGAATCGTAGGATCGGTAAATGCCCCGGGCAAGGAGAGCAGGTTCATCTGCCCGTCGAAGACATCCACTTTGCCGTTGCCGAAATCAGCGGCGTAGAGTAGCGGCCCTTCCGAGCGCGTGGCGGTGGCCAGGCCCTTGTACACCGCCCCTGCCGCGGAGCGGTCCGCCATGACCACGGCGGATGCCCCGGCCGGGCCATTCCAAGCGGCAATGACACCTTGTTCACTGGAGAAGATGAAACTCGCGGGAGCCGTTCCCAGCATGAACGCTGTGGTGTCGTTGGCGATGATGCCCGAGGGCGCCCCTGGCCCGAACGCTGCCCGGCACTGCTGAGCGGGAGCCGTAGCGCCAGCGGGTCCAGGCACGCTGACGATCAGGTTATTGGCGTTGCCATTGCCGTCGTAGACTCCAGCGAGGCCGGTTCCATTGAGCGAGACCCAGAAAGGGCTGGTGGGTGTCGCTGCGATGCCCCAGGGATTGATGAGGCACGGGTCGAGATGGTCGGCCATGCCCGGGAGGTCTGAAACGAGATTGTGTTGAACGAAGTTGTTCGCTGCGCCGAAGCAGCTTGCTCCCGCCAACAGGAGTGATCCGGAGATTCGTATTTTCCGCATAGTGGATATTGATTCCTTCCTTACTGGGCGCCGTCGGTCTGCGCGTGCTTGACCACCGCCTGCCCCACTTGTCCACCCAGAGCCAGACCCTGAGTGACGTCGAACATCGAGTGAATGAGGGCGTAGAACGTCGAGTTGCCGGCATCCAGCGCCATAGCCGAAAATGACGCCGCGTCACTGGGAAACAGGTAGCTCATCACTGCGGACGCGGCGCCGGACGCGCACGCATGGCCCGAAGGGAAGCTCGGGTGCTGCGGCAACGCGAAAAGGGGAACGATGGTGGAATCGGCCATGGGCGGCCGCAATTCGAGATAGGTGTACTTGGTGTCCCAGCAGGCAATGGTCGCGTCGTGTTGGGCGATTGCTTCCAGTGCGTAGACGCGCGCAGCACGAGGGGCATCACCGTCGAGGTGATTCTGGAAGATCTCCAGGTTTACCATGTCCAGCCAAGGCGTCAAAAAGGAGGGCTGCCAAAACCAGGCTGAGTGGTTGCTCGCATTGGTTCGTACGAAATTCCTGACGTTGGCGATCTGCGTTTGAAACTCGGGGGTAGTCGCGGAGGGCGGCGCCGGCAGCCGGAATTGGTTTCCCGACGTGAGTGTCCACGGCTTCCACTGTCCTGCAAGCGGCGTGACGGGAGTCGTGCTTCCCCAGACGCCGGGCGAAGAAGGAAACGACCCGGTAAATGGAGTGCTCGCCCCATCCGCCATCGCGTAGGCGATCACCATCTGGCCTACCTGCTGCCCGAGTTGCAATCCTGTGCTGATGTCGCTGGGATAGTTGGCGCCGGCGAATACGCGCGACCGCGCCGCCTCTTCCGCGAGGTCCTTGTACGTCTCGCCCATGTTCGGGAAAAGGTAAGCCATTACCGTGGAAGCGGCTCCGGCCACTACGGCATGTTCCGAGGGATAAGACGCGACATTCGGAATGGTCACCAGGGGCTTGATGCTGGAGTCCATCACGCTGGGGGCCTGGCGTTTCCACGCGTATTTCGAATCCCACGCCGCGATGGTTGCGTCATACATCGCGACGCTGAGTAGAGCCATGCCTCTGGTGAACAGCGGAGCAGCGACGTTCTGCGCGAGCATCTGCTGCGATGCAAGCTGCATCCATCGATACGCGGGGGGTCCGGCGTCCCAATACGCGATTTGCGCGCGGGTATCTGCCGTGGCTTCCGCCATTAGACTCTTTATGGTTTGGATTTCCGTAGCCGACGCTGCGGCTCCAGGCGGCGCCGAAAGCCGCATCTGACTAACGGCCGGCACGACCCAGGTTTTCCAAGTGCCCGCCGCCGGCTCCACCTGGGCGCACAGCCCGGCTGCCGAAAGCGCGCTCACAATCAAAACTCGACGTATTTCCGGCTCTATAGCAGAATCTATGGGTGGGATTGGCGATCTGCGGGGCTCTTCGCAGGGGAATCGGCGGGATCGAAGGCTGCTGCATCCGATGGTACTTCGCCGCCTCTGAAAGCCAAAACAAAAACCTTTCTGAGAAGGAAGACAAGGAGCATTGTGGCACCCTCCCGGTGGTCGGGGCCGAGCAAGACGCGTCACAAGGCTTGCTCGAACTGGCAACAATGGGCAATCCAGCCGACAAGAAGAATAGCTGATCCCCGGCGGGTTGGATTAATCTGCAGTTGAACAGACCGAGACTCATCTTCCGAGGAGGAGATCAGCCATTCAACTACAGGTTAAGACCATCTTGAATCAGGTGCAACGTTTCGTAGGGTTCGTATACCAGGGGGTCCGAATGCTTGTCGGTCCGGAAGGAGTGCAGTCGATCGAGATCACCATAGAGCCTCACGCCGGTATACGCAGGCGTTGTTCGCGTTGCAAGAAACCGGCGCCGGGCTATGACTGCTTACCCCAGCGGCGTTGGCTGTTTGTGCCTTTGTGGGGAATCGCTACCTACTTTTGCTACGCGCCACGGCGAGTGGAATGTGCCGAACATGGGATCGTAGTCGAGCACATTCCGTGGAGCGACGGCAAGCGCCCGGTGACGTGCGCCATGATGGGATTCTTAGCCCGCTGGGGACGTCAGCTGACTTGGCGGGAAACGGCGCGAGCCTTCCAGACCAGTTGGGAAGCGGTATATCGGTCGGTAGAATGGTTTGTCGAGTGGGGCTTGATGCACCGCCAACTGCGCGGGGTCGAATCTATCGGCGTGGACGAAATTCATTGGGGACACGGCTTGAAGGCGGACAACTTCTTGACGGTGATCTACCAGATCGACGCCGGATGCCGGCGTTTGTTGTGGGTAGGACGCCGGCGTTCGCAGGCCACGCTGCGGAAGGGGCTGAAGGCACTGGGGCCGGAGGTCGTCAAAGGACTGCGCTTTGTGTGCAGTGACATGTGGAAGCCCTACTTGAAAGTTGTCGCGGCACAGGCGGGTCAGGCTTTGCACGTGCTGGACCGATTCCATATCACCAGCCATTTGAACCAGGCGGTGGATCAGGTGCGTCGCGCCGAAAGCACACGCCTGGGGGCCAAAAGCAAGACAGCAGCGCAGCGGCTCAAGCAAATGCGCTGGCATCTACTACGCCGCGGCAGTCGGGTGCGCGGGCGAGCTCGGCAAAAGCTGAATGCCCTGCTCGCCAGCAAACTGGCCACCGCACGGGCCTGGGACTTGAAGGAAACCTTCTCCCATTTCTGGAAGTACAAATCCGAGATGTGGGCCGGAGCCTTTCTTGACTATTGGTGCTTCCGTGCCATGCGGAGCCGTCTGGAACCGATGAAAAGGGTGGCACGGATGCTGCGCGCCCATGAGCCGCTAATACTGAATTGGTTCCGGGCCAAAGGAGAGATCTCCAACGGCGCCGTCGAAGGTCTCAACAACAAAATCCGAGTGGTTACCAGACGATCCTACGGCTTTCGCACGTACAAAGCTATGGAAATTGCCCTTTATCACAACCTGGGACGACTTCCGGAACCAGAATCACCCCACAGATTCTGCTGAGGAGGCGTATTTCCAAAGTTCGCCTCACATAAGTCCAAGACTGATGGAGCGGCGACTTATTCCCGAGGCGATGGCAGTTTACACGGTAAGCAACTTCACATGTCGAGGGTGATGCGACTAAGTGACAGTTGTGAATATGCTTCAAGGCTACGATGAAACTATGACCTTATACCGCCGTGAATTCCTCGGCCGTGGCTGTTTCCGGACTGGCGCTGCAGAGCGTTTCGAATGCGGCCAGCAGGGCTCGCAGCAACATCAAAGCGGTTGCCTTCGACGGGTTTCCGATCCTGGATCCGCGGCCGGTCTTCGCGCTTCTCGATCAGCTCTTCGCCGAGAAGGGCGCGGAACTGAGCAGTGTCTGGCGGACGAAACAGTTTGAGTACACGTGGCTACGCACGATGTCGCGACGCTACTCCGATTTCTGGCAAGTCACCGACGACGCCCTGGTCTTTGCCGCCAAGATCGTCAAGGTGGATCTCACGCCGGAGAAGCATTCCCGTTTAATGGATGCATACCTCAAGCTTCGCTGCTGGCCCGATGTTCCAGCAACGATCCGCTCACTGAAGGCTGCGGGCATCCGAGTTGGGTTTCTCTCGAACTTGACACCCAAGATGCTGGAAGCAGGAATCCGAAACTCCCAACTGGAAGGCATGTTTGACGAAGTGTTGAGCACCGATCGTGTGAACGTCTATAAACCTGATCCTCGCGCTTATCAGATGGGCGTCGATACATTTCGTCTGAAGGCCGAGCAAATCCTCTTCGCCGCATTTGCAGCATGGGACGCAGCCGGCGCCAAATCCTTCGGGTATCCTACGTTCTGGGTCAACCGCCAGAACCAGCCAGCCGAAGAACTCGGCGTGGCACCCGACGCGACCGGCGGAAGGTTGAACGATCTGGTTGCCTTCTTGGGTGTGTGACGTCCACACTCTTCGAAGGCCAATCACGTGATGGTTTTCGGTGATACATTGGAAGGGTAGGGCGGCTAGCTCAGTTGGTTAGAGCGTCTGGTTTACACCCAGAAGGTCGGGGGTTCGAGCCCCTCGCCGCCCACCATCATTCAAAATAAACTTTGCTCAGTTCATCTCGTCCGAATCGGGTTTACCTGCCAGCGCAGCCCGATTCAAACTTTCCAGGGTCTCATCCTCGCGGGCCATCAATGGCGCGGGCTTAACCACCGCCGAGCAGCAAAGGGCACCAGCCGAATATGCGATCACGCGCAACGAAACGAATACGAGCGTGACCCATTGCGCCCCTGCGTAGAATGTCGGTGGCTGATCGCCCAGCAGAATTCGCCACACAAACCCCATGAAACCCAGGACGCAGATCCATTGGGCGCTCTTGGGTTTCCACTTGAAATAAACCAGTGCCCCTAACGTGAAAGCCACAGTGCCACTCAGTAGGAGTTCTTTCCTGTACATGCCTGCGACAGTTTTGGGATGAAAGAAGTTGTAAAACTCGGACTCAAGGATGGCAGTTCCAAGCGTTGCCACCGCGACATTGAATATAGTGCTCCCAACTATTCGAAGAACCTTGGAAATCGTAATAGAGCCCCCGACGACTTGAACATAAACGCTACCACAATCCGTGGGTAAAGACGGCCGTCCCCAAATGTACGGAGTTTCCGCGAACTAGCCAGAGTTCCCTCGGGCGCAATGATAGTCTATTGCTCCCTAATGGATCACTCGCGGTTGAACGAATTGAGGACGGGGAGGAGCCGCTTTCCTCCCCTCCCGTGATGCTGCCCGGTTACTACGGTTTGTGGTCCACCTTATCGGCTGCCTTGATTTCCGACGGAGCCACTTTCAAGAACGATCCCGTGAAGGCGTGCGGCTTGACCTTGAATGTGCCGACTTCCGTTACTACCGTGGAACCCGCCGGCAGAGATGTGATTGGATGGGGCTGCCGTTTCGCGGCAACCACGCACTCACTGTCGGCGGAATCGCAGTGTACGCAGCCGCTCTTGTTACAAATATCGATTCCCCCCGTTTTACTCACCGCCCACGCGCAGCGAGAACCATCCGCGGTGCTATCAATGCACATCCCGACTGCCGTTCTGCCGTTGATGGCGAATGCCGGGGTTGGCGCAGCGAGCGCGATGATGCAGATCGTCGCGGCAGAAAATGCCCTGACGAACGAAAGCGTCGATTGGAACATATGTCTCTCATCCTCCATTGAGACGTGACTTTCGTCTGGTAATCGTTTCAATTGCGGTGGAGGCGGGGAGTTCCTATGGCAAGCCGAGTTGACTGAACAACTCGTGGAATTTGGGGTTTCCGTTTAGGGACTTGAATCTTGGGTCTACGCGGATGGAGATCAGTTCGAAGCAGCGATCTTGAAACGCCTTAGTGAGCCAGGCGAAGCCTTGGGCGGATTCTCCCAGCGCGAAGTGGAGGCCGGCCAGTTCGAAGGGGGAAACGTAGCGCTTCTCCGCCAGATGGTGGAGTTGCTCCAGCATGCGGACCGCCTCATTTTGTTTTCCCGAGAGCGCGAGCGTGCGGCCCAGGGCTGCCTGCATGATTGGGCTTTGCGGTGAGAGTTGGATGGCTCTTTGGAAGGCGGCCGCCGATTCGTCGAGCTCGCCTCTCTGCTCCTGCACCAGTCCCAGGATCCAGTACGCGGGAGGGAAGTGGGGATTGAGTTCGATGGCGTGATCGCACTGTTCCAGCGCCGCTTCGAAATCCTGCCGGTAATAGTGTATGCGGGCCAGGTCGCGGGCGATGATCGACGAGATCGGGTCGAGCGCCTGGGCCAGCATCATCTCTTCGCGCGCCTCCTCCAGTTTTCCGAGCGGGGCCAGGCAGGAGACGGCGTACCAGTGATGGGCGGTGGGGTAGCGTGGGTCGAGGGCGATGGCGCGCTGGAATTCGTGCTGCGCTCCCAGCCAGTCCCAATCCTGCGTGGACTTCACGTGGGCCAGCGACGTGTGGGCCTCGGTGGAGTTTTCGTCCTCCAGCACCGCCCATGCGGCGTTGGAGGCGGCCTTGGTCCAGACTTCGGCCGGCGTCAGCACTCCATAATGGCCCAAGAGGCTGTAGGCATCGGCCAGCCCGGAATAGGAGTGCGCGTACTGGGCGTCCTCCACAATGGCCTTCTCGAAAAACTCCACCGCCTTGCGCAGGCCTTCTTCGGTGCGCTGATTCAGGTGATACCGACCCTGCACATAAAGGTTGTAGGCGGCCAGGTTGCCGGTGGGACCGCGCGTCCCCTTGGCGTGCGCGCCGGCCAGTTCGGCCTTCAATTGCTCGCCGATGAGGCGGGCGGTCTCCTCCTGGATGGCGAAGATATTCTCCAGCTTGCGATCGATGGAGCCGGACCATACGTAGCAGCCGCTGGCGGTGTCGATGAGGTTCATGGAGATCCGCACGTGGCTGTCCGAGAGTCGAACGCTGCCGCCGATCATCATGGCGGCATTGGGGCGGTCGGCGGCCGCGCGCATGGGGTCGCTGCTGTCCGAACCGGAGCTGTTCCATGCCACCAGGCGGATCTCCTCCATTCCAGTGAGGGCGTGGATGATTTCCTGAGTCAGGCCTTGGCAGAAATATTCCTGATCGCCCGCGGGGCTGTGATCGGCGAAGGGCAACACCAGAACGGTGTTGCGGCTGATAAGCGCTGGGACGAGCGAGCGCCGGGCGGGCGCGCCTTTGAGTGAGCGGAAGACCGGCCCGTAGCCGCCTTTGGGCAGGTCGATGGCGAGGTCGTCTTCCTGGCCTTCCTCGCGATAGTAGCGCGCGAGTTGAGCGCGGAGGCGGCGGGCCTGCACGCGGACGATGGGGTCGTTGCGCGGATCGAAGGAGTTGTCTTTGCCGAAGACCTCCACGCCGACCACGAATTCCTTGAGGCGTTCGCCGCGGCCGGCGATGGTTTCGTCGACGATGAAACTGAGGAAGCGCTTGAGGCGGTCGGCCTGGCGAAAGGCTTTGCTGGAGAGGATGCGGTTGAGCTGGTCCGCGGCTTTCTTGTCGGAGTCGGTACCGAGCTCAGGCATGGAGTCCCGGTGAGTCATAGGGCCATGATATGCCATGCGGGCTTAGGGCGGCGGCGTCCGCCGGTTGCACGACCACCTAGCTCACACTCACTGGGCAGCAGCCGTCGACGGGGCGAAGGGCCTCGGGGTCACGTCGGCATCGGTCATTCCCAGTGCCCAGCGGATGGCTTCGAAGTACATGTGGTAGACGTCGGGGTTATCCCAGGTCTTGGCGTCGTGGGCGAAAGAACCGTAAAACACGCGGCCTTTGCCGTACATTTTGGCCCAGGCCAGCGGGAAGTCGCCGTTCTTGTTGAGCAGGTTTTGATTGGGCGGCAGCTTGGAGGTATCCAGGCGCAACAGTACGCGGCTCTTCTCGCGGGAGAAGTTCTTCACCTGATAAAACTCGTCGGTCAGGTTGAATATGGCGGGCAGGTGGCGCGTGGCGGGAAAGGCCGGATCCTCGTTCACAACTGTTCCGGCCACGGAGCCGTAGGGGTGATCCTGGAATTGGCCTCCCAGCATTTCGCCGAATTCGGGCCACGCCATCAGTGCTGTCAGGGCGACGTGCGCGGCCACGAAGCCTTTGCCATCGTCATGCACGAACTTCAGCAGCTCAGCCTTTTGCTGATCGTCGATGGCCACTTCCCGGTGGCCCATGAAGAAGATGGCGTCGACGTTGTTGAAGCTGGGGCCGCCGCTGGCGGGCTGGCCAGTGGTCATGAGCGGTTTGTAAGAGGCGATGTTGGAATCGGTGCGGATGTAGGTGTCCCACAGGCCGGATTCGTAGCCGAGGCGTTCGATGGTGGCCAACGCATGGGAGACGGAGTCGTGCTGGGCGATGCCGTTGCGGGTGTCGGCCCAGGCCAGCACCACTTTCCGGCCCGCACGCTGGCGACCGCCGCGTCCACCGCCGCCTTGTCCCCGGCCGCCCGCAGGAGGCGTCTGCTGCGCCACCAGGAGCCCGAGGCAACAACAGAAGCTTACGGCGAGCAATAGAAATGGCGTTCTCTTCATGGAGATCCTCCGGGATGGCGCGGAAAACACACCGACTCCCTTACGGTCGCGGCTCGGAAACGCACCCGTGGTCGATTAAGAAAAACACACCGACTCCCTTACAGTCACGGTTCGGGAGCACACACCTGTCGTCCGATCAAGGCTATCACGGGTGGTCTCCGCGCCCAAGAGCTTTACTGTGCCGTTACGGTTACTCTATTGTTCCCACAGGGGTCCGATGCTAGGATCGCTGCAACCAAAGGGGGGCGCGATCAACGTGAGATCGATTCGACTTTTTGTGGGCCTTTGCGGAATTGCCCTGGCTGCCTGGACGCAGTCGGCTTCCACTTCGCAGGTTTCGGGAACGGTACAGGATGCTTCGGGCGCCGCCATTCCCAACGCTCAGGTAAAACTCACGCAAACCGAGACCAGCGCGGTGAGAACCGCGGTGACTGGCGCGGATGGAGCCTACCTGGTTCCGAACTTGCCGATCGGGCCTTACCGGATGGATGTCTCCAAGGAAGGCTTCGCCACTTACGTGGAACTGGGGATTGTGCTGAACGTCAATACGAACCCGACCATCAACGCCACTCTGAAGATCGGGGCGGTGAGTGAGACCGTGATGGTCGAGGCCGAGGCGCTCTCGGTGGAGACGCACAGCACGGGCGTGGGACAGATCATCGACCACCAAGAGGTGGCCGAGTTGCCGCTGAATGCGCGCGAGCCCACGCAGTTGATCCTGCTGGCCGGGGTGGCTACCACTCAGGGCACGGTGGCAAACGACCTGAACAGCAACAAGAACTTCCCTACCATCACGATCTCGGTGGCGGGCGGCAATGCCAACACGATTTCCTTCACGCTGGATGGGGGCACGGCCAACGATCCCTTCAACGGCTTGAACCAGCCGCTGCCGTTCCCGGACGCGCTGCAGGAGTTTAAGGTGGAGACCAGCTCGGTGGGCGCGCAGACGGGACAGCACGCGGCGGCGTCGGTGACCATCGCGACGCGGAGCGGCACCAACTCCATCCACGGCAACTTCTTCGACTACACGCGCAACTACCTGTTCAACGGGCGCAGCGCCACGGCGCTGGTGCGCGACAGCCTGAAGCAGAATCAGTTCGGCGGCACCGTCGGCGGTCCGATCATCCGGAACAAACTGTTCTACTTTCTGGGCGAGCAGACCACCATCAAGCGGTCGAACCCGGGCGGAAACACCGGCTTCTCCATGACGCCCGCGATGTTGAGCGGCGATTTTCGGGTGGTCGCGTCCACGCAGTGCCAGACCAAGCCGATTACGCTGGCCGCGCCCTTCGTGAACAATGTGATCCCGGTATCGCAGATGGATCCCATCGCGATGAAGATCGCCAAGCTACTGCCCACCGATCAGCTCAATGCGTGCGGCCTGATCGACTACTCCACGGGCGGCAACCAGCGACAGTATCAGATCCCGGTGAAGGTGGATTATAACTTCAACGCCAAGCATAGTATGTTCGCGCGGTACATGTTATCGAACAACTATACGCCGCTGTTCTACGATCCCACTAATCCTCTGTTCACCGGCAGCACTACCGGTCAGTCGAACAACATCCAGTCCACGGTGATCGGCGACAGTTATACCATCAGCCCGACGCTGCTGAGCAGCACGCACATCACGGCGAATCGCAGCGCGAACCCTCGATTCATTCCGTCGTTCCAAACTCCCGCCGATTTCGGCATTCCAATTACCGCGTTCATTCCGGCGCAGATGAATCTGGCCATCACGGGCGGTCCTACGCTGGCGGGCGGGGCGAGCAATCCAGGATACTTCAATACGCTGGCGTACTCGGGGGCCGAGGATTTGACGCTGATCCGCGGCAGGCATCAACTGCAGTTCGGGGCGGAGTATATCCGAGCTTATATGCACGCGCAGAACACGCGCGGCGTGAACGGCAACCTCAACTTCACCGGTCAATTCTCCACGGTAGGTGGAACTACGGGCCTGGGTTACGCCGACTTTGTCACTGGGCAACTTAGCGCGTTCGGACAGGGGCGGCCTTTTTACGACGACGATAAGTCGGATTACTACGGGCTGTATGTGCAGGATGCCTGGCGGGTCAGTGCCCACCTCAGTTTGAACCTGGGACTACGCTTTGAGCCATACCTGCCGCAGCGCAACACGGACGCCTATGTGGAGGCGTTCAGCATGGCCAACTTCCTGGTGAGCAAGGTGGGGACTCCGCCGAAATCGACGCCGGTGCTGACGCCGCCGCCGGGCCTGATCTTCCCAGGCGATGCGGGCTATCCGCCGAACCAGCAATATAACAATCGCGCCAATCACGTGCTGCCGCGCGTGGGCGTGGTGTGGGATCCGTTCGGCGATGGCAAGACCTCGATTCGCGCATCTTATGGGTTGCTGTACGATACGCCGCACATGTTCTTCTACACCCGGGTTTCCAACAATCCGCCATGGGGCGCTACGCTGACTCGCGCAGGCGGGCCGTTCGCGCTGTCGAACCCATGGGCCGGATACCCGGGCGGCGATCCGTACCTGCAGAATCCGGGCACGGGCAAGTCGTTCGGCTTCTTTCCGCAGGGCGGCGTTTATGCGTTCTCCGACACGAATCTGAAGAATCCGCAGGTCAACACGTGGAACCTTTCGATTCAGCGACAGTTCGGTAAGTGGCTACTTTCGGGGTCGTATCTGGGCAACCACACGGCGCATCTGTGGTCCAGCACAGAACTGAATCCGGAGATCTTCATTCCGGGCAACTGCACGGCGGGGCAGTATGGGCTGACGACCGCCGGGCCGTGCTCCAGCACGAGCGCGGCGAACATAGCGGCGCGCCGCAAGCTGACGCTGTTGAATCCGACGTGGGGACCGTATTACAGCACGATGGCTTACCTGGATGCAGGGGCGACTTCCAGCTTCAACGGAATGTTACTCTCAGCACAGCATCGGCTGGGGGACAACTTCAGCGTGCTGGCTAACTGGACTTACTCACACTGCCTGGCCGATCCGTCTACCACGGAACTGACCGGACCTTCGTATGTGGACCCGAATAATCGGTCCGCCGACCGCTCCAACTGTAGCTCCGACCATCGCGAGCAGATCAACGTCTCGGGCATTTTGACGTCACCACACGTGAATGGAAGGCTGATGGGGATGCTGCTGAACGGCTGGCAGGCATCGCCGATTTACCACTGGAGCACGGGTAACCTGACCTCCGCCACTTATGGCACTGATGTGGCACTCACCGGCGCAGGCAATCAGCGGGCGCAGCAGATTTCACCCAACGTTTACGGAGACGGCAGCATTCTGAATTACCTCAACATCAACGCATTTCTCGCTCCGGCCTCGGCTCCGGCGGGAGTTTATGCAACTACACGCCCGTTCACCATCTCGGGCCCGAACGTGATGAATATCGACCTGGCGCTGTCACGCTCGTTCCACATACGGGAGCGAAGCACCATGACGTTTCGCGCGGAAGCGTTCAACCTATCGAACAGCGTGATGTTCGGACCACCCACCGCGGCGTTGAACAGCGCCAGCTTCGGACGGATTGCTCCGCTGGCGCAGAGCACTGCTCCCGGCAACACGTCGACAGCGCGGATTATGCAGTTCGCGATTAAGTACGCATTCTAGTTGGATTAAAGGATAATTGAACGTTATGCGAGTTGGTTGGTTTCGATTGGCCGCCGCTGCCACACTTGCTGGCACGGCCTTTGGGCAAAGCGATTGGCCAACGTTTGGACATGACCCGGGGGGAACTCGCTACTCGACCTTGAAGCAAGTGGATGCTTCCAACGTAAACAAGCTGACACGGGCGTGGACCTATCACATGAATGTGGCCGCGGCTCCTGCAGCGGCAGCGCCGGCGGCGGGAAGCAGTGAGGCCGGCGATGCGGTGGAGGGCGGCCGGGGTCGCGGCGGACGAGGCGGTCGCGGTGGAGGGGGTCGCGGCGGCAATTCCGAAGTATCGCCTCTGGTGATCGGCGGCGTGATGTACCTGACCACCGGCGGCGGCCGCGTAGTGGCCCTGGAGCCCGAAACCGCGAAGGAGATTTGGACGTACGACGTGAAGGACGGCGCGCCGGCCACGCGCGGGCTGGAGTTTTGGGCGGGCGACAAGCAGTCTCCCGCGACGGTGTTCTTCGGGACGTCGAGCGGCAAGCTGTACGCCCTCAACGCCAAGACCGGCAAACCGATTCCAGGCTTTGGCGACGAAGGCGTTGTGGATATGAAGCCAGGCGCGTTGAACGGCCTGGCGAATTCCTCCTTCGGGCTCTCCTCGCCTCCCATTGTTTATAAGAACGTTGTGATCACGGGCGCGCATGTGCAGGAAGGACCGAGCGTGGGGGCGGCCGGGGATACGCGCGCGTGGGACGCACACACCGGCAAGCTGCTATGGACCTTCCATTCGGTGCCGCGGCCGGGCGAGACGGGCAGCGATACGTGGAAAGCCGGCGATTGGAAGAACCGGTCAGGCACCAACGTGTGGGGGCTGTTCACGATCGACACGGAGCGCGGCATCCTTTATATGCCGTTCGGCGAGCCGACCACGGATTATTGGGGCGGCGACCGTCCGGGGAAGAATCTGTTCGGCACCTCGCTGGTGGCGGTGGATGCGCTCACGGGCAAGTTGAAATGGTATTTCCAGGTGGTGCACCACGACACCTGGGATTACGATCTGTGCGCGCCGCCGATTCTTTTCGACGTGACGCAGAAGGGCAAGAAGATTCCCGCAGTGGGGCAACTGACCAAGAGCGGGTATGTGTACATTCTGAATCGGGTGACGGGCGAGCCGATTTACGGCGTGGAAGAGCGCAAGGTTCCAGTAGAGGATGCATTGCCTGGCGACGAGGCGTGGCCCACGCAGCCGATTCCGCTCAAACCGCCCGCGCTGGCGCGCAACAGCTTCAAGCGCGAAGAACTGGCGACGGTGACGCCGGAGCTCAACAAATTCTGCACGGAGCTCTTCGACAGCATTCCCGGCGGGTTGCACGCGATCGGACAGTTCACGCATTACTCGATTGTGCCCAGCGTGATTTTCCCCAGCTCGATTGGCGGGGGCAACTGGAACCCACCGTCATTCGATCCCAAGCTGGGCTACCTGTTCGTGAACACCATGGATTTCGGCAGTCTCAACCAGATGGTGAAGAACGGGGAACGGTACAGCCGGAGCGGCTACAACGGGAACAGCCGCTTCTGGGAGCCCGAGAGCAATATGCCGTGCAACCAGCCGCCGTGGGGACGCCTGTTCGCCATTAACGTGAATACGGGCGAGATCGCGTGGCAGAGCACGCTTGGCATCACAGAGAGCCTGCCTGCCGATAAGCAGAATACCGGGCGGCCGAACATCGGTGGATCGCTGGCCACGGCCGGAGGACTGGTGTTCATCGGTGCGACCGACGACAGCCGCTTCCGGGCGTTCGATTCGAAGAGCGGCAAGGAAGTTTGGGTAACGAAGATCGATGCTGGCGCGCACTCGGCCCCCATCACGTTCCAGGGCAAAGACGGCAAGCAGTACATTGTGATTACGGCCACCGGCGGCGGCTTCCTGGGCGACCGCAGCCGCGCGGATACGGTGATTGCGTTCGCGCTTCCGTAAAGGCAGTAGAAGTAAGTTTGAAGGACAGAAGGGATTGGAACCATGGCGACCTTTCAAGAGCCGGTAACGGGCGAAATGACCGCGGGAAAGACGAGGATTGCAGCTTATCTTCTGACGGATTATCTGGAGCAACTGGGCGTCGAGATCATCTTCGGACTCTGCGGACACACGGTGATTGCCTTTCTGGATGCGCTGGGAAAGAGCCGCATCCGGTTCGTTTCCACCCGGCATGAACAGGTTGCGGCGCACGCGGCCGATGGGTATGCGCGCGCATCGGGAAAGCCCGGCGTGCTGCTGACGCACCTGGGACCCGGCTTGACGAATGCGGCGACCGGCGTCGCCAACGCGGCGCTGGATTCCATTCCAATGGTAGTGATTGCGGGCGATGTGCCTTCGCATTACTTCGGGCGGCATCCGCACCAGGAAATCAATCTCCACATGGATGGCGACCAGTTCGAAGTGTACCGTCCATTTTGCAAGCGCATCTATCGTGTGGACCGGCCCGCCGACCTGCCTCGGATTGTGGAGCGCGCGTTTCATCTGTCGCAGAGCGGCCGTCCCGGTCCGGTGCTGGTGGACGTGCCGATGGATATCTTCTCGGCCGATCTGCCGGTGGACGCATTCCAGAAAATGCCGGCTCCGGTGGCGCGTCCAGCCATGGACCCGGCGGCAGTGGCGCAGATTGTGAGCGCGCTGGCCGAGGCCAAGCATCCGGTGATCTATGCAGGCGGCGGCGTTTTGTCCTCAGGCGCTACGGCGGAACTGGCGGCGCTGGCGGAAGCGCTCGAAGTGCCGGTGGCGCACACGCTCATGGGCAAGGGCTGCATGCATGAGGCGCATCCGCTGCTGCTGGGGATGACCGGATTCTGGGGCACACCGATTGCGAACGAAATGTGCCGGACAGCCGACCTGATTCTCGCGGTGGGAACGCGGTTGGCGGAGGCCTCGTCGAGCTCGTGGGATCCGCGATTCACGTTTGCGATTCCTCCCGGGCGGCTGATGCACATCGACATCGATCCGGCGGAAATCGGGCGGAACTTCCCGACCGAGTTGGGCGTGGTGGCGGATGCGAAGCTGGCACTGGGGTCGCTAGTGGACGCGGCGCGGGACACCGAGCATCGCGGACGGGGCGATGTGCGTGGGCGCATTTCAAGAGGCCGCCAGGAGTTTGCCAGCAATTGGGCGCACCAGCGCGGCTCGGATCAATTTCCTATGCGTCCCGAACGGATTCTGGCGGAACTGCGCGCGGCGGTGCCGGAGGATGGATTCATTGTGACCGATGTGGGATGGAACAAGAACGGTGTGGGGCAGCAATTCCCCATCACCGTTCCGGGCACGTTCATCACGCCGAGCGGCCTCGCGACGATGGGGTTCGGCCCCTCCGCCGTGCTGGGAGTGAAGATGGCGCAACCGCATCGCGCGGCTGTGGCGCTAATTGGCGATGGAGCGTTCGGCAGCAATCCCTCAGTGGTGGCGACGGCCATGGAGGCGAATCTGCCGGTGGTGTGGGTGGTGATGGACAATTCGGCTTTCGGCACCATCGCTGGCCTGGAAAAGATGCACTACGGCTGGAGCTTCGGCTGCCTGTTCGAGCGCAACGGCGAAACCTACACGGTGGACTACGCGGCGATTGCGCGGGGCTTCGGAGCGCGCGGCGTGGCGGTGCAATCGGCTGGCGAGCTGGGTCCGGCATTGCGAGAGGCGCTGGCCTCGGACCTTCCCACGGTGATCCAAGTGCCGATGGAGAATGTGCCGACTCCTACGCCGGGACATTGGAACATCAACGATATCTACCGAGCTGGTTCGTAGGGAAAGCGAAGCGATGGCCAGGGCGATCACGGAAGAAGAGAAGCAGTATGCGCAGGAACTTCTGCAGAGGGCTCGCTGTGCCATGCGGGCCGTTGAAGGCTACGATCAGCGCACCATCGACCGTTTGTGCCAGGCGGTGGCCTGGGCAACGGCGAACGAGAAGACAGCGACTCGCCTTGCGCACATGGGCGTGGACGAGAGCGGGCTGGGTGACCGGGATGGCCGGCCTAACAAGCGCTTCAAGATCCTGGGAATTCTGCGCGATGCTTTGCGGCAGAAAAGCATGGGCATTATCGAGGAGATCCCGGAAAAGGGCATCGTTAAGTACGCCAAGCCGGCGGGGGTGATCGCGTCGATTGTGCCGGTGACGAATGCGGCGTTGACGGAGCCGGGCAATGGGATCTACGCGCTGAAGTGCAAAGATGCGATCATCTTCTCGCCGCATCCGGCGAGCAAGAATACCACCGTGGAGACGGTGCGGATTATGCGCGCGTGCCTCAAGAAATACGGCGCGCCGGAAGATCTTTTTCAATGCGCCGAACGGCCGAGTATCCCGCTGGCCCAGGAGTTGATGGCGATCTGCGACCTGACTATCGCGACGGGCGGCAGCGCCATGGTGAAGGCAGCATACAGTTCGGGCAAGCCGGCGTACGGGGTGGGCGCGGGCAATGCCACGATGGTGATCGACGAGACCGCCGACATTGAAGAGGCCGCGCGCAATACGCGGCTGAGTAAGACGTCGGACAACGGGTCGGGGTGCTCGGCGGACGGCAATCTGGTGGTGGACTCGTCGATCTACGATCGGTTCCTGGAGCAGTTGCAGCGCGAGCACGGCTACCTGGTTACGGACGCAGAGAAGCAAAGGCTGCTGGCTGCAATGTGGGATGCGGAAGGTCATCGGACGAGCGGGACGATCGCGCGCCCAGCGGCGAAGATCGCGGAGATCGCGGGGTTCCACATTGCCGAGGACAAGAAGTTCCTCATTGTGGAGGAGAGCCGCATTGGAAAGGAGCACCTGCTTTCGAGCGAGAAGCTGGCACCGGTGCTGGCGATCTTCCGCTACAGCGGCTTCGAAAACGCGCTGGAGATGGTGCGGCAGATCTACGACGTGGGCGGCAAGGGGCACTCCTGCGGAATTTACTCCTTCGATGACGAGCACATCCACCAACTGGCGCTGACCGCTCCGGTGAGCCGGATGATGGTGCGGCAGCCGCAATCGAAGGCCAACGCGGGAGCGTTCAACAACGGCATGCCGATGACGTCGAGCATGGGATGCGGGGTGTGGGGCGGCAACATCACTAACGAGAACATCTCGCTGAAGCACTATATGCAGGTCACGTGGGTGTCGCGCCCGATTCCCGAAGACAAGCCATCGGAGGCCGAATTATTCGGCGAGTTCTACAATACCGAGACCTTCTGACCATGCCGGAGCGCTCCTCTGAAATCGACATCCTGGTGAGCGAGGTGGGGCCGCGCGACGGGCTGCAGAGCATCGCGCGCGCAATGCCCACCGAGGTGAAGCATCGCTGGATCGCGGCGCTGGCGGCGGCGGGAATCCGCGAGATCGAAGTAGGCTCGTTCGTATCGCCGAAATTGCTGCCGCAGATGGCGGATGCCGACCAGGTGGTGCGTGAGGCGCTGAAGATTCCCGGACTCACGGTATTGGCGCTGGCTCCAAATGTGAAGGGGGCGGAGCGCGCCATCGCGGCGGGCGTACACAAGCTGAACTTTCCGGTGTCGGCGTCGCACGCCCACAGCATGGCGAACATTCGCATGACTCCCGAGGAAGCAATCGAAGTAGTGCGCGAAGCGTGCGTGCTGCCCGGCCGCCTTCCGGGAATCGAGGTCGGCATCTCCACAGCGTTCGGCTGCACGCTGCAGGGCGCAGTGGACGAAGACTGGGTGATGCAGATGGCGGTGAGGCTGGTGGAGGCGGGCGCGGGGTCGGTGGGGCTATCGGACACAGCAGGGTGGGCCAATCCGGTGCAGGTGAAGCGGATGTTCCAACGGTTGCGGCGCGAGATTGGGGAACACGCGGGCGCCGCGCACTTCCACAACACGTACGGACAGGGACTGGCGAATGTGGTGGCGGCACTGGAGGCCGGGGTGGACACGTTCGACGCGTCGCAGGGCGGACTCGGGGGATGTCCATACGCGCCGGGTGCGACGGGGAATATCGTGACCGAGGATCTGGCGTTTCTGCTGGAGTCGATGGGGTTGAGAACGGGGATCGATCTGGAGCGTTTGATCGCGGCGCGAGCGATCATCGCGGAGGGTCTGCCGGGCGAATCGCTGTACGGGAACGTGGCGGCGGCCGGGCTGCCCAAGGGCTTTGCGTATGCGACTGCGAGGACGGTGCGGAGTTGAAGCCACCGCCCGCATGGCGCTGCTGGCTGGTTTGGGGAATCGCGGCACTGTTTTATCTGACGGGATTCTACCAGCGGGTCTCTCCGGCGGTGATGACGTCGGAGTTGATGCGCGACTTCCACATGGGCGCGAAGGATCTGGGCAAC
Organism: uncultured Solibacteraceae bacterium; assembly: GCA_963815475.1. GTDB lineage: Bacteria > Acidobacteriota > Terriglobia > Bryobacterales > Bryobacteraceae > Sulfopaludibacter. The sequence continues at coordinate 5,422,652 of CAWFHD010000003.1, read as the reverse complement.
CTGTCGGCGTTCTACTTCTATTTCTACGTGGCGATGCAGGTGCCCGTAGGAGTGCTGATCGACTCGTGGGGGGCCAGGAAGCTGCTCTGCTGGGGCGCGGTCTCGGCAGCGGCGGGCACACTGATTTTCGGAGCGACGGACAACTTCGCGCTGGCGTGCGCGGGGCGTGCAATCGTGGGCGGAGCAACGGCGGTGGGATGGCTGGTGCTGCTGAAACTGGCGACGCACTGGTTTCCGGCGAGACGATTCGCGATGCTGTCGGGCCTGGGACTCTTCTTCGGCAACATCGGTGCCCTAGTGGCGCAGGTGCCGCTGCGATTGCTGATCGAGCGGTTCGGTTGGCGCGGAGTGGTGGCGGGTTCGGCGGTGGTGCTGCTGGGCGTGTGGGGGCTGGCGTGGGCTTTCGTGAAGGACGATCCTTCGAGCATCGAGCTGGCCAGCTATGCTCCGGCGGCGCTGCAGGGGCGGGGCAAGTCGACGATGGCCGGAATTCTAGCGGGGTTCCGGAAAGTGTTCACGTACCGCAATACGTGGCTGATCTTCTTCGCGCAAGGCGGCATCGTGGGACCGATTCTGGCATTCACGGGACTGTGGGGCACGCCGTTTCTGCGGGCGCGCTTCGGGCTGACACCGGCGAAGGCGGCGGCGGTGTGCTCGGTGATGATTGTCTGCTGGGCAGTCGCGAGCCCCATTTGCGGAGCGCTCTCGGACCGGATCGGGCGGCGGAAACCGATCTACCTGGCAGGCTCGGCGATTTCGGCGATGGGGTGGCTGGTGATGTTCTACGTGAGCGAATTGCCGCTGGCGGGATTTGTGGCAGTGGCAGCGCTCACCAGCCTGGCGAGCGGGGCGGTGGTGCTTGGGTTTGCGTACGGCAAGGAATCGGTGCCGCTCCAGTTCCTGGGGACGATTTCGGGGGCGATCAACATCGGGAACATGATCGGACCCACACTGCTGCAGCCGGGGATCGGGCGCGTGCTGGATCAGCGGTGGTCGGGCCAAATGGCGGGAGGCGCTCGGGTGTATGACGTGGCGGCGTTTCAGACGGCGTTCCTGCTGGTGGCGGGATGGTCGATCGCGGCGTGTTTGTTGATCAGTTTGACACGAGAGACGCACTGCAAGCCTTGCGGTCAGTAGGGCTCTCAGGCATTAGTGACGCTGAGCACATTGCCGTCGGGATCTTTGAACCAAGCGACGTGCTCCAGTCCTCCGGGTAAGGTGAGGATGCCGAGTTCGTCCTGGCCGAAGTTGGGGTAGCGGTTGAAGGTGATTCCCTTTTGGCGCAGGGCTTCCACGGTGGCTTTCACATCCGGCACTTGGAAGCCCAGGATAGTGTGCTCGTGGGGTGTGAAGTCGGCCACAAAGGACACGCGAAGAGTGACTCCACCGGTATGGAAGACGGCGGCGAAGTTGTCTTCGTTGGCTAGCGGCAGCCCCAGCGTGTCGCGGTAGAAACTGGTGGCTTGGGCGCGATCTCTGGTGCAGATGATGATGGCGGGTTTGGCGGATTTCAGAATCCCCATTTGATCCTTCCTTCGGGCGCGGCTTACCGCTGTATGGTACTTGCCAGGTGGCGGGGTGTCAAACGGCACCGACACAAAAAGCACCGGCTCCTTTACGGTCGCGGCTCGGTAGGATGCCAGCAGGCATGTTTAACGATAAATAAGTATTTCGGCTCTGAATTTCTATTTTGTGATATTCTGAAATCGAGAAAAGTTTATCGATAAGGTTTTCTCGATATGGACCCGGTTCTTCCTCCTACAGTTCGCGCTGTTCCGGAAGCCAGTTTGCGGCGGTTGTCCTTTTACCACCATTTGCTGCAGGCCATGATGCTCACCGGGGTGCCCAACGTTTCGTGCACCGCCATCGCCTCCGCTCTCAACCTCGACCCCACGCAAGTCCGCAAAGACATTGAAGCTACGGGTATTGTCGGGAAGCCCAAAGTGGGGTATTCGCTGGTCGTACTGGCTCGCTGGATCGAGAACTTCCTTGGGTGGAACAATACAAATCAGGCCTTTTTGGTCGGAGCTGGCAGTCTGGGCAGCGCACTGCTGGGATACGAGAAGTTCCGTAAGGTAGGATTCGACATTGTCGCGGCTTTCGACACCGATCCGCACAAGATCGGCCAATATATCGCCGGGCGTGAGGTATTGCACCTGGACAGTTTGGTCGATTTAGGCAGACGGATGCATATCCATCTGGGCGTGATTGCCACCCCGCCCGCGGCTGCGCAATCCGTTGCGAATCTGTTGGTGGAGGCCGGGGTGCGCGCGATTTGGAACTTCGCGCCGGTCCATCTACGTGTTCCCGAATTCGTGATTCTGCAGAACGAGGATCTATACCACTCGCTGGCCTCGGTCTCTTTCCGCCTGGAGCGGATGTTGTCGAGCGAGCGTGCGGCTGCAACGCAATCGGTTGAGGCCTTGGCCGAAAAGGCCGCGGAATGAAAGGGTTTTATGCCAAAGAAGATTGATGTTACCGAACTAATTCTACGTGATGCGCATCAAAGTCTGATGGCTACGCGGATGGCCATGGAAGATATGGTTCCGGCCTGTGCGGACCTGGACCAGGCAGGTTACTGGTCGGTGGAATGCTGGGGTGGCGCGACGTTCGACTCCTGCATTCGCTTCCTGAATGAAGATCCCTGGGAGCGGCTGCGGACCTTTCGGAAGCTGATGCCCAACACCAGGCTGCAGATGCTGCTGCGCGGGCAGAATCTACTGGGCTACCGTCATTACGAAGACACGGTGGTGGACCGCTTTGTGGAGCGCGCGGCGGAGAACGGCATGGACGTGTTCCGCGTGTTCGATGCCCTGAACGACATTCGCAATCTGCGGCGCTCCGTGGCCGCGGTGCGCCGGACGGGCAAGCATGCGCAGGGCACCATCTGCTACACGGTGAGCCCGCTGCACACCACCACGCTGTTCGTGGAGCAGGCCGAACGGCTGCTCGAATTGGGCTGCGATTCCATCTGCATTAAGGACATGGCCGCGCTGCTGAAGCCGCAACCGGCCTACGAAATTGTGAAAGGCATCAAGGAAGCGTGCGGCGAAGAGGTTCGCATCCACGTGCACGTGCATGCCACCACCGGAGTGACCATGGTCAGCCTGATGAAGGCGATTGAGGCAGGCGCGGATTGCGTAGACACCGCGATCAGTTCGTTGAGCCTGGGACCGGGCCACAATCCTACCGAGAGCCTGGTGGAGATGCTGGAAGGGACGGGCTTCACCACGGAGTTGGATGCGAAACGGCTGCTCAGCCTGAAGCGGTACTTCAATACGATCCGGCCGCGGTACAAGGAGTATCTGTCCAACATCACGGGCGTGGAGACGGAGATTTTCGCCAGCCAGATTCCGGGCGGCATGATCTCCAATATGGAAAGCCAGTTGAAGCAGCAGGGCGCGGGCGACAAGCTGCAGGAGGTTCTGGAGGAAGTGCCGCGCGTGCGCAAGGATGCGGGCTATCCACCGCTGGTGACGCCATCGAGCCAGATTGTGGGATCGCAGGCAGTGTTCAACGTGATGATGGGGCGTTACAAGGTATTGACCGGCGAGTTCGCCGATCTGATGCTGGGCTACTACGGCGAGACCATCGGACAGCGCGACCGCGCGCTCATCCTGCAGGCGGCCAAGCAATCGAAGAAAGACCCCATCGACATACGGCCGGCCGATCTGCTGAAGCCGGAGTGGCAGCAGTTGCGCGCCGCGGCGCTCGAAACCAAGGGCTGCAACGGATCGGACGAGGACGTGCTGACGCATGCCATGTTCCCCCAGGTAGCGGCCAAGTTCTTCGGGACGCGCGACCAGGGTCCGAAGAACCTGGGGAAGGACCCGAACGCGAAGGCGGCGGCCGCGGCAGCACCCGCCGCAGCGCCAGTGCCCGAGACGGGCAAGGGCCCGGTTCGAACCACGATCACGTACGACGTGAAGTTAAATGGCAACACTCACAAGGTAACCGTCTCGCCGGCATAAGCGGGGCACGAAATCGAGTTCATAGAAGGCGGAACATTTATGGCGACGATTACAGTTTCGATGCAGGACAAAGTCGAGGAATTACGAAAACGCACGAAGGAGGCGAAGCTCGGCGGGGGCGCGGACAAGCTGGAAAAGCAGCGCAAGTCGGGCAAGCTGACGGCGCGGGAACGAATCGATGCGTTGGTGGACCCGGACAGCCTGGATGAGGCCGGGATGTTTGCGGAGCACCGCTCGGTGCTGTTCGGCATGCAGGGCAAGAGCCTGGCGGCCGATGGGGTGGTGACGGGCGCGGCCTCGATCGGCGGCCGACTGGTGCATCTGGCGAGCCAGGATTTCACGGTGTCGGGCGGGTCGGCGGGCGAGATCCACTCAATTAAGGTTGCCGACATCATGATGCAGTCGTTGAAGACCGGGTCGCCGTTCATCTTTATTAACGACTCGGGCGGCGCGCGGGTGCAGGAGGGCATCGACTCGCTCTCGGGCTACGGCAAGGTGTTTTATACGAATGTGATGCTCTCGGGCGCGGTGCCGCAGATTTCTTTGATCCTGGGACCGTGCGCGGGTGGGGCGGCGTACAGCCCGGCGCTGACGGACTTCATTATTCAGGCGCGCGGGGCGCAGATGTTCATCACCGGTCCGCAAGTGATCAAAGGCGTGACAGGTGAGACCGTAACAGCGGAGGAGTTGGGCGGGGCTGACGCCCACATGGCGCACTCCGGCGTGATCCACTTCATCGCCGAGAACGATGCCCACGCGGTGCAACTCTGCCAGAAGCTGCTGAGTTTCCTGCCGAACAACAACCTGGAAGATCCGCCACAGGTGGAAGGCGACCCCAATATCGACGCCAATCCGGCGCTGGACGAAATTGTGCCGGTGGAAACGAAGCGGAGCTACGATGTCCGCGACGTGATCACGAAGGTGGTGGATTTCGCCGACTTCATGGAAGTACAGGCCGGGTACGCGATGAACATCGTGGTGGGCTTCGCGCGGATCAACGGTCGAACGGTCGGCATCATCGCCAACCAGCCGTGCCAGCAGGCGGGCGTGCTGGACATCAACTGCTCGAACAAGGCGGCGCGTTTCATCCGTTTCTGCAACGCCTTCAACATTTCGCTGCTGACGTTTGTGGACGTACCTGGCTTCCTGCCGGGCGTGCAGCAGGAGTACGGCGGCATCATCCGGCATGGGGCCAAAATGCTGTTTGCATACTCCGCCGCCACGGTTCCGAAAGTCACGGTGATTCTGCGCAAGTGCTATGGCGGCGCGTATCTGGCGATGTGCGGCAAGGACCTGGGAGCCGATCGCGTGTACGCGTGGCCGACCGCCGAGGTGGCCGTGATGGGCGCTGAGGGCGCGGCGGAGATCGTATTCCGCAAGGAGATTGCGGAAGCTACAGACAAAGCGGCGAAGCGCAAGGAACTGATTGAGCGCTACCGCGAAGCCTTCTCCAATCCTTATGTCGCCGCGGGAAGGCGGCTGGTGGATGCGGTGATTGAGCCTTCATTGACCCGGTATCACGTGGCCAAGGCGCTGGAGTATCTGCACACCAAGCGCGAACTGCGTCCGCCCAAGAAGCACGGGCTGATGCCGCTGTAGAGAGGAGAACTCGCATGACGGAAACCATTCCCGAGGAACTGGTAAGCCTAATCGAAGACCTCCGCGAGCAGGTGGCGTCGCTCTCCGCTCGCGTGGCGTTTCTGGAGCGGCCGGTCGCGGCTGCTCCGGTGGCTGCCGCCCCGATAGCTGCCGCTGCTCCGCCGCCCCCGGCGGCGATTTCGCAGGGCATCACTGAAGAAGAGGTATTGGCGATCTCCGCGGCGCTGGCGGCGTATCTCGGAGTTCGCGTTCACATCCGGCAGATCCGGTTGATCAGCTCGGGCGCGTGGGCCTCGGAAGGCCGCGCCAGCATACAGGCTTCTCACCGGCTGCATAGTTAGGAGACATCGTGAAGCTCAAGATTAACATCGATGACAAGACTTACGAAGTAGATGTGGAAGCGTCCGAGCCGGACGCTCCGGCGGCTCCGCGCGGCTACGTGATGGACCCGTCGCCGGTTCGCGTTCCAGCAGCATCGCCGACCCAGGCCCCGGTGAAACCGGTAGCAGACGCTTCGCCCGTAAACCAGAGCAAAGTGTGCCGTAGCCCGGTCTCGGGCATAGTGGTGCGCGCGGTGACGCAGCCCGGGCAAACGCTGCAGGTGGGCGATGTGCTGCTCATTCTGGAAGCCATGAAGATGGAGACCAGCGTCACTTCGCCGGTGGCCGGCAAGGTGGCGGCCATCAAAGTGGCAGCGGGCGATAGCGTGCAAAGCGGGCAGGTTGTGGTGGAGTTCGAATAGCCATGAATACCGAATTGAAGCAAATCCCAGGGTTCCTGTTTTTTGACCATGTCGCCATCTCGGTGAAGCCGGGAGAACTGGAAGCACAGGTCTCGGCGTATCGCACGCTCGGATTTCAAGAGGTGCATCGGGAAGACGTTCTGGGGCGCGATCAGGTGAGGGAGGTGCTGCTGCAGGTGGGCGAGGGACCCAACCTGGTGCAGTTGCTGGAGCCGTTGAATGCGGATTCGCCGGTGGCCAAGCAGATTGAGAAGAACGGCGGCCGCGGCGGGATGGCGCACGTAGCGCTGCGCGTGGCGGATGTCGTCAAGGCGTACGACTACATGAAGCAGAACGGCTTCAAGCTGATCGACGCCGCTCCGCGCAAGGGTTCGCGCGGGACTACGGTTTTCTTCGTCCACCCGAAGACCACGGAGACGGCCTCCTTCGGCTACTTGCTGGAAGTGGTGCAGGAGGGCGTCCATGCCTGAGGATGCTGCGGGGGTCGAGCTCCTGCATTTGGGCGCGGACTTCCCTCCGGTGCCCACGGCGGATTGGCAGGCGGCCATTCAGAAAGACCTGAAGGGCGCTGACTACGATAAGAAATTGGTATGGCGCACCGATGAAGGAATTCCGGTGCGCCCTTACTACCGGCGGGAGAACCTGGCCGGGCTGGAACCGCAAATTCAGACGCAACCGGGGCAGTTTCCCTTCGTGCGCGGCAGCGGCAAGGCGTGGGAGACGGAGCAGGAACCCTATCTGCGGCCAACGGCGATCCGCGCCGACCATCTGCACGATTCGGGCGCGCACGCGGTGCAGGAACTGGCCTATGCGCTGGCCGAGGGCGTGGAACGGCTGCACTACGTGGCGACAACGGTCGGGGTAGATTTTGCGGCGGGGCAGGTGGAGTTCGTGTATGCGGTGGGCTCCAACTACTTTTTCGAGATCGCAAAATTGCGCGCGGCGCGGATGATCTGGGCGCAGGCCGTGGCGGCGTTCGGTCCGGCGCACCTGGAGAATTGCGCCATGCGCATGCATGTGCGCACGTCGCGGCTCAATAAGAGCGTTTACGACCGCTACACGAACCTGCTGCGCGTCACTACGGAAGCGATGTCGGCGGTAATCGGCGGATGCGACGGACTGACGGTGGAGCCGTTCGGCTTTTCGCCGCACCTGGCGCTGAGCGTGCAGAGGGTGCTGCGCGAGGAGGCGCATCTGGACGCGGTATCGGATCCGGCCGGCGGGTCGTATTACATTGAGGCGCTGACGGATGCCTTGGCGCGTAGCGCGTGGACGCTATTTCAAAGCGTGGAGTCCGAAGGCGGATATGCCGCGGCGGCCTCCTCGGGGTCGATTGAGAAGGCGCTGGCCGAGACTCGCGCGGTGCGCCGGAAGGCCGTCTCGTCGCGGCGCAGGACGCTGGTGGGGGTCAACAACTATCCCAACCTGAACGAGAAGACGCCCGAGACGGAAGCGCTGCCCGATCTGGAGGGCGCGCGGTTTCCGGCCTTCCGGCTGGCGGAACCGTTTGAGAAGATCCGCGAGCGCACGGTGAGACACCAGGTGCGAACGGGTCGCTTTCCGACGGTGCTGCTGCTGAAGCGGGGCGACCTGAAGATGCGGATGGCGCGGGCCAACTTCTCCTTCAACTTCTTCGGTTGCGCCGGCTTCGACGTAGTGGAAGGGGAGGAGTATGAGAGCGCGGGCGCGGATCTGATTGTGCTGTGCAGCTCGGACCCCGAGTATCTGGATTTGGCGAAGGAAGTGTGCGGCCGCGTATCGACGCCGGTGCTGGTGGCGGGCAATCCGAAGGAACAGATGGATGCCTTGAAAGCGGCCGGGGTGCAAGGCTTCATTCATATCATGAGCGATGCCGTTCAGACCCTGAGCGAATGGCAGACCCGTCTGGGAATGGAGAAATAGTCAATGAAACCGGACTTCACAAAGATCGATTACACGCCGCAGGCCGTGCCAGCGGAGCCGGGTTCCGGAGAGGAAGCCGCTCCGTGGATGACGTCGGAACGCATCCCGGTAAAAAGCAGCTACAGCGCCGACGACCTGTACGCGATGGAGCATTTGGACTACGCGGCGGGCGTGGCTCCATTCCTGCGCGGTCCTTATTCGACGATGTACGCGATGCAGCCGTGGACCATTCGGCAGTACGCCGGATTTTCGACCGCCGAGGAATCGAACGCGTTTTACCGGAAGAATCTGGCGGCCGGGCAGAAGGGACTCTCGGTGGCGTTCGACCTGGCGACGCATCGCGGCTACGATTCGGATAACGAACGCGTGGTGGGCGATGTGGGCAAGGCCGGGGTGGCGATCGATTCGGTCGAGGACATGAAGATTCTCTTCGACCAGATTCCTTTGGACCAGATGTCGGTCTCGATGACAATGAACGGCGCGGTGCTTCCGATCATGGCGTTCTACATTGTGGCGGGCGAGGAGCAGGGTGTAACGCCGGCGAAACTGAGCGGCACGATTCAGAACGACATCCTGAAAGAGTTCATGGTGCGCAACACGTATATCTATCCGCCGCTGCCCTCCATGAAGCTGATCGGAGATATTTTCCGCTACTGCTCCGGCAACATGCCGAAATTCAACTGCATTTCGATCAGCGGATATCACATGCAGGAGGCGGGGGCGACGGCCGATATCGAACTGGGCTACACGCTGGCCGATGGGTTGGAATACATCCGCACAGGTGTAGCGGCGGGCCTGGACATCGACAGCTTTGCGCCGCGGCTGAGCTTCTTCTGGGGCATCGGGATGAACCACTTCATGGAGATCGCGAAGCTGCGGGCGGCGCGCGTGCTGTGGGCGAAGATCATCAAGAGCTTCCACCCGAAGAATCCGAAGTCGATGGCGTTGCGCACGCATTCGCAGACCTCGGGCTGGAGCCTCACGGCGCAGGACGTGTTCAACAACGTGCCGCGCACTTGCGTGGAGGCGCTGGCGGCGGTGCTGGGGCACACACAGTCGCTGCACACCAACGCGCTCGACGAAGCGATCGCGCTGCCAAGCGATTTTTCGGCGCGAATTGCGCGCGATACGCAGATCTACCTGCAGGAGGAGACGGGCATCACGAAAGTGGTGGATCCGTGGGCCGGCAGCTATTACGTGGAAAGCCTGACGCAGGAGTTGATGCACAAGGCATGGCATCACATTCAGGAGATCGAAGCGCTGGGCGGTATGGCGAAGGCGATCGAGACCGGCATTCCCAAGATGCGGATTGAGGAAGCGGCGGCGCGCAGGCAGGCGCAGATCGATTCGGGGCGCGAGACGATTGTCGGGGTCAATAAGTACCGGCTGGACGAGGAAGAGCAACTGGCAGTGCGCGAGGTGGACAACCGGGCGGTGCGCGACTCGCAATTGGCGCGGCTGGCGGAAATCCGGCGGACGCGCCATGCGGCCAAGGTAACGGCGTCGCTGGGCGCGTTGACTGAGGCGGCGAAATCGGGCACGGGCAATCTGTTGGAACTGGCGATCGACGCGGCTCGGGTGCGGGCGACGCTGGGCGAGATCTCCTCGGCGCTGGAAGCGGTGTTCGGACGGTATCAGGCGATCAGCAGGACAATCTCGGGCGTGTACTCGTCGGAAAGCGAGGGCGATCCTGAGTTCCAGAAGGCGCGGACGATGGCTGCGGAGTTCGCGGTGGAAGAGGGCCGGCGGCCCAGGATCCTGGTAGCGAAGATGGGGCAGGACGGGCACGATCGCGGTGCCAAGGTAATCGCCACGGCATTTGCCGATCTCGGGTTCGATGTCGACGTGGGGCCGCTGTTTCAGACCCCGCGGGAAGCGGCTCGGATGGCCATTGAGAATGATGTGCATGTGCTAGGAATCTCCAGCCTGGCGGGCGGGCATAAGACGCTGGTGCCGGACGTGATCGCGGAGTTGAAGGCGCTCGGGCGGGAGGACATTCTCGTGTTTGTGGGCGGTGTGATTCCTCCTCAGGATTACGAGTTCCTGCTGGCGGCGGGCGTAGTGGCGGTGTTCGGTCCGGGGACGGTGATTCCGAATTGCGCTCAGAATATTTTGACGGCGTTGACGAGGAGTTTGCGGGCGGCTTGACGAGGAAGAATTCCACTGAGAAGGCTATGGTTTTGACAGTTCGGGGACGGCTTCCTTTGGCGCAGTATGTCGAGGGGGTGATTCGCGGGGACCGGGTAATTTTGGCTCGCGCCATCACCTTGATTGAGAGCGTCCGACCGGCGGATGCGGAGCTAGCGGCGCGGCTGCTGGATTCCATCCTTCCTTATACGGGCAGGTCGCGGCGGGTCGGGATCACCGGTGTTCCGGGCGTGGGCAAGAGCACGTTCATCGACGCTCTCGGCATGCATCTGATTCGCGAGTACTCGGAGGAGATCGCGGTGTTGAGCATCGACCCTTCGAGTCCGCTTTCGGGCGGCAGCATCCTCGGAGATAAGACTCGCATGGAGCGTTTGTGCGTGGAGGAGCGGGCGTTCATTCGGCCTTCGCCTTCGCGCGGACATCTGGGCGGCGTGGCGCGGCGCACACGCGAGACGATTCTGCTGTGCGAAGCCGCGGGGTTTGAGAACATCCTCATCGAAACCGTGGGCGTGGGGCAGTCGGAGACGGCGGTCCGATCGATGACCGATTTCTTCCTGCTGCTGATGCTGGCGGGCGCGGGGGATGAATTGCAGGGGATGAAGCGCGGGATTATCGAGATGATCGACGGCATGGCGATCAACAAAGCCGACGGCGATAATCTGCGCAAGGCCGAGCGGGCGCGCGTGGAGTATGCCGGCGCGCTGCACCTGTTCCCTGCCCCAGCGGATGGCTGGACGCCTCCGGCGGTGACTTGTTCGGCGCTGCAGAATCTAGGGATCGCCGAGGTGTGGCAGATGGTGCTGGACCATCGGCAGCAACTGGAACAGAACGGACACCTGGCGCGGCGGCGCAGCCAGCAGGCTCGGGAGTGGATGAACGAGTTGGTGAGTCTTGGTCTGGAGGAAGCTTTCCAGCAGAACCATGCCGTGGCGGCGCGCTTGCCCGCACTGCAATCTGCAGTGGATGGCGGCCAGATGACACCACTGGCGGCCAGCCGCGAATTGCTGGCACTGTTTGAATCTCAGAAACGATAGGCCCTACTTTTATGATTGCCTCATTTCCTGTTTTATCCGCGGCTGAAGCCGCCTCCATGATTCGCCACGGCGAGACCGTTGGTTTCAGCGGCTTCACCCCCGCTGGCGCTCCCAAAGCGATTCCGCTGGCCCTGGCGGATCGCGCCAATGCCGAGCACCAGGCCGGCCGCGAATTCCAGATTGGCGTATTGACCGGCGCTTCCACCGGACCATCGCTCGACGGCGCACTATCGAAGGCGGCGGCGATCAGCTTCCGCACTCCTTACCAGACCAACGACGACCTGCGGGATCGAATCAATCAGGGCAAGACGGCGTTCTGCGACATGCACCTTTCGTTGATGCCGCAGGTGACCCGCTACGGGTTTCTGGGCCATGTGAATTGGGCGGTGGTGGAGGCTTGCGACGTGACGGCGGGCGGCGGCATCGTGCTCACTTCGGGAGTGGGAACCGCGCCGACTTTCTGCAATCAGGCCGACTATATCCTGATCGAACTGAACCGGCGCAATCCGCCGACGCTGCTGGGTATCCACGACATCTACGAGCCGGCCGATCCGCCGAATCGCCGGCAGATTCCGATTTATTCTCCTAGCGATCGCATCGGGTCGCCGATCATTACGGTGCCGCGTTCGAAGATCGTCGGCATTGTGGAGACGAACCTGGAGGATGAGGCGCGCGGCTTCAGCGCCGTGAGCCCGATCAATCGACAGATCGGCACGAACGTGGCGGAGTTTCTGGCGGGCCAACTGGCGACTGGACGCCTGCCCAAGGGCTTTCTGCCGATTCAATCGGGCGTAGGCGACATCGCCAACTCGATTCTGGCGGCGCTGGGGAGCCATCCCGGATATTCCTCCGTTTCAGATGTACACGGAGGTCATCCAGGATGCGGTGATCGAGCTGTTGGAGAAGGAGCGCGTGACGTTCGCCAGCAGTTGCTCACTCACCGTCACCAACCAGGTGTTGCAGAAGGTTTACGACAACCTGGATTGGTTCCGCTCGCGCATTGTGCTGCGGCCGCAGGAGATCAGCAATAATCCCGAAGTGATTCGACGGCTGGGGATCATCTCGATCAACACGGCGATTGAGGTGGACATTTTCGGCAACGTCAACAGCACACATGTGATGGGTCGGAAGCTGATGAACGGGATCGGCGGGAGCGGCGACTTCACTCGTAATGCGTACCTTTCGACGTTCACCTGCCCGTCGACGGCGAAGGGCGGGAAGATCACGACGATCGTGCCGCTGGTGACTCATGTGGATCATAGCGAGCATTCGGTGCAGATCATCGCGACTGAGCAAGGTTTGGCGGATTTGCGCGGGAAGTCGCCGTACCAGCGGGCGATCGAGATTATTAATCATTGCGCGCACCCGGAGTTTCGCGAGTTGCTGATGAGCTATTTGACGATTGTGGAGGGCGGGTATACTCCGCATACACTTTCGGCGGCGTTCCGACTGCATGAGCAGTTTCAACGGACCGGGGACATGCGCGGGGCTAGTTGGGACGAGAAGGTGCTTGCGCACTAAGAAGCGCCGGAATGAGTCCCGGCGCGGCAGACTATGAGTCTGCGCCACATCAGGGCGCGATTGCCTTTAATAGAGCTTGGGCTTTGGCGTATTGGCCGTCAGACGGCGGGATCTGATTTAGCAGCGTTCGGGCTTCGTCGAGGCGGCCTTTTTGGGCGTAGGCGTAGGCCAAGTAGTAGCGGGCGGGGATGTCGGGCTCCAGTTTGAGGCTGGTTTCCAGAGCTCCGATGGCGGTGACCGGGTCCCCGGTCAGCAGGTAGAACTTGCCGGCTCCGAGTTGCTGATCGGCGTCGTCGGAGTTGAGATCGGCGCGGGCACGGAAGAGTTGCCTGGCGCTTTCGAATCGCTGACCGTCTTCGCCGGGGAGGTTGTTCACTCCCAGGCTGACCAGCGTAACCGCGGCGGCAATTCTCGCTACCGCGGAAGAATCTCCCAGGGTTTTCGTGAGGGCCGCGATGGCTCGCGGGCGATTGTTCGCGGTCACGTTCATGCGCAAGGCGGCGAGGGCTCGCACGAGCGGTTCGGAATCGGTCAGCGCCTTGGCGAGCACGTTGAACACGCGCGGGTCGCTGGAGAAGCCAGAGAGGTGGCCGAGCGCGTTCGCGCGCACCAGTGCGCCTTCGGACGGCCGGTTCAAAATTGCGACAAGCAGGGGGAGCGCCTCGGGGTCGTGCGCCTGCGCTTTGGCGAAAGCGTCGGCGCGGCGGATCCACTTCTGACGCGACGCATCGGTGTACCACGCGTTCATGCGCTCGAGAGCCCAATTGGCATCGCGATCCTTGTGGCAGAGATTGCAGGCGTTGGGGATGGCGTGGTGCAGCGTGTTCTCGGGCACGGGAATGCTCATGGAGTGGTCGCGGATCTCGGCCTTAATGCTGAGGACGGTGCGCGGCATGTGGCATTCGACGCAGGAACTGCCGGTGCTGCGTTCGGTGTGATGGGTGTGGGCGGTGAGCGCCTTGCCAATGGCGGCGTGGCAGCGCGTGCAGAGCGCATTGGCGTCAGGGCGAAGCTGCGGATTGCGCTCGATCTCTACTTCGTGCGGGGTGACGTGGCAGTCCACGCAGGTGGCCTTGCCCTTGAGGAAGCACTCACTTTGCCAGAGGCCGAAGGCATCGTTGGAAAAGCGGCGAGTGCGGCCGTCGGGCCAGTAGGCGGGGTCGTGGTCGACCGGCTGGCTGAATTCGAGGATGGGGAGGAAGTGCTCGTAGTAGTCGGCTCCGGCGGCGAAGCCTTGGACGTAGATATCGCGGAACGAGTGGCACTGGGCGCAGACCATGGTGTTGCGGGCTGGGTCGAGGCGGGTCTGCATGACGATGTCGCGCGCCGGACCTGGGCTAGCGGCCTCGCGACTAGTTTGCATGAGCGCGTCGCCAGACGGGCCAGTGGGTTTGGCGGCAGCGGTGTAGTGCGCGACGTGATCGGCGCCGGGGCCGTGGCAGCGCTCGCAGTTGGTGCCGGTGTCCTGCCACTCGGTGCGGTACTGGTTGGTAGCGGGATCGAAATTTTTCTCCTCGCGGCTGACGTGGCAGGAGTAACAGTTCTTGTTCCAGACCTGTACCATGACGTCGCTGGTCTCGTCGGGGTCGCCGATGTCGAAGCTGTGGAACCAGTCTTTGCGGAGAATGTCCCAACTGGGCGGGAGAACGACCACGCGGCCGCTCGGAAGAGTGGTGAGGTAGTGCTGGATGCGGCGGTTGCCGAGGGTGTAGTCGACGCGATGCTCGACGGGCTTGCCGGTGAGGTAGGACTCGGTGATGAAGAACTCGCCGCTGCGCTGGCGGAGCTGATAGGTGACTCCGCGGAGGGTCACGACGCGGCGGGCGAAATCGCCCTTGACGCCGGCGGTGGTGGCGGGCTGCACCATTTTGCTGTGCCGGGAGCCCGACCATTTACGGCTCTCCTCGGCATGGCACTGGGCGCAGGCGGCGGCGCCTACGTAGGAAGTCGAACCGGCGGCGAAGGTCGAAGCCGCCGCGAGCAGAGCTAACAGAACCCCTTTCCCTGACATCTTCGAGTAGTGTATCCCAGCCTTACATCAGAAGTGGAGGCCGGTGTGGAAGACGTTGATGGCGTAGAAGTAGAGTTCGGCGTCCAGCGAGCGCTTGATGTTTTCGGCTTTGCGGAAGCCGTGCTGCTCGCCGGCGTAGAGGAGGTAGCCGACGGGCCTCCCTTTCTTGCGGAGCGCATCGACTATGAGTTGTGCCTGGTTCGGCGGCACCACAGAATCTTCTTCGCCTTGGAAGAAGATGACGGGCGCGGACAAGCGCTCGGTGTGGAAGATGGGCGAACGCTCGCGATACAGCTCTTCCATGGCGGGCCATGCGCCGATCAGCGAATCGAGATAGCGCGATTCGAACTTGTGGGTATCGCGGGCCAGCACGGCCAGATCGCTGACGCCGTAATAGCTGGCGCCGCCACGGAAGTAATCGCGGAAGGTTAGAGCGGCGAGCACTGTATAACCGCCGGCACTGCCGCCCGCGATCACAGTTCGATTTCGATCCACTAAGCCGCGGTCGGCGAGATAGCGGGCGCCGGCCACGGAATCGTCCACGTCGACGATCCCCCAATTGCCGTCGAGCCGCTCGCGGTACTCGCGGCCATACCCAGTGCTTCCTCCGTAGTTCACGTCGAGCACAGCGATGCCGCGGCTGGTCCAGAATTGCGTGCGGAGGTCGAGCGTGCTGGAGGCGGCGGACGTGGGGCCTCCGTGGCACTTGACGAGGAGCGGGGGCATGTCGCCAGAGGGCGCGGTGTAATCGGGATTAAAGGCTGGATAGTAGAGGCCGAAGGCGGTGCGGTCGCCGGTGGTGGGATACTCGATGGCTTCAACGTTTGTGAAATAGCGGGCTAGTGCCGGATCGTCGGCGACGTTCGTCGACTGCTTCAGGGTCTGGTGGTGGCCCGTGGCGAGGTCGAGCAGCACGATGCCGGCGGGCTTCGTGGCGGAGCCGGCGCGGAAGACGACGCGATCGCCCGATGCCTGGACGCTGGAGAAATCGCTGAATGGGAGATCGATGGGTGTCAGCGCGCTGGTGTTCAGGTCGATCAGCGCCAGGCGGGTGAGCCCCTGTTCGATATAGGAGGCGACGATCCGACCGGGTCCGGCGAAGGCATAGGCGGACATTCCGAAAACCCACTGCGGTCGTCCGAATTCGGCCGACATGGGCGCAATCGGGATCTTGTCGGTGTCGCGGTCCCACCACCCCGTATACAGATTCCACCAGCCGGTTCGATCGGAGACGAAGAATAGTGCGTCGTCGGGCGACCATTCCGGCTGGAAGATGGATTCGCGCTCTCCGCCCGCGATCGCAACGGGGTCGCCGCCTTCGAGATCCTGCAGGTAGAGGGTGGTGCCCACCCACGGCATCCGCGGATGGTCCCACGCCAGGTAGGCCAGTTTGCGACCGTCGGGCGACAGCCTGGGCGATGAGTAGAAGTCGTGGCCGGTGGCGAAGACGCGGGTACCCGCGGCATCGATTGCCACGATCTGATTCACGGGCTCGTGCCCGGCGATGCTATGATCCTCGCGCACTCCGATCCAGCGGTCACGGTGTTTGTCGATGATGCCGTCGGCATAGCGCCACGGACCTTCGGGCGTGATGGGCCGTGGAGCGGCGGCGCCGCGATCGAGGCGGTAGAGGCGGCGGTCGGAATCGTTGGAGAAGTAAATGGCCCCTTCAGAGACGGTCCAGGCGCCGCCTCCATATTCGTGGACGCGCGTGCGGACGTTGAACGGCTGCGGCGTGACATCGCCTGCCGACAGGCTCACCAGTACACTGCGGCCGGCTTCATCGGGCCGCGATTCCAGCCAGTAGACGTCCGACCCGTCGAGTTGCACTTCGGAGAGTCCGATCGATTTGGCTACGATCAGGTCGGAGGTGATGGGGGATTTCCAAAAACCGCAAGGTTGCGTCACGCTACTTGAATTGTAATGTGATGCGGTTTTCCTTGCCGCCGTACTCGATCTGCAGGTCCTTGATCTTCTGCTTTTCGATGGGGAAATAGAGCAGGCCGCTGACCGGTTGGTCGGTCTTCTTTTCGGGGAGGATCTTCTCGGTGAGGGTCTTCTCCAGCGGATTCTCCGTGTCGGAGGTCTTGACGGCGGCTTTCGAGCCCTTGTATTCATCCTGATTCGGCGTGTTCCCGCCGGCTCCGCCCATTCCGCCCATGCCGCCGAAGCCGATACTGGGACGGTTCTTCACCTTGGGCGCTTCACCGTGCGTGATGACCATGGTGGTGTTCCCGGCCACCTGGCTGGCGGCGAATGGCTTGCTGTGATCGTTGTCGGCGCGGCTGCGAATCAGGAAGTCGTCACGGTCGATGGCGACGGTCTTGCCATACTTCGGCTCCACTCTTACCTCCGCGATCACATAGTGGCCTTCGAGATCGGAGCCCACCATCTCTTTGATATCGGCAGGATCGATGTGCAGCGTGACGGTGAGGTTCACATCGTCGTTGTCACCGGCGGCGCTGGATACCGTCTTCTTGGCTGCGGCGAGCGGAAGGGCGAACATGAGCAGCAGGATGAGGAGGCGAGAAGTCATTAGAAACCTCTTGCTTTGATTATAGCGGCAGGCGCTCGCCAGGCGCGGAGGCGCCAATCGGGACACAAATATCATGAGATCTCTGATCCTTTGCGGCCACTGCTACAATGGACCTTTCAACCTCATTTCACGGAGTTTTAATCCATCATGGACGAAAAAGAGCGCGCGCGCGCGTTAGACCTTGCTCTTAGCTCGATTGAAAAGCAGTTTGGCAAGGGCTCGATTCTGCGTCTGGGATCGAAGGACGCCATCGTACCGGTATCGGTGATTTCGACGGGCTCGATCTCACTGGACGCGGCGTTGGGCGTGGGCGGTTTCCCGCGAGGGAGAATCAACGAGATTTTCGGACCGGAATCTTCCGGTAAGACTACGATCGCGCTGCAGGTGATAGCCGAGGCGCAGAAGAAGGGCGGCATTGCGGCCTTCATCGACGTGGAGCACGCGCTCGATCCACAGTATGCCAAGAAGCTGGGAGTGGATATCGACAATCTCCTGGTATCGCAGCCCGATTATGGAGAGCAGGCGCTCGAGATCACCAACACGCTGACGCAATCGGGTCAGATCGATGTGCTGGTGGTGGACTCGGTCGCGGCGCTGGTTCCGAAGGCGGAGCTCGAAGGCGAAATGGGCGACAGCCACATGGGCGTGCAGGCGCGATTGATGTCGCAGGCGCTGCGCAAACTCACGGGCGTGGTTTCGAAGTCGCGCACCTGCCTGATCTTTATTAACCAGATCCGCGAGAAGATCGGCGTGATGTTCGGCAATCCCGAGACGACGACGGGCGGCCGCGCGCTGAAGTTCTATTCCTCAGTGCGGTTGGACATCCGGCGCATCGCAGCCATCAAGGACGGCGATGTGGTGGTGGGGAATCGCACGAAGGTGAAGGTGGTCAAGAATAAGGTAGCGTCGCCATTCCGCGAGGCCGAGTTCGACATCATCTACGGCGAAGGCGTTTCCAAAGAGGGCGATTTGCTCGACCTGGGTGTGGCGCAGAACATCATCGAGAAGAGCGGGTCGTGGTTCAGCTACAAGGGCGACCGTATCGGCCAGGGACGTGAGACGTCACGCCAGTTCCTCAAGGACAATGCCGATATCCGGCAGACGATCGACACGGAACTGCGGAAGGCTCTGGGACTCATCAAGCCCGAGCCGGCAGTCGCCGCCGCGGCTGAGGCTCCGGCCCCGAGCGCACCCGCCAAATCCGCGCCGCCCAGACGCTAAAATACAGGCTCCATGGAGGAGCAGGACCGTCAACGCATCATCCGGCAAAAGCTTGTGCGCATGGAGCAGAGCGCGGGTCGGCGCGCCGGTCCATCCATCTCCACAGGCTTCGTCGCGCTGGATCAGGCTCTCGGCATTGGAGGGCTTCCGCGCGGCAGCATCGTCGAAATCTATGGGCCATCCTCAAGCGGCAAGAGCACCCTGGCGATGCAGATTGTGGCGCACGCCATGGACGAAGAGGCATCGGCGGCATGGATCGATGCGGAGCATGTGTTCGATCCGGCGCAAGCCGAGCGGCTCGGCATCGCGGTAGAGAGGATGCCGTTGGCGCGGCCGGATTCCGCCGAACAGGCGCTCGAAATCGCGCGACAACTGGTGAGTTCGGGCGCGCTGGATCTGCTGGTGATCGATTCGGCGGCAGCGCTGGTTCCGCGACTGGAACTCGAGACCGGATTGGGCGAGGCCGGACACGGGCTCCACAGCAGGGTGCTGGCATCCGGTTTGCGACGGCTGTCGGTGGCCGTCATGCGGTCGGACGCAGTGGCACTGGTGATCAATCAGACACGTTCGCGAACGGGCGCGTCCAGCGATGAAGAGAGTAGCGCGGGCGGTCCGCCGTTGAAACTTCACGCCGCGGTGCGCATCGCGCTGGATGCGGCCCGCGGCAATCAAGTACCGTTTCGCATCCTGAAAAACAAGGCTTCGAGCGCGTTCACAGAGGGCAAATTGCGGTGGGAAAACGGCTGGAAGTTCGCGGAAAGCCCGTAAAACGGCCTTTTCAGCGACGCGATGTCAAAAAACCGCCGAAAAACGGCCTTTTTTCGTGCAATTCCCTTTACATCAACATGCCCATCCCGTATGATTGATATCGATTAGGGCCCAGCGCTGGTGAGAACGCTGCGGCCCTAAACGTTGTTCGATGGTAATGACGGGAGAATCAAAAGGAGAGATATGGCGAATACAAGAATGACTCAAACGCAATTGATGAGGTCGCTGGCGGAAGGCTGCGAAGTTCCGAATAAGACAGCGAAGGCCTTTTTGGAGAACCTGGCGAGCATGGCAGTCGCCGAAGTGAAGAAGAACGGCGTATTCGTTCTGCCCGGCATCGGCCGCCTGGTGCGCGTGGATCGCAAAGCCCGCACGGGACGCAACCCGGCGACTGGCGAGAGCATCAAGATCCCGGCCAAGAAAGTGGTGAAGTTCCGCGTGGCCAAGGCCGCGAAGGACTCGATCGTTCCGCCGAAGAAGAAGTAAGCGGCGCACAACGCCAACAAAAAACCCCGCGACGTCCGGAAGGACTTGCGGGGTTTTGTTTTTCTGTGGAATTTGTGAAGCCGATGAACTCAACCCAAAGTGCGGGCGACGTCAGGAAGCCTGTTGCTGCTTCTTTGCTTCGAGCCTCTCCTCTTCGCGCTTCAATGCCTGCCGCTGCTCTTCGAGACGTTCTTCATCGCTCTTCACAGCAGACTTGAAGTTGCGGATTCCTTCACCCAAGCCTTTCCCGAGTTCTCCCACTTTCTTCCCGCCGAACAGCAGCACAGCAAGAAGAGCAATGACCAGAATCTCCGGCAAGCCCAGGCCCAAGGGACCAGCGGTCAAAATAGGCTCCATATGGCCTCCTTATACGACCATTGTAGCGAATCCTGGGGGCTATCGGAACATGCCCCATAAGGTCTGGAGGTCTTCCTGCATCCGGGCGGAATACGGCGTCAGCAGGATATTGATTGCAAACCAGGTTGTACTCAGTGACAACAGGAGTCGAGTCACGCGGGTTTTTCCTGCAATGAGTCTCAGAATGATCGCCAGCAGGAATGGCGCTACCGCAGTGGCCACTCGGGCATGCGGGCTCAGAGCGTTCAGAATATTCACACGAGGCCCCACTTCTTCCCAAAGTGTAGTTACGGGGCGGTGCAGCCGGTCAAGATATCGTCGGTTAATCCGGTTTGGCCCACCGCACGTTATGAGCCGACCTAGGGTTTTCACTACGGTGAACTGGGGAAACGGGGGGAAAGTGCCTTACCAGATTCAGATCTGTTTTGCTCGACCACTTGGGGCGCCGACGGTGAGATCTTCTTCGCGCCGTGCGGGATAATATTCGGAAAGGGCTTCATGGATTTCGCAGAGCAGGTCAAGTCTTCGGTCAATATTGTCGATGTGATACAGGAGCATGTCCGGTTGCGGCCCTCGGGTCCCAACCGGTTCATGGGGCTGTGTCCGTTCCATAACGAGAAGAAGCCTTCCTTCACGGTGCACGTAGTTCACCAGTTCTACAAGTGTTTTTCGTGCGGCGTGGCGGGCGATGTCTTCAAGTTTGTGATGGAGACGCAGGGCATCAGTTTTTACGAAGCATTGAAGGAGTTGGCAGAGCGCTACGGCATCCCCATGCCCAAGCGGTCGCAGTACGCGGATGAAGATGCACGTGTGCGTGGCGCAGTGCTGGCATTGCACGATCTGGCGCAGGAGAATTTTCGCGCGAACCTGGCGGGCGCTGCCGGGGCGGAGGCCCGGGCATACCTGACGCGTCGCGGTGTATCGCCGGAAATGGTGGAGCATTTCGGCCTGGGCTATTCCGAGCGGTCCGGCCGCACACTGATGCGCCTGTTCGAGCAGAAGGATTTCTCGGCGGCGCAGGTAGAGGAATCGGGACTGGTGGGCCGGCGTCAGGACGGCACCTTCTACGAGCGCTTTCGCAATCGGCTAATGTTTCCCATTCACAACGAGGCGGGAAAGATTATTGGGTATGGCGGACGAGCGCTGGCGTCCGATGACGAACCGAAGTATCTTAAATTCGCCGGAAACGCCGATCTATAAGAAGAGCCACGTGCTCTACAATCTGCATCGCGCCAAAGAGGCGATTCGCAAGGAGGATCGGGTCATTCTGGTAGAAGGCTACATGGACGTGATCGGCGTGAGCGCTGCCGGGTTCCGCGGAGTGGTAGCCACTTGCGGCACTGCGCTCACCTCGCAGCAGGTGCAATCGCTGAAGCGCCATTCGCAAAAGATCGCTGTGAACTTCGACCCCGACGCGCCGGGCGCGAATGCGGCCGAGCGCTCCATCAACCTGCTGCTGGAAGAGAGCATGCACGTTCGCATCATGGAATTGGATGGCGGGCTCGATCCGGACGAGTATTGCAAGGAGCGCGGCGCGGAAGCTTATCGGGATCGGATCGAGAAGGCCAAGGGGTACTTCTACTGGCTAGCGGATCGCGCCAGAACCAAGTATGATGTTCACACAAGCGAAGGGGTAGTTGCCGTGTTGCAGTTTCTGTTACCCGCGGTGCAGCGCATTTCCGATCCCTTGGAGCGTTCGGCGATCGCCAACGATGTGGCGAGCTATATCGGCGTGGATCGCGGTATGGTGCTCGACAGTTTTCGGAAGGCTGTGGCCAATCGGCAGGAGAAAGCGCTGGAGCGGCCCAAGACCGCATTGCGTCCGGATGAGCGTATGCTGCTGAATGCGCTATTGACGGATCCGGAGATCCGCGACGAAGTGGTGGCGGCGCTAAAGCCCATCGAGGCGATCAACCGATTCGCTTCGCGGCAGATCTTTCAAGCGATCTTCACGCTGCACGAAACCGGCGGAAGGATCGGTTTCGAAGAGATCCACGCGCGTGTGGAGGAGGTCAACCAGAACCTTTTGGCCGAGGCCGTGTTGCATGAGGATGCCTACGCATCGCGCGAGGAAGTGATGGCCGCTGTCGCAAGCATCGAGCGGTCGGAGGGGGAAGATCAAAGAAGGCAAGTCAAACTGCGAGTGAAAGACGCCGAGCGAGCGGGCAATTGGGAAGAGGCGTTACGCCTCACTGCCGAGTTGCAGAATCTGGAACGACAGGGACGCGGGAGAAAATGACAATTCCGTTTCCATACTCCAGTTCTGTGGTAGGGTACAATAATCTGGATTCTCTCACGCCGGGAGTACGGGGCTTCAGTGGCGCTTGACGACAAATTCGACGGGCTTCAGCGGCTCGTGCAGATGGGCAAGGAAAAAGGCTACGTCTTGTACGACGAGGTAAGCGAAGTTCTGCCCGGCGATATTAACGGCGGCGCGGAACTGGACGACGTCCTCGTAGGGCTCGACGTTGCCGGCATCGAAATCCTTGAAGAGCCTAAGGATTTCGACAAAAAGCTGGAAGAATCCGAAGAGCTTTTGGATCTGGAACTGCCCGCGGCGCTGGGCGGAGAGAAGATCAACGATCCGGTCCGCATGTACCTGCGGGAGATGGGCACGGTCCCGCTACTCACTCGCGAAGGCGAGGTGGAAATTGCGCGGCGCATCGAGCGCGGCCAGAACACGGTACTGAAATCCTTGGCGCGCGGTCCACTGGTGATCCTGGAGATCATCGGCATGGGCGAGGAGATGGCGAAGGATCTCATCTCGGCGCGCGACGTAGTGCAGATCTCCGACCCGATTCTGACTGACGAACTGGTGGAAGTGAAGCGCCAGGAGTTCGTCCAGACCGCCGAAGAAGTGGCGCGGCATTACAAAAAGATCCTGCAGTGCCGCCAGAAGCTGCAGGCCATTCCTCGCGGCATGAAGCCGAAGCAGTATCGGCGGCAGTTGTGGGAGTTGGGGCGGTTAGTGGTTAAGACGTCCCACGTGGTGCGCACGATCCGCTTCCAGAGCCCGATCATCCGCATGCTGATTGAGCGGGTGCGCACAGCGGTGGAGGATTTGAAGCCGCTCGAGAAGGAGATCGCCCGTGTGCAGCGCAAGCTGGAGACGTGGGCGGGTGGCCGCGCCGAAGGCATCAAGGAACTGCGCAAAGAGCAGCGCATCTGCGGCCAGAAACTGCTGCAGGCCGAGGAGCAGTTCGGCGCGTCGGCGGCCGAATTGCGGCGGACGCTCGAGATCATCACGCAGTCGCACCAGGAGGCCGAAAGCGCCAAGAAGGAATTGATCGAGGCCAACCTGCGCCTGGTAGTGAGTATTGCCAAGCGGTACACGAATCGGGGGCTGCAGTTCCTGGACCTGATTCAGGAGGGCAACATCGGCCTGATGAAGGCCGTGGACAAATTCGAATACCGGCGCGGCTATAAGTTCTCGACCTACGCGACGTGGTGGGTGCGCCAGGCGATTACCAGAGCGATCGCAGACCAGGCGCGAACCATACGCATTCCGGTCCACATGATCGAGACGATCAACAAGCTGATCCGGACGTCGCGGCAGATGGTGCAGGAATTGGGGCGGGAGCCGACGAACGAAGAACTCGCGAAGCGGCTGCAACTGCCGGTGTCGAAGGTTCGCAAGGTGCTGCGAGTGGCGCAGGAGCCGATCTCGCTAGAGACGCCGATCGGTGAAGAGGAAGAGTCGCACCTGGGCGATTTCATTGTCGACCACAACGGGATTTCCCCGTCGGACGCAGTGATCAATCTGAACTTGAGGGAGCAGACGGCGCAGGTGTTGAAGACGCTGACTCCCCGGGAAGAGAAGATCATCAAGATGCGCTTCGGATTGGAAGACGGCAGCGAGCACACCTTGGAAGAGGTCGGCCAGAATTTCGCGGTGACCCGCGAGCGGATTCGGCAGATCGAGGCGAAGGCGTTGCGGAAACTGCGGCATCCCAGCCGGAGCCATCGGTTGCGGGCGTTCCTGGAGAATGGGACTCGGGGCGGCGTTTAGAGATAGGGGCAGGAAGACGGCGAACGATACATCTGTAAAAATCTAAAGGCCGGGAGTAGCGGCTTCGTCGCTGCCGCCATCCCGGCCTTTAGATTTTCTAAACGAGAGTCAGCTTACCAGCGAGGTTCGCGCCGGCCACCGCCGCCGCCGCCTCCACCGCCAGGACGACGTCCGCCACCGCCACCGCCGCCGGGACGGCCACCGCCGCCTCCGCCGCCGAAGCGGTTGCCGCCACCTCCGCCGCCGCCAAAGCCGCGATCCGGCTTAGGCCGAGCTTCATTCACATTCAGTGCGCGGCCATCCAGAGTGTATCCGTTGAGCGCTTGAATCGCCTGATCCGCTTCAGACTCATTTTCCATTTCCACAAAAGCGAAACCACGGGACCGCCCGGTGTCGCGATCGGTCATGATTCGGGCGCTGTTCACCGCGCCGTAACGTTCGAAGAGACTACGAACAGACTCTTCGGTTGCATTGAAATCCAGATTGCCGACGAAGATGTTTTTCACTCAATCCTCCAAAAACTATTTGAAAGCGGGCTCATCGGGAAGGAAGCTCAAAGCAGGACGAATACCCCGTCGCTCAGATACACTCAGCCGGACTCGCGGATGCTATCAAACGCGCTTCGACTATAACACGGGCTGGAATGGCTCAGCAAATATATCAAAAGACGGAAGCGTGACCGAATGAACAAGCCCGAGAGGATTTGAGGGGATTACCGGAGCAGAAAAAGGGAAAGCCCCGATACGAGAATCGGGGCTTTAAAGTAAACCGGGCGACGTCCTACTCTCCCACACACTTGCGCGTGCAGTACCATTGGGGCTGAGGAGCTTAACTTCCGTGTTCGGGATGGGAACGGGTGGGTCCTCCTCGCTAAGGTCACCCAGAAAGGGGCGACAAAAAGAAGAGCTTCAGAGGCCAGGAGACTTCCGTCTCCTGGCTTCCGTCTTCTTTGTCCTGAATATTTGACGGGTTGTAAACACTAGAAAAAACTAACGGTAGCGTCTTGCCATATTGTGTGCAGAGTAAATTTTATGGTCAAGCCGAACGGGCAATTAGTAACGGTAAGCTCAACGTATTGCTACGCTTCCACATCCGTCCTATCAAACAGGTCGTCTTCCTGTGCCCTTATTAGCTTGCGCTTGGGAGATCTCATCTTGGGGAAGGTTTCACGCTTATATGCATTCAGCGTTTATCCTAACCGAACTTCGCTACCCAGCGATGCGGCTGGCGCCACAACTGGATCACAAGAGGTTCGTTCATCCCGGTCCTCTCGTACTAAGGACAAGCCCCCTCAAATCTCCTACGCCCACCACAGATAGGGACCGAACTGTCTCGCGACGTTCTGAACCCAGCTCACGTACCGCTTTAATAGGCGAACAGCCTAACCCTTGGGAGCTTCTACACCCCCAGGATGCGATGAGCCGACATCGAGGTGCCAAACCGGAGCGTCGATGTGAACTCTTGACTCCGATCAGCCTGTTATCCCCGGCGTACCTTTTATCCGTTGAGCGATGGCCCTTCCATGCAGAACCACCGGATCACTAAAGCCTACTTTCGTATCTGCTCGACTTGTTGGTCTCGCAGTTAACCAGGTTTATGCTTTTGCACTCGTCGGCGGATTTCCAAGCCGCCTGAACCTAGCTTCGCGCGCCTCCGTTACCGTTTAGGAGGCGACCGCCCCAGTCAAACTACCCGCCTTCCACTGTCCCTCTCCCCGATCAGGGGAGTAGGTTAGAACCACAGAACGATCAGGGTGGTATCTCACCGTTGGCTCCTCCGAGTCCGAGAACCCGGATTCAAAGCCTCCCACCTATCCTGCGCAGATCGCCCCATAGTTCCATGAAAGGGTATAGTAAAGGTGCACGGGGTCTTTCCGTCTAGTGGCGGGCACCCGGCGTCTTCACCGGGACCACAAGTTCGCCGGGCGGCATGTTAAGACAGTTCTCAGATCGTTACGCCATTCGTGCAGGTCGGAACTTACCCGACAAGGAATTTCGCTACCTTAGGACCGTTATAGTTACGGCCGCCGTTCACCGGGGCTTCAGTTCAAAGCTTCGCCTTGCGGCTAACCTCTCCCTTTAACCTTCCGGCACCGGGCAGGCGTCAGCCCCTATACGTCGTTTTCGACTTTGCAGAGACCTGTGTTTTTGTTAAACAGTCGCCTGAGACTATTCACTGCGGCCCACGTCTTAGGTGGGCACTCCTTCTCCCGAAGTTACGGAGCTAATGTGCCTAGTTCCTGAACATACCATCACCCGAGCGCCTTAGAATATTCTTCTCGTCCACCTGTGTCGGTTTGTGGTACGGATTCCTTGCATCTCCTTAGAGGCTTTTCCTGGCAGTCGATCTGGCGGATTTTCCTCTCCAAATCTCCCTTCACCTGGGTTTGTAACCATTGCGCCCCCAGGCTTACGGTCTGCGTCCCCCCATCGGTCTTGATCGATACAAGCAAGTGCAGGAATATTAACCTGCTGTCCATCCGCTACGCCTTTCGGCCTCGCGTTAGGCTCCGACTAACCCTGAGCGGATTAACCTTTCTCAGGAATCCTTAGACTTACGGCGACCAGGGTTCGCACCTGGTTTCTCGCTACTTATGCTGGCAGAGTCACTTCCCAACGCTCCAGTGCTTCTTTCGATACACCTTCACCGCTGTTGAGAACGCTCTCCTACCGTTCGTATTGCTACGAACCCGTAACTTCGGTATCATGCTTAAGCCCCGTTATATTGTCGGCACCGAGCCGCTCGACCAGTGAGCTGTTACGCTTTCTTTAAAGGATGGCTGCTTCTAAGCCAACCTCCTGGCTGTCTGAGCGTCCCGACTTCCTTTCCCACTGAGCATGAATTTGGGGACCTTAGTTGACGGTCTGGGCTGTTTCCCTTTCGACAATGAAGCTTAGCCCCCACTGTCTGACTCCCTCGTTACACATTCACGGCATTCGCAGTTTGGTTGGATTCGGTAACCTGGGAAGGCCCCTAGTCCAATCAGTTCTCTACCACCGCGACGGACCACGAGAGGCTAGCCCTAAAGCTATTTCGGAGAGAACGAGCTATCACGGAATTTGATTAGCCTTTCACCCCTACCCTCAGCTCATCCAAGCTGTTTTCAACCAACACTGGTTCGGACCTCCAGCCGCTGTTACACGGCCTTCATCCTGGCCAAGGGTAGATCATCCCGCTTCGCGTCTATTCCCAGCGACTCCATCGCCCTGTTCAGACTCGCTTTCGCTTCGGCTCGCTTGCGCTTAACCTTGCCACTGAGAATAACTAGCCAGCTCATTATGCAATAGGCACGATGTCAGGCATTCTCCTTGCGGAGCATAGCCCTCCAACTGCTTGTAAGCGTGTGGTTTCAGGTACTATTTCACTCCCCTCGCAGGGGTTCTTTTCACCTTTCCCTCACGGTACTGGTTCACTATCGGTCGCAAAAGAGTATTTAGCCTTGCCGGATGGTCCCGGCGGATTCGAGCAGGGTTTCTCGTGCCCCGCCCTACTTAGGAGCCACTAGAAGGAGAATTGCATTTTCACTTACGCGGCTGTCACGCTCTATGGCCGGCCTTTCCAGACCGTTCAATTAACACTTTCCTATCCCTCGTTTTAACCAACTGGAGCCTCCGTTGCCGGAGTGACCAGTTGATTATTGTGGTCCTGCAACCCCGGACTCTCCTTTCGAATTGTCCGGTTTAGGCTCTTCCGAGTTCGCTCGCCACTACTTTCGGAATCACGGTTGTTTTCTCTTCCTTCGGGTACTGAGATGGTTCACTTCCCCGAGTTCGCTCCACCACCCTATGTATTCAGATGGCGGTAATGGGTGTTCACACCCATTGGGTTTCCCCATTCGGAAATCTCCGGATCACAGCCTATTAGCGGCTTCCCGGAGCTTATCGCAGCTGATCACGTCCTTCTTCGCCTTTTTGCGCCTAGGCATCCACACACACGCCCTTAGTAGCTTGACCATAAAATCTACTTCACACACAATCTCCCAACCAACAGCTTTCACCGCCGGCCGGGCTTTTGTAGACGCTACTTTCTTCTAATTCGCTTTGTTGTACAAACAAAACTTGTGTTTTGTATGCCCGTCAAATATTCAGTTGTCAAAGATCTCGATTGCCTCGGCAATCAGTTCAGCGCCACGCTAAACAAACTGCCGAAAAATTTATTAATTAGCCACAGATGAACACGGATTAACACTGATAAGAACGAACACACAGCTCTTTATCAACGTTTATCAGTGTTCATCTGTGGCTATGAATATTAAATCGAGGCCAGTTGGATGCAGTGGACCACTGAGATAAACCCAGCGACCACTAAAAAGACTC
Organism: uncultured Solibacteraceae bacterium; assembly: GCA_963815475.1. Lineage (GTDB taxonomy): Bacteria > Acidobacteriota > Terriglobia > Bryobacterales > Bryobacteraceae > Sulfopaludibacter. The sequence continues at coordinate 5,394,031 of CAWFHD010000003.1, read as the reverse complement.
ATCGTTCTCTAAGTGGAGTCCGGTGCGGACTCACCAACTCTTGCGAGTCGGCGGTTGTGGAGTGGAACGGCTATTTCCTACTTGCCGAACGCCGTACACTCAGGCGTCCTTTGGCTTTCAGAAACTCCACCCACGGTCTCTCTTAGAAAGGAGGTGATCCAGCCGCAGGTTCTCCTACGGCTACCTTGTTACGACTTCACCCCAATCATGGATCATACCTTGGGCCGCTGCCCCCCTTGCGGGTCAGCCTGCAGACTTCTAGTACAATCCACTTTCGTGATGTGACGGGCGGTGTGTACAAGGCCCGGGAACGTATTCACGGCAGCGTGCTGATCTGCCATTACTAGCGATTCCAGCTTCATGCAGGCGAGTTGCAGCCTGCAATCCGAACTGAGAACGGTTTTTTGCGATTGGCTCCCCTTCGCAGGTTAGCGACGCTTTGTACCGTCCATTGTAGCACGTGTGTAGCCCTAGACATAAAGGCCATGAGGACTTGACGTCATCCCCACCTTCCTCCAGGTTATCCCTGGCGGTCTCCTGCGAGTTCCACCTTTCGGTATGGCAACACAGGACAAGGGTTGCGCTCGTTGCGGGACTTAACCCAACATCTCACGACACGAGCTGACGACAGCCATGCAGCACCTCGACTCCACCCCCTTGCGGGGTACCGATGTTTCCACCGGCGTTGAGAAGCCGTTCGAGCCTAGGTAAGGTTCTTCGCGTTGCGTCGAATTGAACCACATGCTCCACCGCTTGTGCGGGCCCCCGTCAATTCCTTTGAGTTTCAGCCTTGCGACTGTACTCCCCAGGCGGCATATTTAACGCGTTAGCTCCGGCACGGACAGAATGAACTGCCCACACCAAATATGCATCGTTTAGGGCGTGGACTACCAGGGTATCTAATCCTGTTTGCTACCCACGCTTTCGTGTCTCAGCGTCAGTTACGGTCCAGAAAGCCGTCTACACCACCGGTGTTCCTCCTGATATCTACGCATTTCACCGCTACACCAGGAATTCCACTTTCCTCTCCCGCACTCTAGTCATTCAGTATTCGGCGCACCCTCCCAGTTGAGCCGGGAGATTTCACACCAAACTTAAACAACCGCCTACACACCCTTTACGCCCAGTAACTCCGAACAACGCTTGCTGCCTACGTATTACCGCGGCTGCTGGCACGTAGTTAGCCGCAGCTGCTTCTGCAGGTACCGTCATAATCTTCCCTGCCGAAAGAGCTTTACACCCCGAAGGGCTTCATCGCTCACGCGGCGTCGCTGCATCAGGGTTTCCCCCATTGTGCAAGATTCCCCACTGCTGCCTCCCGTAGGAGTCTGGCCCGTGTTTCAGTGCCAGTGTGGCCGTGTGCCCTCTCAGGCCGGCTACCGATCTATGCCTTGGTAGGCTTTTACCCTGCCAACTAGCTAATCGGCCGCGGACTCCTCCTTCAGCGCATTGCTGCTTTCCTCTCTCGAGCTTATGCGGTATTAGCTACGGTTTCCCATAGTTATTCCTCACTAAAGGGTAGATCATCCACGTGTTACTCACCCGTACGCCACTGTACTCAGGGATTGCTCCCCTTTCTCGTTCGACTTGCATGTGTTAGGCGCGCCGCCAGCGTTGATTCTGAGCCGGGATCAAACTCTCATTTGAAGTAATGAGTTTCGACCTCTAATCTCCTCCAGTCCGCTTTTACACGGTCCCTTCGAAAACTAAACGTCAATTTGTTAGAATCGCCCCGGTTGACTCAGAGTACTGACGAGTGGCAATCGACCCGGCCTACACCACCTTGCGATGGCACAAACCTGACCAATTACCATTTTTCTTTCATACTGCATCCAACCAGATTGTCAAAGATCTGCGCACGTCAAACCTGATACATCGAATACCAGGATGAACGGCAGGCCTCGAAACTTGTTTCCGGCGTTCGCTCGCGACCGTTTTACAACGGAGAGCTCACCGGAGGAATTTCGATGATTGCGACCAGAACTTCGGTCTTGCTTTCGGCTGACTTCAATTAGACTAACAAACTGTAACTACCTTGGCAAGTCCAACCGGAAAAAAGATTTAAAGATCGGCATCGGCAAATAGCCAAACCGCTGCCTTTCCTATGGATGCGCCGTTTCACCCGGTGGTTTCACCAATTGGGCCCCGCTGAAATACACGGTGCGCGTAGGGTACGGCAGCGCGATGCCTTCCTCCCTGAAACGGCGCAGGATGCGCTTCCGCAACTCGTTCCGTACACCAAACTGTTTGGCAAATTCGGTCACGGAAAAGCCGAGGGTGAAACCCAGCGACGACTCGCCAACCCCCGGGTCGAAAGAGACCGATGGCGACGGATCGGACAGTAATCCAGGGACTTCGGACGTAGCGGTCTTGGCCACCTCGAGCAATACGCGCTCAACGCGATCCACATCCGCATCGTGTGGCACGGACACCTGCAGGCTGGCCGACAGCGTGGTTGCGGGCAGGTAGTAGTTCGTCACGATGGCCTGCGACAGCTTGGAGTTGGGGATGATGATCATGTTGTTGTTCAAGCTGCGAAGGGCGGTGCTGCGCCAGGTGATGTCGGTGACGTAGCCTTCTTCGAGGGTATTAAGCTTGATGTAGTCCCCGATCCGGATCTGGCGCGCCACTGCAATGTAGAACCCGGCGAAGAGATTCGACAACGTATCTTGCAAGGCCAGTGCGACGGCCAAGCCGCCAACGCCCAACGCGCCCAGAATCGGCGCGATCGCCAAACCCAGATTGTGGAGCAGGACCAGAATGCCCAACACGACAACAAAAAGCTGCGCCAGATTCTGACTGAGCGTGGTGACGGGCAGGGCTCCGGCGACCTGGCCACCGTAGTGGCGCACGAGATTGCCGGCTAAACGCATGGAGATCAGGGTCAGCGAGACGATCCAAAGAACCAGTAGAAGTTTGGCCCCGAACTCCGTGATCTTGGCAGGCAACTCCGACGACTGCAGCGCCAGGTGAAGGCCCAGGATTACCGCCCAAATCAGGATCGGTCCGCGAAGGGCTTCGGCGAGGATCAGGCCGGGGCGGCTTTGGGTGCGGTCGATCCAGGCTCGCAGGGCGCGCATGGTGAGCCGCCGGACCAGCCAACCGGCGCCGAAAGTCAGCAAAAAAACGATCGCCGGCCATACCAGCACCATGGATCGTGCGCCAGGATGTGGCGGATCGTCAGCATGCAACCTCCTACATAAGATTCTCACAACAAATCGCTTGCACGATGGAAAAGGTGGCGTCGTCAACTCTATGTGCGGACATGTGCGCCCCTGATTTGCCTGTTGTTGGCCGGCTGCCTGATGTCCGACGAGCCCTCAGCCTGGGATCTTTACGAGCGGGGGCGGGCTGCCGAAAAGGCTGGCCGGATTTCCGAAGCCTACGTGCTGTATTCGGAAGCGGCGGCGATGGAGCCCAAGAACCGGACCTACTGGCTGAGGAGCCAATCGGTACGGTCGCGTGCCGCGCTGCAGGCTATGCCGATGCCGACGGAGGTTCCGACCGACCAGGTGGAGGCGCTGCCCGACGCGCCTGACCCGATTGAGCCGGCATCCTTCCAGGATCTAAAAGAGGCCGACCGGGCCCTGCCCCCGACCGAACTTCAGGCCGACCAAGCCAAACACGACTTCAAGCTGCAGGGCGATTCGAAGAAGCTGTTCGAAGACGTCTCCCACGTCTACGGACTGGACTGCGTGTTCGACGGCGACTATCAGCCCGTGCCGAACCTGCGCTTCGAATTGCACGATGTCACTTATCGGGAGGCCCTGCACGGCCTGGAAGCGGCCACGGCATCGTTCATTGTGCCGCTGACTTCCAAGCTGTTTCTGGTGGCCAAGGATACGCCGCAGAAGCGTACCGAAGTAGAACCGACCGTGTCCATTGCGATTCGTCTGAACGAGAACACGGTTCCGGCCGATTTCAACGCGATGATTACCGCGGTGCAACAGGCGCTGGCGCTGGAGAAGGTCTCCTTCGACACGCAAACCAACACGGTAATCATCCGCGACCGCGTCTCCAAGGTCTTGCCCGCGCGCGCGTTGTTTGAGGACCTGCTGCACCCCAAGGCGCAATTGATGCTGGACCTGCAATTTGTGGAAGTGAGCCGCAACGACATGCTCACTTATGGAGTGCAGCTTCCGAATTTGTTTTCGCTCAACTTCCTGAGCAACTGGTTGAACAACACGTTCACCGTTCCGCAGAACATCCAGGGGCTGCTGACTTTCGGCGCAGGCAAGACGCTGATGGGTCTTGGGATCATGAACGCACAGATAGTGGCGCAGATGACGCAGGGCAAGAACAAGATTCTGCTCGACACCGAAATCCGCGCCCAAAGCGGCATGCCTGCGACCTTGCATGTGGGCGACCGCTATCCGATCCTGCAGGCTGGGTATTACGGGCCGGCGAGTTTTCCGGCCCCGGCGCCTACACACCGCCGCCGCAATTCACTTACGCCGACCTCGGCTTTTCGCTGAAGGTCACGCCGGTGATGCATAGCAGCGAAGAGGTGAGCCTTGACTTGGACGCGCAATTCCAGGTGCTCTCAGGCCAGTCGTTGAACGGAATCCCGGTGATCTCCAACCGTTCAATGAAGACCTTCGTGCGTCTGGAGATGGGCGAGTGGGCGGCTATCGCGGGACTGATGGAAGTGCAGGAGGCGCGCAACATCTCGGGAGTGGCAGGGCTTGCGCGCGTGCCTTACCTGGGCGCCCTCACCAGCACGCACGAGCACGATACGACAAAGAGCCAGGTGCTGGTGTTGGTGCGACCGCACTTGATCACTCCGCCTGCCAATGAAAACTTTATGCACACTTACCGCCTGGGATCCGATACCCGCCCGTTCACTCCGCTGTAAAGTAAAAAGCAGACCATGTCACAAATGTTGAAGGAGATCCGCCAGCAGCCGGCGGCGCTGGAACGGACTCTTGCCGGAGCGCGGCAGAGACTTGAGAAGTTCAAACGCGCGGTGGAGAAGCAGCGCCCGCGGCTGATCGTGCTGGTGGCACGCGGCACCTCAGACAACGCGGCGCTGTTTGGCCGCTACCTGATCGAGATCACCACAGGCATTCCAGTGGCGCTGGCTGCGCCCTCCATCACCACGCTGTACGATACGTGTCCCTATGGCGGCGGCGACACACTGGTGGTAGGCATTTCGCAATCGGGCGAATCCACCGATACTAACCTGGTGCTGGAGCAGGCTCGCGCTCAGGGCGCACTGACTTTGGGCATCACCAACGAGCGCGGCAGTTCCATGGCTACGATCGCGGAGCACGTGTTCCTGGTGCGGGCCGAGAAGGAAGAGAGCGTGGCGGCCACCAAAACATACACGGGGCAGATGCTGCTGATGTACCTGCTGGTTTACGCTCTGGGTGGCTCGATTCGGAAACTCACCGATCTGGACTGCATTCCGGATGCGGTGGAGGCGGCGCTAAAACTGGAGCGCGAGATCGATACGCTGTCGGAGCGATATCGCTTTATGCGCCATTGCGTGGTGGTGGGGCGGGGCCTCAACTACGCCAATGCCTTCGAACTGGCGCTCAAGCTGATGGAGACGTGTTACGTGGTGGCGGAGCGCTTCTCGTCGGCGGACTTTCTGCACGGGCCGATCGCGATGGTGGAGCCGAGTTTCCCGGTCTTCGTGTTCGCTCCGGCAGATACCACTTGGCCTTCGGTGAAGGAGACCGTACAAAAGCTAAGCGGGCTGCGCGCGGAGATCGTGGCGATTACGGATTCGGGAAATCGGGAGGCGAAAGCGATCGCCACCAGGACGATCGCTTTGCCTCGTCGATTGGGGGAGTTGTTCACCCCGATTCCCTACATTGTTCCGGCACAAATGTTCGCGGCGTGCCTAGCGGCGCAGAAGGGCTTGAACCCCGACCATCCCCGCACTTTGAGCAAGGTAACTTTGACTTTGTAGACCGCGCTACTGGCTCTTCTTCGGGGAATACTTATTCAGCTCGGACAGAACTTTGCCGGCGCCTTCCGGCGTGGGAGCTCCGCTTGCCAGAATCTGGCGGGTGGTCCAGCGCTTGGCGTACATGGCCTCGTTGCTGTCGAGGTCGTTCCGTAGAGTAGCACCGTCGAGCGAGACTCCGGCGAAGGCGCCCTTCGAGCGCGACCAGGAGAGGATCTCGGCGGTCATCATGGCGTCAGTCTGGGCGGTGGCATTGCGGCCCACCGGCCCGATTGCTGCGGTGGCGTCGGCTCCGATGGTGAACTTGTCGTTGGCGAGCTTCTTCATGCCGCGCTCATTCATCACCAGCAAAATCACGTCGCTCGAAGAGGCTCCGATTTGCAGTCCAAAGCTGCCGCCTTCGATACGAATGGCAGCGGGCGGCCCCCAACCTTCGCCTCCCTCGCGACGGCAGACCGCGAAGCCTTTGCCGTACTTAGCACCGATCACGAAGGCGCCCTTCTTCAGTCCCGGCACCAGAACGACGCACTCCGCCTTGTTCAACAGGTCTTGCGGAATGCCTTTATCGGGCGCACCCATGATTTCGGAGAAGAGGCTGGCGGAGTCATCCAGCCTCTCGTTGACTTTGGCCTTTTCTTCTTTAGCGGCCAGCGGCGCACAAGCGAGCGTCGCGGCGAGAGTGAACGTAATCCAGCGCATCCTCTTATGGTAGCGTGGGCGCGGCCTGTTGCGGCCGGGCTCCGCCAAGCGATGCTGTGGCCAAGGTGCCGCCCAACCCCATGGTCTCCACCGCGGACGAAGGCACGATGACCATGGCGCCCTTCTCTTTGATGGCCTCGTAGAGCATGTTCATCGCGCGCAGGTGGAGCGCCACAGGATTGTCCTGATAGGTGAGCGCGGCCTGGCGGAACTTGTCGGCGATCTCGGTCTCCGCCTGGCCCAGGATCACGCGCGCGCGCCGTTCGCGCTCTGCCTGCGCCTCGCGCGACATAGCGTCCTGCAGACCGCCGGGAATCTGCACATCGCGGATTTCCACCGATTGCACGGTAATGCCCCACGGGTTGGTCTTCTCGTCCAGGATGCGCTGCAACTCACGACCCAGCAGTTCGCGCTCGGCCACCATCTGGTGCAGTTCATGCCGGCCGATGGATTCGCGAAGAGCGGTTTGGGCGCTCAACTGGATGGCCTGGATGAAGTCCTGGACCTCGAGAATGGACTTCTCGGCGTTCCACACCAGCCAGAAGACGATCGCGTCCACGTTCACCGGCACGGTATCGCGGGTGAGGGTGGATTCGGCGGAAACATTGGCCACCCGGACGCGCTGATCCACGTAGCGGCTAAGGGTGTCGACGATGGGAACCATGTGGAAGAGGCCCGGCCCCTTCAATCCTACGTATTTTCCGAATCGCAGAACCGCGACCTTTTCCCACTGGTCGGCCACGCGAATGGAAAACAGCAGGTACAAACCGATAGCTGCGAACACCAAGAGGGGGACGGGGTTCCCGATCAGGGCCGTCACTGCCAGGCCGGTGGCCAGGCAGACAACCAGCAGGGCCACACCCACACTGCTCAACCGCATCTGTAAGTCGGGTCTCATGGAATTATCTCCTGACGTTTTCAGAAAGTTGACGCTCATGAAGTTCCTCCAGCAATTCTTCCAGGGTGAAGCCGGCAGCGCCGGCGCGCGATGCGAACTCGGCCACCAACTGGCTCAACTGCCGCCGGCGTTCCACTTCGTCGCGTTTCACCTTCTGTTGGCTGATGAACGTGCCGGTGCCCTGCTGGGTCTCCAGGACACCTCGAATTTCGAGCTCGCGATAGGCCCGCATTACCGTGTTGGGGTTGATGGAAAGGTCCACCGCAACCTGCCGCACCGTGGGAAGTTGATCGCCCGCGGAGAGCGCCCCCGCAGCAATGCCGCCCATCACCTGGTCGATAATCTGGCGATAAACGGGGACACCGCTATGGAGATCCAGCCGGAACTCAAAAGGCCGTTTGACGTTTTGTTCCGTCTTGCTCATCTATCGATATAATGTACTAGTTTACTGATACATGTCAAGAACCAGACCTTGATATTTATTACGTGCGCACGTATTATGTGTATATGAACGTTACGCTGTCGATTGACGACGAGGTGATCGCGGAAGCCAGAAAGCGGGCGGAGGCGATGGGTACCAGCGTGAATCAGCTTGTGCGGGAATATTTGGAGCAGCTTGCCGGCAAGGGCGACCGCAAACAAGCCGCGGAGGAATTCGTGCGGCTCTCGCGTGAGTCGCGCGGTAACTCCAACGGATGGAAGTTTAACCGCGAAGAGCTTTACGACCGTAAATGAACCAACTCGCCTTCTTCGATACCAACATCCTGGTGTACACCGACGATAATGCTTCGCCGGATAAGAAAGAGCGGGCAATTCTGCTATTCGCCGAGCACCTTCAGGACGGAACCGCAGTGGTGTCCCTGCAGGTCTTACAAGAATACTTCACAGCCAGCATCCGAAAACTGAAACTGACTCCAGACGTCGCCCAGGCCAAGGTTGAGTTGATTGCCAATGCCCAAGTGGTGCGATTCGCGGTCGACGACATCATCGCTGCGATCGAACTTCATCGCCTGACCCGGATCTCGTTTTGGGACGCACTCATTGTCCATGCGGCGCGATCCGCGGGCGCTGCCGTGTTGTATAGCGAGGATCTACAGTCAGGATCAACAGTGGGCGGAGTGCGCGTGGTCAACCCGTTTCTGGCATAGGCTACCCCAAATATCGCGCCAGGTCATCGGTGCGAAAGCCGTGCAAGAAGGCCGTTTCGCGCGAGATTCGGTTTGCCCTCACAAGGTCGGCTAGAGATTGCTCCATGGTCATCATGCCTTCGGCCTTGCCTACCGAGATCTGTGAGCGCAATTGATGATCGTCGCCTTTGCGGATTAGCGCTCGCACGGCGTCGGTCGCGATCATGACTTCGGTGGCCGGCCAGCGCGACACTCCGTCGAGGCCGGGCACCAACTGCTGCGCGATTACTGCCAGCAGCGCCAGCGAGAGTTGTTGGCGCATCTGCGGCATGTTGCCCGAAGGAAACGCGTCGAGGATGCGCGCAGTGGCCTGGATGGCGTCGTTGGTGTGCAGCGTGGAGAGGACCAGGTGGCCGGTCTCGGCGGCGGTCATGGCGGTGCCCATGGTTTCGGCGTCGCGCATCTCGCCCACCAGGATCACGTCCGGCGTCTGACGCATGATGCTGCGCAGGGTGACAGCGAAATCGGGTGTGTCGCGGCCCACTTCGATCTGTTCGATGAACGAGCTGCGATTCGCGTGCTGATACTCGATGGGATCCTCGATGGTCACCACGTGCGCCTGCCGTTTGGAGTTCACGATGTCGATGAAGGCGGCCAGCGTGGAGCTCTTGCCGCAGCCGGTTGGGCCGGTCACCAACACGAGGCCTTGGCGGCGCTCCGCCAGTTTCGCCAGCGTGACGGGGAGGTGTAACGATTCGAGTGAGGGGATGCGCGTGGGTAGGAGCCGGATGCTGGCGGCCAGGGTGCCTCGCTGGTGGTGGATGTTGGTGCGGAATCGACCCAAGCCTTCGCGCGCGAAACTGAGGTCCACCGATTTCTGCTTTTGTAACTCCTCCATCTGCGACCCGTCGAGCAGCGGCAGTACGAAGTTGCGGACATCTTCGCCATCCATGGGCGGCCCGCTGGCAGGAAGCAGCGTACCGTTCACGCGCAATATCGCCGGCGCACCCGCCATCAGGATCACGTCGGAGGCGTTGCGTCCCACGGCGATTCCCAAGAGCTGATCGAGCGAGGCAGTGGATTGCGAGCCTCGTACCAGGGTCGGTTTCTGCTGGCTGGGAGCCGCGCGATTCAACTCGGCCACGATTTTGGAAAGTTCGCTATCGTATTCGCCCATGCTGGCCTCAGTGTAGCGAAAACCCGCTAAATGGGGTCAGGCGCCAGTTAGTTGCGATACCATTTTCAGATTGAGACTTCTCATCTTTTCCGACATACATAATGATTGGAAGACGCTGGAGAGCCTGCTGAACGTGGAGGCGGATTATTACGTGGCGGCGGGCGACCAGGTCACGTGGTCGAAGGGAATCGATGCCGCGGGCAAGATTCTGCAGCGGCGCGGCGATCGGCTTTACGTAATTCCCGGGAATCACGAATCGGCCGACCAGGTGGCGGGAATGTGCGCCCGCTATGGACTGCACGATCTCCACGAGCGACATTTTCAAGCGGAGCGGTGGTGCATTGCCGGTCTCGGCTATTCCAGTCCCACGCCGTTCAACACGCCAGGTGAATACACTGAGCCGCAGATCGCCGAACGTTTGCAGCGCTTCGCCGGTCTGAGCCCGCTGGTGCTGATCTGCCATGCGCCGCCCTATGGCACGGCTCTCGATCAGATCCGGCCGGGACTGCATGCCGGATCGCGATCGGTGGCGGAATTCATTGAACAGCACCAGCCCGAATATTTCTTCTGCGGCCACATCCATGAGGCCGAGGGGGCAGTAGTACAACTAGGCAAGACCCGGGCCCAGAATGTCGGCAAGGGCGGCTATCTGCTAGAATTGAGTTGAACCCCCATGACATTGGAAGAGTTGGAACGCGAATTTCTGCCCCTCCGCGAACAGGCGCTAGCCGTGCGGAGGTATCTTTGACGCCCCCACACAAAAACAAAAGCTAGCCGAAACCGAGCAGCAGGTTGCCGCTCCGGACTTCTGGACACAGCCCGAAAAAAGTCAGAAAGTGATGCAGGCGCGGAAGCGTCTGGAAGAGCAGATCGCCAACGACGAGCGCATTCGCTCGATGACGGACGATCTCGACACGCTCTTCGAGTTGGCACGAGAAGGCGAGAAAGTCGACGCCGACATCACACGTGATCTGAAACCCTACGCGTCATTGCTGGAGCGCCTGGAAACGGCCATGCTGCTCTCGGGCGAAAACGACGCGCGCAGCGCGATCGTGACCATCCACCCTGGGGCCGGCGGCACGGAAAGCCAGGACTGGGCCGAGATGCTGCTGCGCATGTACCTGCGCTGGGCGGAGCGCGAAAAGTTCCAGACCGTGGTGACCGACCGGCTGGAGGGTGAAGGCGCGGGCATCAAATCGGTGACCTTCGAGGTGAACGGCGAGAACGCCTACGGTCTGCTGCAATCGGAAATCGGAGTCCACCGGCTGGTGCGGATTTCTCCCTTCGATGCCAATGCGCGCCGCCACACTTCGTTCGCTTCCGTCTTCGTCTACCCGCAGGTGGACGACGAAATCAAGATCGACATCCGCATGGAGGATGTCCGCATCGACACTTTCCGGGCGTCCGGCGCGGGCGGCCAGCACGTCAACATGACCGATTCGGCGGTGCGCATGACGCACTTCCCGACTGGGATCGTGGTGCAGTGCCAGAACGAACGGTCGCAGCACAAGAACCGCGATAGCGCGCTGAAGCAACTTCGCGCCCGGCTCTACGAGTTCGAACTGGAAAAGAAGCGCGTCGAGACACGCAAGACCGAAGACTCCAAGCTGGAAATCAACTTCGGCAGCCAGATTCGCAACTACGTGCTGGCGCCGTACCGCTTGGTGAAGGACCTGCGCAGCAAGCTCTCGCTCGGCGACGTGGACCGCGTGCTCGAAGGCGATCTGGAACCGATCATCCACGCCTACCTGGTGTGGCGCAAGACCGGCAAGGTCGCAGGCGACGACAAAGACGAGAACATCGAGTGACTGTGGATCGGGCCGCCGCGCTGATTCGTGAAGGCAAGCTGGTGGCCTTCCCCACCGAGACGGTTTACGGCCTTGGCGCCAACGCGCTCGATCGAGCGGCGGTGGAACGCATCTTCACCGCGAAGGGACGTCCGCACACCAGTCCGCTGATCGTCCATGTGGATTCGGTCGAGATGGCACGCGGACTAGCGAAGGAATGGCCTCGGGCGGCGGATATCCTCACCACACGTTACTGGCCCGGTCCCTTGACGTTGGTGCTGCCAAAGCAAGACACGATTCCGGACATCGTCACCGCCGGTTTGGGAACCGTCGGGCTTCGCATGCCGGCGCATCCGCTGGCGCTCCAATTAATCCGCGCCGCCGGTGTGCCCATCGCGGCGCCCAGCGCTAACCGATTCACGGAGCTTTCGCCCACCACCGCGGGTCACGTTCCGCAGAGCCTCGCCGACTATGTGCTGGATGGCGGACCGGCGCGTGTCGGTATCGAATCCACCGTGCTCTCGCTTGCCGGCGCGCCCACGCTACTGCGGCCGGGCGTGATTCCGCTGACCGAAATTGAAGCCCTCATCGGCGCGGTACAGATCGGCAACGCTCCGTCGGGCGGCGGCCACTCGTCGCCGGGCATGCACCATCGCCATTACCGGCCATCCACGGCGCTGCATCTGCTCCAACCCGGCGCGGAGCCGCCGGCCGGGCACGGCGCACTGCTGCGCATCGGAGCGGAAATGCCGGCAGACCCGCTGGCTTACGCCGCCGCGCTCTACGAAACTCTGCATAAATTGGACGCGCAGAGCTTCGACTGGATCGCGGTGGAAACTCCGCCGGCGACACCCGAATGGGCAGGCGTGCTCGATCGGCTGAGACGCGCGGCTAGCGCACTTCCGCAAAGCCGAACACCACAGGCTCCCCCACCTCGAAGGTAATCTCCATCCACTCGCCAACTCCTGCCAGGCGGGTTCGAAACAGGCTCAGTTCGTTGTCCCTGCCGATTAGTTCCGGCGAAGCATCGACACCGTTCACTTTCAGGCGCAGTGGAAAATCGCGCGTTTGAAACACTCCGACGGTTAGCGTTTCGCCACCGCTCATTTTCAAGGAAGCCGCGCGCTTCAGGGTGCGGTAGCCATCGACCGCGGATTCCCAACCGGCTCCCAAATATGGCTGGAACACCGGATCGCCCAGATTGACAAAGCGAGGCGGACCGGCCTTCCACAGCTTGTCCGCCATGTTTCGATAGCGTGTGGTGGCATTCCGCAGCAGACCCGCCTCCCACAGATACACGACAGCGCGGCCGCTCTTGACGGCATCGAGCGCCATGCCTTCCGGCAATTCGAACTTGCTCAGCAAGTCGTCGGGCTCATGAATCTTGGCCGATGCCCCAGGCGCCAGGTATACGTAAGGAATCTGCAGCGCGAGAAATGGGACGTCGACGACGGCAGCGTGGAACAGGTTGGTGTCGATTCCGTCGAGCAGGATGATTTTGCCGGGATCGTGGCGGCGGATCTCGGCAACACCCATGACCAGGTCTTCGGCCGTGCGGCTGCGGTCATGATACCAGCGCGTCAACGTCCAGGCGGGCGGTAGAGAGAGACCCAGATAGATCGCGATCCCTACTGCCGCGACCGCGCGCGGGGCTCGAATCGCGGCCGCCGATCCAATGATGGCAATGCCGATCGCCGGCACTGCCAGATAGTAGTCGGAAAGGTGATCGCGCAGCGGCAAGTAGGGTACCAGGGTAATCGCGAACCATGCCAGTCCGAATAGCGGCAGGAAGTCTCGCCGACGGATGCGCCAGATCACAAATACGGCTATCGCGGCGCTGAGCGCAAGGATGACCGACAGCGGGCCGCGCCCCAGCGACCAACTCCAATACGCGGCGAACGTTCGCGGAATGGCGGGGTCGAAGTGCAGGGCATAGACTCCGGGCTGCGATCCGGCGAAGTAAAAGTGGATTCCCATGTAAGCCGCCGAGACCAGGAACATGGGGGCGATCTTTCGGAACAGCGATCGATCGTACAGCAGGGCGTAGGCAGCTGCGATCGCCGAATACATCATGTTGGTTTCCAACGCGCCCAAACCAAGCACGAATGCCACCCAATGCGCCCAGTGGATGCGGCGCAGCAGGAGCCAGAAAGCCAGCAGAAAAAAGAAGCCGCTCAGGACCTGGTTGTAGATGGAGCTCCAACTCATGGCCGGCGCCAGGCCGCAGTTGACGATCCATAGAAGCGGCGCCGCCAGAGCCGCGACATGCGACTTCGTAACATGCAGCATGATGCCGCACAGCAGCAATAGACTGGCGATCTGCGTTAGAAATGCAAAGACCCGGAAAGGCAGGGCTTCCGCGCCGAAAACGCTCGAAAGCCCTAGCCAGTACGCGTTCTCGCCCAAGGGCCGTATGTTTCCGTGAGCCTTTGGAGCGAAGAGCGCCGATGGGAGATCGCGCACGGAATGGACGCTCTGACGCAGACGCAGCCAGCCGAAATCATCCTGGTAAAACCAGTTTGTCAGCCCGGGCCAGTACAGCGCGAGCAGCAGCGCGATGGGGATCAACCGCTTCCAAAACCCCAACCCGGCGCCGTGGTCGCTCGCCATGCAGTTGCCGATTATCTCAAACCACCGGCGCCGGCTCCCACACCGTCGCGCTCCGGACAGCAGCTAGTTTTTCACGAAAACGTTGATTCCCGAACTGGTCACGCTCGGGAAGATGACATAATCGCCGCGAGCGTTGACGCCCTCGATCCCCAAAACGTGCGGCCCGTTCTGCAACTTCGTAGTGTCAAACGTGAAGCTAAACCCGATATTCGGACACGCGTCCGCATTCGGTAGCGACAGACACACATCGGGCCGCGGGATGCCCAACTTCACGAGGCCGTACTGCACGTTATCCACTATCACTATGCCTTCCGTGATCTTCTGGCCCGTGGAGTACATATAACCCGAGAAGGTAGCGGTTCCCGACAGCGTGGCGTTGCTCACGGGACTTTCCAGAACGCCGATCACAGGAGCAGCGGCGCCATTCTGCACCGTAATTTTCAACGGCGTTGCTGGATAGAAAACCAGCCTGCCGAACTGGTCGCGTACTCGCACCTGCAGGGTGTGCGGACCGTCCGGGATTGGCGGGAACGCTTCCACGGTCGACAAACTGGCCTGGAAGCCCACTGCAGGACAGTTCACAGGCTTGGCAGTCAGCGGATTGCAGATGTCGGTGCGCCCCACACCATAGATCGTCGGGCCATACACAAAGCCATCGATCAACGTATCTACTGCAGAGATCCGCGCGCCCAAGTCGTACGCGTATCCTTTCACATTCAGAGCCCCGGCAATGGTGGCGCCGTCGACCGGCGACTCGATGGCGATCACGGGCGGGAAAGCCGAGCCGGCATCCACCGTGAAGGTGATGGGCGAGGCCGGCAGGTTGGTGAACCCGCCGCGCGCGTTGGTCACCCGCACAGCGATTGTGTGGTCGCCTGGACCGATTCCCAGCCCTCCGATGTTCAGCGTGGTGGACCACGTCAGTGGCGTGCCGGAGGGTACCAGGTGCGCCCGGTTGACTCCGTCCAGCAGAACATCGAGCGCGACCACCGCGGATGCCGAATCCGCCGCGGTTCCGCTGACTGTCAGGATGTCCTGCACGTGGTCACCGTTCTTCGGAGTTACGATCGCTGCCGACGGGATCGAAATGTTGTTGAACGGCGGATCGAAATGCACCGTCGATAGCCCGTTGAACGTGCCCGAGGCGTAAGCGGTGCTGTATACGTCGTGGCCATTGCCCAAGCCGATCACGGCAGGACCGCATTCGCTGAAGGTGCCAGAATTGTCCACGGTCTGGTTTCCGGATCCATAGTTGAATTGAATCGAACCGTCGGAAAACAGTGTGGCAGCGTAGTTCGTGGGACTGGCGGCCTGGTCGAGGCCCGCGAATTGGCCGGCCCAGCGAAAGGTGATGGAGTTCGGTCCGGTGCTGATGTACAGGCCTTCGTTGGACTGCGCTGTGCCGGAAACACTTGTAGCAGTGGAAGAGGTCCACAGCGGCGTGAGTCCGCGATAGTGAGTCAGGTTGACGGAATCCGCGCAGGTTCCCAGGGAAGCCGGCCTCTCGAAGGCGATCATTCCGTTTGGAAAGATAAAGGCCGAGCCGTAAGTTTTGTCGTAGAAGGGAAACTGGAACGGCAGAAGCTCGATGAGATACGAGTTTTGCGGTATGTTCACACGCCGCTCGCCAGTGAAGTTGAAGGCCGCGGCCGTAGTACTGAACGTGTACGGCATCATAGTCTCGATCGTGGTCTGAATCAGCTTGGCCGCGCCACTGCCAGTATCCGTGTCCACATAGTAGACGCTGATCTGATCGGTGCTGGTGAGATCCAGCCGCGAGTTTCCTTGCGATACCGGGTTGAGTTGTGTGAGAATGCTGCCTTCATAAATGGACCCGACCTTGTGCAGGATCAGATTCTCCAGATCGCCCGAGCTGCCGGTAAGCTGTATCAACACGCTCGGCTGGTTGTAGTTTGAATCCTGCAGCACCACACGGACCGGCTCGCCGATCACGATCGGGTTGTCATAAAACTTTAACTGCCCGGTAGTGGAAGGGAGATCGAACGAAGACATCGCATGGATGGTGTTGCCCCCGTCGGAGAAGGCCAGCGCGCCCAGGCCTCGTTTGGCGAATCCGGCCCATAGCTGGCTCTGGCTGGCTCCTTTGTAGTCGACCCGGTCGGCGAGAAGAATCGCGTCGCGCATGTCGACCATGGAAGCCTGCGGCACGGCCAGCTTCATTCCGTCGATCACCAACTGGCGAACCCGTTTCCGGCCTTCGGCATCGCCGAATTGCGCGATCAGGTTGGCGCGGATCTCCCACAGCGATTCAAACCAAATCTCGCCGTCGGCGTGCACTTCCGGGAAGTTGATCACGTGCCCAAGATTCGCGTACGTGAGCGGATCGACAGTCATATCCGTGGAGTAGGGCCGAGTGCGAATGCCGGTTCCCCAGGCTTGTACGAAGTATTGCGCGCTGGGATAAATGCCGTTGGCCGGCGCGCCATCGGGCGTAGTGTACTCCGTACCGTAGAAATCGCTCCACGCCTCGCCCATGGAGGCGCCCTGGAACGTGCTGTAAACCTGCCGCGCCAAACGCGTGCTGACGCCGTGCGTGTACTCGTGGATCATCACCAGGGCGTCGTATGCTCCATCGGTCAAAACATCGTTCAGAGGACCGCTGCCGCCGCTCAGGAACATAGAAACTTCGGGCTGCGCCCCATCGTCGGTGAGGCCGTTCAGCGAGAAGAAGGAGTTCTCGAACTGTCCCGCGCCGGCGACCTGAGCGCCATAGTGGGCGTAGGCGAATATAGGGTCGCCATCCAGGCCGCCGCGGCCGAAGTTGTGCATCTGGAAATTGCCGGACTGCTCATCGAATCCGTATTGGTAATGGAGATCGTGCGCGCGATTCATCCAATAGAAGAGATTGGTCACCGCAGCATCGGGATAGTTGAGCGGCAGAAAGCCGGGTCCAAGCTGCAGGGGAAAGCTGAAATCGCCATTCACTCCGAGTGTCGGCGTCGGGCTGATAAAGTTCGTCCCGGCCAGGTTCTCGCCGGCGACCACGTTGTTTCCGGACGTGGCTTTGCCATCTGTCCATCCCAGCGGCGAAGCTACCGGATCGCCCTGAAATCCCTTGAGGACTCGCGGCACGACGGGCGGAGGAACCGTGAGCAGCACTCCGGGAGTTGGATTGGGCTGAGGGCTCTCCTGGTCGAAGACCAGGCCGCGCGGCGTCGCCGGAGTGGACGGGGCCTGCTGGAAGAATGTGAGAGTTTGCTTCCCCAGGACTGTTTGCGATTCATCGTCCACAGTCACGGAATATCGATGCACTAGATCGGCATCAGCGACAAAGAAGGACCAGGCCGGCCGCAAATCGCCGCGATGAGCGTACCAGACCATCCCGCCTTCCACGTCGCGCGCCAGAGCGCCTCGCGTGAAGCGGATGCCGCCGGGTTGGCTTGGCGGCTGCGAGCTTTCGAAGGGCGCAAAGCGATCCTTGAGCGCGGGATTCACTGCAGCGACCGCTGAACGGACCGCCGTGAAAGCGCGCGCCCTGACCGGAAGCTGTTTTTCGGGTCGCGGCGCGGGATACAGGTTGCCGCCCGCGTTCAGCACGCGGCCATCGCGGTCGAGATTGGCTACCCACTCAGCGTTCAACACATCGACACCGCGGAAGCGTTGGCGGAATACGATGTGAGTCACGCCATTGTGTTCCGTGCGGTACTGCTTGGCTACGTACAGGCTATCCAGGTCGGACACAGTCAGTGAGAGATCGGCCGCCACACTGCGTAAATGCTGGCGGGCGATCTCTTCCGGCAACGCCGAGCTTGGCCTGGTCAGTGGCGCTGTGACTCCGAGATAGTGGCGGGGTGTGTCAAATTGCTGGCTCAGAAGAGGAAGTGCAGTAAGTACCAAAATAGCGATGGGATGTCTCATAGGACTCGATGAAAGTTAGCACGTTTCAGGAGTGAATGGGAACAGGGAAACGCCGCGTCAACTTGAGTATCGGCATGATTGTTGTACGGCGGCGAGGATTCCTTGTGCTACATCGAATTTTCAGATTGACGGCTTACCATGGAAGGGAATCGTCAATGCGAATCCTGGTAGTAGAAGACGAGCGGCGGATGGCCGAATTGTTGCGCCAAGGCCTGACTGAGGAGGGGCACCGCATCACCCTGGCCGGCGATGGCCGCGAAGGTCTGGGAATGGCCGAGAGCGGGGCGTTCGACCTGATCGTTCTCGACGTGATGCTGCCCGGTTTGAATGGCTTCCAGGTGGCGCGCCAATTGCGCGGCCGCCACAATCAGACTCCGATTCTGATGCTCACGGCGCGCGACTCTCCACGGGATATCGTGGAAGGCCTCGACCTGGGCGCCGACGATTATCTGACCAAGCCCTTCTCCTTCGAGGTGTTGCTGGCGCGTGTTCGCGCGGTGGGCCGGCGCGGTCCCATCCCCCAGCCGGTCTTCCTCGAAGCCGCCGGCATCGTCATGAACCAGAGCACTCGGGAAGTGCGCTGTGGCGACAGGCAGATCGAGCTGACCCGCACGGAGTTCGCCATCCTCGAAGTGCTGTTGCGCAATGCCGGACGCGTGGTAACGCGCGATTTCCTGATCGAATCCGTCTGGGGCGGTTGTTCCGATATCGAAAGCAACACGCTCGATGCCTTCGTCCGCCTGCTACGAGGCAAACTGGAAGAGCCCGGCTTAATCCGCACCATTCGCGGCGTCGGCTACTCGCTCAAAACGGAGGCGGCGTGACCATCCTGTCCATCCGCCTGCGTCTCACAATCTGGTACTCATTGGTGCTGTTGCTCGGTCTCGCGCTGTTCGGCCTCGGCATGTGGTTCGCGCTGCAGAGCCGGCTGATTGCGGGCGTGGATACCCGACTGGAACAGCGCATCCGCGGGCTGCAGGCGGCGGGACTGGAAGACGAACTGCCAGACAGCAGGCACATGAAGCGGGAACTGACGGAGTTCGCCACGGAGATCGCGGACGGCACGCTGATCCAGTTGCGCGACCCCGTCGGCCAGGTGATCCTTCCTTTGCCCAACCAGCAAGCCTTCACCGAGCGTGCGCCGATGCACCGCACCGTCGGGCGGCTAGGCAAGCCGTACCGTGTGGCGGCCGAGCGCGTCGAGTTTGCCGGGCAGCCGTTCGAAGTGCTGGTGGCCGGTCCACTGGATGAAGTAGACGCGGTGATGCGCGATTTCCGTAATCTGCTGTTCCTCATGATACCCGCGGTGCTGGCCGCCGCATGCCTGGGCGGGTACTGGCTCAGCATGCGCGCGCTGCGGCCGGTGGATCAAATCACCAGCGTCGCCAAATCAATCAGCGTCCAAAACCTGTCGCAAAGGCTGACCGTGCCGCACACCGGCGACGAGTTGCAGCGCATGGCGGAGACATGGAACGAAGTTTTGGAGCGCCTGGACTCCGCGGTAAAGCGCATCCGGCAGTTCACCGCCGATGCCTCGCATGAGCTCCGCACGCCGCTGGCCCTGATCCGCACCACCGCCGAATTGTCCCTGCGCCGCGAACGAACGCCCGAGGAGTATCGAACATCCCTGCAGCATATCGAGGGCGAAGCCAAACAGATGACGGATCTCACCGAGGCCCTGCTGGTGATGGCGCGGGCCGACGCTCATGGCTTAAGCATGACGATGGCGCCGGTGGATCTGAATGCAGCGATTGGCCGCACGGTGGGCCAGCACCAGGCGCTCGCGGCTGAAAAAGGGATTCGGTTGACAGAGAGCGTGAACGGTCCGGCGATGGCAAAGGGCGACGCGGCCGCCATTCATCGGGTGCTGCTCATCCTGATCGACAACGCTCTCAAGCACACGCCGGCCGGGGGGATGGTGACCGTAGGCGCGCATAATCTCGATGACGGAGTGATGCTCTCGGTGACCGACACGGGCGAAGGCATCGCCCCCGAGGCGCTGCCACATGTTTTCGAACGTTTCTATCGCAGCGATCCGGCGCGCGGTGGAGGCTCGGGCTTCGGCCTCGGGCTCTCGATCGCGCAGGCTATTGCGCAAGCCCACGGAACGCGCATCCTGGTGGAAAGCAAACCTGGGGCCGGGGCCCGATTCTCCATCGCGCTGAAGAGCTGAGCGACAATCGGCTCATGACCATTCCGACCCTCGAAACGGAGCGCCTCCGGATGCGGGGCCATCGTCTGGAAGACCTGGAGCATTGCGTTTCTCTGTGGTCCGATCCGGTGGTGACGCGTTACACCAGCGGACGGCCACTCACGCGCGAAGAGGTATGGGCGAGGCTGCTTCGCTATATTGGGCACTGGACGCTGCTGGGTTACGGTTTTTGGGTAGTGGAGGAAAAAGCCACTGGGAACTTTGTCGGCGAGGTTGGGGTTGCGGAATTTGAGCGCGATATGGAATCGCCGCTCGATCGACCGGAGGCCGGCTGGGTTTTGGCGGGAGATGCGCATGGAAAAGGGTACGCGACCGAAGCGGTACTAGCCGCGATCGCGTGGGGGAAGACACGCTTCGAGTCACCGCATCTGATGTGCTTGATCCATCCGGAGAATCTGGCATCCATTCGAATCGCCGGGAAATGCGGCTTCCACGAACTGCGACGCAGCAATTATAAGGACCACCCGGTGATTGTCATGGGCCGGTAAAATCGCGGATCGAAAAGGCATGCAGGCTTTCAGATAATCTTCAGCTTCGTCGGGTATCGTTCTTTTAAGGAGATTCCATTGAAATGTAGGTTCCTCATTCTGCTCGCGCTTGCCGGCGCCGCTGTAGCGGCAGGCAAGAAGCTCACGCTCGAAGACCTGCCTGCCGCGGTCCAGAAGACCGTGAACGACACACTGAAGGGCGGCGAGATTAAGAACATCGGCAAGGAGACCGAACACGGCGTCGCTCAGTTTGAAATCGAAACCATGCTGAACGGGAAGCATCGCGATTTCAACGTCGACACCAAGGGCATTCTGGTGGCTCTGGAAGAAGAGACCACCATCGACGCCATCCCGGCCGCTGCCAAGGCCTCCATCATGAAGAAGGTCGGCACAGGCAAACTCACCATGGTGGAGACCTTCACCAAGCCCGGCAGTGAAACAATGTACGAGGCTGCGATTACCAGCAAGGCCGGCAAGAAATCTGAAGTTCTGGTAAAGGCCGACGGCACTCCTACGAAAGAATAATCATGAAGCGCGTGACTGTAATTGCGGGACTTCTGGCGGCCGGCGTAGTGACGCTGGCCGCTCAGGCAGGCAAGGACTATCAGAAGGCCTTCCCGGTGGACAAGAAAAATCTCGGCGTCCGCGGCGACAATCCGTACTTTCCCTTGACGCCGGGGTATCAGCTTTCCTACAAGCATGGCAGCGACACGGACACGCTGACGGTGCTCTCCGAAACCAAGGTCATCGATGGCGTGGAAGTGCGGATTGTGGAGGATCGCGAGGAGTCGAAGGGCCATTTGGTGGAAGTGACGCGCGATTACTACGCCATCGATTCCGCCACCAACGACGTCTACTACTTCGGCGAAGATGTGGACGTCTATAAGAACGGCAAGGTGACTGGCCACGAAGGCGCGTGGCTCTCGGGCGTGAAGGGCGCGCAGTTCGGCCTGATGATGCCCGGCAAGCCGAAGACCGGCCAACGCTTTTTCCAGGAGCAGGCGCCCGGAGTCGGCATGGATCGCGCCGAGATCCTGTCCGACAGCGAGAAGATTACGACTCCCGCTGGCGCATTCGAGCATTGCGTTCACGTAGTGGAAACGAGCGCGATGGAAAAGGGAGCAGGCGACCATAAGCTCTACGCTCCGGGCGTCGGCCAAGTGAAAGACGGTAATCTGATCCTAATTAAGTACGGCGCCAAATAATCCTTCCCATGAAACTCGCGCTTCGTTTTATCCTCACTCTTTTCGCGGCGCACTCTTTGTGCGCGCAGACCGCGATTCTACGCGGCCAGGTCACTGACGAGAGCGGCGCAGTGGTTCCCGGCGCCAAAGTCTCGTTGCGAGGCACGTCCGGCGGCGCCAAATCGGCTACCGCCGATGAGACTGGCGCATATACGTTCGCCGGCCTAACGCCGGGCGACTACACGGTTCAGGCATCTGCGCCCGAGTTGTCGCAGCCACAACCGGCGAGAATTGCACTCAAACCCGGCGTGCAATCGCTGAACCTGGTGCTGCACGTGGCTTCGATGGCTGAGAAGGTGACCGTGGAGGAGAGCGCCGCGCCGGCGGTGAGCACTGAGTCCTCAAACAATGCCAGCGCGGTAGTGTTGCGCGGCGCCGATCTCGACGCGCTCTCCGACGATCCCGACGATCTGGCCGCAGACCTGCAGGCGCTCGCTGGCCCTTCTGCCGGCCCCAACGGCGGTTCCATCTTCGTGGATGGCTTCAGCGGAGGGCAACTCCCTCCCAAGGAATCGATCCGCGAGATTCGCATCAATCAAAATCCTTTTTCGCCGGAGTACGACAAACTAGGCTACGGCAAGATCGAAATATTCACCAAGCCCGGATTCGACAAATACCGCGGCAGCGCGCAATGGAACTTCGCGAACGACTTCTGGAACACGCGCAATCCTTACTCGCCGGAGAAAGCCTACTTCCTGCTGAATGAATTCGAGGGCAACGCCGGCGGGCCGCTGACAAAGAAATCGTCCTTCACCATCGACGCGCAGCGCAACATGGTGGACAACGGGTCCATCACCAATGCGGTGACGGTAGACCCGAAAACGCTGGCGCTCCAGCCGTTCGCGGGCGTGCTGGTCACTCCCGGGCGATACACGAACGTGAGCCCGCGCGTGGATTACCAGATCAGCGAGACGAACACCCTGATGGTCCGCTACGGCATCACGCATTCCGACGTGCAGGACAACGGCATCGGCGGCTTCAACCTGACTTCGGAAGGCTACCACTCGCAGTTCACCAACACCACGGTGCAGGCCGCAGATACCATCCTGATCGGCACGGCGGTGAACGAAACGCGCTTCCAGTTTTACCGTAGCGCTACCCAGTCGATTGCCAACAGCGTGGACCCGTCGCTGCAGGTGCTGCAATCGTTCAACGGCGGCGGCTCACCGGTGGGACGCAGTTTCGACACGCAGAATAGCTACGAGTTGCAAAACTACACTTCGAAGGTCAAGGGAACGCACTCCTGGCGGTTCGGCGTGCGCCTGCGCGGCCAGACCGATGACAGCATCGCGCCGCAGAATTTCAACGGCACGTTTACGTTCGGCGGCAATCCGCTGGCTCCCGTGTTGAACGCCCAGAGTCAGGCCACTGGAGAGCTTGCCCCGATTACTTCCATCCAGCGCTATCAGAGGACGCTGCTGCTACAACAACTCGGCGACACGTCCGCTCAGATCCGCGCGCTGGGCGGTGGCGCCACGCAATTCAGTATCAATACCGGAACCCCCGAGTTGGGCGTCCATCAGATGGACGTTGGGATCTTCGCCGGCGATGAATGGCGCTTGCGCCCGAACTTCACCCTGAATCTCGGGCTCAGGTATGAGACGCAGAGCAATATTCACGACTGGCGCGACATCGCGCCGCGCCTGGCCTTCGCCTGGGCGCCCGGGGCCGATCCCAAGAAGCGTAAGACAGTGCTGCGCGCCGGGTTCGGAATGTTCTACGATCGCTTCGGGCTAGCGAACACGCTGGCCGCCGAACGCTACAACGGCGTAGTGCAGCAGCAATTCGTGGTGACGAACCCCGACTTCTTCCCCAACATTCCGACTCCCGCGCAACTGGCCGGGTTCCAATCGACGCAGGTGCTTCAGGAGATCAGCTCGCGCCTGCGCGCTCCGTACATTCTGCAATCGGCGCTCACCGTGGAGCGGCAGTTACCGCACAACACCACGGTGGCGGTCACCTACACCAATTCGCACGGGTTGCACGAGTTCCGCTCGGAAGACATCAACGCGCCGCTTCCCGGCACCTTCGTCCCCGGCGTGACGGACAGCGGCATCTTTCCGCTGGGCCATCCCGGACCGGTGAACCTGATCGAGTCGTCCGGCATCTACAACCAGAATCAGTTGATCTCCAACGTAAACGCCAAACTGAACGCGGGTCTTTCCCTGTTCGGCTTCTACGTCTTCAATCGCGCGCGCAGCAATACCGACGGCGTGGGCACGTTCCCCAGCAATCCTTACAATTTTTCCGGCGAGTACGGCCCGGAGTCCACCGACGTTCACCATCGAGTCACCATCGGCGGCTCCATCAATCTGCGTTGGGCCGTGCGCATCAGCCCGTTTGTGGTGATGCAGTCGGGCGCGCCTTTCGATATCACGTCGGGGAATGATCTTTACGGCACTACGATGTTCAACGGCCGTCCGGGCTTCGCCACCGATCCGACCAAGCCGGGACTCATCCAGACTCAGTACGGCTTGCTGGATCCCAACCCTATTGCCGGGGAGACTCTGGTGCCGCGCAATTACGGGCGCGGACCTGGGCAGTTTAACTTGAACCTGCGCATTGCGAAGGTGATCGGCTTCGGCAAAGAGCGCGGATCCAGCGGCGATGGGCGTCCCGCCGGGCCGAGCAACACCATGCAGGCCGCCACCGGCCGCGGCTTGGGCGGCCTGATCGGCAGCCCGAGCACTGCTCACCGTTTCAATCTGAGCATTGGACTCTCGATTCGCAATCTACTGAACCACACCAACCCCGGCCCCATCACCGGCAACATCACGTCGCCCTATTTCGGATTCGCCAACCAGATCGCGGGCGGTCAAAACGGGGAGGGCTTTTACGAAACGGCGAACAACCGAAGGCTGGAATCGCAGATTAAGTTTACGTGGTGACGGCTATTTGCCCGCGGCGTAGCTTTGCGTAGCGATTGGCTTTCCTCCCAGGCCGCGATCCCGTGGATAATGGAGATCGAGGCGCAAAAATGAAACAGTTCTTTCTGCCAATTTTGCTGGCCGTTTGCTCGCTGACAGCCGATGCCGCGGCCCCCGTGCGGGTGATGCTGCTGGATGGACAAAGCGGAGGCGCGTACCACGCCTGGCAACAAACCACACCGGTGCTCAAGAAGGAACTTGAGCAGAGCGGCCGGTTCCAGGTGGATGTGGTTACGGCGCCTCCTTCAGGCGGCGACTTCAGTAGCTTTAAGCCCGACTTTTCGCAGTACGCCGCCGTGGTGTTCAATCTCGATTCGCCAGAGTGGCCCGCCGACCTGATGGCGTCGTTCGAACAGTACGTAAGAAATGGCGGCGGCGTGGTGATTGTGCACGCGGCCGACAACGCCTTTCCGAATTGGAAGGGGTTCAACGACATGATCGGCATCGGCGGCTGGCGCAATCGGGACGAAAAGTCCGGGCCGATGTGGTATTTCAAAGACGGCACGCTGACCTCAGACACTTCCGCCGGGAAGGCCGGCTCGCATGGCAACCGCCTGCCGTTTGTCGTCACCACGCGGGATGCAACGCACCCCATCACTGAGGGACTTCCCAAGGAATGGATGCATGCCGGGGACGAACTCTATGCCACCTTGCGCGGTCCGGGCCAGAACATGACGGTGCTGGCGACAGCGCATTCCGATCCCGCCAACAAGGGCACAGGACACGATGAGCCGATCCTGATGGTGCTCAGCTACGGGAAAGGCCGCATTTTTCACACCACGATGGGACACGATATCGCGGCGCTGGCGTGCGTTGGGTTCATCACCACGCTGCAGCGCGGGGCCGAATGGGCCGCAACCGGAAAGGTGACACAATCAGTGCCCGCGACGTTCCCGACGGCGACTGGCGTTAGTGTAGACCCGGACATCGCGAGCATGCAGCCGCCTGCTGCGAGGAAGTAGCTTAACGCGATCGTTTGCGCTTGGGGCGGGAAGCGTCGATCTCCACGATGGAGCGCGCCGATGCCGGCCCCAATCGCGAGACAGCGCGCAGCGACTCGGCCACCGCCCGCGCATCGCTGGCGTCCAGCATATTTTGCAACTCGCCGGCCACCTCCAGAAACTTGCGGTAGCGCGGCTCCCATATCTTCAGAAAAGGACGCGGATCTAGCCGGCCCTCCACGGGACCGCGCTGATAGAGCCGGTCTTCAAACGCCTGGCTGACCAGGTTCTTCTCCAACCGCTCTCGGCAGGCATCCTTCAGAATACCGGCGAGCCACATGAGTTCCTGACGGTCGAGTTTGGCAAGAGGATTTTTCGGGGCGGACATGGGGCTCTAGAAATATAACAGGTGGACGGGGCTCGTGGGGAGGCGCATTGGACTAGATCGAACGCACCGGCATCGATACGATGTCGTCCACCTGCATTGCTTCCTTCACTACAAACGGCTCACCGTATCTCACTCCGATCTGGTTGCCGTAAAATCGCGCGACCGCACCCAGGCGCTCACGGATCTCCTGTTCGTTCGGGAACAGGTTGCCGCCGTCCTCGGTGGCGCCGTATTGCGAAACGTAGCTGAACAGCGCCGTCATACGACGCTCGAACTGAGCGCTGATGTCCACAATGAATGACGGTTTCACGTCGGCGTAGAGGCTGGCGTAGAGAATCTTCTGCGGCCGGTGCGGCTCAGAGTATTCGTCGAGCTTCTTGAGCCCGGCCAGAAAACAGGCTTCGTAGCCGAGTTCGCAACAGCGGTAGTGGTCGGGGTGGCGGCCTTCCCAGTACGGCAGAATCACCACGCGCGGCTTCAATTCGCGGATCTTCACAGCCAGCGACATGCGCGCGCCGATATCGTTCTGCAGGCGCGCATCGGGCATGTGCATGTTGCCGCGCCATTTGAGGCGCATCTGCTGTGCCGCCGTTTCCGATTCCGCCACGCGCTGCTCGGGCGTGCCGCGGGTGCCCATATCGCCGGCCGTCAGGTCGAGCGCTCCGGTGCGGTAGCCCATCTCGGACATGCGGATGAGCGTGCCGCCGCAGGTCTGCTCCACGTCGTCGGGATGGGCCGCGATCGCGAGGACGTCGAGGCTCATTGGCGGGCCGCCAGTTTCTTCAGAAATTCATTCATATCGATGTGGTATTTGAAGGCTTTCACGCGGTTGATCGCAATCACCGGGACTTCGTCATTGTAGAGGCGGACCAGTTCGGGGTCGCCGTCGATATCGCACTCTTCATAGTCGAAATCAGCGCGGCGGCGAGCTTGCGCCAGAACGCGTTTGGCGTCGTCGCACAGGCAGCAGCCGGCGCGCGTGTAGAGAGTGACGAGCGGTTTCATCTACCAGTAAAGGTCCTGGCGGCGGTAGTAGCGTTGGCGCGCGCCCATCAGGTTCACCAGGATCATGCCCAGAACGAAGCCCCCAACGTGGGCGAAAAAGGCGGTGCCACCCTGCGCATATTGGGCTTCTGAGATGCTGCCCACGCCACTGAAGACCTGAATGGCAAACCAGTAGATGAGCATGAACCACGCTGGGACGTCGATGGTGGTGAAGAAGATGATGATGAACACGACGCTGACAATCCGTGAGCGCGGGAACTTCACCATGTATGCACCCATCACGCCGGCAATCGCGCCGCTGGCTCCCACCATAGGCACCCGCGAATCGGGACTGAAGAACACTTGGGTCAGGGCCGCGGCCACGCCGCACAGCAGATAAAACAGCAGATATTTCTCGTGCCCCAGAATGTCTTCGATATTGTCCCCAAAGATCCAAAGGAACCACATATTGCCCAGCACGTGGAGCCATCCGCCATGCACGAACATGGAGGTGAAGATGGCGGAAACGTGGAAATATCGAGGGTCGGGAATCAGTCCGTAGTGCGCAATGAACTGATTGAGAGTGTACGGATCGAGCGAGAACTCAAACAGGAACACCAGCAGATTGATCACAATCAGCAGTACCGTGACCACAGGCTTCGAGTAACTCGGCTGTGTGTCGCGTATGGGGAACATCGAGTTATTTGGATGCGGCGTGGCCCGCGCGCGATGCGAAATCCGGATGGGAACGGCGTTCGGCACGAGCCATCAAGGCGCGGATGTCGTCCATGCCGGAAATTCCGCCGCGCGCACCCAAGGCTGTGCAGTTCAGGGCCGCCATGGCGTTGGAGAATTCGAGTATGTCGGGCATCGCCATCCCCTGGAGAACAGCATAACAAAACGCCCCATGGAACACGTCTCCCGCGCCCGTGGTATCTACACAATTCACCACGTAAGCCGGCGCGTAATGGAACTTTCCCGACTCCAGGGCGAGCGAACCGTGCGCTCCCAATGTCATGGCGGCCACGCGCATTCCGTAAACGTGTTGCAGGGTTTCGAGCGCTTGAAACGGGTCGGTGTTGCCAGTCCAGGCAGCCGGAAATTCCGAGCTGGCCACCAGGTAATCCACGTTGGGCAGCACGCGGTCGAACCCGTGATATATGGTATCCACGTCGACCGTGACCGGAATGCCGTGGGCGCGCGCGATCTCGGCGGCGCGGGCTACCGCCGGCGTGTCGTGCCCGTCGATGTGCAGCAGACGAGCGCAGGTGATCTGTTCGGGCGCGATCTCGGCGGGATCGATGCGCAGGCAATCGTCGCGGCGCCAAAGCACGGTGCGCTCGCCCGTGGAGCGGTCGATGATGATGTAGGCCGACTGATTGGCGCAGTTGCGGCGAAGCTGCACGTGATCGAGGTTGATGCCGGTGCCGCGCAGGCTATCCAGTTGGATGCGGCCGCGCTCATCGTCGCCGATGGTGCCGATGTACTTGGCGCGCAATCCCAGGCGCGCGCACGCCACCATGGCGCTCGCCACCTGGCCGCCGGGGCTGAGGATTTCCTGCTGAAACGGCACCTTCCCGGCATATTGCGGAAAGTGCGGCACGATCAGGAGAGTGTCTGTGGCGTTCAGACCAACGCCGACGATATCGAAATCTGGCATGTAAGACCGGTCTACGTTTCCGCAACCACCGGATTGGTCAACTCGCCGACGCCTTGTATGCTCACGGTCACGCTGTCCCCGGCTTTAAGCCAACGTGGCGGTTTGCGCACGAATCCGACGCCGGCAGGCGTGCCGGTAGCGATGATGTCGCCGGTCTCCAGGGTGAACACGCTCGAGAGATACGCAATCAGCTTCGGCAGCTTAAAGATCAGATTGCTGGTGTTGGAGTTCTGAAGAACCTCGCCCGACAGCGTCAGCGAAATCCGCAGATTGTGCGGATCGGCAATCTCGTCGGCGGTCACAATGGCCGGACCGATCGGCGCGAATGTATCGAAGGTCTTGCCGATCATCCACTGGCTGGTGGCCATTTGGAAATCGCGCGCGCTCACATCGTTCAGGCAGGTGTACCCGAAGATGTGTTCGCGCCACTTCTCCTCAGGGATGTGACGACCGCCCTTGCCGATCACGGCAGCAAACTCCGCCTCGTAATCCGGCTTGGTGGAGTTCTTTGGCAGCACGATGGGGTGGCCATGCCCGGTCACGGCTGTTGAGAACTTGCAAAACACGGTGGGAGTTTCGGGGATGGGAAGGTTCGATTCTTCCGCGTGGTCGCGATAGTTCAAACCGATGCAGATGATCTTGGGCGGCCGGGGGATGGGCGAAAGCATTGCTGCGCCCGCCAGATTCACCAGTTCGGCGCCTGGCATTCGGCCGATCCAGCGCTGCACGCGATCCTGCGCGTCGGCGCCGCCGCGGATCACATCGACTACGCTTTCGAACCCGGCGCCGCGCAACCCTACGATGCCGTCGTCCGTCAGCACTCCGGCTTCGACGTAGCCTTCTCTTTGAAACGTGACAAATCGCAAATGAGATCTCCCGTGAAAGTACCGATTTTAGCATCTGGTCGAGCGCTGCCCAGCCGCTTTCGCGCGCCAGGCAGTCACTTCTCGCCGGTGCCGAGCAGCGTCTCGAAGTACGGCGATTCCTGTTCCTTATAGACCACAGCCGTATCTACGTTCTTGAAACCGGCGCCCTTGAGAAAGCGCTCGATTTCCAACTCGGTGAAACCCAGCCACAAATCGGCATACATTTCGCGAGCCTCTTCGAAATGGTGCCGATTCAAATCGAGCACGGCGATCCGGCCTCCTGGTTTGAGAATCCGCCAGGCTTCCGCCATGGCGCGCTCCGGGTGCACAGCGTGATGCAGCGCCTGGCTGAGAAACGCGAGGTCCACCGTGCCGCTGCGAATGGGGACGTCCTCCAGATCGCCAAGGCGGTATTCCAGGTTGCCGATCCCATGGCGACGCGCCAGTTCCGCGCCGAACTCCACCATCTTTTCGGAATTGTCGATGGCGATCACGCGCTTGGCGCGCTGCGCCATCAGTTGCGAAATGGTGCCCTCGCCAGCTCCCAGGTCGGCGATGGTCATCGGCGGCATCAATTTGAGCAGCGCCTCCGCGATGCCTTTCCACGATCGGCCAGGGACATACTGGCGCCCGAACTTTCCGGCTAGTTCGTCGAAGTACCGGCGCATTTTGTCCTGGCGTTTGCGCACCGTGCCCCGTAGCGCCGTGCGGTCGTCCTTGGCTTCGGGGATTTCGTGCTCCGCCTGGCGCAGCAACTCCATCAATTCGGGCGGGGCCGTGAGGCGATAGAAGGAGTTCTTCCCAGTGCGGCGGTCCTCCACCAGGCCAGCCTGTTTCAACTGTGCCAGGTGCGTCGAGATCTGGCTTTGGCCCTTGCCGAGGATTTCCTGCAGTTCCGCCACCGACAGCTCCTCCTGCTCCAATAGAAGCAGCAGGCGAAGCCGGTTCGGGTCGGCCGCAAGACGCAGGGATTTAAGGATTGACGCCATCGCTTCAGATAGTATAATATCAACCTATCAAGATTTGTTGATGCGTTATAATTTGAGTGGAGGAAATAGATGGGTACCACCGCAACTCTAAACCAAACCGATTTTAAAGTGGCCGATCTCGGGCTGGCCGATTGGGGCCGCAAGGAGATCACCATTGCCGAGTCCGAAATGCCGGGCTTGATGTCGATTCGCCGCAAGTACGCGCAGTCAAAGCCGCTGGCCGGTGTGCGCGTCACGGGCTCCCTGCACATGACCATTCAGACGGCCGTGCTGATTGAGACTCTGGCCGACTTGGGCGCTTCGGTGCGTTGGGCAAGTTGCAACATCTTCTCCACGCAGGATCATGCTGCCGCCGCCATTGCCGCCGCAGGCGTGCCGGTTTTCGCCTGGAAGGGCGAATCGCTGGAAGATTATTGGTGGTGCACGTATCAGGCGCTCAGCCATCCGGACGGCAAGGGTCCCGAGCTGATCGTGGACGATGGCGGCGATGCCACCCTCCTCATTCACAAGGGCTATGAACTGGAAAACGGTAGCGACTGGGTCAACAGCCCGTCGGGCAGCCACGAAGAAAAGGTCATCAAAGATCTGCTGAAGAAGGTTTACGCCGAGAGCCCCAAGCGCTGGCACGAAGTGGTGAAGGACTGGCGCGGCGTATCCGAGGAGACCACCACCGGCGTGCATCGTCTTTATAAGATGCACGAAGCCGGCTCCCTGCTGGTCCCCGCCGTCAACGTGAACGACTCGGTCACGAAATCCAAGTTCGACAATCTATACGGCTGCCGCGAATCCCTCGCCGACGGCATCAAGCGCGCCACCGACGTGATGGTGGCCGGCAAAGTGGCGGTTGTCTGCGGATATGGCGATGTGGGCAAGGGCTCGGCACACTCGCTACGCGGCATGGGCGCGCGCGTGATCGTCACTGAGATCGACCCCATCAACGCTCTCCAGGCCGCCATGGAAGGCTTCGAAGTCACCACCATCGAAGACACGCTGGGCCGCGGCGACATCTATGTCACCTGCACCGGTAACTGCGAGATCATCACACTGGAGCATATGCAGCAGATGAAGGATCAGGCCATCGTCTGCAACATCGGGCATTTCGACAACGAGATCCAGATGGACCGGCTGAACGAGTCGTCCGCGAAGAAGACGAACATCAAACCGCAAGTGGACATGTACACGTTCGGCGAGGGCCGCAGCATCTTCGTGCTGGCGGAAGGCCGCCTGGTGAATCTGGGCTGCGCCACCGGCCATCCCAGCTTCGTGATGAGCAACAGCTTCGCCAACCAGACGCTGGCGCAGCTCGATTTGTGGAAGAACAAGGACACGTACAAGCCGGGCGTCTACACGCTGCCCAAGAAGCTGGACGAAGAAGTAGCGCGGCTGCACCTGGAGAAGATCGGCGTGAAGCTCACCACCCTGACTCCGAAGCAGGCCGATTACCTGGGCGTGGCAGTGGAAGGTCCGTACAAGCCGGACCACTACCGTTATTAGTATTAGTGTTACATTGAAGGAAATTTACCGCAGGGAGGCAATTTTGGCAGATAATCAAAAACATTTATTCACCTCGGAATCCGTCACGGAAGGTCATCCGGATAAGATTGCCGATCAGATTTCGGATGCCGTTCTGGACGCCGTCCTGAGCGGCCGATCCCATGGGTCGCGTGGCGTGCGAAGTCCTCGTAACCACCGGCACTTGCATCGTTGCCGGCGAGATCACCACGAACACCTATGTGGACGTTCCGCGCATCGCCAGGGGCACCATCGAGTACGTCGGCTACAATGACGCGACTTATGGTTTCGATTCCAACACCTGCGGCGTGCACAACCTGATTCAGTCGCAATCGCCCGACATCTCGATGGGTGTGGACACGGGCGGCGCCGGCGACCAGGGACTGATGTTCGGCTATGCGTGCGACGAAACGCCGGAACTCATGCCGCTGCCCATTATGATGGCGCACAAGCTGTGTCAAAAGCTCTCCACCGTCCGCCGGGAGGGAACGCTGAATTTCCTCCGCCCCGACGGCAAGAGCCAGGTATCGGTCGAGTATGTCGGCAACGTCCCCAAGCGTATCGAAGCCGTCGTCATTTCCACCCAGCACAGCCCCGAAGTTTCCACCGAAGATCTCCGCCACGAAGTGAAGAAGCACATCATCGACTCGGTGGTTCCCGCCAACATGGTGGACTCCAACACCAAGTACCACATCAATCCCACGGGCCGTTTCGTAGTGGGTGGACCACACGGCGACACCGGCCTCACGGGCCGCAAGATCATCGTGGATACCTACGGCGGCATGGGCCGTCACGGCGGCGGCGCCTTCTCGGGCAAGGATCCGACGAAGGTGGATCGCTCGGCCTGCTACATGGCTCGCTACATCGCCAAGAACATTGTGGCGTCCAAGCTGGCCTCGCGCTGCGAAGTGCAACTGGCTTATGCGATCGGCGTCGCAGAGCCGGTCTCGGTGACCGTGAACACGTTCGGCACCGGGCTGATTGCGGACGAGAAGTTCACGGAGTTGGTGCGTGAGAACTTCATTCTGACGCCGCGCGGCATCATCGATACCCTGAAGCTGCGCCGTCCAATCTATCGCAAGACTGCCGCATTCGGTCACTTCGGCCGCTCCGAAGATACCTTCTCGTGGGAATTCACGGATAAGGCTGAAGCGCTCAAGTCACAGGCCGGCGCTGCCGCGGTAGCGTAAGCAAAACTCAGCAGGTTGAAAAGGGGTCAGGCTGATCAGTCGTCAGCGTGACCCCTTTTTTTGTCCAGAAGCCAGCGCTGCCAGCTGCCGGGGAGAATCGACATCGGATTGCCCCAACCGATCCGGCAGTACGGAGTATCCGGATTCCTCGTCAACGTCTTCCACAGGACGACGCCCGAAGCGCCGAGGCAGAAGCCCAGTACAGAGTAGGCAGAATACCGATTCAGCGTTTTGGAGTGAGCGTTCTGTAGAAACGCCAGAACTGCCAGAAAGAGCAAAAGTCCGAGGGCTTTCCGAATACCCTGCGACATGCCAAGCACCCCGGGCTTCATTCTAACTCGACCGTCAGGTACGATGTAGCGCATGGAGATGCGACGCAGGAGCTTTCTGCTGGCGGGAAGCGCCATGGCGGCCCGTGTGGCGTGGCCGCAGGAGCAGGTCCGGATGGGCGTGATCGGCAGCGGCAGCCGTGGCACATTCGTCATGGGTGTGTTCCAGAAGGACCCGGCGGTGCGCGTGGCCGCGATCTGCGACGTGTATGAGCCGAACCTGGAGCACGCGGTCTCGGCGGCAGCTAAAGAACAGGGCAGCGCGCCCAAGGTCTATCGCAACTACCAACAACTGCTCGACGACAAAGAGATTCAAGCAGTGCTGATCGCGACTCCGGAGCACTGGCATTACCAGATGGTGATGGACGCTCTGGCGGCGGGCAAGGACGTCTACGTGGAAAAGCCTCTCTGCCAGACTCCCGAGCAGGGCGTGAAACTGGTCGAGGCGGAAAAGCATACCAAGAGCATCATCCAGGTGGGGATGCAGCGCCGCAGCTACGATCTTTATCAGGAAGGCCGCGACATTGTAGCCTCCGGCAGGTTAGGCACAGTGCGGATGGTGCGGTCGTGGTGGCTGAATAACTACCTCGGCGGCGCCGCCGCAACCCGGCTGGATGGACCGCTCGACTGGGATCAGTGGCAAGGACCGGCAGCCAGGCAGCCGTTCGATGCCAATCGTTTCCGCCAATGGCGCTTTTACACGGACTACGCGGGCGGTATTCTGGCGGACCAGGGCGCGCACGTCTTCGACGGCATACACATGTTGATGGGTGCCAGCTTTCCCCTGACTGTAAATGCCTCGGCCGGCAAGCCCCACAAGCCGGGAGTGGACCAGCCCGAATCGGTAGTGGCCGTCGCGGAGTATCCCGAGGATTTCATCGGCGTATTCTCAGTGAACTACGCCGCGATGCAATATAAGCTCGTGAACGACCAATTGAACCAGCTCGACGGCGACCAGGCTCGCATGGACATTGGTCGCGATGAACTGAGAGTATTCCGCAAGGGAGCGGAGGACGAACCGGCCATCCAGAAGAAATCACCCAAAGGATTCGGGTGGGCGACCGATTTGCACGTGCAAAATTTCATGGAGTGCGTGCGGTCGCGTAAGACACCGACGGCCCCCATGCGCCTGGCGTTCCAGGCCGCTCTGGTGGTCCAGATGGCGAACCTGTCGCTGAAGCAAGGCCGGAGGGTCCGCTGGAACCGGACTGCGGAGCGGGTTGAAGTCTAGCGTGGAATCTCCCACGTCCGAATCCGTCTCACATGTAACAAGTGCAACGTTTCCGCGAACATCCAAACTTGCAGCCGGTTCGTAGTGTGGAGTATAGTCATTAGCTGGACTGGGAAATAATCAAAAGGGAGGGTATGAAATTGAAGAAACTGCTGTTTATCGGTGCGTTGGCGAGCATTTCGGCGATGGCCGCAGACTGGACCGGCTACATCGTTGACAAGAGCTGCGCCGGCAAGAAGGCAATGTGGGGCAATGAAACCTGCGCGAAGAGCTGTATGAAGCGCGGCGACCCGGCGATGTTCGTAACCGAAGATGGCAAGGTCTACGCCATTACCGAGCAGGACAAAGTGAAGGACGTGGCCGGTAAGAAAGTCACCCTCACTGGGACGATGAAGGGCGACACCATCAGCGTCGACTCCGTCAAAGAAATGTAAATTAAGCGTGGGGCGGACTTCGGTCCGCCCCACAAATCCTAAATCCTCTGGTCAGGCGGAACCCACCATCTCCCGCATCTCTCCGACCAGGGTCCGTAATCCTCCTGCAAACCGGTTGAGTTCTGTTCCCGCCGAAGCGCTCTGCTCCGCTGCCGCTGCGTTCTTCTGCGTTACCTGCTCCATCTGCAAGACAGCGTGTGCAATCTGGTCCATGCCCCGGGTCTGATCCTGGCTTCCGGTATTGACTTCATCCACCAGCGATTTCACCTGCATGGAGTTCTCGGTCATGGCGCGCACCGCGCCCGCCATCTGATCCAACCGGGCATTTCCGTCGCGCGAGGTTTCGATGGATTCCTCGATCAGGCTGGCGGTGTCTCGCGCCGCCTGAGCGCAACGCTGGGCCAGGTTGCGAACTTCGTCTGCCACTACAGCAAAACCCAGTCCGGCCTCGCCGGCGCGGGCTGCCTCGACGGCTGCGTTGAGAGCCAGAATATTGGTTTGGAATGCGATTTCATCAATGACCTTGATAATGCGAGCGATCTTCTGGCTGGAGCCATCGATCTCCTTCATCTTTTGCACCATGCGGTCCAACGTCTGATTGACCTCGGATGCGCCCTGCTCCGACTGCCGCACCAGGCTGGCTACCTGCAAAGCATAGCCGGCGTTCTTGCGCGTGATGGAAGCGATTTCCTCGGTGGACGCAGAGGTTTCTTCGAGCGACGCTGCCTGCTCCGCGGCGCCTCGCGCCAGCGATTGGCTGGCTCCGGACACCTGGGCCGCGGCTCCAGATACCTGTTCGGCACTCTCTGCCAGGTTATCGGATAGGTTCTGCAAAGCGCCACTGGCCTTTTTGACGGTCCAGAACACCGCTCCGCCGACTCCGAAAGCCAACAGAGTCAGCCAGATGGTGATCCAGGTGCTCCTGGCGGACTTGGACGCCGCAGTCCGGGATAGTGCCGCCAGATCCCGATTCTGCTGCTCCACCAGAGAATCGGCCTGACGGCCGATATCATCCAGGCTTGGCTGCACTTTCTGAGCGAAGATCTTCAGCGCGGCATCCATTTGCTGGCTTGCCATAGCTTGACTGAGCTCCTCATGCGCCTGCAGCAAAAGCGCGGTCTGGTGGTCCAGCGTTGCTAACAGGCCGGGCATCCTCGCCTTCCGACTTCACGTGCAACTCCCGCAGTGCGTGCTGTAAGGTACCCGCGCAGGCGCCAAAACGTTGCCGATATTGATCCGCCTCGCCTGCCGAGCCGAGCACCGTAGCCAACACACCGCCTCTTTCGGCAGCGGTCATGGCGGCGGTAGCGGTGCCTACTTCACCGGCCAGATACTGTCTCTGCGCCGTAACATTGGCCGCGCGATCCAGGTCCCGGCTAAGGTCCCTCGTGACCATCAGGCCCGCCCCGCTAAGCAGCAGCAACACTCCCAGCATGACGCCGGATGCGCTGAGTAATTTCCTGGTAAAAGTCATCCATGTCCCCTTTTCGTTCCCAGCTACATCTTGAAATTGAGAGTGATGGGCGCTATGGCCCGCGTCGGCTTTCCATCCTGAACCTGCGGCGTGAATTTCCACTTTCGAATCGCTTCCACCGCCGGTTTGGTGAGCATCGGGTTGCCGCTCACTATACTCACCGACTCGACCAGTCCATCCTCGCCAACCACCGCTTCCACTTCCACCGCGCCTTCAATCTTCAATTGCCGGGCGATAGGAGGATATACCGGTGGAACTTTGGCTGACACTGCAGCCAATGCCTCCGAATGCGATAGTTTGTGGGTCGCTTGCGCCATACCTGCCGACGCTGCAATCAGTAATAAACAAATCGTGGTAGTCAGTTTTTTCATGGTCCTCCTGGTTAACCAGCCTCATATGAAATATCGGCGTGAATGGCGGAAAGTTTAGGCACTCGGGCCAGCTTCTTTGGGAGCAGGAACCGGACTTGCCGACAGCCAGCCAGGGAATGCGCCTGCGCCACGCAACTCCTTGTGCCACAATCGAATCAAGGGTCATGAAAAAGCGCCTGCTCTACGGGTTAGCCGTCGTCCTGCTGGCATTGTCAGTGCTGCTGGTGGTGTCGCAAGCCACCCGGCTCGAACGGTTCAGCCCCTCCGACCCGCAGCATACGCTTATCTACTGGGCGATCGCGATCCTCATCTTCATCCTGATCGTCACCTTGGGCTTCAAACTGTTCAGTGAGTTCGTCAAGCTCTACTATGCCCGCCAAAGCAACCAGGAAGGCTCCCGCATCCGCACCAAGCTGGTGTTAGGCGCCCTGATTCTGAGCGTGGTTCCGGTGTTTTTCCTGGTCTTTTTCAGCTATGAGCTGTTCAGCTACAACATGAACGCCTGGTTCACCGCGCCGGCGCAGAATCAGCACAACCTGTTCAACAGCGTCGCCACCATGCTTCATAAGGAGATGCAGGACGAGACCAATGCCCAGGCCGCGCTCCTGGCCGCCCTGCCGGAAAGTCGCCTTCTAGTGCAGGCAGGGGTCCGCACTCCCGGATTTCTGCAGAAGTTCTGCAAGGAACAGGAAATAGAGTCCGCCGCCATTTTCCCAGCCCTTGCCGGCGCCGCCCTGGACGTGTGGAACCGCCAGACCAAACGGGTTCTGCCGATGCAGGTGGTCCGAGCCGAGGCGCCCGTTCGCGAAGGCGAAAAGACGGTTGGCACGGTGATTCTCACGGCGGTGGTGCCTCTTGACGTGGCCTCAACCACGGAAGAAATCAAGAAGAACACCGAGCAGTGGTATCAGATTCTGGCCAAACGGAAAGATGTGCGCCGCCAGTATATTATGCTGATGGCGCTGATCACGCTCTTTGTGCTGTTTCTGGCGGTGTGGATCGCTCTCTTTCTCGCCAAGCAGATCAGCGTGCCCATCACCGCGGTGCTGGAGGCCGCCGCCCAGGTGCGCATGGGAAATCTGGCCCATCGCGTGGACGTTCGGGCGGTGGATGAACTCGGCTCCCTGGTGCGCGCCTTCAATCGCATGACCGAGGATCTGGACGCCAACGGGCGCGAACTCGACCGCCGCCGCCGCTTCACCGAAGCCATCCTGGAGAGCATTCCCACTGGCGTCATCTCGATCGCGTCCGATGGCTCCATCAAGCGCATCAATCGCGCCCTGTCCCGAATCTTCCCGCCCGAGCAGGCCGAGAAGGCGACGCGCCTGGAGGACCTTTTCTCGCGCGAGGACACCGCCGAAATCAAGTACCTCATGAAGCGCGCCCGACGCACCGGTCTCGCCACCCGGCAACTGGAACTGCAGACGGAAGACCGCAAGCTGCATTTGGCCGTCACGGTTTCAGCGCTGGAAGAGAAGCTCACCTCCGGGTTCGTAGTGGTGCTGGAAGATACCAGCGA
Organism: uncultured Solibacteraceae bacterium; assembly: GCA_963815475.1. Lineage (GTDB taxonomy): Bacteria > Acidobacteriota > Terriglobia > Bryobacterales > Bryobacteraceae > Sulfopaludibacter. Next base: position 5,355,181 of record CAWFHD010000003.1, on the reverse strand, counting down.
CCTGCTGCGCGCGCAGAAGGCTGCGGCCTGGCACGAAGTGGCGCGCCGCGTCGCGCACGAGATCAAGAATCCGCTTACGCCCATCGCGCTTTCCGCCGATCGCATCAGCCGACAGCTGGACCGCCTGGAACTGCCTGCCGGACCGGCTCGCATCCTGCGCGAGTGCGCCGCCACCATTTCCAAATCGGTGGACTCGGTGAAAACGCTGGTGGACGAGTTCTCGCAATTTGCCCGCTTCCCGGCGGCGCAGCCGGTGCGCTGCGATCTGAATGAGGTGGTGGACGAAGCCCTGGCCGTCTTTAAAGACCGGCTGGACGGCATCTCAATACGTACCAGCTACACTAGCGGCCTGCCGCCCGTCAATCTCGACCGGGAGCAGTTCCAGCGTGTGGTGGTGAACCTGGTGGACAACGCCGCTGAAGCCATGCAGGACTCACTGGTGAAGAACCTGATGATCGCCACACAGCAGGGCTCCGCCGATACAGTAGAGCTGGTGGTGGCCGATTCCGGCTGCGGCGTGAGCCCTGAAGACAAGGAGAAACTTTTCCTGCCCTACTTTTCGACAAAGAACCGCGGCACCGGTCTGGGGCTGGCGATCGTCAGCCACATTGTGGCGGAGCACAACGCGCAGATTCGCGTGGAAGACAACCGGCCCACGGGAGCGCGATTCACGGTGGAGATGCCTGCGTTGCTCGATCCGGAGGCGGCCGAGAACACTCCGCGGCCGGCGGCTCTCAAGGTATGACAAACCTCGAGAATGTGGGCTTGGCCCCAGGTCCCTTACCTCTTTTCTGGTGTTGCTTATGAAGGCGCATCGCATCCTGGTGGTGGACGATGAGCCCGAGATCCGACGGTCGTTGAGCGGCGTTCTGGAGGACGAAGGCTACGCGCTCGCGGCCGTGGAAAGTGGCGAAGCTTGCCTGGCCGCGCTGCCCGACGGCGAATTCGAACTGGTGCTGCTGGATATCTGGCTGCCGGGAATCGATGGCATGGAGGTGCTCGCCCGCATCCAGGAGTTGCCATTCGGCGAGCGGCCGGTAGTGGTGATGATCTCCGGCCACGGCAGCATCGAAGCGGCGGTGAAGGCCACCAAGCTGGGCGCCTTCGATTTTCTGGAGAAGCCGCTCTCCATCGACAAAGTCTCGGTGGTGGTGAAGAACGCGCTCGCGCATCGCAGCCTGGCGCTGGAGAACAGCCGGCTGAAGGGCGACACCGGCGCGCGCTATCGCATCATCGGCGAGAGCGTGCCCATGAAGGCGCTGCGGCAGCAGCTCAGTCTGATGGCGGGCACCAATGGCCGCGTGCTGATCTATGGCGAAAGCGGCACCGGCAAGGAACTGGTGGCGCACGCCATTCACGCGCTCAGTCCGCGCGCCGCAGAAGCTTTCGTGGAAGTGAATTGCGCGGCGATTCCCGAGGAGCTGATCGAAAGCGAACTGTTCGGCCACAGCAAAGGCAGCTTCACCAGCGCGCACGAAGACAAGATCGGCAAGTTTCAGAAGGCCGACGGCGGCACGCTCTTTCTGGACGAAGTGGGCGATATGAGTCTGCGCACGCAGGCCAAGGTGCTGCGCGCGCTTGAGGAACAGCGCTTCGAGCCGGTGGGCGCCGCCGAGTCGGTGCAGGTGGATGTGCGGGTGGTGGCGGCCACGAATAAGAACCTGGAAGAGGAGATCGAGCGCGGCAATTTTCGCGAAGATCTGTTCTACCGCCTCAACGTGATTCCCTTTTTCGTTCCGCCCCTGCGCGACCGCCGCGAGGACATTCCGCTGCTGGCCGACCATTTCCTTGCGCGAATTCACCACGGCCTACGGGCGCAAGCCCAAGGAGTTGACGCCCGAGGCCTACAGCGTGCTCTCCGGAGTATCACTGGCCGGGCAACGTGCGCGAACTGAAAAACCTGATCGAGCGGATCGTGATTCTGAATCCGCAGGTGCGGGTGGATGCGCGCCACATCCCGCTGAACATGCCGCCCGTCGGCAGCAGGACCGGCCGCTCGACCGTTTCGGCAGCCTGCAGGAAGTGCGCGAAGCCGCCGAGCGCGAATACATTCTGAAGAAGCTCGAAGAGACCAACGGCAATGTGACGCGCACGGCGGAACTGCTGGGGCTGGAGCGGAGCAACCTCTATCGCAAGATGAAGACGCTGGGAATCGGGCCGAAGGAGTAGAGTCGGTCGGCCTGGTGTCAGGCGCCCAGCTTCGTTCCGCACCATGCGCAATGCGACCAGCCCGCTTCGGTCACACGATGGCACTGACCGCAGGTCGCCGACATGGTAGCCCCGCAGCGCGGACAGTACGCAAATCGTGGGTGCATGGCGCAGCCGCACTTGGTGCAACGCATCGGCATTGGGTCGCGCAAAATGAAGTAGAGGATGATCCCGATGGCACTTGGCGCGAGCGCGGCCAGGATGGTCCACGGGATGTAGCGCATGCCGCGGCGTTTGGCATCGCCGTAGATAAAGCCGATGAGCAGGACGTAGCCGCCCAGAAAACCGGCCGCCAGCACCGGCACGATAACTTGTGCCGGCGGCGGCGTTTGCGGATCCTGGAGGAACAGAATGTTCAGCCCCAAAAAGGCGACGGCGGCGATCACTCCTGCGAGCACCCAGGCGCCAGTGGGAATGACGCGTCCGCGTGGAACCGGTGTCATGCGATACTCCTTTCGCGGCGGCGTGCCCGAAGCAGCGCCGCGGCTAGGGGCGCAGCCAGCGCCGCCATTAGCGTAGAGACGGCCAGCCATACCCAGAAATTCGGCCACCCTGGCCGCAAGAGACCGCCGAAACCTGCAGTCAGCACACGGTAGATGTCCCAAAGCCCAAACCATGAGATCCAGGCCATCGCCGCGCCTGCCAGCGCCAGCCAACCTCCGCGGCGGCGGTCCGCAGTGGCCGCCAGTTCCGCTGCCAACAGGGACTGGGTGCGAAGGGCCAGGCCGGGAGGCGGCGGCGGAACGGGCAGCGCCGCCAGGGCGCCGGCGAGATCGCCGAACGATTCCAGGAGCGCACGACAGCTCGCGCACTCCCGGACATGTTCGCGGACCGTCCGCTCTCCGGCTGCGTCCAACAGGCCCGCGGCACTGAGCGGCAGCAAAGCCGCAGTCGATTCACACTGCTTCATAACAAGTCTTCCTTGTGCCATCGAGTAGCCATCTGGCGCCGCAGGCATTCCAGGCCGCGCTGCACGCGGCTCTTCACCGTGGAGAGTGGAGCGCCCGTCACTTCGGCGATCTCCTCCAGCTTCATACCCTCTTCGAACCGCAACGTCAGGGCTTCCCGATAGAGCGGCGGCAGCGCGGCCAATTCCGTGGCGAGGATGGCGGTGCGCTCGGCGGTCATCGACAGCGTCAGCGCATCGGGCGCTTCCGCCTTCAGCGATGGCTCGCTCTCTTCCAGGCTCTCCCCAGTGCGACGGCGCAGCAGGTCCATGGCGGCATTGTGTGCGATGGCGAAGAGCCAGGTGTCGAAGCTGCGGCCCGAATCGTAGCGGCGAATCTCGCGGACTACGTGGAGCCATGTCTGTTGAAACAGGTCGTCCGCCGCTGCCGGTTCCCGCACTAACCGCAGCAGGTAGCGATAGAGCCGGTGCTGGTAGCGGCCCACCATGGCCGACAGGGCTGCCGGGTCGTGGCGCTTCAGCCGCGCGGGTTCGTCCCGTTCCGCCAATGGCAAGTCCTCATGGATGACCGCTTCGTAGATCATACCCGCTGTGGAGTATACGGAACACCCGCCCAAAAAGACGCACGCTTCGGATTGTGCCAAAAGCCCCTGCCACATGGTGATAATATGAGGGACTTAACCGAGCCGATATGATGGACCACATTCTTTCCATAGTCCTGTTCACGCCTCTGGCCGGACTTCTGGTGCTGCTGCTGATTCCCTCGTCGAACACACGCGCCATACGCTTGTGGGCGAACGTGACGGCGCTCATCGGATTCCTCGTATCCATTCCGCTGGTTACCAATTTCGATTCCGGTAAGGATTACCAGTTTGAGGAAAGGGCTTCGTGGATTCCCACCCTGGGCGCGAGCTATCACATCGGCATCGATGGCCTGGGACTGCTGCTGGTGATGCTCACCACCCTGATTGGGGTGGTCGCCATCCTTTCCAGTTGGAATGCCATCCAGATACGGACCAAGGAATACTACGCCTTCTTCCTGCTGTTGCAGACCGGCATGCTGGGCGTCTTCATGTCGCTCGATTTCCTGCTGTTCTTTATCTTTTGGGAAACGGTGCTGGTGCCGATGTACTTTATCATCGGGATCTGGGGCGGCCCGCGCCGCGGCTATGCCTCCATCAAGTTCATGATTTACACCCTCATCGGGTCTGTGCTGATGCTTCTCGGCATTCTCACGCTGTACTTCCAGCACACTCAGCAATTCCAAAATCCCAGCTTCGATATCGCCGACCTCATGCAGACGCACCTTTCGCTCACTATGCAATGGTGGGTGTTCTGGGCATTCTTTGTGGGCTTCGCGGTGAAGGTGCCGATGTTCCCGTTCCACACCTGGCTGCCCGATGCGCATGTGGAGGCGCCCACGGCGGGGTCGGTGGTGCTGGCCAGCGTGCTACTGAAGATGGGGACTTACGGCTTCATGCGCTTCTCCCTGCCACTGCTGCCCGATTCAGCCAAGAACCCGACTATCATCGGCATCGTGGCGGTGCTCTCCATCATCGGCATCGTGTACGGCGCGTTGGCATCGCTGATGCAGAAGGATTGGAAGAAGCTGGTGGCGTACTCTTCGGTGAGCCACCTGGGGTTCTGTACTTTGGGAATCTTCGCGCTGAACCCGGAGGGTCTCTCGGGCTCCATCATCCAGCAGATCAACCATGGAATCTCCACCGGCATGCTCTTCCTGGTGGTGGGCGTGGTGTACGAGCGCAGACATACGCGTGAAATCTCCGAATACGGCGGATTGATGAAGGTGATGCCGATCTTCACACTGGTGTTCGGCGTGGCGATGTTGAGTTCCATGGGCATGCCACCGCTAAACGGGTTCATCGGCGAGATCACCATTTTGATCGGCGCGCGGCTGCAGTCGTTGAACTGGGCGTTCTGGGCGGTGGTGGGGATAGCGCTAGGCGCGGCTTACCTGCTCTGGCTCTTCCAGCGCACCATGCTGGGCGATGTGAAAGAGAAGAACCAAACGTTGAAGGATCTGTCCTGGCGTGAAATCCTGGTCTTCGCGCCACTGGTGGTATGGGCCTTCTGGATCGGCATCTCACCCCAGGCGTACTTCAAAATCCTGGAGCGTCCGGTGGCGCAGATCGTGGAGCGTGTGCATCCCGGCTACTACGCCGAACGCAACATGAAAAATCCGATCGCCGCCACGCCCACTGCGCAATTACGGTAGATTGGTCTTCAGGCTGGGCGACGACCACAGCGCTATCCTGAAATTTCATGCCACGGCCCGCGCTCACCAGCCTTGCCGCAGTCCTCTCCGTGCTGGCCGCTTCCAGTTGCTGCCTTCCGATTATTCCTTTTGTAGCGGCGGCGGCCTGGCGGGCAGTTCCACGTTTCTCTGGATGGCGCGGCCCTATCTGCTGGGCGCTTCCATCCTGTTCGTTGGACTCGGCTTTTATCAGGCGGCGCGCGCGAAGAAGTGTAACCGGCGGCCCAGCAGTATCAGCTACGGCTTCTTGTGGCTATCCGCGGCGGTGGTGGTGATGTCGATGTTTTTCCCGCAGGTGATTTATCTCTCCGGAGGGTATCGCACGCCTGCCGGTCAGTCGCCGCTGGCCGATCTTACTCCGCAGACCTTGGACTCTATCCGCGATGCATTTAACGCTGCCCACGACGACGCGCGGCTGCTGCTGTTCCTCTCGCCCACTTGAAGCGTGTGTCTGCAGGGGGCCTCTGCAGCCGAAGAGATTTTACAGGGGTTTCCAGGCAAAGCGGTGCGCGCCTTCGTGGTCTGGGAGCCGGTGTTGTTGACGGATTGGACCCGTCCTACCACCGCCGCGCTGGCTCGCGTTCCCGACCCTCGCGCGATGCAGTTCTGGGACCGCGACCGGCTCATTTCCCACGCGTGGGGCGAGCATAGCCGCAAGAGCATCGTCTGGGACGATATCTCGGTCTATGCCCCGGGAACGCTCTGGCAAGGTCAGGCGCCGAAGCCGCTGTTCCGCGGCCGGCACCGTAGTTCAGGCGCAGGATGAGGCACGGGCTGCATTGGCGCAAGCGCTTCGATAGGATATTCAGCATGAAGCTCGCCCAGAACATTCGTTTCTCCATGCGAATGGCGCGGCGCAGTCCTGCCGTCACCGTCTCCGCCATTCTTGCGGCGGGATTGGGAATCGGCGCGACCAGCGCTATGTTCAGCATCATCGACGGTGTCCTGCTGCGGCCGCTTCCCTTCCCCGCGCCTGAGCAACTGGTGAATGTTTGGGAAACCATGCCCACGCGCAACATCCCCAAGATGGTGGCTGCCGCTGGAAATTTTTACGACTGGCGCGCCGGGAACCGTGTATTTTCGTCGATGGGAGCCTATTCGCAAGCCGCCTTCAACCTGGCTTCGCCCGGCAGCGAGCCGGAGCGCTTCCTGGGCGCCACTTGTGACACCGGATTTTTTGGGACCCTCGGCGCGTCGCCCATGTTGGGGCGCCTATTCACCGACGACGAAGATCAGGCCGGCCGTGATGGCGTGGTGATCCTGAGCTACGGCGTTTGGAAGCAGCGCTTCGGCGGAAACCGCGATGTGCTGGGCCGCAATCTCAATATCAACGGCCGCCAGCGGACGGTCATCGGAATCATGCCGCGCGGCTTCGACTATCCGGCGCCCTCCGTGATGTGGGCGCCGCTGGGTTATGACGGTCCGGCACGCGCTCGCCGCGACCTGCACCGCCTGCGCGTGATCGGGCGGCTGCGCGATGGCGTCACGCTCGAAAAGGCCCGCGCAGAGTTCCGGACCATCGGGGCGCGCCTCGCCGCCGCCTGGCCCGACTTCAACCAGGACGAATCCATCGCCGTGAATCGCGTGCTGGACGACCTGGTTGGCGATGTTCGTCCCGCGCTGCTGGTGCTGCTGGCAGCGGTTGCCGCAGTGCTTCTGATCGCCTGCGCCAATATCGCGAACCTGCTGCTGGCCAAGGCTTCCGGACGGCAGCGCGAAATCGCGATCCGCACTTCGCTCGGCGCCGGCCGTTCCGCCATCCTCTGGCAGATGCTCACGGAAAGCATGATGCTGGCGGTCGCCGGCGGCGTGGCTGGATTGGTCATCGCATACGCAGGCTTTCACGGCCTGCTGTCACTGGCGCCGGCCAACATGCCGCGGCTCGATCAGGTGGGACTGAACTGGCGCGTGGCCGCGGTGTCGCTGGGGCTGTCAGTGATCACCGGAATTCTCTTTGGCTTCGCGCCCGCCTGGTATGCGGCCCACGTGGATGTCAACTCGATGTTGAAGGAAGGAGTGCGCGGCGCGGGCGGACGCAGCGGCATGCGCAGCGTGCTGGTGGTCAGCCAGATCGCCATCGCGGTGGCGCTGCTGGCGGGCGCCGGCCTGCTGATCCGCAGCTTCTACGAAATCATCCATGTGGATGGCGGCTTCCGGCCCGACCACCTGATGACGATGCGGCTGGTTCCCACGCCTGTGAAATACGCCAGGCATCCCGAGTTGCAGATTCAACTGGCGCGCGGCGTTCTCGATAAGGTATCGGCGCTCCCCGGCGTGCGCTCGGCGGCCATCGGCACCGATGTGCCACTGCTTGGCAACCCCATCTACATCATGCGATTCGAGGGTCACCCGCCCGTGACTCCCAGCCAGGCGCCGGTTGTTAACTATTTCGCGGTCACACCCAACTACTTCGAGACCCTGGGCATGCACATTGTGCGCGGCCACGGCATCACGGAGCGGGACACTCCCTCTACGCCGCTGGTCGCGGTGGTCAACCAGACTTTAGTGGACCGGTATTTTCCCGGACAGAACCCCGTTGGCAAGCGGCTCGAAATCGGCTTCGACAGTCCGCCTAACTGGCGCGAGATCGTGGGAGTAGTGGCAGATGTTAAGAGTGCGGGCCTTGATCAGGACACCCCCGTGCAGGTTTACACCGCCTACCTGCAGCGGCCTGCATTGTTTGCCAGCCTGCCCGCCGCATCGATGGTGGTGCTGGCACGAACGGCGGGCGACCCGGCCCCGCTCGGCCAGCCGATGAAGGCGGCGATTTTGAGCGTGGACAGCACACAGCCGGTCTACGCAGTACAGGCGATGACGGAAGTGGTCTCGGAATCGATTGCGCAACGGCGCGTGGCGCTGGTGCTCCTGGCCTTCTTCGCGTCATCGGCGCTGATCCTGGCAGCGATCGGCGTCTACGGGATCATGTCGTACGCGGTGACGCAGCGGACTGGAGAGATCGGCATCCGCATGGCGCTGGGAGCTCAGGCGTCGCAGGTCTCGCTGCTGGTGGGCCGTCAGGGGATGGTCCTGGTGTTGGCGGGTTTGGCGGTAGGAATCGGCGGCGCGCTCTGGCTCACGCAGTGGATGGGACCGCTTCTCTTCCACGTGAGCCCGCGCGATCCTGTGATTTTCGGCGGCGCCGCAGTGACGCTGATTCTGGTTTCGCTGGTGGCTTGCGCCTTACCTGCCCGACGGGCGGCGAGGGTGGATCCGATCGTAGCGCTGCGATGCGATTAGGCTGGTAGAATCGAAGAAGTGCGCCCGTAGCTCAGCTGGATAGAGCGACTGACTTCGAATCAGTAGGCCGGGAGTTCGAGTCTCTCCGGGCGCACCAACTCCTCAATCCTGTCCCACAAATCGCGTTACGCGGCCACCGACGATTTGCCAATACCGGCGGCCATTGCTTCCTTGTACTCCTTGAAGAAGACGAGCCGCCCCAGTTTGCCGTCGAAGTCCACCAGCAAACGATCGCCGCTGGCCAGTTGACCGCTGGCAATCAGGTTGGACACAGGCTGCACCACCATGCGCTCCACCGCGCGCTTCAGGTGGCGGGCGCCGTAACGAGAGTCGCAGCCTTCACTGAGCAGGTGCTCGCGCGCCGATTCATGCACGCGCAACCTCACATCGTGCGCACCGGCAAGGGCTGCAATGCGGGTCTGCACGGCGTCCAGTTCCAGGCTGAGAATGTTGCGCAGTTCAGCCTTTCCCAGCGGGTTGAACACCACTACCTTGTCGATGCGGTTCATGAACTCGGGCGAGAAACGGCGCCGCGCGGCGTCTACGCCGACACGCGTCACCTTCGCCGCCATGATGCCGTCCGGGGAAGGACAGGCTTCGGCGGGTGGGCATGAGAAGCCCAACCCCGGTCGCATCATCGAGTTCATCTCGGCGGCGCCCACGTTGCCGGTCATGAAGATCATGGCATTCGAGAAATCCACGCGCCGATTGTCGCCGAGCGTCAACGTAGCCTTGTCCAGAACACCCAACAACAGGTTCCAGAGAGCATCGCTGGCCTTTTCGATCTCGTCGAACAGCACGAAACTCAGCTTCACCGTGTCGGTGTGATGCTGGTTCAGCACCTCCTGCGACAGCATGGCGTGCGTCTCACGATGGCCCAAATATCCGGGAGGGGATCCGATCAACTTCGCGATCTCATGGCCGTGTTGAAACTCGGCACAATCAACCTTGATCACCGCGCGGGCATCGCCCACCAGACTCTCCGCGACCGCTTCCACGGTGCGCGTCTTGCCGGAACCGGTCGGTCCCAAAAAAAGGAAGTTTCCGACGGGGCGTCCGGGCGTCGACATTCCCGCGACGAAAGTCTGATATACGTCAACGATCTCCCGAATGGCGGCATCCTGGCCGACGATCTTCTTACGCAGCTTCAACTCGAGCGTCTCAGCATCCGTCCCCAACTTTGTGGGATCCAACATCATCTTCAAGGCGGCCATTTCGTTTTCCTCCTCCACTGCCTTGGACGCGTGCAATCGTGATGCCGCTTCGGCTTCCGTGTAAAGGTTTGGCCGTATCTTTGTAAATCTGCGTAAGTTTACCCACTTGAAAACCCTGTCAATACCCGATATTCCGAACGGCGGCATCGCCCAAACGCTGGCGGAGTTGTTCCACATACAAGCTGGCAGGCAGCACTTCAACGCCCTGCGACTCGAAAATGCCGGATGGATCGTCTTTTTTCACTCGTTCGCCGGCACAACCGACACACCAATTCATGGCGCCGGGTGGTTGTTGCACCATGAGGAATGGCGAAGTTACATTCCACGCCACTGCCCAGCCAACATCCCAACCATGTCCCGAGCCCGCCGTCTTCCGATTGGAGAAGGCAACTCCAGGCGTGCGCGCCACCGTATTCGGCAGCTTGAGTCCGTCCACCAGAAGCCCGGTCGCCCAGCGTTGATGCGGCGACACGCCGGCGTGCGCCGTGCCGCTGAAGTTCAGCACCACGATCGGTCCGGTGACGGTCGCCTGCGTCACTACGGGCCAGGTGCCTTCGCCATCCACAACGCATCGGTCGAGGAGAACCTGCGTGCCCGAGAGCGAGAAATCGGCGGGAGCGGCGGCTCCGCTGTGCGGCAGCGTGTGGTGAATGCGGACCCGTTCCAGCGTGATCCTCTTGGCCGCCGGTCCGATGGTGACACTGTTCTGCGTCTCCTGCACGTCGATGTCGCGCACCCAGCCGTCGATCACGGCATCCATCTGCAGCACGGTAAACTGTCCCGACGCAATCGGCACATCGAGGCCGGGCGCTTCCACGCGCAGGCTCTCCACACCAACCTCGGAGATGCGGCCGGGGAAGCTGTACTTCACGATGGTGGCGCCCGGCGAGTCAAAATAGGCGGAATCGAGTGAATCGCTAAGCGGCGCATCCAGCGTAATCCGATTTCCGTCGATCGCTCGGATCGCGCGGTCGGTGTGGATGGACGTGCCGGCTTTGATCCAGGTTTGCAGCTTGCCGTCGCGCACCAGGGTGTCCATCCCCATAAAATGAATCCAGGCCGCCGTGATGGGATGGTCCACCAGAATAGTGTCGCCTGCGCGGAACGCCGCGGGTTCTTTCACATGGAACGATTGCGCTCCGGAGGGCACGTAGGGATCCGTGACGTCAACGTGTCGACCGGCCGCCTCCCATTTGCCCGTGCCGCGAATCTGCAGGAAGCGGTGCGGATCTCCTGTGAGCTTGATTACGGTTCCGCCCACGCCTGAACCGCTGCCGCGCAGCACCACTCCACTGGTGGAGATGGAAAGTGTGCCGGCTAGTTCGTAGGTACCGGGTCCTAACAAAACGGCGCCTGGGGCCGATTGTCCCACCGCATCGAGTGCCTGCTGAATGCGCAGAGTGCTGTCGCCTGGGGCCGGCGCCAGCGTTTTGGCGGTAGCGACCGACGGCAGTCGAACGCCGCCGGCTCGATATCCGGCGTAGGAGAAGTCCATGATCCGGTTGCCGTGCGCAACGGCTCGATATTCGAGGCGATGCCCGCTGCCAAAATAAACCCACTCGGATGCCACCGGGGCGGCTACGGCAGCCGCCGCAATCCAGAGAAAAAAGGGAAGACGCATGGCTAACCGATCTTATCGAATCCACAGCGCAGAAAAATCGTTAACGAGTTGCACTTACCGAGCGTTCTGCGTTGAAAAACGTCCGCGTTTAATTTGTAACCGAGGCGACGTGCGCAGGCGAGCCCATTATTACAGTGGAAGTGCCCAATTTACCGCAGACATCAGCTCGCCGTGCATGTTTTACCTGTCAGAACTTATGCGCCAAATCAGAATTTTCAATGGCCCTCGATCGAGGTCATGCTAGAGTTCTGCCAACCACTGGAGGTTTGCATGCGCCAAGTTGCATATTGCTTCTCATTGCTGGTCGCTACAGGTTTGGCATTCGGCCAGGCCGGCGGCACCGGTTCCATCCAAGGCACGGTCACCGATCCTTCGGGAGCAGTTGTCGCCAATGCCTCGGTACAGGCAATCAATGTGGCGACGGGGGTCAAGACCGATCGCAAGACTACGGAAGCCGGCTTTTTCGTGCTTTCGCTTCTTCCGGCGGGCGATTACAACGTGACCGTCACGGCTACCGGATTTCAGACCATGACCCAGACGCACATCGTGGTGGATGCGCTGGCTGTAGTGGGGTTGGATCTCAAGTTACAAATTGGAGCTGCCAACCAATCTGTCACCGTGGAAACTTCGCCCACGATTCTGAAAACCGACGACGTCGCGCTCGGCTCCTCCGTGGCGAACAACGTATACGATTCGCTGCCGCTCGCGATGAACGGCGCAGCCCGCGATCCCTCCGCATTCGCCGGCCTGGCCAGCGGCGTGAACAGTTACAGCACACAGGCGGCGGGCCCCTCCACCGGGTCGTTTAACGGAGGACAGACGTACCAGAACGAGGTCTACATCGAAGGACTGCCGCTGACCAGCGCCGGCACTGAGAGCGATACGCGCAATCTCGCGTTCGGCGTCTCGGTGGAAGCGGTGGATCAGTTCCAGGTGGAGACGTCCGGCGCCAAGGCGATGTATGAAGGGCAAGGCGTGGCGAATTACGTTTTCAAATCGGGCACGAACCAGTTTCATGGCGGAGTCTTCGAATACTTCCGCAATACCGATTTCGACGCGCGCGGCTTCTTTGCGCTGACCACGCCCATCGAGCATCAGAATGAATTCGGCGCCACCATCAGCGGCCCTATCAAGAAGAACAAGCTGTTCTTCTTCGGCAATTACGATGGCTACCGTTTCGATTCCGCTACGCCTCCGGGATTCCAATCCATCCCGACCGCGGCCGAGCGAGTGGGCGATTTCGGCGCCTTCCCCCAACTGATTTACGATCCGACCAGCGCCACTGGGACCGCGATTCGGGCGCCGTTCCCGAACAACGTCATCCCGGCGAGCCGCATCTCGAAGGTTGCGCAATCGTTCCAATCGTACCTTCCGCCCGCCACCAACGGCGCGATTACGAACAACTACCTGGCCACGTTGCCGAATCTGGTGAACAACGACAGCACGACCGACAAGGTGGACTACAATCTCAGCGACAAGCACCGGATCTTCGCTCTGTTCAGCTACGGCAAGTACGCAAATCCCATCGTCGGCAGTTTGACTCCCATCAGCACCTCGACCCTGCCGGTGCCGTATACCGACGGCCGCGGCGTGATTGAATACGCCACCCTGGGACAGATCCACGATTCTTATGTAATCAGCCCAACCCTGGTAAACCAGTTCAGCGTATCGGCGAGCCGATTGTTTATTCCGCTGACCAGCAATACTGCCAGCGGCAACTATCCGATCAAAGCCGGTCTCACTGGCCTGCCGCCCGGAATCGCCAGCACCGGCTTCCCGGACATCTCATTTGCGGGGAACAACGCTCCGGTAAGTTGGGACGGAACCAATTCGCATGCGTTCAACGAAGCGCAGAACACCTACGACCTGCAGGATAACGTGATGTGGACCAGGGGCAAGCACAACGTCACCGTCGGCTTCCAATATCAGGCGCTGGAAGACAACGAGAACACACCGCTGACGGGCACACAGGCAGGCTTCACCTTCAGCAATAACGAAACTGCGAACTTCAACTCTACGGGAACTCTGGTCACCACCACCGGCCTGGGCTACGCCAGCTACTTGCTGGGCCTGGTGGACAGCAGCGTGGTGACGCAGAATTCCGTCGCCGAGACGGGCGGACGCTACAAGACGTATGCGTTCTATGTTCAGGATGACTTCAAAGTCAGTTCGCGCCTGAGCCTCAACCTGGGACTGCGCGAAAATATCTGGAGCCCGTTCACGGAAGTGCACAACGTAATGTCGTTCTTCAATCCGACTCTGGCGAATCCGCTTGCAGGGGGCATTCCGGGCGCGTTGCAATTCGCGGGCGACGGCCCCGATAGCTGCCACTGCTCCACCCCGGTCAAGCAGCACAATCTCAACCTTGCGCCTCGCATCGGGGTGGCATTTCGCGTGGATGACAAGACCGTGATCCGCGCCGGCTTCGGCATCTTCTACGCGCACGCAGGCGGCGTAGGCGGGCGCACCAATGGCCGCCAGGGCCTCAGCCAGGTGGGCTTCAACAACAACGGCAGTCTGAGTTCGGCGGTTACGGGCCAGCCGGCATACGCCTGGGACAGCGGCTATCCCGGCAATCCGCTGAACCCGCCATTCTTCAATCCCAGCTACGGCATCGGCTTCATTACCGCCGCGTCGGGAGCTTCGGTTGGCTCCGGCCCCACCACCGCGCAAACGGTGACTTATGGCGATCCCAATTATGGCGGCAAAGCTCCCTATTACGAAGATTGGAGTTTCAACATCCAGCACTCGTTCACACAGAACCTGGTGTTAAGCGTGGCGTACAGCGCCAGCGCAGGTCATTGGCTGCCGGGCGCGGCGGTCGCGGGACCTTTCACCAATCAAATCCCCACGCAGTACCTGCCTCTGGGTTCTCTGTTGACTACCACGTTGAGTGCGGCATCTCTAGCGCAGGCCCAGGTGCTGTTCCCCAATATCGCGATTCCGTTCCCCAATTTCACCGGTACCATCGGCCAGGCGCTCAAGCCCTTCCCGCAATACAACGGGATCTCCGATCCGTGGCTGGATGTCGGCAATTCCACCTACAACTCGCTGCAGGTGTCGCTCAATCACCGGTTCTCGCACGGCTTGACCACGATGGTGAATTACACCTTCAGCAAGGAACTGGACGATCTGGCGGGCGTGCGCGACCCCAACAAGGACTTCCTCGAAAAGGGGCCTGGGACCATCGATCACCCCCATGTGGTTCAGGCCACCTTCGTCTACCAGTTGCCTTTCGGCGCCCACCACAACTGGAACAGCACCAGCAAGGTGCTCAGCACAGCGATGAGCAACTGGCAGGTCTCGGGAATCTTCACGTTCAGCAGCGGCGCGCCTCTGACGATCACCGGCACGTGCACCGGCGGCGGCATTATCGACGCTTCCTGCTACCCGAATTACAATCCCAGCTTCTCGGGCAGCGTTTGGCAGAACGGCACGCCGGGAACGGGCAACCTTGCCACCACGGCTTACTTGAATAAGGCCGCGTTTGTGGATCCTCCGGCTTACACGGCCGGAAACATCGCCCGGTCGGCGCCGTTGGGATTGTTTGCTCCGCACGTCGCCGATCTCGACGTCAGCGTTCGCAGGGAGTTTGCGATTCGCGAACACGTGAGGTTGGCGTTCCAGGCGGATGCGTTCAACGTCAACAACGCCGTCCATTTCGCGGCGCCGGGACTGGGGATCGATTCCGCCACTTTCGGAATCTTCTCCTCCATGGCTAACCAACCGCGCAAGCTACAGTTCAGCGCCAGAATTTCCTTCTAATGAGCCGGCCGGTGGCTGCGACCACCGGCCCCACGCCTAACCTGATGCCGCGTTCTATACTGACCCTATGCTTCGGACTTGCGTGAGTCTGTGCGCGGCCGCGCTCCTACTCACTTCAGTTAACTCACTTGCAGCTACTATCACCGGGTCAGTCAAGGATCCCTCCGGCGCCGGCATCGCGTGCACCGTCCTGGTCAGCAGCGTGCCCTCCGCAGGCACTCCGCGCTCGGTTCCGACCGACGCCACAGGCGTTTTCCGCGTCGACGGACTCACGCCCGGCCACTATCTGATCCACGTCGCCCGCGCGGGGTTCGAAGTCTTCGAAGTGAACGTCACCGTTGAAGAAGGCAAGGGCGCCGTGGTCGACGTTCGCCTCAAGGTGGCGGAGGTCAAGCAGCAGATCGAAGTGTCAGGCGGGCGGCGCGGCAATGTCGACCCTGTCTATCGAAGCCTGCGCGATTCCGGGCTCGGCGATGTGTTGACGGTCGAAAATTTGGTACTGCATCGGGATAACGGCACGATTACGCTAAAGAGCGGCACGCTCGCGCTAACCTCGCCCGTGATGGGGCACGACACCGAGGCGGTCTTTACCGGCGATGGCGAATTCACCTTCCAGCCGGTGCTGGCCGTGGAGCGCGACCATCTGAAGATCCTGACCGGCGAGGAGTCTGTGCGCGAATCGTTCGACCGCGCGCTGTTCTGCTTCACTGACGACGCGGGGCAGGAGATTCGCTCGCAGGCGAAGTCGCACGCCTCCGACGCCAAACTCGCCGACGTGCTGCACGACTTCCGCCATCACCTGCGGTCGCGCTCGGACACTCCACGTTCGCAATTGGAGTACATGCTGACTTCCGAGACCATGGACAACGTGGACGCCGATATTCTGGCCGACCTTTACAATCCCGCGCAACCCGGCTTCTTCAGCGCATACCTGCACGGCCGCAAGCACTCCGACCTTCGATTCATGGTGAAACCGCGCGGCGTCATGCCGGACCTTTCACCCGAGGAGGTAGGCGTCATCAATCTCGATCCGCAGGCGGAGCAGGAAGGCATCTGGTACCTGTCGCACCTTAAACGCGAGTTCGAGCAGGGCAAGGCAAGTTCCGACGAGGACGATCGCGTGGTACGGGCGGACCGCTATCGCATCGAGACCGTGATTGCAAAGAATGATCACTTCACGGCTACGTCCGAGATCCATGTTCACGCGGTGACGAATGGCGACCGCGTTATCAAATTTGGCTTACTCCCCAGTCTCCGCGTGACGCGCGTTTCCAGCGGAGGCCGCGACGTCGCCTTTGTGCAGGAAGACCGCCGGCTGGATGGGAGCTTCTATGCGATCATGCCGCAACCCATGGCACGCGGCAGCGAGCAGGAACTCACGGTGGAGTATTCGGGCGACAAGGTGGTCTACAAAGCCGGCGGTGGCAACTTCGCTGTAGGCGCGCGCGAGAGTTGGTATCCCAGCCTCAACACGTTTCGCGATCACGCTCTGTATAACCTGGTATTCAAGGTTCCCAAGGAATACACGCTGGTGAGCGTCGGCAAGTTGGTTAAGGAATGGAAGGAACAGGGCTTCGCGTGCACCGAGTGGAACTCCGACATTCCCATGGCCGTGGCGGGGTTCAACTACGGTGACTTCAAAAAGAAGCAGGTCAACGACGCGCAAACCGGCATCCAGGTAGAAGGCTACGCCGCCCAGGAGGTGCCGGGCTATTTGAAAGGCGCCGAAGGCATGGGAGCCATGGGAACCATGACCCCCACGCGCCTGCTGGATGGAGCGCTGGTGGAAGCCCAGAATGCCGAGCGCGTTTTTAACAGTTGGTTCGGCAAGTCGGAATTCCCCCGCATCGCTATCACGCAGCAGCCGCAGTTCAGTTTCGGGCAATCGTGGCCCACTCTGGTGTACCTGCCGATGAGCGCTTTCCTGGACTCCACGCAGCGATGGCAACTGATGGGTCACATCTCCAGCCGCCTCACAGAGTTCATCGATGAGGTGACGGCGCATGAGGTCTCGCACCAGTGGTGGGGGCACGAAGTGGGCTGGTCGAGTTACCACGACCAGTGGCTGTCGGAGGGCTTCGCGTTTTTTTCGGCGGGACTCTATTTGCAGTTGACGGAAAAGGACCAAACCAAGTACCTGAACTACTGGCAGCACGCGCGTGAGGCTTTGACGCAGAAGAATGGCTATGGCAAACGCACCAACGATGCCGGACCGGTGTGGATGGGATTGCGGCTTTCGAGCGAGAGGAATCCCGGCGCCTACAATTCCGTGGTGTACCGCAAGGGCGGCTACGTGCTCCACATGCTGCGCTCGCTGATGTTCGATCAGAAGGAAGGAGACAAGCCCTTCATCGAGATGATGAAGGATTTCGTCACCACGTATCGCAACCGCTCCGCATCCACGGAAGATTTCCAGCGAATCGCCGAGAAGCATATAGTGCGCCAGATGAACCTCATGGGCGACGGCAAGCTGAACTGGTTCTTCTCAGAGTGGGTGTACGGCACTGCGATACCGAAATACAAGTTCGATTACACTGTGACTGCCGAATCCGACGGCGCCTGGATACTGCATGCCAACCTGACGCAGAGCGAAGTGCCCGACAATTACGTCATGCTGGTGCCGCTGTATGTCGATTTCGACGGCCAGACGCGACGCCTGGGCCAAGCCCGGATCACCGGCAGCACCACCATGAGCGATATGAAGGTCAAGCTGCCGGCGAAACCCCGCAAGGTATCGATCAATGCTTTCCACGACGTGCTGGAGCAGTAACGCTTAGTGACCCTGGCGCGTCTGGATCCCGCGTGCCAGCTTTGTGGAAAGCAGCAGGCTCGCCATGCAGAAGCCAATGAACAGGTAATAACCCGGCAGCACTTTCGAACTGTCGGTCGGGATTGTCAGTTGCGCGCCGCTTTGCAGCAGCCCGTTCATGGTGTTCGCGATCAGGCCGTTAAAGGCCACGAACGACATGAAGATCGCCAGCGCCATCACGTCGGCCATCGACCATTTCGAAGACTCCAGGGCGAGAAAACGCACCAGGCGATTCCCTTGCAACAGGCTGGGGCGGTACAGGCACAAGGACAAGGTGAAGGTTTTCAGCGTGGGAAAAACGATGCTGAACATCAGCACCAATACGCCGACGATCCACATATCCGGCCTGCCCATGGAGATCAGCGTGCGAAATACTTCCAGAACGCTCTTGCTCTGGAAGTACAGCACCTGATCGGTGAAAGAGATTGGCGAACCCATAAAGGTGAGGCTAAGGCTCGATATCTTGGCTTCCACTTCGATCATGGGAGTCAGCACTCCGCCGAGCAAAAGCACCACGCAGAACAGCAGCAGGACCGCTGTGGCAGATCGTCGCAGAACCCGCCGGCCAATCAGCAGCAGGGCGAACGCCAAGGCGCTCGATCCCAGCACCGCCAGGTAATCCTTGGCAATTTCCGAATCCGCCACTTGAATTCGCCCACCGATTTCCTGCCGGCACGCAGCCCCATCGGCGCATCCGTACTTTTGCAGGATGTTCCGATACCATCTCATGTCGACGTGTCCGAACGTGCTGTTCGCGCCCTCGGAGAGCGCGTTTTTGATGTACTTCTTGACAGCCTCTTTGTTTTCTTTTTTCCCAAGTTCTGCCAGCACGATATCCGCGTATTCGGGAATATGCGGCCGCAGCGCACTCACCATCATGTTGGCCATCAGGGCATTTCCCTGCCCCAGCAGCCCGCCCACGGCCGAGCCGCTTTGGGGAGAATCCTGCTTCGGAGTGCTCATCTTCGCTTTTACGTCATCGAGCAGGTGGTTCAAGGCGTTCACGACGGTGGGCCGAAGACTCGCGGAGCCTCCGGCTTTCAGATCGAGCGCATCGATCTTCGCCAGCAGAATGGGCGTCAACTTCTCCACCCATCGATCCACGTTGAGCAGGTCATAGCGGACGTGGCTGATCTCGGCCAGTTCGATCCTGAGCTGACGCCGCGCGGCAAGCCCCACGATGGTCTGATAAGTGAACCACGCGGCAACCGCGAGCAGGACTACGCCGACGGCTACCCGGAAATCGAATCTCGGCCCTGGGGCGAATTGCGCGGGATCGACGGGTTCCGAACTAGGGGACATAAGACCTGTATGTGTGACGTTGACAGACGCCAATGATTATAAGCCCTGTCCATTGGCCCGGGCTCGGACTACAATGGTTGGCCCGCAGGCCGGCGGCGACGCTCGCCCTACTCTTTTCATAATTGGCGTAATAGAAATTTTTCGTGCCGCCCTCTACCCACACTCTGCCATACTGTGCCTGATGTCCCACGCACTCTGGGAACGCTTCTGCTGCGGCCCGCCCTCTCCGCGCGACTAAGTCTCTCAGATCCACATCTCAGGAGAATTGTATCTATGGGCGATACGTGTGTTTTGTGGGAAGAGACCGTGCAGCCGGTGGCAAGCTGGTCGCACGTTCTGAAGCGCGGGACAGCCCTGCGCATTACCGATGTCGAAGGCGGCGCCAATGCCGGCGCGCTCTTCTATAACTTCGAGTGTCCGGTGGAGCGGTACAACATGCCGGACACCCTCAAGGCGCAGCACATTGCGCGGCTCACTAAGGGGTTCGTGTTGTACTCCGATATGGGCCGGATTCTGTGCTCCATTACCGAGGACACCGTGGGCTGGCACGATCCGCTGGGTGGCTGCTCCAACGCGTCCCTAGTGAAGGCACAGTACGGCGAGGGCCGCTACCAGGAATTACGGAACGATTACTACCGCAACGGCCGCGACAGCTTTCTGGTGGAGTTGGGCAAGTGGGGCCTGGGCCCGCGCGACCTTGTGCCGAATGTGAACTTCTTTAGCCGCGTCGACGTGGCGGGCGATGGCGCCATGAGCCTGCACGACGGCAACTCTTCGGCCGGATCGTATGTGGAACTGCGGGCCGAGATGAACGTGCTCGCCATCCTCAATACCTGTCCGCATCCGCTCGACGCCAGTCCCAAATACCAGCCGAAGTCCGTGCACCTCTCCGTCCGGCAAGCGCCTCCAGTCGCAGCCGACGATCCCTGCCGCCTTTCCCGACCTGAAAACGGGCGCGGCTTCATTCTCACCGAGAGGTATTTCCTATGACACCCGAGACTGCCATCTACAGCTCTGAAATACCGGCGGGGGAACCGTGGATTCACGAGATCGCCAAGGGGCAGATTCTCCGCATCGTAGACCTGCACGGCAACCAGGCAGTGGACACCCTTTTCTACAATGCCCACGACTATGCGGACCGCTATAGCGCACAGGACACCATCCGCGAGCAGCGCAATATTTATCTGACGACCGGCACGAAGCTCATGTCGACAGGAGGCCATGCACTGCTGACCATTGTGGACGACACCTGCGGACGCCATGACACCTTGGGCGGCGCATGCGCCAACGAGAGCAACATGGTGCGCTACGCCATTGAGAAGCGGCACATGCACGCATGCCGCAGCAGTTTTCTGAAGGCCGTCACCGAATGGGATCACGGCATGACCAAGCGCGACATCACCTGCAACATCAACTTCTTCATGAACGTGCCGGTGACTCCGGAAGGCAAACTGACGTTCGAAGATGGCATCTCAGAGCCCGGCAAGTACGTAGAGATGCGCGCCGAAATCGACGTGCTGGCAATGATCAGCAATTGCCCGCAACTGAACAATCCTTGTAACGCCTACAATCCCACACCTGTACAGGTGGTGATTTGGAATAGCGCCGATGATCGCATTTGGTCATCGGCCAACACGTTGCCTCATGTTCCATAAGGTCTTGATCGCCAACCGCGGGGCCATCGCCTGCCGCATTATCCGGACGTTGCGAAAGATGGGCGTGCGCTCCGTGGCCGTTTACTCGGAGGCCGACCGCCATTCGCTCCACGTGAGGCAGGCCGATGAAGCGGTGGCGATCGGCCCAGCTCCGTCGGCGCAGAGCTACCTTTCGGCCGACGCACTGATCGCGGCTGCGAAGCAGACCGGCGCCGAAGCCATCCACCCGGGCTACGGCTTCCTCAGCGAGAACGCAGCGTTTGCCGAAGCCTGCGAGGCCAATGGAATTGTCTTCATCGGACCCACACCGGACCAGATGCGCGCCTTCGGCCTCAAGCACACCGCGCGGCAGATCGCACAGGAAAACGGCGCGCCGCTGCTGCCGGGCACGGGACTGCTGGAATCGGTGGACGCGGCCGTGGCGGCTGCGAGCGAAATCGGCTATCCCGTGATGCTGAAAAGCACTGCGGGCGGCGGCGGCATCGGAATGCGGCTGTGCGGGTCGGCGGCCGAACTCGCCGAATCGTACGCCGCAGTCGAGCGGTTGAGCCAGGCGAGCTTCGGTTCGGGCCGGCTGTACCTGGAAAAGTTTGTCGCCAACGCCCGACATATCGAGGTGCAAATCTTCGGCGACGGCCGGGGCCGCGTGGTGGCGCTGGGCGAGCGCGACTGCTCGGCGCAGCGGCGCAATCAGAAGGTCATCGAGGAGACACCGGCGCCGGGCCTCGCGCCCGAAACACGCACACGCCTGCTCGACACCGCGGTGAGGCTGGGCGAAGCGGTGAGTTACCGAAACGCCGGGACGGTGGAATTCATCTACGACAACGACACCGGCCAGTTCTACTTCCTGGAGGTGAATACGCGCCTGCAGGTGGAGCATGGCGTTACCGAGGAAGTCACCAGCATCGATCTGGTCGAATGGATGGTGCGCGGAGAGCCCGGTAGCGTCGCGCCGCCTACCGGCCACGCGATCCAGGTCCGTCTTTACGCCGAGGATCCGGCGAAGAACTTTCAGCCCGGCGCAGGGCGCTTGACGCATGTCGAATGGCCGAGGGGCGTGCGCGTGGAGACGTGGGTAGAATCGGGCACGGAGGTCACGCCGTACTACGACCCCATGCTAGCCAAGGTCATCGTGCACGGAGCCGACCGCCGCGACGCTCTGGCCAAAATGCGCGCCGCTCTGGATGAGGCCCGGATTTACGGCATCGAGACGAATCTGGAATACCTGCGGCAGGTCTGCGCCAACTCCGCCGTGGAAGTCGGCGGCATCGCAACGTCCTTCCTGCGCGATTTCGATTACCAACGTCGGGCCATCGACGTGGTGGATGCGGGGACGCAGACCACGGTGCAGGATTACCCCGGCCGGTTGAAATATTGGCACGTCGGCGTGCCTCCGTCGGGGCCGATGGATTCGCTCTCGTTCCGGCTGGCCAACCGGTTGGTGGGGAATGCGGAAGGCGCCGCCGGCCTGGAATTCACCTTCGCCGGACCAACGCTTCGTTCCACGTGCGACACCACCATCGCACTTACCGGCGCGGATTTCGGGGCGCGGCTGAACGGTGTGCCTGTGGCGCGATGGCAGGCGGTCGCCGTGAAAAACGGCGCGTTGCTCGAGATGGGCGCGGTTCAGGGCGCGGGATCCCGCGGATATCTCGCGGTGGCCGGCGGCTTGTATGTCCCCGCCTACCTGGGCAGCAAGAGCACGTTCATCCTCGGAAAGTTCGGCGGGCATGCAGGGCGGACTTTGCGAGCGGGCGACGTGGTGGCTATTTGCGCCGCAAACACTCGGGCCGCAACTCAGTTACTCGCGCCGCCGCAGTTTACCAGCGAGTGGGAAATCGGCGTCCTCTATGGTCCGCACGGCGCGCCCGACTTCTTCACTCCCGCCGACATCGAAACGTTCTTCTCCACCGCTTGGAAGGTCCATCACAACTCTGACCGCACCGGCGTCCGCCTCATTGGACCCAAGCCGGAGTGGGCCCGCCAGGATGGCGGTGAAGCGGGCCTGCACCCTTCCAACATCCACGATAACGCCTACGCCATCGGCACCATCGATTTCACCGGTGACATGCCCGTCATCCTCGGCCCCGACGGTCCCAGCCTGGGCGGCTTCGTTTGCCCGGCGACCATTGTCAATGCCGAACTCTGGAAGATCGGTCAACTCAAGCCTGGCGACACGGTGCGATTCCGCGCCATCTCACACCAGCAGGCTTCAATTCTGGAAGCGCTGCTCGATGCATACATTGAGACGCTCGATGGTCCGACTCCCGCCCTGCCTGCGAATCCCGTGCGCGAAGAGCCGGTCCTGCGATCCACTCCGGGCGTTGTCTGCCGCGCCGATGGCGACAAGTATCTGCTGGTGGAGTACGGGCCCAACGTTCTCGACCTGAACCTCCGCTTCCGCGTCCATGCGCTGGAATCGGGTTTGCGTGACGCGCGCCTGCCCGGAATCATCGATATCACGCCGGGCGTGCGCTCACTGCATATTCACTACGATGGCAAGAGCCTGCGGCGCGAAGCCCTGCTAAACGCGCTGGACTTCTGCGAGCGTCAGATTCCTGACCTGGATGATATCGTGGCGCCTTCGCGCATCGTACATCTTCCGCTATCGTGGGACGACCCGGCTACGCAGCTTGCTATCCGCAAGTACACGCAGTCGGTGCGCCCCGACGCGCCCTGGGCGCCCAGCAACATCGAATTTATCCGCCGCATCAACGGGCTCGACTCCATCGAAGACGTGCGCCGGATTGTGTTTGACGCCAACTACCTGGTTCTCGGGTTGGGCGACGTCTACCTGGGGGCGCCCGTCGCAACTCCCACCGACCCGCGCCATCGCCTGGTGACCACCAAGTACAACCCCGCCCGCACGTGGACACCCGAGAATGCCGTCGGGATCGGCGGCGCGTATCTGTGCGTGTACGGCATGGAAGGCCCGGGCGGTTATCAGTTCGTTGGGCGCACGCTTCAGATGTGGAACACGTTTCACTGCGGCGATCAGCCGTGGCTGCTGCGCTTCTTCGACCAGATCCGTTTCTATCCGGTTTCGGCGGAGGAGTTGCTCGAGATTCGCGATGTTTTCCCGCACGGCGGCTATCCCCTGCGCATCGAAGAACAGGATTTCCGCCTCAAGGATTACCACGCGTTTCTGAGGTCTATCGAGAAAGACTCGGCGCGTTTCAAGCACACACAACAGGAGGCCTTTCTGGCCGAGCGCGAGCGGTGGGCGCGCGCCGGCGCCGATCGATTCGAAGCGCCGGAGATTTCCAGCCGCGCGACCGAAGAAGAAGCCGTGCCGGAAGGATGCCGCATGGTTTGCTCGCCCATCACCGCCAGCGTTTGGAATATCGCGGTGGAGCCGGGCCAGAAGGTGGCTGCGGGCGACCGCCTTTTGGTCCTGGAAGCCATGAAAATGGAGATTGCCGTGGCGGCCCCATTTTCGGGGACGATTGAAAAGTTGAACTGCGCCCCGGGTGCGCTGGTGTCCGCCGGACAACAGTTGATCACGGTGCGGCAGGAGGTTGTAGTATGACGTCGCAATTCGCTCTGAACCTGGGAGCGCTGCGCGAGCTCTACCGCTCGCGCGCGGCCAAACCTTCGGAGGTAGTAGCCGAAATCTATCGCGCCATCGCGTCCGGACCGTTGGAACCGATATGGATCTCGCTGGTGGCTCGCGAAGTGTCGCTCACCCGCGCACGCAAACTGGAGGCCGATTCGGTCGCCGCCGCCAAGCCGCTGTTCGGAGTTCCGTTCGCCGTCAAAGACAATATCGATGTTGCCGGCGTGCCCACCACCGCGGGCTGTCCGGCCTATGCCTACTCGCCCGCAGGCCATGCCACCGTTGTGCAATCGCTGGTGGATGCAGGCGCGATTCCCATCGGCAAGACCAACCTCGATCAATTTGCCACGGGGCTGGTGGGCACACGTTCGCCGCACGGCGCATGCTCCAGTGTGTACGATTCGCGCTACATCTCGGGCGGCTCCAGTTCCGGTTCGGCCGTGGCAGTGGCGAAAGGGCTGGCGAGTTTTGCGCTGGGCACCGACACCGCGGGTTCCGGCCGCGTGCCCGCCGCTTTCAATAACCTGATCGGCCTGAAGCCG
Organism: uncultured Solibacteraceae bacterium; assembly: GCA_963815475.1. Classification (GTDB taxonomy): domain Bacteria; phylum Acidobacteriota; class Terriglobia; order Bryobacterales; family Bryobacteraceae; genus Sulfopaludibacter. The sequence continues at coordinate 5,330,090 of CAWFHD010000003.1, read as the reverse complement.
ACTCGAGGCCTGTTGAGTTCGCTCGGCGTGGTGCCGGCCTGCCGCACCCTGGACTGCGTTTCCATCTTCGCGCGAACGTGCCACGATGCGCACACGGTGCTGGAAGTGGCTACCGGATACGATCCGCTCGACCCGTTCTCTCGCACCGCCGCCACGGGCCAGAGCGCCGCGCCGTGGCTGGGGAGCGCATTCCGGTTCGGCGTGCCTCCAGCCGACCAGTTGGAATTCTTCGGCGATGAAGAGGCTGCGGCCCTCTATCAACGCGCGCTAACCGATCTGGAAAGGTTGGGAGGCGAAAAAGTGGAAATCGATTTTTCCCTCTTCCGCGCGACTGCCGACCTCCTGTACTCCGGCCCCTGGGTCGCCGAGCGGCTGGCGCAATTCCGAGGCTTCATGGAGCACAGCGCCGACCAGATGGACCCGGTGGTGCGCAAGATCATCGGCGGCGCCGACCGTTTCAGCGCGGTGGACTGCTTCGAAGCTGAATACAAGCTGCGCGACCTGCGTCGTGCTACCGAAGCCGAGTGGGCGCACATGGATCTGCTGGCGCTGCCCACCACCGGCACCATCTACACGCACGACGCCGTAAAGGCCGATCCGATCCAGCTCAATACCAACCTTGGCTACTACACTAATTTCGTAAACCTGCTGGACCTGTCGGCCGTGGCCGTGCCTGCGGGGTTCCGCTCCAACGGCCTGCCGTTCGGCATTTCGCTGATCGGGCCGGCATTCTCGGATGAGGCGCTGCTGGCTGTAGGCGATCTGTATCACCGGTCGCAAACCGAGGTTCCGGGTCCGCCGGTGGAGCTGATGAGCACTCCGCCGGGATGCGTGCAGCTTGCGGTAGTGGGTGCGCACCTCAGCGGACAGCCCCTAAACTGGCAACTGGCGGAACGCGGCGCCCGCCGCATCAAGACCTGCCGGACAGCGCCGGGATACCGGTTGTACGCGCTGGACAGGACTGTGCCGCCCAAGCCGGGATTGGTCCGCGACGATGCATTTGAAGGCCCGGGCATCGAAGTGGAAGTCTGGGCGGTGCCTAACGACCGGTTCGGCAGCTTCGTGGAAGCGATCCCGGGGCCGCTTGGAATCGGCAGCGCGACGCTCGAGACCGGCGAGCAGGTGAAGTGCTTCATCTGCGAGCCCTACGCAGTGAGCGGTTCGGCGGAGATCACCCGCTATGGCGGATGGCGCGGTTATCTGGCGCAAGCCGCATCAGTAAGATAGATAGGCCCGATAAGAAACACTGAGGCGGCCCCGATGTCCGCCCGTGATAGAATCCGAGGAAGCCAGCACCCGGGTACGCCCGGCCCGTAGGCCTCGTCGCCACGGATCAGACAGGCCACGCGCCCTGTCAAACGGACGACGATGCGCACTCTGAGTCTTATCCTTTTATTCGCAGTTTCAGCCTTGGCCCAGAAGCCGAGCTTCACAGTGGGGTGGTCCATTTACGCGGGGTGGACCCCATACTACTACATGAACAAGGCCGGGATCCTGCGCAAGTGGGCCGACAAATACGGCATCGCCATCAAAGTGCAGCGCTTCGATTACGCGCCCTCGCTCGATGCCTTCGTTGCCCGCAACATCGATGCCTGCGTGATGACCAATATGGAAGCGCTGGATATGCCGGCCGCTTCGGGTGTGCCCACTACCTCGATCCTAATCGGCGATTACTCCAACGGCAACGACGCGCTGCTGGTTCGGAACGGCCTGCAGTTGAAAGATCTGCCCGGCAAGAAGATGCTGCTGGTGCAGAAGACCGTTTCCGAATACCTGTTCGACCGCGCCATGACCATCGGCGGAATGCGCGATCAGATCAAACGCGTGAAGCTGGTGAACACGTCGGACTCCGATATCGCCACCGCGTTTATCGGCGATACCGGGGCATCGGCGGTGGTGACGTGGAAGCCAATGGTGTCGCAGCTCAGCAAGCAGAAGGGCGTGACGTCGCTGTTCAACTCGTCGCAGATCCCTGGCGAGATTCTGGATCTGACGGTGGTGCGCACCGACGTTCTGAAACGCGCCGATGGCTCGGGAGAGAAGTTCGCCAAGGCGCTGACCGGCGCATGGTACGAGATGCTGGGGATGATGTCGGCGCAGGGGGCCGCCGCTGACAAGGTGCTCGCCGGAATCGCTGAAGGGTCGCAGGACACGCTGGCATCGTATAAAGAGCAGCTCAGCACCACAAAGATGTTCTACACGCCGCAATCGGCGGTGGAGTTCGGCTCATCGCCCGATTTGAAGACAAAGATGGCGCTGGTGCGGCAGTTCTGTTTCGACCACGGCCTGCTGGGTGACAACACCAAGTCTGTGGATGATGTGGCGATCCGCTATCCCGATGGCAGTGTGCAGGGTAAGGCGGATCGGGTTCGGTTTTACTTCGATCTCAGCTACATTCAGTTGGCGGCGCACGGAAAGTTATAGGAGCAAGCGATGTCGGCCGGTTTTTTGCTGATTCATGCCAAGCCCGGACGCACCTGGACGATGGTGCTCTCGTGGTCGCTATTCGCCGCCGGAATTGCAGCTTACCTCTACGTCTCGCAGGTGCGGCATCGCGACAACCCCGAGGATCGCGTGATGCCCACCATCGCCCAGATGGCGCGGGGTATGTACGACGCGGCCCTCAAGCCGGCGGAAGAGGATGAGCAGCAGGCCGAGGCCACGTCGTTCTCGCAGAGATTCCTGGGAAGCATGTTGTGGAAGGATACGAAGGCGAGCGCGCGACGCTTCTTCTACAGCATGGCGCTGCTGATTCCGGCCGTCCTGCTGGGCCTTCACATGGGCCTGTTCCCCTATGTCGGCGTGTTCTTCCTGCGCTTCGTGCTCTTCTTCGACAAAATCGTGGCGCTCTCGCTTCTGCCCATTCTCTTCATCGCTTTCGGCATAGACGAGTTGGCTAAGATCATGCTGATCGTGATCGGCGTGACGCCCACCATCATCCTCGACACGTTCAATCTGACGCGGAGCGTGCCGGCGGAGCAGACGGTCAAGGCCTTCACGCTGGGCGCGGGCGATTTCGACGTTGCGTATCGTGTAGTCCTTAAGCAGATCGCGCCGCGCGTGCTCAACAGCATTCGCCTGAACCTGAAAGCGGTAATGCTGTTCCTCTTCGCAGGCGAGATGATTGCCTCTACGGACGGCCTGGCCTATCGCATCGCGCTGCTGCGGCGGCATATGGGGATGGACGTGATCATTCCCTACGTGCTGTGGGTGGCGCTGCTGTTGTTCCTGGTGGATTTCGGGATGCGGCTGTTAAACCGCACTCTGCATCCGTGGTTTAGAGAGACGTAAATGGCGCTGATCGAAATCCAGAACGTGATGGTTGCCTACGGCTCGCCGCAGCGGCCAGTATTGAGTGGCATTGACCTCCACATCGACGAGGGCGAGTTTGTCTGTGTGCTCGGCCAGACCGGCTGCGGCAAATCGACCTTGCTGCGGCTGGTGTTAGGCTGCGAGAAACCCATGGGAGGCCGCATTCTGGTGGATGGCGTGGAGCACCATCAGCCCGACCGCACGCGCGGCTACGTGCCCCAGAAATACTCCCTGTTCCCGGACAAGACGGTGCTGGACAACATCACGTTCGGCCCGGAGGTGAGTGAATTCGGACTGCTCCGGCACTTGAAGCCGGGTTTCTACAGTCGCCGCCGCGAACTGCGGCGAGAGGCGTTCGACTACCTTCGACGCACCGGCCTGCGCGAGGCCGACGCCCGGAAGTATCCCGATGAACTATCGGGCGGTATGCAGCAGCGTGTAGCCATCGCCCAAGCCCTGATGACGCGACCGCGCATTCTGCTGATGGACGAAGCCTTTAGCGCGCTCGACCCGGAGACGCGCAGCGGCATGCAAAGTCTGATCCGCGATTTGTGGAAATCCACCGGGACCACTATTCTGTTCGTAACCCACAACACCCAGGAAGCGCAGAGACTGGCGACGCGGATCATCACACTCGCCAAAGATACTCCGGACGAGGGCTCGCGCATCGTCGAGGACTACGCCCTGGCGGGGTAATTGTCCATTCTCTACAGGCGGCGCAGCAGGTAAAGATATGGGTAGATGAATCCCGTAGTCTTATTCGATTGCGTGAGATAAGCGCCGGGAGCCAGGTTGCCCACACCAATTCCCAGGATAGTCTTGGGGTCAAACGTATAGGTGACCTGCGTATCGAGCCCTTCGCCAACGTGGTTGCTAGTGGCTTTAACATTGGTGACGGTCTTGGTTCCGCTCGAGTTGTAGAGGGAGTCGTGCACGTTGGCGAGCCAGTAATCGCGGAACGAGACTTTGATGACGAGTTTCTTCCTGGGCGAGAAATCCACACCAGAGCGCCAGTCCTTCAGGTTCTTCCAGGCGAACTGCCCCGTGAGGCTATTCAGCAATTGAGGGCCGTACAGATAGTCGAAGGCCTCGTGATGGCCGTCGGCAACACCGCTGTCACCGGTGGCAAAAATGTATTCACTGTTCGGACGAATATGCCTGGGCAGGCGGGGGATGGTCCAGCCGCCACCACCCACGAAGCCGAAGGCGTCGACGGCGTCATCGGCATACATCCCGACTTCTTTGACCGCTTCCACGCTGTAATCGATGGCGCCTGGCATTTTGCCGATGAGGCGCCCGCCCAGGTAGATGGTATCGGTATGCCCCAATTTGCCGTCTTTCCCCTTCACGTTCAGCGCCGTCTTGAGGAACATATACGGTTCCAGGCTGGCGCCGGGGATGATGGTCTTCAATGCAGAGTAACTTCCGTAGAGGTGCTCGCCCGGCTTGGAGCGATCCATGCGCCCATAATCGCAGGCCACCACGGAGCCGGCGAACACGTCCATGGTGAGTCCGCTTTGCGTGAAGGTTCCGCGAGCAATGTTGAAGACCTTCGTCACGTTGCTCCAGTCGCCAGGCGCAATCAGACGACCGGATCCAAGCGTCATCTCCTGACGGCCTACACGGAGGCGCGCGCCCGATCCTTCCACTGCGCCAACTTCAATGTAGCCTTGCCGCCAATCGAAGGGGTCATCCACGCTGGTTCCCGGATTCACTTTGTAGAACATGGCTCGGGAATCCTGCGCTTCCGCGAAGAAGCGCATCCAGGAGAACGGCCGATAGGCCATGCCGAGCCGGGTGCGCGTCAATAGGTACGAATCTCTTGGAGTGAGCGCAAAATCAGAGCCGAGCCCACCTTCCCAGCGAGTGCGAATCTCTCCGGTAAAGGAGAAAGTCCGCCTCAGGTAATCCATGGGAGACGATTTCTCCGTGCTCGAATGTTTCGCATCGATGGCAGCGACGGATGCTGGCGCAGCGGTCTGGGCGCTTCCCAGGTTCCCCGAATAGTACAGGGAGAAGGCGACCATGAATGCCGTAAGAGGGCGGCGGTACTTGCTTGCGATCATGGTGCCCTTATCGGCACGCATTCTCAATCGCAATAACCAGGTTTTAGTGTCTACTTATCTGTGTTGAAATAACTTACAGTAAGAAGATGCTTCGGTTATGAACACTCCGTACCAGTACAATTAGGGATTTCACTTACGTGGACTTTATGCCATGATGATGGCTGGTCGGAGCGATATGGTTTGCGCAAGAGGACTGCTGATCCCGATTCTGATGGCTGCGTCTTGCTATGGACAAGATCCGCTCAAAGAGAAAAGGCCTGCATGTAACAAGCAGAATCACGGGATGCTGTGGTCGGAGAAAACCACTAACCACTCTCGGGCGGCGACTCAAGTCTGCGCGCTCGACGTGTGGCGATATCACTGGCAGTCGATTACGGTTGACTACTCGGATCTGCTCAAACGATCCAAGGCCAAAGAGCCCGAGAAGGACTTAGAGGCAACCAATCCCAATACGGCGAACCCGCACGAGTAAGAGCCGCCCACTGGTCCGTGTGGCAGGCCCATTCACCATCTCGGCGCGAATCGTGATTCCTCTTGTCCGCCAAAATGAAACCGGCGGCTTTCCTCTTAAACCAGGAGAGCCGGCCTTGAATTTGGATCTATCCTGCCAGATCAGAACTCGAACCGCAGCGCGAATTGCATCACCCGAGGCGCAGCGCCCGACGCGTAAGCGGTGATCTCGCCAAACTGGGTCGGAGATGCGAGGCCCAGGTTGGGAGTTCCGAAGTTCACATTGTTGAACGCATTGAATGCTTCAGCACGGAACTGCAGGCGCTGGTTTTCACCGTGGATCCGGAAGGACTTGCTCAGCGACATATCGTTGTTGATGAAGCCCGGCCCGCGCAGGACGCCGCGAGTTCCCACCGCACCCGGCAGGGATCCAACGAACGAATTCACCGCACTCGTGTTGCCGAAGATGCTGGGAATGCCGTTTTGGTCGAACGTGAAGCCGTTGGACGGAAGCTTGGCGCCCGGCGCCAGGATCCCGATCGCCGAGTACTCGTAGTTCACGTTGTAGACACCCGAGTCGGTCACGTTGAGGGGGTTGCCGCTGTGATAGGAGATGAGCGACGCGACCTGCCATCCACCGACAATCTCATTCAGCCATCCCGATGCGTTGTGCAAGAGAAGCTTGTTCTTGCCGATGGGCAATTCCACCACGAAATCGGCAGTGATGGCGTGGCGCGCGTCGAAGTCCGACGGTCCGCGATAGGCGGTGGGATTGAACGAATCCTGCAGCGCGGTGCCGCCCGAGGTCTCCGATGCCGAGCCGTTGTCGATGGAGTGGCCGAAGGTGTAGTTAAAGTCGTATCCCCAACCGTGCGTGACCGGCCGACGCAGCACGACCGTGGCGGCATGGTACGCCGATTTACCGGCGTTGACATACGATTCCAGCCCCGAATTCTGCAGCGGGAAGAAGGTATTGCAGCCATACACCGAAATGCAGCCCCCGTTGGGTTGGCGAATCCGATCCATGTCGTTCATGCCGTCGAGGAAGCTACCGGAGTAGTTGCCGTAGACGTCGTAGAACATGTTGGCGCTGGCGCTGCCATTGACGTAAAGCCCTTTCGCGCCGGGGAAGATGTTAGCGAAGAACGGCTGCTCGGGAACAAGGCTGGGATTGGCCTTCACCTGCGCTGCGGTGAGGCCGGTATTGTAAAGGTTCGCCAGGACCGTGCTGGCTTGCGCCCAGGTCTGGCCCGACTTCGGATCCTTGAACAGAGTCAGCGGCTGTCCCATATCCTGCTGCAGGATGCCGCGATGCGCCAGGCGTCCGACATATCCAATTTCGATACTCATGCCGTGACCGATGGGGCGCGCATAGTTAGCATTCAGCACGTAGGAGTAAGGCGCCTTCAGATCGCTCGACACGCCGCTGAAGGTGGTGAATCCACCCTGGATTGCGGGCGGAGTATACGGGAACGCGCCGCCGGACGGCGCGACCAGTGTGGGAAGCGAACTGCCCCCATAGCGGAATCCGGAAGTGAAATTGGTATTGACGGGTTGGGCGACCGTACTGGCCAGACCGGGCGAACCGCTGGAAGCGAAACTGGCCGCCATGGCGCTGCCGTAGTGGTCATACACGATACCCGATCCCGCGCGGAACACGCTGCCCTTCCCGGCAATCCTCTCCAGCAGCGTGCCGGCCTCCGGCGCGTAGGCGATGGAGACGCGCGGCGCGAAATCCTTGAGATCCGTGGGGTAGTAGCCGGGGGCATTGTGCAGCGGCCCACCAAGTTGATAACTGACCATGGCAGTGGGCAGCGCGAAGCTGGGAATTCCCAGGGCCTGTCCGCCCACACGGTCGCCGAAGAACTGGCTCAGCGACGTTTGCGGCACTACCTGGGTACCGTTGATCTCATACGGCACTCCGAAAATGGAGTGGCGCAGTCCATAGGTAAGGGTCAGGTTGCGCTTGATCTTGAACGTGTCCTGGATATACGACTCGAATTCCTTGCCGGCGAACGCGATGGTGACCGGTTGGCCGAAGGGAATCGCCTGGCCGCTGGCGTTGTAATTGTAGGTGGCGCCGAACTGATTGACCAACCCGAGGAGCGCGCCGAATGCATTAGTGACATTCGTGCTTGACGAAAGCGCGATACCGCTGCCGTAGATCGGCTGGAGATACGCCAGCACATCCGCATCGATGTCCGCGCCGAGGCCCAGCAGGGTGTTCCGGTTGAAGCTATAGTTCGGCACGTTATTGAACGAGAGCCGGTCGTTCTCCCAAAAGCGCATATTGACGCCGGCTTGCACTGTGTGGCGGCCCTTGGTCCAGGTGAGATCGTCCGCCACATTGGTGGTGGGGGCGACACGCTGGCTGGCGCGAGCAGTGGCTTGCAGAGTGGTGAAACCCAAACTTGGAATCACATTCTCATTGCCTGTGGATGCCGTGCCCAAGCGCGTGTAACCGTAAGTGAGCGCATTCACCAGATGGGGAGTGAGCACTGCTGTATAGCGAACCGCCAGACCGCGCGAATTGTCGAGAGTGCGCGAGGCCGCAGCCTGTCCTGGGAACTGAGCCAGAGTGGAGTCCTGACCCGCGCCATTCAAGGTGCCGCGCAGCATCAGGGTGTGGCGGCCGGCGGAGTCGATATTGTAATCCATGCGACCAACCATGGCGTGATTGTCCAGCGTTTGGGGGGCGTTGAAAAGCAGTTGGTTGAAATTGAGCCCCTTGTCGGATGCGCCCAGCGGATTGTTGCCGGCGGGATATTGCTTCATCAAACTGAGCATGTACGAGCTGGCGCCGATGTGCAGCGGATCGATATTAGTCACGTCCTGCGGACTGAGGGACACAGTACGGCCGTCCTTCAGAAGTACCTGGACGATTCCTTGGGCGAACGTGCTGGTAGGAACGGTGGCAGTCTTGGAGGCAGCGCTGCGGTCCTTGCGCCCCTCGTAGTTAAAGAAGAAGAATAGCCGATTCTTGAGCACCGGTCCACCGAGGGACGCCCCATACTGATTACGGACCAGCGCCGACCGCGCCACCCCAGCGCGATTGCTGAACCAGCTGTTGGCCGAAGTCAGCGTGTTGCGATTGTATTCGTAGAGCGACCCGTGAAAGCTATTGGAACCACCCTTAGTGACGATCGCGACCTGTCCGCCCGGCGGAACGGCCCATGTCGGCGCCCAAGCCGGCGACGGTGGTGCGGAATTCCTGCACCGAGTCGAGCGGAACGGGCAGCACGGCGTTGAATCCGTTGGCCCCCTGGTTATCATTGACGTCGACGCCGTCCAACAGCACATTGTTCTGGTCCGGACGTGAGCCGAGCACCTGACCGCCTGGCGCGACACCAGGTTCCACACTCAACAGCGCCACCACATTGCGGGTCTGCAAAGGAAGCTCTTTGACCTGTGTCTCGGTGAAGGGGTTGCCTACCGTTGCATTCTCCGTATTGACCACGCCCACTTCAGCCGTAACATTCACAGCCTCCGAAACGGCGCCCACTTCCAGTTTGGCGTCCATGGTGGCGGGAGTGTTCACCTGCAGCAGCATCTCCGCGGTATGAGTGCGGAAGCCCGGCTTCTCCACCGTCACCCGATAGGTGCCCGGTTGAAGCTGCGTCATGTTGTACTCACCCAGCGAGTTCGTCAGGGTTTTGCGAATACCGGCAGTATCCGCGTTCTTGGCCGTGATCACGGCCTCGGGAACGGCAGCTCCCTGGCCATCGGTGATGGTCCCCAAAAGGCTGGTCTGCGCGGCCAGTGGCAGAATCCCCAAGGTGAGTGCTATGGCATATCGAAGCATCGAGACTTTCCCTCCATTACTTAGACAGGACGTGAGCCCGTAGTCGACGGAGATTGGTCTCGACAAAGAGACGGAATTAGGCTTTAATTGAACCCAAACAAAAAGGCTGTTGATGCAGTGTAAAAGAAAGGTGACAGGTAGTCAAATCAAAAAGTGCTATGGGGACGATAATGTCACAACCATTTAGCGGGTACTGGCAGATTATGGCAAAGGTCCTATACCCTATGCCAATAAGTCGTGCAAAACATTGCCGGAGACATCCGTTAAGCGGAAGTCCCGACCGCTATAGCGATAGGTTAGTTTGGTGTGGTCGATTCCGAATAAGTAGAGAATGGTGGCGTGGATGTCGTGGACATGCACTGGCTTTTCGATGGCCTTGAAGCCGAAATCGTCGGTATCGCCGTAGATGGTGCCGCCCTTGACGGCCCCACCGGCCAACCACATGGTAAAGCCGAATGGATTGTGATCGCGCCCGCGCTTGATGCCTGCGCCCGCGCCGCCCACTTCACGCACAGGAGTGCGTCCGAATTCCGAGCCGCACACTACTAGCGTGTCCTTCCACAAGCCGCGACCCTTCAGGTCCTTGATCACCGCTGCGAAGGCCTGATCGGAGGCCTTGGCGTTGGTTTTATGCGCGAAGATATCGCCGTGCGCATCCCACGGATCGCCTTTGGAGTAATAGACCTGGGTCATGCGCACACCCTTCTCTGCCAGCCGGACTGCCGTCAGAGCGCCGCGCGCCACCGGGCCGGGCCCATAGAGATCGAGAGTGGTCTGCGATTCCTTGCGCACGTCGAACACTTCCGGCGCCTCGGTCTGCATGCGGTAAGCCACTTCCATCGATTTGATGACCGCTTCCACTTGCTGGTCCTGACCGGTCTGCGCTTCGCGCATCTTCTCGATTTTTTCCAGTAAGTCCATCTCGCGGCGCTGCTGTTCCAGAGAAAACTTGGGGTTATTGACATAACTCACCAGTTTCTTCGGATCGAACGTGCGCTCAATGGTGACCTTAGTCGGTTTCTTGTCCTTGGCGTCCTTATCGTCCGCCTTCTCCTCCGGCATAGGCTCCATTTCGCCCTCGGCGCCATCCATCCCTTCGGGCGTGTTGCCGCCGACCCGATTAGAGATGAAGGTGCCTTGATTGATGGCGGGCAAGAAGCCGTTACTCCAAAGCGGAGGTCCTACCGTGGTCGGCACATCGGGACAGAGCACAACATATCCAGGCAGATTTTGATTCTCGGTGCCGAGACCGTAAGTCAGCCATGCGCCCATGGATGGCCGACCTGCCTGATTCGCTCCGGTATTGACCATCAGGCAGGAAGGCTCGTGGTTGGGAATATCGGTATATACGGAACGAACCCAGCAGACATCGTCCGCGACTTCGCCCAAGTGCGGCCACAACTCGCTAACGTCCATGCCGCATTGTCCGTACTTTTTGAACTTGAAGGGCGACTTCATCAATTCGCCGGTGCGCCGCTCGGTCTTGACAGTGCCGCCGGGAAGGGGCTGGCCGTCATACTTATCCAGCATCGGCTTCGGAGTGAAGCTGTCGATGGACGAGCATCCGCCGTTCATGAACAGAAAGATCACCCGCTTGACGCGCTGCGGATATTCGAGAGTCGCCGCCCCGCCCAAGCTGTCGGTTACCCCGGCGCGCGCCAGCGACCGGCCCACCATGCCGGCAAAAGCCATCATGCCGAAACCGTTGCCGATGCGGCAGAGAGCGTCGCGGCGAGTGAGCGGATTGGAAGATTTGTGTCTCATGGCGTCAGTTGATAAATACGAATTCACTGGAGCTGAACAGGATCTTGGCGTAACGTCCCCAAGCGGTGGGGTCGTACTTCACTTGCGCCGCCGCGCCGCCGCGGCCTCCGCGTCCACCCATGCCGCCCATCATGCCCATTCCCATCGGCATGCCTTCGGCGGCAGCGGGCGCAGGAGTAGCGCCGTCGGCTCCAGCAGCGGCCGGTTGACCTCCGCCTTCAGGACTGGAACTCGCGTCCGCCGTGGCTTCTGTGGCTGGACCTCTGCGGCCACCGCCGCGTCCACCCGCGGGCGCAGCCTTCTTTTCCTCTTCGTACTCTCGCAGCGGCTCGGCATGCAGGTAGTCGAGTCCGAGCTTGATTTCTTCTTCGCTCGGATCACGCCCATAAGCCAGCAGGTATGCCTTCTTGATGCGCGCGCGATTGTCCGGCTCGCCGGCAACCCGCTTGGCAAGTTCCTCGGCTTCCACCTGGATAAAATCGCTATTCATGAGGAAAAGGCGCTGCAGCGGCACCGTGGTGGTGAAGCGCTTTTCAGCGCTGATATTGGGCGCGGGGAAATCGAATAGCTGCAAATATTCGTCGAGCTTGTAGCGGCTTACCTTTCCGTACACTGTGCGCCGCGTGAAAGCCGGGGTAAGTTCCGCCGACGGGCCACCTAGTGCGCGATCCAGATTACCCGCCACCGAAAGCACCGCGTCGCGAAGCTGTTCGGAATCCATCCGCTTACGATCCATACGCCAATAGAAACGATCGCCCGAGTCTTTGGCATAGTTCACCGCATCGTTCTCAGTGCTGAGCTGATATACCGTGCTCAACATGATCTCGCGGTGCAGTTTCTTAATCGACATCCCGTCCTTAACGAAGTAACTTGCCAGGTATTCCAGTAACTCAGGGTCATTGGGCCGTTCGCCGGTAACCCCGAAGTTACTCGGCGTGTCCACCAGGCCAGTCCCAAAATGGCTCTTCCAGATGCGATTGACAATCACCCGCATCGCCAGCGGCTGCTGCAGGATATCTTCCGCCAGTTCCAGCCGTCCGCTGCCCTTTGCGAAAGCAGCAGGCTCGCCTTTCGACAGAACACTCAGGAAGTGTCGCGGCACTTCCTCCCCCAAGTTCATGGGATTGCCGCGGAGCGCAATCGGCAGGTTCACGGGATTCTCCGCGTCCTGCACACCATGCACGAAGGGATATTTCGGCTCGAGCTTCTTGCGCGCTTCCTCGATGTCGGTCTTGATGGCGTTCAACTGAGCCTGGGGCTCCGCTCCGACTCGGCTTTCCAGTCCCCAGCCGCGGAATAGCAGCACTCCCGGAGCGCCGCCACGGCCGCCCGCAGCCATCATTGCCGCGGGATCGTCGGCATCTTTCAATTCGCGCTGGAAGATTTCCGTCCAGAAGGCATTTTCCTCATCGGGCATGTTCTTCAGGCGGAGTCCGCAGCCCGGGCAGAAATCATCGTTCGTGATGAACTCATTAGGCTCGTTGGCCCGCTTCTTTTTCTTGGTGCCCTCCAGAGCCTTGGCCGCAATTACCTCGTTCTCTTCGTTGAGGTCCTTGCGCTCTAACATCACTTTGACCACGTTGGCCTGAAATTCGTCGGCTAGTTTCTTCACCTCGGGCGGAACATTGCCTCCGCCGCCACCACCGCCACGCCGGCCCCCGCCTACGCCGCCGAAGCCACCACCGCCAACGCCTGCGCCAGCGCCGCCCCCGCCACCCATGCCCCGGCCGCCCCGACCACCGCCCGGCGCCGCCGCAGCTTTCTTGACCATGGCCTGCCAGGCTTCCTTGTTGTGGTACTTGTCGGTGGTCTTCTCCATGTACTTGATCCACCGCATCAGCAGCTCGTAATCCAGCTTCCGAGGCTCCACCACCGCATCGGCTTCCTTTTTCTGCACACCGACTTCGTACACGCCCTGCAAGTAGCTCGATACTTTAAAGACCAGCGATTCGGACAACTGGCTGCCCAGATTCTGCTGCATGGTTCCCAGCATCTTCTGCTTCTTTTCCACTTCTTCCTGCAGCTTGGTGTACTGTTCCAGCGCCGCCTTCGGCACCATCGGATATTCGTGATACGCCGTGTTGACGAAAACTCCGGCCAGAGAATAGTAGTCGGCCGTGGGAATGGGATCGTACTTGTGATCGTGGCAGCGGGCGCAAGCGACAGTCAGGCCAAGGAAGCCGCGCGTCACCACATCCACGCGATCGTGCCGCTCGTCGGCGCGAGTTACTTCCACTGCGCCGTTATCGTAGTACCAGGGACCGAGGCCGAGGAATCCGGTGCCCGGCAGCATCTTGTAGCGGACCTTGGGATCCAGCAGGTCGCCCGCGATCTGCGCCTTCACGAACGTGTCGTAAGGCAGATCGTCATTGAACGCCTGGATGACCCAGTCGCGGTACATATAGGCATTAGGATAGGGATGGAAGCCGCGAGGATTGGGATTGAGACTGCGGTAATCGTCTTCCCCGTAGCGCGCCACGTCGAGCCAGATACGGCCCCAGCGTTCGCCATAGTGCGGCGAGGCAAGCAGGCGGTCCACCACTTTGGCGAAGGCGTCAGTCGAGGTATCTTTCTCGAAGGCTGCGATCTCTTCCGGAGTCGGCGGCAAACCTGTGAGGTCGAGTGTGGCGCGGCGAATCAGATCGTGCCGGGAAGCGGCATGCACCGGCTTCAACCCCTCTTTTTCGAGATGCGCCAGCACGAAGCGGTCGATCTCGGTGCGTGCCCAACGCGCATCCTTGACGGCAGGAGCGGCCGGGTTCTTCAAGGGCTGCAGCGACCAGAAGGCTCTCTGCTCCGAAGTGATGACATATTTGTCGCCGGGTTGTTTCGCAGTGGGGGTAGCGGAGACGGGCCATGCGGCGCCAGCCTTGATCCAGGCCACTAAGTCTTCGATTTCGGAATCTTTCAGCTTGCCGCCCATCGGCATCTTCAACTTGGGGTCGGTCTGCTGGATCGCGGTCACCAGCAGGCTCTTTTCGGGCTCGCCCGGAACGATGGACGCGCCTCGCTTCCCGCCCTTCAGCATGGCGTCGCGGCTATCGAGCCGCAATCCGCCGAGAGCCGAGGCAGTGTGGCAGGAATAGCAATTGCTAGCCAGCACGGGACGGATCTTGGTTTCGAAGAAGTCGGGCGATGCCGCCGGCGCCGACTGCGGATCGGCCGCGCGTGCTAGTGAAACGATAATCAGAATGACGGTTCCGAATCGATGCATAGACAAACCGATATTATTCGGGGGATCGGGCACGAAACGTTAACGTCACGTTGGCGCCGACAAGGGCGGGTAAAGTTTTGGGCGACACGCAGCCCCTCTAGACTTATGTAGTTTGTATCATCCGCATGTCCGTTTGTCAATCAATTCCGAGAGTTGGCGGGCCATGACTACCATTTGTCCGCCCACATCGAATACTGGTATATACTGTACGGAATACCCGGCCATGATGCCGCTCCGTCCCGTCCGCGGCCAGGAGAGGATGCGAATGCGATTACGGATTGGCGTGTATTGGTGTGTTGCAATGTTGGCTGGCGCCGCAACGGCGCAACGGCCAGGCATCAAGACACCCGGTGTGCAGATTCCTTTCACCGAACTGAAGCCGGAAGCCGAACTGGCAGTGGCCGCTCAATGGCTGGCCTTTACCGATTCGCCGCTGGCGGCCGACGAAAAGGGTATCTACAAAATCGACGTCAAGAAGAACGAGCTCGGCGCCACCGTCGCAGCGCTCGGCCAGCCTTGCGGCGGGGCCGTCAGCGCCTTCTCCAGTTGGTGGATTTCCACTTGCTCCGATGGCGCACTGGCGCGACTGGACCCGAAGACGTGGAAGACCACAGCTACCATTGCCGTTGGCGCCCGATCTGCCAAACCGGCCTTGGCGGCCACCGCTGACAGCATCTGGTTGATGAGCGACAACAAGACCACGCTCTCCCGTATCGATCCGGATCAGAACGCCGTCGTCGCTGAGTTGCGCCTGCCTGCCGGGTGCAACACGTTGACCTTCGGTGAAACGGCGCTCTGGGTGACCTGCCCCGCCGAAGACCGCGTGCTCCGCATCGACCCGCAAAATAACCTGGTGGACAAGCGCATCGAAGTTTCGGCCCAGCCGAAGTCCCTCGCCGTTGGCGAAGGCTCCATCTGGGTGCTGTGCCAGAAGGACGGCAAGGTGGAGCGCATCGACCCCAAAACCAACAAGGTCATCAGAACAATCGAACTGGCGGTGCCGGGCGTGGAAGGCTCCATCGCCATCGGTTCGGGCTCGGTGTGGGTGAGCCAGGTGGGATTCCCGCTGACGCGCATCGATCCTGGGACCGACAAGGTAGTGCAGCAGTTCTGGGGCTCGGGCGGCGGCATGGTGCAGTTCGGCAACGGCTCGGTGTGGCTGGGAAACCTCGCCGACAACAAGTTATGGCGCGTCGACCCGAAGCGGGTGTTGGCAACTTTGGCGGAGTAATCGCATGATGAGAACCTGGCTTCCGCTCTCCATCTCCGCCGCCATCGCGGCATCCCTGTTGCTGGCGCAGGACCCCGTTCCCCCTGGCGCACCCGCGCCAGCCAAACAGCGGCCGAAGCGTCCACCCAAGCCGGGAGTTTCCACACCTGGAGTGAAGCGCGAGATGACGGCGATTCACCCCGATACGGTTTTCCCCATCGAAGGCACGCCCGATTGGCAAGTGCTCACCGACGATTCCGTCTGGGTTTCCAACGGTCCGAAGAACACCATCCACCGCCTGAACGCCAAGACGAACCTGGTGGAGGCCGCCATCGCCGTTGGTAAGCGGCCCTGCTCCGGCCTGGCCGCCGGCTTCGGCACTATATGGGTACCCAACTGTGGCGACAAGACCGTTTCGCGGATCGACATCAAGACCAACCAGGTAGTAGCCACTCTCCCGATTGGGCCGGCCGAGAGCGAAGGAGGCATCGCCGCCAGTTCCGATGCCGTGTGGCTGGTGACCGATGCTGAGGGCATACTTTCCCGCATCGACCCGACGACCAATAAGGTGGCTGCGGAGATCGCAGTGGCTCCAAAGTCGGCGGCCGTTACATTTGGCGAGGGTGCTGTTTGGGTCACCACTCCCGAAAAGAATCTCCTGACCCGAGTCGATCCCAAGACCAACACCGTCACCCATACCATCGAGGTTGGACCGGGCCCGCGCTTTCTCACCACTGGCGCGGGCTCGGTGTGGACTCTCAATCAGGGCGATGGCACGGTTTCGCGCGTGGACGCAAAGACCGGCAAGGTGATCGCGAATATCGAGGTCGGGATCCCCGGCACGGGCGGCGAGATCGCATTCGGTGAGGGGCACGTGTGGGCCACGGTGTTCCAGATCCCTCTCTCGGAGATCGACCCGGCGACGAACGCGGTGATCAAGCAGTGGGTGGGCGCAGGCGGCGACTCGGTAAGGGTAGGCCACGGTTCCGTTTGGCTCTCCAACCTGCGCGAGCAGAACGTGTGGCGCTTCAGCCCCAAACAGGAATAGGTTCAGCGGCTAGGATATAATGCCAGTGGGATTGCGCCGTGTTTGCGCGACTGCTGGCAGCGTTTTGCCTCATCCACCTTGTGGTTGGAATGTGCTGGGCCTCTTCGGATGGACCAGCGAACTCAGAACTGATTGTGTACCTTCACGCCGATTCCACTCATTCCATCGACTACATGAAGCGCGAACTGGGTCCTTTGATGCTGACCGCGGGTTTCCGTGTGGAGTGGCGCGACGCGCAGACAGCGGGGCAGATTGAAAGTTCAGCAGCGCTGGCCGTAGTAGATCTGCACGGCGCCTGCGGGCTCCCCGCCGGGAATTTCACGCTCGCAACCGGCGAACTCAAGGATCTCGCATCCACTTCCGTATCGCGGGACACAGTGCAGCCTTTCGTCACCCTGAATTGCTCGGCCATGACGCGCCTGTTGGGCCCGGCGCTCCTCGCGGAAGCCGGCGCGCGACGCGATTACCTGTATGGCCGCGCCATGGCGCGAGTGCTGGCCCACGAGTTGTATCACGTGCTGGCCAACACGCGCGAACATGCGCACGATGGCATCGGCAAGCCCAGCTTCAGCGTGGGCGACCTGCTGGGCGAGCGCTTCGCTTTCGAGCAGACCACCCGCGCGAAGATGGAGAGTTCGAGCGCAACCTTCAGCGACGCACCCGCCGGCCGATAACCCATGAAGAGTGCGATTCTGCTGCTCGCCCTCTCGATGGCCTGGGGCGCCGACAATCGCCTGACCGATGCCGAACGCGCCGCGGGCTGGCGCCTGCTCTTCGACGGCGCGACCAGCAACGGCTGGCTGGAGATTACGGGCAAGCCATTCCCATCGAACTGCTGGACGGTGCAGGATGGATCGCTGAAGGCACTGGTTCGTACCGACGGATTCCAGGACATCCGCACCAAGGACACATTCGGCTCGTTCGATCTCGAATTCGATTGGAAGCTATTGAAGGACGGCAATTCGGGCGTCAAGTATTTCATCGCCAAGGTGGACGAGTGGACGAACCAGGCGGGCCGGCAGGCGCGCGCCCGCGGCCTGGAGTACCAACTGGCCGACGATAGCAATGCGGACGCGGCGTCGGATCCACGGCGCGTGGCCGGGTCGCTCTATTCCTTGATCGCGCCCGCGCCGCGCATTCCACCCAGAATCGGCCAGTTCAACCATTCGCGGCTGCTGGTGGACGGGCATCACGGGGAGCATTGGCTGAACGGAGTCAAGGTGGTGGAGTTCGACGCTGGTAATCCAGACGTGCTGAAGCAATTGGGTGGCGCGCTGCCGAAGACAAGTCCCATCAGTTTGCAGAATCATTCGTCCGAGACCTGGTTTCGCAACATCAAGATCCGGCCGCTGCGATAATGACAAGCGGTGTCTCACCTGATTGGCGCGGTCGATATCGGCGGCACGAAGATCGCCGTTGGGGCGGTAACGGCAAGCGGCAGAATCGTGGAGCGGCTGGAATGTCCCACCGCTGCGCGCGAAGGCTTCGCCCCTGCAATGCGGCGCATCAAGCAGATGCTGGGCGAAATCTCGCGGCGGACCGGCGCCTGCTTCGCAGGAATCGGAGTGGCCGCTCCGGGACCGCTCGACCCTTTGGCCGGCGTCATTGGTAACGTCGGGACGCTGCCGGGCTGGCAGGGCGGCAACATCGCGGCCGAACTGGAACAGGAATTCGGAGTCCGCGTTGCCGTGGAGAACGACGCCGATTCGGCAGCCCTGGCTGAAGCTGCCTGGGGCACTGGCGCCGGTTGTCCCCGTTTTCTATACGTCACCATCAGCACGGGAATCGGCGCGGGCATCCTGATCGATGGCCAGCTTTATCGAGGCGTGGGTGGCGCACACCCTGAGATCGGGCACATGGTGATCGATGCCTCGGGACCGCTGTGCCACTGCGGCTCACCCGGCTGCTGGGAGGCGCTCGCGAGCGGCCCGGCAATGAGCGCATGGATGCACCGGCAGGCGCCCGAGCGCAACGAAGAGAGCGCCGAACGAATCTGCGAATTGGCAGCCGGGGGCGATGAGCTGGCGCTCAGCGCCGTAGATCGCGAGAGCTACTACATCGGACTCGGCCTGGCGAACCTGATCACCATCTTCACCCCCGATGCCATTGCGCTGGGCGGAGGAGTGATGAAGAACGCCGGCCTGTTTTTGGGCCGCGCCCGCGAAGTGATTCGCACGATCTGCACGCAGGTGCCGGCGGACCAGACTCGCATTGAGCTGGCGTCGCTCGGCGCCGATACTACACTCGCAGGCGCCGCGAGCGCCTGGATGCAGCGTTTTCCCGACCATGAATATACAACCCGTAATTGAAGGCGGTTATCTCCGCGATATCCTGGCTCAACCGCGCGCGCTTGAAGACACGCTCGCCCGCCTGCAACCCCTGACACTCCCCCGCGATCGATTTCGCCGGATTGTGCTCACGGCGATGGGAGGCTCGCACTCCGCTCTCTATCCGTTGCATTTGCAGCTACTCCAAAGCGGCTGGAATTCGCTCCTGATCGAGACAGCCGAGCTGCTCTACTACGCACCCTTGGTGCTGGGCGCGGAGACGCTGCTGATCGTGGTGTCGCAATCGGGCCGCAGTGCCGAGATCGTCCGCGTGCTCGACGCGAAACAGCCGGACTGCTTCACGCTGGCCGTTACCAACACACCCGATTCACCGCTGGCACTCAGAGCCAATGAAGTGGTGATGACGCACGCCGGGCAGGAGTTCACCGTCTCCTGTAAGACCTATGTCACGGCCCTGATGGCGCTGCAAGCAGTCTGCGACGTGCTTACCGGCAGTAACTCGCAAAGCGAAATGGCGAAAGCGGCGCCCGCGGTTGCCGCCTATCTGGAGCGCTGGCGCAGTCACGTAGAGAGCGCGGCTGCTGCCTGCCAGGCGGCGCGGCACTTCTTTTATTTGGGCCGCGGTAGTTCGCTCGCCGCGGCTTGGATCGCGGGGCTTACCACCAAAGAATCCACGCATGTCCACGCTGAGGGCATGAGCGCCGCGGCCTTCCGCCACGGCCCCTTCGAGATGCTCAGCCCAGGTCTGTTCGCCATGGTGTTTGAAGGCGATCCGGTTACGCGGCAGTTGAATCAAGCCCTGGTGCGCGATATCCGCCAGGCCGGCGCGCGAGCTGTGCTGGCCGGTGAGAGTGCCGAGGCAGACTGGCTCCGCCTACCCGACCTGCCCGCGCCGATTCGTCCCATCGTGGAAGTGCTGCCCATGCAAATGCTGACGCTGGCGCTGGCGGCGATGTCGGACCGCGAAGCCGGGAAGTTCGACCTGGCAACCAAAGTGACGGTCACCGAGTAGCTTCATCCTTTGCGTCGTGACGAACTGCTCGCCAGTCGCTTTAAAGTGTCCAGATTCCGACGATCGTCACCTTCAGCATGTATGGGAGTCTCGAGTATGAAAGGCTTCGTCCGAAGCTTAGGGTGTCGGAGAATGCGCCGGAAAGCTTCCGATCCGATGTGACCCTTCCCGATGCCCTCATGCCGGTCTACCCGCGATCCGAGTGGCGTCTTCGAATCGTTGGCGTGAAAAAGATGCACATTGGTCAATCCGAGGCACGCTTCCATATTCTGCACGGTCTTGCGCAAGCCCGCAGCGGTGCGGATATCGTATCCCGCAGCCAGCAAGTGGCACGTGTCCAGACAATACCCAACGGGGAGATCGGTGAGGTCGTGGGCTAATTCGCGAATGGATTGGAGTTCCTCGAAGCGGCTGCCAATGCTACAACCCGATCCTGCCGTATTCTCCAGCAGGACCGTCAAGGCGCCGTGGCGAAAAGTCTTGGAGGCGTCGTGCAATGCCACGGCGAATGAGGCGATGCCATCCTCCACAGAACGGCCGCGATAGCTCCCGGGATGTACCACAAGGAAATCGGCGCCGAGGATGGCGGCGCGCTCCAACTCTCCACGAAAGGCACAAATCGATTTCTCGCGGATCACCGGATCCGCGCTTGCGAGGTTCACCAGATAGTTGACATGGATAGCGAGCGGATGAAGACCAAGCCGCTCCCGGGCGGCGCGAAATAGCTTTACCTGAGCCGGGTCAGGCAATCGCGCTCGCCACATGCGGGGGCTGGCGGAGAAAATTTGAAACGTATTAGCGCCTAATTCGGCGGCAGTGAGCGCGGCTTTTTCCAGAGAGCCGGCGGTAAATGTATGGATGCCCAGACGCAAGCGCCACACCCTATCAACCTAGTTGACGGAATGCATACGGCGTGGACACTTATTGATACAGAGTAACCGTTGAGCTAATGCGAACGGCCGCCGGCTGCATCGCCGGATCGGCATATTCCTCGGCTTTCGCATGACCCTCCCATGCGACAGGGTACTCGCGCAGACAATCGGGGCAGATGTAGCGACCATGGATGGGCCACATTGCGCCCGAATGCATCTTTTTGCACCAAAGTTCTGAAATCCAGTTCATCATAATCCTCTAACCCTCCGGAAGCGCTGCGTCAGTAGTCCGCATCGCAATTCAATACGTGTCCTTAAGCAAATTGGATGCCATTACAGGAATCGACGATTCGCTTGACTTTTATTAATTCATACGTATGATTGAATCAGATGATTGACACGAAGCAGAAGATCCTCGATACCGCTCAGCGTCTCATCGGCGAACAGGGATATTCAGGCACTTCGCTGCGCCACATCATCGCGGAAGCGGGAGTCAATCTGGCAGCCGTGCACTACCACTTCGGATCGAAGGAAGAGCTTTTGGATGAGTTGGTTGCGCGGAAGGCCGGGCCCGTGAACGAAGAGCGCTTGAGACGCCTGGATCGCCTGAACGAGCCGGGACACTCGCCGCCCAGTCTGACACAGGTGCTCGAGGCCTTTTTTCAGCCGATGGCCCAGGCCGCCGACCGCGACCCCGCTTTCGTTCGCCTGATGGGTCGTGTGATCGCCGAGGGACTGATGGCCGAGATTGTACAGAAGCACTTTCAAATTGTGAGTCGAAAGTTCCTCGCTGCCCTCCGGCAGGCAGTGCCGCACATTTCGGAAGACGAGTTTCTCTGGCGCGCCCACTTCATGCTAGGGGCTATGGCACACACCATGTGCGGGCAGCCGGACACCACGGGGAAGGGTGGAAGTACCGGGAGCTTTCATGAGCGAATCGAGCGGTTAATCGCATTTCTGGACGGCGGCTTCCACGCGCCGGTTCGGCCGGCTCCAGGAGCAGAGGAGAAGTGAAATGAGGATCGCATGGATTTTGCTGGCTGCGCTGCCCATGGCTTGGGCTGCTGACGACGGCCGGGCACCGCTGCCGCTTAGCCTGAAACGGGCAGTGGAACTGGCACTTTCCCCCGAGGGCAGCACCAACGTCCAGCTTTCAGGCGAAGCGCTGAAACAGGCACGCGAACGGCAACTCGAAGCGCGCGCGGCCTTCCTGCCGGACGTGGAAAGCTCGGTGGTGTATCGAAGTCAAACCGTGAACCTGGCGGCTGAGGGACTCGGCTCCATCGCTATCCCATTTCCCGGTTTCCGCTTTCCCACGTTCGTAGGCCCGTTCAGCACCCTCGATGCGCGGTTCACCGGCACGCAAAACATTTTCGACTTTAGCTCCATCCGCAAATTTCAGTCGGCGAAGGCCGGAGTCGCAGCCGCCAGAAACGACGCGGAGAATACCGGCGAGCTAGTGGCTTCCCAGGTGGCGCGCGCTTACCTGGCCGCACTGAAAGCCGACGCGGATGTGCAGACGGCTCAGGCCAACGTGACGCTCTCAGAAGCCGTGGTCACGCAGACCGATAACCAGAAGAAGGCCGGCACCGGCACGGGGATCGAAATCACACGCTCCAAGGTGCAACTCGCCAACGACCGTCAGCATATGCTGGAGGCGCAGAACGCACTCCGCGCCGCGCGACTGCGACTGCTTCGCGCCATCGGACTCCGGCTGGATACCACAGTGGAGCTCACCGACAAAATGGCCTACGTCCCCGTGGACGCCGTGACGCTGGAACAAGCCAAGGCACAAGCCATCGAGATGCGGCCCGACTATAAGGCGCAGCAGCAGCGGGAATCCACGGCGCGGCTCCAGGCGAGCGCCACCAAACTGGAACGGGCGCCGACCATCGCGGCCTTCGGCGACTACGGCAGCATCGGCTCGGGGCTGAACAGCTCCCTGCTGCCCACGCGCACCGTTGGAATCACGGTGAGGATTCCTCTGTTCGATGGCGGGCGGCGCGATGCGCGGCGCGCGGAATCGGAATCGCAATATCGCGCGGAGAAGGTGCGGACCAACGACCTCAAGGAGCAGATTGACCTCGACGTGCGGCTGGCGCTCGATGCGCTGCAATCGGCAGAGGACGAGGTGAAGGTGGCGCAGGAAGGCCTTACGCTCGCCGAAAACGAACTGGCCCAGGCGCGACGGCGTTATGACGCCGGCGTGGCCAACAGCATCGAAGTGACGGACGCACAGACCCGACTGGAACGAGCTCGCGACAATCAGACCGCGGCAGTTTACGGGCATAACGTCGCGCGCATCGATTTGGCGCAGGCGATGGGACGAGTGAGGAGCACAGTGCAATGACGCGCATCCTGACGACCTCGCGTTTCTTTCCGAGCCGCGACCGTAAGGGAGCCTGTGCTTTTTCGCTGCACACGATATCGAGAGAACGCATATGACGAAGCGAATTGTCTTGATTGTAGTTTTGCTTGGCGCGGCCGGAGCCGCCATTTGGGCGTACCGGGGGGCGAACCGGCCGCCATCGAATCGGATCGTCGTCTCGGGGAATATCGAGCTGACGGAAGTCAGCATCTCCTTCAAGACGGCGGGGCGATTGATCGAGCGGACGGTGGATGAAGGCGATGCCGTCAAGAGCGGCCAGGTCATCGCCAAGCTGGATCGCGATCAATTGAGCGCGCAGAAGGAGCGGGAAGCGGCGGGCCTGGCTTCCTCCAACGACCAAATGGCGCAGGCGCGAACCTCGCTGGAATACCAGAGGGCCACCACCGCCGCGGATATCGAAACCCGCAAGGCCGATCTGGCGGCCGCCGAAGCGCGCCTGGCCGAGTTGCGTAACGGATCGCGCCCGCAGGAGAAACTGGATGCCAAGGCCGCGGTGGATTCGGCGACTTCGCAGGTAGACCGGACCAAACGCGATTGGGATCGCGCGCAAACACTCTACAAGAACGATGACATCTCCACCGCCCAGTTCGATCAGTTTCGCGACGCGTGGCAGAATGCGGATGCGGCGCTGAAGTCGGCCAAGGAGCGGGAATCGCTGGTGCTGGCAGGCCCACGCATGGAGCAGATCAACGGCCAGAGCGCACAGGTGGAGCACGCCCGAGCGGCGTTGAAGATGGCGGAAGCCAGCGCCCTCGAAACTAAGCGGCGTGAGCAGGAGTTGAGTACGCGGCGCTCGGAAATCAACCGCTCCAAAGCATCGCTGGCGCTCGTCAATTCACAGATCGATGACACGACGGCCATCTCGCCGGTGGATGGCGTGGTGCTGGTGAAATCGGCGGACGTGGGTGAGGTGCTGGCGCCAGGCACTACTGTGGTGACGGTCGGCGATATCGACCATCCCTGGCTGCGAGGCTATATCAACGAGACCGATCTGGCCAAAGTAAAGCTCGGCTCGAAGGCGCGCGTGACCACCGACTCTTATCCGGGCAAGGTTTACGAGGGACGCGTGACCTTCATCTCGTCGGAAGCCGAATTCACACCCAAGCAGATCCAGACCCAGCAGGAACGCGTGAAGCTGGTGTACCGCATCAAGATCGAAATCGCCAACCCGAATCACGAACTGAAATCGAACATGCCGGCGGATGCCGAGATTGTCTTGAACTAATAGATGGAACCCGTCATCGAAATTCGCGACCTTACCCGCCGCTTCGGCGCTCTCACCGCTGTTGACCATCTGAATCTGACGGTGGCGGCCGGGGAGATCTTCGGGTTGGTGGGACCCGATGGCGCGGGCAAGACCACCACGCTGCGAATGCTGTGCGGCCTCATGAATCCCAGCGAGGGGAGCGCGCGCATCGCGGGTCACGACGTGGTGCAGGATCCGCAGGCGGTGAAGGATCGCATTGGGTACATGGCCCAGAGATTTGGGCTGTATGGCGATCTCACGGTGGAAGAGAACATGGTCTTCTACGCCGACCTGTTCGGCATCACCGGCCCCGAGCGCGACAGCCTCACTACCGAACTGCTGCGCATGACTCGCATGGAGGAGTTTCGCGGACGGCAGGCAGGACGGCTTTCCGGGGGCATGAAGCAGAAGCTGGCGTTGATGTGCACACTACTGCACCGGCCGCACATCCTCTTCCTCGACGAACCCACCAACGGCGTCGATCCGGTTTCACGCCGCGACTTTTGGACCATCCTCTACCGGCTGCTCAAGGATGGCATCACCATCTTCATGACCACCGCGTACCTGGATGAGGCCGAGCGGTGCAATCGCGTGGGACTGATGCACAAAGGCAAGCTGATTCATTGTGCCCCACCCGATGAGTTGAAACGCGCCACCGGCACACCCACGCTGGAAGCCGCGTTCGTCAAGATGATTCACCAGGTGGAGGCTGCATGACCGACGAGATCGCGGTCGAGATCGACGACCTGGTGAAGACGTTCGGCTCCTTCGTGGCCGTGGATCACGTTTCCATGAAAGTGCGGAAGGGCGAGATCTTCGGCTTCCTCGGTCCCAACGGCGCTGGCAAATCGACCACCATCCGCATGCTGTGCGGCTTGTTGACACCGACTACGGGACGCGCCACCGTGAACGGTTTCGACATTGCGACCCAACCGGAGGAGATCCGCCGCACCATCGGGTACATGTCGCAGAAGTTCTCGCTGTATGACGATCTGACGGTGGAGGAAAACATCGACTTCTTCGCCGGGATCTACGGCGTGCCGCGCGAACTGCGCGCCGAGCGCAAGAACTACGTCCTGGGAATGGCCAACATCACGGAACGCCGCCGCGCCCTGACTCGCACCCTATCGGGCGGCTGGAAGCAGCGGCTGGCGTTGGGCTGCGCCATTCTCCACGATCCCGCGGTGCTGTTTCTGGACGAGCCGACGTCTGGCGTGGACCCGATCGCGCGCGGCGCTTTTTGGGGCTTGATCCACGACCTTTCCGAGACCGGGCACACCATTTTCGTCAGCACCCACTACATGGATGAGGCGGAATACTGCCACCGTCTTGCGTTGATGTATCGCGGCAAAGTAATCGCGCTGGGAACGCCTGCGGAATTGAAGAAGAGCCTGACGTCGCACACGCTGCTGCAACTCGATTCACCGGATCAATTGGAAACCATGCGAGCCCTGGAAGGCATGGATGGCGTGCGCGAAGTGGCCGTGTTCGGCGGCGGCTTGCACGTGACAGTGGACAATCGCGAAGCGATTCCCGGGATCCGGCAGAAGCTGGAGTCACAGGGGATCGAAGTGAAACGCCTGGAACAGATCGAGCCATCAATGGAAGACGTGTTCGTCGCCATGATTGAGGCAGAGGAGCGAAAAGCGGCATGAGCTATCGAAGGCTACGGGCGGTTCTCATTAAGGAGCTTCACCACATCACGCGCGATTCTCGCAGCCTGGTAATGGCGCTGGCGGTCCCGGTCATGATGCTGCTGCTCTACGGCTATGCGCTCAGCCTGGATGTGGACCGCGTGCCCACCCTGGTCTACGACCAGGACAAAACCGAAGCCAGCCGCGATTTGATTCAGCAATTTCGCGGCTCCCGCTACTTCGACATTCTCGGCGTCGTGGACACCTACGCACCGATCGAACACGGAATCGACAGCAATCGGATTCTGATGGGGCTGACCATTCCACGCGGGTATGGAGGGCTGATCGGGGCCAACCGTGAGGCTCCGGTACAAATCCTGCTGGATGGCAGCGACTCCAACACAGCCTCGATTGTGCTGGGGTATGCGGAAAGCCTGGTGCGCGGCTACTCCTTCCAGTTGCGATCGCAGATGCAGAACCGGCGAGGCGGCGAACGCACGGGCGCGCCGCCGGTGGACGCGCAACTGCGCGTCTGGTACAACAGCTCGCTCGAATCCAAGAACTATGTCGTGCCGGGATTGATCGCCGTGATTTTGCAAATCATCTCGGCGCTGCTGACGTCGCTCACCATCGCGCGCGAGTGGGAGATGGGAACCATGGAGCAACTGCTCTCCACGCCACTGCGACCGGCAGAGATGGTGCTTGGAAAAATGTTGGCGTACTTCGTAGTAGGAGTGGCGGACGCGGCCATGGCGGTGGTGGTGGGCCTCACCATTTTCACAGTGCCCCTGCGCGGCAGCGTGGTGCTGATGGCGATCTCGCTCAGCTTGTTCCTGGTGGGAGTGCTGTTCTGGGGGATCTTCGTGTCCGCAGCAGCGAAAACGCAATTGCAGGCCTATCAAATGGGGATCTTGAGCTCGTTCCTCCCGGCCTTCCTCCTATCGGGCTTCGTCTACGAGATTCAGACCATGCCCTGGATCATCCAGGCAATCACGCACATCATTCCGGCCCGCTACGTAGTGACCATCATGAAAGGCGTCTTCCTAAAAGGGGTGGGCCTGAACATCCTATGGCCGGAATTCGGATTCCTGGCATTGTACGCAACGCTGGTCTTTCTGGCAGCGGTCAGGAAAGTGAATCAGAAGTTGGCGTGACGAGAAGAGGCGGGAAACCATGGTCGAACGCATCTTAGTCATCTTACGAAAAGAGTTCATCCAGGCTCTGCGAGATCCTCGCATGCGGATCCTCTTGTTCCTGCCGCCGATCATCCAATTGCTGGTATTCGGATTTGCCGTCAACCTGGATGTGGACCACGTTCGCATTGCCTGGATGGATATGGATCGCACTCCGCTCAGCCGCGAGTTGGGCGAGCGATTCTCGGGCTCGGGGCGATTTGAAGTGGTCGCCGTGCCGCGCAGTGAGGCGGAGGCGCAGCAGGTGTTGGATGCCAGCCAGGCGGAAGCTGTGCTTCGCGTGCTACCGGATTTCGAACGCGACGTGCTCCGCGGCCGTCCCACGGCCGTGCAGGTGCTGGTGGACGGTACCAATTCCAACACGGCTTCTTTGGTGGCGAGTTACGCGGGCACCATCGTCGCCGGATTCGCCAACTCGGCGAGCGCCCAGGTGCAGAATGTTCGCATCCTGACGCGGAGCCCGGGAGCCCCGGCGAACATGTCTTTCCCCCAAGTTACGGCGCGCACTCGCGTTTGGTTCAACCCCGACCTGCGGAGCCGCAACTACTTTGTGCCCGGCGTGCTGGCCAACATCATTTTCCTGGTCACCATCATGCTGACGGCGCTCGCAATTGTGCGCGAAAAAGAGATCGGCACCATGGAGCAGTTGATGGTTACACCGCTCCGTCCGCTGGAATTGATGCTGGGAAAAACGCTGCCATTCGCGCTGGTTGGACTGCTGGACGTGGTGCTGATCACCAGTGTTGCGCTGCTGGTCTTCCATATACCCTTCCGAGGGAATCCGGCGCTCCTGATGCTCTGTTCGGCCCTGTTTCTTATGACCTCGCTCGGCGCTGGACTGTTCCTATCCACCATCTCCCACACGCAACAGCAAGCCATGATGGCGAACTTCTTCTTCACCACACCGGCCTTTATGCTGAGCGGATTCGCGTTTCCCATCCGCAACATGCCGCTCGCGGTGCAATACCTGACCTACCTGAATCCGATGCGCTACTTCATCGACATTGTGCGCGGCATCTTCCTGAAAGGCGTGGGGGTTGAAATTCTCTGGCCGCAGATGGTGGCACTCGGGGTTTACGGCGTAGTGGCGCTCGGGCTGAGCGTGGTGCGCTTCCACAAGACGCTCGATTGACAGATTACGGCGCGAGTTCGCTAAGAAGTTTCTGTGCGGCATCCGGAGTTGCGGACACCGTGGCGCGCACCGTTCGATCTTCACGAGTGAGTTGGATGGAGCGCAGCAGGGCCACCATGTCGGCGTTTCGAGACTCCCCCGCGATAGTCAGCGTGATGGTGGCGCGGAGCGTGTCTTCCACCTTGCGGGCGGCATCCGAGGTGCGGCCCAGCGCGGTAAAGGAAAGCTCCATGATGGAACCTAGCTTCACGGTGATCGCCGAATTCTCACAGTCGCGCAACAGGCGATTGAGGTTGGCCGCGTTGCCGGTGAGTGGCAGCGTGACACCTCCCTGAGCGACGATCCAGATCTGTGCCCCGGATGCGATGGCGCCGGCGTAAGTGACCAGATTCGGCGTAGCGTGCGCAATTTGCGCCGCACTCATGAAATCGGGTGTTCCTGAAATTGCGAGATCTTTGGACACCATGGTGGCGCCGGAGGGCGCCTGGCCGAACGGCCCACGAGCGATCGACAACAGGCTGCGGCCATCGGACGCGAGCATCAGAAAACTGGCTTCGTGGAGTGGATCGAGCAGAGTTGCGACTGCCGGGGAAGCTTCGAATAGAATGGCGAGGCACGCAGGCGGACGAGGTCGATTCCGGCCAACAGCGTCGCAGCAGGCGGAACACGCGATGCCATTCCGGGATCGATGTTGGGAGCGGGACCCGGCACGCTGCGGCAGCCGTTAGCAATAGTCAGGACGGCAAAGATCGCGGCATGCAGTAAGAGGTGGCGGGACGTATTCAACTTTCAGCATCCCACACGAGATCGGAGAGTTGAGGCCGGCGTAGTGGCGCGCGCGCCGGCCAATAGATGGAATGTCTTTTTGCTTGTCGAGGCTACTTGCGATTGGCGGCTTCCGCAGCCTCTTTCAGTTCGCGATTGACCTGGTCGAGCAACTCCTTCGCCTTTTGCGCGTGGCCTTTCATATCCCACTCATTGGCCTGCTGCGCGGCTTGGATCTTTTCATAGGCTTGCTGGCTCAACCGCTGGGCGGCTGCCAGGTTCGGATGGCGGGCACTCGAGATATCCCGCTTGGGTTGGGCAATAGCCAATCCTCCAACCAGGAGCATGGTTGCGAGTGCGGCGGTGTAAAGGCGGTTTTTAGTCATAGATGTGATTCTAGGAGCAACCTGTTCCGGGTTCAATTAATTTGCTATTAAAAGTCGTTAACTCGGCCGAAAAGCGGTACTAGACCGTCAAAAGTGCACTCGTAACTCCATAATCATCTGACGCGGGTCAAAGGTATTCATGTTGTGGCTGCCATAAGTGGCCGCCGACTGACCTTCGCCCGCCAAAAGGCCCTGCGCCGGAACGTCGGAAACCTGGATGCTGCCCAACGCCATATTGTAGGATCCGGTCCGGAATTGCGTGTGGTTCAAAACGTTAGTGACGTTAGCCATAAAGGTCAGGCTGTATTTTTCGCGGATCAGGAAATCGCGGCTTAGGGTGAAGTCCATGTTATCCCGGCCGGGACCGCGCAAATCGCCGTAGTCGATTGCCGCGTTGCCCACCCAATAGAGATCCGCCTGGTGGCCGCCGTTGGCGGTGGTGAGCGTCTGGCCGGTGAAGGCGTCGGGATTGTAAACCAGGTAGCATTGCGCGCACGGTGTGTACTGGCGTCCATCGGGCAGCGTGATGCTGGTTTTGCCGTTGTACCACTTCTGGTAGCTCTTCGGCAGCACGAGCGGCTCCGAAGGATTCAGATTGGGACGCCCATCGAGGGCGTTGCCGTTGGCCCCGGTTGGTGAAAGCGGAAAGCCTCGCTGCCACGTGTAAACGCCGGCCACGCGCCATCCGCTCAAAGCTCCGCGCGCTACCCGATTGCTCATGGCAAAAGCACGGCCGCTCCCGAACGGCAGCGCATAAGTGGCGGTCACCACCACGCGATGCGGCACGTCCGAGTAAGACAGCTTGCGGTTGTTGTTCCAGTTCATCAGATCAAGCACGCCGTTGGCGCCCCCACCGCCGCTGCCCACGTTATCGGAGAAGCCCTGGATGTCCTGCAACTCGGTGTACCCGCTGTCGAGCGATTTGGACCACGTATAGTTAGCGTCCATAAGCAGCCCGTGTGAGAACGAATGGTGGAGGCGAACCTTCAAAGCGTTGTAGTCCGATGTTCCCTGGTCGCGCTGAGTGCTGTCGCCGAGGAGCGCCAGATAGGGATAGTAAGTATCCAGCAGCGGAATGTTTGCCTGCGCCAGAGTCCCGACAAACGGCAGCAGCCCGCCGCCGGTGGGTTGCAGCGGATTCGGCACGTTGGCAGTGCACGGATTATTGGAGGCGTTGGACGCGATGTAAGTCTGCTTGCAGTTGGCGAGCACGCTCGAAGGCACGAACTGGTTATTCTGCAGCGGCGTTCGCGCCTGCAGCAGGTGTGAGCCGTGCGACCCGGTATAGCCCACCGAAACGAACCACGTGCGGGAGAATTGCCGCTCGATGAACACATTCCACATGTTCACCGCGGCCTGCCGCTGGTCGTTGTAGTTGAAGTACACAGCGCTGGTTCCGTACAACTGCGCAGCGGCCGGATTGGCGCCGGAAGGCACGATCAGAGGGCTGGCAGCCGGACTGAAGAAATCTCCCACCAGCGTCCCGTTTGGGTTGGTGCCATAGGGCTGAACCTGCGAGCCCAACGTGAACGATCCCATGTTGTAGGTGTACGGTCCGTCGTACCAGCCGGTATTGTTGGCTGCGTAAGCCATGCCGTAACCGCCACGGATCACGGTATCGTTTCCGAGGCGGTAAGCCACGCCGAGCCTGGGCTCGAAATCGTTCCACGTAGTCTTCCACAGATTACGAGACAGACCGTTATATCCGGGAAAGATCACCTTCCCCATGTACGCGCCGATGGGGCTGTTGATGGCCGTGAAGGGACTGGCTTGCGTTAAATCGACGGCCGTGGAGCGGTTGAAGCGGTCCGTGGGACCGGGTTGCAGTTCCCACCGCAGGCCGAGATTGAGAGTGAGGCGCGATGTGGCGCGCCAATCGTTCTGCGTAAACAGGCCAAGGTACTTGGCGGTGAGCGCAGGGCGGGCCGAAGGACTGGGCGGAATCAACCAGCCACCGGCGCCTGTCAGAATGGTGGCGCCGTTGAAGCCCTGCTGCGAAATGGCGTTGTTATTCGTGGATGCGCCGGCCGCCGTGATGTTCTGGACGGTGAAACTGCCCGGCGTGCTTCCGGTGTATTCGGCGGCGGCGAATTGATAGTCGGTATAGTTACCCTGATACACGCGGAATTCGGCGCCTGATTTCAGGCTCCACTTACCTAGCATCTTGGTGACGGTGCCGCTCACCTGGCTATTGGTCTGGCGCTCGTGCTTCGAATTGTATTGCGTGAATGCCACACTGGAGTAGCGGCCGGGCGTCAGAATGTCCGGCGCGGCGCCGAAATCCGCCATGGCCGATTGCACGCTGGCCGGTATTCCCAGCGCATTGTAATCGGCAGCCGTGAAGGGCTGGGGCGGATAAGAAAGATAGTTGCTGTGGATACGATTGGCTCCGCCGCGGATGTCGAGCACCAGCGTGGGGCTCAGAATGACCGTGTCCCCCAGTTGCACGTAAGGATTGTCGTCGGAGACGTGGCGCGGCCCGGCGGCGCCGCCTCCGGAGAATCCGCTCAACGCGGTCGCGGGACCGAACCACTGGCTATTGGCTCCGAAGGGACTGGGCGTGTCGATGCTGCCGATAGAGACGCCGCCGCTGGCATACAGCGAATTGCGCCCGTTGTGATAATCCATGCGGCTGTTGTTGCTGGACCGGGCGAAAGTGCGTATGTCCTGCGTGAAGAAATTCTGGGTATTGAATGCATCGATCGGCGTGCGATTGGGCAGCGGATAAATCGCCATGATGGCCAGAGCGGCCGGGTTTGGATTGGGAATGATCGCGTTGGGATAAGGCGCGCGCGTGTACACGGTGGCCCCCGTTTGCGTCACGTTGTTCGGATCGTAAAGGGCTGCCGGAGTGGGTGTGCCATTGGTGCCCGAAATCAGGGTATGGCTGAAATCGCCGGTGCGTTCCGCGGCCGTAGGCACGGTCCACAGCCACTGCGGCGTATCTTTGTGGCGCATCAGCTCATAGCTGGTGAAGAAGAAGAGCTTGTCCTTGATGATGCGTCCCCCCACCGTGCCGCCGAAATCGTTCACGCGGAAAGCGGCGCGTTGGATGGAGTTGGCATTGTTGCTGAAAGTGTTGGCATTGAATGCCTCATTGCGTACCCGGTCATAAGCGCTGCCGTGAATCTGGTTGGTGCCGCTCTTGGTAGCCATCTTCACCGCGCCCATGCCGCGTCCGAACTCGGCGGTGAAGTTGCTGTTCACTACACGCACTTCCTGAAGGCTGTCCGTGTTGGGCAGAACCGAGGCCTCATTCCACGCGCCGCTGGTGACGCTGAGGCCGTCCAGCATCACTGCCGCGCCGAACGCCGTCCCGCCATCCACGTTCAGGGCGGAGAGCCATCGGCGACCGTCGTAGCCAATGCCGAACGACTGCGGCGATGTGGAATCGCTCATTTCCGACCGGCCCACCACGCCATCGAGTAGAGTGGCGTAGTAGAGCGGATTCTGGTTGATGTTGGCGATGGAATCGATCACCTTCTCGCTCACCGCGTTCTCCACCG
The DNA here is from genome assembly GCA_963815475.1 of uncultured Solibacteraceae bacterium. Taxonomy (GTDB): domain Bacteria; phylum Acidobacteriota; class Terriglobia; order Bryobacterales; family Bryobacteraceae; genus Sulfopaludibacter. The sequence goes on along the minus strand of CAWFHD010000003.1, from coordinate 5,296,801 downwards.
TAGTGGTGTCGGACTGCAATTGCTCGGCGGTGGCCGTCACCTCAATCTGCGAGGCCACCTTGGAAAGCTGCAGCCTGACGTCTGTGCGCGTCGTATCCCCGGCCGTGACATTGACGCTCGTGATCCGGAACGCCGGGAAGCCGGGGGCCGTAACGGTCACCGTGTAGCTTCCGGTTTTCAGATAGGGCACCGAGTATTCACCATCTTTGTTGCTCGTGATGGCGTACGAATACTTGGTGGCGTCCTCCACTACTTCTACTTTGGCGTTCGGAACCACGGCCTTTTGAGGGTCGGTCACAATTCCGGTGATGATGCCGGAGTTGATCTGAGCAGTCGCATGACAAACCAGCACAACAACCAGCGCGCAAGTAGTAACAAAAGTCCCAATCCTCATCGCTTCCTCTTTCTTTCAAATCTCCAGGACAATTGCCTGGTGGCCTTCCACGAAGGGAACCATAAAACTCGCGTAACCATCTGCGTATTTGACCGGCAGCACCGCGCCGTTCGGGGCCAGGCGCACACGCCGCGGCGAACCCTGGGTGCGCACGGCGATAGAAACGTCTCTCAACAGGCCGGCCTCCTCGATGATGTCCAGGTTCGGGGCGCGCCGGGTGAGCGGGTAATGCAGAATGTGAACCACCATGCGATTGCCCTCGTCCCGTTGCTGCATGAGTGTCACCTGTGCGGTGGACGGCAGATTCTTCGCAACCAGCACCGGAGAAGGAAGCAGGCGGCGTATCAGTTCTGCGACAACCTGCTTGTACACGCCGTATCCATCGGCCGCATAAGCGCTGAAAATCGGGTTCGCGATGTAAGCAGTTCGCCCACGGACAACCACGAACGGCTCATCGGTCCGACGGTCCACGGGCGTCTGCACATGGGAACTGTAATGCTCCGGAGAGCGATCGAAATAGGGATGACCGTAAGTGGCCAGCACTTGACTTCCCTGCCCCGCTTGGATGCTCAAGCCTCTTTGGTACAGGAAATAGGCATAATTGGGGAGATCGGGAAAGGCGCCGGGCGCCGGGTAGAAATACTCGTCCCGATACTTTGAATCGCCCAGATATTTCACGCCGAGTTCGGGCAGGGCAAAATCGCCGGTCGCGGCATCCCACAGACTTCGATGGCTGGCGATGAGCACTCCCCCGCCCGCCAGATAACGGCGCAGCGCGCTGACCAGCGCCGGGGCCGGATGTATGTCGTCCGGCAAAATCAAAAGCTTATAGTCTTCGAATCGGCCATCCAGATCGAGGACGTCGAACTGCTGGTGCAGTTCCACCAGCATGTTGGTGAAGCCCATGTCGGGCAGCGGAATTTGTGACGTAGTCTCAGGCGTGTTGACCGCGGCGGAGATTACTCCGATGTCGGTGACGGCTCGCGCGCCGCGCGCGTAAGGTTCCAGCGCCTCCACCCGGGCATACGTAGCGCCGATCCGTTGATAGGTGGCGGCGTCCAGCCTGCCGCGAGGATGCAGTTGATCGCCCACGCAGCAGTGAGCCCCGTTGGCAAGGAAGCTCAGGCATTCGTAGTCCAGCGCCGCCTGATTCTTGAGCCCTCCGAAATCGCCCCAGGACTTGTGGAATCTCCCGTTCATCCCAACCAGTTGCTTCCCCAGGGTTCGCATCTCTCGGACACGCTGCTGCAGGTGGGTGTAGCCCCACCCGCCCGTGGGCAGCGATTCGATTTCGATATGCGAATAGTCGGCCAGTTCATCGCGGATTCCGAGCACCGTTCGGCTATTGTAAAAAACCAATGCTTCAGGCCAATGACGATGCACCAGTTCCGTCAGCCGGCTTTCCATTTTTTTCGCCACAATCTTGTTGTGCCGCTTGATATCGGGGCCGGCGTCCGCCAGACCGAGCCGCCGGCGCTCTTCATGGCACCAGCGGCAGAAGCAGCCGCCGGGGGGACTCCAGGCAATGTCGAACCAGGCGCCGTTGGCGCGGTACCGGGTGAGGATCTCTTCGTTCTCGCGCGCCACCTGGTCCAGGTAAGGGGAATTGAGGCAGACCTGCTGCCACTCCACTCCAGAGTTGTGGCCGCCGAAGATGACCGGTCTGCCTTCGCGATCCACGATGCGCCATTCGGGGTGCCGGGCGGCGGCCAGGGCATCCCAGGTCAGGCCGTAATAATAGTTGGCGGCGATTTTAGCAGGCCGAAGTTCACCCAACATTTCGCCGAACACGTCCCGCTTTAAAGAAGGGTGGCGTACGGCGATTTTCGTGTCGTAATACGCATAGCCGTGCATGCACTTGGCGAAGATGTTGACGGAATTGACGCGGGCCTTCCGGAGGACGCCCACAAAATCCCGGGCGTCGAATTCGGCCGCGACGTCGGGGATGAGGCCGCCATTGTGAAAGTCCAAATGGACTTGGCGGTAGGGCAGGTCTCCTTGACCCGGCCCGTTGGCGGCAGCCGATACAACAAGGACGGCCCCACTGGCGGCGATAAACTGGCGCCGGTCCATCATCTCGTCAACCTGGCGAGTTTCACTGTGCTAGAGTAGCCATTATTTGAGGTCTCGTTAAGTGTTTTCACGGTGTGATGACACCGTGAAACGAGGTGAAAAGGCGCTTGGAGAAGCACGCAGCAATCGCGGATGTGCCGGCTGAATTCGACGGGCATCCTCATTGGCAACTGGCACAGCGGATCGTCATCAGCCCGCAATTTGCGCGCTCCACCCGCCTGAAGAGCTTCCTGCTTTACGTTGTGCGATGCGCACTCCTCGACCAGGCTGAACAGGTGACCGAGCAGCAGATCGGCGTGCACGTCTTCGGGCAGCCGGCCGACTATAACGCGGGGGAGGACAACATCGTCCGTTCTCAAGCCCGCTTTTTGCGGGCGAAACTCTCCGAGTACTTCGAATCTGCCGCCGGGCAAGAGGAGCCGGTGGTGCTGACCATTCCCAAGGGCAGCTACCTGCCGCATTTCGTCTCGAAAGAGGAAGCGCCCACCCATGTTCCCGAGCCTGCGCCGGCGCCCTCCGGCATCGACACTGCGGCTCCGCTGGAACCGCTCCCGGTTCGAACGACACGGAAGCTCAAGACATGGATCGGGGTCCTGGTGGCCGGACTGATTTTGGCGGCGCTGACAATCGTGCTGGTGCGCCAACGGCCCGCCGCGCGCGTGCCGGACTCTCCGCTCTGGAGCAAGATCTTCGACGGGCGCCGGACCACCACCATCGTTGCGTCGGACTACATCTTCTCCATGGTGCAGGAGGCGGCGGGCCGCACGTTAACATTGGATGAATATCTGGGCGCCGACTACTTCAACCGCGTGGCGCAGCTCAACGCCATCTCGGGACTGGAGCGCCTGTTCCCCAACATTGCGCAGCGGCACTACACCGGCTTCGAAAACGTGACCAGCGTGGCGAGGCTGATGGCCGTCAAGCAGGCACAGTCCACCGCGACAGTGGTGCGCTTCGCCCGGGATCTGACTATGCGGGATATTGGCGCCGGCAACCTCATCTTAGTGGGCAGCAAGCAGTCGAACCCCTGGGTCTCACTCTTCGAAGACAAGCTGAACTTCCGCTTCGAATATGAGCACGCCGGCCACAACGTGGTCATATCGAACCGCAAGCCGAGCCCCGGCGAGGAAGCCGAATACCGCCCGAGCGCCCTGGACGCGCTGTCGCGTGTGATTTATGGGGGAATCGCATTCGTTCCCAATCTGAACCGCGCTGGGAATGTGCTCCTCTTGCAAGGAACTTCGATGGGCGGCGCTGAAGTCGCACTGGAAATCCTCGCCAATCCTGAGCTCTTTCGCGATCTGCGCCGTCACCTCACCACTGGCAAGGATCGGGACCTGCCTTATTTTGAAGCGATCATTCGAACTCGAACCGTGAACGGGATCGCGGGCGAATCGGAGATTCTCGTATCGCGAGTGCTGAGCGAATAGCTTGCTGCGGCGCCCGCTAAACGCGCTTTACTTCGATACCTATTCTCTCGAAGGAATGGACAGCTTCATCGCTGGCCTCGGTATCGGTGATCAGAACGCTGATCTCGCTGGCATGGCAGAAACGGTATGTCGCCACAACTCCGAGTTTGCTGTGATCGGCTACCGCGATTCGCTGCTTCGCCTGCTCCACCATGATGCGGTTGATGGCCGCTTCGCCGCTGTTGGCACTGGTGAGTCCTTTCTGCGCGTCGATTCCATTCACACCCAGAAAGACTTTATCCACGTTGATCTGGCTCATGGCGTGGCCGGCGGCCGGGCCCACCAGTGAGAACCAATCGCCGCGCAGGAAGCCTCCGGTAACGAAAACTTCCAGGTCGGTCCGTTTGGTCAGCTCCATCGCGACGTTGATGGTGCTGGTCACCACCGTGACCCCGCGGCGATTCCGAATGCTCCGCACCACTTCTGTGGTGGTGGTGCCGGCCGTCAGTGCGATGGTCTCGCCGTCCTGCACCAGGTCCGCCGCCGCCAGCGCGATGCGGCGCTTTTCCTCGGCGTGGCGTTCAATCTGCACCTGGAACGAAGAGTCATGCCGGAACGGTTCGTAGAACAGCGGCTCGATGGAGACCGCGCCGCCGTGTGTGCGCCGCAGCAGGCCCTTGTCTTCCAGATCCTGCAGGTCGCGCCGCACGGTGGCCACCGAAACGTCCAGCAGCGCGCATAGCTGCTCCACCGAAATGGAGCCCGCCTGCTGCAGTTCCCGCAGGATTCGCTCCGTGCGCGATGCGCCTTTGGAATTCAGTTCATGCATGAGAGCCTATCGCCGTCAGGCTGAGAGGCGGAACCGGAAACGCATGTCCTCGCCAAACCACTGGACGTAGTTGGTGCCCCAGCCGTTATTGAACAGGCTGAAATGGAACCCTTTCGCCAGGTCGGGCTGGTTTCGCGAAAAGTGCACCGGCATTCTCTCACCCAATGCCACCACCGGAGCGTCCAGCGATTCGATGGAGAGCTCGCCTTCGGCGCCCTTGTAGTGCAGCCCACCCAGAACTGCGTGCATCGTCCGATTGCCTCCCGTCACTACATCGAAAGGAGAAACGGAACTGCCCGATTTATCCAACAGCCAGCTCTGCGGATCTGCAGCCGCCGGCTGGAAGCTGAACCATAGGCCCTCCGGCATGCGATTGGCGGCCTTACCAAACCAGGAGAAGCGAATTTCCACCACGGGTTCGGCATCCGGCAGAATCAATTCCACGCACATCTTCTGAGGCCACGCAGTGCGGCGCGCCGTCTCCGCTTCGCGATCGTCAATCTTCAATTGCGCCAGTATGGTGTGTCCATCCTCGTTTTGGACTCGGCGGCAGTCCGTCAGCATCGGCATCCAGGTGCGGCTCTCGGCGCCGAAACGTTCGATATTCGGTTTGCCGAAGTCCTTGGGCGCCCAATCGGCTTTGCTCTTCAGATAATCCGCAAAGAAACGGTCGTAGTCGCTTTTCCCTAGCGTCTGGTAGGAAAACAGTGCCAGCGGCTGGCTTGCCGACGCCCAATCGTGGCCGCTCTTCTTGCTGAGCAATTGACGAATCGCGCCCGTCTTGGGATCGAGCGCGATAGTGAAATGTTTCGTCTCGATGGCCTCGCCGGCAGGATGCGCCCGCAAACCGGCGGACTCAGGCGGAGTCGGCTTGAGCGCATGCACGCGTTCCGTGGCTTCGGTGCGCAACGGCGCCGGTAGCGTGGCGATGGCATCGAACAGATCCTGCCGCTTCTCCACCCAACTGGAGAGGACCACTTTGTATTTCGGCCGATCCAGCATCAGCTTCAGATCGCGCGGTCGATAGTGATCGAAATCCAGCCACGTCTTGGTATCGGTGCCCCAGGTGTGCTCCACCTCCAACAGAAAGTTGCTGAGGAACACCAGGTCAGTGGCATCGCCCGCCTGCAGTTTGCCGTTCGCAATCCACTCGCTGCGCAGCCGCGACACTTCCCGGTAGCGCGCCACCTTAAGCGGATCGCTCGGCACGCCGTAAATCCAGGTATCGCCAATCTCTTGCGTGACCACCGGAAGCTGGTCGCGATAGGGCTCGACCGCATTGGCGATATCGGCAAGACTGGACGCCGTCACGTGCGCATTAGGGAACTGCTTGCGCAGGCCGGCGTGGATCCTGTGGATCTCGTCGATAGTGTGCGGGCCGGAGTTGTCATTACGGACTTCCACGCTAATCGCCAGATCCGATCCCGGGATCTTTACCACGCCGCCGTAACGGTGGCGATGGTACATCATGATCAGCGAGTTGCCGCACGGCATCCTTCCAGAGAAAGACTGGCGGCACATCGGGCGGCGTGCTCGCCGAATTGACGCCGATATCCAGAAACTTAACACCCTGCTCGGAGAGCGGCCCGATGATAGCGCGCGTGTGGCCGGGAACGTCCGTCATTTTGGCGCCGGTGGTGGTGCGCTGAAAGCGGCGGTCGAGCGACTTGGAAAGTCCCACTCCTCCAGCAATCAACTCGCGATCCATCAGCTCCGTTTGCCAACTGAACGGCAGCGCGTGCCAGGCAATATCGCCGGCCCGGATAGCCTGCTCCATGCGACGCCGTGCCGGGGCCGCCGCCTTTTCGAGGTATTCGTAAATCAACCAGGAGCCCGTGGTCCAGACATATCGGTCGCTGCCATCCCTGCGCAGCGCGGCCGCCGTCTGAATGGCGCGCGGAAAATACAGGTCGAAATATTTCCGCAGCACATTGGCCTGGGTATCGATGAAACCCACGTCCAGGTGGCACTTGAACATCGCCAGCACGCGCTTCACGTCCGAATCCGGCGTGGATGTATCGGGAGCTTGGGTAGCCAGCGCGCCATCCGGAGCCCATGCCCGGAAAGCGCCCGCAGCCAGCAGATTGCCAACAAAGGTACGGCGTTTCATCTCTCTCTAGATTATGACTTCGTAAGCGAAAGCACTACGATGGACAAAACCAGTACGGCTAGGCCAGTGTACATCACCTTGAGGGGCTTACGCCCGCTGCCTTTCCACTCGCCGGTGAGCACGCCCCAAATCATGGCAGTGATCACGATCAGCGACATGAACGCCGGCCATGCCACCACAATCCCAAGGCTGTTGCTGGAAACTCCGTACATCAAGGTGCTACCGAACCAGAAGAGCGCCATCACCGCTGCCAGAAACCAGTAGCCGCCCGTCCCGCCGATGGCGAATCGACCGCGCGTATGATTCTTCGAAATCAGATAGGCGCAATAAAGCAGGTTTGGCACAGCGCCCCCCAACATCAGCGGCAGCCAGGTGGCATTGTTGCTCCACAGCGGCTCGGCTCCGTGCTTCTCCGCGATTCTCGCCAGGCTGCTGCCATACTGTAGACCCAGCGCCACCAGCGCGGCGCCCAAGCCGCTCAGTGTGCAAAACAGCAGTCCCCTGCCGATGGATGGCCGCCCTTTGGGACCCTGCCCGAGCGCGGCTTCACGAGCGCGGCCCGCCTTAGCGCAAATCATCACACCGGCAATCACCAGTGCCACCCCGCCGATCACGGCGATCCCTTTTGCGCTGAACACTGCCGGATTCCCGTCCAGGCAGAGTGGGACTAACGAACCGACGCTGGCTGAGATGCCGAGGATCACGGAAAAGGCCAGCGCAATTCCCACGGCCTCCACGGCCAGGCCGAAGAACACTTGCGCGACTCCCCAACCAGCGCCGCAGCCTGTCGCAATCGCGATCGGCCGGGCGCCTGCCTCTGAGTAGACTTGCCCCAGTGCTGGAACGGTCAGCACGGCGAGCACGGGCGGAAATATCACTAGCGCGAAGATGCTCCACGCCAGCCAGGTATTCTCCCAAGCCCATTTGCGAGTGAACTTCATCGGCAGTGTGAAACTGCCGTTCATCACACCCGCCAGAATCAAAAGAGCGATCGCAATCGCCGAGCCGTTCATTGAGAATCTCTTACGAAGGCTTTGATAGTGGCGAGCCGCGAACCCGAGTTCCGTGCGGGGCGGATGGTATAGCGGCCCAATATTGCAGGCGCGATGAACGTCTCGGCATAGTGAACGGGAAACGGATCGAAGGCCGCGGTCGGACTCTCCACAATCGCTTCGTCGCCTTCTACCAGGTTCAGCACATTCACCGTTCCCTGGGTATCGTGCGTTACCCTTTCGGTGAACCAGTGCCGCCTGGTTTCGATGAATTCCAGCGCGTGCAACCCGGTTCGCTCTTCTACCCAACCAGGACCGGAAGCCACCCGGTCCACACGCTTAATCAGCTCGCGGCGCACCCAATCCGTGGTGCGATTCCACTGCACGTTGCGGATACCGTGTTCCAGGTGAATCGGCCGTGGCTCGCCGTTGAGCCCCATGCGCCCCCAGTCCCACAGCTTGAAGGTGAAGATGTAAGGCGTGGCGCTCACCTCCAGCACCACGGTATCGCGGCCCGAACAATGGAGGGTGCCCGCTGGAATCAGGAAGTGATCGTGCTTACGCGCCGGCCAGGCATTGATGTAATTCTCCGCCGGAAATGGCGCTTCACCCTGCTGCGCCCGCATCAGGTCCGCGACCATGCGGCGTTGATCCACGCTCTCCTTCAAGCCCAGGTACACGGAGGCGTCCGAGCCAGCGTCCAGTATGTAGTAGCTCTCGTCCTGCGTATAAGGCATGCCGAAGTGGTCGCGGATATACGCCGCCAGGGGATGCACCTGCAGCGACAGATTGCCGCCGCCCATGGTATCCAGCAGGTCGAAGCGAATCGGGAACTCGGCGCCGAAGCGGGAATAGACGCTCGCGCCCAACAAATATTCCGGGTGGCGGAAGACTACATCGCTGGCCGGAACTTCGATGCGTTGGCTGCCGAAACCCAGCAGCAGGCTGTTCTCCTCCGGCACGCAATCGAAACACCAGGCGTAGTTGGGAGCATCGCGCGGCAGGTCGAAGGTCCGGCGCATCCACTCGCCGCCCCATGGGCCAGGATCGAAATACGGCGTCACCCGAAATGGACGCCGCACCGTTGCTTCCAGCCCCCGTCGAAACGCGTCGCCGGAGATCATCTTCGGCGCGGCGCGATCGTTGTCGTCCAGCAGGAAATCGATGTGGTCGTAGAGGCGGCACTTCAAGCGGTCGGCAGCGCGCCAGTCCACGAAAAAACTGCGCTTGTATTTTGCCTGCGGCGAATCCTCCAGGTTGGGGATGCCGAGGTTGCCGATTTCGCAGCGCCTTTGCCGTTGCTGGATCTCCCAGCGCGCCACCGTAGCGTAGATCATCAGGTCCCACTGGCCGGCCACCAGTGAAGCGCCCGATCCAGCGATCACGACCAGTCCGCCGGCATCCTGGGCCGCGCGGCGGCTGTGCTCCAAGCGCACCGGGTCCAGGAAGTCGTCAAGCGCCACATCGCCGGCGCAGGCCGAAGACCGGATCGTCCGTCAACTGCCGGGCCAGCATTTCATTCAGGTAATCGGCGGAATGGAAGCAGTCCTCAGCCAGCAAAGTCAACGCCGGACTCAGACCAGCCTCAAGCGCCTGGACAATCTTACGAACAGAGGCGCCAGGGTAGCACTCCACGCAGATGGTGAAATTACCTGGAGCCACAGCGCCGCGAATTCTTGGCAGAATTTGCGACCAGCCGGTGGAACATTCGGCCGCATCCGAACTCACCGCCACGTAAGGGGACTTGTCATATTTGGCGCCGGTGCTCAGCATGATTCCCCAAGCAGCGGCGCGGCGCCCAGCAAGCCGGCATCGGGTCCCAACGCGGCCTCGCAGATGCGCACCTTGCCCCACGGAGTCCACGCGTGGGTATGAACATAGCTTTCGAGAAACTGCAGGATCTGGTCGGCGCTCTTCATCACAGCTCCGCCGATCACGATCGCCTCAGGGTCGAATGCGTGGACCAGTCCGACCAGTCCGGCGCCCCACACGCTGAGACAGCGATCGCGCACCGCCATCGCCACGGGGTCGCCCGCACCGCTACATCGGAACAGCGTCTCGAAATCGAGGATCGGCCCGGATGCCAGCGCGCTCTCCGCGAATCCCGGCCACGACCGGCATATCTCGGGAAGTGCCCACGTGGAAGCTTCGGCCTCCACGCATCCGCGGCTGCCGCAAATGCACGCTCGTCCGTCGAACCGCACAGGCAGGTGTCCGCCCAAGCCGGCCTGCAAGTGCCGACCCCGAAGCAGCCGGCCGCCGGACAAAACCGCGCCGCCTACCCCGGTGCCCAGCGTGAGCATCACAGCATCGCTGCAGCCCTGCAGCGCGCCGCAAAACTGCTCGCCCAGCAGCGCCATTCGCGCGTCGTTCTCGATGCGCAAGGGAAGGCCGAAGTTGTCGAGACTCCACTGTCGCAAATCGACGGAAGCGGAGTCGTCATACTTGCCCTTCGGAGTGGAGAAGATGCGCGCCGAGAACGGATCGACGATCCCGGGAAAGCTCACCGCCACACCCACGCAATCCGCGCTCGTCAAGCCGCATCGGTGCAAGACTACGAAAACTCCGGCCGCCAGTTCCGGCAGGAGGCCCGCGAAAGAATGGGCGTCTGCCACTGAGAATCGCTCGGCCGCCAGAATGCGGCAGCCATCCACCAGCGCGCAGACGGCGTGGCTGCCACCAACGTCTATCGCGATGGCCCTCATCGCTGGCGGCTCCGGGTGACCGTCAAAAGTTGATTTTGGCAACCATCTCCCCAATCCGCGGATCTTTCGAGCTCGAAATCTGGCCGAAGGCCCCGGCCCCCAGGCTGACGTTGGGAGCATTGAAGTTGGTGTGGTTCATGACGTTGAAGAATTCGCATCGAAATTGATGGTGGCGCGTTCGGTTACGTGAAAATCCTTGTACGCCGCCACGTCGAAGTTGATCAGGCCTGGGCCGCGAATGATGCCGCGTCCGGCATTCCCGTAGAACCCCGCCGGAGCTTGCACGAACGACGCGGACCTAGCCACTGGTTCAGCGTCTTAGGCTCTGAGATTGGCGCGATCAAATCCGGGCGAGTCGCGAGTCCAGCCTTGCTCACGCTCAAAGCAGGAGATAACGACAAGCCGGTCTGCACCGACGTCGATCTCGCGAACTTCCACCCTGCTAACACGGCGCGCTTCCAGCCCGTGTTGTGCTGCATCCACGGCAGCGTGTAAATCAGACTGGTGGTGAAGACCTGTGGCATGTTTAACGTCGTGTTGCCGTAATCCGCATTTGGGTTGTGACGAATTCTGCGGCGTGCTGCCTTCGATACCGAATTGCTGCCCGGAGAGAGTCGTCAGCCCATGCGACCAAGTGTAGGAAGCCGACATAAACAGGTTGTGCCCGATGGGTGTCGCAAGTGGAGTTCCAGCGCGTTCCAATTCGCGTATGCCACGGACGTGTAATCGTTGATGTGGAGTAGCCCTGGTAGGGCGCAAAATAAGCATTGGCGTAGTTGCCCGTGTTGATCAGCGGATTGAAATTGTAACCCGGAATGGCGCCCGGCTGGTTGCTGTTGAGCATTTGCGGCAGATGGTCGGCGATGCTGCCGGCGCCCGCAATAGAGGCGAACCAACTCGATCCAAACTGGTGCTGCAGGGTCAGGCTGTACGTCTGCACATCGGCGGCGCGTATCCCTTGCAGGTCCTCGCTATACACCACGAAGGCCGTAGGCGCCGCCGGTTTTCCTCCAGTGGGACTGGGGAAATTCACGTTAAGCAGGCTGACACTCTGAATCGCGGGTGCGCTGATGCAACTCACCGCGCAGTCGCTATTGGCGGACGACTTGGTGTAGTTGATGCTGTACCCGCCGCGCAGCGAAGTCTTGCCGTTGCCGAACGGATCCCAGGCGAAACCGAGAACCGGCGACCAGTAATAATCGTCCGCGTTCGTGAGGTTCAAGGGAACGCCGTTGACGCCGTTATAGATGAAACCGTTCGCCGGATCGTAATCGGGAGTGGCTGTCAGTCCGCCGCCCACTGCCACAACGGGAGCGTGCGCCGGATTGTAGAGCGACGGTTGAAGACCACTTCCCCCGCCGTCTGTTCATGCGGGGTCGGCATGTAGAACCAGCGAACGCCCAGCGTGAGAGCTCAAGCGGCGCGTGGCCTGCCAGCGGTCCTGCAAGTAAATTGTGTCGATCGGATACTGAATGTGTTTGCGAAATTGCGTGCTGCTCTGGCCGAATGTGGCCGCATCGCCGAGCAGGAAATCGGCGATGGAGTTCCCCGTGACCGTCCCGTTAAAACTAAACGTGCCGGTAGTGGTAGGGCCGCTGTTGCTGTATTCCCGATGCGTGCCCCAGAGCAGCGTGCCGCCCAGTTGCAGAAAATGCTTTCCGCGCAGCCAGCTTCCGTTGTCCGTGATCATCTTTTCCAGCTCCGAAAAACGAGGCAGGATGATGGAAGAGCCAGTGCCGATAGACGACCAGCCACCCGAGAACGTCACCGTCGGCAGGTAATTCTGCAGATAGCCGCCCGTGTAGGGGAGCTGCTCGTGATAGTTCGGGATGTCCGAGAGCTGCGATACACCGTCGATGTCGTGGTAATAGATGAAGCGGTTCATGGCGACGCTCACCTGGTTAGTCGCGGTCGGCGAAATGATCTGTGTCAGTTGAATCTGCGCCAATGAGTTGTGTGTGTTGAAGTTATCGTAGTTATTCGGAAATACGGTTCCGAGCCGCTGTCCCCTGGGATAAATGTAGGCCTGCCCCTCATGTAAAAACTCGCCCGTCAGGCGATATTTCGAAGAGAGGTATTCGTCCACCTTGTATTCCTGATTGAACTGGTCATTCGTAGCGGGGTTGGGGTTGATGTAGTTATTGAATACGTTGGTCTGGTTATTCGGCAGCGGCTCCAGCGCATTGAGAAAAGCCAGCGAGTTCGGATTGAGCCTGGTGGCCGGAATGATGTTGCCCGGGAATGGCTGGTTGTTGGCGAGAGGATCTTTGACCGTAGTGGCGTATGGACCCGTGGTAGAAAATACGGCTTCGCCGTTGGGCGTGCCGGTGCCGCGCATCGCCGCGGGAAAGCAGCGCCGTTGGCCACCATCGGCTGTTTCTGCCGCACCCACTGCTGATTCACGTAGAAGAAGGTCTTGTGCTTATCGGTGTTGTAGAGGTGGGGAATATAAGCGGGACCGCCCAGGTGCCAGCCGAAAATATTCGAATGCTGAGTAGGCACGTTGGCCGCGAAAAAATTGCGCGCGTCGAAATCGGTGTTGCGGAGAAATTCCCAGCCGCCGCCGTGGAAAGTCTCTGTGCCGCTCCTGGTTTGCACAATCACGGCATTCGCGCCCATGATGTTGTACTCGGCGCTGTAATTGTTCTGTAGCACCCTCACCTCAGCGATCTGAGTCCGGGTTCGGCGTGATCGTAGTCTCCTGCATGTTGGAGGTCTGCATGTTCCAGATGCCATCCACCGTATAGAGCGACCCGGTCTGCCCCGTGCCGTTGATGTTCATGCTGTTCGTGGTGATGTACCCGCCCGTTCCCAGCGCGGTCCCCGCCTGCATGTTGGTAACGCCCGGCATCAGCACCGCGAGTCCCTGATAGCTGCGGCCGTTCAGCGGCAGATCTTCGATCTCCTGTTGCGAGACTTTGTTGGCCACCTCCGGCGTATCGGTTTGCACGCGCTCGGCCGCGGCATTCACGGTGACTTCGGAATTGACCGCGGCGGGCTTCAGCACCGCGTTGACCGTATACACGGCCGCCGGTTCGAGATTGATGCCGGTCTCTTTGTAAGCCGCCAGTCCCTTGCTGCTGACCGTCACGTCGTAGTGGCCGGCGGCCAACCCGACGCTCGAAAAGCCCCCGCTGGAGTTGGAAATCGTATGGATCGTGTTGCCCGTTCCGGTGTTAGTGATGGCAACATCGGCCCCGGGAATGTTGGCGTTGGCCTGATCGGCGACGATGCCGGTGATGGTCCCGGTGTTCATCAATTGTGCTGCACCCGGGAAGTCGGCGACCAGGGCAAGCAGGCAGAGACAAAGCACCAGGGGCATTCTTTCTACATGGTTCATTCGACCGCCCTTCTCTCTCCGGGTGGAGCAGTTTGAGCTATCGTAGTCCGCGCGACCTCCGAAAATCAAGCGAAGCGATCACAGATCATGCAAAATTATTATATTTCGATCAAAATATTGAACGAAATGGATACTGACGCTCGAAGAAAAAAGCTGGGGCGACTTCGGCATGTTCCAAGCCCCTTATCACCCAAGTTGCATCAACTCCTGGGAGTCGATATTATTGAGGAGGCAAGCCACCCTAGCTCAGTTGGTAGAGCGGCTGATTCGTAATCAGCAGGTCGCCGGTTCAACCCCGGCGGGTGGCTCCAGTTTTTCAATTACTTCCACGCCGTGGCCCGAGCGAGTTGGGTTCAATTAGGTTCAATTCGCTGGCTTTTCTGAACCGCTCGGCTTCTTCTTCAACAACTGATCCAAGGATTCGACCGCAACGCGACGCTCTCGGGCACGGATTTGATCTAGTACTCCAGCGTGGTCTTCGCGTTTGTGTGCCTCAGTTGGGCCTGCACGTCCTTTACGGTTGTGATTTGCGCCATGTACGTCGAGCACGTCCGCCGGAGCATTTGATGCGTCACGCCGTCGATTCCGGCATTGCGGCCGGCTTCCTTGAGCACCCGAAAAAGGAAATTGTTGGTGTTGATCGCAGTTCCGCGGCTTGACGGGAAGATGAACGCATCGGGCCTCGCGTCGGGAGCCGTGCCTCGCCAGAATTCGAGCTCCGTATCAATGGATGCGGGAAGCCAAACGAAAGCATCGCTGCCCTCGGTCTTCGTCTCAACCTCTATGCCGTCCGTGATGCTGCTGTCGATCCGCAGGCTGTTGCCTTGTTTGTCGTTCCAGCGGAGGGCAAACATCTCGCCGGGCCGCAGCGCAAGCACCAGGAACATGCGGACGATGAGGCGATCACGGTCGCTCAGGTGGAACAGGATTTGGGGAATCTGTTCCGGCGTCAAGTGCTTCGTCGTGCTGCGGTTTTCCGGACTTCGGTATCGCGAGTCTACCGGCGGGATTCTTCGGCAGCATCTCCAACTCGACCGCTTCATCGAGAATCGAGTTGAAGTAGACGCGGATTTTGGACAGGACGCTCTTCGAGAATCGCGGCGCCATCTCGTTGAGGTACGTCTGCAACGTGAACTTGCCGAGATCGGCCAGCAAAGTGTCACCGAAACGCTTGAGTAGGTAGTTCTCGATAAAGCGCTTCGTCTTGGGCCGCGATGTCACCTTCCACTGCTATTCCTTCTGCGGCAGGAAGCGGTTCTCGTAGAACCATCGCAAGGTGAGGTTCACCGGCGCAGGAGCGACATCCTTGGTTTCTCTCCCAATGATCTCGCGGAGCTTGGCTTTGGCCTCGCCCTTGTCTATCTCTGATTTGAGGCCAAGTGGGATATTGCGGTGATGCCGGACCTCGGACCCATCGTGCTGTTTCTGATAGACATAGAAATGGCCGCGCCATTTCTTGATGTGCTTGCCGACCAGAACAACCCGGCCTTTTTTGTATCGGTCACGACCCATGTGACGCCCCGCCGACAGGATCGATTTTACCGCGGACTCATCTAGCCGATCCATTCGTTCTCACGTGCTCCTGGATAAAATGCTCGATTTCGCTGCGCCGGAATCGAGTCAATTCTCCCAATCGGACGCAGGGCAGGAATGGTTTTTTTCGCGTTGCGTGATCGTATACCCATGCTTTGCTGACGCCGAGCCAAGCGGCGACCTCGTCGATCGTCAATAGACGTTCGGGTTCATCTGCGGCGGTTGGCCGGGGTATTGGGCGGGAATCATAAGCTGGCGCAGCGGAATTGCCCATATGCTCAAATCAGGTCCTTCTCGTCCTCCGAGGTTTGGCGGACGGTAATGAAATCCAGGATTCTTCGCCTGACTGGCGCGCAGGTTGGCGGGCACAACACCCGGTGTGCGCGCGGAGGCCAGCGGAGGGCGCGCGTCCACCGATATCGGGCTTGCTGCGAACGCCGCCGGCGTTGGCGCGCGCCGATGTGCTTCCCGGCGTCTAATGCGGCTGACGTATGACGTTAAGCTCGTGACGCCAAGGGTGATCCCGGCCTCTTCTTCCAGCCAGGTGCAAATGGTCTTCACGCTTTGCCCTGCATCGAGACCAGCTTCGATGTCTGGCCAAGGCGCTCGAATCTGGCCCGCTTTAGTCGCCGGCTTTTCCGCGCGCCGCCGCGCGAGGCGGGTACGAGCTTGCATCGCCCAATCGGTCGAATTCATCAGTTCATCTTTTCCGGACACAGGCCCTCTACGTACTAAGCGACTTCCAAAGGCAACTGGGGATGGGCAACAGAGAATCTCGCACGTTGTGCAGCGGAGAAACCCCTTTGAAGAACTATGGGAATCCGGAAGGCCGAGTCGGGACGGAGTCGGGCGAGGGTTTTTGAATTGCGGCAGATTGCGACGGATCACGACAGAAGACGGCATTCTTTGGCACTCTTTGGCAGTTACGGCACATCACGACGATCTGCGACGGTCGGAGTGCAGCGCAGACCGGCTTCTGGCCGCCAAACACCGGTAGTGGAACATAAAGGGAGTGGGATGCGACGCCGCCGGTTCGCTCATCTCAGCACTTCCATTGCTACGGGTTACGGCGGGTCGCGTTTCTCTACCGCTGCATCCCGTTTGGGATGCGCTGTCTTTCTTTGAGAATTTTCGCCCAACAGCGTCCCGACACGCCCTCCAGGAGTCCCTGGGTATTTAGAGGGTCCGTACATGCCGCAACGATCAATCAGGTTCTCTGACCGCGTATTGAAGGAAGTCGAGACGGTCTCGCGAACGCGCGGCTTCGCGTCTCCAACGACTTTCATCCGGTATGCCGTGAAGCAGGAATTATCGGAGCGGCAGGAGGGCTTAACTGGCGCAGAGGAACGCATAGCCGCGACCCTGAACCAGGTGAGAAAGGATGTGTTCCGCGTTGCGCGGGCGCAGCAAGCGTTGTTCGCTTACGTCGATACCTTGGCGAAGGCCCTGTTGACCTGCGTGCCCGAGCCGCCGGCGGACGCGAGGCCGCGAGCCGTCGCGTGCGGCAAAGAGAGATACGAAAGGCTGATTAAGAGCGCCGGCCGGGCCATGGTCGGCGAATCCAAGCTGGCCATGGAAGACCTCGTCGGCGATCTCGAGCGGCCATAACGGCTGGCTGCACATTTTAAGGTACAATGTATTAAGTACGGTACACATGGCGGACGAGCCTCATTCGAAGAAAATCCCCCTAATTTTCTTCCGCACCCAACCGCCAGCGAGCCGGTACGGGAATGGCTGAAGGAACTGCCTGAAGAGGAACGGCAGGCGATCGGCAAGGACCTGTTGCGGGCGCAGTGGCGGTGGCCGGTGGGCATGCCGCTGTGCCGCGCGATGGGAAACGGCCTCTGGGAGATTCGGACGGATCTGCCGACGAAGCGCACGGCGCGCGTGTTGCTCTGCGTTTACCGTGAGCACCTCGTAGCGCTGCATGGGTTCGTCAAGAAAACCCGCGCAACGCCAGATGAGGATTTGGCGCTGGCGCGGAAGCGCAAGAAGGAGTTGGAGCAATGAGCAAGAAACACATGGGATCGAGCGTCGATGACTTCCTCAAAGAGGAGGGGATTTTCGAGGAGGCGCAAGCACAGGCGGTCAAGGAAGTCGTAGCGTGGCAACTTGCCGAGGCCATGAGGAAGAAAAAAATATCGAAGAACAAGATGGCAACGCTGCTGAAGACAAGCCGCACGCAAGTTGACCGGCTCCTCAGCGCAAAAGACGACATCACCCTGTCGAGTCTCCAGCGAGCGGCGGCGATGGTCGGCCGCCGCGTCACGATTGAGCTCGTATAGCTGCTTGGGACAGGTCAGGCATCCGGTCCATTCGCGAGCGTCAGAGCACGGCTCTGAGGGCCGGACAGACGGATGGCCGCAGCCGCACATTCGGTTTCCGGATTGCGCGTGACAAGGGAGCGCTCCTGGCAGAGCACATATGCGACGTGAGGAGAACACGGCCAAGTGGGCCTAAGGCCGGATCATTGATCTAGGCTTGATGTTATGCGGGCAACGGTTGTCCTTTTATTTCTTGCACCCTCCGTCATCACTGCAAATCAGCCGACGTTTACCTACGCGGTCTCCGCCAACACCACCGTCACCGCTCTGACCGTCGACGCGTCAGGAAACACATATCTCACCGGCTCGACAACTTCTTCAAGCTTTCCTGCGACCGCGGGCGCGATTCAAACCCAGTTCAGCGGCGGCACTTGCGAAATTATTCCCGGTCTCCATGGAGTTCCTCTGACGTTTCCGTGCGCGGATGCGTTCGTGATCAAGCTGGACCCGGCGGGGAACGTTGTATTCGCTACCTATTTCGGCGGCAACGGAAACGAGACCGTCGCGAGCGCCATTTGTGTGGACGCGAGCGGGAATATCTACCTGGGTGGCCTCACCGGTCCAAATACTGTCAATCAGCCGGCTACATTTCCGGTCACGCCCGGCGCGGCGTTCACCAACCTGGTGGGTGGGGGATTCGTCGCTAAACTCAACTCGTCGGGAACTGCGCTTGTCTATTCGACCCTTCTACCGATGAATCCGCCGGCGCTGGGGAGGCGGGGCGTCGCCATGGCGGTTAATACCGCGGGCGAGGTCTACATTGCCTCCACGAACCCCGCGACTTTGCCATTTCCAACGACGCCCGGTGCGTTTCAATCCACGCCCCCTGCATTCCCCAATGGATCGGGCGTCGTCGCTAAGCTGAATGCGTCCGGGTCGGCGCTGCTCTACGCAACGTACCTGTCGGGCAATGGAGTGACGATTCCACAAGGAATCGCCATCGACGCGGCAGGGAATGCGTTCATTGCAGGGTTTACTCAGGCGCCCGATTTTCCGGTCACGCCGGGAGCATTTCAAACCGGCTACTTTCCGAGCGCGGAGTACATGGAGTTTGTAACTAAGCTGAATCCGGAAGGAACGGGCCTGGTTTATTCCACATTTCTCGGCGCTACGCGCAACTACCCATCCCAGGTAAAAGTGGATGCACAAGGCGGGGCGTATGTGTCGGCGCAGGATGGGGCGGAACTGTCTTCCGGAGCTTATCCATCGCACTTAAGCGCTGACGGATCGGCACTTGTCTACTCGACATACGTCCCCACTGTCACCGCGATGGATTTGGCTTTAGATTCGGCGGGCAGCGCCTTCGTTGCCGGCGCGTCGGGCATGACGGTTCTGACTGCATCTGCGGGAGCATTCCAATCGGGGTTGGTAGGAGTCACCGGAAATGTGATCGCGGCGAAATTCACCTCCGATGGACAGTTTGCCGGCGGAACCTACGCTTACGTGGCGCCGGCTGCAGGCGCCGGGCCGCTGATCGCGTTGGCTCCCACCGGCGCGATCATACTGGCGGAAGGTGCTCCCGAGATGACGATCATCAGCATCTTCCCGTGGCTGACGGCGCAGAACGCGGCGAGCGGCGCGGCGGGCGCCGTCGCGCCAGGTGAGATCGTCACGCTACGTGGCTACGGGCTTGGTCCCGCGACAGCGGCGGTCGCAGCAGGTCAAGCGCCAGTGGGCCAACTGGGAGGCACTCAGGTCTCCATCGGGGGCATTGCGGCTCCGATATTCTCCGCGCAATCGCAACAGGTCACGGTGCAGGTGCCGTGGGAGATCGCCGGCCAAACGTCCGCTGAACTCGTCGTCACTTATAATGGCGGTCCGCCAGCGGGGACTTCGGCCTTGGCACCGGTGGTTGTCGCGACGGCAGCGCCTGGAATTTACGCCGTCGCGAATCCCGATGGAACTTTGAATTCTCCGTCACATCCGGCAAAGGTGGGCAGTTTCATAACCATTTATGGCACGGGCGGCGGTCTAACAAATCCGCTCGGAACAACCGGCGGAGTATGGGCGATCGCCACACCGCTTGCGACGCTGAACCTGCCGGTCTCAGTGACGATCGGGGGAACGAATCCAATTGTTCTTTACGCCGGATCGGCTCCCACGCTCGAATCCGGATACTTCCAAATTAACGCAGCTCTGCCTTCGGGCCTTCAGGCTTCATCGGTGCTGAATCTCGTGGTCACGGTTGGAGGCTCTTCGAGCGCCGCTGTTCCGATCTCTATTCAGTAGTGGACGCTGTTTAGGTCAGGTTCAAAATCGGGTTCAGTACGCGCCGATCAGGCCGAAATCGCCGACGTGCACGGGCGGACGCCGAACCCGGAATCAACAGCATAGGCAGCGACCCGGAACTTCGTAATCAGCAGGTCGCCGGTTCAACCCCGGCGGGTGGCTCCATTTTTTCATTAACCTACCTCTTGTTTTCAATTTCTGACCTGTTCAAAACCTGTTCGAACCGATTGACCGGTTTCACGCACCTGATCCGGGCACTTCTGCGACTAGGGCGCTAGGCGTCACCTTGGGGCAAAGCGACGCCTTCTTGCCTGGTTAGGGCTTAAAGCTGCAGGCCGAAACGGTGAGTTTGGTGGGGGCAACCTTCATCTCCTGCAGGTTGTTTTTTACCAGCATCGCATTGAATTCGTCGATCTGTTTCCTGGCGTCCTCCCAGGCAGTCCGGCTACGGTTCAGGTCGGTGCAGTCTTTCTGCCAGGTGGCGATCTGGGCGGGGGTGGGCTCCATATCGAGGCCGACCTGCATCATGCTGACCATGGTGTTGAATGCGTTGTTCAGTTCGAAGAACGATTGCACCGCCTTGGGATCGGCAGACTGACGCCGACCAAATCCGCCACCGCCGCCTTGCTGCCCGCCGCCCGGCGTGGCGCCGCCAATTTTGGTGAGAGTGGCCTCGAGTGTTTTGGCCTGCGCGGCCACATCGGCGGGCAGGTTGCCCTTGATCAGAGTTGCAAGCTGGTCCTTCGCCGCATTCACTTCCTCATGGCCTTCGAAGCTATGCTCCATCCCTTCGACGGAAAGAAGAGTGAGCTTGTTCTGGGCGCCCAGGGCGGCCATGAGCGCGGGGCTCTGGCCGACGCGCGGATCGTTCATGACGGTGACGTCGCGCGTATAAACCTTGCCGTCGACGGTCAGCTTGAGCGTATAAACGCCGGGAATCACCTGCGGCCCATGCGGACCAGGAGTGGTGGAGCCCTCTACCATATTCATCTGATTCTCGAGGTCGTGCCGCAGAGCGGGCGGGTCGTCATACAGCAGGTTCCAGTTGACGCGGTTGAGACCAACATGCGTCGAGAGAACGCGAGTCTCGGGAGCGGCCAGCCAGTAGTGGGGATACGCCGCGCCCTCGATGGGCGGCGGCAGGGTGCTGGACATAGTGCGGACCAGATTGCCTTTCGAATCGAAGACCTGGAGTTGGATGGGCCCGCTCGGCTGGTGGCTGAGGTAGTAATCCACCATCGCGCCGTAAGGCACATTGGGCGCATGTGGGACTTCGATGGAGAAGGGCTGATCCCAGTTGCTGTTGATGCGGGCGCGAATGGCTTCCTCGGGCTTGAAGAGATATGCGGACGATGTGCTGATGGCTTGGGCGTTGGCTGCGATCTCGCGCAGCGGCGTGATGTCGTCGAGAACCCAGAAGCCGCGGCCGTAGGTGCAGATCACCAGGTCGTTCTGGTGGTGATCGGTGTGGACTTCGAGGCCGCGGATGGAGGTGCTGGGCAGGTTCTGGCGCAGGGACTGCCAGTGATCGCCATTATCGAAGCTGACATACACCGTGGTCTCCGATCCGGCGAAGAGCAAGCCCGGCTGCACGGGATCCACTCGCAGACTGTTGATCCAGCTTCCGGTGCGCTCGTCGCGGGGCAGGCCGTTGACGATGCTGGTCCAGGTCTTGCCCGCGTCGGTGGTGCGCCAGATGAGCGGCACGTCGGTGTTCTCATCGGAGGGCAGAGTTTGGCCGCGATCGGGGGCAATGCGAGCGGCGACGAAGGCGGTATTGATGTCGTCGCCTGCCTCGATGGAATTGAAGTTCGTGTGGGCAGGAACGTTGGCGATGTTGGTGAGGTTCGTCCAAGTTTTGCCCTCATCCATGGTGTTGTAGATCTGTCCGTTGCTGCTGACCGTCCAGATGACGCCTCGTTTGATTCTGGATATGGAGAATTCGGTGATCGAGGGTGGGGCCGGGGGCGGTCCGGCGCCCGGCCTCGGTGCTTGCGCCTCCGATTGTGCCTCCGCTCCCGGCGGCGTGGGATTCGGCTGCGGAGGCTGTGGGGGCGGTGGCGGCTCCGGCGGCGCAGTGCCGCAGGCCACCTGGGGCTTGTCCTTGGGCGTGGTCAGATCGGGGCTGGCGGCGGTAAAGGAGTGGGCGCCGTCGCGCGAGACCAGAAGGCACTGGTAGGCAACGTAGAGAGCGCTGGGATCGAACGCGAGGTCGAATTTTTTCTCGAAATCGCGCCCGGCGTGGTATTTGTCTGCATCGGCTCCGAAGTTGGGCGCGACGTTCTCCCATTGGCCGGTGGTCATATCGATCTTGATGAGGCCGCTGCCGCCGCCTCCCGGACCATATCCAACGCCATAGATGATGTTGGGATTTTTAGGATCGGGCGTATCGACGCCGAATTCAGACGACGGCAACGGGCTCCAGTCCGTGAAGTTCACCTGTCCCCAGTTGCCGCGGCTCGAGATCATTACGGAGCCGGTGTCCTGCTGCGCACCCATGATGTGGTAGGGATATGCGCTGTCGGTGGCTACGTGGTAGATCTGCGAAATGACCTCGGTGTACCAGAGGCTCCAGGTGCGGCCGTCGTCCAGGCTGACGCTGGCGCCCTGGTCGGAGCCCACCAGCATGCGGTGGCCGTTCGTGGGATCAATCCAGAGCTTGTGGTAGTCCTCCCCGCCGGGCGCGCCCTTGAAGGGCTGAAAGGTGGCGCCGCCATCGGTCGAGCGGTACATCGCGGTGCTCATGGTATACACAATGTCCGGATTCTGCGAGTCCACGAACACGCCGCTGCTATAAGCGCCCTGGCCGTTGCTGATCCGCGCGTCCTTCCCGGCCATGTGCTGCCAGGTGGCGCCGCCATCATCGGAGCGGTAAAGTCCCGAGCCCTGTTCAATGCTATTGCCGACGATGTACATGCGCTGGCCCTTGGTGTGCATGGCGACGGCGACCGCAACGCGGCCCGGGAAGGGCGGAATCTTGATCTCGGTCCAGGTCTTACCCTCATCCGTGGACTTGAACACCAGGGGCGGCTTGCTTCTTGCCCCGCGCCCGCCGCCGCCTCCGCCGCCGCCCCCGGCGCCGCCGGTTCCCTGCGTGGCGGCCAGCATCACACTGGGGTCGTCGTATGCGTACTGGAGATCGCGCGCGCCGTCGTAGTCGGCGGGCTTGAGGACGTTGGTCCAGGTCTGCCCGCCGTCGGTGGAGCGGTAGACACCGCCGCCGTGGCGGGTGGTATCGCCGAGCGCGGAGACAAGCACCAGGTTAGGATCGGCGGGATCGACAACGATGCTGGTGATCTTTACCGTGTCTTCGAGGCCAATGTGCTGCCAGGTCTTGCCGGCATCGGTCGACTTCCACATGCCGTTGCCGAGGCTGCCCGAAATGGGGTCGCCGGCGCCTGCATAGACGATATCGGGATTGGAGGGAGCCACCTGGACGGCTCCGACACTATCGACGCTCTTCTCCTGGTCGAAGATGGGGAACCAGGTGACGCCGGCGCTGGTGGTTTTCCAGATGCCGCCCAGCGGCGTGCCGGCATAGAACGTGCCCGGTTGGCCTATGGCGCCGGTGACGGAGGAGATTCGTCCGCCATGGAAAGGCCCCACGTTTCGCCAGTTGAGGCCCGCATAGAGATCGGGATTGATCTGCGCCGTTGCAGTGAAAGCTGATGCCAGTATGCTCGAAACAACGAGCACCCAATATGCCGTCCGCGACACTCGCGTCATGATGTAGGAACCGCTCGTGAGAATCCTCACCGTCATGGGGGCCAGTATACAACGGCTTGGAAAGGGTACGCCTTCACCGGCGCCAACATCCTAGGAGACAGCAGTTGCAACGTCGTCTTTACGACTTCCTCCTTTGATCGGGTAGTTGTCCACAAGTCGGCTGCCGCGAAGTATGGGAGCCCGCATCGACGATGGCGGGGACTATCTGAAATCGCGGAGTTGTGGCTCGATTTTTTGGCGGTCGCCGACCAGGAGGAAGAAAGCGTTTTCCGGATGTGCGTATTTGCGCGCGACGGCATTGACCTGATCGAGAGTGACGGCGGCAAGGCGTTGGGAGAAGGATTGAAGCTCGCTGAGCGGCAAGCCTTGGGCCCAGTTCCAGGCGATGGTTCCGGCAGCGGCGCCGACAGTTTCGAAATCCTCGGGGATGGAGCGAACGAAGCCGGTTTTAGCCTGGTCGAGTTCGGCCGGGGTGATGGGCCTGGCGCGGC
The DNA here is from genome assembly GCA_963815475.1 of uncultured Solibacteraceae bacterium. Taxonomy (GTDB): domain Bacteria; phylum Acidobacteriota; class Terriglobia; order Bryobacterales; family Bryobacteraceae; genus Sulfopaludibacter. The sequence continues at coordinate 5,272,646 of CAWFHD010000003.1, read as the reverse complement.
CGAAAGCGGAGAGTTCCTTCTCGAATTCACGCATGGCGAGGGCCGTGGAATCCAGTTGGACGGGGCTCTGGATCGTCCAGATTCCCACGCCGGGAAAGGTGGTTAAACCGGAGTGGGCGTAATAAGCGATGCCGTGCTGCTGGCGGATGTTTTCCCAAATGCGACTGTCGGACATGCCGCCGAAGATGCTGTCGGCAAGAAGGAGCGCGGGGTAATCGGCGTGATCGCGAGGGATGGCGGGAAGGACCGCGACGATCATGGTCTGGGAGACGCCCTTGCGATCGACATAAACGATGCGGTCGTGAGTGGGGGCGGGCGGGGGCATGGGCGGAAGGGAAGGCGCGGTTCCGGTCCAGCCGCCGAACACGGCGGTCGAGAGCGCGATGGCATCCTTGAGAGTGATGTCGCCGGCGAAGACCAGGGCGGCGATGTTGGGCTTCCAGTAGCGGTCGTGGAAGTCGCGGACATCGGCGGTGGTAACGGCGCGGAGCGAGTCGGGCGTTCCCAGGCTTCGACCGAGGGGGTGATCGGCGCCCGAAGGCGGCGGCATAGAGAGGGCGGGCGAAATTCGCGAGACCGCCTTCGGGGCGCTCGATCTCGGCAATCCAATCCTTCTTATAGGCGTCGACGGTCCAATCCGGATAAGACGTGTGCAGCAGCATCTCCCCCATGAGACGTAATACGGGGTCAAGATTCTTGCGGAGCACGTCGAAGTAGAAGTCGGTCGCATTCAGGTTGGCTTCGCCATGGGCGTCGGATGCAAGCTCGTCGAATGCGCGTGCAATATCGTCCTGCGAGCGAGTGGTGCTCCCACGCGCCGCAAGGCGGCCAGCACCATGACCGCAGGCTTTTCGGGAGGGCCTGGAGCGTCCCATACGGAACTGAAGACGGACCGCGACCTTGGGGAGGTCGTGGCGCTCCAGAACCAGGATTTCGAGACCATTCGCGAGTTTCGCGGATTGGATTTCGGGCGGACGATAGGTTTTTTCAGGCTGGAAGGGCGGAGGAGTGGTGCGATCGGGCTGGGGAGTTTGGGGGTGGGCTGCGTTCTGCGGCTTTACATCGATAGTCAGATGGCTGGGGACGACGAGCCAGCGATTGACGGCTGCGCGGACTTCATCGGCCGTGATGGAGTCGTAGCGGGTTATCCAGTCGCGCCATGATCGATGCCGCCGTAAAAATGGTGCACCTGCTGCATGGTGTAGGCCAGTGAGGAGAGGCTTTCGAGCTCGTCGAGTCGATCGGGTCGGAGGCGATTGCGAATGGAGTTCATTTCGGCGGCGGTGGGACCTTCACGGGCGAACCGGGCGAGCTCCGAGGTGATTTTTTCTTCGATTGCGGCGATGGAGGCGCCGGGGACCACGGTGACGTTCGAGTAGTAGATGGAAGCGTCTTGAAGCGGATTTGATCGATGCCGGCGGCCTGGGAGAACTTCTCGGTTATGACCTTTGGAGGTGGTGAGGGCCGTAATCGTCGGTCCAGATCAGGTTTCCGCGAATTCGAGCGCGCCGCATCACGGCTGGCCGCGGCGGGGCCGACAAAGGCGAAGTTGACGCGCTCGTCATTGAAGCGGCCGGCGAAGTCGACTAATTTTGGAGCGGCGAGCTGCGCGGCGCAGACGGCCGGAGCGATGTGGAGGTCGGCGGGGGGTAACGGGCCGAAATATTTCGCGACCCAGGATTTGGCCTGCGCGGGTCGAAATCACCGGCAATGGCGATGGAGATTTGATCGGGAGTGTAATGTTCAGCGAAGAAGGCTCGGACACGGTCGAGTGTGACGGCGCGGAGATCTTCAACGGAACCGACACTCGTGATGGTAGGGGTGGCCCGGCGGAAAGAGTTGTTCCTCAATGATGGGACCGAGGAGGTGATACGGCTCATTTTCGAGCCTTTGACGGCGCTCATTGATGACGACTTCGCGCTGGTTATCGAGATTGTGCTGGGTGAGGTTCTGGAAAAACAGAGCGAAGGGGTTGGACTGGGCCCACAAATGCTTTCGAGACGGCCGGAGGGGATGGTGGCGCAGAATTCGGTGAAATCGTCGTTAAGATCGCCGCAGAAGTTGGTTGCGCCGAGGCGTTCGAGCTGGTTGGAGAGAGGGTTGCCGTCGCGGTCTTCGTAGAACAGGTGCTCGACCAGGTGGGCGAGGCCATACTGGCCGGGTTTCTCGTTCTTGGAGCCGGCGCGGATGCGGAGGTTGACGTGGACGGTGGGCGCCTTTCGGTCGACGTGGAGAAGGATGTCGAGTCCGTTGGGAAGGGTGGCGCGATCGACGGCGAAGTCGCCTTGGGCGGTGGCCAGGAGGGGGATAACGAGGGTGAGGGCAGTGAGGCGGAGCATTGGGACATGTTATCGCACAGGGCGCATATTCCGCGGCCCGCCACGGCGGTCAACAGGCCTTACTGGCGGGGTCGAGACCGAGGTCCTTCAAGACGACGAGAGCGTAGAAGGCAATCAGTAAGCCCAGTTTCTGCTGAACCTCAAAGCGCCATAGGCGCCACGGCTCGGGTTCGTCTTTGACAAGCGCGGCGATCCGCACAGACAGTAGCCCTTTGGCCGCCCGGCAAACTCGACCGTGAGATGTGACGAGAGTTTTCGATATCCGGCTGACCTTTGCTGGCATGCGCATGTCATCTTCGGGTGTCCAAATCCTCTTAAGCCGCACGCAATTCAAGTCATCCAGTAATATAGAGGGGTTTTGGAACTCACGAGGATCATGAACCATGCGCAATATTGGAGGGCCAGTAGTTCTCGGCCGTTCCCTCTCAGCGTCCAATGGCTTTCGGCGCTCGCCGCAATCGCTTTGTGCTCGGCGCCGTTTCTGCCAGCACAAGATAGCAGGTACGCTCCGCAAGGCGAGCAATTCCCAGGACCGCCCAGCAAAGCCGATACCGGGGAGTGGCTCAAGGAGATCCAGCAGTATCGTGAGGAGCGCCGACTCCGGGCTGGCTTGAGCGGCGAGCTCTATGATCGGCCCGAGTTGCAGTGGGCGCAGACCAGTTTCATGCAGCCGCAGTCCATGGTTGAGGACCGTTACTTCTACGACCCCATCACACGGCGCTACACCGTGGACCGTTTCCTCGCCGACTTCGATAAGCGATACGGCGGCATCGATAGTATTCTTCTCTGGCCGGTCTATCCCAACATAGGAATCGACAACCGAAATCAATTCGACCTGCTGCGGGATATGCCCGGCGGCCTCGCGGGGCTGCGCCAGATGGTGGCGGAGTTTCACGGGCGAGGAGTCCGGGTGTTGTTTCCTCACATGCCTTGGGACGGAGGAACCCGGGCGGAGTCGCGCGGCTTTCCGGAGACGCTTGCCGGACTCATGAAAGAGATCGGCGCCGATGGCGTAAATGGCGACACCTTCGGCGGCGTACCCCGAACCTATCTCACGGCCAGCGACGCGATCGGCCATCCTCTGGTCTTCGAGCCCGAAGGCTATCCCGAGAGTGACGAAATGCTGAATTGGGACAGCATGACTTGGGGCTATTGGAAATATCCCTTCATTCCCATGGTCAGCCGCGCCAAGTGGCTGGAACCTCGTCACATGGTGAATGTGTGCGACCGCTGGAACAAAGACAAAACCGACAACCTGCAAGCCGCGTTCTTCAACGGCGTGGGCTATGAAACGTGGGAGAACATCTGGGGAATCTGGAACGGCATCACGGAACGTAATGCGGAAGCGATCAGGCGCGTCGGAAAAGTGGAGCGGCGCTTCGCAAAGTACCTGGTCAGTCCTGAGTGGGAGCCGCATACTCCCACCATTCCATACGGAGTTTTTGCCAGCAGATTTCCGTGGAACGGCCGAACCGTTTGGACCATCGTGAACCGCACCGTATACAACATCGAAGGTCCGCAACTGCGCCTTTCCTCACAGTCGGGCATGCATTATTTCGACCTGTGGCACGGCGTGGAACTACAGCCGGCCACGGAAAGCGGAGGCGTCGTGCTCTCCTTTGCGATGGAAGCCCTGGGTTATGGAGCGGTGCTGGCGCAGCCGGAGCCTGCCGACCCGGCGCTGACCGCATTTCTTCATGAGATGCAGGTTTTGACTGCCCGACCGCTCTCTTCTTTTCCGAACGTCTGGCATTTCCTGCCCCAACAGATAGTGCCGATCCAGCCTACCGCCTCGGCATCTCAGGCGCCCACGGGAATGGTCCGGATCCCCGCCGCCACGGAATTTCGCTTCGAAGTGCACGGCATCGAGATCGAGGGTGGCGACGACATTGGCGTGGACGTGCAGTACCCCGGCGAAGATTCCCCTCGGCGCCACCATGTGTTGAAGCTGTCCATCCCGTCTTTCTATATTGACAAGTACCCGGTGACCAACCGGCAATTTGCGGGCTTTCTCGAGGCAGCGAACTATCACCCCGCCGACGATCACAATTTCCTGAAAGACTGGAAGGACGGCCAATGCCCCACCGGATGGGACAATCGCCCCGTCACCTGGGTTTCTCTGGAGGATGCCCGCGCCTACGCTCGCTGGGCCGGCAAGCGTCTGCCCCACGAATGGGAATGGCAATACGCCGCCCAGGGGCAGGATGGCCGCGTATACCCTTGGGGCAACGCCTGGTGCGAAGAATGCGCTCCCAGTCAGGAGCATGGCCGCGATCTCCGTGGACCAACGCCCGTGGACGCGTTCCCCAAAGGTGCGAGTCCGTTTGGCGTGATGGATATGACCGGAAATGTCTGGCAATGGACGGAAGAATTCGAGGATGAGCATACGCGCGCCGCCACGCTGCGCGGAGGCGGATACTACCGCCCGTCTGGATCGCGCTGGTATTTCCCCTCGGCTTACAGACTGAATGAACACGGCAAGTACCTTCTAATCGGCCCATCCAAGGATCGCGCCGGCACGATTGGTTTTCGTTGTGCAAAGGAGGCTCAATAGCAAGCTTAGGTGTTCCTTCTGCCGGCGCCGGCGTGCCTGTTGAGCGCCGCGAATCCGTATGTACCGTGGTCTTCCTTCGCGGGGGCGCCGTTCAGGTGCGCCATTTCCGGGGCGGGTAGCGACCGTCTCCAGGATGACAGCGCCGCTTACTTGATGCGAATCGCGAAGCTCCGTGAGACCTCAGGCGCCGCGCATGATGTTTCCTTCGCTGGCTGCCGCTCCTGGCCTCGAATCGTCTGGCAATTACCCTTGAACGCGATGTGCGGATTGACCCCAAGCATCGATCGCCTCCTGCGTGTTGGTCCCGAAGGGTTCATCCGATCGAAAGCCTTGCCGAGTGGGCGGTAACCACCTACCCCTCGGATTCTCCTTGTCGCACACCGTTTACTGATGCTCTGCTCAAGGTTCTGCTCCGGGATTGAAATCACAAAAGTGAGCAATACTGCTCAGCCAGGACTGCCGAAAATATGACATGATCAAGTGGAAAACACACTAGGAGCGCCTGCTGCGAATTCAACCCCCCTCGCACAAACGACAAACCTCCGCAATCCAATCCTGAGTCGAACATGCAGAAACTCCGCATTGGCGTCATCGATATCGTATCCAAGGGCCCCACGCGAGCGCTGTACGCTCGTGTTATGAATGCCAATCTTGCCAGCATAATGCCTCAAGTGGTCGGCGTTTGGTGCCGGCAAATGGGACACGATGTTACGTTCGTTTGCTACACCGGTTTCGAAAACCTGCTCGAAGAGTTACCCGCCACTCTCGATCTGCTTTTTATCGGCGCCTTCACCGAGGCGGCACACACGGCTTATGCCCTCAGCAACATCTTCCAGAAGAGGGGGGCGATTACGGTTCTCGGTGGGCCCCATGCACGCTGCTACCCTGAGGACGCGCTGCAGTACTTTGACTATGTGCTGGGCTTCACCGACCGAGGAACGTTGCTTGACGTGCTGCAGGACTGTTCGCAACACCGGCCAGTGGGCGTCCACATCACCGCGAGGCGCCAGCCCTTGGAGCTTCCGGGTGTACGCGAGCGTTGGCAATTCATTGAGCCGACCCTCCGAAAGACTCCCTTCCTGAAAATGGTCCCGATAATCGGCAGCCTGGGATGTCCCTACACTTGCAGTTTCTGTATCGACGCGGCCGTGCCGTATCAGCCGATGGAGTTTGAGGCAATTCGAGACGATCTAAGGTTCTTGTTAAAACAGTTCAAGAAGCCGTTGGTGGCATGGCACGATCCCAATTTCGGGGTAAGGTTCGACGACTATCTCGACATGATAGAGGAGGCTGTGCCTCCCGGCTCTATCGACTTCGCCGCCGAGAGCAGCTTATCGCTGCTTTCGGAGTCTCACCTGAAGAGGCTTAGCCACAACGGCTTCAAAGCGTTATTGCCTGGTATCGAGTCGTGGTTCGATTTAGGCGGCAAGTCGAAGACGGGCGCGTTGCAGGGGATTGACAAAGTTCGCCAGGTATCCGAACACGTGAACCTGATTCTGAGCTACGTTCCGTACGTGCAAACCAATTTCGTTCTTGGACTCGATTCCGATATGGGTGAGGAGCCCTTCGAGCTTACTAAGCGGTTTCTGGACCTGACGCCAGGCGCGTTTCCGGGATACTCCCTGCTCACGGCGTTTGGCCGGGCGGCCGCGCTCAACCTGGATTACCAGCGGGCCCAGCGCGTACTACCGTTTCCGTTTCATTTCCTGAACAACAACCAGGCAATGAATGTCAAGCCACGGAATTATAATTGGAGGTCTTTCTACGATCAACTGATCGATCTCACACGGTACTCTTTTAGTGCGCGGGCTATTGTTCGCCGTTTTCGCGCAACCCAGGAAATGACCTCGCGGTGGTTGAACGTCGTGAGGGCAGTTTCGACGGAAGGCTTTGGCAGGCTTAACTACTACAAAGAAATCCGCGCGCGGCTGGATACTGACCGGCAGTTCCCGCCGTATTTCGAGCAGGAATCCAGCGAACTCCCAGACTTCTATATGAACCTTGCACGCAGAGATCTGGGGCCGCTATGGGGCTGTCTGCCGGCAGGCGGTCTGAAGCATGATCCATACGCCTATTTGAAATCCGAGCGGAGCCCCACCAACCTGGTCAAAACTCCGCTCCAAGCCCCGGTGCGACGCTAGAATCCTGGGCTCCAGTGCATTACCCAATCGGTTTGGATCGCGACGGGCCTGCTGTCCGTAGCCAAAACCCCATCCGCGCACCGAATCAACGATGTGGGTGCTAGTCATAACATTGTTAGATGGCCCTTGTAACGGCGTGTCGCGTCTCAACCCCGAAGTGCGTAGATCATTGATCGAGGTCCGATCCGGTTGGCTACTGACAGGCCACCCATGATACACTCTTCGCCACGTCGGTCCCGGGGATGTCATTCTGCGGAGGGCTTGTATGCGCCGCGTAGCCTTCTCTCTTCGCCGCCTTTGCGATGACGACTCTTGTCTATTCACAGGACGTCCGCACCGCTACTCCGGTCGGCAACAGTGCGACCAACCGGCATGGCAATTATTGCCTGCCTTTCCCGAACGTTGGCACGTTAACTGTTGCAGAAAAACGGGCTCACCGCGCGCATCGATGCCAACAGTCTTTTCCCGCAGTTTGTTTAGCTATATACTGCCAACAATACGATGAATCTGACCAGCCCGCAGAACTTCGGCAAGTTTCCCGCCGCCACGGTCTACTCGTTCAGCAATTGGCACGGAACCAATGGAACGCTGCGGGGCGTGCTGCGGATCGCGTTCTAGAAAGGCCTCGGAGCGGAATGGAGCCTCTTGGATGAGACAGATTCTACTTGCAACAGCAACGGTCGCGGTTGCATCGGTTGCGTGTTTGATGGCCGGCGACGAAGAAACGGCGCCCCTGGGAACATACACCGCACGCGAGCGTCAACAATGGGAGTTTCAGCCGCGCAAAAACGTCCCGCCTCCCATCTTCGCCGACCCCGCCGCGAAGGCATGGGTGAAGACTCCTGTAGACGCCTTCATTCTGGCCGGGCTTCGCAAGGCTGGTCTGAAGCCTGCGCCGCAGGCGGATCGCGCCACCCTCCTGCGCCGCGTGACCTTCGATCTCATCGGTCTGCCTCCCACTCCCGAGGAGATCGACGCCTTCGTGAAAGACAAATCGCCAAAAGCCTGGGAAAGAGTGGTCAACCGGCTGCTGTCGTCCCCACACTATGGCGAGCAGTGGGGACGCCATTGGCTGGATGTGGTTCGCTTCGCGGAATCGGATGGCTACGAGTACGATATGCACCGGCCGGATGCGTGGCGCTATCGCGACTATGTCGTCGCCAGCTTCAACGACGACAAGCCCTACAATGCTTTCGTCAGGGAGCAGTTGGCCGGCGACGAGATGGACCCCACCAACAAAACTTACCTGGTGGCGAGCGGCTTCAACCGTCTGGGGCCTCTGCGGAAGAACGCCGGTAATCAGGACGTGGCCAGTTCCCACAACGAAGTGCTCACCGAGATGACCAACATTGTGGGCGCAACGTTTCTAGGCGTGACCGTGGGCTGCGCACGCTGCCACGATCACAAGTTCGATCCGTTCCGCCAGTCCGATTACTACCGCCTGCAGGCTCACTTCGCTCAGCTACAACCGAACGATATCGTGCTCGCCAGCAAAGAGGAACAGGAGGCGTGGAGAGCGAAAGCGCAGCCGGTAGAGAGCGAAAAACGACGACTGCAGGGCGCGTTGCGCCGCGCGCCTGAATCCGAGAAGGCCAAGTTGGAGGCAGACCTGGACGCGCTTGACGATAAAATGCCGGCTCCGCTGGAGTCGATCTACAGTGTGGTGGACGATCCCGCCAAGGCGTCGCCGATCAAAGTGCTGTTTCACGGCGATTACCTGAATCCCACGGCGACCGTCGGCGTGCGAACTCTGGGAATCCTGCTTCCCGATGCCGCGCCCGAGGCGCCCATCGAAGAAGACAAGCCCCGCCTCAAATTGGCGGAGTGGATCGTCGATCCGGCCAATCCGCTCACCGCCCGGGTGATGGCCAACCGGGTCTGGCAGTACCACTTCGGCCGCGGCATCGTGGCGACGCCAAACGATTTCGGACTCATGGGTTCGCGGCCCTCCAATCGCGAACTGCTGGACTGGCTGGCCGATCGCTTCGTCGAAGACGGCTGGAAGCTGAAGCCGCTTCACCGCATGATTCTGCTTTCGAGCGCGTACCAGCAGTCGAGCATCTCGCCCATGGAAAAAGAGGCCACGGATAAGGATGCGGACAACGCGCTGGTTTGCAAATTCAGCCACCGCCGCCTGGAGGCTGAAGAGATCCGCGACGCCATGTTGGCTGTGTCCGGCCGGATGAACCTGAAGGCGGGCGGCCCGAGTTACATGGTCCCCATCGATCCCGAATTGGTGCTGATGCTCAAGCGCCCGCAATATTGGACGGCCACACGGGATAAATCGGAATACGACCGCCGCACTCTCTACATGATTTACAAACGCAATCTGCGCCTGCCGTTCGAGGAGGTGTTCGACGCGCCCGACACGCTGCTATCCTGTGCGCGGCGCGAACAATCCACCCACGCTCCGCAAGCGCTGGAACTGCTCAACGGCCAAACCTCCAACGAGTTGGCCGCGAAACTGGCAGAACGACTAATGAAGGAACGTAGCACCGCCGCGGCGCGGGTAGAGTACGCCTTCCGCTTGGCGGCAGGCCGTTTACCGACACCGCAGGAAAAATTGCTGGCGATGAAATTCCTGTTGGACCGGTCCGGTGAACCGGCCGCGCTAAAAGAATTTGCCCTCGCCGTGTTTAATTTGAACGCATTTTTGTACGTGAATTAGGGAGAACCAAGGATGTCCGATCATGTCCGATACGCTCGCAATCGGCGCGAATTTTTGACCGACTGTTTCTGCGGCGCGGGATCGCTCGCATTCGCAACCATGATGGCGCAATCGCAGGCCCGCGCGGCTGGCTACAATCCGCTCGCGCCCAAGCCGCCGCACTCGCCTGACCATTGCCCGGCCAAGGCCTTCATCTTTCTTTACATGGCGGGCGGCCCATCGCATCTCGAGACCTGGGATCCCAAACCGCTGCTCAACAAGCTGGATGGACAAAAGCGGCCGGCGGAATTCGGCGACGTCAAATACCAGAACGTCAATTCGGCTTCGCGCATCCTTGGCACCAAACGCACTTTCGAGAAGTATGGCCAGAGCGGCATCGAAGTCTCCGACCTGTTCCCGCACCAGGCCAAGGTGGTCGACGACCTTTGTGTCGTCCGTTCGATGCACGGGGACATGGTCGTGCATTCGGCGGCGCAATACCAGATGATGACCGGCCGCGTGATTCCCGGCTTCCCGGCCATGGGAAGCTGGGTGGTTTACGGCCTGGGATCCGAGGCCGATTCGCTGCCGGCCTACGTGGTGATGCCTGCGCCGGAAGGCGCGCAGGAGGCTGGCCTGCCCATGTACCAGCACGGCTTCCTGCCGGCGGTATATCAACCAACGATGCTGCGCCCCGGCAATAAACCGGTGCTCAATCTTGACTTGCCGAAAGGCGTTTCGCTGGGGGAACGCCGCAAGACCATCGACTTGATCCGCTCGCTCAATCAGGCCAATCTGCCGGGCGAAGATCCCGAGTTTGCCGCCCGCATTTCCGCCTACGACACCGCCTTCAAGATGCAGACGGAAGCGCCGGAAGTCTTCGATTTGACCAAGGAATCGGCGGAAACGCTGGAGCTTTACGGCATCGGCAATCCGTTGACTGACGATTACGGACGCCGCTGCCTGCTGGCACGCCGCATGGTCGAGAAGGGCGTGAGGTTCATATGCGTGGTCTCCGGCGGAGGCGCGGCTGATACCGAATGGGACGCCCACTCCGACATCGAAAAGAATCACCTCAAGATGGCTTCCATGACCGACAAGCCGGTGGCCGCGTTGATCACCGATTTAAAGCGGCGCGGCATGCTCGATTCGACCATCGTGCTGTGGGGCGGAGAATTCGGCCGCTCGCCCGAATCGGAGAAGAGCAGGGGCCGCGACCATCACAATACCGGCTTCTCCATGTGGGTGGCGGGTGGTGGCTTCCGTGGAGGAACGGTCTATGGCGCCACCGACCCGATCGGACTCAAGGCGATCGAGAAGCCGGTCCACTTCCGCGATCTGCATACCACTTTGCTCTACCAGATGGGCCTCAACCAGGACGCCCTCAGTTACATGTACTTGGGGCGCAAGGAGCGGTTGACGGAAGTGCGGGGCGAGATCATCAAGGATATGATCAGCTAAAGCCGTCTGGCCGAGGCTGCCAGGGGGAGGGTGCATGACAGGCGCGGAAAAGATCCGGCTTCTCATGCGAATCGTTTTGAGTTGCCAGCAGTGTTTCGCGTGAGGATTCTGTTTGCCGAGCTAACCGCCGTTCTTCTCTTCGCCTCGCCGGCAATTGCCGCCGCGGACCCGGAAGAACTGTATCGTCGCGGTCTGCGCCTCTTCGCCGAACATCAGCCCGAAGCCGCCATTGATGCCTACCGCCAATCGCTGGTAATGCGGCCGTCATCCGCAGCGGTATGGAAAGCGCTGGGAGTGGCCTATGCGGCACGCGGCGACTACTCCCACTCCGAGGGACCTTTCCACCGCGCCTGCCTGCTGAACGCCGGGGAGCCCGATGCGTGCCTCTATTTCGGCCGGACCCTGTACCTGCTGGACCGCTTTGAGGAATCTCTGGACGTTCTCCGCGAGGCTGGGAAAAAGGACCCGCAGAACGCGCAGATCGCACGCATTCAGGCGCTCTGTCTGGAAGCACTCGGCCAAACCGCCGAGGCGGCAGTCGCTTTTCAGGAATCAATGCGGCTCGAGCTTGATTCCCCGCCCAACGAAAATCCGGCCATCGACTATGGCGTTTTCCTGTTTCGGCAAGGAAACGCCGAGGAAGCGCTCGTTCCTCTCAAGAGCGCGCTGAAACGCCATCCAGAAGCCGCGCGAGCCCATCTGGAACTGGGATGTGTGCTGCTGGCACTCGATCGGGCGAAAGAGGCTGCAACGTCCCTGGAGCAGGCGGTGAAGCTCGATCCTGTTCTGCCGCGATCGCATTTACTGCTCGGCAAGGCTTATTTACGGCTCGGCAAAACCACCGAAGCACAGAAGGAACTCGAGCAGGCGAATCGCGGCGGCCGATAAAATGGGCGCCGGGCAGGCTGAAGGAACCTGCCCTACCGACGTTCGTCTACCAGATCACTTTGAACGCCAACTGCACCGATCGCGGATTGACGCTGGCCTGGGTGGACTGCGTGTGCGGAATAATCGACCCGAAATTCGGGTCGGTGGCCGTGTTGTTCACGTTCGCGAGCATGTAATTCCAGTGGTTCAGAACATTGAAGGCTTCCACGCGGAACTGCCCTCTGATGCGCTCGGTGATGCGCGTGTCCTTGAGCAGCGAGGCATCCATAGTATATGTGCCCTGCACTCGGACGTTCGGGCTGCGGTACGAGTTGACCTGCGCCGGCCGGTAATTGGGCGGCAGTTGCAGCCAATCGTATTGCGACCAATCCGTGGCGCTGCAACCGTTGGCGACGCTTTGCGGCAGCGGCGCGATGGCTCCGGTGTCGTCTTCGTTCAGGATGCAGTTGTTATTGATCTGCACCTTGTTCGCTCCCCAGTGCACCGTGGAAAGGCCGGGGTTCCGGATGGCGACGATCGACCCCGGCATGTTAGCGGGCTCGCCTGTCGGCGACCAGGTCAGAATTGTGTTCACGCCCCATCCGCTCAACAACCGGTCTGACACCCCGTGGACTCCGTTCAGGAAATGCCGGCCCTTGCCGAACGGCAAGTCATAAACAATGGTGCCCTTGTAGACCTGAGGACGGTCGGCATAGTAGAGACCCTCCTGATACTGAATGGGATTCTGGTAGTAGTTGAGATATCCCCAACGCTCATTCTGCTTGGAGAAGGTGGCATTGAGTAGCAGGTTGAGGCCGTTGCGCATGCGGTGGTTCAGGTTAATCTGCAGCGAGTTATACCAGGTATGCCCGTCATTCAATCCATATTCGGTGCCGCCCGTAAACTGCGGGAACTGCCGCTGCAACTGGTTGAGAGAAATTGTCGACGAAGTGTACATGCTGGTGCCAATGAACGGAGCCAATCCCTGAAATGGATTGGGCAGGTTCTGATTGCAATAAGCCGCCGGAGAGGCAAAGCCAGGCGGTGTCGGTGCGCCGTACATGACACTGCACTGGAGATAGTTCGGGTTAACGTCAAACGGGAAGTTCGACTGGTTGTGTGCCGATTGGTTGCCGACGTAGGAAACGTCAAGTGTGCCGCCCTGGCTGATCTGGTACTGGAATCCGAACGAGTATTGCGAGTCGCGCGGCAGACGGAAGTTCGGACTGAACCAATTGATGCTCTTGCCGGCATAGGTCAGCGCCCCCAAACTCGCGCCCGGCGGCGCGTTGATGCCGCTCGGGAAGGGATTCTGCATCACCCCCTGAATCGGTGTGCGGCCGCCATCGTTGCTGTTCACAAGCGAGGTGTTGTTGCTGAAGCCGGCGGTCTGCATCCAGTCATTGTTCGGATTGACGATGTATTGACCGAACCCGCCGCGCATCACCAGCTTGTCTTTCAATCGGTAGGCGAAGCCGAAGCGCGGCTGAATCCCGGTCCAGTCGATCTTCGCGGCCATGGGTGAATACCCATTCTTGCCGACGAATTCCATACTGCCGGTCATGTTGGCCAGATTGTTGTAGAGGTATTGATACTGCGCCGGGATCTGCAGGTTCAGCGCCTTGATGTTGGCGATGGCCATCGCTCCAATGGGATTCGGCGCGGTTGGATTAAATGCCGCATCCAGCCGGTTGTACTTTTCGGTAATTGGTTCATTGATGTCATAGCGTAGACCCAGGGTAAGGGTCAAACGATTACTAACGTGCCAATCGTCCTGGATAAAGGGAGAGATATACCACTGGCGGTAGTAGGGGTAAGCCGCATAGTTCGATTGGCCGCCGCTGGGATAGCCCAACAGGAAGCTGGCGTATCCGTCGCCGCCCAAGCCGTTGCCGGCGTTGTTGTATACCTGCTGCGTCCAGGCGGAATTGAAATCTTCCTCCAGAATGCTGCCCGTATCGAGCACTTCGTAATAGATGCGCCGAACGTCTACCCCGGCCTTGATGGAGTGTTTGCCGAATACCTTGTTGATACTTCCCTGCAGGCCATAGCTGTTAGTGATGTTATCGCTGGAAGTGCGGCCCAAGGTTTGATATCCGCCAACGCTCCAAACGCCCATCAGATAGCCGCCGGGCAACTGCGAAACGAGCGATTGAGGCAGGCCCAGCGACGTCAGATCGAAACCCTGGTTGGCGAACCCGGAGCCCTTCTCGATGAATCGCGTGTTGGAGGCGCGGACGTTCACCACAGTGCTCGGATTCAAACTGCCGGTCCAATCGAGCACATACGTATCGTTGATGCGCTGGAAAGGTAACTGGCCGTCTTCTCCCAACCCTACGATGCCGTTGACCGGCCGGTGTTCCGTACGATCGTTGGAGCCTTCGCGCATAAAGAAGCGGTGCTTGTCTCCGATGGTCCAATCGAACTTAATGGTCATGTTGTAATACGCATCGTGATCGAAGACATCGGGTTGGCTGAGATCGCCGGTGCTGTATCGAAAGCCGGCGGTCGTGGTGTTCGGCATCGGCATGAGTGCGGTGAGTGCCTTTGCAGCCTGGGTGATGCGGCTGGCGGGAATGATATTGCCCGGGAACGGCTGCCGGTTCGTAACGATGTTACCGCTGCCATCGTACACTGCCGTGGTGGGATCGTAGATAGTGATTGGCTGTCCGGCGCCGTTCACCAATTTGCTGAAATCGCCGTTGCGCATCTCCGGCTGAGGCCAACTGAGCAGCAGCGGATCGGGCGTGCCTTCACGATAATTCTGGAACGCGCCCATGTAAAACAGCTTGATGTAGCCGTTACGCTTCAGGAGTTTAGGCACGATCACCTGACCATCCACCTCCCCGCCGTAATCATCCAGATAGTGGGTAGGTTTGGGAGCGCCTACAGCATTGTCCTGGAACGTATTGGCGTCCAGCGCGGCCCGGCGCATGAACTCCCACGCGCTGCCATGGAATCTGCTGCCGCCGCTCTTCATCACCGTGTTGATGATGCCGCCCATGGTGTGACCATAGGCGGCGTCATAGGAATTCTGCATCATGCTGAACTCCTGTACCGTTTCTACGATCGGCACATAGGCAATATTATTCGTTCCCATCTGGGCGTTATTCGAAGCGCCGTCCAGCAAGAACTCGTTGCTTTCCTGCCAGCCGCCGTTCACCACCCAATCGGCGATAGCTCCGTTGTCGAAGGGCCGCTGCCAAATGGAGGCGCCGCGGAATGTCACGCCCGACGACGTGATGCCCAGCATGAAGGGATTGCGGCCCGAGTTGAGCGGCAGATCGGCCACTTCCTTCGTGTCCACCAGTCCGCTTCGGCTCGCGGTTTCCGTTTCGAGCATGGCCGCATCGCCCGTCACTTCCACGCTTTGGGTAACATCGCCAAGCTCCAACGTGGCGTCAATGCCAGCTGCCTGGCTAATGGTGAGCGTGACGTTCTCGCGCACATACTGTTTGAATCCCGCCGCAGTGACGATCAGTTTGTACTGGCCGGGTGGAAGGAGGGGAATCGTGTAGCTGCCGGAGCTATCGCTCGTTGCACTACTGGTTTCCCCGGAGGCCGCGTTGGTGGCTTGGACTTTGGCGTGCGGAACTCGGGCACCGGTCTTATCCAGAATGTGCCCGGAAATACTTGCTCGGAACTCCTGGGAGGATGCTACTGTCGCCAGTGCGAAAAGACACACAAACAGAGTGAGTTTGGATCGCATGAAATTCCCCTCTTATAACCCCAAGAACGTCGGCACTACTAAGTACCGTGGCGAAAATTATATCACTGACTTTTAACCTTGTACATATTTTTTGTATGCGCTTACTTGGGTTGGCCTCGTACGCCCCGCTTGGATGTTCTACTATTCACGAACCGTGACCCAGCGATCCACCTGAACTTCTGGTAACTTCCGTACCGAACCGTCAGGCCATCGGATCTCGACCACTGCCTGAGCGTCCCCACCGAGGCCGAAATGGACTCGACCGTCGCTTGCGCTGGCGTAGCCGACCGCAGTCGTAACCTGTTCCCACTGCTCGCCGCTGGCGGTCTTCACGTGCACCACGGCGCCAGTGGCGCGTCCCGTGAGTATAAAACCGAGCCAGTGGCTTTGCGGCGCCGACGTATTGCGGAGCAGAAGAGGCCGCTCGCCGATGCGAGTGACTACGACGTCGATGCGCCCGTCGTTGTCGAAATCGCCAAAGGCCGCTCCCCGGTGGAGCGCCGGCCTCCCTACCGACGATGCATCGAAGGCGCCCTCGGGACGCTGCACCATCACTAAACTCGACTGTCTGTCGCTCTCGTTGAGATCGCCGTTAGCCGCAAACAGATCCTTCCTGCCATCGTTATTAAAGTCGAAGATACCGTTGCTCCATCCCGTGAGCCCCATTGTGGCCGCGCCCACTCGAGACCGATAGGTAAAGTCGCCGAATAGCCCCCTGCCTAAGTTGCGATAGAGCGGATAAGTCTCATGCTTGAGCGCGGTGACGAAGATGTCGGGACGGCCGTCGTTGTCGAAATCCCGAAAGGCAGCGCCCATCGAGGAGAGTGCTCGCCCATCATCATTGAACGCAATGCCGGCGGTCAGTCCGACTTCCTTAAATCGTCCCCCGCCTTCATTGTGGAAGAGGAAATTCGGCTGCGTGTCATTGGTCACCAGGATGTCGACTCGGCCGTCGCCGTCATAGTCGGCGAACGCAACGGCCATCCCCTTACCGATATACCGGGCGATCCCCGCCGCTTCCGAGACGTCAGTGAAAGTGCCATCGCCGTTGTTATGGTAAAGCCGGTTGGGCAGGCCCTTGTAGAGGTCGGGATGGCAATGCAATCGGTCGTGTGTGCGCGGATCTTCGCAAACCGGCTCTTTCTGTGGATCCCAGAGCACGTAGTTCACGACGAAGAGATCGAGCAGACCGTCTCCATCGGCATCGAACCAGCCGGCGCCGATCGACCACGGCTCGTTGCGAATTCCAGCCTTCGCTGTGACATCCTCAAACGTGCCGTCGCCCCGATTGCGATATAGAATGTTGCGGCCCACGCCGGCCACAAAAAGATCGGGACGGCCGTCGTTGTCATAGTCGCCCACAGCCGCGGCCATACCATAGCCTTCTCCACGCACTCCCGACTTGGCTGTGACGTCCTCGAACACACTATTGCCTTTGTTTCGGTAAAGCCGATTCCAGAAGCGCGGATCGTCCTTCAGTAGCGCGGGTTGGCGCGCGCCGTTGGTAAAGAAGATGTCCAGCAGGCCATCTCCGTCATAATCGAGCAGCGCAACGCCACCCACCATGGTTTCGATTTGGTGCTTCTCTGGGGTGGCCGAGTTCTGCAGCACAAACTCGATGCCCGACTTGGCCGTGACATCCTCGAAGGTGATTGGTTCCACCGCCGAAGCTGGATGAAGAAGCGCAGCCACGGCAGCGAGCAGCACCAGGCAAAAAGCAAACAGGCGTGGCGCAAACCACTCTCGCCCCCGACTTCCGGCTTCCAACTTCCGCTTTACTTCACCTTCGTCCACGCCTGCTCGTCTTCCTTTACCGCAATGATCTGATTCGCATCCAGGCTTTGAAATTCGTGTTTTACTCCGCTCGGCCAGCGGATCTCGAGCGAATCGATCTTCGCCTGTTTGCCCAGGCCAAAATGCTGGCGGTACGGACTGGTGGCGCCGAAGCCCTCACTGCCCTTTACTTCGCGATACACCAGCATGCCGCCGGCTTTCACCGTCAACTGCGTTCCCACCGCAAAACGGTTGCTTTTGACGCCGCGCAGGTCTACTTCCAGCCAGTGATTCTGGCTGGCCTTCAGATTCCGGTAGAACGCGTTGTAAGTGTGGTCGCCAGGATAATGGCCACCGAGTTGGGCGAAGATATCCAGAGCGCCGTCTTCAAAGAGATCGACGAATGCCACACCATGGCCCTTGTTCCCAGGCCTGGCGAAATTCACATAGCGCGTCAGGTCAGAAAAGGTCCCATCGCCGTTGTTCCGGAAGAAGCGATTCGGTTCCAATCGGCTGATCTGGGGATCGCCGGTGCCGAAGTAGAAATCAACGTAACCATCGTTGTCCACATCCGCTACGCCGGCGCCCATCGTCCCCATTGGATAGTAAAGCTTCGCATCGAACGTCACATCGGTAAATGTGCCGTCGCCATTATTACGAAACAGGTGGTTGGCGTCTGGATGCACCGCGCGCGCACCACGCGGAGCGTAGCCCTTTTTCAAGCCATCCACAGTGGCTTCCCATGGCGCCAGGCTGGTGGTCAATAGATCCGGCCGTCCGTCATTGTTGTAATCCACAAAGAAGCAGACGAAGCCGTTGTGCGGCGGTTGTAGCACACCGGACTTCTTCGCCACCTCGGTGAAGTGCCAATTGCCTTCGTTGTGATACAGACGATTAGGTGCGCCATCGTGGCCATTGAAAAAGATATCCAGGCGTCCGTCTTTATCGTAGTCGCCCAGTGCGGCGCCGATCGTTCCGTAGAGAGGCGGTTCGTCGATCCCGGCGGCCTTGGTCATGTTTGTGAACGTGCCATCGCGATTGTTTCGGTAAATCTGCGGCACGCTGCCATCCTTCAGCACACCATTCGCGATTACAACGTCGAGCCAGCCGTCATTGTCCAGGTCACCCCACAACGACACGAAGCCCGATCCAGGATCGTCCACCCCACTCTTCTTCGACACGTTGACGAACTTGCCGTGCTCGTTGTGAAACAGCAGGTCGGGCATGGGGCCGTTCCAACCGTTCAGCGAAATGAACAGGTCCAGCCAACCGTCATTGTCGTAGTCCACCAGGTTGAGCGAGTAACCGGAAGGCACATGTCCCAGCCCGACCTTCTCCGTAATGTCAGTGAATTTGTCGCCTTCGTTGCGATAGACCTTGATGAACGTGCCGCTGCCGCTCACGATCACATCCAGCTTGCCATCACCATCGATGTCGCCCCAAGCCACCGTGCCGTTTCCGTTCTTGGAATGGATCCCCAGTTTAGGCGCGATGTCTTCGAACTCCAGCAGAGGCGGATTGGCCCGATCGATATTCGGTTCCTCCACTGGGAACAGGACGTTGGCCGGCATTGCTGGAGGTGGACCCGGAATGCGATCGAGCGCCACCCGCAGCAGCCATTGGTCTACAGAATTCATGCGGGTCTGCAGCGCTTCATAAAAATTGCGGGCAGCTTCCGCATAGTCACCTTGCTTGTAGTACGATGCCCCCATCTCGCGCATGGACTGCAGCTTTTGTTCAGGCGTCAGATTGCGTCTCAGCGCCAGTTTGTAGTATGAGATTGCCTCCGGAAAGTTGCCCCGGCGGGAAAGCGCGTTGCCCATCAGAAAGAGCGCCGCCGCCTCGTCGTTGCTGTACGGCATCGAGTTGTCGACTACCTGCTCCAGCAGATCGATCGATCGGTCCAGTCCGATGAGAGGATCGTGGGGAACGCGATGCCCGCTCTCCCTGGTGAAACGCACTTCGCCCGACATCCACTCCGAGAGGTTCAGCAGGAAGCCGTTATTGTTAGGTTCCAGCCTGGCGACGCGCGCGCCCAGTTCGTACGCCAGGTTGGGATCGTAGTAGAGCAGCTCGGCGCGCGCGTGAATCACGGCTTTCGCCCGCAGCGCGGGGATGTGATCAGGGTTACTCGCGAGCGTCGATGCAAGGTCCTCCATTGCCAGGGACAGCGATACCCGCCGCTTCTCCGGGTCGGTTTGCTGGTAGAAATCGATGAGGTGCGAGCGTGCGATCTGGTAAAGCACCTCGGCATCATTCGGCCGCAGCTTTCGCTGTTCTTCCAGTTCAATACGGGCCTCGGCAGTTTTACCCTCGCGCAGCAGCAGAAGTGCTTTGCGCAACGGTCCGGAGCGATCGGGAAGCGGAAACGGAAAACTCTCCGGCATATGTTGCATATCCTGCACGGAGGGGACGGCCGACATAACGAAGTAAGCCCCGATCAGCACTAGGATTGCGGTGGCGATGCAGAATCGCTTCATGGCAGTGACGTTTTACCAGTGTATGCCTCCTTAAGTCGCCCTGCCTGATAGCGGCCATCGGAGCAGATCTGTGCAGAACATTCCGGCGCTCGCTGGTCGTGGCCCAATTCCACCGCCGGAACCGTGTGCACCCTTCGCGTCCTCTCGGTCGACAAACGACCGAAACGTCTCGGCGCCAGCGCCGCCTGCTATGCGCGGGAAGAACCAGGTCTTGCGTTTCTTAACGGGATTGCGTGTCTACTTTGTCTTGCGAATATCGATGAGGGGCGGAGGCTCCTTGCTTACGTGGACATCCCAGGCGCCGTCTTTACCTTTCTGCAGCTTATGTGTGGGGATTAGCTGGAAGTAGGTAATATTGCTCCGCGCGTCCACAAACATCCAGTCTCGCCAGCGATCACCCTTGGGCGACTCTAGGACCGTGTAATCGAAATTGTTCCTGATATTCGCGTAATAGTCAGGTAGGTTTAAGGCGCCCGCTATGACACGTCCAGGATATGTTGCCTTCGATCTCTGGTTGAACAGATCTGTATCTACGCGCGGTATCACCAAGACCGGAGGCTGACCTTCGATCATAGTCAGGTGATATAAGAAACGGCTGTAGGCATCCTTATCCGCATGGACCGGATACTTGCCTACATGGTACACACCATCCTGCACCGCAGATGGGGTCTGGGCCTGTATATTGTCAGCCGCTTTCTTATAGGTAGTGTAATTAACCAACAACATGCCGCCCTGCTCCGGCGTCAGGAAAGTATAGACAAGATGACTGGTAAGCTGACCCTGTTCGTTCCTGTTATCCCGGTAAAATATCGTTGGCTTGTCGAGTTTCTCCTGGTCGCTGGTAGGCGTCAGCGGCTCAATCGTATCGGTTCCGTCGGGATTGTGAAACCGAACTTCGAATTGCCGTTTGCCTTCCGGTGAGACCAAAGGCGTTCCGTCAGGGCTTTTCCTCTCGACTGGCTGCTCAAATTGCGACTTCGGGAAAGTTCGCGCGGCTTGAATCGTTCCATTCTCCTCCCTGACCGGGATTGATTGCTGCTGATCGGATGGTTGGGAGGCGATAACCGCAAAGCCCAGACATAGGCTTGGTAGAAAGATAAAGGCATGTCTCCGAAACGCTTGCATTGTGGGCATCCTTTCGCAGTTCTGGAAATGATCTCACTACCGGAAGGGCGGAAGCAACTTCGGCGGTGCGTCATCCGCCGGCATATTGAGCAGTTCGACCGGCGTGACGTTACCGAAGGTGCTGGAAAGCTCTAAGTCCGTTGATCGCTAATTCCGGTACCCCGGTCCGCGCAATGCTACGCCCGGCTTCTCTCCCGTCACCTTCCCCGCCGCCACCACGGCGACTCCGTTCACGAACACATACTCCACGCCAGTCGATAACTGATTTGGATTCTCAAACGTCGCATGATCCATCACCGTCTCGGGATTGAATACCGCGATATCGGCGAACAGCCCCTCCTGCAGAATGCCACGATCGCGAATGCCCAGCCGCTGCGTGCCCGCCGAGGTCATCTTGCGCACCGCATCCTCCAGTTGCAAAGTGCCCAGATCGCGGACGTAACGGCCGAGCACGCGCGGGAACGTGCCGTACACACGCGGATGCGTCAGTTGCCCTTTTGTTTGATCTGGGTCGACTCCGGGGCCATCGATACCGAACTTGATCCAGGGCTGTCGAAGCTGCAACTGCACATTGTCCTCGCTCATCAGGAAATATACCGTGCCCACACGCGTATGCTCGGTGAGGATCAAATCCATGGCTGCATCGCGCCAGTCCTTGTGCATCATGGCGGCGATCTCGTTCAGCCTCTTGCCGGCATATTGCTGGTTGGTCGGCTGCTTCACACCAATCACCATAATGTTTTCGGGTCCTGCGAGTTGGCCCATGTTCTCCCAGTCGGATCTCTCCTGCGCCATCTCCCGCTTGATGCGCTCGCGCTGCGACGAATCGGCGAGATTCTCGAACAGCTTGCCATCCTGCGAGGTCCACGGCGGCAACACGCTGGTCAAGCCGGTCGCCCCAGCGGTGTAGGGATACATGCAGGCACTCACGTCCTGGCCCGCCTTCCGCGCCTGCTCGATCTTGTGAATGGCAGCCGTCTCCTTCTCCCAATTCCGCTTGCCCGCCGCCTTCAAGTGGTAAATCTCGACCGGGACGGCCGCCCGCCGCCCGATCTCTATGGCCTCATCCAGCGCTTCGAGGAACTGGTCTGCTTCGGAGCGGATGTGCGAGATGTAAAGGCCGCGATACTTTCCCACGGGTTTGGTGATCTCGGCCAACTCGTCGGTCTCCACGTAAGTCGCCGGCGGGTAGATGAGCGCCGAGCCGATTCCGAAAGCGCCGTCCTCCATCGCCAACTCGACCAACTCCTGCATCTTGCGGATCTCTTCTGCAGTCGCTCTGCCGGCCGCCATGCCTTTCACGTACTGTCGTACCGTGGTGGCGCCCACATACGAGCCGAAATTCAGCGCCGACCCGCGCTTCTCCGCCGCGCGTAACATCTCGTCGAATCCGTGCGGACCGTCAAACGGCCTCTCCGCCGCGTTGCGTCCCGTGTTGGTCACTCCGGCGCGTGTCAGATCGTTGGCCGGCGCTTCCGTCCAGCCCTCGCCAGCGATTTCGATTGTGACGCCCTGCGTAATCTTGCTGACCGCCGTTCCGCCGAGTGAGCCCTGAATGTCGACGAATCCCGGGGAGACCACCAGCCCACGCACGTCGATGCGTTTCCTCGCGTTCGCGCCGTCGAGCAGACCGGCCCCAGTGATCCGAGCGATTCGATTGCCCTTTATCGCCAGATCACCATAAAACCACGCATTACCGGTTCCGTCGACAATCTTGCCGCGCAAGAGGATCACATCGTAAGCGTCCTGGGAGAACGCTGCGGCCGCGAAAAGCATCAGGGCGAGAATAAGTCTCATGTCCGGAAGAGCATATCATGCCGTAGGCCCGGCTGCGTTAGGTGTCGGGCGCGACCTACCGGCTCGACGATGGTCATGGCGAATCAGTAAAATGGGCGTGATTGAAGGGAATCTATGGGTCAGGCGACTATCTGGTTCGATCGCAAATTTGAGTTTTCGTTCCCGGTGGAACAGGCGCCGAGTCTGTATGCGCGTCTCCGTGGCACACCGGCGAGACTAGAGGACACGCTTCGTGGCCGTCCTCACGTAGTTCTCGTCGAGAAACCGCAAGCAAAGTGGTCGGCCCAGGAACACGCGGGGCATTTGCTAGACCTCGAACCGCTGTGGCTGGAGCGGGTTGGCGATTATGTGGCGGGCAGCCTCCGACTCACCCCGGCGGACTTGACCAATCGAAAAACCGACCAGGCCAACCACAACGCGCGCCCGCTGGACCAGATTCTGACTGAGTTTCGCGCCGCAAGAGCGCTCCTGCTGAAACGTGTGGGCGAATTGGACTCGTCGCTGTTTACTCGATCGATCCCCCATCCCCGTCTGAACACGTTGATGCGACTCGCAGACCACTTGTATTTTGTCGCCGAACATGACGACCATCATCTCGCGCACATTTGGGAACTCGTCAATTCCGTCCGGTAGAATGCACTGCCTCGAAATAGCCTGCGACTTGCTGGCGATATTGGTAGACACTGCTCGGGTTCGTCGACGAGGGCCTGCTACGGCGTGGCTGCGCTTCGTGTCGCCGCACGCGTCTTGAGGAACATCCTCCAGTTCGAGCGTAACGCAGCTGGAACTGCGGGACGGCGGGAGAATCTGACGTCGCATCCAGATGTGACTTGGCATGCGATTCGGAAGGGGCAAGCAAAGTGGGTGGGCGTCGGCCAGATTGTCCGCCAACTCCAGTTCATCGCAGTGCTGTTCTGGATTGCGATCTGAACTCGGGCATCTCGTGGCCGCCTCAAGAAAGTTGCAACACAGCCGTTCGAGTGAAGAGGAGAACGTCCCTTCCCCACTATTAGGATAGCGCGCGCCAAGGGGCTTGCGGCAAGACCCGCGTCGTGCCGCATACTTGTCGGCGAAGCAAGGGAGGGAACGGATGGGCTGCTACGTATTAGGGTTCCACGAGATCGACCAGACGCAAGTCGCGGTTGCTGGCGGCAAAGGCGCGCACCTGGGGGAGCTTTCGCGGATTGAAGGCCTTCGCGTGCCGGTTGGCTTCTGCGTTACGACGGACGCCTTCCAGCGGATCATGGCGGAAGCGCCGGCAATCGATGATCGGCTCGATCGACTGTCGCGCCTGAAGCCGCACGACCGGGAGGCGATCCGCGCGCTCAGCGCGGAGATCCGCCACACGCTCGAAGCCATCGCCATCCCCGACGATCTAGCAGCGGCGATCACCGGACCGCTCTCCTACATCGGCGAGCAAGCCGCCTACGCCATCCGATCCAGTGCGACGGCGGAGGACTTGCCCACGACTTCCTTCGCGGGCCAGCAGGACACATACCTGAACGTCGTGGGGCCGGCGGCGATCCTCCAGCATGTCAGCCGGTGCTGGGCCTCGCTCTTTACCGAGCGGGCCGTGATCTACCGCATGCGGAACGGCCTGGACCACCGGAAGGTCCATATGGCCGTGGTCGTACAGCGGATGGTCTTTCCGCAGGCGGCCGGCATACTGTTCACAGCCGACCCCGTCACCGGCAACCGGAAGGTCGCCTCCGTGGAGGCCAGTTTCGGCCTCGGCGAGGCCCTGGTCTCCGGATTGGTGAACGCGGACGTCTACAAGGTGCGGGATGGCGAGATCGTCGCCACAGCGATGGGTACCAAGAAGCTCGCCGTCGTCGCCTCGCCGGCAGGCGGGACGCAGAAACAGGCGATCGAGCCCGAGCGACAGGAACAACCAGCGCTGACGGTGTGCCAGGCACTGCGGCTCGCACGGTTGGGTCGGCGGATCGAAGCGCACTTTGGCCGTCCGCAGGACATCGAATGGTGCCTGGTCGACGATGACTTCCACATCGTCCAGAGCCGGCCGATCACCACGCTGTTCCCTATCCCCGAGGCGGGCGACCGGGAAAACCACGTCTACGTCTCGGTCGGTCATCAGCAGATGATGACCGATCCCATGAAGCCCCTGGGGCTTTCCGTCTGGCAGCTAACGACCCCCCGGCCGATGAGTGAGGCCGGCGGGAGGCTGTTCGTCGACGTCACCCGGATCCTGGCGTCGCCGGCGAGCCGCGGAAGCCTCCTGGGGCTCCTGGGGAAGTCCGATCCGCTGATCGGAGACGCACTTCAGACCATCCTCGACCGCGGCGACTTCATCCCGTCGCTCTCGAACGACGGACCCGCATGGGCGCCGCCTGGCGCGGGGTCCGCCGCCATCGAAACCGATCCGGCGATCGTCGCCGGACTGATCGCACGCAGCGAAACCTCCGTCGCCGACTTAAAGCGCGACATCCGGACGAAGTCCGGGTCGGAGCTCCTCGAATTCATTCGCGCGGACATTCAGGAGCGGAAGCAGATCCAGTCCGATCCGCAAAGCATGCAGGTGATCATGGCGGGGATGGAGGCCGCCTGGTGGCTCAACGACCGGCTGCAAGCGTGGCTGGGCGAGAAGAATGCTGCCGACCCGCTCACGCGATCCGTCCCAAACAACGTCACGTCGGAGATGGGGCTGGCGCTGCTGGACGTCGCGGACGTCATCCGCCGGCATCCTGATGTGGTGGCTTTTCTGCGGCACGTGGAGGACGAGGGCTTCCTCGACGACCTGCCGAAGCTCGCCGGTGGGCGCGAAGCGCGCGACGCCATACGGGCCTGGCTCGACAAGTATGGCATGCGCGGCGTTGGAGAGATTGACATCACCAGGCCGCGTTGGGGCGAGCGCCCCGCCATGCTCGTGCCCATCCTTCTGGGCAACATCGAGAACTTCGAGCCCGGCGCCGGCGCGCGGCGCTTCGAGCAAGGACGGCAGGAAGCCCAGAAGAAGGAAGAGGATCTGCTGGAACGTTTGCGTGGCTTGCCGGACGGGGAGCAGAAGGCCGAAGAGACCAAACGGATGATCCACCGGGTCCGGACGTTCGCCGGGTACCGGGAGTATCCGAAGTACAGAATGGTCAGCCGCTACTTCGTCTATAAGCAGGCGCTGATGGAAGAGGCCGAGCGCCTCGTGCAGGCGGGCGTGCTCCCCGACAAGGAAGACATCTTCTACCTCAGGTTCGAGGAAGTCCAAGAGGTGGTGCGCACGAACCAGGTAAACGAAGAGCTCATCCACCAGCGCGCGGACGCGTTCAAGTCGTATCAAGCACTCACCCCGCCGCGCGTGCTCACGTCGGATGGGGAGGCCGTTGCCGGAAGATACCGGCGCGGCGATCTGCCGGCCGGCGCGCTAGTCGGCTTACCCGTTTCCGCCGGCACCGTCGAGGGACGCGCCCGCGTCATCCTGGACATAGCGGAGGCCGACCTCGAAGCCGGCGACATCCTGGTCACCGCCTACACGGACCCCAGTTGGACGCCTCTGTTTGTCACGATTAAGGGCCTGGTTACGGAGGTGGGGGGCCTGATGACTCATGGCGCGGTGATCGCACGGGAGTACGGCGTGCCGGCCGTGGTGGGAGTGGAGCATGCCACCCGACTGATCCGGGATCAGCAGCGGATCCGAGTGTCTGGAACGGAAGGATATGTCGAGATCCTGCCCTAGCGGGACTCTCGCACCAGGTTCGGCCGGGCTGAAATCACGCCAGAGGCACGCCGCCATAATCCCGGCGAGCATATCGTCGGCCAAGGCCGTAAATCGAGTTTACAGACTCCTCGTTCTCAAACTGGAGAATCCGAACGAGTACGAACGGCAAGTTCAATTCGGCGGGAATGACATCCCCGCACTGAGCGAGCCGGCGCCGAACATGCTCGGCACGCCAAAAAGGACCGGGCCTTTCGGCGCCGGTCCTTTCAACGGTAAACCTACTGGACTCGCTGCCAGATGTCATCGAGGACCTGGACGGCCGAGGTGTAAGTCTTCTCGCCCACGGTCAGACGCACGGTATACACGCCGGGATCGACCAGCGTACTGCCACCGCCACCGCCGCCGCGCCCGCCGGCCACGAACGGCACTCCCGTACCGCCGCGACCTCGTCCGCCACCGCCTCCGCCACCGAAGCCGATCTGGCCGCCGACCGCGTCCACAAGGACCTGCTGAACGTTGACCTGCGGCGCAGGAGCACCCTGGCCCGCGGTCTGTGCGGCCGGCGGCGCCGGCTGGACCGGAGTTTCGGCCGGCGTGCCCTGGCCGCCGCCTCCCCGTCCGCCACGGCCACCGCCCCCCCGTCCGCCACGGCCGGCCCCTGCTGTCTGTGCATTCGCCGCCACCTTCTGCATGTTCCACTGGACGCGGTTGATACCGGGTTTCAGGTCAAGGTTCATGGTGCTCACCACGGTGGTGCCGGTGAGGAAATCGAGCTTCGCGCCGGTGAACTCCTTGGTGGCCCACACCGAAATGGCCGTGCCGCCCTGCGGATTCTGGCCATGGAAGTCACGCGCCGTGGGGTTGCGGCTGGAGAACGGATCGTTCTTCCATTGCACTGCCGGACGCGGTTCGTAGAGCACCACATCCGCTCCCGGATTGGGTTTGTACTGCTCGAGAGCGGTGATGTCGTCGGCGATCCAGATAGAGCGGCCATGGGTGGCCGCAATCAGGTCGCGATCGCGCGGGTGAATCAGAAGATCGTCCACGCGCACGCTGGGCAGTCCGGTCATGAACTTGGTCCACTCCTTGCCGCCCTGCAGGGTCACATACAAACCGAATTCCGTGCCCACAAAGACCAGGTTCGGATTGACGGAATCCTCGCGCACTGCATTGATGTTGCCCTTGGAGGGAAGGTCGCCGGTAACGTTGGTCCAAGTCTTCCCGAAGTCGGTGGTCTTGTAAAGGTACGGGCGGAAATCGTCGTTGCGATGGTTGTCGAGCGCCACGTAGCAGGTGCCGGGATCGAAGTAGGAAGGCTCGATGCGCGAGACCTGCACCCATCCGTGCGGAGCGGGAGGCGCCGGCTTGATGTTGCCAATCACATTGGTAAACGTCTCGCCGTCATCCATGCTGAGCTGCAGATTGCCGTCGTCCGTGCCGATCCAGATCACGCCCGGACGCGAAGGAGATTCGCGGATCTGCGTGACCAGGGAGCTGGCCGCATAGCCATCGTGCTTGGATGCCATCGGCTTATCGCCGGCAACGCCCATGATGGCTTGCTCCGGGGCCCAGCGGTTAACGTTCTTGGTGAGGTCGGTGGGATTCATCCACCACGTGTCGCCGCGATTGTTGGACTTGAAGAAATACTGCGCCGCCATATAGACCTTGGCCGGATTGTGAACCGAGAGCTCGATGGGGGCGTTCCAATAGAAGCGGAAGGCGTCGACCTTGGCCGGAGCGTTGATCACGTTGGGAGTGCCGCCGCGTCCGCCGAATCCGCCGAAGTCCGCCGCCGGCGCCGCCGCGGCAGCCCCGCCTTCGTCACCGCCCTGTACCGCGCCGCGACCCGCATTCGGCCGGATGCTCTTCTGGGTGCCGTTGCGCAGGTCGTGACGCGACATCGCGCCATCCTGCGATTCGCCGTAAACAATGGACCAGTCGGTGGGATCCTGGCGCGTGTAGAATCCGTCACCGCCCGCCACCGTGAACCAATCCGCATTGGTCGGTCCATTGCCGGAGCGCATGGCGCTAGGTCCGCACCAGGCATTGTTGTCCTGCAAGCCGCCGCAGACCCAATACGGCCGGCGCATGTCGGCGGACACCTGGTAGAACTGGCCCACCGCGATGTCGTTGTGGTGATCCCAACTGTTGGGTTTGGCGCCGTTGTTGCTGCTGTCGAAGCCGCCGTCGTGGCCCACCCAGACCTGGCGCGAATCCTTCGGATTGATCCAGATGGCGTGGTAGTCGGTATGCGAAGCCTGCATGCCGTACCAGGTCTTGCCGCCATCGATGGATACGCGGCCCGGATTGCCGCCGGTGAAGATCTTCTGGTCATTATTGGGGTCGACGCGGATCTGGCTGAAGTACATGGGCCGATCGTTGCACCCGCTCATCTGCTTCCAGGTCTTGCCGCCGTCTTCGGAACGGAAGACGCCGCTGCCGTTGGGATCGGGGGCTGCCCCGGCGCCGCCGCGGCCGCCGCCCCCTCCTCCGCCTCCACGGCCTCCGCCGGCCAGCCATTCGGGATCGGTTCCCGCGGTGCAACTGCCGCCTCCGGTATCGCCACCGCCGCCGCGCCCCGCCAAACCGAAGAGGCTCTGCTGCGTAATCGTACCGGCGTTGAATGCGGTGCGGATATGGTCGGCCGTGACAACTCCGCCCGAAATCGCGCCGCGCATCTGTTCGGGAGTCACGGTCTGAGCGGCGAATCCGGCGATGATCTGCTCGGGAGTCATACCGTCTGGGGGTGGCGCCGTGGCTGCGGCTCCGGCATTCTGCTTCTGCGGTCCGCCATCCTTATCGGTGCCGCCGCCGGTGCCCGCGCCCGCGCCGGCTTCCACCTGGGCGTACACGATGTTGGGATTGGCGCGGTAGACTGCCACCGCGATGCGGCCGTAGATGCCGTCTTTCGGTTTCGGCCAGCCGGCGCCATCGATCTTGGTCCAGGTGTTGCCGCCGTCGGTGGTCCTCCAAAGCGCGCTGTTGGGCCCGCCGCCGTTCAATCCCCACCAGGTGCGGCGACGCGAGTACGAACTCGCGTAGAGCACATTCGGGTGGGAGAAATCGATCGCGACATCGTTGAAGCCCGTGTCGTTGTCGATGAATTTCGAGAGCTTCCAGGTCTTTCCGCCATCGGTGGTCTTATACAGCCCACGTTCCGGATTGGGCCCGAACAGATGGCCGCCCGCCGCCACATAAACGACATTGGGGTTGGTCGGATCCACCACGATGCGGCCGATGGATTGGGTATTCTCCAGGCCGAGGTGGTTCCAATGCGCACCGCCATCGGTGGTGCCCCAGACGCCGTCGCCGATCGACGAACTCTGGCGGTTGTTGGCCTCGCCCGTGCCTACATAGACGATCTCCTTATTAGAAGGAGCGATGGCGATGGCGCCCACGGAGTCGTTCTCCATGTTCTCCCACAGAGGCTTGAAATAGTTTCCGCCGTCGGTGGATTTCCAGAGGCCGCCGGTCGCGAATCCGATGTACATGGTCATGGGATCCTGCTCGGCAGCCTGAATATCATCCACGCGGCCCATCATGTTGGCCGGTCCGATGGAGCGGAACGTGAAGTTCCGGAGTAACGGGTCAGTCGATTGGTTGGGCGGGGGAGTTTGCGGCTGCTGGCCGCCTCTTCCCTGAGCCCAAGTGACTGCGGCGAGACTCAAACAGGCCGATACCGCTAATACGATTGTGTCGATCCGGCGATGCGAATGACGTACAAGCATAGCTTTCCTCTCGTGTTGATGCCCCTACCTTATTTACAACTCTGAATAGGGTCCAATTTACCACAAACGTAGGGAATGAACGTCACAGTTTACGGGCAAGAGAAAGGAAAGCAGTCGTGGACGTCCGCGGCACGCGAGGACGCTCGACCCACAGAGGCAGCGGGCCGGGACTCGCTTCACCGCCCATCCCTGCCCGGGATTACCCTATACCTGATGCCCACCAAGCGCCGCACTTTCCTAAAACAGATGACCCTGGCCGGCGCCGCCACACAAGCGGACGCGCAGACTGTGCCGTCGACCTCGCAGGCGCCCCCTTCGCCGACAGCTGCCGAGCCTGCATATCCTCGCGTCTTCACCGGACGCCGTCTTACCGCCCTTGCCTTTCCGTTGGGCGGTGTCTGCGCAGGCTGTATCAGCCTGGGAGGTCGCGGCCAGCTTCGCGATTGGGAGATATTCAACCGCCCGGATAAAGGCAATGCGCCTGCCTATGCGTTCCCCGCGATTTGGGTGCAGGCCGGCAACCGCGAACCTATAGCCCGCGTGCTGGAGTCGCGCATTCAACCGCCCTTCGAAGGCTCCAGCGGTCTTGGCTCAAATAACGCGCCCGGGCTCACCCGTCTGGCTTCGGCAACATTCACCGGCGAGTTTCCGTTGGCCCGGATCGATTTCGCCGATTCCGCCCTGCCCGTTAAAGTCTCGCTCGAAGCCTTTTCGCCCTTCGTCCCACATGAACCCGACGAGTCCGGTCTGCCCGTGGCCATTTTGCGCTATCGCGTCACCAATCCCGGAGCCGTATCCGCCAAGGTATCCATTGCGTGGTCTATCGACAATCCCACGGGCCACATCCAACCCAAGGACACACGCATCAACGAGTACAGAACCTCTGAACGGCTGGCAGGGATTCGCATGACCAATCCGGAACTGCCGGCCGACCATGCCTTGCACGGCAGCTTTCTGCTCTCCGTGCTGGATTCCGCGAGCGCACGTGTCAGCTATCTTCGCGGATGGCAGCGCAGCCGCTGGTGGAACTCGCCCATGTTTTTCTGGGACGACTTTTCGGCCGATGGCGAGCTGGGTCCGGAGTCGAGCGACCCGGGAACCGTGGGAGCTCTTTCGCTGGGCCGGACGCTCGCCCCCGGTGCTCACGCCGATTTTACGTTTCTGCTCGCCTGGCATTTCCCCAATCGCACGCCGCGCCGCTGCGGATGGTCCGCGGCGCCTGGCGATGAAGATACTCCGATTGGTAATCACTACACCACCCGCTTCCCCGATGCCTGGGCCGCGGCCGAATACGCTGCCGGACACCTGGACGTGCTCGAGAAGAAGACGCGCCGGTTCGCCGCCGCGATACGTGAATCCACTATTCCGGCGGTGATCAAAGATGCCGCCACGGCCAATCTCTCCACACTGGTGACTCCCGTTTGCTTCCGCACCTCGGATGGCGAGTTTCATGGCTTCGAGGGTGCCAATGACCATGCGGGCTGCTGTCACGGAAGCTGCGCCCACGTCTGGAACTATGAGACCGCCACGGCTCACATATTCCCGAGTTTCGCCCGCTCCCTGCGCGGCTCCGCTTTCGGCTACCAGCTCGACCCCAGGGGCGGTATCCGTTTCCGCGAGCGTCTTCCCCACAAAGGGGACAGCTTCGGCTTCGCGGCGGCTGACGGCCAGATGGGCCAGATCATGCACGCTCATCTCGATTGGCTGCTTTCGGGCGACACCGCGTGGCTGCGCGAAATGTGGCCGAGCATTAAGAAGGCCATCGAGTTCGCCTGGATTCCAGGCGGCTGGGACCCGGACAAAAGCGGAGTGCTGACGGGCGTGCAGCATAACACTTACGACGTGGAATTCTACGGCCCCAATCCGCAATGCGGCATCTTCTATCTGGGAGCGCTTCGCGCGGGTGAGGAAATGGCGCGTGCCGTGGGCGATGCTGCCGGGGCCGAGGAATATCGCGCCGTGTTCGAACACGGCAGTAAGTGGATTGACGCGAACCTCTTCAATGGCGAGTTCTACATACAGAGAGTCCGCGGCATCGCCAAGGACAAGATTGCGCCCAACCTGGTAAGCGACATGAGGTCGGCCAATACCGAGACGCCGGAATATCAGGTGGGTGGCGGCTGCCTTCTGGATCAGTTGATCGGCCAGTATCTCGCCGAAGTCGCGGGACTGGGTCCACTGGTCTCCACCGCGCACATTCGCAAAACGTTGGAATCCATCTGGCGCTATAACTACAAACGCACACTGGTGGGTCACGACAGTGTGCAGCGCACCTACGTGCTAAATGACGAGCCGGCCCTCATGGTTTGCGATTACGGCAAAGCCGAGCGTCCGCACGTGCCCTTCCCCTACTACGCCGAATCGTGGACCGGCCTGGAGTACCTTGCGGCAGCCCACCTGCTCTTCGCCGGCATGACGCGGGAAGGCGTGGAGGCTGTCCGTAACGTGCGTGCGCGCTACGATGGCGAACGCCGCAATCCGTGGAATGAACCCGAGTGCGGCCACCACTATGCGCGTGCCATGTCTAGTTGGAGCACTCTGCTGGCGGCCAGCGGCTTTCACTATCACGGGGGCGGCCAGGCCGTCTCCATCAAGGCCCCACCGGGCTTTCGCTGTTTTTGGAGCACCGCAACTGGGTGGGGAACCTTTCGCGTCACAGCGGATACGGCCACTTTGCGAGTGGATCATGGCGTGTTGGCCGTCCGCACCGCAACCGTCAACGGCAAGACGTCCGCGCCCAACACCACCATCGCCGAAGGCAGGGAATTGTCATTTTGAAGCCCACCATCGCAATCGTCGGCGGTTTTCTGGGGGCTGGCAAGACCACACTCATCCTGAACGCCGCCCGTATCCTG
Source organism: uncultured Solibacteraceae bacterium (assembly GCA_963815475.1). GTDB lineage: Bacteria > Acidobacteriota > Terriglobia > Bryobacterales > Bryobacteraceae > Sulfopaludibacter. Next base: position 5,239,503 of record CAWFHD010000003.1, on the reverse strand, counting down.
CAGCAGCGCGGTCTGCGAGTGGCGGTGATTCTTAACGATCAAGGGTACGACCTGGTGGACGCACACTACGCGGCATCGCAAGGTGTGGCTTGCGACCAGGTGGGAGGCGGGTGCTTCTGCTGCCGTTTCCCGGAGTTAGTGGAGGCCGCCGGCCGTCTGCTGGATTACCAGCCCGACGTGATCTTCGCCGAGGCAGTCGGCAGTTGCACGGACATTGTGGCAACCACGCTTCGCCCACTGCTTCGCGACCATCAGAACCGGTTCCGTATCGCCCCGCTGACCGTAGTGATGCACCCGCAGCGCAGGTTCGAGAATCCCGATCTCGACTTTCTGTACAGCAACCAATTAGCCGAGGCGGACCTTCTCTTCGAGCGCGGCCAGAGCGTACAAGCCTGGTTGGACAGTATCCTTTCCGGCTCCTTGCCGGCCGGCGCCCAGGCCCTGGAGATCGATTACGCGCGGTATGCCGAGGCTGAAGCTGCGCTGGCATGGCTCAACGTCCGCGCCACGGCGCACGCCGCGCCGCCCATTTCGGCCCCCATGCTGATAGGCCCTCTGCTCGATCGCCTGGAGCCGCAGGTGCGCATCGTGCACCTGAAGCTGTTTACGCAATCGGATGCCGGCTATCTGAAGGCGGCGTTGACGGGCAATGGGCAAGATCCGATGGTTGAGGGCGCCCTCGACGCTTCGCCCTCGGCAACCCACGAGATTCTCTTGAACTTGCGCGCGCTGAACCACCCCGAATCGCTCCTGGCTGTGGTGCATCGGGAATTCGCCGCGCTGCCGGTCCGCCTGGATTGGCAGCAGGTGCAATGCTTCCGCCCGTCCGCGCCGGTTCCCTATGAACGGGTTGCGTCGATTCCCAATCCGAACTCTTAGACTAAGGCATTGAACATCGAAGAGCGCCTGTGCGTATGCTCTTCATGCTCTTACCGGTACACATCGTCGCGGGCGGACTGGCGATTGTTTTGGGCGGTTTGGCGTTGGCGGCATCGAAAGGAGCCACGCTACACCGGCGAAGTGGCCTGTTATTCGTCTATGCAATGCTCTTGATGGGAATCAGCGGGTCGATCCTGGCCTTGCGCCAGAGCCTGACAAACGCGAATGTGCTGGGCGGCATCATGGCGTGCTACTTCGTGATCACCGCGCTGACCACCGTCCGTCCCGTCTCTCCCTGGACCCGTCGACTCAATTCGGTGGCTCTACTGGCGGCCGTCGCGCTCTCGCTAATTGAGATTGGTCTTGGCTTCAAGGCGCTTGCCAGCCCCGGCGGTACAATCAGCGGAGTACCGTTCTTCATGCTGTTCTTTCTAGCGACAGTCACCACATTGGCTGCAGCCGGCGATCTTCGTGTGATGCGGTCGGGAGATTTACGAGGGGCGGCGCGGCTCAGGAGACACCTCTGGCGGATGTGCTTCGCGCTCTTCATTGCTGCCGGATCGTTTTTTTCAATCCGCTCGCGCGTCGCAAAGATCCTGCCCGAGGCATTTACCACCCCTGCAATGCGGGCTCTCCCCGTCGCTTTGGTGTTTGCGGCAATGTTCTACTGGCTGTGGCGTGTCCGAACCCGGCACATGGCAGCGCACGCGCGTTAAACACGGGCAAACTCGAGTCTGCGGCGGACTTCAGAGGGAGTTACAAAACTCCGGCGAGCAGGCCGTGACGAATTCGCCGAACCAGCTTTGTTCTCCGCGCTCTCTGAACCTGACGGAGACGAGCCCGCCGCCCCATTCACCGAAGCCGTTTTTTGGCTTGGTGTTCTCCGCGCTTTTCTCTGCGTTCTCCCCGTCTCTGCGGTGAATGAACAGCTTCGCACTTTAGGTGCTCTTTGCGAGTTCTGCTCCTCTTGAGTCCGCCAACCGGCAAGCTGAGCGAATATAACATTCTCGAAACCATGGGGTGCAAACCAGGCGAGCCCTAGATAAGCGTTATAAAGGGCTGATAGAATATATTCCAATTTCATATGGTCCCGGCGTGTCCGGGCTTAGGCAAAGTACACCGCAGCCTCCGGCAAAGGCGACCCGCGTGGATCGAGCTGAGAATCGGCGCCCAGGTCACATTGGGGATTGGGTTTCGAACGCTCACGATTCGCGTACGGAGATGGGTACAGTAGATGATACGAGTTCGTGGCCTTGGCGAAGCCGTCGCGATCGCGCTGGCGTTAGTCAGCACCGCGGTCGCCCAGGAGTATGCCTTCCGCCTTTACGGACCGGCCGATGGGCTCCAAAACCTGGTCGTACTGTCGCTCGCTCAAGACCAAACCGGTTACATCTGGGCCGGAACCGAGGGCGGATTATATCGCTATGACGGCAGACATTTCCGGTTGATGGGGCAGGCGGAAGGCGTGCCCTGCTCCGGCGAAGTCCACGCCCTGTTCGTCGCATCCGACGGCGCGCTTTGGGCCAACATCTGTGCCCGAATCTTCCGCTTCGATGGACAACGGTTTCTGCCGATCCCGGGTATCGATAGGTTGCCCCGCGGCGCCCAGGTAATGGCGGACGGGCGCGGGCAGTAGTGTCTTGATCGCTGCGCTGGCTGGTATCTACGAGGCATCCCGCGGCGCCGATGGCTCTTTCTCCACTCACTCCTATCCGTTGCCCGCGGCCCTGGCACGCATGCCGATGCACGGAATTCTGCGACAGGGAGAGCGCCTCTGGTTCGGATGCGGCCAGCAGCTCTGCATGCAGCAGGCCGGGCAGGTTTCGGTGTTCGGCACGGAACAGGGACTGCCCGAAGACGCTTGGGACGCAATTCAAATCTCGCCGGATGGCACGGTGTGGGTGCGTAGTGCCAAGAGCTTATACATCCGCCCGGCGGGACAGACCCGGTTCTCGCCGGAGAGGTCCGACATCGCATCGAGCGGGTTCTGGGGAGCCCTGACGTTGGGCCGCGACGGGTCCCTCATGGTCCCAACCGACCAGGGCCTGGCAATCCACAACAAGGCGGGGTGGAGCGTCGTAAACCGGCAACGGGGCCTGCACACGGAAAACACCGGAGCGGTGCTGGAAGATCGCGAAGGGTCTGTGTGGATCGGTCTGGTTGGCGGCGGCGTGGCCCGGTGGCTTGGCGGACCCGTTTGGGAATCCTGGAAGACGGGCCAAGGCTTGCCTTCGGACATAATCTGGAATATCAGGCGAGACAGGAGAGGATCTCTGTGGGTTGGCTCCAGCCTGGGGCTGACCCGCATTGACGGCTCAGGGCAGACCAGGACGTGGACTAAGAAGGATGGGCTGGGCAGCGACAATGTGCGCTGGTTGGCAGAGACATCCGACGGCTCCATTTGGGCCGCGATGAAGCCTGGCGGGTTGGCCCGGATCGATCCTGCTTCCGGCACGATTCGCCTCACTGGCCCGAGGGACGGCCTGCCCTGTGACCCGGAGGACCTGTATGTCGATCGGCATGATCGGCTCTGGCTGCCAACCCGGTGCGGATTGTTTCTCAATGAGCAGCCCTCCATATCGAACCGTGTGATCCGCGTAGAGACGCCGGAGGCCTTTGGCCGCACTGCCTGGAAAGTGATGGAAGATCCACACGGCGCCGTCTGGGTCGCCAATGGGACGGGGTTATGGAGTCTGCTCGATGGCCAGTGGCGCCAGCACCGCCGCGCCGAGGGTTTGCTGACGGACAATCCTTACGTGATGGCTGTGGCCGGCGATGGATCCATATGGCTGCGGCATCGGTATGATGGGGGCGTCGATCGGCTGGAGGTTTCCGGAGATCGCATTGTCCGCGCTACCGCGATCGTGCCGGCAGATCCGGAAGCGGGCAGCGGGAACGGCGTTTCACGGCTTTGACGCTTTCGGCAACTTCTGGCGCGGAACCCCGAACGGGGTGTCGGTTCTACACGGCAATACCTGGACGAAGTTCACAACCGAAGACGGTCTGGTTTCGAACGATTGCGACGGGGAGGCGTTCTGGGCCGATGCGAATGGCGATGTATGGCTCGGCACCAGCGGCGGCCTGGCGCATCTACCGTCCTGAAAACGGAGTGCCTCCAGGCCCGTTGACGGCTTCTCCCACAATCACGCGACTCGAGATAGACCAACTGACCCGTCAAGTCCGGGCGGAATTCTCTTCCTTGAACTACAAGGCCGAGCAGTTGGTGCGGTTCGCCTACCGGGTGGACCACGGCCATTGGACAGACTCGGTGGAGCGGAACATTTCCATCACCGGAATGGGACCAGGCACGCATCATCTGGAAGTGCGCTGCTGGGCTCGCGACGGCCCGGCCTCCCCAGAGATTGCCGCAGCCGAGTTCCTCCTGGAGCCGAGGTGGCATGAGACGTGGTGGGCTCGTCTGCTGGCGTTCTGCAGTGTGTTGGCGGCAATCATCCAATTCGTTCGATGGCGCTTGAGCGCCGCCGAGCAAAGGCAGACCGAGTTGGAGGCGATCGTAGCCGCCCGCACAATGAACTTGAGCAAAGCCAACCAGTTGCTGGACGACAAGGCGCGCCAACTCTGCAGAAGCGAAGATCGCCTGAAGAACGCCGAGCGAATTGCCCATGTCGGCCACTGGGACTGGGATGTCAGGGCGAACCAATTGTCCTGGTCCGAGGAAATGTTCCGGATTTTTGACGTGCCGCGAGGTGGGACACCCAGTTACGAGGGCTTCGTTCACGCAGTCATACCCCAGGATCGCGAGCGATTGGAACAATGGATACATGACTGTCTCGCGAAGAAGAACGGACAGTCTATCGAATTTCGGATTAGTCAGGGGGATGGCGACCAGCGAATCGTCAACTGTACTTGCGAGATGTCAACCGACGGAGAAGGCTTACCGACGCGTTTGTTTGGCGCCTGCCAGGACATCACCGATTCCCGGCGCGCCCAGCAGGAGGACTTCGCCCGAAAGAAGTTGGAAAGCGTGGGTATGCTGGCTGGTGGGATTGCGCACGATTTCAATAACCTCCTGGGCGGAGTGCTGGCGCAAGCAGAACTCGGACTGGCGGAGAGCGCCGCCGGCGCCAACCCCCACGAAGAGCTGACGGCAATCCGCAACGTCGCCATCCGCGGTTCGGATATTGTCCGTCAATTGTTGATGTATGCGGGCAAAGAAAACGAGGTTCTTGGCCTGGTCGACGTGTCGCGGATCGTTGGCGAGATGCTCGAGTTGCTCAAAGTTTCGGTATCCAGGCGTGTGGCGCTGGTAGCGCATCTCGGCGAGAATCTCCCGGCAGTCTGGGCCAATGCCGCACAGATTCGCCAGATTGTGATGAACCTCGTAACCAACGCGTCCGAAGCGATAGGAGATCGCGATGGCGCAATCCGTGTGACCACAGGGCTCGTAACTCCGGCCCTGGCTGCTGCGATCGACAGCGGCCTGGCGCAGGGCTGTTACGTAAAACTGGAGGTCTCCGACACCGGCTGCGGCATTTCACAGGAGGCGCAGGCGCGTGTGTTTGAACCCTTCTTCAGCACCAAGGGAGCAGGCCACGGCCTCGGGCTTTCGGTCATTCACGGCATTGTGCGCGGCCTCCGCGGAGCGATCTATATTGCCAGCGAGCCGAGCGAGGGAACTACGTTTCAGATTTTGCTGCCTTCTGCCGAAACTACGGCTGAGGCAACCCGCGACCCGATGTCCGATGCCGCGGAGTTGGCGCGTCCGACCCAGGAATTCATCGTGCTGGTTGTCGAGGATGAAGATCCTCTTCGGCGCGCCGTCGTGAGAATGTTGCGCCACGCGGGCTTCGCGGTGCTGGAAGCTGCCGATGGCGGGTCTGCCATCGATCTTGTGCGTGCCAATGCCAGCAAGATCGATTTGATTCTGCTGGACATGACCATCCCTGGAGCTTCCAGCCGTGATGTCGTCGACGCAGCCGTGCAATGTCGACCGGATATCAGGGTGATTCTCACCAGCGCTTATAGCCAGGAAATGCTGACGCCTCCCATGAGAGTGCCGCAAATCCAGGGCTTTATTCGCAAGCCATATCAATTCGGAGACCTGGTGCGAACCCTCCGCAAAGCTTCTTCGATAGTAAGCTAACGTCCCGTTGTAACCCCACAAAATGAATCCCGATGGCCTCCGCCTGTGTCCTGGGTATTGGGCACAGATGTCGGCGTGAGCAAGTAATCGGCAGCTCGACTTATCGGGCCAGCCGATGCCTACAACTGGCACTCATTGGAGGTGCATGTACTGGCCTGTAATCAACGCTGAAAGGCTCTCCTTGTCTTTCCGCACGCGGTTGACTTAGTCATTTAGGGCACGGTGTGCTTAGCCTCATTCATATTTCAGGGGCAAGGAGTTACTATCCGGCGCACTCCTTGGTGTAGGGGGTGGCGGAGAGCTTGGCGACAGAAACCAGGGACAACTGTCCAGGAAAGGATTGCTATGTGGGACATCTTATGGCTGCTTTGTAGCTCGATTATTGGCGGCACGAACGACTAATCCGGGCCGAAAGTACTGTGTGTAGCGCGAAGGCGAGGGAGCCTGCCGCGAGTTCTAGTACGGAACCATCGTGAAAATAGTACGAGCTGGTCTTTGATTTTGGACGGAACAGGTCCATGATGCTCTTGCGGCCCTGTATCCGTCCTCAATCCGGCTGACAACCTTAGACTGGTTTCGGGGCCGCTCCTTGACGAAATTGAATTGCCTCAAGCCGGGGTGATGCGAACACCCCGGCTCTTTTCGGCATGATTTGGTAGGAGAGGCGCTTTCGCCTGTCAATCCGAGCGAAGCTCGGACCGGTTTTCAGTAGGCTACTTAACCGGCGAATCGCGGTGAGTTCGACATTCTCGCTGGCCCTTCGGCACGGAGGCTGTCAATTGTCCCTAATGACAACCCGCGACAGCGCGCCTTGATCCAGGACGATGGACTTCAGTCGCTGCGCCGTAAAAATGACATTTCTAAAGCGAGCGCCGGTAAAATTGGAATTGGAGATACTCGCATTCGCCAAGCCGGCTCCTTCAAAATTGGCATCCTAAAAGTACCCGCCATCGATCCTGAATCCATCGAGATGTGCGCTTCCGAAATCGGCCTCGGAAAAATTGGCGTTCGGCCCGGTAATCGTAACCTCCTTCAGCCACGCTACCCGAAAACTCGCGCGTTGGGCGAAGATGTCCGTCATTGTGCTGCCGTTTAAGACCGCTCCCCGAACCAAGAACACCGCGAAGGTCAATGTAGGTCCGCGGCGGAACCTCGTTCTTCAATTCGCGGGTGATGATCACCTCCAAAATAGCTTGCATCTCGGGCGGAGGTTCGGAACCGGCCCACTGCTCTTTTGACATCTCACGGGCACTCGCGGCCAACAGTTTCATGACGGGAACATGATCTCTCTGTGAATCGGCGGCGATGCGTCCCAACGAATAAATGCCGCCCAGTTTGGCCCCGCCCAGAACTTGCGCGAGCGTTCGACGGGCTTCATTCTCCGCATCGTACCTCTTCATCTGCGTCTCATCGGCAAGCGGCCGCGCCTGGCGCGCCGGGAGCCACCAAAGCAGAAACAGTCCAGTTGCCCCAAGCAAAATGGACAGAGGGATCATGAACGTCACAGGCATTTTCGTCTCCAGGCCTGAATTGTAGTCGAATGCCAGTGGCGATCGTCTCCCGCTGATGAGGCGTGTCAAATCAAAGGATAGTTGACAGAGTCAACTATTTAGTTGACAAAGTCAACTAATTTCCGGTGTCCGCATCCGGGCTGGGTCTTCAGTTGCAGATAGAGTATAGAATTGTCACGCGTCTTTTTTAGCCTGCGATACTCTGTTCGAAGTTTTGTGCGAACGCCGGGAATGGCGCTGGCACTCTTAATCACGATTGCGCTAGGCATTGGCAGCAATGTCGCCGTCAACGGTTTCGTTCGCGGGCTGACCGCCTTTTCCTCTCCGCTCACAATTGACCACCAAATCGTTTCGATATTCGGGCGAGACGTGCATGGCCAGGCAGGCCCCGTCTCATATAAGGACTATCTGGCGCTCAAAGGTAATCGCGCTGCGTTCGAATGGGTGGGCGCGGCGCGTGTATCGCAGGGCGCCATCGCTTTCGGCGGACAAGCGGACGTCGTTCCCGTAGCGGCGATCGCGCCGGATCTCTCGCGACTGCTCGGCCTCTCGTTGAATGAAGGCGTCGTCATCAGCCACAAGATCTGGCAGGGCGAGTTCGGCGCGAAGACGGATGTTCGTGGCGACCAGATCCGAATCGATGGAGTCGACACTCGGGTCAGCGGTGTGGCGCCGGAGTGGTTGGAAGGGCTCTATCGCGACCGCGCCGTCGATGTCTGGATGCCTCTGCCCGAGGAGGGCCTGAACGAGACCGATCGCGGCGGCCGAAACTTCTGGGTCCTCGCGCGACTGCGCCGCGGCATCTCGGCGAGCCGTGCGCAAACGCCCGAGTTCCTGGTGCTTCCCTATACCGGGATGACGCCGGAAACGGCGGCGGGCCTGTCGCGGATCGGCGCACTACTTGGGCTGGCGGCGGGCGCGGTCTTCTTCATTGCTTGCGCTAACGTTGCGTCGTTCCTGCTGGGACGCGCCTTTGCCCGTTCGCATGAGACCGCTCTTCGCGTCGCCCTCGGCGCCGGCCGCGGTCAACTGACGTGGGAACTGCTCTCCGATAGTGTCGTGATCGCGATTGCCGGCGGCGCGGCCGGAGCACTGCTGGCGGTGTGGACCTCGACCGGTCTTCCGGCGCTCCTCTATGAAAAAGACGCTGCCCGCCTGGTTTTCGCGCCGGCTTTGCCGAGCATCATTGCGGCGTCCGCCGCGTGCGTCGGTGTCACCATAGTGTGCGGTCTGGCGCCAATTCTGATCATGCGCCACGATCGCCCGGTGACGGTCCTGAGGCGCGAAAGTGCTGGTCCATCGCTGCCGATCCGGCGCTTCCGGATGGGCCTGGTGGTGGCGCAAATGGCGAGTTGCTGTGTGCTGGTGATCTCCACGGCGATGCTGATGGAGGGACTTCGCACGGCAATGGCGACCAATGCCGGCCATAAGCTGGGAAACACATTTCTTGCCACCCTCCAAGCGGACTCGCTCGCAGGCATCCACTATTTCCAACACGTGGAGGAGTCGACAAGGTCGATTGCAGGAGTCTCCAGGGTCGAGTGGGCCGGACGGCTGCCAGGAAGCGAACCCACCTGGAAGTCTTTCCGCGTCGAACCGCCAGAGTTGCCAGTCCGCGAGGTCCAACTGGACATTGCCTGGTTCACCAGCGACTCTCTCGCGCTTTTCCAGACGCAGCCTAAAGCGGGACGACTATTCGGCTTCGGAGGGCAAACTTGCCGCACCGCGATTGTGAATGAAACGGCTGCCGAGGAACTGTTCGGAGAGAACACTCCCGGCCGAATCCTGCTGGACGCCGCGGGCGTGCCGGTGGAAGTGATCGGCGTCGTAGCGATGCGGAAGCTGGCACAGGGAAACCGCCCCTCCCTGTACTACAACCGCCTCAACCAGGCAGGACCCACGCCTGGCGGGATCGCCGGCGCGCATTTTCGGGCGCCCGTCGCGTCTGAGCTGCCGACCAGAGAGCTGGACACTCACGTGGTTTCGCCGGGCTACTTCGATGCCATGGGCTTGCTTCTGCTCGCGGGCCGGAGTTTCGCCGGCCATACGTTCCGCGAGTGCCGCATCGGCATCGTCAACCGGGAAGCCGCCGACCTGTATTTCGGCGGCACTGCGGTGGGGTCGGCGCTCATCGACGAAGAGGGCCGGCGGACCACGATCATAGGCGTAACGCAATCGGCGTCGCTCGGAACCTTTCAGCGGCAGGTGGAGCCCGCGCTCTATCTCCCGATGCTTCAAGACGCGCTCCCGCGTATGACGATGATCGTTGAGACTCGGGAGGAGAACGGCCCTTCGCTGGCCGATTTGCGGCGCGTCATCGAATCCGTGCAAGGCAGCGGCCCGGCTCCCATGATCCTCAGGACCCTCGACACCTATCTCACTCAGACTTCACTGGCGCCACTGCACATCGCGACCATGATTCTGGGCGCGTCGGGCACGATGGCGCTGCTGCTCAGCGTTCTCGGTCTGTTCGGCGCCTTAAGCGACGCCGCACGGCAGCGTCGCCGCGAGCTAGCGATGCGGATGGCGCTAGGAGCACAGCGATGGCGCATCATCGGCCACGTGATGGGGGAGGGCGGCCGACTCGCCGGCGCAGGCGCCGCGGCCGGCATGCTCGCATCGCTGGCTTTATCGCGATGGCTGGCCGGAATAACACGCGGCAGCGGTTTCCCGGCCTTATGGGTGTGGCTGTCCGCCCCGCTGGTATTGGCGGGCGCGGTGGCGATTGCAAGCTTCGTCCCCGCGCGCCGGGCGATGATTGTGAACCCCATCGTGGTCCTGCGTGACGAAAACTGAGTTCCGGGTCTGGCTCTAGAAGACAATCGAGTAGACAACGATCCATTGCTCTACTAGTATTTCTTCTAGTGCATCATGCCTAAGACCGATCGACAGCCGGATCAAATTGAATTGCTTCAGGGCACCCTCGATATGCTCGTTCTGCGGACCCTCCAGTGGGGACCGGAGCACGGACATGGTATCGGCCAAACGATCCGGCGCAGCTCCGCGGATCTGCTGAAGATCGAACGCGGCTCTCTGTACCCCGCGCTGCATCGCCTGGAAGCGCAGGGATTGATCTCGTCGGAGTGGAAGGCTTCGGAGTTGAACCGCCGGGCGAAGTATTACCGGCTGACCACGGCCGGGAAAAAGCAGCTTGTCGCCGAGCAATCCAAATGGAACCGGCTGGTGAAGACGATTGCCCGAGTGATGCGCCCGGCATAGGAGGAGGACCAATGCGGTGGAACTTTTGGCGGCGCAATCAACGCGACGCCGATCTCGATGCAGGAATTGCCTTCGACATCGCCCGGGAAGTGGAGGAGAACGTTCACGCGGGCCTGCCGCTGGAACAAGCCGAGCGCTTGAGCCGACGGGAGTTTGGCAACGTACTCTCAATCAAAGAGGGTATACGCGAAACGTGGAGTTGGACATCGTGGGAACGGCTTGCTCAAGACCTGCGATACGGGTGGCGGACGCTCCGCAAGAACCCGTTGTTCACCGCGATGGCCGTGCTGTCGCTCGCCCTTGGCATTGGCGCGAACACCGCCATTTACAGCCTCATGGATGCGATTCTGCTGCGGCCGCTGCCGGCGCCCCATCCCGAACAACTGATCACCTTCAAATGGCACGCCAAAGGTTTTCCTGCCGTTGCGCACAAGCTCAGCGGTAGCTGGAGCACCGATCCCCACACCGGCGTTACGGGTGACAGCTTACCTTACCCCGCGCTTGAATTCCTGCGCGCGGATCGGGAAGTGCTCGCCGGGCTCTTCGCCTTCACCGGCGCCCGGCTCAATCTCACGATTAGGGACCAAGCCGAGCCCGGTGACGTGCAGCTTGTATCCGGCAGTTTTTTAGCGCCCTGGAAGTGAGGCCGGCGGCCGGCCGATGGATCGAAGAGGACGACGACCGCTTCGGCGCAGCACCCGTGGCCGTGATCGCAGATCGTTACTGGCGCAGCCGTCTTGCCCAGAGCCCCGGCGCCATTGGCCAGTCTATCCTCATCAACGGCACGCCTTTCGCAATCGTCGGGGTATCCGCGCCGGACTTCTTTGGAGTCGATCCGGGCGGGGCCCCGGACGTATTCATCCCTTTGCATTCCTGTGCCTCCTTCGCTGCTCAGCCTGCGGACGCGCAACGCTTCTCGAATCGGAACCAGTATTGGCTGCAAATGATTGGACGGTTGCGCCCAGGGATCGGCATGGGTCAGGCGCAAGCCGCACTCGCTGCCCAATTCCACCAATTCGTCGATAGCAGCGCTTCTCAGCAGGAGAAAGCCGACCTGCCTGCCCTGCTGGCCGAGGAAGGCAGCGGCGGTATCGATTCTCTGCGGCGGGATTATTCCAAACCCCTCTACGTGCTCATGACGCTGGTCGGACTGATTCTTGCCATTGCCTGCGCCAACATCGCCAGTCTCCTGCTGGCGCGGGCCACCGCGAGACGCCGTGAGATCGCGGTCCGGCTCAGCCTTGGCGCCGCCCGGCTTCGAGTGGTTCGGCAGTTGTTCACGGAGAGCGTGCTGCTGGCCTTTATCGGCGGTCTGTTCGCAATGCCCGTGGCCATTCTGGGAATCGAGTTCATCACCTGGCTGCTGGCCAACGGACGCGCCACCTTTACGCTTCATGCGGATCTGAACTGGCGCGTATTGGCGTTTACGTTTGCCCTGTCACTGGCGGCGGGAAGCCTCCTCGGGCTGATTCCCGCCATACGCGCCACCAAGGTGGATCTCTCACCGGCGTTGAAGGGGTCCAAGGCGACCGCATCGCACGGATTCGAGCGCCACTCCTTGATTCGGGTCAGTCTCGGGCAACTACTCGTAGTCTTGCAGGTGGCGATTACGCTCGTGCTGGTCATCGCCGCCGGTCTCTTCGTGCGGACACTCTCGAATCTCAATTCGATCGAGCTCGGCTTCAATCGTGAAAACGTCTTGCTCGTCAGCCTGAATGCCAGACAGGTCGGTTACAAAGATGTGCCGCTCGCGCGCTTTTACGCGACTCTTTGGAGTCGGTTACGCGCCGTGCCTGGGGTACGCGAGGCCACTCTCTCCGACTATGCTTTGGTGTCTGGTTCCGGTTCCCAATACGGCATCACCGTGCCCGGCGTGCCACCGCCGCCAGGGAGGGAGCCGGGCGCTTCGGTGCTGCATGTCGGTCCACGCTTCTTTACCGCCATGCAGATTCCGGTTCTGCTCGGCCGCGAACTCGACGACCGCGACGATATAGGAGCCAATAGAGTCCATCGGGTTCGCTGCCGCGTGGGCCACGACACACTATGTCGAGTCGTTTCTTTTTGGGATGAAGCACAACGACCCTCTGGCAATCACGGCATCGATCGGGCTGCTGGCCGCGGCCTCGATTCTGGCTGGATACGCCCCAGCGTCACGCGCCTCTCGAATCGACCCGATGATTGCGCTGCGGCATGAATAGCGCAGCGTCACCGACCGGCAGAGCGTAGTTGGAGTCTTTCCACACTCCTTCCATCCTGAACTGGTCAGGACTTCATCGGATGGCCCAGGAACGTTCTTGCTTTGGCGATCTCGGCATCCCACTTGGCTAACTGCTCCGGCGTCAAGAAGTGGACGACGTGTTCACGGATCTGGTCGCGCGCGCCCGCGAGTTTCTTCACCACATCCGCCCGGGTCACGTCTGGAAACTCCCTGCGGATCTGCTCTATTCGTTCTTCGGCCTTTTCGTATGCCGTGTGTAGCTTAGCGCTCTGCGACTCCGAGAGGTTCAGGTCCGTAGCGAACCGTTTCACTTCGTCGACTATCTTGCTTTTTACTTCAGCGGTCATCTGTTAATCTCCTCTCAATCGGATTGCCCAAAACGGCCATGGGGTTTAATTTGTTTAGTCGTCGCGACCGACTCGCCTTCTCGCGTTATCGGCGTCCGCGGCAAGGCCGCCGAGCAGTTCAAAGAACGCAGCGGACTGGCCGATGAAGAGGCCCATAGCGGTCAAGAATTTGAGGGCTCCCGTGGCAGCTCCGGTCGTTTCCGTAGGTCGAATGATCGAACATGCCGGGAGGCTTCGGCTCAGAAACGGGCACGGCTCGGGCATGATCAGGTTGGTTTGAAAGGTTTCGCCGCCAAAGGGTGGGGAATTGAGGTCGGGAAACACCAGTCCGTTGGTGGGGTCGGTGAGGGGCGGCGCATTGCCCGCCTTGTCAGCCCAGGTTTGAAAGTGCATGGTTTCCGTCGGCCCGATGCTGATTAAGATACGCAACACTTCCACGCTGCTGGCCCTCTGTGCCATCGAGGGGTAGAGACTATTGCCGCCTTGTTCGATGGTCGGCATGTGGAACCCGGCGGTGTTGGCGATGGCCTGGATGTGAGCATCCGGCGCCAGATCGGCGTCGGTTCTGGGAATTGCCGTAAACTGCCCGGAAGCCAGGCCGGGGACAGCCTGCGGGAACACGAAATTAGGATCGAGATCGGGATTATTGGCGCTGCTGCGATACCGCGTCCACCAACTGGTATCCAGAGTCAGTTGCATGAGGTTTGTGAGTCGTGGCTTTCCGCTGGATCCGGTAGCTTTGCTGCCCGGCAAAGTCCGGAATGCATCCAGATTGACGGGAGCCGCGCCCTTTGACATCAGATATGCATTCAAGAATGTAAAGTGAGTGATCTCATCATCCGTGTTGTCGTGGACATATTGCGGGAAGTCCTCGTCCAGAGTCTCAAGCTTGGCTGTATAGGTGGGATTTCCGCTCCCGCCCGGCACCTCATTGTCCTGGATTCCACCGAGTTCGTTGTACTGTATCCAGAAGTCACTTTCGAGAATCTCGGCTGCAGCGGCAAAGCGGAGCAGGGCCGCATCGCCTTTGGTGAGTAGACCACTCGAACTGTCTGCCAACAGAGTGTGTCCCGCGCTGGCGGCCCCGAAGGCAGCCAGTGTTTTTTTCATGAACCAACGCCGGTTGGAGTTCAGACCTCTCGCAAGAAATTTCATCGTTTGTTTCCTTTCCCACACGAGCGCTTTCGTATAAGCGCAACTCGCTTACGGCGCCGTAGTGAGTCCAATGTTCTTGCCTGATGCCTGATACGAGGCTTTAGATCTGTAAATAGTTAGTAGACCGCTCCCTCACGGTCGCGGCTCGGATCGGAACCTACTTGACTGGACGCGAGCGTGTAATGAGAATGTCCACCAGGCGCCTAGTGTACTGCGTCGAATATTTTTGATGATTATTCGTGGGGCAGGCTTCAGCCGGCTACGGACTTTAGTCCGTAAAGACGGTCGTAGGGCGCTCGGAAATTGGCGGGCTGAAGCCCACCGCAGGCTGAAGCCTGCCCCACGATGAGATTCCAGCCCCCCTAGGATAATCCGGAGCGCGAATCATCTCGCAGCCTTGAACAATGCACGCTGGGCCACACTCCAGTTGCGCAGATTCTGTCCGTACCAGCGGGTCCGGGCTGGGTCTTGCGATGAGATGTCGGTGGCCTCGCCCGGATCGCGAGTCAGGTCGAAGAGCCGCGAACGGCTGGTGTCCAACTCGTAGATCAGCTTGCGCGGCCCGTCGCGGAGGCCCAGCAGTCCGAGTGAGTAGTCGGCAAAAAAGAACGCGAGGCGAGGGGACGGATCCAGCAGCGAGCGGCCCTGATGACTGACAGACGCCGGGGCGCCGACCAAGTCCAATACGGCCGGCGCGGTGTCGATGAGGCTGACCACCTGACGGCTGCGGAGTTGCCGGGGAATCAGACCCGGCGCGGCGATCAGCAACGGCACGTGAATGTTCTCTTCGTAGAGCTGAAAGGTGTGCCCGAAGTTGCCATCATGCTGGCCGAAGGCCTCACCGTGATCGCCGAGGATGATCCACACGGTTCTTTGGCCGAGTCCCCGGGCAGCGATGCCATCGATCAGCGTTCCTAGCGCTGCGTCGCCGTAGTGGAGCGCGTTTCGATAACGACCAAACGAGTCACCGTCCGGGAAGGGCCCAGCCTCAGGTGATTCGTACGGGTGATGTCCCGCGATGGGCAGGTATGTGAGAAAGAACGGTTTTTCCGCTGGGCCCTCGTCGACCCAACGGAGAATTCGCGCGACCGCAGAAGGCTCATCGACGCCAAAACTGGACTCGTGGTTGCCACCGATATCGCCTGCGTCGGCGAGCGTATCGAAGCCGCGATGGCGGATCACGGATTCCATGCCGAGGTACCCGAAACGGCCGGAGTGAAATAGCCCTGTGCGATATCCGCGGTGGGAGAGAGTCTCCGGCAGCGCGTCGCAAGGAGCGGAGGCGTAGGTGGCGCCCGCACTATCGAACGCCGGGTAGGTGGAACAGAGGATCGAGAAGAGACCCTTGATACTCTCGGGATAAACGGCGTAGGCGTTTTCGAATACGATCGCGGAGCGCGCCAGCGAGGAGAGCCGCGGCATAGGATCGGCCGCGGCGCCGTAGAGTCCCAGATATTGCGCAGCGGTGGATTCCAGGCTCACCAGGATGACGTTGAAACCGGCGGCGGTTCCCCGAAAGCGCGTGAGATCTTCCTGCGGTGTGCGGTCGAAGCCGGCGGCGCGCCATTCCGCGGCGTTAGGGCGCGATGAGATTCTGGGGAGCGAGGTGGCGATCAGCGCAGTCCAGGCGTTTCGTTCAAGGCCCAACGTTTCCACGCGATGCTGGGCCAGCGGCCCGAGTAGAGCGACCGCGGCAACTCCGGCGATCAGCGGCCCGTACCGCGCGCGGCGGAACGCGATCGGCGCGACTGCTGCCACTGCAAGGACCGCGAAGAAGAGCAGCGCGTTATCCCAAGTAACGTAGAAGCGGATGGAATCGAGGAGCGGGCCGCGGGCCGCTCGCCACATCGCCCAGGTCAATGGCGTCGAGAGCACCCGCATCACAGGGATGTTCATCGCGACATACAGCGCTAAGACGCCGTAGGTAGTCCATGCGATGCGTGGATGTCGCGCCAGAGCAAAGTCGAGCGCCACCGCCAGTAGGATCACCAGGGCATCGTGCCAGAAGTAAGCGGCCGGCGACCACCAACTGAGCGCCACGCTGTGGCCCGCGAGCGCGATGCATTTCGCCAGAACCATTACTAACAGCAGGCTCGCTGGTCTCATGGTCGCACCAGATAAACGCGCTTCAGCAGGGCGATCGATACGATCCGACCATGGCCCCATCGGCGCCAGATCCAGTCGTGAACCAGCACCCCGCCCATCGGAGGACGGGCGCAGATGGCGGAGCGGTCGCCGCGGAAGGCCAACGGCAGGACAACCAGGTCGAAGTCGCCGCCGCCGGTGTAGCGTTCGTGACGGAATTCAATTTCCGGCGCGCGAAGCAGGCTGCTGGCGCAATCGAGATTTTCGCGGCTGGCATCGACGATGGTAAGCCGCGACTCCGGCAGCAGCGTGCGGAGGATGAGCGCGGTGCGAGGAAAGAGTCCGCCGCCGATGATGCCGACACGCTTCGGGCGCGCCATTCCGGATGATGCGAGCACGGCCCGCAGCGCCCGCTCATGCGTTCGCAGAACGAATCGCTGCAGGGCTACGGAACGGAGCAGCAGGCGCTCGAGCGTGTCCAGATTGCACTCCTCGATCCAGCGTAGCGGCGCGGGCCAGCCGCTTTGTCGCGCCGCGGGCAGCCTATCGGGAAGGCGCGTCCAGTGTGCAGCTGGGTTCGCGTGGTGCTCCACGTGGTAGCCGTCGTTGAAGAGCAACAGATTGTACAGCCTGCCGTAGTAGCTGGTGGCGCCGTGCGCATGCTCGTAATACCCGTGAAGGGCGCACATCGCCAAGCCCAGCAGATAACCCGGCACGTAGACGGAGAAAAAATATGCGGGCGCATGCGCGGCGATGGCGGCCCATAGCGCGAGGACGAGCGCGGTCTGGGCCCATAATTCGCGAGTGAATCGAACGCGCGGCGGGGCGCCGGCGTGATGCGCCAAATGCCGGTCGCGCCACAGCGACTGCGGAATGCCAAGCAGCACGCTGAGACCGGCGGCGAACAGGATGTTTGCCGCGCGGCTGCGAAAGAAGGGGCGGTGGATGAAGTTGTGAGAGATGGTGTTCGAGTTCCACCAGACCCCCAAGGCGATGACGGGCAGTATGGGAATAGCGAGCAGGAAAACGGCGTGGATGGATGCCAAGGCGATCAACAGACCGTCTCGCCCGGATGTTCGATAGACCCCGCCCCGCGCCAGCAGAGCGCTTTGGGAAGCCATGGTGGTCCTCAGTCTTTGAAGTCTAACAGGGAGCGCACCGGGGCGTAATCGCTTTTGCCGCGCACGCGAACGACGCCGGTGTTTATCGAATAGACGTCCGGATTCGCGGGCTTGTCCCCGGTTTTGCGGATCTGCGCGGAAAACGGCCGGGTCGCGAATGCGACGATCTCATCCTTTCCCGCAACCTGTTTCAGATCGTTCCACTCGTTGCGAGTCAGTTCCGCGTTCGGTCCCAGTTTGAAGTAGAGATAGCCGCGCACCGGGGCCAGGTATTCGTTTCGGTCATTGGGCTTGGCCGCGGCGAACACGCCCCAGACCTGGGCCGTGTCATTTTCGATGACGACGCGATCGATCTTCGCATAGACGCCGGTGAAATCACTGGCGCAGACCACCCGAGCGATCACGGTGGAAACCAGCAACGTACGGAGCAGTACATGGACGAACGGCATAGTTGTCCCCTCCGGCAGCTAAGACGAGGGAGGAGGCAAAAGCGTTAACCGCAACTACTTCGCCGCGTGTTCCTGAGTCTCGAACCGACCGAGCAGGACGAGCCCGACGGCAAAGAGGCCCAGCGATCCGGCAGTGAGCACGGCCAGATCCCGATCCGGCATCCCGGAATCTTCCATGTACTTGAACGCGTACTGTCCCCAGTTGTTCAGCGCGCCGTGAGCGATGGCCACCAGCCAGATGCTTTCCGTGCGCAGCCAGAGCCACCCGAGAATCAGACCGGCGCTGAGCGTTCCGAACGGTAGGGTCAGGGCGAGTTTGAGCGGGGACACGCCATTGATGTGCATAATCCCCGAAAGTTGGAACGGGATATGCCAGAGCGCCCACACAATGGACGTGACCACCACCGCGCGGCGCGCGCTCATTCGGGAGCGAAGCCTAGGTAACAGCCATGCCCGCCAGCCGACTTCCTCGAAAAGCGCCAGAAAGGAAACCACGATTAGGCCAACGATGGCGTTGAGCACGATGTCTCCGATGAGTTCCTGGAGGGTCACCGTGCCCCAACCACGGGACAGCGGAGTATCGTACAGCCCGTTCGGATTCGGAGTCAGCCAGACCTGCCAATGCAGTCCTCCTCCGGCGATCGCCATCAAAGGCAGCATCACCGCGTGCAGGACGCCGGGAACCAGGAACAGAGCCACCGGAAGATACCTGAGCGGAAAGCGGCCCCAGTGAATGTGCGGCGCTTCATTCGTCGCGAAGTGGGCGACCGCGACTGCAAGAGCTGGGCACCACCATCGACAAATACCCCAGCCCGATGAGCCGGCTCTGGTATCCACCGGTCAACCCGATCACGAGACTCAGTGCGATGGAGAGTCCGAATGCTGCGCCGACGAAAACGAGGATGGGCTTCAAGCGTAGGCAGCCGCCCACTCATTTTGGCTGACGCTCACTCGTTGCGCAAGGCGACTACCGGGTCGATGCTCGCCGCTCGATGGGCAGGAATGTAGCCGGCCAGAACGGCGGCGGTCGCCAGAAAGGCCACACTCGCCAGCAGCACCGCCGGATCGCCAGGCTTCACGCCGTACAGGAATCCTCCGAGCAAACGCGTCGCCACGTACGCCACCGGTAAGCCACACACGATGCCGAGCGCCGCCAGCCAGAGGGTTTCGCGAAGCACCTGCCGCAGCACTCGTCCAGGCAGCGCGCCCATCGCCATACGGACGCCAATCTCCTGCGCTCGACGGCCCACCGAATACGCCACCACGCCGTACAGACCGATCGCGGCCAGCAGCGCCGCCAGGCCCCCGAAGATCATCGACATCAGTGCCAGCAGCCGCTCGCGCGTCAGGCTCGCATCCACCTCTGTGGCCAGAGTGCGGATTACGAAGGCCGGGAGATGCGGATCGATCGCGGCCACCTCGCGACGCATCGGCGCCGCCACACTCGCGGCGTCCCCTGCCGCGCGCACGATCAGTTCCATCTGGCCCCGACCGGTGGGGCACTGGAGAAAGGTCATATACACCTGATTCACGGGCTCGGACTTGAGTGTGGCATATGGAATGTCGCGGGCCACGCCGATGATCTCGCAGGCACTCCCACTCTGCCCCATGTCGATGCGGCCGGTGCACACCACTGTTTTGCCAATCGGATTTTCGCCGGGAAACACACTGCGCGCGAGCCTCTCGTTGATCACCGCGACATAGGGCGCGCCTTCCACCAAATCCGCCCGGCCGAAGTCGCGACCCTGCACGATCGCCGAACCCAGCGCTGCGAAGTAGCCCGGATAAATCTGATTCTGCGCGGCCGAGAAGCGGCGGCCATCGGGGGTCACATAGGGACGAAGGTATCCGCGCATCACAGGCGGTGTGCCCGAGAGCGACGTTGCGGCAACACCGGGAATGGCGCGGACTCTCTCAAGCAGGTCCAGATAGATGCCGTTCAACCGCAGTCCGTTCGGGCCATTCTTCTGATCGCTGCCGCGCGGCGAAAGCGAGACGGTGTAGACACGGTCGCGCGGAAAGCCGCCGTCGATGTCGTCCAGGTGATGCAGGGTGCGCACCAGCAGACCGGCGCCGATCAGCAGGACCAGCGAGAGCGCGAATTGCGCCACGCACAACGCTCGCGCAAAACGTTGCGGCGGGCTCGTGCCGCGCTCGCCCTGCTTGAGCGCCGGCGCCAGGTCCAGTGCGGCGCCGCGCATGGAAGGCACCAGTCCGAAGAGGATGCCGGTCAGCATGGAAGCGCCGGCGGTGAAGCCCAGAACGCGCCAGTCCGGGGAAAGATCGAGGTGGATTACCGACCGGCCGACGGAAAGGAAACGCAGCAACAGTTCGCTTGCCCAGTAGGACAAGGCGATTCCCAGGGCGCCGCCGGCCCCACTCAATATCGCGCTTTCCACCAGCAACTGGCGCATCAGGCGTCCACGAGTGGCGCCCAGGGCCAACCGCAACGCGAGCTCACGCCGACGCGCCGCCGCCCGCGCCAGCAGCAGGTTCGCAACGTTGGCGCAGGCGATGAGCAGCACTAATCCCACTACCCCCATCAATACGAACAGCGCACTGCGATATTGCCGCCGCAGATCGGAGAGACCTGCCCCTCCGGGCGTCAGTACCAGTTTGGCCTCCACCCATTCCTGTCTCCAACTGGCCTGGCCTAGTCCGAGTTCCTCGGCGAGCCGCGTTTGGATGTTGTGAAACATCACCTGCAAACCGGCAGTTGCTGTCGGGATAGCGACGCCGGGTCGCAGCCTTCCGAAGAGCGTTAGCCAGGTGACCGTGTTGCGCGGCTGCCCCAGCCAGTTCTCGCGATCGGGCATCACCTGCGGCTGCATCATGATCGGCACGCTGATCTCCGGCGAGTCGCCAACCTGCAGCCCGTGGAAGCCGGGCGGAGTCACGCCGACAATCGTGAAGGGCGTCCCGTCGATCAGAATCTCCTTGCCTATCGCGGACTCCGCCCTTGCAAACCGACGCTGCCAATATGTGTCGCTA
Source organism: uncultured Solibacteraceae bacterium (assembly GCA_963815475.1). Lineage (GTDB taxonomy): Bacteria > Acidobacteriota > Terriglobia > Bryobacterales > Bryobacteraceae > Sulfopaludibacter. Next base: position 5,218,424 of record CAWFHD010000003.1, on the reverse strand, counting down.
ATCACGGCGACCGGATGGCCTCCCGGCACACGATCGTCTCTGGGCGAGAATACGCGGCCCGCAATGGGCAGCACGCCGAGCACGCCATAGTAATTCCCCGAGACGAGTTCGCCCATGACGGACTCGGAATCGGTGTCGACGCTCACGTTCATGCGCGCCCGCTCTCCGTAAGCCGCAAGTTCCTGGAAGAACGGCTGCTGCTGCGAAAGCCGGTGATAGGTTTCGTAGTAGAAGGAAGTATCCACGCCGTTTTGCGCCTGTTTGGCAAGGAAGAGGAGAGATTGGGGATCGCGGATGGGCAATGGCTTAAACAGCAATGCGTCGATGAGGCCGAAGATCGCGGTGTTGGCGCCGATGCCGAGGGCCAGCGAGAGCACTGCCGCCGCGCTGAAGGCCTTGCTCTTGCGGAGGAGGCGTAGAGCGTAGGCGATGTCCTGACCGATCTGCTGCGCCCAAGTCCATCCCCAGGCTTGCCGAACGTCTTCTTTGAGTAGCGTAGCATTGCCCAAGCGCCTGCGCGCTGCGAATTGCGCTGCCTCCGCCTGCAAACCGGAATCCTGCTGCTCTTTGGTTTCCAGGTCCAAGTGGAGTCGCAGTTCGCGGTCCAAGTCCTGTTCGCGTTGCTTCCGCTTCCGCCAAAACATCTCAGCTCTCCTCAGCCGGCCACATGACGCGCGCAATCGCGCTGGTCATCTGTTTCCACTTCGACTCCTCTGCCAGCAGGCGATTCCGGCCCGCCTCGGAAAGCCGGTAGTATTTGAATTCGCGCTTCTGCTCTTTGCCGGCCGGTTCCCATTTTGCGGCAATCCAGCCCTTGCGTTCGAGGCGGTGCAGCGCCGGATAGAGGGAGCCGTGTTCCACCTGCAGAACTTCCTCGGTAGTGCGTTGGATGTGTTTGGCAATCTGGTGGCCGTGGGCGGGGCCGAAGAGCAGCGTGCGCAGGATCAGCATGTCCAGCGTGCCTTGCAACAGTTCGATGCGGTCTGACGGTTCGTTCGGCACACCCTTGGAAGACATTCTACCCTGATCGGCGCACACTGGGTAGACGGTCGACCTAGATTGTCGGTTAGGAAAAAGTTTGGGATACGATTGGTTCTGACGAAGAAGAGAAGACGGATTGACCGCGCTGCTGTTCGGCGACTCGGCGAATCCGTCGAACGGCTTTTATGAGGCTCTGGGCGCCGAGCGGCTGATTACCGAGAAGGGAGAATTTCACGGCGGCTACGGCTGGCGCGATTTGCGCGCGCTTGCGGCGCAATGCCCGATCGAGTAGTAACGAGTCCCGCGTCGGCCGCCATATCCGACGGGCGGTAATGCGAAAGGGAATGTCCAGGATTTCTTGTCGAAGCACCGCGAACTGCTCAATCTTCCCGTAGCGCCGTCATTGGATCGATCCGCGACGCTCTCAGCGCCGGTCCATACCCTGCGACGATCGCCGCCAACAGCAGCACCGCCGGAGCTACCGTCAGCGTGACCGCATCTCGCGCCTTCATGCCGAAGAGGAACGTTTCTACCAACGTCGCCGCGCTGTATGCCGCCGGAATGCCGATCGCCACTCCGGCGGCGGCCAGCATCAGCACCTCGCGCTGCACCATCCAGACCACGCGTCCGCGCTGCGCGCCCAGGGCCATCCGAATGCCGATCTCGCCGGTCCGCCGGGCTACGGTGTACGCCATCGTTCCGTACAAGTCCCACGCCGGCGATCGCTAACGCCAGCAGCGCGAAGCCTGTGCACAGCGTGGCGAACGTCCGCTCCTGCCCCATGCCCTGGTCGATCACCCGCTCCTGCGTGGTCACGTTGGTGAACGGGATGCGCGAATCCGCCTGCCGAACCAGTTCGCGCACGCTCGCGGTCATCGAGAGCGGATCGCCCGCGGTGCGGAGAGCGTAGGTGACGCCGCGAACGTTGTCGCTGCAACAAGTCCGGTATACAGTAGCTGGAATTTCCCGCTTCAGCGATTGGTAGCGGACATTCTTCACCACGCCGACGATCTCGATGTCCTTCGCGAATTTGCCGCTGCCCATAGTGAAGTGCCGGCCGATCGGACTCTGTTACCGAAGTAGGTCTTGGCAAAGAGCTGGTTCACCAGCACGCGCTGGCTGTCCATGTCGCGCGGCGTGAAGTCGCTGCCCAGCAGGATCGGGATCTTCATCGTCTCGAAGTACGCGGGGCCGACGGTAAGCATGTAAGCGCTCGGTTTCACTCCCGGCGGCGCGCCGGGCACGTTGATCGAGTTGCTGGTGGCCGATCCGGAGAGCAGCGTGATATCGGAGAGGGTTGCACTGCGCACTCCCGGAACGGCCGCCAGACGCTCCTGCAAAGTGTCGTAGAACCGGGTCAATGCCTGGTCGCGGTAACCAGTTTGCCAGGCATTGATGGAGAACAGCAGGATGTGTTCCTGATTGAACCCGGTAGAGATTGCATGCAGGTTGGACATGGTCCGCACAAAGAGTCCGGCCGCAACCACGAGCAGCAGCGAAATCGCGATTTGCGAAACCACCAGCATGCGGCTGAGACCGGCGCGGCACCAGCGGCGCCGCCCGCCTGCCGATGGCTCGCCGCCACGCGTCTGTTTCAGCGCGGGCGTCAGGTCCACGCGGGAAGTCTGCAGCGCCGGGGCAAGTCCGAACAGCAGTCCGGTGCCGAGCGCCGCCGCGATGGTTACCGCCAGCACATGCCAGTTCAGGTTGGCGTTCAACACGAAGTTCTCCTGGCCGTTCGCGAGCAACACGGACAGCACGGCGATACCCCACTTGCCGATCAGGATCCCGAGCAGGCCGCCGATCATGGCCAGCAGCAGGCTTTCGGTAAGAAGTTGGCGGATGACGCGTGCGCGTCCGGCTCCCAGGCTGAGCCGCACCGCCATCTCGCGCCGTCGCCCTGCGGCGCGCGCCAGCAGCAGGTTCGCGATGTTGGCGCAGGCGATCGCCAGAATCAGCCCGACCATGGTCATCAGCACGTAGAGCGGCTTCGAATAGCGGCGGCGCAGAAAGTCCATGCCGCCGGCGGCTTCCTGCAGGTAGAACTGGGGGAGGTCGGCGCGCTCCTTGTCATTCGACGCGGTAGAAGCGACATAGGCCTGGAAGGTTGGTTTCAGCGCGTCCTGGGCCCGCGCCAGCGTGACGCCGGCGCGAAGCCGTCCGATCACCTGAACCCAATAGCTGTTCTTGTCGAGATATCGCGCGTTCGGGTCGAAGCCGGGACGAGCCGTCAGCGCGATGCTCGACCGCATCGGCAGATAGAGATCGATCGCGCTGCCGGGATACATGCCATAGAATTCCGGGGCCGACACTCCGACGATCGTGTAGGGGATGTTATTCAGAAGCACCGGCTGGCCGACGGCCTTGGAGACTTCGCCGAAACGCCGCGCCGCGTAGGCATAGCTGGCTACTGCCACGGGCGGCAAGCCGGGACGGTCATCCGTTGGATCGAGCAGGCGTCCGGCGGAGGAACCCACGCCCATGGTGCGGAAGAAATCGCCGGTGACGTATTCGGCGCGGGCCGTAGCGGCGTCGCCGCGCACCAGCATGGTCAGGTTGCCGGCATTCGCAAAACCGAACAGGGAGGTGAAGGCTGTGTTTCCCTCACGCAGGGCCTCGTACGCTGGAAACGGGATATTACCGCTGACCAACCCGCGATGGGAATCGCGAAAATTGCTGCCGCTGAACCCGTGAGCGACGGCCGGGAAAGTCTTTCGTGCTGTACTGAACAAGCGCCAGGGCTTCCGGATTCTGCACCGGCAGGGAGCGCATCAGAATGGCGTCCATGAAGCTGTAGATGGCGGTATTGGCGCCGATGCCAAGCGCCAGCGAGAGAGCAGCCAAAGCTGTGAAGGCCGGATTCTTGCCGATCATCCGAAGGGCGTAGCGCAGATCCTGGCCAAGCTGTTCGAGAAGTGTCCGCACGAGATTCTCCTTGCGACCTTAGACGACGGGCCAGCGCCAACGGTTGGCCCCGAGCACCTACATTGGGATCGATCGCATTAAGATGGTGGCACGGGCTAGCCTTTTATTGAGGAGGGCGATAATGAACGACGACAAGTTTGTGACGCTTTTCGGATCGCCGGCTACCCCTGAGTTGGAGGGCAACAACGAACTGGAGGCGGCCTATGCGCACGGGTTCCTCAGGCTGAATGACGTGAAGTCCGTATCCGACGACGAAGCGCAGGTAGAGGAGCGTGAGCGCCTGCAAGCAATACTACTCATGGCAATTGCGGCCCTCTGAGTAGAAATCCGATCCTGAAAAGGTAGCACCAGACCTTCGTTTGCCCCCTCCAGTTTTCGACGTTCTCATCCCCCCCCTTGATATCTGTTTATGGCGGGAAATCCGTAGTATCGAAGCCAAACCAGGAGTAGAATTGGGCCAGTGCGCTTTACACTTGCCCGCATTGGGTTGGCAGGCCTCGCGCTGCTCTTCCCTATGCTTTATCTTGGCGCTGCTACCGCGCCCACCATTACCAGTTTGAATCCGAGTTCCATTGCCGCCGGTTATCCTTTTCCGACCTTTACTCTCACGGTCAATGGAAGCGGGTTTGCCAGCGGAGCGATTGTTCAATGGAACGGATCCGCGGTGGCCACCAGTTTTGCAAATGTAACCCAGTTGACGGCTTCGGCGCCATCGAACTTGATCGCATCGCCTGGGACCGCCACCGTGAGCGTGCTGTCCGGCGGAATTACTTCCAACGGAGTCGGTTTTACGATCGGTCCACCGAATCCGGTTATTACCTCGCTGAGCCCGAGCTCCGCGATTGTGGGCAGCGGCGGTTTCACGCTGACAATCAACGGCACTGGATTCGTCTCCGGATGCACTGTCCAGATGGGCAACTCCAACCTGGCAACCACCTTTATCAATGCAACACAGTTGACGTCGCTGGCGCCCGCCAGTCTCGTCAGCAGCCTGGGCAACCTTCTGGTGGAAGTTAGAAATCCTGGAGGTGGCGTTTCAGACCTATTTACTTTCACTGTTATTCCGGTGCCCAAGCTCTCGATTGTCACGACGTCCCCCTTGCCTCCAGGCACAGTCGGCAGTCCGTATTCGCTGTCTCTGGCCGCTACTGGTGGAACGCCGCCGTACAAGAGCTGGACGGTTGTGGGCGGCGGTCTTCCGCCCGGGCTCTCGGTGGCAGGCCTCGGCGGAGTTCTCACCGGCATATTGAGCGGGGTTCCCGGTTCGGCCGGTACCTTCACTTTCACCGTACAGGTGACGGACAGCGCGAACGCCACAGCCACGAATGGATTCAGCCTGACGATCACTCCGCCGGCCCCAGCAATCTCCCTAGCGGGAATCGTGAATTCTGCAAGTTTTGCCGGCGGTGCCGTGGCGCCGGGTGAGTTGATCACGATCTTTGGATCGGGATTGGGACCGAGCACCCTCGCCGGCTTACAACTCGATAGCCACGGCTACGTGTCCACATCTCTGGCAGGAACCCAAGTACTCTTTGATGGAACAGCGGCCGCCATGATCTATTCGCTGGCCGGCCAGGTTAGCGCAGTGGCGCCCTACGGGATTAGCGGCAAGAGCTCTACGCAGCTACAGGTGGTGTATCAGAGTAAGGGATCGAATACTGTCGCCGTTCCGGTCTTGACCGCAATGCCTGGCATCTTTGCGTTGGATAGCTCGGGCCGTGGTCCCGGGGCGATTATTAATCAGGACGGCACGGTGAATTCCGCTATCAATGCCGCGCCCGCCGGTTCAATCATCTTTTTCTACGGGACGGGCGAAGGGCAAACCAATCCGGGCGGGATCGACGGAAAACCGAACGACAATCCAGCTCCGATGCCTCTCGCGCAACCGGTTAGCGTCACTATCGGCGGCACGGATGCCGAGGTTATCTATGCGGGCGGGGTGACTGGCCTGGTTGCGGGCGTGCTGCAGGTCAACGTCCGAATTCCTACCGGCGCGCCTTTGGGCCCTACCGTTCCCATCGTTCTGACAGTCGCCGGAAAGTCCACTCGGGCCGACGTTACGGTTGCGATTGGGCCGCCCCATCCCTAGCAGACCGCAGCAAAGTCGCGGAGTGCCGGGAACGCAGTGCGGCGCAGCACGAAACATGCGAGCGCCCGAAAGGCCAAGCACCCCGATGAGTCGGGGCGCGGCAGACACAGTGTCTGCGCCACACTCGCTCCAGAATCCTATGCGGCATTATGGGATTTGGCGGGCTGCCAGAATACCCATAGGCACGAAGTTCCGTTCGCGGCTTTTCCAATCGCATACGGCGCCGGAACTCGTTACACTCGAATACGGAGAATGGAGCCAGGCTTGTATAAACCCTTTTCGATTGCCATCGCAATTTTATTTGTCCCCACGTTTGCCCCTGCGCAGGTGACGAACCCCGCATTGGATTTCGAAGGCCGCCTGGTGAAGGCGCGCCCCATACCGCTCGATAGCGTGCGCTTGACTGGGGGTCCGCTGAAACATGCCCAGGATCTCGAACTCGAGTACCTGCTGGCTTTGGAGCCGGACCGGATGCTGGCGTTTCTGCGGCGCAGCGCCAAGCTGGAACCGAAGGCACAAGGTTATGGCGGCTGGGACGGAGACGGCCGGCAGCTCACAGGACACATCGTGGGACATTATCTTTCCGGCGTCAGCATCGCGTGGGCAGCCACGGGCGATGCGCGCTACAAACAGCGCGCGGACTACGTCGTGAACGAGCTCAAGGTGATCCAAGATGCGCAGGGCGATGGCTATGTTGGCGCCGTGATGGACAGGAGCCGGACTGAGGGGAAGACTCTGTTTCAGCAGCTCAGCCAGGGCATAATCCGGTCGGGCGGCTTCGACCTGAATGGCATGTGGTCGCCGTGGTACGTGCAACACAAGATCTACGCCGGTTTGCGCGACGCGTGGCGCTACACGGGAAACCGGACGGCGCTGGATGTCGAGATTAAATTCGCCGCCTGGGCCGAAGGGATTCTGGCGCCGCTGAATAGTGAGCAGATCCAGAAAATGCTGGCGACGGAGTTCGGCGGAATGAACGAAGTGATGGCCGATCTGTACGCGGATACGGGCGACGCGCGCTGGCTATCGCTGGCCGGCAAATTTCATCACGCGGCGGTGGTGGACCGGCTCGCTGAAAAGAAGGATATTCTTCCGGGAATCCACGGGAACACGCAAGTTCCCAAACTCTATGGGGCGCTGAAGGTATATCTGTATACCGGGAATGAAACGGAAGGCACGGCAGCAAAGTACTTCTGGGACGAGGTGACGCAACACCACAGTTTCGCGACGGGCGGCAATACGCGGAACGAGTACTTCGGACAGCCGGACCAGTTGTCGAATATGGTGGACGGGCGCACGGCCGAAACCTGCAACGTCTACAACATGATCAAAATGGCCCGGACGCTGTTCTCGCTGCAAACGGACATCCGGTTCGCAGATTATCAGGAGCGCGCGCTGTTCAATCACATACTGGCATCGCAGGATCCGGACGATGGGCGCGTCTGCTACATGGTGCCGGTGGGTCGCGGGGTGCAGCACGAATACCAGGGGAAGTTCCAATCGTTCACCTGCTGTGTGGGGTCGGCGATGGAGAGTCATGGGCTGCACGCGGACGGACTCTATTACGAATCGGGGGACAAGCTTTGGGTGAACGTGTACACGCCTTCCACGGCTGAATGGAAATCGGCGGGAGTGAAGCTCGAGGTTGCGACCGATTTGCCGGTGGGGCAGACGGTGACGGTGAAGGTGACTCCGCAAACATCGAAGAAATTCACGCTGGCGCTGAGGCGGCCGTATTGGGCGGGCAACGGATTCCGCTTGAAGGTGAATGGCAAGGCGATGGAGACGGTGGCTCCGGCCAATTCCTACGTGGAGATCGCGCGGACCTGGAAATCGGGAGACACGGTGGAGATGACGATGCCCAAGACGCTGCGCAAGGAGGCGCTGCCCGACAATCCCAATCGCTTCGCGGTGATGTGGGGGCCGTTGGTGTTGGCGGGCGACCTGGGGCCGGCTGCCAGCGGACGGGGCGGCGCGCCGGGAGCGGACGCTCCGGTGCTGGTGGCTCCGGACGAGCCGGTATCGAACTGGCTGAAGCCGGTGGTGGACAAGCCGGGCACATTCCGGACATCGGGCGTGGGGTTGAAGCAGGAGATTGAGTTTGCGCCGTTCTATCAATTGCCTCGCAGGCGGTATGCGGTGTATTGGGACATGTATACGCCGGTGGAGTGGAGCAAAAAAGAGACGGAATTCCGGACTCAGGAAGAAAAGCAGAAGAAGCTGGAGGCGGCAACGATCGGCTTTGTGCAACCGGGGCAGATGCAGGCCGAGCGCGATTCGAACCAGCAAGGGGAAGGCAGTTCGCCGGTGCGCGCCGAGGGACGATTCGGCAGAAACGCCACCAAATGGTTTTCGTTTGACCTGCCGGTGGACCCGGCGCATCCCCAGACGTTGATTGTTACCTACAGCAATGAGAATGCCGGACCGAGCGCTTGCGATGTGCTTGTGGATGGCAAGAAAGTGGGCGAGCAGGCGGGACCGCGGCGCAGTCCGGAGCAGGTCACACGGTTCTTCGATGTGGAGTATCCGGTCGCGGCGGAAGGGATCGCGGATAAGAAGAAGGCTACGGTGCGATTCGAAGTGGCCAATGGGCGGTCGGTGACGCCATCGGTTTTTGGGATACGGATCGTGCGGTCGGATGTGGAGCGGTAGTTCGGAAGAGGTTGGTGCAAGATGAAACTCAGATCGCGATTTTCTCTAGCAATCCTGGCTGGCGTACTGGTGGCGAGCGCGCAGGAGGCGGGGCCCGATCCTCGTGAGATTCCCGTGCCTCGGATCAAGACTTCGATGGGGAGCTTGCCTGGGGTGAGTGCGCTGCCTGTGCGCAAGGACCTACCCGACGTGATGGTGATGAACGACGGGACCAGGGTCGCCAATCGCGCTCAATGGGAAAAACGCCGGGAAGAGATGAAACGCATCCTGGCCTATTACGCGGTGGGGCAGATGCCGCCCGCTCCGGGAAACGTCAAGGGCAAAGAAGTGCAGTCGGAGGCTGTGCTGGATGGGGCGGCCCGATATCGACTGATGCATCTGAGTTTCGGACCTGGAGAGCGGCTCGGCCTGGACATCGGGATCTTCACGCCGGCGGGGAGCGGGCCCTTCCCCGCGATCATTCTGCAGGGCGGCACTCCGCCCGGTGGGACGGTTCTCCCGCGGCTGCCGGCGGGACCGAATCAGGGGAAGGGCGAGGACGTGTTGATGTTGGTGGGCCCAGGGCCGAATGCCGCGGCGGGCACTCCTCCGGCCGGCCGCGGCGGGCCGTTGACGGCCCAATCGATGGCCAGCCAGCGGAGTGACGTGTTGCGTCGCGGGTACGCGCAGGCAGGATTTGTCGCCCAAAGCGGCGAGTTTTTGCGATCACCGGTCGCCAAAGTCCGGGACGGCGACACGGCCAGAGGGATCAGTTCCGAGTAGCCGACTATGCGGCAAGCACCCGTAAACGTTTGGAAGGACAGCGGATCAGATTACGCCATTCTTAAGCGCTATCGTTCCGATTCCCAAGGCTTCATGGGTCAGCTTTCGCCGAGCACACATATCGGGGAAAAACTCACTGGGCGCCAGGTAACCTTAACGTTCGTCGCGAGTATTTATCATCAGACGATTCATTCGAGCCTCCAATGTTCAGGAAAACGCACATGCGGACTCTTCCGCTGATTGTTCTGGCCCATCTTGCATTTGCACAAGACGCCGACTCTACGCACATCGAGCATATCCAGAATGGTCTTTTGCCTTCTGCGACGATCGAAGGGAATCCTCTCCCCGGGATGAAGCTCGAGGACAGAATGCTCTACTATCACGTCCCCGGCGTCAGCGTTGCTTTTTTCGATCATGGAAGAGTCATTTGGACGCGAGGCTACGGCGTTGCAGACGCACAGACAGGGCGGCCGGTAACGCCGGAAACGTTGTTCCAGGCGGGCTCTATTAGTAAACCCATCGCGGCATTGGGCGCTCTCAGTATGGTCGAGCTGGGCAAGCTGAAGCTGGACGCAAATGTTAACGACGAGCTGCGCTCGTGGAAGGTACCTGAGAACGAGTTCACCGCGGAACAGAAGGTAACTCTCCGAAGGATATTGAGTCACAGTGCGGGCACCACCGTCCATGGCTACTCCGGTTACAGCCCAGGTGCTCCGCTTCCGACAACCGTACAGATCCTTGATGGCGCAAAGCCCGCAAAATCTCCTGCGGTGCGCGTCGATACCATTCCTGGAACCACATACCGATACTCCGGCGGCGGCATGATCGTGATGCAGTTGTTGATGATGGATGCCACAGGTAAGGATTTCCCGGGACTGATGCACGACCTTGTACTGGGCCCACTCGGCATGTCTCGCAGCACTTACGAACAGCCTCTGCCTCGCAAACTCGAGCTCACGGCAGCTCACGGTTACCTCTCGAACGGGGAGGGCATTCCAGGTGGTTCGCATATCGTGCCCGAGATGGCCGCCGGAGGCCTATGGTCGACGCCTACAGACCTCGCGCTTGCGGCGATAGAACTCCAGAATGCGTATGCGGGCAAATCCCACAAAGTCCTTTCGCCGCCCATGGCGCGTGAGATGCTGACTCGGCAGAAAGAAAATTGGGGACTCGGATTTGAGATCAGTAAGCCCGGGATGACGCCACGTTTTGACCACTTTGGTGTGAATGCTGGTTTCGTCTCCGTACTGCAGGCGTACCGTGACACTGGCTCGGGCATCGTGATCATGACCAATGGCCAGGATGGAGAGAAGCTCATTACAGAGATTCTGCGAGCTGTGGCCCACGAATATGGCTGGCCTGACTTCAAGCCCTCAGAGCATGTCCTCGCGAAACTCGACCCGGCGACAGCGCCTAAGTTGGCTGGAACCTATGTATTGCCGGACCTGGACGGCCCGGATAAGCTCATCGTCACAGTTCGAGATGGGCATCCGTATCTCTCCGGTAGCTACAGCATCGGCGCGATCTATCATTTCACTATTAGCTCCCCTGTGGAACTGCTCCCGGAAACATCGAGCCAATTCTTCACGCTGACAACAGGGGGCACGAGCTTCCGATTCGAGGCGGACGCTGATGGCACGGTGGATCGCTGTACTGTGATTTCCGGGGCAAACCAACGTGAAGCGAAGAAAGGCTCCTGAAGCAAGAGCAAATGTCAACAGATGCTTTTGTCTTCCCGCGACAACTCGGTTCTCGGGAAACGCCCGACGATGAAATCTGGCTTCGGCAGAAGATTCTCCCTGGCGTAGGGTTTACCGGGGAGTTCAAACTGGTTCGATAGGCGCCTGGCTACGAAAAAAGCCGACGCCCCACCGGCACCGGGTTCGCCGGCTACGCGAGCCGACCTTCCCGGCGCCATTCGACCGTATCAGTAACCCACAGATTCTTCTGACGAGGCGATTTTATTTTGTCCGGTTCTGCGGCGCATTTCCCCTGAAAAACTCTTCCAGGTGCGGGTCATCGAATACGACGATGGTCCCGTCGCATTTCAGCGCGAAGTAATGAGCTCCCGGATTAACGAGGTATGCCTTTCCACAAATCAGGGCGGGCGGCGTCAGCTTGTTGATCCAGTTCTTAGGCGCCACCCCGTAGGTGACCACGCCACTTATATTGCCAGCGGTAATCGGATTTTTCGGCTCTGCGTCCCATACGAGCTCGTTGTCGTGCATGTTGTCCCAACGATAAACGGAAATCGAGCTGGGGGACACGCCGCTGGCCTGGGGGCATTCGTCTCCGTTCGACAGGCAAAGCTCGACGGCGCCACCCTTTTTGCTGGCCGCCAGATGCCATGAGGAATTCTGACAGCTCGTCAAAGAGAGGGCCAGGCAGCACGTCAGCAATAATGAAAAGGCGATGTAAGCGCTTTTGGCCTGCATGGGGTCCCTCCTGTCCCTTGCGAGAACGATGACATAAATTCTGCGGGCCGAATTTCCTGAATATCTTGAGGCGAAAGCGGCACCCCGCGGGTGACCTCGTACGGCAGTGAAAGGCTCGCGGATTATATTATCACCGTGCGCGGCGCGGCTACCGCTTCGACCTGGCACGACCGCGGGTTGTCCGTATCGGCCACTCGGAATAGGGTCGATCTAGATCACTCCGTGAAGTCCCGGTCACGTCAACTGGCCCGGACTTCGGTAACTCGAAGCACCCATACTGAGGCGGTCGCGCGTTTCGGACCGAATTAGTATCGAGAAACGCGCATCGCGACGGCCATCGGTGTTACATCGCCAATGCAAACTTCCATTCCTAGTTATTCCCAGTGTCACGCGAGCCGTTTGAAGCCAGTATAGGGGTCGGTGACATCGGTGATGCAGCGCCTGGCTCCCCCGCAGACGGTACAATAAAGGGCGATGACGGTTGACCGCATGATTGTCGTGGATCCAGAGATTATGAACGGAACACCCTGCTTTCGCGGCACCCGAGTTCCATTCAAGAACCTGATGGACTACCTTGAGGGCGGGCACTCCTTGCGAGAATTCCTCGATCAGTTCCCTACAGTCACGCGCGAGATGGCCGTCCAGGCGCTCGAAGAGGCGAAAGAATCGCTACTTGACAGAATCGCATGAAGATTCTGCTGGATGAATGCCTACCAGTGGATTTCCGGCACAGTTTTCCCGGGCACGATGCTCACAGCGTAGAATGGGCAGGTCTCAAAGGCAAGAAGAATGGTGAATTACTGCAGGCTGCTGAAGGCGCAGGCTATCAGGTGCTACTGACAGTCGACCAGGGAATCCCTCGTCAGCAGACGATGGTGGGCCGAAAACTTTCGATCATTCTAATTCGATCACGCACCAACCAGATGGAAGATCTATTCCCGCTGGCGCCCGCCATTATCAGGTATTAGAGTTCATTCAGCCAGGCCAGAGTGTCATAGTTCCGTCCTCGGGCTGAGCTTCGCACCCTCTCTGGATGTATTCACATGCAATCCGCTGATCTGGCGCCTTCGCAGGCGATAGCGCGGATTAGGAACGGGAAACGCGCCAGGGCCGGGCGATCCTGTTGGCCGTGTAGTCGCTATTGCTGATCTTGACCCGAACCAGAACGAAGCCTGCCCGGGCCGGGGCCCTAAACATCCTGGAGCAGTTCATCCAACTGAAAGATGTGCCGGATGGGGTGCATGACAGCGTGCTCCAACATTGAGTCAATTGAGTAGCGCGTCTGCCACCGCGATGGGTACTCGGGAGTCTCCAACCTTTCGTTGGGCACTTCTGTAAGCGGCGTCCGCCACCGCTCCAGGACATGCTCCATATAATCGTCCGCACCGCGGACTATGGCAGCCGCGTCCGGGGCGGAGCGAATTCCGGGGTCGGGTAACCCCAACACCTCGCACATCCAGATCATGTAGCCGGCAGCGGCGGACAGGACATGCTGTCCCAGTGCTGCGAGCGATGCATAGTTGGGGTCATCGGTCGGTGGCAAACTCACGGAGCGGTCCAATGCCAGCCTCCAAGTGTGGACGAATCGGCGAAGATGCTCCTCGTGCAAGAGCACCAGGGCGCGAACAGCGCGAGAGCGGTATTGCGGATTGGAGGACATGAGGAGAGGATAGCCGATTCGCGGCGTTCCAAGAAACGAGCGGATCCAGGTTCTTGTCACACGGCCGTGACGCGCCGGGCACTGCCGAGTCCGCCACTTCGAATTACAATCAATCGGGCCGCCTAGTCGCCGTTGCGGCGATTGGTGGTGATGGGCCACTACGTCCGCACCAGGAGGAACGGGCCTTTTACGCCAAGTTGACCGTCAGCGTAACTGGCCCAGCCCGCACATTCCTTAATCTCGAGATGGCCTCTCTACACGATCGATGTCGATCAGGAGACCGGCTAAAATGAACATCGAGATGAACAAACTTGCCTGCCTGGTCCTTTTCTGGATGCTGCCTTTGCAGTTTGTCTTCGCGGCCGACGACGTCGCGTTTCCGAGCGGGGACATCACCCTTCACGGAGTCGTGTACAGACCGGAAGGAAAAGGGGCCTTTCCCGCTGTGGTTTATAACCACGGCAGTGCGGCTGGCATGGTAAGCAAAACCGGATTCGACGCACTCGGTCCAGTGTTCGCGAGCCATGGATGGGTGTTCTTTGGGCCATACCGGCGTGGACAAGGCTTGAGCGCATCCGCCGGCCCATATATTGGTGACCAAATCGCGGCGGCCGAAAAGAACGGGGGTATCTCGGCAGCCGCCGAAACCATGGTGCGATTGCTGGAGACGGATCACCTGAACGATCAGTTGGCCGCGCTTGCGTGGCTGCGAAAGCAAAGTTTCGTTCAAGCGAGTCGTATTGCCGTGGCCGGGACTTCGTTCGGAGGCATCGAGGCCGTCTTGGGCGCCGAACGCGGAACTTATTGTGCAGCCGTCGATTCAGCCGGAGGCGCCCAAAGCTGGGCGGAGGCGCCGGCGCTGCAAGCGTTGATGACTGCTTCGGTTCGAAATGCACAGGTTCCAATTTTCTTTTTCCAAGCGGAGAACGATTTTGACCTGTCGCCGAGCAAGGTTCTATCCGCGGCGATGAAGGACGCCAGGAAACCGTACGAATTGAAGATTTATCCCCGCTATGGGAGCACTCCGCAAGACGGCCATGCGTTCGGTTACTTTGGATCGGCTGTCTGGGCCGACGATGTCTTCCGATTTCTCGACCAGCATTGCGCTAAGAAGTAGGCTGTCCGCCATATTCGCATACCTCAACTAACTTTACTGCGTTCACGGATCCACTTGACTGGGTTGTCGCCGTTGCCGATCTTGACCGGCCGATCACACCCGGAGTTGCGTCAGATGGCGAGACGGGCGTTTACGATAACTTGATGCCGAACAGACCAAGCTCCGGTTGGCACGTAATCCGTGGGAAATCCGGAACCTCGAACGGGCTCGGATGCCGCGAAGAGGCGGAGGCAGGTTAGCCAGCCTCTGCCTGTTCCATGTAACACCGAGCCGCTGAAGTCACTCAAATCTTTGCGCAAACGTAATTCGGTTGCCTTCGATATCGATCGCCCTGAAGTCGCGCAGGCCCCAGGGACGGCTGACAGGCGGGCCCAGGATGCGCGCGCCTTTGGCCAGCAGTTCCTCATAAAGCGCGTCTGCGTCCGACACATATACTTCGCAAGAGCCGATGCCCTTGTGCTGATCCGTGCGCGGGATGAGCAGCACCGTGATCGCGTCCCGGTCCATTACGCCGAGATCGTGCTGCTGGTAGTTCTCGATGTGCGCATTGGGCGGCGCATCGGGCGGGGCACGATCGCGAGAGTGTGCGTCCTGTACGCGATCTGCCGACGGGAAGACTACGGTTCTTCCATTGACCCGGATCGAAAAAGAGGGTCCGATCTTCGCTCGGATTGGCAGGCGGAAGCGCCTACCCCACCAAAGAGCAGCGAGTTTTTCGTGATTGCGCGCCAATGCGCTGCTGGCTACTATCGTTCACCAGATTCGTCACATTCGCCAGATTCGTCACAGCGCGAACAGATTCATCTAAAGTATTTTCAATCATTTAAAAGTGGCCTGCCGATTGCGTTCTAGAGAAGTGCACCCAGAGCACGAGGAAATCAACTTCAAAGGAAACGACATCATGACCGCAACGACCTCCACGCAACAAACCAGTGACCAGGCTACCGACAAGACTGCCATTCGCCCCTTTCATGTGAATGTGCCGGAAAGCGAACTGACCGAATTGCGCAGGCGCATCAACGCGACAAAGTGGCCTGAACGCGAAACTGTTACAGATGCCACGCAGGGAGTGCAACTCGCGACGATGCAGGCGCTGGCACGCTATTGGGCGACGGAATACGATTGGCGCAAGGTCGAGACCAGGCTGAACGCCTACGCGCAATTCATCACTGAGATCGACGGACTGGACATCCATTTCATTCACGTTCGGTCGAAGCACGAAAACGCGCTTCCGATCATCGTCACGCACGGATGGCCGGGCTCGGTGGTGGAGCAGCTCAAAATCATCGATCCGCTCACCAACCCGACAGAGCATGGCGGAAGCGCGTCCGACGCGTTCCACGCGGTCATCCCTTCGATGCCGGGCTACGGATATTCCGGCAAGCCGGCGGCCACCGGCTGGGGCCCCGAGCGGATCGCGCGCGCCTGGGATGTGCTGATGAAACGGCTGGGCTACACGCGATACGTTGCGCAGGGCGGCGACTGGGGCGCTGTCGTCGTCGATCTCATGGGCGTGCAGGCGCCATCCGGGTTAGCCGGCATTCACACCAACATGCCGGGCATCTTTCCGGCCGATATTGACGCGGCTGCGTTCTCCGGTAAGCCGGCGCCGTCGGGCCTCTCGGCCGACGAAAAGGCCGCGTACGAGCGTCTGCAGTTCGTCTATCAAAAGGGAATCGCCTACGGGTTCCAGATGGGTCTGCGGCCGCAGACACTGTACGGAATCGCGGATTCGCCCATCGGCCTGGCGGCTTATTTCCTGGATCACGATGCGCGCAGCTACGAGCTGGTCGCACGCGTCTTCGAGGGGCAAGCCGAGGGCCTCACCCGCGATGACATCCTCGACAACATCACGATCACGTGGCTGACGAACACTGCGCTTTCGGGCGCCCGACTTTACTGGGAGTACTTTGGCAAAGGGTATTTCAATGCCAAAGGGGTCTCCATCCCGGTCGCCGTAAGCGTCTTCCCCGACGAACTCTATCCGGCCCCACGGAGCTGGGCGGAGCGGGCGTATCCTAAACTGATCCATTACAACAAGCTCCCCAAGGGCGGGCACTTCGCGGCCTGGGAACAGCCGGAGCTCTTTTCAAAAGAGGTTCGCGTGGGTTTCCGATCGCTGCGGTAGGGTTCTTCACAAGAGAGGAGGAATGCGCCATGCCTGACCCTTCGCAGTTCAACATCGACCGCACCTATCCGGGCCGCTGGACGATCACTTTCAGCAACCCGCCGATCAATATATTTGTGCCCGCTACGATCGTCGACTTGGGAGCGCTAATGACCGACCTCGAGGCGGACCGGTCCGTGAAGGTCGTAGTATTCCAGTCGGCGAATCCCGATTTTTTCATCGCCCATCTCGACGTGGGCAAGGCAGCGGAACGGCCAGAGGCGCTGGGCCTTTGGCGCGACTTTGTGCTGCGCCTGTCGTCCACGCCGGTCGTGAGCATCGCGAAGATTCGCGGCCGCACGCGCGGCATAGGGAACGAATTCGTGCTGGCCTGCGACATGCGCTTCGCCAGCCGGCAAAGTGCCCTGTTCGGCAACCCCGAGGTCGGCGTCGGGCTGGTCCCGGGCGGCGGAGCGTTGGAATGGCTCCCGCGTTTGGTCGGCCGCTCGCGGGCACTTGAGATCGTGCTCAGCGGCGACGATTTCGATGCCGATATCGCCGAGCGTTATGGCTGGGTGAACCGCACGCTGGACGATGACAATCTCGACTCGTTTGTCGAGACTCTCGTCCGGCGTCTGGCCTCGTTCGACCGTGAAACGCTGGCCGCGGCGAAGGCACAAGTCAATCGGTTCGGAGTGCCGACAGCCAGCGAGCTTCAGTCGAGCAATGACCTGTTCTTCCCGCTGCTGGCCTTGCCAGGCGCGCAGGCGCGCCGTGCGAAGATTCGCAACATCGGTTACGGTGTTCGGAGCGACTTCGAATTAAACTTCGGCCGCTACCTCCCTGGGTTCGGGAGGGCGGACGACGATGACGGATAAGCTCGCCTGATCGTCGCCACCCAATCCGCGAATCCGCGGGTAAACGCGTCCGAGCTTCGCTCGGATTGGCGTGGAAACGCCTGCCCCACCCGACGCATCCCAGCAAAGGCGGCTTGGCGCGATCAGATCTTCTGGCTCGCGGGGACTACGCGAAGATTATTGACGACCGGACCAGCTTGCAGGCCGGCTGCGCTGGCGTTCAGGCCGGCGACGTCCTTCTCCAGTTCGCTCTGGACAGCGCCTTCGAGGGTGACGTGCCCCCGATCCACGATAATGCGCACCGGCTTTTGCTCCTCATACGCATAGTGATCGAAGACCGGGCTGCCGTAAATGGCCCGCGCGACTTCGGCGCCAAGTTTGTTATCGATGGGAGAGCCGGACAAAGCCTGGATGTTGTCATTGACGGTGGTGACGCCACGGATGGCGTGCGCGAGTTTCTCAATCGCCTTCTTCTTGGATGGGTCGGTGACCACGCCGGTCAGATCGACTTGTCCGTTCGTCACCCGGTAAGCCACGTCGTCAAGGACGGTGTACTGACCGTATGCCACGATCTCCCGACGCAATTCGGCGCCGATGGCAGCGTCGTTGTTCGCAGTCGGCTTGAGAGTGTTGGTGGCGCCGAACATCAGGGCGGCGCTCATCAGAAAGGCCCCAAAGATTCTGGTTTTCATTTTCGTTTCCTCCTGGCTATAAAGCGAAAATGAGGGCCGTAAGGATACCGGGATTTTGTAAATGTACGTAACTTTAGAAACGGCCGCAACGTTCCTGGACGAGTCACCGCCTAGAGGGCAAGCTGAGCGGCGTGCCTTCGGGGCGCGCTCGGGCGGGCGTCTCAATTGGCAGCCGGTTTCTGCTGTTCCAACGCGACTACGCGACGCTTGAAGTTGAGCACGACCGGGCTCTTCGAATCGCCCGCGACTAGAGTATCGCGGATGGCGGCCGCCTTTCTCACTGCCGGATGGGCCAGGCCGGTTTGCCCGATCGCGAGGTAATGCTCGGCCAGGCGCGCGTAGGCCCGGCCGAGAGCGAGATTCAGAGGGAAGCTGCGGATCGGATCATCGTTTTGCGCCGGAAAGGTATGGCGGCGCACGTCGCGAGGACGGTCGTACGCAGTGGTATGACTCTACTTCTGGCGGTCTGCCGCTCCGGTCCCGACGCTGGCCAATTCCTCGGCTTGCTTCTGGCGTCCCTGCTCCGCCGGCAGGTTCTTGGCGGCGAAATCTTTCACGCCAGGCACCTGGCCGTTTTTGGCCTCCCGCTCAAACTGCTTCACCGCCTGCTTTTGTTCGTCCGCCGCCATCTTGGCGTAAGCACGGTCGAAATCGGGACCGGAGAGTTTTGCCAGCTTGTCTTGCGCTTTCTTAGCCTTGCGCGGGGGGTCGGAGGACACTGGCACATTCAGAGCGGCGCCTGCCTGTTTCAATTGCTCGCCGGTCTGCGTGTGCGCTTCCACCATGCGTTTGCCGAGTTCTTTGACGGCGTCGCTGGACCCCTTTTCCTGCGCTAACTTTCCAAGTTGCACTTCGGTCGCGCTCGATTCAGACACGCTCTTCACGAAATCCTTGTCCGTACTGTAGGGATCCATCTGCTGGTTTTGTGGAACAGCGCCCGGATTGCCAGGCAGATTGCTGCGCGGAGCGCCCGTAGTAGATTCACCAGGCGGCATCTGGCTGCCCGCGCCGCTCGTAGGCGGCTGCGTCTGCGCCCATACCGAGCCTGCCAGCACTATTGCCGCGGACAAACAAAGAAAGTGTGATCGGCTAAACATAGTCATTCTCCTTATGACATGCCAAGTGCAATCCGCGAACCAGAGGAGGTTCCCGAACAGTCTTCCAAATCGCGCCAAGTCCCTCAAGAACTTACAATCTCGCGCCCCGCAAATTATTCTGGTGGTCTATGGGGTTCCGGTTAACACTAGGGTAGGAACTACCGTCTGAATCCCAAAATGCAATGGGCCAAAAATACGATTCAGGATCTCCGCTTTGCGCTGCGGAGCTGGGCGAAAACTCCGGCGTACGCTATCGCCAGCATGGGGACGCTGGCCATCGGCATCGGCGCGAACACTGCGATTTTCAGCGTGGTGAGCGGGGTGCTCCTGCGGCCGCTGCCATTCGCCGCTCCGGAGAGCCTGGTGCAGGTATATGAGACGCAGCCAGGCACCAGGTCTGGTGTGGGCTTCGATGGTCCGGTCGTGTTCCAGGATTTCGATGAATGGCGCACACAAAGCCGGCTCCTCCAGGGGATAGTCACTTACTCCAATTCCGCCAGGAACTTCCAGGGCGCTGGGGATCTGGAACAGGTGACAACGATATCCGCCGAGCGCGGATTGTTCGAACTGCTGGGCGCTTCGGCGGCGATTGGGCGGGCATTCGGCAAGGACGATCCGCTCAACGTGGCGGTGGCGTCGTACGGATTCTGGAGATCGCACTTCGACGGCAATCCCTCTGCCATCGGCCGGACCCTCACACTCGATGGACAACCGTTCACGTTGATCGGCGTGATGCCAGAGCTGTTTCAGTTTCCATACACATCCTCGACCCAGGATCTCTGGGTTCCGTGGGAGGCGCCGGCAGATCTGCGAAGCCATCCTAATCGCCGCGTGGATGCAGTGGTCGCCCGACTGAAGCGGGGCGTCGCGATGGAGACGGCGCGACAAGAACTGAACGCGATGGCGGCGCCATCTCGAGGTCAGCGCATTGTGCGCGTCAGATCCCTGAAGGATGTCGTGACCAGCTCGTCACGGGAGTCGCTGCTGGTGCTGTTCGGCGCGGTCGGGATGGTGCTGCTGGTGGCATGCTTCAATGTGGCGAATCTGCTGCTGGCGCGCACGGCTTCGCGCGCCCGCGAGATCGCCATCCGGGTGGCGGTCGGCGCGAGCCGGTGGCGTCTGGTGCGCCAGTTTGTGACGGAAAGTCTCGTGCTCGCGTTCGCCGGCGGCATGGCCGGGCTCGCGATCGGAGTCTGGGGAAACAGGCTCCTTTTGCGAATCGCCGCGGAGCAGATACCGAGAGCGCAGGAAATCGGGCTGGACTGGCGGGTATTCGCATTTCTGTTGGCGGTTTGCGTGACCATTGGCAGCGGGTTGGGATTGCTGCCAGCGCTCACAGCCACGCGCGGCCTTACCGGCGGGCTTGCGCGACGCAACGTGGGACCGGCCATCCGAGACACTCTGGTGGTTGCGGAAATCGCGCTGGCTTTCATGTTGCTGGCCGGCGCGGGATTGCTGCTGAGGACCTTTCTCAACCTGCGGAACACCAACCCGGGGCTGAATGCCGAAAATGTGCTCACGGTGCATGTGGTACTCTCCGGCGCGCGCGAATCGATGGCGATTGAGGAGCGCGTGTCACAGATTCCCGGTGTGCGCGCGGCAGGACTGATTTCGCTGCTACCGCTTCAGGATTCGGGTTGGACCGCCGGATTTACCATTCCCGGAGACTCCGTGGTGCACGAAACAGAATTGCGATACGTGACGCCCGGGTATTTTCGTGCGATGGGTATCCCGCTTCGCAGGGGCCGGGAGTTTTCGCCGCGCGATGTCCCCGGCGGTCCCTTATTCATCCTGGTCAACGAGGCTCTGGCACGCCGATATTTTCCCGATGAGGATGCGGTGGGGCGGAAGCTCGATCGCGGCACGATCGTTGGCGTGGTTGGCGATGTCCGGCAGGCAAGACTGGGCGTTCCGGCCAAGGCTGAGGTCTACTATGCCGTTGCACAGAACTTTGCGCAGATGCGGAGGCTGGGGTCGACGCTGGTGGTTCGAGCCGATGGACCGCCGCAACGGCTGGTGGGCTCGGTGCGCTCGGCGATCCGCGAGGTTAGTCCCGGCCAGGCATTGTTTCGGGTGGCGACGATGCGGGAAGTCATCGAGGAATCGCTCGCCAATCCGCGGTTATATGTGTGGCTGGTGGGGCTGTTCGCGGCGATGGGAACGCTGCTGGCAATTGCCGGAGTTTACGGCGTGATTGCTTACCTGGTGACCCTCAGGACACGGGAATTCGGAATTCGCATGGCGTTGGGTGCGGATACCGGCCGGATTCTGGGTTTACTGGTGAGCCGCGGCGCCTGGCTAACGGCGCTCGGGCTGGCGATTGGCATCGGCGGAGGTGTCGCATTGACCCGTGTGTTGCGGGGCGTGCTGTATGGTGTGGCGGCCACCGATCCGGTGACGTTCGGCGCAGTGGCGGCGGTGTTGGGGGCGGTTGCGGTAGGGGCGTGCCTGGCGCCAGCGCGGCGGGCAGCGGGCGTAGATCCGTCGGTTGCGCTGCGTTGCGAGTAGTCGCGATGGGTCCGTTGCTGAGGCAGGGCGACCGATCGTGATCCACGACCGCACTTTTCGTTTTGGATTGGAAGCAGTTACGCCGGGTTGACCAGGTGTTCCAGGAGCTTGACGCAGGTATCCAAAATGGGATCTTCCTGTGGACGGCTCGCCATACGCGTGGCCACGGCGTGAAGCACATTGCGCCGCTCTTCCTCTCCCATATCCTCTACCTCGATGGACAGGGACAACGTACGTCGCAGCTCAGCGTCCATCCGCGCCGCATCGCGGGACGACCAGGCACGCAAGAGATCTTTCGCCATCAGCGTGGACAAGGGAGCGGTTCGGTGAGTTGAGGCTGTCATTACCATCCATATCGTCTTTTTGCGGCAGCTTTTCCAGGAATTCTAATGCAACTTGTTCAAGTAAGGGCCCGACGGAACTTCGTCGGTTGAAGCTTGCGTGTGAAACTGTTTTTAACGTACTATTGGCTCAGCAATTTCGCTTTGGGTGAGCATGATGGCTACTCACGTGCAAGACGCGGCCGTGTCTGCCGCAAGCGTCCGACACCAGGTCAGCAAAATCCTCCAAAGCCCCGGGTTCAGCGGCGCGGAGGTAATGCGCAAGCTCCTTTCCTTCCTGGCGGAACAGTCCCTGGAAAGACCGGGCGCGATGGTGAAGGAGTACGAGCTGGCGGTGAACGTCCTGGGCAGGGCGGAGGGATTCGACCCGCGGCTGGATTCGGCAGTGCGCGTTCACACGTCGCGCCTGCGGGCCAAGCTGGCGGAGTATTACATGGCCGAAGGCGTGGACGATCCCATCCTGATCGAGGCGCCGAAGGGCTCGCATCAGATCACCTGGCGGCTGCGCGGCGTGGAGTCGCCGGCGCCGGTGGAGATTCGGACGGCGGCGCCGGTGGCCCGGCAGCGGTTTGCGCCCAAGTGGTTCGTGGCCGGATTCGCGGCGGCAGTGTTGTTGGCGGGCGTATCGTATGGGGCGTGGAGAGCGGCATGCGCGCCCCAGATCCCGGCGGCGGTAGAAGCTTTTTGGGCGCCGTTTTTCCACTCGGCACGGCCGCCGATTGTGGTCTTCTCAAACCATCGTTTCGCCGGGTCGTCGGCTACGGGGCTGCGCAACTTTCAGGATGGCGTGGATTCGCCGGCGGACCTGAACGACACGTACTCGGGAACGGGCACGGTGATGGCGGTCTCGGAACTGAGCGGGCTATTTTCGTTGTCGGGGCGACTGCCGCGGTTGAAGCGTGCCGAACTGCTCACGTGGGATGAGGCGCAGGATGCGGACCTGGTTTTCGTGGGCGCGCCGGAGGCAAATTCGCGACTGCGGGAGCTTGCCCCGCTGCAGCACTTCACCTTCAAATCGTCGCGGGAGGAACCGCGGTTCGGCACAGGCGGACTGGTTAACATGCACCCCGGACCGGGCGAGCAGCCGATGTATTTCGCGGGCCGGCCCTACACGTCGGACTATGCGGTGATCGCACTGCTACCCAATTTACATCCGGAACATAAGGTGCTGATTCTGGCGGGGACCAATACATATGGATGCCAGGCGGCCGCCGAGTTCGTGACCCGTCCCGAAATGGTGAATGACCTGTATGCGCGGCTGGGGGTTCCGAAGGGTGGTCGATTGCCCGATTTCGAGGCGCTCATTCAGGTGGACGTCAACGGCGGTGTGCCGCTGCGTCCGAAACTGCTGGCGGTTCGCATTCATCGGTCGGGCAGATAGGGCTCACGAATGCCATGCGCCCCGATGAGTCGGGGCGCGGCAGACATGAGTCTCTGCGCCACGTGTTTTCTTAGAGTTACATCACGTTAACAACGGTTTTCAACTTAAGCTTCAACTTGACTTGTCTTGGCTTTGCGGCCACGCTTCAGGGAAGCCTATGACTACCGTCCGTTTTACTCTGATTCTGTCGCTTCTCGGCATTTCCGCAGTCGCCCAGGTTAACAAGAGCAACCTCACCGGATCGGTACGGGACAGTTCGGGCGCTTCGGTGCCCGGGGTGATCGTGAGGATCACGAACACCGGCACCGGCGCTGTTCGCCAGGAAGTGACCGACGACACCGGCCTCTATCGCGCCGCCCTGCTGGACGTGGGCACGTACTCGCTGGAAGCCGAGAAGTCGGGCTTCAAGAAAGCCATCAAGACCGGAATTTTGCTGCCGGTGGGCGAGACCATCCGGCTCGATCTCACACTGGAGGTGGGCGGGATCGCCGAATCGGTCACCATCTCGGCCGACAGCGAACAACTGCGCACGGAGACCGGATCGATCGGCAGCACGCTGGAGTCGCGCAGCGTGCAGCAACTCCCCACCATTGGCCGCAATCCCTACGTCTTCGTGTCGCTGACACCGGGAATTCAGTACACGGGCGACCCCACTTACGTGAATCCGTGGGACGCCAGCGGACCCTCGGCATTCACTGCCAATGGGAGCCCATCCGGCACATCGCAGTTCCTGCTTGATGGCGTGCCGAACATGCGCATGGACGTGGTGAGCTTCAGCCCATCGCCCGACGCGGTGGAGGAGATGCGGGCGCAGACCAACGCGTTCGACGCCGAATACGGACATTCGGGCGCTGCCTTCATCAACGTGACGACTCGCGGCGGCACCAACAACCTCCACGGAACCGTCTACGACTACCTGCGCAACAATTTCCTGAATGCCAACGACTTCTTCAGCAATCGCAGCGGGCTGGTGAAGGCCGAGTTCCACCAGGACACGTACGGCGGGTCGCTGGGCGGCCCCATCACGCTGCCCAAGGTGTACAAAGGCCGCGACCGCACCTTCTTTTTCGTGAATTACGAAGGCACGCAACTGCGGCAGGGCGGGAACACGGCCAACATTGTGCCGACGGCGCTGCAGCGCAGCGGGAACTTCTCCCAGACGTTCAATGCCAAGGGGCAGCCGTTTGTGATTTACGACCCTACCACCACGGTGCTGGGCAGCAATGGCAAGTATACGCGCACGCCCTTCCCTGGTAACGTAATTCCCGCCAGCATGCTGGATCCGGTGGCGGTGAAACTGCTCAACTACTACCCGCTGCCAAACCTGATTCCGGCCCCGGGCACGCTGCAGAATTTCGTGGGCAACGGCGTGCCTTCGGGTGTGACCACGCGTAGCTGGAACAGCCTGGTGAGCCGTGTGGACCAGCGCATCAACGACACCGAAAGCCTGTTCTTCCGGTTCGGCTGGAATCATCGCACCGACACGACCAAGCCGTACTATGGAATTCCCGGCGCGGACACGGAATTGGGCGATGCCGACGGCTTTTTCCGCGGCAATGTGGCCGCCGCGGTGGGGTATACGTGGACGATCAATGCGCGCACGGTGCTGGACGCGCGCGTGGGCGTGACGCGCTACGGCGAAGGCAATGTGGAAGACACGCTCGGCATTGACATGACCACCCTGGGCTTCCCGGCGAGCTTTGCCAAATCGACGCCGTACCCGCTGTTCCCCACCATCACGATGAGCGATGGCGACGTTTACAACCTGGGCGGCGGCAACACGCCGAGCCGCCGATATATCAATCAGATCAATCCGGAAGTGAATGTTCACCAGATGATCGGCCACCACGCCGTGAAGTACGGCTTCAACTTCATCGGCTTCCAGGACAATAACTTCTCGTCGGCGCACTCGGGCGGCACGTTCAGCTTCAGCCGCGTATTTACGCAGGGAGCAGATCCCACCGTCTCGAGCGCGCTGGCCGGCAACGATTTCGCATCGTACCTGCTGGGCACGCCCGCCAGCGGCAGTGTGGACTTCAATGCGGTGCCCGCGGAGACGGTGAAGTATTTCGGCTTCTATGCGCAGGACGATTGGAAAGTGAGCGACCGGCTGACGTTGAACCTGGGACTTCGCTTCTCGCATGAAGGGCCCATCACCGAGCGGTACAACCGCGGCAACGCCGGATTCGATCCCACGGCCGCCACGCCTATTTCCGCGCAGGTGGCCGCCAACTTCGCGGCGAACACAGTTCCCGCGCTGCTCAAAGCGGGCGTCACACAGTTGCCCGCGCTCAACGTCGCGGGCGGCCTCGGCTTCCTGGGGGTGAGCAATACGCCACGCGGCTACTTGAGCGTGCCGACGTTGTACGAAGAGCCGCGGTTCGGCTTCGCGTATCGCATCTCCAACCGGATTGTCTGGAGGGGTGGCTACGGAATCTTTATTGCGCCGAACAACGACTCCAGTTTCCAGAACAGCGGATTCAGCCTGGCCACCGCGATGGTGACTTCGCTGGACAATAACCTGACACCGTTTAACAAACTTTCGAATCCGTTTCCCAGCGGTGTGACGACGCCCCCGGGGGCGACCGGCGGCGTGCTCACCGGTGTGGGATCGAGTGTGACCGGCGGCCTGGCCAGTCTGGGCAGCGTACCGAATTTCAAGGACGCACTCGACCAGCAATTCTCCACGGGCTTCCAGTTCGTGCTGCCCGGCCAGGTTTCACTGCAGACCAGCTATGTGGGAAACAACGCACAGCATCTATCGATCAGCCGCAATATCGATCAATACCCGGTGGCGGACCTGGCTCTCGGCAATCTGCTGAACACCAAGGTTCCGAACCCATTCGCGGGCGTCATCACCAACAGTGCGAGTTCGCTGAGCCAGTCGACGATTGCAGTCTCGCAGCTTTTGATGCCGTTCCCGCAGTACACAGGCGTGACGCAATCGTCGCTGCCGCTGGGGCGCACGCACTACAACGCGCTGCAATTGATGGCCAACAAACGATTCTCGAAGGGGCTGGTGCTCTCGGTGTCGTACACCTATTCGAAGCTGATGCAGCAGACCAGCTATCACAACATGGACGACACGGCGCTCGAAAGCGTGATCTCCGCCGACGACCGGCCGCAGAACTTCGTGGTATCGGGTATGTATGAGCTGCCGTTCGGCGCCGGGAAGCGGTTTCTGGCGAGTTCGAACGGGCTGGTGAAGCGGCTGGTGGGCGGCTGGCAAGTGGGCTGGCTGGGCACGTATACGGCAGGGCAGGCGCTGGCATTCTCGGCCGCCGAACGGGTGAGCACGTCAAGCAACAATCAGCAGACCGTGCTCAACTGGTTCGATACTTCGCAGTTTGTGGCGCAGGCGCCGTTCACGATTCAACATAGTTCCAGCCGCATCGCAAATTTGCGCGGACCTGGAATTCAGATGTGGGACATGACGCTGTCGAAGGACACGCAGATCACGGAACGCGTCAAGTTCCGGCTGGAGGGACAGGCGTTCAATCTGCTGAACACGCCGTTTTTCGGGAATCCCAATACGAGCGTGACGAGTTCCAGCTTCGGACAGATCACGGGGCTGTATTCGGGAAGCGCGTCCCGGAACATCCAGGTTGCGGCGCGAATCAGTTTTTAGCGCACTGCGTGAAATAGCAGAATTCGCAAAGAGCACGTAAAGTGCGAAGCTGTTCATTCACCGCTGAGACGCGGAGAACGCAGAGAAAGCGCGGAGAACCACGAAGCCAAGAACGGCTACGGTGAATGGGACGGCGGGCTCGTCTCCGTCAGGTTCTGAGGGCGCGGAGAACAAAACAGCTTCGGCAAATTCATCACGGTCGCGAACGCTAACTTCGTGCCGCGCGGTTGCCGATGGGGTCCAACTCGGTAATCAGTTGGTGCTGCCGCTCGACGCGGTGTTCCGCCGGACTCAGTTCAAAGGTAAAACCAGAAGGGATGTGCTCGCGCAGTAAGCCTTGCGGAGCTTGCAGATGCTGCAGTAGCACGGATTGGATGTTGGGCGTTTCGCCGATGTAGATCCACTGGATGGCGTCCGAGAGTCCATAGACACCCGAGGCCATGGGCGCATTCTTACCGATGGAACTCCAGGTGAACGATCGATTACCGTGGTGCTCGAAGGGCACTTAGGCGCGTGTTCCGCGCCACGGGGAAGCAGCGTAAGCCTGGGTTTCAGCAGGCGCACGGCGGGGCACATTGCGGCGGGCTTCGGCTTTCTGATTGGCTGCTAGGGTGCGGGCGGCGGCGTAGCGCTGCAGATCGTCGGCTGTCAGTTGATGATCGGTTTCGCCGGTGGTTTCGAGGGTTGCCTCAAGGTCGGCGGCCAGCTTCTGCGCGCACAAGGTTGGTCCTTCCTGAATGCCCACATGATGGGCCAGGAAGAGGCTGATGTCTGCTGAGATTGTGAGGTGCCGGTTGATCTCGCCTTTGGCAACTACATCAAACCGGTAAACACGAGCATTTCCCTGGTGGCTAAATCCGAGGTAACGAAATTCCATGGTTGTTCCCGCTCTCTCTTTCGGGCTTGATGGAGGCTTTGATGGACTCCCTCGCGCCTTTGATTCTCGGCAGGGAGTGGCGGGACCATTTCGAAGTGGCCGCTCAATGGGAGAACTATCCTCAACTATAACACGTATTGGGATTTGTCGCTCAAGAAAGTCGGAAAGACACGGGCTTCGTTACAGTGGCGTGACGGGCGCGATGTTAGAATCGCGACTTGCGGCGCGCTTCGATATCGCTACTTCTGCTGGCGGCGGCTTACGCACAGACGCTCCGTGTGGCATCGCCGCACGAAGGCGCGAAGCCTCATTCGTCGTACGTGACGATTGAGGGAGCGGCTGCGCCATCGGCTCACGTCGAAGTCTCGGACGGCGGAGTGCTCGCCGTCGCGATTTCTGCCGATGGCGACGGCCGCTTCGAACGTGTGCTGCGGCTGGGCGCCGGGCGGCACGAGATTCGCGTCCAGTCGGGCGGGAGCGAAGCGTCCTTCCATATCGAGATGGCCGCTGCTGCGACGCCGCAGTCGCCCGGGCGCTTCGAATTGTTGCAGACTGGCGACGTGATTCTGGCGCACGATCGCAATTCGCAGCAGGACGCGCTATACCAGCCGGTCTACACGCACGCCGCACTCTACATTGGGCCCGATGCGGAGGGCGCACCATTGCTGCTGGAAGCGGTGAGCGAGGACAACGCGACGCCGCGCGGTCCAGTGTCCGCGCTGCCCATTGAGGAGAGCCTGGCATGGCGGGAGGCGGATCGCGTGGATATATTTCGCCTGGCGGCGGGGCTATCGAACAAAGATCGACTGCGCGTGGCGCAATGGGCCCGTCGAACGGCGGCGCGGGGCTTGCCGTTCCGCACGGCCGAATTCGGCGACCTCTATCGTTTGTGGCTGCTGTGGGATCCGAAGACCGACAAGCCGCGCGACTCAGGCGAATTCCAGCAGTTGCTGGGAGAAATGCGCGGGCGTCTGGAGTCTGCCGACGCCTACGATTGCGCCACGCTGGTGTGGCACGCGTACCGCGACAACACTGCGGAAGACATCGACCTTGCCAGCCCCAATCGGGTGAAATTCGGCGGAGCGGCGCAGCGGGAAAGCGAGCGGCTGGCGGCGTTGCTGCGGCCGCTGCTAATTCTGCCGGACTCGTTTGCGCTGAGCGGCAAATTGCGACGGGTGGAATGAGGCGGCGCATCTTCTTGTGGGCCTGCGCGGCTGCAGTGGCACTCGCTCAGGACGGGGAAGCGCCACCGGCCATCGAGCAGGGCGGCATCGTCAACGCCGCCAGCCGCATGCCACCGCTGCTGGCCGCGGCCGGCATCGCTCCTGGTTCACGGATTCGGATCCGAGGCTGGCGGCTGGGTCCCGTCGCGCCGGAGAAGATCGTGGTCCGCATTCGACATGGCACGGCGCATGTGGAGACTCCGGCGCTGGCGGTGGGCGAGAACGACGTAGAGGCTCAAGTGCCCACGGACACGCCGCTCGGCGCTGCCATGCTGCAGGTGGTGAAGAACGGGCAGGCCAGCCTGGAATGGCCGGTGACGATTGTGGAATCGAGTTTCGGAGCGTACTCGCGCAATGGTCAGGGTTGGGGAGCCGGCGCTATCTCGAACATGGGCGGCGCGGCGAATTCCGAGGCGCATCCGGCGCGGCCTGGCGAAACGGTGATGCTCCAAGGCACAGGTTTGGGCGCGCACACTCCGCTCCGCGCGCCGCACGTGCTGGTGGCGGGACATGCGGCCAGTGCTGTGCGGGTCATTTCCGCGCACACGGGGACCGATACGATCGAATTTCAATTGCCGGCGGATACTCCCGAGGGCTGTCACGTTCCGGTGCAGGTGAGCAGCGCGCCTGGCATTTACAGCAATGCGGTGACGCTGGCCGTGAGCCGCAGCGGCGCGCCGTGCACCGATCAGAGCAGTTGGATGGCGGATGCCGTCAACAGAATTCGGGTGGGAACGGTGGTGCTAATTCAGGACGATCTGGAGATGGGACTCACATCGAAGGAGTCCACGCACTATCCCGTGGACGCAGGGTTCGCCAGTTTCGCCGAGATGGAACCGGGCGCTTCCGCCAATCCGCTGTTCCTCTTTCCACCCGAAGGAACCTGCACCAGTTACACCGGCACGGCCGGGCTGCATGCCATCTCCTCTCCCCTTTCCGCGCTGGACGCGCTGCCGGGAAAGCCGCTCGACGCCGGCGCGGCGATCACGGTGGCAGGGCACGGCGGGGAGCATTCCCTGCCCCGCAGCGGGTCATCGCACCGGAACTATTGGGCGGTGATGGGCGGTCACGCTCCCGTGCCTGGAGCGAAGGAGCTGCCGCTGTTTCTAACGCCCGGCGATTACCAGGTGCATGTGCCGGGGGCGCCGGCGTGGCCGCTCTCGAGGCCAGTGTGGCGGTGGGGCCGCCGCTGCTCTGGCGGAATCGGGAACAGGTGAATGAGGTGGATCGCGCGCGCGGGGTCGCTGTGACATGGAAATCGTCGCGCACGGGCGCGGTGGTCCTGATCGTCGCGATGAATGCGGATGCGCGCACGGGCGCACTGGGTGTGTGCGCTTGTGTAGCCAACGCGGGGTCGGGCAGCTTTCAGATTCCGTCGTACGTGCTGGCCAACATTCCGCCGACGCCGGCACATCCGCGCGGCTTCCCGCTGAATCTGATGATTCTGGCGGAGTTGCCCGACACGGTCGCGGCGGCGGGCGGCGGCTTGGATCGGGTGGTCGCGTTCGCGGCTTCGCTCTCCGCTCGGACGGTTCGGTTCAAGTAAGACGGCCGGTGGCAAAGACCACCAGCGCCACCCAACCACCCGCCCCACTTCTATTTCACAGCGACGGTCAGGTTGCTTTGGCTGGGCACTCCTGCGATGGTCAGGACCACCGGCTGATTGCCGCTGGGAACGTTGGCTGGGATCTGCAAGTTCAACTGGAATTCGCCTTCCACGAAGCCAGGCACGGGACCGGCGTAAGCGATTGCCGACGCCGGCACGGGGACTCCGCCGATGGTGACCGCGATGGACCCGGCGAACGTAGGGAACGGCGGCGCGCTGGGCGCCAGCTGTCCGGTGGCTCCGGCAGGCGCCAGCGGACCTTCGCCAGTGCCATAGAGCGCGATGTAGCTGCCGGCCAGGGCGGGATTCTGCGCGGAATTGAAGCTGCTGTCCTGGTTCACAATGGCGCCCTGCCCGGTGCCTTGCTGATTGGCGGCGAACAGGCCGGGCGATGCCGGACCGATCTTCAGTGCGGTGGGCGCGGAGACCGCGCCGTTGTAACTGACCGTCATCTGGGTGGAAGCCTTGCCTGCCACTTCATACGGAATCACCGCCGCCGATTGCGCGGCCGAAACGTAGACCAGCGGCGCCGCCTGACCGTCGAAGAGCACCGACGCGCCGTTCAACAG
The DNA here is from genome assembly GCA_963815475.1 of uncultured Solibacteraceae bacterium. Lineage (GTDB taxonomy): Bacteria > Acidobacteriota > Terriglobia > Bryobacterales > Bryobacteraceae > Sulfopaludibacter. Next base: position 5,186,917 of record CAWFHD010000003.1, on the reverse strand, counting down.
GGTCGTAAGCTTTCCAGTGGCGGGATCGATCTGCGCGGTGACCACGGCAGTGGGCCCCATGTTCTGTCCGAACACCGTGACGATCTCGCCGGGGGCGTACGACGTGGCAGCGTAGCTGGCGGCATTGCTGGCGCCGCCGATGGTGGGCAGGACCTGCGTCGACCCGAAGGTGAAGCGCATGATGAACGCGTCCGGAGTGCCAGCCACCTTAGTGTTCAAGGTGGGCTGCAGCACGCCAGCAGTGACCGGGAAGTTCGAGGAAAAGGTGTCGCCCGCCACGTAGGTGAAGCCGGTGGCGCTTTGCGCGATGGCCGCCAGCGCATCGGAATTCGAGCCGCCGACGTACGTGGCGTAAAGCACCGCGCCCGTAGAGCCGTTAATCTGCATCAGGAAACCATCGCCGTAATCGTCGTAGGGAGGCGCTCCGGCGCCGGCGTACTTGGCCTGGGACGCGTCCGCGGTCACCGGGAAATTGGTGGAGTTGGTGACACCCATGACGATCGGATTGCCCTGGTCGTCGAGCACCATGCCCGCGGCGGCGTCGTCCTGGGCGCCGCCGATGTACTCGGAGAAGACCAGCCCGTTCGCTACGGTCAATTTGGCCACAAACGCGTCGCCCAGCAGATAGGGGCGATCGTTGGCCGGCGTGGCAGGCCCGTGGAATGTGCCCGCGGAAGCGCCCTTCACCGGAAAGTTGGCGGATTGACTGAAGCCGCACACGAAGACTCCGCCGGAGGAATCCACCGCAATGCCAGTGACTGCGTCATCGTTGCTGCCACCCAGATAAGTGGAGTAAGCCAGCTTAGTGAGGTCGGAAGTAAGTTCGGCGATGAAGCCGTCTCCGAGTTGCACAATGGCCTGCAGGGTGTCACTGCTTTTGCCGCCGAACTTGCTCTGTAGCGCATTGGCCGTCACTGGGAAATTAGACGACGCGGTGGCGCCTCCCACCCAGATGTTGCCTTGATTATCCTGCGCCAGGGAGACTACGACGTCGTCTCCGCTGCCGCCCAGAAACGTGGAACCAAGCAGTTTCGACCCCGTAGGATCGAGCTTGGCCACAAAGCCATCGCCCGAGTTAATCGTGACGTAGCCTTGCGACGAAACGGTGAACGGGCCATCGCCGCCACCATACTTAGTTTGATAGGCGCCGTTCGAGACAGGGAAGTTAGACGATACGGTGGCGCCCACCACGATGACGTTACCGGATGAGTCGAGCGCGATGCCGCCGCCGAGATCGTCCTTCGAGCCCCCCAGGTATGTGGACCAGACCAGCTTGCCAGTAGCATCGAACTTAGTCACGAAGGCGTCACCGGTGGGCGAGTTGCCATCGCCCGAATCGCCGCCAAAGCGCGTCTGAAAGGCGCCGGGGGTAGTGGGGAAATCGGACGAATCGGTGAAGCCCGTCACGTAGGCGCTGCCTGCGCTGTCCGCGGCGACTCCCAATGCCCAATCGATTCCGCTGGAGCCGCCCAGGTAGGTGATGTAGATCAGCGCCGACGCGCTGGGATTCAGTTTCGCCACGAAGGCGTCGCTGGGAGCGCCGTAGCCCGAGCCGCCTTTGTACGCCGACTGGTAGCTGGCGGCGGTGACCGGCAAATCGCCCGAACTGGTGATGCCGGCGATGTAGATGTTGCCGGAGGCATCCACGGCGATGGCGCGGGAGAACTCCTGCCCGCTACCGCCCAGGAACGTGGAGAAGTTCAGGGTGGGGTCGATCACCAGCGGATATCGATGGTCCCAGGCGGCCGCGCCAAAGCCGATGCCCCGGCCCTTCACGGTAAACCACGCATCCACCGCAACGCGGCGACCGCCGATGGTCTGGTATGCCGAAGGCTTACGCCACGTCACCGTGCCACGGCCCACGGGCAGAATCAGGTCGCCCGATGCGGAGATGCGCGGTCGAACTGCGCCTTCGCTTTCGAAGGCAATGGTCTGAGGATTGGCGCCGGGCTGAATGCGCGCATCGTATTCGATCTCGCCGTTGTTGCCGTAGAAGACCAGGTCGATCCCGGGATAGACGTTGCGGTATTGCGCCTGCTGCCAGGCGGGCGCGCCGGTGGTCCAGCGACTGCGGGCGCCGGTGTAATCGTTGATGACGGCGGTGGAGGGATCGAGTGGCTCGGCCAGCGACGTTGCGGGCGCCGCGGGCGAATCGGATGGTGGCGGCTGCGTCACCGGGTTGGCGCAATTGCAGCCGGCCCTGTCCCAGCAGCAGCGCGTAGCCTTTTCCCCGCGCCAGCAGCGGAAACGCCGCAGCGGTGTCGCCGGTATTGCGCTCGAAGAGGACCGGCAGGCGGTGGCTCACTTCGGGAGCGGTCGCGGCCATTGCGGACACGGAAGCGGTGAAGATCAGAACTGCGGCGGGGACAACTCCTCGCATTATGACGCCCTCCATCTGCGTCATTATATCTGGGCAGGGTCGAAAGACCGGTCCGAGCTTCGTTCGGATTGGCAGGCAGAAGGGCCTACCCTACCAAGAGCATCGAGGTTTTCATGAAGTTCACATCACCGGGAGGGTGATCTTCGTTGCTTCAGGTCCTCCCAGATAGACTCGCTCGGTGGCCTTCACGAAATCGGCGGGGCGGGCGTTTGGGATATCCAGGAACTTTTGCGGGTTGCGGTCCGTCAGCGGAAACCACGAGCTCTGAATCTGCAGCATGATGCGGTGGCCGGTGCGGAAGGTGTGCGCCACGTCGGGCAGCACAAACACGATGTGGTCGGGACGGTTCGGCTCGAATGGCGCGGGCGATTCGAAGCTCTTCCGATACTTGCCGCGGAAGGGCTCGCCGCGAACCAATTGCTGATAGCCGCCCATCGGCGGGCCTGCGGCATCGTTCATCGGATAATCGCCCGGATAGACATCGATCAGCTTCACGACAAAATCCGAATCGGTGGACGAGGTCGCGACCTTCAGGTCCACCGGGATGGGCCCGAACACCGACACGTCGTGATCGAGCACGCCGGTTTTGTAGACTAGCACATCGGTGCGCGCGGAGGCGAAGCGCTGGTCTTCGCTCATATAGTCGCCGCGCATTCCGAAGGACGTTGTGTTGACGTAAGGCACGGGCTTGGCCGGATCCGAAATGTATTCGTCCGTGCTCTCGCGCGCCGGACGTTCGGTGACCAGCGCTCCCTTTTCGCTCGGGAACAGGTCCATGGCTTTGGTATTCCGAGGCGGCCACGCATCGAATTTGCGCCATTGATTGAGGCCGGTCTCGAACACCCAGGCCGTCGGCAGCTTGCCGTCTCCCTTGCCTTTAAGCGCGTGCAGGAAGAAGGGAAACTCGATGTTCTCGCGGAAGTAGAGCGACGTCTTCGAGTGAAACTGCACGTTGCCCACGCGGTCGCCATCGCCCCGCGAGAAGCCTCCATGCGTCCACGGGCCCATCACCAGCATGTTGGTGGCGGGAGGATTGTTCTTCTGGATGACGCCGAAGGTGCGCAGCGGACCTTGCAGGTCTTCCGCGTCGAACCAACCGCCCACCGTCATCACGGCAGGCTTGATGTCTTTCAGGTGCTTCCAGATCGAGCGCGATTGCCAGAAGGCGTTGTAGGTGGTGTTGCTGATCACCTCGGTCCAGAAGGGGTTGGAGTGCTTGAAGTACTTGTCGTCGCCATTGGCGAGCGAGCCCATGTCGAGAAAAAACTGATACCCGTCCGGCGTGCCGAAATTCTGAAAGAGGGTTGGCTGGGGCGGCTCAGGGTCTCCGGGGCGCGGCCGGAAGTTCTGATAGAAACCGAAGTTCGCGGCCAGCATGAAGGCGCCGTTGTGATAGTCGTCGTCGCCCAGGTAGTAATCGGTGACGGGGGCCTGGGGCGAGACCGCCAGCAGCGCCGGGTGCGCGTCAATCATGCCCGCATTGGCATAGAAGCCGGGCTGGGAGATGCCCCACATGCCGACCTTGGGCTCGCACCCCGGCACGTGGTGGATGAGCCACTCGATGGTGTCGTAGGTGTCGGTGCTTTCGTCGGTGGCCTTCGACCCGGACTGTGGCGGAACGTGGGGCTTCAACTGAGTGGGCACGCCCGCACTCATATAGCGGCCGCGGACATCGGCATAGACGAAAATGAATTTCTCTTTGGCGAAGAGTTCGGACGGCCCGAGGTTGCCGCGGTAGAGGTCCTCCCCATACGGCGCAACGCTGTAGGGCGTGCGCGTCATCATCACGGGATAGGTGCGCGAGTCAGTGAAGACATCCTTCGGCACATACACAGAGACGAAGAGCAGGACGCCATCGCGCGCGGGAATACGGTACTCGAACTTCGTGTATTGTTCGCGGATGAGGGTCGCGAGCGCTGCTGCTGCGTTTTGCGCGGGCGCCGGCGACTGCTGCGCGATCAACGGCAGCAATAAGACGATGGCCGCCAGAGCGACGCGGCGGAGTTTGGAAAGTGGGTAAGGCATGGCGCGATGCATCGGATTATAGCGTAAGCCATCCGGACCGGGACTAGACTATAAAGGATGATCCGTGCGGTCCTGACCACGCTCCTCATCGCCTCCGTGCTCCCGGCCCAACAGCCGAAACTTCCCGACATCTCGTATGATGCCAAAGCCCCGCTGGGATTGGAGGAAACACTGCTCAAGGATTTCGGATTCGCGCGGTTGATGGATCTCTCGTATCGAAGCCCGCGCGGCGGCCGCGTGAATGGCTACGCGGTAGTCCCCACGGGCGTGGCGCATCCCGCTGGCATTGTCTGGCAGCATTGGGGGCAGGGCGACCGGTCGAGCCTGCTGCCCGAAGCGCTGGTGCTGGCCCGCCGCGGCGCCGCTTCCATCCCGATCAACTCGCCCACGAACCGGCCGAATCCGCCCGAGATCAAAACCGTGGAGCAGTCGTACGCGCTCTGGCTGCAGGATGCGGTAGACCTTCGACGCGCCGTGGATGCCCTGGTGGAACACTATGCCGTGCCGCCCTCCAGGTTGGCGTATGCGGGGCACAGTTACGGAGCGACGATGGGCGGCATCCTCGCGGTGGGCGAACGGCGCTTCCGCGCGCTGGTGTTGATGGGCGGATATGCCAGCATCGGCGATTCATTCCTTCATCCAAAGTCGGGCCAGCCCTCCGACTCGCATGTCGCCGAGGTTTTCGCTCCCATAGACGCCGAGAAATTTATCGGACGCGCCGCGCCCGCCGCCCTGCTGCTGCAATTTGCCCGCTACGACCGCTACGTCTCGGAGGAGCAGGCCAACCGTTACGCCGCCGCTGCGAGCAATCCGAAAACGGTGCGATGGTACGACTGCGGGCACGAATTCAACGATCGGCAATCCGCCGCCGACCGCGAAGAGTGGCTGGCACAACAACTGTCCTTGAAAGCGATATAGCGCGCCTCTATGTGAAGATCCGACCTGCCGATTCGCACCGATCGGCGCGCGCTGTCTGTAAATGGTCCCCGTCGTGCACTTACAGTCCCAGAAAGGGGATTTGTTATGTTTGGGTGTCAAAATTTTCCGGTAGTCCGACTCATGGGGAGCGCCGCGGTAATTTTAGGCTTATGCGCTTCCTCCGGCATGGCGCAGGATCGCGATCGGGATAGGGATCGCGGAGATTTCGACCATGGCCGGCTTACGAAGATTGAGCCCGGCACAAATATCACGGTGCGCACGAACCAGTCGATCAATGTGGAGCGCAGCGACAATCGTGTCTACACTGGCATCGTGGATCAGGACGTGCGCGGCGGGAACGGCCGGCTCGCCATTCCGCGCGGCTCGCAGGTGGAACTGATCGTTCGGGTCGCGACCGATAACGACCTGATTCTCGATCTCGACTCCGTGATGGTGAATGGGCAGCGCTACGGCGTGAAGGCGGACGTCAATCGTGTGGAATCGCGGCCCGATAACAGCCTGGTGGGCGCGATCGTGGGCGCGATCCAGGGAGGGCAAGTGCGTGGACGGGCCGTGCGAGTTCCGCGCGATTCCGTCCTCAACTTCCGCATCGATAGACCGATGGTGATGGGAATCGCCGACCGTGGATACGATCGCGACGGCTATCATTATCACCCGGACCGCGACCACCAGTAGCCTAACCGACGAAAGGCGGGGCAGAAGGGACGCCTGCCCCGCTATCAATCGAAGTTCGCTGGCTTTTTGACTGGTCCTCGACGATCCCACACGCAGGCCACGTGAGCTGCCCCGCCAGTAGCTGGTGGTGCGCCTTGTGGTGGCGTCATGATGCCTGGATGAATTCGAAGCCGACGCCCGTCGGCTTGGATAATCCGACCTTCTGCCTTTAATTCCGCGATGGTTTTCTTCAAATCCACTAGTATCAGTTTACGCCCGTCTGAGAGTGAGACTCGTGGGCCGACATGGCTTACCCGTCCAACCCGCAAGGATCCGGCTCTCCTCCTCATCGAATGAATCGAGCTTCCGCCTGCCCCCGCCGTGGTGAAGAACTGCTAGAGTCGAATGATACCCGGAGCAAGTTTCCTTGAGAAGAATTGAGGAAGGGTTATGACGTCGCGACAAAGCGTTGTAAAGCCGTTCGGAAGATTCGTTGCCTTCGTTTTGGCAACGTTGTGTTTTAGCGCGCTGGCGCAATCGGTCAAAGTGGCCAAAGACCCTGGGGTACGTGGCGGCGCGGCGGGCGCCGGCGGTCCTTTGCAAGGTCTGACGCCGGACGAAAGCGCGTTCTTTTCAGATGGACTCGCCAGATTCGCCAACACTGAAGTGGTGACGGGAGGCAACAACAATGGGCTTGGGCCTCGCTTCAACTCAAACCAGTGTTTGTCTTGCCACGCGCAGCCGGCCAGCGGCGGGTCGAGCCCCGCACAGAACCCCTTGATCGGAGTTGCCACTCTCAATGGGGCAAAAAACATAGTGCCATGGTTCATCGCGCCAAACGGTCCCGTTCGTGAGGCACGCTTTAAGCGGAATGCGAACGGAACTGGCGATGGGGAAGTACACGACCTTTTTGTCATTACCGGCCGCAGTGATGCCGTGGGCTGCCAGATCGCCCAACCCAGCTTCCTGCCTGCCGGAAATCCTCTGTCCGGCCAGGCAGGAAATCCGAACATCATTTTCCGCATTCCGACGCCTGTCTTTGGCGCTGGACTCATCGAGGCGATCCCGGACTCAGCGATTCTTGCGAACATGAAGTCCAACGCGACGGTGAAGACGGGGATGGGCATCCACGGTCACGCTAACTCGCACCTGAGCGGCAATGTGAACACCAGCGCAAACGACGGAACCATTACGCGTTTCGGATGGAAGGCGCAAAACAAGTCACTGATCATGTTCTCCGGCGAGGCATACAACGTTGAGATGGGGGTCTCAAACCAACTCTTCCCCCAAGAGCGCGACGAGACTCCGGGGTGTCTCTTCAACGCCACGCCCGAGGACACACTCAACCTCACGCCTGCCTGCCCACGCCCGGTTCCAACCCGAACACAGCCCTCCTTTCAGACATCGAAGCGTTTTCCGACTTCATGCGGATGCTGGCGCCGCCCAGCGCCGGCGCCCGACACGCCGTCCACGGTGAAGGGACGGGCCATTTTCGCAAGGGTAGGTTGTGTCCAATGCCACACCCCTTCGCTCACCACAGGCAAACTGATTGCCAGTGGATCTTCCAAGATCCCCAGTGCCGCGCTTTCCAACCAGCCAGTGAATCTCTTCTCCGACCTCCTGGTCCATCACATGGGTAAGAGGCCTTGCGGACGGCATCACCCAAGGAGGTGCAGGCCCCGATGAATTCCGCACGGCCCCCCTGTGGGGTGTCGGGCAACGCATCTTTTTCCTCCATGACGGACGGACCAGCAATCTGGTGGAGGCGATCGAAGCGCATAAGAGCCAGGGTAGCGAAGCAAATATGGTCGTCGACCGTTTCCGCAGGCTGAAGCCGCCGGAGCAGCAAGACGTAATCAACTTTCTGCGTTCGCTCTAGTCCAGGGAATTGACAGAAGCGTCTGGCGGACTCCTCGCGCCATGTGTCCCGCCTGTTCATCGTGCGTTCATCTGGCGAACACTATACTGAACATCTCGATGCCGCGCATTCCGTTGACTGTGGCTCTTTGCCTGGCGCTTGCATATGGCGCTGAGGCCCAAACTCCGCCCGCGCCTTCTCCCGGGTCCCCACCCATCAATCTCACCCTGCAGGACGCGATGCAGCGCGCGCGCCAATACAGCCAGCAGATATACTCCGCCAACATTGCCGCTCAACTGGCGCATGAGGACGCGGTGCAGGCGAAGGCCGCCCTGCTACCTACGGCCTCCGCTCTCAGCGGCTTCATCTACACCCAACCGAACGGCACCGTGAGCGGCGTGTTTGTTCCTAACGACGGCCCTCGCCTCTGGACGGAACAACTTACCGCGCACGCCGATGTCTACGATCCGGGCAAGCGCGCCGAGCTTCGCCGGAGCCTGGCCGCTGAAGCCGTCGCCAAAGCCAAAGCCGATCTGGCGGCGCGCGGCCTGGTGGCCACCGTCACACAGAACTTTTACGGCATGGCCGTGGCGCAGCGCAAAGTGACGAACGCCCAGACGAGCCTCAAGGAGGCCCAGGATTTCCAGGACATCACGGAAAAGCTGGAGCGCGGCGGAGAGGCGGCCAAGGTGGACGTGGTCAAAGCGAGGCTGCAGGTGCAGCAGCGCGAGCGCGATTTGCAGGATGCGCAGGTCACGCTCGACAAAGCGCGCATCGGCTTCGCCGTGATTCTGTTCCCCACCTACGGCCAGGCATTCAACGTCATCGACGATATGGACAGCACTCCCAAGCTGCCAACCTATCCGGAAATTCAGGCGCTGGCCGGCAAGAACAGCCCGGACATCCGCGCGGCCGAGGCCACCGTGCAGCAGCAGAACTTCGCCGTCGCCTCCGCGCGGGCCGCCTACCTGCCCACGTTCACGGTGGATTACTTCTTCGGTCTGCAGGCCAACCAGTTGGCCTTTCACGATCCCGAAGGCCACAACTTGTTCGGCAACGCCGTGGCGGCGCAGGTGAACATCCCGATCTGGAACTGGGGTTCCACGCGGAGCAAAATCAGGCAGGCGCAGCTCGAGCTGCTGCAAGCCAGGAACGATCTGAGCCTCACGCAGCGCACCCTGCTGGCAAACATGGATGCGTTTTATCGTGAGGCTGCCGTGGCCACTTCACAGATCAATTCGCTGCGCGATTCGCTCGACCTTTCGATCGAAAACCTGCGCTTGACCCGGCTGCGCTATACAGCGGGCGAATCTCCAGCCCAGGAAGTGGTGGATGCGCAGACCACGCTGGTGCAGGCGCGCAACGCTTTTGACGACGGCCTGGTCCGCTACCGCCTCGCCCTGGCGAACCTTCAGACATTAACGGGGGCGTTTTAGCCAATGAACAAACAAAGATCACTTCTGGTGAGGGGCAGGCACTCCGCTATCGCCGTCCTTGCCACCGCCCTTCTGCTCACCGCCTCCTGCGCCAAGAAGCAGGAGGCCGAAGAGGAAGCTCCCGCGCCGGTACAGGTGGCCGCCGTCACTGAAGACACGATCCGCCGCACCATCACCGCCGACGGCGCCCTGTTCCCCGAGCGTCAGTGGAACGTGATGCCGAAGATCACCGCGCCCGTGCAGAAATTTCTGGTGAACCGCGGCGACTCGGTCAAAGAAAATCAACTGCTGGCCGTTTTGGAGAACAGGGACCTGGTGGCCACCGTAGCCGCCAACAAAGGCCAGGTGGATCAGGCGCAGGCCAATCTGACCAACACCGAGCAGGCTACCATTCCCGAGTCCATCGTGAAGGCCCAGACAGACGTTCAGAGCGATCAGGAGCAGTACGACGCTGCCAAGAAGGTGTTCGACAGCCGCCAGCAACTGTTCAACGAGGGTGCACTGGCACGCAAGCTGGTGGATGACGCCGGTGTGACGCTGGCATCCGCCAAAGCCCAACTCGAAACCGCCAAGGAGCATTTGCGGGCTTTGCAAAACGCCGGCAAGCAGGCGCAGGTGGCGCAGGCAGTGGCACAGGTGGCATCGGCGCAGGGGCAGTTGAAATCGGCCGAAGCGCAGGTCACCTACTCGGAGGTGCGCAGTCCCGGAGCGGGCGTGATTGCCGACCGGCCACTGTATCCCGGCGACATCGCCGCCGCCGGAACGCCTTTGATGGTGGTGATGGATGTGTCGCGTGTGGTGGCTCGCGTGAATGTTCCCGCGGCGGATGCGATCGGCGTCAAGGTGGGTCAGCCCGCCACCATCACGTTGCCCGAGATCAATAAGGAGGCGCCGGCCAAAGTGATCGTGGTGAGTCCGGCCACCGATCCTAACAGCACCACGGTGCAGGTTTGGGTGGAAGTGGAGAACAAAGATCGCTCGTTGAAGCCGGGGGCCTCCGCGCACGTCTCGATCATCACGGAGACCATCAAGAACGCCATGCTGGTGCCGGTGGCCGCGATTCTTCCGGGGGAGACCGGCGGCACTGCGGTGCTCGTTGTGACTTCGGATTCCATTGCCCATAAGCGCGCCGTGCAACTGGGCGTGCGGCAGGGCGACAAGGTCCAGGTGCTCACGGGCGTGGCGCCGCGCGAGGATGTGGTGGTCGTAGGCGGTATGGGCGTGGACGATAAAGGCAAGGTCAAAGTGGTTCAGGCGAACGCACCCGAGGCAGAAGAGGATCAGCCCGAAGCCGCCACTCCGGACAAGGATTCGAAGGACCAGAAAAAAGACAAACAGAAATGAGCGACGCTTCCAATCCTACACATCCCATCGATGAGGACGTGCCGCACTGGACGGCGCGCCACGGCAAGCCGATCATTTTCGTCATCCTGACTCTGGTGGCGGTGGGCATCTACCTGGCGTTCACCATCCCCATCGCGGTCTTTCCGGATACCAACTTTCCACGGGTCGTGATCGGCGTGGATAATGGCGTGTTCCCCATCGACCAGATGCTGGTCACGGTCACCAAACCGCTCGAAGATGCGGTCAACACGGTGCAGGGGCTCGACCACTTGTGGTCCATCACGAGCCGCGGCTCGGCCGAGATCGACCTGTTCTTCGACTGGAACGTGGACATGTACCGCACGTTGGAACTGGTGAACGCGGCGGTGTCGCGGGCTCAGGCGTCGCTGCCTTCCACGGCGAAGATCACGGCCAACCGCCTGACGTTCGCGGCGTTCCCGATCATGGGGTACAGTCTGACATCGGACAAAGTCTCGCAGAGCGCGCTGTGGGAACTGGCCAACTATGAGTTGAAGCCGCGCTTGAACCGGCAGCCCGGCGTATCGAGCGTGATCGTGCAGGGCGGTAAGGTTCCCGAATTTCAGATCCAACCCGATCCCGCCAAGCTGGCGCAGACCGGCGTCACTATTCAGAATATTCTGGACGCGGTGGCCCATAGCAACATGGTGGACTCGCCTGGCCTGATCGAGGAGAACCACCAACTGATTCTCGGTCTGGTGACGGGACAGACCCGCACGCCGGGGGAAATCGCCAACATCGTCATCAAGACCACGCCGGCTGGAGCGCCGGTGCGCGTCGGCGATGTCGCCACGGTGGGACCTTCGGAGATGCCGGTCTACACCGTAGTGACTGCCAATGCCAAGCCCGCCGTGCTGCTGAACATTAACCGGCAGCCTACCAGCAATACGGTCGCGGTGGCCAATGCGATCCATAGCGAGATTGACCAGATCCGCAGAGAAATCCCCAAGGGCATCGAGTTACGGCCGTTCTACGATCAGTCTGAAATTGTCAACGAATCCATCACCAGCGTGCGCGACGCCATCCTGCTGGGCCTGGTGCTGGCCTCACTGATCATGGTGCTGTTCCTGCGCGATTGGGGGACGTCGCTGGTGGCAGGCATGGTGATTCCCGCTACCATCGCTGTGACGTTTATCATCCTGCGCGCGCTGGGACAGACGTTCAACCTGATGACGCTCGGCGGACTGGCCGCGGCGGTCGGCCTGGTGATCGACGACGCGATCGTGGTGGTGGAGAACATCGTGATGCATCGCGATTCGGGCCAGTCGCGCGCGGAAGCCATCCGCAGCGCGATCCGCGAAATCCGCGTGCCGCTGGTCGGGTCGACCGTCACGCCAATCGTGGTCTTCCTGCCGCTCATTTCGATTGCCGGAGTGAACGGCGTTTTCTTCCGCGCCCTGGCTGTGACGGTGGGAGCGTCTCTGTTAACCTCGCTGGCGCTGGCGCTCACCTGGACCCCCACGCTCAGCCACTACTTCATTCGCAGCCGCTCGGGCCGGAACACAGCCGAGCACCATTCGGTATCGCCGCGCCTGCTGCAGCATTTACGAACGCACTCTGCGCACCACGCTGGAGCATAAATGGGTGCTGGTGCTGTTCTCCCTGGCGCTGATCGGCGTCACTTACCTGTGCTACAACAACACCGGCAGCGACCTGCTGCCCGCGATGGACGAAGGCGGCTTCATCGTCGACTACATCATGCCCGCGGGTTCGTCGCTGGCCGAGACCAACCGCGTGATCACGCACATCGAGAAGATTCTCCAGGCAACCCCCGAAGTGGAAAGCACATCGCGCCGCACCGGTTTGCAGTTGGGCCTGGCGCAGGTTACCGAAGCCAACACCGGCGATATCTCGGTGAAGCTGAAGCGCAACCGCAAGCGCACCGGCGAGCAGGTGATCGAAGAGGTCCGCGGCAAAATCAAGAAGGCCGAGCCCGTCTGCGACATCGAAATCCCGCAGCTTCTGCAGGACATGATCGGCGACCTCACCAGCGCGCCCGAGCCCGTGGTGATCAAGCTTTTCGCGCAGGATCCGGCGCTGCTGACGCAGTGGGCCACCACGGTTGGAGACACCATCAAGAAGATGCCGGGCGTGGTGGATGTGCTCAACGGTATCGAGAACACGATCAGCGGCCCGGCGCGCACCTTCACATGTGGATCCGGTGGCGGCAGCGCGCGCCGGCTTCTCTGCCGCAGGAACTGGAACTGGACGCCAGCGCCATATTGCAGGGCGAACCGGCCCCAACCCCGGTGGTGGTGAACGACCGCTCCTACACCATCCGCGTTCGCTTTCCACACCAGAATCCGCAGACTCTGGATTCCGTCCGCAACACGCTGCTGGTGAGCGGGACGGGCAAGACCGCGACGCTGGGCGCACTGGCCGATCATGGTGGAAGATCCCGGGCAGAATGAGATCCGGCGCGAGAACCTGCAGCGCGACGTGCAGGTGACCGCGCGTTTCGAAGGCCTCAATCTGGGCGACGGCATGAAGAAGGTGCAGCAGGCCATCGCCGATTTGAAGCTGCCGCCGAGCATCCGCGTGCAATACGGCGGCACATTTGAAGAACAGCAGAAGTCGTTTAAGGATTTTGCATTCGTGCTGGTGCTAGCGGTGGTGCTGGTGTTCATGGTGCTGCTGTTCGAGTTCGGCAATTTCGCCGCGCCCCTGGCGGTGCTGGCGTCGGCTCTGCTCTCGACGTCCGGCGTCTTCCTGGCCCTTCTGATTACGAAGACCACGTTCAATCTCTCGTCGTTCATGGGGCTGATCATGGTGATCGGTATCGTGGCCAAGAACGGCATTCTGCTGCTGGATGCGGACCAGAAGTTCCGCGCTGAAGGCGTGCCGGCCGAGCAGAGTATGATCCAGGCCGGCGAACGCCGCTTGCGGCCAATCATGATGACGGCGCTGGCCACCGTAGCCGGTATGCTTCCGCTGGCGTTCGCGTTCGGGCGCCGGCTCACAAATGCTGCAACCTTTGGCCATCGCGGTGATTGGCGGTATCGCCGCCTCGATGGTCCTCTCTCTCGTGGTAACTCCGGCGGTCCGATACTACTTGGGCGGCCGGGATCAGTAACGGAAAAGGAGTAACACCGATGAAGAAGATTCTGACAATCACTCTGATAGCAGCCGCGGCGTTTGCCGCCGAAGGTTACAAGGTCATAGGCAAGATCAAAATCGGCGGCGAAGGCCGATGGGACTACGTCGCCATGGACAGCGCCAACCGGCGGCTCTACGTTTCACACGGCAGCTCGGTGGAAGTAGTGGATCCCGATGCCGGCAAGATCATCGGCACCATTTCGGGATTGCACGGCGTTCACGGCATCGCCATCGCCAACGACCTGGGCAAGGGATTCATCACCAACGGGCAATCCAACAGTGTGACGTTCTTCGATCTGAAGACGCTGGCCAAGGGCTCCGAACCAAGCACGGGCAAGAACCCCGACGCCGTCTGCTATGAGCCCAAGACCAAACGCGTGTTCACCATCAATCACACCGGCGGCGACGCTACTGCCATCGACGCCAAGACCGGCGAAGTGCTGAAGACCTTCCCCGTGGGACCGGCCGCCGAGTTCTGCCAGGCCGATGGGGCGGGCAAGTTGTACGTCAATATCGAGCAGACCAATGAAGTGGTGGAGATCGATGCGGCGAAGAATGAAGTGACCCGCCGTCTGTCGATTCTGCCGTGCGAAGGACCGAGTGGCCTCGCCATCGATATCAAGGGCAAGAAGCTCTTCTCTGTTTGCGACGGGGTGATGGCCGTGACCGACATCCCGAGTTGGAAGGTGATCGCGACGCCCAAGATCGGACAAGGCCCAGACGCGGCCGGCTTCGATGCCAGCGCGGGTCTCGCCTTCAGCTCGAATGGCGATGGAACGCTGAGCATCGTCAAACAGGTGGGCGGCAAGTACGATACGGTGGACACGGTGACCACCGAGCGCGGAGCCCGCACCATGACGATCGACGAGAAGACCCACAAGATCTTCCTGCTGGCCGCCGAATACGGTCCGGCGCCGGCGCCCAAGGACGGCCAGAAAAAGGGCCGCGCCCCGGTCCTGCCGGATTCGTTCCACGTCTTGGTAGTAGGAAAGTAGAGAGTGGGGCCGGTGGTCTTGGCCACCGGCCTTTTCATTGCGAAGCCGCCGGTGGCAAGACCACCAGCGCCACTACCCTTGCGAAGCTTTGATCGCCTGATCCAAGTCCCAGATCAGATCCTCTACATCCTCAATTCCCACCGAGAGCCGCACCAGATCTTTGCTCACGCCGGCATCCAACTGCTGCGCATCGTTCAACTGCTGATGCGTAGTGGACGAGGGATGGATGATCAGGCTCTTGGCATCTCCCAGGTTGGCCAGGTGCGAGAAGATCTGCACCGCGTCGATCAGTTTTTTTCCTGCTTCCAGGCCGCCCTTGATGCCGAACGTAAGAACGGAGCCCTGCCCTTTCGGCAGGTACTTCTGCGCGGCCGCATAGTAAGCGCTCGACGGAAGGCCCGGATACTTCACCCAGGAAACCGCCGGGTTCTTCTCCAGCCATTCGGCCACTTTGAGCGCGTTCGCGCTGTGCCGCTCCATGCGCATTCCCAGCGTCTCGATTCCCTGAATGAACAGGAAAGAATTGAACGGGCTGATGCACGGTCCGAAATCGCGCAGCCCTTCCACGCGCACCTTGATGATGTAGGCCAGTGGGCCGAAGACCTCGCTGAAGACCATCCCGTGATAGCCGGGGCTGGGCTTGGTGATGGCCGGATACTTATCGCTCCATGGAAACTTCCCGCTGTCCACGATGATGCCGCCGATCGACGTGCCATGACCGCCCAGGAACTTGGTGGCGGAATGCACGATGATATCGGCGCCGTATTCGATCGGCCGGCAGAGGTAAGGCGACGCCATGGTGTTGTCGATGACCAGGGGCACGCCGGCCTCATGCGCGATGGCGGCCACCTTCTCGATATCGAGGATGTTCATGCGCGGATTGGCGATGGTCTCGCCGTAGACCACGCGGGTTTTCGGCGTGATGGCCTTGCGGAAGTTTTCCGGATCGTCGGGCTCCACGAACTTCACGTCGATTCCCAGCCGGCGGAAACTCACGTCGAACTGCGTGTAGGTGCCGCCGTAAAGCGTGCTCGCCGCTACGATCTCATCGCCCGGCCCGGCCAGCGACGTGAGCGCCAGGAACTGCGCCGCCTGCCCGCTGGATGTAGCCAGCGCGGCCATGCCGCCTTCGAGCGCGGCCACGCGCTGCTCGAACACGTCGGTAGTGGGATTCATGATCCGGCTGTAGATATTGCCGAATTTCTGCAGAGCGAACAGCTCGGCCGCGTGAGTGGAATTTTCGAAGACGAACGACGTGCTTTGATAGATAGGAACCGCGCGCGCGAGGCTTGCTTTATCCGGCGTGTGGCCGGCATGCAGCGAGCGGGTGGAGAAACCGAGTTGTCGGTCTTGGATATTTTCAGCCATACACTAGAGGATACCTAACATGCTTACTGCGATTACTCGGGCAATCAGCCCCGCGCTTAACAGTTGTGAGCTGGAGTATCTGGAGCGGCAGGAGATCGACATCGCCAAGGCAAACGCGCAGCACGAGGCTTACGAGAGCTTTCTGGCGGAGATGGGAGCATCAGTGCTTTCCCTGCCCGCCGAGAAGGATCTTCCCGATTCGGTCTTCGTGGAAGATCCGGCCGTGGTGCTCGATGAACTGGCGGTGATGACTCGCATGGGCGCGGCATCGCGACGGCGCGAAGGGGAGAGCCTGGCGGCGGCGCTCTCGGTCTTCCGTCCCTTGCGTTGGATTCAGGAGCCGGCAACGCTCGAAGGCGGCGACGTTCTTCGCATGGGACGCCGGATATTTGTGGGCGCCTCGGCTCGGACAAACGCCGCGGGCATTGATCAGTTCCGACGTGAATTGGCGCTCTTTCGGATATACTGTGGAGGCCGTGGAAGTGCGGCGCTGCCTGCATCTGAAATCGGCCGTGACGTCGTTAGGCGATGGCGTGATTCTGATCAATCGCTCGCTGATCGACCCGGAACCGCTGCGCGAGTACCGCATGGTGGATGTCGCGGCGAGCGAGCCTTGGGCGGCCAATACTCTGGCGCTCGGCGGCGTGGTGCTGATTCCATCGGCATACCCCGAGACAGCGGCGATCCTGCAGGGCGAAGGCTTTCAGGTCCGAACCATCGACATCTCGGAGTTGATGAAGGCTGAAGCAGGGCTCACCTGCTCCAGCCTGATCTTTGAGAGTTGAGTAACTGCTACTGCAGCACTCCTGCCTTCTTGAAGTCCCCGGCCTTAATGTAGGTGATGGCGGAGGGATCCACGTATTTGCGGAAAGCGTCGCTCACCTGTTGGGGCGTGAGGGCCGACACCGCGGCTTCCAGCGCTTCGTCGAATTTCAGGGTGCGATCGAAGCGTTCGCGGGTCAACAGCGCGGCGAGTAAAGTCTGGTCCGTGGAGCGCTGCACCTGGCGCGATTCCTTCCACGATTTCTTGGCGCCTTCCACTTCCTCGGCTGTGAAGCCGTCCTTCACGGTGTGCGCCAGTTCGTCGCGGAAGCTCGCTTCCACCTTGGGCGCGTTCGCCGGATTGCAGATGGACGATAGCCGGAACGCCGCGCCATTGTCCTTATTCGGTACACCCACGGAAGAGCTCACTCCATAGCTCAATCCTTCTTTGTCGCGAATCCGCTTGAACAGCCGTGAGCCGCCTGAACCGCCCAGAATATAGTTGGCCAGCGTCATGGCCGCATAGTCGGGATCCTCCAGCGTTAGCTTGATATTCATGCCGCCCAGGACGACCGCGTTCTGCTTGTCGGGCGTTTCGATCTTACGATCCGCGACGTCTACCTTGCGATACGGGTCCGGGAGTTGCTCGAAATGGGCAGGACTTTTCCAATCGCCGAACAACTCGGCGGCCAGTTTCTTCACTTCGACCGGATCGAACTGACCGACGATAATGAACTCGCCATTGGAGGCGCCGTAAAACTGAGTGTAGAATTGCTTCACCTGGTCGATGGTCACCTTTTTCATCTCGGCAACCCGCTCATCCGGCATCGCGGCATATCGCGGGTCGTCCGGCGGATAGGGGTTGAGATGTCTCTGCAGTTCCGTGCCGCCGAGAAATTGCGGATCGCTGCGAATGTTTTCGATTGACGCAATCCCCAGTTGGCGGAGCTGTTCCATCTCACTTTCCGCCAGCGACGGCTGCCGCAGAACCTCCGCCACCAGACGCAGCGCCCCAGTCAGATTCTCCTCCGTCGTCTCGATGCTGGCGCTGGCGCCGCTTGTTCCGCCGTTCACGCCGATCCTCGCCTTTAGCCGATCGCTCTCATCCTGGATCTGCTGGCGCGACTTGTTTTTCGTGCCGCGGATCAGGATGCCGCCGGCAAGCTGCGCGACGGAGGTCTTGCCCTGAAGAGATTTCTCATCGCCGAACTGCAAACCGATTTGCACGTATACCGTGCCACCCCGGTTCTTCTTCGGCAGCATCACCAGCTTCATGCCATTGGCCAGTTTGGCGCGTTGCACACGGCCCTCGATGTTGGCCGGCGTTGGGTTGAACGCTTCGCCCTCGGAAACCATCGCGCCGCCCTTGTAATCCTTCAGGACCACAGAGGCATCGGGCGCCGTTGGTACTTCCGCACGGTCCGGAGTCTTGGTAGGGATGAACTCGCCAATCGTGCGGTTGGACGACTTCAGGTAGGCCCCGGCCACGCGTGCGACATCCTCCGGCGTGACCGTTCTGATGCGGTCGCGCGTCAGGTACAGCAGCCGCCAATCGCCCGAGGCCGCATACTCGCTCATGGTGAGCCCAATGGTTAGTGAATTGGTGAGGTTCAGGTCGAACTGTTTCAGGATGCGCGTCTTGGCGCGCTCCACTTCCTCTTTGGAAGGCGGCTCTTTGGCCAGGCCTTCCACCACCTTGAGAAGGATGTCTTTGGCATCGTCGATGGATTGATCCTGGCGCAGAATCACTTGCGACATGAAGTAACCGGGATCGTGCATCTGGCGGTCGCCCGCGCCTATGGCTACCGCCTTCTTATTGTCGACGAGCGCTTTGTACAGACGGCCCGAGGGGTTGTCTCCCAGAATCGTTCCCAGCACCTGCAGTGCTGCCGAATCCGGATGGACCGCCGAGGGCGTGTGGTATACACCGATGATTGCCTGGACGTCGCCCACGCGCCGTAAGGTCACCAGGCGCTCGCCGTCCTGCGTAGGCTCCACCGTGTAGGTGCCTTCGAGCTTGCGGTCCGGGCGTGGAATAGCGCCGAACGTTTCCGCTACCAGGCTCAGCGCCTTGGCGCCATCGAACTGCCCTGCGATAGTGAGGATGGCGTTGTCGGGTTGATAATTCTTGCGGTAAAAGGTGTCGAGGCGCTCGATGGGCACCCGCTCAATGTCGGATTTGTTGCCGATGGTCGGCTTGCCGTAGGTGTGGAAGATGTAGGACGCCTGCAGCGCGCGCTCAAACAGAACGTTGAGCGGGCTGTTTTCGCCCATCTCGAATTCATTCCGCACCACCGTCATTTCGGTGTCGAGCAATGCCTTTTCGATGCGCATGTTCACCATGCGGGTAGCTTCCAGTTGGATCGCCCAACGAAGATTGTCGTCACTGGCATTGACGGTCTCGAAGTAGTTAGTTCGATCGTCAGAGGTAGTGCCGTTCCACTGGGCCCCGTGGTCGGTCAGATCCTTCTTGACGTCCACTCCGCTCTTGGTGCGGAGGAACAGCATGTGCTCCATCAAGTGAGCCATACCGGTCTCACCATTACCTTCGTGGCGCGAACCCACAAGGTAAGTAATGTTCACAGTCAGTTTGGGCTTGGAGGCGTCGGGAAACAACAATACTCGCAAGCCGTTGGGATAGGCGTATTCGGTGATGCCCTCAACCGAGGTCACCTTCTGGACACCGGCAGGCAGAGTTTGTGCCGCGGCGGCATAGGCGCAGCAAAGAGCTGCGATAACAGTTGTAAATCGTATCGTCTGACGCATAACTCACCCGTTTAAGATCCTGTGGACGGATTATATCAAGTAGATCGTACGATTACTTGCCTATGCAGAAGGTAGAGAAGATTCGGTTCAGGATATCGTCGGCGGTGGTAGCGCCGGTGATTGCGTCGATGGGGCGGAGCGCCGCATAGAGGTCGAGGAGAATCATTTCGTGCGGGATTGCCGATTCCACCGCTCCCCCAGCTTTCTCCAGATATTCCGCAGCTTCGCGCAGTAGCTGTTCGTGGCGCAGGCTGGTGATGAAGCCGGTCTCCTGCTCGAACGCTCCCTTGGGCGCGACCGCTTCCAGGATCGCCTGGCGCAATTCGGCAATGCCCGCGCCGGTCACAGCCGAGGTGGCGTAGGGCTCCGCCTGCTGCAACCCGAGATCGCACTTGTTGCGCACCACCAGGCAGCGGCCGCGTTCGATCAAGGCCCGATCCGCGTCGCCGAGCGACTGCGATCCATCCACCACTACCAGCGTGAGGTCAGCATCCACCATCGCCTGAAAGCTGCGCTCGATCCCCAGCGATTCCACCAACTCCGAGCTTTCGCGGATACCGGCAGTATCGAAAAGCTTCACCGGGATACCTCCGATGGACGCCGTCTCCGACACCAGATCGCGCGTGGTTCCGGGAATCTCCGTGACGATGGCGCGGTCCTGTTCCAGCAAGCGGTTGAACAAGCTGCTCTTGCCGACATTCGGCTGGCCCACGATGGCCAGGGTGAAGCCGCTGCGCACCAATCCGCCGTACTCGAAGCTGGCCGCGAGCTGGCGCACGCTTTCGAGGATAGGGGAGAGGCGGCGCAAAATTTCGTCGGGCGGCGCGACGCTGATGTCGTCCTCCGCGAAATCGATGCCGGCTTCCAGCAGCGAGATCAACTCCAGCAATTGCTCCTTGAGGGGCGCGATACGGCGGGAGACGGAACCGTTAACCTGCTGCGCCGCGATGCGCGCCTGGTAGAGCGTGGTTGCGTCGATCAGTTCGCGGACGGCTTCGGCTTGGGGAAGATCGATGCGGCCATTGAGGAAGGCGCGCAGAGTGAACTCGCCGGGTTCCGCCAGGCGCGCTCCTGCGGCGATGGCGCGGTCCACCGCGTGGCGCAAAACGATCGGAGAGCCGTGGCAGGAGATTTCGACGAGATCGTCGGCGGTGTAGGAGCGGGGTTTTTCGAAGAAGGTGACGACGACTTGATCGACGACGTGTCCCTCGCGGTCCAGCAGTTCCGATAGGTGGGCTTTCCAGGGAATCCACGACTCGGCGTAGCGAAGGATTTTGCCCGAAATACTTCTCGCCTCGGGACCAGAGATGCGCACGACTCCCAGGCCCCCCCGGCCCGCCGGGGTAGCTATAGCGACTATCGTGTCTTGGAGAAACACTGGTTCGTCTCGATCGGCACGCTAGCGGATACGGCAGGCTGGTGACTGGCGCTACCTTCTGGGCCGGGAACGCGGACCGCCTCTATCGCCGCCTCTGTCTCTGTCGCCGCCCCGGCCACGGCCATCATGGCGCGGCGGTTCGGCACTGCGCGGCGGTTCGGGCAGGCTGGCCATTCCGGCGGGATAGACGACCACTTGCCGCTGCGGACCGGCGCCGGCGCTCTCGCTGCGCACGGCCGATTCATTTCGCAATGCCAGGTGAATCACACGGCGCTCGCGGCTGTTCATGGGGTTGAAGCGGAACGGCACACCGGTGCGAATCACCTTTTCGGCCGCGGTCACGGCACTCAGGCGCAGCTCTTCGATGCGCAGCAGGCGGTAATCGTTAGCGTCGAAGGAAATGCGCGAATGGTCCTCAGAGGGCATCCGCATCATCTCCATGGTGATGTGCTCCAGGGCCAGCAGCAGTTCGGCCTTGTTGGAGAGCAGCAGGTCCACATCCGGACCATTGAACTTCACCACTACATCGGGCGTCTCGAAGTCGTCATCGGAGACCGAGCTATCGCCGATCTCATAACGAACCTGGAAGCCTCCGCTGTTGAGCAGCGGCTTCAGAAAGCCGTCGATCTTCGCGCCAATTGTGCCTACTGAGTATTTGCGATCCGTCACTCGGTTATTTCCTGCCGTTCTTTTTTGGGGGCGGCGCCACGGACCGAACGGCCTCCTGCGCCGCCTCCGTGTGATTGAAGAACCACTGCTGCCCCATATTCACCAAATTGCTGGTCAAGTAGTATAACACCAGGCCGCTGGGGAATCGGTAGAACATATAGCCGAAGATCAGCGGCATGAACATCATCATCTTCTGCTGATTGGGATCGCCACCGGGTTGGGGCGTCATCTTCTGCATCAGGAACTGGCTGGCGATCATGGCAATGGGCAGAAACCGAATGAAGCCCAGGATTAAGTGCTCGGGCTGTGAAAGGTCGTTGACCCAGAGCCAACCCGCGCCGCGCATCTCTACCGACACCATGAACACTTTATAGAACGCGATGAAGAAGGGAATTTGCAGCAGCATGGGAACGCAGCCGCCCATGGGATTGACCCCGTGCTTCTTATAGAGGTCCATGGTTTCCTGGTTCTTCTCGGCGGCCTTGGGGTCGCGCATGCTGATGTTTTTGTACTTGGCGTTGATGGCGTCAATCTGCGGCTTCAGCGCCTGCATCTTGCGCATCGACTTCATGTTCGCGAGCTTCAGCGGGAACATGGCGAGGTTGATGATCACCGTCACCAGCACGATGGCCCAACCGAAATTATGAACGAAGGTGTTGTTCAGCCAGGCGACTACCAGGAAGAGCGCCTTGGCAAGATACTGCAGGCCGGGGATCCACGAGCTGAAATCGACCACCTGCTCCAATTTCGGGTTCAGGCTCTTCAGCAGATTCACGTCTTTGGGACCGACGAAAACCTCGAAGTGGTTGACGTCGCCATCGGAGAGCGCAAAGCCCGGGAAGTCCGCTTCGGTGGTTTCCCCAGGGGTGCGGACCTTGTCCTTCAGGGTCACTACCTGGACGCCCGCAGTCTCTCCCGGCAGGAAAACGGCAGCGAAATACTTGTCGGCGATACCGGCGAAGGAGAAGTTGCCGCTGGCGGTCACGGGCCCATTCTTCACGGCGGAAAGAGTGTTCGAGACCAGCTTGTTCTGGGGCACATCGAAGTAGAGAACCTGCTCTTCGGTGGAAGGGCTGGCAAGGGTAAGATCGCCAAAGCCGCCGCGCCACTGGAGCAGGCTGGGGACGGGCTTGCCATCCAACGTAACTTCGGCGGTAATCTGCGCCAGATAGCTGTTTTTCTGGAAGCGGAACGTCTTGCGGACAGCGGTGTGGCCGTCGGAGAATTCGTACGCGACGCCTAAGCCATCGGCATCGGCCGTCTGCTGATAGGAGGCGTGATTGACGTCGATGGGCGGTTTCTGGCCGGAGAAGTAGAGCGAGAGTGGCGGGTCCACTTTGGAGAAAGCCGCGGTGTTGACCAGGTCGAGCAGTTTGTTATCGTTGCCGCGGTATTTCTTGAGTATCCAGCTTCGTACGTTCGCGCCCTGATTGCTGAAGTTCACCCGGAACAGGTCGGTCTCGATGACCAGGTTCGGCATCGACTCGGCTTTGGTGGCTCCGGGCACCGGCACTGCGGAAGCGGCGGTGGCAGCGGGAGTTTTCGCGTCGGCCGGGGCTGCAGTGGGAGTAATGACGGTCTGGCCGGAGTCAGTAGCCTGTTGCGTGGGAATAGCTTTATTGGCTGCGGGCGGAGGCGGCTGCTTAAAGAAATACGGCGTAACGAACATCACGACGGCCATGAGACCGAAGGCCAGCAGCAGCCTGATCTCCATGGACATTTCTTGCTTGGGCGGCTGCGCCGGGTTGCTGTTACCGCCGTTTTCCGATTCTGGCATGCAGTAGAGATTCCGTTCGAAAGTGCGCGTTACCGGACGGGATCGAAGCCGCCGGAATGAAACGGATGGCATCGCGCCAGGCGGCGCAGACCCATCCAGACCCCTTTTGCCGCGCCATAACGCTCCACGGCTTCTCGCATGTACTCCGAGCAGGTCGGATGGAAGCGGCAGGCCGAGGGCAGGAAGGGGGAGACACCAAACTTATATACGCAAAGAGCGCCGACTATGATCCATTGCAGCGGAGAAAGAGCTTCTCCACTTCCCTCTGGAGCTCCGCGATGGGAGCGTCGAAGGCTTTGCGCCGCGGATTGAAGACGATGGACCACTGTGGATTCAACCGATCGAGCCGCAGCCGTATGACTTCGCGAAGACGCCGGCGGATGCGGTTACGCACCACGGCCTTGCCCACGGCGCGCGGGAGAGTGAAGCCAATGTGGGGTCCGTCAGCCTGTTGCTCACGCACGCAAAAAGCGGCAAAGAACGGGCTGGAATAGCGTGAGCCCGTGTCATAGATTCTTCGGAAGTCTTTGGAGCGCAGCAGACGGACACGTTTCGGAAAACCAGAGATGTGTTACCTCTCGGAGCTGACGGTCAGTTTCTTGCGGCCTCGGGCGCGCCGGCGGGCGAGTACCGCACGGCCGTTCTTGGTTTCCATGCGGCTGCGAAATCCATGCGTTTTGGCGCGGTGGCGATTGTTCGGTTGAAAAGTACGTTTAGGCATTTCAGTTCAAGAATTTAGTATAGCGTAGCGGGTGGGGCCTTGTCGCGGCCAGGATCTCCGCCAAAGTTAAGACAGAGTTTGCAAGATCGGCCGGTTGCAGGACGACCGGCCCCGCCCCTAATCCACGGCAGGAGGAGGTCGTGAGGGTGCCGGTGGTCGATGCCCGCGGCGGGCCGGCAAGCCTGGGAGAGGGCAGTCAGGTGCAATCCCGTCACCCCTACCCCATCCGGGATAACCCTAGCCGTGTTAAAAGAGTACAACGGGGACTATGGACGCCAATCAGGCCGCTTCCGCTGTCAAAGATAATGCGGAGCGGGATCTTTCGAGCGAAGCGCGCCGGGAGCGGGACGCTCTTTTGGCAGCGGCTTTCGCCGAAGCGCCCATCGGATTGGTCTTTACCACTCCCGATGGCAGAGTACTGGACGCCAACGCCACCTATTTCAACATGATTGGCTACAGTCGCGAGGAACTCGCCGCCCGCGACTCTTCACATTTCACGCACCCCGACGATATCCTTCCCACCAGGCAGTTTTTCGCCTCGCTGCAAAACCCTTCGCACCCTGCCGCCATTTTTGAGAAGCGCTACATACACAAGGACGGCCACGTCGTATGGGCTCGCGTCTCGGCCACCATGCGGCACGACGGGGCCGGGCGCCCCACGCAACTGGTCGCCATCATTGAGGATGTCACCGAAAGGAAGCGCGACGAGGCCGCCCTGGCCGAGAAGGCACGGTTGGCTGCCCTGGGCGCCGATGTGGGCGCTGCCTTGACGCGAATCGCCGCGTTACCCGATTCGCTGCAGAAGTGCGCCGAGGCCCTCGTCAAGAATCTGGGGGCGTCCCTGGCTCGAATCTGGACGCTCGAGCCGGGCGAAGACACTTTGCAACTGCAAGCCAGCGCGGGATTGTACACCCGCCTGGACGGCGCGCATTCGCGGATTCTGGTGGGCGCGCTGAAGATCGGGCTGATCGCCCAGGAGCGGCGCTGCCTGGTCAGCAACGATGTGGCGAACGACCCGCGGGTGAGCGATCGGGAGTGGGCCCAGCGCGAGGGAATCACGGCTTTTGCGGGACATCCGCTCATCGTCGACGACCGCGTGATCGGCGTGATCGCCCTGTTTGCACGATGTCCGCTCGACGAAGATGTGCTTTCTGCCCTGGCGTCCGTGGCCGACAGTATCGCCGTCGGCATTAAGCGGAAGAGGGCCGAGGAGGCGCTGCGCCACCAATGGCAGGTCTTCGACACAGCGTTATCGTACACGCCCGATTTCACTTACACGTTCGGTCTGGACGGGCGCTTCACCTACATCAACCGCGCCCTCCTCTCCCTGTGGCAGAAGCCGCTGAGTGAAGCGGTGGGAAAGAATTTCTTCGACCTGGAATATCCTCATGACCTTGCCGCGCGGCTGCAGCGGCAGATTCAGACTGTGATCGACACCAAAGAACCGTTGCGCGATCACACACCTTACACGGGAGCGAACGGCGAAGAAGGTTTCTACGAGTACATTTTCGTGCCCGTGTTCGACGACAACGGCCAGGTGACGGCGGTGGCGGGATCCACGCGCGACATCACCGAGCACGTTCGCATGCAGAAGGCACTGTCGGCCAGCGAACAGAAGTTGCAGCAGGTGTTCTCGCAGGCGCCGGTTGCGATTCTCGTGTTGCGCGGCCGTGACTTCGTGGTGGAACTGGCGAACGATCCCTACCGCTCGCTGCTGCAGGGTCGGGAAATGGTGGGCCGGCGGTTTGCCGATGTGGTACCCGAACTAGGGCAGGATGTCTGGGATGTGTTCAATCGGGTGATGGACACGGGCGAGCCGTTCGTTGCCACCGAGTTTTTCGTGCCTTACGATAGCGACGGCGACGGCACCCCCGAGGACCACTGGTTCAATGTGGTGTACCACCCGCTACGCGAAACGGACGGCACGGTTTCCGGCTTCATCGCCATCCTTACCGAAGTATCCGTCCAGGTGAGGGCACGGCAACAACTGGAACACGCCAATCGGGAGCTCGAAGAGTTCGCCTATGTGGCCAGCCACGATCTGCAAGAGCCGCTGCGGATGGTGAATATCTATACGGATCTCCTGATCCGCCGCTACGTGGGAGATCAGCCCGACGCTGCCAAATACGCCGCTTTCGTGAGCCAGGGCGTGCATCGCATGGAGACGTTGATTCGCGACCTGCTCACCTTTTCGCGCACCGTCCATATGGACGAGGGGGAGTGCGGGGAGGCGGACCTTTCGGCAGCGCTGGCCGAGGCTGTGGCAGTGCTGAAGGACCGCATTTCGGAAACCGGAGCCATCCTCACCTGGGACCGCTTGCCGGTAGCCCGCGGCGACACCGCGCAGTTGGCGCACGTATTCCAGAACGTTCTTTCGAATGCGTTGAAGTACCGCAAGCAGGACGTTCCGCCGCGCATTCAGATCGCAGCGGAACGTAACGGGCAGGAGTGCGTGATTGCGGTGCGGGATAACGGCATCGGGTTCGACCCGCAGTACGCGGAGCGCATTTTCGGCCTATTCAAGCGGCTGCACAAAGACGAGTATCCCGGGACGGGGCTCGGGCTGGCGATTTGCCAGCGCATCGTGGAACGGTATGGCGGGCGCATGTGGGCCGAGAGCGCGATCGGCGAGGGGTCCACGTTCTACTTCTCGCTGCCATGTAGCGAGGCTCCATGAACCGGCTGAACATCCTGCTGGCGGAAGACAATCCTGGCGACGTTCTGCTGGTGCGGGAAGCACTGGCGGAACACCAGATCGAACACGAACTTCACGTGGTGACCGATGGCGAGAAGGCGCTCCGGTTTATTGCGGAGATGGGCCGGCCGGGCGGGCATTCCGTGCCCGGACCTTTTTCTTTTGGACATCAATCTACCCAGGGCGGACGGTCCCACCGTGCTCCAGGAATTTCGCAAACATTGGCAGTGCGAGCGGACTCCGGTGATCGCGGTCACATCGTCGGATACGGTGAGAGAGCGCGCGCAACTGACGGCGCTGGGAATCAGTCACTATTTCCGCAAGCCGCTCGACTTTGCCGGATTCATGGCATTGGGGTCGATAATCCGGCAGGTAATGGCAGATCCCAACAGTCGAACTTAGGCCAACCGTGCGCGCGGTTTCAGTCAGGCTGCGCAGATTTCGCCGGTGGCGAACCACGGGTCGCCACTGTTGTGTCCGTTTGACCCTGCGCTGTGTTACCGGCCGATGGCTGGTGGCTTTTCCAGAACCGACAAAAGCAGGCAAATCACTACTAAAATTCCCAATCCAGCAGTTACGATCATGGGCGACTCCTCACCTCTGCCAGCCCTAACAGCAATTTGGGGGCCTAACGGTTTGGAGGTTTACAGGAATCCAATTTCACTTGAAAAGCGGCAACCTGACTCCAGCGCTCGCCCTGCCGCCGCTCGACGTGGAAAGATTTTGTCGGGGCATCGACACGAACGCGCCAATCCGGCGCAGCAGGCTGCGGCACTTTTAGCGCTATGGGCTTGGTGCTCTCCTGCTTGATTTGCCAGTTATCGCCGCCGTCCGGCGACTCGAACAGTGCGTAGCGGCCTACGTCGCCGCCCTGGCCGCGGTCCACTGTCAGGCTGCCCTTGTCTTTGGCCGTGAAGTAGAACTGCTGAATGGCGCCAAAGCGGCTCTCCGCCTCCTCGTTGAAAATGGGCCTCCGCTTCCAGGTCTTTCCGCCATCCGAAGTAACCAGCAGGAAGGGATTCTGCGGCAGAGGCGATAATTCCTCTCCGCTGATCCACCCCTTCTCGCTGTCCAGAAACTGAATGCGGTCGAGCGCGGCGGCTCGCATGCGTTCGTGGATCTCAGTCCAGGTATGACCGGCATCTTCGCTGGCAAGGAGCGTGGAGTAAAGCGTGACGGAGTCAGTGTGCAGGTTACCGGCGGCCAGAATCCTGGAACCGGCGGATGACGCGACTGTCAACTCCAGGAAGACCGGGCACGGCTCCTCTTCCGTGCAGGTGAGACCGGAAGCACGAATGTCCTCATCGGTGCACTGGAACGGGAGGACCATAGCTTTGCCCGTGTTTTCCAGGATGGGAGGAGGGGGCGGGCCGGCCGGCGCGGTGGGAGGCACGGTTGGCAGGGGCGGCGTTGGCGGATCCTGCGCACACGCCATCTTTACGGCGCCGAACACAGCGCTGAGGATAATGATTGCGGCGATTCGCGAGAAGCCCATATCCCACTCGAGTTACATCGCTATCCTGCTAGCTCTAAAGAGCTACCTGAAAATAAAAGGGGTTCGTGTAACGTCAGTGCCAGGGATCGTCGTCCTCTATTTAAATCCCCGTTACGACAGCGGGCGCACTCACCCCTATCACCCAAACCGCGCCCGCTTTTTCATTTTTCTATTCGTCAAACATGCCCTCGAAAAGGACGGTACTCAGGTACCGTTCTGCTGCATCCGGCAACACCGTCACCAGCGTCTTCCCGGCAAACTCAGGTAACTTACCCAGCCGCACTGCCACTGCAACGGCAGCGCCGCAGGAGATTCCCGCCAATATTCCCTCTTCCTTCGCCAGCCGGCGAGCCATCTCGATGGATTCTTCATTTGTAGCCAATTCCACACGATCCACCATAGCCAGGTCGAGGGTCTCGGGAATGAAGCCCGCGCCGATCCCCTGGATCTTGTGGGGTCCCGGCCGCATGGGCTGGCCCGCCAGCTTCTGCGTAATCACCGCGCTCGAAACCGGCTCCACACCCACCGACAGGATCTTCTTACCTTTATCCCTCTTGATGTAGCGCGATACGCCCGTGATGGTGCCGCCGGTGCCGATGCCCGAAACCAACACGTCGATAGTGCCATCGGTATCGTCCCAAATCTCCGGGCCGGTGGTGCGCACGTGGATTTCGGGGTTGGCCTGGTTCTTG
Organism: uncultured Solibacteraceae bacterium; assembly: GCA_963815475.1. Classification (GTDB taxonomy): domain Bacteria; phylum Acidobacteriota; class Terriglobia; order Bryobacterales; family Bryobacteraceae; genus Sulfopaludibacter. The sequence continues at coordinate 5,157,849 of CAWFHD010000003.1, read as the reverse complement.
AATTGTTGCAGCAGCACGTAACGCTTGGGGTCGGAGGCCACCACATCCTCGGCTTTGGCAATCGACCCGGCCATTCCCTGCGCGCCGTCGGTCAGCAGGATGTTCGCGCCCAGGGCTTTGAGCACCTTGCGGCGCTCGATGGACATGGTCTCCGGCATCGTCAGCGTGATGGGATAACCGCGGGCGGCCGCCACATAAGCGAGAGCGATTCCGGTGTTGCCGCTGGTGGGCTCGATCAGTTCCTTCCCCGGTTTGAGGATGCCGCGCTTTTCGGCGTCCCACACCATGGCAGCACCAATTCGGCATTTCACCGAGTAGGCAGGATTGCGGCCCTCGATTTTGGCGAGGATGATGGCTTTGGCGCCGTCGGTAACGCGGTTGAGCTTCACCAACGGGGTGCGGCCAATGCTCAGCGAATTGTCGTCGTAGACTCTCAACTCAAATCTCCCAATTGTGAACGTAGCGATTTTGACGGTCGGTCCACTCGCGAGCCAGGTCCGCGAAGGTGGTTTTGTCGACGATGCCGGAAACGGCTTGATCCACCCGCTGCCACATATCTGAGAACGGCGAGTCGACCTTTCGCCGGGGGCGGCCGTGGCTCTGCTGGGGACCTTCCACGAAGCGGAGCACTTCGCCCACGGTAAGCGAATCGGCGGCGCGGGCCAGCAGATATCCACCCTCGGCGCCGCGGCGCGATTCCACAAAGCCGGCCTGTTTGAGGCTGGCCAGAATCAGTTCGAGGAATTTCTGGGGAATCTTCTGCCGCCGGGCAATGTCGGCGATCCTCACCGGCTCTCCGGCGCGCTGCGACGCCAGATCGAAGATTGCCTGCAAAGCGTATTCACCTTTAACGGAAATGTTCATTGAATCGCGGCGTTGGAGTGCTCAGTAGAGATTGTAGGCCGTTGCAGTGGGGTGCGGCAAATGGGGAGGCAGGCAAAAAAACATTTAGCCACGGATTCACACAGATGAGCACGGATAAGGCATCTGGCTTATCCGTGTGAATCTGTGTCCATCCGTGGCTAATAGTGTTTTTCTAGAACGTAAAGCGCGTCTGGAACTCGATGCGGCGATTGTTGGCGGAAGTTCCGCCACCGCCGCGTCCGCCGGCACCGCCGCCGCCGAAGCCGGTGTTGACGCTGGTGGCTTCACCAAACTGAGGCGAATTGAGGTTTCCGACGTAACCGCCCGGATTGAAGTGGTTCAGGATGTTCGTGAAGTTCACGCCGAGCGTCAGATTATAGCGATGTTCGGTAGTGTCTCCGCCACCGCCGCCGCCGCGACCGCCGCCGCCTCCGCCCATGCGCATGCCGCCACCACCACCGCCGCCGCGAGCGCCACCACCGCCACCGGCGCCACCGGCGCCACCGCCTCCGCCGCGCGGACCACCGCCCCCGCCGCCGGGACCACCGCCGCCAGGGCCGCCACCGCCATCGGCAGCCGCATTGCCTCCGCGCGGCGGGCCGAAGCCGAACACACGGTAGATGCGGGTGTTAATCGAAATCAGGCCGGGCATGGTCAGATAGTTGCGCGGCACCACATTGGAAAGCGCTCCCGGATTGATGGCCGTCTGGAACGCGCCATACTGGGTGCAAACCACAGTTCCCTGCTTGCCGATGAAGCCCGCGGGGCAAACGCCCGACGAAGCGAATTCGGCGCGGAACGTGCTGCCGTCTCCAAACACATCCTGGCCGGTGGTCACATCGTAAGGCGAACCGGAGCGCATGGTCACGAACGGCGCCAGGCGGATATTCTTGGGCGCGATGATGGAACCCACCAATTGGAACTGGTTCCGCTGATCGAAGTTGGAACGGCCGTAATCGAGCTTGAAGTTATAAGGATCGCTGGGCGAGCCGGGCAGATCCTTGGCGTAGATCAGGGAGTAGTTGCCGAACAGAGAAACCTTGCGGCTGAACCGGGTATTGAAGTTCGCCATCAGGATGTTCTGCCGGAAGAGGCCGCCCGATTCGCTCTCATAAACCTGGCCGGCGCCGTAGCCGAGCGGGAATGCTCCGTTGGTGGCGCTCAGCGGCAGCAGCGGATTGAAAGTACCCGGCAGCGGGGTATTGATATTTACCGTCTGCGCCAGATGGTTGGAGCGATTGTTGGTGTAAGTCACCGCAACGGTGGTGTTGTGCGGCAACTGGCGCTCCACGCCGATCGCGCTCTGAATGCTGTAATCCGCGCGCAGCCTGGGATCGATGAGTTGCACCGTGTTCTGGCCCGGGCTTAGGGTGGAGATGGGCGGGATGTTGGGATAGAACGTCGGGTTATAAACGGTGTAATCCAGTTGATTGATGCCGTTGTTGAGGGCCGCCGTTTCAAACAGACCCGTGTTGATACGGTCGTAGAAGATGCCGGTGCCTCCGCGGATGACGGTCTTCTGCCGTCCGTTCTTGGCGTTGCCCGGCGCCCAGGCGAACCCGATACGGGGTGCGACATCTTTGTGGTCGCTGACCAAGGTCTGCGCTTCATAGCGGAGCCCCATGCTGAGAGTCAGATTCGGCTTGATGCGCCAATCGTCCTGAATGAATGGACCCGCGTCCCAGCGAACGGCGCTGATGTAAGACTGGCCGGCCTGAATGCCGAAACGCGAAGGGCCGCCGCCCAGCGCCTGAACCTGCGCCGCGTTGAAGCCGGCCTGCTGCAGCAGCAAGCCGCGTTGATACTGCTGAATTGAAGTGAGGAACGTGGTCTGCGGATTGCCATTGGCATCCACGGCAATCGTGTTGTTCGGATTCAGCAGCGGTTCGGTCCCGCCCAGGAATGTGAAGGTTCCGTTGAAGCCAGTCGGCTGATTGCTCTCGTCGCTCTGGCGCCTTACGCGCACGCCGAAGCGGATGGTGTGCCGCCCGTGAGAGATGGATGTGTAGTTCTGCAGTTCGAAGTGCTTGGTCAGGTCGTTGCTGCCACCAAGGCCGTTTCCGCCCGTGACAAAAGCGCCGGAAACGCTGACCTTGGGGATCTGGTTTCCGAGGGTATCGGTCCAATCCCGCGTGAACTGGAATCGCGTTTCATTCACAACCTTGGGATTGAGAATTGAGGTCTCCGTCACCATCACGTTCTGTCCATTGCTGGTCTGGTTGTAGGCCAGATCGGAGTAAGGCGCCGGCAGATTGGTGTGGCCCAGACCCGAGTTGTCACGGGAGTTGAAGCGCTCTTCCATGCGCACGATCAGGGTATTGTTGGTGCTCAACTGGTAATCGAACCGCGGGGCCAGCGTAGTAAAGGTATTCGGCGCGACCACCGAGGTGGTGATGTTCTGAATGGTCAGCGGATTTGCCGGATCCACGTACACCGCATTAGTAATCGCGTTGTCGGTGTTATCGCGGCGGTTGAAATCCATGAAGAACGAGGAACGTTTATTGATCGGGCCGCTGAGATTGGCGCTGATCTGCCGGTTGGAATAGTCGGGTTTATTGCTGGCGAAGGGATTGCGCGAGTTGAAGACGCCGTTACTATCGTTCAGTCCCACCGATCCCCGAAACTTATCGCTGCCCGGCTTGGTCAGAATCTCGATGCGGCCGAAGCCGAGGCGGTCGTACTCCGCCGAGAAGGGATTCTGATTGATGCGGATCTCGCGAATCGACTCCTTGGGCGGCAACTGGCCCCCGCTGAATCCATCGATATAAATCGAGCCGCCGTTGGGCCCCGCGCCCGGTCCGGCCAAGGCCTGCAAGGCGTCTGAGAGATCGTCGGGATCGTCGGGAAGCGCGGCCAGGTCGTCGCCTTTGATGGTGAGCGCGGTGGCGTTGTTATCGGGCTCCACGCTCAGGCTCGGTCCCATTTCCGCCTTCACTTCCACTTCCTGCTTCTCGGTGCTGATGGAGAGCGCCAAGGGGACGGCGACGGTGCCGCCGGCAGTCACAGTCACAGGCTTCGATACGGGCCCAAAGCCTGGGAAGTTCACGTTGACGGTGTAGTTGCCCGGTGCCACACCCACGAAGGTATAGCTTCCGTCGGCTTGCGTCTGCGCTTTTTTCGTGACTCCCCCGCCCACCAGCGAAACGCTGGCGGCGGGAATCACGGCGCCTGAGTCATCGGCCAGCGTGCCCTTCACAGTACCGGTATTCGATTGGGCCGGGGCGCTCGATATCAGCATCGCGGCTGCCAGAAGCAAGAAAAACAATCGTCGCAAATTCAACATACTTCCTCTGTTCGTAGTCTCCACTCGAGCCTTTCGCCGAATTTCTTTAGTTTCCTTCGCCGCCGCCACCGCCGCCGAGGTTCCAGCCGCTCATAATGTCGCGGGTGGCGGTGGGCGATGCTGTAATCAGCGGTTCCACGCCAGCCAGCAGCATGATGGCGGTGACGTGGCCTGCATCCGTTCCTTCGGTGGTGGTGATCATGATGGCATCGCCGGCCTTCAATTCCGCCAGCGGCACCGCCGGAAGGCTGTCCAACATCGACTTGATGTCGCCGCGGCCCCCACGTCCGCCCGGCCCTCCTGGACCCCCGGGTCCGCCTTGGCCAGGCGCGCCACCTGTGGGACGCATCATGCCGGCGCCATCGCCACCGCGCCCACGTCCAGCCCCACCTGCGTCGTCGCCGCCACGCCCGGCGCCGGGAGCATACCGTCGCGCCAGCATGCTGGCCATCATGGCCGGCAGCTTGCGCATGGTGGAATCCGGAGTGATCTTGATGGTGACGGTGGCCTTCTTATCTTTGTTCGCCAGATTCTTCACCGTCACTGTGCCTGCAGTGGCGTCGATGGCGGTGATGGTGGCGGCAATCTGCTTGAACGAACCCGATACGAGCTTCTCGGCCTGAATGCTGGTCCCGTCAGCGCTCTTGTTACCGAGCACATGGACTTCGTCGCCAGGCTTGATATCGGTGAACTTGCCGGGCTTGGCGTCGGACAGCTTGGCCGAATCGAGCGCATACCGCAGCATTTCAGCCTTGGGATCCGCCTTTACGACGATTTCCCTGGCGCCCTGCTTAATCGTTAGGGATTGAGCGGCCGGATCGACCGAAGCAGCGATGCCTGTGACGCCGCGCTTCTGCCAGTCCTCCTGCTCCTTCTCGTGGATCTGCGCGATATCGCCCTTCGTCATGACCAGGATCGTGCGCGCTTCCAGGCTTTTCTGATCGCCCGACAATTGTCCGCTGGCAACCAGGCGGTCACCGGCGGCGAGGTCGGAAAGTGCGATCTTCTGGGCTTTTTTTGTATCGGTCTCGCCCGGCGGCATACGAAGAACGAAACTGCGGTCGGTGGTGTTCAAGGTCAGCGAATCACCCTTATCGCTTGTGATCACCACTTGTTTTTCGGCAGCTTTGACAGTGGTCACGGTACCCGTGACGCGGGTGGCCGCCGCAGGTGTCTGTGCGGTGGCGCTGGGGATCGCGACAAATATGGCTAAAGTAATGACAGCAAGGTACTTCATAGGATTCTTCCCCGGATTACTGGATCTCATTGTCAAGGGGCGTAGAGCATGTCCATAAGGTTACACTCATGGACCCAATAGGTTGCAGGGAAAACGGGCAGATTTGGGGTGAAAAATGAGGAGGGGGTTCAGTTCAAAGGAGGGCCATTACGGGGAAAACTGAAGCGCCGCGTAGGTTGAAGGGCACTACGCGGCACCTAGCAATTGACTACGAACGAGACTAGAGCGATCCGCCCTTTTTCTCGGTGTCTTCCTTTTTCTTTCCGCCCTTTTTGCCACCCTTTTTCTTCATGGTGGAGTCGTCCTTCTTGGCGGTGTCCTGGGCGAAGGTTACGCCCACGGTGGCCGTGAGGAAGGCAAGGGCGAGCATAGCGGTCATCAGTTTCTTCATTGTGCGGTTCTCCTTTGGAATGTGACGATTTTTTCTCGTCTGCGGTTATAATAGCGAACCGCACATGAAACGTCGCTTAAACTCCAATTAAAATCAGTTCATCTAGCGTTCACATTTGTTTGAGATTTTTTTCGATTCAAAAAGGCCTTTATTTTTCAACTGGTTGTGTGACGGCGTCGGCACCAGGGGGCCTACATTAAGATATTCGCCTGATACCGTCAAAGCGGAATGAAGAAGCCGGATATCGCAAAACGCATGGCTAGACAGGCCGGAGTAAGCCACGCCGAAGCGGCCGATCGCCTGGACAATGTGGTCCGCCAAGTCCTTTCCGATCTCAAGCAGGGCCGGGATTCGGCCTTCCCCGGCTTGGGCCGTTTTCGCCATGGCGCCGATGGCAAAGTGGTGTTTGAGCCGGAAACCGGGGGATCGCGCCGTGGTTGAGCGATCCCCTGTGGAGCAACTCACCGGGATCGTGATTCGCAGCCTGGCGCAAGGCCGCCCGGTAGAGATCGATGGGTTGGGGACCTTCTTTCCGGACGCGCGCGACGGAGTCCGCTTTGAAGCCACCGACCGGCCCTCCGTCTTCATCGCGTACGTCAAGGAGGACCAAGCCGCGGCGGAGCGGCTTTACGAGGCGGTGGAGGCGGCGGGATTCCGGCCCTGGATGGACGTGCGCAAACTGCTGCCAGGACAGAACTGGCCGCGCGCCATTGAGACGGCTATCGAGGGCGCAAGTTTTTTTATGGCGTGCTACTCACAGCGGTCGGTGAACAAGCGCGGGGGATTTCAGGCCGAGATCCGCTATGCGCTGGACTGCGCGCGCCACATTCCACTGGATGAGATCTTTCTGGTGCCCGTCCGGTTGGACGAGTGCCGTGTGCCGTTGTCGATTCAACGCGAGACGCAATACATCGATCTCTTTCCCGATTGGCACCGTGGAGTTCGTGCGCTGGTTTCTATGATGCGCGGACGGGGAAAATAACACGGCAAGTGTGGCGCGGACACTCGTGTCTGCAGCTCCCCGACTCATCGGAGCGCTTGGGATGGCTCGCGCTACTTCCGATTGGAATACTTTTCGTAGAGGGCTTTCTGCCGAGTGTCGAGGCTTACCTGCTTGCCTCCGATGAAGACTTGAGTGACCTTGGTGGTGACTTCCAGTGGATCGCCGTCAGTCACGATCAGGTCGGCGATCTTCCCTTCCTCGATAGCGCCCAGCTTACTGGCGATTCCGAAAATCTCGGCCGCGCTCAGCGACACCGCGCGGTATGCCTGATCTTGCGGCAGGCCATACGGCACGGCAGCGGCCGCCTGGTATGGCAGGTTGCGCGACTGGCGCGCGCTGAAGCTCGCGATCGCGAATGGGATTCCCGCCTTGTACAACTCGGCCGGCGTGGTGAACGAGCGATCGTAAGGATCGTCCGGATCGAGCGGCAGGCTGAAGGTGGGACCCAACACCACTGGGATCTTGTGCGCCTTCAGCAGCGGAATCACTTTATACGATTCGTAGGCATCGGCCAGAATGATCTTGATCTTCTGCTGGTCCGCGAATTCCACAGCTTCCCGAATCGCCTGTGCGCGCACCGCGGTCACGAACAGCGGAGTCACGCCATCCAGCACCGGAATCATCGCTTCCAATTTCAGATCGGTCTGGAATCCCTTGACCTTGGCCTGTTTGGCGCGGCGATAGGCGCGGGCTTCGTCGAAGAAACCGACCAGCGCCGCTATATCGCGATCGTAGGCGGCTTTGGCTTCTTCGTAGGGGATGGGCTCGGGTGGCGCTGGATCGTCGTCGGCGTCGTCATCTTCGTGGGGACGCGGCGGGCGCGTCACAATCGCGGGAAAGCGCAGATGAATCGCGGCCGAAGGGACCACTGCCATTTTGTCGTTCGACGAACCATCCAGATGGATCAGCGACATTTGACCTGAGAGCAATTCACCCTCGGGCATCTCGATCACGCTGGTGACGCCGTTGGCGCGCGATGCGGGCATGTGCTCGCTTTCCGGGTTGACGGCCGTCTCCGCGCGCAACTGCGGATTGAGCAGGCCGATCTCCTGCGCATCCGAAGCCAGGCTCTGTGTGGTGCTGTCCAGGCCGAGCATGGAAGCGGCGTCGATCATGCCGGGGTAGACATGCTGGCCGTGAATGTCGATAACCTTGTAGCCCGCGGGCGTGGTGAAGTTCTTGCCCACGGCGACAATCTTGCCGTCGCGCACCAGCACCGAGCCGTTCTCGATCACAGGACCGGAGATAGTGTGGATGGTGCCGCCCTTGAGAATAAACGCATCGGTGGCTTGGGCCATCGCCGCCGAAACCCAGAGAATACTGAAACAGACTGTCTTCAATCTTTATATATGTTACTCCGACTGGTGAGCCTGTGGATTTCCTCACCGGCGGATTGCGAAACGTATATAATGCCTCATTAACCCTTATGAAGAAACTCGCAGCAGCTTTGCTTTTATTGGCTGCGTTCGCATGGGCCGAAGCTCCGGCCGTGATCGCGATACGCAACGCTAAGATCGTTCCAGTCGCCGGACCTGTGATTGCCAAAGGCACGGTGGTGGTGCGCAACGGCCTGATTGAAGCGGTGGGCGACAACGTCGCCGTGCCGCCGGAAGCGGTGGTGGTGGAAGGCGAAGGCCTCACCGTTTACCCCGGCCTGATCGACGCATTGAGCACCGTGGGCATGCCCGGCGGGGCTCCTATAGCGGCAGCGGGCGCTGCCACCGGACGCGGCGGACGCAACGCCGCTACAACCGCAACTCCCGCGGTGGCGGCAGCTCCGGCCCCCCGCGCCAACGGTCCGGAAGATCGGCCGCAGACCACAAGCTGGCTGCTGGCGGCCGATGAGTTGCTGCCCACCGACCATCGCATCGAAACCGTGCGCGGCTCCGGCATCACCACCGCTGTCACTTTCCCCACACGCGGCATCTTCGGCGGGCAAGGCGCGGTGATCGACCTGGTGACGGCTGAGAAGGCCGGCCCACTGGTTGTGGAATCGCCGATTGGACAATACATCGCGGCCGGCCGCGGCGGCGGTTTCGGCGGCGGGTTCCCCAGCTCGCTGATGGGCATCCTGGCCTACATTCACCAGGTCTATCTGGACGCCGAGCACTACAAGCTGGTGAAGGACGCGTACGCCAAGAACCCGAAAGGCATGGAGCGCCCCGTATACGACCGCGCACTCGAAGGCGTGCTCGATTCCAAGCGCATTCTGCTGCCGGCCAACCGCCTGGTGGAGATCGACCGCATGATCCGGTTCGCGGCCGAATTGAAGCAGCCCACCATTCTGTATGGCGCGCGCGAGGCCTATCGGCCCGAAGCCGCGGCGCTGCTGAAGAAATCCGGACTGCCGGTGCTACTCAGCCTGAAGTGGCCCACCGTGCCGGCCGGCGCCGACGTTCACCTGGAAGACGAGAGCTTGCGCCAGCTCGAAACCATCGACATGGCCGCATCCGCTCCCGCGGTGCTGCAGAAGGCGGGCGTGAAATTCGCGCTCTACTCCGACGGCGTCGACACTCCGCGCGACTTTCAGCGCGCCGTGAAGAAGGCGCTCGACGCCGGCCTGTCGCGTGAGGATGCCTTGCGCGCCCTGACGCTGACGCCCGCCGAGTTTTACGGTGTGGCCGACCGCGTGGGCAGCATCGAGAAGGGCAAGATCGGCAACCTGGTTGTCACTCGCGGAGACATTTTCGATAACAACACCAAGGTAGAGATGATCATCGTGGATGGAAAGAAGTACACGCCGGCGGTGGATGCCACCGGCGGTCGGGGCATTGCCACCGACGCTCCCGGAGGGAATCAATGAGAACGTTATTAATCGTGGGCTTGGCAGTGCTCGCGCCCCTTTATGCGGAAACCATCGTGATCCGTAATGCCAACATCATGACGGTGACCCACGGCAATATGAAGGGCTCCATTGTGGTGAAGGATGGCAAGATCGCTGAGGTGGGCGAGAAGGTGCTGGAACCCGCCGGCGCCACCATCATCGACGCGGGCGGCCAATACGTGATTCCCGGAATCATCGATTGCCACTCGCATATCGGCGGCGATGGCGGCATCAACGAAGGCAGCGTCTCGGTCTCCTCGATGGCCAACATCAAGGACATCGTCAACCCTGAGGACATCTCGATTTATCGCGCGCTGGCGGGTGGCGTGACTACGGCGAACATTCTGCACGGCTCGGCCAACTCCATCGGCGGACAGACCGTAGTGCTGAAGATGCGCTGGGGCAAGGACGCCAGCACCATGATGTTCGAAGGCGCGGCGCCCGGCATCAAGTTCGCATTGGGCGAGAACGTGAAGCGGTCGGGCAATCCCCAGGGCGGCCGCGGCGCTGCCACTACCGTGCAGGCGCGCTATCCTGCGACCCGCATGGGCGTGGAGGACGTGATCCGCGAGGCCTTCACCGAAGCCAAGGCGTACAAAGCCGAGTGGGACAATTACAAGGCCGCCGTAGCCAAGGGCGAGCATCCCATTCCGCCGCGCACCGATCTCAAACTCGAGCCGTTGAAGGAAGTGCTCGAAGGCACGCGCTACGTGCACAGCCACTCTTACCGGTCGGATGAAATTCTCATGCTGATCCGAGTGGCCGATGAGTTCGGCTTCAAGATCCGCACCTTCCAGCACGTGCTGGAAGGCTACAAAGTGGGCAAGGAGATCGCCGCGCACGGCGCCGGCGGATCGACCTTTAGCGACTGGTGGGATTACAAAGTGGAAGCGGCCGATGCCATTCCGTATAACGCGGCGCTCATGACTAAGGAAGGCGTAGTGGTCAGCATCAATAGCGACGACGCAGAGCTGATGCGCCACCTCAACACCGAAGCCGCCAAGTCCATGAAGTACGGCGGCGCCACCGAAACCGAAGCGCTGGCCATGGTGACCATCAACCCCGCGAAGCAATTGGGCATCGACAATCGCGTGGGCTCCATCGACGTGGGCAAGGATGCCGACCTCGTGATGTACGACAAGTATCCACTGTCCGACTACGCCAAGGTCCAGAAGGTGCTGATCGACGGCACGGTGTATTTCGATCGCGACAAGGAAATCAGCGATCTGACTGCGAAAGCAGCCGAGAAGCAGAAGCTGGTGGATAAATTGAAACAGCAACAGACTCAAGGCGGACGCGGCGGACGCGGAGGAAGAGGCGGCCAATGAAATTCGTAGGACTTTTACTAAGCTGTGCGATTGCGGCGCTGGCAGGCGCGAACGATACCTTCCTGCTGCGCAATGTGGATGTCTATCCGGTGACGGCCAAGGAGATGAAGGGCGTCTCCGTGTTAGTGCAGGACGGCAAGATCGCCGAGATCGGGTCCAAGATCACGGCGCCCAAGGGCGTGAAGGTGGTGGAGGGCAAGGGCCTGCGGGTGTATCCCGGCCTCATCGATTCAGCCACCAACCTGGGACTGCAGGAAATCCAGTCGGTGCGTGAGAGCGTGGACACCGGCGAGATCGGCCAGTTCATGCCGCAACTCCGTGCCCTGGTGGCCGTGAACCCGGAGAGCGAGCACTTCGGCGCGGTGCGTGTGAACGGAATCACCAGCGCCATTACGCTGCCGGGCGGCGGTGGCGGACGCGGCGGCGGCGGTACGCAGTTGATCTCGGGGCAGGCCGCGATGATCCACACCAGCGGCTACACGTGGGAAGACATGGAGATCGGGCGCTCGGCGGCCATCCAGTTGAACTTCCCGAGCCTGGGCGGGCGCGGCGGACGCGGTGGCGGCGATATTCCACCCGAAGTGCTGGCGATGCTCGGAGATATCGGTGGAGCGGCGGGCGGCGCTAATCCTCGCCGCACGTACGAAGACAACATCGCCAAGATCAATCAGTTCTTCGATGACGCCCGGCATTACAAAGCAGCGAAAGCTGCGCATCCCGCGGGCTTCACACCGGACCTGAAACTGGAAGCGATGATTCCGGTGATCGATGGCAAAGTGCCTGTGGCGGTGTCGGCGTCCACGGCCGAGACCATCCACGATGCCATCGCTTTCGCCGACAAGCAGAAGGTGAAGATCGTGATCATGGGACCGCGCGAGTTGGGGAATGCGGGCCCCGAACTGAAGTCGCACAACATCCCGGTGATTCTGGGCCGCGTGCTGGCGCTGCCCGAGCACGAAGACGATGCGTATGACCAGGCGATGGCGCTGCCCAATCAGTTTTACAAAGCGGGAGTAAAGTTCGCCTTCGGAACTTTCACGAATGAGTTCGTGCGCAATCTGCCGTTCCAGGCCGCCGCGGCGGTAGGGTTCGGACTTCCCGCGGACGAAGCGTTGAAGGCCGTGACCATCAACCCCGCCGAAATCTGGGGAGAGTCGGATAAGGTGGGATCGCTCGAAAAAGGTAAGTGGGCCGACCTGTTGATCACGAATGGCGACCCGCTCGAAGTCCAGACCAAGGTGGAGCACGTCTACATCAAGGGCAAGGAAATCGAGTTGACCAACAAGCAAACGCGGCTCTACGAGAAGTACATGAGCCGCCAGTAAGGCTAGTCGTGGAAGTGGCCGGTGGTCTATGCCGCCGGCCTTTTTTTATGTGCTCGAAATGAATCCCGGGCATGGGCGAGAGCCTGCACATCGTCGCGATCTCTGGTCAGATTCCGTTCGAGTTTGGAAAGCGCGACGTCGTGGGCTTCTAAAGCAAAGAGTCGAAGATAAGTCCAGGCGCCGGGGAACATTGGAGCCAACCGGTCCGCATAGTCCTCAGGCGGTGTCGCCACTGTAACGCAGTCCAGGTAGAGCTTGTGCTTGCGGTGCAGTGCGGAGCCCTTCCCTCCGAGTTCAATCAGTTTTCCGCTGGCGGCGTACGGTGTCAGCCCGAGAAAGTCCACATCGAGTGTGCTCCGGATGACGCCATAGCACTGCGTCACCACGAAGCCGCCACAACAGTGCAGATGAATTTCCTCAGTGAGCAATGTGTCTACACCCGAGAGGAATGAACGCCAAGGCTCGGGTGGCGTCTCAGTGCGTGACATACCAGAGTTGATCCGCATCCAGGCTGGTGAGCAAATTCCAGTGAGCGGCGGCCTTCGGACGATTCGCCCGGGTCCAGGCGCGTTCTGCATCGGGCATGGAGTCTCGGCAGAGAGTTCCTTCACGGACCAGGCGCGATTCTTCGAGTTCGCTCTCCCAATGAGTCAGCGTTCGAGCCGCATCGCCGCGCTGCGGCACTACATTCACCGTCCGCTTGGCGAGATGCACCAGATATCCGAGCCGATTCTGCGCGTTGCGCAATTTGGCGTGATCCCGCAGCCACTCCCAGTTCAGATCCGGATAAGTAGCCAGGACCCAGGGCAGCGCTTCCACCAGGCGGCTATCGAGGTCGGGCTTCGCCACCGCGCCTAGAACCACCGCTGCCGGATTACTCGCCGTCCTGAAGCGAACATGCTCGAACCCGGGGTATCCCAGTGAGGCGAGCTTTCGCTGCAGGTCGTCAGGAGGAACATCGTGAGGCTCGGCGAGCGGGAGAACGGTGGGCGGGAGCGCGTACAGCTTCGCTGCCCGGCGGGCAAGCTCGGCGCTGGCTACTCGCAAGCCGGTTTCCAACTGCGACAAATAAGGCTGGGAGACTTCGAGCGAGCGAGCAGCCGCAACTTGGGTGAACCCCGCCTGTTCGCGTCCAGTCTGCCATTGCTCCGCCGTCATGACTATAATATAGCATACTCAGCTATATCAGGAAACAGGGCCGGCAGCGATAGCCACCGACCCTGTTTATCACGCAGCCGCCGGCTCGCAGTTGACCATCCACGGAATGCCGTACTTATCCTTCAACATCCCGAAACGCGGCGACCAGAACGTCTGCTGGATGGGCATCTGGACCTGCCCGCCTTCCGCCAGCGCGTGAAAGATCCGTTCCGCCCGCTCGGGGTCCGGAATCACCACCGATACCGAGAAGCCGGCCGGCGGGACGAATCGGTCAGCCGGAACGTCGCTGCCCATCAGCACAGCACTGTCCGAAACCAGGCGGGCATGCATGATCTTATCCAGAAACTCTGCCGGCGCATGCGCCTCCGCCGGACTGCCCCTGTGGGGCATCATGGCCACGATTTGGCCGCCGAGACACTGCGCGTAAAACTGGAACGCAGCCTCACATTGACCGTTGAAATGAAGGTAAGGATTCACGTACATAGTATTCTCCTGTTCGATTTGAAATTGCTCTAGCTGTTGCGATGAAGAACTACCCGCCGGCGATCGCGCCGACGATCAGGAACGGCTCGGTCCCCTGCGCCACCGCATCGGGCAGCGGTGTGTCCGGTGAATCGTGAGACAAGTCCTCCGAGCAGGCGAAGAACCTGACAAAGGGGCGCCGCTGCCGCGTCACATGGTCCCGCAGCGTGCCTTCCAGCATGGGATACCGGACTTCGAGCGCAGTCAGAATCGAGTTGACCGTCACCGGCCCCTCGATTTCGAGTTCCACCTCGCCCCCGGCCTTCGACAAGTTGCGTAAGTGCGCCGGCAGCACAACCCGGATCATGACAGCGTCTGTACCTCCACCGAAAGCACAGCCGGAAGATGCTCCACGATGGGCGCCCAATGGTCTCCTGCATCGGCCGACGCGTAGACCTGCCCGCCCGTAGTGCCGAAATACACGCCGCACTCGTCGAGCGAATCGACAGACATGGCATCGCGCAACACGTTGACGTAGCAATTGCTTTGCGGCAGACCCTTTTCGAGGGGCTCCCATTCATTGCCGCCGATGCGGCTGCGGAATACGCGCAGTTTGCCGTCGAGCGGATAGTGCTCCGTGTCGCTCTTGATCGGCGCCACGTAAATCGTCTCGGGCTCGTGCGCATGCACGTCGATTGCAAAACCGAAATCGGTCGGCAGGTTGCCGCTGATCTTCTGCCACGATTCGCCCGCATCGTCGCTCCGCATCACGTCCCAGTGTTTCTGCATGAACAGAACGTTGGGCCGCGAGCCGTTCATCGCCACGTGGTGCACGCAGTGGCCCACTTCGGCCGTAGGATCTGGAATGTATTTCGAATACAGCCCCTTGTTAATTGGCTTCCACGTCTGCCCGCCATCATCGGTGCGGAAGGCGCCGGCCGCCGAGATCGCAATGTAGATCCGCTGCGGGTCTGTGGGATCGAGCAGGATAGTGTGCAAGCACATGCCACCCGCGCCCGGTTGCCAGCGCGGTCCCGAGCCGTGTTTGCGAAGTCCGCTCAGTTCCTGCCAGGTGCGTCCGGCGTCCGTGGAGCGGAACAGGGCCGCATCTTCCACGCCGGCATATACGGTGTCCGGATCGGTAAGTGACGGCTCGAAATGCCAGACGCGCTTGAATTCCCAGGGGTGTGGCGTGCCGTCGTACCACTGATGCGTTCCGGCATCGCCATCGTACACGAACTTATTTCCCATCGGCTCCCAGGTCTTTCCGCCGTCGTCGGAGCGCTGCACCACCTGCCCGTGCCAGCCGCTCGATTGCGATGCATAGAGCCGGTTCGGGTCCACCGGCGAACCCTTGATGTGGTACATTTCCCAGCCGCCAAAATGGGGGCCGCTGACCTCCCACTTCTGGCGTTTTCCATCGGACTCCAGGACGAATGCGCCTTTGCGTGTGCCAACCAGAACTCGCACTCTGCTCATCTATCTCTCCTTATTTTTTCGATTTCGCCAGCTCTTTGCTCATTTCCTTCGCGCGCTCTACCGCCGCCCTGGGAGTGAAATCGTCAAGCTCAAACAACTGACGGATTTCGATCTGCCCGTCGCCATTTTCGTGCGGACACGGAGCCTTCATGGCCCACTCGATAGCCTCTTCTTTCGACTTCACCTGAATCAGCCAGTAGCCCGCGATCAACTCTTTGGTCTCGGCAAAAGGCCCGTCCACAAGCGTGCGCTTGCCGCCCGAAAACTGAACGCGCGCGCCCTTCGAACTCGCTTGCAGCCCCGTCAGGTCCAGCAGCACGCCTGCCTTCATCAACTCCTCGTTGTACTTGCCCATGGCGCTGAAAAGCGCGTCACTCGGCATCTGACCGGCCTCGGAATCCTTGCTGGCCTTCACGATCATCATAAAACGCATGGTATTTTCTCCTTCCTACTATTGAGTCGACTGGGGAGTTGCCGAATCGACAGGCTGAGCGGAGAAACTTTCAGGCAGCCCGGGGACTTGAATCACTGGGCGGATTTCCACTGTGCCCACGCGCGCGCCTGGCAGTTTGGCAGCGATGGCGATGGCCTCGTCCAGGTCAGCAGCCTCCACCAGGAAATAGCCTCCCAGTTGTTCGCGTGTTTCGGCGAAGGGACCATCGGTCACCAGCCGCTTGCCTTCGCGGATCCGAATGCTGGTGGCCGTGGAAACGGCGTGTAGCGGAGCACAGTGCAAATACTGCCCTTCGGCCTTGAGGTCGTGGGCCACTTGGGCCGACTCCACGTAGCAGTGCGCACGCTCCGTCTCATTCAGTGCGTTCTCTTCCATATAGATCAATAGCAGGTATTGCATGGGGTGCCTCTCCATCAGTATGTCGAACGGCGGCCACCGAAATCGACAAGCCGCCGGAAAATTTCTTACCATCGTTGCATGCCTGTGCAAACTGACGGGGTAGTCGAGGAGTTGTACCGCTCCGACTGGGGCCGGATCGTGGCCGCCCTGATCCGCCTGGTGGGCGATTTCGAAGTGGCCGAAGAGGCTGCGCAGGAAGCATTTGCCGTGGCGGTGGACCAGTGGCGGACCAGCGGCGTCCCCGAATTCCCCCGCGCCTGGATCATCCAGACCGCCCGTCACAAAGCCATCGACCGCATCCGCCGGCAAGCCCGGCACAACGAAATCGTGAACAGTGAGCCTTCTTTTGGAGAGGGTATCGAGGAGCCGGACTACGACACGGACGAGATTCCCGACGATCGGCTGCGGCTGATTTTTACTTGCTGCCACCCGGCGCTGGCAGCCGATTCGCAGGTCGCGCTGACGCTGCGGACCTTGGGCGGGCTGGAAACGGACGAGATCGCACGCGCCTTTCTGGTGCCCCCCACCACCATGGCCCAGCGACTGGTCCGCGCCAAGCGAAAAATCCGCGACGCCAACATTCCTTATAAGGTACCCGGCACCATCGACATGCCGGAGCGGCTGGAAGCGGTCATGACGGTAATTTACCTCATCTTCAACGAAGGCTACGCCACCACGCGCGGCGGATCGCTGGTCAGGACCGATCTGTGCGTCGAGGCCATCCGCCTGGCACGTGTGGTGCGGTCGCTATTGCCGCCGCCGGCTCCCGGAGAAGTCACCGGGTTGCTCGCGCTCATGCTGCTGCACGATGCGCGGCGCGAGGCGCGCATGGATGACGGCGGGAATCTGGTGGTGCTGGAAGAGCAGGACCGCACTCTTTGGGATCGTCGTCAGATAGACGAGGCACTGCCGCTGGTGGAAGAAGCCGTTCGCGGCACACCCGGTCCCTACGCCGTGCAGGCGGCAATCGCGGCACTGCATTGTCGCGCGCCGCGTCCCGAAGACACCGATTGGCCGCAGATTCTCCGTTTATACGATCTGCTGGAGCAGGTCTATCCTTCGCCGATCGTGTCGCTGAATCGTGCGGTCGCGGTCGCCAAGGTGCATGGACTGCAGCCGGCCCTGGCGCTGGTGGACGCGCTCGCCGCCGAAGGCGATTTGGACAGCTATCATTTGCTGCACTCCGCTCGTGCCGATCTCCTTCGGCGCATCGGCGATCGGAAGGAGGCGGCCAAGAGCTATGCGCGATCGCTCGAACTGGTCACCAACGACAGCGAGCGGCGCTTTCTGGAACGTCGCTTGCGCGAAATGCAGGACTAGATGTGGCACTCCACTCCTGGCTGCAGCGTCGAGACTCTTCTCGACGCTCTTTGGACTTCGGAGTGCCGACGCCCGCCCGTGCTACCGATACGTTTCCGTCTTGCCCGTTCGCTCGTTGGTGATGGAGAATTCTCCGTTGGGAGCGGCGGTCAGCATCAGTCCCAGCCCTTCGCAATTCGCGTCGGGATTCGCGATGAAGTCCGCGGGGGCATTCTGCGCGCCAGCCGCGGGAGAGGTGTGAAGCTGCCAGATCGCCTTGATTCCCGTCGATTTCTGCAGAATCTTGAAAGTCTCCGGAGCCCCACCCTTGTCTGGACCGTTGTTGAATATCGCCACTCGGGGTTCGATGGCGTTGACCAGCGTTCCAGGTCCGGCCGTAGCATCGCCGTGGTGCGGCGTCACATAAGCGCTCACCAGGCCGATCCGGTTCACAGGGCACATGAAGTCGATCTGCTGGTTCCACAGAAGGTCGCCGAAATCCAGCATGCGAAAGCGACCCACCGTCAACAGGAAACCGATGCCCTGCGTGTCTTCCGACTTCTCGTAAGCCTGCCGCTTATCGCTGCCGCAGTATGGGTTGATCTCACCCCCACCCGGGAGTGGATCTTCCACGTGGCCGCCATTCGCGGTCAGCACCATCACTTCGGCATTGCCAATCGAGATGGTATCGCCCGCGTAGACGCCGCGTCGCCTACCGCGGGTCACCTCTTGATACGCTGCCATCACCTCGTCGGCGCCCGGGTAACGTTCGGAATTGGAGCCGTGGTCGAGAAAGGTCGCCACCGGAACCAGGTGCGCGAGGGGAGCCACTCCGCCGGCATTGTCTTTGTGAAAGTTGGTCAACAGCAGATAAGTAAGGCGAGTCACTCCCGCTGCCTTCAGGGCCTTTTGGATGCGTAGGGCATCGCGCTCGCCCCATCCGGCATCGATGAGCAGCGATTCGCCCGTCGGCGCAACGATAAGGGTCGCCCGTCCGCCTTCCACATCAATAAAGCGAACAGTCACGCGGTCGGCAGCCATCGCCAGTCCCGCAAGCAGGAACGCGATCAGGAGTTTCATGGACCTCTAAATAGTATTTATAAGTATTGCAGGGAATGACGGCCCTTGTCACCGAAAGGTTGCGCTTTCACCCCAAAGGGCCAAGAATCGGTCCCAATTCAGGCGAGTGGGCGATCTCTTTTCCGTTCGCAAACAAGCGGAGCCCTTTGCCTTTCCCGAAGTGCGTTCCCTGCCGGTCCCACACTACGGAGAGGCTCCGGCCGTGGTAAGGAACGCGGTCCAGGCAGAACCAATCCCATGTGCCGCCGGGAACCATGGGGTCACACTCCGCGACGTCATCGGCGCGCGGCCGCAGCCCTGCCAGCCCGGTAACAATCAGGTCGCAATAGCCGGAGTGGTTGTAGTGATCGCCGCGGCCGTAGTAGGTCTTCTTGGCGAGTTTGCGGGCGCGTGCCAGCCATTCGCCCGTGAGCGGATTCAGGTCCTCATCCACGAAGGGAATCACGCGGCCGTCGTCGAGTTTCAGATGCTGGCTCCTGGCGTGGAGCCGCAGCGTTTCCAGATAATCCCGGCGGCCGATGGCGCTTTGCCGATAGCCGTGCAGCAGGTTGGCCAGGCCGCGCAGAGTCACCGTGGTGGCGAACGGCCAGCCCGGACCGTCCCAGGAACAGTCGTCGCCCAGCGAGGCGAGATCGAACTTCGGATGCCGGCGCTCGGCGGTGGTGGGACCGAAGGGCGCATAGAAGCCCGCCGGGTCCATCAACTGCTTCCAGGCTTCGGCGTACTCGGCCCGGTCGTCGGGCAGATCGAAATACCAGGGCGTGTAGCCGATGTTCTCGCGCACCGGTGCGAACTCGCCAGATTCCGTCAGCGTCTCGAAGAAAGCGGCGTCCTTGTTCCAGAGGCGGCCTTGCACCAGATCCTTGAGCCGCGCCGCCTTGCCTGCGTATTCGCGCGCCACTGAGTCTCGGCCAGCCAGACCGGCAATAGCCGCGATCGCTTTGGCGTTGCCATACATGTAGCTGTTGATGCTCGGGCGGATGTTCTTCACACGCCGGCCGCCGCTGATGGAGCTTTCCATTCCGTCGGAGACATCGCGCTGCCAAAACAGGCCGCTTTCGGTGAGGCGCTCTTGCTCCCATGCGGCGTAGTCGGCCAGCAGCGGGTCCAGATAAGAAAGGAGCGATGCGCGATTGCCGTCCGCCAGCCAGCGGTCGTAAAGCGCGGCCGCCGTCCAGCCGCTGAACTGATGCAGATTCTTGCGAATTCCCCCGTCCTCCCCGGTGCGGAGCCAGAAGTGAATGTCCTGCTCCACGAATTGCCGGTCGTGCAGCCAGCGCCCTTCGGCGATGTGATGTCCCAGCGCGCAGCTCAAGGCGTTGTACTCACCGGCGTGATTCACGGGTTTCAGGAATTCCGTGATGACGAAGCCTTCGGGCGTCTTCTTGAGGTGCTTGCGAATGGTCCACCAGCGGTAATAGTAGATCTCTTCGATGTCGCGGTCGGGGCATGTGAAGAAGGGGATGTTGGCTGACATCCACTCCCAGGCTTGCGCGTCGGGAATGAAGTTGACCACGTCCTCCTTGAACATGCCGTTGAAGCCTTCGATGTAGTGGCGAAACGCTTCGGGCTTCAGGATGGCGGCATCGGCGGCACGCCCGGGCGCGCAGGCGGCAGCGGCGAGTTGGAGAACGGTCCGGCGCTTCATTTTGTGGCACTACGAAAACGCACTGCCAGATAAGGCTTCCCTGGCAATTTCATAGTGAACTTGCCAGTGAAAGTTCCCTCCACATTCGTGACAGTCATTTCCCACGGGTCGATCAAGTCGGCGCGATAGCTGGCGCCCTTCACCAGATCGAATTCGTATTCGGCGGGCTGATTCACGTCGAAGTAGAAAAGGTAGTAGCGCCCTTCCTGGCCCGCGCCCAGATAGTAGGTCGAGACGTTATTCAGCCCTTCGGCCGGACCGGCTTCCAGGATCTTACGCAGGAACGCAATGCGCGCGGGACTCTGCCCGTGCAGCGTTCCGCCCTTCGACCACCACAGCACATCGTTGGAATCGAGATAGGTTTCGCCATGGCCGGCGTACGCTCCGGAAACGGTAGCCAGCCAGAAGCGGCGCACCAGTTCCTGCGCCGATATGTTGCCCCAACGCTTAGGGATGTTGCCTTCGTACTTGCACTCGTCAAAGATCACGGGCTTGTGAAACTGCGCTACATAGTCGCGCGCCTTCTCCACGTCGCCTTGAATGCTCACGTGCGTTACCCATGGCTTGGAATGGTCGTACATCACCACGCTGTGATGAATGGAGCGCAGGTGCTGGTAAGGGTCGCTCTCCTGCACGATGCGGAAGAAGCGATCCCAGTCGCCCAGATTCTTAGTCTTCACCAGGTCCCATTCGTTGGCCAGCGACCACCACACGTTGCGATAAGCGGCAAGCCGCGCCACGGTGTATCGCAGATAGCGGTCATTGGCGTCGGCCGGCATGGAGGCGAAGCCCCAGCGGTCGTAGGGGTGGAAGAGGATCAGATCGGCTTCGATGCCGAGGCCTTCCAGGTCGCGCACGCGCTGCTCCAGGTGCTGGAAGAATTTGGGATTGAAGTGGGCCAGATCGTTGTGACCCGCGGCATCGCGCTCGAATGGATAATAGACCGGCTCGTTGGCATTGTAAGCGTAGCTCTTAGGGAACACGCACATGCGCATCTTATTGAAAGGCCCGCGGCGTAGCGTGGCGAGCGTCTGCTCTTCGAGGCGATCTCCCTGATGGGTCCAGGCATAGGCGGTGGTGCCGATGGGGGCATAGGGCGTGCCGTCCTCAAAGCCAAAGTGCGTCGCGTAGCGGACCCGCACGGGACCGTGATTGCCAGCCGTCGGCGCAACGGCGGTGACACTGCCTGTCTTGCCATCGAGCGCCGCCGTATTGCTCGACGTGGCGTACGTCCACGCGCCGACTTCATCCGGCATAAAGCGAATGCGGTAGACGCCGCCACCATCGTAGAAGCCCTCCACATCCACGCTGCGATTCTGAAAACGGAAGCGCGCCGAGAGGTGAATGTCCAGAAAAGGGTTGCCCGCCGTCGGACCCTGTAAGGCAATCTCGAAGACGCCCCACCGCTCCACGTTTTCCGCCGATGCCAGCCCGCACCAAAGCGCAAGAGCAATCCAAACTCTCATGGTGGTACCAATTCTAGCGCCGAGGCGGAACCGGTGGTCGCAGCCACCGGCATGTCTTCGCGCTCGCACACGTACAATGAAAGTGTGGCGGCCCTGACCTTCTCCGAAGCCCGCGCGATGGTTCTCGAAACAGTCCGCGCGGGGCGTCCCATTCCACCTACTGAAGAAGCGGGCCTGCTAACCGCCATGGGACGTGTGCTCGCCGAAAACGTGGCCGCCGACCGCGATGTCCCCGCTCTCTCCCGCTCCGTGCGCGATGGCTTCGCCGTGCGCTCCATCGACCTCCCCGGCCAGTTGCAAGTCATCGGCGAAGTGCGCGCCGGCGAACGATTCTTCGGCGAAGTGGGCGCTGGACAGGCAGTCGAGATCATGACCGGCGCGCCCATGCCTGTCGGCGCCGACGCGGTAGTGATGGTGGAGCACACCGTTCGCGAAAACGGTCGGGTGCGTATTGATCGCGCCGCCGAGCCGCATCAGTTCATCAATCCGCAAGGCTGCGAAGCGCGCGCTCAGGAAGTGGTGCTGCACGCCGGCAAACGCCTCGACTACACCGACGTCGCACTACTGGCCGCGTTCGGCCTCGCCAAGGTCAAAGTCTACCGGCGTCCCGAAGTCGCCATCATCGCAACCGGCGATGAGATCGTGGAAGTTCACGAAACACCGGAAGAGTTCCAGATTCGCAATTCCAACGCCTACTCGCTGGCCGCGCAAGTGGCGCGAGCCGGTGGCGTGCCGCGAAGGTGCTGCCGCTGGCGCGCGACACCGTGGAGCACACCACCTCGATTGTGCGCCAGGGGCTCGCGTCCGACCTGCTCCTGCTCTCGGGCGGCGTCTCCGCCGGCAAGTACGACGTGGTGGAAGAGGTGCTGGCGAATTTCGGCGGGAAGTTCTACTTCGATCGCGTGCTGATTCAGCCGGGCCAGCCGCTGGTGTTTGGCAGCGCCTCCGGCAAGTTCTTCTTCGGACTGCCGGGCAATCCGTCATCCACCATGGTGACGTTCGAAATCTTTGCGCGCGCTGCGTTGGAACTGCTCGGCGGTCAGGATGAGATCGCGCTGCATATGCCGTATGCGCGGCTCACGCGCGAGTTTCGTCATCGCGTGGGACTCACGCGCTTTCTTCCAGCCCGCTTGAGCGCCGATGGCGAAACCGTAACCCCTGTGGAGTGGCACGGCTCGGGCGACGTTCCGGCGCTCACTCGCGCCAATGCCTACCTGGTGGCCGATCCCGATCGCGGCGAATATCCCAAAGGCGAATGGATACGGGTGCTGCCCAAATGAAAAAGCTCTCGCATTACGACAAGGCCGGCAGTGCGCGCATGGTGGACGTTTCAGCAAAAGCCGAAACACGCCGCGTGGCGCGCGCCCATGCTTTCGTGCGCATCGCGCCCCAGGTCCTGAAAAAGCTGCCGGAGAATCCCAAGGGCAATCCGCTGGAGATTGCGCGCATCGCCGGCATCACCGCCGCCAAACGCACGTCGGAGCTGATTCCGCTGTGCCATCCGCTGATGCTGACGCATGCTGATGTGGAAGTGACGGTGGAGAAGAAGGGTGTCCGAATCCTGGCAAGCGCGTCCACCACGGGCCAAACGGGCGTGGAGATGGAAGCGCTTGACCGCGGCGGCGGTGGCCGCGCTCACGGTGTACGACATGACCAAAGCGCTGGATAAGTCCATCGAGATCCAAGACCTGTACCTGCTGGAAAAGAGCGGGGGAAAGAGCGGCGATTTTCGCAGGAAAGGAAAGGCATGACTCACGCAGCGGTTCTCACCATCAGCGATTCGGCCAGTAACGGAACGCGCGGGGATGTCTCCGGTCCGGCAGTCCGTGAACGGTTGGAACAACTGGGCTGGAGCGTATCAGTTGTAGAGACCATCCCCGACGAGGCGCCGCAGATCAGCGCGAGGCTCGCCACGCTGTCGGATGGCGGACAGGTGTCGGCCATCTTTACGACAGGCGGCACCGGAGTGGCGCCGCGGGATGTTACTCCCGAAGCCACGCGGGCGGTCCTCGACCGCGAAATTCCGGGGTTCGGCGAGTTGATGCGCATTCGCGGCCGCGAATCCACGCCATTGGCGGTGCTCTCGCGCTCCATGGCGGGCACGCGCGGACGTGTGCTAATCGTCAATTTACCCGGTTCGCCCAAGGGCGCTGTGGAATCCCTCGATGCTATCGTGGAGTTGGTCCCCCACGTGCTTGAGCTTCTTAGGGGCCGGACAGAACACGTGTCCGCGAGACAGGAGTAAGCATGCGATTTCTTTTCGGAACGTTGATTTGTGGGCTGTTGGTGGCCCAGCAGCAGTCCACGCCACAGCAAACCGCGCCGCCAACTCCGCCGGCGCAAGATCAGAAACAGTCTGACCAGCCGCTGGCAAACATCAGGACGACTGTGCGCAACGTGGTGGCGCAGGCCGTGGTCTTCGATCGCGATGACAACTACGTGGGCGGCATCCGTCCCGATCAGTTCCGGTTATTCGACAACGGCCGTGAGCAGAACATTCACGTGGACGAGAGCTTCGTGCCCATCTCCATGGTGATCGCGATTCAGTGCAACGGCGAAGTGGACAAGATTCTGCCCCAGGTGAACAGGATCGGCAACTTGATTGGTCCCTTGCTGCTGGGGCAGCAGGGCGAAGCAGCGGTGATCGCGTTCGATTCGCGCGTGCGCACGCTGCAGGAGTTTACAGCCGACCCGGACAAGATCACAGCGGCGGTGAAAAAAATTCAGTCCGGCAGCATGTCGGCGCATCTCATCGATGCCGTGGACGAAAGCATACGGATGTTGAGGAATCGTGACATCAGCGGCAAGCGGCGGCGCATCATTTTGCTAGTCAGCGAATCGCGCGACCAGGGAAGCATGGGCAAAGGGCGCGAAACCTTGATCGACCTGCAGATGAACAACGTGGTGGTGTATGCCGTTCCCATGTCGCGGCTCCTCGGTAAGCTGACTGCTCCCGCGCCTTATCCTCGCTCCAACAACAATCCGCCGGCCATGACAAATCTGCCGGTCGGACAGCCGTCCACTCCCACCACTGTGGGGTGGCTCGGAATGAACGATGGCGACAGTGCGCAGTTCTTGCCGCTGCTGCTTGAGATTTACAAGGATGCCAAAGGGATCTTCAAATCCACCCCGATGGAAGTCTTCACCCGGGGCACGGGCGGGGCGGAGTTCAGCTTTTACGGCGGGCATGGACTGGAGCAGGCGATCCAGCGGATCGGGAACGAACTGCATAGCGATTACACCATCAGCTATGCGCCCAACAATACAGAGGAAGGTGGGTTCCATCGCATCGCGGTAGACATCACAGGCCATCCCGAGGTGCGCAAAGTGCAGACCCGCCCCGGCTACTGGGTCGCCGCCAGCCAGTAGCGGGTGGAGTGGGGCCGGTGGTCGAACCCACCGGCCTTCTCCCTGTCTTACTTGTCGGTCTGCAGTTCGTTATCCACCGAAAACACGCCGCTGACTCCGTTGGCTCGAAGTCCCGCGATATTCTTATCCGCGGCCGAGCCCACAGCGCCCACCAGCGTCACTTTGCCGTTGTCCACAATAATGTGGATCGACGGCACGGCCTGCAGGGCGTAGCGATTCAATGCAGGTTCGCTGTAAATGGCCCGATACTCCGCCATGCGGATGCGGTCATCCATGTCCGACAACGGCAGCACCTGAATCTGGTTATTCACCGAAGTGACGCCCTCAATCTTCTTCACCACGTTGCCGGCGTCGCTCTTGAGCGTGGGCCGGGTGACTTGCCCGTAAAGCGTCACCACACCGCCGTTGACGCTGTACGCCAGATTGTCGAATACACCGTAGTACGGCAGCATGACCAACTCGTGTCTCACCTCCCGCGAGATGCGGTCCTGACCCACGGCCCCCGGATGTAACGCGTTATTTCGATCCGCCGATCCCTTTTGTCCGGAGGCAGGCACTGCGGCCAGCACGAGGACAAGAACGTATGTTCGCAAACAGTTCATGATTTGGCTCCTCCGTAGGATGGGTGAAGCAATTGGCGCGCCAATTCTATCCATTCTAGAAGACGCGACGCCCGCCCATCCAGGTAGCGAGCGTTTCGATACGCCCACCCTCGCAGCGGAACTGAACCAGGTCGCCGCGATCTCCAGCCACGAGCCCGGCTTGCCGGCCTGCGATAGCGCCGGCGCGTGCGGCATTCGTGGTAGCCATCCGCACCGCGTCCGCCAGGGAGATCCCTGCCAGGCGCATGAGGTTCTCCACGCCGCGGTCCATTCGCAGGGCGCTACCGGCTAATCGATCCTCGCCGGCCAGCACAACTTTGCCCTCGGGCAGCAACTCCACTTCGATGTCGGCGATGCGATAACGGCCCGGCGCAGCGCCGGCGGGCGTGGCGGCATCCGTCACAAGCACGCAGCGTTCGACGGTCTTGGCTCGCAGCGCCACCTTCAGGAAGCTGGCGTCCAGATGAATGCCATCGACAATGAAATCGGCCATCAGCCGGTCTTCCGCCAACTGATGCCAAATGTAATTGGGGTGCCGCCGCATCGTTCCATGCGCGCCATTCCCAAGATGCGTGGAAAGCGTCGCGCCCGCAGCCACCGCATCGGCAATCTCTGCGCCGGTAGCCTGCGTGTGGCCGATGGAAACCACAGTGCCGTCGCTGACCAGGCGTTCGATAAAGCCGGGCGTCCCGGGCCATTCGGGGGCGAGCGTTACCAGGCGAACGCGACCCGCGGCCGCATCCTGCCAGCGGCGATACTCTTCGAAATCGGGAGGGCGCACCCAACGGCGCGGATGAGCGCCGCGCGGACCGTCCTCGGCGCTGATGAAGGGACCTTCCACATGGAAGGCTTCCATCGCCTCGCCGTCGCTCAAAGTTTCACGGGCACGCGCCAGATTGCGCAGCGCCCCGGCCATGCCATCGGGCGAACCGGTAATCACCGTCGGATAGAAACGCGTCACACCCGTGGAGAAGAGCACCTGGATCGACCGCGCGATCTCCTCATGCGAAGTCCTGGGTTCGTTGTAGTCGACGCCCGCGAATCCGTTCACTTGGAGGTCAATCCATCCGGGCGCGAGATAGATCTCCTCCGGCGCGGCGGCCGAATCCACGGATTGAATCGCATCGTGAAATGCAACGTCGATGCCCGATCCGGTTAACGCGTTAATGCCGATACAGTTCATGGGGAGGATGTTTTATACACAAGTTTGCCACATCGCAGGTGAGCTAAGTATATGGGATCGCTATGCATAATACTTGTTGAAAAGGTCCCGCACTCCCAAAAATCAAGCTGGCTTTCGCAGGGCACTCGCGCTACAAAGGAAAGGTCCATTTGGGGGCTGCGCAGCAAGGATGGCAAATCTCGGGGGAGGTGGTCATTCGGGCTGCGCATGCCTCCGGATCGGCTTCCTCCGCCCCCTCCCGAGAAACCCCAAAAAACACCTCCAACTTCTCCGGGTGGGGCAGGCTTTCTGCCGCGCAAGGCTTTAGCCCAGCCCGCCCCTCAATATTATTCAATTCCACCTAAATTTTATTGACTTCAACAAAATTGAGGTCTATATTCATTTTGTGAAGCAGCTCCCCGGTTGGATGGAAGCTCTCGACGAAGAGGATTTACAGTTCCTCAAGCGCCTCCTGCTGGCTTCCGGGTCGCTGAAAGCGTTGTGCGACGAGTACGAAGTTTCCTATCCCACGGTGCGCGCCCGGCTCGACCGGCTGATCGCTAAAGTACAGGCGGCCGACGATCCCAAAGTCACCGACGTCTTCCAGCGCAAGCTCCACGTGCTGGTAGCGGAAGGCAAGCTGGCCCCCGCAATAGCGCGCGATTTGTGGAAGGCGCACAAGCTGGCTGAAGACGGAAAGGAGAGCAAATGACACAACCCTGGTTCGATCCAATTGCGTACGCCTGGATTCCCGGTACCTGCTATGGAGTGGCCGCCGGCATCCTGGGCGCTCTGGTGGGCTGGCTCGTCCCGCAGGGCAAAGCGCGCAGCTTCGTGATCCGCGCCTGGAGCGCTCTCTGGATGATCGCGCTGGCGATGCTGGTGCTGGGCCTCTTCGCCTGGTCCAAGGGCCAGCCATACGGAGTGTGGTTCGGAATCTTCCTTCCCGGCCTGGTGGGATCTCTCGTGATGGGTGGCAATTTCCTGACGATCTTGTACGCCTATCGCAAGGTGGAGCAGCGCCGCCTGGCCGCGAAGGATTTGTTATAGCGCTAAAATGCGCTCTAATGCCCTCCCACGGGACTGTCCTCATTCTGCTCACCGCTGCCGCCATCGCGACCCTGCTTTTCCTGATCCTGGTGGCGAAACTGCACGCCTTCCTGGCGCTCATCATCACCAGCATGGCGCTCGGACTGGCCGCAGGCATGCCTCCCGAGAAGGTCCTGAAATCCATCGAGAGCGGCTTCGGCAGCGCCCTCGGCTTCATCGCCGTAGTAGTGGGGCTCGGAGCCATGATCGGTCGATTCCTCGAGCACTCCGGCGGCGGCCGCGCCTTGGCCGACTGGCTCCTGCTGAAGTTCGGCAAGGACCGCGCCGCCTGGGCTATTCTGGTTGCCGCCTTCCTGGTCGGCCTGCCGCTGTTCTTCGAAGTCGGTTTCATGGTGATGATTCCCCTCGTCTGGAATCTGGCGCGAGAGACCAAACGATCGCTGCTCTTCTACGGCTTGCCCATGGCGGCCGCGCTCACCATGGTGCACTCGCTGGTGCCGCCACATCCCGCGCCTGCCGCCGCTTCCGCGCTGTTCGGGGCCGACCTCGGCCACACCATTCTCTACGGCGCCGCCACCGCGCTCCCCATGGCCATCATCGGCGGCATCTTCTATGGCGGCTGGATGGCGCGGCGCATTTATCTCCCGGTGCCTGAAATCGCCGCGGCGCAGCGTCCTAAAGACGAAAGCAGCATGACGCCGCCACCGCTGGCCGTCGTAGTCCTGCTTCTGATTCTGCCCGTGCTGCTGATCTTCGGAGCCACGGCCGCCACGCTTTGGCATCTGCCCGGACGCAACGCCGCCATCTTCTTCGGCCACCCTTTCACCGCGCTCGCCATCACCGCGCTCGTCGCTATTTACTTCTTCGGCATACGCCGAGGCGTCACACGATCGCAAGCCGCGAAAATGGCCGCCGACTCGCTCGCGCCCATGGGCGCCCTGCTCTGCATCATGGGCGGAGGAGGCGCCTTCAAGCAGATCATTGTCGATTCGGGAGCCGGCGATTATGCCGGCAAGCTCCTGCTTACCTCCGCCATCTCGCCCTTGATCGTCGTGTGGATCATCGCCGCGTGCATGCGCCTGGCGCAGGGCTCCGCCACCGTCTCCATCATCACCGCGGCGGGCATCGTCGCGCCCATGGTGAAGGGCATCCCCGGCTACACCCCCGATATCCTGGTGCTGGCGCTCTGCACCGGAGGCTGCGGATTTTCCCACGTCACCGATTCCGGCTTCTGGCTGGTGAACCAATACTTCGGCATGACGGTGCCGCAGACATTCAAATGCTGGACCGGCATGAAGGTGCTCGGGTCTCTGGTGGGTTTGGGAATTGTGCTGGCCGCACACGCGCTGCTCCGATAATCGAACCGCCGCCCACCATTGCTACCATAGCGGAGTGAGCCTGTACGACATTGAACCGGGACCAGACTCTCCGGAGATTGTCCGGATGATTGTCGAGATCCCCAAGAATTCCAGTAACAAATATGAATACGATGGCGAGCTCGGAGTGTTCCGGCTCGATCGCGCGCTCTATTCGCCGCTGCACTACCCTGGCGATTATGGCTTCGTGCCGGGAACTCTTGCCGACGATGGCGATCCGCTCGACGTTCTCGCCATCGTGGACGATGCCAGCTACCCCGGCGTGCTGATTTCCGTGCGCCCGGTCGGCCTGCTCGACATGATCGACAACGACGAGCCCGACCAGAAGATTCTCGCCGTCCCCAACAATAACCCGCGCTTCGATCAGATCCACACCATCGACCAGGTTTTTCCGCACAAACTTCGCGAGATTGAACACTTCTTCGCCATCTACAAAGAGCTGGAAGGGAAGAAGACGCAGATGCGCGGCTGGAGAGGCCCGAAAGAGGCGCGGGACCTCATCCGGATCAGCCGGGAGCATTATCTGCAAAAGAAGATCTAGCCACTGACGAATTCTCGCCACCCGGGCCTAAGAAAGATCGTAGCTTCTGTCCGATAAGCGTCTCGCGGGGATATTGTGCAGGACGTCGCGGCGTCATGCCATTCTCTGAGGGGATGTAACACATGAGAAAAGAAATTCCGATCGGTAAGAAATTGATGGCCGGCGCCGCAGTGATGTTTGCGCTGAGCGTAACTCTGGCGTACTTCGGGCTCAGCTCGATGGCGAATTT
Source organism: uncultured Solibacteraceae bacterium (assembly GCA_963815475.1). Lineage (GTDB taxonomy): Bacteria > Acidobacteriota > Terriglobia > Bryobacterales > Bryobacteraceae > Sulfopaludibacter. Next base: position 5,127,820 of record CAWFHD010000003.1, on the reverse strand, counting down.
TAAGGCGCAGTTCGACGAAGCCGTGGATCACACGGTCCGCAAATCCACGCTCGCCAATCGGATTGTTGCCGCCAACGGGGATATGATCGCGGCGCAAAGAGGAGTGATCCTCGATACCTATTCCAAGGACAGCGCCGACCTCGCGAAGCAGAAGGATGCCTTCCAGCAGGTTTCGGACAAAGTCCGGGCAGCGATTGAAGAGCTCCGGGCGCTACACATATCGGAAGAGGGCAAGCAACTCGCGGCGGAGATCGCGGCGCAGGAGACGGAATGGCTGCCGCAGTACCAGGAAATGGTCCGTCTATGCCAGGCGCGTAAGCTCGGTGAAGCCAACCAGCTTCGCAAAAACAAGACAGCCCCCATCTTCACGCGCATCCAGGGCGCCAGCGAAAAGCTCGCGGCGCAGCAGGCCGAATACCTCGACCAGAACAAGAAGGCGCTGGCCAGCAGCTATACCAGTCAGCAATGGATCGCCTATCTCCTGCTCGCAATGAGCCTTTGCGCGGGCGCTGGCACTGTGGTGCTGGTCCGCGGCATCAGCCAGCGCCTGCGGCAGGCCGTATTCGATTTGGCCCAGGGCGCCGAGCAGGTGTCGGCCGCTGCCATGCAGATTTCCTCCGCCAGCCAGTCGCTGGCTCAAGGCGCTTCCGAGCAGGCAGCTTCCCTCCAGGAGACCTCGTCTTCCGGTGAAGAGATCAACGCCATGACGCGCGAAAACACTCACAAAACGCGCACCGCCGCGGAACTCGCCGCCAAATCCCAAACCAATTTCAACTCCACCCGCGATTCGCTGGAGGGCATGGTCACTGCTATGAATGAGATCACCGCCTCCAGCAACAAGATCTCGAAAATCATTCGCGTCATCGACGAAATCGCTTTCCAGACCAACATCCTCGCGCTCAATGCGGCCGTGGAAGCGGCACGTGCGGGCGAAGCTGGAATGGGCTTCGCGGTAGTCGCGGACGAAGTCCGCAATCTGGCGCAGCGCTGCGCGCAAGCCGCCAAGGACACTACTTCTTTGATCGAAGACTCCATCGGCAAATCCAATGACGGAATGAACAAGGTGTCTTCCATGGCCTCCGCAATTCAAGGGATCACCGTCGAAGCGGCCCAAGTGGGAACGCTGGTGGAAGAAGTGAATCTCGGCAGCGTGGAGCAAGCCAAGCGAATCGCGCAGATCGGCGAAGCGCTCATGCAGATGCAGGCTGTCACGCAGAAGACCGCCGCCAGTGCGGAAGAGAGCGCCGCCGCCGCCGAGGAGATGACCGGGCAATCGGAAGCGTTAAGGAGCGTGGTGGAGCAGGTGAGCGCCATGGTAGGCGCGGAAATCTAGCTTAGTCGGTCGTTTTAGAAGTTCGCTAATGTATCGGGAAACCGTTTGCTGAGGCGCGCGGCTCCGATCAGAGCCGCGCCCGTTAGGGAGCCGGTTGCCTCAGAATACGAGGGCGTATTTCTGTCAAGCTGTAGGTCGCTAACCCCACAACTCCCGCTTCCCCACCTTCCGCACCAGCCCTTCGAGCACGCGCTCGGTGTAATTCCCGAAAGGCCGGTCAGTAGTCAGATAGGTCCACGTAGCGCCCCTCTGCGAAGGATCGACGCCGTTCGCGATCGCGTCCTCCAACCGGGCGGCGATCTCGTCATCCAGCCCTTCTTCGAGTTCGCGGTACATCGCATCCACGCTCGTCAGATACTCGTGTAGAGGATCGCGGCCGCCCCACGAATGCCAATGCACGCCCGCGCGCATTTCCGTAACCGCGGCCAGATAGTCCGACCAGAGATCGTCGATGGTAGTGAGCGCAACCATCCGCTCCAACCCTTCCGCCCCACCGAGCAAGATCTCCTGGCGCCGTTCCTGCAGCCGCTGCCGTTGCCCTTCGATCACCGCTTCGTACTTCTGCAGGAAGCGGCGGATCTCCAAATTCTGCCCCTCCACCACCCGCTGTATATTTTCCGCATCGGGCTGCAGCCGCTCGTTGTTGATGCCGTGACGCACCAGTAGATCGTCCTGTTTGGAGATGTAGAAGCGCGAGCGGCCGCGGTCGCCCTGCCGTCCCGCGCGGCCGCGCAGTTGGTGGTCGATGCGCCGGCTCTCGTGCTTATTCATTCCGATCACGTAGAGCCCACCCAACTCCGCTACGCCCTCGCCCAATCGAATATCCACGCCGCGGCCGGCCATATTGGTCGAGATCGTTACCGCGCCGCGTTCACCCGCACGCGCCACAATACCTGCCTCTTCCTCTTCATTGCGCGCGTTCAATACCGCATGCGGCACGTCGGGCAGCGCACGGCTCAGCCGCTCCGATTCTTCCACGCTAGACGTTCCCACCAGAATCGGCTGCCCCGTCGCATGCACGCGGCGGATCTCCTCCACCACGGCATTCTCCTTCGACCCCTTGTCTTCGAACAAGACATCCGGCTCATCGATGCGGATCACCGGCCGATTGGTAGCGATCACCTCGACGCCCAGTTGATAGCAGAGTTGAAACTCGGCGGTCTGCGTAGCGGCAGTGCCCGTCATGCCGCAGATCTCCGGGTAGAGCGACACCAGATTCTGCAGCGTGATGGAGGCCAAAACGCGCCCCTGCTTGCGAAACGGCACTCGCTCCTTGGCTTCGATGGCGGTGTGCAGCCCGGCGGGCCATCGCCGATCCGGCGCGATCCGCCCCTTGAATTCGTCCACCGATTCGATCACGCCGTTCTTCACCACGTAGTCCACATCGCGGCGCAGCAGGTGGTGGGCATGTATGCCGTTGTGGACCGCCGTGTACAGCCCCAGGTTTGCCGCATCGTAGACATTCGTGCAGCCCAGCGCGTGCTCCACCTCTTGGATTCCGGCGTCGGTGAGCGCGATGTTGCGGCCGTGCTCGTCGAGCGTGAAATGCGTGCCGCGCTGCAGACGCCGCGCCACCACGTCCACTTGCCGCGCCACCACTTCCTCATCCACTTCCCCGCCCGCCAGAATCAGTGGAATGCGCGCTTCGTCGATCAGTATGGAGTCGGCCTCATCGATCACCACCGCGTGAAACGCGCGGTGCACCTGCTCTTCCGGCCGCAGTGCGATCTGGTCGCGCAGAAAATCGAACCCCAGTTCGTTGGCGGTGGCGTACGTGATATCGCAGCTGTACGCCTCGCGCCGCTCCTCGAAGGTCATGGTCTGCTGGATACAGCCGACCGAGAAGCCGAGGAACTGGTAGACCGGCCCCATCCATCGAGCATCGCGGCGCGCCAGGTAGTCGTTCACCGTGATAACGTGGACGCCTTCCCCGGAGCGCGCGAACCACGCCACCGCGGGAGTGCAGGCCAGCGTCTTCCCCTCGCCGGTCTGCATCTCCGTGATCTTGCCGCGCGCCAGTGCCAGCGCCCCGTGCAACTGCACATCGAACATGCGCTGACCTATAACGCGCTCCGCCACCACGGCAACGATCGCGATGATCTCCGTAAGCTCTCCAGCGCACCGGAATCGCTGCCGTAGCGCGTCATCGCCCAGACTCTCCAACTCAGCGCGCTGCTGGTTGATCGCCACGACCTCTTCCGTAACAGCCGGACCGCCGAACCAGGAGCGAAGGAGGTTCATAAGCTTACGACGATGCCGATCTGGCGTTTTTAGCCGCGCAGAAATCGAAGAGCAGTTGCCATTCCGTGCGCTGCAACTCCAGCGCGCCCGCCTCCGCGTTCTCGCACTGTTGGATGAAGTGAAACGGGTCCCATCGCGGCAGACCGGCAGTTTTCGCCAGCGCCGGAAAAATAGGATGCGAGCCCACCTGCCGGAACCAGTGGCCGGCATTCCCTGCGTCGGGTTCCTGCCGATGCACAATGCCATGCCAGTAGCTGCCGTCGGGCGTGTTGATGTCTTGCGCGATTTCGTGCGCCTCCGCCCAACAGCCGAAGTAGAGGTAGATGCCGGCCAGCGCCGCTTCGGGCGCTCGCGATTGCGGAAAAAGCGTGCCCGCACTGCTGCTTTGCAGGCGGGAGCGTGCATCGGGGGACGAGCAGCCGCTTTGGACCAATGGCATCAGGCGTTCGCCGTTGCCGTCGAGAGCCAGGATCGAGGCAACCGCTTCGCCGTAGATTCGGGGATCGAAAGGCATAATTCAATATAGCCGCCCCGGCTACGGAAATCCCATCGACAGGTTGCCGCTACCGGTCGTCTTGTCCTAGGAGTTGGAGGGCTTCATGTTAGTCGCACGGGTTCGTGGAATTGTCGTCACTCATCGTCGGCAAGAACGGCCCGAGGTTGAGTGCAAGCGCGCCCGACGCCAAATCGATGTTCCATCTGGGCCTGCAAGGCCGGAATTATCAGCACACTATGCCGAAGGCGACAGTGGATGACTTGGTTGAGAGCATCTCAAACAGCTCCGGCCTGGACCGGCCAGTGCTGAACCAAACAGGTTTGAGTGGAACGTACGATATCAACCTGACCTACACCCCGGAATTCAAGCTGAGTAACGGACCGGAGGACATTAGCATCTTCACTGCGGTACAAGAGCAGCTCGGTCTCAAGCTCATCCAACAAAGGGCGGCCGTGGAAATGTTAGTGGTGGACGATTTGCAAAAGCCGTCGGCGAATTAGGCGCGCTAGTGGCCGGAGTGTCGTTTCGAAGACTTGTCTCGCGTGAGTTGCACCTGCAGGCCGAGGTACCCGATCAAAGAGGGCTGGCCGTTCACTGTACCGCTGCCTATGATGCGGCGGCCAGCCATAAAATTGATGAGCAGGCCTTTGTGAAACTCATACCGCCCGCCGATATCGAGGGTGGTGGAACGCGCTGTCCCTCCCAGAACTACATCATCGTAGATTTCGGCTAAACCTTCGAATCTCTTTGTGAATTGGTGTCCGAAGGCAAGCCCGAGAATCCTCTCGTTCGAGGCATCCCGGGTAAACCAGTATCCGCCTTCGAAGTTCACCTCGACCGGGCCGAATACTTTGGTGATCTCCACCGGCAACAGAAATCGCGGGCCGCGATCGACCAATCCCAGCGCCTCCGCGATAAATGGATTGTTCACCTCAAGCTGAGGGTAGGTCGATATATTCCAGCCCTTCTCGTCGCTTTTCTGAAAGAAGCGCCATTTCACACCGATGAGAGAGTTTCCCACGGCGCTGCGATAAGGAGCGCCTTCATCGCTGTCGAAAAGATAGGGCACCTCGTACTTCAATTGAATCCGATCGCCCAAGCCGTAGTTGATGTCGAGAAGGGGAGCCTCAAATTCACGTTCTCCAGGACTGCGGAAGTGCGTGGAGGCGATGTTGATTTCCCAGTTTCTATTGCCAGGGGTGCCCGGATCGTCGGTGAGCAGTGGGGGGCCGCCTTGAGCGAAAACCTGTGCCGTGCGGCCAAGAAGCAGCGCGCTCCCTGCGAGAATCCTCGCAACACTGCTCATGGGATGCTAGATGGCGCCGAACCTCGAACGGCTTATTTTCGTCGGTTCGCCGACATCGCTCATTTCATTTCTTGCAGGTGGAATACCCGGAACATCAGATGCTTATCCGTGTTCATCCGCGTGAATCCGTGGCGAAATTAAGATTCCGAAGGATTCAGGTCGAATGGTGAGAATCTTCGGATTCTGACATATTGTGTTCCCTCGTTTTTCAGCGGCCCCTTCCGAGCATTCCACTTCAGATCACGACAGCGAATAACAGGCCACAAACGACGAGTGCCAAGCCAGCGAGTCTTAAGGTTCTTCGCAACTTGCAAGAAGCATTGGTCTCCTTGGATTCAACCGGCCTTTCTTTTGCAGGGAACCCACGCAAGGCGCGCTGCAAGTTCAGTAACGCATCACCGAACAATTCAGGCAGCGCTGCGATACCGGCCGGGTCAACCACCATCAACAAGCCGATGTAGAAGAGCGGTCCGGAAAAGAAGAATATGGCGGCGATGTGATTCAGCACCATGCGGACATCGTATCACCACTGCCCTTTACGGGCGCACAAACATCAGGCCTTATCTGTGTTCATCCGCGTGAATCCGTGGCCTAATTCCAATCACCCGAATCCCAAAAACCTAACCCCCACCCCCTGAACCACATCCGACCCCGAATTTCAGACTCCCCCCTACCGCAGTGTTACACCGAAATCGATGCACCACCCCAAAGCCATCCAGATCTTCGACGAAGTCCTCCACCGCATTCGACCCTTCACTTCCTTCGACGGCCGCGCCTTCGCCCAGATCCCCACTACCCACCCCGGCGCTCATCGCACCCTCGCCATCTCTTCCCGAGCATTCCGCGAATGGTTCGCCGCCAAATGCTACATGGACTGCGGCCTCGTCCCCAGCATCCAGACCTGGAGCGCAATCCGCCGCCACCTCGAAGCCCAGGCCTCCCGCGAACCCGACCGTCTCAACATCCGCATCGCCCGCCGCGTCGATAAGCGCGGCCCCGCCATCGTCCCCGAAAAGATTTTGATCGACCTCGCCAATCCCGAAGGCCACTACATCGCCATCTCCGCCGCCGGCTGGCAAATCAGCCAGGGCGAGGGCGTCCACTTCGAAACCTCCGCCTCCACGCGCGCCCTCCCCATCCCTGCGGCGCCCGATCCCAAACAGCCGCCGCCTCTCGAAACCCTCCGCCACACCCTCAATCTCGGCCCCGATTGGATCCGCTGCTTCGCCTGGCTCCTCACCGCCCTCCAGCCCGACGGGCCCTATCCCATCCTCATCCTGCACGGCCCCTCCGGCTCCGGCAAGTCTTTCGCCGCCCGCATCCTCCGCGCCCTCGCTGACCCTTGCACTTCGCCCCTCCTTCCCCTGCCGCCTTCCGCCCGCGAACTTTTCCAACTCGCCCACAACAACGCCGTCCTCGCCTTCGACCACGTCTCCACGCTCTCTGCCCAACAGACCGACCTCCTCTGCCGCCTCTCCAGCGGCGCCGGTTTCGCCTGCCGCGAAGACGGCCATCGCGACCTCGCCCAACTCTGGCTCAAGCGCGCCATCCTCCTCACCGTCACGGCTGACTTCGTTCCCTCCCCCGAACTCGCCGCCCGCGCCCTCACCGTCACCCTCCCCGAATTGACCGCCGAAACCCGCCGACCCGAATCCGAGCTCCTCGCTCAAATCGAGCGCGACTATCCTTTAATACTCGGAGCCCTCTACAACGCCATCTCCACGATCCTCGGCTCGCCCGCGCCCCGCGAACGCCACTCCACCCGCCACGCGGGCGCGCTAGCCTGGACCGTCGCCGCCGCCCCCGCCCTGAACTGCACCGCCACCCAAATCGAAAATGCCTTCGACCCGGCACCCGACCCTCTACCCATCGTCGGTGCCCTCCGCACCCTCCTCCGCCAGACCCCGGATTGGGCCGGCACCGCCACCCTCCTTGCCCAATCGATCCCCTCCCACCCGAACCCTCAGGCCCTCGCCCGTCAACTCGCCAAACACACCCTGACAATCGCCGACGCAGGCATCTCGGTCGAGTTTCGCCGCGCCCACGGAGGCACTAGAATGATTCACCTGATTGCGTCACCCGAATTGACCGAAATCCCGCAAACTATTCCACCACAGCTGGTTACGGAGGCGAAAGCGTTAGCCCCCAGTCCGCCCGAGTGCGTCACCCGAGCCCCTGTTCCACCCCCTCTAAAGCCTAAATCACCGAAGCCCAAGCACAAGTCTCATAAAATCAAGCGCAGATATACTTGACAAGTTACCACTCATATTTTATTATTGCAATTGGATGAGGTCGCAAGCGACCCCCAACAAATTCTATGAGGAGCTTAAACACCATGTCTCTCAGCCATTTCGATCCGCTAGCCAACATTCGCCTTTTTGAGGACGCCTTCTCGCGCTTCCTCTCCGAACCCCAATCCAATCGCCCTTGGTCCCCAGCCGTCGATATCTATGAAACCGAAAACGAGTTGGTCCTCAAAGCCGACCTGCCTGATGTCGATCAGAACAACATCGATGTCCGCGTCGAAAACCAGACCCTGACCATCGCCGGCGAGCGCAAATTCGAAAAGAAGGAAGATCAAAAGGGTTACCACCGCATCGAGCGTAGCTACGGCAATTTCGTCCGCAGCTTCGCCGTGCCGAGCGCCTTCGACGTGGAGCACATCTCCGCCAGCTTCAAGAACGGCGTGCTTAGCGTCAGCCTCCCTAAAAAGGAAGCCGCCAAACCGCGTCAGATCAAAGTCGAAGTGACGCAGTAAAGCATCTAAGAGGTGGGGCAGGCGCTTTCGCCTGCCAATCCGAGCGAAGCTCGGACCGGTTTTGACCTTGCTTGTGCAGAGTGTTTGTTTGTGCAGAGTGTTTGTTAAATTGGGGGCAGGCCGCATGGCCTGCCCTTCTTGTCATTGGAGGATTTCAAATGTTCCGTCTTGACCGACTCACGCAGAAAGCGCAGGAAGCAGTCCAGCAAACCCAGGCCATCGCTGAAAAGAGCGAAAGCCAGGTGATGTTCCCCCTCCACCTGCTCATCGCCCTCGCGGAAGAAAAAGAGGGTATCGTTCGTCCCGTCCTGGAAAAATGCGGCGTCCACCCCGACGCCATCGTTGCCGAGGCTCGCCGCCTCCTCGACACTCTCCCAAAAACTAGCGGCATGCAGCCAGGGATGTATATCTCCCAACCCCTGAATCAGGTCCTCGAGAGCGCCTTCGATGAGGCCACCCGCTTTAAAGACGAATTCGTCTCCACCGAGCACCTGCTGCTCTCCATCGCGGACCATCGCAGCGACCCCGCCGGCCAACTGCTCGACCGTTCCGGCGCCTCTCACGACACCATTTTGAAAGCCCTGGTTTCGGTGCGCGGCACCCAGCGCGTAACCGACCAGAACCCCGAATCCAAATATCAGGCCCTGGAGCGCTACGCCCACGACCTCACCGAATCGGCCAGGCAAGGCAAGCTCGACCCCGTCATCGGACGCGAAGACGAGATTCGCCGCGTCATGCAGGTGTTGAGCCGCCGCACCAAAAACAATCCCGTGCTCATCGGTGAACCCGGCGTCGGCAAGACCGCCATCGTGGAAGGCCTCGCCCAGCGCATCCATCGCGGCGATGTGCCAGATCAGCTCAAGGGCAAGCGCCTTGTCGCCATCGACCTCGGCTCCATGATCGCCGGCACCAAGTTCCGTGGCGAGTTCGAAGACCGCCTCAAAGCCGTCGTCAAAGAGGTGATCGATTCCGCCGGCGAAGTCATCTGCTTCATCGATGAGTTGCACACCCTCGTGGGCGCGGGCTCGGCCGAAGGCGCTATCGACGCCGCCAACCTGCTCAAGCCGGCCCTGGCCCGTGGCGAACTCCGCTGTATCGGCGCCACCACTCTCAACGAGTATAAGAAGCACGTCGAGAAGGATGCCGCCCTGGCGCGCCGCTTCCAGACCGTCACCGTGGGCGAGCCCAGTATCGATGACACCATCGCCATTCTGCGCGGCCTCAAAGAGAAGTTCGAAATTCACCACGGCGTGCGCATTAAGGATTCCGCCATCATCGCGGCCGCCGTGCTTTCGTCGCGCTACATCGCCGACCGCTTCCTGCCCGATAAAGCCATCGACCTGATCGACGAGGCCGGCTCCGCGCTGCGCCTGCAGATCGGCTCCATGCCTATAGAGATCGATAATCCCGAGCGCCGCATCTCCCACCTCGAGATCGAACGCCAGGCGCTCAGTAAAGAAAAGGATGCAGCCTCGCACGAACGTCTGCGCCACGTCGAAGACGAACTCGAGCGGCTCCGCGCAGTCGTCGCGCCTCTCAAAGAGCGGTGGGAGCGCGAGAAGAGCGCCATCTCCAACGTGCGCCAGCTCAAAGAGGAGCTCGACACGCTCCGTAAAGAAGAGGAAAAGGCCAGCCGCGCCGGCGATTGGGAAAAGGCCGCGCAGATCCGCTACGGCCGCCTCACCCAAATCGAAAAGCAAATTCAGGCAGCCGAACAAGCCCTCGAATCCATCAAGGAAAGCGCCCTCCTCCAGGAGGAGATCGGCGAAGACGATATCGCCCGCATCGTGGCCAAGTGGACCGGCATCCCGGTCACCCGCATGCTCGAAGGCGAGATCCAGAAACTGGTCCAGATGCCGGAGCGCCTCAAGGAGCGCGTAGTCGGCCAGGATGAAGCAGTCCGCCTGGTCTCGAACGCCATCCTGCGCAACCGCGCCGGGCTCAGCGATCCCAACCGCCCCATCGGCAGCTTCATTTTCCTGGGGCCCACCGGCGTCGGTAAAACGGAACTGGTGCGCGCGCTGGCGCAATACCTGTTCGATGACGACAAAGCCATGATCCGCGTCGACATGTCCGAGTACGGCGAGAAGCACTCAGTCGCTCGCATGCTCGGCTCGCCTCCCGGATACGTGGGTTACGAAGAGGGCGGCCAGCTCACCGAACAGGTGCGCCGCCGGCCTTACTCGGTGATCCTGCTCGATGAAATCGAAAAGGCGCACCCGGAAGTCTTCCACGTGCTGCTCCAGATTCTGGACGATGGCCGCCTTACCGACGGACAGGGCCGCACCGTCAGTTTCAAGAACACGGTGATCGTGATGACTTCCAACATCGGCACTGGCTACGTAGAGAAGAGCTCCATCGGCTTCTCCGTGCTCGGCAAGGATGAGCGGAACGACAGCACGCGCAAACGCCTCCTCGAGGCGCTGCGCGGACAGTTCCGTCCCGAATTCCTCAACCGGGTTGACGATATCATCGTATTTAACTCGTTGACTCGCGAGCACCTCACGGAGATCGTGAAGATTCAATTGGACAACGTCGCCGCTCTGCTGAAAGAACGCAAAGTGAAACTCGAACTGACCCCCGCGGCGAAAGACCTGGTCATTTCCGAAGGCTACGATCCGCAATTCGGAGCCAGGCCAATGAAGCGGGCCATCCAACGGCTGATCCAGGACCCCTTGGCCCTGAAGCTGATCAACGCCGACTTCATCGAAGGTGACACAATCATGGTGGACGTAGCGCCCCAGGGAGGGGAGCTGCAATTCACCAAACTGATCCCGGTAGAAGCGTAATTTATGGCCGCAGTGGAACGCGGATTAACGTCAGCCAGAGCTTTTGGTTCTATCTGCGTTCATCTGCGTTCATCTGCGGCTAAATGAGGTTTGCCTTTATGTCCTTCAACACGCTCAAGACTGCTCTCTTACTCGGCCTGCTCAGTGGCGTTTTGCTGGTCGGCGGTGAGGCCCTGGGCGGCCACAACGGCCTCTACATCGGCCTCGCCATCGCCGTAGTCATGAATTTTGGCAGTTACTTTTTCTCCGATAAGATCGCGCTGGCCATGTACTCATCCCAGCCCGTGAGCGAAACCGAGAACCCCGAGGTTTACCGGCGCGTCGCGCCTATCGTTCGCAATCTTGCGCAGCGCATGAATCTGCCCATGCCCAAGCTGTACTTAATCCCGGACGAATCGCCCAACGCCTTCGCCACGGGGCGTAATCCCAAGCACGCCTCCGTCGCCTTCACTGCCGGTATTCTGCAGATCATGAACGACAACGAAATCGAAGGCGTCGTGGCCCATGAACTCGGCCACGTGCTGCATCGCGACATCCTGATCAGCTCGGTGGCCGCAACTCTCGCCGCCGCCATCACCTTCCTGGCGCGAATGGCCTTCTGGTTCGGAGGCTCGCGCGACGAAGACGAACGCGGCGGAGGCAGCGCCGTGGCCGCCATCGCTATGATGATCCTCGCGCCCATCGCGGCCGGGCTCATCCAGATGGCCATCTCCCGTTCGCGCGAATACGACGCCGACGCCGCTTCGGCCAAATACGTCGGCTCCCCCTATCCTCTAATTAACGGTTTGCAGAAGCTCGACACCTGGTCGAAGCGCATCCCCATGGATGCCACCCCGTCGACCGCGCACCTCTTCATCATCAAACCGTTCACCGGCAAGAGCCTGATGCGGCTCTTCTCCACGCACCCCTCCACGGAGGACCGGATCGCCCGTCTGCAGGAAATGAGGTGAACGACGTCCGAGTCAATCGCAAGGCGGCCGATCGCGTAGCGTCCGGTCACCCATGGATTTTCGCCGGCGACATCACCGATCCCGGCGAGACACAGCCTGGAGCGGCCGTAAAAGTCATCGATCCAAAAGGCCGTCCCCTGGGAGTCGCGCACTATAGCGCCGCGTCCCAAATCGCCCTCCGCCTGCTGTCGCGCCAGGTCGAAGAGATCAGTCGTGACTTTTACCTTCGCCGCATCGAAGCCGCCGAAGCCCACCGCAAACTGGTCGTCCACAACACCGACGCCTATCGCGTAGTCCACGGAGAAGCAGACCTCCTCCCCGCTCTGATCGTCGACCGCTACGCCGATTGCCTGGTCCTGCAAACGCTGGATCAGGGAATGGACGCCGCCAAAGACGAAATCATCTCCTGCCTCCAGGAAATCTTCCAGCCGAAAGCCATAGTCCTAAGAAACGAAGCCCCCATCCGAGCCAAAGAGAATCTGCCGTTAGTGGGGCCGAAGGTGGTGGGGCCTGCGCCGAGTCAGTGCCACCGGCGGTGTTAAAAATGAACGGCCTGAACCTGAGAGCCGATCTCCTCCACGGACAAAAAACCGGAATCTTCTTAGACCAACGAGAGAACTACCTCGCCGCTGCCAGTTACGCAAAAGGAGGCAAGGCTCTCGACTGCTTCACGTCCACGGGAGGCTTCGCCCTCCACCTCGCAGGCAAGTGCGAATCGGTCGAAGCGGTCGACAGTTCAGCCTCCGCCATCGCCGCCGCCCGGGCCAACTCCCACGCCAACCAAATCGCCAACATCAACTTTCACGAAGCGGACGTCTTCGAACTGCTCTCACGCTATGCCGCCGAACGCCGCCATTTCGACCTCGTAGTCCTCGACCCGCCGGCCTTCACCAAATCCCGCAAGAACGTCGAAGCGGCCACCACGGGCTATAAAGAAATCAACCTCCGAGCCCTCCGTCTGTTGGGTCCGGGAGGAATTCTGGTCACCTGTTCCTGCTCTCATCACATGAGCGAATCGGCTCTCCTGGAACTGGTGGCCCAAGCCTCGCTCGATGCCGGCCGCACCCTGCGAGTGCTGGAGCGCCGCACCCAGAGCCAGGACCATCCCATCCTGCTCACCGTCCCCGAAACCCTTTATCTGAAATGCCTAATCCTGGAGGTGATTTGAGGCCAAAGCTACCTCCAGCCAACGAGAACTTGCCGCCGGGTTTTGACATCAAGGCGCCGCGGCGGGACAACGATGATGCTTATCCCAAACGCTAGAACATCCGCGCCTCCATCATACAGGTCATGGAGCGCCGCATCCGAGGGAGCGCCGCATACTTCGACCCCTTCCCCCGGCCGAAGTAGCCTACAGCCCGCCCGGGGTTACGTCGAACACGGTCACGAATGCGCGGGGGAATCCGGCGGCGCTTGGCAGGATTTCCACACCACCTACTCGCGTCCCGGTGATCGTGAACCTGCCGGTTGTGCCGCCCGGCGGAATCACAACCAGTGAGGGACTGAACGTAACCAATCCCGGAATATTCCCGGAGTCGTGATCCTCGACGTCCACCAGACTCACCATCGCGCCGGTAAAGGCCGGGGCTGGAGCGCTCAACGTTATGGTTGCTCCAACGCTTTGGTTCAATCCGACCGACGTAACATTGCCATCCATGGTGATGGCGATCGTCGGAAGTGTCACCGTGACCGAGGCCATGGATGACTGGTAGCCCGGTGTGCTGGCAGTTACGGAGGTGCTGCCCGAGGCCACCCGCGCGACGTTGACGTTGACCACGGTTGAGTTCGCCGGGACCGCAATCGGGTTCGGAGACAGCGATATCACTGAAGGATCATAGCCGCTCAACGTGACGCTGGTAGGGATAACGGTTGCGGGACTAAAGGTGATGGTCAGCGCGCTGGACTGAGTAGTCAGGATCAACGGATTTGGCGTCATCGTAATCGTCATCTGCCCGGCCGAGATCGAAACGGTGGCAGGACTGCTACTTCCGAATTTGTCTGTGACGATCAGTTGCGCCACATATGTCCCGGCTACATCCGGCACGAAAGTGGGGGATGACCCATTCGGCCTCGAAAGCGCGGCGGCGCTTCCACTAGGAACGGTTAGCGACCAGTTGTATCCCGTGATGGGGTCACCGTCCGGATCGAATGAGGCCATTCCGTTCAATGAGGCGACAGATCCCACGGGGATACTCGGTGTGCTGGTTGTGGGAACCGCCACTGGGGCAACCGAGTTGCTGGTGACGGTAACGAACGCGGGATTGCTGGAGACTAACCCGTTGTTGACCACCAATTTTGCCGAGTAGGTTCCAGCCAAGTCGGCTGTGAATGTCGGGTTCGGGATATTGGTTGCAGACAACACGGCTCTGCTTCCCGTTGGAACGGTCGGTAACGACCACGTATAGGAAAGAGGCCGGTTCTGCGGATCCGTTCCGGAGCCCTGGAGTTGAACTAGCGCCCCAATCGCAACCTTCTGATCGGAACCAGCGTTGGCGGTGGGTGCAGGCACGGCGTTCGTTGTCACGACCGCGGTGACCGGCTGACTGCTAACAGTTCCATCGAAAACTATCAGCTGCACGACATAAGTGCCCGCGACATCGGCGGTAAACGTCGGGTTCACCATGTTCGAATTGCTGAGCTTGGCGTTGCTTTGCGGCGCCTGGGTAGTATTTAAGCTCCAGGAGAATGTCAGGGGATTGCCGTCGACATCCGTCGACTTTGACCCATCCAGTTGCACGACGCCGTTGATGGCAACGTTCTGGGGCGTGGCCGTGGCTACTGCAACGGGCGCTGTGTTACCAGTCGAGATCGTAACCGTAGCTAGCGGACTATTCAACGTGCCGTCATTCACCACCAGCCCTGCGATGTACGAACCGGGCTTGTCCACGAAGAACGTTGCGGTGGGCGACCGACGGCCGAAGAGGACAGCGGTGCTACCTGGTGGAATGCTGATCAGCGACCATGTATAGCTCAACGGCTGGTTATTCACGTCGAAGGACTGGGTCCCATTCAGTGTGACCGTGGCTCCCACCGCCACCGTCTGACTGCTGCCGGCATTGGCCGTCGGAGGAGCGTCGGTCGTACTGATGGTTGCAGTGTTCGTATCCGTCTGCGAGCCATTGCTGACAGTGAGAGCTATGACGTAGGTTCCGATCATATCCGGAGTGAACGTCGCTATCATGCTGTTGGCATTTGAGAGCGTGGCGGTCGACCCCCCCGGCGCCGACTGAATCGACCATCTGTAAGTGAGCGGGCCGATGCCGCCCGGATCTGTCGAGTTCCCGCCATTGAGGGTCACGACGCTGAGGACCGCAACCGTCTGATTGAGTCCGGGATTGGCAACCGGGCTGTTAAACGACCAGACAAGTTGAGACGGGTCGAACAGGCCGTTCACCAGGATCGTGAAGGTGTCGGTGCTAACCACGGAGCTGTGGGCCGGTACTGGAGAGAAATGCACCGTGCCCTGACCGGCGACCACCCCAATAGCCGGACTCAGGCTGGTCACCGTAGCCGTGACGCTCGGAACCGCCACTCCATTGTTCACCAGAATCGCCTGATATGTGTAATAAGACTGCGACCGCGAGACGAACGTCTGGTTAACGAGCTGATAGCCCGCGCCCGTTGGGGATATGGATAGGCCCGAGCCTTGTCCAAACATTGGAGATTGGCAGGGCAGCCAAACGGAAATGGCAAGTACCGCCGTATAAACGCACTTCATCAATGTGCAAGGTACCAGAGGAGTATCGGGTAAGCAATCCTCCGAATGTGCTAGTCAAGGGGCCTAATTATCTCCCTCCGCTAGCGGCGACATCCGAGCCCTCAAATACCGCCCGTTGCCCGCCCCCGGTCCCAGTTCGATCGCCAGATCGGCAAACTTGATCGCCTTTTCCCGAACCGCGTGAAAACACGATGGGAGTTTTTTTCGTCGCTTTGCCGGACCGCTACCCCCCAAAAGATAACTAGCGCTGAGATAAGTATCGCATGGTACAACTAGTACTTATCGATGGGAGTTCTCGATGGCACGTATTTCGCTTTTGCTTTTTTCCTCGCTGATTCTGATCTGTCAAGTGGCATTCGCACAAGGGCAAGGTCTGTCGATTACGAACTATCAACTCGTGAGTTCTCAGACGACGCAGAGAACGCTGAACCTTACATATAGGGCGGATCTGGTGAACACCGGAACGGCGCTTGGCGCCGTGACCGCGATCGTCACGAGTCTGAATCCATCGAGCGTCCAAGTGGCCGCGGGACAAGGTAGCCTCCAATTCGCGCCGGCGCCGGCTAACAGCCAGGTAACCAGCAGCAACACCTTCACCCTTCAGATGGCGTCCAACGTTACCGTCGATTTCTCCCAATTGCAATGGACCTTCCAGACTGCAGGCATCCTTCTTCCCGCAAACATAACAGTGACACCGGGCGGTACCGTGAATTACCCTGTGACGCTGGGCACCGCGGCGCCCGCAGGAGGAGTGCTCGTTACACTGGGGAGCAGCAATCCTGCCGCGGCGACAGTGTGGCCGACGACCATCTCCGTCGCGGAAGGCATGACGACAGCCTCGCGTGGGGTGACGACGGTGAGCGGCAATAGCGCCGGATCGGCCACGATTACGGCGTCCGCGCCCGGCTACGCAACAGCCAACGGACAGGTACAGGTGACGTCAGGCGGGACCACGGCCTTGACGATGAGCTTCTGGCCTGGGAGCCTGACTCTGAGCGGCGCCGCAACTCAGAACCTTACGCTGAATCTGTCAGCGCCCGCTCCCGCCGGACTCGCCGTGAGTTTCAACTCCGGTGACGTGACCGTGGCGACAGTTCCGGCGACTTTGAGTTTCGGAACGGGCGCGACCACCGTTTCTGTGCCCGTAACGGGAGTGGCGGCTGGATCCGCGACGATCACGGCAAGCGCACCGAACATGGCGAGCGCGACCGCCAGTTTGACGGTCGCACAACAGGCGGCGCCAGCGATCGTTCTACCAGGGAACATCACTTTGGCGCCGGGCGGCACGGCGAGTTTCCCTGTCACATTGGGAACCGCAACGCCGGCGGGTGGCGTGTACATCACGCTGACCAGCAGCAATCCGGTGGCGGCGACTGCATGGCCATCGACGTTCTTCGTAGCGGAAGGCGCGACCGCATCGCGTACGGCGCCGGCAGTAATCGGCAATAGCGCCGGTTCGGCTACGATTACGGCATCGGCGCCCGGCTATGCAGCCGCCAGCTCCCAAGTACAGGTGACGGGAGGAGGCTCAACCACAAGCGGGACGATGAGCTTTTCGCCGGGAAACTTGACTATCAATGGGACTGGAACACAGAACCTCACGCTCAATTTGTCAACTCCCGTTGCTGCCGGCCTGGCCGTCAGTCTAAGTTCCAGTAACACGAGCGTGGCCACAACACCTACAACGGTCAGTTTCGGGGCGAACGCCACCAGTGTGACCGTGCCGGTGACATGTGTGGCTGCCGGATCGGTTACCATCACGGCTAGCGCGCTGAACGTTACCAGCGCGACCGCAACAGTGGCTGTGACACAAGCGGCAGCGGGAGGCATCCTACTACCTTCCAAAGTGACAGTAACGTCCGACAATACAGTGAATCTTCCCGTGGCATTGGGAACCGCCGCACCGGCGGGTGGCGTTAATATCACGCTGGCCAGCAGCGATCCCTCGATCGCCAGTGTGTTTCCCGCGAATATTTTCATTCCGGAAGGCGGCACGAGCGCTGCGCGCACGGTTACGACAGTGAGTGGTCTCAGCAGCGGATCGGCCACCATCACAGCATCCGCTTTCGGCTATCCAACCGCCAGCGCTCAAGTGCAGGTGACGGGAGGCGGCACAACGACAATTACTACCTTGAGCTTCTCACCGGCAAGCCTGACGATCAACGGAATCGCGACACAAAACCTTACCTTGAATCTGTCACCGCCGGTTCCGGGGTTCTTAGTCAGCCTGAGTTCCAGTAACCCAACCGTGGCCACGGTGCCCGGACTTGTGAACTTCGGCCCGGGTAGCGCCAGCCTATCGGTGCCCGTGTCGGGCCTGTCGGCTGGAACGGCGACAATCACGGCGAGCGCCGCGAACGCTGCCGGCGCGACCGCCAACGTAACCGTAACGCAACCGGCGATGGGGTCGATCCTACTGCCAACTGGAGTCACGGTAGGAGTGAGCCAGTCGGCAACTCTGCAGATTACTTTGCCGGCGCCAGCGCCCGCAGGGGGCGTAACTGTCTCGTTACTCAGCAGCGATACCTCGACGGCAACCGTGACATCCAGTGTTTTTATCGCGGCCCAGACGACTTCCCCGACTACACAGCCATTGGTGAACGGCCTCAAGATCGGGTCGGCGAGCATCACGGCGTCGGCTACCGGTTTCACAGCAGGAAGCGTACCGGTCGCAGTGATCGCGAGTGGAGGCGGAAGCTTCTTTGCGCCGCCGGGCGGCCTTACGATCAATACCGGCACCACCCAGAACCTGACACTGTACTTATCGCCTCCGGCTGCCAGCGGCCTCGCAGTCAGCCTGAGTTCCAGTGATACCAGCATCGCCACTGTGCCCGCTACCGTTACGGTCGCGGCAGGCTCGGCAAGCGTCAGCGTCCCGGTGACCGGAGTGGCAGCGGGCACGGTCACAATCACGGCAAACACACCGAACTTCGGCACCGCTACCAGCAATGTGACCATCGCCGCACCGAACAGCGCGTCGATCACCTGGTATGGAGCCTGCTGGGCCAGTTTGACGCTCAATGGATTCACCGGTAACTATCAGGCAATCGATTTTGCGCTGTACACACCCGTTCCCGTTGTTCTAAATGGCAGCCTGTTCTTTACCCCCAATTGCGATCCGAGTCAGGGGGTCGACAATCTGAACGATAACGGCAAGCTGACGGGATCTACGCATATGATCCAAGGGTTTTCACACTACCCCAACGTAATACCGTCCTCCGCGATTTATTGGATCGGGAGCGCGACCACGGACGGCACGAAGTGTCCTTTGGGGAGTCTGTGTTCGGGATGTGTGAATTATACTCAGGCGACTGCTAACTGCAGTATTCTGCCGTAATCCGCCCAGGAGTCGACGCCCGCAGAGATCGGCGACGGACGCCGATGTCGGGCGCCCCATCAGGCACGATCCATTCCTCTCCACGATCGAATCGCCGTTCCGGTTTTCCAAAGCCGCGTCGTCAGTCACCGCTCGCCGCAAGCCCGCCCGGAACCAGAAAGCTAGGACGATTCCGGAGATCCCGGTGCTTCCGGCTGAAGCGCTTGGAAAGTTTGTCGAAATAGAGATAAATCACGGGGGTTGTAAACAAGGTCAACATCTGGCTGACGATCAAGCCGCCGACAATCGAAATGCCGAGAGGTTTGCGCAACTCCGCTCCCGCTCCCCAGCCGAGCGCCATCGGCATCCCACCGAGGAGCGCGCACATTGTGGTCATCATGATGGGCCGGAATCGCAGAAGACAAGCCTGGTAGATGGCGTCGCGCGGGCTCATCCCGTCAACACGTTCGGCGGCCAGCGCAAAATCGATCATCATGATGGCATTCTTCTTCACGATTCCAATCAGCAGGATGATTCCGATCATGCCGACGATGTCGAGATTGCTCTTGAACAGAACCATCGCCACTAGTGCTCCCACGCCCGCCGACGGCAGCGTGGAGATGATGGTCAAAGGATGGATCAGGCTCTCGTATAGAATTCCCAGCACGATATAAACGGCGATCAACGCGGTGAGAATCAGGATGGGTTGATTCTGCAGCGCCTCCTGATAGGCGCGCGCAGTTCCGGCGAACTTGCCGGTGATGTTGGCCGGCAGGCCCATCTCCACTTCCGCCCGGTTGATGGCGGCCACGGCATCGCTCAATGCAATGCCTTCGGTCAGATTGAACGACAGCGTGGTGGCCGGGAACTGCCCCTGATGCGGCAGGGAAATGGGCGTGATTCCTTGCGTGAAATGGGTGAAGGTGGACAGCGGAACGTCGGTGCCCCTGGGTGTCTGCACGTAAATGGTGCGCAGGAAATCCGGACTCTCCCACCATTGCTGCTGCAGCGCTAGAACCACATGGTATTGATTGATGGACTTGTACATCACCGAGACCTGGCGCTGGCCGAACGCGTCGTACAACGCGGAGTCCACGGCTTGCGCCGTGAGGCCGAGGCGTGACGCGGTATCCCGGTCAATCGTCACATTCGAGGACAAGCCGGAGTTCTGCTGGTCGGAGCTGAGGTCCGCAATCTCCGGAAGCTCCGAGAGGCGCTCCAGGACCCTCGGCCCCCACAGCGCCAGCGTGTCGAAGTCCGGAGCTTGCAGGGTGTATTGATATTGGGCGTTGCTTTGCCGACCGCCCACGCGCACGTCCTGTGAGTTCTGCAGGAACATGCTTGCCCCGGGAACGCCTGAAGTCTGGCGGCGCAGGCGGGCGATCACTTGGTCCGAAGTCGCCTTTCGCACTCCCACCGGTTTGAGCTGAACATTGATCATGGCCGAGTTGGCGCCGCCAAAGCCGCCGGCGCTGCTGCCAGCCACCATCGTTACGGCTTCGACATCCGGATCCGTACGGATCTTTTCCTCGAACCATTTCGCCTTGGACACCAGCGCCTGGTAGGAGATATGCTGCTGTCCTATGACCGCGCCCGACAGACGCCCGGTATCCTGCTGGGGGAAGAAGCCCTTGGGGATTTTGTCGTAGAGGTAAACGTTGACTCCCACGGTAAGCAGTAAAGTAACCAGAACGGTTGCCGGATACCTGAGCACGAACTGAAGCGCCGATGCATAAGTGGAAATGACCCACTGGTAATTTCTCTCAGTCAGATTATAGAGATATCCATGACCGCGGTCTTCCTTGAGGAACTGCGCGCACAGCATCGGAATCAAGGTGAGCGAGACCACCATGGAGAGGGCGATGGCGGCGGCGAGAATCACCGCAAACTCGCGGAACAGGCGCCCTACCACGCCGCTCATCATCAGGATGGGAATGAAGACCGCGATCAGCGAGATACTCATCGACAAGACGGTGAAGCCGATCTCTTCGGCGCCTTTGAGGGAAGCCGCCATCGGGGTCATACCATTTTCGATATGGCGTGTAATGTTTTCGATCACCACAATGGCATCGTCCACCACAAATCCCGTGGCAATAGCGAGCGCCATCAGGGAGAGATTGTCCAGCGTGTACCCCAACAGGTACATTGCGCCGAAGGTAGCAACGATGGACACCGGAACCGAGATGCTCGGAATAACGGTCGACCAGAAGCTGCGGAGAAAGGCGAACACCACCAGAATTACGAGCCCGACGGCGACGATGACGTTGATCTGCGCGTCCCTCAAGGAATCCCGAGTGGTGATGGTGCGGTCGCTGGCGATCTTGAAACGGACGGTGGGCGGGAGTTGCGCCTGAAACTGCGGCATCAGAGCTTTGATTCTGGCGACCGTTTCGACGATGTTGGCATTCGGCTGGCGGCTGATCTGAATCTGCACCATCGGATTGCCGTTGACTACACCGAAGTTGCGGACATCTTCATTGGCATCGACAACGCGGCCCAGATCCGACAAGCGGACCGGCGCGCCGTTGCGATAGACCACTACCAGGTCCTTGTATTCCTTCGCCTGGAAAAGCTGGTCGGTGGTATAAATCGGAACCTCCACATCGTCATTCGCCAGCGAACCTTTCGGCTTATTCGCATTGGCGCTTTGCAGGAAGCTCCCGACCTGATCGAGTCCCACGTTGTAGCGGGAGAGGGGTTGCGGATTGACTTCGACCCGAACCGCGGGAAGCGAGCTTCCACCCACACTGACCTGGCCTACTCCCTCCACTTGCGCCAGTTTCTGCGCGAAGACAGAGGAGGCGATATCGTACAACTGCGGCCGCGGCACCACATCCGACTCCAGGGTCATCAACAGAATCGGCTGGTCGGCCGGATTGATCTTCCGGTATCGAGGCAGGGAGGGGAGGTTGGCGGGCAGAAACCCCGCAGAGGCGTTAATGGCGGCCTGGACGTCGCGGGCCGCGCCGTTGATGTCGCGGCCCAGATCGAACTGGAGTGTCACCGAAGCCGAGCCGACCGAGCTTCGGGATGTCATCTCGGTGACGCCGGCGATGCGCGTGAACTGCTTCTCGAGCGGGGTGGCGACGGCCGCAGCCATGACGTCGGGGCTCGCGCCCGGCAGGCCGGCACTGACCATGATGGTGGGGAAATCGACTTCGGGCAATGCCGCCACCGGCAGGAGCCTGTAAGCGATGGCGCCAGCCATGGTTACCGCTACCATAAACAACGTGGTTGCAACCGGCCGCTTAATGAAGGGAGTGGAAATGCTCATTCTTTGCCGCCTTAAGTCGATTCAGCCCCGGCAGGTTCTTGCGGATGGCCAGAGCCGCGAACCCGGGCGACCCAGGCTGCCGCGCGTCCGAAGTACAAGTAGATTACTGGAGTGGTGAAGAGCGTCAGCATCTGGCTGAGTAGAAGCCCGCCGATGATGCAAATGCCCAGCGGCTTTCGCAATTCGGAACCCACGCCGCTGCCGAAGGCGAGCGGAACCGCGCCCAGCAGCGCGGCCATGGTGGTCATCATGATGGGACGGAACCTCAGCAGGCAGGCTTGGTAAATGGCCTCTTCCGGCGGTTTGCCTTCGTGGCGCTCAGCTTCCAGAGCAAAGTCGATCATCATGATGGCGTTCTTCTTCACAATTCCGATCAGCAGAATGATGCCGATCAACGCGATCACGTCCAGATCCTTCTTGAACAAGATCAGCGCTAGAATCGCGCCCACACCGGCCGATGGCAGCGTGGAGAGAATGG
The DNA here is from genome assembly GCA_963815475.1 of uncultured Solibacteraceae bacterium. Taxonomy (GTDB): domain Bacteria; phylum Acidobacteriota; class Terriglobia; order Bryobacterales; family Bryobacteraceae; genus Sulfopaludibacter. Next base: position 5,105,161 of record CAWFHD010000003.1, on the reverse strand, counting down.
TGATGGGATGAATAAAGCTCTCATACAGAATGCCCAGAACCAGGTACACCGTGATCATGGCTGCCAGGATCAGGGTCGATTCATTGGCCAGCGACGATTCAAACGCATGGGCCGTCCCCTGAAAGCTCGGTTCAATGCTGGCCGGCATGCCTAGTTGTTGTGTTACCTGTTTGATGTGCTTCACCGCATCGCCCAACGACGCCCCCGGCGCCAGATTGAAGGAGAGCGTAACCACCGGGAACTGGCTCTGGTGGTTGATGGTAATCGGGGAGGGAATGACAGTTGCCCGCATGAGCGAGCGGAGCGGAGCTGGGGCGAGCGCCGCGGCGCCCGTGAGAGCGCTGTTCGTCCCTGCCAGTGCGATAGTGGATGCCAGGTTGGCAGACGCCGATCCTATCGGCAAATACATGTCTCCCAGGGCCGCCTTGTCCTGCTGGTAGTGAGGCGCCACTTCGAGAATCACGTGGAACTGATTGGTCTGAGTATAAATGGTCGATACCTGCCGCTGGCCGAAGGAGTCGTAAAGGGCGTCGTCGATATTCTGCGGCGTAATGCCCAGCCGTCCGGCGGTGTCGCGATCGATATCCACCAGCAATCCGATGCCGTTGTTCTGCTGATCGCTGGCAACATCCCGCAACTCAGGCAGTGCTTTCATCCGCTCCAGCAGGCGCGGAACCCAGATGTCCAAGAGTGCCTTGTCCGGCGCATCCAGCGCGTATTGATACTGAGTGCGGCTGATGCGGTCTTCCACAGTCAAATCCTGCACCGGCTGCATGAAAAGCTGGATGCCGGCGACCTGTTGCAGCTTAGGATTCAGACGGCGGATCACATCGGTTGCGGAGACGTCCGCCCGATCTTCCAGCGGTTTGAGTGTGACCTGGATGCGGCCGCTGTTCATGGTGGCATTGACGCCATCGGCGCCGATGAAAGAGGTGAGATTCTGAACGGCGGGATCCTGACGGATCACGCTCACCAGATCCTGCTGGCGCTTGGACATGGCAGAAAACGAGACCGTCTCGGGCGCCTGGGAAATTCCAAGGAGCGATCCGGTATCCTGCACGGGAAAGAAGCCCTTGGGAACAATCATGTAGAGGTAAACAGTAAGGGCGAGTGTGCCGACAGCGGTCAGCATCGTGAGCGGCTGATGACGCAACACCACGCGAACCATGGCGCCGTACGCCTCAATGGTCTTGACGAAGCACCACTCCGACCAGCGGTACAAGCGACCCTGCTCAGCTTCCGGGTGGTGGCGCAAAATCCGGGCCGCCATCATGGGCGTCAGGGTCAGGGAGACGAATGCCGAAAAGATAATGGTCACCGCGAGGGTCACCGCGAATTCACGGAACAGACGGCCGACGATATCCGCCATGAACAGCAGCGGAATCAGCACCGCGATCAGCGAGACCGTCAACGACACGATGGTGAATCCGATCTCCTCCGATCCGCGCAGGGCGGCTTCCATCGCCGAATCGCCCTTCTCGATATATCGCGAGATGTTCTCGATCATCACGATCGCGTCGTCCACCACAAAACCGGTGGAAATCGTGAGCGCCATCAAAGAAAGATTGTCCAGGCTATAGCCCAGCAGGTACATGACGCCAAACGTGCCTACCAGCGAAAGCGGCACGGCAACGCCTGGGATGATGGTGGCTGACGCACTGCGCAGAAACAGAAAAATCACCATCACCACCAGCACCGTGGTGAGCATCAATTCGAACTCAACGTCCAGCACCGAGGCCCGAATGGTGGTGGTGCGGTCCGAGATGACCTGCACCCGGACCCCCTCCGGCAAAGATGCCTCGATTTGCGGAAGGATCCCCTGAACCGTATCGACCACGCTGATGATGTTCGTGCCCGGCTGCCGCTGAATGTTTAGAACGATCGCCCGGTCGGCGTTCACCCATGCGGCCAGTTTGGTGTTTTCCGCGCCGTCAATCACCGTGGCTACGTCGCGAATGCGCACGGGCGCCCCGTTGCGGTACGCAATAATGATCGGCCCGTACTGCTTTCCGGATTGGAGCTGGTCGTTATCGTTGATCGTCCACGCCTGGTCCGGCCCATCGAAGCTGCCTTTGGCCTGGTTGACGTTGGCGCTGCTCAGCGCGGTTCGCAGAGACTCGAGACTCAACCCGTAGGATGCCAGCGCAGTGGGATTCGCTTGTACCCGGACCGCCGGGCGCTGGCCTCCGCTAATGCTTACCAGCCCCACCCCCTTGAGCTGGGAAATCCTCTGCGCCATGCGCGTCTCTGCGAGCTCTTCTACTTTCGGCAGCGGCACCGTAGTCGAGGTAATAGCCAATGTCAGAATCGGGGCGTCGGCGGGATTCGTTTTGCTGTAGATGGGGGGAAACGGGAGATTGGTGGGGAGGAACGAGGACGCCGCATTGATGGCGGCCTGCACCTCCTGCTCCGCTACGTCGATGCTGAGATCGAGGGAAAACTGTAGCGTGATCAGCGAACTACTGAACGAACTGATCGACGTCATCTGCGACAACCCGGGCACTTGGCCGAACTGCTTCTCGAGTGGCGCGGTTATCGAAGACGTCACCACCTCCGGGCTCGCGCCGGGGTAGAATGTCTGGATCTGCATCGTCGGATAGTCCACCTGGGGCAGAGCCGAAACCGGCAGTTGCCGGAAAGCCGTAATCCCGACGAGCACTACGCCCGCCATCATCAACGACGTCGCCACCGGCCTCAGGATGAAGATTCGGGACGGACTCACTTCGGAGCGCCTCCGCCCTGGCCCTTTTTGCCCTTGCCGCCCTTCTTTCCGCCACGTCCGCCGCGGCCCGGGTCGTAACCCGGAGGGTTGTCCAGTTCTCCGGCTTTGCGCACCCGGACCGTCGCTCCCTCGATCAGGCGGTCGGTGCCATCCACCACTACGCGGTCGCCATCCGAGATGCCACTGAGAATGTCGGCCGAGGCGGCCGTTGTGATTCCCACCTGAACGGGCTTCAGGTGCACCGTGGAATCGTCATCCACTACATAGACGAAAGTGCCCTGCTGGCCATTCTGCACCGCCACGTTGGGGACGATGAGCTGATTCGTGAGGGTGTCCACCAACACGCTGATATTGACGAACTGCTGCGGGAAGAGCGCGTTGTCTTTATTGTCGAAAACCGCTTTCAGCTTGGACGTGCCGGTGGTGCTGTCGATCTGGTTATCGAGAGTCAGCAGCATGCCTGACGCCAGTTTTTTCGAGTTGTCCCGGTTATATGCATCTACCGGTAGATGCGCTCCCGCCCTCAGCTTTTGCGTCACCTGCGGAAGATTATCCTCGGGGATGGTAAACAGCACGGAGATGGGCTGGAGTTGTGTGATGGTGATCATGCCACCCGAGTCGCTGGCATGAACGATGTTGCCCGGGTCCACGAGGCGCAGGCCGATGACGCCCGTAATCGGAGCCGTCACTTTGGAATAAACCAATTGGAGCTTCGCGTTCTCGATGTTGGCCAGATCCTGCTTGACCGTGGCTTCGTACTGCGCCACCAGTGCCGTCTGCGTGTCCAGTTGCTGGGTGGGAATGGAGTTCGTCTTCACCAATCCCTGGTAGCGGTTTAGGTCCAGCTTCGCGTTGGCCAGCAGAGCCTGATCGCGCGCCTGCGTGGCCTCCACCATGTCTAGTTGAACCTGATAGGGCCGCGGATCGATCTCGATCAGGAGTTGGCCTTCCTTGACCAGATCGCCTTCACTGAAATGCAACTTCATCAACTGGCCGTCAACCCGCGATTTGACCACGACATTGTAGAAGGGGCTCACGTTGCCCAACCCGTTCAGGTAGACGGGGACGCTGGAGCGCGTGACCTTCGTGACTACCACCGGCACCGGACCCGCAGCCGCGGCCCTGCCTCCCCCACCACCGCCTCCTCCGCCTCCGCCTTTAGGGGCGGTGCTCGGGTCGCCGGCATGCCAGACCGCGTACCCGGCGACAGCAGCGATGATCATCAGGAAAAGGACCCAGATCAGTCCGCGTTTCTTGGATCCGCCGGAACCGGGCAGGGTTGGTTCATGCTGGCCGGGAACACGCCCATCCGGCAGCAATTCAGGGGTCTTGGTAGTTGTCGTCATTTGAAACGCCTATTGAAGAGCCGAATGCTGAATATATCAGTTATGAGGAGACCGTTCATCTCAAAATATCACCATTGAAAATACCACCGCAGGCCCTGCAAGTGATAATGTCCTATTTGCGCAAAGTAGAAGTTGCTGCGCAATCGTCTCAGCCTGTTGCAGGAGCGTAGCCAAGCCCACCGCCATATCCGCGATCTATTTTGAGACGGCCGACTTGAATTCATCGTCGGTAGCGGGCAATCTGCTGGGAGTCTCCAATTGCCCGATCATCGATGCCATGATCACCGGGGAAGACTCGCCGTAGTTGCTGCGTTGGGACTTGCGAAAGCCCGTGTAAGAAAATTCGGGGTCACGGATTGCCGATTTGGCGCAAGGTGTGACGGCGCAGATACCAGCAGGGCAGGTGGCCGAAGTGGGGCATCAGGGCGTCGACGCAGGTCTCCATTACAGGCGTTCCGACTGAATACTCCACTTCATTCCAGTGGTTCATGGCGGCGTAAACGCGATAGACCTTCACCTGTTCGACCGGCCGTCCGCGCAGTCGTGCGCGAAAGTCGTCGGCGGCATAAGTTAAGGCAGTCAGAGCCACTAGCACGAGGCACGTCCGCAGGAGGATTTTTCGAAGGTATGGCATGGAGACGTCGAATCTTTCGACGGTAGCATGATGCAGGGCCCGAAGATCCGATCGCGATCGCGCAGCGCACTCCCGTCGGATCGTGCCGATCTCTGACCTTCGGAAGGCGTGATTCGGCCGCCGCGGCTTCGTTTTTACAGCATGTCGTTCCAGGCACGATCCGACTGCTGCCGGCTCATGCCGGGCCGCAGACTGACCATAGCCTCGGACCTCCGCTTGTCTTCAATCTTCTGCCGCAGAGCGATTACTTTGTCAGCGTCAACCGCGCTGACGCCGTTGATTCGGGGCTGGATCCAATCAAAATCGAACGTGAGCAACCCCTCACTGGCTTTCAGCGGATCCCGGCAGATGATCTTCTGCCCCGAAACGTCGACCCCTACCAATAGGATGAAATGGCCCACGTACCAGCCGAGTTTCGACGAGACCTCTCCCAGTTCGCCCGAGATAATCAAAGGACCGTAAAGAACCAGACACTGCTTCCAGGTTTGCAGATCTTTCGGTTTCCGGAGGGTGAATGTCAGATCGCGGCCCTCCGACGCCGGAGACCATGCGATCTTCATGCCATACATAGGCGTCGGTTCGGGCAGGAGTTCGTGAAAAACATCTCCCAGAAAAACGCCCCTCTCTTTTCCCCACCACTTGATCGCCGCCTCGGTGCAGTACCGGCCGCAATTGAGATCGACCGGCTTCCCCTCCGTAAAGAACTGACTGCGCATTTCCGTGCCTTCCAGGATGGTCGACGGGTCGTCTTTCTTCATCCGCTGCAGAGTGTTGGACTTTGGACGCTTTGGCGGAAGGAACGCCGGAGTTAGAGCCGGCACCGACGCAGGCCGGAGCACCAGCTTCGGCAGCACCGCTCGCTGCTGGATCCCGGAGCTAACCGCCGCCCGCACTCCGGGTGACGCAGGCCGATAGACTGCCGGCGCGGGACGCGTTTCCATTCCCGGCCGTGATGCCTTCGGCAAAACGGTTCGCGGTCCAATGCTGGCAAGCCGGTACGCCGGAGGCGCCGGACGCTTCTCAAGCGTGCCACTGGCTGGACGCTGTCTCTGAACGATCGGGGAGCGCGGCGGCGCGGCTTTTGCCCGAGCAGCAGGCATGCCACGTTGAACGACGGGCTTCGACGCGATCATCCGTCCTGCCGGCGGCACACCGGCCAGCGACGGCGCTACGGTCCCGTTGCGAGGCGCTGGGGGAATGGGCTGCATCCACACCTCCGTCGCCGCTAGTATATAGCAGTATTGGAGTGACCGTCTGGGACGTGACTCGGCTGTCCTATTGCATGCCATGTCGAAAAGCCGGAAAACCGCAACTATGTCCGGCCGCACTCGTTTCTGCGATTGCTGCGCGGCAGCCTACAACATCTGCCCAACCGACGCTCGGCCCCGCTATCGCATACGTACTCGGTGACACGTACAGTGTGAACGCGAGCGGACACAGGCAGTCTGAAACTGGTATATACTGAGTCAGCGGAAATTCAGATTCTCCCACCGAGAGACCATTTCTCTTTCTCTGCCGAGACAACATGTTCTGCGCGCTGGAGGAAAGCCTTGCCGACAATATCTCAGACGGTCTTGGTACTGGAGGATGACCAGTCGAGTCGTTTCGTTCTCAGGGCGATCATGGAGAGCGGCGGGTTTAAGGTTATAGAGAGCCTTGAACCTAGCGATGCCATCAACATTTGCAGCATTTATCCGGAGGCGATTGGGGTCATGATTTGCGACGTACTCTTGCGCGAGTCTCACGGTCCGAACACAGTACGCCAGGTAAAGACTCTTCGGCCCAACATGGCCGTTCTGTTTATCAGCGGCTACCCGTTGGAGCTTCTCCAAGACCGAGGGGTGCTCGACTCACGCGATCTAACTGAGAACAGAACGGACTTTCTGCAAAAGCCATTCACCGCACAGAGAATCCTATGCGTCGTTCGCGAGCTCATTGCCGCCTAAAGCCAATGCGTTAGCGACAGTGTATAACCGCCCCATTCGCAACATCGCCATCTTTGCCCAACTGGTCCTGCAGCTCGATGCGAGTTATAGCGCGAATCGCGCGGGCCACACGGCGACTCTGCTCAACAGCGGCGACGTGCTGGTTACGGGCGGTTATGCCTATGCGGGCATCGGCATGTATTCGGGCGATTTGGCCTCGGCGGAACTCTACCGTCCCGCGACGCCTTCATTTGCCCGCACTGTTCTCGATCGGCGGAAACGGCACGGAGCAGGGCGCCGTCTGACACGCCGCCACCCGACAACCAGCCTCGCCCCAATACCTGGCAACGGCTGGCGAAGGTTTGTCGATGTATGTGAGCAGCCTCGCCCCGGGGGAAGCATCCGGCCCCCAGGTTGCGGTTGGCGGACAAATTGGCAGACGTTTTGTTTTTCGGCGATGCGCCTGGCTATTCAGGCTATTTCTGTGGTTGCCCTCTTCGCGCTTGCCGCGACCAACGAGGATGGAGGTCGTCGCGACGAAAACCGCAGGAATTGCTCTATTTTCCTGTCGCTTAATTCGTGATCAATGCGAGCTTGCCGAGGTAGTGATCATTGAGCGCGCGTTGAGCGTCGGCGGCTTGATCTAGAGTGAATGTTCGGGCGACTTTGACTTCGAACGGACCGGCGTCTATAAGGCGGTTGACCATGTCTAAGGGTGGCGGGTTATATTCGCCGTCGTAATTTTGGAGCTTAATGCCAGCACGTTCTTTAGGAACGGGTTGGACACCGTTAGGATAGGCGACGCGTCCACCCGTTCGTAGAGCGGCTAAAGATTTTTCAGCTGCTTCACCACCCGTCGTCAGGAGCACGGCGTCAAGACCGTTGGGCGCGAAATGGCGCGCGGCAGCGAGCACGTCTTCCTTATATCCATCCACAACCTTGTCCGCGCCAAGACCGCGCACAAAGGCAACACCATCATCCCCCGAGGCCACGGCCAGCACGCGCGCGCCCATGCGTTTGGCGAATTGCACGGCCAAGTGACCAATGCCGCCGCTGGCGCCAAAGATCAATATGGACTCCCCATTTTTTAAGCCCAGCGTTGTATCAAGACCTGCAAGAGCCGTGACAGCATCAACGGCCATGGCAGCGGCTTGCGGCATGGTGAGTTTTCCCGGGATGAGCGCCAAACTGGTTTCTTTCACAACAGCATACTGCGCGTAAAATCCGCCCTTCGGATTCAGAAAGGAAATTCCGTAAACGCGGTCCCCTTTTCTAAAACGCTTCACTTGGGGTCCCACGGCTTCAACAGTGCCGGCGCCATCGGATCCCAATACAAGTGGAAACACGGGCTTGATATTGAACTCTTTCGCAAACCCGCCTTCCCGTTCAAAGGGATCCCAAACGCCGACGCCAGCGGCCTCCACATGAACCAATACTTCATCGACGCCAACGGCCGGGATGGGACGCTCCTGAGTTTCTAACGTTTCGATTCCACCAAACCGATCAATCGCCACAGCCTTCATTGTTTTACTGAGTGTCTGAGTCATCGAAATCCTCTTTGTCCAATGATAGGGCCGATTCAACAGACAAACAGTTACGATTCGAACATGGCTCCTTCTGTGAGTTCCCGGGGGTTCGAATTCAAAACGAATTTGTTCGGGGACGGTGTTATCGCGAATGAGGTGAGAATGTCGAGCAAGCGTTTAGAAGCCGAAGTAATGAGGGTTGCGGCCGATCAGAATGGCGGCGAACACCTTCGGCACGTACTCGCGGGTTTCCGCCGGAAGCGCGCGAGTCCGATAGAGATACCAAAAATTTCGTTGCTTGATGGGATCCTGGACGGTTTTACTTACCGCCGCTTTTACCTTAGTGGTGCCGCTGTCGTACGCGGCAAGCGCCAGCATGACGGAACTCCCCGCTCCGAAATCGAGGATCAGGTCGCGGAGGTATTTCGCGGTGGCGCGGGTCGACTTAACGAGGTCCTTGCGCTCATCCACCTGGCCATCAACGCGCAGGCCATAAGCTTTCGCCGTTGACTTTGTGAACTGCCAGGGCCCGGCGGCGCCGGCGGCGCTGGTCTGGCTGGAGGTAAGCGCGCTTTCGACAAGCGGGATGTAGGCGAGATCCGGAGGCAACTGCTCCTCCTGCAAAATGCGCCGGATGATCTGGATCTGTCCATTTGCTTCGCTCAGCGCGCGCGTAATGATGGGACGATCAGGACCCTGGTCCTGCTCAATGTAGTGCTTCACACGGTCTACAAAGTCGGGAGGGATGCTGTAAACCTCGGCGCCGAATTCGGCCATCAAGGAGTGAAGCGAACGTGTGACGATATCACTGTCTTCGCCCACGCGGCCCAAGCGGTAGAGCAGCGTTCGCTCCATCGATTCCGCCTGGTTCTGGTAATCGCCCAACTGCGAAAGCATGCGGTTCACATCGGCGCCGTCATTGGCTTTCTGCAATTCGGTTTCAAGCTGCCGGATGTGGGCGTCAATCGTGCGCTTTTCCTGCTTCAAAGTGGTAATCTTCCAGATCGCGACCGCGGAGACAGCCAGCAGCGCCGCAAGCATGGAGTACCCGCCGATCCGGAAGCGGCGGCGCGTGCCACGGAGCACGTCTTCAATCACACCCCGCATGATGGTCATTGTCTGGCCGCCGTGGCCGGATGTCCGGATGCGCCGGGCTCGGGTGACCGCGTGCGAAAGCAACGCTTCGTGCTCGGTGATGGGAGATGGCGGGGTGGGCGTCACACCTTCCGCGGAGAAGGGAGAAATCTCGATTGTCCGATCCAGTTCGCCCGGCTCGGGGTCTTCCAGTTGCAGTCCGAATTCCGGCCCCTGTGTTCCCAGTTGGAGTATGCAAGAGGGAGAGAGTACCGCTTCGGCGATGCGCTCCCCGTTCAGCCACGTGCCATTGGTGCTGGCTAGATCGCGGACCCGCCACGAGTCGCCATCCCGGGAAACTTCGATATGGTACAAGGACACCGTCGCGCAGCCGGCTCCTTCGATCACGACATCATTATCCTGCGCGCGTCCAATTCTCAGCGTCCCGTTGGGTATGGGGACCCGTGTTCCCGCTAATGGACCTGACCGAAATAAGAGCCAGGCCTTCGTTCGAGATCCTGCGACTCCCTGTTGCGCCATGGCTGTATCCCTGACAAGCACTCCGAGCGTGCAACTGGGGGGCCACTCACTCTTGCGATATCGAAATAGAAGTCCCGCAACTGCCCACTTGACGCGCGAAATTGTATCAAAGATTACGAGAAAGACCAGCCACGATTGAAACGACACATCCAGTATGCCTCCGACTAGCCTGGGGCGAGGCCGGCACGATCCAGACGAAGGCGGTGAAATTTTTCGGCGCCAGAGCGGGGCGTGAGGAGGAAGTGGTCGGAGTTGTGGGCAACGTTGAAGCGGAACCAGGAGCGGATAAAAGTCGAGTATTGCGCGCAGAGGCGATGGTCGGGAGCATTTTGGAGGAGACAGCGCGCGATCTGGTCGGCGGCTAGCATGCCGGACATGAGGGAGTGGAGAACGCCTTTCGATGATGATGGGTCGGTGAGGGCGGCGGCGTCGCCGGCGAGATAGTATCCAGGGCCGGCGCATGCGTCGACGGTTGTCCAACTAACGTCGGCGCCTCGGACCGGGGCGGCAGGTTGGAGGTCGGCGAACTCGGGCGGCGACCAGCCGTGGCGGGGGTGGCGGCCGGTGGTCGAGAGGCGCGTCCAGTGATAGAGGCTGGGGCGGACACGGGCGGTCCAAACCCATCCGTCGGGGAGATATTCGAAACACGGGGCGTCGTCGCGAGTGCGGCATTCGCCGCGCATATAGCCGTAACGGGCGATCAATCGGCGTCCAGTTCGGCTGATGTGGAGGTTCAGGCGGCGCGCAAGCCAGGATGGGGAGCCGGACGCATCGATTGTGAACGCGGAGCGGATCGGGCCGGCGGTGGTTTCGGCGCCGGCAACGCGGTGGTCAAGGAGGATCACGCGGAGGGCACGGTGCGGCTGGTGGACGACGACACCCTGGGATCGCGCTGCGGCGAGAAGGATGGCATCTAATTCACCGCGCGGCGCCTGGAAGCCGAGCCACGGACCGTTGGCGTCAGCACCGTAGGGCTGGAATTCCGCACGTCCCGATTGGAGGAGCCAGATGCCGGCGTGACGCAGGAATCCGGAGCTTCGCACGGCCCCGGCGACGCCGAGGCGCTCGAGCAGAGGCTCGATGCCCGGGTGGAGCGTTTCGCCGGGGCGGTGCCTGGGAAACTCTCTGCCCTCGATGAGGGATACGGAGAGGCCGGCGCGGGCGCAGGTGATTGCCGCAGCGGTCCCGGCGGGGCCGCCGCCGATTACCAGGACGTCGGATGTTACGGGTGCAGCCATGGTGTTATTTTGGGCGCCGCGGCATTTTTCTTGAAACCTACCTGGGTTTTCGAGACCTGGCAGGTGAAGAGATTCCTGACGCCGGCAATGCGACGCTTCGGGTCGGCGAGATCCGGCTGAGGCGTCCCGAAATCGGCGAATACATAAAGGTAACCGGGACCGGTGAGCGCGGAGGAGAGGCGGTCCTGGCGCTGCGACCAATCGGAAATCTTCTCGGCGCTCACGAGCAGGGTATTGAACCTGGTCATCGGCGTTTTGCCGCGGATGCGATCGGCGCACTCGCGGAAGGCATCCATGCGGGCGAGTTGCTCGTCGGTTTCGATGCGGCCCAGAAGACCGAGGTTCATTTTTCCGTGGAAGGCTGCGCTGGTGTAATCGGAGCGCTCGATCCAGGTGAAGTTGACGCTGGTGTCGCCGTCGGCGAAGAACGGGCCGAACCCGCCGTCCCATCCAGGTTGACTAACCGCCTGACCTGCGAGGACCTTCGGGTGTCTTGGATGGAAGCCCAGCTCTTCATCGAGTAGGGGCAAGGCAGTCATCTGGCCGAAGGTGCGGCAGGTATCGGGGGCGCCGCGGGCCAGAACGAGTTGAGCGCGGCGCAGAGCTTGGCGTCTTCGGGGAAGGGACTGCCGAGTCCGTAGTTGACGTAGAAGTCTCCGATGCTGTCGCTGAACGTGGACGTGTCCCAGCCGGGCTCGAAGACGTCGGCGGCGGCATCGGTGAGCCACGTAGTGGCGGCGCTATTCCTGACGGGAGGGACGGCGGGAGTTCCGCGAGCGGCCTGGCTTAGTAGCGCGGTAATGGTCGCGTTGGCGGCCTCTGCGCGGTTAAAGGCGGCGCCGGTATGAGTAGCGGGGTCGGGGAGGGTCGGGTCCGGGCTGGTATTGCGGCCGTAACAGAGAGGCTCGGGGCCACCCTGGGAGAAGAAGCCATCTCCAGTGAGGCCCCGCTTTTCGGCCCAGCGCTGGACGTCGATCTGCGCGACGAGCGGAAGGAAGTCGGGCGCGCTGACGAAGGAGAGCGCCGCGAAGGCAGGCAAGGGCGCGGTGAGCGAAACCCGAGCGGCGACGGCGCCTTCGCAGGAATTATCGACCATGTGGGCGGCTTCGAGCGGGCCATCTTCGACGCCGGGGACGCCGGAGAAGTTTGCTGTCTGCAAGACGGTCATGTAGGCCGGCATAGCAAGGCTGTTGACGTCGAACAGCTGGCCGTTGGGGCGCACATGAAATCGAATGTGCGCGTATTCCGGCGCGGCACGGCCGGCGTTGGAAGCCTCGATCTGGAAGGACGAGAAATCGGGAAAGCGATTGTTGGCAGTGGCGGGCGGCACGCGGAAGCGGACGAACTCGACCTTGCCGGAGACGCTGTTCGTCTGTTGTTTGGGCTCGGCAAGCGCGGGAGTGACGATGGGGACGACGAGGGTCGCGGCGCCGGACGGCTGCAGAGTCACCAACTCAGCCGATTCGCGCACGAACGGAGGCTGATTGATATTGAAGCCAGGCGCCCCAGGCACCCCTCCGCGAGCGGGTGGGAGCTGGTGGATCTTGCGCAGCTTTTCGCTGCGGTGATACTCGAGAAACGAGAGCTGGACGTTCTGTCCCTGCAGGCACTCGGTACCGGGGAACAGCTTGTGGACGGGGATCAGGAAAATGGCGGCCTTATCGCCGGCCAGCGGTCCAGCGGCCGGATGCATCACGGCATCCTTCGCGGTGAGTTTGCGGCGCTGGGCGAGGAATGCGCCGTAGCGTGCGGGCATAATCGCAACACCCGGGGCCCCGCCCTGCGGCGCAGGCCAAAAGCTGCGGCGCAACGGGTCGTAGTGCATGGGCACGGTGCCGGCGCGGGCAACGCCAGTGCGCGAGTATGCAATGTCGGCGTGCTGTGCATGAACACTTTCGCTGCCCGGACGGTATTGGTAAGCGAAGACGGCGATCACGACATCGCCGAGATCAGCTATTTTTTTGTTGGCGATGCTGTAGATGTAGTTTTCGACGACGTCGAGCTCGATGAGGGTCGGAAAGTCATCGTCGGTCCTGGTGGTGGGAGGCGTGGCGTAGACGTTGGGGCTGGCGAAGGCATGATAGAGCAGGCTGCGCGCCGGATCAGCCGGCTCGATGGCGGCGGTTCCTTGTGGCGAGAAATCTTCGAATCCGGCGATGGTGCGATCGACGGTGGATTTTCCGTTTGAATCGACCAAGGGGCGACGCAGCTCGACAGCGAGATCCGGGGCGTCGAGATGGAGGCCGTGCTGCGCCATCAGAGCATTCCAGCCACGCGGCGCGAGGCGCTGGATTACGGCGCGCAAGTCATCGAATAGGGGCATGATGTTTCTCCAGTCTTAATTGGGCTGCGGGATGGGGCCTTCGGGTCCATGGACGCGTTGGAATACATGAATTGTACAGGCACGGTATCGCCGGCGGTGAGCGGGACTTCCTTGAACATTGAGTTAGAGACCGGTGGCGGTGCGAATGGGGGCGTCGTCGACTTCTTCGCCCGATTTGGAGATCCAGCCGACGACGCCGCTCTGGCCGGTGCGGATGGTGTCTTCAACGTCGAAATCAGTGCGGGCTTCGTTGAGCTCATGAGTCGAGCAGGCGCGAGAAGAGAGCGTTGAAAGCATCGAGCAGTTTCTCAACGCCGGGCACTACGTTCCGGTATCCGCCTTCGGGAATGCGCCATGGGGACAGCGAAGCCGGTCCCCATTTTGCCGAATCTACGTTAAGTGCTTTTCGATCGCTTCCAGCGACGGAGTGAAGAAGTAGCCGCCGCCGACGGGGGAGACCCAGTCTTTGTCAGCGCTGAGCTGGACTGCTTTCACCTTGGATGAATCATCGGGCGCGGTGGGATCGGGAATGGTCACGGTGAACTTGCGGACGCGGTCTTCGCCGGCCTGGCCGTTCTGTCCGATAATCGGATCGTGACCGCCGCCCTGATTCCCGGGGGTTCCATCGGGCTTCGGGTTAAAGGCTTCTTTGAAGCCGGCGGCGTTCACCCAGTTCTTGACGACGAACTCGAATTGATTTTCGATGGACGTCTGGAAGGCGATGAACTGCAGGCCGCGATCGACGTCGTCGAAGACGGGAGCCGCGGGAGTTGACGCGGAGACGGGACCGTAGGGAAGACCGCGGCGGAGGAGGCGATGAGTCTGGGTCGCGGCCTCGCCAAGTTGGGGATCGGAGACAGGCGGCTTTTTCGGATCGCGCGGGCCGTCGTCGCGGGGGTAGGCCTTGCGAATGTGCGCGGTGAACGGGCAGCGCGCGCCATCGGGATCGGCTTTCGACTGCAATTTTGGAGAGCGATCGCTGCAAGCGGAGGGGTCGCCCGGTCCGGGTTTGATGGGCTCGGTGTCTCCCTGGAATTCGAAATTGTTATTGCGGCAGTCGTCATTTGCCAGATCGACGTTGTCGTCGCCGGGCGTGCGCTGGATGGGCGCGCCGCTGGGCCAGCGTCCGACCATTTTCGATCCGACCAATTGCGCGCCGCTGGCCTCTGGGGAGTCCGGGATTTTGAGTTGCTGTGCGGCATCGTGCAGAAATTGATGGAGGCCGCCGACATCCTGGCGCAGCCGACGGAAGACGAGGAACGATCCATCCCTGGCCCAATCGGGTGCGGCGCGCTTCTTTCCGTCGATGCCGAGAAGGGAGTCGGGACCAGGATTCGGGTTGAGGCCATCGGCCTTTTCGTCTTCGGTGGGAATCTGGCGCGGATAGCCGAAGATGAACTCGCCGGGATAAAGAAGGTCCTGGCCGGGCTTGCCCTGGGCGGGCTGAATCTTGTTGTCCTTGCTCGCGGGTTTGGTGGGATCTTCGGGCTGATCGCGCTTACCGGGATTCTGGCGCAGCGTCAGAACGTCGGTGGGGTCCTTGGAGAGGAGGCCGCGCAGACCGGGTTGGGAAACACCGTCGAGGAATCCGAAGTGCTCGTGCCCGGCGAGCCCACCGGGCAGATTGGCTCCTTCATCGACAAAGAGAATGTCGATGCGGCTATCGTCGTGGGCTGAGCCTTCGAGATTGGCCGTAACGATGGTTTCCTGAACACGGAGGAATTCGTCCAACATGTCGGCGCGGTCGTCGGCTTCGATGATCACGACCACGTCGGCTTGATTCGAGGGACCGCCGATCAACCAGTTGGCGGCGCTGAACGGGCCTGTGATGGGGTCGCCGAGATCGGGAGAACGGCCGGAGAGCCCCTGACGGAAAGCGGCATCGGTAAATTGATCGGCGTCTTTGTTGAGGCTGCGAAGAAGATCGAAGGATAGGGAAATTCCCATCCAGGTGGACTTCACGGCCCCTTCACGCTGACGGCGGACGCGCGTGGCCTTGAACAATTTGTTGAACGCCAGGACTTCGTCGGCGGTGGCGATGAAGCGGAGTTGCCCTTTCAGCCATTTGCGGAAACTCGCAGGCGCAGTGTGCTCCTTGCGATGGACGCGTAGAAACATGAGGATGCGATGGCTCTTGCTAAACCCAGGCAGGATGGCGCCCTGGATATTGGTCACTCGGATGACAGGTTCCGGGAAGACGGTTTGTCTGGACGGGTCCGGGGTGTGGGCAGCGATCTCGGGTGGGGGCGGCGTCTCTCGGATGGGGCAATGTTTGTCTACCACGGCGTTTCCTTTCGTTACAGCAGAAATGCTGATCTGGGTGGCGATGAACTATGGTGAAACCCTTGGTTGGTTCGTTTCATCGCAGTCGTCTGTTGCTATCAGCGGAGATTATAACGCCAGAAGGACAGGGGGGTATTATGAAACGCACATTTGGGAAAGGCCGATGCTTCAGCGCTCGCTAGATTACGTGCCAACTCTGACCCGATTTACAGTCACTGAGGCGCTACAAATCTCCAGTTTTGTAATCGGATGTGCTTCCTCTTGACCCCGGATACGAACGTTCCGCCGGACGCTTTTCCTTCGCCCGCCCGAGACGCTGGTGATGGCGATGAAGAGCTTGGGAATCACTTCGGGATTGATCCTGACGCCTTGTCAGGCATCCGCCATCTGAAGCGTAAGGAGCGATCCGCTGGTGGGACCACGGCATGTCCATCGGGCCGCACACGCTGCGAGGCTTCGGAGCGTTGCCGACGCCGGCGCAGTTCTAAGCCCCTGGCTTACGTCCTTTGGACTATTGCATGAAGGATCACAACCAGATAGGCTTTCTTAACAATAAGCATTGAATCAGAAAGCGCAAGGTGACGAGGCGAGGTTTACCCGCTCCGGGTCCCGGCCCAACGAGATAATCCTAAAAAGATCGGGCTGGCCCAGACGATTGCTTTCCTTACTCCGTCTCGTTTCCGGACTGCTGCTCGCAGTCTCATCCGCAGGCGCAGTTATCGTGTCAGCGTAATGGGCATCGCGGCCAATTGCGCCTCTACCGCCGGCAACACGGCAACCTGTAGATACTGACATTGTCACAACAGCTAAATCACTGAGTAAATTCGTGCTCAGAGACGATGCTAGGCCCACCGAACCCCCGGAACGCGAAAGGTGAAAAAAACGTGCGTACATTTCTTGGAATCTCTCTGTTTCTGATTTCCACCACGGGTGTGCAAGGGGCTGTGCAGTATACCTATTCCGCACCCGCCCTGTTTGGTGAACCCGCAACGCAGTTGACGTACACTGCCATGGCTTTCGTAACGGCCAACACTACGATCAATCTACCCGATCCAAACGTCGTAGTCACCACGCCCACTTCCGGAAGCGTCCCCACGCAAATCCAAATCCTCAGCCCCAACACCACTGCTGCCCAATTCTCCATACTATACAGTAACGGAACTTCGATTGATTCCAACTTCGGCGTGAATTTCCTCCACGAGGGAAGTTTTCCCAACGGGTCGGGTGTGCGGTTGACAATAGCGCTGGTCCCCATCTTCACGAAGTCCTTTGTGCCCCCGACAATTCTCCTCAATGGAACAAGCACTCTCGGTTTCAACATCTCGAATCCAACTCCCCTGACTATGATGGGTGTTGCCTTCACGGATGCGTTTCCTACGGGCCTAATCGTAGCCACCCCCAACGGACTGACGGGTTCCTGTGGGGGAGGCTCGATCACAGCGACCGTCGGATCGTCCTCGGTGGGCCTGAGCGGTGCGACGCTCGCACCGGGCGCCACGTGCACATTCTCGGTGAATGTCGTCGGGACCATCGAAGGAAGACTTAACAACTCGGCGCAGGTCACGACCGCCAACGCGGGTAACGGCGGCACTGCGACGGCATCCTTATTGGTTGGCACGGCGCCCAACTTGACCAAGACGTTTGGGGAACTGGCGATCCCCGTAGGCGGCTCGACCAGCCTTACGCTCACCGTAGCCAACCCGAATCCCTTTCAGTTGACCGGCCTCCAGTTTACCGACACCTTACCAGGGGGTCTTCAAGTGGCAACTCCCAATGGCACGACCGGTTCTTGCGGCGGCGGAACCATCACCGCAACGGCAGGCGGGGGCGCCATCATACTCACTGGCGCGACCTTGGCCGCGGGAGCATCCTGTACGTTCGCTGTAAACGTCACCGGCGCCGCCGTAGGCAAGCAGAACAACGTCACCAGCACCGTGACCTCGAACGAGGGCGTCACGGGGCCTCCGGCAACGGCGAGTATTTACGTGGGAGCGACGAACATCACTTCGCAGGTGATCATCGGGGTCGATCCGTTCTCGCTTGATCGCAACTCGCGTAATCCGAACTCGTGCACGCGGATCACCTTGATGAATCCCAGCACGCCGCCAGATCGGACGACCCGTGCCACCACTTTCGCCGGGCCGATCGAGGTCGTGCTCACGAATGTCTCGTCGAATGCGACACTCGAGAATCCCGCCGGAACGCTTGGAGGCAATCCGTATGTGATTGCGCAGCCCAGCAGCCTTCCGCCGGGCGAACAGGCGATCGCATCGCTATGCTTCCTAAATCCGACTGGCGCGCCCATCACGTTCGTGCCCAGAGTCTACTCCGGAGCCCTGCCGTAACCAATCCATCGCGGAGCCGCCTTCCCCGGCAGCTCCGTGCTTCGATGGCGCCAGTTTGCACCCCAAGAGCCGTTACGACTTCTCCAAGTTTGGGGACTTCGCGACGGCTCTTTTTCATTTCGGAAACCGGTCGAATCCAGCCTGTCGAGAACTTCATTCAGGCGGTTGTAGAAAAACTGCCCTGGTGCTGTTGGCAAATCGCCCCGTTACCACAATGGCCCTGCCGCTCCCTCTTCAAGTTTTACTCCCGAGTTGCTTGATACTTTGACCACACGGGGTTTGTCCACACACGCACAGAATATGTGCAGGCCGACCTTTAAGTACAGTGTCAGAACATGGAGATTATTACCATAACAGTTGTACTGCACACTTCTGTTATGCTTGATGAGCCATGCCGGGTCGAGAGCGAAGTAACGCGCCGCTCTACGTCAGGATCGCCGAAACGTTCACTCGCCAGGTAGCTACCGGCGTTCTCAGGCCGGGGGATCGTGTGCCATCACTCCGTAAGCTCAGCCACGAACAGGGCGTAAGCCTCTCGACTGCGCTGCAAGCCTACGTGTGGCTGGAGAATCGCGGCTATCTGGAAGCGCGACCTCAGTCGGGTTTTTACATCCGCACGCCTTATGCAAAACTGATCCCCGAGCCGCAGGCCGAGATGGTCCAAGGCCAGCCCACCGCCATGGGACCCAACGCCGCACTGGAAGAGATTATCCGGTCAGCCGGCGATCCGGCATTTGTTCCGTTCAGCACGGGAAGCGCGAGCGCGGAGCTGTTTCCGAACCGCAGGCTGAATCTGATCGCGCGAGGAATTCTGCGCAGGCTGCCGGCGCACAGTGCACATTATGATTTACCGCCAGGCGTCGAGGCTCTCCGCCGGCAGATAGCCAGGCGTTCCCTGGCCATCCGCTGCGAAGTGGCGCCGCGTGACGTCATCGTCACCGCCGGGGCCCTGGAGGCCATCAATCTGAGTCTCCGCGCCGTGGCAAAACCCGGTGATGTGATTGCTGTCGAGAGCCCGATGTACTTTGCGATTCTGGGGAGCGTCGCGTCTCTCAACATGAAGACCATCGAGATTCCCACGCACGCCAAGGAGGGGATGGACCTGGAGCACCTGGAGGGAGCCATTCGGAAGCACAAAATCAAGGCGTGCATCACAATGACCAACTGCCATGACCCTCTCGGATATGTTCTGCCGGACGAATTCAAGCGGGCCCTGGTGGATTTGACCAGCCGGGCAAACGTCGCGGTCATAGAAGAGGATTCGTATGGGGACCTCGCCTATGATACTGCCCGTCCGTTAACGGCAAAGTCGTTTGATCGTAAAGGTCTCGTTCTACTCTGCTCGTCGTTTTCGAAAACTCTATCGCCGGGATACCGTATCGGCTGGATGCTGGCAGGACGGTTCCGGGCAGAGGTGGAGAGGCTAAAGCTGTTCACTAGCGTGGCGGCCCCGTCGCTGCAGCAGTTGGTGGTGGCGGAGTTTCTGGAGTCTGGCAGTTATGACCGTCATTTGAGGCGGTTGCGCGCGACGCTCGCTTGCCAGGCGGAAAACATGCGCCAGGCCGTCGCAGAGTATTTTCCGGCGGGCACCCGCATCAGCCGGCCTGCGGGCGGTCACATGTTATGGATTGAACTGTCAGGGAAACTCGATGCTCTTAAACTGCATCGGGCCGCCTTGACGGAGCGCATCAGCATCTCGCCGGGAGCCCTCTTTTCCGCGACGGGCCGATACAAAAACTACATTCGCCTCAATTGCGGACACGTCTGGACGAAGAATCACGATCGAGCGCTCATGACCTTAGGCCGCCTTTGCGAGAGGCAGGCACGGGGCTGATCCCACCCAGGAAACCATAATTGTACCCGTCTGTAATTCTTCTTTCTGTATCTGTACTCCTTCGGTGCGGCTCGCTAACATTTTCGTGTAGCCACCAGGCACTCAGGGAGATCAGCTATGGACGCTTCAGGCTGGCTGGAGAACGTAGGAAACGATTGTTGCTACGCGGCACGCAGGTTGCGTCAAAGCCCCGGATTTGCGGCAGCGGCCATACTGACCTTGGCGCTCGGCATCGGCGCGAACGTGGCCGTGTTTACAGCCGTCCAGGCAGTCCTTCTGAGTCCGTTGCCGTACCCTCATCCCGAGCGGCTCGTTCGTATCTACGACGACTTGCGCGGCTCGAACAGCCGCGACGTTGGGATTTCGGCGCCGGAGCTATGGGACCTGCGCGACAGATCCGATGTTTTCGAAAACATCTCCGCCATATATCCCTCCGATGGGAATCTCACAGGAGGCGAAAAACCGGAGCGCATCGAACTGCTCGCAACGAGCACCAATTATTTCACGATGCTGGGGGCACGGCCCGAGCTGGGCCGCGTCTACACCGTGAACGACGAGCAGCCGGGATTCGTTGAAGGCGTCGTGCTCAGCGATGCTTTCTGGCGCCGTACGTTCGGCGGGGATCCGACGGCTCTTGGAAAGCAAATCCGCGTCGATGGCGACCTCTATACCGTCCTAGGCGTTATGCCGCCGGAGTTCAGACATCCCGGCCGGTCGCTTGCCGGCGACGTAGATGTGTAGACGGCGCAGGATTTAGTGGGCCTCCGTGGCCCGTGCCCGCGCAGAGATCTCTAAGAATGATTCCTGGAGCCATGGGGCGGTTACGGCCCGGCCTTACCATCGCTCAGGCGCAAGCACGCCTGGATGCATTTACGGCGCAATTGAGCAGTCAATATTCTGACGACTATCAGCGCCCGCCCGATGGGGATTGCGTTTGGTTTCCCTGCAGGAAGACCTGGTCGGTAACACGCGGACAGAGCTGTTCGTACTCTTCGGAGCCGTCGGGTGCGTTCTGCTGATCGCCTGCGTGAATCTTGCGAATCTGCTGCTGGCCCGCTCGCCAGGCCGTCAACGGGAAATAGCCGTGCGGCGAGCCCTCGGCGCCGGAAGAACGCGGCTGATCATGCAATTGCTCGCGGAGAATGTCTTGCTCTCGCTGATCTCGGGCGGATTGGTTTTGTGTGCCGTTGTGTTCATGAAGACATGGCTTTTGAGCTTGGCGCCGCCCGAACTTCCGCGTGTAAGCGAGATCGCCTTCAGTCCAGGAGTGTTGTTGTTCGCCTTTGCGGTTTCGATCCTGACGGGACTGGTTTTCGGCCTGATGCCCGCGCTGCAAACAGCAGGTCCGAACCAGATCGTCAGCCTCAGAGAGGGCAGCCGAGGATCGGGAACAAGCAAACGTCAGAAAAACACCTCGCGCGTGCTGGTGGCCGCCGAAATTGCGCTTTCCCTTGTTCTGCTCATTAGTGCCGGTCTCCTCTTGCGAGGCTTTTGGCGCCTTCTTGAAGTGCGCCCGGGCTTCGACCCCCACCAAATGGTAACCGCAAGAATATGGCTGCCTGTCCCGAACGATCCGGCGGCGGATGCTTATCGGCTGATCGAGAAGCGCGGGGCATATTATCGGGAAGTTCTGCGCCGGGTCGGCGCTCTGTCCGGCGTTGTACAGGCGGCTGTCGGTAGCGCCGAAAGTCTTCCCTTGGGCAATAAACGGAGAAAGAATACTTTTCGATCGAAGGCCGTGCAGCCGAATCCGAACGCGTCCCGGTAGCCGAGGTCGCCAGCGTAAGTTCAGGATACTTCGAAGTCTTGAAGACCCCTCTTCGAAAGGGGAGAGTGTTCACTGAGCACGACAACTCGACAGGCCAGCGGGTCGCGGTGATCAACGAAGCGCTCCAGCGAGAATATTGGAAAGACAGCGATCCCGTCGGTCAGCATATCCAACTGAGTTCGGGACGGGCGATCCAGCTCACATCCGCCGATTCGCGCGCTCCGAGCCGGCAAGCTGTCGCGGGAAACATCACCATAGTTGGCGTCGTCGGTGACATAAAGACCGACGGCTTCGATACGGGTGGCACGCCCCATATCTACCTCCCCAACCCCCAGGCTCCATCTTATAATTCGGCTGTTTACCTCCGCGACAGCCGCGGCCCCGGGTGCTCTCAGTGAGGCAATTCGCCGCGAGGTGCAGGCGGTGGACCCCACTATCCCCGTCTTCGGAATTCAAACGATGGACGAAATCGTGGCGAAAAGCATGGCGGCGCGCAGGTTTGCTCTGGAGATCCTCGGGATCTTCGCGATTGTGGCTTTCCTTCTCGCCTGCGTCGGAATTTACGGAGTCATGGCCTATGCGATCAGCCAGCGCACCGGTGAAATCGGTCTTCGCATGGCGCTAGGCGCCCGGCGCAGCGACATTCTCAGAATCGTTCTGAGTGAAGCTGGGCTTATCGTCGTCGCCGGGGTGGGCGCGGGGCTGATGGGATCACTCGTATTGACGCGATTCCTGCAGACTCTGCTTTTCGACATCAAGCCCACAGATCCGTTGACGTTTGGGACGCTGACGATACTCTTGGCTGGCGTCGCGCTATTGGCGAGCTTCATTCCAGCGCGGAAAGCGAGCCGGATCGATCCGCTCCTTGCACTGCGCCATGAATAACGCGGGGCCGTTTTGCGAAGGCAATGGTTGATACGAGAGGAGAGGATTTTACGATGAGAACAATTCGAATGGGAACCGTGGGATATGCGGCGGCGGTCGCGGCGCTGAGTGTTTTTTCATTACAGGCGCAATCCGTTCAAGCATCGCTCGCCAAAGAAGCCGGGGCACTTTCCGATAAATTCAGCGGACTGGCTCGCGTCATGGCAGGTAAGTATGACTGGAAGCCAGGTGAAGGCGTGCGATCGGTAAGCGACGTATTCAACCTGATCGTGGCGGAGAACGGGGTGCTCGCCAGAACGCTGACCGGCGCAGCCACCAGCGGCCAGTCCGCGCCGATTACCGATCCGGAGAAGTTGCAAGAGGCGTTGAAGACGTCTTATGCGAATGTGCAGAAAGGTATCGAGGGACTTTCGGATGCGGATCTAAAGGCTCCGGTGAAAATATTCGGAAAGGACATGACCAAGGAAGAGGCTGTCCGGTACCTTTTCGGGGATCAGCACGAGCATCTTGGGCAGTCGATCGCTTATGCGCGCACGAACGGCGTTGTCCCGCCCTGGTCGAAATAAGCGTGCTCATCCAGGCCGCGGTACTTCGCGGGCCGCACGAGCCGAGTCGTTGAGATCGCGTGACGGAAGCAAGAAGCCCTGAACACCAAAGAGCGTCGAATCTGCAGGAAGACACAGGCGACTGCTGAGAATTGGCCCTGCCGACATCCACACGAGATGCCCAAGGCAGCAGCGGCGGTGCTATCGGCTAACACCGCCGCGCTCGGGTTGGCCGCCTTCGACTAAACTGAGTACCCGCCGTACGGAGAAGACGGGCGGCCGGTATACGGACAGTTCGACTATCGGGGCATTTCGCCCCCGTCACTGAGACGTGACAATGCCGGGCTCTTCAGCGGCAGTAGATATAGATTCACTGATCACGGTCTCATGTTTGGCCGGGCGCAGAAGTGAACAAGGAAAAACATCAATCAGGAATCGAGTCTCGATTCAAGCCTTTACAACGATTCTTAAACGTCTGATTTTAAATAAGTTGGCAGCGCTAACGGGAATCGAATGCGCCCCAACTGACATCTCACTACACCCGAATCTCCACCACCGCGACCGTATAAGGCTCCAACTCCACCGCCAAATCCTTCGCGTACTCGATGGTCCGGCTAACCGGCCGGATCGCGTCCGGCCGCTCGAGCGACGCCTTCTCCGTCAGCCCCGCCGTGATCGTGTGTAGCCGCGCCGTCGCCTTCTCCGGCGCGCGCGCACCCTGCAATCGCGCGAGCAACGTGTTTCGCCGGCCCTCGTAGTTCACGGCTTTGATCACGATCCGCCGACCGTCCGCGCTTGCCGTCGCTACCGCATCGACCGTGCCCTGCTGCCACTCCTCCGGCTTCATCGTCGCGATCTCCTGGAAGAACGCCTTTCGATCCGCGGCGTCCCGCACCGTCCCGCTCGCCGACGCGAGATACCGCTCCGCGTAGTGCTCGCGAAACAGTTTTTCTACGGGATACGCCCCTCCTGGAAACCACGACACGTGATCGTGGTAAATCAGCGACGTCCACGTCGGATCGTCCGTCGTGTTACGCATCAGCAGGGCGGGACACGCCATCGCCAACTCCGGCCCCAGTTCCTCGTACAGCATGAGACTGCCCGCGGCGTGCAGCCCGGCCCGCCAGTCGTACGTCCGCGAAAGGTTCCACTCCAGCACCCCGACCCGGATCTGCGGCCAGCGCCGACGCACGGATGTAATCCCGCAGCTTCACTAAATAATCGCGGATCCTCCGCAGCCCGCTCTCGTAGCTCGCCGGCTCGTACTCGTAGTTGTGCACGCCGAGAACATCGAAGTTCTTCCCCGCCAGGTCGATGATCTTCTCGCTCCACTCCATGTCGTTCGACCGCTTCTGCCCGCACGCTACGATTCGCGCCTCGGGCACGATTTCCCGCAGTCGCGCGCCGTACACGTTCACCACCTCGGCGTACCGCTCCGCTGTGAACCCGTTATTCATCGGCTCGTTGTCTATCTGGAATAACCGCACGCCGTACGGCTCGGGATGTCCGTTCTCCGCCCGCCGCCGTCCCCAATCGGTCGTCGCCGGATCGTTCAAATACCGGACCCAATCCATCGCGTACTCGACCTGCTCGCGCGCCGTGCCCGGCGCCGCCAGCACGATCAGAGGCTCGGCGTTCAGCTTCCGGCACAGTCCGAGAAACTCGTCCGTCCCGAACCCAAAGTAATCCGAGTACCCGCCCCAGAACACGTTCGGATGATACCCGCGCGAGACATAAGGCCCGATGCCTTCCTCCCATTTATATGTCGACGCGAACGAGCCGCCCGGCCACCGGATGAACGGAGGCGCGAGTTCCCGCAACGCCTGTAAGAGGTCGGGCCGCAGCATGCCGTCCCGCCGAACGTCCGCCTGCATCATCGAAACGAAGTCGACGAGCGCCGTCCCTCTCCCCGACGCGACGATCTCCACCAAAGCATCCCTATCGCGCACCGGGCTCGTGAACGAGAATTGAACCTGCCGCCACCCCGTCCCAGGGGCCGCGAGCGGCGCCGACGCGATCGCCTCGCCCTTCGATCCCACGACCCGCAGCGTCAGCTCCGGCGCCCCCTGCTCCGTTCGCACCCACGCCGAACCTTCATACCTCCGCCCGTTCTCGACGAAGATCCGCCGCTGCCGGATGCCCGCGCGCCCGCCGTCCGCCCGCAGTCGCACGCTCTTCTTCCCGTTTGAGAACTCCACGTCCGCGACTTCCACGGCCCCGCGCTCCGCGAATGAAGTCCAGTACGTCTCGAAATCTGGTCCCTCAAAGCCCGTCCCGCGAATCTGTTCCGCGAACAATCCGTCCTCGACCGAGTGATTGATGTGTTCGAGGAACTGCCCGTAAATCCGCTCATCGATCGGAGTGGAAACGCGATCCATATCCACCAGCAACACGGTTACGCGCGTATCCGGAGTGGCTGCCGCCACCGCGCCCGCCGCAATCGAGCTTAAAAGAAACCGCCGTCGATTCATCCGATGAGCAGTATACTACTCGACCGAGCAGGGCCGCGATTGCCGAAGAATATATTCCCGAGCCCCAAAAGCATGCCTCCCGCGCCACTTCTCCTAGAGATTGGAGGGAGCAATCGGCAAGATCGCGGGCGCGAGCAGAAGCTGAAGTCTCGATTTCATGAAAACTACCGAGCACGCAAGGATTTTGGATGAGGGAGTATGGTCGCGGCTATTTGGTTTGGGACGCCCCCTCGTACGGGAATTCCGGTGCTGTCAGCACATGATGCGTGACATAGCGGATGCGAACCGGAACCTGCGCTTGCAGGGTCACGCGCAGGAGCACCTGAAAGGCGTCCGGAAGATCGCCCGAAGGCAGTTTGAGGTGCTGCACCAGTTCTCGCATTGATATGGCGTTGGTGACGTATTCGGCCAAGGCCCAAGGCAGTTCGGAGTGTGCGGAACCCAGCAGCATGACGTAGCGGGCCGCGCTGCGGGCCAGGGAACCGGGACAGGAGCGCGTACTTGTCGCCATCATTGGCGCCGTTTGCCGAAATGTGAGCGACGGGATAGAACTGCTGTTCTCCTGGCTTGGGATGCAGATTCGTGACCCCGGTGGCGTCTTCGCTAAAATCGGCAGCTTCCAGAAGTCTCCGTAGCCGCGCGTCCGCGTTCGCAATTCCACCCACGAATATGACGTTGTCGCTGAAAACATCGGTCCAATCCAAGTCCTTTGCATTCTTTAGCGAAATCTGGTGCAGGCGCGGGCCGACGTTTCGCATGAGGAGGAACACGGAATACAGGGCCCCGAAATCGACATAATTCCGCGTCTCCACGAATTGTTCCGCCCCCATTTGTTGCTTGAATCGGAGCAATGGCGCGGACTGGTCAACATCGCTCATATCGTTTGTGCGCCAGTTGCGGACCATCAGATCCAGTGGCGGAGCCAGCAGAAAGAAACGACTGCTGTAAGTGAACATTAAAGGGTTATCCGCGGACAGGAATGGCTTCCAAAACGTCTCCATTTCCGGCGTCCAAGGGTCCAATCGAGAACCGCCCGGCGCCCGGCCGGGCCGGAGCAGGGCAAAGGCCCCCAGCGCGAGGAGGAGACAACCGATAATTGCCACAACCCGCACGATCCACCCCCGGGCGTGGGACGCCGACGGAACGGGCTGCGCAACCATATTCGGGACGATAGGAGCGGTCGGCCTGTTTTGCCGGACAAAGCGCGGCATGTACGCTCCGCGGTCGATTTCGATGCGGACCGGCGCGTCCGGCGCTTCCGTCCCGTAGTACTTGGTAAGCTTATTTCGCAGTTCGTAAGCCCGTGTCCGGACGCTAGAGTCTTCCACGGGACTGTAGGAGGCGGGGCGCCCGAGGGCCTCAACCCCGATGACGTATTCGCTGAGTTCAGCGCCGCGGCCTTCGAACTCGGCCTCGCAGACGAACCTCAGCATTTTCTTGAGCTGATCACAACGCCGGAAGACCCGGCTCTGGAGCACTGATTCCAGAACGCCACGTTTTTCTTCGACCGTCATGTCCCACCGCCCCGAAGCCTGGTTAACGCAAATGGCATGATTGTATGGTTAACCGCGAATGTTAACCGCCGCCGCACCGTGGAGGGCCTTCCAAGAGGCGCTCTTACGGGCCATGATGCAGGGCGGTAGGGCTGGTTCTGTCGAGAGGCGGCGGTAGCCGTTCGGGTCGGAGAGTGGACGTCTCGTCGAAGACGCCGCCATCGATGCAGCGGCCCAGATGTTCGATGAAATGCCGTAAATGAGCGGATCGATGTCACCGATGACGCGCTCGGTGTCGACCTTGATGCGCGCGCGCAACAGCACCTGCTGGCCGCGCAGGATGAAGGGCGCACCAGCCCACGTCAGGTCGAAATTGCGTCGTGTCGTTTTCATAATTACTGCGAATTCTCGTTGCTTGCTATGTGCGTTGCAGACTGCAAGGGCGATTTTAAGGGCGAGATTGCCGATCAGTCGTGGCTCTACTCATTTGCTCTGAAAGAGCAGCGGGGCGAATTCGTGCAGGTCGCGCCGCCAGCTCAGCCACTCGTGAGCAGTGAGCGGAGACTCATAGTAGACCGCGTTCACGCCGGCTTTCTTTAGATCTTCCACGTTGGTCCTCCCGGTAGCGCCGTTCTCGCGGCTCCCGTAACCGACAAATACCAGCTTCACCTTCTTCTTGAATTCGGCCGCATCTTTGATCTCCGAGGGAGCAATACTGCCGCCGCTGAACATCCCGATGTATGCGAACTTGTCGAGGTGGGCAAGCGTGATTCCGTGTGTAAACATGCCGCCCATGGAGAGGCCGGCCATGGCGCGATGTTGCTGATCGGCAAGCGTGCGATAGTTGGCGTCGATAAAAGCAATCATCTCTCCGATGAGCACATGTTCGAACGGCGTGTCAGTCATTGCGAATCCGCGACCGCCGGGTCCGCCACGTCCACCGGGAGCGCCGGCCGGAGGGGCTGCGCCAGGTTGACTGGCCGCCACCGCGGGCGGCGCTCCAGAAGGTGCCGGGCCGCGACCGGGAACTCCGCCGCGGCCGCCGCTCATGCCTGGGATGTAGCTGTTGCCAATTACCATGATGAAGGGTTTGGCTTTACCTTCCGAAATCAAGTTGTCCAGGATCAGACCCGCATGCCCCTGGCCACCCCACCCGTGTTCGTCTTCACCGGCGCCGTGCTGAATGTACAGCACCGGATAGCGTTTCGATCCCTTTTCATAGTCGGGAGGAGTATATACGTAGCATTGCAGCGTGGTATGGGCGATTTCCGAGAAGAAGTGCACTTCGCGCAAGTTGCCGTGCGGCACGTTCTTCATGGCATAGAAATCCGCATCGTGCGCGGGCACTTCCACACCGCTGCCCCAGCGGCTCGCGCCGTAAAACATCAGCGTCCCCGGATCCGGGACGGAGACGCCATCGACCCAGAGTTGGTAGTAATGGAAGCCTTCATCCTGCGCGTTGGAAACGCCGGACCACCATCCGTCGGCTTCCTTGGCCATTGGGTAGCGGACCCCGCCGATATCAAGCAGCACGCTCTGGGCATCGGGCGCCCGCAAACGGGTGCGCACACGCCGTTGCGAATTGACTTCCGGATACTGCTTGAGTTGCCCATTGACCATCGCATTCAGTTCCGAGGACTTGAAGTCTTCCACCGGTGGAGTCTTATCGATTTCGACCGGCGGCTGCGCGCCGCGACCGCCTCTTCCCGCCTGCGGCGCCTGCGCGGCGGCCGCAATCTGCATCGGCTGGTTGGTGAAAAGGTGCTGGCTGAACAGGTACAGGTTGTTGTCCCATTCGGTGGTGTCGTGAGCGTTGCTATCCACATGCCAGACATGCGGGACGCCATTCTCTTTGAGATATTGGTGCACCGCCTGGCTGATGCGAATCAGACCGTCCTTGTTGCCGCACCCGAGCCACACCAGCTTCAACTGTTTCGGAACCGACGGATCCGGCGCCAGCGCGGTCGGCGGCTGCCGGGTGTCCGGCGCCGAAGAGAACCCGCCGACATAGGCGAATGTCTCGGGGTGAACCAAGCCGATGTTCAGCGTTTGGCCGCCGCCCATCGAAAGGCCGGCTAGTGCCCTGTGATCGCGATCGGTGTATACGGAATAGTGAGCGTCGATGTAAGGGACGATGTCCTTGAGCAGGTCGTTCTCGAAGGGTGTTAGCCACGGCTCCATGTTCATCCCGCGGCCCCGCCCCGCTCCCGCGCCTGGCGCTCCCGCTGGGGGTTGGCTGGCCCCGCTTCTGTCCCGGGCAGCCGCCGCTTCGAGGTCAGCCACCGTCCTGCTGGAATTGCCGTCGGGAAAGATCACCACCATCGATGGAATCTTTCCCTCCGCCAGCAAATTGTCAATCACGTTGTTGGCGTGGCAGGACTGAGTCCATTCCGTGTCCGTGCCACCGATGCCGTGCAGCAGGTAGAGCACCGGGTACGTCCGGGTGGTCGAATAGCCCGGCGGCGTATATACCCGCATCCGGCGGCGCGTCCCGAGCGACTTGGAGTCGTACTCCACGGCCGTCAACTCGCCGTGCGGAATGTTGTCGCGCTTCTGATTGAAACCTGCGGGAGGATCGGGAAATGCGGGCTTGTCGTCCGGGCCCAATTCGATGGGGCCTCCGAATCCGCCTCTGCCGCCCCCTTGCTGCGCGGTCGCGCTCAGAGCCAGGCAGATTCCGGACACGACGCTCAGGCGGAACGCGAAAGCCAGTACTCGTCTCATAGATCGCACCCTCCGTGATTAGCCATTTATAGCAGTGTTGTCCTCCGCAGGCTCAGTGGCTCACCGTGAGTTGCAGACCGGCAGTGCCGATTAACGGTTAAAGGAAGACTCGTCCAAGCCCCTTGCCGACACCCCAAGCTCCAGATTCCATTCGACTTGACCCGCCCTTAACGCCGCCGCTGGTCCGCTTTCAGCCGGTCCAGCATCTGCCGCACCACCGGATCTGGACTGATTCGCAAGGCGGCTTCATACTCCGCAACCGCGTCCGGAATCCGGCTTGGGATCTTCGCCAGGGCATTCGCCAGGTTGACGTGTGCTTCCAGCAAATCCGGCCGGCTTCGCAGTGCCAACTCGAATTCGGCGATCGCTTCAGGCAAACGGGCCGGCATGCGCGCCAGCGCGGTTCCCAAATCATAGTGGGCTTCCGCGTCATCCGGACGGAGCTTCAATGTCTCCTGATACTCGGCGACGGCGCCCGAAAGACCGTTCGGCATCGCTGACAGGGCATTTCCCAGACCGATGTGCGCCGCCGCGGAACCGGGTTGAATGCGCAGCGCCGCCCGGTACTCCGCGATCGCTTCCGGCAAACGCCCCGGGATGCTCGCCAATGCCTTCCCGAAATTTAAATGGGCATCCAAATGATCGGGGGCAAGAGTGAGCGCCGCCCGATATTCGCCGACGGCCTCAGCGATTCCGGCGGGCTGGTCCAGCAGAGCATTCGCCAGATTATAGTGAACTTCGGCGTTGTCGGGTCGAATCCGAATGGCCGCCCGATACTCGGCAATTGCCTCAGGCAACCGGCCGGGGATGCGCGCTAACACGTTCGCCAGATCGTTGTGCGGTTCCACCCGATTGGGTTCAATTCGCATCGCCGCCCGGTATTCCGCGATTGCCTCGGGCGAACGGCTGGCTGCGGCAAGCGCGTTCGCCAGGTTGGTATGCACATCCGCATGATCGGGATCGATACGCAGCGAGGCACGGTACTCGGCAATCGCGTCAGAGAGATGGCCCGGCAGGACTTGCAGCGCTTTTCCTAGATTGTAGTGAGCCTTGGCGCTGCCGGGGCACACTTCGGCGGCGCTGGTCCACAAGCTGAGTTCATCCTTCCAGTCGAGGTTGCGTGCATAGGTTCGCGCGGCTAGCCCCACACACAGAAGCGCCCATGCAGCCCATACGGCGCGCGCGACCTGCTGACGCTGGGCGGCCCACCAGCTGACGGCGGCGACACACCCCGCCAGCCCCACCGATGGCAGATAAAGGAAGCGCTCGGCCATGATGCTGCCGATCGGGACGATCAGATTCGAGGTGGGCAATAGAGCTACGAAAAAGAAAACCAGGAGAAAGCGGCTCGGTTTTGGGGCGCGACTCGCCAGGAATACGAGCAACAGAACGAGGGCCACGCACACCGCCAACTCAAACAGCGCCTGGGCAGTCAACGGCTCTCCGAACAAGGCCACCGCATTGTAGGAGTAATCCGCCGAAAGCCTCGCCGGCCAGAGAAACAGCCACAGGAACTTTCCGACGACCTGCACGGCCGTGAGGCGTGCCGTCCAGAAACCAGCGTTCGCCAGCGGATTATCGGCGAACGGAATCAGCATGTGGGGATGCGCCTGCGTGCGGAGATAGAAGAACGCGGCGAACGGCAGCAACGCGGCGCCATAAGCCGGAATGCGGCGGCGCCACGACGCGTGGTCGAACCATACCAGGTCGTAGGCCAGCATGATACCCGGCAACACCACAGCGCTCTCCTTGGAGAAAAGGCCGATGGTCTGAGCTGCCGAGATGCCAAACAGCCACGCCAATCTCGGCCGACCGACGGCCGAAGTGGCCCGGATGTGGCACAATAGCCCCGCCAAAACACCCAAGGCGGCCAGCAGGTCGGCCCGCCCCACGATATTCGTCACCGATTCGGTTAGCAGCGGATGCAATCCCCAGATCGCAGCCAGCGCGCAGGCCGGCGCCATCTCCCCGAAGATTACGATTCCCAGTGCATAGACGAGCGTGGTATTGGCGGCATGTAGCGCCAGATTGATCCAGTGGTAGCCCTGTGATCGCGGACCATTGCCGAGCAGCGCGTAGTTCAGCAGATACGAGAGAGTGGTCAACGGCCGATACAGCCCCGCGCTGGGCTTGTCGTGTCGATACTGTCCCGTCAGGATGGACGCGAGATTGTGGGGCGTGGTTTGGCGGATTCGGGGGTCCTGCCCGATGACCGAAGCATTGTCGAAGACCAACCCACTCTGGAAGGAGTTGGAATAGGTGATCAATAGCAGGACCCAAAGAGCGAACAGCCGCCATGCATGCCGCCACCGCCACCTCGGGCGATCCCGTGTGGGTGGCGCGCGCTGCTCTGGGGTCGGCGGTAATGTCTCACGCGATTTGCGCTGTTTGCCGGGCTTCCCCACTCGTCCCGCCAGTATAGCTCTGAGGAGCATTCGCACCACGACAATTGAGGGCGCGGCCCCCAAGAAATTTGCCTCTTAACGGTTTAACCCCGGCGTTTAACGGTTTGATACTCCGCAATTACCTTGCGCGAGGGTTGCTAAGCCCTTACAATCCCGTCCCAGGCGATCACTGGCTTAGCCGACGGATCGCAGGGGTCAGTTTGAGGGGCATTCGGCGGTGCTCGGTTTCTGCTGAATCGGAAATGAAACAGACGCAGTGTGTGCGTCGAGGGGGAACAATTTGCTATGCGCGCAAAGAACTGGGTAGTTTTTGTACATTTGATGCTGTTGGCGGTTGTCGCCGTACCACCGTTGGCCGCTCAAGGCGACCGCGGCGAGATCACCGGGACCGTAGTGGACGCCAGCGGGGCGGTCGTGCCGACGGTTCAAATCACGGCAATGCAGACTGCCACTAGCACAACGTACAAGACCGTCAGCAACACGGTGGGCGATTTCACGATACCTTCGCTGCCGGTGGGTGTTTACCAGGTGAAGGCCGAAGCTCCGGGATTCAAGACGCTGATGATTGCGAAGGTTGAGATCTCCCCTGGCGCGACCGCGCGGGTGGACCTCAAACTCGAGATCGGCACGGCGCAGCAGAGCGTCGAGGTCACCGCTAACAGCCAGGTGCTGCAAACGGAAAACGCCAGGGTTGCGACCGCGGTCTCAAGCACACTCGTGGATGCCTTGCCGGTACAGGTAAACGGCAATTCGCGCAGTCCGTTCGATCTGGCATCTACCACCGGCGAAGTAAACGCGGCCGGCACCTTCCGCATCGGCGGCGGCAACGATACCGTCGGCATCACGCTGGATGGCTCGTCGCTGGCCGGAGATAAGATCGGCAACGACGCCGGCAACGGTGGCGCGGCCGCGATGAACAGCCCTTCGGTGGAGGCTCTTACAGAGTTTACGGTGGAAACTAGCGGCTTCAAAGCCGAGACCGGGAATGCCTCCGGCGGAACGCTCAGCTTCGTTTCGAAATCGGGCACGAACCGGTTCCACGGGAGCACTTTCGAATTCCTGAGAAACCAGGACCTGGACGCCAAAGGCTTCTTCAATAGCGTGAAGCCGATCTACAAGCAAAACAATTTCGGGGCCACCGCTGGCGGGCCGGTCTACCTGCCCAAACTGTACAACGGCAAAAACAAAACATTTTTCTTCGCTTCCTACGAGGGCTTCCGGAATCGCGTGGGCGCAGGCAACGGGACCTTCTTTAGCGTGCCGCCGCCGGAGTTCTATACCGGCGACCTGCACAACTGGGTAAACGCAAGCGGAGCGATGTACCCGATCTATGATCCGGTATCGCAGGTTGCGAACGCCAATGGCACATACACCAGGACCCCATTCCCCAATAACCAGATTCCGCAAAGCCGATTCGATCCCACAATTGTGCCGATTTTGAAGTATGTGTCGAGCATCCTCCAGCCGAACCGTCCGGGAATCGTGCCGGGGACTTCGGGCTACTGGAGCAACAACTTCTTTAACAACACCGGCACCAGTATCGCGCCGAACAATCGGTGGAGTGCCAAGATCGATCAGAACATCGGCTCCAAGCACCACATTTCGTACCTGATGAATCGCTATCGGGATCTCTCGACGTGCGGTCCCGCCGGTTGCCCGGGATTGACGGAACCGCTTGGAACGGGGACTTTTGGGTACAACGCGACTCAGGTATATCGCGGAACTTGGGATTACACCATTACCCCGACCTTAGTGAGCCATTTCTACGGAGGGTTTAACCACTTTCGGGAAGATCACACCCAGGGGGAAGCTACGGAATCGGGCTCGGTGCAAGCTGGGGGTCTCAGCCTGCTGGTCCCCTCGGGCGCCTGGAAACAAAAAGGAATCTGCCTGCCCGGCTTTGCCCTTTGCGCGAACTTTCCCATCATCAGCACGGGAGATTTCAGCGGCTGGGGTAATAACGCCCCGAACGGCTCGGACCGGGAGGTCTTCGAGTTGCACGAGGACGTCACGAAGATCCACGGGGCCCACACCTTCAAGTTTGGCTATTTCCTGGGCGACAGCCACTACGACGGCTACGGAGTACAGTTCGGGTCCGGCGGCGTCCAGTTCAGCTCCCACAACACCGCCAGTCTGACGGGCGGTCCGGGCCAGGCCGAGTCGGTTGCCGGCGGCAGCGGATTTGCGTCGATGCTGCTGGGACAGGTGAGCGGTTTCAATATGGATACGCCGCGCTACCTGCTGGTCGTCTATCGAACCAACCAGGCGTATGTGCAGGACGATTGGAAGGTCTCGCGCAAACTGACGCTGAATCTCGGCTTCCGCTATTCCATGAATGTGGCGCCGTATGCTCCCGACGGCAAGTTGAGCACCCTGAACTTCACCGAGCCGAATCCGGCGGCGGGCGGAATTTTGGGCGCGACAGAATTCGCCGGCTCCGGCCCGGGCCGGACGGGCAGCAAGTCGCTGATCGGTAACTGGTACGGAGGCTACGGGCCGCGACTCAGTCTGTCATACGCGATTAACGACAAGACCGTGATCCGTGCCGCCGCCGCTCGCACCTTCGGGCCGTTGGCGGGAATTGGGCAGTCCTCCCACCAACTGGGATTCTTCATACGGGACACGGTCAGCGACCAAAGCGGCGGACTGAATCCCCTGTACGTATTGAACCAAGGCCCGGGAGTCAACCTCAATTTGCCTTTCATCGACCCTGGCGTTGGCGTCGGCATGAATGCGCCGTCCTACGGGAAAAACGGAAATAATGCGGGCAGAAGCGACGCCGAGTTGAATTACTCGTTCAATATTCAGCGCCAGATTACGAATACCATGTCACTCGAGGTTGGCTACCTGGCGACGCTGGCCAGCGACATCACGTCGAACTACCTGGCGGACAATCAGGTGCCGTTCAATTCCCTACCGGCCTCGCTGAGCCCGTTCACAGCCGCCGGGCGAACCGCGCTGGGCTCGCTGATCACATCTGCTGCGGCGATTAACGCCGGGGCCACCCTGCCATGGACGTGCG
This sequence comes from uncultured Solibacteraceae bacterium, assembly GCA_963815475.1. Lineage (GTDB taxonomy): Bacteria > Acidobacteriota > Terriglobia > Bryobacterales > Bryobacteraceae > Sulfopaludibacter. The sequence continues at coordinate 5,070,058 of CAWFHD010000003.1, read as the reverse complement.
GCGCGGGTTCGTCGAGTGAATGCGAAAGTTTCACCCAGGTTTGGGGCAACGGAGCCACGGTTACGCAAGCGAACAGGCCCTACCCCCAATATGGGACGATCGATACCGGCAATGGAGGCGGCGATCGCGTCGGCCATTCCACGTATCATGCTGCTCTGGTGAAGTTCAATAAGCGGCTGGGGAACGGGCTGACGATTCAGTCGTCCTATAGCTTCTCGAAGATCCTGGACGATACGGACACGTCTTACCTCGCGACATTCTTCTATGGCGACATGTACAATTTGAGGCTGCTCAAGTCGATTGCCAGCTACGATCAGACTCACGCGGTGAAGATCTCGTGGGTGTACCAGCTTCCCATCGGAAAAGGAGAGCGTTTCCTGGGGAACGGCGCGCTTGGCGCGATCGTGGGCGGATGGCGCATTTCCGGTATTCAGACCTATGCCAGCGGACTCCCGATGAATATCGGCACGAATGCTGTGAACTTCCCGATCGGCGAATTCAGCAACACCCCGACAATCAGCACGTACCAAGGCTGGAAGCTGCCCTACTCGGGCAAATTCGATCCTTTCAAGGACAGCTATCTCCAGCCGCAGTCGTTCTTTCCGGCACAGTCGTCCACTTCGTTTGGCAATTCCACGCGCTACAATCCCGATTTCCGCAGTTGGCCACAGTTCAACGAGTCCGCCGGGGCATCGCGGATCTTCAGCGTCAAGGAAAAGGCGCACTTGGAGGTTCGTGGCGAGGCGTTCAACATTCTGAATCGCACCTGGTTTGGTCCGCTGGGCGGCGCTACCACTCTCGGAAACCCCAACTGGGGCAAGTGGCAGTCGCAGGTAAATTCGCCGCGGCAAATGCAGTTGGTGGCGAAGTTTACCTGGTAGGACTGCACGGCGGACGCAAACCGTCAGTTCCCATCGCCGGCGCTGGGCGTATAGCTCACTTCATCGGCTGCAAGGAATTCGCCTTCCCGCGGACCCGAAAACTGGATGTAGGCGATACGGCCGGCTTTCACGGTCAAATTGAAGATGGGCACAGGGTCGCCTGGCGCCTTGCGGCCCGGAACAGAGTCGATACTGACGCGGTCGACCAACTTGCCCTCGGCATCGAAGGCTTCGAGCAGAGCCGGCGTGCCGGTAGATCCCCAAAAGGAGACGGTGATGGAAGAGGCGGGCCTCGGGAACGTCGCGCGAATCGGAATCGGCTCCGTGGCCATGGCGCACGCAATCCCCTTGTGTCCGCTGGCGAGATGCGTAAAGAACATCAACAGGCCCTTCCCTTTGGTCTGCTGGGGTTCACGCGCGAGAGTAAAGACGACTCCTTTCTCTTCCCATCGCGGAACACGGTTGGCCTTCCCGTCGGCGAGTACGGGCGCCGCTTTTTCAAAGTCCACGACGACTGGTTCCGCAGGCCAGGCGCAAATGGAAGCGACGAGTAGCGGGGCCAACCGTATGGCTGTTGCGGAGCTCATGCTCTAGTCACATCGAGGCCGGACATCGTGCCCGTCGATGAGGCGAACCGGTCGCCTTCGATCCCCATACGTTGCAGGATGGAAACGAACAAGTTCGGTAACGGATAGTTCTGCTTGCGGTCGAAGACCAGATGGCCGGCGTGCCGGAAGCCGCCGCCCGCGATCAGCGCAGGCATGTTCGTTGTGGAGTGGGCATTGGCATCGCCGAGATTCGAGCCGTAGAAGATGATGGCGCGGTCCAGCAGCGTTTCCCCGTTTTCCGGCACCCCGCGCAGCCCTTTGAAGAGATCCGCGAGCAGTCGCATATGCCAGGAGTCGATAATGCGGAGCTGAGCGAGCTTTGCCTCCGATTTCCCGTGATGCGAGAGATTGTGATAACCATCGCTGATGGTTACTCCTTTGATCTCCACCACCGGGGTGGCCACGCTATCGAGCATGAGAGTCACCGCGCGTGTGGAATCGGTTTCAAAAGCCAGACGCACCAGGCTGTACATATTGGCAACTTTGGCCATGTACTGCGCGGGGCTGGCGGGGTCCTGCGGCTCCGATTCCTTCACCACCGGTTTGGGTTTTCGTTCCCATCCTTTCGACTGCTGCAAGCGGTTCTCGAGTTCGCGGACGCTGGTGAAGTACTGGTCGAGACGCGCGCGGTCGGCGGCGCCCACGGCGCCCTCGAGCCCGCGGACCTGGTCTGCTACGGCATCGAGAATGGACCGTCCCGTATCGAGTTCCGCGATTTTTGCTTCGACCTCTTTAGGGCTGCCCTGAATGAACATCTGCCGGAACACTCCCGAGGCACTTTGTTCGGGCGGGATGGCAACGCCGTTACCCGTCCAGGAAAGAGATCGGGCCCCTGTGTTGACCGCAAGGGTGAGCGAAGGAAAGCGTGTTTGATTGCCGATACGCTCGGCGATGTACTGGTCGAGCGAGATGGTGTTGCGGAACGAGCTGCTGGCGGGATGTGGGGCCGCCGTGAGAAAACTGATGTCGGACGGATGGCCGCCATCCACGTTCGGGTGCGACACGCCGGACAACACGGTAAACTCCTTGCGGTACTCCTCCAGGATCTTAAGGTAGTTCGAGGGCGTGTAGCCGGGGCCGGCATTTGCCGGGAAGAACTCATCGGGCAGCAGACCGAGGTTGTTGCAGATGGCGAACATCCGGCGGGGCGCGGCAGCGGACTGCGCGCGGGCGGAAGGGGACATCGCGTTCAGAAGCGGCAGCGCCAGTCCAACACCGACGCCGCGGAGCATCTCGCGGCGGGAGATGGCGCGACGCAGGCCTCGATTTTGTCCGTTCGTGTTCCACATATTTGGCATCCCCGTCATTTGTTTCGGAAAAGATCGCTCTGCACGATCCCATGAACGATGTCGCGGACTCCGTACCGTGACCCGCGGGTTTGGTCCAGAACTTCCTGCACCTGCTTGCGATCAGAAAAGCCGATGGGCGCGCCAGTGGCGTATGTGGCAAGCTGGCTGACCAGGTTTCGGGCGACGGTTTGCTCTTCGTGCTCCAGAAGGAGCCGCTTGAATTCGCGGATGTCTTGGAACGCGCGGCCATCGGCGAGCGCGCCGGCGGAATCTACCGGCAGTCCGTAATGGAAGGCGAAAGGCTGGCCGGACAGACCAATGCCGGGTTCGGCCTTCACTCCCTCGGCGTAAGCGCGGTAGCGGGCACGCCAACCGCCCATGACATCGAAACTTTCGAGCGCGAATCCTGGGGGGTCGATCGTGCGGTGGCAGGAAGCGCAAGTGGGATCGGCACGGTGCTTACCGAGCTGTTGGCGGATGGTGACCGCGCCCCGGATGTCCGGTTCGATAGCGGGCACACCGGCGGGCTGGGTGATGTGGTAGCCGAGAATCCGCTCCATAATCCAGACGCCGCGGACCACCGGCGACGTGGTGGTGCCGTTAGCGGTCACCTTGAGAATGCTCGCCTGGGTCATGATCCCACCTCGGAAGGAGTCGTTCGGGAGCGCGACCTTGCGCATCGCAACCCCGCTTACGCCGGCGATGCCGTAGTGCTTCGCCAGACGTTCGTTGAGGAACGCGAAGTCGGAATCGACGATGGTGCGCGCAGGCAGGTTGCGGTTGAAGAGTTCCTGCACGAAGAGACGGGTTTCGTCCACCGCGGCGAGCTTGAGCGGGTCGTCCAGTTCGTAGTCGTTGTAGAGAGTGCTCGATGGAGAGCTGTCGTCGATCTTGCGGAGATCCAGCCAATAATCGGTGAAAGCCTCGACGAAGCGGCGGGCCTTCGCGTCATTGAGCATGCGATCCGTCTGGGCTTTGAGCACCTCGGGGCTGTGCAGCCGTCCTGCCGCGGCCAAGGCCCGGAGTTCGTCGTCCGGTGGCGAGTTCCACAGGAAGAGTGAGAGGCGAGTGGCCAGGGCGTAATCATCGAGCCTGCCGGCTGCTTCCTGGATGTAGAGGAAGCCCGGTGAGCAGAGGATCGCCGTGTACGCGGAAAGCAGCGAGTTCGTGAAGCCGTGGCCGAGTTCGAACTGTTGGTTGAACAGCTCGATGAACCGTTTTGCCTGTGCTTCCTCGACGGGCCGGCGGTACGCTCGCGCGAGAAATGCTCGGATGAGGCGGGCAGCGTCTTCGCTCGGATGATCGCTCACCACTTCGACGCCTACATCCTGCGTCCGTGGTCCGAAACGGCCGCGGCCTCCACCTCCTTCGCCAGGTGACGGTGGCGGAGCGACGATCTGGAGAGTCGTGCCTCCCGACGCGCCTTTATCGAGGCGGCGCATCGGCAGGTCGCCGAACATCAGGCGGTAGCCGGCCGCGTCGTTCTTGTCGGCGAGGGGACCTTCCACCTCCAGCCACTGGAACGCCACCCCGGGCATGCCATCCCGTTCAGCCAGCGGGTTCACGTACTCTTCCTCGCTACCGTTGACGCGGGTACGGAACAGCCGCATCGCGTCGGTCTGGATGACTTCGGTTGGGCTGAGAAGGACTTCCACCTCCTGGACCGAGGGTTCGGGTGTGAAGTCGAAGGCGGCCAGGGGACGGGATTGACCGGAGCTTTGCGCGTAAACACCAATTGGTTCGTTCCGGCGGCCGGGCCATACTTCGTCGGGATTCGGCCTGTGGTAGGTCGTCGGATACAGGTAAGCCACCTTTTCAGGGCCGAAGCCAACGTAATTCCAGTGATCGACGGCGCCGCCGCTGACCCAGATCGTGTAGCCTTTCACCCGGATGCGGTAGCGCCCGGGGGCGGGGACGCGGAAACTGCTCCAGCTAAATCCGCCGGCATCGGAGAAGATGCTGGAGACACGGCCGATGGCCTCGCGCTCTTTGGTTTCCGGATTCGAGATGGGACTTCGGCCGGCGCGGACGTCGGGCTGAGCGTGCGAATCGAGAACCGGGAAGTTCAGGCGATCGGTGCGGGTATTGCCCTCGCGCGGACGGAAGTTGCGCATCGTGGGCTCCTGGCGCGCGTAGATGCGAGCGGTGGCGGCGGGAGTCTGGACGAGCTTTGCCGCCATGGCTTGGCGCTGGGCGTAGTCGGCGGAACTCATGTACCGGGCGAGTTGAACATGCGAAACATCGAGCGCTGTGCCGATTTTGTTGAACCGCCAGGCCTCGCCATCCTGCGGCAGCTTCGATTTGAGCTGGACCCAGGGGACGTTCAGAACGTCGCGGATCGCGTTCTCGTATTCGTAAGCATTGAGGCGGCGAAGACCGGCCCGCCCTCGCTCGGCGGAGAGTGTTCGTTCGTAGGCCGTGAGTGCGGTGTTCAGGCCATTGACGAACTGGGTGAGCGATTCGGCGGAAGGACGCACGATTGGCCGCGGGGGCATTTCACCAGCGGAAACACGATCGTGAACCTTCACCCAGGTAGCGAAATTATCCGGGTTGCCGGGTTCATAGCCGAGCTTGGTGAGGTCGAGTCGCGCGGCGGGAGCGGAGGAATTGTGGCACGCGGCACAGTTTTTCTGAATGAAGGCATCGGCGCCGGCGAAAGGTGGACCCGCAGCTATGCCGCCAGCCGCGAAAAGAGCGGCGGTAACCGCTAAACGGTGGAGAATCCCGCCCCCATGTTTCGCGAATACGTGGTGCCGGACGAATGTCATAGGCAGACCCAATCGATTACTGGTACGTTGCGGCGTTCCATCGGAGTTCGTTGCGGAACTGGCGCAGTTGAGTGCAGCCGTCGATACACAGCAATTCTAAATCAGCCATGTCCGCGAAGTCTTGCAGATGCTCCATTGTCAGCGATTGGCTGAAACCGGTGTGGTGCGCGCCTCCGGCATAAATCCAAGCCGCGGCGGCCGTCTCGAGGTCGGGTCTCGGAATCCAGACCGCGCGGGCCACCGGCAGCCGGGGCAGACCGCTATTCGGACTCACTACATCGACCTCGTTGACGATCATGCGGAAGCGGTTTCCAACCTGCACGATCGACGCATTGACTGCCGGACCGGACGGGGCAGTGAAAACGAGTCGTACCGGGTCGGCCTTCCCACCGATCGACAACGGGTGAATCTCGCAATCCGGCATGTCGGCCGCAATCGAAGGGCACACCTCCAGCATATGCGCGCCGAGCACTTTGGCGGGCCGCCCGAAATCGTATGTGTAGTCCTCCATGAAGGATGTACCGCCCGGCAATCCCTGGCCCATCACTTTCATCGCACGAACCAGCGCCGCGGTTTTCCAGTCGCCCTCGGCGCCGAAGCCGTAGCCGTCCGCCATCAGCCGCTGCACCGCGATCCCGGGCAATTGGGCTAAGCCGTGCAGGTCCTGAAACGTGTCTGTGAACGCGTGAAAGCACCCGTTCTCGAGGAATGCCCGCATCCCCAATTCGATTGCGGCTGCCTCGCGAAGCGACGCCCTCCGCTCGCCTCCGCGACGCAAGGTTTCAGCCACCGCGTACTGGTCGTCATACTCCGCTACCAGGCGATCCACGTCGGCATCCGAAACGCGGCTCACTTGACAGGCCAAATCGCCGACGCCGAAGCCGTTGACGGAATATCCGAACCGTGCCTGCGCCTCCACCTTGTCGCCTTCGGTCACCGACACTTCGCGCATATTGTCGCCGAAGCGGGCGATCTTCAGGCGCTGCGAATCCGACCACGCCGCCGCGGCGCGCGACCAGCCGCCGATCCGCGCCTGCACCTGTTCCTCGCGCCAATGCCCAACCACTACCTTGCGATTCAGCCCTAGCCGAGTCGCCAGATAGCCGAACTCGCGATCTCCGTGCGCCGACTGGTTCAGGTTCATGAAGTCCATGTCGATCGATTCCCATGGCAGGTCGCGATTGAATTGCGTGTGCAGATGTAGGATCGGCTTGGCCAGGAGCCGCAGGCCAGGCAGCCACATCTTGGCGGGGGAGAACGTGTGCATCCAGGCGATGACGCCCACACAGTTGCCGGAGGCGTTCGCCTCGGCGCAAAGTTGGGTGATCGCCTCCGAGGTGGTCAGAATCGGCTTCGCAACTACGGCCAGGGGAATTCGGCCTCCTCTCGCCAACTCCCCCGCGATCTCATTCGCGTGAAGCGCGACGGTCTTCAGCGTCTGGTCGCCGTACAGGTGTTGGCTGCCGGTTGCGAACCACAGTTCCATCGTTCTGAAATCGATCATGACGGCCTGCTTGCTGCAATTGCGGGATTCGCGTTATTCACCATGTTTAGTCGCGGAAAAGTAGGGTTGCGTACTTGGAAAAATACACCTGCCAATTGGGCCAACTGTGCCCACCTCCCGATTGGTTCCAGACATGCTTCACATTCATTTTCGTAAGCAGTTCGTCCATGCCCTTGACGGCGTTATAGCCGGGATCCTCTGTGCCGCACCCGATCCACAGAACCTTGAGTTTTCGATTCAGCATCGCTGGATCGGCTTTCTCCCACTCGGTGCGATTACCGCCGCCGCTGAACGCGGCGACATACGCGAACTGATCGAGATTGTGCAGTCCGATCGCCATCGATTGTCCGGCACCCATCGAGAGTCCTCCGATCGCGCGATGGTTGCGGTCAGTCAGGACGCGATACTTACTCTCGATCGTCGGCTTCACAGCCGTGAGCAGTTCTTTTTCGATGGCCGCGGGATCGTTTGCCGGCGAGGGCGACACGGCCTTGATTTCGCGCGGCACATGACCGTACGGCATCACGACGACCATCGGCTTTGCCTTGCCGTCCGCGATCAGGTTGTCGAGTATCACGTTGGCACGCCCGGTCCACGTCCAGGATGCTTCGATCTGCCCGTTGCCATGCAGTAGATAAAGAACCGGGTACTTCGCCTTGGCGGTCTCATAACCCGGGGGCGTGTACACGTAGACCATGCGCTCCGTATCGAGATTCTTGGAGTCATAGAACTCGACGTGGACGCTTCCGTGAGGCACGCGCCGTTCTTCGATGGTCGAGTTCTCTCCGCCGGGTACGATGAAACTGCTGGTCGGGCCCCAACGACGTAGTTCGAGATTCGGATTCGAGGGATCCGGCATGCGGAGTCCGCCATCGATGGCATAGCCGTAGGTGTAGAAGCCGGGCGGCAACGGGCCGATGGTCACGCTCCAAACGCCTTTGCCGTCCTTCTGAAGTGGCATAGGCTTCTTGGTGTATTCCAGGATGCCCGGCGATCCCATCAGTACGACTTCGCTCGCCTTGGGGGCAAATAGCCGGAACGTGACGGTGCGGTCCGCGCGCACCTCCGGCGATACCGGGATGTTGTTGGTGTCTTCGTAGTAGGGCGTTGGGCCTCGCTGGCCGTAGGCTGCGCCGATTACGAGAGCGGCTGCAAAGAGAAATCGCACGATACCTCCTTGGGTCATTGCTTCGCGCCATCCAACCGGACCGTGATGTTCCGGATCGGCCGATCGCCGGAATCGAGAAAGCGCGCGCAGAAATCGGTCGCTCCACCGCCGTTAATGACCGCCGCGCGCACGATGTTCGGGCCCCGTTGGAGCGTCAGGCGTTTGGAAACACCGTCGTCGATCACTGTTTGCCGGTCGCCATAGATTCCGATGACCTGCTGCCCATTCACCCACCACACCGATGCCGCGTTGGAGCCGATCGCAAGACGCACGCCGGTCGTTTCTTGTGGCGCATTGACGACGGTGACCACCCAGAAGAGCACGTTCGAGGTTGGCTTCCCGAGCGCGTGAGCGAAATGATAGAGGTTCACGTTGTAGAGTTTGGTATCGACAGCGTGCCACGTCAGTTGCGTGCCGCTAACCGTTACCCTGTCGCCGTCCTTCGGAATCACCGTTAACTGGTCCGGAAAGTAGTCCTTCTTGATGGCTGCTTGTACCTCGTGGTCGGTGAGTCCGTTGCTCTCGATCGGTTCGAGCAGCAGCCAACGTTGGAGAAAGCCGCTGCTATCTGGCGCCTTCTGGGGAGATGCGGGCGGGATCAGCGTGACAGGCGCAACCTGGGCGGCGGCGGCCGCGGCCAGCAGCAGTAAGGTTAGCAGTCGATGGAGTCTCATGGCGTTTTGATCAACCAGCGCTGCTTGTCGCTCTTCGCATCGAACTGAGCCAGCGTCGCAAAACTGCTGCCGACGGCGGATAACGCAAGGGCCTTGGATTTCGACGTGATGCGCCAGGCGCCATCGGTAAGTTGCTCGATGCGCCATAGTTGTTCGGGCGCACCGGTGAACGCGGGCAGAACGATCAACTCGGCATCGGGACTCACGGCCAGCGTGCGCTCCGTGCCTGCGATGGTGATCTTGAAGTACGGCGAACCGGGATAACCGCCCGCGTTTGGCGCGGGGCTGATCGACCACTTCTGCTGCGCCTGGCACTGGTAGTTGGCCATTCGGACATCGACGCTGCCGGTGGGCCAGTTCTTCGATACCTCGGCGGCATCCTGCGGCGGAATCGGTTCGCCCGTACCGGCGAACATGCCTCCGCCCCCGGGAGGGCCGACCGATGGCGCGCCGCCCGGCGCTGCCGTAGCGCCTCGTCCGGCGCCGGCTCCCGGGGTTCCGCCGCCTCTGCCGCCTCTGCCGCGCCGTCCACCAACCGGCATGCCTTCGACGGCCAGTTCGAGCGCTGTACCCGTGCGCACCGACTCGATCTCGTAGGCGCCCGCGCTCAGATTCTCACTTGCAACCGGCCAGCCATCCTTCCAAAGAAGCGGCCGAATATCGAGCACGCTGGCGCCGCCGCGGTCCAGATCCGCTTCCCAGTGCAGCGAGAACTTCTGCACACCGTCGCCGAGATCCAGCAGCCCGAAATGTCCGGCGCCGATCACGCGCCCGCCCGAGCCGATCAGCAGCTTGCCGCCGCCCTGGATCATGTCGATACCCTGCGCGTCCAGGAACGGACCGGCCACCTTCCGCGATCGCCCGCACCGGATGTTGTAACCCGAATCCGCGCCTCGGCAGCAGCTTCCGTGGGTAGCCAGCAGGTAATACCACCCATCGTGGTGCATCATGTCGGAGGCCTCGCAGTTGATGGCAAGGTCTACCGGCTTGTCATTCGGATTCTTGCGCTTGCCTGTCTTCGGATCCAGTTCCACCAGCCGAATGTAGCCGAAGTACGACCCGTAGGTGAGCCACAGCCTACCGTCGGTTGGATCGAGAAACACCCCCGGATCGATCGCATTGCAATCTTCGACGCCATCAGAAGACGCGACCACGCCGCCTTCTTCCCACTTGTAATCGGGCGAATCCGGATCAAGGGACTTGCTCCAGATCACGTTGATTGCAGCCTTCGGCTGCGCTCCGATATTCGCCGCAACGTAAACGTAGTAACGATCCCCGATGTGAATGATGTCCGGAGCCAAGCCGCGACGGGGCAGTTGCGTCCCGCGCCGCCACGTCCAGCCGTCATCCGACACCAGAGCGTTGCCGCCTGTCCCGTAGGTGTAGAACTTTCCGTTACAGATCGCAATGGTCGAGGGATCGTGAATCCCGACTTGGCCATCCACAGCCAAGCCTGCCGATCCCACCACGAGAATTGCCACTAGAAGAGCATATTTCATAGATCCGTGGTCAGGGCCTCTCTGAGTCTTCTCGCTGTGGGTATACCTTACCATTGGCCTGTGGCGCCAACTAGGTTTGGTACAGTTTATGGCCCGTAGAACCAATGAAATGTTAGAGTTGGGGTCAGCAACGAGCCCTCGCTTCGCCGCACGGTTAACGGTTAGCCCTGCTGTTAGAAACCGCCGGAACTGGGTGGAGTGGCTGTGATATGATCAGCCCGTGGCCTCGGGGATGTGCGAAAACGAAGCAGCGCGATTCAGTGAGTCACAAACGCAAGAGGTGCGGGCCGAACTCACTAGTCTGCTGGAAAGCGGCACGTTTCGAAACAGCAAACGGTGCAAGGAATTCCTGGATTACGTCGTTGAGCACACTATCCACGGTCCGAGCGGCACCCTGAAGGAACGTTCCATCGGAGTGGAGCTCTTCGCCCTTCCTCAGGATTTTGACACTGGCCAGCACACGATTGTGCGTGTCACGGCGAATGAAGTCCGCAAGAAGCTTGCCCAACACTATCTTGCGGAGAACGGTTCCTTCCATCGGGTGAAAATCAGCCTGCCGCCCGGGTCCTACAGCGCCGAATTCAAGTGGGAATCATCGCCACCCGCCCCGGTGGAAGCGCGCGATCCCGAGCCGGTGGCGGCGCTCGCTCCTTCGCCAGTGGAAGCGCCCGCTCCTGCGCGAACCAGCTGGCTCAACGTCCGCGTGATCGCCTGCGGCGCATCCGCTGTGCTGCTCATCGGCGCATTAGTTTTGTGGCGGGTCCAAACGGTGAAGCCGATCACCGTTGACGCCAAATCACCGTCCGGTCCTGCTGCTCCCGGTTCGATGCCTCCGCCGGGTAGAGATCTGCGGATGATCGCAGGCTCGACCAGCACCTTAGTCGATCGCAGCGGGAGAACGTGGGGGCCCGAATGGTTTTTCACCGGAGGCAACGTCCTTGTTCGGCCGTCCGAGAAAATACTCCGCACCTTGGACCCCGATATCTACCGGCGTCTGCGGAGCGGCGATTTCCGCTACGATATTCCGCTGGCGCGGGGCATATATGAACTGCATCTCCACTTTGCCGAAACGGGCTTATCCGATTTTATCAGCGCCGAATCCAGCGGTGAAGGCCAGCGCATTTTTCGAGTCACCGTCAACGGAGATCGGGTCCTGAATGCGTTCGATGTGGTTGCGGACGCCGACGGAGCCAACATCGCCGATGAGCGCGTATTCCGCAACATCTCCCCGGCCGAAGACGGCTACCTGCACCTCAGCTTCAACGCCATGAGAAGCACGGCCATGCTGAACGGGATCGAGGTTCTCCCAGTCAGTGCCGGGAAGGTGAGGCCAATCCGGGTTCGAGCCGGCTGGACCACGGCGTGGCAGGATCCTGCCGGACAGCCGTGGCAGGCCGACACCTATTTTATGGGTGGCAATGCGTTGGTTCGTACCACGAATCCCGCACAGGCCGGCAACTCCATCGCACCGGAGATGGCGATCTATGCAAGCGAGCGATGGGGCCATTTCTCCTATGCGCTACCGGTTGCCGAGGGCCGGTATCGGGTCACGCTGAGATTCTGTGAGGGCCACTACGGGAAGCGAAATACCGGCGCGGGCGGAGTTGGCAGCCGCCTTTTTGACGTCTACTGTAACGGTGTAGCTTTGATGCGGAATTTCGACATCATGAAGGAAGCGGGCGGTGAGGGCCGGCCCATTGACCGCACGTTTCCCGGCATCCGGCCCAACGCGCAAGGGAAAATCCTCCTCTCCTTCGTACCCACTGCAGGGATGGCATGTGTGAATGGCATCGAGGTTGTCGAGGACGTGCGGTAGTCCGCTCTTATACCCATTCAACGGCTAAGCGCCGCCGGATATAGCCCGCTATTGCCACGCGTACGACAGCATGGGCCGGCCTCAGTGACATGACCGGCGGAGCCAACGCCGCGGGCGCAGTACGACGCGGCGGCCCAGGTGTATTGCGGTACAGTTCAGTTGACAAGCACCTGCTCGTCTCCCTTTGTGCGCAAGAACCTTACCAGGCTGTCGGGTGCGCTGTTGTTGACCGAAGTCAGATCCCCGCCGTGAGCGCCGGCTCCTGCTTGGCCGGAAGCTAAAAGCCAGTAAGAAGGCCAGAATCCATACTTCCGAGTGGACCACTCTTTGAGGTTGCTTAACGGAAACGGAATCGTTAACCGGCTTGTCCGGACGGGCGTGCGCCCTGGTGATTCGTGATTTAAGCCGGGTCCCGGCGGGCGGCCGGCCATCGCCGCCCGTGGTTAGCACGCGTACAGACACATTCGCGAAGGATTCAGACATTGTGCCCCAGGAAATGGATCGGCCATATTGCCCGGGAATCCTTAGATCAGCAGGTGGTGCGATGGCGTCTGTAAACGAAGAAGGCTGGAACGCACGCCCACACCAACGTCTGGGCAGGGGCCTACTCTGTGCCGCGGTCCTAATGTGTCCACTTCTGGCGCACGTGGATTTCGGAACGGGGGACGGTACTGTGCTTGCCGCTATCTACGCCCAACAGGTGGATCGCCGGCGAGATATTCCCGAAGGCGAACAGCGCGCCTATGCGGAATTGCTGGCCGAGAATCTGGCGGCCGAAGACCTCCATGACGCTCAGTATGTGGTGATCGTTGATCGCAACCCGTTCGTTCAAGTGGCGATGATCTACTGGATGTCCACAGAAGGGGAATTTCACTTCATTGGCGCCTCTCCCGTCTCCACCGGCAAACCGGGAAGGTTCGAACACTTCCTCACGCCAACTGGGGTCTTCGAGCACACGATTGACAACTCGGACTTTTTCGCGGAAGGCACTCGCAATGAGTTTGGAATTCGCGGGTACGGGCGTGCGGGCATGCGGGTGTATGACTTCGGCTGGCGCACGGGTGACAAAGGATGGGGCGGCGGCGGTGAAGGCACACTGCGGCTGCAAATGCACGCCACAGATCCCGACCTGCTGGAAAAGAAATTGGGCACTCCCCAGTCGAAGGGCTGCATCCGAATTCCGGCAACCCTGAATACTTTCATCGATCACTACGGAATCCTCGACGGCGACTACGAAAAGGCGATGACTGAAGGCATGACCTTCTGGGTTCTTTCGAAGACGCGTGAAGCAACTCCGTGGTCCGGGAGATTCTTGGTCGTTGTGGATACAGGACGCTCGAAAAGGCCCACGTGGGCGCGCCCGGAAAAACCCATGCCCCAATCCCGGGGGCGCCTCTGACGCAGCCGTCGGCAATCTCTCCACGTTTTCTCCCGGAGAATGTCGCGGCTGCGCGGCGCATCGCTCAATCTATGCACTTGGTCGGTTAACCCAAAACGCATAGCGGTCGACGAATCCCGCCGCGGTCGGAACCGGGCGGCCGAATGGAGAGGGTTTTATGCAACCGGTTGATCCGGCGCCTAGATCGCTGGTATTCAGAAATCTGTTTCGCTTGGGGCGAAATCGCCGGCGTGCGGAAACAATGCCGGTGTACCGCCTGTGTGCAAGAAGAGTACCGTCTCGGATGGCGGGATCAGGCTACGCCGGACGTGGTCGATGAGGCCCGCCATCGCCTTCGCCGTGTAGACCGGATCGAGAAAGATGCCCTCTGTCTGCGCGAGCAAGGTTATCGCTTCCGTTGAGGCCGCGGTGGGCACGCCGTAGCCGGAACCGATGTAGTCGTAGTTCGTTGTCAGGTCTCCTTCAACGATCCCGGCCGAACTGCCCACCTTAATGGCGGCCTCGTTGGCGATTCGCAGCGCCCGGGCAGTCTTCTCCGGTTCGCCGCCACTCACGGCTATCCCACATACTCTATAGGGCACTGCGTACATCTTTGCGCCCAGCGTCAACCCTGCCTGTGTGCCTCGCGATCCGCTCGCAAAATACAGTGCCGTCGGACTCTCGCCCATGCTCCATAACTGACCGGCAATCTCCAAGGTCCCGGCAACATATCCAAGAGCCCCGATAGCACTGGAGCCGCCCACCGGGATGATGAAGGGTCGCTCGCCACGGCCGCGCAAGTCATGCTCGACTTCGGCGATCTTCGCAGCCTCTTCATCTCCTATGGCAATCAGCGGGTTCGGATTCGCCGGTATGAAGTGAATCTTCGCTCCAAGGATCTGATCCAGTAGCAGATTGCCCTGGAGCGCAGGACGTTCCGCATCGCTCGTCAGCACAAGAGCGGCCTTCAGGCCGGCCGCCCGCGCCGCTGCCGCTGTCATCCTGGCGTGGTTGGACTGAACGGCGCCCGAAGTGATTAGCAAGGTCGCGCCTGATCGCAGAGCGTCGCCAACCAAGAATTCCAGTTTCCGTGCCTTATTGCCGCCAAAGGCGAGCCCGGTGAGATCGTCCCGCTTGATTAGGATACGCGGGCAACGATCCTGGCCGCCAAGGGCACCGCGAAGTCTAGGGAGTTCATGCAGCGGCGTCGGCAGTGTGGCGAGGCGGAATCGCGGTTGTGATCCGATCGACATGATGTGTCTGCCAGTTTAGCGATAGCGGATTCCGGGCGTCAAAGGACTGCGCTTCGGGAACTGCTAAATCGACGCCGAACCTCGCTCGTCCGTGTTTGCCCAGACTGTCACCGAAACCGCGCCCGGAGCGCCCTACTGGTTCATTCGGCGCCAGTTTCTGGGCGAATTCGGATCGATGATTCTTAAGTAGCGAAGGGACTCCGCGGCGTGTCCGTGAGCGCAGCACGGCCCCTTCCGCCTTAATGTACAATGTCTGCAAATGTTCGCGATCAAGAACCGAGGATTTGCCCAGTCGCGACGAGTACTCTTCGTTGGCATCTCCGCGTCAGTGGCAGTGTTTTGCCTCCACGCGCAACCCGGAGTGCCTCAAGCGGATCCCAATCCCGCGCCACTGTTCAATCAATACTGCATCGGCTGCCATGGGCCCAATTTGGCGACGGCCGGCATTAATTTCAATGCCCTCACCGCCTCACCTTCTATCGCCCAAAGCTATCAGGTCTGGGAAAAAGTGATTGCGGTGCTCGAACAGAAGCGAATGCCGCCGAAGGGCCTGCCTGCGCCTTCGGATGAGCAACGCACAAAGGCTGCAAGCTGGATTCACGCTCAACTCGACGCGTACGTGAAAGCACACGAGGGCGACGCCGGCCGCGTCACCGTTCGCCGCCTTACCAGCGGTGAGTACAAGTACTCGATTCTCGATCTTACTGGCCTCGATCTCGATTTGGGCATCGACGCCTCCAACGATTCGGTAGGGGGAGAAGGATTCACCAATTTCGGCGACGTACAGTTCATGCAGGATGCCAACCTCCAGCGCTACCTGGAAGCAGCCAAGAACGTGGCCGACCATGCTGTGATCGGCGCCGGCCCGCTCAGTTTTTATGTCGAACCGGGCAAGACGGGTTTCGAGATGTCCGCCATTCACCGCGTGAAGCAGATCACGGACGCATACGGATTCCGCACGGCTTCCGGCGAGGGCGGCTTCCCGTTCGGGCTGGAAAGATATACGAAGGCTTTGTTCGTCGCATGGGAGTATCAACATCGCCATGCGCTTGGCAAGCCTTCTGCCACCTTCGCCAGCCTGGTAGCGAACGAAGGCATCACCGCCCGGTTCGCCGAGCACATCTATAGAACGGTGAACCGCACCGACCTGATGTACCCCTCGTCAGAGATGTCCGCTCGGTTCCACAAGCTGCCGGGGCCGGGCACCGCCCTGGCGGAAGTGAGAAAAGCCTGCGAGGATCTACAGAAGTACATCACCAGTTGGCCGGGTTGGCTCTTCGCTCGTGGCGATGAGGCCTATGGTGGGGCGGGGGACGAAAGCCCCCTCATCATTAGCGAGAAATCGCTGAAGGTAGAGGCGGCGCACCATTTTCTGTTCAACGCGGGCGGACGTGGGTTTCCGGGTGCGGGACGTGGAGCCGCAGGCGCCCGCGGCGGAAATGCCGCGCCGCCGGCCTCGCCTACGACGACCAAGTTCTACCTGTTTGCTTCACCCGTCAATCCCACCGCTAAAGGAAAGCCGGTGGTGGTATGGCACAATGCCCGAGTGAGTTTCCGGCCGCCCGGCCCGGCCGCGGCGCGGCCTCCGCTACTGTAAACGCGAATGGGGCAGACGATCCGAACGTGGCAGCCGCTGGCGCGGCTCCGGGTCGAGGACGCGGAGCCGGTCTGCCGGCTGTACCCCTGCAGACCGTGGTGACCGCGGAATGCGCGAAACGCCTGAATTTCGGGACCAGCCCGGATGGCACACAGATTGGACCCGACGATTTCGCGTCCGATCAGACTGCCACCATGGTCGAAGTAATCGTTCCGCAGGGGATGGCTGGGGTAGTTTTTCAGGCCGACGCGGGCGTAGGCGCGGACCGGGACCAGGTGTTCCGCGTGATCATCACCAACCGCGAAGACGGCGGCTCGCGCGGCATTCCGATACGCGCCATTCTGGGCAATCCGGATAGCGCCGGGTACAAGAGATTCAAGACCGGTGTTCTGCAGTTGGCGGATGTTCTGCCGCCTAACTCGCAGAGTCCGGACACCCCTGCCGATAAGGATCCTCCGCCTGAGCCGTTCGACCCGACTTACAACGTTCCGGAGCACGACGCCTTCGATAACGATGTGAAATACGTACGCGACGACAGGTTCCTGTATCAGAACATCCTCGACGACGTGACACGCCAGAAGCTGGATCAAGCATGGGACGATGTCTACACATCCTTCGAATATCACGACCACTACTGGAAACTCATCGCCGAGCATTACCATCTCACCAGCCTGCAATCGAAGCACATCAGCGCGTTGACCAGGGCCGATTTCGACTCGATGCCCCTTGAGGCGCGCGCATTCGCCACCAGCCTTCGGACCGCCTACGATGCGGCGCAGGCCGCCGAAAAGAGCGCGCAGCCGCGTCACATCGAGGACTGCCTGGAATTCGCGAACCGTGCCTGGCGCCGTCCGCTAACCGATAAAGAGAAGGCCGCCCTGCGGGCGTTTTACCTGAAGATGCTGGCCGATGATCCGGATCACGTGCGGGCGATCCGTGCACTGATCGCGCGTATACTGGCCGCGCCCGAGTTTCTGTACAAGCTGGAAAAGCCCGGTGCATCGGCGATCAAGTCAGCTTCGACCTCTACCGCCACACCCTCGCAATCGGCTCTCGATAGCTGGGAGCTTGCCAGCCGTATGAGCTTCTTTATTTGGTCGTCCATCCCCGATGAGGAATTGCGCCGCGCAGCGAAGGCGGGCGAACTGAGCGACCCGAAACATTTGCGCGAACAGACAGGACGGATGCTAGCCGATCCGAGAGCGCGCCGCATGGCCACCGAATTCTTCGGCCAGTGGCTTGGTTTCTACCACTTTGATCAATTCAAGGGTGTGGATACCAGCCGTTTCCCGGAATTTACGCAGGAAGTGAAATCGTCGATGTACGACGAGGCAGTTTCCTTCTTTGAGTATGTCCTCCGCAACAACCGTCCCGTGAGCGATCTGCTGAACGCCAGGTACGACTTTCTCAATGTCCCGCTTGCGAAGTATTACGGCGTCTCCGTGGAAGTGAAGAGCAAGACCGACGTTGAGAAAGTGGATACAGCCGATTCGTTCCATCGCGGAGGTTTGTTGCGCCTGGGAGCGATCCTTACCGCGACCTCGGCCCCTCTTCGCACCAGTCCGGTGCGCCGCGGCGACTGGGTGCTACGTCGAATTTTGGGAACGGCTGTGCCGCCTCCCCCGGCCGATGCCGGTTCAATTCCTGCCGACCCTAAGCTTTTCGGCGGCCTTTCCGTGCGCGAGCGCCTGCAGGTGCACAAGCGAAACGCGACCTGCGCCAATTGCCATTCGCGCATCGACCCGCTCGGCTTCCCGCTGGAGCATTATGACTCGATGGGGCGGTGGCGCGAAAAATATGCCGAAGGCCAGAACATCGACGACTACGGCGAGCTCAGCGACAACACTCGTATCGCCGGCATCGATGGTCTATTGGAGTATCTGCAGAATAAGCAGGCGGCGCAGGTGCAGAGGACGCTGGCCCATAAACTGGTGGGATACGCGCTCGGGCGCACGATTCAGCTTTCCGACGAGCCGCTGATTGAGAACATGGTGCGCCCCGGCTCCGATACCGGCATCGACAATCTGGTGAGTGAAATTGTGGTCAGTAGACAGTTCCGGAACCGCGCTACAAACGACGAGGCGTCCGCTGCCCCGCTCGTACGCGCCGCAGTTCAGCCCCAAGGTCCCCATAAACCCAATCAGGCAGACAGACAATGATTAACGAACGGAAATCGCGGCGCTTTTTCTTGCGCGGAGCCGGTGTGGCTCTTGCATTGCCCTGGATGGAGTCGCTCCCGGTATTCGCGCAGGAACCGAATGCGGCGGCCACGCCGGCAACCAAGCCTCCGCTGCGATTTGCCGCGCTTTATTGGTCAAACGGCATCAAGCCTGCTCACTGGTGGGCCAAAGGCAGTGGAGCGGCGATGGAGTTTGGGCTCAGCGCCGCCCCGCTTCAGGAGCACGCACAGGACATTGTTTTCATTAAAGGCCTTTTTAACGAGCAGGCTTACAAGAATCCAAGCCCGCATCAGGGCCGCAACGCGAATCTGCTCTCCGGAGCATGGGTCAGTTCCGACCCCAGCGTGATTCGCGTAGGCACATCGATGGACCAGGTAGTTGCCAGGGAGATCGGCTCACGTACCTCCCTTCCCAGCATGGCTCTCGGCATAGAACCGAACGAGTTGCGTTTGGAAGATGGTCTGTCGATGATCTACGGTTCGAATATCTCGTGGGAGACGCCCACGCGGCCGGCCACGAAAGAAATCTACCCCGCGCGTGTTTTCGATGCGCTCGTGGACGACGGAAATGGCCGCAAACTCGACCGCAGCATTCTGGACGCTGTGTTGCAAGACACTCACGATATTCAACCCAAGATCAGCGGCGGAGACCGCAGGAAACTGGACGAGTATCTCGAATCGGTGCGATCGATCGAGAAGCGTATTGACACGGCCAACAAGCAGGAGCGCATCGAGGGCTGGCGGCCTACGCTCGAACGGCCCAATATGCCGCGGCCGGCGAGCGAGATACCGCAGAATGTTCCGGACCATATGAAGCTGATGCTCGATCTGATCGTGCTCGCTTTCCAGATGGATAAGACCCGCATTGCCACCTGTATGCTGAACAACGACCTCTCGCAGATGAACTTCAAGTTCTTGGAAGGCTGCCACGGCGCGCTGCATCTGGATTTGACCCACAACGGACACGTGCCCGAGTTGGAGGCAATGTACCTCAAAACAAATCAATTCCACGTGAAGCAGTTCACCTACCTGATGCAGCGAATGAAGAATATCGATGAAGGTGGATCCTCGCTGCTCGATAACTCGATCTTGATGTTCACTTCGAGCCTTTTTGATGGCGACGCTCACGGCGCCGATCAACTGCCTATCGTGCTCGCCGGCGGCGCCGGCGGCGCCTTGAAGGGCGGGCGCATTCTCGATTTCCTCGATAGGGGCAACGACAATCGCCGCGCTTGCAGCCTCTATCTGTCGATCATGGATCAGATGCGAGTCAATGTGGATCGCTTCGGCGATGCCGACAAGCGGCTGCCCGAGGTATTCGCGTAATCCTGGTCAGAACGAATCGGGAAGTTTCACCAGTCAGCAAGAGCCCGCGAACGCCTAACCACAAGACTTCATTCAACTAACAGAAGTCGTGTTGGCAGCGGTGGTTTCGCGTCGCAACGGCTGCGCCGTTCGGAATACTCCGTATTGCTTCGCCAAGCCGACAGCAGCCTGCCAGAACGACTCTGGCAACTTCACTCGTCCCTTCTGCGCACCGCGCCATTGATCCAGTTCCTTTTGTAAATGTACGATTGTCCCGCCTTCCCGATGTGCAGCGGGATGTGATCGTACTCTTCTACCTGGAAGAAAAAAGCGTGGAGGATGTGGCCATGGCCCTCGACCTGCCGGAAGGCACCGTGAAGAGCCACCTCCACCGCGCGCGGTGTACCTTAGCCGAGATGATGGAATAACGATGGACTGCCGGATCGCAGGGCAACGTATTCTCGAATCGCTGGACTCGCCGTCCCTTCAAGGGGGCCTCGTCATCCATCTGGCCGCCTGCCCCGCCTATACCGCCTTCGCCGCGAAACAGCGGGCCCTCGACCTTCGCCTCTCCGCAGCCCTCCCGCCGCCGGCGCTCACTTCCACCTTTAGCGCGGATTTGCGCCGCCGAATCCGCCACGAGACCACAACCGTCTGGCCCGATTGGATTCCCGGCGCTGTCCAATTGGTGAGTTGTGGCGCGGTCACGATTTTGTTTGCTATTCTCCTGCCCTTCGATTCGTCTCTGGTATTAGGTGCGGAAACGGCCGCAACATTATTCGGCTACGTCCTGTTGACCGCCGTGCAGAGTTCGTTTGAAGAAGCCGACGACCCTACTCGATAATCCGGAGCTTTCCATGAAGCACGCGTGCAGTTTGCGGCAGTGCACTCCTAGACGTTCGCGGCGTCCACAAGCGGCGCACCGGGACACGACTCGGGTGAACCGGGCCAACTCGATCCGCGGTATTTGCCCAGGACGCGCCCGACGAACAGAATGACAGGGAAAACGATGCGCTGAATGGCTTGGGGCGGAGTCGCAATCAACTGTGAGTTGCGATGGCGCCACAGCACGTGGGCTATATAGAAGATCGATGGCCGACCGTTCGGGCTGGCGTTGACAACCGCAAATACCCCCTGGAGGTAGCGATCCAAGTCGACCGCCGGAATTGCCTGGCCGCTGAACTCCAAGAGATCGTCGCCCGCGTTCCACCAGTTATGACGAGTGCCGGCGGCAAAGACTGCGGCCCCCCCGGCTGGCACTACTATCTTCTCTTTTCCGACTTGGGCGCCGAGTGTTCCGGATTTCACCTTGCCCTCCTCCCGTTGATGGAAATGCACGTGAAGAGGCGGGCCGCTCACCCGTGGCGGCAGGGACCCATCGAGGTTCAAAACGATTTGGCCCTGGGCATCGCGGACTCGCCTCAGCCGCAAGATCTCTCCGGTGTGCCGGTTCCGGATTGTCACGAAGTTATCCACGATTGTCCTCCCTTGACGTATCAGCTCCGAAAAACTTCTTGCGATTTTATCATTTGGGGCTCCAACTGGCGGCGGACCGTCCGGACCGTCCGCAGAAGGTGATCCATGCTGGCCGTTAGCTAGTCCTGAATCACGGCGCATCCGGAAGTTGACGTGCTGCCAATGGTCAGATCCTGCCTGACGGAGTAGCGTTTACCAGCGTCCCTTAAGGACAAATATCGTTAGCTATTCCAGCCCGTGCGTCGAGCGCCGTGCACGCCGATTTCGTACTTGGCCGTAACGCTTCTCGCCGGCAGCGTAGGCTCCGCGGTTAACTGTTGCTGCCGGTACCTTCCGGAAAGCCTTCACGACCGCTTACCGGATGCCGACCGGCCTCATCACGATCTTGGACTCCACTCGGCTCGGGCGACCGAGCCAGACCACAAGGATGCCGCTCGTCGGGTTAACGTCCTCGCCTTCGATCCCGCGTCCGAACGCCATCACATAGGCGGATGGGCCGAAACTGGCGTGGACCCCTGCAGTGCCGATAGCACCGTGTAAAGAGCACGCCGCAGAGAGGATGCCCACAGCGTTTCTCTGGAGAATGCCGCCCGTCCGCTTTCGTCAGTCGTTCGGTCGATCTCGTGCCATGTGCCGCTTGGCTCGCTTCGATGGGCAGGAATCAGCCGACTGCAACTCGGTAGGTAACCCCTAGTTCTACCGCGCTGCCTGATGGAAGGAATCCTTCTTGTTAGACACATGTTCGTGGAGATTGCGGCTATGAAGGTACTGATTTCCGCTTTTCTGTTCACACTTGCGTTGGCTGCGGCGCCGCCAGATCCGGTGACGTGGAAGATCACCGATGGGCCGCTCAGGCCGGTGAAGGTGGGCACAAACTTTAGCGTGACCCTGATGGCTACAGTCACGCCGGGCTGGCGCATCTATTCCATGAAGCCGGTGGTAGGGGGGCCGACCCCAACCCGAATCTGGGTCAGCCCAGGCCAACCGTTTCCGCAGGCCGGTCCCATCCGGGCGGGCACGCCAAACACGCTGCAGGACCCTACTTTCCACGAAAAGGTGGAGGCTTACGAGGGCGAAGCGTGGTTCTTGCTGCCGCTCCGCGTCCCGTTTAATTCCGATACCGGATCCCTCATGCTGGTGGTGAGCTTGACGTATCAGGCCTGCAACGATAGGACCTGCTTACCGCCGAAGACGGTCAACATCCCGCAGGCGATCGAAATCACTCCACGCAGCGCCCCGTTCTAATCGGGGAGCGAGGAGCGTTCGTCTTGCAGCGGAGTTCCATGCGCCCTCCCACTTCAGACGCTACGGCAGGATCATCCTACGCAGGCCCCCGATTACACACGCGAAGGGCCAGCCGTCAGCCGGCCAGTTTCCGGTAACCCCTAACGTCCATACCGCTATACTCGCCATTGGACAGGCAAGCGATGGGACGGGACTCCGTAATCACTGCGCTGCGAGGGAACATCGACAAGACGGTGGAACTGCATTTTGCGGACGGGGAAACCCAGACGGCCAGTATCATCCATGTGAACGACGAAGGAGTCGTTTACGATCTGATCGGATCCAATCGGCAAGGCCCGAACCTTTCGGGGACGGCCATCTGGGCTACGTTCGAGGAGATCATGGCCGTGTCGCCCTCGCAAGAAGGGCAACAGCCTGACGCCCTTTTGACGAGATAGCGGCTCAAGCACCTGAATATCGTAGCCCGTCAGGGTACACCATGGGCACGAGTTCTGCGGCAGCGTGGGACCGATCAGGACGCCCCTAGTGAGAAATCTACGGACCTTCCGTACTGACCGAAAGACCCAGCGGTTCGACGGCTATCGGGGCTGGCTGAGGACGGGTGCGGAGCGGGAGACCTGCCTGCGGGCGTCCTGTTCTGTAGTCATTTTGTACGCCAAGTAATACTTGTAGATGCTGCTGACGTAGTTGGGGGTTTCGGCACCGATTTTGCGGGCGACGATGAATTCGACATTGTTGAACCAGCGGTTGGGATCGTAGCCTTCGGCGGTGGCCAGTGCGCGTAGCTTTTCGATTCTGTCGGGGCCAGCGTTGTACGAAGCCAGCGCAAACAGACCCTTGGTGATCTCATCCATCGGCTCGTTGGCGTAGTAATGACTCACCATGTACCGAAGGTATTTGGCTCCCGCCTCGATATTTCGATCGATCTTCTCAATTCCGGTGATATCGATGGGGTCGGCGGCGGCAGTGCTCTGTTTGATCTGCATGACCCCGACAGCCCCGGCCTTGCTCCTCAGGCCAGGGTTGAGGCCGGACTCTTGATAGCCTTGCGCGGCCAAAAGCAGATAGGGGAAATGATATTTGTTGCCATATGTGTGGAACAGACGTACCATTTCTTCAAAGTGTGCCAGATCCCCTCCGGCAATTGCGTCTTTTACCCAGTGGATGCGCTTCAGGTAGCTGGCCGTTACCGTGTTTCCGTAAAGGGTGCCGATCTTATGGTCTCGGATAAATTCATTAACAACGGACTTGAGCTGCGGCGTTTTCTGTTGCACGGCCCACGCCAGGGGACTCGCGGCCACCGCGATTTGGGAGTGGATCTTCAGATTGGGCAACACTTTGGCCCAGTATTGCGCGACTTTATCCTCCGCAACCGTCATGGGCACGAGGCCCGCATTCACCATTTCCAATAAGTCCTCCACTTGTAGGTCAGGGGCGGCGGGAGTCAGGTGAATCGGTGGTTTGCCGTCGCGCTGCAAGTCTTGACTCAGGCGGCGGAGGTTTTCATACGGGTTCGTATTGCTGAAGTAGTAGACCTCGCGGCCGGAAAGGTCCTTTAAACTCGACAATTGCTCGCCGGCGCTGCTGACAATGACGGCCCTGGCGTCGTCGTAGAGGGGATCAGTGAAGTCCACGGCGAACTGAGGTCGGCTCGACGTGACCATCATGGTCGCGACGAGGTCGCCATAACCATCTGCCAGCTTGGGCAGAAGGGTGTCCCGGCCCACCGGGATGAAAACAAGGTGAATGGCGAGACTGCCGGTGTGGAGCTGGTGGTTTAGGAAGCGCTCGAATTCCTGGCAGAACTCGTACAGCGCGCCATGGATCTCGCTCCCATCGAAGTAGAATCCGAGCTTGTTGGGCGCGACCAGAACCCGGAGAATCCGCCGCTTGACAATGCCGTCGAGGTCGCCGTGCCACTTTTCGTGGACCAGCTGATCCTGTAATGCGGGATGTTCGAATGTGTTTGCAGGCGGCTCGTTCGACAGGCGCGCCGCGGCGCCCGCCGATGGGGTCGTCTGTTCACTCCCGGCACTCCGCGCGGATGAGGTTTCGTCTGGACGCCTGCTGCATGACGAGCAGAGTGCAATGGTAAACGTGACAATTGCACAGGCGACAACTTGCCGGAGTGTGCAGGAATCACGCATCCGTAGTGATCGATGCTGACGGGGCGGCCCGGAGTTTAGTAAAAGGGGTCTCCTCGGCAGATCGGTGCGCGCGGGTTTTCGGGGCTAGTCCACGCTTGAGGATGCCGCAATTTGAAATATTTGACCCGCACAGCCCTGTGCGTAGGCAAATCGGTATCGGGCACCTAAAATGAGAGACTTCCGGGCGGACGCTGCACTTTGCCGCGGAGACCGTTACCCGTACGTTCCGGAACTGGCTTCGCAGTAGATTTTCGTCGGTGAGTCTGTAGTCGAGCGTGAGATCGCGGCTCAGTCTAACTCGCGGATGTGCATTGGCGTCGTTGCCCGGCGTCTGCGAAGCTTCTGCTTTGCTCTCGCACCCTTCCAGTTCTGGCTCCCCCCGTTCCGGTCCCCCCAGAAAAGCAGCTTCTGGACTTGGGAGCCGCGCCCACTCGCTTTCCGGTGCCCGAGACAAACGGGCAGGACAGGAGAAACGTATGTACCTCAATCGAATCACCCTTATTGGCTTCATCGGCAGCGACGCCGAGAGAAAGGCCGCCAACGCAACCAACATTGCGATCTTCTCACTCGCCACCAAGACGTCCTGGAAGAACGATGCCGGATCTTGGGAATCGCGCACCGAGTGGCATCGATGCGTGGCCTTCGGGAAACTCGCCGATTTCGCTGGCACCCTCTCCAAAGGCGCCCATGTAGCTGTCGAGGGCGAACTCCGCAGCCACGAATGCCAGCGCGAACTCGCCGTCGGCACACAGAAGACTACCCTCACCCAGCGAGTCTGGGAAGTCCGTGTCGACTCAGTCATGAAACTCGATCGCACAGCGTCGCGCAGCATTGGGTCCGCATCGCCGGTCAGCAGCGAAGTCCTCGCAGGATGATATACAATCGTATTGGTATAGCCTATGCAAGTTTCGAGATGGGGCAACAGCCTGGCAATCCGCATCCCCAGTGTGGTCGTGGAGGCCCTCCAACTACAGGAGGGCGATGAGGTCGAAGTCACGGTCGCGGGTTTACGCCAACTCAGCGTAGACCGCGACCGCAAGCGGGAAAAGGCCCTGGAAACCCTGCGGCGGCTCGCTCGACCGTTTCCGCGAGGCTGGCAGTTCGACCGCGAAGAGGCCAACGAGCGGAGAACTGACGAGGAGGGCGGCGGGATTCACGACAAAAGAGCGGTCGATGATGGCCTTCTGCGGGCCGGCAGATCGCGCACCCGGCGGCGGGCTGGATGAGAGAAAGCAGGCCGTTCATCGATACCAACGTGATCGTTTATGCGTTTCAGGAGGGCGCCCGCAAGCAGGAAGCCGCACTCAACCTACTGGTCGCGGGCGGAGTCACCAGCGTTCAGGTACTCAATGAGTTCACCAGCGTGGCGCGGCGCAAATTAGGTTTCGGTTGGACGGAAATTGAGGAGGCCGTCGCTGGTATCTGTGTATTGTTGCCCGACCCGGCGCCGCTGCGGCTTCAAACCCACGTCCGCGCCGTTCAGATGGCGGAACGTTTCGACTTCTCGATCTACGACGGGCTGATCGTGGCCTCGGCGCTTGAGGCCGGCTGCGGTGTGCTCTACACGGAAGACATGCAACACGGCCAGAAGATTGAGGAACTCGTTATCAACAACCCCTTCGGTAGTTTTTAGGGGTTCCGTTTAACAATGACGTCATCGAGGGAAACGAAGAGATCGGAAAGGTCCTTCCGTCTCTGACTTGGAGCCGAGCCGAGTCCAACAACGACATATCGCAAATGTTTATGGCCTACGGTGCGCTCGACAATCGCGCATTCATGACTAAAAGCGTCGTCGCCATATCCTTTCTTGGCCGCCAACGAGGTAAAGCTACGGCCGGCCAGCGCCACTTTCACGTAGGAACCGATGCCGCATTTGGCGTGAGGGGCACAGGCGATCGCTGATTGCATGAGCGTGCGCATCTCCTGGCTCGCTGTCGCATCCACCAGCTTGCCTTGGGCCAGGAGAGTCATGAGCCGCGCGGTGTGTGCTGCGGTTGCGGTGAGGTTGCTCCGCTTCCGTCCTTGAGCCTTCGCCCACCGCGGTGTCAGCGGAGGCCCGCCTGCATTCGCGTTCTTCTCGGCCAGCGTCTTGACCCAATCATGCCGGGCATAATCGGCCGACAACCAAAGCCCATTCGAAGATTCGAAAAAGCCGGCTTGGGCAAGCGCTCCGTTGATGTAGAAATAACCGAGGGCGAGGACGCATTTGCCGGCGGCCGTGTTGTTCGACCATCTGAGCATCAGGCGCATCCAATCGTGGAAACTGCCCTCGGGCGCGCCAAATTCCCCGGCCTTGTCAAGGTCCGCGTCGGCCATCGCCGGCGAGGCGCGCTGAAAGTCGACTTTGCCACTCGATGAGAAGGTGAAAATTTTGTCCAGTTGTGGGAACGTTATGTCCTGCCGGTTGCCGAAGCTCTGCTCCGGAAAGGTCGGAAACCCGGCCCGGAGCTTCGGCTTCCAGGCCTTCTCGATCTCGCGGGTGATTCCTGGTGGGACCACAGAGGCGCCGTTCGCGCCAGCCGCGTCGACAAATGCCTGCACCCGGGAACGCAGGGCGAACGCGGCATACATCGTAGCGATCTTCAGCATGCTTCCCGCAAAGACCATCTCTTGATCGTTCAAACCGGCATAAGGAGGTGTGGCCGGATCGCCGGTGAGGTCGACCAGAGCGGCGCAGAGGTGTTTGACGCTGCCTGTGGTAACCGGCGCAAATTCGCGAAGCATGTCGGGGTCCGCCAATTCGAATCTCAGCGCCGGCGTGGCCGGGAATGGATCAATCCCCGCAGCCCAGGCCGCAACTCCTCCTCCGCCGCTAACCTGACCTTCGTAGAGATCGTGTTCCTGTGGCGGCGTTGGCCACGCCTCCTGCTCGGGCATGTCGTACGCGTACGGCCTCTCGCCGCTCTCATATCCGGACGAATCTGTCTTCCAGCTTGGTGCGAATTCCTGGTCGGGAACAAAGGTCTCTTCGTTCGTCGCTCTTTCCAGTTCTTGTGCAGCGGCCTCATACTCCGCAAATAACTCATTCGACGCCTTGGGTGAGGCTTCCTGCCATTCATTCTCAGCTCCGTTGCTCAGATACATTGGAAATTCGGCGGTCGCCATATCAATCGCAGGTGCCATCTTTGGCGCTTTCCGCAGGCTCCAGTCCTTGCCCCCCTGGTCGGCGGTCGCATTCCAGACCCATGTGGCCCTGGCGACCGGCACAAAGATAGCGTCCTGAGGCTTTTCCGTCTCTGGTTTAAACAGGACATAGTAAGTGAACTGGTCGTTTACCGAAACCGTCCTGTCAAGCGAATCCAGGCCAATATGTGGACTGTCGGAGAGACCTCTCCCGCTTCCGGTGTCAAACGACGTTCCGGCATCTCTGCGCTCTTCGACCAGTCCTGGGGTATAGATAGCCTGGTTGTCCGAATCGCCGTCGAGCTGTACGTGTGGTTTCGGGTTGGAAGGATGCCTCCATACGAGGGGGCGCGTCTTCGTTCCCCCTGGCGCCAGAGACTGTATCTTGGACCGATCCGTAAGGACCGTCTGGACGTCTTTGACGAACCCCCCATGGTGAGCGGGCATGGTGATCTTCCACTTCCATTCAATCCCAGGCGCTTCAAACGGCTTGCCGAACTGCATCCCGACGGTCCCGTGTTCCTTTACGATGCGAGTGACGCCTGGTTTCCCGGTAAAGGCGGCCATCTTGGGTCCTTCTACGTCAAAGACAGCGACGAACTCTTCGACGGCGCCGGACTTGCGACGGATCTTGGCCCGAACTGCCCTGTCGTTAGCGGCATCGACCCAGAAGAAGGAGATCTTTGGGCGCTCGAGATCGGCTGGCGTCAGTTCGCTTAGTTTCGCCTCGCTTGCGTTCGCTTCATAGCCGCGTACGGCTCTGCCCGGTATGCTCCAACGCACTTGCTCCAGATCTGCGCCGGAGGCGCCTTGGCCAACGTCGAGCTCGACTCGCTGGCCAACGGACACCTGGCGGACGGACGTCTTTGGTGTATCCCGCTCGACGATGACAGGCGTGTCATAGGCCACCATTTCCGCTTCCCCGGTGCTGCTTTCCGCGGAGGCCTCCCGGTTGTCCAGCCAGGGTGTTTCCATCACCGCTTCCAACCAACGGGAAATCTGATCCAACACTCCCCGGGTAAGGCGTACGGCATTGTTCCCGGAGACCCTTCCTGTCGCGGCATCGGAGACCGTGCCCACTTCGGTAAAGATGCCGGCCAGATACCGTTTGCCGTCCCGCTCGATCCATATCGGCGAGCCGCTTTGACCGGGGCAGCCGTCTGCATCGTAATTCATGATTTCGAGGCGGCCGGGTATATCCACGTTGCTAAGCATGCCTGAGGCCGAGAAGAGCCTTGTGCCATCACCCCGGTCCGCGGGATAGCCTGCCGTGTACGCCGTTCTCCCGGCCAACTGCGCTGCGTCCAAAACCTCGAGATTGGTATTGCCGCCGCACTCGCGGCTGCCCCAGAAACACAACAGGGCATTGCTCAGCACCGGCGCTCTCTTCGCTCCAGCGGGTTCCTTCAGCTCGATAACTGCATAGTCGTGCTTCCAGGCGTCCGCCGAACGGGGGTTGTACTTGGGGCAGAGCTGCCAGCGCCGCGCTTCGAACTGGCCGAACGGCGCCTTGTTAGCGCCAGCATCCTCATTTCGCGCCGGTGTCACGACCACATACTCGGCTTCCGAATCTACCCATTGACCCCTCTCATCCTTCTTGCTCGACCTCAGGATGTGGGCGGCAGTCAGCACAAAACGCGGCGAGATCAGAATTCCGGTCCCTGCCGGACCGAACTTTTGCAGGGCGCCTCCTTTCCGTCGCCTTGCGGAAATCTGACAGACCCAACGATAAGGGATGTCCCACGCCTGATTCACCGGCACTCGGTTGTCACTCCCGATGATGCCGGTGCACGATTCTTCCGCCAGTTGGTTCTCTTCTTCCAGCTCGAATCCGCCCGATCCGGCCGCCTTGCCGGAGGCCTCTGTCTGTTCTGCTACCTCCCTGCACAGACGAGACACCATCCTCAGGTAGGCTGCGATGGAAACGTCCGAGCCATTGAACCGCACGGAACGGCGCGCAGCTTTTCCGAGCAAGCTCGCCAGTGCAGCCCTCCGCATCTCCGGAGAGTGGAGCAACTGGTGCAGAACGAGTGTGGCGGGCATGCGGCCCAGAATCAGCGTAACTTCGTTAGCCGGAAGACCGGCGTGCTCAACGGACATCGCGGAGCGAATGGATGCGTACGGGTCGAGCTCAGGCGTCCCCGCGCCCGGGCCTTCTCTGTCAGACTCGTTCAGAACGGGATTCGCAAAGTCTCTCATTTCCAGTTTCCTTCCACCCTCGCGGTAGACCCGCCGGTCCACGGGGTCCCGGTCAGGAGATGCAAGCCTTCGGCCGCATCCGATTGAGCGATGTAGTAGGTTCGTCACGCCCAGCGAACCCCGCTGATTTCCTACTCGGCGCCCATATCTGGACTCTCAGGGAAGAATGTACTCGGGTCCAAGGCCTTGAGGTCCATGGACCTCACCGCTTTATCCAGAACCGGACGGTAATTGATAAGCCCGCTTTCCCAAGGCCTGAGCAACTGCGTCGTCGCAAGAACGCAGCATCCCTTGGGAAGCCTCGCTTTGTTGGCGTCTATATCGACCTGGATTTCGTGCTGCAGCGGGAGCACATCTTTCTTGAACTTCTCCGACGCGGCGTTAACCACATTCGTAACCTGCTTTCGATAATCGGCAAGTGCCGATTCAAACCGGTCGTGCGGGATGGTGACCTTTCCTTTTCTGTCCGGATCCACTTTGGTAAGGAACTCAAAAAAATGAGCGGTAATGGCGATTCCCGCTTCCCGCCCGATGTTTCCTTCCCTCGAATTGAAGCGGACAAATCGCATGTGTGGTTCCGAGCTGTCGCTATACGGTAAGACCGGGCTGGCCAGAAGAAGTTTACAGACCTGGCTCCACAAGACGGCTGCATTTGTCGGGTTGGCCATGACCGGCCGGATGCAGAACGGCGTCAAAGGTGAGTGAAACATCCCGTTAACAACCAACCGCGCGGCAATTTCATCGGGCTCCGCCGTGCCCACTTCCTGAGGGGGGGCGAAAGTCGAATTGTTAAATGCCAGCACGACGTCGACGCCGGGAGTCTTTTCGGCACGGATCATCATCCCCGTGTGGGATGGCATATCGATCAGGAAGATCCGCGGCTTGTTCAGCCCGTGCGGGAACGAACCGGGAGCGAGTAGCCTACCCATCATGAAGATCCAGCGTGAAGCATAAACCTTGCAGTCGTGGACCAGGCCCCCGGTAATCGCGCGTGGGAAAGAACGTGTCAGGTAACTGTCACTGCAGGCAACGTCCAGGGCTTCCGGCATGTGCGTCGTGAAAGCCTCGAAATAGCCCGAAACCAATTCCAGGATCTTCACCAGCTCCGCAATCCTCTTGTCCGGTGGAAGTGTCGAGGTGGCGTTCCACATTCCTTCGATCCACTTTTGCCACAAGAGACTGTCATGCAGGTCGGGCGGCCCCGGAACGGCTATTCCGCTCGACGGCTTCGCTTGCGCCAGTAGACCCCTCAACGAATTCAGCTGCTCCAAACGCTGTTGAACGATCGTTCGAAAGCTGATCACGGGTCCGCCGTCGGTTCGCGGCGATGTGGCGGCGCTGAAGAACCTGAACCCGACGTCCGTCGCTGCAGAGGCGTGGAAGTAGTCCCGATATTTTAGGCCCGCAATCCGATATAGTGGCACGCTCGAGTGAATATCATTGGCATTGCCGGTAACTGCGGCCTTTTGGAACTGGTCGCGCAGTGTAGTCAGCGCCCGCTCGAACGCCGTCAGCGAAAGGCTCCCCGATTTTAAGAATGCCCCTTCCAGAAGGGCCTGGTAATGCAACCAGATGATCTGTACTAGCAGGCTGCGCTGCTCCACCAGCATCGACTCCGAGAAAACGCTGTATCCTCCGCGGCTCGAAATCCCAAGCTCGCCCTGAATGATCTTGAATAGGGTGATTGCCCTGTCCATCTGATCGCTATGCCGCGCCGAAGGCCCGCCTGGGGTTAGCGCAAGCTCCAGAAGCCTCCTTAGTGCGTAAAAAAGAAAGGCTTCCTGCTGGGAAATCTCCACGAAAGCAGTGAGATCGTGCGGATCGTCCGTGTATCCCGGCCGCAGTCTCCCGCCGATTCCCGTGACGAACGCCTCGGCGCCCAGCCGAGCAAGGTGGATCGCGAACGGCTTGAAACCAGTTTCCGTCGGCAGACCGACGATCGAGAGCGCCGTGTTGAGCCTCTCCAGGAAAGCCGGCTTGTCGAATGCGGCGAATGCCTGGGCGACAGCCGTCGCGGCCTTGGTTCCGATTTGACTCAACTGCGTCTTTAATTGCGCATCCGTGAGTACTCTGGACGGCACTGTGGGAGGACCCAGTACTTGTCCTTCGAATTCTGGCTCTGTCTCGCCCGTCTCGCCGGCGAGTTCGCTGGTAACTTCCGTCTCGCCTTCTCCGGCCACCTCTCCGCACAGACGGGATACCATCCGCAGGTAGGCCGGGATCGAAACATTTGCGCCATTCACCCGCACGGTGCGCCGGGCGGCGCTTCCCAGAATGCTTGCGACGGTAGCCTGCCGCATCGCAGGAGTATCGAGTAGCTGGTGAAGAACCAGGCTGGCGGGCAAGTGGCCAAGGACCAGCGTGATCTCGCCGGCCGGCAGATTCGCATGTTCGGGCGACAGAGCTGGCCGGATGGCCGAGTATGGATCGACTTCGAACGATTCCGCACCGTCAGCCAGGCTTTCGCGTTCCGACCCGTAGGCCGCCTCACTCTCGAGTTCTTCCAACGCTTCGGATTCGTCCGCCCGGTCACCGCAATCGGAGTCTTCAACCAGGGGCGGCGGTCCTGCGTACCTGGCTCTGAGCTTCGGCGCTCTGTTGGCCGACCTGCGGCGACGTTCCGCCTCCGCCTCCGACTCCTGCGAGCCTTCGAATTCGGTAGATTCATCGGTTGCCGGATCGTTCGCCGGGTCCCCGCAATCGCAGTCGCCGCCGGGGAGTGATGGTCCCGCATACCTGGTCCTGAATTTTGGTGCTCTGTAGACTGACCTGCGGCGACGTTCCGCCTCCGCCTCCGACTCCTGCGAGCCTTCGAATTCGGTAGATTCATCGGTTGCCGGATCGTTCGCCGGATCCCCGCAATCGCAGTCGCCGCCGGGGAGCGATGGTCCTGCATAGCTGGTCCTGAGTTTTGGTGTTCTGTGGGCTGACCTGCCGCGACGCTCCGCCTCGGTCTCCGATGCTGTCTCGCCAACATCCCTCAGGAGAAATGGCCCTTCGACTCCACCCGGCGTTTCATACGACGTTTGGCGCAACTCGCTTCCGGACCGCTGCGCCGCCAGAGCGGGCAACCCGACGAAAGGACCATCCGACAGTTTGGCGTCGTATTCTTCCCACTCTCGTAAGTCTGTCTCTAGCATCCGAGGACCTCAGCGTTGGCGCCATTGCTCCTATTGTCCAGGCCGCGCGTGCCCATTCGGACGCGGGGCCGCCAATTGCGGAACCAGCACCTGCTTCTTAGGCGCGGGCGCGGGCAAGGCCGTATTTGTGGCGCCCGTACCGCCGAAACTGCCAACGATTTCAGATCGTGGCCGGTCGCCAGGGTATATTGGTCGATCACGTTTTCCGCGTTTCGGGAGATGGGGGTCGGAGGCAACTCTGCATATAGGAGCGGAGTATTCGCGGAGGTATTGTATTTCCCGGTTTCAATCGTCTGCAACAGCTTCGAGAAAGGCCCCGCCAGGTCGAAGAGAGCTTTCGACTTCGGATGCGCCGACAAGCCGACACGTTCTGCCATTTTTTGCAACCTCAATTCCGGGCTGGAGGCCTCGGCCCTCAAGTCTTTCACCGCCGGCGAGTCGTACAGAACCGCCAGGTGCAGGAACGACATGATCGTGACCGCTCGAAACTCTTCGCGTGATTGGTTGCCGCTTTGGCGTTGGGTCTCCATCATGTCGTAGATCCGTTCCGCAAGATTGGCAATGACTCGCGGGTCTGTGTCATTAGGGCCGACTTGGTTCTTGGCGTTTACGATTCCACGCCAGACCTCCCGGCCAAAGGCTTCAAATGTCGGAATAAATTCGCGATTGGAGCCGGCGGGCTTTTCATACCGATGTTCGGCGGCAAGCTGGGGGGCGTGTGACAGGTCGATACCGAACATCCAGTAATAAGTCGAGCACCGGCCTGCCTGCTCGTCGCGGCGCAAACGACTGGATGTGGTAAAGACCATCGACGGCGCGGCGTCCCCGTAGATCAGATATTCCAGGTTGCGCCAGAAGAGCTGGCTTGCCGGGCTGGGTGTCT
Source organism: uncultured Solibacteraceae bacterium (assembly GCA_963815475.1). Taxonomy (GTDB): domain Bacteria; phylum Acidobacteriota; class Terriglobia; order Bryobacterales; family Bryobacteraceae; genus Sulfopaludibacter. The sequence continues at coordinate 5,035,926 of CAWFHD010000003.1, read as the reverse complement.
CGAGTTCCCCACCGTGAATGTACTTACTCAGTAATCTGCTGAAGACTTCATAGATGCGTGTGTTTTCGATGACGTACGCGTAGATCAGGTGGTCCCAGTTCGTTGGTGCTGTGGGCGGCGTCAACACCGTGGGTGCGGTGCCTTGCCATCCCAAGCCGGGTTGTGCGAGGGGCTGTGTGGGCGACGGTGGAGTGAGGGGATTCGCGCCGGGCCACGAATAACCCGGTATGAACGGGGCGCTCAGAATCGGGAAGGTGATCTCCAGAGGCCACGGAACAAACGGAGAACTGATCGGGGTTGGCGCCGCATTATAGCGATTGAGCCATACCGTCTCGATGATCGCCGAGAGCTGCAGCGGGTGATAGGTGAAGACGCTATTGATGTTATCGATGACGTCCTGCGTCGGCGGCGAATTTGGATGTGGCGTTACGAGTTGGCGAAACATGATCGAAGTCCTCTCAATGAATCGTTTCCATTCGGCTTATTCTTCGGAAGTGTCTGTTGGATCGACTGGCTGCGGGAAAACTGCGCGGCTGTAACCCTGGATCCTCAATAAGGGCTCGGGCCCATCCAGGCTCTGAAGGAGCGCTACCAGCTCTTGATAGTCGGTCTGTTCCTGGGCCGTGCTCGGGTTTCCGGTGAACGCGCCGACCTCGTCGGCGAGACGCGTTTCCGCGCGGGCCGACTTTCGAGCGGCAGCGAGAACCTCCTTCCGGAATGTAACTTCGGGCGGAGTGGTGGATGCGGCGGGATATCCTTCGCGTCGTTTCATCGTCTTCCTTTTCTTCCACGAATTGTGCTTTTCTGGCTAAGCTGCCCTGGCCGTGATCGTGCCGAGCCTGATCATCCAGTCTTCTTGTTGTTTCAGAACGGCGGACCCATGCTCCGGTTCGGTTGCATATCGTAAACCCGTGAGCGCTGTAAGTCGAACGCATTCGTTCCAGATCCAATGGCTCGATGTGAAGGCAGAACCGTGGGCATTGCGCTCCATCTCGCGGAGCGCGCCCGGGGAAACGCGCAGCGGGTCCACCAGCTCAGCCAGAGTTTTCTCCCGGAAACAGGGCATGCGCGTGAGTAACGCCGCTTCAACAATGCGCGGCAGCAGCGGGACAACCGCTCTTACGATGGATGCGGAGAACTGTGACGCATCGTGGATTGGGTAGAGTTGCTCCCAGGCGCCGGCCAATTCATCCCAGGGGCCTATGCCATAAAACCGGCGGCACATTTCCACCCCAAGTAACACGCGCAGATAGGCGATCGGGTGAGGATCTCCGGGCACAAAGCGAAACACCTCGGCGCCATGACCGGCTACTACATCGGACAACGCGACTACTGCGGCATACCCGCTGTAAGCGAACGCAAAGCTGTCCGCCGCCATTTCGTTCGCCCAGCTTGCGACGATTTCCGCCATCTCATTACCCGCCCTGGCCAGCTCCTTGCGGAGAACTCCCGCGAATCCCGCGTTCCATCCCGTGATTCCTGCAACCTGATGGCCGCACTCGTGGAACAGCGAAGTGGTTCTGAATCGATTGTGATAGGTCAGCCTGATGGCTGCGATCGGGCTCAGCGATCCATCCCAGAGCCGCGTGCCTATGCGCAGAATCGAAGCGCCGACGCCGGTCGTGAAATAGGTCATGATCGGAGGCGCTTTAATGTTGAGTTGCTCCAGCGCACCGCGAACCACACGTTGAGCCATGACGTCGCAGGCTCGAAGTTGCAAGCCCACCTCGGGATTGGCGCGTGCTCGAACAGCAGCAACGTAGAAGTCGACCAGCAGTTCGGTTTGCAGGTAGCGCTTCCGAAACAGGGCCACGTGAACGGCCACTCGTTCCAGTTCCTGCCGGGTCCGCGCCGCGTTGAAGACCGCCCGCACGGCCACCGCTTCCCTCTTTAACTGATCGCGCGCTTCTCTTAGTCCGCTACGCAGCGTTACGCCAACGTACCGCTCCAGGCTGGCCCATGCGTCCGGCGATGCTGTGGCCTCGAAGTCGTCCAGACGCTCAGCCGCACCCTCCCAGTGATTGATCTGACGCAACACCTGCGAGCGGAGCGCTGCGCTCATCCGCTCCGTGACAGCAGCCATCGCCTGGGTGTTCATCTGCGTGCTCATCGAAGATTAGGTCCTCAACCGGTGGATGGCGTAGCCAGGCCGAGCGATCACCTGGAAGGCCGGTGATCCCTTGGGCCATTCAGCGAGGGAGAGGTCCTTAGGAGCCTTTCCTTGTGACAACTGCTGGAGCAGATCCATGCCTGGAACGTTGGTCATCGTGATTCGCAGCGTCACACCGTCATGATGGGACGCACCAGCACGCTTGAAATCTTCGGCGCTATTGCGCAGGTACTGTGCCAACTGCACTTGAGCCCATTCGCCGATCTTGGCGCCCAAGTGATGGCCTGCGTGTTTCAGCCAATGCGGCGCCCTTCCATGCAAATTCGGCTTTTGGCTGACCACCAGGATGTGAGGCGAGAGATGGTGATGTGCGCCCGTCGTCTTGAGGGCCTCGGTAATCCGTCTCAGCAGTGGTTTGATGCGCCGAAAAGCAGCCACTGTATTATTTGGCTTGGCCAGATCCGCCACGATTCGCTGGGAGAGGGGCTCACTGAGATAGAGCCACAGCCGGATTTCGCCACGCAACAAATTGATAAGGATCTCCGAGTGGATGGAGCGGGGGTGATGATGATGATGGTCGCCGGTTGGCGGCTCAAGCCGATAGAGCCGCTGGTTAACGTGAAGCTTCTGAGGGCTGGTCAGGTACGGCTGGGGAGTATGTCGGCCAAGCGTGGCATTCGGTCCTAACAGCGCACCTGCAGCCTGCGGTGTAAGAGGATGTAACTGAGATGCCGGGAACCCCTCCGCGCGGGCGATCGTACTGCCGCGAGTTCCGGGGAGCGCCTGGTACAACGAAACCTTCCCCTTGAAGGAGCGTCCATCCTGCAGGCCATGATGATCCCGGAGGTGATCGTGCAGCGTGGAACTGCCGAACGTGTCGACGCCGCCGGCAACCCGGGGAGAAATATCCACTGGCAGGGAATCGCTGTATTTCGCGTATCTCTTCTGTCTTGATTGTGCCGGCATGCGGTTCCACTTACCGTGCTGCTCGACGCTCTCGCGCACTGCCGGTTTGATTACGGAGTTCGGAAAATAAGTAGACGCCGCGTTTTCGAAGGCTTCGTGGACTGCGTCGCTCAGCAGGGTTTCATTTTCCAGCACGTGAGGGGGCAACTCCGCGACAGCGTTCACCGTTTCCTCCACCGTGGCCGCCAGCGCCTCCGAGGCAACGGTGCGCGGATCCTGATTCGCTTCCAGGCCGAAGATGCGCAGTCCGGCGTCGGCGATGGAAGGGGCCAACAGCTTGGCAGGTTCGGCGCCGATCAGCGGTTTGATCAGTCCGTTGAGTTGGTTCCCGAGAAACGATACGAGCTTCGGCCGCCCAAGTATGGTGATTGCCGCCTTCGCCGCGGGCCATAGCGCCGGGAGGAACTGTTCCATAACCGGCCCCGCGCCTTCGCCGGTCTGCAGCGTGGACAGCTCCTTGATCAGTTGTGTCCGAGTATCGTCAAGCGCAGGCATCGGAGATGCGTAGCTCTCCCCTTCTCCATAGCTGGAGACCAGATACTCTGTCTCGGCCTCGTCGGGCGTCAGCAAGAGCTGCGCCACCTGCACGTCGAACTCGGCTTCCAGGCGCGCGGCATCCGGTGCGGCAGCCAGCGATTCCGACTCGGTCTGTTCGTATGCTTCCCCTTCGGTCTCACTCCCGATCGCCTGGAATAGACGGTCCGAAAGCTTCTGCGCGAGCGGCCGCAGAGCCGGAGGGAGCTGGTTGAGCGCGAATTTCACGACGTGCTTGAGCAGGAAGCTTCCCAGCATCTTCAGCGGCTTCAATAACGGACCGAGTGCCAGGCTCGCCACGGCCGACAAGCCTTTTCCGGCGAGGCTCACAGCCCCCTGCACGCCCTTCTTGGCAAGGTCCACGGCGCCGGAGACCAGCTTGGTGGCCTTGCGGAGCAGGCCGCCGAGAAATTGCTCGGAGGCGGGAGACAGGGGTGTTCCGGAGGGCAGGACCTCATTGGAGATGCGATCGATTTCGGTATCGGTCAGCGACTCGGCTTCATATGTTTCCAGACGTTCGAAGAAGCGGTCGAGCATCGCTTCGGCTTGCGCGGCCAGCGGCGCAAAATGCTCGTTGAGCAGCCGCTCGGCGAACCGATCGCGAGTCTCTCGGTCCCCATACTCGCCCTCGAGCTGTTCCGCATGCGCTTCGATGGCCTCGTCCGCGAGCTGCTCCAGGGCCTCGCGAAACAGCGTGTCCTTCAACTCCGCGGTGATTTCGCTGAATGCGGCGACTTCCGGAGCTTCAGCCTCGCCCTCTCCCGCCTCGGTCGATTCGCCTGGAAGAAAGGGTGTAGTGAACTCCCAGTTTCCAGCCAGCGACGTGCTGACATACGACTCGCGTAGCGGCTCCGCCTGCTCATGCATGCGAGGATCGAGAAATGGTGTTTCGTTGAACTCCTGCTCTCCATACCATTCCGCTTCTTCCGCGTAACCGTTCAGTCTGCTTGCCATATTTCACCTGTCCCCTCGCAGGAAACCTCTAAACTCTGTCACGCCTGCTGGCGCCCGTCCGTGCGCTACCACACAGACCCCCCAGAAACTGGCCACATATACTCCTGTCTGGCGTGATTTAGTAATACACACCGCCGACAAGTGACCACCATGCACACCGGAACAAAAACTCAACCCTCCGCCAACCGGCTTCTGGGCAGCCTCTCCGGCACAGAATACGAACGCCTGCTCCCCCACTTACATCGCGTGAGCCTCCGGCTCGGAGATGTGATCTCGGACGCGGAAGACCGCTTGAGCGTCGCCTACTTCCCCACGACTTCCATCGTGTCGTTGGTATGTGGTATGCGGGATGGCGCGACGGCTGAAATTGTCCTGCTTGGGAACAGTGGCGTTTGGGGTACATCCCTTTTCCTTGGCAACGGCAGAACGACGACCAGCGCTATCGTGGGGCTGGCAGGAGAAGCTTACCGCATGGACGCGCAAGGCTTGCGGGATGAATTCGGCCGCTGCGGAACGTTTCAGCGTATCTTGCTCAGGTATACAGACGCTTTGATTACGCAGATCTCGCTCACTGCCGCCTGCAACTGCCTCCATACCCTCGAGAAGCGGTTCTGCCGCTGGCTGTTGCTGGCCCGCGATCATGCCACGTCCGATGAACTGGTAATGACGCAGGAGTTTATTGCGCGCCTATTGGGCGGCCGGCGCGAGACGGTTACCGTGGCCGCGGGGCGGTTGCAGGATGCCGGGTTGATTCGTTACGCGCGCGGGCGAATTACGATTGTCGATCGGATCGGTTTGGAAAAAGCGGTTTGTGAGTGCTATTGGGCGATTACGGCGGAGTACAACAGAACGCTTGTTCAGGATTGCGCCGGACGCCGTCAACCAGCATTCGAAGTGATCTCGCGAAGCGTCGGGGGAAGGGCCGCCGGTTAATTGGAATGAGCGCTCTGCCGGCGTAAAGTGGTCCGCACGTCCTGATTCGTCAGGACTCAAAGTCCTAGTCAGACGGGTCTTAGAGTCCACAAAGGGCGACTCGGGTAGAAAATGCCGACTGCTTAAACACACCCAGTTTGCATTGCCGCGAAGTGGACTATGACATATGCGTCTGTTCGTAAGGCGAGGTAAGGCACAGAGCGTTGCCTAGGATGGCGTACGTCGATCAGGGCAGTTCGCCTGACCAAAGCAGTTATTTCGAGGTGTTGTGGCGAAGACTAAGCAACAACATGGAGCGGTTATCCTTGTAGTGGCGGACCTTGAATATCTCCGTGACGGAATAAAGGCTCTCCTCGAGACGGACCGTCACCGGATCCATACCGCAAGAAACGAAGAGGACGCTATCGATACGGCGATGCGGGTTCGGCCTGACCTCATCTTGATTAGTCTCGACCAGTCCGGCGATTATGTCACTGCCTTCGCCCGTGGGGTACGGGCTCGCGCGAACCTGAGCGATAGCATTCCCATCGTCATGTTCTGCATTCTGACTGTCGCAGAAGGTGCAGAAGTTCCGATTGGTGAAAATACGTATGCAACGCGTCCCGTCAACTTCAACCAGCTGAGAAAATTTCTACGTCGGCTTCTGGTCCGGGTTCCGGCTGTACTCTAAAAGGACTCGAAATCCTGTGTGAAAAGGCTGCGACACGCGGCCGCGACGGAGGCGACGAACGGAAGCGATTATTATGCGGCCGCACCGAGATGATGAGCAGCTTTCGTCTGTGGCGGTGCTCTGGATCGCGTAGTGTCCGAAAACTCTTTGCCGCCTCCATTTTCAGGATCGAGCGGTGGGTTGGGCGCGCCGGAGGGAACCGCGGGACGCTTCGGCTTTCGCAACGCCCACCATTGACTGGCTGTGACCGGAAATGCTTTGGGCCAGAGAGCGCCGGCATCCAGCCATTCTTTGATGACGGCCGTATCGGCGGCGGGCAATCAGCCACCGACGAGCGGCATTCGCAGGACTTCGCCGCTCCCCGACACCGCCTTATACAGCAAACTTTCCGCAGCCTTGCCGGGCACGATGGCGGGACCGCGCAAACCGCCTTTGAGCAGGTTTTCACGCGTGGTGAGGACGAGGCCGGACAGAAGCGCTCGATTCACCGTGGCAGGCCAGACATTTCTCCTGCAGGATGGCTACGGCGGCGCCAGTGTCAGCGCAGATCGCGGAACATCTGAAGAGCAGGACACCGGCTGAAACGCCAAACTCAATCGCATCCAAAACTCCCTCCCCCTCGAAATCCCCCCAGGCGCCCGGAATTACTTCGATCTGCATAGATACTACATCGGTTTAGTGCGCTCGGCCGGGATCGCGTGATTGGGCGTTGCCTTGGACGCGAATAGAAACGTTACCGTTCATCTCGTCAAAGCGTTACCGAAATTCAAGAAAATCGTGATGGTTACAGTTGGCCAAAAGGTGAATCGTCAACGGCTTGCGTCAGCGACTGTTGGAGTCATTCGACATCTGTTCCGCCGCAACTGCTTCGCATGTGCGCGGCACAAACGGTAACACGGAGACAATACTAATGCGTCGAAGAGCTGGAAGTTGTTGGAAATGCATGTGGGGGCCCGAGTCAAAACGCGCTCGGCACACAAGTACTAGCGCGGCACCCGCTCGACGAGTGCCTGTAAGTTATTGAAAATGGTGCGGAGAGGGGGACTTGAACCCCCACGAGATTGCTCCCGCTAGCACCTCAAGCTAGTGCGTCTGCCAATTCCGCCACCTCCGCATTTTGTGGACTTACTTCTTCGCAGGAGCCGGCGCCGGAGGCACTGGAAGCTGCATCGTGTTCCCGCCCTGCGGTACCGCAGGCTGCGGCGCCGGAATCGGCGTCGACTTCTTCGCGGGAGCCGATTTCTGCTGCACATCCTCCAGCACAGTCGTCGCCAACCCAGCGCTTTTCGATGCCAAAACCGACAGCGAAAGCGACGTCACCATGAACAGCACCGCTGAAATCGTGGTGGCCCGCGAGAGCAGCGTGGCCGAGCCGCGCGGTCCGAAGGCCGTCTGCGATCCCATACCGCCGAACGCGCCCGCCAAATCTGCCGCCTTTCCGCTTTGCAGCAATACCACCACAATCAAGAAAAGGCAGACCACTACGTGAACAATCATCAATAAGATATACATCGGTGTTTTTCCAGCAAGTGTCCCTTTAGTATAGAGAACCAACGGCTCCGGGTCAAACCGCAGGTCCGGGCTGACGCGGCTCACGATCATCACGCCGCCGCGCTCGGGGCCAGTTCCCGTGCATACCGCAGAAACAAATCCATCCCTTCGTAATCCCGCGGACCCAATTCGTGTACGATGTGCCGCTGCAAATACTCGCGAACCAAGTCCTCCGCAAACCCACGGCGCTCAGCCTCGGAGGCCACAATCTCCTCAATGCGCGCCCTTCCGAAGCGGCACGATTCCCGAAATGCCTCTCCGACTCCCGGGGACAACATCCCCGGCCGCCCGGCCCAGACCGCGAACACCATCGGCAAGCCCGTCAATTCCACCCATTCCTGCCCCAGATCGTAGACATGGTATGGCAACGTCTCCGGATCGAGCCGCAGTGCCGGGTCCCCTATGATCAAAGCCGCATCAGCGATCTTGAGCATCGCCGCCAAGTCCGGAGCGTGGGGAATCGATACCGGGGACACGCCGAACCTGCGCTCCAAGATCACCCGGGCAAGTTGCACCGAGGTTCGAGAGCTCGAATCCACCGCCAGGGTACGGATCTCCCCGGCCGGCCGCGAGGACACCAGCAGAATGCTCCGCACTGCGCCGTGGCATGCGATTCCAGCTCCTGGAATCACTTCCAGGTTGAGCCTGGTCAGCTCGAATGAGGGAACAATTCCGATGTCGGCCGCGCCCGAAGCTAATCGGTCCGCACATTCCGCGGGGATGCGGAAATCGAGTGCAAACAGGCCTTTCTGCTCGCCGTGAAGCATCCCCCACACCAACGGTGTGGTATTGAGAAAGCTCACCGCGCATACGCGTAACGGGTCCGGACGATTGTGAGTCAACCCCCAGTTTACCAAAGGGATGAGAGATATCTTACTCCCAGCCATGTTTCACTCCCGTCACTGCCGCCATCAATTGTCCGCGTTTGGTATCCTCATGAGGAGCGCTCTCCGCGTCGCGCCCGCCTGGATTGATTCCATGAAACTTAAGACTACTTGTGTTTTCGCTCTACTATCTATCGGTGCTGCTGCGGCGTTCTCTCAAACCACGTCGGTCACGCTCAATAGCCAGCCGTCTCGCGCTGTCGGACAACCTCAGCTCTTTCCAGAGGCGGGAGCGCCCAATCGCGTGGAGGGCCGAGAATTCTGGTCCCCGCAAAACGTTGCCCTCGACACGTCCGGCGCCACCGCGGCAGTCTACGTGTCCGACCTGTCAAACAATCGCGTCCTGGCCTGGAAGAATGCCACAGGTTTCTCCAACGGCCAAACTGCCGATCTGGTGATCGGCCAGCAGGACCTGTTTTCCACCAGCCCGCAAGGGCCGGGCGGCAGCTATCCCACCGGGCTCTTTTCTCCCACCGGCCTGGTCGTCGACTCCAAGGGCAATCTGTATGTCGCCGATAGCGGCAACAACCGCATTCTGCGCTATCCCAAGCCATTCAGCCAACAGGGACAGATCATCCCCGACCTGTGGTTGGGACAGCCCGGCATCACGGGTCGCAGCCCAAACTACACGGGGCAGGTTAGCGCCGGAAGCCTGGCTTTGTCCAGCGGCAACTCTCTCTTCCAATCCAGCCTCGCGTTCGATGCCAGCGGCAATCTCTGGGCCAGCGACCCGGGCAATGCGCGGGTGCTCCGCTTCCCGGCGGCAAATCTTCAGGTGACGAATAGCACGGCTCAAGCCGATATCGTCCTGGGGCAGTCGAACCTGGCCAGTTCGCAACCCACGGCATTAGGGAACAACCTCGCCAGCTTTCAAGCCAAGAACCAATTCGGCCTGGTGAATGGCCTCGGCTTCGATGCCAAAGGGCGTCTTTATGTATGCGACGCCATCGGCAGCCAGGGACGCGTGCTGGTGTATTCGAACCCAGCTTCCCAGAATGGCAACCTCTCGGCCGACCGCATCATGGGCGTGATCGTACCTAGCCAACTCGGATCCTTTCAAGGACAGGATCCCAGCCTGCTTTCGATTTTCCAGGGTCAAACAGTGTTATCAGATCCGGGAGCCGTCTTCATTCTCCCCGATAGCACCGTTGGCGTGGTCGACTCGGCTTTGAACCGGATCCTCATCTTCCCTCCCTATGAGCAGTGGCCCGCCGAGTCAACCTATTTCTCTCCGCAAGCGACCGCTGTAGTCGGCCAGAAGGACTTTCTGCTGACGGACGTCAATCCGAATCAGTTCGTCACGGGGGGATCGTATGTAACCCCGGTTCCTTCCTCCTCTTCGCTTGCCAACCCCACGTCGGCGGTCTACCTTGCCTCCACCAAAGAGCTGTTTGTGTGCGATTCGGGCAATAATCGCATGATCGTGATGCCGCAGTCGGGGACTACTTTCGGCGGAGCCACCCGCGTTTTGGGACAGGATAGGATGAACCAGTTCGCCATGAATCTGGTCGAGGGCAAGGAGTTCAGCTTCTACGCCCAGGGAGCCTACTCCGAAACATCCATGGCCTTCGATACTACCGGCCCTGTGCCGCATCTTTGGGTTTCAGATCCGCACAACAACCGCGTCCTGGGCTTCAAGGACGCCCGCACGCTCACGCCTTCCACCGTCCCCGATATCGTACTCGGCCAACCCGACAAATCCACCACGGTGTGCAACTATTCGCCGAATCCCACCACCGCCGGCAGCCTCAATAATCCCAGCCAAAGCAGCCTGTGTCTCCCATACGGCGTGACTGTGGATTCGAAGGGAGCGGTGTACGTGGCCGATTCCGGCAACGGACGGGTGCTGCGCTTCCCCAATCCTTGGACCTCCGGCGCCGACTTCCAGCCCGCGGACCTGGTCTTGGGACAGACCAGCTTCAACTTTTCGATTATCCAAACCACCCAAAGTTACATGTCACAGCCTTATGGTGTGGCCATTAGCGGTAAGTCGGGACTGCTGGTATCGGACATTCACGATAACCGCGTCCTGTACTTTCCCTTCTCCGCCAACGGCGATTTCACAGCGGGCGCAGACAACGGTAAAGCCGCCAGCAAGGTCTTTGGTCAAGGCGGCAGTTTCACGGCCGTCGCCAAACCTGCCGGTTCGGGTCTCGCTTCCTTCAATGCGCCGCGCAACATTGCCACCGATACCAATGGCCAGTTTTACGTGGCCGACACCGGCAACAACCGGGTCCTGGTTTTCGGAGACCCGAACAGTTCACAGACCAGCAACACGTCGATTCTGCAGTTGAACGGCCTCAACTCGCCGCACGGCATTTACGTCAATTCGGGCACAGGTGAAATCTGGGTGGCGAATACGCAATCCGGAACGCTGGTGCGCTATCCCAAATACGATACGCTGCAGAATAATGGAACGGCCACCGCTACTATCCAGGACGTGGTCAACAACACTCTGTTAGCTACCTTGGCAGTCGCGCAGGACCAAAACGGCGACCTGTTCGTGGCAGATTCATACAACCGAGTTGCCGTTTTCTATCAGGGTTTCACGGCGGTAAACGCCGCCACTTCGTTGGCGCGACCGCTGGCTCCTGCCATGATGGCCACACTCTACCCCTTGGCGTCGGCCACGCAGTTTGGGGCCAATACGGCGGCGGAGAGCGGCACCACGTGGCCAACCTCCCTCGGCGACCTTCAGGTGACTTTCGCAGGAACTCCCGCGCCGCTCTATTTTGTGTCGCCGGGCCAAATCAACTTCCTCGTCCCCGAATCGGCGCCCGTGGGCACAAACGTGGAAATCGAAGTGGTCCAGGTTTCTACCGGCCAGGTGCTGGGCGCACAGCAGGTGCCCATCAATACGATCGCTCCAGGTATTTACCTCTGCCCGACGAGTCAGTCCGGAACACAGCGTGAGGCCTGCGTACTCAATGAGGACTTCAGTATCAACAGCGCTTCCAATCCCGCTCCTCGTGGATCGGTCATCCAGATCTTCGGCACAGGCCAAGGAATCGTGACGAATCCACCAGCGGATGGATCTCCCGCGGTCGCTTCTCCCCTATCGGGTACCGTTGCATCGCCGACGAGAGTCTTTATGGGTTCCTGCTTCATCGACGATTGCGGTACACCTCTGCCGGGGGACGTTGGCACGGCAGGCAGCCACAGCACCTCGTGGGTGTCCTTCTCCGGTTTAACTCCGGGCCTGGTCGGCCTGTGGCAAATCAACGCCCAGATCCCGATGGCCACACCTCCGGCATCCAGCGCCAACAATGGTGGGCAGACCACCCTGTTCATACAACTGAACGGTGTGGCCAGCTCGGGTTTGGGACCTGCCGGCACCGGCTTCAATACTTACTTCTACGTCGGGAAGTAACGAAGCCGTAGCAGGGACGCGCTACAATATCCTGCGTGCCGGACACGCTGGTGGATTACCGCACAACCCTGTCCCAGGTTGCCGTTTTCGCAGGCCTCACGGACGCTGAATTGACGTTCCTGGCGCAGCGCGCGGTCCCGCGCCGCTGCGAGCCCGGCGAAATGATCTTCGCCGAAGGTGAGCGCTGCTCCGGCATGTACGTGATACAGACCGGAAACATCCGCATCTTCAAGAGTTCCCCGGGCGGACGGGAGCAGGTGCTCAGCATCGACGGTCCCGGCAACTCCGTCGCGGAAGTCCCGGTCTTCGATGGAGGCAACTATCCCGCCTCGGCCAACGCGGTGGGAGCGGCCACGCTGCTGCTGGTCCGCAAGCAGGATTTCCACGCTCTCTGCCTGGAACATCCCGAGGTGGCGCTCAAAGTCCTGCGAGTAGTAGGCTCGCGGCTGCGAAAGCTGGTAGGGATGATCGAAGAGCTGTCCTTCACCACGGTGCGCAACCGCCTGGCGGCATTTCTGCTCCGCCTTGCCAGGCAGAATGGCAAGCGCACCGCCGAAGGAATCGAATTCCCCCTGCCCGCCGGAAACCAGGAACTCGCTGCCCAAATCGGCACCGTCCGGGAGCTGATCTCCCGCAATCTTTCGAGACTCCAGGCCGAGGGTATGATTCGGATCGATGGCCGAACGGTGACGGTGCTGAAGGAAGCGCTGCTGGAAGAAGAAGCTAAGAGCTAGAAAGCCTACCGCGCATTCTGTCTCCTGTCTCCTGCCTCCCCTGTGACTTACGTCATCGCCCTCCCCCGCCTCCCGGGTCTACTCTCAGGTCATGAGCGCTACCACCGAAAAAACCCTCCGCGAACTGGCCATCGAGAACCCCACCGTTACCAGGATCTTCGAGAAGTTTCATCTGGACTACTGCTGTGGGGGTAGCCAAACCCTCCGCCAAGCCTGCGACGATGCCCATCTGGCGGTCGACTAGGTGCTCGGATCGCTCGACAACACCGGCATCCCCGCCGCGCCGGGCCGCGACTGGCGAAGCGAACCGCTCGCCATCCTGATCGCCCACATCCGCGACATGCATCATCGCTATACCCGCGAAGAAATCGAAAGACTGAGCGCGCTCTTCGAAAAAGTTTGCTCGGCTCATGGCAGCCGCCATCCCGAACTCTATAGTCTCCGCGACACCTTCCGAGGTCTCGGCCAGGAACTGACCCAGCACCTGATGAAGGAAGAAATGATGCTGTTCCCCTCTATCGAGCGGCTGGAAGAATCCGTCATCGCACACGAACCAGTGCGACCCGCGCCCTTCGGCAGCGTTCGCAATCCCGTCGCCATGATGCTGCATGAGCACGACGATGCCGGCCAGGCGTTGCGCGATCTGCGCCGCCTCAGCGATGGCTACACCGCTCCGCCCGATGGTTGCATGAGTTTCCAGACGCTATACCGCGTGCTGGCCGAGTTCGAAGCCGACCTGCACCAGCACATCCATCTGGAAAACAACATCCTGTTCCCGCGCGCCATCGAAATGGAAGCCGCCCGGGGGTGATGCCGTGACCGCCGCCGCTCCAGCCCCGCCGCGCAAGAAACTGGTGAAACGCGCGCCCCGCGACCGCTCCCAGGTGCTGCGGCGCACGTTTCAACTGGCCTTCCTGACGCTCAACGTCTGGATTGGTGTCGAGTTCTGGCTCTTCGTGCGCTACTACGAAAAAGGCGGCCGGTCCACATGGGCCAGCCGGCCGCCCGGTGTCGAGGGCTGGCTGCCCATCGCGGCGCTCATGAACCTCAAAGTCTTCCTCAGCACCGGCAGCATCCCCACGCTGCATCCCGCCGGGATGTTCCTGCTGATCGCGTTCCTGGCGGCGTCCTGGATTTTCCGCAAGAGCTTCTGCGGGTGGCTTTGCCCTGTGGGGACGGTTTCGGAGTATCTCTGGCGATTGGGACGCCGCCTCTTTCGCCGCAACTTCCGCCTACCGCGCCGCCTCGATATCGGGCTGCGCAGCTTGAAGTACCTGCTGCTCGGTCTATTTCTCTACGCCGTAGTTTCGATGCCCGTGCCCGCCATCCGCGCCTTTCTGGAAGGGCCTTACGGAATTGTGGATGACGTGAAGATGCTCAACTTCTTCCGTCTGCTGGGCGTCACCGGCGGTGTCGTGATCGCACTGCTTGTGGCCGGCTCCATACTGGTGCAGAATTTCTGGTGCCGCTACCTGTGTCCTTATGGAGCGATGCTGGGCTTCGCGGCAATGGCCAGCCCACTGCGCATCCGCCGCGACACTGACCTCTGCATCGATTGCGGTAAGTGTGCGAAGTCGTGTCCCTCGGCGCTGCCAGTCGATCGGCTGATCAGCATCCAATCCGGCGAATGCACGGGCTGCCTGCAATGCGTCGCCGAGTGCCCCGCCGCGGGAGCGCTGTTCCTGGCAGCGCCTCGACGGCGTGCCGTGCCTGCTTGGGTGATGGCAGCCGGAATCGTCGCGATCTTCCTCGGCGTTTGCGGCTACGCCCGCCTGAGCGGAGCTTGGCATACCAATCTGCCGGAACGGGTCTACATGGAACTGATCCCCCACGCCAACGAATTCGGCCATCCCTAGCTCCCTCTCTGCCTGCTGCTGCCTGGCGACCAACGAGATCGCTATGCATGGCGGCGCACGATTCCCTGCCGTTCGATTGCGCCGCACGAAACAGCGTCCAGCGCCCTTTTCATGTGTGATACTCTGAAATTTCCACGTGTGCCATCGCGTGTCAGTGAAGCTCTTGTTTTACGTACGTATCCGCTGAAAGAAGCGGACCTCGTTGTCAGCTTTCTCACCCGGGACCAGGGGAAGTTGCGAGGCGTGGCCAAACGGGCGCGGCGTCCAAAGAGCCCTTTTGGCGCGGGTCTGGAGCGGTTATCGCACGTGCGGATGGCGTATTTCCAGCGCGAAAATCGCGAACTGGTAAACCTGGATTCCTGCGAATTGATCCATTCCCAATTCGGCCTGGCTTCCGATTACTGGGCGAGCGTGGCGCTGGACTACTTCGCGGAAGTGTGCGAGCAGATGCTGCCTGCCGCGGAGCCGAGCGAGAAGTTTTTCCGTCTTCTGCTGGCGGTGCTGGATTACCTTCCAGAGACCGGCGAAGAGTTGGGCAGGCCGTGGCGTGCTGTAACGTATTTTTCATTGTGGGCGGTGCGCCTGTCGGGTTGGCTGCCGGAATTGAATGTCTGTCTCGGCTGCGGGGCCCTGCTGGATGACGGCCCGGATGGCAACGCCAAGGCGGAGCGGGCGTTTTTCAGCCGCATCCGACCCGGCTTGATCTGCAGTCACTGCCGGACCACGGCAGGAGGCAGCAATTGGGAGTTGAGCGCGCAATCCAGGTGGATTGCCGCGGAGATGTTGCGCACGCCGATTGCGCAGCTTTCACAGGCCCGTTGGGACCAGGACACTGCCGCCGACCTGCGGCGTTTCCTGGTGCAGCAGATGGAAGCGCACGTAGAACGCAGACTGATTACGGCGCCGCTCCTCGAAGAGCAGATACGGTAATCACACAACGATGCAATCGTTTCAAGACATCATCTTCAAGCTCAAACAGTACTGGGCAGAACGCGGCGCCATCATCCAGGAGCCCTACGATGTGGAAGTGGGCGCGGGCACCATGGTAGCCGAGACCTTTCTGCGCGTGTTGGGTCCCGACCCGTATCGCGTAGCTTACGTACAGCCCAGCCGCCGTCCCGCCGACGGCCGCTACGGCGACAATCCCAATCGCCTCTACAAGCACTCGCAGCTTCAGGTAATCCTGAAGCCTTCGCCGGCCGACATCATCGAGCTCTACCTCGGCAGCCTGGAGGCCATCGGGATTGACCTGAGGAAGCACGACATCAAGTTTGAAGAAGATAACTGGGAAGCGCCCACCCTGGGCGCCTGGGGCATCGGCTGGCAGGTGATGCTCGACGGCCTGGAGATTTCGCAGTTCACCTACTTCCAGCAGTGCGGTGGCATCGACCTGGATTTGGTTCCCGCCGAATTGACCTATGGGTTGGAGCGCCTCACTGCATTCCTGCAGGTGAAGGACAGCGTCTACGACATCGATTGGGGCAACGGCTTCACCTATCGCGACGTGCGCTATCGCGATGAACTGCAATATTCCGTCTACAACTTCGAAATGGCCGAGATCGCGACGCTGTGGAAGCTGTTCGAACTGCACGAAGGCGAGGCAACACGCCTGCTCAAACTCTACGATCCCAAGAGCGCCGATAAGAAACGGTTCCCGCTGCTGCCGGCTTACGATCAGGTGCTGAAATGCTCCAACCTGTTTAATACGCTCGATGCCCGGGGCGCCATCAGCGTAACCGAGCGCGTGGGAGTGATCCAGAGAGTGCGCAAGATGGCAGTCGGAGTGGCACAAGCGTGGGTGGATCAGCAGAGCGAGGTGACGGCCTGATGAGTAGCCTTCCCTTCCTGCTCGAGATCGGCACCGAAGAGATTCCCGATTGGATGATTCCGGGCGCGCTCGAAAACCTGCGCCTGCTTTTCGAGAAACTAGAAATCCCGCACGAGTCCACCATGCTCGATGCCACGCCGCGACGCCTGGTGCTGCGCGCCGAGGGTTTACCGCGAGCGCCAACCCGACAGCGAAGAGCGCGTCATGGGCCCCGCAAAATCGGCGCCCGCGCAAGCCGTGGCGGGGTTCGCCCGCAAGCAGGGCATCGAGGTCGAAGCCCTCACCATCGAGACCACGCCGAAAGGCGAATATTACAGTTTCTGTCAAACAGTTGAAGGGACGCCAGACGAAGGAGATCCTGGCCGAAGCGCTGCCCAATCGTGATCCTGCAGATCTACTTCCCCAAGACGATGTATTGGACCGGCAAGGGCGGCCCTCGCTTCATTCGGCCCATTCGCTGGATTGTGGCGCTGTTGGGCGAAGATGTGGTGCCGTTTGAACTGGCGGGCGTCCGCTCCGACGCTCTCACCTCCGGACATCGGCGCTTGGGCGCACGCGAAATCGTGATCGGCACATCCGACTACGAACAGCGCCTGCGCGACCACTACGTGATCCTTTCCGCCGAGGAGCGCCGCAACAAGATCCGCGGCGAACTGGCGGGCATCCGAGTGAAACCCGACGCGGCGCTGCTGGAAACGCTGGTCTACATCACCGAATATCCCACCGCCATCACTGGCAGCTTCGATCCGCAATTTCTGGAGTTGCCCGAAGAAGTGCTCGTCACGGTGATGCGCCACCACCAGAAATACTTCTCGGTAGAGGACGCCGAGGGCAAACTCGCGCCCGAGTTCGTCGCCGTGATGAATATCGATTCCGACCCCGAAGGCTTCGTCCGCAGCGGCAATGAACGTGTGCTGCGCGCCCGCTTCAACGACGCCCGCTTCTTCTGGGAGACGGATCAGAAGAAAACGCTCGCCGACCGCAAAGCCGACCTGGCCAACGTCACCTTCCAGGCCAAGCTAGGCTCGTATCTCGAAAAGACGGAGCGCGTGATGAAACTGGTGGACGAACTGGGCGGCGATGCACATGCCGTTCGCGCCGCCGAACTGCTCAAGTGCGATCTCACCACCGAGCTGGTCAAAGAATTCACCGAATTGCAAGGCGTGGTGGGCGGCCTTTACGCACGCGTCGCAGGGCGAGCCGATCGAGGTCTGGCAGGCCGATCTACGACCACTACAAGCCGGAGAGCATGGAAGATTCGATTCCACGCCACCGGACGGCGCAACTTGTAGCCATGGCCGACAAGCTCGATACGCTGCGCGGATGCTTCGGCGTGGGCATGATTCCTACCGGCTCGCGCGATCCGTTCGCGCTGCGCCGCGCCGCGCAGGGCGTCGTCAAGATCCTAGTGGAAGGCGGCATCGAGATTCGTCTGCTGGATTTCCTCGGCGGCGATCAGGCGCTCGTGGCGTTCTTCGAGGATCGCGTGAAGACTCTACTTCAAGGACATCCGCAGCTTCAAGTACGACGAAGTGAACGCTGCCATGGCGGCCGGCTGGAGCAACCTGGTGGACCTGGAAGCCCGGCTGCAGCGCATCCAGAATCTGCGGACTACTCCCGATTTCGAACCGCTGGCCGCCAGCTTCAAACGCATCCGCAATATTCTGGAGCAGGCCAAATTTGCGGGCGGGACGGCGCTCGACGAAGCTGTCATCGAAGCCGGTCCGGAAAAAGATCTGTACGAGGAGTACAGGCTCATTGCGGGCCAGCCCATGGAAAATGTGATTGCGCGGCTGCGTCCCAAAGTGGACCTGTTCTTCGACAAGGTGTTGGTGAACGCGCCGGATGCTCGCAGTCCGGCAAAACCGTCTGACGCTGCTCAACACGCTATTGGCGGAGTTTTCCACTATAGCGGACTTTTCTGAAATCGTCACAAATTCATAGGAGCGAACCAGAATGAAGAAGTATGTCTACTCGTTCGGCAACGGAACCGCCGACGGTGACGGAAAAATGAAAGACGTGCTCGGCGGCAAAGGCGCCGGGCTGGCGGAGATGTGCCGGGCCAAACTGCCGGTGCCTCCCGGCTTCACCATCTCCACGGAAGTCTGCAACATTTACTTCCAGAATAAGAATGCCGTGCCGGCGGACATCAACGAGCAGATGCTGGAAGCGCTGCAAACGCTCGAAAAGCGCATGGGCCAGAAGCTGGGCGATGGCGCCGACCCGCTGCTGGTCAGCGTGCGCTCGGGCGCCAAATTCTCCATGCCCGGCATGATGGACACCATCCTCAACCTGGGCCTGAATGACGAGACCGTGAAAGCCGTGGAAGCCAAGAGCAGCAACCCGCGCTTCGCCTACGATTGCTACCGCCGCTTCATCCAGATGTACGGCAACGTGGTGCTGGAAGTCGCCAAGCACGATTTCGACGAGGTCTTCGAAGGCCAGAAGAAAAAGGCCAAAGCCAAGCTCGATACCGAGCTGACCGCCGAAGACCTGCAGGAAGTGATCGCCGGCTACAAGAAGCTGGTGCAGAAGAAGACCGGCAAGCCGTTCCCGCAGGACGCCGCTCGAGCAGCTCGCCGGCGCGCGCGACGCCGTGTTCCGCTCCTGGTTCAACGACCGCGCCATCACTATCGCCAGATGAACCAGATTCCCGGACGATCTCGGCACCGCCGTCAACGTGCAGGCCATGGTGTTCGGCAACCTGGGCGAGACTTCGGCCACGGGCGTGGGCTTCACGCGCAACCCCGCCACCGGCGAGAAGGCTTTCTACGGCGAGTTCCTGGAGAATGCGCAGGGCGAAGACGTGGTGGCCGGCATCCGCACACCGCACCCTATCAGCGAACTCGAAACCTGGAATGCCCGCGGTCTACGACCAGCTCCGCGAAATCACCACCATGCTGGAGAACCACTACCGCGACATCCAGGATTTCGAATTCACCATCCAGGATGGCAAGCTGTACATGCTGCAGACCCGCAACGGCAAGCGCACCGGTCCGGCAGCCGTTCGCATCGCAGTCGACATGGTGGGGGAAGGGCTGATCACCAAGAAGGAAGCGGTGCTGCGCGTCGATCCGCAACAGCTCGATCAGCTCCTGCACCCGGTGCTCGATCCGGCCTCCAAGAAGTCGCTCACCAAGCTGGCCACCGGACTGCCGGCATCGCCGGGCGCGGCGGTGGGCACCATCGTCTTCACGGCCGACGAGGCCGTGGAAGCGTCGAAGAACGGCTCCGGTGATCCTGGTTCGCAAAGAGACCGTGCCGGACGACATTCACGGCATGGAAGTAGCCAAGGGCATTCTTACCTCGCGCGGCGGCATGACCAGCCACGCGGCGGTGGTCTGCCGCGGCATGGGCACGCCCTGCGTGGCCGGCGCCGAATCGTTCACGGTCAGCGAGAGCAAGAAGAGCGTGACGGTCACGGTCAACGGCAAGACGCAGACGTTGAAGGAAGGCGACTGGCTGTCGCTCGATGGTTCAACCGGTGAAGTCTTCGGCGGCAAGGCCAACACGCTGGATGCCGACCCGACGTCGGGCATCCTGGCCACCTTCATGGGCTGGGCCGACGAGTTCCGCGGCAGCTTTGGCGTTCGCGCCAACGCCGATATCCCGCGCGACGCCAAGGCCGCGCGCAAGTTCGGCGCCGAGGGCATCGGACTGTGCCGCACCGAGCACATGTTCTTCGCCGAAGATCGCATCGAGTACATGCAGGCGATGATCCTGGCGCGCGACGAAAAGAACCGCCGCAAGGCGCTGGCGAAACTGCTGCCGTTCCAGCGCAAGGATTTCGCCGGACTGTTCGAAGCTATGGACGGCTTCCCGGTAGTGATCCGCACGCTCGATCCGCCGCTGCATGAGTTCCTGCCCAAGCGCGAGGACCTGATGGTGGACGTCGCCATTCTGCCTTACGCCGATATCAAGAAGAAGAAGGAACTGGTCTCGAAGTACGTGCGGTTCGGCGCTGAGGTGAAGACTCTTAAGACCGTGCTGCCCGACCTGCTGCAGCGCGTGGAAGAACTGCATGAGTTCAACCCCATGCTCGGCCATCGCGGCTGCCGCCTAGGCATCACCTATCCCGAGATCACGGAGATGCAGGCGCGCGCCATTTTCGAAGCCGCCGTGCAGGTGGCCAAGAAGGGCATGAAGGTGATTCCGGAAGTCATGATTCCGCTGATCGGCGGCGTCAAGGAACTGGAGAACCAGAAGAAGATCGTGGTGGCGGTGGCCGAGGAAGTTCTCGGCAAGGCCGGCATGAAGAACCTGAAGTACATGGTCGGAACCATGATCGAAATCCCGCGCGCCGCGCTCACCGCCGGCGAAGTGGCCAAGGAAGCGGAGTTCTTCAGCTTCGGCACCAACGACCTGACGCAGACGGCAATGGGCCTCTCGCGCGACGATTATACGAAGTTCCAGCCGGACTACCAGGAGAAGAAGATCTTCGCGCACGATCCGTTCGCCGTACTCGACCAGGAAGGCGTCGGCAAGCTGGTGAAGATGGCGGTGACGGAAGGTCGCAAGACCAATCCGGACCTGGAAATCGGCATCTGCGGCGAGCACGGCGGCGAGCCGAGTTCGGTGCAGTTCTGCTATCGCGTGGGCATGAACTACGTATCCTGCTCCCCGTATCGCGTGCCGATCGCGCGTCTGGCAGCCGCGCAGGCGGCGATTTCGGGCGACAAGGCCGAAATGCAGCGGACCGCGTAGTGAATCCTCAGTAAGAATGTGGGCATGGCAGAGTGGCTTCAAACCACTGCCATGCTCAACATCCACGACCTCAAAAGCGAAAACGGCTGAGCCCGAAAGCTCAGCCGTTTTCGTTTAGACAGGTTGTACCGTCAACTTACACTCGGAATCTTCTCAGTCCGGCTAGGGCCAGCAGCCCGGCTCCCATCAGAACCGTCGTAACAGGCTCTGGGGCATCCGCGGGGGCCGACGATTGCGCGAACTGGTTGTCGATAATCGACAAGTGTACCAACCCGCCGGAGCCGGCCGCGGATTGCGAGTTCTCGCTTGCTGTATTGGAAATACTCAAGGGACCCGGAGTGAGTCCGATGCTGGAACTCGTGTTCGTAAAATCGGTGGAACCACATGAGCCGCCGGTGCACGATGCGCTTTCAGTGATCATCCCCGGGAGCGTAACACTCTGCGTGAATGCGCTGTTCAGCATTGACACTTCTTGGGTCACCGACGATACGTCATACGTAAGCGACAAGGTGGATGTTTGCGAACCGGTAGTCGTCCAGTTTCCTCCGAAGGACCACTCGGTATTCAGGGGAGTCAAAGTAACCAGCACTGCGCTGGCCGGTACGTCGCGGCCACGGTTCGGGTTGACTGCATTGGTGACACTGTAACTGTAGTTAAAATCCGAAAACAGTAGTCCGTTCATCTCACAGCCACCGGATCCAAGGGCGACAAACAGGTCCAGCGTGGACCCGACCGAGGTGCAAAGCGGCGCCGCCGAAGCCGTGCATGGGAAGAGGCTGCCGACAATGCCGAGAGTAAGAATCAAGAGAGTTTTTTTCATTTTTCCTCCGCCGAGTTGAAGCAGATTCTCCCGCTCAAGCGTTTCCTTTCGCCCGTCTCAGGAGAAGGTTTGCCAATCCGGCCGCCATGCCACCGAGTGTGATCAACCAGGTGCCCGGTTCGGGTGAAACTGTCTCGGTCAATCCGTCCTGGAATTGAAGCAGGTCCGCATCGTCAGGATTGTCACCCGCGAACAACTGAATGTCTTTTGAGATGCTGATCTGGGTCTGCCCGGCAAAGCTCACATTGCCGCTGCTTGCAGACATCAACCCGTAGGAAGTCCCAGAGTCGGGCTGAATATTGGCGTCAAGCGCCGTGGATCCGACTCCCGGCGCGTCCAGACGGACGGTTTCGGCGCCGCTCACAAAAGAGCCCAATGGATCCGTGGTGTTATTGAATCCGAAATTGCCGGAGAGCGCCATCTGAGCGGCAACAATCGAAGGCGTCATCCCATTGGTAGCCGGGGATGCGAACGTGGAGGCTGAGTAATGAATTCGAATATCGCTGATGTCTTCCTGTGTGCTGTCCCAATTCGCGCTGAATGTGATAATCGGCTCCAAGGGATCGCCACCGACGGAAGAGAAGGACACGGTCACAGCAGCGGCGGGAACCGGCGCCGAGAGGGCCCCCGGTGTATAGCTGTAGGAAAAGCTGTAAAAGGTCGTATTGTTGAACTGGCAGCCGCCGGCGCCGAGCGCCGCGAAGTCCGCGGCTGTCATGGTTGTGCACAAAGACGAAGCGCTTGCGGTTGTCACGCAGAAGACCGCCAGGCCCATAGGCCCGAAGCTTCGGATCAATCTTTTCAATGTTTTATTCAACATGTGTGTCCATCGCTTCGTTGCAGACAGCTTTCTCAGACCTATGCGTTCGCGGGTCCGATCCAGACTGAATAGAGCAACCAGCCGGGAGTCCTTTTGACGGGACTTCGGGTTCTTTTACCGTATCGGTCGAAGCCAGCGCTTTTTTTCGCCACCAAAAGAGGAAAATTCCTTAGGCCATTGGAAATCGGGGATACCCGATGCTTCTGGCGAATGTTTACGAAGAGAATGACTAGAAGAGCGGCTCCGCCTGTCGTTGGTCTGAAGCCTCGAGGAGGATGGAAGAGTATCGAAGGGGAACCGAGAGAATAGCGAGACAAAAAAACAGCCGGCCGAAGCTGGCTGCCCCTGACGCTAGATCGTTAACCTTTATCTTTAGACCGACTTCTTGCGGCGCATGATGGTGCTCAGGCCGACCAGAGCCCCGCCCATGAGCAACATCGTACCCGGCTCCGGAGTGCCACTCGGTGTGGTGTCGGTTTCGAAGAACGTGTTGGACATGCCGGTTACGTTGGCCGTAGTGGAAGAACCAGCGGCACTGTTGGAACCGCCGTTGATTTTGAACTCGTCGTAAGCCCCGACCGTCGTCTGGTTGGGATCGTTCGGAAGAAACGTAATGCTCCCCGTGACGGTGCTCGGGGTCAAGGCGTCGCCGGTGCTGGTGAAATTGGTTTTGTGGTTGATCACCGCAAGTTGGTCAGTGCCTGAGGAGCAAGAATCCGTTGGAAGAGTTCCGCTCGCATCGAAGCCAGCGCCGAGGCAAGCGTCCTTGTACATGGAATCCGGATGGAGAACGTTGTTGAGAACGCTGTCGTAGGCGCCAGTGCCGCTTCCGCCGATGCCGGTGATTACGGCAGTCGCGCCGGGGTGTCCAGCAGGAGGAGCGATCGTCACGTCATACTGGATCTGCAGATCCATATTCTGATTGGCGGACACGGTGTTGTTGGACGAGAAGCCGAAGGCCAGGGTCACCGAGGCCGGAATACCATTCGCGTCAAGGCCGGTATCTGAAAATGTCATGCTGACGTTGTTGGCGGATGGAACGAGCGGGGCAACGTTGTTGCCATTACTGGTGCCACCCAGGAAATTGAACGTGAAATTCGAAAAAATCTTGTCATCCATTTGGCAAGATATGCCGGCATTAGCACCGGTAATCAGGGATAAATCTGTAATCGAGGTGCAAGCAACCGATGATGCCCAAGCATTGAGACTCGCAAATCCTACCAAAGCGGCAGGTATAGCAAGTCTCCGAAATAGCGTCATGAAAAGTTTCTCCTACGTTTTTCAAGGTTTCGGTTTTGGTCGTACCCAAAAATCCTCCGCCGACCTAACCGCCAGTGAACATTACGGATACTAGCATGGCCGGTGGGAAAACAGGCAGCTGGAAGTACCACGGGTTTGGGCGCTCCTAATACTTGTCTCTATCTCATGCATACTATGGCTTCCTAGGAACAGATGTGTGTTATTGATTCAATTAGCTGAAGTCGGCTGTTGATAACTCCGAGCAAGCGCTGAAAACTTGGTACTACGGAAAAGCCCTGAGAAATCTTTGCGAAACTGGTGCGCTGCGAGCACGTCTGCCGCAACAAAATATGCTCAATTTGAGTTCTATTAACACCGTCTTCGGGCAGCTTCGAAAGTTGTGCCGAGGGCTTATTCACCATTTTGAATGGCGAGTGCAGCACTTCACCGGGGTTTACAATTGGGGCAGGAGCTCATGCAGACGATTGCGGAACAACTCGCCGGCCAGACTCGGGAGTCGCAGCTCCACCGTCGGCTCGATGGGAATCGCGTGGAATGCTTCGCCTGCGGCCACCGATGCCCCATTCCGGCTGGCTTCGCCGGAGTCTGCAAAGTACGCTACAATCGCGAGGGAAAGCTTTACGCTCCTTTCGGCTACGTGAATTCCGCGGCCTGCGATCCCATCGAAAAGAAACCCTTTTTCCATGCGCTGCCCGGGTCCCGCGCGCTCAGTTTCGGCATGCTGGGGTGCGACCTGCACTGCGGATATTGCCAGAATTGGGTTTCCTCGCAGGCGTTGCGCGATTTCCGCTCCTCTCTCGACTTTCAAACGGCGAGCCCCCGGGATCTGGTGGAATTGGCGCGACGCCACGGCGCTTCCAGCCTGGTCAGTACCTACAATGAGCCCCTGATCACCGCCGAATGGGCGGTGGAGGTGTTCCAGGAGGCCAAAGCGGCCGGGCTCACAACTGGCTTTGTTTCGAACGGCAACGCCACTCCCGAAGTGCTGCGCTTCATCCGTCCCTGGGTGGACCTGTATAAGGTTGATCTGAAATCCTTTAGCGACCGCCGCTACCATGAGCTCGGCGGCCGCCTAGCGCCTGTATTGGCCTCGATCCGTCAAATTCACGAGCTTGGCTTTTGGCTGGAAATCGTGACCCTGGTGATTCCAGGATTCAACGACTTGGACTCGGAGCTCGGCGAGATCGCGGGTTTCCTCGCCGGAATTTCGGCGGATATCCCATGGCACGTCACTGCCTTCCACAAGGACTACAAGATGACGGGTCCTGACGATACTCCACCTTCGACTCTGGTCAGGGCCGCCGCGATCGGCCGGGCGGCGGGGCTGCACTACGTTTACGCGGGCAATCTGCCGGGAGAGACGGGCTCGCTGGAAGACACGCACTGCCCGCAATGCCGCGCCACGGTGATCGAGAGACGCGGATTCCGAGTGCTTCACAACCGACTCGCGGCCGGCGGCGCCTGCCCGGATAGCGGTGCCTCAATTCCCGGTGTATGGCGGCAAACCGCGCCGGTGGCGGCGCCAGACCCCGATCTCATCCACATACGTTGCGGCTGATCCGATGGCGACTATTCACATCTCGCCCTACGCGGGGGAGTGGTATCCGGCGGCCGCCGCCGAATTGAAGACTCTGCTGGACGGGCGTTTCGCCGAATCGGTGCGGCGCAACGGCGCCTTCCAACTGCCGAACCCAGTGGGATTGGTGACGCCGCACGCCGGACCGGCATGGTCGGGGGCGGTGGCCGCCGCTGCCTATCGCGTCATCGAGCAACAGCAGCCGGAACAGATCATTCTCCTGGCGTTTCCGCATCGCGGTGGATTGGGCCGCGTCGCCACACCGGAAGTGGATTCCATCCGCACGCCATTCGGCGATGCCGCCATCGACCGCAGCCTCGAAAGCGCGTTTCCCGGCGCGCCGGAATCGCGCATGTGCGATCATTCGTTCGAAATTCAATTGCCGTTTCTGCAGAGAGCGTCGCCGCGGAGCCGCATCACTCCGCTGTATGTCGGTTCGTTGGAATCCGTGCAACGCGCACATGCGGCCGGCGTGCTGGCAGCAGCCTGGCATCCCGGCGTGGTGTTCGTAGCATCGTCCGACTTCACGCACTATGGCCGGGCCTTCGGCTTCGAGCCATTCCCCAACGATCCCACGGTGGCGAATCGTCTGCGCGCGTTGGATTTCGAATGCATCGACGCAGCCGCGAGGCTCGACGGAGAGCGCTTTCTCGCAACGCTGCAGCGCAATCGCGCCACGGTCTGCGGCGCCGAGCCCATCGCACTGCTGCTGGATGTGCTGCGCCGCCTGCCGGGCGGCGGCTCATATCAGACATTGCTCGATTACCAGACGTCGGGCGAGATGACGGGCGATTTCGCGCACTCGGTGAGCTACGCTGCGTTGGCCTATTACGATAGTGGCAGCTTCGTGCTGGATGCGGCGGATAGCGCTGCCCTGCTCGAAAGCGCGGACCACACGCTGCGGCGTCTGCGGGAGACTGGCGCCCGCAAACCCGTGCCGGCCAAAGGTGGATCGCCGGCGCTGCAGGTGCGCCGCGGCCTTTTCGTGAGCCTGCATAGCGAGGGAGAATTGCTGGGCTGCATCGGCAACATGGCCGGCAAAAGTTCGCTGGCGGAGGACGTCGCGGAGTTGACCCTCTCTTCCGCTATGGAAGACCCGCGCTTTCGCCCCGCCGCCGAGGCCTCCGGCCCCATCGGCATCGAAATCTCGGTGCTCACTCCGTTGCGAAGAATCGGGAGCGAATCGGAATTCCGCGTAGGCATTCACGGGGCGTACTTAAGTCTGAACGGGCAGTCGGGGCTGCTGCTGCCGCAGGTGGCGACGGAACGTGGCTGGAGCGCGCAGGATTTCTTGAAGGCGCTGGCACGCAAGAGCAATCTATGGCCGGACGCCTGGCGCGATCCGAAAGCCGAACTTTACGTCTTCGAAGCGCAGATCATTCGCCGCTAGCAGACCAGATCTTCGCGGCCGATCTTCCAGTTTTCCAGGTTGCCCAGCACGGTGAGCGCGATCTGCTTGGGATCGAAGAAAGTCTGCGCGATTCGCTGCACATCTTCGGCTGTCACAGCCTCGATGCTTTCCACCAGGGCGTCCAGTGAGAAGAAGTGGCCGAAGTACATCTCCTGGCGGGCCAGGTTGGACATGCGGCTGGAAGTGGACTCCAGGCTGAGCATAAGCGATCCCTTGAGGTGATCCTTAGCGCGCCGCAACTCCTCGTCGCCCACGCAGCTCTCCTTGAGTTCGCGGAACTCGGCCAGGATCGATTCCACCACCTTGCGCGCCGACTCGACGGATGTGCCCGCGTAAATCGACAGGCAGCCAGTGTCACGATACGGGTTCAACTCCGAGAACACAGCGTACGCCAAACCCTGGCGCTCGCGGATGTTCTGAAAGAGCCGCGAGCTCATGCCGCCGCCCAGCAGCGTATTGAGAACGTAGCAGGCGAATCGGCCTTCGTGCGGCAGCGGGTAAGAGGGCACGCCCAGGCAGAGATGCACCTGCTCCAACGCCTTCTTGTTGCGCAGCGCGATGCGGGCGTGCGTGCTGGGAGCGTGATCCGGCCCCAGCGGCTGTCCCGGCGGAAGCGACTCGAAATGCTCGCGGACCAGCGCCACCAGGCCTTCGTGCGTGAGGTTGCCGGCGGCCGTGATGATCAGGTTGGCGGGGGCGTAAACCGAGCTGTAATACTTGCCTACCATGTCACGGTCGAAGCGCTTCACGGTCTCGCGAGTGCCGAGAATCGGCTTGCCCAGCGGATGGTCCTTCCAGAAATTGCCGGAGAAGATCTCGTGAACCAGATAGTCAGGGCTATCCGCCTCCATCTTGATCTCTTCCAGAATGACGCTCTTTTCCTTCTCGATGTCCTCTTCCCGGAACATGGGATGCAGCACCAGGTCGGCCAGAACGTCGAACGCCAGCGACAAGTGCTGATCGAGCACCTTGGTGTTGAAGCAGACCAGTTCCTTGGCGGTGAAGGCGTCCAGATTGCCGCCGATGGAGTCTACCGACCGCGCGATGTCCTCCGCGGAACGGCGCGTGGTGCCCTTAAAGAGCATGTGCTCGATGAAGTGCGAAATTCCGTTTTGCTCGGACGATTCGCGGCGTGAGCCCGAAGCGATCCAGAAGCCGACCGAGACGGAGCGCACGTGGGGCATCTTTTCGGTAATTACACGGACCCCGTTGGCGAGCGTGGTCATCTCGATGTCCCTCACGGGACTGGCAATAGATGTCATGGTAAGAAAGGAATGAGCTGTCTTCTTTGTAGCACTTTTGAGACCGCCCCTGCATTCGGTAAACTAGAAGGAGATGTCTCAACCGCTTGTCGGCATGGACCTCGCCGATCTGCGCGAGGCTCTGGGCACCGGCCAACCTTCCTATCGCGCCAAACAGGTCTACGAGGCCATCTACCGCCAACAGGCTTCCGACTTTGTCCAAATCTCTACGCTTCCGGCGAAACTGCGCGGCGATCTGGCGGCACAGCATCCCATAGGCCTGCCGGAGGTGGCGCAGCTTTACCAATCGGCGGACGGCACGCGGCGCTACCTGCTGCGGTTGCAGGACGGACGCACCGTGGAAACGGTGCTGATGCCCGAAGGCGAGCGCGACACCATATGCATTTCCAGCCAGGTGGGCTGCCCGGTGGATTGCAAATTCTGCATGACGGCGCTGATGGGCCTGGAGCGCAGTCTGACGGCCGGCGAGATTGTGGGACAGGTGCTGCTGGTGGCGCGCGAGAATCAACTTCGGCAGGATAGCGGCCGTTTGAACATCGTGATGATGGGGCAGGGCGAACCGCTGTTGAACCTCCCCAACGTAGTCAAAGCCACCAGGATTCTGCTGGACCCGGGCGGCTTTGCGCTTTCGCCGCGGCGCATCACGGTTTCGACCGCCGGGATTATTCCTAAGATCGTGGAGTTGGGCCAGGAGCCGGTACGGCCGAAGCTCGCAATCTCGCTCAATGCCTCGACCGAAGAGTCTCGGCAGGAGTTGATGCCCATCACGCGCAAGTATCACCTCAAAGATCTGATGGCGGCATGCAAAGCCTATCCGCTGCGGCCGTGGG
Source organism: uncultured Solibacteraceae bacterium (assembly GCA_963815475.1). Classification (GTDB taxonomy): domain Bacteria; phylum Acidobacteriota; class Terriglobia; order Bryobacterales; family Bryobacteraceae; genus Sulfopaludibacter. Next base: position 5,006,853 of record CAWFHD010000003.1, on the reverse strand, counting down.
AAAAGCTCACCTTCGAGTACGTGCTGTTGAAGGGCGTCAACGACTCGGATGCCGATGCGCGGCGCGTCGCGAAGCTGCTGGCGAACCTGAATTGCAAAGTGAATCTGATCGCGCTCAATCCTGGCCCCGGGATTCCTTACGGAACGCCCGATCCGGAGCGGGTCGCCAGCTTTCAGGCAATTGTGAAACGCAGCGTGCCCTGCTTCATCAGGAAGCCGCGAGGGCTAGACATCTATGCTGCCTGCGGACAGCTGAAGAGAAACGAAGGGACCGGAGTTCAGTCCCTCCCCGGCCTATAGCTTCTGCACTCTTCGCAGCGTGTAAAGCTCCGGCTTCATGTTCTCCTGCTCGAAGCGCTTCCAGTCGTCGTTCACGTGGATGAGTTTTCCACTGATGTGATTGGAGCGCTCCGAGGCCAGGAAGAGAGCTAACTGCGTCTGCTTCTCGGGCGAGACTCCGCCGGTGAGGCTTACCTGCTCCGCCTCTTCGATCTCCTTCGCTCCCGCGCGCTCCTCGCCGGCCTGCAGAATCTCGTCGGTCATGTAGCTGTGCGCCGCACCCGGCATAATCCCATTGACCTGCACGTTGTGGTCGCGGACTTCGTCGGCCAGGCATTCTGCGAAGCGAACCACCGCCGCCTTGGAAGCAGCATACGCCGTGAAGTTGGGCCGTGAAGTAGTGGCCCCGCTGCCCGCCACCACGATGATCTTTCCAGACCGCTTCTCGATCATGTGCGGCAGCACGGCGCGGCAGGCGTTCACCACGCCAATCAGGTTGATCTCGATCGCCTCCATCCAAGCCTTGGGCTTAGTGGTCAGAATAGAGCCGATGGGTCCGGGCACGCCCGCCGCCGCGATCAGAATGTCGACGCCGCCGAACACCGCTCGCATGCGGTCCACGGCAGCCTGCAGTTGCTCCAGATCGCGCACGTCGGCGCGCATCCGTAGCGCATTGCCGCCCGCATGTTCAATTTCGAGTTTCGCCAAGTCGAGTTCCGCCTGGCTGCGGGCCAGAAGACCCACTCGCGCTCCCGCCTCGGCAAAGCCCATGGCGAGGCGCTTACCGATGCCGCGGCCCGCGCCCGTGATCAGCACGCTCTTCTCTTGAATCTTGTGAGCCAAAGTCAATTCTCCACGTGCGCGTCAAAAATGCCGGTTTCAATTCGGCCGCCGCGTTTCACTTGCACGTAGAGGCGGTAGTTGCCGGGCCGGGGAAAGCCGTAAGGGAACGACACCTCGGCCGGGAGTGTAGCTTGCGAAGTCATCGTCATGCCCATATGCCCGGCGTGCGGATTGCCAGGCTGGGTGAGCGCCAATGCCGGCATGGGCACCGATCCGGAGGGATGGATGTGTGCAAAGACAGTGCGGTCACTGCGGACGAAGGCGACGTGGCCCAGCATCCCCATGTACAGTTCCATATCCTGCGCGGGTTGTCCCGCGGCATCCTCCACGCGAAAGCGAAAGAGATAGGCCCTGCGGGCATGCAGTGTTCCGCTGTCCCGCTCCCACATCATTTTGTAGCCGCCGGAGAGCGGTGTCAACAGCCCGTTGTAGTCAGCGCTCGAAATCGGGGGTCCGACGGCGCCGGCATCGTCACCCACCAGCGGCGTGCCGGCAATCGCCGGCAGGTCGAGTTCGGTCGTCGCCGTCTCGGCCAACCCGTTGGCGTGAACGACATCGCCATAAAGCGCATAGCGGCCCGCGGGCATGTCGGGCAGTTGCTGCACGAAATCGTCGTCCGCGCCGCGCTCCGGATGCAGGTGCCACACGCGCTCCATTTCCGGCAGGCGGATGACGTAGAGGTGCATGAGGTGATTGTGATCGGGCAGCAGATCGGTGGTGCTGCGGTTCAACCATCCCGGATCTTCCAGTCGCAGCATCAGGCGGTTCCCGTGCTCCACCCTAGCCTGCAACTGGAGCGGCTTGAAGATGCGGCCGCGGTAGAAGCCATCCTCCGAACTCCACCACAGGTTGCCGAAGTAGAGGACGACAGCCAGGATCGCCGCCACGGAAAGCATGGCGATGCGGGCGCGGCGCTTGCGGGTGGAATCGGGCCGGGCGCCAGGTTCGAGCTGCGCTTCGCGAGCGCAGGCCCCGGCGATGCTCACCAAGCCGAAGCACAGCAGCAATCCCAACGGCAGTAAAACGAACGCGAGACCCTTCTCGATTCCCAGAACGCGAGTCGCCAGAGCCGGCACCGGCACAGATAGCGAGCCGGGACCGCGCGCGCCATCCACATCGATTCGCACCTGCCACGACCCGGTGGCCATCAGCCAGAGCGAGCCGGTGAAGAATTGCGGATCGCCGGCGGAAGGCTGAGCGAGATCGGGCACCGGCGAGTATTGGCCATTGGGAGCCACCAGCCGCAGGGGCACGATGTGAATGCTGCGAACATCGGGCGAGGCGCTACGAATCTCGATGGTGGCGACGCCGGGAACCACTTCGGGCGGCCGGATGGTGACCAGCAATCGATACGGACCGGCGGCGCCTTCCAGAAAAACGTCGGGGCTGCCTACATGTGCCGCGAGCGCCAATGCTGCCAGGACGAGGAGGATCGCAACGCGCTTCATCGGCGAATGCGCCGCATCCATGCGCCCCAGGTAAGCCCGATCCACGACATGACAGACGCCAAGACCAGCGCGAAGAAGAACTCTTCAGCGAAGGCTGCAGCGGGCTCTGTGGCGAAGAACTGGTAACGCGCGTAGGTGGAAGAGCGCGCCACGTAGTAGCCGAAATACTTCGTGCCGAAGAACCAGTTGCGGGCGGCGCCCGACATCAGAAAGTCGGCGAACGGCCACTGCACGGCGATGAAGACTGCAAGAAAGACCGCGCCCGAGACGATCGCCTGTCGCCAGCGTCCCCAGTTTTCCGTGCGACGCCATAGCAAATCGAGCGCAATCGCCGGAACAATCAGCAGCAGGGGAAATTCGGGAGGCGTAAACCGCGTGACCGGATAATAGACGGGGCCCAGTTTGGGCTCGGCGGGAAACAGCGGCAGAATCCAGTTCAATAGCAGCAGGAACGCGGTGTAGACCGCGGCCACCCAGGTGGCCGCCCAGCGAAGCCGCGTGGAGCGAGCGATTGCAGCCAGCACCAGTGGCGCCACCAACGCCACTACGCGATAGAAGTGAGCGGTGTGCATGGTGCTGCGATAAGTGATTTCCAATTGCATCACCGTCAGGCAAACCATGATCATGCCGCCGACATAAAGGAACAGAGCCTGCAAACGGCGCTGCTGCACGCCTTCCGCGCGGTTCATTTGTCCAAGAATCAGCAGCAAGGCTCCGGCATGCACGGCAAAGATTCCGGCCGCCAGCACCATGTGAGGCGGGCTCAGGATTTTCACGTCGAGCCCGTACGCGTTATGCCACCAATTGTCGAAGGGCGCGGAGGAGATCATAGCGACACCGCCCCACGCCGCAATGAAGGCGCCGAGCGGACCCCGAAATCCCCACATGCGGACGGAGCAGTCGCGGAGAGGCGAGTCGGGGCGGAAAGTAGTGCTGAGGATGAGATACGCGCTGAAGATGCCGGCCAGTATGCCGCACATGTGGATGGCAATGTGCGCGGGGGTCCAGAAAGTGTCGCGGCCAATGGAGCGATGCCAGGAGATATCCCAGTGTGTGCCTACCATGGCGCAAGTAACCGCAGCAGCGGCGCACCAGACGTACCAGGGGATGGAATGAGAAATGGGATCGGGAGACGGCTTCAAATCATATTATATGCCGTCCCCCAATCACCGAACTTTGTCGCGCCCTTTGGTGGGCTCGAGCGGATTAGAAAACGAGTTTGAAGTCCGCGCCCTCGAAGTCGATGGCGTTGAGCTGCTCGGCGCCGTTCACTTCCTTGGTCTCGGCGGCAGTGTACGGGGACTTCTTGGTGACCTTCTCGACTTTCGCCGGGGCCGTTACCGACTTCTTGTCGATGTTCGTGAACACGGCGGACGTGCCTTCCACCTTCACTTTGTACTCGCCGGCGGCGAGTTTCTGGTCGCCAACCGTAACGGCCTTAACGAGCGTGATGGTGTATTGCTTGGTGCTGGCGACGCAAAGGGACGCAAAAATCAATGCTGCTGCAAACAGTGTTTTTTTCATAGTGGTATTTCGAATCTTAAAGTCTGAAATCGCTTACAGGTTTAGAATAGCATCATGTCGATCCGAAACCAAGCACAGTTCGAGAAATTACGGGCCATCGGCAAGATTGTGAGATGGGTGCTGGACACCACTGCGAAGAGGGTGCAGCCGGGCATTACCACCGCGGAACTGGACGCCATCGGAGCCCGTGCGCTGGCCGAACGCGGCGCCGAATCGGCTCCCCCGAAGGTTTACGGATTTCCCGGGGCGCTGTGCATCAGCGTCAACGACGAAGCGATCCACGGCATACCCGGAGATCGCGTCATCGAGGCCGGCGATCTGGTGAAGCTCGACCTGGTGGCGGAGAAGGACGGCTTCTATGCCGATGCGGCAGTAACCGTTGCGGCCGGCGAACCGGGCGAGACCGCGCGGGCACTGGTGCGGTGTGCCGAGAGCGCCTTTGAATTAGGCGCCAAGCAGGCGGTAGCCGGCAATCGCGTCTCGGACATCGGGCGAGCCGTAGAGCGCGAAACCCATCGCTGCGGATTTCACGTGATGCGCGAATTGTGCGGCCACGGCGTCGGGCGGACCATCCACGAACCGCCAAGCGTGCCGAACTATGCCGACCCCCGCTATCGTGCGCGGCTGACGGAAGGATTGGTCATCACCATCGAGCCAATTCTCGCGGCTGGCAGCGGCGATGGAGAACTGCAGAGCGACCGTTGGACCATCCGCACGGCCGACCGCAGTTTGTCGGCGCATTTCGAGCACACCGTGGTCATCACCAGGGGCGCTCCGATTCTGCTGACAGCGGCCTAGGGAGGGTCATGCCGCCGCGAGGTCGAGTTCTTCGGCAGCCCGGCTGAAGGGCCCCTTTTCCGCGGCGGCGATCGTTCGTACTACGGCAACCGTTCGATCATCCGCGTGGGCCGTACGGATGCGAAAGTCATCCACCGCGTCCATAATCCGGCCGCTCAGTTCCACCGCTCCGGCCTTCGGATAGCGTCTGAGAATGCGCAGCACACCTTCTTCGCGGAACTCCTCGCCCTTCCCATCGGCGGCTTCCGTGATGCCGTCCGTGAATGCAACCAGGACGTCGCCCGGCTCCAGGGGCACGATGTGCTGCGCATATTTGCTGCGCGCCGTAAGACCTAACACCGTGCCGGTGCTCTCCAGGCGCCGCATGCGGCCGGTGCGCTGGTGAAACAGCAGCGCCGGCTCATGTCCCGCGCTCACGTACTTAAGTTGCCGCCGTACTGGATCGACCAGGCCATAGAACAACGTGGCGTAGAAGTTATCGGGTGAAATCTCACAGACCGATCGATTCAGCCCCTGCACGATGCGCGGCAATTCATTGCTCTCACCGGCCGAGAGACTTCGCAGCAGCGATTGCAGTCCCGACATGATGATGGCTGCGCCAATCCCACGCCCCGAGACATCGCCGACGGATACAAACAGCCCCTTACTCTGGAATGGCACGAAATCGAAGAAGTCTCCGCCAATATCGCCGGCCGGTTGGCATTCGCCGTAGTAGTCCAGACCTTCAACACGGCGCATCTGGTGCGGGAAGAGACAACTCTGCACATCGTGGGCAGTCTGCAATTCAGAACGGATCATTCGCAAGGTTTCCAATTCGGCGAGTGGCGACACGTGTCCAGACGCGGCAGCAGCGGTCTGCAAAGAAAAATTATTCCTCATACTTACATGACGAGATGAGGCCCCGGTTGTTCGGGTAAAGATTTGTTAAGCGGGATGTTCTTTGGAGCTATTCGATTTTGATTGGTTCGAGCTGTATCTGCGCGGATCCATTGGGCGGTAAAATCACTTCCTGAAAATGACTGCGGACAGAACACGATTCATGATTTGTCCTCCGCAATCCGCTTCCGCAGACGCTTCATTTCTTCGGCGCCGATCTTGCGGCGCTCCACCAGATTCAACATCAGCATCTCGGGCGAGCCATCGAAGAAGCGGCGCAGCAGGTGAGTGACGGCTTTCTCGCGCTCCTGGTCGCGCGCAATCGCGGGTCGGTAGATGAACGCACGGCCCTCCTTGGTGTGTCGCAGATAGCCTTTTGTCTCGAGGATCCGCAGGGTGGTCAGCACGGTGGAGTAGTGCAACGGCGCGCCGGAAGCTACGGCATCCACCACCTCGGAGACGGTGGCCGAGCCTTTCGACCACAGAACTTCCATGAGCCGCAATTCGGCGTCGGTGAGACTAGGGGACTTCTTGCGGGCCAAGCCGCCTCCATTAAAGAAATAATAGTTAGATCCTACGGCGGCCCGCCGAATTTGTCAATTATAAAAATAATAGTTAGTGGGATAGACGATCGGGTTGTGTCGTCTGTCGTTTCTGCTATTCGACAAATCGCAAAGCCAGCGCGCGTGCGATCATAAATCGGAAGAAGCCATGCCTCTCTGCGCAGCCTGCGGCAGTGAAATCGCCGAGCACAACCGCTTCTGCCCTTCCTGCGGCGTGCCGGTTGCGAGCGACGCGTATGCCACACAGACCGTCGCGGCCGCGGCCACTCCCCGCCGCACTCCTTCCTCTCCCGCTCGATCCACCTCGCGCAGTTCCTCGTCCCGCGGCGTGCACGAAGGACGCTTCGCGCCGGGCGCGTTGCTGGCAGGCCGCTACCGCATCGTCGCCCTGCTGGGCAAGGGCGGAATGGGCGAAGTCTATCGTGCCGATGATTTACAACTCGACCAGCAGGTGGCGCTCAAATTCCTGCCCGAGCGTCTCTCGCAGAACGAGGAAGCGGTCGCGCGATTCCGCAACGAAGTGCGGACCGCCCGCCAGGTCTCTCACCCCAACGTCTGCCGCGTCTACGATATGACCGAAATCGAAGGGCTGTTCGTGCTCTCGATGGAGTACGTGGATGGCGAGGATTTAGGCTCGCTGCTGCGGCGAATCGGCAGGCTGCCTGGCGACAAGGCACTCGAGATCGCGCGCAAACTCTGCGCAGGGCTGGCGGCAGCGCACGAAAAGGGCGTGCTGCATCGCGACCTGAAACCCGCCAACATCATGCTCGACGGCCGCGGCCAGGTGCTGCTGACGGACTTCGGGCTGGCCGGGCTGGCGGGCGAGATCGAAGGCTCCGAAGTGCGCAACGGCACCCCCGCCTACATGGCGCCCGAACAACTGGCGGGCCTGGAAGTCACCGTCAAAAGCGACATCTACGCCTTGGGACTGGTGCTGTACGAGGTCTTCACTGGCAAGCTGCCCTTCGAATCGGAGTCGCTCGCGGGCTTGATTCAGGCGCGCGCGGAGAGTTCGCCAGTCAGCCCCGCCACGTTCGTGCGCGACCTGGACCCATTAGTGGAGAAAATCATTCTGCGCTGCCTGCAGGCCAAAGCTTCCCTGCGACCGGCATCGGCACTGGCGGTGTCCGCGGCACTGCCGGGCGGCGATCGTCTGGCAGCGGCTCTGGCGGCGGGCGAAACTCCATCGCCCGAAATGGTGGCGGAGGCGGGCGAGGGACAGGGACTCTCACTACGCGTAGCGTCGTCCATTCTGGCCGTGGTCCTGATCGTCTTCGGCGTTTGCGGGTGGGTGGCTTTGCGGCGTAGCGCACTGGAGCGCATGGAGCCGCCCTATTCGCCCGAAGTGCTCACGCAGAAGGCGCGCGACCTGATCCAAACCCTGGGCTACAACGGCAAGCCCACGGACAGCGTCTCGGGATTCCAATGGTTTGATGCCTTCACCAATTCGGTGGAAGGGAGCGATCAGCCAAAACCTAAGTGGAACCAGATTCTGGCGGGACAACCCTCGCCTCTGCACTTCTGGTATAGGCAGGCGAATTCGGAACTGTTCGCCGGCACGTTTCACGACGACTGGCTGACACCGGGCATGGTGGATGCCACGGACCCGCCGCCGATCGAGGCCGGCATGATGTACGTAGTGCTGGATGGCCACGGGCGGCTCATCCGCTTCGAAAGAGCTCACCGGCAGTTGCTGCAAGAGCTGAAGCAATCGGCGCCAGCGCCGGATTGGAGCCTACTCTTTACCGCCGCAGCGCTGGACCCGGCGCAATTAAAGCCGGCTGAGCCGCTGTGGACCTGGCTGGCATCGTCAGACACGCGCCTCGCGTGGACCGGAACTTGGCCGGGAACCGAGCGGCCCCTGCGCGTGGAGGCTGCCTCGCTCCGCGGCCGTGTAGTGGCGTTTATGCTCATGGGGCCCTGGACGTCACCCTGGCGGGAGCCCGACACCAATCCGCCTGGCGGCTTCATCATTGTACTGTCCTGCGTCACCTTCGTGATCCTCATCGCCGCGCCGTTTCTGGCGCGCCGCAACTTCGTCAGAGGACGCGGCGACCGCCTCGGCGCGCTGCGCTTGGGCTGCTTCTTCTCCTGCATGCTGATGGCGATCTGGCTGATGCGCACCCATTTTTCGACTGTACTCACGGCCTTTGGGCTCTTTCTGGTGGCGTTCGCGACTTCGCTGTTTTACGGCTTCATCATCTGGATGGTGTACCTGGCAGCGGAGCCGTATGTGCGGCGGCGCTGGCCGCAAAGCCTCATCTCGTGGACCAGCGCGCTCAGCGGCCGAATCCGCGACCCTATCGTGGGTCGCGATGTGCTGATCGGAGCTGCGCTGGGCGCCAGTTTTGCGCTGACCAATCTGTTGCTCGATTTTCGGGAGTGGGAGGAATTGAAGCCTGTATTCAGCTCTACCGCCCCTCTGAACGGTATGCGGAGCACACTCGCTCTGGTTTTCTTGCAGGCGCCGCAGGGCATCCGGTCGGCCGTTCTCTCTATTTTTCTGATCTTCCTGCTCCGCGCACTGCTGCGGAACCAGTGGCTTGCAGGAGCGGTTTTTGCGACCCTCTTCGGGGCGATGAACTACTTCCAGAATGGAAATTCCTGGAGCGCCTTCGGCGGGGCAATCGTGATCAACGGTCTGATCGCGATCGTCCTGCTGCGCTGGGGATTACTGGCCTGCTGTGTTGGAATCTTCATAGCCAACGTGCAAGGCAATGTGCCCATCACCACCCACACAGGAGAGTGGTTCTTCATCAACATCCTGCTGGCACACGCTATTTTTCTGGGCGTAATGCTCTGGGGAGCCTGGACCTCGTTGGCAGGTCGCAAAATCTTCAAGACCGATTTGTTCGAGTGATGAAGGCCCTAATACTTGGAAGAGTTGCCTGTGGGGCGGACTTTAGTCTGCGACGGACTTCAGTCCGCTACTGGACCTGCGGGACTAAAGTCCCGCGCAGGCTGAAGCCAGCCCCACTAAGTTTCACGTCGATTCTAACAGTCAGAGAATACTAGTGCCCTAAGGTAGCGGCGCGAGCCTTCACGTACCGTTCCGTTTTCGGATTGGCGGCGTTCCACTGCGGCACGTCGGTGCCATCGGCCACCCGATAAACGGCCAACGCGATCGTCCAATCCACTTTGGCCATATTGTCGTAGTCGATCTTCGGCCATTCGTCGCCCGCGCCGTGGTAGTCGGGAAAAACATAGCCCACGGACAAAGTGTGCGCCGGAATTCCCGCATCCGCCAACGCCTGATTATCGCTCCGCGCGAAGAAGGGATCGCTGTTCTTTTCGTCCTTCTCCACTTTGAGCCCAGTGTCTTCGCCCGCCTTCTTCAGCACCGATGTCAACGTAGAGAAATCGTAGCCAGTCACGTTCACTAACCCGACGCGGGTTCCGCCATCCACATCGGTGCGGCCCAACTGTTCGAGATTCAAATCGGCGATGGTCTTGGCCAGCGGAAAAATCGGATGCGCGCCATAGTAGCGCGAACCGAGCAGCCCCATCTCTTCGCCGAACAGCGCGATAAACACAATGCTCCGCTTGGGACGCGTCGGCAGCGCAGCCAGAGCATTGGCGATTTCGATGACCGACGACGTGCCACTGGCATCGTCATTCGCGCCATTGAAGATGTGGTCGCCGGGACCGGCGCCTCGCACACCCAGATGATCGTAATGGCCGGTCACCAGGACATAGGTGTCCCTCAACTGCTCATCGGAGCCGCGCAGCACACCCACCACGTTGTGCAAGGGCACGGGAGCCACCATGGGGGCGGTCATGTGAATCGAAACCGTCGCGTCCTTGAGATTGGCCGCGCGAATCGCTGGATCGGTCACAGTCACCACAGGCCGCTTGGCAGCCGTCACTTCCTGCACCCGCACGTTTCGCTGCGCGGCGGTGATCGCAATATCGCGGACCAGAATCACCAGCGCGGGTTGCAGCCGGTCGTACGCGGCGGACAGGGTGCGCATGATGTTGAAGGGCGCGCCTTGCGGAATGGCCACCAGCAGCGCTTTGCCGTGAACCTGGCCGGGCGTGAGAGCGTCGATACCGGCGGGGTCCGTGGAGACGATCGCGGTATGGCTGAGATCGATCGCCGCGGGGTCCTGCACCAACACGGAAGCTTTGTCTGCTTTGAGCGTCTGTCCGCCCGCTTCGAGCGTCAATTCGAAGCCATCCAGATTGGGTGTGATGGTGGCGAACTTCGCAGTCTGGAAATAACCGTCGTCGCCGGCCGGTTCCAGTCCCGCGCGCCGGAACTGCGCTGCGATGAATTCCGCCGCAATTTCGAGGCCCGGCGAGGGCGTGCCGCGTCCTTGCAACGCATCGGAGGCTAAGAAGGAGACGTCGGCCTTCAGACCGGCGGCCGTCAGGCGCGAGGCGATCTGCTCGACGGTTGGGCCTTGGGCAGACGCGGCGGCGAATGCGGCTAAAACCAGGATGGATCTCTTCAGCATGGACAGACCATCGTAACTCAGGGGAGGCAGATATCGATCTTGAGACCGGGAGTGCCGCGCTACGGCTTGTTGGCGGCCAGCACCTTCTCGGACGCGCGTAATGAGTTCAGCGTTTCTTCCAGCGACTGCGTTCCCAGCTTGCGCGTCGCCTCTCCAATCAAGCTTTGCGCGGCCCCCTGATTGATGGCTTCCTGCGAATTCCGGTTCGAGCGCGAGATGGCCGGCATCGACGCCAACCACTGCTGCAAATCAGTCATCACCGCTGCCCTGTCTGGTCCCTTTTCACAGCGGCGAATCAGCTCACGCGTCGTTTCGAGAACGGCCTTGCGGCGCTCCAGCATCCCGGTTACCTTGGCTGGAATGCCGGCGGTGGTTCCATCGGCAAAGATGGCGGCCGTCATCTTAACGTAGTCCGGCACCGCTCCAACGGTCATGTTGGCCACCTGGATCTTCTTGTCGCCGCCCGCCGGAATTGCGTTTGCCGGATCGTCCTGCCACAACGTGTAGGAACTGCCCGGGTAGTTCACTAGCTCGATCAGATACGCCGTGAGCGCCTCGGAATGGCCGTTATGGATATAGAAGATGGATCCGCCGCCTGTCGGCTCAATGCGCAGTCTGGGCAAGGGCGATTGCGCAGCGGCGAGCAGAGCCAGCAGCAGCGGTGCAGCGAATTTGGTATACCCCATGAGGTGATATTATCGCGCTGATGCGACATTTAGTTCCCTTATTACTGGCATCGGCCCTGTGCCTGCCGGCGCAGGTGCGCTATGCGCCCGCCGATCACTCTATCACGATCGACGGAAAGCCCTTCACCACCTTCAACTACGGCGTCGACGCCAACAAGCCGTTTCTGGCCCCGATTCGTTCGGCATCGGGCAAGATCATCACCCGCCGCTTCCCCATGGAAGAGGTGGCGGGTGAAAGCCACGACCATCTGCATCATCGCGGCTTGTGGTTTTCTTACGACGACGTGAACGGCGTGAAATTCTGGGAGAATGACCCGTCATACACCAAGCCGAACATCGGCAAGATCGTGGTGCGCGACTCCAAATGGCAGGGTTCCACGCTCTCAGCCACCATGGATTGGGTCGCCCCCAAGGGAAACACGCTGCTGGTGGAGAGCCGCAAAATGACGTTCTCGGGCGATGCCAGGATACGCGTGATCGATTTCGAGATCACGCTCACTGCCGCGGAGGATGTGACGCTCGGCGACACCAAGGAGGGAGCCTTCGCCATCCGCCTGGACGATCACTTCACCGAGAAGAAAGGCGCCAAGATAGTAGACGCCGATGGCCGTGTGGGCATGGTCAACGTCTGGGGCAAACGCTCGAACTGGGTGGACTACACCACCGATCTCGACGGAGAGCGCCTCGGAGTCGCCATCTTTGACCATCCGCAGAACCCTCGCCATCCCACTTACTGGCACGCCCGCGACTACGGCCTGTTCGCGCTCAATCCGTTCGGAAGGAATGCCTTCGACGATAAGGCCGAAGAAAGCAACTGGAAGCTGCCGAAAGGTGACAAGCTGACTTTCCGCTGGAGAGTGGTGGTGCATCCCGGAGATGCAGAGTCGGGCCACGTAGCGGATCTGTACGGACAATACAAATAAGAGGGCCGCGCTATTCCTTCTTGTTGATCACGCCGCGGCACGTCTTCGCTTTACACTTGCACGGCACCGGGTCGATCTTGTCGGAGAAGAGATAATCAACCGTCAGTTCTTCACCGGGCTTGATCAATCGCTTGCTCATATAAAGGATGTGGCCCCGGTATATCCAGGTGTAAAGATTCGGGTCGCAACTGTGGTTGATGATTTCGGCTCCGCTGCCGCCGAAAGCTCCGTCGAGGGTCCAATAGTTGTCCAGCGTGAACAGGTAGGTGACGTCCCCTTGTCCACGCTTTTTGGTTTCGGCACGGCTGATCTTCTCGCCGGTGTACTCGATGACCTTACGGCGCGCCGGAATACGTTCCAACGCGTAGACGCCGCGACGGTGGATCCGCGACTCCCGGATCGCCAGCCGGAAACAGGCGTAGCGCGGGTTGATGACGGGTGATTTGATGAGTGCCGTTACCATGATCCTGGGGTGCTTTAAAGAATTGTATCGGACCCTTGGGGCGAGCCGCTAGTTTTCTTGGCAGGAATACACAACCGGCCGGGCCCTCATGCGAAGACCCGGCCGATTCTTCGGCAGCGGCTCAACCCCGAACCGGGCGAGCTCACGTCGTGTCACTGCCGGTGATCGTTTCAGTCAATTCACGACAAGGCGATTATACGGCAAATATCCAGTGGCGCAAGGAGTGTTTTTCGCAACCGTGTGCAATATCATAAAAAATTCCAATCCCGCACATAGAAAGTTCCGTCTTGGTAGGCGGAAGGTATTGTTACACAATAACTTACAGTATTTTGTCCGAAAGGTCTCATGCTAAAGCTCTCCACCCTGTCGTGTCTCTCGCTTGTGGGCTTGCCTGCTGCCCTGTTGGCGCAGGCCCCACCCGATCCCGTGGCTCGCATAGCGGCGCTCGAAACTGCCGTCAAGTCTGCACAGAGTGCGGGCGATAACGCGTGGATGCTGGTGAGCTCCGCGCTGGTGCTCATGATGACTGGCCCCGGCCTCGCTCTGTTTTATGGCGGCCTCGTGCGTCGCAAAAACGTTCTGGGCACCATGATGCAGAGTTTTATCCTGATGGCCGTGGTCACGATGGTTTGGGCGGTTGTGGGTTACAGCCTCGCGTTCGGCGGATCGTCGCCCTTCGTCGGCGACTTTCATTTCGCCTTCCTCAACCACGTGGGTAGCGCGCCCAACCCCGATTACGCTCCCACCATCCCGCACCAGACCTTCATGGTGTACCAGTTGATGTTCGCCATCATCACGCCTGCGCTTATCTCGGGTGCTTTCGCTGAGCGCATGAAGTTCAGCGCCATGCTGCTTTTCACTGTGCTCTGGACACTGATCGTGTACTTCCCCATGGCGCACATGGTGTGGGGCAAGGGCGGCCTGCTGAACGCCTTCTCGGGCGGCAGCATTCCCTGCTTAGATTTCGCCGGCGGCACGGTGGTGCACATCACGTCGGGCGTCTCGGCGCTGATATGCGCGCTCTACCTAGGCAAGCGCGTAGGCTTCCCCGATTCCTCCATGAAGCCGCACAGCCTGGTGCTCAGCTTCATTGGCGCTTGTCTGTTGTGGGTGGGGTGGTTCGGTTTCAATGCCGGCAGCGCGCTCGCCGCCAACGGCCTCGCGACCAGCGCTTTTGTCGCGACCCACTTCGGCGCGGCCGCCGCGGCGCTCGGCTGGATTGCGGCAGAGTGGATACACAGCGGCAAGCCCAGCGTGTTGGGCGGTATCTCCGGATGCGTTGCCGGACTGGTGGCGATCACCCCCGCCTCCGGGTTCGTGCAACCCTTCCCCGCCTTGTTGATCGGGCTGTGCGCGGGCGTCTTCTGCTACCTCATGGTCGTGATAGTCAAGAACAAATTCGGATACGACGATTCGCTCGACGCCTTCGGCGTGCACGGCTCGGGTGGCACGCTGGGAGCGATCCTCACCGGAGTATTCGCGACCAGCGCAGTCAACGACGGATTGAAGGATGCAGCGGGGCACACGCTGCCGCTCGGCCTGGTGGATGGTAACGCCGGACAAGTGCTGAACCAGGTGATCGGGTGCGGCATCGCCTGGGTGCTGGCGATTGTGGGAACGCTGGTAATTCTGAAGATCTGCGACGTCACCGTCGGGCTGCGAGTCAGCCGTGAGCAGGAGATGCAAGGCTTGGACCTCAGCATGCACGGCGAGGAAGGGTATATCTTCGAAGGATAGCGCCATGAAGAAAATCGAAGCCGTCATCCAACCGTTCAAGCTCGACGAAGTGAAGGAAGCTCTCAAGGCCATCGGCATCGATGGTATGACCATCAGCGAAGTCCGCGGCCACGGACGCCAGAAGGGCCACAAGGAGATCTATCGCGGGCAGGAATACAATGTGGACCTGCTGCCGAAAGTGAAGCTCGAAATGGTGGTGCCTGACGGACGCTACGAAGAGACCGTCAAAACACTCAGCGCCGCCGCGCGCACGGGAAAGATCGGGGACGGCAAAATCTTCGTCTACGAGGTAGCCGAAGCCATACGGATTCGCAACGATGACCGCGGGGAATCTGCCCTTTAAAGCCAACCCGCCTTCGATCCAGCACGCGTTTCTCGAAACCGGCGATGCCGCAACTGCGCTTGCCGAACGCACCGCACAGGTGGACCACTTGGTTCTGCAGGCCGCCTCCGAACTGCTGCTATCCGGCATCTCAGGCGGTGTGGCCGTGCTGGCAGTGGGCGGATACGGCCGCCGCCAGTTGTTTCCCTACTCCGATATCGACCTGCTGCTGCTCTTCGCCAACATCAAATTGCCCGCCGAGCACAAGGAAGCCATTGCGGCCTTTCTCCAGCGGCTGTGGGATTCCGGCTTGCGCCTAAGCCACTCCGTGCGCACTCCCTCCGAGTGTTTGGAAGTCCACGACCAGAATGCCGAACTGAACGTCAGCCTGCTGGACCAGCGCTTCCTCACCGGCGACCGCGCGCTCTATGCGGCCCTGGCCGATAAGCTGCCGCGCTTTCTGCACGGCAATCGCGATGCGCTGGTGCGCAACCTGGCCAAGCTCACACACGAACGTCACGCTAAGTTCGGCAACACGTTCTATCACCTGGAGCCGAATGTCAAAGAAACTCCGGGCGGCCTGCGCGACTACCAGCTTCTCTGCTGGCTGCAGCAGTTGCGCGAAACCGACGCCGTCCACCTGGCCGCGGCCGACCCGGAACCCGAGCTGCAGCAAGCCTTCCGCTTCTTGGCCCGACTGCGCTGCTATCTGCACTGCCAGCACGGCCGCGACAACAACTCCCTGACCTTCGACGCGCAGGACGCCATCGCCGAGCAGTGGTATCACCATCCGGAAGCCAGCGAAGAAGACGCCGCGCGGTGGATGCGCGAATACTTCCGGCACGCGCGCGCCATCTATCGCGCCGCCACGCGCCAACTGGATGCCAGCGAAGCGCAATCGAGCGCGCTGTTGGCGCAGTTCCGCGACTGGCGCTCACGGCTCTCCAATGCCGATTTCAGCGTGCATCGCGAGCGCGCGCACTTCCGCGCCCCGCAGCGTCTGGAGACGGAGCCCGAGTTGGCGCTGCGGCTTTTCGAGTTTGTGGCGCGCCACGGTATCCGGCCTTCGCTTGAAACCGAGGAGCGCATCGAAGCGCGCATGGACAAACTGCGCGCGCATTTTGCCGAATCGCAGCCGCTGTGGCCGGCGCTGCACCAGATCCTCTCGCTGCCCCACGCACCGCTTGCGCTACGCGCCATGCACGAAACCGGCATGCTAACGGCGCTGTTTCCCGAGTTGCGCCAGATCGAGTGCCTGGTGATTCGCGACTTCTATCATCGCTACACGGTGGACGAGCATACGCTGGTGGCCATCCAAACCATTTGCGCCGTGCGCGACGCCGAAGACGCGCCGCAACGGTTTTACCGCGATCTGCTGGCCGAAGTCACCGAGACGTCGTCGCTGTTGTTCGCGCTGCTTTTCCACGATTCCGGCAAAGGGACGCCGAACGAGGGCCACGTGGACGGTTCCCTGCGCCTGGCTTCGGGCGCGATGGCGCGTATCCGCGTGCCCACGCAGGAGCGAGAAACCGTGCTGTTCCTGATCGGACGGCACCTGGAACTATCGGCGGTGCTGCAGGCGCGAGACGTCTTCGATCCCCAGACCATCCGCGATGTGGCGCACCGCGTGGAGACCGTGGAGCGCCTCAAGGTTCTCACACTCCTGACCTACGCAGATATCAGCGCGGTCAATCCCAGCGCCATGACGCCGTGGCGCGCCGAGCAGCTATGGCAGCTCTACCTGATGGTGTACAACGAGCTGACCCGCGAACTCGAAAGCGAACGCATTGAGGCGCTACCCAGCGGACCGCCGGAGCGGGTGCAGTTTCTCCAGGGCTTCCCCACACGCTATCTGCGTACGCACACCGAAGAGGCCATAGATGCCCACATGGCGATGGAGGCCCGCAGCCACGAGCATGGCACGGCAGTGGACATACACCGCCTGGATTCAGCCTGGCAACTGACTCTGGTGACCGCCGATAAGCCTGGCCTGTTCGGCTCCGTGGCGGGCACGCTCTCCAGTTTCGGCATGAACATCCTGAAGGCCGAGGCCTACGCCAACCGCCGCGGCCTGATCCTCGATACGTTCACGTTCGCCGACCCGATGCGCACGCTCGATCTGAATGAGACGGAGGCCGATCGTCTGCGTGGCATCGTAGAACGCGTGGTCGCCGGCAAGGCCGATGTACGGGAATTGCTCAAGAATCGCCCCAAGCCCGCGCCCCCCAGCCGCAAAGCCAGGATTCCGGCGCGCGTCACTTTCGACGCCGAAGCCAGCAGGAGCGCCACGCTCATCGAGATCGTCGCGCAGGATCGGCCCGGTCTGCTGTACGATCTGGCAACGGCAATCTCATCGAACGGCGGCAATATCGAAGTGGTCCTGATCGATACCGAGGCCCACAAAGCCATCGATGTCTTCTACGTCACGGCCGCAGGCAAAAAGCTGGACACGGAGAAGCAAAGAGTAATGGCCGCGGCGCTCGAAAAAGTGATCCAGCTTTCGCAACAGTAACCGAGCGATTCAACGTCCGAATCGATAGCTCACCGACGCTGTAGCGTACGACGGTAAGTACACCCCCACCACCCGTTCCGATGCATCGGGAAGCGCCAGAACTTCCGTAGTCTGCCCGGTGTACCCCTGGGATATCTGAAAGTGCACACCCGCACTCAGCCGGCCGCCCATAAACTGGCGCACCAGCGCTCCGCGAAACTCGCGCGCCGGTACACTGACGAATCCGTCCCCCAGCGGCCTGGAGCCCACCTCCTCGAACTCCGCGCGAGCATGCAATCCAAATGGCAACCGGTCGAGCGTCCCCATCATCTCGAAAATCAGCCGCGGCGCTTCCGAAACCGGAGACCCGTCGGAAAGATCGCGAGCGTCCGCCTTCGATACCGAACCCTGCAGCAGGCCGCCGCGGAAGTATCGTCGAGCGGAAAACGTGACATAGCGATTGCGGCTCGGACCTTCGTTGAACTGCAGCCCGCTATCAGGATCGATCTTGGCGAGCGACGCCTCCTGCGTGATGTGTCCCAGTGTCACGCGAAAATCCGTCTTCGCGATGGTCTTGCTCGCCACTAACTGCCACGCGTGAGCCTGACTCACCAGGCTGCCCCGCTCTGTGCCCGTGCCGATTCTGGGATCGTTGGTGAAGAAGCTCTGTCCCCAACTCAGAGACACGGTCGGCAGCTGCGAAAATTCCGGGGCCACTATCGCCAGCGTCGCCTTGGGCGAATTGACTCCCACCCATCGATGGAACGAATTCGCGGAAAAGAGAAGATCGGTATTGTCGAACCCGATCTGGTCGCGCCGCCAGCCCAGATTGTAGCGAAGCCATCGGGTGATGGTGCCGTCCACCGCGATAAACGGACTCACCAGGTTGATCGTGATGTCGTTGGCCGTCACCAGCTGAAATGGACCGTAGACGTAAGGGTTGGTGGAAGGGTAGCGATCCAGATCGTCGCGGCGCGGCGCTTCGCGCAGATAATCCATCCCCGCCATCAAAGTGAGATGCCGGCTCACCCGGCGGATGTAATTGCCGTTGCCGCCCGCCACCGTTCGGAACTCGCTTTGGCGAATCAAACCATCGCCGAAGTTCGAGTAGAGCGACAGGTTGTAGGTTCGAAAGAAACCCGAAAGCTGCAATTCGCTTTCCTCACTCACGCGCCAAACGTCGTTCACCGCGGCTTCCCCGGTGTGCGTCTGATCGCGCTGCCGGCGATCGATAGTGTCGTGGAGATTGGGAACATCCAGTGGAACCAGGCCGGGGAGCATCGACTGGCCGTAGTAGCCCAAAAACAGTCCGCTGATCTGATGCGCGCCCACGTTCCACGTCTTCAGCGCGTTGAGCTTGTACTGCTGGCGATGCTCCAACGTATCCAGAAACCCGTTGCCGTACGAGGCCTGCACCGCCAGCCAATTCCAGCCGGCGCTCACGTCGATGTCCCGATAGTCGCCCGTGACGGTCGCGAATGGTTCCAGCCTGGCGCGAAGTCCGTAGGTTGCCGACAGGTCGACAGAGTGGTTGCCCTCGCGAACGTTGAACGCGCCGCCATCCACCTGGACGCTCTCGATGAGGGCCGGAACCATGATGTTGGGATCGGAGTAGCCGTTGCCGTGAGCGTTGGCGCTGAGGTTGTTCGACAGCAGAAAGCTTCCCACTTGAATGAACGATGCGATGGGTTCGCCGTGATCGCCCGCCACGCCGGGAGCGAAATACTGTGGCGCTTTGATGCCCCCAGACGCAGTCTCGATGGGAATCCCGGGAATCGAAACCGGCGGCCCAGGGCGGCCCGGATTGGCGTCGAGCAACTCATCGCGAACCAGAACGCGTTGTGCCGGGTCGGGATTTTGAATCCCGAGATTTCGCACATCGGCAGTAACCGTCACAGCATCGTTATGCGAAGCCACATGGTCGAAGCGCAAATTGACGGTGAGTGCCTCGCCCTCGGCGATCGAGATCCGCTCGGATGCATCTGCGAAGCCGATGGCTGTTCCCGCAAGCCTGTAATTCCCTACAGGCAGGGACGCGAAGGAAAACTGGCCGGCCGTATCGCTGCGAGTCTCTGCAATTTTCGAATCGTGATTCTCGAGAGCAACGACCACGGCATCGGAGACCGGGCGACCTTGCGGATCGGTAATCGTGCCGCTCACGCTCCCGACGGCGGCGAAAAGCGCTGTGCCAGCCATCAGCTTGAGGACGACCGGAAAACTCGCGAAAATGAGCTGACGTAGCACGATTGTTCAATCGGTATTACGCCCGCAGTCGAGAATCGGATGTGGGGGTTCGCGCTATTTATTGCGCTGACTTTGCAAATTCTTTGCCGAGAACGGGATTTTCCAGCGCGCCGAAGAGTTCGGCGGGCTGGATCGGTTTGCTTAGGTAGCCGTCCATGCCCGCTTCCAGACAGCGCTCCCGATCGCCCGACATGGCGTGCGCCGTCATCGCCAGAATGCGGATGTGCCCGCCACGGCCTTTTTCCTGCTCGCGGATCCGCACGGTGGTTTCGATACCGTCCAACTCCGGCATCTGCACGTCCATGAGGATGAGGTCAAACTCGCCCCCATCAGCCAGTATCTTCAGCACCTGTTCGCCGGTGCCGGCTACCTGGACGCTGTGGCCGCGCTTCTGCAAAAGCGCGACCGCCACCCGCTGATTCACCAGATTGTCTTCGGCCAGCAGAATTCGAAGGCTTACCGGTGGACCGTCCGACATGGAATCGCGTGTGGCCGCAGGCATCTTTTCCCCAATGCCAAACGTAACGTTGAAGTGAAAGGCGCAGCCGCGGCGCAGTTTGCCGCCGGCGTCCATCCATGGACTCTCTGCCCAAATGCGGCCCTTCATCAGCCGCACCAGGCGCGCCGAAATCGCCAGCCCCAGGCCCGTCCCTCCGTACTTTCGCGTGGTGGATGCATCGGCTTGCTCGAAGGGCGCGAATACCAGCGTCTGCTTCTCCGAAGGGATCCCGATTCCGTTGTCGGAGACGGTGAAGCGGCAGCAAGCTGAGGTCAGTGTGGCCGGAAACTCCAGGCACACGTCAATCCGCACTTCTCCGCCGGTGGAGAACTTAATCGCGTTCCCCAGCAAATTGACCAGGATCTGACGCAGACGGCCGGCATCCCCCGTCAGCACGTCAGGGACGTCGGGATCGACGTTGCACGTCAGGCGGACGTCGTGGTTCTGTGCTCCGAAACTGAAAAAGCGCACCAGGTCGGCAAGGGCACGGCGCAGGTGAAACGGCTCCCGCGACAGATCCAGTTTACCCGCCTCCATCTTCGAGAAATCCAGAATGTCGTTCAGGATGCGCAGCAGCGATTCGGCCGAACCTTTGGCGGTCTCCAGGTACTCGCGCTGTTCGCCCGAGAGTTCAGTGCCCAACACCAGATCCGTCATACCGATCACGCCGTTCATGGGTGTGCGGATTTCGTGGCTCAGATTGGCGATGAATTCGGATTTGGCCGCCGCCGCCCGCTCCGCCACCGATTTGGCGCGGCGCAGCCGCAGCGAAAGCCAGATTACCGCGCCGAACGCCAGCGCCGATAGGGCCATGCCCCATTCCAGCTCGCGATTCTTGCGTTTGGCATCGGCCACCAGTTCGAGAGTGCTCGACTCGTGAAAGGGGTTGGCGTACCAGCGGAATTGGATGGTGGTGAGGGCGCCATCGCTCAGCATCTCTCCAATTTGCGCACGGAGGGCATCAGCCGCCGCCACCGCTCCGCGATCATGCAGGTTGGCGCCGATTCCGGAGAGCACTCGCGCATCGCGAATGGGGCGAAAATGCAACTCCTCCCCGCACAGCGGACCGTCAAGCACCCGGTAGGAATCGAGCGGACTGCCCACCAACAGTGCTGAATCGATCTGGCCGCGGCACAGCCATTCGAGCATCTGCACACGGCCCGGCGTTTCGGTCATGATGGCCCGCGGAAAGCGGCGCGCGGCAACATGTTGCGCCAGACCCACGGTATACCCCAACTTGCGGCCTTCCAGGGCCTCGCCCGGATCGGCCGACCGCCGCGACACCAGCCAGAACGTGGCCTCCTCGAAAGGGTCGGAAATGTAAATGCGGCCGCGGCGCTCCGGCAGGTCGCCCACCAGAGGCCAGAGGTCAATGGCGCCGTTGGTCAATCCCGCATCGGGTCCCGCCGGCACGAACACCCATTGAAGGTGTAAACCGGCTCGCCGCGCAGCCTCAGTCACAACCTCAATCGCCGGTCCATAAGGCTTGCCATCCGGAGAAATGTATTGCCGCGGGGGAGAAACTTGAAAGCCCATGCGGTACGTGCGCCCGGCAGGCGCCGGGGCATGCAGCCAAACCAAGCCGGCTGCCAGCAAAACCGCTGCTAAGCCGGCCGCTGCCAAGGGACGATAGACCACGTATCTCTTATCGGACCTTTGCGCTAAAGTGTTGAGGGGATTTTGACTGAACGCAAATGAGGTAAGAGGCCCGCACGGCCGAATGGCTGGCGGGCCTCCGAGAATCTGTCTTACCGGCGATCGTGTTCGAAGCGGTGATCGAAGCGGTTGTGGTCAAAGTGAGCCGCGTAGCGAGGCTCGATCACGCGCGCATGTTGGTACACCGGAGCCACACGCACTGCGGGCGGGGCCCAATATCCGGCCACAAACGCGCCATTGGGAGCATAGTAGCCATTCACCCATGAGTATCCAGGACCCGGGCAAACCGGCCGAACCACCGCTACGGGAGCGGGAACGCCAAAGCCGATTCCAACCGTCACTCTCGGGGCAGCGAAAAGGCCACCCGCCAGAAGCATCATAACTGCCATTGTTTTCTTCATCTTAGTAACCCTCCTTGCACCCTGCTTTAAAGCAAGGCGCATACCAAAAGGCAAGTTACTGATAATGAAACGCTTGTTGTGATGGCAAGGGTCCTGAGTGGTGGTTCCGCACCGCTCCAGTGGTGCTGTTCCACCGTTTGCAAAGCCTTAAGTTGGCGCGGACACCCTGTCTGCAGCACTGCTGCCGGCGTTCTTCGGACCCAGCGACCAGGCTCGACAAGAGCGTCGAGCCGGCAGGCACGAGTACCTGCGCCACGCCGTCGTGCCGGCGCTACCGCACCACAGTTTTGTCGGTCGCCAGATTGTCGTAGTCGTCCTGCACTCGCACGGCTAACGTGTGTTCTCCGGGCGCAGCGTCGACAGACAGCATATAATCCAGCTCCATCGAATCCGAGAGCTTTGTAGTCGGAGCCACGACTGTCCAATCGCCGCCGTCCAGCGAGTATTCGGCCTTGGCGATGTTATTCAGCGCATCGGCGGCGTGCCAGCGGACTTCCAGCTTGTTCCCGCTACGGGTTGCCGCCAGGCCGCTGATCTTCGGAGGCGTGTTGTCGATCACGAAGGGGTCGCTTTCCATCTTCACCGACAGCGCGTCAGCCGGTGGATTGCTCGGCAAGTCGGACGCACCGATGCGCAGTCGATATTCGCCATCCGGAAAGGCCGTGGAGTCCCACGAAAAATACTTCTCCGTCACCTTGTCCTTGAGCAGCTTCCACTCCTTCTCATTCACACCGCGGATCTCCACGGTGTAAATCATGCGTGTCGCCATTGGGATCGGACGCCGCCCAGCGAGCGCCAATCGCGCCCTTGGAGAGTTGCATGGATGGCGAACTGCCCGAGCTATCCGGCGTGAATGACGGCGAGGATCCGTGCCTTCCGAGCGGTGGCAGAGTCAATGTCTGCTGCGGTTGAACCAGGGACAGCAAGGACGAAGTTGATGCCGGGAACTTGTAATTAGGCGGAGTAATCTCAATCTGATCGATGTGCGGCTCCACATTCTTGGGCAGGTATGCCACATCCACCGACTCCAGTTCCGGCGAATGGCCCGCGCTATCGGCGGTGAGCGTGGCCTTCCATTGCACGAAGCGGGCCGCGGGCGAAGTAGTCGCGCGCGCCCTTTGCCGATCGTCACCGCAGCCGACCACGGGCTCCAGTTCTTCTGCGGCTGGTCCAGATTGCCGCTACGCGTCGAGATCGCCACCTGTCCACCGTTGAGGCGTCCCTCGAAACTCACGCGCCCCCACAGCGAGTACATCGAGGAATCGAAGACGTCGCTCTCAATGCGCGCCTTCATGCTCCATCGCCGGGCCGATCTCGTAAACCTTGCCGACATTGCCCGTTGCCGCATACAGCTTGCCGTCGCGGCCCTGCTGGAAGGCCGTCATCTGTGTCGCAGGCACCGTCAGCAGAGCGGTGTACATGCGTCGGCGATTCGATGCGGTACAAGTTGCCCTTGTTGCCCGCGCCCACCAGCAGATGGCCGGAGCTGTCGAACACCACGGCGTACACCACATCCTGTGCGTTGCTCCACATGCGCCGCGGATTGCCGTTCGATTCGATGCGCCACACTTCGCTGCCGCCGTTCACGCCGACCCGCGGTCACGGAGGCTGGAGGAGGCGTCGACGGGCGCGGTTGAGGAGGCCCCGGCGAACCAGGAGTGCCCACCTGCACGGTTGCCATCGGCGCCGGCGCTGGAGGCGGCGGTGGAAAGCGCTCCACCAGGCCCTTTGTTGCCGACCGCCCGCGGCGTAGATGGAGCCATCGGCTGCCACCGCCACTGCCGTGACTTCCTTCTTCGCCATCTGGTACAGCACGAAGCCGTCGCCTGCCGGGGAAACGCGCAGCACCAGGCCGCCGGGTTCGGTGCCCACAATCAGGTTGTCGTTGGAATCGAGCGCCATCGAGCGGACGTGCGTTTCGTCGCTCTTGAAGAAAACGCTTGCCCTTGCCGTCCGGAGTCACCGTATGAGATCTCGCCCTGATCGCCGGTGGCGATAAACAGGTTGCCCTTTTTATCGAACGCCAGAGCTCCAGATGTACTTCGCCTTGGGATCGAAAAAGATCTCCGGTTTGTTGTTGCCGGTGATGCGGTAGACCTTGCCGTCGGGCGAAGTAGCCGCATACACGCGATCTTTGGAATCCACCGCGATGGCGTGGATCTCGAGCGCATCCAGGTCGGCCATCATCTTGCCTTTGCCATCGGAGCCGATCCGATAGAGCTTGGCGCCCGTGCCGCCGCCCGCGTAGAGATTGCCCTTGGAATCCTGCGCCAAAGCCCACAGATAAGCCGACGAGGTATCGAACAGTTCGTGCGAATGCAGGAGCCAGGGTCAACAAACCATCGCTGCGCAGCGACAGGTTCTTCGATATTCCCCTTCTCAAAATCCGAGATAATCGCTCTGAGACCAGGTGTGTGTCTGCCCCGCGAACCATCGCCGAAGCAAGAGCCATCAAGCAAGCCGCGCCGGCCGCTGCTTTAAACAAAAATGTGTTCATTGAATTCTAAAGATGAAACCGCTAGCCGAAATCCTGAAGCCGGCATTCCAGCTTCTACTTCACGTGAATCTTCAAGGAATAGCTGCCCGTCACGACATAATCGAACGGCAGCGCCATCTGCTCCGTAGCCGTCTCGGGCGACGTGACCAAAGGCCGGTTCGACGCGCGTCCCGCCTGCATCACATTCAGCACCGATGACGGCAGGCTGGGCAGCGTCTTGTCGTCATAATAAGCCGTGGGGCTCGATTCCACCAACGAGACGTAGAGCTTGTTGTTGCTGCGCTCCTGGTTGATCAGGGACACAGTCTCCGGCAGATCGATGAAGTGGTTCATCACGCCGGCTATGTTCTGCATCCGGTTCACCGTATCGGCGTCGCTCAGCAGAATGCGATGCTCGCCCTTCGCCAAGCCTTCGGGCACCTTGACCATGAATTCCCGCTGCAAGGCGCTCGCCGCGATACGGCCGCAGGAACACCTTCACCGGCACTTGATCGCCCGCCCGCACATCGGCATTCGCCACCCAAGCGCTTTCGATGGTGGCCACGCGCCGCTCCGGCAGCAGGTCCACCGTCATGCTGACGCTCTTCACGTCGGGCGTTTTCACGTTATTGAGATACAGCCGGTTGAACTTGTCGCCCACCCAACCAGCCAGCACCATCGGCGCCGGCATCGGCATCTCGCCCGAAGCCTGCATGTTGGAGAGCGAAATGTTGCTGTTGCCCTTCATCTCCACTTTCCCGCTCAGGCGATAAGTGGCTTCATCGGCGAATTCGTTCAACTGCGACACCGAATTGTACAGCGTCAGCATCATCAGGTACGGCGTCCATTTCTGATGCACGAACACGTTGAAGTGGAAATTCTTTTCGCTGGCGGTAGCGCCCTTCTCATCAAGCGACCGCACCTTCAGGCTCACCGGAATCATCTCCGATTCCTGCGCCCGAGCACGCCCTGATGCCGCTATGCCGATCCTGGTGCAGCGCCCCCACCATCGTCGGTGGCATTCGCCATTTTGTTGGGCTGGTAAGATCGACGCCAGCGTCATCAGCACTTCGCCCTTCGTCATCGGCATATCCACCGGCCCGAGGTTGAAGAAAGGATGGCCGAACGCCAGCACCTTCTTGCCATCGTTGTAAGTCACGGTGCCCAGTCCGGTGATGCTGAAATCGCCCGATCACCAGAACTCCGGCCACCGATTCGCCGGGATTCAAGCGAATGCTGCCATCCCGCCACCGGCTTGCTGGTCAGCATGTCGCCCGTGGCCGCGCCGCCCTGCACCACCGGAATGCCCATCTGCTGGAAGAAGGGGCCGAACTCGCGCATCGTGCTATCGCTGAAGCCCGAGAGCGCCAGCGGCGTTTCGATCGGGACCATCGCCGGCATCTGCGGCGGCATGCCGCCCGTGGCCCCGGCTGCCACCAGTTCGCCCAGCATGCCGCCCTGCGCGGACACGCGATTGCGCTGGCCGATCTTGTCGGGCGTGTGCGCATCCTCCGGCTTGGAGGCATCGTAATCGTTGATCTCCAGCATGTACTCGATGGGAGTGATGCCGCAGATCGCGTCAGGCGAGAAGGTGCTCAGCCGCAACGCTACCGCGCCGATCAGTTTGCCATCGATGTAAACCGGGCTCCCGCTCATCCCACCCGCCACGTTAGTGCGGATCGCTTTACCGCCCATCTTGCCCAGGATGATGTCCTGCTTGGGTCCCCACTGGTTCTTGTAGCGGCCGATGATTTCGATGGGGACGGCTTCCGGTTCCGTGCCCTGAAACACCGTCCACGCCGTGGCTTTCATGCCCGGCTTGATCTCGCTCAGGGGCATGGTTTCGACCTTGCCGGCTTTAGGACGGGGAAGGTTAGCGTCGCCGGCGAATGCGGCGAGTGCTGCCGCAAAACCAAGAAGGATCGCGGCATATTGCAATTTCATGAGGTAAACAGCTCCAGTTATTGTTCCTATTGTACATTGATGCAGTCACGCGCCCATTCGTTTCATTATCTTACTGATTCGGAAAGCGATAGCTATTTCGGAGACGCGCCACCCGCTTCCGTGCCGGTTACTGTAATGTGTGGAACGCCTTACACAAGCCGACCGTGCCTGCGCAGTAGCCGCCGCAGCTGCACACGACCTCAATGACGAGCTGACTGTCATTCTCAGCAGCGTCGGATCTTCGCTCGAAATCCTGGAGCCGGGCCACCCCGCGCGACGGCTTTTATTCGAAGCCAGAAACGCCGTCCAGCGATGCGCCTGGAAAACCTCCAGCATGCTCACCTTTAGCGCCCGTCATGGAGCCAGGCGCGCCGTCACGAAGATGGAAGTCTTGATCGACTCCGAATAATAGGACTGTCCGTGAGATCCTGGAGTGTACTCTGCCGTCCATGCGCATCCTGGGAATCGAATCATCGTGCGATGAGACCGCCGCCGCGGTCGTCGAGAACTCCGAGGCGGTCCTTTCCTCCGTCGTCGCATCGCAGATGGTCACGCATGGCAAGTATGGCGGCGTGGTGCCCGAACTCGCATCGCGCGAGCATCTCCGCGCCATCGTGCCGGTAGTTCGGGAGGCCCTGGAGTGCGCGCACACCAAACTCGAAGATCTGGCCGCCATCGCAGTCACCGTCGGACCCGGACTGGTCGGCTCGCTGCTCGTCGGCCTCACCTACGCCAAATCCCTCAGCTTTGCCAGCGGCATTCCTCTGATCGCCGTCAACCACATCGAAGGCCACATCCACGCCGTGATTATGGAAGCTAAACGCGCCGGCACCCCCGTGGAGTATCCTGCACTCGCGCTGGTAGTGAGCGGCGGCCACACCCACCTGTTTGAAGTCCGCGAAGGCTTCCAATACCGTCTCCTCGGCAAAACCCGCGACGATGCCGCCGGCGAGGCTTTCGACAAAGTCGGCAAACTACTCGGCTACGGCTACCCGGGTGGTCCAGTGATCGACCGTCTCGCGCCGCACGGCAACCCCTCGGCTGTTCGCTTCACTTTCGCCAAAATGAAGGGCAACGCGCTCGATTTCAGTTTCAGCGGCCTGAAGACCGCCGTGCTTCGCTGGGTGGAATCGCACGATATGGCGGACGAAATCGAGGCGCGCCGCGCTTTCCTGCGAGAGAATCCCCAACCCACGTTGGATCAATGGCTGGCAGTCTCACCGCAGCGAACGCGAGACCTATTGGCTTCGTTCCAACATTCCGTTATCACCGAATTGCTGACCCGAGCCGCCGCCTCCGCCGAACTGATCGACGCGCGAACGCTCATCGTTTCTGGAGGAGTAGCCTGCAATTCGGGCCTGCGAGCAGCCGCCGCCAACTCCGGGCTCCCGTATCCCGTCCACTTTCCCTCATTCGGCCTCTCCACCGACAACGCCGCCATGATCGCGGCGGCCGCCTTCCCCAAACTCAAGCGCCGCGAATTCGCAGAACTGTCCGTCGCGGCAAACCCCAACCTGACGCTAGCCTAAGTGTCGTGGCGCAGACTCGTAGTCTGCCGTGTCGGCACTCGTGCCGACACTTGCTCTTCTCACAACTCCGCTAGCAATTTCGCCAATAAGGCCGTCCGGTCCGCGATGCGGTCCACCAGAATGCTCTCGTTGGCCGCATGTGCCCCTTCGCCCACGCCGCCCAGACCATCCAACGTCGGAATGCCGAGCGCCGCCGTGAAATTGCCGTCAGACCCGCCTCCGGTGAGCGACTCCTCCACACTCACACCCAATCCCAAAGCCAGCCTTTGTGCCCGCCGGAACAACTCCACAATCCCTGCCGACCGCTCCATCGGCGGCCGATTCAAACCGCCGCTCACTTCGATGGTGCAGCGTGAATCGAAAGGCTGTAGCGCGTGGAACTTCTTTTCGAGCCCCGGCACATCCGTGAGCTTCAACACCCGTATGTCGATCTCCGCACGCGCTTCCGCCGCCACCACATTAGACCGTGTGCCGCCCGAAACCACTCCGGGGTTCACCGTGAGCCCCTGATCCACTCGCGTGAACGACGCGATGTGGTTGATCTGCCGCGCCAGTTCGAGCACCGCGCTGGCGCCCGCCTGGAAATCGACTCCGGCGTGCGACGCGCGCCCGCGCACCACCACTGTGAAATCTCCCACGCCCTTGCGCGCCGTCTTCAACTTGCCTTCCAGTCCCGTTCCGGGCTCCAACACCAGCACCGCTTTGCTGGCAGCGGCGTTTTGCTCGGTAAGGGGCCGGGAAACTTCGCTGCCCACTTCCTCATCCGAATTGAGTTGCAGCAGCACGTTCGATGGCACGGGAATTTCCAGCTCGCGCAGCGCCCGCACCGCGAAAATGAAAAATGCGATGCCCGCTTTCATGTCGAGCACTCCCGGTCCCCATAGCCGGCCGCCGGCTTCGCGGAAGGGCATAGTGCCAAGCGTCCCCATCGGCCAAACCGTATCCGAATGTCCCAACGCCAGCACCTGGCCGTCTTTCTCGGAACCGGGAGTGCTCATCTCACACAGCAACTGACTGCCGAAATTGCCGCCCGGGATGACTTTGACTTTCGCGAAGCCCGCAACGGTGTCTGCCACCAGTTCCACGAAACGATTCACCGCGTCGGGCGAGTCGCTGGGAGATTCGCACTCCACAAATTGCCGGATGAGTGTGACGATCTCGGGTTGCCGTTCCTGCGTATAGGAGAGTAAGGGATCCACGGCTCATATCATAACGTCCATCGCGAGTCACAATAGTCCTGTGGACTCTTCACCAGGCCTGTGCGCCGATTGTCAGTTCGCCACCGTCATCCGCTCCGACCGCGGCAGCGTCTTTTATCAATGCCAGCTCTCCTTCACTAATCCCGCCTTTCCCAAATATCCAAGGTTACCGGTGCTACAGTGCGCCGGGTATTGCAAATCGGAGGCGCGCGATTGCGAGAGCGCGGACCACGCGGAAAGTTAAGACATTCCCCAGGTGCGTCGATAAGGGGGCCATGGTTCTTAATTCCGCCACCGCCTCTCGGAAGGCTCGCGTTACAACCGCTCTTAAGGCACGCTCCCTGGATACGGGAGAGTCCATTTGGTTTCCTCCAGGCAGTCTGCTCTGGCACATTGAACTTGATGACGAGGTTGTGCGCTTCTCCGAAATCGGAGGGCAAGGCGTGTACGAAGCGCCGCCAATCGAGTTCCAGCCGTCCACGAAAATGCTTTCCAAATAACGGATCGCCGAATTGCCGCGGAAATCGTGGCGTCACGTCGCTGGGCTATAATAGCGCTTCCCATGCCCACGCTGGACATCAACGAGATCCGCGGCATTCTTCCGCATCGCTACCCGTTTCTACTAGTCGACCGCATCGTCGAAATGGAGCCCGACCGCATTGTCGGGATTAAGAATGTCACTGTCAACGAACCGCACTTCACCGGTCACTTCCCCGATTTCCCGGTGATGCCGGGCGTGCTGATTGTGGAAGCTATGGCGCAGACCGCGGGCGTGCTGGTTCTGAGCATGATCCCCGATCGCGAAAACAAACTGGTGCTGCTGGTGGCCATCGAAAACGCGCGCTTCCGCCGGCCTGTCGTTCCGGGCGACACACTGCGCATGGAGATGAAAGTCCTTAAGCGCAAAGCCAGCGTCGCCAAAATGGCCGGAGTTGCCACCGTGGATGGTGTAGTGGTTGCCGAAGCCGAAGTGATGTGCAAACTGGCCGACAAAGAGGAGAAGCCGGCGCCTGCAGTTGCGCCTGCGCCCGAACCCGTCGCTACCTAAACGATGCCCGTTCATCCGACCGCCATCGTGGACCCGCAGGCGCGCATCTCGGAAAGCGCCGAAATCGGACCGTATTGCATCCTTGGCGCGGACGTGGAAATCGGCGCGCGCACGCGCCTGATGGCGAACAATTACCTGGAAGGCCCCACCTTCGTCGGCGAAGACAACATCTTCTTCCCGTACAGCAGCGTCGGAGTCGCCTCGCAGGACCTCAAATATAAGGGCGAACCCGCCGAGACGCGCATCGGCCACCGCAACCGCATCCGCGAGTTCGTGACTATTCATCGCGGCACGGCGGGCGGAGGCCTGGTCACCAGCCTGGGCGACGACAACCTTCTGATGGCATACACCCACGTAGCGCACGACGTCCGCATCGGCAGCCACGTCATTATGGCCAACGGCGCGCAACTCGCCGGCCACGTGACGGTCGGCGATTGGGTGGACATCAGCCCGTTTTCCGGCGTCCATCAGTTCTGCCGCATCGGGCGACACGCCTTCATCGGACCGTACAGCGTGATCGTTCAGGACGTGATGCCATTCTCCACCACCGTGGGCGAGCGCGAAATTCACGTGTTCGGCGCCAATCGCATCGGCCTGGAGCGGCGCGGCTTCGAGACGCCGGTGATTGAGGCGCTGCAGACCGCCATCCGCCTGCTCACGCGCGCCAAGCTGAACACTTCGCAGGCCATCGAGCGCATCCAGGCGGAGCTTGCGCCCTGCGCCGAAGTCGACGAACTGCTCGAATTCATCCGCTCCTCCGAGCGCGGCGTGATTAAGTAATGCGCTACGGCATGATCGCCGGAAACGGCCGCTTTCCCATGCTGGCACTCGAGAGCGCACGCCGCCTGGGGCACGAAGTGACGGTGGTGGCCATCCAGGAAGAGGCGGCGAAAGAAGTGGAGTCCATGACGGACCGCTGCCACTGGATTTCGCTCGGGCAGCTCGGCAAACTGATCGACATTCTCAAGCAGGAGGGCATCACCGAGCTCGTAATGTGCGGCCAGGTGAAGCACGCCAAGATCTTTTCCTCCATCCGCCCCGACTGGCGTCTGGCGAAGCTGCTGGCAACCCTTCCATGGAAGAATACCGACGGGCTGATCGGTGGCGTCATCAAGATCCTGGAAGGCGAAGGCATCCACCTGCGCGATTCCACCTCGCTGCTTAAGCCGCTGCTGGCAACAGCGGGACCGATGACCAAGCGCAAACCCGACAAGGAAGAGACCACCGACATCGAATACGGGCTGCGTGTGGCCAACGCGCTGGCGGGCTTCGACGTCGGTCAAAGCGTGGCCATCTGCGAACGGGCCTGTGTAGCCGTAGAAGCTATGGAAGGAACCGACGCGATGCTGCGCCGCGCCGCCGGCCTGGTGAACGGGCGTCGCATGGCCCTGGTGAAAGTAGCCCGCCGCCGCGAGCACCTTCTCTTCGATGTGCCGGTGGTCGGCCTAAGCACCATCCCGGTGATGCAGGAGACCGGAACCACGGTACTCTCAGTAGAAGTCGGCCGAACTCTGATGCTGGACAAAGCTCAAATGCTGGAGAAAGCCAATGAAGCAGGAATCTCAATCGTGGGGCAGGAGGCAGGAGCTAAATGATCATTCGTGGGGCGGGCTTCAGCCTGCGGTGGGCTTCAGCCCGCCAATTCCGAGCGCAAGAGTCTGCCCCACGATGAGATCCACTGCACTAGCTGAGTTCAAGGCACTAACTCCTAACTTATAGGTTCTCCATGAAACCCCGCATCGCCGTTATCGGCGCAGGACAATTCGGACGCAATCACTGCCGCGTGGTCCGCGAATCGGAGCGCGCGCACCTTGCCGCCGTAGTGGATCTCGACCCGGCCCGCGCCGCCGAGGCAGCCGCCGGCGCTTTGGCGCTCTCCGATTACCGTGAGCTCGCAGGCAAAGTGGATGCCGCCATCGTCGCGGCGCCCACCTCCGCCCACACCGAGATCGGCTGCGCTTTGATGGAGAGCGGCATCGACGTCCTAGTGGAGAAGCCCATTGCCGTCGACGTCGCCGCCGCTACCCGTCTGGTGGAAACCGCCGAACGCCACGGCCGGATCCTACAGGTCGGCCATCTGGAGCGATTCAACCCCGCCGTCATCGCGCTCGAGAGCCGGTCGAAGCTACCGCTGTTCTTCGAGATCCACCGCCTGAACCTCTTCAGCCCGCGAAGTCTGGATGTCGACGTAGTGCTCGATTTGATGATCCATGACGTGGATATTGTCCTGGCACTCGCTCAGGCCGAGCCGCAGGAAATCCGCGCCGCTGGCATCCGCATCCTATCGGAGAAGGTGGATATCGCCAACGTGCGGCTCCAGTTCCCCAACGGCTGCGTGGCCAATCTCACTGCCAGCCGGGTCTCCACGGAACGCGTCCGCAAGTTACGGCTTTTCCAGCCGAATCAATACCTTTCGCTCGATTACACCCGCCAGGACCTGGCCATTTTTTCGGTGGGCGCCAACCGCCAGATTGGCTTCGAACAAGCCGCCGTGGGCAAATCCGAGCCACTGAAGCTGCAATTCGACGCCTTCCTGGATTGCGTGGAAACACGAAAATCGCCGAAATGCTCCGGCGCTTCCGCGCGTCAAACCCTGGGAGTAGCAATGGCGATTCTTGATAAAATTAAAGAGCATTCGGAAGTCGTCTCGCAATCCTTGGAAGGTGGATGGAAACCGTAGGTCAACCTCAGGCCGACCCCGAGCTTCATCTCCTGACGGATTGGGGCGAGGCGGACTCTACTGCGCGCCACAAACGTGCCGCCATCGGCACCGTGCTGGTCCATTTGGCAGTCATCGCGGGATTGGTTGCCGTTCCGCCGAACCTGGTAGAGCAGGAAAAACCCACTCCGCCGAGACAGCATGTCACGATCCTGGAGCCGCTCACTGAACTGACTCAGAAGGCGCCGAACAAGGGTAAGATCACCAAGGAATTCGAGTCGCGCCTGGAGACGCCGCGAACCGCCGTACAAGCTCCGGCAGCGCCTATACCTACCAAGCCGAAGCCGCAGGCGGCTCGCCCGCCGGCGCTGCCCCCGGCGCCCCCAGCCCCAGCCACACCCACGCCCGCGCCCAAGCCGGCCGCTCCCACTCCGGCGATGCCCGAACCGCCCAAACTCGATGCCGGCATCAAAGAACCGCCCAAGCCCGAACTCCCCGCCATCGCGCAGAATACCACCGCGCCACCGCCGCCGCAGATTCAGACCGTCGAGAAGCCCAAGCTGAGCCTCGAACCCGTGGAACCGGCGCGCACCGGAACACCGGGGCAGGGACGCATCCAGAACCCGAACACCACGGTGAGCGGCGCCATTCACGATCTGGCCCAGGCCCCCTCGTCCACTTCGGTCATCGGGGACCCGGGGGCATCCGAGTCCGGCTACGGAGGTATTTCGCAAAGGCCCTCGTCAGGAACTCCACTGAGCAACGTGCAGTTGCTGAGCGATCCGCTAGGCGTCGACTTCCGGCCCTACCTCATTCAGATTCTCGCCACCGTGAAGCGCAACTGGCTGGCGGTCATGCCGCAGAGCGTCAAACTGGGACGCCGCGGCAAGGTCGCGATCCAATTCTCTATCGGCAATGACGGCCGGGTGATCAAGGCCGCCTATGCCCAGAACTCGGGAAGCGATGCGCTCGATAAAGCCGCCATCGCGGGAATCAGTGCCTCCAATCCCTTCCCCCCACTGCCTCGCGAATTTAAGGGCGAGCGCATCGTGCTCCAGCTTAATTTCGTATACCGGTAGATCATGAACAAACGCCTCGCCTATGCCATGGGGACCTATGTCGCCCTCGGACTCCTCGCCGCTTTCACCCTGGATGGCGGGCTGATGCGCAATGCCGTCTGGATTCTGCTAGCCGGACTGGCAGTAAAGACCTACATCGCCTACAAAGCCGGCTGGTGAAACACCCGCACGTTCCATTCTGAAACACGTTCCATTCCGGAACATGCTTCGGGTTCTTATTTCACACAAAATAAGGTATTTAGACCCTAAACTACACGGTCTTTCGATTGCACTTACAGGTATCGCCGGACGATAGATCCGGGCTCCTAAAGAAATCAAAAAAAAGGACAAAACGATGCCTGTGCCAAGTGTGTCTGTACTCCGAAAGCAGAAGAGAGTCTCCGAAGAGATCCGCGATCAGATTGTGCTCGACCACCTTCCGTTAGTGAAGGCAATCGCCATCCGGGTGCACGAAAATCTGCCCGTCCATGTGGATCTCGACGATCTGATCCACGCTGGAGTGCTCGGCCTGTTCGACGCCGTGACGAAGTACGACTCCACCAAGAACGTAGCCTTTCACGCCTACGCCAAGCACCGCATCAAGGGCGCGATTCTGGACAGCCTCCGCCAACTCGACTGGGCATCGCGCGATCTGCGCAAGCGCCAGAAGCAAGTGGACGCGGTAACCCGATCGCTCTCTATGAAGCTGGGCCGCATGCCGGCCGAAATCGGAAGTGGCCGAAGAGATGGGCCTCAGCATGAACCGTTGGCGCCAAGTGCAGATGGAACTGCGCACCGCCGGACTGGTTTCCGCCAACACCACCCAGACCGATCCCGAGCGTGACCGTACGGCGGAATTCGCCGCCACCCCGGAACTGCGCCCAGACCGCATCTGCGAACGCCGCCAATTGCAGACCACCCTCGCACGCGCCATCGAGACGCTGCCGCAGCGCTACCAAAAGGTAGTGTTCCTCTATTACACCAACGACATGACGATGAAGGAAATTGGCGACGTCCTGGGAGTCAACGAAAGCCGCATATCGCAAATCCACAAGACCGCGCTTAAAAAGATGGCGACGGTGCTGCAATCCGAAGGCATCCAATCGGCAGCAGCCTTCTAAAGAAAACGTTATCCGGAATGACGATTCCATTACAGAATTAGAGCGGTAGAATCTGACCCTTTTCGCGCCTCTTTTCCGCATTCTGAGATAGAGGGTGAATTACGATGAACCGGCGAAACTGGATCCAAGCTATTGGTGTGGCCGCGGGAGCAGGTCTCGTCTCGTCCCGTCTCACAGGGGCCCTTCAATGCGGACCGCCGTTGGCGCCATGGGGAGTTCAAGCCTGCGTGGCCGGAATTCCGGAGGACCGGTCGAATGTGATCTTTGCCTGCCAACAGACAAGCGAATGGTGCTGGCCGGCATGCATTCAGATGGTGTTTGCTTACTGGGGGCATCCGATTCCCCAGCAGGAGATCGTTCGGCAGACTTGGGGCGTGATCGCGAATATGCCCGGCACAGCCGGAACAGATCGTCCAGGATCTGAACCCGGGAGTGGAAAGACAGCCGCGGCAACCGCTTCAAGAGCACGGGCGACTGCTTCTCCGCCAGCGGGGTCGCCGCGGCGCAAGACCTTGCCGGTGACATGCCGTTGATTATCGGATCGATGAGCCACGCGATGGTCTTAACCGCAGTCTCCTATAAGCGGGCACAGAACGGACAGGGCCAAGTCACTGGCGCTCTGGTGCGCGACCCTTGGCCCGGTAACGGCGGCAGGCGTCCACTGACTCCTCAGGAGGCCGCGTCAGCCATGCTGGTGGCACGGATTCGAGTCACCTCCGCCTCGCGCCAAAGCTGATAACGCAAAGATCTCCGCGTATTGACGGTTAGCGATTTCGTTGCATCATCTCTCGCAAATAGGCGTTAATGCGAGTCTGGTATCCTTCGCCTCTGACTTTTAGCCACGCCAGAACATCGGCATCAAGGCGAATCGTCACCGTCGACTTCTTCGGACGGTAGAACTTACCGATGACCGCATCGGATGGAATCTTCTGAATTTCGGGGATGTCCGTTAGGTCGATTTCACGATCTGGTTTGGCAGTATCTAATATCCAAAACACACCTGCCCGTCGTGCGATCATAGGGCCGAAGATGCGAATTCTCATCTGTTCCGCTTCGGTGGGCGCGGGCCACGTGCGTGCCGCCGAGGCCATCGAACTGGCCCTCCGCCACAGCGACACCAACTTGGACATTGCCAATTACGACGTCCTGACCCTGATGCCTCCGGCGTTTCGCAAACTCTACCGCGACGGCTATTTCGAAATGGTGGCGCGCGCCCCGCGCGTCCTCGGCTGGCTCTATGACAAGACCGACCGGCCGTTTCATACCGACGTGGTCCGCGGCAAAGTAGAGCAGGCAGGATCTCTCCGTCTCCTGAAGAAGATTCGCCAGTTCGACCCAGACATCGCCATCTGCACGCACTTCCTCCCCACCGTCCTGCTTGATCGCGAGCGCCGCCATAATCGCCTTCGCGCGCGCATTGTCACCGTGGTTACCGATTTCGAAGTGCACGGAATGTGGCTCGGCGCCCCCTCCGACCACTATTTCGTCGCCACCGAAGAAGCACGCGCGCATCTGGAAGCCCTGGGCATCGCGCCGCCCTCTATCACCGTCAGCGGAATCCCCACCCATCCTCTCTTCGCCGAGCGCAAAGACCGCCGGGCCATGCGCCAGAAGCATGGATGGCGCGCCGACTTGCCGGCGATCCTGGTTTCGGCCGGCGGTTTCGGCGCCGGCAATGGCGCGCGCATGCTCGATTCGCTAATGGCCTCGGGCCTGCGCGCCCAAGTCATCGCGGTCTGCGGTAAGAGCACCGCGCTCAAGAACACCATCGAGAAGGCGATCGCCCGCCGGATCACCGATGCGCTGCCCGTCGTCCAAGCGGTGGGCTTCACTGACCAGATGGATGAACTGATGTCCGCCGCCGACATGATGATCGGCAAGCCCGGCGGCCTCACCACCTCCGAGTCGCTCATCAAGGGCCTGGCTTGGGTGGTCGTCAATCCCATACCCGGCCAGGAGGAACGCAATGCCATCTATCTTCTGGAGCAGGGCGCCGGAGTCTGGTGCGACAACCTGCACACCCTGGCCTATAAGGTGCGGTCCATTCTCGAAGAGCCGGGACGCCTGCAGCGGATGCAGGCCAACGCGCGGCGACTGGCCCGCCCAGACGCCGGCAGCGTAATTACGGACGTCGTCCGGGCCATACAGGAATGAGCCGGCTACGCCGACAAAGCTTCGATGTGTACCCTCGCGCAATCTACGTAGGGAAAGTCGGTGTTGTCCTCGTGAAATACCAGGGACAGGTCCGTTCCCGCGAACACGATCGCCTCGGCGCCGCGTCCCAGCAGAGTGTGCGCGAAGCCGCGCAGCCGCTGATATTGCGCCGCATTGCCTGAGCCCGTGCCCGCCATCTGAAAGTACGTTTCATGAATGGCCGCGATCTCCTCCGGGGTGGGCATCACCACGTCGACTCCCTCCAATTGCCCGTACATCCGGCTTTCCACCACGACCGGCGCGCCGAACAGCGCCACCCTTCGGAATCCGCGGCGCCGGATTTCCTCCGCCGTCACCTGCACCACATTCACCAGCGGCACCGGCGAGCGCTCCACCAATTCGCGGATGCACATGTGCGGCATCACCGCCGAGACAGCCGCCACATCCGCGCCTCCATCGGCCATGCGACGGATCAGCCCCGCGAGATACTCCGCCATCGCTGTCCGGTCACCCGCCTGCGCGCACCCAATCACGCGACTCATATCGGCATGCGCCATCAGGAGCCGCAGCGTCTTGCCCCGGGCCTCGTGCGCCTTCACCAACTCGCGGTAGTAATGAATGGTCGAACCCACTCCCAAACCGCCAACCAATCCGATCCACCGGCCGTCCACCCGATCATTTGTCATAACCGCACGAACTCTCCCAATTTTTACCTGATGTGTTACATTCACCCTGTTTACTAGCGTCAATAGTGGATCAGGGGGAAATAACTATGCGTGTACGTGTATCTCTTGCTGCCATAGCTAGCCTATTCATTACAGGCTCATTATGGGCTCAGGGCCGTGGAGCGGCGCCTCCTGCCGGGCCTCCGCCGAACGCCAGTACCGACCCGTTGTTGCGCGGATTTGAGTTCCGTTCCATCGGCCCCGCGACCATGATGGGCCGCATCGACGATATCGCCGGGTCCGACAAAGATCCTCTGACCATGTACATTGGATTCGCCACTGGCGGTCTATGGAAATCCACGGACGGCGGCAACCACTGGAAGTCGCAATTCGACAACATGGAAAATGAGTCGATCGGCGCGATCGCCATCGCTCCCTCCGATCCCAACGTGGTTTACGTGGGAAAGGGCGAGGCGAACAGCCGCCAGAGCTCTTCCATCGGCGACGGCGTTTGGGGCACTACCGATGGCGGCGCGCATTGGAATTACCTGGGCCTGAAAGAAACCCAGAGCATCGGCCGTATCGTGGTTGACCCCACCGATCCGAAAATCGTCTACGTAGCGGCGGCCGGCCACCTGTTCGGACCCAACGAAGAACGCGGCCTCTACAAATCGGTCGACGGCGGCAAGAACTGGAGCAAGGTGAAGTACATCGACCCCGATACCGGCTTCGTCGATGTCGCGATCGATTTTTCCAACCCCAAAATCCTGTACGCCAGCTCCTACCAGCGCCGCCGCACTTGGTGGGGCTTCAACGGCGGCGGCCCGGGCTGCGGATTGTGGAAGACTGTCGATGCCGGTAAGACGTGGACGAAGCTGGAAGGTCCCGGCTGGCCCAAGCCGAAAGACGGCGTCTACGGACGCATCGCGGTATCGGTTTTCCGCGCCAACCCCAAGATCGTTTACGCGCAGGTGGAAGCCGGAGCTAAGGCCGGCACCGGCGCAGGCACTGCCGATGACGGCGGACCGCAGCGAGGCGGTCGTGGCGGCTTCGGCGGCAACACAGAGACGGCAGCGCCTGGCGATGCGCCGGCAGCCGGAGCGGCGGGCGGTCAGGGCGGTGGTGGCGGCGGCGGCAATGGTCGCGCCGGACGCGGCGGTCCCCCGCCCCCTCCCGACCCGAATGCCAGCGGCGTTTTCCGCTCCGAAGACGGCGGCGCAACCTGGACCTACATGAGCAACCAGAATCAGCGCCCCATGTACTTCAGCCAGATTCGCGTGGACCCCGTCAACGATAAGAAACTCTTCGTCGGCGGCACCCCCGCCCAGATGTCGCTCGACGGCGGCAAGACGTGGCAGGGCCTGCAGGCATCGCACACCGACTATCACGCCTTCTGGATCAATCCGAAAGATCCGCGCATCGTCGCAGTGGGCCACGATGGCGGCATGGACATGAGCATGGATGGCGGCTTCACCTGGGACTTCCACAACGACATCGCGGTGGGTCAGTTCTACCAGGTTTCGGCCGACATGCGGCGCCCGTATGTAGTCTGTGGCGGCCTGCAGGACAATAACGCCTGGTGTGGACCTAGCGCCATGCGCTCCACCACCGGTCCGGTGAACACCGACTGGTTCCAGGTCGCGGGCGGCGACGGCTTCTACACGCGGCAGGATCCCACCGACTGGGCGATTGTTTATGCCGAGTCGCAAGACGGCAACATGACCCGGCACGATCTGCGCGCCGGCACGCAGAAGAGCATCCGGCCGAACGCGGGCCAGGGACGTGGCGCAGCGGCCGCAGCCGCAGCCGCGGAAACTCCGACTCCCGCGCCAGGCGCTGCCTCTGCCGGTGGCACCGGCCCCGGCACCGAAGCTCCCGCTGCTGCTGGGCGCGGCGGTGGCGGCGGCGGTCGCGGTGGCCCTCCCAACGTGATCAACGCGCCGAAAGACGTCGACGCCTTCCGCTTCTACTGGAATGCGCCCATCGAGATCTCCCCGCACAACCCGGCGGTCATCTACATGGCTTCCCAGTACTTCTTTAAGTCGACCAATCGCGGCGACACCTGGACCATGAACACCAAGGATCTCAGCAAGAACATCAACCGCTGGTCCCCCGAGATGCCCATCATGAACGTGGCGGGCGACAAACCCATGGCCGAAAAGCATGATGGCTATGCGGCCAGTTCCACCGCGACACAAGTGCGCGAGTCCCCGTCGCGCCCGGGCGTGATCTGGGTCGGCACCGAAGACGGAAATCTGCAGTTGAGCCTGGACGGCGGCGACACCTTCACCGAGATCTACGGCAATATCACGGGAGCGCCCAAAGCGGGTAAGGGCTACACACACATCGCGCGCATCGAGCCTTCGCACTTCGACCCGGGCACGGCCTACGTCGCCATCGACCACCATCGTTACGACGATTGGAAACCTTACCTTTTCAAGACCACCGACTTCGGGAAGACCTGGACTAGCGTGGTGGGCAACCTTCCCCAGAACGGCAACGTCAACGCCCTGCGCGAGGATTACGACAATCCCAACCTGCTCTTCTGCGGCACCGAGTTTGGCCTGTACGTCACGCTCGATGGCGGCAAGGAGTGGAAGAAGTTCATGACGGGCCTGCCCAGCGTGCGCGTGGATGACATCCTGATCCACCCGCGCGATCGCGACCTGATCGTCGCCACCCATGGACGCTCCATCTGGATCGCGGACGACATCTCGCCGCTTGAGCAACTGAAGCCGGCCGCGACGACGCAGGAAGCGGTGCTCTTCGAACCGCGGCCGGCCATTCAGTGGAAGAACGATGCGCAGGCGCAGCGCCATGCCACCAATCGCGATTTCAAGGGCACGAACCCGCAGGGAGGAACCGCCATCCATGTGTTGGCCAAGTCCGACTTGGGTAAGGGTAAGGTGGAATTCCTCCAGAACAACCAGGTGATCAGCACCATGGATGTAGAGGTCAAGGCAGGCATGAATCACTTCCAATGGCCGATGGCCAAGGTGCCCGTGGCCGGTCAAACTCAACAAGCGGGTGGAGGACGCCGCGGTGGTGGAAGAGGCGCGGGTGCTGCTGGCGCCGCGGGTGCCGGTGGGGCTGACGCTGCGACCGCTGGTGAAGCGCAACCTGCCGGCAACCCCGAGGCCGCCGGACAAGGCGGTGGAGGCGGAGGCCGAGGCCGCGGAGGCGTCACCGGAGTGCCCTTCGTCCGAGGCGGAGGCGGTGGCGGAGGATTCGGCGGAGGCGGTGGCCTGCCCGTCGACCCCGGAACCTACATGGTCCGCTTGACCGTAGGCAGCCAAACCTTGACGTCTTCCGTGGATGTGATGGAAGACATCTGGATGAGACCGCAGTAAGAAGGAAGTTAGAAGCCAAATTGCGAGCGGCTGAAAGCCGCCTTGAGCGGGTGGCGCACGCTCTCAGCGTGCCGCGTCCCGACTCTTCGGGACGCTTGCCTCGCTCACCGCCAAAAACGTGTCCCCAGGAGTGGGGGACACGGCAGACTGAGAGTCCGCGCCACGGCAGCGTCTAAGAAAACGTGATACCTGGTAATTGAAACTAAAAGGGGCCCTCACTCGTCCCTCAATACCCGCATCGGCTCCACCCTGGCTGCGCGAATCGCCGGCAGCAACGAGGCGCCGATCGACACCGCCAGCACCAGCCCAATCACACCCGTCATCGTCACCGGATCCCACGGCGAAACTCCATAGAGCATCCCCGCTAGCAACCGCGTGAATCCAGCCGCCATCGCCAACCCGGCCACGCAACCGATCACCGATACGCGCACTCCTTGACCCAGGAATTGGCGCACAATCTGCGCCCGCAACGCGCCCAGCGCCAGCCGCAGACCCACTTCTCTTAGCCGCATGCTTACCAGGTAACTGAGCGTGCCGTACAGCCCCACGCACGCCAAGGCGATGGCGGTCAGTGCGAAAAACGTAAGCAGCACCGTGCGCAGGCGATTTTCCGCGAAGGCCTCGGAGATATGCTCCGTCAGCGGCGACAGCCCGTACACCGAGCGGAGTGGCTCAACCTCATGCAGCTTGCGGCGAACCGTCTCCGCCATCGCCATAGGGTCGCCATGGGTGCGGGCCAGAAAGTATAACCCCGGCTGGATCGAGGCGACGCACCAGTACACAGTCGGCACCGGCTGATGATCCATTCCCCGCTCACGCGCGTCACCCACAATGCCGCGGACCACTGCCATCGGGAAGTAGAGGCTGCCAGGTTGTCCCAGATGGCGGCCAATCACTCCATCGCCACCGAAATAGGTATTGGCGAAAGTACGGTTCACCATCATGGCGCCGGCCCCAGGATCGTCGCGGCACAACTCGCCGCCGAGCAGCGGGATCCGCATAGTCGCAAAAAACTCCGGGCCCACTGAGCGCGATTCAGCCACTATCTTCGGCTCGCTCTCGGCGCGGCCTTCGGCGGTTTTCAGCTCCACTGGAAACGTGGTCGGGACCCCCGGGAGAGAGAACGCAGCCGCCGCCGATTCCACTCCCGGAATGGCGCGCAGGACGTTCAGAATTCGCTGCGTGCGCTGGTTGGATGCCGGGCGATTGCCCGTCTCCGCCCACGATGCGCTGACGTGCAAGGTCAAGACGTTCTCGGCATCGAAGCCGCCCGACACCCGTCCCAGCGCCTGAAAGCTGCGTAACAGCAGTCCCGCGCCCGCCAGCAAGGTGACAGCCAACGCCACCTGAATCCCCACGAGGGTGAACTGCAAAGGATTGCGCGCCGACACTTGAGAGCGCCCCGAGCTGGCCAGCGATCCCGCCAGGCTACGGCGAGTGCCGCGGATGGCTGGAACGATGCCGCACAAGATAGTGGCAGCCACCGCGCACACCAGCGAATACACTACGATCCGCCAATCCAAGTGAATCTCGTCCACCCGCGGCAGATTCTTGGCCAGCAGCGCGAAAACGCGCGCCGCGCCGGCGGCCACCAACAGTCCGGCAGCCGCGCCTGCTACCGCCAGGATCAACACTTCCGTGAGCAGTTGCGCCGCCACCGACGCGCGCGAAGCTCCGAGCGAAAACCGCACTGCGATTTCGTGCTGCCTACCCGCCGCGCGCGATAGGAGTAGCGCGGCGATATTGGTGCACGCAATCAGGAGGAGCAGCGAAACCGATCCGAACACGATCCATAGCGAGCGCCGGATGTCGCCCACCATGGTCTCCTTCAATGGCCGCACATCGGCGCGGAGGTTGCCGTCAGTTTCCTTAAACTGAAAACCAAGGCTTGCCTGAATGGCCAACAGATCGGCGCGCGCTTGCGCCGCGGTGACGCCCGGCTTGAGGCGGCCGATGCCCGCAAACCACGTGAGCTTCCGGTCTAGCGCGAAAGGATAGTCCGGCGCACTCACCACCCACAGGTCAATGTCGCGGCCGATGGGAGCGAACGATGGCGGCATGACCCCGATGATGGGGATGGAGCTGCTACCGACACGAAGAGCCTTACCGAGAACCGAAGGCGAGGCGCTGAACCGCCTGCGCCACAGGCGATCGCTGATCACCACTGCGTTGGGGCCGCCGTAGTGTTCTTCCTGGGTCGTGAAATCGCGGCCCAAGGCGGGCGCCACACCCCACACCTGAAAGAATCGCGGAGCCACGAAGGCGCGAGTGAGTTTTTCGGGCAGTTCGCCGGAGAGTTCGGAATCGTCTTGCGTGTAGTAGCCGCTGATCGCCTGGAAGGTGTGATTCATGCGGTTCCAATCCTCCAGCCGGGTGGGCGACAACAGCGGTAACGGGCTTTTGGGAACGATCTGTTCCACACTCACCAGTTGGTCGCCGTTGGGAAATGGCAGCGGCCGCAGCAGCACGGCATCGATCGCCGAAAATACCGCGCTATTGGCGCCGATGCCCAGCGCCAGAGTCAGCACCACCGTTGCGGCAAAGCCCGGGGACTTCGCCAGGGCGCGCGCCGCTAGCCGCAGGTTGCGCACCATTGCTTCCAACCGTTCCGAAATGTCCATATCCCGGGTCCTTTCCACCTGGGCGGTGTAGTTGCCGAACTGCTGCCGCGCCATCCGTGCCGCCTGCTCGGCGCTCATTCCCGCTGCCTGCAGTTCTTCGATTCGCTCTGTAACATGGAAGCGCAATTCGCGATTGAGGTCGCGATCCAGCCGGTTCGGCCGCAGCACATTGGCCAGCCGCGCAATCCACTTAGGCATAGCGCATCACCCGATCCACGCCTTCGGTGAGGCGCGACCAGCTTTGCTCCTCATCGGCAAGCTGCTTGCGGCCCTTGGGAGTGAGTGAATAGAAACGCGCCTCACGGTTCTTTTCGGTCATGCCCCAATCCGCGCGCACCCAACCCTCCTGCTCCATGCGGTGCAGCGCGGGATACAGCGAGCCCTCCTCCACGCGTAACAACTGTTCCGAAACGCCGTGAATGTGAGCCGTGATCGCGTAGCCGTGCATCTTGCCCCGCGATGCCAGGGTCTTCAGAATCAGCAGCACCAGCGTGCCCTGCAGAATGTCGTTTTTCTTGGCGCCCATATCCTCACCTATCTAGCTATGCCTAAATAGCTAGGCTTGATGCTAAGGTTTGGACGCCGCGCTTGTCAAGCGGTTAGGAAGAACTTCCGCGCTACCGCGGGTTCACCAGGTGA
Organism: uncultured Solibacteraceae bacterium; assembly: GCA_963815475.1. GTDB lineage: Bacteria > Acidobacteriota > Terriglobia > Bryobacterales > Bryobacteraceae > Sulfopaludibacter. Next base: position 4,962,181 of record CAWFHD010000003.1, on the reverse strand, counting down.
AGCCGCCGGACACCGGAGGCCATGCCCCGTGGAGTTGCCGCAACAGCACGATCCGGCCTAAATGGTAAGCGTTATGCGCGGCCAGGCTTTCCAATTGCTCCCGCACCGACATCGTGCGAATGGGCTTGCCCGGCGGCGATGGGCAGCGAATCGATTGTTGCAACAGGCCCTCATCCCGTGCCACGACTGCCGCCGCCACCGTGCCATCCAGAAAGCGGCGGCAGAGTTGCTCCGCACTTTCACGATGCGCATCCGCCGCTGGAGGGAAGCCGAGCGAGGCGCTGGCAGGGTAAGGCGTCTCGGTTCCGTGAACCCAGTCCAACGTTACCTGCTGCCAGAAGGCGAGATGCCAAAGCTCTTCATAGATGGTGTGCGGCGGGCCCGGAATACGCCGGTTCGCGACCTCCTCCGTGAGCCCTTCCAGAATGTGCGATGGCGGCGCCGCCGCGCTCTCCGCCACCAGCGTCCGTTCCAATTCATTCATGCCTGTGTCCGTCAGTGCTTCGCGCCATCGCGCTCAATCACCAGCACGGCGAACGAGTCCGGCAGCACCGGCCCTCGACGGCGCCCGCCGGCACGGGTCCGAACTTCGCCGACGCCACGAACAAGCGGTGATTGGTGGGGTCGAGCCCCATATTGCGCGAACCCACCGGAGTCTGGACGGTCTCGGCAACGCGATACTGGTCGGGCGAGTCCTGATGAATCACCGTGAGCGTGCCATCCGCATTGGACGCGAACGCATTGCCCGAAGCCGCATCGTACCCGGCGCCATCCACGCCCTGGCCGATCGGCAGCGTCGTCACCACCTTGCCTGCCTGGTAGTCGGAGACGGCCATCACGCCGCTGCGGCATCCGCTGAACAATCGGTGATGCGCCGTGTCGATGGCCATGGACACTGGCTGTTTGCACGGCGCAGTCGACCAGCGCCGCGACACCGTCGCCGTCTTCGCCTCGATCTCCACCACCTCGCTGGTGTCGGTCAGGTTGGCGTACACCTTGCCATCGCCGGCAGACACGCCGTACTCTGGCTTACCGCCGAGCGCGATGTTGGTGATCAGCTTCCCTTCCTTCGGATCGATGACGGTGGACGAGTGGGCGTCGCCATTCAACGTGAACACGCGGTTCCACGCGCTGTCGTACACAATGGCATCGGCATCTTCCGCGGCCGGAATCTTGCCGAGCGGTTTGTAGCTCTTCAAGTCGAACATCACCACCGACTGGTCATTGCCCGATGTGGCGAAGCCGTGACCCGTCGATGCCGCGATCGCCGTGCCATGCGCGCCGTTGATGCCGGTCACCTCCCCGAGCAACTTTCCGCTGTCTTCGTCCACCACCATCACGCGATTCTGCCGCGCGATGAATACGCGGTGATTCGGCGGGTCGGGCACTACGTAGTCCCAGCTCCCGTCTCCGCCCAGCTCATACGTGTGCGTCACGCGATAAGACGAGGACGACTGTGCCAGCAGCAGGGCTCCCACCGCCGATACTAAAACCATCGGAGATTTGCGCATAGAAGATCCTTTCAGGCTGAGTATATCGGAGTCAGCTATGCGGAAAGACATTCATTTGGCCACGGATGGACACGGATTCACGCCGATAAGAACTTCTGTTTCATCTCTGTGAATCCTTGTCGACACGCGGCAGCGGTACGCTTCCGTACAACGCTAAAGTTTCCGGTTACGATTGTCCTTTGGCAGCCGTGTCGCGTCGACTTAGACTTAGTGCCATGAATGTGAAAAGAATGCTGACGATTGCGAGCATTGCGGGGACGCTCGCCGTCCTTGGCGCATGGACCGTTTCAGCTCAGGACAAGTACACGGTGAAAGTGCCCAATGGACTCGCGTTCTCTGAATTCAGGGGATATGAGGCTTGGCAGCTTGTCTCTATCAGTCAGAACGGAGACCATATTGCGACGATCCTCGCGAACCCTGTGATGATCAAGGCTTACCTCGCCGGCGTTCCCAAGAACGGCAAACCTTTTCCTGACGGCGCCAAGATGGCGAAAATCCATTGGAATCCGAAAAAAATGGAGACATTCCCTGCCGCGACGGTGCCAGGCGCCCAGCATGACGTCGACTTCATGGTTAGGGACAGCAAGAGGTTTGCGGACAGTGGAGCCTGGGGATGGGCTGCGTTCGACTACGACGCTGCATCCGATACGTTCAAGCCCGCCACCTCGGCTGACAAGCCGCCGCAGGGCAACGATGCCAAGTGCGGCTTCGCGTGCCACACGAGCGTGAAGACAAGAGATTACGTTTTCACGGATTACGCGCACCGCTGACGACGCACCGGACGCCTCGCCGCAGCCAGAGGCCTACTGTCGAGCACCTACCGTCGCCAGGAGCGCGTCGGCCAAGGAGCCCCGCCAAGTGAGGTAGTCGTGTCCGCCGGGAAATTCGTGATATACGACCTCGTACCCCTTGGCGCGCAGAACATCACGTAGGGCCCGACTGGTCTCCAGTATCCCTCCGCCGCTACCCTTAATGTCATTCTCAAACATCCCGGCTTCGAGATAGAAGTTCACCGGTAGTCGAGCAGTGGCGGCATACTCGCGCGCAAGCCAGTTGGGTTCTTCTCCTTCCCCGCGTTTGGGCGACCACCAGAATGCTCCCGATTGCGAGATCACGTTGCCGAAGATCTCCGAATGGTGAAGCGCGAGGTAGGCGGCGCCGAACCCTCCGGCGCTGAGCCCGCCAACGACGTTTCTGGCGGGATCGGTCGAGATGTGATACTCACGGGAGACCCAAGGAACCAGTTCCCGGCTGACGAAATCGGCGAAGTGCGGATTGGCAAACAGCTCGCGCTCCCGGTCGCCCTGGGTCGGATAGTTCACCAGGACGGCGATCATCGGAGCGATCCGGCGCTCGGCAATCAGGTTGTCCAGAATTGCGGGGGCAGGCACTTGAGACTGATACGTAACCTCATCGAAGAGCAGCAACCACGGATAAGTGGGCCCTCCTTCCGGTAGCCGGGCGGGTGTATACCGTCACACTTCGTTGGTTGCCGAGCGCTGCGCTTTCGACCCGATGCTTATGCAACTCGCCCGCCGGGACGCCAGGTCGAGGGTCGCTCCACGGTTGCGGCATTGCGCCCGGCAACTCCGCGATGGAAGACACTTCATATTTGGTGACGGACGTCTCCGCAGGTTGTCGCCGGCGATTCAGCGGATCGGCCTGGGCCGTGGCAAAACGCTGGGCGTTGGGAGATCGGGTCAGGGTGTCGTTCGGCGACAACTGATAGAGGAACCGGGCGCGGCGCGGGAGTAGCAGGGTCTTGTACCAGACGTCGGTGTCTTTCAATCGCTTCATCTGGTAGTCGTCCGGGTGCTCCGTCGCGTACGGATTCCAGAGGACCAGCACGTCATGAATCTCGAACGTGGCCTGCCAGACAAATGTGGCGAGGACGTGGGCCGGATCGTTGGGGGTTTCCTCCGCGAGCGGCGTGCCTTCCTGCCTCACCTGGTCCCAGAGCCGGTGGACAGCCTCTCTGTCGCCGGAGCCCACCTGATTCCCCAGAACCCGAATGCGCGGGCTGAAGTAGGGCGCCTCTGGAACGGGGATCGAGAGCCGTTCCGCCATGGGTTGGGCCGGCTCCAGCGTGATGGTGTAATGTCCCTCGGGAGAGCCTCCTGTCGCGGCGGTCAATTCGAGCCGGTAATCGCCGGCCGGCTCGGCCACAAATCGAAAACCCTTTGAGCCGTTGGGAGGTCCGGAGAAGGACCGGATCTTCGAGCCATCCGGAAAGAAGCCCTTCAGGTTGATCGTGATGCCGTCCTGGTTTACCGTGCCTCTTATAAACTCCCCGGTGTGCGCTGCTATCCGATATTGCTGGGCTTCGCCGGATCTGATGGTTCTGGTGATTGACCGTCCGGATTCGAGGCGCGTCAACGGCTCGTCCTGTGCGCCTGCGCCGGCGATCGACAGAAGCGCAAGGGCACCGATAGTCCCCTTCATTAGTTGCTTGATAAATGAAGGCGTTTCGGCTCTTCCTGGAATTGCCGCCGAAGGTGGCAAATGCCCCGAGCGAACGAATGGCTCGTCGTGTCCGGAAAACCTTCGCGCGCTCATGGCAGTCTACTCCTCGCGGATATATATACCGCGGTCGGCGCGCGAAGGTTACACGCCCCTCTCGCCCTGTCTCACGCACTCGTCAGGCTCGCGAGATACTCGCTGGGACAGCCAAAACCTTCTACCTCCACGCCCAGGCGCCGGATCACGTCGATTGCGACCATCCGCCGGTACGCGTTGAACGTAATTACGTGCGCGAACATTCCACCGAAGGTAAAGGTCTCCGGCGGTTCGCACAGCGCGTCGACAAACGTGTCCTCCCAGGCGCTTCGATTGCGCACGTCTTTGAGCACGCCGTCGAATTCCTGGTCCGCCCGGGCGAGCCGCGCCAGCATCGCTGAAGGGGTCCGATCCGACGGCGGAGCGTTTTCCATTGCAGGCATGCCGCCGCCCGTTAGCGCCGCCGCCCAGACTTCCTTGGTCAGCACCATCCGGTTGAGAATCTGCCGCAGAGTCTGATCCGGGCCGTCCCACGGAAAAACCTTCACTTGGTTTTCCAGCGGGCGGTCAAGTTGTTCATCGTTCAGCGACTTCGCTAAGTCGAGAAGACGCCGTGTATGCCAGGATTCCTGGCCGGAGAAAATATCAAAGAGGTCCATGGATTGACCCGCTCCTTTCGTGTCAGTCTGTACTGGAATGGTGATGAATTCCGTTCGTCGCAGTGCAGCCGATGTGTACGTCGCCCCCATGCGGCGATATAGGCTCGGTGAAACTCGAAACGCCTTCCGGAACGCCCTGGTGAACGCCTCGAGCGACCCGTAATTGGCATGCAGAGCGATGTCCGTCACCGAGAGTTGCGTTCGGGACAATTGCCATGCGGATCTTTCCAAAAGCAGCCTCCGGCGCATGGCAACCGGAGTCTCCTCGATCATGGCGCGGAACACGCGAAAAAACTGCGTTCGGCTTCGATAAGCGCGGCGGGCAAGGTCGCTCGCGTCCCGCTCCTGGTCGAGCGATTCAAGAACTACTCCCGAGAGCCGCTGCGCTTCGTCCACACAAGAAAAATACCATTTCGGGGTCGGACTCGCCTGATCGCGAGTCCCGAAATGGGAGTTCGTTGCGGCTGAGGCCGATGCGGCCAGCCCGTTCTCCTTCTAAGCCAGACCCGACCGCTGTAGCAGAGCCTGCGGATCGGGCTCGCGTCCCATAAAGTGCCGGTACAACTCCGCTGGATCTTCGCTATCGCCCTTCGACAGAATCCGCTCGCGAAATTGCGTCCCTACCTCGCGACTGAAGATGCCGTTGTCGCGAAAACGCGTGAAGGCGTCGGCGTCCAGCACTTCGGCCCACTTGTACGAGTAGTAGCCCGCGCCATACCCTACCGGACTCGAGAATAGGTGCGTGAATGCCGCGATCATGGCATGCTGCGGCGGCAGCGGCGCCGGGCTGAATTCCTGCAGAATCCGCCGCGCGTAAGCCACCGGGTCGCCGTCGCGCTCGCGATCGTACTGCATGTGCAGCAGCAGGTCGATGAAGCCGAAGCCCAACTGCCGCATCTGTCCGTTCGCCGCGCGGAAGGTGCGCGCGCGCTTCATCTTCTGGAAGAGATCTTCGGGCACCGGCGCTCCCGGTCTCCCAATGACGCGCGAACAGGTCGAGTGCCTCGCGCTCCCAGCACCAGTTCTCCATGATCTGCGAAGGCAGCTCCACGAAGTCCCACGCCACGCTGGTTCCCGCCAGGCTGCGGATCTCCACGCGGCTCAGCAGGTGGTGCAGCAGATGTCCGAACTCGTGGAAAATCGTCTCCACTTCGCGATGCGTCAGCAGCGCCGGCTTGCCGCCCACCGGCGGAGTCAGGTTGCCGCAAACCAATCCGAGGTGCGGCCGGAATCCGTTTTCCGACGGCCCCCCGGTGATCAGCGCTTCCATCCACGCGCCTCCGCGCTTGTTCTCTCGCGGAAACCAATCGGCATAGAACCCGCCCAAAAATTCGCCCTTCTCATCGCGAATGTTGTAATAGCGAACCTGCGGATCCCACACCGGCACGCCGGCGGCTTCGCTCACTTCGATGCCGTACAGCCGATTCACCAGGCTGAACAGGCCGGCCACCACACGCTCCACCGGGAAATACGGGCGCAGTGCCTCCTCGTCGAAATCGTAAAGGGCCGCGCGCTGCTTTTCGGCGTAGTAGGCCACGTCCCACGCAGACAGTTCGGGAGCGTCGGCGCCTTCGATCGAGCGGCGGAACTCCAGCAGCTCCTGATTCTCCTCGCGGAAGCGGCGCTCGGTCTTGCGCTTTAGGTCTTCCAGAAATGTGACCGCGCGCGCGCCCGAGTGCGCCATACGATCTTCCAATACGAGGTCGGCGAAATTGGCAAAGCCCAGCAGCCGTGCCTTCTCGGCGCGCAATTCCAGAATCCGCTCAATGAGCGGATGATTGTCCCACTTTCCTTCGGCCGCGCGCACCGCGTATGCTTCGTACACTTTGCGCCGGATGGCGGCGTTATCTAGGTACGTCATCACTGCGAAATAGTCCGGGGCGTGCAGCGTGAAGCGCCAGCCTTCCTGATTCTTGCGCGCTGCGCTCTCGCGCGCCGAAGCAACCGCAGTGGGCGGCAGGCCCGCCAGGTCAGCCTCATTGGTGAGAATCAGCTCGAACGCGTTGGTGGAATCGAGCACGTTCTCGGCGAACTTCGTTGTGATCTGCGTCAGCTCGACGTCAATCTCCTCCAGCCGTTTCTTCCCGGCCGGATCGAGATCGGCGCCATGACGCCGGAACGTGTCCATGGTTTTGTCCAGGAAGCGGCGACGCTCTCCCTCCAGCCGCGCGCCCTCCTCGGTAGCCGCCAAAGACTTGATCGCCTTCCACAGCGGCTCCTGCAGCGGCACGCTGGAATAAAACGCGCTCACCTCCGGCTGCACCGCATTGAACGCCGCGCGCAGTTCCGGATAGGTGGCGACGGATTCGAGATGACGCACCACTCCCATCGCGAAATCGAGCGGTTCTGTCAATTCGTCGAGCCCGCCCATGGTGTTCGCGAAAGTGCGTTCGCCGGGCGCATTCGCAATCGCGTCCAGGCGAGCGCGGGCATCCCGAAGCAGCTCGGCTGCCGCAGGTTCCACGTGACTGGCTTGAATGTGATCGAAAGGAATGCGAAACTGAACCGTTACTAAGGGATTACTCTGCATTATCTAGAGGTTAACAGGTGCAACCCTAGCTGCGCAGGTCTCCCGTGCCAGAGCTGCAAAATAGTTAACATGGATAGACATGGATTCTGAACCGCAAGCGGCACATAGTCGTGTCCCGCCAGAGGATCGCCTCAATGTTTTCGCGCTGGTGATCTACGTCCCTCCCACTTTGGGGGATTTCCTGGACGATCTGCGGCGCGAACTGGTGCCGCATTACAATCCTCACGCGCACGTCAGCGTATTGCCTCCCCGTCCGCTGGCGGTGGAGTGGCAGCAGGCCTCCGCACAGGTCCGCACGCTGGCACAGGGCTGGAAAGCGTTCGACGTGGAGCTCACCGGGATCGAGATGTTCCCCGTCACGAATGTGATTTACATAGGCTTGGGGGCCGGAGAGGATGAATTGTGCCGCATGCACGCGGCCACCAACGCCGGACTCCTCGCCTTCGAAGAACCCTTTGTATATCATCCGCATATCACGCTGGCCCAGGAGATCCCTCACGATCAGGTGCACCAGGTTTACGACCTGGCCGTCCGCCGCTGGAAGGAATTCACCGGAAATCGGCATTTTCGCGCCGAACATGCCGTGCTGGTGCAAAACACATTGAGCAACTGCTGGCTCGATCTGGCCGGGTACGACTTCGGCAAGTAGGCCGGCGTATATCCGAAACTCCGCGAAAATCTGAGATCTATTCTTCTGAATCCCACTAAATGGTTGCAGCGATACAGTCGATAGAGAAAATAGCTCCCAGGCGAGCCCGCTCTGGGATGCAGCCGCGAGGTGCAGCCGCCCTCTCGTGCTTCTTCGGTCAAATGGATAACTTGTGAATCGAGTTGCGTTGTGCGATACCGAGCCGATTGCGATCGAAGGGCTTCGTAGCCTTTTGGAGACGTCGGAAGAGCTGTCCATCGTGGCGACGGAAGGCACGTTGTCCGATGGCATGGATGCAGTCCGCGAACTGTGCCCATCCATTCTTATGGTCGATAAGGCGTTCGGAACCCAGGCAGTCCTGGATTGGCTGGGCATCGTGATCGGCGAAACACGGTGTATTCACGCTATCGTGTGGGGCTCTGGGATTTCCGAAGGCGAAGCCCTACGCTATTTGAGGGCCGGCGCCCGGGGCGTGGTCCGAAAAACTTCAAGCCTCGATTGTATTTTGCGTTGCCTGCGGGCCGTGGCCTCCGGCGGAACCTGGACCGATGACTTCGGGCCCGCCGAACCCGAGCGCTCTGTTCGCTTCGGCCATTCACCCCTCACGTCTCGTGAAATCCAGGTGATGGAACTGGTGGAGCGCGGCATGAAAAACAAAGATATCGGCCACGCCCTCGGAATTCAAACCGGCACTGTCAAAATCCACCTCAAACACATCTTCGAAAAGACCGGAATCCGGGGCCGCTACGGCCTAGCGCTCTCGGGCCTGAAGGAAAAGGGCCTGCTGACCGTGACTATGTAAGCAGTAGAATAGGAGCAGGCATGACGGAAGCGCAATACAATACGTTGATTTTTGGCTTCGCTGTCACGATTGGCTCAACGATCGCCGCGGCGATGATCGCCCTTCTGATCAACAATGCCCGCCTCGGAGACGTCAAGGACGCGTTGCGGTCGGAGATTGACTCTAAGACCTCCGTCACGCGCGAGTCAATACTCGCCCAAATGGCCACCTACCAGTTGGACATCATTTCCAAGATCGCCGAGCTCGACAATCGGATTACCCGTTTAGAGCGATAGCGGACACCTGCCAGATCCGCCCGCAGTTCATGAAAACTCAACCCTCGCCGATGAGACGGGTGAGGAAACATTTCTGTGTCGATATGGTCTCCGCCTTTAGTGACGCTTGGAGTGCTCACCTTACTGGCCGGCACGAATGCGGTGGCCTTCGCCGAAAATGCCACCGATGCCAAACCACAACCTCTGATTCAAGACAACAGTTTTCTGATCGAGGAAGCATATAACCAGGAACGCGGCGTGGTGCAGCATATCAGCACGTTCTCTCGCATGTGGAACAGCAAAGACTGGTGCTACACCTTTACCCAGGAGTGGCCCGGCCCGTGGAGTTGGCGGCATCAGTTCAGCTATACGCTACAAGGCATGCACGCAGGAAGCTATGGCGGAAGCGGCGCCGGCTTCGGCGACGTACTGGTGAACTATCGCTTCCAGGTTGCCGGCAATGGCGAGTCTCGGGCCGCCTTCGCGCCGCGTCTCTCAATGATGCTACCGACCGGCAATACAACCTGGGGTCGCGGAGCCGGTGCTGTTGGAATCCAGACCAATCTTCCGCTCAGCGTCGTATTGCATCGTCGCCTGATCACTCACTGGAATGTGGGAGGCGCCTATGTGCCAAACGCTCGAAGCGGCGCCGATGGCGTTCGCGCCGGCACGATGGGCTACAACCTGGGGCAGAGTTTTGTGTTTGTGGCGCATCCTCGAGTCAACATCCTTCTCGAGACGGCACACACCGGGTTTCAGAGCATAACAGGTCCGGGCAAAACCAGGTGGGAGCAAGTCACGTATCTCAGCCCAGGCGTCCGCTGGTCCTATAACTTCCGGAGCGGACTACAGATTGTTCCAGGAGTCGCCGTGCCGATGGGCATTGGCGCCAGCGCCGGCGAGCGGGGCCTGTTCTTGTACCTCAGCTTCGAGCACCCATTCCCCTGGCTAAGGCACAAGTAGAAGGCATGCCTCTTGAACATGCTTTGGCACGTTCCAAACGTAGGACAACTCACCACCCGCGCGACAAAGCCGATCCCACCACGGATTCACGATCGCCATCGGGCCAATCAGAAACTCCGAAGGTCCGCGGCCAACCGCAAGCTGATCGTCGTCTCAGCCTTTTGCCTTCTTCAATCTCTGCGAGACCTTCTCCACTTCTCCCCAAACCCGCAGCAGATTGCCGCTCCACAGCTTCCCAATCTGTTCGTCGGTATAGCCGCGCCGCACCAGTTCCAAGGTGACGTTGAATGCTTCCGCCGCGCTGTTCCAACCGTCGATCCCGCCTCCACCATCGAAATCCGACGAGATTCCCACGTGATCGATGCCAATCAGCTTCACCGCGTAGTCGATGTGATTCACGAAATCCTTGACGTTGGCCCGTCCGGCAGGCGGGAATTTCGCGTCGATCTCAGCCAGCCGTTTGTCGTATTCCGCGCGACGATCGGCGGCAAGCCCGTCGAGAGCGGCATTTCCGCGCCCCCGGCCGCCCCCGCCTCCCCGACGACCCGCCGCAGGACTGCCATCGCCGCTCTCTACGGGACAGGCCCGAGCCGGCGTATCGCTTCCAGGCTCCCCAGCCGCGCCGCGTCCACGCCCTCCGGCCCCACGACCGCCTCCGCCGCCGCGCCCGCCTCCCTGGACAAGCCCGAACTCGTCGCGCAGCTTCGCCAGCGCCTCGGTGCGTTCTTTCGAATCAGTCTTGACGTAAGACGCGAACCCCACCACCTGGATCACACCGCCGTTCTTCTTCAGCGCCAGTAACTGCTCGTCGTCCATATTCCGGCTGACATCGGCAAGCGCGCGCACCCCGGAATGCGACGCAATCACCGGAGCCTGAGACAGTCGCATGGCTTCCATATTGGCGGCTTTCGAAGGATGCGACAGATCGATCATCATACCCAGCCGATTCATCTCGGCAATCACTTCGCGGCCCAGCGGCGACAGGCCGTACTCGTAGAGGTAGCCTTGGGTTTCTCCTGTGTTGGAATTGGCGAGTTGGCTGTTGCCGTTGTGTGCCAGCGACATGTATCGCCCGCCGCGGTCGTAGAACTCCTTTACTCTTTTGATATCGGTCCCGATGGGATATCCGTTCTCCACGCCGATGACGGCGATCCGCAGGTTCTTTCTGTGCAATTCCAATACGTCGGCGGGCGTCAGCGCGAGTCCCATGTTGTCGGGTGCGATTTTTTCCGTGAAGCGATGCACCGCGTCGAACTTGGCGACGGCCTGGCGATAGGCATTGTCATACCCTTCCGCCGTCAGCGGGCCCTGCCCCACGTACACGATCATGAAGCTGACATCCATCCCGCCCTCTACCATCTTCGGCAGATTTACCTGGGTGGTGAGCCGCATCTTGTAATTGCACTCCGGTGTGAAGTTGGAGGGATCGATATCGTTGTGCGTATCGAGCTTCAGCACGTGGGAGTGAATAAGTTTGGCCTTGGCAACTAACGCCGCATCGTTCGGTTGCGCCAGACTTGTCCCAACGGCCGCCTGCAGCATCAGGCCCGCAACCCAGAGAGTTCGCTTCCTGTCTTTCACCTTCATCCTCCTATCCCCTTGACGACCGCCCTTCACCAGGAGTGAAACGATTGGATCAGGCGAACGACTGGGTCGCGGCGCGCAACAAGTATTGCCTATCGTAGCAATGACGGGAGCGGCCTGCTGAACCATCTCTCTTGACGTTTTCCTGCTAACCGATATGATGGTAGAGCGTCTACCCAGTACGCACAGGAGCAACTTGAATGTGGTTTTCATGGTGGCGAAATAACCGTGAGCGCGACCTGGACCGGGAACTTCGCGCCCATCTCGATCTCGAGGCCGACGAACTCGGCGACCGGTATGCCGCCCAGCGAGCCCTCGGCAATACAGCCTTAATCAAGGAGGCCACCCGCGAAATGTGGGGCTGGACATCCTTCGATATCCTTCTTCAGGACTTGCGTTACGCCCTGCGGGGCATGCGCCGAAGCCCCGCGCTCACCGCGGTCGCAGTGATGTCCCTGGCGCTTGGCATCGGGGCCAACACCGCGATCTTCAGCCTCATCTATTCGGTGACGCTGAAGTCTCTGCCCGTCAGCCATCCCGAGGAATTGCTCCAGGTCACCAAAGCGGAGCATCGCGAATCGTTTTCGAATCCCGTCTGGGAGCAGATCCGCGATCGTCAGGATGTCTTCTCCGGGGTTTTCGCCTACTTCTTCAGACGCTTCGACCTCTCGTCGGGCGGCGAAGCCCGCTACGCTCAGGGAAATCTCGCGAGCGGCCAATTCTTCGAAACGCTCGGAGTGCACACCGTGCTTGGCCGGCCCTCACGCCCGCCGACGACAAGCGAGGCTGCCCCGGCGTCGCCGTGCTGGGCTACAGCTTTTGGCAAAGAGCGTACGGTGGCAGCACCGAAATCCTGGGCACAACCATCTCGCTCGATCGCCATCCGTTCCCCATCATCGGAGTCACTCAGCCCGGGTTCTTCGGGGTGGATGTCGGCGCCGCTGCCGACATCGTGGTTCCGCTCTGCACGGAACCGATTCTCCGCGGCGAGGATTCGTGGTTCGACGAACGTAGCGCGCGCTGGTTGAGCGTCATCGGCAGGCCGAAAGCCGGAACTTCGGAGCGCCAGGCGACCGCGCGGCTGAAAATGCTGGCCCCGGATATTTTCCGGGCCACCCTACCGGACCAGATGCGCGCCGACCGCCAGGCGGCCTATCTGGCCGACACCCTCGATACCATGCCCGTCGCGAGCGGCCGGTCCGATCTTCGCTCGCGATATCGTCAGTCGCTTCTGATGTTGATGGTCGTGGTAGGCCTGGTATTGCTGATCGCCTGCGCCAATGTCGCGAACCTGCTGCTCGCGCGTGGAGCATCGCGACAGCGGGAGTTCGCCATTCGCATGGCCCTCGGCGCCGGGCGCTCCCGGCTCGTCCGCCAGCTTCTGAGCGAGAGCTTGCTGTTGTCCATCTGCGGCGCGGCACTCGGCGTGATATTCGCGCGATGGGGCACGGCGCTGCTGATCGGTTTAATCTCCACCAGCCGCAGCCAGGTGGTGCTCGATGCGCCGGTCGACGCTCGTATGCTTGCGTTTACCGCCGCCGTTGCCATTCTCACCGGCCTATTGTTCGGAATCGCGCCGGCCTGGCGCGGAACGCGTGTCCAGCCGCAAGCTGCCATGAAAGCGAATTCACGCGGAGTCATCGAAGGGTCGACGTTTGGACTCGGCAAGCTGCTCGTGATGTTGCAGGTCGCCCTGTCGCTGGTGCTTGTCGTCGGCGCAGGCCTGATGCTCTCCACATTCTGGAAACTGGCGGTCGTCGATGCCGGCTTCGATCGGGAGAAAGTCTTGCTGGTCGCCGTCGATCTGCAAAACGCAAACTATCCGCAAGAGCGCCGCGAGTGGGGCTACCAGCAGATGCTCGATCGCCTGCGCGCGCTTCCGGGCGTGCGCTCCGCCAGCATTTCCGCTAAGACGCCTCTCAGCAGCGGAGTCTGGGATAGCGAGCTGATCATTGATGGCTACACCGCAAGGTCTCACCAGGATGTGGTGGTCAATTTTAACCAGGTGAGCCCCGGCTATTTTGAAACGCTCGGAACACCATTGGTAGCCGGACGGGATTTCAACGAACACGACACGCCGCGGATGCCCGACGTTGCCATCGTCAACCAAGCCTTCGTGAGGCGGTACTTCGGGTCCGCGAACCCCCTTGGCCGGACGTTCCGGGTCAACAACAACACACCCACGCTTCCCATCGAAATCGTCGGCGTCGTGAAGGATGTCAAGTACTCTTCCCTGCGTGAGGAAATTCCTGCCACCGCCTATCGCGCCGAGACCCAAAACATCAGGCCGCGCCTGAACATGACCATCGAATTGCGTAGTGCCGGCGGCCAGCCAATCCAGTTCATCGGCGCCGTGAAGGCCGCCATGGAAGCGGTCAATCGCGACATCACTCTTCAATTCACCACACTCGCGCGGCAAGTCGACGACTCGCTCATGCGCGAACGCCTCCTGGCGACGCTCTCCGGATTCTTCGGCGGGCTGGCCCTTCTGCTCGCTTGTATCGGGCTTTACGGAGTTATGTCCTACAACGTCGCTCGCCGGCGCGCCGAAATCGGCATCCGCATGGCGCTAGGGGCGGAGCAGAGGCGAATGTTAGGTATGGTCCTGAGAGAGGTCGCTGTGTTGATCGTCATCGGCATCGCAGTCGGCTTGGTCACAGCGCTTGGGACCACCAGGTTGGTATCCAGCTTTCTCTACGGCACGAAACCGAACGATCCGCTCACACTTCTTCTTTCCGTCACCGTGTTGTTGGGCGTCGCCCTGCTTGCCGGATATCTGCCGGCCCGGCGGGCTGCCAGGCTCGATCCAATGACGGCTCTTCGAGACGAGTAGGACTCAAGAGTTTTTTCAGTCGCGGATCATCACCGCCGACAGTACGCCGAGACGGTTCTCGCTGAGATTGCGAGCCAGGTTGCCGGTGAGCATCGGGAATTCCGGACCCATCACTAAACCGAGGTTCGGTCCGCCCGGCGCAGAGCCGGCCAAGGCCGCCTGGAACCAATCGGCCGCGATCTGGGTGTCGTCGCGCCAGAGCAGCGCGTGGAACCCCGCGTGTTCCAGAGCCGCGCGCGTCTCGCCCTCGCTGAGCAGAAAGCTTGTCGAAGCGTCACGCGCCCAAGGCGTAGGATAGACCGCATCGCCATCCCGAAGCACAACGTCGTAGGTGGCGAACCGTCCGCCCGTGGCCAGGATTCGGCGCGCCTCGGCATACAGCGCAGTGCGGTCCGCGATGTTCATCGCCACGTGCTGTAGGAACACCGCGTCGAATGCCGAATCCTCGAAAGGCAGATGCAGCGCGTCCCCCGCCTCGAAGGTGATGCGGTCGGACAACCCGGTCCGCGCCGTCAGGTAGGTGGCTGCATCGATGAAGGCCGGACTCAGGTCGACGCCCATCACCTTGCACCCGAACGTAGCGGCAAGATAGCGCGCCGGGCCGCCGATACCGCAGCCGAGATCGAGCACGCGTGTCGAAGGTTCGAGCCCGACGGCGGCCGCCAATTCGGCGGTAGCGAGCATGCCCCGGGTATGGAACTGGTCGAGTGGAGCGAGTCGGCCGAGGTTCAACGGCTCGTTTTCAGGTGCGATCGTCAAAAGAGCCGAACGGATCCGTTCGGTCAGATTCGTTGGGCTATAGTGCTCGCGCACCTTTGTGGTGGTGTCGGTCATAGGGTTCTCCCGAGAAGGCATCGAACTAATTCGTAGCCGCCGCATAGCCGCCGACCACTGGAGCGGCGTTGGATAGAGGACGCGCCAGCCAATAGAAAGCAGTGAAGTGCGTGATCATCAACAGAGGCACATAGAGAACCGGGACGAAATAAGCAGCCCCCATCTCCCCCGCTATCGCAGGAACGCCGAGTTGGATGGCATGGTAATAGTCCACGATAAGGTCCGTCATGCCCACCAAATTGAAGCCAACGACGAACAGCCAGAAAAGCGGACGTATCCTTACCGTCAGAAGCGCCAGCAGAGCCAACACCCCGGTTGCCAGATCGGCGTATGCAGCGAACCCCGCGAAGCCGGCGGGCAGGTTAGCCCCCACGACACCCGGAAGGATAAAGACGAGCCCGAAAAAGCGGAAGCTATGTAGCGTAGCGATGGCACGGTGCGCATCCACCCGGTCCATCGACTTGAGCCTGGGCAGGACATACGCGCGGAAGCAAAGCAGCCACGCGACATAACCTAAAACAAGCTGGATTCGAAAGAGTGATTCCGGCGACATTTTGATCTCCTATTCAGATTGAATGCATCCCCATGCCCGATAGGATTACATATATCATCCTATGGATTCAGGTTTTTCAGGCCGATTGCATCATGAGATGATCGCCAGCATCCTATAATTAGCCATGCGTTACCAGCCCGGCCACAAAGCCGAAATCCATCAGAAGATCGTGAAAGACGCCTCGCGGCGCGTTCGCGCCGAAGGCATAACGGGAGCCGCGGTCTCAGCCGTGATGCAGGACGCCGGATTGACCCATGGCGGCTTTTACAAGCACTTCGGGAACAAGGACGAGTTGCTCATGGAGTCTCTGATTGAGGCTTTCCGGGAAATGGGCGACACCCTGACGCACGCCGCCGAACAGTCCAAACCCGGCGCCGCGTGGAAGGCGATTGTGAAGGCCTACTTGAGCCCGGAGCACTGCGATCACACCGAGCGCGGATGCCCGCTTGCAGCTCTCGCTCCCGAGTTGGCGCGGGCTGATCCGGCCATGAAGCCTCGGATCGCCGCTGAGATGGCGAAATACAAAAATCGAATGCTTCCCTTTATGCCGGGCCGGCGGGCCGCCGACAAAGAGCGAGCCTTCATCGCGATCATTTCCACCATGCTCGGCGCAGTGGCCATCGCCCGCGTGCTGCCCGACCAAGATGCACGAGCCAAAGTGCTCGCAAGCGCACGAGATTTTCTCCTGAGAAGTTTCTGACCTTAGAGAGCCAGCTCGCCTTTGTAGGTCATGTCCCGCACCGGAAATTTAATCGACAGGTGGAAGACGGAGAACCGGCTCTCCAGGATCACCACTTTGTCCGCCAGCGTGATCGGGTCCGCTCCCCGTGAAAAAAAGAGCAGCACGTCTGCCGACCCGGTTCCCGATCCCTTGAAGAGATGCGCACAGGGAATGTCGTCCTTGCCTATGCGCTCCAATCGACTTCCTGCCTGGATGGCCTGCAGCATGCCTTCGTTCGGATCGGGAGGCGCCGCCTCGCCCGCTTTGACTTTCGGCGGCGGCATCAACGGCAGCCCCCGCAACCGAATGACATAATATTGCCCCGTCAGTTCCGGAACCTCAGGCGCTCCGGCCAGGCGCACAGGTTTTGCCGTCTCCCATCGCGCCAGCACCCGGAACTGCACCGGCCGGCCACCGGGCTTCGGAGGAGGCGGCGGCATTGCCTCGCCGATCGGGACACTGTTCACGTTTCCCGGCGTCGCTCCCGGCCTCGTGTCAGGCAGCGGAACCTCCTGCCCCCTGCGGTTCTGCTTCTGCTCCTCCATCCGCGCCAAGCCCTCACGCGCCCACGGCGATTGCGACAGCAGAACCTGCTTCTCCTCATTGCTCCAACTGGCCGGGTCTTTGCTGTCCCAGAAATCGTTCCGCGCTCCCCGCAGGGAGGGACATGCCGCCCAAACGGCGGCGCCTTGCAACCACTGTCTTCGTGTTCGGTTCACCTACCTTCATCGTAGCGGGAGTTCCTGAATCCGGGAATACCGCCGACTTTGCCAGTACTTCTAGAGATGCCCGCACGGTCGGCATCCTTCGGCATTCACGTAGCGGTGGATCCCTCTCCAGACTTTAAGCACATCACCGATTGTCGGTAATCCCCAGGTAAATTGGCCCTTCGTCCGAGGTAGTTTCGAGCGCCTGCGGCCCGCCCTCGTCTTCCACGAATTGAACGGTGGCCGAGCGCCGGCCCGGTATCGCGATTGCAGCATCGATTCCCCCCAGGGGGGCAAAATGCGGATCGGCCTTGCCATAGAGTTTACCCAGAAAACCTGGGAACGCAGCCACTGTTGACATCCGCTGTTTTATACTTGCGAAAGGGAATTTCGAGCCTCGCATCCTTGCCGGTGGATGGGAGGCTTTTGTGGGCCAGTCGAACCACTTTCAAATGGGTATCGGTCTTCTCGATCGCCGCGACCTCCGCAATCTCCTCATCTTCGAAATCGCGTTCTTTTTTGCCTACAAATATGGGATGAATCTGTCCGCCACGGCTGGCGCCCCGTTCTGGTTTCCGGACTCGGTGCTCCTCTGCGCCCTGCTGTTGTCGCGGCCGGCGATCTGGTGGATCTACATCGTGGCGCCGCTGCCCCTTCGATTGTTCGTCGCCGTAACTCCTGGCTTACCGGGATGGTTCCTTCTGCTGGCTTTTGCCAACGATTCGTTGAAGGGACTTGTCGGCGCTTACTTGACGCGCCAGGCCTTGCGTGGTCGCAAGATTAAATTCGATAGTCTTCCCGATCTCTGGTCATACCTACTCGCCGCGGTCGTGCTTGCGCCCGTGCTATCGGGTTTTGCGGGAGCCTCGGCTTGGCTTGCTCTCGGTCACGAATTCTTCTCCACCTGGTGGAAGTGGTGCCTCGGCGACGCACTCGCGAATCTGGTGTTCACCCCACTCTTGCTTTGCCTCGCGCAGGATTGGTCAAAGTTCGCGACGGCGAGGGCCGCTCGCTACTTGGAAGGGCTGGCACTATTCTCAGCTCTCCCATTCGCTGCCCACTTTGCCTACACCCGGGGAATGGGTAGGGCGGGCCTGGTTGATCCCTTCGGATATATACCCCTGCCCTTCCTCGTGTGGGCCGCAGTCCGCTTCGGACCGGCGGGCGCATTCGCCGCCTTGTCCATCATGAGCGTTCTTTCCGTCGCCGCCGCGGGCGCAAACCAATTGGAAGTAGTGGGCCACGTGACCATAGACGCAACCCTCTCCATCCAACTGTTCATCGTGGTGCTGGCGATTCCCATCCTGTTGCTCTCCGTGCTGGTGGAACAACAACGAAGAACGGAAGAGTCCCTGCGCGAAAGTGAAGAACGTTTCCGTAGTATGGCTAATGCCGCGCCAGTCATGATCT
Organism: uncultured Solibacteraceae bacterium; assembly: GCA_963815475.1. Taxonomy (GTDB): domain Bacteria; phylum Acidobacteriota; class Terriglobia; order Bryobacterales; family Bryobacteraceae; genus Sulfopaludibacter. Next base: position 4,943,675 of record CAWFHD010000003.1, on the reverse strand, counting down.
GGGTATCCGGCTTGGACAAACTCCGCAGCTTCTTTAACAAGGGTTGGCTAACCTTCACCGGCCACACTCTCGAAAAGGAGCTGGGCTTCGGCTGGGTCTCGGGATTGCACCCCGACGATCGCGATCGCTGCTTGTCCACTTACGCATCTTCGTTTGACGCTCGCTCTAACTTTCAGATGGAGTACCGCCTGCGCCGGGCGGACGGAGAGTACAGATGGTTGTTGGACAGCGGGATTCCGCGCTTAGCGCCGGATATGGGGTTCGCCGGCTATATCGGGTCGTGCATAGACATTACCGACGTGAAGCGCGCGCAAGAGAATTCCCTCGCCCGGCAAAAGCTGGAATGCATAGGAGTTTTGGCCGGCGGCATCGCCCATGACTTCAACAACCTGCTGGGCAGTATCCTTGTTCTTGCGGAGCTCGCAACAACGGAACTAGCTTCGGGAGTTTCCCCCAATGAAGAGCTCCAAAGAATTCAGGCGGTCGCCAGCCGCGGCTCGGAGATCGTTCGCGAGTTGATGATCTACTCGGGACAGGACAAAGTAGATCTGGAGCGAATCGATGTATCTCAGCTTGTGGAAGAGACGATGGAGTTGATTAAGGTCTCGGTTTCGAAACACTCGGTCTTGCGGACCGATCTCAAAACAAACCTTCCTTCTGTGCAGGGCAGCCCTGCGCAGATCCGGCAAATCGTGATGAACCTGATCATTAACGCGTCGGAAGCGATAGGTGAGAAGGGCGGCGTGATTAACGTGACTACATCGCGAGTATTCGGAGGCCGCGACTTGGCTCCCAATAACATAGCGGACTTACCCGGTGGCGAATACCTCAGGCTGGCCGTCTCGGATACCGGCTGCGGTATGCCCGAGGCGGCTAAAGCCAAGGTCTTCGATCCGTTCTTCACCACGAAATTCGCTGGCCGCGGCATGGGGTTGGCGGTCGTGCAGGGAATCGCCCGCGACCTCAGGGGCGCCATCAATCTTGTCAGTGCGCCGGGCGAAGGCACTACGTTCGAGATCTTCCTGCCCTGTAGCGGCGAGAACGCTCAATCCAGCCCCGTTGCCCTTGCGCAGAATGCCGACCCTGAAACCTGGCTTCCATCAGGAACCGTCCTTTTTGTGGAGGATGAAACTGACTTGCGGGTCGCCGTTTCGAAGATGCTCCGCAGAAAAGGCTTTGAAGTAATTGAGGCCATCGACGGCACCAGCGCAATCGAACTGATGCGGGCGCGCCAGAGTGACATCGACGTGATGCTGCTCGATGTCACACTGCCGGGGCTGTCCAGCCGGGAAGTCTTCATTCAGGCCCAGCAAGAGTGCCCCAATCTGATCGTGATTCTCACCAGCGCTTACAGCAGGGAATCGGTCCAGGCCACCTTCGCCGGCCTGCGAATCGAGCACTACATCCGCAAGCCTTTTCAGTTTACTGACCTCATGGGCATGCTTCAGGATGCCTTGTCATGAAGTCCCTGGCGCATCGATAGAGGCGCCCCTGCAGCGGAGCCCAACGTCATCCTCTGCTGAATAGACCGCGTGATCCTACTTGTGAATCTGCTGCGCCAGATAATTACCCAAACCAATCTCATCGATGATGTGGAGCTGGCCTTCGAGGTAGTCCACGTGATGATCTTCGTCCACCAGGATCTTAACGAATAGCTCACGGGAGACGTGATCGCCCGCGTCGGTCGCAGTCTTCGCTGCGATATTGAGTCGCGCAACAGCGTCCCGTTCCAGTGCGAGATCGCTCTCGAGTTGTTCCTTCACATTACTGCACTCCTGGATGGGAGACAGATCGTTCATGTTGGGAGAATTCTTCAAGAAGAGAATCCGGTCCATCAGGATCTCGGCATGTGCCATCTCCTCGATGGATTCCTTACGGTTATATTCCGCCAGGCGTGAGTAGCCCCAATTCTGGCATTCTCTCGCATGCAGAAGGTACTGATGGATCGCGGTTAGTTCCGCCTTAAGGGTCTCCCTGAGAGCTTCCAACACCGGTTCAGCAAGTTCAAGTTGTGGTGACATACCTGTACAAGTATCACAGCTATTATTTCTTGGCAATAGATCTTTCGTGTAAGTGAGTGACATACAGTATTTTCGTTATGAGAAACACGTAGTATGAAAAGACAGCCACTCGGAGCCCTTTTTGGCAAAAGGCCTGGATTTCTCTCGTAAACCTGGAAGCGCTGTAGTTTCAATTAGATAGCTGATAGCAAAATATAATGCATCGCATGCTTGCCGAGCGGAATCGATCCTTTCGTAAGCGGGGGTCTTGTCGAAGATGATTTAACGACCAGGCGCGAAATACTCCCCGCGCAGACTTAATCTATTGTGACTAGTAACCAATAGTCTCGCAGCTTAGAATCTTAGATCGAACAGCATAAATGACCCACGATGGCACAAAGTGCTATCTATTGGTGGAGTGTGTCTCTGTGAAGCCAAGACTTACTGTTACCCGTGGTCAGCGTCAATGGTTGCAGGTGAAACCTTGTTATCAAACCGCGCGGAGACCGCAAACCTGCGTAATTTGCGGTTCAACGCAAAAGCAGATGCACATGCCGATCGGACACGTCGGCCACTTCTGCCGGCGGTGCTGTCCGGCATGCGTGGCAACCGAAGTCGTCGGCGCGCCTGACGCTAACAGTGAAGCTGCGCTTCAGAGATGACCTTGCGCTTACCGAATAGCGATGACCTGACTACCAGGGCATCCTTTCGCGCAGTTGGTCCATCCAGCCCGGCTGATCGAACCCTTCCAGCATCCACAGGCTGCTGGTTGGTCGTATTGCCGAAAACAAAATACTCTTGCCGTCGGGAGACACGCTCAGCCGAACACCGGGGTTGTTGTAGCTTAACGGTGTAAAGTCTTTGCCGATCTCGCCAATCGTCTTCACTTGTTTGGTCGCGATGTCGACCGAAAACAAAGTGCGATGCTCCCCTTCCACCCGGATGCCATAGAGACGTTTGGAGTCGGCCGAAAAAGTCATCTGGGTCGCACTCGGTTCGCCATAGCTGCGTCGCGTCTTACCGTCTGGGGAAATGAGATCCCAGCCCACGCTCCCAAAACTGCCCGCCACGTCAAAGAACTTGATCCATTGTCCGTCAGGCGACCATTCCGGCAGCGCCGCTCCTACCTTCTCGCAGAGCGCGACCGGCGCCGCTTCGCCAGTGGTCTTGACCACCATCACCGAAACCGACCCCTTACTGAACTGCCAGTACACGAACCGTCCTCCGTCCGGCGACCAGGAACCGCCGCGCTCAATGACATCCTTCGCATTGCTCAGCCGCACCGGTGGTCCGCCCGAAACCGAGGAAATCCAGTTCATCTGACTGTCGCTCGACCGCGTGTAAACCACACGGTCAGCCTGTGGGGAGAGCGTCGGTAGAAAAAGTGAAGTCGTGGTCCCTGGAGGAAACGCATCCACAGTCACAATCGGACGGTCCCCGCCCTCGCCACGCATCCAGATCGCGGAAGATCCGCTCCGCAGGCTCTCATACACGAACTCGTCCCGATGCATCGCCCACGCAGGCATACCGGTCGCCATTTCCGAAGAAATCACCCGATTCACCGTAGCGTCGCTCAGGGAAGCCGACACAATCATGTAGTCCGTTCTCGACTGATTGAAGAGCAGTTTCTTTCCGTCAGGCGAGAGCGCAGGTTGGGTTTGCGATTCGGATGAGATTCCGGCCGTGACCGCTTGCCGCACTCCTGAACGAATCCCTGCAAACCAGAGGTGGCCCCCCAGCGACCAGACACCGATGCGGCCGCTGGGAAACCATGACCAACCGGCGAACGTGGTGGTGGGTAAGTCCGGTACGATCCGCACGGGGGTCCCTTGCCCCGCGGGGTAAGGAAGTCTCCAGACCTGCCTTCCCTCCAAAGCATCCACTACCAGCGTGATCGACTGGGAGTCCGGTGAAAACTTGGCATCGGGAACGTTAGACCAATCGGTGGACCCAAAAGGGGCCGGTGCGTACCGCTGCAGGGGCGATCCGATCGGAGAGGAAATGTAGACGGCGAGTTTCCGGTCTTCGTCGTAGCGGGTGGCCACCAGAGCTTTTCCATCGGGGGACACCCTGACCCGCATGAAACTCTGATCCATCGGCAGGATCACGTCCGGCTCGCCGCCAAACACCGGTACCGAAAAAAGCGTGGGTGGATTGCCGGGATTCTTACCGCCCACAAAGACTCGCTTGCTGTCAGCCGACCACCCTATCGGCTCCCAGAAGTCCGAACTCCGGGTCAACGCCACTGCAGTGGGGGAGTTGAGGTAGCGCAGAAACAAATGGCGGTCGCCGGCCGCGCCGCCGGCGTAGACGAACGCCTTGCCATCGGGGGACCAGAAGGCAGCCGAGGGCTTTTCCCACGACACTTCGATGGGAGTGAACCGGTAGTTTCCAACGCCGCCCGCAGGGTGCAGCATCCATCCAACCACGCCGGCCACGGCCGCCAGCGCAAGACCGGCGCAAAGAATCCAGGTTTTGGCCGGGCGCGCCGCGACTGAGCGTAAGCGGCCCCGACCCCTGATGATGGTATCTGTTCGGTGCTGACCGCTTGAACCCCACTCACTGTGGTGCTCTCCGCCAGCCGGTCGCGAACCTGCCGCAGTTCGCGGTATAAATCGCGCGTCGAATCGTAGCGGTCCGCGGGATCCTTCGCCAGCAGCCGCTCCACAATCCAGCGCATCGGCGCGGGCACCGTCGCCGGCAGAGGCTCGGCCTCTTCGCGGATGATGGCCGTCATGGTCTCAGCCGCGCTGCCCCGCGGAAATGCGCGCCGGCCTGCGGCCAGTTCGTATAAGACCAGGCCGAGTGAATACTGGTCCGATTGCGATGAGAGGTCCGCGTTCCCGCGCGCCTGCTCCGGACTCATGTACGCAATCGTGCCCATTGTAGTGCCGGCATCCGTGAGTGCGATGGTGCGGGTAGCATCCGCGGGTGCATTGTCCGGCGTCACCGTCTTCGCCAAACCGAAATCGAGAATCTTGACGCGGCCCTCGCGCGTAATCAGGATGTTGTCTGGCTTCAGGTCGCGGTGGATAATCCCCGCGGCATGCGCGGCGGCCAGACCATCGGCGATTTGAACCGCGATATCGAGCAGTTTGCGCGTCGAATCCACGGGAGCGATCGGGACGCCCTCTACAAACTCCATCACCAGGTAGTCCGGCCCCACGTCGTACAGTTGGCCAATGTTGGGATGATTCAGCGCGCCCACCGCCCGAGCCTCACGCTCAAAGCGTTCCGAAAAAGCCTCTTTGGAAACCTTGATGGCGACGATCCGATCGAGGCGTTTGTCGCGAGCTTTGTACACTTCGCCCATACCGCCCGCCCCGATGGCGTTCACTATTTCGTAGGGGCCGAGGCACGCTCCTGGCTCAAGGGGCATAGGTCATAATTCTACTGCACTTCGAACAGCCAACCCCCACATCAAGTGTCGATCACGATCCATGCCGGGGCATGGTCGCTCGCGTTTTCTTCTCCCCGAACCCATCGGTCTACGCCCCCGTGCGCCAGCCGGTCGCACACCGTTGGAGAGAGAAGGAAATGATCCAGCCGCATACCCTTATCGAGCTCCCACCGATTCCGTTCGTAATCCCAGAACGTCCAGAGCGGCCCCTCCGGCTGCAGTTTTCGCAGTGCGTCCGTCCAGCCCTTGGAAAGCAGGCGCGCATATGCCTGCCGGCTCTGCGGTTGAATCAAGGCGTTCTTATCCAGAGATCGCGTTGGATAGATGTCCTGCTCGGTAGGCACGACATTGTAATCGCCGGCCAATATTACAGGCGCGCCGGTCTGCATCAGTGAGTCGCCGTGCTCGATGAGGCGATCGAGCCAAGCCAGCTTGTAATCGAACTTCGGACCCGGCTGAGGGTTTCCGTTCGGCAGGTAGATGCAAGCGATCAGCACCCCATTGACCGCCGCCTCGATATAGCGCGCCTGCCTGTCGTCGGGATTGCCCGGCAAACTGGATCGCGTCAGCACGGGGTCGCACTCCCGCGCCAGAATCGCCACACCGTTCCACGAACGTTCGCCTACCCAGACGCCGCTATAGCCGAGTTCGCGAAGGCTGCTCTCCGGAAATGCCCGCTGCTCTACTTTGAGCTCCTGCAGACAGACCACGTCAGGCTGCGCCCTTTCGAGCCACGCCGTGAGATTGCGCAGGCGCTTGTTAATGTTATTGATGTTAAAAGTTGCGATCTTCAATCCGTCCATCCGCCCGCAGTCGCAGCTTCTGCCCCCGCCAATCCACTGTGCTCCCGAACGCCCCGCACAGCCACACCGCAAATCCAAACAAATCGCGCAGCGGAATCATCCAGAAATCCCGCGCCGCATTCCGATCCTTCAGGATCCCCGCGCCAATCCACACTCCCGCCGTCATCCGCAGCGCCATCGCCGCCGCGCCCGCCCACCACTCTCCCGCCGCGCACGCCACCAGCGCCCACAGCGTCGCATGCGTCACCACATATCCGTAATAGCCCGACGCCCGCGACACGCGAATCGTCCGCGACCAGCGCAGTTGATGCCGCCACGTCTGCCCCCACGACCCGCCCCCCAGATTCGTCTCCACCACCGACGGCGCGAACAGAATCCGATACCCACGCTTGCTGATGTGGTTGCCCAGTTGATAATCGTCGGCAATATACTCCGCAATCGCCGCGAACCCGCCGATCTCGCGCAGCGTCTCCGCGCGGAACACCATCGTGCTCCCCAGCGCGAATTCCGCGACACCCAGCAGCCGCGCCACCAGCACGCTCGGCGCGAACTCCGTGGCGATCCCCAGCGCTTCGGCACGCGACGCCACCGATTCCGCCGCCGCCCGATACAGGCACGTCACCAGTCCGATCCGCGGATCGTCCAGCGGCGCTGTCACCGCTCGCAGATATCCCGGCTCCACCTTGATGTCGCTGTCGTTCACCAGCAGAATCGGATGCCGCGCCCGCTCCGCCAACTCCGCCAGCACTCCCACTTTGAGTTAGGCGCGTTCGTCGATACCACGTGCAGCGAAATCGGGAAGCTTCGGAAATTCCCGTTGCAGCCGCTCGATATCGGCAATGCGCAGGATCGTTCGGATTGCTCACGCCGAACAGGATTTCGAACTCGCGGATACTCCTGCACGGCGTGCGAGCGGATCGCTTCTAGAAATCGCGGATCGCGCCCGTGCACCGGTTTCAGGATCGAAACCGGCCTCGGCAGTCACCCGTCGCGTGCACAGCCCCGCCGCTCTTCCACGTCGCCGCCGCAATGATCGCCAGTAAATAATAGGCAGCCGCCGCCAGCGCCGGAAGCGCCAGCCAGCATCACAGCGATACCAGCGCCACGCCGCAGATCACCAGGGAGGCGCCCGCCCAGCGCACCCAGTTGACCTGCTCCTTCAGGACATACTTGGCGAGAACCGTTTCCAGCACATAAGTCACCGCCGTCGCCGGCACCGCGAAGCTCAGGTCGGCAACCGTCAGCAGTCCCAGGTACGCGAAGAAGGACACCGCCATCGCAGACCACCGACCCGATGACGAAGCGATTGCGCGCCAGCAGCGCGGCCGCCTGCCCGAACGCGCCCGGACGGAAATCGCGGATCTCGCCGTGCCGCCGCATGCCCATCGCCTGCAGAGCACTTCGCCCACCGTGGTCGCCGCCACGATGATAGCGATCAGCATCCACTTCATCGGCCCGCACCCGCCGCTTCCGCCTTCGACGTCTGCGGTGTGCTGCCGCCAACCAGCGCCACTCCAGTCATGATGAGCACAATCCCGGCCCACCGCCGGTCGGTGATCTGCTTCGTGCAGCAGCAGCCTGCCCACCAGCGCCACCAGCACGTAGCCGATCGACGTCACCGGCAGCACGTAGCTCAGGTCGGCCCAACTCAGCAGCGCCATCCGCGACATCATCCACAGCATCAGCAGCGCCACGCCCAGCGCCACCCAGGGCTGGAACAGCACCGTGATGTAATCGAGCGGAGTGGCAAGCGCGGGCGGCATGCCGCGCTTCAGGAAGAAGTTGCCGAAAACGTTGCTGAGCACCACCACCACGGCGCAGATCCAGCGTCTTGATCCGCAGCCGTGCGATTTCCGAGGTCATGCCGCGCCGCCGCTAATCGCCGGAGCTTACCGTGGCCGGCGACGGCAGGCTTGTTGGCCTTGTGGTCCGCCACGAACTTCCGGCGCTTGGAGCGGAGCGCCATGTATTCGCGCGCTTCCTTGGTGAGCCGTTTGCGCTCGTCGCCGTTGAACATGGCCTTGCGCACAATCGCGCCAGATCACGCGCGGGCGGAAATAATATTCGCCGTAGAAGCGCTCCACCCACTCCACCAGTTCGCCGCGGTCCAGCCCCGGATAAATGATATTGGGAAGCTGGTGGCCCGTCTCATCGGTCATCGAATCGATGGTGATCAGGTCGTTCTTCTTGACGTAATCGTAGAACTCGGTGCCGGGATACGGATGCGCGATCGACACCTGAATCGTCTCGTTGTCCAGGCGCTTGGCGAAGTCGATGGTCTTGCGGATGCTCTCGCGCGTCTCGCCGGGCAGCCCGATGATGAAGTCGCCGTGGACCAGCAGTCCCAGCTTCTTGCAGTTGGCGGTGAAGCGCTCGCGCCATCTCGACGGTCGCGCCCTTCTTGATGTTCTTGAGAATCTGCTGGATCGCCCGATTCGTAGCCCACGATCAGCAGCCGGCAGCCGGCTTCCTTCATCGCCTTCAGCGTGTCGTAATCGGTGGTGACGCGCGACGTGCAGGACCAGGTGAAGTTCAGCGGCTTGAGCTTCTTGCACAGCTCGATGGTGCGCTCCTTCCGATAGTTGAAGGTATCGTCGTCGAAGAAGATTTCCTTCATCTGCGGGAACTGCTCCAGCGCGTACCGCACTTCGTTGGCCACGTCGTCGGTCGAGCGCAGCCGCCAGCGATGGCCCGAATGCGTCTGCGGCCAGAGGCAGAACGTGCACATCGCCGGGCAGCCGCGCGAGGTGTAGAACGAAATGAACGGATTCAGCAGGAACGGGACGTTGTAGCGCGTGATGTCCAGGTCGCGCTTGTACGTCTTCGTCACCCAGGGCAGCTCGTCCAGATTTTCGATCGCCGGCCCTTCCGGGTTGTTGATGATGTGCCCGTTCTTGCGGAAGCTGACGCCGGGCAGTTCTTCGAGCGGCTTGCCCTTGGCGTAATCGGCGATCTGGTAATCGAACTCGCGGCGCACCACGAAGTCGATCGACTTGATTCATCAGCAGCGTCTTCTCCGGCTCGATGGTCACCGGCGGCCCGACGAACGCCACCTTCAGCTTGGGGTTGACGTCCTTCATCATCTCCGCCATCTTCACGTCGACGTGAAAGCCGGGAGTGGAGGTGAACAGCACCAGCAGTTCGAACTCCTTGGCCATCTCGACGGTCTGCTCGATGGAGATTTTGTGCGGCGGCGCATCCACCACCTTGCTGTCGGGCAGCATGCCCGCGGGATAGCACAGCCACACCGGATACCAGTAGGATTCGATCTCGCGCGAGGCCGGCCAGCGCGAACTCGCGCCGCCGTCGAACCCTTCGAAAGATGGCGGATTCAGAAACAGTGTTCTCATGTAATCTCCAGTAGCGCCGTGCCCTTATTGATCCTGATCTTCGATGTCGCCCGCAACGCCGCGCTTCTCGTCATCCACCGAAAAGTTGCTGAACGCGATCGTGATCTCGGCCTTGCCTGCAATTCGCGTATCCACCACGCTCTGCACTTCGCGCGGAACCGAAAGCCCGTCGCGAATTTCGTACTTCCGCACAAAGGCGACTTTCTTCAGGAATATCGAAGGGCTCTTCACCAGACAGCCGGCTTCCTGAACGCGCAGATATGTCCCGGCGTCGACCCAAAGCTGGCCCTTATACAACCCTTGTTGCTTCTTCTTAGGTGTGACGTCAAAAATATGAACGGAGCGGCCATCCAGCTCGCCGCGGCCTTTATATTTGAATTTGTAATTCTCAGGCGTGACCGCCAGCGCCGGCTGAGGTTCTCGCTGTTCCTCGGCTTCCGCGTTCAAATACCGCAGAATCACCTGATTGCGAACCGTGTTGTCGCCTTCGAAGAGGCGCCTTTCGTAAGTGATGAGACCCAAAGGCGAAATGCGGCGAAGCGCATGAAATCGCCCCTGCTTCTTAAGAGCGGGCAAAGAAGCCTCGATTTCAATGTCCATCGAAGCGCCCTTGTGAACCGCGCCCTGCGTGCGAGCCGCCATCACATAGTTCGCCACAATCGCTTCATCCGCCGCGCCTTGAGTATCGGACGCAGCAAACACGGCAATTGAGCAGAGAGACAGCGATAGGAATACACAGACCTTCAATGATTAAACCCCAGAAATTTCAGTCTATCACGGCAGTACAGCTCAGCGTTCTTGACTTCCGCCACCCCGCCCATTGACCCCACCCAGCCTTTATTCCATACTCACCAATCATGTGCCTCCGAATCGTCTCCCTCGCCCTATCCGTTCTGGCCCTCCTGACCGCCCAGCCCGCCAACCCCAAAATCGACGAGATCTTCCAGCCCTGGACCAAACCCGGATCTCCCGGCGCCTCCGTCGCCGTAATCCAGAACGGCAAACTCCAGTACGCCAAAGGCTATGGAGAAGCACAGCTCGAATATGACATTCCCATCACAGCCGACACCATCTTCCACGTAGCGTCCGTCTCCAAACAATTCACCGCCATGTCCATCGTCCTCCTCGAACAGGATGGCAAGCTCTCCCTCGAAGACGACATACACAAGTACCTCCCTGAGCTCCCCGATTACGGCCACTCCGTCACCATCCGCCAACTCCTGCAGCACACCAGCGGCATGCGCGACCAGTGGCAGACCCTCGCCATCGCCGGCTGGCGGCTCGATGATGTCATCACCCAGAAACAGATCCTGAGCATGCTGTTCCACCAGCGCGAGCTCAACTTCACTCCCGGCTCCAGGCACCTGTACTCGAATGGAGGCTTCACCCTGCTCGCCGAGATCGTCGCGCGAGTCTCCGGCAAGCCCTTCCCCGATTTCACCGAGGAGCGCATCTTCCACCCACTCGGCATGACACGCACCCATTTCCACGACGACCTGCTCCGCATCGTCCCCGGCCGCGCCTACTCTTACGAGTCCGCCGGCAGCGGCTTCCAAAACGCGCCGCTGAACTACGCCAACGCCGGAGCCACCAGCCTCTTCACCACCGCGCCCGACCTGGTGAAATGGCTCGACAATTTCGGCGACTCCAAGGTCGGCGGCCCCAAAGCCATCGCCCGCATGCAGGAGCAGGCCGTCCTCACCGATGGCACAAAGGTCCCCTACGCGCTGGGCCTTTCCATCGGCGAGTTTCGCGGCCTGCGCACCGTCTCCCACAACGGCGGCGATGCCGGCTTTCGCAGCCAGGTGCTCTGGTTCCCTGACCAGAACTTCGGAGTCGCCGTCCTCAGCAATCTGGGGAGTTTCAACCCGGGCGGCATCGCCAACCGCGTCGCCGCCGTCTATCTCGAATCTCAAATGAAGGCCGTCCCGCCCAAAGCCGAACCCGCGCCGCGTACCTTCATCACTCTGCCGCCTGCCGACACCCGCCGCTTCACCGGCGCTTATTTCCTGAACGACGACCGCGTCGAAGTGACCCAGAAGGAGGGGAAGCTGTTCGCCGCCCGGGGCGGATCGAATCCCATAGAACTGCGGCCACTCGCCCCCACCCGCTTCTTCCTGGAGCCGATGCTGCGCGAAGTGGAGTTCATCCCCAAACCCGCCAACGGAATGGGCATGAAGCTCAGCGGCAATGGAGGCCCAACGCTCGAGGGCGATCGCCGCCCCGAAGCACCACCCGCTCCCATCAATCTCAACGACTACACGGGCCGCTACTGGAGCGAGGAAGTGGAAACTCAGTACACCATCGTGCTGAAGGACGGCAAGTTAAAAGCCGTCCACCCGCACCACGGCGAAATCGCGCTCCAGTCCGTCGTGAAGGACGAGTTCCGCTCCTCCACCTGGTTCATGCCCAGCGTGAAGTTCACTCGCGACACCACCGGCGCAGTGACCGGCGTAATCCTGGGAGGCAACCGCCTCACCGGAGTGAAATTCTACCGGCGCTGAGGTAATCAATCGCGCGGCGAATCGTGGGGCGGGCTTCGGCCCACTCAATTCTGGCGAACAATCATCAAAACATTCGAAGCAAGACGCTAGCCTTCCCCCAGCCTGCCCAAATCCATCAGGAAGATTTCGGTGACGGCGACAACGCGACCGCCGCTTCGCTCGTGAGCACCCGGAAAGTGAACGTCTCCTGAAGGTACAATTGCACCGCGCAATCGGTATGGCTGAGATAGCCGATCGAAACATCCTGTCCGATGTTTAGCTCGAAGTCGCCGCCTCGTGTCGTCACCACAAACGCGCCTTCAATCGCCGGAGCCCAAATCAGGTTTCCGTCCACGATCCGCTTCACGTGCTCCAGCACCGGATATCCGTGATCGCGGGTTTCGGCCAGTGCCGTGTATTCCCCGGCGCCCAGCAAAACCGAGTAGGGTCCGTTCACGCCCACCAGCCGCAACTGGCTGAGCGCGTGCGCAACCGCATCGGGATAAGCCCGCACATCCGCCGGCAGTGTCTCGATGGGATTGCTGGTGCCTTCGCGGATACCCTGGATATCCGCATCATGGTATCCGTTGAAAATCGCCCGATCCTCCGCGAAGGCCAACTTCTTCGCGGCGTCCTTCGCAGGCTGCCAGTCGGCGTCCTCGGCGCCGCGCTCCACGTCGTCGATCGCCTGACGCGACAGTTCAAACGGAACTCGCAGCTCCACCAGCGGTTTCACCTCGCGCTGTTTTGCGACGATGCTGTCAGCGGGAGCCGAAATGCTCTTCAGGTGTCCGGTCCCGACTCCAGACAAAGCGACTCCACCCGCGGCAGGAACGTCCACAACGCGTCGCCCGGCCAGATACCGTTTCAGCGTTCTCGTCGTCTCTTCCTCAATCTGCGCCCAGGCCGCGTCGGAAATGGGTGCCAGCTCCCGATGGAGGTTATTCATCTTTCTCTCCCTTCAACGATCCTATCCTGAGTGATGTGTCCTGTACGGCGAACGGCGTTGGCAAAGGCGCAGGCGGCGGCTCGATGGACGGCTCCTTTGCGCCATCCACTGCATCTGGCGCGCCGGCAGTGACGTTGTCTAGAAACGTCGCCGTCGGCACGAAAAACAGGCTGCCGGTCGCGGCACGGCTGAAGTCGAGTATCCGGTCGTAGTTCCCTGGCGGCCGGCCCACGAACATGTTCTCCAGCATGAGCTCGGTGATCCGCGGCGTGCGGCTGTAGCCGATAAAGTACGTTCCGAATTCGCCGTGGCCCGGACGTCCGAAAGGCATGTTATCCCGTAGGATCTGCAACTGGCGTCCGTTCTCCTCAATGTTGGTGAGCGCGTTGTGTGCGTTCGTGGGTTTGTCCGCGTCGCTCAACTCCACGTCCGAAAGCTTGCGCCGGCCGATGATCCGTTCCTGCATCTCCACCGAAAGCGCATTCCACGCCTTCAGGTCGTGGAGGTACTTCTGCACGATCACGTAGCTGCCGCCTGTAAACGTCGGGTCCTCGGCGCCCACAATCGCCGCCTCGCGCGCCGCATCGCCCCGCGGATTCTCCGTGCCGTCCACAAAGCCCATCACATCGCGATCGTCGAAATAGCGGAAGCCGTGAACTTCGTCGGCGACGGAGACCACGCCCCCGATGCTGTCCATGATCTGAGTCGCCAGTTCAAAGCACAGGTCCATGCGCTTGGCTCGAATGTGGAAGAGAATGTCGCCCGGCGTGGAGACGGCATGGCGTCCCCCGGAACGGATCTCCTGAAACGGGTGCAGCTCGGCGGGACGAGGCGCTCCGAAGAGCTGATCCCAGGCATTCGAGCCGAATCCCGCGACGCACGTCAGGCCCGCCTCAACGTCGCGAAACTCCACTGCGCGAATCAGCCCGGAGAGGCCCGCACAAAAGCTGCGCACCTGCGAGTAAGCGTCCTCATCCTGGCGAATGCACACCACCAAAAAGATCGCAGACCGGGTCAGCGGACCGGCCACAGGTTGCGGAAGAACCACCTCGTTGAGTTCGCCGGGGGTGTCCATATCTTCCTATCTAGATCTGCCTCGGTTTGGTCGAAAACTCCTAGTGCAGTGCATCGGAAATCTCGATGATTATTTGTGAGGCGGCCTTCAGACTGCAGCGGTCTTTAGTCCGCTCGTCGTTCTTCTGATCGCCGCACCACACCAGGTTCGCAGCTATTTCCCCACGGGCGCGCCGGCGATCTCCAGCAACTCAATTTCGAAGACCAGTGCCGCGCCACCGGGAATTCCCGGCCTGCCCCCGTCCCCATATGCAATACTCGCAGGACAAACCAGCTGCGATTTGCCCCCAACCTTCATCTTCTGCACTCCTTCGGTCCAGCACTTGATCACCCCGTTCAGCGGAAACTGCGCCGGCTCGTTTCGCTTGTAGGAGCTATCGAATTCAGTTCCGTCCACCAGCGTGCCGCGATAATGCACCTTCACGTTGTCCGTTTCCTTCGGCGACTCGCCAGTGCCTGGGCGAAGTTCGCGGTATACCAACCCTGACTCGCTTTTCTGAGCGCCCGGCTCGCCGGCCGCCTTGGCGAGGTACGCTGCCGACATCGTCTTTTGTTTTTCGGCAACACGTGCGCCGCGTGCAGTCGCTAACTCCTGGATCTTAGGTCCCCAAGTCTGCACGTCTACCGCTGGCTTCCCTGCGGCTGCGTCCGTAAGGGCCTTCTTCACGATGTCCAGTTCTGCGGGGGAGAGGTCGAACTGACCGAGAGAGCGATACATCGAGAGCCCGAGGGAGTAGATTATCTTTTCTTCGTCAGTCATAGGTTTGGGAGGGACAGTGGCTTTTTTCGCAACCGTTGGCGATGCCTTCGATACCGCGGGCTTCGGTGCGGTCGATCCCGCGGGGGCTGGCGTCTGCGGCGCCGACGGCTTAGGAGGAGGCGTTTGTGCCCATAGGACAGCAGGCAAGAAAATCAGGATTCCACGCATCGCCTCAGCCTAACACGGTGTCCGACCGGGGAGCGAGACGGCGGCCGCCGCCGCGATCCGTTGCGCCCTGGCGCGGACTTCTTTCCGCCCTTGCCTGAGGCTATTGAGTTTTCGACGTCGCAAGGGCAACGCGCCAACTCATCGTGGGGCAAGGCTTCAGCCTGCGGTGGGCTTCAGCCCGCCTTGCCGCCGCCTCCAACTAAAGCAAACCGAACAGGCCAGCGCCCATGTTCAGCCTCGAAAAATAATCTCTTGTGTCGTCACCTACAAAGTAGTAGTATGCAACTACGGAGTAGTAGAACGACGTGCCCCGGCCAAAACTCAGTAAACTCGAGCTCCGCATCCTGGAAGCCCTCTGGACCTGCGGAAAGGCTTCGATTCGCGACATTCACGGACTCTTCCCCGAACCGCGCCCCGCGTACACTACAGTCCAGACGATTGTTTATCGGATGGAAGCGAAAGGCGCAGTGCGCCGCGTCGAGAGGCAGGGGAATGCCGATATATTCGAACCGCTCGTCGCCCGGGACGTGACTCGAAATCGCATGCTCGACGAGATATTGAGCTTCTTCGGCGGGAAGGCCGCGCCTCTGATGGCGCAGCTTGCCGACGCTGGAAAACTGACCCCGGACGACGTTCAGGAGCTGGAAAGGACGATCCGAAAGCTGAAGGCCCGGCGAAAGGAGGAGCCTAAATGATCGACACCTTTATCTACAGCGCTGCTTCCCATCTCGTGCAGTCCACGGTGTTTGCAGGAGCGGTGGCACTGCTGACGCTGGCATTTCGCGCGAACCGGGCGCAGGTGCGCTTTTGGCTGTGGCTGAGCGCTTCACTCAAATTCCTGATCCCTTTTGCATTGCTATCGATTGTCGGGAGTCATATCGGCACCTGGGCGCCGACGTCCTCTCTCGAGGGGATCGGCGCCGCAGACCCTACCTTCTACGCGGCGGAAAGCTTCCGTCAGCTTTCGGGCGACCCGCTGGCAGGCTTCGGTTCCTCCGCGGGCGCGCCCTCGATCGATCGAACCACGCTCTATCAGGTGATAGCGGTTGTGTGGCTATCGGGCGTCCTTTGTGTGGCGCTGATTCGACTCCGCGGGTGGTGGCGTATCCGCCTCCTGATCCGCGCCAGCGTTTCCACGGATATCGCCGCTCCGATTGAAACTCGTGCCTCTCCAGGCCTCATCGAGCCGGGAGTCGTCGGATGGATCCGACCGTTGCTTCTTCTGCCGCAGGGAATCGCCGAACGCCTCTCGCCTTCCGAGATGAAGGCAATTCTCGCGCACGAACTGTGCCATGTGCGGCGTCGCGACAATCTTCTGGCGTTGATCCACGTGATCGTCGAAACCATTTTCTGGTTCCATCCTCTGGTGTGGTGGATCGGCGCCCGGTTGATTGAGGAACGAGAATGCGCGTGCGACGAAGACGTTGTCAGCCGGGGCAACGCGCCCGATCTTTATGCCGAAGCCATCGTTAAGGTTTGCAGTTGGTCTACGGAATCGCCGCTGACCTGTGTGGCCGGTGTAACGGGCGGGGACCTCAAGCGAAGAATCGAGCAGATTATGAATGTTCGGGATGTCCCCGGACTGAGCTTCGCAAAGAAGGCTGCTCTCACCATCGCGGGAGCGGCGGTTCTGATCGCGCCTGTCCTGGTTGGTATTGCAAACGCGCCGGCAACTCTGGCTCAATCGCCCTCCGGAGTGCCTCAGTGGCAAGCCGCCGCGGGAGGCCACATGGCTTTCGAAGTGGCCTCGGTCAAGCTGTTGAAACCCGGTTCACGCGCGTTTATGGGACACGGCTTTCCCCTCGACAACGGAGACGCGTTTACGGATCCGAACAGCGGGGAAAGCCCGCACGGGCGTTTTTCCGGCGCCTTTCCCCTGCCGGATCTTATTGAGTTCGCCTACAAGCTTTCGCTGACGCCGGATCAGGCACAGGCCATGTGGGCTCATCTGCCGAAATGGGTCGATACGGACAAGATCGAGATTGATGCCAAAGCCGCGGGCAACCCCACCAAGGACCAGATGCGGCTGATGGTGCAGTCTCTGCTGGCGGAACGGCTCCATCTTGCAGTTCATTATGAAACGCAGGAGATGCCCGTATATGCTTTGACTCTGATCAAGCCGGGCACGTTGGGGCCGAAGCTCATTCGGCACGCCGACGGACCTCCCTGCGATGCGTCCGCGCGCGAGCCCGCGGGCGGTCTCGATCCCGACGCCGAAGTATTTCCGCCTGGCTGCTATGTGACGGCGGGTTGGAGAAACAGGAAGGGACGCATGGTGGTGGGGTCTCGAAACACGACCATGGCTCTCCTCGCTTCCGGCATGTCCATGACGGTTGGACGACCGGTCGTCGACCGATCCGGTATTACCGACAGGATCGATTATCGGTTGGAATGGACACCTGAGTCGAATGGTCCCGGGATCGCCGGTGAGGAGGTTCAGCCCGATCCGCATCCAGTGACGCGGATGGATGCGGTGCGCGACCAACTGGGCCTGAAACTGCAATCGACAAAGGCTCCTGTTCAGACTCTTGTGATCGATCATATCGAACGGCCTACCGAAAACTGACGCCGTCCGTCTCGTCGATCTGCCGAGCAGAACTCCTGAGACAGGCGGCAGCGTTTACGCATGCGCTCGGACTTCGCCGACCCGATATTCATATAATTAGAGTGTGAACTCCTGTTTACTTCCAGTCTGCTTGGCCGTATTTAGCGCCGGCTTTTGCTTTTGCCAGAGCAGGCCGGCGTGCCTCGAATTCGAAGTGACGTCGGTCAAGCCGAGCCCACCCCTGGATACCAGTAAAGCGGTCTCTTTCGGACGGCAGATCGATGGCGCCCAGGTCCGCTTCACTCAGACGTCCTTGCGGGATCTGATCCGCATCGCCTGGGCGGTGAGAGACTATCAGATCGAGTCTCCCCCCTGGCTCTCTTCGGCCCGCTTCAACATTAGCGCCAAGCTCCCGGAGGCCTGCACTCAGAAGCAGTTTCCGCAGATGCTCCAGGCCCTGCTCGTCAGCCGGTTCTCCCTCCAAGTCCATCGCGGCGCCAGGGACCTGTCGGTCTACGCCCTCGTCGTGCGCGGCAGCGGGCTGAAAATCAAGGAAGCGCCTCGCGACCAAACCGATGAGGCTCGGTCGAAGCTCCCCGAGGAGGTGAAGCTAGCCGGCGGCGGCGGACGCGGCGGCATCGTGGACTACGGTGGCGGGTCGTATTTCGCCCTTCCCCACTATCGTATGGTGGGCAGAAAACTCGCGATGAGTGTCTTTGCCTCTCTCCTGGGCAACCTGACCGACCGGCCCGTCCTCGACCAGACCGGTCTCTCCGGTCTCTACGATTTCGACCTGCAACTCACCGAGGACGATTACGACGCCATGAAGATCTGGGCGGGAATATCACTTGGCGAAGCGCCGTCGTCGAAGGATCTTCAGCATCTGGCAACTGTCGGCGATCCCCTGCCTGGAGCCCTCCGTAGCCTCGGTCTCGATCTCAAGCCAGGCAAGGGCCACGTGGAGGTCGTCATCGTAGACAACGTTCGCAAGGATCCGACGGAGAACTAACTAACTCGCGGCTGCGCCCCCGCGTCCCCCACTACTTCAAAGTGAGCTTCGCCCACTGCCAAGCACTCGGTGCGCCCGGAGTGTCTTTATCGCTCACCTCCACCCGGATCATGTACTTCCCCGGATCGAGTCCCTTCGGAACTTCTAACGCCCCCTTGGCGAAGGTACCGGCCGTCTTCGTCGCGTCCGTCTCTACTGGCGTCTCCGCGCTTTGCCACACCTCCACGCCGTCGCGGAAAATCCGCGTCCGCATGGCCAGCCGGTCCACCTTGAGCTTCGACCCGCTGGAGGCAATCTGAAACTCGAACCGCGCCACCTGGCCTGCCGAGTACACACTCGCGCGGCCTGCTGGCACGATGTGATCGTCAGTCCCCAAGTCATGCTGAAAGATGACTCCAGACAGGCACAATCCGCTACCTTTTGCCGGCGGGATAGACACAAAACCTCCGCCCGTCCCGATCTTCGACGTGGCCTCGTCCAGCAGCGCGACCCGCACCTGGTAAGGTCCCGGTTTCGACGCCGGCAACAAAGTCGTATAGATCAGGCCATACTTCAGCGCCCGCTCGTAGCCCTCATGATCCAGGTCCACGCGGCGCACCTGGTCGATCCCTCCTTCGAGCGACCCGCCGTTGGCATTGAACGCCCGCACCATCAAGTGCATCACGCCCGTACGGTGATTCGGCGGGCCCTTCAAAGCCACGTCCCGGCCATCGATGTAGACCGCGGCCCGAATGAAGTATTTGCTTTTCCCCATCAGGTAACTCGCGTCCACGTCGACGTGAATATCGGTCGCCTGGAACGGAGAGTCGAGTGTCTTCGACAACATCAGGTCCGGATGGGCTGCGCGGTACTCATCGCCGATGCCGAAAAATCCGGCGTGAGAGCGAACCTTCAGGCCGGGCCGCAGCACCTCGATCTTCAGCCTGTGGTAATCGGGCGTGCCGGCAGAGTCAGGCTCCATGGAGTCCGCCGGCGGTTGGAATCCCAGCAGGTAGTAGCCCCGCTGGTCGGCCATCACTCGCTCCAGGGCGGCGTCGATCCGGTTCGATTCGGTGATCATGAACCCGCCGGTTTGTGCCGTCAGAAAGATTCCGCCCCACTGATTGTCGCTGTATTCGTCCCGCCGTCCCTGAGTCATGGCCCATGGGTCAATGCCATTGGGCGCGATGGGCTCCGTGTTGCGTCCGGGCCGTGGGTCCGCCGGCTTCAACCGGTCAGCCGCCTTGGCGTTCAATGAGTTGGCGCCGCGCGTATCGATGGCATATAGCACCACGCCTGCGCGCACCGATTCGTCCGCCACCCGGCGCATGCTGGCGGAGATCGGACTCAGAAAAGACCCGGTCCCGATATCCTTGCTCCCGTCCATCGGGTTCATCTCGTCGGGACTGGTAAGCCGAAGGCCGTCCGAGATCAGGATCACCGACTTTCTGCCCGGCAGATCGGCCATGCCACGCACCACCTGCAGTAGCGATGCCGTCGTGGCCAGGGTGGCGCGATCCACCGAATCGATCTTGTCCAATTGCGCCACGTCAAGCGGTCCGATGCCTCCCAGGGCAGGTGCTCCGATCGTCTCGTATGCCGCGCCGCCGCCAATCCCCACTGCATGGGATGTCCACCGTACCTGATCCACCGCCGCCAGGAGCATGCGCCTGTCGGTAGTGAAGTCCTGCAAGGCGCCCAAGCCCGCGCTCGATCGCACAATGGCCACCAGGTCCCCCGGGCGCATCTGGTCCAGCACGAATCTCTTCAACCCCGCGCGAATCCCGGGCATGCTCTCCGACGAAGTCAGCAGGTCACTGACGAACAGCACGATGGTGCGGCGCACGTCTTCACGTTTGACGGGCGCCGCCGGCATCGCCGGTTGGCTGGCCGGCGCGGCCAGCAGGTCCATCGGAGTCGCTGTCGCAACCGTCGCTGGCGCAAGTTCCTCCGCACGGACGAAATTGCAGTATTTGAGTTCCTGCTGCCTCCCGTCCAGGAGAACGCGGAAATCGCCAGCCTTCAGGTCTGGCGCCGGGTTACCTTCGGAGTCTGTCACCGTCGCATCCACCTGCACCAGGTTGACCGTAACGCGCAACCGGTATTCCTGCTGTGCCACTGCGATGACGCTGCCGAGAGCGGCGCAAATGAGAGACCGCCGTATTGGAATTCGCATGGCTGCCCCGTACGCTAACCAGTGTAGTCAGTGCCCTCTCCCTTGTATACGCCATCTTCCTGAACAAAAGTGCCATCGCCAAAGCCGCCGGCCGCCAGATGGAGACCGTGGGCAGGCTGGCTGGTGGCATCGCGCACGACTTCAACAACCTGCTGACGGTCATCAATGGATACAGTTCGCTGCTTGAGGTGCAGACGGGGCACGATGCCACCGTGCAACGGCAAGCCACGCCATCCACACGGCCGGCGAGCGCGCGACGCCATGCCCGCCGGCGGGTCGCTGCGAGTGGAAACCGCCGGTGTGAACATCGAAACACCGGCCTTTCTGCATGGCATCGAGGTGGAACCGGGCCCGTATGTCTCCTCTCGGTGATCGACAACGGAATCGGCATGGACGCGGAAACGTCGCTGCACATCTTCGAACCGTTCTTCACTACCAAGGAAGGCAAGAGCACCGGCCTGGGACTCTCCACAGTCTACGGAATCATGCACCAGTGCGGCGGCTTCGTGCGCGTGGAGAGCAGGCCCGGCGTTCCATTTTTATTGGCCGCTGAGCCATTCGGAACCCGCGCACGGACGCCGGGCTCTGCGCATCGCAGCCGAGCGTCCGGAACCGATTCACCTGCTGCTCACCGACGTGTAGATGCCCGGAATGAATGGAGGGGCGCTGGCCGAGCAACTGCGGCCGCCGAAAGCAATATCCGGCTGTCAAAATCGTGGCGATGTCAGGTGCTTTCGGGGGCCGGCTTCTCAAAACCGTAAAGCTCCTGGGAGCGCACGCGACCCTGCTCAAACCGATCGATTCCGCCACTCAGCATTCTTCGCCACACGGTCGACCGCCTGCTAAATTAGTTGACTTTGTCAACTAATTAGTTGACACTGTCAACTATATGGATGATTTGGACCATCGCGCCGAGCAACTTCGGCGCTTTTCGCGTTTTTACACTACCGAGATCGGGCTGCTGAATTCGGGTCTGCTGCAGAGCCGTTTTTCGCTGATCGAAGCGCGAATCCTCTACGAGATTGCGCACGCACGCGCGCTGACCGCACAACAATTGTGCGAAGCTTTGGAACTCGACCCCGGGTACGCCAGCCGCATCCTGACGCAGTTCAGCAAACAGAAGTTGATATCGCGAGCTCCGTCGGCCGCCGACGGTCGGCGTCTCCTGCTCTCGCTCACCGAGAAAGGCCGCGCCGAATTTGCCACGCTCGATCTGCGCTCGCACGAAGAGGCGCGGTCCAAACTGGGCCGCCTCACCGAGCAGCAGCAGCACGATCTGATTCAATCGCTGGAGCGCGTGGAAACGCTGCTGGGCAGCGCCACCACCGCGCCGGAGGCGTCGTTTGTTTTGCGGCCGCACCAGCCGGGCGATATGGGATGGGTGATCTCGCGGCACGGTGCGTTGTATGCGCAGGAGTACGGCTGGGATATTTCGTTCGAGACGATGGTGGCGGGCATTGTGGCCGATTTCATGAAGCAGCATGATCCGGCGCGCGAGCGCTGCTGGATCGCGGAGCGCAATGGCGAACGCGCGGGCTGCGTCTTCCTGGTGCGCAAGACGGATAAGGTGGCGAGACTGCGCCTGCTGCTGGTGGAGCCGGAAGCGCGTGGCAGCGGCCTGGGCCGCCAACTGGTAGTGGAGTGCATCAGCTTCGCGGTGCAGGCAGGCTACGAAAAAATCACGCTATGGACGAACGGAGTGCTGCATTCGGCGCGGAGAATTTATGAGAGAAGCGGCTTCCGCCTGATCAACGAAGAGAAGCATCAGAGCTTCGGGAAGGATTTGGTGGGGCAAACTTGGGAACTGGGGCTGGTGCAGCCCGCACAAAAAGAAAAAGGTTCCAAGTGACCTGACTCACAGCCTAGCTCACCACCGGCATGCACGGTACTGAGCACCGCATTCCGGACCGCCAGACGCCTCGCTTCTCTGCTCCCCGAAAGCCGTTTTGCCAGCTTCCGGATTAACGCTTCAAAGCGCGCCGCAGCATATTGTCCAGAACGGGACCGGACGCTCGTAACGACCTTTCGCTCGCCTACAACAAGTCCCGCTTTCACGGGATCCATTCCAGGGTCAACGTTTCTGGCCTGCTACTTCGCGTTCCTCGCCAACCTGTTCCACTGCCCGTTCGGCCCTTCTGCTCCACAGCCCCGGCCGGTTCGCCCCGGTCCGGGCTGCTTCAACGCTTCTGGCCCGTTGCAGCTTTGCTGGCTGGCTTTGCCGGCTGCTTCTCCAGTCTCCACTCCCCTTCGGGATTTTTACATCCCTCTGGATCAAAGCGTTCAACTGGGTCCGCAACCGCTCGGCCCGCCTTCCGAATCCGCCCGATCTCCTCTCGCTCCCCGCAGCCTAGTTCTATTTCTAGTTATGGCTACGGATCACCGCTCCTGGTCCGCTACGTTTCCGGAGGCTTGCTGTTCCTCAAACCTCTTGGAACCACCTTCACTATGATCCCGAAGTCATTTTTCGTCAACGCTTAAATGTGCGATCGTCATCCAATTTCAACAACATTTTATTGGCGTATTTTCAGTCGATTACAGCGCTGTAACCGTGAATTCCCTGTGGATAAAACGAGAGCCCCAAGTCGTGTTTTTGGCATAATCGAGGATGTGCGCCGGCTGATCATTCGCCCCGGGGCGATCGGGGATTTCATCGTATCGCTGCCGGCGCTGGAGTGCCTGAAGGGCGATTTCGTGGAGGTCTGGACCGCGCCGGCAATCGTCCCGCTGGCCCGATTTGCGGACCGCGCCCGTTCGATTCCATCCACCGGGCTCGACCTGTTGGGCATCACGGAAGCTCCGCCGCGTTTGATGGAAGAACTGCGTTCGTTCGATTCGATTGTGTCGTGGTACGGCGCGAATCGGCCGGAGTTCCGGGAGTTGGTTACCAGTTTAGGATTGCCGTTCACCTTCTTTGCCGCGCTGCCGACCGACGGGGTGGGAGTGCATGCGACGGATTTCTATTTGGGACAGGTGGCGACGCTAGTGAAAGTGGTGAGCGACGGCATTCCGCGAATCGCTTGCGATGTGGCACGGGAGCGATTCGCGGTGATTCATCCGTTCTCGGGTAGCGCCCGGAAGAATTGGCCTTTGGAGCGGTTCCGCGAACTGGCTCGCGAGTTGGAGCGCGAGATGCCGGTGCGGTGGTGCTCAGGTGCGGAGGATCCTCCTCTAGCGGACGCCGTTCGATTCGACGATCTCTACGAGTTAGCCCGCTGGCTCGCCAGCGCGAGTCTCTATATAGGGAACGATTCGGGGATCACGCACCTCGCGGCGGCGGTGGGAACTCCGGTGTTGGCTCTGTTCGGACCTACTGACCCGGCGGTTTGGGCTCCTCGCGGCCCAAATGTGAAAACGGGGCGGTGGTAGCGGTGCGCAAGTTATTGTCGATATTTTACCTTTAAAGATCCGAAATTCCTATACATAAGCACGATAAGGGATATTGAAGCGACGATTGCACCCTCGAAATCGTGGTGTGCAACATGAGGAAAATAATTGATGATCAGAAAAGACTTGCCTTGGGTAATCACCAAGCTCGGCAGTACCCTGTTTGGACTGAATTGCTCGGCGGTTAGAGAAATGGTCATGATGCCGGAGGTCTGCGCAGTACCAGGAGTACCGGATTACCTCGCGGGCGTCATCAACCTTCGCGGGCGGGTAACTCCGCTGGTGGATCTGCGCAAGCGTTTGGGCATGCGCTCCACGGGCGAGGAAATCGAGGATCTCTGCAAACTACTGGAGCAGAGAGCGCAGGACCACCAACGCTGGCTCAACGAACTGGAAGCGTCTGTGAACGAAAGGCGCGCCTTCACACTCGCCCGAGACCCGCACAAGTGCGCGTTCGGCAAGTGGTACGACACCTATACGACGGACAACCTTCTGGTGGCCGGCTTCCTGAAGAAGTTCGATGCGCCGCACAAGCGAATCCATGCGATGGCTGACGAGGTAGACGAACTGATAAAGAGCGGGCGTTCAGAGGAGGCCGCCGAACTAATCGAGAAAGGGAAAAACGGGAACCTGGCGGTCATAGTAAAGCTCTTTTCTGAGCTGCAGCAAACGATTCGCGACAACCGGCGGGACATCGCCGTGGTGCTGAACGGCACGGCGGGAGCGTTTGCACTTATGGTTGACTCGGTTGCCTCAGTTGAGCGACTGGCGGAAGTGGACACCGAAGAATTGGCAGCAGCGGGAGTGAATGTGCCGGACAATCTGGTCCACTCGGTGGCGAAGCGCGCCAAGGGCGAGGGAATGGTGCTGGTGCTGGA
Source organism: uncultured Solibacteraceae bacterium (assembly GCA_963815475.1). Lineage (GTDB taxonomy): Bacteria > Acidobacteriota > Terriglobia > Bryobacterales > Bryobacteraceae > Sulfopaludibacter. Next base: position 4,918,717 of record CAWFHD010000003.1, on the reverse strand, counting down.
CACGGACTCCGTGCTGGATCCGAATGTGCAATCCGGAATCGTTCAGAGCTAGACGCAGGGTCGAAAAAGCGTCCGAGCTTCGCTCGGATTGACAGGCGGAAGCGCCTATCCTACCGAGAGCATCGAGTTTTTCATAAAGCTCCGCGGGCGGAACGCCCATTCCAACAGGCAAGAGGAACTTCGCTATGCCGCGGTCCAGCCTCCATCGATTGTCACTACGGAGCCGTGGACGAATTCGGCTTCGCGGGAGCAGAGGTAGAGGGCCATGTGGGCTATCTCGATTGGTTGACCGAACCGGCCGATCGGCTGCCTGGCGTTGAGTTCCGCGATCATTTTTTCTTTTTCGTGCTTGTGATACTTCTCCAGGTAACCTTCCACGAAGGGTGTATAGACCGTTCCGGGGCAGATGCAGTTGATTCGGATCTGGCCGGCGTAATCCACTGCAATCTGGCGCGTCATCGCGACCACCGCGCCTTTGGTGGCGCAATACGCGTAGCGCTTCTTGACTCCGATGAGGCCGGCCACCGAGCCGATGTTGACGATGGCTCCACTCGACGCCAGCAGCTTTGGCATCGCCGCCTTGGTGACGAGGAACGTGCCTTCCACATTGACGCGGAACAGCCTCTGGAAATCGGCGAGCTCGGTCTCTTCGATGCCGCCCACCAGTCCGATGCCGGCGCTGTTGACTAGGATATCGAGCTTCGGAATACTCGCAAAGGCCGTGTTGACGGCGGCTTCATCGGTGACGTCGAATAGCAGAATGGACGCGCCAATCTCGGCGGCGAGAGCTTCGGCGCGGGCGCGATCGATATCGGCGATGATGACGGAAGCTCCAGCAGCCGCCAGCACCCGGCATGTATTTTCTCCAATGCCACTGGCCCCGCCCGTCACCAGGGCGTGCCGGCCATCTAGTCGAAATGGTGTTTGCATCACCCGAAATTGTAGCGTGTAGCGATTACGGCAGGTCGATCAGGCGGCGATGCAGTTCGGCGAGCCGTGCGGCATCGAACTTCACCACTTTGCGGTCGTAGGTCATGAGGCCGTTGACCTCGCCTTCCACGTCGGTGGTCTGCGTGTAGATGGCGGCGGCGAGTCCCTGTTTCACGAGGGGCTCCAACTTCTCGATCAGGCCTTCGTAGGCGGCCTGCAATTTGGCACGTTCGGTAAAGGTCTGATAGCCCCAGTTGCGCTTGTCCCACCAGAGATGTTCCGGAACAGATAAGCCGAGGCCGCCGAATTCACCGAGCACGCTGACGCGATCGGTCAGTACGGGGAACATGCCGGGACCGGGATACATGTGCATGTCTTTGAGATCGCCGTAGCCACGATCTTCCCAGCCGCTCGGCCCATCTACCAGGCGCGAAGGATCGAGCTGCTTGACGTGCTTCAACACCGCGTCCGTGTCGTGCTGACCCCAGCCTTCATTGAAGGGCACCCATGCCACGATCGATGGCGAATTGCCGCGCTCGCGGATCAAGGCATCGAGCTCGCGGTTGAAGCTGGTCGATTCTTCAGGCGTGAAGGCCACGTCTTGGGCGGCTCCCTTGCGGACGCCGGTGGGGCGGCCGCGCAGCATCGCGCTCGGCATGTCCTGCCAGACCATCAAGCCCAGCTTGTCCGCCCAGTAATACCAGCGTGCGGGCTCGACTTTGACGTGCTTGCGGCACATGTTGAAGCCGAGCTTTTTCAAGGTGTCGATATCGGAGCGAAGGGCTTCGTCGGTGGGCGCGGTATAAAGGCCGTCCGGCCACCACCCTTGATCGAGCGGTCCGATCATGAAAAGTGGGTGGTTGTTGAGGAAGATGCGATTGACGCCGGCGGTGTCCTTTTGGACGTCCACTTTGCGCATGGCGAAATAGCTATGGACGGTGTCGCCGGATTTGAGAGAGATTTCGAGGTCGTAGAGTGTGGGTGAATCGGGCGACCAGGGTTCGATGGAATTGAGAGCCAGGTTAGTGTACCCGTTGGTGCTAGCGGTGACGCGACCGACGGGCTTGCCGTGAAGTGTGGCGGTCGCAGTGTATTGGCCAGGGTTCGATTTCACCATCAGCCGCAGTTGTTTCGCATCGAGATCGGGCGTCATCGAGATTTCTGTAATGTGTCCGGCCGGCACGGGTTCGAGCCAGACGGTCTGCCAGATTCCCGAGACGGCGGTGTACCAAATTCCGTTGGGATTGAGAACTTGCTTGCCGCGGGGCTGGAGTCCGCTGTCGGTGGGATCCCAGACCGACACGACAACTTCCTGCGGACCAGCCGGTTTTAGCGCGGCGGTGATGTCGAACGTGAAGGGATCGTAGCCGCCCTCGTGCGTCCCCACGGACTTGCCGTTGATGAAGACTTCGGTGCGCCAATCGACGGCGTCGAAGTGTAATAGAAGCTGCTCGCCTTTTCGATTGGGCGCGGTGAAGGTGCGCCGATACCACAGCCGCTGATCGGGCGTGAGCGGCCGCTTCACACCGGAAAGCGCGGCCTCCACGGCGAAGGGAACCAGGATCTTTCCATCGGCCTTTTGCGGCTTAGGCGCATCTTTCGGCAGGATGGCGTAGTCCCAAAGTCCGTTGAGGTTGGTCCAGCGCGGGCGAACCATTTGCGGTCTCGGATACTCGGGCAGGGCCGCATCGGCGCGGACGTTGGCAGTCCACGGCGTTGTGAGGGGCATATCGGCGGCCTTCCACTCCTGTGCAGTCGCAAACAGGGCGGACATCGCCAGCAAACCCGGCAGGCGCAATTTCATATACCTGGATTATCGTCCAGCTTGGCTCATTGATATACTTCTGCCAATTCCCATGCGCTATGCTTTTCGGCTGCTTGTCAAGAATCGCAGCTTTACCGCTGTGGCCGTAGTCTCGCTCGCGTTGGGAATTGGCGCAAACACTTTGATGTTCAGCATCGTCCACGCGGTGCTGATTCGGCCCTTGCCGTATCCCGATTCGGCCCGCCTGGTGTTCATCTGGTTCATCCCCCCAGGTCATCCGGATCAAAAGCGCCCGGCTACGATCGACAGTTTTCTTGCGCTCCGCAAGCAGACCCAGGTTCTGGAACACGTTGGGACGGTTGGCGGCGTGGAGGATACGGCAAATCTCACAATTGACTCCGGCAATATTCCAGAGCAGGTGGAGAGTCAGCGGTTTTCCGCGGCAGTGCCGCAAGCACTGGAAGCCAAACCGCTGATGGGCCGCTGGTTCACGGAGGCGGAGACCGAAGCGAATGCGCGCGCGGTGATCGTGATCAGTTACCGCCTCTGGCAACGCCGCTTTGGTGGTGCTGCCGATGTCCTGGGCAAAACGGTTCACGTGGACAGGGAGGCGGCCACCATTATTGGAGTGATGCCGGATGGTTGGATGTTTTTCAACTATCCGGCTCAGCTTTGGCAGCCCTACCGGTTGCGTTCCGCAGAAGCCGGTGGTCGGGATCGTGTGCTTCCTCTGGCGCGAATCAAAACCGGCGTGATCGCTCAGCAGGCGCAGGAAGCGATGAATCATTTTGCAGCGGGTTTGGCGCAGGCTTTCCCCTCGACAAGCAAGGGCTGGGGAATCCGGCTTGAGCCGGCGCTGGATGTCTACGTGGGATGGATCCGCAGGCCACTCCTGCTTGTTCAGGGCGTCGTCGGGTTGATTCTTCTGATCGCCGGAGCGAACGTGGCCGGTCTGCTGCTAGCGCAGGCTGCCGAGCGAAGAAAAGAAATGGCCTTGCGCACTGCTCTGGGGGCGAAGCGCTGGCAGATTGCCCGGCATGTTCTGACAGAAAGTGTCTTGCTGGCGCTGCTGGGAGGCGTAGCCGGCATTACCCTGGCGTACGCCGGAATCAGGATCTTTATTGCGATTAGCCCGGTGTGGTTTCCGCGCGTTAGAGAAATCGGCGTAGACAGCAAGGTGCTCGGGTTTACCTGTTTGATTTCCCTGGCGATCGCGGTGGTTTTCGGACTCATTCCGGCTGTGCAGTCGTCACGTCCGAACCTGATGGAAGCGCTCAAAGAAAGCGCGCGCGGCGCTACGGGCGGCATGCGCCGACAGCAGTTGCGGAGCGCGCTCGTGGCACTTGAGATGTCCCTCGCAACGGTTGTTTCGATCGGGGCGGGGTTGATGTTGAACACGTTCGTCCGCCTCTACAGCGCTCCGACGGGTTGCGATACACGTAACGTTGTTACCTTCCAGGTAAATCTTCCGAGCAGTCAGTTCGTCAAAACAGCGACCGGCACGACGGATCAATCGGTTGTCGAAATCAGCTCACGGGCGCCCGCTACATTCGAGCAGATTCGGGAGCGAGTCGCCAGCATCCCCGGTGTGGAGTCCGCTGGCGCAGGCGTCCGGCCGCCGTTGAGCGAGTCGGCGCTGGGTGGGCTCAGGGTGAACCTTACAATCGGTGGCCGGGAGAAACAGAGTGGGAGCGCCGCCTGGTTTCCGGTGAGCGCGGGCTATTTCCATACGCTGGGCGTCCCGATTGTGCGCGGACGGGAATTTGGAATTCGGGACACCGCCGCCGGCCCACCGATCGTCCTGATTAACGAAGCCATGGCGAGGCGCTTTTGGCCCGCTGAAGATCCAATTGGGAAGCGGGTCCGGATCGATTTGCCCGACGAACCAAACCGCGAAATCGTTGGCGTGGTTGGCAACATTCGTCACAATCGCCGCGATCACGAATCGGTACCTCAAATGTATGTGCCGTACCTCCAGAATCCGTCTATTTCGCAACGCCGATGGCTGGAATCGCGTCTTACGATGACTTTCGTGATTCGCTACAAGGGCGACACAATGCGACTGGCGCCCGTGGTGAGCGCGGCCGTAGCGGAAGTAGATCCGAATTTACCAATTTTCAATTTGAGGAACATCGATGAATATGTAGCCGAGCAACTCTGGCAACCGCGGCAGACGATGACGCTGCTCCTGATCTTCGGCGCCATCGCGCTGGCGCTCGCTGTCACTGGCGCCTATGGAATCATGGCCTATGCGGTCCAGCACCGCACTCAAGAGATCGGCATCCGGATGGCTCTGGGCGCGAGTAGAGTGGAGATCCTGTGGCTAGTGTTTGCTCGAGGACTGCTGCTGACCGCAATCGGCGTTGCCGTGGGAGTGGCGGGCGCCCTCGCCGCGTCGAGGGTGTTAGAGAGCTTCTTATGGGGAGTGACCCCGGCGGATCCGCTCACGTACTTCGTGGCGATCCTGGTGTTGTCTATGGTGGCCATTCTGGCCTGTTATCTGCCGGCACGCCGGGCCCTGGATGTCGACGTCACGATGGCTCTGAGGTACGAGTAGGCGGGAATCCGTTTCTATCCGCCGATCCGTTAACGAGCGATCTCTCGACCTGTGAAGGTCACCGTCTTGCCGAAATCGACGCGAAAGGTAAGCACGCCAAGTGCAACGTCGGAAGAAATCGTGGGCTGGCACCAATACTGTTCACTTAACGTTAAGCTTCGTTTGGGCGCCGTTTAATGTCGTCATCCGGTCGGATTTGGGGACATCTGAACGAAACGACGACACGCCCAAGTCGATCAGTCCGATTGCCGACCCGCTGGCCGGTAACGCTAAGGTCAAAAGGTGCCTAGCGATCGAGCCCGCGGTAGACTTCAGCGAGGGCGCTGAACGCGGCTTTGGGCTCCCACGGCATGTCGGGGTAGTGTTGACCACGACGGCCCTCGTCGAACACTCTAATCAAGCCCGGCGCTTGCCATGTCGAAGTCTTGCTGCGATGCGCTGCAGTTCGCCAGATCGTAACGCGCGAACGTGTACACGAAGGCAGTGTCAACGCCCTCGGCACTAAAAACGTCCAGCAATTCCCTGATGTACCGGGCCTGCTCGCCTTCGTCGCGCGCGTATTGGCCCTTCAACCTGACCGGTCGGGCGCCGTCGTCCCACTCGATGATATCCGATATTCCACGGCCGGCCAGATCGGAGGCACCCCGGAAGGCGGCGCACCCGAATTCCGTGATCGCCACCGGCTTGCCCTGCGCTCGTCCTTGAGCGACAAATGCACGAATGTCCTCGCGGAAGTGCGCGGCCCTCTGGGCCGTCCGATAGCCGGCGTCAGTCGAAATGATATCGAACGGACCCCAATCAACGCCATCGAGTGGAATCGAGGCGTAGCTCAGTTTACCTCCGAGCCGCGCCCGGACCACCTCCACCGCCTTTCCCAGCAACTCGTTCGTGCGGGCACGAATCCCTGGAATCAGCGGGCGCAGGCGCTGGGGCTCGGCCAGAGACGCAGCCCGATCCACGAGCGTATCCCCAGGCATGATGCCGGCCGTCATCAAGCTAAGCTCGGAGCCGGTGAGGAAGACGATTTCCGCTCCTCGCTGGCGCAGCCGTTCGGCGCGGTCAGCACAGTCCGCGAGTAACTCGAGCAGTTCCACGCTGGTCAGGTTGTTCGTAAACGGACAGAACCACACTTCGAGGCCTGCTTCGGCGGCGTGCGCCGCGGCAATCTCCAGCCGCTCCGGATACCCTCCAGTTACGCGTACCGTGTTGCAATGCAGGTCCTCGTGAATGATCTGCATCTCTCGCCTTACCACCTGCGGGTCAAATGGTTCGCGCGTTGTAGTCCCGGCGCTGATGAAGCCGGTATCGTAGTTGATTCCCTTGAAGCGCATAGTTAGTGTCTCCTTGAAACACTTTTTGTCGATGAGTGCCACCCGCACTGTGTAGTGCGGATACTGAGGGCTACTTACTGGTTTTCGCTTTGTTTTCCGGGAAACCCATCGCAGCCAGTTCGAATGCCTTGCGCAGAAGCGGAACGATCGGGCCGGACGGGCCGTCACGCAGCCAGCGGTCAAGAACAGTTCCGACAACAGCCGTCACCACGGCCGCCGCTACCTGCGGGTAGAGGTCGTTCACGTGCCGTGCGCCGACCCGATGGGCGATGACCTCAGCCAACTCAACTTGTGCTACCGCAGATGCCTTGAGAACCTCGCCGTGAATCGATGGTTCGGTGAGAACGAACCGAATCCGCTCCAGCCAGGAGTTGGCGTCCCGTGGGGCTTCACTTTTCCGGGCTGGCGGCTCGAACTGCAAAGCTACGGAATTCGTGATCGCGACCCACAACGGCTCGCTCGCGGGGCGAGCGCGTAATTCGTCGGCAACGCGCAGCATGCGCTCCAGGTGTCCGGCCGCTACCGCCTCCGCCTTCGTGGAGAAGTAATTCCGAAAGGTCCTGGGAGAGACGTTCGCCGCCGCGGCGATGTCGTCCACCGTCACGTTTTCCCACCCACTCTGAACGCACAGCCGAAGTGCGGCAAGGCTCAAGGCGGCTCGCGTCTCGCGGCGTTTGCGCTCCCTCAAGCCGACGTCTATCACCGCGCTTGTGTTCACATATACGATCGTCTCATAGATTTGCCGATTTGGCAATATTGCCAAAAAGGCAAATCGATGACTTGTACAGGACTGTCGCCTGTTCGGGCAGATAGAGGGACGACCAACGGCGCGCAATGCCGCTCCAACGACGACGTGGCCGCCCCACAAGCACCGCTGGACAACGTGCGCGGAGTGATGCGGCATAGTTTTCTAATCACGCCTGCAATGCAAACATTTTCGCCAGTTGCGTTCAGCGTGGCGCAGCACAAAAGACGAGAGCGCGCTCCGCAGGCCAAGCGCCCCGATGTCCGGAACGGATCCGAAAACCGGAAGTCGGGGCGCGTCAGACTAAGAGTCTGCGCCACACCCGCTGCAGCAGGATCACGGCTTATCGTTCAGCGCGGCTAAATAATCCATTCGCAGGGCCGCGCTTGACAGTGCGGCTGTAATGACAATAGGTTGGAGATTACCATCCAAATACCGTTAAAGGACAGCAAATGAGTGAAGCTTTGAAGATTCGCCAGGACGGCGCTCTGGATTTCCTCTCTTTGGGCGCGCTGGTTCATCGCCTTGACCCCGGCGTGATCCCCTTTCGCAAGGCCACGGAATGTCACATTCATGTGAGCGGCGGCGAGTTTAATTGCGCCGCCAATCTCTCCGACTGCTTCGGATTGAAGACGGGCGTTGCGACCGCCATGGTCGATTACCCGATTGGCCAGTTGATTCATGAACGCGTTCGCGCCATGGGCGTGCATCCTTTCTATAAGCACTTCAAGCACGACGGCGTCACTGGCCCGAACATGGCCACGGTGTATAGCGACCGCGGCTTCGGCGTGCGCGCGCCGGTGGTCTTCTACAATCGCTGCAACGAAGCCGGCGGACTGCTCAAGCCGGGCGATTTCGATTGGGCCGGCATCTTCGGGGCGGGCGTTCGCTGGTTCCACAGCGGCGGCATATTCGCGGCACTCTCCCCCACCACTGCCGAAGTGGTGATTGAAGCGATGCAGGCGGCGAAAGCGGCCGGTGCCGTCACGTCGTTCGACTTGAACTATCGCGAGAAGCTTTGGAATATTTCGGGCGGAGCCAAGCGCGCCGTCGAGGTGCTGGGCCGCATTGTGAAGCACGTGGATGTGCTAGTGGGCAACGAAGAGGACCTGCAAAAGGGACTCGGCCTCTCAGGACCGGAGGTAGCGTCGAAATCGAAACTGGATCCGGCGACCTTCATCGAAATGATCAAGAAGGTAGTGGATCAGCAGCCGCACGTGAAAGCGGTGGCGACCACGCTGCGCGAAGTGCATTCCACTAACCATCACAGTTGGGGCGCGGTGGCGTGGATCAACGGCGAGACTCATGTAGCACCCGTGGCGGAGCTCGACGTGCTGGACCGCGTGGGCGGCGGCGACGGCTTCGCTTCGGGTCTGATTTATGGATTGCTGGCGGGCGAAACTCCGGCGGAATCGGTAAAGCTGGGATGGGCGCACGGCGCGCTGTTGACCACTTTCCCCGGCGACACCACCATGGCGACTTTGGACCAGGTGCGGGCATTTGCCAAGGGCGGTTCGGCTCGCATCCAAAGGTAGAGCGGGCTCAAAAAAAGCCGGTGGCCTCGACCACCGGCTCCACTGACCAAAGAGGATTGAATGGCTAAAAATCTGATGGACCTGACGGGACGTGTCGCGGTGGTGATGGGCGGCACGTCGGGAATCGGCCGCAAGCTGGCTGTGGGATTGGCGGCGGCGGGCGCGGCGGTGATTCCCACGGGACGCCGCGAGCAGTTGGTGGAGGAGGTATGCGCGGAGGTGGAGGCGCAGGGCGTGAAATCGCTGCGCCAGCCTTCCGACATTGCTTCGCGCGAATCCGTGGACGCGTTTCGCGACGCGGTGCTGAAGGAGTTTGGGCAGGTGGACATTCTGCTGAATGCCGCCGGGCAGATCTTCCGCAAACCGACGAAGGACGTGACGGAGCAGGAGTGGAACAAGCTGATGGACGTTAACGTCACGGGCATGCTGCGCACCTGCCAGTCGTTCTATGAGCCGTTGAAGGCGAATGGGCGCGGGCGCATCGTGAACATCGCGTCGCTGAATTCGTTTGTGTCGCTGACGCAGGTGACAGCGTATGCGGCGTCGAAGGCGGCAGTGCTGGCGTTGACGCGCAGCCTGGCGGTGGAGTGGGCGCGCGAAGGCATCAATGTAAATGCGATTGCGCCGGGCGTTTTCCGGACGGACTTGAACGCGGCGTTTCTGGATGGCACTGAGCGTGGGAAGGAACTGCGGATGCGGACTCCGATGGATCGCTTCGGGCAATCGGAAGAGCTGATTGGAGCGGCGCTGCTGCTGTCGTCGGACGCGGCGAGTTTCATTACGGGTCAGTGCATTTCGGTGGATGGCGGGTTCTTGGCTTCCGGTGTGAATAGCGTGTAAGGGGGGACAGGGTCGAAAAACAAGTCCGAGCTTCGCTCGGATTGGCAAGCGGAAGCGCCTGCCCCACCAAGCGCATGAGTTCACCACATCTGTCACTATAGGACCGTGGAACTGCGCCAGTTGGAGCTCTTTCTTGCGGTGATGGAGTGCTCGAGTGTTACTCGCGCGGCTCAGAAGGTTAACCTTTCACCTGGCGCGGTTAGTTTGCAGTTACATAGTTTGGCCGCGGAACTTCGGACCGATTTATTTACCCGGTCCGGCAAGCATCTGGCTCCTACTCCGGCGGCTTTTCGGCTGGCGGACCATGCCCGAGTGGTTCTTACCCAGGTTCGGCAGATTGAACATGAGTTTGCCAACGATCCTCTTTCGGACAATCGACCGTTTCACTTTGCTACCGGCGCTACGGCTTTGATCCATCGCCTGGGATCTCCGCTACGGCAGGTTCGCAAGCGTTTTCCGGGGGCTTCGATTGCGATCACTGTCGCCGCTACCGAGGAGATGGTGGCTGGAGTTTTGAATCATCGGTTCGATCTCGCCTTGATATCGCTTCCTTATTCCGACGATGGGCTGGACTTGATTCCCCTCTTCGATGAAGAACTGTTGGTTCTAAAACCTTCGACTCACCGGGTAAGCGGTTGGCATGTGGGGAGTATTCAGCCCGCCGAGTTGGCGGCCGCTTCGTTTGTGCTTTATCCCAAACGGAGCAATATGCGGTCTATGATCGAGGGGCTGTTTAAAGACTTGGGGATTGCGCCTCGCGTGTTGATGGAAGCCGACGATACCGAGGCTATGAAAACCCTGGTGGAGACCGGATTCGGGTATTCGATTCTTCCGGAGTATGCGCTGCGCGGGCGGCCCCGGTTCTTTCAGACTTTTCGGGTGCAGGGGCACAAATTGACTCGGACACAGGCGCTGGCGATGGCGCAATCGCCACGGCGGCGGGCACTTACGGAATCGATCGCGCGCTTTCTTCAGTCGGTCCTGTCGGCCCGGAAGTGACCGGCGGTTAGTCGATTTTCAAATCCTTTACGTTTTCGATTACGTCCGGCAGGGCAGCGTTTTGGAATTTGCAGTTCTTCAGGTGGACGGCCGTGATGGGGGCGTTTTCGAAGCCTTTCAGGGTCAGGCCGTACTTGCTTTTATGCGAGGTGAGATTCTCAAGCACCACGTTTCGTACTACGGGCTTGAAGGGGCCGCCTTTGCCTTCCTCGTAATTGAAGTCGATATCCATTACCGCTTCCGCTACCTGTCCGATGGTAGTGTTGGTGAAGAATACGTTTTCGATGGCCCCTCCGCGATAAGAGTTGGTTTTGATTCGGAGGGCCCGTTCCAGGTGCGGGCTGTCCATGCGGCAGCGGTCGATGAACACGTTGCGCACGCCTCCCGAGGCCTCGCTGCCGATGGACACTCCTCCGTGCCCGTCCTTCATGAGGCAGTCCTGCACCACGATGTTCTCCGATGCTACTCCTACCCGCCGACCGTCGCGGTTGCGGCCCGATTTGATGGCGATGCAATCGTCTCCGGTGTCGAATTCGCAGTGGTCGATGAGGACGTCGGTGCAGGCATCGGGGTCGCAGCCGTCGTTGTTGGGGCCGTGGGTGTCGATCTTGACGTTGCGCACAGTGACATTGCGGCACAGCACGGGGTTCACCTCCCACATGGGGGAGCGCACAATGGTGACACCTTCGATGAGGACGTTGTTGCAGCGATAGGGCTGGAAGAAGTTGGGACGCAGGTAGTGACCTTCTCCCATCACGCGCTCGCTTACCGGCACGTCCTTCTCGCCCATCGCGACCAACGCGGCGCGCGATGGCTGCTGCTCCAGTTCGCCTTTCTTGAAGCCGAACTTGGCGTTGCCTTTCCACGGCCACCAATGGTCGTTATCGGCCTGTCCATCGAGCGTGCCCAGGCCGGTGACGGCCACGTTGTTCTGCTCGAACGCGTAAATCAGCGGCGAGTAGTTCATGCATTCGGTGCTTTCAAAGCGCGTGTAGACCAGCGGTAGGTAGCTTTTCGGGTCGGTGCTGAAACGCAGGACCGCTCCCTCGGCCAGGTGGAGATTGACATTGCTCTTCAGGTGAATTGCGCCTGTGAGGAAGGTCCCGCGAGGCACCAGCACCCTTCCGCCACCAGCCTCGGAACAGGCGGCGATGGCTTTGGCGATGGCGCTGGTGCAGTCCTTCTCCGCGACTGCGCCGTACTTAGCGATTTCGAAGACACGGTCAGGAAACTGAGGTGGATGGATGCGCGACAGCACAGCTTCCTTTTGCTTCGCGGGATCGGACGATCCGGAAGATTGAAGCGCCGACAACCGCACGGCGGCGGCCGCACTACCCAGAAAAACGCGTCTTGTTACCATGGTCACCAAGCAATGTAACAGACCACATGATTTAGTATTCTTAAACAATCCGTTTAGGGATTTCGCATTGACCCTGATTGTGAAGCAACTTATCCTTTTCTCAAAGCGCAGGGTCTTATGCGGCGTTTGGCTAACCTCAAACGCCGCCAGTTTTTCAGCGGGGAGCCGAGATGCTCCCGGAGTGTGCCCGTGAGTTCACAAACCGAGATGGTAATTGAGAAGTATTCTTTAGGGGTCGGAGACCGTTTTGCGCACCAGGCCAAGCCTCAGTTAGCCGCCTGCGTGCGCGCCGCCGAAAGGGGCGCTTCCATAGTTCCGGTCTGGAACAAATCGAATCGAGAACATACGATTGTCGGGTCGGAGCCTTCCAGCACCCGCACCGCCGCCGATGCCGCCGTGCGCGAGTTGGGTTGGAAGCAACGTTATTACGTGGATGCCGACCACATCAACCTGGGGACCGTGGATCGCTTTCTGGCTCCCAGCGATTTTTTTACACTGGATGTCGCCGACTATATTGGCCGGCCGCCAGAGGCAGGCGCGGCCGAAAGTTTCCTGAAGTCGCACACGGAACTGCTGGGACGGGTGGAGATTCCGGGTATCGCCGAGCCGCTGCAGATGACCAGCGAGCAGGCAGCCACCGCCGCAGCGAAGTACCTGTTCGCGGTAGGCGAAGCCGGCAAGATCTATCGGCACGTGGCCGCGAAGAAGCAGCCCGGCAGCTTCATCACGGAAGTTTCGATGGACGAAACCGATTCGCCGCAGACGCCGTCGGAATTGCTGTTGATTCTGGCCGCGATTGCCGATGCGGGCATCCCCATCCAGACGATCGCGCCGAAATTTACCGGCCGGTTCAACAAGGGCGTGGATTACGTGGGCAATGTGGATCAGTTCGAGAAGGAGTTCGCCGAGGACCTGGCGGTGATCGCCTTCGCCGTGAAGCGCTACGGCCTGCCCGCGAGTTTGAAGCTGAGCGTGCATTCGGGCAGCGATAAGTTTTCGATCTACGGCGCGATTCGCCGCTCGCTGGCCAAGTTCGACGCGGGCGTGCACGTGAAGACCGCCGGCACTACGTGGCTGGAGGAACTGATCGGGTTGGCGGAGGCGGGTCCGGAAGGTCTGGCGATGGCGAAGGAAGTTTACGCACAGGCGCTGGACCACATGGAAGAGTTGTGCGCGCCGTACGCCAGCGTGATCGACGTGAACCCGAAGTGCCTGCCCTTGGCCGAGACGGTACAGCAGTGGAGCGCGGAGCAGTATTCGGGGGCGCTGCGGCACGACCAGAAGAATCCGCTGTTCAATCCGCATTTACGGCAGTTGCTGCATGTGGGGTATAAGATTGCGGCGAAGATGGGCGATCGTTATACCGGGATGCTGGATGCGTGCGAGGAATCGATCTCGCGGAATGTGACGGAGAATTTGTTCGATCGGCATATTGAGCCGCTGTTTTTGCGCTCGTAGAGATTGGTACTGTGACCGTGCAGGCACTGGACCTGCGGGACTAAAGTCCCGCGCAGGCTGAAGCCAGCCCCACTGTAGAGGTTTATGGTTTTTTCGGTTCGAGAGTTCGCCGCAACGCTCGGTTCGATTCGGCGCCGGCCAGATAAAAGGCACCGACTCCCTTACGGTCGCGGCTCGGAAACGCGCTTCCCTGCTATTTGGATTCTCGTACTGTTTGGCTGTGGTTCGGCTTTCGGCGGACAGGTTACGGTTGCTTTGGACGGGTCCGGGGACTTCCGGACGGTCCAGGCGGCCGTGGATGCGGCTCCGGCCGAGGGCTCTGTGATTCGGATCAGGCCTGGGCTCTACCACGAAGAGATCACCGTCGCGAAATCGCATATTCAATTTCGCGGCTTGGGGAGCGATCCCAAACAGGTGGTACTGAGCTTCGACAAGAGCGCGGGCACGGCCGGCGGCACGGGAAAATCGCAGAGCGTATCGGTTACGGGCGATGATTTTTACGCCGAGAACCTGACCATCGAGAACACCTTCAGCCGCGGGCGGCCTCTCAAGCAGGAAGGCTCCCAGGCAGTGGCTTTGCGGGTGCGCGGCGATCGCGCGGTTTTCCGCCACATTCGCCTTTTGGGCTACCAGGACACTTTCTACGCCGACGGCAAAGGCTGCGATTCCGAACAGGGCCCTTGCCGGCCGGCACGCCAATACTTCGCCGATTGCTACATCGAAGGCAATGTCGATTTCATTTTCGGCGACGCGGTGGCATTCTTCGAACGCTGCGAGATTCATGCGTTGGCGCACCCGGTGGTGATGTTGACGGCGCAGAGCAAGCGTTATGACGGCGAGCGCTCCGGCTATGTTTTCGACCACTGCCGGCTTACCGCCGAGGAGGGCGCGCCGAAGGTTTACCTGGGGCGTCCCTGGCGATCGCACTCTTCGGTGGTCTTTCTGAATACCGAGATGGGGCCGGAGATTCAGCCGGCCGGATGGTCGGAGTGGAAACACAATGACGTGGATTCGCTGCCCACGGTTTTCTACGCGGAGTACAACTCCACGGGGCCGGGCGCAAAGCCGAAAGAGCGCGACCCGCACTCAAAACAACTCACCGCCGCCGAAGCTGCGAAGTACTCGGTGAAGGCATGGATGAGCGGAGACGACAATTGGAATCCCGAGGCAGTGAAATGAGATTGATTGGCCTGGCGCTGGTAGCTTCGCTTTGGCTTTGCGCGCAGGATACGCGAAACGTAACCGAGCCGGTGATCCCCAAGAGCTGTGTGGCGCTGCCCGCCCGGCTGACTCGCGCCGGAAATACGCTGGCCGAGACTGACGAATCGAAGCTGGACACGGCGCGCATTCAGCAGGCGCTGGACCATTGCGCGGCGGGCCAGGCCGTGGAGTTGAAGGCCGACGGCGCCGCGAACGCTTTTCTAGCCGGTCCCTTTCAATTGCGGGCCGGAGTGACTTTACTGGTTGATGGGGGAGTGACACTTTTCGCGTCGCGCGACGCACGCGATTACGATTTGACGTCGGGCTCGTGCGGCATTGTCAGTGAGAAGGGCAAGGGTTGCAAACCTCTCATCAGCGGCGACCATGTGGCGGGCGCGGCGGTGATGGGCGACGGCGTGATCGACGGGCGCGGCTGGGCGAAACTGATCGGCAAGAACGATTCCTGGTGGGACCTGGCGCACCAGGCGGATGGCCGGACCACCAATCAGAACTGCCCACGCCTGATGGTGCTCAACCACGCCGACAACTTCACGCTGTATCGCATCACGCTGAAGAATTCGCCGAACTTCCACGTGGCTTATAGCGGCGGCAACGGCTTCACCGCGTGGGGCGTGATTATCGACACACCGAAGGCCGGGCGCAACACCGACGGCATCGACCCAGGCAACGCCACCAACGTCACCATCACGCACTGCTACATCCGCGCGGGCGACGACAATGTCGCGATCAAGGCGGGCGCGCCGGGGCCCACCAGCCATATCACCATCGCGCACAACCATTTTTATTACGGCCACGGAGTTTCTATCGGCAGCGAGACGGACGGCGGGGCGAGCGCGATTCGTGTGACGGATCTTTCGATCGATGGCGCGGATAACGGAATCCGCATCAAATCGAACTCCAGCCGCGGCGGGCATGTGCACGACATTGTGTACGAAGACGTGTGCATCCGCGACGTGAAGAATCCCATCATGATGGATTCGAACTATTCGTTCTTCGGCGCGGCGCGCGACAAGCTGCCTTTGTTCGACGACATTGTGCTGCGCAATGTGCGCGTGGTGGGACCGGGCAAGATCATGCTAGACGGGTTCGATGAGACGCGCCGTTTGGGAATCACGCTGGACAACGTCACGCTGCAAGACCCGGGGGGAGTGAAGATGGCCGCGGCGCACGCCGTTGTGACGGTGGGGCCCGGGCCGGTGAATTTCCAGCCAACGGGACAAGATGTAAAAGTGCAAGGCGAACCGGGCCGCGGGACGTCTAATGCCTGCAAGGAAAAGTTTGTACCGATGCCCGCAGTTAAGAACTAGGAGTTACGCGATGCAACACAGCCCTGTAGCTGTCGCCCAACCCCAACGAGCGGCACAACCGCTCCAATACCTCAACCCCACGAACCAGAGGAGGTCCCAGTGAGACGCATTCTATTCCTGCTGCCCCTGATGGCGGCATTCTTGTGTGCCCAGGAGTATCGAGGCACATTCAGCGGCAATGTCACCGACGCCACCGGCGCCGCGGTCGCCAACGCAAAAATCACCGCTACCGAGACGCGGACGGGATCGAAATCGACGGCCGTTTCCGAGGCTTCCGGCTCCTACACGATTCCCTTCCTGGCTCCGGGAACTTACGAGATCACAGCAGAAGCTCCGGGGTTCAAGAAGGCCGTGCATCAGGGCATGACCCTGAGCTCCGGGGCGAGCCCCGTGGTGGATATCAGAATGGAAGTGGGCCAGTTGAGCGACGCCATCACGATCACCGCCGACGCTCCCGTGCTGGAAACCTCGAATCCGACTGTGGGACAGGTGCTGACCACCAAGGAAGTGGATGCTCTGCCGGTGAATGGGCGCACTCCGATGATGTTGGGCAACCTGGCTTTCGGCGTGGTCTCCACGTTCGAACCCGGCCCGGTGCGGCCGTTCGATAACAGCGCGCCTAACGATATCAGCATCGGCGGCGCGCCCTCCAGCCGCAACGAGGTGCTGCTCAACGGCGCGCCGAATGCCGGACAGACTAATCAAATGGCGTACAGCCCGATTCAGGACGCGGTTACGGAAGTCCGCGTGAACCTGTTCGATATGGACGCGGCGCAGGGCCACACGATGGGCGGTACGGTCAACGTGATTACCAAGAGCGGCACGAACCAACTGCATGGGGCGGCGTTCATTTACAACCAAACGTCGGCAGTGGACGCTAATTCGTTCTTCAACAACGCGGCCGGCAAGGCGCGGGCTCCGTACCACCAGAATCAATACGGCGGCGTAGTGAGCGGGCCGGTGTTTGTTCCCAAGGTGTTCAACGGCAAGAACCGGCTGTTCTTCCTATTCGGATACGAAGGCATGCGCGATTCCGATCCGGCGAATTCGCCGCTGGAAACGGGCAGTCCGGAGAACTTCGCCACGGTGCCGACGGCCGCGGAACGGCAGGGAAACTTCTCAGCGTTGCTGTCGCAGGGCGCCACTTACACCATTTACGATCCCAACACGGGCGTGGCTAACGGCACTGCGATCTCGCGCAGCCCGTTCCCGAACAACGTGATTCCCACGGCCCGGATCAACCCGATCGCGCAGCAGTTGCTCAATTATTTTCCGCAGCCCGACGCGGCCGGCCTGGCAAACGGAACGCAAAACTATGTGACCGCAAACGCCATCGACAGCGACGGCTACGACAACGAGATGGGGCGCCTGGACGTGAACATTAGCGACAAGAACAAGCTCTCATTCGACGCTCACCACAACTATCGCGCGCAGAACAAGAACAACTTTTTCGGCAATCCAGCCACGGGCAACTACCTGTTCCGCATCAATCAGGGCGCGCAGTTAGACGATGTTTACACGATCAGCCCCACACTGTTCACGGACGTGCGCGCCAGTTGGGCACGATACATCGAGAACCACTCGTCTCCGGCCGACGGGATCGACCCTTCGTCGTTGGGCTTCCCTGGATACATCGATGCCAACACCGAATTCAAGATGCTGCCGTACATCACGTTCAACAACAGTTTGACCAGCTTCGGCGCTCCGGGCGTTTCGGGCGGCGCACGGCCCAACTTCGAGCCGCTGGGATACCCCAGCGACGGCACGAATTTCGGCGATATTTTCCAGGTCTTCGGCGACGTTGTGAAGATTCATGGCAACCACACAATCAAGGTCGGCGTGGATGCGCGGGAATATCGGTGGAGCGGATATACGTTCGGCAATCCCTCCGGCACGTACGGCTTCGGTTCGCTGTGGACCAATGCGACCGGCACCAGCGGGGCGGCGGCGCCAATAGGGCAGGAGATGGCTTCGTTCCTGCTGGGTCTGCCTTCGAGCGGCGGCATCGACCTCAACACGCAGGACAGCGTGAGCTCGAAGTACCTTTCGTTCTTTGTGAACGACGATTGGAAAGTGAAGCCCAACCTCACGCTGAACCTGGGCCTGCGGTGGGAGCACGACTTCCCCGAATACGAGCGCTACAACCGTTCGCTGAATGGGTTCGACCCCACCGCCGTCAACGCGATTTCGGCGCAAGCCGCGGCGAACTATGCGGCGAATCCGAACGCGCTGCTTCCCGCCAGCGCATTCCATGCTGTGGGAGGCCCGACCTTCGCCAGCAGCAGCAATCCGGCGATTTACGACGTGAAGTCGCACATCTTCAGCCCGCGCTTCGGTTTTGCGTGGACGCCCGCCGCATTGGGCAGCAAGACCGTCATCCGCGGCGGCATCGGAGTTTTGGTGGATCCTATCCTGCTACCGATCTCGGGCGGCGTGCCTGGCGTGGGCGGCAGCAACGCAGCGTACGGCACGCTCAACCAGCCGGGCTTCAGCCAGACCACCAGCATGACGGTGACGGGCAACAACTACCTGAGCCCCTCGGCCACACTCTCGGACCCGTTTCCGGGCGGATCGATTCTGCAGCCGACGGGTTCTTCGAAGGGCGTGTCCACCAACCTGGGGCAGAACATCGTGGTGATGGATCCGAATCTGCGCAGCCCTTACGTAATCCGCGACGAGCTCAGCATTCAGCGGGAACTGCCGAAACAATTCGTCCTGGAAGTGGCCTATATCGGCAATCACGCGTTGCATCTGCCGATCGAGACACAACTGGATTACATTCCGGCGCAGTATTTGAGCAGGTCGCTGGGACGGGATAACACGGTGAACACCACACTGACCGCGACTACGACCAATCCGTTTAGCGGCCTGATCACCAGCGGAACGCTGAATGCATCGAAGATCGCGGTGGCGCAGTTGCTGATTCCCTATCCGCAGTACGTAGTGCCGGCCGTGCCCACTTCAGGAACGCCCGCCAATGGCGTGGTGCTGCAGGAGAACCCCGCCGGCAGCTCCTACTATCACAGCCTCAATGTGCGCCTGCAGAAGCACCTGTCCGCCAACCTCACGCTGCTGAATAACTTTATCTGGAGCCGTCTGACGGACCGCATTGCGTATCTCAACGATTCGGATGCCGCTCCCGAAAAGCGCGTCTCGAGCGACTCTCGTCCGCTGCGCGACGTGCTGGCATCCACCTACATTCTGCCGATCGGCCGCGGCCGATCTGTCAACCTGCAAAACCGGTGGGTGGACGGGCTGCTGGGTGGTTGGGGAGTGAGCGGCATTCTTACGCTGCAATCCGGTCCGCTGCTGACGTGGGGCAATTACATCTATTACGGCGGCCCTCTGAATTACAACCCTCACCAGCCCAACGGGACGTCGTTCGACACCACGCAGTTCAATACGGTGAGCACGTCGCAGTTGGTGTACAACATCCGCACGTTCGACAACCAGTTCAACAATTTGCGGCGCGATGCCACGAAGCAATTGGATGCGTCGATGACGAAGAACTTCAAGATCAAAGAGCGGGCTTATTTGCAGGTAAGGCTGGAGGCTTTTAACGCTACGAATCGCGTGACGTTCGGGGCGCCGGCTACGTCGTCGGTGACGGCGACTACGTTTGGGGTGATCGGCTCACAGGCCAATACTCCGCGACGGCTGGAATCGGCTCTCAAGCTGGTTTGGTAGTCGGGGGAAACAATTAGCTAAGGCCCGGCTCCCTCACGGTCGCGGCTCTGATTGGGGTCGCGACTTACGCCGTCAGGCCTAGCGCGGAGGTGTAGGACGAGCTGGACGCGGGGACCTGCTGCCAGGCTTCTCGCAGGGTCTTGAGCAGGTTCTCGGTTTCCACCAGACCCGGTTCCGTCTGGGTACTGTTGGCTTCGAGCAGGGTCCGTTGCATGTAGTCGTAGAGGGCGGCCAGGCGTTCGCTGAGGGCGCCTCCCTTTTGGTGATCGAGCGAGTGCGAAAGCTCCACCAGAATCTCGACGGTTCGGGTGATGGCGCGGGCGCGCTCCCGTATCTGACGGTTCGCCAAATGCTGGCGGGCGGACTGCACGCTCTCGATGGCGGCATCGTAAAGCATGGTCACCAACTCCATGGGAGTGGCGCTCAGGACTCGGGTTTCCAACGAACTGGCGTATGGGTTATCGTACATGGCTGTTGATACTCTTATCGGACGGAAAATCGGCGCCGCCCTTTTTATTTGGCCGATAAGTGGCACAGATGACGGAGAAGATACATAGAAGGCACCGTCACCGTCAGCGCACGGCACACCGTTCCGAACATCGCTTATTATGCTCGGACCTGGTGCGGCTGCGATGGACGGTGAGGAGCGGGGGACGCTGCGAGGAGGTCGCCGTTCTGGAGGACCTGTCCACCACGGGGGCTAGCCTCCTGATGGGAGTGGTAGTGGAAGAAGGCGCCAGGGTGACCGTGAGCAAAGGGGACAAGGAATTCCACGGCACGGTGCGGGGTTGCACTATGGGGCGAAACGGCTACCTTGTAGGCGTGGATTTCGAAGCGGGCTCGCAGTGGAATGGGCGCGCCGAGTATGTGCCCGACCATCTGCTGGATGTGTCGCGGCTGCGCTTCCGGCCGGACGACGAAGCCTAGCGCTACTCCTCGTGAATGCGGCGCCATTGGGATACCGCAAATTCGCCGGCCATTTCTTCGACAGCGCGGGCGGTCTCGGCTTTCCATGCTTCGTGGCGGCGCTCTTTGAGGCGCTCCACCAGGCGGACCTGCCGGCGAGCCTCGGTGACCACGCGATTCTGTTCTTCGATGGCGCGGCGGAGGTCGGTGGCGTGGGTCTTGAGGCGCTGTGATTCGCGCAGGGTCCAGAGGCGGAGGGCTTCGAGCGAGGCCAGCGTGCTGCCTTGCACCTCAGCGGATTTTCCCACTTGGGTCTGGGCGGCGAGCCGGCGGACCAGGATGGCTTCGACGGCCTGTTCCACGGAAATCAGCGCGGCGCGCAAGTGCTCCAGGCGGACTTCAGCGAGGGAGAGCTGGGTCTTCCGCCAGGTGAGAACTCGTTCGAGGCTGAAGTGGAATGGCTTCATAACGGGGGGCGGACTGAAGTCCGCCGCAGGCCAAAGGGCCTGCCCCACCAAAAACTTCCGCTATCCCGCAAGGCGTTCGGCCAGTTTGGCGATTCCTACCAGGGTTTCACTGATCGGGATGTTCATTTCGGATTCCTGGCGCAGGAACTGCAGGATTTCGGGCCTCAGTTGGATGCTTCGATCGAGTCTGGGATTCGACCCTGAGACGTAGGCCCCCAACTGGATCAAGTCTTCGGCCTGCTGGTAGGTGGATAGCGCTTCGCGCACGGCACGGGCAGCGGCGCGCTGGTCCTGGGTGGAGATTTGGGATTGCAGACGGCTGATGGAGTTGAGGACGTCGATGGCCGGATAGTGGCCCGCCGCGCCCAGTTGGCGCGAGAGAATGATGTGGCCGTCGAGGATGCCGCGCACGGCGTCGCATATGGGCTCATTGAAATCGTCGCCCTCCACCAGGACTGTGAAGAAGCCGGTGATGGAGCCTTTGGCGAAGTTGCCGGCGCGCTCAAAGATGCGCGGGAGAAGATTGAAGACCGAGGGGGTGTAGCCCTTCTGGCTGGGCGGCTCGCCGGCGGCGAGGCCTATTTCGCGCTGCGCCATGGCCAGGCGGGTCACGGAATCCATCACCATGAGCACGTTGGCCCCTTGGTCGCGGAAATACTCGGCGATGGCCAGGGCTACGAAGCAGGCGCGAACGCGCACGGGCGCGGGACGGTCGGAGGTGGCGACTACCACTACGGAGCGGCGCATGCCGGCGGCGCCCAATTCGTGCTCCAGGAAGGCTCGCACTTCGCGATTGCGCTCGCCGATCAGCGCGATTACGCTGACATCGGCGGAGTTGTGGCGCGACATAGCTCCGAGAAGAGTGCTCTTGCCGACGCCGCTACCGCCGAAGACGCCGACGCGCTGCCCTTTGCCGCAGGGCAGCAGGCTGTCGATGGCGCGCACTCCCGTGACGAGGCGCTCGACGATATGCTCGCGCGCGAGCGGGCTGGGCGGCGCTTTGTAGAGATCGTAGAAATCGGCGGGATCGATGGGCGGACGGCCGTCAATAGGGAGGCCGAAGCCATCGAGCACGCGACCCAAGAGCTCGGGCCCCACGGCAACGCGGGCCTCATCGCTACGGGCGACGATGGCGTCGCCGAGTTGCAGGCCGTCGATCTCTTCGAGCGGCATGGAAAGCACGCGGCCATTGCGGAAGCCGATCACCTGCGTGCGCACGATGCGTCCACCGGACGTCTGCACTTCGCAGAAATCGCCCACGGCGACGGCGGGACCGCGCGATTCCAGCAGGAGGCCAACCACCTCGGTGACTTCACCGATCCAGAGGCCGGGTATGTAGCGGGTGAGTTTATCGAAATACGGCGCGAGTGAAATGGATGCCGTCATACACCTTGTCCCTTGAATCGGTCGGTAAGCCCTCGCTCGATTTCACGGAGCTGAGTTTCCAAAGAGAGATCGAGACTGCCGCGACTCGTCTGGAAGACCACGGCGCCGCGATCCTGTGCGGGGTCGGCGGCGAGCTCGACGTGGGCGACGCCCTGACGTTGTAAGACTTCCTTCAATGCGGCCTGATGATCGGGGTGGACGGTGACGCGCGTCAACTCCTGCATGCGCAGCTTCTCGAGCCCTACTTTGACGAGTCCGCCGATGGCTTCGGGGTCGGTATTCAGCTCGCGGTGGAGAATGCGGCGGGCGATGGCGACGGCCAGGCGGACGAGGTCGGCTTCAGCTTCGCGGCGGAGGCGCGGGCGCAGGTCGACGGTCTCCTGAATGGCGAGTCCCAGCTTTTGCAGGACGGCCTGCACTTCGGCGTGGGCAGATTGACGGCCGGCCGCTTCGCCTTCGCGGCGGCCGGTGTCGCGGGCTTCACGCACTTTGTGCTCGAGCTCGGCAACCTTGCCCTGCAGGCGCAGCAGTTCCGGAGATACTTCGTTGGCGGACGGCGGCGGCATTGTCTGAAACAACACCGACGGGATGGGGCCGGTGGTATGCATCTGCTGCCACGGCATGGGCTGAGTTTCCGCAGCAGTGTCGCGCCGCACGAGCTTAGACGACATATTGTTCCCCCACGGTGCCACGCAGGCTGAGAACGCCTTCCGTTTCCAGGACGCGTATGACGGCGATCACCTGTTGCTGCGCGGCCTCCACGTCTTTGATCTTCACAGGCCCGAGGGCATCCATGTCTTCGCGCATCATGTCGGCGCCGCGCTGCGACATGCAACCCAGGAAATGATTCTTGAGCTGTTCGCCGGTGCCTTTGAGCGCCATGGTTATCACCTTGCGATCGACGCGGGCCAGCACTTCCTTGAGGCCGTTGGGATCGATCAGCAGAATGTCGTCGAAGACGAACATGAGGTGGCGGATGGTTTCCACCAGGTTGGGATCCTGATTCTCGATAGAGGCCAGAATCTCCTTGCTGGTTTCCGAATCCATTCGGTTGAACATTTCAGCGACGGCGCGAACACCGCCGTAGGATTCGCGGCTGAACTCACCGATGGCGTTCAACTTCTGGCCGATGACGCCGGCGATTTTGGTGATGACGTCGGGCGAGATCTGGTCGAGGCCGGCGACGCGCAGCGCCACGTCGGAACGCAAGCCCGGAGGCAGCGATGCCAGCAACGCGGCGGCCTGCGATGGATTGAGGTGCGAGAGCACCAGTGCGATGGTCTGAGGATGCTCATTGTGGAGAAACTTGGCGAGCTGCAGCGGATCGGCCTTTTGCAGGGCATCGAAAGTGGCCATGTCCTGGCCCAGCGCCTTGATCAGGCGGTCCATCAACTTCTTGGCAGTTTCGGGACCGAAGGCGTTGACCAACATGCTCTTGGCATAGTCGATGCCGCCCTTGACAATGTACTCGCGGGCGGCGGTGAGCTGGTAGAACTCTTCGAGCACCGCTTCGGCTTGTTCGGGCGCGACTTTCTTGAGGCGGGCCACTTCACGCGCAATCAAATGGACTTCGTCCTCGTTGAGCATCTTGACCAGTTCCGCGCCGTGCTGGTCGCCGAGCATCACCAACAGAATCGCGGCCTTCTGCACTCCCGGCAGGACTGTTTCGGCGGCTTTTGCGCTGGCTGAAGCAACGTTAGTAATCATGGCCTAGAGTCTGTTTCTATCGATCGTGAAGCCAGGTTTGAAGCACGTGCAGGGAAGGACTGGGGTCCTTCTTGGCATTTTCACGCAACTGCTTGACCAGCACTTCGGCTTTCTTGGTTTTCACCGGCGGAACTTTGATACTGGCCAGCGCGGCGTTGTCCGCCTGCTGCTGGAGCGCGTCCCGTTCGGCCATCTGAAGATGGAGCTGATCTTCCATGTTGGGGCCGGCGGCGAGGGAAGCGGGCGGATGCTGGCCGGGCAGCGCTTTAGTATGCTGCACGTCCTCGAGTTTCTTCTTTTTCTTCCGATTGACCAGCATGATGGTTATGGCGGCGACCACCAGGATCAGGACTACGGCGCCCGCGGCAATCGGCAGAAGCAGCGGCTGGTGTTTCCAGTCGAAGGGCTTGGGCGCGACGTTGCGCTGGGGATTGGAAGTGACGGGCGAATCGGGCGGCGGCCGGCTCAGTGTGTCTTCGAACGGCAGCGCTTCAATGGTGATCTGATCGCCGCGATCCTGCACAAAGCCGACGGCCGCAGCCACCAGATCGTGAACCGATTTCATAGTCTCGGGGGTGGGCGGCGTCAGGACGCGGCGCGCGGAGGATCCGGCGCCTTCCCACCGGATGGCTTGGTCGAGCAGAACGGCGACCGAGAGGCGGCGCAGGGCTCCCTGCGCGAGCTTGGTCTTGCGGATGGTACGGCTGGATTCGTAGGTGATGCTTTCGGTGCGGTGCGTGTTGGTGTTGCCTGAGCTGGAGTTGGTGCGCGGCGCGGGGCGCGGCAGGGTGGAAGCGGTGCCTGGGATTCCAGCAGGGGAAGTGCCCGTGCCGGCCATCAGCTCTTCGGATTTCTGGGACTGTACCATGACGGACCGGGACGGGTCCACCGTCTCTTCGCTCAATTCGCCGCTGTTGCCGTCGCAATCGGCGGAGACACTGGCGCGGTAGCGGTCGCGTCCGAGCAGGGGATCGAGCGTGGTGTTGATCTTCTGCACCAGGTCGCGCTCCACCTTCTGGCGGTATTCGAGCTCCTCTTCGGTGTCCTTCACTTCCGCCGTGCGGATGGGGCGGCTGAGCAGATTGCCTTGCATGTCGAGCACGGATACGGCGTCGGGCGTCAGGCCTTCCACGGCGCTGCCCACCAGGTGGCCGATGGCCGATACATTGCGCGCGGAGAGATGCGCGCCTGCCTTGAGCTTCACCATGACGCTGGCCTTGGCGGGCTCGCGCGATTCCAGAAAGACGGAGTCTTTGGGGAACGTGATGTGCACCCGCGCCTGCTCGACTTCGGCGAGCGCCCCCACTGAGCGCTCCAATTCGCCTTCAAGGGCGCGTCGGTAGTTGATATGCTCCACAAACTCGGTAGCGCCCAGGTTGTTCTTGTCGAAGATCTCGAAGCCGATGCGTCCGGTTTTGGGAAGCCCGGCAGCGGCCATTTCGAGCCGCAACTCGGCCATCTTCGCGGAGGGGACAGAGATCACGTCGCTGGCCTCGGAGAGGCGATAATCGGCGCCGGCTTCCTTCAATTTCGCCACCACCGCGGCTGCGTCTTCGGGCGCGAGGCCGGTGTAGAGAGGCTTGAAATCGGATTCCTTGCGCCAGTGGAGCAGAGAAAACAGACCCGCGCCCACCAGTAATGCGATGGCCACGGTGAAGATGCGCTGTCGAATAGAAAGTCCGCCGAGAAGGCGCTTGAACTGGTCCATGAAGAAATGAGAGTGCAGACACTACATCTGCATCTTCATGACCTCCTGGTACGCGGAGATGATTTTATTGCGAACCTGCAGGCCGAGTTCGAAGGCCAGGTCGGCGCGCGTGGTGGCGGCAGCCACGTTGTGCAGTTCTTCATTGCCGCCGCCCAGCAGATTCTGAACGGCCTGGTTGGCTTCGTTGCCGGGCTTTTCGATGGACTGAATGGCGTTGTCCAACAGGCTGGCGAACTGGCCCGGCTTTCCGGCCGCGGCGTGGCGCCGACCGCGTCCTTGATGGACTGAAGGGAGCCGATGTGGGAGAGGGACGGAAGCATGGCGATTACCGGAGAAGGTCGATGGAGCGTTGGATCATGTCTTTGACGGCGCTCATAGAGGCCACGTTGGCCTGATAACCGCGCGAGGCGCTCATGAGGTTGACCATCTCCTCAGCCGGGCTGATGCGCGGGAAGGCGACGTAACCATCGGGGCCGGCGTCGGGATGCCCGGGCATGTAGCGCTGCTCCGGGGCGCTCTTGTCGACGATGACGTCGGAGACGCCGACTCCCACGGGTCCGGGATTGATGGCCGAGTCGAACATGGAAGCGAAAGAGCCTGCGCCCGCCGGCTGGAATATGACATCCTTGCGCTGGTAAGGGCCGCCTTCGGGGGTGCGTGTGGTTTCGGCGTTGGCGAGATTCTCCACCAGCAGTTCGGCGCGGGTGCGTTGCGCCGCCATTCCGGAGGCACTGATAGAGAGCGTGGAAAAGAGACTCATCCGTTTTTCCCTTCTTCGATGGCCATGCGGAGTGTCTTGAACTGGCCCTTCAGCAGATTGGAGGCAACCGAGAAGCGCATGGCGGTTTCGGACAGCAACTGGGCTTCGCGGTCGAGATTCACGTTGTTGCCGTCGTTCTTAACTTTGAGGCCGGAGACTTCGGCGGCATGCGCCTGGCCGCCATCCAGGAGGGCTTGGAATTGCGCTTGGAAATCGACGTCGCGGGTTTTGTAGCCAGGGGTGTCCGCGTTAGCGATGTTGGAGGCGATCAACTTTTCTCGCGTGCTGAGAAGATCCATGTACTTCTCGAGCGAATCTCCTACTGGTTTGACCATGGCATGTGTGCGAATGCACACCGAAGGCCAAAGCTAAAGTGCGGCAGCGATAGGGGTTTGGGGCCCGGGGACACGTCGAAGTCCAGACGGTGTCGAGTTTTCGGCGGGGCGGGCTAGCCCGCGGGGGAGAAGGAATTACCGGTTACCAAAGGTCAACCTTGCAATCGATCATTATTTGTAGTTTTCAGAAAAAAAGATCTTAATGACCGATAAGTTGTTACGAAAGCTTCGGGCGGCAAAGCCGTCCCAGCCGGAAAAGGATTTCCGGCCAGTGAGCTTACAGGAGAGAACCTTGTTTTCGTTAAACACCAATATCGCCTCGTTGCAGGCCCAGAATTACCTGAACAAAAGCAGCGCCTTCCAGAATCAGACCATTCAGGAAGTTACGTCCGGACTCCGCATCGTGAACTCTGGTGACGATGCCGCCGGCCTTGCTATCGCCAATGGACTTCGTTCCTCTCAAGCGGTGCTGACTCAAGGTATTCGCAATGCCAACGACGGTCTTTCGACCCTGCAGACCATCGACGGCGGCATGAGCAACATTTCGAACCTGCTGGATCGCGCCGCCACACTGGCGACGCAGTCTGCATCATCCACATTCACGGGCGACCGGGGCGTGCTGAACAGCGAATTCCAGAGCGTGCTAACGGAAGTTAACCGCCAGGCGCAGGCAGTCGGCTTGAACCAGGGCGGCGCGTTTGCGAAATCCCTTTCGGTGTTCATCGGCGGCGGCGCCAAGAGCGGCGACATCTCGGCCATCTCGAACGGTTCGGTGGGCGTTGACCTGACTCACTCGACGGTAGACACGAAGAGCCTTGGCCTCAGCGGATACTCCGCCACGGGCGCGTCCGCGGTCGACATTGGACCGGGCGCCGGCACCACCAGCGTCCAGAACATAGTCGGCAACACTCTGAATCAGGCGACCCAGACACAGACCGGCTTCACCACATTCAACTTCGCGGGGCCGGGCTTCTCCTCCACCTCCGGCTCCAGCCGCGTGGCGGTTTCCGTAAACATGGCGGGCGTGACCGACGTAAATTCGCTGGTAACGGCGATCAACGCGGGCATCCAGGCCGCCGGCGGCGGCGGCAACCAACAGGCCACCGCATTCAAGAACGCGGGCATCCAAGCGGCGGCTTACACCGACGCAAGCGGCGCGTCGCACCTGCAATTCACGTCGTCCAGCTCGGCTTTCCAAGTGGAAGCGGGCGACCAGACGGCGAACGCTCTGTTGGGTAACATCGCGTCGGGTTCCACTGGACAGTCCGTGGCCACTCAGACCGCGACCACCAACGTGACGGCTATGTTGGCCACCAGCGCTAACGCTGGATCTGAAACGGTGAAGCTCACCCTGACCAACGGCGTTACTCCGCAGCCGGTCACCTTGACCATCGGCGCGGCCGAAGCGCAGGCGACCACTCTTGCCAACCTGACCACGGCCCTGGCCGGCACCGGCGTGACCGCAGCTCTCGACGGCAACGGCAAACTGCAATTCACCTCGGGCGAAGGCCAGAGCCTGGGAGTCCAGGTTTCGGGCGATACCTCGAACGTGCTCGGAATGGGCACTTACTTGACCGACGCGAGCAACGCAGCCAGCTACACCAGCATCGACGCCGCCGCCGGGCCTACCGCGTCCGCGACCCAGAACGTACAGATCGCGATTGGCAGCCAGATTGCCGACCTCGGCGCGCTGAGCACGGGCGCGGATGAAACGGCGGCACTGAGCAACCTCAACATCGCCCTGCAGGGGAACGCCCTGACACGCGCCGCCAACATCTCGGCAGTTGACGATGGCACCGGCAATATCAAACTGGTGTCCGGCAACGGCACCAGTTTCCGCCTAAACGTGTACGGCGATGCGGCCGACACGGGCTTCGGCTTCGCAGCCGCGGCCGCACAAGGCGTAACCAGCCTGCCCAGCTTTTCTGCCACCGCGCAGAACGGCTCCGCTTCCCCCAGCCTGGATGCCAACGGCGTGTCCAGCAGCGGCTTCCTGAATTTCAACGGCGTCACCGTTGGAGGCAACAGCCAGACCGTGGCCATCAATGCTCCCGATGCTTCAGGTGGGCAGCACTCCATTTCGTTCAGCCTGTCCAGCGCTAACTCGGGCAATATCGACGCCGCGCTGAGCTACATCAACACCCAACTGCTGCAATCCAACGACTCCACGCTGCAGAGCATCGTGGCGGTTAAGGATCAAGCCAGCGGCGCCGACGGAATCCGTTTCGTGAGCAGCAACAACTCGTTCACGGTTTCGCTGGGCTCGCAGGCCACCGGCACAGCGGCCAGCGCTATCCAGGGACTGTCTCTGGGAACCGGCGCGGGCAGCCAAGGCGGTTCGGTCATTACCTCTTCCCAATTGGGAACCGGCGCCACGGCCGACATCAGCAGCCAGACCAATGCACAGAACGCGGTAACTGCTATCACCGCGGCCGTGCAGACCCTCGGCAGCGCGCAAGCCGCTGTGGGTAGGGGTGAGAACAACTTCAACTACGCAGTCAATCTGGCCCAAGGCCAGGTGACCAACGAAGCAGCCGCCGAGTCGCGAATCCGCGACGCGGATCTGGCTGCCGAAGCGGCCAACCTGAGCAAGGCACAGATCCTGGTACAGGCCGGAACAGCGGCACTGGCCCAAGCCAACTCGGCGCCTCAGGCCGTGTTGAGCTTGTTGCGTGGCTAAAAACTAGGGGGCCAGGGTCGGGGATTAGTGACCTGATGATTATTCGTGGGGCAGGCTTCAGCCTGCAACGGACTTTAGTCCGTGCAGACGGTCGCAGGACGCCCGGAATTGGTGGGCTAAAGCCCACCGCAGGCTGAAGCCTGCCCCACGATGAGATTCGAGTCCAATCGGTCCGCGGCCCTGGCCCTCCTTTTTTTATGAACACCACTGCTCAGCTTGCCCGTGGCCTTCGCCGTCACCAGGCGGGCCAGTTTGTGCTCGCGGAACGCGAGTACCGCGATGTGTTGACCGCGGAGCCGCGGAACGCCGATGCCCTTCATCTTTTGGGACTGGTGGCGGAGAGCCGCGGCAATGCTGCATTGGCCGGGGCCTTGATGGGACAGGCAATCGCCATTCGCGGACCGGTCGCCGAGTATTGCGCCAGCCTGGCGCGAGTGTTAAGGACACAAGGCAAACTGGCGCTCGCGGAGGTTTGCAACCGGCAGGCAGCCGACGTTTTGTCTCGCCGCCTGGCCGAGCATCCGCAGAACGCGGAAGACTGGCGACTGCTGGGAGCTACCTTCCATGCATTGAACAGTCCTTTGGCCGCGCTCGAAGCGCTGCGCCAGGCTGCGTTTCTGCGGCCCGAGTCAGCCGAAGCGCAGCACGATCTGGGCATGGCCCTGGCAAATGCCGACCGGCTGGAGGAGGCGGAGCAGGCTTATCGATGCGCCTTGCGGCTGCGTCCGGACGCCCCCGAAACACTGAATAACCTGGGCAACGTGCTGCGGCGTATGGGACGCGCCGACGACGCCCTGCCGTTCTATCGCGGCGCGTTAGGCAAGCGTCCTGCCTTCGTGGAAGCGAAATACAACCTCGGCCTGGCGCTGCAGTCTCTCGATCAATTGCCGGAAGCGGAAAACTGCTATCGCGAAGTACTGCGGGAACAGCCCTCGCTGGCGGCTGCGCAAAACAACCTTGCCAACACATTACAAGCGGCCGGCGACGTAGCGCAGGCGCTGCCGCATTTTGAGGAAGCGATCCGCTGCGAACCCGCCAATGCGGAGTTCCAGGTCAATCTGGGCATAGCGCAATTGCTGCTTGGCGATTTCGAAAACGGTTGGAGGAACTATGGAGCGCGACACTGCGCGCCGCCTCCCGGTTTGGAACTGTGGGATGGCTCTCCGCTGGAGGGCCGGCGTATCCTGCTGAAGGCCGAACAGGGTTTCGGCGACACGATTCAATTCATCCGCTACGCCCGCATGGTGAAGCGGCGCGGCGGATCGGCGACCTTCGCGTGTCCACCGGCGCTGGCACGCCTGCTGGAACACGCCCAGGGAATCGAGACCCTGGCGCCTGAGACGGAGGCTCAGCGGGAATTCGGATGCTGGGCATCGCTGATGCATCTACCCGCCATTTTCCAAACTACGGCGACCACCATTCCCCTACGCACTCCCTATCTACGACCCGATCCGGGACTGGCGCAGTTGTGGGCAGACGCGCTGGCCATCCCGTCCTCGCATTTGAAGGTTGGAATCGCCTGGCGTGGCAGCCCTCAGCATCGCAACGACCGCAATCGCTCCATTGAGCCGCGGGAACTCTCGGTTTTGAGCGGCATCCCTCGCGTGACTTTCGTCAGCCTGCAACCAGAGGAGCAAGACGGATGCGAGCTCAGCCGGCTGCCGTTTGCGCCCCTGGGACGTCCGCTGCTCGATTTCGCGGACACCGCGGCGCTGCTCCACGGTCTGGACCTGGTGATTTCGGTGGATACCGCAGTCGCCCACCTGGCAGGCGCACTGGCGCGTCCAGTGTGGACGCTGCTGCCGTTCGCGCCGGACTGGCGGTGGATGCTGGGCCGTTCGGACTCGCCCTGGTACCCGACGATGAGGCTGTTCCGACAGCGGCAGCGGCGCAACTGGCAGAGTGTGCTTCTGGAGGTGCGCCGCGAACTGGAGGCTAACCGAAGTTAATCGTTGATACAGTACCCACATCGAGATTGTTGACCTAATTTCTCCGAAAAGCACTCGGGAGCGCCCGATAAGGTGGACTGAACGCTCCGGATGGCAAAGCCATCCAGCCGGGAAAGGATTTCCGGCCCAGAGAGCTTACAGGAGAGAACCTTGTTTTCGTTAAATACCAATATCGCCTCGCTGCAGGCCCAGAACTACCTCAATCAGAGCAGCGCTTTTCAAAATCAGACCATTCAGGAAGTCACGTCTGGCCTGCGCATTGTGAACTCCGGGGACGACGCTGCCGGGCTCGCTATTGCCAACGGCCTGCGGTCTTCCCAGGCGGTACTGACCCAGGGTATTCGTAATGCCAACGACGGTCTTTCGACGCTACAGACCATCGACGGCGGTATGAGCAACATTTCCAACCTGCTGGATCGCGCCGCCACACTGGCGACGCAGTCGGCATCATCCACGTTCACGGGCGACCGCGGCGTGCTAAACAGCGAATTTCAGAGCGTGCTGAGCGAAGTAAACCGCCAGGCGCAGGCTATCGGCCTGAACCAGGGCGGCGCTTTTGCGAAATCCCTCTCGGTATTCATCGGCGGCGGCGCCAGCAGCGGCGACATCTCGGCGATCCAGAACGGATCGGTGGGCGTTGACCTCACTCACTCGACAGTGGACACGAAGAGCCTCGGACTCAGCGGGTACTCCGCCACCGGCTCCTCTTCGGTGGATATTGGACCGGGCGCCGGGACCACCAGCGTCCAGAACATTATCGCCAACACGACCAACCAGGGAACACAGACCCAGGCCGGCTTCTCCACGTTCTACTTCAGCGGCCCCGGATTCAGCTCCACTTCCGGCGCGAACCGTGTGGCAGTTTCGGTGAACCTGGCGGGCGTGACCGACGTGAACTCGCTGGTAACGGCGATCAACGCGGGCATCCAGGCCGCCGGCAGCGGCGGCAACCAGCAGGCCACTGCATTCAAGAACGCGGGCATCCAAGCCGCAGCCTTCACCGATGCCAACGGCGCGTCGCACTTGCAATTCACGTCGTCCAACTCGGCTTTCCAAGTGGAAGCGGGCGATCAGACGGCGAACGCCCTGTTGGGTAACATTAATACGGGTTCCACCGGACAGTCCGTGGCCACCCAGACCGCGACCACGAATGCGACGGCTCTGTTGGCCACCAGCGCCAACACCGGATCCGAAACCGTGAAGCTCACCCTGACCAACGGCGTTACCCCGCAGACGGTCAGCTTGACCATCGGCGCGGCCGAAGCGCAGGCGACCACCCTGGCCAACCTGACCACGGCTCTGGCCGGCACCGGCGTGACTGCGGCTCTCGACGGCAGCGGCAAACTGCAATTCACCTCGGGCGAAGGCCAGAGCCTGGGAGTCCAGGTTTCGGGCGATATCTCGAACGTGCTCGGACTCGGGACCTTCCTGACCGGCGCGAGCAACGCTGCCAACTACACCAGCATCGATGCCGGCGCCGCGGCTACCGCCTCCGCGACCCAGAACGTGCAGATCGCGATTGGCAACCAGGTGGTCGACCTTGGCGCGCTGAGCACCGGCGCGGATGAAACGTCAGCGATCACGGCTCTCAACGTCGCGCTGGGCAGCAACGCCCTGACGCGCGCGGCCGCCATCGGAGCGATCGACGACGGCACCGGCAACATCAAACTGGTGTCCGGCAACGGCACCAGCTTCCGTCTGAACGTGTTCGGCGACTCGGCCGACACTGGCTTTGGCTTCGCAGCCGCGGCCGCACAGGGCGTGGATTCGGCGAATACCGCCACGCTGACCGCCACTGCGCAGAACGGCTCCGCTTCCCCCAGCCTGGATGCCAACGGCGTCTCGAGCAGCGGCTTCCTGAACTTCACGGGAGTCACCGTTGGCGGCAACAGCCAGACCGTGGCCATCAACGCTCCCGATGCCTCGGGCGGACAGCACTCCATTTCGTTCAGTCTCTCCAGCGCCAACGCGGGCAACATCGACGCCGCGCTGAGCTACATCAACACCCAACTGCTGCAATCCAACGACTCCACGCTGCAGAGCATCGTAGCAGTTAAGGATCAATCGAGCGGCGCCGACGGAATCCGTTTCGTGAGCAGCAACAACTCATTCACGGTTTCGCTTGGCTCGCAGTCCACCGGCACTTCCGCCGGCGCCATCCAGGGAATCTCCCTGGGAACAGGCGCGGGCAGCCAGGGCGGAGCGGTGATCAGCTCTTCCCAGTTGGGAACCGGCGCCACCGCCGACATCAGCAGCCAGACCAACGCACAGAACGCCGTCACGGCCATCACCAAGGCCGTGCAGTCTCTGGGCCAGGCGCAAGCCGCTGTGGGTAAGGGCGAGAACAACTTCAACTACGCAGTGAATCTGGCCCAAAGCCAGGTGACCAACGAAGCAGCCGCCGAGTCGCGAATCCGTGACGCGGATCTGGCTGCCGAAGCGGCCAACCTGAGCAAGGCTCAGATCCTGGTGCAGGCCGGAACAGCGGCACTGGCCCAGGCCAACTCGGCGCCTCAGGCCGTGTTGAGCTTGCTCCGTGGCTAAAGACTAGGGGGCCAGGGCCTGGGGCCGGGGGTCGGGGATTAGTTACGTCCCCGACCGCGGGTCTCCGGCCGCTGGCCCCACATCTTTTTTTATGAATACGACAGCGCAGCTTGCCCGTGGCCTTCGCCGCCACCAGGCCGGCCAGCTTGCGAAGGCCGAACGCGAGTACCGACAGGTGCTGACCGCGGATCCGCAAAACGCCGAAGCCCTGCATCTTTTGGGATTGGTGGCGGAGAGCCGCGGCAATACCGAATTGGCAGGCGTGTTGATGGTTCGGGCTATCGCGGTTCGTGGGCCCGTAGCGGAGTATTGCGCGAGCCTGGCAAGGGTGCTGCGGTCACAAGGAAAATTCTCACAAGCCGAGGTTTGCTACCGGCAGGCGGCCGACGTTTTGGCACGCCACCTGGCGGAACAGCCTGGAAGCGCCAGCGGTTGGCGTTTGCTGGCCTCGATTTTACAGGCGCTGGGCAGTGCGGACGATGCGCTCCATGCGCTGCGGCAGGCAACCACGCTGCTGCCCGAATGGCCTGAGGCACAACATGACCTGGGTCTGGCCCTGGCCAATGCAGGCAGGCTGCAGGAGGCGGAAGAGGCTTATCAAACGGCCCTGCGCATACGCCCCGATTTTCCGGAGGCGTTATGCAACCTGGGCAACGTGCTCCGGCGGATGAACCGTGCGGGCGAAGCTGTGCCGCGGTATCGCGCCGCATTGCGCAAACGGCCGGACTTTGTGGAAGCGAAATATAATCTGGGACTGGCGCTGCAGGCGCTCGATCAACTTCCGGAGGCGGAGCACTGCTACCGCGAAGTGCTGCGGCAACAACCTTCCTTAGCGGCGGCCCACAACAATCTGGGCAACACGCTGCAATCCGCCGGCGCGCCGGCAGAGGCTCTGCCGCACTATCGCGAGGCGGTAAGTTGCGAACCCGGCAATGCCGAGTTCCGCGTGAACCTGGGCATGGCGCAGTTGCTACTGGGCGACTTTGAACGCGGCTGGCGCAACTACGGCGCACGGAACTGCGAAGCGCCTCCCGGCCTGGATCTTTGGGACGGATCGCCGCTCGAAGGCCGCCGCATTCTGCTGCGCGCGGAGCAGGGATTCGGCGACACCATTCAATTCATACGCTACGCGCGTATGGTAAAGAGGCGCGGAGGGTCGACGGCATTCGCGTGTCCGCCGGCGCTGGCCCGTCTACTGCGCAGCGCACAGGGAATCGACCGGCTGCTGCTCGAAACGGAGGGGCCGTCTGAATTCGGATGCTGGGCGCCATTGATGCACCTGCCGGCGATTTTCCAGACATCGGCGGGAAACATCCCCATCCGCACACCATATCTTTCGCCCGATCCACAACTGGCGCAGTTGTGGGCGGAAGCGCTGCCCATCCCGTCGACGCATCTGAAAGTGGGGATTGCGTGGCGAGGCAGCCCGCAACATCGCAACGACCGCAATCGCTCCATTGACCCGGGCGACCTGGCGGTTCTGGGCGGCCTGCCGCGCGTCAGCTTCGTGAGCCTGCAACCGGAGCATCATGCCGGGTGCGAGGCCAGCCGGCTGCCGTTTGCGCCCCTAGGCCGGCCACTCACGGACTTCGCGGACACCTCCGCGCTGCTCCACAATCTTGACCTGGTGATCTCAGTGGATACCGCGGTGGCACACCTGGCCGGGGCATTGGCGCGCCCGGTTTGGACGCTGCTGCCGTTCGCTCCCGACTGGCGATGGATGCTGGGGCGGGCAGATTCGCCATGGTATCCGACGATGCGACTCTTTCGCCAAAAACAGCGCCGCGACTGGCGTGGAGTGCTGTTGGAGGTGCGGCGCCAACTGGAATCTATGCGCGTTTGACGAAAACTCGGCGGTGTTGAAGAAGCGACAGTAGCTGTACATCGACAGGTGTGATTTCATTGCGGTTACACGGCAAAAATGCTGTGGCCCCAGGATTGCTTCGGCGTGTATTGCAACGAAGGAGCAATTCCAGTGTCGTTTTCTCTAAACACCAACATCGCCTCGCTTGAGTCACAAAGCTACCTCAACAAAAGCACCAACTTTCAGAATCAGACGATTCAGGAAGTGACCTCGGGCCTGCGCATCGTCAACTCCGGAGACGACGCTGCCGGTCTTGCCATTGCCAACGGACTGCGCTCCTCGCAGGCCGTCCTCACACAGGGCATTCGCAACGCGAATGACGGCCTGTCCACGCTACAGACCATCGACGGCGGTCTGAGCGACATCTCCAACCTGCTCGATCGCGCCGCCACCCTGG
Organism: uncultured Solibacteraceae bacterium; assembly: GCA_963815475.1. GTDB lineage: Bacteria > Acidobacteriota > Terriglobia > Bryobacterales > Bryobacteraceae > Sulfopaludibacter. The sequence continues at coordinate 4,882,279 of CAWFHD010000003.1, read as the reverse complement.
CGACACAATCCGCATCCTCCACGTTCACGGGAGATCGCGGTGTGGTGAATAGCGAATTCCAGAGTGTGTTGACGGAAATCAATCGCCAGGCGCAAGCCATCGGGTTGAACTCGGGCGGCCAGTTCGCCAAGAACCTGTCGGTCTTCATCGGCGGCGGCAAAACGAGCGGCGGGATCACCGACATCATGAACGGCTCGGTGGGCGTTGACCTCACGCACTCGACGGTGGATACGCAGAGCCTCGGGCTCAGCGGTTATTCGGCTACGGGCGCCGCCGCCACCGACATCGGAACCGGCGCGGGCGTCACCAACGTACAGAACATCGTGAACAACACGAACAACCAGGCGACGCAGACGCAGCCCGGCTTCACCGAGTTCTACTTCACGGGCCCGGGCTTCTCCGCCACTGCCGGCACCAGCCGCGTTGGCGTTTCGGTGAACCTGAGCGGCGTGACCGACGTGAACTCGCTGGTGACGGCGATCAACGGCGCCATCCAAGCAGCGGGCAGCGGCAGCAGCCAACAGGCCACCGCTTTTAAGAACGCGGGCATTCAAGCTTTGGTGAACACGGACGCCAACGGCGCGTCGCATCTGCAATTCACGTCTTCGAACTCGCCCTTCCAGGTGGAAGCCGGCGACCAGACGTCCAATGCTCTGCTGGGCAATATCGCCACGGGTTCGCAAGGGCAGTCGGTGGCCACAGTCACCTCGACGACCAACGTCCCGGTGATGTCGGCCACCAGCGCCAACGGCGCCCCTGAAGCGGTAAAGATCACATTGACGAACGGCGTGACGCCGACGACGGTGACCCTGAATATCGGCGCGGGAGAAGCGCAGGCGACCACGTTGGCCAATCTCACGACCGCCCTGACGGGCACCGGCGTCACGGCTGCCCTAGACAGCAACGGCAAACTGCAGTTCACTTCGGGAGAGGGCCAGAGCTTGCAAGTACAGGTCTCGGGCGACACGGCCAATGTCCTGGGACTCGGCACGTTCGTGACGGACGCGGGCGGCGCGGCCAACTATTCCAGTATTGACGCGGCGGCGCCGGCCACGGCGGGCGCGACGCAAAACGTCCAGATCGGGATTGGCAGCCAGGTGGTGGATTTGGGCGCGCTGAACACGGGCGCGGATGAAGCTTCGGCCCTGACCAACCTCAACACCGCCCTGCAAAGCAACGTATTGACGCGCGCCGCCAACATCTCGGCGGTGGACGACGGCGCCGGCAATATCAAGCTGGTTTCCGGCAACAACACCAGCTTCCGCCTGAACGTTTTCGGCGATGCGGCCGATACGGGCTTCGGCTTCGCGGCCGCGGCAGGCCAAGGCGTCGATTCCGCCAGCGTGTCCACCTTGACGGCCAGTTCGCAGAACGGCTCGGCTTCCCCGAGCGTGGATGCCGCCGGCGTCTCCACCAGCGGCTTCCTGAATTTCACGCCTATTTCGATTGGCGGCAACAGCCAGACCGTGGCGATCAACGCTCCGGATGCTTCGGGCGGGCAGCACTCCATTTCCTTCAGCCTGGACAACGGCAACGCGGGCAATATCGACGCCGCGCTCAATTCGATCAATTCACAATTGCTGGAATCGAACGATCCTACGCTGCAGAACATTGTGGCAGTGAAGGATCAATCGGCAGGCGCGGATGGCATCCGCTTTGTGAGCAGCAGCACCGGCTTCACGGTTTCGCTGGGTTCGCAGGCCACTGGCACGACCCCCGGCGTGGTCCAGGGACTTTCGCAGGGCACGGGCGCGGGCAGCCAGGGCGGTCCGGTGACTCCCTCCACGCAACTGGGAACGGGCGCCACGGCCGATGTCGGCAGCCAGACCAACGCGGAGAATGCGGTCACGGCAATCACGGCGGCGGTGCAGATTTTGGGTCGGGCACAAGCCGCGGTGGGCAAAGGCGAGAACAACTTCACGTACGCGGTCAATCTGGCGCAGAGCCAGGTGACGAACGAGGCCGCTGCCGAATCGCGCATTCGCGACGCGGACATGGCGGCGGAAGCGGCGAATTTGAGCAAGGCGCAGATTCTGGTCCAGGCCGGCACGGCGGCACTGGCTCAGGCGAACTCGGCTCCCCAGGCTGTGTTGAGCCTGCTTCGCGGACAGTAAAGGATTAGCAGCAAGACTAAGACACCGACTCCCTAACGATCGCGGCTCGGAAACACGACGCAGTTTCCGAGGCGCGATCGATTTTTTGTTTAGGCTACTGATTTGAGGCGGCGTTCTACATCGGCTCGGAAGCGATCGATGGCTCCCAGAACGAAGTCGGGGATGGAGAGTTCGGGGTGGTCGATGAGCGGCGTCAGATCCATGGCGAAGTTCATCGCGCTTTCCTGATCGGTGCCGTGCGACGCGTAGTAGGTGGCGTGGGCCAGACGGCGGCCGGCGGTGGCGAGGTCATAGCGCTTTCCGCCGGTCACCTGTGAATCGAAGACCCCCACCAGCGCGGCCGCGATGTTGGAGCGCGCCGAGCATGGCAGCACCTGCTTTTCGTCATCCGACAACCAGTCGAGATCTCGCCACACTTCACAGCCGTACACCTTCTCCGGCTTAAACTCGCCAGACAACGCGCGCATGGCGGCAATGGTTCGCAGCGCCACACCGATATGCGTATCGTGCTTGTCGGCCAGGTTGTGCAGGTAGACGACCTTAGGTTTGGTGGCGCGCAGGACCGCCTTAAGATCGTCGACCACCACAGTCTCTTTGGGATTCTTCACCTGACTGCTGGTGAAGCCAAGTTGGATTTGCGCCGCGTATTCGCCGACGTAGGCCGCCTTGCGCTGCTCCACCACTCGCACTTTCTGCATCTGCTCATCGCTGTAGCTGCCATAGATGCCGGAGCGCGGACTGCCCGCGCCGTTGGTCACCACCACGCCGGTGAACCACTTGTCTGGCAGACCAAAGCATTCGGCGACGCCGTGGTAAGCCATGATCTCGATATCGTCCTGGTGCGCCGAGATGCACAGGTGCGTGGTGCGGGCGAGCGCCGCATCGGGCGCTGTGCCGTCGGGAATGAATAAATCCGCGGTGGAATTATGAAATTGCATGGTTGCTCCTAAAGGGCCGGCAGGCTGGCTGCTGCGATGGCCTGCCCGTGCCGTTTCTCTTTCTCATCCGGAATGTGGAAGCGAATGCGCTCCGCGACCTCCGGGAACTCCGACTGCAAAACTTTGGTGGCCTCTGACAGAATTACGTCACCGCCCTCGCCGGTCATGACGCGACCCAGCACCAGCAGATTGCGCACTTCGTAGAAATCGGCGTAGGTGGCGATGGTGTAGCCGAAGAAGACGCCGATAGTCTGATAGATTCTGCGGGCGCGCGCGTCACCTTCCGCCATCAACTTCTGCACGTGCTCGAGTTTGACGGGCAGCGGCATGTCGGCGGGCAGGTCGATTCCGGCAGGCTCCAGCAGACGACCTACGGCCTGCTGCGAAAAGTATTGCGCGCCCACGCCGCCATCGCCCGACCATTCGTCGACGGGCGCATTCTCGCGGTAGTCCACAGGGACGAATGCCAGTTCGTTCAGCCAGGTGGTGATGGCGCCCTTCGGCGTCACATATCCGGCGGCCAGGCTGCTTCCCATGGCGATGCCGAGGACGGCGTTGTCGTCGAGCGCCATCGAGCCGGCTAGCGCGGTCACTTCGCCATCGTTCACCACGTCGAAGGGGATGCCGTTCCACGCCTTTTGCAGATCGAAGAACAGGCGGCGGATGCGGCTCTCGAAGAGATCGCGCGGCACCGAACGGTAGAGCGAGCCGACGCGCACTTCATTGGCGACGTAGACTCCGGCGGCGCTGCCTCCGATAGCGTCGACGCGCGGCAAGTGGGCGGCGGCGCGCTTCAGCGAATCGTTGATGCCGTCGAAGTGGTACTGCGGATCGGCCTGCTTACTCGGGTTCCACGGGACCTCTTCGCTGAAGACCACTTTGCCTTCGGCGATCGCGGCGCATTTGCGATCGCTGGCGCCTAGGTCGAAGCCGATGCGGCAGCCATCGAGGTGACGTCCCAGCGGCGCGGCGGATTCACGCTCGGCGGGCGCGGCATCGAACGCGGCGCTTTCGATGGTCATCGGATGGCCGTAGACCAGGTCGCCCATGAAGTTGTGGTCGAAGGCGCGGGCACCGCCGGGTGCGTAGATGCGGCGGAGACACTCAGCCAACTCCGGATTGCCGGCGATGGTGATGCGATAGCCGCCCTTCTGCCAGAGCAGGAATTTTAGCAGGCGCTCGAGGTAGCGCACGTTGAGCGCCGATGTTGGCGCCCGTGATGCGGCAGGGTGGCGGTGCGGAAGACGGACACCGAGCCATCGCTGCGTTCGAGCGCAACGGCGAGCGGCTCACCCGCGCCCGAAGCTTTCACGGCGTCGCGGTAGGCGCGGTTCCAGAGGGAAGCCGCCACGAAATCGGGATCGAGCACGGGACGAAATCGCGGAGTGATGGACAAGAGTTCGGACATTGCCTTCTTATGGTGTGTCCGGCGACGTGGTGTGTCTAGTTCGCAACCGTTGCAGGGCCGTTACGCCCGGTTCGTAACCGCCACCGAACACACTTGTTTTTAGCACGTTGTGCATTATCCTAAAAGCCTATGTACCTGGGCATCGATATCGGCACCGGGGGCTCGCGCGCCCTGCTGGTGGATGAACGCGGCGCCGTCCGCGCGGGAGTGACCGCGGTCCACGAGGAAATGCGGATGGAGCGGCCCCTGTGGGCGGAGCAGCGGCCCGAGAACTGGTGGGAAGCTGCCGTGGCCGCCATCCGCGGCGTGCTGGCCGAGGCGGGCGTATCGGGCGCCGAGGTGAAGGGCATCGGGCTTTCGGGACAGATGCACGGGCTGGTGCTGCTGGATGCGGACGACCACGTGATCCGCCCGGCGCTGATCTGGTGCGACCAGCGATCGCAGGAGCAGGTGGATTTCGTCAACGCCAAGCTGGGGCGCGAAACGGTGCTGCGCTACATCGCGAATCCGGTGCTTACGGGATTCACGCTGCCCAAGCTGCTGTGGGTGCGCGACCACGAGCCCGAGAATTTCGCGCGGGTGCGCAAGATGCTCCTGCCCAAGGACTACGTGCGCTTCATGCTGACCGGCGAATACGCCTCGGAAGTTTCCGACGCGTCGGGGACGGCGGTGTTCGATGTGGTGAACCGGCGATGGTCGTTCGAGATGATGGACGCGCTGGGACTGGATCGCGCGATCCTGCCGAAATGCTACGAATCGAGCGACGTCACCGGGGCGATCACGCCGCGGATTGCCGAGCTCACGGGACTGGCGGCGGGCACGCCGGTGGTGGGCGGCGGCGGCGATCAGGCGGCGGCGGGCGTGGGGAACGGCATCGTGGAGCCGGGCATTGTGTCGTGCACGCTGGGCACGTCGGGCGTGGTGTTCGCGCACATGGAAAAGGTGGCGTACGACCCGGCCGGGCGCGTCCACACGTTTTGCCATGCGGTTCGCGACCAGTGGCATGTGATGGGAGTGACGCAAGGCGCTGGTCTCAGCTTGCAGTGGTTCCGCAATCGACTGGCGCCCGGGGTGGAGTACGACGCGCTGATGGGCGAAGCGGCGCAATCGCCGGCGGGAGCGCAGGGCCTCTTTTGGCTGCCGTACCTGATGGGCGAACGGACGCCGCACCTGGATGCGACGGCTCGCGGCGGGTGGATCGGGCTCACCAACAGCCATACGCGCGCCGACCTGATTCGATCGCTGGTGGAAGGCGTGTCGTACAGCCAGCGCGATTGCCTGCAGATCATCGAGGAGTTGGGAATTGCGGTGAGCTCAGTGCGCGCGTCGGGCGGCGGGGCGAAGAGCCCGTTCTGGCGGGGACTGTTGGCCAACGTGCTGGGGAAGCGGACCGTCACGCTCGAGACGCAAGAGGGTTCGGCGTACGGCGCGGCATTGCTGGCTCTGGCGGGGACGGGCGGATACGGATCAGTGGGCGAAGTTTGCCGGATGGCGATTCGGGAGACGGAATCGGTGACACCCGATGCTCGGGAGGCGGCGTTCTACGCGCAGGCGCACGGGGTTTATCAGGCTCTGTATCCGGCTCTGAAGCCGATCTATTCGCGGATCGCTAAACTGTAGGTATGGGCTTCGGCCGGATGCTCATCGTTCTCGGCCTGGTGCTGGTGGCGGCGGGTTTGTTCTTCACGTTCGGCGGGCGGCTGCCGTTCCGGCTGGGACGACTGCCCGGGGACATTTACATACAAGGGAAGAACTCGGCGTTCTACTTTCCGTTGGCTACCTGTATTTTGCTGAGTGTTCTGCTTTCCCTGGTGATGTGGCTGATGAGGAAATTGTAGCGGCTGGCTGGGCTACCTCAGCCTTCCCATTTTGTCGAGGGGCCAGTAGACGAAGACGGCTTTTCCGTAGATGTTCTCTCTTGGGACGTAGCCCCAGGAGCGGCTGTCGCTGGACGAGCTGCGATGATCTCCCAGCACGAAGTAGTCTCCGTCTTTGACAACCTCATCGGTCACGGACTGCCCCGGCGGCGTGCCCGGCCACGACACACTGTCCTTGTACTCCTCCGGGACGTACTCTTCCAGCAGGGCCTGATCGTTGACGTATACCTGGCCCGCTTCGATGCGCACCCGATCTCCGGGCAGGGCGATGACTCGCTTGATGTACGATTTGCTGCGGTCAGCCGGGTACCAAAACACCACGGTATCGCCGCGCTGGATCTCGCCGAGACCGAATTTGTAGGTGAACTTGTTGATGAAGATGCGTTCCTGGTCGGTGAGGGTGGGCATCATGCTGGTGCCTTCCACCTTGACGGGCTGATAGATGAAGACGATCAGAACCACCGCGATCAGCACTGAGAAGGCCAAGTCCCGAATCCAGGACAGGGCGCTCCAGATGCTCGACCGTCCCGGTTCCTTTAAGGGCTCTTCCCTCAGGGGCTGTTCGTTTACAACGATTTCGTCGTCCTGCATCCCTGCTTGCCTGCGCTGTTAAAAATTATAGACGGTTTTGGAGGTCTTGAGGTTGCGGCTATAAACCAAGGATAGGTCTCAAAGCGGGGAGGGAAACGGCGCCGGGCTTTAGCGCACGGTCGTTGAAGTCGCTCACGGTGAAGGCCGCGCCTTTGGAGGTACGGTAATCGTCGCGCAGTTTGTTCCAGGCGGTCCAGCCCACGTAGTAGCTGGGGAGCTGGCAGGAGGTGAGTTTGGCGCGCTGCAACTTCTCCACGGCCTCGGTGTGCTCCTGAAAAGTCTGCTTCTCCATCAGGTCCATGGCTTCCTGGTCGGTCATATTGAGCATTTGCAGACGGATGTCCAGGATGGCGTTGGCGATGACACGCAACTGCTCTTTGGCGAAGGTAAGAGCCAGTTCGGGCGAACGATCTAGGAAGCCTCCTCGATCATCATCTGCTCGGAGTACTGGCCCCAGCCTTCGATGTAGGCATCGTTGCCGAATACGGTGCGCAACACGCGGCGGCTCTGCGGCAGCACGGCGCTGCTGATGGCCAACTGGACGAAGTGGCCCGGCATGGCCTCGTGGATGGTGAGGAGTTTCAGCTTGTAGAAGTTGTACTCGCGCAGCTTCGATTCCACCTTGGCGGCGGGCCAATCGGCGGGTATGGGGGTGATCCAATAGAAGGCGCCGAGCTGCGGTTCGAGCGCGGGCGCGGGACTGAAACCACCCACCGGATAGCCGCCGCGCATGAAATCGGGCGTGGGGATCACCTGCAGGTTGGCCACGGAGGGCAGGGTGAGCAGGCGCTTGGATTCCACGAAGTTGCGCGCTTCGTCGAGATCCTTGCGGGCATCATTCATATACGACTCACGAGTGGAATGGTTGGCCGCGATGTGGTTGAGCACGTCGACGATCACGGCGTTGTCGTGCGCTTCGCCGGTGAGCTCGGCATGGGGGCTGAGCTTCCACTGCTGCTGTAGGGGGGTGGCCAAGTCCAGCATGTGAGCGCGCACTTTTTGGAGATCGCGCTCCGCCGATCTGCAGCACGTTTGCGGCTTCGATCCCGTCTCCCATAGAGGCGCGGAACTTGCGCCGTGTACCTGTCGCTTCCCAGACGCCAATCGTAATCGTTGCGCTGCGACAGGCTGTTCTTCAGGTAGTCCTGAAACTTGCGCATGGCGGCGAGGGCGGGACCGGCCACGCGCGAGTAGGCATTCGCCATGTCGCCAGGCACGGCGGCGCGGATGGTTTTGTCCACCAGGTCGATGTTGCCCTGATTCTCCTCGATGGCCACGTTGATCCAGACGTCGGTGGAGTTGGTGAGGTTGGTGGCGGCCTGGTCGAGGAAGAGGGGAACCTTTTGCAGGCGGGCCATGATGTTATCGATGCGGGCCGGCTTGGGTGCATACTCCAGCACGTAGCAGTTGAAGAGCGCATTGCCGAGCGTCTCCACATAGAGGACGGGGTTGTGAAGGGCGCTGTGAATGTCGGTGAATTCCAATTGGTTGAGGGTGGTCTGATCCAGGAGGAGGGCGAGGTCGGCACGACTTTCGGGGGTCAACTTGCCAGTGGGCACGCGGGCCAGGCGATTGTGGAAATCGTCGTAAAACTGCTTCTGTTGGTCGAGAGCGTGAGGGCTGAAGTCGTCTAACTGGTCGTCGAGATTCTGTTTTTGATACTGGTGCAGGCCGACTCCGGTAGCGGAGCTGGGTGAGAACGCGAGGGTCCTGTTCACGTACTCTTCCGACAGCTTGGACAACTGCTCATTGGGGTCTCCGGAGCTGCAGGCGGTGAGGAGCATGAGGACGGCAAAGAGAACACCGGCAAAGAGTTTGGCCATCGACTGCTCATTGTACAACCCGGAAACTTTATGTTTGCAGCATCCACGGGTAAGCTGGAAGTAATCGACTATGCGCCGGCGCGGGCAAGAATCCGGCGGTAGGCGGCGAGGTGATCGAATGTGAGATCGTATCCGACTTCGCCCAGGTGATCGGTTGGCCACGGCCCTTCCGCCAAAGGGGTCCAGGACGCGGATTTCACACTCACCATCCCATCGTTCGCTTTGTCCTCGGACGTTTGACCTACTAAGTTGATATACGCACGCGACGGCATGAGCAAGGACAGCGCTGCTCCGGCGCCGGCGTAAGAGAAATACTTAACGGTTCCCACATTCGGGTTTTGCGGATTGAACCCCGCCGTAAAACCAGAGGTCAAGTCTCCGAGTGCGCCCAGCGATTGGCCCAATTCGCCGGCCAGGTGCATCAGCATATCGTAGGCTAAGCGGCGATCTATGGCGTCGGGCCGAGGCCCCACGAGCAAATCGGCGATCGGACTACCCAGATGCGGCGTTGAGATCATCGACAGACTCACAACCCGGCCTGGATCGGCAAGGCCGAGCAAATTCTTGCTTAGCAGAAAGCGTGAATCCAGACCGGCCATGCTGTGCGCAACAATGTGGATCGGGCCATTCGGTAAGGCGCCATTGATTGCTGCTGCCAAGGCGGTTGCCCGCGTAACCACGTCAGCCACGGGAGGCACTCCAGGGAAAAACGAACCCGGGAACGCGTTGGCTACGCCGCGGAAGTAGTTGGCCGGCCCGACGTGCTGTGGGACCAGAAAGCCTGCCGCGAAAACGACGCTCATCGAAATCCTCCTGCGGGCAATGGACTCCCGCTATTTCGCCGCCACCGCCGGCAAGTCTGACGCCGTCACGGTTGCGATCAGTTCGCCATTCGGCCCGAGTATGTCCACCTTCTGCACATGCGCGAACAGCAGCGCCTGCGACGGCTTCAACTGTCGTTCATACGATACCTGAAATTCATCCATCTTGTCCGCCACGATATAAACTCGCGCGTGCAGGTTGCGCAGCGCCTGCAGCAGCGGCTCGGCGCGCTTCGCATCCAGCGGAATCGCACTCAGTTTCAGTTGGCGGTTGAAGGCGAACGCTCCCAGGGGGAGCATTCTCATGTCCTGCGTGTTACCGGTGATCCCCTTGCGCCAAACCTGCTGCGGGTCGTCGCCATACACGTTCACTCCGGGCTTGGCCAGCGGCGTGTCCTTCAGTTCGAAGCTGCGATTATAATTCGCGGTGGCTCTGGCAGTCGCCGGTAGAATCGTGTGATAGTCGCGATCCGTGGGCGCGGGCAGGTTCTTCGCGGCGCCCGCGGCAAAGGTCACGGCCGCCACCGGCGTCAGCAGTTCCACACTGTCGCTCAACTCGTTCGTGTTCTGTTGCTGGAAGCGGATGGCGCCCTGATTGATGTCGTAGCTGGTCTTGAGCAGCACGTCGAAGTAGAATTTAGTCGACGCCTTCGAGACTGCCATCTGTAATTGCTTTTTCAGTACCGGCGCCAACTCGCGCGCGACAAATTCCGGCTGCCGCCCCTCTATCTTGTCCCGGCTGAATAGGAAGACGTAAACGTAGGCGTCATACTGCTCGTCCCACCCCTTCTCCTTTTTGAGAAACGACCAGTCGGCATCGGTCTTCATGAAGAGCGGCAGCAGCGCCGATGCCGCGAAGGACGGGTTCGCGTCAATCTCCTTCTGCCACTCGAAAATGAACTTCGATCGCTGCGGATTCAGCACCACTCCGGGAGGTGGCGTCGCCGCCAGCGAGCGGTCGAGCAGCTTCCAATTCGAGATCTCGCCGATGACTTGCCACTTGGCGATCTCGGCCAGGTACGCATCGCTCATTGCCTGCGGGAAGTCGCGAAACTCCAGCAGCGAGACCCGGTAATCGGTGAGCGGGACGGCTCCAGTGGCGTCTGCCGGACCCGCACTCACGCTGCGGCCATCCGGTGCCAGCCGCGTGCTGGAGCGTTGAGGCGGGGCAGTGACTGCGCCAGGCGGCGCCGGCGCTCGTCGATCCGGCACTGGTGGGGCCGCCACGCCACCGCCCGCCGCCGATGCCGACCGCGCCAGAAACACAAAGTCGCCATACTCGTGGCCCGAATCGGCGATCACTTGAAACAGCGGCACCTGCCGCGATTGGCCGACTACGGACTCCTGCACGTACCGTGAAAACAGATTGGACGCCGTGAACGGCTGGTCGGGCGCACTGCTCAGACCGGTCAGAATCGCGTTCGCAAATACCGAATGGCCGCCGCTGCCCCCGTCGGCCACCGGCTCATCGCGTCCGCTCGAAATCAGCACCCGCGACTTACTCGATAACATCGTTTGAATATACTGACCACGGTCGGTGGGCGCTGTATTCGCCATGGCCGCGCGACTTAGTCCGCCCGAGTAACAGCTGTCCGAGATGACTAGCACGTGCCGCGCCGGAATCACCTGCATCCCCTTCGTGACTTCGTCCGCGATGATCCAGTTGGCCTGCGAATCCGGGTTGGAGTCCACAGGCAGCCAATAGGCTTTGCCGCCATCGCGCGCGCCGTGGCCGGCATAGTAGATCAGCAGATTGTCGTTCTCGCGTAGGCGCCGCCGATAGCCGGCGAACGCATCCAGAATGTTCGTCCGCGTGGCCGCGCCGTCCACCAGCACAACGGTTTGAAATCCATATCGCTGGCGCAGCACCGCATCCATGGCCTGGGCATCGCTCACCGCCGTGCTCAGCACCGGCCAGTTCGGATATTGGTTGATACCGATGATGAGGGCGTAGTAAGCGCCGTTATCGGTTCCCGGCAGCGGACGCGGAGGAGTCGCCACGCCGCGCTGGGTCTGCGCACCGCCAGGAGAAGCCAGCAGCCAAACCGTTCCGATGATCCGCTGCCACGTCGCTCTCAACTGTTCCGCCTCCCTCGAGATCTGCGCCAGTCTATCACGAAGGTTCGGCGGCGAGTGCGTTGGGAAGGCGTTGGGAAGGCTTAGTCGCGCGTAGCAAGAGTCGCCAAGAACCGGGAACACAGGCGAAAGCGCCTGCGCCACCTCGCTGCATCAGCAGTTTTCGAAGCTGGTGGGGCAGGCATTCAGCCTGCCGGGACTGCTGCCGTGGGCTGCTATGCTCGCGGTTTCCCGTCGAACCCGACCCATCGATGGTTTTCGAAGTCGTACAGTTTGCAGATCCGGAGATGGCGGACGAAGGTGATCGGCGTCCAGCGGTAAACTACCAGCGCAGGCCCGGCGGCTTCGAGAGCGCGCTGCGCATCGCGCAGGTTATACAGCGGGATGGTCACGTCGAGGTGGTGCGCGGTGTGCTGCATGATGTGATGCAGCAGCGCGTCGAGCACACGCGGCAGCACCAGGTGGACGGTGCAACGCGACTGCGACTGCGCCCCACGCCATTCGCGCTCATCGTCAAACCAGGGCACGTCGGGATGCGTGTGATGGTCGAAAATCGCCCACCCCATGAGCCAATTCCAGCAGAGGAACGGCCAGATTACTCCCGCCGCCAGTGCCTGCCAGCCGAACGCCCAGCCAACCGCTAGCAGCGCCGATCCGTAAAGGTAGCAGATCGCATAGTCCGTCAGCCGGGGGGCATGACCGCGAGGCAGTATCAGGATCCGCGCCCAGATCTCGATGGCGTAGTAGTGCCCCACCCCCAGCGGCGTCCTGTAGCAGCGTTCCAGGGCGCGGCGCCACGCGGGCAGCGCATCGAACTCCGCCTTGGAAAAGGGCGCCCAAATCAAGTCGCGCCCTTTGAGGTTGGTGTAAACGTGATGGGTTCGATTGTGCTCCAGCTCCCACGCGCCAAAGGGAGTGAGCGAAGGCAGGAAGGCGACGCGTCCGATGGAGCCATTCAGCGCACGGCTGGAAGTGAAGCTTCCATGGCACGCATCGTGGCCCACCACGAAGAGCATCGCAATGGCCACGCCCGCGCAAGCGCCGCAGAGGCACGCGATCAGGCCGTTGTGGCTGGTCAGTGCGCCCCACGTCGACAGGGCATAAAACACCAGATCCGCGAGAAAAATCAGCCAGGCCTTGACCTTCGATTTGGACCGCATGGCGCGAAGGATTCCGCGCAGTTCGCTTTCGGCCGGCTTCGCGCCAGTGGCACACATGTCCATCTCTTCTTGTAAAAGCGCAAATCGGGCCACCGGCGGGACAGCCATTTCGATGTCCCGTTTCGCCGCTTTTTTGCGCTTTATCGCACAAGAGGCTGGAACGGAGAAATGAATCGAGTCGTGATCACTGGTTTGGGAGTACTGGCGCCGAATGGGCATGGGCCCGCGGAGTTTGCGCGGGCGCTGCGCGAAGGCCGCTCGGGCGTGCGCCATCAGCCCGAGATGGCGGCGAAAGGCTTCTCCTGCCAGGTAGCGGGCGTGCCTGACGATATCGATGCGCTGCGCGACCGCTACTTCGACCAATCCACCCTCCTCGGAATGGACCGTTACACTGTGCTCGGCTGCATAGCCGGTCTGGATTGCTGGGACGATGCCGGCCTGGGCCGCGGTGAGGGTTATCCGGTGGACTGGGAGACCGCCGTGGTTTTCGGGTCGGGCATCGGCGGCATCGAGACCGTGGGCAAGAACCTGGTCCCGATGACCGATACAGGACGCGTGCGGCGCATGGGCAGCGCCATTCCCGAGCGCGTCATGGCCAGCGCCATCAGCGCAAGGTTGGGCGGACTGCTCGGCGCAGGTGGGCAAGTCACCAGCAACAGCAGCGCCTGCAACACCGGCACCGAAGCCATTGTCAACGCCTATTGGCTGGTTCGCGAAGGGCGCGCCGAGCGGGCCCTGGCGGGGGGCGCCGAGAGCGATTCGCTCTACGCCTGGGCGGGCTTCGACGCTATGCGCATTCTCAGCCGTAACTTCAATCAATCGCCCGAGCGGGCATCCCGTCCGCTGAGCGCCGCCGCATGCGGGTTCGTACCCGCGGCCGGCGCCGGGGCTGTGATGCTGGAAAGTTTGGACAGCGCACGGGCCCGCGGCGCTCGCATCTACGCCGAGGTGGCGGGCGCGCATGTCAATTCCGGCGGCCAGCGCAATGGCGGCACCATGACGTTCGGCAATCCGGAGGGTGTCCGGCGCGCCATTCGTGGCGCACTCTGCGCCGCCCAGGTGAAGCCCGACGAGATCGATCTCATCTCAGGCCATCTCACCTCCACGGCCGGCGATGTCTTCGAAGCCACCAACTGGCGCGACGCGCTCGACCTGCCGGCGCAGCGCTTTCCGCTTCTCAACGCTCCGAAATCGCTCACGGGCCACGCCCTGGGAGCAGCCGGCGCCATCGAATGTGTAGCCTCTGTCCTGCAACTGCACCAAGGTTTTGTGCACCCCAGCATCAACTGCGAGGACTTTCATCCCGAAATCGCATGGTGCGAACAGTTCGTGCCGCGCCAAGCCATGGAGCGCGAGCTCCGCGTGGTTGTCAAAGCATCGTTCGGCTTTGGGGACGTCAACTCGTGCATTGTTTTACGCAACTATTCCAACTAAGGAGAATCTCTATGTGTCCATCGCAAACGTCTGTCGTCCAAACGCTCGAACAGATTGTCCGCCGCTTTGCTCCCAGGCATCGCAGCGAGATTCCGCTCACAGCCCAAACCCGCCTGGTAGAAGATGCCGGCATCGATTCGCCCCGCATGATCGACATCGTCCTCGAGATCGAAGATCGCCTCGGTATCACCATCGAGGATGACGAAGCACAAAAGGTGGTCACATTCGGCGACCTGGTGCAGTTCGTCGAGGCCCGCACCGCGGGGGGCCAGTAGACATGCGCGAACTTCTGGATGAGAGCGCGGATCAACTGCGTCGCGGCTGCGTGGATGAAGCTCTGGGAGCACTCGCCGGCGCGCTCGAAACGCAGCGCGCCTCGCTCGCTCCCGACGATTGGAAGCGATGGATCCAGCAGGAAATCCGCGAGCACCCCATTTATCCGATCCTGCTGGAGGACCCGTTCGTGCGCCATTCGGCGACGCGTCCACGGGGCTACCCCGGCGACGCGGAACTGCTGGACTACATCTACGGCGACGCGAGCGTGCAGCCTCAAGTGAATGGGACCACACCGCTCGGCAGGCGGCTGCTGGACTATTCCACCGCCACGCCCGCGCCAGCCGCAGTACGGCACAGGCTCGCCCTCACAGTGAGCGAGATCGACCGCCTGAGCGGCGGCGGCGACGGTCCGCACGTGCTCTCCATCGCGTGCGGACATCTTCGCGAAGCCTCCCGGCTGCGTTCGCTGCGCACCGGACGCCTGGCGCGATTTGTGGCCCTCGATCAGGACACGCGGTCGCTCGACCTGGTGCGCCGTCAGTGGTCGGGACACGGCGTGGAGACTATCGAGTGCTCCGCCATGCAGTTCACCCGGCAAGGCAAGGCGCTGGGAAAATTCGACTTCATCTATGCGCTCGGCCTCTACGACTATCTCTCGGACAAGGCAGCGGAACGTATGCTCGCCACTGCGGTGGATATGCTGCACGCAGGCGGCAAGGTCTGGGTAGCGAACTTTGTGGATGGCATCCCCACCGCGGGCTACATGGAAGCGGTGATGGATTGGTGGCTCATCTATCGTTCCGCCGAGCAGTTGGAAGCGCTGGCGCAAACGCTCTCGCCGGACAAAGTGTCCGCGAGCCGAACCTTCTTCGAACCGGCCGGCAATGTAGCTTTCCTCGAAGTAGTGCGAGCCTGAGGCTCGGTTCCGCTCCCATCCAATTGGCCGTCCCTGCCGATAGATGTCGAAGGAGGCATCGGCGCCAGTGCACAAACTCGAATGGAACCAGGACTGCAGCGTCAACATTCCCGAAATGGATACCCAGCATCGGCACCTGATCGAGCTTCTCGGCGAACTCTCAGCCTGTGTGCGGATGGGGGAGAGTAGAAGCCTCGCTCCGGCGGCTCTGATGAAGGTGAGCAGGTATGCTGAGCGGCATCTGCGACGGGAAGAGTTGATGCTACGTATTCGGGGTTACCCAGGCTATGCGGAGCACAAGGCTGAGCATGATGCGTACCGAAAGAAGGTCGCATCTTTACAGCTCTCTTACGATCGCAGGGATCTGGGAATCAGCATTGCAAATTTCCTAACTGAATGGTGGAGAGGTCATATTTTAGGCAGCGATCAACAATACGCGCGCTTCTTCCAGTGTAAACAAGTCGATCCTCTCGCGCGCCCGTGACATCTTCGCTACAAAACGAGAGTATGATGTCAGCAAGATGGCGAGCCGATTCACCCTGACAGGCCTTACCCTCTTGCTGTTGTACGCGGCCGCCGCACAGTCATTCGACGTGGTGTCCATCAAGCCCGCGGCAGATGACGTCGCCGGCATCGCCATCACGCCGCGACGATCGGGAAACCGCGTGACTTACGTCACGGAAGTCAGAATGATCTTCTACTACGCGTATCACGTCGCCCCGTATCAGGTGTCCGGCGATTTCCCCGCCGGCATTTTCGATATCGCAGCAATTGTGGACGGCTCGCCAACCGATGACGAGCTTCGCCGGATGTTTCAGAAGCTGCTGGAGGATCGCTTCCACCTGAAGCTCCATACCGAGACCCGCCAGATGCGCGCATACGAATTGCTGGTGGGCAAAGATGGGCCGAGACTCCAGCCCGCGCAGGACGGCGAGGTGCGATTCGATGGACGGGTGGCCCCTGAAGGCGTGGGCGCGTATGTCACCAGAACCGGCCCGCGATTGGTGGGAAGACGCGCATCCATGACGGAATTGGCAGAATCCCTGGCGCGCAGCCTGCAATGCCCTGTCGCCGACCGCACCGGCATCGCGGGAACGTTCGATTTCAATGTTGCCTTCTCGAAGGAAACCGAAAACCCCTGCGGCGAGACAGCGTCCGGCCCGGCACGGGCGCCGTCCCTGCCAATCGCCATTCAGGAGCAACTCGGATTGAAGCTACAATCCGGAAAAGCGCCGGCGCAAATCCTGGTGATCGACCACATCGAGCAACCCACAGCCAACTAACCGGAAGTCAGAAGTTAGGAGTCGGAAGTCGGAATGAAACCCGCGCCATTTGGGCCTCGGTGCGCAATATATCCTGTCGTTGTGTTAGTAGCTGTCAATCAAGCCGCCCGCCGGGTCTGGGGCTCCGTTACGCCTGCCGGTAGTTCACGTGTTCGAAAACTACGCAATTTGAAGCTGAGCATGATCAGCATCGCTCCCATGAAAATGGCATACCAGCCGATCAGCCAGACCATTGTGAGGGCTCCGGCTACGGGGTTCATCATGACCAGGAACGCGAACACCACCGACGCGATTCCACTGAGCGCCATCCAGAACTCCCCTGAAATTTCCTTGCGGAGGCGAATCGCTGCAACGATCTTCAAGATGCCCGTCGACAATGCCCAGGCTGCGATGAAGAACATCAGAGCCATGGCGGTGAGGGCCGTTGAGAAAAGCGTAGCGAAGGCGGCGCCGAGCCCGATTAGACCTTCGAGCACAAGCAGCCAGCGATCTTCCCGGTAACTCCATCCGCCAATTGCCGCAAACAGAGCAACCAAGCCGTCAACCAACGCATAAATTCCGAACAGCGTCACCAGCGCGGCGAGTGTGATCACGGGCGCTCGGAAAGCGAGTATGCCGAAGAGCACTGCGAAAATGCCGCGAAGCAGCACTGCCCACCAATTCCTGGTGAAGAGGCCAAGAACTGGAAGAGAAATATCTGTCGTCATGATTGCCCTCCTTTGGAGACAATCTGCTATTCCACTTATTTCGATGCGTGGCGATGAGCTGCCGGTGGAAAAATGCCCAGAATTGGGGCTGTGATTCGCACCTGAAGAGGTGAATTCCTCGCTTCTTTAAATCGCGTAGGAGCAGTCTGCCATCGTTAAGAATAGCGGGCAATTCGCATTGGGCGGATACTCGCTCTGATCCAACGAGGAGTGCCTAATGAACCGAATCATGGTGTTGGGAGCATTGCTATGCGCGGTATCGCCAAGCTTCGCGCATAAGATTCGAGTGGATTTCAATCGTGGCGTGGATTTCTCCCGTTACAAGACTTATAGTTGGGCTCGTCCGGTTGGTGCTCCGCCTGCCGACGCTCTATTCCCGAATCAATTGATGCAAGAACGCATTGCAGGCTTCGTTGACCAGGCGGTCGGATGTCGAGGAATCAAACGCGTCGCATCCGGCGGCGATCTCCTGGTAAGTTACCGCATGAGCGTCACGGCAGTGCCACATTATGTGACGTTTTACGACGGCGGACCCGGCGGTTGGGGTTGGGGTGACGGATGGGGATGGCCCGGCGGATTCTCTACCACGACGGTACAGACCATTTACGAAGGAACGCTGGTGGTAGATATGGTGGACGCCCACAAGAACCAACTGGTGTTCGAGGGCACATCCACTCACACCATTAGTTCAAGCCCGGAGAGAAATACCAAGAAGCTTGACAAGGCTGTGCGTGAGGTTTTTGAGAAGTATCCAGGACAGCCTAAGAGTGCTGGACAGTCTTGGTCGAACCACGGCTGAGCCGGTGGCTTCGACCACCGGCCCCACTCATCATCCATACGCGGACGCGGGTGTGGATTCCTGGCGTGTGGTATCCTGCACACGAAAAGTGGACCACGATGTTCGAGGGGGGCGGCACGAACGCGTCAACTGACGATGCGCGTAAACTGTCCCGAAAAGCCGGCGCGCTATTCTTTATCGTGCTCGCCGCGGTTGCTCTTTGCCAGGACCGCCCAATTTTCACCGCCGAGGCCGACCTACAATCCATCGCGGTGGAAGTCACCGATCACCAGGGCCGCGACATTCGCGGACTGACCGCCGCCGATTTCACGCTATTCGAAGACGGCCGACCACAGAAGATTGCCTTCTTTGGCGCGGAAGAGCAGCCGATCAGCCTCGCTGTTCTGGTTGATTCCAGCACCAGCATGCGATCCGGCAACAAGCTGGAAAGAGTCCAAGAGACGCTGCCGCCGCTGTTGCGCGGCAATCTTCCTGGAGACGAAATCTACTTCGCGCAGTTCACAGACCGCGTGTTTCCGGTGCAGCCACTTACCGGTGACGAGCGGATGCATGCCCCTTTCCGGCAGGTGGACAACCGCGCCGGAACCGCCTTCTACGATGCGCTGGCGTCGGCGCTGTGTACGTTGCGCGGGGCGCGCAACCTCCGTCAGGCCGTTGTAGTGATAACGGATGGAGCCGATCAGCACAGCCGTCTTTCGCTCGATGAGTTAATCCAGACGGCGCGAGCCTCGCGGCCCCAGATCTTTACCATTGGCTACTTCGATGATCATGAGGCCGAGATTTTCCGCGACTCCGGCAAAGTGGTAACGCTCGTCAACTCGCACGATATCGATAATCCTCTGAGGGCGTTCGAGAGAATCTCGAAGGAGACCGGTGCGGAATCGTTTTTCCCGGCGAGCCAGCGCGATCTGGAGAAGGCTCTCGCGCGAATTCTCGGTATTCTGCGCGCGCAATATACGCTGGCGTATCACACCAAGCGGCCCAACACCTTCCGGCGGATCCAGATCAAAGTGAATCGTTCCGGGGCGATCGTTTCCGCGCGCCGCGCGGTTGGCTCGGTAACCGAGGATGGCGGGATGGCGCACTTTTCCACCACGAGTTGCGAGATTTCGGCCAGTGAGCATCCGCACCGGTGGGAGATGCACGTCACTAAGACTCCCGACGGACTCCGTACATACCTCGACAGTTTTTCCGATCCCCAAAGCGGATGGCCTGTCCATGCAGGGCTGCGTTATGCCGCCGGCGCGTATGAGATTTCGATTTCGCCGCCGACACGAGGGATGATTTCAGCGCCGGGCAGAGGCATGAACCCGGTGCCGGCAGAGAGTTTGGGTACTCGCGTACTCGGCGAGATTGCGGCTTATGGCCCGTGGTTTGATGATTTCCGCGCCTCCGTGAAAATCGAACCGCACGGAGAAGGCGATGGAGGGTTGGTCTTCCGCGTCAACGAGCGTGGTTACTACCTGCTGCTGCTCCAGAGGGGAAAGGGGGCTTCCGATACGGCTCGTGGGGGCAATCCGATCGCTTACAAGCTGGTGAAAAGATTCTGGAATAGCTTGGAGGAAAGGCCGATTGTCCCTTGGACTCCGTTTCACTTGAACCGCATGGAGACGACCGTTAAACCGGGCCCGGTGAACCCGTCTATCACAGCCATGGTCGAGTGCACCGGCAAACGCATCACCGTTCGCATCGATGGCATCCAGGCGATCAGCCTCAACGACGATACTTTCACCGATGGTCAGGTCGGGGTAGCCTTCTTCGGGAGCGGACACGGGCTGTTCCGCGATTTACAGGTGGAAGAGTCGAAGCAAGAGCGTGTTCGCGGATTGCACTAATCAAAAGAAGAAGTGTTTGGTCCAATCGACCATCATGTGTAACGCCGCCGACGAGAAGATGGTGGACGATTTCTGAAAGACCCGGCCATACGCATAGCCCGCGATGGTGGCGAGGATCATGTAACGCCAGTTGGGCAGCGCCTGCGGACCATTATTCAAATGCGCCGCTCCAAAGATCACGCTGGCCGCGAGCAGGATGCCCGGTCCCGATCCGAATCGCCGCATCAGCAGGTTCTGAATCAGCGCGCGGAACAGGATCTCCTCCGGCAGGGCCGTCCCCACCAGGATCAGACCGACGGCCGCGGCCATCCGGCCGGCGGTCTGCACCGGCAGGTGAGGCGGCGGGATGAAGCCGATGGGCATGCCGACCAGCACCAGAATCGGCGCCGTCACAGCGAAGGCAGCCAGCGGCAGCACGTAATCGGAACGGCGGCGCGGCAGGTTGTACTTCATGCCTTCCAGGCCGCGGAACCCCAGAAACAGCACCAAGCCGAGCAGGATCGCGACCCCGTAAGCCACGCTGTGCAGGAAGCCCTGCGCGGGTTTCGGCACCAGCGCCGCGCCGGCCGCCAGTTCGATGGGCAGCCACAGCAGCAGGATGGTGAGCAAATCGAAGGAGGGCGGCAGCAGAAACGCGCAGGCCACCGGCGCCAGCGTATACGCCAGCACTGCCAGCGTGAGGGAGAGGCTAAAGGCTTGCGCCAACACCGAGGCGCCGGCGAAGATCGGCCGTGAGCACCACCGGCGCGGCCCAGATCAACGCGGGTGTCCGCGCCAGCCGCGATCGCAACCGCTTCTGCAAAGCCCCCGACAGCAGGCTCAAAACCGCGGCCAGCAGAAGGATGAGAACTACGGTCACTGCAGCACGATGCCGCGTTCTTCCAGCAGGTCGCCAGTCTGGGTCAGCACGTTGAGCAGGTTCCGCCGCAAGCCCACCTGGGCCTGCACTACGGCGGCCTCGGCGGTGGTGAGAACGTTTTGGGCTGTCAACACGAACTGCAGGGGATCGATGCCGAGCTGGTATTTCTGATTTTCCGCGTCCAGCGATTTGCGCGCGTAGTCGGCCGCCAACAGCGCCAGTTCCACCGACTTGCGGCTGGATTCCACGTTGCTCACGGCATTCAAAATACTCAGCCGGATCTGCTGCTGAGTGTTGCGAATGGTGAGCGCGTCGCGCCGCTTCTGCACGATGGCATCGGCCAGGTCTGCCGCCGCGGAATGGGAGCGGATGGGAAGCTGCAGGTTCAGCCCAAAAGAGTAGACCGGGAAGCCGAAGCCGAACATCTGGCTCAGCGCGTCTCCGAACCCGCCGGGCACCGGGGCAGGCGTAGTGGTGATGCCGCTTAAGATCGTGCTCTGCGGAAAGAAGATGCCGCCGATTCCCTGCGACTGGTAAGAGGCGGTGAGCGACAGGCTGGGCAGAAGCGCATTGCGGCTCTGCTGGATCGCCAAGTCATCCACATCCATGCTCTGCACCGCGGCTTTCAGGTCCGGCCGCATCGACAGGGCTTTTTGCACGCTCGCCTCGGGGTCTACAATGCCGGATTGCACCGGGGTGTCCATGGTTTCGGTCAGGACGATGGGGAGCGTGCGGGTGCTCGGATCGAGATCGACGCCCATCTGCTTGCGCAGCGCATTTTCGCTTTGTTGCAGGGCGAAGCGCGCCTGCGAGACGCTCAGGTCGGCCGAGGCCCGCTGCTGCTCGGGATTGTAGAGGTCCAACTGGGCAACGGCGCCCAACTGGAACTCCTTCTGGGTCAGAGCCAGGGACTCCTCGGCAAGCTTGAGGGCGCTTTCCGCCACGCGCAGATTCTCGCGCGACTGCACCACGTCCCAGTAGGCGTTCTCGGCGCCATTCACCAGTTGGATCACCTGGTTGCGCAGTGTGTAGTCGGAAATCTTGTAGCGGCTGCGCGCCATCATCAGGTTCAGGTGGTTCACGTAATAGCCGCGATTGCGGATCAGCGGCTGGGACACACTGAAGTTCAGCCCAGCGCTGAGGGCCGGGTTCAAAGTGGCGAAGGAGCTGTTGGTGGTGTTCTTGTCGGCGGAGAACCCAACCGAGTACTGAGTTCCCGAACCCAGCACCTCGGAGACGCTAAAGGTGGCCGGCTGATTGAGTGACTTGAGGGTATTGGCGCCAGTGAGTTGGGAAACCGAGGCCGAGGTGGACCGGGTATTGGAGAATTGCGCCGAAGCTACCGGATCCCAGATACCGAAAGCGCGCTGGATGGCGTTTTTCGGAGTCTCCATAGTTAACAACTGGAGCTGGATGTCGGTATTGTTGGCCATCACCAGTTCCAGGTACGACCGCAGCGAGAGTTCGAGCGAGGCGCCGACAATGAAGTCCTTCAGACGCACCGGCTCCTTCAATTCGATCCGGGGATTGGCCCGGGCAAAGGTCTCCCGGAAGTACGCGGGTTTGGGGAACGACGACACCTGGGCGGACGCGCCGGCCGCCAAGGCGAATATCAGAACGTAAGAAAGGGATCGGATCCGCATAGATCTCCCGAGAGACTGACGCGCGATCCTGCCGCGCCGTGCACTACTCTTCACACTGGTCCTCCGTTACCACGCTGCGGTTAATACTGGAAAGACGCCGGTCGCGCAAAAAAGTTTGCGAATTCAGCGACAAAACGCTTCCATTTTCAGGTCGGAAGCTCGATCCTAGCATCTGTAAGGCCACGCGGGAAACCTGGGGAGGAGAGTCCCACTTTGAGCATCACCCGACATCCGCCGTGTTATCGTGGGAGATAGTGTCATCGCCCCTTAATTTTCACCTGGAGCAGTATGAGGGACCGCTAGATCTGTTGCTGGATCTGATCCGCAAGCAGCAGATCGACATCAAGGATATCCCCATCGCTACCATCACCGCGCAGTACTTGGAATACCTGGACAAAGCGCGGGAAATGGACATCGATCTGGGAGCCGAATTCGTCTATATGGCGGCCACGCTCATCCATATCAAGTCCAAAATGCTGCTGCCTCGCGATCCAGCTTTGGAAGCCGAAGCAGATGGCGGCGACGACCCCCGGCAGGAGCTGGTGGACCGCCTTTTAGAGCACGAGCGCTTCAAGAACGCCGCCGAGATGTTGCAGCAGAAACGCATGATCGAAGAGAACGTCTGGTCGAATCCGCAGATCAAGTCCTTCGTCTCGGAAGACGACGATCCAGGGCTCGCCATCACGCTGTTCGACTTGGTTAAGGCGTTCGGCGAGATGCTGGAGCGGGTTAAGAACCGCCCCATCTATGAAGTGGAATCGGCCGATGTCACGGTGTCGGACATGATCCGCTATTTGAAGGACCGCTTCCTGGAAGTGGGCGTAGAGGAACCGGTTTTCATCATGCGGGTCCTCGAGCAGCAGCGCACGCGGCGCGCCATGATCGCGCTGTTTCTGGCCGTGCTCGAAATGGTGCGCATGCAGGCCGTAGTGGTGACCCAGAAGGATCTATTCGGCGAGATCGCTCTCAAACGGCACGGCAATTTCGATGCCGTATTTGCCGGCGACCAGCCCATGGCGGCGATTGACGCCATCGAAAAAGATTACATTTGACCGGAATGGAAGAACTCGAAACACCCCCTCAGGGCGTAAGCCCGGAACCGGAAGAGACAGGGCAGCCCGCCGCGACGGCGGAGGCGGCTGTCGAAGCCTCGGAGACCGCGCCGATTGCCGCGGAGGCTGCCGTGGAAGCGGCGGAGCCACCCACGGCGACGCCCGCCGAAGCCTCGGAGATCGCGGCCACGGACGCTGCTCCGGCCGAACCTGCGGGCGCTGCCCCGGCCGAGACCGAAGTATCGGTGGACGAACTGCTTGGCGGAGAGGAACCGGCGCCAGCCGCGGTGGAAGTGGAGGACGTGCAGCTTCGCGCCGTGCTCGAGGCCATTGTTTATGTATCCGAAGAACCGCTGACGCTGGCGCAACTGGCCGCGGCTTTGCAACAGCCGGCGGAGCGAATCAGCGCCATTCTGCAGCAGCTCATGGCAGACTTCGACAAGCCGGAGCATGGCGTGACCATCCGCGAAGTTGCGGGCGGTTACAAAATGGCGACAAAGGCGGAGCACCACGAAGCAGTGCGTAGTTTCGTGAAGAGCCTCAAGCCGCCGTTGAAGCTGTCGCTGCCGGCGCTCGAAACGCTGGCCGTGATTGCCTATAAGCAGCCGGTGACGGCGCCCGAGATCATGGAGATCCGCGGCGTGCAGGGGGCCGGTGTTTTGAAGACGCTGCTGGACCGTAAGCTGATCGCGGTGGCTGGGCGCAAGAACGTGATCGGCAAGCCGATCCTGTACAAGACCACTAAAGAGTTCCTGATTCAGTTCGGCCTCAAGGATCTCACCGAGCTGCCTTCGTTGAAGGAATTCGAAGAGATCCGCCGCATGGCCTTCGCCGATGCCGAGCCTCCCACCGATGGCGCGAACGTAACAGAAGTGCTGACGGAAGAAGTTACATCAGAAGAAGTAGCAGCGGAAACGGCCGCGCTCGAAGCAGCGGCCGCCGATGCCGCGCCGGCTGCAGCAGTGGAAGCGCCGCCTGCGCCGGTGGAACAGGCGGATGGCAGTGCAACTCCAGCCGAGCCTGCAGCGGAAGCTCCCGCGGAGCCCGGCCCGCACACAGAACAGGAAAGCTAATGCCTGAAGAGAGACTCCAGAAGATCCTATCGCAGGCCGGCATCGCCTCGCGCCGCCACGCCGAGAAGATCATTGTGGAGGGCCGCGTTGTGGTGAACGGGTCGGTGGTGACCGAACTGGGATCCAAAGCCGACATCGAGCGGGACCACATCAAGGTAGATGGCAAGCTGATCCACGCGCCCAAACGACAGGTCTACATCGCGCTGAACAAACCCAATAACACGGTGACCACGGCCAGCGATCCGGAAGGCCGCGCCACGGTGATGGACCTGCTGCACGGTGTGAAGGAGCGCGTGTATCCGGTAGGCCGCCTGGATTATCACAGCGAAGGACTCCTGCTGCTGACCAACGACGGCGACCTGGCCAACGCCATCACTTCCGCCGCCACGCATCTGCCGAAGACCTACCTGGTGAAGGTCAACGGCGCGCTCACCACCGAGCAGGAGAAGAAATTCCGCGAGGGCGTCCCCATCGAAGGGCGGCGCACCATGCCGGCCGGCCTGAAGGTAGTGCGTAGCGCCGAAAACCCATGGTATGAAATCAAACTGTTTGAGGGCCGCAATCACCAGATCCGCATGATGTTCAAGCACTTCGGACGTTTGGTGGAGAAGCTGAAGCGTGTACGGATCGGGCCCATCGATCTGGGTAGGATGAAGCCGGGTGAATTTCGCCACCTGAGCGGTGAAGAGGTATTAAAATTAAAGCGAGCGGCACAGAAGCCGCATGCTCGAGAAGCCGTGTAATGCATATTTCCGAGATCCTGCATTCCTCCCGGACGATCGCGGTGGTCGGTCTTTCCGGTAAGCGGTACCGCCCCAGCTACGGTGTAGCGGAGTACATGCAAAAGGCCGGTTACCGGATTATCCCGGTGAACCCCAGGGAGACCCAGGTGCTCGGTGAGAAGAGCTATCCTGACCTGGATTCGGTGCCCGAACCCATCGACATCGTGGATATCTTCCGGCGGTCGGAGTTCGTGCCGGATATTGTGGAAGCCGCGATTCGCGTCGGCGCGAAGGCGGTGTGGATGCAGGAAGGCGTGGCCCACGAAGAGGCCGCCCGGCGCTGCGAAGAGGCAGGGCTGGCAGTAGTGATGGATCGCTGCATTCTGAAGGACCACCGCCGGTTGGCGCACGCGTCGTAAGGCGGGCCAGCAGGTCTGCGACTACATTCCTTCGAGGTCTTTTTGCATGGCGGCTACGTGTTTCTCCGCTATCGCGTCGGGCAGCGTTTTGCCGAACTCTATCCCTTCCGCATAGGTCTTGCGGGCTCCGTCCAGATCGCCTTTCTTCTGTTGGAGACGCGCTTTGGTGGCAAAGGCGGTGAGTTTGGGCGCTCCATATGCTTTGCGCAGGCAGCGGTCAGCGGCCGCGATGGCGTCATCCTGCCGTCCTAACGCGTCGTAGAGACGCGCGGCGAGGCGTGGCGGATTGTACTCACCCGGCAGGTCCCGTTCGGCCTGTTCCACTTCGGACAGCGCCAGTTCCGGTTTGTGCAGGAAGAGGCTGGCGTTCACCAGATGGAAGTCGTAACCCAAGCGGCCTTCGGCGTTGGGCGCTTTGGCGATATGCTGCTGCAGGTATTGAAGCCACGCGGTGGCGGTTCGCGTCGCGGCATCTTCGTTCTTGTCGCGGCGATACAGGTTGGCGAGCTGTTCGTAAAGGGCAGATGTGTCGTCGCCGAGAACGCCGGGGAGTTGTACGCCCTCTTCGGCGAGCTTCTCCATTTCGGTGAGTTCAGGCGAGCCGGGCGTGGAGCACTCCAGGCCGAAATAGACGGTGTTGACAAAAGAACGGTCGCGCGCCATGGAAGGCGCTTCCTTGACTGCTGTCTCGGCGCAGGCCGTGGTGTTGCGGCTGAAGGCGTATGCCATCACCAGGGACTCGATGGTGCGGGTGCGATGGGTCCAATCGGGTCCACCGGCCTGCAGCGCCTGGTCGTAAAACTTCGCGGCTTCCGCCGGCTTTTTCTCGGAATTGAGACGGTCGGCGCGCGCCAGCCAGGCATCCGCGCCACTCAGGCCGCCGGCGATGGCGCGCCTGCCGTCTTCCATGAGACGCAGGAGTTGGGGCGCGGTGGCGGTTCCGTACCAGGAGAGGGCCGACCTTCCCGACTCGGGGTCGATCAGGACGAAGAGAGGCACGCCGCCGGTGGCGAATTTTTCGGTGAACCCGGCGTTGACGGGCTTATCGGAATCGATGGCGAGCCAGACAAACTGTCCGGCCTGCTTCAGGAGTGCGGGATCGTTGAGCACATTGGCGCGCATGAAGCGGCAGGTGTGGCACCACGGCGCCCAGACTTCGACGAACAAGGGCAGGTGCCGCGACTTGGCCTGTTCCAACGCCTGGGGATAGCTGTCTTCAATCCACGGCAGTGAAGGCGTGACTAGCGCGAAAAGCAGCGCGATGGGGGCAAGCAAGATATACCTCGAACTTCTATTGTAACGCCGGGTGGGGAAAAGACCTGACTCGCAGGGGTGAAAGGAAGGGTGCCCAATAAAAGAAAATGGCGGCCCGGGAATGACTCCGGGCCGCCGAGACATGCGGGCTTAGAAGCGAAATTAAAACACGAGGCGGGCCGAAACCTGCAGCGTGCGGAAACGATTCACTGTGCTCGAAATGGTGCCGAACGCGGAGCTGGTTGCCTGCGTGTTCGGAGCAGCGAATACCGGGTGGTTGGCGACGTTGAATACCTCGCCGCGCAGTTCGAAGAACTTGCGGCCTTCCGACGAGAGAGCGAACCGCTTGAGGAGGGAAGAATCCAAAGAGTTGATTCCATCCGCGCGCAGGTTGCCGAACGTCGTGGAGAAGGTGCGCAGGTGATACTGGAACTGATCCGTCGAGAGTGTATCGAAGACGGACTTGTTGAAAGCGGAAACGTTGTTGGTCTGACGGTTGTTCAGATCGAGCGGTCCGCCGAAGTAGACATAGTCGCCGGGGCTGGTGGAGCTGCCGTTGACCCAATTGATGGGGGCGCCCGCCTGACGCGAGAAGACGCTGGTAAGTCTCCAACCGCCCAGAAGAGTGTTCGCCAGATGAGAGTGCAGGTCGAGCGCTTTGTGGGCGCCGATCGGCAGCTCATAGACGCCGCTGATCACGATGCGCAGCGGGCGGTCGTTGGGGGAGACACGCCGTTCCAGGGAAGGATCGGAGTCGTTGAGCCAGCTCAACTGTTCCATCATCTTCGAATAAATGAAGTTGGTGGTCAGGGTGAGACCGTGCGCATAACGCTTCTGCAAGCGCACGTTCAAACTCTGGAAGGTGGAGCTGCCGATATCGTTGTTGAACTCGAAGACACCGGTGCTGCCGCTCCAGCCGCCGGCGGCATCGCCGACCGGAAATTGCGGGTATTTGGCCAGGAGCTGCGCGGCCGTAGTGGTCGCGGTATTCTGGCTGGTCGCCAGGCCCGCGAACGGATTGGCAACGCTACCGGTCAGGTAGTTCTCGCTGGCATCGCGAACGGGCAGGGTGCTCATATACTGACGCGGGATGCCGTTCAACTGGGTTACGTTGACCGGCAGATGCAGGGCATGGTTGCCGATGTAGGCGACTTCCAACATCGTGTTATTCGAAAGTGTCTGCTGGATGTCGAAATTCCAGCGTTCCGAATAGCCATTCTGCATTTCTGCATTGAGGAACTGGACTGCCAGGCCGGCGTAAGTTCCGAGGCCAGCAGCGGAGCCGGTGGGTTGCAGGAAGCCCGCCGGGAACGGATTGCTCAAAGTGGCGGCTGGGGTCTGGTAGTTGTTGCCAGTGGCCGTCAGCGCGGTGGACTGGCTGAAGCCTTCCTGTCCCAGCGGCGTGCGCGGGCTGGTGGAGTATTTGCCGTCGGGGCCGACGTACGACACGGCGATGGGTGATTCGAAGATGCCGAAGCCGGCGCGAATTACGGTCTTGCCATGCATCGCATCGGGGCTCCACGCCAGGCTGGCGCGGGGGCTGAACATGTGCGACTTGTTCTCGAAGACGGAGCTATTGCCGGGCGAGGCGAAGGTCAGGCCACCGAGGACCTGGAAGGCGTTCGCCGGGAGCTGCGTGAGCGGAGCCTTGGCATAAGCTGCTTGTGCGGCTGGCCGCCAACGGACTCGGGGTGGTGGTGTCAAAGCCATTCACCGTGCGGCCCCACTTCTCGTGATACGGGCCGTCTTGCTCGTAACGAATTCCCAGGCTCAGAGTGAGGTTGCGCCGCAGTCTCCAGTCATCCTGGGCGAAGCCGGAACCGTAGTACGAATACCACGAACCGAAGGTGTTGATGTCATACGCGTTGCCGGTGTAGGGAAGGCCCATCAGGAAGGAGGCGAAATCCTGGCCGAACGCCACAGTAGACGAAGAGCTGCTGGACTGCCGGACCCAGTTGTTGCCCGCAAAGTTGAAGTTACCTGTGGAGTTTCCCGCAGTGAACGTATTCAAGCGATACTGCCGATCGTCGGTGCCGAACTTAAATGTGTGGTTACCGGCGATTTTCACCCAGCTTGCAAACAACTGGAAGGACTGTGAAGGAATCTGGTCCGCACCCGAGCTGCTGTAGCCGAGATTCTGGAAGCCGGCGGTGCTGGCGCCCGTATTGTTGCCATTGCTCAAGCTGATGCCGGGCATGTTGATGTAGGTGGAGTTGGCGTCCAGATAAGCCGGCAGTCCCAGGCTGGTAGCCAGGAAGCCCTGGCTGGGCGAATCGTGATTCTCGGCCATGCGCGTGTAATTGAAGCGAACGTCGAGCACGTTGGCATTGTTGATGGTGTAGACTTCATCGAGCGTGGCGCCCCAATTGGCGCGCGTCAGAACCGAGCCTTCCGCGATGTTGGAGAAGAAGTTGTTCTTCGACTGCTGGTAGCCCGTGCGACGGATATTGAACGCCATGCGGCTTTTGTCCGACATGTTGTAGTCCAGACGGCCCATTTCGTTGTTGTATAGGTCGTTGGTGGTGTTGGCGTTGGCGTAGTTCTGATACCCATCGGCGCGCGTGGGCGTGATGTTGGGGATACCATAATACTGCATGTACGCCTGCGACACCGGGTTCAGGTAGCTCTTGGGAATAATGTTGTTCACCAGGGGAGTGCGCGTGATGGTGGTGCCGCTCAAGGTTGCACTGTAGGGATCGTAGAGTTGCGTGGACGATCCGTCGGCGGCCAGGATGGACGACAGATCGCCGCCGCGTTCCGCCGCTGTGGGCACAGTCAGAAGGGCAGGCGTCGGCTGTCCGTCGCGCATTCCTTCATAGGCGAAGAACCAGAAGAGCTTGTTCTTGCCATTGAGAACCTTGGGGATAAAGATGGGTCCGCCGGCCGTGGTTCCGAACTGGTTGAGATGGGAAACCGGGCGCACCTGGCCTTTGGCGTTATTGAAGAAATCGTTGGCAGTGAGAGTGTTCGGCTGATTGTATTCCCACGCCGTGCCATGCAGCGTGTTGGTGCCGGTCTTCATTACCTGGTTCAGCGTTCCGCCGCCGGTGTGGCCGAAGGAAGCGTCTGAATCGAACGCCTTCACGCGAACTTCCTGCACGGCGTCCTGCGGAAGACTGTAAGCGAGGCGTCCATCCCAAGTTGCGTTGGGAACGCCGTCGACCATGGTCTCGCTGGTCTGGGCGGGTGTGCCGCCGATGTTCCAGGCATTGCCAGCGCCGCTGTCAAACGGATGAATCAGCGAGGGCTGGCCGGTAGCCAGCACGCCGAGTGAAAGTGACGCCAGTACAGCCGGAGTTCTTCCGTTCAGGGGCAGATCTTCTACTTCCTGGGTAGTGACTGCTTGTCCCACGGAAGCGCTTTCCGCGTTCACCATGGGCACGTCCGCTGTCACCTCAATCGATTGGCTGGTATCGCCGACTTCCAACCGTGCATCAATGCCGATCTTGTCTCCGGCGCCTACATGGACACCCTTGCGGATGAATTCCTTAAAGCCAGTCATGCGAACGGCGATTTGATAGTCGCCAGGCGCAAGGAACGGGGCCGTGTATTGGCCGGCGGAATCGGAAACGGTTTCGACTTTGGCGCCGGTTTGGGTTTCACTGACCGTCACTTTTGCCCCGGCGATCAGAGCGCCGGTAGCGTCAGTGATTGAACCTGTCATAGTGCCCCTAAACTCTTGCGAAAACAACGCAAGGGGGATGGACAAAACTATCGCCACGAGCGAACTACACTTCAACATAGAACTCTCTCTCCTTACCTCTAGTTAACTGTTCGCTGGCGGCAAAGAGCCCCCGCTGCGCGGACAGTCGTATGACACCCTTAGGTGCTTATACGATAACAGATATTGGGGCCCCAAAATGTAAGCGATATCGAAAGATCTTTTGAGTCATTACTTTCGAATAATAACTATGGATAGGCTTATTAGCGCGAAGTTACAAGGCAGAGTAAGAATCGCGGGCGGACGAAGAGCAATGAGACGCGCCGGTTTACTAACGATTACGGCCTGGGTAAGAGGCTGAACAGGCGCCTGGCGCCTTCGGCAAACATCTCCTGGTCCACCCCCATCCCGATCCGGATGTGTCCTGGCATTTCAAAGAACCTGCCGGGTACGGCGGAGGTTTCCTGCTCCGCCCGCAGTTGGGCCAGGAAGGGCTCGGCGTCGGGAATTCCCGTATTGAGAAAGATAGTGGTCCCATGCGCGGGCGCGGGCACGAATCCGGTCAGGACGGCGCGATCGGCCTCCACTACACGGCGGGCCCGTTCGCGAATGGCGTCGAGGTTCCGAAAGGCGGCCACGCTCATCAGTTCTCCGGGATGCACCGGAGTCGCCGCGAAGAGGTTGTTGAGCTGCCACATGGCCCGCGCCAAGGGCGGGTCGGCCAGAATCCAACCACAGCGCAGGCCGCTCAGGCCGTACACTTTGGTGAGGCTGCTGGTCACGACCACTTCGGGACCGATGTGGATGGACGAGGGCGGCGTCTCCCCATAAACGGCGTCCAGGTAGACTTCGTCCACCAACAGGCGCGCTTTAATGCTTCGGGCGAGATCGGCCACCTCGCGCAGGGCTGCCTCGGGCGCCAGGGTGCTGGACGGATTGTGCAGGTTGGTGATGACGATGAGTCTGGTGCGGGGCGACACTGCGGCACGCACCGCCGCCGGGTCGAGCGCCCAGCCGTTCTCTTCGACGCGCGGAAAGCGCTTCACCGACGCGCCGACGTATTGCGCAGCGTCCACCAGCAGGCCGTACGCCGGATGCTCGATCAGCACTTCGTCGCCGGGATTCAGGATGGTGGCCATGGCGAGGTAGTTGGCGAAGGAGGTTCCAGCGGCGCATACGACGCAATCGGGATCGACGCCAGCGAGCGATGCGATGGCCTGCTTCAGCGGCAGATAGCCGTAGCTGTTATCGCCGTTGATTTCGAGCTGGGAGCAATCGAAAGGCAACTCGCGCAGCGGAAACGAACCCACTCCGCTGGTGGCCAGGTTGAAGCGGGCGCGGCTTTGGGTCTTGGCCCAGTGCATGTACTCGGAATGTTTATAAGGCATGGTCATTTGGGATGACGCGTAGGATCCTCTTCAGGCGCGCGACGCATTCGAGCGCTTCCGATGGCCCCAATACAAATATACGGGAATGCCGCTCAGCAGAATCAATTGCCCGATGAACGTGTCGCGCGGATTGTGCCAGACGGTGCTCGCGACGATGGCCACGCAGGAGAGCACGAAGATTCCAGTGGTATAAGGATGCCCTGGCGTCTTGTAAATGCCCTCACCGCCACCTTGCCGCCGCAATACGAAGATGGCCGCGGCGGTGAAGGCGAACGAAATGAAGTCCACACCGATTTCGAAGTTGAGTATCTGCTCATAGCGACCGATCAGCGCGATGGCCGTGGCAAGCACGCCTTGCAGCACGATCGCAACCACCGGCGCTCCCGTCCGCTGCGAGACTCGGCCTACGCTTTGGAAGAACAGGCCGTCGCGTGCCATGGCGTAGTACACGCGCGGCGCGGTGAGAATCCCCTGGCTGAGGAAGCCGAGCGTGGACACGGCGATCCCCACCGCGATCCACCAAGCGCCGCGCTCGCCCAGAGCCGCTCGCATGACGGCGGAGGCCGGGGTGCGCGTGGCGGCGAGACCATCGGCGCCCAGCACCTTCACGCATGCGAAGTTCACGGAGAGGTACAGCAGCACCACGCCGCTGACACCCATAATCAGGCCGCGCGAAAGATCGCGGCGCGGATCGCGCATCTCAGCCGCTACGAAGCTCGCCGTCTGCCAGCCGCCGTAGGCGAACGCGACGGGAGTCATGGCGGCGGCAATGGCGCCCAGCAGGCCGAGCGAGAGTGGCTGGTCGAGGAGTGGCAGCGGATGCAGTTTGCCGCCCCCGATCGCGATGCCAAGCACCACCATGGCCGCGATGGCGACCGTCTTGGTGAGCATGAGCGCGCTCTGCACGTTGCTGCCGGCGCGTGCTCCGAAGCAGTTGATGATGGTGAGGCCGAGCAGCGCCACGGCGGCAATCGCGCCATCGCTGCCGCCGAAGCCGGAGATTTCGCGGTAGTAATGCGCGAAAGTGACGGCGACCGCCGCCATACCGCCCGTCTGCGTCACCAGCAGCAGCACCCAGCCATATACGAACGCCACCATGGGATGGTAGGCCTCACGCAGGTACATATACTGGCCTCCCGCTCCGGGCAACCGCGTGGCGAGTTCCGCCCAGATGAAAGCTCCGAGCATGGCAATCACGCCGCCCATGAGCCAGACCCCGAGAATCAGAAAAGGCGTGTGGACGTGCTGCGCCACCACGTAGGGGTTGATGAAGATGCCCGAACCGACAATGCCACCCATCACGATCATGGTGGCGTCGAACAAGCCAAGCTGGCGCCGGGTGTCAGACACGCACGCGCCACCAGGCGATAATTGCCACCAACGCTTGCGCGCCGGTTGCGTCTATTAGATGATTGGCCACGTATTAGTCTATTGATCCTACCAAGCGAAAGGGGAGGGATATGCATCAGTTTCTGCGTGATATCCAATACGCGGTTCGGACTCTGCGGAAGAGCGCCGGCCTGACTGCGGTGATCGTGGTTTCGCTCGCCATAGGAATTGGCGCGAACACGGCCATTTTCAGCGTGGTGAATGCGCTGCTGCTGCGCCCGCTGCCGTATCCCGACCCCGACCGGCTCGCCATTCTGTGGCTACGCTCCCCAGGTATCAACATCCCGCAGGACTGGCCGTCTCCCGGGCAATACATCGACGTCCAGACGCAGAACCACTCCTTCGAAGAGATGTCGATCTCGCAGGGGCGGCCGGCGACCTTGGTGGGCCTGGAGCAACCGGAGCGGGTGGACATCCTGCGCACGTCGTCGGGCCTTTTTCACCTGCTGGGCGCGAAGCCGTTGATGGGCCGCCTGCTGCTGCCCGAGGAGGATGTTCCCGGCAAACCGGCGGTGGCAATTCTCACGTACGGCGTGTGGCAGCGGCTGTTCCACTCCGACCCCAACATCGTGGGCAAGAGCATCACGTTGAATGGAACTGGGAACATCGGAACCGGCGATACCAAGAATCAGTTCACGGTGGCGGGCGTGCTGCGGCCGGACTTCCTGCTGAATAACGAGGTGATGCCGACCGTGGGAGGCATCGACAAAGCAGACATCCTGCTGCCACTGCCGCTGGGAGCTGATGCGGTAACCCGGCGCGGCGACGAAAACTATAACCTGATGGCGCGCGTGAAGCGCGGTGTCAGCATGCAGCAGGCGCAGGCCGATATCAGCGTGATCGGGGCGCGCATTCGGGAAAAGGACAAGCGTGACAAGACGTTCACCATCAGCGTGGTCCCGGTGCTGGACCAGGTGGTGGGCAATGTGCGGCGCGCGGTGCTGGTGCTGCTGGGGTCGGTGGCGCTGGTGCTGCTGATCGCGTGCGCGAACGTCGCTAACCTGCTGCTCTCGCGCGCGACCGGCCGGCAAAAGGAGGTCGCGATCCGTACCGCACTAGGGGCCGGGTGGGGCAGCCTGGTGCGGCAGTTGCTGACCGAGAGCGTGATGCTCGGCCTGATGGGCGGCGCGGCTGGATTGCTGATCGCCAAGTGGAGCCTGTACGTGGTGCGGACGGTGAACCCGGGCAACATCCCACGACTGGACGTGATCGGAATCGATGGCGGCGTGCTGGCTTTCACTTTCGCGGTTTCGATTCTCACCGGCATCGTGTTCGGCCTGGCGCCGGCGATGCGCGCGGGCAAAGTGGACCTGAACACATCGCTTAAGGCCGGCGGCCGGAACACGCAGGGAGAAGGCGGCTTCGGTTCGAAACGCCAGCGTCTGCGCAGTCTGCTGGTGGTCTCGGAGCTAGCATTTTCCCTGATGCTGCTGATCGGCGCGGGGCTGCTGATCCGCAGCTTCGTGCGTTTGCAGAGTGTGTCGCCGGGGTTCAATCCAGACCATGTGATCTCGATGCGGCTGGGGGCGGGGGGCCAGCGGCGCGAGGGCGCGGCCGGCACTGGCGTACGCGCGGCAATTCCGCCAGAGGATTGCGGCGCTCCCCGGCATCCAAGCGGCGGACTTCATCGATTCCCTGCCCTTTACCGCGTCGGTGGGCTGGGGCGGAATTAATGTCGAAGGCTTTGTGCCGCAGCCGGGCCAGGAATTGCAGGTGGATCAACGGGGCGCTACGCCGGACTATTTCCGAACCGTGCAGGTCCCATTGATCCGCGGGCGATTCTTGAACGATCAGGACGTAGAGGCGAAGCCCACGCGTTCCGTGCTGGTGGACGAAGCCTTCGCGCGGCGCTTCTGGCCGCATGACGACCCGATCGGCAAACAGGTGTGGTTCGATCCCAAGGCGAAGATGAGCATCGTAGGCGTGGTGGGCACGGTGAAGCAATACGGGCTCGATGTGGAGGGCCGCATTGTGGCGTACTTCCCCGGCTCCTTTGCGTCGTACCTGGTGGCGCGCACGGCGGGAGATCCCGCGGCAATGGGCAGCGCGATCGTGCGTGAGATCCACGCCATCGATGTATCGCGCCCCGTCTATGACGTCCGGAGTATGCCGGATCGCATGTACGATTCGATGGCGCGGCAGCGCTTCGCGACCATCATGCTGGGAGCGTTCGCGGTATTCGCGCTGATTTTGGCCGCAGTGGGCGTGTACGGCGTAATCTCATACCTGGTGACGCAGGGCACGCACGATATCGGAGTGAGGATCGCGCTGGGTGCGCAGCGGACGAATATCGTGCGGCTGGTGGTGCGGCAGGGGATGGAACTGGCGGGAGCCGGGATCGCGATCGGGGTGGCCGGGGCGCTGCTGCTGAGTCGTGTGATGGCGAGTTTGCTGTTCGGAGTCAGTGCCAGGGATGCGGTGACGTTCGTGAGCGTGCCTTTACTGCTAGCGATGGTGGCCCTGGCTGCGAGCTACCTTCCGGCGCGGCGGGCGACGACCGTGGATCCGGTGATCGCTTTGCGGGAGGAGTAGGCGCCGACTCCCTGACGATCGCGGTTCGGAAAGACGGAATGATCCCGTTCCGAGCCGCGACCGTTAGAAGCCGTGAAATATTGTTCCGGCGTCGGATTGGTTGAGGCCGCGACCGGTCCGTTGCCGGAGTCGCACCAAACATAAGTAAAGAGATAAAGAGCTGCAACTCTACTTATATCTTGGACTCTTCCTCAACCTCGGCGAATTGACTGCGCAGCGGAGTCTGCGCCGCGCGACGCTAAGCGATTGATTCTAAGCACCTAATTCTTGATTTCGCCCTGCATCTTCCGCACGCGAGTTTCCGCCCCGTCTCGCCTATGCCATCGCCGGGTTTCGCCAGATCAGCCGCACCCATTGCATGATGTTGTATGTCAGGCATGCCCACAGTAATTCACTCCCCGCTTTCACTATGCCCCGCACTCGGAACTTTCGTACTCTCAATTTGTCTTTGATCCACGCGTTCGGAAACTCCGCCACGGCTCCTCGTTGCCGATAAATCACCCGATACTTTTCCTCTTCCATCTTCTGGCGAAATGCCGCCACATCTGCGTGCTCTTCCAACCGTATCGATACGATTCGACCTCGCTCCGAATTCTTGGGGCAGCACTTGGCACCGTATTGGCACACCGCGCAATCCTCCCCCCTGGCTTGATACTGCTGGTAAAGGTCCCCCCGTTTCCGATTCTTCCGTAATGCCTTCAACTGACAACCCGCCGGGCACTCCAGCCACTTTCCGTTGTCCACTATCCGGAAATGATAGGGCGCAAACTCTTCAGCGATCCCCAACGACTTCATCGCTGCCGCGCTGCGTTCTTTCGAGTCCGGCAGCGATCCCACCAGATCGATCTTCTGTGCCGCACACTCTACTATGTTGTCCCGATTCGTGAATCCCCCATCCACCACCACCTGCGCCGGTTTCCTGCCCAGATTTTCGGCGACTTCTTCCAGTGATGCCATCAGACTCTGCGCGTCGCTGCTGCTCTGGCTCAGGTGCGCTCCCACGATGATCTTGTTCTTTCCCTCCGTGCTGATCTGCGCGTTGTAGCTGGGTGCGATCGCGTTGTCTCCATGCTTCATCAATCGCGCTTCGGCCTCCTGCCGGCTCACACGCACCTTAGCTTTCTCTTCCGCGCTCGCCTTCTCTGCCTGCAATGCCGCCATTTCTTTCAGCGCCTCTTCCAAGCGTTCGACCTGCTCCCGTGCCGCTCGTGCTCGCGCCGCCTGTCGCCGTCGATTCCCCGATTCTTCTGTCCGCGGGTCGCCCATCTGCGCGATCATTTCCTGCGCCTGTTTCAGACGCTCCCGCAGCGTCTTCTCCCGCCGAAAACTATCCGCTCCTGCCAGCGCTCGGATCTTGCTGCCATCGTGCATCACCTGCTCCAGGCTCAACACTCCGGCCTCCTCCAACATTGCCAGCAACTCGGCAAACAACTCATCCAGGGCTTGCCGATGCTCCACCCGAAAATCTGACAACGTATGATGATTGACTGCCGTCAACCCGCCCAACCACTGCAGGCCGGGTTCCCACTGCATCATCCCTTCGATCTCTCTGGCCGAACGATTCCTTCGCTATAGGCATACACCCACACACTCACCAACAACTGCGGGTCCCACGCCGGCCTCCCTGCGCAGCCTCGACTGGTGCGCACAGGTTCCAGAAAGCGGCTCAGGTCCAGTTTTTCCACCAACCGCCAGATAGCACGCGCTTTATGATCGGCAGCGACCAACTCTTCCACGTAGATCGTGACCATGGTGGTTTGTTCGCGGTTCACCGTGCGCAGTTTGGGGGACCCTTTGGGCCTCGGCCGGGCTGGTTCCTCGGGAAGGTCCAGCAATATTGCCTGGGTGGGTGTCTCCATGAATTCATTATGAAGAAATACCTTCATAATGAGAAGCACTTTATGCTTCAGTCCCCATTTTTTCACAGCTTCTTAGGGAGTCGGTGTTCGGCTTAAGATAGCCTTGATGTCTTCCATCGCGGAGTTGGTGCGGGAACATCGAGAAATCGACGGGGCACTCGACTTGCTTGACGAGAGCCTGGCTGGCGGTTCGATTGACCTGCCCTTTTTCCGCCGCGTCACGGCGCTGGCCGTGCAGCACTATCGGCGGGAGGACGCATTCCTGGGAGCGCTCGGAACGCACCAGCCGGCCGTGGCCGCCAAACTGGCCGCGCAACACGCCGAAGCATTGGAGATCGCGGCGCATGTGGAAGGATCTTTGGCGGCGGACCAGACGGGGGATGCCTTTCGTCTGGCACGCCGATTCCTGGCCATTGTGCGCCACAACATGATCGAGGAGGAGCGGGATGTTTTCCCGCTTGTGTGATCGACGCGCCCACTACAATAGTGCAATGCGATTTTTGGGTTTGCTTCTTTTGGCGGTTGCAGCCTGGGCCGCCTCCCTGGACGATGCCACGCGACAATTGAGCCGTGACATTTTTCGCGAGTTGATCGAGATCAATACCACCGATTCCGTAGGCAACACCACACGCGCCGCCGAGGCCATGGCGAAGCGCCTTAAAGATGCGGGATTTCCGGCCGCCGATATTCAGGCACTGGGACCGAACGATCGCAAGGGCAACATGGTGGCACGCTATCGCGGTACCGGCGCTAAAAAGCCCGTGCTCATCATCGGACACCTGGACGTGGTGGAGGCGCGGCGCGAAGACTGGACTACCGACCCGTTCCAGTTCGTGGAGAAGGACGGCTATTTCTACGGCCGCGGCACGCAGGACATGAAGGTGAGCGACGCCATCCTGGTCACCACCTTCATCCGTTTCCAGCGGGAAGGATACCGGCCCGATCGCGACTTGATTCTGGCGCTTACAGCCGACGAAGAGGGCGGTAAATCGAACGGCGTCGACTGGCTGCTGAAGAATCATCACGAGCTGATCGATGCCGAATTCGTGCTGAATGCCGACGCGGGCGGCGTCACCACCATGCACGGCAAGCCGGTGAACGTGGACGTGGAAGCCAGCGAGAAGCAGTACGCCGATTTCGAATTGACATCACGCAACCCGGGCGGGCACAGTTCCTTGCCCACTACCGACAATGCGATCTATCGTCTGGCCGACGCCCTTTCGCGCCTGGAGCACTCGCCATTTCCGGTGGACCTGAACGCCGTGACACGCACTTACTTCGAACGCCGCGCGCCGCTCGAAAATGCGCAGACCAAGGCGGACATGAACGGCATTCTGCACACGCCGCCCGATGCCGCCGCTGTGGCGCGATTGAGCAAAGATCCGCGCTACAACTCCATGCTGCGCACCACGTGCGTCGCCACGCGACTGAGCGCCGGCCATGCCAACAACGCCCTGCCGCAAACCGCCACGGCGATCGTGAATTGCCGCATCCTGCCCGGACACTCGCCGGCCGAGACGGAACAGGCGCTGGTGCGCGTGTTCGACGATCCGAAAGTCGCGGTGCAATACGTAGGCGCGATCGGCGGCGCGGATAAGGCGCCGGACTCGAAGGGTTTTCCCACCGTTCTGCCGTCGCCCGAAGTGCTGGGACCGATGGAGAAAGTCGCGGCCGAAATGTGGCCCGGCGCGCCGGTGATTCCCGAGATGGAAACGGGCGCTTCCGACAGCATTTACACCATGGCGGCCGGCATACCGAGCTACGGACTCAACGGCGTCGGTATCGATCAGGACGACATTCGGGCGCATGGCAAAGACGAGCGCGTGCGCGTGACCGCGTATTACGACGGAGTCGATTTCGCATATCGATTTTTGAAGGCGATGACGGCTGGCAAGTAGCGCCGCTCACTGCAGCGCCGCTCACTGCACGAGCGCTTCCTTGCGCGTCTCCATCTGCGCATTGAGCAGGCGCAACTGCACGGGCAGGCCGCCGGCCGATCCCGCGACCCTGCGCGCCAGATTTTCGAAAGCCGCCACCGCGTCGGGCCGGTCCCACACGCCGTCGTTCACCACGAACTCGATCGCGGTACCGTCATGCTTCGACACCGCCACGCTGACGCCCAGGTCCTGCAGATATCCGGCATCGCGCAGCGCCTGCCCCAGCGCTTTGGCATCGGCTTCAGTGGCGGAACCGAAATAGTAGATGACATCCTTGGCGCCGATGGAGGTCTTGCCCACTGTCATCGATTTGCGCACCGTCCAGGCCGCGTCTACCAGGTGAACCTGGATGGGAAATCCGCCGATCGACGTGGCCACGCGCCTGCCAATCTCTTCAAACGTCGCCACAGAGCCTGCACGATCCCAGGCGCCGTCCTGCAGGACGAATGAAACCACGGGCACTCCCTTATTTCGCGACAGCAGAACGCTCATGCCCTGGTCGGCGAAAAAGCCGGTGTTTTCGAGCGCATGGCCGAGCGTGGTGGCCTGTTCCATGGTGACCGGGCGATAGTAGTAAACCTCGTCGCGAGTCCCAATCATGATCTTGGAGGCTGTGGCATGGG
The DNA here is from genome assembly GCA_963815475.1 of uncultured Solibacteraceae bacterium. Classification (GTDB taxonomy): domain Bacteria; phylum Acidobacteriota; class Terriglobia; order Bryobacterales; family Bryobacteraceae; genus Sulfopaludibacter. The sequence goes on along the minus strand of CAWFHD010000003.1, from coordinate 4,841,810 downwards.
GTCTGCGCGAAACGCTGATCCTGGTGGCAACGATGGTCGCGATGAGCAGGATCGCCAGCCCGAAGGCGAACCAGTTAGATGCGATCTGCCGCCGGCGGCCGTCCATGCCAACGATGCTAGCGTCTGGCGAAGGCGTGAAGCAAATTGCCCACGCTTAGTAGATGGATCCGCCCGCCTGGGTGGAGCTGACGACGCCGTTTTTCACGGTCAACTCGTACTCCGCTCCAGCGTTGCCGGTCCACTTCTTCAGGTCGAAACTCCCACCGCGCTTGACGCGGTAGGCGGCGACCGGACCGAACGTCAGCGGCATCCCGGCTTTGCAAGTCTCGGGCGGCGTGGAGACGCGCAGGAACCAAACGGCCCCGGCGCCATCGATGGCCGCGGCTCCTGACGGCTCAACCAGGGCGGCCGTGCTCTCGTCAATCGCGATTGCGCTGGCAGTCTTCACCCTGCCGTCCTGCAGCATACGCGCCAGGAAGGTGAGCAGGCGGCCCATGCGGTCGCGGCGCGAAAAATGCATATCGGTGACGATGCCGCGGAGGATGGGGATGCGCAGGAAGTCCGACCCCACGGTGACGCGCTCGTCGTACGGATTCGCCAGCGCCTGGGCGGAAGTGACGGTGTCGTGCTCGGCGGTGAAGATGTACTCGCTCAGCACCGCCAAACCGGCGCTGGTGCCCCCGATGGGGGCGCCGCGGTCCACAAGAGATTGCATGGCGTCGCGCATAGGCGAGGGACCCCAGATGCGCAGGTAATTCCATTGGTCGCCGCCGGCGATGAACAGCGCCTCGGCGTGACGGATCTTGTCGAGGACGTACGGATCGCGCGCGGCTTCGGGTGTCTTAACGATCAGCGTCTCAACGGAATTCACCGGCCCGAGCTTCAGAATGTATGGGTTGTAGGCATCGGTTCCCGAGGCGCGCACTACTACTACATCGCCGCCGCCCGACCGCTCATTCAGCCATCGAAATGCGGGGTCGGGATCCTTGCCGCCGCCCACCAGCGCGAAGCCGGCGCGTGTGGGAGTGGTCACGTCCGCAGCATTTCCCGCCCGCATGTGTTCGCTCTGGGCAAAACAAACCAACGCCAGCAGGCATACCAGACCGCGATGCATCCCCTAAATCTAGCAGAGCCCCTCCCCTGGCATGGGCCGCTGTGCTAACTTGTGAAAAAGCATGCAATTCCTTTTTGTCCCGAGATTCGCCGGCCGAGTCATCGTGTTTTCGACGGCCGCGCTCTCACTGTTCGCCCAAATGGAGCCTCCCGGCCATCCCCCCGTTGAGCCGCCCAAGGAAGTGCGCATTAAAGAAGTCGCACAGGGCCTGCCGCCGCGCTCGACCCCGCTGGACTATCCGTCCCGAACGAAAGTTGGCACTGTAGTGTTCGGCGCCGACTTTGTGGGGCACGCCGTGCCCACCTCCGAAGGAACCCTCAACAATGAAGACTTCGTGACGGTGGAACTGGGCGTGTACGGTCCCAAGGAAGCGAAACTGCTGCTTTCCCTGGATGACTTTTCCCTTCGCATCAATGGAAAGAAAACGCCCCTGCGCAGCGTGCCGTATGGCATGGTGCTGCCGGGCATCAAAGACCCCGACTACGAACCGCCGGATGCGATTGCCGCCAAGAAAGCGAAGAGCGGCGGTACCAGCATAGGCGGCAGCGGTCAGGGGCAGTCCAACGATCCGCCCCCGGTGATTCACATCCCCATGGAGAAACAGCGCGCCATGGCGCTGCAGACGCAAAGGGCATCTCTGCCGCTGGGCGACCGCGCGCTGCCCCAGGCCGGGCTGCTCTTCTTCCAGTACCGCAGCAAAATATCGAACATCGAATCGATTGAGCTGATCTACAACGGTCCGGCCGGCAAAGTCACCATGGACCTGCGCCCGTAATTCAGGCAGGCTTGCTTCCCGCGTCGCCTCGAAAATGTGGGACACTTCCTGCTGAAGGAATTCGCCCCGTGACTATCCACCGTCGTTCCCTGCTAGCCCTGCTTCTGGCCCCGTGCCTGGTTGCACAGACCGCGCATACGTACTTTCCCGCCGCCGGCGGGTGGCAGCACAAAACCCCCGCCGAAATGGGCCTGGATCCGGCGAAGCTGAAGGATGCCGTGGAGTGGGCGCAGGCACATGGCGCCACATGGGACTTCGACAAGGATCAGGTACGCACGTTCGGCAAAACTCTGGGCGCCTTGCCGGCGCAGCGGGCGGCGACCAACGGTATCATCCTGCGCCACGGTTACATTGTGGCGGAGTTCGGCGACACCAAGACCAACGACCCGGTATACAGCGCCGCCAAGAGTTTTCTCTCCACCACCGCCTCGCTGGCCTTCGCCAAGGGCCTCATCCGCAGCGTGGACGACCCGGTTGCCGAATACGTCCACGACGGCGGTTACGACTCACCGCACAACGCCAGGATCACCTGGAAGAATCACCTGCAGCAGGAGAGCGAGTGGGAAGGCGAGTTGTGGGGCAAGAACGCCAACTTCATAGGCCTGGAAGAGTTCGGCAACGGGCAGAGAAAGCCGCGCGAAATCCACGACCCCGGCACGTTCTATGAATACAACGATGTGCGCATCAACCGCCTGGCACTCTCCCTGGCGCGCGTCCTCGGCAAGCCGCTGCCGCAAGTGCTCAAAGAAAACATCATGGACAAGATCGGCGCATCGGGCGAATGGAAGTGGCAGGGATACGGCGCGAAATCGACCGTGCAGATCAACGGCAAGCCCGTGGAATCGGTGAGCGGCGGCACACGGTGGGGCGGCGGCTTGTGGATCAATTCGGAAGATCTGGCGCGCTTCGGGCTGCTGATTCTCAATAAGGGCAAGTGGGAAGGCAAGCAACTGGTGTCGGCAAAATGGATTCAGGATGCTACCACTCCCTCGGCACACGGCCCCGACTATGGCTACCTGTGGTGGCTCAACACGCAGCAGAAGCAGTGGCCCAGCGGCCCGGCATCGAGCTTCGCGGCCATCGGCAACGGCGGCAACATCGTCTGGGTCGATCCCGCGCACGACATAGTGCTGGTATGGCATTGGCACGCAAATGGTAAAGCTGTGGATGGAATGATCCAGCGGATCGTGGCTTCGGTGACGGGGTCGTAAGCTGATGCCGGGATCGGCGATTAGTTGGCGCCGCCGCTTTCCACCGGATAGCCCTTGTCGATCCAGTCGGTCTTAAAGTACTCCGGCAGATGCAGCACCTTGGCGTTTGTGAACCCCATTTGCTGCAGGAGCGCGATGGCGGGTTTCACATTGGGGCAGCGATCCCAGGGGCAGCAGCCGCAGTAGATCACGATCTCGCGATCGCGCGGCAGTTTCGCCACGGCCGCCTTCAAGAGTTCCAGGCCCTCGGGCTTGCCGGTGGGTCCCGCGTAGATCGCGGTGGGAATGTGCTTGCTGCGATACAGCACGTTGGGGCCGACGTAGAAGATCGCCGGCTTTTCGGCAAGACGCGGCGCGAGGCTTGACGGCTCGATCAGCGGCACATCGGCTGCCGCGGCGACCAACACGCCCAGCAGGAACAGTTTGGCAAATCTCACGTCTCTTACTGTATCTCGACTGCCGACTACGATTCTCGCAGCGCCTTCAGCGGCTCGAGTTGTGCAGCGCGGTAAGCGGGGATGGTGCTCGCCGCCAAGCCGACCAGGAGCAATGTCCCGGTGGTCACCGCAAAGGTGACCGTATCGGAAGGCTGGATGTCATAGAGCAAGCCAGAGAGAACTCGGGTGATCATCGCCGAGCAGACCAGTCCGACCGCTAGTCCGGCTACCGTGAGCACCAAGCCATGTTGCACAATCATTCGCAACACATCCGCTCTCCTGGCGCCCAATGCCATCCTCACACCGATTTCCAACGTGCGCTCAACAACCATGTACGAAAGCAACCCGTACAGACCGACCCCCGCCAACAACAGCGCAATGCCAGCGAAACAGCTCAACAGTAGTGTCTGAAAGCGCGACTGCGCCGCCGATTTCGAAAGGTAGTCCTCCAGCTTCGATACCCGGTATACCGGCACAAGCTTGTCGACCTGGTGAATGGCATCCCGCAGCGCGCCTTCGAGGAGCACTGGATCGCCAGCGCTGCGAATGATGACGTAGGGATTGGTGACGATGGCCTGGGAGTACGGAAGGTAATATTGGGGTTCCGCGGCGGCCGTGAGCCCCGCGCGCTTGATGTCGCCTACTACTCCCACTACTTCGCGCACTGGATGGTCGATTACGCCGTCGCCCACACCAGCCTTGATCCGCTGGCCAAGGGGGTTCGCGTTTGGGAAATACTTGCGCGCGAAGGCCTGGTTGATGATCACTACCGGCGGGCTTTTCGTTCCGTCCCGATCCGAAAACGTGCGGCCTGCCAGAAGCGGAATGCGCATCGTCTCAAAATAGCCGGGCATCGCGACCCCGGTGGTTTCGTCCGGTTCGTCTCCTTGGGCCGTGGGGATTCCCTCAATGCTGAAGGAAATCTTCGCATTGCTGTCACTCATCGGCAGTGGCCATCCTGCCGAGGCGGACTGGACTCCGGGCAACGCGGAAAGCCTCTCCAGCAACCGGGTGTAGAACTCGAGATGCTGGTCGTGATTCAGCTTGTCGAAGGAGACTGCCAGCCTCGCGGTCAACACATGCCTCGGATCGAAGCCGGGATCCACGTTCAGAATGCGAACGAAACTTCGAATCAGCAGTCCCGAACTCACCAGCAAGACCAATCCGATGGCTGTCTGGGCAACCACCAATGCGCTCTGCACCCGGCGTCTGTGGCGCGCTCCAGCCACGGTTCTGGATCCTTCGCCCATGGCTTGAGCCGGGCGTAACTCCGACATCCGCCACGCCGGCAGCACGCCGAATAACAACCCCGTCAGTATGGATAGAACCAGCACGAAGAGGAGCACGCTGCCATCGATCGTCGCGCTTTCGATGCGCGGAATGTTCACCGGCACCAATCGCACCGTCCCGCGCAACAATCCATACCCCAGCGCCACACCCGCCATCCCCCCAAAGAGGGACAGAATGACCGATTCCACCAGCAACTGCCTTATAATCGCGGCTCGGCTGGCGCCGATGGAAGCTCGAAGCGCGAATTCCGCACCGCGCCGCGAACCACGGGCCAGCAAGAGTCCCGCGACATTCGAGCACGCGATCAGCAGCACCAGCGTCACCGCGCCGAATAGCAACCGCAGCGCCGGCGTGACGTCGCCGATAATGTGTTGGAGTTGGGGTACCACCAGAGCGGCCGTGTAGCGTTTATTGTCGCCGGGATACTGGCGCGCCAGATTGGCAGCGATCAAACTGAGGTCCGCCTTAGCCTGTTCCGGCGTCACGCCAGGCCGCAGGCGTGCGATCACGTCCAGGCAGTCGAAGCCTCGTTGGCTGGTTGCGGGGCTGCGGCCGTCCGCATCTGCCGCCAGGGAAATCCATAGAGGCGGCGACGCGCTTCCCATGGGAAATTGAAAACCGGCCGGCATGACACCGGCAACGGTATAGTCGTGGTCGCCCAGCCGGATCGTCCTTGACGCAATATCGCGCGCCGAGCCGAAGGCCGACTGCCAAAGGGAGTAGCTCAACATCACGGCACGATTTTGAGGCTTCTCATCGTCCGGCCGAAAATCCCGCCCGATCACCGGCGCCACACCCAGCACCACGAACAGGTTCCACGAGACAGTCATCGCATCCAGGTGTTGCGGTTCCCCTCCGGAGGCGAGGATCGCCGTGCTGCTGGCATACGATGCCATGCCCGTGAACGTGCGATTCTGGCCACGCCAGTCAAAATAATCGGGGTAGCTCAATGCCTCAGGCACTACACCTGGCAAGGAACGGTCCTGCTGGTTCAGCCACATCAATCGATCCTGCTGGGGAAACGGCAGCGGTCGAAGAAGAACGGCATTCACCAGGCTGAAAATGGCTGTGGTTGTTCCAATCCCCAGGGCAAGCGTCAGAATCGCGGTGAGCGAGAAACCGTAATTCTTGCGGAGTTGGCGCAGCGCAAACTTCACGTCTCCGGCGAGGGCGTCAATTACCGGCAGGCTCCAGATATCCCGACCTCTTTCTTCAATGGCGGCTGTATTGCCGAACTCGCGCCGCGCGCATGTCTCGGCTTCCCGGCGGCTCATCCCGTTGGCCATGAGCGCCTCGGTCCGTTCTTCTAGATGCTGTTGGATCTCCTCGGAAAGGTCGTCCAGGATCTTCTTTCGACCGAACCACTGTTGGAATTTCTCCATTGGCCGATCCTAAGACTCCGAGGGCGCGAGAACCATCGCAATGGCCCCCAGCATCTGTTCGAAGCTGGAAATTTCCGCTTCCAGATGCTTCTTGCCCGCGGCCGTAATCCGATAGGTGCGGACCCTGCGATTCGACGCGGAGATCTCCCATTCGGCCTTCAGCAGACCCTCCTTCAACATCCGCTGCAACGCGGGATAGAGGGAGCCCTCTTCCACCTGGAGCAGGTTATTCGAACGCTGCCTGATGTGCTGCACCAGCGCATAACCGTGCATGGGCTCGCGCGAGAGCGTTCGAAGAATCATCATCTCCAATGCTCCTCGAAACAGGCCTCTTCGCTCTGAGCTTTTTGCAGGCATATTTCGACTAGGCCTAGAATAAACTAGTGTTGGAGTGGAGTCAATGGCCAGGCGCTTTGGGGAGCCGGCCGGAACGAGCGTCCGGCCGCTGCTAACGGCGTAAAGGTGGTTAGAAGCCGCCCTTCTTCCTGGCGTCTTCCGCCTTCTTGGCTTCGTCGGCCTTCCGCTGTTCTTCAGCTCGCTGCTGTTCAGCCTGGCGCTGCTGCTCGGCGCGCTGCTGCAATTCGGCCTGGCGCTGCTGTTCGGCTTGGCGCTGCTGTTCGGCTTGGCGCTGTTGCTCGGCCTGACGCTGCTGTTCGGCTTGCCTCCGCTGCTCGGCCTGCCTTTGCTGCTCCGCCTGCCGCTGTTGCTCAGCTTGGCGCTGCTGCTCCGCTTGGCGCTGTTGTTCCGCTTGGCGTTGCTGTTCCGCCCTCTGCTGCAACTCGGTCTGACGCTGCTGTTCCGCTTGTCTCCGTTGTTCGGCCTGGCGTTGCTGTTCCGCCTGGCGTTGCTGCTCGGCCTGCTGCTGCTGATCGACCTGACGTTGCTGTTCGACCTGCTGCTGTTGTTCAGCCTGACGCTGCTGGTCAGCTTGCCGCTGCTGTTCAGCCTGCTGCTGCTGGTCATCGACTCTCTGCGGTTCCGCCTGCCGCCGCACCGCGGCGGGCAATGGCGGCGTTTCCGTGCGCGACGGCCGCGCGACGCTCACCGGTGCTGTCGCGGGCGTCGGCGCCTGCACTCGCGGAATCTCGTGCCTTACGATCACGGCTCGCGACACTGCCGCCGCGGGCGGAGCGGCTACCGGCGTAGTCGAACCGGCCGGCCGACCCAGGTAGCTCTGGCGCTCGGGCTGAAGATCGGCGATGTTCACCGGCCTCGCGGCTGCCGCCACGTCGCGCGGAACGCGGATGGCGCCGGGCGCCACAGGCTGCGCCCCGAGGAGCCTTTCGAGCGGCGCCGCGATCATCTGGTCGCGATTCCGGTAAGTGGGGGATCCTGCCACCGTGCCCATCCCATCGGCCCCCGCGGCCGCATTGATGCGATGCACGTAGTTTTCGCTCGCGGTGTAAGGCGGCCGATAGATCTCGCGAGGAGCCAGGGGAATCCAGCCGGCCACCAGTCCCTTGCCGGAGCGCATGGCGTTCAGGCGATTGCCACTCAAAAACACCACCAGCGCCGGCGCATACACGGGATGCTCGGTGCGGCGACCCGGCGCCCACACCCAACTTCCGCTCACCAGCGCCCAGCGGCCGTAATGGAACGGGGCGAAGCCCCACTTCGCCTGGTCAATCCACGTCCAGCCCCAAGGCGGAATGTAAGACCAGTGGCCGTTGCGATAAGGCGCCCAATCGGGGGGCAGGTTCACGGGACGCCAAACAGGCCCATAGGTCGGATCGGTGCTCCAGTCGCCATTCTGCGCCAGGTCTTCGGCGCCCTCCATGTCGGGCGGCACATAGTTTTCGGCATCGGACACCGCTTGCTCCGCCGCCTGGTCGCGCGCGGCACACGACTCTTCCCAGGGATCGGGCGCCGGCGCCTGCTGCGTGTCCGCCAGTTCCTGGTTCGCCACCAGTTGCAGCATGCGGCCCGGCCGCACTTTGACGGTGCGGCCATTGGCGATCACGTCGGCCTCGCCGGTGCGCACCGTGACGGACGTCGCATCGTTATCGACGTCGACATCTACCCGGTAGGCGCCGGCTTCCACCAGCGTTACCGCGCCGTTGGGAGTATCCACCTCCACCATCTCACCGGCGTTGATCACGGGGAGCCATACATCGGCGCTCCCCTGCGACAAGCTGACCTGCAACACCATGTCGTCAAGGTAAGACAGGGCGAAGGCAGCCTGTGGCGCCAGATGGATGGCCGTCTGCCCGATGTGCAATTCGGCGAAAGCGTCCTTGTCGGTCCACAAGCGATCGCCCGTGGAGAGTGGATAGTTCAAAGTGGCCGCCACCCAGTCTTCCACCGCGGCGGGCCGGAACGACACCGCTCCGTCGATGAAACTGAGGCGCGCCACGCGCGCCGGGGGATCGGCCGCTTCCGGCGCGTTGGCCATTAAGTAGATGCAAATACCCAGCCCCAGAATCGTTCGTTTCATAAGGGCCTCCCGTTACTGCCAGATTGAGAATAACGGACTCCGCAAGTGGATTCAATAGCACCTAAGAGCGGGTAACTTCATGAATTCGGGCATCGTCAGCGGGCGCAGGCTCCTACCGCATACGGTCTGCCGAAATTGTGATACCTTCGAGTATCCATTCACGCCGATTGGTCCGCTATGTCCCCGAACCTGCCGCCATCCTCACGGGCCCCTCAGGATTCCAGGCGACAAGAGACGTTGTCGGGGCAAGTTCGGCTCCTCTTCGCCAGTGCCAACACGACGTTTGGTGTGACTATCCTGGCGGCCACAATGGTAGCTGGACTGCAACTGAGCCTGGTTTCCAGTTCCGTAACGCTCGCATGGTGGGCATGCACCGTGGTGGTCGCGATCGGCAGATATGTGCTCGCGATGCGCTACCGGCGCGCGGCGCCACAGCACGCCGATGCGGTCCGGTGGCTGAGAGCCTTCGTCATAGGAGCGGGTACCGCGGGCATCGGTTGGGGCAGCGCGGGCATTCTGTTGTACCCGGAAAACCATCTGACGAATCAGGTGTTTCTAGTGTTCGTGCTGGGTGGAATGATGTTGGGGGCCGCATCCCTTCTGGCGCCTCGGCCGGAAGCGTTCCTGGCATTCCTGGTCCCTACGGGTCTGGGCCCGGCCATCCGCCTGCTGATCAAAGGCGACGAGACACACTCCGCCATGGGACTGCTGGCCGTGGTCTTCACCATCGCCACCGTGGTCACCACCTACCGAATCTACCTTACAGTCAGCTCATCGCTCAGCTTGCAGTTTGAGAACCGCGACCTGGTAGGCGATTTACTGGCGGCGAAGTGCCAGTCCGAAGCCTTGAATCAGGCGTTGGAGAATCGAGTGCAGGAGCGGACCGCCGAACTGCTCAAGTCCACGGAACATCTGATGGCTGAGATTGCGCATCGCGAGCAAATGGAGGAAGAGCTGGTGCGCGCACGCAAGCTGGAATCGCTCGGAGTGATGGCGGGCGGCATTGCGCATGACTTCAATAACTTCCTGACCGTGGTTCAGGGCAACGTGGAATTGGCCAAGTTGCAATTGGATCCCAAGGAGCCGGTTCAGGAGAATCTCAATCAGACGGTGGAGGCCTGCCGGCGCGCGGCATTTCTCTCCTCTCAGTTGTTGACCTTCGCCAAGGGTGGCGCTCCCGTGCGGCGCGTGGTATCCATGTCCAAACTGATCCTGGATGCCGTGCAGTTGGCGCGCGCCGGCGCGGCCATCAGCATCTCGGTGAACATCGCGGCCGATCTCCATTTTGCCCTGGTTGATCCGAGCCAGATGAGCCAGGTGCTGCACAACCTGCTGCTCAATGCCCGGCAGTCAATGCCGGAAGGCGGGATCATCGAGGTTCGCGCCGAGAACGCGGACTGCACCGATCCCGGCCAACGCATCCGGATTTCGGTTCGAGACTATGGCTGCGGAATCGCGCACGATGTGCTGCCGCGGATCTTCGACCCCTACTTCACAACCAAGCGCGGCGGGAGCGGCCTGGGACTGGCGACGGCATACGCCATCGTGGCCAAGCACGGCGGGCAGATTAGCGTAAAGTCGACACCGGGACAGGGGTCGACGTTCCTGATGGAGTTGCCGGCATCGCTGGAAGGGCCGGCGGCCGAGGCTCCAACTCCAAGGCCAACGCACCGGGGCCGGGAGCGCATCCTGGCGATGGACGATGAGGCGGCCGTCCGCAACCTTCTCAACGCAGTTCTCAGCAGACTCGGTTACGACGTCAAGACTGCCGCCGATGGAGCTGAGGCGATCGCCCTTTACGAAGAAGCGCAGACCGCGGGCAGGCGTTTCGAGGCTGTGCTGCTCGATCTGACAGTGAGCGGCGGCATGGGCGGCATCGAAACCGCGGTCAAACTCAGAGAGATGGATCGGGCCGCCAAGCTGATTGTGTCCAGCGGCTACGCGGATTCTCCGGTGATGTCCGACTTCGCACGCTACGGCTTCGACGGTGTGATCCCCAAGCCTTGGACGGCCACGGAAATGAGCGAGGTCCTGCAGCGAGTGCTGGTACGGGCGCCCGACCGCAAGAGCGACTAACCTGAAACTGCGAAAGTCGTCCCCAAAGCCTGCCTGATGAAAAGAATTGTTTTCCCCGCCTAACCGCGCCAGAACCCTGGCGTCCAATACTCAGACTGTCTATGGGAGCAGAGGAACAGGTCGCCCATAGTCGGACGAAATGCATGCGAGCGGGTTCACGTTGGAAACTTTTTCGACGGCGATTACGGTATTGGCTGGATCACGGCGCAAGGCAGCGATTGCTGTGGGAAGAGATGGAATTCCACATCGAGTCGATGGCTGAGGATCTGGTGGCACAAGGCATGTCCGAGCAGGAAGCGCGCGCCGCGGCGCACAGAAAGTTTGGCAATATGACACAAAAATCGGAAGAAGCCCGATCCACCTGGATCGCGCGCTGGATGAGCGACCTGACGCAGGATCTACGCCACTCGTTTCGCGGCATGCGGCGCGATGCCGGATTTACGGCGTTTACGATTCTCATCGCCGGACTTGGCATCGGAGCCAGTTCCACGGTCTTCAGTGTGGTCAATGCGCTGCTACTGCGCCCGCTCCCGTTTCGCGATCCCGGACGGCTGGTATGGATTACCAACGGCGACGACTTCACCACCACGCAAGCCGAACACTATTCAGACCTCCGGGAATTGAACCAATCGTTCTCCGATCTGGCGGGTTGGAGCGGATACTACCGTGTGGGCGACAAGGAACTGACCGGAACCGGGGAGCCGGAACGGGTTACCAGTGTTCCCGTGACCGGGAACTTCTTCGCGACTGCTGGGTGTGCACCCCGCAATCGGAAGATCGTTCACCGCCGAGGAGTGCCAGGGGAGGTATTCCGCTCCGCCCGCCGTCGTCTTGAGCTACAGCTTTTGGCGGAGGCGGTTTGCTCCAGACCCCAACGTAGTGGGCCGGAAGCTGACTTTGAACAACCAGCCCGCGACGGTGGTGGGCGTGCTGCCTGCATCCTTTGATTTCGGGAGTGTCTTTGCGCCGGGCACACCCGTCGACATCTTTATTCCCTGGCCGCTGAATGACAAAACCAAACCTCAAGGAAACACGATGAAGGTCATCGGAAGACTGAAGCCTGGCGCGACCGTACAGGCGGCTCAGGCTGAGCTATCGACACTCGGGAAAGAACTGCAGAGTCGGCATCCGGAGCGGAACAGCATTGCTCCTCTGCTGACGCCGCTGGCACAGCACGTGAGCGGGCGAGTGATTCCTTCTCTCTTCGTGCTTGCCTGCGCGGTTGGCGCGGTGATGTTGATTGTATGCGCGAATCTTTCGAATCTGCAATTGGCGAGGTTAGGCACGCGGCAAAAGGAGATGGTGCTGCGGGCGGCGTTAGGAGCCGGACGTTTCCGGCTGCTGCGGCAGATGCTTACGGAGAGCGTGGCGCTCTCATGTTGCGGCGCCGTGTTGGGACTGGTACTCGCAGTGGCCGGTACGCGCGAACTGGCGCACCTCCATGCATTCAACCTTCCCTTGCTCGAAAGCGTTCGGATCGATGGAAGCGCGCTCCTCTTCACCTTACTGGCAGCGGTCGGCTCCGGGGTGCTCTTTGGACTGCTGCCGGCGTTTCGGGTCACGGCACTCTCCCTTCGTGAAGGGACTGCAAGAGGGCGGCCGCGGGTCGAGCGGCGGCAAGCGGCACGCCTGGGTCCGCGACGGGCTGGTAGTTACCGAGCTCGCCTTCGCCTGCATACTGCTGGTCGGCGCGGGGCTGTTGATTCGAAGTTTTCTCCGCGTCCTGGACGTCAATCTGGGATTTCAACCGGAGCGAGCGGCCGCCCTGAGGATTGACCCGAGTTTTCGGATCTCGAGTTTCGCGCAGCAGAACTCCTTTATCGATGAGGTGCTGCACCGGACCCGGTCGGTTCCTGGCATCGTGGCGGCGGGGATTACTGACGTCCTGCCACTGCGCGACGACCGGTCGTTCGGTGTCGCCGCTGTAGGACAGGTCTACGAGAAGGGCCATCAGCCTGAGGCATTCATTCGGGTTGTGAGCGACGGGTATTTCGAGGCGGCAGGAGTTCCGTTGCGGATGGGTAGAGAATTTACGGAGAGGGATCGCGCATCCAGCGAACTCGTCGCGGTGGTCAATGAGACGCTGGCCCGCACGTTGTGGCCCGGCCAGAATCCAGTGGGACAGGCGATCTCAATCAATGTGGGGCGAAGGGTCATGGCCGTGGTGGGCGTAGTCGCCGACGTCCGTCATACAGCTCTGGAAGCGGCGGGCGGATCGGAATTGTATATGCCGATGCGGCAACAAGGGGATTACGCGGCGATGCAACTCATCGTGCGAACCGCGCTTCCACCGGATAGTCTGGCGGCAGGGATTCGAACGGCTCTCCGGCCGATCGACCACAATCTGCCGGTCCGCGAGTTTGTGACATTCCAGGATCTGGTCGACAGAGCGGTTTCACCGCGACGGTTCCTGGTGCTATTGCTTGGCGGATTCGCGGCTTTCGCCTTGATATTCGCTTCTCTGGGGATCTACGCTGTGATTTCGTATTCGGTCAATCAACGAGTGCAGGAAATCGGAATTCGGATGGCGCTGGGAGCGTCCGCCACTGACCTGCAACTCCGCATTGTGCTCCGGACGCTTGGATTGGCCGCTATAGGCCTGGCGTTAGGAATGGCGAGTGTCGCGAGTTTTGTCAGGCGCGCTGGGCAGTCTGTTGTTTGGGATCACGCCCGGCGACCCGGTGACATTTATCGAGGTGGGAACGCTACTGATCGCGGTTGCAGCGTTCGCGGGGTATGTTCCCGCCTGGAAAGCATCCAGGATCGATCCGATGGTTGCCTTGCGGTCGAACTAACGGTTGGCGTTGCCTGACCGATGCCCTTCATCGGGCAGACGTATTTGGCGCATTCATGGAAGTGAGGAACGCCACGATTTGCCATCGTTGCGGCGGGGGAAGCTTGGCCCACGCCGGCATTCCCTTGCGAATTACTCCGTTGGTGATCACCCAGAAGATTTCGCCGGGCGAGGCTTGCTGAACCTCGGCGCTCATCAGGCTAGGCGCCTTCCCGCCAATGCCTTCGCTGCCGTGGCACACAGCGCAGTGGTCTTCAAAGAGCTTCCTGCCGGCCAGCACAGCACTAGGATCCTTCGCCAAGGGATTGAGTTTGGGCCGAGCCTTAGCGGGCACGTCCGCGAATACTTGTGCCAGTTGGGATGACTGCGCAAACAGTGCCGCACACACAAGAAGAAGCAATCCTGCGGCTCGTTTCATGACCGTCCTCCGAACAACTTCTGTAGCTTCTCGCCGAAGCCGGAAAACTCATGCGACACGCCCCATCTCAGAAGGAGGTGGTAACTGTTGTCGTTCAGTCCGAACCCGGGCGACAGGCGAAACGTCCATCCCGACGGAAGATTCCAGGCGACAACCGGGGCGAGATAGTGCGAGGTCTCATGCAGGCCGAGACTGGCCGTATCGCCCAACCCTCCATACATTTCCACCCCGGCAATCACGTTCTCCAGACAGAAATTACAATTCCTCGAAGACGCTTTGAGCGCCAGGGGCCGGCTGAACCCCACGGCATAACCGAACTCCCACGGCTCGCTGGGTGACAGATTTTTTACGGCCAGCGGATTGAGGGAGAAGTTCCAGCCCCGCCAGTCTTTGGACAGGATCGCCTTGAGTTCGAGCTCGTGGTTGTGACCCTGTTTCAGGACGGAATTGGGATCCAGGGTGTCCGAAGCGACATCGTGGCCCTCCACTTCTTTTATGATCTTGTCGGCATCCGTAGTATTTTCGTATTCCACATAGAGCACCGGGTTGATGAAATGCTCCGTCCGCAGCACGCGGAATCGGTTCTCGATTCGAAAGCCCGTGAAGACTGTGCTGTCGTGAAAAGTGCTCTGCCCGTCCAGGTACAATTCGGCGGTCCACCACGCCTTGACGCCATATTCGAATTCCACCCACGAAGCGATGAAATTGTTGCCGAACCGCTGCGTGCCGAAGGTGGAGAAATACTCAACCTCGAGATTGCCCGGCTCTTCCAGATGGTGATCGTAGGTCACGATGTAAGGACTTTCCTGCGCAGCGAGCCATGAAGGGAACAGGCATACGCCGAAGGCCGCGGCCCTGACGGTCGACATTCTCAGCAGACTCTTGATCCGTTCGGAAACAAGCTTCGTCATCGGCGAGATTCTCCTTAGGAGCTGCGGATCGGGCCTCAGCACACCTAATCCTTCAGATCTTGTGGCCGGATAAGGGACTTATTTTTTCGTTGGATACCGGATTACGGAGCGGGAGGGCGACACATCCGCGTTCATCTGCCGCTAAAAAGGGTTTGAGATTCTCCGAAACGCGGCCAGCACAAAGATCTGTAAGCCGCAGATGAACGCAGATCAATTTAGATGCTTGGTGCGTCTTTGCGCCTAAGCGCCGTTCTTCATCTTACGTGCGATACGGAAGGCCAGTTCGATGCCCTGCTCGCCATTCAGCCTTGGGTCCACTTCCGATTGATACGCGCGCGACAGATCCTGTTCGGTGGGACCACTCGAGCCGCCGATGCACTCGGTGACATCTTCGCCGGTGACTTCGACGTGCACGCCGCCCAACTTCTGACCGTGAGCGTGGTGAATATCGAAGGACTGCTCCACTTCCGAGCAGATGTCCTCAAAGTTACGGGTTTTCACACCGCCGGCCGTGGTGTGCGTGTTGCCGTGCATGCAGTCGGAGATCCAGAGCACCTTCCCGCCTTCGGCGCGGACGGCCTCGATCAGCGGCGGCAGTTCCTCGGCGATGCGGCGGGCTCCGAAGCGGTGGATCAACGTCAGGCGGCCGGCTTGCCGCTGCGGATCGAGGATGTCGAGCCAACGCGCCACAGTGTCGCGTGAGACTTTGCCGCCGACCTTCACCCCGATGGGGTTTTCGATGCCGCGGAGATACTCGACATGCGCTCCGTCCGGCTGATTGGTACGCAGTCCCACCCATGGAAAATGAGTGGTGAGATTGAAGTAGCCCGGCCGGCGCGGCACCTGGCGCGTTTGCGCCTCCTCGTAGCCGAGATGAAGCGCCTCGTGCGCGGTGAAGAAATCGATGCGGTCAGTCTCGCCGGCACGGATGCCGAGGATGCTCTCCATGAAGAGCAGCGACTCGCGGATGGTTTCCACAATGCGGGTGTACTCGGGAGCGAGCGGCGAGTGGCGCATCCATTCGAGGTCGAAATATTCCGGGTGGTGCAGGTCGGCGAAGCCTCCCTTGATGAGGGCGCGCACGAAGTTGAGGGTCAGGGCGGCGTGCTCATATCCGCGGAGCAGAAGTTGTGGGTCGGGCGTGCGCGCCTCGGCGGTGAACTCAGGGCGGTTGATGATGTCGCCGCGATACGAGGGAAGCGTCACGCCGTCGCGCGTCTCGTCATTTGCGGAGCGCGGCTTGGCGTACTGTCCGGCAAAACGTCCGATGCGGATGACCGGCCGCTGCGCTCCTACCACCAGGACGAGGCTCATCTGCAGCAGCAGCTTCAGGGTGTTGGTGATGCGCGGCGCTTTACAATCGCAGAAGCGTTCGGCACAATCGCCGCCCTGCAGCACGAATCGCGCGCCAGCGGCGGCTTCGGCGAGTTGCTGACGAAGCTGCACGATTTCCCAACTGACGGCCAGGGGTGGAAGCTGGCGCAATTCGGCGAGCACCCGATCGAGCGCGGCAGGGTCGGGATATTCCGGCTGCTGCAGCGCGGGACGCTGTCGCCAGGAGTCGGGACTCCACTGAGTTAGATCGGCTGCGCTGGGAAGTTGCATGGAATTTTCACGGTAACACGAACAGGATTGGCGATCGGAAGCACCAGGTGTAAACGCGTTCGGCCCGAAAAGAGCAGCAGTCCGGAACGCTAGCGGATCTGCACCAGGCTTTGGGATTCTTCCACCGCCGTCGAGGTCAGGTCTTGCTTGCCTCGCCAAAAGTCGATCTGCGAGACCTGGTGCACACAGGCTACGGTGCAGCGCGGGGCACAGCTTTTGGCGGTGCGGTATTCGCGCCGGATGTCGTCGAGGGTGTATTGCGCCAGGGGCTTGCCAGGGTAACCGCGCTGCTGTGAGCAGTAGTGGACCAAACCATCCTCGCAAATATAGAGGTAGCGCGAACCGGCGCGGCACCGCCAGTGGTTTTCTTTTCCGTGCGCGATATTGTCCTGGAACCCGTTGATGCGCGCGTAGCTGCTCTTCTCCATCGCGCGCATGGCGGAATAGACATCGCGCTCTTCGTTCTGGAGCGGCTGCAACTGGCCGTCGCCATCGTGGATGATGCCCACCGTGGAAGTGAAGCCGAGTTCGAGAGCGCGCTTGCCAATCACCAGCGCGTCCTTCGGTGTGTGGATGCCGCCGCCCACTACGGAGTTGATGTTCACGTGAAAATCGGCGTGCTCGGCCAGAATCTGCAATTTGCGATCGAGCACCTTCAGGCTCTTCTTCGAGACATCGTCCGGCTGGACGTTGTCAATGGAGATCTGCAGGTGGTCGAGGCCGGCGAGATTGAGCCGCTTGACGCGGTCGGCGGTGAGCAGGTAGCCGTTCGTAATCATGCCGGCGATCATGCCGTTGCGACGGATGCGCGCGATGATCAGGTCCAGATCGGGATGCAGCAGTGGTTCGCCGCCGCTGATGGTGACAATGCTTGCGCCAAGCGACGCCAGATGGTCGAGCCGTTCGTACATTGTCTCGATGGCGACGGGCTTCGAAACATCGTCGTACTCATTGCAATAGGTGCAGGAGAGATTGCAGCGGCGCATGGGAATAATGTGCGCCAGGACAGCATGATTCTTAGAAGCCAGACCGAACGCAATCATGCGCAGCTCGCGGAAACGGCGGGACGCTGCTTTGCATGCTCTGCGAACGCGTTTGGCTACATTGGACATACGGGAAGTCCTTCCATTACATCACAATCCCGCCATTTCGCCGAGACTTGGGAAGCGATTGGCGCGTAACGGGGGTTGAACGGTCGCGACGGGGAATTCAGCGCCGCGGAAATGCGGCCGGGAAAGCGGCAGTCGGCAGCGTATCCATCACCCACTCTTGGGTGTTGTGGCTATTTGACACTTGTCTACCGTCGGTGATATGTGTAGGAGTCTTCACCAGAGGAGATTCCATGGCTGACGAGCAAAAGCCGGGGGGCTCGGATGTGCCTGCGCCTGCAGAAGGCGAGGGCGCAAAGCCACCGGCCAAGCCGGCTGCACCTGCCAAACCGGCCCCCGCCGCGGGGCACGCTGCTCCACCAAAACCTCCCGCTACCATGGCCGCCACTCCTTGGGAAAGCGATCTCGCTAAGGAACTGAAAGAACGCTTCGGCGATCGAATTACCGAGACCTCCACTTACCTGGGACAGAACTTTATCGTGGTCAAACCGGACGCGGCCATCCCGGTTCTGGAATACCTCAAGCTGGAAGCGGATTTCGATTACCTGGTGGACATCACGGCCGCCGACTGGCCGAAGCGGCCGGAGCGGTTCGATCTGGTTTACATCATCTACAGTTTCGCCCGCAACGAGCGGGTGCGGATCAAGTCATATCTAGCCGAGGGCTACAAGCCGGAAAGCGCGGTGGGCGTGCACCTCACGTCCAACTGGCTGGAACGCGAAGTGTTTGACATGTTCGGCATCGAATTCGCCGGGCATCCCGACATGCGCCGCATTTTACTGCCGGAAGAATGGCAGGGCTATCCGCTGCGTAAAGATTACGGAATTCTTCAGCAGGACGACCGTTGGGTGCAGGAAAACCTGGGTATCGAAAGCGGCCAGTGAAGCGCGTATGCCGGACTCCACATTCTTAGATTCCACTGAACTGGTTCTCAACATGGGTCCGCAGCACCCCTCCACGCACGGGGTGTTGCGCGTCATCCTCAAGCTCGACGGCGAAAAGGTGCTGGGGACGGAATGCGTCATCGGCTACCTGCATCGCGGCGTGGAGAAGATCGCCGAGAACCGCACGTACGCCCAGTTCAATCCTTACGTGGACCGCATGGACTATGTGGCGGCCGTCTCCAACGGACTGGGCTATTGCCTGGCTGTGGAGAAGATGCTGAACGTAGAAGCGCCGCCGCGGGCGCAGGCCGTGCGTGTGATTTTGACGGAACTGAACCGCATCGCCAGCCACCTGCTGTGGCTGGGAACGCACGCTTTGGATATCGGCGCGATCACGCCGGTGTTCTACTGCCTGCGCGAACGCGAAGAGGCGCTGAAGATTTTCGAGAAGTACTGCGGCGCCCGGCTGACCACGCATGCTTTCCGCATCGGCGGGCTGCTTTACGAGACCTACGACGGTTTCGAGCAGGACATCCGCGACTTCTGCAACATGTTCGTGCCCAAGGTGGACGAATACGAAGAGCTGCTGACCAACAATCGCATCTGGGTAGGACGGCTGAAGGGCGTCGGAATCCTGAGCGCCGATGAGTGCAAGGACTTCGGCGTGACAGGGCCGGTGTTGCGCGCAGCGGGCGTGAAGTGGGACCTGCGCAAGGCGCAGCCGTACTCCGGATACGAGAAATATGACTTCGAAATTCCGACTCGCGAGACCGGCGATACCTATGACCGATACGTGGTTAGGATGGAAGAGATGCGCCAATCGGTTCGCATCATGCGGCAAGCCGTAGAGGCAATTCCCGAAGGCCCCATCATGGGCAAGGTGGGCAAGGTGATCAAGCCGCCGGTAGGCGAAGCCTACGTCTCCATCGAAGCGCCGAAGGGCGAATTGGGGTATTACGTGGTGAGCGACGGCTCCACGCAGCCATATCGCTGCCGCGTGCGGCCGCCGTCGTTCGTGAATCTGCAAGCGTTGGACCGCATGATCCGGGGCGGCTTGGTGGCGGATGTCGTGGCAGTGATCGGGACCTTGGACATCGTGTTGGGAGAAGTGGATCGATGAAGGAAGGGTTCTTTCACCGCAGAGACGCTGAGCGCGCAGAGAAGACGCAGAGAAAACCATTTGAGTTTTCTTCTCTGCGGTTCCTCAGCGTTCTCTGCGGCTCTGCGGTGAAGAGAAAGTCGAAAGTCTATGGGCAAGCTACTTAAACAGATATTTCTCGTGGACCTGTTTCAGGGACTTTGGGTTACGTTCCGGAATCAGAATCCGAAGTACATTTACACGGAGCAATATCCGGCGGAGCGGCCCAAGGTGGCGGAGCGGTACCGCGGGGCTCCGCGGCTGAATATCAACCCGGACAACGGCGAGACGCTTTGCATCGCTTGCAATTTGTGCGCGCTGGCCTGTCCGGAAAATCTGATCGTGGTGACCAGCCAGCGCAATGAAGAGACCAAGCGCAAGGAACTCACTAACTTTACCTATGACACGTCGCGGTGCATGTTCTGCGGGCTGTGCGAGGACGCTTGCCCCGTGGATGCTCTGGAACTGACGCAGGATTTCGAAATGGCCACGTACACTCGCGAAGGCCAGATATGGGACCGGCAAACGCTCGAAGAGGGGCCCCGTCCGACACAATACAAATGCTAGACACCGTGTTGTTCTACATTTTCGCGGCGATGACGCTGCTAGGCGGAATCTTCACCATCACCCGCCGCAACGCTGTGCACAGCGCCATCTCGTTGATCGTTTCCCTGATGGGCGTGGCGGGACTTTACCTGATGCAGAAGGCGGAGTTCCTGTTCGCGGTGCAGATTGTCCTCTACATCGGCGGCATCATGGTGCTGTTCCTGTTCGTGATCATGCTGGTGAACCTGGACCAGGCGGCCAAGGAGCGCCAGTTCAATGGCCAGTGGATGATCGCCCTGGCTGCGGTGGCGGCCGTGGGCGCGGAGATCGCGTTCTGTTTTTATAAGGGTGGCCCCAACGCCTTCCACATCGAGGGAGTTGTGACGGATGTTCCCGCCATCCATCTGGGCAACACGGAGGCGATCGCCGAATCCCTGTTTTCGGAATACCTGCTGCCTTTCGAGGTGGCTTCCATTCTGCTGCTGGTTGCGGTGGTGGGCTCGGTGGTAATGGCCAAAAAGAGGATCTGACCCGCATGCATCCGATTACGACCATTCATTACCTGGTGTTGAGCGCCGCCCTCCTGCTGATCGGCACTGTCGGCGTGCTGACGCGCCGCAACATCGTGATCATTTTGATGTCGATCGAGCTGATTCTGAACGCCGTAAACATTAACCTGATCGCGTTCTCGCATGCGTGGGGCAACCCCAAAGGGCAGATCTTCGCGATTTTCGTGATTACCGATGCGGTGGCGGAAGCCGCCGTCGGGCTGGGCATCCTGATCGCACTGTTCCGCAATAAAGAGACGGTGCTGGCGGATGAAGTCGACTTGTTGAAGTGGTAGGAGACCCGTGAACTTTCTCGACCAAATCTGGCTGATTCCTTTGTTTCCGCTCTTCGGAGCGGCACTGATGCTTCTGTTGGGAAAGCGGCTGGATCCTCAGCCGAAGTCCACTGTGGCCATCGCTCCCGGCGTGGAGCCCATCTTTGAGCACGGCCATGGTCATTCGCATGATCACGGGCATTCGCACGACCACGATCACGGGCATGCGCACTCGCACGATCATGATCACGATCACGGCCACTCGCACGATCATCATCACCACTCGCCGCTGAAGTTCCTGATCAACATCATCTGCCCTGGGATGATCCTTCTGTCCTTCATCTTCTCCGCGGGCGCGGTGTGGGAACTTTCCCAACAGACGCTCCGGAGTCATGAAGTGGTCAAGTTTACCTGGCTGGCGGGGCTGCCGTTCCATATGGCTAATGGGCAACCCGCGACCTTCTCCATCGATTGGGGATTTCTGCTGGACCCGTTGAGCAGTGTGATGATTCTGACGGTGACCGGCATCGGTTTTCTGATTCACGTTTACTCCACCGGCTACATGGCGCACGACAACGGGTACTACCGTTTCTTCGGTTATCTCAACCTGTTCGTGTTCTTCATGCTGATGCTGGTGCTGGCCAACAACTACGCGCTGCTCTTCGTAGGTTGGGAAGGCGTGGGGTTGTGCAGCTACCTTCTGATCGGGTTTTACTTCCAGAAGAAGTCGGCGGGCGATGCCGGGAAGAAGGCGTTCATCGTCAATCGCGTGGGCGATGCCGGATTCGTCCTGGGCATGCTGCTGATGCTGTCGGTCCTCGGCACGCTGAAATTCACCGACGTCAACCTAGTGCTGCGCAGCGGACAGTATGCGCCTGAGGTCGCCGGCTTCGGCGTGCTAAGCGTGATGTCGCTGCTGATGTTCTTCGGCGCTACCGGAAAATCGGCGCAGGTTCCACTGTATGTCTGGCTGCCCGATGCCATGGAAGGTCCCACGCCGGTTTCGGCGCTAATCCATGCGGCCACCATGGTGACGGCCGGCGTCTACATGGTTGCGCGATCGGCTGCGCTGTTCGAATTGACGCCGAACACGGCGACCGTAGTGGCGGCAGTGGGCGCGTTCACGGCGATCCTGGCGGCCACCATCGCGCTGGTGCAAAACGATATCAAACGCGTGCTGGCGTACTCCACAGTGAGCCAGCTCGGGTATATGTTCCTGGCGTTGGGCGTGGGCGCATACTGGGTCGCCATCTTCCACGTCTTCACGCATGCATTCTTCAAGGCTCTCCTCTTCCTTTGCTCGGGCTCGGTGATCCACGCGATGGGCGGCGAGCAGGACATGCGCAAGATGGGGGGGCTCAAGGACAAGATCCCGATTACGCACTGGACGATGTGGGTCGGCTCGGTGGCCATCGCCGGCATCCCCGGACTGGCGGGTTTCTTCTCGAAGGACGAGATTCTGTGGCAGGCGTACAGTTCGCCCAAGGGTGCAACGTGGCTCTGGGCGGTCGGCCTGGCAACGGCGGCGATGACGGCGTTCTATATGTGGCGGCTGATGAACATGACGTTCTACGGCAAGTCGCGCGTTTCGCCGGAAGTGGAGGCGCACATTCACGAATCGCCGGCGTCGATGACGGTGCCGCTGATGCTGCTGGCGGCCGGGAGCGTATTCGCCGGCTGGCTGGGTGTGCCGAAGCTGTGGACCCTCTTCGGCGAGAGCTGGCGCGGATTCGAACACTGGCTGGAGCCGTC
This sequence comes from uncultured Solibacteraceae bacterium, assembly GCA_963815475.1. GTDB lineage: Bacteria > Acidobacteriota > Terriglobia > Bryobacterales > Bryobacteraceae > Sulfopaludibacter. The sequence goes on along the minus strand of CAWFHD010000003.1, from coordinate 4,819,111 downwards.
ATTCGCGTCGGCGGCCGTGGTGGCGGCGAAGGAAGGCCAGCATTCGGCGAACACCGAATGGATCCTGATGGGTCTGTCGGTGGCCATCGCGATCATCGGAATCTCGCTGGCGCGGTACTTCTACTGCGTCAGGACCGAGATCCCCGAGCGAATCGGCGCGCGCTGCAAGCCGCTTCATACGCTTCTATACAACAAATGGTACGTGGATGAGTTTTACGACTTCCTGTTCGTGGACGGCCTCTGCAAAGGCGGCGGCACAGTGCTTGGGGCGTTCGACCGCAGCATAGTGGATGGCGGCGTCAACGGCGCGGGTTGGCTGACGCGCTTCACGGCGAAGGTTTCGATGTGGTGGGACACCTGGATCATCGACGGCGCGGTGCGCTTCGGATCGTTCTCGGTGAAGATGCTCTCGTACCCTGTCAATTTGCTGCAAAGCGGCCGCCTGCAGTCGTACGCGCTGTTCGTAGTGGTGGGAGCGTTGGCGTTCCTGGGGTATTACATCGCGCGGTAACCATATGGACCAGCACTTACTGAGCATCATCCTCTTCTACCCGCTGGTTGGGCTCGCGGCGCTGCTGTTTGCCTCGATGGTGGCGCGAAGGCTTGGGGCCTCCCAAGCGACTGTCGATAACGTCTTCCGCATCGGCGCGAACCTCGTCAGTTTCGGCGGATTTCTGATTTCTTTGCCGCTGGCCTCGCGGTTTCAGGCAGGCGCTCCCGGATTTCAATTCGAGGAACAGATCAACTGGATTCCTTCCCTGGGCGCCCACTATCACATCGGGGTGGACGGCATCAGTATGCTGCTGATCATGCTCACCACGCTGATGGGCTTCATCGCGACACTCTCTTCCTGGAACGCGATTCAGGACCGCGTGGGCGCATACTATGCGATGTTCCTGCTGCTGCAGACCGGAATGATCGGCGTATTTCTGTCGCTCGATGTCTTCCTCTTCTACATCTTCTGGGAACTGGTGCTGGTGCCGATGTACTTCATCATCGGCATATGGGGCGGTCCGCGAAAACTGTACGCCGCCATCAAGTTCTTCCTGTACACGCTAGCCGGTTCGGCGCTGATGCTGCTCGGCATCCTCACGCTCTACTTCCAGCACTTCAGTCAGTTCGGATTTTACTCCTTCGAGATCAGCGAATTGATGAAGGTAACCAACATGTCGACGGTCATGCAGCAGTGGGTATTCTGGGCGTTCTTCATCGGCTTCGCCATCAAGGTGCCGATGTTCCCGTTCCACACCTGGCTGCCCGATGCGCACGTGGAAGCTCCAACCGCGGGCTCGGTGATTCTGGCGGCGGTGCTGCTGAAGATGGGGACGTATGGGTTCCTGCGCTTCTCCCTGCCTCTGCTGCCGCAAGCTTCCGCCGACAAAACGATTGTGCAGGTTCTGGCGGTGCTCTCGATCATCGGAATCATCTACGGCGCGCTGGTGAGCCTGATGCAGAAGGATTGGAAGAAGCTGGTGGCTTACTCATCGGTCAGCCACCTGGGTTTCTGCACGCTCGGGATTTTTGCCCTGACGCCCAACGGAATTGCGGGCAGCGTGCTGCAGCAGTTGAATCACGGCATCTCCACCGGCATGCTCTTCCTGGTGATCGGCGTGATCTATGAACGCCGTCACACGCGCGAGATTTCCGAGTACGGCGGACTGGCGCACGTGATGCCGAAGTTCGCCATCATCTTCGCCATCGCCATGCTGAGCTCGGCGGGATTGCCGCTGCTCAACGGCTTCGTGGGCGAGTTCACGATCTTACAGGGCGCGTTCGAGGCCAACCGGATTTGGGTTGCCTTCGCGGTGACCGGCGTGATTCTGGGCGCGGCGTATCTGTTGTGGCTGTACCAGCGCACCATGCTGGGCCAGGTCACCAACGGCAAGAATCTGACGATTCCCGATATGACCCTGCGCGAGATTCTGGTGTTCGTGCCCTTGATCGCATGGGCGGTGTGGATCGGAATTTATCCCAAACCGTATTTCGATATCTTAAGGAGGCCGGTGGCGGAGATCGTGGAACGAGTCCATCCCGGATATTTCGGCCAGGCGCCCGCGGTCCGGTTGGCGGTGGTTCAGAGTGATCGGACCGGGGGTGCGAAATGAATTTCAGCCAGTTTTACTCAGCCAACGATCACTTCACCATCATTCCGGCGATCATGCTGGCGTTGTTTGGCTGCGCCATTCTGCTGTTCGATTTCTGGATCTTCCCCGATCCGCGCCAACGCAAGTGGCTGCTGATCTTCGTGGTGCTCGCCGAAGGCTTCACGGGATTCGGTCTGGTGAAGCAGCAACTCTTTCTGGCGGCCAACTCGACGCCGTCGCTTCAGGGCTTTGGCGGGTCGGTGACAATCGACAACTTCGGTATCTTCTTTAACTGGATCTTCCTGGTGGCCGCGCTCATGGTGGCGCTGGTGTCGTATAAGTACCTCGAAATCGCGGGCGAGCATCACGGCGAGTATTACGGGCTGATCCTGTTCGCGCAGTGCGGCATGTATTTCCTGGCCACCGGGACGGACTTGGTCACGCTGTTTGTCGGCCTCGAGCTGATGGCGCTCACGTTCTACGTGATGGTTGGATTTCTCCGGCGCGAAAAGCGGTCGAACGAGGCGGCCATTAAGTATCTGCTGTTGGGCGCCTTCTCCACCGGATTTCTGGCATATGGATTTTCGGTGCTCTATGGGATTGCAGGATCCACCAAGCTGAGCGAGATCAGCACTGCCATTCAGGCGCGGCCGGTGTGGGATCCGATCGTCTTCCTGGCGCTCGCGACCACCACGATCGGACTGATGTTCAAAATCTCTGCGGTGCCGTTTCACATGTGGGCGCCGGACGCTTACGAGGGCGCGCCTACCACGGTGACGGCGTATCTCTCGGTAGCGTCGAAGGCCGCGTCGATCGCGTTTCTGTTGCGCATGTTTTACGGACAGGGCTCGCCGTTCGGCACTCTGAAAGAGGTCTGGGGGCCGATGCTGGCCGTGGTGGCCGTGATCACATTGACTATAGGCAACCTGGCGGCGATCAATCAGACCAACATCAAGCGGCTGCTGGCCTACAGCTCGATTTCGCACGCGGGGTATATGCTGCTCGGCCTGGTGGCCGGCAACGATACCGGCATCAACGGAATCGCGGTCTACGTGATGGTGTACACCTTCATGAACCTGGGCGCGTTTCTGGTGTTGGTGGCCATGCGACGCCAGGGCATAATCGGTGAGGACATGGACGATATCGCAGGCCTGATGCACAAGAGTCCGGGGTATGCCGTGCTGATGCTGATTTTCCTGCTCTCGCTCGCGGGCATTCCGCCCACCGCCGGGTTCCTCGGGAAATATTACATCTTCCTGGCGCTGATCCAGACGCATCACTATAACCTCGCGGTGATCGCCACACTCTATGTAGCGGTGGCGATTTATTACTACTTCAAAGTTGTGCGCAGCATGTTTACTCGTGAGGAAACCGAAAAGGCTCCAATAGCGACCACTATGGGACTGCGGTTGGCGTTGGCGGTGAGCGGCATTATGACGCTGGCGATCGGCATCTACCCGGAGCCGTTCCTGCAATTTGCCAAGACGACGTTGCGATAAGGAAGATATGGAAGCGGTCTTTTCAAACCCGTTGTTCGCACCGATGGTGACGATGCTGGTGATCGTAGCCCTTTTCCCGCTGGTGGCAGGCTACATCGTGCTGGTGGAGCGCAAGGTTCTGGCCGATTTCCAGGTGCGCCTCGGTCCCATGCGTGTCGGTCCGCATGGCCTGCTGCAGCCCATTGCCGACGCTCTGAAGCTGCTGTTGAAAGAAGACATTATTCCGACCGATTCGGATCACGCCATCTTCTGGGCGGCGCCGTGCATCTCGACCTTTACCGGGTTGACGGCTTTCGCGGTGCTGCCGTTCGCGAAGAACATTTTCGTCGCGGATGTCAATGTGGGTCTGTTGGTGGTGTCGGCGATGTCGGCGGTCGGTATCCTGGGGATCATTCTGGGCGGCTGGTCGTCGAACAGCCACTATTCGCTGCTGGGCGCGCTACGCAGTGCGGCGCAGTTGGTCAGCTACGAAGTGGCGCTGTCGTTCGCCCTGCTCTCGGGCGTGATGGCGGCCGGCACGTTGAGCATGCAAGGGATTATCCAGGCTCAGTTGCACCGCGGCGTATGGTTCGTCTTCGATAACTACTTCTTCATGGTGGTGCCGTTCGTGCTCTACATCATCGCCGCCACGGCCGAAACGAATCGCGCGCCGTTCGATCTTCCTGAAGCGGAGTCGGAGCTGGTGGCGGGGTTTCACACTGAGTACAGCGGATTTCGCTGGGCGCTCTACTTCCTGGCGGAGTACGCCAACATTTTTGTGATCTCGGCAGTGGCCGTGACGCTGTTCTGGGGAGGCTGGCTGCGGCCTTTCCCGAGCGTCGAATGGCTGAAAACGCCTCTCAACGTGGCGTTCCCCGTGGTGTTGTTCGTGGGCTCGGGCGCCCTGACTCTGCCGCTGATCAAGAAGCTGAAGGATCCGTCGCAGCGGATCGTGCTCTTAGGCGCGGCGCTGCTGCTGGTAGTGATGGGGGCGCTGTTCATCGTGCCCATGATCAATCAAGCCATCATCGGTCTCTTCTGGTTCCTGTTCAAGGTGTCGTGCATCATCTATATGATGATCTGGTTCCGGGGCACTTTCCCGCGATTCCGCTACGATCAGCTCATGAACATCGGATGGAAAATTGCGATCCCCGTCGGCATGGCGTCGGTGTTAGTGAACGCCGTGCTGGGCATGTTGCACCAGAAGTAGTCGCGCTTACTTCTGAGTGGTGAGCACCGTCACCCAGAACGGCCCCTCGGCGCATTGGAACGAGAGGCGCTCGCGAAGCGCCACTCCGCAGACGCGCAGAGAGTAATCGCTGCCATCCACGACGGACGGCATCGAGAGGCGAATTCCCTGTGTCAGCACGCACTTCAGGTTGCCGCCGATCACGTTGGCCAACTCCCCGAGGACGTCGCGCACCATGTCGTCCACTGTGTCGGGCGGATCCATGGAAAGGAATCGCCCGGCGAACCGGCAGGCCTGGCCGCGGTCGCACTCCAGCATCACGGCGCCGTGCCACTCGCCGGTCAGTTGAATGGCGGAGGTCAGTCGATCCGCGCCGGGTGTCCAGGGGATCGCGCATTGAATCGTTTCCAGATTCAGCATGGCCTGAAAAAGCGACTCTACGATCTGCGACCAGTTCCTGCGGGTGTATTTCCACTTTCAGTTCGGTTGGCATTCTCCCCTCTCAACGCGCGACGTAAACCGTCGCGCCTCCAATAAGCTGCCGTTCAAATAAATCTTCGACTCCGAACGCCGTCTCCACTCCTCCGAGCAGCAGCCAACCGCCTCGAAACAGCGTGCCGTGAAGTTCGCGGAGAATCTTGCGCCGCGTTTCCACGTCGAAATAGATCATCACGTTGCGGCAGAAGACCAGGTCGAATGGCCCATAGGCGCGCATGCTATTGCGCAGGTCGATGCTCTCGAACCGGACCAAGCTGCGCACTGCCTCGTTCATCTGCCAGTCCACGCCGGTACGGCGGAAGTATTTCACGAGGAGGGATGCCGGCAGACCTCGGTTCACTTCGATTTGCTGATATTTGCCCGAGCGGGCCCGCTCCAATACCTGCGAAGAAAAATCCGTGCCAAGGATCTGGATGTTCCAGTCGCCAAAGCCATCTTCCAGCAGAGCCATGGCGAGGCTGTACGCTTCCTGGCCCGTGGATGAAGCGGCCGACCAGAAACGCATCCTTTTTGTGTCGCCGCGCTCCTGCCTCAGGCGGGGCAACAGGACGGTGCGGATGGCGTCATAGTGCGCCGGGTCGCGAAAGAAATAGGTTTCGTTGGTGGTCATGGCCTCCACCACCTGACGGCCAAGATCCGGCTTACCGTTGGCCAGAATTAGGGCGCACAGGTCATTGATAGTGGCCGAGTCCATGTTGCCGGACGATCGGCGTGAGACGGCTTTCGAACAGATACTGCTTGTCCTCTTCGAGGACGATGCCCGCCTGGGAATACACGTGCTCCTGAAGAAATCGGTAGTTCTCCGAGCAAATCTCGACTGCTGTTTGGGTCTGCATCTGAGTCCTCTAGATTCGGCCCGTCATCTGGCAAATTTCCGGAACCACTCGTTCGAGCGGCACCACCCGGTCGGCGAGACCGGCATTCACTACAGCGCCAGGCATTCCCCAGACCACGCTTGTAGCCTCATCCTGAGCGACAATGCTTGCCCCGCGAGCTTTGAGAATCTGCGATCCATGCAGGCCGTCCTGTCCCATTCCGGTCAAGACCACCGCAATGGCCGCGCCTCCGTAGACTTCTCCAATCGAAGTAAACAGCGCGTCGACGGCAGGACGGCAGGAGTTCTGTGGCGGCGATTGATCGAGCAGACGTAGTCACCACGCCGTTGCTGGTCGTGACCTTCAAATGAAAATCTCCCGGAGCAATCAGGATCCTTCCAGACCTGACGGGTTCGCCCTGCTTGGCTTCCGCAACCGGCAGGCGGCAAACCGTATGAAGACGTTCGGCGAGCAAACGGGTGAACAGCGGCGGCATATGCTGCACCACCAGAACCGGCAGCGGAAAATCTGCCGGGAATTCAGGGAGAATCGCTCCCAGCGCGGTCGGGCCTCCCGTAGACACGCCGATGGCCACAATCTTTGGCCGAATGCCCGATCCCCGTAAGAGCACGGACGCCGTTGGAATTGGCGGCGCTGCCGGTTTACTCTCCGCTTTTGGCGTCCCGGCCACGTGGAAGAACTGTTTGATCTTGGGGATCAGTTCCTCTCGCAGGCGGGCCATCGAACGGTCCAGCGATCCTTCATTGGAAGCTTTGGCCACATAGTCGTCGGCCCCCAGGCTCAACGCCTCCAGCGTGATCGCCGCCCCTCGCTCGGTGAGCGTGCTGAACATGATCACGCGCAGTTGGGGATAATCTCGCCGGACGTGCCGCAGTGTTTCCAGGCCATCCATCTCGGGCATTTCGATATCCAGCGTGAGCACGTCGGGGTTCAATTGCGGAATTCGCTGCAGCGCAATCGCCCCGTTGGCAGCGGCGCCCACTACCTCGATGGCCGGATCCTCTTCCAGGGCGTGAGTCACCAGTCGCCGGATGACCACGGAATCATCCACCACCAGGACGCGGATTCGTTCTCCGGGTTGAAGTAAACGCTTGTTCACCATTGATGTGCCCTGCGGTTCAAAAACGGACCCCGGCAAGCTGAAGCTTCTCGACCAGGATCTCTTTCGTGAACGGCTTCATTACATACTCGTTGGCGCCGGCATCGAGAGCCTCCACCATCTGATCCATTTCTGTTTCGGTGGTGACCATGACCACCACCAGGGAAGCAAGATCGGGATTCTGGCGCAAGACGCTTCACCAATTCCAATCCATTGATCTCAGGCATGTTCCAATCTGCCAGCACCAGCGTCACCGCGTTTTTCTCGACCGCGATCACGTCCAGAGCTTCTCTTCCGTTGGCGGCCTCACAGACCTCGTACCCGAGTCCTTTCAAAGTCTTTCCAAGGATCATTCGAATCGCCCTGGAATCGTCCACAACTAACGCTTTGCGCATGATTATCTGTGCTCCGGGTTCGGACGGAGGCGAGCAGCCGCCGGGCCAAGGAGACCGGCAGGCTGCTCACAACTCCGTGGTTTCGTCAGAACGTGAACTTCGAGATGACACCTTGCAGTCGGGCGGCCATCTGGCTCAATTCCTGCGACGCCTTCTGCGTGTCATTCGCGCCCTGCGTGGTATTTTTCGCCGCGATTGCCACACCACCGATGTTCTTGGCGATGTCGCCGACTCCCTTCGCTGCCTCGGTCACACTGCGGCCGATCTCGTTGGTAGTTACGGTCTGCTCTTCCACCGCCGAAGCAATGCTGTTGGAGATGTCGTTGATCTGGTTGATGATCGTGCCGATCTCCTCTATCGCCTTGACCGCTCCCTTGGTGTCGCCCTGGATGGCTTCGATTTTCTGGCCGATGTCCTCGGTGGCTTTGGCAGTCTGCTTGGCCAACTCTTTCACTTCGTTGGCGACTACCGCGAAGCCCTTGCCCGCTTCGCCGGCGCGCGCCGCTTCGATGGTCGCATTGAGAGCCAGCAGATTGGTCTGCTGCGCAATCGACGTAATCACCTTGATGACGTTGCCGATTTCCTGGCTGGATTCGCCCAGCTTCGTCACCGTCTCGTTGGTGGAATGCGCCACGCTGACGGCGTTCTTGGCCACCCGCGCGGACTCGTTGGCGTTCTTGGCGATCTCGCGAATAGAGGCTTGCATCTGTTCGGAGGCCGACGCCACCGATGCCACGTTCTTCGAGACCTGCTCGGATGGCGGCGGAGACCACGTTGGCTTGCGTTGCGGTTTCCTCCGCGTTGCCTGCCATCTGCTGGCTCACCGCGGTGAGTTCTTCAGAGGATGACGCCAGCGTCGTGGCATTCTGCGCCGTTACCCTCAACGGCTCGACCACTGCGTCCAGCGTTTTGTTGATTCCCTCGACGATTTTGCGGTAGTCGCCCTGATGTCTGCTTGCATCGGCGCGCGTGCCCACCCGACCTTCAGAAGCGGCCTGGGCCAGCATACCTGTGTCTGCCGCCAGCGCGTGGATGTTGGTCTTCAACAGCACCAGCCATTCGTGAATCTGGTCCTGCTCGGAAGCCTTGGACATCGACGCCGTCATGTCGCCGTTGGCGATCTTCGTCACATACGCGATCAATTCGGTCAGCCAGTCATGCACACCGTTGACCGCCTGCTTCATCTTCTCGTGGTCGCCCTTGCATTGCGATCTCCACCTTCTCGCGCAGGTTGCCGCCGCGCACCAGCCCAAGGATGCGGTTGCCTTCGCCGATCGGCAGCAGAATCGCATCCAGCATTTCATTGACGCCTGCGACGATCCGGCCGTATTCGCCTTGATGTTTTGTGGCGTCGGCGCGGGTGCTAAGCTTCCCGTCGGACGATGCCTTGACCAACACCGCCAGTCTCTGCGACCAGCGCCTGGATGTTGTCAATGCAGTTATTGAGGTTGTTCTTGATCTCGTTGAAATCGCCCTTATACGTGTCGGTAATCTTGGGCGGGATGTCGCCCTTCGAAATCCGGTCCACATACTCGGCCGATACGTTCAGAGGCCCGATCACCGCATCCAGGGTCTTGTTGATTCCTTCGACGATCTTGCGGAAGTCCCCCTGGTGTTTGGCGGCATCCGCACGCGTGGCGAGTTGCCCTTCGACCGCTGCCTTGATCAGCGCGTCGGTATCCATGATCAGCCACTTAAGACGTTCCCGGACCAGTTCGATGGTCTCGTTGATGAACACCTTCTTGCCGGGGAACTTCTCCAGCGGCGCTTCGAAATTTCCTTTGCCGAACTCCGCGATGCAAGCCATCGCCTTCTTCTTCACCGCAATGTGTCCGGCCACCATGTCGTTGACGCCTTGCGCCATGCGACGATAGTCCCCCGCGAATTTCTCCGTCGACATCGCTACGTCAATGTCGCCCTTTTGATGTTCGTCCGACATGTGATTCATCTCGGCGATGACGTTCTGTAGATTGCCGCGAAGGCGTTCGATGTTGTCGTTGATGAACGCCTTCTTGCCCGGGAATTTCTCTAGCGGCGCTTCGAAATTGCCTTTGGCGAACTCAGCGATGCACGCCATCGCCTTCTTCTTCACGGTAATGTGTCCGTCCACCATGTCGTTGACGCCCTGCGCCATGGCACGGTAGGCCCCCTGGAATCGGTCAGCGGGGATGGTGACGTCTATGTCGCCCTTATTATGCTCGTCCGACATGCGATTCATGCCGTCGATCAGTCCGCCAAGCGAATCGATGCAGGTGTTCAGGTTGTTCTTGATCTCGTTGAAGTCACCCTGATAAGCGTCGGTGATCTTTGGAGGCAAGTCGCCCTTGGAGATGCGGTCGACGTACTCGGCCGACACGTTCAGCGGCCGGATCACCGCGTCCAGCATTCCATTGATGCTTTCCACGATGGCCAGATCGCTACCGTGAAACAGGTCCGTTTGCGCCCGCTCCGCTAAACGCCCTTGCTGTAGCGCGGCGCCGATCCTGAGGATTTCTTCCTGAAGCTGGTCCTTGCCGCGCGCCTTCGTTGCACTCGCCGCGGGACGGTCCAGAACGGCGACGCCGGTGGACGGACTTCGCCGGGGCCAACGCGCCGGCCATTGTTTGCTTGTTTTACCATGATGTTTCTCCTTATATTCCTTGCGTCGCTTACGCCTTAGCCGGCGTTCGCCGATTAATCCGTTCTGGCCTGACACTGTCCCAGCGTCCGGCAGCCATCTTCTGCGATTCACGCAGCCTTTCGTTACAGCGTTCCGTCAGTGGAGCGCCGTGTCCAAAGTAAATCCGGCGGACATCGCTGGCGCATAGCCTGTCCAGCGCCGCCATAAACCCAGCCTCGTAAGATCCCCCCGGCGACGTAATCAGGAGCGGTGTGTCACCGGCAAACAGCACGCCTTCATGCCGGTTGTATAAGCAGATGGAGTCGCTGCTGTGACCGGGTGTGTGGACGATTTCGAAATCCGCGTCCCCCATCCGGATGGTTTCGCCATCGCGCAGCACGCCATCGACTTCGGCGATGTTGGAAGAAAACGCCAAAACCGTTGGGTGGTACGCCTCGCAGATTCGCGGCAGCAGCGCACAGTGGTCGGAATGGCCGTGCGTCAGCACCACTTGTTCCACCGCCCATTTGCCCACTCCGGTGGGCGCCCGCCCAAGGTCCGTCAGAATCGCGGGATCCTGGCCTACATCGACGAGTGTGTTCACATCTTCTATCCGGCTGGCATCTCCCAGCACCAGATAGACTTGCGAGGTGTAGACGCGGCCGCTGTTCTCGAGAGTTATGATGCGCACGCGTCTACCTCCGTCTTGCGAAAGAGCGGCGTGTCGGGCGCCACGCGCCGGAAGAGCGGGTCTAACTCCGGCGGCATCTCTTGCGTCCGCTCGGTAGCGACGAATCCGCCTGGCGCCAACGCCCGGTGAAACATCTTAAGAACCTGGACTCGCTCGGACGCCTGAAAGTGGAGCAGGACGTTCTTGCACAGCACCAGCGAATAGCCTTGGCCGATTTCCGTAAACGACAGCAGATCGTGCCGCTGGTATGTAATCCGCCTGCGAATTCGCTCCATCACTCGAAAGTGTCTGAACGTCACATCCGGTTCAAAGTACTTTTGGAGAATGCCCTCAGGGAGCCGGCTCAATTCATCCTTCGGATAAACCCCGGCCTCGACCACCTTCGCGAACGCGCCCGTATTTTCCACGTCGGACGCATCGATTCTGAGATTGTCGAATCCGAAGTGGCCCATCCGCTCGGCTAAGACGATCGCCAGCGTGTATGGTTCCTGCCCCATCGCCGCGCCGGCATCCCAGATGCGGGGACGACTGCGGCCCGAGAGGCTCGGGACGAGGTGATCCGCCACCTGTTCCAGCACTTGTTGATCGCGAAAAAAGAAACTGAAGGCCAACTTTAGAACCTCGCTCGATCCGACGGAGACGGCTTTCGCCGCATCAGTCTTGCCTCGCCACGGCGAGATCCACCGTGCGCTCCGCGTCCAGAACCAGCAGCAGCCGGTCTTTCAGCTTGTACACGCCGCGGATCAACTCTCGCGCCGCCGGGTCGAGATTCTCGGGTGGTTGCTCAAACGTAGCTGAATCCACATCAAGCACATCCCCGATTTCGTCCACCAGCAAACTGACGGCGCCGTCCTCGGTGCGCACCACCATGTTCATCGGCGTCTGGTTGTCCTCGCGGGCGGGCAATTGCAGCCGGCGCCGCATATCGATTGCGGTCACGATCTGTCCGCGCAAATTGATCAGGCCCTCGATGACGCCCGGCGCCAAAGGCACGCGGGTCATCTGATGGAAGCGCAAGACCTCCTGAACGCGCAGGACATCCACGCCGAAGAACAGGTCCGCCACGAAAAAGGTGGAGAACTGCCCGCTAGTCAGCACCACTTCGGATTTCACAGGCATACTATTCGTTGCCATCGTTTACTTCTCCCCTACCAGACACGCTGTGGTTGTCTCGCTGGATGTCAGGGCAGCGGCCAGGCGCGCCACGGATTCGAGCATGGCCTCACGATCGAATTTCTCCTGACAATCTTGGAATGCCATCGACGGACCCTTTGCTGCGATGGCCTGCTCCGGCGAATCGGCCAGCCCCAGGATCGGAATACTCTGCCACTCCGGTCGAAGCTTTATGGAAGCCAGCAGGCCCGTGCTGCCATCGGGTGGCAGGTCCAGTGCCGTGACCAACACGTCTACCCTGTGCTGCTCCAAGCCGCGAATCGCCTGGTCGAGGTTGGCCGCCTCTAACACTCTGTAACCCGCCATGTCGAGACCGCTGCGGATCAGGCCGCGTGAGAACGCCGAGGCTTCGGCGATCAGCACCGTCTTGCCGGACGGCGCGCCGTTCGCGAGTTGGAACCAATCCCCAGCGGCGGCCCGGATCACGTAGTTCAGATCGAGGAAGTCCGCCACGTGCTTGCCCACCACGGCAGAGCCCAGCAGGCCCGGGCGGACGGTCTTCTGGCGTACCGTGACCGCCTCTTCAGCGACATCGATAATCTGGTCTACCATGACTCCGACACTGCGGTCGCCATCGTTGAACACGATGACTTGCGCCGGATCGGCCGCCTGGCTCGCAGGCCGGCCGGGTTCGAGCACCGCTTGCAGCGGAACCAGCGGGAGGATGCGGTCGCGATATTGCACCACTTCGCAGCCGCCGGCACGCTCGATGGACGAACGGGGAAATTCCTCCAGCCGGGCCACCAGCGAAAGCGGAATGGCCAGACGTTCGAAGGAGCCAGCCCCGAACAGCAGCAAACGCTGCTGCTCCATTCCGGCCTGTGCCTTTTGCTCCGCCGCTGCCCTTGCCTGCTCGCGGAACTCGGCCAGCACTCCGGAGCGCTGGCCAATTCCCAGCACGTCAAGAATCAGGGCCACCCGCCCATCCCCCATGATGGTCGCGCCGGCGTAGACGGTGAGCCCCTTCAGTTGCTTGCCGAGCGGTTTGACCACGATCTCCTGTGTATCGTTGATGCCATCCACAACCAGTCCAAACTGCCGGTCCTCCGCCTGCAGCACCACCATACTGACCGCCTCGGCCCGTTCCGCCGATTTCAACCCGAGTACCTGGTTCAGATAGGCGATTGGCAACAGACTTCCCCGCCGGCGATAGACAGGCGTGCCGTGTACCCGCTCGATGTGCTTCTCGGAATCCCCTTCCAATCGGATCAATTCCAGCAAGCTCACCTGCGGGATGACGAATCGCTCTCCGCCACTGGCAACCACCAGCCCGGGAATGATCGCCAGTGTGAGTGGGATCTTCAGCTTGACAATGGCGCCTTCATTCGGGCGGCTGAACAGGTCGACTATGCCGCCGATTTTCTCGATGTGAGTCTTCACCACATCCAGGCCGACACCGCGTCCCGAGACGTTGGTGATGGTCTGCGCCGTCGAGAAGCCCGGCTGGAAGATCAGGCTCAAAGCCTCCCGGTCGCTCAACTTCTCTGCCTGGTCGGCGCGGAGAAGACCCTTATCGATGGCTTTTTGCTTCACCCGCGCGATATCGATACCTGCGCCGTCGTCTCCGATCTCGATGTTGACCTGTCCGCCCTCGTGATAGGCTCGCAGCGTGAGTTTTCCCTGCGGCGGCTTGCCCAGGCGCGCGCGAACATCCGCCGGTTCGATCCCGTGGTCGCACGAGTTTCGCACCAGGTGGACCAACGGGTCCTTAATGGCCTCGATGATGGTCCGGTCCAGCTCTGTTTCCGTCCCCTCCATCTCGATCCGGATCTGCTTTCCAAGCAGAACGGCCATGTCGCGGACCACGCGAGGCAGCTTATTCCAAACCGTGCCGATGGGTTGCATGCGCGTCTTCATGACGCCTTCCTGCAATTCGCTGGTGATCAGATTCAGCCGCTGGGACGTGGCATTGAGCTCGGCATCTTCCCGCTCAGTGTTGAACTGCAGGATCTGGTTGCGGGTGAGCACCAACTCCCCGACCAGATCCATCAGTTTGTCCAGCAGTCCGACGCCGACGCGAATGTTGGCATCCGCCACGCTGCAAGACTTGGCGCCGTCTTCTTCAGGCTTGGCGCCTTCCGCCGCGCCGTCGTCCAGTTGTTCTATTGCAGCTCCGGAAGTGATCGCGGGAGGGGCCATCCGCTGCGACTCGGTTGTCGACTGGGCAGCCGCGCGCAGGCGCCCGGTCAAGTCTTCGAACCGCTCGGGCCCTTCCTCCCCAGTTGCCTCAATGGAGGACAGGATCTTTCGCATGACATCGACCGTCTCCAGGATGAGAGAGACCAGCGCCGGATTCAATTCCCGTTGTCCTTCGCGTAACTGGCTCAGCAGGGTCTCGGCCTGGTGTCCAATCTTTTCCAGCGTGGAGAAGGCGAGGAAGCCACAGGTGCCCTTGATCGTATGAATCGTCCGGAACACACTGGCGAGCAGCGCAGAGTCCTTGGGGCGTTTTTCGAGCGCGACAAGCTCCTGATCGAGGCGCAAGAGGTTTTCATGGCTCTCGACTAGAAACTCGCGAATCACATCCTGATCTTGATCGTTCATCTGCTTTTCTCCAAAGTGCCCAGGACCGTGCTGCAAAAACCTCGGGGCTTTCCCGCGAAATGCCGCTCCTATGCCCACCCGCCCCTTTTGAAGGACGAAGTTCATAGCGGCCGCTGACTGACTAATCGGCCGACGATCGGAAACCCTGTATACCCCCACTATGAGGGTGAGTTGGATATTAAAACCTCTAACCCACTAAACTATGTGCTCGAATATCTAATCGGTCACATCGCCAGTGATATTCATATAAAATGGAGTAGAAGGTCTTTTATGCTTCTAAGATACTGATTAGAAGGCAACAGAAATCCACACCCAGACCTACTAAGGTTTTCATGGTGACTGCCAGGCCAGTTAATCCACCCACCTCCCGCCCCACGCAGCAGTCCCTCCCCGCGCAAGCCGTTAGAATATGAAGTCAACCCATGCAGATCCGCTCTGACCTCACACCGCAGTCGCTGGCCCCGAAGGTGCGCCGGCTGTTCGACTTCTCCGCCCGGAAGATTCAATCCCTCGAAGCGTCGTGGCAACCATCGCAGGGTTCACCCGTGTGCACCGCCCAGGGTCGCTACACCAGCCGCGGGTGGACCGAATGGACGCAGGGCTTTCAATTCGGCGCCGCGATCCTCCAGTTCGACGCCACCGGCGAGCGCGAGTTTCTGGAAATCGGCCGCCGGCGGACAGTCGACGTCATGGCGCCGCACGTCACTCATATCGGCGTCCACGACCACGGCTTCAATAATGTCAGCACCTACGGCAATCTGCTGCGACTCATGCACGAAGGCCGGATTCCTGAGAACGCCTGGGAGCGCAGCTTCTACGAGCTGGCGCTGAAGTGCTCCGGAGCCGTACAGGCCACACGCTGGTCACGCACGTCCGATGGCGGCGGCTATATTTACTCTTTTAACGGTCCCCACTCGCTGTTCGTCGACACCATCCGCTCGGTGCGCGCCCTGATGGTGAGCCATCGGCTGGGCCACGTGCTGATGGGCGAGAACGACAAGAAGATCTCGCTGCTCGATCGCGGACAACAGCACATTCGCGCCACTGCCCGATACTCCGTCTACTATGGCGAGGGCCGCGACGGGTATGACCTCCGCGGCCGTGTGGCCCATGAGAGCGTCTTCAACGCCAACGACGGGAACTTCCGCTGCCCCAACTCGCAGCAGGGTTATTCGCCATTCAGCACCTGGACCCGCGGCTTGGCCTGGGCCATGTGCGGCTTCGCCGAGGAGTTGGAACTGTTGCAAACCATGCCGGGCCGCGAGGCCGTGCTGCCCGAACTCGAAAGGGCCGCGCGAGCCACCTGCGATTTCTACATCGAAAACTCGGCCTCCGACGGCATTCCTTACTGGGATACGGGCGCTCCCGGCCTGACGCAATTGGGCGATTGGCGGTCGCGGGTGGCAGAGCCTCTGAATCCGCACGAGCCCGTCGACAGCTCCGCGGCCGCCATCGGAGCGCAAGGCCTGCTGCGGCTGGGCCGCTACTTGAAAGATGACCGTTACTGGAACGCCGGCCTCACCGTTTGCGATGCCCTGTTCCAGGAGCCATACCTGAGCACGGACGACCGGCACCAGGGGCTGATCCTGCACTCGGTCTATCACCGCCCGAACGGCTGGGACGCCGCCCCCGGCGAATCCAGCATGTGGGGCGACTATCACGCGCGCGAGGTTGCCCTCTACCTGCTGCGTGAAGCCGAAGGCAAGCCCTATCTGAAATTCTGGATTGGGTAGTTCTGACTGACGACGGGCGAAAGCCTACGCTGTGCCGCCGCGCAAAATCGAAGCCGCCGTGGGCGGAGCCGCTCCCCGAACCCCGACCTTCTGCGCCGCTTCGGGAATCGAATCGCCCTCCCCCGGCGCCAGGAACAGATTGGCGTCGATGCCGTGTTGCCGCGTGTACAAATCGTAGTAGCGCCCGTGCAGGTCGTAGAGCGAATCGTGCGTGCCACGCTCCACGATGCGGCCGGCCTCTACTACCAGAATCTGCTCGGCCCTGCGAATGGTGGACAAACGGTGCGCGATCACGAATGTGGTGCGCCCCTTCATCAGGTACGCCAAACCTTCCTGGATGGCCGCTTCCGATTCCGAGTCCAGGCTCGAAGTGGCTTCATCCAGAATCAGGATACGCGGGTCCGCCAGAATCGCGCGCGCAATCGAGACGCGCTGCCGCTGCCCGCCCGACAGCTTCACGCCGCGCTCGCCCACGATGGTCTCGTACTGCTTCTCGAATTTCTCCGCGAATTCATCCACACGGGCAATCCGGCACGCCGCCAGAATCTGCTCCTCGGTCGCATTGGGACGGGCGAACCCGATGTTCTCCCGAATAGTTCCGTCGAACAGAAACGTGTCCTGCAACACCACGCCCAACTGGGTTCGATACGCGCTCAGGCTCAGTGTGGAAAGATCCTTGCCATCCACAAGAATTTTGCCCTCGCCCGGTTCGTGGAACGCCGCCACCAGGCTGATGATAGTCGATTTCCCCGAGCCTGAAGGACCCACCAACGCCGTCACCGTGCCAGGTTCCGCCGCAAAACTGACATCGTGCAGCACCGGCTTCTTGGGGTCGTAGGCGAATGTCACATGATCGAAAGTGAGGTTGCCGCGGATCGGTCCGATATTCTGCGTGCGGCGCTCGTCCTCGTCTTCCGGCCGCTCATGCAGCACTTCCTGAGTGCGATCCAGTCCGGCCAGCGCTTCGGTGATCTGTGTGCCCACCCCGACCACTTGGAACATCGGCGCCACCAGCATCGCCAGGAACATGATGAAAGAAACCAGATCGCCCGTGCTCAGTTGGTGGGCGAGAATCTGGTGAGCGCCCACACCCATCACCGCGGCCCCCACCAGGCCCATCAAAGTAGTGGCCGAGGCGCTCATCACCGAGATCGCAGTGAGGCTGCGCAGCACATTGTCCAGCAGGCGCTCCACGCCTCCGGCAAAAACCTTGGCCTCGGCAGACTCGGCATGATAACCCTTAACCACGCGAACGCCGGCCAGCGATTCGGTAAGGCGCCCCGAAACCTCGGCGGTAATCTTGCCGCGCTCGCGGAAGATGGGGCGAATGCGCTTGAACGCCACGCTCAAGCCGAAGGAGAAGCCCCCGATGGCCAGCAGTGCGATTCCCGTCAGCAGCGCGCTGATCTTAAGCAGGATCACCAGCGCGAACAGCGCCTTGAGAATTCCGCCCAGGAAGTCGATCAGCCCAGTGCCAACCAGGTTGCGGACGCCTTCCACGTCGCTCATGATTCGCGAGACCAGCGCGCCCGATTTGTTGGCATCGTAATACGCCACCGAGAGCCGGCCGATGTGCTCCTGCACCCGGCGGCGCAACTCGGCGATCAAGCGCTGGGCTTCCTTGGAGAGCAGTTGTGTCAGGATGAACGAAACGGCGGCCTGAAGGAACGTTGCGCCGAGCACGGCCAGAATCAGAGGCCGCAACATGCTGGTCTGCCCTTTGTTGACTACGTCATCGATGAAAAACTTGCTCGAATAGGGAAGAACCAGGCTGCACAGTTGCCCGATGATGGTGAGGAAGAAGCCCATCGCCAGTAAGCCGCGGCGCGGCCGAACCAGTTCCTTCAGCAAGGGAAGCGCACTCTTCCATTGCTCGGAAGTCTTCTTTTTCTTAGGCGGGGTAGGAGCCACTAGCTCCTAGCGTACAACGGCCCAAGCCCCCGCCGCGACTGGTCGAACGGGCAGGTAAACGCACCATGGCAGCATGGTTGCTTCTTTTATGGTGCTATGCCGGAAAAGGAAACCATCGAAAGAGCGCGCCAGGATGCCCGTGAAGGGAAGGCGCCCACCACCCAGGCGGGCGAATTCGTCCGCGAAGAATTCGAACATATTCGCGAAGGGCAGCACGGCGCGCGGAATACAAAGCAGGCGATTGCCATTGGACTCTCGAAAGCGCGGAGGGCCGGAGTAAACCTGCCGCCGCCTCCGAATGGCCGCAAAGCGGAGACGCCCACCAAGCGTAAGCCTTCAGCGAAGCGATCCCGCGCCACTCTGACAGCATTGAAACGCGAGGGTCGGAGCGCCGCATCCAAAACGGCGATTTCGAACAGGTGAAGAGCGCGGCGCGTACCCGCCGAGAATCATAAGTGGCGCCGGTGGTCTTGCCACCGGCGCTACTCAAAATCGCGTCTCGGCAAGAAAGGCGCGTACCAATTCAGGCACCTTGGATGGATGGGAGATCGCCAGCACCTCAAACCCTGCCGCGCGCCCGCTCGCAATGCCGGCCGCCGAATCTTCCACTACCAGGGGATTCTTCACGCCGAGCCGCTCGGCTGCCAACAGATAAGGTTCCGGTTCGGGCTTGTGCTTCTTCACATCGCCGCCTCCCACAATCGTCTGGAAATAGCCGCGCAGTCCGCCCGTCACCAACAGCGGCTCGATTTCCTTAGTGGAACTGGAACTTACTACCGCCAGCCGATACCGGCCGTGCAGTTCCGCTAACAACCCGGCCAGCGACTCGTGAAACGGAGGCTCCTTCTCCATGCGCGCGCGGAATACCGACTGCTTGGCCG
>CAWFHD010000002.1:0-6768 GCA_963815475.1 uncultured Solibacteraceae bacterium | reverse complement strand
GTTAACGTCTGGCCTATGACGCCGCCGGTGGCCTTGGAAAAGCGCGCCCGGTTCGTCCCAAATTGAAACTCCCTCGGGATCCCCGTGACTACGCCCCTTGCGATGCCGCGCGCCTCGATTCTGGCCAATATCTTTGCCAGATCGATCCCTGGATCGCATCCGTATTCAGCCCGGCCGGACACCGAGTTTTCGCAGGATTGTGATCATCGGGCACCAGTTCGTAAACGCGGATTGAAATAGGTTCAGCCCTACAAAGGCGGTGAACAGATACCAGTTGGGATTCACCCAGTAGCCCATGGCTACGCTGGCCATCACGAAGAATCCGGCGATCATGCGGAGATAGCGGTCGATATGCATACAGCCTTCTTTCTGCGATTCACCACGAAGTAAACGATGGGGACCGTCATCCGCGAAAGCGCGAGAGATGCCACCTCACCGGCCATCAGGGCGATGGCGAGTCCCTGAAAAATAGGGTCGAAGAGAATGATCCCGGCTCCCACCACGACCGCCGCGGCCGTCAGCAGCATGGGCCGGAAGCGCACCGCACCCGCATCGATAACCGCGGCATCCAGCGCCATCCCCTCCTGCAATCGCAGTTCGACGAAATCCACCAGGATGATCGAGTTGCGCACCACAATGCCGGCGCCCGCTATGAATCCGATCATCGAAGTGGCGGTGAAAAAGGCGCCCATCAGCCCGTGCGCCGGGAGAATGCCCACCAGCGAGAACGGAATCGCCGCCATGATGATGAGAGGTGTGACGAACGATTGGAACCAGCCCACAACCAGCGCGTAAATCAGAATGAGCACCGCCGCGAACGCGACCCCAAGATCCCGGAAGACCTCGTACGTAATGTGCCATTCGCCGTCCCACTTCATGGAGTAGTGTTCGGAATCAGTAGGCAGCGCCGCCATGTGCTGCTCGATGGCATACCCTTCGGGCGCCTTAAATTTGTCCATCTCGGGTCCCAGCTTCAAGATGGCGTAAACCGGACTTTCCATCGCTCCGGCCACATCGCCTGTCACATAGGTCACCGGCATGAGGTTCTTGTGATAAATGCTTTTCTCTTCGACGGCCTTGGTGACCTTCACCAGCTCGCTCAGCGCCACCAGGCGGCCCGTACGGCCGGTCACATTCAGGCTTTGAAGACGTTCCACATCCGAACGGCTGGCGCGATCCAGGCGTAACATCAGCGGTACGTCCTCCTTAGCGGAGTCCACGTGCAGCAATCCGGCCGGATATCCCGCCGACGCCACTTGCATGGTGCGCGCAATATCGTCTTCAGAGATGCCGTTCAGGGCGGCCTTTTCCTTGTCCACGAGAAGCCGGTACATTGGCTGGTCGTCTTCCACATACCAGTCCACATCCACCACACCCTCGGTGCGCTTCCAGAGGTCGCGAATCCGGCGCGCGATCTGAATCCGGCCCTCCTGCGCCGGTCCGTAAACCTCAGCCACCAGCGTCTGCAGAACCGGCGGCCCGGGAGGCACCTCGGCGACCTTGATTCGCGCGCCGAAGCGACTGGCGATGGGTAGCAGACGCGTGCGCACCTGTTTCGCGATCTCGTGGCTTTGCAGTTTCCGCTCACCTTTACCGAGCAGGTTCACCTGAATGTCGGCCACATTCGACCCGTGGCGGAGATAATAATGGCGGACCAGGCCGTTGAAGTTGAAGGGAGATGCCGTTCCCACGTAGGTCTGAAGGTTGATTACCTCCGGCTGTTCCAGCGTCGCCGCGGCAAGTGCGCCGGCCACCCGAGCTGTTTCCTCGAGCGTGGTGCCGCTGGGCATGTCCACGATCACTTGGAATTCACTCTTGTTGTCGAAGGGCAGCATCTTGACCTTGACGAACTGGAAATAGAACAGCGAGCAGGAGCCGAGCAACAGGAACACGACGCCGGCGAGGAATCCCCAGCGAAGCGCCGCGTGATGCAGGATGGCTCCCATTACGCGCCGGTATATCCTCGTGACAAAATCTTCCTGCTCCCCGTGCGAACCTTCGCTCGAAGGCTTCAGAATGCGCACGGCGGCCCAGGGTGTCACAATCAGCGCTACAAGCAGCGAAAAGACCATGGCTGCGCTGGCGCCGATTGGGATTGGCCGCATATACGGCCCCATCAGTCCGCCGACAAACGCCATCGGCAGAATCGCTGCCACGACGGTAAGAGTGGCCAGTATCGTCGGGTTGCCGACTTCGTCTACGGCTTCGACGGCCACTTCAAACGGCAGACGAGCGCGGTTCGTGGGCATCCGCCAATGACGCACGATGTTCTCCACAATCACAATGGCGTCATCCACCAGGATGCCAATCGAAAAAATCAGGGCGAACAGCGTGATGCGATTCAGGGTGTAGCCGTACAGGTAAAAAACGGCCAACGTGAGCGCCAGCGTGACCGGGATAGCCAGGAACACGATCAGTGATTCGCGCAGCCCCAACGTGATCGCGATCAGCAGGCTCACCGAGATCACCGCGATCAGCATGTGCAGCAGCAGTTCGTTCGATTTCTCGGCGGCGGTTTCGCCGTACTGCCGGGTGATGTCCAGATGAACATCGGAAGGCAGCACCGATCCTTTCAGCGGCTCGATGCGGCGCAGCACATTGCCCGCGACTTCCACCGCGTTCGTGCCCTTGCGCTTGGCGATGGAAAGCGTCACCGCCGGCAGAGATTCCTTCGATCCCGCATTTACCATACGCACGTACTCGGTGGGTTCGGCGCCGTCATCCGCGACTTCAGCCACGTTGCGAACGAATACCGGCCTGTCGCCCGCGACTCCCGCGACAACATTGCGAACGTCCTCCGCAGTGCGCAGGAATTCACCAGTTTCGAGCAGGTACTCTTGATTTCCCGTGTCGAACCTGCCCGAAGGAAGTCGCCGGTTGGATAGTCCAAGCGCCCCCGCGACCTGCAAGGCAGACATATGGTAGCCGGCCAGTTTCGCCGGATCGAGCACGATTCGCACTTCGCGGCGCTGCCCTCCCATCAGGGTCACCGCCGAAACGTCGGGCACCTGTTTGATCGTATCGTCGAGTTGGGCAGCGATCCGCCGTAGCTCGAAATCGTTGTACCGGCGGCTGGAGAGTGTCAGCGCAAGGATCGGTACATCGTCGATCGACCGCGGCTTCACCAGCGGTTGCGATGCGCCCGGCGGGATCAGGTCGGAATTGGCGAGCAGCTTCTGATTTAGCCGGACAATGCTCTTTTCTTCGTCCTGCCCCACATAGAAACGCACGATCGCCATCGACATGCCTGGGCTCGAGGTGGAATAGATATACTCCACACCCGGGATCTCCCAGAGCAGCTTCTCCATCGGCTTAGTGACTCGCTCCTCCACCTCGTGCGCCGAGACGCCGGGCATTTGCACGAACACGTCGATCATCGGCACGATGATCTGAGGCTCTTCCTCGCGCGGCAGTTTCCAAACGGCGAAACCTCCGATGAGTAGGGCGGCACAAATCAGGAGCGGCGTTAGCTTGGAGGAGATCCACGCATGCGCGAAGCGTCCCGCGGGACCAAGGCGGCGCGGCTCGCTCATCGACGGACCTCAACCTTCGCGCCATCCCGCAGCCCCGCAGGCACGGGCAGCACCACTTTCTCGCCTGCATTCAGGCCAGAGAGCACTTCCGCCGAGCCGCCGCTGCGCCGTCCCGTCGTGACCAGCCTCGTGTGCGCTACACCGTCCTCAACTACAAAGACGGATTGCAACTGGCCGCGCTCCGCCAACGCGGCCGTCGGTAGGGCCACTACCTTTTGCATGCCGAGCGGGAAGATCGCACGCCCAAACATGCCAGTCCGCAACTGCGGCGTGGCGGCGAGGTCCAGCTTGACGATATAAGTCCGCGATGCCGCATCCACCGACGGCACGATCTCGGAAACCCGCGAGTTCAGTCTGCGATCCGAATCCAGCACCGCTTCCACCGGCTGTCCGACTCGCACAGAGGCCAACTTCGATTCATCCACCGAAGCCTCCAGGCGGTAGACCCCATCCTGCTCGAGCGTAAGAAGCGGAGAGCCGGGCGTCGCCAGATTACCAGGTTCCACCGTTCTGGAGATGACCACTCCGGAGAAAGGCGCTGCCAGCTTGGAGTAATCGCGCATGATCCCGGCTGCGCGGATTTCCTGCTCCACCGTCGCCATCCTCGAAGTCACTTGAGCTCGCTTCGACCTCGCCACTTCATAGTTCGCCTGCGCCGACTTGAGCCTCGCTGACGCCTCGTCAAACTCCTGATTCGAAATTGACTTCTTGGCCGCCAGTTCTTCCATGCGTTTGAAAGTCGTCTGCGCCAAATCCAGATTCGCTTTGGCGGCGGCAATGGCGTGCTCCACTTCCGGGAGGGCGCTCTCCACCTCGGCGCGGCCCGCTTCGGCGCGTCGCAAGGCCGCGTCCAGGTCCCGAGCGTCCAAAGTAATCAACTCCTGTCCTTGGCGAACGTGGTTGCCCACCTGTACGTCCACCTGTTGCACGTAAGCCATCACTTTGCTTGAAATGTTGGCAGAGGTGCGCGCGCGAACGGTACCGGTGGCTTCGTAGCTCGCGGGCCAGTCTTGCGTGGCAACTTCCGACGTTTGCACCGATATGGGTGAAGTTTGGGCCTGTGCGGCACGGCGCGGCGGTTCATTTCCGCAAGAGCTCAACAGAAGAACGGAAACGGGAAGAAACAGGAAATATGGCTTCATTAATTCAAAACCTCCGAATCCGCGTTGAGACGTCCCGCGGCTAGTTCGAGCATGGTCGCCGCAACCCGCTGATCGTGGATCGCTGCCAGATATCGAGTGCGGCTCTCGAGCACCGCGGTTTCCGTGCGCAGCAGATCGGTTACGTTATTCATCCCGGCTTCATAGCGGTTCTGGGTGATCCGCAGGCTTTCTTCGGCCTCGGTGACCGCTGCCCTGGCGACGCCAATCCGCTGCTGAGCCGCTGTGAGACCCGCGTACGCCTGGCGAACCTGCAGCCGGATCGCCGAATCAACGCGCTGCTCATCGAATTCGGCGCGCTTCACCAGATGTCCGGCCTCTGCGATGTGCGCCTTATCGGCCGAGCCGTTGAAAAGATTCCAACGAAACGAGACGGCGGCGAGCCAGTTGGCGCCGCCGCGGTCGATAAACCGCTGGCGATCGGCTTCGAAAGCGCCTCGAAAGCTAACTTGTGGCAGCATGGCGCCGCGCGCGCTATCGGCTTGGGACTGCAGAAGACTTACGGCCAGATGGGTCTGACGTGCTTCGGGGCGGGCTGCCGAAGCAGAACTCTCCAGACCATCGAGTGCCAGATTTGGGAGGATGAGTGCCTCTAGAGGGGTCGATAGAGTGTGCGGTGTGTCCAGCGGGAAGGCCAAGCGCATCGTTGAGCGCCGATTTGGCCACATCGACATCCGAGGTCCGATTGATGCGCTGCTCTGTGACCGCGGCCAGGTGCACGCGGATGGATAGCACGTCAACATCGGTGGACATACCGGCGGCGCGTACCGCTTCGGCGCGTTTCAAGTCGGCTTCGGCGGAGCGAACAGCCTGCTCCGCAGATTTCAGGTTCTCCGCCGCCAGCACAGCGCCATAATAAGCGCGCGCCGCTCCGGCGATCACCGACATCACTACCAGGCGCTGTTCTTCCCCCGTCATCTTCTGCGCCAGTTGTGCCGATTTCACGGCGCTTCGGGTTTGGCCGGCATCATATATAGGCTGATCCACAGTGATCTGCGATTGAAAGTTGTTCAGAGAATCGGGACGGTTCAACGGGCCGATGGCAAAGTTCTCAATGCCGAACTGGTGTTGAGTCAGCAGCGAGCTGAAAACAAAGACGGGGTTGTTGCTGCGCGCAAAGGTCTCGGAATAGTTGATCTTGGGGAGCCTGCCCCCACGGGCCTGCGTGATCCGGGTCTCTGAAGCCTGTGCTCCCGCGGCAGTCCCGGCGATCGCCTTATTTTCCCGGATGGCGAGACGGATAGCGTCGCGGAGCGACAGTGGATCCTGCGCCCAAAGGGGAATTGCGAATAGAAATGCCAGCGTGGTCCGCATAGGGATAAATCGGTCTGAATTGCTCTCTTCATTAGGCAAGATGCGAATTGCGCTCAAAGGTGACAGCCGGACCATTGGCTGAATATCAAATCGGATGCAGAACTCCTGCAATCCGGCCGATATGTGTTTAGAGGTCGACCAGGCACATCTATGTCAGAATTGACGACCATCCGGCTGGAGATACTTGCGATGTTGCTCGTTCCGTTCGTGAGCCTTGCGGGGATCGGGGCTTGCAGGTTGGTCCAGCCCGCTTTTGCCTCAATCTGCGGAACGAGGCGGACTGAGCCCACACCTGGCGCTGTCACCTTGACTCGCCGGCTGCATCATCCGTGAGGGAAGATCATATGGAAGTCACAATTCAGCACCTGGGAGACGCGGCCTTTGAGGTCAATACGCAAGGACACCGCGTTATCTGCGACCAACCTGAGTGATCGCGCTAGCGGAGTTGCAGAGCGCATGGCGAAGGACGCTGGAGGCCCGCGAAAGCCATTGAGAAATCGGTTGCCCCCCAACCGCTGGCGACATTTCAGCGGCAATCAGGGCAAATTCTTCCAACGGTCCAGGAGATCTTCGACGATCTCGGCCGCCAGCACGTCTGGATCAGGCAGTGACGCGAATCCTCCGTCGACGATCTCCGAGATCGAGTGCCCTCCAGACAACTCGGCCAAGCCGGCTCGGTCCTCCGGCTTGAGCGTGCGCTCGAATCGGGCGAGCTTTGACGTCAAGGCTGAAAGCGGATTCTAAGTAATTGGAGGAGTTGA
>CAWFHD010000001.1:0-1650660 GCA_963815475.1 uncultured Solibacteraceae bacterium | reverse complement strand
AATGTCCGAACTCACCAGCAGCACGCTGCTATAGCCGTTAATCACAGTCAGGAGATTGTTGAAGTCGTGGGCCACTCCGCCGGACAGGCGGCCGATGCTTTCCAGCTTTTGCGTCTGGCTCAATTGCTCTTCCAGGCGCTTGCGCTCCGTAATGTCCAGGGCGGCCGCTGATGGCATGCCGAACGCCGCCGAGATCGATTGATTCTGCCGACACGATCAAATCGCGGATCTGTCCTTTCTGGTCGCGCAACTGAACGTCAATGCCGCTAAAACGTCCCCCGGACTTCAGGACTTCCAACCCTTGGTCAATTGCAGCAGTGTCACCCCAGATACCCAGCTCTCGCCACTGGCGCCCTATCACTTCCTCACGCCGCAACCCCGTGATCCGCAGGAAACTCTGGTTCACCTCCACATACCGGCCCTCATCCAGAGTCGCAATGCTAAGAGGTATGGGGCTCGCATTGAATGCTGTAGCAAACCGTTCCTCGGAGACCTTTAGGATGGCCCGGAGCCGCTCCACGTCGCGACGCAATCCTCGCTCTCTGCGCAGTTGCATTGTGCGCTTCAGAAGCTTCCGCCTCTGATTGCGGTAAACCGCCAAAGTGCTGGCGGAGACCAGGAATACGATGGCAAGTAACTGAACCCAGCGGACCTCCCAGAAAAACGGCGCGACCTCAATGCGCACCACAGCCGGATCGGTGTTCCACAAGCCGTCGTTATTGGCGGCTTTGACACGAAACGAGTAACTTCCGGGCCGCAGATACCCGAAATCGGCCACGCGTTGACTGGTCTCCACCCATTGGCGTCAGACCCTTCAAGCCTATATTGAAACCGGACGTGTTCCGGCGCCGTGAAGCTGAGCGCCGTGTACGAAAACTGATGCTCCGGCTTCCCGCGGGAAGGCGCACCGGAGCGGAACTGTTCCGGTCGATCGCAATGCTTCCACCGTTCACACCCACGGCTTCGATCAGCACCGGGGAGATACCGAATTCCTGCCAATCCGTTTGGGATCGACCATTACCAGGCCCTTTAGGGTTGCGAACCAGAGCCGGCCATCCTTGCCCTTTGCGGCGGCAGGTTGATAGCCGTAGCGAAACGCGTTGGTTTCCAGTCCGTCTTCTTTTTTTAGCCAGACCACGGCGACCTTCTGCCTCTGCTGTGCCGCAACGGCGTCAAGCGATTCGATGGGGACACACAACAGTCCGTCGTGAAAAGTCGCGAGCCATAGGCGGCGCTCGTCGTCTTCTATGACACTCGTAATCTTCACCGGTGGCAGCCCTTGGCTGGCCCCATAATGGTGAAGCGTTCCGTTCCAGAGGCGATCCAAGCCGCCGTTTTCGAGGCCGATCCAGAATGCGCCGTCCCTGGAGCGGAACAACGAGGTGACTGGGCCGTACTCGTGCGCTCCAGATGGTAAGAACTTTTCAAACCTTCCATCCTTCCAGTGAAAAAGCCCGGCCGCGCCACCAACCCAGATTCCGCCATCCTGGTCTTCGCCGATCGCCGAAATCAATCCCTGGGGTAGTCCGGATTCCGACCGGTAGAACTCGAACTCGCCGGATTCTTGCCTTGCGATTCCGAAATAGGTTCCGACCCAGAGCGTCCCACGAGAATCCTCGAAAATAGTCTTGCCTTCCAATTCGCGGGACGACTGCTCTTCCACCGATGATTCGTGAGTTTTCGGGGAGTGTGCTCGGATCCGAAACAATCCCATTCCCGAAAGGTTGGTCCAGATGGTTCCGGCATGGTCTTCCAATGCCGTCAACACTCGGGAGTGCGCCGCCAATCGCGAATTCCCGCGATACGGGGGGAACGCTCCAAAGCGCATGCTCGCTGCATCGAACTGGATCAGGCCACCCTCATAAGTTGCCAGCAGCAGTCGGCCTGCCGCTGTCGCTGCCACGGTGTCTATCTGCGTCTCGTCCGAATTGGAAGCCTCGTGGAATAAGTAAGCCGCGCGATGCCTGAAGCGCGTCATACCGCCGCCGTGGGTCCCCACCCAGACGTTGTTCTCCCGGTCTTCAAACAAGGCCCGAATCGCGAGGCTCGGCAGGCCGTCCTCGTGCGTGAATCGAAGTGTGCAGCCGGTCCGGGCGGAATTCCACAAGGCCCCTGGACTGATCGCCGCACCAAAGATTGCGCTCCGAGTCCTCCAGCATTCTCACCGTCCCAGTGAAGCTGAAGTCCTCCGGAGCGCGAAATAACTTCGTCCAAGTCCCATTCCGGAACTTCAGGATCTGGGAAGCGCCGGACACCCAGATGCCGCCGTCATGCGCAGCCGTTACGCCCTGCAGACCGCTGGCAGCGATTTCGGGGGGAAGGGCAATCGATTGCCATGTTCCGCCGTGAAATGTGGCAAGTTGCTTCTCCGTATGAATCCAAAGATCGCCGGTGTGCGACAAGGTGCCTTTAAAGATCCCCATTCCGGGCGGCAAACCGAATTCGACGAAGTGGCCCTCGGTCAGACGAAACGATCGGTGACCGGCTGTCACAAGTATTTCGCCGCCCTGTCCCTCAAACAGGTTGTCGCCGGACAATACCGGCGCACCGTTGGCTTGTCGGTATACGTGCCAGTGGCCATGTTCCAGACACGCGACGCCTCTGTCGGTGGCGGCCCAGAGGCGGCCAGCACGGTCCTTGAGGATCGCGATGACACCCTTTCCCGGGAACTCGGGTGTAGTGGCATGGTTGACCAGTTCAAACCTGACGCCATCGAAGCGCGCCACACCCTCGTACGTTGCGGCCCAGAGATAGCCGTCCGGGGTTTGCGCAAATGCATTCACCCCATAATCGGGCAGGCTGCGATCCGCATCCCAGGCCTCCGCAATGTACTCCATACGCGCTGGCAATGCAGATTGAAGACCGGAGGCGCACAAAAGCGTCCCGTTGATGACACCAAGAAGCATGAAAGCCCCAGCCCGGTTTGCCGCGCTACGGGTCCATCCGGCGCGATCCATGCTGAGTTTCATCTCAATTGTTGAGGATTATATCCCAGTTGGGCCGGTGCGAAAAGTGTGTGAAAAACTTCCAGTAGGGGCAGACTTAGGCCAAAGAGCCAACCGTCAACATCCTTTCGCGGAAAACTCCACAGCCGCGCCACGCCAGCCAGCAGTGCCGCGAACGGGAGTGTGGCAAAACAAAAGAGCCATCCGCTGTTCCTCGCTTCCTCCCCTTGCGCAATTCGCCCAGCTCTGCGGCTACCGTCTCCATGATTGCCCCACGGGGCATACCCGCCAGCACCATCTGAGTGAGCACGCCACGCATCATCCGCCGCAGGTCAACAGCTCTGGCCGACTGCGTTCGGCGGGATGCAACGCTCACTCCAAAGCCGTGCCGAATCGAGATCAGCCTCTCGTCCTGCAATCCGCGATAGACGGTAGCAACGCCGCCTCGGTAGTCACGCGGTCTATTACTTAAGAGAATTCGGGTCGGAGAGGTTTCTCGGCGATTTCTGGTTGAGTAGCGAGACCAGGCGTCGCCCTGAAGAAGGCACGGCCGCCTTACCGTCACGGATGATCTCTCTGGCACTGACGTCCCGGTTGTACAGATGTTTGTTGGCCGAAGGGTCAGGCCGCAGCGTCGAGCCTTCCAGCGACACGCCTGCAAACAAGCCTCGCGCGCGAGAGTAGCTCAGAATCTCCGCGCGCATCGTAACGTCCGTATCGGCCTGGGCCGTTCGCCCTTTGGGGCCGGCTGCCGCCGCGGCGTCCCCGCCCAATTTGACCTTGCTCGAAAGGATAGCGTCGGCGCCGCGGGGGTTCATCACCAGCAGCACAAAATCGGTCGCCGTCCCGCCCAATTGCAAGCCGATGTTAGCGCCTTCGAGCGCCATCATCGAGGGCGCGCTCCAGGCGCCGGTGTAGTGCTCGCCCTTGCGGCAAGTCATCACCCCGCGGCCGTAGCTTCCGCCGATGCCGATGGCGAACTTCAGCACAGAGGGAAAGATCGCCACGCATTCTGCCTTATTGAGCAGGTCGCCGGGAATATTGTCCGGGATGTCGAGGACTTCCTTCAGCACTCGCCCGCTGTTTTTCACGCGGTTCTCTTCCTTGTCGTTGTCACGACCGGATGTGGGCACTGCGAAGAGTGCCATCGCGCAAGTCAGGGCCATCAGTCTTGCCATCGTTTCTCCTCTAGTTTTTTTCCTGCTCCCAATATCCCGCTTTGGCGCGCACGCGCAACTCCTTACCTCGCTTCACGTCCACCGAGATCGTTCGAAAAGCGCCGGTCTGAGCAGTGTTGGAAGGCACATAGGAAAGCAGGTAATACTCCCGGCCATCCGCCAGGACGGTTTGGAAGTGCTTCAGCAGATCGTTGTTGTTGTGCAGATACAATCCCCCGGTTGTCTGCGCCAATTGCTCCATCCCCGCGGAGTTCTGGAACGAAAGCGAGCTCGCTTGACGGTCCATATCGGAGAGGAGCCCTCCGCCCCGGTTAGCCGGAGGAACATGACGAATCACACTGGGAGCGGACCGGTCGCTGGGAGCGCTGGCATCCATCGATCCCTGGGCCGATAGCGAACTTTGGAAGACGCCTCGCGAATCCACCGAATCGATTCTCACGTTCCCCGCAACAGCGGCCTTAATGACAGCTTCGAGTGCCGGCGCGAGGTCGATCGGTCCGGCAGTCTTGAATTGCGGGGCCGCCGGCAGAAATGCCGCCGCTACCGAATAGAAATCGCGCGCGGCTTGGAGCGAGAACCCATCGGAGACGAAAACCAACGTCCGTGCCGAAGGCAGCTTCGCCAATTCCTCGACGACTGCTTTCAATTGCGCCAGCATTTCTTTCGTCAGCGAACTCCAACGTTCCGCTTCGCCGTCCAATCTTACTTTCAACGACTGTATCTCCGGCGCGCAGCTAGCGTTACCGTTGGTGGAGCCGCACGCTGGACAGCGCCGGCAAAAATCGAACATGGAGTTTTTCAGATCCCCGATTTCCGAGGTGAGCGCAGCAGCGTCGCCGCCGCCGAGTCCGGCTTGGAACGCGGCCCCCCGGATCTTCGAAACGGCCAACACCGGATCGTCCGTCACGGTTTCGAGCACTTGCAAACGCCTGGCCGACCCCAACCACGCTGTATTGCGCCGCGCCCGCTTTCTCTTTGGCGAGCAAGCGGGCAAGCGCTTCGCGGACTCGCGCCGAATCGCCGGCAGCAGTATGGAGAGTATCGACGCAAATCACAAACGTGTGCAGGAGAGGTTTGGGTGAGGAATGCGGAGTTTCAGTCACTGCCGCGGGCTGCTCGCTTGATGACGGCATTAGCGCCTGAGCGGCGCCGAGATCGGTAGAGAACGCCGTGACCTGCTGCACAACGCCGTCCTCTTTAATTTCGAAGTCGGAAGCCTTCAGACCGGAGACGTGATGGCCTTTGGAGTCGGTCACGAAGACCGGCACCGCCACTTCCCGCACATCGACACGAATGACGGGTGAAGTTGTCTGTGCCGCCGCACTCGAAATCAGCGAGAGCCAGAAAAACGATATCGATACCCACCGCACGATTTCAGGATACGGCAAGATGGATAGTTGACTTTGTCAACTAATTAGTTGACAAAGTCAACTATCCTCTGCAATTTGCCGCAATTCGGCGGATTGCTCCGAGACTCAACTCCACGTCTTCTTCCGTGGTGGCCCACGAAGAAACGCTGATGCGCATGGCCGGACGACCATGCCATCCAGTGCCGCCGCACCAGCAAATGCCATCGGCCTGAACCTTCGCGATGACGTCGCGGGTCACGTCCGGTTCGCCGAACGATACCAGCACCTGATTGATTACCACTTCGTTCAGGATTTCATAGCCGGCATTGCGCAGACCTTCGGCGAATCGGCGGGCATGCGCGCACGTTCGTTCGATCAAGTTCGCCAGGCCTCGGCGGCCCAGCGATCGCAGCGTGGCCCACAACTCCACGCCCCGCGCGCGCCGCGACATTTCGGGTGTGTAGTTGGATGGCTCGCGCAATTCTCCCTGAACCGAAGTAAGCTGCCGAGACCGACATAGCCGCTCGCAACGCGGCTGCATTGCGCACAATCGCGATTCCGCAGTCGTAACCGACGTTCGGCCACTTGTGACCATCGGTCGCCCAGGAATCCGCCAGGTCGAATCCTTCGGTGAGGTGTCGGTACCGCGGCGAAGCCGCCGCCCACAAGCCGAACGCGCCGTCGACGTGCACCCAAGCGCCCGCTTCGCGGGCTCGCCGGCAAATCTCCGGCGCGGGATCGAACGCTCCGGTGTTCACATTGCCCGCCTGGATGCAGACGATCGTTCGTTCATTCGAGCGTCGGTAGACCGTCGGCTCGCATTCTTCCCTGCGAATCCACCGGCACCCGGATCACGCGCTTTCGGCCAAGTCCGACAAGGCCGAGCGCCTTCACCAACGACGCGTGCACTTCGTCACCGACCACTACAGTCAATGGCGGGGCTCCGAACAGGCCGTCGTTCTCCACGTCCCAACCGCACCGTTCCAGCAGCGCGTGACGGGCCGCCGCAA
Organism: uncultured Solibacteraceae bacterium; assembly: GCA_963815475.1. Taxonomy (GTDB): domain Bacteria; phylum Acidobacteriota; class Terriglobia; order Bryobacterales; family Bryobacteraceae; genus Sulfopaludibacter. The sequence goes on along the minus strand of CAWFHD010000001.1, from coordinate 1,644,178 downwards.
GTCCGGTGAAATTCGCCGTGCTGGCGCCTGTCACCACCGATCCGCCGCATTCCGAAGGCAGCCCAAGTGCGTCGCGGACCCACCCGAGCGCGATATCCTCCAGTGCTGCCGCCACGGGCGACATCACTCGCAGCGCCGCATTCTGATCCCAGGAACTGGCCAGCCAAGTCGCCGCCACCGATACCGGGAGCGCTCCGCCATTCACGAATCCAAAGAACCGCCCTCCGGCATTCGCCACGGTAGCGGGCGAGCCGATGCGATCCAGCAGATCCAGCACGCGGAGGGTGTCGTCCGGCGCTTCGGGCAACGGCTGGTCGAATTGTTTCAGGTCCGCCACCGCCGATGGAGGCGGCGCCACAGGGCGGCTGCCGACAGCCTCCAGATAGGCCATCGCTTTACTCGCCGCGAGTGGCAGGACATCGTAGCCGCATGACGCGATGGTTTTCTTCATTTCTAGAGTCTGACGTAAATTGGACTTGAAAAAAAGAGCCACTTCCATCAAGATTGGATTGCTGTGACCGCCCAGGAATTGGTTCCTCATCTCGGAGTTTGGTCCAAGGGCGCCGGTCCGCTTCTGCAGAAGCTGGCCCGAGGGCTCATGGAAGCTATTAGGCAGGGTGCTGTCCATCCAGGGATCCGCTTGCCTTCCGAACGGTCTCTGGCGCAGGCACTCTCGATCAGCCGGACCACCGTAGTTGGCGCTTACGATGCCCTGCGGGAAAGCGGATGGCTGGAGAGCCGCACCGGCAGCGGGACTTGGGTTTGCGAGAGTTCCGCGGCGGTCGCCGCAGCCCGCGGCGCCGCGCGTGCGAGCGCTCTTGCCGGGAGCCCGCTCTTCGGCCTGTTGGCCCACGGCCACGACGAAGATATCCTCGACTTTGCGATGGGCTCTCCCATGCCCCTGCGCGAGTTGACGATGGACCGGTTCACTCTTCCGCCGGAAGAATATGCCGCCCTGGTTCACGACCATCTCTATTACCCGCTCGGACTGCACATTGCGCGCGAGGCGGTGGCCAGTTATTACGGCAAAGCGGGTCTCCGTACACGCCCCGAACAAGTGCTGATCACCAACGGGGCACAGCACGCCATTGCCCTCTGCGCAGCGCTCTACCTACAGCGCGGCGATTCCGTGCTGGTGGAAGATCCTGCTTATTTCGGAGCGCTCGACGCCTTCCGCGTGGCCGGGGCGCGAGTCTCTCCTTTGCCGGTGGAACCCGCCGGCGTCCCCATCGGTGTGCTGCGCGAGCGGATCGTTGCAACCGCGGCCCGCCTGGTCTATTTGAATCCCACGTTTCAGAACCCGACCGGTGCTGTGATGCCTATAGCGGCGCGGAAAGAAGTGGCGCGGATCGCTTCGGAACTGGCGGTCCCTGTAATCGATGACGGCACTCTGGCGGACCTGTCGCTGGATGGCGTTCCGCCGCCTTTGCTTGCTACCTATGCGCCTTCGGCGCCAGTGATTACGATTGGGTCGTTGAGTAAATTGGCGTGGCCAGGATTGCGCGTCGGCTGGGTGCGCGCGCCCGAGCCGATCATCGAACGGTTGGCCCGCCTCAAGAGCGCTAACGATCTCGGCTCACCTCTCTTGACCCAGGCCATTGCCGCAAGGCTGCTCGGAGTCATTGACGAAATCCGTCTCCTGCGACGCCACCAATTGAAGCCACGCCGCGATCTGATGGCTACCTTGCTCCGCGAATGCCTTCCGGATTGGAAGTTTCGGACGCCGGCGGGCGGTCTCTTTTTTTGGGTGAAACTGCCCGCGGGCGACTCGCGTGAGTTCGCCCAGGTGGCGTTGCGCCACGGAATACTGATACTGCCAGGGCCGACAATGTCGGCCACTGAACAGCATGCGCCCTTTATCCGGCTACCATTTCTAGCGGAGGAGGAAATGCTACGCGCTGGTGTGCGGCGGCTTTCGGCCGGATGGCGGACTACTTAGCCTCGGGCCGGAGCGACCGGCGTTCCACTGTCGCCATCGTGTGATCGCGAGCGTGAATTCTTTTGGGGGCGCTCGGGGATACCGGAGCGCCCCACCAGCCAACTAACCAAACGTATTGTTCTGATAATACGACAACGTCGGACCGACTCCCCTACAGTCGCGGCTTCCATGAGAAGGCCACTCCCTGTCAAGCGAGAACTTGGGGGTCTCAGGGGCTTGCCCCCTGGCGGAGGATGAGGCAGCGCCTCATGCGCGCGTAGCGCGCTGCCCTCCGAACCTACGCCGTTTACCGCCCGCTTTGCCAATGGCCCCCTTTCCCTCATCCCTGGAGAATCTTCGGAACGGAAGGAATCTGTCAAGGGCGCGCGTTTTGTGCGCGGCTTGCGAACCCTTGACAGATTCCTTCCGTTCTGGAAACTGTGGCCCGAGGGAAAGGGGGCCGGGGTCTCAGGGGGCTTGGCCCCCTGGCGGAGTTTGAGGCAGCGCCTCATGCGCGCTTCAGCGCGCTGTCCGACTCGCCATTTCCCACGCTCTCGCGGATACCCATCCGTTTCGTCGGAACTGCTCTCTGCCCGATTGCCTTGCCCGCCCGTAGTATCGCCACGCTTCCATCCGCACTCGATTGTGGCCGTGGCCACGGTGCCCATTGGTGTTCTGGATACTAGGGGTGCTGCTATCTCGGAAGCGATCTGTGGAGTCCCAGTTGCCTGGTTCTCGACAATCAGCCGCGACTCCGCAGTCACCCCAACCCGGCGCTTTTGCATATCTCGCAGATCCCCGTTCCTTCCCAAACTGAATCCCAAATGCCTATGCCGCTACCTCCCCTTTGCCCTTGGCTTTCGCCTCCGCCGCCTTGCGGTTGTATTGCGGATCGTACACTTCTCCCGTCGCCCACAGGTGATGCAGCAGCACCGCCAGTTTTCGCGCCACCGCCACGATCGCCCGCTTCTTCGCTCGCTTCCCGCCTTTGCCCATCTTCCCCAACCCCCACACCCGCAGATCGCTTTCCGGCCCTCCCTTGCGTAGAATGCAATGTGCCCCCTGCACTAACAGACTCCGTAGCAGCCTGTCTCCCGCCTTACTGATCCCCAACTCCGGTTGGCTCTCTCCGCTATCCCGCTGTTTCCGCGTCAGCCCTAAGTACGCTCCCACATCACGGCTATGCGCGAATCGCTCCGCATCTTCCAGCGTCAATACGTAGGTCACTGCAATCAACGGTCCCACCCCGTACACTTGCTGCAGCAACTTCACCTCCGGGTAACGCTTCGCGATCTCCTCGATCTGCTTGTCGTACTTGCCGATTTGTTCGCTGATCCCTTCCACCGTTTTCAGCATCGGCCCGATCACTGCCTGCGCCCCCTCACTCAGACTGGCTCCCAACCTTGCCGTCACTTGATCGGCATCACACTTCTTCAGCCGCGCCCCCATCGGTTTCACCAGACCCCGTGCGCTGCTGATCAGCTTGGTTCGGGCTGCTATCAACTCCGCTCTCGCCCGGATCACCGCCAGGTCCATCTGCGCTGCCTCACCGCGGTGTCGGATCGGCGATAACAGCTTCGGATCTGCCCGCGCCAACCGCGCCAGTTGCCGGGCGTCGATCCGATCGTTCTTACGCACACTCTGCGTAATCAGCTTCACGTTACGCGAGTTCGCCACGATCACTTCGTGCCCCATCGACGCCAAATGCCGGCTCACCCACGGCGAATGCGTCCCCACTTCCAGCGCGATACGGCTGGCCGGCATCTTGGCGAATAACGAATCCAGTCCTATTTTGCTGGTGGGCACTTGCTCCTCGCTCACCACCTCGGCCGCTTCGTCCAAGATGCAATCACGAATGGTTCGATCTCCGAGGTCTAAACCGACAGTCAGCTTCCCTTTTACCGCCAGTTGACGGACTCGTTTCTGTTGCCCTTTCGCCAGTGTCTCTTGGCAGCTCTTCGCAGTGGTATTCTCTTTCATATCCGGTCTCCTTTTTGCACCTCATCGAGTGCGCTTATTGGGAGTTTAACGCTCCCGCCAAGGAGACCGGCCTTCTCATACCATCTCAGACAGACAGCGGCGGCTCCAGAAGATCGATTCCGGCCAGCGGCGCTCATCGGCATAATACATTCTGCGTTGCCGGACATATTCTTTGAATTCGTATTGCACCATCGCTGAATAGGCCTCCCTGGAGCCTTCCGCGATGGCGCGGGCTGCTTCCACTCCGTGGCGAAATGCTTTGACGATCCCTCGACCCGAGAGAGGATCGTATGAGGACGCGCTGTCACCTACAGCCAGCCAGGTACTGCCGAAGATCTTACGGCGGCAGGCGGACGTCGCGTGGAGGACGCGGCTGGAGGCGATTCGGGTGGATGCGAGGCGCGCGCAGGTGAGGGGAGCCTGTTCCAGTTGGTCTCCAACGCCGACGCCTTCGACGGCGTAGATATCCGGGTCGGTGAAGAACATCGCCATGATTTGAGTGGAGGAAACCGGCGCGGAATACCACCAGCCGTGAGGCGTGGTTTCGACGATGGTCCGCAAGTCCTGCGCCCCACCCTCGAGCCGGAGAGCGATTGCGATCAGGGCGTCGTCCTTGTCGTAACGATGCTCGTCCCCGGTGCGCAGTCCGGTGCGACCGGAGGCGTCGACCAGATACTCCGCGGGGAGTTGCTCCGGGACGCGGCAGTTGAGGAATAACTTAGCACCGGCACGTTCGGCTTCGCGGCACAGCATGGCGTCGAAGCGGTTGCGGTCGACATGCCAGCCGCAGCCGTGGGCGTTCGAAACGAAATCCTGAAACGCGGGAGAGGCAGAGCCCCAGGAAGATAAGACGCCCGGCGCTTCCAACGAGCCGAGCGTGGCGAAGGGTTCCCACAGGTCCAGGCTGCGGAGCAGGGGATTGATTTCGGGCGGCAGAGTTTCGCCGAAGCGCTCGGTGTCGAATCCCGTGGCTTCGAACAGCCCGACGCGAATGCCGCGGCGGGCGAGACAGAGCGCCGTTATCGCGCCCGCAGGACCGCCACCTGCAACCGCGATATCAAAACTTTTGGACATTTATAGTCAATTGAAATATTATGCATTAGAATCTAATGCGAATTTCGGAGGGCATTTATTCATGGATTTGAAATCAATTGTCGAAGCACGCATCCATCCGGCGATCGGGATTGCCCGCGTTGGGAATAGCGACGAATACTTTATCGGGCCGCAAGTGCCTCATCCCACGCCGCCTCCGCCGGGTGGGTATCGCGATGCCTCGGGAAAGCTGAAGAGGGAAGCGGCGGAATTCCGAATCTACGGCTACGACGCGAATGGCGCGGTGGTGGCCGAATTGACTGCCGCGAGTGCGGATATTGAATGGACCGTGCATGTCGCCAACAAGAAAGGCGCCTGGTACGACTTCGATGCCGCGCTCGATCTTCCGGAGGCGAAGGATCTGAGGTCGAGCAGGCGAAACGCGTTTATCCAGGGCGCCGAAAGGGAAAAGCTGGTGATCGATCCCGGTCCGCGCACGGTGTCGGGCAAGAATGGGAAATCGGCCCCGTTTAATACAGGGAAATTCTTGGATTCGCCGGTATATCTCGGCGAGCTTTTCACTGACGATGCGGGACGACTGGTGTTTGTCGGCGGGAAGGGCGTTTCGGCGTCGCCGGTGAACTTCACGCTGGTGACTTTCGCGAACAATCCGGGGTGGCACGACGATACTTCGGACGGGCCGGTGATGGCCAAAATCACCGTCGACGGCAAGCAGATCAACGTGGTTCCTGCTTGGGTGGTGACCACTCCACCCAATTATTCGCCGGACCTGGTAACTCCCCAAACGATGTACGACGTGATTACCGACGCGCTGGCGGGGTCGCTGCTGAACACGCCGAAGACGCCCTCGTTTACCAAGAATATTCTGCCGCTCTTGCGTCAGTTTAACGACGCACAATGGGTGAATTTCGGATTTGCCGCACAGTTCGGCTGGCAGGCTCCGAACGATTTCATGCGGCCGGAAATACTAACAAAGCTGGCGGCCGCGCCAGGCAGTCAAGATCCTTACGGCGAATTGCGCCGTCAGATTTTCTACAGTTTCCGAAATCCGGGTTCGACGACGTTTGAGCCGCTGGCATGGCCTCCCATCTATGGGGACGCGTTTGGGAGTTACGACTCGCCTCCTGTGGCGCGCGATGGATTTGCGGTGACCAATACGCTGTACGGCTATCTGCAGCAGTGGAGCGCGGGGGATTTCGTTGCCGACTACGATCCTGCGGCGACGGCCCCTGCCTCGATCGGCGATGTAGCGCTGGCAGATCAGCCGGCCACTTTGGATCTGGCGGCGCTGCACTTCTGCATGGGCGGGCCGTTCCATCCGGGATGCGAAATGACATGGCCGATGCGGCATTCTTCGATGTATTCGTCGCCCTACCGGCTCCGGCAATATCCGCACGGGCTCACGAAATCGGATTACGGCGAGTTTCTGACGCAGGCCACCGTCAATGCGTCCGACGGGCCGCTTTCCGTGAGCGGGCCGGGTGACATCACGAAGTGGATGGCTGTGCCATGGCAGACCGATACAGCGAGCTGCCGCGCGGGCTATCCGGGCACGGAGTTTCCGTCCGATCCATTCATACCGACGTTCTGGCCATCGCGCGTCCCGAATAACGTGATGACGGAGGCGCAGTACCAGACGATCACGAATCCGGCCACATCGCCGGAAGAAAGAATGGCGGCATTCAATTCGCGGCCGTATTGGCTGAGGAGCCTGGATTTTTCAAAACCATACGTGGACCAGATCACGAAAATGGTCAGCACGTTCGGCGATTTAGGCGTGATGCTGAAGCGCGAGGCCGGTGGGGAAGGGCTTCCTCCGTTTGTTTATGTGGAAACTCTCGCGGAGCAGAAAAAGCTGCTCGCTGCGGCAGCTCCTGCGGCTCCGGACCCGAAGAAGCCTTCGGTCAGCGAGGAGTTTGCGCGGGCACGGTTCGGCGGATTGCGGCGACGTTAGGGCAGAAACGCACTGCGGAGAAAGCGCGGAGAACACCAAGCCAAAAAACGGCTACGGTGAATGGGGCGGCGGGCTCGTCTCCATCAGGTTCAGAGATGGGCGCGGAGAACAACGCTGCAATTCCCTCTTGAGTCCGCCAACCGGTCGGGCGGGACTGAAGTCCCGCGCAGGCTCAAGCCTGCCCACTGCGCTCGCTACTTGGTGACCCGGAAAGAATCGACGGTCTGGCCGGTTTCCGACACTTGCTTCAGACGGAAGGTTTTCCCCTCGATGTCCACCACGCTCAACGAATGGACCTGCGAGATGAACTTATCCGTGAAGGTCTGCCAACTGGCAGGGTCGGTCTGCTGTTCGGGATTGTAGAGCTCCGCTCCACCGGCTCCGCTCACGATGTAGATCACGCCGTGAGGTTTTGCATTCGCTCCGTCGCCGAAAGTCTTGTCGAGCTTCCAATCGCCCGCCACTTCACCTTTGGGGCCCGTGTGAGAGCCGTCCGGCTGCTTGGCGGGAACGAAGGTGAGCGGAAAGCTGCGCTGATAGTTGTGAACGTGTCCCGCGAACACGATGTCCACATGACCGGCTTCGAAGATGGGGGAAAGCGGCCTCATCTGTTGCTCGGTGAAATGCTCCTTTGACGAGTTAAAGCCCGGCTGATGGAACGCCACGAAGCGCCATGTAGCTGACTGGGCCGAGGCCAAGTCTTTGGTCAACCATTCGCGCAGGGAGGGGTTGTTCCAGTCCATGTACGTATTGGCGTCGAGGACGGTCCAGTGGCTGTTGCCATAATCGAAGGAAAAGTTGGCCATGCGCGGGTACCGCGGACCTGCGCCCGCGAGGAAAGTTGGCTGTGCGGCTGTGCTGCCGGTGAGTGTGTGCGCGGCCTTCGCGGCATCGGGCGGCGCGACGGGTCCGTTCAGCGGCTGGTCCCAATAGAGGAAATATGCCAGCGCATCGGGAAAGCGCAAATAGTTGGCTAGCGCCGTATCGTGGTTGCCTGGAGCTGCGATAAAGGGAACGGAACGCAAGAGCGGAGCGCCGTTGGTTGCGGAGGGCTCGTCCGAGTTGTAGCTCGGAAAGAACTTGGTGCGATATTCGCTGATTCGTCCAGATCCATAAACGATGTCGCCCGGAATGAAAATAAAATCCGGTTTGGCGAGATAGGCCTGGTACGCAATGGCGTTCTCGGACGGCGTCCCTTGTCCGCAATCTCCGAAGAGCGCCAGCCGAAAAGGTTGGCCGGCAGACTTGCGGGTGTGCGCCACAGCATCGAATACCGGCTTGCCGGCCTTCAACACCCGGTAGTGAAACTCCTGGCCGGGAACGAGGTTGGTCAGCCGCGCGCGATATACGATGTGCGGATCAATTGCGGGAGACGCCGGGGCATCCTTCTTGGCGCCATTCTTGCCGGCGACGGCGGGCTCGCCGGCGGGAGCCGAGATAACCTGCGACTGCACTTCGCCGGTGCTCCGCCAAGCCGAATCCTTGGAGGTCCGCACCTCGACCTGCCACTTTTCAGGAACGTTTTCGGTATGCCAGATCAGCACCAGGCTTTCGGACGCGGATAGCTTCGGCGCATCTCCCAGTTGCAGATAAGGCTTCTCCAGAAACGGATCCGAAGCTGGCGGAGTCTGACTCAATAACAGGGCGGCGGCCAACAGCGACGCCGCGGCCGGAATAAGCTTTGACATGCATTAGATTATGGCTGCTGCAGGTTTCAATGTCATTACACCTGGGGTCCCGAATAGCCTGCGTGCGAAGGAGCGGGCCGTTTCTTCAGGTTGTCTTAAGACTTCGAGGTTTTGTTGGGCAAGAAGCGTCAAGTGTGCTGGAATAGGGCTATCGAAAACCATCATCAGAAGTCGGCAGGCGGGGCGCTCACACGCCGTGCTTTCATCTCCGGCGTGGCTGGGGCAGGCATTCTGCGGGCGCAAGATCGTGATAGTAGCGGCCGCTCGAATCGCCCGGCCGATGTCACTCTGAGTATCGAACGAGCGCAGATCGATGTCGCGCCCGGACGCACAATCACGACCGCGACGTACAACGGAACCGCGCCGGGTCCCCTGATCCGCATGAGGGAAGGAATCGCGGCCACTGTTGAGATCATCAACCGCACAGACGTGGCGGAGTACGTCCACTGGCATGGTTTCGAAGCGCCGCCTGAGTGGGACGGCACGGAGGAAGAAGGTAGCCGTGTGATTCCCGCGGGCGGCCGCTTGCAATACGAGATTACGCCACTTCTGGCCGGTTCCCGCTACGTGCACTCACACGCTATGACCATGAACGACCTGACACGTGGCGTTTACAGCGGCCAGTTCGCGTTTGTCTACGTAGAGCCTAAGCGAGATCCAGGCCGCTACGATCAGGAGATCTTTCTCTCCACCCACGAGTGGGAACCGCGCCTGATGATGGAGGCAGACGACGAGGGCGCCGAGGAAGACGGGGACGAAATGGAGCCGCGGTCCGCTGAGATTGGATATGGCGTGTGTTCGATCAATGGAAAGGCTCTGGGCCATGGCAAGCCGCTGCAGGTGAAGCAAGGGCAACGGGTGTTGTTTCACGTACTGAATGCGAGCGCGACGGAGAATGTTCAGCTGCATTTGCCGGGGCACCGGTTTCTGGTGGTCGCGTTGGACGGGAATCCTGTGCCGCGTCCTGGCCATGTGAGTGTTCTCGAACTCGGCGTAGGAGAGCGCGTGGACGCTTTCGTGGAGATGAACAATCCAGGCGTGTGGGTTTTCGGTTCCGTGGTAGACAGCGTGCGACGAAATGGAATGGGCATCCGGCTGGAATATGCGAACCGGCGAGGCGAACCGCAATTTGCTCCCCCCGGCGACGCACCCTGGGACTATCTACGGTTCGGCCTGCCGCAGGAGAGTCCGAAGCCGGATGAGGTCATTCCGATGCGAATTCTGAAAGTCGCTCCCGAGGGGCAGGGAATGGAGCGATGGTCGATCAACGGTCAGCTCTACAGCGATCGGGATGAGCCAACGGTCTTGAGCCGCGGGAAGCGGTATCGGCTGGCCTTCAACAATCGGACGCCTGAGGCTCATCCACTGCACCTGCATCGGTACACTTTCGAACTGGTTCGGATCGGCGCAACTGCAACAGCGGGAGTGAAGAAGGATGTCCTCACGCTGCAGCCGTATCAGACGGCGGAGGTTGACTTCGTCCCACGGGAAGCGGGGTTGGCGTTATTCCATTGCCATCAGCAAATGCATATGGAGATGGGTTTCAAGCGATTATTCCGGGTTGTGTAGCTGGAGGTCTCCCGGATCACGAGCCTAATCTTCTGGCCGGATCCTCCGCCTAAAGGTTCGGGACGACAGGATCAGGAGGAATACGCCGAACAGGAGAGCTATCCCGGACGGCTCAGGCACCGGAGTTGTTCCCGCTATCGTGAGCGACCCCGAGGTCAGGGTGGCGATCGTAATGTCGTTCTCGCCTGGATCGGACAGGCTGGTGGTGCCAGGAGACGACGCGAAGGTCACCGAGATCATACCAGGAGTGGCCCCGGCAAGAACATCGAACGAAATGCGTCCGAGTCCGACGGTGGAACCTGCTCCGATGGTGGCACCTGCGTTCTGGATCGCGTAGAGGTCGGAAGCGAGGAGGGACTGGCCAGTGTTAGACACGATCAGATCGGGCCCGAAATCCGAGTTCGCACCGAAGATATACGGAAGTGCGGTCGAGGCGGTGGCAGCCGTAAAGGATATGAACGGATTTGCCACCGAAATCCCGAAGGAGAATCCTGCTACGGTGATTGCCCCCGGGCCATCGTTAGTTAGGAATACGTCGAACTGATTACCGGTGGATCCCGCGGTGACGGTAACCGGGTCTGCGCTGACCATTATGTCCGCCTGGGCGGGCCGGCTGAGTAAGCCGATCGCCGCAAACAAAAGAGCTGCAGATGGACAAGAGAGATGTTTCAATTTCATAGAGTCCTCCAAGAGAATTTAGAGAAGTGTGGGTCAATGCTCCAGTTGGGAATACACCGGTCGCAGGTGTGAGAAATGTCGGATCGGAACCCGATAGCAGCAGCATTCAGGGCCGACAGCTGTTGGTGCGACCCGTCAAGCCCGATTCGGAAGAGCACGCCACTTCCGACAACGTCCCTCGGCGCGTCCGTCATTCCATATAAGTTACCATCACCGGCCTGAAATAGAGAAGCCGGGCCGGAGCCTTTAGTACTAGGATCAAAGGTGTGAAAGTTAGTGACCTTGCTGTTGAGCGTGGGCCGCAGGGTCTTTTGGTTCGTCACGCCGCAGAGATCGCCATCCAAAGCCTGCGCGAGGCATCGACTGGACCTATCGATGCGGGGAATACCTGCAACGTTATTGTGGCCGTCAAAAACTGCAACCGGTGAAACAGCGCTGGCTGGAGTCAGGGGAAAGATGGAGCCGGTGGAAGTCCAGTTACTTCCCGATGAGCGAGTTGCGGGGGAGTTCCGGGCCTGCAGGAACTTAACGTATGTTTGGTTTGCCACTACCGTGGGACTGACGGATGTGAGTGCCTTTAGGCCCGGCATTCGCGCGGCGATCTGTCTGATCCTCGAGTAGGTCCGTTCCACCATCGCTCAATCAACCCATAAACCACGATTGAGGCGTCATCGCTCACAAATCGTGCCAGATTTCTTGAGACGCACTTTCGCGTGTTCGACGGTTTGAGTTTCGCGCCGGGTATTGGCTCTGGCACGCAGGTCCGCAGGGCTGACCATGGCGAATTCGAAATTATGCGGCGACTCCGGCCGGTAGTGAGCACTCAGAATACGGCGCACTACGTCCTTATCGATCTCCACGCCGAAAGCTAAGGCAATCTGCTGGGCAATGCGAGGACAGCCCCAACTGGGATTGCGCTGCTTCATGGCCACGACCGCGTCGATGAGTTCTTTGTTCGGTCCCTCCGGCCGGGGCGACGCCCGCGTGGGTGGCGCCGTAGCCGGTTTGCCTGGTTTGCTTGGATCTGCTGCGCTGTCCACGTTGTACGCGCTGCTTAAATAGATCTTGATTCCATTACCCACGCAGGCCGAAGACATTCAGTGTCCGCTCGTAGAAGTCCCCGTGGAAATCCGTCTTCTGCTAACCTAATTTACTTCTTCGCCGCCCGGAACGCCGCCCAGCGCTTCTTCGTCGCCGCAGCAATCGCGGCCTTGCCCGCGGCGCACATCTTGCGCTTTGCCTTCTTCGGCGCAGCAGCAGGTGCTTCAGAAGCGGCTGCACCTTTGACTGCGGCCCATCTTTTCGCCCAGTTTTCGAGTGGCGCAAAATATGGTCTATAATGTTCGGCACAACTTGAAGCTTGGGACTACGCACCGTGAAAAGCCTGAACACTCCGCAGTCACGAGCTCATCAGCAGCGGCAAGGAAGCCCACAGGCACCTACGAATCGCTCCAAAGCTTCGCTTTCCACTTCGCCTCAGCGGCGCCAGGGAGTCACGGCTCCCCCCGTCTTCCGCCCCGCCAACGCCGCGATGACGGCTCCGACTGTGTACCGGCCAGATACTTCCTCGCTTCAGCGGCGGCAGGGCGTCACGGCCTCTCTCGCCTACCGCCCTGCCAACGCCGCGATGACGGCTCCGGCTGTGTACCGGCCAGATACTTCCTCGCTTCAGCGGTGCCAGGGCGTCACGGCCCCCCCCCTTACCGCCCCGCCAACGCCGCGATGGCGGCTCCGGCTGTGTACCGACCAGATACCTCCACATCGCTTCAGCGGCACCGGGGCGTCAAGGCTCCTCCCATCTATCGCCCCGCCGACGCGATGGTTCGGCAGCAGGGGACACTCAGCGCAACAGTCGCGTGCGATCCACACCCGAACGCTCAGAATCGCGGAGTTAATCCAAAAGTCAACCAGCTTGCGGCACCCCCACTGTGGACGGCACAGGCGATGACGGCACGTCCGCGTGCCGTTTTTCCGCAGGCAGTTCAAGCACGCAAGGCTACGATCGGCACGAAAGGAGCAGCGTTCCGTTTTCCGACCTCGGTTGTGCAAAGATGCAAAGATTTCTTAGTTGTAATCGGGGACCTTGAGTTGCTCGAACCCAAGAGAAAAGCACTCCAGAATTACTTTGACGAGCTTGAAGGCAAGGTTGGAGTCATCATGACGCGGGATGAAATCTCCGACGCTCTGGCCTCATCGGCGGACGAATTCTGGCACCAGCTAGACGAGGCGCGAATGAACTTAGCCAAAGTGCAGAACGATAAAGAGTTGGGATTCGCGGGAGATGCATATGTGGATTCGCTAAATGAGTTATACAGGAAGTTCAAGGAGGCGTCCGAGTCAGTCGAGGCGAAGGTGAAACAAGAGCCGGCGCAGTTGGGAGGGGCTAGCTTTACGACCCAGCTGGACCAGTCGGCGGTGAAGCGCCTTAAGCTTACGGGGAATAGCAGACCAATACGGAAGTCATCATTCAGGAAGATTCAGGAAAATGCAAATGAGATCAGGAATCTGAAGCAAGCGCTCCTGAATGAGAGTACGTTCATGCAGGCCTATGAGCGAACGGCACTGCTATTAAAAGAGATTCGCGACTTAGTTGGTCGAGCGGCTAAACAGGCGACGGACGACGACGTCGAGGAATACTTTACTTTCACCAAAGGGCTCACGGCGATCCTGGACGAGATCTATAGAAGGTTGGATAAGGGAGAGTCGATGTGCAACGAAACTGATGTCGCAGTGCCGATACAAGGCTTCTTAGAAGTAAACAAAAGCAAGTTTACATTCATCTAATGAGGCTCCATCTTGAAAGTTCCGGGCGGCGATCAAAGGCGCGGCATTGGAATCGTAGGTGGCGTAGAAGTTCGGAATAATCCCGAGCAACCGCTGTTTCTCCTCGGCGTGCACTTGCTCGTGAGCTTTCGGCAGGCCTGCTAAGACTTCTACAGCTGTGCCAAGCCATTGTTGATCGGGAGCGGATCACCTGGTCGTGGGTTTGTTTCGACAAGGAAACAACTTGGAATGGAATAGGGCCGGGGAACTGAACTCGCACACCGGGTCAAGGCCGAACAGAACCAATCCGAGTCGTGGTGGTTCCTGCGTTTGCCAGTGACACCGGGCTTCTCGGCGGCGCGTCTGTTAGTTCCCTGATGGTGCGGCACGGCCAAACGGGGGCCTTGCCGCTGCCTTTTGCAGCCCAACTGCTGAACTGTCGAGAACGGCCCCTCAGCACACTGCTTTGAACCACTACTCGCCAGTGGACCGTATCGCTCGCGCGGATGTATACTCAGCCGTATTGGGACCGTAATGGACTCAAGACGTAGGGACGATCGCGGGTTCATCTATCTGGTTAAGCGAGGCTAAATGGCAGGTTCGCGTTGCCCCAATCTTTTCGGCGCCGACTCATTGCACATCGATTCCGCGTTCACTCCCGCGCGCACACCCGGCCCGCTGGGGAGTAATGATGCTGGCGATCCGGATGCCTTGGCGATCCTGGGAGATACGCCGGGGCCGCTTGGAGTTGGCGACCATGCGGATCCGATGATGCTGGTTCCTCCACTAAACTTCGATCGAGTGGTGCGGTATCAGATTTTCGAAGAGAGCGTGCTGCAGCGGCATATCGCGCGGTCGGCCCACAGAGGGAAGCGGCATCCCGTGGAGGACATCCCGGACTCTGAGCTGGCAGTTGTCGAGGGCCCGTACAAACTTCGGAAGGGACCTGCCCAGACGTGTCGAAAACTTCTCCAGCAGGCCCGTATCGATCTCGCAAATGAGCAGGCTGTCCTCCTCAAAATGACTCCGGCAAACCGTGACGACGAAAGGCGAAAGATAAAGAAGAAGGGAGAAGTCCCGCCCACGGAGGTCACGGCAATCGGCATCACCAGCGCGTACCGGTCGCCAGCTTACGATAGCGCTCTTTGGCATCGGTATTTTCGCAATAAGTATTACCCGGTCACCTATCCGGAACGCGCGCGGCTCAGTTGTTGGGAAGGCGGCGCCTTTGGCTGGCAAGCGACTCAGTCGCTGGTGGATCTCATCGCGAAGCGGAAGGCGGCGCCGGGGTTCAGCAATCACTCAAACGGCATCGCCGTGGACTTCTTCACCGTCGAAGGGGGACGAACCTTGGCGGCGGACACGGGGCAGTCCAACAAAGGACTCCGGAAAGTGAACGCGCACTGGGAAAAGAGCTGGTTTTACATGTGGCTCGAGAAGCACAAGGGGGAATACGGCATCGAGCGGATTCCGACTGAGGCATGGCACTGGGAGTTTCACGAAAAAGCTGCGGCTCGCGCGGCTGCTCCAGAGCGATAATCTGGCCATTCTGAGGCCAATGACCCCGGTTCTGCATCGCCAGCGTCTGCTGATCGTGGGTGGACACACGGGCGTACAGGCCGGCCTGCATCGATTCCGGAAAACGGAAAAGGAGGCTCTCGTGAGGCATTTTTTTGGATGGAGGCGATCCCCGGCTGGGGACTTTCGTTTTCCGGCCCCGGGAGGCGGGAAAGGACCCGAGTCCCCAGACGTTCGGCCTCGGCTACCCGAACTTCTTCAACGGCAGCCTGCCCTCCATGCCTAAGTCCGCCGAAGAGGTCAATTTCCCATGAGGCGGCGGCGCCCAGATCGAGATAGCTTTGATTTCGATCAAAGCCCGGAGACGTTCCCGCAACGCGTCCAACCACGCTTTCAGGCGACTGGCGGAAGGATGTCGACTGCACGTTCAGCGCGCCAGAAGGCTTCAGTCTCGCACCTGCCCCTTTGGCCGCCGCACGCGCCTGCTCCACGCGCGTAACCGATGCCGCAAGATCGAGGTTTTGATCGAGGGCGCGATGAACGAAGCGAGTGAGCTCAGGATCGCCAAATCCCTCCCCACGTGTCGAGCGACGGGGCCGGCGCTCCATCCGCCCGCATCGGAGTCGGATTATGAAAAGGGCGTATCGGCGCCGGCATTCCATCACCAATCTGCGCTGGTAGCGTCCAAAAGAAGGCCACAAGACAGGCTTCGGGAGTGTCGACCACAGGACGCTAATGTCGAAATGCAGACCCGCACCGGGTGGAGAGCAGAGAGTGATCGAACCGATTGTGGACCGGCATTTGCAAGTCAGAGTTCGAAAGGAACTGGATGGTCACATTAGAGGATGCACGTAGGGTTATTGCGGCTGCCGAAAAAAAGGCGATTGAGATCAAGCAGCCGATGAACATTGCGGTGGTTGATGAAGGCGGAAATCTTGTCTCCCACGTCCGGATGGACGAGGCTTGGCTCGGCAGTGTCGACATATCAATCAACAAAGCTTTCACTTCGCGAGCATTCGATATCTCAACGCGAGATCTCGCGAAGTATTCGCAATCAGGCGGCCAGTTTTTCGGAATTCACGTTTCCAATCATGGGCGCGTGATGGTATTCGCCGGCGGCATCCCGCTAACGCGGGAAGGGAAGGTCGTCGGCGCGGTGGGTGTGAGTGGCGGCTCC
The DNA here is from genome assembly GCA_963815475.1 of uncultured Solibacteraceae bacterium. Lineage (GTDB taxonomy): Bacteria > Acidobacteriota > Terriglobia > Bryobacterales > Bryobacteraceae > Sulfopaludibacter. Next base: position 1,627,880 of record CAWFHD010000001.1, on the reverse strand, counting down.
GGCGAACAGGACCACACAGTAGCGGAAGCCGGCGCGAAGGCATTCTAACGTTTTGTACAGGAGAACACTAAATGGCGAGTAATCGTGGAGTAGTATACGCAGGACCGGGAAAAGTCGAAGTGCGGTCGATCGACTATCCGAAGTTAACTCTAGGGTCGCGCAAATGTGAACATGGCGTGATCCTGAAGCTGGTGAGCACGAACATCTGCGGGAGCGACCAGCACATGGTGCGCGGCCGCACGACGGCGCCGACTGGCATGGTTCTCGGGCACGAGATTACCGGTGAGATCGTCGAGAAGGGCCGCGATGTGGAGTTCCTGAACGTGGGAGACCTTGTGTCCGCCCCATTCAACATCGCATGTGGGCGGTGCCGCAACTGCCGCGAAGGCAAAACCGGCATCTGCCTGAATGTCAATGGTGATCGCGCGGGAGCCGCGTTCGGGTACGTCGACATGGGCGGCTGGATCGGCGGGCAAGCCGATTACGTGATGGCGCCTTATGCCGATTTCAACTTACTCAAGTTCCCGGACAAGGATCAGGCGCTGGAGAAGATCGAGGACCTGACTCTGCTCTCCGACATATTCCCGACCGGGTACGATGGAGCGGTGAAGGCCGGTGTGACGACCGGGTCAACGGTGTACGTGGCCGGCGCCGGTCCTGTAGGGCTCGCCTGCGCCGCCGCATGCCAATTGCTGGGCGCCGCGGTGGTGATTGTGGGAGACATGATTCCGGAGCGTCTCGCGCAGGCGCGAAGCTTCGGGTGCGAAACCATTGACCTGCGCGAGCGGGCGCCTCTGGGAGAACGCATCGCCCAAATTCTGGGAGTTCCCGAAGTCGATTCCGCGGTTGATTGCGTGGGCTTTGAGGCAAAGGGTCAAGGTGAACAGGCCGGAACCGAACAGCCTGCAACAGTCCTGAATTCCTTGATGACGGTCACAAGGGCGGGCGGTGCAATCGGTATTCCGGGGTTGTACGTGACGGACGATCCGGGCGCCAAAGACGCGAATGCGAAACAAGGCGTGCTGGGTCTGAGGATTGGGCTCGGCTGGGCTAAATCGCACAGCTTCGGTACGGGACAATGCCCGGTCCTGCGGTACAACCGGCAACTCATGATGGCCATCCTGCATGACAAGGTTGCGATCGCGAAAGCGGTGAATGTCACAGTACTGCCGCTGGAGGAGGCGCCGCAAGGTTACAGAGATTTCGACAAGGGTGCGGCGAAGAAGTTCGTTCTGGACCCGCACGGGATCGTAAGGTCGCGATCGCGTCGGACTGCGTCGGAGTTGGCCGGAGCACGTAGCTAGAACTCGGAGGGAACCAGGCAGAAAGGGTGGTCTCCTCGCATGAGTGACCACCCTTTTTCTTATCCGATGCCGGAGGTCCTTCGAGGGTCGGGATCCGAGTTAGTCTGCGGCACACGCCGGGATGGCTCGGGAGAAAGTCGGCGTCACCTTCAAGAAGTTTCGCCTGCCATGAGGCGGGTACGAACCCGATAATCACCATGATGGTGGGACGGTCGTGCGCAGGGTTCAAACTAAAAGGAAGAACTGAGTGAGAGGTTTATCGACGATGCGGCGGGGCGGGATTCTGCTTGTCGGGGAGTAGAGCGACGATGAGGGTGGTGATCCCTGCAACTAAAACGCCGCCGACCCAAAGCAATTCAATAGGCATAAACGGATCTCCTGTGTGAAGGTTGATTTACCTTGTTTCTGTTTTGATTGTTCGGTAGCGCTCAGCCGGCCCACCTGGTCTGGCGGAGGTCCTTCCAGGGACCGCCATTTGAGTAGCGCTCCGGATAGAGGGCCTTCGAACGAGGGTCCTCCGCGGTGTCGAGTTGAAGCACCATCCACTTCGGATACGGCACACCCGGATCCGACGCCGCGTCCAGAAGCTGGACGTCCTCGTCCGAGAGCTGAAGGTCTACGGCGCGAATGTTATCTTTCAGTTGCTCGACCTTGCGGGCAGCGACGATCACACTGCTGACGGCCGGCCGCTGGAGCAACCAGGAGAGCGCCACGCGGGCCGGGCTTGCGTCGTGCCGACCGGCCACCTCTTTCAGGGTCTCCACGACCCGGTAGCCCATCTCCTTGTCGAAAGGCACGAACGAACCTGCCTCCGCGAATCGTGTGCCGGCCGGGGTTGGGTAGGCTCGGCTGTACTTTCCTGAGAGGAAACCGCCGGCAAGGGGGCTCCAGACCAGGATACCGATGTTGTGGTACTCGGCGAACGATTGGAATTCGTATTCGAGGCCCCGGCCGACCAGGCTGTAGTACATCTGCGCCGTCACGTATTTCTCCAATCCGAGGCGCTCCTGGAGCATAACCGCGGTCGCCGCTTGCCATGACATCAAGTTGGAGAGCCCAATATAGCGGACCTTTCCATGGCGCACCAGATCGTTGAGCGTCCGCAGCGTCTCTTCGAGCGGCGTGTTGCTGTCCCAACCGTGCACCTGGTAAAGATCGATGTAGTCGGTCTGCAGCCGCCGGAGGCTGGCCTCAACTTCCCGCATGATGTTCACGCGGGTCGCACCGCTCCGGTTCAGATTCTCGCTCATTGGGAGCCGGACTTTGGTGGCCAGGACGATCTCTTCTCTCACCCCTTTCAAGGCATTACCAACTAGAATCTCGCTCTCCCCAAAGCTGTAGACGTCCGCCGTATCGATGAAGTTGATTCCATTGTCCAGGGCCAGTTTCACCATACGGCTCGTGTCCTCCTGACCGAGGTTGCCCATATTCATCTTGCCGCCGAACTGCATCGTGCCAAGCGCCACCTCGCTCACGATGAGCCCGGTATTGCCTAATGTCCTGTACCTCATCTCCCATACTCCTTCCACTGCTAAGCTTGCAGCGTTACTTCATGGGCGCGCGAGAATCAAACTTGCATTCCTGATTCCAACCCACGGGCCTTCGCGACTGATCACCGTCATTGCGGGTGCGTTGATTTTCTTCGGGTAAATATCACCCTCGTGCACTCCTCGAAGGTCGAGATGTCGTCATAGCGAGGCCGCATTTCGACTGCTGCACGCACCCCTACGCAGGGTGTTGTCGACGGATGCGATGTTCGATGGGCACGGGTCGCAAACGGGTTCTGCGAACGGACTCCCGCGCGCCGCCTCAGTTTGGCCAGGTAACAGTGCTCCGGATAAGATCCCGGGGCCTGACGGTAACGCGCCGCAACCAAAACGCCTGTCAAGAGGTGTGTAACTGGCCAAGCGTATAGTCGCCGCGCACTATGCGACAGCGCCATCAACGGCCCACTCTTCCGAAGCGTCCACCTCGCGCAAGAACGTTAGCGACGGTGAGGCGCCTATATGTGTGATGCGAATTCGGTCGCAGGTGTGAATCTGGCCCGTGGAGATCAGGTTGGATAGCGGCTGTACCACCAGGTGTTCGATAGCGCGCCTTAACGGCCGGGCGCCACGCCTGAAGTCGGTGCCCTCCGCCAGCAGAAACTGCCGAGCGCTATTCGAAACATCAATAAAGAACGGCCTTCTGGCGGTCGAGTTCTGGATTCGCTGTTGCACGGTTCGCAATTCCGTCTGAAGGATACCAGCCAACTTCTCGTTTCCCGAAGTCTTGAAAGCCACAATCCCATCTAAATGATCGAGGAATTCTGCCGTGAACTTCCGGCGCGCTGCTTTCGATCTGCTGCGCGACATTTGAGAATTCCGTTCGGCGCCGTGGCAGCCGCGCTTCCGGCTGACTAGATCGTTTATTTCAACGACTGTGGTCGTCATGAAGATGAAGGTCTTCGAGAAGTCGACCTTGCGATTATCGCCCAGTGTCAACGTAGCATTCTCCAGGATTCCCAGGATTCGGTTCCAGAGTGCATCGCTCGCCTTTTCGACATTCTCGAAAAGCAGAATGGTTAGCTTCACGGAGTTCGTATGCGGTTGAGTGACGAGTTCCTGGGTAAGGACCGCCTCGTGATTTCCGGGATGTCCCGATGGCGACCCGATCAATTTGGTGATCTCGTAGCTGTGCTGAAACTCGGCACAGTCGATTCTAGTGACGGCACCGGGGTTGCCCAGGAGGGCCTCTGCGACGGCTTCTACGGCCCGCATTTTGCCGGAACCTGGAAGGCCCACGAACAGGAAATTACCGATTGGTCGATCGACCGGACACAGCCCGGCGAGATAAACCTGATATGTCCGGCCAATCTGGCGAAGTGCTTCGTCGTGCCCGGTGATAACCCGCCGAAGTGTACTCTCCAGGCACTTTGCCTGGGAGCAGACCTTGGTGGGGTCCAATACTGCGAGTCTTGACCCGGCTGAATCCGGCAAAAGGGCGGAGGCCGCTCCGGGTTCGACGGTCTCCGCCGATGCTGCCCTGACAAGTAATGGGTTGGACTGTCTCTTCAGCTGTGCAAGGTTCTGCATATGGGATTCTCTCCTTTACCTACTGCAGGTGAAGTCGCTGGTTCTGTTGCAGACCCCCTCGCGCCGGGCCGGAACACGGCGGGAAGTGCCGGCGGGGCGGCCATTTTTGTTCGCATGCGTCCTGGCCTGCAGTCGCATGAAGCGCCTCTATTGAGCCTCGGGCAATGCAACAGGCACTTGTTTAGCCAATCAGCGTTAAGACGAGTCGAAGGAGTTTCAATGCCAGGTCTCTGTTTGGCAAGCGGAGTTCCGACCCCGCCGCGAAAGGGAGAGATCCGGTGATCGATTGGATCGTGGGAATTGCGAGTATGTTCGCGTTCGTGTCGGACAACGGAAGTTCGACAGGCTCACATTCGACATGCTCAAAAGTGTTAAAACGCGGCCGGCATCGCCTTCCTTCGTGCGGGGTAGAAGCGCGATCGCCGCTTTTGCACCAAAGTACAGCTTGGCCGGATCGGGTGGCTGCCGTATTCTGGCTTCAGAGATGGTGAGCCCAACCGGGCAGGGTGAGGAAGAGTGGAAGCCGCAAGGGAAAAGGTCGAAAACGCCGCGATTGCGTCATGTGGACGGATCATGAATGAAGCGCCAGGAGTTCCAATCATTGCGGTGGTGGATGACGATGAATCCGTGCGGGAATCACTGGCTGATCTTGCCGAGTCGGTGGGATACCACACCGTGCTGTTCGCCTCCGCTGAGGAGTTTCTGGAATCGATCCATCGGCGAGATTCCTTGACGTGCTTGATTCTCGATGTGCGTCTGCCAGGCATGTCCGGCCTTGAATTGTATACGCGGCTGCCCCTGAGTCTCGGATCCATTCCTACGATCTTCATCACGGCCCACGCCGATCCCCGAATGAAGATATTTGCGGCCAAGGCCGGGGTCATAGCCGTATTGTACAAACCGTTTCAGCCGCAGGTCCTGCTGAAGGCTGTTCAAAGGGCGATTCATTCTGCCCGATTGAGTCATTGATTGCGTTGGAGTCCAAACATGTCCAATGTTACCGCTATGCCAATCTATTCCGAGCGCCTACTGAAACGAGTGCTCCCCTGTCCTGAGGATTGCCTCGAAGACTCAAATGGAATTGTGGGAAGGAGCCCCTCACTGGAAGAAGCCTTGCAGCAGGCGCGGATGGTCGCCCCAACGGATTCCACCGTGCTGATTTACGGGGAGACCGGTACAGGCAAAGAGCTGTTCGCAGGCCTGATTCACGAGCTCAGCCGCCGCCAGGACGGCCCGTTCGTTCGCTTGAATTGTGCGGCAATACCCGAAGGCTTGCTGGAGAGTGAACTCTTCGGCCACGAAAAGGGCGCCTTCACCAGCGCCGTGTCGCAGCGTTTGGGACGCTTCGAGGCGGCCAATCATGGAACGCTATTTCTGGACGAGATCGGCGATATCCCGCCGAGCCTTCAGCCAAAGCTTCTGCGCGTCTTGCAAGAGCGCGAATTCGAGCGACTGGGCAGCTCCCGTTCCGTGCATGTCGATGTTCGGGTGGTGGCCGCAACCAATCGGGATCTTTCAGAATTGGTCGCGGAACAGACGTTTCGCGAAGATCTATTCTATCGCCTGAATGTCTTTCCGATCACGCTACCGCCGTTGCGCCGCAGGCGCGAGGATATCCCTGGTCTGGCGTGGCATTTTGTCCGCAAAACAGCGTCCAGCATGCAACGGGCGATTCGAACGATTTCCGAGGAATCGATGCAGGCGTTGATGGACCACGATTGGCCGGGCAATGTGCGCGAACTCCAGAATGTCATCGAGCGTGCAGTCATCTTATCCGAAGACGGCACGCTGCGTTTTCCACATCTGCCGAAACGAACCGTCGTAGGAATCCATCCCGGAGAAAGCACTCTTGATGGAATACAGCGCAATTACATCGTGAAGGTATTGGAGGAAGCAAACTGGATCATCGGCGGACCTGGCGGAGCCGCCCGGCGCCTGGGTCTTCCGCGCACTACCCTGATCTCAAAGATGAAGAGGCTTGGGATACCTCACCAACATTCGGTGCGGGTGGGGGGAGTGTATTAAGCTTCTCTCTGCCTGCTTCACAGGGGCAGCAACTAGAACGCTTCCGAACCTTCCGGGATTCGGCGCGTTCGGACCGTGCATTGAAAGTGTTGGGCGAAACTAACAGGATCAAAACTAACAGGATTATCGGTGGATCAAACGGCGCCGCGGCGCCCCGGTCTTGCTCTCACTAGCCTCATGTCGAAGACGAAGATTGGGATACATCACCGCTCTTCCGCGCTCCGAAGCGGAGCGGCCCAAGTTTTTCCGCCTGTTTCACAAGGTCAGCCAGGGACGCAGCGCCCATCTTGCGCATGACTTGCCCCCGGTGTAGCTTTATGGTTCGCTCGCTCACGCCCAGCTCATGCGCGATTTGTTTGTTGAGACGTCCTGAAGCGACGAGTTGCATGACTTGGCGCTCACGCGGCCCGAGCAAATCGAAATGCTCGTGAAGTTTCCGGATTTCAGCGCGCTCGGAGCGTGCCCTGCGATCGTTCGCCAATGCCTGCCGAATCGCGTTCATCAACTCGTCTTCTCTGACGGGTTTCGTTAGAAAATGAACGGCGCCGGCCTTCAGGGCATGCACCGTCATGGGAATATCGCCATGGCCGGTCAGGAAAATCACGGGCAGAGAAATGCCCGAATCGTTCATCTGCCTCTGCAACTCCAAGCCGTTCATACCGGGCATGTTAATATCCAGGACCACACAGCCCTCGACATCCATCGGCTTAAGGGCGAGGAATTCCAGCGCAGACCCGAAGGCCTTCACTGGCAGCCCCACCGATTCGATCAGCCCAGTCAGCCCTTCCCGGACCGATAGGTCGTCGTCGATCAGGAAAATCGTCTCCTTTGTCTGATCCTCCATGTGTCGCCCTGTCGTCACGCCGTCGCCATATCGACACCGTTCGACTCGCATTCATACACCGGAAGTACGAACCCGAAGGTGGCACCGTAGTCCTCGTTATTCGCACTCGACAAGCGGCCCCCGTGCGCTGAGATGATGTTCCGGCAAATCGAAAGGCCCAGTCCCATCCCCTCCGGCTTCGTCGTATAGAATGCATCGAACAGGCGCTCCGCCGTTCCGGGATCAAGTCCGACGCCGGAATCTCGGACTGTGATCGCAACCGCATCGGGGGCTTCCCGACGCTCGGACCGAATCATCAGAACGCGCGGGCGGCCGGAGATCGAACTCATCGCTTCCATCGCGTTCATGATCAAATTCAAAAGCACTTGCTGCAACTGCACCCGGTCGCCCAGCACATTCGGCAACTCGGCCGCCACGACGGTTTGCAGTTCCACTTGATGACGCGTCATCTCCCCACTCGCTAGCATGACCGTCCGTTGGATGAGATCGTTCAAGTCGATCGCCTTATGGTGGGGCTCCGCTTTCTTCACAAGCATGCGGATATCACGAATGACTTCACTCGCCCGATTGCTGTCGCGAATGATGCGCTCCACCGTAGTCCGCGCTTTCTCGACGTTGGGCGGGACGCTCGCAAGCCAATTTAAACACGCATTCCCATTCGTTGCGATGCCGGTCAGCGGCTGAGTCACCTCATGTGCGATCGAGGCCGTCAATTCGCCCATGGCTGTCACCCGTGTAACCCGAGCCAGTTCGGCCTGCGCGATCCGCAGTTCTTCATTAGTACGCATCAGCTCCCTGGTGCGCTCCACAACGCGACGTTCCAAATCGTTGTTGAGCCTGAGAATTTCCGCTTTGGCTTGTTTGAGTTCAGAGGTTTCCACCACTTCCCACTCTTTATTACGGCGCGCGAGGGCGAATTGATGTGTGCGCATTACATCCAGGATCTCCACTGCGGCGCTTCCGGGAAGCGGATACGTGCACAGGGCTAGCATCGGCGTGTCCGAAATGGAGTCATTCACCTCCTTCTCGTATTGACAAAACTGTTTCCAGTCGCGCTTCTCCAGCCAGGCGGTATCGGCGCTGAGCCTTAAGCCGGCGTAGCCGCCGTTTAGAGCGCGCTCCATCTTCTGCTTCCACCCCCTGGTGACCCTGTCCAAGTCGAGGTCGCCGTCCATCATATACCACTCGCGGCCGTTGACGATTTCGATGCTACGGCTCTCGAAATAGTCATCGAAGCCCGGGATCGCGTCTCTCAGACAGTAGCGGACTTCCTCCTCGGTGAGCGGTTCGGCTATCGCCCAAATGCACAAGTCCCGGTTCTCCAGTCCGGCTTGAAAATACGGAAGACAGGCCTCAACCAGATCCTCTTTTGTTTCGTGAAAAAGGAAGAAATGGGTTCCCCAGGGAACGTCCCCAACAACACCGATTCCGGTCGGCACGCAACGTTTCATCTGCCACAGTGACCTCCATGCAGTGCTAGAATATTCAAAGTTTATCTGCAATTGATGCGCCGAGTCGGGTGTCGAAGCAAAAAAAGGGGGGCGCATGCTAACTCGCGACGATTGGCTGCCTCTGGCGCGGAAGCTCGATTGGGAGTTTTCGTACACGACGGAGCAAGAAGTCTTTCCTCCAATCATCAGCGGGAATCCCTGGCTTCCACACTCCAGTTGGCAGGATTGGGAGGAAGGTTTCAAAACGTCCTACCGGGAATACGTTCAGAATCAGCATGAAAAGGACCTAGCGGTTTATGCGGTGCGCGACGCCGTCGGCCGGCTGGAAAACATACAGGGCCTGGCGACGCCTTGGATAAACGGCCTGAAGGTACATGCGGCAGCTTTACCTCTCGCCGAATTCACAGGCACCATCGGCAACCTGCGAGGCACACGCTTCGGACGCGACAGCGCCTGGCGGACAATGGCATGCTTTGGCGCACTCGACGAGTTTCGCCATACCCAGATACCGCTGCTCTTGATGCACGAATTAGTGCGCTGGAACCCACAGTTTGATTGGGCGCACAAGTTTTACCACACCAACAACTGGTTCGCCATCGCGGCCCGGCACTTCTTCGACGAACTCACACTTGGGCAGAACGCGATTGAATTCCACATCGCTACCAACGTGATTCTCGAAACGGGCTTCACCAACCTTCAGTTTGTAGGTCTAGCGTCTCTGGCCCATGAAGCGGGCGACTATCTATTCGAAAAGATGGTCACCAGCATCCAAACCGATGAAGCCCGCCACGCCCAAATCGGCCACCCGGTGCTCGCGCTGGTGATGAAGCACGATCCCGAGTACGCCCAGTATTTGGTCGACAAGTGGTTTTGGCGCAACTGGCACATGTTCTCGATCCTCACTGGCATCAGTATGGACTATCTGACATCTGCCGACCAGCGCACGGCTTCCTTCAAGGAGTTCATGGAAGAGTGGATCGTGGACCAGTTTTTTCGCACGTTGGATGAATTCGGCCTGAAGAAGCCCTGGTATTGGAACATCTTCCTCGACGAACTTGAGATTTATGTCTGTCATACGAGACGTCATGCCCGCGTTCGACTTGCTTCAGCCGAGTTCCGCTGCTGACGCACAACATCTTCTCCAACAGTATGGGGCGGATGCCTGGATCATGGCCGGGGGCCTCGACAGCTTCGACTGGCTCAAGGATCGCATCAAGCGGCCGAAAGTGCTGGTTGATCTAAGCGGGATCGCGGAACTCCATGGCATTCGCACGACTACAAGCGGTATCGAGATCGGGGCGCTTACGACGCTCACGGAAATCGTGAAGCACCCGGTAATCAGAGAGCAGTATCGTCTTCTGGCAGAGGCCGCCGAACTGATCGCATCACCGCAGATCCGGAACCAGGGCACAATCGGCGGAAACGTGTCGCAGGACACGCGCTGCTGGTATTACCGCGCAGGCTGGCCGTGCTACCGCGCGGGCGGAAACATCTGCTATGCCGACACGCCCACCGGCCGGAACCGCGAGCACGCCATTCTTCACGCGGAGCGGTGCGTGGCGGTGAACCCCTCCGATTCGGCTCCGGCGCTGATTGCCCTGGCCGCGCAATTCGTCATCCAAACGCCCAAGGGCGAACGGGTCGTCGATGCCGAGGACTACTTCATCGGGCCTGACATCGACATCACCCGCCTGCACATACTGAAGCCTGGCGACCTCCTGACTGCCATTCGAATCCCGTCCACCTTTTCAGGCGCGCGATTCTATTTCGAAAAGGTGCGCGACCGGAACGTGTGGGACTTTCCCTTAATGAACGTGGCCTCGGCGATGCGCGTTTCCGGCGATACCATCGAGGGCATCCGCCTTGCTGTGAATGGCGCCGCAGCTCGACCTTTGCGGCTAAGGGCAGTGGAAGACGCCGTACGCGGAAAGCCGGCGACCGCGGCAACTGGCGAAATGGCCGGGAAACTAGCCGTGCAAGGGGCGATTCCCCTGCAGTTCAACGCCTATAAGATCCCCTTGATGAGAAACCTTGTGAAGCGGGCGATCGGGGGAGTGGAGGAAGCAAAGTGGGCATCCTGAAGCGGATTACCGAATGGGCCACGAGTCCCTGGGGGCAGAGCGTGCCCATCCACGTGGCGTGGTTCCTGATTTGGGTGGCCGGCATCGCGGGCCTATCATTCCTTGTCGTGCACGCAGTTTACATACGTTATTTCGCTCGTGGAGAAGAATTCCAGGGCAGCGATGCTGCGGTACTCCCGGCCGCTTTGCCCAAATCGATTCCCAGACATTCGCTGGCAGCGCGTTTGTTTCACTGGATTATGGCTGCATCGATGTTTACGCTGCTCTTCACCGCATTCCTGCCGAAACTCGGCGTGCAGTTCAATTGGGTGACCTATCATTGGATCGCCGGAAGTGTCCTGACTGTATCTATCATCTTTCATGTGATTCATGCCTCTTTTTGGCTGGACTTCTGGGCAATCTGGCCGGACAGGGCCGATTTGGTGGATGCATGGAGAAGAGTACAGCGCTTTATGGGCCGCTCGGCGCCGCCGCCGCGGAGATTTGCTAAGTACCCGTTAGAGAACAAACTCTATCACGGCGCGATTATCGCCACTGGTTTATCGGCGATCGCCACCGGCGTGTTCATGATGTCCCGGGTCCACACTATCTTCTTCCCTCGAAATCCATATCTGTTCAGCGATATGACGTGGGGGCTAATGTATGTGCTTCACGGGCTGGCCGGCATTGGACTGATCGCCCTGGTAATGGTGCATGTGTACTTCGCGGTTCGGCCAGAAAAGCTGGACATCACAAAGTCGATGGTTTTTGGCACGATGAAGCGAGAGTTTTATCTGAAGCATTACGACCCGCAGCGATGGAAGGTGGAAGCACAACCGTCGGGCTCAGGCCGGGTGGAAAGCGAGGGATGATTTATGGCAGCGGAAGTCCGGGAGCGTTTCGAGGTTCTCGAGGAATGCTACGAGTTCATGCTGGCATATGCCGCGCAGGGTCTCTTGACCGACAGAGGCAGCGAGTCCGGCAGACAGGTCAGGGAGTTCTTAAGGCGCGCAGCCAACGCCCTGATCGGGCTGCCGGAGCACTGCGCGGAGGCGATGGGGGGCGACCGGCCGGCATTTTTAGACGTGTTGGCGAGGGATGCAAACGATTCGCTGGCGGCCATCGAACTCGTGCTGGCGCAGCCCTCGATCAGTTCGCAGTTAATCGACAATCTGAATGCCTCGGTGCACCTGCGTGCGATCCTCACCGACGTGTTTCTGTTCGGCGAGGTATTGAGCGGGCAGCACGTCGCGCTGGCGAAAGCGATATGACATTCAATGCTATGAGAAGGCGATTCCTGGAAGCCGTCACTGGCGCGTCTATGCTGGCAGGGCCGTCCTGGTTTGCGAGAGGAGCGGAATCCATGGCAGAAGTTCCACGCCGCCGGCTCGGACACACAGGAGAAATGGTCTCCATGGTAGGACTGGGCGGGTACCATCTTGTCCGGCCGGACCTGGGCGAGGCGGAGAGTATACGCATTGTGCGCACGGGCATCGACCAGGGAATCAACTTTCTCGACAACTGCTGGGACTACAACGGCGGCCAGAGCGAGCTTCGCATGGGTAAGGCGCTGCGCGACGGCTATCGCCAACGAGCGTTCCTGATGACCAAGATCGACGGCCGGGATAAGAAGACCGCAACGCTGCAGATTGAAGAATCGCTGCGCCGCCTCGGGACCAGTCATATCGATCTCCTGCAGTTTCACGAAGTCATTCGCATGGACGACCCGGACCGCATCTTCGCGCCCGGCGGCGCAATGGAAGCGGCGGTTGAGGCCAGGAAGGCGGGGAGGATTCGGTACATCGGCTTTACGGGCCACAAGAGTCCCGCCATCCATTTAAAGATGCTGACGACCGCGGAGAGCCATCACTTTCGATTCGATACGGCGCAGATGCCGTTGAACGTAATGGACGCCCACTACGACAGCTTCGAAAAGAAGGTCTTACCCGTGCTTGTGGCGAACGATATCGGCGTGCTTGGGATGAAGCCGATGGGCGACCACATCATTCTGGAAAGCAAGACCGCCACGCCAGTCGAGTGCCTGCATTATGCCATGAACCTTCCGACCAGCGTCGTGATCACTGGTTGCGACTCGATGCGAATCCTGGACCAGGCGCTGGGCGCAGCACGAAGTTTTCGGCCCATGAAGCCCGCCGAAGTGGAAGCGCTTCTGTCGAAGACCGGGAAGGCCGCGCAAGCCGGCAAGTATGAGCAGTACAAGACGACTCATACGTTCGACGGCACATACCAGAACCCTCAGTGGTTAGGCTAACTACCCTAATAAGCCAAGTGAGGCCGGGATTGCATTGGGCGCAGCTCGCTTGCGGACCCAACTTAAAAGCTGGCCATGAAAACCTCGCGGCCTACAGGCTTATTGCCGCGGTTTTTGCGGTTCGACACAACTGTCACTCCGCCGACAAGAACATAGCTAGCGCCGGTTCGATGAACCTGTCAATCGTGTCACCTATAGAAATGCGGGCTTGGCCGATCAATTGCACACACCAGTGTAGGAGACACAAATGAACACGCAACGAACGATTATTCCTCTCATAGGACTCGCGCTTCTGACTGCGACCGCATCGCTTGCACAGCAGGTAAAGACCGACTACGACCGAGACACCGATTTCAGCCACTACAGAACCTACTCATGGGAGAAGGTGCAGACGCAGGACTCGCTATGGGTTGACCGGATCAAGCAAGCGGTCAATTCAGCTCTCGCCGCGAAAGGGTGGACGCAAGTGGACTCGGGCGGTGACGTGGCCATCGTCGCGATGGAGACCACTCAGAGCCAACAAACCCTAAACACCTTCTACGACGGCATTGGCGGCGGCTGGCGGTGGCGAGGGTTTGGTGGATTTGGCGACTCAACTACCACCGTCGATACCTATAGGGTCGGCACTTTGGTTGTCGATCTGTTTGACGCCGGCACGAAGAAGTTACTCTGGCGAGGGTCCGCTAGTGACACGCTGTCGGACAAATCCGACAAGAACATAAAGACTCTCGACAAAGGGGTCCAAAAGATGTTCGATCACTTTCCGCCGAGTCCCAAGAAATAATCCGGATCGCGGCGCTTTTCGATCGAAAGGAGAGTCATGATGAAGTGGTTTCAACAAGGCATGGCGCTATGCCTATCCTGGTGCCTGGTAGGCATGTGCGCACAAGATGGATTCGCCTGTCAGAACGCCCCACCTCCACAGGCTGGGCAACAAAGCCCCGACCAATTGCAACAGCTCGTAGCGCCCATCGCGCTCTACCCAGACTCACTGATCGCACAGATCTTGCCGGCTGCAACATACCCGGATCAGATCGTGGAAGCTGAGAGGTGGATCCAGGAGCACAAAGACCCCACTGGTGAGAGCCTGGCGAAAGAAGTAGACAAACAATCGTGGGATCCGGGCGTCAAAGCTCTGACGCAGTTTCCAGCGGTGCTCGCCAACATGAATCAGAATCTCGCCTGGACCTCGGAATTGGGCGACGCTTACATGAATCAGCAACAAGAGTTGACACAGGCGATTCAGACCATGCGACAGCGCGCTAAACAAGCCGGGAACCTGCAGACGACGGCCCAGGAAAAAGTGAGCTCTCACGGACAAGACATTGTCATTCAACCAGCGACGACCGACGTAGTTTACGTACCTCAATTCGATCCATGGCTCGTGTACGGAGACCCACTGGCCGTCTTCCCGGGTTGGTATCCCTATCCGGGGCTTTTCCTGGGAGGACCGGGAATCGCTTTTGGCCTTGGCTTCGGAGTGGGTTTCTTTGGCGGCTTCGGCTGGGGTTGGCCCCATTGGGGCTTCGATTGGCGCCACGGCGGCAGGGTGGAGTACAACCACAATACGTACATCTCTCATAGCACGACGATCGTCAATCGCAACAACTTTCATTCCGCTCGAGGCAACTTTGGCCATTCCACGGGTTTTCGCGGTTCCAACTTCTCGCACACCATGTCCGGCACACATTCCGGCGCGTTTAGCGGATTCAGTCATGGCGGGATCGCAACGAGCAGTTCCTTCCGTGGGCAAGCCAGCTTTGGCGGTTTCCACGGAGGCGGTTTCGCCGGCGGCTTTCACGGCGGCGGTGGACACGGCGGAGGCCGGAGATAGAGTGCAGGAGGTGATGAAACAATGAAACGAGAAACTATTCTTTCAGTCGCAATACTTTCGATATCGATGGGGACTGGCGCCGGTCTGGCTCAACAATCCTCTCAGCCGGTATTTCCGTCGGCCGCCGATGCCGGCCAGAGTCTTTTCCAAGCCGTGCAAGGCAACAACGAAGCGGTCATCAACCAAATCCTGGGTGGATCGACCGATCTCACCTCTTCGCTTGACGAAGGCCGGGATAAGGCAGACCGCGAGATGTTCGCCCAAAAATACCAGGAGATGCACCGCCTGCACCGTGAGGCCGATGGATCTGTGACACTTTACATTGGCCCGGAGAACTGGCCTTTCCCGATACCCATCGTCGAGAAGAATGGGGCCTGGCGGTTCGACGCGGAAGCCGGGCGGCAGGAAGTGCGATTCCGGCGAATCGGCGAGAACGAACTCACGGTAATTTCGGCTTGCCACGAATTCGGTGAAGGATCGACAGGTAAACCGCCCGCCGATAACGCGGTGGCCTTTCATGGTTACTATTTCCGCATGCTGGCGCCAGGACAGACCAAGGCGTCGGGAGGACCGGCGATGATCGCTTACCCGGCCGAGTATCGGTCATCTGGCGTGATGACATTCGTGATCACCCAAAACGCCGTCGTTTATGAAAAGGATCTCGGCCCCAGTACTGCCGCGCTTGCAGGTGCAATGACATCATTTCGCAAAGATGCTACGTGGCGTGCCGTTGAATAGAAGTGAAATCTCACATTAAGGAGTCTGACCTATGTTTAGAACGTTTCTTGTAATCGGTCTTGCGGGAAGTGTACTGCAGGCTCAGGAACAAACACCGGATCAGAGATTGCGGACCGCAACAACCGTGCTTCATGAGATACTCGCCGCCCCGGATAAGGGAATACCGGAGGATCTCCTGGCAAAGGCCCAATGCGTAATAGTCGTACCCGGGTTGAAGAAGGGAGCCTTCCTGGTGGGCGGGGAATACGGTCGCGGCTTTGCACTCTGCCGCCGAGACGGGGTGTGGGGCGGCCCCGCTGCAATCAGGTTCGGCGGTGGGAGCTATGGGGCTCAAATCGGCGGCGAATCGACGGATGTGGTGATGCTGGTGATGAACCGGCACGGTATGGAAAAGCTGGCTTCGGATAAGTTCACCATTGGCGGCGATGCCTCCGCCGCGGCAGGATCGGTGGGACGAACTGTCGCGGCCGACACCGATATTTTGCTGCACGCCGAGATTCTCTCGTACTCCAGGACGCGCGGTGTGTTCGCAGGCGTCTCGCTCGATGGAACGGTCGTCAGCCAGGACCACAGCGAGGACCGCAAGCTCTATGGACACGCAGTCGCGAACCAGGTTGTGCTGATGGGTGACGTGCGTCCGCCAGCGGCTGCTCGGTCGCTGATTTCTGAGTTGGAACGCTACTCACCAGGAAAGCACTAACATCCGCAGGCCTTAGGACAGACCTCTCCTTGGATGGTTTGTCCTGCGGCTTTCGGTGGCCCTGAGCCCTCACATTCCCTGATCACGCCTGCGCCCCCACCACCTAATTCGTCTCCCGTAGTTCAGAATGTAATCCGCTCCGTGTCTGCCAGGATATGTTGTGCACCTCCACGAGGCAGCAATAAGTCAGCCACGTGTCAACGCTGACGCCCAGTCAGCTCAAGAGCCGGAATCGCCGCAGCAATTCCCTTTGAAATCAATGCCGACCGTTCGGACATCCACTTGCCCTAATCAGAGCTGAATGGAAACCGGGCGGGGCGCGAGAAAGCTCAGCCCTCGGTTGAAGACAAGGAGAAAAAAACATGAATATCAATTTGAAGGCGTTTGGCCTAGGCGGCTTTTGGCGCTGGCAACTTTTGTGGCGCAGCCAGTGAAGGCCGATGATTGGAACAAACGGACGGAATTTCAATTTAGCAGTCCGGTGGAGATTCCGGGCCGGGTGCGAGTCTCACACAAATCGCCATCCTGAGCGAAGTGGCCCGCCATGCGGACGCCCGGAGAACTTATCCCGCATCGCCGCCATTTCGCGTGAATTGGTGGATTCTATGAGCGATATCGTGCGGACTATCAACCCTAGCAAAGACAGTCTCGCTGATCTGGTGTGGCGCATGCGGCAGTTTGCGGGCTAGATGTTCGTCGCGCGAGATGTCGCGTTTACTTTCCAAGCACCCGAGCAGGGCCAGCATTTGCGGCTAGCTGCTGAGCTCCAGCGCCAGGTTTCTCTGGTATTTAAGGAATGCGTGAACAATGCCGTCCGTCACTCGCCTGTACAGAAGCTAGCATCAAGTTACGCATAGAACATCATGCGCTCCTTTTGGTGGTATCAGAGAACGGGTGTGGGTTCAACCAGGAACCGGGGGGAGGAGGTCAAGGGTTGAAGAGTATGAAGACGCGGACCACCAAGATCGGGGGCGGGCTCGCAATCGTTACCTCGGATCGCGGAACGATAGTTACGCTCCGGTGCCCGCTGTCCTAGGAGCTCGACTATGCGCGCGCGAATGGGTCGCAAGTCCACGCAGAAAGCGGACACTGCCGGCCTTGGTCTGTGATCAATCGGTAAACGGCGCCTCCGCGAACCATATAAGCTGGAGCGTTGTCCGCGCCGACGCCGCGGCCACAAGCGTTCGCCACTCAGCGACATTTCCGCAACCATCGGGATCGTTAAGTGAAGAGTATTGGGTCTAGCAGCGCGGGTGTGGATGGCATCTCCGGGATCGGCATCGCCCGCGTCGTAGGCGCCCCTTTGCGGCTTTACGGCCCAAGAGTGACAATCCAGCGACGACGTCGCGGGTCTGTAGCGCATTTTGTAGGGTCTCCCCAGTACCAACTGGACGTATTTGCAACCACTTGGACCCTGGTGAACCGAACGGACCTGGCAATTGCGCATTCGATTCCGGTTAGCGCTTACATTCCACCCGGCCCACCCACCCCAACCCAAGCTTCCTTTAATGGAGTTACGTTTTCTGATGACCGCTAACATTATCTCGATGACCCGAAACCACAAGGTGTGCTCCTTCGTGCGCAAAGGCCAGTGCGGCAGCGCGCCCAATGCCTGTCAATGCGCCTGTGATCAAAACAACGGGTGAACTCATCGCTATGCCCTCCTTAATTTGACTTGGAAGCCCTTCCCGTCAGGCATTCATTCCGCCATCCACGGTCAGGTTTGACCCGGTAATGTAGGAGGACTCCGGGCCGGCGACGAATGCCACCATCGCGGCGATCTCGTCAACACGCCCGTAGCGGTCGAGCGCGGTGGCGGCCTTCTGAGGCACTGCCCAATCCCCTGCAGCGGGATTGGCCTAGTAAAAGAAAGGACTTCCGTAGGTCCGTTGGCGCGAACCGGGCCGAATTGTTCCGCCACCACACTTTTCTCCGAGCAGAGCAAGATCCAACCGAAGGCGTCGGCAGATCCCCACCGGCCTAGATCGGCAACTTTCCGGTGCATGTTGTGACAAATGAGATTCTTTCCGCGCATTCCGCTCAAGCGGGCGGCAGCATGTCGTTGACTGCCAACGCCGTTCTATAGTCATTGTTATGAAGACGACCTTGGGACGCGCACTTGTGGTGACGCTGTTGGCATTGTTGCTCGACGCGGCCGATTCGAAGCTGACTCCCCCCATGCTGTCGATCCTCGATGCAATCAACGCCGATTCTCTCCGCGGACATCTTTCCTTTATCGCTTCCGATGCGCTGGAAGGCCGCGAGACTCCTTCCCGCGGATTGGACGTCGCGGCCGAATATATCGCGGCGCAATTTCGTCGCGCAGGATTGAAACCGGCCGCGGGCGATAGCTATTTTCAGGCGGCTAAACTCCTGGTGCGGGAACAGAACCCTGACGGTTTCCTGTTTGTCGTCACCGCAGAAGGCAAGACGCTGAAGATCCCGTCCAACAGCACGCGAATTCTCCCCGAAAAGGCTCTTACACTGGACGAGGTTCCTCTGACCGTCGAGAAGGGCGTCATCCATGTAGGCGGCATCGTGCTGCGAATGATAAACGATCCGCGCCGGAAAGACGTTCTAGACGCCGAGATGATGCAAGCCGCAGGCGATACGATCGAATCGGCGGAGTTATTTGATCTATTGAAGAACTCAGGGACAGCACGAGCCACACTCCACGTCGGCCCGAGGATCGAACGCCTGGCAACGGCCCGCAACGTCGCGGGAATCTTGCAGGGGTCGGACCCGGCGTTGCGCGATACGTATGTGATGCTGACCGCGCATTACGATCACCTTGGTATGCGAAGCGGAGCCAGCAAGCCGGGAGAGGACATCATTTTCAATGGCGCAAATGACGATGGCAGCGGCACTGTTTCCGTGATCGAGATCGCAGCGGCCCTTGCGAGGCAGAACCCGCGACCGAAGCGCAGCATCCTGTTCGTCGCATTTTTCGGAGAAGAGCTTGGAAACCTTGGATCGGCCTATTACGCGAGGCATCCGCTGGCTCCTCTGGCGAAGACGATCGCAGATGTGAACATCGAGCAAGTCGGCAGAACCGACGACTCGGAAGGCCCGGAAGTCAGCAAAGCCACGGTGACCGGTTTCAGCTTCTCGACCATGACGAAAACGCTGGTTGAAGCCGGGAATCTGGTTGGCTTGAATGTGCATCCACGCAAGCGTGGCGATTTTTTCTTTTTGTACAGCGACAATGCCGCGCTCGCCGCCGTAGGGATTCCGGCGCACACATTCGGCGTGGGCTTGCTATTTCCCGATCATCACAAGGTTGAGGACGAATGGCAAAAGATTGACTACGAGAACATGGCAAAGGTCGATCGTGCGGCAGCCCTTGGCCTTTGGATGCTGGCGTCAGAGGCCAGCCCACCGGAATGGAACGCGGCGAGTCCGGAAACGAAGGCGTACCTGGAAGCGGCGCTCCGATTGCAAGGCAGGTAAACCTGACGTTGGCACGGTCGTGACGGGCTACGAAAGCTTTTTCGTGATGCTCAATAGCTGGTCGACCTCATCCGCGTTATTGAACAATGCCGGTGATACGCGGACCTGGGCGTTTCGAATGGTCACATCGATCTTTGGCGCGTTTAGCGCAGCGCGCCAGGAATCCGCCGGCTTGGCAATGTAGAAGGTCACGATCGAAGACCGGTTCCCAGGAGGGGTAAACATTTTGTACCCCTGTTTTACGAGGCCGGCATGGAGTTGTTGAGCGAGTGCTACAGTGTGTTCCTCGATGCGCGGTACGCCCACCCGTTCAAGGTAAGACAGGCTGGCCCGTAACTGCGCCACGGCGCCGAAGGACCGGCTTGTGCCCTCAAACTTGCTCGTATTTTTCACGAGCTGGTAATGACGATCGGGTTCATCGCGGGCGACGGCAAACTCGCCGATACGATCTGACTGGATGCGGTCGAGGGCTTCGCGGCTCACGAAAAACGGTGCGACCCCAAATTCGGACATCAACCACTTATACGAGCCGGAACACAGCGCATCCACGCCGGCCGCCCGAACATCCAAGTCGATCATTCCCGCTGCCTGCACCGCGTCCGCATAGAACAGCGCTCCATGCGCGTGGGCTAGGTCTGCAATCGGACGCATGTCGTGACGAAACCCGTTCTGATTCGACACCCAGGCGACGGACACGATTCGAGTTCGCTTGTCAATCTGGGGTTCAAAATCGGCAGCGGCCACGGCTCCATCGCGATTCTTGACAATCCGCAGCTCAATACCGAGTGACGCTTCAAGAGCGCGGTAGAGCACGAATTCCGTGGTGTAGTGAAGGTCGTCGACCACCACGTTGTCTCCCCGCTTAAGGCCCACTCCATTGGCGATCACATTCTCGCCGTCGCCCGTGGAAAAAAGAAGCCCAATCTCTTCGGGAGCCGCATTGATCATTCGAGCGAACTGGGCACGCACGGCGTTATTCGTCCGCATCAGCGAACCCACGTCGAGCGAACCCTTGCTTTTGGCTTCGAGGTGCGCCTGGCTCGCCGCGATCACCGCACGATGAACCGGAGCAATATAGGCAGAGTTGAGGTAGATCCGATGATCCACTACGGGGAAGTCCGCGCGGACGCCAAGTGGATCTCGCCTCGGATCCAAAGGCGCAGCCAATGGCGCCGGCGGCTGGATCGCGGCGACGAACCCGGCGGCAGAGACCGTCATAAAAGAACGACGAGCAACCGACATGATCTTTTATTGTGTCGCAAACCATGCGCCTTCTGTTCCACCCACTGCTCAACCCCTATCGCTAAGCTCCGACCTCCAACATTGGCCGAGATACATAGGCCGGCTTCTAGAAGTTGCGTCGGTCCGGATCATGCTGAGCATCAACAACGTGAAAGTCACGCCGGTCTTCGCGGGTATGACCGGAGCCGGACTCAACCAAATCAACCTCCCTGTGCCACCCGGTCTTGCCGCGGCGACGTTCCGCTCCAGTGCCAATCGTGGGCGGCGTGCAGACTCTCACTGGCGCCGTGATTTCAGCGCAATAGTGACGTTAAGGCCACCGCGAAAGAAGGCAAGCAGTGTCCATTGCAGACATTAACTGAACACGGGTTGAAGCGTGAGTGCCGGTCGGGGTTAGACCCACTAAAACGAAGAACTTCCTGGCGTCCTGAGCCCCGTGGTTGCGGCCTAAAGCTCTTTGCCCGAGTCACGTATTCCGGGCAGCGCACCCTGTGAGGCATGCCGGGGCAGATCCTCGAGATGGCCACTATACGGTAAGTGGCTTTAAATCAGGACGGTCTCGGGCCATTCCCTGGCCATCCCTAAGCCAGTCGGGAAGCGCCGTTTTGCACCGGAAAGTAGTTAATTCGCCGCGGGAAAGGGAGCGAATAGGGAACCCACGAGGGTTCCTCCAGAGGTCAGGGTGCAACTGAGATTCGTTGAGCTAGGATTGGCCCCGGCGGGCAATGCCGGAATCTGCAGATTCACCTGATAGAGTCCGATGAGCCCGGGCGCGAGGCCGGCGAAAAAAACTGGCGCGTTGGCGCCTGCAATCCCGCAGATCATCGAACTGGTGAGGAACTGAAGAGTGCCGTTTGTCGGGGCGGCAACGCCGGTTTGCGTGGAGCCGGTGACAGGGCCTAGACCCGTGGCGTAAAGCGTGACAATTTCGCCAGCCCGAGCGGGGCTCGATGAAGTGATGAGGGACATTAAATCCTGATGAATGGAGAGCAAGAGATTTCCGTTTACAACCGGCATAGGAGCGGGATACGGTTCCCGAGGCCCGCTGGCTTTCGTCAAAAGGCCTGCTTCAAGCGGCGAAGGTGAGTTGTCCACGAGCCGAACGGCGGCGGGAATATCGGTGCGCACGTCCCACGGCATCTGGAAAACAATAACGGAATCTGAGACAGAGAGAAGCGGTGCTGGTTCGTCGTTCACGAGAACACCGGTTGTTGCACTCAGGCCGGACCCGTTCACCTGTGTGCTCGATCCTGCGGCCGTCGGCGACAGCGACAGCGCCACTGGCGGAACAGCGAGTCGTGTGATCGCTCCGGATGGCAGGCTGATCTGAAGCAGGCTGGAACGCGTCGTGACGGCGTACACAATGTTTCCGTAGCCGCTCAGGACGGCTTCGGAAATTCCAGCCGGTTCACGCGTCAACTGCTGCCCGCCGCCGGTGGTTTGAGTCAGAAACACCTGCCTCATGCCGTTCGAATCGGCGGAGAGGAATGTTACTTTGGAGCCGTCGTTGGAGATTGCCGGCGTGAAGTAAGAAACCGAGAATAGCGAATTCAATGTTGTGCCCGTCGCGAGCGTTGTTTCCACGCCGGAGGCCATATCGAACGCAATCAGTACGCGTCCCGCTCCACTGGTGGCCTCGTAAACAAGCTTCGATCCATTCCGGCTGATGCGTGCAAATAACGGATCGAGGGAAGTATGCAGCGAAACTGGAGTAGCCGGTGAAGCGGAATTCCAGAGAAGCACACCCTGCGACGAGCTATTGCTGGTCAACAGCACCTGGCCGCTATCTGTGAAAGCCTGCCTGCCGTCGCCAATCGGAGTCAATGGGAAGAGCGGAGTCACGGCTCCGGTTGTGACGTTCAGGAACGCAGTTGAGTCCGGGGCGGAATAGTTATATAGGGCGTACCGTCCATCGCCACCTAGCCGAATCCCACCGTAGTCTTGTGTTAGGGCAATGGCGGCGCCGGCGATGTTGCTCTGGTCCAACGGCTCCGAATTGAAGCAGTCGACACCGGCATCGCAAGTGGCCTCCGAGGTCCATGCCACGATCGTTCCCCCGCCGCTGACCTGCGGAGCCAGTAGCTTGTAATAGCCGGTTCGCCACGGTGTAGCATTCGGGACGAAAGTCTGTTCCCGAAATCGCTCGAATTTGCCCACATAACGCAGGATCTTCGGGTCATAATTTTCGTCGTCGCCTTTCACCCGAAGAGGCGAAACGAAGTAAAGCTGTGCGCCGTCGTCGGTAGTGGCGAGATCCGAAATCTGGGCGAAGAGACTCGTGCAGGCGAAGATGGTCAGGATGATGGCTCTCATTTAAGGTGCCGACGAAAGCGTGAGCACGATTTTCACCACTTGCCTAAATATCTGCCCCACCCTTTTTCGTCAGTGGTTTACGAACCGCCACAGCTAGGAAAAGAATTCTGGTTGGGTGCAGTTGATACAGCCGTTGAGGCGGCGGGTCGTGCTGGCGAGGGAGGGACGCCCCGCCTGCGTCATTCCGAAACGGACCATTTGTGCCCGACGCCATGCTCCGAGTCATCGCCGCCCTCGTCTTCCAGTGCTCGGCCGATATGGGAGGTGCCACCGGCCTGATGGTGAATGACTATCGGGGCAAGAACAGTAAGAAGGAGATCTGGAGGTTCGACGCTGCACTGGTGTCGCAGATGAACGAGGTGCTGAAGCAGGCGGCGATCGAGGAAGGACAGTGGACCGAGAAGCGTGAATTCTCGGACGCGGTGCCGCTGCCCGAGGCCAGGGCCCGGTTGAACGTCACCCCCGATCGACTGGCGGCGGCGAAGAAGGAGGCACTGGCGAAAGGCCTTCGCTGGCCGTGAGCTGCGCTGGATCCATTCGCCAGGATTACTCCAATGCCAGAAATCCCAACCGAGACCGTCCACGCGAGCGCTTCGCACCAATGGCGACTCTTCGACCTGGTAGGGGAGTTTTACGATGATCCGAGGGCTCGAGCGGGAGAAGCGTGGAGTAAACGGCCAAATGTGAGGCATTTGTTCTCGCCCAGAAGGTCTCTAGTTCCAAATGGACGATAAGGATAACAGGCTCCGAAGATGCCGATATTGCAGGGACTTCGCGCACGCTGGAAACAATTCGCTTTGGCACTGGCTGTCGTGGCCGTCGTGGGAGTGTTGTCGGCAATGAGCCGCCTCGCCATCCGGCCCCCAAAACGGGTCGTCCGGATCGGCTACCAGAACACCCCGCCTCTGAACTATCCGGGCGCGGACGGTCTTCCCACCGGCACGGCGGTTGACGTGATCCGGCAAGCAGCCCAACGAACCGGCGTTCGCCTGGAATGGATCTACTCCCCAGAAGGTTCCGAAAAGGCCATCATCACCAAGCGCGTCGACCTCTGGCCGATCATGGTCGACTTCCCTGAACGGCACCAGTTCGCGTACCTGACCGAACCATGGGCAAAGCTCAGCCACGCGCTCGTGTACCGCGCTTCCACGCCCATCTCGAGCCCTGAAGGAGTCGGCCACGGGAGGCTGGCCGTCGCCACCGGAAGCATGAGCGATGCGCGGATCTCCCAGCGCTATTTCCCAAAAGCGATCATTGTTCCCGTCGAGAGTGCGGACGACGTGGTACCAGCTGTTTGCTCCGGAGCCGCTGAATCCGGCCTGATCACTCTGAGTTCCACCTTCCCAGGTCAGATCTTGTCCTGTTCCACCACCACTCTGCGATTCCTTCCCATCGAGAGCGCCAGTTTCTGGTACTGCATCGGGGCGCAGAAAGACAACCGTGACGCACGTTCTGCGGCTGAAATCCTGCGCGATGAAATCGGCCGGATGGCTGTCGACAATTCTCTGGCTATTATCGACCTGCGTTGGAATACGCGCATCAGCCTCGAAGTCGGAACCATCTTCGCTTATCGCAAGGCCCGCGACTACGAAATCATCCTCCTGGGGGGCCTTGCGGTCATTGTTCCGATGTTCCTGCTGACGCTGATCCTCGGAATCCGCCTGCGGAACGCGAAGAAGCTGGCCGAAGCGGCCAGCGTGGCCAAAGGCGAATTCCTGGCCAACATGAGCCATGAAATCCGGACCCCGATGAATGGCGTGATCGGGATGAACGGACTGCTCCTTGATACGGACCTGACATCGGAACAGCGGGAGTACGCCGAAACCGCGCGCCGCTCGGGAGAGGCCCTGCTCACCGTTATCAACGATATTCTCGACTTCTCCAAAATCGAAGCCGGCAAATTACAAATCGAAGCCATCAGTTTCGACCTCGGCATGGTGATCGAAGACGTGAATGAGATGCTTGCCGCCAAAGCGGAAGAAAAGAAGCTTGACGTCGTCCTGGAGTACGCGCCCGGCATTCCCCGACACTTCATTGGGGACGGCGGGCGAATCCGCCAGGTAGTGACCAACCTCGTTGGCAATGCCATCAAATTCACTTCGCATGGGCAAGTCGTGGTAACGGTGACGTGCGACCAGGAGGCTTCGTGCCCGGCCCGCATGCGAGTCGCTGTCGCCGATACCGGCATTGGTATTCCCGCCGAGAAGATCAATGTCCTCTTTCAACAGTTCAGCCAGGTAGACGGCTCCACAACCCGGAACTACGGCGGTACCGGGTTGGGCCTGGCGATTTCCAAGCGGCTTGTCAACCTGATGGGAGGAACTCTAGGAGTCACTAGCCAGCCGGGAGAGGGCTCGACATTCTGGTTCACGTTGCCGTTGCAGACCGGTTCCCCGAGCAACGACACTCCCGTCTCGATCGACGATTTGCGCGGTACGCGCGTGCTCATCGTGGACGACAACGCCGTGAATCGTCGGGTCCTCCATGAACAGGTAATGGGTTGGGCCATGCGCGACGGATGCTACGAAACCGGAGAAGAAGCGCTCCGCGCCCTCCATGCTTCGCGCTTAGAAGGCGACCCGTACCGCATTGCCATCATCGATTACCAGATGCCCGGCCTCAATGGCGCAGCCGTTGTCTCGATCATTAAGGAAGACCCGGCTGCACGGGAAACCGTCGTCGTGATGCTGACCTCCATTGGCCAGGACCACGATGCGTGTCGCTCCGCCGGCTGCGACGCCTATCTGGTCAAGCCCGTTCGAAGTTCGCAGCTCCTGCGGACCCTGGCGACCGCTTGGGCGAAACGGCGGGGAGTCCAGCCTAATGACAGCGGCGTCCTGCCTCAGACCGCTTCGTACCGCGAGCCTACCCTGGCAGAGATGCCCAACCGCCATCACTTCCGAATCCTGGTTGCAGAGGACAATGTGGTGAATCAGAAGGTGGCCGTTCGGATGCTCGAAAAATTAGGGTTCCGTGCCGACGTGGCGGCCAATGGCCGCGAGGCTGTCGATCTATTCGCAATGCGGTCCTACGACTTGGTGCTGATGGACTGTCAGATGCCAGAGATGGATGGATACGACGCCACGCGGGAGATTCGGAAACACGAACGTCCAGACCACCGCGCAATTATCATCGCGATGACCGCCGAAGCAATGGCCGGTGCTCGTGACCACTGCGTGAATGCCGGTATGGATGACTACGTCGCCAAGCCTGTCGGACTGAAGGACTTGGCTACGATCCTGAACAAGTCCCTCCAGGCAGAAAGGCCCGTGGCCGTAACACTAAGTGATTCGGAGCCTTCATGACGGGCGCTTGATCCGTTCCGCTGGGTATTACCCCAATGCCAGAAATCCCAACCGATACCATCCACGAGACTGCTTCGCACCGAAGGCAACTCTTCGACCTCCCTCGACACGGCTTTCGGCACCCCGATTTACGAGCGCTTGCGCTCGCTCGGATTCCAGAACGTCCACGAAGTTAATTTCGGTCAGACGCCCACCCCAGATCGCACCAAGGCGAATATGCGGGCCTATATGTGGGACCAAATGAAGGACTGGCTGCTCCTAGGGGCGATCGAAACCGACGAAAAGATGAAAGATGGCGGCGGATCTAGCCGGCCCGGGGTATGGCATCAACGGGAGGAATCTGTGGCCTTAGAGTCGAAGGCCCGTTGCGAGGAAGGATGTGGGCAGCGACACTTGGGAGAGCGTCTCGAAGGCCAACGGCAAAGTGATGGCAAGGATACGCTCAAGCTGTCCGCCGATGGCAAGACTCTGACCGACAGCAACAAAGAGATGAAGCTCGATGGCAACTTGATCGACAGCACCACCGTCTACTCGCGGGCTTCGGGTGGCCCCGGGCTCGCTGGCAAATGGCAGACGAAGAAAGTGCCCGGTGGCGGGGGCATGATTGAAATGACTGCCTCCGGCAGCGACGGCCTGACTTTCAAGGACCTTGACCAGGGAATGACCTGCGTAAGCAAGCTGGACGGCAAGGACTACCTCTGCACCGGACCGATGCTGCCGCCGGGCTTCACCAGCGCTGTGAAGACTGCCGGCCGATCACTCCACCTCACGGTCAGAAGGACGGCAAGACCTTCTTCACAGCCACCTACACAGTCTCCGCGGACGGCAAGACGCTCACCGAGACCGGCGCCCCCGCCACCGGCGGAGACAAGTTCAAGTTCAGTGTTCGACCGCATGTAGGCATCACCAATACGGCGGTGCGTGCGGGCGCGCTCTGTCCCTATGGTCGGCCACTCGGAGAACGGCGAGCTTTCTCTGATGGGCGGCCTGTTTAAAGCCAGCGATGTTTCGGATTCAAGCCAAAGGTTGTGCCAGCGTCTGCCAGTGGGCGGTGCGTCTTGTCTCCGAAGTCCTTAGATTTTATTTTGTCCGGTTCTGCGGTGCATTTCCCCTGAAAAACCTCTTTCAGGTGCGGATCATCGAATACGACGACGGACCCATCGCATTTCAGCGCGAAGTAATGAGCTCCCGGATTAACGAGGTATGCCTTTCCACAAATCAGGGCGGGCGGCGTCAGCTTGTTGATCCAGTCTTTAGGCGCCACCCCGTAGGTGACCACGCCGCTTATATTGCCAGCGGTAATCGGATCGTTTTCAGAACTACCGTGCGAAATTCACGATCCTGGATACCGGCACCGTGTCCGGGCGTGGATCGAGGCCGTGAAGAATGGGGAACCCCTCCATGCCTCCGCGCCTGCCGCCTGGCGAACCTGGATCGAGAAGAGTGCCTACGAGCCACTCACCGCCGAGCCCACGATCGAATACCGGACCAAAGAGGAACAACAGCCGGCGTCAGGGCGGGATGAATTCTCGGTCCAGTGTATTTATGGTTACTTCAAGGAAGCCTGCCGATCAAAGCCTGCCGACCGGGCGTTGACCACCTCTGCCTCGGGTCCTTCTTGGTCCCGCAGCGTTACGATGATTTCGCATGGCTAGCGGCTGCCAGAACGCACGACGGCCGTCCGTGGAAACGGGTCCGGCGGCTGAATCACTATCGATATCACGCCTTTAACGCTCGCCGGGCACATTCGCGAGTTTGGGGCCAGCCAACAAGTAGGGGTGGCAGTGCGCCACTTTCGGATGGAAGCGGAGGAAAACTTCCCCTTCCAGTCCCCTGCCACCCGATGGAATACTAGCAAGATTGGGCCGAAGATTCAAACCACGTGCTGTCGGGAGTAGCGGGCCTCCATCCCGCCAAAGCATCGAAAGTGGCGCTAAAGGAGGCTCGGGCGGGAATCCCACCACTCCCATCCTCAGCCTAACCATACGCTACGCGAGCTTCCAGATGCCAAAGGTACCGTGGCATGAACTAACTAAAGTTGGCGATATCCGAGTCAAGTGATACGGAAATAGTTGCAGATATTGGTAGTTATTTGCTCCTCAGACCGGCGTCACGACCGCCTGATCTGGGCCGTTCCGCGCGCCTCATACCGCACGGCCTAACGAATAACTTCCCGCTGACCAACTTCGGCTGCAAGCCGATTGAAGCAAGAATTTCCGGCACTCTCCCGCTTCCGTTCTTCGGTCGAGCTAGGCTCCCGGAGCCCGATAGGCCACGGGTTTGGTGAGTGCCTCATCCGCCTCCTGTACGGTCAGCAGAATCGTGGTCTTGGTGCGCGCCATTCCACTGGCGCACGCGGCCGAACCGAGTGCAACCGCGCTGAGATGATCCGGCAGGTCCACAATGAGAATGACGTCGTTCTCACCGAGGCAGAAATAAATGGCATCGAGTTTCCCGCCCAGTTTCTTGATCGCCTGCGCGATGGCCGTCTTTCGACCGGAGGCCGTATCCTTGGCCAAGCCTTTGTGCCCCTCGGCTGTATAGGTCGCTTCCACTAAGAACTTCGGCATTAAATAGCTCCTTTCATTTCCTGGATTTGGGAGACGGCTGCGCCGCCTGTACCTGCGGAAGTATACTCTACATACGGCCGGGTCGGGCTAACGATATGTTCCGTTAGGGCTCTTCCGCAGGCCGCGATGGCGGCGCCCGATTGCGGTGAGATCGCGGGATGGCGACGACC
The DNA here is from genome assembly GCA_963815475.1 of uncultured Solibacteraceae bacterium. Lineage (GTDB taxonomy): Bacteria > Acidobacteriota > Terriglobia > Bryobacterales > Bryobacteraceae > Sulfopaludibacter. The sequence continues at coordinate 1,598,528 of CAWFHD010000001.1, read as the reverse complement.
GTCAGCATAGGATCATCCGTACCGGCCCCCGGCGTTTATCGTCCCGGACCCAAAATCCAATCTACTGCTTGGGCAAACGAGTCAGCGACGATACTTGCGTCCTGCAAGGCTGTCTCGACAACACGTGGGTCGCGCGCCCAGCCCGTACGAACGAGACACCCGCGTGCTCCAAAGCTCCGCGCTGCACGGACGTCATCTGGAGAGTCGCCAATCACAAAGCAGTCTGCCGCCTTAAGCTCATGTTCACTGGCCGCGCGCTCGTAGAGAAGGACATTCGGTTTCTTGCATGGGCACGGCTCGCCGTAGCGATGGGGACAAACATACGGGCCTACAACTAGCGCACCTTGCGCCTCGAGGTCTGCCGCAAAGGCCGCGAACCAAGTCTGGAAGTCCGCTATTGAAAACAGGCCTTTCGCAATACGGCTCTGCACCGTGACCACTGGACAAACGAAGCCGGCGGCAGTGAGTCTTGCTACCGCTCCCGCGACTCCGGGAATCAAGGTCAGTTCATCAAGCCGCTCCTGCTTCAGAGGCTCAACCAGAGTCCCGTTCAAATCGAGAAAAACGCCTCGCCGGCTCATTTCCCCATTTTCCGATACTGAGGCGACCTGCTGCGTCATCGGTCCGCGGAGGCGAGGCGCATTCAAGTTGACGCAAACGCGCGACCAGCGGAAGTGCCGTGGCGTCACGAAAGTAGCCGACGATAATAACGAATATCGTGGCGCATTCTCCTGGCTGTCTGGCACTCCACATTCGGGCCTCATTCCAAGTCAAAATCACCGGTAGCTAGCCGGATCGCATGAAAGAAGACGCACCAGCGGAGCCTCACGGGAGGTCCATCGGTTGGGATAGGTTAGCTGAGCCGCGTGCTCCAGAGATTATCAGTCCGAGCCGCACTATCTTGCCACCGACCGCAAAACTGACCAAACACTATTGCTACTCGCACCATTACGTTCATATATACTGGTTGCGCTCTTACGTTCATGTATACTGGTTGCGCTCTCCAGCGTGGAAGTGCTTACCTGGGCAGGTTCTAAGCGCACCACATCTCTGGACGAAAGGAGCCCCATATGAAAGTTCGCGGCGGCCCTGCACTTCTTCCCCTTCTCTCAATCGCGCTCGCCCTTTTCAGCTATACCGGCTGCGGCGGCAAACCCGAAGCAAAGCTCGCTGCAAGCGGCGGCACCGCCAGCATCGAGGCGCCTGACGGCCTGTTTGTCGCCCTCACGGTCACCAACGAGAGCGCGGCCCAAGCTGAGGATGTCCAGGTCTCCTCTGTTTCGATTCCCGGAGCCACCTTGACCCTGCCTGCGTCTCTTCCCTTCGCCGTTGGCTCAATTCCGCGCGGCCGGGATACCACGCTCAACGCCAACTTCAGCATGCCTTCCGTAAAACCGGAAACCGACTACCTCGTCAGGATCGCCGGCACCTTCCGTGAGCACGGCGGCAGTTCCCGTTCGCGCTTCAACAGAACGTCCGCACACCTCCCGGGGGGCCCGGTTCCCGCCAGGCGAACTCCGGCACCGCGCCCTCCAACCAGGTGACCGGCGCGCCTTTCCCCACTCAGCAGCCTAACTTCAACAGCGACATCAACGATAGCGCTCCCGCCCGGCGCATTCCCACCGGTCCGCTGCGGCCCCTCACGCCCTCTAATGAATCCGCTGTTCATCCAGCCCCCGCTGGCCGCGGCGGGGGAGGCGGGACCGGTAGTATCAACTTTCCGGTCAACGCTTCTGTCGGTATCCAAAGCAGCACGGTCGCCGAGCCTAGCGGGGCATCTGGCGGCGGAGTGGTCTTTGAAACGGCCAACTGGTACGCGTCTTTTTCCACGAACGGCGGCGGCAGCTTCACTCAGCTCAACCCCACTACCATCTTTCCCAACGGAGTTGACGGCGGGTTCTGCTGCGACCAGATTGTTCAATATGTCCCTTCAATCGATCGCTTCATCTGGGTGATGCAGTATGGTCCAACGACTCCCGCGCCCAACCCAAACCCGAAAAACCTGCCGAGCAAAGGCCCCGGCCTCTACCGTGTTGCCGCGGCCAGCCCGGCCCAGGTGAAGTCCTCCGGCGGCACAGCCTGGACGTACTGGGATATCACTTCCCAGGCTATCCTCGAAAACACCAACAATCCGTGGCTCGACTATCCAGATGTTACGTACGGCGACAACTTCCTATACCTAAGTGCGGACGATGTGAACAACGCGTTCAACCACGTGGTGGTTCGCATGTCTCTTTCGGACATCAAGGCCGGCGGTACGCTAAACTTCTCCTACACCAAGCCGTCCGACAGCACCGTGGCCTGGGGTGGTCATCTCTGCCAGAACTCGCGCGACCAGATCTTTTGGGCGGGACACAACACCAGCAGCAGTATCCGCGTCTTCAATTGGCCTGAGTCCAGCGGCAGCTATAGTTGGCGCGACATCAATATCGGTAGCTGGCCGCAAACCAGCTCGTCGAACCTGATGACATCCAAAGCGCCCGACGGTACGGACTGGCTCAACAAGCTTTCCAATTTTCCGAACAATGCAGTGCTCGGCCTGGCGCGCTCTGCGCCAGGGGAAGGCCAACGCCGTAACCAGCTTTATCTCGCCTGGACGGGAGCCATCGGCGGCGGTTTCAAGCAACCGCAGGTTCAGTGGATCGCTCTCGACATCAATAGCAACTTCGCCCTTGTTTCGCAGCAGCAGGTTTGGAACGCCAGTTACGCCTACGCTTACCCGGCGTTCGCCGTCAACTCCAAGGGCGAACTCGGTATGTCGCTCGAATGGGGTGGAGGCGGCAATTACGAGAACCACGTGGCTGGCTTCTGGGGAGATTTCGTGGTCTACCAGACCACCAACAGCAATGTGGGACCGCCTGCCGACAACAACGGTTTCCAGCGCTTCGGCGACTATGTCACGATCCGGCAGAACACTGCCGATCCGACGAAGTTCGATGCCTTTGGATACGGTATCCTCCAGTCTACCCCACCCGGCAACCCGACTCCCGATGTTCACTACATCGTGTTCAGCCGCTGAACCGGGTACTTGCGCGTCAGGTGGGCGATAATGAAGGCGGGAGCGACGATCCTCATGTCTATTCCCGCCCTGTTGCTCGCGGTCTTTATCCCCATGGCCGCGGCTGCGCCGTTGATGTACCGCGGCGCACAACTGGAAGCGGCTGCTGCCCCGGTTGCGGCTGTAGACGTAGGAGGCCAGTGGCGAATCTCTATTTCGATCGTCAATCGCGGCGACAGCGCAGCGAGGGACGTTCGAGTGGCCGAGGTTTCGACCGACAGCGCGCCCGCGGTGAGTTCTTTGCCGCTGCCGATGGGCGAGATTCCGCCTGGCGGCATGCGAATCGGTTCGCTCAGGTTTCCTGGTGCCGGGCGGCTGCCGGATAAAGGATTTGTTATAAATGTGAAAGGCACTTATTTGGACCTGGAGGGCCGGCACCGGTTCTCGCTGCGGTATACGGTATCCAACGGAATCCGTCCGCCCGACGAGCCGCCGGGCTTTGCAGCCGCCAACGCGGGGCCTGGCCGCGCGGTTCCCGAGGGTCCGGTCCATCCAGGGCCAAAAGGCAACGAGACTTCAACTCGGCCGGCGTCCCCATCCGCTCCCGCGAAGGCCCACGCGAACGTTCCGATTGACCCTTCGGCTGGACGTGATCTCGTACCGGTTCAGGTGAACGCACTTTGGGGATATGCGAATTCGCATCGCCCGCAGGAGTTGGCGATTCGCCCGCGGTTCACGCATGCGCTGCAATTTTCGGAAGGGTTGGCGGCAGTGGCGATTGCGAACAAGTGGGGATACATCGATGCGTCCGGCGCATTCCGGATTCCCGCGCAATTCCAGGCGGCGGCTCCCTTTTCCGGGGGCGTTGCCAGAGTAACCAGTGCAGGTGGGAAGCAGGTGCGTTATATCGACACCACAGGGGTCTTCGTGCCGGGCCCGGCGCGGTGATCCATTCTGCGTCCGCCCTATGCCCCAGATTGTCGCGAACCGGAGCTTGGCATTCCCAAAACCCATCCGCGCTGGCTGGCGCCAGTCTTCGGTTTGATGAAGCAGATTAGCACTGGACGCGTTGGCACTCGGGGTGTCGTGCATTCTGGAAGACCCGGCGTAGAATCCGCAAGGTTGGATCGTCGCTCCGGCCAATTTAGCTTCACAATGCGCTTACCTGCCACGGTTAAGGCGGCCCGCAATTCGCGTTCGTACGCTCCAGACTCCTCATACCCGGGGTATCGGCAGTAACTCGACGCGCCTTTAGGGCTGGGCGCGCCAAACGAACGCGGTCTCACGTGTGACGAGGCAAAGCAGCCCCTCACCCAGTTTCGTCGGTATAGTTCATGGCATCGCCTGCTTCGGTACTGCCGGTCAAGCGGAGGTGAGGGCGTTGGACAGACAGAGCCCGCTCCACCGCTTCGCGAAGATTCCGGATCAGATGAAATCGATCCGCTACCTGAACGGCATCAGGCGCCCCGCGACGGGCCCTTGGGCATACAGGCCCTGGCGGTCGCGGGCCACCACTGCCAGTTTGGGATGTTGCTCCAGCCAGGCACTGAGCACTTTACCTTGATGTAGGTTTCGTCGATCCGATAGCTCTTGTTGACCGGCTTTAGATAGAGACGGCAGCGCTTGTTGAGTTCGGGTGGTACACCTGCACCCAGCGCCAAATGCACCTGGGGTCCACGTCAATGGCCCCGCTCCGCCAACAACTCGGCAACGTGTTCGTAGGCGAGGGGATAGCGCAGATATGGCGCCCTTTGAAGGGATCGGTCGGGGTGATCGGCATCGACTCCTAACCTACCAGACTCCTTCCACAATTTCGCAATGGAACCGACGATTGCTATGGCGGGTTTTCTCGTCTACTAGTTGACGGCGTTCTTCTACCAGGAAATGCAGCAGGCGGGTCTCCTCGGTATCCGGCTGCAAGGGGCGCAGAGACTCACGATGGCGCACCAACAAATCCAGCAGCGAAGCCGAATTTCCATTCAATTGGTCAGGCCCAGGCCGTATCTACGGAGAAGCCTCGCCAGTTGCTGGGAGTCGCCGGTTAGAGATTGATCGTGAATCATTACCAAGTCATCTTTTGCCAGGTCGTACACTGCGGCGCAAAGTGCCGAATCGTCGTGGCGAGATCGATACAGGATTCCATCCGGTTGGTCGCCGTGCTCCCACAGTGCACGGGACCAGAGTTGCGAGATTGCGTATATGTTGCCGCTCGCCAATTCGGCCGTGACTCCCAATCGGGCGAGGCTCGGACCGTGAATCGGCACGAGTCGCAAATCGCGGCGCAGCTCCACGGTAGCGATGGACCTCTCAGCGAGGTCGTCGAGTGCCAGGATCCGTACGGGTGGATTACGGAGGAATGTCTCAGCAAAGCACACCTCCAGGGTGGTTCCGAAATAGCAAACCCGGACTCGCCCAGATGAATCGTCGAAGCGATGAATCGCCGGACGGCCATGGGCTGGGCCGAACCAAAGCGGGCTCCTGGCTTGCGCATGAATTCGCAGCCAGTGGGTCCCAGCCCTCACGCGGCTTAACGGGAGGCGTTTCGGCAGTGAGGGTTCTGGCGTCATGCGCGGCCTACGCTGCCTGTTCCCCGAATGAGGCAGCGACTGCGACCGCCATTTCGATCGCGCCGGACTTTAGCGCTTCGATGATCGATTTGCCCTTAAGAGCCGGCGCGGACGCGAGCAACGCCGACAGTTGGGTCCACGGGCTTCTAATCTGGAACGCCCTGAGCACGTCTTCAAGACCGGGGATCACTCCGTCCGAAGTGAACTGGCAAGCCGGATAAACGTATTCGCCGGATCCGTTCGGCACTGCCAGCAAAGCGCGTCGACGGCGTCGCTTGTCGACTGCTTGGCGGGTAATGCCTAGGGCGCCGGACACTTGGCTTGACGTCAGGCCTGCTCCGCCGCTCGTTAGCAATTCCTGTTTGATCGCCGCTCCCCTCGCCATCGCCTCCACGAATGGATCCAGCTCGGACAGGTCGACACCAAGCGGAGCAAGATCCGACAACAGGGTTGCGACGCCACCTACATCTGTGGGAGAGGACAGAGCTGACTTCAATGCCTCGGGCGATGCGGAGGAACTCACTCGTTCAAGCATTCTCACGGACCGCGTCAAAAAGGCCTGTGCGAGAGCAAGGTGGGCGCTGTCGGCCGAGTGCCTGCCAAGTGAGGATAATGGTGTACGGTTGGCTTTTGAAAGTCCGGCATTGCGCTGCTTAGATCTCATCGCCACCTCCAATCCTGAGTTTACCATGTCCCATCATCCATAAACGGGACACGGTCAACCATGCCGGACACTCCTGGTGTGCGCACTACCGTTGTTCGGTAGCCGTGGGATCTTCACCTGGTCCAGCTTCCCGCGAACATCCGTAGCGGAAACCAAGTAACGCATCCTAGTTTCGACATCCATTCCTCATGTACCCCGGCCGACCATTTGGCGAGGAACAGCCCCGTCAACGCCAGGCGCATGAGGAAATTCCGCAGCGCCGATCCGTACAACACATTCGCGTCGTAAAACGCCGTGAAACTGGCCAACGCTAATGTAGACAAGAATCCTTCCTATCCACCGGTGGTCGAAGCGCTGAAGTCGGAGGGCATGCTGCGTCGGCGCTGTCGACTGCGGCCAGTGCAGTATTTGAATAACATCTTGGAGCAAGATCATCGAGCGATCAAGCGCCGGGTCCGAGCGAGTCAAGGCTTTCGATCCTTCTGGGGAGCCTACCGAACGATCCAAGGGTACGAAGCGGTGCACGCGATTCGGAAGGGGCAAGCAAAGTGAGTGGGCGTCGGTCAGATTGTCCGCCAACTCCCGTTCATCGCTGGGCTGTTCTGTATCGCGATCTGATGCTCTGACGGTACTCGGTCATCTCGTGTGCCGCCACTTGAAACTTGCAACACTGCCATTCCGTTGACCAGGCAGACGTGCCGAGCGCGGCTAGGCCATCGAAGATCTCCCTACGGGCAATTCGCATCTCTTGATTCTATGCTCTATGCTTTCCACCTGGCGGACTGCTTTCGCTAGGTGCGCCAATATGCACTTCAAGCAAATATCCCCGTCGTTTCGTCGGACCCACCCACCTGGGCGCCGCGTGAGCGCCGAGACCGTTGAAGACGGCGGGAAAGGCGCATCGCACACATCACCTCCATGAACTGAGACCCAGCGGGAATTATCGAGATTGCCGCGTTCACGAATCTCGGCAATTGCGGAAAGACTTGTACCCACACCAGGTCGGACAGAAGGGCGATCGGAATCACCAGGAATACAATCCAGCAGTCACCGGCCAATTTCCTCGTAGACCGCGGACGAGCCCAGGTTCTACGATGTGAGGTCGAGCCGGCGGATTTCCCAAGAAGTTCAGCATCGACCGCTCGGTTAAGTCGGAATCGTGGGACTACGTGATCATCGGCGGATCGACTTACCTGGTTCCGGTCGCAGTCACTTGGGGCTTCCAGGTCCGCAGTGGGGCGGCTTGGCTGGTGAAAGTCGAGTGCCGGAATCATCGTCACTTCGAGGCATCATCCAAGCTAGGTTTCGGACCGGGATAATTTGTCGCCGCGCCGCGAAGATTCCTATTGCTTTTGAATAGGAATCGTGGCATCTTCCTGTTGGAAACCAAAATGGCGGACCGTAAGGAAAGGACCGACGTCCGGCAGGGCACTCTGGCCTTGATGGTGCTGAGGACGCTGCGCGTACTCGGGCCGGTGCACGGCTACGGAATCGCGCGGCGTATCGAGCAGATCAGCGGGGACTTGCTGGCGGTAAACCAGGGCACGCTGTACCCGTTGTTGCTGAAGCTGGAGCAGGAAGGCGCCATCGCTTCCGAATGGGGCGAATCGGAGCACAAGCGCCGGGCGCGATTCTACCGGCTCACACGTGCCGGTGAAAAGCTCCTGCAGGCGGAAACCCGCGGATGGGAGCAGACTACCGCCATCATGGCGCGGTTCTTCGAGGTGAAGGCGGAGGACCTGACATGAGATTTCTCAGGCGCCTCGTAGCGCGAATCTCCAACTTCGCCGCCGGCCGCCGCGGCGACGAACGCCTGTGGGAGGAGATGGAGGAGCATCTCGCGCTGCAGACCAACGAGAACCTGCAGGCCGGCATGTCTGCCGCGGAGGCACGCCGTCAGGCGCTGCTGAAGTTCGGCGGGGCCGCGTCCATTCTTGAGGATTATCACTCCGAAGAGAGCCTACCGTCACTCGAAAGCCTGCTACAGGACGGAGTGTATGCGCTACGTCTTCTGGCCAAGTCGCCGGGCTTTGCGGCGACCGCGATTCTGACGATGGCGGTCTGCATCGGCGCGACGACCGCGATCTTCAGTGTCGTGGATGCCACGCTGCTGCATCCGCTTCCCTACACGCACCCGGAGCAACTCGTGCGCATACAGGACGACCTTCCCGGCGTCGGCTCGCGTGACGTCGGAATGTCGATGCCGGAATGGCACGACCTGGAGCGCTCCGGCGCATTCGATTTCATTTCTCCCGTCTGGTTCGACGACCAGAATCTGACCGGATCGGCGGAACCGGTCCGGGTCGGCCTGCTGCTCGTAGCGCCGAACTATTTCTCGGTGCTCGGCGTGAAGCCGCAGTTGGGAAGCACGTTCCGCCCTGACGACCACACTCGGGGGATTGCCGAATACGCGGTGATCAGCGATGGATTATGGAAACGCGGCTTCGGCGGCGATCCGAGTGTGCTTGGCAGAGGGGTGAGGCTGGATACTGACCTGTATCAGATCATCGGTGTCATGCCTCCCGGCTTTCGCCACCCCGGACTCAGCACCGCGGAGCGGAATGTTGACGTCTGGGTGTCGGGTGGCTTCGCCGCTCCGCCGTTCTCGAATCCGGAAAAGCGCAGCAGCCATTTCGGCGGAGCGATTGGTCGCGTGAAACCTGGCCTGCCGATGACTGCGGCGCAATGCAAAGTGGATGGCCTGGTGGCTTCGCTGCGGAAACAGTTTCCTTCAGATTACCCGGCGGAGAGCGCGTGGACCGTAAGCCTGATTTCTCTACGAGACAGCGTAGCCGGCAGTGTTCGCCGGTCAATATACCTGCTTCTCGGCTCGGTTGGGCTGGTTCTGCTGATCGGCTGCGTGAATATAGCTAACTTGCTGCTGGCGCGCGCCAGCGCCCGATCTCGCGAAATGGCCATCCGCCAGGCGCTGCGGCGCCGGGCGAGCCCGGCTGACCAGGCAACTGCTGACCGAGAGCCTGCTCCTTTCCATGATCGGCGGCATGGGGGGCCTGGCGGTTCTGTACTCGACAAAGGGGTTCCTGCTGCAACTCGTCCCGGAGAGCCTGCCGCGCCTCACGGAGATTGCCATTAACGGTGACGTCCTGCTGTTTGCTCTCAGCGCGTCCGTGTTGGCGGGCGCGATCTTCGGCGTGGCCCCCGCTCTGCACACCCGCAAGCTAGGGATCGCCCATCCGCTCAAGCAGGAAGGGCGGGGCAATAGCGGCTCCGGCGCGCAGGGTCGCACGCGGCGGGTCCTGGTTGTTACGGAGTTCGCATTATCGGTGGTTCTGATGATTACTGCCACTCTACTGGTGCGGAGCTTCTGGGACTTGGCACACGTGCCCCTGGGCTTCAATCCAGAGAGTGTGATGGCGGTGCGGACAAGGCTACCGTACCCGAACGACATCACGGACGACCTATACCGCACGGTTGGGCAGAAGGCCACCTTCGTTCACGAACTGTTGCGGCGCGCCAGGACGCTGCCGGGAGTGACGGAGATTGCTATCGGCAATGCCACATCCGTGCCGCTGGATCACGTCCGGCAGGACGAGAATTTGCTGCCGGTATCGATCGACGGGCGCGGCACGCCTGCCAACGCAGCTCCCCTGGTGGACAGTTGCCTGGTAACGCCGGAATACTTTCACATGATGGGCATGACGTTGCAGCGCGGCCGCGTCTTCGGCGACTTCGATAGCGAGAAGACGGTCGAGGTTGCCGTGATCAACGCTGCCATGGCGCAGAAGTTTTGGCCGAATGAGGATGCCATCGGAAAACGGCTACGGCTCAATCCGGCGGCATCTTCCTGGATCACGGTAATCGGCATCGTGGCGAATGCACGGGCCGAATCGCTGGAGAACGCCGGAATTCCGCAGATCTATTCCAGCCTGTTTCAACGGGGCTCGAAGCGGCTCGTGGTCTTCCTGAAAGGGCATCTGGATACCGCCGCGATTCCCGGCCAAGTTGGTGCGCAAGTGCATGCCGTCGACCCGCGGCTCCCCGTCTTTTCGGCCCAAACGCTCAGCCGGACGGTGTCGGCGGCACTGGATCAGAGGCGCTTCTCCATGGAGATGGTCGGGGCATTCGCGGTGGCGGCGCTGCTATTGGCCGCGCTGGGAATCTACGGCGTGATTTCGTATATGGTGGGCGAACGTAGGCACGAAATCGGCATCCGGCTGGCGTTGGGGGCGCATCGCGGCAGGATCATGGCCATGGTCCTCCGCCAGGGAATGCTGCTGACGATCGCCGGGGCTGCCATCGGTCTGGCGGGAGCGTGGATCGTCTCGCACCTGATGGCGGGGCTTTTGTACGGCGTGAGCCCGGGCGACCCTTTGACCTTTGCCGGGGTAACGGTCTCGTTCGTCGCCATCGCGTTTGCCGCCTGCTACCTGCCGGCGCGGCGGGCGATGGAGCTCGATCCGCTCGTCGCGCTGCGACACGATTGAGCCGGCGCGCATTCTGCATGGCCGAAAAGGATCGACTGCGGTCATGGTTAGGTGACATCCTGCATTGCCCAGAAAACGGACCTCTCAGGAAGCAATCTCGGATAACGTTTTTGGCCAGGCACGGAAACGGTCGAAAACGTTGCGGGCTGGGCTGTATGCCCGTGTTTCCACCAATGACCAGCAGACGCTGGCGATGCAGAACCGCGCTATGCGGGAGTATGCGACCAGGCGCGGCTGGACGGTTGCCCTGCAAGTCCGCGAGGTGAACTCGGGAGCGACGCGGCGAGAGGCTCGCGAGAAACTGGAAAAGCGGGATTGTCCAGTTGAACCCGGGCGTAGGGCGAATTGCCAGACCCTCGGATCAAGTACGTGATTGGCGTCTGGGACCAGCCTAACGGAGAATTTACACGATTTTGCGTTCCCCCCCTTGTTTACCGAGAGAAGTGGAAGTATTCTAATCTCGGTAACCGATAGGAGGAGCCGTGAGCCGCCCATCCGACCTCGTCCAGGGAACGCTGGACCTGCTGTTGCTAAAGATTCTCGCGCTCGAGCCCCTGAACGGGTGGGCCATCAGCCAGCGCCTCAAGCAGGTCTCGGGTGACATCTTGCAGGTGAGCGATGGATCGCTCTATCCCGCTCTGCACAAGCTGGAGCAGGAAGGATGGATCAGCGCCGAGTGGAAGCCGACCGAGAATAACCGGCGCGCAAAGTTCTACTCGCTGACGCGCTTGGGGCGGCGGCAGCTCGAACAGGAGACCGCCAACTGGATGCGGCTCTCCGATGCCATCACGCACGTAGTGCGGCTCGAGGAGGTGTAAAGCCATGCGCATCGAACATTGGCTTTACACCGTGCCGCTGCGTTTGCGATCACTGTTCCGGCGCCGCCAGGTGGAGCAGGACCTCGACGAGGAACTGCGGTATCACATGGAGAAGAAGGCCGAGGAGTTTGCCGCGCGCGGGATGGCTCCCGAGCAATCGCGCCGGGCGGCCCTCCGCACCATGGACGGTCTCACGCAACGCAAGGAAGAATGCCGCGACGCGCGGCGGCTCAACCCGCTCGACAACGCGCTCCGCGACGTCCGCTACAGCCTGCGGGTCCTCGCGAAGTCGCCGGGTTTTACGTTCGTGGCGGTGGCCACCCTGGCGCTCGCGATCGGCGCCAATGCGGTAGTGTTCGGCGTCATCAACGGCATGATCCTGCGCCCGCTGGATGTGCCGCGGCCACAGACCCTCTACACCATCGAACGCGCCGTCGCCTGGGGAAGCTACCAATCTTACCCCGACTATCTCGATCTGCGCGATCGCAACCACAGCTTCGACGGTGTGGTGGCGGACAATCTGTCGCAGGCGGGCGTGGATATCGGCGAGAGCCCCGTCCGCACCTTCGTCAACGAAGTGAGCGGGAATTACTTCGACGTGCTCGGCTTGCAGCCGTATCTCGGCCGCTTCTTCCACTCGTCCGATGAGCACGGCCCAAACAGCGCGCCCTACCTCGTGCTTTCTTACCTGTGTTGGCACAACCGCTTTCAGCAAGACCCGGCCATCGTGGGCCGGGTGGTCCGGATCAACAAGCACCCGTTTACTGTCCTCGGGGTGGCCCCGCCTGGTTTTGACGGCGTTATCTTGTTCGTCAACTCCGAATTCTTCGTTCCGCTCGTCAATGCGGAGCAGATTGACGGAAGCAAGATGCTGAACACCCGATCGAGACGCTGGATCGGCTCGGTGATGGGACGACTCAAGCCGGGATTGACTCCAGAGCAGGGAATTGCCGATCTGAATTCGATTGGCTCCTGGCTCGAAAAGACCTACCCCAACGACGAGCCCAAGATGACATTTGTGCTGGCTCGCCCCAGCCTCGGAGGCAACACGCTGGGAGGCCCTGCCCGCGCCTTCCTGACTGGATTGATGGTCCTGGCGGGCCTGATCCTGTTGGCGGCGTGCGCCAATCTGGGGAGCCTCTTCGCCGCCCGTGCCGCCGACCGTGCCCGCGAAGTTGCCCTTCGCCTTGCGCTCGGCTCCAGCCGCGGGCGCATCCTGCGGACGCTCTTCACCGAAGCAGCGGTCATCTCTCTGATGGGTGGCGCCGCCGGATTGTGGGGCAGCGTCGCGCTGCTGAACGCCCTCAGCGTCTGGCGTCCTTTCACGAGATTACCGATGCATATTCCCGTGACTCCGGACACCAATGTGTATCTGGCGGCGCTCATTCTGGCTATGGTGAGCGCGATTCTTTTCGGCCTGGTTCCGGTGCGCCAGGTGCTCCGCACCGATCCCTACCAGGTGGTCAAGGCCGGATCGAACGCCAGGCTTGGACGCCGGCTGACGGTTCGCGACCTGCTGCTGGTCGTGCAGGTGGCCATTTGCGCCGTGCTGGTCACGGCCTCGATGGTGGCCGTTCGCGGGCTGGCGCGGTCGCTCGATGCGCATTTCGGCTTCGAGCCCCGCAACGCGATCCTAGTGAACGCCGACCTCAACATGGCCGGCTATGGAGACGACGCGGCGCCGGCCCTGCAAAAGCGGATGGTCGAAGCCGTCGGCGCGCTCCCCGGAGTCAAGTCTGCGGCGGCGATCGATAACCCACAACTGATCGAGGGCTGGAATCTATCCAATGCCTTTACGGACGAAACCACGGATCTCCGGCCCGCAACTGCCGCCGCGGTGCCGGTCACCTATCGAATTTCGCCGGAGTACTTCGAGGCGGCACAGACAACGCTGCTCACGGGCCGGAATCTTACGTGGCACGACGACAAGAGCGCCCCGCTCGTGGCCTTGGTCAACCGGGAGTTTGCCCGCAAGGTATTCGGCTCGGACGCCAAGGCTCTGGGGGGCTATTTCAAACGGCAGAACGGCGCACGCGTCCAGGTGGTGGGGATCGTCGAGGATGGCAGATACACGACGAACATTACCGAAGACCGCCAGACGGCAATATTCGTTCCCCTGCTGCAAGCACCGTCGGGATCGACTTGGCTGGTCGTGCGCTCGGAGCGCGATCTGCAGCAGGTGGGAACGGCCGTCCGTGGCGCGCTGCACGATCTCGATCGCGAGCTGCCCGTCTTCATCGAAACGTGGAATCGGGGAATGGACGGCGCCCTGTTTGCCTCGCGGGTGGCGACGGTGTCGTTGGGCGTGCTCGGGTTGATGGGAGCCGTCCTCTCGATCACCGGTATCTTCGGCATGGCGGCTTATTCGGTGAGCCGCCGGCTTCGCGAACTGGGAATCCGGCTCGCGCTCGGCGCTGGGCGCAAGGAGGTGCTCGAAACCGCACTGGGGCGCGCGGTCAAGCTTCTCGCTCTTGGTTCGGCCGTAGGATTGATGCTCGGGATTCTTTCGGCCCGCGTCCTCGCCGCCATCGTTTATCAGGCGACGCCGCGCGATCCGCTGGTCCTCGCCGGCGTGGTTCTGGCGATGTTGCTGTTGGGGCTGCTCGCTACCTGGATTCCAGCGCAGCGGGCACTCTCGCTCGACCCGGTCAAGCTCTTGCGCGAGGAATAGTCCGCGCGAAAATTGCAGGGGCGTTTTGGTCAGAAACTTCTCCTTGGATTCAGTTGCTTAACGACATTTCCCATGGATGCTGCGTTGCACCCCATGAAAGACGATGGCGGAGTTTCTGTCAATGACAACGCGGCTTTCTCGAACGCGTTCGTGCTCGAACTCGCCAGTGGCCGACCGAATTCCGGAAACAGGCAACAGGACTATAGCCGCAACTGTTTTTAAGACCTCACCGTTCCTTACGTCGACGTCGGTTTTGAACAAACGCTGAATAAACGACGTGACGCCCGATACTCTCGCTTCTTCGACATTTGCTGCCACAGGCTAGCCGTTGTGAAAGTGACAGTCCCGGTGACCTCGTTCACGCATCCTTACCGGAGACTCACCGTTCGCACCACCCTCGCCAGTGATTTCCGGAGCCAATTCCGCCAGTTGATGGAGCAGGCCGAGAGTCGATTGCAGGTCCTCCACCACGTCCTCCCACTCGAGGGCGAGACCTCCTGCCTTCCCGCTTCGGCAGAGAATAGAAATGTGCGAAAGAGAATAGTCAGTAGTTCAGATCGAACGAACGCCAGGCCGTCATCTGGCGCGCAGTGGATGGAATTGGGCCAGATCGCAACCGTCGAGTTCACGTCGGAAGATCCCGCGTTCCCCATTGAATCCGTCTTTTCCACCGATGGCAGTCCCGGCTGGCGGGCATCGCAAAAGGGCGAGCAGCAAATCCGCCTCATCTTCGATCAGGCTATGCCGGTGCGTCGGATACAGCTGCACTTTTTGGAGCCGACGCAAGCCCGCCTGCAGGAATTCGTTAACGGCGGACGGCGGCCAGCCCAGAGAGATCGTCCGCCAGCAGTGGAATTTCAGTCCTACGGGTTCGACCAGCGAGCTCGAAGACTATGAAGTTACCCTCGATGGCGTGTCAGCCCTGGAACTGGTAATAAAACCCGACCTGACACACAACGAAGCACTGGCAACCCTGGCTGCGTGGCGCGTGGCCTGATACGCCATTTGCGTAGTCTTCCGGAAACTGTACTCAAGACCGATTCCGGAGGATTTCAGCTCGCTGGCAACGCCAGCCCGTCAACGCAGCGTAGCGCTGCCGCGCCAGCTACCACATCAGGAGCGCCTGTAATAGGAGCCGACCCCACCTGAGCAGCACCGTTGAAGCGGCACATGCGATCTCTCGCCGATCGAGGAGGGACTTCGGAAAGAACCATACCATGGCACGTGGACGGCGGCGCGCCGGATCAGCCAAGATTATGTAGGGAATGCGGACCCGCAGGGCAGCACTAGCCCGGCGACTCTTTTAGCATATAGGAGCTATATATGGAAGGCCTTTGGCACAAGAACGCGATCGTGTACACGGTCGATGTGCAGTCGTTCGCGGATGGGAACGGAGACGGGGTAGGCGACTTTCTTGGTTTGGCGGGGAAATTGGATTATCTCTCGGGGTTGAACGTGAATTGCCTGTGGCTCCAGCCGTTCTTTCCATCGCCGGGCCGGGACCACGGGTATGACATTAGCGACTATTATGGCATCGACCCGCGATATGGGACGCTGGGCGATTTCGTGGAGTTCTCGCAGGCAGCGCGCGATCGCGGCATCCGGATCATCGCGGACCTTGTGGTGAACCACACGTCAATCGACCATTCGTGGTTTCAGGCAGCGCGGCGGGATTCGAGGTCGAAACACCGGAACTGGTACGTGTGGTCGAGGGAGAAGCCGCCGAATGCGGAACAGGGGATGGCCTTCCCAGGCGTGCAGAAGACTACCTGGACGTTCGACGAAACCGCGGGTGAATACTACTATCACCGGTTCTACGATCACCAGCCGGACTTGAACACTGGGAATCCGGAGGTGCGGGCGGAGATCGAGAAGATCATCAAGACATGGCTGCAACTGGGTGTGAGTGGCTTCCGGGTGGACGCGCTTCCGTTCGTGATCACGACCAAAGGGCCGGGGAGCACGGCGTTCGGAGACTGTCCGGAATACCTCGTGGAAATGCGGCAGGTGCTCTCGTGGGGACGAGGGGACGCTGTGTTTATGGCGGAGGCGAACCTTCCACCGGACCAGGTTCCGATGTACTTCGGCGAAGGCGACCGGGTGCACGTGATTTTCAATTTCTATGTCAACCAGCATTTGTGGTTGGCGCTGGCGCGTGAGCAGGCGCAGCCGATTCTGGATGCGTATGCCGCGCTGCCGCAGATTCCGCAGTACTGCCAATGGGCGAATTTCCTGCGGACGCACGATGAGCTGGACCTCGGTCGCTTGAGCGATGGCGAACGGCGAGAGGTGTTTGACAAGTTCGGTCCCGAGCCGCGGATGCAGTTATACAACCGGGGCATCCGGCGGCGGACAGCACCGATGTTGGGCAATGACCGACGGCGGCTGGAACTGGCGCACAGCCTGATCCTGACGCTTCCCGGGATACCGGTATTGCGGAACGGCGATGAAATCGGAATGGGAGAGAACCTCGATTTGCAGGAACGCGATGCGATCCGGACGCCGATGCAGTGGTCTAATGCGAAGAACGGCGGATTTTCGCCGGCGGAACGCATAGTGTTGCCGGTGGTCAGCGGTAGCGAGTACGGGTATGAGAAGGTAAACGTGGCGGCCGAGCAGCGGGATCCAGGGTCCTTTCTGAACTGGGTGGAGCGAATGACCAGGTTGCGGCTGCGGTCCCCGGAGTTCGGCACGTCACGGTGCGAATGGTTAGAGGCGAGCGACCCGGCGGTCCTGGCGCACTGCTTCCGCGGTGAAAGGTCGAGTGTGCTCGCGGTGCACAACCTTAGCGGGCGGGAGGTGGAGACAACGATCGAGCTGAGGCGAAAGGTAGCGGGGCTGTTTGATCTGCTAAAGAACTGCGAGGACCACGCGGATGGGGATGGCCGGCAGCGGGTCCGATTGGGGCCGTACGGGTATAAGTGGATGCGCGAGGGACGCGGGTTGGAGAGCCTCGCGGGGGCAATCGATTCGGAGGGCGACGCGGTTCAGCGGGAGAACCGATAACGGGAAGAGCGAAGCGCGGGAGGGACGGCTGTTCGGTGTCGAGGCAGCCCCAGCCGTCGTCCGTAGCTACCGATAAGGCCCGATATCGTGTCGCCAGCTTTAGAGCGTTACCTCACGGCAGCAACGGGATGAATCACGACACGGGAGTGAATCAGGTGCTGCCAGCCGTGCTCCATCGACCTCCACATGTCAGCAAGGGCGTTTCCCGCCAGCTTGACGCCGAACAGAGCAAGTTTCGGTTGTGTTGTGAACGATACGCCCGGCGCGAGCAGGTGCCAGGCGAGGCATGGAGTACAGCGTGTGAGGGTCGGCACCTCTGTCGGGAGGTCACAACCCGGCGCTAAACGGATTGACAAAAGACCGCCGTGAGTGTTGGCCTGATGACAATTTATGCAAAACAACTAACCATATTTCGTCACCCTGATCCAGATGTGCCGTTCGTGTTTGTCGGATCTTCGCTGGAAAGACGGCTCTGCGCAGGAATCCGACAACCTGCCCGAAAGGCCAGCTTTTCCGAGAGGTGGCCGTTGGGTAGCCTGAGAGGGTGAAGGAACGCGACTGGACGAGGGTTCTGGGATGGCCGGGATACCGTGTTTATCAGATCGAGATTGACGAGCAGGGCAAGAAACTGACGCTCTGGGTGAGACGCAAGAAGACCGGATTGAAGCTGATTTGTTCACGTTGTGGGCAACACGTGCCGGCCGCGCGGATTCACGAAGTCTGCGAACGGGAAGTGCGCGACCTGCCCTGCTTTGAGTACATGACGACCGTGGTGGTGGAGACCTACCGAGTGAAGTGTCCACGCTGTGGGATACGGGCCGAGAGGGTGGCGCAGTTGCCGAGCAAGGCGCCCTACAGCAAGCGCTTCGAAGAGGCTGTGGGGCAGGCTTGCGAGAGTGCGGCGGCTCGCCAGGTGGCGCGGCGTCTGGGTCTGGCCGCGAGCACGGTACGAGCCATCGATCTGCGTTATCTAGAGCGATGGGACGCGAAGCGACGCGAGCCACCGCTACGGCAGATGGGGGTGGACGAAATCTACCGGGGCAAGAAGGGCAAGTTTCTTACGGTAGTGTGCAATCTGGAGACGGCGGAGCCACTGTGGTTCGGCAGGGAGCGGAAGCAGGAGACGTTGGATGATTTCTTTCGTAGCCAGTTGGTTAGCCGGCAGCGGAAACGGATTGAGGCGGCATGCGTCGATATGTGGGAGCCGTTCCGGCTCAGTATGGCGGAGTGGGTTCCCGGGTGCCGCATCGTCTACGACAAGTTCCACATCATGCAGCACGCCAACGACGCCGTGGATGAGGTGAGGCGGGCAGAGTTCTTCCGCAAAGGGCGGAAGATGCGCGATGTGATCAAAGGAAAGAAGTGGTTGCTATTGAGCCGTTGGAAGAACCTGGCGGTAAGACAACGCGGCGTGCTCAACCGACTGTTTCAGTTGAACAGGTCGGGCTTAGCGCTGATCAAGCTTTAGCGGGCCCGCCTGAACTGCAATACTGACCACAGTCGGATAGCAATCCGTGCGCCTGGAGGCGGAACTGGACGAATGACTATGTGGCGGCTAAACATCGCAATACCAAGAGGGTGCGAGCCAGATCCAGAGGTTTCCGAAGCAACCCACTTTGACGTGTAGTCGATACGCTGAAGTGCCAGCGGCCGGCGGCTGGCTGGGGCCTTTCGGAGGCGGAAAATGGTTGCCGATATTTCGTCTTAACGCCGGTCTGCGACGTTGCTTGTCCGGACCCGTGATCACCGAATCCGCCATTCTCCAAGTAGCCGACCCTCCGACCAGAACAGCCTAGTCGGCAGGCGCGGCGGTCACGGTTCTAGGTGAAGCCAATGCGAACCTCGAACTTCAGGCACAATTGTCTACTCGTCTATCGAAGATCACGAGTCGTTGGCTCAAACCGCCGATGCGATACCAAGATGCTTCATCGTCTAAATGCCCACGCCACCATCAGCGGGAATTCTTCTTTCCAGAAACGCGCCACAGTGCGACCCATCTCGCTCATACATGGCGACATCCGCATGTGCACCGCGCAGTGCGTCCGCCCACCTCTTTGCGTTCTCCAGGAAGAACGGCTCCTGTGTGCCAGCGACAAGGTATGTGCGCGGAAGCGGACTCGGCATAACTCCAAGCGGCTTGTAGCCACCGCCAGGCGAGGCGCAAAAGACCGCACCGTAGACGCCTGGATGCCGAAGCCCAAGCGCGAGGGCCAGCTCTCCACCCGCCGAGGCGCCGAACACTGCGGTACGTTCAGGGGGCAGCGCCTCGCCAAACCGCGACTCCGTCCATCGGCGAACGTCCTCGACGAAGAACTTCTCGTGTGCCGCGAACCGCTCCGGCTCAAAGCCCGGTGAATACTCATGGAGCCGTAGCGTCTCATCGGTCAGCCCATGTACACCGACGATCATTGTGGACGGTACGTCGGCCTTCTCGAGCAACCGGCCCCACTTCGAGATTCCCTGACCGTCACCGGCGAAGACGATCTCTTCCAGGCGGTTCCGATGGAACGTACACCGTGACCTGCCTTCCACGGTCGTACTCGAACATCTCGGTGACAAACTTTCCGGAGACTGCGCCGGCGGGCTTGCGTGCATGCTTCTTCATGGCCTTGCCTTAATTTATAGAACTCTGCAGGGCACGCGCTGCGTCCGGACGGCGACAGCGCTTAGTCCGAATGACGCGCTACTCGGACATTGCCGTCGGCCAGATCACCAACCGGAATGCCTGCCGATATTAGCTGATAGCGCTGTTCCTGCCGGAGCGCGTGTTGTTGGCACGAGCGCCGCAAGGGCTACCGTGGAGAGGCACTTCTCACCATCGACGCCTTCTCGCTCATATTGGTGAACGAACCTGATGGGGATGAGAGAGCGCTATTCCATATTCCGCCAGCCACTCCTCGACATTCGGCCGCGACGCGCAGACAAGTTGACCTCCCGTGAATCGGGCGTCGTCAGTCACCTCGCGGAGAATAAAGTCAGGGACGATCAAGGCCTCGGCTGCCGCAGCCGAGTTGAACTCTACTTCGGCCAGTCGCAGGCCTTGTAGAGCGCCCTCAAAGACGTCGATGCCAAACGGCGGCACACTATGGCGAACCTTGTTGAGCATCTTTGCCGGGAGTTGAGCCAGTAAACGAAACTCGGACTCCGTGAGGTAAATATTCGTGATTAGACTCTGCTGTGCTCCGCTTGCCCGCGCGCGAAGTTTTTGTGTGAGCTTGAATATCGCAGGGCCACCGTCATCAGTCTGTTCTCGCAAACGTAGAAGGGTGCCGTCTATATAATGGTCTGTGATCTGACGGATTCGCACCACCTCGGCGCTTGGAAATCCGCCGAGCAGGAAGCGACGTTCGCGTTCGATCCTGGCGTACTGAAGTTCGACACTGCGGGCACGGTGGGGTGGAAGGTGGATGAGGCCGGCTTCGCCATGCCTGTGCGTGTAGGGAGCAAAGACCACTGGGAGATCGTCCAACCGACCACCGAATGGAAGACTTTAGCGTCGCCGCTCGGGAAGGGCGATTTCCAGGTTGCCACCGACCTTTACTTCGTGAATGTCGATAAGCAGTAAGTGGCTGAAGCCCACCGCAGGCTGAAGCCTGCCCCACGATGAGATTCCAGTCCATCAAGACAATCAGTATCTATGACTCACTACCTACCTTGGTCCGGCGGGCAAGTATTCTTCAAAGAAGCTGTAGCGTAGCGTATCCAGATGCACGGGATCGGAACCCTGGACGCCGTGCCTCCGGTTGGGATATTCCATGAAGTGGAACTGTTTATTGAGCGAGATCAGTTTGTTCAGCAGTCGCTGCGTGCCCTGGAAGTGGACGTTGTCATCGCCGGTGCCGTGAATGACGAGCAGTTTGCCCTTGAGGCCTTCCGCGTAACTGATTGGCGATCCGTCATGGTATCCCTTGGCATTGTCGGCGGGCAGACCCATGTAGCGTTCCTGGTAGATGGAGTCATAGAGAGTCTGATCCTCCACAGGCGCGCCTGCCACGCCCACGGAATACAAATCGGGAGAGCGGAACATGAGGTTCAGCGTCATGGACCCGCCGCCGCTCCATCCGAACACACCCACACGAGTCAGGTCGACATAAGGGTGCGTCTTCGCCAACCCGCGGAGCGCATCAGCTTGTTCCTGTGAGGCCAGCACGCCCACCGAACCATAGATGACCTTGCGCCAATGCGTGCCTTTAGGCGCCGGAGTGCCGCTATTGTCGAAGCTGGCTACCAGATATCCGTCGTCCGCCAACGCAGCCATCAGCATGCGATTGTTGCCGCCCCAACTATCGTTCACGGTGGATGCGGCCGGCTCGCCGTACACGCTAATAATGATGGGATATTTCTTCGCAGGGTCAAACTTGCTCGGGCGGATCAGCCAGCCATCGATTGTGGTATCGAGACCTATCGGGATGTGGACCATTTCCGTGCGCCCCGCGAGGATCGGCGCCACCTTCGCCTTGACCGCGGCATTGTCGTTGAGCACGCGGACCAACTTATGGTCGGGCAGGCTGATAAGGTCGGACTGGCCCGGCGAATCGAAGGTAGAAACGCTGTGGAAGGCCCACCGGCAATCGGGCGAAATGTTGTAGGTGTGAGTGCCCGGCTCGTTGGCGGGAGTGAGTCGCTCGGTCTTAGTGCCATCGAGGCGCGCACGGTACAGGTAACGCTGGGTAGCGACTTCAGGCGATGCAATGAAGTAGACCCATCCACCCGGCTCATCGACGGCTGCGAGTGACACCATGTCGAAGGGCGAATTGGTGACGAGCCTCGCATCGCCGTTCAGCGAGATGGCATACAGGTGACGCCAACCGTCTTTCTCGCTGGTGAACAGCACGCGCTTTCCGTTTTCGATCCACCGGAGATTGCGGTTCACCTCCACCCAACTGTCGTTCTTATCCTGAAACATCTGGCGCAAATTGCCAGTGTTCGGGTCGGCTATGTACACCGTATTGGTGTTCTGCAGACGATTCATATGCTGCAGAACGATCCGGTCATCGGCCATCCACTCCATGTGCGGGATGTAGGTATTGCGCGGATCGCCCGGTGTCTTGAGCCAGCGTGTCTGACCGCCCGAGGCGTCGACGACGCCCACGCGCACGGAGGAATTGATCTGGCCGGGCTTGGGGTATTTGTACTTCGTAATCACCGGGTATAGCTGATCGGTGTAATTGACTAGAGCGAACTCCGGGACGTTGCTCTGGTCGAACTGGTAGTAGGCGATCTTCTTCCCGCTGGGGCTCCAGCGGAAGCAATCGGCCAAGCCAAACTCCTCATGGTTGACCCAGTCGGACGTGCCATCGATGATGTCGTCGCTGGCATCGGCAGTGAGTTGCTGGATGGCGCCGGTGCGGATCTCTTCTACGTAGAGGTTGTATTTCGGATCGGCAAGATAGGCCACTCGTTTGCCATCGGGCGAGAACTTGGCAAACATCAAACCGGCGGTGGTTTTGCCTCCAAGCTTGTGCCACGAGTTGTCGCTCTTGTCGAGCACCCAGTAGTCGCTGGCCGTTTTGCGGATCATGACGGTATGGGAATTGGTAGCGAAGAGGAGTCTCGTTCCGTCGTCGGAGGGCGTGCCGCCAGCCAGTGCCCGATCGAGTCCCTGCGGCCGGTACGACGGTTCGGCGGGTAATTCCTGACGGGCGCCGGTGGCGGTTTCGATGCGGGCGGACTGCGCCACGTAGGCTTTGCCGCCTTCCACCCAACGGCCTGTTGCGCCGCCACCGCCGCGGCCCGCACGTCCACCGCCGCCTCCAGCAGAGCCGGCGAATTCGCCGGAATCGATACGGCGCATCCACTCCTGCATATTCTGCGAGAGCTGCGCTTTCAGCGGGACGGCGCCGGCCAGGGACGCGAGAAGGAGAGCGCCGGACAACGATCTATGGATTCTCATGCGGAGCCAGTATATAACGGCAGAACGTTGTGCTCCGGCGCGGCCGCGACGCTGCGCGCGCCAGTCGCTAGTATTCCGGGCAGCTCCGTACGGTCCTGTTCACTATCCAACGTTCCGTTCCTGACACCCGATTCCGAAGGGGTGGTTCCGTGATATTGTCTATTCGAGCTTGGACTGTCACGTAAACAAGGCAGTCTCTGAGGAAGGAGTTCTCCATGGCCTCAACGATGACGCACGCCGCCGAACACCAGGTGCATGTTTCGGCAACGAAACTTCTGATCGACAACCAGTGGACGGAGGCGGCATCGGGCCGTACCTTCGCCACGATTAACCCTTCCACCGGCGAAGAGATTTGCCAGGTTGCGGAAGCCGACAAGCAGGATGTGGATCGCGCCGTGAAAGTGGCACGCCGGGCGTTCGAATTCGGTCCGTGGCGAAAGATGGCGGCCGCCGAGCGGGGAAAGCTGATGAACAGGCTGGCGGACCTGATCGAAAAGCACGCTGACGAACTGGCCCGGTTGGAAAGCCTGGATAACGGAAAACCATACCGGGTTGCCCTGGCCGCCGACCTGCCGCTGGCGATTGCCTGTTACCGCTACTACGCAGGATGGGCCGACAAGGTGCAAGGTCGAACCATCCCGATCGGCGGGAATTATTTCTGTTACACAAGGCTGGAGCCGGTGGGCGTGGTAGGCCAGGTGATTCCGTGGAATTTCCCGCTGTTGATGCAGGCATGGAAGCTGGCGCCAGCTCTGGCATGCGGCAACACGGTAGTGCTCAAGCCCGCCGAGCAGACCCCTTTGACGGCACTACGCGTCGGGGAGTTGATTGTCGAGGCCGGGTTCCCGGAAGGAGTGGTGAATATCCTGCCCGGCTATGGTCCGACCGCGGGTCAAGCCATCGCCCGCCATATGGACGTGGACAAGGTCGCATTCACGGGATCGACCGAGGTTGGACACCTGATCATGGAAGCCGCGGCGCAGACGAACCTGAAGCGGGTGACGCTCGAACTCGGCGGCAAGAGCCCGAACATTGTATTCGCCGATGCCGATATGGAGAAGGCGATCGAGGGCTCCCACTTCGCCCTGTTCTTCAACCAGGGACAATGCTGCTGCGCCGGGTCGCGGCTCTTTGTGGAGCGCAAAGCATACGATGAGTTTGTGGAGCGTAGCGTAGATCGCGCCAAGAGGCGGACCGTGGGCGATCCCTTCGATGCGAACACCGAGCAGGGGCCGCAGGTGGACGACGCGCAGTTCGAGAAGGTGATGAGCTACATCGAGTCCGGCAAAAAGGAAGGCGCGCAACTACTCTGCGGCGGTGGGCGAGTGGGAGACCGCGGCTACTTCATCGAGCCGACCGTTTTTGCCGACGTCCGGGATGACATGAAGGTGGCTCAGGAAGAGATCTTTGGACCGGTGATGTCGATTATTCCGTTCGACAGCCTGGATGAGGTCATCGAACGGGGCAACAAGTCGATGTACGGCCTGGCGGCGGCGGTGTGGACCAAGGACATCACCAAAGCGACGGCGATCGCCAACGGTCTGCGCGCGGGCACGGTCTGGGTGAACTGCTACGACGTATTCGACGCGGCAGCGCCGTTCGGCGGCTTCAAGCAGTCGGGCATTGGCCGCGAACTGGGTGAATACGGATTACAACAGTACACCGAAGTCAAGACTGTGACTATGGCGTTGTCTTAGTCGGCATCTGACTTGCGGTGACGCGCTGTTTCGAGCGACCTGACACCGACCTTGTGCGGTTCCGTTGAGCTGACTAAATCCACAGCGCCCTGATGAGTCGGGGCGCTTCAGACACAAGTGTCCGCGCCACACCCGCCCCAGCGGGGACATGGTCTGCTCAGATTGATCGCGGCGCGCAGATGGCAACCTCGCCAACACGGTTAGTCCCCCAAAGGTATCATTTGCAAACTCGCATGTTAACGCTAGTATTGAGCGAATGAGGGATGTTTCAGAACTAATAGTCTCGGAAATGGGTCTTCCTCAGGACGTTTAGTTATTCTCCAGGTTTACCGTCTCAGCTCGCAATTCACGGGGACAAGAGGGGTCGCTTCGCCATGCGCATGCAGAATTCGTTCGTCGTTCCATCACTCCTCGCGGGGATGCTGGTGTATTGTCCACTCGCGGCTCGGGCCAGCGTCATTGGGTACTGGCAGATGAGCGAAGGCTCCGGAACTACGGTGCAGGATTCGTCCAGCAACGGCAATACCGGTACCCTCACTGCGGGAGGCGGCCATTCGCCGCTTTGGACCACCGGACCTTTCGGGCCGACGGATTCCGCCGTGGCTATGCAGGGGTTTTCGGACCGCATCGTGGTCCCGCTGACGAACTCCCTCGGTCTGACGAGCGATTTCACTGTGTCGATGTGGGCGGATGCCACTTTCCTGGATAGCTACCCGTACCTGATCGAGATGAGCAACGACTCCCAGGGCAACTCGCGCGAATGGTTTATCCAGGGCGATAACAGCGGTAGCGACCAGATGTATGTGTGGTCCGATGCAAACGGCAACTGGCAACACGGGCTGGGGTTCAAAGTTGGCGGAGGCGGCACAGCCCTTAACACCTGGCATAACTATACCTTCTCGTATACCCAAAGCACGGGCACGTTCCAATCGTATGTAGACGGCACACTGGAGAGCACCATCCATATCAATGGCGACCCTTCGATGCCCGGCTTCACGGATATCGAGATTGGCGGCAGTGGCAGATCGTCGTTCGACAGTTGGGAAGGCGGCGTGAGTGACGTGCTCATTCTGAATAACGCCGTTTCGTTCTCCGATGTTACATCCATAATGAATCAGACCTATCCGGGAATGGACTCCGCGGCGCCCGAGCCTTCATCGAGCCTGCTCGTCGCAGGGGCAATTGGCTTACTGGCGATAGCATTGCAACTTCGGCGGCGGCTTGTGCCGGCGCCGACGAAACGCTAGTCCGAGATCGGGGAGCAACCCCATTCCCACGTGCGAAAGAATACCGAACAAGATCGAAAATAATTCGAATGCGTTGAAACGCGTGGCGGTCTGGCTGCACACTTCATCATGGCGCCCAAGCCCGTTGCTCTGGTCAGCATGCCGCAGCTTTCGGCCAGATATCCCTCCTTTCAGCTTGCCCTACTCAAACCGACGCTCGAAAGGGCCGGCATTCCTGCTCAGGCCTTCTCGCTGTTCATGTATTTCGGCAGCCGCATTGGATGGCGGTTGAACGAAGCGCTCGCCGATGTCTGGCCCTGCATGGTGGGTGAATGGATCTGGAGCAAGGCGGCATTCGGTGACTTTTCGAGCAAGGAGAAGGACGACGAATATTTCCGGACTTACCGGGGAAACTTCGAGCCGATCTGCCGCAGTGCCGGCTGCACACTGGAAGACCTGATTTACATCCGCGACCACACCGCTCCGGCTTTCATCGATTTTTGTCTGGAGTCGGTGGATTGGAGCCGCTTCGGCCTCATCGGGGTCACTGTGGTGTTTCAGCAGTTACTTGCCAGCTTGGCGCTGGCCCGCGGTCTCAAGCGTAAGTACCCGGACATCCCGCTAATCATGGGGGGCGCCAGTCTGGAAGACGACATCGCCGACGAGTTGATGCGGGGCTGCCCCCACGTCGACTATATGCATTGCGGCGACGGAGATGTCACATTCCCGGAGATGGTCCACCGGCTATATCGCGGTGAATCGATGCGCGGGCTGCGCGGCATCATGCACCGCGAGGAGGGCAAGGTTCATTTTGCCGGTCGCGCGCCGAACTTCGCGCAGATGGATGAGACTCCGACGCCGGATTTCTCGGAGTACTTCTATGCCCGCCGCGAAGGAGGGTATGACGCCTATGACGATTCGCGCGATGTTCTGCTTCCGATCGAGGCGGCTCGCGGCTGCTGGTGGGGCGAGAAGAATCACTGCACTTTTTGCGGTTTGAACCGCTCCGGCATGGAGTTTCGCGCGAAGAGCCCCGAACGGGTGATCGAGCAACTGGAGTCCCTCTCGCGCGAGTACGGAGTATTTCATTTCAACGCGATCGATAACATCATGGCGCCGGAATACGTCGAGAAGCTGTTCGGCAAGCTTGCCGCATCCAACAGCGATTTTCAGTTGCACTACGAAATCAGGCCGAACCTCTCACGCACCCAACTCGGGCGAATGCGGAGGGGCGGCCTCTTCTCCGTTCAGCCCGGTGTTGAGAGCCTTTCGACGCACATGCTGAAAATCATGCGCAAGCTAACCACGGGCATGCGCAACGTAGAACTGATCAAGTGGTGCACTTACTACGGAATTAATAATCTCTATAACATTCTGGTCCAGTTTCCAGGGGAAAGCGACGAGGATTATCGCCTGCAGTGCGAGGTGGTTGCCAAGATACCGCACTTGCAACCGCCTTACGCGATCGTGAAGGCTCGCGCAGACCGCGGGTCGCCGATGTATTTCGATCCCGCGTCGCAGAGCGTCGTGAAATTGACACCTTCGGACTGCTACCGCTATATCTTCCCCGAGGGTGAGTTCGATCTTTCCAAGGTCTCTTACTATTTCGATCACACGATGACCGATACCGTACCCGAAGAGGTCTACGACGAGTTGTTCGCGCGTGTCGCTCAATGGCAGCAACGATGGCCCGTGCGGGCACAACGTCCATTCCTGCGATATCGCAAAGCGTGTTCGAGCATCAGAATCGATGACGGCCGATGGGCCACGCACTACGAATGGTTGTACAGGGACAGGACCGCGGAACTCTACGAGTTCTGTGCCGATGCCCGGACGCACCGCGACCTGGTCAAGCGCTTCGGAGATGAAGCCTGGATCGAGACGGCCCTCGAGGACTTCGTCGGCAAGGACTTGATGCTTTTTCTTGACGGCCGCTATCTGAGTCTTGCCTTGCCGGAGAATTCGAACTTTGAGCTGGACGACAGCCATCCGACCGCTTTTGGGGTAGAGCGCGAAGGCCAGCGGACAGATGACGCGAAGCTAGTAACCATAGCGTGATCGATGACAATGAATGCGCCAGATCGTGACGAGCTCTTGCAACTGATATTGCGAGACGGCATTCTGCGGCGTTCGCCGACGCAGCCAGTGCTCTCGCGCGATGGCTCATCGGCGGAATGGATGCTCGACACGCTCAGTGTCAGTATGCAGCCCCGTGGCGCGGAACTCGCCGGACGGTGCCTGCTGGAACTGATGCGCAAATTCGAAAGCTACCAGATCGCGACCTATGGTTTGACCGGCGTGCCTCTCATGCAATCGGCCGTGCTGCAATCCGGTGGGCGCTATCACGGGCTGATCGTGCGCAAGGAACGAAAGGCGTACGGTTCCCTGAAGCGCATCGAGGGGCGGATCGATTTCGAAGAGCCCACCATTCTGCTGGACGATTCGATCAGTTCGGGAATTTCGATGGTGGAAGGCACAGCTTTTCTGGAAGAAGCCGGACTGCGCGTGGAGGGTGGCGTGGCGCTGGTCCGGTTCGGATGGGACGGCGGCTTCGCACGCATGCGGGAACGCGGTTACCACATGGAAGCGGTGTTCGACGTATTTCAGGATCTGATGGAGAGGATGGAGGGTGAGCCGAAGATCAATCCAAATCCGACGCGCTGGGTGCGGGAGTTTCCGTGGAGCGAACATCAGGCGCCCGAAAACCTGCATCCGGCGCATCTGGCGCGGCTCACGATCGATGCCTATCTCACCGCCGGATTGCTGCCTCGGCCACCGCTGCGAATGGATGCGGACTACGATTCGTCGGGCGGCGTTTGGGTAAGCCTACGGGATCGCGACGAAGTTTATCAGCGCCATGCGCGCGACGGTTTCTGGACGTTTCCCGGCGAAGGCGCGCCGGCCGCTCCGGAGGACGTAATGCGGGCCGCATGGCAGACTGCAAAATGTCTCGGCGACGATCCAGCCGCGGCCCGGCGCATTCTGGAGCGAAGCTCCATCGCGGTGACATTCTTTTCCGCCTTGGAGAAGTGCAGCCCTGGGCAACTGGATAACGATCGTTACGGCATCGTGGTCTGCAGCCAGGAGCGGCCTGGCAAAATGGGCGGAGCGCTGCCTCGCATGCCGGGCATCGGCAACGAGGAGGAGCAGTTTCACCACGCGCGGCGCACCAACGCGGGACTCTACAGCTTCGAGCAATCCGATGTTTACCGCCACGAAGTACGGAAGGTGGTGGAGCCGGGCGCAGAGTGGCAGCAGTCCGGCGTGCCTCTTCAGAACGGGACCGCATGGTATGAGGAGCGCGCCATAGGCGCAGCGTCCCAGCGAGCCCTTGACTTTCTACGCGCGATGGTTGCAGGGCGCGAGGCGGTGGGCGAGCCACTTCCGGCCGGCTTGTTTCCCGATACACTGCACTCGCTTTATGTTTCGGTCTATCTCGACGGGAAACTGCGAGGGTGCGCCGGTTCGGAAATCACCGAGCCGGATGGTGACATACGGATTCTAGTGCGGGCGGCATTGGAGGACAGACGCTTTGCGCCGGCAACCCAGGAGACGCCCGGCCGCCTCGCTGTCACCGTATCCCTGCTTTTCAATCCGCTCGAGCTTGGCGAGATGTCCGCCGAAGAAGTTGCTCCGCGATTCCGGCTCGGGAGGCAGGCGCTCGCCGTGCGCCAGGGTAGCCAAGACGGAATGCTGTTGCCGTTTGTCGCGGTAAGGGACAGCCTCGACGCCACGAGTTACGCTCGCGAAGTGATCGAGAAGGCGGAAATCACAGGCCCTCCGTTCCGATGGATCCGTTTCGATTGCGCCACGTGGCTGGCCGATGAAGACGGTGTCGATCTCATCGAACTGGGCTTCCGGCAATCTGCGGCCGACTGCCCGTTCAAGGATATGGCTCGGAAACTCGCGGAATGGCAATGCGACTATCTGGTTCGCAATATCCGGGAAGAAGGTGGATTCTTTTCCCTGTTCGAACCCTTTCAGAACAGGCTCTACCGAGGGCACGACGTGGCTCGTGGGATGCACGCCACCTGGATTCTGTTGCGAGCCGCGCATGTCTTGAACCGCGAGAGTGCAATGGATGGCGCCAGCCGGGTGCTCGACGAATACATCGACAAGCTGCGCGAATCCCCAGAGGGAATCTGGCTCGAGGATGAGGACGGCTGCCCTTCGGTGGCCGAGCTTTCGTTTCTGCTGCTCGCTCTGGTTGAACTCGACGCAGGCGACCACCGTCGCGCACTTGGTTCGCATATCGCGAGCACGCTCGCATCGCGCATTGACGCGCACGGCCGCATCAGCACCCATCGCGACGCCGGGGCGGGCACCGATGAGTTTCAGGACTATTTTCCCGGACAGGTTCTACTCGCAATGGCGGCAGCGGTGCACGCCGGCTTCATTGCGAGGGAAGCGATCCCGATCCGTCGAGCTCTTTTTTACTACCGCCATCGATTTCGTTACAAGCGAAACTTCGGCCAGGTCTCGTGGCTCATACAGGCGGGCAGGTTGTGGTGGGAAGTGGACCGCGATTCGGATTGGGCGGAGTTGGTGTTTGAGATCGCGGATTGGATCCGCGAATTTCAACTCGAGAAGAACGGCGGCTTCATAACCGGCCATCAGCAGGATGGTCCTGGTTACACTACCGCGCTGTATTTGGAAGGGCTCTCGGCGGCCGCGGCCTTGGCGTCTCTGAACGGGGATCGCCGACGTCATCTGGATTACATGGGGGCGTGCGAAAACGGGATCCGGTTTCTTTGGCAACTGACGATTCGGCCCGAACACGCTTCCATGCTACCAAGCCCGCGGTACGCGTTGGGCGGACTGCGCCGAAGCCTTACGGCGAGCGAGGTCCGTCTCGATTTTGTTCAGCACTCGCTCGCCGCTGCAATCGATCTCTGTTCCGGCGTCGAATCTTACGCAGCCGGGACACGGCCCATGCCGATGGACCACAACCTAGTCAGGACACTAATCTGATTTTCAAGCCGGAGGATAAAAATCGTGAAGAAACCCGACAAGAAACATTCCAAGACAAGTTCGGAAGGGACTCCGAAATCGGACTCTCGGAAAGAGTCGGCTCCCGTGGTGGCGCGGGAGACCAAGCCGGAAGGAAAACCCAAGGGGAAGCCGGAAATCCGGCCCGAAGTGAGGCCCGAAGTGTACGGCGAGACCAAGCCGGAGATCAGGCCCGAGATCAAGCCTGAGATTCGCCCCGAGATTAAGCCAGAGATCAAACCGGAAGTGCGTCCCGAGGTCAAGCCCGAGATTAAAACGGAGGTCAAGCCGGAGATCAAGCCCGAGATCAAAACAGAGATCAAACCGGAGATTCGGCCGGAAATCAAACCCGAGATCAAGCCGGAAATTCGGCCCGAGATCAAGCCTGAGATCAAGCCGGAGATCAAACCTGAGATCAAGCCTGAGATCAAACCGGAGATCAAGCCTGAGATTAAACCGGAAATCAAGCCGGAGATTAAACCAGAGATCAAGCCGGAGATTAAGCCGGAGATTAAGCCTGAGATCAAACCGGAGATTAAGCCGGAGATCAGGCCGGAGATTCGCCCGGAGATCAAACCGGAGATCAAGCCCGAGGTCAAACCGGAGATCCGCCCTGAGATCAAGCCCGAGGTGAGGCCCAATAAGTGAACGCGAACTGCCATCCGGCAAACTGAAGCCGGAGAGTCGCGAAATTGAACCGCCGCGGACGGCGCCGTGGGATTGCTACGGCGCCTCCGTTCCAGGGCAAGGAAACCCCGGACTCCTCTTTTTGTTTTCGATCAGCCGCAGCGCCGGTCGGCAGCACTCGTAAACTCCTGTGCAGGTTTGTCGTCAAACCGCGAAAATCCCAGTCTTATACCTAGAATGGATTCGCTGACAACACCGAAGCAGGATGCCGTTACGTGCCGCCGATAAACTCCGCTTCAACAAGGGAGCGGCAACTGGTTGCGGACCTCTACGCTGAATCTCAAACCAACATTTATGAATATCTGGTGACGCTAGGGTGTGCACCCGATACTGCCCAGGAGATCACGCAGGAGGCGTTTCTGCGGCTCTACATGGTTCTTCGTGCCGGAAAAGCCATTGAGCACCCCAAGGCGTGGGTGTACCGCGTGGCCCATAACCTGGCATGCGACGCGGCGAAGTGTACTTCGCAGGAAACGGTTCTCTCAGACGCTTTGGTGGCGAGGCTATCAGGCAGAGACAAAGGCGCCGAGCACGCACTTCTGGAGTGCGAGAGGCGGGAGGGATTCCAGGCCGCCTTCCAGAATCTGTCAAAACAGCAGCGGCTTTGTCTGGAGCTGCGGGCGGATGGGCTTCGGTACAGGGAAATAGCGGCGGCTCTGGGAATCCGCACATCTACGGTGGGGCGCTTCCTTGGCCGCGCTATGAGCCGCCTGAGGAAGTGGGAGCAGGACCGAATGGAACAAGGATCGATATGAATCACCTAACGGAACGTCAATTGATCTCCATCTTTCAGGACACGCTCCCGGCTGAGGTGGAAGAGCGAATCCTTCTCCACCTGGCCAAATGTAAATCCTGCGAGCGTAGGACGGCGCCTGGGATTGAGCGCTATCGCGCGTTGCGCCACGAGGCAGCCAAGAAACTCCCGCCCCCGCCCCACCGCTGGCAGGACATCGTAATGGAAATGGACCGGGCAGATGCGATTCTTCCATTGTTGACATTTGGCGAATCCCGCCCGAAGCCCCGCCGGGCATGGACCGGCGTGGTGGCTGCGGCCGTGTTGAGCAGTGTTCTGCTCCTGTGGCCGAGGCCGGACGCGCGCCTGCGCGCCGAAACGCTGCTACCGCAGATAGAGGCTTCCGTCTCACGCGGTCCCTCCCGCGCCCGGCAGGGGCTTCGCATCAGGACGTCTACCGCGACCTTCGTCCGGCCGGCACTGCTTGGCGGCACAGATCGCTCGGACCGTCATTGGCGGGAGAGGTTTCGTGAAGCCCACTACGATTGGGATGACCCGATGAATCCGCGCGCGTTTTCCGAATGGCGGAACAGCGTGAAGCACAAATCCGATCGGGTTCTGGTATCGCCCGCGTCCTCCACGGCGCCCAAGCAATTTACGATTCAGACGACGGCAGAGGAAAACCTCATCGAAGACGCCGCGCTTACGGTAGATGCCGCAAGCCTGCTGCCGGTGCGCGCAAAGTTCGTTTTCGCGGGGGAGGATTGGATCGAGATTTCGGTGGTCCCCAGCCGTCCGCCCGAAGCAGAAATGGCAGTGTTGCCCGGCCGGACTCTGCCAACGTCCGCAGACGACAACGACGCGCATGTCCTCCCACGACCGGCAATTGACGGCCATATCTCCGCTGAGTTGGCTGTGTGGCTCATCGCGGACCGCCTCAGCGACCCCGCGGGTGAACCGATTCGCATGGACATCCGCGGCGGGAATCGAATCTCCGTCACACCCTATTCGCTCAACGCCGGGCAACTCCAGCAATTGTCCACGGGTTTGCGAGGCATTTCAAGCGTCGACTTGCGCCTGCCGGACTCCTCTCAACTGGCTCCAGAGGTTCCGCCGGAGCGTGATCCGGCGATCAATTTGAGCGAGACGATTTTTTCCCGGGCTCACCTTCTGGCAGACCTGGCGGAACATTTCCCGGAAGCGGTTGAAGTGGAACTCAGCCCGTCGGCCCGCATCGAACTATGGCAGTTGCGTTCTCGCCACGCGAGCCAACTCGAGCAGGAGATCCAGGCTCTGGAAGCCCGTCTCACGAAACCCGGTCTCGAGCCGGCGAACAACGGTATGAGCGAAGATTCGGCTGGCCCTTCCCTCATTGAGAGGCTGGCACAGGAAGCCGACAAGGTGAACCGCTCCGTGACGATCACGTTCACCGGTAGCCCGGCGAGTCCGGAAGTGTCCGCGTTGGCCGATGAAATCGTGCGATTGAAAAAACTTGCGGCCGAATACGCAAGTTCGGTTGTGGAAGGTTTGGAGAAGTTGCGATGACGTGCAGGCTCGCCTGGCTGGTCTGCACGTGTCTGGGAGTATTAGCTGCGCAAGATCTCAGGATTTTGGAAGGAACGGTGCGAGACGCTTCGCGGGCCGTTGTCCCGAACGCCACGGTCACCTGCAGTCAACGGGAAGCGGGTTACCGGTTCGCGGCGGTTACGGATCGGGAAGGGCGTTACAGCTTCGCAGTGCCGGAGGGACACTACAACGTGGTCGCCAGCCGGAACGGGTTTCACGCAGCGGCTAAGCTCGGAGTCCATGTGGAGAGGGAAGGATTGCAGGGCATCGACTTCGTCCTGGAAGTAAACCCCGTCTCTGAAAGCGTCACCGTGACTGGCGACCCCGTGCTCAGCTCCGTTGCTGTAGACGAACCGGTAGTGATTCCCGCAACGCGGAACGGACTGCCACAAAACGGCCGGACCGTCACTGCCCTGGCGATGGAGGCGCCTGGCATGCTGGCAACGCCGGCCAACTCCGGTGAGCCCGGCCAGATTTCCAGCCAAGGCGCCCGGCCAAACTCGAACTCGTATGTGGTGGACGGCATTTACGCAAATAATTCGGTCAGCGGAGGCGGGTGGCCGAGTTTCCTCCCTGGGTCCAAACTCCCCTCACTGACGGCATTGGGCACAACCCACGATCTGGCGCTCCTCGACGGCATTCTCGCGGTGGAACTGCATCAACAGAGTTCCGCGCCTGAGTTTGGCTCCGCTCCCGGCGCGATCATCGCGATCCGGACCCGGTCTGGAACGAACGAAATTCACGGCTCCCTGTTTCAAAGCCTCCGGCCGGATGCGCTGGCAGCCAATGATTGGTTTGACAACCGTTTTGGGCTTGGCCACAACGCGCCGAGGATCGACAACCAGGGCTTTTCGATGGGTGGACCGTTGCGGCGAGAACGAACCTTCTTCTTCTTAGCGGGCGAACGACTACGCCTTCAGCAGACCTACACCTGGACTGCTACCGTGCCCTCACTGGCAGCTCGCGCTTTGGCGCCAGTTAGTCTACAGTCTTTGTTCGATCAATTTCCGAAACCCAATGGTCCCAACCTTACCTATGGACTCTCCGAATATGTGGCCAGTGTGCGGCGACCCGCCGGCCTGGAGGCAATGAATCTGCGCCTGGATCATGCCATTCGACCCGCCACACAGTTGTTCTTCCGTGTTTCCGAAACACCGTCTACAAGTGAAAGCGGCGCAATGCAGGTGAATCGCGCCGAATACCGGAATTCGACCGGGACGCTGGGATTGACGCACCACGCTTCCGCCTGGAGCTACGATACGCGCCTCGGTTTCAGCCGGACTTCCTCTCAGTCGAGGTGGATCTCAAATTCGGCGCAAGCTATGGGCACTTACTTCTCACAGTATCCGAGCTTCGCGGCGGACTTTTCGAGTGTCGCGGTGGGAGGCGCCGGCTCTATCGCCGCAGGCGAAGATGGCAGAAGCAGGCAGGACCAGTTCCAGTTCTCCCACTCGGCCTCTTATCGGACTTCCGGCCATACGTTACAACTGGGCGTCAATTGGTTCCGCCTGCATCCCGAGCGATCGGGCGCCACGTCCGGAATGACCATCGCCATCGCCAGCCCCACCAACGTCTATTTAGATGCCGCCCCCCTTTGGGTGACTTACTCGGCCTTCCCGGCTAATTCGCTTCATCTGGACCGAATATCGGGCTACGCGCAGGACACCTGGCGGGCCGCTCCGAATCTTACGGTAACTTATGGGCTGCGTTGGCTTCACGCACCTTCTCCACGCATGGTGATGGAGCCGAACCTCTACCAGGTAGACAACTCAAACGGGCATGTTCGCTACAATACTCCGGCCCCCGGGACACCAATCTGGCGAGCCAGACCGCTGGATTTGGATCCGGCCGCATCGGTTGCATGGCGTGTTCCAGGCGCCCGCGAAACGGTGCTGCGTCTGTCCTGGGCCACCATCCATGATGCCTCCTTCGGGGTGGCCACGGACGAGTTGAACGCCACGCCCTACCTGCAACTGCGGATTCCGCAAGGTCTGGTAACTCCCGCCACGCAGTTCGAATCGGTCAGCCTGGGATTCGGATTTGCACGAGACCTGCGGCTGCCTGTTTCCAGACGTTGGAGCGCCACGCTCGAGCGCAACTGGACTGCACACGATCAGGTTTCTGTTTCGTATCTCCATCTCGACGGCCGCGCTCTGTTGCGGCGAGAGGTTGACATCATGCCAGCCGTGGATCTGGGGCAGATCTCATTTGCAACCAACGACGGAACGTCCCGCTATGACGCACTGGCGTTACTGTACCGGCGATCGCTTTCCGCAGGCCTCAGCGTAACAGGGTCCTACTCATGGTCGCACTCCATCGATCTGGGCTCCGCGGATTCGGCTCTCTACCTGATCTCGCCGCACAACCTTCCGGCCGGCGACCGCGGATCATCCGACTTCGACGTGCGTCACAGCGTGCGCGGCGCAGTCTCTTACACAATTCCGGCTATTGGCGGCCCGGCAAGTCCGGTGCGGATCCTGGGCCGTCTCGTAAGTCGCTGGACCTTAGCTGCCTTAGTGACGGCTCGGACCGGCTTCCCCGTTGACGTTCTGGTGTCCGAAAGCCTCAATGGTTTCGCCGTGGCTAATTATCGGCCGGACCTGGCGCTGAACGTGTCTATATCGAACCACGGGCAGGGGATTCCGGGCGGACGTGGCTTGAACCCGTTGGCATTTCGCCCGGCGCAACAAAGCATCGGCGGATTAGGGCGCAATACCATACCGGGCAGCGGCATGTGGCAGTCTGACGCGGCCGTTGAGCGGGAATTATTCAGCAAGGGCTCCTGGCGGCTGAGTCTCCGCGGAGAGGCATATAACATGTTTAACCATCCTGAATTCGCGGATCCCATTCGCTATCTCAGTAACCCGCTGTTCGGGCAATCCAGTTCGCCCTTGAATCTCATGATGGGAAGTGGCAGCCCGTCCAGTGGCCAGGCCCCAGCCTTTCAAGCGGGCGGTCCAAGGTCTGTTCAAATGTCATTGCGCCTGAGTTTTTAACGGGACGCATGTCGTCAAGCAGGGCTGCCGACAGTCTCATAACTGTACCGATTTTCTGAAAGGACACATAAGCACAAAACAATGAAAAGAAATAGGGAGCTTCTTATGAAGCGCTGCTGCACTAAAATGTCAGTGATTCTATGGCTCAACCTGGCAGGCATCTGTCTCGCTCAACCCACTTATACTTACTCCGTCATTCCGATGCCCGCTGGAACGCAGTCGTTTTCTGCCTGGATAAAGGACGATGGAACGATTGGCGGCGGCAGCGGCCTGGTAGATGCTGGACAAGGCATCCAACTGACTCAATGTTATACATACAAGGATGGCGCACTGACGGTAGTGCCGACTCCGAGCGCAAATTGTTACTTTTCGCGGGGGAATACCAGCGGCGATTTCACCGGATATCTGGAGATCCCGGGTGTTCAGGGAGCACATCTGTTCCGGTATCATGACGGCGGCTTTGAAGTGCTGGATGGGTCGCTACCCCGAACACTCGCGGGGCCGACCTCTGCGTGGCCGAACGCGATGAACGACCAGGGCGACATAGCTGGCTACGCATATATTCAGGATCTACAGCCCGCTACGTCACCTTTTGGCCCTCCGCCGACTACCCCTCAGTATATGGGGCCGTGGGCATATTATGGGTTCGTCTATTCCGGCGGGCAGATCCGAGAGCTGCCAAATTTGGGAGGGCCCATGAATGCGGTTTATGGCATGAATAGCAACGGCGACGCTGTCGGTTTCGCTTCGTCGAAGTTGCCCTCCAGCATCTCCGATCCACCGTTGACAACGCATGCGGTCCTCTACCCTCACGACGGCGGAATTGTGGATCTGGGCACGGCGGGCGGCACGAACAGCGAAGCCAACCGGATCAATGCCGCCGGGCAGATCGTCGGCAGGACCACTGTGGCTCCGGGAGAGATGGATCCGACTCACCACATCACATATCATGCGTTCGTTTATGACAACGGCTCGATGAAGGTGCTGCCGGCTCCGGGCATCGACAGCTCTGCCACGGACATTAACGATCAGGGAGAGATTGTCGGCCTGTATCGCCTCGCCAAGGACGATGGTAGCGTGGATTACTCGTTGGACCACCCATTCTACTGGTATCGCGACGGCTCGGCGGACGGCAAAGTTGTGGATCTCCAGAATCTGGTGCCGAGTCTTCCTGCCGGAACGGTGCTGACGGGAGTAAGTATCAAAAACAGCGGTCAGCTTGTGGTGGGGGCGCGGCAAGCAAATGAAACGCAGACCACGATGACTCTTCTGCTGACTCCTATCCAGGCACAGTAACTGTCATATCAACGGCAGGCGGCCAGGCTACTTCAACCTGGCCGCCCCTTGTGTTTCTCTCCCAAAGGTCGACTCGATCGGGTATCCTTCCGCCGCTACGCCGCGGACGAAAAGGCAGCATGACCGCCGCTCCTCCCGTTTACATGGTCCTCTTTCAGACAGTTTTCAGGGACTCTCGATAACACTTCTGCGAACGGCGCTGTGCCGCGCTTCACAGCAGTCACTCCGTGAGGCGCATCGATCTACTCCACTGTCGATACCATGAGCAATTGGGGGAGGGCATCCATGAAGAAAATCGCCTGCCTACTGCTTATTCTGGTTCCGCTGCTGCTATACGCACAGTTCGGCGCGAGTCTCCAAGGCACGATCACCGATTCGTCTGGCGCGGCCATCCCGAACGCCAAAGTCACACTTACGAACAATGAGACAGGGCAAAAGCAAACGGCCGATACGAGCTCGCAGGGTTTCTATCGTTTTACCGGGCTGGCTCCAGGTCGATACACGCTTTCGGCTGAATCCACGAACTTCAATCGCGGTGAGATCAAGGATGTCACGGTCAATGCCGAGCAAACGCAGGGCCTGAATTTGACCCTGGCGCCCGGCACCGTGACGCAGACTGTGACTGTCACAGCCGAAGGCAACCAGGAATTGCAGACGGAGAATGCCAATGTCGGCACGCAGCTAAGCACGCGCGACGTGACGAGCCTGCCGCAATTCGGACGCGACCCGTACGAGTTGATTCGCCTCTCGCCCAACGTCACCGCCGACATGGCGCGCAATGGCGCCGGCAATTCGGTGGGGCTGCCCAATACTACGGGACCGGGCGGATCGAACTCTTCCATTTTTCAGACGGAGAATCAGCTTCCGGTCTCGGCTAATGGCCAGCGCATGTCTAACAACGATTACATGGTGGATGGTGTCAGCGTGAACAGCCTGGGATGGGGCGGCTCGGCAGTGTTGACGCCCAACCAGGAGTCCGTCAAGGAGATCGTGGTGCTGACCAACGCTTACTCGGCGGAGTGGGGGCGCAACTCCGGCGCTCAGATTTCAGTGATCTCCAGGAATGGCACAGACCAGTTCCACGGCAGCGGTATGTTCGACTATGCATCGCCAGGCCTCAACGCTTACAACAAGTGGGGCGGCCCCGGCAACGCGTTGCCCGTGCGCGACCAAAACCTGTACCGGCAATTCGGCGGCAGCATGGGCGGTCCCATTATCAAGGACAAGCTGTTCTGGTTCGCTTCCTATGAAGGTTTGCGGCGCAGCAGCACGGGAGTGGTTACCACATGGGTGGAGACGCCCCAGTACCGACAGGCATTGGTGGCACGCGCCAACGCCATGACGGCGCAGATTTTCCAGTCTGCCGGAATCGCGCCTCGTGTACTCAATGTTCTCAACGTCCCCTGTGCCCCAGGATTCGCGGCCGGGACGTGTCAACAGGTACAAGGTGGAATCGATCTCGGCTCGTTTACCGGCGCACCCGGACAATACACTCCAGGCATCACGGGCGGCGGTCTCGACGGTATTCCGGATATGGAGTTTGCGCAAGTGGGCGTGCCCAGCACGGTCACGGGCGACCAGTACAACGCTCGGCTCGATTACAATGCTACCGCTAAGGACAGGTTGGCAGTGAGCATGTACTTCACACACCTTTCCAGTTTTGGCGCCGACGCTTCTACTGGAGGCCGTCCCATGGCTGACGTGAATTTCAAACCATTGAACTCGGCCGTCACAGCCACTTACAATCGCACTATCAACGCCACCACGCTGAATGAATTCCGCGCCAACCTGACGCGCTTCGCGGCCAATCAGGTGGCTTCCAACACGGGTGTGGTGGATTGGGGAATTCCGCGTCTGGAGGTGCAAGGTTATCCCATCAACCGGCCGGAGGTGGGCGCAGCCCAGGGTGACTCTACGCCCGGCATCTTCGCCCAAAACACATATGAAGTGCGCGATATCTTCAGCAAGGTGATGGGGAATCACGGGCTGAAGGCCGGCGTGGAATTGCGACGGGAGCAGAATAACAACAACCTGAGTGGATCGTCTCGGCCCGACTATGTGTTTAATGGCCTCTGGGACCTTGCTAACGGAGCGCCTATATTCGAAGGCGTAGCTGCCAATCCGCAGACCGGCGGCCCAGGCAACGGTCAGCTCTACTTCCGGTCACCGTACTACGGGGCCTTTGTACAAGACGATTGGAAGGTGCGGTCTAATCTGACTGTGAACTTGGGGCTGCGCTGGGAATACTACAGCCCGGTGTCGGAAGCGAACGGAACCTTAAGCAACATCATCTTTGGCTCACAAGGTCTGGCCAACTCTACTATCCAGCCGGTCAGCCGCCTCTATAACTCCGACTATCACGATTTTGGGCCGCGGTTTGGATTCGCCTACAAACCGCTACCGGCCAACGACAAACTAGTAGTGCGCGGCGGGTTTGGCATCTTCTACAATCGTATCCCGCAAACCCTGTTCAATAACACGGCCTTTAATCCACCGGGTTTCGCGCGCTACGGCATCTGTTGCGGCAGCGCCAGCAACCCATTCGTAGGCGGTCAGATTCTGTATTCGCTCGGCGCGAGCGATTCGCCGTTTAGCTATCCCACCAACCCAGGCCTGGCGCAAGGCATCAATCCGGCGACGGGATCGCCGACTGCCGGCCCCGTGGAGATCTATGGCGCGCAGAGATACATGCCCAACGCCATGGTGTTTGTCTACTCCCTGGATGTGGAATACCAGCTTCCCCAGAAGTTAGTCCTGGATCTGGGCTACTCAGGCAGCGGCGGCCGCCACCTGATCCGGCTAGTGAACGAGAACTACCTGTATCCGAACAACAATAATCTCAATGGCTCCCCGGCATTTACCGCAGTCTTTGTGCCTCAGCCGGACGATAATTCTAACTACAATGCGCTCCTGGTGACGCTGAAGCGCGCCTTCAGTCACGGAATAGGCTTTGTCGCCAACTATAAGTGGTCAAGGAGCGAGGACAACACGTCCTACGAGGGTCCTGGGTTTGTCACCAATCAGACTTTTCCGCAAAACAATCGCCTGGAATGGGGACCCTCCGATTACGATGCTACGCAGACCTTCAATACGGGGGTGGTTTGGGAGTTGGTACCACCCGCGAGATTTCATGGCATTTGGAAGAGCGTGCTGGGCGGCTGGGAGCTGTCTCCCATCTTCACCTGGCACACGGGATTTCCATG
The DNA here is from genome assembly GCA_963815475.1 of uncultured Solibacteraceae bacterium. GTDB lineage: Bacteria > Acidobacteriota > Terriglobia > Bryobacterales > Bryobacteraceae > Sulfopaludibacter. The sequence continues at coordinate 1,557,073 of CAWFHD010000001.1, read as the reverse complement.
GACCCCGGTGATCGGGCAATCGGTACAGACACCCGGCGGACCGACGCTGTCGCCTATTCGGCCGACCATGTATTTCGGGGGCGCCGGCCACAGCGAATCGAATGGCGCCTTTATGACGGGCAGCGATTTTCCGAACGGCGGGCCCGCATATTTCAACATCAACGCCGGCGGACCCCCTGGAATCGGAAGAAACTCGTGGCGGGGCCCGCACTTTTTCCAAACCGATCTCAGTCTGGCCAAGAATACGCGGATGTCCTTGTTCGGACGCGACACCGGGAATCTGGAACTACGAGCGAATTTCTTTAACCTGTTCAACCAGTTGAACCTCGCGCCGCTGATTTTTGGCGGGCAGGGAACGCATCCTGACCAGGCCTTCTTCGGTATGTCGCCCAACGCTTTGGCTGGACGCACCGTTGAACTGCAGGCGCGGTTTAGTTTCTGATCACGGATCCAGGACGGTCAAAGATGCGGCTCATCGCCCGCTGAAGGTTTGGCTGACGGTTAAACCAGTTCCAGACCGAGCGCGCCCTCAGGTTTTCGGCACTCAGCAGAGTGATGCCCAGATCGATCCCCACCACGTCTGGGTTGACCCAGCGTGTGAGGGGGTGGAACGCATCTGAAAAGCCGTAGCGGCCGTAAATATACTGGCCAAAGCGCTCGTGCATGGCGCGCAGTGCTGCCAGGGAGATTTCGGGAGTAAACATGAGAGAGCCGGCGGGCGCGCACGGAACAACTGTGCCATCGACATCGTATCGCGAGAAGCCACCCCAACCCAGATAACCGATGTCACTGTCAGACGGAGTAATTCCCCAGATGTTATTGGAGTAACCCGGAAACATTCCGCGCAGGCTTAACTCGTAGTCGCGATGCGCCATGGTAGCTATGATTGAGTTCCGAAAGTAGTCGAGCTGAAGTGGCGGACCGTCTCGCAGACCCTCCAGGTCGAGCCATGCGTGCGAAAACTGGTGTGTGAACAGCGGACCGGCGCCAACGAAGCGATAGTCCTGGAAAACCACCGGGTCCCGCCGGAAGGCATACCAGGACCTGACCGGAACAGGATGAGTGGGAGATGCAATCGCGAGCGCTGAGAGGATCAGGTTTTCCCGGTACTCCCGCCACGCGGCACGCAGAAACCCGCTTTCCGGTTTCCAGCCCATGCGCAGGCAGTTCGTGACGGGGTCCAACATCCAGGGGAAATCGACGCGCTCATAGATTTCCTGTGCCATGCGCGCCATTTCCGTATCATCGGCAAAGCATTGTTGCGCAGTCAAAACTCCGGCCAGCAGCAGAGCCGTATCGATGGTGGACAGCTCCGAGTTCCATACGCGCTCACCGGTGTGCGTGTCCACAAAGTGGTAGAACCAGCCGCGCTCGTGCTCCTGAACGTTGGCGAGATGCCGCAGCGTGTTTCGCACTCGCCCTTGGATTTCGGCAGAGACGCGCCATTGGCGTCGATAGCCGATGGAGAGAGCGGTGAGCGCAAAGCCAGTGGATGCCAGGCTAGCCACTTCGCGGCTGCGTCCCGGCGTCTTTTCGCCGCTATTCCGCGTCCGATCGAGTGCCAGGCCTGTGCGCGCATCCGCTTGTTCCCAGAAATAGAGGAAAGCGCGGCGGGAAAGGTCGTCAAGGAAGGCATCGTCCGACTGCGACAGTGAAAACGCGGGCAGCGGCGCGCAGCAAACACAGCCGGCCAGCGACAGAAATCCGCGGCGCGACAACATGGTTCAATCTCCTTCTACGGTAACATTTCGTCCAGCGGGGGCCTCGCCGAGGGCGTTAGAATCGGTACGTGATTCGATGGCTGGCCTTCATTGCCGGCGCAACGCTTTCGGTGGCACAGCAGATTTCGACGCCGCCGACCGTGCCTTATGTGCAGGTGCATGGGGAAGCCACCATTTCAGCCCGGCCGGACCGAGTCCAGTTGGATGTTGGCGTGGTCAGCCAGAGCGCGACATCGCAGACTGCCGCGGAACTGAATGCGAAGGAATCGAACACGGTGATCGATGCCTTGCGCCGGGTGCTGCCGGCTGGAAATATTCGAACGGTGAATTTCTCGGTGAATCCGAACTATCAATATCCGAAGGATGGTTCACCGCCGACGATCCAGGGTTACACCGCGACCAACACAGTCCGGCTGGAACTGGACGATCTCGATCTACTGGGGAAGTTGATTGGCGCGGCAACTGGAGCGGGCGCCAGCAATGTGAATCGCGTGAACTTCATGCTGCATGATGAGAGCAAGGCTCGAGCCGAGGCACTGGGGAAAGCGGCCGACCAGGCGCGAGCCGGCGCGGCCGCACTGGCGGACAGGCTTCACGTCAAGCTCGGGCGTTTGCTCCGCATTGAGGAAGAACAGCCGGTAATCGTATCGCCTGGCCGTCAGGTGGAACTCGCTGCTGCGGCCAAGGCCGGCGCTCCCGAGACCACTCCCATCGAACCCGGCAGTATCGAAGTTCACGCCAGCGTCAGCTTGACCTTTGAGGTGGCCCAATAGCGGACGCTGTGTCTCGACCTTCCAGGGCTAGTGGTTGGAGAACTGAGCGAACACTACTGTGGCGGCAAGCAGATCCCGTCCAAGCGGCGACGGATGGATGTCGCACGGTGTGACGGTGTAAGGCGACGAAGGAGGAAACCGGATGAGAAGCCCTGCCTGACAAGCGTCGTGGTTAAACGCCGCGGAAGCGAGTTGAAATGCGGTGAATGCATCGTCGAGCTTCACAGGAGCGAAATTCGGCTGGGCAGAAAGCTGGTTCACGACTCCGGCGATCACGCTGTTGATGGCCACTGTAACGCTGTCGAGCGCAGGGGCGGGCGAGTAGTAGTTCATCACGATCAGCGTTCCCTGGTAGTTTGCGCGAATGCCGATCAAGATCTGCGAGAGGTTCACGGCGTAGGCTTGTAAGACGGGCGCCAGTACGTTTTGCGCGCAGGTTGCGTCAGCACCGCACTGTTCCAACTGTGGCAATGCCAGCAAGATGTCATTGGCGCCAATGCTCAGTGTGACCAGGTTGATGTGCTTGTTCGCTTTCAGTTGCGACACCGCAAAATCCATTTGGGCGCCGGTATAGTTTGTGTGCAGACCGAAAGCTGTCTTGAACGGCGGGATGGTGGGAGCCGGCGGCTGGAAATGCGGACTGTTACACCCGTTGTCTGGCGCGGACGAATTGAGGAAACTTGCGCTGGTTTCCCCAGGGCAAGAGGCGTTCACCTCCTTGTTCGGTGTGAGCAAATGCTCCAGAGCTGCCACAGTTTCCGGGTAGCCAATGAATTCTCCAGGAGTCGGTGTGGTCTGGGAAAAGGGGGGAAGGAGAGTTTCATTTAATCCGAACGGGACTGAGTCACCCAGGGCTAAATAAGTATAGTTACTATTGTTGGCCGCGAAGACCGGCACGGCCAGTAGCATAGATAGCATTAGCTTAGTGTTTATGAAGTTCATTTCGACCCCACTTGCACGTTATTATATTTGAAGTAACGACGAAAAAGTGGGTAAGGTGGATTTATTAGGTCGGTGGCTCACGCAGTTTGAGCGATTTGGCACATTGTCCCGTGATCTGAAAACGGCCAATATTGTGACCGTGCGGAAAAGCTCCCTGTGGAGCGCCGGACATGTGGGACTAAAGTCCCGTGCAGGCTGAAGCCCGCCCCACTGGCTGAGCGCGATGTATTCGCAGCAACAATCGCCGGCGCAAGTTTACAGAGGTGAATGTCTTTTCCGGGCATACTACCGCCTAGAGACAGGGCTGGATGCGTAACGGCTGGCTTCCTGCAATCCTGCGGTGCTTTGAATTTCAGCACGGTCTCTCCAAATTCAATCGGGGGAAATTATGTTCGATCGCTTACTAAGAAAAAAGACGAGGCTTCTAGCGTTGATCATTCCCGGAGTTTTGGGCGTTTCGCATGGTGCGTCGGTATTTGTGCAAACGAACCTTGTATCGGATGTTCCAGGTATGGCGGCAAATCTTGACCCGAACCTGAAAAACCCGTGGGGCGTATCGTTCAGCGCGACGTCGCCGTTCTGGGTTTCGGATCAGGTAACAAACGTCGCGACACTTTACAACGGCGCCGGCGTCCCACAGGCGCTGGTGGTGTCTACCCCACCTAACCCCGGCGGCGGACCCACGGGACAGGTGTTTGCGGGCGGTCAAGGTTTCACGATGGCGGGCGGCCTGGCGGCAAACTTCATTTTTTCGACTCTTTCAGGCACCATCGACGCATGGAATTCCGGATCGAGTGCCGTGGCGCAGTTCACCGCTACCGATGGCGCGGTGTATACAGGACTGGCGCTCGCGGGTAGCGATCTCTACGCGGCGGATACCGTCAACAATCGGATCGATGTGTTCGGCAATACATTCGCCCCAACGACTGTTACCGGCTCCTTCGTAGATCCGAACGTCGCCCTCGGGTTCACTCCTTACAATATCCAGAATATTGGCGGCAAGCTTTATGTGGAATATGCCAAGCGGAACTCCCCAGGGGGATTCATCGGCGTGTTCGATACGAATGGCAACTTTCTGCAGAACATCAGCGATTCGCATTTGAATTCGCCGTGGGGGATTACCTTGGCGCCGGCTACGTTCGGAACGTTAGGCGGCGATTTGCTGATTGGAAATTTCGGCGACGGGACGATCAACGCGTTTACGACTTCCGGATCGTTCGTGGGAACGCTATCCGGCGCATCCGGCTCGCCTCTTGTGAATAGCGGTTTGTGGTCTTTGAATTTCCGCGCGGTTGGATCGGGATTCGATCCGAATACTCTGTTTATCAGCGCTGGGATCAATGGCGAGGCGGACGGATTGTTTGCGGCGATTCAGGTTGCACCGGAGCCTGGCACATGGTCGATGCTTTTTCTTGCGATAGCAGGGGCAGCGGTGGTGCGGCGGAAATACCGAGTGTAACGGACGATTGCACGCGGCGCGCGGCGTGAGCAAATTAGCGTAACTCAAATTCGCCGCTCAAGCCTCGCGCCGCATCGGGCGCTATCCACACTTGAAACCGACCGGGTTCGGTGATCAGCCGCATGTGCTCGTCGTAGAACGAGAGGTCCGTTGCGGATAGGGTAAATGCGACCGTTCGATGCTCGCCGGCCTTCAATGAAATTCGCTGGAAGCTGACCAGCTTTCGGACCGGTTGCGCCACGCTTGCCACCAGATCCCGCAGGTACAACTGAACCGTTTCTGTGGCCGAGCGGTTACCCCGGTTTGCGACATCGGCTGACACCGTAATCGATTGATTGGCCTGCAGGACAGGCGATGAGACGCGCAAGTTGGAGTATTCCACGGTGGTGTAGCTCAGACCGAAACCGAACGGATACTCCGGCGTAAAATCGACGTCGATGTACTTCGACGTGTAGCCCGCCGGGTTGGCAGGATTTCCCATCGGAATACCAAACTCGGTCTCTGACGCCGGACGTCCCGTGTTCAGGTGCGAGTAATAGATAGGAACCTGTCCCACAGTACGGGGAAAGGTGATGGGGAGGCGTCCCGAAGGCTCGGATCGCCCGAGCAGAAGCTTGGCGATCGCCGGCCCGCCCATCGAGCCAGGGTGCCATGCATACACTACTGCTCCCGCCTTCGATGCGACATCGTGAAAAGTGAGAGGGCGGCCGGCCATGATCACCACCACAAGGGGCTTGCCGGTCCCATGGATCGCGTTCACCAGTTCCATCCTGCGCTCCGGGAAGGTCCAGGAACGCGCGGGACCGCGCTTCTCCGGAAAAGATATGCTCCTCCCCGAGGAAGAGCACTGCGGCATCGGCGCCTCGAGCGGCCGCTACCGCCGCGGAGAACCCGTCCGTGCTCGGGTCGCGGCTATTTCGCAACCCAGCCGCGTATCGTACGCGATCGCTCCCCAGCAGCTTACGAAAAGCCGCGAGTGGCGTTTGCACATCGCCAGGCCGCCCATCCATGGTCCACGTGCCCATCTGGTCCATCGGGCTGTCCGCCAGAGGTCCAACGATCGCCAGGGTTCGCCTGGCGCCATCCAGTGGCAGCAGACCGCCTTGGTTCTTCAGCAGGACCGCACTTTCGCTAGCCGCGCGCTCCGCGAGTTCCAGCGAAGCCTGAGTCGGGACGGCCTCTGCCGGCAGCGGGATGGATTGGTCGAACAACCCCAGGCGGAACTTCAGCCGCAGGATGTTTCGCACCGCGGCATCGATCTCGCCCATGGTGACCTCACCGCGCTCGACTAGCGACTTCAAGTGATCGAAGTACGATGTGCTCACCATCTCCATATCGACACCCGCGTTCACGGCCTTTCGCGCGGCGTCACGAGCGTCGGCAGCGTAGCCGTGGCGGATCATCTCGGTGACGGCTTCATAGTCGCTCACCACTACCCCGTCGTAATGCCATTCGTCCCGCAAAATCTTACGCAGCAGGAAACGATTTCCCGTGGCCGGCACACCATTCAGGGTGTTGAACGATGTCATGAAGGTGGCCACGCCAGCGTCGCGCGCGGCGTAGAACGGCGGCAGATACACTTCGCGCAAAAGAATTTCGGGGATCCAGGCGCTGTTGTAATCGCGCCCCGCTTCCGCCGCGCCGTAACCCGCGAAGTGTTTGGCGCAAGCCGCTACCGACGCGGGATCCCCCAGGGAACTTCCCTGAAAGCCGCGCACCATCGCCGCCGCGAGTGTGCCGGCAAGGCGCGGGTCCTCACCGAGACTCTCGGCGACGCGGCCCCAGCGCGGATCGCGAGCGATATCCACCATCGGCGCGAAGGTCCAGCGGATACCTTCCGATGACGCCTCGCGCGCCGCTTGCCGGGCGGCCTGCTCGACGAGTTCCGGATCCCACGTAGCTGCCTGGGCCAACGGAATCGGGAAAATGGTCTTGTATCCGTGGATGACGTCGCGTCCGAACAGGAGCGGAATGTGGAGTCGGCTCTCCCGCGTTGCTATTCGTTGCGCTTCGGCGCGGTCCGAGGGACTGCCGGCGTTCAGGAATGAACCCCACCGTCCCGCGCGAATCTCGGCTTTGATGCCTTCGGAGATCGGCGTCGCCATCGTTGTCGATTGCGACATCTGCCCGATCTTCTCATCGAGCGACATTCGTGCCAGCAGCGCTTCCACACGGCGCTCTACATCGGGGGATGGAGATTGTGCCAGCAGCATGGCAGCACCTAGGAGCGCGCCCGCGACGGAGGACCGCGGAGTTCGCATACATCCTTATTCTAGATAGCGGCGCGACGAGATTCGGTGTTGTTACGAACGGTGGCGGAATGGCGTTCGGACGTTAGCAAAATCGACGGCGGGTTTCGGTTCGTAACTGTAAAGGCTGGTACCACTCTGAGCGACCACCGCCGGACTTCGCAACGAAGCATGCGTCGATGTCTTGCCGGGGGATTCCCTGGCTTCACGATCGCGGCGAAGATATAGGAGCGTGCCGAATCACACCTAACAAAGCAAAGTCAGTACCACTCACTGTGATTTCTACTTGAATATTTGACCACCTTCAATCACTATAGCGGTGCGATGACGTACTCTTGATTTGCCGCGAATTCGCGATTCGGAGTATAACGCCATTGCGTAAGGAGAAGACAAGATGTCAGCATCACCAGCAGCTAAACCATTCACCGCCCCGGACCACTATCAACTCAGCGGCGGCGGGATCTCCATCACCTACCTTCCGACAGGGGCCGGTGGTGTGAGTCACCTGCAATACCAGGACGCGCAGAGAACCCTGAACTTCTCAGGGGCCCAGATTCGCACAGTTGAAGTGCCGGATATTGGGTCGATTGTCAGCGTGACCTTGATACTGACTGTAGATAGCGGCTCGACCACATTCAGCGTGCTGATTCCAAAAACCACTCTTCAGAGCGCGCCCGGTTCCTCCGCACACATTCGCACCGAGGGGATCACGACGGTACACCGGTTTTCGATACTTCCCGCCGCCCTTCTGGGACAGGATGAACTCTATGCCGTCACGGCTTTGCACGGGACGGCATCTGACGTGATCATTCCTTTGTAGGGTGGAGAACTGATGGCTGAAAGCCGATCACCGTTGCTTTCACATTCCGTAAAACGACCCGATGATTGTCTCGAAGAGCCGGCCAGGTAGAATGCGCTTCAGAACGGCCGACAGGCGTTGGAGGGCGGCTCCGCAAGTGTAGCGGGGACCTTTCGCGTTGCCTTCCACGATGTTGCAGATCAGTTTGGCGACGGATTCAGGCGCCACTCCGCGCTGCTCTTCTTTTTCGACGATACCCATGCACTTGGAGAAGCGGTCGTTATAGGCGGACGACCCGGTGGCGCGGGTGGCTCGTACGCGGCTGCCGGTGAATCCGGTCTTCACATCGCCGGGTTCGATCAGCACCACTCGGATTCCGAAGGGTTTCACCTCGAAGCGTAGACTCTCGGTCCAACCTTCCATAGCAAACTTGCTGGCCGAATAGAAGCTCTGATATGGCAGGCCGAACAAGCCACCCAGCGAGCTTACGTTGAGGATCACTCCCGACCGGCGCTGGCGCATCCCCGGCAAGACCGCGCGGGCCACACGAAAAGGCCCCATGAAGTTGACGTCCATCTGATGGAGCGCCTCGGCGGATCCGGTATCTTCCACCGCTCCCGCCAGTCCGCAGCCGGCATTGTTCACCAGCGCATCGATAGAGCCGGCCTCCGAGATTACGCGCGCCACCGCCTTGTCCACGGACTGGTCGTCAGTGACGTCCATCTGCAGGGCCTGATAGCCGGACGGTTTGAAATTGGGATGACGACTGCATCCGTACACCCGAAAGCCGCGTTTGGCGAGCATCTCGGCGCAAGCCGCTCCGATACCCGATGACGCACCGGTAACCAACACCACTTTGCCTGACATTGTTTCCGCGAACCCTCCGCCGACGCCCAAAAACCGTGGGGGCTTCCCTCTGGGATAGCTGACTTTTCCGGCAGGTTCGAGTATACAACGGTTGCGCCGCGCAAAGAGGCGGCCTGACGTTGGTACACTGACGAGATCTCATGCCTGCACTTGAAGGACGGCCGAATAGCCGCTCGATCTATTTCTACTTCGGAGCACTCAGCTTGCTGGTCTATGTTGTGGCGCCCGAGTATCTGCTGGACATTCCAACTTCGTACATACTGAAGAACCGGCTGCACGCGGGCGCGCCGGAAGTTTCCCTCTTCCGCCTGCTGACGGCCATTCCTATTTACATCGCTTTTGTGTTCGGCCTGTTGCGGGACTGGTGGAACCCGTTTGGACTGCGCGACCGCGGTTACTTCCTCCTCTTCGCCCCGCTCACCGCCGCGGTGTTTGTGTGGATAGCGATGTCGCCACTCTCATACGGGTTACTCACCTGCGGCATGATTCTGGCGATGGCGTCATTTCGGTTCATTCTGGCGGCCTTTCAGGGCTTGCTCGCTCTCGTTGGACAGGAGACGCTGATGTCCGGCCGCCTGAGCACACTGCAGAGCATGTTCTATCAGCTCGCCATGATTCTGGCTGCGTTCGCTTCGGGAGTAATCAGCGAAGGACTGACTCCCGCTCAGACGTTTTACATGATGGCGGCTGTGACGCTTCTGATCGGCGCGTTTGGCCTGTTCAAGCCGGCTTCCGTGTTCAGCCACGTCTACGAGCGGCCGGAAGCCAGCGGCGCGGATTTCCGCGGAGACGTCCGTCGGCTGATTCATCATCGTGCGATTTACCCCGCCGTGCTGATCAATTTCCTGTGGTGGTTCAACCCCGGGCTCTATACGCCGGTTCAATTCTTCCTCACTAACCAACTGCACGCGCCCGATTCCAGTTATGCCAACTTTCTGGGGGTGTTCGCGATTTCATTTATCCCCACATATTTGCTTTACGGCTGGCTCTGCACGCGCGTCGCCGCCAGCAAACTGCTGTGGTGGGGAACCATCGTTGCGGTGCCGCAGATGGCGCCGCTGGTCTTCGCGCATTCGGGCGCTTCGGTACTGATTCTGGCCGTGCCGATGGGCTTGATGGGAGGAGTGGCAACCGCTTCTTACTACGATCTGGCAATGCGATCATGTCCGCCGGGGCTGCAAGGCACGCTCATGATGCTGGTATCGGCCGGGATCATGCTCGCTTCGCGCGGCAGCGACTTGCTGGGCGCGAAACTATATGCCAGCAGCCCGACGAATGGCTTCTTCTATTGCGTGATTGCCACCTGCATAGTCTATGCCTTGATTCTGCCGGCGATTGCGTGGATACCGAAGCATTTGATCGCCACTGCCGACGGCGAAAGGAATTCCGAGGTGGAGGCGGAAATCGCGGCAGAGATTGGCGAGGGCACAACCTGGAAATAATTCGGGGCTGCGGCGCGGCTCCGACGCGGGGTATTTCGGTCCCTCACAGTTGCTCGTATAATTTACGAATGCCAACCCTCGATGATTTGAAGGAGACGTCTCTTTACGTCGACGATCTGGAACGGGCGAGGAAGTTCTACGAAGGTGTTCTTGGACTTCGTCCGTTGGTTGAGGACGAACGATTCTGCGCGCTCGATGTTACCGGGAAACACATCTTGCTGCTCTTCGTCCGCGGCGCATCCTTGCGGGAAACGCACCTTCCGGGGGGAACCATTCCGCCGCATGACGGCACGGGACCTCTGCATATCGCCTTTGCTGTGACCAGCCAGGAACTGCCGGAGTGGGAAAGTCATCTGCATGCCAACAGCGTCGAGATTCTGAGCCGGGTCTCGTGGCCGAGGGGAGGGCATAGCATCTATTTTCGGGACCCTGACGGCCACCTGCTCGAACTCTTGACGCCTGGCGTGTGGGCCACATACTGAGGACCGCGCCGTGTGTCTCATGTCCTTCGACAGTTAGAATTGCAGCCGCATCGACAGAGAGATCTGGCGGGGGCTCAAAGTCGCGGTGTAACGGCCCAGGTTGGCGTTGGTTTGCTCCAGGACGCCTTTTTGCCACAATGGCCAGTTGTACTGAGGCGAGATATTTGCCGCGCTGAACTGCGTGTGGTTGAAGATGTTATAGGCTTCTACCCGGAATAGCAGCGCTCGCCGTTCGCTCTTCAGCGGAAAGGCCTTGCCGAAGGTCATGTCCCAGTTAAACTCCTGCGTTCCGGGAATTGGAATCAGGCTGCCGGCTCCAGCGTTCCCATAGCACGACATCTGTTCTCCGACACCCTGCTGGGGAGTCGGCCCGGGTGTGTAACTGCAGGGATACGGAATCACGAATACACTCTCGTTCAGGAGTTGGTTGCCCGGCGTCCCGTTGGCATTGGCGCCGGGGGCCGGTACCAGCGGTGTATTGATCGGTCCCGAAAGCGACTGCCCGCCGGAAAGCTGGGGACTCCCCGTCACGAGCATTCTAGCCCCTTCAAACCCGCCCGTCCAGTTCATTTGCGGATTGGTGGAAGTCGTACCGGAGAACGAGATGGCCGGCACCGCGGACCGGATATTGTTGTGCCACTGGGTAATGCCAGAGATCATCCAATGGTCCGTAGCCCATCCCAACGGTTTGCTGTTTAGCCTCTCGCCAAGGCCGGGAACCTCGTATACGTAGTTCACCACCAGGACATGCGGCGTGGGAGCATAAGAGGGTCCGTAGTTGCGGAATTTCTCCGAGAAATAGGGGCTAGTGCTAGTTGCGCTCATAGTCTTGTTCCACGTGTAGGAAAGACCGTAGGAAAGGCGGTTGGTAAAATTCCGCCGGACGGTTACCTGCAGGGAGTTGTAAGCGGAGTTCCCTGCGAAGTCGACTTCGGTGAGCGCGCCGAGGCCCGCCAGTGGCCGGTAGTAATTCTGGTTGAGATTCTTTCCGTTGGTGTTGGGAGGAAGATAGGCCACATTCGGGTTTTGGTTGGCAGGGTTGTAATCCGCGAACTGCGGGACAGCATTGAGTTGGTACGTAATCGGCAAGTGTTTGCCAAGATTGAACACATACGCGGTTTCCAGTACTGTCCCGAAGCCGACCTTCTGCTGGATCATGAAACTCCCGTTGTAACTCCCCTGAACTTTTTGATTGCCGATCGTGCCTACGGGGGCAATCGGCGAAATGGCCGCCGTATTGGCAAAACTCGGTATCTGGTCCATTGTGGAGTAATAGATGGTCCGGTTGTAAGTATCAGGCGGATTGCCGGAGGAATTCTGAGCTGTCTGTGTCGACCCTTGGTTGTAGAACTCCCCAAAACCCGCGCGAATCGCCGTCTTTCCATTGCCGAACACATCCCAGGCGATACCGAAGCGAAGGGCCGGAAGGAGCGCGGGGACTTTCCAGAGCGTCTCGGGAAGGTTAGGGTTATTGGCGGTCGCCCTTTGCATGCCTGGAAAGGGATTCGGCGTGGTGGAGTAGCCACCTACCGAAGCCGGCACGAAGGTTCCCTGCAAGGCGAAGAACGTAGAGTAACCGGTCAGCGGATCGATGGCGACCTGGTTGGCCGTGGGGCAGGCCTTGGCGGCTGTCGAAACCGTGCAGCCGGGATAGTAGAGCCGCATCGCCTGGGCGGGGTTGTACGTGGAACCTACAAAATCCGTCGTATTGAAATCGTAATTCTGGGTCGGCACCTGGTGATAGAATCTGACTCCTAAATCAAGGCTTACTCTCCGGCTGATGCGCCAGTTATCCTGAATGAAAGCCTCGGTATCTTTGAACCAGTAGTCGCCTACAATGCGGCCGCCTTCCTGGTAGTTGTTGAAGTTGCCTAGAAAGGCATTTGCATAGCCGTCCTGCGTATTGTTCGGCATAGCCGTCGAACTGGCGAAGCTGTAGGCGCCGAGGTACGATCCGGCTCCTGTGGCTTGATTCTGTTCCACCTTCTCGGTCCGTTCGATGTAGATTCCCGCCTTGAAATTGTGCTGACGCCACACCTTGCTTACGGTGTCGTTAAAACTATAAATGTTGTTCCAATTCGTATAGGGACATTGTCCACTGCACGGGTCGGTCAACGAGGCCTCATTGGGCTCCTGGCCGCCGCCAAAGGCGAGATTAGGGACGCCCATTTCGAAATTCTGGCTGCCGTTTGACAGGCCTCCGAATCGCGTCTTGCCCGTATCTGCCTGGAATTTCGGGTCGGTGGCGAAGTTATCGAATGATGGCGGGTTGCCCATGATGGAGCGGCTGATCTGGGATTCGTCATGCGCATAGTAATCCCAGGTATTGAAGCTCTTGCCGAACGTGAATTCATTGACCATGGTAGGACTGATGGTATAAGTGATCCCGACCGCATAGCCGTGTCCTGGATTCGGGTGGTCAATCAAGAATGGAGCGAACTGGCCCGAGGCGTTCAACATCGGATAACTGGGGGCGGTGGTGTCCACGTCGTAGTCGTTGATGTAGCGCACCCAGGTGTTTAGCTTCGAAGTCACGTTGTAGTCCAGCCGGACGATATCGTTGCGACGTGGATGGGACTCCGGATAGGAATAGTAATAGTTGCGCTGGTATTGCTGGCTTGCGAACTGGGCGTCCTGGACGCAACCCGTGGAAGCAACGCCAGGTTGACCGCAGATGTTCGGCGAAGGCAAGGAGTTCAGGATCGCCTGCCCGGCTTTCGCCGCAGCCGGGTTCAAAGCCGCAAGACCCGAGATATTGTTGTTCGGAATCGGAAAGCCGGTAGTGGGGTCGGTAAGCTGTACCGGCACTCCATTCGCATCGGTATAGGCGGAGAAATCGCCCTTCCTCTCCGCCGCTGTCGGCATGTTGTAGTACCCGGAATTGGTGGTGGGCTTCTGCCGCGTATACTCCTGTGACACGAAGAAGAACAGCTTCTTCTTTTGCGTGTTGAACAGCTTCGGGATGTATACAGGGCCACCCACGCCGTAGCCCCAGACGAAGAAGCGATAGTAGCTTTTCGGCAGGCCATTGTAGTTATTAAAGAAGCTATTCGCGTTGAAACTCTCGGACCGCTTATTGGCCCAGGCGCTGCCATGGAACTGCTGACCGCCTCCCTTTGTCACCACGCTGATGGTGCCTGCGGAATTGCGTCCGAATTCGGCTTGGTAGTTGCTGGAAAGCACGCGCATCTCGGCGATGGAATCCATGTTCGGCTCATAGTGAGACGTGCCATTGGAGCCGGTGTCGAGGTCTGTGATGCCGTCCACTGTGAAGTTCGGGCCGCTGGAGCCATTGATGCGGACGCGTCCTACCGTGTTTTCATTCGTAGTGTCCGCCGCCCCGGTACTCGTGAGATATACTCCGGGCATAGTGACCATGATGCCAAACAGGTCACGACCCTTGAGGGTGATGTTCGACATCTGGTTGTTGTCGATCAATTTCGAATTTTCGCTGGAGGCGGTCTGTATCGACTCGGTTGCCGCCATGACCGTTACGCGCTCGGTTTGCGCGCCCAGCTCCAGGCGGATTCTGCCCAAGTCACGGACCTCATTGGCGGTCACTTCGACATTCGCCTCCCCGTATGACTTGAAACCCACGGGAGGATCGACGATTAAACTATATGTCGCGGGCTCCAGGCTATTGAAACGGAAAATGCCCTCAGGCCCTGTCTTTGTCGCCACGGCGGCTCCGGTAGCGTTATTCTTCAGTTCGATTCGAACCTGCGCTACGGCGGCGTTAGAGGGATCCGCTACGATCCCAACCAGTGTTCCCGTGGTCGATTGGGCAAAAGTGCAGCGGGACAGGAGCGCAACGATGCACAGCATTTGCGACATTCGTTTGACGGTCATGATGGACTCACCCCTTCTTTTAAGCCTGATCCCGCGTAAGACGCGAGACTTAGTGGCTGCAAATATACTCCGGAGCCCCGGATTGTGCAATGAAAATTATTATACGGACCAAAGCTCTCAACACCCTACATTACGAAAACGTCATCTTCCGGTCATGAAAGGCGGACCAGCCGATTTCGCGGGAGTCGCGCGGTAAATCGGTAGCCAGGATCATTGGATGCGTAATAAGATACGGAATAACTAAACCTTAGGACGGATGAATGGAAAAGACGAAAGTGGCGCTTTTGGGCGCAGGTTTCATTGGAGAGATCCATCTGGAATCCTATCGCCGGTTTGTGCCCGAGGCCGAGGTTACCGCAATATACTCCGGCACAGAAAAACGGGCCGAGGAATTCGCGCGCCGCCATCACTTACCACGCTGGTTTGCCAGCGTCGACGAACTGTTGGCGCAGGCCGACTGCGAGATCGTGGATATCGGGCTGCCGAATTTCATCCATGCGCAGGTAGCGGTGGCAGCGGCGCGGGCCGGCAAGCACGTCATTGTGGAGAAGCCGCTCTGTATGACTTTGGAAGAGGCCGACCAGATGACCGAGGCCTGCCGTCAGGCCAACAAGAAGCTGATGTATGCCGAGCAACTGTGCTTCGCGCCCAAGTACGAGCGGATTCGCCAACTCATCCGCGAAGGCGCCATCGGCAAGCCGTATCTGATCAAACAGAGCGAGAAACATTCCGGGCCGCACAGCGATTGGTTTTATGATGTGGACCGCTCCGGTGGCGGCGTGATCATGGACATGGGTTGCCATGCCCTTGGTTGGTTCCGGTGGATGCTGGGCAGGGCCGCGGCCACGTCAGTTTACGCCAGCATGGACACCGTCCTGCATAAAGGCCGGACACGCGGCGAGGACCAGTCCATCATGATCGTCGAATTTGAGAACGGTGTAACCGGCCTGGCAGAGGACAGTTGGGCCCGCCACGGCGGCATGGACGATCGCGTGGAGGTTTACGGCACGGAGGGTGTGACCTATGCCGACCTGTTCATGGGGAACTCCGCGGTCACTTACAGCCTGCGCGGCTATGGTTATGCGGCCGAGAAAGCTGGGTCGACGCAAGGCTGGACGTTCAGCATGTTCGAGGAGGCTTTCAATCAGGGATATCCCCAGGAACTGCGGCACTTCGTGCAGTGCGTGCGCGAGGACATAGAACCGCTAGTTACCGCCGCGGACGGCCGAGCTGTGTTGGAAATGATCTACGCCGCGTATCAATCCGCACGGACCGGCGCAAAGGTTCCACTTCCGTTTGCCCCCAAAGTGAAAAAGCCAGTAGACCTGTGGAGACCGAACGTGGGCTCATAATTCCAGCACAGCCGTTAACGCTGAGGCCGTAACGTGCAACGCACACAAGAAAGGAAGATCATGTCGTATACAAGAAGGGACTTGGGAAAGATCGCGCTCGCCAGTTTGCCGCTCGCCCGCGGCCGCGGGGCGGCATCTATTGACTCGAAGTTCTACGGCGTGCAAATCGGGGCCATCACGTATAGCTTCAACAGCATCGCGAATCCCGATCCTGAGGCCATCATCCAGGCGTACGTCGAGATCGGGCTGGGGGAGGCAGAGCTGATGTCTAACCACTGCGAGGCCCTCGCCGGCGCGCCTCGGGCGGCTCGTGGAGGCGGCCGCGGCGCCGCCTTGACCCCCGAGCAGCAAGCCGCCAGGCAAGCCCAACAGGAGCAGATTCGAAACTGGCGTGCGTCGGCGAGTGCCGCGACGTGGAAGGGTGTTCGCAGCAAGTTTAACGACGCCGGCATCGAGGTTGCGCTGCTCTGCTACAACATGAACGACAACATGAAGGACGAAGACATCGAATACGGCTTCTCCATGGCCCAGGGCTTGGGCGTCAAAGCCATCACTACCAGCACGACTCTGACTATGGCCAAGCGGATTGCGCCTATCGCCGACAGGCATAAGCTGCTGGTGGGGTATCACGGCCACGACGCCACTAGCGACCCCAATCAGACCGCGACCTTGGAGAGTTACGATACGCTGATGGCCTACGGCAAATACAACGGCGTCAACCTGGACATCGGCCACTTCACAGCCGCCAACTACGATGCCGTTGCGTTCATCAAAGCGCATCACGCAAAGATCACCAACTTACACGTCAAAGACATGAAGCGCGACCATGGCACTTATATGCCGTTCGGCGAAGGCGACACTCCTATCAAGGGAGTCCTGCAACTGCTTAAGAAAGAGAAGTACGACTTTCCCGAAAATATCGAGCTGGAGTACCGTTTGCCGCCCGACTCCAACCTGATTGCCGAGATGAAGAAGTGCCTCGCCTACTGTAAGGACTGCCTGGCTTAGAGGATTTGCCGATTCATCTCCGATGGGTCAGCGTGCCTCACCGGCCGGAATCTCGCGAACGTAGATGTTGCGGAAGCGGATCTCCGAACCGTGAGTCTGTAACTCAATAGCGCCTCTGGGAACAAGCGCCAGTTTGCGATCGAAGTAGTTGTCCAGAACCTGTCCATCCACAGTCTGTTTGTCATTCAGCCAGACCCACACTTTCGAGCCGATCATCTTGATCCGTAGCGTGTTCCACTGACCCACGGGATTGTCGGCCTTGACCAGGGGCCATTTGCCGGGATTGTCGTCATTGTCGTTCCATAACGCGCCAGATCCTTTGGGCGCCCCGTTCCTGACTTCGCGGGGATTTTCCGGGTCCCAGATCTGCACTTGCGGATAGCTGCGGAGATAGATGCCCGAATCGCCGTTATGGCTGACCATCAGCCAGTCGACGTAGAGTTCGAAATCGCCGAAGTCCTTAGCGGTGGCGAGGTGAGGGCTTCGGCCATCGGAGACAATCTCGCCTTTAGCGGCATCCACGCTCCAGTGCAAGTCGCGCTCGGCATTCCACTGAACCTGTTTGGCCGACAATTCTTCTTTGGAGAGCAGGGCTTCCGCGTGGGGGCTGTAGTTCGGCTGGCGTCCGCGCCAACCCGAGAGGTCTTTGCCATTGAACAAAGCGGTGAATCCCTGCGGAGGCCGGTTGAGCGGGCGCTCCTGGGGAAACGCTGGGCGCAGGCCTGCCGCCGCGAGCAGGCCGATTTCGATCAGCGCGATTCGTCTCATAGGTGGCTACTATATCCGCTATCGCCGGACTGTGCAATCAACACCCTTTCTGATGCCTATTGCGAGCCGAATGACGTACAATGCCTAATCGGCGGGGACGTTGCTCGATTTCTGACAGAGAGGGTGAAACATGGGGATCATGAGTGGTTTGTCGGCGGCGGTTTTCCTGAGTATCGCTTTGGCCATTCCAACTCGCATTGCGGCACAGGGCGCACCTCCGCCCGTTTCTCCTCCAGGTGGCGGTGGCCGCAGGGCCGGTGGGTTTGTTCCCGGGCAACAGCGGCCTCCCGGCGATCCCGCGCAAATCGCGAGGGGGAAGACGCTGTACGGCATCAGTTGTACGGGATGTCACGGCGCCGACCTCCGTGGCGGCGACCTCGGCGGGCCGAACCTGCTGCGGTCGCAAGTGGCGCTCAGCGACCAGGACAGTGAATTGATTCTTCCCATCATTCAGGGCAGCCGCCAGAACTCAGGCATGCCCAAGATCGACATGAGCCCGGAGGATGGCAAGGCGGTGGCCGCTTATGTTCGTAGCATCGTAGCCACGATTGGAAGGCAAGGGACGCCTCCCTCGGTTGGTCTTGCCGCTCCCAGCGTGCTGGTTGGCAATGCCAGTGAGGGCCAGGCGTATTTCGCCACCAGGTGCAGTAGCTGCCATTCCGTCACTGGCGATCTGCAGGGGATTGCGACCAGAATTCCAGACCCGAAGGCGCTGCAGAACGCGTGGGTGGCAGGTGGAGGCCGTGGCGGACGCGGAGGCCGAGGTGGAGCGTCGCCGGATACGCCGAATGCTCGCACTGTTACCGTCGCCGTGACCCTTCCCGGAGAAACCGTGGAGGGGCGTCTGGTCCGCATCGACGACTTCCTGGTGACTGTCGGCCTGGCCGATGGAATGACGCGCACGTTCGCGCGGAAAGGCGACGTGCCAAAGGTGGAGGTCCGCGATCCCATGAAGGCTCATAAGGATCTTCTGTCGGTTTACACCGATAAAGACATGCACGACGTGACTGCCTATCTGGTGACCTTGAAATGAAACTCAAGAAACTGGTACCAACCTTGGTTTTCCTGCTGCCGTGGGGCCTGGTGGGGCAGGGGAAGGGAGTGGCTCCGGCCGACCTTCTCAAGCCTCTCAAAGACTCGTGGCCGACCTACAATGGCGATTATTCCGGCCGCCGTTACAGCGCTTTGAAGCTGGTTGATCGAAGCAATGTGACTCATCTTACTCTGGCCTGGTCGCTCCGGGTAACGCCGGGCGGCGGCAGTCCGGGAGGCGGCGGTGGACGAGGCGGCCGCGGCGGAGGGGCAGGTCGACTCATTGTCGGGGGCGAGGGCCCGGGTGACATCGCCGCCGGCGGAGGCTCGATTAAAGCAAGCGTGCTTGCCGTGGATGGAACGCTGTATTTCACCGCGCCCGATAACGCCTGGGCCGTGGACGCGCGCGACGGCCGCGAATTGTGGCACTACTTCTGGAAGACCAAGGGCGGCACCCACATCGGCAATCGCGGCCTCGGGATGTGGAATCACTATCTGTTCATGGAGACTCCCGACGACTACCTGGTGTCGCTCGATGCGCGCACCGGCCAGGAGCGCTGGCACAAGACGATTGCCGATCTGGCGCAGGGCTACTTCTCCACGCCCGCTCCGATCGTAGTGGGCAATCACGTCCTGGTGGGGACAGGCAACGATATCGATGCACCCGGCTTTCTGCAATCGTTCGATCCGGAAACCGGAGATCTGCAGTGGAAGATGTACACAGTCCCAATGAATCCGGGCGATCCTGGTTTGGACACCTGGGCCAGCCTGGATGCGGCCAGGCACGGCGGCGGTCAAACCTGGATTCCAGGAGCGTACGATCCAGAGACCAACCTTTACATCTTCGGCACGGGCAATCCTACCCCGGCGTTCACCACGGGAACACGCGGCGATGGGGACAACCTATTCACCTGCGCATTAGTGGCCGTCAACGTCGACACCGGTAAGATGGCCTGGTATTACTCGACTTCACCGCACGACATGCACGATTACGACTCGGCCCAAACGCCTGTGCTTGTGGATGCGATGTTCAACGGCAAAATGAGAAAGCTGGTGTTGACGGCCGCGCGCAACGGGTATTACTTCACTCTGGATCGCTTGACCGGCGAGCGACTGGTTACCGCCAAGTATGGCACGTTTACTAACTGGGCCGATGGTTTGACTAAGCTCGGCGGCCCGCAGCATAGTCCAACTAAGGATGCCACCGTGGCCGGTTCGCTAGTGTCACCGAACTCCGATGGCACCACCAACTGGGAGCCGCCTGCCTACTCGCCGGATACCGGTCTTTTCTATACCGCGGAGGGCAATGCGTACTCCATTTTCTATCTGGTGGATGTGGATCCTCGCGGATCGATGGGACTGGGCGGTAAGGAAGAGGTAGGAGTCGGATCGGGCGGCAGCTTCCTGACAGCCATCGATTACCGCACGGGGAAGGTCGCGTGGCGACACCCCTACTACGGTAACGGCGGCGGTGGTGGGTTATTGACCACGGCTGGAGGACTGCTCTTTGCCGGCGATGGCGCGGGTAACCTGGTGGCGCATGATGCGGCTACTGGAAAGCCTTTGTGGAATACGCGCATCGGAGGAATCACCAACCCCGTGCAGACCTTTATGATGGACGGCCGGCAATACGTGATCGCCGCGTCTGGCGACACTCTCTGGTCATTCGTGCTCTACTAAATCGCCGCTCTTGGACGAAACCAGTTTCCTGACGACATACGCCACGGTCCCCGCGGCTGACGTCAGCAGGCCGAATCCCACGTACTTCCAGCCCGAGGTGGTGAAGATGTACATCCAGCCGAGAAGAGCGATCACACTCGGAACGGGGTACAGCCACATGCGGAACGGACGCACGATCTCGCGGCGGTGGGTTCGCAGATGATGCAGTGCGAAGATCTGGGCAATAAACTGCACCAGGATGCGCGAAGTGAGCAGCGCTGAGATCACCTCGTCGAGACTCCAGAACGATGCGCCGATCGAGAGCAGGCCCATCGCCAACAACGACACATGAGGGAACTTACCCGTAGGATGAAGGCGCCCGAAGACGTGGAAAAAGTGGCCGTCGATGGCGGCTGCGTAGGGGATGCGGCTGTAGCCCAGTAAGAGGGCGAACACGGATGCGAAGGCGGTCCACAGAACCAGTCCCGTGGCTACCGCGGCTGCTCTGGGTCCGTACAGCTTCTCGATGAATTGCGAGGCAATGAACGTGGAGTGCATCGCTTCGCGCCAGGGCACCACTCCAATGATGCTCAAGTTCATCAGCGAGTAGATTCCGGTCACAGCCAGCACTGAGTAGATGATGGACCGGGGGATGGTCCGCGCAGGGTTGCGGACTTCACCGCCTGCGTAACAGATGTCGTAATACCCCATGAAATCGTACATCGCGATGAGCATGGCGGAACCCAGTCCGGCGGCGAACCCCCTGGAAAATGTGAACGCGCCCGGCGGAAAGTCGAAGGCCACGCGCGCGTGGAAATTGGCCATGCCGCTGCCGATGATCCACAGCGTCGTAACCAGCACGCCAATCCACAGCGTCACCGTGATTCGTCCGACAGCCGTAATGCGGCGGTAGAGCAGGACAATGACCAGCGCGCCCACTGCCACATTCACCATGTGCCCCTGCGCCGGGCTCATACTGCGCCAGAAATAGCCGACGTATTGCGAGAAGCCAATATATCCGGATGCGATTTCCAGCGGCCCGCTGAAGACAAATTGCCAGATGAAGAGGAACGGCAGAATGCCGCCCAGCCTGGTCTTACGAAACGCTTCGCGCAGGTAGAGGTACGATCCGCCGGTCCCCGGCAACGCGGCCGCCAGTTCGCTCCAGACAAGACCGTCGCACAGTGCCAGCACCGCGCCCAGAAACCAGCCCAGCATGCATTGCGGTCCGCCCATCGCGGCGATAATGAGCGGAATCGTAATGAATGGGCCGGCCCCCACCATGTTGCTCATATTGAGCGCCACGGCCTGCACGGGACCGAATCCGCGAACTACCTGCTCCGTTCGATCACTCAACGGGCAGTTCCAGAATAGGAGCCAACACTAAGTGAAGCCATGTCCTAGTGTACATAGCACAGCGGTGGGGCCAGATTGTGTCCTGATAGAGGAATGTTGAAGCGCTCTAGTAATAGAGTTTTACCGCGAGCTGCAAGTTTCGGTTCCCGCCCGCGCTGGTAATTTGGCCGAAAGTGCTGCCCCATAACTCGTGTTCGGGTTGCCCCATTGCGGGCTGTTCGAAACGGCGTAGGCCTCCAGCCTCAGTTGCACATACTTGTGCTCGCGGATGGTGAAGTTCTTCATCAGCGTGGCGTCTTCGTTAATGGTGTCCGGCCCGCGGCACGAATAAAGGTACCGCGGAGCCGAGCCGTAGGTATAGTCATCCGCCGCGCTGAACGAATTCACGTTGAAGTAATTGTTCAGGCGACCGGAAACTGCTCCCGGCGCACACGGGTTCCCGGACAGGTTGGGGCGCTGCACCGCGCCATCCCACAAATTGCCGTTCGCCATGGTGACCTGCTGTGCGGCGCCCGATTGCGCCGAAGCGATGGCGCTCAATTCCCACCCGCCGATTACGCCGTCCAGGAACCGGTTCATGTTCGTCCCCAGCGCCCGTTTGCGCCCGATCGGCAGTTGATAATCGAATGTGACGACAAGTCGCTGCGGCCGGTTCAAGGCCGATACCGAGCGTTCCTGCCGGAGGTTGAAGAGATTCTGTATGCTGCCGGAAACAGCGAAGCCTTCGACGTCGCTGCCCGCTTCATCGGAATCGGAAATCATCTTGGAAAACGTATAGTGCGCAACTACGCTGAGGCCATGCGAGAATCGCTTCTCTTACTTCACCTGCAAAGAATGGTAGCTGGAGTCGCCGATGTTCAACTCCGCCCGGTAGCCGCCCACATTCGCGTACTCGGGATAGGCCCGCAAGAATAAGTTCAACTGGATGGTGGGTTGATTGTAGCTGGTGGCCGTGGGGTTGGTGATTACTCCGTAGAAAGGATTCGCTACCAGTGATGTGAGCTTGTCCACTCCCAGGCCCCAGTGGATCGGCTGGAGGCTATCCAGCGTCGACACCGCATCGTTGGTGTCGCCATTGGCCGGGAATCGCCGTCCTGCCGTTCAGCGCATAAGCGAATCCGAAGCGCGACTGGAAGTTCTTCCAGTCGCCGTTGTAGGGCGTGCGGTCGCCCGGTCCCGCGTGATTGCGGACACCTGGTCGGGGCAGGGTGTGTGGTCGTCGGACGATTGCACGCATTGGAAGCCGCAGGACGGCGTCCTCATCGGCAACCACGGCGATGCCGTCATCCACGGCGACCGCGCCTGGTGGTTCTACTTCGGCGGACAACGTGGCCGCAACCCCAATATCAACTGGGCCGCGATCCCTTCACCCAAGGCTGCTATTTCATCTTCGGCCGGCAGCAGCAGGCGGGAGGGAACCGCCATCAACGTGGTGGAACTCAAGGTCGTAGACGGCCGGCTGATGTACACCGATCCCGATCAGCCGGTCCACATTGACCTGGGCAACGAGCGCGAGTTGGAGAAATAGCGGGTCGGAGCAGGCCGTGGCAAAAAGTCGCCGAGAGAAGCCGGGACTATCTGCGGTGGAGCCGCAAACTCCCGGATGGACGATCCAGGAGTGGCCCGCGGCACTTCAGTGGATCACGCGTTCCCCGTCAATCTGCGCAAGGTGACAAACTATTGGGTCATCAAGCCGATCCTGCTTCTTAAGTGCCCCAGCTTTGGGAAATCGCGGAACCGGACACACAAATTGTCCGGTCGGCGCCCGATGGTGGCAACGACTCGCAACGTTAACATTCGCGAATTGTTTTAAGAGCTCGAACCGGAATCTCGCATGTATTGGTGAGAGCGCGATCAGCCTTCGGCTTACCGAGTTGTCAGATGCTGATAGCGCTCTTACGGCGACGCGGCCCGCAGCCTCGATTCTGACAGGCGGCAAATCCGACTGCCGCGCGGAACCACGCAGGAGATGACACTTGAAAAGCAGGACAACAGTTATATTGAAGATCGTGCGCTCAGCAGAAGGCACGCGCCGGGTGGCTGCACTCCTGGCAGGCTTGATGATCACGCTGGCCGCTCCCGCCCCCGCTGACACGATTGGCATTAGCGGCGGAATATTGATCGTCGGCACTGAGCCCGGCGACGGCAATCAATTATTTGCCCCCACGATCGCCGGTTCGGACCTTGTATTTCGCAATCTTGACGCCGACATCGTTACGCCCGGATGTACAGGTGTGAGGTCCATCACTTGCCCGCTCGCGGGCTTTCAGGAACTTGTGATCCTTGGAGGTGACGGCGACGATGTGATCCAACTCAGCGGCATCTCGGGACTCACGTTTCCCATTACGGCGCTGGGCGGGCCTGGTGATGATGTGCTGGTCGGCACCCCCGGCAACGTCAAACTATTCGGTGGGCCTGGGGACGACGTACTGATCGTTATGCCTGGCAACTGTTTCTCCAGGGGAACTGGCGCCGATATTGTGTTGGGGGGCGGATGTGACGCTGGTCCTGAACCGGCGATCGCGCCGCTGCCCAGACCGCTGGCCGAGACGCCCGAGCCAAGCGGACTCTTGTTGATCGTTACCATGTTGGTGGGGATCGCCGTGACGAGCCGAATGAGCTTCAGACGCGGTCTGACGAAACGCCCGGTCCGTTAGGGTGCTGCGTCTCGTCCGATTGACCGCTAGCCGGAGGCGATCCATCTTGACGGTTTGTCTCGTGAATGTGTTCTGTCCGGACTACTCCTGGATTAGATTACGCGCCATCCGGAAACAGGGCGTTAAGGACAAATATCCCGGCAACTATCTCCGATAGGTGTGGCCGAACCTTCTGAGTCGATAGCGGCCGTCGTCCCTCGGCAGGCCCGATCGAACTCCGCTACACACTTGAATCCTGCGTCCGAACACGCCCCTTCCATCGACCTTCGCAGCGAGTCGGCGGCGCAGACGTGCCCGGCGTTCCATTCCTTATGAACTGGAGAATGCCGGTCTGCTGCTTGGCAGGAAAGCCTTCGGGTATGATCGTAGTCGATGTCACTTCGCCCCCAAGTTGTGCTCTTCGACTACGGAAATGTTCTCTGTCTTCCCCAAGATCGACAGGACGTCGGGAGCATGGCGGCAATTCTGGATTCTCCAGTAGCGTGCTTCGAGGAGGCGTACTGGAAGGACCGCCTCGCTTTTGACCGGGCGGCCATCACTCCTGAAGCTTACTGGACTCGACTCGCGAACGCGCTTTCCTGGCGCCTAACCGACGATGTCCTCCGGCGCTTGGCCGAGATCGACAACGCAAGCTGGTCACGGCCCAATCTCGTCATGGCGCGCTGGGCTTCGGCCCTCCGGGCGGCGGGGATCCGGACCGCGGTTCTGTCCAACATGCCCATCTCGGTGCGATCGCATCTTCGTAGCGTCACGTGGATGCCGCAATTCGACTATTCGTGCTACTCCTGCGACGTCGGGTGTGCCAAGCCGGAACCCGCGATCTATCGGGACTGTCTAAAAGGAGTCGGAGCGGACCCTGCCGCAACGCTCTTTCTGGACGACCGCGAGGAGAACATCGAAGCGGCGCGCAAGCTCGGAATTCACGCCATTCACTTTGCCGATCCGGAACAGGCGCAAAAGGAAATTGACAAGCATTACCAGTTGCCGGTTCGGATTGGCGCGAATGGGAGCCCAGGAGTCCGGTAATGGGGTCCGTGCCGGCGTATTCGAAGCGTGGTCAGCAGGCTCATGTCCTGCTTGCCAGGTGGTTGGGAGCGTGATCATCGGTCGCGCGGATCAAACACTGCTTGCGCGATGACACTCGGCAATCGGAAAGAGAGGTGGTATCTCTTGTTGTCGCTAGCTATTCCAATCCGTGTGCCACTGGATGCGCTCTGGCCTTTGTGCCGTGTGGCGCTTAGCTCTCGCCACCAGCCCCAGCGCACACAACAGCAAGGTGCCGAGCAGCACGATGCTGGACGGTTCCGGGGCCGGGCTGTAAGTGAAGGTGGCGGTTGGCTGCGAACCCAACCCCTGAATAATGCACCCCAATCCAGGGCCGCAGGACTCCGGGGCGAAAGTAATAGTCCCCATGTCGGTTCCACCCCTCGTGAGCGGTTGGTCAAAACCCGTTTCGTACTCGATTGACGCAGTGCTGAACGGCCCGATGGTGACATCTTCAAGAGCGACCACTCCATCGATGACCTGCTGACCATTGTCTTCGAAGGCGCCTATACTGTTAGTCCACTCAAACGTGTCTGTCGGAAGGGCGCCCGTCGGGATCGGGAATATGAAAAGCAAAGTGTTCCACAGTTCCTCAATGGCCCCTGGGCCCGGGAAGATGACATCACTCCCAAAGGGAAGTGGGAACAGGCAAGGCCCAGGACCTAAGGAGCTGCCTGTACATGTGAAAGTAGGGGTGAATAAGTTATCCGCCCTGACGTTAGGTGCGGTGATGGCGGCGAATATCAATATCAAGCGGCCGAGCCAAAGCGTTTTTCGCATTTTGATGTGATCCTCCAAGTGGGATTCCGAGGTATTCCTTGCCCGATCTACATCGCGAGAAATTGGCCTCAAAACCGCAAGCGGCGGCGAAGTTTATTTTCGGTTGTCGCGCTTCACATGACGGTGAAGGCCGAAACCTCTCAAACAACTCGGCTTCTTCTCGATTGGGCCGATGCTCACACCCCTCGGGAACTTGGGGGCCATGGCGGCTGCATTCGATCTATCGGATACGGCTCAATCCAAGGGTCGAGTTGCTCATCGGTTAGGTCGTCACGCCCCGGCCAGGAATGGTCCAGCCGGACCACCTCCATCAGCCCAGCTTTTTCGTGGCGAAGGGTTTGGCGAAGGCGGCGGGGGGATTGTGGGCCCGGGTGGCGGCGGCCTTGCGGTAGCAGTCGAGGGCTTTTTCCTTTTCGCCCAGCTTCTCGTAGGTCATTCCCAGGAGGCATTGGATGAACGGGTCGTTCTGGTTTGCCTGCTGGAGGTCGGTCAGGGCGGTTTTGTAGTCGTTGGTGTAGAGGGCCACGTAGCCGGTGAGGTAGGGCAGGAAGGCGGATTGCTGCGCCTTGAGAGTGGTCATGCGATCGAGCGCGGCGCGCGCGGCGGCGACGTGCTTCTGGGCTTCGGCTTTGTTGCCGCGACGGGCGGCGACGCGGGCTTTGGCGTGCTCGAGGCGGAATTCCCAGAGTGCCTTGCGGTCGGTGGAAATATTGGGTTCTTTGATGCCGAGGTCGTAGCCCTTCTGATACCACTGCGCGGCGGCGTCCAGGTCGCCGGCATCGATGCAGACGCGGGCGGCTTCGTCGGCCATTTCGCCTTCCTGGTAGAAGGCGTTAGCGGGCTCCTCGGCTTCGCGGGTCATCCAATAGTCGATGACCATCTGCTCGTAGCGAGCGGTGTTTTTGCAATCTCCCTGGAATGCGTACGACATGGCCATGGCGCGCTGCGCGTTGGCCTTGGCTTGGGGCGTAGTGGCGGCGTCGATGGCCTTTTGAAACTGGGCGTGGGCTTCGGCGCTCTTGCCGTCGAGATCGAGCTGCGACCCGGCGGCGATGAATTCCGAGCCCGGTCCGCGGCCGCCTTGCGGAGGCTGCGCAGAGAGTGCCGCGGCGCAGAGGAAAAGGGCAGAGGCGGCACGCAGGAACGTACGAGGTTCACCAGTCATCGAGGGGATTATCGCACAAGAAAAAAGCGCCGGCGGCAGAGGGCCACCGGCGCATGGAGAGAGTCCGAGAAAGCGCAAGACCGGTCCGAGCTTCGCTCGGATTGGCAGGCGAAAGCGCCTACCCTACCTCTAGAAGTGGATGCGCAGACCGAACTGCATCTGGCGCGGCAGGTTGACCTGGCCTCCGTAATACGGGTTGTTGGTGCCCAGCACTCCGAAATTCGACGGATCGCTGATGTCGAGGTACGGGTCGCCCAACTGGGTGTGGTTGAGGACGTTCGAGATCTGGAAGATCAGGGTGGCCCCGAGTTTTTCCTTCCAGATGCCGAGGTCCTTGGAGATGGTCATGTCGAGATTGAAGAACGGCATGCCGCGGAAGTTGCCGCCGTTGCCGCAACTGGTATCGAAGCCGAGGACGCAGGGCCGCAATTCTTTATAGACCTGATCCGGGTTGCGGAACATGTTGATGCTGTTGCCACCGTTGGCGGCGTTGGAGTTCACGCCGGCGCCGCTGGCCGTAGTCTCCGAGACGTTGAGGTTGTAGTTGGCGGAAGTGCCGCCGGTGTACTTGGAAGCGAGCACCGCTCCATCGGCCATCAGCGAGTTGTTGCCGTTGGTGCTGCCGGTGTTGCAGTTCATTTCACCAAACGATTCGCAACTGCCGTTGAAGTTGAAGACTCCCAGGGGCTGGCCGGAGTGGTAAGTGAAGAGGGGAGCGATGGCCCACCCTCCCAGTAAGTGACCCATGAGGCCCTTCTGGGATTTGTAATAGGGATCGAGCCAGACCATGGTGAGGTTGAAGATGAACTTGTAGTCGAAGAACTGCGGACCATAGTTGGCGTTGATGTTCCAGGGATTGAGCACGCTGTAGGAACTGGTGGCCTGCGAGGAGTTGCCAGTGCCGAGAGCGCGGCCCCAGGTGAAATTGGCGCGCGAAGTGACGCCGTGCCAATCGTGGGCGGTAAGTGAGGTGTAAACCGCGTTGTAATTGCCGAAGCCGTTGGAGGCGTCGTAATAGACCGCCGAAAGCTGGCCGGCGGGAATGGCGGCGGAACTGCTGCTCGGCATGGTGCGGCCCAGAGTCCAGGAAGATGCGCCGTTGAGGGCGGCCCACAATTGATAGACCTGATTGTTCTGGATCAGGCCGTTCATGGTGGAGTTGTTGGCTACGGCCGCGGTGCAACTGGCAAAGCCTTTGCAGAAGGACGAACTGGCGCCGCCGAGCGCGGATTCGAGGAACGGCTGTGGCGCCACATTGATCAGGCCGTTGGGATTCGCGGCCACGGCGAAGTAGGTTTGCGCGAAGGCGGAAGCGAACGTCTGTCCGCCCAGAGTGGTCATGGTGGGAACGGCGTCGAGATCGAGCTGCTGCCATTCATTGCGGATGATGCGGCCGATGTAGCCGATCTCAAACAGCATGTGCGCCGAGATTTCGCGCTGGATGCTGAGGTTGAAATTGTCAGTGCGGGCTGGGCGGAAGTTGGGGTCGAGCACGGAACCCGAGCCGGACGCGGCATTGCCGTTCACGCCGGGAACGTATGGCTGGGGCAGGGTAGCGGAAACGGCGGGCAGGGGAGCGGTGTTGCCGTCGGTCCCGATGCGGAAAGCAGTGGTGGGATCGACGCCCGCATTACCCAGACACTGACCGGTCTTGCTCGGATAGCAGGAAACGGCCTGGCCAAGTCCCGTGCCCAGCAGGGGGATGAGCACGAGGCCGACGCCGTTGAGGCGGCTGAAGACGCGGCTGTAACCTCCGCGGATCACTGTCTTGCCGTTGCCCATGATCTTGCCAAGAATGCCATCCGTGTATTTCGGATTCCAGGCCAAGGCTACGTGCGGGCTGACGCCGCCGTAGAAGGGATTGTACGGATACTTGGTGCTGGCTCCCGTCACGTTCTTGACGGTGGCCCATGCGAGTGTGGGGTTGAAGACCTGGCCCTGCAGGGCCGCAGCCTGGCGGGCATCCAGATAGCTATTGACACTAAATGGCTTTCCGCTGGTATCGGTCAACTCCACTTGTTTGCCGTTTAACTCGTAAGGCGGCATTTCGAGCGTATAGCCAAGGCCATAAGTGAGAGTGACACTGGGCTTCACATGCCAGGTATCGGTGAAGTAGACGTTGTACGAGGGGATGATGCTCTGATCGTACATGAACGATCCCGGCGGCTGGAGATTGAGCGCAGTGCCGCTGCGTGTGAACAGGTCCTGGGATTGGTCGACGATTCCGAGGACTTCGGAGTACAGCTTGTTGTAATTGCTGATCTGCGCGCTGGGAACGGCGGCCGGGCGATACTGCGAGGGGTAAGTCATGCCGCCGCCGCTGGTGATTTGATACACCGCCTGGTTCATGATGCCCTGGCCATTATCGTTGCGCAGGTGATAGTCGAAATTGCGCTGATACTGGCCGCCAAAGCTGATCATGTGGTTGCCCTTGATCTTGGTGACGTCGTCGCGGATCATCTTATCCTGGCCATCCCAGAACCGTTGACGGACGCTCTGCGTGTTGACGTTGTAAGGGATCAACGCGGAGGAGGATTCTCCGCCGATCTCGAGCGCGCCGCCCAAGCCGGGAAGCTGCGGCGTGGCGCCGGCAGTGCCCCACTGCCAGAAATTCCGCAGATAGCTGAAGCGGAAATCGTTGTTGGTGGTCGGATTGATGATGGTGGTCATACCGGCCACCCAGTAACTGGGGGCCTGCGGGCGCGGCGCGACCGCAGACGGAGTGCCGAGCGTGTCGCCGGGGAGCGCGCCGCCGTAATCCACTTGACTGGTAGTTAGCGGCACATAGCGATAGTCGCGATAACTCGTCATGAAGTGCCACTTCTCGCTGAAATCGTGATCGATGCGAGCGGTAACCTGGTTGGACTTTATGGGGAGGCCGACCACGCCCTGGTAGTTCAATGTGTTGTAGTGGTCGCCACCGGTGGTGGTGTTGGGGAGCGGCATGTACTTCTGCCAGAGCTGGGAAACCGTCGGGTTAAAGCCGAGGCCGCGCGGATCGCAGGATCCGTTAGGGCAAACCGCGGGAGCGTAAGTCGTTCCGTTCACGGTCACCGGATTGTTGTTGAGGTTGTAGGGAACAAAGCCCGCCGAACCCTCATTGATGAAGATAACACCGGCGCGCAGAGTGGGGGTGGGAACAGCTTTGGAAACGATGGCCGATTGCGGAAAGCGGAAGCCTTCGTAGTTCACGAAAGCGTACCACTTGCCGCCGAGCAGGTTCTTGGGCACGATGGGTCCGCCCAAAGCGCCGCCGAAGCGGTTGTTGTGGGTGACGGGGATGGGTGTATAGCCGAGCGATCCGGACGGAGTGTGGTTGTTGTCCCACGTATTGGCGGCGCCGATGTCGCTGCCGAAATAATACTCGTAGCCGGCGCCGTGGATGCCGTTAGTGCCGCGCTTGGTCACCATCTGCACCTGGCTGCCCGAGGAGCCGTTGAAATCGGCGGTCATGCCACTGGTGGAGACTTTGAACTCCTCGATACTCTCAATGGGCGTGGGCATTGTGCCGGTAGGCGCGCCGTTATTGGCATAGCTCGGCGTGTACGTGTTCATGGTGCCGTCCATGTCGTTGGAGTTGTTGCCGCCATCGAGTTGGAAGGTGTTTTGATCGTACATGGCGCCCGCTACTGCGCCTTCAGGGGAGACACCCGGCTGGTAGATAGTGAGGGCTGCCGCTTCCCGGCCGAGGTTGGGCAACAGGACCAGCGACTGTCCGGTAAGCGTCTGGCCAACCGTAGCATTGGTGGTCTGTAACTCAGCGCCGACGGCGGCAGTGACTTCTACCGTAGTGGTAGTGGCGCCTACTTCCATAACCGCATTGATGGTAAGCACCTGTCCGACTACCACTTGCTGCCTGTCTACTCTTTGCAGTGAAAAGCCCATCTTGCTGACAGTGATGTCGTATGTGGCGGGCGGGACGTTGAGAAAGCTGTAGCGTCCAGCGTCATTCGTGGTGGTCGACATAGACGCACCCGTCGCGGGGTTATTCATTTTGATTTCAGCGCCTCCGATGACGGCGTGCTGTTGATCGGTGACCTGACCCGAGACGGTTCCGGTTGCGGTTGATTGTGACCAGCCAGGAGTAGCGATCGCGGCCAACACTAAGGCCGCAGACACCACAACTAACTGGTGGAAAGAGCGAGCCTCGCCCTTGCGAACGAGTGTTCGGCTAATCATTTTGGGTATCCCCTCCAAAATTTAAAAGATCTGGTTTTGCCCTCCGTTAAAGGCAAATTTGATTGGGTTGATTCTAAGGCGGTTGCCCAATCGTGTCAAGGGAATCTTTACAAACCGATGTCGGGTTGAGGATGGAAGCGACAGCTGCAAGACGGGCGGGATTCTCCCGGTTTCGGAGGTAAGACTGGCGGAATTACCGCATGCGAATTTCGCGAACCAGGGCAAAGGCGGCTTCGTGCTGCTCCACCGGAAACGAGAAATCGGCGACGGATTTGGGTTCGATCCTGGCGACTTTGGTGCTGACCGCGCCCAAGCGGGAGCCTGCGCCGTTGGTAAGGTCGAAGACCAGTTCGGTGTTGAGCATGGGGTGGTCCGTGGTGTTGCGGGCGGAACCGGCTACCTTGATGGTGGATCCCCTCTCGATGTGGACGTCCATCACTTCGACGTCGCGGTTGACGTCGATCTTCAGGTCCTTATCCAGGTTCGGGAGCATCTTGGTCGCCACCTGTTCGGGCGTGAGAGTCGGGGCAGGTGGCTGCTTGGGCGCGGCACTATCGAAATAGCCGATAGCGGCAAGTCCGATGGCGCCGGCCACCAGGAGGCAGGGAGCGGCGATCACCAGCACCGCCCGCATTTTTTGTCCGAGGGTGCGGTTGGTGAGATAAAAGGGATCGTCGGGGCGCGCGCCGCCGTCGAGAAAACGCGTGATAGGACCCGCCAGTGGGCCGAGCCATCCCAGGCGTTTCCCCTGTGGAGTGCCGGTCGGCTTCATGCCGGCGTACGCAATGGACTCGAACATCTTGCGAATGCGGTTCATAGCTGGCGCGATGCCCATTATAACGAAACAGTGCGCGTGCGCCTAATACTGAGGCCTTAAGATCTATCCGGCCAGAAGGGTTTCGAGGGTTCTCAAGTTCTGCTCTCGTCCCATCACGATCAGGAAGTCTCCCCCATGGGCGGAGGTGTCGGCCGGGGGATTGAATTCCATACGACCGTCGCGGTGGCGGATGGCCAGGACGATGACGCCCACTTCCTTGCCGAGCTGCATGTCCCGAATGGTCTTCGACACCATGGGGCTGTTTTCGGCGACTCGCACCTGTTCGATGGCGATGTCTTTGTCGAGGTCGTTGGTGGTGAAGTCGAGGAACTGGACCACGTGGGGGCGGAGCAGCGATTGCGCCAGGCGGTGGCCGGTGATGGCGTAAGGCGCGAAGACCGCGTCCGCGCCGGCGCGCCGCATCTTGGCATCGGCGCCTTCTTCAGCGGCTCGGGTGGAGACGTAGATCTGGGGGTTGAGTCCCTTGGCCGAGAGGAGAACGAAGAGATTGTCGGCGTCGGTGGCGAGGGCCGCTACCAAGCCCCGCGCGCGGTCGATGCCTACCTGGCGGAGGGTGTCGTCGCGTGTGGAATCGGCGGCAACGGCGAGCATGCCGCTGTGCATGGCGCGCTCCACGCGGTCGGGAGCGATATCCACCACCACGAAAGGCACGCCGGCGTGGAGGAGCTCTTCGGCGGCGCCGCGGCCCACACGGCCGTAGCCGCAGATGATGTAGTGATCTTTGAGTTTGTCGATCATGCGTTTGTTCCGCCGTTTGCCGAAGGCGTCGCCAAATTCCAGTTCGATGATGCTCTGCGTCATGGCGCCGATGGCGATGAGGATGGAGGTGACGCCGAAGATGATCAGAAACGAATTGAAGACGCGGCCGGCATGCGAGAGCGGATGCACTTCGCCATAACCCACCGTGGTCATGGTGGTGAGGGTCATGTAGAAGGCATCGAACGGCGGGTAGTTGTCGATTACAGTAAACCCAACCGTGCCCACGGCGAGCGTAAACACGATCGCGAGGAGCGTTAGGAAAAAACGGCGCGCCAGCCGGCTCATGAATGTTGTGCGTCTGAAGCAAGTATAGCGGGAAGCGCGAAAATTAGGCGTGGCGCGAGACGTTTGATAAACTATAAACCAGCGTCGCTTTCCGGTTCAGTTTCCTGACAGCGGGTCGGTAGCTCAATGGTAGAGCATCGCCCTTTTAAGGCGGTGGTTGCGGGTTCAAGTCCCGCCCGACTCACCACAACATCCAGTTTTCGTATCAAGCAGTTGTCGGCTCTTTTGACGGCCGTGTGTCTGAGAAGCTCCCGGGCGAGCATAATCGGATCGCGCCCAACTCCGTTCGCGGCGGGAGGCCATAGCTCGTGACGCCTAACGAAGACGACAGACCCGGATCGGACGAACATGCCGCGAAGAGGACAAGGGGGAGGAAGAACCGGTATGATCGAGGAAGTGAGGACGCGAGTGCTACACATAAGCGAAGCCGATGCGGTGCGCGATATGGCCAGCATCCTGCAACGGGTCCAGGCCGGTGAGGAAGTCGTCATCGAGCGCGATGCGCAACCTCTGGCCGTGGTCCGAGCCGCCGCTCCCGTGCGCCGTACCATCTCCGACTGCATCGCCCTGGCGAAAGCGCACGAAGAAGAGACAGGCCATGCTCCCACGCTCGATCCGGACTTCGCCGCGGACGTGGAAGCGATCATCCGCAATCGCAAGCCGTGGAACCCGCCTTCGTGGGACTGATCCTCGATTCCAGTGTGGTCATCGCCGCCGAGCGCCAGGGACACACAGTGCGTCAGATTCTGGAGCACTTCAAAACCGACTACGGAGAGATCCAGATCGGCCTTTCCGTGGTGACCGTGGTGGAACTCGCGCATGGCATTCAACGCGCCAAGCTGGAAGAGCGTCGGCAGCGCCGGCAGGCCTTCGTCGATGAACTCATCCGCGACGTGCCCGTGCATCCGGTGACCGTCGAGACAGCCAAGCTCGCCGGCCGCATCGAAGGCGAGCGGGCCGAACAGGGAGTGAGCATCGCTTTCGAAGATCTGCTGATCGCGGCTACTGCCTTGCAGCTTGGCTTCGGTGTTGCTACCGGCAATATCCGGCACTTCCAAAACGTTCCCGGCCTCAATGTCATCCAGGCTTGAGGACGCGTCCCAGGCCGATTCGAGCGATTCTGGAGCCGTGGTGTGTGGCTTCCGGGCCTGTTCTAACGAGGGTACACGGTTATTAGGGCCGGTCGGAAGACTCAATGCACGTTGTTATCGTGCTAAACCTGTTGGCGCGGCTATGCTGGAGCCTTCGTCTTAAGCAATCTGGCCGCCAGATGGTTGACGAAGATTCCAAGGATGAAGGCTACGCCCCCTCCAAATTCAATGATCCGCATTTCAGTGATTAAAGTCTAATTCTGATCTTTTGCAATCCGGAGTTGCGCTTTCAGTTCTCCTTCAAGTCCTACGATATACCGTTTTCGAGATCGTCTCCGCCAATTCCCTTCAACCACCCCCCCCCCAGCGGCATCCCGCGTGCTATTGCAAGGGCTGACAACCAACAGGAGGCGGTCAGTTTTATGAAGACTACGAAGATGTTTATTTACATGCTAGCTGCGCTCGGGCTGATGGCTATGCCCGCGAGCGCGGACGATCGCTATCGCGTCACGCTGCCGGAATCGAGGATCGGCGGCGCCTCCGTGTCGGCGGGCGAGTATTCGGTAGTAGTTGACGGCACGGCGGTGACAGTCACCGAACTCAAAACCGGTAAAGTGTTGCCTGTAACGGCCAAAGTGATAAGCCTGGAAAAGAAGACCAGCTCCACCGAGGTTTACACGCAGAAGGAAGATGGTGTCACCAAGATCAGCCAGATTCGGCCAGGCGGCGCGAAAATCAGCATCGACTTCCGCGAGCCGACAACACCGTAATCCTCGCGGCGAACTGGCCGTCTTGGGACTAGTTCGCCGGGGATAGTCCGTTTTGGAACAGGGGGGACAACGTTATGTTTGAAGACTTAGACCAAAGGATGAGGCGGGACCAGGACGCGGATCTTCCGCCGCGACAACGCTTGATGCGGAACGGGCTGGTGCTGCTGGTTTCGCTGGTTCTGTTCGGAGCCCTGTACGCGGTGTTTCGGTTTGCAGAGGCGTAATTCCTCGCGAATCGCATCGTGGCGATCCGGATGCAAGATGCGATGCGCCGCCGAATTGACGGCTTCCAATAGAGAGGTCGCATCCATAGCGGCTCCCAGCCTTGAAAGCTGCTGCGGAGGTTCGCGGCGCACACCGCCCCAATCCGGTGTGCGCCGCGGATGCAGCTTTCCACTCTCTCAGGATTCCAGATAAACTGGCGATGGTATCCCGATTGAAAGTAGCGATGTGGCCTCAGACCGAGGCGGAGCGGATTGACTGTCTCCGCTGGATCGCGATCGTCGGTTTTATTTGCCTGTGCGGCGGCCTGCATTTCATCTTGCCGCACAGTTTCCTGCATTGGTATAACCTGCTCACCCACCTTTACTACCTCCCCATCGTTTTCGCGGGTATGTATTTCGGATGGCGCGGGGGACTCGCCGCGGGCATACTGGTGGGGCTTTCCAGCCTTCCGCATACTTTACGACTGCTGACCATCATGCCGCCCTACGCCAGCGACCAACTGCTGGACATTCCGGTCTTCTGCGCCGCGGGAGTGTTTACTGGAATTTTGTCTCGCCGCGAACGGGAGCAGCGACTCGCGCTCGAGCGGACCACCACCCGGCTGACGGAGGTCTACCGGGAATTGCAGGAGAGCTTCGAGCAGGTGAAGCGCGCCGAGCGCATGTCGGCTCTGGGCCAACTCTCCGCCGGACTGGCCCACGAGATTCGCAATCCCCTGGCAAGCCTGGCGGGCGCCGCCGGAATCCTGAAGCGGTCCAATCTCTCTGAGGCGCGGCACGGCGAGTGCGTGGAAATCATCCAGAAGGAATGCGAACGGCTCAACCGGCTGCTGACGCAGTTCCTGGAGTTTGCGCGGCCGCGGAAGCCGCGCCACAAGCTCACCGATCTGCGGAATCTGCTGGGCTCGGTGACCGAACTCGCCGCGCATGCCACCGCCTCCAAGCAGGTGCGCATTCTGCTGGAGGTGGCCCCCAATTTCCCCATCGTGGAGTGCGATCCGGAGCAGATCGAGCAGGCCGTTCTCAACCTGCTAATCAATGCCATCCACGCATCGTCGGATTTGTCCGAAGTGAAGGTGGCCGCGCGCTTGGAACAGGATAGGATCGTAATTCAGGTGATTGATGAGGGGGAGGGGGTAGAAGGACAATTGATGGATAAGATCTTCGATCCTTTCTTCACTACGAAGGAAAATGGCACCGGCTTGGGCCTCTCCGTAGCGCATCAGATCGCGCAGCAGCATGGCGGCGTCATTATGGCCGAACCGAATGTGCCGCGCGGCGCCCGGTTCAGTATCGTGCTGCCACGCCTGCAGGGAGCGCTC
The DNA here is from genome assembly GCA_963815475.1 of uncultured Solibacteraceae bacterium. GTDB lineage: Bacteria > Acidobacteriota > Terriglobia > Bryobacterales > Bryobacteraceae > Sulfopaludibacter. Next base: position 1,520,201 of record CAWFHD010000001.1, on the reverse strand, counting down.
CAATGAGACGACAAACCGTGCTTGTGGTAGACGACGATCAGAGCCTGCGCCGCGTGATGGAGATGCAGTTGGAGGACCTGGGATGCGAGGTGCTTACCGCGGCCTCCGGCCAGGAGGCGATCGAAATCCTCTCCGCGAATGCGGTGGCCGTGGTCCTCACCGACCTGAAGATGCCCGGCATCTCCGGACTCGACCTGGTGCGAACGGTGAAGAAACACTATCCCGGCAGCCTGACGGTAGTGATCACCGCCTACGGCACCATTGAGACGGCCGTGGCCGCGATGCGCGATGGCGCCTACGACTATTTGACGAAGCCGCTTGAACGATGCCCAGCTTGCCGCGGTCCTCAAACGCGCCCTGGAGCATCGGAGATTGCTGGATGAAGTCCAGCACCTGCGCACGGCTCTGGATGCGAAGTACGGCTTCGAGAGCATCATCGGCCATTCCGCGAAGCTCATGCACGTGCTCGACCTGGCGTCGCGGGCGGCCCAGAGCGGAACCGACCATTCTGATTCGCGGCGAAACGGGAACAGGCAAGGAACTGCTTGCCAAGGCCATCCACCGCAATAGCAGCCGCAAAGACCAGCCATTCGTCACCATCAACTGCGGCGCCATCCCCAAGGACCTTCTGGAATCGGAGCTCTTCGGCTACTGCAAGGGCTCATTCACGGGCGCCGGGGCGAACAAGGCGCGGCAAGGTGGAAATGGCAGACGGCGGAACGCTGTTCCTCGACGAGATCGGCGAACTGCCGCTGGAGTTGCAAGTCAAAGTGCTGCGCCTGATCCAGGAGGGGCAGATCGACAAGGTGGGCGCGACGCGGCCCGGTCGAAATCGACATCCGGATCATCGCCGCCACGCATCGGAACCTGCACGCCATGATCGAGGACGGCACCTTTCGACAGGACCTGTACTATCGGCTGGCGGTGATCACCCTGGAACTGCCGCCGCTGCGCGAGAGGCCGGACGACATCCCGGAGCTGGCCCAGAATCTGTTTGTGAAGATCAAAGCCAGGCAGCATCGCGAGAATCTGATGCTGCCTCTCGTCCGTGCTGCAATACTTTGCCGCATATACCTGGCCGGGCAATGTGAGGGAACTGGAAAACGCCATCGAACGGCTGGTGGTGCTGACGCGCGGCGACGAGGTGGCCATCGCCGATCTGCCCGACTTCCTGCGAAACGAACGCCCCGTGCTGGACGCTCTGCAGATGGCGCTGCCGCCGCATGGCATCAGCCTGGAAGGCGTGGAAAAAGAGCTGATCGTCCGCGCGCTGGCGAAGTTCGATGGCAATCAGACGCAGGCGGCGCGATATCTGGATATCAGCCGCCGGACCTTGATTTATCGAATGGAGAAGTACGGCCTTCGCAAGGAGGAAGGCGAAGCTTTAACGCCCGACAATCTCCCTCAGCTTTCATGAGGCAGAGAGGTCGAGATCTTCGCGCAGTGCGATGTGTTCGAGCGCACGGCAAAGCGCGGTCTGTAGTTTGGATCGGGGCGCGAGCGCCGCAGGGCGAAAGCCTGGTCCTTTCCAGACCGCTGAGGTTCAGCCATTGCACCTGGGTCCGCGCCCCGGTAGCGAACACCACCAGGTGCAGCGGCAATAGCAGGGCCCCCGCGCGGTCCAACGTGACGGATTCCAGCATCAAGTACGGTGTATCCACCAGTAGCAGTCAGCATGGCTCAAAGCCCAGGCACAATTGCCGCCGGATCCTCTCCGAAATGTCCAATTCTCCGGTAATGCACAACTCCGCATTGACAAGTGCCTCCCGTATTCTCGGCAGCGCCTTTCCGAAAGGCTCGCCGATTGAGTAGGCCGTCACTCCCGGATCGCGGCTCATGAATGGTCTCCCGCCAACCTGTCATGCACGCGCCGAGCCACTTCGGAGAAAGAGCCGGATTCAGGGCGAACCTGCCGGATTTAAGAGCCGGCCCGCGATGCGTTGTCCCTATTGGGACAGTGGGACAGAGTTTCCTGTGGGGCGGACTTTAGTCTGCGGCGGACCTGAGTTCGCCAACCGGCCGGGCGGGACTAAAGTCCCGCACACGCTGAAGCCTGCCCCACTTATGCTAGTTGCTTACCGCGATGGTCACCAGGTTGGTGGTGGGAGTGCCGCCGTTCATCGAGATCTGCAGCGGCACGGCATCTCCGGTGGGAGTCCCGGGCTGGATCACGATATTCAACTGGTAGACGCCTACGAACTGGGCGGTCATTCCGGCGAACAGCACCTGTGCGGGCACTCCTCCCACGGTGACAGTCGGCGTGGTGACGCACTGGTGGAGTTGGCCGTCGAGAGCGTTGTTGCCGGTCTGCACGGCGGGATTCACCGGGCCAAGGCCCGTGGCGAGGATCACCAGCGAAGTGGGATCGCCGATCTTCGCCGGGTGCGTGGTCAATCCCGGATAAGCGCCCACGGGAGCCGCGAATTGTCCGTCGCTATTGCCATACGCGATCGCCTGTCCAACGCCGGAGAGGAATGAGAAGATGCCGGGCGCGGCCGAGGTAAGGGGCACGCTGAGGGGCGCGGAAGCCGTTCCGCCGTTAGTGACCACAATTTGCGTGGTCGTGTTGCCCGCCAGTTCCCATGGCACCTGGGCGTTGATCTGCTGCGGCGCGTTGCTCACGAAGAGCAGGGGCGCGGGAATACCGCCAAACGTCACGGAGACGTTTCCGAGCTTGGTGGAAAGTGGAATGGTGTCGGCATTAGCCAGTGACGAAGCCAGCGCGGTCCCATAAATCGAAACCAGCGACCCCGGGGCAACGGACACGCCCTTCGCGTTGCTGGCGGCGTTCAATACGCCTCCAGCGGCGACCACAGGTTGCTGTGCAAACGCGCCAACGGCGCCAAGTAGAAATGCGAAAGTGACGATTACCGGCCGCAAGGATAGTGCCCTCATAGCTTCAATTGTAGTAACGGATACCTACCTGAACAATGAAACGGCCGAGATTTTACTAAGGTTGCGAATGAGCTGGTGCGGATTGTGACTGTATCTCATAGAGCGTTCGGGCAACTTCCGGGTTCTTCCCCCCATTCCGGTCGGCGGCAATGGCGGCTTCCTGTGCGGCTTCGCCCATTCGTCCTTCCAGGCGCAACACCTGGGCCAGCGTCCAGTGAGGCTTAAACCAGTTCGGCCGGGCCGCGATGGCCTGCCGCAGGCACCGTTCGGTGTTGGCGAAATCGTTCTGCCCGGCATAAAAAGACGAGAGACTGTACCAGGCGTTGAACGGCTCTTCCGAGGTCCCGGTGGCGCGCACGGCGGCGGCACTCGCCTGCACCATCGCCTGCACTCGTGCGGACGGATTGGGCGCAGTGGCGGCCAGCTCAGCCAATGCCCGCGAGTACCAGAGGTCGCTGCCGGTACCGGGAGGGCGCAGGCGATCGTAGTCGGCAAAATGCGAAGCGGCAGCAGCCACGTCGCCCTGTGCCAGGGAATCCTTGGACAACGCCAATGCGTGGTCGGTGAGAGTGAGGCGGATGGAGGCGAACACCAGCAGGATCGCAACTGCAATGGAAAACATCGTCCCTTTACGGCCGGGCTGTGCGGGATCAGATCCCATGGCGACGGCGATCGCGATGGTCACGTAGAAGATCAGCGCCGTCGGCATCGTGAACACGGTGAACATCTGGCTCACCACTGCCGCCGCCAGCGCGGCCGCCAGCCAGAGCTGCTTGCGCCGCCATGCCGCCGTGAAACCAATCCAGCAGAATCCCACCAGGATTGCGAGCCCGGGAATTCCTTGCGCCACCAGGGCATCGAGAAGAATGTTGTGCGGCGATTCGTGCAGGAAGTCGGGATAGGCGCGCGCGAGAGTGGGCGATTCGAAGCGCGGAAATACCGCCGTGAAGACTTCGGGGCCATAGCCCAGGGGCCGGCGCAGGCCCATGGCGAGTGAGTCCTGCCAGAGGCGAACGCGCGCGCCGCCCCAGGGATCCTCCGCGAACCAGCGGCTCCGGCTGCGAAGTTGCCATCCGGGCGGCGAGTAGTAGAAGGCCACGGCCGCTATCAGCAGCGCCGCCGCCACCGTCAGGGCGCGCCGGGGAATTCGGAAGCCGCGCCCAAACAGCCACACCACCATCCCGGCTGCCAGCGCCAACATGGCCGCGCGCGTTCCGGTGAGTACGATGGCAACGGCGGCGAGTGCCGATGCGGCGTAGCACCCGATTCGGACGCGCACGCTGGTTTCCCAACCGGCCAGCGCCAGACTGAGAAAAACCACCGCCAGCAGCCACGTGGCGAAATAGCTCGCATAGCCGAGCGTGCCCGGAGGCCGCACGATCGTCCAGATTCCTTCACCGACGTGGTAAGCGGCCTTGGGCAGGATCGGGTCCACCCCGAAATATTGCGCGATCCCGAAGATGGCGGTGATAGCTCCGCTGAGGGCCACGGCCCGTAGAATGGCGCGCGCACGCTCCGGCTTGCCTGCCACATTTTGCGCCACCAGCCACGTGAAAATCAGCACCACGGCTTGGGTGATCAGACCGTATCGCCGCCAGTTCGTGCCGAAGAGCGACAGCGCCCGATTGCTGGAGAGTTCCGTCGAGATGGCCAACGATATCAGGCTGGCCGCCGACAGCCAGGCGAAACTGCGCGGACCCGCGAAAGCGCCGGCGCCGCGCGGCCAGAGCAGCGCGACTGCGGTTCCCAACAGCAGAACCGCGATTTTGGGCGTGACATCAAAGTAAAAAAATAGCCCTGGCGCGACAATTAGCGCAATCAGCCCGATTACCGCGGCCTGGAACGAAGCCATATCGGTTACACTACAAGAAAATCCGCATGGCCGCTCCAATCGATGCGTTTCGATACGTAAATTATATGCGGTCGCGGTGGCGGCTCATCGTTGCCAGTTGCGGCATCGCCATCGTCTTGGCGACTCTCTTCAGTCTCGTCCAAACCCGTCAGTACACGGCAGTGGCGCGCATTGTGATCGAGCCCCCGGCGGGCTCCGACCTGCGCGCCGCCATGGCAATCAGCCCCATCTACCTGGAGTCGCTCCGCACTTACGAAGAGTTTGCCGCGAGCGACAGCCAGTTCCAAAAGGCCATGACTCAACTGGATCTCCGCTCGGCGCTGGGAACCCGGTCCATCGAGTCGCTGAAGAAGAGCGTGCTCAAAGTGGCGCTGGTTCGCAACACCCGCATTCTGGAGATTTCAGCCACCCTGCCGGACCCGCGTAAGGCGCAGGCGCTGGCCAAATTCCTGGCGGAATCCACCGTGGACCTGAATCGCACCATCGTGACCGAGAGCGACCGCGAACTCTCGCATGGCCTGGAACAGCAGGAGGTGGATGCGCGCGGGCGGCTGAATCAGATCGATGCGGAGTGGGCCAAACTGCTTTCGAGCGAGCCGGTGGAGGATCTGAAAGCGGCCATGGAAAATGAGGCCGACCTGCGCTCCAAACTGCAGCAGGAGGCGCTCAGCTTCGAAGTCTCGGTGGCCGATGCGGGGCAGCGCGAGCAGGAGGCAGGCGGGCAGCAGAAGGCGCAGCTCCAGTCCGACTCGGCCAACGCGAAGGCGCGCATCGCGGAATTGCACAAGCAGATTGACGCTCTGGACCGGCGCGCTGCCGACCGCGAGAAACTGCTGGCCACGCGCATGGCTCATCGCGACACGCTCGAAGCGGAGCGCAAGGCATTGCAGAACGGGCTCGCCAATATTGAGAACCGTCTGCGCGAGTCGCAGGGAGAATCGGGGCTGCGCGGCGAGCGATTGAAGGTGATCGATCCCGGAATTGTGCCGGAGCGACCTTCGTCTCCCAATCTTCCCCTCAATCTTGCCGTGGCTCTGCTGTTGGGGCTGGTGCTCCCGATTCTGTATCTGGCGCTGCAGCTCAATTTCCTGGAGCAAAAAGCCATTGGCCGGCGCGATTTGCTGCAGGCGGAAGCTCGCGGGCAGAAGGCGGGAATCCGGAGCCAGAACTTGTGAGCCATGCCGGCTGAAGTAGTTCCTGCGCGGCAGCGTTCGGCCTTCGTGGCGGCGCTTGCCTGCGGATGCTGGGCGGCTGCCATTGCCGCCGCTCCCACACTGGTCTCGAAGGCCATGCTGGCCGCGCCCGCCGTCGCGCTGCCGCTGGTTTGGTGGACCGTGCAGCGGCCCTCGCGGTGGATCGCGCTCTTCTTCGCCTCGGCGCTGCTGCTGCCTCCACTGCCCATCGAGATCGGCAATTCGGGGCCGCATCCCTGCCTGGTTTTCGCCGCGCTCGGCATCTTTTGTGGAGCCCTGTGGTTGTCGGAATGGCGCATCCCATCGTCGAGCCTCAACGTGGCATTTCTGTCACTGTTCGGCGTGCTGCTCACCAGCGTGGCGTCGGCCGCATGGCATTCCGGAGACACGGCCGCGGCCGGCAGCCTGGCGCGTGTGGCGCTGCTGGGGATTTCCATTTACGTTTACTTCTACACGGCGCACGGTCCTTTCCGCGCCGCCACCGCAGCGGAGCCGGGACTGTTCCGCGCGGCAGTGCGCACACTATATTGGATCGCGGTGGCCTCCGCGCTGTTTGCCTGCGTCGATTTCTACTATCAGTTTCCCGCTCCGGCTGGATACGGGGCGCAGTTCGTGTGGCTGGATTCCGGCGTCTACCGGCGCGCGCAGGGCCTGTTTTACGAGGCGAGCACGCTGGGCAACTTCTGCGCGTTCTTCCTGGTGATGATCGCGGTGGCCTTCTCGCGGCCACGCGCCGAATCGCCCGTCTCGCGCAAGGGACTGCTGGCGGGCGGGGCGGTTTTCTTCGCGGCACTGGTGCTCTCCTATTCGCGATCGTCGCTGATCAATATCGCGGTGGCATGCGCGGTGCTGGTCTGGCACAATCGCAAACGGGTGCCGCTGGCCAAGGTGATGGTGGTGCTCGCGATCGCGACGTCTGCCGGCGCGCTGCTCACCTGGAAGATCTTTCCGTCGTTCGCCGAAATGTACTGGACGCGGCTCTCGGGGTCGGCCGAGGGCCTGTTCTCGGAGACAGCCGGCGTGCTTTCGGGCCGCGTGGAAACGTGGCATCTGCTGACTGCGTGGATCCAAGCCAATCCGTGGCAGGCGTTTTTCGGCATCGGTTATAAGACGCTGCCATATAGCGACTATCTGGGAAGCACGCTGGTGGCAGACAATAATTACTTGAGCGTGCTGGTGGAAACGGGCGTCTTGGGGATCGCGGCCCTGCTGTGGATGTGCGTGGCGATTCTGCGCGCCTGCGCGCGCGCCGCACGGCGAGCAGACCCGCGCGCCTCTTTCTGCGGCGCCTGGATGCTATGCTTCTGGTCGGGCCAGATGGTGCAGATGTTTTCCGCCGACGTGCTCACATTCTGGCGCGTGCTGCCGGTCTACTTCTGGGTGCTGGCCCTGGCCGTCGGCGCATGAGAATCCTCGTCCTCGACCAGTACAGTGACCGCGGCGGCGGACAGCGCATGCTGCTGGAGTCGCTGTGCGGCATACGCCAGCGCGGCTGGAATGCACTGGTAGCCATGCCGGGCGATGGCGACGTTTTCGGGCAAGTGGAGGGTCTTGGATTCCGCACGGCGCGCGTCTCCGGCGGAACCTACTCTTCCGGCAGAAAATCGGCGTCGGACGGGATGCGCTTCGCGCGGGAGCTGCCAGCGCTGGCGCGCGAGATCGCTGCGCTGGCCGCCCGGTTCGCGCCGGATTTGCTCTACATCAACGGGCCGCGCCTCCTGCCGGCCGCGGCGCTGGCGCGCTTGAACACGCCGGTGCTCTTCCATGCGCACACTGCCCTCACCACGCCGGCGCAGCGATGGCTGGCGGGCATCGCGCTACGCGAGTTGAATGCGCAAGTGGCGGCGGTGTCAAACAGCGTCGCCGAAAGCTGGAGGCGGTTCGCGCACGTGAAGGTGGTCCGTAACGCCGTCACGGGATCGCCGAGCGGGCCGGCGCCGCGCAGCGAAGGGGCGCCGCGGATCGGCTGCATCGGGCGCATCTCGCCGGAAAAAGGGCAGCGCGAATTTCTGCGCGCGGCCTCGCTGATTCTGACGGCGATTCCCGAAGCCCACTTCTTTGTTTACGGGTCGGCGCTGTTCGGCGACGAGGCCGCCAAGCAGTATGAACGCGACGTGCGCATGGCGGCTGAGAACATGCCGGTGCAATTTCCGGGATGGGTGGACGAAGTGTACGACGCGTTCGCGAATCTCGACCTCCTTCTGGTGCCATCGGTGTGGCAGGAGCCGAACGCGCTGGTGATTCTGGAGGCGTTCGCGGCGGGAGTTCCGGTCATCGGATTCCGCGCCGGAGGAATCCCGGAATTTCTCGATCAACTTTGCGATACGCCCGAGGAGATGGCGCGAATGGCGGTAGACATCCTGCACGATCCCGAACGCTATAATGCGCTGGTGAAGGCGGGAAGGGAATCCTGGGAGAAGAACTTCCAGCCGTCGCGATATCGAAGAGAGATCACCGACCAGATGCTGCAAGCGGCGAAGTCAGGTTCGGGGCCGCGGGCGTAAACGCACAACCGCTTACCAAGTTGTTGCGCGGCGCGGACCGAACGACTTACAGGTCATCAAGGCGAAACGCAGGTTCCGTTCGCATTACTTATCGTCGTCGTCGTCGCGATATTTCTTGGCAGCTTTGACGAATGGCCCGGGCATCTCCACCTTGCTCTCCCCCGGATAGGGTCGTTTCCAATCCGTAGCCGAGTACCACGTGACATGGTTCAGGAAATTAGGGTCCACTGCGTCGGCTTTGTCGTACTTACCTTTCATCACTTCCGCCGTAGCCTTGAGCCAGGCTTTCTGCATGGGGCTGTACCCAAGCGTGTTGTCGGCCGCCAGGCCTGGCCCCTGGTCGAGAGGGATGACCGCAGACAGGTGGTCATATGGCGTCAGGTCGGGCGTGTTCTGAAACGCGTCGAACATGGGTGATGCCACCAGATCGAACTGCGTCAGAGGCTTCATACCCAGGATGTTCTCGATGGTGCGATTGATGTTCTCGGCGGTGTACGTTGTATGAATTGCCTTGCCCTGGCCGGGCGCCTGCGGAGCCACTGTATAAGGGCTGATGACAAAAACCGGCTGGCGGTGGCCATCCACGTGATCGACGCCGCCCTGCGAATCGTCTTCCTCTACGAAGATGGCCGATTGCGCCCATATTTTGCTGTGGCTGATCGCTTCCACCATGCGGCCGAGAGCCAGATCGTTGTCGGCCTGGTAGTTGATCGGGAGATGGCTGGCCCTTTGTGGTTCCAGCGGTGTGATCGTCCGGAAGCCAGAGAATCGTCAGATTGGGAACCTGGTTGGCGGCATCCAGCCGCTGGAACTCGGGTATCCAGTAATCCATTCGGTATTGGTCGGGAATCGTGAGATTGAACGGCGGATAATGCGGATCCATGATTTTGGCCGCCGAGGGAATCTCGGAGGTTACGCTGATCGCATCGTCCGGAACGATGCAACTGGATTTGGGCGCTTTGCCTTCCTTGCATAGCGCGGTATGGTAGAAATCGCTCCAGGTGTACTCCGTGCCATCCGGCTTTTTGGCAACCTTTGCGCCGTTACTCCATTCGCCGTACAGCCTGGCGGAAAGTCCCTTGGCTTCCGCCGCGGTCCATAAAAAGCCTTTCGGAGTATATGTCAGAGCATCGTCGGAATTGCCGCCCGGATAAGAACGAATCCAGTCCGGCGACAAGATATCATTGGAGTAGAAGGACCCCGACATCCCGATCCATGGATGACCATCCGCCGACTGGCGGCTGGGAGCGTAGACATTGTCGAGCATTGGGAAGCGTTTGACAAATGCGTGCTGATTGGGAACCGCCGGACGCAAAGATCGCGAGCGAGGGGTCGCCGTCGCCCCACGCCACGTCTCCCAGCATCTGGTCGTAGGTGCGGTTCTCTTTGATGACCAGAAAGACGTACTTGATCAGTGAGGGCTCACCGATGTGCCTGGGAACCGCCACCGGCGCGGCGTGCGCGTCGATGTACTCCGGTCCCACCTCGATATTCGTGGTCAGGTTCCAGTGATTATTGTCGAAGACCTGTTTGCTGAACCGGGCCAGCTGAGTTCGCATTCGGCAGCGGGATCAGATTGACGGTTCCGGTATCCTGATGCGTGTTAAAGCCGGAGAGGCCGCCGGAACGCGCGGGAACATGCGCGCCCATACCCTTGTCGTCGGCGACCACCAGTTGCTTCTGCGCTTTGTCGTAGGCGATGGAGGTCGGGAAATAGCCGGTCGGAATGTAACCGATGACCGGATGCGCATCCCGTCCCTGAAGGTTGACGACGGCGACGGCATTGGCTTGGCCCAGCGTGACAAAAGCCTGTCCGTCGTCGGTAACGGCGACGCCATTCGGTCCGGAGCCGAAGAAACCACCGGCGATCGGAACGCTGAGATCGATGGTGCGCACGACCTGATCGGTGTTCAGGTCGATGACCGAGAGGCTGTCGCTGTACGCATTGGCAACGTAAAGATCGGAGCCGGAGATGGTCATGCCGGCTGGGTGCAGGCCCACCTTGACAGTCTTCACCTCCTTGCCCGCTGAGAGGTCGACAACAGATACAGTCCCAGTGATGGCAAAAGCATCTTTCCGGTCGACGACGATCGGTGTGCCGTCCGAATTGTTCGTGAAGTCTTCGCTGGTGGCGGGGCGTCCGCCTTCGTTGCTGACATAGGCAATACTTGCCATGGATGACCACGCTGTTAGGCGCATTGCCGACCGGAATCTGGGCGATGAGTTTGGCCGGAGAAGCGGCCAGGTCGATCACGCCGAGCGTGTTGGCCACGTTCAGCGCCACATAGGCGCGCTTGCCGTCTCCGGAAACTGCGATACCGCCCGGGTTGATGGATTTCGCATTGTGATACGGCCGGCCATCTGCTGGCGGACCGGGTAGTTCCACGCTCTGCCCGTTGGTCAAAAGACCCGTCTGCGGGTCCACATTCGCTATCGACGACGTGGTTGTCGTCCTGGCTGAAGAACAGGCTTTTTGCCGTCCGCGGAATAGGTGATGCCGGTGAAGGACCCCGCTTTGCTGGAGGTAGATTCCGCCCCTTTCATAGACGAGGGAGTGAAGCGCTGGAGAACCTGTCCAGTCGCAGTGTTGAACACGATAATCGGCTGGGGCGAGCCCATCAGCAGGACGGCGCCGCTATTCGTCTTCACATTCGGATTCAGAGCGATGGCTTTGGCGCGCACCGGCGAACCGAGTTCAATGATCTTGCCGGCAGGCGTCAGCGTCTGGTTGTCCGACACGACGACAGACCCATCCTTTTGCGGCCCAACGGTGCGATTGGGATTAGTAGCTGGTGGATCTTGAGCCTGACCCAAAACTACGGTTGAACCGGCTATTAGGAAAATCCGAAGCGCTCTCCCTAACCTATATGCGTCATTCCGTTTTTGCATCGTTGATTGTCCTCCTCGGGCAACGCGCCTGTCGACCGTCTCATCGCCACGCAGGCGCCGCCATTCAACGTTTAAACGAAACGCAATTATATCCGCTCAATGTCACAATCGCGTTATCAGGCTCGATCACTTCGTGAGAAGTGTGTGCATTGCGTCGCTCAAGCTCTTCGCTGAGTAAGGTCTGTGAAGGATTGAGGAAGCGCCGCTAACCCGTATTGCCGAGCTGCGCGCCGCGCTCGCGTAGTCTGCCGTGACCAGGACCCTCAGCCTTGGTTTCGCATTCCGCAACTCCCGCAGGAAATCGAGGGCGCGTCCTGACGAATTCAGGCTGAGGATGAGAGCGTCGAGAGGCTCCGCCTGGGCGAAGGCTAAGGCCTCATCCTCCGACGTTGTGCCGTAGTACCGGAAGCCTTGGCTTCCGAGCATCTCTAAAGTGGCTTCCAGTTGGGGGAGATCGTCATCCACAACCAGGATTCTTTTATCCTCTATCGTCACGGACACCAGCCTGGATCAACCGGCCTTGCGGACCGCTCGGCCCCGGGCGCCTCATCGCAAGAATAACAAGAAGAGCCGCCGGATTGCTTGCGACGCGCTGCAGTCCCAGCGGTCGGCGCGTCCCTAAAAAACTATCGCAAAAGTGGCGGCCTTTGCCGCCCGGCTTCGCCTATCTCGGTGGATGGAGCATGATCTCCTTCCAGAAAGAAAGGAATCCCCATGAAACACATAGCAACCGTAGCATTACGCTCAATCGTGAAACACGCCGGTCTCTTGCTGACGTTTCTTTCCAACAACCGGTCTTGCCGCGTCAATGCAACCGCGCTCGCAGTCATGGCCGTGCAGCTTGTGTCGCTACCCGAAACGGCGCTCGCTCAACGCGTTTACGGTAAGATCGGCGAAAAATACTCGGCTCTTGGCGGCCCTCGAGGGCCATTAGGCGCGGCCACCAGCGACGAAGCCCCTGCTCCATACGGCGGACGTTTCAACTCGTTCCAGAATGGTTTTATCTACTGGCATCCGGATTTACAGACTGCATATGGTGTCTGGGGCGGCATTGGCGCCAAATGGAACGGGCTCGGCCGAGTGCAATTTGGCTATCCCATCACCGATGAATCGACCACGCCGGACGGACGCGGCCGCTTCAATCACTTCCGCGCCATGCATCTGCCCGGCCGGCCCGAATCCTCGATCTATTGGACGCCACAGACGGGCGCCTTTGCCGTTTACGGCGAGATCCGCAAAGCCTGGGCCGCGGCCGGCTGGGAGCGCAGCATCGGCTATCCAACCAGCGATGAATTTCAGTGGGGCAAATACCGGCGTTCCAACTTTGAGCGGGGCTATATTAGCTGGGCGGGAGGTGAGGGGGCGCACATAGTCCGATCCGGCGACGCGATCCTTCGTAGCCAACCCGGCGGGTTCGGCACGATCCTGGTGACGGGGATAGAGTTGACGCTCGACGACAAGCCCTACGAGTGGAACGACACCATCCTCAGCGAGAACACGGTGTGTCTGGAGTTGGACCGAAAAAGAGGCGAGGTGGAGGATCTGATTAAAAACAGCATTCGTGCCGAGGCCAATCCGCGGATGGGCGGCTTTAGCATTCGCTCCGACGCGCACATGGAACTCAGCTCGGCCTGCAGCTTTCGCGCCGACGTCGCGACGATGGGGGCTCACAGCATCCATCTGCGGACTTACATGCCGGGTAACTCGTTCACCTTTCATGTGACGACTCCGTCCGTGTTGGGCGGTTGGGCGGACCCCGCGTTCTCCATCACCTTCGATATTTCGGCAGAGTCGTGGCTCGCCGTCCCCAGTTCTCCCACCGGGAATCTCAGCGTCGGCCCAAGCCGGGTAGTCATGTCCGGCGTCCGGCTCGATTCCCACAATGTTACAGGAGACATCGCACGGGCCATTGCCGAAGCCTATAAGTTCGTCGCGGGCACGGACCTGACTGCGAGGCTGACTCAGAATCGCACTTTCGATTATTCAGTATTGCAATCAGCGCTGCCTGGATTCATGACCGCGGCCAGGCGCGTTCCCAGCCAATATCGAATCGAAACCACTGTTGCTGCCGGCGATCTGCTGCGAATCAACGGCACCGGACGGCCTTTTACGCCGCCGTCGAGCGTTCATTAGGTGCTACTGTTTAGGCCCGGCGGAATGCCGTCCGCCGGAGCACTTTCGATAGGCCGACCGGCAATCGCGCGCATGTCGAAGTGTCCGCCATCGGACTTGGATGCATGAGCATCGGAATCGCCGACGTGTACACCAGCAGTTCACAGAGTGAGAACGATGCCATTGCCCTTGTCCATCGCGCGCTGGACCTGGGTATTAACTTCCTCGATACAGCGAATATCTATGGCGATTCGGAGATCAAGGTTGGCAAAGCTCTCCGGGGGCGGCGCGAGGGAATCGTGTTGGCAACTAAATTTGGGATTGTGCCCGGTTCGTCTTATCTGAACAGGGCTGTCGATGGGAGTCCCGATAATGCGCGCCGCTCCTGCGATTTGTCACTCCAACGCCTGGGAGTAGATCGGATCGATCTCTACTGCTTGCATCGAGTGGATCCCAGCGTGCCGATTGAGGATACCGTTGGGGCCATGGCCGACCTCGTGCGAGCCGGGAAAGTGCGGTATATCGGGCTTTCGGAAGCCTCTGCTGCGACTGTGCGCCGCGCCCACAAAGTGCACCCGATCACGGCCGTGCAGACCGAGTACTCACTATTCACACGCGAGGCGGACGAACTGCTCCCCACTCTACGCGAGCTTGGAATCTCGCTGGTTGCCTACAGCCCTCTGGGACGTGGTTTTCTCAGCGCCCGCTTTCGAAGCGCCTCGCCATCGCGGACACCGTCGCCGAGATTGCCCGCAAGAAGGGGAACGCCTGCCCAACTCGCCCTTGCCTGGGTGCTGGCGCAAGGGAAGACGTCGTTCCGATTCCCGGCACCAGTAACATGGAGCGGCTCGACGAAAACGCACACTCACTGGACCTCGTCCTCACGGCGGATGACTTGGACCGGTTGGAGCGGGCAGCACCGAAGGGCGCCGTCAGCGGCGACCGTTATGAACCCGGAATGATGCAGTTGCTCAACGGGTGACAACCGGCAAGTCCCCCGGCCCCCTGCCGGAACGTCGATGTGCTTGGTGGGGTAGACGCTTCCGCCTGCCAATCCGAGCGAAGCTCGGACCGGTTTTTGACCCTGTCTTCGCCCGACCGTTTTTTCAATCCTGTGAAACAACTCGCTGTACGACTCGCCGACTGGCCCGGAGCGGCCGGACAACTTTGTTCTGCGGGCCTCCGGGCTCCGGCGCCGGCGGCTCTTTTCTCGATCGGCACTCCGATAATTCACGGCAGCAATCGGTCGGGAATGTCGCTGGGGGAATAGAATTGTTTCTCTCGCCGCTGCAAGCCCAGCGCGATTCCATAAACGAGCAGGGCGATCGACAGAGGGATCCAGAGCGCCAGACTGTCGCCGGCAAGACCGGTCACCGAGGGAATGACGATGAGCAGGCAAAGGTATGTGCCCAGCCCCGCCAGAAAGAGCCACAGTACTCTTCGCTTCACCCTGGGTAGGGTGGCAAATTCAATGGGATGCGCACACGTGCTGAGTCGCCGGTGGAGAGCCAAAACGAAGTCGCGATACTGAGCCTCGCTCTCTTTGGTCTGGCAGGATCGACCCGAACTGCCGATCAAGATATGACCTCCGCCGCCGCTGATTCCGCAATGCCAGGTGGGGGCTGAGCCTTCGTCCTGTGCCACCCAGAGGAAGATCCGCTGAACGGCCGCAAAATCCAAGTGCGTATTGCCCTGTTCGTTCTGGCAGGCAATGCCGCTTGCATCAAGGGTCACTACACCCGGCAGCAGATCCCACCCCTTGCCTTCCCGAAGAAATAGATTGAATCGCTGATCGTTGGTGTTCATCGGGGCGAAGGGCTCTTGACGCTTTGGATTTTAGCATTCCCATCGGAAATGAGTCGTTGCGCGAACTAGCGGGAATCATACAGAAACATCGCCAGCGCCGGTCAGCCTCACGGCGGAGGCTCTAACGCGGTGCTGCTCGGCGAGTTTGGCCCTCGGTAGCCGCAAGCCAGCCCTGCCGCAACCGCCAGGTCCGCGACTCCGTGAAGATGTTCGCGTTGGGCAGCCTTATAAAGTCTGCGGCAGGACTGAAGACCTGCGAAGCTCAAGCCTCCTCCCTCGGTTTCGCACAAGCCGACTTGGGGGCGTAGTCAGCCGTCGCATGACCGAGAGAACCATTCCCTAGCCCGAGCTCTTGGCAAATTCGCGGACCTGTTAGTCGTGAAGCTGGATATTACTAACCCACCGACCGCAAACTTGCGGGCTTTTTCGAAGAGCTGTTGCCGGAACAGATGGAACGTCAGCTCTCCACGAGTCTTGTCGGTTCTGACTTGGTGAAACGCGGGTGGTCCTATCAGTTCCCCGCAGGCCTCTCTATGTGGTCGATCACGAACGTTTCAACCGGTCCTTTCGCCGGTTCTAATTTCAGGCCGAGTTCTTCCTGGAGCGCAGTGAATATCGAAGTTGTCGGGTCGGATGCCGGGGAGCTGCCGTCGGCGGGCTCCGTCGGCCGAAGAGGGGAAAACCTGGTTCCCTCTCGCGAGAACTCGATACGAATATCGAATCGGCCTGCGATTCCGGTCTTGTTGAATACCGGGCGGCCCAAGATTGCGAAAAGCATGCTGGAAAAGTCATCGAGTGTCGTCCCTTGAGCTTCGATGGAGGCGGGCGATCCGCCGCTCATATTGTTTTCGCAATACTTCTGTCCCGGCGGGAGCGGGTCTGGCGGAGCCGTGTCATGGGGCGCGCAGCTTCCTGCAACGAACGAGTGCAGCTTCGGCCCTCCACGCGCGACCGTTAAGAAAAAAACAGGGCCCTCGGCGATTTGCTGGTGGATCTTCAGGTGAAAATACTCTTCCAGGAGCCCTCGCGTCATTGGGCCGTTCATCGTCCTCACGCTCGGACTTCCTTCCGCCCTGGCATTGATCTCATAAGCGGCGGAGTGGATCCAGGATGGACCTCCGTTGATCGGAGTAAATGGGTTCGATGCATATGCGCCCCGAATCAGGCCCCTGCCATTCGCATCGAGCAAAGGAAAGCAACCAGTCCTGAGATTCCCGGGCGTTGAATTGCCCTGAGGCGCCATATCCGAGATGATGTTCTGCCGAAACTCACACGGTTTGATCGAGACTACTTCGAATTTCGGCGTAGCTACGGGCGCGCTTTGAGCGCGAATCGCAGGCGCGTTCAGAACGCCGATCAGGATGGGCGCCGCGACCACTGCCAGACCGATCGTCGTCAGAGTCATCTTTCTCGCAGCGCTTAACTCGTCTGCAATGCTTCCCGCAAGGATTGCGCGGACACGCCTCTTCACATCCGCGCCGGTTACTCCTGAAATGCAGGGTAGCGGGGATTCCACGTAAAAGCGGCAGACCTTCAATATGCCTTCCACGTAGTCCGATGGTTCGCAGCCCCTTCGCAGAACTTCTTCGTCACATGCCAGTTCGCGCTCCTCAACCATGCGCGTTCCGATCCACCACACCAGCGGATGGAACCAGAAGATCGCTTCCACCATCATGTGCACGCCGGCGAAGAGATTGTCCCGGCGTTTCACGTGGCAAAGTTCGTGCGTGAGAATCGCCCCAAGCTGTCGAGGATTCAGGTGTTCCAGGAACTGTGCCGGTAGAACCAGGACCGGACGCAGAAAACCCACGACGCCCGGTTCCTCCGCGCCAGGCGTGATAAGTGCCGGTATCGGGATCGGAAGTTCAATGGGCGTGCTGGTTCGCAGTGCTGCTCGAAATCCTAGCCAACTGCGGCATCTTCCCAGCATGATTGCCAAAAACCCGAGGACCCACACCGCACCGATCGCAACCGGCGCCCAATCGAGTGGGGTATGCACGGAAACAGTTGGCGTAAGAATCGGCGAAAACGGTTGCGCAATTTGAACGAGGGCGTTCGGAAAAACAGGAGCCGCAACGGACACCGGGCGCCGGGTTGGACGCGGAACCACACCTCCAAGGCTCACCAGCAACGCGAACGGTATGAGAAATTTCAGCGATGCGCTCAGCCAAACCCAGTAGCGTACCTTTGGTGAATTCTTGCGCAGGACGAACGCGAGCAATCCCGCCAAAAGCGCGAAGCATGATGATTGCCACAAATGGTTGATGATGAAAGATGTAGTCATTTCGATTTCCGCATCCTTTCCGCCTTCCGTTGGCGGTCAGCTTCGGCCGCGGCCTTTTCCAGCTCGCGTATGTCGTCAAGCGTTAGTTTGCCGGACTCGATGAGTTGCGCCATCATGGGTTGCGGCCGTCCCCCGAAAAAGCTCAAAATCTCATCGAGCAGCCCATCCCGCGCGGCGTCCTTTGCGATCAGTGGCTCGAAAATGTCCGCGTTTCCGATCTTCCTTACTCGCCGTACGGCGCGCTTGGCTTCCATCCGGTACACCGTGTTTGTGATGGTGGTGTAGGCAGGGCGGGGTTCGGGAAATGTCTCCTGAATCTCCCGCATAGTGGCCCCTCCCTGGGCCCACAGCGCTTCCAGAATCCGAAGTTCGAGCTTGGCGAGCTTGGGCTTCTTCATGTGTTGATCTTGATCTTACTACTGCATAGTAAGGTCGTCAAGGGGAAACGCTGGGACACGCCGTGGGTCGCCGATAATCCGGCGGCCTCCGATCGGTTCGTCGAGAGGAGTTGCGGCCCGAATTGCTGGAAGCACCGTGCGCCCCGGCGGGAATCACGCTCTCATTGCGTTACCATCCGGCTACGGCCACGTCTACTATATTATTTCAGCTCGACGTTCATGCCCGATCACGTTGCTTGGCATGCGGAGAGGTTGCGAAGGGGGAATAGACGATGACGCTCAATCGACGCGAGTTCGTTCAATTGGCCTCGGCGATGGGAGCCTCGCTGGCGTGGGGCGGATCGGCTCGAGCGTCAACCACCGGTTGGCATGAGCGGCGCGACCTTTATCCCGAGGGCGTCGCGTCCGGCGATCCCGATCCCAGCAGCGTTATCCTCTGGACCCGGCGGCAGTTCGAGTCGGGCGGCCGGCGTGTGCTTACAGTGGAGGTTGCCGAGGATGAAGCGTTCCGGCGGGTCGTCGCAAAGGCATCCGCGCCGATCTCAGCCGAATCGGATTGGACGACGCGCGTGCTGGTCGGTCATCTCAAGCCTGCGCGCGTCTACTGGTACCGCTTCGCCGATGCAGAGGGGAACGGTAGCCGCGTCGGCCGGACGATCACCGCGCCGCTGACGAACGATCCACGGCCGGTCAATTTCGCCTTTGTCAGTTGCCAGAGCGTGAATGAAGGCAAGCTCAACGGCTATCGCCGGATGATCTTTGAGGATGAGCGCGCGGCGCCCGCCGATCAACTCGGTTTCGTTCTCCACCTCGGTGATTTCATTTATGAGGTCGTCGAATATCCCGACGAGCTGCCGACGCGGTACGACCGCACGATCTACGAAGTCGGCCGGATTCCCGATGGCGGCCAAACCGGCAAATTCCATTACCCGCTAACGGTCGACGGCTATCGCGTCGTCTACAAGGGCTACCTTGCCGATCCCGACCTGCAAGACGCGCGAGCACGTTGGCCGTTCGTCTCCATCTGGGACAATCACGAATTCTCCTGGCAGGGCCGGCAGAGCATCGTCCAGGCGGGAGGGCCGCCGATACCGGGCCAGACTGTTAAGGTCGCCGCCAACCAGGCATGGTTCGAATATATTCCCGCACGCGTGAAGGCTCCGAGCGGATCGCTCGACACGTTCGGCGCGCTGGCGGTGAAAAATGTTCCGATAGAAAGGTGGGACGACAGTGGCCTCGGGATCGAACCCAACAACCTGAAGGCCATTAACAGCCTGATCGGGTATCGGACTTTTCGATACGGCCAGCGCCTCGATCTCATTCTTACCGACCAGCACAGTTTCTGCGGCGACGACCCGACCGATGCGGCGGGCGTTGAAAAGATTTACGATCCGACGTTCAACGGAATGTTCTCTGAACCGGCGATGATCGCGCTCGATGCCGGCCGCACCTTCAACGGCGGCAAACCGCCCGCGGATCTCAGCTTTGGCGACGTCAGCATCCCCAATCCGCGAAAGGATTCACCTCCGCGCACGATACTCGGGACCCGTCAGAAGCAATGGTTTATGGACCAGCTCCGTCGATCCTCGGCCACGTGGAAGATCTGGGGCAATTCGCAGGGAGCCCTCGATTTGCGGGCCGACCCGCAGAACCTTCCCGACGGATTGACCAAGCAGAAGTGGCCGGCCGACACCTTCGCGCAGATCGGCAGCGGCGATTATGGCAGCGCCTACCACGAGCGTGGCGAAATCTATGACCTCGTCCGCGATTCGAAGATCACCGGGTTCGCGATCGTGTCGGGCGACCGTCACAGCTTTTGGGCCGGCTATGCCGCCTCCCGATTGCCGCCCGCCAAGTTCGAGCCGGTCGGGATCAGTTTCGTCGGCGCCTCGCTGGCCAGCCCTGGGACGATGGAGGCTTACGAGCACAGTCTTCGCAAGGATCATCCGCTCCGTTCGCTCTTCCTGGCCGATCGGCCAGCGGGTAAGCCCGAATGGACCTACAACATGCTCCTCAAGCACGGCGTCCGCTCGTGCCTCGAATACGCCAGGAGTTTCGATCTGAAGCGCGCTCACGCCGTTTCCAATCCGAAACTTTCCCCGCACCTTGAATTCGTGGATATGGGCGGTCACGGCTATGCGACGGTGCGGCTCACCGGCGATGAAATGCGGACCGAGTTCGTCTGCATTCCACGCCCGATCACGCGCAGCGATCGTCCCGATGGCGGTCCTCTTCGCTACCGGGTGGTCCACACGGCATCGCTCTGGAAACCGGGTGAGCGGCCTTTGCTGCGCCAGCAAGTCATTGAGGGCGATCCCGGCCTTTCGATCTGAGATGGCTCCAGGGCAATGGTTGCGCCCGCCGCTATGCTTGCGGTGGGGACGCGCTTGTTGTCCGAAGGGGGGACCGGAAGCTGCGCGGAACCCGGTCCAGGTCGCATTACGGCATTCAGTCCACCTTCGCCCTCGTTGATGCTTCCTCTCCTTGTGTTTCCCGAATTCGCCTTTCCGCTAGTTCGACGGCCGATGACGAGTGTCCGGTCCGCCGCTCTTCAAACGTGGTTAACGACTAGCCGCGCGGTGCAGAGTGATTGAGCCGGGTAGTTCCGGGCGGATCACGCCCACCGGAAGTTGGGCAGAGCCGTCAAGTTGACGGGAAACGCGCAAACCGCGATTTGCACCGCTCTTCAGCCCACTCCGCGGATTAGATCGACAAACACCCTTTCAGGTTATCTCGCTAGCGATTATATGCAGCTATATGGGTTCTGTCATTGTCCATCCCTTCAAAACAGCGTTGAGGGGGGCGAGATAAAACGGGTGTCGGGCATCGTCTCGCCCGTCACGCGAGCTGCCGGTGTCAGTATGCCGCGCCGCAGTTCGAACAGTGCGTCGCAGTGCGGAGGTCGAGATTGTGATTGCAATGCTGGCACTGTCGCCGGATATGGGAATCCCACGAGCTCGGGTGATTCGGGTTGAAACGCGGATGGTCGGAATTCCAGTAACCTGGCCAGGAGCCGACCGAAGGGCTGGGCGGATCGTAACGAGGCTCGTGCGCGCCACTCGCTGCGGACGCACGCCGCTCCTCGACCTGCCCGTAGGCCGACGGCGACGCATTGTGACGCCGGTTCGTGCCGGGCGAGTACTGATGCCCTCCGGCATTGATGTAAGTACTGGCGCTGGGCAGGTGACCCATGACCGCATTCTGGTGGCCTTGCAGGACAAGTTGCTGGCCCGTGGTGGGATCTATGACGGAACCGCCTGCGTTGTCGCCGACGCGGTAATGGCGGCTCGGGCTCATGTAGTGCTCTCTCTCATCGCGCCCCGGCGGCGGCGGCGTTTGGGCGTGAGCAGCCCAGAAAGGCACCATGCTGCGCGCATCGTGGCTTGGGTTGCCCATCCCGTATGCCTCCCGATTGTTCATCCGTGACCCGCTCGGGGGCGCGGATTGGGCCTGCCCGGCGTCAAGACTGAAGACGATCCCTTCACGAACCCGTCCCTCGATCGGCGGGAACAATACGCCGGCCCGACGCAACTCACGCAGCACTCGCAGCGCACCCTCGTGCCCGAGCGAGCCGTAACCTGTGACGAACGCGACCCACTCGTCGGTGCTGAACGTGCCGGTGCCGAAGTTTCCCTGTGCGCGGCGCAGCCAAAGAAGCTGGTTCTGGGTGAGCGCGTCAGCCGGATCCGGCGCCGCCGCGGCCGCCGGGGTTCCGCCGAACCCGCCGCCGCTTGGGAACGGAGGCGGGGGCGGGCCAAACCCTCCGCTTGCCGTCGCAAGCATGCGCTGTACGGTTCCGGCCGGCGAATGTAAACCGGGCTGAAAAACCCTCGGCAGCGGCCCGAGGCGCCATAACCCCGAAGCCTTCGGTTGCGCGACCGGCCGGTAAACCGGAGGCGCGGAAGGCCGGTAGACCGAAGGCGCAGCCGGGCGCGCAGCAGGTTTCATCTGAACCGCAGGAGCCGGCCTGTATTCCATCCGCTGCCCTTGCGCCGTCATTCCCGCGGTGCGAAATCCAAGCCGGCTGTGCATCGTGACGGGTCCGTGCATCGCGAGACCGGGCGCATTCGGCCGCGCGGTCAGCGACACCGCGGCACATCCTTTGCTGCGTGCCAGTTGCATCGCGCGCTGCATCAATCCGGACCCGATCGCCTGGCGCCGAAATTCCGGCCGCACCTGGGGATTGTTGATCTGCGCCTGCCCCGCATTCAGGAGAACATCGACATGACCGACCGGACTCGATTGTCCGGGTACCAAAGCTTCGATCCGCCGGGTATTTCCACTAGATACCGGCCGAATATTCCATTGCGGCTGCACTTTCGGCGGAAAAGCCATCGAAGTCTCCTGCGTTTTATTCTATTCTAAAGCAGCCGCAGGCTCTCCCGGATTATCTTTGCGCAATCAGCGGGATTGCGATGAACGCCAGGTCACTGTGAAATGTGCATCGAGATTCCTGACGGCCGGTCGATTGGGGTAGCTGCCGTCAGGACCCGGGCGATTGAGGCCGCTGGAACGCGACACGCTCTGGAACAGAGCTACTGACTGATAAGGTTCTGGGAAATCTGATTCGTCAGTCCCGATCAAACGCTCTTGGCATCTGCGGGTCTCCTTAGGGGTTCGCAGTGGCTGCTCCGTAAAGCGTCCCAGTCGTCGAGTCGTCACCAAGAGCAAGACTGCCAAGCTGCGGTCGGGCAGCGATTCACAGCTTGACCCATTCTGGAACCACATCCGCCTGCCACATGACTTGCCCGGCCACCGCCACCAGAACGAGGCGAGGGCCGTCTCCAGAATTGTCATAGAAGCGCACGAAGTCCGCCAACAGGACTGCGTTGGCGGCATTGGCGACGCTCCTGGAGTAGCGGCGCCTCACATCGGCATCCGGAACAAAATGACCGCCCCGCTCAGCCCGGTACCCGATGCGCGCGATGCATCTTTCCGGACTGTCCATGGCAATAAACACCACGTATCCTCGGGATTTTGCCCTGAGCAAGAGATTTACTCTGCCCCGGCTGGACAGAGTTGTCTCGATGGCAAAGCTCGCGCCTTGATTCAGGTAAGCAGCCGTGAGCTTGAGAACCTGCTTTGCAGCGGCAATTGCCGCTGCGGACGGATTCAGCGGGTTCAGTTGGATGGCGATTGCATCGGGATCTAAGAGCCGGTCGTGGCCCTCGAAATCAACAGATCTCGCAAGCGTTGATTTCCCAGAGCCATTCGGGCCTGAGATTACAGTGAGGGTGGGCACCGCCGCTTTAGGCCGCGTGCGCCGTCAATTCGCGTATGACTTGGTAGTTTTCTCCGGAAGGGGCGCCCGGAAGCCAACGAATCTCAAATTTCCGGCCGTTATTACGCTCCATTACATTGAGGCTATCCGCGTCGACATAGAAAACGGGAACGCCGGATGCACGAGCTTCGGCGAAGGCTTTGCGGCCCGCACGCGCACCGCGCGGTCGAACTCGGCACTACCGAAATCGTACTCTACAGGCATATTTCATTATAGACACTTCGGGTTCTAGCGAGACGACCCGAGCCGTTGATTACTCCCAAGAACACGCTTGCATCCTGCAGCGTCGCCATCGGACCACCTCCGCCCGGTCTACGACGTACTGGACTACTTCGCTTCCGGGATGTCTGAAGATGAGATCTTGCACGACTTTCCAGGCCTCATCCACGAAGATGTCGGACTCCGGGAAGCAACGGACACCACGATTTGGGCATATGCCGCCCAGCACAGTTTAGCGATTGTCACCAAAGACGCTGACTTCCGCCAGCGAAGTTTCCTTGAAGGGTATCCACCGAAGATTCTCTGGATCCGGGTCGGCAATTGGTCTAAGAAGAGTAATTCCGTGGTCGGCTAGTGTTCGTGATAGTTGAAGACGCGGCCGTGTTGCGCCGTTTCAATCTTCGGCCCGCAAGTATAATCAGGGTTGGCGCTGGAGTTTGAGTGGGATCCGCGAAAGGCTGCGGCAAATCTCGTCAAGCACAAAGTATCGTTCGAGGAGGCGGCGACCTTCTTCGGCGATCCATTGGGTCGAGTCGTAGCCGATCCGCGTCATTCAACCGTAGAGGAGCGGCTGGTCCTGTTGGGCATTTTCTAGAGAGCTGCGTTTGCTGGTAGTCATGTTCGTCGAACGTGCCGAAGCTGTTCGAATCATCAGTGCCCGACCGGCCACCCACCCGGAGAGAAAAGATTATGAAGAAATCACCCGGTAAGCGCGTAGCATCCCGTCGCGTCGATCCTGACGAGATTCTTCCGGAGTATGACTTCAAACGGAGCGAACCCAATAAATTCGCTTCCCGGTACGCTGCAGGAAGCGCCGTGATCGTCCTGGAACCGGACGTTGCCGCCGCCTTTCCGAATTCAGGGGAAGCCAATGAGGCATTGCGCGCACTCGCGGGAATCATACAGAAACATCGCCAGCGCCGGCCAACCTCACGCCGGAGTCTCTAACGGGGTCTTGCTCCGCGGGTTTGGGCCTCGGTAGCCGCAAGCCAGCCCTGCCTCGACCGCTAGAGTGCGGTTCGCGGCGGTTTCCAAAAGGCAACCCGACTGAGGGGAGTAATCAGCCGTCGCATGACCGAGAGGACCATTCCCTACCCAGACGCGCTATTCTGGGGGCGCCTAAAAAGGTGCTTGAAGAGGAGTGATGCCATGCTCGATATCGCGAAGGACATCCAATCGCTGACGACATTCCGCCGGCGGTCCGGCGATTTCATGAAACAACTCAAGAAAACCAAGCGCCCCGTAGTGCTGACCGTGAAGGGGAAGGCGGCAGCCGTCGTGCAGGACGCCGAAGCCTACCAGCGCCTGCTCGACATCGCCGCCCGTGCCGATCCCGAGGAGGGCCTCCGTCAGGGCCTGGAGGACGCCAAAAAGGGCAGAGTCCGGCGCGCACGAGAGTTTTTCGCGGACTTCGAAGCCACTCATGGCATACCTCGTTGACCTCACCGCCCGCGCCGCGCGCGATCCCGCCTCCCTCTACCTGCAGATCGACGCTGAGAATTCCGGCGCGGCCATGAAATGGTAAACGCGCAATATACCGCGTGATGGAAAAGCAAAACCGCGTTGAAGTGCTGCACATCCGCCACGGCGCAAGACGCAGGTTCAAGAGGTCCGTTGTCGAATAGAGGGTCTGAGAAGCAAGCGACCAATGGGACCAACCCCGGTGCCAGGTTCTGAAACCCTTGTTTCAAACAATCTCTCCGCCCGTAATGCGTTGACTACAAGAGAAAACTTCGTCCTTCAATTCCCTGAACTGATTTCCAGTCTAACCGGCTTGCCGACACGGCTGAGCATTTCCACGAGCGTGTCGATAGTGAACTTGGCCGTTTTCTTGTTCACCACGTCGGACACACGCGGGCGCGAGACCATCAGAATCTCGGCGGCCTCCGCCTGCTTTAGGTGATGTTTCGCAATCCAGACAGACAACTCTTCCATCAGTTGCTTCTTCAGCAGTCGCGTGTCATTGATCTGTTTGCGAGACGCAGCCTGTAGACGTTTGGCCTCGTCCGGCGCAAAACCCAGTTCCAGGAAGAGGTTCGCTCCCGGCTTTGTCACATGGCGGATTTCGGTGTCGATCTTCATTTCTTTTCCTTCCTCATCTTAACCACGGCGCGATAGCGCGCCGCGGCAATAGCCTTGTCCTGCTTGCTCGTCACCTGAGTCTTCTTCTGGAAAGCAATGCAGTACGTAGATGGCTTCCTCGAACTTGGCGACGTACATCACGCGGTAAATGCCGCTTGCCTCCCGGATCCGAATCTCCTTCGTGCCCGCGCCTACCTCGTCGAACGGCTTCCAGTCGGTCGGCTCAAGCCCGGCCTGGACCTTCCCCAACTGGAAGCCCGCTTCCTTCCGGGCTTCTTTTGGGAATGCCAGCAGATCGTCGTAGGCAGAGCCTACCCAACGGATCTGTTTTTCTTCGTCCATACATGACCGGCATGTATAAAATTTTATACGCGCGCGCGGATGCAAGTCAAGGTGCTCGGTGAACTGGGATTGGGTGGGGCGAGGACGGCGTTATCGACTGATAACGCCGGAGTGCTGGAGCTCAGGCCGGACCGCGGCTCTCGTTGGTGGATTCGAACGGCGAAGTAGCGAGGCAAACCGACACCCCAGACGAATATAACGTCATCCCTCTTTAGGGCGAATCGCTTCGATTCATCGCCAGTTTCCGCCTATGAATTCTCCATGGCACAAGCGCCCATTCTGTGGACAGCATTGGCAGCAACCTAACGGAGCTGACGCAAGACTTCCTTGGTAAGCCACGAGAGGAACACGACGAGAGCAGCCAGCTCAATCGCATGATATTTAATCTCATGATAGATATCGCGGGAACTCTTGCGCCTCATTTCCTTTTTCCTCCGCCGGGCCGGATTGGGAGTTGGGGAACGTCATTTGGGATGACGAGATCCCGTGCTTTGACTGTAGGTTCACCTGTCGGAAGATCCAGTAAGGGGCTTTCATCCGAAACCCGGGGCTGGGGTGTCAGCGCTTCCTGCAACTTCCGCGCGAAGGTGGGCTCCGGAGTCGTCGGTGAAGTGATGGCCTCCGTTATTCTGGCGACCGTCTCGCAACGCTCATCAACTTCCTCGACCATCTTCGCAGCGTCCTTGGCGAGCTTATCTAGGAGAGCCGGGATGGAGTCCACCGCTCTAACGCGCTTTCCTCTGGGCGCTTCATTGAAAGGCCAGATCTCGTGGCTATCCCAGGTGTCGGCCCTTTCATCTCCGGTTGCACACTCGATGGCGAAACCCCATTTGCCGTTGATTTTTGAATAGAGAAGCCGGTCAAAATCGTAGTGCGGCATACCATGCGGGTCTCTGTCATCAGAAATCACAGAACTCGACACACCGAGTGAGAGTTTCTTAAGTTCAGCTTCAAGGGTAGCGATGTTACTCGAAAGCTTGTCGGAGGAGGCGTTTAGGGTGGACGCAACTGACGATAGAGCGGAGAACGATTTCTTGACCCTGTCGGCGACAGGTATATCTTCTGGCATAACTTTCCCTTTCTGAATCGAACGAATTCAAAAAATCTCTTTGCTGCATTAGCCGTATTCACCGGCTGATTCGAAGCTAACACAGCCTAGACGAGCGTGGCAAGGAAAAAGTGATGACAATCCTCTGTAAGTGAAACGGGCTGTTTATCGGCTTGCGTAGATCTTTAAAATTGTCAGAAATCTAGTTGCCGCCCGACTGCGGACAACCCACAGTTGGTCAGCCGCCCCATCACGGTCCTTGCACAGCCTCCGACTTGTCGAGACCGCCGGTGGACATCCTCCGGGATCGAGGGCGCTATAACGCACTGGTGAAGGCGGCAAGAAATCAGGATTCCTGGGAGAAGAACTTCCATCTGTCGCGATATCGAAAAGAGATCACGGACGAGATGCTTTGCGATCGTCGTCAATCAGCGAGGCGTAGAACGCGGTCTAAGACAGCGCTCCTAACGCGACGACGACCTAGCCGAAAATCCGAACTTTCGCTCTATAATGACCGAAGCTCGTTTCGGAAAAAGCAGAAGCTGGGCGAAGCGTTATTTTCAACGTCCATACGCGGCGATATCTCCTCTGCCCACCGTGCCTTCTCTGCACCTACGGCCTGCCAGCCCTTTCGGGACAGTGCTTTCGTTCCTCCAGGATAAACGGCATCGGCCAATCTTTCCCAGGTACCACAAATGCTGTCATTGACATACGAACTGAGTACGGAATCATCGGCGGAAGGATAGGCTGACTTGACCGCACCAACGTCACCCAAGAACCACGCCTCTCCCTCCTCGATTGCAATGCAGAAATGTGTTTCTGGCCTTACTTGACAGGCATTCAGTATGGCATTCAACTCACCTAGAAAGCCTGTGAGATCTTTGTCATCGAGGTCGCATACAAAGATCACGGCCGCCCTGTGATCTGGCGGATATCCCTGAAACGTCCTTCCATACCCCTTCAATAGTTTGGGAAGGTTGGTCAAGAGGATCCGTTTGTTAGCATCGGCGGCATCCTTCATGTTTCTTGGAATGCGGCCGATTCCCCGATAGGAATGGATCCGAAAGGTGACGTGGTCCGCGATAATCCTAGGCACCAAGACATCTAGTGCCTTTTTGCCGGAGAGGTCTTCCACGAGTATCTCAATGTGCATCATGGATCACCTCGCGTCCAGGTAATCGCTGTACCAGAGCCCGCCAAGCAGCAGGCCCTCTTTTACCATGTTGTCAACGATTGGATCATCGCTTGCTCGCCTGATAACCGAATATCCGTCCGGCCCTTTCTCCAGAATCCACACTTCTTTAGGCGATAACGCATCGACAAAATAAGGCTGATGGGTTGTGACAAACACCTGTGACCCAGACTTCTGTCCGGTCGCATGTTCACGAAACTCTTTGGCCAGTGCTTCTAGTAGCTTGTGGTATAGCCCATTTTCTGGCTCCTCGACGCATAGAAACGGCGGAGGCGCGGGATCCTCGAGGAGCAGGAGATAGGCGAATATTTTCAACGTTCCATCCGACATCTGTTGCGCGTAAAAAGGATCCTGAAAGCCTTTGTCGTTAAATCGAAGGAGCAGCCGCCCATCAGGAGTCCGCTCAGTGTCGATTTTGCTTATTCCTGGAATTTTCGCGGCGATCCGGTCGAGGATAGCACGGAACTTCTTCGTGTACTCTCGTTCCATAAACTGAACAACGTTGCCTAAATTGTCCCCGTGAACGTTTAAGTGTTTCTGTGGTCCGGCGAGTGGAAGGCTGCGTGCGGCGTCAGGACTAAAATAACTTAGATACCAACCTTCAATGAAGCGGCGGAACGCAGAAACGCGAGGGTGCTGCTTCAGGGACCCGAGAGTCGCAATCCCGAGTTTCCGTTTGTCATCGAGTTCGACTACTTCGGTTTCCCTGCTCTCTTCCTTATCTTCTCTGCGTTTGATGGTCTCCATCAAACCAGGAAGATCCAGTTGGCCTTCATCAATCTGCCGTCCTTCCGTTTCGCCCCTCCAGGCGACCCCTTTTCCTTCATTTAGTATTAAGAAGGAGAATGGCCATCCGTGCTTCTGACCCTTGCGCCTTTGTCGAAGCCGCTCCTTGAGAACATAAGGACGACCTGAGGGGTCTCTGTCAATGGACAATTCGTACGTGATTGGACGAGCATTGCCCTCTTCTTTGTAGTAGACCTCGAACTCAATTGGATCCTCGACACCTTGGGTCCTGACCCGGTCATAGCCGCCGCGTCCTCGAGTATCGAATGCCTCCTCAACTCCCGTTCTGAGGCAATCTGCCAAAAAGCCAAAGGCGTCGAACAAGGTGCTCTTTCCCGCTCCGTTCTTGCCGATCACCGCAGTCATCGGCGTCAGCGGGTCGGGTTGCTGCAGGCTCAACACTCTTCCGAGCGTGACGTCACGCAGTGCGCGGAAATTCCGTATTCGGATGCCTTCGATCCGTGCCATTCTCTTTTGCCTCTGCTTGCTGAATTCTGAAGGATATCGCCTTTTCCAGCTTATAGCATGGCGGAAACCTTGCAAGGGCATGCCCAATCAATGCTATTGAGTCCGCTCCTGTTCGGGCCATCACCAACCGCGAGGTCACTACTTCGGATTGACTCCGCTCAAGCTCGAGAAAACAGCCTTACAGACGATCGCTCCCAAAAAGTCGGAAATCGGACCAAATTGGACCCCATCACCCGAGCCACCCGTTATTTCACCCCTGCCAACACCCCCTCCAACTCCTTCCTCTTCTCCTCAAAGATCCGATACGCCGTCGCGGGAGGCATCCGATCCGCGCTCTCCGCCACTCGCAAAGCCGTAGTCAGGTCCGATGCAATCGCACGCAGCCTTCCTACTCGTTCCGAGTTTTTCGGATCCGCCTGAATCCCCTGCGTCGCCTGCCCGATCGCCTTCACAATCGACAGACTCAACTCCAACTGACTCGACAAATCTTTGGCAGTCACTTTCAATCGCGGATCGAGCTCCACTTCCAGACTCTGTGTGAACGTCTTTCCGCCCACAATGAGCCGCGCCTCATAAGTCCCGGGCAACACTTGAGGTCCGGGCGTCGGATGGCCGAACTCATCCTCGTCGTCGGCTTCGGTTCCCGCCATGCCGTAGCGTAGATCCCAGGCGAAGCGGTTCATCCCGGCATTCGCGGTGACACGAGGCAGCGGCACGAACCAGCCGTCGGCCACCTCACCCGGCGGGCGTGGCGGCGGCACAGGATCGTTGCTCGAGACGCGCCGCACCAGGCCGCCGTTGGCGTCGTAAATCTCCAGCATCACTCCGCCCTGCGGCACGGACTTTAAGAAATAGTCCAGCATCGCGCCCTCCGGCGGATTGGCCGCCTTGGGTTCCTCCACCGGAAACGGCGTGCCGGTGAATGCCAGCGGATTCATGCGAATCGCCCGGGCCGGCTTATAGAACAGGATCTCCGAAGTCTCAGCCGCCGGGTTAACCTGGCGCAGCGGCGACGCGTCGTCCAGAATCCAGAACCCGCGCCCGAAAGTCGCGATCGCCAGATCGTCGCCATGCGCCGCCAGGTCGCGCACAGAAACCACCGGCAGATTCAACTGCAGCGACTGCCAGTGCTCGCCATCGTCAAACGAAACCGACACGCCGAACTCGGTGGCGGCATATAGCAGACCGCGGCGCGACGGATCTTCCCGCACCGCATTCACGAACGCCGGCGCCGCCAGGCCCTGGTTCACCAGAGTCCACGTCTTGCCGTAATCGCGCGTCCGATACACGTACGGCGCGTAGTCCTCCATGCGGTGCTGGTCCACCGACGCGTACGCCACCGCGGCGTCGAAATGCGAGGCCTCCAGTTGACTCACCTTGCTCCAAATGGGCAGGCCCTGGGGCGTCACGTTCTGCCAGCTCCGGCCGCCGTCGCGTGTCACGTGAATCAGGCCGGTGTCGCTGCCGGCCCAGATGACGCTCGCGTTCAATGGTGAGGGCGCGATGGCGTAGACCACGCCGTACCCCAAGGCAATCGCGGTCTCGGGCGTCACGGCCCCACCGGACTGTGAGCGATCGTTGCGCGTGTCGCCGGTGAGGTCGGGGCTGATCTCCTTCCAGTTGAGCCCGCCATCCACCGTCTTCATCACATATTGCGATCCGTAGAACAGAGCGACCGGCTCCAGCTTCGATGTGGCCATCGCCGCGGTCCACGGGAAGCGATAACGCTGCTGCGCGATGGTTCCGGTAAAGCCGCCGGTGCGCAGCGGCCACGGCGTGATGTTTTGCGCCTGCCCGGTGCGCCGGTCGAAGCGGGCCAGCGTGCCGTTCGTGTCGCCCACGTACAGGATGTTGTCGTCGGCCGTGTCCACCGCGATGTAGCCGCTCTCCGCGCCGCCCACCGAATACCAGTCGCGCGCGTCGATCTCGGCATGATCGGTGCGGCTCATCACGGCGGCGGTCCCGCTATCCTGCTGCGAGCCGATCACCGAGTACGGGAAACGATTGTCGGTGGTGACGTGATACATCTGCGCCGTCGGCTGGTTGAACCAGGTGCTCCAGCTCTGGCCGGCGTCGACGCTGACGTTCGTGCCCTGGTCGGACCCCAGCACCATGCGGCGCGGCTCGGTGGGGTCCACCCACAGAATGTGATAATCGTCGCCGCCCGGCGCGCCTTTGAGCGCCGAGAAACTCGCGCCGCCATCGGTGGAGCGGAACAGCGCCACGTTCGGGATGTAGAGCACATCGGCATTCTTCGGGTCCACCGTGACCTGGCTGAAATACCAGGCGCGGTTGGTGAGCCGCGAATCGCTGCTGGCGCGGGTCCAGGTGGCGCCGGCGTCGTCAGAACGGTACAGGCCGGCGGCGCCATCGGCCGCCAGCACTACATACACGCGCTTCCCGCCCGGAAACACCGCCACGCCCGAGCGTCCCCATCGCGACTCCGGCAGACCGTGCCCCGTCATTTCCGCCCAATGATCGCCTCCGTCGGTGGATCGCCACAGTCCGCTGCCCGGCCCTTCGAGCGCCGGGTATTGGCTCCAAACCGAGCGCCGGCCATTCCACATGCAGGCGTACAGCGTCTTCGCATTCGAGGGGTCCATTGCGAGATCGGCGGCGCCCACCTCGGGACCGCGATCGAGAACTCTCTGCCAGTGCTGCCCACCGTCGGTGGAGCGAAACACTCCGCGCTCCGCGTTGGGGCCGTAGGCGTGGCCGAGCGCCGCGACGTATACGACGTCGGGATTGCGCGGGTCCACTACGATTTTGGAAATCTGCCGCGAGTCCTTCAGGCCGATGTTGGTCCACGTGAGTCCAGCGTCAGTGGACTTGTAGACGCCATCGCCGAAGCCGATCTGGGAGCGAATGTCGGCTTCGCCGGAACCGACGTACAGCACGTTGGGGTTGGAGGACGCCACCGCAATCGCGCCGATGGAAGAGATGGGCTGGCTGTCGAAGATGGGACGCCAGACCGTGCCTGCGTCGGTGGTCTTCCAAACCCCTCCGCCCACGGCTCCGAAGTAAAACGTCGCGGGATCGCCGGGGACGCCGGTCACGGCCACCACGCGTCCGCCGCGGAACGGTCCGATCATGCGCCAGTGAAGTCCGTTGTAGAGTGCAGGCGAGTACGGCTGGCCGGCTGCGGACAGAACTATGGCGAGCGAAAGCAAAACAAGGCGCATCGTTCCAGCGTAGCGCTATCTGGCGCGAGTCGTTCGCCACCAGCGGAGCCCGGTGAGCAGGGCGTGGGGCAGGGCGGCGGCGTGACGCGCCGCGCGGGAGCCTA
Source organism: uncultured Solibacteraceae bacterium (assembly GCA_963815475.1). Lineage (GTDB taxonomy): Bacteria > Acidobacteriota > Terriglobia > Bryobacterales > Bryobacteraceae > Sulfopaludibacter. The sequence continues at coordinate 1,487,564 of CAWFHD010000001.1, read as the reverse complement.
TGTGCGACGTGTACCGCCAACCCCGACGGATCCGGCGACGCAATGTCATCTCGCTGTCCGGCGTTCCATCCACCGGGCCGGGGGCGTTGACGGGGAGCAGTCGCAGTCGCGCGGCGCCGAGTTTGTCGCGCCACGAATTCAGCAGGCTCCAGTGCAGCCACAGCTCATTCTTCTGCGGATAGAAAATGGCTGTGGCCGGTGAGAGCGCGAATTCATCGAACCATGCGCGCGTCGAGGCCGGCAGCTTCGCCATCTCCTCGCGAACCACGCCGCCGAGTTCGCAGCCGAACCATTCGGCCGCCAGCCGGAACATCACCGTCTGCAAGCGCCGAAACTCGGGCGTATGCAGCGTGCGCCATTCCTGCCAGAACGCATCGTCCGCCGCGTGACTCTCCAGAAAGCCGGCGATTTCGTAAATGTGAAAGGGACGAGCGCTGCCGCGCAGAACATGTCGCAGCAGGTGGAGTGCGGCATACCCCAATCCATCGGCGGTGTGCAGCACCGGCATATCGATTTCAGCCAGGCGCCGTGTCGTGCGGCGCTGCCAGAAGTGCTCCACATCGGGCACCGCGATCCGCTCCACCTTCCGGTTCCAGAACTGGAAATGCAGTTCCACCGCCAGTGGCATTTCCGCATCGAAGTAATCGCCGCTGAATTCCCAATTGGTCCGCTGCACGTAGGGCGGCAGATGGTCTGTGGGCACGCGGTCCTTCTCGTCGAACGGTTCGAAACCGAGCGCGTGTACCATCTCGCCCGCGCGGTGGACGGTCTCCCAAGGCACGAAGAGATCGACATCCAGCTGCCTGCGGAACTCGGCAGGCGTGCCGAATTGCGGGCACTGGGTGAGTCCCTTGAGCGCTAGGTATTCGATGCCCGCGCCGCTGAGCCGCTGGTGGAGCGCGCGGTAAAGCTCTTCGATCAGGACCACACGCTGACGATTCCTGGCGAGGTCCGCAACCGCGCGATCGCGCAGCCACAACGGAAGGTTGGAGCCCATATTGCGCTGCCAAACCAAAGTGACGCCCGAACTATCGGCGAATTCCGCGGCGCGGCGCCAGTCGGCATCGCTCATGCCGTCAAACGAATCCAGTCGCGGAGCACGCAAGTGCAGCGCAGCAAGGACCGACGCCGGCCCACGAGGCAGCCTGGCACCCGGCCACGGATTCGCGGAACCGATGCCCACGGCACTAGCGTACTGAGTCGGAAATCCCATTGCTCGAACCTGCTTTGTTCTCCGCACCCTCAGAACCTGACGGAAGACGAGGCCGCCGCCCCATTCACCGTAGCCGTTTTTGGCTTGGTGTTCTCCGCGCTTTCTCTGCGTTCTCCGCGTCTCCGCGGTGAAGGAACAGCTTCGCACTTTACGTGCTCTTTGCGAGGCCACAGACTGCTAGGAACGCAGACGCTCGTGCAGGTCTCCAAGAAGCGCGATGCCCTCCTCTAAACTCTTATATCGCATCCTGTAGGCTGGCACTTGCAACAGCCGCCGCACCACTTCGCGGTACCGTTCCACAATCTCGGGCCGATGCAGCGAAGGTCCGCTGAGCAGCTCGCGCGCCGCGTTGGCCGCGTCCATCGTCTCCATCCCGGCTTCGTGCCGCCCGCTGCGGTCCAGAAAAACCACCGCCTCCACCGCGCATCGCGATTGCGCGCGGATGTTGGGAAAGGCGCTGGTGGGCACTTCGATATTCAGCTTGCCATTCGGCCGTATGCGCGAGACGTACCTCTGCAATTCCGGAAAAAGTTCGGGCGCATCGTGGCGGAAGCGCGCCTTGTGCCACCAACCCAACACCTCGCGTCCATTGCCATTCATGGGGAGCCAACTCGCGTCATCTCCCACGAAGGTCCACCCGGCGCGGGCGCATGCCCACGACAGCGTGCTCTTGCCCGAGCAGGAGAGTCCCGCGAGCAGGATGCCGCGCCCATCGCGCGCCACGCAGGCGGCGTGCAGCGCCATGGCGTGCCGCTGCGCCAGCGTGAAGAGTCCCAGCGGATCCAGAAAAAACCAGCGGAACCAGACGTGGTCGCTCACGGTTTTGCGCGAGACGAAGGCGTAAGCGAACAGGCGGTCCAGGTCGATCACGCCGTAGTTGTGGCGGTCGGACACCATGGAGAATAAGTGGCCGCGCGCGCGATACTCGGGCTCGAGCGCCAGGTCGCCTTCCTCCTGCACGATGACGCGCACTTCCACCGGATCGCCGGGGAACTCGGGCGACCACATCCCCCAACTCTCATTGGCGCACTCCAACACTTCGCGCGAGTTGGTAGACAGATTGAGATGAAATCCCAATGGATGGAAAATGCCCGAGAATGGCAGCTCTTCGTTAAGCAAAGGAACGTCCGTTTTGCGGGTGAGGGCCCGAGTCTCCACATTACCGTAATACCATGCGCCTTACCTTTACGGTGGTAAAACCGGCCTCGCCCGGTGGCCTTGGGCCCCGCCTTACTTGTACCCTGTTAGCATGCGCGCCGCCATTGTGCATTACTGGCTGCTCAACCGCCGCGGCGGGGAGAAAATGCTCGACGCGCTGTGCCGCCTGCTGCCCGATGCCGATATCTTCACGCTCTTCTGCGATCCCGAAACGCTGAGCGAGGAGGTGCGGCGTCACCGGATTGTTCCCTCGTTCCTCAATCGGCTGCAACGCCACTACCGGTCGCTCTTGCCGCTGATGCCGATGGCCCTCGAAACCTTCGACCTGCGCGGGTACGACCTGGTGGTGAGCAGCGAATCGGGCCCGGCGAAGGGCGTGATCACTTCCTCCGATACGCGCCACATCTGCTACTGTCACACGCCTATGCGCTACCTCTGGGACCTGTACCCCGCGTATCGCAACGAATTCGTTACGTCGCGATGGAAGCGGGCGGCCATGACTCCCATCTCGAACTACCTGCGGCTTTGGGATTACGCCTCGGCCGCGCGCGTGGATCAATTCGTCGCCAACAGCGAGAACGTCCGCAATCGGATCTGGAAGACGTATCGCCGCCCTGCCGATGTGGTGCATCCTCCGGTGGACATCGATTCGTTTTATTGGAAACCCGCCGATGACTACTACCTGATTGTGTCCGAACTGGTTCCCTACAAACGCGTGGATACGGCGGTGCGGCTGTTCGCGCGCACTGGCCGGCGATTGCGAATCGCGGGGGCCGGTCCCGAATTGCAAAACCTGCGCCGCATGGCCGCGCCCAACGTGGAGTTTCTGGGACGCGTCTCGGACGAACAGTTGCGCGATCTCTACGCACGCTGCCGCGGGCTGCTGCTGTGCGGCGAAGAAGATTTCGGCATCACCCCGGTGGAAGCGCTGGCCAGCGGCAAGCCCGTGATCGCACTGGGGCGCGGAGGCGCGCTGGAAACGGTCCCGCCATTCGGCGGCGCCTTCTACGACGAGCCCACCGAAGAGGGTCTCGCGGCGGCGATCGCGGCGCTCGAAGCCAGGGAGGCGCACATCCTCCCAGCGGAGCTGAGGTCTTATTCCGAGCGCTTCTCCGAAGCCGAATTCCTGCGAAAGATGTCGCAGGTATTGCAATCGGAAGGCACGGAACTCCGCGCCACGCGTTATCGTATGCTTCATTGAACGTGACTGAACTGCTTGAAGCGGCTCTCGCCGATTGGCGTAGTTGTTCCGATGCCCCACCCGTGTTCGATCGTTCCATCACCACCGAAGAGCAAATAGCGCGGGAGGCCCACCTGGAGCACTTTCTCGATTGCGTGCAGTCGGAGATGCGCCATCCCCCCGTCAACCGCGCCGATCGGACGGCCATGCACCAGCGGCTGACCGCTGCGCTAACCACTTTCGGCCGCGCTGCGCTGCGCCTGGATGACGCACAGGTGGCGCTGTTGCTCGAAGGCGGCCTGTCCTCTGTGGGAACGCAGTTGGCGCGGCGGGCGCGCAGCTTCGATCCCACGGTGAGCGTGGCGGATATTTTCCAGGCCACCCGCAATGCCTGGACGGCATGCGGGCTGCAGACGCTGTTCGGGCATCCCATGGATCTTACGCCGTCCATTTTTGCCTACAGCATGCTGTACCCCTACACCGACAACTACCTCGACGATCCGGCGGTGAGCGTGGAAAGCAAGCGCGGCTTCAACCGGCGATTCGGTAGCCGCCTTTCGGGTGACGCAATCGAACCGGAGAACAGGCATGAGGGATTTATCTGGCGGCTGGTGGAGTTGATTGAGTCGCAATACGCTCGCGAGGCCTATCCACAGGTGTTTGAGAGCCTGCTGCAGATCCACCATGCCCAGGAGCGGAGCCTTCGCCTGCTACGCAAGGGCGCGGCGTCGGCCGATGTCGACGTGCTGCGCCTCAGCTTCGAAAAGGGAGGGACCTCGGTGCTGGCGGATGGCTACCTCGCCGGTGCGACGCTCACGCCCGAGCAGGCGCGCTTCGTATTTTATTGGGGCATCCTGCTGCAGCTTGCCGACGATTTGCAGGACGTCCGCGAAGATTGCCGCGATGGTGTGCTCACACTGTTTTCGCAACTGGCCGGCCGCGAGCCACTGGACACTTTGACCAGCCGAACGATGCAGTTCGGACGCCGCACGATGCTGATGCTGCATCAACTGCCCGCTGCCGACAGTTCGGCGCTGCGGCAACTCATCCAGCGCAGCAGTCTCTCCATCATCATTCGATCGGCGGGAGAAGCGGGCGAGTTTTATACCCCCGAGTACCTTCGCAAGTTAGAATGCCATTCGCCATTCCGCTTCGCATTTTTGAATGAACGACGCGCGCAATTTGCGAAGCGAAGCGGGATGCTGGTGAAGCTGTTCGAATCGTTCCTCAGCCGGCGATGAGGATGAGCCGGCGTTCCCTTTGCTGCCCAGCTCATTTATGCCTCGATTTTAGCTTTTGGGATTAAAATATCTTAATTAGTTGACAGAGTCAACTAATTACTTGACAAAGTCAACTAATTACTTGGATTTGTGAGGGTTCGCACGGGCCTTGTTTTGGGCCGCGGCGTGCTGTTATCCAGCGCATGTTCTGTCGTTACGGGATTCTACTTTTAGGGATAACAGTTGCTTTGTCTGCTCAAGATTCGGCCAATCGATCGATCGCGGTGCAGCCGCCGCCGGCGCCTGAAAAAGATAAGCGTATGTTCGGCATCATTCCGAACAATCGAACCTCTCCTACCCTGGTGAACTACAAACCACTGACAACGAAGGAGAAGTTCAAGCTTGCGAGCGCCGATGCCTTCGATCGCGGGACCTTTTTGCTGGCCGCGGCTTTTGCGGGAGAGGGCCAGTTGACCAACGACAACCGCTCTTTCGGCCAGGGAGTGAAAGGCTACGGTCACTACTTCATCACTTCGTACGCCGATTGGAGTATTGGAGATTACATGACCGAAGCCGTATGCCCCACTTTGTTCCACCAGGATCCGCGTTACTTCCGAAAAGGAACAGGCAGCGGCATGTCGCGCTTGTTGTATGCCATGGGCCAGATCTTTTGGACACACACGGATTCGGGCGGGCACATGTTCAATTTCTCTGAGATCGGAGGGAATTCGGCGGCGGTCGCGATCTCGCAAGCGTACTATCCGGACAAGCGCACGGCGTCGGATGCCGCCAGCAAACTCGCGGTTCAGGTGGGCGTGGACATGGCGTCGAACATCATGAAGGAGTTCTATCCCGAGGTGCGGAGGCTGTTGCAGCATAAGAAGAGTGGCGGATCTTCGGGGCAGACTACGGGCGGGAACTAGGCGATCGCAACGGCAAAAGGCGCCGACTCCCTTAACGGTCGCGGCTCGGGAAGCACACGACAGTGCGGTCGTGATACTCTCGGCGGATGACTCGCCGGACTCTTTTTCGCCTGGCCGCCGCTGCGCCGATGCTCAATTTTGGGCGGACGCGGCTTTTCGGCGCGCAATACTCGACCCGTGCTGTCGAATTGGTCAAATCGTCGACAGTGATCGACATGCTGAGCCCGTTTGCGCTTTCGTCATCGAAATCGCGGCAGTGGCTCACCAAGCCGGAAACCTTTACGGCCGCGGACCTGCAGCACTACCGCGATTCGGGGATCCACGCCGTCAACATCGCGATCGGTCTGGGAGGCCCGGAGGCCTACCTGAATACACTGCAATTCGTGGCGCAGTGGGACGGATTTCTGGCGCACCACTCGGAGACGATGAAGCGCATCGACAGCGCCGCGGATATCGATGCGGCGCGCGCCTCGGGCAAAATCGGCGTCATCATCGGCCTGCAGAACTCGGAACATTTCCGCACTCCCAACGATGTCGACACCTTTTACCAATTGGGGCAGCGCGTTTCGCAATTGACGTACAACGCGCGTAACATGATCGGCAACGGCTCGACCGAGCGACACGATGAGGGACTGAGCGATTTCGGAGTCGCCATTGTGGAGCGCATGAACCGCGCCGGAATGGTGGTGGACGTTTCGCACTGCGGGGACCACACCACGCTCGACGCCTTTGAGGCTTCGAAGAAGCCGGTGCTGATCACGCATTCCAACTGTCGCGTGCTGGTGAACGGCCATCCGCGTTGCAAGACCGACGAGGCTATCCGCAAGTGCGCGGCGCAGCATGGGGTGATGGGGATCACCGGCGTGCGCATGTTCGTGCGCGCCGAAGAACCGACTACGGTGGAGCATGTGCTCGATCATTTCGACCACGTGAAGAAACTGGTGGGGCCGGAGTTTCTCGGGGTGGGCAGCGACATCGACCTGTTCGGCTACGATGCCATGCCCCCGAATGAGCGCGCGGCGCTGCACGCCAATTACAAGGCCGTATACGCATTCCGCGAGAAGGACGATATCGAAGGGATCAATCATCCGCAGCGGATGTTCGACCTGACGGACGGGTTGATCCGGCGGGGATACACCGACGCGGAGATCCACGGAATTCTTGGAGGAAACTTCCGGCGCGTGCTCGGCGTCATTTGGGGGTGAAGCCCAGAGCTCGAACCATGGAGGCGCAGGTGCGCTAATCTAATGGCATCCTGTTCGCTTCAGTGGAGGTCTCTGTGTTTCGCGTCTTCGTGTGTTTACTGTTTCCGGTTGCGTGCCTGGCGCAGCCTACTTCCTACCTGATTACCACCGTGGCCGGCAATGGCACTGCCGGATTCTCGGGCGATGGCGGCACGGCGACCAGCGCCCAATTGAACGGTCCCATATTTGTGGCGCTCGATTCGTCGCAGAACCTTTATATATCCGATACGCTGAACAACCGGATTCGCAAGGTCTCGGGCGGCAAGATCTCCACGTTTGCGGGCAAGGGCGGCGCGGCCTACACGGGCGATGGGGGGCAGGCCACCGCCGCGCAGTTGTCCAACCCTTACGGCATTGTGGTGGATGCGAAGGGCAACGTGATCATCGCGGACCTGGGCAATGCAATCGTGCGGCAGGTGACTCCGGGCGGGGTGATCAGCACCATTGTGGGCAGCTACACGTACGGCTCGGGAGGCGATGGCGGCGCGGCAACCTCGGCGCAGATGTACCAGCCGTTCGGCCTGGCTACCGATTCCGCGGGAAATTTGTATGTCAGCGACAGTTACTCGAATAAAGTGCGCGTGGTGACGCCGGACGGGAATATCAACGCTTATATCGGCACAGGCTGGACGGCGACGGGCTGCGACAGCGGGCCGGCAGTGAACATCACAATGCAGAAGCCGCTGGGGTTGGCGACGGATAGCACGGGCAACGTTTATATTGCCGACAGCCAGAACGACTGCATTCGGATGGTGACGCCGGGCGGACAGATCAAGACGGTGGCAGGCACGGGCACAGCGGGCATTTCGGGCGACGGCGGGCCGGCCACCAGCGCGAAGCTGAATCGGCCGTTCTCGCAGGCAGTGGACGGGTCGGGCGACATTTTCATCGCGGACTACAACAACAGCCGGATTCGGATGGTGACGCCGGACGGCACGATCAACACGATCGCGGGCGGGACCGGAGTTGGGTACACGGGCGACAATACGGGGATTGTGGCGACGAATGCGCGGCTCAATCAGCCGAGCAGCGTGGTGTTGGATAACGCAGGACACATCTACATCGCCGACTACGCCAACAATGTGGTTCGCATGCTGACGCCGACAGGCCCCTCGGTGGCGACTGGCGGCGTGATCAGCGCGCAGGCGTTCGGGGCGTTCCCGACGGTAGCGCCGGGTTCGTGGATCGAAATTTACGGCTCGAATCTGTCGATCGACCGGCGGTCGTGGGGCAGCGCCGATTTCCAGGGCAATACGGGGCCGACTTCGCTGGACGGAACCACGGTGACGATCGGCGGGCATGCCGCGTATGTGGACTTCATCAGCGGCGGGCAGATCAACGTGCAGGTGCCCTCGGGCGTGCCGTCTGGGCCGCAGTCGCTGGTGGTGAAGACGGCTTACGGGAGTTCCTCCACTTACACGGTAAATGTGGCGGCAGTGCAGCCCGGGCTGCTGGCTCCGGCTAACTTTAAGATCGGCGGAGTGCAGTATGCGGGGGCGTTGTTCTCGGACAACACGTACGTTCTGCCTACGGGCGCGGTGGCGGGAGTGACGTCACGGGCGGCGAAGGCGGGCGATGTCATCACGCTATATGGAATCGGATTTGGAAGCGTGAGTCCCAGCGTCGCGGCCGGGCAGATCGCTCCGAGCGGGGCCAGTTTGGTGACGGCTCCGCAGTTCTCGATCGGCGGCGTTCCGGCGACGGCGACCTTCGCAGGACTGTCGCCGGGCGCGGTGGGGCTGTATCAGTTCAATGTGGTGGTGCCGAGTGTGCCGGCTGGGAAGAACTCGCTGACGTTTACGTTGGGGGGACAGGCGGGGTCGCAGACTTTGTTTATCGTCACGCAGTAGGATTATTTGGCCACGGATTCACACGGATGAACACAGATAAGAATAGAACCATAAGCAATCCGGGCTAATTCCTTTACCTTCTTTTTTGAGAAGTTTGTCTCTTCCGGGAACTGTTTGGGTGGGGTCACGGATGAGCACAGATTCGCACATGTCGGAATCGCACCTGACGGAGGTTGTGATCGGTTCTGCTTTTGAGGTGGCTAATGTTCTCGGGGCGGGATTTCTAGAAAAAGTCTATGAACGGGCGCTGGTAGTTGAACTGGGGTTGCGCGGACTCAGCGTCGAAAGCCAGGCTTCGTTTCCGATTCCCTACAAAGGGCAGTGTCTGGGCGTATACGTGGCGGATCTGGTGGTCGCGGGAAAGGTCATTGTGGAATTGAAGTGCGTGGACCGGTTCTGCAATGAGCAACTCTCCCAGTGCATCAATTACCTGAAGGCGTCGGGTCTTCACGTGGCTTTGCTGGTCAATTTCCAGAAAACCAAGGTCGAGTGGAAGCGAATTGTTTTGGATTAGAAATTGCCCCCCCCCCCCGGCGAAACTAAACGCTGGTCTTGGGAGTCTAAGAGACATGCGCTACTGGGCCTATTTTGCTGCCAAGGTGGTGGTTGCTGGATCCGCGCTGTATGGTTTGCTTGTGGCGCTCAGTAGATATCTCCCCAAAGAGGGCAAGGATGCCTTGGCATCGCTGGGGCAGGGCACTGACAAACTCCTGGTGAACGTCGTCTTCATGGGGTTTACGCTGTTGTGCGCCGGGGTCCTCTACCTGATTTTTCGGGATCAGCGGTATCGATGCCGGGTTTGCCTGCGGCGGCTTCGTATGCCGATCGAGACCGGGTCCTGGGGGAAGATGCTGCAGTTCGGGCGGCCTCGCATCGAATATATCTGCCCGTATGGCCATGGGACCCTGAGGGCCGACGAAGTTCAGATCTCGGGACTTTCCACTCCCGAGTGGACGGCGCATTCCGATGACATCTGGAACGAGCTTGCCGGCCGCCAGCAAGGATCCCGGCGAACCGTCGTGAACCCGGTCAGCCGCTGGCGGATTGCGGCGGGCATCGTTGTGGTTTTGGGGCTCCTCCTCTTCGCTGCGGTTTTCACACCAATATATGTCCATAACCTTCAGCTACAGGGGTTCGTGGCAAATCTTACACAGAGTGGGTCAACTGCTCCCGTGGACGATGACTCCTTGCGCGGTAGCATCGTGGCTAAAGCCAATAGCCTCAATCTCCCGGTAAAGGCAGGCGACGTGCATATTGTCCATTCATCGGAAGGACTGCGCATCGACGTCCGTTATTTTGTGACGGTGAATCTGCCGGGCTACACGGTGAACGTGCACTTCTATCCCAGCGCCGGCAGCCGATAAGCAATCAGTATCCATGAGAGAATCAAATGTAGTGCAGAAGACCGCGCCAAAACGGGAACTCAAGGTCCGTATCCCCAGCAACGCCCCCCTCGCCCGCCTGATGCTGGGTCCCACAGGCCGAGTGGTCATTATGGCGTGCGCCTGTTTTACGATCCTGGCTCTTAGCCTCTTTATGGGGCTGTACGTCAAGTACTCCAAGATCATCGACGAAAAGCTGCGGATAGGGCCGTTCGCCAACACCGCCAAGATTTTCGCTGCTCCCGCCTCCATTGCGGTGGGGGACACGATTACGGCCGATGAGATCGCGGCCGAACTGCGGCGCAGCGGATATAACGAATCGCAGACCAACGCGGTGGGGTATTACCAGCTTCGCGGGAATTCGATTGAGATCTTCCCGCGGCAGGACTCCTATTTCGACCAGGAGGCCGGTGTCATCAAGTTTTCCGGCGGCAAGATCTCGCAGATCATTTCCCTGCAGGACAATACCAATCGCAGCCTTTACCAGTTGGAGCCGCAGCTCATTACCAACATGTCTGGGCCTACGCGGGAGAAGCGCCGCGTCGTGAAGTTCCACGATATCCCCAAGGTGCTGGTGGACGCGCTGACTTCGGCCGAGGACAAGCGCTTCTTCCAGCATGCCGGCGTGGATCCCATCCGCGTGGTGAAGGCGGCTTATGTCGACCTGAAGCAAGGCCGGCGCGACCAGGGCGCTTCCACTCTGACGATGCAGTTGGCGCGCGAATTCTGGCTGGACCAGGATAAGAGCTTCTCGCGAAAACTGGCCGAAGTCATCATTACTTTGCAGTTGGAACAGAAGCTCTCCAAGGAACAGATTTTCGAGGATTACTGCAATCAGATTTACCTTGGATATCGGGGATCTTTCCGCATACGGGGATTCGGCGAGGCGGCGGAAGCGTTCCTGGGCAAGGACCTGAGCCAGATCAGCCTGCCCGAAGCGGCGCAACTGGCCGGTCTGCCGCGCTGGCCGGCTTACTTCGATCCATACCACCATCCGGACCATGCCAAGGACCGCCGCAACGTGGTGCTGAGCCTGATGAAAAACAACGGCTACATCAGCGATCAGGATTACGCGCTGGCGATCGAAGCTCCGATTACGGTAGCGAAGGGGACGTCCACATCGGTGGAAGCGCCTTACTTCGTGGATCTGGTGAACGACAGCCTGCAAACGAAGTTTCAAGACGAGAATTTCCAGTCCAACGCCTTCCGGATTTACACCACGATCGACATGCGCCTGCAGCGAATTGCGTCCGATGCGATTCGTAAGGGCATGGTGCTGGTGGACGATCAGATCAAGAAGCAGAAGCGGTTTAAAGGGCAGGTGGTGCCAACTCCGCAATGCGCGCTGGTGGCGATTGATCCGCATACGGGCGAAATCAAGGCGTTTGTGGGCGGCCGCAATTACGGATTGAGCCAACTGGACCGCGCGCTGGCACAGCGCGAACCCGGGTCGATCTTCAAGCCCTTTGTCTACGCGGCGGCGATGAATACGGCGGTGGAAGGCGGTTCGAGGGTGATCACGCCAAGCACCATGGTGCTGGATCAAGCCACTACTTTCATCTACGACAATGGACGGGAATACTCGCCCAGCAATTTTAAGCACGAATACTATGGCAACGTACCGCTGCGGTTCGCGCTGGCCCACTCGCTGAACGTTTCCACCGTGAAGGTGGCGGAGCAGGTGGGTTACAAGGCCGTGGTGGACATGGCGCACCGGGCGGGCATGAACGAGAAGATTCTGCCGACTCCCGCGGTAGCGCTGGGTTCGTACGATATCACGCCGCTCGAAGCTGCCGGGGCGTACACCATGTTTGCCAACCAGGGCCAGTTCATCAAGCCCACCTTCCTGTCGCTAGTGCGCGCGCAGGAGGGGAAGGTGATGTACAAGAACAAGGTGGAGGCGAAGCAGGTCCTGGATCCGCGCGTGGCTTACGTGATGACGAACATGCTGGAAGAAGTGCTGCGCAGCGGCACCGCGGCCGGTGTTCGCGCCAAGTACGGCCTGAATGTTCCGATGGCCGGGAAGACCGGCACGTCGCGGGACGGATGGTTCGCGGGGTACACCTCGGAGCTGTTGTGCATTGTGTGGGTGGGCTTTGACGACGGGCGCGATCTGGATTTGGAAGGCGCGCACTCGGCCGCTCCCATTTGGGCGGAGTTCATGAAGCAGGCGCTCGGCTATCGCGAGTATCGCGACGTGAAGCCGTTCGTGGCGCCGGATGGGATTGTGAGCATCGAGATCGACCCGATGTCAGGAATGCCGGCCACGCCGTCGTGCCCCAAGACCTATCGGGAAGTTTACGTAGCCGGCACCGAACCGGTGGGTTCCTGCCCGCTGCACGGGGGCCGCGGCCTGGTGACGAATGTCGCCGGATGGGACACTTCCACGCCGCCCGCGGCCGGGTCGGATACGGCTCCACGGATTGGCGGCTCATCGACGGAAGGGTCGCCGCCGGCCTCGATGGCGCGGCGCGCGGCGCGGCAGACCCCGCCCGATTCGACGCCGGCCCAGCCCCAGGCGGCGCAGCCCGCGGCGGATAAGAAACCCCAGGAGAAGAAGGGGCTACTCCATCGGATCTTTGGTGTGTTTAAATAGAACCCAAGGGGGCTATATGGTTTTTCGACCTCTCGCCCTGGTATTCTTCACCAGTCTCGGATCCACTCTTCTATTCGCACAAGGAGCTAGCGCCGCCGCGCCAAACGGCAATGCGCTAGTGGATGGCACTCGAACGGCAGCGCCGGCCCAACCGCCCGCGCCGAAACCCGCATTATCGGCTGAGATGCGCGGGGACATCTTCATGGCGCGCAAAATGTACCGCGAGGCCATTGAAGCGTTCAAGGAAGGCTCGCCCAAGGACCCGGTGCTGTGGAACAAAACCGGCATTGCTTATCACCAGATGGTGCAACTCGACAATGCGCGCAAGAGCTACGAGCAGGCGCTCAAGCTCAAGCCCGACTATTTGGAGGCGATGAACAACATCGGCACCATTTATTATGCGAAGAAGAGTTACCGCCGCGCGATTAGCTGGTACGACAAGGCGCTGAAGGTGTCCGGCTCGCAAGCGAGGGCGGCATCCATTTATATGAACCTGGGGACGGCATACTTCTCGCGCAAGAGATACCAGGAAGCTACCGAGGCTTACCAGACGGCGCTCAAGATGGATCCCGATGTCTTTGAGCACCACAGCAGCTTCGGCGTGATGCTGGAAGAGCGCACGGTGGAAGAGCGCGCCAAGTATCACTACTACGTCGCCAAGCTTTACGCCAAGAGCGGGCGCAGCGAACTGGCGCTGCAGTACCTGCGCAAAGCCCTGGAAGAGGGCTTTAAAGAAAGGGACAAGCTGGCGAAGGATCCGGAGTTCGCAACCATGCGGGACACGGACGAATTCAAGCTGCTGCTGGCGTCAAATCCGCGTGTATTGTAGCTGCCGCCGGTGGTTGCAAAAGCGGTCCGAGCTTCGCTCGGATTGGCAGGCGGAAGCGCCTGCCCCACCTAAAACGGCTAGCTTCTTATGGATCTTGATATTGCTGGCCGGTTGCGGCGCCAAGGCTCCTGCCGGACCACAGCATTTCGCCATTCTTCGTTTTGAGAATCTGAGCGCCGACGGTTCCGCCGATTGGGCGGGTCGCGCTTTCTCCGAGATCGTCGCTGGAGAATTGCCCAGCGCGCAGGTGATTCCATCGGTCCGATTGCACAGCCTGGATCGGACGCTGGGGGTGCGTCCCATTTCGGCGCCGGGGATTTCCACTGAGCGCACGGCGGCAATGGTGGCGGGCGCGAACCGCATTGGGTATGGCGACTACACGGTCCGAGGGGGCCGGGTGGACGCACGGCTGACGATTGAAGATCCGCAGACCGGCAAGGTAACGCAGGTGGCGCGCGCTTCGGCGGGCGATGTGCTGACGGCTGCGAGCCAACTGGCGAAGCAGCTTTCGCCGGCCGCTACGCCATTCGAAACCAGCAATCCGGAGGCGGTTCGGCACTACATGACCGCACTCGAATCTACTGTTCCCGCCGAGATGGAGAAAAACGCCGCGGCTGCGATTGCGGCAGACCCCAACTTTGGACAGCCTTACCGGCTGATGGCGGATGTGAAAACTCAGCAGCGCGACCGCGATGGCGCGCTGGCCGCGCTGGATCAGGCGTTGGCGCGCGGCACGGCAGTCCCAGCACTGGAGCGCGCACGGATCGAGTTGCAGGCGGCTGGCTTGCGCAATGATTTTGCCGCGCGGGAACGCGCTCTCGGCGAACTGGCCAAGGCCGATCCCACTGACGCGGATTCCTGGAGCGCGCTGGGGCAGACGGCCTACGCGCGCCACGATTACGCGAAGGCGGTGGACGCCTATCGAAAGGTGCTACAACTTCGCCCGAACGACACGAACACGCTGAATCTGCTGGGGTATGCGCTGGCGTGGAGCGGTGACATGGATGGCGCGCTCGGCAGCTTGCGTCAATACCAGTCGGCGGCGCCGAAGGATGCGAACGCGCTCGATTCCCAGGGCGACGTCAACCTGATGTTCGGCCGATTGCGCGAAGCCGAAGACCTCTACCTCCAGGCGGATAAGCTGGACCGCACCCGACTGGACGGCGGCGACCTGTTTAAGGCGGCGATGGCGCGACTGATGTCCGGCGATGTGGCTGGAGCGTCGCTGCTGGATAAGCAATTGACGGATGCTCGCGAGGCGGCACACGATCCGGCGGCGCCCATTTATCAAGCCGAGTGGTTGTGGATCAGCGGCAATCACGCAGCCGCCAGGGCGCAGATGCAAGGCATTACGGCTCCGCCGGTTGCCGGGCGCGCTTACGCGGACCTGGCGATTTGGAGCCTGCTGGACGGCGATCGGGCGGGAGGCGCGCAGTGGGCGTTGAAAGCCAGCGCCGCGGCAACGCAGGCGACAGCTATGGATACGATTGTGGCGCGGTTCTTGGCGCAATCGCCTGCTTCCGCCGCGGAATGGTCGGCAAGGGCCGACCAGCTTTTCCGCAACGTGCAGCAGACTGAAGTCAAAAACCTCACACTCTCGTACGCGCTGCTGCTGGATCGCCACTTCGCCGAGGCGGCGGAGGTGCTGCGGCGCCTTTACAGTGGTCCTTCGCCCGATCCCGGCATTCCGGTGCTGTTGGCGTGGAGTTTGATGGAGAGCGGCCACTCTGCGGAGGCGGGGCCACTGCTGCGATTCAATCCCGTGCCTCCGGCTACCGGCATCGGACCGTACACGCCTTTCTGGTATCCGCGATTCCTGGAGCTGCGGAAGAAACTTCAGAAGTAGCGGGGCGGACTGAAGTCCGCCGCAGGCTGAAGCCTGCCCCACTGGAACTAGTTCAGCCTTTCTGAATCATCACCTCGGTGGATTTCACAACCACCTTCACGGAATCGCCCTTCTTCAAGCCGAGATCTTCGGCGCTGTTGCGTGTGATCACGCTTTCGACGAGGTTATCGCCGACCTTTACGACGACGTGCGCCATGATGTCGCCGATTTGAATCTCCTGGATGGTTCCGGGGAGCTGGTTACGTGCGGATAGTGCCATGCAACCTTTTTAGCAGACAATGGCTGCAGGAGTTTACCAGGGGTTGGCAAATCTCGGGTCGTGGCGCACCTCTTCATCCGTCAGGGATTGCAGAAAGGCGATGAGGTCGGTGCGGTCGGTAGCGCTTAGGGTGAAGCCGGCGATCAGCGGGTCCTTGTTTGGACTGTTGTGACCGACGCCGGCGTGTGGGCCTGAGGCGATGGTGCTGCTGCCGGCGGCGTAGTGGTCGAGGACGGCTTCGAGAGTGGGAATACTGCCATCGTGCATGTAGGGAGCGGTGAGGGCGATGTTTCGCAGCGTGGGCGTCTTGAATTTTCCCACGTCGGCGGCGGCGTGCGTGCGCTCGTAAGCGCCGACGTTGGGGGACGGATACGAGAGTGCTTCGGCGAGATTGTAGAGGCCGGTATTGTGAAATGGCGTTTGCCGGCGCGGGTTGTTTTCGGAAACCGTGGCATCGCTGAAATTGAAGCCGCCGTGGCAGCGGAAGCAGGAGAGGTGCTGGTTGAAGAAGAGCACTTCTCCGCGCTTGGCGGCATCGGAGACGGCATGGTCGTGCTCGACCTTTGCTGGCGTCATGGGATTGCCGGCGGGGACGTACGGCTTGGAAAACCTTTGGGCAGGTTCCACGTGTAGGTTTGGGCGGCGTCCTCGGAATTACGGGCGAGGAGAGCGAGCGCTACCAGGGCCAGACTTAGGCATCCTAAAATCGGCTTCATACCCTGTCACTTCAGGAGCCGGACGATCTGCAGATCCTCGAGCATACGCACGGAGCGGGCGCCGGCCTTGTCGCCGGGGCAGACCAGGCGGAAGGGTCCCTGGTATCCGAACAACGCTTTGCCGTCGCGCTTGTCGGCCACCAGGATGGACTCATTGGCGAATTCGGGCGCGACTTCGGCGAGCGTGAAGACCACCTCATAGCCATCGTGCGCCTTGGCGAGGACGTAGCTCGCCAGGGCTTTGCCGCGCAGTTCCTTCTCCATGGGTGCGCCCGCGCGTTTGAGAATTTCGCGGAGCGGGACGCCTTCGTATTCCACTTTAGTGCCGTCCTGCTCTCGGATGGAGACTTTCTCGCGGGGCATTTTAGAGAGGTCGTCCGCTTTCAGGACCAGGGGTGACGGGATGTCGCCGCTGATGGTGATGGCGCCGGAGCCCTGCGCAGAGGCGAGCGCGGCACAAAAACAGATTGAGGCCAGCAGGCGCATGATATTGTCTCCGATAAGAGACAGTGTAGCCTATACGAAAATCGTGCGCAAAAAGATGGGAGACGTTATCGGAGAGTGAAGACGGTTGCGTCCTGGCGACGCTCGATCTTGAGCTCCACATTGCCCAGGGAGAGCGGCGAGAGGCCATCCGGGGACAGGGCGGGGGATTGCTCCACTACGAGGGTGGCGTCCGTCAGGCTAACTTTGCGCCGCCAGTCTTTGCCTACGATCTCGATGCCGTCGCCCGATGGGTGGATCTCCACCGCGCCGGCGGAGGCGTAGGCGCCCTGCTCGGGGAGGTAGTTCATGTTGCTGTCCTTCCAGGTGAACTCCATCCAGCGGCCGCCATCCTGGGTGGAGAAAATGGCGCGGGCCTTTTGCGATTCCAGCACCCACTCGGGAGATCCATCGCCATCGAGATCGGCGCTCCAGACCACGGTGCGGCCGCGCGGCAGCAGCACCACGCGCATGGGCAGATCGAGCGACGCGCCTCCGGCCACTTTTAAATGCCAGTCGCGCAGGCCGGCGAGACCGTCCTGAGCGAAGACTCGCAGCGAGTAGCGGCGTTCATCCATGGCTCCGATGCTGATCTCGGTTTTGGGCGGGAAGAAGTCGAGGCCTTCGCCCGAGGCTTCCAGGCGGAAGGTCTGGATGCCGGGCCAATTATTGCGCAGGGACACTTCGAGGTTCGTGCCGGCTTTGGGTTCGATGACAACGAT
Organism: uncultured Solibacteraceae bacterium; assembly: GCA_963815475.1. Classification (GTDB taxonomy): domain Bacteria; phylum Acidobacteriota; class Terriglobia; order Bryobacterales; family Bryobacteraceae; genus Sulfopaludibacter. Next base: position 1,469,943 of record CAWFHD010000001.1, on the reverse strand, counting down.
CGGCGGGTCGGGCGCTAGCTCCGCGTGCTGGCCGATGTGGATTTGGATGGCTTCCATCATGCGCAGGGAGAGGGGGCGGAAGAGTTGGAGGTGCGCGCGTCCCAGCAGAACGCCATCGGCTTCGATGCCCAAGTTGGCAAAATCGCCGTGGACGCCGTCTGCTGGGACCGCGACGTCGTAATTGATCTCGTTGGGCGATTTGGGTGTGGGCGCGGCGGTGTAGCCTTCGGGGAGACGCAGGCGCGAGCGCGTGGCCACCTCCGGCGATGAATAGGCGGTGGCGAGGCTGTTCTTCTGGCCGATGACCAGGCGGCGCGCTTCGTTGAAGAAGGCGGAGGTCTCGGGCTCTTCCATGGCGATGCCGATGCGGACCCGGTGGTCGGCGCCGGCGCCGACGGGAATGGGGAGGCGCGCGCGCAGGGCTTTCTCGTCCCATTCAAATTTGGCGGGCTTGCCGCCTGCCAGGAACGGTCCCACGGGCTGGCGCTCGAGTTGCAAAATCACTTCGCCGGCTTCGGGCGCGGCGAACTCCATGGCGAGGATACCGTTCTCAAACTCGAGGCTCAGAAGCTCGGCGGTGGCGTAGACGATCTGCTCGGCATTGGAAAAATGCGAACACTCGCGGCACAATCCGTTTTGTCCCATGGAAACGCTGAGCGGCAGCCACAGCGATTCGCCGGCCGGCACGCTGACGCCGGGAATCACCAGGGTGTGGCGCGAGAGCGGTTCGAAGACTCGCAGCTCGTCGTGAAATGGCTGGGCGCTCTGGTTGGTGACGATGACGGCGGAGATGGCGGTGGAGCTAAGTTCCACGGCGGACACGCCATCGGGGAGTTTGCCTGCGGGCTTCGGCATCGCGACGGCATGCAGCGATGGCAGGATTTGAGCCCAGTTGCGCAGGAGCAATCCTTCGCGGCGCAGTCCCACGGCTCCGGCGCGCTCATCGCCGCTCAAGCCGACGACTCCGCTGCGGAGGAGCGAACCGGGCGCGGGCTCCCATCCAGCGGGATATAGGGCGTCCTCCACGTCGGTCCATAGCAGTGCGCCGCGGGCGGTGACGATGGCTTCCCGGCTGTGGAGGAAGGCGGCGGGGTCGGTAGCGGGGAGGATCTTGATGGGCGTGGGCGGCGCGGGCGCATCGATCGAGACGACGTGGCCTTCCACCCAGGCTATGGGGCCGCCGTGGGACATGGTCTGCGAGCCCAGCACCTGCTCGAGCGCGTTGGCCCAGGCGTCGGGGGCGAGCGAATTGGGGCCAAACGGGGCTCCGGCGCGCGGCCAGTTGGCGGCGGCGGACATGGGTCGAATCCAGGCGTGGAGTCCGAGGCGGCGAAAGATTTTGATGAGGCCCTGAAGATCGCGGCGCGGCGAGGTGCGGCCGGTGAAGTCGAAGCCGCCATCCACCTGGTGCCAGTTGCGCGGAATGGAGAAGGCGACGGTGCGAATTCCGATGTTCTTGAGCCACGCCAACTCGCGCTCCCAGAGGGCGCGGGGATAGAGGTAATACGGAAACTCGACGGCCTGGACATACTCCGGCGGGGGCGTGTTGGCGGCAGGGGCAGCCGCCGCGAAGGCCAGGAGCAGAGCCAGGAGGCGGATCAAAAGGTGCGCGCCTTTCGCAAGCGGTAATCCTCCACCAGGGGCATGCGGATGACGGTACACATCTCAAACAGACGTGAGCGAGCGCGCGGACCGATACGTTCACTTAGTGTGACGCGATATTCGGGCTTGCCGAGCGCGGATTTGTCCATCAGCGAACTTCCGGCGTCGCCATCGGGCAGGTTAGTGGTGGCGATGAGGGCTTTGCGATTGTTGCAGCGCGAGGTCACGATGGAGGTCACGGTGTCCTCCACCCAATCGGTGACGCGCTGCGCGCCCAGGTCGTCGAGCAGGAGCACTTCGGCATCTAGGGCTACGCGGTAGGCCTCCTTATTGGAGGAATTGGAGCCGGGGTCGTAGCCGGCGCGGATGCGGTCGAAGAGATTTTGATAATCGCAGAAGAGGCACTCGAAGCCCTTCTCGATGATTTTCCGAAGGGCGGCGACGGCGAGGTGGGTCTTGCCGGTGCCCGGCTCGCCGATGAGCAGCAGGCCGGGGCGCGATTCGTTGGGAAACTCACGCACGTAGTTTTTGACGGCCAGCAGGATATTGGTGAGGTCGCGGCGGGCGATGGGGTTTTCGGGGCCCGGGACGCTGAAGTTGTCGAAGGAAGCGTTGCGGTAGAGCGGGGGAATCTGCGACCGCTCTTCCATGCGCTCGGCGCGGCCATGGAAGCGGCAATCGCACGGCTTGGCGCCGGAGAGGTTAGCGCCCTCGACTATCATAAAACCAGTGCCGCCGCACTTCGGGCAAACGGAATCCGTGGCCATTCTTTTTATTATCGGTCAGATTCCAGGCGGCGCGTGTCGATTCGCGAGGGTCTGGTTCGTCATATCAACGGAGAGGAAAACCACATGGCTCACACTTTCGTTCACACCGAACTGAACACTACGGATGTCGGAAAGGCCAAGGCCTTTTACGAAAAGCTTTTCGATTGGACTTTGCAGGACGTCCCGATGGGGGACATGAACTATACGCTGATCAACGTGGATGGGAAGACGATCGGCGGAATGCTGAAGAACCCGATGCCGGGGGCGCCTTCGTTCTGGCTGTCGTATGTGCTGGTGGAAGACGTTGGAGTGAGCACCGAGAAGGCTCGGGCGTTGGGCGCTAAGGTTGTGCGGGAGGTCACTGAGGTGCCTGGGACCGGGTGGTTCAGCATCATTCAGGATCCTACTGGGGCGGGGATTGCGCTTTGGAAGGCGGCTCCTCGGGCTTAGTGGGGAGTGGGAGGCTTGCACCGAGCGCACCGACTCCCTTAACGGTCGCGGCTCGGAAAGAACTTTACTCGACTAGTTCCCCGGTCATTACGGTGACGGCTTGCCCTCCCAGGAGGACTCGGTCGCCTCTTACTGCGACTTTCACCACTCCTCCTCTTGGCGAGGCTTGGAAGGCCGTGAAGTCGGTTTTGCCGAGGCGGGCGGCCCAGTAGGGTCCGAGCGCGGTGTGGGCGGAGCCGGTGACCGGGTCTTCGTCGATGCCCGAGCCGGGGGCGAAGAAGCGCGAGACGAAATCGAATTCGGCGCCACGGGCGGTGACGATGATGCCTCGGACGGGGAGTTTGCGGAGCGTGGAATGGTCGGGCGAGAGGGCTCGGAGTTCCTGCCCGGACTCGATTTCCACTAGGTAGTCGAAGGCGTTTTTGCCGACGAAGGTGGCGTTTTGGATGCCGAGGGCGGAGAACAGGTCGGGCGGGGCTTGAGCGGCGGTGGCGATCTTGGCGGGGAAATCGAGCTCGATCCAGTCGCCGCGCTGATCGGCGGTGAGCACTCCGCTGAGCGTGTGGAAGCGGGCCTGCGTGCCCGGCGGAAGATGTTCGTCCTGCCACAGAACGTGGGCACTGGCGACGGTGGCGTGGCCACAGAGAGCTACTTCGACGGCGGGGGTGAACCAACGCAAGTGAAAGCCGCCATCGTCGGTGGGGACCAGGAAGGCGGTCTCGGAGAGGTTCATTTCCCGCGCGACATCGCGCATCCAGCCTTCGGGGCGGGCGGCGGGCAGAACACAAACGGCGGCCGGGTTTCCGGCAAAGGGACGATTGGTGAAGGCGTCAACCTGAACGATTCTGAGGGCCATATTGGCAGGTTAGCGCATTTGAAACCTTTGTCCCGATTGTGGAGTCTATACATCAGCCGGAATGTTTCGGATTTACAAGTTGGCGGCTGCTACCGGAGTGATGTTCCTGTTCTGTTATGGGGTATCGCTGCGCCGTCCGGACGACCGGCAGGCCTTTGTGCGGCCCGCGGGCGCGCCTCCGCGTCCAGTTCGCATCCTGATGTTCTACGCCAGCTCGGGGATGCTAGTGACGGGAGAAAAGGCACAATTGTGTTATGGCGTGGAGAATGCCAAGTCGGTCAGCATAGCGCCATTGACGGGGGATATGATGCCTTCGGCGCGGCGCTGCCTGGAAATTGTGCCCAAGCACACCACTCACTACACCATCCTGGCCGAAGGTTATGACGGCAAGGTTGCGATGAAGTCACTCACTCTGGCGGTGAGAGCTCCCGAAGTGACTCCGGGGCCTGCGGTGAATTGGGCAGACTAAAAGAGAAGCTACGAGTTAAAACGCCAGGCTCGGCAAGTCCCAGCCTTCTGCGGCCGTTATGCGCACCCTTCCGCCATGCCTGATATGTATTTGCCATCATATGGACTATATGTCATATTATAGACGTGAGCTGGGCGGTTGAGATTGGTGACGAGTTTCGGCTGGAGTTCGACGACTTGCACGAGGATGTGCGGACGGAGATTCTGGCGCTAGCGCGCCTGCTGCAGCAGTTCGGGCCGCAATTGGGGCGGCCGCGCGTGGACACGCTGAACGACTCGCGCCACGCCAATTTGAAGGAGCTTCGGTTCAGCGCCTCCGATGGTGAATGGAGAGTGGCCTTCGCGTTCGACACGAAGCGCAAGGCGATCCTTCTGATCGCAGGTGACAAATCGGGAGTTGGCGAAAGGCGTTTTTACCGCGAGTTGATCCGGAAGGCCGATGACCGTTTCGACGCTCATCTTGCCCGGCTGAAAAAGGAAAGGAGATAGCCATGCCCACCAATGTGGATGACATTATCAAGACGCTGAGCCCCGCCCAACGCAGGAAGGTCGAGGCTCGCGCGGCTCAGTTGATCGCCGAGGAGATGACGTTACGCGAGATGCGGCATGCGCGCAGGCTTACGCAGGTCCGCATGGCTAAGGCTCTCGGGATTACCCAGGACAGCGTTTCGCGCCTGGAAAAGCGCAGCGATCTGTTGCTGTCTACGCTGCGGAAAACGGTCGAGGCCATGGGGGGCAACCTCTCTCTCGTTGCCGAATTCCCGGACCGCGCGCCGGTGGTTCTCGTCGGCATTGCCGGGGACGATCCGAGGCCTAAGCACAGAGGCCGGGTCAAGAAGCCTACGGCTTGAGCACCAGTTTCCACCAGAGTTTTAGAAGTTGGGCGAAGGTGGAGGCCAGGGCCGGGATTCGGAAGAATTGGGATTTTCCGTGGAGCCTGGGGTAGTGGTGGACTCCCACTTCGGCTACCTGGCAGCCGCTTAGTTCCAGTTTCCTGACTAGTTCTACACAGATAGTTCCGCTGGTGGAGGTGAGGTGAATCTTGTCGAGGAGCGGGCGGCGGATCAGGCGGTAGTCGCAATCGATGTCGCGGATTTGGATTCGGAAGAGCAGGCGCGCGCAGAAGTTGTAGACGTTGCCGATCCAGATGCGGTGGGCGGGATCCTGGCGTTCGAGCTTGTAGCCGTTCACCAGTCCGGTTCCGGGCCGTATCCGCTCCAACAGGCTGGGTAACTCTCCCACATCGTATTGGCCATCTCCATCGGTGTAGAAGACATAGTCCTTGGTGGCGGCGGCGAAGCCACTGCGCAGCGCTCCTCCATAGCCGCGGTTTTCGGGGTGCGTCACCACTCGCATCAGCGGGCTGAATTCCTGGCGGAGCTGTTCCAACACCTCGCCGGTTTGGTCACGGCTGCCATCGTTGACTACGATCACTTCGTAATCCTCGACGTGCTCGCGCAGCACGGCGAAGGTTTTTCGTACCAGAAGTGGAATGGAAGGGGCGTCGTTGTAGGCGGGGAAGAAGACGCTGAGAGACGGAAATTTCACATCTTCTCCCCGATCAGCAGCAGGGACTGGCCCACGGGGAAGTTGCGGCCGGAGGCGATCCAGCGCGCTTCGAAGTCCAGCGGCTTGTAGAGCGCGCGATCGAGCCATGGGGCGACCGGCTCCACGCCGCTGGATGCGGGCGCGCGCAGCAGCGGCTCCAGAATGCGAAACTTGGCGAGCGCTATGGGGAACAGCAGCGCGTTGGCGTAGGTGCAGCGCAGAACGCGGATGCCGCTGGTGGTGGCCATATCCATCAGGCGACGGCGCGTGAAGCGCTGGCGCTCGAAAGCGAAATCGGAGTGGCGGCTGTGCAGAATGTCGAGCGCGGAAGTGCGGATGACGAGCAGACCGCCGCGGCGGAGCACGCGCACCAATTCGCCGGCGGCATCGAACTCCCTGGGGCGGGGCAGGTGGGCGATGACGTCGATGGACATCACCAGGTCGAAGGAACTATCGGCGAAGGGGAGCGAAGTGGTGTCGGCCTGGACGGCGCGCTCCACTCCCATTTTGCGAGCGTACCGCAGGCCATCGCCGCTGATGTCCATGGGGACGACGGGCCAGTGGCGCTCGTGCTGCATCAGGCGGGAAAGATAGCCGGTGCCGCAGCCGGCTTCGAGGACGCGTGAAAGCTTGCGGCCGGCGAGGTGGTGGTCCAGCAAGCGAAAGAGAATGTCGCGCATGCCGCGGTACCACCAGAAGTCACTCTCGGAGCGCGCGATGTTGGCGAACTCCGCAGGGTTCATGTAACCGCTCATTGAGGCGGAGGGGCTCCGGCAGAGGGAGCGGACTCGGGCTCGTCAGCAGCGGCGGGCGGCACGAGGGCCACCGAGTTCGCCTGGCGCAATCGATCGTACACGCCGCGAGCGGCTCGCTGGGCAGCGACCTTCTTGGTGCGGCCATCGGCCTGGCCGTTCCATTCCTTGCCGACCCTCACTTCAACGGTGAAGACCTTGGAATGCTCGGGACCTTTTTCGCGCACGATGGCATAGCGCGGCTGCGGCAGCTTCATGGATTGCGCCAGTTCCTGGAGCGCGCTCTTGAAGTTGGTGATGGCCGGCTGGATGTCGGTGCCGGCGTCCTCATCGCCGGCGAACGGCGCGTCGAGGATATGGTCGTAGACGAAGGTGCGGGCGGCTTCGATGCCGCCATCGAGATAAACGGCGGCGATGACGGCTTCGAGGGCGTCCACCAGAAGCGTCTTCTTGGCGCGGCCGCCGCTCATTTCCTCACTGCGGCCGAGCTCGAGGTAGCTGCCGATATCGAGACGGCGCGAGACGCCATGGAGGTGGGCGGCACTGACCAGGTGGGCCTTGCGGCGGGAGAGATCGCCTTCGCGGGACTCGGGGGAACGGAGGACGAGCGCCTCAGAGATGAGGAAGCCGAGGATGGAGTCGCCGAGGAATTCCAACTGCTCGTTATCGTACTTGGGATCGGCCCCGGGACGGGCCTCGTTGGCGAGCGAACTATGCGTGAGCGCGCGGTGCAGCAGCTCCGGGTCGGCGAAGCGATGATTGAGTTTCAACTCCAGAGATGCCAGCTCCGCGCGCATGAACAGAAGACTACTTTCCTCCCTTGGCGGCGGTGGCAGCCGTCTTGACGGTGGTGGCTACTGCCTTGATCTGGGGGTGAAGGTCGGGTTTGGCCAGGAGCTTGTCGCAGATGGCGATGGCTTCATCGTTTTTTCCGCCTGACTGGAGGGCGGAGGCGAGGCGGACCTGGTAGGAATCCTGCGGGTCGAAATCGACTGCGGATTTGAAGTGGGTCGCCGCCACGTCGTACTTTTTGCGCGTGAGGGCACAGAGTCCGAGATCGTTTTCGGCTTCGGCGATGAGGTACTTCTTCTGCTCATCCCATTGCGCGTCGGTGATCTGCGGATTCGGTTTTTCCATCGTCTTGGCGTTGGTGATGGTCTCGTTCAACAGCTTCTCCGCCTTGGCGAGTTTCTCTTCTTTATCGAGATCGTTTTCGTGGGTGCCGGTGGTCACCAGTTCGCCCACCATGAGTGTGGCTTGCACGTTCTTGGGGTTGATTTCGAGAACGCGCTCGGCGATGATCTGGGCTTTTACGGCGTCGTGCTTCTGCTGATAGGCCACGGCTTCCACGTAGAGGGCGATCTCTTTGAAATCGGAGTCGGCATACTTGGAGAGCAGGTCGTCGGCGGCCTTGATAATGGCGTCGGGGCCGGCCTGTTGTGCCTGGAAGAGGGCTTGCACCGCTTCCTGTTCACCCTTCGATTTGACGCCGGGACCCTTCTTGGCGGGAGCGGCCGGGGTCTGCGCCATCAGGCCGGTGAGGCCGGCGACAGACAAGAGGCCGGCGAGAATCATTCGTTTCATTGAAAAAAACTCCTTGGTTACTTTTACTTTTTCGAAATCTTTTGCAAATCCTCAGTGGCCGCTTTGCGCGCGGTATCAGACGCGCCGTCCACGTTAAGGGCATCCTGAAAATACTTGGCCGCGGGTCCAGGCTCCCTGGCGGCCATGGAGAGCCGCCCGAGATAGATCAGATCCCATGCCTTGACTGGCGCTTCGGGCCCGGAGTCGAGCGATTTGTGGAAGAGCTTCTCGGCGTTGCCCGGGTCCTTTTGAAAGATCGCAATGCGAGCCAGTCCGTAATACGCCGCGGCGTGCAGCGGCTTCTGATCGGTCTGCTCCAGCACCTGAAGGTAGAGGCCCTTGGCTTTGTCGAGATCGCGGGCGGTATAACGCTTTTCGGCATCGTCGAGCGTCTTGGCGGCGCCGGTGAGCGGCGGTGGTTCGGGAACAGGCTCGGTTTTGACGGGCGCTCCCACGGTGCGCGAGTTATTGAACACCACCTTGGACAGGCGGGCTTCTTCCACGGTGTTGTCGATGGAGCCGACCAGCTCGGGGTAATAGAGCAGCATGGCCTGCTCCTGCTTTTCGTAAATCGGCAGATGCTCGGCGAAGTAGGGCGTGAGGATCAGGCCCTCAAGCAGATTGGCCTGGATGTTTTCCGGCTTATGGTCCAGGCGGGCTTCGATGGCTTTGATGAGGCACTCGGTGGTGAGCTCGAGGAAGTCCTCTTTCAGGACGTCGTCCAGGCCGCGGGCGCGCGCCACGTGCTCCGCCAGAACCTTCTTTCGATCGAGGATCTCTTTGTAGCGGGTGGACAGCGGATCGAGGATGTAGTGGAGATAGGCGTGGCGGATATCGAAAGTGCGCGGCTCGGGCGAGGGCGTGACCACGACGGTGTACTCGTAGCCGTAGCTGCGGGTCTGGACGATGTTGGGCGGCGCCTGCAGCTCGATCAAAATCTGGAAATGGCTGCCGCGAAAGCCGGACGTCTGCTGGCGCAGGTAGCTGTTGACCTGCAGGACGGCGTCGGTGACGGGCTTGTGATAGCGCTCGATGTATTGATTGATCGCGGGCCGGGAGCGACGCCACAGATCGTCGATATCGGCTTCCTTGTAGAAGGTTTCGAGAAGCGGCGGGAAGTCTTTGAGGACGGTGACGTCGGGCGGAATTTCGACGTCGCGCATATTGATCTGGAAGCGCGGCGGAGGCCCGGCGGTGAGGGCGAAGGAGATGTACTGGCTGAGCTCTTCGGCATCGGTGCGGCGCTTGTTTCGTTCGACAAAGGCTTTGATGGCGCTCACGGAGGGAAGGTTGCGTTTGGCGATCTCGGCGCGGATGGAGGCGCGGAGCGAAGGTGTGGTGAGCCCTGTATCGTAGCCGGCGGCATTGAGGGCCGCCATCACCGTGAACAGGGTGGGACTGGCATCGAGTTGGCCGAGATCCGACTGGTCGGCGCGCGCCACGAGCGCGAGGGCCAGCAGGGCTGGGAGGACTAACCGATTCAACAATTTTTAGTGTAACTGATGACAGGGGCCGGCGGCCAGAAGGGGGCGCGGCAGACACGAGTGTCCGCGCCACACCTGCTCAAGCTGACTATTCGGTGAGCGCCGCGCCCAGGTTCGCCAATTCGGTTCTTTGGAGCAGGGCGTTGAGTTCGGCGATTTCGATGGGCTTGGTGAGGAAGCCGTCCATGCCGGCGGCCAGGCAGCGCTCCATTTCGCCCTTCATGGCGTGAGCGGTCAGGGCAAAGATCTGCGAGCGGCGGCGTCCACTTTCGCCTTCCTGGCGGCGGATCTCGGCGGTGGCGGTGTAGCCGTCCATTTCGGGCATCTCGAGATCCATCAGGATCAGGTCGAAGGCTTCGCACTGCTGGGAGGCGACAGCCTGGAGGCCATCGGCGGCGATTTGCACCGAGTGGCCGCGTTTTTCGAGCAAGCGCCTGGCGACCATTTGATTGATGGAATTGTCTTCCGCCACCAGAATGCGGAGGCGCGACTGCGGTAACGGCTCGGCGGCCAGTGCAGTGCCATTTTGCTGCAATGTCGTGGAGTCGGTGTTTAGGGCCGCGGCCACGGTCTGCACCAGACTCTCTTCCTCCACTGGCTTGGAGAGGAAGCCATCGATGGCGACCCTATTCGGCACAGCTATTTTGGTTTGCCGGCCGGGCGTGTTCAACAGGATCAGGCGCGCCCGGTGGTGATGAAGCGTCAGGCGAATCCCGGCTGCCAGATCCCACCCGTCGGTATCGGGCAGCGACCGATCGATAATCACCACGTCGAAAAGATTAGCCGCGAGACTCGCCGACTCCAGCTTTTGCATGGCGTCAAGACCGTTGGCGGCGGTTGCCACACGCATGCCGGCGCGGTCCAGGATTTCGGCGAGCACATCGCGACTGGTTGCATTGCCCTCCACAATCAGAATCGGCACGTCCGGCAGGCGATGGGCTTCGCCGGGAGTTTCGAGCGATTGCATCGGGTCGACATGGCGGCTTAATTTGATGCTAAAGCCAAACTGGGTGCCAGGGCCGCCGGCGGACACGCCGTGATTCCAGGGGCTTTCCACTTCAATGGTTCCACCCATCATCTGCACCAGCCGGGCGGAGATGGCGAGGCCGAGTCCTGTGCCTCCGAAGCGGCGCGTGGTGGAACCATCGGCCTGTTCGAAGGGTTGGAAGATGAGCTGCTGCTTTTCGGGAGGGATGCCGATACCGGTATCGTGAATTTCGAAGCGCACGACAACGAAGTCCGCGCCCGCTTCCGCCACCGCGAGATCCAGAACCACTTCGCCCGCCTCGGTGAACTTCACGGAATTGCCCAACAGATTGACTAGCACCTGGCGCAAGCGCACGGAGTCGCCCACCACCAGGTCCGGCACATCGGGCGCGATACGCATGACCAATTCCAGGCCCTTTTCGCCGGCCGATGCCGTCATCGGCTGCAGCGCTTCCATCAGGCATTGGCGCAGGTAGAAAGGCTCGCACGCCAGATCCACCTTCTCCGCTTCAATCTTGGAGAAATCCAGAATGTCGTTGAGGATGGCGAGCAGGGAGCGGGCGCTGTGCTCTACCACGCGGAGGCACTCCTGACGTTCCTCGCCAGTGTCGGCCTGGCGGGCCAGCTCAGCCATACCCAAAACGCCATTCATAGGGGTGCGGATTTCGTGGCTCATGTTGGCCAGGAACTGGCTCTTGGAGCGGTTGGCGCGTTCGGCCTGTTCGCGCTGCCGCCCGGCCTCGGCGGTGGCGTGCGTGAGCTGCGCGATCAGTCTGCCGCGGTTGGTGTAACTGACGCCGAGAAGGACCAGAAGGAAGGTGATGAGCGAAGCGCCGATGCGCACGCTCCAGAGGAAGCCCTGCGTCAGATACCACGGCGGCACCACGGAGAAATCGAAAGAGGCGGGCTGCAGGCTGGAGTTGCCGGCACGGTCCATGGCGCGGACTTCGAAATGGTGGCGTCCGGTTTCGAGGAACGGATACACCGCGGGCGCGCTGGGTGCGAAGGCGCTCCATGGCCGGCCATCGATGCGATAGGAGAAGAGCAGACGGTCGGCGGCCGTGTACCTCCACTTGTCCGTGCCGGAGAATAGCAACCTCACCTCACCGCGCGAGACTTTTGCCGGATTCTGACTAGGGACGATATAAGCAACGGGTGGGTCCAGGTCGGCTTCCGGATGGTACACGCTCAAGCCCTGAGTAGTGCCTACCCAGATGCGGTTGCGTTGGTCTTCATGCACACAGAATGCGATGGAGGAGGGCAGGCCTTCCTGCAGGCCGTAATCGAGCCACGTGCCGTTCTGAAAGCGGTACACTCCGTCGGAAGCCGCCACCCAGACCGAGCCATCGCGCGTGGGGAGAATCAAACGAGTGCGGTCGGCCTCTCGCAGCACGGTCCAGTTCTTCCCGTCGAACTCCATGATTTTGCTGCGGCCGCCCACCCAGAGCTTGCCGGGCTGCACTTCGGTGATGGTGTAGGCGCCGCTGTCGGTGTAACCGGCGTCGCGGCCGATCTGGCGGAGCTGCCCATTTTGGAACACGTGAAGCTGGTTGGTTCCGCCGATCCAGATGTCGCCATCGGAGGTCTGCCGAATTGCCAGGACGCCGCCGGAACCCCATTCCAAGGGAGGCGTTTGCGGTTGGTGAAATTCGCCGTCGAAGATGCTGAGTTCAATTTGCGGGCCGGTCCCAATGCGCGTCGCCACCCATGCCGTGCCATCGCCGCGGGGGGTAATGGCTTCGAGCGAAGTGCCCTCGGGCGGCAGGATTTCGCGAAACTCGTGCGTCCGCGGGTCGACATGCACAAGCCGGTGCCCGCCCGAAGGCGCCACCAGCGAGCCATCGCGCAAAACCAGGGGCGAGACCGAACGCAGCACCAGCCGCGCCCAGCGTTTGGGAACCGGTATGATTTCGCGCTTCGCGCCGGAAAAATGAATCAGATCGTTGGCGGTGATGAACCAGAGGCCGCCCGTGCCATCGTCGTCTATGCCATAGACGGAAGACTCGATGCCGCGCGCCCCCACGGGAGTGCGCCAGAGTTGCGGCGCATTGCGCAACAGCCCGTCATGAGTCGCAAGCCAGAAGGCCCCACCGGGATCTGCCTTCACATCCGTGATGGAATCGGACTGGACCGCGGTAGGTTCGATCTTCTGGAGACGGTCTTCCTGCTGCGAGTAGAGGGTGTCGCCGTCCTTGATCCAAACCACGTCATCGGCGCCGCGCCACGCCGCCGATTTGGCCTGGTCGGTGCGGTAGATCGATTCCCAACTCCGGCCGTCGTAGCGCATCAGCACGGAAGTGCCATGCGATGCGGACGCGGTGGCGAACACCTCGTCCCCCGCGCCCGTTGCCAGGCTGCGGAACTGGCCCATGGGCTCAGGCCACTGGCGGAACTCCACCCATTCCCACGACTGATTTGTATTCGAGGGACTGCGAAGCCGCCCCACGCCGAATTCGCCTGCGATCCACAAACCATGCTCGAGATCGCCGGCCATCTCCGAGAAGCGGCCAATCGGCGAGCGATCGCGCTGCCAGAGGAGCTTGGTGGTGTTATGCGAGAAATCGTATTCCAGGAGTTGGCCGGGCTTCAGGACGAGGGCCTTGCCGATATCGAGCGGTTTGGCTGCGACCGAGCCATCGAGCGGAGGGAGGGGGCGGTTGGTCCACGCGCCAGCGGGGTCGAGGACGCGGAAGCCCTGGAGGGTCAAACCCCAAGCCCAGGCTCCCGGTTCGCCGAAAAGACGATCGAACGGGCGGACCTTGCCCTTTTCCATGGCAATCTGGCGCGAGCCGTACCCGTCCATTTGGGTGACGCTCGGAATATTACGGCCATGGGTGACCCAAAGGCTGCCGTCAGGGCCGCTCGCGACGCTGTGGACGTACGACTCGTACATCCCGTCCGCCATGCGCCAATTCCGCCAAACCATTGGGCTTTGCGCCTGGGCGGCCGCAATCGCGAGGAGGGGTAAATATAGAGCGAACCTTTTCATATCCCCATTTGGGCTTATCGGCAGACGGCGAGTCGAATTATTAGAATTCCCAAGGATACAAGAAGGCGCCGCGTGAAGCACCGATATCGCAAGTGATAGTACTTATAGCGACGATGGGTAGCAGGGGCGGTTGAGGGCTGGTGGTCAAGGCCGCCGTCGCCGGTACGCTGCGTGAGCAGTTTACGAAGCTGGTGGGGCCGGCGTTCAGCCTAATGCCGTATGTTTTTCCAATTACGGCTGCATTGCAATCGGCCGCGGCGTAGCACGAAACAGGCGAGCGATCGGAAGGCCAAGCACCCCGATGAGTCGGGGCGCGGCAGACAAAGTGTCTGCGCCACAAGCGCTTCAGCAGAATCAGTGGCTGGCATTTGGCTTCAGCTTGCAACGGACTTTATGCAGATGGCTGTCTCGTGCTCGAAATCGGTGGGCTAAAGCCCACCGCAAGCTGAAGCTTGCCCCACAATCAGATTCGGGTCTATTTGATGGCGAAGTCCCAGGTCTGAATGTTGACTTTGCCTTCGCTGTATTCGATCACGGCGTATTCGCCGGGCGGTAGCTTTTCTTTGGGCCAGATTTTATACAGGCCCTCGGCGGAGAATTGCTGGCGGAAGATGTCGATCATGATCGGCTCTTCCACCACTTCCTTGGTGACCGGGATGTACGTCAGATTCTCCACAATGCGCACTCCGCCTTTGGCTGTGAGTTTGGCGATGCCGAAACGCTCGGGTTCGGAAAGCTGAATGTAGAACTCCTGCTCGGGATTGGTGAAGACGTTGGAGGAATGCTCTCCGGTGATTTCCAGGGTGGCTTTCCCGGTTACGGCGGGAATGGGTGACAGGGCCTTGAGCACTTCGCGGCGCTTATTGGAGTGGACCACGGATTCGGCAGCTTTGAGCGCGCGGGTCTCCTTGCCATCGATCCAGTAAACTCCCGCGTTTTCGGGAATGCGCATCGCCTCCTTCTTCATGGCGCGCTCCGCGGATTCTTCCTCGGCCAGAACTTTGGTATCCTTGTCGATCTCGGCCTGATGGGCGGCAGCCTCGCCTTGGGTGCGTTTCAAGTCGACCATATCGAGCGGAATCTCTTCCCAGTCGCTGCGCTCGACGCTGTAGTAGCGTACACGGTCGGTCTGCACCTGATACTCGCGAACCAGGTGGAAGGTGCCATCTTTCAGGTACAGTTTGATGTTGGCCGCCCAGGCGGTGAGGGCCAGAAGGAAAATCGCCGCAAAATGCCTGCGCATACTCATATTGTCGCTAATACTTTGACGCGCCGTTCGTCCACTAGGAATGACAATTCATCCGCGATAAAGACCGAACTTCGGCCCGCGGCTTTCCGTATTCCGTATTTACGGCCATAATAGTTCCTTGAGGTCTAAACCATTATGTTTCATGCTAAACCCCTGGTTGCGGTGATTTTAAGCGGTGTGCTGGCGCTGCCGACCTTCGCCCAGACGCAATCGTTCACAATTGATAACAGCCATACCTTTGTCGAGAGGTTGACCAGCCACTACCGGCCGCGAGGAATCGGAGAGGTGAGTTTTGCCGATTCGCCGCGTATCGACAAGCTGATGCGGGCGGGCGTCATTTACCTGTCGCTGCGCGATGCCATCGCGTTGTCGCTGGAGAACAATTTGGATATCGAATCGGCGCGCTACTACCCCAAGCTGGCGCTTTCCGATTTGCAGCGCGCCGCGGCGGGGCAGTTGCTGCGCAACGTGTCGACCAACATTGCCTCGGGGCCGTCGTCGGCATCGCTCAGCGTGCTGGCGGGCGCTACCCAGGTGAATGCGGCCGGCAACACCGGGAACAACAGCAGCACGGGCGGTGTGCTGAGCGGCTTGAACATCCAGTTGGCCGGATCGACCATTCCGAACACCGAGCCGTACTTTTATGTGTCCAGCGGCTTCACGCATTCCACCAATATCGAATCGTCCACGCTGTACACGGGCACGCTTTCGCTGGTGCAGCAGTACAAGAACCTGGTGTACGGCGTGCAGCAGGGTTTTTGGACCGGCACCACGGTGGGAGTGGGCTTGAGCAGCGTGTTCGGCTACAACCAGAATGCGCCCTCGGCGCAGTTCAATCCGGTGGATAGCGGCAGCCTGTCGCTGACCGTGACGCAGAACCTGCTCAACGGATTCGGGCTGGCGGTAAACAAGCGCGCGTACCATAAGGCACAGAATAATCTGAAGGCCAACGATCTTTCGTTTAAGCAGCAGGTGATCGCCACGGTGAACAACGTGGTCAACCTCTATTACGATCTGGTGACGTTCAACGATGAGCTGAAGGTTAGCCAGGAGACGCTGCACCTGAACACGCAGCTTTACGAAGATAACCAGAAGCGCGCCGACCTGGGCGCCATTGCTCCCATCGACATCATTCAGGCCGAAGCCGATATGAAAGCGTCGCAGCAGGATGTGGTGCAGCGCGAATCGCAAGTGCTACAGCAGGAGATGATCCTGAAGAGCACGCTGACGCGCAATGGCCTGGACAACGCGACCGTCGCGCTGGCCCGGATTGTGCCGACGGACCACATCGACATTCCGGCTACGGAAGCGATCATTCCGATTCAGGACCTGGTAACCGAGGCGATTGCGAACCGACCGGAAGTGACGCAGAACCAGATCTCGCTGGCCAATGCGCGGTTGGACATGCTGGGCACCAAGAACAACCTGCTGCCGAACTTGAGCGTCACCGCCGCGGCTTCGAACTCCGGGCAGGCCGGCGCAGTGAACACGAATTACCTGGTGCCTACCGGCTACAGCCCCACGGGACAGGTTCTGGGCTACCGGCCGGCCACGAGTTCGGATGTGAATAATTTCCTGCTGGGCGGTTACGGCGGAGTGTTGAGCCAGATTTTTTCGCGCAACTTCCCCAACTACAGCGTGGCCTTTACGTTGACGGTGCCGATTAAAAACCGCGCCAACCAGGCCGACCAGGTAACCGCCGAGCTGAATTACCGCCAGTCGCAAATCCAGGACAAGCAGCTTCACAACAACATCAAGCTGGCTGTGATCAACGACTGGACGACGCTACGCAACGCGCGCGCGGCGTACGACACGGCGGTGGTGGCTCGGAAGCTGCAGGACGAGACGATGGCGGGCACGCGGCGCAAATACGAACTGGGGACGGCGACCATTCTGGACGTGGTGATTTCGCAACGCGACGATACGACGCGTCGGCTTTCCGAGGTGGATGCGCTGGCCCAGTTGCAGCGGGCGCGCACCAACCTGCAGCAGGCGCTCGGGAAGACGCTGGATGTGTACGGCGTGGACCTGGAAGACGCGAAGACCGGAGTGGTGAAGCGCGACGCCGATATGATTCCGGCGATTCAGCAGAACAATGTTCCGGCTCCGGGGAACGCGAAGCGGTAGATTTCTCAAGGTGTGGGGCAGGGCTTCAGCCTGCTTGCGGGCTTGAGCCCGCTTGTAATCTGAGTAATCGGGACGCGGAAACGCACTACTAGATTATGCGGGTTTCCCGTCGCCGCCTTCCTCATCTCTACGTGATCGGAGAGCCTCTGTTTGTCACTTTCCGTCTGCACGAAAGTCTCCCACCGAACCGGAAGTTTCCAACTCGCCTACCTTCGGGAAAGGCATTCGTGTGTATGGATCGCCTTCTGGATGAGGAGTGTGCGGGTCCGGCCTATATGCGAATGCCCTCAGTCGCGCAGGTTGTAATGGTCTGCATCCGCAAGGGCGCACCCGCCGATTACCGCTTGCACTCCTGGGGTGGTGATGCCCAACCACGTACACTTGTTGCTCACGCCCAACATCGAACCTTCGATTGTGCTGCGAAGAATGAAAGGGACTTCGGCTCGAGAAGCCAATCAGATGCTAGGCCTGACCGGCCAGCCATTCTGGCAAGCCGAGTCCTATGATCACCTCGTCCGAAGCCAAGCGGAGCTCGAACGCATAGAAGACTACATTATTCAGAACCCGGTGCAAGCCGGGCTCGTCCGATCCGAAGTGGAATATCCGTGGTCCAGCGTTTTCGTGCGGGCTGAAAGCCCGCAGCAGGCTGAAGCCTGCCCCACGTCGTCGTTCTGGTAACCTAAGAAGTTGGCACGCATCTATCCTTTTCAACCCTACCAATACACTGAAAAAGCCGGTCCGCTGGGCAATCTGGTCACGCAGCCTTACGACAAGATTTCTCCCGCTATGCGGAGCCGTTACCTTTCCCTGAGCCCGTACAATCTGGTGCGCGTGATCCTTGGCGAGCGCCAGGCCGCCGATAGTGAGACCGACAATGTCTACACGCGCGCGGCGGGATTTCTGAACGAGTGGATCGCTTCGGGGATTCTGGCTCGCGATGGCGCGGCGGGTGTGTTCCCGTACTTCCAGGAGTTCACTCTTCCCGACACGGGCGAGCGCCTGGTGCGCAAGGGCTTTATTGCGCTAGGCGCGGTGGAGGATTACTCCGCCAAGATTGTGCACCGGCACGAGCAGACGCTTTCCGGTCCGAAGAAGGACCGGTTGGAATTGCTGCGCCATACGCACGCGCATTTCGGGCAGCTCTTCATGTTGTATCCAGACCCGGCTTGCGCCATCGACGCGATTCTGGACGAGGCCGCGCAATCGGCGCCGTTGGCCGAGGTGACAGACGAGTACGGTGTGGCGCATCGGATCTGGAAGATCTCCGACGCAGCGCGGATTCAGCAGTTGATGGCGGACAAAAAGCTGGTGATCGCCGACGGGCATCATCGCTATGAAACGGCGATTGCCTTCCGCGACGAAAATCCCAACCTGCCGGGAGCGGATCGCGTAATGATGACGTTCATCAACATGCACTCGCCCGGGTTGACGATTCTGGCTACACACCGGCTGGTGAGCGGGATCGACACGGCGAGCTTTCTCGAAAGGGCGGGCGCGGATTTCCGTGTGGAGGAGATCGATTCGCTCGACCGGCTGCGCAGCGCGTGGGAGAAATCGGACGGGCGCACGGTGATCGGCGCGGCCATGGGTGAGAAGCTCTACCTGCTGGAAGACCGCACGGCGAAGGGCGAGCTGGATGTGAAGATCCTGCACGAGCGATTGCTGGGCAAGGCTTTGGGGATCGACGAGGCGGCGGTGCGGGAAGAGAAGCATCTACGCTATATCCGCGGGATCGATGCTGCGGTGGAAGAGGCTCGCAAGGGGGCCGCGCAGATCGCATTCCTGCTGAAGCCAACATCGATTCAACAGGTGGCGGACACTTCGTTCGCCGGCGGAGTGATGCCGCAGAAGTCGACGGACTTCTATCCCAAGGTGCTCACAGGCCTGGCGATTTATAAACTGGATTGAGCGCTGGTTAACGGTTCCCCCAAAATCCCCGTCTTTACCGCAGATCATCCCGAAAGGAGGGACGACGATGCGAAAGACGATTGGATTTGCAGTCTCCGCCGTGATGCTGGCGGGCCACCTATTGGCCGGAGGGTTTTTTCTGCAGCTAGGAAATCCCGAGGCGAATCCGGAAGCGCAGAAGCTGAATGCCGTGCTGGTGGTGAAGGCCTCGGGCTGTCACGATCCGGCAGGCGCGAACCTAACGGCCCGGGCTGTCGGCATGGTGAATGGGCAGCGGCGCGAGATTCCGTTGAAGGTGGACCGGCTGTCGGAGGTGGGGAGCTTCGCGATCGCGCAGCAATGGCCCAAGGATGGGAAATGGGTCATCGAGCTGACAGCTAAGAATCCCGATCAATTCACCAATACGCTGGTAGTGGCCGGCCCGCAGGGTGTGGAGCGAACGAAGGCGAAGTTCGACATGCACCCGTTCTCGAAGGCGGATGTTGACGCGATGCTACAGTAAGACGGGATCGGGGACGGACTCCCGGCCCCGGAGTGCTGACTCTGTGAGCGAAGCGAGCCAGATGCTGGCGCATCCCGAAGTCCCGGAAGACGACGGACTGATACGCCGGGCGGCCGATGGCGACCGCTCGGCGTTCGGCGAATTGTACGTGCGATACGCGCGCATGGTGCACGGGATCCTGCTGGCACGCGTGCCGCCGGCGGAGGCGGAAGACCTGGTGCAGGAAGTGTTCCTCGCAGCCATGAAGCAGCTTCGCGGCTTGCGAACCGCGGCGGCGTTTCGCGGGTGGCTCGGCGCGATCGCGCGCAATCGGGCGATCGATTACTTCCGGGGAGCGCGCAACGTGGCGCCGCTCGAAGAACTGGAACGACGGGGGCACGGGAGTTCCGGCGCGCCCGAGGCGTTTGCCGCGCTCGATGCCATTCGCAGCTTGCCGGAAGCATATCGCGAGACCCTGATTCTGCGGCTGGTGGAAGGAATGACGGGCCCCGAGATCGCGCGGAGGACGGGTCTCACGCCGGAATCGGTGCGGGTGAATCTGTGCCGGGGCATGAAGATGTTGCGTGAAGCGATGGGTGTGGGAGAGGTGAAATGAGCGAAGACTATCTCTGGGACCGGTCGGGGCCGCCCGACCCGGAGATCGAGAAGTTGGAGCGGACGTTGGCTCCACTGCGCTATCGGCTGCTGAATCCCGAGCCGGTGGCGAAGCGGCCGCCAGCGTTGTGGTGGTCTGCCGCCGCGGCGGTTGCGCTCGTAGCGGTGGGGCTTTCGCGGTTGGCGATGCCGGCGGCTCACGTGACGCCGTGGCAGGTTTCGCGGATGGCGGGCGCATCGCAAATGGGCGCGCGCGAGGCTGCTCCGGCGATGGCGCTGAGGACGGGCGATGTGCTGCGCACGGGGGCGGCATCGGAGCTCTCGCTACAGTCGGACCCTGTGGGGCAGATCGATATCGGACCGAATTCGGAGCTGCGGGCGGCCACCGATCGCAAGCTCCTGCTGGAGCGCGGCATGCTGCACGCGTTCATTTGGGCGCGTCCGCGGGAGTTCGTGGTGGATACGCCTTCGGCTCGAGCGGTGGACTTGGGCTGCGAGTACACGATCAACGTGGATCGATCGGGAAACGGGTTGATTCGCGTGGAGATGGGATGGGTGGCGTTTCAATCGGGCGGACATGAGTCGTTCATTCCGGCGCGTGCGGCGTGTGTGACGCGCCAGAAGCAGGGGCCGGGAATTCCGTTTTACGAGGACGCTTCGGCTGAGTTTCGCAGGTCGCTGACGGCGTTTGAAGAGGGCGATGTGGGTGCGCTCGGCGGCATGTTGGAGTCGGCGCGTCCGGAGGATGGTTTGACGGTGTGGCACCTGATGACGCGGGTTCCGTCGAGCGATCTGGGGGCGGTTTACGATCGCTTCGTGCAGTTGGTACACGTTCCGGCAGCAGTGACGCGGGAGGCGGTGATGCGGCGCGATCGGACGGCCATCGACCAATGCTGGGACGCGCTCAATCTGGAAAACACGGAGTGGTGGCGCGGCTGGGAACGGAAGTGGTAGCGGGCTAGCCGACTTTCGGTCCCCAGAGCGCGACCAGCAGGCCGGCCACTCCCAGGAAAGTGCCGAAGGGCAGTTCGTAGGTGGCAGCATCTTTGTGCGCGGCTTTGATATAGCCGTAGCCCAAAATGGAGCCGCTCAGTGAGCCGAGAATCAGGGTCAGCAGGGCGCCGCGAAGTCCGAGGAACGCGCCGACCATGATGATGAGCTTCACATCGCCGAGGCCGAGCCCTTCGCGATGGCGGATCTTCTCGTAAAGCCAGCCGCCGCCCCACAGGAAGAAGGCGGGCAGCAGCGCTCCGAATGCGGCTTCGGCCAGCGACTGCACCGTGCCGCGGAGTTCAAAGCCGAACATCCACATTACCGCCTGCGCCGTGATGTCGGGAACGGGCACGAAGAAGGCGAAGATAAAGCCGATGACGGCGCCGCCGAGTGTGAGCTCGTCGGGGAGGATGCGCTTCTCCAGATCGGAAAAGGTGAGCGCCACCAGCATGGCCGTGAAGATGCACATCTTCAGGGTGGCGACGTTGGCTCCCATGGTCCAGACCAGGCAGAAGAAGAGCACGCCGGTGGCGAGTTCCACCAGCGGATAGCGAATGGAGATGTGGCGTTTGCAGTAGCGGCACTTGCCGCCCAGCACGATATAGCTGATGACCGGCACGTTGTCGTACCACGGAATGATTTTGCGGCAGCGCACGCAGTGGGAGCGCGGGCGCACCACAGACCGTCCGCGCGGCCAGCGGTGGATGCAGACGTTCAGGAAGCTTCCGATGATGAGCCCGAATAAGAACGCGACGATGGACTGAAATAGCTGGGGATCGATCACGCCAGCACCTTTCTGTAATTTTCCATGGTACGGGACACCATGTGCTCTACGGTAAACCGCTCCTTCACAGTGCGGCGCGCGGCGTCGCCTAACTGACGCGTGAACTCGGGATTGCCGGCCAGTTCGCGCAGGGCCTCGGCGATCGACTGGGGCGTGTTCTCGACTAACAGGCCGTTCCTGAGATGCTCGATGACTTCCGGCAGTCCGCCGATCTTACTGGCGATCACGGCGACTCCGGCCGACATCGCCATGAGCGCTCCAGAGCCGAGCCCTTCACTGTGCGTGATGTAGACGAAGATGCCGGCGCCGGGCAGTTCGCTTTCGAGGTTGGCGGCCATTTGAAGCGGGATACCCGCCAGTGCGGCAGCTTCAGTCGCCAAGGTATTTTCCTTTTCGAGCGCCAGCACTTTGTTGCCGGTGGATTGCGGGAGCAAGGGCACTCCGTCGTACACCACGGAGATCCTCTCCGCTGGGACGCCGCCGTTCACCAGCACCAATTTGACTATTTCCGAGACAGCCATGTAGTGTGTCGCCCGATCATACTTCCAGCGAGAGATAAAACTCTTGTTGCCAATGGAGAACGCTACGCGCCGCGATACGACTAGCGGGTTGGCCCCGACCAGGGCGGCCGCCGAGTGGCTGCGCGCGTCGTGGGCGTGAATCAGGTCGTATTGGCGGGATAGCCTGGCGGCGCGTATCAGCCCGAATGGCTCGACGCGAACCGTTTGTTTGCGGGCCGATTCGAAGAGGGGAGATCCGGCTCGAGCTAGCAGCGTCGATTCCACGCCTGCTTTGGCCAGGCCTTCGATGAGGCGAAGAACCTGCCATTGTCCGCCGCGCATGTCCTTGCCGGTGTCCATGTGCAGGATGCGCATCAAGGGCATTAGCTCATGTTTCTCGCTTTTGCGTATTTGAGAAACGTGTAGAAGGCGGCCATGTAGGCTATGATCAGGCCTTCCAGACCATCCTGGAAGCCGCGCTGCAGAAAGTAAGTTTTACCGAAGGCCCACGATGGGTCGAGGATCAAGCGCCACAGCGGCACCTTCACTTTGCGAGCGGCCAATTCCTGCGCGGCGAGCGTGGTGTAGCGCTCCATGGTCTTCACGTGCTCCGACAGCGAGTCGCAGGTGAAGTGCAGAATGTTGCTTTGCAGGTGGCCGACCCTTCCCTTTACATGGACGCTCTCATGCACGAAATCGCCGACCCATTTTCCTTTGCGACGGTCGTAGAGGCGGATCTTGCGGTCGGGATACCAGCCGGAGTGGAGGATCCAGCGGCCCAGGTAGCGTGCCTGACGCGGCATGGTGTAGCCGTCGTAGCGTGGGCCGTTCTTTTTCAACGTGAGGACTTCGGCTTCGAGAGATTCGCTGAGGGCTTCGTCGGCATCGAGCGAGAGAATCCAATCGTGCGTGGCCTGCTCGGCGGCCCAGTTCTTCTGGCCGGCGAAGCCGCGCCAGCCGGCTTCGAAGACGCGGGTTCCCAGGTTTTGGGCGAGCTCCACGGTGCGGTCGGTTGACCCGCTATCGAGGATGAGGATTTCGTCGCAGCATCGCAGGCTCTCGATGGCGCGCGCGATGTTGCGCTCCTCGTTGAGAGTGATGATGGTGGCTGTGATCTTCATTGCGCTATTAAGGACGGCCGTCGGAGATGGGCGCGTACATAAAGCACAGAACGAAGATGGCGAGGGCGACCCAGGCCAATTTGCGCCGGCCGGCGCTCATCTCCGTGGGATCGTAAATCAGGGGATGGCGGCGGCCCAGCCAGAACAGGATGACGGCCCAGAGGAGCCATCCATGCCAGTAGAATCCCATGGGCAGCATGGCGATGCAGAGGATCTTGGACATCAGCTTATGCCGCTGCGGGAAGAAGGCGTAAAGGATGTGGCCGCCATCGAGCTGTCCGATGGGCAGCAGATTCATGGAGGTGGCGAACATGCCGACCCATGCGGCGCGCGCGACCGGGTGCAAGTAGATGTCGGCAGCCGGCGAGCCTGGAAAGATCGCCAACTCCAACAGCCGCTGCAGCAACGGAGTGCCGAACAACAGGCTCCCCTGATGCGCAATATGGGGCATGACCTTGGAGTAGGCGAGCCCGATGGAAAGCGCGGGCAGCAGGAACACGAAGCCAGCGATGGGGCCGGCGACTCCGATATCGAAAAGCACGCGCTTGGTGTAGATGGGGGAGCGCACGCGAATGAACGCGCCGAAGGTTCCGAGAAAGGGCGATGGCAGAAAGTAGGGCAGGCTGGAATCGACGCGATGATAGATAGCGGCGAAGTAGTGGCCCAGCTCATGCGCCATCAGAATGGTGAGCAGGGTGAGGGAAAACGGCAACCCTTGCAGCAGGAGGGACGGGTGATGCCACGCCCACAGATACATATCGAAACTGTGTTCGATATCGAAGGGAAGATTGCGGTTGAAATCGATCTGCATGGCCGCCCCCACCATCGTGGTGGTGAGCAGGGTGACCACAAACAACAGAGCGTAAAGCCAATAGCGCTCTACTGTGGGTTCTTCTTGTTCGGCCGCAAAATCACCGGGACCGTTTTCCGCGAGGAACGGGTAGGACGCAGGAGAAAAATCCTGGGATGACACAATGGCCGCGCTGGCAGCGGTTACTGCAGCGTTTGCAACTCCTTGCCGGGTTTGAATCGGACAGCTTTGCCGGGTGGAATGGAGACTTCCGCGCCGGTACGCGGATTCCGACCGATGCCGGTCTTGCGAGGTTTGACGTTGAAGACGCCAAAGCCGCGCAGCTCGATGCGGTCGCCCTGCTCTAGTGCTTTCTTCATGGATTCGAAGACGGTCTCAACCGCCATTTCGGCTTTCGTCTTGGTGATGCCGGTACGGTTTACCACTTCGTTGATGATATCCAGCTTGATCAAAACGTCCTCCTTGGTTGGGACGGGGGCCAGCTTCTTCCCGCATCAGTCAACCACATGATAGGATTGAATTTATCCTCATGTCAAGCACGGAGTCTTCTGGCCAGTGACAAGCGACGAATTCCGGCACGCCTGCGGGCGTTTCGCCACAGGGGTCACCATTGCCACGGTGCTTGACGCGGACGGACTGCCTCACGGGCTCACGGTGAACTCGTTTACCTCTGTTTCGCTGAGCCCGCCGCTGATTTCCATTTGCCTGGGTCATGCGGTCACCGTGATCGATTCTTTCCGCGAGTCTAAGTATTTCGGTATCAATGTATTAGCGGATAATCAGCAGGCCCTTTCCGACCGCTTTGCGCGCAAGGGACAGGACCGTTTCGAGGGCCTGGAATGGGTCCGAGGCGAGAACGGGCGCCCCTGTTGCCGGGGGTGCTGGCGGCCATTGAATGCGTCCAAAGACACCGGTTTTCGGCAGGCGATCACGACATTTTTGTGGGGGAAATGCTGGTGTCGAAAGTAACGGAAGGGGAGCCGCTGCTTTATTTTGCGAGCCGGTATCGGAAGCTGCACGAAACGCTTTAGCTCACGGCTCCGGGGTCTAAGCGCTTCGCCTTTCAAGCGAAAAGCTTCCAGCATGGCTGACAGCGTTGGCGGGGCAGGTGCTTCCGCCAAGTGGAACATGTTTCTTCTCTGGGCAGGCCAAAGGGCCTGCCAAGTGATCCGTACCTAGCGTTCCAGCCGGACTGCGGCGTAGCCCGTGAATGCCATCGGGAGGGCTTCCCCCTGACGGTGACATTCCACGCCGGCGGTAAAGGATGGGAGCCACGTCCTTCGAAAAATGTTGGCGTCACAGAGACGGCGCATCCGAGGCCGGCCAGGAAAAATCCAGCGCAGAAACGAGTGGTCATCTTTTCACCTCTGATTGCCCAGGGGGAGATTGCTCCAGGCCTACCAGAAACCGGCCGTTCGGTCGTATTATGACTGCACGGAGGCCTCCCAGATGCGGGTTGTTTCATTGCTGATCCTTCTTTTGCCGGCGGCATATGCCCAGACAGAGGCACTGCCCAAGGCTCCTACAGACGTCAAGCCAGGCAGCATCACGTACGAGGACATCGAGTACCCGTATCCCGTCGCATACCTCCCGCTGACCCTATACGGGCAGGATGTGCGGCTGGCGTACATGG
Organism: uncultured Solibacteraceae bacterium; assembly: GCA_963815475.1. Lineage (GTDB taxonomy): Bacteria > Acidobacteriota > Terriglobia > Bryobacterales > Bryobacteraceae > Sulfopaludibacter. The sequence continues at coordinate 1,444,234 of CAWFHD010000001.1, read as the reverse complement.
ACGTGCCGCCCGCCGGACAGCCTAACGGACGCACTGTCATGCTGTTTCACGGCATGAATTTCGGCGGATTCTATTTTGCCGGCCCGATCGACGTTTTGCGCAAACAGGGCTTTCGCGTGGTGGTGCCCGACCAGATCGGCTTCGGCCGCTCCTCGAAGCCGATCATCCCCTACAACTTTCACGATATGGCGTTGAACAGCCGCCGCCTGTTGCAATCGCTCGGAATCGCCAAAGTGACTATCATCGGCCACTCCATGGGCGGCATGTTATCCGCTCGATTCGCGGCATCGTTTCCCGATATCACCGAGCGCGCGGTAATTTACGATCCCATCGGCCTCACGGATCCGCGCTACGAGCGGCCATGGCGCAGCGCGGATGACGCGTACAAGGCGGCCTTGGCGCAGACCAACGACCAGCGCTGGCAGGGGTTCTATGCGAATATACGGCGTTATTTTCCCTCGCCCGGCGCATGGAAACCGGAATACGAGCGGTACGTCCGTATCCTTTACGCGCCGACGCTGAGCGGCGATTGGCCGCGGCTGGCGATGGTGCGGTCGATCTACCAGCAGATGCTCTACCTCGATCCCGTGGTATACGACTGGGCAAAGATCAAAGTGAAGACGCTCGTAGTCGGCGGCGAAAAGGATGGGCAGGATTTTCCCAAACTGGCCAAGCACATTGCCGAGAGCATTCCCGGCGCCGAACTGGTGATCATCCCGAATGCCGGGCATGTTCCGCACTTGGAAGTGCCGGATCTCTTCTACAAAGAGTTGCTGAAGTTCGTGCAATAACCGGATCGAGACGCCCCTGGAGCGAGGAAGCAAGTTCGAACGCCGGCGTCTATGAAACGCCATGCATCGCGGTCAGGCCGCGGTAAAAGGATCGTAAGATCGCGGCGCGTACAAGGCGAAAGAGCGGCATAGCGAAATCTGTATTCATCATGACCCGACGGTTGGACAGTCTACAATTCTTCCATGAACACTCAGGAAACTCTATACAGTGTCAGCGGACGCGTAGCTACCGTCACCCTCAACCGCCCCGACAAGCTGAATGCATGGACGCGCAAGATGGAGCAGGAAGTCCGCCAGGCCATGCAGGAGGCAGCGGCGGACGACCAGGTGCGGGTGATTGTGCTCACCGGCGCGGGCCGCGGTTTTTGTGCCGGGGCCGATATGAGCCTGCTGCAGGATGTCGTGGAGCGCGGCGTGCATCCGCTGCCCGATATGGCAGCGAACACCGGCACTCCAAACGGGGATGGGGGTCGCGCCGATTTCGCGCGACAGTATTCCTATTTTCCCGGCATACCCAAGCCGGTGATCGCGGCCATCAACGGGCCCGCGGTAGGACTTGGACTGGTGATCGCAATGTTTTGCGACCTGCGCTTCGCCTCGGAAGACGCGAAGTTCGGCGCCGCATTCGCGCGGCGCGGGCTGATCGCCGAATACGGCCTCGCCTGGCTGTTGCCGCGAATTATCGGCCATGCGAACGCCATGGACATTCTCTTGTCGGCGCGGATTTTCGGCGCGCCGGAGGCGCTACGCATGGGTCTGGTCAACCAGGTGCTCCCGGCGGCGACTTTCCGGGACGGCGTTTACGCCTATGCAAACGACCTGGCGGAGCAAGTGAGCCCGCGCTCCATGAAGGTGATCAAGCGGCAAGTGTACGAAGCGATGTTCCAGACCCTGGGCCAGGCGCTGGACACCGCTACCGAAGAGATGCGCACGAGCCTGCAATGCGAGGACTTCAAAGAAGGCGTGGCCCATTTCCTGGAAAAGCGTGCGCCGGCTTTTAAGGGACGATAGACTTCCAGGCTGCCGACCGAACGTATGGTAGGATTATTCGCCATGAACAAGAGGGCCGCGTATAGCTCGCTTGCAGTGCTGGTCGCGGTCAACGTTTTGAACTTTTACGACCGGCACGTCATTGGCGCCCTCACCGAGCCGATTCGCAAAGAATTTGGGCTGACCGATTCACAGGTGGGCCTGATCGGCTCCGCGTTCATCTGGCTTTACGCCATTGTAGGTTTGCCGCTGGGCCGGGCCGCAGACTCGCGGAGCCGCAAGAAGTTGCTGGCGGGCGGCATGCTCGTATGGGCCGCGCTCACGGGCGTGGCCGCCATGGCTGCCAATTTCACCATGCTGTTGTTCTCGCGGCTCGGATTCGCGGTAGGCGAAGCGGTGGTGGCTCCCGCCGCTACAAGTTGGATCGGAGATTTGTTCCCGTCGGGTGGGCGCTCGCGTCCGCTGGCGCTCTTCATGTTGGGCGTGCCGGTGGGCGGGGCCCTTAGTTACTTCTTCAGCGGCCCGGTGGCCCAGGCATACGGATGGCGCACCGCAATGGTGCTGGCTGCCGCGCCCGCGGTGATTCTCGCCCCGCTCCTTTTGCGCCTCACCGAACCGGCACGCGGCGCGGCCGAGGTCGCAACACGTGCCCATGGCGAAATCGTCGATGGCGGCCATCCTCAAGATACCGACCATGTGGTGGATCATCGCTTCCGGCGCCCTGCTGAACTTCAACATGTATGCCATCGGCACGTTTCTGCCCGCCTTTCTGAGTCGCATCCACGGGCTTACGCTGGCGCAGATCGGGTATCGCCACCGGTGTGGTCTTCGCGGCGGGCGGTGTCGCCGGAGGATTGCTGGCGGGCCGATTGGGAGACCGCATCATCCATACGCGGGAAAACGGCCGGCTTCTGGTTGCCGCGGCGATCGCCGCCGCTCGGAGCGCCCGCTCGCGTTATTTCGGCATCGGGGCAGGCGGGATATACCCGGCAGTCTTGCTGATCACGTTGGCGTACGGCACACTGAATGCTTACTACGGACTGGTGTATTCCGCCATCCAGGACATCGTCGCGCCGGCGATGCGCGGCACGGCGATGGCGATTTACTTTCTGGCGATGTACCTGTGCGGCGCTTCCTTCGGCCCGCTGCTGACCGGCAAACTCAGCGATCTGATGGCTCGGCGCGCGGCCGACGCTGCCGGCGCGGCGCGGATCACCGAAGCATTCAAGGCGATCGGGTTGCAGCAGGCGATGTTCATCATTCCAGTGCTGTCTCTGCTGCTGGCACTGGTGTTGTATGGCGGATCGCGGACCATCGCGTCGGATATGCGGAAGAGATCGGTTCAGCGCGCAGCGGCGGTATATGGAGATTGATGACGTCAAGCGATCGATCGGCAAGGAAGCCGGCGTCAGCGGCTGGCTGGAGGTCAGCCAGGACATGATCGATGCATTCGCGGAACTGACCGGCGACCGGCAGTGGATTCATGTCGATGTCGAACGGGCTCGACGCGAATCTCCATTTGGCGCCACGGTGGCGCATGGATTCCTGACGGTGGCGCTCATGAGCAGGCTCGTCCGTGAGACGGTGGACCTGCAGGCCGATTCCAAACTGCGAGTGAACTATGGTTTCAACCGGCTGCGGTTTCCGGCGCCGGTCACGGTGGGGTCGCGGATTCGGGCGCGGGTCACACCCAACGCCGTTCGCGACGTGGAAGGCGGGATCGAGATCGCGTGGGGGCTTGTGATGGATATCGAGAACCAGGCCAAGCCAGCGCTTGCGGCGGAGTGGCTGGTGCGGATTTACTTCTGAGCCCTTGGCAGGGGACAACCCGGTTGAACGGTGTTGCCGGAGAGTATTGAATGGCGGCACGCTCCGAAACCATCGCGATGCGGACCGGCGAGGCGATCGCCAGCGGCGCCCTCGCGGAGTATCTTCGCGGCAGGATCGATGGTGTTGAGCATGGCGATCGAACTGGAGCAGTTTCCCAACGGCCATTCGAATCTGACGTACCTGTTGCGAATCGGCGCGCGGGAGTACGTGCTGCGACGTCCTCCGCTAGGCCCTGTGGCGCCCAAGGCCCACGACATGGTTCGCGAGTACCACGTGCTGCGAGCGGTGCATCCCCATTTCCCGCAGGCGCCTGCAAGTGCATCTCCTGTGCGAAGACGCCGCTGTGCTGGGCGCGCCGTTTTTCGTCATGGAGCGGCGGCGCGGAGTGATCTTGCGCGAGGAGATCCCGCCGAGTTTGCGGCGAACGCGAGTCATCCGCGCATGATCGGCGAGGCGTTCCTCGATACCCTGGTGAGGCTGCACGCAATCGATATCTGCGGCGCCCGGCGTTCAGCAGTTGGGCAAGCCGGAAGGCTATGTCGAACGCCAGGTACGCGGATGGGCGGACCGCTGGGAAGCGGGCGAAAACGGAAGACGTGTCGGAGTTGGATCGACGTAGTCCAATGGCTTGCCGCGAGGATTCCTGCGCCGCTCGCGCCGTCGCTGATTCACAACGACTACAAGCTGGACAACATCATGCTGTCCGCCGGCTCGCCCGACCGCGTGGAGGCGGTTCTCGATTGGGAGATGGCCACGCTCGGCGATCCGCTATCCGACCTCGGCTTGACGCTGTGCTATTGGGTCTGGGCGACGGCTCCCGAAGTCCGCGTGGCGGGCATTCCGGCGCTTACATCGCGGCCCGGGCTGGTTCACCAGAGACGAACTGGTGGAACGATATGCGCAGGCACACCGGGCGCGATGTGACGCACATCGGCTACTACGAAGTGCTCGGCGTCTTCAAACTGGCCGTGATCATCCAACAGATCTACTGCCGGTTTCATCGCGGCCAGACACACGATGAACGCTTCCGAAGCTTCGGAGCACGAGCGGCTGCGCTGGGCAAGACTGGCGGCGCGGCTTGCCGAGCGATACAGTTAGCAGGAATCCAATGCATTTCGAATTCCCGGAAAGAGTCAAAGAACTGCAGAAGCGGCTGAGCGCCTTCATGGATGAGCACATCTATCCGAATGAGGCGCGCTATCACGAGCACACGCACGGGCCGGATCGCTGGCAGCCGGTGCCCGTCATTGAGGAGCTGAAGCCCAAGGCTCGCGCGCGCCGGGCTGTGGAATCTGTTCCTGCCCGGAGAGCGAATCACGGCGCCGGGCTTACCAATCTGGAGTATGCGCCCGCTCTGCGAAATCATGGGCCGCTCGACCATGGCCGTCCGAGGTGTTCAACTGCTCCGCGCCCGATACCGGCAACATGGAGGTGCTGGAGCGCTACGGCTCCCCCGAATTGAAGGAGCGCTGGCTCAAGCCGCTGCTGGCGGGCGAAATCCGGTCCTGCTACGCCATGACCGAGCCGCAGGTGGCTTCGTCGGACGCCACCAACATTGAAGCCGGCATCCGGCGCGACGGCGGCGACTACGTCCTGAACGGCCGCAAGTGGTGGATCTCCGGCGCCGGCGATCCGCGATGCAAGGTCGCGATCTTCATGGGCAAGACCGATCCCGCCGCGGCCCGAACACAAGCAGCAGTCCATGATCGTGGTCCCGATGGACACGCCGGGCGTGACGATCAAGCGCATGCTGACCGTATTCGGCTACGACCACGCGCCGCACGGGCACGCGGAAATCGCTCTTTGAGAACGTGCGCGTGCCGGCGGCCAACCTGCTGCTGGGAGAAGGCCGCGGTTTCGAGATCGCGCAGGGGCGGCTGGGACCCGGGCGGATTCATCATTGCATGCGTCTGATCGGCGTCGCGGAGCGCGCGCTGGAGGGCATGTGCCGCCGCGTCCAGTCGCGCGTGGCGTTCGGCAAGACGCTGGCCGAGCAGGGAACCATTCGCGCCGATATCGCCAACTCGCGGATCGAAATCGAGCAGGCGCGGCTGCTGGTTTTGAAAGCCGCGTACATGATGGACACGGTCGGCAACAAGGCGGCGCGCGCCGAGATCGCGATGATCAAAGTGGTGGCGCCGAACCTGGCGCTGCGCGTGCTCGACCGCGCCATTCAGGCGCACGGCGGCGGCGGCATCTCGCAGGATTTCGAATGGGCCGCGGCGTGGGCGAACTCGCGGACGCTGCGCTTTGCCGATGGTCCCGATGAAGTGCATCGCGAGGTCGATTGCCAGACTACGAATTGAAAAAGCATCAGGGGAGCAGCCGCCCTCCGTCGACCATCATGGTCTGACCGGTGATGTACGAGCCGCGGTCGCTGGCCAGCAGCACGGCCATCTCCGCGATCTCTTCCGGCTGGCCCAGGTGCCTGATGGGCTGCTCCTCGAGGATCTTTTCGCGCCTGGCCTCGTCCTTCCAGTAGTATTCGCTCAGCACCGTCTGAATCATCCCGGGCGCGATGGCATTCACGCGCACGCCGCTCGGCCCGAGTTCCAGCGCATACGACTGCGTCATCATGATCAGCGCCGCCTTGGTCATGCTGTAAAGCATTCCGTGGTACTGCGGACGGACGCCCGAGATCGAAGCGATGTTGATGATCGATCCCCAGCCGCGGCTGCACATTCCCGGCGCAATCGCCTGGGATCAGGCGAAACGCGCTCTTCAGGTTGATCTCGACCATCTTGTCGAACTTGCGCCTCGTCGATCTCAAGACAGGCTCCTGCGCGATATTGGTGGCGGCGTTGTTCACCAGGATGTCGATTCTTGCCGAATTCGCGATGCGTGGTCTCCACCAGGTGCTGGATCTGTTCCGCGCCGGCCGACATGGCACGCGAGCGGATAGACTCTGCCCGGCTCGGCCGCCATTTCGGCCGCCACCTGGTCGAGCGTCTCCTGCTTTCTTCCGCAGATCACCACGGCGCGCCCTTCGCGCGCGAACGCCGCCGCGATGGCGCGGCCGATTCCACGGCTCGCGCCCGTGACCACCGCAACTCTATCTTTGAGAACCGGGCTGGACATCTCTCCATCATCTTCGAAATGCTAAAATCACCAGACTTGAGCGATCCCAAACGGAAGGCACGAGACATTCGAGATCTTCTCACCCGCCACGCGTTCAATCACCTGCTGGGATTCGAGTTGGTGCGCATGCACCGCGATGGCTCACCATCCAGTGCCGCGTGCGCCCCGAACTGATGAACAGCGCGCGGCTCTCTGCATGGCGGTGTGACCGCGAGTATCGCCGACGCCGCCGTGGGCTGCGCGCTCTATCAGCATTTCGCCGGAGTGCGGCGTTTCACGACTATTGAAATGAAGGTGAACTATTTCCGTCCGGTTACGGAAGGACGTTTGCTGGCGCCGGTCGCGGCTGGTGCGGGTTGGGTCCACGATCTGTGTAGGGCAGGTGGACCTGGCGGATGACCACGGCGAAGCGTCGGCGTGGCGATCGTCACTTACATGCTTCTGGATGCGCCCAAAGCCTCCTGACCGGACCAAGTCCAGGGCGTCTACCGGTACGTCCATAGCGAAACGTCATCAAGGTGCGGAAATGCATTGAAGGAATCCAGTGTCAGCCGTCTCCGGTCGAAAACAAACTGCGTAATCGAGGTGTTCCTACCCGCCAGTTCACGTCGAGAAAAGCTCCTGGCAGGCGCCTGCAGGGCGGATTGCAGGGTAAGCCGATGGGGCCGCCTGAGGTAAAAACAGCGATGCGGCGGCTGGCGGTCCAGCCATGACCCGCTCAATCGCACCTGAGACGCGGCCCCGGAATGCGCGCCACGATTCGACCCCGTTAACTTCGACTGTGCTTTCCAACCAACGGACCATCGCCTTTTCGAACATGCGCTGGAACTTGCGCTTCTCATCCGGCGATCCGCGCGCCTGTTCGAATTCCGCGGCGAGCGCCGTAAGCTGCGCGTCGGCAGGCACGAAATGTTGCAGCACACCACTTGCGTCATATTCGTTCCAGGCGGCATCACGAGTGGCCGTGGGCCATTCCACGGCCGGCCGTCTCGAGAGCATTGCGCAACTACTTCCTCGGTTCGCACCTGCCGGGGAAGCGTTCCGGAGTGCACCTCATCGAAGCTGGACTCCGTTGCCAGCCAGAATTGCGCCAGCTTCGTGGCTTGCGTTTCGCCGGTCGCAGTCAGGGCCGCGTTCACTCCCCTGGAAGGGATGCGCTTGGCCGTGCCTCACCAGTGTCAGCGTGCTCACGGGTCTACAGTATAACTCGATTGACAGACTTACCTACCAGTCGGTAGACTATCGGGGGCCATGAGCGAACTGGTTTCGTCAGTCTCCACGATGGAATCGCGGTCATCACCATTTCCAATCCACCGGTGAATGCATTGAGCCCCGGCGTTCCCGAAGGAATCCTAGCCGCTCGTCGAAAGCGCCGCAGACGATCCCGCAGTCCAGCGCGATCGTGGTGATCGGCGACGGCCGGACCTTCATCGCCGGCGCCGATATCCGCGAATTCGGCAAAGTGGCCAGCGGCGAGAAACCACGGCGCAGCCTTCTGCCGCTGCTGCGGAAGATTGAGGATTGCCCGAAGCCGGTAGTCATCGCGATCCACGGCACAGCGTTCGGCGGCGGCCTGGAAGTCGCCATGGCGGGGCACTACCGGGTGCTTGCGCCACCGCGCAGGTCGGGCAACCAGAAGTGAAGCTCGGGATTATTCCAGGGGCTGCGGCACCCAGCGCCTTCCGCGCCTGGCCGGCGTGGCCGAAAGCAGTCGAGATGTGCGCGTTTGGAGAGCCCGATCAGCGCGCGCGAAGCGCATGATCTCGGAATCGCCGATGCCATTATCGAGGGCGATCTGTTGGCCGGCGCGATCGCTTTCGCGCGCGCTGTGGCGGACAAGCCTTGCCCCAAGACGCGTGAGCGAGAGGAGAAACTCGCGACACCGACCCGTCGATCTTCGACAGGCACGCCAGCAGGCGGCGAAAACACGGCGCGGCCAGACGGCGCCGCTCGCCGCGATCGACGCAGTGGAGGCCGCGACACGCCTGACTTTCGACGAGGGCTGCGCGCGTGAAGCCGAGCTCTTCAATCGATGCCTCTACTCCACTCAATCCAAGGCCCTGATCCATGCGTTCTTTGCCGAGCGCGCCATCTCCAAAATCCCAGGCGTGTCCCAGGAGACACCGGTCTATGAGATCCGGCGGGCCGCAGTAATCGGCGCCGGGACAATGGGCGGCGGCATCACCATGAACTATGCCAATGCCGGCATCCCGGTGATCGTCAAAGAAACGACGCCAGGAAGCGCTCGACCGCGGCATGGCCACCATCCGCAAAAACTACGCCAGCAGCGTGAAGAAGGGCCAGCTCTCCCAGGCAGAAATGGATCGCCGCGCTGTCCCTGATTACTCCGCAGATCACTTACGATGGTTTCGACCAGGCGGACATTATCGCCGAGGCGGTCTTCGAAGGCATGGCGCTGAAGAAGCAGGTGTTCGGTGAAATTGACCGCATAGCCAAGCCGGGTTGCATTCTCGCTTCCAACACCTCGTACCTGGACATCGACGAAATCGCCTCGGCCACCGGCCGCCCGGAGCTGGTGGTAGGGCACCATTATTTCAGCCCCGCAAACGTGATGCGCCTGCTCGAAATCGTGCGCGGCAAGGACGACTGCCAAAGAGGTGCTGGCCACGTCGATGGCGCTGGCGAAGCGCATGAACAAGGTCGGCGTGCTCGCCGGAAACGCGCGCGGATTCATTGGAAACCGGATGCTGACGCCCTATCTGCGCGAGGCGCAGTTCCTGGTGGAGGAGGGCGCTTCAGTTGAGGACATCAACGACGCATTGTACGATTTCGGCATCGCGATGGGGCCGCTCGCCATGAGCGATCTCGCGGGGCTGGACGTCGGGTGGCGCGTCCAGAAAAGAATTCAAGCATCTCGAAAAACCCGGAGTGCGCGTGCCGTTCGTGGCGGACCAACTCGCCGAGATGGGCCGCTTCGGCCAGAAGACCGGCCGTGGATGGTCGATGTACGACGAAAACCGGCAGCCTTCTCCAGATCCGGAAGCCGCTGCCATCATCGAGCAGACAGCGCGTAGAGCGGGGATCGAGCGGCGCAGCATCGGCCGTGAGGAAATTGTCGACCGATGCATCTTCGCACTGGTGAATGAAGGCGCGCATCTGCTCGGGGAAGGCATCGCCTTGCGCGCCGCCGATATCGACGTGGTGTATCTCAATGGCTACGGATTCCCGGCGTGGCGCGGAGGCCCCATGTTCTACGCCGACACGGTAGGACTGAACACGGTGCTGGCACGCATCGAGGAATTTCGCGAGCGCCACGGCGATGACCTTTGGACGCCGGCGCCCTTGCTGCAGCGCCTTTCCGAAAGCGGCAGCTCTTTTGGAGAGTTCGATCGGCAAATACACGCGGCTGCAGGAGTATAGGACATGGCTACGGCTCCCGTAACGCTTCCCATCATCAGCGGGGGAGCTTTTCTGATCGAGAATCGCACTCCGGCCGAAATCTTCACCGTGGAAGACCTCAGCGAAGAGCATCTCGCGATTGGGCGAACGGTGGATCAGTTCTGGACGAACGAGGTCGAGCCCAACCTCGAAGCCATCCAGCACCACGAACCCGGTGTTGCGTTGAGCATTGTGCGGAAGGCTGCCACGCTGGGCCTTACGGCGATCATGATTCCCGAAAAGTTCGGCGGCATGGAGTTGGACTTCACAGCCATGATGGTGGCTGCCGAGCATTTCGCGGGTGATGCATCGTGGTCGGGATGGCAATCCGCACATGTGGGCATTGGGACTCTGCCCATTCTGTTTTTCGGCAACGAGCAGCAAAAGGCCAAGTACCTGCCGAAGCTGGCGAGTGTCGAGATGCTGTCGGCCTATGCCCTCACGGAACCACATGCCGGCTCCGACGCATTGGCCGCCCGCACCCGCGCCGATCTCTCGGCGGATGGCACGCACTATATTCTCAACGGCCAGAAGATGTGGATCACCAACGGCGGTGCTGCCGACTTGTTCACTGTTTTCGCCAAAGTGGGCGGCGAGAAATTCACCGCCTTTCTGGTGGAGCGCGGCTTTGGCGTGACGAGTGGAGCCGAAGAGCGCAAGATGGGGATCAAGGGAAGCTCCACCACGGCCCTGTATCTCGATAACGTGCCGGTGCCGGTGGAGAACGTGCTCGGAGAGATTGGGCGCGGGCACATCATCGCTTTCAATATTCTGAATATCGGGCGGTTGAAGATGGGACCGGGCACGCTTGGCGGCGCCAAGCGGGTGCTTAGCACATGCCTCAAGTACGCCAAGGAGCGGAAGGCATTCGGCTCGTCGATCGCCGAATTCGGCGCGATCCAACACAAGCTGGCCGAGATGGCGATCCGGATTTATGCAACGGAGTCGATCACCTGGCGGTCCATCGGCTTGGTGGAGACCCGGTTGCGTGGTTTCTCCTGGGACGATCCCAATGCATCGCAGACGCTTCTCAAAGCAGTGGAGGAGTTTGCGCCGGAGTGCTCCATCGTCAAAGTCTGCTCTTCGGAAATGCTGAACTACGTGGTGGACGAAGGGGTTCAGATCCACGGCGGCTATGGATTTCACCAGGATTATGCGGTGGAATGCGCGTACCGCGACTCGCGCATCAATCGAATTTTCGAAGGAACCAACGAGATCAACCGGCTGCTGATTCCGGGTATGCTACTCAAGCGTGCCGCCCGCGGGCAGTTGGCGCTTCTGGACGCCGCAGAATCGGCGCTCAATGATTCCGGAGCAGCCGCCCACTCCAACGACGAGGAACACCGGCTGGTCGAGAATGCCAAGAAGCTGGCGCTGATGTGCCTGGCGGCCGCACGCCGCAAATATCCGGAAGCTTTGGACCGGCAGCAGGAAATCCTCATGCACATTGCCGACATGATCATCGAGGCTTATGTCATGGAGTCGGCGCTGCTGCGAGCGCGCAAGCTTGCGCGGCAGGGTAGGCAATCGATGGCATCCGACGCTGCGTCCGTACTGCTTCGCGATGCCATGGCGCGCGTCGAGATCTCGGCACGGAATGTGCTTGCCGCGGCGCCGGACGCCGCCGCCTTGCGCCTTTCCCGCCGGTTGGCGGAGTACGAGCCGGTGAACGCCATCGAACTGCGGCGTCGCATCGCAGATCGACTCTTGCAGACGGAGCGGTACATGGTGTAAAGAAGTAGGGCGGACGATCGGTTATGTCGTCTGCCAACACCAGGAGGAAGCCATGAAGCTGCCTTTGACTCCGATTCGATGCCTCTACCGCGGTGTAGATCTTTACGGCGAGAAGGTCGGAGTAGTGTCCGGCGAGGCGCGCTACACGTACGCGCAATTTGGTGAGCGGAGCGAGCGTCTAGCCGCCGGACTGCTGGCGGAGGGCGTAAGGCGCGGCGACCGGGTCGCCTTCCTGAGCTTCAACAATAACCAACTGCTCGAGGGGTATTACGGGGCGCCTTTGATCCGCGCCATCCCTGAACCACGCCGAAGCATCCGTCCTGGTGTTCGAAAACGACTTCGCCCCTTATGTGGAGCAGCTTCGCGCCACCTGCCATACCATTCAACGCTGGGTGTCGATAGACGGCCCCGATAGCCACGCCGATCTCACTTTCGACGAACTGCTTTCTCACGGACGGATCGAGCGCCCGGACCTGCGTTCATTCGACGAGGGTCAGATCGCCGAGCTCTTTTACACCAGCGGCAGCACTGGCACGCCCCAGGGAGTGATGCTCTCGCACCGCACTCTCTATCTGCACGCGCTGGCGGTGGCGGGCACGTTCAACCATGATGACAACGGCGTGGAACTGCATACGATCCCTTTGTTTCACGCCAACGGTTGGGGGCGGCCGCAGACTGCCGTAATGAATGGCATCAAGCAGGTGATGGTGAGGCGTTTCGATCCTGCCCATGTGTTGCAGTTGATTCAGGACGAGCACGCCACCGCCATGTCGCTGGTGCCGACCATGGCCAACAACTTCTTGAACTGCCCCGCTTTGGGCAAATTCGACACCGCCAGCCTGCAGGAGATTCATATCGGCGGCGCGGCAGCCGCCCCGGAACTGATCGCCCGGATGGAAGCGGCGTTCCGGTGTAAGGTGATGGCCGGCTACGGCCTTACCGAAACCTGTCCCGTGGCGACCTCGGCACGGACGAAGTGCACCGTCCGGTATGCAGGCGACGAAGACCGGGTCCGGCACCTGGCCATGGCAGGTTGGCCTTTGCCCGGCTGCGAAATCCGGGTCGTGGATCTGCACATGAAGGACGTGCCCAAGGACATGGAAACGGTCGGCGAGGTGGTGATCCGCGGCGACAACGTGATGGACGGCTACTTTAAGGAGCCGGAGGCGACCGCATCTGTAATGAGCGGGGACTGGCTGCATACCGGTGACATGGCGGTCTGGGATCGCGAGAACTATATCCACATTGTCGACAGGAAGAAGGACATCATCGTCAGCGGGGGAGAGAATATCTCGTCCATTGAGGTGGAGAAGGCGATTTGCGCGCATCCGTCGGTTATGGAGTGCGCCGTCGTGGCCTGCCCCGACTCAAAATGGGCGAAGTGCCGGCAGCAGTCGTCGTGGTCAAGAGCGGGCAGCACCTGGAACAGCAAGAGCTTCTGGCGTTTCTGGGAAGCCGCATTGCGGGATTCAAGATGGCCCGCGTCGTCGAGTTTCGGGCGCAGCCTCTACCCAAAACCGGCACCGGGAAGATATTGAAACGGGAATTACGCGAGGCGTATTGGGCGGGTAAACCGGTCAGAGTGGGACGGTCATGAGCTACTCCAGCAGGCCATTCATCGCGATGTCCACGTAGTCTTTCACCACTTGATCCGCCGAAAGCTTGCCGTCCCGGCGATACCAACGAGAGATCCAAAGGATCATTCCCAGCAGGCTGAAAGCAGCCGTGGTGTGGTTGACCTTACGGAGTTTTCCCTCGGATTCCAGTTGATCCAAGGTCTGCCGGATGAAATCGAAGTAGGCGCGCTTGCGTGCCTTGATCATGCGGCGATGCGCTGCCGTCAGCGCCGGCATCTCCTCCAGGACGATCGTGATGGCGCCCACGCCCTCGAGCAGACTTCTGGTGTGGCCCTCGACAATTTTCCGTAATCGCTCCTCGGCATCGGCAATCTCCTGGGCGGGCGCAATCACCTTCTGGTCGAGATTGTCCATGGCATAGGTCATGATCTCGAACAGCAGGTCTTCCTTGCCGCGAATGTAATGGTAGATGCCTGCCTTTGTCAGCCCCGCCGCTTCGGCAATATCGTTCATCGATGTGCCTTCGTACCCCTTCTGGCACATGATTTCCGCCGCGATCCGGTACACGTCGCTGGCGCGCTTCCCCTTCCCGGAGGTCGGAATAGGTTCTTTGAACTTAATGATTCTCTGCAATCGCACACCTGTGAAATTGGGTCTGATTCACTGGAACGCTCAAGACCGACGGTACGATGTTGATGCGGGCCCTGTCAACTTAAACCCTTCAAAACCGACCTCCGGAGCGCCTGCGGGCGGCCGAGAGTGACGACAATTTTCATGTGCCACCTTCTGCGCACTGACCATGCGATGGACAATGGCATGAGTCAAGCGGAAGCGGAGAAATGGGCTGACACGCCGCTACAGGCCCCGGCGAGACCGGCGGCGGCAGCCCCGCGGAGTCCCAGATCGATCTGACGAAAGTCACGATCCCCGTGCTGGCGATCAACGGCGAACTCGATCGGCCGCATTTCAAAACCACACGGATGGCGCGCGAACTGTTCAACTTCACCAATGTGGTTTTGCCAGGCAAGGCGCCTGACTGATATCGCGGCCGGGCCATGCCCAAGCTGTAAGTCGACAGTTTAGTCGGATTCATCAACTGGCACGACCAGCAATAACTGGTACAGCCTATCGATGCCTACTGGCCCGCGCGGCCTTGGTCACCAACTCGACTGTCGCTGCGCCGGGTGGTGTAACTTCGATCCTGGTAGCCGCCGCCAGATGGAGTCCAGCCTTATACCAATAAACATGTGCAAACGGAGGCTTGTAGTTATACAGCCACAGTAAAGGCTCGATGCTTCCGTCAGGCCGCGTGGCCGTGACCATCACGGATCCGCCGCCCAGTACCTTTTGCGGTTGAATGCCAGCAAGGGTGATTGCTGCCTTCAAGGTGAGTACCTCGTCCACGAGAATGCCGGGTTGGACCCGGGTTGTGTGCTCTCCGGCGAACTCCGGGAACTGCGGCAACACCTTCGGATTGCCTTCCGGTGCGCCGCCCTCCACCCAATCAGCGATCACTTCAATCTGCTCCTGCGTCAGCCCCTGGTCGTCTTTGAAGTCGCCGAATCCCTTCACCGCGCCCCACGGAGGCATCCTCCGCTCCAGAACCTCCTCCTTAATCGCCGCCGCCCAAGGGCGCGCTTCCGCATACGTCATCAGGGAGAAAGCGGCGCCTCCCGAACGGTGGCAGCGCGCGCAGCGGTTGTAGATCAGGCGGGAGATCTCGCGCGAGAAGGTGATCGGAGTGGTAATGACATCGTGGCCCGAAGTGCTTACAGCCACCGAAATGCCGCAGAGCAGGATGCCCGCCAACCGTCTCATGCTATTTCAACTCCGATACCGGCGCCGTGAACACCGCCGTATTTACCACACCCTTGCGCTGAAACTGGACCCACATCCGATATGTCCGCGCACGTGGAAAGATCACGTTGAACTGGATCTGCGGTCCCCCAGCAGCCAGGAACGGGTGCGTGTGAATCAGGTCGATCAGATCATCGCTGGCCGCCAACATGTGCGCCCACGAGCCAAGATATTGCTCCAGGCCCTCGGCGGGCTTCAGATGAAAGACCAGTATCGTCTTGAGCCCCGCCAGTGGGATCGGTGGCTCCATCGTCAGTTCCACATCCATGTTCTCCGTGTGTTTTGCCGACAGGTCCGGATCCGGATGCCGGGGTCCCAAGGTTCCACCCGGCAAAAAGATCGTTTTGGCCGTCAATTGTGGAGTGCCCCCGGTTGGGTAATAATCCCCTAGCAATCGATACATGCCAGGCTTGGGCAGGCTGCCCTGGTATCGGAACGTGCCGTCCTCCGCCATCACGGGATGGTCGTGAAGGAAGAAGTCCAGATCCTGACTCACGATGAACATGTGGAACAGCTTTTCGTGAACCACTTCGAACCGCTTGACGGGCGTGCCCGTTTTGGGATTCTTGATTTTGAACGTCAGATGAAGTCGCTCGGCCGGCCTCGGCATGCGCGGGGCCAGCGTAAGTTCCAGGGGGTATTCGACCGGATCCGGAATGCCGAGGACTAAGGTCATGCCGCACCGCGGGCACTTGCCAGGGCCTGCCGAGCGGACGTCGGCATCCATCGGACAGACATAATCGAGCGGCGGAGGGGGCGCTCCGGGAATCGGTGGAGAGATCGTCTGGGCGATTACTAACGCGGTTAACAGAAGGACCACGCAAGCGAGAGCCAGTCGCTGCACCGATCACTCCTTCCGTTCGGGTTTCACGGCCTCGATGCGGATCTCCTTCAAGACTTCGCTGCTCTGTGGTAGCGCCTCTTTGCCCGCGGGAAACTGGTTGGCGTTGAGGAGATAGGCCATAATCTCGGCATTGGCCTCGCGGCTCAGGCTTCCGGGTTTACTCTGCGGCATGGTGCTCCGAGTGCGGTCGAACAGGTCTCCGACCGTAAGGGTGTTCCAGTTCGCCATGAACTCGCCACCCGCCAGAGGAGGCGCCGATTCTCCTCCGCTCAGCGTGTCCCCGTGACACGATGCGCAGATTTCGGCATAGCGAGCCTGGCCTCGCTTGGCCTGTTCCGCGGTATAAACCCCGTCCCAAACCGAGCGCTGACTCTGCGAGATTCCAATTCCGGCGAGCCCAATCACCGCCGCGATCGCAACCCTGATCCTCATTTCATCTCACTATACATGAGGCGCCAGTAGCACAGGCGTCCACGCAGGCCATCTTGCTCGCCAAAGCGCGAGGCGGCAATCCGGCCGATACAGGCTAACTTGCCTCTCGCTCCCGCTACTCCGCGTCCGGCAGGGCGAATGCCAGATATTCTCCCGAATAGTTGCCGCCGCTGACCGCGATCACAATGTACTGCTTGCCTTGCCACATATACGTCATCGGGGAGCCGCTCACCGGAGCCGGCATCCACACAGCGCCGATTTCCTTGCCGGTAGCCTTGTCGTAAGCGCGCATCATGGCGCCGCGCGGGTGGGTCACCGAAGTCACTTGGGTATCGCCGATGATGACGAGTGTTTTGGTGATCAGCACGCCGCAGCCGTTGTAACCGTTCATTCCCGTGTTCGGGATGTCTTTTCCCTTCAGTGCGGGATGAAGGCGGATATTGTCGGGCGTTTCGCCGTATGGCACTTGCCACTTTAGATCGCCCTTATCGAGATCGATCGCCGAGAGAACGCCGTATGGAGGCTTGACGATCGGTAGCCCCTGGATCAGCAGGCCGCCTGCTGCAACGGTCCCGCCGCGCCCGCCGCCTGCCCCTCGCCCGCCGCCCGCCGGAGCCGCGCCTTCAGCCGCGGGAGCTGCTGCCCCGCGCCCCCCACCGCCGCGACGGCCGGGTTGCGGAGCATCGGCCGCTGAGCCGAAGCCCGGGCCTTCCATTACGCGGAAAGGCTGGTCTTCGCGCCCTGCGACATAGCGAATGTCCGAGAATCCTTCCGGCGATTTGCGCAACGACACGGAGGAGACGAACGAGTTTGCTGCCTGCACGTAGACCGTATGGGTCTCCGGGTCGAACCCGCCGCCGGCCCAGTTGGTCCCGCCAGTCGCGTTGCCCATGCTGATCCCACCCAGCCATTTGTTGGGGTCGCCCACCACGGGTGGAGTAAACATCCCCTCCACACGGTAATATTTGAGCCGTTCGATCGCCTCGGCTCGCATCTCGGGCGTGAAGTCAATCAGGTCGTCCGGTACCTTTAGCCAGGCGCGCGCGTAGGCGGGCGGCTTAGCCGGGAACGGCTGCGTGGGAGAGGTCTTTTCGCCAGGCACGTCGCTCTGCGGGACGGGGCGCTCTTCCATGGGCCATACCGGCTTGCCCGTCACCCGGTCAAAGACGTAGAGGAAAGATTCCTTGGTGGGTACGGCCACCGCTTTAACCGGCTTTCCATCGACATTGATGTCCATCAGCAGCGGCGCCGAGGAGAGATCGTAATCCCAGATCGGGTGATGGACGATCTGGTAGTGCCACTTGCGCTGGCCGGTCTTGAGGTCCACCGCAACCAGGCTCTCGCCGAACAGGTTATTGCCGGGCCGCTCTCCGCCGTAATAATCGGATGTCGGCGATTCCACCGGCAGGTACACCAGCCCGAGCTGCGGATCGACCGTGATCTGCGTCCACACGCCTGTGTTTCCGTTCGTCGCCCAGGAGCCGTTCTCCCAGGTTTCGTTGCCCAACTCACCCGGCTTGGGAATGGTGTGGAAGGTCCACAGCAGTTTGCCGCTTTTCACGTCATAAGCACGGACCAACCCCTTGGTGTTGTTGTGCGTCGGAACCGTCATGCCTTCCTTGAAGGCGGAGCCGACGATCACCACGTCATTGACCACCGTAGGCGCGGAATGCAGACCCGCCTCACCCTGCTCGAGGTCGATCTGCTGGCCGGTGCCAGTCACCATCCCAACCTTGAGATCGACGATGCCTTCTTTGCCGAACGATTGGAGGGGCTGGCCGGTGTGCGCGTTCAACTCCATCAGGCGGTAACCGGTGGTGACGTAGATAATGCGGTCATCGCCCTTGCCATCGCTCCAGAACGAAAGGCCGCGGCCGGAGAGTTGGCGTGGAGAAACGGCGGCACGGGCGCCTTCGCGCACGCTGTGCATCCAGATCATCTCTCCCGTCTTGGCTTCGAGCGCCACCACCGCTCGTCGGGTCCCTCCTGTCGCGTAAATGACGCCATTCACCATGAGCGGCGTGCCTTCCAGCTTGTATTCGGGCCGCGTCCCGAGATTGTCGGTCTTGAAGCGCCAGGCGATCTCCAGCTTGCTGAAGTTGGAGGCGTTGATCTGGTCGAGCGGGCGGTATTTGCTGCCCGCCAGATCGGCTGTGTAGGTAGGCCATTCGGTATCTTTCGGGCGCCACTGACTCCAGGAAACCGAAGCCAGCCACGTGAGGGCCGCGATTACGCAGCGAATGTTGTTTGTTCGACGGTAGACGATTGCCATTATGAGTGCCTCTCTGACTGGGCTGGAGCGAATTCTAGTACACCGGCCGGAAGAATACAAGCTGCAGGAGGCCCGAAATCCTGGCGCCATTCACCAACCGACCGTACGGTCGATCGAATTAAATGTATACCACGAACCTTCCTTGATAACCATGTGAAGTCCATGGCTTCCGACTTCTTTACGGCGCCGACCATCCGGTTCCAGGCCCTGTACGTGTTCCTAGTGCTCGCGCATGACCGACTGCGCATTCTGCATTTTGGCGTCACCGCTCACCCGACTGCGGAGTGGACCATTCAGCAACTGCGCGAAGCCTTCCCATGGGAGACGGCGCCACGTTATCTATTGCGCGATCGCGATCGGATCTTCGGGCGGCCTTCGTGCAGCACGTGAAGGCGATGGGCATCAAACAGGTGTTCTCTGCGCCCCGGTCGCCGTGGCAGCGAGCCTATGTGGAGCGGCTGATCGGCACGATTCGACGGGAGTGTCTGGATCACGTGATCTTATTCAGTTATGTGGGCCTACCTCGGGGTGGCGAGGACATCAAGCGGATTGACCCATGGAGGCAGCAACTTTCGCGAAAGCCGACGGTTGGCAAGCTTCCCACAACCAGACTTAACCGCGTGCCTTAGACTTATCTTGCGCGTCCCACCTTGTCGGGTGTCGGAGTAAACGGAAAGCACTCTGTACGTTACCTCATTGGTCACCGGGCCTAACGGGGCCCGTAGTGCGGCGGCATCTGTCCGATTTCCAGAGCTCCCAAATCGGGCGCCGCACCGATGAAGCCATCGGTCACATTGTGGAGGATCACTCCGCGATCCTGTGCCACGGAGCCGGGCTTGAGGCGGAAATCGAAATCCTCTGCCCGGTAGAGTTTTTGAACTGTCTTCAGATCCTTGGCATCCAACTTCGGGACGTGTACGAAGACGTCATAATCCACATTGACGCTGTGCTCGTCCTGATGAGTGGCGCGGCTGTATTCGGCCAACGTCGCGAACTGGCGTGTCTCCAGCGAACGGTTCATCCGGTCGCCTCGGATCAAACCTGTGTAATCCGCCGCGATATTCCAGGGAGGTGAACTCCACTGAAACGAAAACTGCACCCCGCGATTGACTCGAAATCCGTTGTAATCCGACGAGCTGTAGTTGGTGTTGGTACTGACGCTGAAGATCGCCGCCGAGGAATTCTCGCCAAGAATCAGATTGTTGCGCCAGTGCACGTTCGCCGACGATCCGGCAGATGTTTCAGAGAGGATCGTGTTGTTATAGAACAGCACGCCGGCGGCCCCGTTGGTCATTCTGGTCGAACCTCCCGGAGCATGATAGGCAATGTTGCGGATCCAATAAATCGGTCCACCGATCGCAGGTTGGTTGCAGAACGGGTGAGACGCCGAGTTGACCATCATATTCCGCATGACCCGCACGTTGTGCATGCTGCCATCGATCTCGAAGGCGTTATCGTGGAAATTGGTCATGTAGTTGTTGTAGTAATCGATGGACACTGGGCGGCGGTCCCAATCCTTTCGTGGCGGGTAGTGCGGTCCGTCGATGGCGTGTGAGCCGTCGGGATTGCCGTAGGTCTCAATGTCGATCCCATCGTGGAAGTCGGCCACGTAGTTGTACGCCACTACATGACCGGGGCCATAGAGCCGCACTGCGGTGTAAGACGCCAGCACCGGAGGGAACTTCTGGCCGTCGACCCCGTCGAACTGCGCCCAGAAGGAGCCGATCCAACCCAGCAGATGCTTGGAATCGTCGCGACCAAAAAAGTAATTGTCGGCGATGTAGAAGTTGCTCGAACCCGCATAGTTCGTGAAGATGCCAAACGCCACATTTTCAAAGCGGCATTTCTTTACGGTGAGTCCTTTGGACCCTGCGATGAACTGCGTGCCGGCCCAGATTGCTATATCGGTATTGCGGATGGTGACGCCTTCGAAGTAGTTGTAGTCCGCAGCCTTGACGTTGAACAGATTAAAGTTTCCGTTGCCGTCGAAGATCACTTCTCCATCGCCGGCGCCCTTAATAACGATGGGTTTCTCAGGAGTGCCGCGGGCGGTCAGATAGTAAGTACCCTCGAATGGCGTGGTGGCGTTAATCTTGCGATCGCCGGTGTAATACTCGCGGTGATATTGGTAAAGGCCGGCGTGCACCAGGATCACGTCGCCCGCTTTAACGCGAGGCCGGCGGCAGTGACCGTGTCGCCTCCACCGCAGTAGTAGTTGTAGGCGCACATCAACGCATCGAACGCCGGCTCGATTTTTGGGCCGGAATAGTTGGGTGGATACACGTGGAAGACGCGCCCACCCACGAATGGCTTTGGCTCCGGCCGGGTACGGACTGTCACGGTCTTGACCACGACCTTACCGCTTTGGCCGGCGATCCCATCCGGGTCCGACATCGTGAACCGGGCTTCGTAGGCGGTATCCGGCTCAAGGTCCAGAATGCTGCCCGCGAACATGTTGGGTGAGATGACATCGAACACGCCCTCAGATTGATAGATGCGCTCGCCCTGTAGCCGCAGCAGCGGCAGACCCTGTCTCCACTCGACCTCTCCGGCGCGGCGGTACGCGACTTCCACGGTGGCATTGCGGTTGTCATCGCCCTCAATCAACCACTCGAAACCTAGGTTAATCAGCGTCGGAGGATCGATCACGAATTCGCCCGGAGTGGTTTTGATGGCCGTTCCGGCCGCAGCGGCCAGTTGAACCAATCCGAACCAGCATACGAGAGCGCGAGCAGTTGTCATCATGGGGGTGTCAACCGAGGTGCTGGTCCAGAAAGCTCGCCTGGGCTTCCAGCGCTTCCTTCGATTCCGGAATGTCGAACCGATACCAAAAAGCGTGTGGCATCGCGTCGAAGACCATCAGTCTGGCGTCCACGCCCGCGCGCAGAAGCGCACGATGAAAGTCTGTCGTGCCGCTGAGGCAGTGATCGCGAGTCGACGTCATGCAAAGAGTCGGTGGGAATCCTTTCAGGTCCGCATATATCGGCGAAAGCACGGGATCCCTGCGGTCGTGATCTCCGACATAGGGAACCATGCCAAGACCTTTGAGAGGTTCGATCATGGCGCTAAAGTCTTTGAGGCCGCCGGAGCCGTAAACCCATCTGGAGTCGCCGTACCGGGCGAGGTCGACATACCCGGAGAAGAAACCGAGCACCGCAGGCAGGGGCTGGGAGTTCCGTCGAATCTGAACGGCCGTCTGGGCCGCCAGCACCGCACCGACGGAGGTTCCGTAGATGGCGACCCTTTTGGGCTTGTGGTTTTTCAGGGCCGCGGTGTAGACTGCAGTGCTATCTTCGACCGCTGCCGGAAAAGGAAATTGCGGCGCCAGGCGGTACAGCACTGATACTACCCTTGTGCCGGTCAACGCAGCTATCGGAATACTCTCGATGAGCGATCCCGAGTCACTGGTAAAGCCCCCGCCATGCAGGCAGATGAGAAGGCGATCCTGCTTCTTCGGCGCAAGGTGCTTCGGGGTGACGGCCCAAACTTTCACTCCTCCGAATGTTGTGGCCTCCACATTTACGTCGTAAATGGCCTTCATCTTTTCCATGAAGGAATCCCGTTCCGTCGTGCCGCCCGCAGGCATCCATTTGCCCGAAACCATGAGCGCCTGAGCCTCCGGAGAAATGGTCTTGGGAACCGGGATCGCACGCTGGATGTGGGCGGTGCCGTCGCTGTCGAAGGTCGTGTACGAATCGGCCGCAACGGACTGCGCCTTCGACCGTAGCGCGAATGCCGCCGGCAGACCAAAGAGGGACGAGAGCGATCTACGGGTCATTAGCTGCCTACATGACCTTCATAGGCAGGTCCATTCACCTGAACCAGGAATCCATCGGGATCCCGGAACTTGAACGACTCCTTGTTCCCGCCCGGCTCGGGCTTCAAATTGCGAACCTTCAGCTTGGAGATCACATCGTCAGCGTTGAATCCCGCGATGCCGAAATCGTAGTGGTCGAGGGCCGCGGGCTCACCCTTCTGCTCAATTCCAAAAAAGCTCTTGCCGACTCCCAGGATGTGCGTCGTCGCCGAATACTGCTTTAGGGGCATCCCGAAAAACTCTTGGTAAAACTGAGACGTCCGTTGCAGGTCAGCGACGCGAACCGTCACGTGATTCAGACTGACAGCGCGCAGGCCCGATGGCTTTGAGGCAGCCTGGGCGCCGGTCACCATCGCCGACAGGGAAAGGGCGAGTTGCCGTCGGGTCAAGCGTCCGCACTCGAAGTCTTTGACCATTCTCTCGATGATGAGCTCCATATTTACCTCCGGCGGTCAGAAATTTGACCTTCAAGCGAATTGAATTTGGCGCATGCTCGCTCTGCTCGAAGTGATCGTACCAAAAGTCGCCTGCGCCAATACGTTCGAGTTTCCCCAGCCCGTGGCCGGGTTGCCGACCTCAACATGGTTGGGAGCGCTGAACATCTCCATGCGGAACTGGAGCGACGCTCTCTCAGCGATCCCGAAGTCCTTGATCGTCGAAACATCGAAGTTCCCCTACCTGGGGCCGATCAGGCTATTGCGCGCACAATTTCGGAACAGCGGTGCGACTGTGTTGGTAAAAGCAGCGGGATCGAACCAGCCATGTGCATTTGGATTTGGAAATACCGGGTCGACGCCAGACACACCGTTGAGCCGGTTGCTGACGGAGACGCCAGCGCCTGCCCACTCTGAGCCGTAACGATTGCACCGAGCTGCCACCCACCGATGACCTCACTCACAACCGCCTCAATCGTCTGGTTCGCCTGTCCGACCGAGAGGCTGAAATCGACGCGCGCCGTCTGCTGCACCTGGAGTTCGATATTGCTCTTCAAGATTGTCGCAAAGCCAGGTGGCGCGACTTTTACCTGGTAGATACCCGACGTGAGGTCGGGGAAACTGTAGATTTCCTGGGTATTCGTGACGGTCGATCGCGCCGCGTTTGTCTCGGAATTGGTAGCGGTGTTCGGTGCCACTGTGCCGCTTTGTTCCTTTACTTCGCCGGTAATGGAACCGGCGGTTTGCGCGACCGCCAAGCCTGACGTCAGACACAACGCAATTGTGAGTCGAAAGTTCCGCATCAGTGTTCACCTCCTGTCAAAGTTGCGGTTGAGCCTAAAAAGTGTACTTTAGGGCGAATTGCATCTGCCGCATGCTCCCGTTCGTCGAGAGAATCTGACCGAACTGCGGGCTTGTAAGGGTCGCATTCGGCAGGCCCCAGGCCGGGTGGTTCAAGACGTTGAATGCTTCCCACCGGAATTGCAGCAGGTGATGCTCGTTCGGCAAGTGGAAATCCTTGTGGGTGGCAAAATCCCAGTAAAAGCCAGGAGGCCCGATGACGGAGTTTCGCCCTACATTGCCAAAGGTGTAGAGCGGTTGGAGCGTGAATGCCGCGGTATTAAACCATTCGGCGGTACTCCGATTGTCCAGCGACTGGCTGACGCCGGTCGCATCCGGGCGGTCGACTCCGATATTGGTATTGGCGCGGTTCACACCATCGGTGGCGTTGATTGGGAATCCGGATCGCCAGGTAATGATGGAGCCGAGCTGCCAATCGCCGAACATTGCATTCACGAATTTGTTTCGAATGTCGAGGCTCTTGCCCGTGCCCGCCGGAAGGTCGTACAGGCCCGACATCACCAGGCGATGCCGGTTGTCGAATGCCGACAGGCCACGTTCGCAGCGCAGGCAGTTGCCGTTTTGGGAGAACAGCGAATCGCTGTCTTCGGTGCGAACTCCGCTGGTTTCGTCGATGGATTTCGACCAGGTGTATGCCAACAGAGCGGTCACTCCGTGAGAAAATCGCTTCGTGAGTTTCGAGCCCATGGAGTTGTAGTTGCCGTTGGCGCCGTCATCCACCAAAACAAGCAGACCGAAGTTCGGGTAGGGCGACCGGCTGGCGACCGTGCCGGGTCCGGGCACAGCGGCGCTCACGCCGCGGTACGACTCCAGGTGGCGGCTGATCGATCCAAGATACCCGGCCTCGAACGTGAGGTCGGCTGCGATTTCCCGCTGGACATTGAATAGAAATTGATCTGAGTACGGCGTGCGGCGGTCGAATTTCATGGAAAACGCTTGCGGGGTGACGATGATGGCGTTCGCCGAGCCCGCTCCGCCAATCCCGTTCTGCCATGTTTCCGACGGGAAGGAGGGATTGTCGTCATTACGCGAACGTCCGGCGGCGTTGCGGCCGACGTCGAACCATGGATTACCTTGATCCTGGTTATAGAACGTCCCGGCGGCCGCGCGAATCGACCATTTCGGAGTCGGACTCCACGCGATGCCAAGGCGCGGAGCAAAGTCGTTGTTGTCGCGAAGAACCAGGCTATCGCCGAGACGTCCATCCTGTGCCAGGGTGATGTTGGGCCAGCGGACCTTCAGACCTGCGTACGGATCGCCGGCGCCCTTTCCCTGCCGGAGGAACACCGGGTAACGGCTGAGGTCCGTGACGTTCGGCGTGGTGTCGTAAGCGTTGTAGAAGACCGTGGTCAAATTCCCCGATTTGTCGGTCCAGGGAGGAGTATTTTCGTAGCGCAGCCCCAGCGACAAGGTCAGGTTCGGAGCGATCTTCCAGACATCGTCAAAATATAAGGCGAAGCTGGTTTGCCGATACATCACGGATGCGATTTGCGCGGCGGCTTCGGTGAGCGTAACGTTGCCCAAAAGGAACGACGCGAACCCATCCCCTTGACTATTGGTGGATGGATCCCAGGTAGGTGTGGTGGAGAATGTAAAACTTCCGCGCCCATACTGGTTGCCCACTTGGTTGTACTGATCCTTTCGGATCTCTCCGCCAAAGCGGAACGAGTGCTTGCCCTTCGTGATGGATGTGTTGTTCAGAAACTGCAGGGAATTGTTGTTGTTCACAAATGGGCCGTCAGTACCGTCGCCGATGCCCTGATAGTTCGGAATGCTCACCGTCGGAATGCCCCATCCCACTGGATCGCCGCCCGACAGTCCGGGTATTTTCAGTTCGTCGACTACGTTCCGCACGCCGGCCAGCAGGGTGCCGACCGAATTATAGAAGCGCGTGTATCCAAATCGCGTCTCCGTAACCACGGTGGGTGAAAGCACGCGCGTATTGGCGCCCATATACTGTTCCAAGTTAGTAAGTAGCTTGGTGCCATTCAGATTGAGACCGGGGCTGGACGAGTTTTCATCTCCCCAGCTATACCGGCCCGTCCAGGTGGAGCGCGCGGATTCTGAATAGTCCATGCGCAGGATGAACTGGTCGCGGTTTTCCGGACGAGCCTGTGCTTCCACGAAATTGTTTATGGAACCGGGCAGCGTGGGCGTGTGATAGAACTCCAGGAACTGCTTGGAAATGGGACTGATCCGATTTTGCGGAATGATATTTCCGGGGAACGGAGTGGCGGTGATGGTCTTCCCGTCGGGCGCCAGAGCATGGGAATTGGGATCGTAGATCCGGTTGGCGATCCCGGAGAAGTCGCCGCCTTGGATTTGCGCCGATGCCAGGCTATAGAGAGCCGTGGTATTGCCGCGCTTCCGGTACGATTCGTAGTTCCCCATGAAGAAGAGCTTGTCCTTGCCGTTGAAGAGCTTCGGGATCCGCACCGGCCCGCCCAGCGTGCCGCCGTACTGGTTCCACTTGAATGGATCCTTAGAAGGACGCAGCACTGAGAACGCATACGACGTCGCATCCAGTTTGTCGTTGCGGAAGAATTCGAAGAGCGCGCCATGATACTGGTTGGTGCCCGATCTGGTCAGCACGTTGATCTGCGTGGCTTCGCGGCCGAACTCCGCCGGATACACGCCCGTCTGTACCTTGAACTCTTGCAGCGCATCAATCGACGGCATCACCACGAACGTGTTGAAATTAGGATCTGTATTCTCGACGCCATCGAGCGTGTAGTGATTGAAATTCGTGCGTTGGCCGGCCACTGAAATGGTCTGGCCCGCGCGAATGCCGCCCTGCCGGGCGCCTGCCTGCCCCTGACCCGCAAATCCGGTGGATACATTCGGCGCCAGCGATACAAGTTGCAGATAATTGCGCCCGTTCAGCGGCAGTTCGACGATGCGCTTGTTTTCAATCACAGTCCCGACCGTGGCATTGTCGGTCACAAGCTCCACCGCGTCGCCGTGCACTTCCACCGATTCGTTAACCTGGCCGATCTGCAATTCAAGATCGATACGGGCCGCCTGCTGTACTTGCAGTTCAATCGAAGTGCGTACGATGGTTTTGAAACCTGGCTTCTCTGCCCGCAACGTGTAGGTTCCCGGCGCCAGCGAAGGGAAAGAGTACGCCCCCGCTTCGTTCGTGATTGCTGCGCGAGTGGCGTTCGTGCCCTGGTTAGTGACAGTTACCGTCACGCCGGAGACAGCCGCTCCGGTAACATCCCGCGCCTCCCCGTCAATCGAGCCAAGAGTCTGGCCGAAGGCTGCATTTCCAGCCAGCATGAAACATGTCAAAACGAGTGTTCGAGTCTTCGTGCACATCCCCATCACCCTCACCCCCCGGAAGCGATTCAACCTAGCCGAATGAGACTATCACGGCAAAATTGCGAAATCGCCTACCTGTGGATAGGGTGGAGGAAGCAGTTTCGGGCCTTCACGAAATGGAGGAAGACGGACGACATAAGGCGATCGTCTGTCCCACTGGCAAGCGAGCCACGACACTGGCGCCCGCTCCTGAGGCGCTGGCGACATCCAGGGAACCGCCTATCTGCTCCATCCGCTCGCGCATGCCGAGTATGCCGAAGTGGCCTTCGGCCGCGAGCCCTGCCGACATTGGTTCGAATCCACAGCCATTATCCCGAATTTCCAGCGAGACTTCGGAGGGCGTATAGAACAGTCGAACGGTGATCAGAGTCGGCGCCGCGTGCATCAGAGCGTTGCGAATCGCCTCTCGGGTAACCAGTAACAGAGTGCGGCTCGTGGACTCGGCAAACCGCGCCTCGGGGCCGACCACTTCCAGCGTCACAGGCGTTCCCTTCTCGCTGCTCGCCGCCTTGACCAGTTCCGACAAGGCGCCGGGCAATCCGTCTTCGAACGAGTCGTGCCGCAAGTCGGTGAGCGCCTGGCGAGCCTCATCTAGTGTCAGGCGGAGATGGATGCGGGCATTATCGAGACACTCGAGCATCAGATCCTGGTCGGATCGCGCGGACCCGACTGCGGCTTCGATCAGTGTCGAAACCCCTACGCAGCCTTGCACTACGGTATCGTGCATCTCGCGGGCGATGCGGGTCCGTTCGGACAGGCGCAGGTTGTAGCGCTGGCGGACCTGCCCTTCCCGAAAGAGAAAGACACCGACCGCTGCGGCACCCATAAACAGAACCGCGAACCCATAAAACAAACCGCTCTGATAAAACTCGGGGCGCACCACAACGGAGATCCCCGCTTCCGATGAACCCGTGTCCATCGATCCGTCCCGAGAGACGACGCGGAATCGATACTGGCCTGGGGGCAGATTGTCGTAGGAGGCAGTGCGGTGCGACGTGACGTCATTCCAATGCGTATCGTAGTGCTCCAACCTGTACCGAAAAAGAACGCGCTCAGGCGCACGAAGGTTGCACGCCGTGAAATCGATCTCAAGCCGATGGCGGCCCGGACCGAGCTTTACCTCACCGATCGCCGGAACGTTCTTGCCATCCACCAGAACCGTTTCCACTCGAACCGGAAAACCGGAGCCAGTCCTCGGATGATTAGGCTTGAAGTGGACCGCTCCTTTGACGCTCGGAAACCACAACTCACCGTCCGCGGACATGCATCCGGAAGGCTGGACGCCGCCATTAATCTGAGGGGATTCCAACCCGTCGCCAGTCCCGTAGGCCAGCACCGCGATCGAATCCATCTGTCCGTCAGCAGCGGCATTGAGATCGTTGATAGAGGCGGCGGAGATCCCTGTGGGGCCGCTCATCCACAGTCTCCCGGCCACACCGCCGATCACTTGAAAAATAGAGTTGCTCAACAGCCCTTCCTGGGTGGTGACCCTGGCCGCCTTCCCGTTGCGGATCCGAACCAGGCCGCCACCGCGTGTTCCGATCCAAAGAGTGTCCGGCGCTTCAGAGTAGATGGACCAGATGTGGTCGCGGCTGAGAGAAGCGAAAGCGGGGTCCGTAACAAACCGTCCATCGTGGAAACGGTTGAGTCCGCGGTCCGTGCCCACCAGCATGTCGCCGTTTCGATCTTCCGCAATAGCGCGAATCCATCCGTAAGAGAGGCCTTCTTCGAGGTAGTAATTCAGAAAGTGGGCGCCGTCCCACCGGCTGAGTCCGCTGGTGGTGCCGACCCACAGATTTCGATGCCGGTCTTCGAAGAAAGCTTGAAAACCGTTGTTGCGCAGGCCGTTGGCGTCCGTGAATCGGGTGGCTTTCCCGTTGACAAAGCGCACGACCCCCTGACTGTCGGAGCCGAACCAGAATGCGCCGGAACTGTCTTCGAATGTGCCGCGAATCCGCAGCGCTTGAGCAGGCGGCGGTAACTCTTTCGCGTTTATCCGGCCGTTGACGTATTGGAAAACCCCGCCCGTGACGGTTGTAAGCCACACGTCGCCCCGGCGGCCGCAGTAGACCGTCAAGACGTTGTCGCCGGAGAGCCCGTCCCGGCTATTCAGCAGGTTAACCTCGGGAGCGCTCAAGCGCAGCAGTCCATCCGCGGTGCCAATCCAGATGCTGTGTTCGCGGTCTTCCAGAATCGAGAGAATGCTGTTGTCCGGCAGGTTCACCGGCGCGCGAAACACCGTTTCCAGGCGATCGTGCACTCGGTAGAGCCCATCGCCATCGGTGCCAAGCCACATGTTTCCGTCGTGGTCTTCAAGAATCGCACTGATCATGTCTTTGGCGTAGGGACGCGTGGGATCCTCAGAAGGCGGATCGAGGATGCGAAGCCCGTGGTTAGTGCCGAGCCAGAGCGATCCGTTCCTGGCAAGGCTGAGGTGGTGGACCCCCTGCAATTCGCGTCCTTCTTTGTAACGATGTAGTGCTCCACCTTCGAAACAGAAGAGGCCTGCGGGTCCAGCGGCGATGATCCTGCCGTCAGGAGCTTCCTGAAGCCCGAAGAACGCGATATTCACGAGATGAAGCGCCTCGTCCACGCGCTCGAATTTCTGCCCATGTCGACGGAAGAGGCCGCGGTTGGTGCCCGCCCACACGTCTCCGCGGCGATCTTCGAGCACCGCGCCGACAAACTCATTGGCAAGACCTTCCCGAGGCCCGAAGGACTGGAAGCGGCCGCCTTGGTAGTGCAGCAGACCTCCCCCATCGGTTGCGACCCACAAGGATCCATCCGGCGACACGGCCAGAGCGCGGATGTTGTCATCGGTCATCGACGGCGTGTTGACGCGGGCGTAGACAACGAACCGCACACCGTCGAAGCGAGCCAGTCCGCTTGAAGTACCGAGCCACAAGTAACCATCGGGAGTCTGCGCGATGGCGCGGATCCGGTTTTCCGGAAGTCCTTCCTGTGTCCGCCAAATCCGGCCGACATAGGCCGGCGCGCCGGCAGCCGACAGAACCCCTGCTAGACTGCCGAGCGCGAGCCACAACGGCAGCGCGTGAAGGCCACTGCGCAGAACATCGATCCCCGATAGTCGCGTTCGGCTTGACAAAATTCGCGTCCCGAGTACAGGCATTCTAGTGTACAATCCTCTCGATACTCAAGGGCTGTGTTCAGCCGAAGATCGCATACATGCAAGTTCCCAGTCAGAACGCACACCGCGGCGGAGCGACCGACAAGGCTCCCGATCCCGCGGTCATCCGGGTTTTGATCGCCGACGATCACCCTGTGGTGTGCCTGGGACTGTTGGGAATCATCAATGGGCAACCAGACATGATAGTTGTAGGTCAGGCCAAAACAGGCGACGAAGCCGTCGCTCTGGCCCTGAAACATTCACCCGATGTGATCCTGATGGATTTGCGAATGCCGGGAATGGGTGGCGTAGAAGCCACTGACGTGATCCGCGCGGAGCGGCCGGAAAGCGCCGTCATCGTGCTGACGACATATCATGGGGACGAGGAGATTCGCAAGGCGCTCGCTGCGGGCGCCCAGTCTTACCTATTGAAAGGAATGTCCCACCTGAAGTTGCTTGAAGCGATCCGCAGAGTTCGCACCGGACACACCTATTTTCCGCGAAGCATTCGGAACAGCGTGCCGGGGAAACTCAACCGCCCTGCGCTGAGTCCGCGTGAGATGGATATCCTCCGGCTTATTGTGAATGGTCAGTGCAACCAGGAGATCGCCGACACTCTCAACATCACGCGAGGCACGGTAAAGTGGCACGTCAATATCATTCTGCGGCGGTTGGGCGTGACTGACCGTACACAGGCGGTTGTCGTCGCCGCACAGCGCGGGATAGTCGAAATCTAGGCGCGATGCCAAAACCTTAGAGCCTTCCCGCGCCTGCGAGTTGAATCGTCGATACTCGCGCGTATCGACCAGACCGATCTTTTGCCATCCCAGCCTGACTCTCTCGATGTTCCGCACCCCAAGGTCACTCGATCGACCGTTTTGAATGGTCCTGTAACCGCGCTTGAGACGACCATGCCATCAACACCGCGGCAGCCAAAGGCCTACGAGGGTGATATCCTCATTTGCGAATAACCCTTCCCTTGACCGGATTGATATCGACACGCTTGTCGGATGGGTGGACGGTGGCGCCCCGATGGGGGACTCGAAACAAATGCCGTTGCCGCGGCAGTTTGCCCAGGGTTGGTCCATTCCCAAACCAGATATCGTATTTCAGCTTCCGAAGCCTTTTCCCGTGCCCGCGACGGGAATCCTCGAGTATCAATATGTCATCATCCCGACCGGCTTCACCGAGGACACCTGGGTGGAGCAGGTGCAGGCCGCGCCCACAGATTACAGTGTGGTCCACCATATCGTGGCATACGTGCGCACGCCGGGATCGAACTACTTCAAGGACATGCCGAAGAATCAGTTCTTCGAAGCTCCTCCCTCCAAGAGCGACGCCGCGCAACCTCCGAAGGACGATGTGCCGAGCGATTGGCTCACCGGCTACGCGCCCGGCCAGCCGCCCGACGTGTTCAAACCCGGCCAGGCGAAGCTGATTCCCGCGGGCTCGGATATCGTCATGGAGATTCACTATATGCCGGAAGGCAGGGCTTCGTCGGACCAATCGCGACTGGGCCTCGTCCTTGCCAAGCAACCGCCCAACGAACGCACCATGACACTTTCGGCCGCCAACATGACGTTCAAGATCCCGCCAGGTGAACCGGATTTTCGTGCCGACGCGTCATACACGATGCCGGAGAACGTGACGCTGCTGGGATTGCATCCACACATGCATATGCGCGGAAAATCCGCGCAGTATCGAATCGTCTATCCTGACGGCAAGCAGGATACGCTGCTGAGCGTGCCGCGCTTCACTTGGCACTGGCAGCTCTGGTACGATCTCGTCGAGCCGCTCAAACTCCCCAAAGGGACGAAGCTTGAGTGCACCGAGCATTTTGACAATTCGAAAAACAATCCTGAGAATCCTGATCCGACGAAGACGGTGATTTGGGGCCAGCAGAGCTTCGACGAGATGTTGGTCTGTATGTTCAACGTGGCGTTCGACGCCCGGATCTCCACCAGGCAAATGCTCGCGCCGGAACGGCCGAAGCCCGCCCAATGACGATCGCGCGAATCTTGAGCCTTGCGGGGTTCGCCGCCGCGTGCGCACTTTCGCAACCCGTCGCGCAGAACGTCGCGACCGGACAGCAGCCGATGGCGGTCGCGGTCAATGAGACCACCAACAAGGCCTACATCGTCAATCACAATAGCCGGACAGTCACCGTCCTCGACGGCAAAACGCACTCGGAAATCGCGACCATCCAGACAGGCTCAGGGCCCGAAGCGATCGCCGTAAACGCGGTCACCAACCGCGTGTACACCGCGAATTCCGGCGACAACTCGGTTTCGGTGATTGATGGCGCGACGAATACGGTAATTGCCACGGTGCGCACCGGCAGCAACTGCAACAACCTCGCCGTGAATGCCACGACGAACAAGATCTATGTGACGAACAATTTCGGTCACAGTGTGACGGTGATCGACGGAGTCGCCAATTCGGCCACCGCGATCCGCGTTGGGCAGGGGCCGCGCGGCATTGTAGTGAACCCCGTTACCAACAAGATCTACACCGCGAACTACGGCAGTAAAGACTCGACGGAGATCGATGGCGCCACCAACGCTGCCACGTCGATCCCAACGGGGCAGCACCCCTGGGTTATCGCCGCCGATACCCGGGGCAACAAGATCTATGTCGTCAACGAAGACAGTGCCAGCGTTTCCATCATCGACGGTGCGACCCACGCGGTGAGAAACGTGCCGGTCGGCGATACTCCTTTTGCCGTGGCGGTCAATCCCACCAGGAATACGGCCTATGTGCTCACTTATGCAAATAGCACGATGGCCATCATCGACGGCCGGACGGGCGCGACCGAGACCGTGATGCTCCCGACCAATCCTTCGGCAATCGCGTTCAATGGCAAAACCAACCAGATTTTCATCGCCAATCAGACGGCCGGAAGCGTGATGGTGCTTGACGGCGAGACCCACGCCATCATTGCGACCGTGAGCGCGGGGACGATTCCCTATGCGATCGGCGTTGATACGACCGCCAACCGGGTCTACGTGGCGAACTTCGGTAGCGGCAACGCCACCTTAATCGACGTTCCCGCAGCGAATCAGACATGGCCGCATCGACCGAAATTCCGAGTGCTTGCGTTGGCGGAGCACGTTAGCGGCGATCATCAGAAATTCGTTGACGCGGCGAGGGTCTACCTGGACAGGCTTGCCGCCCAGAACGATTTCGCCGTCGACTACATCACTGGGACCGAACGCATCAATCGAGAATCTTTGGCGCGGTACCAGCTTTTCATCCAACTCAACTACCCGCCTTACCGGTGGGCGCCGGTCGCGAAGCAGGCGTTTGTCGACTACATCACCGAGGGCAAGGGAGGATGGATCGGTTTCCACCATGCAAGCCTGCTCGGGGATTTCGATGGATATCCGATGGACCCCTGGTTCTCCGAGTTCCTGGGCAGCATCCGGTTTACCCAATACATTCCGGACTTTGCCAAAGCTACGGTCAAGATTGAGGACCCGTCCAGTCCGCTCACCAGAGGACTGCCCTCGTCGTTCGTGATCGACAAGGAAGAGTGGTACACATGGAGCCGCTCACCGCGGCCGAACGCGCATGTGCTGGCCACGGTGGATGAATCCAGTTACGTGCCGAACACGACGATCAAGATGGGCGGCGACCACCCGGTGGTCTGGTCGAACCCGCACTACAAAGCGCGCAATGTCTACATCTTCATGGGACATCACGCCGGGCTCTTTGACGATCCCAACTTCGTGATGCTGTTCCGCAACGCGATCTTCTGGGGAGCAAGTCAATGAAAGTATCCACCATTGCCGCAGTACTTTGCTGGATGTCCCATGCGGCAGCACAGCCCGTCCCGCAGCCCCGCGTGCTCCTCTTCCTCTCTCTCAACGTCGAGGCCGACCACGTACTTTTCGCTACCGATGCGCTGCGATTTTTCGCTGAAGTCGGCGACAAGCACAACGTTCGGATAGAAGCTACCAGCAACTGGTCGGAGCTGAATGACGAGAACCTCAAACAATACAAGCTGGTCGTCTGGTTGAACGGCTCTCCGCCCGACGCACAACAGCAGGCATTCCAGCGATATATGGAGAATGGCGGCGCGTGGCTCGGTTTTCATGTATCTGCATTTATTTCCGGGTGGCAATGGTTCAAACAATTCATCGGAGGAGCATCGTTCGGTGTCAATAACTGGCCTCCACTGCCGGCGCGACTGATCGTCGACGAAACCGAGAGTCCCGTGACGCGCGGCATTCCGAAAACCTTCGCCGCGCCTGCCAATGAATGGTATTCGTGGAGGCCAAGCCCGCGCCTGGACAAGAATATCCAGGTTTTGCTCAGGCTCGATCCGAGCCAATATCCTCTCGGCATCAAGGGACTGATCACGGAAAGGGATCCAGATGTTCCCGTCGTCTGGACGAACACCAAATTCAAGATGCTCTACATGAACATGGGGCACGGCGACAAGATCTTTACGTCACCCACGCAAAACAAGCTGATCGAGAACGGGATTCTTTGGCTTCTGGGTGGGTCGACTCCGTAATCGCCTAACCAAACCCTTCTGCCAGCATGATGTCGCTGCCGGCACGGTCCACTTGTGCGTAGGGAATCCACTGCTCGCCGGGCGAAAGGGCAAACCCGGTGTCCCGTGTGGTCAAAGTATCAAGCGACTCAGGAGTAAAACTTGAGCAAGCCGCCGATTCGGTCACGGCGGTGAACGGTTCGGCGCTTCGGCGGTACTTCCAGAGAAGGGAGGAGGAGAAGATTGCCTTTGCCCTCCAGTGACGTAGGCCAACAGGCGAGCCCATTTGTTGTCCGTCATGAGGAACATCCATCATAAACCCAGCCCGCCAGTTGGATTAATTGATCACACGGGGTCGAAGCTCTTTATTTCAGTTCCTATGGTTGGCTTTCCGGGGTTATCGATCATGCTTCTTTTAAGCCTGCCATGGGACCGATGGTGCACTCCGCGCGAGTCAGGCTCTTCGCGAGGCGCGCGTGTGAACCGTCCGAGGATGCTTGCAGGACAGCCTTTCGATGAGTTCCACGCCCAGCCGGCGATGCTCGGGAATATGTTTGCTTTTATCGCGGGCCAGCCGCAGCAGGATGTCGACCGCGGCATATCCCGTCTCGTATTTGGGTTGATGGATGGTGGTGAGAGGCGGATGCACGATGACCGAGAATTCGATGTTGTCGAAACCGATGAGCGACAAGTCCTCAGGAATGCGGAGTCCGCGGTCGAGCGCGGCTTGTACGACGCCGAAGGCCATTACGTCATTGGCCGCGAAGATGGCGGTCACGTCGGGGTGTTCATCCAACAGTTTCTTCGTCAATTTGGCGCCACCGTCAAAATTGTATTTTCCACGGAGCACGATGGGTTGCACTGGATTCTTGGCGGACTGGAGTGCGCGCACGAAGCCACGCGTGCGGTCGCTCAGATTGCCGTGCTGGCGGGGTCCAGTGACGTGGGCGATCTTGCGGTGACCCAGACCCAGCAGGTAGCGGGCGGCCATGCCGCCGCCGGCTTCATTGTCGGCGCACACCGTGGAAAATGTCTGGTTCGAAGCGGGGCGGTTCAGCAAAACAATGGGCACGCCCGAACCAGCGAGCTGCGCTTGCTGCTCGCGGCTCAAGACAGAGACCGAATTCATCATGATGCCGTCGATACGCTTGGCCAGCAGCGACTGGACGTACCGCATCTGCTTGTCGGGGTCGAGGTCGCTATTGCACAGGACAAGGTCGCAGTTGCCGGTTCGGGCGGCATCTTCGGCGCCGCGGGCAACCTCGGCGAAAAACGGGTTGCGAATGTCGCTGATGATCAGTCCCAAAGAATGTGACCGTCCCGTGACCAGGCCGCTGGCGATGCGATTGGGGCTGTAGTTCAGACGGGTGGCAACGGCAATCACGTGCTCGCGGGTCTGGTCGTTCACGCCGTAGCCGTTGTTGAGCGCGCGTGAGACGGTGGAAATATTGACGCCCGCCTCGCGGGCAACATCTTTGATTGTGACGGCATCCCTCAATGGGGGGGCAGTATTGATTTTCACAAACGTTTCCAATTATCGTTGCCGTCCGTGGCGCTTGTCAACGCCCCTGCTTTGGGCCGATCGGGGTGAATCGTGAGAGCTTGACAACAGTCGCTTGCCATGATAGTTTCGCTCAGGTTCGCAAGCGTTTGCAGCGTTTGCGGCGTTTGCTGTTTAACGGGTCAATCGTAGGGGAACTGGGTACAAGCCAAGTCGGGGACCGGGTACAAGCCAAGAAGGAGATTGATCGATGAAATACTATCTGACTGTAATTGCGCTCTGTCTGCCGCTCGCGGCGTTCGCGCAAACCGCCGGCTCCATTACCGGTGAAGTCAGGGATCCGAGCAACGCGTTTGTCGCCAGCGCGAGTATTACCGTAACCAATTCCGCCACCAACGCGGAGCGCAGCACCACCACCAACACGTCGGGGATCTATAGCTTTCCCGACCTGACACCTGGCGTTTACAGCGTGAAGGCGGTGTCGCCCGGCTTCGACGTGGTGGTGAAGACCAACGTCGAACTTCAGGTGCAGCAGACGGCGCGCATCGATTTCACCCTTACCGTCGGCCAGAACTACCCAGACCATCGAGGTCGGCGGCCAATGCGGCCCTGCTCAGCACGGACAACGCCACCGTCGGCACCGTGATTGAACAACAGCGAATTGTCGATCTGCCGTTGAATGGCCGGAGCTTCTTCAGCCTGGTGGCCCTCAGTCCCAACGTGACCTACGGATTTACGCCTGCGCAGCAGGCCAGCGGCCGGCTGGGCGGCTCGCGCTCCACCCTGACAATCTCCCTGTCCGGCGCGCGCGCTACCTGGTCAAACTACACGCTCGACGGCATCACCAACACCGACGTCGATTTCAATACCTACATCCTGCAGCCGTCGGTGGACGCACTTCAGGAGTTCAAGGTGCAGTCCGGCGTTTACCCTGCGGAGTTCGGCCGCGAGGCCGGACAAGTCAACGTCTCCACCAAACCCGGCACCAACGCCTATCACGGAACGGCTTTCGAATTCCTTCGCAACAACGCCCTGGATGCCCGGAATTACGATTTCTCTGCCGCCACCCGCAGCGCCACCAACCCCTCGCCGGCAAGCACGCCGTACCGCCAGAATCAATACGGCTTCACGCTGGGCGGCCCGGTGCGGATTCCCAAGCTGTTCAACGGCACGAACCGCCTGTTCTTCATGTCGAACTTCGAAGGCTTCAACTCACGCACCACCACCACTTCGTTTGCCACGACGCTGACTGCACGCCATGCGGAACGGCGATTTCTCCGCCATTCCCACGGCCCTCGCAGGATCCGCTTCCCGCGCACGGGAACGTTCCCGAATATCACGTCTTCGCCTTTCCCGGGCAATCAGATTCCGCCAGACCGTGATCGATAAGAACTCGGCATTGCTGACCACCAAATTCTTTCCGCTGCCGAATCAGCCTGCTACCACCGGCCTGCCTTTGCGGAATTATCAATATCTTTCCAAGACTCCGGTCGACAAGAACAACGTTACCGAGCGCATCGACTTCAACGAAAGCGCGAAGTCCCAGTGGTTCGGCCGCTATAGCTGGACCGACGAATCCACCGTCACGCCGGGCATCACGTCCGACGACGGACAGACGCTCTACACCCGCGCCAGCCAGTGGGTGGTTCTCCAACGTCCGCATCATTTCCCCCACCAAGGTGAACGAGGCGCGCTTCGGCTACAACTCGCTGTTCAACAACATCACCCAGCAGTTGGCCGGCGTGGAGAATGTGGATTCCGAAGTGGGCATACCGGTGACCGTCACCGACAAGAACTCCTGGGGCATTCCCAACATTCAGCTCAGCAACAATCTGACCAGCTTCGGCAACGCCACCAGCAGCCCGTTTCAGATCAACGACAAGGTTTTCCAGGGCGTGGATAACTTCTCGTGGGTGATCGGCAAGCATTCGCTGCGCATGGGCGGAGAATACCGGCACGACCAGTTTCCGCAGCTCGGCAATGAGTTTCCGCGCGGCCAGTTCTTTTT
This sequence comes from uncultured Solibacteraceae bacterium, assembly GCA_963815475.1. Classification (GTDB taxonomy): domain Bacteria; phylum Acidobacteriota; class Terriglobia; order Bryobacterales; family Bryobacteraceae; genus Sulfopaludibacter. The sequence continues at coordinate 1,405,863 of CAWFHD010000001.1, read as the reverse complement.
CACCGGCCAGTTCACGAATACCATCAGCGCGACGGCACAGACCGGCGGCTATTCGGGCGCGGACTTCCTGATGGGCGACATGCAAAACAGCATCATCGCGGTCGCGCTGGCTTCGGCCGATTTCCGCAACAGCGAATGGGCCGCCTACATCGACGACACCTGGAAGGTCAAGCCGCACCTGACGATCACCGCGGGGCTGCGCTGGGAAGTGGCGCAGCCGATGATGGACGCATCCGGGCAACGAGGTCAGCGTGCAGCTCAATTCGCCGCTCTCGCCAACGTGCCAACGTGCAGGATATGAGTCAGCATCCGGTTTACGTGCGCGCCGGCAGCGGCGATTTCTACGACGGCCTCGAATTTCCGCTACAAGCCTTATTGGGCCGCGCAGGGAGCCACCGTCCCCGGATCGCCCGCCGCTGCAAGTTGCGCGGGACGGCCGCCTGGGCGACCGCGCTCGATCAACACCAATTACAACAACTTCGCGCCGCGGCTGGGAATCGCCTGGAGTCCGTCGGACAAGTGGTCGGTGCGCGCCGGCTTCGGCATGTTCTATTCGCAGGAAAGCAAGAACTCCATCTTCGACCTGAATCGCGGACTGGGCGGACGAACCGGACAGGTGACCGCCGACTACCTACGGGCAGCCGACCTTCGGCTACACGAACTTCATCAATACGGCGTCGCTTCCGGTGACCATCCCCATCGGTCTCACGTGGGGAGTCAGACCCACAACCTGCCTACCACTTACAGCATGCAGTATGTGCTCAACGTACAGCGCGTCGCTGGGCAATTCGACGACTGTCGAGGTCGGCTACAACGGTTCGCAAAGCCGCCATCTGGACGATCTGATCAACGCCGGCCGCGCCCGTCCCGGGCACCGCTTCCGTGGTCACCCGTCTGCCCTATCCGGAGTTCGGCGCCGCGGGCATTCAGTTCCTGAAAGCCGACGGCGTGGGCAACTACAACGGCGCTCGGCGCCGAAGCTGAGCCAGCGCTTCGGCACCAATCTCACCACGCTGTTCAGCTACACCTACTCCAAATCGCTCGATGACGGCAGCGCGATCCGCGGTCCCGGCAACGACTTTGTGCCGCCGAATGCGCGCTGCCGGCGCCTGCGACTACGGGCCGTCCGACTTTCAATGTGCCGCACCGCTTTGTGGCGTCCATGCTTTACACGCTGCCGTTTGGCAAAGGCCAGCGCTTTCTGAATCACGGAGGCAGTCGTGAATCAGATGGTGGGCGGCTGGCAGCTGAGCACGATCACGACGATGCAAAGCGGCGGCGGTCACGGAGACGTGCTCCTACGATTCCGCGGGCGTGGTTTTCTCTCCCAACGGCGAGCGGCTCAATTGCATCGCCGGCGTGGATCCGGTTCTGCCCAATCCCAACCAGAACGGCTGGTACAACCCGGCGGCATTCTCCAACCCGATCGCAGGCACCTTCGGAAATTGCGGGCGCGATAACTTGCGTGGACCCAAGCAAGTGAACTTCGATTTCTCGGCGATCAAGGACTTCCGTATCACCGAACGGCAATGCCCTGCAGTTCCGCATGGAAATGTTCAACGCACCCAATCATGTGGAATTGGGTACTCCGGGCGCGCAGTTGGGGCGGCAGCTCCAATGTGACTCCGCCGTCGAATTTCGGCGTCATCACATCGACAAGGGCAAGCATGCGGCAGATTCAGTTTGCGCTTAAGTACGATTTCTGAGCCTGACTATTATGCGATTCCATCACTTCCTGCTATTGAGTCTGCTGATGCCCAGTGTGTGGGCGGGGGACGACTTCAAGCCGCTATATAACGGAAAGGACTTGACCGGCTGGCACGTCAAGGACGCTGTTAACGGGGCCGACGTGTGGCGGGCCAACGGCAATATCCTGTTGTGCCTCAAGGGGGAAAAGGGCGCGGGCGGCTGGCTGACCACCGACAAGGACTACAGTGACTTCGTACTCAGGCTCGAGTGGAAGATACCCAAAGGCGGCAACTCAGGTGTAGGAATCCGGTACCCCAAGGACGGTGAACCAGCCCACGAAGGAATGGAAATCCAAATCCTCGACGACGCCAGTCCGGATAACGCTCAGCGGCCACCGGAAGAACTCACGGGCAGTCTTTACGCGGAGGAACCGCCGGTGCGCAAGGGGGACAAGCCCGTCGGCCAATGGAATTCCATGGAGATCACTTGCAAGGGTGCCTCACTGATTGTCGTGACCAACGGAGTAGAAACCCAGCGCCTGGATTTGGACAAGCTGACGATTTTGCATGGCCATCACCGGCAGTATAAGCCGGTGAGCGAGCGGCCGCGTAAGGGTTCCATCGGCCTGCAAGGTGACCGGGGAATGCAGGTGGAATTCCGCAATATCCGGATCAAGGAGATCTGAGCAAGCAAAAGGCGCCGCGGTTGAATCCCTTCGGGATTAGGAGGATGGCCTGGGTCCCGCCCCCTCCATACCAAATATGCGAGCTGTGATTCTCACCAATTGCACTCCCTCGCCTACTCCTATCTCATTGGCGGGGAGGCCAGTTTTGAAAACTTAACAAATACCCCATGAACAGCGTCGACAGCTGTCATAGTCGTGAGTAGACCTCCGCTGTTTGGACAATACGGGGGTACCTCAGCTGGCCAAGATCTGCCCAATCAAGCATTAAATCAAGTCGGGACTTCTCTTTTCGTTCCCAGAGTTGCCCAAAGCAGCAAACAGCAAAGGCTCCCCCCGCGCCAGGAGTTTTCGATTGAGGAGGGGGCTCCCCTTTTTCGACGACTCTCCGTAACTATCGCTTCGCCAGCATGTTAGAAAAGCTGATGGACCAATAACCTATGTGGTCCACTTCTCACTACGCAGTTTGGGGAATCGGCGCTGGCTTGGGATCGGGTCGAGCCACAAACAGACGTTATTGGCTCGGGGTCAAGTCCGGCCACTGGGACGCTTTTGGGAGTAGTTTCTTCCACGGTTCGCAGGCACCGACGAGAAGGCGTCCGTGGGTCGATTGGAGTTTACGAACAAGGCTGACAGCGGCGTCGGCGTGACATGCCCACGTCGAAGCTGTTACAGTCACCCAAGCTGCAAAGCGCATGGACATTGAAAGCAAACATTATCGCCCAGCGAAGCTGCCCTTAAACGTTGTAGGCGAAAAGTAGGCTGAGCGGAAAGTACCTCCGACCAGGCAAGAGCGCAGGAGTTGGATGCGTTCAAGTATTCCCGGAAATCGCCGGGGGTCGCCAACTAAGGCTGGGAACAAATCGCTGCAGGACGGTGTCTTGAACATGATGCTCTCCGCCGGCGCACGGTCACTCATGGCGCCGGGACTCTTGAGCATCGCGGTATTGTTGTCGGACGATCAGCTCCTATGCGTCCATTCAGAGGAAACGCCTGTGATCTTTCGCGGAACTTCCCGGCTTGGCGTAACACGCTCGTTTCAGTCAGAGGCGTTTACTACAACGGTGTTGCGCAACGTGTACCGCGACAATTCCAACATCCGGTTGGCATACGATATCTGCTTGCCGAATAGTCGCGTTAAGTGATGGAACGGCTTTCCCGCTTTCTCCGCGGAGTTGCTCGACGGTGTGTTCGCCGCCGGCTGCGATGGGGCGAATTGCCCGGCGATCGGGCGGCCAGAGTGCCGGCGGGTGCCGATTCGCGTGGCTTGGGGAATCCGCAGGTTGGACGCGAGGCCTGCGATAGAGGCAATTGAGTGGGTCACACGAGTTGGCGATTCTTGCTGACGATGGCGTGCCCAATGAAAGATGCAATGACAATGAGCGTGATGACCAACACCAGGCTCGCTACGCCGCCGATTTTGGTCGCGACTTGCGCCCAATACGGTCCCAGGAGCCTGCCGGCGATGACGTAACCGCCGCTCCAAGTGATCGCCGAGACAATCACGACGGGTATGAAGGTCTTTGGCCTGATTGCCAGGATGCCGGCCGCGACCGACACATACCCGCGGAGGAAAGGCATAAGCCGCCCCACGTAGATGCCCCACCGCTGTCGTTCTGAGATGGCATGCGCGATGCGGTCAATCTGCGCCGACGGGAACCACCGTGGCCGACGGCCCAGGATGTATTGTCCGAACAAGTAGAACACGGCGTAAAGTATAGTTGTTCCGATGCAATCCGCGGATACGGCTGTCCAAAAGACAAGCCAGAAATTCAATACGCCGGAAAAGGCCAGGTAGCCCGAGAACAACAAGACGAATTCGTTGGTAACCGGGTTGGGCACACCAAGTTCTTGTAGAAGGACGAGTACGAAGATTGCGCCGTAGCTGTATTTCGTAACGTAGAACAGGAGTTCGGACGACATCGCGCTTGCACCTCGGAGGTTGTGCTACGGAAGGGATCGCCGCGCCGTCATGCCCGTCGCGGTTTCACATTCTCCTTTTCGAATACTTCCTACAGTATCAAATCCATTGATGCTCACTGCCCTTTACAAAGCCGACCGCAGGAATCCACTGGATAAGGCCGGGCGGGAAATACGGATTGTGCCTAAAGGCCAATGTCCGTGAAGAGGCGACCAATTCTGATTCTCACCAGAAATGACGTCATCGACCAGCTACATGAGATTGTCGTGGCGTCCTGCGACGCGAACCATTCGCGGATTGATGCCTGAAGCCGTGTTGACGATGGCCGACGGTATGCCAGTCGCATGCGCGCTGAATTTCAATCGCGTGGCCTTCGCGCAGCAAAGCCGAATTGGTCCGATTATTTGCAATCTGCCGCGGACATGGTGGCCGAAGTACGGCGGTCCCTTCTCATGGCTTGCGGCTTCGAGGAACGAGAAGACGGTTGCATCGGCGCCCTTTAATACCCGATGTTCTGCACCGCTTCCGGCCCGAGCCGGTCATGTAGCTGGTGGAGATAGAGGCTGGCCGGCTCAACCTTCTTCCCCGGCGAGTCGAAAATGCCATTCGGTATATTGCCGACTGTGACCGGCGTGCCGATGCAGCCGATGCACCAGTTCATCGCGCCGGGCGGCTGCTGCACCAGCACAAACGGTGAGACCGACGTTCCATGCCACCGCCCACCCGATGCTCCATCCCTGGCCCGAATCCGCCGTGTCGCGATAAGGAAAAGCCACGCCCGGCCTGTGCTCGCGGCGCCCCGGGAAACGCACCGCCATCCACCAGCAGACCAGTGGCCCAGGGTTGATGCGGCGCGACGCCGCCGTGATCGGCCGCGAAGTTCAGGACAACCAGCGGACCGATCGCCTCCTGCTCCGCGACCACCGGCCATGTGCCTTCGCCCGTCACGCGGCAGCGGTCCAGCAGAATCTGCGTGCCCTGCAGCGAAAAATCGGCCGGTGCGGCGGAGCCCGAATGCGCCCCCGAGTGTGTGATGCGTATGTTTGCCAATGTCAGACGCTTGGCGCCCGGACCGATCGTGATCGCATTCTGCGTCTCCCGAATCTCCAGATCGCGGGCCCACCCGTCCTCCACGGCTATCCATGCGAAGCGCAGTGTATTGCGGCGCGGTGATCGGGACGTCCTCGAACGGCGCCGTAATCCGCAATCCTTCCACTCCTACCTCGGTAATGCGTCCGGGAAAGCTGTAGCGAACCAGGGACGCAGCCGTGAATTTGGAATCCAATGCGTCGCTCAGAGGAACGTCCAAAGTGATGCGATCTCCGTCCACGGAGTCCACCACCCGATCGGTGCGAATCACGCTGCCCGCGGCGGATCCACGGTTGCGCCTCGCCGTCGTGGCCAGATGTCTCCATGCCCATGAAATGGATCCATTCGGCGGTCACCGGGCGGAGCACCAGCACGCGATCGCCGGCATGAAACGCCGAGGCGCCGCGAACCCGAAACGTGCTGGCGCCGGCCGGCACATAGGCGTCCAGGATCGGCAGCGGCAGGACCTTCCTCACGCCACGTGCCCGCTCCGTGGATTTCCAGAAAACGATGTGGTTTGCCCGTCAGCCGTATGCCGGCGCCCTTCTCGCCGCGCAGCACGACTCCGCTGCGAGTGATGCTGCAAAGTTCCCGCAATCTCGTATTCGCCGGCCGCCAGCACTACCGCGCCCGTCGCGCTGTCCAGTGCCGCCTGGATGCGCGCCGTATTGTCGCCGGCCGCGGGTGTGAGCCGCTGAGCCGCGGCGGCAGACGGCAGTTTCACACCGCCCGCACGATATCCGGCCGAGGAGAAATCCATGATGCTGTTTCCGCGGTCATCGGTCAGGTAGTGCAGGCGATGGTCCGGGCCGCCGAAGGCCCAGCTCGCTAAGCGCCTGCGCATGCAAGGCGCACGCAGCGAGCATCCAGAAAACAACCTTCATAAATGTAAGTCAGCGGTGGCGTCGCGAAGCGCCCAACAAATTCTGATTCCCGGCCGCGCCCGCCGATTCATTAATTTGGTGACCACTGTTTACGTTCAGGCATCCCAGCAAAAAAAGAATTTGCGCCGCACTCTACTGCGCTGCATCAGTGCCCACAGAGCGCTCCCCCGCACGACAAACGAATCAGCTCGTAGAGAGGTCTTTATGTCTCACATTTCCACTCTTTTTGCCATCGGGGCCTTGTGCCTGTTTGCATACAACAACGCGCCGGCCAATGACAAGCCCGATGACCCGAAGGTAACTTTCCGTAGCGATGTCTCGTTGGGACGCGTGGACGCGCAGGTAGTGGACGCGGAAAACCATCCCATTCGAGATCTCCGAGTTCAGGATTTCGTCCTGCGAATAGACCGAAAGCAACAGGAGATCCGCAATTTCCAAAGCGAGAAGATGCCGGTCGACATTGTCTTGCTGTTGGATGTCAGCCGCAGTATGGAGTCGCACATCAGACGCGTGGCAATTGCATCGCATCAGGCCTTGCGCGCTCTAGGGGACCAGGACCGGGTCGCCATCCTGGTGTTCGATCGTTTCACTCGTGAATGCACACCGTTTCGCTCCAACCGCCAGGATGCCGAGCGCGAACTCGAAAGCGTGCTCAGCCGGGAGCCTTTTGATGGTGGAACCGATATCACGCGCGGACTATTGGACGCCGCCTCTTACATGGAGCAGAACGCGCGGCGCGATGCGCGACGGGCAATTGTCATTGTCACCGACGATCAGACCGAGCGCAGCCGGAACGAGGCTGCGGTCTTGCACGCGCTGACACGCGCAGACTCCGTTCTGAGCGCCCTGATCGCCCCGGATGCGCTGCGTACGGGAACCGACAGTCAGCGCCGGTCGACCTACGATGACTACGTGCTGCGAGACCTTTTCGGTAACCTGATCCGTCCCGGGTTCGGATCGTATCCCACGAGGGGCCCGCGCACCCAATCGGCTGGAACATCCCAAATCGCGAATCAGTCGGGCGGTGACAGTATGGCCGTGGATCAAGCTGCGGCGTTCGAGGACACGCTCGCGCGCATCCGGGAGCGATATGCGCTGTACTTCTACTTACCAGACGGAATGCAACCTGGCGAGGCGAGTTCGGTCGAGGTCGAGTTATCCGATGCGGCGCACCGGCGCTACCCTCGCGCAGAGGTTCGCTACCGGCGCTCCTATCTCGCGCCGAATGGTTCGAATGACGGAGAAAACACACGACCGAACCGGGTGATGAGTCTGCCAACGCCGGGACATTCTCCCGTTCGCCTGTAGGCTCGGCACGCGACTCGCGTAAAATCGGACTTTCGAAGAATGCTACAATTCTCCAGCGACATTTTGGGTTCTTTGCATTGCGCCTTCCAAGTGGGAGTTGTTCCCGTGTCCGCCGGGTCTGACCACGTCTCGCCAACGCGGACAACGTGGTATCTCGGTGGCGCCGAGGAATGAGTTGCCTGGTTGTGCGGCTGATGGTCCCACTCGCCAGCGGTTTCGATCCATTCCTGAATCGCGATCTCCGTGTTCGCCAGCGCTTCCTGGGGGCGGCCTATTCCTGAGCCAAGAGGACGTCTCTTGTTCGCCTGATGCCTCGAACGAAAGCGCCTCACTCTTCCCGCAGCGCCAGCATCGGGTCCACTCTGGTCGCCTTCCGCGCCGGGACGTAGCTCGCCCCCAACGCCGCCGCTGCCAGTAGCGCCGCCACCGCGCCCAGCGTCTTCACGTCTCCCGCGCTCACCCCGTACAGTTGCGATGTGAGCAATCGCGTCAGGAAGATCGCTCCCACCGTTCCCGCTACCAAACCCACAACCACCAGCCGTCCGCTCTGCGCCAGAATCATCCCCCGGATTTCGCCCGCCGACGCTCCCAACGCCATCCGGATCCCCATCTCGTGGGTTCGCCGCGACACCGCGTACGCCATCACGCCGTACAACCCCACCAGCGCCAATAGCAGCGCGAGCACTGCGAAGAACCCGAAGATCGTGGCGAAGAAGCGCTCCTGCCAGATGGAGCGCGTCACCACCTGTTTCATACTCAGCACCCGGCTGATCGCCACATTGCGATCGATCGCCGCCATGCGCGCGCGCAGCGCCTTCTCCGGATCGGCCAACCCACCCGCCGTCCGCACCAGGAACGCGAGGCTGCCGTATTGGAACTCGCCATACGGCAGGTAGACGGAGTTGTTCCGCAGCTTGCGCAGCGACTGATTGTGCACCACCCCCACCACCCCCACAATGGTGTGCCACGCCTCATTCCATTCCGGCGGACCATAGCGCACGCGCTTGCCCACCGCGCTCTGTCGGGGCCAATAGCGCCTGGCGATGGTCTCGTCCACAATGGTCACCTTTGGCTCCTTGCCATCGCTCTCGTTGAAGTCGCGGCCTTCCAGGATCGGAATGTCGAGCGTATGAAAATACCCCGGAGTCACCACCGTGTGATTGATCATCGGCGCGTCTTTCACGCTGAGGACCGGTGCGCCCTCCGCTGTCAAACTGCGACCCCAGCCGTCGATCAGCGGCACGGCCGAACTGCCCGCCACCGCCGTCACGCCGGGCAGGGAAGCGAACTCCCGCCGAATCTGCCGCACCAACTGCACACCCTCCGGTCCGCTCGGATATCGCGTGGAGGGAGCGGCCGTTTGCAGCGTGGTGATATCTTCCGTGCGGAAGCCGGCGTTCATCCCGTTGAGCTTCCAAAAGGTCTGCACCATCAGCCCCGCGCCCGCCAGCAGCAGCACCGACATCGCCACTTCTGCCACCACCAGGCCATTGCGGAACCATGCCTTCGCACCGCCCGACGAACTGCCGCGCCCGCCTTCCTTCAGCGTCTCCACCAGGTTCAGTCGCGATGCTGTCCACGCCGGCACGGCGCCGGCCAGAATCGCCGTTCCTGCAGTGACCGCGATAGCGAACGCTAGCGTGCGTGCGTCGGGAGTGAATTCGATCCAACCGGGGAGGTGGTCCGGCACAAGTGAGACCAGGGCTGGAATCGCGGCCCAGGCCAGCAGGATTCCCGCCGCCGCCCCGCCCACGGCCAGCAGCACGCTTTCCACCACGAATTGGCGGATCAGGCGCGCCCGCGATGCGCCCAGCGCGCCCCTCACCGCGATCTCGCGAGTCCGCGCCGATGCCTTCACTAGCAGCAGGTTGGTGATGTTGGCGCAGGCGATCAGCAGCACGAACCCCACCACGCCCAGCAAGGTGACCAGCACCGGCTTCACCTGCTTGGTGTCGCGCACCCGGTAAGGCGATACATTCACGTACTGCCCATAGTTCTCCGTCGGATGCTCGCGGATGATCTGCTGCATGATGTCGCGCAGGTCAGCCTGCGCCTGCTCCACTGAGACTCCGGGTCTCAGGCGCGCGATGCCCTCCAGGCCGTGATCCATGCGCGTGTTGTTCGCGGGGTTGAACTGCTGCGGCAGCCACAACTCAGCCACATCCGGGAAGTGGAAGCCGCGCGGCATCACTCCCACCACGCGGGCCTGCGACGAGCCGACCTCGATGGTCTTGCCCACAATCTGCGCGTCCGCGCTATATCGGCGCCGCCATAACTCTTCGCCCAACATCACCGTGGGCGGCGCGCCGTAGCGGCACTCCTCCGCGGTGAAGGTGCGGCCCAGCAGAGGGTGCGCGCCCAGAATCCGAAACAGCGCTTCGGTGCCCGATCCCGAGGGAACTCGTTCGGCCTCGACGTCGCCGCGTAGTGTCACCAGGCCCGAGCCGAACATCGCGATATCCGACAACGACCGGTTGCGCGCGCCGAAGTCCTGGTAATTCGGGTAGGCGATCACGCCGCTCAGCACCTGGTCGCGCGTCACCTCTTCCACGTAGACGATCTTGTCCTGGTTCGGATACGGCAGCGGCCGCAGCAGCATCCCGTCCACCAGCGTAAACACCGTGACGGTGGAACCGATTCCCAATGCGAGCACCAGCATCGCCACCAGCGTGGTCAACTTCTCCCGGCGCATGGTGCGGAGGGCATAAACGATGTCTTGACGGATCATGTGGTAACGCTCCTTGGGGGCGTCAATGAAGACTCCGAGATACAGAGACAGGATTTCGATCGGGCCGGGGCGCGCGTTCAGGCAGTCTGCCAGCACCCCGCACATATCGCAGGCAAAGTGATCGCGGAACTCCACCGGATAGAGCCAGAGCAGGCCGCGATACAGGCGCAGTGCTGAAGCTTCGCGCCGCATCCTTACAGCCTCTTGGGCACCAGGCCGGTGGCGCGCGCATCTGCCAGCATCCGCTCCAGTCGCCGCGCCTCTGCCTTGGCCACCTTGCGGCCAAACGTCGAGAGGCGATAGTACCGGCGTCGTTCGTCGTCGTTGCCGCCCGCGGGCCGCTCGTCGAGTTCTTCGATCAGGCCGTCCTCCAGCATGCGGTGGATCGCGCTGTAGAGCGAACTCGGACGCAGGCGGATCTGCCCCCCGGTGCGGGCGGCAATGTCCTGCATAATGGCATAGCCATGGCGATCGTGATCCGCCAGCGCTACCAGGATGTGAAACGTGTCCTTGTGCAAAGGAAGAAAGTCTTCGGGAGAGTCTTTCGGCACAAGGGCACTATACCACTTTCAGGTATACCAGACAATGGACACCTCGCCGGCCGGCGCGGACGTGACAAAATGGTCGGATGACTCGCCGAGACTTGTCCCTACTGCTTCCCGCGCTGGCGGCGCGCGCGGCCGCCCAAGCGAGCGCCGGCCCAGCCCTGCCGTCGAAGATCTATCACGACAAGCAGATTCCCTACGAAGGCGATGAAAAGAAGAAGGGGCGCGAGTTCTTCCACGGTCCCAACCATTCCGGGCTCAGCTTTGAGATGCATGAAACCATCCTCGGCCCCGGAACCCAGACGCACGCGCCGCACAAACACGAGCATGAAGAGATCATCATCGTCTTCGAAGGCACTGTCGAGACATGGCTCGAAGGCCGCACCGAACTCGCCGAGACCGGCTCGGTGATCTATTACAGCTCCAACCAAATGCACAGCGCCCGCAACGCCGGCCCAACCCGCTGCCGCTACTACGTGATCGAACTGCGAGGAACCGCTCCCGAGCCGCAACCATAAGGAGTCGGCGCCCTTGCAACCATCCCCGCCGGGTTATAGAGTGAGGGCCATGGACCAGGATCGCAGGAGCTTTCTCACCGGAGCGCTGGCAGCCGCTCCCCTCTTTGTGCCGAGCAGCGCATGGGGCGCGAACGACCGTTTGACGTACGGCCTCATCGGAGCCGGCGGACGCGGCCGCTATCTGAACCAGAACTTCAAGAAGCTGGGCGCCGAGTGCGTAGCCATCGCCGAAGTCTACGAACCCAACATGCAGACGGCGTTGAAGGACTCGCCCGATGCCAAGACCTTCGTGGATTATCACGACCTGCTGTCGCATCCCGGAGTCGACGCCGTCGTGATCGCATCGCCCGACCATCAACACGCGCCCATGCTCTTCGCCGCGCTCGATGCCAAGAAGGATGTCTATCTCGAAAAGCCCATGTCGCACTCGCTCGAAGAGAGCAAGCGTATGATTCAGGCTGTGCGCAAGACGTCGCAAATCGTGCAAGTGGGCATGCAGCGCCGCAGCGCGCCCTCGGTGATCAAGGCCAAGGAGATTCTGGATAGCGGCATCCTCGGCAAGATCACGCTGGTGAAGCCCATGTGGAACTGGAACGTCTCGAAGGAGCTGAACAACACTCCGCTGCCCGGCAAGCTCGATTGGAAGCGCTTCCTGGGCGCGGCCAAAGAGCGTGACCTCGAGCCCATGCGTTTCCGCTCCTGGCGCTACTTCTGGGACTACTCGGGCGGCAATATGACCGACCAGGGCACGCACCTCATGGACGTGGTCCAGTGGTTCACCAACGCGGGCTTGGCGAAATCGGCGGTGTGCTACGGGCAGCGCGCCAAGAACACGGGATCGGAAGTGCCCGACGTGTTTTGCGCGGTGATCGAGTATGACAAGCTGATGGCCACCTGGACCCTCAACTACTGCAACTCATACGACAACGATTGGTCCATCCAGTTTCAGGGCGATGCCGGTACCATGATCATCAACAACGCCGGCTTCCGTATCTGGAAGGAGCCCGTGCCCAAGAATCCGGACCCGGTACAGGCGATGGCTGCGCCCATTCCCATCGAGACGCACATACAGAATTTCATGGACTGCATCAAGTCGCGGCATGAACCGACCGCGCCGGTGGAAGTGGGCGCGTCTGCCGTGTCCGCGCCGCACCTGGCGAACGTGGCCTTCCATCAGGGCCGTCAGGTACACTTGAGCGAAGATGGGTTCCGCGTCAGCTAGCCTCTCCTTCGCAATCCTTCTTTGTAGCCTCGTCGCCCAAGCGCAGCATCCCGCGCCCGCGCATCCTTTGCCTTCATCCACAGCCGCGCCTGCGGCGGTTGGCGGCATGAGCCCCTTCCCCTCGGGCTGCAACAGCAATCAGGGTTCGAGCGTCAATTACCGCAACGCGCCGGTCGAACCCTATGTAGCGGTGGACCCCGGTAACCCGCAGCATCTCGTCGGAGTCTGGCAGCAGGACCGCTGGTCGGATGGCGGATCGAGCGGTCTGGTGGCCGCCACATCGATGGATGGGGGCAAGACCTGGGCCAACTCGCTCGCGCAATTCTCCCGATGCAGCGGCGGAGCCTACGAGCGCGCCAGCGATCCATGGGTGGCCATTTCGCCCGATGGCACTGCCTACTACATCGCGCTCGGACTCAATGGAGTAAGCAATGGCAGTGTGGCGACGACGGCCATCCTGGTGAGCCGGTCGGCCAACGGCGGCTATATCTGGGACGCACCCACGACGGTTCTCCTGCACACTAACGGCGGCGACGATAAGGAAGCCGTCACGGCCGACCCCAACGACGCGCACTATGTGTACGCCGTTTGGGATCGCCCGGCCAGCGGCAGCATTTCGGTCTGGTTCTCGCGCACCGCCGATGGCGGCGCCACGTGGGATCCCGCGCGCGTGATACTGAGTCCCGCCAATGCCTTCGCGACGGCGAACCAACTCGTGGTGCTGCCGGATGGCTCGGTGGTCGACATCTTTGTTTGGACCACGCAGCAGAATATGAACTCGGTCTCCTATGTGGCCGCGATGCGCTCCACTGACCATGGCTTGACCTGGTCCAGTCCGGTGTTCGCGAGCACGAACCAGACCATCGGCACGGTGAACGCCAACACTCAGACGGGCCTTCGCACCGGGGCCGGCATACCGAGCGCATCCGTGGACCGCACGTCTGGTGCGGTCTACGTGGTGTGGTCCGATGCGCGCTTCAGCGGCGGACAGCGGGATGGCATCGCGCTGTCGAAGTCGGTGGATGGCGGGCTCACGTGGTCGAAGCCCGTGCAAGTGAACCAGGCGCCGAACGTGCAGGCCTTCACGCCCGCAGTAGCGGTGGCCGCGGATGGCAGCGTCGGAGTGACCTATTTCGATTTCCGTCAGGACACGGGTGCGGCCGACACGCTGCTCGCGAATTATTGGCGCGTCGTCTCGAAGGATGGCGGCGCCACCTGGCAGGAAACGGCCGTGACCGGTCCCTTCGATATTCTGAGCGCGCCGCGAGCCGCGGGCGCTCCGTTCCTCGGCGACTACCAGGGCCTGGCGGCGTCAGGCGATCAGTTCCTCGCGTTCTTCGTGGCGGCCAACTCGGGCAACACCGCAAATCCCACCAGCGTCTTTGCCGACTTCACGGGCCGCCCCGCGAGTGGCCGATCCACTCTTCGCACCGAAGTGAATCTCCACCCGAGGGCTTATCGGCCCGACGATGGTCCCAAGCCGAAAAAGTAGCTACGTGGCGATCCGAACGGCGTTGGATTGGTGGCCGTCGACTGTCAGGACTACGTCCACCTTGCCCTTGCCTTGCAACGTGGCGGGGAGTTGGATATTGACCTGGTCGAAGCCCGGGTATTGACCTTGCGCTCCGGCATACTGCACCGGCACGCTGACACCTCCCACCGTACAGGTGACGGTCGTGCCGTTGCGGATGCCTGTTCCGTAAAGCGTCAGGTACACCGGCGCCGATCCATCGAGCGCGATCGTGATGGGCACGCAAGTTCCGCTGCTGCAATCGAACACTGGCATGTTGTCCACCGTCGCTGCGGCAACGCTCGTGCCCCCTTCGGTGAAGAGGCCGGGCGCAACGTTCGCCACTTGTACCGTGCCTTTGGCATTTCCCACCGTCACGGTTGCGGCGCCTGGCGCTGTTCCATCCGGCACCAGAAGGTTGACCTGCGAGGGCGAGACGAAGATGAGCGGCGCGGGACGCGACGCGCCTGTCGCATCGGTGACGTTCGCTGTGACGGCGGCGAGCGTGGTGGGCAGGTTCACGGTCGGCGTGCTGCGCGTAACGAAGCCCAGGTTCTGGCCGTAGAGAGACGCCATGCTGGTGGGCGCAACCGTCGATCCGCCACCCGCGGTGTTGCCGATGCCGATCTTTCCGTTGCCGAACTCCACCACCACAGCGCTGCTTGCCGCCACATTCACGGTGAAGACTCCTGACTGCTGCGCCGGCGATTCGATTTGTGTTGGCGACCAGGTTCCGTCCGCCGCCACGGAACTGCCGCCCAGCGCGATCGCCGTCTTCTCGGTGAGGGACGGCGCAGTGAGCCGCAGCAGGCTGGCCGTGGTGTAGGCCGCGCCCGGCGTGATGAGGGCTTGTGCGTCGAGCGCTTGATCCTTGTTGATCACGGTGACGCGCAGCGTGCCATCGATATCCAGCACTCCGAATGCCGTGAGGTTAATGCGTCCGGTATTCCCGGTGACCGGAACCACCTGGCCGTGCGCCGCCGCGCCGAACATCAGCAACGAGTAGTAGAGCGGCCGCGCCGTAATGGTGGATCCGCTGACCGCGATCGGCGTATAAGCCCCCGTGCCGCCGCCGTGGAAGTTGATGCCCGCCGCCGAAGTGCCGGCCAGCGTAAGCATGTAGTCCAGGCCCCAGAGCGTGGAGGCGAAGACGTCGCTCACTCCTGCCTGCCCGCCGTTGTAGCAGGAGTTGGTCTCCGCCATGCGCCACGGGATCTTCGGCCTCGTAACGATGTTGGTCACGATGTTGGAGAGCGCCAGGCCTTGCGATTGCGCGTTGCCATGAGTGGTGGAATTGAGCATGTTCGAGATGGTGGCTTCATTTGGCGCCCCCGCCTGCACCACTCCCACGGGGCCGAGCGGATAGTAGTGCTGCGTCAGAAGCGAGATCTGGGTTCCGTACTTCACGCCGAACTGAGTGGTCCAGGTGCTGATGTTTCCCGCGGCGGCCGGTCCGGTGAGGATGGCTTTGGGGTGCACCGCCTGGATGGCGGCGGCGTATTGTCCCCATGCCGTCAGGTAGTCCGGGAGCGTGGCGGGCGTGTAGCCATTGCTGGAGAAGAGGTCGGGCTCGTTGCCGATCTCGAGGCCGGAGAGGACGTCGCTGGCGCTGGTGATCGCGTAGTCGGCTTCGGCCGCGTCAATGGTGGGGCTGCCGTTCGCCAGGCGCATGCCCCAGAGCACGCGCCAGCCTGTGGCGCGCGCGAATGCAGCCACGCGATCGAAGTCGCTGGCGGTGAGGCTGGAGGCCGGTGTCTGCGATGTGCGCTGCCCGCCGATCCAGTTGGTCTTGTCGACTGAGTTGCCGCCGAAGCGCACCCAACCCAGGCCAAGCTGCGACACCATCACGCGGAACTGGGCGTTCTCGGCGGGGAACGTCGACGGAGTGCTGGTGAGCGATCCGGTTTCAAAGCTAAGTCCCAGGAAGTCGGGCGGGATCGTGTAAGTAGGCGATGTCGTATCGACGGTGAGGGCCACCGGATTGGTCTGAGCCCAGGCGCAAAGGCCCAGTAAGAAGATGATGGTGAGTCTCATCGTTAATGAAGACGCACTGGAGCGGCATTTAGCCGTGTTATGATCTCCGCATTCCCATGTCTCTTGCCAGAATCGCCGTTCTTTCCGCCGCTGCGGCGGCATGCTTCGCTCAGTCGCCCGCGGATCTTGTGAAGGACCCTACAGTCCGGGCCGCGCTCGACGCCGCCAAGCGCAATGAGCCGCAAGCCATTGAGCAGGAGGTCCACGTCTGCGAGATCCCCGCTCCGCCGTTTCACGAAGAAGCGCGCGGCCGCGAGTTGAAGCGGCTGTTCGACGAATTAGGCCTGAAGGACGTGCGCATCGACGCGGCCGGCAACGTGATCGGCGTGCGGCCAGGCAAGGCCGCGCATCCCAACGTGGTGCTGGCGGCGCATCTCGACACGGTCTTTCCCGAAGGCACCAACGTAAAGGTGACGCGCGATGGCACGGTGCTCAAGGGGCCGGGCATCGGCGACGATTGCCGCGGGCTGGCGCTGATCCTCGGAGTGGCGCGCGCCATGAAGGAGGCGCGCGTGGAGACGCCGGGGACAATCACGTTCGTTGCGGATGTGGGCGAAGAAGGCCTGGGCGACCTGCGCGGCATGAAGCAACTCTTCGGCGAGACTATGCGCGGGCAGATCGACAAGTTCATCTCGGTGGACGGCACGGGGCTGGGTATCACGCACATCGGCGTGGGCAGCAATCGCTACAAGGTGACCTTCAAGGGGCCGGGCGGCCACAGCTACGGCGCGTTCGGCATGGCCAATCCGATTCAGGCGATGGGCCGCGCCATTGCCAAGATCGACGCGTTTGAGGTGCCGAAGGACCCGAAGACCACGTTCAATGTGGGGCGTGTGGGCGGCGGCACGTCGGTGAACGCGATCCCGTTCGAGGCGTGGATGGAGGTGGATATGCGGTCGGCTGATCCGGCATCGCTGAAGGCCGTCGACACCAAGTTTCATGCCGCGCTGAAGGAGGCGGTGGATGAGGAGAACAAGCGCTGGGGCGGCCGCGGCGCGGTGAGCGTGTCGGCGGAACTGGTGGGAGTGCGTCCGGCTGGACAGACCTCCAAGGACAGTCCGATTGTGCAGACGGCGATGAGCGTGTCACGCGCGCTGGACATCGCGGAGGTGCTGCACGAGGGGTCGACCGATTCGAATGTGCCGATGAATCTGGGAATCCCTGCGATTACGATCAGCGGCGGCGGGCAGGGGACCGGAGCGCACTCGCTGAACGAGGCGATCGATGTGAAGGATTCGTGGCGCGGCACCCAGCGGGCAATTCTTCTGGTAGTTGCACTGGCTCGGTAAGACAGTGGGGAGTTTCAGTAAGTTCGCCTGCGTATCAGGAAACCGCTTGCTGACGCGCCGGCTCGGACGGAGCCGCGACCGTAAGGGAGTCGGTTGCCTCGGAATACGCGAGCGTATTTCGGAAACGGTGTACTAAGGCAATGCGAAGGCCGTTAGGCCGGCGTTGTTCCCGATTCCCGAGGCGATGACTACGTACTGCTTGCCTTCCACTTCGTATGTCATTGGGGTGGCGGTGGTGCGGCGACCGATGGGGGCGCTCCAGAGTTCCTTACCAGTCGCTGCGTCGAAGGCGTAGAAGATCACTCCTCCTCCTCCGGCGAAGATCAGGCCTGCTTTGGTGACGATCGCTCCCATCGCTCCGGTGGCTCCCAGGCGGTCGGGCAGTTTCACTCCGGCCAGTGCCGGGTTCGCGCGCAGCCGCGCGTCGTCTCCGAACGGGACTCGCCACGCGAGCTCACCTTTGTTCAAGTCGATGGCGGTGAGGTGGGCGTAGGGCGGCTTGGTGAGCGGGATGTTGCCCAGGAACGTGGAGCCGGCATCGGCCATCACGTAGGCGCTGTCGGGAGACTCCTTCACCTTCGCGACCGATGGCGAGTCGCTCGACTTCACATAGAGGATTCCCGTTTCGGGATCGAGCGCCCCTCCGCCCCAGTTGGCGCCTCCGATGATGCTGGGCCGCATCGCCGTGCCTTGGAGGCTCGGCGGAGTGAAGAGCGGGCCGACGCGGAGCTTAGCCAACTCCGCCTGCGCTCTGGCCTTCAGTTCCGGCGTGAGGTCGAAGGCGTCGTCCATGGTGACGCCCTGCTCGGAGAAGGGCGGCGGCTTCGTGGGGATGGGCTGTGTCGGCCAGGCGTGCTCGCCGGGCACGTCGCTGGCGGGGACGGGGCGTTCTTCGATGGGCCAGACGGGCTTGCCGGTGAGGCGGTCGAACACAAAGGCGAAGCCGGTCTTCGTGAGCTGCACCACCGCTTCGATCTTCTTGCCGTTGACGTGGATGGTGGCGAGGACCGGCGGGCCGGGAAGGTCGTAATCCCAGAGGCCGTGATGGACAGTCTGGAAGTGCCACTTGCGCTTGCCGGTGGCGGCATCCAGGCAGACCAGCGATTCTCCGAACAGGTTTTGACCGGGGCGGTTGCCGCCGTAGAAATCGTTGCTGGGCGTGCTGACGGGCAGGTAGAGCAGACCGCGCTCGGCGTCGAGCGTCATGGGAGCCCAGACGTTGGTGTGGCCGGTGAACTGTTCCGAACCGTTGCCCCAGGTCTCGATGCCGAACTCGCCGGCGCGCGGAACGGTGTAGAAGGTCCAGGCCAGTTTGCCGGTGCGCGCGTCGAAGGCGCGCACGTCGCCGGGCGGATCCTTCTTGAAGACCATGCGGTCGGCGACGCCGTTGCCCACGATGATGAGGTCCTTATAGACCACCGGCGGCGAGGTGTTGGTGTACTGCTTGGGGTCGGTCTCCCAGCGCAGGCCGGCCACCAGATTGACGATTCCGTTATCGCCGAAGCTGGCCACGGGTTTGCCGGTCTCGGCATCGAGCGAGATCAGGTGGGCGCGGCTGTTCATGATGATGCGGAGCTTGCCCGACTTCGAGTCGCGCCACGCAGCCACGCCGCGATGGACGAAGCCGGTGCCGTTGGGGACCTGTCCATCGACGTAGGCTTTCGGGTCGTAGGACCATCTCTCATGGCCGGTGGCAGGGTCGAGCGCGACCACCCGGTTGTACGGCGTGCTGAGGTACATGACTCCATCGATGACCAGCGGGGTGGCTTCGAACATTCCGGGAGTGGTCTTGTACTCCGGGAATGGAACCTCGCCGGTTTTCCATTCCCATGCCGGCTTCAGGCTCGCGACGTTGGATTTGTTGATGAGGGTGAGCGCGGAGTAGTGGGTTTGGCCGGGGTCCTGTGCGCTCGCGGTGAGGGCGAAGGCGGCGATGAGTACGCAGACTCTGCAGTTCATGCGGGGCTCCGGAAATTCTGCGCTACGCGCTCGGCGGTGCGGAGAGTGAGGGCGACGAAGGTCAGGGTTCCGTTGGTGCAGCCGGCGTTGGGGAGGGTGGGGGAGCCGGCCACGAAGAGGTTTTCGTGGTCGTGGGTTTGGCCGTAGCCGTCGGTGACGCTGGTGGCGGCGTCGTTGCCCATCCGGCAGCCTCCCGCGGGGTGATCCCAATAGTTGCCGGCGCTGGTGTTGAGGAGCTTGCCGCCTAACCGTTGGAAGAGCTTCTGAAAGTGGTCTCGCGTGAAGCCTTCGCGAGCTTGCGATGGCGCGTCGGCTTTGTGAACGATGACGGGCATCGGATCTCCCCATTGGTTCTTCGACGCTTGATCAAGTGTCAAACTACTGTCGCGATCGGGATGCACGTCGTAGTAGCCTCGGACTCGGGCTGAGCCTCGTTTGGCGCGCTCGCGCCAGTCGGCCAGGAGCGCGTCGCCGAGCAGCAGGCGGCCATCGACGGCGCGAAGGCGCGGATCGTGGCCGGCGGCGCTTTCCCAGATGCGGAGATCGTGGCGGATGAACGGGGCATCGGTCTTACAACGGAAGAACTGGCGCGAGATGAGGGCGTGCGTTTCGTTCATGCCTGGATAGATTCTGGCATCCACTTCAATCTGCGCGGAGATGAAGGCGTGGCCGCACATGTGGCGGCCCACCAGGCCGGAACTGTTCGCGAGGCCGGAGAGCAGCAGCAGGTGCGGCGTCCAGCAGTAGCCGGAGGCCAGGACGAAGACGGGCGCGCGATACTCGATGGGCTCGCCGGGCTGGTCGCGATGTACTGCTTGCGCGGCCACCACTTTGGATGTGGCGTTGTCGCGGATCAGTTTGCGGACGAGCGTGCGGTCGTGAAGCGTGAAGTTCTTGCCGGCGAGGAGGCGCTGGAAGGTAAAGTCGGGCGAATAGCGCGCGCCCGTGGGACAGATGGAACAGGTGTTGCAGCGGATGCACTGGGCGCGGCCGTCGTATGGCTTGGTGTTCTTGGCCTGCGGGGTGCTCCAGAAGGGGATACCTGATTGTTCGGCCCACTTCTTGAGCACGATGAGGTTGTGGGTCAGGGGCATCGCGGCCATGGGGTAGGGCTCGGAGCGCCAGTCTTCGGGGAGCGGGCTGGGCTCGCCGGAGACGCCGAGGCGGCGCTCGGCTTCGCAGTAAAACTTCTCCAGTTCCTTCCACTCGATGGGCCAATCGACGTAGAGGCCGTACATCGATTTGAGGCGCAGGTCTTCCTCGGAGAAACGATTGCACGTGCCGCCCCAGTGGAGCGCGGAACCTCCGACGGCCATGGTGCGGGAGATGACGCCCTTGGCGGCCTGGTCTTCAATGAAGTCGCCGGACCATGGGTTTTCGGCGTACCTGATGCTGCGCTCGCGGTACTGCATGCGGCGTTCGAGGTCGAAGAATTTGTTGCCGGCTTCGACCACCGTGATCGCGAGGTTGGGGCGGAGTTCGCGGAGTTTTTGGGAGAGCATGGCGGCGGAGATTCCGCCTCCTATGATGCAGACGTCGGATTCGATTCGTTGCATCAGTGCTCCTTTACCGTTGGCAAGACGGCGGGCTCCACTTCCGATCCTTGCAAGCCCCGGCATTCGTCGCGACCTATGTAAGCGCGGTAGCAGAGGTCGTTGGCTTCACTGGAGCGGAAGTAGAAGGCCATCAGGTCTGTGGCGATGTGTTTTCCGTCTGGCGTTTGGGGGAGGGCCGTTACTTTGGCTTCGGTCAGGGCAGCTTCGATGTCGGGATTCGGACCCAGGGCTTTCAGTTGCTGGAGGTATTGCGGGGCGGGGTTGGGCGGTTTGGTGCGGAGACGGGTGAAGCCGTAGCCGTGGTCCATCTCGGCGCCGGGCCGGTAGTTGCGGACCCAGGCCTCGAAGGCGACTACGACTTTCTCACGATCGATTTCGCTGGGAAGGACCTGCTTAGCCAGCACCCGGAGATTCGCCGATTGATTCCCGGGAAAACCGGCGGTCTGCGCCCACACGCGTAACGGCGGGACTACAGCCAGGAGCCCAAGAAGCGTTCTACGTTTCATCAGTTGCCCGCGGCAGCCGCTGCGCCGGGGGTGGCGGGAGCCGGTTTGGGGTAATCGTTAAAGTTCAGGATGGCGTTGGCCAGCATGTTGAACTCTCCCAGGTTTTGCCATCGGTAGCAGGGATTGGTCGCGAACAGGACCACGTGCCCCTGGCCAACCGGCACATCCACAATGGCTGGACGGCCTCGGGTTTCCGCGACTCCTCGCATCAGGCCGCTGAGGACCGATTCGCTATTGCCGGGGAAGCGGGCCAGGATCCAGTTGCGGCCGTCGGCGGGGACGGTGAGCAACGGTCCGCTGGCCCAGCGCACGGGCACGATTTTGTCTGTGTACCCGTACATGATGGGATGGGCGGGCTTGAGGATTTCCGCTTCCACGATGGGGCCGGGCGCGTAGAACGCGGCGGTGGTGCGGGCGGCGTTGACGGTTCGGGTGATTCCGATTTCGGCCGGGAAGAAACTGGAGGCTCCGAGCGTGAGCAGCACTCCGCCTTCGTTGACGAACTTATCGAACTCGGCGACTCCCTGGAGTCCCATGCCGCCGCTGATGTCCTTCGATTCTCCGTAGGCGCCGAGGCTGGGGAAGTCGGCGCTCTTCACATAATCGACGGGGGGCTTGCCGGGCCGCGGCTCTATGTCGAAGATCAGGCCCTTGGCGCCGCCGCGTCCCTGGCTGGGAATCACGATGACGTCGTAGGATGCGCGCAGGTTGCCCTGCTTGATGCGCTCCTTATAGATAAGGTCATAGGGCACTTCGAAGTGATCGAGGCCGTAGCGGACCCAGCCGACGTCCTGCGTGCTGCCCCATGTGGTGAAGACGGCGGTGCGCGGAAGGTCGATGAGGTGTTTGGGCACGTTGGGCGCTTCGGCGAGCGCGACGGCTTCGAGGCCGAGGGCTGCGACTTCGGCGTTCACCCGCGGGCTGGATTGCACGAGGAAGGTTCCGGCGGGAAGGTCCGTGTTGCCGGCCTTGGCGGCCTGCTCGATGGCTTCGAACTTGAGGTCCTTAAGGCGATAGCGCAGCGTGATGAGATTGTTCGATCCGTTGTGCAGGATGGCGGTCACGGGCCCCGAGCCCTTGGTTTCGCCGGCCACTTTCATGGAGTCGCCGACGGGCTGCACGGGTGCGTCGAGGATTGCTTTATCGCCGATCTCCTTCACTGTGGCGTGGCTCATCAGGCCCATGGTCCAACCGGTGTCGTCATAGGTGGTGGCGGCGGCTTCGGGATAGTCCTGCTTTTCGAGCAGGATCTTGGCGAGGCGGCCGTAGGGCTGATTGCGTTTGACAATGAGCGAACCGGCCGGGAAGGTTCCATCCTTTACCTTGACTTCGGCGGTGGCGGTTCCCACTTCGATGCCCTGCAGGCGCAGGATATCGACGATGAACTTGACGCGCGTCATGTCCTTTTGCACGGGGAGGACGTAGGCGAAGGGCGCTTCGGTCTCGCCCGAACGGACGGAGTTGCGGCTCTTCAGGTAGAAGTTTTCGAGCACCGTCTTGGAGAAGCCGGCGGTGAGTTCAAGCGCCGAGAGGACCCCGGTTTCGGAATAGTTGGTGTTGTTGCGGATAGACCAGGTGATTGTGGCTGGCGGGGGCAGGGGACGATACCATTCGCGCGCGGTCATGCCGCCGCCGCGTCCACCACGACCTCCGGCTGCTGCGGCTCCTCGTCCACCCGCTGCCTGCGCGCCACCTGCGCCTGCCGGAGCTCCAGCCGCCGGTGCGCCTTCGGCAGCACCAGCGCCACCAGGTCCACCTCCAGCTTCACCTCCACCTTCGCCTCCACGGCCTCCTCCGGCTATGTTGCGGCGCATGGTGTTGGCTCCGCCGTTGCCCATGATTTCGTACATGCGGAGCATGCCGTTGTGATTAGACGACATGAAGCCGAGATAACCGGGGGACCACATGTCGACGAAGGCGTGCGTCCAGACTCCGGGCATGCCGTAGCCGATCATCTTGGTCAATTCGAATTCGGAGAACCAGGGCAGCTCGGCATAGAGGATGGGATCGAGCGTGGGGTTCTGCGGCGGCTGTCCGCTGAAGGTATACATGAGCGGCTCCGATTCATGCAGGTCATGCATGATGGGCGGGTGCCATTCCAGGTAGAACTTCAGCCAGTTGCGCATGGTCATCTGGGAATAGTTGATGTCGCGATTATTGTCGTGGAAGATGTACTTGCCCCAATAGGGCGGGCCGGGGACGCGATCGTTCTCGCTTTCTTGGCTCAGCATGTGAGCGTTGTACCAATCCACGTAGCGGTCGCGGCCGTCGGGCTCGCTGGCTCCGTTGACCATGACGATGACGTTCTTACGGATGTTTTCGTAGAGCGGCGATTCATCCACGGCGATGCGGTAGGCCAGCTCCATCATCATCTCGGGCGGGCCGGTCTCGGCGCTGTGGAGGCCGCCGGTGAACATGTAGATGGGCTTGGCCTGGGCGATGATCTGGTGGGCGGCTTCATCGGTGAGGCCGCGCGGATCGGCGAGGCGGGCGAGGTAGCCTTTGTACTTGTCGAGATCGCGGATGGTGTCTTCGTCGGAGATGACGGTCACCAGACAGTCGCGGCCCTCATCGGTTTTACCGATGGTCATGACTTTGACGCGCTTGGAGGCTGCGGCAAGGGCGCGATAGTAGCGAGCGATATCCGCGGTGTGGGTGAGGTGCTTGGGCGCGCCGATGTAGTAGCCCAGGACGTCCTTGGGGGTGGGCACTCCGGCCGCTTTTGGCAGATGGTCTACCAGCGGGCTCATGAACTGGGGACTGGTGGTCCACTCTTTGACGGACTTGGCGTACTCCTCGTCCTGCGCCTGCTTCATCTGGGCCAGCGCTGCAATGGTGGCGGCTGCGGCGAGGACGGAAACTACAACGATGCGTGATGCCTTCAAGAGACCCTCCGTTGTCAGGAATTAACCGATTTTACACCTATCGCGGGAGGGAGAAGAAATGGGAAAGCGCGGAGGCAGAAGCGCGGAGCTGGGAGGGGCGGCGGCGTCCGCGATGGGAATTGACCGAACAAAGCCAATTGGCTGCTCAAGCGGCTCACTCAATGACGCGACGGGTTTGGGGGCGGGTCAGGAGCCGGCCCAACCCAATCAGGAGCGTGGCGAGCGCGGCGAAGAGAAGGGCCGTGATCCATCCGTCCCGGGCACTGTTGAATTGCTCGATGGGCAGCGGGCTCTCGACGGCGAATTGGTGAGGGTCGGAGGGATTGACTCTGATGGTGAGGGCGGCGCCTTTCGGGTGCTGCTGGATCCAGTCCTCCATGGCGGCTCGCACGCTTTGGGAACGAGTGCTGGTGGTCCGCAATTGGTTGGCGCGCGGCTCCAGGGAGAACTGATAGATCAGAGTGCAGTTGAGGGAGTAGACCACACCGCCACCTTCGCGAGAGAACGGGTGGTAGAGGGAGAGATCGCATTTTTGGATAGTGGCTCGCGTCTCGATCCAGTGTGAGGCGATGGTGTATTCGTGCCAGGTTCGCCAGAGGGCGGCGGCGGCCATGATGAGGCTGCAGGACACAGAAATAGCCGACCAGGACGAGGATGCCCCAAGCACTACCTGTTGGGCGCGCCTGCTTGGAGCTGGGCATGGGTTGATGGTAGCGCTTGACGGGCGGAGTGTTCATCGCCGGGCAAAAGAGGACGACAGAGGCCGGGGTGCTCGTAAGAGTAATTCGTCAATTGGACGGGATTGGTTCCATCCGCGGAAGCGCGCCAGAGTTGAAAGGCTCCGGTGCGGTCGGAAACGAAGACCATGGACCGGCCGTCGGGTGAAAGCTGCGGGCTGGAGTCCAGGCGCGTCGAGGCAACGATGCTCTCCGCTTTGTGAGTGGTAAGGTCCAGGCGCCAGATGTTCCTGATGGAGTGCTCCCACACCAGGCACGCCGGGGTTTAGTGGTCGTGGTGCGGACATTAGTTGACTTTGTCAACTAATTAGTTGACGGCGTCAACTATCCTCATCGAAACTGCTTCAAAAGGACCGGCAACGAATTTAACTGATCGACATGATCGGGCGCGGAATTTCCGGCGTATCCGACGAGCAGAAACCGTCCGGAAGTCGCTTCGCTGAGTTGCTGCAGACCCATGGGTCCCCAACGCAGGACCGGCCGGCGCTTTACGTCCAGTTGCGACAGAAGGTAATCCGCCGTTTCGGTGGTGCTGGCAAAAGTGCCGGGGAAGATCTCCGAGTGGGTCACGATCATTCGCTTCTTTCCGGCGATCGCGTCGCGGGCCAGTTGCAGCCAGATCTGGAGATTGGCGGTGTCGATCTTGGATTCGAGCGGCCCTGGTTTGCCTTCGGTGTAGCCGGTGTGGATGCCGTCGATCATCAGGGCAGCGTCGGTGCGCGCGTAGGATTCCGGCGTGAGCAGGATCTGGCGAATGGCGCCGCATCCGGCGCTCCAACCGCCCAGCCAGACATGCGCGAAGTGTGCGTCCGCTTTGCTCTCCGCTTCTTCCAGAAGATGCGGGAAGCGCTTCGCGTCTTCGAAAAGGCGCGCATACGAGCCCGACCCGGACCCGCCTTGGATCGTGATGGACGCCACTTTGTTTTGCGCGGCCGCTACTTCGGGAAGCCAGGTTCCACCGTGAAAGAAAAAGAGCACGATGGCGTTCGGTCCGGGCTTCCAACCATCAGGCAGGAATAACGAGCCAAGTTCCAGATTCTCACGCCGACCCGCGGGCTTTTGCTCCGGCAGGCGCTGGTGGGCCCGTGTGTGCTCCACCATGGGAGACGGGTTCTGCGCCTGTTGCGCCAGCGCGCTGAGCCCGGTGAAGAGGCAGCAGAGGACCGCCGATGAACGCCGATCAAGCACGCTTACTCGGCCCGGCGAACGCCTTCCACACAAAGTACACCGGAACTCCGAGCACGACGATTCCGAGTCCGGGCCAAGTGTAGTTGGGCTTGTAGATCAACAGGAAGACCTCGATCAGCGCCGCCGCGATCATGTACGCGGCCGGCAGTACAGGATAGCCGATGGCTTTGTAGGGCCTGTCCATATCGGGGCGCTTGAAGCGCAGGACGAACAATCCGGCGATGGTCAGGATGTAGAAGAGCATCACCGCGAAGATCACGTAGTCCAGCAAATCGTTGTAAGAGCCGCTGAGGCACAGCAGCACGGCCCAAATGCACTGCACCCAAATGGAAAACACGGGCGCGTGCGTGACGGGGTGAAGTTCGCCGGCCTTGCGGAAGAAGAGATTGTCCTTGGCCATGGCGTAGTAGACGCGGCCGCCGGAAAGGATCAAGCCGTTGGCGCAGCCGAAGGTGGAGACCATGATCGCGATCGCCATGATCTGCTCGGCCACACCGCCGAACATTTTGTGCGCGGCCGCGGTGGCAACGCGGTCCTGTGCGGCATTCTGAATCTCGGGGAACGTCAGCACGTTGAGGTAAACGAACTGCGAAGCGATGTACAGCGCCGAGACGATGAGCACGCCGAGCGCGAGCGACAGCGGCAAATTGCGCCGTGGATTGCGGACTTCGCCCGCGGTGAAGGTGACGTTGTTCCAGGCATCCGACGAGAAGAGCGAGCCCACCATCGCCACACCAACCAGGCGAACGCTGGTAAAGCTCCAATCCGAACTGCGCCAGAAATTGTTGAAGTTGCTGGCGACCGCTTCGGAGTTGCGTCCCACCAGAAATCCGAATCCGAGCAGCCCAAGCAGCGCCGCGATCTTAGCGAAGGTGAAGGTGTTCTGGATAGCTGCGCCGGTGCGAATGCCCTTGGTGTTCAGCCAGGTGAGGAACACCACGATGAGGATGCCCACCAGTTGCTGTGTGCTGAGCCCGATGGCGCCGCTGCCGATCAAATGATTGTCGGCGGAAATCCACGGCATGAAAACTCCGGCATACTTAGCGAAAGCCACGGCGACGGCCGCAATGGTGCCGGTCTGGATCACCATGAAAAGGGTCCAGCCATAGAGAAATCCCCACAGCGGCCCGAAGGCTTCGCGCAGGTAGATGTATTGGCCGCCGGCCTGCGGCATGGCTGCCGCCAGTTCGCCGTAACTGAGAGCGGCAGTCAAAGTAAGGAGCGCGGTGACCACCCAGGTCATGATCAAAAGGCCGGGCGACTGCACCTGGCGGGAGATATCGGCAGCCACGATAAATACGCCCGAACCGATCATGGAGCCCATCACCAAAGTGGTGGCGTCCACCAGGCCGAGGCCTTTGACTAAGCCGCTTTCACGAGTTGTTGCCATTGTTCCATCCGTTGTCGCAGGGATTGTGCCGTTGGACTTGCAGGGAGAAGGCCGCCGATCACGGCGATGGAATCGGCGCCGGCCCTCAAAACATCGAGCGCGTTTTCTGTAGTGATGCCGCCGATGGCTACCAGCGGTTTTTCGACGAGCGCGCGGCAGCGCCGAAGTTCGTCCACGCCCACCACGGGATCGGGATTGCGTTTCGATCCGGTAGCGAAGACAGGCCCGAGCGCCACGTAGTCCACCGGTTCGCCACCGGCGGCGCAAAGCTGGGCGGGGTTGTGGCTGGAGAAGCCGATGACGGCGTCGGCCCCGAGCAGTTTACGCGCATCGCGCGGTAACAGGTCGTCCTGGCCGACGTGCAGGCCGGCATCGAGCAGCATGGCGAAATCGGCGCGGTCGTTGACCACGAACTGAGCGCCGGCTTCGCGGCAGAGGCGCGCGATGTGCCCGGCAGCGTCGAAGATGGGCCGGCTCCAATGTTGTTTGTGGCGAAGCTGCAGAATGGAGGCGCCGCCATCCAGGAATGCCGCCGCGGCCGCAGTGAGCGTGATGCCGCGCGCATCGAGCGACTCGGTGTCTAGGATGGGGTATAGTCGCGGCAACTTCATGGGCAGTTGCCTATGATAGCAGCGAATGGTGTGAGCGCTGCTGAAGCGGCGCCGCATTACACGCGTTCGTCGAATAGAACCAACACGCGGTGTGCTTTTCTCGAGAGAAAGGGCCGACAGGGGACGGGTTGCCGGCGACACCTTAATCAGGCAAGCCCTGTTCAAAGCCGCGGACGGAACGAGTCCGGACGATTGACATACTTGTTCCAAATTGTGTACTGTAATAGTGGACTAGCACACAGCACATGACTTTCTTTCGCCTGAATGCCTCGTCCGGTGTTCCAATCTACGTTCAATTGATGGAGCAAGTCAAACACGCAGTCGAATCAGGCGCCCTGCGCCCCGGGGATCAGCTTCCGACAATCCGCGCTCTCGCACAGGAGCTGGTCATGAATTCGAATACCGTGGTGCGGGCCTATCGCGAACTCGAACACGAAGGCATCGTGGAACTGCGGCATGGTTTGGGCGCTTTTA
Organism: uncultured Solibacteraceae bacterium; assembly: GCA_963815475.1. Taxonomy (GTDB): domain Bacteria; phylum Acidobacteriota; class Terriglobia; order Bryobacterales; family Bryobacteraceae; genus Sulfopaludibacter. The sequence continues at coordinate 1,377,138 of CAWFHD010000001.1, read as the reverse complement.
TCAGTTCCACGGTTTCGGCAAGGGGCAAGGTGATGCGGCAGGCGCAGAACATCGTGGAATCGGCTATTGAGCGCCTCCGGTCTCTGGGGGTCACGGAGCAGGAGATGCGAAGACTATTCGAGGGCGAACTCTCCGCAACACAGGTGGAGAATCTAAGCGGGAGAAAGCAATGAACGATTTCATCATCGAGGCGGCAGGTCTCCGCAGAAACTTCGGCAGTCAAATGGCCGTCGACGGGCTAGACCTCAAGGTGCCCCCGGGGAGTATCTTTGGTTTCCTCGGACGGAACGGCGCAGGCAAGACCACCACGATTCGGCTGCTGCTCGGCTTTCTAAAATCCTGCGGCGGTGAGGCACGAGTGTTCAATGAGGTGGTTACCGGGCCTGAGGGTAATGCCGACGTGCGGCGGCGGATCGGCTATGTCTCCGAAAGCAAATATCTGTATCCATACATGACCGTCCAGCAAATCATTGGCTTCACGCGGCCGTTCTTTCCCCTGTGGCGCAGCGATCTGGAACGCCGCTACATGGACATGTTCAATCTGCCGCCCAACCGCAAGATATCGGCTCTCTCAAAGGGCATGCGAACCAGTCTGATGCTCCTGCTGGCGATGTCCCATGGAGCAGAACTTCTGATTCTGGACGAGCCTATTGAGGGGCTCGACCCAGCGCTGATCGAGACGTTATTAAAGGAACTCGTTGCTCTTCCTGCAACTGAGGGCGCCACAATCTTCTTCTCTTCCCATCAACTCGCGGAAGTCGAACAGATTGCCGATCACGTCGCTATCATCGATCGCGGACGCAACGTAGTGGAAGGAGTCCTGGACGATTTGAAGGCGCAGTACCAACGTCTGCGCATCGTCTTCGAAAGGGAACCCATGCCGATTTCGTGGCTACCCGGGGCGGACCACGTGCGACAGGAGGGTAGAACAGTTTCGATCCTGGCCAGCCGCAACGTTGAGGCGATCGTGGAACAGGCTCGTTCGCTTCCAGGCGCTTCCGTGGAACGGTTTCCCGTCAGTCTCAAGGAGATCTTCCTCGAGCACGTGCGGAGTAATTGAAGTGTTGCTCATGAAAGCGTGGATGGAAACGCGATGGCGTCTAGTGACCCTCGCCGTTTACCTATTGATCGCCCTGACATTGAATTATCGGCACTCCACGGGCACGAGCGCCCTCACGACGGCGTGGTTCATGCTGACGTTCCTTGCGATCTCACTCGGCGGTTCGGGCGTGAACTCTCAAGCGCCGCTGGGCTTTTCGGAGGGCGTTGCAGGATCGACCCAATTCACGATTTCACTTCCGATTTCGAGGCTTCGCCTGTTCGCAGTCCGGACAGCGGTCGGCCTGGTGGAGACGGCGGCGGTGACGGCTGTCACCGCGTTCCTTGTCTGGGCCCTGTTTCCGCCAGTGCGTGAATTTGCGACGCTAGCAGATTTCACAAGGCTTGCCCTGACTACGATCCTCTTCCTGATTGCGCCATATTGCGCGCACGCCTTCTTTTCGACATGGTCGGATGAGCCGTTCTCCATGGCATATGCCGGCTTCACGGTCATCCTGCTGCTTTGGGTTTGTCATCGCCTCACGCCCGGCCTGGACATCATTAGCGCATTCGGACAGGCGTCTCCCTTGCAGACCCACAAATTTCCCTGGTCTCAGTTGACGCCCTCGATGTTTGCGGCTATGGTTCTATCCCTCTCGGCCGTGCTGGTAGTGCGAAGCCGTGAGTATTGATTTGGAGGATTCATGATGAACAGCGTTGTTCCCGACAACCGTTGGCGAGTGGCTGAAATGCTCGCGTTGAAGGGCTGGCTGGAAACGCGCTGGCGCCTGGCGGGCGTCTTTATGATGTCAATCCTGATCACGGCCTTGAGCCACCATGCGCACCCCACCGATCTACTCGCATTCCAATTGGGTATCCTCTCCAGTTCCATGGTGATGCTCGCAGGCTCCGGCGTGAAATCGCAGGCCACCACACACATCGGCTTTCCCGAAGGCCTGGCGCAATCCACGCAGTTCACGATCTCTCTACCGGTAAGCCGGAAGCTGCTTGTTTTCGTGCGAGCTGGCATCGGATTGTTCGAGGCCTTTGTCGCCACTGTAATCATCGCCGTCGCTGTATGGGAATTGTCGCCAACAGTCTCAAGGAGCATCGCACCAGGCGACTTTGTGAGGCTCGTTTTGACCACACTCCTCTGGTTGCCTGTGCCTTACTGCGCGGCGCTGCTCTTTCAGGCTTTCCTGGTTGAGCCATTGAACTTCCTTGCTGCCGGCTACAGCCTGACGCTCCTTTTGTGGCTTCTCCACAAGATTTCCCCCGCCGTTGATGTCGTCCGCGCCTTCGGCGTGGCGTCCCCCCTTCTCACCCACCAACTGCCTATGTCCCAGTTGGCAACGGCCAGCCTTCTGTCTGCGGCTCTGTTACTTGTTGCGGTGTGGGCCGTGCAGAGGCGCGAGTACTGACACCAGCAGATCTCGGGCGGTAGAACGGATTCCTGGGATTACCGCGCCGCGGCCAGCACTTCGGTGGGGTTCGGCATGCCTCGACGCGCGAAGCGGATCTGGCCGTCGGGACCGATCAGGTAGACCGTGCGCTTCACAATCAGGCCATTCGCCTTGTAAAGGGCGGCCACTTTCTGGCCCTGATCCACCAGCAGCGGGAACGGGAAACTGAATTTGTTGCGAAACTTCTGGTGCTTCTGCGCGCTTTGCGGATTGACGCCGAAGACCTCGACGCCGCGCTCGCGAGCCTCCGCCCAATCGTCGCGGAACTGGCAAAGCTGCTTCGTGCATCCCGGCGTGTCGTCGCCCGGATAAAAGACCAGCACCACATTCTTGCCGCGCAATTTGGAGAGCGTGACGCTACGGCCGGAGTCGTCGGACAAAGTGAAATCGGGCGCCGGCGTGCCGGCGGGCAGCGGATCGGAGAAGAGCCAGGAGAACATTATTGGACCGTGATGTCGATTTGATTGCTGTGCGCATTGTTGATCGAAAGGATCACCGATTGCAAGCCGCGCACGATATTCGGGGGTACTTGTACGTTGACCTGGTAGAGGCCGGTGAAGCCCGGCGCAAGGCCGCTAAAGAAAGGTTGCAGTGGGACCGCTCCGACGAAGACGGTGGGAGCGAGGACCGTCGTCTGCAGGGTCCCCGCGGGTTGCGTCGGCCCCAGACCGGTGCAAAAGATCTCCAGAAAGTTGCCGGCCTGGATGACGCCTCCTGGAAAGATTCCGGGCGCCAACGGAACTATGTTGGCGGTCGAGGCCGCCTGCAGGCCTGAGGGCGAGACGACGGTGAAGGTGGCCGGACCTACCTGTGTATCGGCTGGCAGGTAGAACTCGATTTTCGTGGCGGTGGTCAGAAGAGCGGGAAGCGGCAGTCCGTTCATCAGCAGGTTCGTTCCGCCAAGATTGGTTCCGCTGATGATGGCGAGGCTTCCCGGCGCGATAGCCGCTTCGGAGGTCGCGGCATTCACGATCGCCGTGATCGCCGGCACGGCACTGCCGGCGTTCACCGTGACGGCCGCTGCCGGTGCGCCATCCACCGCGAGATGCAATTGATTGACCGCGTTCGGTCCGGGATTCCACTGGAAGACTGCGCGGCCCTGCACATCGGTGAAGGCTTCGGAAGGAATCACGGCGCCGTCCGCCGATGGCGTCGCGAGCAGTCCGGCGCCGGCGTACGGCAGGCGGTTGACATCGGTGATCTGCGCCACCACCTGCGGACCTGACAAGACTTGCGCGGTGATCTGCAACGACGCGGCGCCGGCCACCTGCACGCGCGCGAAGGCGGTTTCATACGCGGGGTCGGCAGGGATGGCCTGCACTTCTTCGACGCCACTGTTCACTCCGGTGACCGGAAAACTGACGCTGGCGCCGCCCTTGGGAATGGTCACCGATGGCGGAAGTTTGGCATTGCCCTTGGGCGTGACGAACTGCACGGTGAGATCGGCGGCGGGCGGCGTCGCGACCGTCAGGCTCGCACTGACCGTCGTCCCTGCGACTACACCGGCGGCCGGGTAGAGCGACAGCTTCAAACTGCGGCGCAGCGTGGGATCGGCTGTGGCGTTGTTCGATGCCGCCTGCGCGTAGAACGCCTGGAACTGTTGGCGAAAAGCGTCGACCTTGGCGAGATCTGCGGCCGAGGGCTGGGTTCCCGCCGCCACCACGAGGATGAAGGCGAAACGAAAGCGCCGCTGCGCCACGATATCGTCGGGAATGCGGCGGCCCATCGCGGCGGCCACGTCGGTGGCCGCGATGTTGCGGCGCACTCCGTTGAAACTGATGCCCGTGAGCGGGTGCAGGGTGGGCGCGTAACTGGGCGACGGATTCTGCACCAGGAAAGTGTCGGGCACTTGCGAGAGCGGCCGGAAGCCCATCAGGTATTGATCGAGCGGCGCGTAGCCCTGCGCCAGGTCAGTGGTGACAAACTCGGGCGATGCGCTGCCGCCGCGGTCCTGTATGCGCTCGCCCTCGAGCACGGACGCCTCGGAATCGAAGAGAAAACTCCAGTGCGCCATTTGAAAGCCGAGCATGGGCAGGGCACCGGGCGCGGCGGGATCGGGCACGCTGGCGTACGCCAAAAAACGATGGCCGGTCTCGTGGGCAAGGAGAGTGAGCGGGGTATCCAACTGCGGCGCGCGCGCCGGCACCAGAGCGTTCGGGTCCGCCGGATACTGGCCCAACGGCCCCATATTCAGCACGGATTGCAAGCGCGATGTTGAACCGAACTCGGCGCCCGCGTTGAGCACCGGCACGCCGAAGCCGCTGCCGTTGTTGCGCACGGTCTGTTCGTAGGCGACGGTGCCTTCACCGAGCGCGGCGATGTCCATGTTGTTATAGATGACCAGATAGTCGTAAGCGTCCTCGTGGGTTTGATAAAACTGCTGCGCCACGGTTACCACGTCGAGGGTCAGAGTATTGCCGAACACTTCGGCCACCGCGCTGGAATAGGTCGCGCTTGAATCGGTGCGGAAATCGACGATGGCAGTGGCGCCCTGCAGTCCACCGGGAGCGATCCCCACCACAGCGCCGGACGGATTGACCACGGAGTACGAAAGGGCGATACGGCCATCGGGATAGAGCGCCACCTGGAAAGTCTGCAGCGCGCCCGTGTTGGAATCGGAATACTCGGGAACGCTCACCCAACTCACTATGACGCTGGCCGCGGTTGCCTGCACACGGACGCCGCCGGCAGTTAGCGCGGGATTCAGATCGTCAAACAGCGGGGCGATACGCGGCGGCCCGGCTGTCATGCGGCCGAGAGAGCGCTGCGTGGAATCGCTATCGGGGGCTGTGAAGGTGAGATTGCCATCCGAGTTCACAAAGACCTGGCTGTAGGTTACGCCGAAGAAGGCGAACGGAAACGGCAGGGCTAGGGCACGCGAATCGTCGTCACCCAGCGCAGCCAGCGGAGTTCCGGCGGCCGCCGCAACGGCGTCATAGCCCTGAGGCGCGACGGAGTATCGATATTGTGCGGCCGAGGGCGAAACGGGTGTGAACAGCAGCGTGTTGCCGTTGAGGTTGAATTGATTCAGGCGGTCGACCACACCGTTGGCGTCCTGGATGATGGCGATGTCGCCCGAATCCTGATTCGCCGATGCGGCGGTGGCCACCAGCGGACGGGCGGCACGCGATCGCGTCATTTGCCGGTGGACGAACATGGCTTGCGCGGCGGTCTCGCGCGTTGTGCCGCACTCCCCCTGTCCGCGATGCGGGAAGGCCGGAGCGATGGAAACTATTATGGACAGCCCGGCGGAGAGGAGGCGGCGCATGGATTACACTGCTTCTATTATGGCCTTTTGCACACATTGTGGAACTCAAACTTCGCCTGACGCGCGCTTCTGTAACGGCTGCGGCCAACCCATGGGGGCCGCCGCCGCGGGCACAGTCCCGATGGCCCCGGCAGCGCCGGCGCCCGAGCCGCTGGACTACGCCATTCAGGGCGACAACCTGCAAATCGCACGGGTTTACCTGAAACCGGGCCAGGAAGTTTATGCCGATGCGGGACGCATGGTGTACAAAACCGCCAACGTAAATTGGGACACGCGCATGACCGGCGATTCGCTGGGCGAGAAACTGCTGGGCGCGTTCCGCCGCACCATCACCGGCGAATCGCTCTTCGTGACTTACTTCCGCTCGGACACACCGGGCGAGGTGGGCTTCGCCGGCCATTACCCGGGCAAGATCCAGGTGTTCGAACTGCCGGCCGGACGATCTCTGCTGGCGCAGCGCAATGCCTTTCTGCTGGCCACGCCTACCGTGCAATACAGCGTGGCGTTGGTCAAGAAACTGGGCGCGGGCTTCTTCGGCGGCGAGGGCTTCATACTGGAGAAGTTCACCGGGCCTGGCGTGGTGTTCATTCATGCCGGCGGCGACTTCGTGGATTTCGACCTGGCGCCAGGCCAAATGTTACATGTGGACGCGGGCTGCATTGTGGCCTTCGACGACACAGTGGATTACGATATCCAATCCGTGGGCAGCATCAGGACGGCGCTCTTCGGCGGCGAGGGCATCTTCATGGCGGCGCTCACCGGTCCGGGACACGTGGTGGTGCAAAGCATGACGCTGGAACGGCTGCGGAGAGAGATTGGAACGGGGCGCAAGTCCGACGGAGATGCGCATAATGCCTTCGATACGCTGGGCGGCATTCTGGGCGGATCGGACCGGTAGCCCTTTGGGGCCAGCACTCGCATTTCGGTAACTTCGGCGCGATGGGGCTCGTCCCACCTCCGAGTGAATTCGCGCGCCTGCGTCGCCACTGCCGCAGTCCTGACGTTTTGGCTGAGAGTTGCGCCGGCACAACAGGCCTCGGCGCCGCCGACGGATTCCGCGCCGGTGGAGTCTGCGGCGGCTCCAGCAGCCGTGGTGGTCCCCTTCAACGAGCAACGCATCCTCAAGGTGATTCCCGACTATCAAACGGTGGAAGACTCCTCCGTCGCCGTTGCGCCCCTGAGCCGAAGGCAGAAGTGGAACCTGGGGTTGAAGGAGACGATCGACCCTTTCAATATCGCGAGCGCGGCCATGACCGCGGCGTTTTCGCAGCGCGGCAACCAGACGCCCAAGTACGGCGAAGGTTGGGGGAATTACGGCAAGCGCTTCGGCGCGGCGGTGGGCGATTTCGGCACGCAGAATTTCTTCAGCGCCGGCGTTATGGCCACGCTGCTGCATCAGGACCCGCGCTATTTCCGCAAAGGTCCGACAGCCCGCCTGGCGCCGCGCGTATTGTATGCGGTGACGCGCCTGGTGATTTGCCGCAACGACGCCAGCCACCCGGTGTTCAACGCCTCCAATTTTCTGGGGATGAGTCTGGGGATTGCGGCATCGAATGCCTACTACCCTTCGGCGAGCCGGACCGGCACGGTGATGGCGGGCCGTGTGGAGACCAGCTTGTTCGGCGGGGTGATGGGCAATCTGATGTCGGAGTTCTGGCCGGACGTTCAGCGGAAATTTTTCTCGAAGAAGCCGTGAAGTGGGGCGGTTATGCCGGCCAGTGCTGAGGGCTGGCGTGGGCGGATTTTCTTTTCGTTCGATCTAGGTCGGATGATTGAACCTGTCGGAATCACGTGGATGGTGTGTCACGGGAGTGATGACGCCTCGGTCGACAGATACCGGACACAAGCCGACTTATGTCTGCTTCAGCCACCATAACCACAAGCCTAGATCACACAAATGGTTCGGTCTTCCGAGAAGCCAACCCAAGCGGCAATCCTTGAATGGCTCGCATGGAAGCGGATACCATTGGCGGCAGAATTCAGGCGTTCAGACCAGAGTGCGGAGGATCTATCCGTTCGACGTGAGGGGCGCGCTGGACATTTCGCCACCAGGGACGGCATCTGCTACGGAATCGAAGTGATTTGAAATAGACTCGCCCGCAACCCGCTCATTTCGGTCCTCCAGCTTCTGAACGTTCTAAAGGAACGGGCGTCGACACGGCTCAGGGAAACCGCTCCGCTGGCACATCCCGCCAAGCTTGTCCGCAAGCTGAACCGTGAGAAGGCACTGGCGATGGACACGCGGAAGATCAACGAGCGTCTCGCGACCCCGAAGGAACGGTTCCGCTGTCGCCTCGATGCCCCGGGTCGGACTATCGTCTCCGGCGAGGCTTTTGGCATCTCTTCGCCCGCATCGCGGACTTTTTCATTCCCCACCTTGCGCACCCACCTTAAGCTCAGAACAGCGCCATCGAACTCAATGTCCGATGCCAGGATCCAGAGCAGGACAGCCGCCGCGACGGAGTAGTTTCGCGGCATCGCGATTGCCTTCAGGCTCCTACGTTTCTTAGGTACTCCGCAGTTCCACGAACGAATGTCTCCGCCCCTAGCGTCGAGCTTAATCTATACAAAATGTCGTTATCGTTCAATGACTTAGAGGCGGAAATCGCGGCTCATCGAGACCGGGTTTCGGGGTTGATTTTCGCCACCTCGCGGGTGAGAGTTGACATCTCTCGCGCCCGAGACTACGCTGGTTATAGGATCTTGGCGCTCCGCTAATGGTATCCGCGCAGACCCTCACGGGATAAGCGACAGGGGGTAAATGCCCTGAGATTTGACGGTCCGATGGACCCTTCGATCCCGGCTAAATGCCCGGATCGTCGGGGTTGACCACTCTTTCGGAGTGAGCAACCTACCAGCTGGGACGCAAGTTAGTTGGAGAAGAGGCCTACAGTTCATGATGGACCGTACATCTTATAGACGTACGGTCCAAATCTTTATGTGCGAATATAATCGTTCGGATAAATGTTTGCGTGGGTCCCGGTAATTTTTGTGGTGCCTGCCGTCGAACATTCAAATTCAACTTGGTTGAGTTCTCGGCCGACGAACTGAACATCATGGTGATATCCGTTTTCGAGGGGTACACCAAAGCGAAAGCAAGACCTTAAGAAGAGCTTTCGATCTTCATGAGAACAGTTCTCCGCCAGTTCTCGGGCAAGGGCGTGGTGCCCTCGATCATGAGGGAACACCAGGCCGCGATTATCCGAGAAGATCGCCTTTTTTGCCCCCGGTTCAATATTCCGCGGTAGGTCCTGTTTTGTTAGGATCACGCGCTGGAGCCGGTGGAGGGGATCACTCCACGGCAATCGGGCACGCGGCTCCCTGATCACCGTGAAGGCGCTCAAGACAACATGTCACCGGCTGCCGGTCGGCATCTCCGAGTGAAGAGGCAGTCCCAGGGGTTGATGTAGGCCTCCTTGGCGGAAATGGAGCCAATGATAGGCTGCGCTCCCGAGTGTTGCCGCTGCGATACCCAACAAAGCGCATGGGATCCCGGTCTTTCAGACCGGCCCGTAATGCTCGCAGTCGCGCCAACGACTTATGGGGACTGATCCGTAAGCGGCAGTCTGCGGACGTGCAGTCGGCCATGTCTAAAGATCGCCACGCACCCGCCAGGCGACTCGGGGTCGAGCACGGCCACTACTGGAATCAGCATGCCTGCGTAATCCTGAGCGACCGGAAGATCGTGCCGCGATTCGATACGCTTCTCGACCTGATGGCGGGCTTTGTGCAAACCAGTTTGTTCGGCGGGGCAAGTTCAGATAGGGATGATTGGGCCGGTCGGGTCCAGTCGCTTGAGGCCGTGCGGATCGCTTGTGACGATGTAGTCTCCGCGCTCCCTGGCCACAATCACGACCGAGGCGTCGATTATATCGGCCGAATGGGTGGCGCCGCAGAGTTCTCCGCAGGCGCGGGCGAGTTGTTCATCGAGAGGGATAATCGCGACTTCGTGTATCCGCAAGAAGCGCGCCAGTGTGACCTGATCACGCCCATCCCGCCAAGCTTGCCCCACCACACCCGAAGGCACTCGAAATTTGAGGCGTTGGGCCAAAGCCCGATCGAGCAGAGCGATCATGCGCTTGTCGCCGCGATCCAAGGCGATCAAAGCGCCGGCGTCCAGTGTTATCCCCGCCGGCGCGGCGGAAGCATGCGTTTTGCCCATTTGATGTCCTCCGAGGTTGGCTCACCATGTTCTTCGATCAGATCGCGAAGAAGCGTCCGGAGGGAATCACGCCTTTCCTGTTCCGCCAGGACGTTGGCAATATAGCCCGAAACCGAATCTGCTCTCCCGGCGCGGACTTCCCGATGCACTCTGGCGAGTTGCTGTTTCGGCAAGCTGATGGCGATCTTTGCCGTGGTCATACCACGATCATACCAGCGGTCAACCCGCCAAATAGCCTGTCCTCGACTTCCACGTTCTTACCGGCCCGGAGCCGTCATACACTTGGGAGATGTCGCAACTAAATGCGGACCAACCGGTGCATGAAGCCGCGCGGGCAGGGCTGCCGGATAAGGTGGCCGAGATGTTGGCTAGGGACCCTTCGCTAATCGACGCGAAGGGTATAGATGCGCGGACTCCCCTGCATTGCGCAGGGACAGTAGCGGTGGCGGCGTTGCTCCTGGATCATGGGGCTCGCATTGACGCCCGCGACGAGGATCACGATTCGACGCCCGCGCAGTGGCGTATCGGCGAGTCGCCGGATGTGGCGCGATTCCTGTTGGGGCGCGGCGCGAAACCGGACATCTTCCTGGCAGTGGCGCTAGGCGACGTGGCGCTGGCGCAGAAGTTGCTTGCGGAGGATCGAGGCTGCCTGGCGCACCGGATTGGCAAACTGCCGGAGTTTCCACCGATTGGCCATCAGGGGCGAGGCGGCACGATCTACCAGTGGACGCTGCGCTTTAATTCCTATCCGCACCAAATTGCTCTGATGAATGGCTACCAGGAGATGTTCGATTTTCTCTACGCGGCCAGTGATACGGTGATCCGGTTGTTGGTGAACTGTGCGTTGGCGCGGCGTGCGGAAGCGGAGGCGATCGCAAGGAAGCATCCGGAGATCGTACCGCGACTACCGGATGTGGATCGCGAGCTGGTTGCGAAGTATTGCTGGGAGACGAACACGAATTTCGACGCGGTGAAGCTAATGCTCGATCTGGGATTTCCGGTCGCGCATCCGGAGCGCAGCCATGGTTACACGCCGCTACACAATGCTGCGTGGGCGGGCTCGGGCGACCTGGTGGAACTGCTGATTGCGCGCGGCCATCCAGTAGACATTCGCGATCCCGGCTATGATGCGACACCTCTTGGGTGGGCGCTGCACGACTGTCTCGTGGAGAAGCGTCATCCGGAGGGCGAGTTCGCGCGAGTGGTCAAAGCACTGTTGGAGGCGGGAAGTCCGTTGAAAGGCGTGGAATATCCGACGGGCGACGCGGAGGTGGACGAGGTACTGCACGCGTATATCTAGGCTGTCACTACGAATGCCACTGCATCCCGGGGCCAAAGCACTACAGCCCGGAGTCTTTGGCGATTACTTTGGCCAGGCTGGACCAGTCCAGTTCGGCTTGGCCTTGCGCCACTCCGCTCAGCAGGTGATCGTGAATCAGGCTTGCCAGCGGCATCGGCGAAGCGCATTCGCGCGCGGCTTCGAGCACCAGGCGGACGTCCTTCAGTCCCAGCTTGAGCGCGAAGCCGGCGGGCTCGAACTGCTCGTCGGCAACCATCCTGCCGTAGTTCGCATACACCGGCGAGGCGAACAACGCGTTCATCACATCCAGGAACAGGTGCGGGCTCACCTTCGATTTGCGCAGCGTGGCGTTGGCTTCGCCGAAAGTCTCCAGCACGCTGGCGATCATGAAATTGCCGCACAGCTTGACCGCATTGGCCTGCCACGGCTCCGCGCCCGCCACGAAGGTCTGCCGGCCCACTGCGTCGAAGAGCGGCCGGCAGCGTTCCACAGCTTCGGCCGGACCGGCCGCCACCACCAACAGTTTCTTGGTCTCGGCGGCTTCGGGACGTCCGAAGACCGGCGCACTCACGTAGCGATCGCCGTGCGCCTCTGTCAGTCGCCGCGACATGGCGGTGCTGATGGTGCTGGATGAGACATGCACGGCTCGCCGCGGCAGTGCGCCGGCGATTCCGTTTTCGCTGAATACCACATCCGCCACCGCAGCGTCGTCGGCCAACATGGTGATCACCGCTTCGGCGTCGCGGCAAGCATCGGCCGGCGAGGCGGCCACGCGCGCGCCTTCCGCCGCCAACGCCTCCGCCTTTTCGGGCGTGCGATTGTAGACGGCCATCTGGTGGCCGGCGCGCATCAGGTTGCGCGCCATAGCCGCGCCCATTCTTCCCAATCCAATGAAACCAACGTTCATGCCTACCAGGATATCGGCTCATGGGATACTGGTGGATTGAGCCCCATGGAGTCCCTCGATGCCAGACTGGCCGACGTTCGCCAGCGCATCGCACGCGCCGCTGACCGCGCCCATCGCGATCCCGCCGGCATTCTGCTGCTGGCCGTGACCAAGATTTTTCCCGCATCCGTGATTCAGGAGGCGTACGATCTGGGCCTGCGCGAGTTCGGTGAGAACTACGTGCAGGAGTTCGAAGGCAAGGCGCCTGTGGTGGGCCACCTGGAAGGCGCGCGGTTTCACCTTATCGGGCACCTGCAATCCAACAAATCGAAGAAGGCGGCCGAGCTGTTCCACACCATACAGACCGTGGATTCGGTGAAACTCGCGCGCCGCTTGAATGAGAGCGGCCGCCCACTCGACGTGATGCTCGAAGTGAAGCTCTCGGAGGAAGATGCCAAAGAGGGCGCCGACCCATCCGACCTGCCGGAGCTGATTGCGGGAGTGCGCGAGTGTCCGAATCTGCGGCTGGAAGGGCTGATGACGATGCCGCCGTGGTCGGACGATCCCGAAGCAGCGCGCCCGTACTTTCGCCGCTTGCGCGAACTGGCCGAGTTGCACGGACTGCGCGGCCTTTCCATGGGGATGTCGCACGATATCGAAGCGGCCATCGAAGAAGGGTCAACCTGCGTGCGGGTGGGAACGGCGCTGTTCGGCAAGAGGAAAAAGGTTTGACGGTCGGTTACTTTGCGCCGCTGCCGCCGGCACGAACGGGAGTGGCCGATTACTCGGAGGCCCTGCTCACCGAACTGCGCCGCCATGGCCGCGTGGAAATCGCGCCCGCGCACAGCGACGTCGCACTGTACCAACTCGGCAACAACGCCATGCACGCCGCCATCTACCGCCAGGCCCTGCAGCGTCCAGGCGTGGTAGTGCTGCACGACGCGGTGCTGCACCATTTCCTGCTGGGGCAACTGAACGACGACGCCTACGTGGAGGAGTTCGTCTACAACTATGGCGAGTGGAGCCGCGGGCTCGCCCGCGAACTGTGGCGCGGCCGCGCGGCGTCGGGCGCAGATCCCCGCTATTTCGAATACGGCATGCTACGCCGCGCCACGGAGAGCGCGCTGGCCGTGGTGGTGCACAATCCGGCGGCGGCTGACGCGGTGCTGCGCCACACCTCGGGAGCGCGCGTCGTCGAGATTCCGCACCTGTTTCAGCGGCCCACGGCGCTGCTGACGCCCTCCGAAGTGGAACGCTATCGCCAGGATCTCGGCATTCCACCCACGGCGTTCCTCTTCGGAGTTTTCGGATTCCTGCGCGAGTCAAAGCGGCTGATACCGGTGCTCGAGGCGTTTGCCGAGGTGCGCCGCGAGCGTCCCCACGCCTGGCTGCTGGTGGCCGGCCAGTTCGCGTCAGCCGATTTGGAGCGCGCCGTGGAGCCGCTGCTGCGGGCGCCGGGAATCGTGCGGCTGCCATATTTGAAAGAGCGCGAATTCTGGATGGCGGCGTCGGCAGTAGATGCCTGCCTCAACCTGCGCTATCCCGGCGCGGGCGAAACTTCGGGCATCGCCATCCGGCTGATGGGGATCGGCAAGCCTGTGTTCATCAGCGAGGGACGCAGAGGGCGCGCGCTTTCCCGAAGACGCCTGCATTCGCATTGCGCGCGGCGCGGCCGAGCGGGACAGCCTACGGCAGCACATGATTCTGCTAACATCGGTGGCTGAGGTGGCCCGTGCCATCGGCCTGCGGGGGGCCGGTCATATTCGGGAGCACCATAGGGTGGAAACCATCGGGAAGCGGTTTTGGGACCTTCTGTGCGAGTTTTCTGGCTGAGCTTGATTTGCTGCGTGGCGCTGGGTGCGCCCGCAAAGGCGCCGCAACATCAGTTGCGGATTCCGGTCGCGATGCGCGATGGAGTGCGCCTGTCCACGAACGTCTTTCTGCCCGCCGCCGAGGGCGCGCATCCCCACCATCCTGGTCCGCACTCCTTACGGCAAGGGCGAAACTCCCGGACACTGGCAATCGTTCGTGGATCACGGATACGCGCTGGTGCTGCAGGACGTGCGCGGCCGCTACGATTCCGAAGGCGTCTTCCGTCCGCTGCACCAGGAGCCGGACGATGGCGACGATACGCTGAACTGGATCGCGCGCCAGGCGTGGTCGGACGGCAAGGTGGGGATGGCCGGCGATTCGTATGTCGGAATCGTGCAGTGGAAAGCCGCCCTGCTGCAGAACCCGCATCTCAAGGCGATCTTCTCGGTGGTTTCGGGGTACGACGATTACCGCGACCGCTTCTATTCCACCGGCGGCGCCATGAAGCTGGGCCATCGCCTGGAGTGGATGTCGGAGAACCTGCGCGCGCCCGGCTTCCATCCCGATTTCGAAAAGTACATCTTCCACCTGCCCCTGCGCACGTCCGATGTCGCAGCAACCGGCCAGATCTCGGAGATGTACCGAGAGGTGGCCGCGCATCCCTCGTTCGACGCTTTCTGGCGCGCCATCAGTGTGCGCGAACACCTGGACAAGATTAAGATTCCGGTGTTCGCCGTGGGCGGCTGGTACGACAATTACGCGCAGAGCGACCTGGAGGCGTATGCGGCGCTCCACAGAAGCTCGGGGTTGAATCGCGTGGTGATTGGCCCATGGCCGCACAACATGTCGGCGCCGTTTCAGGGAGTGGATTTTGGCACGAGTTCGGCGGCGCCGATCCGCAGTTATCAGCTCGAGTGGTTCGACCAGTGGCTGAAGGGGCAGGACACACAGCTCATGTCTACCCCGCCCGTGCGGCTGTTCGTGATGGGCGCGAATCAGTGGATCGAATCTCGGGAATGGCCGCCGGAGCAGGCGCGCCCACACAGTTTTTACCTGCAGGCCAACGGCTTGCTGCGACGAAAAGCCGCTCGGAGCGGGCGACGACCGCTATGTGTACGACCCGCGCCATCCGGCGCCGACGCGGGGCGGGTCGGTCTGCTGCAATCCGAAAATCTTTCCGTGGGGACCAATGGATCAGCGTCCGTGGAGCAGCGCGCCGATGTTCTGGCCTATACCACGCCGCCGCTCAAGCACGACATGGAAGTAGTGGGGCCGGTGAAAGCGGTGCTCTACATCGCCACCACCGCCCGCGATACCGATTTCACGGCGAAGCTGGTGGACGTCTTTCCGGACGGCGCCGCGCGCAATCTCACCGACGGCCTGCTGCGCCTGCGCTATCGCAAGTCGCTCGAAAAGCCCGAGCTTGCGACGCCCGGCGAGATCTACCAGATCACGGTGGATGCCGGCGTCACGGGCAACCTGTTTCTGAAGGGCCACTGCATTCGAGTGGAGATCTCGAGCAGCAATTTTCCGCGCTTCGATCGTAATCCGAACACCGGCGGTCCGGTGACTGACGAGACGCTACTCCTGCCGGCGACCGAGACCGTCTATCACGATAAGAAGCATCCTTCCCGGATCGAGCTGATGGTGATGTAGGCCGCCGCCACCTGTTAAGCTGACAATTCAAAACGGGAGGAGCATGGTGAAAGCGGCAGAACTCAGCAGGTTTGCAATCGACGGCGCCTTGCGGTTTGAGGACGCGCCGAACGGCTTGACGCGCGCGCTAATCGCGACGTCGCTGGCCGAGGCGGAGATCTATCTGCACGGAGCGCATGTGACCGGCTGGGTTCCGCGCGGACAGCGTCCCGCGCTGTACATCAGTTCGCGCAGCCTGTACGCCCCCGGCAAGCCGATCCGGGGCGGAGTGCCGCTGGTGTTCCCCTGGTTTGGCCCGCGCGGCGGCGGTCAGGCCGGCCCGATGCACGGCTTCGCGCGTCTTATGGAGTGGACCGTGGCAGGCTCGCGCCTGCGCCCGGATGGCGCGGTGGAAATCGATCTGACCCTGAGAGCGGATGACACGACGCGTGAGTTGGGTTATTCCGATTTCCAACTTACTTTCCACGTAGCTGTCGGGTCGCAACTGGAGATGGCGTTCGAAGTCCGCAATTCATCGGGAGCGGCCCTGCCGTTCGAAGCGGCGATGCACACTTACTTCGCGGTGGGCGATATCCAGCAGGTGGCGATATCGGGCCTGGAGGGCACGACTTATATTGATAAGACCGACAACTTCCAGCGGAAGGCGCAGCCCGCCATGCCGATCCGCATCGCCAAAGAGACCGACCAGGTGCATGTGAACACCACCGCTACCTGCGTGATCGACGATCCAGCGTGGCAGCGCCGCATCGTAGTGGAAAAGAGCGGCTCGGCAACCACCGTGGTCTGGAATCCGTGGATTGAGAAGACTCGCACGCTGGCCGATATGGCACCCGAGGATTGGCGCGGGATGCTCTGCGTGGAGACTGCCAATGCCGGGGAGGATGCGGTCCAGCTCGCGCCGGGCGCGTCGCATCGCATGTCGGCCACCATTCGCGTGGAGTAAGCTTCACCCCTTCGGCTTGACGGCGTTCGCCAAGGCCAGGCGGTTCTCGTGCGTCACGAAACTCATCTGCAGGTTGAAGCCATTCGGCGTAGTGGTGTGATAGCTCTTGAACGCCGCAACGTGAATCTCGTCCTTCGTGGAAGTGTCGATTTGCGCCTTCAGCCCGCGCTTCTCCAACTCCGCCTTCACGCCGTCCGTATCCCAGGGCGAAATGCCGAAGGAGATGTGATCGACACGCGGCCGCCGCGACGGTGTGGCCGCGCCGCGTCCGAAATTCGGGTCTTGCGGATTGCCGCCGCGGAAAATAATGTCGCCCACTTCGCCGATCATCAACTCGTCCTGGCTGCCTTCGTCATACGTCTGCTTCCATCCCAGCAGATTTGAGTAGAACGATACGCTCGCCTTGTAGTTCGCCGAGTTGTATGAGAAGTGGTCGAGCCACACGCTCTTCCACCCGGTTGGTTCGAAGGGCGCCGGCTCGGCCAGTTTCGCATTCGCCTTCGTCCGTCGTTCCCTGGCGAATCCATTGCCATTGCCGATCTGCAAATCGAACCCATCCGGATCGGTGACATGGAAGCTCTCGAAACCCTTGCCATCGGTATCGGGCACCGGGTTCAATCCGCGCTCCCGCAACGCCGCCTCGATGGCCTTTCCGTCCCAGGGCTCCACCACGAAGCAGTAGCTCGCCACCACGGCCGTGCGCTGATCCGGAGCCTGCCGGAAAATCGCTGAACCCCAGTCGCCGATGTCCAGCAAAGCCTGCGTCCCGTTATCGGCGCGCAGCTTCCAACCCATCAGCGCGACGTAAAAGGCCGCCTCCTTCTGATAGTCCGGCATCAGGAAGGTGATGTGATTGAGCGCCGTGGTCTTCCACCCCGTCGGCGCGAATACCGGCTTGATGGGCTCCGTTGCCACCTCAGCGGTTAGAGGGCAGCCGCGCGTGGCGTAACCATCGCGGCACCGGCCCTGGCCAAATAACGCGGGAGTCCCCATCGCAGCAATTCCCAGGGCGCCCAGCAATTGGCGGCGCGATTTAGTCGCGCGCTCGCGGCCGTTGGTCCGTTCGGTTGGCATACCATACATAGTACGCCGCAAGCGCCCATTCCTTGTGTGGACCCGCCGCTATTTCTTTCTCGGCCGCGCGCACGACGGGCCTTGCGCCCCCAGGTGCTTCACCCCGCGCAGGCGAATGGTCTTACCCGCTTCATCCACCACGGCCTGCACTTCCACATGAAAGCCCAAATCATCCAGAACCGAAGGGTAATCTTTCACCGTAAAGATAGCGTTGGCCTGTTCGCTCACAAACACCGCCGACGCTCCCTTTTCGATACACATCTTCGTGCAATCCGGATTGGTAACTGTTACCTTTCCCGTGACGGCCACCGCCGGGTGGCATTTCGAGTCGCCGAACCAGCCGGTCCACGTGACTGTCTTCTCTTCCGCCGCGGCCGCGCCGGCGAACACCGCTGCGAAAAGAACAATCTGTGGGCCCACCAACATTGGTCGTTTCATTCCATCCTCCAACGCCGGTTTGACGACTGGAGTCCGAAGGGAGTTAGCGAGCTTCGCGCATCGGCTGGAATTCGCCGCCATGCAAGAGCAGATTCATCACCTGTTTGGAGCGCGCCACGTACGCGCCCTGTTTTTCAGGTGTCCGGTTGTTGTGGTCCGATTCCACCATCGAGACCACTTCCGTAGGAACGGGAATCTGATCGATCGCCGTCCATATCCCAACCGGCGGCGCCGTGGTGTCGATGAAGCCAATCGCGGCCAGCACAGGCGCTTGAATGCGAGGAGCGAAATTCACGGTGTCGAAATACAGCGCTGTCTCCATGACCTTGGGATCCTTCGATGGCCAGTTGGGATAACCGGCCTTGCGCCCATGCAGATCGCCGTTGGAATCGGCGCCCGAAGGCTCATTGACGATCACCGCCGTCACTTTGGGATAGAGCGCGGCCGACACCAGGCTCTGCTGCCCGCCCATGCTGGTGCCCGTGATGACGATCGTCTTGCCATCCCAATCCGGCCGGCTCGTAATGTAATCCAGCGCCCGCCGGTCGCGCAAATACATCTTCAGGAAGTACGACGTTTCCCGATCCGTATTCCCAATCGCCGCATAGTTGGTCGGCACTCCCGTGGCCTCGCTCGGCGGCAGATCGTGCGAATCCACGTCGAATGCCAGCCAGCCTTCGGCCGCGCGATCGGTTACGGTCTGCGTCCGCAGAGCGTAGACGCCGGCGTACTGATAGACCACTAGCGCGGGAAACTTCCCTTCGCGCGACGGCTTCGCCAGATAGCCCTGCACATGCGAGCCCACGCTGTCGAGCATCACCGTGTACAGCTGCACGCCGGCGGGGCTGTCGGACGCCGGAGTGAGCACCGGGTTGATGGGGATTTCCTGCAGGTCTCGCAGTTTCGCATCCCAGAAGGCGTCGAAATCAGAGGGGCGCGGCGCCGCGGGCTGCAGCTTGCGAGGAGCGATGGCGGCGCCCAGATGCATGGCGGTGGCGTTACCCTCCACACCGCTCGGGGCTACCTCCACGTACAACATCGCCGGCTCGCTGACGGTGGTTTCGATGACCCCGCTCCCCGAGGAGAGGTCGAGCGTGCCCTTCTGCATCACGTCGCGATTGTTCCGCCGGATCGCATAGTCATAGCGTGTCGCAGCCGTGCCGGCGATCGGGCGCCACCGCCACATTCCAGCCGGCCTTTTCGCCCACATCATAGATGCCGCTCGCATGAAAGGGAGTGAAGGTCAACGGCGGCGGCGGTGCCGGCGTGGTCTGCGCGAAAATCGACGCCGCAATCAGGACCAGACCAGCGGCGGACCATGCGATGGAAACAGCTCGGCGCTTCATGAGTTTCTCTTCAATCCTATACTCTAATCCTAAGTGCCCATCCCCATTGAAACTCCGCGATTGCTCCTGCGCGCCTGGCGCGATTCCGACCGCGAGCCCTTCGCCCGCATGAACGCCGATCCCCAAGTCATGGAGTTCTTCCCCGCCTGCCTCACACGCGAACAGAGTGACGGATTGGTGGACCGGATCGAAGCCAACATGCGCCGCGACGGCTATAGCTTCTTCGCCGCCGAACTGCGCCAGACCGGCGAGTTCATCGGCTTCATCGGGCTCTCCGTGCCGCCCTTCGATTTCATTCCGAGCCCGGAGATTGGCTGGCGCCTCGCAGCTCCTTACTGGAATCAAGGATTGGCAACCGAAGGAGCCCGCGCCGCGCTCCGCTTCGCCTTTGACGAACTGGGCTACCGCGAAATCATCGCCTACACGGCCGTAGCCAACATTCGCTCACGACGAGTGATGGAGAAGCTGGGAATGACCTACAAGCCGGCGGACGACTTCGACCATCCGAGGATCGCTGAAAACCACCCCCTCCGCCGCCACGCCCTCTACCGAATCGCTTCTGCCTGACGCTCGCCCCAAACCTTCGCCACAATCTCGCGGAATCCCGGCTCCCCGCCGAGCGAAGCGAAAGCCGGCTCCGACCCCACCATCGTCATCACAATACGGCGCTTCTGGTACGCCTCCTGCAGCGCCTTCACCGCCTCCGCCTTGCGGCCCGCAATCGCCAGCGCCAGCGCGCGTTCATACGGATCGGCGCTTCCCAATCGCGCCTGGTAGAACTGCAGCATCTGCGGACTTGCCTTGCCACGCAGAAATTCGCCGCGAGCGACACACGCTTCCGCCTCGCGCAGCCCGGGGTCCAACGACAGCGCTCGCTTCGCCGCCGCTATGGCCTCATCATACCGATGCGCCTGCAGCAGCACCCACCCGGCGTCCACGTTCACCCGCGGCGATAGCGGATCGATCGCGATGGCCCGCCGCAGTTCCGCCACTCCGGCTTCGGCGTGCCCGGTCGCCACCAGCAGGAAGGCGTAATCGTGATGTGCCTGCGCCCGGCTGGGATTGAGCGCGATCGCGCGAACCAGATGGCGACGCGCCTCTTTCGCATTCCAGTCGCGCCACAGCAGCACCGTCCCCAGCGCATTGTGCGCCTCCGCGTCCGCCTCATTCAAACGCAGCGCGTGTTCCGCGGCCGCACGCGCCTGCTCCAGCGCTTCGGGCGGCCTCCCCGAAAGCGCCAGCGTCACGTATGTCTCAGCCATGGCGGACCACGGTTCGGCATATGCCGCATCGCGCTCCCCGGCCTGCTGAAAGAAGGCGATGGCGCGTTCCATTTCCGCCAGGCTTCGCCCGTGCTGCAGATATCTCCCATTGACGTAAGCCTCATACGCCTCGCGCCCTGGAACGTGCGCGTTCGTGGCGTGAGGCGATTGCGGGAACAGCGACGCCACCACCGCTGCGGTCACGCGCGCCGCCACCTCCTCTTCCATTTCCAGCCGGCTGGCGCTTTCCATCTCGTAAGTTTCGCTCCACGCCTGTGCCTGGTCGGCCACCTTCACCAGCCGCGCCGAGATGCGAACCCGCGCGCCTTCGCTGCGCAGATCGCCCTCCAGCACGTAGGCCGCCGCCAGATCGCGGCCAATCTGCGCCACTCCTGCCTTCTGCCCCGCCAACCGCACTACCGACGTTCTCCCGATCACCCCCAGCCGATCCGGCAGCGCCGCCCCGAATTGCGTGATCAGCTCATTCGACAATCCGTCGATGGCTGCCGCGTCCTCGGCGCGCTGCGTTACATTTTCAAACGGCAGCACCGCCAGAATCACGCGCGGCGGCGAAGGGCGCCCCGTCCGCAGCCACACCGACGCCGCCATCAGGGCGAGCACGCACACCGCGATCGCCGCCTTGGCGTAGCTGCGCCGTTTATCGGCAACCGCGGCCTGCGCGCCGGCTCCGTAACATTCGTTACCGCCTCCACCGGGGCTACGAACCGATACCCGCGCCGCGGCACCGTCTGTATGAAACGCGCCGCCTCGGAATCGTCATTCAAAGCAGCGCGGATCTGCGCGATGCACACGTTCAACCCGCGGTCGAAATCCACATAGACTTCCCCACCCCAGATCTCCCTCTGGATCTCCTCGCGCGCCACCGTCTGCCCCGAGCGCTCAGCCAGGAAACGAAGCACCCGCAGTTGCTGCGGCGAAAGCTTGATGAGCACACCGCCGCGCCGCAGCTCTTCGTGCCGGATGTCGAGCTCGAAAGCGCCAAAGCGCAGGATGCGGACCTCGGTGGAGGCAGGCGTCACGGATTCAGTATATCCGTGAGGGCCCGCCATAGGGTCAAATCCACGCCCCGCGCTCTCATGACGTTTCCGCGTATGTCACACATCTGCGGCCACTTCGCCGATAACACAAAATTGACCCGAGCCGTCTTGCCGCGCCGCCCGCCGAAGCCGCAAACTCGCCCCATGTTCAACACCAGACGCAGCTTCCTGATGCAATCCGCGGGTCTCGCTGGCGCGCTCGGCGCGCAAACCGTTGCCCCCGCCAAACCCGATATCTTCCAGGCCGCCGCCGCCGGCGACGTTCCGCGCGCCACCGAACTGATCGAGGCCCATCCCGAAATCGTGCGCACCCGCGCCGCCGATGGCCGCACTGCCCTCCACTACGCCGTCAATGCTGTCAAACCGGAAATGGCCACGCTCCTCATCGCCAAGGGCGCCGAGATTGACGCCGGCCCCGAACCTCCCCTGCTGGCCGCAATCGATTGCCCCGACCATGCCGCCTCCTGGGAAATGTCCTTCTTCATGCTCTGCAATGGCGCCAACCCCAACGCCCATCGCGACGGCAAGTCGGCCCTTCAACTCGCCAAAACCCGCGGCTATGACGACGTCGCCCAGATGCTGATTCATCGCGGCGCCGTCACCGATGATGGCCAGGGCATCGAGCGGGTCCACTACGCCCGCCGCTACCTGCACGGCCTCCACGGCCAGCCCGTCACCCGCGACGATTCCAACGGCCTGCCCTGGACCCAGGTCAATCCCTTCGTGACCCTGGCCCATTTCAACTTTCCCAAAGTGAAGGAACTGCTGAAGGAGACGCCCGCGCTGCTGAACACCCGCGCCTCCTGGGACGAACTGGCCGTGGAAGCCTCCGCGCACACCGGCCAGTTCGAAATGGCCGAGTGGCTGGCGGAACAGGGCGCGCCGGTCTCCACCTGCACCGCCGTCCTGCTGGGCCTCACCGACATGGTGAAAGAGGCGATCGCCGCCGACCCACTAGCCATCCACGAGCGCGGCGCCCACGACATCGCCATTCTCGCCTACACCGGCTACGCCAAGGAACAGACCGCCATCGCCGAGCTGCTGCTGAAGGCCGGTGTGAATGTCGGAGTCCGCTCCTTCGATCACACCACGCTCCACCTGGCCGCCCAGAAAGGCTACCTCGAACTGGCGGAGCTGCTCATCAGTCACAACGCCGACGTCAACGCCACCGCCCGCCTGAAAACCGGATCGGTGACGCCGCTAGCCATCGCCATCCGTGCCAAGCAACCGAAGATGGAACAGTTCCTGAGAGACCACGGAGCCAAGTGAGGCGCCGGCTTACTTTTTCGGTTCGGGGATTTCTTTGTCGGCCGTCGCATTCACAGACCGGTAGGCAGTCACAAATCGCCCCGCCAGGTCGTCCACTGACTCAGTGCACGCGTCCTCCACCTGCTTCGGTTCGGCCAGAATCACGGTCTCTACTTCCCAGGTCTGCGTCGCCGTCCTCAGATTGCGATCGCGACTCAGGATGACCGGCTGGTATAGTCCGATGTCGGCCGCAATCGCAAAAGGCCCCCGCGATGCCCGGACGCTGGTCAGCCGCAATGCGACAAACGCCGCGCTGGCGGGGTCGATGCTGACCCCGGCACGCCGCAGCCGGTCCTCCAATCGCGACCGCAGCCGATTCGCGGTCGCGCCTTCCCTTTCGATCTCCGGCGCCACCGGGTCGATCACCACGTGGACCGCCGTCACACCGCGCAGGGTGGCCCGGTCCAAAGCCGCATCGCCCGCGCCACTGAGCGGCAACCCAAGCGCCGCCAGCAGGAACCATGCTTTCCTGGTCATACATAGATGTTATGGCATCCATGCCAGCCCACGCTGACGGGGCCCTGGGTGGAATCGCACAAAGGGCCTCGATCGCGAACTATCATTGGTAGTTGCCATCGCCGACAGGTACCTTGGACGAATCGGGAGAACAACACAATGAAACTGAATCGACGCAACATTCTGCGCGCCGGAAGCCTGGCGCTGGTGAGCGGCGGGTGGGGGAACGCGCAACGCACCGCGGACTGTAACTGCGCGCGCGGCGCCGACGGTTCGCCTCTCGACGTTGGCGTCAGCGAGCTGCGGCCCGTCATCGAACGCTACGACGTAGAACTGCGGGATCTCGCCAGGGTCTACGCTCTTCCCGGTTCCAACACCCGCCACGGCGTGCTGGAGAAGTTCCACGCCGATCAGCTCCGCTTGCTCGAAGCCATCAACTTCGACGCGCTCAGCCAGTCCGGAAAGGTGGATTACCTTCTGTTGCGTGAGCGTCTGGAACGTGAGCAGAAGCAACTGGCCGCCGAAGCCCGTCTGGAGGAAGAGATCGCTGTCTTGATTCCCTTTCAACAGACAGTGATCGGGCTGGAGGAGGCGCGTCGACGGATGGAGACCCTCGATCCGCAGAAGAGCGCGGTCGCGGTCGCCAAGATGACAACCGATATCGCCGCGGCGAAGGATGCCTTGCCGGGCGTCAAAGCAACTCCGACAGCGCTCAATCGGGCCGCCACGCGCCTTGCGCAACTCCGCAACACCTTTCGCGCCTGGTTCAATTTCTACGATCTGTACGACCCTAAATTCTCCTGGTGGGTGGACGCCGAATATCGCAAGGCGGATGAAGCCCTCGACGCCCACGCGCAGTTGTTGCACAGCACTTCGGGCGCAACGGGCCCGTTAGAAACAGGCGCCCGGGCGCTGGCGGTCGCGGCGGCCCCCGGGGCGGTCGCGGCAGCGCCGAAGCAGCGGATGGCGGCGGGGGTGGCGGGCGCGGAGGCAGGGGCGAGCAGCGGATCAGCGCGGCCATCGGCAGCAACGAAGAGCTCTCGGGCGTTGGCCCTGCTGGCCGCGACGCCCTGGTGGATGCGCTGCGCGCGGCCATCGTCGCCTACACACCCGAAGAGCTCATCACCATCGCCAACCGCGAATTCGCTTGGTGCGATAAAGAGATGCTGCGAGCATCCAACGAAATGGGTTTCGGCGCCGACTGGAAGAAAGCCGTGGAGGCGGTAAAGAACAAGTACGTGGAGCCGGGCCAGATGATCTACCTGGTGCGGGACCTGTCGCGCGAGGCCATCGACTTCGTGGAAAAACACCAGTTGGTCTCCATCCCGCCGCTGGTCAAAGAAGACTATTGGGAAGAGGCCATGACGCCTCAGATGCAACTGGTGAATCCCTTCTTCACGGGCGGCGCCACCATCCAGGTGTCTTCTCCGGCCAACAGCCAGACGCTGCAGCAGAGGCTGGAGGCGTTACGCGGGAACAACATGTTCTTCGCCCGCGCCACCGTGTTCCACGAGCTGATTCCCGGGCATCACATGCAGGGCTACATGACGCAGGATACCGCACCTATCGCAGTCTGTTCAGCACTCCGTTCTGGACCGAAGGCATGGCCTTCTACTGGGAGATGCTGCTGTGGGACTTGGGCTTTACCCATACGGCGGAACAGCGGGTGGGCGCCCTGGTATGGAGAATGCACCGCTGCGCGCGCATCATTTTCTCCCTGAGCTTTCACCTGAAGCGGATGACCGCCGTGGAATGCGTAGCCCTCCTGATGGACCGCGTCGGCTTTGACCGCGCCAATGCAGAGGGTGAGGTCCGCCGGTCTTTCAACGGTTCCTACCCGCCCATTTATCAGTGCGCCTACATGCTGGGCGCGCTCCAGTTTTATGCGCTGCACAAAGAGCTGGTGGACAGCAGCAAGATGACGAATCGGGCCTTCCACGACGCCATGTATCGCGAAGGCAACATCCCGGTGGAGATGCTTCGACTATCGCTGAACGGGCAGAAGGTCTCACGAGACTACCAGGCGAGCTGGAAGTTTTACGGCCCTCTTTCCGAGCCGCGACCGTAAGGGAGTCGGTGCCTTATGCGCCGGCATTCGCGCACAGTCTAAACATTCCAGATGGCACCTATATCGACGGCCGAGTCTTCTATCTGCCGCGCGGCGCGGGTGTGTCGATCGTGCACATGATGCACGCCTCACGGGACTGGTGCAGTCTTCTGGGAATCCAATGAGCACCCACTTGGTCCCCGCCCCCGCGCCGCGTACCCCACGGACGCGCCGCAGTAGCACGCTCCGCAGTCCCGTTATCGTTGCATTCGTGCCGATGCAAGCACAGCAGGACCCGCAACGATCGTATTCTTATGCCGAACACCGGCGACCGTTACGCAGTAAAGCGTCGATCGCTTGGTATTGTGACGAACGATTGCGGCCACACTCTGGTTTCCGGCGGTATCCAGTTTGAGGACGCTCCAATCGTTCTGTACGATGGCAAATCTCTTCGTTTTGGAGGTGGCACTGCATTGCTGAAGGCCAAGCCTCATGTCGCGACTGACATTCGAGGTGTCTCCGCTCACATTGGCTTGTTCGACCGCGTAACACCGAGAATCGACCAGGTAGCCCGACCATGTGCCGGCAATCCCCAAGGGGGCCAGGACAATCAACAGACTCAGAAGACGCATGATTTCTTCTCCTGCGAAGCTCGATTCGCACGAGGCAAGTGGGACTCAGAAGCTTTTTCTTTGTCACGCTAGGTCGTTTAAGGGCCTTGGCTCTGACAAGTTCGCCAAGTTGTCAATTCCCCGACGGCCGCTCCGCCCGGTCGATGACCACCACCTCCACCGGCGCCCGGCTCCCCTCCAGTTTCAACCCGAGTTGCTCCGCCAGCGCCGCCATAATGTTCGGACCTTCCGGACTTTCCGGCGTCCATTCCAACTGCAGATCGAAATTATCCTTCGACCCGCTGCGGTCCTGCACGCACCGCTCCAGCACATCCGAAAGCGCGAACGCCAACTGGTCGAGCCCTGCCATCCGCAGCCGGATCCGCCCGCGGCCCGATTGAAAGAATCCGTCCTGCTCCGCCCGCGGTCGATCCGCCGGCCGGATCTTCAGTCCGCCGTTCGCCGGAATCAGACGGTACACTGGCATTTCCACCGTTTCGCGGTGCACTACCAAACCAAACCGCTCCGCCAGCAGAGTCTTCATCATCTCCCACGTCTGGTCCTTCGGAACTCCTGCCGGCGATTTCGCCGCCACGTCGAACCGCTCCGACCGGACCCAACCCGCTTCGCCCTTCAACTGGTATCTCTGGACGTGGTACGTCAGCAGAATCAGGTTCTCCAATTGAATGTTCCTCGCGTTGAATCCGCCGCCCGGATCGCGTCCGATCGAAATCTTGCCGCCCACCTCGGAAGAAGGCTTGACCGAAGCCACCTCGAAGGACGGCGGCTGTGCGGCAGCCAGGAATGGAAGCAGGATGATCTGCCAGCGCATAGGTGGTAGACGATCTACCACCTGCACCGGTTAGTAGAAAATCCGCCATGGACCGGGTGACTGCGCGCAGCAAAGGCCGTCTACGGATACTCTCGACACCTGGAATGAACCGTTTTCTCCATTCGAATCGAAACTGTATAATCGAGCATGCCAAAAATACCCTGGAGCACTATTGCGCTCGGCTCGCTGTTGCTCATCGCGGCCGGCTCAAAAGGAGGACAAGACATGCAATCTCCGCAACCTGAAAAATCGAAGCCGCCTGTCAAGACGGAGCAACGAGGGCGCATCCTTGGAATCGGCGGTATCTTCTTCAAATCCGCGAATCGCGATCAGATGCGCGAATGGTATTCGAAGCATCTTGGACTCGCTGACAAAGGCTCAGGCGCGATGCTTCCGTGGCGGGAACACGACGACGCGCAGAAGGAACACGTTACAGTTTGGACTGTCTTTCCCGCCTCCACTAACTATTTCGATCCCGGCCACGCACCGTTCATGATCAACTACATCGTGGACGATATGGATGCTTTGCTCGACCGCTTACAACAAGAGGGAGTAAAGATTGATCCCAAACGAATGAATGAATCCTACGGTAAGTTCGCCTGGATCTATGATCTGGATGGGAATAAGATTGAGCTCTGGCAGCCTGCCGCAAAACCCTAAGGGCGCGCCCGACCGGTGGATCCGTCGTGAACGGCGGTTTCCCACCGGACGTCTTACCTTTTGAAAGTCTCTCGTATAGTCTGCATCGGCAGGAAGAGCTTATTTGGCGTGCCAGGAAATTGGATGAAGCCGTAGGTCTGGTAAAACTGAATCGCGTGTATATTCTCGGCTTCTACGACAACAGCCACGGAGCCGATTTCGGACGTATTTTCCAGAGAGCGTTTTAGAGCATCCACCAAAAGCTCTTCACCAAGACCTTTTCTCTGGTGTTGCTTATCTACGGCCAGGCGTCCGATCAGCGTCGCCGGCAAATTGGGATAGCGGGGCAATTTTCTGACTATTGCATCGGGCAAGTCGCCAGGATGGATCGCGTAGGCCGACAGGGTGTAGTAGCCGATGACCGTGGCGCCCTCTGCCATGACGAAGATAGCAGCGGCGTACTTGTCCTTGTCTTGCCTGGCTCGCGATCGAAAATACTCGTCGAGAGACTTGACCCCACACGAGAAGGTGTCGCGAACGTGACGCTTGGCATCGAAGATCTCGATCGAGCGCCCGGAAGTGTTCTCGGCCAAACCTCTAGCATAAACCCCCCTCAGCTATGTTTTCTTTGGTAGCGGCGCACTGCCCTGCGCAGTTTTTCGTTCGGAGCCGGCGGGTTCAAGAGGGCATTGACGAATATCTCTCGATCCTTCGCATTCAAAACAAGGCTCTCGTGCTCCTGGATGACGCGCTTTGCCGTTGCTTGAGCAGAGCTTACAACAAAATCCGTGAGGCTGCGCCCCTCAATTTCCGCTGCGCGCTGTAGGATCTCTTTCTGCGCGGAGGTAATCCGAGCTTCGAGCCGCTCCACTTTTCCGGTCGCCACGGGTTCCGGTGCAGTTGTGAGCATCCTGGCCATCGCAATTCTCCTGAGGATATTGTACGTCTGTTTGCCGTACGGAAACAACCGTCGGGGAAGGGTGTACGCGGATGTAGTGCGTCGGAAATCTCGATGATTCTTTGTGGGGCTAGGCTTCAGCCTGCAGCGGACTTTAGTCCGCTCGTCGGGCGACGTCATTATGCAGAAAGCGTGGGCTAAAGCCCAATGCAAGCTTGGCCCACAGTGGATTTCGGGTCCGTTGGAATAATCACTGTTCTGATTGCCGCGTTACAAGATGATGAGGTACGCGCCGACCGTCCGGAACCGCACAGGGTAAGAGGTGAGGTCGTCGCGCCTGTGGCCAGTACCTGGCATCCGCGCGATAACATCAAAGGCATCGAACAGCTTGCCGATCCAACGGTCCGCAGCGTCTATGTTGTCGGCGGCGATATAGTCCCAAATATCCTCCAGATCGAGGACCGCAGCGGAGGCGAGGATATAACCGCTCACGTCCGCGGTTTCTGACGCTCGTCGGACCTTCGCTGCAATCTGGCGCGGCTCGCAGACGGAGCCACCGCTTCGCCACGATCGAGCGTGGCCAGGCGCCGGCCGATCTCCTCGTTAAATTCGGCGAGTTGGGTGGCGCGGGCGGTGTCGTGGTCTTTCAGAAGGTGGAGCGCTTCGCGCACCACCTCACTGGCCGAGTTGTAACGGCCGGACTCGACTTTGGCGCTGACGAATTGTTCGAGTTCGGGGGTGAGCGAGACGGTCATGGCGTACCTCCTTGCCCAACCTTAACGGGAATAACGAACACCGTCAATCTTTGGCGTGCTGGGTCCCGGAAACGGCGCATTCATTCCTGTGACTTCAGCTGCTCGGCGCGTCGTTGGGACTCAGAAGCTTTCTCCGTGTTCCGCTACGTCTTTAAAGCCCTGGCTCTGACAAGTTCGGCGTCCCAACGACAATGGTCGCCTGTTATGGAGTTTCTTCCACCTTGGCATGATGGCTCCGAAAGCCGCGAAAAAACGGGCCGGGGTCTTCTATTTTAGCCGCCAAATGAAGGGTCTCAAGCATTTGGCCAACATCCTCCCTCGCCCGCTCGGCGTTTTCCCGTGTACAAAATCTCTCCCATCGTGTCTGGTCGGGTCGCCCAAGTTTCTCATCGAAGTCATCATCAATCTGTTCAACCTTCTCTGTTGCCAAGGTTTCCGGCTTACCGTGAGCGATGTCGTTCCTGAAGTTGAACAGGTCTTTCATAACCTGCCATGGACGTCCGCCTAATTCGACCTTCACGCCCAATCGGTCCGAAATGACCTCTAGTTTCTCTTTTGGGTTCAGTCGCTCTAAGTATTTCCAATGGGGAAACAGCTTCTCTCCGAGCCAGTTCAGATACGCTTCCAACGTAAAGGCGGTGAAAACGAGACTTCCCATGAATTGATGGAACGATGCCCGCTCCTGTTCTTGCCCTCTCTCGAGCAGACACATGGACGTATGCCATAGGTTCGCGTGAATCCTTACATCGCGCTCTTTAATTAGGTTGGCTTTCATCAAATTCCCACCCTTCAATTTCGGTAAGCTCACCTCGTGGTCGCACCGGTCGTAAACCTTCGTGGTTTAGATGTTAGCGTGCCCGGCCATGCGCGCGCGATGGTGGTGTCATCATGCGTAATCCATGTAGTGAGCCATTTCGCTCCGGTACTCCGCTTCCATCTCTGACTTTGCTTCGACGAGGCTGTACAACGCCGCGTCCATACCGTCGAAGTAATTCGCCAGGCGCTCAAGCATCTCTGCGAAATTCCGGAGATTGATTCGCGTCAACTCGGGCGGCAGTGACCGCTCACCCTTTTTCGAGTGGGTAGAGCGAAATGCGAACGAATCCTGGTCCATCTTGGAAAGCTGCGCAATGTAATCATCGACGCCGTGGACGTCGACCACGTCGAGCGTATCCCATCCCGCCTTCCGACAAAATTCCGCCCAGATAGGTTTCAAATCCGCCCACAGCCAATCCAGCCTGTGCCTATCCAGGTGCCTTTTTTTTCGGGGTAGTCAGTTCGCGCTCGATGACATAGGGCACTTGCAAGATGATGTTCTTCAGCGCCAGCTCGATGTGGTGCCGATAGAGGAACATGATTGGGTACACGAGGAAATCCTGGTCGCGGGCGTGCTCATCGACATGCTCTACGAGCAATCGCGCACCGCGCCGATAGCCTTCCATGTAGGCCGCCCTATCGTCGCCCCAAGTGGCGTTCAGGCAGGCATTGTTGTGCCAATCAGGAAGGTCATCCCGAAAGAGCAAATCCCCTTCACGGGGCGACAATGATGGCGAATCGTCCTCGTCCATGAGGCGACCGTATCACACCATGCGGGTTAGTACAACAAAACATCCTTTCCCAGTCACGCCCCGCCCAAATGCCCTTCCCCCGTCGTCTCACGAACTTAACCACCCCAAACCTCGGACTTCTCCCAAGGCGATGCTATACCGGAATGAGGGGCACCCGCCGTGCGACATCCAAACCCACTCCGCAAATCCAGCGTCACCCGATTTCCGACCACTCCCGTAATCCGCCAAATCCAAAGCACTTACCAAAACTCAAAAAACCGCACGCATTTGCATTCCTGCGTCACCCAAATCTCACGCATCCCCGCAACCCCATACATCCAAACCGCTTATCCTGGCGCAAAATCAAACCGCACCCTCCGATCCAGCGTCACCCGCGCACAACTGCCGCGTAACCCCACACCAAATACCCCTACCACCCCTACATGGGGGCGGGCATATCATAAAGCTAACGTTATAATCGAATTTAAGACTCAACGTTACCGGATCGTCCATGGGTGAAATGAGCGTTATCTGGCTGCGCGTGGCCGCCGCGCTGTACTCGGTGGGTCTCTGGCACGCCATCCTTACTTTAGTCCGCCGCCGCGAACATCTCTTCCGCGTCGCGCTCGGGGCCTTCACATTCGGCGCCGTCTTCCACTTCGTCTCCATCATGGAAGAAGGCATCGTCAACAACCGCTGCCCCATCACTAATGTCTACGAGACGCTTTCCATGTGCAGTCTCATCATCGTGGTGGCCTACCTGTTCGTCCACTGGCGCTACAAACTGGAAAGCCTCAGCGTCTTCATCTTCCCCCTGGTGTTCGTGATGGCGTTGGTCGCCACCATGGGTAACCCGGTGAGCGCCTGGTCCAGCCCCATCATCCGCGACACCTGGCTCACCGTCCATATCGTTTTGGTGCTGCTCGGCATCGCAGCCCTGCTGCTCACCACCGTGTCGTCCGTGCTCTACCTCTTTCAGGAGCGCGAGCTCAAATCCAAGAAACCGCGCAAACTCTACTACCGGCTGCCCCCGCTGGGCACGCTGGACGACCTCATCTCCAAATCCATGGGAATTGGCTTCGTGCTGATGACGCTGGGCGTAGTGGCCGGCAGCACGTGGGGTTTTATTGAATATAAGACCGCCTGGATAGCGCAGCCGAAGATCGCGATCTCGTTTTTCACCTGGGGAATCTACATGGCCCTCGTCCTCTTGCGGACCACCGCCGGTTGGCGCGGACGCAAGGCGGCCATCATGACCGTGACCGTGCTCGGCTTTTCCGCGTTGACCTGGGCGGCTCACGCCCGTCTCGGCGCCATCTTCTTAAAACAATGAAGCTGCTGATCACCGGCGTGAGCCACAAGACGGCGCCCGTTGCGGTGCGTGAGCGGCTTGCGTTCCGTGAAGAGACCCTGCCCGCCGCGCTGGCCGATCTGCGGGCCCACGCAGGCGTCTCCGAAGCCATGATCCTCTCCACCTGCAATCGCGTGGAGATCGTAGTCACCACAGACGATCGCTCCGACCCCCAGGCCATCGTCGACGCCTTTCTCGCCGAACGCAAAGGCGTGGACCCCGTGGAACTGGAGCCGCACCTCTATCGCCGCGAAGGCCAGGAAGCCATTCACCACATCTTCCGCGTCGCCGCCAGCCTCGATTCCATGGTGGTGGGCGAGCCCCAGATTCTCGGGCAGCTCAAGACCGCTTACGGCCACGCCAAGGATTGCGGCACTCTCTGTGGATGGCTCGAAGGCCTGCTCAGCCGCGCGTTCGGCGTAGCCAAGCGCGTTCGCTCCGATACCGGCATCGGGCAGATGGCCGTCTCCGTCAGTTATGCCGCGGTGGAATTGGCTCGCAAGATCTTCGGCTCCCTCGCTGGCAAGACCATCATGATCGTGGGCGCGGGCAAGATGTCCGAACTGGCCGCGCGCCATCTGCGACGCTCCGGCGCTTCCCACGTCTTCGTCACCAATCGCACGCATCAGCGCGCCGTGGAAATGGCGGCGCTGTTCCAGGGCACCCCGGTAGAGTACACGCGCTTCGTCAGCATGATGCCCGAAGTCGATATCGTCATCACCTCATCGGGCGCGCCCCATTTCGTGCTGCACAAGGAAGAGATGCAGCGCGTCATCCAGGCCCGCCGCAACAAGCCGATGTTCCTCATCGATATCGCGGTGCCGCGCAACATTGAGCCCACCGTCAACGAGATCGACAATATCTTCCTCTACGATATCGACGACCTGCAGGAAGTGGTCAACTCCAATCTCCGCGAGCGCATGAAGGAAGCGGAGCACGCCGAGACCATGGTGGCGGAGGAAGTGGACCGCATGATGGCGCGGCTCAAAGTAGCCGAAGTCACTCCCACCATCGTCAGCCTGCAGGAGCAGCTCGAACAGATTCGCCTGGGCGAATTGGAGAAGGTGAAGCGCAAGTTCGGAGTCCTCACGCCGCAGCAGGAAGAGGCGCTGGAGGCGCTCACCCGCGGTATCATCAACAAGGTCGCGCACGGGCCCATTTCGGAATTACGCAACCACGCCGGCCATCCCGAAGGCGCGCACGTGGTGGCGGCCATCAAGAAAGCGTTTCACCTCCAGGACTGATATTCATGCTCGTGATCGCATCGCGTGGTTCGCAGCTTGCCCTGTGGCAGGCACATTGGGTGGAGGCGCAACTCACGGCCCTCGGCCAGGAGTGCCGCATCGAAATCATCAAAACCACCGGCGACAAGATCACCGACGTGCCCCTGGCGAAGGTCGGTGGCAAGGGTCTTTTCACCAAGGAGATCGAAGAGGCGCTGCTCGATGGGCGCGCCGATCTCGCCGTCCACAGCCTCAAGGACCTGCCCACCGAATTGCCGGAAGGCCTGGTGCTGGCGGCCGTCCCGGAGCGGGAAGATCCGCGCGATGCCGTGGTCGGCAAGCGCATCGACGAACTGCCGCCGGGCGCGCGCGTCGGCACCAGTTCCCTGCGCCGCTCCGCCCAATTGCGCAAGCTCCGCCCCGACCTGGTCATCGAATCGGTGCGCGGCAACCTGGATACGCGCCTGCGCAAACTCGATGAAGGGCAATACGACGCCATCCTGCTGGCCGCCGCCGGACTGAAGCGGCTGGGATGGGGAGATCGCATCGCTGAAATCCTGGATGCCGATTGCATGTGCTCGGCGGTGGGGCAGGGAGCGCTGGCCATCGAAACCCGTGCGAACGGCAAGGGCTTCGACGCAGTCCAATCCCTTGATCACGCCGCCACCCACGCCGCGGTCGCTGCCGAAAGAGGCCTCCTGAAAGCGTTGGGAGGAGGCTGCCAGGTGCCGATCGGAGCCCACGCCACCGTGTCTGGAAATCGTCTGCGCCTCCTCGGAATAGTCATCTCCCCCGACGCATCGGAAATGGTGAAATCCGAAGCCGAAGGCGAAGTCGCGCACGCCGCCGAATTGGGCCAAACCCTGGGTGAAGAACTCCTGAAAAAAGGAGCCCGCCAAATCCTGGAGGCCGTCAGTGCGTAAGGTGGGGCAGGCGCTTCCGCCTGCCAAGTGGGCCGAAGGCCAGCCGTGAAGAAGGTCTACCTCATAGGCGCCGGGCCGGGCGACCCGTCGCTCATCACCGTCAAAGGCCGCCGCATCCTCGAAACAGCCGACGTCATCCTCTACGATCACCTCGCCCCCGCCGCCCTGCTCTCTGTCGCCCCCGCCAGCGCCGAGCGCATCTACGTCGGCAAGAAAAAATCCGCCCACGCCTTCACGCAGGATCAAATCTGCGCCATGCTCATCGAGCGGGCCCTCCAAGGCCGCACCGTGGTCCGGCTCAAAGGAGGCGACCCGTTCATCTTCGGCCGCGGCGGCGAAGAAGCCGAGGCCCTCGCCGATGCCGGCATTCCCTTCGAAGTCGTTCCCGGGGTCACGACGCCCCTCGGCATCGCCGCCTACACTGGAGTTCCGCTCACGCATCGCGATCACACCTCGGCCGTGACTTTCGTGACGGGCCACGCCGTCGCCGAAATCGACTGGGACAAAGTCGGGCTCGCCGAGACGCTCGTGATCTTCATGGGCCTCACCACCTTTCCGCAGATCGCGCGCGAGTTGATGGCGCGCGGCCGCTCGCCCGAAACGCCCGCCATGGCGGTCCGCTGGGCCACACGCCCCGATCAGGAGACGCTCGCCGGGACGCTCGCCACTCTGCCGTGCCTCATCGAGCAGCACGGCATGAAGCCGCCCGCCACCGTGATCGTGGGGGAAGTGGTGCGCCTGCGCGAGAAATTGAACTGGTACGAAAATCTGCCGCTCTTCGGCAAGCGCATCGTAGTCACTCGTGCCAAAGGCCAGGCCGGCGGTCTCGCGGCGAGCCTGGAAGCGCTCGGCGCCTGCGTCATCGAGATTCCGACCATCGAGATGCAACCGCCCGCCGATCCCGCGCCGCTCGACCGCGCCATCGACAATCTCGCTTCCTACGACTGGCTGATCTTCACCAGTGCTAATGGCGTCCGCTACTTCATTGAGCGGCTCGATCGGTCCGCGACCGATCTCCGCTCGCTACGCGCCCGCATCTGCGCCATCGGTCCCGCCACACGCGCCGCGGTGGAAGCGCTTCACCTCAAAGTGGACCTGATGGGCGCAGAGTATGTGGCCGAAAGCCTGCTGGAAGCGTTCGCCGCGCATGATCTCTCTGGCAAGCGCGTGCTGCTGCCGCGCGCCGCCGTGGCGCGCGACGTGATCCCCACCGAACTGGCCAAACGCGGCGCCGAGGTCGACGTGGCGGAAGCCTACCGCACAGTTGCTCCCGAAGTCACCGAACCTTTTCCCGACGCCGTCGACGCCATCACCTTCACCAGCTCGTCCACCGTGCAGAACTTCGTTTCCCTCTACGGCGCCGAATCGCTCCGCGGCGTGAAGGCCATTTCCATCGGGCCCGTTACCACCCGGACTGCGCTCTCGCTGGGAGTGGAGATCGCCGCCGAAGCGCAGCCCTTTACGGTAGACGGACTCCTGGAAGCAATCGAGCGAGTTGTGCGAGACTGAAGAGACCTCCCCGACAGTTCCATGAGACCTCACATCATCGGCATCGCCGGTCCGTCGAGTTCCGGCAAAACCGAGTTGTCGCGACAGCTTGCGCGGAAACTCCCCGGAACGTCCATCGTTTCCCTCGACTCCTACTATCGCGGCATGGAAGAGATTGCTCTCGAAGAACGCAAGAAGGTGAATTTCGATCACCCCGACGCGCTCGATTGGGAACTGCTCCACCTGCACCTGCAGGATATGGCGGACGGCCAGGCTTTCGAGGAGCCCGTCTATTCCTTCGCGGGCTACGAACGCACCGCCGAAACGCGGCGCATTGAGCCCAGTGAATTCGTGATTGTGGAGGGATTGTTCGTGCTCTACTGGCCCGAACTGCGAACCATGCTGGATACCAAGGTGTACGTGGAGACCGACCCGGCCGTCTGCTTCGAACGCCGCCTGGCGCGCGATGTCGCCGAACGAGGCCGCACTCCCGAATCGGTGCGCGAGCAGTACGAACGAACCGTGCGCCCGAGCGCCGAATGGTTTGTGCACCCCACACGGAAATTCGCCGACCTCGCCGTTTCGGGGGAAGAGCCGCTGGAGCATTCCACCGAGATGGTCATGCGCTCCCTGAACAAGCGCACGCTCGCTGCAAGAGGTCACTCCGCCGGAGCGTAATAGCCGGTGCGCCAATAAGCCTTCAGCGCAGGCAGTCCGTGGGGCGGCGCCACCTGAACCTTCACGTGATGGTACCGGCCGTCACGCTGCTGGTCGGTGGGCGTGAACCCGATCACGTAGCGATTGCGTAGCTCGATTCCGATCTTGGCCGCCACATCGGGCAGTTCGGCCAGATCCTCCACCGGGAGATGCCGCCCGCCGCTCTGCTCGGCCAGATCGTTCAGCAATCCCGGTCCGTTCAGTTCCTCGGGCGACCGGCCGCGCGATCCGTAAGGCTCGAAGATCCCGATCGCGTAGATCAGCACATCGCCCTCGCGCACCCGATTCCTCACTTCACCTTCGGTGTAGCGGCTGCTATTGTCGCCGCCGTCGGAGATGATCAGCAGCGCCTTGCGCTTCATCTTCGACTTCTTCATTTCGTTGAGGGCCAGCAGAATGGCGTCGAGCAGCGCCGTGCGGCCTTTCGACGTCGTGAAGGTGAGCTGGTTCTGGATCTCGGAGACATCGCGTGTCAGGGGGACCACCAGGCGCGGCTGGTCATTGAACGCCACCAGGAAAAACTCGTCTTCGGGATTGGCCTGCCGGAAGAACGCCGCGGCGGCCATGCGCGAGCGTCGCAGTTTGGTCCCCATGCTGCCGCTGGTGTCGAAGACCAGCCCCACCGCCAGCGGTTCGTCTTCCATGGCGAAGTGCGTGATGGTCTGCTCCACTTTGTCGTCGAAGACGCGGAAATGCTCCTTCTCCAGGCCGGTGACGGGCTTGTTGTTGGGGTCGCAGACAGTCACTGGGACCAGCACCAGGTTGGTGTCCACGCGGATGTTCGATTGCGGTAGTTTGGCCGGCGCCGCGGCCGCGTCTTCCCCTCGGCGTGATGTTCGGCTGTCCCCACAGTCCGATTGTGGCCGCCAGTCCCAGAGTGATAATTCGAGCACGCATGACGACAGGGCCTTTGGAACGTATTGTACTCCCAGCGCTGTCACAACAAATTCACCAAATCTTGTATTTCGCACATCCCTGAATTCGGCTACAATGAAACTTAGCGGAGGTGGGTCTTCTCGAGTAGTATTAGACGAACCGCAGTCGCAAGCATCGGCCCCTCGGTAGCCCGAACAACCTCTCACGCCCTTTTTTCCCTTCTGTTCCCCAGCGATTGCCGCATTTGTGCCCAGCCTCTCACGGAGATTTCCCGGATTCCGGTTTGTGCCCACTGCCTGAGTGAGGCGGTCCCCTTGAGCGCGGAATTCTTCTGCGTGGATTGCCGGACCCCGTTCCGAAATCGCTTCCCCCTGGATTCCGAAGGCCGTTGCGCTCTGTGCCGCAGCGGCCTTCGTGGTTTTGACGCGGCTTACTGTTACGGCGCCTATGAGGGCGCGCTGCGCGAACTGATCCACCTGCTGAAATACGGCAAGGTGAAGCCGCTGGCGGAGCCGTTGGGCGAACTGCTGGCGGAGGCGCTGCCGCGCGACGAACGTTTCGATGCCGTGACAGCCGTGCCCCTGCACTGGCGCAAGCGCTGGCAGCGCGGCTTTAATCAGTCGGAACTGCTGGCTCAGGCGCTTGCCGCGGCAGCGCGGTATTCCGATGATCTCGCCTCTCAAGCGTGTGCGCTTCACGGCCACGCAGGCAGGGCTCAGCAATTCGGCGCGGCGGCGCAACGTGGCCGCGGCGTTCGGCGGCCGGAGAAACGCCGCCAAAATGGTCGTGGGCAAACGGATTTTGCTCATTGACGATGTGATGACCACAGGTTCTACCGCGGCCTCATGCGCCCTTGCCCTGAAGAGGGCCGGCGCATCGCGGGTCGCGCTTTTGACTGTCGCCCGCGTAGACCGGCGTCTGGAAGCGGCAAGCGCGGCGAACGACTCTATTTCCGGGGGAGCTTTCTGAATGCCAACTGAACGATTGCAGAAACCCGTGCTGGTGCTGAATGCCAGTTATGAGCCGATCAACATCTGCGCGGCACGGCGCGCCCTGGTGCTTGTCCTGAAGGGCGTGGCATCGGCGGAGGAGGAATGTCCCAGTTCCATCCACTCGGCCAGAGCGGCAGTGCGTCTGCCCTCGGTGATCCGGCTGCTGGAATACCGGCGCATCCCGCACCAGACGCGGGCGCTGTCGCGCAAGAACATCCTGATGCGCGATCGCTACACTTGCCAGTATTGCCACAAGACGCTGCCTTCGGGCGAGTTGACGCTGGACCACGTGATTCCCCGCTCGCGCGCCGGCGAATCGGCATGGGAGAATCTGGTGGCCTGCTGCCACGGGTGCAACAACCGCAAGGGCAATCGCACACCGGATGAAGCCGGCATGAAACTGCTGCGCCAGCCCAAACCCTTCAGCCTTCACACCAGCCGGCACCTGATGCGCATGCTCGGGCGCGGCGAAGCGCAGTGGCGGAAGTACCTGTTCTATTAGCAGGACGGAGCGCCACGCTACAATCGCTTGTTTGGCATGAGCAAGCGAAAAGCTCCGCAGAAGAAGTCCCCCTCCCGGCCTTGGCTGCCTCACGTCATCATGCTGGCGGTGCTGGCGTTTCTGGTCTATGCCAACTCGTTTTCGAACGGCTTCGTTGGCGACGATAAAGAACAGCTTCTACAGAATCCCCTGGTGAGCGGGCATCGCATTGCGGCGGCGTTCGGTTCGGGCGTCTGGTCGTTTCGCGGCGTGCAAGGAAACTACTATCGGCCGCTGCAATTCCTGGTCTATATTCTGCTGCACGGCCTGTTCGGATTTGAGGCGTTCGGGTATCACCTCTTCTTCGTGCTGATGCACGCGCTCACTACGGTCCTTGTTTACTTCTTAGCCTGGCAACTCACCACGCGGTCGCGCATCGCGTTGGCGGCGGCCGCACTCTTCGCGGTTCACCCCATCCATACGGAGGTGGTGGACTGGATCGCGTCCCTGCCGGACATGATGCTGACGGCGATCGCGGTAGCGGTGGTGTGGTGGTTCGCCAGGCAAGGGGGATCGCCGCGCGGCGGCCGGATTGTGGGGCACTGCGCTCTCTACCTGGCGGCGCTGATGAGCAAGGAGACCGGCATCATGCTACTGCCGCTGTACCTGGGATACGAGCGGATCTGCCTGGGCCGTCCTCTCCGCGATCTGCGCAAGAACGCGGCCCTGTACGGCGCGCTGACGGCCACACTCGCCATGTACCTGGTGTTGCGATGGTCGGCGCTGGGCGGACTCGCGCCCGGGCAGCAGACGTTTCACCACCTCGCGCCGGTAGAGTTCGGCTTCAGTGCAATCGTGACCGCAGCGCAATATCTCGGCAAGTTGATTCTGCCGCTTGACCTAAATTACTTTCACATCTTCCAGGCGACTCGTAGCGTGACGCCATCGTTTCTGATCTCACTGGCCGCGCTGGCCGCAGTCGCGGTGATGGCCTTTCGTCGAGGGACGCCACCGGCAGTCACGTACGGCGTTCTGTGGATCGCGCTGACGTTGGCGCCGGCGTTGAACCTCACAGGAGTCGGGCAAAACGTCTTCGCCGAGCGCTATCTCTATCTGCCCTCCGTAGGCTTCGCATGGATCGTGGGAATCGGCTGGGAGTGGTGGTGGGCGCGGCAATCGGCACTGGCGTGGACGTCGGGCATCGCGATCCTGCTGGCCGGGGCGTGGCAGACGGTGGCGCGCAATCCGGACTGGCGCGACGATTTCACGCTACTCCAAGTCACGGTGGCGCAATCTCCGCAGGCCGGCATCCTGCACAACAACCTGGCGGGCGTGTATGTGGAGCGCAACGACCTGGAGCACGCGCTGAGCGAAGAGCGCCTGGCGGTGCAGTTCGAACCTCACTCGGCGCCGTTTCACAAGAACCTGGGACTGCTCCTGCTGAGCCGCGATCCGGCCGCCGCCACAGCAGAACTCGAGGAAGCGCTGCGACTGCAGCCCTCCGACGGGCAGGTCCGCGGGTTGGTGGAACAACTCAGAAATCGAACCGCGCCACCAACTGCAGGAAGCGGGATTGGCCGGCGCCAGTGATCACACCGAAACCCGGCGAGTTGAAAATCGGGCACAGCCCGACCGGGAAGCCAAGGCAAGACTCGTGCGGGCTCGCGATGTGCGATACTTTGCCAACGGGTTTATGCCTGCCGGTCTAGACAGCCTCAAGCACATTGTCGTTTTGATGATGCAGGGTCGGTCCTTCGATCACATGCTCGGGGGATTGATGGGGGTCGATCCTCGGATTGAGGGGCTCACGGGCGCCGAGACGAATCCGGACAACGCGGGCAAACTTATCAAGGTCCAACCGTTGGCAGAATTCCAGGGCCAACTCGACCCGGATCCGGCGCATAGTTTCCGTGCCGTCCAAGAGCAACTCTATGACGGAACCAGCGGGTATCCGACCACGCCCGCCATGCAAGGATTCGTGCGCAGCTATTGGGGCCAGCGCCAGAATGCAAACCATTCGCGGATGGTGATGTATTACTTTGCGCCTAACCGATTGCCGGTGCTCACGACACTGGCGCGCAGCTTTGCGGTCTTTAACGGATGGTTCTCCTCGGTGCCCGGTTCGGTCCCCGCTAATCAGGCATTCGCCCACTATGGCACGTCATTCGGCCAGGTTGGGAATGACACCTCCTACAGTAAGGAGGCTTACGCGAGTATCTTCGATCGGATGCTGCAGTCCAAGCGCACGTCGAAGGTTTATTACTACGATCAGGAGAGCTCGTTGTACGGCGCCGGTCAAGTTCTGAAACACACGCCCCAGACGAGCGCCACCTACGAACAGTTCCTGCAGGACTGCAGGCGGGGGACCCTGCCCGATTACAGTCTTGTCGAGCCGAACCATACCGATCATTTAGCGAACGGCGTCGAAGCGCTAGCGTCGGACCAGCACCCGGACCACCACGTACAGCAGGGCGAGTTGTTTATCGGTTCGGTCTACAATGCCATCCGCGGCAATCCCGCACTCTGGAAGAGCACGGCGCTGCTGATTGTCTACGACCAGCACGGGGGCATCTACGACCATGTCCCGCCGCCCGCGTGCCCGCCGGACAACTTCGTCGCGCCCGCGGACGCAACAGGAACGGGCTCCGAGTTTCGTTTTGACCGGCTCGGTGTGCGGGTGCCGGCCATCCTGGTTTCGCCCTGGATCGCCAACGGCACTGTGGTTCCAGGCGTTGGCGAGCCCAACGGCGGTCGCGTGTTCGAGCATGCCTCGATTCCCGCAACGGTGACGCAACACTTTATTGGCGCTTGGGAGCAACGCTCGCCGCGCGAGAAATCGGCACAGACGTTTCTCGATCTGTTCACCGATCAGATGCGGCCCGATTCCGAATGTCCGATTTTCGAATTCGACGGCCAAGAGAGCACGGCAACTCCAGACGACGGTGTTTTGGTGGAGGCTACCGCTTCAGGGGGCGCGCGCTACCAGGAGCTGGCGGGATATCAATCGGACGTTCCCGATGGCGAGGACCTGCTGGACATCAAAGGCGAAGTGGAAGCGCTGGCGGCCGTTATGGCAGCGAAGGAAGTCCAGCCTCCGCTTTCGCTCGGCCTGTTCGGCGACTGGGGCACCGGCAAGAGCTTTTTCATGCGCCAGTTGGAGAACCGGATTCAGGTGCTTCAGGATGACGCGCAGGACGCCGGAGGAGAGAGCGCGTTCTGTGAAAACATCGTTCAAATCAAGTTCAACGCCTGGAGTTACATCGATGCGAACCTGTGGGCCAGCCTGACCAGCGAAATCTTCGAGGGTTTGGCGGCCGCACTGGCCAGGCGCCGCGGCACGGATTCCCAAGAAGCGCGGGCGCGCATTCTGGCCGCGGCATCGAGCTCGCAGGCGGGGCTGGCCGAGGCAGAACGGAGAAAGGCGCAGGCGGACGAAGCCCTGAGGAATATCGAAGAGCGCATGGCAGCACTCCAGAACAGCCAGGCTGAAGTGGAAGCGAGCCTGGAGCCGCGCGAACTCTTAGACGCGGCTTATCATTTCGCGATCAACCAACCCGACG
Source organism: uncultured Solibacteraceae bacterium (assembly GCA_963815475.1). Lineage (GTDB taxonomy): Bacteria > Acidobacteriota > Terriglobia > Bryobacterales > Bryobacteraceae > Sulfopaludibacter. The sequence goes on along the minus strand of CAWFHD010000001.1, from coordinate 1,334,728 downwards.
TGCAGAAGAACATCGAACTCGCCGGCGCGGAAATGAACCTGGCGAATTTCGAAACCGCAGCCGGGCAAGTCAAATCTGAGATTCTGGAGCTGCGCGGAATTTGGAGCGCCATCTTCTTTACCATTCGCCACACTGAAAAGCTGTGGGTCTGGCTGGTGGCGCCGGCGGTTGCTTTGGGCCTGGGCTGGATTTGCATGTTCCTGCTCAAGCGGTATCCACTGGCCGGAATCATGGGCCAAGTTACAACCGTGATGGTCACGCTTTCGGGCTTTCTGGTATGGTTTCTGCCCGGAGCGCGAAAGGCATTGGGCTTCATTCAGAATGCCCGGGATGCCCGGCAAAAACTCATCGAGAGTAAGAAACAGGAGCGCGCGAAAAGCCTCACGCTTCAGCGCGATGCGCTGGCTACTCAGGTGGCGACACTGCAAGCGCAAGTCAGGAAGTCGAATGAGACGGCTAAGGCGTTGAACGAGCAACTCGAGCTTCTCAGAGCCGACCGGCGCCTGGCGGACTATATCCGGCAGCGAAACGAAAGCACAGACTATACGAGCCAGCGCGGCCTGATAGCCCGCGTGCGAACGGATTTCAGTCAACTCAGTTCCCTGTTGCGCGATGCCGAAGAGGAAGCCGACTCGGAGATCAAGTTGCGGCAGCAGGACAAGGACCATGATCGTAAGCTGTTCCCGCGCGTGGACCGCATTGTCCTTTACATTGACGACTTGGACCGCTGCAGAGAGAAGACCGTAGTGGAGGTTTTGCAAGCGGTCAATCTTCTGCTGGCGTTTCCCCTTTTTGTGGTTGTAGTGGGAGTGGACCCGCGCTGGCTGCTGCACTCCCTGGAGCACCACTCTGCTGCTCTGGGCGCTCATTCCGACGACACGAGCGACCCGGAACTGGAATTGCTTTGGCAGTCCACCCCTCTCAATTACCTGGAGAAGATTCTTCAGATTCCTTACACACTGCGCCCGATGAGTTCCATCGGATTTGGCCGGCTGGTGGACACACTCTCCGGCGCCGCGGAGAAGCCCGCGCAGCGTGGGGGCACTGCAGCTACGGTGGCATCCGCTGAGGCGTCCGGTTCCGGCGCCACAACGGATGCCTCCCAAGCCAGTTCGGAAACAGCCGCCCCCGCCAAGAAACATTCGGCGCCGTCGATTGACCGAAGCCCGGAACATCTGCGTATTGAAGACTGGGAGAAAGCGTTCATGAAGCTGCTGCACGAACTGATTCCATCTCCTCGCGCCGGCAAGCGTTTTGTCAACATCTACCGGCTCATTCGGGCCTCGGTCGGCGACCGCGACCGCTCCCTATTCATTGGGGATGCAGCCAAAGGCGGAGAGCATCGATGTGCGTTACTGCTGCTCGCGATGCTGACCGGCTATCCGGCTGAGACCACCGAGATTCTAGGAGAGTTGATACGGGAGGATCACACCGAGACCTGGTGGACCTACATCGACAACATCAAGGTGAGCAAAGCGTCCGTCGCGGGAAAGCCAGTCGCCAATGGCGGACTTCAGGCGCAACGATGGGAGGGATTATTCAGCAAACTGGACAGCATGCGGTCCAAGCTTGAAGACCATCCCTGTGTGAGTTTCAGCAAGTGGGCGCCGCAGATCGCACGCTATTCCTTTCAGTCGGGACGCGTGCTGCTGGGGAGTCGATAGAGAGAGAGTTATAGCCGGTCACTCGTGGCGAAGGGCCAGGATCGGGTCGATTCGGGCGGCGCGACGCGAGGGCAGATAGCAGGCTACTCCGGCTACGACGATCAGCAGCAGCAGGGATACTCCGAACGTGAGGGGGTCCGTAGGGGCGACTTCGTAGAGCAGCTTCGACAGCAGCCCCGACACGAGAAATGCGCCCATCAGGCCCAGACCGGCGCCGGCCCCGGCGAGCATCAAACCCTGGCGCAGCACCATGCTCATCACCGCCGCGGGATTTGCTCCGAGCGCTACTCGGACTCCGATTTCGTTGGTTCGCTGCGCCACGGTATGGTGCAGCAATCCATAAATGCCGACGGCCGAGAGTAACAGCGCGACCATGGCGAAACTACTGACGAGGCACGTGTCGAACCGGCGCTCGCCTGTCTCTTCGACAAGTTCCTGGCTCACAGCGGCGATCTTGAATTTGGCTACGGTCTTGTCGAAGTCTTGAATCTGGTTGCGAACGATGGCGGCCATCGCCGCAGGCTCCGAGTGGGTGCGCACGATGACATCCATCATGTCCGCGGCTCCCTGGCGGTGCGGAAGGAAGGCCTGGGGCGCGGCTTGACGGTCCAGGCCTTGGCGCCGCATGTCGCCGGTCACTCCGACTACGGTGAGCCACGGGTCCGACGCGCGAAAGCGGAATCTCTTGCCGACCGGGTCGCTCCCGGGCCAATAGGTTCGCGCCATCGCTTCATTGACGATGGCGACTGGCGGCGCGCCGCGGCTGTCGCGATCGGAGAAGACGCGCCCTCGCTTCAGCGGAATTCCAGCGGTTTCAAAGAACGGCCCGGCAATGAGGTCTAGACAAGGTCCCGGATGCTGCAGGGGACGTCCCTCCATTTGCACCGAGTCTTCGGGATCGGTTCTCAGGAATCCCGATATGGCAGCGGCGGAACGGACGCCCGGGATGGCCTGGGAGCGTGCGATCGCCTCCTCGAAATAGGCGGCCTGCTGATCGTTAGTCCTTCCCACGTGGAGATCGATGCGCATGGTGAGTAAGTGGTCCGGCTGGAAGCCCATTTCTACCGCGCGCAGGAGCAGAAAACTGCGGATCAACAGGGTCGCGGAGATCAGCAGAATGCAGGCCAAAGCGAACTCTCCCACTACCATCAGGTCGCCGGCACGCCGCGTGGAGGCGGACGTCCACTGCCGGCTGGAGACTTGCGTCTTGCCGGCTGCGAACGCGGGCCACACGCTGGCGAGTAACGCGGTGAGCGCGGTGATGCCGGCGGTGAACCAGATCACCGCCCAATCGACGCGCGCCTCGGCCAGTCGTGGAATGTCGGCCGGGCCGAACGCCTTCACGGCCGCGGCGCCACTGGCTGCCAGCAACAGTCCGAGTAAGCCTCCGCACGCCGCAAGCACCAGCGTCTCCGTTAAAACCTGGCCGGCGATGCGCAGTCCTCGCGCGCCCAGCGCACGGCGAACCGCGAATTCGCGTTCGCGGACCGATCCGCGCGCCAGCAGCAGGCCCGCCACGTTGATGCAGGCGATGAGCAGCATGAGGAAAACAGCGCCAAGCAGAAGCCACAACGACAGGCGGAATTTGGCGGTGGAGTGGATATCGAGTGGGACCACAGGGATGGTGGCCGGCATCTCGGGGCCAGGATACTCAGATCGGAGGCGGCGGGCAATGCCGTCCATTTCGTTTTGCGCCCGGGACCACGTTACGCCTCTCTTGAGCCTTGCGAGCACCAGCCATGGCGAACCCGCGCGCGTGGTCCTGCGGTCGCGTGTGATCCAGTAAGGATGCGCGGTGACGGGCTCCCACACCTTTGTATCCGCAAACGGGAAATGGAAGTCCGGCGGCATTACGCCAATGACCACGTAGTTTCGATCGTCCATGGTGAGGCGGGCTCCCAGCACATCTGCGCTGCCTCCGAACTGCTGCTGCCATAGCTGGTAACTCAGCACGGCGACCCGGTCACCGCGCTTCTCTTCGTCGGGAGTAAACACGCGCCCCAGCAGAGGCTCAACGCCGAGCAGCGGCCAGAAGTCCGCCGTCACGCGGGCAGAGCGCATTCTTTCCGGCGCCCCGCCGGTGGCGAGCAGAAAGGTTTGCCCGATGAACACGGTCATGTAGTCAAAACTGCGGCTCTGGCTTTTCCAATCCTCGAAGTTGAGCAGTGACACCCGGCCTTCATGCAGCTCGCGCGCGGGGTCGCCGGAAAACACCATGGCGAGGCGGGCGGGATCCTTGTAGGGAAGAGGTCGCAGCAGCACGGCATCGACGACGCTGAAAATTGCGGAGTTGGCCCCAATTCCCAAGGCGAGTGTGAGGATGACGATGGCTGAGAAGCCCGGGCGCCGCCGCAACTGGCGGACGGCCTGGCGCAGATCGCGCTTCAGGTGGTCGAAGAACATCCAGCGATTGTGCTCGTGCCAACGCTCCTGGGTGGCGGCGATGTTTCCAAACGATCGCCTTGCGGCGGCATCGGAATCGGCAGAACGTCCGGCATCGCGAATTTGGTCGCCTTCGATCGCCAGGTGCGATTCGATCTCTTGCTGGAAGTCTTCGAAGGATCTTTTCTTGCGCCAGAACATGATTAGGCCTCCGACTCGCCTGTTCTGAGAATCCGCGCCATGGCGCCGGCAATTTTTCGCCACTCGGCGGTTTTATCGGTCAGCCGACTCCGGCCTTTCGCGGTCAGTTTGTAGAATCGCGCCCGACGGTTATTGTCGGAGACGCCCCATTTGGCATCGACCCAGCCCTTTTCCTCCAGGCGCTGTAAGGCGAGATACAGCGAGCCATGGTCGACGAGGAAGACGCTTTCGGATTCATGTTGGATCGAGCGGGCGATACCTTGACCATGCTGCGGGCCGAGGACGAGGGAGCCCAGAATCAGGAGATCCAAGGTGCCTTGGAGGAGGCTGGTCCGTTCGTCGCCTTTGTCTCGGGTCGGCATCCGACATCAGTATGTTGCCACTTGGGTCGGATGTCAACAGGAAAATGGATGGGGCAGGTTGGCAACCTCCGCCTGGCAGGCCAAAGTGCCTGGCCCACCCAAGCGCATCGAGCTTTTCGTGAAATTTCGTGGGCCACAGACCCATTCTGACAGGCGATACAAACCGATTCGCCTGTCCCACCAGGAACTAAGCTGCGCTGGCGATTTGCAGGATCTTGGCCACCCTTCGAAGGCGATTCGGCTCGTGATTTTCGGGGCGGATGGCGGCTCGCAGGACCGCGTGGGCCAAGGCGGCAGCGTCCTTCAGGGGGATGCGATCCCAGGAGGCGTCGTGCGCGGAGACGGCTGCCCGGCAAGCGCTGAGTGCGGCCAGTTCGGATTGTCCTAGCGGCGTAAGAATTCGGGAAGTGGTGAAGAGATCGAGATGCACAGTGGCGTAGCGGGAGCACGGAGCGCGCTTTTCCAGCCAAATCACAGGCAGCTTCAGACGCCAACACCACAGGGCGTACGGACGCAGCAGTTGTTGTGCGCCGGCGCGGCGGGCGTCGAGGTAGCCTTGCCGACGGGCTCGGACGAGAAGAGCGGGTTCATGGGTTAGCATTCTGCAAACTCTGGAGAGACTATCGGTTGGCGCGCGGCAGAACTACACAGCGACTGCCGGGCAGGGCGATTCGTGCAGGACGGCGTAGGCATGGGCGCGGCCGATCACCAGCAGCTCGGCGTGGAGGCGTCGGGCGGCATGCCAGATGGCCAATGGATCCTCGGCGGTTTCGATGTGCAATTGCGCGTCGAACTGGCGGGCGAAGGCGGCCGCCCAATCGAGCACGATGCGGCTGGCGCCCTCGGCGTCCAGAGCGCAGAGGACGTTGTGGAATCGGAGCGAGTCGCAAGCCGGCGCCGTCTCCATGTGGGGGCCGGTCCAGACCGGACAATGGGCTTGGCGCAGCACCCAGGCGGTGACAGAGCCGAGCAGGAAGCGCCGGAACGGCCCGTAGGCGTGCGTGGGCATGACGATCAGGTCAAAGGCGCCATTGCGGGCGTACTCCACGATGGCGGAGGCCGGGTCGCCTTCGAGCAGCACGCGCGCGGGCGAATCGCAGCCGGGCGCGGTGATAGGGAAGGCATCGAGGCGGGCTTGCGCTTCCTCCAGGATGCCGGATTCCAGGTCGACGATGCTGGCATAGGCTGCCACGTCCGGTCCCGCGTAGGACGAAGAGGGCGGAATGACCACGTGCAGCAGGGTGAGGTTACAGTGGAAACGGGTTGCCAGGGCTTCGGCATACTGCGCGGAACCGTGGCAGCGTGGTGAAAACTCTACCGGCACAAGAATCTTCGATAACAGGGCCATAGAGAGTACCCTCTTTTATTATAGATATTTTAAGTTAACAAGAGTTTCAAATCTTAATTCCGGACGGGCCAGCAATCGGCATTGAGACGGAATATACTATTCCTCATGCTTTCGGCCCCTCGTGTCAGTTGCTTGGTTTTTCTGTGTTTCCTGTGCGCGGCCCAACCCAGAGTCTCGATCACGCCGCGGACGCGCCCGGAATCCAAAACCGTACAACCCGCCACCTTCCGCCTGGATGCCCAACTGGTGGAGATTCCGGTGACGGTGACCGACGCTGCCGACCGGCCGAAGATGGATCTGCAGCGCAACGAATTCCGCATCTTTGAAGACGGCATTGAGCAGCAGATCGCTTCGTTCAGCATGGCGGACGCTCCGATTTCAACCGGCGTGGTGTTCGATACCAGCGGCAGTATGAAGGGGCGCATCCATGACTCGCGCGAGGCGCTCGATCTGCTGTTGCGGACGGCGTCGACACCGGACGAGTTCTTCCTGCTACGCTTCAGCGACAAGCCCGAACTGCTGGCTTCGTTTACGCACGATCCCGAGTCCATCTCGCACAGGTTGGGGATGGTGATTCCGCACGGCTGGACGGCGCTGTATGACGCCGTCTATTATTCGCTGCTGGAGATGCGGCGGGCCACCAACTCCCGCAAAGCGCTGCTGGTGCTCTCCGACGGCGAGGACAACAACAGCCGGTACAGCGAGGCCGAGGTGTTGTCGCGGGTGCGGGAAGCGGACGTGCGCGTGTACGCGATCGGGCTGTTCCGGCAGACGCACTGTCTGGAGAGGATGGCCGCGGATACCGGGGGGCGTATGATCTGGGTTCACCGGCTGGAGGATTTGCCGGATGCGATCCGCAAACTCAGCCTGGAGATGCGGAACGTTTATACGCTGGGATACTTTTCGCGGAATGCGCCTCTGGATGGGAAGTATCGCAAGGTGAAGGTGGAGGTGCAGCGCCGGAGCCCATCAGAGGCACTGCGGGTGAGTTGGCGGCGCGGGTATTACTCTCCGGGCGAGTGAGGTTACTCGACTGGGGCGTTGTAGCCGGTTCTCCAGTGGGCCTGAAGGCGGGGCAATCCTCTGGGAGGCGTCAGGACTACGGTGATGTGGCGATATTTTCCGTCTCGCGTCTGGTTGGCGGGCGTGTAGCCGATCACGTAGCGATTGCGCAGTTCGATTCCGATGCGTTTCGCGGTGTCGGGCAAGTCCGCCACGCTGGCCGGGAAGAGACGGCCGCCGGTCTGCTCAGCGATGTGGCTCAGCAGGCCCGGACCGCCTGCTTCCTCCGAGGTGCTGCCGCCGCCGAAGACTCCGATGGCATAAATGAGCGAATCGCTTTCCACGATCACACGGCGCACTTCGGTCACGGTGTAGCGGCTGTTGTTGTCGCCGCCGTCTGAGATCACCAGCAGCGCCTTTTTGTTCTTCTTGGAATTTTTCATCTCATGCAGCGCCAGGTAAATGGCGTCGAGCAGAGCGGTGGAGCCGTGCGACTTGGAAAAGACTAATTGGTTTTCGATCAGGCCTGTGTCGTGGGTCAGCTTCACTTCCAGGCGCGGCTTGTCGTCGAACTCCACGAGGAAGAATTCGTCTTCGGGATTGGCGGTGCGGAAGAATTCTTTGGCCGCCATGCGGGAGCGGCGGAGTTTGTCGCCCATGCTGCCGCTGGTATCGAAAACCAGGCCCACGGCGACGGGCTCATCGTCCATGGCGAACTGGGTGATTTTCTGCTCGATCTTGTCTTCGAAGACGCGGAAGTTCTCTTTGTCCAGGCCGGAGACGGGACGGTTGAGCGGGTCGTTGACGGTCACCGGAACCAGCACCAGGCTGGTGTCGACGCGGATGTTGGACTGCGGCAGCGTGTCTGTCTTGGAGGGTGGCTTGGGCCGCTGCTGAATGGTGGCTTGAGCGTACAGCAGACAGGGCAGCAGACCGATCCAGACTCTCCGGCACATAACTGGATTGTAGCTCTAGCGCCGAATTATGGGTTCTGACTTTTTAAGGATGTTCGCCTTCAATTCCGAGCCGTCTGCGTCCTGCACCAGCAAGTGATTACGGCTGACGGCGAATTTCACCGGAGTGTACAGGGCCATCGACAAAGGCTGGTCGAACCGGGCGGTGTATTGTAAGCCGCCGCCCTTGATGCGGTACACGTAGCGGGTGTGGTTGTTGTGGTGGCCCGGGGTGATGGTTCTGCGGGAAAGGATCTCGCCGTCCTGCCAATGGGGGCCGGGCGCGTCGGACCGAGCCGGAAGGCTGGCCGGGAGAAGAAGACCCAGGAGTAGAAACGATGTGAGCTGAAACCGCGACATTTGCGGCACTCCTAATCGAAGACTACGCCTGTCGGAGAAGGGACGCAAGTACCAGAAGGGCGAATTCGGACTATTTTTGCGGGAGCGGCGCTTGGATCCGGAAGGCGCATGGAAATGTGGATAGGAGAGGTTCCAGAAGCACTGCCGCGGGTCCCCAGCGGGTCGAAGATTCAATTCGCCGGTTTCAGCGCTGCCAGAACAGATTTCGGAATCTTGGCCACCACATGGATGGACGGATCCACCACTTCGGCGACCTCGTATACCATCGATGTTCCTAACACGGATGACACTTCCGCGGCATTGAAGCCGTATTTTTTTTCGAGCCAGCGGACCAGGTTGGTGGTCGCGCCGCGTAAGGCGTCGTCGACACTGCCCGCAATGCCGCTGGCCATCAGATAATCGGCGTTCTCGAAGCGCGGACCGCCGATCGACGAATTGGGCTGCAGGTCTACGGTGAATTCGATGTCCATGGAGGTTTCAAGCGCATCGCCGGTGAGTTCGCCAGCGCCCTGCGCGGCGTGGCCGTCTCCCACGAACAGCAAAGCGCCCGGAACATTCACACCGAGATAGACGGTGACACCCTCGCGAAGCTGGTTGTAGTCCATGTTGCCGCCATAGCCTCCCAGCGATCCCGAGCGGTACTGGTTCCCGCCGCCCGGCGCTACGCCGACGCAGCCGAGCATCGGGGCCAGAGGCACGCGGTAATCCTTCAACTTGTCGGTGGGTTTCTTCAGCATGGCGTAGCCGGCTTCACGGTCGATCTTCCAATCGGAGTCGTAGCCTTCCACAGGCTTGCGCTGTCCTACGTAGCCGGGGTTGAGGGCGTTACCGGCGATCATAGCGCCGCTGATCGCGCTATCGCGATTCAGCCGGATCCGGTTGAAGTGAATCGCCAGGGTATCGCCGGGCATCGCGCCTTCCACATAGAACGGACCGGTGAGCGGATTGCCGCCCGAAGTGCGGCGCACACCCTTGGAGTCTGTGCCTCCGGCATCCACCGACCAGGTCTTCACGGTGTCGCCCGGGTTGAGGTGCAGGACCGGCTCGATCTTCTCGGTGAAGAAATGCTGGAATTGCGTCGGCTCGAATGTGTGTGCGCGAGGCGCGGGGGGAGTGGCGGAAACGCGCCGCGCTTCCCAGGTCAGATCGGCGGACTGTTCACCTTGCGTCACTTTGCCCGTGCCGACGATGCGGTCGCCCTCGAGCCGGCCATGCAGTTCCTCGGCGAAGTCCTTCCCCTCTTTGATCGCGATCTCGATGGCTCCGGCGCGAAACGTGCCCGTCAGCTTGGAGGAGCCGAGCGTGCCGGTCAGTTGATCGCCATCGACTTTCAATTCCAGGCGCTGGTAGCGGTCCTGATCGAACCACTTCGTATCTGAAGACCATTTGCCGGCCGGGGTTTGGGCCAGTGCCGGCAGAAACAGACAGAGCAATGCCAGGGCGCTTCGCATAGACTGTCAGACGATCAGATTACGGGAAAGTTCCCTTCTTATTCGTGCTATCACTATCCTTTCCGGCATTTTTCCAGAAAGGACTATGACGACAATGTCACGAATCGGATTCATCGGACTCGGCATTATGGGAAAGCCCATGGTGCGGAATTTGCGAAAGGGCGGCCACACGGTGGTGGCGTACGACATCGTGCCGGCGCTGCTGGATGCGGCGATCGCGGACGGCGTGGAGCGCGGTGTGTCCTGCGCGGACGTGGCGGCGCGGTCGGAGATGACGATCACGATGCTGCCCGATGGTCCCGAGGTGGAACAGGCGGTGCTCGGGCCGGGCGGTGTGCTGGAAGGGGCGATGGCCGGGACCATTGTGGTGGACATGAGTTCCATCAGCCCGATCGTTTCGCAAAAGGTGGCGGCGGCGTGCGCCCTCAAAGGCTTGGAATTTCTGGATGCGCCGGTAAGCGGCGGCGAACCGAAGGCGGTGGATGGCACTCTGGCGATCATGGCGGGCGGCGACAAGGCGGTGTTTGACCGCATGCTGCCGGTGCTGCAACTGATGGGTTCGACGGTGACGCTGACGGGGGCGGTGGGCGCGGGCAACGTCACGAAACTGGCGAACCAGATCATGGTGGCGTGCAACATCGCGGCTATGGGAGAAGCGCTGACGCTGGCGACGCGCTGCGGACTGGACCCGGAGGTGGTGTTCAACGCGGTGAAAGGCGGGCTGGCGGGCAGCACGGTGCTGAATGCCAAGGCGCCGATGGTGATCGCGCGCAATTTCAAACCTGGATTTCGCATACGGCTACACCAGAAGGACCTGCGCAATGCGCTGCTGGCGGCGGAGGGGGCGAAGGTGGCACTCCCGTTGACCAGCATGGTGCAGCAGATGCTGATCGCGCTAATGAATCGGGGCAAGGGCGATCTGGATCATTCGGCGATCGTGACTTTCATTGAGGAGTTGTAGGGTTCCGGGCACGGCCTATCCCGCGTGTTAGGCTAAAAACGGATTGATCGCTCCGATTTTGCCCTCCGAGGACCGCGAGAAACAGTCGGTCGCGCTACGCTCGCTCCTTGCCGCCGTGGGCCTCACGGGGTTCAAGCTCGTCGTGGGCCTGACCACGGGAAGCCTCGGCATCCTGGCTGAGGCGGCGCATTCCGGGCTGGATCTGATCGCTGCCGGCATGACCCTGGTGGCGGTGCGGATTTCCTCGCGTCCGCCGGATCGCACCCACCTCTACGGCCACGGCAAGCTGGAAAACCTGTCGGCATTTCTCGAGACTCTACTGCTGCTGGTAACGTGCGCCTGGGTGGTGTGGAAGGCAGTGCACCGCCTGGCCGAGCATCGTGTGGACGTACAGGTCACTGGCTGGTCGTTCCTGGTGATGCTGACCTCGATTGCGGTGGACATCTCGCGCTCGCGAGTGCTGGCACGGACGGCGAAGAAATACCACAGCCAGGCGTTGGAGGCGGATGCGCTGCACTTCGAGACCGACGTGTGGAGCTCGGCGGTGGTGATCTTCGGACTGCTGGCGGTGAAGGTGGCGGATTGGGCTCCCTCGGCGGGGTGGCTGCGGCAGGGCGATGCGGTGGCGGCGTTGGGGGTTTCGGCGCTGGTGGCTTTTGTGAGCACGCAATTGGGGAGGCGGTCGATCGACGCCTTGATGGACCGCGCGCCCAGCGGCATGGAAGAGCGGGTGGCGGCGGTGGTGAACGCGGTGCCAGGCGTTCTGGATTGCCACAATCTGCGGATTCGCTACTCGGGTCCACGACTGTTCATCGACCTGCATGTGCTGGTGGATGGGGAGCAGTCGCTGAAGCAGGCGCATCGGTTGACCGATACGGTGGAAGCGGCCATCCAGGAGATCGCGCCGGGGGCGGATGTGACGGTGCACCCGGAGCCTTACGAGGACGGCGGCAACACCATTAATTAGCCTCAGCGACGGCGGCTCCGAACACCGGCTCCCATTGGTTCCATTAATTGTACGGGGCCGTTCACATGCTTTCGAAATTTGGTATAATTTTTAACACAACCGACACCCATCCTGTCCGCTGACTGGGGCCAGCTCCTGCTCAACCAACGTCTGGGACGACTTGCCGGGGAGAGGAAAACTCAGCGGCGCCCTCGCCGCTCGAAGCCGGCACTTGGATGAGGATACTGCTCTATAATCCCGACAATGGCGTGACGCAAAACTTCATGCCGCACCTTTGGATGTTTCTTTTACAGGCACTTACGCCGCCTGGACACGAGGTGCTGCTGATCGATGGCAACACGCATCCTATGACCGACGCCGAACTGGTGGAGTTCGCGCAGGGCGAAGGAGATCGGCCTGGTAGGGATCGGCGCCATGACCCGGATGATTGCAAAGGCTTACCGGGTGGCCGATGCACTGCGCGCCGCCGGATTCCGCGTGGTGATGGGCGGACCGCACGTCACTGAATGCCCCGACGAGCCACTGGGACGCGACGGCGGACCGCGGCACGCCGACGCCATCGCGTTGGGCGAGGCGGACGAGACTTGGCCGCGCATTGTGGCGGACGCCGCCGCGGCCAGAACTCAAGGAAATCTACGCGCCGGTGGATGCTTTCGGGCAGGAGCGCAAACCGACCCTGCAGGACTATCCATGATCCCGTGGGAGACGCTCGACCTCAAACAGTTCAACCGCATCCCGGGGTTCTTTCGGCCCATCATGGCGCACTTCGGATACAGTTGGGAAACCTTCCACATCATTCCCATCGAGAGCGGCCGCGGCTGTCCTTATGGCTGCGAGTTCTGCACCGTGACCGGCTTCTTCGGCGATTCCATCCGCTTCCGCACCAACCAGAGCATTGTCGACGAACTGCTGCGGCTGAAGGCGCGCGCGCGCGGCAGCAAGGGGCAGGTAGCCGTGTTCTTCGTGGACGACAATTTCGCCATCAACGTAAAGCGGACCAAGTCGCTGTTGCGCGACATCATCGCGGCGGATGCGCAGCTCAACTGGGTGGGGCAGATCAGCGCCAACCTGCTGCGCGACGAGGAGCTGGTGGACCTGATTGCGGAATCGGGCGGCAAGTGGATCTTCATCGGGATGGAGTCGCTGGACCCGGCCAATCTGGCGAGCGTCAACAAGACGTTCAACAAACCGGCGGAGTATGCGGCAGGTGCTGGACAGGCTGGCGCAGCGGAATATTTATGCGATCACGTCGTTCATCTTCGGCCTGGATCACGATACCGCCGGGCGTCGCGGAACGGACGCTGGAGCAGGTTCGGACGTGGCCTCCGGTGCTGCCGGTGTTCGGGCAGATCACGCCGTTCCCGTCCACGCCGCTCTATGACCGGCTGTTGAAGGAAGGCCGGCTGACACGTCCCAAGCACTGGCTGGATTTCGCGCCGTTCCAGATGGCGCACACGCCGTTAAATATGACGGTGCCCGAGGTGCAGACCGAAGTGCGCTACGCCTGGTTCAATGCATACAGCCCTGCGGCGACGGACAAGGCCCTGGATGCGATCGCCAACGAACCTGTGCCGTATAAGATCAGCCATCTGGTTTCGCGCATCTTTTTCCGCGGCATCTACTTTCCGCCCAAGACACTCTGGGGCTGGATGAAGGTGATCGTGCAGAATCGCACGTCGATTGCCCGGCTGGTGCGGGAGTCGTTCACGCAGTGGCATGGCACTGCCGATGCGGTGGGACAGCGGCGGGCGGCGGCGGTTGCGGCCTTAGCGGCGCAATCGGGCTCAGATTAGTTGGCACACGACAGACTTCGATACTAACCTGATAGCATCGCCATGCCTCACTTCGATGCTATCGTTATCGGGACCGGCCAAGCCGGTCCCATGCTCACTTCGCGGATGACCGCTGCCGGCATGAAAGTCGCGGTGATCGAGCGCAAGCTATTCGGCGGCACCTGCATTAACACAGGGTGCATTCCGACTAAGACGATGGTTGCGAGTGCGTATGCCGCCCGCATGGTGGCGCGCGCGTCGGAGTTTGGCGTGATGGCTACTGCGGTCGACGTCGACATGAAGCGCGTCAAGGCGCGGAAGGATGAGATCTCGGGCAAATCGCGGACCGGCGTGGAGGCGTGGCTGCGCGGCATGGCGAACGCCACGGTTTATCAGGGCCATGCGCGATTCGAATCGGCCCGTGAAGTGAGCGTGGGGCTCGGAGCGTCTGACGGCGGATCGCATCTTCATCAACGTAGGCGGCCGCGCCGTCGCTCCGCGACATGCCGGGGGTCGACAGTGTTCCGTACTTGACCAACTCGTCGATGATGGGCGTGGACTTCGTGCCGCGCCATTTGATTGTGGTGGGCGGCAGCTATGTGGGGCTTGAGTTCGGGCAGATGTTCCGGCGATTCGGCAGCCAGGTCACGATCATCGAGAAAGGCGCGCGCCTGGTGTCGCGGGAAGACAAAGATGTGTCGGCGGGGATTCGGGAGATTCTGGAAGCCGAAGGCATCACGGTCCGGCTGAACGCGAACTGCATCGGTTTGCATCGAAGGGCAACGATGTTGCGGCTCACGCGGAATGCACGGAAGGCGAGCCTGAGATCATCGGGTCGCACGTGCTGCTGGCGGTGGGGCGGCGTCCCAATACGGACGATCTCGGACTCGACAAAGCAGGGGTGACGGTGAACGAGCGCGGCTACATTCAGGTGGATGACGAACTGCGCACCAGCGTGCCTGGCATTTGGGCGATGGGAGACTGCAATGGCAAGGGCGCGTTTACGCACACGTCATATAACGACGGGGAGATCGCGGCGGCCAATTTGCTGGATCACGATCCACGCAGAGTGAGCGACCGGATTACGGCGTACAACCTCTATATCGATCCGCCGCTGGGGCGCTGCGGAATGACGGAAGCGCAGGCTCGGGCGACCGGTCGAAAGCTGCTGATCGGCAAGCGACCGATGACGAAGGTGGGGCGTGCGGTGGAGAAGGGCGAATCGCAGGGCTTCATGAAGGTGGTGGTGGATGCCGAGACGCGGCAGATTCTGGGCGCTGCGATTTTGGGTACCGGCGGCGACGAGGCGATCCACTGCATTCTGGACACGATGTATGCGAAGGCTCCGTATACCGTGATCCAGCGGGCGGTGCACATTCATCCGACGGTCTGCGAGTTGATCCCCACAATGCTTGGGGAGATGAAGTAGCTACTGGAGCACCAGCACCTTGCCTTCGTGGCCTTTTAGTTCCACTTGGAGCGTTCCTTGCTGGCGGCCTAGTTTTTCTTCGCTCCAGAGCTCGGTAACTTGTCCCGCTTTGGGCAGCTTCACCGCCAGCTTTTCGGGCTCGGCCGACCAGTTGAAGAGGCAGAGCAGCGTCCGGTCCTTCAGCTTCACCGTTCCGATTTGCAGGCTCTCGTCTTCGAACTCGGCGGCGACTCCGGTAGGCGGCAGGAGTTTCTTGAGCGTGGCCAGGCGATCGGGCGGGAGAGTGCTGAGGTCATCGCCCGAGAGGACCAGGCCTCCGGTAGCCATCGCCATGGTGGCGTGGAAACGGTACTCCTCGGCGGGCAGATTGCCGGAAAGCGTGACGGCGTCGGGATCGTTCCACCACAGCCGCCCGTTCTGCCAATTGCGATTCAAGTTCTGGCGCGCGACCGTCTCGAAGGTGGCCCACTTGCGGCTGATGTCGCCGGAACTGCGCGAACCGTGGATCAGGCCGAAGGACGCCCAGACCGGATGGTTGCAGCCGAGAATGAAGCTATCGCCAGACCCGCGCAGCACGGCCTGCATGCCGCGTCGATAGGCCTCGATGCGGGTGGCATTTGGGTCGGAGAGGCGACCGCCGTGCATGGCGCCCCAGAAGTTCGCATCGAGCTTGAAATAGGTGACGCCCCACTCCTGCCGCATCGTGCGGAAGACGTTCTCCAGATGCTTTTGCACCGCAGGGTTGGTGCCATCGAGCGCGTACCATGGGCCGTGGCGCCAGCCCTGGAAGGTGACCTGGCTGGAGGGCAGCGGCTGGCCGTCGTCACCCTTCATGAACCAGTCGGGATGCTGCTGGAAGAGGTGAGAGTCCTTTTCGGCGATGAACGGCGCCACCCAGATGGCCGGTTCGAAGCCTTGTTTGCGAATGGCTTCGAGCACGCCTTTGACGTCGCCGCCGAAGGCTTTGCCGGTCTCGAGCCAATCGCCCATGGCGGGCTGATAGCCATCGTCGAGCTGGACGTATTTGAGCTGCGGCACATCCTTGGCGATGGCGCTGAGATTGTCCATCACGTTCCTGGCGGTGACGCGCGCGCCGAAGCAGTACCACGAGCACCATCCGGCGGGCGGGTTCTTGAATTTCAGCGGCGGATGGTTCTGATCAATGCGGTCGGCAAGTTTTGTGAGCAGCGCCGCGCGGTTGGGGCCGGCGGCATAGAGGAATTCTTCGAGCTCCCATTTCTCGCCCGGCTGCAGCGCGAGGCCTTCGGTGTCCTGCACCACTTCGATGGAGTGAGGGCGCAGATAGAAGCGGCCGTTGAAGCGGCGGCAACTGGTGAAGCCGAGGAGCATGGTCTCGCCCGGAGCGGGCGTGAGGGTCATCATGCCGGTGACCACGCGGGCGTCGGCGGGCTGCGGAATCTTGTAATGCGCCAGTTCGTCGTAGGCGAGATTCACGGGCTTGCCGAGAGTGCCGGCAGTCTGCGACAGCATCTGGAAACTCTCGCCATACAGGCGCGTGTCGTCGGGAAGTTGATGGACGATGCGGAAGAGCGCGACCTCCTTCACGTGGACGGCGGTCTTGCCGGTGTTGGTGAGCGTGGCGCGGTAGAGATCGCCGTTGCGGACGCCGGAGAGCTTGAGGGCGTCATTCGGTTCGACGGTGCGGATCTCGGACTTGGCGGACCAGACGTCAAGGGCCGGCGCGGCGGTGAGGGACAGGGCGCAGAGATAGGGGGCGAAGAGGCGGATCACTCCATTACTTTAGCGCTATTTCCTGGCTAAGGAGGAAAAGCTACATGTACATTCCGCCGTTGACTGCCAGGACGTGGCCGGTGATGTAGGAGGCGTCTTCGCTCACCAGGAACTTCACGGCGGCGGCGATGTCTTCGGGCTTGCCCATGCGGGCGAGCGGGATCGCTGCCATCATCTTTTGCTTGAGTTCCTCGGGCAGGTCCTTGGTCATATCGGTGGCGATGTAGCCCGGCGCGACCGCGTTCACGGTGATGCCGCGGCTTCCCATTTCCTGCGCCAGCGATTTAGTGAGCCCGATCAGGCCCGCCTTCGACGCCGCATAGTTGGCCTGTCCGGCCTGCCCCGCCTGTCCGACCACAGAAGAGATATTCACGATGCGCCCCCAGCGGTTGCGCATCATGCCGGGCAGCACCTGCTGGATGCACGAGAACGCGCCGTTGAGATTGATGCTGAGCACCAGGTCCCAATCGGCTTGCTTCATACGGACGGCCAAGCCATCGCGCGTGACACCGGCGTTGTTGACCAGGACGTCGATGCGCGTCTTGTCCTGGATGGCTTTGGCGAAGGCCGCCTTGACGGACTCGGGCGAGGTGACGTCGAGGTTCACGGTCATCGCATCTCCGCTGCAGGCGCGAATCTCAGCCGCCACTTCCTCGTTCTTTTCGATCTCGGGGGAGGCGACGATGATGTCGAAGCCCTGACGGCAGAGGGTCAGAGCGATCGAACGTCCGATTCCACGGCTGGCGCCTGTAACGAAGGCAACTCGGTTGAACATTTTTTCTCCCTAAGGATGTTGTGGTATTAAACTCAATCCAATACCATCAAATAAAGCCTTAATATACTTACATTTGCATCGGATCAACGTCCAGCGTGTACCATTGGCGTACCGAAATGTTGTAGACTTGGGACATGCTCACCCTGGTACGCAGGCACACCCGCACATGCAAGACAAAGAAGCATATCCCGATGGTAGAACTGCGCAAATGCTCATGTCCACTGGCCATTAACGGCGTTGACCGGAATGGCAAGTACCGGAACCACGAAGCGCTAGGCACCCGAGAGCTTGAGATCGCTGGCGATCTCCTCAAGAAAATCGAACTCGGGGAGCCTCTGCCGGTTGCTGCCGCAGATCGTGTGTCCCTGGTGGAGGCTTTCAGCCGGTTCAAGGTGGTGCTCACCGGGCAGAAACAGGTCAAGCCGCAAAGCATCCTTCACAACGTGGTGCCGTTAGAAAAGTCCATGCTGAAGTTCGCGGAGCAGAAGGGGCTCAAGCGAATCGACCAAGTAGACCAGGGTTTCGTTGATGAATGGCTCGGGACATGGAAGCTCGCGCCAAGTACACGCGCCATGCGCATCAGTACGCTGTCGCAGTTCTTCACGGTCGCACTTGCACGCCATTGGGTTCAGAATACACCGGAACTGATGAAGGCGAAAACAAAGCACGGCGGCAAGACGGAGCCATTCGACCTTGAACATGAAGACGGGAAGATCCTAACGGCGGCGTGGAAGTGGGAGACGGGAGCGCCATACACCCGTCAGAAGCCGTCTCCGTGGATGAAGCTGCCGCGAATGGCGACGGGATTTGTTTACCTGCTGCGCGCGACTGGGATGAGGTTCTCCGACGCGATGCGGTTCGATCCGCGCTCACTACTGAAGCGCAACATTCGCGGCCATGAAGTGTATTGCTACTACGCGCCGCAGCAGGTTAAGACAGGCGCGCCGGTTTTCATCCCACTTGCGCCGGGGATGGCAGACCCGATTGTGAATTCGCCACGGCTCACGGAGCGATACCCGTTTTGGGACGGCGTGAGCAGTACGAACGTCTGGAATGCTCGATTCACTGGTGGTGTGATACCGCTGCTGGAAGCCGCTAGCGGTGTGGCGAACATCCATCCGCACCGGTTCAGAGATACGTTTGCCTGCGATCTGCTCAATCGGAACATCGACATTCGCACAGTGAGCCGCTTGCTAGGCCACAAGTCCATAGCGACGACGATCAAGTATTACGAGCATTGGGTACGAGGCGACCAGGACAAACTCGTGGATAAGCTACTGGATGCCTGGGACGCGAACAACGACGGCAAGGTCGTGAGCATCGGCTAGTTCAGTTGTAGACGGCGGTGTACTCGCTCAGCCACACTCGCAGGAATGCGAAGTGTGGTGTACGCTTTCCGGTATCGTGTGGTTTTGGCGTTTCCCAGAACGACTACACCGGGCTCGTGTTTGAAAAGATCCCGCACTGTCTTACCGTGAAGCCCCCAAAGCTCAGCAAGTTGTTTTGGGGTGTAGTGTTGTTCCGCGAACGAGACGCCGAGGCGTGCGGTGTCTATTTCGTTTGACATGGATTTTCCTGGAAGAATAAAAGGGGTGCCGTGCAGACTACCCCGGCACCCACAGAGTAAGGAGACTAATGAAAGAACTACGGCCCATCGGAGAGGCGATGCAGATTCGCCTGCCGTCCATGGGCCGTGGATGGACGGCAAAACTTGCAAGAGTTGTGATGATTGCTAATGAACTTTTGGCAAAACCGCACCCTGTCCCCCCTAGAAAGCAGGGTGCGGCTTACCCCTGCGCCCCTGAATTATTAGCGCAGGGGGACCGTCACGGGTTCCCGTAATGGTCCCTACAGGGCGCGATAGCACGCGCCACGATGCCTATTAAAATACCGTTATAAAAAGCGGGCGCGCACCCGCTACGAAACAGGACTACAGCGCGCCCGTGGAACATCAAAAAGACTACAGGATGCCGTTCAGGACGTTGAACGCCGTGGGGTGCGAGAGTTGCACGTCTGCTCTTAAGAACGCCCTCACCCAAATCTGCCCGTTCGTAAATGCGCTACCCGTGGAGTCCGCCGCAACACGGCTAATTTCCATCACCATAGCGGTACGCATCCCGATCATGCAGCAGTCGAATTGGCCCACGAACGCATCAGACGCGGTGTTAGCGCTGCCCTTCGTGAGGTTGTTCGGCACTTGGTTGCTAACAAACTTGCGCATTGCGGCAACCGAATCCGGCATCCTAAGGGGTTGATGGAGGGTATCCTGCAAACCGTCCAGTTCCCCGGCAGTCCGGGCGCTGTAGATGGCCGAGAACGGACCCTGGAAGTTGTACCCCATGAGGGTAGCAATTGCCGTGCTGAACTTCGAATAATCCACCAGCGTGTAGCCGTTGGTCCCGAGGTCCGTTACGGTAACGTTGGTCTGGTTTCGGATACCTTTCGGCTGATTGGAAGAACCGGAGCCATAGAGCGCAGCGTAATCGAGCGCCAACCCGAGAGACTGGCCGATAGAACGACCGACAACAGCGTCAATGTTGTACGAATCCTCCACAACTTCTAATGACAGTTTCGAACCCGCGACCAACATTTGAGCCGTGAAGGTAACGGTATCGAAATTGGCATCACTGAAAGTGATTGCCGCATTTTCACTTTTCCATGCACTAGTCACGTCCGAGGTTTGCCGCGCAATTTTAAGTGTCTGGCTATCCATCGGAACAGTCAACGCGCCCGCCTGAATCACACGCGTTTGGTTGCGCACCACGTCAATAACGCCCGTCGCGAGGGGAGTCGGGATCAGGTACGATCCTGGAGTGCTGCCTTCTGCCAGAGATCGCAGTTCCTCACATCCCGTCCATCGACCTGTTACGATGCCGCGAACGTAAGCGCCGAGTCCCGGCCCGTTGTACGAAGCGTCCGCGATAGCTTCATTGGGCTTGTACGCCCGCACTTCTCCGTGGTTCATGCTGCGGGGAACGTAAATCATACCGTTTGCATCCGCTAGCAGTTCGGCCACCGGACCAATCGGCTGTTCGAGCTGCGCTCGCATCTCTCCCAACTGCGATGCACGGTCCAGCGTCGAATTGAGAGCTTCGACTTTCGCCTTCAGTCCGTCAAAATCTTTCGCTTCTTCCGCCGTTAGTCCGCGTCCTTCGGTTTCGGCGCGCCCCAAGATATTACGCATCGTATTGGCATACGATTCCCGCTTCGTTCTGAGTTCTTTGAGATTCATAGACATTTTGCTCCAAAGTGATGTGTTGCCGCAGTTATCGGCAGTCCGCGCCGCCACGCGCCCGCCTGGGCGAATGTCAGAACGCACGAAACCCCATCAATCGCCGTCTGGTGCTGTTGGGGTATCACTGGAGCCTAAAGTTTTAGGACATTGGGCTCTTGGTCCGTTGAGGGAAACCCGCTCCCACCTCCTGGTGTTTACGGACTTCCGGTGATTGAAGTTATTTCAGTGAGAGAATCTGGGCACTACCTGCCCGCCTCTGCTAGCCACTGTCTGTGCTGTGCGTCCAGTGCGCCGCTTATCTCGCGCATCTGCGCAGTATATTCATCAAACTGCCGCTGTTCATCCGGTTTCAGTCCCCGCTCCTCGGCTAAAGCCGCATCCATTAACGCCTCGCAGGCGTCAAGCAATGCCGCCCTTGCCTGACGGGCACACGGAACATATCGCTGTTCCCGGAAGCGCTTCAGGAGCCGTGGAACATCCGATACTTCGTAGTCTCCGGTTGCTTTCATAAATCGCCTAACCTCGCCTAACCTCGCTTACCGCAGTGTGGACAGCATAGTTACTGGTGTGTCCATAAATTGCTTTGATTTCATTGCGCAAGCCACGTTAAGCCACGTTGTACCAAGTAATCTAGACTCGCCAAGTATCTACACTAAGCGCCCGTGAATGGCTGTTGGCGCGGGTTTGGCGTGTACACTGGCGAGAAGTGCTAGAAAACCTGCACTTAATTTGAAAAAATGGTCACTCGCGTACGACTGGGACGCATGGTCTAGGAATGTAACGCTGAGGGATTGACCTAACCCTACCCCTAAGCGCATTCGACCATCCCTAGCGCTGGTAAAGCCTGCGCCTGATCGTCCTAACCTTACGCGCAAGATACTGGATGCACTGAAGGACGCCTCCCGTCCATGCGTGATTTCCGCCGCACACGGGACAGCGCGGTTTCGTTGTGCTCTTTTGCTTCATAGTCGATTTAGCCTATTCAGACCTTTAACGCTATAATTCGCGTCGGTCCTTTTGCCGCCACTCAGCATCCTTTTTGCTCAAACAATTCAACGGCGAGCCGTTTCCGTTCGATTGCAGGGCTATTTAGGCAGTCCCCACAGTTCGAAACCGGGATGGCTAGCAAGCGTCTCTGCCGCGATCCGTCTAACAGCTTGTTTGTCGGATGCTGCTAACTTATCGCCGCAGCGACACATGACGTGGTCGTAGAAGTCGCCGAAATATTTGTTGCAGAAGTACGCAAAAACGGTCTTATCTTCCTTATTGATATCAACTCCATACCCTGAACACTCTTCCTCGTGTTTCTTTCGCTCGATACATGCCGCCGCGATGCGTTCCTGGCGGAGTCGTTCTGCTTCAGCCTCATTGCGTCTCTTCACCAGTTCCTTGTAGGTCTTGCGGATTGCTGCCGGTCCGCACCAGTCGTCTGAAGTCTTCAGTACCTCGTGAACCAATTCCGCGAGATCGGTGTCGTTGGGGCACGTTTCACGGAGGATTTCCCCGAGCGCTACCAACGCCTGCGGATGACTAGGAAACCGGCGCAACAACGCGAGCCGTCCTAGTGCTTTCTCTAATTTTTCCTTGGTAACCATCACTTTTCCTCGTCCAGCATCTCCATCGCTTCGCTTATGGCGTTACCAACCGCATCGCCCTTACTCAGCGTTGCCTGAGTGACTTCATCGTTCCACCGCTCGCCATTGAGCCAAGTAGCGCCGTGGGGCCGCTTGGACGGTTCACGCGATAGCATATCCGGCGATTGAGCCCGCGTTGCGGCCATAACCGCGTTAAACCGTTCCTCAGATGTGACGTGCTTCCGAAATGCCTCACGTGCGGCTTTCTTAGCCTTGCGGAGCCAGTATTCGGACCACCACGAGGTAAACCAAATCTCCTGTTGAGGTGTCAGGTCTGCCTTTTGCTTAGTCTTGGGTATCGAAAGAGAAACGGAATCAGTCCCACGTGCATGGTCACATGCACAAGTATTATTTCCGTTCTCTTCCATTCCATTCCCTTCCATTCCATAGTCAGTCAACCGCAGTGACATCGCACCTTCATGCGGTTCGCCCGCGCTTTCCTGCGAGATTCCCGCAACTTCCCGTGTAACGGATTCCAGCCATCCAATCACGAGCAAGCGTGGAATAGCCTCCTGGAACATCGCCGCAGGTACTCGCGTCATCCGTGCGAGGCTTACAGCATCGTGAGGCCGATTGTCGGAGCGCACCAGCACGCCGCGAGGATTACAACGAGATGCGACCTGGAGGCAAAGGTTCCAACATCCGAAGTGTGCAACACCATTCGGATGGTCCAGAAGTTCCGTGAAGCCGTCGCCGTCCATCCGGTTCGGGGTTGGAACCCATTCCATGCGCTTTAACTCACGGGTGCGGTTGTTCTCGTAGTGCTTGTTCCAGTCACGAACACGCAGTACGCTGGACATCGCGCATCCACCTATTCATCTCATTTGCGATATCGAACATGGACACGCTGTAGGTTCCCGGTTCCAGCGATGCCTCCTCCTCTTCATCAACGGGGCTGTCAACCCAACAGCCAGCACCCATGTCCGAACTGAGCCACTTTGTAAGCACGGCAATGTTATTCACCTCGATAGGTGCGTATAAGAATGTGCCGAAGTTGGTGCTGTCGAAATGCGCGACTAGAACATATAGGTTCTTCACCTCGCCCTTGCGGACCCGCTCAAGGATGCGGGTCCATTCGTCCGACTGGAACCCGACCATCCGGCTCACGATGCGGACAGCCATGTTTTCGGTAAGCCCGTGTGCCATCAAAGCCTTGCTAGCAGCGTTCCGGGCAGCGTCTTTGAAATTCATCTTGCTCTCCTACTATAAGAAACGGATTCAGCGGGACCGTTTATTCACGACCCGCTCAAAATCTTTGTGGACGGTAGAGGCCCGATTTCTGTGTTAGCCTCTCTACTACAAGAAACGATCCGAGGCTATGGCTTTATTCACGCTGCCTCGATTATTTCCTGCCAAGCGCGGATTGGTGCCCTGGTGTTTGCACCGCCGTGAATGCCATTCCAGGAATATGGTGTATGTTTCTCGCATACCTCGGCAACCCAGTTGCGATTTTTCGGTAGGGGTGGATTGCCTTCGCGGGGAGAATCCGCCCAGTCCTGAATCACGGGACGAAGCGCCTTAAGTTGGCGGGATACGGTAGGTTGACTAACGCCGACTTCCGCTCCTGCGGAGGTTTGATTTCCTCCGTCACTGCAAAGGGCATAGATTAACTTCCGCTGGAATTCCGGCAACCGATCTACGCTCTTCCATAGCGCCTCGCCAGAGTTAATAATGCTAGCCTCGGGCGTGATGGACCGAGCGCCAGACCATGGAGGGGTATACGCCGGTTCGGTGTATTCCAGGAAGTTCGCGTAAGGGCTACTTACTGGGGCATACCCCACTAGCGAATCGTGAGTTCGCTCGAATGTGTAGCCTTTACCGCGGCAATCGATACACTTGTATCGTCCAGTATCGTCCCATCCACTTCCGGCACACGAAAAACAGCGTGCCCTTCGGTACTGATGGCGGCCCTCACTACGTATGAGGTCACCTATGCGCCACTTCAGTTTATGAACGAGCGCGGGCCTGAAATCAGGCGGCATCTCACCCGGGTATTCCCGAATTGCGGTTACGAGCGCAAATATGGCCGCTGATTCGTACTCCTGACAGGTCCGCCGCCAACCGAGGTCAAACCAAAATTGCACCGGCTGGTGACGTGTCATTTTCGCGGCTACCTTGATCGGCAGATTTTCCGCGAAACATTGCTTTATTAAGTTCTCGGCGGGGTCAAGGGATGGCGCTATATAAGCACCGGGGTTTTCCGGGGTCCACTCTTCGCCCCACGTTCTTCGGTAGAGGTCAATTAGGTCTTGGTGGAATCCTATCGGTGTATGTGGCGCGTGCCTTTTGCGGCTTCGGTCAAACATCCAAGCTATCGCCCTCTTGCCCTCCATGGTTAGGCATAAGCGCCTCGTTGGGTAGAGGGTTCTAAACGGCTTTTTGGGGCGAACGCGTCGAAAGGGAATAACGTTAAGTCGTGTCGGCGCGTTGGCCTTGGGCCAGCCTTGGTCTAACCATTGCGTCGGCTTGAGCCAACTCACTTCACCCTTAATACCGGGTAGGGGTTTAGTTTTGGGGCGCACCGTCCTAGGCGGATAGGCCACGGAACGCGCCGATAGTTCAAGACAGGGCGGATTCGCAATAGGTGCCGTCTCCAGCGCCCGCCGCCATTTTAGGGCGCGTTTAGCGAGGTCGAGCCACCATTCCGGGAATTCAGTGGCATGGCCCAAACAATCCTTTTCAGGGATGCAGACCGTCTCTACGCTTTGGCAACTGGGCATCATTTCCTTTCCATCCGCACACCACGGGCGTAAGACACACCTCTGGAGTATCGGATGCATTGCTGTTGTTTTCTTTCGCTTTCGGGCCGGTTCGCGTCTTGCAAACGGCCCTAGTGATTTGAGATTAACATCCGAATGTCCGATTGTCACGGATCGTATATACGGAAACTTTCGGGCGTGAAATCGTAGAAATTTACCCATCCGCACACCACTGGCGCATCGGATACGTGCCGGGGCGTTAAGCGTCTTTAGGCTCTGAAAGTCCCATTGCGCTGTAAGGATAGCGCCGCTTTTCCGATCTGTCTACAAATCGTATATACCCTCAGTCGAAATCTTTTTGGGTCATGGGTACATGGCCTCGGTGAGGTATGCGTGTTAAGCTTCCGGCCGATGGGCGCTAGTGCTCATGGCTTGGTATGGTAGGACGTTGGGATCAAGGTTGCGAGATTATGAGCTTAGACATTCACCCTGACTGCCAGAGACGCCTCGCCGAAAGGCTCGCAATTGTGTTACCGCAGATTCTCGTCACAAACGGAAGGTTCGTGGATTATGACAGTACATTAGCCCTGATCGAACTAGATTCGACCCTTCCCGAAAGGGGCAACCTTCGCGAGTCGCTGACGCAGTTTATTGGGGATTCTCCCTTTGCAGCGTTCGTGCGCGGTGCGCTGCAGTTTGAGATGTGGACCCGTCCCTACACCGAGGAGAGGAATCCAACGCCTTTGCCTGCCATAGAGGAGTATCGAGACGTTGCGCAGATTGCAACTCGCCTCGTGAAGGATTTCGTCTCTTTGCCATGGAAGTACACGCTCACGGTCGCGCTACCTCACAATATCGGCGATTTTTTTCGGCGAGCGCTACAAGCGTACGAAGTATCCACGACGGTTCGCATCGCCACCGCTGAACAATTCGCCGCCGAATACCCGCCTCCGCCGGTTCCCGCGAGTCCTCTCAATTACCCCGGTGCTGCATCGTTAGCGGACATAATGCTCGGCTTTCAGAATCAGTGGGACCCGAATAAAGCCTACCTCCAAGTTAAAGTCGAGGGCTTTCTCCCGTTGTTTGCCAATACAACTCCAATTGAGGATGGAATCGATCACATTAAATCCTTCTTTGGACTCGGCATTGCTCTCGGTCTTTTTGAGTTCAAGAGGAAGTACGGCGATCCGCCAGCCAGGGAAAATCTATGGATACATGAGAGCAAGGGGGGCAAATGGGAATATCAAAATTCCACCGACCTGGATCGCTCGGCTTCAAGCACGCTCTATGGCCTCACGCTCAACGGAGCTTTCGCGGAAAAATTCGAACCCGACGAACAGGATGTTGCCTTTGCAAAAAGAACGCTTGATAAGATCCAGCGTGCATTCGCTGCGGGACCGCAATCGGCACGCATACTACTTGCTTCGCAGTGGTACTTTGAGAGCTTCGGCGGGGCAAACGAGATGCTGTCGTATGTTCAGGCTGCGGTAGTCCTGGAGATTCTGCTGGGCGACAAGGCGGCGTCCGATGCAATGGGACTCGGGGAATTGTTGAGAAACCGATGCGCATACCTGATCAGCCGCACTCAGACCGAACGCGAGGAAATTCTCCGGGATTTCCGGCGAATATACGATGTACGGTCGAACATCGTACATGCTGGAAAAAAACGACTCAATAGTACCGAATGGAGCCTATTCTTGCGGTTACGCTGGATCTGCATGCGCGTGCTTCAGGAGGAAACGCGATTGCTTTCTACAAACGCTTGAACTACTCATCGAAGTCTGCCCGGTCCCGCCAGAGCATCCCGCAAAGGGCGCTACCCCGTAGAACGCAGACCGCGTTTCTGCACTAAAAAGCCCCCAAAACAGCCTAAATTCGTACCCGCCTAGCGTCTACGAAGTGCTAGATTCTGAGCACATCGTTGTTTGGGACAGGTTATATGTGTGCGTGGGAACCCTGCGCAACGAAGGGGCGAAGTGGCACGCCGGATATGTGCATCGTTTGCTGACACGGTAGGGGTTCCGAACGCTGCTGCGAGTAGCTCAAAGACGCCGATGCGCTCCGAAACGAGGCGTATGATAATGGAATGGGTCCTGCACGCAAACCAATAGCGATATCGGTCTCCGAGAATTTCACTAGAAGGCCCTTCACGCTGTCAGCCGGAGGAATTGAGAAGATCTACAAAATCGTTGGAGCGCGGTTGGACGGGAAACCGGCCTTCGATGTGGAATACATTAACGGAACCAAACTCCACGACGTTGATCTTGAACGGCTCCTAAGCGATGAGAACAGCAAACGCCGCTCAATAGAGCGGCTCACCTGTTACTTTGAATCTGCTCAATCTGACAGGTTCGATCTGAAGTTTGACGCGCATGGCCCCACACCTATCCAGTTGACCGTTACCAGTACAGACCGCGACCGGGTGTGGTTAACCGTCGAAGAGCTTCAAGATTATGTTTCGAATGAAGTCGCGAGGTTCCCACCGCATTGGACCAAGAGGCTTGGTGTTCCATGTGCTGCCGCCGCGTTGTGCTGGTTAGTATCGCGGTTTGCCCCTCCGTCTCGCCAACTGTCAAGTCTCACGGAAGTCATAAAGAGCCCAGATGTAAATGTCAAACTCAATTACCTGTTATCGCACCGTCAGTATGAGTCCGGTCCTGAACCACTGGCTACAATTCTCCTCCTAGTAGTCATAGTTTTGCTTGGGTTTATTGCCACGTTCCAAGTAAACACCCAGGGTGAGGCATTTGCCACCCTCATCCCTAGGAACCACTTTGCTATCGGGGGTGGCGCAGAACGGTATCAAAGGCATCAGCGACTGCAAAGCCAACTCTTCTGGGTCGTGGTCGTTGGTTTGGCAGTCAGTGTAGCTGCTAGCGTGCTCGTGTTGCTGTTCTCGAACGTGAAAACAGCCGCCTAGAGAAGCTTTGACCGGTAACAACACCCCGCACAATTCCGCAGAACCCCTTCCCCTCCCGCAACTAGCCTTAGGAGCTTGTGTACCATTGGTGTACTTTTGCTGGTTTTTTCGCCCCCAATCGCTCCATTCAGCGCTTCGTAAACCGTTCAAGCTATTGACATTTAGGTACACCAGGGCCTTAAACTCAATCATAGCCTATGGCATATCGCGATTTGCGCGAGTTCATTCGCGCTTTGGAACAGAAGAATGAATTGAAGCGCGTCAGCGTGGAGGTGGATCCAATTCTGGAAATCACCGAATTCGCCGACCGCGCCGTGAAACAGGGCGGGCCTGCGCTGCTCTTCGAAAAGCCCAAGGGCTACGGCACACCGGTGTTGATCAACGCCTTCGCGTCGATGCGCAAGATGGAGATCGCGCTCGAAGTGAAGTCGGTGGACGAGATCGCTCAGCGCATTGTGGAGTTTCTGGAGATGCGGATGCCGGAAGGCCTGATGGGCAAGCTGAAAATGCTGCCGAAACTGGCCGAGATGGGCGCGTTCTTCCCGAAGATCGTGTCCAAGGGCGCTTGCCAGGAAGTGGTGCGGACGGACGGCTTCTCGCTGCTCGATTACCCGATTTTGCAATGCTGGCCGGAAGACGGCGGACGGTTCATCACGCTCCCGCTGGTGTTTTCGCGCAATCCCGACACCGGCAAACGCAACTGCGGCATGTATCGAATGCAGGTATTCGACGAGCGCACTGCGGGCATGCACTGGCAGACGCACAAACAGGGCGCCGAGCACTATCGCCGTATGCTCCATCATGGCCGGCAGCGCATGGACGTGGCGGTGGCGATCGGGGCCGACCCGGCTACCATGTACTCGGCGATTCTGCCGCTGCCGCCCGACCTGGACGAGATGATGATCGCGGGTTTCCTGCGCGAGAGCCCGGTGGAGATGGTGAAGTGCCAGACGTGCGACCTGGAGGTTCCGGCGAATGCCGAGATCGTTCTGGAAGGGTACGTGGAGTTGGGCGAACTGCGCACCGAGGGGCCATTCGGCGACCACACCGGCTTTTACTCGCTGGCCGATGAGTACCCTGTGTTTCACGTGACGTGCGTGACGCAGCGCAAAGATCCGATTTACGCCACCACGATTGTGGGCCCGCCGCCGATGGAGGATTACTACATGGGCAAGGCGATTGAGCGCATCTTTCTGCCATTGATGCGGCTGCAACTGCCGGAAGTCCGCGACATCGCAATGCCGCCGGAGGGCGTGTTCCATAATTTGATTCTGGTGTCGATCCGCAAGTCGTACCCCGGGCATGCGCGCAAGGTGATGCACTCCATCTGGGGGACGGGGCAGGCGATGTTCTCCAAATGCATCGTGGTGGTGGACGAGGACGTGGACGTGCAGAATTACGCCGAGGTGGCGTGGAAGGCGCTGAACAACATCGACCCGGAGCGCGATATTCAGTTTGTCATGGGGCCGGTGGATTCGCTGGATCACTCCAGCCGGCTGGCGAATTACGGGTCGAAGATGGGGATCGACGCGACGAAGAAGTGGCCGGGCGAGGGATTCACGCGGCCGTGGCCGGACGTGATCGCGATGTCGGCGGATGTGAAGAAGCGGGTGGACGGGTTGTGGAAGAAGGCCGGGCTGTAGTTTTGTTGCGCCACCAGCGAAATTTGCGGTGGGTGGCAAGCGCTTGATAGGATAGGAGAGTCCTCACGGTGGGTGTAGCTCAGCTTGGTAGAGCGCCGGATTGTGGTTCCGGTGGTCGAGGGTTCGAATCCCTCCACCCACCCCAGTTTAAAATCAATAACTTACAGACAAAACCCAATTCCAGCGTGCAATAGCGTGCAAGGGTGTAGAATAAACCCGGTACGATATGGCACAAAGTTTATACCGTAGGCACCGGCTGGAATGCGAAGGTAATCACTCCGAAGACACACGTTCTGGCGAGTTTGAAGAAGGCAGGCGCGGCTGGAAAAAATGCGCTTGCATCATCCACGTTTCCGGCACGATTGGCGGGAAGTTCCGCCGCAAGCAGACCGGGAAATCTGACTGGGATGAAGCCAAGGCGGTGGTGGCGGTCTGGGAAGCTGCCAAGTCCTGGGACGGCGTGGCCCAGGTTCAGGAACCTGCAATCCCGGCCCCGGCTGCCATTGACGCCCGCCTGACCATTGCGGATGCCCTGGCTGCATATCTGGCGGGCCGCGCTGCCAGGGAACCTCGCCCGGCAACCATGGCCAAGTACAAGACTCTCACCAAGCAGTTGAAGGCGTGGGCAGAGGACAAAGGGTACGTCTACCTTGACCAGTTCACCACCACGGACATGGACGCTTTCTACGCATCCTGGAAGGGTGGCAAGAGTAGCCGGGGAAAGAAACTGGAGCGCGCAAAAGGCTTTTGGAATTTCTGCTTGAAGCGCAAATGGATCTCGGCCAGCCCGATGGAGGATCTTGAACCCCCGGTAGGCTACAGCATTGCGAAGAACAAGAGTCCATTCACAGACGAAGAATTAAGCCGCATCTTCGACGCTGCGGCTGCGTGGAAGCCGTGTCCATGGCACAACCGGGGTGAGCGTGGAGTAATCGACGCTGACATGGTGGTCGCGTTCGTCATGCTTCTGCTGGAGACGGGGCTTAGAATTTCTGACGCATCCACGTTCAACGTGGCCGAAAGAATCAACACTGAAACCCACGAATGCTTCCTGTACATGCACAAGACCGGTAAGCCTCTCTTCACCTGGGTGAACCCGGAGCTATACACCCGGCTGTCTTCCCTGGCTAAGAAGCTGGGACCGACCCCGTTTATTACGCAGTCGCGCGACCCGCAGCAAGCCGGGGATTCCTGGCGCGAACGCCTTGCCAAGGTGTTCATTGAAGCAGGGCCGTTCAAAGAACACCCTGTTCCCCACCGCTTCAGACACACGTTCGTCCGTGTTCAACTACAGCGTGGCGTCAGGGTGGATGACGTAGCCGAACTGATAGGCGATACGCCAGAGATGGTACGTCGCCACTATGCCCGCTGGGTGCCGGAAAGACAGGAACGCCTTACCGCGATCCTGCGGGATGCTTACGAGCAGTCGCGTAAAGCAAAATGGCGAGATAATGTCCGCGTAGTCCCGATGCCGAAGAAGACGGGAACAAAATAGCAGGCGGGAAAAAATGGGGCCGGTCAATTGAATGACCGGCCCTTCGTGTGTCAGGCTGCGTTAACCAACCTGTTGTGAACCCTGCGGGCAATGGATTCAGGAACAGAGTAGGTGGCGTTAGACTGCTTCCGACCCAGTCGGATCTTGAGGACCCCCGGTTCATCCTTCACCAACTTCCTGATCGTCTCTCTGCCCAGTTTCCATTGGATTTTCAGGTCTGTAATGCTGTAGTGTTTTTCAAAAGTAGAATCGTTCAAGGTACTGCTTCCAGCTTTTGCTGCTACGTGAACAAGCCGGTATGGTCTACCAGCTTACGGTTTGAATTTACCATCCCTGCCATATTCGCCATTGGGGCTGGGGTGCCTACCGCGTTGACCGGCAAGGAATTATTTCGACGTGACCGGCCCGTGGGACGGCGCTTTTTCACTGCCAGGGTCAGTGAGCTTTAGGTATCGGCCAAAGAGCGTTTTCGCTTGCTCAAATGCAGGTGCTACCAACCAATTTCTTAATTCGTGAATTCGATTCAATCTAGTCTGATCGCCGCTGGCGATAGCGTCGTTAGCCTGAAGCGTCCATATCTCATTCGCCGTTTTCGCCACCTCATCTATGAATTCCTGGATCTCTGGAAAGAACAGGAGTTCGGCTTCCCGCGTATCGCGGTACAGTTGCATGATTTGCTGAAAGTCGATTTTCAGGTGACGCGCGAACTCGGCCAGAAATTTCATCACGTCATGGTAGATAACTATGCGTCGGTCATACAACTCACGCCGCTCTGCCTGCTGTTGCATGTTCCCCATTTCCTGCTGTAGCTTGACAAGATCGGCAGTGAGCTTGACGTACCTTCGAGTTATCCAGAAGAGCGCACCGGCTAAAACGACTTGAGCTATAGCAGCAAACGCCTGCCACCATGCCGGGTCCAGAAGGGGAAGTGCTGCCATATAGAAACCTCCTTGAATACTCTAGCATTTCACAGTCACAGGTCTTTCAATTTTTTAAATCGCTGATTCTACGGCACTAATGCCTTTCGCAGCAGGTTAGGGAGCAAGGCCGCGTGGTACTAATTGGACAGGAGAGTAGATAAATGCAGTCCACAAGTACTCCATCGCAGACACTACTGACTGACCCGCTGCTGTCAACAAAGCAGTTAAGTAAGTTACTCGACACCCCGCGCCGGACCCTGGAAGCTTGGCGCTTCCGTGGTCAAGGCCCAAATTTCCTACGGGTAAACTCACGCCTTGTTCGTTACCGGGCTTCCGACGTGGAGTCCTGGTTGCGCCAGGGGGTGTAGCTAGCCATGGGACAAGGCACAGCAATTACAAGCACAGCGGGCGCGGGTGGGTCCAACACCACACCACCGGCAAACGTCAGCGCCATAACTGTGTCCGGGGTCATTGATCCGACATCGGCACAGATCACGCTGACTGTTTCGGTCACGCCCCCAGGTGGTGGCGGAACCTTTGCCGGGTGTCACCTTTACCTGGAATGCCCGGACCAGTCCAACGTCACGCCGATGCTGTTGGGCACCACTGTGTTGGGCGGGGCTGCGGTAAGCGGCACCTGGGCACCCATTGACTGCGGGTTGCAGCCCTACGTGGCCAGCCAGCAGCCTTGGACTGTGACGATTCCCGGCCCCGCAGGCGTGGACCCCACCTTAAGCACCCCGTGCCGTATCTACGCTTCGTCATTCAGCATTGCGGTTGATAACAAGCTGGTGCAGGCTGGGCAGCCGGGCGCTACGCCTAACCAGACGTTTACGCTGATATCCCTGGCTTCGAACGTCCCAACGTCTGGCACGAACGTCACCACGCTGATGGGTGGCAGCGGTTCCTTAATCGGAATCACGGCTACGGTCCTGTCACCGGTCAACGTCACCGGCAAGCTGGAAACACCAGTGCTGGTGGACGTGACAGACACGCCCGCCAACATTTCCGGCTGGGTGGCGCAGTTGGTCTTGACCATGGCCGGGCTGAATCCGAATAACCCGGCTAACCAGCAGGTCATCCCCGGTTACATCTTGCAGGCTGGGCCGGTGTACACCACCGCTGTGGACGGAATCAGCGTTCCGCATTCCTTCGCGCTGGACACGCCTACCGCGTTCACAAACGCTACCGTGTGGCTTCAGGCTGGGCTGGTGGACGGGACCGGTAACTACACCTGGAATAACATCGTCCCTGGCATCACCCCGTCATTCGGTATCACCTACGGAAGCACCAGCGGCACCACAGACGCTACCAGCGTCATGACAGCGACAATTGCCGCTTCCATGGCTGTGGTTAACGGCCTGTTTGGCGTAGCGCCTGCGGGTATCACCAACCCGCTGATGGGTGCCGGGGCTGTCAACACGATCAACATTGATGCCCTGGCCATCACTAACCCGCTGCTGGCCAGTCTTGCGGTAGCTGCTGGTAACATGCAGCCCAGTTCCGTCACGGCTGGAAACTCTGCAATAGCAGCCGCAGCCGTGGTGGCTGCCAGTCTGGCGTCTTCGTCTGTGACGGCTACGGCCATCGCAGTGGCTGCGGTTGGTTCGGCTGCTATAGCATCCCTGGCCGTGGGCACAGCGGCTATGCAAACGGCTGCCGTGACCAATGCAATTATCGCCAACCTCGCCGTGTCCGGTGCGAAGATTCAAAGCGCAACTATCACCGGGGCAAACATTGCCAGTGCGACGATAGCCGGGGCCAACATTGGCACAGCCACCATTACGGGTGCGAACATTGCCAGCGCCACGATTACAACCGCACACATTGCCAGCGCAACCATTACAGGCGCGAACATTGCCAGCGCGACGATTACGGACGCGAACATTGCCACCTTGAATGTTTCTAAGTTGCAGGCAGGTACGGCTGTATTTACAGGGGTTGCAACGTTTGCCAGTGCGTCCGGGCCATCAGTGACTATATCGTCAACCGGTGTCACGGTAAACAATGGTTCTAATCAGTTGAGTCTAGGCGCAAGTAGCGTGTCGTTAGCTGGTGCTGGTGGGAGTATAACGCTTTCCGGTGCCGGTGTAGCTAGCTTTAGCAATGGAAGCACCGGGTCAACTATAAACGGAAACACAATAACCACTGGCCCGTTAATCGCTTCGCAAGTCACGATTTCCCCCGGTCTGCTTACCTTTTCTGGCGTATCTACTTTCAGTTCGGCCAGCGGTGGTTCGGCTACCTTACCGGCAAATCCAGTCGGATTCAGACTAGAAGAGATCAACGGAACAATTTTCAAGATTCCCTATTACAACGTTTAGTTCAAGGACAAACAAAGACTATGATTAACATTTTGGAAGTACCTGACAAAGACGGTAACCCATCGGTTGGAGTAGTTATCGGTACGGGGCCGGAAGACTTTTTCACAACCCTGGAAGGTGTGCGACACCCCGGTGTCGCACTGTCCCCAGCGCGCGCGGTTGAAGTTGTACGGCGCATTATCCTGGTACTCGCAAGCATCGAAGCCACAGCCGCAGCACGGGTTCAAGCTGCACCAGGACCCAAGCCATGCTGAAACCGCTGGTTGTTGCCTTGATGTTCGCCGCGTGCGGACATGCCCAACTATTCGGAACCCTGACCAAGGGTTCCGTAACGCTTGTGGTTACCGCCTTCAGGCCGGAAGCAACCCCTGGTGTACCGCTGGGGCCTGTGCCAGGGGCGCAGCCGGGCATCATCGTGTCCGTTGCGACCGCTGACCCGGCCACCGAAGCCTTTAAGGTCACGGTCAGATATACCACCGGCACGTCCGTCTTCTGCCAGACGCAGCTATTGCCGCGTGCACGGGGCTGGATGCCGTTTGCATCGACGGCCTTCTTTTTCGAGCCATCGGCGTTGCGGTCGGTAAGTATTGAAGAGTTGAAGCCGTCAGCGTCAGAAGACTTCAACTAACCGGAATCCCCAGCGTCTACGGCCAGCGGGCGGGGTGATAGGCACCGGGCACCGAATCCGGTCACAGCCATTGCAAGGTTTTTTTCGGGCTGCGCGCGCTGCACAAACTGGTAGATCTCCTGCACTAAGCCCACACTATTTAATTCACTAATGCGGGCTTAGTGATCTCGGCCCAATGCTCTACAAAGCGTCAAAAGTAGATTTCATAAGATATAATCAGACTAGAAAAGGTTGGCGCTGCTACCACCTTTTACTTGCCTTGCACGATCACGTTTTAGCGGCACCTCCAAGGCTGTTTCCCGATGCTTCAGAATGTACAGGCCCCGGCACCTGTGTGCTGGGACCGCAAGCAGGCTGCCGCAGTGGCTGGCATGTCGGTGTCCTGGTTGCGCCTTCAAGACAGGCGTGGCACAGGCGCACCCCGACTACGCTGCGGAAACCGGGTTCGCTACGAAACCGACAAATTTCTGGAATGGCTGAAAGCCCATTCGGAACAATAACTCACAACTCACATCGTTTAAACGATGCACGCCCTGCGTGCCTGAAGGATAAGAACAAGATGAGTGCAATTATTCACTCGAAACAGGAAGTCTTCGATGGCCTTAGGCTGGAGTATTCGCCAGCGCAGGCTATGGAGGCGAAGCCTAACTTTAAAGCTAAAGTTACCCTTTGCGAACAGGAACTAGCCAAGGCCGTGACCCGGACTAATCAGACTCAATCTGCATGCGACGATGACCATAGCATGCACCGCTTCCTTGCTGATGAATCCGGCAAACTCGTAAATGAGATTGCGAAGCTGACGGAACAAATGAGGGACGAGTACTACGCCCTTCGGGGCAACTTCGCCATTGACGAGCACATAGCCCGTAAGGAGAAACTGACAGCCAGGGCACGATACATCGGCGGTGAAATCGAGTGGTTGGTAGAAGTCCGAACGGGCGCTAATCAAATCAACCATCGTGACGCAATTGTCAACCGCTTGGAATCGGAACACGCCCTTCTAGCTGCCCGCTTCCGTCTTAATCGCATCACCACGATTGCTGCCTTGGGTCCGGTTATGGAATCCGAAGGTGTTGTCGGACTGATGGGTGGGCGGACGGAGCAACTGAGAGAAGCCGTTGACTCCAAGTACCGGGAAGTTTTGCTGGCGCGGGCTGCGGCACGCGAAGCCCGGCAGACGCACCAACAGCGGCTGAACGCACGCGTTGCCAGGGGTGGAATTATCACGTCTCACCAAGTCAACGGTGCGATTCCGAAGTATTAGTAGTCAGTAACAACGTCAGAAGTCAGAAGGATCAAATCGACATGAACAACCCATTTATCGAAGAAGCCGTAAATAAGCAGCGAGAAGAGTTCAAACAGCGCCAAATGTTGGCAACCCGGCAGGGCCAGCCGGACGGCCCAGGATGTGAGAACCTGACTCCGGAGCTAAGGGAGAAAGCCAACACCATCTATGGCGAATCCATCTTGGCCCGGCCATCCGGAACGTGGTCGCAAGCCGAATGCGACTTCATCAGAGGTAGCGTTACCGCTACTTTGAAGGACCTTGGATATTGACGCCATGGACATTCAGGAATGGCTTTCAACCCTGGACCGGGACCAGCTTGACCGACTGGTGACTCAGGTATACCAGGAAGTGAACAAACGCGACCGGCCCACGGTGCCCGACGAAGTTGTCGACCAGGGGGTGAACCGACTACTGGCACTGCAAGCAGCCCGCCGCAAGGAAGCTGCGCAGCGGTGGGAAGCGCACGTCGTCCAGACCCTGGAACGCCGCCTACGGGACTTTGAGATGGGGCGGCAGTCAATGTGCACTTGCCGTGACTGCTTCGCTGGGTATGTCGCACGCGATGTCAAGCGCATGTGCCAGACCGGTCAATGGCAGTTTTCGAAGGATGCAGACCAGTGGCATCCGTTCACGCAGGACTGAAGTATTAGTGATTGAGGGAAAAAATACCGCACGGGGGGAGTTAGGCCCCGTGCGGTCACCTGAAGAAGTCTAACGTTGAAGGAAACGAAGATGGAACAACCATGTATCAGGACAACGGGCTATCTCCCGACAGCCCGCAACATAAAGAAGCACTCACTACACCAATTGTAGCAACCGGGCAGATAGTGCCAGGGAAACAATTGGCCGATAGTGTAGAAGACGCGGCAGTTATTGACGAAAAAAACTCAAAAGATCTTGTGATCGCGAAAAGGTTTCATGCCCTGTTTTCGGGAATGGAACGGGCGCACGGGTCCTACCTTAATATCAACTGGGATGAAGCGCGCAGTGACGGCAAGTTCAAAGGCGATGCGGTCACCCGGCGCGAACCGGTAACCGATGACCTTTGGCAGCGTCACCTTGACGGGAAGTACGGCATAGGCGTCATTCCTATAAGGGATGATAGCCGCTGTGTTTTCGCGGCTATTGACGTAGACGTGTACGCAGACTTAGATTTAGGCCGTGTAGCGTTTGACGTGGCCAAGATGGGCTTGCCGTTGATTGTGTGCCGCAGCAAGTCTGGGGGCGCACATATTTACCTATTCATGAAAGAACCGGTGCCAGCCGGGAAGGTCCAGGAAAGGCTTCGCGAGATCGCGGCTACACTCGCGTTTGGCACTGCTGAACTTTTCCCCAAGCAGACCAGCATTGACAGTGACCGCGACCTGGGGTCATGGATAAATTGCCCCTATCAAAATGCGGCTGAAACCAACCGCTATGCTGTGATGCCCACCGGGGACGCCATGACGGCGGAAGAGTTCCTGACCGCAGCGGAAGCGGCCAGGGTGGGGCCAGAATGGTTCAACACCCCGTTGTCCGTGCCCAGTGCCCCGGTAGCCACAGCGTCTGTGAAAGGGCCGAAGTCCAAAAAACGCGCGTTCATTCTGCCGGATCAGATTGTGCTTGGGCAGCAGGAAACGACCATGACCGCCTTCGCTGGCACGCTGCGCAGGGCCGGGGTGGACCGAGACAGCATCCTGGCTGCGCTGAAGGTTGAAAACCTAAAGCGTTGCGTCCCGGTGATGCTAGACAAGGACCTGGAACGAATAGCCGGGTCCATCGGAAAGCGGGAACCAGGGGCTGAACTTGAAGACGGGCTTATTCAGAAGATGGCCGGGGCCATCATCGGCGCAGATGCCTTTGCCCGAGACGCGGGCGGGCTGCTGTACCACTTCGAAGAAGGCGTGTACCGGCCCACCGGCAGACGGGTCATTGAACGGCGGGTGAAGCAACTGTGCGAACAGCAGGCACCGAAAAGTTGGACGCCTGAACTGGCTACCAGGGTGGAAGCTTGGATCTCAGTGGACTGCCCTGAGCTATGGGAACGCCCACCACTGGATGTGTTGAATTGCCGTAACGGTTTGCTGAACGTGGAAACCAGGACCCTGGTTCCCCATTCGTCAGACCACCTGTCAGCCGTTCAGATTAACGCAAGCTTTGACCCTGACGCGAGGTGCCCGGACATTGACCGGTTCGTGGCTGAGGTGTTCCCAGATGATACGCGGCACTTACCAGCCGAAGTCACAGCTTGGCTGATGCTGCCGGATACCAGCATTCAGAAGGCTGTGCTGCTGCTGGGCGAAGGCGCTAACGGCAAAAGCGTTTGGCTGAACTTGTTAATCACGTTCCTTGGTAAAGAGAACGTCAGCACTTTGAGTCTTCACAAGCTTGAATCGGATAAGTTCGCGGTAGCCCGGCTAGTTGGAAAGTTGGCAAATTGCGGATTGGACCTACCTACCAAGATGCTGGCCGGTACGAGTATGTTCAAGAACTTGACCGGTGGTGATGTTGTCTCAGCGGAACGCAAATTTGAAACGTCCTTTGAGTTCCGGCCATTCGTACGGCTGCTGTTCAGCGCAAATTCGTCACCCCGCAGTGACGATGCTACCCACGGGTTTTTCAGACGGTGGCTGTGCATACCTTTCAATCGGACCTTCGATGAAACGGACGCGGCCACGATACCGCGCGCCGTGCTGGATGCCCGGCTATCGCAGCCAGGGGAACTGTCCGGGCTGCTGAACCGGGCGCTGGACGCGCTGCCCGTCATCCGCAAGGGCCGGTTTACGGAATCGGCTTCAACGCGGGCTGCGCTGGACGAATTCAGGCGGACTACGGACCCCTTGGGCGTGTGGCTTGATGCCAATGTAATTGAACGGCCAGACGCTGTGGTGGCGAAAGACCGGCTGCGTAGCATGTACGGGCAGGTTTGCCAGGAAGCCGGACGCCCGATCATGGGTGACGTGCAGTTTACTGCGGCACTGAAGCGGCTGCGGCCAAGGGTGGAACCGGCCAGAAGGCGGGTTAACAGGGAACTGACCCAGGTATACGTCGGTCTGGGACTCGTAACCCAGGATCCGGTGCCCGACAGCATGTTCTAACCAGGATCACTGTTCAGGGTTGTTCAGGGTGTTCATACCCCGGCCTATCTACCCTCCAGATTACGCTTCTTTGAAAAGGAAGGAAAGGGAGAGGGAAGGAAAGAAGAGAAAAAGGGAGAGGTAGATAGGTCCCACCCTGAACACCCTGAACAACCCTGAACAGCAGCCTTCCTGGCAGAAACACTTTCTTCGGCCCCGTTGACCGAACGTAAACTTTTGTTAATGCCTTTCAATGCGTTGTAGCGAAAGTACTTTACATTGAGAAGTACTTTAAGATGGTTGCACCGGACAGGATTGGACACCGTACTAGAATCTGTGTCCCTGCCCCGAAAGCACGGTTTATACAGCGGTATCACCGGCCCCCAGGGGCCTTTCACGCTGTGCGTTCCCTGGACGCCAGCACCATAGGAAGACGAACATGTCTGAAGAGAAGAAAGACGCCACCCCGGTGGCATCGAAGAAAAACCCCGGCCACCGTTTTGAACTTGGTCACGCGCGTTTCGGTGGTAAGCGCAAGAACAGCACGCAGCAGGTTAAGGACCTGTGCGAACAGATGGGTGTATCGCCCATGCAGTTTATGCTGGAACTAATTAAAAATGGTGTCACCACGCAGGTGGTAATTGAGAACGGTAAGAAGCGCCGTGTTGAAGTGGTGGCCCCACTGGAAATGCGCGTGGACCTTGCTAAGTATGTTTCCAGATTCCTGCACCCCACCCTAACTGCCACCCAGGTGACCGGCGCGGATGACGGACCCCTGGCCGTGGCAACCTTGGACATGACGCGAATCCTGGCTGACCCTGCCCTGGTATTGCAAGCCCAAAATCTCTCCCTCGCCATGACGGACGCAGACCGGGAACCGGCACCGGCCCGAACCTATACGGCAGGGGACACGAAATTCTTGGAGTGATGACCGTTTAAACGTCACTGGGTGCCGGATTCCGTACTCAGGACTGCGGGGTCCGGCACACGAAGTGGCTTAGAATCAGTACCGCATCTTTATCTACAGATTGAGTTGCATCTGGGGATCAAAATGTCTCATACTGATGACATGACTAAAGCCTTCGGCTACATCAGGGTTTCCGGTGATTCGCAGATTGACGGGGACGGGTTCCCACGTCAGACGGCTGCTATCAAAGCGTATGCCAAGCAGCATGGAATCCGAATCGTGAAAATCTTCCGTGAGGAAGGCGTCACCGGGGTCAAGGAAACCATGGACCGGCCAGCGTGGGTTGAAATGATGACGGCGCTGCACAGCAACGGCGTTAGGGCCATCATCATCGAAAGGCTGGACCGGCTGGCGCGGGAACTGATGGTGCAAGAGGCAACCATTGCGGAGTTGCAGAAGCAAGGATTCACGCTGGTGTCCGTCCAGGAACCGGACCTGATGTCATCTGACCCGGCCCGCATCGCATTCCGCCAGATGATGGGCGTATTTGCCCAGTACGACAAAAGCCAGATTGTGCTGAAGCTGAAGGCAGCCCGCATGCGCACGCGGGCCAAGGAAGGCCGCTGTGAAGGCCGCAAGCCGTTCGGCCACTATGAAGGCGAACGGGCCGCAATCGAACGCATGACGGCGCTGGCAGCAACGGGAAAGAGTATCAGGGCAATCGCTGCCACGCTTAACGCGGAAGGCGTGCCCACACGGTCCGGTGGCGCATGGCGTGACGCAGTTGTGGGCCGAATATTAAAAGCAGTCTAGGACCAGAGCATCCTAACGTCAGCAGCAACAGGTCGGGCCAATGTGCCCGGCTTTTTTATTTCCAGTGGTGAACCATGAAAACCGAAAACCAAGACCAGGACCAAGACCGATCCAAACACCTTGCCCTTGCCCGGCACGATTGCAGCAATTGCCAGGGATCAGGCATGACCAGCCCGCAGGAAACTTGCGCCTGTGTGTACCGCCGAATGTTCAGAGTAGTCATGAATAAACTCAGGGACTGCGCAGCGGCTGGACACCTTCAGCCGGTGCCCCTGGACGGAACAGGGTCGCCGCGTTACCGCAGGTCTAGCCAAGTGCGGAAGCGGGAAGAGTTCACAGCGGACGTGTACCTGACTGCCAAGCGCACGCTGACGGACCCGACCGAATGGGCCACGTTCCGGCTTCACTACCTGTACGGCGCGGACTGGAAGCTGACCTGTAAGCAGATTGGGCTGCCCTACCAAGAGAACAAAGACCGGAAGAATTTCTTCCACAAGTGCTATCAACTTGAATCCACCATCGGTAGGGTCTTTCAGGAATTAAGACCTTTTGCCCTGTTTCCGACCGACGAGTACTTCCAGGTCGTGGCCGGACGCACCGTTGACACGCGGCCCTTGCCGATTCCCCGTGCGGTCTATCCGAATGGCGTACCACTGCGGCCACCGATGGCACCGCGCCCGCAAGCTGTACGCGCACCTGCCCCGTCACCATCCAAGCTGAAGCCAGCGCCCGCAGTAGTCCCCCTGGCTATCATCAGCGCCGATACCCTGGCCGGATACATCAGGAAGGCTTTTGGTGCCGGGCGCACCTTACGATCCATCGCAGAGGGCCTTGTACACCAGAACGTACCCGCGCCGAACGGCAAAGCATCCTGGACCGGGCGCGACGTGCGCGACGTGCTGCTATATGCACCGTGTAAGCAGGCAGCGCGCCCCGGATTGCCCAAGGCAGCGTGATGAAAAATCACCGGGTGGTGCGAACTTCGCTTGCTCTTCGGATGGCCGACATCCGCGAAAATCGCACTTCAGGTGTTCAAATTCACAAATCTTGTGGGCTGCTCTGGCGAAACAAGCCCTGCGATCAGGGCTCGAAGCTGCGAGGGGACAAAAGGCTTGACGAGAAAATGCCACCCTTCGTTCAGTACCAGCATCCCGCCGATAAAGCCGGACATCAATAACACCTTGATTTGTGGACGATCCGCGCTCATTGCTGTCGCCAGAGCAACTCCCGACATTCCGGGCATTTCGAAGTCTGCCAAGAGCAGATGGATGTCATCCTTGAAATCTCTCGCCTGCTGGAGTGCTTCTCCCCCACTGCTTGCTGTCAGGACGTTGTAGTTGCCATCAGCCAGCAATCCAGAAACAAACTTCAGGATCTCAGGATTGTCGTCAACCACGAAAACCGTTTTCTGATGATTTTGGGGAGCGTGTACCTTTTCCAATTGCAGCCAACTCTCCGTTCTCGGCAGAGAGTTTG
Organism: uncultured Solibacteraceae bacterium; assembly: GCA_963815475.1. Classification (GTDB taxonomy): domain Bacteria; phylum Acidobacteriota; class Terriglobia; order Bryobacterales; family Bryobacteraceae; genus Sulfopaludibacter. The sequence continues at coordinate 1,292,311 of CAWFHD010000001.1, read as the reverse complement.
GCGGGCTGGCTCGCTAAAAAAAGACCGCGCTCAGTCGGGGAGAACCATCTAGAGTCTACGCCTATGCGAGGCAAATAGCTACGGTTATTAAGATTTGATTTGAAGAATCAACCGGCCTGTGCGAATTTCGCTTGCTCTTCGATTGGCAGGCATCCGTGAAATTCACACTTCAGGCACCATATGGTCAGCTTGCCTTCGTTAGCCAAACGCACAGCTTCATCCATGGTTTTGGCCTCAACGGTTGCGGCGAACCCGCAATTGGGACAAGTGGCGAACATCTTGGTTAATCGTATCGCCTAGATCAGCATGGTTGCAACCGCCACTCGGTTCAGGTGGGCTGCGTGATGGCTGGCCGCGTAGGGGTGCCGGTGACACTACGATGAAAACGAATTGCCAACGACGTCACCGGCTTGCTGCTTCGCACTATTTGGGTAGATGCCAGAGTACGGCACTCGATTTATTTTTTTGGCCTGCCAGCCGCAGCTTTCTTCGATGTAGACCAACGCGCTTGAGCGGCTGCCTTTGCCCGTGCTGTTCGTTGGGCAGCAGTCATGTTCTTGGCAGATGCTTGCCCGCGCGCCGTTCTTTCTTCCGGTGTCAGTGCTCCCATTGAGCGCTTACCACCTTTGCGCCCCATTTCTTTCATTACGGTCGATATGGTCTTTTTGTCCATGTAACGCCTTTAGCATAGCGGAATTCGGGTTTGATTGACATGCTAACAAGCGCTTGCTAGCATAATACGCGATGGCCACACGACGTAGCACCTTAACTGCTGAAGATTTGGAACTGCGCCAAACCGCCTACCACGAAGCCGGGCATGCGGTGCTGTACGCGCTGTTTGACCTGCCTTTTGATCGGGCGGAAGTCTTCACTGCTGAGTACCCAGCACCCCCGGAATTGCCGGATTACGCGGGCATAGTTCGTAGCGACTGGATGCAAGATTGCCCGCGCTGGGCGATGCCCTGGCAGCCAGATTGTGACTGGGAACTTGCGATACGGCACTGGAACCGCTTAATCTGCATTTCGTTGGCCGGGGAAGTGGCGGAAAGCATCTACCTTGGACGCAAGGCCCCGCATTACGTGGGCACACATGACCGTAGGGATATTCGGAATATAGTCCAGCACCTGATGGGGTTCTCACTGCGTGATATGAAGGGCTGGGTAGACCCCCTGCGCACCCTAACCCTGGAACTGCTGCGCCTGCCCGCAGTGTGGGACGCTGTGACGGCTGTAGCAGAGAAGCTTATTGCCCAGAACGTCCTGACGCACAGGCAAGTCCGGTCGATGGTGCGCAGAACCTGTGCCCATGGACCCCACAAGCCCACCCGTGGGTCGAAGTGCCTGCACCGGCTGCACCAGCTTGCCCCGATCTTGGCGCAGCCTGCCAAAATGGGAAGGGCGCGGAGGAAGAAATCATGACCATTGGTAAATCGCAAGGCGGATACGTGATTGTTCTTGAGAAGACCGGCACCGGCTACAGCGCCCACGTGCCAGACTTGCCCGGCTGCATCGCTACGGGCAGGACCCAGGAACAAACCGAAAAGCTGATGGACGAAGCAATCCTGCTTCACCAGCGTGGCATGCAGGAAGACGGGGTACATGTTCCGCGTCCCAGGTCGCTGGCTGAACTACGGCGCACGCGGATGCTGTGATGCGGCTCGCGCCGTATCAGGCGTATGCCATTATGGGAGACGTGGGTCAAAAAAATGCCGACAAGAAACGTGCTGCCGATACGGACCTTGTCGCGTTTTTCCGGTTTGCACAGAAATATCACCAAGCTGCGAACGAGCTTTATGAACTACACCCCGATGACTACAGGGGGCCAGTTAGCCTTCTTTACTTCCACACGGTGGAACTTGCGCTGAAAACGTTCTTACGTTCTCATGAACGGCAAACGGGCAAGACTCACGGTTTGAAAAAGCTCTATGATTCGTGCCGAGCCCTAGGGCTGAAAACCAGCCAGTCTGACCCATATGAACTTGCCAACATCGCGGGTTCGCTGGAAGAAGCGAACCAAGGCAGCGGCCTTCGCTATTCGCCCCTTCGCGGTGGCTGGCGCGCTGACCTGTCCTGGACGCGTGAGGTTGTTGGCCGGTTGATGGATGCTGTTGAGACCCGCATGCGAGCTATAGCGGATCTTGATGCACCCCCTGGTCCAGTTGTTTCATTCATTGTTGCACTCCGGCCTGTTCGGAAATGAATTTGATGTCGCAGCGCGTGCGGAGCGTAGACCCTGGCGTGCAATAGCGTGCAATGGTCGGTGGGACGATTGGCAAATATGGCACGTCGGGCAATGTGGAATCTGCAACTTGCAGAGTCAAAAAGGATATCCATGTACCGAATCCCTCCACCCACCCCAGTATTTCTTCGGCCAAACAAACAACTTCATAACTCGCTTTCGGGCCCGTTTTTTCCCGTCACCAACTGCACCTTGAGCTTCCGTCGGCATTCGGAGAAGGCCGCGACGTTTAGGCGGCATCCCTAACATCGATATTCAGCTCTTTGCCCAGGGCGCGAAAAGCCGATTCGAGTTGGTCAAGCCGCGAGTGGTGGTTCAGGTCGAACAGTCGTCGACGATAGTTTTTGGGATGCCCATCTGTCGCGCGAGATCGACTTTGCGGAGGTCTGAAGCGGTGAACTGCCGGTAGAGCTCCGTTTTGGCAGCTTGCATGGTTGGAAGTCGAATAGACCGGTACTTTCGTCCGCGGCGCTGTAAGGGTTTGGGAAGGGGCTTGCCCTGCTCGATGTAGCTTTCGATGACCAGCGCCAGCGAATCAGCTGCCATATTGCGAGCCTCCTCTTCGGTGTCACCTTGGGTAATGCCAAAGTCAAAATCGGGGAAAGTGACGACGAAGCCACCTTCTTCGGCCGGTTCGAATAAAGCTTGATAGTCCATTGATCCTCACAAATTGGAAATGCCTAATTGTTTCAGGATTCCCAACAGGGTTCCCTTCTTAATTTCTTTCGACGGGTGACGAGGAATGTGCGACTCGGATCCTTATAGAACACGCGAGTGTGCTTCTTTACCTTACCGCATCAATCACAAGAGCCGTTTCGTCCGGTGGGGAGGAGCGGCCAAATGGAAAATGGATCGAGCGATGCCTCAAATCGGCGGAAGACCAACCCTTGGAATCCGCGTTCTGGGAAACTACCCCGTTGTTCCGCTCCAACTTCCAATTTCTTGCTAACCTTTTCGAGGGTAGAAGGTCTACCATTGTTGAAGGGGTTAGGCACTGCGTGTAGAGGGTTTCAGAATGAACGCTTGGAGACGCATCAAGGACTTCGGAACGGGGGCGCGCGCGCAGAAGGAGCGGGATCTGGAGCGAGAGATCGAGGCTCACGTCAGTCTCGAAAGCGACGAACAGGGGCGCCTTGGCGCTCAGCGCGCATTCGGCAATACGGCCATTGTGAAAGAGGACGTTCGCGAAGCGTGGGGCGGCGCCGGCTTCGCACGATTCCTGCAGGACGTGCGCTACGGTCTTCGTCAAATACGCCACAAGCCGGGTCTCTCCGCCATCGCGATCGCTACCCTGACGCTCGGTATCGGCGCCAACGCCGCGATGTTCAGCGTGGTAGATGCCGTATTGATTCGTGCCCTGCCTTACGCCCACGCGGACCGGCTGGTGATGGTCTGGGAAGATGCCAGCAACATGGCCTACGCGCGCGGCACGCCCGCACCGGGAACCTGGCAGGAGTGGCGCCGGGAGAACTCGGTGTTTACGGATATCGCGGCCACACGCACCGCTTTGACCACACTGTCCGGCGACGGCGAGCCCGAACAGATTCAAGGCCGGCGCGTTACCGCCAATTTTTGGAGTGTGCTCGGCGCGCAGACCAGGTTGGGACGAGTATTCACGGAAGATGAGGACACTCACGGCGCGCTGGTGGCCGTGATCAGCCATGGCCTGTGGCAGCGTCGATTCGGCGGATCGCCCGACATCATCGGCCGCAAGATCCTGACGAACGGCAGCCCCCTCGAAATCATCGGCGTCATGCCTCCGGGGTTCTACTTCCTGCCCAACCGGGATATCGACATATGGATGCCCATGGCCTTCAGCGCACGCGACTTGTCCAACTTCGGCGCTCACTATCTTCAATGCGTGGCACGAATGAGGCCCGGTGTGGATTTTCGCCAGGCCAGCGATTCCATGATCGCGCTGGGCCGCCGAATCGCGGAAGAAAACCCGAAGAATGCCCGGAAGCCCCTGGTTGTGCCGCTGCGAGAAGAACTGGCGGGCAAGACCGAAACTTCCCTGGTGGTTCTGATGTGCGCCTCCGTGGCCATCTTGCTGATTGCCTGTGTCAACCTGGCCAACCTGCTGCTATCGCGGGGAGCCGCAAGGAAGAGGGAGATTGCGCTGCGTTGCGCGCTGGGCGCGGCGCGCGGCAGACTGATCGCGCAATTCCTGACCGAGAGTGTAGTGCTCTCGGGATTTGGAGCGCTCGCCGGGCTGGCGCTGGCTCGACTGGCCATGCGATACCTGGAGACCCTGGTTCCAGAGACTATGCTGGCAGTCCGCCTCTCGCTGGATTGGCGCGTCCTGGGATTTTCGGCCGCGATCGCCATAGCTGCAACGCTCCTGTTTGGACTTGTGCCCGCCATTGGGATGTCGCGCCTGGATCCTCAAGATGGTTTGAAAGAGGGAGGGCGCGGGACCATGGGAGGCCGCGGATACCGGCTGCAACACTCGCTGATTGTCGTGGAGACGGCATTAGCGGTGGTGCTGCTGACCGGCTGCGGCCTGCTGCTCGAAACCCTGCAACGGCTGCAGCGCGTCGACCTGGGAATCCGCACGGAAAAACTGCTCACCATGACGACACCCCTGTCGCGCTTCCGTGTGCCCGAGAGGCGCGTTGCCTTCGTGGATGCCATGCTGGAGCGAATTCGCGCGGTCCCGGGAGTGGTCAACGCGGCTGCGACCTGCGATATTCCGCTGGTCGGCAGCGGCGGCTCGGGTCCGTATTTATTCGCGGGCGAGCTACTGGAACAGTATAAGGGGCGGGATGCGCTCGCCAGGATTGTCACCCGCGACTACTTCACCACCATCGGCGCTCGGGTGCGTGAGGGCCGGTTCTTCGACAGGTCCGATCGCCCCATGAAAGGTGCTGGCGGCGAACGGGTGGCGATTGTCAATGAGACGTTTATCGACCGCAGTTTGCCCGGCCGTTCGGCGCTCGGTGTCCGGATGCAATTCAATGATCTGGGGGCTAACGCGGGTTGGTACACGATTGTCGGCGTGGTGAAAGAGATTCGGGAGCGCGGCGTGGCGGCCGAACTGAAGCCGGCGGTCTATGTGCTGCACGAGCAGGCAGCCGGCGATTTCACCCCACCCAGCGGTTTGATCGTTCGCACCGCCGGGGAGCCGGAATCGATGGTGGCGGCAGTGCGGGAAGCGATTCGCTCGGTCGACAAGGACGAACCGATCGCGCGCATTCGCACCATGGTGGCGATCATAGGCCGAGAGCTCTCCGAGCCTTCACAGGACACAGCCTTGTTCGCGGCATTTGCAGCGCTGGCGCTCACCCTGGCGTGCATCGGACTGTACGGCGTGCTCTCCAACATGGTGGCACAGCGGACCAATGAAATTGGCGTGCGTATGGCGCTCGGCGCAACTTCGAGCGAAGTGCTGTCGCTCTTCGCCAGAAGCGGCCTGGCGCTCACAATGCTGGGCCTGGCGATTGGCCTGGGGCTATCGATGCTGGCCGCGCGGTTGACGAGTTCGCTGCTTTACGGTTTTCAGCCGAACTTTGTGCCGGTGATTGCGGCCGTATCGATTGTCCTTCTGGCTGTCGCCGCCGTGGCTTGTCTGGTTCCTGCGCGCCGCGCGTCGCGCGTGGATCCGATGATCGCTTTGCGGCACGAATAATACGATTCAGGTTGAAACCGCCGGCCCCCGCGTGCCACAATCGACAATTCTTGAGCGACGTGGAACTGAGTCTCGCCGGCGACCTGAAGGAACTCGAACGGCTTGCCGTGTGGATTCGCCAATTCTGCGAACAGCATTCGCTAAACGAGGATGTCGACTTTCGTTTGAACCTGGTGTTGGAAGAGCTTTTCACGAATGCCGTGCGGCATGGGGGTTGCAAAGGGGTCGCGGATGCCGTGTCGATTCGCCTGCGTCCGAACGGTCGCGAAATCATGGCGGAATACTCCGACCGCGGCCGTCCCTTCGACCCGTCAGACGCCTCTCCGCCCGATTTGACAGCGTCCCTGGAAGAGCGCCGCGCCGGCGGATTGGGGCTCCACTTCGTCCGCCAGATGACGCGCGACTTCGAGTATCATCGTGTGGACGAGCGGAATCTGATTACGATGCGGTTAGCGATATGATCCAAGTGACGGAAGAGAGCCGGTCGGGCTGGCGCGTGGTTTCGGTGCGGGGCCGGGCCGATGCCGACGCGGCCGACGACCTGGAAGGGGCACTGAAAGCAGCCTTGGAAGCCAACCCCAAAGTGGCTGCCGATTTGTCTTCGCTCGATTACATCTCGAGCGCCGGGATTCGCGCGGTGCTGCAGGCGGCACGGGCGGCGCAAGTCGGGAAGGCCGAGTTCGCGGTGTGTGGAATGAGCCCTTCGGTCAAGAAGGTTTTCGATATGAGCGGCCTGCATCATATTTTGACAATCCACGGGGAACTGCCATGCTGACCATGCTGGAAGAGGTGGTGCTGCTCGCGGTGGACGAGCAGAGCGGGAATCTGCGCTCCACGCGCGAATTCGGAACCGCGTATGCGCTGGTGGGCGCGGTGTTTTTCGACCTGGCGCTGGCGCGTAAGATCGATACGGACACGGAAACCGTTCACATCATCGACGTCGCGCCCACCGGCAATGTCACGCTCGACCGCGTGTTGGCGGAGATGGCGAAGCGGCCCGACCTCACCACGGTGCGGCAATGGATCGAAGAGATCTTTCTGCATCGGCGCGACCTGGAAGGGGAAGCGCTGCTTTCATTGATCGCGAGCGGGGTCTTGCGGCACGAAAAATCGAAGCTGCTGTGGATCATCGACGTGGAGCGATTCCCGCTGGTGAACGACAAGCCGCAGCAGCACGTGAAGACCAGGCTGGCGCACGCCGTTCTGAGCGACGAAATCCCGGACACACGGGACATCATGCTGGTAAGCATCGCGGAGCCCTGCGGACTGCTGCCTTACGTGCTGAGCGACTACCAAGTGGAGAATCGGCGGGAGCGCATCCGCATGCTGTCGAACCTGGAGACGATCAGCCGCAAGGTGACAGCCGCGATATTAGGCCTCGACTCTACCATGCGGTCGGCGATGTCGAAAGTGGTATAGCACGGTCTGCACTCATGACTGCCGGCTCGAGCGTCGGCAGGAGTGCCGACGCTGCAGACACGAGTGTCCGCGCCACTTACCAGGCGTCCCGATTCAAAGTCACTACTCGGAAGAACGGTTTATCCTTTTCGGCCGGATCCATTTCGTACTTCTGCGAGGTCAGCTTGGGGTCATAATCGCGCCAGAGCCATGCCAGCGATTCCGGCAGATCGAGCGATGCCTGCGCTCCGCCGTGCGCAGCCGTTCCGAAGCGGAAATGGAAATCATACTCCTTCAGCTTGAGCGAATTCGCCATTTGGATGTTCTGCATCGGCCATGACCCATGGTCGTTCTCCAGATCGTCCGCGCCGTCACTCATCCACACTCGGATATTCCGTTTGGGCTCCTTGCGAACCTTAAAGGGATAGACGTTGCCGCCCTCCTGCTTCTCCTGCGGCCGCCACTGAATCGACGTGAAACTGCCCACGGCGGAATGCACGCGGCTGAACCGGTCGTTCATCAGCCACGCTACGTTGAAGGCGCAGATGCCGCCCGAGGATTCGCCGGCGATGGCGCGGCTGTAACTATCGGGGCGCAGCTTGTACATCTTCTCGACCTCGGGCAGCACCTCCTCCATCAGGAATCGCCCGTAGCGATCGCTCACGGTGTCGTATTCGATCGACCGCATCGCCTTCCCATCGGTCGACGTCCCGGGCGCGATCATCACGTGCACCATGGGCGGCAGCAGCTTTTGCTGAATCAGGTTTTCCGTCACCGTGAAGAGGCGAATGCGCGAAAAGTCTCCGATGACGCCCTGGCCGTCCTGCCACACCATGAGCGGCGATGGCACCGCGGGGTCGACACCTGGGGAGGCGTAGACCCAGTAGTCCGACTTCATACCGTCGTAGATCTTGCTGACGATGGTGAGCTTGTCAGTGACCTTGCCGTGCGGCACGCCGGGTTTCGGATAGGAATCGGGATTGTAGCCCACCGCATCGCCCCGCGCGCCAAGCGCTTTACCGTCGGCGTAAAACTGATACTGGTGGGTGACACCGGTGCGCATCTTCCTGAGTAACATCCACAGGCTCGAACCCTCGATTTTGGCCATGGCGACAGCGGGCTGCTGATCGATGGAGACAGTGGCCGGCGTGGGAGCATCGGCGACGAACAGATAGTCCTGCCCCCAGATTCCGACGCCGCCGCGAGCCGACAACGTCTTCGTGATCCGCTCCTTCAAACCAGGGGCACCGGGTCCCTGGCGGGCAAGGTTGATGAGTTCTTCCAAGGGTGGAGTCTGGGCAAAAAACGCCGGGGACGCAAGCAGCAACAGGGCCAAAATCTTCATAGTGGGATCAGTATATAACGGAGGCCGAAGGGGCAGCCGCACGACGTGCGGAAGCTAAACCGTCACGGTCAGTTGCCTGGTGACCTTATGCCCGTGTTTTCCCGTGACAGTTAACGTATACGTTGTCGACTTTTCAGGGGCCACTGTGAACTGGCCCAGCGGCGCTCCATGTAAGGTGGGGATGACCGGCGGATCGACATCCACCGTCACGGCATTCTCCACTGAGAAGGAGAGCACGAAGTAAGACCGTCCTCCATCTACGCCCTTCCTGGCGATGCCGAACGAACTGATGCGCGGCAGCAACTCCTTGTCCGGCCCTACCGGAAGAGTGAACGACGCGGAAACAGTGTGCCCGTCATTGCTTTCGGCTGTCATGGTGTAGCGCGTGTCATGCAGGGGCGCGATCTCCAGGCAGCGGTTCAGTGCGGGCGATGCCCCCTCTACCGGCGGCTCGATGCGCACCGACTTGGCGTTGAGAACGCCGTAGCAGAGCACCGTGGAGTGGCCTTCCACCAACGCGCCATCGCGCGCGTAGAACTGCAGGATGCGGACCGCGGTTCCGCCATAGGTATTCAGGAACGCGGCATTCGCCTCGGACTGCGTCGTGTCCTTCGAGAAGTTGGCGCGGCGGCGCTGATCGAGCACGCGGCCTCCGAAGACCCAGGCGAGATAGACAAGTGCGGCCAGCGACGTGAGTCGCAGCAGTACTTGCAGGGACTGCCACGGTTTCATCGCCTACAGTATAGACCCAGGCAGTAAACCATCGCTATCCATGGGCAGCTTGTTCGAAAATTCAGGCCGATGATACTTTGTCTTAACGTTCCTTTCTACTAGCCAAGGGCCCCCCGGCGGAAATGCCCGGGGGCCCTCCCGGATTCCTCTGACAACCGCCTTTGCTATCCACGTCCCCGCATTCATGGGAGATTTCCAAGCATAAGTTTCTTCGCTGTCTGGAAGCCCCTATTGGCAGTGCCACTAAGCGCCCGTGGCACTAGCCCAGAAGGCTCCCGCGATGGGGGACTCCATCGTGAACACTGGTGCGGACGTCGGCGGGACGGAGTACGTGAATCGAAGGCCGAATCAGGCGTCTGCCCCTACGGCACAAACAGAACAGTACGGGCTTTAGGGGGCGAGATTGGCTGCGGCGTGGCGCGATATCATGGCGTTGATATGGTTTTGCCGCTTTTCTTTTTGCTCGCAATGGCCGCCGACGAGAGCGCCAAGGTACTGCCGGACAGTCCTGGCAAGGACGTGGTGGGCAAGGTCTGCACCGAGTGCCACGACACGGCGAACATCCGCAAACTCAGGCTGCCGCGCAATAAGTGGGCGGACAAGATTGATGAGATGGTGGACCGCGGCGCCAAAGGGTCGGACCAGGAGATGATGGCGGTGCTCGACTACCTGACCAACAACTTCGGGCCGGATTCGAAAATCTGCGTCAACACCGCGCCGTTCTCCGAACTGAAGGCCATCCTCGGATTGAGCAACGACGAGACCCAGGCTGTTCTGGATTACCGCACGAAAAACGGTAACTTCCAGCAGTGGACCGATCTGCTGAAAGTTGCCGGAGTGGAGGGGAAGAAGATCGAGGCCAAGAAGGACTTACTGACGTTTTGACGGGCCTGCACCTCGCGCATGGCTATCTTCCGTCACTTTGTAATCCGCGGGTACCTGGAATAGCGTGGGCGATGGCTCGGAACGGCTGATGTTCGTTACACGGGTTACCGACTCTCCATTGCGCGGATCGGAATGCCTGGACAGAATCACAGTCTGTAACTCGGCGGAGTACCAGCGTTCACTGATTACTTGAATCGGCTGTTCGTTGCCCATTTGGCCGGCTGGAATGGTGATGGTGGTGCGTGTGCCATCCGCCACCACACCCTCGATAGTCTTCTGCCCCAGCGATTCGGTTTTCAGGTTGCCGGCATCGGCGCCTCGTCCGCGGGCGCCCTGCTCACGCATTGGGTTTCCCGGCGCGCCACCTCGTCCCATGCGCGGCGGCATGGCTGACCGGGTGGCCGACTTATCGTTGGCATTCAGGGCGTAGCTCTGGCCGGCCACGGGATCGTGGATGAAGACGACATGGGGCAGGGCAGTGGTCCCCGAGATGGCGTACAAGCCGCTCAACGATTGTTCCAGGCGGGTGCGCCCTTCGCTATCGCGCGAGACATGCGAGTTGCTGGTCTGCCGGATATGGTTACCGTCGGAAAGAGTCTGCGTAGTCTCTGTGACTACATCGGCGGAATAAGGGGCATTCTTCACCACGCGGCCGGGCCGGCCAGGTTCCGCGCCCAGGAAGCGCGCTCCGCCGTCAGGCCCTCCGGGACCCATGGGACGCGGCCCACGCGGCGGGGGACCTTGCGCAAAAACGCCGAGAGCCAACGCCAGCACACAGCAAACAGAGTTTCGAATCATCAACAACTGCTCCTTCAGCCCTATTCATTCACAAAGCGAACGGCGCGTGCCAACCCATCGGACCCTAGCATGACATCTGCTTCCACCAACTCGGATTCACGGCCCAGGCTTACCGGCAGGCCCACTGCCAGCATAGCCGACCGCGGCACTTCCATCCGAACCACGTTGACGTCGTCGTTCTCTCCCACCTGTTCCGCATTGGGCAGAGGGATGAATTCACCAGAATTGGAATCGTCATCCGATACCCAGTCGATGGCCGCGGGAGCAGCAGCAGCCAGTTCCACGGCGCGCACCGCCGGGCGCCTGGGCGCAACAGGTTTGTTGCCTTGGATGGTCAGAAAGGCCAATACCACCAGGACTGCGGCGGCCGACACCCAGGTCAGCACCGGCAGCCACATGGCACGCTGGGGCGGTCGCGTCTGGATGGTCTGCTGGTTGCGGAAAGCCGCGACCAGGTTGCGCTCCACACGATCGGGAGCCTCGGTGGCACGCCATTCCGCTGCGCGGCTCGTAAGCCGGCGGCCAACGCAGCCTGCTCGGCCAGTTGCCGCGCGCACGCTTCGCACTCGATGGCATGGCGGTGCGTTTCCCCGGAATGTGCCAACTCGGGATAGCCGTCCCAAAATTCCTGACAATTCATATCAAACACCTCGCCGGCGTCCACGGATTTACCGGGGCCCGGCTTTGCCGTTCGTGATTCAACTTTTCGAGCAATAACGCCCGGGCCCTATGCAGGCGGGAGCGCACGGTGCCGATGGGGCAAGCCAATATCACTGCCGCCTCGGCGTAATCCACCTCTTCCAGGTCGCAAAGCACCACTACTTCGCGATAGCGCCGCGGCAGCGTCACGACAGCCCGGCGCAGGGCCTCAATGCCTTCCCGGTGGGTCAGTTTCCCCAGCACATCGTCGTTCACCGAAAGCTCGGCGGGAGCGGTAGTATCGTCATCGCCTTCCAGGGGAATATCCCCACGGGACCGTTCCATCTGGCGGAGTACTAACTTGCGCGCGATTCCAAACAGGTAGCCGGAGAGGGTCCCGCGCGCTGGATCGAACCCGCACTCTTCCCGCAGCAGCGCCAGAAAAACTTCCTGAGTAACATCTTCAGCCGACGACGCCGAACCGCTCATGTGCAGGGCAAACCTGTAGATCGCGCCCTGCCGTTTCCGGTAGAGCGTGACAAACGCTTCCTCGTCACCCTTCCTCAAACGAAGCAGAAGAGTGTGATCTGTGTCGGCCGTCGCGGGATTCATTCGCTGTTTCTCGATCGGCTGCTCGTCCATTATTCACCTTACGAGCGTCAAAGTTCCAAAATCGGGTCGGATATCAGGGGTTTCCCGGTGGGAACTAAGGGTTGTGCACGAATGATATACGATTTTGGTACTTTACGGTTAGTACTCCCCGTTCTATGATCATTTTACATGGCTGGATTTGAGATGGCGCCAAGCAACATAGATGAAGGCAGTGCGCTTCGGAGGCGACTGGCTGAACTTGAGGACGAATTGGTGCGGCATCAACAGGCATCAGAGGATCGGTTCCACCGGCTGGTGGATTCACTACCTGTGATGGTCTGGATGTCTGGGGCTGATGCCCTCTGCACCTTTTTTAACCGTGCGTGGCTGGAGTTCCGCGGCCGCAGCATAGAAGCAGAGAAAGGGAATGGGTGGACAGAGGGCCTGCACCCCGACGACCGTGACCTGTGTGTGGAAACCTATCTGAAGGCGTTTACTTCGCGCCAGGCGTTCCGCATGCAGTATCGCATGGAGCGTGGCGGCGGAGGCTACACATGGGTAGAAGACACGGGGCAGCCGCGGTTCGATTCCAATGGCGAGTTCACCGGATTCATCGGCGCCGCCGTGGATATCAGCGACCGCAAGCGGACCTTCTTCACACCGGACGAAGAATCGGTACGCATGGTGTTTTCCCTGACGGAGCGCGAACGGCAGGTGCTGGTGCTGATCGCCGACGGCAAATCCACGAAGGAAGCCGCGGCGCGTTTGGGGATCAGCTATAAAACCGCCGATTCGCATCGTAGCCGCATCCTGGAAAAGCTTGGAGTGCACGAGACAGCCAGTATGGTCCGCTACGCGATCCGTGCGGGGTTGGTACAGCCGTAGGAGTCGGGGAAACCCGGAGCCTCGCGGTGAGACAGTCAGTGGAGGTCTGTCCACCAGTCGCCCAAAATAACAAAGGGCCAGGAACGCGGTGAACTGAACCGCTCCTGGCCCTTGGCCCTAGCCCCCCGTTCTAGCTAGCCCTTCTTCTCAGTGTTCTCGCCCTTCTTTGGGGGAGCTTTTCTTGCCGGTGCTCCCTTCCTCTCCTGCGGTCTCTCATTGCCTGCCGGGTGTGTCGATTCGGTGGCTGCCGGATGCGCGGTTTCCGTTTGCGGCTGCCTGACTTCGTTCGGCCGGCCCTCATTCACTCTTTCCGCGGGACGGGCGTTCTCGGTTTGCGGCCGGGGCGTGTTGTTCGGCGTCACTCCATTCGGCGTTACGGCGGGACGCGCGCTCGGCGGACGATCATTCGAGGGACGATCGTTCGACGGCGGGCGATAGACGGAGGGTGAGTCCCGCCGTGGTTCCGCCATGGGACGAGCCATGCCCGATCCCGGAGCTCCGGCCGGCTGACCGACCGTTCGCACCATCGGCCCACGGACGGGGGCCGTGGCACGGATGCGGTTGATCTCCTCGGGAGCCAGCGGACGTCCGCCGTTCGCCGCCAGAGCCTGCTGCTTGGCCGCGAAGGAAACCGGCGGCGGGGGCGGCGCATTCCGCACCACCACTTCGCGGGCAACGAAGCGCTCGGGCGGCGCGTGCACAACTACGGTCGTGTTGACGATCACGCTTTCGCGGCGAGGGGCGAAGGCGGCGGTGCTTCCCACTACCTCCACCCGGCCCATAGCGCCGACTGGAACCCGCACCGCGGCAACCGCCACGGGCCGCGCTCCCACGAACGCTTCATGCGGCACTACGGTTACGGCGCCAACCACTGTCTGATTGGCGTAGTGCACGTTGGTGACGTTGACCTGATTGATTACGGTCACATTCGAGACGTGCACGATGTTGATGTTCTGCACATAAACGGGGCTCACGTGATACGCCGGACGATAAACTTCGCCAGGGCCCAGCGGGAACCACGCCGCCATTCCCACACCGCCGCCGACGCCGATAGCCACGTTAAAGTTCGATCCGCCAACGAACGCCACCAACGCGGGCGCGTACACCGGCCGTACTGCGACTACGCCCACTGCCATGCGTCCCGGAGCCCAGACCCAGCCGCCGCCGACGAAGGCCCACCGGCCATAGTGGAAGGGCGCGAAGCCCCAGGGAGCTTCGTCAATCCAGGTCCAGCCCCACGGCTCCACCCAAGCCCAACGGCCATTGTGATAGGGCGCCCAACCGGCCACCACGGTGCGCGCGCCGCCACACCATTCCGTAGGGAGGCACGTCAACCCACACGCCATTCTCATCGAGATCTTCGTAGCCCACCATCTCGCGCGGCACATAGCGCGCCGAGACCGCCGACGCTTCGCGGCGCTCGCGTGACTGGCACCAGCCATCGAACTCATCGGGCGGAACAGCAGCGGCGATGTCCTGTGAGGGATTGTCCATGCCGGCCAGATGCGCGCTTTGTCCACTGCGCACCGGGAACCCATGCCCGCCGGCGGTGACTTCGGCTTCGCCGCCGCGCACATTGATCATGGTGTCGGCGTTGTCGCCATCGGCGTTGATGCGATAATCGCCCGAACGCAGCAGGGAGATGGCGGAGTTGGGGGTGTCCACTTCCACGCTCTCGTTTTCACCCAGGTAGCGGATGTGCACGTTGAGCACGCCCGCGGTGAGGCTGATCTGAGCGATGCGGTCGTCCAGGTTGAGGAACGACATTGCGGTCTGGGAACCCATGCGGATAGCGGTAGATCCGACGTGGATCTCGGTCTGGCCTCCCTGATCGGTCCACAAATGATCGCCGGTGGTCAGCGGGTAGTTCAGGGTGGCCGCTGTCCAATCCTCAACGCTGGCCGGCCGGAATGAGACCGGCCCGTTCATGTAGTTGAGGCGACCCACGCGCGAGGGGGGATCGCCGCCCTGCGCCATCGCAGCTCCTGCCGCCAGGGCAAGAAGAACCGCAGCATACTCTATTTTGCGCATCATCAATCGCTCCTCTCGGCTCACACCATATTGCGTGTTGCCAAGTTCATTTGGAGGCCCCAGATCGGCGCCTGATTCCCGCGCTGCCAGAGGCTCTCTACTCATCTAACACCATGGACCGTTAAGATTGGTCGGCAGGTTACATTAAAATACCCCAAGAATCCCCTGGCTTAAATACACCATTGGTTGTGTTCGGCCACATGCTATGAGTTATCAACGCGATATAATGCCCGGCCATGGGTGATGTGCTGCAAGCTACGCCGGAAACGTTCACCGTGACCGCTCCGGCAACTCCCGTGCGATGGAGTTTGCCGCTGCGGATCGTGTGGCGTTTCCTTACCTGCTATCTGATTCTGTACATGCTGCCGATGCCGGGGCACGTGGATCTGATCGGGTCGCTTCCATTCAGCTCGTTCTTGACCGGGCCATACACACGGATGTGGCGGAATCTTGTGCCTTGGGTGGCGATTCATGTGTTTCACCTGGGCGGAACTGCGGTGGTTTATCCCAAAGTCAACGGCAGCGGCGATTCTACGCTTGATTATGTGCAGCACTTCTGCTATTTGGCGATTGCGGCTTTGGCCGCGCTGGTATGGTCAGTGCTCGATCGCAAGCGCCCTAACTACCGCACGTTCCACGCTTGGCTGCAGGTAGCGATCCGCTACACGCTGGCCTTCACGATGTTCGGCTATGGTTTCGCCAAGGTGATTCCCACGCAATTCGGACCGCCGGGCTTCGGCGGGCTGATCGAGCCCCTGGGTAACTTCTCTCCCATGGGCCTGCTGTGGACCTTTGTCGGGTATTCCAAGGCATATACGATTTTCTCGGGCGCGGCTGAGGTGCTGGGAGGCGCGCTGCTGCTGTTCCGGCGCACCACGACCTTGGGCGCGATGGTCTCGGCAGCGGTGCTGGCGAACATCGTGGCGCTGAATTTCTGCTACGACGTGCCGGTGAAACTGTACTCCACCAACCTGCTGCTGATGGCGCTGTTTTTGATGGCCGGCGATCTGGGGAGATTGTTGAATTTCCTGGTGCTGAATCGGCCTGTCGAGCCGGCGGACCTTTCGGACGCGCGATTTCCGGGGCGCTGGATGCGGGTGGCCGGCGTGGTTTTCCCGCTGCTCTTTGTCGGATGGTTTCTCTACGGCGATTTGAAACAGGGCTGGCAATACTATTCGACCGCGGTGCTGCATCCCAAGCGCCCGCCACTTTATGGGTTGTATGACGTGGAGGAGTTTCGGCGCGGCGGACAGGAGATTCCGCCGCTCACTACCGACGCCAGTCGGTGGAAGCGGGTGGTGCTGCAGACGGCCGCGGCGCGTTGGTATTCCGCATGGACGACTCGCCCAGCTTTTTCGCTGCGGAGTACGATACGTCCAACCATCGCCTCACGTTGACATCGCAGGCAGATAAACAGAAGGAGATCTTCCGGTATTCGCAGCCGGACCCCGATCATTTATTGCTCGAAGGGGAGGCGACCGTGGTGCGGCTGCGAAAGGTGGACGTGTCGAAATTCCTGCTGGTGAATCGCGGGTTTAACTGGATCAACGAGCGGCCGTTCAATCGGTAGCGCGTACCTGTCGCGCTACTCCTCGAGCGATGCTTTGAGTCTTGCCAGGGCGGAATCCCATTGACTCGAGATGAGGTCCAGGCAGCGGCGTGCTTCGCGCAACTGGGCGGCGTTCAGCTCCCAAAGTTGCTCGCGGCCCTGGCGGGCGCTGCGCACCAGGTGGGCGTGGGCCAGCACATGAAGATGTTTGGTGATGGCCTGGCGAGTGACCCTGGTTCCGGACGCCAGTTGCGTAATGGACCGCGGCTCGCCGCCGGATAACCGGGCCACCAACAGCAGACGCGTGGGATCTCCCAATGCGGAGAAGACCGGCGCCGCGCTGCGAAACTCGGAACTACTCCGCCTGGCCGACATAGGTGGAGATGGCCTTCATCTGGTAGGTCCAGCCGCCTTCGTTGTCCGCGAAAACAGAGGCGCGGCGCGCCAGTGAGATCTGGTCGAAGCCCGTTTCCACCACAGTCAGCTGCGTGCCGCCGTTGACCTCTTCCAGGGTGAACTCTACGAGGGTGGTGGGCTCCTTCGAATAGTCCAGGTCGGTTTGCGGCCGCCCCGGATGCCAGCGCCAGGAGAAGGTTCGCTCGGGAATCATCTGCTGGACCTCGACCGAGAACACATAGCCTTTGCAGCTTCCGTCGAGCGACGTCATTTTCAGGGGCTTACCCGCCTGGAACTGATCCTTGGTCTCCACGCCGAACCACTTACCAAACTCCTGGGCGTTGGTGAGCGCCCGCCAGACTCGCGCGCGCGGGGCGCGAATCCACACGCTTCTTTCGATCCTGCTCAATTCCTCTACCGGCATTTGCAACCTCCAGGTTGCATATTAGCGCGGCGCGGCGGAATATGCAACCCCGGAGTTGCATATTCTCCGGCTAGAATCGAGCATGAACCCCTACGCCAGTTACCTTGGTAATCGCGATCCCCAGGAGGCGATCGCCGCCACTCCCCAACGCTTGCGCGGGCTCCTCGACACATTGGGCGCCACGGGCGCCGAACGCTCTCCGGCAGCCGGGAAATGGAGCGCTCGCGAGATTCTCTGCCACCTGGCCGATTGCGAATTGGTCTTCGCCTTTCGTCTGCGGCAGGCCCTGGCCGAGCCGCATCACGTCATCCAGCCTTTCGACCAGGATCGCTGGGCCGCTACTTATGCCGCGTTCGATGCCGAGGCCGCGCTCGCGGTCTTCACCGCCGTCCGGCAGTGGAACCTGACGCTGGTGCGCTCGCTGCCGGCCGAGGCTTTCTCGAGGACGCTGACACATCCCGAGCGGGGCGATATGACCTTCCAGGTGGTGATCGAGACCATGGGCGGTCACGATTTGAATCACTTGGGACAGATCGAACGGATCGCCTCGCAGGCTGCAGGATCGTAATGCCTGAAAGACGCCGACTCCCTTATAGTCGCGGCTCGGCTGGCCACGCTGCCCTGATTGTGATCGATGTGCAGAAGGCCATTGACCATCCCAGTTGGGGCGTGCGCAACAATCATCAGGCCGAGGGCAACGTTGCGGCGCTGCTGGCTGCCTGGCGTGAGTCCGGACGACCGATCTATCATGTGCGCCACGATTCCACCGAGCCGGCGTCCCACTACCGTCCGGGTCAGCCGGGCAATGAGTTCAAACCCGAGGCCGCGCCGCTCGACGGGGAAACAGTGATCGTCAAACGCACCAACAGCGCCTTCATCGGCACCGATCTGGAAGCGCGTCTGCGAGCGGCAGGGCAGAACATGCTGACGATCGCGGGCGTCATCACGAACAACTCCGTTGAGGCTACGGTGCGAATGGCGGGCAACCTGGGATTCGACACCTGGTTGGTGGAGGACGCGGTCTTCACGTTCGGACGTAAGGATTGGGCGGGCGTTTTCCGCACCGCCGATGAGGTGCACGCCATGAGCCTGGCGAATCTGGACGGCGAGTACTGTACGGTGACCGATACGGCGGCGGTGCTGGCAAAACTGGGGTGAGGGCTAGATCTCGGCGAGCCGCAGCACCATGGAGTTGAGATCGTCCAACCGGGCCAGGAGGCGCTCCTCATGTTCGGGAAGCAGATGCGCCAACTCCACTTTGGCAATTTCCCCCTGGTGGTTCAGGAAGCAGAACCAGACTACCAGCGACAGCGCCCCGATGCCCATGAGGGCGGCATCCACCAGAGGACTTGTTTTGGTGTCGAACAGGGTATGCATTAGCATGGCTAGGGTGTTGCTGAAGAAGAGAACCGTGAACACCACCGCGTTCAATACCACGTTGCGGCTCAACGGCACCGGGTAGCGGCTTCCCAGGACCATCATCAGGAGCAGGAAAATCGCCAGCGCGAAATTGATTCCACGATTGGCGCCCACCATATAGAAAAGCATCCGCGAGCGCTGCGGCAGGGTGCTGGCGATGTGGGGCAGCAGGCTGGCGAATGAAATGACGGCGGAAATCGCCATGCCCCCGTACATTGCCCACCGGCCGACGGTGCAAAGGCCCTTGTAACGTTCCAGCACGAGGCCGCAAAGTTCGCGCACCACCAGGATTTCGAAGATCCAGTTCAATGGTTCGGTTGCTATCCAAACTCGAAAATACAGAATCGAGCGGGAATCTATGATCATCGGCCAGAAGCTGAAGGGAACCAGGAACACCAGATACGCGAAGAGGAAACGGTAGCGGGAATGGAGCCCCGACGCACGCAGCCTGATGGCTGTGAGAGCGGCGAACAGCACCGAGGCGCCTTCAAAGGCGTTGATGAGGGAATGCGTCATCGAGCGAATAACTGACTACCTTATCGGCCGGATGACCAGAAAACTAGGGGCGTTTCGGTCGATCGACTACGCGCGGTGCGCGGCGTCGAGTTTCCGTCACGCGCGGACCGCGATGACCTCCAGGTATTCGGCGCGGACCAGCGATCTGCCCTCACCGCCCTCGTTGTAAGCGCTCCACAGATTCTCCTGATCCTGCGCATAGGCAGCCTGCCCTGCGGCGTCGAGCTGCGCAACCGCGGTTTTGGTGGGACCGAAGTACTCGCGGAAAAACTCCACCACCTGGCGCGGCGGAAACGGGTAATCGAACATGACGGTGCGACGCGCGGTCTCGACCCGCGATGCCCACGGCGCGAGACGTTCGCGCACTACTTCCTCTTTGCCCCAGAGCACCGGGGCGGGGAGACCCTCGCGGGGAGGCACGTAGCGGGCGCCGAGCGCGAACGATTTTCCCACGAATCCTTCGGGCGTCCAATTGGCCATCGCGATGATGCCGCCACTGCGGCACACCCTCGCCAGTTCGGAAGCCACGCGTTCCGGGCGGGGACCGAACATGGCGCCGAACATGCTCATCACCACGTCGAAGCGGGCGTCGGGATAGGGCAGTTGCTCGGCGTCGCCTTCGTCGAAGGATGCGCGCAGGGTCTCGGAGGCCGCCCGGCGGCGAGCCTGTTCCAGAAGATTCGGCGCCAGATCGAGGCCCGTTACTTCCGCGCCTTGGCGCGCCGCTGGAATGGCCAGGTTGCCGGTGCCGCACGCCACATCGAGTACGCGCACTCCAGGGCCGATGGGCAAGCGGCCAACAAACTCTTCGGCGCCCTTGGCGGTGTATTGAGCGATCTGGCCGAAATCTCCGGCCATCCAGGTTTCGCGCAATTTGCGCTTGAGCTGTTCGAAATCTCCCGCCGGTTGCATAGTCCCCACCCCTGGTGTTCAGTTTATCGGATTATGATCGGTTAGCCATGATGTTATCCGCGGAGCTCCGTTATTTCTGGAAGGCCGTTCCGGCGGCCCTCGAAGAGTGGTATCACCGTGCTGCATATCCTCCGGGCGGAGGAGGGACAAGGACGGACGAATATCTGCGCGACACGGCGCAGACGGAGTTGGGAATCAAACGGCGCGGGGAGAAGCCCGGAGTGGAGGTCAAGGGCCTAGTGAAATTGGGGGCGAAGGCGGCGGTGTCACCATTCACTGGCCAGATTGAGATCTGGTGCAAGTGGACTTCCCCCGCGCTGCTTCTGGATGCCGATAAGACGATCGCGATTCTGAAACAACGGTGGCTGCGCAAGTTCGATACGCTCTCGGGCAGCGAGATTCCACTGGGAGGCAATGAACTTCCACTGGGTGGGCTGCCGCTGCCCGAAGAAGGATGCAACGTGGAATTGACGAAGCTGACTCTGCCCGATGCGGCGGTGTGGTGGAGTTGCAGTCTGGAGGCCTTCGGGCCGGCCGACCGCGTAGAGAAGAACCTGACCACCACCATCGCGATGCTCGGGGCTCCGCAGTTCACCGCGGATATGGTGGCCAGCTATCCAGTGTGGTTGAAGACTGTGGCCGCGAACGATCGTTCGTGAGACGATCGCGCGCGGCCTTGGGATCTGAGCCGCTAATCGCCCGAGGGCACTCGAACCGCGTCGGGAATTTCGGCTTCCGACCGCTTCGCCGCGGCGGTACGGCCGACGAAGACGAAGGCCACCAGCACTAAGGCGGCGATGGCGAACAGCGTGTCGCCCGGCACTCGCAGCCAACGCAGCGTCTGCATGTACGGCAGGCCGAGGAACTCGGTACTGCGAGCGTACCAGTAGCCCTTCTCGACAGAGGCCCAGGTTTGCGCCAGTCCGACCGGCAGGAGGCTGCCGACGCACATGATCATCAGGCCGGCGTTCATGCCCCAGAAGGAGAAGCGGAGCCACGTCTCTTTCCATTCCCCGCGCGGCTCCATCGCTCTCAGGCAGACCAGCATCAATCCGATGCCGAGCATACCGTAGACTCCGAACAAAGCCGCATGGCCGTGCAGCGGAGTGGTGTTCAGCCCTTGCATGAAGTAAAGGGCGATGGGCGGGTTGATCATGAACCCGAACAGGCCGGCTCCCACCATGTTCCAGAAGGCCACGGCGACGAAGAAGTAGATGGCCCATTTGTAGCGCTGCACCCAGGGCGCCAGACGTCCGTGCCGCAGGTCGTCAATGGCGGAATAGGCCACCATGACGAGAGGCACCACTTCCAGCGCGCTGAAGACGGAGCCGAAGGCCAACGCGACCGTGGGTGTGCCGGAGAAGTAGAGGTGATGACAGGTGCCGATGATGCCGCCCGAAAGGAAGATGGTGGCCGAGAGCAGAGCGGACTTGGCCGCGAAGGCCGGGCGAATCAGGCCCAGGCGCGTGAAGAAAAACGCGATCACGGTGGTGGCGAAGACTTCGAAGAAACCTTCCACCCAAAGATGCACTACCCACCAGCGCCAATATTCCACAATGGTGAGGTGCGTATGCTGGCCCCACGTTAAACCGGCGCCGTAGAACAGCCCGATGGCCCCGGCCGAGAGCAGGAACAGCCAGAGCAGGCTGCGGTGTTCGCCCGCCACCTTGAGGGCAGGCATGGTGGCGCGGATCACCAGGAATAGCCAGATCAGCAGCCCAACGAACAGCAGGATCTGCCAACCGCGGCCGAGATCGACATACTCATAGCCCTGATGGCCCCAGAGGAAGGCATTGGCGTCGGAGAGTTTGTTCTGGACGCTCATCCATTCGCCTGCCAGCGAGCCGACCACGATCGCCAGCAGCGCGCCGAACAGCACGTGAACGCCGAGGGCTTGGAATTTCGGCTCCTTGCCGCTGATGAGCGGCCCAATGAACAGACCGGCTGCCAGCCACGCGGTGGCGATCCAGAAGATTCCGATTTGGACGTGCCAGGTGCGCGTGACGCTATATGGCAGGATGTGGGCGATCTTCATACCGTAGAAGCCGTCGCCCTCCACGCCGTAATGCGCGGTCACCATGCCCATGAGGATCTGCACCAGAATCAGGCCCGATACCACCCAAAAATATTTTAAGGTGGCGCGCTGTGAGGGTGTGGCGGCCCATGCGCCGAGCGGGTCGGTGGCCGGGATGGGGCCGTCCGGTTCGCCGGCCTTCTGCGAGGCATACCACCAAACCATGGCGCAGATTCCGGCCAGCAGCATGATGATGCTGACACCCGTCCACATGACGCTCTCGGGGGTGGGTCGATTGCCCACCTGCGGATCGTAAGGCCAGTTGTGGGTGTAGGAGACGGTGTCGCCGGGGCGTTCGGCAGCGGCCGACCATGAGGTCCAGAAAATGAAGCCGGCGAACTGGCGCATGCGCTCCGGCGTGGAGACGCTGCCGCT
The DNA here is from genome assembly GCA_963815475.1 of uncultured Solibacteraceae bacterium. Classification (GTDB taxonomy): domain Bacteria; phylum Acidobacteriota; class Terriglobia; order Bryobacterales; family Bryobacteraceae; genus Sulfopaludibacter. The sequence continues at coordinate 1,269,475 of CAWFHD010000001.1, read as the reverse complement.
CGGAATGGCGTAGGCGGGGTTGCCCTTCATGAAGACATCGGAGAAGTGTGCCAGGCAGGATTCGAAGGCGCGGGCGCGAACGGGAGCGATGCGGATGGTGTTGGATGCGGCATCGTAGCCGTTGTGGCGGTAGATCTGTTCCAGGCGGCCGCGGAGTTTGCCCTGATCTTCGGGAGAAAGTTGCTCGTAGGGTTTGCCGAACTCCGCGCTGGACCATTCAGCGAGAACGAACGAAGACTCGCGATGCAGCCAGTCGGCCGTCCAGTCCGGGGCGACGTAGCTGCCATGGCCCCAGATCGATCCCACTTCCATTCCGCCGAGGGCCTGCCACACGTTCTGGCCGCGGCCAATGTCGCCATCGGCAACCACGACGGCGCCGTTAGTGTCGACGATCCTGGCGGGGAGGGGCGGCATCTCCTGATAGATGCGTGTGCCGATCCAACCGAGGACCGAGAATGAGATCACCATCACGGCGCCGAAACTAATCCACAACTTCTTCATGACTTGTCCTTTCGAGCCAGGTGTTCCCCTGGAGATATCAAGATAATCGGGTATGGATAGGCGAGGCGATGACTTTAGTCACGGTGCGATTTCGGCGGAACCCATCCCTTTCTCTGCTTGGTGGGAGTCTTGGCATGTGCAGGGCCACGGGAAAAGCGATGTGGAATCAATGACATTGCGTTGGATTGGGGCAAATGGCTCTGGCTCGTTGTGGCGTCCGAAGTTGGGGTGGGGGAAATCACCCAAGCCGGTCCACGCATTCATTCTTGACTTGTAAGTAAGTACTTACTTATAATCTGGGCATGCCCACAGCCCCTGCCGCCGGCAGCCGTTTGCATGCCACGGACCGGCGCCGCCAACTCCTGGAATCGGCGCTCGATCTGTTCTCGCGCAAAGGCTTCGGCGGCACTACCACCAAAGAGATTGCGGCCGCGGCGGGTGTGACCGAAGCTATCATCTTCCGTCATTTTTCTTCCAAGCAGGCCTTGTATACGGCGGTGCTGGATTACCGCCACCAGTCGGAAGAAACGCAGGTCTGGCTGGCGGAAACCAAAAGCTGTATGGAGCGCAATGACGATGCCGGCGTGATGCGCGCCATGGCCCGAAAAATCCTGGAATCGTACCGGCGCGATCCGCGGTTGCAGCGCGTGCTGCTGTTTGCCGCGCTGGAGGGGCACGAGGAAGGGTTGGATCACAATCGCCAACTGGCCATTCCGGTCTTCGAGCAACTGTGCCAGTACGTGGCCAGGAGACAAAAGGCCGGCGCGCTGCGCGATTGCGATAGCGGGCTGGTTGTAGCCGCCATGGCGGGCATGACCGGTTACTTCGCGATGATGACCCACATGTTCGGCTTCCGCTGCAGTGAATCCGACGAAGCGGTCGTCGAAACTTTTACTTCCATCCTCATGAACGGAATTCAACCCGTGAAAGCAAATCATAAGAAAGCGAGAGCCCGGAAATGAATCGACTCTCCATTGCCATACTGACAGCGTCGGCGATTTTTTCCGCCGGCTGCGCACGCAACGAAGCCGCCACCACCTCCACTACGAATGCGCCCAAGAAGACCGTTGTCACGGTAGCTTCGGCCACCACGCGCAACGTTCCCGCGGCCGTGGAAGAGACCGGTACGTTCAACCCCGACGAGACCTCCGATATCGCGCCGCTGGTGGCCGGACGAGTGCTCTCGACGCCCGCCAACGTTGGTGATTTCGTAAAGCAGGGACAGGTGATTTGCGAACTGGATCATCGCGACGCGCAGTTGCGGCTGGACCAGGCGCGCGCGCAATTGGAAGAGGCCACCTCAGCGCTGCGCCAGACACAGTCGCGGATCGGTTGGGATGGGAAGGCCGCGTTCGACCCGGGCAATCTGCCGGAAGTGGCGGCGGCGCACGCCAACTACCAATCGGCGCAGGCGCAGGCCAAAATGGCGGCGGCCGATGGGAAGCGGTTTGAGAACCTGGTGGCCACCGGCGATGTTTCCCGCAGTGCCTTCGAAAAGGCGCGCACCGCGCAGGAGACCGCCGAAGCGCAGGCCAATGCCGCCAAACAGCAGTATGAAGCGGCGCTCAATGCCGCGCGCATGAGCTACGGCGCTGTGGAGACTTCGCAGGCGTCGCTTTCGGGCGTGCGCGCGCAACTGGCCCAGGCCGAAAAGGCGCTCTCCGACACCACCATTCGCGCGCCCTACGATGGTTACATCACGGCGCGGCCGGTAGCGGCGGGCGTCTATGTGGCGCTCACCAACAAGATCGCGACCATTGTGCGCATCGGCGTGCTGAAGCTGCAATTGCAGACGCCCGAACAGCGGGCGGCGCAGGTGAAGATCGGCATGCCCGTGGTAGCGCGCGTCTCCGCTTATCCCGGCCGCGATTTCACGGGGAAGGTGACGGCGCTCAATCCATCGGTGGACCCGGGATCGCGCATCTTCATTCTGGAAGCGCGCTTCGAGAATCCGGCGGCGCAGCTTCGGCCCGGCATGTTCGCGACGGCGCGCATTTTGATGGAGGGCGGGGAGAACGCCGTCTTCGTGCCGCAGAGCGCTGTGATCCGCGACAAGACCACCGATTCCTACCAGGTCTTCACCGTGGAGAACGGAACGGCGCACCTGCATGTGGTGATGATCGGCGATACGGCCGATGGGATGGTGCGGATCCAATCGGGGCTTACTGGAAGCGAATCGGTCGCCACCAGCCATCAAGCGGAGCTGTTCGACGGCGCCACTGTCGAGATTCGTTCGTAACATCGGAGACCTCATACCATGCATGCACTCGCACAGCTCTGCGTGAGACGTCCGGTGTTCGCCACCATGCTGATTCTTTCGCTGATGGTGGTGGGCGTCTTCTCTTATTTCTCGCTCGGAGTCGACCTGTTTCCGAAGGTCGATATTCCCACGGTCCTGGTGACTATCGCCAATCCTGGCGCGTCGCCCGAGGAGATCGAAACCGAAATCACGAAGAAGGTGGAGGACACGGTCAACACCATCAGCATGGTGGATGAAGTGCGCTCCACGTCGTCCGAAGGCCAGTCGCTGGTGATCATCACGTTCCTGCTGGCGAAGAACGGCGATGTGGCGGCGCAGGAAGTGCAGAACAAGGTCAACCTGATCGTTCCCAATTTGCCGCAGACCTCCAAGCAGCCGGTGGTGCAGAAGTTCGACCCGGATGCCGCGCCCATTCTGCAGATCGCTGTTTCCGCGTCGCGCTCGCTGCGCGATGTGACGTTGATTGCGGATAAGCAGGTGAAGCAGAAGCTGGAGAACTCGAAAGGCGTGGGTCAGATCACGATCGTTGGCGGCGCGCAGCGCGAGATCCACGTGCTGGTGGATCCTTCCCGCCTGCGTTCGTACAACCTGACCATCATGGACGTGTTCAATGCGCTGCGCTCGCAGAACCTGGAACTGCCGGGCGGCAATCTGAATGCGGGCTCGAAGGAGTTCACGGTGCGCACCACCGGCCGTGTGGCCGATGCCGCCGGGTTCAACCAGATCACGGTAGCGACGCGCAACGGGTATGTGGTGAAAGTGGCCGACATCGGATACGCCGAGGACAGCTACGCGGAACCGCGCAGCGCGGCCCGTTTGAATGGCGCGCCTACAGTGACACTGGTGGTGGCCAAGCAATCGGGCGAGAATACGGTGGCTACCGCCGACGAAGTTACGCAGCGCCTCAAAGAGATCTCGGCGACTCTGCCGAAGGATGTGGTGGCGCGCGTGATCACCGATCAATCGGTATTCATCAAAGCCGCGGTGGAGAACATCAAGCACCACCTGATTGAGGGCAGCTTCTTCGCGGCCATCATTATCTTTCTCTTCCTGGCGAACATCCGCACCACGCTAATCGCGGCGATTGCGATTCCCACGTCCATCATCTCCACTTTCGCGTTGATGGCCGCGATGGGGTTCACACTCAACCAGATCACCATGCTCGCGCTCACGCTGATGGTGGGGATTGTGATCGACGACGCCATCATCGTGCTGGAAAACATCTTCCGCTTTGTGGAAGAGAAGAACATGCCTCCGTTCCAGGCAGCCATAGCCGGCACCAAGGAAATCGGGCTCGCCGTGATGGCCACCACGTTTTCGCTGCTGGCGGTTTTCCTGCCGGTGGGCTTCATGGGTGGAATCGTGGGCCGCTTCATGAGCTCGTTCGGCTTCACTTCGTCATTCGCTATTGCGGTGTCACTGCTGGTATCGTTCACGCTCACGCCCATGCTGTGCTCGCGCTTCATCAAGCCGCCGAAGGAGGGCCACCAGGGGGAACACAGCTCCAAGGAATCGAAATTCTTCCGGTTCCTGGATACCCACTACACGAGCATGTTGAAGTGGTCCATGGCGCACCGCAAAAGTATTGTGGCGCTCAGCTTTCTGCTGATTGTCTCCATCGTCCCGCTGTTCAAATATGTCGGTAAGAACTTCCTGCCGCAGGACGATCAGTCGCAGTACAACGTCCTGATCCGCACGCCTGAGGGCAGTTCGCTGGCAATGACCACTAACACCGCCGAACGCATCGCGCAGGACATCCGCCGGCTGCCGGGTGTGATCGACACGCTTACGACGGCCGGCGGCAGCGCCGACAAATCGGTGAACAACGCCTCCATTTACGTGAAGCTCAGCGACATTGACCAGCGCAAACTTTCGCAGCAGCAACTCATGCAAAAGACGCGCGACCTGATGAAGAGCGTTCCGCCCGAGATCCACACCGGAGTGGAGTTGGTGTCCACGGTCGGTGGTAATCAGAGCAACGCCGATGTCCAATATTTCATTCAGGGTCCCGACCTCGCCAAGCTATCGCAGTATTCCGACAAACTGCTGGCGAAGATGAAGAAGGTGCCCGGCCTGATCGATATCGACACTACCCTGCGTACGGGCAAGCCCGAGGTGCGATTGGAGATCGACCGGCCGCGCGCCGCCGATCTGGGCGTTTCGGTGATGGATATCGAATCTGCGCTCAACACGCTCATCGCCGGCCAGCAGGCCTCCACCTTTAACGCCGGCGAAGATCAGTACGACGTGATTGTGCGCGCGCAGGAGAAGTTTCGCGGCAGCGCCGAAGGACTGGCGGAGATGACGGTGCCTTCCTCGAAGGTGGGTTCCGCGCGGCTGGAAGAAGTGGCGCATATCAGTCCTGGGACGGGCCCTTCCTCCATTAACCGCATCGCGCGGCAACGGCAGGTGACGCTGACCGGCAACGTGCTGCCCGGCGGTTCGCAGGCCGAGATTCTGACGCAGTTGAACCAGGCGGCGGCGGAGCTCGGAATGGAACCTGGATATCGCTCAGGCCTCACGGGCGGTTCCAAGGAACTGGCTCGCACCGGCTATTATTTCGTGCTGGCGTTCGGCCTCACCTTTATCTTTATGTACATCGTGCTGGCGGCGCAGTTCGAGTCCTTCATCCACCCCATCACGATTCTGATCACGCTGCCGCTGGCGGTGCCGTTCGGCATCGTCTCGCTGCTGATCATGGGCCAGACCGTGAACATCTTCTCGGGACTGGGTCTGCTGCTGCTTTTCGGCATCGTCAAGAAGAACGCCATTCTGCAGATCGACCATACCAATGGTCTGCGCCAGCAGGGCATGAATCGCTACGACGCTATCATCCAGGCGAATCGCGACCGGCTGCGCCCCATCCTGATGACCACGATTGCGCTGGTAGCGGGCATGGCGCCGCTGGTGATTTCGCGCGGCACGGGCGCCGCCACCAACCGCTCCATCGGTGTGCTGGTGGTGGGCGGACAGTCGCTGTGCCTGCTGCTGACGCTGCTGGCGGTTCCAGTCTTCTACTCGCTGTTTGAGGATTTGGGGCAGAATTTCTTCCCGATCCGATTCCTGCGCGGGAGGTTCCAGAAGGTAGTGGCGGTGGGGGCTGCGCTGGTAGGCAGCGTCTTCGGACAGGCGACGGTGGTTCAGCCGCTCAAGGTTGTGGAACTCAAGCCGCGCGTCGGAATCATGGGACAAACTACCATCCGGCTGCCGGAGGTGATCGAGCGTGTGCTGGCTAACGATCCCGACCTGGCGATCTCGCGCATTCAAGTGGAGCAGGCGGGATATTTCATTCGCAGCGCGCAGGGTTACTACGATCCCGTCGCCGGGCTGCTGGCGTATCGCACCCGCGCGGTTACGCCGGTGGCTTCCATCATCGGCGGCACAGCAGACGGCAAACTTACCACGGAGACGTGGAGCGGCACTCCGCAGGTGAATGGCCTCTCGCCATGGGGCGGCAGTTACTTGCTTGGTTTCGCGAACTCAAGCACACGGACGGACAGCCAGTTCATCACGCTCAACCCGCAGTATCAAACGGCGCTGAATCTGGCGCTCACGCAGCCGCTGTGGCGTGGGCTGCGCTTCGACGAGACTCGCCACCGCATCGCAGTGGCGCGGCAGAGCAAGCAACTGACCATCCAGCAGCTTCGCCAGCACACCATCGAACTAGTGACGCAAGCGGTGCAGGCTTATTGGGAGCTGGATTACGCCCGGCGCAATTTCGACGTCCAGGCGGAGGCAGTGCGGTTGGCCGAGGGCCAGTACGATAGCAATCGGCGGCAGGCGGAGCAGGGAATTCTGGCTCCTATCGACGTGGTGGCGGCGCAGACCCAGGTGGCCACGTTTCAGCAATCCGTCTTCACCGCGCAGCAGGCGCTGACGCTGGCGGAAAACAATTTGAAAACCTTGATGCTTCCCACGCGCGCCGATCTGATGTGGAGCACGGCGCTGGTTCCGGAGACGCAGTTCGAGCCAACGGTGACGGTTCCCACGCTGGCTGCCGCCATCAAGGATGCGTTGGCGGGGCGTCCCGAGCTGGCCGAAAACGCCATTGCGGTGGACGTGAACGGTCTCGATTACCGGCTGGCGAGAGAGGCGGTGAAGCCGCGGATCGACGCTTTCGCAAATCTCACTACCGCCGGGCTGGCAGGTCAGACGGTGCCGGGGATTGCGAACAATCCGCTGTCGGCTTTCTTTCCGCAGGGCTTTGGGGCGGTGCCGCCGCAATTGATCGGAAGCTACGGTCAGTCGCTGTCCAACCTCGGGTCGGGCAATTTCACTACTGCGCAGGTGGGGCTGCAGATGTCGCTGCCGCTGCGCAACAGGACCGCGACGTCGCAGGCAGCCATCGTGGCCGCCGACGGCCGGCGATTGAAACTGCAGCAGGCGCAGATCGGCATGGCCATCGAGGCGGATGTGCGGGACGCGCTGGAGGCGGTGAACTCGGCCAACGCGCGGCTGGAGGCCGCCGGAGTGGCGCGCCGTTCCGCCGAAGAGCAGTACGCCAGCGAGCAACGGCAGTTCCAGGCGGGAACGTCCTCGGTCTTTTTGGTGCTGCAGCGCCAGACGGACATGATCTCGGCTCGGGCTCGGGAAGTCCGTGCGCGAGCGGATGCGGCAGAGGCCATCGCGAATCTGGATAGAGCAACGGCTAGTACCTTGGAGAAGCGTGGCGTGAAGGTTGTGTATTAGCTTGGGAACACCGCCAAGTACCGAGGAATCCACGCAGATAGGTACTTCCCATTAACCAAAGCCACTAGTGGAACCCCTGTCTCATTTGTAAATATCGGACTGAGGTTACCGAATGACCGCTGTTGCCGTCATGTTGCCGCTTCTGCTCGTCAGTGCTAGCGTCATCTGGTCCATCTTTCTATACAACAATCTGATCCGCTCGCGGAATCGGACGCGCGAAGCCTGGTCGGGCATCGACGTCCAACTGAAGCGCCGCTCCAGCCTGATCCCGAATCTGGTGGAGACGGTGCGCGGGTACGCCACTCACGAGCACGAAGTGTTCGCCGAAGTGGCGCAGGCGCGCGGCGCAATGGCGAAAGCTGCCGGGCCGGCTAACATGGCCGCTGCCGATGGTATCCTGACGCAGGCGCTGGGGCGGCTCATGGCCGTGGCGGAGAATTATCCGCAACTGCAAGCCGCATCCAGCTTCACTCAACTGCAGTCGGAACTGAGCGACACGGAAGAAAAGGTCGCCTATGCGCGCCAGTTTTATAACATGAATGCGCTGGATTACAACACGGCGATTCAAAGCTTCCCTGGCAATCTGTTCGCCGGATATTTCCACTTTGAACCCGTGACCTTCTTCGAAGCCGAACTCGCGGCGAAACCCGACGTCAAGGTCACTTTCTCGGCAGCTTGACATGACTCCGACCATGAGCCAGCCTGTGCTGGTTTATACCCGCATTGCGCGTAACCGGCGCAAGACGTGGTTGCTGGTGGCGTTCGCCATCGCATCCATCATTCCGTTCGTGCTCTCGGTGAGCTTCGGAATTTCCGCCTTTATCGTGTCTGAGGTGGGCGGCCGCTCGCATGCCAGCCGCGTGCAATCCATACGAATGCATAAGACCCTGGCCGATATGGCGGTGAATATGGATGGTTCCACTGGGTTCGCTGACGAAATGCGCATGAAGGAACTGGAACTTCGGCGTGAGGACGAACGCGAACTGGCCGTGGATGCTCGCATGATGGAGCAGATGGTGGCCGCGGTGTCGCTCGGTTTGCTGGCGGTGCTGGGAATTCTCTTTTGGGGAATTGCGTCGTCGCCTACGTCCAAGGTTCTGTCGTTGACGGGAGCGCGGCCGGCGGGCACGAATGAAGCCGAATGCAAGAGGCTGCTGGAAAACCTCGCAATTGGCGTGGGATTGCCATCGCCGCAGCTCTACGTCATCGAATCGAGCTCGCCCAACGCCTTCGCGGCTGGCACCGATCCACACCACTCAGTCGTGGTAGTGACGCGCGGGCTGCTGCAGTTGATGGATCAACGCGAACTGGAAGGCGTGCTGGCGCATGAGCTTTCGCACATCGTCAACCACGATACGCGTTTGAACACCATCGTCGCGTCAATTGCACTCTTCCTTCGCCTGCCTTACCTGCTGCGCAGGCAGCAGAGCCGCGAGGCGCGGGGGCGGCAAGATTACAATCCCTTCTACCGGCGCTTCCAGATGTACCGCCTGGCGATGGCGCCCCTCTACCTGTACATTTTCTTTATTGCGCCGTTCCTGGCCTCGGTAATTCGCGCTGCGATCTCGCGCGGCCGCGAATACCTGGCCGATGCCGATGCCGCCCTGCTCACTCGCTATCCCGAGGGCTTGATGCGCGCGCTGGCGAAGATCCGCGGCGCGGGCAGCGCCCTCACCGCCGCCAATCCAGTGGTATCGCATTTCTACTTCGGCGACCCGACGCCTGCCGGCTTCAATATCGGTATGCTCAGCGGCAACCTGCTGGCCACGCATCCGCCCATCGACCAGCGCATCATCCGGCTGATGGAGTTCAATGGGGGCGTTACGGCGTCGACCATCGAGGTCGCATTGAAGGCTGGGCAGCAGTTCACGAAGGACCGTCCCACGATCGCGGAAAACGATTTCGCGCCGGTCGCATCATCGGACGAGCTTTCGGTGTTGACGGTGGGGAACACCATGGGCAGGGTGTGCCGCGTAGTGGGGCTGTCCGCGCCCACGCCGGTTTACGACCGCGCCGATCCGCGATCGCCCGTGATCGCGCGCGTCCACGATGGCGACCTGATTGTGGTGTTCGACGATCCCGGCAAGTATCGGCAGATTATCACCGCCAACCAGACCTTCGGATACATTGCCTACTCGGTGAAGTTGAAGAAGATGGACCTCTTTCCCAATGAGGTCTTCAATATGAAGTCGGGGGCTGTTCCGAGTCGGGACGAGGCGCCCGCCGTAGAGACCACTGAAGCGCCACAGGCTCCGGTTCCTGCCCCGGTCAACTCGGCGCCTGCCCCGAGCAAACTCGGAGGGCTCACTTCGAAGCAACTCACCATTGTCGCGGTGCTCTTCGTTGGGGTGTTCGCGGCGATGTTCATCTTGCTCATGCAATTCGAGAAGTAAGCCGGGACAACTTGGCAGGCGGAAGCGCCTGCCCTACCCAAAGCCCTCCAGGTTTTACAAGTGGACGGACGATCGTCCGTCCTACCCTGGGAATGCTAAAATGTAAGAGGCCTCCCCGAAACATTACTCATGAAATTTGGCGTCATCGTTTTTCCCGGAAGCAATTGCGATCACGACGCATTTTACGCGGTCAGCAATAACCTTGGACAACAGGCGGAATTCATCTGGCATGATTCCACGTCATTGGGCAATGTCGATGCCGTTATTCTGCCCGGCGGGTTCTCCTACGGCGACTACCTTCGGTGCGGCGCCATCGCCAAGTTTTCGCCGGTGATGCAGGCCGTCAAGACCTTCGCCGCGTCCGGTGGGCTGGTGCTGGGTGTCTGCAACGGATTCCAGATCTTGGTGGAGGCCGGTCTTCTGCCGGGTGTCCTCCTGCGCAATCGCAGCCTCAAATTCATCTGCCGCGACGTCCACCTGCGCACCGAGACCACCAATTCGCCCTTCACCAATGCCGCCGAGCGCGGTGAGATTCTGCGCTTACCCATCGCCCACGGCGAGGGCTGCTACTACGCCGATGACCACACGCTTGACCAATTGGAGGCGGAAGACCGTATCGCCTTCCGATACCTGGACAATCCCAACGGCTCGCTGCGCGATATTGCCGGGGTGCTCAGCAGCCGGCGCAATGTCATGGGAATGATGCCGCATCCGGAACGCGCCACCGAACCGCTGATGGGTTCGAGCGATGGCCTAGCGGTTTTCCAATCCATGATGCGAGTGGCATCCGCCGCACGGCCCATGCCCGGACCCAGGGTGCACGCATGATTACGGCGGCTATCACTCCCGAGCTGATCCAGCAGCATCAACTCACGCCTTCCGAGTACCAGAAGATCGTCAGCATTCTGGGCCGGGAGCCCAGCTATACCGAGCTCGGTATCTTCAGCGTGATGTGGAGCGAACACTGCTCCTACAAGAGCTCGCGCCTGCATCTGAAGAAGCTGCCCACGCGCGGCAAACGGGTGGTGCAGGGGCCGGGCGAGAACGCCGGCATCATCGATATCGGCGGCGGGTACGTCATCGCATTTAAGATCGAGTCGCACAATCATCCAAGTTTCATCGAGCCGTTTCAAGGCGCGGCAACGGGTGTTGGCGGCATTCTACGCGACATCTTCACCATGGGCGCGCGTCCCATCGCCGTGCTGGATTCGCTGCGGTTTGGCCGCCTCGACGACCGCGGCACGGGCGCGCGCAATCGCCGCATTCTGAGCGGCGTGGTGGCCGGAATCGCGCACTACGGCAACTGTTTTGGCGTTCCCACAGTGGGCGGCGAGTGCATCGTGGAACCGTGTTACGACGGCAATCCGCTGGTCAACGTTTTCGCGCTGGGCGTTTGCAAAAAGGAAGACGTCTTCTACGCGAAGGCCGCCGGAGTTGGCAATCCCGTGATCTACGTGGGCGCGCGCACCGGGCGCGACGGCATCCACGGCGCGTCCATGGCCAGCGCCGAGTTCACCGAAGAGTCCAAGCAGAAGCGGCCCAATGTGCAGATGGGCGATCCGTTCATGGAGAAGCTGCTGCTGGAAGCGTGCCTGGAAGCCATGAAGACCGGCGCCATTGTCGGCATTCAGGACATGGGCGCGGCCGGCCTCACCTGTTCCACTTGCGAGATGGGAAGCCGCGGCGAAGTTGGCATCGAAATCGAGCTCGACCGGGTGCCGCAGCGAGAGACTGGTATGACTCCGTATGAGATCATGCTTTCCGAGTCGCAGGAGCGCATGCTGCTGGTGGCGGACAAAGGCCGCGAGGGTGAAGTCTTCGACGTCTTCAAGAAGTGGGGCCTGGAAGCTGCGGAAATCGGAATCGTCACTGGTGATGGCAAGCTGCGTGTGCGCCATCATGGCGAGATCGTCGCCGAGATTCCCAATCGCGAACTGGCCGACGAAGCGCCATTATACGACCGTCCTTACACGCATCCGCCGGAAGTTCCCAATCACGCGCCGCCCTTCACTCAGGATGTGCAGAACTCGCTGCCGGACCTGATGGCGTCGGTGGACATCTGCTCCAAGCGCTGGATTTGGGAGCAGTATGATTTTCAGGTGCGCACCAACACCATCGCGGGCCCGGGCGCCGATGCCGCTATCATGCGCATCAAGGAAACGGGGACGTCGGTGGCGATGTCACTCGATGGCAACGGCCGCTACTCGTACCTTTCGCCGCGCGAAGGCGCGAGGCTCGCGGTGGCGGAGTGCTGCCGCAACCTGTCGACGGTGGGCGCCATGCCTGTGGCCGCCACCAACTGCCTCAACTTCGGCAATCCCGAACGGCCCGAGATCATGGCGCAGCTTGTGGAGGCCATTGAGGGCCTGTCCGAAGCGTGCCTCTTCTTCGAAACTCCTATTACGGGCGGCAATGTCAGCCTGTACAACGAGACGCTAGGCGAAGGCATTTATCCCACTCCCGTGATCGGGATTGTGGGGCTCATGCCCACGCGCGATCCCGTCACCATTCCCTTCAAGAACGCCGGGCGCTCCATCATCCTGCTAGGCGGCATCGGAACCTGCGACGACATCCGCTTCGGCGGCACGCAGTATGCCAAGGAAGTGGTGAAGCAGCTCTGGGGCCTACCGCCCGCGCTCGATATGGATAAGGAAAAGCGAGTGCAGGCGGCGATGCGCGAAATCGTGGCCGGCGGCTTCGCCGAATCGGCGCACGATTTGAGCGATGGCGGCCTGGCGGTAGCGCTGGCGGAATGCTCGCTCGGCTCGGCCGAGATCGGCGCCCAGATCGATCTCGATTCGCACCTTCGTCCCGAACTGCTGGCCTTCCATGAAGCGCCTTCGCGGATCCTCATTTCCACGGCGCAGCCCAAGCGCATCCAGTCCATTGCGGAAGCGCATGGAGTGGAGGCGCCAATCGTGGGCGTTACAATTGAGAAGGGAATCGAGATTCGTCAGCGCACCATCACTCTAGGCTCCTGGGAAATCGCCACTCTGAAATCCATCTACACCCACGCCCTCGAAACCCATTTACAGAGCGGAGGATAAGGATGTTCGATAAATTCCACGACGAGTGCGGCGTGGTCGCTATCTACGGTCACCCGGAAGCCTCCAAGCTGGCCTATCTGAGCCTGTACTCCATGCAGCATCGGGGGCAGGAGAGCGCCGGCATCTGCACCACCGATGGTAAGGAAATTTACACCCACAAGTCGATGGGTCATGTGGCGGACATCTTCACCCAGCCGGTGTTGGCCAGCCTGCCCGGCGATCTTGCGATCGGCCACACACGATACTCCACGGCCGGCGACACGGTGATTTTGAACGCTCAGCCCTTTTCGGTTTTCTGCAACAAGGGCAAGGTGGCGGTGGCGCACAACGGCAACATCACCAATGCCGCCGACCTGCGTAAGGACCTGGAGCGCCGCGGCGCCATCTTCCAGGCGTCGAGCGACACCGAGGTGATTCTGCACCTGGTGGCGCACTCTTCGGAGCGGACGCTGGCGGGCGCGCTGCGCGATGCGCTGCTGCAACTGGAAGGCGCATTTTCGCTGGTATTTCTGGCGCAGGACCGCATCATCGTGGCTCGCGATCCGCATGGCTTCCGTCCGTTGGCGGTAGGTGAAATGGAAATCTCGGGCGGCCACAAGTGCTACGTCTTTGCCTCCGAAACCTGTGCCTTCGACCTGATCGGCGCGGTTTATCTGCACGACGTGGAGCCCGGCGAGATGGTGATCGTCGGCCCCGAGGGCATCACTCGCGAGCGGTGGGCTCCGGAACAGTCGCATGCGCATTGCGTTTTCGAGCATGTCTACTTTTCGCGGCCCGATTCGATTGTGTTCGGCAGGTCGGTGGAGGAATCGCGCGAGAATCTGGGGCGCCTGCTGGCCCGCGAGGCTCCGGCCGATGCCGATCTGGTGGTGCCGGTGCCCGATTCGGGCGTGGCGGCGGCGATCGGATACTCGGCCGAATCGGGGCTGCCGTTCCGTCAGGCGCTGATCCGCAACCACTATGTGGGCCGCACGTTCATCGAGCCCAGCCAGGCCATCCGCGATTTCGGAGTCAAGCTGAAGTTGAATCCTGTGCGGCATCTGCTGCAGGGCAAGCGCGTGGTACTGGTGGACGATTCCATTGTGCGCGGCACTACCAGCCGCAAGATTGTGCGCATGGTGCGGCAGGCCGGCGCGCGCGAAGTACATCTGCGTATTTCCTGTCCGCCTACCATTTCGCCGTGCTTCTATGGGGTGGATACTCCGACGCGCAGTGAATTGATCGGGTCGGACCACACGCCGGAAGAGATCCGCAAATTCGTGGAGGCCGACACGCTTGGCTACCTCTCCATCGGCTCGCTGCGCAAGGCTGTGGGAGACGATCAGAAGCACGAATACTGCTACGCCTGCTATACCGGTGACTATCCCACCGAACTCATCAACATCGAAGAACTGATTTCGGCCCGTCAGAAGAAGCGGTAGCTGGAAGGCCAAAGGGCCTGCCCCACCTGACACCTCTGTGCCACAATCACTGTGATGCCGATCCCGGTCGATGGCAACTCCCTTTCCATTCAAGATGTCGTAACTGTGGCGCGGCGCGGCACTCGCGTCGAGATCACTGACGAGGCCATTGACCGGATGAACGCCTCACGGGTCTTGATCGACCGCCTGGCTTCGGGCGATGCTCCCATCTATGCGGTCAATACCGGTGTCGGCCTTTTGGCCAATGTCCGCATTCCGCGCGAGGATCTCGACCAGTTGCAGCGCAATGTCATCCGCTCGCATTCGGCCGGTGTGGGAGATCCGCTGGCTCGCGACGTGGTGCGCGCCATGATGCTGATCCGCGCCAACGTGCTCGCCAAGGGACTCTCGGGCATACGGCCGCTGGTCGCCGAGCGGCTCTGCGATCTGTTGAATAACGGCGTAACGCCGGTGGTGCCGTCGCAAGGCAGCGTGGGCGCATCGGGCGATCTGGCCCCGCTGGCCCATATGGCGCTGGTGTTGATTGGCGAAGGCGAGGCGGAATTTCGCGGAACGATTTACCCCGGCGCTCAGGCATTGTCGCTGGCCGGCATCGAGACCATCGACTTGCACCCCAAGGAAGGCATCAGCCTGATCAACGGCACACAAGCCATGCTGGCCATCGCCTGTCTGGAGTTGGACGCCGCTGAAACCTTGACCGATACCGCGGATGTGTTGTGCGCCATGACGCTCGACGCCCTGCGCGGCACGCCGCGGGCCTTCGACCCGCGCATCCATGAAGCCCGCCCGCATCCCGGCCAGATGGAGACGGCGCAGCGCTTGCGCCTGCTGCTGCAGGGCAGCGAGATTCGCCAGTCGCACATCGGCTGCCAGCGCGTGCAGGACGCTTACTCGTTGCGCTGCGTGCCGCAGGTGCACGGCCCGGTGCGCGATGCGCTGGTGGAAGCGCGGCGGGTTTTCCAGATCGAACTGAATTCGGCCACCGACAATCCGCTGGTGTTTGACGATGAGATTATTTCGGGCGGCAATTTTCATGGCGAATCGCTGGCCTTCCAACTCGATTTTCTGGCGGTGGCGCTCTCCGCGCTGGCGGGCATCGCGGAACGCCGCATCGACCGCCTGGTGAATCCAGCGCTGAACGAAGAATTGCCGCCGTTCCTGGCGGGCATCCCGGGCTGGAATCGGGACTGATGATGGTGCAGGTCTCGGCAGCCAGCCTGGTGGCGGAGAATCGCGTGCTGGCGCATCCGGCGTCCACCGGGTCGATTACCACGAGCGGCAACAAAGAAGACTTCGTGAGCATGGGGATGACCAGCGCCGTGAAGCTACAGCGAATCGTGCGCAACACTCGTTCGGTATTGGCTATGGAGGCTCTCGCCGCGGCGCGCGCGTTGGATCTGCTCGCGCCGTTGAAAACCAGTCCGGCGCTGGAAGAGATGCGGGCGCGAATTGCGCGCGTGTCGCCGGCCATCGAACAGGATCGGCCGTTCTACCGCGACATTGCGGCCATCGATGCTCTTATCGCACAAGGGCAACTCCGCTTCGGCAGGCTCGATCAGTTCTACGTGGAGTAGACGCCGACACGGGTGACCGTGTGGAAGCCCATGCGCTCGTACAGGCGCAAGCCAGCGGGCGTGGATTGGAGAATGGTGCGAGGGAGTCCGTGGCGGCTGCGCGCATCGGCGAGGGCGTGGCGCATTACGGTCTCGCCGTAGCCGCGGCGCTGCCAGGCGGGCAGTGTGGCTACATTATAGACTCCCAGCGCGCCGCCGCCCTTGACCACCGCAGTGGTGGAGACGGGTTCGCCTTCCACGTAACCGACATATGCTTCGAAGCCTTGCCAAACCGTGTCGTGATCGAAGACTTCGTGGAACCAGGTGAGCGGCACGTGGAAACAGGCAGAGCCGATGCCGCAGAAGGCGTCGCGGGTGGGCGCATCGCACACGCGGCGGATGTCGATTTTGGGCGCCGGCCTTACGGGCGGCTCGACGTGTTCGGCCACCATGCCCGGCAGGTCCACGGAGTGGCGCAGGCCCTGGCGCTCAAAGATGCCGCGCGAACGCCGTCGCGAACGGCCTTCCAGATAGCCTTCGCACACCCAGTAGGCCCACTCCAGGCCGCGCGTATTAAAGTGGACGGAGGGCAGCATGATCCGCTGTGTCAGTTCCGCCTCAGTGTAGACCGTATCGGAAAGGAAGGCGGCGTTGAACATCTGGAAAGTGACTCCGGCGGCGGCGATGCTGACACCGCGCAACTCGCGGATTTCGCCGGCCGGACGGCTGGCGGCAATCACACGGAAGGACTCGCGCAGATTGTCGGCCACATTTTCGAAGGTCACTAAAACTACTTTGGCATAGGGTTGGCGGCGTTTGAAACTGCGGACGGCTGGAAGAAAATTCTCTCCGATGGACCAACCGGCCAAGCGAACTTGAGCCCTCATCGCGATTCTGCTATCCTCAATACGTTGAATTCATAACAACATAGCGATACCCGGCCGCTTGAGGCCGGGCCTACCTGCGAGGTTCACATGTCAGGCCATTCCAAATGGGCCACAATTAAGCATAAGAAGGCGGCTCTGGACGCCAAGCGCGGAAAGAGCTTTACGCGCATTATTAAGGAAATTACGATCGCAGCCCGCAACGGCGGCGATCCCGACGGCAATCCCCGTCTGCGCACCGCCATTGTGGCCGCGAAGGCTGTCAGTATGCCCGCCGATAACATCAAAAAGGCGATCATGCGCGGCACCGGCGAACTGGAAGGCGGGCAGATCGACGAAGTGATGTTCGAAGGCTATGGACCCGGCGGCGCCGCGGTTCTGGTCAACGTCGCCACTGACAATCGCAACCGAACGGTCAGCGAGATCCGCCACGCCTTTTCCAAAAACGGCGGAAACATGGGTGAACAGGGCAGCGTCGCCTGGATGTTCGAGCGCAAGAGCGAGATCCTGATTCCGATGGAAAATGCGGATGAGGAGAAGCTGATGGGCATAGTGCTCGACGCCGGCGCCGATGACCTGCGCAACGACGGCGACGAATGGGCGGTGCTCTCGCCTCCCGAAGTACACGAAGCCGTGCTTAAAGCCCTGGAAAAGGCGGGTGTGGCAACCGGCGAAGCCAGCATTGCGATGGTTCCCAAGAACCTGATCAAGCTGGAAGGCAAAAACGCCGCCGCCATGCTTCGTCTAAGCGATGTGCTGGAAGACCACGACGACGTACAGAGTGTTTATTCCAACTTCGATATCGATGAGAAGGAGTTGGAGGCGCTCGAAGCATAACGTGCGGGTCCTCGGCATCGATTGCGGCTCGGAGCGAACCGGTTACGGCGTAATCGAGAGCGACGGGGCAGGCCATCGAATGCTGACAGCGGGCGTGATCCGCACCAACACCAAATGGCCGTTCGAAAAACGGCTGCTGGAGATTGCCGAGGGCCTGCGCAAGCTGATTCGGGAACATTCGCCCGAGTCGGGAGCAGTGGAAGAAGTCTTCTTCTCAGCGAACGTGAAGACGGCGCTGAAGCTGGCGCACGTGCGGGGCATCGCACTGCTGGTGATCGCGGAGGCCGGGATGCAGTTGGCGGAATATTCTCCGCTCGAAGTGAAGACCAGCGTGGTGGGTTACGGCCGTGCTGAGAAATCGCAGGTGCAAATGATGGTTTGCCAGTTACTGCGGCTGTCCAAGACCATCGACTCGGAAGATGCCTGCGATGCGCTGGCGGTGGCCATCTGCCATGCCACCCACGAATCCACGTCGAGGAGGCTGGCGGAGACCCGATGATGGCAGGAAAACAGAGTGCCAGGATTTTGTGGCTGGCTTCGCTCGCTCTCTTCGCGGTCCCGCTCTTTGCAGCCGATGCCGCTCCTCGTCTGTTCTACTCTCGCGAGTTTCCCGGCAGCATCCCGGCGTATCTGCAAGTGGTGGTGGACAAGAACGGCGATGCGGAGTATCGCGAGGCCGTGGATGACGAACTGCCGCTGAAATTCAAACTCAACGAAACCGAGCTCAAATCGGTATTCGACCTGGCCGACAAGCTGGACCACTTCAAGAATCCCCTGGAAGCGCCGGTGAAGGTGGCGTTCATGGGCACCAAGACCTTCCGCTACCTGGATGGCGACCAGAAGAGCGAAGTAAAGTTCAATTATTCGGCCGACCCCACAGCGCAATCGCTGCTGGATTGGTTCGAGCGGATGGCGGAATCGGCCGAGCGGCGAATCGAACTGGAGCGGGCGGCGAAGTATGACCACTTGGGGGTGGTGAAGGCCCTGCTGCTGCTGGAAACGGCAATCGACCACGGGCGTGTGGTGGCTCCCGAGCAGTACCTGCCCATTCTCGACCGCATCATCAAGAACGAAAACTATATGCACACGGCGCGCGCCCGCGCGTCTGAGATCGCGGAGGGAATCCGCGGCGCGAAACCGCAATGACCCGGCTGGCGGCGGCCCTTCTGGCGGCGCTGCTGGCAATGGCGGCACAGCAGAAGCCTCCCGCGCATCCCTCGGCGGTTTCCCCGCAGGAGCAGTCCGACCTGGAGACTGCGCTTTCCGAGGCGGGCGGAAGTCCCATCGACTACCTCCACGCCATCGAGAAGCATCTTCAGAAATATCCCAATTCTCCGCGCCGGCCGAACTGGAGCGCGCCGCGGTTCGGGCGGCGATGCAAGCCAACGACGCGGCCGCATCGTTTTGTACGGCGAACGCGTGCTGGACCGGCAGACGGACGACCTGCCCATCCTCGACGGCGTAACTCGCGCGCTTCTGGCCGGCGATTCCAAAGACAACGCTGAGCGCGCCCTGAAGTACGCGCGGCGGTTTGAAACCATCGTGCAGCAGCGGCCGAAGAACGCTACGACGCAGGCTGAAATCGATCGCGAGACCGGCACGGCGTTGCGCTATGAATCGCGCGCCACCGGAACGCTAGGGCAGCCGGAGAGCGCGCTGGCTTTGGCCGAGCGGTCGTTTGAAACGTGGCCCGATGGCGAATCGGCACGGGAGCGGGCGCGGTGGCTGGAAAGCCTCGGCCGCACGGAAGATGCCGTGCGTGCCCTGGCAGACGCCTTTACGATTCCCGATCCCCACACTACCGATGCCGCACGTGCCCGAGACCGCGGCCACATGGGCGAGCTGTTCGTGAAGGCAAAGGGCTCCGAAGCCGGTTTGGGTGACCTGATTCTGGAAGCGTACGATCGCAACGCGGCGCTACTGCATGCGCGCGAATTGCGCCTGCGCGCCAACGATCCTAACGCGCAGCTCACCGACCCGATGGAGTTCACGCTGGGCAGCGTGGACGGGTCGAAGTTCCACATGTCGAGCCTGAAAGGCAAGGCGATCGTCCTCGATTTCTGGGCGACGTGGTGCGGTCCGTGCCGCGCACAGCACCCGCTCTACCAGCAGGTGAAGCAGCGCTTCCAGGACAACCCGGACGTGGTATTTCTTGCCATCGACAACGATGAAGATCGTGCGGCGGTGAAGCCGTTTCTGGCGGAAGTGAAGTGGCAGGAGCCAGTGTACTTCGAAGATGGCCTGGCGCGCGCGATGAACGTGGCATCGCTGCCCACGACGATCGTAATCGATCCCCGCGGGCAGATCTCCAGCCGCATGAATGGCTACGTTCCCGATCGCTTCGTGGATATGCTGAGCGAGCGGATCAAAGAAGCGCTCGGCAAATAGAATCCGTCGCCGCCGGCCCTCAGGCTATCGGGTGCGCATCAGGCGGATGCCGCCGTTCGAGGTGCTCAGGTCGATGGTGGGGCCGCCGCTCCCTAGCATCGCGTCCATGTGATGGCGGCTGATCTCTCCGTGCACCTGCACGTCGAAATCGGAAGAGATGGAGGAGTTGCTGGTGGAGGCGATGATGTGCGCGTTGGGGTCGGGCGGCAGGTGAAGTGTGATCGAGTTGTTGCTGGTAGAGGCCCGAACCGAGTTCGAGAAATGAGCGGGCAGAGTGAGTTCGATGCTGCCGTTGGACGACCCCAGGCGTACGCTACGCCCTGGTTTCTCGATTTCTGCGGAGATTCCGTTGTTCGAGGTAGTGGCATCGAGCGAGCCGCCCAGGTGTTGCGCATGGATGTGACCGTTGGAACTGTGGGCGGTAACGTCGCCATCCACGTCCACCAAGTCGATGGGACCATTGCTGGTCTGCGCGTCCAGTGCGCCGTGGAAGCTTTGGATGCGGATGGACCCGTTGGAGCTCTTGAGCCGGGTTGGACCGGTGGCATCGTCCAGACGGATGGGCCCGTTCGAGGTGACGATTCGCTCAATGTTGGCGTTACGCGGGGCTTTGATGACGAATCGGCGCGCCCAGGTTATTGCGGTGAACGGAGGGGCGGTCCACGCGTATGGACACGGAGTCGGCTGTATTGTCGACCGCGACCTTCAGGGAATCCACGGCGTCCTGGGTGGGGCCGGTTTTGGTGCCGCTGACGTCGACGGTCGGCTGGTCCCAGGTAGTGACCTCGACCGAGCCATTGAAGGTCTCCACGGACAGCTCGGCCGCCGGCCTTCAGGGGATAACTGTAGTGGAAATCTTGGCTGTGGCGTTCAAGGCCACCGAAATCTTCGATGTCACAGGCCGTGAGACTGAGCAGTGCGACGGCCAGGGCTGGGGCGAGAAATTTCACTTGCATAGTCACCTTGAGACAGGATACGCGAAGTGGCGGCCGTTTGTTCCGCCCAGATGACCGCCTGATGCTACTGCCACTCTCCATTAGTCATTTTGCGATCGAGGCGGCGCAGATTGCGGATGTCTTCCCCAGGATTGGCCTTGAGCAGCAGGAGATCGGCTCGTTTTCCGGCCTGAATGGCGCCTCGGTCATTCGATTCTCCGAGGGCTTTAGCTCCGTTTTCGGTGGCGGCGACGATCACGTCGAGGGGCGGCACTCCAGCCCGCGCCAGCAGTTCGCATTCGCCGATGAAGTCGCCACCGGCCGATGCAACGGCGAGTGGGACGCCGGCTGCGAACAGGCGTGCGGTGTTATGGTTGGCTCGCTCCCTGTCGGTGGGCGGGATCTTGTTCAGTTCCGGAGCATAGACGATGCGCAAATCGCGCAGGCGAGTCACGAAAACGGGGTCGAGCGTGTCGGTGTCGCGGATGATGCCGATCAGCAGGGATGCGCCGTTTTGCACCAGCAACTGAGCTTCTGCCTGCGTGGCCGGGTGGCCGACAATCGCGATCCCTGCGCTTCGGGCGGCTTCCAACAGCGCTTCCACAATCGCGGGTTGCATTCCGGCGGGCCATACGTGGATCGCAGCGGTCTTCTGCGCGGTAAGTTTGGCGATCTGCTCCCGGGCATCGTCGGCCGTCGCCGGGCCCGGGGCGGTGAAGGTGGGGGGATTCCCCTGGGGTGAAACGTCCACGAATCCCGGCACGATGAACCTGCCGCTGCCATCGATCTTGTTGGCTTCGGCGGAGACCGGGATTTCGCCTTGCCGCCCGGCTTCGCGAACGCGGCCCTCCGAGACCACAACCAGCGAATTGCTCAGCGGCGGACCTCCGGAGCCATCGATCAGCACCGCCCCAATAATGGCCTTGGCGTGGCTGTCTTCGGGAGGCTTGCAAGCGCTCAGAACCACCAGAAGCAGCAGAAGACCGGTGCGCATGTACATGGACTTTCCATGATAGCGAGGATGCGCAAAAGGGTATACAATCCACCTGATATGACTCCTGAAACCGAAGAAGCGCCGCAGGGCATGGGTGAGGTCTCGCGGATCGCGGGTGTGTTTTTCGAGCCCAAGAAAACTTTCGAGGATATCGCCCGCCGTCCCACCTTTCTGGTGCCGTTGGCTCTGGTGATCCTGTTCGGCCTGGCCTTCGGTATGGCCGTGTCACAGCGAATCGGCGCTCGGCAACTGGCGCAACAACAGATTGAGAAGAATCCCCGCTACGATCAGATGACGCCAGAGCAGCGTCAGAACGGCGTTGAGTTGGGAGCAAAGATCTCGAGTGTCCTGCTCTATGTGGGGCCCATCATAGCCGCGCCCCTCGCCACGCTGGTGATTGCGGGTGTGCTGCTGGGAATCGTGGCGGGCATCATGTCGGCTCCCGTCAGGTTCAAACAGGTTTTTGCGGTAGTGGCCTGGGCGGGTTTGCCGCGCATCATATTTTCCGTGCTGGCGATTACGGTGCTTTTCATGAAGAACCCCACCGACTTCAATATTCAAAACCCGCTGGCGTTCAATCCAGGCGCATTTATGGATCCACCGAAGGGCGTTGCCTACACCATTGCCAGCGCATTCGATCTCTTCACGTTGTGGGGAATATTTCTTATGGCGACCGGTCTCAAGGCTGCGGCAGGCAAGAAGCTGTCCTTTGGAGGCGCGCTGTTTTCGGTGGTGCTACCGTGGCTTGTTGTAGTAATGATCCAGGCGGCGTTTGCGGGATTTTTCAGCTAGGCGGAACAGGCGACCGTCAGTTCAGGCTTTGCGCGCGATGATCTGGGCTAGCTTCGTCTCGGAGTAATAGTAGATTTTCCAGCCGGCAAATTCCGCCCGGAGTTCGCCAGGACTCATGCGGAAGCTTCCGTCCAGCCGAATGGCTCCGGCGAAAACTCCTCCCGGCCTCACACCTTCCCGAATCCGAGGGAACAGATCACGCTGCAGGTATAAGAAATCGCAGATCAGATCGTAGCCCTCGCGCGCGATGGTGAACTCGCCGCGCTCCAGGTCGGCGCGAACGGCCTCGATCGCCATTCCCGACGCCCTTTGCCGCAGCAGATTGATGGCGACCATTGATGAGTCCACCGCCGTGACGCGCCAGCTCAATGCGGCGAGGTGGAGCGCATTGCGGCCGGTTCCACACGCCAGGTCGAGCGCATCGCCAGGCGGCAGCATTCCTGCCACTTCGACCAGCAGCGGCGCGGGAGTGAGATCGACCTGAGCGGGGTCGGAGTAATGCTTGTCCCAGTCGCGCGGCACGGGTTTCAATCGCGATTGCGGAAGATCAGGGTGCGGGTGGGCTCAACCGGTTTGCTGAGCGTCTCAAGCCAGTCCTGCTCGAGTTCGGCCAGGGTTTTTCCGAACACCTGCGGGATGCTGTCGGCGCCGCCGCGCCATACCTGCTCAATCTGCTTCATGCCGTACTTTTTGTCGAGGTACTTTACGAAGCTGCCCAACTCCGTATAGGTGATGTCCGGCGAGTACATCGACGAATCCCAGTTGGCGTTCACCAACTGCGCCAGCGGCAGCAGGCGATGGGCGGCGTAGTAGGACCTCACGTCGCCATCCAGAATCGGAAACTCGGTGGTGTAGACCGCGAGCCCTTCCTCAATCCAGGTTTGCGCCGCTCCCCACAGGTTCGTCGTGATCTCGTGGGTCATCTCGTGCGCCAAGGTTCGCGGGCCGTTGATCACATAAAACATGGCATGCTGCACCGGGCGAGAGCGGCCATCGCCATAAAACCCGATGAGGCGTCTCAATTGGCGCCGCGAGCTGACAAAAAAAGTGTAGATGCGCGGCCCATACTCCGGCACACCGATCATCTGCAACACGGTGTCGCGATCCTGCTCAGCAATGATTTCCAGGTCCTTCACGGAGTGCTCGGACTCCGACCCGGGTTGGTAGCATAGCAGGAAGTGCGGGGTCTGGTTGCACTTCCAGTGAAAGCCGGGTTTATTGAGGTACTGGCGAATCTCGTCCGGAATGGTCACGGGGCGGCCGGGCGCATTCGCCGACGGCACAATTGACACCGCCGAAGGACGAGGCTGGACCGGGTGCATGCATCCCGTGAGGGAAACCGCAGCTAGTGCCAATAAGACTAGTCCCATCGCTCCGAATTGCGGAGTCCCCCGCATACGCCGATCAGGTTAGCACGACGTGCCGACATACCGACAGGTTCCTGTTTTAGGGTACACCGCCTAGGTGGATGGCAGAAGGTGCTTTTGGATCTTTCCCATAGCGTTTCGGGGCAGTTTGTCCACCACGACGCACTCGCGCGGGACCTTAAAAGATGCCAGATGGCTGCGGCAGCGTTCCGCCAGCGCCGCAGGCTCGATGGCAGTTTTGAGCACGACGAAGGCGACCGGCACCTCTCCGCGGAGGCGGTCCGTGCGACCCACCACGGCGGCTTCGGACACCTCCTCCTGCTCCTGCAGAAACTCTTCTATCTCACGCGGGTAAATGTTGAAGCCGCCGGAGATGATGAGGTCGCTCTTGCGTCCGCAGAGCGTGTAATAACCGTCGGCGGAGCGCGTGGCCAGGTCGCCGGTGCGAAACCAGCCATCGTGGAAGGACGCGCTGGTGGCCTCTTCGCGGCGCCAATAGCCGGCGAAAATGTTCGGCCCTTTCAGGTAGATCTCGCCCGTCACGCCATCGGCCACCGGCTGCTGTTCGGCATCCAGCAAGCGGGCAGAGATGCCGGGGAAGGGAAGTCCGATGCTTCCCGGCGCGACGCTCCCCCACGTAGGGGTTGCCGATATTCATGAACGTCTCGCTCATGCCGTAGCGCTCCAGGATGGTGTGGCCGAAGCGCGTCGCGAAAATCCTCAAGCACCTGTGCCGGTAGCGCGGCGGAGCCGGAGACGAACAGGCGCATAAAGCCGCCGATTTCGCGCGCGGCATCTTCTGTGAACTCCAGCAAGCGCACATAAATGGTGGGGACTCCGAAGAAGAGCGTGGGCCGGAAATCGAGAAACTCGGCGGCTGCCTTTTGATACTCGAAACGCTCGAGCAGGCGCATGCGGCAGCCGCTCAATAGCCAGCAATGTAGCCCGTTGCCGAGGCCGTGGATGTGAAAGAGCGGCAGTGCCAGCAGGAATCGGTCGGCCGCGCCAATCTGCCAGCAGGCGGTGAGGTTGACGGTGTTGGCGGCGAAATTGTTGTGCGTGAGCACCGCGCCTTTGGAGACGCCGGTGGTGCCGGAAGTATAGATGATGCCGGCGGGCGTTTCGCCATCGAGGTTGACGGCGGACCGCGTGGCAGAATGCGCGGCAGCCTCAGCGGTCAACTGCGCGGGGTTCCACAGCGGGACGCTCGATTCGATGGCTTCGTGCGAGACCACCGCAACGGGCTCGGCATCCTGCAGAATGTGGGCGATCTCGCGGCCGCGGTAGAGGATGTTGATGGGCACGAAGATCACGCCGAGTTTCACGCAGGCGAGATAGAGGTCGATCATTTCGACGCAGTTGGGCAGGTAGACGCACAGACGGTCGCCCGTGCGGAGGGCGCGACTCGCGAGGAGGCGCGCCAGCCTGTTACTGCGATCGTCGATGTCGCCGAAGGTGAAGACCGCGCCTCGGAATTCCAGTGCCGGGGAATCTCGGCGGCCCACCAGCGAGAGGTCGAAGAGATGCGTGAGGTTCAAGCAGGAAGCTCCTTGCCGCGAGTCTCCACCGCCAGGGGGAGCAGCGCGAGTCCAACCAGAAACGCGATGGAGGTGAGCGCCACCGGCGTTCCAATGGTGTGCATTCGGGAGACGCCGGCGCCTACCAGGAACGTGACTCCGGCGGCGATGAAGCGTCCGAACGATGTGGCGAAGGCGAACGCGCTGCCGCGGCATTCGGTGCGATACTGCTCCGGCAGCCACAGCGTGTAGACCGCGAAGTTGGCTCCGCCGATTCCCAGAAAGAAGAGGCAGATCAGAAAGCGCGGCAGCGCTCCGGTGGGCGAGTAGAACAGGTAGCCGAATCCGATTGCGATACAGGCGAACATCAGTAGAAAGTAGATTCCCAATGAGCGGCGCCGCCCCAGGCGTTCGGCGATTAGGGGCAGAAACAGACAACCGAGAATGGTGCCGGAAGAGAGGATCATGGTGGCGTAGGACGCGATGCGCGCGGCAGCTGCGGGGGTGAAGCCTTCGCGGCCCGCAAGGAACGTGACGGATGACGGTACGTATGCCGACCCCGCCCACAGTCCCACCATCGAAATGAACAGCAGGGCGGCGTTGACCACGGTGCGCTGTCGATATTCGGGCGAGAAGAGTGCGAAGAAGGCGGCCCGCGCTCCCCAGGGACGGTCGAGCTGTTTCACGCGCTGCTGCCAGCGCTTGGGTTCCACCACGCCATAGCGGATGAAGGCCACCAGCAGTGCGGGCGTGCCGCCCACCGCAAAGACAGCGCGCCATCCGTAGCGCGCGCCGATCCAGTAGTTGATCAGCGCCGCCAGGAAGGTGCCGGCGTAATATCCAGTGTGCATCCACGCTGCGCCCTGCACGCGGCGCGATTCCGGCCACTCTTCGGCCACGAAGACGCCGCCCAGGGTCCATTCGCCCCCAATTCCTGCTCCGGCCAGAAATCGGAAGAAGGCCAATTGCCAGACCGTGGTGGCCGCGCAGCCGAGGAAGGTGAACAGCGAGTAACAGAGGATGGTGAAGATGAGGGTTCGCACCCGGCCGAAGCGGTCGGCGATGGGGCCCCAGAGAAACGCGCAGCCCCAGCCCAGTAGAAAGATGGCGAAGAGGACGCCGCCGTAGAAGCCGGTATTCGCCTGTGTGGCAGCGATGCCGGAGCGCGGCAGCAGATCGCGCAGGGCAGGCACGAGCACCAGCGCGTAGATGAAGGAGTCCATGCCGTCGAGCGTCCAGCCTGCCCAAGCGGCCCAGAAGCCGCGGATCTGGTTGGTCGTGAGAGGCATCGGGACCAGACTAGCAGACACTGCCGCGCACCCGCGCCAAGGTATGCTGGTGCCTGATGCGCGTGGTGGTGCTGGTGGGACTGCCGGGGTCGGGCAAATCGACCTATCTCGAGCGCCTGGGCGTTACCGGGCTTTCGTCCGACGCCATACGCAAGTGGCTAGTGGACGACGAAACCGACCAGACGATCCACGATCACGTCTTCGAGACATTGCGCTACCTGTTGCGGCAGCGGCTGTCGCTGGGCCGCGACGTGACCTACATCGACGCCACCAATCTCACCGCGGAGGAGCGCCGGCCGTACATCGGGATTGGTATCTCGTACGGGTGCGAAATGGAGGCGGTGTTCTTGGACGTGCCGTTGGAGGTGTGTATGGCGCGCAATCGCTCGCGGCATCGAATGGTACCCGAAGAGGCGATGTTGCGAATGGCGACGCGGTTGGTGCCGCCCGATGAGGCTGAAGGATTTTCGCGGATCAGCCTCGTGCGTGACTAGCCGGGCTTGCGGCGCAGCGCCGGCTTCTCGATGAAATGCCAGGACAACACGGCGGCCACCAGGATGCACGGAAATGCCAGGCCGAAGAGTGGAAACTGCTTGATCCCCGGATGGTAGTAGGAGATCAACTGCTGCGTGGGGAACGCGTAAATGTACAACCCGTAGGAGTAGTCGCCCAGGCGGTTGAAGGGCGCGAAATAGAGCTTCGGGTGGTAGCCCAGAACCATCACGATGTAGCAGATGGCCGGTATGTAGATCATGCGGATATTGGGAATGCGCGTGTGTCCCCACCAGATGAAGACCCCCAGGAACAGCGCCCATGGAATACTGATGCGCATGCGCTCCCGATTCATGAAGAGAAATGCGCCGCACAGAAACGCGATGGCGAGGCGCGGCGCTTCGGGATGCTGCGCGATCAAGGGCAATGCTTCCCCCTTCACCGAACAGACCAGAATCAGAAACATGGCGAAGACCGCGTTGTAGATCTCCCGCGCTTTGAAAAGGCCCATGAGTCCGAAGGCGGCGACCACGATGTACATCTGGATTTCGAGCGGCAGCGTCCATAGCGAGCCGTTCACGCCGCTCTTCAACGGGTTGTGCTCGAAAACTCCCGGCAGGAAGAATTCGATGGGATACGCCATGCTGTTGTGGATCAGAAAGCGGCGCGTCTGGTGATCGTGGAAGTATTGCCGCAGCGGCCATTCGGTGGCGAAGGCGCCGATGATGACGGAGTAGATGACTGCGGAGACAAGTCCGGGATAGATGCGAAGCGCGCGCGCGGCTACGAAGTATTTGAGCCGGGCGCGGGAGACGAAGCTTTGCACCACCAGGAATCCGCTGATGGCGAAAAATATCAACACGCCGATGGAGCCGCCTGTTTCCAGATGGCCCATGTAATTCCAGATCGGTTCGGGGTTGTCGTTTCCCCAGGCCAGCGCCGAGCAATGCGAAAGGATGACGAGCGAGGCGGCGAGGAATCGCAGCAGGTTGAAATTGTTGGAGCAGGCCGATGGAAAGATCGGCTAGCAGGTAGGATCGAGTGAAGGCAGTGAGGCCGCCTGCGCGCTCCTTCCGATCTATGGTCACCCCGGTACTCACAATTGATCCAAGATAACATTCGGCGTTTGCGAATGTCGTCCGTCCATGTGCAAAGAGTCAGGAAGCGGTGATTCCAACTACAGTGAGATTCGATACAGCGCGAATTTTTGGTCGTTTTGGGCGACGGCTTTACCGCACATCGTCTTTGAACGAAAACACCGGGTCGACGTCGATCGGGATTCCCTTTGTGGATGCCAGCGCCTTCACAAGATCCGGGGGCATCTTGTCGTACTTCGTGAACCATGCTTCTGCTCCCGAGCGATCGCCGCGGGCTTCAAAGGTCAGCAGCGTCTTGGCGAGTTGCGCCAGCATGATCGGAGTCTTGGAGTAATCCACGGTGTAGCGGCCGCCGGCATGGGAGAGTGCGCGATTCTCCAGCAGGTAGTTGAACTCCATCATCTCGGCGCGGCCGTGCGCTTCGCCCGTGCCGAATCGCAGAGTGCGGAACAGGCCTGCGACGTACGAAGCGTAATACTCCTGCGCGCGCTCCTTCTGTAGCGCCCCGTGGTCCATCAGCCATTGCAACCCGACCATCCCCACCACGTCCGCCTTGGCTTCCTCCAGTCCGGAATAGGCCGGCCCGATTGCTTCCCGAATGTCGACCTGTTTTCCGTTCTGCCGCGCAAACGAGGGTCCCAACTCGTGCGAAATCTCGTGCAGCAACGTGCCGGCCAGATAGCCTTCACCCGACGCTTTCGCGGCCTGCGCCGGCAGCATCACTTTTTGAGCAATCGGCAGGATCACGTAATTGACGCGGGCGTCCATGAAATTCTTGAAGAAGATTTTCTTGGTCCCCTTCTCCTGGTGGATCTTGGGATCGTTCGGCAGGTTGTCGGCCACAGCCTGGTAGCCGTGCCGCAAATCGCCCGCGCGATACGGCGCGTCCATCACTTCCATAGGCGTCAGGTGGCCACGTTTCGACGGCCGATCGGCCGCGTCCAACGGCAGCGCGTCCTGCATATCGGGAACGTACTTTTCGTAGACCGCGAGTTTGCGGCTCTCCTCTTCATTGCGGATCAGAATAGATGCGCCGTACGAAGTCTTCACGCCCAGCAGATCGTCCAGGTACGTTTCGTAAGGCGCGAAGATCACGTCCACCTTGGGGTCGCGTTCGTCCAACCAGGCGAGGTCGCTCTTATAGTAGTTGTCCGAGAGCAAGGCGTCGGCGCGCAGCCGCAGGAAGTTGGCGAACGCTGGATCGCTGCTCAGGGCCGCCGCATCGCGCAGGGCCTTCGCCATCGGCTGCAGAAACTGCTTGTACTCCTCGTGATAAGGCGTGCCAGTCAGGCGCTGACCCTGACGTTTCACCACGGCGAACGGGTCGTAGATGGCGGCCTTGTCGGCAGGATGCTGTTGCACGTACTGCTCGATCTGTGCCCGCGTCAGATCCTTGGGATAGAGCTCGTGGCCGGGAGGCATGGGCTCCGAGCCGACGAAGGGTCGGTTCTCATCCAGCAGATCCCATCGGCTGCCCATGATGACGAGGAGCCGCTTCAATGTGGCGTCGGGCGTGGTCTTCAACAGGTTGAGGCCCGCGATGTCGGACTGCCGCCAGTAAACGTCGTCGAGCAGGCGGCAGGCTTCCACCAGTTTGTCCACCATCTGCGTCTCCTGCCGTGACAGGCCGGAGGAATGGAACGGCATCTCCACTGGCTTCCATTGGGCCAGCCGTTCGGCGGGTGTGAGGGCCAGCACCAGGGCCGCGGCAGACAAGAGAAGGATCGCCTTGCGCATCATAAGGCACCATCGTAACTCGCCGCACCCGCCCACCGCGGATGTGAATTCGCGTACACTCAATCTCGGAGGATGCATGGGGAGATTTTTTTTGGTTTTGGTTCTGGTTGTCTCGGCGGCTGGCCAGCAGGCTACCAAACACGGAGTGGAGCGTTGGTCGATTAAAACCAGTGTGCCCGCGGGCAAAACAGCCAAAGCTAAGGCAGTTGACCTTGCCGACATGTTGGCGCTCGCGGAGGTCAAGGGTGTGACCAAGGACGATAAGCGCTACCAATCGGCACGCATCCCTGCGGACGCGGGCGAGAAATTCCCGGAAGGCACCCTGATCAGCACTACGGGCTGGCTGCATCTGGTGGCCGGCGAGACCGATGGCGACTATCACATTCAGATCAGTAACTCGGCAACGTCGGGCGATCAGTGCCTGATCGTGGAGGTCCCTAATCCCGATCCGGAATTCGTGACGACCGCTGCCCTGCGACCGGAATTCGAAGCCGTGCGCACCTTCATCAAAACCAAAATGCTGGCAGGCAAAGAACCGTCGAGTGCAGGTTCGGTGATGCAACGCGAGGTTTTCGTAACGGTAACGGGCATCCTGTTCTATGACGACTCGCACGTGGGCGATGCACCGCGCGGCAAGAAAGGGATGAAGGCTGCGACTCTGTGGGAACTTCATCCCGTGACCGCGATGGTGTTCGCAGTGAAGCCGAAGAAGTGATCCTGAAGTAGGCTCGGTCTGTCAACGGAGAAGGAACTCTACCACCTTCGGTCCGATGTGCGTCAGTTGATTGAGCAGGTCGTGGCCGGAATCCACGATCTCCAATTTGGCATTCGCGTGTTGTGCCGCGAATTGTTCAGAGTATTGAGGCGGCACGACATCGTCGTGTTCGCCGTGAAAAATCAGCGCCGGCTGATGAAAATCGGGGAACGGTGCGTAAAGTTCGCCATCCGGTATCAGATCAAATGCGAGCCGCCGGTTGCGCTTATCCCCGTAATGGTAGACATCGACCGTGCCTGCCTGCTGCCATGCCTCCATCTGTCGAGCTCCCAATCGTTCGCGCCATCGCTGCGCAAAACGGAAGGCCGGCGCCAACAGCACCAGGCGTGAGACTTCCACATGGTCTGCGGAATAAAGTGCGGCGAGGTAGCCGCCCATGCTGGAGCCCATCAACGCCACGGGTTCGCCGCGGGCCGCATTCTGGAGCACTGCGAACTGGCTTGTGATGGTGAGATGTTCGAAATCGCCCGCAGCAAGGTCGAGGATCTCGACGGAAGCGCCGGCAGCCGCCAGCAAGTCGCGAAAATAGATGGCCTTGCTCGACGAGGGGCTGGAGGCAAAGCCGTGCAGATAGAGGATGCGGGTCATTTCTTGACGGGCGGCGAAGGGTCCGGTATCTCGGTGAATTTGATCGCGGCGTCGGAGCTGAAGAGCTTGAACGGTTCGTACCGGTAGACGTTTTCCGTGATCAGAGCATTGTCCACCACGTGTTGATGCAACACAGAAACCGGCGTCAGAAAGCCGTGCGATGATTGCACATACTCAACGGAGGCTTGATCTCGCGTGGTGTGACGATCTTTGTCGGTGTGCTGGACCACCGCTTGAATGCGCAGGGGCAGACCGTCGGACTTTCGCACCCAGAGAGTGCCCTCCATGGCCCTGCGGGTCGCCTGACGGCCGTGGAACTCCAACTCGCCGCCGGCGCCGGAAGTCTGCTTCCATCGCAGGACCAGCGCGGCGTCAACACCCACTTGCGCCTCACCGGCGGGAACGATCTCCATGTTTTCCATGCCGCGCTTGGTGAACGCCAGCAAGATGAGGCCGTAATCGGTGGCGATGTCGACCAAGCCATTCTTCGCGAAGTCCTCCAACATGCGTTTGCGGAGGCGGTCGTCCTGGGACTGAATGCCGAGAGACAGAGCGTGACGAGCGTTTTCGGCGGATTGCACGGGTCTGCCGTCCACGGAGATTACCTGGCGAAGTTCCACCAGGTCGGCGGATGCGGAATCCTTGAGGGTTCCGACGCTGTACTCTGACACGATCTCGCGGAGTTGCAACCGGGGCTTCAGCGCCGTGCCCTGCGTATTGCCTATCCGCGGGCGGAATCGGCTGGGAGGCAGCGCGGCTCGCTGTTCCAAGGTCTCCTGCGTAAGCGCCTTGGGCATGTTTTGTTGAAAAACGGATGCCTCTTCCGAGACTCGAGACAGAATTCCGGAAAGGGAAGTTTGAGCACTGAGCGGCAGAGTGTAGAGCCCCGCGAGCAGCAATGCCTTCGGCAAACGCATTTTCTCATTCTACGCCTAAGCCAAATGATGCGCAGGTTCCATTAACCTTTTCAGTGGTTTATGCCGTGGTTGTATGGATCATTACGCATCGGCCTCCAAACTTTTTTAAGATTCCCTCTTGCATGGGAAGAGCTCCTCTGTTACTCTGAGTGAGTCGCCGAATTGAGGATCTGAGGAATCGTGCGCTCTGGGCAGTTGCAGCCAAGGCGAACCGATGGTAGACTAGTAGCGATCCTCCGTAAGGAATGGTAACAAAACTCTGGCGGGCAAACCGCTGGGGCGGAATACTGCCTTCCTGTTTGGTTCTTTTTCAAGACTAAAAGTTTCTGGCGGTGGGTAAAGTCACCTTTGTGATTTCCTGCTGTCAACAAGTTTCGAGGCCTGCCGTTTGGCTTGGTATTCGATATATCAGGTTCAGCGTGCGCAGATCTTTGACAATCTGGTTGGATGCAGTAAAGAAGAACTCGTCAGTACTCTGAGTCAACCGGGGCGATTCTAACAAATTGACGTTTAGTTTTCGAAGGGACCGTGTAAAAGCGGACTGGAGGAGATTAGAGGTCGAAACTCATTACTTCAAATGAGAGTTTGATCCCGGCTCAGAATCAACGCTGGCGGCGCGCCTAACACATGCAAGTCGAACGAGAAAGGGGAGCAATCCCTGAGTACAGTGGCGTACGGGTGAGTAACACGTGGATGATCTACCCTTTAGTGAGGAATAACTATGGGAAACCGTAGCTAATACCGCATAAGCTCGAGAGAGGAAAGCAGCAATGCGCTGAAGGAGGAGTCCGCGGCCGATTAGCTAGTTGGCAGGGTAAAAGCCTACCAAGGCATAGATCGGTAGCCGGCCTGAGAGGGCACACGGCCACACTGGCACTGAAACACGGGCCAGACTCCTACGGGAGGCAGCAGTGGGGAATCTTGCACAATGGGGGAAACCCTGATGCAGCGACGCCGCGTGAGCGATGAAGCCCTTCGGGGTGTAAAGCTCTTTCGGCAGGGAAGATTATGACGGTACCTGCAGAAGCAGCTGCGGCTAACTACGTGCCAGCAGCCGCGGTAATACGTAGGCAGCAAGCGTTGTTCGGAGTTACTGGGCGTAAAGGGTGTGTAGGCGGTTGTTTAAGTTTGGTGTGAAATCTCCCGGCTCAACTGGGAGGGTGCGCCGAATACTGAATGACTAGAGTGCGGGAGAGGAAAGTGGAATTCCTGGTGTAGCGGTGAAATGCGTAGATATCAGGAGGAACACCGGTGGTGTAGACGGCTTTCTGGACCGTAACTGACGCTGAGACACGAAAGCGTGGGTAGCAAACAGGATTAGATACCCTGGTAGTCCACGCCCTAAACGATGCATATTTGGTGTGGGCAGTTCATTCTGTCCGTGCCGGAGCTAACGCGTTAAATATGCCGCCTGGGGAGTACAGTCGCAAGGCTGAAACTCAAAGGAATTGACGGGGGCCCGCACAAGCGGTGGAGCATGTGGTTCAATTCGACGCAACGCGAAGAACCTTACCTAGGCTCGAACGGCTTCTCAACGCCGGTGGAAACATCGGTACCCCGCAAGGGGGTGGAGTCGAGGTGCTGCATGGCTGTCGTCAGCTCGTGTCGTGAGATGTTGGGTTAAGTCCCGCAACGAGCGCAACCCTTGTCCTGTGTTGCCATACCGAAAGGTGGAACTCGCAGGAGACCGCCAGGGATAACCTGGAGGAAGGTGGGGATGACGTCAAGTCCTCATGGCCTTTATGTCTAGGGCTACACACGTGCTACAATGGACGGTACAAAGCGTCGCTAACCTGCGAAGGGGAGCCAATCGCAAAAAACCGTTCTCAGTTCGGATTGCAGGCTGCAACTCGCCTGCATGAAGCTGGAATCGCTAGTAATGGCAGATCAGCACGCTGCCGTGAATACGTTCCCGGGCCTTGTACACACCGCCCGTCACATCACGAAAGTGGATTGTACTAGAAGTCTGCAGGCTGACCCGCAAGGGGGGCAGCGGCCCAAGGTATGATCCATGATTGGGGTGAAGTCGTAACAAGGTAGCCGTAGGAGAACCTGCGGCTGGATCACCTCCTTTCTAAGAGAGACCGTGGGTGGAGTTTCTGAAAGCCAAAGGACGCCTGAGTGTACGGCGTTCGGCAAGTAGGGAATAGCCGTTCCACTCCACAACCGCCGACTCGCAAGAGTTGGTGAGTCCGCACCGGACTCCACTTAGAGAACGATGAGTCTTTTTAGTGGTCGCTGGGTTTATCTCAGTGGTCCACTGCATCCAACTGGCCTCGATTTAAATTTCTTCTTTCTTTAGGGGCTGTAGCTCAGCTGGGAGAGCGCCTGATTTGCATTCAGGAGGTCGCCGGTTCGATCCCGACCAGCTCCACCAGTGTGCTGCAAAGACGTGGCACTCCGAAGACGGCCGATCAGGCTCGTCACTGGAGCCTAGGTCGGAGTAGACAACCGGGAAGCCGGGGCGCGCTACGAAGCTTGTGGTTTGAAACAGGCGGTCCGTAGACGTAGCGCTTCGTGCCAACGGGCCTGTAGCTCAGATGGCTAGAGCGCACCCCTGATAAGGGTGAGGTCGGTGGTTCAATTCCACCCAGGCCCACCAAAAACTCCAGCAGGAAAAGAAGTAAGTCGGCAGTTTGTAGAGCTCATGTGGTTCTACTGATTGCCGAGGCAATCGAGATCTTTGACAACTGAATATTTGACGGGCATACAAAACACAAGTTTTGTTTGTACAACAAAGCGAATTAGAAGAAAGTAGCGTCTACAAAAGCCCGGCCGGCGGTGAAAGCTGTTGGTTGGGAGATTGTGTGTGAAGTAGATTTTATGGTCAAGCTACTAAGGGCGTGTGTGTGGATGCCTAGGCGCAAAAAGGCGAAGAAGGACGTGATCAGCTGCGATAAGCTCCGGGAAGCCGCTAATAGGCTGTGATCCGGAGATTTCCGAATGGGGAAACCCAATGGGTGTGAACACCCATTACCGCCATCTGAATACATAGGGTGGTGGAGCGAACTCGGGGAAGTGAACCATCTCAGTACCCGAAGGAAGAGAAAACAACCGTGATTCCGAAAGTAGTGGCGAGCGAACTCGGAAGAGCCTAAACCGGACAATTCGAAAGGAGAGTCCGGGGTTGCAGGACCACAATAATCAACTGGTCACTCCGGCAACGGAGGCTCCAGTTGGTTAAAACGAGGGATAGGAAAGTGTTAATTGAACGGTCTGGAAAGGCCGGCCATAGAGCGTGACAGCCGCGTAAGTGAAAATGCAATTCTCCTTCTAGTGGCTCCTAAGTAGGGCGGGGCACGAGAAACCCTGCTCGAATCCGCCGGGACCATCCGGCAAGGCTAAATACTCTTTTGCGACCGATAGTGAACCAGTACCGTGAGGGAAAGGTGAAAAGAACCCCTGCGAGGGGAGTGAAATAGTACCTGAAACCACACGCTTACAAGCAGTTGGAGGGCTATGCTCCGCAAGGAGAATGCCTGACATCGTGCCTATTGCATAATGAGCTGGCTAGTTATTCTCAGTGGCAAGGTTAAGCGCAAGCGAGCCGAAGCGAAAGCGAGTCTGAACAGGGCGATGGAGTCGCTGGGAATAGACGCGAAGCGGGATGATCTACCCTTGGCCAGGATGAAGGCCGTGTAACAGCGGCTGGAGGTCCGAACCAGTGTTGGTTGAAAACAGCTTGGATGAGCTGAGGGTAGGGGTGAAAGGCTAATCAAATTCCGTGATAGCTCGTTCTCTCCGAAATAGCTTTAGGGCTAGCCTCTCGTGGTCCGTCGCGGTGGTAGAGAACTGATTGGACTAGGGGCCTTCCCAGGTTACCGAATCCAACCAAACTGCGAATGCCGTGAATGTGTAACGAGGGAGTCAGACAGTGGGGGCTAAGCTTCATTGTCGAAAGGGAAACAGCCCAGACCGTCAACTAAGGTCCCCAAATTCATGCTCAGTGGGAAAGGAAGTCGGGACGCTCAGACAGCCAGGAGGTTGGCTTAGAAGCAGCCATCCTTTAAAGAAAGCGTAACAGCTCACTGGTCGAGCGGCTCGGTGCCGACAATATAACGGGGCTTAAGCATGATACCGAAGTTACGGGTTCGTAGCAATACGAACGGTAGGAGAGCGTTCTCAACAGCGGTGAAGGTGTATCGAAAGAAGCACTGGAGCGTTGGGAAGTGACTCTGCCAGCATAAGTAGCGAGAAACCAGGTGCGAACCCTGGTCGCCGTAAGTCTAAGGATTCCTGAGAAAGGTTAATCCGCTCAGGGTTAGTCGGAGCCTAACGCGAGGCCGAAAGGCGTAGCGGATGGACAGCAGGTTAATATTCCTGCACTTGCTTGTATCGATCAAGACCGATGGGGGGACGCAGACCGTAAGCCTGGGGGCGCAATGGTTACAAACCCAGGTGAAGGGAGATTTGGAGAGGAAAATCCGCCAGATCGACTGCCAGGAAAAGCCTCTAAGGAGATGCAAGGAATCCGTACCACAAACCGACACAGGTGGACGAGAAGAATATTCTAAGGCGCTCGGGTGATGGTATGTTCAGGAACTAGGCACATTAGCTCCGTAACTTCGGGAGAAGGAGTGCCCACCTAAGACGTGGGCCGCAGTGAATAGTCTCAGGCGACTGTTTAACAAAAACACAGGTCTCTGCAAAGTCGAAAACGACGTATAGGGGCTGACGCCTGCCCGGTGCCGGAAGGTTAAAGGGAGAGGTTAGCCGCAAGGCGAAGCTTTGAACTGAAGCCCCGGTGAACGGCGGCCGTAACTATAACGGTCCTAAGGTAGCGAAATTCCTTGTCGGGTAAGTTCCGACCTGCACGAATGGCGTAACGATCTGAGAACTGTCTTAACATGCCGCCCGGCGAACTTGTGGTCCCGGTGAAGACGCCGGGTGCCCGCCACTAGACGGAAAGACCCCGTGCACCTTTACTATACCCTTTCATGGAACTATGGGGCGATCTGCGCAGGATAGGTGGGAGGCTTTGAATCCGGGTTCTCGGACTCGGAGGAGCCAACGGTGAGATACCACCCTGATCGTTCTGTGGTTCTAACCTACTCCCCTGATCGGGGAGAGGGACAGTGGAAGGCGGGTAGTTTGACTGGGGCGGTCGCCTCCTAAACGGTAACGGAGGCGCGCGAAGCTAGGTTCAGGCGGCTTGGAAATCCGCCGACGAGTGCAAAAGCATAAACCTGGTTAACTGCGAGACCAACAAGTCGAGCAGATACGAAAGTAGGCTTTAGTGATCCGGTGGTTCTGCATGGAAGGGCCATCGCTCAACGGATAAAAGGTACGCCGGGGATAACAGGCTGATCGGAGTCAAGAGTTCACATCGACGCTCCGGTTTGGCACCTCGATGTCGGCTCATCGCATCCTGGGGGTGTAGAAGCTCCCAAGGGTTAGGCTGTTCGCCTATTAAAGCGGTACGTGAGCTGGGTTCAGAACGTCGCGAGACAGTTCGGTCCCTATCTGTGGTGGGCGTAGGAGATTTGAGGGGGCTTGTCCTTAGTACGAGAGGACCGGGATGAACGAACCTCTTGTGATCCAGTTGTGGCGCCAGCCGCATCGCTGGGTAGCGAAGTTCGGTTAGGATAAACGCTGAATGCATATAAGCGTGAAACCTTCCCCAAGATGAGATCTCCCAAGCGAAAGCTAATAAGGGCACAGGAAGACTACCTGTTTGATAGGACGGATGTGGAAGCGTAGCAATACGTTGAGCTTACCGTTACTAATTGCCCGTTCGGCTTGACCATAAAATTTACTCTGCACACAATATGGCAAGACGCTACCGTTAGTTTTTTCTAGTGTTTACAACCCGTCAAATATTCAGGACAAAGGCTGATCGCATATCTCAGCGATCAGCTATCGGCTCTACCAAATGAGCTGATAGCTGATCGCTGAAAAGCTGATCACTCTTTCTGGGTGACCTTAGCGAGGAGGACCCACCCGTTCCCATCCCGAACACGGAAGTTAAGCTCCTCAGCCCCAATGGTACTGCACGCGCAAGTGTGTGGGAGAGTAGGACGTCGCCCGGTTTACTTTAAAGCCCCGATTCTAATGTCGGGGCTTTTTCATTTTTATATGCTTTCCGCTCCCGTGTCCACGCTCATCCACCACTCTCCTGACGTTCCCGACCCTAAATCCCGTGAGCTGATCCTAATGCTTTTGGAATGCACGGCGGATCCTTTTTCCCGCCATCAATTCACTCCGGGCCACGTTACCTGCACCGGCATCGTCTTTGCCCCCGACGCCGATCGCATCCTCCTGATTCATCACCGCCGGCTGGATCGCTGGCTCCTCCCCGGCGGACACGTCGAACCCGAAGATACCGAGATCTGGGATGCCGCCCGTCGCGAAGTCATCGAAGAGACCGGCGCTCAGCTCGCCTTTGACGCCACTCCACCTATCGCCGGCCTCGACGTCCACGGAATTCCCGCCGGCAAGGGTGAGCCTTACCATCTTCATCACGACATTCTTTTCTGTTTCCGTGCCCTCTCTGACGATTTCCAGGTTTCCGAGGAATCCCGCGATATCGCCTGGTGCGCTCCCGCAGACTTCGATCGCTACGCTGTCCCCGAAAACGTGCGCCGCGCCTACCTCCACATGCGAAAATTGGCTTCGTAGCCATGAAGACTTACACAATCGCAGTGATCGCGGGTGACGGAGTCGGCGTCGAAGTCATCCCCCAGGCCAAGCGCGTCCTGAACAAGGCCGCGAAGAAGCACGATGTGACTCTCGTGTTTCAGGATTTCGAGTGGGGCGCCGAACACTTCTTCCGCTGGGGCCGCATGATGCCGGCAGGCGCAATCGACCTGCTCCAATCCTGCGATGCCATTCTTCTCGGCGCCATCGGCCACCCCGAGATCCCCGACCACACCACACTCAATGGCCTCCTGCTCCCCATCCGCCGCGCCTTCGATCAATACGCCAATGTCCGGCCCGCCTTCCTCTACCCCGGTGTCACTTCGCCCCTAGCCAACCAGCGTGGCGGCGATATCGACATGGTGGTAGTCCGCGAGAACACCGAGGGCGAATATGCCCAGGTGGGCGGGTTCGTCTACCAGATGCAGCCC
The DNA here is from genome assembly GCA_963815475.1 of uncultured Solibacteraceae bacterium. Classification (GTDB taxonomy): domain Bacteria; phylum Acidobacteriota; class Terriglobia; order Bryobacterales; family Bryobacteraceae; genus Sulfopaludibacter. The sequence continues at coordinate 1,229,935 of CAWFHD010000001.1, read as the reverse complement.
GACGAGGTCGCCATCCAGACCTCCGTCTTCACCCGCCGCGGCATCGACCGCATCGTGCGCTTCGCCTTCGAGCTCGCCATGAAGCGCAATAAGAAGAAGCGCGTCACATCCATCACCAAGTCGAACGCGCAAGGCTACAGCATGGTGCTTTGGGATCGAGCCTTCCAGGAAATCGCCGGGCAGTTCCCCGAGGTCACAACGGAGTCCCTGCTGGTGGACGCGGCCGCCATGAATTTCATCCGCCGCCCCGAATCCTTCGACGTCGTGGTGGGCTCCAACCTGTTCGGCGACATCCTCAGCGACATCTCGGCGATCATCATCGGTAGCATGGGGCTCGCTGCCAGCGCCAATCTCGACCCGTTGCGCCGCTTCCCGTCCATGTTCGAGCCGGTGCATGGCTCCGCCCCCGACATCGCAGGCAAGGGCATCGTAAATCCACTCGCGACCATTCTCAGCGCCGGAATGATGCTCGACCACTTGCAGGTGCCCGAAGCCGCCCGCGACGTGGAGGCCGCCGTCGCGGCCGTGCTTGCCGAAGAAAAAGTGCGCACGCCCGATCTCGGGGGCAAGAGTAGCACCGAAGAGGTTGCGACCGCGGTGGTGGAGAAACTCGCGTAGTGGCGGAGAGCGCCAAGCGGGAAAGCACCGGCCGTCACGCCTTCCTGGTCGCATCGGGCATCCTGCTGAGTCGCGTGATCGGCCTGGTGCGGCAGCGCTACTTCAACCGCTACTTCGGTCTCTCCGATGAGGCAGGCGCCTTCAATGCGGCCTTCCGCATCCCAAATTTCCTGCAGAACCTTTTCGGTGAAGGAGTGCTTTCGGCGTCGTTCATTCCGGTCTACGCGCGTCTGCTTGCAGATGGGGATGAGAAGGAATCGGGCCTCGTGGCCGGGGCGATCTTCTCCATTCTGACGCTGACCGCATCGCTGCTGGCCCTCGCCGGCGTGCTGGTCTCGCCATTCCTGATCGAGCTGATTGCGCCCGGTTTTCAGGGCGCTACGCGCGAACTGACCATCGACATCGTCCGCATCCTGTTCCCCGGCGCGGCCCTGCTGGTCATGTCGGCATGGTGCCTGGGGATTCTGAACAGCCATCGCAAGTTCTTCCTCTCGTATACTGCGCCGGTGCTGTGGAGCCTGGCGATGATCGCCACCCTCGTCGCGTTTCACCGGCAGCCGCTGCGTTCGCTCGCGGTCACAGTGGCGTGGGGGTCGGTCGCCGGGAGCCTCCTGCAGTTCCTGGTGCAGGTGCCGGTGGTCTTCCGCCTGGTGAAACACTTCCGCTTCGGGCTGAGCACGGCCGCTGCGAACGTGCGCGAGGTGATCCGGAATTTCGCGCCCGTCTTTGTGAGCCGTGGGGTGGTGCAGATCAGCGCCTATGTCGATGCGTGGTTGGCGAGTTGGCTTGGGCCGATTCCGGTGGCTGCGCTCGCCAACGCTCAGAACATCAACATGCTCCCGGTCAGCCTGTTTGGCATGGCGGTCTCGGCCGCCGAACTGCCGGCGATGTCGAGCGCGCTAGGCAGCGAGACAGAGGTCGCTGGCTATCTTCAACAGCGCCTTAACGCGGGGCTGCGCCAAATCGCCTTCCTGGTGGTGCCCTCGGCGATGGCCTTTCTCGCGCTCGGTAACGTGGTCACCGCCATGCTCTTCGAGAACGGCGCGTTCAAACATTCCGATTCCGATTACGTGTGGGCGATCCTGGCCGGGTCGGCTGTCGGGCTACTGGCGTCGACAATGGGCAGGCTGTATTCGTCGACATACTACGCGCTGCGCGACACCCGGACCCCGCTCCGCTTCGCGGTGGTGCGCGTCGTTTTGACCACGGGACTCGGCTACCTGTGCGCCCTTCCGCTGCCCCACTGGCTGGGCATCGACGCGCGATGGGGCGCCGTCGGGCTCACCGCATCGGCCGGCGCCGCCGGCTGGGTGGAGTTCACGCTGCTGCGCCGCTCCCTGAATCGGCGCATCGGACAAACCGGCCTCCCGGCCCCATTAGTCGCGAAACTCTGGAGCGCCGCGGCAATCGCGGCCGCTGCCGGTTGGGGCGTCCGAGCGATTCTGCCGAAGCTTCCCGTCTACATCTCCGGCGGCGCGATCCTGGGCGTCTACGGCGTGGTCTACTTCGGAATTACCTACGCCCTCGGCGTCGAGGAATGCACGCGGACTCTGAGACGATTGCGTCGCTAGCCCTTCAAATCCTTGAAAGCTTCCTCGATCTCACGCTTCGCCTCTGCCCCGGGCACACTCAAAGGCAGCCTCGGCGGACCGCCGTAATACCCATTCAAGTCCATTGCATACTTCAACCCCGGCACGCCATACTTCGACGTCACCAGCGTGGATGCCTTGCCGATCCGGTTCTGCCAGTCGAGCCCCGCCGCCTCATCGCGCTGCCGGAACGCTTCCCAGATTGCGATCACCGAATACGGCGCAGCATTCGCATATGCCAGGATCGCGCCGCACGCGCCCATGAGCAGCGACGGCCACAGCGTTGGCGCCGACCCCACCAGCACCTGAAATCCGGGCCGCACTTCGCGGATCATCTGCATCACCTTCTCCATGCTGCCCGAGCTCTCTTTAATCGCGATCACGTTGGGGTGCTCCGAGATCGCCACCACCGCTTCCACCGGGATATCGACGCCGGTGGCCTGCGGCCAGTTGTAGATGATCAGCGGAATCTTCGACTGATCGGCCACCGTGCGGTAATACAGCGCCTGCGCGTCGGCGCGATTGACAAGGTTCTTGTAATAATGCGGAGTCCGCACCATCGCTGCCTTGTAGCCCATCTCGGCAGCGCGGTTGGTCAGGCACACCGTCTCGCGCACGCTCTCCACGCCGGTGCCCGCAATCAGCAGCCTTTCCGCGTCGGCATGCTTCGCCACCAACTCCCACATGGTGAATTTTTCTTCGGTAGTCAGCATCACGCTTTCTCCCGTCGAGCCCATTACTACGTATCCCGAGAGCTTCGTCCGGTTCCACTTCTCCACGTTGTGCTGCACCTTGGAGACGTAAATATTGCCGGTGTGGTCGAACGGCGTCGTGATCGGCGGATAGATTCCTTGCAGTTTCATGGCGGGTAAATTCCACCTTAGCAAAAGTAGCCGGATGTGCGAACATAGCCTGTAAGCCTCACCATGTTTTCACTCGAAATTGAATGCGATCCGGAGGACCGCGATTTGCTCATCGCCGAATTGTGGGAGCAGCAATCGGCCGGAATCGTGGAGCTCTCGCCGTCGCGCGTGCGCGCGTTTTTTGACGACGCAGCCAACCGCGACGAACTTCAGCGACTCTTCCCCGGCTCCACGTTCCGCCTGGAAGAGGAGCGCGATTGGGTGCAGTCCTCGCGCGATCTGCTTCAGCCCATGGAGGTGGGGCATCGCTTCTTTCTGGTGCCCGAATGGCGCGACGACCCGGCGCCTGCCGGCCGCTTCCGCATTGCAGTGAATCCGGGGATGGCATTCGGCACAGGCGTTCACGAAACCACGCGTTTGTGTATCGAAGCGCTGGAAGAGCGCATCCGGCCCGGCATGGCCGTGCTCGATGTCGGAACAGGTTCGGGAATTTTGGCTCAGGTCGCCCGCCTTCTCGGGGCAGGGAAGGTCTACGCTTGCGACACCGATCCGGTGGCGGTGGCGATCGCCGGCGACGCGTTTGTGGGATCGGTAGACGCCGTCGCCTCGCAATCGGTCGACTTGGTGGTGGCAAACATCAGCCCGGAAGCCATCCTGATGCTGAAGTCCGATCTCCAAAGAGTATTGCGTCCGGGCGGCACTCTGCTGGCGAGCGGCTTCGAATTAAACGAAGTGGAAACAGTGAAAGCCGCGCTGCCCCAACCGAGCGAAGTCCGCCTAAAGGGCAACTGGGCGCTGATCGCACACGCCCTCACCCAGCCGAGATCGTAACGGGGCGGCGCCTCTTGGCCGAACTACCGTTGCGGCAACCGGCGAATCAGTCCCGCGGGGCGCTCATCGGGAGTCGCCCGCGTAAAGCCTTCTGGCGCTGACGACGGCGCCGCTGACGTCTTCCGCACAGCGCGAGCCTTCACTGGCTTCTCGGGCGCTGGGGGCACTTCCACCAGGTAGTCGTAAACGCCCAGTCGGCGTTCCGAGGGGATGGGTGGAATAATCACCTTCCTCTCAATGATCGTGCACCCTTCCACCTTTTCGCCTGGTGCATGGTCAAAACGGGATCTAACGGTCTTAGTGAGCATCGTGGACACTTCTAGGTTAACAGGCCCAGAGCTAATTGCGAAGTTTGTTCACCCCGTTAAAGGCCGCTTGTTTGTAGCATTCCGCCAACGTAGGGTAGTTAAACACCGTATCCACAAAGTAATCGATGGTACCCTTGAGCGTCATCACGGCCTGCCCGATGTGCACCAGCTCGGATGCGCCCTCGCCGATGATGTGCACCCCCAGAATCGCCCGCGTTTCACGGTGAAAGATCAATTTCAGCCGCCCCGTGGTGTCTCCGCGAATCGCCCCGCGGGCCGTCTCGCGATAGTACGCCACGCCTACTTCGTACGGTACGTCCTCGTCCGTCAATTGCTCCTCGGTCTTGCCGGCGAAGGAGATCTCGGGAATGGTATAGATGCCATAGGGATACGTGGCCGGGTTCGAATGCACCTTCAAGCCGAAAGCGTTCGCCGCGGCCAAGCGCCCCTGCTCCATGGAAACCGACGCCAAGCTGGGAAATCCGATCACATCGCCGGCCGCGAAGATGCTCGGCACCTTGGTGCGGAATTCCGCGTCCACGGCGATACGGCCGCGGCTGTCCGCTTCCAGACCGGCCGCCGCCAGGTTGAGTTCGTCAACATTGCCTTGCCGGCCCACTGCGTAGAGCAGTGCATCCCCTGAGATGCGCTTGTTGCTTTTCAGGTTCGCCACCACGCCGCCGTCGGGAGTCTCTTCCACACTGGCAACCTCTTCGTTGGTCCGCATGGTCACGCGGTGATCGCGCAGATGGTACGAAAGCGCCTCCACCATTTCGTTATCGGCGAACTCGAGCAGTCGCGGCCGCTTCTCCACCAGGATCACACGCGACCCGAGAATCGCGAACATGCACGCGTACTCCACGCCGATCACGCCGCCACCCACCACAATGAAGGTCTTGGGAACCTCGGGAATGCTCAGAATCTGGTCGCTATTGATGATGTTTCGGCCGTTAAGCGGCACTAGCGGCGACACCGCTGGCTTGGTGCCGGTGGCAATCAGGATCAGCGGCGCTTCCAGGTCGGCCTGGCCGCGAGAGTTCTCGATGCGCACATGTGTTGCGTCCAGAAAACTGGCCTTTGCCATGATCACCGATACGCCATTGCGCGAAAGCTGCGCCTGCGTGACGTCCACTTCCGTCTTGATCACCTGGCTCGCGCGGAAGTTGAGATCCGCGATGGTGATCTTATCCTTCACCCGGTAATTAGAGCCATAGATGCCCTGGAATTGGAACCCCGAAAGATGGAGCACCGCTTCCCGCATGGTCTTGCTGGGGATGGTGCCGGTGTTGATGCAGGTGCCGCCAACGATTTCCCGCTGCTCGACCACCACCACGTGCTTGCCACACTTCGCCGCCTGTATGGCTGCACGCTGCCCCGCGGGCCCGGAGCCGATAACGATGAGGTCGAATTTTTGCATTTAGTGGTGGCCGGTGGGGTCGCCACCGGCCTGCTTCGGGTTACAGTGGCTACTTGCCGACGTTAAACCTGTCTTCGATTTCCTGCCAATTTACTACGTTCCACCATGCCGTCATATAGTCCGGCCGGCGGTTTTGATACTTCAAATAGTACGCGTGCTCCCAAACATCCAGCCCCATCACGGGGTATTTGCCTTCCATCACCGGGCTGTCCTGGTTCGGGCTGGAAATGATGTCGATCTTTCCACCCGCCTTCACCAGCCACGCCCAGCCGCTGCCGAATCGCCCGGCGCCCGCCGCATTGAACTTCTCCTTAAACGCGTCGAAGCTGCCGAACGTGGCGCTGATTGCCTGTCCGACATTTCCTATCGGCGGTCCACCCGCGCCCGGTCCCATAATCTTCCAGAACATCGAATGGTTGATGTGCCCGCCGCCATTGTTGCGCACGGCAGTGCGAATGTTCTCCGGAACAATCGCGCAATTATCCGCCAGCAGTTGTTCAATCGTCTTATCGGCCAGATTGGGAGCCGATTCCAAAGCTTTGTTCAGGTTGGTGACGTAAGCGTTGTGATGCTTGCCGTGATGGATCTCCATCGTCATTTTGTCGATGTGAGGCTCCAGCGCATCCGGAGCATACGGCAACTGCGGTAGTGTGAATGGCATTTTGTTCTCCTCTTCTCCTGCGAAACAACCTTAGACCGTGACCTTTTCAAAGGCATCGGCGATTCGAAACATCGTGGCCTCGTCGAAATGCCGCGTCAATATCTGCATTCCGACCGGCAACCCTTCCGCGGTTTTTCCGCACGGAACGCTCATGCACGGAACTCCCGCCAGGCTGCCCGTGATCGTAAAAATGTCCGAGAGGTACATTGCCAGCGGATCGTCCACCTTCTCCCCCAGCTTGAATGCCGGAAACGGAGAAACCGGCGCCACTATCGCATCCACCTCCGCGAACGCATTCGCAAAATCGCGCGCAACCAACGCCCGCACTTTTTGCGCCTTCAAATAGTATGCGTCATAATAGCCGGCGCTCAGCACATAGGTTCCCAGCATGATGCGTCGCTTGCATTCCGCTCCAAAGCCCTCTCCGCGTGTGTTGCGATACATCTCCGCCAGCGTTTCGGAATGCGCCGAGCGCGTAGTGTATCGCACGCCGTCGTAGCGCGCCAGATTCGAGCTGGCCTCAGCCGTCGCAATCACGTAGTAACAGGCGATCGCGTACTCCGTCGCCGGCATGCTGATCTCGCGAACCTCGCAGCCCAGGCCCTTCAACTGCTCCACGCCCTGGAAAATCAGGTCCGCCGATTCGCCCGTCAATTCCTTTAGATACTCGCGCGGCAGTCCCAGCTTCAGCCCTTTTACGTTGCCGTCGAGTAGCGCTGAATAATTCGGCACAGGCGCGCTCGCCGATGTGGCATCGCATACGTCCAGCCCCGCCATTACGCGCAGCAATGTCGCCGCGTCTTTCACCGATCGCGCGAACGGCCCGATGTGATCCAGCGAACTCGCAAACGCCGTTAGTCCGTATCGCGACACACGCCCGTAAGTCGGTGTCACCCCGACCACACCGCAGAACGATGCCGGTTGCCGCACCGATCCGCCGGTGTCCGAGCCCAACGACACCACTGCCGTTCCCTGCGCCACCGCCGCCGCCGAACCACCGCTCGATCCGCCGGGCACGCGGTCCGGAGCTACCGGATTGCGCACCGGTCCGAACGCCGAGTTCTCGTTCGACGACCCCATGGCGAATTCGTCGCAATTGGTCTTGCCCAGAATCACGCCGCCCGCCTGCTCAATCCGTACGATCGCCGTCGCGTCGTATGGTGGCACATAATTCGCCAGCAGCTTCGATCCGCAGGTGGTCCGCACACCCTTTGTGACGATCACGTCCTTCACCGCGATTGGCACGCCCGCAAGCGGTCCTGCATCTTCGCCGGACGCGATCTTCGCATCTACACGCGCCGCCGCGGCCAGAGCGCGTTCCGGCGAAAAGCGCAAATACGCGTTCGTCTTTGGGTTCTCCGACTCCGCGAAGCGCAGGGCTTCGGTGGCGAGTTCCACCGCGCTGAAGGCTCGTGCGCCGAGCCCAGCCCGGACCCGGTCGATGGTTAAGGATGGAATGTCCATTGCCGCAATCGCGTTAACGTTCGATGACTATGGGGACCTTGAAGTAGCCTGCGCCCGGCTGCGGCGCATTCGCCAACGCCGCTTCGTTGCCTAGCGGTGGAACTATGACATCGTCGCGCAGAGTGTCGGCATCGCCAAAGAGAACTTGCGCCATTGGTTCTACGTCGCTGGTATCGGCACGATTGAGCTGCTCGAAATGCTCCAGAATGCCGTCCAGGTCGCCTTGCAGCTTGGCAACCTCGGTGTCGGTTAGCGTCAGGTTCGCCAGCCCTGCAACATAACGCACCTCTTTTTCGGTGATCTTCACGCCAACGCCTTTTTCCGCGCCGCTCGATAGATGCTGCGCATCACCGGATCTTCGATGCCGTTGGCTTCGTCCGCGAACAATCCAGGAAGCGCCTCCGCTGCGCGCTGCGGTTCTCGACGTCGAGGAACCACGCGGAACTCCAGATCGTCGATAAGCCCGCTCCCTAAAGACTTTTCCAGATTCTGCAGGATGGTGCGGCTTAGCGTAAAAAGCTGACGCTGCCAGATGTGATCTTCCACTTCGATTACCAACCGCGTGCGCACCAATTTCTGCGCGCGCGTATGGGAAGCTACTTTCTTGCCGACAGCGTGCGGCCAGGCGGCGCATGCCAGCTCTTCCGCACTGATCGTGTCGGCGGGCAGTCCCAGTCCCCGGATGAGCTTGCTGGCGCGTTCCATGTCAGGTGGTTCGTTTATTTTATCATTGGTAGAGTGAAACCTTGTATGCGGCTGATCGCTTTATTTTGCGTGCTCGGCGCAATTGCCGCCGCACAAACGCAGCAGCCTGTCGAGGCCACGGCCAGCGTGAACCCCGCCGGGGGCGGCGCCACCATCACCGTCAAAAATCACTACACCGCGCCGCTGGTGGCATTCGTGTTTATCTATACGCTGCGCGATGCCCAGTCCACGGTTTACTCCGCCACCACGGGATATTACGATTCCGCCATTGAGCCCTTGCAACAGCACGCCATTCCCCCCGGTGAAGAGATCAAGCTACCCTACTACGCCGGCAATCGCGGTATGGTTCCCGTGATCAACGTCGCGGGAGTGCTGTTCGCCGATGGCTTCACTCAGGGGCACAAGGATATGGTGCAGACCATTTCCGAGCGGCGCAATTACGCATTGGTTACGCTTAACCGCAGCATCGCGGACCTCAAGCAGGCGGTCAAGGAAAATGCCACCCGCGACCAATTGATCGGCCGCATGCAGGGCGCAATGAATCAGGATAGGATGGGCTCCGCCAGCAACGACATGGCCAACATCATCCTCACCATTCGTAATCAAGTCTTCATGGATATGGTGAACGCGCGCAATCCGGACGGAAGTCCGATGCCGATCGAAAAATTTCTGCCCGCGGAAATCGAAAACCTGACACACCGCCGGGAAGCGCTGCTGCCCAAATAGCGCGGGCCTTCACTCGAACCGAATTTTATCCAGCCCCGGCGCCTCTTTAGGGAACTTCAGCTTCATCCCCTGCATCACGTCCACCAGAATCTGCGCCACTGCCAGGTTGCGGAACCATTTATGATTCGAGGGAATCACGTACCACGGCGCACTGTTCGTGCTGCACTTGCGCAACATCTCGTCGTACGCCTCAATGTACTGGTCCCAATACTCGCGCTCCTTGACGTCGGCCGGCGAAAATTTCCATCGCTTCGTCTTGTCGTCCAGACGCTCCTGGAAACGCCGGCCCTGCTCCTCCTTGCTGATGTAAAGCAGAAACTTCACAATCGTCACGTTGCTGTCGGTGAGCATGCGCTCGAAATCGTTGATCTGCTCGTACCGCTTCGACCACACCGATTTCGGCACAAGGTCATGCACACGCACCACCAGCACATCCTCATAGTGCGACCGGTTGAAGATCCCCATCTTCCCCGATTCCGGCACGGCGTTGTGAATGCGCCACAAATAGTCGTGGCGCTTCTCGGGCCCTTCCGGCACTTTGAAGGGCGTCACGGTCACGCCCTGTGGATTGAGGCCCGTCATTACGTGCTTGATGGTCCCATCCTTGCCCGCGGCGTCGATCCCCTGCAGCACCACTAGCACCGCCCGCTTGGCTTCGGCATAAAGCCTGTATTGCAGTGCTGCCAGCCGCTCGCAGTTCTTCTCCAGAATGTTCTGCGCGCCCTTCTTGTCCACGCCGTGCGTATCTTCGGGATCGATATCGGAGAGCGCGATCTTGCTGCCTGGCTTCACTATCAGTGCCCGGTCGAGATTCTTCATTTCGGCTTCATTCTACACTGGAAAAGTGCTCGTCCTAGCCTCTCAATCCCCGCGCCGCGCCGAGATTCTCCGCCAGGCTGGTATACCCTTTACAGTTCGCGTGGCGCCAGTAGACGAGACTCCATTCCCCAACGAAGCGCCCGAGGCTTACGTGCAGCGCCTCGCCGAAGCCAAGGCGCTCGCAGTTCCCGCAGCCTCCGGTGAGATCATTCTGGGCGCCGACACCACAGTCGTGATTGGCGGCGAGATTCTTGGCAAGCCCGCCGATGCCGCCGACGCCCGCCGCATGCTCGTCCTGCTCTCGGGCAATCGCCACCAGGTGCTGACCGGCATCTGTCTGCGCCGCGACCACGGGGTGATTCGCGATTGTGCCGTCACCCACGTCTGGTTCGCCCGTATGACTGAAGCGGAGATCGAAGAGTACGTGGCCAGCGGCGAGCCAATGGACAAGGCCGGAGCCTACGCCATCCAAGGCTTGGCCTCTAAGTTCATCGCGGGGATCGACGGCTGCTACTTCAACGTGGTCGGACTCCCGATTTCGCTGGTGTACCGCCGGCTCGCTTACGCGTAAATCTCCACCGCGGTCCCATCCGCCACCAGGCCCCAGATCTCATCCATCTCCGCGTCCGTCACGGCGATGCAACCGCGAGTCCAGTCCCCCTCACGTGCGCTCCCGTCATTCGGCATCCCGTGGATCATGATGTCGCGGCCCGGGTCGACGCCCAACTCCGCCGCGCGCGCCTGATCCGCTTCGTTGGGATACGAAATCCGCAGCGACAGGTGATACGCGCTCTTCGGATTTCGCCAGTCGACGGTGTACCGTCCCTCCGGCGTCCTGCCGTCCCCCTCCTGCACTTTGTGTCCCACCGGCGCGTTTCCCAAAGCTATCCGATACGACCGCACAGCCGCTTCCCCATGCAGCAGGATCATCTCCCGCCGGCCCTTGTAGATCACGATCCGATTGACCGCGAATACCCCGCACTTCATGCGCCGATCATACCAGCAGAACTGGCGTGTTTAACCCCTTTTATCGGAACAGATGGACGTTCACGAATTGATTGGGGAACAGCGCGCCATCCTGGTTCTCGAATACGGCCTTCAGCTTGACTGTGCCGGTAGTCTGGTCGATCAGATTGTCCACTGCCGTTAACCGACCGGTCGCGATCTTTGCCGAGTTGCCGCGATTCCATGCCTCCACCGCCGGGTTCGCGCCGCGGCCCAGTTGCGCACGCACAGCGGGCAGACGCTCTTGCGGAATCTGGAAGATGACCGCGATCGGCTGCAGTTGATTCACGATCACGATACCGGTGCTGTCCGATGCATGCACGATATTGCCGGGATCCACCAGCCGCAGGCCGGCAATGCCGGCAATCGGCGAAGTGACTTGCGTGTAACTCATTTGCAGCCTGGCATCCTGCACCTTCGCCATATCGGCCTTGATCCTGCCTTCGAATTGGGCGACCTTGAAGTCGAAGTCTTGCTTCGGAAGCGTGTTTTGATTGAATGCCTTAAAGTCGGCCAGTTCCGCCTGGTCCCGCTCCACCTGACCTTCCGCCTGGGCAATCTGGATCTGGTAGGCGCTGCCGTCCAGAGATGCCAGCACCTGCCCCGCCCGCACCAGTTCCCCTTCTTTGAAGTTCACCGACATCAACTGGCCGTCCACCCGCGGCCGAATCACCACCGTGCTGGAAGCCGTGACATTGCCCAGCCAACTCGTGAAGGCAGGATCCGCGTAAGGCGCAGGGGGAGTCGCAGGCGGTGCTTCCGTCGCAGTCTCGGGTGCAGTTGGCGATGGGACTGCCGCCATCTCTACAGGCGACGAGCTTCGCGGATGCGCCGCCGCCACTACGTAGGCAATGGGAGATGCGATCGCCAAAATCGCCGCCACACTCCACCGCCCCACGCCTCGCGACAGCGATGTTCCACTCAGAATCCGTCGGATACGCGCTTCCGGCTGCCCGTAGCGCGCCATCGGCACTCCGTGGCTCATCGCTCCCCGCACGCCGCATTGCATGAAGTCCAGCAGAACCCTGGCGTACAGTGCACGATCGTGCGTCGCCGCTACTGCCGCATCGTCGCTTGCCTCTTCCGCTACCCGTACGATCCGTTGGTGCAGGAACCAACTCAGCGGACTGTGCCACAGCAGTGCCCGATGGATGGCCGAGAGCAATTGAACCGCAGGATCGAAGCGTCGTACGTGGGAAAGCTCGTGCGCTACCACCGCCTCCAGTTTGGCCGCGCTCCATTCCCGCCAGTCGCCGGGAACCACAATCGCCGGCCGCACAATTCCCAAAGTCACCGGAGCCGTGACGCTGTACGATTCGCGAATCTCAGTTCCATTGCGCGCCTCGCCCGTGACGCGGCTGGATCGCAGCAAGCGCAGGCTCATCGCCAGCCCAAAGCCCAGTCGCAGCAGTAGCGCTGCCGCTACCGCCAGGTACAAACCGCCCGCCGCTCGTGCCCAGTCGAACCTCGATCTAGGGATCGCCGCCGCCTGCGGCGCCACTACATTGGTCACGGGTATCTGCGTCGTCACCGCCGGAACGGCCGTAATCGGTGTCGCCACAAATACCCTCGGCAACCCTGCCATCATTGCCGGAATCGCAAGGGAACCCACCAGCACGGCTGTCCACGCTGCCAGTCGAATTGCCGGATCCTTCACACGGAAAGCCCACAGCACCACTGCTCCGCTCGCGATCAGGATCGAAGAACGAAGCGCCCATTCCACGAGAAACTGAGTGTTAAACATGGTAGTGTTAAAATTTATAACACTAACGGACGCCCACGTCAAGTCCCCGCCAAAACCGTCATTCCCTACTCGCTTCGCAAAGCCACTACCGGGTTTACCGACGCTGCCCGCCGCGCCGGCACGAAACTTGCCGCTGCCGCCGCGATCGCAAGCACTCCCGCGACCGCCGCCAGCGTCTCCACATCCCAGGAATTCACGCCGAACAGCATTTTGCGCGCCAGCGTCGCGGCGCCCACTGCGCCCACTCCGCCCAACGCGATCCCCAACGCCGCCAGCCATCCCGCCTCTTTCAAAATCAGCTTGTACACCGACGCACGCTCCGCCCCGAGCGCGATCCGCACTCCGATCTCCCGGGTCCGCTGGCCCACCGAATACGCAATCACGCCGTACAGCCCCACTACACCCAGCAGCAGCGCGATGGCGCCGAAAATCCCCACCAGCCATGCCGACGATCGATGCAGATATGCCGTCATGGAGGTGTCAATCCGGCTCTCCATGCTTGCCTCGTTGCCCCATCCCACATCCCCGTGCGGTTGACGGATCGCGCGTCCCAGTTCGGGCAGCACCGCTTCGGGTGTTTGCGACGTGCGCACGATCAGCGAAAAGTAATTATCCGCATCCTGGTTGAAGGGATGGTATTCCGACGGCCAGATGTCCTCTTCGAGCGAACCCTCCCTGACGTCGTCCACCACTCCGATAATCGTCTTCAGCGATTTCGCGGTCAGCGTAGTATCGCCGATCTGCCTTCCGATCGGATCCTCGCCCGGAAAATATTTCTTCGCCAGTGTCTGGTTCACCACCACCACCTGCGGCTTCGATCCGTCTTCTTCGTCGGTGAAGTAGCGCCCGCGCAGCAGTCTCGCCCCGATGGTCTGGAAGTACTCCGCGCTCACGTCGCGCTCGTCCACTTCGATATGTTTGCCGTCATACGGCTTTCCCACAAAGCGAATCCAGTCCGTGTTTCCGTTGCCGCTTACCGGCAAACGTGAGGCGAGCGCCGCCGATTGCACGCCGGGCAGGCTCTCGATCTTGCGGACGATCTCGCGGCCCAATGCGATGCGCTGTTCGGTCTTCCCATAGCCGTTATCGGGAGCGACCACCATCATGGTCGCCAGGTGATCCGCACGGAAGCCGAGCTCCACATGGAGCAGGCGATACAGGCTCTTGCCGAATAGCCCAGCGCCCATCAGCAGCACCATCACGATCGCTAGTTCCACTACCACCAACTGCGCTCCCAGCCGGCGCCATGCTGTGCCACTCGATCCCCTGCTGCCCTCAGCCATGCCGTCCCGCATCTTCGGCGCCGTGAGGTGGAACAGCGGAATCACCGACACCAGCATGCCGGCCAAAGCCGTCACGCCCGCCGCGCCGGCCAGGACGCGCCAGTTCAATCCAAGGTCCAGCAAAAATGGCATCTGGGGCAGCATGCTCGCCGGAATCAATTTCTTCAGGGCGTCCATCGCCCAGTTGGCGCACACCAGTCCCAAGCCGCTTGCCGCCGTCACCAGCATCAGGCCCTCCGTGGCGAACTGGCTCCACAGCCGTCCAAACGATGCGCCCAACGCGCTGCGCAGAGCCATCTCCCGCTTGCGGCCTTCTGCGCGCACCAGCACCAGGCTCGCCACGTTCACGCACGCAATCAACAGCAGCAGTCCCGCCCCGCCCATCAACACCGCCAGCACCGGCCGGAAATTTCCTGCGATCTGCTCGGCAAGCGGAGTCACGCTCGCGCCGCGCTCGCGGTTGGAATCCAGGTACTGCTCCTCCAGTTGTCGCGCTACCGCCGAGAGGTTTGCCAACGCGCCCTGCATTGAGACGCCATCCTTTAATCGTGCCAAGCCGTCCAGGTTGTGACAGCTTCTGCGCGCGGCACACGGCGAGGTGGTGTCGATCGTGGTCCAGAATTCCGCATCGCCCAGTGGAGCGAATTGGAAATCCGCCGGAAGAACGCCGATCACGGTGAACAGCTCACCGCTCAACGTCAAGCCCTGGCCCACCAAATCGCTTCTCCCGCCGAATCGATGGCGCCAGGTCCGGTAGCTCAGCATCACCACAGGTGGGCTGCCCGGCCGTTCTTCCTCGGCTGAAAAGTCGCGTCCCAGAAGCGGCCTCACCTCTAGTGCGCGAAAGAACCCGGCGCTTACGCCGCGCCCCGCGCGGGCTCGGCGCCAGAGGGTGTGCTCAGCAGGAAACCGCTGCCATTGTAAACTTCCAGCGACCGGAACGATGTGTTGAGCCTCTTCCAATCCAGATAGTCGAGATAGGAGAGGTTGGCGCGCCGGAACATTGCCGCGGTCTCCGTGACCGATGCGAGCCTGGACGGCTCGGGGTAGGGAAGGGGTTTGAATAGCGCCGCATCCACAAACGCAAAGATCGCGACACTGGCGCATATGCCCAGCGCCAGCACGAGCACTGCCGTGCCTGCGAATGCCGGGCTCTTGCGCAACTGCCGCAGCGCGAAGCGGACGTCGAGCCAGAGATGCTCCACCAGCGGCGCCGTGCTGCGCTCGCGGCACGCCTCCTTCACGGGCTCCATGCCGCCCAGCATCAGCATCGCCTCGCGGCGCGCCTGCTGGGCCGTCATGCCGGCGCGGAGGTTGTCGGCGATGTGCATCGCCAGGTGGCTCTCCATCTCGTCGGTCAATTCCCGCTCCCGGCGCTCTTTGCCGAAGAGTCCGCCCAGCCGCACCAGCCACGCTCTGGCGCCCTTCATGCGCCGCCCTCCTCGGGGGCCAGAAATCGCGCCAAAATCGCAGTGGCCTGCGCCCAGTCTTTGGCCTCTCGCGCGAGTTGCCGACGGCCGGCAGCAGTCAGCTTGTAAAACTTCGCCTTCCGATTGTTGTCGGAAATGCCCCACTCCGAGGCAATCGACCCCTCCTGCTCCAGCTTCAACAGCGCAGGGTACAACGTCCCGTAGTTCAAAGAGAGCAGGTTACCGCTAGTCTGATCGATCCGCCGCGCAATGCCGTAGCCATGCAGCGGTCCCATCGTCTCTAGCGTCTTCAACACCATCAAGGCAAGCGTGCCTTGCCAAACCTCGGCCTTGTTTCCCAACTGCTATGGCCCTCCCATAGGAATCCTCGCACGCTTCTTATGGGAATGCAATAGAAGTCACGGCCAAAAGCCGCCGTTACCGCCCCACGAAGATTGTTACGCCCTCGGGGCTCGATACGCCACCCACCGACGCTTGCACCGCCAGCGACCCCGCGGGCGTATTCGCCGGTAGTTGAATCGTTACCTGGTAGAGCCCCGCCGTCCCCGTGGTCAGCATCGCGCTGATCACCTGCGCTGGCACGCCGCCGACGGTCACCGTGGGGGCGGGCGTCACCGCGGGCGCCCCGCTCACCGTAGTCCCAGCGGGTACCGCCGGGCTGGTTGGCCCGAATCCCGTCCCCCACAGGATCACGAGATCTCCTGGCTTGGCCGCCACCGCGCCCGGCTCAACCGACGGATCGCCCACCACCGCATAGTCCGGCAGCCGCGAAGCAATGGCCGTGTTTGTCGCCCCATACTGAAAGAACGCCGGCGCCGCCGGTTGCAATTGCGCCGCCGCAGGAGCGCTCGGCACTCCGTTCAGGGTTACCACCACGCTCACCGTCCCGGCCGCAACATCCGGAGCCTGCACGTTGATCTGCGTCGGGCTGATGTAATAAACGAACGCCGGCTTGCCGCCGATGGTTACGCTCACACCATCCAGCGATGTCGGAAGATTGCCGTTCGAGAAGTCGGCCGAAACCCAGGTGCCCGTGGTAGTGGAAAGATTGCTCCCCTTGATCGCCACCCACGACCCGGGCGCGATGTTGCCTTGATAGCTGCCGCCATTGACTACCGAACCGATCACCGGAGGACCTGTCGCCAACTTGATTACGAACGCTTCGCTCAATCCCGTGGGCGGCTGCAGCCCGCCGTCGACCGGGAAATCGCCCGACCATGTCTGCCCCGCGATAATTACGTTGCCGCTCGAATCCACCGCCACACCCAGCGCGCCATCGTCCAGCGAACCGCCGAAGTACGTCGAGTATTTGATCTGGCTGCCATCCGCCGCGATGATGGTGGCGAACGCGTCCGAGAGTCCCGCGTTGGCCGCCTGCGACGGACTCGCCACCGGGAAGTCCGATGCGCGAGTGCCGCCCGCCACCACGGCATTGCCCGCGCCGTCCACTGCCACCGAAGAGATCCACGTCTGTGTCGTGAACACGTTCGGCTCGGCGGCGTAGAAGGTGCTCGGCACTGACGTCGCATGTCCGCGCAGATAGGTGGAGAACTCCAGGGTGCCCCCGTCCGCGCTCAGTTTCGAAACGAACCCGCTGGTTGCTACCTGAAAACTGGTGGCGTAAATCGTGCTGCCCGCGCCGACCGGAACAATCGTTTTGACCAAATTGGCATTGTAGACGGGCGTCCCGACCTGCGTCCATGTTTTCGCATGGTCATGCGACACGAACACACCAACGCCCGCGGCCGCAGCATAAAGATTTCCACTTGTGTCCACCGCTAACGTGGTGACGCTGGAAATCTGAAATGGTGGTGTAGGGATCGCCGCCCACGTGACGCCTCCATCTACGCTCAGCGAATTCATCCCGTTATAGATTGTCGAAGGGTTCGTGGAGCCGTCCACCACCAGGCCCGGCCCGGTCGGCGACGTCAGGGAAACCTGGATCCATGTGGCGCCGCCATCCACGCTGCGATACAAGTACGGGTTTTGACCGGTGCCGCCGAAACTGCCGCCGAATACCAGGTTCGATACCGCGAAGATGTGCCCGCTCACGCGCGGATCCAAGGCGGCCGATGCGAACGTTTGCGGGAAAGTCACTGCATTCCAGGTGGCGCCGCCATCCGTGCTCTTTCGCATCGCGTTGCCCACTTCATAAACGATATTGGGATTCTGCGCGTCCACCAGCAGTCTGGAAATCGCGTTCGACAGCGTGTCGATCGCGCTCCACGTATTGGCGCCGTCCACCGATTTGTAAACCGCGGCTGCCGTCGCAGCGTATAGAGTTTGCGAATGCACCGGGTCGATCGCCAGCACCGTCACGTTGGTGCTCGCGATGCCGCTGTTCGCCTTGGTCCACGTCGCCCCGCCATCCACGCTCTTGAAGACGCCGAGATCGCTGCTCGCGACATAAAGCGTGTTCGCGTTCGTCGGATCCGCCGCCAGCACCTGCGGCGCGGCGAACGGAAGATCGTCGAACGGCTTCCAGGTAGCGCCGCTATCCGTGCTCTTAAATACGGGACGCGCTCCCGGCGACGTCTGTAGCGGATGCGCCAGCGGGAAATCCACCGACGAAGTAGTGCCTGCCACATACACTTCGCCCGCGCCGTTCACTGCGATTCCGGTCCCGCCCGCCTGCACACTGCCGCCCAACCCCGTATCGAAAATCTTCTTCGATCCGTCGGGAGAGATCTTGAAAGCGATCGCATATCCGGCGCCCGGCGTCCCGAACATCTTCGTCGTGCTGGAAGGCAGCGTAGACCCGACCGACCCCGCCACGTACACCGCCCCTGCCGCATCCAATGCGATGCCCCCGGCCTGACCGTTGGGATGGAAGAACGAGTAAGTTATCGCGCCTTGCGGGTTCAGCTTGGTGACGACGATCCCGAACTGATCCGGCCCATTTTGGAGGCCCGGAAAGCCGGTTGCGGAGTTGGTGCTCACTGCCACATAGGCGTTCCCGCCGGAATCCACGGTAATGCCCGCCGCGCCATCGTCCTTCGCGCCGCCCAGGAAGGTCGAATACAAAAGCTTGGCCCCGTTCGGATCCAGCTTGGTTACAAACGCGTCATAGTTGTCGGTTGCGCCGCTGTCCAGCGCGCCCTGAATGGGGTTCAACAATGGAAAATTCGCCGACCGCGTCCACCCCGTCACCAGAATATTGCCCGAGCTGTCGAGCGCTACACCCGTTGCCCAATCGTCCAGAATTCCGCCGAGGTAAGTGGACCAGATCCGCTTGCCATCCGGACCCAGTTTGGAAACAAAAGCATCGGACGTTCCTCCGAACTTAGTCTGAACAGCGCCCGCCGTCACCGGAAAGTCTGGAGAGTAAGTCAGCCCCACCACATAGACATTTCCCGCGGAGTCCGAAGCCACCGCCGTGGCATAATCCTGCCCGCTACCGCCCATGGCAGCCGAATAAATGTTTCCGGAGCCCTGCAGCCATCCCGCTCCGAAACACATTGCAATCAGGAGTCGCCTTGTCACGCCCCTGAGGCACATTGATCCGAACCCACACCTAGGCGCCATTGATTTCATTGATTCTTCCGATCGATTTACATGACAGGCAGCACGAGGGCTTCCAGTCCACTGCCTGGGAGACATCTGGGTGTGTTTATTTACGAATTTGAATGGCTTACTGCGAGAAGCGGTAGCCGATTCCGCGCGCCGTGTGGATGTGCCGCGGATTGGCGGGATTGTCTTCCAGTTTCTGCCGCAGCCATGCCACATGGACGTCGATAGTGCGCGACGAAATGCCAGGCTGGTATTGCCAGACGGCTTCCAGCAATTCGTCGCGCGAAACCACCTTGCCGCGCCGGTCGATCAGGTATCGCAGCAACTCCAGCTCTTTGCCTGCCATAGGCACGGCTGCGCCGCCTTTGCGGACGTCGCCCTTTTCGAAATCGATGGTCACATCCTCGAACTCAAAGTGAGTGACTGGCGCCAGCTTTTCCTTCTTCACGCGACGCAGCAGCGCTTCCACCCGCGCCAACAACTCGGGTGGCTCAAACGGTTTGGTCAGATAGTCGTCGGCGCCCGTTTTCAATCCCACCACGCGATCGGTAAGTTGCGATTTGGCGGTGAGCATCAGGATGGCTATGTCCTTCCCGCGCTGCCGCAGCTCCTTGCAGACTTCCAGGCCGTTCTTGCCCGGCAGCATCACATCGAGCACCACCAGGTCGAACGCTTCGCTGGTCGCACGCGCCAGACCGCCCGGCCCATCGCCCGATGTCTCCACTTCGTAACCCTCGCCCTGCAGCAGATCGGACAGTGTCAGCGCCACGCCCAGTTCGTCCTCTACCAGCAGGATGCGCGCGCTCATCCAGAGGCTCCAGCCGGCGCCACGGGGATGCGCAGAATAAACTCCGCCCCCTTCATCGGCTTGCTTTCCACGCGAATGCTGCCGCCGTGGGCTTCCACGATCTTCTTGACCAGACTCAATCCCAGGCCGGTGCCGTGAACCTGGTCCTGCACCGCGCGCGAGCCGCGAAAGAACGGATCGAAGATCTGCTCCTGCTCATCCGGCGGAATGCCGGGGCCGCGATCCGCCACGCGAATCTCGATGGCGGGCGGCTCTTTTCCGTTGGTCTGGGATGCGGAAATGCCAATCCAGTTAGCGCCGTCCGAACCATACTTGGCGGCATTGCTGATCAGGTTGCCCAGCGCGTGGCGAAGCGCCAGCGAATCTCCCAGGATGGGAGGCAGGCCGGGATCTACGCTTTTTTCGATCACGCAATGGGCCTGGTCCACCAGCGGGCGGGAAGACTCCACCGTTTCGTCGATGATGCTTTCCACCGAGAGCGGTTCGCGCTCCTGGATCACGCGACCCGCGTTGGCCGTAGCGAAGCGCAAAATCTGTTCCACCAACTGCTTGAGCCTGCCGCTCTCCTGTTGGATGAGCACGCCGTAGCGCTCCACCTGTGCCGGATTATTTGCCACCTTGCCCTGAAGGTTGTAACCCGCGGTATAGATGGTGGTCAATGGCGTCCGCAACTCGTGCGACACGCCGGCCACAAAGTCCATTTGCAATTGCGCCAGTTTCTGGGCGCGGCGGGTGTAGCGCACCAGGGCCGATACAGCCAGCACCATCAGCAGCAGCACTCCGGCGGTCACCGCCAGGCTGCGGACGCGCGCCTGCGCTACCACGGCTTCCAGCGATCCCGCGCGGTGGCGCACAAACATCTGCCAGCGTCCTCCCTCGGCCGCCGGCGGGTGTGGCGGACCGGGCGGGCCGCCGTGCGCTCCGCGCCACATCATCTGGGCATACTGCGGGTCGAACAGGCCTACGGACGCGTCGGCATTGGCGGTCAGGTTTTGCGCCAGGTTCGCATCGGACCGGTAGATCACCGCTGACGGGGCGGTCTTCGCCACCACCTCTACCTGATAATCGAGATTGCCGCCGGCGCCCAGATGACGCTGCAGGATTTCGGGCAGCATGGCCTCGCGCACATACGGCGGGTTCAGATCGAAGACTACCCAGGCCAGTTGCGGTCGTCGGAATAGTGGGGAGGGCGGGGCCGGTCCCTGACGCGAGGAGAAGATGGCGAAATCGAAGACGGTGGCTTCGTTGCCTGCCTGCGCTTCCACGTCGCCGGGCGGAGGCGGCGGTCCTCCCTCCAGCCAGACGCGGGCCGCTTCGGTGCGCTTGGCCACGGCACTCCAGTCCGCGGGCCAGTCGGCGGCCTGAAAAACGCCGCTGTCCAGGTCGAGCACTTTTAATTGCACGGCATGGGGCGTTGAAAGGGCCAGCCCGATATGCCGGAACATCGGGTCGCGGGGCGCATTCTTCTTCCAATCCAGGTACTGCGCCGCCACCTGCCGCTCCAGGTCCTGGGAGTCATCGAACGAGCCGGCCGGAAGGATCGCGCCACAGGCGGCCACCAGTTCGTTATTAAAATCCTGGCTGGTGCGCAGCAGACTGGCTTGCAAAGTGCCGCGCAGGCGGTCGCGCGCTGCCACCGTTACTTCGCCGATCCAGTGGTACTGCAGCACACCCAGCACCCCGCATAGTGCCAGAAGCGCGCACACAAACAGCCCCGACCATGTCGCCTGCCGCTTACTCTTGCGGATATCCATCTGACTATTACAGTACGCCGATCGCCCGTTCTCCGCCACGTTAAGAAGGTAAAACCCTGAGACCGGACGGTGTCAAGTCCACCGACCCACCCCATTACGGCGGCCGCAAATCAGGAGTACTCTGGTATAATTAGATTTTCAGCACTCAAACTCTGCAATGACCAAACATGACAAGGGTGTTAGCGCTCGTATTCTGCTTGCGTCCGTTTTCGGTCCCTACGCCCAGGATGACGAATTCGGATCCCGCAAGATCAACCCCATGGAGCTGTATCACAACCAGGTGACCCGTGAGCAGGGACCGTTCTCCCTGCGCATGTTCCACCGCTCCTGGGGCATTCTGATGATCCAGCAGAACATTTCTGCCCCTACCACCGTGCTCGACTTCCCCACCCGTGAGGCCTTCGAGCGGGAACTCACCGAGAACCGCTACGACATCGTCGGCATCTCCTCCATCATTGTGAACGTCGGCAAAGTCGCGGAGATGTGCCGCACCGTGCGCCGCCTGTCTCCCAAATCCACCATTGTGGTTGGCGGGCACGTCGCCGCCATTCCGGAAGTGGAAAAGCTCATCGACGCCGACCACATCGTTCGCGGCGACGGCATCTCCTGGATGCGCCGCTTCCTTGGCGAAGACGAAAGCGCGCCCATCCGCCATCCCGAAATCGTCTCTGGCTTCGATGCCCGCACGCTCGGCCTCAAGCTGCCGCAAGCCAAGGGGCGCACCGCCGCCACCATCATTCCCTCGGTGGGTTGCCCCATGGGCTGCAATTTTTGTACGACGTCCGCGTTTTTCGGCGGCAAGGGCCGCTACCTGAATTTCTACAACACCGGCGAGGAGCTTTTCGGGGTGATGCGGAACATGGAGGCCAGCCTCGGGGTCAGTTCGTTCTTCATGATGGACGAAAATTTCCTACTGCATAAGCGCCGCGCCATGGAACTGCTCGAGCTCATGAAGAGCGGCAACAAGGCCTGGTCGCTGTACGTTTTCTCGTCGGCTAATGCGATCAAGCAGTACTCCATCCGTGAGTTGGTGGAATTGGGCGTGTCGTGGATCTGGATGGGACTGGAATCGCCTCACTCCGCCTACACCAAGCTGGAGGGTTCCGACACCCTGAAGCTCGCGGCGGAACTGCGGAAGCACGGCATCAAACTGCTCGGCTCCACCATCGTCGGCTTGGAGCACCACACTCCGGAGAACATTGAGGCCGAGATCGAACACGCCGTGGCGCATGACACCGATTTCCACCAGTTCATGCTCTATACGCCGGTTCCCGGCACGCCCCTGTTCTTCGAAATGACGGAGCAGGGCCGCATGCTCGACGGAGTCAACCTGGCTGACATCCATGGCCAGGACCGCTTCAACTTCGAGCACGCCGCGATTTCCCGCGAGCAGTCGAAGAGCCTGCTGGATGGGGCCTTCCGGCGCGATTTCGAACGTAACGGGCCCAGCATCTACCGCATTGTCCGCACTACCTTCCAAGGCTGGCTGCGTTACAAGAACGACCCCGATCCGCGCGTGCGCGCCCGTTTCGCCTGGGAGGCCAAGTCTCTCCGCGATGGTTATGCCGCGGCGCTGTGGGCCATGGAGAAGCACCTGCGCGGCGCCAATGACGCCGTGGTGGAGCGCATTCACAGTCTGCGTAAGGAAGTGGGGCGCGAATTCGGATTCTTCAGCCGCGTGCTGACTCACGTGCTGGGGCCGGTGCTGTTGTGGAGTGTGCGCCGGGAGGAAAAACGCCTGGCCGCGGGTGTGACCTACGAACCGCGTACCATCATTGAGCGCCGCAACTGGAGCCCCACATACGCGAAATGAGCTCGCCGCTCACTGCCCCAAAGTGATCGATAGATGCTTGATGTCGCCGGTGCGGATCTCGACCGTTGTTGTGCTCTGCAGTCCGTCCTTCTCTAACGTAATTTTGTAGCTGCCCGGGGCCAGTGGCAGCATCACGGGCGTAAGCTGGTCAATCTTCTTTCCGTTCAGCTGAATCGAGGCGCCCTTAGGCACGGTGTTCACCGCCAGGGTGCCGGTCTGCGCGCGCAGAATTACACTCGGCAATTCCAGCGCTTCGGTGCCGACATCGAATTCGCGACGCTCCACACCGTAGCCCGGAAGCACGAAAGTGATCCGATGGCGCCCCGACACCGCGTCGAGCCTGCATGGTGTACGGCAGACGGCGTCGGCCCTGTCATCCATGGTCACGGTAGCGCCCGCGGGACTGGAGATGATGGCGACTTCCTGAACCGCGGGCGGTGCGTTGGATTTGGCCGCTACGTTCCTGGTGGGAGCCCCATTGGACTCAGCCGGAGGCATGGGCTTCGGCTTCGCATCGGCCTGGTCGGGGGCGCCGGGCTGGCCGGGGCCGGATTCACGGGCGGCGTCGAGGCTTGTGTGGCAGCTGGGTCGGATGGCGATCCGGCCGGCGACTGCTCGGTTTGCGCGGGTGCGGGCGCCGGACTCGGGGGCGTCGATGGCGGAGTCACCGGGGGTTGAGCTGCCTGGCTCGTCGCGGTGTGGGTCGCCTGCCGGCTGGCCGTCAGAAACGGAGCCGCCTGCCATCCGATCAGGGCAAGCAAAGCAGCCGCCATCACCACCGCCATCAGAAACGGCAGGAATCCCGATTTTTTCGGCGGCTTCTCCATGGTCGCCGTAGTCACGCTGTGCGGACGCCGCGTGGGCGGCAGCATCACAGGCGGCCTCGGAACGTCGGCCATCGTCGGCTCGTTCAGGCTGCCGCCGCGCGGCATGGCTTTCCAGCTCTTGGTGGCCGCGCACGCCTTCTCCAGCGCGTTGGCGAATTCGCTGCACGCGCGGTAGCGTCCATCCGGTTTCTTGGATAGCGCTTTCCGCAGGACCGCATCGATGCCCGCGCTCAGGCTCGGATTCAGGCGATGGGGAATGGTGGGCTCTTCAGCCACAATCTTGTACACCACGGTAGTCAAGTGTTCGCCGGTATAGGGCTTTTCGCCGGTCAGCATCTCGTAGGCGATCACCGCCAGCGAGAACTGATCGCTCCGCCCATCGATCGGCTGCCCTTGCACCTGCTCGGGCGACATGTAGTGCGGAGTGCCCACGATTGACCCCGTCATGGTCATTTGCTCCGACGTGGTGATCTTGGCGATGCCGAAATCCGTGATCTTGGTGGTCCCATCCGCCGCGATCATGATGTTCGCCGGCTTGATGTCGCGGTGCACAATGCCCTTGCCATGGGCGTAGTCCAGCGCGTTGGAGGTCTGGCCCAGAATGCTGAAGATCTGCTCGGCGGGCAGCGGTTCGGGGCCGGAGAGCACTTGGTCGAGCGTGGGGCCGTCCACGAACTCCATGGCGATGTAGGCGAGATCGCCCTGCTGCTCCACGTCGTAGATTGTGACGATGCCGGGATGCGACAAGATGCCCGCCGAGCGCGCTTCACGGAACAGGCGCTCGCGCAGGCGCTTCTGCTCCTCGGGATTACGCACGTCGCCGAGCTGGATGGTCTTGATAGCGACCGGCCGGCCGATATTTGGGTCGATGGCATGGTATACAATTCCCATGGCGCCGCGGCCCAATTCCCTCACGATTTTGTAGCGCCCGATACGGTCCACTAGTTAATAGTGTAGGGGAGAAGGTGGCTCCGCGCAGCGCTCGGTTGCTACGAGCTCAAGGGCGCTGCGGTGGAACAGGTCTCTTCGCTGCGTCTCGCATACAATAAGAACTTCGCCATGCCGCTAGCCAAACGTGACACCCAGGGTACTTTAGCGCGTTGGCGAAGAGTCTCCTTGCGGGCACAGGGAGTAGCAGTACTCGTGTTCCCCATGGCAGTACTGTTTGCGGCTCTGTTTTCCGTCTACTGGGCCGAAATCGATGTCCACACCGCCGAGTCGGCTTTGTCTCGATCTTACGACGCGCGCGCCGAAATCATCAGCCTGCACAGCTCACTGCTGGATGCCGAAGCGGCGCGCAGCGGATATCTGGCAACCCGGCAGGACCGCTTCCTGACAACCTACCGGAATGCTCTCACCTCCATCGGAACCTCACTCCGCCGCCTGCCTCTGCGCGCCGGTGACACGCCTGCCGCGCGCGAACCGCTGAGCCGGATACAGAGCCTCGTTCCCGAGGAATTGGTCCTGCTGGAACAACTCCCCGCCGGTCTCAATGAGGAAAAGACCAAGATGGCCGAGATCCAGGCCAGCCTTTCACTGATTAGCAATGAAGAAGAACGCATCTTTACCGGAGAGAGCTATGTGCGCGACCTCGCCCGCCAGCGCCTCTTCCGCACGGTAGTGGTTTGCGGCATCATCGGCCCCCTGGGCGCGCTCTTCATTCACTTGCTTTTGGCCGGCCGCCTGGTGCGCCGCATTGAGAAGGTAGAAGAGAACGCCCACCGTCTGGCGCACGGGCTGCCGCTCGAGAAGTTTCCCGCGGGAACGGACGAAATCGCGTCGCTGGCGCGCCAGCTCGAAAATGCCGATGTTCTCATGCGCGCCCGCGAGCACAGTATGCGCGATAGCGAGCGCCGCTATCGGGACCTCTTCGATCAGGCGCCGATTCCCTACGAAGAGACGGACCGGGAAGGCACAGTCCGCCGTTTCAACCAGGCCGTTTGTGCGCTGCTCAAATCCACTCCCGCACAGATTCTGGGCCGCAGCGCGTGGGATTTCGTCAGCCCCGACCAGCAGGAGGCCTTTCGCGAGGCGATGATGGAGCGCATCGCATCGGGCGTGGAGACCGGCCCCTTTGAATGCGACTACATGCTTGAGGACGGCACCCGCATCGCCGTGGAGATTCGCGAGAACCTGATCCGCAACACCGAGGGGGAAGTCACAGGCGTCTGCCGCTCACTGCTCGACGTCACGGAGCGCAACCTGGCCGCCATCGCCGCGCGCAAAGTGGAGCAGTATGCCATGGAGCTGCGCAACAAGAATGAGCAGTTGGCCCGCGCCCTGGACGCCGCCCGCAGCGCCACTGAGGCCAAGAGCCGCTTCCTGGCCAGCGTCTCGCATGAACTGCGCACCCCGCTGAACGGCATCATCGGGTTTTCCGAGTTGATGCACGATGGCCGCCTGGGTCCCGTTTCCGAAGACCAGCTCGACGTGCTTGGCGACATTCTCACCAGCGCACGCCACCTGCTGCAGCTCATCAACGATATTCTCGATCTGTCCAAAGTCGAGGCCGGCAAGATGGAGTTCCGCCCTGAGCTCTGCAACATCGACAAACTGGTGTACGAGGTGCGCGACGTGGTGCGCCCGCTGGCCGAAAAGAAGATGCTGAATTTGTCCGTATCGGTGCCGCACGGCTTAGTGGCGGAGATCGACACCTCGCGCTTCAAGCAGGTGCTGTATAACTACCTTTCGAACGCCGTCAAGTTCACCCCGACAGAGGGCTCGGTGGAATTGCGCGTCACGCAACAGGACGAGGCATTCTTCAAGCTGGAAGTGGAAGACACCGGAATCGGCATTCCGGCCAATGAGATCTCCCGTCTCTTCCAGGAGTTTCAGCAGGTGCCGAACAGCCGTAAGGCGGAGCAGGGAACCGGGCTTGGACTGGCGCTGACCAGGCACATCGTGGAAGCACAGGGCGGCAGCGTCGCGGTGCGCAGCGTGCCAGGGCAGGGCAGCGTCTTCTCGGCGGTGCTGCCCATCAAGAGCACAGTGAAAGCGCCCGTAGACCAGGAAACCTGGTAGAGCGGGCGTGTTAGCGAGTCACCTGGAAGCTCGGACTAACTTGAGCCGCGGCCCCATCGTCCGGCCGGCGCTGTCTGTCTACAACCCTTCAAAGTGTCCGAAGTAAAAAAACATGACGCATCTGTCACCTCCCTAAATGCATTAATCGGGTCACTGTCGAGCCGGCGACGTGAACGTTGCTAACCGAAGTTAAGTGATACTCCTGGGACCATTTTTATCACGCCTTGCCCGCCTGTACTGTTAAAATACGGACTTCATGGCCGGCGAGCCGATTTTGATTGTCGATGACACCCCTGTCAACCTGAAACTCACCCGCATCCTCCTGGTGAACGAGGGCTACAAGGTTTTGACCGCGGCCAGCGCCGAAGAGGCGCTCGAGTTGTTGAAGAGCTATCGTCCCGCATTGGTGCTCGCCGATATCCAACTGCCGGGCATGGACGGCCTGGAGTTCACGCGCCGCATCAAACAGGATGAAGCCACGCGCGACATCGTGGTGGTGGCCCTGACCGCGTTCGCCATGAAGGGCGACGAGCAAAAGGCCATCGATGCCGGCTGCGACGGCTACATCACCAAGCCCATCAATACCCGCGAGCTGGGAGAGCGCATTCGCCAATATCTGGAGCGGAGCAAGGAAGTTCGGGCTGCCGAGCATTCTTCGAACTTTCCGGCGGCCGCTTCGGGCGAGACTATCCCGGCGGCGGAAATGGATGCCATCCGGCGCCGCTTTCTCGCCGAAGGCCAGGAGCGATCGCAGCAACTCCTGCTCGATCTGGACGGTCCGTTCAACGCCACGGAAACCGCGCGAGCGGTGCATCAGTGGATCGGCACCGGCGGCCTGCTGGGATATACCGCAATCAGCCGGCTGGCGCGTGAAGTGGAAGCCAGCCTTCTCGAAAAACCGCTCGACAATTCGCAGCTTCGCGAATCGCTCACCAACCTGGTGATGGCGTTTACCAACCCTCGGGAAGCGCGCGACAAGCCCGTTCCCGACAGCATCGTGCAGGCCCTGGCGGGCAAACTCGTTGCCGTGGCCGGCTTCCCGAATAACGAAAAAGAGCGCCTGTGCGTCGCGATGGAACGCGCCCAGGCAAAAGCCACGTTCTTCGCAGCTACCGACCCGCCGGACTCCGCCCAAGCGCTGGAATCCGACTTGGCCGTAGTGTATGTAAATCCGGAAAACAGCAACTCCCCCTGGCTCGATCCGGCATCGCCGGCCGCCAGCCGCCGCCCCTCCGTCTTCGTCGGACTGCGCGATCATCTGTTGGCTCTGCCCCAGGAAGTGCAAGGCATGGCGCGCGAATTCCTGATGGATTCCTGGCTGCCTGAAGAGGCCCTGGTTCGCCTGAGCCTGGCCATATCGCAGCGCCCCTCTTCCTCTACCTGGAGTTCGCCCGCCCAGTTGTCCGCCGGTCCGGCCAGCGCGGCCACCGGACGCGCCCACGTGGTCATCGCCGACGACGACCCGACGGTGCTGGCGCTGGTTCGAACCGCTTTGCAGAATTTCGGCATGGAGTGCCGCACCGCCGTCGACGGTCCTTCCGCGCTCGACCTCATCCGCAAGGGCCGTCCCCATGCCGCCGTCCTCGACGTCAATATGCCAGGCATGGATGGCTATGCGGTGCTGTCGGCCGTGCGCGCCGATCAGATTTCCGTTCGCGTCCTGCTGCTGACCGCCCGCCAGCAGGAAAGCGATGTGCTTCGCGGCTTCGCGCTCGGCGCCGACGATTACGTGGTCAAACCCTTCAGCCCGATGGAACTGGTGGCGCGGCTCAAGCGCCTCCTGGGCAGATGATCGCCGTCGAATTCACCATCTTCAGCATCATCCTGGGAGGCTGCGCCCTTCTCGTGGTCGGTATGTACATCGTGGTGCTGATGCGCAGCCGTGCCTGGCGCAAGCGCAAACAGCTATCGGCGATCCTGCAGCCGCAAATCCGCGAGGCGCTGGTGGATTTCATGGCGGGCAGCGACAATCGGCCCAAGATCCGCGAGTTTCTCCAGCAAAGCCGCCACGATGTGGGTGATGCCATGCTCGCCTTCCAGACTACCGTGGGCGGAGGCGCGCGCGACCGCCTCTGCGAACTGGCGCTGGAACAAGCCCTGGTCCACGACTGGTGCCAGGACGGCCACGCCCGGGACGTGGTTCGCCGCCGCACTGCCTTCCAACGCCTGGCATTCGTAAGCTCCAACGAGCCCTGCCGGCGCGTTTCGGGCGACATGATCGCGAATGCTCTCGATGACAGCGACGCCGAGGTGCGCTTCTCCGCCGCCATCGCGGTGCTGCAAGCCGGCAGTGCTAAGGACGTGGAGCGGGTCTTCCAATTGGCCCTGACCCGCGACTTGCAGGCGCGCATTCTGCTGGCCGAGGAATTGCGCCGCCACGCTGCCCTGCTGTGCAAGAGTGCCGTTCCGGCAGTGCTGGCCTCGGACAACCATGAAGCCATACTCGCCGCGCTCGAAGTGCTGGTGGCTTGGGAACGCGCGCTGCCGCTCAGCGATTTACGCTCCGTCCTGTCTCATCCCAACCGCGACATCCGCACGCAGGCCCTGCGGCTCACCATGCTGGTGCCGCTGACCATCGACACGCAGGGCGCAATCTTGGACGCGCTTTCCGATTCCGATCCGGAGGTTGCCCTGGTGGCCTGCAACTGCGCCGGCCGGTTGCACATTGAAGCGGCTCTCCCCGGCCTCGCGCGCTGTCTTCGCCGTGGTCCTTCCGACCTGGCTCGGGCCGCTGCCACCGCCCTGGCGGACATGCCGCCGCGCGGCTGGACCACCCTCCAGGAACTCGCCGCTAGTGAGAATTCGGTCACCGCCGACGCTGCCCGTGAGGCGCTGGCTCGCGCGCAAGGAAAGGCTGGATCGTGATGGACACGGTGTCCCTGATATTTTGCGCGCTGGTCCAGGTCCTGGTGTTGTATCTGTTTTTCTTGGAGGGTGTGGCCCTGGTCTCGCTGGTGAGGGGCTGTAAGGTGTTGCGGCGGCTGAGCCGCAGCAGCACGCGGGACGATAGCGGAGTGCTCCTGAAATCCCCGCTGGTGCCATCCGTTTCCGCCGTGGCAGTGCCGCACGATGCTTCGCCTGAGGCGCGTGAGTTCGTTCGCCTTCTGATTGCGCTTCACTACAGCGTGCATGAAGTAGTGGTGGTGCTGGACGGTCCCTCTCCCAGCGAAATGGAGGTCTGGAAGGAAGAACTCCGGCTGATCCCGTCTAACCGGCCGCCGGTGCGCGACCGATCAGCGGCGCCCACCGCGGCGGTTCGCGCCGTCTATGTGTCGCGCGATCCCATACACCTGGTGGTGGTAGAGAAGGAGCGCGGCGGCCAGGCCGATGCACTGAATGCCGGCGTCTACGCCTCCGAGGGCTCTGTAATCGCGCTCTTCGATCCGCAATCTGACTTTGTGCCCGACGCGCTTCTGCGATTGATCCGCCCCATGCTGGAAGATCCGCAGCACACCACCGCGGTTTGCGGCGTGGCGCCGGCGCTCTATGCCGGCGAAGGTAGCGGAACTCCGCCAGGCACACGCGGCGACGATTTGGCCGGACGCTTTGCCGCGCTCGAGACCGTGCGCATGTGGCTGGCGCGCTGCGCCGCGTTCTTCGAGTGGAAAATGCTGCTGCCCGTGCCGGGGTCCACTTTGTTGCTGCGGCGGCAGACTATTTTGGATGCGGGTGGATTCACGGCTGGACCGATGGAGATGTTTATGCACCTCCACGGCCTGGCCCGTGCCGCCGGGAAGCCGGACTCAATTGGCTTTGTTCCGTCAATTAGCTGCCTGCGCCAGCCGCGCTCCCTGGCCCGCCTGCGTGAGCGGGTGGATAGCGATCAGCGCGAAATCGGCCGTGTGTATGCGCGCCGCCATACCGTTGCTTTGAAGGGAGGCGCGATCGGGTGGGGATTGCCGGGTTTGGTCTCTATGCGGCTCATCCGGCCGCTGGTGGAAACCATTGTCTTGCCTCTTGCCCTGATAGGTTGGGCGCTCGGATGGATTCCGTTCAGCCTGGTGGGACTGGTACTGTTGGCAACGATTGGCGCCGGCATTGTACTTTCGATGGCGGCGGTGGTGCTGCGCGAACTGGCGCACTTTCGCGGCGCCGACCCTGCCCAGTTGACGAGCCTGTTCCTGGCCGCCATTCCCGAAAACCTGGGCTATCGGCAGATCCGCAATTTGTGGCTCATTGGGGCGTTTTTCCGGGGAATGAAGGCAGGGAGGCCGGTTCGTGCTTAGTGGGCCGTTTCAGAAGTTCGCCAGCGTATCAGAGCCGCGACCGTAAGGGAGTCGGTTGCCTCGGAGTACGATATTTCGGAAACGGTGTGCTTAGGTAACGCGGACAATCTTGCCTGCCGCGTCGGGCTATCGCGCCGACAAACGACTAAGTAGTCTCGTCGGCCGGCAGGCAAGATTGTCTGACTTACTACGGGGTGACGACAACGCGGGTCTTGGTTCCACCGACGCGAATTTCGGCAAGTTTGTCGCCGACATAACGAATGGCGGTGGAGTCGAATTTCTTTTCGACGCTCTCAACCTTGGCGGCCGGCATCTCGATGATCTGCTTGCCTTGGGTGAGCGTCACTTTGGTGACGTCCAGGTGCAGGCGATACTCGCCCGGTTTCAGTTGGGTACCGTTCACAACGGCAGGCTGAACAAGAGTGATGTTGTATGAATGGGTTCCAGGAACAGTGCCTGCGGTGGCGACTGCGAGGGCCAATATGGCGAATGCGAGTACGAATCTCTTCAACATAGAAGGTGTCTCCTATTTGAGAGTTTAGCACTACTTTATCTGTTTAGCACCACTTTATCGTGGATCTCGAATTTTTCGACGCCAATCCGCCACTTCCATACCCAAGGTGTTGAGGCTATTCGTAATCCTGTCTGTCTCGATATTGACCAGC
Source organism: uncultured Solibacteraceae bacterium (assembly GCA_963815475.1). Lineage (GTDB taxonomy): Bacteria > Acidobacteriota > Terriglobia > Bryobacterales > Bryobacteraceae > Sulfopaludibacter. The sequence goes on along the minus strand of CAWFHD010000001.1, from coordinate 1,197,848 downwards.
TCATACCGCTCCTGGTGTGGGTCGCCGGATTGGAGCAGGTGATGATGATCTTCCCGCAGATCCGGCAGATCGGCGGCCGGGATCGCGGCATGGCGTAGCGAGGCAGACAGAATCTCCAGTGTGCGGCCCACATCGGCGGCAAACTGGCGGAATGGCGGACGCGCTGGAACAGGGCGGCTGCGGGCAAGGCCTGCCTCCAATGCCATCACTGCGTGGATGAATCGGTGCGAGTTGGCCAGAATTTTGTCCAGTGTCGCCAGCAGGGCCGCGGAGATCCCGGGCTCCGAGCGTAGCCGCGCGGCCGATGCTTCCAGGTTGGAACGAGCCAGGCGGGAAGCCAGACGGGCACGGTCGAGCTCTAGGTGATGGGAGTGTTCCGGATCGAGATAGCCGTCGCGGACCGCGTCGAAATAGACGCGATAGGCATCCAGCAGCCGCGCCAGCGCCTCACCGAGCAGTGAGCGCTCCCAGGTGGGCCAGACCGCATACGCTACGAGGGCGATGAGGCCGCCCACGAAGGTGTCGATGGCGCGGGCGTGGATCACTTCCGCGGGCGGCAGTCCTGTCACGGCCAGCAGCAGCACGATCAGGGCGGAGAGCGCCATCACGAAGATGCCGTAATTCGCCGGTCCCAACGAGCGCATCACAAACGTCAACGCGAAGATCAGCGCCACCTGCACTCCAAGAGCAGGCGCGAGCACATGAAACAGAGCGGTGGCGAAAGCCAGCCCGATGAGAGTGCCCAGCAGGCGGAGCACGCCGCGGCTGAAGGTTCCCGTGAAATCGGGGCGCAGCACGATCGCGATCGTCATGGGGATCCAGTAGGAACGCTGCCAATCCACCGCATGCGCCAGTCCTTCGCCGGCGGCTACGCAGACCGCCAGCCGGATGGCGTGACGGAACGCGGCCGAGCGCAGAGTGAGATTGGCGCGCAGAACGGCCAGGGGGCCTGTGAGGCGCAGGTACCAGGGGTTCTCCGATTCACGGCGCGCAAAGGCCGCTGCGCCGGTGGGGGAGACATGCGAAGCCAAGTCCTCCGCCGAACGCAATTGGCCTGCCAGGGCCTCCACCTGCCAGCAGGCTTCTCGCAGCAGCGCGCGCAAGTCCGCCGATACCGCTGCTTCGGGAACCGAGCGGAACTTCTCGGAAAGGTCGCGCATTTCCGCCAGGTATTCGGCATGGGGACTGGCCAATTGGCCCGATAACAACGATTGCGCGATGGAAGCCATGATGCGGGAGGCCAAATCGAGACAGCGCGCGAGAGCAGGCAGCCAGGTCTCGCCGCCGGCTTCACGGCCCACGCGACCCTGTACTCGAGCCAGCGCCAGCAGCGCCAGGCGGATGCGCTCCGCCTGGCTGAGAAGCGCCAGGTACCGCTCGGCTTCGAGTGACGGACTGCCGCTCAGCAGCGCCAGTTCATTTTGCGCCTGCGTGCTTTCCTGGCTGGCGGCGGGGGCTTCGGTGGCAGCGGCGGCGGGCGACGATGCCGCGCGCGCCAACTCGGTATAAAAGGCGGCCAGAGCGCGCCGTTCCGGAGCGCGCCTACGCAGCGGCCAGAGCGCCAAGGCGAACGCAGATTGCAGCAATCCGCCACCCAGGGCGACCGCGCCAGACTGCAGCGCGTCGCTCGCCGACATCCCGTGCGCCGAGAAGACAATCAGTGTGACCAGCGTGACGATCCCGATATCGCTGCCGGTCTGGCTGACCGCGACCATCAGGCCGGCGCCAAACGCGAAAACAGCCGTCAGCAGCACCGAGAATCCAACGTGTCCCGCGATCATCCCGCCGGTCAAGACCGCCAGTGCCACCAGAATGCTGGCCGCCAGCATCCGCCGCGCGCGGTAGAAGTAAGGATCGGCGCCATCGGAGTATGCCACGTTGAGCGCGCCGATGGCAGCGATTACACCGGCGCCGGATCTGCCCATTGCCACCCCGACCGCCAGCGGAAGTGCGACGGCCAGCGAGTTGCGAAGCGCAACCCAGCGCAGGACCTTCGACTTATCGAACTGTGAGACGCTGCGCCAGAAGCCCGACATCTATCGGCCGGCGGCGTGTTCCACGGCCGTCATCAGCCGCAGCGTGTTCCCGCCGTAAATCTTGCGGATCTCCTCGGCGGTGTAACCCTCTTCTAGCAGCGCCCGCGTGAGGTTGGGCCACTTGTCCACGCTGTCGAGATCCACGGGGGCGCAATCGATCCCATCGAAATCGCTGCCCAGCCCCACGGCGTCGATGCCGCCAACCTGCACGGCGTGGTTGATATGCTTCACCACATCGGCCAGCGTGGCGCGCGGGCCGTTCGCGGCGCCAACCTGCTCACGAGCTTCGCGCATGGCGCGTTGGATGCCGTCCGGCTCGTTGGCGTACTTCTTGATGAGCTCGTCGCGGATGGTCGCGATTTTGGCGTTGACAGCTTCATTCGCCTTGAGCACGTCGGGGTTCAGGAAGTCGCAGGCGAAGTTGATCTGGATCACGCCGCCTTTCTTGGCCATCGCCGCGATCATTTCGTCGGTCATGTTGCGCGGGGCGGGCGATATCGCGCGGCAGGAGGAGTGCGACGCGAAGATGGGCGCCGTGCTGGTCTCGAGCGCGTCCCAGAAGGTCTTGTCGGCAACGTGCGAGATGTCCACGATCATGCCCAGGCGGTTCATCTCACGCACCACTTCCTTGCCGAAAGCGGAGAGGCCGTTGTTGGGCTTGTTCGTGTCGCCCGACGAATCGGCCCAGTGGTTGCTGTTGGTGTGGGTCAGGGTCATGTAGCGAATGCCGAGCGCGTAGAAGTCGCGCAGGATCCGCAGGCTGTCTTCGATGGCGTGGCCGCCTTCGATGCCCATCAGTGCGGCAATCTTATGTTCCGCCCGCGCGCGGCGGATATCGGCGGCAGTGCCCGCGAACAGGAAATCGTTGGGATATTTTTCGACGATATCGTGGCGGACGGTATCGATCATGTCGAGCGTGCGGTGCGCCGCGTGGTTGCCGTCCACGTAGGATGCGGCCACGTAGACCGCGAAGAACTGCGCGCTCATGCCACCTTTTTTCATGCGCTCGAGGTCGGTGTGATGGTCGGTATTGGGTTTGCCGATGTCCATCCCGGCAACGGTGGCGCTGGTGACGTCATTGTGGGTGTCGATCAGGATGGCGGAGTTGTGCACACTCATGACTTCGGCATCGGTAACGGTGCGCTTCTGCCTTCCGGGAGCCTGCGCAAAAATCGCGGCGACGGTTGCGGCCAATGCCAGGGTGGTGCGAATGGGAGCGGTCATTGTGGGGAGGATAGCATGGCGGGGCGGGTCGGCTTTCCCAATCTCTATTGACGGAAGCGAGTAATCACTGTATAGTGTACATGTACAGTAAACAGCGATGTCTGGCGCGCCTGCAATCCGCATCGATTTGACTTCGGCGGTGCCGGCCTACCGCCAGATTGTGGATGCAGTTCGCGTGCTGCTGGTGGAGGGGGCACTGGCGCCCAAGGCGCAACTGCCCTCGGTGCGCCGGCTGGCTATGGAGCTGGGCGTTCATTTCAATACAGTCGGCGAGGCCTATCGCGAACTCGCTGCCGAAGGATGGCTGGACCTGCGCCATGGGCGCGGCGCCACCGTTGTTGCGCGCACGGCGCCGCCCAAAGCGTCACCGGAGCGCTTCCTGGAGTTTCGCGAACGCCTGCGCAACCTGGTGGCGCAGATGCGCGCCGACGGTGTTCCGGCCCCTGCCGTTGCGGCCGAACTGCGGACGCTCGCAAAGGAGTTGAAAACATCATGAACAGCGCAATCTATATCGCCCTGCCCATGCTGGCGTTTTGCGGGGCGCTCATGTTCCTGCTTCCGCACCTTTCACCGCGCCGCTATTTCTTCGCCATCACGGTGCCGCCTGACTTCGCGTCGAGCGAACCCGGCCGCGCGGCACTGCGCCGGTATCATGCCAATCTGACAGCCGGAGTCCTGCTTTCCGTGGTTCTGGTGTGGGCGCTTTCCGGAGTCAACCCGGACCTGGCGGTGATCCTGGCCTTGCTGCTGCCGGCTCTGGGAGGCATGGCCTGCTTTTTGCTGATGCGCAACCGGGTCAGCAGCTACTCGATCTCCGGCGCGCCGGTGCGCGAGGCCGAATTGTCCACGAAGCCGGAACACCTTCCACGCTGGATTGTGCTGGCACTGCCGCCTTTCGCTGCGCCCCTTGCCGCCGCGGTATACCTGCGGGCGCATTGGAATGAAATCCCGCAGCGTTTTCCGATCCACTACGACCTTGCGGGAACCCCCAACCGCTGGGCGCCGAAGACCGATCACGCCGTTTATGGTCCTTTGCTGTTCGAGGCCGGCTTCATGCTGCTGCTTTTGCTGGTGAGCCTTGGCGCCTTTTATGGCGCGCGGCGCGGCCCGCAGCGGATCGCCGTGCTCAAGATAATTGTCGCGACTCTGTACTTCCTGGCCTACATCTTCACGGCGATGTCGCTGCTGGCGGTGGTTCCAGTTCCAATGGAAAGCCATCTTGTGGTCACCGCGGTGTTCACCATCGGCGTGCTGGTGTGGAGCTATAAGATGGTGCGCGATCCGAAGATGCCGGTCGACAATACGCCCGACGAGTATTGGCGGTTAGGGACCATTTACTACAATCCCAATGACCCTGCGGTGTTCGTACAGAAGCGGATCGGATTCGGGTATACCTTGAATTTTGGAAATCCCGTGGCTTGGGTGGGGCTTGGGCTATTCATGCTGGCGATGATGGGAGCGATACTTCTGATGCTATGAGGGGCGCATCAGTAGCGTAGCCAACTGCTCAGGTCCCGATGCAGCAGGTCCTCGAGATCGCGGATTCCGTCGCGGTAGTAGGAGACAAGGTAGGCTCGGTCTTTGGTATCCATCACGAGCGAACTGCGGGGCGCGAGCGCCAGTGGCTTCAAACTGGACGCGATCCGGTTCGGGATCAGCCTTCTCCCGCGCTGCCAAATGCCCACACGCTTCAGCAGGTAGCCGGCGGTTCCGAAGCGCGGCACGCGCGGCTGGCGATAGCGCTTCGACATATCGACGGCGACATCCGGGTCTACCTTCAGGAAGCGAAAGATGCCTTCCATCGCGAGCGCCGGGTCGCTTTGGAAATCCTGGTAGAACATGACGTAAAGCTGTTCGCGTGGAAACAGTGCCAGGTAGCGCTGCAGTTGGACGGCATAACAGCCGAACTCGAGGAAGGGATGATAGCAGCACATCCGGTTTTCCCGATACGCCATGGCGAGCCGGATGTGCTCGCGGAAGGAGTGGCGGACGGCGCCCGCGGTGAGGAAGTCCAGATAGTGCGAGAAGGCGCGCTCAGCGGGGTCCCGCAGGATCATGACGATTCGCGCTTCGGGAATCCGCTCGGAGATGTGTCGCGGCGCGGTGGGAGACCAGAGGTAGGAAACGCTTGCCTCGCCGATGGCTGTTTCGCTCTTCACCCCGGCAAACAGCTTCACATAGGATTCCCAGTCGAGCACCACGCCCCCCGGGCATTTTCCAGGATTGGGCCGGGCCAGCCACGCCCGCAGTTTGCGTTGACTGCTGGCGTGCTCGCGTAACAGTTCTTCCCCCAGATGCTCCTGCCGCACTTCATCGGTGAAATAGGCCGGTTCTTTGATGGGGCTGACGTAGATCTGGGGATGCTGCCGGAGATAGGCGTGCAGTGATGTGGTTCCAGACTTGGCCGCGCCTACAAGGAAGAAGTTGGGCAGAGGGGACGTCATGATCCACTAGGCATTATGTACTAATTGATACGAAATGGTCAGGTGTCTACCCGCAAATTTGCAGGTATCTTCCGGGCAATCGTTACAAATGTTGCAAGAGAGGTGTGGTTAGGACTTGTCAGCTTCCAGTTGTCGGATGTCGTGCATGAGTCGTGGCATGAACCCGTCTTCGCCCGTGGTGTAGTAGCCGCGAATCCGCATGTGGCGATCCACCAGGACAAAGCGCGTGCTGTGGGTGAGGCTGCCATCGATGCTCTGCAGCTTAAACGCCAGGCCCACTTCATTGAGCTTGTCCTTGTCGCCGGTTAGGAATGTCCAGCGCGTGGGATCGCACTTGAAGTGCTTGGCATAAGCCGCGAGCACGGGCGCGGTATCGTGCGCGGGATCGACGGTGATCGATACGAATTTCACGTCCGCCATTTCAGCGGCAGTCGAGTCTTGTATCCGGCGCATTTGCGCGCTCATCATGGGACATGGACCGTCGCAGGTGGTGTAGATGAAATCGGCCACCCAATTGTGGCCGGCAAGCGATTTGCTCTCGAACATCTGGCCTTCCGACGATGTCAACTGAAACGAAGGAGCGTCGCCCAGGACTTCGAGAGGCTTGGGCTTCACACAAGCAGCGAGCATTGTCAGGCTGACTAGCAGCGCCGAGATACCCACCCCCCGGCCCCAGCCCCCTGTCTTCGTCATGCCGCGCTTCGCGTGGCCTTTTGCGCAGCCATCGCGCCCGAAACCATCAGCAGGATCAGACCGAATACCGCGGTCACGATGAGGCATTCCGTCGGACCCGGGAATGGATTTGCCAGGTGCAGCAAATAGTTGAGCAGGGAAATGGAATAGGTCAGCGGGTTCACCCACATGATGGCCTTCACCCAGCCGTGCGCGGTCGCCATGGGAAACAGCGCCCCGGAGACCATCCACATAGGAACCAGCAGCAGGTTCATGATGGCGTGAAAACCGGCGGTGGAGGCCATTCTCCAGGCGATTACGAAGCCGAGCCCCGTCAGCGTAAAGGAGATCAGGAAGATGGCGGCCGCGATGGGGATCAACTCGATGATGTCGATGCGGACGCCGGCCAGCGGCGCGAATGCCAGAAAGATTAGCCCTTGAATCCACGCCAGCGTTGCCGAACCGAGAATCTTACCGAGCACCAGGCTGGTGCGCGGAGCGGGCGAAACCATCATCGACAGGAGGAATCCTTCGCGCCGGTCCTCAATGATCGATATAGTGGAGAAGATCGCGGAGAACATCACGGTGAGGACCAGGGCGCCGGAGTAAAAGCGGCCGAGGTCGTTCGAACCATAACCGATCAGCAGCCAGAACACGAGCGGAGACGCCACTACGCCCATCACACGGCTCTTCTGGCGCCAGAACCGGACCAGTTCGCGCTGCCAAAGGGTAGCGGCAGGTAAAAAGAAGCTAGACATATTAACTCCGCGACCGAGACGCAATGACGCCGCGGCTCTCTTCGTTTTTCTCGGCGTCTCTGCGCCTCGGCGGTGAAATACCAACCCTACTCAATTGACGCTCCCGTTTCTCTCACAAAGACATCTTCGAGCGTCGGCTTATGCAGGCCGACCGATTCGATGGCGCCGGGAAAGGCCTCCACCACTTCAGCGATGAAGCGATGGCCGTTGGCAATCTCGACTCGCACCTGACCATCGCGGACTACGGGATCGCCACCGAATTTCTGCTTGATGCTGGCGCCGAGCGCCGCGCTGTCGGCAGTTTCGAGGACCACCACGTCGCCGCCGATGCGCGCGCGCAAATCACTGGGACTGCCGTGCGCCACGATTTTGCCTTGATGCAGCAGCACCAGGCGATCGCACCGATCGGCTTCTTCCAGAATGTGGGTGGTGAGCAGAATGGTTACGCCTTCGTTGGTCCGCAGATTTTCGACGTGGCGTGAAAGATCGCGGCGCGCCGCCGGGTCCAGCCCGGTGGAGGCTTCGTCCATCAGCAGTACCTGCGGCTTGTGCAGCAGCGCCTTGGCGATCTCGACGCGGCGCCGCAGACCGCCCGAGAGCGTCTCCACCAGATCCTTGCGGCGATCGGACAGGCCGAGTTGTTCCATCGCCTTCTCCATGCGGCCCCGGAGTTCGGCGCCGCTGAGACCGTGCAGGTGGCCCTGCGCGCGCAAGTTCTCTTCCACGGTGAGCGCTTTATCGAGGCTCTGGGTTTGAAACACCACGCCGACGTGACGGCGAACTGCCGCCGGGTCCACCACCACATCGCTGCCGGCCAGCACTGCATGGCCTTCGGTAGGGACCATCATGGTGGACAGGATGCGGAACAGGGTGGACTTGCCGCCGCCGTTGGGACCGAGCAGCCCGAAGACCTCGCCCTTCTTCACTTCGAAGCTGATGTTCGAGAGTGCGACGCGGTCACCGTAGCGATGGGTGAGGTTGCGGACTTCGATCACAGACCCGGCCTATCTAAGAGCATGAGCCCGTAGATGAGCGGCAAGTACAACACGGACGTTACCAGCACATTGCGCGCACGGACCATGCTGCGTTCCACGGCCACTTGCACGCCAGAATACAAGAACCACAGCCCCAATAACAAAGCACCCACCAGGTAAATGCGTCCGGACATTCCCAACATGCTGGGGACCAGACTCACCGGAATCAGCGCGATTCCGTACAGCACAATCTGCCGCGCAGTGGACCGGCAATCGGGCTCCACCACCGGCAGCATCTGGATGCCGGCACGGGCGTAGTCCTCTTTATACATCCAGGCGATCGAATAGAAATGCGGGAATTGCCACAGGAAGAGAATGGCGAACAACACCCAGGATTCGCGCGTAATCGTACCCGCCGCGGCGGCATAGCCGATCATGGGCGGCATAGCTCCCGGAATCGCGCCCACGGTGGTAGACCACCAGGTGCGCTGCTTCATGGGGGTGTAAATGAAAAGATAGCTGGCCAGCGTGAAGGCGCCGATAGCGGCCGCGAGCAGATTCACTCCGAGCCACAATTCGGCGAAGCCCGCGATGGAAAGTCCGATGCCGAATGCCAGCGCGCGACCCGCGGAAAGTTTACCGGAAGGAAGAGGCCGGGCGGCGGTGCGCCGCATGTGCCGATCGGCCTCTCTCTCATACCACTGATTCAAGGCCGCGGTTCCCGAGGCGATAAGCCCCGTTCCCAGAACCGTATGGAGCAGCGAAAGCAATGGGATAGCTTTCAGGAACCCCCACCAGCTTGCCGATCCGGGCAATCCAAAGAAATAGCCGATCCCCGTACTCATCAGGATCAGCCACGTGATCCGCGGCTTCGTCAATTCTATGTATTCGCGCATGTTTAGGCAGGGAGCAGGGCCGGATTGAGGCCGGCCCCTCTGCCTTTAACCCTTCACTTGGAAATCTGCCGTCTTGCTTTCTTTCGCGCCCACGGTGACCGACTGTTCCTGCTTGCCGTACTTTTCATGGATCATTTCAATTGTGTAGGTCCCAGGGGGCAGTCCTTTTATTGTAAACGACCCGTCGTCGCCAGTCACGGCGAAGAACGGATGGGAGACCACTCCGATGTAGGAGCGCATCCATGGGTGGATGTTGCATTTCACCGCGATCACGACTTCCTGGCGCGGGAAGCTTTGCATTTTGTCGGGGGTTCCCGGCGGCTGCGACTCGTTCCATTCCTGGTTGGTCTGCGGCTGCGGGTGAATATTGTGGTTGGTGGCGTCGCTGTTCTTGATGTCGATCTGCTGCCCGGCCATCACACCGATCACGTGGGGAACGTACATGCAACCGGTCTGATTCAGCATAACGGGCGAGGTGGGAACCTGCCATTGCTGGTCGGGAAGGCCCGACTTCACCCACACGAAAACATTCCGCAGCGTCTTATTATCGTTGACGACAACGTCTTCGGTCTTTGCTGGCGCCGCGGCATGTGCTTTTGTGCAGAACGGCACGGCCGACATGTCGATATTCTTGGGCGTGGGCGCCGTGCCATCGAAGGCCACCTTCCCGGTGATGGTGCCGCCGTTAGCTTCATCCGGAACGCCGGTGCCGCCGCCCGCGGGTGCTGCCGCCGGCGCTGCTTCCTTCTTCGCACTATCGGGAGCGCTGCCGCCGCAACTCGTCAGTATGACGGCGCAAGCTACTCCAGCTCCGATCCAAATTTTCTTCATGCTCGTAGGAGTCTCCTTTTCAAAAATTCGTAAAACAGGGACCTCAGAACAAGGATAGTTGACAACGTCAACTATTTAGTTGACAAAGTCAACTATCCTCCGTCTCCGGTTTAGTTCCCCGAAGCCCCGGCGCTTGACCTCAACCGTCCCAACTCTTCAGGGGTGAAACTGAACATGTACCGCACCAACAAATCGGCGTGGTCCTTCGGGTACCCGTTGAAACTGGCGGGCGTCGGCCCGGCGAAGACCCATCGGTCGTGATCCTTCATGAAGAGGCCGGAGGGCATGGCCGTTCCGGGACTCATCAGGGCGGGATCGAGCATCCACCGCTTGGTCCAACCCGGCTTCAAGCGATCCTTGGCCACCGTGAAGTTGGGCGCTGTGGCGTGCGCGTCGTGCTTGGCATCGCCATCCATGTGGCACTTGAGGCACGGTGCGCCTTCGCTGGTGAACAGGTTGCGCGCCATGGTGCGCTCGGTGTCGGTCAGCGGCTCCAGTTGCTGCGCGATATACGGTTCCGCCTGCGAGGAAAGCGCCTCGAAGAAGCGCACCAGCTTGCGAATCTCGCCATCGGAGAAACTGAAGGTGGGCATGCGCGCCTTCAAGTACTGGCGCACGCCGTCGCGATTGGTGTCGGTCTCGCTCAACGAAGGATTGTTGAGGAAGCGCATCAGCCAGTCCGGATTGACGCGCGCGCCTTCGCCGATTAGCGTTGGCGGCTTCTGGTCCTTCCAGTCCGGATCCTGATACTTCGCCATGGTGTCGAACGTGGACGTCTGGCCGACGTGCACCTTGTGGCAGCCCATGCAATTGTACTTGCGAACCACCCACCAGCCGTCGACGATGTCCTGGCGCTGGTCGGCCGGAGTATAGAAGTAGCGCGCCGGAATATTGGCGTCCACCGAGCCCTCAAGCAGGGTTGTGACCTGATCGATCTCGGCCTTCGACAGATTGAAGTTCGGCATCTTCAGCCGATCCTGCTTGGCCTTCTCCTTGCCTTTGTCGTACACGGCCGGATCGGCGAGTTTGTGCTCGAAGAAGCCCTTGTGGGTGTACCAGCCTTCCGCCTCGGCGGCGTGGCCCTGAAGGGCGAAGTCGAGACGTTCGAGCGGTTTGGAACCTTCCTTGGTGAGCTCGGTTCCGATGCGCTGCTCTTCTTCCAGGCCCGAGATTTCATGGCAGCCCGCGCAGCCGTAGTTGCGTACGAGCGACAATCCCCTGTCCTTCAGTTTGGGATCGTCCATAAAGCTGGCGTCCGCATAGCTTGCGTTGCCGCGCTTCTTTGTCATCAGGTAGCTGGCGATGTCGCGGGCTTCGTCTTCAGTGAGCCGCAGACTTGGCATCGGCGTCATCTGCTGCACCTGCAACTGGTGGCCGTCGTTGGGGCACTTGTCGTGCTCGAAATCGAAGACGAAGGGTTTGCCGGCGCGTTGATAGTCGGCCGCGGTGATGTCCTTCTTTTCGAAGGAGCAGTAGGGCAGGGTACGTTGGCGCGGGTTGTGCACCCAGCGCACGATGTAATCGTAGCTGGCCTTCTCACCCTCACGGCTCAAGTTGGCGGCGAACGTGCCGCCCTGTTTCTGACCGCCCTCGCCCATGGAGTGGCATGCCATGCAGCCGCGGGTCTCGAATGCCTCCTGACCCTTTGCCGGATCGCCCGGCTTTTGCGCCGGCAAATCGCCCGTCACGCCGGATTGCCAGATGAATGCCGAGATCGCCTGAATCTCGCCATCGTCCAGCCGGAAGGTGGGCATCTTGGTGCCTTCGCGCCAGTTGTGCGGATCCTTCAGCCACACCGGAATCCACTCCTTCTTGAGTTTCATCCGAACTTCTTTGAGGCTGGGCCCGACCTTCTTCACTTCGCGCACCAAGCTCGACGAGCGCATATCGAGTTGTTCAATTTTGGCGTCGATGCCGCTGGAACGAACCTTCAGGTCGTTCGATTCCTGGAATAGCTTTTTGGCTTCGGTGTCGGTGGTCTTTGGGTTGTTGGCTTTTTGCTCATCGAACCCGATCTGGCGTTTCCATTCGGCCTTCTGCTGTTCCAGTTGGCGGATGCTCTGGTTCACCGATGAGATCTCGTCCGCTTCGCGGTCGAAGCCCTCATAGCGATGGCAGCCCATGCAGCCGCGCAGACGGAAAATCTCGCGGCCGGAATTCAGGTCGGCCGCCATCTCGGTGACGATCTCCTTGGCGTGGCACTGCTGGCATCCCGCGTCGATGTTTTCCTTGTGATGCATGGGCCACAGCCAGAACTTGTTATACCCATGCGCCTTCTCGGTGCTCGCCACCGCAACGCCGTTTCCGCCATGGCATGGTGTGCAGCCGAACTTGTCGGGGTCGTGGATCTTCAGCAGTTCCTTGCTGGGATGGCTGGCGAATACCGCTTCGCCTCCCATGGTCGCCGCCGTCAACTGTACCGGCTCGCGCGTGCCCAAGTGGCAGGACTCACAGCGATCCACGAGGTCGACATCCTTAACATGGATCTGCCGGATGTGGATATCGAACTTGTCGAGTGAATTCTGCACCGAGTTGATGGTGTCGGTGCTAGCGGCCGGAATCCGGTCCGAGAGGTACTTGTCCCGCTCGGCGCGCAGATCGGTGGCCTTCTGCATGATGTCCACGCGCTGCTGGAGTTTGAGAGCCTTTTCCTTTTTCCAGTCCTGAAGCTGCTTATCCATGTCGGCGAACGTCATGGTGCGCGGTTCGTTCTCGCCGGGCAGGGATACTTTGTGGGTTTCGGCTTTGAGCTCGGCGATCTGCTTGCGCAGAGACTCCTTGGTGCTTTCGCTGCCGCTGACTTCGATCTGATAGGTCAGTGCCCCGATGTGGCTGCGGACCTCCTGGAATGGGTCGTTCAGCGCCAGGATCTTCGGCACCAGGTCCTGGTTGACCGAGTGATCGATAGCCGAAGCCGCCGGCATGCCGGCTTTCTCCGCTGCTTGCATTTCGGCATCGAGACGGCGGTACTCAGGCGATGCCTTGATCTGCCTCTCCAGTTGCGCTTCGGGCTGGCGGGCCTGCTCCAGATACTTGGCGTAGACCTTCTCGAAGCGAGCCTGATAGCCCTTCCAGGGGCGAATGCCGTACATCTCATCCCACAGGCCCCACGCCATGGACAAGACCAGCAACGCAGACCAGATGAAGAGCTGCTTGCTTAACGATGAATGGACTACTGGGTCCTTGCTTTGATCTTGTTCGCTCATATGTTGAACCAGGGAGTCACCCAAACGTACTTGATGCGGAACAGGAGGCGCGCCGCGATTTTCACGGGCAGCGACAACATGACAATGAGAAACACCTGCATGGTGACGTACTGCAGCACGCTCATCCGCGCATAGATTTTGCGGTTGAACGCTGTCTTGGTAATCAGCTTGTGCATGCCGATTCCCGCGAGCACAAAATATGCCAGCACCACGATGCCGCCGAAGATCAGCTTGCCGACGCGGCCGCTGATGCCGAAGATGTCCGGCAGGTCGCGATTCACTTCGAAGATCAGCCGGTTATGATCCCATGTGGTGCCTGGCCAGAACCACATCCACCCGGGACCTCGTATCAACGTGCCTATCACAATCATGGAAACCCAAAGCACGATGAAACCGAAGATGAAGGTGAGGATGGCGGACTTGCGCTGCTTGTAAGTGTAATAGCCGTTACCCAAAGGGTTGGCGTCGATATAAGGAACCACCATTAATCCCACGATGATGAGCGACGGCATGATGACGCCGGCGATCCAGGGATCGAAATAGACGAGCATCTCCTGCAGCCCGAGGAAGTACCACGGCGCTTTGGAGGGATTCATGGTGAGGGTGGGATTCGAAGGCTCTTCGAGCGGCGCGTTCAGCGTGATGGACCAGACCATCAGGATGACGGTGACGATAATCGCCGCCAGCAGCTCGATGCGGAGCAGGTACGGCCAGACGTGAACATCGCGCGACCAACCGGTCTTGAAAGGCTGCACCTTGCGATGGTGCGTCTTGGCCATCTCGGGATTGGCTTCGAGCTGCTCGATCAAGCGGTCGTTGGCAAACGACTGGCGCATGCCGTACCAGGTATAGAACGGAACAACGAAGAGCAGCAGCACGATCGGGACGTTGTCCGGTGTGCTTAAGATCGTCCAAAGCTGGTGTAGATCCATATGTCCCTCTAGCGTTCACTCACCGCAGAGACGCAGAGAACGCTGAGGAAACGCAGAGAACAACACGCGGAAAATTGCTTCTCTGCGCTTTCTCTGCGTTCTCCGCGTCTCTGCGGTGAAGTCATACTTTCTTCGGCTCCTTGATCTCACTCTCCAAGATCACTGGCGCCGGGCCCGAGATTCCGCCGTCTTTTCTCACACGCCAGAAGTGCACGATCATGAACAGCGACGCGATGATTGGAATGGCTACGCAGTGCCAGATGTAGGCACGGAGCAGCGCGTTCGAATCCACAATGGAGCCGCCCAGCAGACCGAAGCGGACGTCGTTGAACGGCGTCATGCCAAGCTGCGCTCCGAACGGTCCGGCATGTCCCAGAAGCGGCGTGGCGCGGGCCATGTTGGTTCCCACGGTGACGGCCCAGAATCCCAACTGATCGTCGGGAAGCAGGTAGCCGGTAAAGCTGAGGAGCAGCGTCAGCACCAGCAGCAGAACGCCAACCACCCAGTTGAACTCGCGCGGCTTCTTATACGACCCGGTGAGAAACACGCGGAACATGTGCAGCTCCACCATGATCACCATCAGGTGCGCGCCCCAGCGATGCATGTTGCGCAGTAGTTTGCCGAACGGGACATCGTTTTCGAGGTAGAGGATGTCGCGGAAGGCCACTACCTTGGAGGGGTGATAGTAGAACATCAGCAGCGTGCCGGTGAAGACGAGCGTGATATAGACATAGAACGTCATGCCGCCCATGCCCCACGTATAGTTGTAAGCCACCGCGTCGCGATTGATCTTGGCAGGATGCAGGTGGAGGAAGACATTTGAAAGCACGCCCAGCGCGCGGCTGCGCGGAGTTTCGTCGTGCTTCACGCGGAGCACCGACTTCCAGACGTCGGTCTTTTCCGGCGCCTTGATGGTCTCCTTGATCTCCTCTACCGCCCGCGCCTGGACGGCCTTGGCGTTGGCCAGGACGCCGACTTTAGAATCGCCGTTGCCCGATCCGTTGCCCGAGCCTCCATTAGAGGCGGGTGTTCCATTGTGTCCGTTGGTTTCAGGCATAGATATAAGACCTCACACGCGGAGGATGGCGCCGCCCTTGCCGTCCGGATCGAGATTGCCGAACTGCGAAGGTTCGCCCTTGGGCCACGAATACAGATGGCTCAGGTCCACCAGGATTTGACCTTCGGGATCCAGTTCAACGTGTGCGCGATCCATGGGCCGCGGGGCGGGACCTTCGAAGTTAATGCCTTCGGGGTCGTAACCGCTGCCATGGCAGGGGCACTTGAATTTGTTCTCGCTGGGCTTCCAGTCGGGTGTGCAGCCAAGGTGGGTGCAAATCGCCGAGATCACGAAGATGCCCTCGGTGTTGCGCACTACCCAGATGCGGTATTGGTTCTGAAATTTGGTGTCGACGCCGAATCCGAAGTCGGAAGGATATCCGATGCGGAAGCGGGTTTTGGGTTCGTAGAGAGCGCGTGGAAAGAAGAAGCGCAGGAACATCAGGAGGTTGATGCCCAGTGTGCCCAACACCGCTGCCATGACGAACTTACGGCGGCGGGTTCCGACCTTGCCTTCGTCGCTATCTTCGTTTTTGGAAAAAATCGCCTTGAGCGCTTGTACGAGGGACGGTTTTGTGGACTGCGGAGCCTGCGTCCCGGCAGGCTCAGTCGTTGAATTCGCCATCTTGTCCCCAGGGCCGGACAACCCGGCCGGTTTTACCTTTGAGTACACCTACCGTCTGTCGCGAGAAATCCTCGTCGACGACGGAGCGCCCAAGATGGCAGGCTCGCTGTAGACCACCCTTTGGAAACAGTGAATGAATGGCCTCTAAAAAATGACTTTGTAAGAATGATGAGCCTAGCGCCTCAAACGGTTCCCTCGTGCAACATCAGGTCTCGCGTTAACAGATTTTATCCAGCAGCTATTCTATACCCGAATTCGGGATTTGCAAGTGGGGGGGGCAGTTTCAGAAAAAGGCGTCCGGATAGGGCGCTCTAACTGGCTGCCGAATAGCGCGCGGCGGTTAGCGAGCGTCCGGTGCGGCGTACTTCCCGGACTTAACCCAGAGCCAATCGGCGCCGTCGGAAATCTTCTCGGGGTTTTTCACCACTAATAGCAGCACCGTTTGCGGTTTGGAGCACTGGCGGTAGACAAGTCCCGGTCCGGCGCCTCCCGCCTTGCCGAGTTGCACGGCTATGTTGAAGTATTTCGGAAGGCCGACCAGGCGTAGCACTCCGCCGTGGATCTGATCGGTAATCTCGTGCAGACCTCCGCCGGAGTAAGTCATATGCCCGGAATCCGACACTCCCATGGAGTAAGTGGGAGGGTGATCCTGGTCGTAGGTGGTATCGATGGCCACCTGGTACGGAACCGTCACGGGCTCCATAGTGCCGGCCTTCACAATGCGGAACGTCACCGAGCAGCCGCCGGCCGAGCCGGGTCCGTAGATGCCATTGACATAGTCTGACCCGTGGCCGCCGGTTTCGGTGTCGATTCGCTCCGCTTCTGTGGGAACGTGCGGAGCGTTCGCCGCGGCGGCACAGACCGCCGGCAACGCGAATACCGAGGCGGCGGGCGGTCCGGCTATGAACTTCTTCGTTTCGATCACGGTCTTCGCCGCCCCTCCATCGGGAGTCATCTGTGCCTTCATCACGAGACCTGTCTTCGTATCCACCCAGGCCTTTACCTTTCCGCCGGGATAGGCTGCTTCCAGGACATTGACGGAGACGCCGCCGAAGTTTTCTGTTCCGGTTTGCTTCGCGCCTTGCTTGGCGAGATCGGCGGCGCTGGCGAACGGATCGCCCCAATCGCGGGAGAAACTACCGGCGCCACAACCGCCTTCCGTTTCGGGGAGGCTCCAGGTGAAATTGGTATGGGCCTGCAGATCGTAGAGGGATCGGGTGCGGCTTCCTTCCGGATTGGCGGAGTTCGGCTCCTGGCTGTTCTCGATCAGCGCCTTGGAACCATTCCGATAGACGGTCATGGTGACAGTTGGACCGAACATGGAGTTGACCTGTGTGACGGTATACGCGGTGGGCGTGCTCGCCGGCTGTCCGCTCAGTAGAGCAAGACTGGCCGAACCTGCTAGACAAAGCAGGCGTTTGGAAATCGACATTGGTGGCTCCTCAGATAACCATCCGGGTAATTCCGGGGTTGGGCGACACTATACCAAAACAGGAACGCGGGGGTTAGTTATCTAAGGGAAGAAAGGGTACCGGGGGGAGCACTAATAAAGGTCCGTCAGAAGAATTCGTGGTTCGGCGAGTTGGTCGTAACCGGGGCCGGCAAATGGCAGCGCGAGAGACTGCGGTCGAACCCTTGCGGGTTCGCACGGCGACTTTTATGCTCTTCTTGTCGGCGCCGAAGTGGGCGTGCGGGTAGACAAACCCCGGATATGGTGGCTGCGGTATAAGATCGTGATCAGTTTCATAGCGCGGAGGCGAGCGGCGACGAAGCCTCTACCATAAACCGCTCCGAGTTCGCGTTTCCGCTGCGATAAGCCGTGCCCCTTTGCGGAGATCGTCAAGGAGCTTCATGGAGGTTCGAAGAGCACCAAATTGAGTCACGGCGGGGGCCGCGGGATGGGTAAACACTGCGCCCATGATAGATCTATCCCTGCAAGACCGGTTCGGAGCCACGGCTGGCCACAGTCCGAGATGCCGGCTACGCGGCAGCGTTGATTGGTATGGCCTGGCGGACCCATGAGCAAAGGTCCGCTGATACAATCGTGCCGAACAGCAGATGAAATTCATAATGATGGTCGGCGGCGGAGGCGTTTTATGCGCTCTGGCCCTGCTTGCGCAGAATACCCGGCACCCAGCGTTACGCTCCGAGATCCCAAGGACATGGGACGACGGCGCAATGACTTCACTCGAACTACCGCTTGCAGACCCAGCCGGATCACCTCGGTTTGTCCCAAGTCAGTATTATTACAGGATTCGGGTCCGGCCCATATTCAAGTCCTACCCCGTCTATGCCCCGGGACACGAGCCGCCAGGGTACCTGGAGTGGATTAAGCGGCAGCAGCCAGTAATCCTTTGGGACGACACGGATCACAAGCCACCTCTAAAGACTGAGGCGGACTGGATTCAAGCGGGGAGCGTCGTCTTCAATGCTCCTACCAGCTACGACACAAATAGCCTGATCCGTGTAAGTGACGTGAGGGATCCGGCATGGCACAAACGCATCGGGGGCTTTGCTGCAAAGGATGGAACGATGCCGAATGTTCGATATGTTGTGAGAACAAAGGGCCAAGTCGAACTGGGATCATTCGCATGCACTTTCTGTCACACGCGTGTAATGCCGGATGGCGGCTTCCTCAAGGGCGCCCAAGGTAATTTTCCATTCGATAAAGTATTCGCGTACGACATACGGGCGCGCAATACGCTGCAGGAGGCCCGTTCGTTCCAGTCATTTCTGTATGCTGCTCCGTGGCTGCGCGTTGATCCCCAAGCAAGGATTGCGGAAATGAGCCTTGATGAAATAGCCGGAGTCCATGAAGCTATTCCGCCCGGTGTTATGGCCCGTCAACGTGCCAGCCCGTTTTCTCCCGTGCAGGTTCCCGATCTTATTGGTGTAAGAGATCGACGTTATCTTGACCGTACCGGTCTTCAGCAGCACCGCTCAATCGCTGACCTGATGCGTTATGCGGCGCTGAATCAAGGCGGTGACGATCTGTCTACGTTTGGCAACTTTAGACCGATGGATCAACTCGGCCAATTTCCCAATCCCACCGACGAGGGCCAATCCAGATATAGCGATGAGCAACTTTATGCGCTGGCGCTGTACTTGTATGCCCTTCAACCCCCTCCGAATCCGAATAAGCGTAACAGCCTGACGATCCGCGGTCAGACGGTGTTCGAGCGCGAGGGCTGTGCAGGGTGTCATACTCCCCCGCTCTATACCAACAACAAGCTAACGCCTGCCGAAGGCTTTAGTGTTCCGGAAGCGCATTGGAAGAACTACGACATTCTGCCCCTCTCTCTCGGCACTGATCCCAACCTGACCACGAAGACCCGGCGCGGCACCGGGTACTACAAGGTACCGTCACTCAAGGGTGTCTGGTATCGTGGCCCGTTCGAACACAGCGGCTCGGTGGCGACGCTCGAAGACTGGTTTGACCCGCATCGTTTGAGGGATGCCTATGTCCCGACGGCTTTCAAAGGGTATGAAGTAAAGACGCGCGCTATCAAGGGCCATCCGTTCGGCCTGGAGTTGACACCCGCGGACAAGCGAGCGTTGATTGCATTTCTCAAAACGCTCTGAGGTTGAATCTGGTCGAGGAAATCCTTCGTAATGCCAACCACTCGCCCGTGACACGCGGTATGCTTGATCTCCGCCCGACGAGGCGATAGATCCTCTCTAACGGCAAAGGGTAGATTACCCTTTGCGACTAGAGAGGATCCATCGCTGGGATCCATCGCTGGAACATCCGCACCGCTGTCCGCCAAAGTCCGGCGTCAAGGTGGACCGAGAAACATTTTGTTAATCGCGGCTAACGTCTTTAGTTGATAGACTAGGCCGATACGCCGGCGAAGGAGCCGATGCGATGAAGACATTCGTCTTGATATGCGTGGCGTTCGCCGCGATTCCAGCGACCGCCGCAGACTCTGGCCTAATCGTCAAGGTCACCGGCGGACAAGTTCGAGGCGCAACACTCGACAAAGGCGGAGCTGTGTTTAAGGGCATCCCCTACGCGGCGCCTCCGGTGGGCGAGCTCCGCTGGCGCGAGCCAATGCCGGTGAGATCGTGGGCTGGTGTGCGTGACGCCACCGTGTTTGGGCCGCTATGCGCACAAGTTCAGAATTCGTCACCGCACGCAGCTCGAATCTCCAACGCGCAACTCTCCCAAGAAGATTGCCTCTACTTGAATGTCTGGACGCCGGAATGGCACAGCACGTCGCAAAAGCCGGTGATGGTCTATATCCACGGGGGAGAGAATTTAGGCGGTGGAGGCTCCGATGCCACTTACGATGGCGAAAGCCTGGCCCGCCACGGCGTAGTGCTGGTATCGCTAAACTACCGACTGGGGCCGTTTGGTTTCTTTTCGCATCCGGCGTTGACACGCGAGTCGCCTCACCACACGTCGGGAAATCAAGGAATTCTCGACCAGATTGCCGCGCTCAAGTGGGTGCGGGATAATGCTGCGAAGTTCGGCGGCGATGCGAATAACGTAACCATCTTTGGGGAGTCCGCCGGATCGCTGGATGTAAGCGTTCTGATGACATCACCGCTATCGCAGGGATTGTTCCGGCGGGTGATCGCTCAGAGCGGTTCGGTGGTAGAACTCAGTGATCCCCTGACGCTGCACCAGGCAGAGAAACGGGGAGAAATGTTTGCGGCGAATTGGAAGATTCCAGCCGGTGCGTCCGTAAAGGATATACGCGCGGTTTCCGCGGCCGATATTTTGAAAGCGGAGCCAGACCACTCTGTAGCGCTTTGGATCAGTTTTCCAAACCTGGGCATCACGGTCGATCGTTATGTTTTCCCACAGATGCCGGCCGAACTGTTTGCGAAGGGAATGGAGCATCATGTCGGTCTGCTGCACGGCAGCAATTCGCGCGATCGATTTCCGCCGATCCCTTCCCCCAAAGATTTGAAAAAGGCTATCGAAGAGGCATACGGGCCACTCGCCGGGCGGGCACAGGAATTGTACATGGGAGGAGGAGATCCGGTCTACGGGACGCCAGCAAATCAGTGGGCCGGGGACACTTCGTTCCGCTGCCCGGCGGTGGAGCAATTGGCCTGGCATGTCGCGGCAGGAAATCCGGCATACCAGTATGAGTTCGCCCGTGTGTCCCCTGGAAGAGAAGCGTATGGAGCGATTCACGCAGCGGAACTACCTTACGTCTTTGGGAACCTCGACCGGCCCCTCGTCATTCCTGGTCTTCCGCCTCAAGTCGCAAATGCCGTGGACACGCAGGTTTCCGGCGCGATGCAGCAATACTGGACTAATTTCGCAAAGACCGGCGATCCAAACGGTGGGCAATTGCCGGTGTGGCCCAAATTCGACACCTTGACACGGGCGTACATACAATTCCTGGACACGGGTCCGGTAGCAAAAGAGGGCCTGCGGCGTTCCTACTGCGACTTGTTCATGGAGAACGCGGCGCGACTGATGGCGAAGTAATCGTGACTCTGTGCAGGTAGTCAGGAGGCTTGTAATGAAGATCGGCGCGGCTATACTGTTCTTGGCCACGGCATCCCTGTCGGCCCAGCCGCTGTACCATCCCGAGATCCCAAAGACATGGGACGCGGTTGCGCTGGCGTCGCTTGAAGTGCCGCACCCCGACCCGCGCTACTCCCCGGTGGCTGTTCCTGTTGAGTATTACTATCGTGTCCCCGTTCGTCCAGTTTACAAAACGTATCCTGTATACGCTCCGGGCAGAGAGCCGGCACATTACATCGAATGGCTGCGACAACAAGAGCCGCGGGTTATTTTTGACCCTGCGCAGCTACGTTCCCAAGACGACTGGATCAAAGCGGGGGGACTCGTATTCGATGCGCCGTTCGGTTTCGATTTCGTAATCCGATTGGCCGATGTGAGAACAGCCGCTTGGTTCGAACACGTGCAACCGCCGCTTACAAAGACTGGAGTGATGCCCTTTGTAAGCTATGTCATCCGCGAAAAAGGCAAAATCGAGCTTGGAACGTTTGCTTGCGCCATGTGCCACACGCGAGTGCTGCCGGATGGCACCACCATCAGAGGGGCGCAAGGAAACTTTCCGATAGACCGTGCCAATGCCTTCGGCTTCCGCCACGCCCCTGCACAGATCGTGCGGGACGTCTACCGAACCCTCTCCGGAGCGCCGTGGTTGAAGCCAGATCCAGCCGATCAGGCGAATACGCTTTCATCGGAAGAGTTGGCCGCGCAATTCGACTCAGCCCCGGCCGGCGTCGTTGTCCGCCATCGATCGAGCATGAATTACCCGGTTGCGATTCCCGACCTTATTGGCGTAAAGAATCGGCGCTACCTCGACAGAACTGGCCTCGTTCAACATCGTGGTATCGGGGATCTGATGCGGTATGCCGCGCTCAATAACGAAATGGACTTCCTGTCGAAATTCGGCGACTTCATCCCGCGCGGCGAGGATTACAGGAGCCTGCCTGCTCCTTCCACTCAACTACGCTACAGCGACGAACAACTCTATGCTCTGTCTCTATACCTCTACTCGTTAAAGCCACCGCAAAACCCGAACAGGCCGAGCGCGTTGACACGTCGAGGGGAGAAAATATTCAACGGAAGCTGTGCCGGCTGCCACACACCGCCCTTCTATACCAATAACAAGTTAACACCGGCTTCTGGTTTCACTGTTCCGGAAGACCACAAGAAGAAGTACGACGTCTTGACTGCTGAGATCGGGACAGACCCTGGTTTGACGCTACGTACCCGACGTGGCACCGGTTACTACAAAGTTCCATCTCTCCAGGGCGTCTGGTATCGCGGCCCGTTCGAACACGACGGGTCGGTGGCTACGCTCGAGGACTGGTTCGATCCCAAGCGTCTCAACTCTGAATACCTGCCTACCGGCTTCAAAGGCTACGGCGTGCAAACGCGAGCAGTGAAAGGTCACGAGTTTGGCCTGAACCTTTCCACGGAAGACAAGAATGCGCTAATTGCGTTTCTGCGGACACTTTAACTTGGCCGAACGTGACATGACGGAGTCGGTATAGCAGTCTAGATTTAACTCGAGATGCCCGCTGCTCACAGTGTGGCTTGAGTACAGTGGGAAAGGTCCTCCCTGACGGCAAAGTGTAGATCTACCCTTCGCCCAGGGAGGATCTGGCGCCCTCCGCGATCCAGCTTTCGCGGAAACCGGTCATAACGTTCTAAGGAATGCCATAAGTGCCTGCTTGTCGGTGTCGGAGAGACGCAGGCCATACTCGTGACCCTTTACGGCTCGCGTCTTAACGCCATAGCCTTTGAATCCAGTGGGAACGTAGTCCTCGCGTAAGCGCGCTGGATCAAACCAGTCCTCCAACGTTGCGACGGAGCCGTTATGCTCTAAGGGCCCTCGGTACCACACCCCTTTGAGCGACGGCACCTTATAGTAACCGGTGCCGCGCCTAGTCGTTAGGGCCGACGAGGGATCGGTTCCGACCACGATGGGCAAAATATCGTATCGCTCTTTGTGGTCTTTTGGCACCGAAAAGCCTTGCGCAGGTGTGAGCTTGTTGCTTGTGTAAAGCGGCGGCGTGTGGCACATTGCGCAACCTTCCGCTTCAAATACCTTCTGGCCGCGCGCCGCAACTGTCCCAAATTTGTTCGGATTAGGCGGCGGTTCGATCGAATACACATACAGAGCCAACGCATAGAGTTGCTCATCACTATACCTTCCCGCTGTCAGCTTCAGCCATTTATCCCGGTTCCATGGCTGAAACCCGTCAAAGAGTGCGATGCGATCGGTGGTCTGGTTGGCAATCGCATAACGCATTAAGTCCTTGATCTCCCGATGCTGCCCTAACCCCGTCGAATCCAAGTACCGGCGATCTTTTACTCCGATCAGATCCGGGATCCTTACGGGATAGGCAGGCCTGGTGCCATGTCGGCTAAGGACACCGGGAGGAGTCGACTCATCCAGGTCGATGAGCCGGCTTAGAGTAAGAGAGCGGAGTTCCGGTTGAGGCGCCCAGGGCGCGCCATATTCTTCCCAGTAATCCGCTCGCAGAGACTCATCTCCCTGCGCTGTGTTTCGTTTCACGGCATTTCTGTTTTGGTAGGCCTGGGAGTGTTGGAAAGGAAAGTTTCCTTGAGCGCCACGCACGACTTCGCCGCCGGGTAGCACCCGGGTATGACACATGGCACAAGCGTCAAAGGTGACTTCTACCACGCCCTTCTGCCGTATCAAATAACGACCATAGGGCATGATGCCCTCTTTGGTGACCGGAATTTTGACTTCGCGGTACCAGTCCGCGTCACGGTACGGGGTGTCGGCTACGTTGACAACAATATTCGGAGACTCAAAAACCAGCGCCCCTGCCACGATCCAGTCCTGTTTGGTCTTGAGCTTGGCAGCGTCGAAGGCGATTTCCGGTTCGCGGTCTTTGAGCGATTTCAAATAGCCGGACGGCTCCCGATCGGGTCGATAAATCGGATAGGTTCGATAGATGGTGCGGGATGGAATGGCGTAGTAGTCAGCGGCTGACATGTAATGAGCCGGTCGGCCATACGAGAGGGGAAGCTCGTAGGTGCTAACCTCCGCATCGTTCCAGGCTTTCGGAATCTGCGGATGGAATGACTGCTCCGCTCGCGATTGCGCGATAAGGAACATCGGCGAGGCCAGCCCGCAAACCGCCAAAACACTCAGTCGCATAGTTCCTTACCGAGTACGGGCTGATTATATCGGATTTGGCTACCAACATTCGTGTGCGGCATCGGAACAACGCAGGCTTGTTGAAAGCTCACTCAGTGTCTGCTGGTCAGCCGTGAAGACGCGGGCAGGTCAACCCACCGTTCTCCAATCGCGAGCAGATCACGCGCCCTTCGGCAGTTGGAGGATAGGTCCTCGCTGACGGCGTGGCGTTTACCAGGGAGTCCAGACTGGTTCGGAAGGCAACTGGCTACGAAAAGCAGCTTCCGTCCCATCGGCACCGGGTTCGCCAGCTACGCGAGCCGACGTTTCCGGCGCCATTCGACCGCATCAGTGACCCACAGATTCCTCCGACGAGGCATAAAAACGGGGAGCCTTGCGGCTCCCCGGGGCGATCAGACTAAGTACACCGTTCATAAATACAGTCTCGTATTCCGAGGCAACCGACTCCCTAACGGTCGCGGCTCGGATCGGAGCCGCGCGCGTCAGCAAGCGGTTTCCCGACTAAGCAAAGCCCCTTACCAGACGAACTTAGCGACAACCTGCATGAGCCGCGGATTGCTGCTGAACGTCTTCTCGGGATTATTGAAGGTGCCATTGTTGACGGTCACGTAAGCCGTGCTGCCGGAGGTGCTGATTCGACCGACGTCACCGATGGAGCCTGGAATGAACTGGGCGTGATTGAACAAGTTGTATGCCTCACCGGACACTTCCAATTTGATCTTCTCCCTGATCTGGAAGCGTTTGAGCAGGCTGAAATCGATATTGTCGATAGGCCGTGTGGCTTCGGTGTTGCGTCCGGTGTTGGCCAGGGCGCCGTATCCCGCCTGAATATAGCGGGCGTTCGGATTGATGGCCACCCAGGCAACCACATTGTTGAGCTGCGCGGTGGTGGAGCCGGCAATGTTGATTTTGTTGCCGCTCTTATCGAGCCCATACACGCCGCTGCCGGCGCCGGCGGCGCCAGTCACGTTGACCAGGGTACGATCCCCCGCCGAATCGCTATTCAGGTTGGAATCGATGCCGCTCGCAACTGTGAAGTACTCCGGCGTTTCGTAGGTAAGAACCGGGGCGACCTGCCAGTTGCCGATGAGGTTCTTGGCGAACCAGTTCTTGCTGTCTTTGAGATACGGCACATCGTAGACGGCCGAGAAGGTCAGGCGCTGCCGGCGGTCGAGGGCGGAGGCGGCCTTTTCCGGTGTGAGGTTGCCGAAATTCTGCACGCGGCGCTGGCTCAACGCGCTGGTGTTGAGGGTGGCAGTCTGATTGTCGAGATTGTGGCTCCATGTATAGGCGGCCAGCAGTGAGAACCCGTGAGCGAAGCGGCGCTGCATCTGCAGG
This sequence comes from uncultured Solibacteraceae bacterium, assembly GCA_963815475.1. GTDB lineage: Bacteria > Acidobacteriota > Terriglobia > Bryobacterales > Bryobacteraceae > Sulfopaludibacter. Next base: position 1,172,226 of record CAWFHD010000001.1, on the reverse strand, counting down.
TCCAGTCCGTTGTAGAATGACCAGCCCTGGGGTTGATACGACGTGATCGCCTTGGTGAAACCGGCCGCGGACCACGCGGGATCGGCCCAGGTGGAAGGCAGTCGCAGATTGCCGACGTTGAGCGGCAAACTCGCCAAAGTGCCGGCATCAGGAGCGCTCATGTAGGTGGGAATGAACGAGGTGGGGGTCACCAGCGGATGCAGCCGGTCGATCTGCTGCTGAATGAGTTGGTGAACGCCGCGGGTTCCCACGTAGCGAGCTGTGAGGGTGTAGTCCTTGCCGAATGTGTGCTGCACTTCCATGCTCCAGTTCAGCGAGTACGGCAGAAACTGATCGGGCAGCAGGTAGGCGGTGGCGGCGCGGGCCTGCGCGGCAGTCAGATTCGTGTTAGGCGCGTACACAGTCGGCGAGATACCGCCGTTCTTCAGGAAGTTGCTGCCGCCTGCGTTTGTCAGGTCAACCGCGGTGGTGAACTGTGGCGGAGGGCTGTTGAGTGGAATGTTGTCGTAGATGATGTCGGTGGCGCGGCTGAAGCCGGTGCGAATTACCGTGTTGCCGCTGTGACCCAACGTGTAGGCCAGGCCGATGCGGGGAGATAATCCGCCCCAAGTGCTGGACTTGGGAGATCGGAAGTCCGCGAGCCCAGGAACGGTCGCGACGGCATTAAGGGCCTGCTGGCGCGCGCCCACCGGCACGCCGGTCCATTCGTAGCGTAGTCCGGCATCGAGAGTCAGATTGGTGCTGATGCGCCATGTGTCCTGCACGTACGAGTAGTGCGCCAAATTGTTGCCATAGAACACCGGGTCGCCCAGGCTGCGGTTCGCAAGCACGTCTGGGGTGAGATCCAGCAGGTAGTTCGCCAGCGAGCTGTATTCGTAGTCTCCGCGGACGCGCTGTGTGAAATGAGTGGCGGCAATATAATCGCGGAACTCATAGCCCGCTTTGACGGTGTGTGCCCCGTGAGTCCAGCTCACATTCTCGATGGCCTGGTAGGTGTTGCTGATGCCGCTTTGCGGGAAGTTGCCATTCGGTCCTACTTGCAGGCCGAGGTCGTTGAAGACCAGGTTCGGGAATGCATCCAGGCCGGGGAATTTCTGGTCGCCCACCGGCTCGGACTGGTTGTTGCGGTTGAAGCCCAAGCGGAATTCATTCACCAGGGTGGGAGAAAACACGTGGTACCAGGCCGCCGTGCTGAGATAATTCGTGTTCGGCGTGGGGGTGTAGAAAACCGGCAGGTTGGCGACCGTGCTGACCGAATCCTGCTTGTTCGCGATATAGCGTCCGCGCACCTGGTCCTTCTCGGAGAAGTTGTAATCGACGCTGATCACGGTAAAGTAAGTGTTCGTGAAGTTGGGGCCCACCACTGGAATGGAACCGGTAGGAACGGACGCGCTGCCTATTTTCACGAGGGGACCGTCGGATGTGACCGCCGGCGCCACTGCATACTGTTTCAGCACTCCCAAATTGACTGCGCTCACACCCGGGACAGCGGCGAGGGTGTCGTAGCCACTGGCCGTGGGCGCATAGATGGTAGAGGGCGACGCGGCGCCTCCGAAGGGGTTGTACTCAAAGCTTCCGAAGACGAACAACTTGCTCTTGATGATGGGACCGCCGATGTTGGCGCCGAGCCGATTCTGGTCGTAGCGCGGAAGCTGCGGGGTCTTGTTCCGGAAAAGCTGGTCCACCGCATTCAGATCGCGATTGCGGAAGTATTCGTAAATTGTGAAATGCAGCGTGTTGGAGCCGCTCTTCACGATGGTGTTGAACTGGCCGCCCGAAGAGTGGCCATACTCGGCACGGAACTGGTTCGACAGCAGCGTGAACTCCGCGACGCTATCGTTGGGGATGGAGGCTACCGGTCCAGTGACCGATTTGCTGTTGTTGTCCACGCCATCCACGGTAAAGCTGTTGTTGGTGGGACGTTGGCCGCCGACCGAAGGGCCAGTGCCATAGCCCACGCCGCCGCTCGAAGCCACGCCGGCCTGCAGCAGGGACAGGTTCAATACGCCATTGCCATTCGACGCCATGGGAAGATCGCCCAACTGCTGTGCCGTATACGTCTGCTGCACCTGTGCGGTGGTGGTGTCCAGCAGGACTCCGGCCTCGACCACGTCAATGGCGGTTGAGACGCTGCCCACAGAAAGCTTGAGGCTCGCCGTGGTGTTGCGATTTACATCAACGGCCACGCCCTTCAGGGTGGCGGTCGTGAAGCCCGTGGCTCCGGCCGAAACGTCATAGTTGCCAGGCGGCAGGTTGGAGATTCGGTAGTCGCCACTCGAATTGGTGACACCGGTGGATTTCACATTCGTCCCCGTATTCAGAGCCGTTACGGTGATGCCGGGAAGGGCGCCACCGCTGGCATCTTGAACGGTCCCGACTAAGTCGCCGCTGATGGCTTGGGCGAGCGCCGACGGCGCCAGTCCGAAGGTTACGATCAGCGCGAGCAGCAACAGAGTTGCGGCGTTGAACCTGGAAATCATGGCGGTGCCTGTGCAGGTTCAGGACCGTTCGCCGAGGCCCCCTGTTTTGAATAAGATAAATACCTTAAAACACCTTTTTATCCTGTTTATGGAAATTTGAAGAGCATTTTGTTCCCGTATTCGGGAGTCCACCCACCCCAGGTGGGTGAAAACCCACGATCAGGCTGGGGAAAAATGGGGCATGACGCCATTCCCCTGAGGTGGATGTAGCAAATGCGACGTGTTTTGGCCGCTGCCCTGTCCGAATGGCCAGCGCCTTCAATCCGGGTTCGTCGGAGGAATCTGTGGGTCACCGATATACGCTCCAATGGCGGCGGAAGCCCGGTTCGCTCAGCCCGGGAACCTGTGCGGCTTCAGCTCTTTGCTGTTCGTAGCCAGTTGCCTTTTGAATCAATTGCTCCTCCCGTAAACGCTCCGTCAGACAGGGCCGATCCCGGCAAATGCCAGCAACGGGCGTTTCGCGCGTCAACTTGCCAGTTTCCGCTAAGCCTACTTCAAGGCCACTTGGGCTAATGGAATGAGCGGCTCGATGCAGTCTGACACCGTCTGCCTCCGATTTCCAATAGGAGGATCCGATAAGCCTAAACGTTCGACGACTTTGCAGCGTCTACTGGGTTGATGCCAGCCAATGAACTGAGAACAGTTTTGAGAGCGAGCCTCACGGGGGTTCTGTTGTTCCCGCTCACTATTGCGTTTGGCCAACCAGAAGCTCGTCCAGTATTTCAAGTAGCTTCAGTCAAACAGAATGCTTCCAACCAGCGGCCCGACTTCGTGCCCCGCCGATCCGGCACGCTGGTCATGATGCACAACGCCCAGGTCGGCAGCCTTATTTTCTATGCCTACCGCCTCGAAGCAGGCTATCAATTGGTAGGGATTCCAGACTGGCCGGACGAGTCGAGATGGTTTGATATAGATGCGCGAACGGCGGTGCCCGACACCCAGGACGATCAGGTTCGCCTGATGTTTCAGTCGCTGCTGGCGGACCGGTTCAAGCTTCAAATCCACCGCGAGACGAGAGAAATGCCGGAGTATATCCTGACTCTCGGAAAAGGGAAGCTCAAGTTGACGCCGTCCGGCGGCAAGAACCCTTTGAGCATCACAATTGAGGACAGGCGATACACTCAGGCCCCGGGAACATGCGGCACGTCTTCCTGGCGCGAGGGCACGCACGTGGTGTGTTGCGCCGCCACTCTGGACAAGATAGCTGCTCAGATCAGAGGTGCATTGCGCTCGCCGATTGCAGACCGCACGGGCCTCGCCGGAACCTACAACCTGAACCTGCTGTTCATGCCGGAGGGCCAAACGCCGGAACCAGACCAGATCCTAGCTCCAACGCTTGCCGGAGCATTGTCGGACACAGGACTGAACCTGGGAAAGGGTAAAGGTCCGGTCGAGGTGCTTATGATCGATCACATCGAGAGGCCGTCGGCCAACTGACTAAGGTAGTTGCGAATTGTTCGCGTGAGACGCGGGACGCCTGCGAGGACGGCTTGCCCAAATGCCGGGTCCCGGATGTTAGACGGGATATCGTAAAGTGGACCGGCCCGGTCCATAACCGAGCGGTAGTGTACGGAAGGCCTACTTTAACACCATTATCGGTACCTATTCCGCCGTGCCATGTCTCGGACTCCCGGCGCTCTTGGGGGCCTAACTTCCGGGCGGCCAAGATGTTATAGTGCACGGAGACGGTACACTTTCAGAGTGCTGAAAGGAGGTCGAAGTGTCTGCTAGTCAACTCACCCTCGTCTGTAGTCTGATGTTTGGAGGTGCCATGTGTTTGGCTGAGCCGCAGAATGCCGTTCAATCAAATGGGCCGGCGGTTGAGTTTGAGGTTGCCTCCATCAAACCATACGTCCAGCCGCCCCCGCAAGCCGGCAGAAAGGCGGGGGGCGTTTTGGGGATGCGGGGTGGACCAGGAACAGCGGACCCAGGGCAGGTTACCTGGGTTGGCTCACTCAAAAATCTAATCGTGGCTGCTTATAAGGTCATGAAGTATCAAGTGATTGGGCCATCTTGGCTGGATACTGATCGACTAGCTATAACGGCGAAGGTTCCTCAAGGGGCAAGCAGAGAGGATGTGTTCATAATGTGGCAAAACCTTCTTGTTAACCGACTGGAACTCAAATTTCATCACGAAAGCAGGGAAGTATCTGTGTATGAGCTTACGGTTGCTAAGAGTGGCTCAAAGCTCACACCCGTAGTCCCAACTGGAACTTCAGATGTGAAGTCAAACCATGGCAGTGCATCAAGCAGCATGCCAGTAGCAGCTAACTCGGCCGCCTGCGCGAGACTTCCCGATGGACGCATCGCCCCGTCGATGAGAATGTTACTAGGGCGCTATCAAATATGCGCTCACGACATGACAATAGAAAGCTTGGTTGGCGTTCTAGCAGGCTATGTGGATCGGCCGATCTTTGACAAGACTGGATTGACGGCAAAATACGATTTTGAGTTAGAGTTTTCGCCCGGCTATTTGGCGAGGGCCACTACCAGTGTTGTCGACGGCACTGCTGGCGATCAGGCGTCTGGTCCGACTGAGGAACGTTATCCGCCAGTCGAGGTGGCATTACAGACGCAACTTGGGCTTAAGTTGGAGGGAAGAAAGGCGCCGGCCGATATGTTGATTATTGACAGCCTAGATAAACTGCCGGTGGAGAAGTGAGTGCCCTTGTCGAAAAGGACCATGCCGCTTGCACGCGTTCCGGCTTGCGTCCCGATCTTTACCGGCCGCGGCTCTAATAACGGTTTCAAGTGCCGGCGCGAGCCCAACGACATACAGGCGAACAGAAAGATGGCAACGCGGCTCAGACGCACTGAGCGTACTCCGTGATGGTCCATTGAAGTTGCGGTCGGGGTCATCAAGCGCATACTCATCTGGTGGCTATGCGCATCGTTCCTTGCCGGAGTCCTCTACATCATCAGCAGGCTGCGGGGATGAGGCGTTGATCGTGGAAATCCCCGGTTGCTCGGGGCGCACTTTCCGGAAAGCCTACATATCGTTCCCAAGCTTTAACCTGAGTGCCCGGAAGCGGTGCCTAGTTCGTCCCAGATTATTTGGGTAATCCGGCGAGTTCGATCAGGAGGGTCTGGATCCGGTTCCTTTTATCGGCTGGCGGATTGCATTCGAGGGCGGATCGCAACTCGCCGATCGCGCTTTGCAGGCCACTAACCCCGGAAAGAGCGGAGGCGAGGTGAAAATGGTACGTCCATACGGTCGGGGCGCTGTCTACAAGTTCTCGAAATAACGGGACAGCCATTCTGGGCCGCCCGCTTTTTACGTAGATCCAACCGAGAGTATCGGACGCGTCTGCGCTATGCGGCAGTTGTTTCTTTGCCAACTCCGCAGCGGCCCTGGCAACATCGAGGTTTCCGTTAGGCTCAGACAACTCCGCTGCGAGGCGAAGCAGAGCGACGCCGTCGCCAGGGTCGACGCCAAGTATCTGGCGGTATATATCAGTGGCTTCCGATTTTTGCCCAGAGGCGCTGAGAACACGTGCCAGTTCGAGAGCAATACTCTCATCCGTCGGACGCAGATCTCTTGCTTTGCGTAGCGCGGTGATTGCGGGATCGAACGCGTGAAGTTCTACCGCCAGCCGGACGAAGGCGAACAGTATGTCTGGTCTTGAAGGCTTCTGCGCTACCTGTTTCTCCAGGAAACTGAGGGCTTCATCGGGCCGACTTTCGGCAACATACACGCGTGCTAGGCCCTCGATGGCCCCGGTGCCACGATCCAGCGCCATCAGCTTCTTGAAGATCTCTTCTGCCTGGCCGTAGTTCCCTTTGGAGAGGCTCTCTTCACCAGAAGCAAACCCAGTTGCCCTCTGATCGACAGGCGCCCGGAGGTCGTTCAGAAATGAAGCGACATCATCGACTGGAACCGGTTGCTGGGCGTATGCGGAAACGCAGAGAACACCCGAGAAACAGAGAGTAGCCAATGTCGGACCGAGCATCATACCTCCTCAGCTCTTATACGACTGACAGCGGCGGTCCGGTCCGTTTGGGCCCCACTTGAGAACGAACACCCAAACTGGAGCGGGCCGAAGCCATCCTTAATTGTACGCCAGAAGGCTTCGTGGCGTTCCTGTTGTGAAACGGCGTTTTCGGTAACAACCCCGGCGGCACCAGCGCCCCTGCCCGGCGGCCAGGGGCACTTTCCAGAAAGCCTACTTCACGGCCCTTATCGGAAATAGTGAGTGGCCCAGGCAAACCAGGGGTTATCGTTTCAGCGCCGAAACCTTCTACTCTTAACGCTGCAGGCCGCGTTCACCATTAAGCCAATTCACGGTATTTACTGCCCTACATACAGCATAGCTAGTAACAAATAAGTAGGCCGAGTGTGGCGGCACCATGATAGGCAAGCTAGTTCGCTGAAGGCTTCTCTACACTATCGACAACCACAACTTCAACCTTCGCTTTCCGTGGCTCCAGATGTAATCCAAGCTGGTCCTGCACCGCCTTGAAGACACTGATGTCGTTGGCGTCAGGTTGCTCCAGATTGGCCCTGGTATTTGGAGTGTAAGTCAAGTTTACGGTGTAGGCTCCAGACAACCCTGTTTGATCCACAACCGGGTAATCCAGCATGGCATTGGCGACGGCATCCACTACATCACCCATATTGGCCTTCGGTAAAGTGATGACATTGTCCCGGCCTTTGCGGCTGTAATGCCCCATGGAGTCAGCGTCGGGGGCTGCCTCTTTGAATTTGGGGCCGGTCTTGCCAACCAAAAGAGCATACACTTGCATCTCGCGCATCTCACGGTGCGCCTTTAGTTGGAATCGGTCCACCAGCAGGGCCTGGAGCATCTGGCGGAATTCCGCTTTGGTTGGCGTGTGATCACCCTCAGCTTTAGCTGTGATGTCCCACCGCATGTTGTCATCTTTGAATAGGACTGGTGTGCCTGTGACCTGGAAATTCTTGCAATTGAAAGCGTACATCACAAGGATTAGGAGGTTGGCAGAATCAGCATTCAGGGTCTGGCCCACAGTTGTGACCCCAAGCCGGTACATTGGCCCCTCGTGAGGTTTAATGGAAGAGACCTCGAAATGAAGCTTTGGCGATTGGCTATGGCCCAATGCAAAGCTCATGGCGGACACAACCACAATGGCGGTACGGCTCATGGCATCCCCCGATGAAAAGGACGAACCCAGAATGCAGAGTGTTGACCCAATTTCGGTCTTTATTTTATCCACGGTTTTGGATTGGGTGTCAATGCGCCTCATGATCCGGGAGGGTGGTACCTTGAGGACACTGGCAATTCCGATCACTACGCAAGGTTTCCTGGACTTCGACTGTCACACCGATAACCGAAAGCGCCGACTGTGGACGAAAGACGGGCGTTTGTGGAAACTACCCGCCGCGATCCATAACCGGACGGTAATATATGGGAAGCCCGCATTGCGGGAGAAACTGAGCTATGCGCTGCTGAAACACGAATCTCATCTGGAGCAGGATTAGCACATCAAGGATTACCTACACGATCCGTCGCAGCCACGCGTCAATTATCGGGAGGTAGCGCAGTGATTCGGATCGCAGCTTTGGCCCTCCTTGGATTGTGGGCGGGGCATAACCAAGAGCAACAGTCTGTTGCGTTTGAGGTGGCGTCGGTGAAGCCGGTGGAATTCAACCGGCAAGCCCCCATGTGCATGTGTGAGCAGAACGCGACCCTGGCCTATCGTCAGGCCTCGCTAAGGAACATCATCCGGCGAGCCTATGGTTTGCAAGACCTTCAACTATTGGGTCCGGACTGGCTCGATGCGGAACGCTTCAACATCGATGCGAAATCTCCCGCAGGTGCTTCTAAGGATCAGGTGCCGGAAATGCTTCAGGCGCTCCTCGCCGAGCGATTCAAGCTGGAAGCCCACACAAACACGAAGTGGCTCTCGGGATTCATGCTGGTGCTCGGCAAGGACGGCTCTAAACTAACTCCTGTAAGAACCGGCGGTCCATTCCAAACACCCATCGACCGAACGGGTCGTCACACTTCGGGGACCATGACTATGGTTATACTAGCTGGCTTGCTGTCAGCGGACCTACAGCGTCCTGTGCTTGACAAAACCGGGTTGGAGGGGCTTTACAAAGTAAAGCTGGATTACGCGATGGATTCCCCACTTGGGACCGGTACGGGTGCCAATGACGCGGTGCCCGCTCCCTCTCTTTCCACAGCGTTGCAGGACCAAGCGGGGCTGAAGATCGAGCCTACGAAAGTCCAGGTCAAGATTCTCGTGATCGATCACATCGAAAAGGTCCCCACGGAGAACTAAAAGCCGTTGAACCTGCCTTTATTTCCTTTAGAAGCCGCTTTCGTCCCCTAATACCTCAGCGCACGCCGTAGTCGAGGTCAGCGTTTTAGCGTGAATGGGCTTTCGGCAAAGATCGAACCGACAGGCGGGGAACGTTCAGGGGTTTCGCCTTTTGTTGCGAAGGATTTTCGGCTTGCGAAGATGAGGTCGCGGACGAAAAACGGGGATATCGGAAACTGGTACTCCATATGAGCGAGTTGTCGCCGTTGCGTCGATTGGTGGTGATGGGTTGCCTACTTCCGCACCAGCGAGGAACGGGCGTTATTCTGCGGTTGACGCGCGGCGGCTCCGGCGCCAGGGCAAGCTCAACAGTGCGCGCACCGATAGGATGATGGAGAACGTCGCGGTGATACCCAACGCGAGGAGTATCCACACGAAAAAGAAAGCTTCGCTTGAGTTGCCGATCTCGCCACCGATAACACCCCGCGTCCCTTTCATGTGGACGACAGGGATGAGCAGCCCGAGGAGCGACCCGAAGAAGATGATGATGTATCCCGCTCGCCGTCCGGCGAGCAGCAGCGTTCCACACAGCAAGACTACGAGGATGAACACCACAAACAGATTTGAGAGACCTGCCGGGGCCATCTTGAACAGGATGTCGCCGGTCAGGTGAAACGTCATCAATAGAATGGTGAGCAGTGACGCTGTGGTCAACATAGAGGTCTGTTTCATGTGAGATTCGCCTTTCTGCGCCTCATGTACGCGCACCGGGGTCCGACGGTTCATGTTTCAAGATTCTTCCCGTGAAGGTTGCGGTCCCATGTTCATTTGCGATTGGCCACAGCGGGCACAGAACGCGGCATCTGGCGCAACTCCGCGCCCGCAACTGGGACACGGATGGAGGATCGGCTTTCGCAACAGGAAGTAGAGCACGAAGCCAACGCAGTTCGGAATGACCACCGCGAGCGCCGTCCAGGGAATCGGCGGCATACCGCGCCGCACTGCGTCTACGTAAACATAGCCGGCGAGAAGAAAGTAAGCGGCGGCAAGCGTACCGCCCGCCAGACCGATCAAGGTCCCGAAGCCGCTCGCCCGATGCTCCTCCAAGACCCCGAAAAAGAAAACCACGAAGGCTAAAGCGGCCACGATTTTGGCCGGACCTGGAATGAGACCGAATCCGCTGCGCCAGTTCATACAGTTTGTCCGTTGCCATCGGAATCCTCTCCCAGAAGCCTTCTTCGAAAAAGCGGAAGTAACGCGAGTAGAAGGGATGGCAGCAACCAGAACGCCGCGAATACGATCTGCCATGCGCGGCTGGGGAGATTCCATTGACTGGCCAGCCATGCCAAAGAGCGCCACGCAACGGCAGATCCCGTGAGCGTGAGGAATACTGCGACCGCTGTGCCGATCCAAAGGCTTTTTGCATGCGCTTCGGCCGATCTCATCCCTTCGGCACGGCTGCGGACTACGTTCTCAACCCGAAGCGCTGCTGCCGGGTCGAGTTCAAGCGCGAACCAATCCAGCGCTCGGACGGCACGCGCGGAGAGATCGGCATATCGGCCACATTCGGCGCATTGTTCGACGTGAGCATCGAGCCAGTGCCGGTCCTCCAGCGAAATTCCTTCAACCAGGGACCGATGAAGCAGAAAGCGGGCTTTTTCATGGTTCTCAAGCGGCATCGGTGTCTCCTCCGAGAGCGACGTGCAGCATCGACAGGCCGCGATGAATCCTCGACGAAACGGTCGAGATGGGAGCGCCTGCGACTTGGGCAATTTCCGCGAGCGACAGTTCTTCCTGGAAACGCAGGAGAAGCGCTTCCCTGTAGATTGGCTCTAGCGCACCCAAAGCGGCCGCGATTCGTTTGGCATCTTCGCTTCTTGCGGCCGCGAAGAAGGGCGATTCGAAATCCGGCGCCGGAAGGTTCAGGCCCGCTTCGTCCTCCCGGCACATCCGATGCCTTGCCGTCGCCGTTTGTTGCTTTCGCAGGTGATCGATCGCCAGGTTTCGTGCGATGGAGAACAACCACGGCTCGAAACGGAGGCGGCCGTTATATTGCCCCGCGCGTTCCAGCACACGCAACCAGGTTTCCTGAACGAGGTCCTCGGCCTGTTCACGCCTGGATGTCCAGTAGACCAGATATCGGAGGAGCCGATAGTGATACCGCGACACCATTCGGCCAATGAATTCCGAGTCTCTTCGCCGCAGCGCACGCGCGATGCACTGAGACTCGGGTTCCGCCACACGCGAAAAGGCCGTTACCACGGCAACCATACACTATATACGAGGTCGAGCCCCGGAATTATGCATGGCCACGCTGAGAAAATCCTATGGCTTTCGTGCCTACCGGGTGCTCGAACTCTCCCTACATCACTCGCTTGGCAAGCTGCATGAGCGGGAATGCGCCCACGATTTCTTCTGACGAGCTTCAATCCGAATGATCCTCCCCCTTCGTATACCGGGCATAACAGATCACTCTTTTAAGGAGAGGACATGACAACACCCACGTTTCGGCGTTGGGCTGGGCTTTTCCTGCTCGGCGCCAGCGCTTTCGCCGCAAGTCATCGCAACGGTCCGCTACTGTTGGAGGACCAGACGGCCAATCTCAACGACTTCTATATGTTCCGAAGCTACGAGAACGGCCAGAGCAACAAGGTGGTTATGAGTATGAGCGCGCAGGGATTTCAAAATCCCGATAACGGCCCCAGCTACTACAAGTTTTCCGACAGCGTGCTTTACCGCTTCAACGTAAACAATCAAAGGGGTTTGGACGGCCGTCCGGACATCCAAATCGACATTAACTTTCAAACCCAGCTTCGCCCGAACCCGACCTTCGTCTCCTATTTCGGCACCATCAAGGGCATCGACGATCCTGGAATCTTCCTGTACCAGACCTATACCGTGGTGATCCGAAATCTGACCACTGGCCAGACCTCTTACATCACCACCGACAAGAACGGCCATCCGCTTTCGGTTGCGCCGCCCAATCTGGGGCCCAAATCGACGCCGGCTTATGAAGCGACACTGGGACAGCCCTCTGTGTTCACGCTCGCCAACGGCTGGCGCATCTTTGCCGGCCCTCGCGACGACGCTTTCTATTTCGATAGCGCCGCCACCTTCGACACCCTCAACTTCCGCGCTCCGGCGCCGGTGTTGAGCAGCGCCATCGAATCCGGACCGGGCGCAGCTTACCCGAATGCGGTCGACGGCTTCGCCGGTTACAACATCAGCCTGATCGCGATCGAGATTCCGATCTCGGCGCTGACGGCCGATGGCAGCGTCCCCACCGATCCCAAGGCGGCCAACGCCAAGATCGCCGGTTGGGCCTCCACGCTGCGCCAATTCGTGACGGTGCGGCCCAGCCCGTCCGATCCGCAGCACTTCGGACCCTACGTCCAGATTGACCGCGTGGGCAATCCGCTCACGGTGGAAGCTCTGATTCCGCTGCCTATGAAGGACTACTGGAATCGCAGCGAGCCTGTGAACGACCAGCAGTTTGCGCAATTCATCGGGGCTCCGTTCTTCGTGAGCGGAATCCTCAACGGTGTTTTCGGCTTGAAGGCGCCGCCGACGCCGCGCGCCGATCTGCTGGGCGTCTACGTGCCGGATATCACCCGCATCGACCTCACCATCGCTCCCACGCCTTTGGCCAAGCAGAGCCGCCTGGGTCCGCTGGGCGGCGACAATGCCGGATGGCCGTTTGGCGGACGGCGTCCCAATGACGACGTAGTGGATATCGGGCTGCGCGCGCTGGCCGGCGTGCTGGTGCCTGGATTCAGCAACGTTCCGGCGTTGGGCGACGGCGTCAATCAGAACGACGTTCCCACGCTCGATCATTTCCCGTTCCACGCGGCGCCGCATGCCGGCTATTTGCATAGCCAGCAGAACGGCACCAACGGAATGGGGACGGCCCCGGGGAACTAAGTACACAGTTTCCGAAATGCGCACTCGTATTCCGAGGCAACCGACTCCCTTACGGTCGCGGCTCGGATCGGAGCCGCGCGCGTAAGTAAGCGGTTTCCTGATACGCTGGCGAATTTCTGAAACGACCGACTAAGGCAGCAAAGCACCGACTCTCCTACGGTCGCGGCTCCGAACGAAATCGCATAAGGAGTCGCGGCCGTGATGAGGGATAGTCACCAATTGAGGATTTATGAAACTTACATACCTTTTATTTGCCGCTGCTCCTCTATTCGCCCAACAGTCCACTTCGGCGGACCGCATCATGGGCGCCCTTTCCGACCGGTCGCTGGCGGAACGCGTGGCTTCCATGAAGACCGACGACCGGATCTCCATGTACAGCCTGATGGTGAAGACGAAGCCCGACGATCCGCACTACCAGGTGCTACTGGCCGGCTCGTACGTGCAGAAATCGCGCGAGACCACCGACTTTTCGTATCTCGATCGCGCCACTGCCATTCTCAACAGCGTGCTGTCGGACGACCGCACCAACTACGAGGCGCAGCGCCTCATGGTGGAGACGCAACTGGAACGGCACGAATTCGAAAAAGCGGCCGAAGCATCACGCCGGCTGATCCATATCGGGCCGAACGATCCGTGGAACTGGGGCACGCTGGGCGATGCGCTCACCGAAATCGGCGACTACAACGCGGCTGCCGATGCATATCAGAAGATGGTGTCGCTGCGTCCCGATCTCTCCAGCTACAATCGCGCGGCGCACTTTCACTTCCTTTATAACGACGTTCCCGGCGCCATCGACATCATGAAGAAGGCCATTGAAGCGGGCAGCTCGTCGCCCGAGAATGTGGCGTGGTGCCTGGTGGATCTGGGCAACATCTACTTCAAGAGCGGACAGTTGCCGCAGGCGGAAGATGCCTTCCAGAAGGCGATGCGCACGTTCCGCGGATATCATCCGGCCTATGCCGGCGTGGGCAAGGTGCTGGCTGCCAAGGGAGATACCGCCGGCGCCATCGACAACTATAAGCGAGCCCAGGCCATCACGCCGATGCCCGATTACGCTGCTGCGCTCTACGACCTCTATAAGCAGACCGGCCAGTCGGACCTGGCGAAACAGCAGATGTCCCTGCTGGATGCAATCGACCAGGTTTCGCGAGCCACCGGCGAAACCGCCAATCGCAATCTTGTTTTCGCCTTCGCCGATCGCGATATCAAACTCGACCGCGCGCTCGAACTGGCCAAGGGGGAACTGCAGTATCGCCGCGACATCTATTCCTACGACGCGCTGGCATGGGCGCTGTACAAGAACCATCGTTATTCGGAGGCGCAGGAGTACATGCAGAAGGCACTCGTGTTGAAGACTCCGGAACCTCTGTTCCAGCAGCACGCCGCCGCCATCTCGCAAGCGTTGGAAAGGGCATCGAAATGAAAACCCGGATGAAAACGTGGATTCTCTGTTTCGTGCCGGTGCTTGGCGCCGCGCAACAAGTCGACGCCAACGCCTGTTTTCAGGCACGCGGCAAGACGGACGCTGGCACCATCCAAGCCATGAGCCGCGCGCTGGACGATCCCGAATTGTTTACCTGTGCCGCTACCAACCTGCGGATCGCAGGCGCGGTGGATCCGCTGCGCAACGCTTTGGAGAAGAGTGACAATCCGCAGGTGAGGGCCGCCGTGGCTCGCGAATTGGGTTCGTTTCACAAATTGGACCTGCTGGAGCCGTTGAGCCGCGCCGCCGAGGATGAAAACGCTCTGGTCGCAACCAATGCGCTGGCGGGCTTGAGCCAATACCAGGATGCCGCCGTGCTGCCGTATCTGGCCGCTCTTTCCAAGAAGGGCGGCATCATCGGCGATATGGCGCTCGATCGCCTGCTGCAACTCGATTCGGCCGCGGCGCTCATGGTGGCGCGCGGCTTGTTGTCGAGTCCCCAGGTGCCGGACCGGCTGTACGCCATGCGGGTCATCGGAGCGGCGGGCGATTCGAGCGATCTGCCGGTGCTGCGCAAGATCGCGGTCGGCAGCGAGGAGAGCTTGTCGCAGAGGAATCGAGGCTTCGGGTTTATGCCGCCGATCAATCTGGCACGGGCGGCGCAGTCGGCCATCGGCGCAATCGAGAAGAGGTAGCGCGCCCTAGTTCTTAAACAGTGTCCGCCAACTGGGAAGTGCCGCCCCGATTCCACCGAGCACGGCTATCGGGGCGACATAAGTAACGGCGCGAGCCGCTCCGGTTTGCCCCGATTCGTTGCGGAAATAGGTTCCGAGCGTTTGATCCACCGTGATGCCGACTGCCACACCGATTGCCGCGCCGATCACCGCATTCCGGACTCGCCGGGTGTTGCTGGCGATCTGGACCCGGCGTGTGCGGGCACGGTCGATGGCGACTTCGCCCTTGTTGGTTCGGACGGTGATGGCGTCGTTCGAAACCGAAGAGAATGCGCCTTTGTGCTCGGTTCCCGAAATTTCGAGGATCCGGACCCGGTCACCGGCTTTTAATTCGCGCAAGGCGTCCCAGGATGGCTGTCCGCACAGGCGCAAGCCCGCGAGCATGAGGAGGAGGAGAAGGCGCATCTCCTCCAGCGTAGCGGTGTCTCGGCAGGCCGTGTCCGAATCTTTCAGCCACTGGCTCTACTTCACGGTGTAGCCCGGGGGCAATTCGAACAGCACGGGGCTGGGCTCGCCGCGATGCACGTTGGTAAGCTTGACCACTTCCTCGCCGTTGCGCGGATCGGTGCGCTTCGTCATCACGTTGGTCTGCAGTTCCTGGGAGTACCAGCGCTCTGTGACGCTCTGAATAGGCCGGTCGTTGCCGATAGCTCCCTGTTCGATGGTTGTGGTGAGACGAACGCCCTCGGCGTTCACACCTTCCATCATCTGCGTGCCGAGCGATTCCTTCTTGCCGGTGTTTGCTTTGCTAATCGTTGTTGCATACTGCCCCGGGGGGAGCGACACGGTCCCCGCTTTCGCCCGGGCTACCGCCATGGTTTTGACTTCGTCCTGTAGGGTCTTTGAAAGAACCATAGGGTCATCCCCCGCCGAGCTGTAGCTGAACGAGAACGATTGACCGTGCTCTCCGTCGACCGAAACGTTCGTGCCCTTTGTGAACACAAAATTCATGCTCATTTTGCGCGCGGTCATGGTGCTGGGATTCAGCACGTAATTCGTGCCTGTGACCGGATCCCAAATGGAGATCGAGTTGGGCGTCTCGCGGCGCACGCGTCCTTCGCTGTCGCGAGAGATCGTGGTCTTGGTTTCGTTGTGGATGCGTGTGCCATCCCCGAGCGTTTGCGTGTTCTCGCGGATTTCGTCGGCGGA
Organism: uncultured Solibacteraceae bacterium; assembly: GCA_963815475.1. Taxonomy (GTDB): domain Bacteria; phylum Acidobacteriota; class Terriglobia; order Bryobacterales; family Bryobacteraceae; genus Sulfopaludibacter. The sequence continues at coordinate 1,156,279 of CAWFHD010000001.1, read as the reverse complement.
ATAGGGCGCGCCCTTGACCGCGGGTCCCATCACGCCGCCTTCCAGGCTGATCACCTTGGCTTCGGCCGCCATCTTCTCCAGCTTGATTTTCATCTGGTCGGGACCGTCCTGCGCCGCGGCGCCCCAGGCGAAAATTCCCGATGCGATTGTCATCCCCAGCATTCGTTTCATCGTGCGTCTCCTTAGAATTTTATCGGGCTGCCCGGATCGCCCGGGGCCGTCCACTCGCGTCTACAATTACGTCTGCCTCAATGCCGCCTTCGAGCGCGACACGCATTACCGTGCCGGTGTCGATCGGCTCTTCGTCGAACGCCAGAAAATACTGCAATTGCGGCTTGGCCCGCCGCGGCCTCACGGTCGCGTTGTGTCTCACAGCCAGCACCGGAGTCGCCACGGTAGTCGGCGCGGCGGCAGTTACCTGAGCCGCCGGCGTAACCGGCGCCTCCACCACGTCCACACGCTTCGGCGCCAGTACGAAAGCCATGGTGAGCGCCGCTGCCAGCGCAGCTCCCATCGCTGCCCACTTCCAGCCTGACTTTGCAGGGGCCGCGGGCCGTAACATCACCGGCGCGGTGTCCAAATCCATCAGCAGCGCGCCCACAAAGTTCGCCCGGCCGGCGATCTCCTGGTGCAGGGCGCTGCACGCCTCGCATTGCGCCAGATGCTCGCGGCCGTAATCTATCTCGGCAGTGGTCAACTCACCATCCAGATAAGCGCGCCAGTCGCCTTCCTGCCAGCACTGACTCATGCTTCTCCTCCGTAACGGGCGCGATACTTCCGCTCGAATTCCGCTTCGGCACGTGCCAACAAGGTGCCGATCGATCCCGGTTGAATCCCCAACGTCTGCGCCAATTCCCGATACGCCAGCCCATTGGCGCGAAGCAGCAGCAGTTGGGCCTCGCGCGGCTTCAAGATTGCCAGGATGCTTTGCACGCGGCCGCAGCGCTCCTGCCGCAAAAGTTCGTCCAAGGCTCCCGCGCCAGACGCCGTGCGAATACTCTCCACGCCGGCTTCCCGCTCGCGGCGCCGGCGTCGGGCATTGGAGCGTACCGCGTCCAATCCCGCATTGGTGGCTACGCGATAGACCCACGCCGTCAAATCTTCCGGCTTGGGCAGCGCTGTCCGGCTGGCAACCTTACAAAAGACATCGGCCGCGATCTCCTCGGCATGCCCGCGGTCGCCAATCAGACGCGACAACATTCCCACGATTCGAGGGTAGTGCTCCTGAAATATGGTTTCGAACCATGCAGCCGCGCGGCTGTCCCCGGCGGGCGAAACGCCGGCCGCTTCCAGCGTGAAGTTCTCAGCGGGCTGCACACCTTTTAGAACGATCTCCACAACAGGTTTGTGACGAGAATTTTATCAGCCGGAACAAGACCGTGCCACCCGACAAACCGTTCGACAATAGAGGAATGATTTCGTGCCGCAACCTGACGCGCCGTTTTGGGGAGTTCACCGCGGTTGACCGTTTGAACTTCGAGGTCGCTCCCGGCGCCATCTGCGCCTTCCTCGGCCCCAATGGCGCGGGCAAGTCCACCACTGTGAAGATGCTGACCGGCTTGCTGCCTCCCACGGCGGGCGAAGCTCGGGTGTGCGGCCTGGATGTGGCGGCGAAGCCTCTCGAGTTGAAGCGCCAGATCGGCGTGCTGCCCGAAGACCTCGGCCTTTTCGACGATCTTACGGTAGAGGAGCACCTGCACCTTACCGGCAGCATCTACGGCCTGGATCGCGCCGCAACGCGGGAACGCACCGATCAACTGATCCACACCTTAAGCCTGGAGAACGGCCGCAACACCTTCGCCGCAGCCTGCTCGCACGGCATGCGCAAGAAAACGACTTTTGCCATGGCGCTGCTGCCGAATCCGAAGGTGCTGTTCCTCGACGAGCCTTTTGAGGCCATCGATCCGGTGACCTCCAAGATCATGCGCGATCTGCTGGTCTCGGTGGCGCGCCGCGGTGTCACGGTCTTCCTCACCTCGCACATTTTGTCGGTGGTGGAACAGATCGGCACGCAACTCATCATGCTGCGCAAGGGGCAGATTGTGTGGGACTCGGCGGTGGACCAGATTCCGCAGAGTTTGGAGCAGCACTACTTCGATCTGGTAGAAGCGCCCGTGGTTCAGGATCTGGAATGGCTCGGATCACCGCAATCCTGAAGGCACTCGGGAAGGCTCTGCGGCGCGATCAAAGATCGCTGCAATCGGTGGTCGGCAACAATTTTTTCATTGTGAGCGCGCTGCTGCTGCAGGAGGCCGGAACCTTCATCTACCTGATCATCGGACTGGTGCTGTTGTTTCCCTTGAGCACCGACCCGCTGCGCAAGATTCCGCGCTCGCGCCTGGAGTTGTGGCCGCTCGAACCTCGCGAGCGTCACCTGTTGCGCGCGCTGAGTCCGTGGGTGAATCCGATGACGTGGGCCTTGGCGGCGCTGGCCATCTGGGCGGCACGCGGGCGCGTGACCATCGGACTTTGGGGGCTGGCGGCGGGCGTGGTCGCGGCCGGATTCCTGCTTTCCGAATTGCCCGGCGGGCCTGCCCACGGGCTGTTCCGGCGTGTGCCAAATTTTCCGGGTCCGCTCAATCAACTGGTTCGCAAGAACATTCGCGAGATCTTTTCGACCCTCGATTTCTACTGCGGCCTGGTGCTCGCGCTGGCCATGACCGGCTGGCGGGTGGCCGGGATGCCACTGCCTGCCGAGGCATTCCTCGCCATCACGGTGCTGGTGGTGTTGGCATTCTCCAGCTACGCGCAGACGCTGTTCGGGCTGGACGGTCGCGCCGGATTGTCGCGCTATCGATTGCTGCCGCTGCGCGGTTGGCAAATCCTGGCCGCCAAGGATGCGGCCTTTCTGCTGATCGTGATCCCCATGACCTTGCCGCTTGCGCCGCTGGCAGGCACAGGCGCGGCGCTGGTGGCGCTGGCCATCGGGCACGAAGCGTCGGTCAACCAGATTCGCGCGCAGGTCCGCTGGCGCTTTTCGAGCGGGGCGGGTCTATTCTACGGTCTGTTCCAGGCCGGAGCCCTGGCGATGGCTGCCGCCGGAATCTTCTTCAACGGGGGCTTCGTGCTGGCGCCCTGCGTTCTGGCCTGGTTGATCTCGCTGTGGTGGTACGGAAAAGTGCTGGAGTAGTGCCGAGTAACGGAAGATACCGGCAGGTTGGGCTTTACCCGACAAAAATTGACTTGACACAGCTTCCACTGCGACTCTTTTTTGGTGTACACTGAGACTGACGAAAATTGCCTTTGCCTTTTATTCCCAAACCGACTTTCCTCCAACCGCTGGCGGTCGACCTTCGCAATCCGGCATCAAACGCATAATCACAAATGTATCCAGGCAGAAACTTTCCTCCTCGCAGGCAGAATCGCAGAGAGAACGTGAATGAGTCCATTCGGGTCCGCGAAGTCCGCGCGGTCTTCCCGGATGGCACAACCGAGGTAATGCCGACGGCAGCGGCGCTGCGCAAAGCCCAGGAACTGGGGCTCGACCTGGTTCTGGTGGCGCCCACCGCGGTTCCGCCGGTCGCCAAGGCAGTGGACTTCGGCCACTACACTTACGAGCTCAAGAAGAAACAGCACGAAGCCAAGAAAAAGCAGCACGTGGTGCAGGTGAAAGAGCTGAAGTTTCGCCCTAACACCGACGATCACGACTACGATTTCAAGAAGGCCCACGCCATCCGATTCCTGCAGGAAGGCAATCGCGTGAAGGCCGTGGTGCAGTTCCGCGGACGCGAAATCGCACATGCCGATCTTGGCAAGAAACTTCTGATGCGCTTCGCGGCAGATCTTACACAATATGGAGCGGTGGAGAGCCAGCCCCGTCTGGAAGGCCGCAACGCCCATATACTGATCAGCCCGGTCAAATCGGCCGGCGCGCCCAAAGCACCCGGCGAGAAACCTCACTCCGGCGGCGAAAAGCCGCATTCCGGCGGCGAAAAGCCGCATTCCGGCGGCGAAAAGCCGCATTCCCAGCCCCCTCCCGCCGGTTCCTGATTCGGGCCGATTCGGGTACGCTCGATCACAAGCGGTAGATTGGCCGCACGCTAAATGGCGTGTTACCATTCGAGAAGCCCGCCTGCGATATGTACAACGCTTTCTTCGGCTTCACAAAAAATCCGTTCAACATGAGCCCGGATCCGTCGTTTCTGTTCCGGAGCGTGCAACACGAAGAGGCGCTGGCCAATCTGATTTATGGCGTGCAGAGTCGCAAGGGCTTTATCGTTCTCACCGGAGAGGTGGGCACCGGCAAAACCACGATGCTGGAATGCCTGCGCGATTTCCTGCATTCCCAGCAAATCGAGTTCGCTTCGCTGTTTAATTCCCGCCTTACGGTTGAGCAATTCTTCGAAATGCTGGCGTACGATATGGACCTGCGCTGCAACAAGCTGTCGAAGACCGAAGTGCTGCTCGCGCTCAACGGCAGGCTGGTGGACAGGGCCGCGGCGGGCCGCACCACAGTCTTGATTGTGGATGAAGCGCACAATCTAGAATGGGATGTTCTGGAAGAGATTCGCCTGCTGGGGAACATGGAGAACCGGCGGGGCAAGCTGATGCAGATTATTCTTGCCGGTCAGCAGGAACTCGACAGCAAGCTGGAGAGGCCGGAATATCGCCAGTTGAAGCAGCGCATCTCCTTGCGGTGTAGTCTGCGCGGCCTGGATGTGGAGGAAGCTACCGCCTACATCAACTCACGTATGGCGCGGGCCGGCATCAAAGATCAGACGATCCTTCCGTGCCCCATCATCGAAGAAATACACTACCGTTCCCAGGGAATTCCTCGATTGATCAATTCGATTTGCGACAATCTTCTGTTAACCGCCTTTGCCATGGAAAGCAAGGTAACCACGTTACCGATGCTGGACGAAGTGACGGCCGATATGCGGCTGGATTACTCGAAAGAAAGCGCTTTACCTCCCCGTTAAGAGTCCGATTATCCCAAATTCTGCGAGTTCTATAACCAACTCTTAGAAGAGTCGTAGGGGTTATCCCCGATACCAACTAAAGCTAATTCGCGCCAATAGTACTAGGTGTCACCCTACTTTATGGCCCGATTTGAATACCGTTTACGCTACACTGCGGGTTGAGATAGGTAGGAAACCCTAAGGATCTCCGTTGGAGGGATCAAGGATGGCTTGAGAGTGGCTTAGCTCACAAGTCCTCACTACTAGTCTAAGGAGCCTCACACCGATGCGTAATTTCTTTGAAAACAGAATCGCTTTCGCAGCGACGTTTTCCATGTTCGCACTTGCCTGCAACTTCGGAAACCCAACCCAGTCCTTCACCGGAAAATTTTTGTCTAAAGTGCAACCGCTAACTCAGGCGCACGGCCCGATGGTCCCGCCTGACCCGTGGAGCGGGGGCAGTGTGACATTGGCGCATGGTCCGATGGTCCCGCCTGATCCGTGGAGCGGGGGCAGTGTGACAGTGGCGCATGGCCCGATGGTTCCGCCTGATCCGTGGAGCGGGGGCAGTGTGACAGTGGCGCATGGTCCGATGGTCCCGCCCGATCCGTGGAGCGGCGGCACCGTGACAGTGGCGCATGGCCCGATGGTTCCGCCTGATCCGTGGAGCGGCGGCAGTGTGACAGTGGCGCATGGTCCGATGGTCCCGCCCGATCCGTGGAGCGGCGGCACCGTGACAGTCGCGCATGGCCCGATGGTTCCGCCTGATCCGTGGAGCGGGGGCAGTGTGACAGTGGCGCATGGTCCGATGGTCCCGCCCGATCCGTGGAGCGGCGGCACCGTGACAGTGGCGCATGGCCCGATGGTTCCGCCTGATCCGTGGAGCGGCGGCAGTGTGACAGTGGCGCATGGTCCGATGGTCCCGCCCGATCCGTGGAGCGGCGGCACCGTGACAGTCGCGCATGGCCCGATGGTTCCGCCTGATCCGTGGAGCGGCGGCAGTGTGACAGTGGCGCATGGTCCGATGGTTCCGCCCGACCCGTGGAGCGGCGGCACTGTGACGGTCGCGCATGGCCCGATGGTCCCGCCCGACCCGTGGAGCGGCGGCACCGTGACGGTCGCGCATGGCCCGATGGTCCAGCCCGATCCGTGGAGCGGTGGCACCGTGACAGTCGCGCATGGTCCGATGGTTCCGCCCGACCCGTGGAGCGGTGGCACCGTGACAGTCGCGCATGGTCCGATGGTTCCGCCCGACCCGTGGAGCGGCGGCAGTCTAACTAGAGCCTAATATCCGTTATCCTTGCCGGTAGGCAGCCTGAAACGCGGCGCGAGCCGGATCCGCGTAGCCAAGATGTCGGCTACTTTCGGAATTCCTTCGCTCCCAGGGCGTCTATCGGCCTAGAATGGATATTGAATGGATGAAGTATTCCAAGTTGCGGCCCTACTGGTGTGGCTGCCGCTCAATCTATTGATCATCGCCGCGCTGCTGCGTGGTGAATATCGTCGCTATCCTCTAATCCTCGCGTGTGCTGTTGTTGAATTCCTCGCCGCCGTCGGCGAGATCCCAGCCTACTGGGCTGTTTATAACCATGTCCGGCAGTCGAAAGACTTGCAAAATTTCGTTTACTGGTTGGACGAAGCCGTCTCGCAGGTCCTCATCTATGCCGTCGTAATCGGGCTGATTTACCACGCTAGTCAGAAGCTTGCGTCGCGCCGCGTGGTTCGCATTTGCCTGACGGGGGGCGCAGTGCTGTTCGCCGGGATTTCCTTCGCCATCCACTATTCACCTGGTGTGATGGTGGGAATCTGGATGACGCCGTGGACGCGGGACCTCAACTTCTGCGCGGCTGTGCTCGACCTGATTCTTTGGGGATTGCTGATTGCTTCTCGCGAGAAGGATCAACGCCTGCTCCTGCTCAGCGGCGCCTTGGGGATTCAGTTCACGGGTGAGGCCATTGGCCAATCGGTGCGCGATCTGGCGACCGGTAAACAGTCGCACATCATCTCCCAGTTGGGAGGCGAGCTAATGGTCGTAGCTGACATCGTCCGTACCTATATCTGGTGGCGGGTATTTCGCACCGCGGAAGCGCCCGCGGCCACTCCTAAAGTGGCCTCGCATACCCTTCCCAACCAAGCTACCCAAAAACAATAAGAGCCGCGGCTATGCCGCGGCTCTATCGCCGGTTGCTAGAACTGCTTGCCTCCCGCTACTGCTTCGGCGACGTGGACCGGTTCGCGCCGGGGTCGCCATTGATGGTATCGACCAGACCATCGGCGCTGAACACCTTCACTTCCACGCGGCGATTCTTGGCTGCTGCGGCACGGCCATGACCATCGTCCACGAGTTTTTCTTCACCCAAACCGATCTGGTGAATCCGATAGACCGGAATGTCATGCTTGGCAACCAGGTATTCCGTGACGGCTTCGGCACGGCGACGGCTGAGCTGTTCGTTATACTCCTTGGAGCCCGTCTTGTCAGTGTAGCCTTCGACAGCGATAAAGAAACGCTTATCGCTCTGCACGTCCTGCGCGAGCTTGTCGAGGTCTGACTTCACGTCGTTGCTCAGTTTGTACTGGTTGAATTTGAAGGGCACCGTTGCCGACGTTTGAAGCTTGTAGTCGTCGAGATTAGCCACAACGTTGCGAAGGCTGGTCATCGCCTGATCGGCCTTCGTATCCGCCTGATTAGCCTTCGTCATGGCTTCGCCGGCGTGTTGATCAGCGGTGGCCGCGTGTTGATCAGCGGCTGCGGCATGCTGATCGGCGCTTGAAGCCTTCTCTTGTGCCGCGCTGATTCCGTTTTGGGCTTTCTCGTCAACCTGCTTGACTGTGTCGTTGGTGTCTTTTATCTGTTGACTGTTTTGGGTGGTCTGCTCGCCCACCTGATCTACTTTCGCTTGGATCGGAGCGGTGGTGTTACGGACATACTTTTTAGTGGCACACCCACCGGCGAGCAAAGCGCCCGTGATAATGCACGTGGTCGCAAGGAAAGCTTTCATAGTTCAAAAACCTCGCTGCTCCTTTTGCAATCGGCTGGCCAGTGTCGCAAACACACGTTTTTACTCAAATTTCAAGGTTTCCCAAGGGGGAAGCCGGGATTTCTGGTGTAAGGTTTACGCGAGTGTAATATTCCGTGCTATTACAGACGTAAAATGTCCCCGATCGCACGGAAAGATCGTTATAGTCCCGCGAAAGGACGAATCACACCGAGCGCGACCCCAGTCATCAAGATGCCCGCGCAGACGATGATCCCGGCCGATGCTACCGGCAAATAGCGGAATGCTAAATTGTTCGCGGTCTTCTTGCTATCCGGCAAAAGATGCTTGGCATAAAGTACCATCATGCCGATCCCCATCAGTACTACCGCCAAGCCTGCACTGAAGGCTACCAGAAGAGTGAGTCCCAGTCCCACTCTGCCTAATGCTACTGAACTCAGCAGCAACACCAGCGCCGAAGGACACGGCACCAGGCCGCCGCTGGCGCCCAATGCCACCAAGCTCGCCATGCTGATTTCACCCTCGGGCACATGGCTGTGAACATGGCCGTCTCCATGGTCGTGAGTAAAAGATCCGTGAGAATGGTCGTGATCGTGATGATCGTGATCGTGACTGTGATGATCGTGGTGATGGTGAGGGGCGTCGCCGCCGCGCGCCTTGCGAATACGCCTGAAGAAGAGCGTAGCTCCGATCCACACAATCGAAACTCCCGAGATCGCGCCCAGCACCGGATAGATCTTCTCCGGCAGCACATAGTGCGAAAGGAAGAGAGTGACAAAGCCAAGGAAGAACACACTGATAGTGTGAGTGAATGTGACCATCGCTCCCAGGAATGCCGCGTGCTTCATGGTGCCGCGCGAGCCTACCAGGTAAGCCGCTACGATCGTCTTTCCGTGGCCCGGAGAAAGCGCATGCACCGCGCCAAGCCCGAACGCCACGAACATTCCCGCCAGCATCATACCCCAGCCGATTTCACCCTGGTGCAATAACCGCGAAAGGTAGTCACCTCGCACCACCATACCGGGTGCACTTTGTCCAGGCTGAATGGCCGCCGATGTAGCGGGAGCGGCCCCGGCGGTGTCCGTCGCGTTCGCGGGCGAGCCATCGGCGACCTTCGCCGTCAGCATCGTGGCCGCCGTCCATTTCACCGACGCTTTCACATCCTGCGGAGGCGCCAGCAACGGATCCTGCGGATACGCCGTGAGCGCCTGGCTGCGGTCGGAACCCGTCGGGGAGGCTTCTGCGATTACCGCATCCGCACCATTCACAATCACGATCTCTTTCCAGCCGGCGCGCTCCGGATAGTTGCCGTCCTCGTAGCTGAGACTGCCGGGCTGCGTGTCCACCCGCAGGTCGGCGGTCACGCGCGCGATCGGCATACCCCCCGCGCCTTTGTCCAGCACCACGGTCGCGTGCTCCAGCGTCGCCGGGACTTGCCGGCCGCCCACCGCGATCTTGAGGTTCCGAACCCACTCGCGCGCCTGTTCGGTGGCGTGGCGATCGAGTTCCGCCGCGGAAGTATTGGCGTCGTTCTTCCACTGCTGCAGCAGTTCGAAGGTGGGAATCTCCGCCAGATCCAGCACGTAACGGATGGACGCGCCATGCTCCTGTACTTCGATTCGACTGTAATGGCTGACGCTGAAGTTGCCCATGGGGTGGGCGTACGCCAAGCCGACCGCCAGAAAAAGGGATGACAGGACTCGGATGTTCATTACACTAGTCCTTACGAATTGTACTGCGGTATTGGATTCGATTGCTCCAGGCGCGGCCAGGTGCTGCCCCGCAAGACCAGTTCGGTGGGCAGCACCACTTCCGGTAGCGGTTCGCACGGGGACTTGGCCTTGGCGATCCCCAGACGCGCCAGTTCGCGCCCCAATTCGAAAAAGGGATTGCGAACGGTGGTCAGCGGGGGCGTGGTTTCCTGCGAGTTTGGCAAGTCGTCGAACCCCACCAGCGAACAATCCTCAGGCACCCGTACGCTTGCCCGTCGGAACTGCTCCAGCACGCCCAGCGCGACGTGATCGGAGGCCGCGAAAATGGCGGTGGGCCGGATGCCCTGGCGCAGAATCGCCTCCGTGGAGGCGAGTCCATTGCGAAAGCTGTCGTCCGCCAGACCCACGGTTTGCACCATCGGTTCCAGGCCGGCTTCGGCCATCACCGCGCAATACGCGCGGTATCGATTCGCGAACCAGGGAAGCTGCGTGTCCCCGATAAAGCAGATCCTCCTATGTCCCAGTCGGGCCAGGTACTGCACGGCCTCGCGAGCCCCGGCGCAATCGTCCGAACGGGCCTGGTCGCAGCCTTCATGCGGAGCCTTGCCTACCAGGTTATTGCGATACAGAATGTACGGCACGCCGGCGCTGGCGGTAGCTTCAATCAGGTTCGGATAATTCGTGCCGGCCAGAATCAGGCAGTCGGCAATGCCGTGCTCGTGCAGCAGGGCGGGCAGCTTCAAATCGGCCAAACGTGTCGCGGCGGTGTAGTCGAATCTTTTGAATACCAGGAAATAGCCCAGTTCCTCGCAGTATTGTTCGGCGCCCTGCAGCATGCGCGCATGCATGGGATGCACGAATCCGCGATTGCTGAGCACGAACGTGATAATCGGGCAGGCATCGCGCGAGGCGCGCCGTCCCTGATCGCCGCGCACATAGCTGAGGGCCTTTACCGCATCCATCACGCGGCGGCGCAGTTCCGCATCTACATCGCGACGATTGTTCAAGACTCGCGACGCCGTGCCCAGCGCCACGCCTGCTTTATTGGCGACATCTACAATGGTCGGCCGCTTTCGATTCTTACGAGGCTTCACGGGAAGAGCGTATCACAATCTGGATTTATTTCATGAAATTTAATAGCTCTTAAATTGGGTAAGTTCCAGGAGTATTTCAAAATCCTGTATGTATGCCCTTTCATTATTAAGGAATGTTTCATGAATATTGCTTGAATTGTTTTCGAACCACCCCTATAATCGACACCAGTTTATCCATGGGTGCACGAGGGGGTGCCACATGCTACGCCGCATTCTGTTCTTCGCCACCGTTTTTGCGAGCCTGTCTTCCGCACAGGAATTTCGATCCACCATCACCGGAAAAGTGACCGATCCTTCCGGGGCCGTCGTGCCCAACGTGAAGGTGATCGCGACCAAAACCGACACGAACAGTCACTTCGAGACCGCCACCAACACCGATGGTCTGTATACCATCCCATTTCTGCCGCCCGGTCCCTATGAGATCACGGCGGAGGCCGCGGGGTTCAAACGATATCTGCATTCGGGCATTCAGATCGGTAGCGATCTGCGTGTGGCGCAGGACATCGTGCTGGCGCTGGGCGCGTCCAGCGAATCCGTGACGATTACGGCAGACGCGGCGCAACTCGAAAGCGTCTCGGCATCGGCCGGACAGGTGGTGACTACGCACGAAGTGGAGAGCCTGCCGGTGAATGGCCGCGCGCCGATGGATCTGGCGGTGCTCGGCTACGGCGTGGTCAATGAGGGCGTGCGCGATCAGAACCGTCCGTTCGAAAACAGCGGCTTCTCCAACTTCGCTATGGGCGGCGCGCCCACCGGCGCTAATGCCGCGCTGCTCGATGGCGTTCCGAACGTCGGGACCCTGGGCGAGGCCAGCACGCGCATTTCTTTCAGCCCGCCGGTGGATTCCGTGGTGGACGTCAAAGTGGAAGCGTTCAATGTCGACGCCTCGTATGGAGGCTTCGGCGGCGGCACCGTGGAGATCACCACCAAGGGCGGCACCAATCAACTGCATGGTTCGGCGTCGGAGTTCAACCAGCTTTCCAACCTCGCGGCCACGCCCTTCTTTACGAACGCCGCGAGTTCGCCCAAACCTCCGTATCGCCAGAATCTCTGGGGTATGACCGCTGGCGGCCCCGTGTGGGTTCCCAAGGTCTTCAACGGGAAAGACAAGGTGTTCTTCTTCTTCGCTTACGAAGGCTTCGCTGACGCCTATGCCACGCCCGCGTACTTCACAGTGCCGACCGCTGCCGAAATCGGCGGCGACTTTTCCCGCCTGCTGGCGCTCAACACCAGCTCGAAGAATTACACTCTGTACGATCCCAACACCGCCGTCCTGACAGGCAGCACCATTGCGCGCACGCCGTATCCGGGCAACATCATTCCGAAGGGCCGCCTCAACCCCATCGCCTCGAGTTTCCTGAGCCAGTACATGCCCGCGCCGAATACGGCGGGCATCAACGATGACACCAACAATTACCTTTCGCCCGAAAACACCATCGACCGCTACCACTCGTTCTCCGGCAGAAGCGATCTCAACCTCAGCAACAAAAACAAGTTCACCATCAGCGGCCGGCAGAGTTACTGGTGCCAGACCGGTCCCACCGATATCATCGAGAACCTGGCGTATGAACAGCACCCCATCTGCCGCGACTTGTGGGGAGGCATGATCGACGACGTCCACTCGTTCTCTCCCACGCTGGTGGGCGATCTCAGGTTAGGCCTGAATCGCTACGATCAATACTCGTTCCAGCCCAGCCAGGGCTACGATCCGTCGGCGCTCGGCTTCCCGTCCTACATCGCGGCCAACTCACCGCACCTGATGATGCCGCTGTTCACTTTCTCCGATGGCTACGCGGGCAATGCGGCAACATCGTCGTACTACATCAATCAGCCTTACACCACCTACCAGATATTCAATAGCTTCACTAAGGTGCTGGGCGAGCACACCATCAAGTTCGGCGGACAGGCGCTGTTGCAGGACTTCACCAATCTCAACTGGTTGAACTCCACCGGCGGCTATACGTTCGATGCCGGTTCGTGGGTGAAGGCAACGAACAGCGCTACCAATCCCACGCTGGGCGGGTCGATGGCCGAATTCCTTCTCGGTCTGCCTACCAGCGGCTCGCTGGATATCTATTCACCGGCCAAGGACGACTCCTGGTATTCGGTCCTATTCGTGAATGACGACTGGCACGCCCGATCGAACCTCACCATCAATATGGGGTTGCGTTGGGAACACGACGGTCCCACCACGGAGAGCCACAATCGTCAGATTGTGGGCTTCGATCCAACGGCAGTCAACCAGGTTTCAGCCTCCGCTGCCGCAGCTTACGCCAAGAACCCGCAGCCGCAGCTTCCCGTGAGCGCCTACTCTGCCACCGGCGGCCTCATCTTCGCGACGCCCGGCCAGCGCGGCGCGTACCACACATCGAACACAGAGTTCGCCCCGCGGCTGGGCGTTAGCTGGTCGCCGAGCCGCCTGAACAACAAAACGGTGATCCGCGCCGGCATCGGCATGTTCTATTACAACCTGGGTGTGCTGACCAGCCAACAGCCCGGCTTCAGCATCCAAAACCAGTATGTGGCCACCAATAACAGCTTCCTCACGCCGGCCACAACGCTCAGCAATCCCTTCCCGAACGGCATCCAACAGCCTGCCGGCGCGGCCAATGGAGTCAATACCTACCTGGGCAACAGCGTCACCTACTACAACACGCACCAGGACAATCAGTACAGCCTCCGCTGGACCTTCGACGTGCAACAGCAGTTGCCCATGGATACGGTGGTCGAGGTAGGTTACATCGGCAATCACTCGGTCCATCTGCCCACCAGTTACAGCTTGACTTCGCTGCCCATACAGGATCTGAGCACGTCACCGTTCCGCGACAACGCTACCATCAATGCGCTCGCCGCCGTAGTTCCTAACCCGCTCGCGGGGCTTCTTCCCGGCACCACTCTGAGCGGCAGCACCGCCGCGCTATCGAGCGTGATCCGTCCGTTCCCCGAATTCACGGGCGTCACCACGTCCACGCTGACCAATGGCGGCTCTTACTATGAATCCATGAACATCAAGGTGCAAAAGCGGTTCACCAGGGGCTTCCAGTTCGTTATGAACTATGACCATTCGCGCCTGATGGAGCACACCACTTACTTGAACGGCGGCTCATACGCGCTCGAAAAGCGCGTCTCCCTCTACGACCGTCCCAACAGCTTCGTAGTCAGCGGCACCTACGATCTGCCGGTGGGGCGCGGCAAGCTGTTCGGCGGTTCGATGAACCCGGTTCTGAACGGCGTAGTGGGCGGCTGGTCGCTGGCCACGGTGTACACGCTGCATAGCGGAGCGCCGCTGGCATGGGGCAACCTCATCTACCTTGGAGCGCCGCTGAATTACAACGCCGAGAACATGAACCATGCCTTCGACACCACCGCTTTCAATACGGTGTCCAGTCAACAGCTATCGCAGAACGTCCGCACGTTCCCATCGCAGTTCAACGATCTGCGCGTGGATCACACCAACAACATCGATATCACCTTGACCAAGACCTTTGTGATCAAGGAGCGGGTGAGAGTGCAATTTCGCGCCGAGTCCTTCAACCTGTGCAACAAGCCGCTGTTTGCGGGCGCCACACTGACTGCCACCAGCACCAGTTTCGGCACTATCGGCAGCCAGACCAACAATCCGAGGTACATCCAGTTCGGTCTGCGGATTACTTTCTAAAGCCTTTTCAGCACCGGACGCCGATGTTCACTACAATAGTCCTTACGATTTGTAGCGGCGCCGGATTTCATGAGAAGGGTAATCACTGCACAAGACGTTCCGGACAGCGGAGAACTGAAGGTCCCTGCCGGAACCATTGTCACGCCGTCGGCGCGTGAAGTTGCCGCGGCGCGTAGCGTCCGCATCGTTGAAGTATCGGAAGATCAGCTCTCCATCATCGCGCCGGCGGCGAAGACCATCGCCATCGGCGCCGATCATGGTGGGTTCCCGCTCAAGGAAGCCCTAAAGCCGCTGATCGAGAGCCTTGGGCTCTCGGTTCGCGATGTCGGTGTCTACGAAGAGAAGCCCGCCGACTATCCCGATCTCGCCCTCAAGGTGGCCGAATTGGTGGCGTCGGGCGCCGCTGCGCGGGGTGTCATGATCGATGGCGCCGGTATCGGTTCTTCCATTGCGGCCAACAAGGTTCCGGGGGTCCGGGCGGCCCTGTGTTATGATAAAGCTTCCGCTCGAAACAGCCGGGAACATAATGATTCTAATGTGCTTACGCTGGGGGCCAAGCTTCTGACCCAAGGCCAGGCGGAAGACGTTTTGCGCACCTGGTTGGGGACCTCGTTCGCCGGCGGACGCCATCAGGCTCGCGTACAAAAAATACTGGATATCGAACAGCGGTATCTGAAGAAGGCCTCGTCGTGACCCAAACCGAACTCGACAGACTGGTAGCCCAAATCGGAGAGGAGATTCTCACCCGTGTTGGGCCGGTAGCCGCCACGCCTACTGCGAAAAAAGGCGAGGGGCTAAATCTAGCCGACCAGGTTTGCCCCGGCTGCGTGCAGC
The DNA here is from genome assembly GCA_963815475.1 of uncultured Solibacteraceae bacterium. Classification (GTDB taxonomy): domain Bacteria; phylum Acidobacteriota; class Terriglobia; order Bryobacterales; family Bryobacteraceae; genus Sulfopaludibacter. The sequence goes on along the minus strand of CAWFHD010000001.1, from coordinate 1,141,087 downwards.
GCTGCGCGCAGACGTGCGCGCGTAACACCAAGGAGATTATCGCGGCCGGCGCCGACCGGGTTTCCGCCAGTGAGAAGCTCACTAAGATCGATCCTGCCATCGCCGCACTGATCGATCACACCATTCTGAAGCCTGACGCCACCCGGTCCGACGTGACCAAAGTTTGTCGCGAGGCGCGCCAATACAACTTCGCCAGCGTGTGCGTGAATCCGTATTGGGTGCCGCTGGTACGCGCCGAGCTGCAGGGCTCGCCCGTCAAAGTCTGCACAGTGGTGGGTTTTCCGCTCGGCGCCACCAGCACCGAAGCCAAGGTCTGCGAGACGGCGACAGCGTTGCGCGCAGGCGCGCAGGAAATCGACATGGTGATCAACGTGGGCGCGCTTCGCTCCGGCGATCACGAAGCCGTCAAGATCGACATCCAGCAGGTGGTAAAGGTCTCGCACGAAGCTCGCGCCATTGTGAAGGTGATTCTCGAGACGGCGCTGCTCAATGACGCCGAAAAAGCCACGGCGTGCACGCTGTGCAAGCTGGCAGGCGCCGATTTCGTAAAGACCTCGACCGGCTTTAGCACCTCCGGCGCCACGGCGCACGATGTTGCGCTGATGCGCAGCGTAGTGGGCCCGGGCATGGGTGTAAAAGCCTCGGGCGGCATCCGAACGCTACAGGATTTGCAAACTATGGCCGCGGCGGGCGCTTCCCGGATTGGCGCCAGTGCCAGTGTAAAAATCGTTGAGGCCACCGCTGCCTGATTCACGAAGTCCGTCCGGAGTAGAGAAGTTCATGCACGCCGCACCGCGCAAAGCCCCGGTTCGATTCCGCGAGCGCTCCGAGCTGCTCGATTTCCTGTTGGAGGTGTCGGCCGCCACGGCTCAAACGCTCGACCTCGATCAACTCCTGGCGAACGTGGCGGAAATCGTTCAGAAGGTGCTGCCCTACGACCTGTTCGCGATTCTGCTCTATCACGAGAAACGCAAGGACTTGCGCATCCGCTATGGTGTGGGCCATCGCGACGATGTGATCCGCAACCTGGCGATTCCGTTGGGTGAGGGCGTCACCGGAGCCGCGGCTGAACGCCGCGAGCCGGTGCTGGTGGGCGATGTGCGCAACGATCCCCGCTATCTGAATACGGTGGATGTCGTACGCACCGAACTGGCTGTGCCCATGACGGCGCGCGGCAAACTGGTGGGCGTGATCGACCTGCAATCCACGCGCGTCAATGCTTATACCGAATACGACCGCGCCCTGCTGCGGCTGATCGCGGCGCGTGTGGCCATCGCCATCGACAACGCGCGTCTCTACCTGCGCGTCGACCGGCAGAACCGCACGATGAAGGCGCTGGGCAACATTTCGCGCGAGTTCTCCTCCATCCTCGATCTGAACGAGTTGCTCACCAAGATCTCCAGCACCATGCGCGGCCTGATCAGCTACGACGCATTCAGCATCCTGGTGGTGGACCACGATGCCAAGGCACTGCGCCACCTCTTCAGCATCCGCTACGACCAGCGCGTCAATATCGACAACGTTCCGCTGGGCAAAGGACTCACCGGCGCGGCGGCCGAATCGCGCGATGTAGTGCGCGTCCACGATACGACGAAGGACCCGCGCTACATCGCGTCGCATCCCGATATCCGGTCGGAAGTCGCGGTGCCGCTGATTGTGCAGGATCGAGTTCTGGGAGTGATGGATCTGGAGAGCGAGTCCATCTCCTACTTCACCGACGATCATGTCCGCACGCTCACTCTGCTGGCGCCGCAGGTGGCCAGTAGTGTGGAGAACGCGCGTCTCTACCAGGAGATCGCGCAGCGTGAGAAGCTGCTGGAAGAGGATTTGAGAGCTGCCCGCGAGCTGCAGCGCGTGCTGCTTCCCGATGCCGAGTTGGAGATTGAAGGCATGGAAGCGGCGGTGCGGCTGCGGCCCGCGCGGGAAATCTCGGGCGACATCTACGACGTCTTCGAGCACAAAGACGGGCAGAGCGTAATCGCTTTCGGCGACGTAAGCGGAAAGGGAGCCGCGGCGGCGCTTTATGGCGGCCTGATGAATGGCCTGCTGCGCACTCTGGCGCCGCGGCGGCGCCAGCCCGCCGAGTTGATGAAGGCGCTCAACGATGCGTTGATTGAGCGCAAAGTGGAAGCGCGCTACGTGACGTTGTGCGTTCTGCTGTGGGATCCGCGCACGCGATTGTTTGTGATGGCGAATGCCGGGGCCATCCCGCCCATGATTTGCCGCAACGGCGAAATCCTGAAGGTCAAGGTGGAAGGAGTGCCCATCGGCCTGTTGGAATCGCGAGAGTACGAAGAGGCGCCCTTCCAGGCGCAGCCGGGCGACACCCTGGTCCTCTACTCCGACGGAATCACCGACCACCAGAACACCGCCGGAACCGAATTCGGTCGAGGCCGTCTGGCACAAGTCGTAAAGTCCAGTTGCCACAAAAGCGCCGACGACCAGATCATGGCGATCTTCCATGAGATGGACAAATTTTCGACTACGGCGTTTGACGACCAGACGTTATTTGTGATGAAGGTGAAGTGAGCCTGGGATCTGGCTGGCGACTCCTTCGTCTCAACTAGAGCGTATTAATTGCGCACGCTCGTGCCCCTTTCCTGCAAAGACCGCGTCGGCCCTATTGCCCCTTAGGGTGGCGCACCGTCTCGCCCACTCTGCCGCCATGTGCCGCACAAACACTGAGCGGGAAGGAAATAAAATTCGCCAAAACGTTTCACCGGAAAAACCATACTGCCAGTTCGGTGTATTATGGCTGGAACCGGAAATCAAAATGGGACACCAACGAAACGGACAGATTTTGTTTGCCCTTGCGCTCGGCTTGTCATGCACTGCCTTTGGGCAGGGCGGTCGAGCCGGCCGGGCCGCGGCACAGCAAGCCGGCGCGCAGCAGGCTCCAGCACCCCAGACCGCGCCGGCAGCCGCGGCGCCACAGGCCGGTGCTGTAGGCCGCGGTGGGCGCGGCGGCCCCGTCGCCCCCTCCACCAGCGAATTCTACGACTACGATACGGCCGCCGGCACAAGCCCTGCTATTGCCGATGGGGCGCCCGTGGAAAGTCATCAAAAGATCACTGTCAATGGAGAAGCGCTGGCCTACACCGCCCGCGCGGGCTACCTCCCGCTGCGCAATGCCACCACGGGGCAGGTGGAAGGCCATCTGTTTTACACCTGCTATGCCAGGGATGGTGTGAGCGACTCCGCGGCGCGCCCGCTGGTATTCTTCCTGGGCGGCGGCCCCGGCGTTTCGGCCGCGTGGCAGGAATTCGGCGGCCTGGGCCCCAAGCGAATGAAGTGGACCAGCGAGGGCTCTGCTATGCCGTCGTTTGAGTGGGTGGACAATCCTCATACACTGCTCGGTCAGGCCGACCTGGTATTTGTGAACCCGATGGGCACGGGGTTCAGCCGCCCCGACCAGCCGGGCCGCGCGACCAGCTTTTGGAATTCGTCCACCGACGTGGCATCTCTCGGCGAGTTCGTGCGCAGTTTTCTCAACATGAACAACCGCCGCAATTCGCCGGTCTTCCTGGCCGGAGAAGACTTCGGCACTGGGCGCGCCGCTGGGTTGGCCGGTTATCTGAATGAACATCAGATCCCGGTGCACGGCGTGGCGCTGCTCTCCATGACGCCGGCCGCCGACGCGCTGGCTGGCGACGCGGAATACATCACGCTGCTGCCCAGCCTGGTGATGGCCGCCTGGCAGCACAAGAAGCTGTCGCCCGAATTGAACGGCATGAGCGCCGAACAGATCTCGGGGCAGGCGCGCCAGTTTGCCTCTCGCGAATATCTGCATGCGCTGTACAAGGGCGATCGTATGACGACCGACGAGCGCACCAAGGTGGTCGCCAACTTATCGCGTCTGACGGGGCTCTCCAAGGCGTTTCTGGTGAATAACGACCTGCGGGTCACACGCGATCGTTTCAACACCGAACTGCTGCGCGAACAGCATCATGGGCTTTCGAACTCAGATGCGCGCGTCAGCGGCTTCCTGCCTGCGCCTGCCGGCGGCGGGCGCGGCGGCGGTGGCGGCTTTGGTGGCGGCGCTGCGTTGGCGATCGATTTCAATCTCGGTAATCTCACAGGAGGTTTCGCCACGGCGTATGACGCCTACCTGCGCGGCGAATTGAAGTTCAACGGCAACGGAATTTTCTATCTGTCGTCGGGTGGTGTCGGCACCTTCACATCCACGGGCAGCGACGATGCCAGCCTCTCCGGCGCGTTTGCCCGTAACCCGCGCCTGCGGCTCTTCGTCGGCGTCAACTACTTCGATCTGAATGCGCCGTTCTACGCCACGGAGTTCACCCTGGCGCACCTCAGCGTTTCGCCCGAGGTGCGAGCCCACAACATCACCGTCACTCATTACGAGGCGGGCGAGATGCCCTATGTCGACAGCAAGGCCTTGGTCAAGCTGGAGGGCGACTTGTCCCGGTTTGTCAGCGATAGCGCCGCACCGGCGCGTAAATAAGCGTCCACCAGGAGCAATGGCATGAGAATTCAAAACAAGTTATCCCAAAAGGTTTGCCTCTTATCGATCCTGATCGCTGCCGCCTGCGTGGGAGCCTTCGGACAAGGCCGTGGCCGCGGCGCAACCGGCGCAACCAATGACTTCTATCGCTTCAACTACGGCTCCGAAGAAGCGATGCAGCCGATCCACTACCCGGCGGAGCCCATCGCCACGCAGCACCAGATTACGCTGCACGGGCAGACCATCGATTACACCGCGCGCGTGGGATTCATGCCCATCAAACAGGCCACCAGCGGCGTGACCGAAGGGCATCTGTTCTACGTCTACTATTCCAAGAACGGAGTCACTGACAAGTCGAAACGGCCCGTTTGGTTCCTGTTCAATGGCGGACCGGGAGCGGCAACGGTTTGGCTCCACATGGGAGCGTTCGGCCCGAAGATGGTAAAGATGGAGCCGAACGGCATGGCCACGCCGCCGCCCTACACCTACGTGGACAATCCGAATTGCCTGCTGGATACCGGTGACCTGGTCTTCATCGACGCTATGGGCACGGGTTTCAGCCGTCCCGACAAACCCAGCTACGGCCCCGACTTCGGCGGCGTGGAAAACGATCTCGCGGCTTTCGGCGAGTTCATTCGCAGCTTTCTGAACGAGTACAACCTGTGGGGTTCGCCGCTCTTCGTCGGCGGCGAAAGCTACGGCACCACGCGCGCTGCCGGCCTCGCCGGATACCTGACCGACCGCGACATTCCGATTAACGGGGTGATGCTGCTTTCGGCCATCTTCGACGTCAATGCCAGCGCCGGCGAGCAGCGCCAGTTGCAGACGCTGCCCACCGAGATCATGACCGCGCACTTCCACAAGAAGCTGTCTCCCGATCTGCAGAAGCTCAGCGTGGAGCAGATGGCGAAGCAGGCTCGCGACTTCGCCTCGGGTGAGTATCTCGAATACCTGTTCGATGGCGCGCGCGCCACACAAGCCCAGCGCGAGAAGGTGCTCAACGATTTTGTGCGATACACAGGGCTCTCCAAGAACTTCGTGGATGGGCTCGACCTGCGCGTTCCGCTGGGGCCATTCAGCACGGAGTTGCTGCGCGATAAGCACCTGATGACGTCGCGCCTGGATTCGCGATTTGCCGGCTACCAGTTGGATGCGGGCGCGACCAATACCAGCTTCGATTTCAGCAATGCTAATATCGAAGACTGCTTCCTCACCGCGTTCGAAGCCTACGTCCGAAATGACCTGAATTACAAGAACGACAATCTGTACTATGTCTCGGGCAATGCGCCGCCATGGTCGGGCGAGTACAACACCGTGGTGAACCTGGAAAACGGCTTCGCCAAGAATCCCCACATGAAGTTGTTTGTGGGATTTGGATATTACGACTTCGCTTGTCCGTTCTTTCCCGTGGAGTGGACCGTTGCCCACATGAAGGTGTCGGACGATATCAAGAAGAACAACATCTCAACGGGCTATTATGAAGCCGGCCACATGGTCTACATTGACCGCCCGTCGGCGGATAAATATCACGCCGACTTAGTGAAGTTCGTACAGGGCGCGCTGCCGAAGTAACGACTCGGAGATCGGGCGATTCGCTCCTACGGGACGAATCGCTCGATCTCGAACGACTCCCGCACAATCGATCGCGCGTGCTCCAGATCGCGCACTTCGCCCGCGCCGATCGCCTGCACCAGCACATTCCCCGCTGCCGTAGCTTCCACCGGACCGGCCACGACAGTGCATCCCGTCGCCTGCGCCACCAAACGGTTCAGCAGTCGATTGCGTGATCCTCCGCCCACAATGTGAATGGTGCGGATCTTCCGCCCGATCAGGCTCTCCAGCCCGTCCAGCACTTCGCGATAGCGTCGCGCCAGCGATTCCAGAATCACGCGACAGGTCTCGCCCTTGGTCCGCGGCGCGTTGAGCGAACGCTCACGGCACCAGGCATCGATGCGCGTTGGCATGTCGCCGGGCTGCAGGAAATCGTCGGGATCGATGAGCGTGCCGATGGACTCGCACTGCTCCGCCATCTCCGCCAGTTCGGCATAGCTGAAGTTCTCACCCTGCGCCGCCCAGGCCCGCCGGCACTCCTGCAGCACCCATAGGCCGGCGATGTTCTTCAGCAGTCGCGTCCGTCCCGCTACGCCCGCTTCGTTGGTGTAATTGAGCGCGGCAGATTGTTGGTTGATCACGGGGTGCGGCAGTTCGACTCCCATCAACGACCAGGTGCCTGAGCTGATGTAGCACCAGGCGTCGCCCTGGCCGGAACCGCTGCGACGGCCGCCGCCGTATCGTGTCCGGCGGTCGCATAAAACGGCACAGGGCCAAGGCCGGTGCTCTCGGCGAGTCGTGGCAGAAGAGAGCCGAGTTTAGTACCGGGCTCGATCAACTCCGGCAGGATTTTGGCTGGAAGCCCGAGCCGGTGGAACAGTTCCGCGGAGAAACGGCGCGTCTGCGGATCGTAGAACTGCGATGTACTGGCGATGGTCACTTCGGCACGCTCCACGCCGGTGAGCCAGTAGGCGAACAGGTCGGGCATGAATAGCAGACGCTCGGCCGCGGAGAGCGCCGGCGCGTCCGTCAGCTTCATGGCGTACAACTGGACCAGCGAGTTGATGTCCATGATCTGGATGCCGGTGTAGCCGAAAACCTCGGCGCGTGGAACCGCGGTGAAGAGCCGCTCCGACACCCCGATATTGCGCTCGTCCCGGTAGTGGCGCGGGCAATCGATCAGTCCGCCGTCGCGCGCGAGCAGTCCGAAATCGACGCCCCAAGTGTCGACGCCGATTCCGCTAATGCTCAGCTTGCGCTGCCGGCCCGCGACCGTGAGGCCCTCCACCATCTCGTGGTGCAGACGTAAGGCGTCCCAGTACAGGCCGTTCGGCAATCGCACCGGCTGGTTGGGAAAGCGATGCAGCTCGTCCAGGGCGAGCCGGTCGCCCTCAAGACTTCCAAGAATTACGCGGCCGCTTTCCGCGCCGAGATCGATTGCCAGGTAGTTGGACATGAATGCCACGCCATTGTAGTGCCCTGCGAGCCCCGGAGCAAGCGTGGCAACCCTATTTTAGCGGTAACGCGATTGACGGAATCGAGCTAAGATAATAGACTCTGGTGATATAAGCCTCGGCGGATTCATCCGGGAAGCAAATTCTATGTCTGAACTCATATATCTGATTGCGAATGGCGACCTGCGGTTGTCGGCCAATCGCAACTGCTGGGCCGCTCAGCAGAAGGCAGAGCAAGCCATCATGGATGCCATCCGGCGCGAAGGACGGCAAATCGAGCGCGGGCATGCCTATGATCCCGAGCGGCAGCACGGATTCATCGACAGCCAAAAATACGGCAATCAGGTTTTCCGCAATCTGCCGGAACACGCCCCGATAGTGGTGTGTGAAGCCGTTTGGCAATACAGCCACCACGTTCTGCCGGGACTCGTCGGGCACAAAGGGCCGATCCTAACCGTAGCCAATTGGAGCGGGCAGTGGCCCGGCCTGGTCGGCATGCTCAACCTCAACGGCTGCCTCTCCAAGGCGGGCGTGAAGTATTCCACATTGTGGAGCGAAGATTTCACCGACGCTCCCTTCCTGGGCGGACTTCGCAAGTGGCTGGCGGGCGGCACAGTGGAGCACGACCTGTCGCACGCGCATCCGCTCGATGGTTTCCGCCTGCCCGCGGACCTGGCGGCGGTGGGCCACGAACTCGCTACCCAGTTGCGCCGCGACAAGGCGATTCTGGGCGTGTTCGACGAAGGCTGCATGGGGATGTACAACGCCATCATCCCCGACGAGAACCTGATGCCCATGGGCGTGTTTAAGGAGCGCCTTAGCCAATCGAGCCTTTACGCCGCCATGGGCAGCGTGACGGATGAGGAAGCCAAAGGCGTGCGCCAGTGGCTGGATCGTAAGGGCATGCGGTTCTGTGTCGGGCCCAATCCGGAGACCGACCTTACCGATGCGCAGATTCACGACCAATGCAAAATGTACGTTGCCGCGCTGCGCATTGCCGATGATTTCGGCTGCGATGTGATCGGCATTCAGTACCAGCAGGGCCTGAAAGATCTGGCCCCAGCCTCCGACTTGGCGGAAGGCCTGCTCAACAACATCGACCGTCCGCCCGTGAAAGCTGCCAACAACGGCCGCGTGCTCTACGAGGGCAAGGCGCTGCCGCACTTCAACGAAGTGGACGAATGCGCAGGGCTAGACGCGCTGGTGACAAATCGCGTCTGGACGCGCCTGGGCTATGAGCCCGAGACCACGCTGCACGACGTGCGCTACGGCGAACCCTACGGCGGCGAGTATGTGTGGGTCTTCGAAATCTCGGGATCGGTGCCGCCGAACCACCTGATCGGCGGATACTCGGGCGCTGTCAGTGAACGCCAGCCACCTATGTATTTCCGCCTGGGAGGCGGCACCATCAAGGGAATCAGCAAGCCCGGTGAGGTGGTCTGGAGCCGCATTTATGTGGAAGGCGGCCGGGTGCATGCCGATGTGGGCCGTGCCAAAGTAGTGGAACTGCCTATGGAAGAAACGGAGCGCCGCTGGCGCATCACCACGCCTCAATGGCCCGTGATGCACGCCGTGCTCTACGGAGTTTCGCGCGACCAGTTGATGGCCAAGCATAAGGCCAATCACATCCAGGTAGCGTACGGGCCCGACGCTACCGGCGCCAATCGCGCCCTGGCAGCAAAAGCCGCCATGTTTCGCGAAATGGGAATCGCGGTCAACATTTGCGGGACCGATCACGGGCTGCAGTAGGAGAAACCTGCTTGCCGGCGCTACTCCACTCGTAGCATCACTACTCCGTGCGATGGCACCTCCACGGAATAGCTGTCCGGGGAGATGATCTCCTGGTGCTCCCAAAGATCGCGAATCTTGGGGCTCTTCTTGGCGATGCCTACTTCTGCCCAGGTGACTTCCATCTTGGCGGGGGTAGCGCCTCGATTGAAAAGGCCGACCGCGACGCCCTTCGCGAGGGGCTTCTTCCAAACCTCCAGGTCGCCTGCCTTACGCACGCGCGCTCCTTGAATTCCTGCCTTGTCCTGATCGATGGCAATCACTTCCTTATTCATGAGGATGGCTTTGATGGAGTCGGTCATGCTGCGGATGTCGTTGCCGGCGAGAAGCGGCGCGGCCAGAATGGACCATAGGCTCATGTGCGTCTGGTATTCGATATCGGTCATGCCGCCGTTGCCGATTTCGAGCATGTCGGGATCGTTCCAGTGGCCGGGATTGGCATAGGTTTCGCGTCCCATCTGCTGGTCAAAGCCGATGCGCGCCATTGAATCCCAGGTATCGCGGATATCGCCGGTGGTGCGCCACAGGTTGCCGCCCACGTCAGCGCCCCATTCCTGTACGTTCTGGTTGCCGTATTGGCAGAGGCTGAAGATGATGGGGCGCTTGGTGGTGCGTAGGGCCTCGGCCATTTTGTAGTATGCCGCCTTCATCTCGCCGGGGTGGTACACCTGGCTGGCGCTGCACCAGTCGTACTTCAAATAGTCGATGCCCCAGGATGCCCAGGTTTTCGCGTCCTGGTCCTCGTGGTTGTAGCTGGCGATGTAGCCCGCGCAGGTGAGCGGTCCGGGCGAGGAATAGATTCCCAGCTTGAGGCCTTTGCCGTGGATGTATTTGGCCAGATCCTTCATGTCGGGGAATTTTTGATTGGACTGGATGTTGCCTTCCGCGTCGCGCTGCGGGGCTTCCCAGGTATCGTCAATATTCACGTAGATGTAGCCCGCATCCCGCATGCCGCTGGAGACGATGGCATCGGCCATGGCGCGCACCGATTGGTCGTCTACTCTGGCGGCGAACTTGTTCCAGCTATTCCAGCCCATGGGGGGCGTCTTCGCCAGTCCGTTGGGCGTGAGTGGCTTGTACGTCCCGAGTGGCTGGTGCGTCATGCCAGGGGCGAGTTTGAACTCGGTGTCTGCGGAAAAGCGCTTCAACACGGTGGGACCCTGGGGTCCTCGGCCGCCTCGTCCGGGAGGTGGAGGCGGTGGGGGATTGGTCATCTGGACGGTGAGTTGATCGCCCTCGATATCGCCTTTGTAGGGCACGAGGTTTCCGTTTTGCTCCAGGCGATCGAAATTGATGTGGTTGCCCTCGATCACGCCGTTGAGAATGTCGCTGATCCCGTTGGCCTGGGCAGTGCCGGTGAAGCGGGTACCGGCTACTTTGAAGACGTAGACCGTTTCCCTGGGTTGGCGGTTGGCCGGAGCCTGCGGATTGGGAGGCGGTTGGAACTTCCATGTGCCGCTCAACTCGGCGGCGCCCAGAAGGGGAACCAGCAGGAACAGACTGATGAGTGTATTGCGCATCCAAGACATAATACTCTTTCTGTTAACAATTGGGGACGGGAAGGCACTGGGGGATAGGCCTGGGGGTTAATTTGGAAAACGCGCGCTGTCAGGTCGCGGCCCGGATGGATGGGTAGCCAGGTAAGTGCGCCAGATGCTACAACGATGTTCCCTTTTCGCGGATGTTGGAAGAGCGGGTTCCTTCCATGGATGCTTCATAAAGGAAAGCCCGGCTGAGACCGGGCCTTCCAATCGAAGCGGAAAGGAGGATCAACCTATGATCCAAGTGCTGGTAAAGCTCGTTCTCCCGTTGTTTGGACGACTCACGGTACCTATCTTATGGCCTCGCAAGAGACATAAGTAAGAACCGCGACGGGGGCCGGACGTCGCACATCCGGTTCCGCTACCAGCATTATACGCCTCCTTCAGGTGCTGCGCGACCTGGACCGGGCGCTTCCTTTGGCCCTGGATGTTCCTTTGGCTCGCGTCTTCAGCAGAATCGGCGTCCCTCGGAAACCGAACTGCTTGCGGATCTGGTTCATCAAGTAGCGCTCGTGCGAGAAGTGTAGCGTGGGGCCCTTGTCGGTGAATACGATGAATTCGGGGGGCCGGATGGAGGATTGCGTGATGTAGAAGATCCGGCGCTCTTCGAAGTGGAGGTGCTCCACGAAGCGATTCAACTCGCCCGTGGTGACTCGCTTCGATGCCGATTCGTAGACATCCTTGATCAGCGCGAACAGTTTGTCCACGCCTGCTCCCGTCAACGCCGAGATGAAAACGATGGGCGCATAATCCAGGAACTTGAATTCATCGCGGACCTTCTGTTCGAATTCGTTGCGCTTTTGTCCTCCCTGCCCTTTGATCTCGTCCCATTTATTCACGCAGATGATCAACGCTCGCCCGCCTTCGTGCGCGTAGCCCGCGATCGTCGCATCCAGGCCGACTACTCCCTCGGTGGCATCGAGCACCAGCAGCACCACGTGCGCCATGCGGATGTGGCGGCGCGCCATCACCACGCTGAGCTTCTCGGCCATCAACTTGGTCTTGCCTTTGCGACGGATGCCCGCTGTATCGACGAAAATGTACTCTGTGCCGCCGCGCATTACGGTTTCGTCGACAGCGTCACGGGTGGTTCCCGCGATGGGCGAAACGATGGCGCGCTCCATGCCGGTCAGGGCATTGAGCAGGGTGGATTTCCCGACGTTGGGCCGGCCGATGATGGAGACTTTGATGCCGGATTCCTTGGGCGGGGGCGCGTCGCTATCGGCGAACCCTTCCGTTACATGGTCGAGCAGTGCGTCCACTCCGATGCCGTGCTCGGCCGACACGGGGAAGACGTCGGCGATGCCTAGAGAGTAGAATTCGTTGGCCAGGTTCTCGCGCGCGCCCGAATCTGCCTTGTTGACGGCCAGCGATACCGGCTTGCCCAGGCGCTTCAGCATCTGAGCCAGGTCGCGGTCCGCGCCTGTGATTTCCGCGCGCCCATCTACCAGGAAAATGATGTGGGACGCGGTGGCGAGCGCCACTTCCGCCTGATGGAGAATCTGCGCGGGAATGTACTCCTGGTCGTTCACCAGGATGCCGCCGGTGTCGATCAGGTCGAAGCGTTTGCCGTCATGCTCCGCGGTGCCCATAATCCGGTCGCGGGTGATGCCCGGTTCGTCGCCGACGATGGATCGTCGCTGCCCGGTGATGCGATTAAAGAGAGTCGACTTGCCGACGTTGGGCCGTCCCACGATCACAACTGTATTGCCACTCGTTTGCACCTCTTCATGGTGGCACACATGTTACTCTCGTTAGTTGAAACACTACCCAATCTTTGTTGACCTCCAGGACCGCCCGGTGTTGGTGGTGGGCGCGGGAAAAGTAGCGCTGCGGAAAACCAAAGGCCTGCTGGAAGCCGGCGCGCGCGTCACGGTGGTAGCGCCGGAGTGCGAAGCGGAGTTCGAGGAGTTGCCAGTGCGCCTGGTGCGGCGGCGTTTCCGCGCCTCCGACCTGGCCGGCGCCATGCTCATCTTTGCCGCCACCGACGACCGCATGACCAACCATCGCATTGGAATTGCGGCCAAGGGCAAGGGTGTACTTGCCAACATCGCCGATAACGCCTCCGAATGCGGCTTTATCGTCCCGGCGCGAGTGCAGCGGGGAAGCATCCACATCGCGGTCTCCACAGGCGGGGAAAGTCCGAGGCTGGCGGCGGAGTTGCGGAAGAAGTTGGAAGACGTCCTGTAGCCCGCATAATTATTAGAGAGTTTTTAGTCCGTTTTTCCACTATCTTCCTAAAATGAGACCGTTCGCCGTCTGTCTTTGGGTCGTCGCGTGGTCGATTGCGGGAACGGCTGCTCCCTCCATTACGGGATTGGACTGGAACCCGATCGATGCGGGTGGCCCCTATTTTCCCCTGACCATTACCGGTACCGGGTTCGTCAACGGCTCCATCGCGTATTGGGGACAGACCATTCTCAGCACGACGCATGTCAGCTCCACGCAACTCATCGCTCAAATCTCACCCGATCTGCGCCTGATTGCGGGCAACTACTTCCTCACGGTTGCGAATCCCAACGGCTCGGTGTCGAACCAGTATGCGATCACGGTGTCGCCTGTGGCGTCCGCGGTAGACCCGCGCGCGGCGGTGGCGGGAAGCAGGGCGTTGACCGTTACTATCAAAGGTATCGGCTTCCAATCGCGGCTGGTCGCGCAGATTTCCGCGAGCACAGGAAAGATGAACCTGACCACGACCCTGGTGGATTCCGCTACTCTCACGGCGGTCATACCGGCGAGCGCGCTTGTCGACCCCCGGACAGCCTCCATCCAAGTGGTCGATCCGCTGTATGGCGGCGCCTCCGGAACGGTGCTATTTGAGGTTCACGCTTCGCCTGTGCTTTCGAGCGCCACTCCCAATCCTATCGACGCCGGCGGTGGCTACTTTCTGCTGAACGTGACTGGCTCCGGCTTCGCCCCTGGCGTAGTGGTCAATTGGACGAACGGCGTGGCCCTGGGCACCAACTGCTTGAGTCCGACTCAGGTGCAGGCTGCCATCACTCCCGAACTGCGCACCCTGGCTGGAGCATTCCCATTGACGGTCTCCGATCCGGCCACCGGCGCCACGTCCGGCGCTTATTCCCTGATTGTGGCTCCGGTCCTGTTCGATGTCAGCCCCGCCGCGGCCGCGACGGGCAGTCCCGCCGTTACCATCACCGCCACCGGCGCCGGGTTCACCAATAGCACCACGCTATCGATGGCTCTGGCGGGCAAGGTCACTCCGCTGGCCACCACCTACGTGGGCGCCAGCAAGTTGACGGGCGTGGTCCCGGCGAGCGCGCTTGCCAGTTCAGCCAGTCTCTCGATCCAGGTGAACGATGCGGCGGGTGGCGGCCATTCGCTGCCGGTACCGTTCCCGGTGTCCCCATCCATTCCCGTGGTTACCGGGCTGGCTCCCAGCGGAGTGATGGCGGGCGCCTCGGGATTTTCGCTCACGGTTACGGGCAGCAGTTTCGGGTCCGGTGCTGTGGTGCTGTGGAACGGCACGCCGCTCACGACTTCGTTTGTGAGCGCCTCGCAGTTGACGGCTGCGGCGCCGGCCGCGCTGCTGCAGACCGCGGGCGCAGTTTCGGTTGTGGTGTCGAACGTGGGCGGCGTGCAATCGGGCGCCGCCACGTTTACGATCCACTCGCCCCCGCCGGTGCTTTCGGCAGTGGCGCCTTCCGCCGCAATTGCGGGTTCGGCGGCGTTTACGCTTATAGTCACCGCGACCAACTGCGGCTCGGGATGCGTGGCGCAGTGGAACGGCGTGCCTTTGGCGACCAGCGCAGTGAGTTCCAGCCAGGTCGCGGTCGCGGTTCCAGCGAGTCTGGTAGCTTACTCTGGAACGGCCAGCATACGGCTGGTAAATGCCGACGGCGCTTCTTCGAACATCGTGACCTTTGTGATCAATCCGCCGGCGGCCACTGTGACGATCGTCACGCCGAATTCGTTCACGGCCGGAACTGCCCCGGTCGCGCTGACGGTGAACGGCATCAATTTCGCGGCGGGCGCAACGGTGTTGTGGAACGGCTCTCCACTGGCCACCACATTCGTGAGCACCACGCAGTTGACCGCCACTCTGCCAGTCAGCTTGTTTAGCGGCCTGCTTTCGGCCGCCGTGTCGGTGTCGAACCCGGGCGGCGCGGTTTCGAATAGCCTCACGGTCACCATCACCGCGCCGCGTCCCACCATCGCGTTGATTTCCCCGGCATCGGTCACAGCGGGGGGCGGGTCGTTTCTCCTCACCCTGACTGGGCAGAACTTCGCCGTCAACTGCGTAGTGCGATGGAACGGCACACCGCTCTACACCACATTGAGCAATTCCACTCAAGCCAGTGCCAACGTCACTGCCGATTTGATTGCGTCGTCCGGCGCCGCAAACATCACGGTAGCCAACCCGAGCGGGCTGGAGTCGAGTGCGGCGGCGCTTGCCATTTCCACTCCGTCTCCGTCGATCGACAGCATCAGCCCCTCCTCGGCCGCGTCTGGCGTGCCAGGTATGACCTTGACGATCACGGGAGGGAGTTTCCTGGCTGCATCGAAAGTGTTGTGGAACGGGTCGGCGCTCGCCACTACATTCGTCAGTGGCACGCAATTGAAGGCCGACGTGCCCGCCGTTCTGCTGGCAGCCCCCGGACTGGTGAGCGTCGCGGTTTCGAACCCGGGAGTGGCGTCGGCGAATGCCGCGGTGTTCACCATCGGCGATCCGGTCCCGACCACCACCACGGCGGGGATCGTGAATGCGGGCAGTTTGCAGGGCGCCATCGCGCCTGGGTCGTTAATCTCGATCTATGGGGTGAACCTGGCGCCCAGCGCAGCTGCGGCGGTTTCGCTGCCGCTGCCATTATCGTTGAATGGGACGTCGGTAATCATCAACGGAATCGCTGCGCCGCTCGTGTTCGTAAGCGGTGGGCAAATCAACGCGCAGGCGCCGTTTGAAGTGGCACCGGGCAATGCCAGCCTGTCGATTCGCGCGGGCGACTTGAAGAGCGCGCCGGTGAGTTTTGCCGTGGAATCGGTGGCTCCTGGAGTGCTGCCTGTGGTCCAGAACTGCCTGGATGGGTCGGTGAACTCCGCGCAATCGCCGGTGCAGGTGGGACAATTCATTACGCTCTGGGTAACAGGGCAAGGGTCGGTGGATTCGCCCATCGCGACGGGAGAGGCGGCACCGGCAGATCCGATTGCGCTGCCGCTGGCCGATGTAAGGGCGCAGATCGGCGGCCAGGATGCACAGGTCGTCTTTGCCGGAATGGCGCCGGGGCTGGCGGGCTTGATGCAGGTCAACCTGGCGATTCCAACCACTGCGGCCGGGCAACAACCGGTAGTGGTAACGGTTGGCGGAGTCGCATCGAATCAGGTGCTGATATCGGTCGCAGGCCGATAGGGTGTCAATACAGGGGAGTTCCTGCGACGATAGGGGTTTGGCGGATTTCGAGGCAACCCTTTCCGGTCGGGAGCACCTTGCCGGGATTGAGGCGACCTTCGGGATCGAACATCAGCTTGATTCGTCCCATCATGTCGAGCGTATCTTTCGAGAACAGCGTCGCCATTAAAGCGTTTTTCTCCATGCCCACTCCGTGCTCCCCAGTGATGGAGCCACCACAATCGATGCAGAAACGCAGGATATCTTCGCCGGCGGTGCGCGCCTTCTCCAGGTCGCCCGTTTTTCGCGGGTTGAACAGGATGATGGGGTGCATGTTGCCGTCTCCGGCATGGAAAATGTTGCTGATGGTCAGCCCGTATTGCCGCGCGACCTGACCGATGTAGTGGAGGGTGGGCGCAATCTGGGTGCGCGGCACCACGCCATCCTGCACGTAGTAAGTGGGGCTTACGCGGCCCACCGCGCCGAAGGCGTTCTTGCGGCCCTTCCACAGCAGGTCGCGCTCTTCGGCGGTGCGGGCCACTCGAAATTCGCGCGCGCCGGAAAGCATGCAGGCCTCGCGCACCTGCTCCACCTGTTCCTCCACGGTCTCGCGAATGCCCTCGAGTTCGATCAGCAGCACCGCCGCGGCATCCATGGGGTAGCCGGCGTGGGTCGCCTCTTCCACCATGCGAAGCATCACGCCGTCCAGCATTTCGATGGCAACCGGTGTGATGGCGCGCGCCGTGATTTCGGCCACCGTGCGGCCGGCGTCCTCGTTCGATTCGTAAATCGCCAGCGCGGTCTTCACGATTTCGGGCTTGCGCATCACCCGCACCGTGATCTTGGTGACCAGCGCCATGGTGCCCTCAGAGCCTGTAAGCAGGCCGGTGAGGTCGTAGCCGGGAAGGTCGGCCGCCTTGCCCCCGGTCTCGACTACGCTGCCGTCGGGCAGCACCAGTTCCAGGCCGAGCACGTGATTGGTGGTGACGCCGTATGCGAGCGTGTGCGGTCCGCCGGCATTCTCCGCGACGTTGCCGCCGATGGTACAGGCGCGCTGGCTGGACGGGTCGGGCGCGTAAAAATAGCCGCTTCCCTCCACGGCCACCGTGATGTCCAGATTGACCACGCCCGGCTGCAGCACGGCTCGCTCGTTTTCCAGGTCGATTTCAAGGATGCGGTTCATGCGGGCGAAGGCGATCATGATGCCGCCCTCTACCGGAATGGCGCCGCCTGAAAGTCCGGTGCCGGCCCCGCGACCGACGAACGGGAGATTGAACTCGCGCGCGACCTTGACGATGGCGGCCACTTCCTCGGTGTTGCGCGGGAAGGCTACCAGGTCGGGTGGGTGCTTGTCGACACCGCCGTCGTACTCGTATAGCTTCAGATCCTCGGCGCGGTCCAGATATCCGCGGGGGCCGAGCAGATCGGCGATCTTTTGCTTCGCTTCTGGGGGAAGCATGTTTCTATCGTGGCACAGCTTGCAGTCGCGGAAAGTCTGGCCGTCTAAAGCTTCAGCCCCTTCAAATATTCCCGGAACGGTCCTCCCAAGTCACGCCTTCGCAGGGCGAATTCTACCGTTGCTTTGAGGAAGCCGAGTTTGTCTCCGGCATCGTAGCGGGCTCCATCGAAACGATAGGCGTAGATGGGGCGGGTGCGTAACAGATGTTTCAGCGCGTCGGTGAGCTGGATTTCGCCGCCGGACCCGGGGTCGATGGACTGCAGCGAATTGAAGATCTCCGGGGTGAGGACGTAGCGTCCGATGATGGCGAGGTTGGATGGGGCTTCCGATTGCTTCGGCTTCTCTACCAGGTCGCGGATTCGAAACAGGCGATCGGCAGAGCCATTGTGCGTGACCGGTTCGGCATCGACGACGCCGTAAGACGAGATGCTTTCGGGCGGCACTTCCATCACAGCCAGCACAGGCGCGGCGAAGAAGTCGTAGATATCCAGGAGCTGGCGCAAGCAGGGCGTCTCGGCTTCGATCACGTCGTCGGCCAGCACCACGGCAAACGGTTCATCGCCCACTAATTCGGCGGCGCGCAAGACGGCGTGGCCCAAGCCCAGAGCCTCCCGCTGGCGCACATACGAGACGTTAATCATGTCGGAAATGCCGTGCACAATGGCCAGCAGATCCTTCTTACCGCGCGTCTCCAACAGGTTTTCGAGCTCGAAGCTCACATCGAAATGGTCCTCGATGGCGGTCTTTCCGCGGCCCGTCACGATAATGATGTTCTGAATCCCCGAATGAAGCGCTTCCTCCACCCCATACTGGATGATAGGTTTGTCGACAATCGGTAACATCTCTTTGGGCTGGGCCTTGGTGGCGGGCAGAAATCGGGTGCCTAACCCAGCGGCTGGGAATACTGCTTTTCGAACTTTGGCCGGCATCTACTACAGTTTGGTGCTTCGACCGTGCGGTTGGCAACCATCGAATTGTGTTTCTTGAGCCGCTGTGCTATTTATATGTACCTGGGAAAACAACATCATGGCATACGTAATCGCTGAACCTTGCATCGGCACCAAAGATACTGCCTGCGTCGACGCCTGCCCGGTCGATTGCATTCATCCGAAGAAAGACGAGCCCAATCACGCCGACGCTGAACTCCTTTATATCGATCCCGTGGAGTGCATCGACTGCGGCGCGTGTGTGCCGGTCTGTCCCGTCTCGGCAATCTTCGCTCTCGACGATCTGCCGGAGAAGTGGTCGGATTTCACGGCCCGCAACGCCGCCTATTACGGCAAGTAAACACCAGCGCCGGTGGTAACGCCACCGGCGTTTTCCCTTGCCTTGAAATGAGTCATTACGGCCGGTAAGTGGCGCTGGCCGTGTCTGTCTCCCACAATCGGACTGCGCCCACTCGTACGCCCTCTTTGTCTCCCAGGCCTGAGCGTACTTCGTCGTAGATGTATTTAGCCATGTTTTCCGCCGACGGGTTGAGCACGTCGAACGGTGGGAATTCGTTCAGCCACTGATGGTCCATGCGGTCCAACACCCCGTGGACCACCTTTTTCAATTCCACGAAATCCACCAGCAGTCCGATGGAATCCAGTTCCGCGCCGGTTATGGTCACCTGGCAGCGGTAGTTGTGGCCGTGCACGTTCTCGCACTTGCCCTTGTAATTCCGCAGCGCGTGTCCGGCGGCGAATGTCTCTTCTATAGTGACTTCAAACATCGAAAAACTTCTCCACGTCCTGTAATCGGGTGGTGAATCCGTAATCCGGCAGGCTATCGAAAAACACCTGCCCGTAACGCTGCTTGGTAATGCGATTGTCCAGCAGAACCAGCACTCCTCGATCCGACTTGCTGCGAATCAGCCGCCCGAATCCCTGCTTCAAAGCGATAGCGGCCTGCGGGATCTGGTAGTCGTAAAACGGATTTCCCCCGGCTTTGCGGATGCTTCTCGATCCGGGCATTGACCACAGGATCGTTGGGCACCGCGAATGGCAGTTTATCTATGATAACGCAGCTCAACTGTTCGCCCGGCACATCCACGCCCTGCCAGAACGAGGAAGTAGCGAAGAGCACGCAGTTGGGCGTGGAGCGAAACTCCTCCAGCAGCGCCGTGCGCGGGCCGGTGCCCTGCAGCAGCGTGGGATATTCGATCTCGAGCGACACCTTGTCGTGGACCATGCGCATCTGCTGGTAGCTGGTAAAGAGCACGAACGCGCGTCCGCGGCTGTGCTTCAGGATGCGCATCACTTCCTCGGCAGCCGCCCTGGTAAACGCCGGATTGCGCGGTTCGGGCAAGTGCTGCGGCACGTACAGCAGCGACTGCTTCTGATAGTCGAAATGGCCGGGCACGATGAGGGTGCGCGGGTTTTCTAACCCCAGCCGCTTCTGCACATAGTCGAATCCGCCCGCTACCGCCAGCGTGGCGGAGGTGAGGACGCACGTCTCCACTTTCGCGAACAGGCGGTCCGCCACCATTCGAGAAACGTCGATGGGTGTGGCTTGCAGGAAGCAGCCACGTCCGCGCTTCTCCATCCAGAAGACGTATTGCTCTTCGTCGTCTTCTTCCATCACGAAGCGCAGCGCCATGGAGAGTTCGTTGGCGCGGCGGAACAGCGGCATGATCTCGTCCGGCGGATTCTGCAGCAGCTTGAGATGCGATGCGATCAGGTCCAGCGCGGCCAGAAGGTCGGTGTAGGCCTCTTCATTGTCTTCGCGGAAGGCGTCGCGGCCGGTGAAGGCGACGCGCCGCTCAGCCTCGCCGAACAGCGCGAAGAACTGCACGGTGAGTTCGTCCAGCCGCCCCAGGATGCGGTCGAGTTCCGGTGTGCCGAACTTCTTCATGCGGCCGATCACGGAGATGTCGCGGCGCAAATCCTGCAGCCGATAGTTGCTGACGGAGACTCCGAAGTACTGGCCCACCACGTCTTCGATTTCGTGAGCCTCGTCGAAGACCACCGCGTGATACTCGGGCAGGATACCGCCTTCGTAATTCTCGTCGCGCAACGAGAGATCGGCGAAGAAAAGGTGGTGGTTGACGATGATGATGTCGCTTTCGATGGCGCGCTGGTGCATCAGGGTGAGGAAGCAGCGTTCGAAGTTGGGGCACTTCTGGCCGCTGCACAACTCACTGCGCGCATCCAGCTTGGCCCATGCGGTGCTGCCCTCTGGCAGGGTCTTGATCTCGGAGCGATCGCCGAACTCGGTGGTCTTCTCCCACTCCTGGATAATCTGAAAGTCGGCGACCTCTTCCAGGCCCGCCAGCACGGGTTCCTTTTCGGCATCGTAAATCTTCTGGCGGCAGGCGTAGTTGTTTCGGCCTTTCATGTAGCAGACTTTGAGGGGCCGCGAGAAGTGCTGCTGCAGGAACGGGACGTCTTTGAAGAAGAGCTGCTCCTGTAGATTCTTGGTGCCGGTGGAGACGATGATGCGCTTGCCGGAGAGCAGCGCGGGCACCAGGTAGGCGAGCGTCTTGCCGGTGCCGGTGCCGGCTTCCACAATCAGGTGGCGCTTATCGGCGAGGGCCGATTCCACGGCCTCCGCCATCTCCACCTGGCCTTCGCGAAACTCGTAGCTGGGATGCCATTTGGATAGCGTGCCGTGACGCGAGAAGAACTGGCGGGCGGCAGCATTGCGAACCTGGGATGGCATCGGGTGCTTCGATTTTAGCAGGGTGAAAGCACCGGCACCCTTTGCGTTGCAAGTCGGAAAACGCGGTTAACCGGCGGTTCGGGTGGCGCTGTGCCAGTTGGCGTTGATCCAGTGGTCGAACGACATCAGGTTCTGGCAGTCCTGGCGGGCCAATCCGATATTGACGTGGTAGCCGACGTCCTGGAACCAGCGGTACATCGTCGTCATTTCCTTGCCTGCCTGTCCCTCGAACCGGTCCCACGGGACCTGCACGTAGCGAACGTCGCGCCCGGACGCGCGCGTGAACACCTCGGCGAGTTCCGACATGGAGAGCTCATCGCCCGCCAACTCGAAGATGCGATCCTGCCATCGGCCCGGATACTCGAAAGCCGTCGCCACCACCCTGCCGATGTCCTCCACCGCGACCATCTGCAGTCGCGTGTCCGGACTCAGTGGAAGGGCCAGCGTTCCACTCTCGATCATCTGCCGCATGCCGAGCCAGTTCTCCATGAAGAACACCGGACGCACAACCGTGAAGTGCATCCCTGTGCCGTGTATGTGCTCCTCGATGCGCAGTTTGCTGTCGAAGTGTGGAATGCCCGTTTTCTGATGCGCGCTCGCCACGGAGCAGTAGACGAAGTGCCGGACGTCAGAGCGCTTGGCCGCATTGGCGACGTTGATTCCCTGGCGAATCTCACCTTCCACTCCCGCCGCGTGAGGGTCCTGCACCGAAACAACGCCGTGGAGGCCGTCCATGACCCGGATCAGCGAACCTTGGTCATCCATGTCGCCGCGCACCACTTCAACACCGGGACCTGTGAGAGCGCGCGCTTTCGGCTGGTCTGGGTCGCGAGTCATGGCGCGCACGGAATATCCGCGATCGCGCAATTGCCGCAGTGATGCTCCTCCCTGGTGGCCGGTCGCGCCGGTAACGAGGATAGTTTTCTTCCCTTTCTTATTTGCTGGCATGTATGATTGCGTGCATCCGGAATGCCACGGTGCTCAGCGCTACGTTCGTGGGACAGAGCCGTTGCGCTCTCAACAGCTTCCAGTCGGGCAGCCGTGGCGCCTCCGCGCGGGAGTATCGTAAATACGTACCAATATGGGAAAAACGACTACCCGCAGGCGACTTCTGCAGGCGGCGGCCTTGACGTTGGCCGCACGACGGGCGTCCGCGCAGGCACTGCCCGCACCTAGCGCGACGACGCTCTGGTTCCGTCAGCCGGCCAAGGTTTGGACCGAAGCCTTGCCCGTCGGCAACGGAAATCTGGGCGGCATGGTCTTCGGCGGCGTGGAGCACGAGCGGATCCAGCTTAACGAACACAGTCTTTGGTCGGGCCATCCTGTCATCGAAGACAGCGCAGACGCTCGCGACGTTATCGCTCAGATGCGGAAGCTGCTGCTCGAAGGGAAGAATGCAGAGGCCGATAAGCTCGGTGCGGCGTGGCGGCCGGTGGAGTCACTGCGCGGGCCGCGCCCTTCATATCAGACGCTCGGCGATTTGCTGCTCGACTTTCCCGCGGCTTCGACGCCCCAGGCCTATCGCCGCCAACTCGACCTCGACACGGGCATTGCGAGCGTCGAATTCAGTGCTGGTGGTGTGCGCTATACGCGCGAGGTCCTGGTCTCACAGCCGGATCAGACGATGGCCGTGCGGATTTCTGCCGACAAGCCCGGCAGCATCTCATTCACGGCGAAACTGCAGCGTCAGGGCGCGGAGGTGCACGCCGAAGGCAGTCGGATCCTGATGCGCGGCCAGGCGGAACATGAGGGCGTGGTGTTCGAGTGCGCCCTGCAGGCGAACGCCAAGAGCGGCCAGGTGGAAGCATCCATCGGCAGCCTCACGATTCGCAATGCCGATGCGGTCACGCTGCTGCTCACCGCCGGCACCAACTATCGTCTCCACTATCCCCACTTCCGAATCGACTCGGTCCACCGCCCGCCCACGCCTTCGAAGCCCTATGCCCAACTGCGCCGCGATCACATCGATGCCCATCGACGCCTCTTTCGCCGTGTGGAACTAAGTCTGGGTGGGACCGACCGCTCCGCCATCCCCACCGACGACCGGCTCGCGGCAATGCAGCAGGGCGGCGACGATCCGCAACTGCTCTCTATCTACTTCCAGTACGGCCGCTACATGCTGCTATCGAGTTCGCGCCCCGGCACTCTCTCCGCGAACCTGCAAGGCATTTGGGCCGATGGCATGGCCCCGCCGTGGCAGGCCGACTATCACGTCAACATCAACATCCAGATGAACTACTGGCCGGCCGAGGTCTGCAATCTTTCAGAGTGCGCCGGTCCGCTCTTCGATTTCGTCGACATGCTGCGCGAGCCTGGCAGCCGCACCGCCCAGGTATCGTACGGCTGCAAGGGATGGGTGGCGCACTACACCACAGATCTCTGGGGGCGTACCGCTCTCGAAGGCCTGGCACGCTACATGATGTGGCAGGGAGCATCGGGCTGGCTGGCGCAGCATTATTGGGAGCGCTACGCCTTCACGGGCGACCGCGAGTTTCTGCGCACGCGCGCCTGGCCGGTGATGAAGGGCGCCGCCGAGTTTTATCTCGACTACATGACCGAAGATCCGAAGACCGGCAACCTGCTGGCCGGTCCCGCGCAATCGCCCGAGAACAGCTTCGCGGCGCCCGATGGCACGCGCTGCACGGTGGATATGGCGCCGGCCATGAGCCAGGAGATCGTCCACGATCTGCTGACCAACGTGGTGCGGACCGCGGAGATCCTGGGAATCGAGCCCGAGTTTCGTGCACGCGCCACCGCGGCATTGAAACGCCTGGCGCCCTTGAAGATCGGCAAGCACGGACAGATTCAGGAATGGTCGCAGGACTTCGACGAAGTGGAACCGGGGCATCGCCACATGTCGCAGCTCTTCGCGCTGCACCCGGGGAAACAGATCACACTGCGCGGCACGCCCGATCTGGCGGCCGCGGCCAGGAAGACGCTGGAGCGCCGCCTGGCCAACGGAGGCGGCCATACCGGATGGAGCCGCGCGTGGATCATCAATTTCTGGGCGCGTTTGGAAGAGGCGGAACTGGCATATGAGAATGTGATGGCGCTGCTGCGCAAATCGACGCTGTCGAACCTGTTCGATACGCACCCGCCGTTTCAGATCGATGGCAATTTCGGAGGCACTGTGGGAATCGCCGAGATGCTGCTGCAGAGCCACGCGGGCGAAATCGTGCTGCTGCCGGCGCTGCCGAAGGCGTGGCCCGATGGCCGCGTGCGAGGTCTGTGCGCACGCGGAGGGCTGGAGGTGGCAATGGAATGGAAAGGAGGCAAGGCAGTGTCGGCCACGTTGACGGCGAAGATTGCGGGGACGCATCGCATACGTTGTGCCGGCAAAGTTCAGACGATCGCTTTGAAAGCCGGCCAGGCGCAAAACATCAGGCTTTAAGCGGCGCGAGCCGCTCCACATTGGTTACCGGGCTATCCAGCCGGCGCTGCCGGTAGCATGTTCCGGATTGCCGCGATCTTCCAGATCGAGCCTTCTTTGCGCAGCACGAAACACGTCCACATCTTCCGTTCCCCCAATTCATACCGACCGTCTGCAATCGCCCATCCCGGCGCCAGATATCGGATGGACGTCAGCGTAATGGTGCGCTTGCCGGTGGAATTGCGCGAACTCGCCAACGTTCCTTTCACCAGTTCGTCGCGCCCTTTGCGCCACTCGCCGGACGAGACCAGTTGGTCGGCATCGGGGGTGAAAAGCGAGGCTACCGCCGCAACGTCCTGGCTCTCTCTCGCGTCCATATATTTCTGGACGATGGCGCGAATGGCATCGTCGTCCGTCTGAGCGAACAGGCCCGCGGTGAGCAGCAATCCCGCGGCGCAAATGAACAACCAGCGCATGGTGGCACTCCTTACGCAATAGTGTACAAGCCAGGCGCTACAATCGTGGTGGAACCAGCATGACCAGACCCAAAACTCTCCAAACTCTCGCTGCCCTTTTGTGCTGCGGCACTCTTCTGATGGCCGACGAGGGCATGTGGACCTTTGACAATCCGCCCCTGAAGCTTTTGCGGGAACGGTATCATTTCACGCCCACTCAGCAGTGGCTCGATCACATTCGCCTGTCCTGCGTTCGTATGAACGATGGCGGGTCGGCCTCCTTCGTGAGCGCCCACGGGCTGCTGCTTACCAACCATCACGTAGCGCGCGGGCAACTGCAAAAGAACTCGACTGCGCAGCACGACTACATCCGGGAGGGCTTTTACGCCGCCACGCCAGAGCAGGAGATGAAGTCGCCCGATCTCGAGGTCAACGTGCTGGTCTCAATGGAAAACGTGACGGCGCGAGTGGTGTCCGCGCTAAAGGACGCCAAGACCGCCGAAGCGGCCTTCGCGGCGCGCAATGCTACGTTGGCCGCCATCGAAAAGGAGAGCCTGCAGAAGACGGGTTTGCGCTCCGACGTGGTGACGCTGTACCAGGGCGGGGAATACTGGCTCTATCGCTACAAGAAGTACACCGACGTGCGCCTGGTCTTCGCGCCGGAGCAGCAGGCGGCCTTCTTTGGCGGCGACCCTGACAATTTCACCTACCCGCGCTTCGATCTGGATATGGCCATCTTCCGCGTATATGAGAACGGCAAGCCGATCGAGAGCAAGGACTATCTGAAGTGGAACGCTTTGGGCGCGGCCGATGGCGATCTGGCGTTTGTGGCCGGTTCCCCCGGCAGCACTCACCGGCAGGACACCGTGGCAGAGTTGGATTACATGCGAGATGTGCACCAGCCCATCACCATCCGCAGCTTGCGCCATCGCATCGCGGTGCTGGAGCAGTATTCCGCGAAAGGGCCGGAGCAGGCGCGCCAGGCGGCGACCGCTATCTTCGGCCTGGCCAACAGCCTGAAGGCGTATGAAGGCCGCGAAAAGGGCCTGCTGGACCAGCGCGCCATGGCCGTCAAACGGAAGGACGAGGCCGATTTCCGCGCGAAGGTGATGGCTCACGCCGATTGGAAAGCCGCATACGGAGGCGCCTGGGACGCCATCGCCGGCGCCGAGAAGCAGGCGGAGACCATCGCGAAGCAGCGCATTTTCCGCACGCTCGATTCGCAGCTTGCCGCGCTGGCGCAGAATATCGTGGAGTATGTGGCCGAGATTCGGAAGCCCGATGCCGACCGGCTGCCCGCTTATCATGAAGCCGGTTTGGAGACCTTGCAGTACCGGATGTTCTCGCCGGCGCCGGTGTACGCCGCGATGGAAATTGCGCGGATCGCCGGGGCACTCGAGCAGGCGCAGGCGGAATTAGGTTCGGCCGATCCGTTCGTCAAGACCGCGCTCGATGGCAAATCGCCCAAGGATGCCGCCGCCGCCCTGGTGAACGGCAGCAAACTCGCCGATCCGGCGGTGCGCCGCGACCTGGTGAACGGTGGCGCCGCTGCAGTGGCCGCTTCTAACGATCCCATGATCGTGCTGGCTCGCCGGCTCGACCCCATCCGCCGCCAACTCACACGCGAGTATCAGGACCATGTGCAGAGCGTGGAGCAGCGCGCCGGGGAGCAACTCGGCAAGGCGCGGTTCGCTGTGTACGGCAAGGGAACCTACCCGGACGCGACGTTTACTCTACGGCTCTCCTATGGCAAAGTGGGAGGCTATCCGATGAACGGCACCAAGGCGCCTTCCAAGACGACTTACTACGGCCTCTATGACCGCGCGGCCAGCTTCAACTATGACGGTCCGTTCTACCTGCCGTCGCGCTACCAGGAGAATCGGGACAAGCTGAACCTGGCGACGCCGCTCGATTTCGTCACCAACAACGACATCATCGGGGGCAACTCCGGCTCGCCCGTGATCAACGCCAAGGGCGAATTGGTGGGTCTCATCTTCGACGGAAATATCGAATCGCTGGCTGGCGACTTCTTCTACGATGGCGAAACCAATCGATCCGTGGCGGTTCATACCGCTGGAATGACGGAAGCGCTGCGGAAACTGTATAAAACACCTGAGCTGCTGAAGGAACTGCTGGCGAATTAGCGAGCGCGGCGTTAACCTTTCTGCGCAAACATCCAGCGGTGTCCTTCGAGGTCGGCGGCGCGGTACTGTTTTCCAGCGCCGCCCACTTCCAGGCCACTGAGAATCGTCGCACCCGCCGCTTCGGCTCGCCGGAAGTGCGCCTCCACGTCGTCGACGTACACCAGCGCGCCATCGATAATGTACGGTATGGTCGACCATCGGCGCGCCGCCTCGCACTGTTCGGCGTGGCGTTTGGGGCCTTGGTAGTCCAAAGTCGGGGTGGCGACCATCACCAGATTGCCGGAAAGCTCCAACTCGCCGTGGACCAACCGCCCATCCTGCCCCAGCATTCTGCACTTTTCGGTGAATCCGAAGGCGGTCACCAGCCAGTCCATAGCGGCAGCGGCATGTTCGTAGGCAATCATCGGGAAGATGGTCTGCATCCTGCCATTATGGCCCAGGTCTAGCGGATCGAGGCGGCTTGGCTGGTCGCCCATCTCGCCTCTCGCGCTTTGATGCCCATACGGATGAACTCTCTATCTTCGAGGCTGAACTCCAGGGTATTCAGTTGGATTTGGGCTCTATCGTGGCCGTTCCACATGCCTTTCATGATCCCGGTTTCTGAGTGCCGGCTGACCGCTTGGAGCACATGCGCGATCTCATGAGCCATCACGTAGGCCAGCAGGCGGCTCAAACCCATGCGCGAGGTGCTTGCCTCGACACGGTCGTAGAATATGACGATGCCGCCTGATTGGAATGGGTAGGCATAGGCCAACGCCCCTGGCCGGTTGTTGGGGGAAGTTAGATCGGAAAACACGATGTGGATCGCGTCCTCGGTGGTCGGGCATGCGGTGCGCGTATGCCACTCGAGTTCCACGCCGGCATCGGCAAAGAGCCTTGAGGCGCCCAGGCAGGCGTAGGCGATCTGGACATCGTTCCTCCGGTCCATGCAGACCGTGATGCGGTGCTTAGGTTCCGCCGCCATTTTAGCTGTGACCTTCGCCGCCAATGGGGTTACTCCCAGAACCGCCAGCACGATCAAGCTCTTGAACCTCATTTTCTTCACCTCCACCCATAAGGGCGGGAGCGGAGAGCAAATCCCGCCATGCGTGTAATGTTTTTTGGGGACCCCGGGCGGAATCGTGTATTCTGATTCGAATAGAACCGGAGGTGACCATGCCTACTCTCCAAACCGTCATGACCGATTTGAAGTCCAAAGCCTCGGAAAAGTTCCGCGCCACCTACATCCGCCATGGCGCGCCGCCGGAGCGCACCCTCGGCGTGAGTGGCGCGGACATGAAGCTCATCGCTAAGACCATCAAGAAGCAGCAGGTCCTCGCCTGCGAACTTTACGAGACAGGGATTTTCGAAGCCATGTATCTCGCCGGCTTGGTGGCCGACGGCGCGCAACTCACCAGGAAACAACTGCAGAGCTGGGCGAACTCGGCTGTGAGTATGTCGATGGTCTCTGAGTACACCGTCCCGTGGGTGGCTGCCGAAAGTGCCGATCCGCGTGGCCTGGCAATGGAGTGGATCAAGTCCAAGAAGGAGCACGTGGCTGCCGCGGGTTGGTGCACCTACAGCGGCATCGTCGCCACTTCGCCCGATTCTGAGCTCGACCTCCCCGAGATCGAAGCTCTGCTGAAGAGCATCCCCGGCAGGATCGAAGCCGCTCCCAACCGGGCCCGCTATACCATGAACGGCTTCGTGATCGCTGTCGGCACGTACGTCGCGCCGCTACTCAAGCAGGCCGCCTCCATCGCCAAGCAGATCGGCGTGGTTTCGGTAAACGTCGGCGACACTGCCTGCAAAGTCCCGGTCGCCACCGAATACATCGCCAAGATCCAAACTGCCGGTCGCGCCACCGCCAAGCGAAAGACCATGCGCTGCTAACTTTGGAACTCCGGCTGCGCCAGCGGAGTCTAACATCTTTGCTCTCGGAGATAACTATGCGCCAGAGGATGACGGTTGCAGTGCTCGCGGCGATTGCGCTGGCCGGCGCCCAGTCACCCGCGCCGGACACCGCTTTGAAGTACGAAGTGGCTTCGATAAAGCCAGCCACGCCAGGACAACCCGGCATTGCCCGTCCCGAACCAGGAGGCCAACGCTATCGCGGCACCAACCTGCCGCTAAATCTGTACATCTCATCGGCATATCGCATTAAGGCGGATCAAGTGGTGGGGGCGCCGGGGTGGGTGGATACCGACCGCTTCGATATCGAGGCGCAGGCAGAAAAGCCGTCCAGCCTGGAGCAACACCACCTGATGATGCAAAGTCTGCTGGCAGAGCGCTTCCATTTGAAGTTTCACTTCGAGACCAAGGAGATGCCGGTCTATGCGCTCATTGTAGAGAGTAGCGGGCCGAAGTTGACGGCGCACGACGCGGCTAACTCGGGTGAACCGTGGATTGAGCAGGGGAGGGACAAGCCGTTTCACGCCAGATGGACGGCGACCGCGGCGTCAATGGAGCTGTTCGCGTTTCGCCTGGCAGCGATTCTGGACCGTCCCGTAATCGATCAGACTGGCTTAAAGGGCGAGTTTGATTTCACTCTGACCTACACCATGGAACTGCCGGCCAACATCCCTTCGACCGCCTTGCTGAACGGGGAGCCTCTGGACACTTCGGGGCCTTCGATCTTTCAGGCGATACGCCAACAACTCGGACTGCGGCTCGATGCCCGCAAAGGACCAGCCAAGGTGATGGTGATCGATCACGTCGAGAAGCCGAGCGCGAACTAAGAGGTCAGTGGCGCGGCGGCAGAATCTGAGTCAGTAACATGGCGTACACTAACTGGGGGACTGCTGATGACTGACACCGAACGAAACTTGGGCGCCCGATGGTTCGAGGAGGTCTGGAACAAAGGCCGACGGGACGCGATCGCCGAAATACTCGCGCCAGATGGTGTGATCCACGATGGCGGAGTCGATTCCGCGGGGCCAGAGGGGTTCTACCCGTTTTTTGATCTGCTGAACAGCGCGTTGTCAGAGCTTCGCGTGACTGTCCACGAAACAATCGCAGAACATGATCGCGTGTGCGTCCGATGGTCCTGTCGCGCCAAACACACCGGCGATGGACTGGGCATTCCGGCAACGGGGAGAACCATTGACGTTACGGGGATCTCAATCCTTCGGGTGGCGGACGGCCGCCTTGTGGAAGGCTGGCAGAACTGGGACATGCTGGGCATGATGGAGCAGATTCACGGCCGCCCCAAGTCAGCCACTTATATTGGCGCCGCTTAGAATTAGCTGGTTCGGCTTACCGACGGTTCCGTGGCGCAGAAACGTTCGAACGCTTCTTTCAGAAGCGCCGCAATCTCATAGGGATCGCGCCGCTCGATTTCGCTCCGATGCAACATGTAAATGGGCTGGCCATCGCGGAACAGAGCCATGGACGGCGACGAAGGTGGATACGCCGAGAGCAGGGAGCGCAGGTGAGCCACAGCGGCTTCGTCTCCACCGGCGAATACGGTGGCGACCTTCGAGGGACGGACTGCATTTTGAAGAGCGATACCGATTGCCGGCCGAGCCCGGCCTGCGGCGCACCCGCAAATCGAATTCACAACGATGAGCACGGTTCCACTTTGCGGTCCCAGTAGCCGGTCCACAGCTTCCGGAGTCCGCGCTTCTTCCACACCGTATTGGGTAAGGTCACTCCGCATCGGAGCGATGAATTCTTCTGGATAGGGCACGATCCGATTCTACCCCACCCTCTTCGGAAGATCGCGCTGATTGTTGCCAACGGAGTGAATTCGCCTGTCAGTGCGTCCGTTGCGCCCTCAGACTTCGAATATGAGCCTTGATGTCGTCGCTAATGTCGATGCTGCCGGCGGTGTCGCCCAGAACCGGGCTGACCACATAGAATTGCGTTTCCAGGCCGATCGCCTGCTTCGAAATGCCGCGGGTTGCCGAATCGCCGTGTTGAATGAAGCTGCGTGCGTCCTCTTCGCCGAACCAATCCTGCGGGTCGATCTGCGTGTCCAATTCGCTGAGCAGCTCTTTCCTGAGGTCCAGAGTGCCGGCGGCGTTTTCCCCCGCCTCCGAGCCGTTGACCGCTCGCGTGGCGATATAGAACCAATGGGCGAATTCATGGACCAGCAGGGCTCGCACGGCTGCGCGGTCGGTGCAGAGAGCCGTGGGCGCCGGAAGTTGCACGCCGAAATAGGCGCCATCGCCCTGGCGCAGCGCCGTCACGCGGCCGCAAATCAGCGCGCGATCGCGCGTCCAGATATACGGCACGATTTCCACCGGTGGCATAGTCGCCACCTTAGCGGCGCTCGCAATTTCGGCGCGAATGGATGCCACTCTTTCTACACCCTGCAGTAGCCTGTCGAGTGGAGGCCTGGCGGAAATCGGCAGCCGGCCGCCTGCGAGCCACACACCCTGGTAGCGGGAAGGCAAAACGGTTTCCATAGTCCTCTTTCTTGATTTGTCAGACGGGCAGGCGAACCATCCCAGACAGTTTCAGGATAATCCATCCAGTGGCCGCGACGCGAATGATCTGGTTTCCCGCGGCGCCGGTTGCTAGGAATCCCGCAGCGCGCGGACGGGGTCTGTCCGAGTGGCGCGCCATGCCGGCAAGAGGCACGCGACGACTGCGGCCAGCGTCATCGCGGCGAACGCCGAGATAAACGATTCCGGATCACGTGGGCTGATCTTGTAGAGCATGTCACCTAACAATCGGGTCAGGCCGAGCGCAAACGCAACGCCGGCTGCGATTCCCACCAGCGTGAGTCTCAACCCTTGCGACATCACGATGCGCAGCAGGTCCGAACCTGTTGCGCCCAGCGCCATCCGCAGCCCCAGTTCGCGCTTGCTCTGCGAGACCGCGTACGACATCACGCCGTACAGCCCAATCCCGGCGAGCAGCAGCGCGACGCACGAGAAGATCGCCAGCAGACTGAAAGCGGCGCGTTGGCTCCAGGTCCGTCGAGCGATATTCTCCCGCATCGTAATCACTTCGCTCACGGCCAGGTTGGGATCGATCGCTTTGATTTCACGCGCCAACACACTGGCGATGGCCGAAGGGGCCAGGCGCGTACGGATCTGGAAACTCTGCCCACCGATGGCGCCTTGCCGCAGCACTGTATAGAAGAATGGCTTGGAGTTTTCCAACATGCTGGAGTACTTGGAGTTCCGGGCCACTCCAACCACCTTCAGCCAACGTCCTTTTACCTGCAAACGCTTCCCCAGGGCACTCTCGCCGCGCCAGAAGCGCTGCACCATAGTTTCGTTCACGATTGCCACCGGCTGTGAGGTTTCGTTGTCGGCAGTTGTGAACTCGCGGCCGGAAACCAGCGGAAGTCCAACGGTGGAGAAGTACGCGGCGCCCACCTCGTTGTACTCCACCGTGGGCTGCTCGCCGGGTTGGGTCTCGAATCCATCCACTTCGATGGGCGATGAAGGATAGGGCTTGTACGTGAATGGCACACTGCGCGACCATGCCATCGATTGAACGCCGCCGAGCGCCTGAACGCGATCGACCAATTGGTTTTGGAAATTACGGATGCGGGGACCGTCGTAGCCCGCCCCGATCATGTCGACGCTGCTGACGAGCACGTTGTCGGTGGAGAAGCCGACATCGGTTTGCATCATAGTGCGGAAGCTCTTCAGCAGCAGGCCCGCTCCCACCAGCAGGATGAAACTGAGTGACACCTGCACCACGACCAGGCCGGAGCGAACCCACGCCCTGCCGCGGCCGCCCACCACGCCGCCGGATTCGGCTTTGATGGCAGTAGCCAGGTCGATCTTACCGGCCTGCAAAGCGGGCACCAGGCCGAAGAGCAGCGTAGAGACCAGGCAAACGCCAGCGCTCAGCGCCAGCACCCGCCAATCCACGTGGGCGGGAAGGTGAATGACCACGCCGGCGGCAGTGGGCGGGAATTGGAGCGTGATCAGGTTGCGGCACCAATGTGCCAGCAGGAATCCACCGGCGGCTGCCGCGACAGCCAGAATCAGTCCCTCGGTGAGGAGTTGGCGGATCAGCCGCGCGCGGCCCGCGCCGAGCGAAATCCGCACGGTCATTTCATGGCGGCGGGCAAACGATTTGACCAGCAACAAGTTGCCCACATTGGCGCAAGCAATCAGCAGGACCAGCGACGCCACCACCAGCGAGGCCCGGAGCGTGGGTAACAGTGTGCCCGCATTGTTAAAGGGTGTCTGCCACAGCGGATAGAGCTTGAAGCCACGGCCGCGATTGGTGTCGGGATACTCGGCCGCGAGCCGGGCAGCAACGGCGGAGATTTCCGCCTGGGCCTGGTCGATGGTCACACCAGGTTTGAGAATAGCGAATCCCTCGCTCCAGCGTGCGCCGCGGTTATCCAGCTTGTAACCGCCACCTTCGAACACCTCCTCCATCGACGCTGGAACCCAGAAGTTGAACGAATAGCCTACGAAGGTGCCGTAAAACCCTTCCGGCGTGACGCCGATAATGTTGTGCCGCACGCCGTTGAGCATTTGCATTTTGCCGATGATTTCCGGATCGCCGCGGTAGCGCTGCTTCCACGTCTCGTAGCTGATCACCGTAACAGGGTGGGCGTTGCGGCCGATGTCTTCCTCCGGCTGAAACGTTCGGCCCAGAATGGGGCGAATACCCAGGACATCGAAGTAGTTGGAAGATACGACGCTGCCGGTGGCTCGGTCGGCGCGTTCGCCGATGTTGAGGGTGGCGCCGCCGATGTGCTCGGCGATAAAGGCTTGTACTAGTTTGCAGTTTGCGGCCAGGTCCTGCAGATCCGGCCAGGAGGAGTCGGTGCGATCGTTACGTTCCATTCCGGTGATGGCGAACATGCGGTCCTCGACGGCTACCATCGGGAACGGGCGCAGCAGGATTCCTTCAATCCAACTGAAGACGGCGGTAGTCGCGCCGATGCCCAGCGTCAGGCAGAGCACTGCCAGCATCGAAACGCCGGGATTACGGCGGAGCATGCGGACGCCGAAAATCAGGTCTTGCAACATGGGACCAGCCCTCCCTACAGATACTGCCTGTACAGCGCGCCATCCACGCGCGCGGCCAGGTGCGTCATTGTCAGATAGCCGGCGCCCATCACCAGCCAACTCGCCATGCTGATGGGACCAAACGCGATCAGGCCGAACAAACAGAAGCTTGCGAGCACAACCAGAGTTCGGGCGCCCGGGCTCTTCAGCAGCGTTTGAGCCGTTCGCAGGAAGAGGGCGATGACCAGCCCGAAAGCCAATACGAGCCATGGAGCGCCGGCGACCCTGAAGATAGCAATCAGAAACGCGAAGATCGCCGGTCAATGCCGCGGCGGCGCGGGCGAAACTGCGGCTCACCGAGCACTTTCTCCAGCGAGATCAAGCCCAGATAGGCGGCCGCACTGGCCAGGATGTCGGCGGCTTCGATCATCGTATGGCGCGCGGAGAACATGCGCGTAAGCGGCACTCCGAGTCCAAGCGCAAGGCCGGCCTGCAGAGACATCACGATCCCGGCAATCGTGATCGCGACAGTGACGGTGGATAAGAGGAAGACCGAGATGCGCAGGGCCGCGCGCCGTCTGCGGTAGACCCAGCCGAACTGCACCGCAATCTGCCGCGGATCGCCGAAATTGGCCAAGGCCAGGCGCTCTGCCTCTTCCTGGGTATGGCCGGCGCTGCGCGCGTAGAGAACGAAATCCTCCACGTGCGCCTGCAATTCGCGCAAGACCTCGCGCCTCCGACTTTCGGAGGGAATTTTAGAGGCGCTGACGATCTGGTTGATCAGGTGGTCGGCGCCCATGCTATTCGCTCCCCAGGACGGCGTTGATCACGCCATTCAAATGTTGCCACTGCCGCTCGTATTCGCGGGCGGCCTTCTTGCCCTTGGGCGTCAGGGAATAGTATTTCCGCTCGCGGCCGTTGTCGCCGGTGCGCCACTCGGCATCGATCAGGCCCTTCTTTTCGAGCTGATGCAGCGCCGGGTAGAGAGTGCCCTCCTTGAATTCGAAAGTGTTGGCACTGCGGCGGGAGGCTTCCTGCAGAATCTCGTATCCGTACATCGCTTCCCGGGAAAGCAGATTCAGTAACAGAAGACTGACGCTGCCTTTGAGAAGTTCGCGATCGATTTCCATACCTTGCTTACCAAGCCTTGCATATGCAAGGTATCATGGGCCGAATGGCCTGTCAATGACGGGCTCATTTCCCGATGGCAGTTAACCAAAGAGATGGTTCGGTCTGGATTAGGCGAGCGTACGATGGAGATGGACAGCCTTCAACTGTCACCGGAGACCCACGTTGGAGCAACTTGCGAAACAGGCAGCCGAGCTCGCCCTCAGGCTTGCCGCGCTCCCTGCCGATGGACTGCGCAATGATATTCAAACTCTTGATGCCGTTGAACAACTGGCAACACTTATTTTGAAAGAAGTGTCTGCGGTTCGCACCGGCAGGAATCGGTCAGTCGGAGAAACGAGTGGGTTATGGACTGTGATGCAGCCCGTGCGACGGTAGTACCAGATCTTTACGCCTCTGGAACTTGCAGGTACTATCAAACCAGTACCATGCGCATAGTCATAGGCCGCGCCTTTTGATATACTCCCATCCTGGGTTGGTATGGGGTGCCGGAATTCATTACGTCTCCTTGCGTTTATTCTCATTGCCCGATCTCTGCCTGCCGCCGTTGTCGTAACCCGGTCGGACAAGGGCTACCAGTTTAACGATGCCGTCTCCCTTACCGTCAACGGCAAAGATAAAGTCCTAACCTTGGGCCGGCAACCAAAGCTGGCCGCACCCATTAACAAACTGCCGAACGCTCACCTGACCGGCACGTTGCTCAAGGATGCAGATGCCGCCATCCCTGGCATATACAGCGAGGACGGGATGGAGTACCTTCTCCCCGAAGGCCTTCCCAAAACGGCGCCGTCAAACCCAGCGGAAATCTGGGTGACGGCCCGCATTAGTTATAAGAAGGCTCAGAACGACAAGACACCCACTGAAGTCTCTACGGCCGCCTTTGTTGCCTTCCTGGCCGGCGGCGTCGAGGAACTCTCCCGCCTTTGCCGCGACGATCACCAACTCGAACTCATCGGGGGGAAGGGCAAGGCCTTTGCCACCCAGATGGATCTGATGGCTGCCGTAGTCCGCGCCTACCCCGCCGATCCCTCCGTCGCCAAGCTGGAAAAATTCGTCGAGCAATCCATGCGGCAGCGTTACGACCGTTTCGAAAATGGCACAGCCGGTATCGAAACTCTACAGCAGGGGCTCAAACTGGCGGAGCTCTCCAAGGTGGTCTATCCAGCCCAGCCCGAACAGGTGAAACTGCGAAAAGAGCTGGCAGACCGCCAGGCTTGGCTCGACCGCAAAACCGCCGTGCTCCGCGCGTTCGCCGCCGCTAAGGAATGGGATGCTTTTCTGTTGGGCGATCGCGATTTCGAAAAGTACCAGCACTCTTTTCCCGAAATGGTCAAGATGCACACCGACGCGCTCACCGCGAGTCTCCAGGTCCACCGCCAGACCGGAGATGAGCGCCTCAATGAAAAGGAATTCGGCGCCGCCTGGCGCGAATTCCGTCTTGGCCAGTTTCCGCCAGCCTTCGGATAAGGTGCTGCAACAGAACGTCATGATGGCGTGGACCGATTACTCCCGCCAGGCAGCCATCGACAACCAGGGGAAACAGAAACAGCTTACCGCGGGGCAGCGCGAAGCCATCAAGCAGGCGCTCCTTTTCGCCACGAATTATAAAGCCGCCAATAAGCTGGAGGAGGCCTTTCGCAGCGTGGGTGAGGCTGAAAGCATCGACCCCGACTCCCTTCCGGTTCTGCTGAAGAAGGCTGAAGTCCTGGGCGCGCAGCATGATTTCAACCGTGCGTTTGCCGCGCTGGATGCTTACGATCTCCGCGCTGTGAACGAAGAGCGGGAGCCCGCCAGCAAATTGCGCGCCGAGTTGCTTTACCAGCGCACCAGCACTCTCGAAGACGTGAAGGTGCAGTTCCGGAAGGCATGGGCCGAATCCAGTTTCCGCGCCGCTTATGACCTGGGTCTACTCGGTCTGCGTGCTAAAGACGACGACGCCGAATTGCTCTATGGCGCCGGTCTCGCCGCCGTCATCGCACGCAACCCCACACAGGGACGCGCCTTCCTCAGCCGCTACCTGGAGGCCGCCAACACACTCGACGCCAACTCCGACCAGCGCGCCAAGGTGCGCGCCCTACTGCCTTCCATCGTTGCGGCGGACCGCTCCGCAAACGGCGCCGCCAACTGGCTCTCCGGCAAAAAGCTCCCGCCGGGCGTCTACTACTGCCCGGCCAGCCTGGCGTTCCAGCCCCCCATCGACCATATCGAAGCGTCGGGAAAAATGCGCGTGACTTTCGAATGGAATGGCGACAAGTTGCAAGCGATCGTTCCCACATTCGAGAAGGCCGAGCGTTCCACCGGCGAGCGGAAAATCTCGTTTGCCTATGGCCCGAGTTTTCCCCAGGTCGCATCCGTCGCTTACGACGAAGCAGCACGCGCCCCTTCCGCCGTCGACCCTGATGCGTTTGTAAAGCAATCATCGCTGGTGCTGCAAAACAACCCGTACATCGATCCCGTTGCCATTCAGCAGTTCACCGGAAAAAACATAGCCGTTGGGATTGCCGGCAACCGGTTCTTCGAGCCCTTCGTATGGGACAAGATTCACTACTTCCAGTTGACCTACGACGAGCAAGGCCGCGTCAGCCAGGCCCGCGAAATGGCGAGCCCTCAATCGGCGCCCGGTGATTTCATGCTGGAATTCGAATGGGACGGGCAGCAACTCGATTCCATCACCGGTTATCAGGGAAAGTCCAAAGTATACGAACGAAGCATGCAATACCAGGATTCCCGCCTGGTTGGGGAAGAGATTCAGGCCCAAGGCAAAAGCTCTCGCATTAAGTACGTCTACAATGGTGGCCGCCTGGTCTCTGCCACGTGCGACAAAGATCTGAGCCTTGACGACCGCTCCCGTCAAATTTTCTTTCGCTAGTGAGAAACACCATGCCGCTAAGGACACGAGTTTTGCCGCTACTCCTCTTCGCCGTGGCGTCGCTGGCCGCCGCGCCGCAGGAACAGGGAAAGCGCATCGCTTTGATCATCGGCAACAATTCCTATTCCATCAGCCCACTGCAGAACGCAGTTAACGATGCGCGCGTCATGGATAAGGCATTGCGTGACGCCGGCTTCAAAACCATCCTCCGGGAGAATGCGCCCAAGGCCGCCATGGAAGAGGCCGTCGCCGAGTTCGTGCAGCAACTCGGTCCGGACGACACGGCTCTGTTTTTCTATGCCGGCCATGGCATCCAGATCGAGAACGAGAACTTCCTGGTGCCGGTGGATTTCGAAGCCGCCAACAGCGTCATTCAAGCGAAGTTCCGCTGCTTCTCCATGGCCCTGCTGGTGGAGGCGTTGAAGAACCGGCCGAAGCGCAGCGTCGTGATTCTGGACGCCTGCCGCAGCAACCCGGTCGCCAGCACGAATTCGCTGCAGAGCGGCCTCGCCCAGCCGCAGAACGCCGGTAAGGAGACCTACATCGCCTTCTCCACCGGACCCGGACAGGTTGCCGCAGACAATCCGAACGGCCGCAATAGCTGGTTCTCCGAGGCCTTGGCCGAAATGATCGCGCAGCCCGGGCTGACTCTCGAAGATGTGCTCACGCGGGTTCGCGCCAGGGTCTCCACCGAAACCGAAGGCCGCCAGGTTCCGTGGTCGATTTCCAGCCTCACCACCAAGTTCTTTTTCCATCCGCCCTTGAATGGCGAAACCGGAGACGACCCCGGCGCCGCTGCCAAGTGGATGGAAGACGCTCGCCGCCGCGAACAGCGCGAAGATTGGAGCAATGCAATCGACCTGGTGAATCGTGTGATCGCCAGGAAGCCGGGCGGTTCCCTGCAGACATTGGCGGCTAGCAAGCTCCCGTATCTCGAGGCGCGCCGCGACGCTCAGGCGAAGTTCGATGCCTCCGATTTTGCCGGCGCCGCTCAGTTGTATCGCAAGGCGGCCGAACTCGATCCGTTCGCCACGGAGGCTGCTTTCCAGAGTTTGAACAGCTACCTGCTGAACGATCAACTCCCCGAAGCGCTGGCCATCCTCAAGACGATTCGCTTGCGGGGCGCTTCCGCCTCCATCGCAAAAGCCAATGCGATGCTCGCGCAACTGGCCGCGGTGAATGCGGACGCGGGAGCAGAGCTCAAGGCTGGCATCCCGCAGCCGCCGCCGATCAACGAGGTCTTCAACGGAATCAAATTTGGCACGCCGGACTACGAGGAAGGCAATCGCTACCTGCAGACGTCGCCGGTAGACATCACTCGCTGGATAAAGGAAGTCACCGCCGCGAATCCGCCGCCGGCTCCTGTG
Organism: uncultured Solibacteraceae bacterium; assembly: GCA_963815475.1. Classification (GTDB taxonomy): domain Bacteria; phylum Acidobacteriota; class Terriglobia; order Bryobacterales; family Bryobacteraceae; genus Sulfopaludibacter. Next base: position 1,101,602 of record CAWFHD010000001.1, on the reverse strand, counting down.
CCGGTGATCACCCCAGACCAGGCGGCCGAGCTTTCTAAGATTCTGAAACAGGTGCTTCACCTGGAAGTGGTCCCCTCCGCTGAGACCCGCGACATCATGATTCGCCGTGTCGGCAACCAGGAGTATGGTTTTGTGCAACTGGAAGGACCGCAGGGTGAGACTCCCGTGATTTTCAACGGAAGCACCATCGCGCAGCAAGTGCCCGCCAAGTTGCAGTTGCCGGTCGGAAAATATGAGATCCGCTCCGTCAAAGACGGCCAGGTCATTAACCAGCAGTCCGTGGAAATCAAAGCCCTGGGATACCAGGTGGTCACGGTGAAGGAGTGAAAGCCTTGACTCGCACGCTAGTCTCTCTGGTTCTGGTTTCCGCGCCGCTGTTTGCGGCCGCCTGGACGGACCGCGCCGAGTACGACCTGGTGCTCAATATCCGCGCCGAAGCCATCCCCCAAAAACAAATTGCGCTGCTGGACGAATGGAAGACGAAGTACCCCAAGAGCGAATTGCGCCAGATCCGCCGGGAACTTTATCTTTCTGCTTATCACTCCGTCGGCGATAACGTCCGTATGCTGGAAGTGACTCGCGAAATGGTCGCGGACGAGCCGAACAACCCGGTGGGCGTTTATTGGCTGACCGTGCTGAGTCCCGGAGCGAAGAGTCAGTCGCCTGAACTTTGGGACGCCGGCGAGAAGGCGGCGCGCCAGTTGCTGGCACAGAAGCCGACTCCCGCACAGGAAGTCCTGGCCCATCGCACGCTGGGGTGGATTCGTTGGCAGCGGGCCGATTACCCCTCCGCCGAGCAGGAACTGACCGCCGCGTTGAATCTCGATCCTAAGAATGCCGAGCTTTCCGCTTGGCTGGGCCTCGTGCTCGGTCTCGAAAAACGGCCGGAGAAGCAGGTCCCGGCGCTATGGCAGTTAGCCCGCTTCTCCTCGATGCGTCAGGCGAATACGCTTCTGGAGCAGATGTACACGTCCTATCACGGCGAGCCAGGCGGTCTGGACGAACTGCGTACCGCGGCCGCGACAAGTCTCTTCCCGCCGGCTGGCTTCAATATCGAACCCGCGGCAGTCATCGCCGCCCGCCGCGCCGAAGAGGAGTTGATCCGGACCAATCCCGCCCTTGCCGCCTGGCTGCGTATCCGCAAGCAGTTGGAATCTCCCGAAGGTGACAAGTATTTCAATGAGGTTCTGAAGACCGCTCCTTTGCCCAGGCTGAAGGGGACGGTGATTCGCTGCACGCCCGTCAATAGGCCGACGGAAGTGGTCTTAGGAATGAGCAACGCGGTCGCCGAAGAGCTCGTGCTCAAGTTCGGCGCGCCCATGCCGCGTGCTGCCGAGCCCGGCGTCGAGCTCGAATTCGAAGGGACTGCGGAATCTTACGTTCAGGCGCCGTTCATGCTGACTGTGAGCGTCGCGAAAGACAAGCTGTCCGGCTGGCCCTTGAAGCAGTAGCGCCCTACCGATGGCGCACCAGGATTTGTGTTACCAGGCTGGCAGTGGGCTGGTTCGAGTTGTTCACAACGTACACCGAATGTGCGGGCTCCTGCGCCGACGTCGACTGGCTCACCTTTCGGATGGCTATGTCGCGTGTGCCGAACTCTTTGGACATCCTGGCTACGGCGTTGTTTACCGTGCTCGCGCTGGCCATCTGCACGGGATTCGATGTGCCCGAGGACGCGGGCTGCGAGGGTTTCGCATTTTCACGACGGATCCCCTGGTATAGGTCGTAAAAATCCTTCGGGTCCCGCGAAAAAACCACGAACAACGTCTCCGTTCCCGGCGGGTCGTGAATTTCGAAACAGTAACTCGCGGGGATCCGCACTTTCTTTCCCGGGTCGATGATGTTGCTTTCGTCCGTCATCTCCGGAGAAGGGAGAAGCGCCTGCCAGCTTCCGCTCGATTGCTTGGCCAGAACGTACAAGTAACCAGACCGGTTGCTTTCGATGTCGATGGCGAAGCACTCGCCCGTGCGCAGTGTGCGGTCCGGGTCGACATCCTCCGATTTCCCACTGTCTGCATTCACCAGCACCAGGTTGTACCGCAATCCCAAGTGCACTACGCCAGCGCCGGCTGCGGGCGCATCCGGCGTCTTCTGCTGGGCCGGAGCCGCGGCTTTGCGAATCGGCGGCAGTGCATCCTTGTGGCTCGCCGCGAGATAGTAAAGTTCGCGAGCGCCTTCCACGGGCGGCTGCTGTTGCTGTGCCAGCGCACGCAACGACGCCAGCAGGACGGCCACACCAGCTACGGTTACAGTCTGCATGACTCGAAGAATTGTACCAGAGATTACATCCGAGCGCCTGTAGACTTATGTTAGCTATTCAGATCGCAACGCATCCAGTGGCGAAGCCAGGCTTGCTCTTAAGGCAGGAACAAAGGATGCGGCCAGCGCCGACAATCCGAGTGCTGCGATGGCTCCCAGCGTCACCATGGGATCGTATGGACTCATGCCATACAATTGACTCCCCAGAAATCGTCCCACGGCGAGCGTCAGTGGCAGCCCGATCGCCAGCCCCAGGGCAATCAGCGCGCCCGCTCCCCGCAGCACGAGCCGCATCACGTGGCCGCGAGTCGCGCCCAGCGCCATCCGCACTCCAAGTTCGTTCGTGCGGCGGCCTGCATTGTAGGCGGTGACGCCATAGAGCCCGATCGAGGCCAGGATCAGCGAGAGGATGCCGAACAACGAAGTGAGCCGCGCGATCAGGCGCTGCTGCGTGAACTGACCGGTCACTTGTTCCTTCATCGCGCGAATCGAGACGATCGGCAAATTGGAATCAACTGCGGCCATCGCCTGTTTGACCGCCGCGACCGGCAGACTGGCTCCCGGCCGGGTCTGAATCACGATGTCGCGCAGGAAGAGCGAGCCAAGATGGATTTGCGTGTAGTCGGCTTGTGGTTCGGGCAGGAAAAACACTGGCCCGGTCGCCTGACCGAGACTGCGGGTCAGGTAGCGCGCATCCTTCGCTACTCCGACCACCTCGAATTCCCGGCTGGCATCCGGCGTCCTGCCGAAGTGTTTGCCGATGGGATCCTCGCCTCGGAAATACTTGCGCGCGAAGGCCTCGCTCACCACTGCCACTCTCCGCGAGTCCGCGGTATCCTCTGGGGAGATGCCGCGCCCTTGCAGAACGGGAGTGCCGATCGTGTCGAAGTATCCCGCCGATACCCGGTTCCATGCCGCGGAGTTGTCGTCGCCCGGCCCCGGCGAAGGACGGCCATCCACCCAAACGCCGGAGCTCCAACCGCCGCCAGGCGGTGAGTACAGGCAGAGCGCTACGGAAGCCACGCCGGGAATGCCCGCGATGGAATCATGGATTCGCCGGTACAGAGGCGAGAGGTGCCCGGGGCGATAGCCGCCCAGCCTGGGATTCATGCTGACCACGACCCGCCGGTCCTGTTCGAACCCGAGGTTTCGATTTTCCAGATGCTGCAACGCGGCGGTGAGCAACCCTGCCGCCGACAGTAAGGCCAGCGAGAGCGCCGTCTGCAGCACCACGAGCATTTTCCTCGGCAGCGAGCCGGCGCCAGGTGTAGCGCGGCCGGCGCTGCGAAGCGCTTCGATGGGATCCACCCGCACAGCCATCCAGGCGGGCGCAATTCCGAAGGCAATGCCCGTGGCTAGCGAAACGGCAAAGGCGAACAGCAGCACCGGCATGGAAGGAGATGCATCGATAGGCACGCCGGCGAATCCGGGCACGGAAGGAAACGCGTAATCGAGAATCATGCGCGTGCCGCCAAATGCGACTGCCAGGCCTGCAGCGCCGCCAATGAGCGAGAGCAGGATACTTTCCGCGAGCGGTTCCCTCACGATGCGCGAGGTGCGCGCCCCCAACGCCATGCTCAACGACGTCTGTCTTCGGCGCTCCATGCCGCGAACCAGCATCAGGTTGGCGACGTTGGCGCATACGATCAGCAGCACGAATCCGGTCACGGTCATCAGGATTTGTAGCCAGTGCTCGTATTGATCGCGCATGCTGGTGATCCCACCGCCTCCGGGGCTGAGGTACAGGGTCTGCGCAGGAAACTTCGCGCGATCGCCGACGTTCATCTCGCCCCAGTGCGAATGCAGCCACTGCTTGAGTTCCACCCGCATTTGGGCTTCGATGGATGCGGGAGAGGCGCCGGGCTCGACGCGGCCGATCAGGCCCAGCCAGTGAATATCGAACTTTGCGAGATCGGTATCGGTCTGGACATACGGCTCCATGTTCAGCGGAATAAAGAGATCGGGAGGCGTGCCGCGCAGCGTGTCGCCATAGAAGCCCGGCGGGGCGATGCCCACCACAGTAAACGGGTGATCATTGATTTGGAAGGCGCCGCCAATCGCCGACGGATCGCCTCCGTACCGTTGCTGCCACAAGCGGTAGCTCATCACGGCCACGGGCGGCGCTCCGGGCCGATCGTCCTGCGCCATGAGGGCCCGTCCCGCATATGCCTGGATCCCAAACATGCTGAAGTAATTGCCGGAGACGAACTCGCCGGGAAGAGTCTGGGCAGCCTCGTTGCCGCCGGAGCGGCGAACACCGAACTGCAGCAGAAGCGATGGGAACGCCGCCAGTTCGGAAAAACCTTTGGTGTTGTCTCTCAAGTGTTGGTACAACTCGTACGAGACCAGGGAGAAGCCGCCATCCTGGCTGTACCCTCCCATGTAGCAGCAGCGCGATTCTCTGCCCAGCCGGTATAACTCGCCGGGCTTCGTCACCGGCAGCGACTTCAACAGAACGGCATTCACCAGGGTGAAAATCGAGGTGGTCGCCCCAATTCCCAGTGCCAACGTCAGGATTGTCGCGATAGTGAATGCCGGCGCCAGGCGAAGGCGACGTAGCGCGTAACGTGTCTCGAGGAATAGCGCTTCGAAAAACGGCAGTCCCTTCTGGTCCCGATAGCTTTCCTTCATCGCTTCCACGCCTCCGAATTTCAGCGCCGCCCGGCGCCGCGCCTCGGTGGGCGACATGCCCGCCCGGATGTTGTCGGCGGCTTGCAAGGCGAGATGCTCTTCAATCTCCGCGCGCAATCGCGCTTCGTCACGCCGCGCGGTGGCCGGGGCAAGGAGCCGCCGCAGAAATCGCCTCACTGCCTTCATTTCAGATCTTCTGCTTTGACGGCAAAGAATCGTCCGACGATGGCCGCCGTCTGTTCCCAGCCTTCGGTTTCCGCGCGCAACTGTTTATGCCCGGTCCGCGTCAGCCGGTAGTATCGCGCTTTGCGGTTGTTCTCGGAGGCGCCCCACTCGGAAGCCACCGAACCTTCCTGCTCCAGTCTGAGCAGAACCGGATAGAGCGTGCCCTGGTTCACGGTGAGCAGATCGCCGCTGATCTGCTCGATGCGCCGGGCGATTCCATAGCCGTGCAGGGGACCGAGAACATCCAAGGTCTTGAGCACCATCAGTGCCAGCGTGCCCTGCAAAACGTCCGTCTTTTCCTTCATTGGCTTTCCCACAGAAAGCATGACACACTTCATTTGGGAAAACAACAGGGAGGGGAATCACTAGCATTGACTTCCCTCAGCCGCTGTGTGATGGTTGTTCATCATGGCGACGGCCAACGCAAAAGAGTACCTGGACTACCTGGACAAAGAGATGACCATTATGGGCATTCTCAGCACATTTTGCGTCGCTGCCGTCGCTCTCACTCTGGATCGAATCGGCAATGCGGATTTGAGCAAAGATACGGTGTTCCGTCGGATCTGGGAGCGCGATTCTACATTCGTCCTGGTCGGATCGGGATGGCTGTTGCTCGCAGCCCTGTGCTTCTATTTGCAGCGATCGCTGCTGGCATACTACTACGGCGGAATTTCTCTCAGCTTGAACAACCCGGAAGGCCACCCATGGAGCACCTCAACCTGGCTTGTGGAAGCCTATTCCTGGGCGGTTTGGATTCGCTGCCGGATTGGCTTCATGTGCCTGGTGCTTGCGGCCTCATGTTTTTCCGCCGCGCTGGTTGGGGCGACTGGCAGCGGACATCAGTTGCCGTCCTGGATACTGTGGGCGCTGCCTGCCTTAATCGCAATAGAACAGGTCCCCCACTGCTGGGTGCTTTGCCGTTTCAGACACAATTCGGAACCCTTCCACACGTTCCTGGCATCACTCCGCCATCCCAAACCGCCGAGGCGAACGGGTAAGAAGTGACCAGGCGCGGCGAGGGTCATTCGCTTCGCAGCGCTTCGATCACGTCGATGCGGGCCGCGCGTGCAGCGGGTATCGCCGAAGCAGCCACTGCCGCCAGCAGCAGCACCAAAGCCGCGCCGGCTATCGGCCACACGCCCGGCATCTTAAGGTCTCCCAGAAAAGTTCCGGCGAGTCGCGCCAACCCATACCCGAAAGCAAGGCCAAAGGCAAGCCCGCCGATAGCTATTGCGGCGCCTTCCGCAATCACGCGCATCAGCAGGTCGCGCGGTTCAGATCCGATGGCGAGCCGGATCCCAAACTCCCGGGTGCGGCCGCTGATTGAGAACGCGAGCACGCCTGCAATGCCTACCACGGCAATCAGAAGCGCCACCGCCGCGAAGACACCGGACACCATTACGTTGAGCCGTTTCGGCGAAAGCACCTCCGCACGGATGTCCTCGAGCGTGTTGGCGCGTTCGACTGGCTGGTCCGCGTAAAGGGTTCGGATGATATTGGTGATGGGGTGGACCAGCGCATAAGGATCCGAGTTGGTGTTCACCAGGAGCCGCCCGGTCAACTGGAAGCGATCCTGATCGGAGGGATGAAACACGGTCATCGTCGGAGTGGCCACAAGATGGTTGTTGTCTATATCCGCCACGATGCCCACAATACGTCGGGCCTGAGGAGCGGGCTGCATCATCTGCATCATCGGATCGCTCCACATCACCGTATGGTCCAAAGCATCCCGATTCGGGAACATCCGTTGCGCCAGACTCTGGCTGATAATGGCGACGGGCTCTCTACCTGCGCGGTCGGCATCGGTGAAATCGCGTCCCTCGAGGACAGGCGTGCCGAGGGTTGCGAAGAATCCCGGTGAGACCACCTCGTAAGCTGCACGGAGATGTTCCTCGCCGGCGGCGGGAACCTGCCCATCGATCGAAAACTCGAGTTTGAAGTCGCCATCCCGCCACGGAACCGCTGTGGTGGCAGCAACGTTCATCACGCTGGGCAACTCACGGATTCGCCGAATTGCCTCCTGGTAATAGGCCACTATCTGCGCCGGTGTTTTTCCGTTGCGCATTACCGGCACGTTGACAGCGAGCACATGGCGCGTATCGAAGCCGCTGCGGGCAGACTCAAGCGCGAGGAGCGTATCCACGGTTGCTGCGGCCGCCGCCACCAGCACAAAAGAGGCGGCAATCTGAACCAGCGCGAAAACTTTGAGTCGCCGCTTGGCGCCGCCGGTGGCTCGCGGGTTCCAGCCGACCGGCCCAAATGACGGCAGGCGCGGCACGAATGCCAGCAGCGCCATGGCGACTACCGCCAGGCCCGCGCCCACCCAGAGCATACTCGAATCGATCGTAAGATCGAGGGCGCGTATGGAAAAACGGGAGGCGTATCGCGCCAGCATCCCCACCATGGGCTGAGCGATCAGCATGCCGATTGAGGCGCCCGCGACGCACAGCAGCAGGCTCTCGGCCAACAGGATGCGGCGCAAGTCCGCAGTGCTGGCTCCCAGCGCGGAGCGAAGGCCGAATTCGTGCTCGCGGCGTATTGTGCGCGCCAGAATCAGGTTTGCGGCATTGGAACAGGCAATGACGAAAAGCAGCAGCGATGCCCCCATCAGCACAAGCAGAATGGTGCGCGCTCCTGAGGTGAGCTCGTCGCGCAGCAGCACTGCGCTGATGTGGAAGTCGCCTTTGGCCGGATAAGCTTCAGGATGCTCCCGTTTGATCGTCCCGTACACGGCGTCGAGCTCGGCGCGCGCTGTCTTCAGGTCGGCGCCAGGCGCGAGCCTGCCGAGCAATTCGGTCATGCGGTGTGTCTGGCTCGTCACCATGGTCGCGGAAAGATGATGCTGGCTGGTGACGATATTGGCGATGATCTCGGTATCCTCCGGATAAGGAACGCACGGCTCCAGAACTCCGACGACCGTGGCTGTCCGCGAAGCGAGCCGGACGGTCTTACCAATCACGGAAGGATCGCGGTTCAGAGTGGTAGACCAGAAACGATAGGTCAAAACGAGGACGCCCGCGGCATTGGGATTGTCGTCTTCGGCATTCAGCAGCCGGCCCAGCACCGGGTGCAATCCCATCACCTGGAAAAACGACCCTCCGGCGACTCCAGCCCGAACCGTGCGCGGTTCCCCAAGGCCGGCCATGGTGAAGCCGATGACCGAAAAATCGCCGAACGATTTTACTGTGCTCACGCGCGAGCTCAGAGCCCGGATCTCCGGCATGGAGAACGTAGCATTCTTGCCATTCTCTGTTTGCTGGATGTACATCAGCCGAGCTTCGTCACGATTGACTAGTGGGCGCAGCAGCACGCCGCGCACCAGGCTGAACATCGCGGCATTGGCGCCAATGCCCAGAGCCAGGGTCAGAGTGACCGCCACCGTGAGACCCTTTGCGTGCGCCAGGGAACGGCCTGCGGATTTCAGATCGCGGAGAAACGTCGTGAGGCTCTCTATCATGCGGTTTTGACCTTTTGGAATACCAAGCAAGTCTCTGGCCCGACTGCCATCTCACAGGCGAAAGCAGTTAGCCTTTGCGAGGATCCGGCAAGTGTTCACCCTCGGAACTGCTGCGTTCAGAACCGGACGGATGGCCGTAACAGAGGTTAACGGGCGTTGGGTAGAGCCGGTGGTCTTGCCACCAGCTTGTTGGAGCCTTTGGCGCTCCGATCCAGGTAAGCTGGATGACATATGGATCGGCTAAAAGGAAAGCGGGCGTTGATCACGGGCGGCACGAGTGGGATCGGTCTGGAAACTGCGCGGCAATTTCTGGCTGAAGGCGCTCGGGTGGCGATCACGGGCAAGAACCCGGAGACCCTGGAGAGTGCGCGAAAAAAACTGGGAACGAGCACGCTGATCATTCCCTCAGACGCCGGCGACAGTTCGGCACAGAAACAGTTGGCCGAAGTGCTGGGCCGTGAATTTGGCGGTCTCGACATCCTGTTAGTGAATGCCGGGATCGCGGAGCTGAAGCCCGTGGGGCAGTGGGACGAGGCCGCCTTCGATCGCACCTTTGCGATGAACGTCAAGGGCCCATACTTCCTGATTCAGGCACTCCTGCCGCTGTTCGCGAATCCGGCCTCGATTGTTCTGAATGCCTCGGTAAACGCCCACATCGGAATGCCGAACACCAGCGTATATGGCGCTTCGAAAGCGGCGCTTCTTTCGCTCGCGCGTACACTCTCGGGAGAATTGATCCAGCGCGGAGTGCGTGTCAACGCTATTAGCCCCGGCCCCATCACGACGCCGCTGTACAGCAAGTTAGGGCTTTCCGAGGCCGATCTGAAGAACGTTGCCGCCTCCATTCAGAGCCAGGTGCCCGCCGGGCGCTTCGGAAATCCGAGCGAGATCGCGAAAGCGGTGGTGTTCCTCGCGTCCGAAGAATCCGCCTTTACGGTGGGAGCCGAGTTGCTCATCGATGGCGGCATGAGTCTTTAGGCACTCGGGTCGATTTCCTCGCATTGTTGTAACTTTTCTCCGCTCAGTCGCTATACCTCACGAACACCGTTTTGGAGGTTATTATGAGCGACTACACGATTCAGTTGCGCGGCATTTGCAAACGTTATCCCCGCTTCGCCTTGCAGGGCATTGACCTGGCAATCCCGAAAGGCACTGTGCTGGGCCTGGTGGGGCCGAATGGCGCAGGGAAATCCACATTACTGCGTATCTTGATGGGACTGGTCCGCGCCGATTCCGGGCGGGTCACGGTGCTGGGACGCGAGATGCCCGCCGAGGAGCGCTGGATCAAGGCGCGGGTTGGCTTTGTCTCCTGCGACATGGCCTTGTACGGCGCTGCTACACTACGTTGGCACATGCAGTTGGTTCGCGATTTGCATGCCGAGTGGGACGACCGGCGGGCCGCCGATCTGCTCAGTCGACTAAACCTCGATCCCGACCAGCGCGTAGGCGGTTTCTCGCGCGGGCAGCAGGTGAAAGCCCTGCTTCTGCTGGCGATGGCCCGGCGCGCGGACGTCCTGATTCTGGACGAGCCAACCGCGGGTTTGGACCCGATTGCGCGGCACGAAGTGCTCAACCTGCTGTTCGTTACTCGCGGAGAGCGCAGCGCGTTGATCTTCTCGTCGCATTACACTGAAGACATCGCCTCCCTGGCCGATCGCGTCGCGTTCCTCTACGGAGGTCGGCAGATCGCCCATGCTCCCACTGCCGAATTGCTGCAGGGCGGCAAAAGCCTCGATGGCGTCTTTCTCGAACAAGTAGCTGCGCTCAGCGGCGTGGTGGCAGCATGAATCCCCGCGTCATTCTGCGCCTGGTCCGCAAAGACTGCTCGTTGATGCGAGGGCCGCTGGCGGCCTACATTGCCGCCGCACTGGTGGCATTGCCATGCACTGTCTGGGGAGACCGCGTGGTCCGCTCGGCAGGCCTTACCCTCGCGTTGAACGTGCTCATCGCCGTCTCCTTTCATGTGATGCTGGGGCCGGTGCTGGGCGAGCGCGAACGCAAGACTCTGGCGTTTGTCATGAGTCTGCCGGTGACGCCCATAGATGCGGCGCTGGCAAAACTGCTCTCGGCCTTCTCGCTGTTCCTGATCCCCGGTACGATTGCCGCCACCGCGCTGGTGTGGCTATCGCCGATCGACATTCCCGCAGCCATGGCCCGGTCCCACGCCTCGCTCTGGTCCCACGTGGCCGGAACCCTTGGCTACTATGGAATCGTGCTGGGCGCGTGGCTTGTGTTCTTCGCGATTGTGCTGGGCGCGGCCATCGTCAGTGAGTCCATCGGCTGGACCATCGGAGTGCTCACGGGTCTCCTGTTCGTAGTCGGCAATTTCGCGCTGCAGGTGCTGCCCAACCTCCATGGAGTGGGCCGTTACATGCGCGCACTGGGACGCGGCGAGGCCGCATTGCCGATAACGATTGCGTGCGAGGCGGCAACGATCACTGCGATTGTGGCCGCGATGCTGATCTTGCAGCGTCGCAAGACGAGCTTTGTTTGATCGACTTCGATACGCTGTACGCGCAGCACTCCCGCGACGTATTCCGCTTCGCTCTCTCGCTGTCCGGCAACCGGGCAATGGCGGAGGATATTACCTCGGAAACGTTCGTGCGCGTCTGGAGCGCGCGTGACCGCCTCGACCTGAGCACCGTGATCGGTTACCTCATGACGATCGCGCGTCACTTATACCTGGAGCAACTTCGCCGCGAGCGAGGCCGCGGCGAACTTTCCCATGACCCGCCAGACGCCGCGCCCGGGCCGCATGCGCTGGCGGAAGGTCGTTCGGAACTGGACGCTGTGCTCGCCGACCTGCAAGCCCTGCCGGAACTCGATCGTGCGGCGTTGTTGATGCGGGCGCAGGAAAAATTGTCATACGAAGAAATCGCCTCTGCGCTGGGAATCGCCGCCGGCGCGGCCAAAACTAAAGTGCATCGCGCACGCCGTAGAATCGCAGAATTACGCGCACATCGAGGGGAGAGCCATGAAAAACGTAACACGTGAAATCGTAAAAGATCTCTTGCCGCTATACGTGGCCGGAGAGGTCAGTGAAGACAGCCGGGCGGCGGTGGAAGAGTGGTTGCGCGATGATCCCGAACTGGCACGGCTCGCGACGGTGCTACGGGAGGACGAAGTTCGGCTCTCCGAACGTCCGTCATCGCCGCGCGGGGGACAGGCCGCACTGGCAGCCACCAAGGCGTTGTTGCGACGGCGCTCCTGGCTGCTCGCGATAGCTCTGCTGTTTAGCGGTCTCCCTTTATCGTTTGCCTTCGACAGCCATGGCGTGCAGTTTTTCATGCTGCGCGATGCGCCGCTGACGGCATTGACGATATGGATTGGCGCGCTGGGTCTTTGGATCGCCTTTGCGCTGCTGGTCCGCCGGCTGCGTGTCACGGGACTCTGAGCCGGATCCGGATGGGAACCTGCTGCGGGTGCTACTCTGCGGCAGCCGACTTGCTCGCCGGTGTTCGCCATTTCTCGAACCAGGCCAGCAGGTAAAGTTGCTGCATGATGCGATGCGAGGGGCGGCGCCAGCCGTGGAACTCCTCGGGCATGCGCACCAGCAGCGTCTCCTTCTTCAGAATCTTCAGCGCGCGGTAAAACTCCTCGCTCTGCGTGATGGGCGTGCGCAAATCGCTTTCGCCTGTCATCACCATCGTGGGAGTGGTCACGTTCGCCACGTAGTGTAACGGCGACCGCTCGGCATACTGCACTGGATCTTCCCACGGATATTTCGTGAACTGGTCGTACCAATTCTGACCGTCGGTATTGCCCACGAATGAGCCCCAGTCGATCACTGGGCGCATCGCCACCGCGGCGCGGAACCGTGTGGTGTGGCCCACAATCCAAGCCGTCAGCACTCCGCCGCCCGAGCCGCCGCAGACGAACAGGTTATCCTTGTCCACCCATCCCTTTGCCAGCGCCGTGTCGATCCCCGCCATCAGGTCGTCGTAATCTTTGCCGGGATACGAGTGCTGAATGCCGTTCACGAACTCCTGGCCATAGCCTGTGGACCCACGAGGATTCACCCAGAGCACGCCGTATCCGTTGGCGGCGAAATTCTGGAAGTCCCAGTTGAAGCCGACCGTGTACATCGACCAGGGTCCGCCGTGGATGTACAGCACCAGCGGATACTTCTTGCCGGGCGCGAAATCCGCGGGCTTCATCAGCCAGCCCTGCACCGCCATGCCGTCCGGCGCTTTATACTTCAGCTCCTCCACCGCGCCCAGTTTCACGCCGGAAAGCACGTCTTCATTCACGTCCATCAGCTTCTGTATTACTTCCTTCTGATTTACGTTAAATGTCACCAGTTCGCCCGGCTGGTCGAAGCTCGACATGACTCCCGCGGCGGCTCCGTTCTTCGCGATTGCGACGCTCGTGAGCACGTGCGTGCCGGTGGTGACGGCCCGCGGCTTGTCACCATAATCCATTTTGCGCGAGGCGAAGTACAGGTTCTCCACCCCGTCCTCCTGCATGGTGTAATAGACGCCCGAACTGTCGGAGGCCCAGCGGATGTCGGAAGGCGAACTGGGCAGCTTGCCGGCCCACATGCGCTTCTGCCCGCCGCTCGGGTCCATCACGTACAGGCTCGAAATACTGTTGGTGAGACCCTGCTCGTCGAACCCCGTGTAGGCGATCCACTTGCCGTCGGGCGAGACCTTGGCGTTCGCGTCCGGCCCTTTGCGATCGGTAAGAGCCTTCACATCGAGCGTCTTCAGGTCGATGGAGTAGATTTCGGAGTCGCCCTTGAGATACTCGGCGTCAGGCTTGCGAATTCCCGAAACGTAAATCGTGCTGCCGTCGGCTGACCACTCGGCCGCGCCGTGATTGTAATTGCCGCTCGTAATCTGGCGCGGCGTGCCGCCAATCGCCGAGTCCACCACGAACACGTGCGCGAATCCTTTGGCCACCGGGCCCACGCCGTCGCGGCCCCACACCAGACGGTCCACGATTACGGCCGGCCGCGCCAGTTGCGCGCCTTTGGGCGTTTTGGGCAGCTTGATGGGAAGCACCGGCGACTCGTCCGGAATCGTCATGTCGAAGGCGATCGATTTACCGTCGGGCGACCAGCGCAGCGCCGATGGCGTGAAGTCCACGTGCGTGAGTTGGCTGGCCTCGTGCGTGTCGGCCCACATGACATGGATCTGCGGCGCGCCCGAGCGCGTGGAGAGAAACGCAATGCGCTTGCCGTCGGGCGACCAGACCGGTTCGGAGTCGCGCCACGCGCCCTGCGTCAATTCCCGCGGACGAGAGCCGTCCGAGCCGATGAGCCACAAGTTGGCGGCGGCCTGATCTTTGTTCGTATCGGTCCAGCCGCGTGTGAAGACGATCTGCGAGCCATCCGGAGAAATGTCCGGAGCCGCTACGGTTTCCATCTGGAAGAATGTCTCTTTGTCCAGGTAGCGCGGCTTGGGCTGCGCGAAAGTGACACTGGTGAGCACCAGTGCGGTGAGAATTCGAACCGTCATGGCTTCTCCTCCTGGTGGAGCCGGTGATTCTTCCGCCGGCGCGGCTCTACCCTTTTGGTTCAGGCGCGGTCTTGGGCTCGGCTTCCCCGCGATGGCAGGTGTAGCACGAGACATGCATCTTGCCGTCCGCGAAACCGGCGTTGACCTTCTGCATCATGGCGATCATGGTCCGGGCGGTGGCCTTCTTGGGATTCTCGTCGCTGGCGTAGTTGCCCTGCACATGGCAGTAGATACATTGCACGCCCAGGCCTGCAGTGAAGGTGTGCATGATCTGGCTGACTTCGGCGCCATTCGTCACCTTGAGGACCTTGAGATTCGTGGGCGGCGGGGGCGGGCCCTTCTTGGCCGCCTCTTGCTTCGGCGCATCTTGTTTGGGCGCGTCTTGCTTAGGTGGATCCTGCGCGACAAGGGGCAGGAAAACCAACAACAGGGTTACGAGAATTCGCATTGGCAATATCATATACCCGCTTTGGTCTCGCGGGCGATCTCAAGCACATCGGGGCGGTCCTTCAGTTCGGCAAACACGCGCCGCCAGATGCGGGCTCGCACCGGTTGTGGCAGCGCGTCGAACTGGGCGCTGTAGATCATGTAGCTGAGCGGGTAGCGGAACAGGCGCGTCTGCAGATCGAAATCGCGTAGGCTGCGGCCTTTGCCGTCGCGTGGGCCGCGCTGCGGGAACGTCTTGGTGAACGTGGACACCCCTTCGATCGGCTCCTTGAGCGGCGCCTCGTCCGCGAAAGTCATGTAGCGCACCAGCGCTTCCACGTCCTCGGTTGGCGGATCGCCCGCGGGCGATTCCCAGGCGATGCGCGTCATCAGGTTGGTCATCTGCGTCTGGTGCTCGAACGTCATCAGCGCCACGATGTCGCTCACCGGAGTCAGGTAGACGGCGGTGTTGAATTCGCGGACCAGGCTGGTGAGATTCTGCCGGGAGTGGAGCAGGTGCGGATCGGCGGGATCCTCTGCGACTCCGTTGGCGCGGTCGCGCTGTTCTCCGCGCGACGCATTCACGTACCATCCGCCCCAGCGGTCGGCGAAGGCCGTGCGATGGTCGGTGATGATGGCGCCCGTGCGATCGGGCATGCCGGAAATATCGGGGTACACCGAGCCAATAAACATGCCCGGCACTCCCATGGTCGCGGCGCCTTGATGGCAGTGCAGGCAGATCTGCTGGCGCGTGAACTTTCCGCCTTCGAAGGTGTAGAACATGACGCCCTGTCGTGGGTCGACCGCTGCCACTTCCATGGCGGACGATCCGCGCACCCAGCCCACAGCGGCGTCGTCACCGAAGTAGACGGCGCGTGGATTTCGCGGCGAGATCTTGCCCGCTTGAAAACTAGTCTTCGAGAAGACGAGAGCCTGCGAATCGGGATTGATGTCGAGGCGCTCCAGCAGCGCCTCGAGTGAGTCCGGGTGCGCGTTCGCCTGGATCAGGCGTGCCACCGGATCGTCGGGCGTGGCTTTCAGGTACTCATCGGGCGGAAGGCTGGAGGCGTAAATCTGGGAGTATAGAATGGCCGCCGATCCGCAGAAAACCGCAAGCCATTTCCACCGGCGCGTGGCCCCCATTCCCCGGCCCCAGCTATTTGCCGCCGCCGCCCGGGAACACGCGTCCTAGCGGGATATCGGGCGTATAGACCGCCGATTGGAAGCCCATCGCGACGGCGAAGGCATCCATCTGATCTTTTAGGGCCTGCTCAGCGGCGCTTAATGGACGTTCGTAAACCGCGGCGCGGGATGCCACCACGCACATGTCGGAGCGGCAGTTATGCGAATTCTCCGAGCCCAGTTTCTCGGCGAGCGCCACGGTTTCCAGATGAGGCTGACCGAACCGTGTGGGGCCGTTGGCGAGATCGGCAACGGTATCGCCGGCTTTGCTCCGGGCCTTGATGTTGGCGCCCTTCGAGACCAGATAATTCAGCATGTCGTTGTTGCCCAGGTAGGCAGCGCCGTGCAGCGCCGTGTAGCCGCGAGTGTCGGCGGCGTTCACATCGTTGCCCAATTCCACACAATACTTGACTGCGTTAACTAATGGGATTGGCGCGTTGACGCTCCAGTTGGCAGCCCATCCAATACCCGCGGCAGCCAACAGCGGCGTATCGCCTGCCTTGGTCGGAGTCTTCGGATCGGCGCCGGCTTCCACCAGCAGCTTCATGGCGGGAACGTCGCTGGATTGCGCGGCGCGCCAGAACGGAGTGGCGCCGGCGGATCCACCCAGGTGTAGTCGTTGGTAAAACTGCGGAACCAGAGCTTCTCGCTCACTGGAGCGTTGACGTTGGCTTTGTGCGCGATCAGCGACTTCATCAGATCGAGATAGCTGGTCTTTTCCTGTTCGATGTTGGGCTGCGGGAACCACGCATGCGGCGCCCACTGCACGTCGATCACGGCGTAGATTGCGGTCAACCCTGCATTGGTGGCGAGATTGGGATTGGCGCCGTGATCCAACAGGTAATTGGCAAGATCGTAGTGGCCGTTGGCGATCGCCATCACCAGCGGGCTGAATTTGTCGCCGCTCACCATGTTGACGTCGGCGCTGCCTTCCACCAAGGCACGCGCGGCCTCCATGTGGCCTTCGCGCGCAGCGTAGAGCAGGGCGTTCATGCCGCCCATGAATTCGGCGCCCACGCGGCGAGGCGCGCGCGCCGCAACGTCGCCGGCGCGGGCCTTGGGCTTGGCCAGGAGATAATTGGCGGATTTCAACTGCAGGGCACGAGCCAGCGCATCCAACTCGGATTTCGCAGTTTCGTTGGCGGTCTTGGCGGCTTCAGCCGCGGCGGCCGCGTCGTTGGCTTCATCGGCCTTGTCCTGCGCGGCGGCTGTTACCGGGGGCGCAGGAGCGGCAGCGGCGCCACCTCGCCCCCCGCGTCCACCACGACCGCCGGCAGCGGCTCCCGGAGCGCCCGGGCGTTCTTCCACGATATTGCCGTCCTGATCGAACCGCACGCGCTGCACCGGAGTTACCTTCGTAGTAACGTTGGCTTCGGCGCCGCGTGCCAGCAGCACCTTCACCACAGCATCGCGATTCAACGCGGCTGCGAACATCAGGGCGGTTTGTCCGTGCACCGCTTCCTTCGCGTTGACGTCGGCGCCGTGATAGACCAGAACCTTCACGGCATCCACACTGCCGGAGGCAGCGGCGGTCATCAGCGCGGTGGTCCCGTTGGCGTTGATCGCCTTGGCATCGGCGCCGGCCTTGAGCAGCGCTTCGATGATGGACGCGTCGCCGTTCTGGCACGCCATAAACAAGGGCGTGATGGCGCCCTCGCGCGTCGCCACTTTCACATTTGCGCCGGCGGCCAGCAGCATCTTCACCATTTCCAGATCGTCGTGCATGGCGGCCCAGTGGAGCGCGGTGGATCCGTCTCCCTGTGCGCCATCCACATCCACTCGATCTTTCAGAAGGGTGCGAACCAATTCCTTGTTGCCCTGCATGGCCGCTTCCGACAGCCTGGTGTCGGTCGCCGCGCCCAGCAGAGCGGCTAGAAGAAGTCCAGCGGCAAACAACCTCATATCGCAATCTCTCCGGTGCTATCGCCGAAGGTCTCCACGTCCACTCCCAGCTTGCGCAGCAAGGTGAGGTAGACGTTGGCCATCGGGGTTCCGTCCTTGGTGCGGACGTGCAGGTTGCCCTTCAGCGCGCCGTTGGCATGGCCTGCCAGGAACATCGGCACGCGCTTGTGATTGTGTACGTTGGAATCGCCCATTGGGCTGCCGTAGAGCACCATCGAATGGTCCAGCAGGTTACCGTCCCCATCCGGCGTGTCCTTCAGCTTCTGCAGGAAGTAGGGGACCAGACTGACGTGGTAGCGATTCAGCTTGGCGAATTCCTGAATGCGCGTGGGGTTTTCTCCGTGATGCGAGCAGGGATGGAACGGCGTCTTCACGCCGCTTTCCGGCCACACGCGACCGCTCACATCGCGGCTCATCTTGATAGCTGAGACGCGCGTCGTGTCGGTCATGAAGGCCAGCGCCTGCAGGTCGAACATCAGGCGGAGGTGCTCCTCGTAGGAATCGGGCACGCCAAGCGGCGCGGCAGGCAAGGCCCGTGCTTCGCCGCTGGCATTATATTTTTCGATGCGCTGAATCCGGCGCTCAATCTCGCGAACGTCTTCTAGGTACGTGTTGAGGCGATGCCGATCGCTCGCGCCCAGATTCTTTTGCAGGCGTGACACATCCTGCGAGATCCAGTCGAGAATGCTGCGATTCACCTTCTGCCGCGCAGCGCGCTCTTCCGGTGTGCCCCCTTCGCCGAACAGATTCTCGAAGGCCATGCGCGGATCGAGAGTCATGGGCAATGGCTGCGTGGCCGACGCCCAACTGATGGTGTCGGCGTAAACGCACGCGTAGCCGTAATCGCAGGCGCCCGAGGCGTCCACCATCTCAATGCAGAGTTGGATGGAAGGCAACGGCGTGTCCTGACCAAAGCGCTGCGCATACAGTTGATCGAGCGACGTGCCGACGTAGTAGTCCGAACCTTCCGTCATGCGGGGATGGGCCGCCGTGAGGTAGACCGCGCTAGAACGGAAATGGTCGGCGCCTTCTTCGGCGGCGGACCACGCGGTAGCAGGATGCAGGTCGGTATCGCTGACAATCGTGATGTAGTCGCGGAAATCCTTGAGGGGCTCGAGGGTCTGGCTCCATTCGAAGTCCCGGCCTTCCTTCTCAGGCGACCAGTAATGTTTGTTGGTGCCTTCGCCGGTGGAACCGGCCGAGCCGTGCACCATCTCGATGCATGCCAGGCGCGTCTTGCCGGCCGCGGCGGTGCGATGCAAAGGGGTCTGCGCCGGCACCATCGAATCCAGCAGCGGCAATCCGAGCGCCACGCCCATGCCGCGCAGCATGGTTCGCCGCGATAAGTGCTTCTTCGTGATGTACTGCATTCGCCCTCCTACACCTACTGATTCAACACCACTGTGGGAATTGCGCTTCCTTTGGGCTCGGCGTCTTCCGCTCTTCGCATCTGGAAGGCCGGGCTCTTTACGATTCCCAACACAAACGACGAAAACTTGTTGCCGTTGCGAACCGCATCCCGTTCGATGCTGCGCACCACCGGCATGTCCCAATACTCGGGCACGCGGCCTACTCCGTATGCCAGCAGATTCTCCGTGAAGGTTCCGATAAACGAATCCGAGTGGTTCAGCAGTGCCTGCCGCAAACTGGCCGGACCGTTGAGCTTGGCGCCATCGAACATCTGGCCTTCGGGATTGATTTTGAAGCCGCTATCGTTGGTGCGCCAAACACCCAGCGCGTCGAAATTCTCCAGCGAGAACCCGATGGGGTCCATCAGCTTGTGGCAACTGGCGCAATTCGGGTCGGCGCGATGCTGCTCCATGCGTTCGCGGACAGAGAGCGGCTTGGCGACATGGGCGGTGCGTAACTCGGCGTTCTCAGGCAGAGCCGGCACGTTGGGCGGCGCCGGAGGGGGTAGCGTACCCAGCAGGACTTCCATGACGTACTTACCGCGCTGCACCGGCGACGTGCGGATGGCTGTGGAGGTGAGGGTAAGGATGCTGCCGTGACCCAGAAGGCCGAGGCGGTTCGCGTCCGTAACAGCCACCCGGCGAAAGCGATTGCCCAGAACGTTGGGAATGCCGTAATGCTTGGCCAGGCGCTCATCCACAAAGGTGTAGTCGGCGGTCAGCAGGTCGAGGATGCTGCGGTCTTCGCGCATGATGCTGTCGAAGAGCAGTTCGGTCTCGCGGCGCATGGATTGCGCCAGGCTCTTGTCGAAGTCGGGATACAGGAAAAGGTCGGGGCTGGAGCCATTCAGGTTTTGCAGATGCAGCCATTGCCCTGCGAAGTTGCGCGGCCAGCGCTTCCGATCGCGGATCTGCCAGCATGCGGCGCACCTGCTTCTCGAGCACTGCGGAGTCTCGCAACTTGCCGTCCGCTGCCAGCGCCACCAGTTGATCGTCGGGAGCGCTGCTCCATAAGAAATAGGAGAGACGCGATGCCAGTTCAAGATCGGTGATGCGGTAGTTTGTGCCGGGTGCGATGCCTGCGGGAGTGCGCTCAAAGCGGAAGACGAACTCGGGACTGGCGAGGATGGCCTGGATGGCGGTGCGGATTCCCGATTCGAAATTGCCGTCGTTGCGCCCGCGCTGGTAGAAACCGAGGAGCGCTTCCAGGTCGTTGGGCGTGATCGGGCGGCGATAGGCCTGACGGGCCAGCGCCCCAACGATCTCGCTTGGCGCAGGGTATTTCGTCTTCGTCACCCACCGGGCGGCACGCGAAGATCTTGCGGCGGCTGGGAGTATCGGAGATGCCGGCAGCTTTGATCGGACCCGTGATGCTTAGCTCGTGCAGATGCGGCAGAGTGGTCATGCCCGGCAGCGCGCCCACGCTAACATCCACCAGGCTCTGCTCCACCATGTGATATTCGTCTTCGATGGGGCCGTCGAACTTTTGGGGGAACGATGCGGAAATCCGCTGTGGTCCTGCGCGTACCTTAATGGGAGGCGTCTTGATGCCGTCCTTGGCCAGAGTCATCGCGGGGTTGATTTCGATCAGCGCCACGCTGCTCACCGTTGACCGCGATTTCGATGGTCTGGCCCTTGCCTTGATTCATGCCGAACAGGGGGCCGGTGGGCGAGTAGTAGAAGCCGAGTTTGAAAGTGTATTCGCCATCGGCAGGAAAGTTGTGCGTGATCGCCATGCCTCCGCGAGTGCCGAGCGGCGTTCCATCCACGTGGCGCATCTGCGAAAGCACGCGTGGAATAGAGTAAGTGTGAGTGAGGGCGAGCGCTGCAGGATCTCCCACGGCTTCGCGGCTGATCTTACCGGCGGCGCGGATGTAGCCTTCCATCAAGGCAGGCGAGACAGTGAGCACATCGGCCATGTTGTCGAAGCCGTGGCTCATGTCATCGGTAGGGAGCAGGGGCGACACATCTACTTTGAGGTCGAGAAGATCGCGCACGGAGTTGGCGTACTCGGTGCGATTGAGGCGATGCAGCGCGGGCCGCCCTGGGTTGGGATGAACGGTGGCGGCCTGGTCGATGCCGGACTCCAATGCGGTAGCGAAAGCCTTGGCGGCTTCGGGTTTCGGCCGCGGCATTCCAGGCGGAGGCATCATGCCGGCGCGCACCATGCGCACCACTTTTTCGCCCAGTTCCGCGCTTTGGCCGGGATGCGTCCAATCGAGTTTGGACAGCGTGACGCCGCCGGTCTTCAGCTTATCGTTGTGACAATATCCACAATATTGATTGGCGGTAGCCTGCGGTGGCGGGACGGCAACCGGCTTCGGGACACTTTGGCCCGATGCGGTTGTAACCGCAAACAGGGCGGCCCAACTACAGAACACGAGTCGTTGCATCCTGCTTCCGGCCCCTCACCGGAATTTTACAACTGCTTACCCGGCCCGAATTATATCAGAACTGGCGAGCGAAAATGGGAAGATCGCGAGGTTTGTGGCAGCTCTTCGCCTGCTTATTCCTCCAGCCCTTGAGTGAAGACCGTTTTGGCTTTACGAACGTGTTATACTTCGCCCCAAGGATGCTGGGATGGGAACACAAGGCCGGTTGTGGACGTGGCTTTCTCGCCACGTGCCTCGTCTTGTTCTTTGCGTTTTCATCCATCGCCCCGCTTGCCGCCAGCGCGTTCGACAGCCCGTCGGGAAACTTGTCTTGTTGCAAGACCAAGGGCATACGCTGCTGCCACAGACGTGTACACGGCACTCCCGATAGCGGTCCCGCCATCGGCGCTGCACCTTGTGCCGACTGCGGAGCTGCAACCCTCGGCGCCGTCAACGCGATGGGCCATGCGGTGATTCGCCTTGCAGTGTCGGCGTCGGTGATCCGTGTCGCGGGCACCGTGGCCTCCAGCACGATTCTCACTCCATCGCGCCTGTCAGCGCACAACCTGCGGCAGCGCCCTCCTCCCCAAAACCGACTCGCTTAGTCCACCGATTCTGCAACAAAGGTCCGTAGCGGCCGGTGCATTGGCGCAGGACGCGCCGAAATCGAAAGTAAGTAACTGTTGCTCATTCATCGATCCAATTCGGCGGAGAAATCGCGATTAAGCGCGAGAGCTTGGGACTACGTGTGCCAGACGGCGTGCCGAGTCCCACGAGTTGCGGCGACGCTCGTCTTGCTGGTGGCACTTCTCACGCCGTTTTTTTTCGGACTCATTCTGCTCGCGCAGGATGCCAGCGGTGGCAAGATGGCTTGCTGCAAGCGCGCACACGGCTCCTGCAACCACCATTCGGAGCGGAAGGACGCCGGTAGCCCGAGTTGGGTAAGCTCGCCAGCATGTCCTTGCGAGTGCGGCCAGGAGATGGCGTCGCCGCAATCGGCTACCGCGCTTTCTCGCGTCTGTGGCGATTATGGTCCGTCCGTAACAGTCTCCGTCCTGCACTCCGCCGAACGCCGCCTCCGCGCGAGCCGCCGGCGCGAACCCGCCCTCTTCAGCCGTCCACCCCCTTCCCGGTCGTTCTTGCACAGCTAACCCCGGCGCGCCCGCGACAATCCCTCTTTGAGAATCGCGGATGCGTCCCGGAAGGCGCGTTCTGCAGAAGGGAAGGGACTCAGAGTGAAAAACGGATTCACATCTTGCATGGCTTATTACGCGCTGGCGGCGATAGCCTCTTCATCGCTCGCGTCTGCACAGGAAGCAATCAACTACGGGAGCATTAGCGGCCGTGTGCAGGACCAGACGGGCGCGGTCATTGTGGGCGCGGCCGTTATCGTGCGCCGAATCGAAACCAATCGCACGAACGCCGTATTGACTGATCGCGACGGGCGCTTCCGCTTTCCATACCTGAGCGTCGGTCAATACGAAATCAAGGCAGAGCGTCCGGGATTCGATGTGGCCGCACGCTCGGTCACCCTGTCGGCCGGTTCCGCCTTCGAACTGCCGATTTCGCTTGCCGTTTCGTCCACCGGCTCGAACGTCACCGTCACCGCCGATACGGTGGTGTTGGAAGCCGCTCGCTCCCAGGTCGCCAGCACCATTTCGCAGGCGGAGACGCAGAACCTTCCTTTGAACGGGCGCAACTACTTCGACCTCGCGCTATTCGTGCCGGGAGTCTCACCCACCAACACTGCGGCGAACCAGCTCTTTGCGGAAACCTCAGCCATGCCGGGACAAGGAATTTCCATCGGCAGTCAGCGGAATTTCTCCAACAGCTTCCTCATCGACGGCGTGAGCGCCAACGACGATGCGGCAGGAGTCGCCGGTGCATTCGTCGGGCTCGACGTGGTCGACGAGTTTCAGGTGGTCACATCGGGCGGCCAGGCGGAGTTGGGTCGCGCTCTTGGCGGCTACATCAATGTAGTGACCAAGAGCGGTGGGAATACGATGCACGGCAGCGCCTATGGATACTTTCGCAACAGCCGCTTCAACGCCGCCAACGCGCTATCCAATACCGTGCTGCCCCTGACGCAGGCGCAATACGGCGCCAGCATATCGGGGCCGCTGGTGCACGACAAGACCTTCTACTTTGCGAACTTCGAGGCCCGCGACTTGAATCAGTCGGGACTGGCGACCATCGCTCCGACGAATGTCGCGGCCATCAATGCGCGCCTCGCTGCGGTGGGATTTCCAGGGCCGCAGATTTCAACGGGCGATTTTCCGAACCCGGTGCACAACGAGAATTTCTTCGCCAAGGTGGATCACCGCTTCAGCGACAGGGATCAGTTCAGCGCCCGCTACAGCCTCTATCACGTGGATAGCACGAATTCGCGGGGGGCGGGCGGACTCAGTGCTCCCAGTGCATCCGCCAATCTCGTCGACACTGACCAGACTGTTGCGGCGAGCAACGTTGTGACGTTGTCTTCCCGAATTGTGAACGAGTCGCGGGTGCAGTTCACCAACAGCAACCTGGCTGCGCCTCCTTCCGACCCGATCGGGCCTGCCGTTAGCATTTCCGGCGTGGCCTCCTTTGGAACGTTGTCGGGATCGCCGACCGGGCGGGTCAATCATCTCTATGAAGGCACCGACAGCCTTTCCGTGCAGCACGGAGCGCACGCCATTCGAGTGGGAGTCGACTTTCTTTACAATGACGACACCATCGCCTACCCGCGCACCATTCGCGGCAGCTATGCCTTTTCATCGCTGGCCAACTTCTTATCGGGCGCCTACAACAACGCCGGCTTCACGCAAACATTCGGCGCGACGCAGGTCCAGCAGACGAACCCGAACGTCGGGTTCTATGCGCAGGACGAATACAAAATCGCCCGCGGCCTCACTCTAAACTTCGGTCTACGCTACGACCTGGAGTTTCTGAGGACAATCGCCACCGAGACCGGCAACGTTTCTCCGCGTGCCGGCTTTGCCTGGTCGCCGTTCGCCTCGCGTCGCACGGTAATTCGTGGCGGTTACGGCTTGTACTACGATCGGATTCCCTTGCGGCCGCTGGCCAACGCACTGCTCTCCGCCGGAAACACCACCGATGTTGGCAATCTGCAACAGTTGAGTATCAGCCTTTCGCCTACCCAATCGGGCGCGCCCGTGTTCCCCGCAATCCTCGGGAGTCTGACCATCCCGGCCGGCGTGCTGTTCAACTTCTCGACTATGGATCGCAATATTAAGAACGCCTACTCCGAGCAGGGGAACTTCGAGATCGAGCAGCAACTGGACGCGAAATCCACGCTGAGCGTGGGTTACCAGCACGTGCGAGGTTTGCATCTGATTATTTCGGTGAACCAGAACGTGCCGTCCTGCACAGCGGTGGGAACCAATGACGGCTGCCGCCCGAACTTGACCTATGGCAACAACAGCCAATACTCTTCACTTGCCGATTCGCACTACGACGGCGCCCACATTTCGTTCCTTCACCGCCCTTCGAAGTGGGGCAGCTTCCGCGTCTCCTACACCTATTCAAAGGCGCTCGACAATGTCGGCGAGTTCTTCTTTAGCTCGCCCATCAACAACTTCAATATCTGGCAGGATTACGGTCGATCCGACGACGATCAGCGTAGTCGCGTAGCCGTAGAAGGGACAATCCATACGTCCCTCGAAAAGGCCGCTACGGCGTGGCAGCGATTCAGCCACGGCTTTCAACTCAGCTCCTCGCTGACGGCGTATTCGCCGCTTCCGTTTAATGTCACAACCGGCGCGACCACCATTCAGGGGACGTCGGCGCGCCCCATCGTCAACGGGGTGTTTATCAACCGCAATGCGGGCCAGGGTTTCAGTATCCTCAATTTGGGAGCCCGCCTCAGCCGCACATTCGCCGTGTCCGATCGGCTGCGGTTGCTGGCTCTGGTGGAGTCGTTCAACATCCTGAACCACGTCAACGTGGCTACTCTCAACGGTGTTTTCGGAACTGGTGTTTACCCTGCCAATCCGCTGCCGACGTTCCGGCAGATTACTGCTGTGAACGATCCCAGGACGTTTCAATTCGGGCTTCGCCTGAGCTTTTAGGAGTGTTTTCATGATTCCCCTTCTCATCGGTGTCGTGCTGGCAGTGCATTTAGGACCGATCTCGCCGGATGTGCCGGCGCGCGAGCCGCAAATGGCGGCCAGCGGATCTATGCTGGCGCTGACCTTTGGCGCCGGCAAAGGCATCTACTTCTGCTCGTCCGTTGACGGAGGCAAGAGCTTCTCCGGACCGGTCAAAGTCGCCGAAGCCCAGATCGTGCCGCTCACGCGCCATCGCGGGCCGCGGATTGCGTTTTCGCGCGGAACTATCGTGATCACTGCGGTGACCGGCAAAAACGCGGCGGCCGGCGAACACGCTCACGGGCTGCCTTCGGATGGCGATCTGCTCGCCTGGCGCTCTACAGATGGCGGCAAGACGTGGTCGGCAGATGTGGCCATCAACGACGCGCCTGGCGCTCCCACCGAAGGCCTGCACTCGCTTGCGGCCGATAGCAAAGGGAATCTCTTCGCAGTGTGGCTCGACGAGCGTGGCGGGCACGGCGCCTCGCTCTACGGCGCGCGATCGACGGATGGGGGCGTCACGTGGTCCAGGAACGTGATGATCTACCGGTCGCCGGAAGGAACGATCTGTGAATGCTGCCATCCTTCGGTCGCGATGGATGCGAACGGCTCCATCGTGGTGATGTGGCGGAACTGGTTGGCCGGATCGCGCGACATGTATTTCACGCGATCGAGCGATGGCCTGACGTTCTCCAAGCCGGAGAAGTTGGGCGCCGGCACGTGGCCACTCAACGCGTGTCCGATGGACGGCGGTGGATTGGCTGTCTTCGGCGGCAAGGTCATCACGGCGTGGCGCCGCGGCGAGGATGTGTTCCTGGCTGAGGCGGGCAAGCCCGAAACGAAGATCGGCAGCGGCAAGGACATCGCGCTGGCCCTGGCGGGCGACCGCGCCTACGTGATCTGGACCAACGGCACAGCTATCGCATACTGGACTGCCGGAAAGATGGAGGTTCTCTCAAAGACCGGCGCGTTTCCTTCACTGACAACATTACCGGACGGCAAGGTTCTTGCGGCGTGGGAAGAAAGCAGCGGGTTACAGATTCGCCTTTTGCCATAGGCGTCCCGGCGGGGACTGGCTCCCCGCGCCTTCGGCGCCGCAGTTTTTTCAAAAAACGTCTTGCGATCTGACAATGGTGACAGTAGGATAACCTCGTCGTAGGCTGTTATGCCTAAGTCGCGGCTGACCGTCATTTCTCATGCCATCAGGCAACTGGAGGCCGGCAAAAAGCTGCTGCTGGCCGGGATGACGATTGCCGCGATCGGAGTGCCTTTGGGCGCCCAATCGCAGCCGCAGGCATAAGCGCGCCTGTCCTTCGACGTGGCTTCAGTCAAGCCATCCACTCAATCATGGATGCAAATCGCGCCGGTACTCTCTACCGGCAGAATCAGGTGGACTTACATACATGATTTCGTATGCGTACGGGATCTCCTGGACATTGTCGTCCTGGTTGCAAAGACCCTCCGGGGAGAGGCGCGCCCACTCACTCCTCCTCGGGCTCCGTGCTGAGCCGCGCGGAGATTTCGGCCGCGACCGCCCGCACCTGCTCGCCGCACTCGGGATACCGTTCCACTCCAAATCGCTCTGCGGGCGCGGAAATGCCGATCGATCCGACGATCATTCCCCGCTGCGCGCGAATCGGCGCCGCCACACAGCGGAGCCCTTCGCGAAATTCCGCTTCGTCGGTGGCATAGCCCTGCTGCTGGATTTGAGCACATGCCATTACCAAGTCCGAAAGCGTTCCGATCGTTCGTTTCGTGTGCACCGACAAAGGCCCGGAACCAAAGATCTTCCGCAGTTCCTCCCGGTCCAGGCCAGATAATAGGGCTTTTCCGTGCGCAGTGCAATGGAGTGGGACCATCTCACCCGTCTGGCCGGAGACTGCGATTACGTGGTTGGCGGCAACGTGATCGACAAATAGCGCATTTCTACCCTCTCGAATCGCTAAGTGCACCGTCTCGTTGGTCCGCTTCGCGAGCTGCTTCAGGTGCTCCTGCGAAACGCGGATCAGCATCGTTCCCCACTCGTAGCGGTGGGAGAGTCTCCACAACGCCGGTCCGAGAATAAAGTCTTTGCGGCCCGCCGGGTATGTGAGAAACCCTCGTCGCTTGAGGGTGAAGGCCAACCGGAAGACGCTGCTGCGGTCAATTCCCACCAGGTCTGTAAGTTCGTTTAGCGAGACGGGATCGCTCGAGTTGGCGACTGCTTCCAATATGAGGAGCCCCCGGTCCAGGCTCTGAATGGGCTGTGTCTCGTTGGGAGCAGTGCTATTCGGCATGTCCCATTATATGCAACGGCTGTTGTGTAAATGTCATTAGGATGTGAACTGAAAAACGAACCTTCAGGCCCTCAAATCTTCCCATTGTTCTCTCGAAATTCGGCTTGACTTTCGGGAGAACCGCTGATATTCTCACCCCATATTTCCTGTATTACGCAAGACTCATTGTACTATATACAATGAGTCTCCGCTGGGCCACGATGCCTGAGGAGGTTACAGTGTCCACGAAGAGAACCCTGTTCTGTGCAACTCTGCTGCTGCACACTGCTGCTATTTCACTGGTCCACGGCCAGATTCGCTCGGGGACCATTACCGGATCGGTTAAGGACGTGAGCGGCGCCAACATCGGGAGCGCAACGGTATCAATCATTAATCAGGAGACGAGCATCAATGCAAGCGTCAAGACTGCGGAATCAGGCCAGTTCACCTTTCCGTACCTCCCCGCCGGCCGCTATACGGTTACCGTGAGCGCGACGGGATTTGCGGTCTTCAAGGAGAGCGACCTCAACCTCGAGACGGCGCAAACCGCTAGAGTCGATGCCAGGCTGGAAGTGAGCGGCCTTGAAACCACGGTCTCAGTCGAGGCGCGGGCTGCCGAGATCCAGACTGATAGTACGAGCGTGTCAGGCGCCACTGAGGCACATGTGATAGACGCGATTCCCAATATCACGCAGAATCCGCTGTATTACGCGACGTTGCAAAACGGCGTCCAGCCACGGAACCAAACGGCAGCCAGCACGTCGCTCAATTCGTTCGGTATCGGCGTGGCCGGGCGCGCCCAGTTCTCCGCCATCGGTGTCAACGGAGGGCGCGCTTTTACGAACGACATTCAATTGGATGGCCTGCCTATCATGGGGGGCGGGTTCAATGAAGCGGCCATCCTGCCTAATACGGAAGGGCTCCAGGAAGTCCGTGTGATCAGCAACAATTTCACCGCGGATTACGGTCACGGCCAGAGCGTCATCGCCTTCAGCACAAAGTCCGGAACGAATCAATATCATGGCGAGGCGGACTACATGCTCCGCAACGAAGCGCTCAACGCGAATACTAATTCCAACAAAGCCAACGGGCTGGCGCGGAGCGCGTTCAAGGTGAATCAATTCGGTGGCGCCGTCTCCGGCCCTATCGTCAAGAACAAGCTGTTCTTCTTCACCAGCTATCACTTCCTCATGTTCAATCAAGGGCAGAATTACCTGCAAACCGTGCCCACCGATTTGGAACGGAAGGGCAACTTCAGCCAGACGCTCCTGTCCAACGCAGGCGCTTTCGTGCCCGTACAGGTGTTCGATCCGTTTAACGTCACACAACTCGCAACGGATCTGTATCAGCGGCGCGCCGTTCCCCAACGGCATCATCACGAATTCGAACCCTTACGCCGCACATATCTACAGCTTTTATCCGGAGCCGAACCGCACGCCGGACGATCCAACCAACGTGAACAACTTCGCTTCCAGCAAGGTCAATACCGTGCGGCAGCACAGGCTGAACAACCGGATCGATTTCAAAAGCGGGCGGCACTCCATCTATGGGAGCGGCGGTTTCGACTACGGCGATATCGCACAGCCGCGACCCTTTGGCACCGCGGGCTTCAATGACGCGCCGGCCATCACTAAGGACAGAAATCCATATGGGCAGATCGGCGACACCATCGTCATCAGTCCGACGCTGCTGCTGGACCTGCGATATGGCGCTACACGAATCATCGCGTTGAGTCTGGCCGGCAACCGGACCGGCTTCACGGATTATGCCTCTTTTGGAATTCCCCAGAGCACGCAAGCGCTGTTTGCCAGCTACGGTTCGGCTCCCATCGTGTCGCCGAACGGATTCGGCGGAGGATCCGGCGGAGGCAGCAACTGGAGCGGTCTGTCGTCCGGTCAATTCGCCAACAAACAGGAGCATCAGCTTAGTCATGCCTTGAATGGCAGCATCACGAAAGTGCGCGGAAACTGGACCCACAAGGCAGGAGTCGAGTTGCGCATCCTGCACTCGAATTATCAGGATATGGAGGAAGCATCTGCGGAGATTCCATCCTGCTGCGCCAACGTGGGTGGCAACTTCACGTTCCAAAACGTGACCGCTAGCGGTTCTTCGGCATCCACCAATACTTCGCCCTTACAAGCGGGTGTAAATGCCGCCGCCATGCTGGTGGGCGAAAACGTCTGGTGGGTCCGGCCCGGCGAGAACGTCTGGCCGGCTTTTACTGCGAAATACTTTGCGGTGTACTCGCAAAACGACTGGCGAGTCACACCGCGGCTGACTCTGAATCTTGGACTCCGCTGGGAACTACAGCCCGGTCCGACGGAGCGCTACAACCAGATCGCCGCCTACGACTTCACCCAAAAGAACGCCTTCGGGACGCTGGGAGCCATCTACTTTCCGGGCGCCAATGGCAACAGCCGCAATCTATGGGCAACCGAATACAACGATTTTGGCCCGCGCGTGGGCGCAGCCTATCGATTAGGCGATAACCTGGTTTTGCGAGGCGGCTTCGGAATCTCCTACCTGCCGAGCAATACTGGATACTTCTCCAGCCCGAACGAATACGGCGAGGAGTCGTTCAGCCCCGGCACCCAGATGATTCCCTACGGCACAACACCGAACGGAGTTCCCGCGACTACCTTTTCCGACCCCGCTCCCACAGTCGCGGCAACCGGCTCTAATGCCGCTGCTCCACAAATCTATGGCGGGTCGAACGCGCTCTTCACGAACCACCTGAAGAATGGGATCGCCAGGCAGGGAAACGTCTTTCTGGAGAAATCTTTCGGCGGACGAGGCCAATGGCTGGCTGCTCTCGGATACAGCTTCTCCTACTCCGATAATCTGGCGAATCGAAACTGGCCGCTGCA
This sequence comes from uncultured Solibacteraceae bacterium, assembly GCA_963815475.1. Classification (GTDB taxonomy): domain Bacteria; phylum Acidobacteriota; class Terriglobia; order Bryobacterales; family Bryobacteraceae; genus Sulfopaludibacter. Next base: position 1,071,070 of record CAWFHD010000001.1, on the reverse strand, counting down.
AAGCATGCAAAACATCCCGGCGGGCACCCTCTCATCGTGGTTGAGCCAGTACGTCGCCAGCAATGGAGCCACGAATCCGGCCAACGTACAGGTGCAGAATCCGTGGCAGCCGGCTACCGGCCCGCTGCTTCCGTTCACCGGCACATTGGCGGGTCGCACGATCCCACAGTTCATTACCCTGCTGCCGTATCCGCTTCTATACGGCTCGGGCGCCGGTGTGGATGAGTCGAACGGATTCGCGGGCTATAACTCGTTGAATGGGCGCTTGAGCCACAACTTCTCATCGGGGCTGCATCTCGAATTCAACTACACATGGTCGAAGGAACTCGACTACACCAGCACCGCGATTGAAGACGGCCAGGGCGTGAATGCCGGCGGCACTTTCGGCGGTTCGCAGGCGGACCTGATCAACTCGCACAACAACAAGCACTACGGGTTGGCCGATCAGGCGCACCGCCTGGTGGCTATCATGACCTACGAATCTCCGTTCGGAGCCGGGCAACCTTTAGCGTTGAGCAATCGCCTCGCCAGGGCAGTGGCTGGCGGCTGGAACCTGGGAACCGTCATCATCGCCCAGAGCGGCATGCCTTTCGTCATTTCCGGCGCCTCTACCGGAGCGATGGTGGCTCGGCCTGACCGGATTTCCGGCGTTCCGCTCACCGTGCCGTCCAACCTCCAACACTGGTACGACGGCAAAACAAAAGTCACGCTGCCGTGCGGCCTGGTGGTGACGCCTGCCAAGAATACCTTCCTCAAGTACAATGCTTGCGCGTTTCAGGGAGAGGTGCTGACGGCGCCCAACGGAAGTTACATCGCCAATCAATTCTGGGTAGGAAACGCCGATCCAACCATCGGCGATCTCAGAGGACCGGGCCGCTTCAATGTCGACCTGAGCCTCCGGAGAGAGTTTGCCGTTCGCGAGCGGATCCGGTTACAGATCGCCGCGGACGCAGTCAATCTGCTCAATCATGCCGAGTTAAGTGGGGCCTACAATGGCGGCCTCGGCAATACGAATCTCACCAACAACCCGAGCGGTGGCCTGATTCCCGGGTACGGCAACAGTGCTACATTTGGGACCGTCGGCGTGGGAACGTTCGATCCGCGCCAGATCACTATGCATGTGAAGGTGGTCTTTTGAGCATTGGCGCAGTGGAGGAGTCGTGATGTCGAAGCCAAAAGCGTACGGGATCGGCTTGGCTGCACTGGGCGTACTCGGATCGGTGATTTTCGCCTCCAGCCCGAATTTCGTGCCGGACTATGTATTCAAGGGGTCCGCGCTGACCGGATGGCACAAGCTCGGCCAAGCCGATTGGCGCGCCGAGAACGGCGAGATTATCGGCACTCCTAAGGAGAATGGCGGCTGGCTGGTGCTCGACAAGAGCTACCAGGACATCGGCATCTACACTTCGTTCCGCTGTACGGGCGCGTGCAAGGCGGGCGTGCTGCTCCGTGCCGAAAAGACTCCGGACGGGATGAAGGGAGTCTTCGTCTCCCTGGTGGAAGGCGATGTTGCGGCTTATGACGTGGTTCTGGATGCTCAGGGGAAGGAGGTCAGCCGCGCCAAGCTCGATCCTGGTCCGGGACCGATGATTCGCATGGCGAGCGGCCGGTTCAGCGGAGGAGAAGATCTGGTCCCCGGATTCTCCAAGCCGGCTCCTACGCGAGCGGAACTAGCAGCGGCAGCCGCGAAGGCGCCGCCTGCGCGCAGTACCGGTGGGGGAAGAGGGGGGCGCGGCGGACCTGCCTTGCCCACGAACGAATGGCACACCGTCCAGATCCTGCTGGATGCCGATGTCCTGGGCGTTTCCATTAATGGGCGCGGCGGCGGCAGCGCCACCACTGAGGACCGCATGATGGGTTTCGGTCCACTGGCACTCTATGCCGGCGGCTCCGGCGAGGTCCGCTATAAAGAAGTGTCTTACAAGGACCTCAATCCGAAGGTCGAGCCCGAAGAGGCGGTTTCCCCGAACTTCCGGATGCAGCGCATCAGCGACTTTTATTACGGGTGGTGCGCGGCGGCCGCCGATATCAATCGCGATGGCGTGATGGACGTGATTGCCGGACCTTTTTATTACCTGGGACCCGACTACACCGAAAGGCATGAGTTCACCGCCGCCCGAACGTACAATCCGAGCAACCAGTTCACCCAGGGCATGGTGAACTTCGCCTACGATTTCACCGGAGACGGCTGGCCGGACATCCTGATGGTGGACCAGCGGCCTATCTATCTTTATGTAAACCCGCGGGGCGAATCGCGCCGCTGGGACCGTTACAACGTGGTCCCGAACGCGTCGACGGAGATCGAGCTATTGAAAGATATCGATGGCGATGGCAAACCCGCCGTCCTCTTCGGCGCCGACGGAGCTTTGGCGTACGCGAAGCCGGACCCTGCGAATCCGACGGCCCCATGGATCGCTCACAAAGTCTCGGAGAAGATCGGGGTAAACGCCCATGGCATGGGAGTCGGCGACATCAACGGGGATGGGCGGATGGATATCGTCAACAACCGCGGCTGGTGGGAGCACCCGCCCGCCGGCTCCACGCAAGAGCCTTGGACGTTCCATCCAGCGAATTTCGGGAGCGGCGGCGCAGAAATGGGCGTCTACGATGTGAACGGCGACGGTTTGACTGACGTGGTGACCGGGCTTGCGGCGCACGGGTGGGGGCTTGCCTGGTTCGAACAGAAGCGCGATGCCGAGGGGAACATCTCGTTCGTGCAGCACAACATCATGGGCGATTTTTCGACCAGGAACGCCGGCAATGTCACGTTCTCGGAACTGCACGCGATGACATTCGCGGATCTCGACGGAGACGGCATTCCGGATATCATCGTTGGCAAGCGCGTCTTTTCACATCTCGAGAGCTATACAGATCCCGATCCTTACGGCCCCGCCGTCTTGTACTGGTATCGGACCGTGCGCAATCCAAAAGCGGAAGGGGGCGCGGAGTTTGTCCCGGAACTAATCCACAATCGCTCCGGTGTTGGCTCCCATCTGGCAGCCGTGGATCTGAATGGGGATGGCGCTATCGACATTATGACCTCGACAAATCGGGGCACGTTTATTTTCTGGAACACGATGCGATCACCCAAGAAAGGTGCCGGGAAGAAGTAGCATGCGACTGGTATCCCTCACCCTGTTGTGTATCACCCTCGGACCGTTTAGCGCCGCCCAAACCGACTGGCCTATATATGGCCATGATCCGGGAGGTGTCGGTTTCTCGCCCCTCAAACAAATCGACACGAAAAATGTCGGGAAACTGCAGATTGCCTGGACCTACGACATGCGTCCTGAGGCGGTTCCCGCCTCCGAAGCGGTGGAAGCCAAGCCGGCTCCTCGCAACCGGGCGTCGCAGGCCACTCCACTTGTCGTCGGGGGGATGTTGTACTTGTCCTCGCCGTACGGACGCGTAGTGGCGCTGGAGCCGGAGACCGGAAAGAAGATCTGGGAATACGAATCGGAAAACGCGCCGTCGGGTCGCGGCATCGCTTACTGGCCAGGAGATGAAACGCTGCCGCCCCAGGTCGTCGTCGGGACGATGAATGGATGGCTGTTCACGCTGAACGCCAAGACCGGTAAACTCACCACCACCTTCGGCGACAATGGTAAGGTGAACCTTAAGAGTGGCGTCGCGGACAAATTCCCCCGCGGCCGCTATGGGATGTCATCGCCGCCGGCTATTTACAAGAACCTGATCTTTACCGGAGCACAACTTCAGGAGGAACCGGCAAACGGTCCGAGCGGAGACATTCGCGCTTGGGATGCCCACACCGGAAAGCTGGTCTGGACATTCCACACCATCCCACGTCCCGGCGAACCGCACCACGACGTGTGGGAGGAGGATCAGTGGGCGGATCGCTCCGGCGCCAACGTCTGGGGTTTCATGACCGTGGATGTGGAGCGCGGACTGCTGTTTCTGCCGATTGGCACACCGACACCAGACTTCTACGGCGCCAGTCGCAAAGGCTCGAACCTCTACGGTTCGTCGCTTGTGGCACTGGAAGCGGCCACCGGAAAAGTGAAGTGGCATTTCCAGACCACACATCACGACAACTGGGATTACGACCTAACCTCCGCACCGGCCCTGATCGATGTGGTGCACAACGGCAAGAAGATTCCCGCCGTAGCGCAGTGGTCCAAGCAAGGCCTCCTATTCTTCTTCAACCGCGAGACAGGAGAGCCGATTTACAAAGTTGAGGAGCGCCCTGTGGCCGTGGACAATCCCACTCCAGGCGACAAGAACTGGCCCACCCAGCCTTTTCCGGTGAAACCGCCACCGCTTGCGCGCATGACTTTCAAACTGGACGAAGTCGCCAAGGTGACTCCCGAGCACGAGGCTTACTGCAAGAGCCTGCTCGCGCTAGAAGGCGGCGCGATCGGCGGCGGTCCATACGCGCAGTACGGGCCGAAAGTGAGAGTGATTTTTCCAGGATGGGTGGGCGGAGGAAACTGGAGTCCAACGGCAACCAATCCAGACCTGGGATACATCTATGTCACCTCGCATGACCTGGCGAACCTGAATAAGATGGTGCCCTCCGCCGACGGCACAACCTATCGGCGCGTGGGCGCTGACGGCGCGCCCGCGAATTCGAACGGCCGATTCTGGGATGGAGCAAAGAAATGGCCCTGCCAGGCGCCTCCTTGGGCCGAGCTCATCGCGGTTAACGTGAACACGGCCGAGGTCGCCTGGCGGATTCCGCTGGGGTCGTTCGACGAACTGGATGCTCTTGGCGTGCCGAAGACCGGCACTCCCGAGCCTCGGGGCGGTCCGATCGCGACAGCGGGAGGGCTGCTGTTCATCGGCGCCAGCATCGATGCCCGGTTTCGTGCGATCGATGCGAAAACCGGCAAGGAACTGTGGGTGACCAAACTGGTGGACGCTGCCAAAGCTACACCCATCACCTATCAGGGCAAGAATGGGAAACAGTACGTAGCGATTCTCGCAGATGGCGGAGAGACTCGCGCACCGGAAAATCCGGGTGGACGATTATACGTTTTTGCCTTGCCATAAACACAACTCAGGGGACCAACATTGACTAAGAAGACGACCGTATCTATCGCACACAGCGATTCCGATCTCGGCAAGCCGGCCGAATATACCGGGGAGCAGCTTGACTTGGTCAAGGACTTGATCCGGCAAGTGGCCGACCAGTCGATGGGGGGCATGGATCACATCGTCAAGGCCGGCGACAAGGTACTGATCAAAATCAACACCGTGATCCCGGTGCCCGCCAATGCCGGATTTACAACCGATCCTCGCATGCTCGAGGCGCTGATCGAGTTGGTGCAGGAGCAGAATCCTGGACGCATCCAAATCGGCGAACGCTGCGCCATGGGCGCAGACACGATGCAGGCGATGGAAGTCTGCGGGATTGTGGAGGTGGCTAAGCGCAAGGGGGTCGAGTTATGCCCATTCGAACATGTCCCATTCGACATGTACAAGATCGATCGCCCCATCAGCTTCAACGAGTTTCCCGTGCCTCGGCCCGTCCGGGAAGCAGATGTTTATATCGGCCTTCCCAAGATGAAGGTCCACGTGCACACCACGTTCACGGGAGCCATGAAACTGCAGTTCGGAAACTTGCCCGACTATAACTGGATGGTCAAGTGCCATCGGGATGACATCTACCAGAAAATTGTCAACCTGACCCGCGCCGCCAATCCGACGTGGTTCGTTATGGATTCGCTCTATGCGTGCCAGGGTAACGGCCCCTTCAGCCCGTACAGCGAAGATCTGATCAAGGACTTCAATACCATTTGCGGCGGCCCTGACCCTGTCGCTGTAGACACGATCTGCGAGGCCCTCATGGACTGGGACTATCCGGGGACCAACGTCCCTTCGACAGTCCTCGGTGCGGCCGAAGGGCTCGGCACCAACCGAATGGATGAGATCGAGATTGCCGGCTCTCCCATTGACCGCGTCAAGCGGCGCTTCCGCCGCCAGAGCACGATTCTGCAAGGACAATATCCCAACGTCAACGTCATCATGGGGTCGACGTGCGAGGCCGGCTGTAAGGCGATTGTGCGCATTCAACTCGACCAACTGCAGGCCGACGGGACACTTGCTCGTTTGAAGCGTCCTCTCTATGTGTTCACCGGTCTGCAATTCGAGGAGCAGATCCAGCCGGTGGACGGCGACGTGCTAGTGGTCGGTGACTGCGCCAAGCCGGTCCTGGACCGCTTTCCCGGTGCGAAGTATTGGGGCGAGTGCGAGGAATATCCGAACTGCACGCCGATCTGGGCAAACCGTCCCGACGTAGGCATCGCCAGCTATGTGCGCCATCTGACGGCGGTGCAGGAAGCGAATCAATAACAGGAGTCAGGAGTCCGAATGACGACATCTCCCGCCATTGATCGGCACGAGCAGCAGGAAGGTGGCAGACGACCCAAACCGATCGGCTGCCCCACTGATTACGCCCTCCGCCAGGGATTGTTGAAGCTTCTGGCCATCAAAGACTCCGACATCCGGCTGCTGACCCTGGAGCAGTGCCGCTACGCCGTCGACCAGGGTCTTCACGCAGGCGGAGCATTTTCGGCGACAATTCCTCTGGTTGCCCTGTACTATGGCGGCTTTATCGACGTTGATGTCGCCGACCCCACTCGCCTGGGCCAGGACACTTTCGTCCTGAGCAAAGGCCACGCCGTAGCGGCGCTGGCATCCATCTACGCGGAGCTTGGATACTTCGATCGCTCGGTGCTGCGGAATTCACGCTCGCACAGCAGCATCCTCAACGGGCATCCGGGTCCGCTCCTGCCTGGTGTTGCGATCGCGACCGGCCCTATGGGCCAGGGCTTCGGTGTCGCTCAGGGGTTCGCCATCGCCGGCAAACTGACGCCGTGCTTCGACTCCTACTGCATGACGGGCGACGGTGAGCTCCAGGAAGGCCCCATCTGGGAAGCGGTGATGTTCGCCGGCCAGAAGCATCTGGACAACCTATGCCTGTTGGTGGACCAGAACAACGGTCAACTCGATATCTCCAGCCGCATGGTGTTTCCCATGCCGAAGCTGGAGGCTGTTTTTACCGCGTTCGACTGGCAGGTGCATAGCGTGGATGCGACTTCCTACGACGGCGTCCTCACGGCGCTGGAGCAGTTCCAGTACGGTCCGCGCACGGGGAAGCCCACGGCCATCATCTGTCACAGCACCAAGGGACACGGCGCACTTTCGGATTTCCTGAACAAGCACAAAGTGGTGATGAGCGAAAAACTGCTGGAGCAGGAAATCGAGCTGCAAGGCGAACTACGGGCGCACCGCGTCGCAGAGTTCGAACAACTGTGCCGGAAGCTGGACGAGCATCGAGCCACGCTGCTGTCGATGGCGCGGCAGATGCGGCTGGATGTGGATCGCGGGTTTGCACAAGTGATGGGTCCGGTGGCGATCCGCCGTGCGTCGCGCCGCGACAAACGGATCCGCTATGACCCGGCGACTCTACCGTACATCGATCCGACTAAAGAGTACAGCGCCGCCGACATCGTGACCGGAGCGATGAAGGTCTTCGCGCGCGATTGGCGCATCGTGTCGATTGATTCGGACCTGGCCACCACCAGCGGCCTGGAGGCTGGCGTCGCGGCTGTGGATCAGCGGCGCGCCTTGAACGCCGGAGTCGCCGAGGCCAATATGATGGCGTTGGGCGAAGCGTTCGCCGCCCTCGGATACAACGCCTGGACCAGCACGTTTTGTCCGTTCTGGGACTGGAAGGTGATGCGCCGGATCGCGGTGGGACATCAGGAGCGGCTGGAGGCCATGGAGTCCGCCGGCGGCTGGTTGAGCGAAGGCCACGGCCTCGACCTCACGATGCTGGCGACGGCTTCCAACTTCGAAACTCGCACCAATGGCGCCACCCACATGGCGAACGACGACGCCACGATCTTCGACGGCATGGCGCATCTCAAGATCATCGACGTCTCCTGCCCGCGGCAGTTGCTCTCCATCATGCAGTGGATTATGGAGGGCAATCGCGGACTCGTCTATCTGCGCGTCATGCGCACACCTTCGGCAGTCCTGTACGGGAAGGATTTCACTTTCCAATTCGGAAAAGGCTACGTAGTGCGGCAAAGCGCGGAGGACGTCGCGGTGATCGTCAGCAGCGGCCGCGGCGTGCATGAGGCGGTGGCCGCGGCGGCGCTGTGTCCGGGGGTGACGGTGGTCGATATGCCGTCGATCGACGAGAGTCTGCTGCTGGAACTTTATGATTCCGGCAAACCGATGCTGATCGCCGAACAGAACAACGGCTACATCTGGCAGAATATTCTGAAAGTCTTGTGGCGGCATCGCGGGGAGCGGACCGGAACCAGCCGGATCGTCGCCGTGAACACACTGACCGCGGAGGGTCGCCCGCAGTTCATTCACTCCGCGACGTACGAGGAACTGATCGAAGTATACGAGCTCTCAGGCCCGAAACTGGCGGAGAAGCTGCGGGGGATAGGAGGACACAATGAGCGTGCCTGCGATGCATGAAACAGAGGTCGAAGAGCTGGACCTGCCGGGCCGGCACTTGCGTTGGGTGGTCTCGCCTGAAAGCATCGCGGCTGCGCATTGCTCGGCCTGTTTGATCCGGATTGCGCCCGGCGAGCGAGTGCGGCCCGCGCACAGTCATCCCAACGGCGAAGAAGTGATTTACATCATCCGTGGCGCCGGCAGAGTGCTGGTGGGAGGCGAGGTGTCGGCGGTTCGCGAAGGGACCACGGTGCTTTTTCCGCAAGGCGTTGTCCACATGCTGCACAACACCGGCGCGGATGAGATGAAGGTGGTGTGTTTCTTCGCTCCGTCTACCGGTCTCGATAACTACCGGATGCACGAGGATGTCGACTTCCCCGATCTATAGGAGCGGGTAGGCCTGGGCGGTGGTGGCGCCGTTTCGGCGTCAAGTCAGTTTCAAGCAATCCTCTCGTTCCAGTGGACCATCGGAAGGCCCGCGACGGGCGACCGGAAGAATGGAATTCGATTTCCCTTCAGCGACCCAATGTAGACGGTCCGCAGGTCCGGCCCGCCGAAGGTGACGCTTGCCATCCAGGGCGCGATTCCTCGACCCGTGCGGAAGAGGACATCCTCCGTGACCTCTTTGTGGAGGAAGGCCTGTTCGAGTGCTCCGACATGCGCCGGATCGCCTTCGTCCAGCAGAATCCGCAGATCGCCCTTGGGAGTCAGAACGAATAGCTTGTCGGAATAGACCAGGGTTCCCCAGAGATTGCCGTAGCTGTCGAATGCGATGCCGTCTGGCCACGCGCCCGTGCCCAAGCGAGACGGTCCGAAAACCTCGCGTTCGATCGGACGGCCATGCTCATCGATGCGCAGCCGCGTGATGCAGCCGCCGGCCGTCTCCACCACGTAGAGGAACTCCTCTTTGGCGTCGAAACGGATCTCGTTGGTGAAGCGAAACCCATCGGCGACGACGCGGAAGTTACCGTCTTCATATCGCGCCAGATATCCGTCGGGCAGGTCCGTACGCAAGGCGCGCATCCAGTTCTTCATCCGCGTGGACACTGTAATCCAGATGCGATTCCGCGAGTCGCGCAGCACGAAGTTCACTTTGCCAATCGGCTCGCCGTCGATGCTATCTCCCAAGACGAGCGAGTCGCCTTCTCGCGTCATGATCTCCAGCCGGTCCGTCCCGAAATTGGAAACGAGGATGTCGCCGTTGGCGGCAAAGGCGAGCCCGTTCGGTAAGGTGCCCTCCAGGTAGCGCGCCGCTTCGCTAGGCGCCCGGCGAAGCTGTTGGAACGCTTTTGCGCGATCACCTGCTGCCTGCCGTCGGGGCTCAGCTTGACGACCCCTCCGCGGGCATCGGCCGCCCAGAGCGTTCCATCGCGCTCCGCCAAAATGCACTCTGGACGTTGGAGGTCGGACCCTACATATTGGATGGCGGCTTTGTCGATGCCGAAATCGAGGATCGGATTCGGTTCCATGCCGCTCGTCCTTATGACCGGAAGGTATATCCCTGCTTCTGCAAATACTGCTTGCTGACGCGGGCAGTCTCGATGGGAGCGAGGGGAGCCTTAGCGCTTGGATCTAATTCCACCATGATGATCTTCATGTCCGGGGATTGCTCCAGCAGGTCCAACACGGCAGGCACGTCGACCTTGCCCTGTCCTAAGGGGCAGTATTCCGCCCAATGCGGACCGCCATTCCAGTCCTTCAAGTGGACATGACCAATCAGGGGCAGGAAATCTTTCACCACCTTCACCGGATCGGAACCGCCTTTCGCAAGCTGTCCCACATCCGGCCCGAACTTAACCACCTTCGTGTCTACCGCGTCGAGCACGGCGTAGACCTCATCGCGAGACTCGATGCAGGTGCCGGTGTGCTGGTGGAGAGCGGCCACGATGCCCACGTCAGACACGGCACTGCCGATCTCGTTGAGAGCCGACGCGATATCCCCTTTGCTCGCTTTGAAATCGTAGGACGATCGCCGCACTCCGTTCGGACCGATCACCGCCGTGACACCGCCGCATTTCTGAATCAGCTTGGCCCAGCGGACAATCTTCGACACCTCAGCGGACCTTTTGGTGGGATCGGTGAGGTTCACATTGCAGTAAGCGGAAATCAGCGGGAGGCTCGCGGTGTCGAGAACCGCCTTGAGTCCGCCTTTCAATTCCCACGCGTCAAGATACTCACCGAACGTTTCATAGCCCTGGTAGCCGAGACTAGCGACGTCACGAATGGCGCTGGGAGCGTCGTCGGGCTGGAATCCCCACGTGATTCCCGTGTGACCGATCCGCAACCGGCGTTTCGGTTGTGCGGAGAGCCTTGAGACTGAGAGAACTGCCAAACTCCCGAGCAATCGCCGGCGATCGATTCCATTGGACTGTGCAATCACGTTGACTCCAAACGTCTTGGCGGTTCTTTGCATATTGTACAATAACCATTGCGGCATTCCAAGAGTAAGAGCATTCATTTTCGGGGAACATTTGACACGGGATTATTCGAGTCGGACTACCAAGCTCGAATCGCGATTGACCGGATCAAATTCGCCATCAAGCAACGCCGATCAGTATGGTAAACCGTGCGACGACATGAGGGAGCCGGAATGCAATTGCTTGATGCCCTCAAACGACTTGAATCCCTTGACCGTCGCTTTCAGGCTCGATCAGGAATCGCCGCGCCGCGAGTCAATGGAAATTCGCGGGAGGGCAACCCTAACGCGGGTAGGGAGCCAATGAACAGCGGTGACATTCTTACGAAGCGCGACGTCGCCGAACTCCTGCAGGTCAGCGAACGCACGGTGGAGCGATGGAGGGGCGAGGGATCGAATCCATATACCCCGCTTCCGAAACGCGGCACCTGGTCGGAAGCTCGGTTCCTTCGCTCGGAAATCGTCGAGTGGATGCGGAAGCGTACCGTTAAGCCGATCCGCGTGCCTCACGGGGTGGTAAATTCCCAAACCGCGTAGGAAACTCTAAGTTATTGATTTTCTTTGTCATCCTGCTTCGGGACCAGGAGGTCGGTGGTTCGAATCCACTCGCCCCGACCATTTAATCCACTGAAATCATTAATAGTTATAGCGGCTGGCGCGGACGACGCTTTTTCGTCGACTTACTCGAGAACGATGAACAGTTCCATTCGGGGATCGACGATCTCGCCGGGAGCATGAACGGCGATCTGCCTGGATAGCTTCATCATGTTCCACAGCTCGCCACTTTGATTGAGCGCGAAGTACTGGTTGTCGAGCTTAATCGGGATCGCGGCAGGTGGCACGGGAATATGACGCAACGGCAGCCCAGGGAGGGAATTGCGGATCAAGTGCTGAATCTCGTCGGTAGCCGAAACTTTGACCAGTTGCGGCACTTTGCGAATGACCTCGTCCATGCCCATCTTGGCGCTCACCGCCAGGTAAAACTGCGAGCCCTGGAAATACTGATCTTCGGTGACCGCGCCACCCCAGACGAAGCGATCCTTGACCTGGAGGGGAATCGAAATGAATTTGGAAGGAATTACGGTTTCCATCAAGTCGCGGATGTTCTGATCGAGAAGGGTGAAACAGCGGCCCAAGTCATCGTGGTCGTAATCCGGGAGGTTCTCCGGGCGCGCTTCCAGAGAGAACGTCGACAACGCTCCGGCCAGCCGCAGCATCGCCACATACGCGGCCTCCGGATGGCCCTTGCGGACCTTCCAAATGTGCTTCAGTTCCGGCAGGTAGGAATTGACCGTGTGCAGCAGCCAGAAGTTGGCCGTTTCCGAAGGCGAGAACTCGGCGGTGATCTTGCCCCGCTGCCGGCGAGGACCGGAGAGCGTCCCGCTCTTCGTAGCGAGGATTTCAATCTGGCGGCGCAATAGCATGTTGAGGTAGCTGCTGGAGGCAAGATTGAGACAGGGAGCCACAAATTTGGGGTTTAGTACCGGAATTCCCGCGGCGTTACGAGTGACTTGGGCGATGCGCAAAACCGAGAAACCGTCGCGGTATTCGTCTTCGAACAACACGCGAAACAGGCGGCGGGCAACCTGAACGGGCTTTTCCTCCGCGCCGTTATTCTCGTCGGTGAACGTGCGCGTCTCGGCGAGGTAGCGGGTAGTCGGCGCAAAGGCGGACGTCTCGGAATCGGCAGTGCCTGGGATGCTGACATTGCGCGCCCCCGAACGATTCTCAGGGATTCCCAAGAAAACATCGAGCGAGTCTTTGGTCGGAGGGAAGTGATCTTTTAAGGAACGCGATGCCGGCAACTCATCGGTGCCAGGCATATCGACGAGTTCGCCATCGGGCATGATGCCGGCACATTTGGTGAGGCGAAACAGACCGTTGGCCAGAGCTTCAGCATCGATATCGAGATCGGTGACGCCCCAGTTGGCAAATTGCGAGGCGTTCCATCGGAACTGGACGGCGTCTTCGAAGAATTGATCCTGAGTCTGAAATTGCTGGGGCGTGAGGAACATCCCCTTGGTCCAGACGACTCGGTGGCGCTTCCTCATAGGCTAGAGCTCCTGCGCCTGCGCGTGAAAGACCGCGGCGACTTGCTCGCGAAGGGGATCCTGGAGGCTTTTCACGCTAGCGAGGTCGAGGACCTCGGAGAAGCTGGTGCCGCCGGCGAGGCCGCTGGCGACTGAGACCAGGCTGTCGGGTGGCCGCATGGTGGAGAACGGAGCCGACAGAGTCACGAGCGGAAGGTCGCCCGTCTCCGGCGTCTGGCGGACTTCGACGCGATACCGAAGCCCGGCAAGCAGTTCGGCGATGGCGGGGAACTTAGTGAAGTGGAGGGACATCAGGCAGGCGCGCAACACAAAGGCGCGGACCGCTTCGGAATCACGCTCTTCATTGCCGGCGAGGACCTGGCGGAACATCGCCAGAGAATAGTTGGAAGAGTACACAACCACCCAGGTGAGCGGGGAAGTGACTTTGATGCTGCGCCACCCACGATCGGTCTTGATCTGGTGCATGTATTCCCACTCGTAGAGCTGCATCTGGGTGGAAATGGACTCGAGTGGCATGCTGAGTTCCGGGCGGAGATCGAATGGCCGCAGGGCGACTTTGCGGTAGAGGTCGCGCAATTCGGCAACGTTCCGTTCGACGCCGCTAACTGACTCCCGCTCGGCGCCCTCGACGGCGTCGCCGAGAATGCGGCGGGGCCGAAACAGCAGCGCCATGGTATCGAGATAGCCCCGGAGCTGCTTCTGGCAGATCCTGGCCACTTCCTTGGTAAGGGTGTGAAGCTGTAACAGTTGTTCGACGTTTAGGGTGCTAGCGGATGAGGCCTGGTTGTCCATAGTTGGCTCCTGGCATTAAAACATCCTGGGTAAATATTGTAGCTGATTCGGGAATCGTTTTTCGGAGCCTCATCACGGAAATCGTCCCTGAAAAACGATAAGACCAACGCTGATGATCGTGAATATGACGGCGATGCGTATGCGCGCGTTCCGCGCTGGCGAACTCCCGCTCTGCATTGCCAGAAATCCGAATAGAACCGCGACCGCGAGGAAAAAAACGCCAAGACATGTAGTGGCGTTCATGTTCGTGCCGCCTGGGACACTAACCACAGTTCCTGACGGAAACCAGGAGCACGGACCTCAAACATCGGTTCTGCCGGATGGCGGATGGTAAGTTCCAAAGATGCGGCAACGCGCTGCCTCTGGTATCCGCCCCTCAACACTTCACTCAGCCATTCGTCTGCGATCGGTTTGCCGGCCAAGTAGCGAGTGCCAGTTCGAAACGACGCTTGGTGACGGTCCCACCATTGCGCCACCGCGGGTGTGCTCGGCCACGGCAGATGATCGTCCGGGTCCATGCTCACATCTTCGTCGTCGGGGTTTTCGTTAGGGCCCGGTTGCACTCCTTCAGCCCGAGGCGTACCCAAGTTTTCGAAGATCAGGTTTACGCCTGTAATGGTAGCGAACGCCTCCGCCGCAACCCGGGACAACGCCGGATTGGCCATCTGTTCGAAAAGGTATGGGATGACAGACGGGTCGCCGGAGGCCCCGGCTGCCTTGACTGCGGCTCGAGTTCCGGCCAGGTCCACATGACCGGTAACGCGGGCTAGCATGGTCGCGGCAGGCTCGGATTGCACGGTTCCAGCCGCGGCTATGGTTGAGAGGACTGGCTGAGCGTCGGGGCTTCCCATCGTGGCTAAAGACCACGCTGCCCAGAAACGACTCTCTCCATCTTCGTCGCGGAGATGATTCGCGAGAACGTAGCGCTGGTCCGTCGCGCCCAATTCTCCGGCAGCCCGGCAGGCTCGGGCCCGGACCAGCGGCTCCACGTGATCGATCTCCCCGGCAAGGTTTTCGGGACGCACGCGGTGAATCGCCGCCCCAGCCAATCCTCCGCGGCGCAGCAGCGGCTCCTGCGACTCGCTGAGGTTTCGAATATGGGAAAGCACGGCGTCTTGGGCGAGCCATCCCAGAGCGGAGGCAACTGCGCGGGAACGCTCTCTCGACGCGCCTGCCACGGATAATACCGCTTGAATACGGTCGGGCATCGCACTACCGAAGGCGATCACGGCGGCGGCGAACACTTCGCCGGGCCCTTCGAGTTCCAGAGCGTTCCGGCAGGCTTCCCAACCTGCATCGCCGGCTACGCGCAAACCATCGAGATGGGCTTCGAGGCGATGATCGAGCTTGGCCAGGGACTTCAGGTCAAACTGTGGCTGACCAACCGCCAGAGTGCGCCGCAGCCACAAAAAACCGGCTTCTTCGCAATACTGATTCGCGATATTGGCAACCAGATTCAATGTCACTCCACAACGGCCGCACTCAGATCAACATCCTGACGGCTTCTGATTATGAGCAGGTTCAGCAGAGACGTAAATGCAGCTTCTGCGGCGAAGAATCGGTCGATCAGGACCTCAAAGGTAAACTCGTCGTGAAGGCAGCCCTCCGCATTGAGAATGACGGATTGGCCATTCAGAAGGTCCTCCTCGGTATTCGGATATGCACTCACCATAGTTGCGCCCCAGCGCCTTACAAGCTGGACCAGGCCATGTGCAGTTTCCATGGGCAACTTGTCTTGATATTGCAATTGCAGTCTTCTTCCCGAGTGATAATCAACGGGAGGCAGTTTCTGGATGCGGGTTGCAAAGCCCGGCGGCACCTCAGGGTAGAACGTTCCCTTGAGGACCTCGGCTGTGTCTACCTGCATTTGCGTCGTTCGTCCAAGCGAATCCGGCGAAGCGGGTCCGATGCGGACTTCCACTATCGAGTTCCGAAGAATCTCTCCCAGTCCGAATACGATATTTCGAAGAGGCCGGCCGTATCTCAAATCGCATTGTTCTATATGTACAAGGGCTTCCACCAAGCCATCGTCGATATGCTCTTCAACGATCTTCATGACGCACCCCGTCCCGACTGAGGTGGAGATGAACGCGCCTGCGTCGCCCAATTGGGTGAACTCCCGAAGAAGAGAAGCAAGAGCTTCCGTGTGCCTGGGGGAAGAATCGGGCTGCAGCCGGACGTTCCAGCGATACCGGTTCCGGGGATCCGGAAGGTTAGAGATAAAGCTGCGCATCGGCGTCATCCAGCCTTTTGGGCGAACCGAAACAGCCAGCGCTCGGTTGCGGCCACCTCGTCCTGGTCCCCTGGGAGAGAGAACGGCGCAAAGAGTGTGGCGATGCCTTCGTGCAACGGCTTCACAAGCCGGTATGCATCGACATAGGCCATCAGGCTCTCTCGTCTATTCACGTCGCCGAGTATTGGCGCGTCGCCCGCGCGGATCACGGCTCCATTTGGCGTTTCGGTCAGTTTGAGCCGTTCGGTTGCACCAGCCTTGAGCGCGCCGAATCCACCCAACTTGTCCAGCAGTTCGGTGCCGACGAGAGTAAGCCACGCCACGTTCTTGATTCGCTCGCCCCGAACCGCCCAGGGCGCCCGGCTCAAAGTTGCGATATCAACAGCGTGATAACGCATGGCGAGCGGATACGCCGCTCCCTGAGCCTGTTCCGCATAGTACATGTTCGTTTCGATCACATATCCGCCGTGCCCCGATACAAACGGCAGTCGTCCGCAAAGAGAAAGCACGAATTCTTCGAACCTCCGATATTCGGCCGCAAAAAACTGGGCCGGCACGATAAACCGCAGATAATTCGCCTGCTTCTTGGAAATGCGGTTCGTTGGCTCAGCGCTGGATAGAAACACACCCGAGGTCGCGGTCGATTCATGGGCGTCGCCGCCTTTCAGAAAAAGTTCACGCAGGGGCTTCTGAGGCGCAGCATCCTGCCACCAGACTGAGGGTAGCGTGTACGACTGCCTGGTTGCTGGCCGGAACTGCTTCATCGTCTCGGTTGCATACCAGGCAAGCTGTTTTTGGGGCCAAAGCTCGTAGAACGTCTTCATGGCGGCGACAACGGAATCGGTAAAGGCGCTTAGCGGCGGATCGAAATAAAATACGACGTCCGCATTGAGACGAGTCAATTGGCGTCCCCGGTCACCGACTACCTGAAAGACTTCGAATCCGCCGTTCATGTTCTCCCTATTTGCAATCGGACGCGCTACAGTCGTCGGGTTGGATCTCCTGCGGGTCCTTGCCGTTTCCCTGAATTAATTTGTAATCGTCCTTTTGATCGCCGGTTAGCATGGAAGCCGAACTGCTCGGGGATGTCATTTTATGTTTTCCTTTCTTCGCCAACGTGCTATTGCTGGGGCAGGGAAACTTGGCGTCCGCGACGACGCGGTTGCCGTTCTTGTCCTTATAGATCAGGTCCGGGCGTCGCAACTCGCCAGGCGTGTATGTTGCCAGGTCGCCAATTGTGTTCGCCGCCTGAAAAAAGTTATGCACGCCCTTGCCACCGGATTCCAGCACATTGGGTGGGTCGCAGGTCATATCAACAAAGGTCTCGGAGTAAATCCCCGGCTCTTTGTCCTTAACCTTCTTGTGGTTAGCGACGCACGTGTGCTTCATTGTTCCGAGGATTTTGCATCGCTCATCCGCCGGGTATGAGCTAACGTCGTACGAGGCATTATCACACTGGTGAATAGCGCACTTAATATCTTTCTCGTTGTTCGGAACCGGGGCGGTGGGATCGATATTGCCTGCCAGATCTACCGTATTCTTGTGATTGTGAAATTTCTTGTCTGTGTGACGGCAGGCGTTCGCGCCGTCCATGAATACGTCAAACGAATAGGTAATCCACGCGGTTTCCTTCTTGAATGTGCTGGACGTAACGCCGCCGGCAGTGCCGGGTTCGTCGCCATTGCTGACGCTGTATTCCGAACCTTTAATGGCGATCATTTGTCCCTGGCAGGTTACGGTTGTAGTCCCGTTTTGGAGCGTGCTTTGGTCGGCAAAATTAGGATAGGGGATCGGCACCGGACCACCGGGCGAAGGAGTTTTGCAGACATCGGGAATTGTCGCCGTGGAAAGGCCAACCGTACCTTTATAGGTAAGGCCGAGGCCGTTGACAACGACGGTACTTGGCATTAGCCCACACTTTCCTGCGCCGTTCGCATCAGCGCGCACGCCCGCAAGCCTCCGTCGGAACTGGCCCAGAGAAACGTATGGGAGCCTAGGCTATAGTCCTTTTGATAGGCGGCAGCGGCAAGTAGGACAAATAATGGACCGGAGGCCGCTCCCATGTCGCCCCAGCAGTCGGCGGGCGTGCTGAAGCCGGCCATGTCGTCGAACCAGCGGTTGGATCGAAGCATCGCGAAGCCGTACTCATCGCCGCGGTATGGCTCGCCGTTCATGTCGCAGATGGTGTGGTTTACACGAGACGTCGGAGGCAAAGATGACAGAGTCTTACGAAATGCCGTACTCAGGCCGTCTCCAATGCAAACGGTTTCGGTGTTGATGCGGTTCGGTTCGCTGGCACTACCTACGGCAATCACTTCCGCCATAACCGGCAAATGCAAGGCGTCACCGGAGCCTGCCGACGTGAGGAGGGCAAATCCGGAGCCCTCGCCCGGGCAGAAGCCCCAAATGGTAGATTCCGAATGCAGATGATCGTTCGCGTCCAGCCATTCGAGCGTCTCCGGTTCCAGATACGACTCGACACCGCCGACCAGACAGAACCCGCTGCTGCCATCCATTAGGGCTTCCCGCGCCGATTCCAAACAGAGAAGGCCTGCGGCATTCCCTAAAGAGTGACATTCGATCTCGCGGAGGTCGGCCAAACCCGCCAATGCGGAACGGATTCCTTCGATGAAGGTCGCCTCAAGATCCCGAGGCCGGCCCGGGCGCGACTCAGGCAGTCCAATGAACACCGATACTCGCGCACGCCTTTGCCTCTCGATCAGTGGGTCCAGGGCTTCCTTGAAAGCGGGCAGAGCCAATTGCAGCAGGCGATCCACTCCGCTCACGTCCGGCGACAAGAAAGAATCGGCGCAAACGACCATAGGCTCCCCAGCCTTGTCGACCATGAATGGGTGCTCCGCCATGGCGGCAATCCTGGCCCGCACGGCGGCGGCGCTCGCCGGGGCGTTAAGCCCTAGAGGCGTACGTGCGCCGGTTCCTACCAAGTGAAGGTTCGTTGAACGGTTGGCCATATTACTCTTGCGCCATCCACATTCCGGATGCAATCTCGTCGGTTGAAACGTTGATCCGGCGCTTCAACGTGACAGTGGTAACCTCTAGTTTGTTGACTCTGTGGTGGCATGGCAATTGGGAATGCCAAACCATCTGGAATTCGCGTTTATTCGGCAGAAGGAGTAAGGTGTGCAATACCGCCTCGTGCCGCGATTCGGTCCCATCGTAAAAGCGGGTCTCGATATCGAACGTAATCCTGGGAAGCGGGAAACTCAGGTGGCCTTCCGGCGTCATGTTGAACACCTCGACCGTTTCGCCGCCCCTCAAGAACTCACTCGTCTGCTGGTCTTCAGGAGCGCACTGATAGAACATGGGATTGAAATCGGCCGGTAGGAGAGGTTTTCGCGCTTGGTCCCATCTGTCGTCATAGGTCCCCGCACATTGGACACGAGGCGACCAGTGTCGGGCAATGGGGCCTAAACCCGCCTCCCGTCCGATCTCCCAATTCCGAAAGGGCAAAGACGGGTATTCGACGTTGGGCGCAAGAGTTGCCTCTAAATGCTGTTTCTGTACCGCGAAGCCGACCCCGACAGGATTGCGCGGAGCCCAGGCATGTCGTCTAGGATCCTCATCCTTCTGGTCTGTTCCACCGAAGCTCCGTTCATAAATAATGGGCATTCGATAGAATGGCTCCGGATCCGACAGACTTAGACCCATCGCCGTGCTGATGTAGCGTTCGCCATACACTCGAAGCGTCTTATCTATGTTTGCCACGCGCAATCGGATGTCTACGAAACCAGCGGCGGATTCGTGGGGTACCACAGCGTCGCCTTCGACGAGCACGTCGGTGTGCAGTTTCTTGTGGAGAAGATCGCATTCACCAAAAAGACTGGATCGCTCGGGTTCGCCGCGAAAGACCGGGACACGAAGGACCTCGGCCTGTTCACTTTTCGCGACCTGCCGACCGTCAGCCTCGATCAGGAAGGATCCTTTGACGGCAACAATCCACACCTCGGCACCGTTTTCGTCGCGGACCCACGTCCGCTCTGCGGTAAATGGCGTGAGGTTATTGAGGAGCCACATGATTTTCGCTGTATGCTTCGGCCGGGCACAACTGACAGATCATTAGTTCAGTTGTATGGATCCACCTTTGATGCGGTTGACGCCGGACGAACGGCTCAGGAGATAAGCTCCCCGGATGAGGATCTTGCCGGCCCTCGTCAATGTGATACTAGCCTCCCCGGAGCGCAGAACGATTTCCTTCTCTCCGTTGAGAACGAGTCGTTCCCCATCTACGACGAGTTCAACGGGCGGTCGGGAGCCGACTGCGCCACTCGCGTTTTGAACCAGTCCCAGGACGATGGGCCGTTGAGCATCTCCGTCTTCGAATGCCAGGACGACTACCCTTCCCGGGTCGGTTGCGCGGAGGACAACCGTGGTTGCGGCGGGAATGGGTTTTTGTTCCGGGTTCCCTTCGAAATCGACGATTCCGCCCCCGTCGTCTCCAACAGCTACCAGAATGCCGCGCACAATGCTGGTCCATTCCCTGGCAGAATTCGCGCGCGCTTTGGCGTCCGTAGCGGGTACCCGCTTAGTTTTCCGATATCTTTTGACCTTTGATAGTGACATTGCCATCGGCTTTCACGTTAATCTGTCCGCTACCCCGGATGGTGATATCTTTTCCCTTGAGTGTGATCGTTCCGTCTTTCTTCATCTGCAATGCTGCGTCTCCGGTGATGAGAGTGATCTCGTCCGCAGCAACGACTGTTAGTTTCTTGGCAACATCCAATGAGTCCGCGCCGCCAACCGAAGTGGTACGGTCGGAGCCGATAGTGGATGTTTGTTTCGCTCCAATCGTTTCGGAATGGTCACTGCCGATACTGATTGACTGCTTTGCTCCGATCGTGATGTTTTGATTCGATCCGATATTGGTGGTTTGGTTGGAGCCGATCGTGACCGTCTGATTTGCCCCTATGCTTGCTGTCTCGCTCGCTCCCACCGTCTTCGCCCGTGTAGCCCCCACAGTCAACGCCTGAAGTCCGCCGATCGTGATCTCCTGGGCGGCACCGACATTCACCATCTCATTGACACCTACGTTGCGCGTCCGGGTCAACGCCACAGTTATCGATTCATTCGAACCCACCGTTTCCGTCCGATTACTCCCGATCGAGATCGTTTCGTTGCTCCCCACCTTCTCCGTCCGATTGCTCCCGATCGTGATGTTTTCGTTCACCCCGACCTTTTCTGTCCGATTATTCCCGATCGTAATCGTCTCGTCGTGGCCGACCTGCTCCGTGCGATCATGCCCCACATTCACGCGCTCATCGTGCTCCACCTTCTTCTGCTGGTCGTACTGCGCGTGAATATTGATCAGCTCCGTGCCCTTGGTGTCGTTTAGTGAAATTTCGTTGAAGCCACCGCCGCCCTTGGTGCTGTTTGATTTCACTCCGCTAACGACGGCGCCGCCGGGCATCCCGAATGGCGGCATCTGCTCTGCGTTGTAGACACGGCCGACAATAATCGGCTGGTCGGGGTCGCCCTCCAGAAAATCGACGATCACTTCCTGACCAATGCGAGGGATGGAAATGGCACCCCATCCCTGTCCTGCCCAGGGATGGGACACCCGGATCCAGCAAGAACTGTTTTCGTTCTTCTTGCCTTCGCGATCCCAGTGGAATTGTACTTTCACACGGCCGTACTTGTCGGTATAGATCTCCTCGCCGCCCGGTCCGACTACAAGGGCGGTCTGGCATCCCTGTACGAAGGGTGTCGGTGTGGCTCGGCGCGGACGGAATGGAGTGGAGGCGGGAATCGTCTCGAAGTTATTGGTATACGTGAGACCCTCGCCGCCAGCCGCACCGACTTCATAATTCCCTCCGTGGGTGGCGCTATGGCGCAGGGCCGTAATCAGGTATTTCTGGTTCAGATCTTTTCGGTAGTGTTCCTGTAAAGTGAATTGAAAGCCGCTGCGGAAATTGCGGCACATGCCGGCGCCGTGGCTCACCACGCAGCGCGCAGTTTGCTCCTGCAGACGAATCTTCGCCAGGCGGTCTCCTAATGCGCGAACGTTGTGCTCTCCCGGATATTCGTAAATCTCGTATGGGTTTTTGCCATTGACGGTCACGGCGAGGCTGGTACTCGGAGTCTCGAAGTTATAGTCCGTCTGCGCCCAGGCGCCGGTCCGGAACTCCTGCTGGTAGTGCCACTCAGTTACCAGATCCTCTTCATAAGTAGCGCCGGGACCACGAAAACTGTAGCGCGCAGTTTCCTGGCCAGGACAGGGTTTATACGCGGAAGGATCGTCGGCAAGAACCAGCACGTGTTTTCCGTCTGAGTGATCAAAGAAGTAGGCAATGCCTTCTTCCTCCATCAGCCGCGAAACGAAGTTGAAGTCCGTTTCCCGGTATTGGACGCAATAGTCACGGGGTGAGTAAGTGCCCGACAAACGCAGTTCAAAATCATGAAACTTCAGGTCGGTGAAGATCTTTTGAATGATGTCGGGAACCTTCTGATTTTGGAAAATCCGGCAGTCTGCCGTCCGCGTGAGGAACCACAGCCACGGGACCATCTGCGCATGGTACGCGGTCAAGCGGCGCTCCTGTGGGCCTTGGGAAAACCCACTGACGAAGCCGTTAAAGTGACGCTTGTCGCCCTCCGCGGTATTCACATGCAGAGTGACGTTCTTGCCCACCACGTCCTCAAATTTCACGGAATCGTTTTCCGAGAGCAAATCCAGATCGAAGTGAAAGAGCTGGGAGACGGCCTCAGATCCGCTGAAGCCGCGGAGGAGCAGCACGTCTTTGCCGAGAGGCGTGGTAATCGAAATGCGATGAGTTTCCTGCGTTACCGGCATTAGTTCACCCATCGAAAGACGGCATCGCCGGCTGGCGCTTCAAATTCGGCGGTTTTGAGCCAGCCCATCCAGCCCAGACGCGGCGCATCTTCGCCCTCGTCCGCCAGGCGGGCGTAGGGGACCTCCTCGGCTTTCAACACTACTTGAACGTCAAACGCCATGGACTGGCCCACAAGAAAAGTCGTTAGTTCCACCAGCTTTGCCATCGCCGGACCGTTGGGAAGGAACGTCAGGAAACGGTCCAGAGGAAGCGGTCCCACAGTGATTTTGAAAAGGCTCTGCTGATTCCAGACTTCGTCGCCGAGAAACGCGGTTTCACCGAGCTGGTTGCTCTCCGCTTCCGGCGACAGGTAGCAGCGATCGGCATCTTCTAAGTCGTGCCAGGTCCCGATGCACTGCCGGATTTCGACCGGCACGGAAAAATAGTCGCGCAATATACCGCGCAGGGAAGTTGCGGCTATGGGGCGCTGGGCAATCAGGCCGGCATACCGCAAGAGACCCTCGTCCTGAATTCCCATGCGCCCGCGAAGGCCGCTGGTGCCCATGCCGATGAAATCGAAAAGCGATTGCGTGAACGGGTCGGGACCTTGCTGCCGGACCGCGGCGAGTTCGTAGAGAACCGGCGGCGTGTGCTTTTCCCAAGCCCGGTAAAAGAGCGATATCAGGCGGTGATTAAACAGGTCGAGGAACGCGGCGTATGTATCGTCCTTAGCCACGCGCCGGGCAAGCATCCACTCGGTGTACCAAAGGGGAAGAGCGCCCTGCGTGCCCGTTAACCCGAAGAAGGTGACTGTCATCGAGGTTGGACACCCGGGCAGGGCAGGCTGGTCGACTGAGTGTACTGAGCTAGCCGGAAAAGCCATCGAAAGGAAAGACTGGTTCACATCAGGGCAGCTTCCCAATTGGGCGAAACGGACGAATTCGTCCTTCGGCCTGGCGGTTGAACCCACCTGCTTGCGTTGCGCGAAGATGCGCGCAAGCAGGCGCACGGCCTGGAAGAATTCGAATTCGTAGCCCTTCGCAAACAGGGCTTCCTTTAAAGAAGGAACTGTTCGCCTGCCAGTGGCGGCCACCGCTTGAGCACTCCTTTCTTCGTTCTCGCCGTTACGCGGCTGAATGAATTCACTGCACTGTAGAGCCCGAGAAAGCGCTGCAGCACGCAGGCCAGGAGGTACACTCCCGAGCCGACGTACTGGTTCTCGTCGAATTCCAGCGTTACGTCGGTGCCGCGGCAAAAGGTCACACCGGTCTCGGAGATCACGCGGCTGACGCAGGACTGGCTCGTCACCTCGGTAATTCCGGCGATCTGGCTGCGAATAACGGGATCGCTCGAAAAATCGTAGAGACGCAGGATCTCCTGCAACGCCACCTGTCCATCTTTCACGATGGAAAGGTGGTTCAAGGAGAGGTGAGAGATCAGCCGCCACTGAAGACCGCGGCGCCCAGGCGGACGGCCCGCAGCAGAGGGGCGGCGTACGAATCGGGCCCGCACAAGCGCTCGTTCCAATTCCAGTTCTCCGAATTCGCCGGTTGCTTTTACGCGTGCCGCCTGGTCGCGATTGGTACAAGTGATCCGCACCGAGAGAGTGTCCACCGGCGGTACTGCCGCGTTGAAATCCAGGTCGACGAGCGATAAGTAAACTTCCGTGCCATCGTCGTTCTTACGGAAAGACGGGCGGCGGTGGGTGTGCCAGTACTGGCGCGGTGACTCCGCGCCGTGACGCAACGAATAGAACGGTTCGTAAACCTGGACCTCGTCCAGATAGTTTGAAGACGACACGTGGTCGACCGAATAAACTTCGGTCTGGAGCTGCCTGTACTGGTCGGGAACCACGTGATACTCGGTCTTTGTCTGGGATAGGCGGATCGGTTCCGCAACCCGTTCGAACAGGTTCACGACAGGAGTACAGCCCAATTGAAACGTCTCCGGCCCTACGGTCTGCTCCAGCGCCACCAGGCGGTGCGGCTGATCCGGCTGCTTAAGCAGAATCGAGATCT
Organism: uncultured Solibacteraceae bacterium; assembly: GCA_963815475.1. Classification (GTDB taxonomy): domain Bacteria; phylum Acidobacteriota; class Terriglobia; order Bryobacterales; family Bryobacteraceae; genus Sulfopaludibacter. The sequence continues at coordinate 1,046,339 of CAWFHD010000001.1, read as the reverse complement.
CGAACGCCCGCCCGAAACCTCTCCGGGAGAGACCTTTCAGCTTGAGGTCGACAAAGAAGAATTTTTCCGGAAAAGTGAAGTACTCCTGCAACAGCCGGTACCCGAGGAAACTTCGGTCCGAATAGGGAAGAATGCCTTCGGCCGCTCGTAAACCCGACCGGCTCCAGAGCTGCCAGCAGGCAACAGCTGCGCCTGCGTATCCGGCGGCATCGGTAATGGCCGGACGGAGATTCCGCAGAGAGTTCAGGAACAGGAACTCGTAGAGCGTGTGCACAGCCGCGCTCTCGCCATTCAAATAGAAACGGATGCAATCCAGGGGCAACTGTTCCAGCCGGAGACCGCCCAGGCACTCCATTTCCAGGCGAATCACCGCGGCGGCCTCACGCGGCAAGCCGGGTGTGGCAAACCGGTTCGATGGGCGATACCGAAGCATTGACTACTCGCAGGGGCCAGACCGTGACTGGATAGCACGTGCGGAAGGAGCAGACATTCCCACGATCCGGTTTGCTGTGAGCGGGGGTTCCGGCCGGCACCACCGAGGATTCCGGAGTGCTCTCGGCGGCATTGATCTGGAATTGAACAATCGCCTGCGATGGAATGGGCCGGAGGTAGTGCGGATAGAGGACGTCGAGCAGCGACTCGGTGATTTCCGGGAATTCGTCGTCTAGCTTGTGATGAATGCGCCCGGCGAGAATCGCAAAAGCCTCGATCAAGCGCTCCACGTGGGGGTCTTCGCACGTATCGGGCTGCAGCTTCAATCTCCCGGCGACCTTGGGATATTTCTCGGCGAATTCACCGGCAAGGTGGCGAATGAACTTCAATTCCCGTTCGTAGTAAGGCAGCAGGTCCTCTCTCATGCGCCCCCCGATACGCCGAAGCGGCGGGAGTCGCGATGCAGAGTCGCTTCAAAGAAAACCGCATCCTGGTTTCTGGTGCGCAGTACTGCCGATACCTGGAAGCGCACCACTGGGCGGCCGGCCTCAGACTCCTGGAGGGTCACGTCAACATGATCCAGCCGGGGCTCGAAACGGCGAATCGATTGTTCGATTGATTTTCGCAGCTGCTCCTGCTGGACGCCCTTCTTGAGATTGTGCGATGTAAAATCTGTGATCCCAAAACTCAAGAGCGAATTTCCGGCTTCTTCATAGCGGCCGTCGAAGTCTTCGGAGGCGCGGCGGGTATTGAGCAAAACGGCCAAATCGCGGCACAAAGCAGACCGCAACTCCCTCGCCTGTTCCCAGTCGTTTGCTGCTTCTTCCCGCGACGATTGTGGATTCCGATCCATGAGGCGATCCAGGAGCGTAGGCGTCATTTCGGCTTGCAATTCGTCGGCAGCCATCGCTCTATACTTCTCCGCAGCCCAAGGCTTGCCAGGGATCCAGTCTGCAAAGCCGGTCGTATAACTTTTGAGCCTTTTCGGAATCGGCGGAATCCCCCGTTTGGTTGTAGAGGTTGAAGAGATGCGTCCAGACGGTGGAAATGGTCTCCGACGATTCCCAGGCATCCAAGTGCAGTTTGTCGATCTGTTCCGCCAATTCCTCCAAAACAGAACGGGCCAGCCGCGGCCGCTTACTGGCCAGGCAGGCTTCCGCAAGCAGCAGTCTGCGTTGAAATCGGTTGCGGCCACTGGTCTCTTGAGTGGAGAGCTGGACCATCCGGGTCAAGCCCTTATCGACCTGTCCGGACCTGACCAGGGCCTCTGCCTCTTCCCACGAAGTGCCAACGGCCTCGGAAGACGGCGAGTGCGAGAGAGATATTGGGAATCGCATAGTTACCGCGTTTCCGCCTTGCGGACCTGGCGTGTCTGTAGGGTTCTCAGGACGCGAAACCGGAAGGGGCTCAGTGGCCCGCTTCTTCTCGAGGATCTTCTCGACCTCGGCGCGAATCTCTTTGAAAGCGGTCCGGCAGTTGGAAAGTATCGGGGCCACTTCGCCGAACTTCTCATCCACTACTCTTTCCAGCTCCGAGAAATTATGAAACGCTTGCTCGAACGTGGGATAGAACTCCTCGTACGCAGTGCGCGAGGTAGCTTTCACCGCGAGTTCAAATTGATCCAGAGAGACACGTCCCGCGTCGACGCTGGCAAGATACGCCTTCTTCCTGGCGTCATCCACCTCACCATCCGGCTTCCGCCAGGCAGCTTCCGAGCCAACGTCGCGGGCTTCCACCAAATCGTTAAAGCTGAAGTCCCGGCCACCGTCGCCCCGCACTGTAATGGGCACGGCGGTGATCGCATCCACGAGCTTGTTGTTGAGCCATTCGAAAGGGCCGGCCCGATCCTCGGGACCATCCTCCATGACGGGAAACAGGCCTTGGTCCCAGTAGCGAACCATCAGGTCACGGACAATCCGCAGCCCGTCACGTAATCCCGGGAAGCCGAACAGGCGCATATTGGCTTCCGTAAGCCAAAGCGCCAGTTGAAGGTCCTTGGTTTGATTCTTGAGAGCGCTGACGGTCAAGTCGCGGACGGACCGCCAGTCGGCCGATTTGCGCTCTTTCTTGACCCATTTGCCGGCGTCGAGGTCGTCGTCCGCGCGCCGCTCTTCCTTGATCCGGTCCCATTCCGGAGTCCAGCGCAGATCCACTCCGGCGGGATGGTCGGTAGAGATCGGATCAAGGATGACGTCGCTTAACAGCAGATCGGAGGACATAACTTCCACTCAGGAATCAACACCCGTCCAAAAGCGTCAACCTTAGGATGCGCCGGCGCCCTTGGCGAGGTTCACCTTGGTCGCCACGGTGCCCTTCGCGGAGCCGGTGTCGTCCTGCTTGGTGTACTCCCACTGCATGGTGCTGTAGTCCATCGCAAAGGTATCCAGTGGGAAGTTGGTGTCTCCCGCCGGCGCGGCGGTGGTTGCGGCGCTATGCAGCGTGACGTTGGTCATGGTATATCGCATATAAACCATTGGTGTTTTCCCGGTCGGCCTCGCCAGCTCGATGATCACCTTGGGAATATGCGTTCCGTTATGCAGCGCTTCGTAAAGTTTCGGCGAAGCGCAATCCTGTCGCATGACGATCGAAAATGGATCGTGGACCACTTCGCTTTCATACCCGCCACCCTCATTACTCCGGGCGGCCGAAGCCGGTTGTGACATGCCGTGGCTAAAACCGACGATTTCGCTGCAATCCTTGTGCTTATCGTCGGTGCTGCCGCCTTTAATATCTCCCCAATTGACAAAACCGCTTACTGGCATTTGAATTCTCCTTCAGCTATTGAATTACATTTGTCACTCGTCGTCATCCAGCGGATGAACGGAGTTACACCTCTGTTGTTGCAACGCGCGTTGCAAAATCAGCGATCTTATGTCGACCTTACTTCTTGGTCGGTAACTTGGCCACCAGGCGGAATGAGACCGCCAGTTCCTCTAGTTGGAAATGCGGCCGCAAGAACGCAACCGCATTGTATGCCCCAGGTTTGCCCGGTATTTCGGCGACTTCGATGCGGGCCTCGCGCAGCGGAAACTTGGCCTTCATCTCCTGCGAGGCCATGTCGTCCAACAGGACATAATGCGTAATCCAGCGGTTCAGAAAAGTCTCGCACTGCTCGCGAGACATGAAGCTGCCGATCTTGTCCCGCATCATGACCTTGATGAAATGGGCGAACCGGGAGCAGGCTAGGATGTACTGCAGTTGCGTGGAAAGCCGCGAATTGGCATTGGCATCGTCATCCAGGTAGAGCTGGGGCTTTTGCGCCGACTGAGCTCCCATGAAAACAGCCGTGTCGGTGCCTTTGTAATAGCAGAGCGGGATAAAGCCAAGCTTCGCGAGTTCATTTTCGCGACGATCGGTGATGGCGATCTCAGTAGGACACTTAGTCGCGATCTCCCCATCGTCGGTTGTAAAGGTGTGGGCGGGTAAGCCCTCTACCAGGCCACCGCCCTCCACGCCACGAATCGCCGCGCACCATTCGTGGCGCGCGAAGGCATCGGTAAGGCGAGCGGCAAACGCATAGGCGGCGTTCCCCCAGAGGTACTTCGAGTGGTCCCTGCCGTCCACCGCTTCCTCGATAATCGAACTCTTCCACCGGCGTGGTGTCCTTGCCGTACGGAAGCCGCATAAGAACGTGCGGGAGACAGAGACCGACGTAGCGGGAATCGTCGCTCTTCCGGAACATATTCCACTTCAGGTAAGTCTCGTTGTCGAAGATTTTCTCCAGATCGCGCGGGCCGGCCAATTCTGTGAAAGTCGATTCGAAATTGAACAACTTTGGCGAGGCCGCCGCGATGAACGGCGCGTGCGAAGTCGAGGCAACGCCTGACATCTTCTCCAGCAGTGCGACGTCCTGAGGATGCCGCGCGAACTCATAGTCTCCAACCAGAGCCCCAAAGGGACTGCCGCCGAGGGTGCCGTATTCTTCTTCGTAGATCTTCTTGAATGTCTGGCTCTGATCGAATTCCACGGCCTTATCCAGATCTTTGAACAGATCCGACTTGCTGACGTTCAGCAGCTTGATTTTGAGGCTGGTCGAGGTCTCCGTCTGCTGGACGAAATAGTGCAAGCCGCGCCACGATCCTTCCAGTTTCTGGAGCGGATCGGCATGCATGATTTCATTGAGTTGCTGTGAAATCACGGTGTCGAGGTCCGCGATCCGGCGATTGATCATCTCGTCCACATCCTTCGAGACGGTCATCTCGCCCTTCATTACATCCCGGACCAGGTCCTTCAGCCAGAGCTTTCCGGTGACACGTTCTTCGGGAGTTTGGCCAATTCGGCCCTCCTCGACTATCGAGTCCAGGAGACTCGGTTTTTCGGCAACTTCCGCCGCGGGAGACGCTTCCACCAACGGCTTAGGTTCGGGGCTCATCTTAGTTCTCCTTTCCCTCGCCGGCTTGAATACCCGCTTCCACACCAGCCCGTTGTAATAACTCCTGGTCGTTGACAACGCCTCTCAGGAGCGTTTCCAGCTTGTCGTTTCCTATCATGCTGCTTCGCAGATTCGCCAAACTGGTCCGCAGTTCCAGCAGTTTCCGCAGGGGCTCCACTTGCTGGGCAATTCTCGCGGGAGCAAAATCGTCCATACTTTGAAACCGGAGCTCCACGTTTAACTTGGTGTCGTCCTCGCTCATCCGGTTCTGGACTTTGAACGCCAGGCGCGGGCCGATCTTCCGCATTACATCGTTGACGTTGTCCCGATCAATCGCTACGAACTTTCGGTCTTTGATCGGAGGCAGGGTGGCAACCGGCATACCGGAGAGATCTGCCATAACCCCCACCACAAACGGGAGGTCCCGTTTTTCGATGGCATCACCGATCTCGACATCGTAAGTGATGTGCACTCGTGGAGGGCGGACGCGCCCAACCTTTTTTTGCAAACTTTCTTTAGGCATGGTTGCCAACTCCCTTTCGAAAACCACTACATAAGGCCGTCAACTCCCCATAATGCAAGGCGAGTCTATCACGATAATGCATCTTAGTAAATGGCTGTAGTTTGATGTGCATCTCAGTTACTTACCTACCTAACTAACTGGCTAATAGCGAGTTTCTCAACGCTTGCCACCGACCTACAGTACCAAGGTACTGGAGCGCTAAACTCGGCTGATAGGGGATCGCCGGTATGCCTCGCTGGAGGCGTTGACCATTGTTGAGTAAGACAGTCGATAATGATCCGACTAGTCATAGCACTGCCTTATTGGGACAGGAGAGCCCCTGATATAGTGAAAAATTGAACGCGTCCGTATCGCTGGAAAACGGCGCAAGCTCAATTCTGATCGGACTGATTGGATCTTTCGATCCCTCCGCGCCGAAGGAATACCGCCATTCCACGGCCTTGGAATTAGGCGCCCGTAGTTCGGCATCCGCTACGATTCGAAATATGCCCCACAGGCCTTTCCGAATATCGAATTGCATCGCCACTTTCCCGCCAATTATTCGCGCTACGGACTTCAATTCCGCCCCTTGGGGGCCGGGCCACGACAGCGTTTTCTGAATCCGGTCTTCCCAGAGGTAAGTAGTGCCGTTCAATTCCAGTTGGAGTTTGGCATCGCTATAATCCGCACTCAGGGCAGGCCGCACGGTGTACGTGAAGCCGGGCTTATCTGGATTGACGGAGAAGAAGACGTTTGTGATGATCTGCGCTTTGTTAAGGAAGACGACCAAATCCGGGGCAACCTGGGGGTTAGCCGACGGGTCCTTAGGTTTCCATTGACCCCCATCCTTTACCGCGAACTCTGCCAAGGGTCCCTTAGCGAACTTCCAGATTGCCCCGGTATTCGGAGCAAAGGCAGACAACTCCTCCAGAGTCACCTCGTCTTGCGACTTTGCCTGAAAGGGAAACTTGTGCAACGTGCCTTTGACGCTGGTGCACAACTCGGTCAGGGCCTTATTTACGCCCGTGGCATGGTCGGGTGGCGGAGGCAGAGTCCTAGTCCTTACTATGGGCTCTTCCAACAGACGCTGGACTTCAACGTCCAATCCCAAGACACCGGTGGGCCTCAAGCCGGCCTCGATTTGCTTGGCCGCCTCCATCGCCTTGTCGTAACTGGCATGCTCGGCTTGATACAGGGCCGGGTCCTTAGTGTTATCTGCAATTGCCAATATCGACTGCCCGAGTTGCCCCAAAGCCGCCATGTAAGCGGCGTTTTTTTCGATGACCCAAGTCGGTGCGTTCGGCGGCACCACATATTGCACAGGTTGAAACGTCTGCGTAATATCCAGAACGGTAACGGGCCGGGCTGCATCCGGTTGGCTGCCCGTTAGTTGATCCGCCTTCTTTTTCCCTTGGTTTACAAAGCCCTTGACTTCACCTTTGACCTTGTCGATGAATCCGGTTTCCGCTGCCGTAGCGAAGTTAGTCTGAGTGGAAACCAGCGCAAAGAGCGCCAGCAGGGGGGACTTGTGATCGGCTAAGATGGTCAGTTTCTTGGCGGCATCGGCGGCGTTGCCATATGGCAGCACGGAAAAGCCGGCCACATAATCCCGCCATTGCTTGACATAGTCGGAAATGAAACGAGCCTGGATTGCCGCAGCGGTGTCATCGCTCACCAGTCCCGCCAGTGACACACCCCTCCCGAGCACACAAAAATCCGACGCCGACCCGGAGCCGGTTTTCTTAGATGCGTCCTGAACGTATTGCCAGCCCTGCACTGAGAAAGCGGGACTGATTTCCGCTTTGCTGCTAAGCACCACCTTATAGTTCTGGGCCAGGTCCGCCAATTGTTGCGGCTTCTGAATCGCTTTGTCCGCTTCGGCCAGGATACTCCGATACATCGGCTCGATACCCTTAATCCCTTCCAGATACCGGCGTGCGCGATCACGCGCTTCCGCGTCCTCTTTCAGCGGGCAGGGATTGCCGCCGGCGAGAGCAGCGGTATAGAAGTCAATTTGTCGGTTGGCCAGATCCTGCCAATCCGGACCTGCGTCAGGAGGAAGTTGAGCGCGGACCTGCTTGAGTGTGCGGGAGACGAAGGCCGGATCCAGTTTGCAGGCTCCGGAAGAAATCATCAAGTGGGTTTTCAAATAACCATACGCGGGCTCGTAGGGATCGGTAGCGCTCGGCGAAACGGGCAAGCCCTTGAGCCGGTTCAGCATCACTTCGTTGAGCGGGCCGAGTAGCGCCTGCTGGAAGCGGACAAAATACGCTTTGGTGGCGCCGTCCCTGATGCTGTTCCCTGTATACAAGCCCCAACGATAAGAGAGTCCTGCGCCGCTCTGCAGCCGCTCCACCTGTTGCCTGAGGTTTTCGAGCGATCGCAAATCGGGCAGCGAGGCCAAAGCTGCCGGCTTTTGCGAGACGGCGCCCGCAGCCTCCGCCACGTCGTTAAGAAGACTCCGATTGTTAGCCCATGAGTTTACAAAGGCAAGGCAGAGCAGAACACATGCTCCGCAAGTTGCCCCCAACAAGCCCCTCCGATAGTGTGCCAACCGGGAATCCGCGGGCAAAGCAGCTTGAACCGGCATGCGGTCCGCCAGCACGATCTGGTGAAACAAGTCTGACGCAAAGATCCAGCGGGTCTTCAGACCCGTCCGTCCCCGAACCGGAGAGCCCGGTCCCGATTCATCCTGCTTGAAGATTTGGGTGGCGTCTCCGTTCCGAAACAAATGGGTGGCATCTAAGCTTGTCGGTGCAATGCTCCATGGGCCGTCCTCGCCGGCTGTTTTTGCGGCGGCGGCTTCCACTTCCTGGATGCCGGTCAGGTAAAAGCCGCGCAGAATCGGAGTGCACTGCAGTTGATTCGGCTTGAAAACGTCGATCAGAAACTGGACCAGCGGTTGACGGATGCGTTTGAGCTCCCTGGGGAATTCATAGATTCCCGGTTTGCGCGCGGGGTTTGGTTCATGCGCCAGGCAGGAGAGACGTCGTTCCGCGAGAGACTGGTAAAGCGGACGGAATGCGTCGCCAAGACGCTTTGCCTCTGCCTCGGTGAATGCCTCGCCCGGGTTCGCGGCGGGCTTGCGTAAAGGCAGGCTGCAACCCAGGATTTGGTTGACCTCCGATTCGGGAAGCCTTCCAAAGTAATCCGTAAAGAAGGGAAGCTTGTCGCACTTGGTAAAGACCTGATAGACGGGAAAATCCGCGCCAAACACCAGGCCGATTGTTCTCAGTCGCTCTTGCCAGTCGCGGTTCCCTCGCTCAAATCGCTGCGGATCGGCGGCAGCGGAGGTGAGGTCGCGGACGTCCGTGAAACCGACAACGCCGCTGAGTTGCATCCCCGGCTCCGGATCGCGCCAAAGGCTCTGCCAGAAAGACATCGATCGGGTTCCCCGGAGAATCGTCAGCAGCGATTTCCACCGTTCGCTGTCACCGCCGAAGACACGCCCGGAAAACTCGGCAAAGACGGCATTCTTCGCCAGCCACAGGTTACAGAGACGAGTAGCACCCGGTTGACCCGCCAGCAACTGTGGCTCGACTCCGGAATTGAGAAACGTGCCGGTCTTACCGGCCGATTCCGGTCCGATCAAAAGGTAAAGTCGAAATTGGGAAAGGGGCGATTTGCCGGAAACGGCGACGTAGTTGGGGGCTTTGGCCAAAGCAGCGTTTGCTTCGGCGATCAGACCGGCAAGCGCCGCATCGTCTTCGTGAACGGCCGGCGCCGGCTTGGCGGGTGCCGTGGGTCTTTGACTTGCTTTTGCTCTCCAGCCGCGGAACCAACTGAATACACGGCTGCCGACGACGATCAGCAGAGCGCCGGCCAATAGCAGAATGGTCCATAGCAGCCCGTGGTTGACAATCTCCTGACCCGAATTCAGATGCTCGTACACCGCTACGGCCCAAATCAGGCACAAGCACAAGAAAAGAACGAAAATCAGGCTTTTGATCGTCACCGGATTTCCTCTACGTCACCGTCCACATATCAGTCGCCTAAAACAAAAAGCGTAATCGGTCCCAAGTGTGGGACAAGTCGGCATTCAAAGACCAGAAGCAAAGCAGAAAACAAAGAACCGTAACGATAATTGCTCCGAAGATGATCAGGCGGAACGGGTCCTTAGGTCGCGCCACCGGGATGGTCGCTGGGGGCTCGGACGGCAAGGCGCCTGTAGGTGAGATCTGATGGCTTCTGCCCCTGATGTCGTTGATCCGCATGCGCGTCCGCTCGATGATTCCATCCAGATCGCCGCGCGATCTTCCCGCATACCTTCCTTCAAAACCCAGCAGCAGGCACAGTAAGTAGACCTCAAGAATGTCAGCCAGTTGCCGGGAATCGCGGCGCGACCGGAACTGCTCCATCTTTTCGAAGAAGACCACGCCCGCGTCGGCTTTCCCGAACAGCTCTTCCTGAAGGGTCCTGCTTTCCCACTCGCGGCGAATGGGGTCCTTGGAGTGGAGCACCACGGAGTCGAGAAAAGCAACCACGGCGAAGTGGGCGTCTTTCACATCGCGGGCGTCATAGCCGGCGGAAGCGGCCAAGACCTCCACCTCTCGCAAAGTAGCCTTTGTCCGCTTCCGGAAGCTCTCTCCATCCGAGATGTGCTGTCTCTGCGACTGCAGACGGACTATGCCCGTTAACAAGCCCTGATATAAAAGCGCTAAGTTCTCGCGAGGAGTAAATGCCTCATTTCCCGGCAATTCTTCCACGCTGGCTGCGGTTCCCATATCTTACGACCTTGCAGATCAAGTTACACTGCTCGCACCGACTTTGCAAGAGTTGGGATACTATACCCGTCCGTGAGTTAGAAGTGACATGACCATGGCCACTGTTGGCACATCACCCTCTCCAGTACTTCGTGACTAAGGGATGTACCGTGCGATTGCATGGGGAAGTCACTGCCCAAGGCAGTCTGGAGACACGCTTTGTCCCCGCCATTTTCTCGTGTAGCGCCGCGCAGTACCCTGGATTCAGAGAGTACCCTGGAATGCAGGTTAGTATCGTCCTTCACCGGTTACGGAAACTAACTGCGATCCGGGCCCTCAGTACGAGAACTCCGCTTGAATGTTTACAATCGTCGGGTGATTGGTCTAATCTCGATCTGTCATGAACTCGACACCTCGCGTGTTATGGCTCTCTGGGATAGTACTGCTCTTGTTGGTCACTCCCCGGCTCTGCGCGCAATCGCCGAAAAACAATTCCGGGCTCACGGTGGAAGCCGTGATTAAGCAGTCGAAGGAAGGGATTGCTGAAGATGTAATCATCACCCAGATCAAGAAAAACGGAAAGGCTTTCGATCTAAGTCCCGAAGAAATCATCGATCTTAAGAAACTGGGCCTGAGCGATTTGCTGCTAAAGTACATGCTGGATCCGGCATATAACCCTCCCCCTCCGCCCGCGCTTCCCGTTCGCAGCGATGCCAACCCTTCACCCCCACCGCCTCCGAGTGCGCCGCCAAAGCAGTACCCGCCTGACAAGTATGCCGGTAGAGTGCCGCCGGAGGCAGGTTTATACCGCTTCTCGTCGGAGACACCCGCTAAAGTGGAGGTGAAGATTCTGCTGGGAACGCAGGAAGGCGCGGGCCTCGGCAAGGTATTGATGAAAAAGGCTAAGAACATCGCTTATCTGGTCGGGCCGGCCGCCAGGACGAGGATCAAAGAATCGAGTCCAGTCTTCTACCTGCGGCTTCCCGAAGGCAAGGCGATCGAAGACATAGTACTGGTATCCGTTACTCGCAAGGCGGACCGCCGAGAGTTGGAGTTGGGGCCTCCGGGCCCGAAACAGCAGATCAAACCGGAAGTGCGCCGTCCGTTCGACTTCCTTGAAGTAGGCGCGAACCTCTTTAGTTTGACCACTTCTAAACTCGCAAAAGGCGAGTATTTGTTTTTCCAACTGGGATCGGCCGAGCCTCCGAAAGGTAGTCTGGGTAAAGGCTTCGATTTCGGAATTGACGAGCCTGGGAAATAGAGGCAACACACGCGCCGTGTAAGCCTCAACCCAACTCGACAAGCTAGGGAATTCCCCTACGGTTCTAGAACCTTCGAGTGGTCGCCGGAGGAATAAGTCCTCTTTTCCCGCTGCCTTACGCTATTCAAAGTGTTAGTAGCCGGAGCTGCTAACTATTGTGATTCTACTTAAGTTGACGTACACTTACTTAGTCTTGGACCACGGCGGCGTGCCTTCTCACGAGATCAAGCTCAACGATGGCTGCCGGTAATTACGGGTGGTGTGATTCGTAGCGGGTGCTTTATGAAACTAAGAAAGAATATCGCAATTGCCGCAATTGCCATATCGATCCTGTCTGCGAGCTGTACAAAACGAGCCGCGCCTGTGGCGCCACCGGCTCCCCAACCGGCATTGACTCCACAACCTGCGCCCGTTGCCGAGCGACCCGCGCCGGCCGCGGCGGCAATTACCGAATTTACGGCCGAGCCCAGTTCGATTCTCCAGGGCCAGTCCGCCACATTGCGCTGGCAAGTGGCGGGCGATGTTACGAGTGTAACAATCGACCAGGTGGGCGCCGTTGAGCCGAAAGGAATCCGAAGCGTCTCTCCCAAGACTTCCACGGTCTATAACTTGATCGTAAACGGGCCTGGGCCGACCAAAACCGCGACGGTCGCCGTTCGCGTGCTGCCGCCCCCTCCTCCCGTGTCTTCGGACAACACCGGCGCAGCTTCTCGCGCGATGTTGGAAGAGAAGCTCTCTGCCGAACTTCACGACGTCTATTTCGACTACGCCAGCAGCGGTTTGGGAGAAAACGCGCGTCAATCTCTTTCCCAAAATGCATCGGCTCTCAAAGCGATCATTGCGGAGTTTCCGAACGTCTCGATTTTGCTGGAGGGCCATTGTGACGACCGCGGATCGGCGGAGTACAATATGGCGCTGGGAGATCTCCGCGCAAGTTCAACCAAGCAAGTTCTGATGGAACTCGGTATCTCCTCGGACCGGGTCAGATTGGTCAGTTACGGTAAAGAGCAACCACAGTGTACCGATGCCAACGAAGGCTGCTGGCAACAAAACCGGCGCGTGCACTTTGCGCCTGCCAGTGATGCCGAGGTTCTAGAAAACAGAAAAGATCAGTAACAGATCGCAGTCGGACAGAAATCTGATATGGCAGCATCCCCCAGCAAGATTCCGGGTAAGACTCGTATAGCCGATCGGTACGAGATCAAGGAAGTGCTTGGCCAAGGCGGCATGGGTGTGGTGTATCGCGCCTTGGACATCAAGACCAAGACCGATATCGCCATGAAGACAATGCGCGACACGTCTGATCCGGTAGCGGTGGAGATGTTCGAGAAGGAATGGGCATTGCTTGCCGGCCTGAGCCATCCGAATATCGTCGACATTCGCGATGTGGGAGAGATCGAGGAGAATGGCCAGAAAAAGCCGTTCTTCGTAATGCCGCTTTTGCGCGGCGCTACACTGGCTACTTTAATTGAGGATTCAAGCACCCGGCTGACAGTGGAGCGCGTGAGCGCCATCATTATGCAGGTTTGCCGCGGATTGCAAGCTGCGCACGATCATGGGTTGATTCATCGCGATATCAAACCGAGCAACATCTTCGTGATGGAGGACGACACCGCCAAGATTATCGATTTCGGCGTGGTGCACCTGGCCGGTACTCTATCCGTCACGGGCCATAAAGGCACTTGGCAGTACATGGCTCCGGAGCAGGTGGATCTGAAGCCCGCCAGCCCCGCTTCCGACCTCTTTTCACTGGGTGTGGTCTGCTACGAAGCCCTGACGGGGAACAAACCGTTCGCCCGTTCGACAGCGCCTGAGACTGCCGAAGCCATTCGCAAACACATTCCTCCGCCGGCTTCCGAACTGAATCCGGCTGTCTCGCAAATGGTCAGCCGCGTCGTTCACAAAGCGATGGCGAAGGAGCCGATTCATCGTTTTGTGAACGCCCGCGACTTGGGCGAAACGCTGCAGAAGGCAGTCTTGAACCAGCCTATCGAACGCTTCGATCCGGCCAGGATTCAACCGCGAATCGAGCGCGCTAAGAAGGCGCTTTCCGATGGCGATGAAGGTTTTGCCTTAGAGATTTTGAACGGCCTGGAGACGGAAGGATATCTCGACCTGGAAATCACTCTGTTGCGCGGCCAGATCGAGCAAAGGACTCGCCAAAGGCGCATCCGCCAGCTTCTGGAAAGCGCCCGCACGCGAATCGAGCAGGATGAGATTCCGCTTGCCCTCGAGAAGATTCAAGAGGTCTTGAGTATCGACCCGGAGAACTCCGACGCGCTAGCGATGCGCGCCAGCATCGAAAAACTGCGCAACGAGCGGCAAATCGAAAGCTGGATGGACCTGGCCCGCAAACATCTGGACCGCCACGCTTTTGGGGATGCCCGCCAGGCGTTGCGTGAGGTTCTCCGCATCCGCCCTGCCGATACCGTCGCCGGCGATCTGCTGGCGGAGACCGATCGCCGCGAGCAGCAATCTCTGCGGATTCGCACCGAACGCGAGCAGCTCTACGGGTCGGCCATGAAGGCCTACCAGAATGGCGAGATGAGCAGCGCGCTCAGCAAACTGGAGCGCGTTTTGGAACTCGGCAGTCAAACCCCCGGCGCCGCCGTGCCGGAGCGGGACGCGGCTTACCAGAGTTTTTATAACCAGGTCCGCACAGAACGCGACGCGGTCCAGAACGCGTATGAAGCGGTTCGGCGGCACTTGGCCGACAAGGCTTTCGCGCGCGTCCTGGAGATCTGTGACGAGTTCACAAACAAATATCCGAACGATGCTTTATTCCAGGCGCTGAAACTGGAAGCGGTCGAACAGCAGCGGCAGGAACAGTCGGCTTACATCGCCAATGTAGGCCGGCGGGTGGACGCTGAGGCGGACCTGGACCGGAAGGTCAGTATTCTCAAGGAGGCTTGTGAGCGATATCCGGCGGAACAGCAGTTTCAGGAATCGCTGAAAATCTCCAGGGAGCGGCGCGATCTCGCCTTCTCGATTGTAGCCAAGGCGCGGCAGTGCGAAGAGCGCAATCAGTTTGCCGAAGCAATGGGGCAATGGGAGATTCTACGCAGCCTATATCCCCGTTATCCCGGGATCGATATCGAAATCGGCCAGTTATCCAAGCGCAGGGAAGCTCAGGCTAAGGACGAATCGAAAGCGCGGCTGGTGGAAACCATCGATCGAGCCCTGGAATCCAGTGATTTCGCCAGGGCGCGGGATTTGGCGGCGAGCGCACTAACAGACAGCCCGCACGACGCCGAGTTCGCTACGCTCGAACGGCGCGCGCGCGAGGGTCTGGAACGGTCGTCGCAGGCGAAGAGTCTGTTGACAAGCGGCCAGCAATTGATTCAAGAAGGTCGTTTCGAAGAGGCCGCCGAAGATCTGCGCCGCGCCTTGGCGTGCGATCCGAAAAGTACGCTGATCCGCGACACTCTGGTGCGAACCCTGGTGGAACAGGCGCGCCCGCTAGTGGATGCCGATTGGAGGAAAGCCGAGTCGCTGGTCCTGGCAGCCTTGGAAATCGATGCATGTCATCCGGAGGCGCGAAGTCTTCGCGGTGTGGTGCAGGACGCCAAGCGGAAGGAACAGGTTCCCCAGTGTCTGGCGGAGGCGCGCGATCTGGTGGAAGCGGGAAACACGGCGGCAGCGATCGAGAAGATTGAGGCGGCTCTCGTCCAATATCCAAACGATCCTCGCCTGCTGCAGTTCTATGCCACTTTGCAAGGCTCAGTGCGCGAGATTCACAAGAGCCGGGAGCGCGAACAGGACGTGGAGGCGCTCCGTCAACTCCGGCACGAAGCTGAAACGGTGAATATCCAGGATGAGTGGCACTCGATTCTGGAGCGGTCGCAATCGATCTGGGCAAAGTATCCGGACGATCCGGAGATCACAGTGGTTGCCTCGGAGATTCAGCAGCGGGCGGGCGGTACCATAGCTCCCACTCCGTCTCAGGCAGGGCCGGAAGTGAAGCCAGGAACCCCAGAGCCGGCGATCCATGACAAGCCGAGCTTGCTCCTTCGTGTGCGGACGGCTTTGGGGAAGGCTTCTGCAACGCTTCCGAAGCTTCGCTTGCCGGCGCTTTCGCTGCCGTGGCGCAGTTTGCACCCGGTCGAGCTATTCCGTTCGCCCAATGGACCTGTCGCGGTGATTGTGACGATCGCCGCCCTCGCTATTGTGGGGGCCGTGCTGTGGCGGTCATCGCATCACCCACAGAAGCCACTACCTCCTCTTCCGACAAAGACCATGCGAGTGCATCTGAAGGTCAGTCCGGACGATGCGGTCGTGACACTGAAGGACAAGACTGTTTCGGGCGACTTAGATCTGGATCCACGCGAAACCTATTTCGTGAAGGCCACCAGGTTGGGGTACTTGGAATACCAGGACACGCGCAAGCCGGAAAACGAGTGGACCATCCAACTGCAGCCGGCGCCGCTCCACGTCAATTTGATCACTTCCGAAAAGGCGGGAAGCGTCTTCATCGACAATGTGAGCAAGGGTGATTTGACGGACGGCCTCTTTCAGGATTTGCAGGTCCCTACGGATTCGACTGACCACACTGTAGTCGTGAAGAACAGCCAGGCCGAAATCCTATCGCTGACCTTGAGCGCCGAGCCTGCGAAGCAGCCGATCGTAAAGGGACTCGGAAAGGACATGCAGGCTGTCTCCAGCCTGGGTGGAGATGCGACTCTATACACCAACACGCGGGGACTCAAGGCCAACCTGGTAGGCGAAGAGCCACAAACCATTCCGGCGGAAGGCCTTCGACTCAACCTCACGGAGGAGAATCACGTAATCGCGTTCGATAGCAAAGACCTGGCCAATCTAGTGGTGCCAATCGAGACCTTTCCGGCTCTGCATCTGGCTCTGCATCCCGCGCCCACGGCAGTGGCCAAGATCGCTTGCTCAGTCGAGACCTCTCAACTTTTCATCGACGGCAGAGCACGAAGTGCGCCGTGCCGAAAAGGGGTCTGGACCACTCCTGTGAAGCCCCTGGGCGATCATATCGTGAAGATCGTCGCGCCGGGATATGAGCCGTTCGAACAGACAGAGAAGTTCGACCAGGGGGAAAACCCGCTGATCAATCCAACTCTGGTGCCCCTGGTCACGACGGCGACTCTGGACATCCAAAGCTCGACTCCTTTGGCGGACGTCGATATAGACGGCGCGAAGAAGGGGCAACTGGACAGCAACGGCTCGGCGAGATTCGCGGACATACAACCAGGGCCGCATCCGGTCCGCCTGCGTAAGGTTGGTTTCGAGGATTTCTCGCAAGACGTGACTTTTTTGGCTCGGCAGACTCAAACGATAAACGCAAAGCTGCGACCGTTCGGAACTCTCGTTTTTGAAATTACGCCCTCGAACGCTCGAGTCACGTATCGCCGAAATGAGGGAGAGAGTAGGCAGCCTACCGGAAGCGGCAAGGTTTCCGTTCCCGCGGGCCACTACCGCGTCGATGCTTCTGCCGATAATTACGAACCCGAGCAGGGTGATTTCGATGTTCAACCCGGCGTTGAAATACCCGTCCGCTTAATCCTGAAGGCGCGGACGGTTGCTACTACAGGTCGGGGCCGCGTCGAGCCCGAACGAAAGATCTTCAAGGACTTGGATGCCTTCGAGAAGTGTGGGAACCGCTTGGTTCCTAATAAGGGATGGCTCGAATTGAAGGGATCCCCGCTTCCTTGCTTTGTAAGAGATGGCGTCACACATGTGCAATTGTTGTTCAATAGTCCGGGGAAAAAAACGTTCGGGCTCGGCAGCAATAAGATTCACTGGTTAGTCAACTACGTCGATGCTGCGAACTACGTGGATTATGAGTTGGACGATAGTGCGATCGTGCGCCATGTTGTCAAGAACGGTGTCGAGGACAAAAAGTCACAGCTGCACAAAAAGCATGACGGACAGCCCCAATACACAATCACCGTGGACTTGCACGGGGATAAAGTCACAGTTTCGGATGCCAGGGGCGAGATCGACACGCAGCCAGCGAACCACGGAAAGATTGGACTCAAAGGCGGCGTCGACTCCTTCGTCGTAGAAGTTCGGCAGTAACCCGCGTCATTTGCGCGAACTTGTCAACTTACTCCACAATGAAGTCGTCCAAATCGACGTAGCATCCCGTGGATCGTGGATTTTGCTCGCCGCTCACCCGGACCTCGATGGCGTGCTGTCCCGAGCCGAGATTCGCAAAGGTCCTTCGGCTCTTCCATGCCGTAGCCGGCGCGTAAAGATCCAATCGCCCCTTGAGTTGCCCGTCAATCCAAACCTCTGCGATTCCCCGATTGGTCGCGCGTGTAAACACATAGGTGACCGCTCCGCCCGAAAAAGCCAACGATGCGGAGGCGCCCGGCACATCCGAGTAAGTCAGCGTGTGGTGAGATGCCTCCTGGAACTGCGGATCGTGGCTCCAGGGCCGGTGCAAGCGGATTCGCGGATCGGCGTCATCATAGTCGCCGGGAGGAACCACCGGCGCATTCGAAATCATCATGGGCACTGCGAGCTTGGAAGCCCCTTGCTCGGAATTCAGGGCGTAGAGCGTAGCACCGTCGGAACTGGCGATTCTCCGGGCTCCCCACAGCGCCGCATTCTCGCTGAAATCGTTCGCTCCAAACGCGCCGGGAGTAACCAACAGGTAACCAATACCCCTTGCCACCACTTCGCGCACGGCCTCCGCCCGCAAATTCCCTTCCGCGCTCACAGAGTCGGTCGATACCTGCGCCGGTAAATCGTGCCATTGGCCCGATGCGTCCATACCGCGTAGAGACACCCGAATTCCGGCAGCATCCGGATCCGTCAGTAAGATCGCTTCATCCAGAAGTCTCGACCGGTGGAAGTCGGCCCCAAGAAACATGCCTGGCGCCGCATCCTCCCAGGATCGCCAACGGGTGACGTAGCTGCCGTCAAACGCCAGTCGGGCCTCCCAGGGATTGCGATTCGCGCCGAAACCCCACGTATCCTCCACTGGCAGCGGTATTCCTCCTCGCAACACTTGAAACTCCGCAATACTCCACATCTCGCCGGTGAGCGACGCCGTCTGAACGGCGCGGATCCCACGCAGTCGGGTCGGAGGAAAGTGAAAGTGCACGGCCCGCAACCCACAATCTGGAAGAAGCATGGCGTTCTGAAGAACGTCGCCAAGAACCTCGTTTCCGGCGCCGCCGTCTCTCACCAGGATCTGTCGCACCGTCCAGGCTTTCGAAATCGCCTCGAAGGAGAACACTCTGTTCCCGCGGGGAACGGATTCCTCAATCATCCGATCGATCCGGTAGCCGGCGTTGCTCCGGGCAAGATAGGTCTCCTCAGGTTCGATCCGCAGAGCAGCACGTAACGGAATGCCGGCAATGCGCGGCGCATAGCGGTCAAAGTATCGGATCGGTGACCCGTACCAGGATAAGATTCCGTGGAGGAGCAAGATGGCTGGCAGCACTCCTGGCGCGCGGGACGCCGCGAGTGTCAGGGCCAGCGCGAGGGGAGGTAGGGCGGGAATCAGGAAGCGCGCGCCGATGTTCAGGAGCCACGGGATCGCGAATATTCCGCCGGCAAGCAAGAGACGGCGGCCCGACTGGCGGCGCCAGGCAAACAAAGCCACAGGCATCAGCAGGAAAACCGGGCCGAAGAATCCCTGCAGCCTCTCGCCTTTCACAGAGAGTTCCCACGGTGCGCTAACCCAGCTTGCCAGGTGATATTGGCGCAGGTAAGTGCGGTACCCCTGCTCGAAAGACACATGCACATATGGGTTCGGAAACAGGTGGTTGGCGAAAGGAGCAAGCGGATTGCCCAGCTCCACCGCATTTCTAAGAATCCATGGCAGGATAAACACCGCGCTCCACGCCAGGATAGTCAGCACTGGGGCCAGTAACGGCCTTCTCCGGCGCAGTAGCTTCCAACTGACATATCCTACTGCGTAGGGGACGGCAATGCCTGCGCTGTATTTGGCAGCATAAGAGAATCCTGCCAGAATGCCAATCACAATGAGAAGGTTGGCCTCGCCCTCCGAGTCCCAGATTTCGAGCAGATAGAACACTGCGAACAGGATGGCTGCCGCAGCCACATCCACGTACGCCGAGGTTCCATCCCAACCCACCACCGGAGATGCAAAGACCAGGAATGCCGCCGCCGCTGCTGGGACGGGAAAGCCGAAGCGGCTGCCGTAACAGATCATCATCAGAGGCAAATCCAGCAGGAAGAGAAAATGTAGAAGTGCCGCGCTGGAATGCCCTCCAAGAGACACCGCGGGCACGAAAAGCAGCTCGATTCCCTGCGAAAGGCTGGCGTAGAAATCACCCTGAATCCTGGCAAACCCGTGCATGCGTAGATATCCGTCGACGAAGGGAAGGTGATAGGCAGCGCCGTCCGGACTCATCTCCGGCGCCATTGCGTTCACCAGGTAGACCACGCCAAATACAGTGAATAACGCAGCCATAAACCACTTCCACCGGTGAGGGAGGGGAGTGCTTGTCAAAGGCTTTGCGATCCTCTTGCCCAGGCCAATCTGGACTCCAGCCGCAATCAACGCCAAGACAACAAAAACGCTGCTACGAGCCGCATGAATCGAGGAGAGCGCGAACACCACTTGGCTGAAGCAGGCGGAACCCGCGACGAAGGCCAATGAAAGATATTCAAGCCTTCCCAATCGCAGTGAGAGCCGATTGAGCAGGAGCATTCCGGCACAAAGGCACGAGGCGCCGGAGAGTAACACGCCTGCGAGGATACCTGTTAATCCCTGCATCGGCTTTTGAGTCCTGCATCCTGAAGCGGGCTAAAAATACCCGGTCGGACACGAATAGCACGATGCAATCGGTGATACTCGCGACTTATTATTTCCAGGGGTTAGCCGTCGTGGCCGGGCTGTCCGGGACACTAATACTCGCCGGGTTGCTTGCCACTCCGTTCACCGTGACCACAAGTTGGTAGGAGCCGGCCCTCATCGCAGGCGCTCGAAGTTCTAACTGTAAAATGCCTACGGCGCCCGGCCAGAGTCCCACCGAGACAACTTCCGCTGCGCGTCCCCCGAATGTCGCATGAACCGGATAGACAGTTTGCGCCGTAGGGTTGACTGGCGCAGGTGAGCCCGAAGCTACCGATGGCGCAACCGGTCCCTGGCCTGTCAGGTAAACCAGCAAATGCCATCCGGACTGACCCAAACTGGTCAGTTGTACGTTCGAGAGTCCGGGCTGCTGGTCCATGCCGTTCGTGAAGATACCCGGTGCAGCCGGATTGACGTCGATCGCAATGGCCGCCGGCGGCATGTCCGGGAGTTGGAGCACCGCCATGGCCGGGCCGAGCGGCACTTCGAAGGGCACTTGGGCGTTCATCTGCGTCGGGCTGACAAACAGCAGGGGGCAGGGAATGCCATCGATGGAAAGTGTCACCGTGCCCAGATTTCGCGGCAATGGCAGAGCTGCGGCGTTCGTCGTAGCCGGCGCAAGGCCCGACCCGAAAATCGAAATGAGTGACCCAGGGGCTACCGGCCCCGATTTAAGGGAGGCGCCGTTGACCACAGACGATAGGACCGGCTGAGGCGGCTGATTCAGCAATCCGAAAACTGCCAACGAGTTCCCGGTTCCGACATACACCTTGCCGTTAGCGACAAGAGGGACCGAGAATTTCACGAATGGGCCGAGCGCATCGCGGTCCCGGTTCGTCTGGCTGTTATACAGCTCCTGTGCTACGTTGCTGGCATTGTAAGCGTGCAGCGTTCCACCGGAAGAAGCCTCCACCGCCCAGACAATTCCATTGGTCTCGCCGTCCGCGCTGACAGTTGGCGCCGCGCCCAAGCCGCCGAAGCGCTGAGGCGATTGGGAGGCCGGCGCGGTTGTCAAATACCCGTTCACCAAACCGAATGCCTTTACCGTGTCCTGTGCAGGAGCATAGTAAAGAGTCTGGTCGAAGTACGCCGCGCCGCCGAACACGGCGCCCGTCGCTCCCACAATTGACTGAACAATCTGGCTGTCGGCCCCCGCGTGAAAGTGTCCCAACTGATCGCGATCCAGCAGATAGATCCGGCCTTCTTTCCCGGCGCCAATCAACAGATGACGATGAGCCCCGCTACCGGCTTCGTCCGGAAGCAATAGAGGTCCGCTCGAACCCAGATCGATGTCTCCCCGGTTCAAACTGTCTTGGTTGAACGGAGTAAAGTAATCCGCGACAGCCAGCCCGGCGGTGGAGGAAAGCTTGATGAAACTATCCCCCAGGTCGGAGCCATTCGTATCACCGTCGAACTGTCCATTGCCCGAGACTACATATATGTTGCCGTCTCCATCGGCGGCGGGCGCGGCCCCGCCCATCCATAAGGAGCCCGCAAACGCATTGGGAGAATTGTTGTAAATCGAAATCTGGTGGAGATCTGTTGCGTCGTAACCAATCAGCCAGCCGTGATAGGCGCCACTGTCGCAAAACGAAGTCCAGGCCGTGTAGACCACGCCGTTCAGCAGCAGGAGGCCGGCACGGTTCTTGTAGAGATACGGACGAAACGGAACAGTGAGTTGCGAAAAGCCGTCGCCCGTGCCTGGCACGGACGCGTCGATCGCCACCGGGCTTCCTGGCCGCTCGGCTCCCGTGGAAACATCCAATGCATGGAGACGATGTATGAACGTGCCGTATCGAATCGTGCTCGCGACCACATAGAGCGTGCCGGTCAAGGGGTCGATCACGGGAGTGCCGGTGATGCCGAGCTCCGGAGCGATCGATCCGCATCCCCAAACATCCGACACGCCGATCGTCCTTTCGCCCGCGTCGGCGCCGGTGAGGTTGGTGTGCCATAGAGGGTCGGCATTCGCGCCGCTCTGCGAATCGGCATCGAACGCGTAGAGACTGTTGTGCTCGGTAGCCACAAGCACCACGTTGTGGATGCCTTTACCGGAGATATTCACCAGGGAGAGATAAAGCGGCTGCGCATAAATCTCCCCGTCCACCGCACGCGAAAAGAGCTTCCCGAATGTAGCTGCGTTCACGTTCGCCGGTTTCAGAATGACTTCTCGGGAATTCAAACCGGAACGGGAGAGGTCGTTTCGATAAGTCGTGACATTGACCTGTCCCGATCCCAAGGCAGCCAGCAAAAGAAGGGTGCTGATTTTCGAATGGCGGAGTGTCGCCGCAAGCAAAGGCAGATAGGTCCTCCTGCTCTCCGTCTACGTGACCACCGATGTTTTTCAGATCGTTTCAGACCTATTTTCTGGGGATACATCATTGACAAGGTGGGGTAGGCGCTTCCGTCTGGGTATCCATTTGACTCCGGTAACCACTACCGGTTGCGTCCGGTCAATACCTTACGAAACGTGGTCTGAGCCGCCATCTGCGGATAGGTGGTCGGAGGCGTGTCCACGGCCTGTTGCATGAGTCGATAGAACAGCTTTCCGCGGCTCTTGGAGGTTCGCCGATTAAATCGAAAAGTGAACTCGTCCAGATAGTAGGGCAGATGGATCATGGAAACCGCCCCTTGGTGGGTTCCCAGTAAACCATCGTTTGAGCAGCGAAATGACCAGGTGTACCCGGGGCAGCGCGTCGCTGGCGTTCTTACGCCGGCTACCGATGACGTAGATCTCGTGGTGAAAATCGAACTGCTCCAGGCCGTCATATCCGTTGTGGCCGTCAGTGATCACCGTGCTGCCGGGCGTAATCGTCTCCCGAATAAACGGACGCAACGAACCGAAGGTGTTATCCGGAATGTGTCGCAGGCGAATCCGCCCGATTCTCTTGCCATCAGCTTGGGCAGCTACCACAACTAGCGCCTTGTTCTGCAAATGTCGGCCGAGGACCTTCTCTTCTTCGCCGCCCACATAAGCCTCGTCCACCTCAATCCTTCCTCTGAGTTGGTCGCGGTCTGGCCGCACCATGGCGCGCCGCAGCTTATGCAGCCATACCCAGGCAGTCTGATAGCTGCGCAGACCCAGTGCCCTCTGCAAGCCCAAAGCGCTGGCTCCGTTCTTCTGGCTGGTCACATACCACATGGCGCGGAACCACAGCACCAACGGTTTGTGAGTATCCTGGAAAACAGTGCCCGCCGTCAGCGATGTCTGGTGGCCACATTGCCCGCACTCAAACAATCCGCGCGGATGGCTCCAGGCTTTGTCACGGCCACATTTGGTACAGCGGAAGCCATTCGGCCAACGCAGGTCAAGCAGGTACCTGCGGCAGTCCTCGTCTGTGGAAAACCGAGATTCAAATTCAGGCAAATCGCGCGGATAGTCTTCCAAGCCTCAAATACTACAGATTGTGGTTACCGGAGTCAAATGGATACCCAGACGCTTCCGCCTGCCGATCCGAGCGAAGCTCGGACGCTTTTCGACCCCGTCCGACTACCATCTATATAATGTAAGCGACTCGGTATTCCCTACTGCAGCAAATCCGAAAACGGCTGCGGGCTCACATTGCACACGCCCTCGAACGGGTTGTCGGTGTCTTCCATCACCACGTTCGCCAGGAACAGCACCACCGCCAGGAGAGTGAAACTCGCCAGGCCCGCCAACCAGTTGTGGAACGGATACACGAAAATCAGCAGCAGCAGCGCAACCCCCATAGTGTGGACCAGCCGTGTGAGCGTCGGCGGAATGCGCGTCAGGCTCTTGGTGATCCGTTCGTCGCGATGCTGGCCCGCATGTTGTGCGATATCCGTCAATCTCTGGAACGCCGCCTCTTCGGCCGGAGTCGATCGCGTCGTGGAGAGCACGGCATCGATGATTTCCGAAAACGTCTGTTCCGTACGGCGGTCGCGATGCCGATCGCTCAGCGAGTGCCACTCCGATTTCAGCACCGCCTGGGCGTAGTCGGTTACGGAGCGGTTAATGGCATGCTGAGCATCGGCGTTGACGTGCGCGCTGAAGCGCTGCAGGTCGCTCAACGCATTGCATTCCCGCATCACGAAGTTCTCCACGTCGACGAACTGCGACCAGATCACGTAGATTACGAAAGCGTACGTCACCGAAAAAATCCCACCCACCAGCAGGATTACCGTGTTGAGCCCCTCCGACTCGCCCGCCGTGAAGGTGAACAGTACTGTCTGGCGCAGCAGGTAGTACGCTACCGCCGCTGCCACCCACAGTGCCGCGAACTTGAACAACCGTTGAGAGATAGCCGACCAATTCATGCCTATAGCCTTACGTTAATCCATCCGATGTAATCGCGCACATAGAAATTTTCAATTGGACGCGGAACCGGGCGGAAGTTAGGTTGATAGTATGGCACCCGCATCAGAGCCCCAAGTTTCCATTTATCACCAGATCAGCAGCATCGTGAGCTCGGATCTGTCGCTCGACGAGATGTTGGGAGAGGTGGTCGGTCTGGCTGTCCAGTCCACCGCCTGTGACGCCTGCCTGGTTTACCTGATCGATCATAACAGCAACGAAGTGGTTCTGCGAGCCTCGCAGGTGCCCCACGCCAGTGCGCTCGACACCCTGCGTATGAAGGTGGGCGAAGGTGTCACCGGTTGGGTGGCGGAGCACAAATCGGTGGTCGCGCTCTCCTCCAATGCCGGTAACGACGCCCGGTTTAAGCGCTTCCAGGGCCTGATTGAGGATACCTACGAAGCTTTCCTCTCCGTTCCGCTGGTCAGCGGCGGCGACCTGATCGGCGTCATCAACGTGCATCATCGCAAACCGCACGATCACGACCGCGAAGAGATTGGCGCGCTGGTCTTCATCGGCGAGCAATTGGGAGTGGCGATCTCGAAATCGCTGCTGCAGGAAGAAAACGCCCGCCTGACCGAAGAGGCGGAAGAGATGCGCCGCGAACTCGAAACGCGCAAGCTGGTGGAGCGCGCCAAGGGAATTCTGCAACAGCGCCACGGCATCACCGAAGAAGAAGCTTACCTGCGTCTGCGCAATCAGAGCCGCCGCTTGCGGCGTCCTATGAAGGAATTAGCGCAGGCCATCATCCTGTCAGAAGATCTGACCAAGGACTAACCAAGTAGAAGTCAGGACGTCTGAAGACAGTAGTGGGAGTGGGTGCCTCGTGCCGTGCGCGAGCCCATGCTGATTCCTGAATTCAGTCTGCTGACTCCCTGCTGAAATAGTCCCCCTCCCCGTCCGAGCTCTAAAACAACAAGAAAACTACGGAGGATAACTGTGTCTACACGATTTGGCTGCCCCATGGCGGCGCATTGGCTATTGGTGTTTCTGCCCATTGTGGGGAGCGCGCAGCAACAGACTGCGCAAGAGATCAGGATCGAACTTAAAAGCGAAGGCGAGGTGTTAACGCGCGATTACACTTGCGAACTGGACGAGTCTAATTCGCACCAGCGATTCGCCGTGGAGGTTTTGCGCGCCGACTCCACATTCAGCTTTCGCAGCGTGCCCTACGGGGATTACCGCCTCACCATCATGGACGGCCACAACAACGAAGTTTATCAGGATGTGGTGACCGTGCCGCCGCATTACGGTCCCATGATCGTGCAACTGTCCAAGCCGAAGGTGGAGCGGCCGCCCTCTGGCCCGGTGTCCCTGTCGCAATTGCAGCATCCGCCTTCTCGCAAGGCCTTTTCCGCCATGGTGGCCGCGCAGCGATTCTCCGAAGCCGGCGACTATCCTCATGCTGCCGAGGAACTGCAGAAAGCCGTTCGCCTGTCGCCCGACTATGCCGACGCTCATTGGAACCTGGCGGCCCAGTACATCCGCATGGCCCAATATTCCCGTGCGGTGGAAGAAAGCCACCGCGCTCTGGAACTCGCCAAGCCGGGGCCGAAGCAGCTCTGCAATCTGGCGTTTGCGCAAATGCAATTGGCACACTACGACGAAGCCACCGAATCGGCGCGCGCCTCGCTCCGTCTCGATAGCACATATGCACAGGCGCACTTCGTGCTGGGAACGCTGCTCGCGAGGGACGGAAAAACCCTGCGGGAAGCGCTGCCGCACCTGGAACTGGCAGCCAGGACGCTCCCGTCGGCAGCCAAGGTTCTGGAATTGGCTCGGAAGGGTTTAGGAAATCGGATCGCGCAGAACGCGCAGTAGGAGGGATTGAGCGCGGCATGGGGCGGAGCGAAAGCCCCATGCCGTGCGTGGAGAACTCAGGGCCGCTTAGAACTCCAGCTTGTTGTTGCTGTCTTCCAACTCGATGGCTTCCATGCGCTGCGTGCCGTTCTGGTTAATCAGGTCCAGAGCGGTGTGCTCGAAGTTGACGTCCGAAGAGGTGAAGTGTACCAGCACCATGATGCTCCGGCTGGTGGCCACGTTGGTGAAGGTGGCGACGTGACCGTCAAGGTTGAGCTTATAGGCGCCGGCGGCGAGTTGGGCCTTACCCACCTGCGTCGGAGTCGAAAGCACCACGTTGTAGGTCTTGGCGCTGGCAATGGTCATGCTGGCGAGCCCGAGGGCGGCAGCGAGAATCACGGATTTCATGGTCGTCATGGTTGAGTTCTCCAATTGTTTTGTTGAATTTGCAAACTGTGATCGCTTGCAATAGTAAGGGCGGGCAAGGGGTGGCAGCGGTAACTACCACCCGCAGGGTATATCAGGTCCGGGTTGGAAGGGAGACGCTACTTCTCGAGAATTACCGCCGCTATCTGCCTCGGCGCGTGTCGGGCTGCACTTTCTTAAAGCCGGCGGGCACGGCGAATTGGCTGTCATCCACTGCGGCCGCCGAAAAATCGCTCATTTCCATCTTCATTTCCAGCAGGCTGTTGGGGGCTCCGCCCGTCGCGGCCGGTTGATCGGCGGGTTGCTGCTGCGGCTGTTCCTTCTTGCGGCCCAGGCCGAAACGCCCTCCCAGGACGCTGCCCACCGAAGGCGGCCCGGATTGCTGCTGCTGCTGGTGATCGGCGGCGGGCTGGTTCCCTGCGCCGCCCGCAGCTCCCATCGACATGATTTCGAAGACCGGCATGCCGTCCAACGCGCCCACCTGCTTCATGCTTTCCGCCATGCCCTTGGAGACGTCGGCGCGCCCCGCAAAGAGGTTGCCGCCCGGGGCCCAATCGAGTTTTTCGGCCATCCGGCGATAGAAGTCGCGAATCTCCTTGTAGCCAGGAGCGGCCGGAGCGATCCAGACATCGGTAGTGACCACCATCGAGCCGGATTGACCGGACTGCTGATCGGTGCCCTGCATTTCCATCTTGATGATGGTCTCTTTGGCTTCGGCGCCGGCGATCGTGCGGGTGGCCCCGGTATTCTCAGCAGACACTTTGAACTGGACGTCGGCCCCGTTGCCTTTCTGCTGCCGCGCGCTCTCCTGCATCTGCGCCATCATCTGTTTGAACTCGGCGAAGGTCATGGTGTAGTACGTCTTCTTCTGGAGATCGACGTTGGTGAAGGTCTCGCTGCCCAGATCGATGATCTCCAGGTGGGTCGGTCCACGGTGAAGCATGCGGTCGCCTTTGACGGAAACCGTCGTGACCATAGGCTCGCGCGCCTGCTTGCTGAAGACCCCAGCCACTTTCATGGCGCTGGCCATCATTCCGCCCGTGATGGTGCTCTTCTGCTGGTAGCTGAAATCCGCCGGCAAATTGGCGGTCGCGAAGATCAGAACTCCGCCAATGAATGCGAATCTGCGAAGCATACTCGTGCCTCCCTAAGGGACATTATCGTAGGATAGAGAGCGCGGCTTTACAATTCTCGCGCTGTGGAGGAAGTATCGTGACAGAGCTTACCATCCGGCCTACCCTCAGATTTATTAAAGCAGGAGCAGTCCTCGCTGCCGTCATTTTTCTCGGACTTGAAGTACTATACCTGGCCGAGACCGACTGGCACGAAAAAGTAGGCGCCTGGGTGATGGCCCTTCCTCCGTTGATTCTGCTGTGGCCGCTGACGCGCTATCTGCGATGGCGCACCGAGAAGATTACGGTTACAGGCGACCGCCTGCATCACGAAAGCGGCATTCTGTCGAAAGACACGCGCACCATCGAGATCAACAAGTTGCAGTACGTGCGCGTGCACCAGGGCTTCATGCAGCGAATCTTCGGTGTGGGCGATATCGGCTTCGAAACTGCGGGGCAGGGAACCTGGCAGGGTATGCACAATGTGGAGCGTCCCCAGCAAATCTCCGATGAGATCATGAATCGCGCCGGCCTGCCGCCGGTCTAGAGCATTTGCCCCGTCAGAGCGCGCCTACCTTCGGTCAGCCACTTTACATCAGGACTGACCGGTCCTTGGTGTACAGTAGATAATGCTGCGCGCTTGACCTTCCAACTCGTCAGGCAGTGACAGGCGAGTGGCCCGGTCCAAGCTTTCAGATTCAGAAGCTATGTGGGTCGTTGAGAAGATCGAAATCAGCGGCGGGTTTCTCCCTGGTCTGAGCATCAATATCCCCCAGGGCCTGACTTGCATCATCGGGGCGCGCGGCAGTGGAAAGTCCACGCTTGCCGAGGCGCTGCGGTTTGCGCTGTGCGGACTCGCCGCCGCGCCCAAGCATTGCGCCGACCTGATCCAGGCGAATCTCGCAGGCGGCGCTCTCGTGACCGTCACCGCTCTCGCCGACGGTTCGAACCGTTACACCGTCAAGCGCGGACTCAAGCAGAGCCCCGTGATTCTCGCGTCCGACGCGCGGCCGATCAATACCGTGGACCTCGACCGAGGCACCTTCCTGCCCCTCGACGCCTACAGCAGCCTCGAGATCGAGGCAATCGCTGACGAAGCCCTCGGCGAAAAACGCCGCAATCTCCTGGACGAACTTCGCAGCGAGCAGATGCGAACCATCCACCTGTCGCTGGCCGAGAGCGCACGCGCCCTTGAGGCCAATGCCGATCGTATCCGTGCGGCGCAGCGAACCATCGTCGACCTCACCGAACAAATGGAAGAACTCGGCGACGTCCGGGTCCGCCTGAGCGCGCTTGCGCCATCCGATCGCGACTCCGCGGAGGATTTCGTCCAGCTCTCCCGCCAGCAGCAAATGGATTTACGCGAGATTGCGAAGCTCGACTCGACCGACCGCGATCTGAAGGCCTTCGGCGATACTCTCGAGCGGTTGCGAAAAGAAGCGCAGAACGTGTTCGTAGCGCGTCTGACGGAAGAGCAGTCCGCAAATGCGGAGACACTGCGGCGCTACGACAAGCTTCTGGCGGCTTCCATGGGACCGATCGAGAAGCACATTGCCGGTATCCAGACCCGAGTTCGCGAGGCCCAGGCAGTATTGGCCCAAGCCCGCCAAAGCGTCGCTGAGATCCACACCGGTCACGCCGGCGATTTGGCGCGCCTCAACGCCGTGAATCAGGCCGCCAGTGAGCAGGCTCGCGCCCGCGCCGCGCTGGAGCAGCAGGTCGCCCGGCTCGAAGCGCTGGAGCAGCAGCGCGTAGATGCTCGTGCCGAGTTGGAGAAGCTGATCGAGGCGCGAAAGTCTCTCAAAGCCGATCACATTCTGATGCGCGATCAGGTTTCCACCATGCGGGACGAAGTCGCCTCAAGCCTTCAGGGCGAAGCCGGCGAGCGTGTGCGCATCCGTGTCATGCGAAATGCGGACTATATGTCATACCAGCAGATGCTGGTCGAAAGTCTCAAGGGAGCCCGCGTTCGCAATCAAAACGAGATCCTCGCCACCTTAATGCAGTTGCGGCCCGAGCAACTCGCGCAGATCATTCAGTCCAACGATCTCGACTCCTTCGAGGATCAGACCCATTTCGGGACGGAGCGCTCCCGTAAGATATTGGACGCGTTTCGCGAGAGCGTGGACCCCTTGGCGCTGGAGATCACGGCGATCGAAGACCGCATTGCCATCGAGCTGAATGTCGCCACCGCCGGACGGCCCCACTTCAAGGATGCGTCCGATCTCTCCCGCGGACAGAAATGCACGGCGCTCCTTCCGATTCTTCTGGCCAGAAGAGACAACCCCCTGATCATCGATCAGCCGGAGGATAACCTCGACAATCATTTCATTTTTGAGACCGTGGTGAATGCCGTCCGGCGCATGAAGCAGCGTCGCCAGATGATCTTCATCACCCACAACGCCAATATCCCGGTTCTCGCGGAAGCGGAGCTCGTGTTGGTGATGACTTCCGATGGCCGGGTCGGAGCCGTTGAGAAGCGCGGCTCAGTCGACGAATGCCGCGAACAGATCATCGACCTGCTCGAAGGCGGAAGAGAGGCATTCGAACTGCGCTCCAAACGGTATGCAGCCGGTTGAGCTTTTGCACGATCGGCTCCGGCGCCTCGCCGTGGAGGACCCGCGCGAGGCTCGCATGGCGTTTCTGCTGCTGTTCGATTCCGGCGGTTCGGTTCTTGAGCAGTTTCTCGGCCAGGTTTCTTCTCCCGCTGACGGCCGCCTGCGGCATCTGGTTGCCAGCGCGCTGCGTAACAACCGCGACAAGGAGCGTCTCGCCCCGTATCTGATCGCCTGGCACGAAATCGAAACGGACGAGTTCGCCAAGCGCGCCATCGAAGCCGCTCTCGACGGCGTCAAAACCGCATCGTCCGCACAGACAACCCTTGCTCAGGAGGTCGCCCGCTTAACCACCGCCATCGGGAGAGAGATGGCGCAGCGCGAGCGACTAAACCGCGAGTTGGAGATCGCGCGCGAGGTGCAGGAGCATCTCTTTCCGCAGCGGCTTCCCATAGCCCCCGGTCTCGATTACTGCGGCCACTGCCAGCCGGCGCGAGAGGTCGGCGGAGACTACTACGATTTCCTCGAGCTTCCCGGCGGCAGCCTCGGCATTGCGATCGGAGACGTCTCCGGTAAGGGTGTGGGCGCCGCGCTGATGATGGCAAGCCTCGAAGCGTCGCTGCGCGCCCTGGCTTCCGTTGTCGAAAACCCCGCGGACCTGATCGAACGAGTCAGTCGGCTGGTTTTCCAGGCGTCCTCGTCAAACCGCTATGCCACGCTGTTTTACGCCGAGTACGATCCCGTGACGCGCAGCCTGACCTACGTCAACGCGGGTCATAACCCGCCCATCGTCCTGCGCAACCGCGGCGGCGCGTGTCAGGTGTTGCGCCTGGAAACCGGCGGTCCGGTGATCGGGCTTTTTCCCCAAGGCTATGAGCGCGGAGTCTTTTCTCACGAAGCCGGAGATCTGGTCGTGCTTTTCACGGACGGAGTTTCCGAATCGATGAACGCTCGCGAGGAAGAATGGGGTGAAGATCGATTGATCGAGCTCGCGAAAAGTTGTCATGGATTTCCTGCTCGGGAAGTCATGAAGAAAATCCTGGCCGCCGCACAAGCCTTCGCCGCGGGTGCTCCCCAGTACGACGATATGACGTTGGTGGTGCTCTGCATCGCCTGATGGTGGAGGTGTCGCGCTTCTACTGTCGCCGCACCAGCGTGTAAGTGTACACAAGAGCTGGGCGAGCGCGGGTTTCTCCATCGGAAGTGTGTGTGGGCGCTGGCCACTCTGCTGGTCGGGGCGGCCGCTTCATCTTACCGAGCGAACTGACTCAGCGCAGTTCGATCAGCGCTATCGGCGCGACTTACTACTCAGACGGATGCACACTGGCGATAGCGGATGCCAGATCTGACTTCGGACCGACAGTAGTTTATACAGGGTATACGTAGCGATATTTCTTTGCTATCATCATTCGATAAATACAAATACCAGTGCCTAGCAGCCAAGTCGACACCCTGCTGTCGTCGTTCAATACGAAGTGCCCGCTTGGTACATCTCAGGTAGTTCCCCTTATCCGATCAAATTACATCGTTGTAACTAAATCCTTTTAACTATTCAAATCTGCACGGCAAATAGTGTAGGCTTTTCCTGGGGAGGGATATATGGTCACCATAAAAGCCGGATTTGTGGGCCTCGCGTCGCTCATAGTTTGCGCCACAGGATTAAAAGCCGACATTCTGACTGAAACACTCACTGGCACAGTCCTTAACATGGGAACCAGTCCGGATAATGCGGGCGTTTTCGGCGGCGGCAGTCTAGTCGGAGATACCATGAAGGTCACCTTCATGTTCAATCTGTCGCAGTTTATCTCGGATCGCGGACATGACGTACTTACCCCCATGAGTTCCGAAATCCTATCGATCACCGATACCGCCAACGTAGTGTTGACCCACACCATTGTAGACGCCACTAAGGGCAAGACATTCACCGAGACGAATCTTACATCTGGTACGAATGGTGAGGTGATGTTCCAAATAAGCGCTATCTCCAATAGTGCAGCGATTGATCCCGGCGGAACACTCCTGTACTCTCTCATTGGGGGCCTGGGATCGGATATAACAGTATATTCAACGGTTGCATTCCCGGACCAAGGACTTACGGGGCCGGGTAGCGACCCCCAGACCTTTCTTGATCAACTGGCGAAGGATGCCACATACGTCACTATTGGTATCGATACAGCTGCCGGAGAAACGGATATTGCCCTCGACGCTACGCCGCCGATTACACAAACTCCGGAGCCAGCCTCTGTGGGTCTTCTGATCGTGGTAGTGCTGGTATGCGGATACATGATGAAAGCGAAGAACGTCAGGCGGAGCTTGTGATTTGCGAGTAATGTTTTGATGATGATTCGTGGGGCAGGCTCCGATCCGAGCCGCGACCGTCAGGGACTCGGTTGCCTCGGAATATGAGTGCGTATCGGAAACGGTGTACTAAGCTTCTTCGGCCTGTCGCAACCTCGAGAATGGGATAACATGTGAGCGGAGGGACGGAGACATGTTGCACGTTCGCACCATCTTCTGGTGCGCCTCAGTTCCAATGCTTCTCGCTCAGCACCCAGCGTTCGATTCGATCCCTGCGGCGCCGACCGACTCACTGACATTCACCACTCGAATCCCCAATTTCGAGGCCATCGCGCTTGACGGGCGAATGTGGCGATTTTCGGATCTTACCGGCAATGTCACTCTGATCGATATATGGTCAACCAGTTGCGGCCCGTGCCGGAAAGAGCATCCCGAATTGCAAGCCCTGTACGACCAGAGCAGATTGGCGCGTCATCTTCAAGTGCTGACTTTCGCGCTGGACGATGACCCCGCCCGCGTTCGGTCTTACATGGCGGCGAAGGGGTACACGTTCCCGGTAATTGTGAACGAGCGGCTTTCGGAACGGCTTTTTACGGCCGTTGGAGGCATTCCCAAGCAATTCGTGATCGACCAGGAAGGCCGCCTCTCCGAACCGTTCCGCAGTTGGTCTCTTGGGCGGATTTTCCTGGAAGCGGAACGGCTGGCACAGTCGAAAATGGCCGGGACCACGCCGCGCTGAACTGCGCTACAAACACAAGTAGGCGGTCGCATCCGTTCTAGCGGCGTGTATAGTCCTACTATTAGCCCGACCTCACCGGTCGGTGCCGCGCCCCGCCCGCAAATCCGGCAGGGCTTCTTTCAGCTCACTGTACAGTCTAGACGCGTTCAACCCGTCCTTCTCGCGCAGTCTGTGCTCAAGTTCTGGGCAGGTCGGACAACGCAGATCTCGGCGCTCACCCTCACTCACCTGGCAAGCTGCCCATCCGAACCCTATCCCTCGCCCTTCTTCTTAATCTTGATATCCAGCCGTTTGATCTTCTGATTCAAAGTAGACAGCGGCACATGCAAACTCTCCGCCGCTTCCGTCTGGCTCCAACTACACTTCTCCAACTGCTCGATGATGATCCGCCGTTCGTAGTCGTTGACGATTTCAAACAGCGAAGCGTCCGCCGGCAGCGGCGCCCCTTCTCCGCGATTGAGCCGGATCCCATTGGCCGTCAGCAACGCGTCCGGCAGCACGTCCACCGGCACCGTCGTATCGGCCGCCAGCACCACGGCACGCTCCACCACGTTCTCCAGTTCGCGCACGTTGCCGGGCCAGTTGTGCTCCATCAGCACCTGCAGGGCTTCCGGCAGGAACCGCAGCACCGATTGGCTATTCGAGTCCAGATACTTGTTGTTCTCGCGGCAATAGAAATTGAAGAAATGCTCCACCAGCGGCGGAATGTCTTCCTTACGATCGCGCAGCGGCGGCAGCGCAATGTTGATCACGTTGAGCCGGTAGTACAGGTCCTCCCGGAACCTGCCCTCTTTCACCAACTGCAGCAGGTCGGCATTCGTCGCCGCCAGAATCCGCACGTCCACCTTGATCGGGTCCGTCGACCCCAGCGGCGTGAACTCCTTTTCCTGGATCACCCGCAGCAGCTTGATCTGCGTCTCCGGTCCAATCGTGCCGATCTCGTCAAAGAAAATCGTGCCCCTGTCCGCCACCTCGAAGTAGCCCTTCTTCGACTGGATGGCGCTGGTGAACGCGCCCTTCACGTGCCCGAACAGCGTCGATTCCAGCAGCTCCGGCGGCAGCGACCCGCTATTCACTGCCACAAACATCTGGTCGGCGCGTGGCGAATTGGCATGGATGGCCTTCGCCACCAGCTCCTTGCCGGTGCCCGTCTCGCCCGTGATTAAAATGGTGGACCGGCTCGATGCCACCTGCCCCACCAGGTCGAGCATCCGCACCATGCGGTCGCTCTTGCCGATGATGTTGGGGAAGCTGTAGCGCTGCTTCAACGCGCGCTTCAGGTGGGTGTTTTCGTATTCCAGGCGCCGGCCCGCGATCATGCGGCCGATCTCGATAATCAGCTTTTCGTTATCCCACGGCTTGGAAAAGTAATCGTTCGCGCCCAGCTTCAACGCGTTGACGGCGGCTTCCACAGACCCGTACGCCGTGATCATGAAGATCGGCGTCTCGCGGTCGCGCTCGCGCACCTCCGCCAGCACTTCCATGCCGGAACGGTCCGGCATCATCAGGTCCAGCAGCACCAGCTCGTAGGAGTGGTCCTCCAGCTTGTGCAGGCCTTCGGTGGCATTCTGCGCCAGGTCCACCGAGAAGCCCTCGGAGGTGAGCAGCAGTTCCAGGCCTTCGCGGATATCGGCTTCATCGTCGATAACCAGCACTTTGCCTTTGGATTCGATGGTCTTCGTAAAAGGAACGGTCATTTCAAGCGGCATTTACGGGCTGCCGTGCGGCGCGTTCGGCCAGCGCATTCTTGGAGAGCGGGATTTCAATGCGGAACCGCGCTCCGCCCGCCGGCCGATTGGACACCTCAATGGAGCCACCATGCTCTTGGATGATACCGTAACTCACCGAGAGCCCGAGACCCGTGCCCTTGCGCGCCGCCTTGGTGGTAAAGAACGGATCGTAAATGCGGTGCAGGTGTTCGTGCGCGATGCCCGGCCCGCTGTCGGTCACTTCCACCTTCACGCCCGTGCCTTCCGACCAGGTGCGCACCTCCAGCGTGCCGCCTCCTGACATGGCGTCGCGCGCGTTCAGGAAGAGATTCAGGAAGACCTGCTGCAGCTTGCCGCTGTTGCCGTGGATGGCGGGAATGCCGGCTTCGAAATCCGTCTTCACCTGAATTCCCGATTTCTGCAACTGGTGCTCCAGCAGTGAGAGCGTCTCCTGCACCACGCGGTTCATCACCACGTCGCCGAACGATGTCGTGGACGTGCGCGAGAAGTTGAGCAGTGAGTTCACAATCTCGCTGGCGCGGAAGGTCTGCTTGGCAATCTTGTCGAGGATGAGCGATTTCTGCGTATCGTCGGCCACCTGCTTCGCCAGCATCTGCGCGTAGGTGGAGATCACGGCCAACGGCGTGTTGACTTCATGCGCCACGCCCGCCGCCAGTAGTCCGATGCTGCTCAGCTTATCCGCCTGCACCAGGCGCTGCTCCAACTCGGCACGGTCCGTCACATCGTCGAAGATGATCAGCCGCCCGATCTGCTTCTGGTCCTTTGAGACTAGCGGCGCAATCGCAATATTCAGCGTTGCCTCGCGGAACAGCGCGGGCAATCCATTGCCGCCCGATCCGCCATTGCCCGACGCTCCATTGCCATTTACACCGTTGTGGCCGTTCACCCCCGCTGCTGCCGTCGCAGCCACTGGTTTGAGCACGAACTTGTAGATGTGGTGGATGCCGGTTTCGCCGCTCACACGGTCGAACTGCTCGCACAGGTCGGCAGGAAACAGCTCCGCCAGCCGGCGCCCCAAAGCATGGCTGCGCGGCACGCCGCTCAAATGCTCGATCTGCGTATTCCAGCTCTCCACGCGGTCTTCCAGGTCGGCCGCCAGAATCCCCACGTTGATCGATTCGACGATGTTCTCGCTGAATTCCTTAAGCCGCTCGTACTCTTCCACCTTGGCCTGCAGCGAGCGGTAGAGCGCCGCATTCTCAATCGCGATGCCCACGTAGCCGGCCAGTGTCACCGCCAGTTCGATATCCACGCTCGAAAGGTACTCGCCTTCCACCGTGCGGCTCAGCCCGATATACGCGATGGTCCGGCCGCGCACCTGGCAGGGCAGGTAATAAGTGATGTCGAGATCGGCGATAGTCTTACGCACCGAGATGGGCCATGATCGGGACACCGCATCCAACTGATGGCGGGTCCGTTCGAAGAAGAGATAGCCCTCGGGCAGTTTCCAGTTCAGGAAGCTAAGGTCCAGGCTCTCCGGTGTCACATCCACCAGGCGCCTCGGGTTGTTGCCCATGGCCTTCTTCATCTGGAACACCGGCCCTTCGCTCTTCGCGGCGTCCGATTTCATCTCCCCCAGGAAGAACGCCAGATGGTCGATGGAGAGCGTCTCCAGCAGGCGGTCGCCCACCGTTTCCAGCATGGTGTCGAGATTGGTTTCGGCGCTCAGTTCCCGCGCCGATTCCACCAGCGTCCGCCGGTAATCGTAGCGGTCGCGATAGAAGTAGCGGTCCAGCCACTCCTGAATCCAGTTGCGGATCGGTTGGAACAGGAAGGCCGTGATCAACATCACCACGATGGGGCCGGTATTGCCCAAATCCTTGAAATACCAGTGAACCAGGCTGCCCAGCGAGAAGACCAGGCCGTAAAACGCCGCCAGCACGCATATGGTGGCTAGCGTGTACGCGTACCCGCGCCGGAAGATGATGTCCACGTCCATCAGCCGGTAGCGCACAATGGCGTAGGCCAGGCTCAACGGAATCAAAACAATCGCCAGCACTGACATCTTCTGGTATTCGTTCGGCAGCGCTCCCAGCGCATAAGGAAGCACATAGAGCATCGCGAAGGGCAGGATTCCACACAGTGTGCCGTTGCGGAGCCACTTCAACTGCTGCCGCACAATCGGATCTTCCGCCTTCCGCTCACGCATACTGAGCGCAATGCCGCCCAGAATGTAGGGCAGCACCGCGAACGTCTGCCACACGCGGTCGAACAGCCAGTTCAGCTCAATCAGCGAAAGCCCCACCCGCAGGGCCCCGGAGGATATGCCGGCATAGGTCGCGAACAATACCGCCGCCGGAACGTACAGCACACCCACCCGCGCCTTCTTCTGCAGCCACCGCGGCGTCTCCGGGAAAGTCAGGCAAAAATGCAGGAAGACCGTGGGCGCCAACAGGCCGGCCGCTACGTTGCCGTAGTCGATAATCTTGTCCAGCGTGTTGAGCTGCCCGGTGGAATGGAAGGTGAAAAAGATGAACGACGACAGGCACAGCACGTAGAAGTGCATGGCCTTTTGCGCGCTGCCCCGGCGGAAGTAAACAAACAGGCCGATCGTCAGGTACCCAAAGCCCACCAGGTCTTCGTAGATTTTGGCGCGGTCCGGCGGAATCTCCGCCACCACCAGTTTGTTGATCTCTACTTCCTGGCCGTGGTTCACCACGATGTACTTGGCGTTGGTCCAGGCGCCAATCGAAGTCAGCACTTTCGCGACGTCGATGGCCTTCTCGATCTTGACGCTGTTGATGCTCTCCAGGCGGTCGCCGCGGTGCACTCCGGCCTTGGCCCCGGCGCTCTCGGGGGGAACTTCCAGGGCTTCTACGCCATTGGCGCGATCCACCCATACCACCCCGTCATCGTGTAGCCGGAATTTGCGCTGCTGGTCGATATTCAGGACGGCGGCCACACCTGCAGCTAGTGTCAGGATCGTGAGGATCGCAGTGGACAACTGGAACTTGAGTTCCTGAAACATGGTCGCCGGACCGGGCCGTTTAGCGAGACAATACTCCAAAGCCCCCTAAGCACTTTTGATGCCGCGGAAAATCCACGAATCTAAATTAAGAATACCTGAATTATCTATAAGTTCCAAGCGTAGTTGGGTGACCGCTCCGCATTTCGGGAGAACTACACTATGCGGAAGTGTATTGGGTAGCCACATTCCCCATTTCGACTTTCACTGTCGGGCAGGTTTCAGCCTGCGGCGGACTTGAGCGGGAGCTGCAGAATTCGGCCGGGTAGGCCGTGCCGAAATTGCCGAACCTGCTTTGTTCTCCGCTCCCTCCGAGCTTAACGGAAGACGAGCCCGCCGCCCCATTCACCTTGGCCTTTTTTTACTTGGTGTTCTCCGCGCTTTCTCTGCGTTCTTCCGCAGCTCCGCAGTGAATGAACAGCTTGGCACTTTAGGTGCTCTTCGCGAGTTCTGCACTCCCCTTATAGTCCCCCTTGTGCACGAAGTTAATTCATCGCGGGGGCGGATGGCCGTGAGTGCAAGGCTGTGCGCAGCGTTTTATGGCAGGTCCGCTTGCCGCAGGACGCGGCGGAATTCCCGGAAGACCTGATCGAATGGCGGCAGGACGCCCATCTGGTTCGAGAGTCGCGCGGACCAAAGCGCCTTCAACCGCGCTTCCTTTTTGATGATTGCCTCCTTGATTCCAGTCGCCGCTAGCTCGCGGAAGGCGAGTTTCGCCGTGATCGCCGGTGCCAGGCCTGAAAGGTCGATGCCTTCGCACGAGAGCAGATACCAGAGATCGTACAGGTCACGGGGTTCATTTCGCGCTCGATCGGCGAGTGCCAGAACCTTCTCCGTCGCGGTTTCGACAAGCGCGTACGCCTGGAGCACTCGGCCATCCGGCAAGTCCGAAAACTCCTCGTAGGCCCGGAGTACCGGCCGCGCCTCAAGCGGAAAGACCAACTGCTCGCGAATGGTGACATCCACTTTGACGCTGCCGCCGGAGGGCAATGGTCCCACGTACCGCAAATAGAACGTGTGACTGTTCGCGTGCGAGTGACGATCCTCCCGGTCGAACGCGAATTCAATTCCGCTGCCCTCGCGGACGGCCGCGTAAACCGCTTCCAGTCGCCGACGGATGTCTTCAAAAGGCATCGGTCTGAGCAGCGTGAAATCCAGATCTTCGGAAAACCGGTAGTTACCGAAATAACAGCGTTTGAGCGCCGTGCCTCCCTTGAAGGCAAGGCTCTGCTGGAGATCGCTTTCGGCCAACGCGGCAAGGAACCAGGCCAGGCAGTAGTCGCGTTCGAGCACGCTCTCTGGAATGCGACGGCCGCCAGCATTTGCGAGGCGGTTGGCAAGCAGAGAAATATTACGCTGCGGTATCAATTCAGGTTCTCCGGACTGCTTCGAGTTCGTCGGGGGATACGTTCGCGCGGAGGCGCCAGCCGGAAACGTGCGCGCCTTCGGCGGCAGCAACGGGTCGAGCACGGCGTACGTCGCGGTGAGAGAACGTCGGAGGCGGTCCAGTTCTTCTGTGGCGGCGATCTGGTACAAGTCGAGTAAGTAGCCGAGCCGTCGAACGACCGCTCCGTTCCGTAGGCGCAGGGCATAGTCGATCAGCCGCCCCGGTTTCATGTCCTGGCGCCGCATCCATAGGCCCTTTGCGACCTCGGTGATGCCGCCGCAATACGCCGGCATATGCAGGCCGTCAATCACGGTGCGCTCAATGTCGCTTACTTGGACGGACTCCTGCTTCGAGACCCAGTGTGCCGTTACGCCGAAAGCAGCTTCGTGCCGAATGAGAATAAACCGAAACTCCGTGCCATGGATTGTCCTGTTACGCAGGCGCTTTGTCGCGCTAGTGAAAATTACGAACTGCGGCTGCGTGACCATGCGGTGCAGCTCCATGGCCGATGCGTGAGAGATGAAGTAGTCCGCGCCTGTTGCCAGTTGCCGGGCGATAACATATGGATTGCCGGCGAATTCCGTGGCGCGGCCGAGTTCCGGCGGGACCAGCACAAAGAGTCCCGGCTCTAACCTGGATACGATACCGCGAGCGACGGCATGCCGGATCAGACTCCGTGCCGACGCCGCCGGCAAATTCGTGATGTTCGCAACGTCGCCGTGGGTAAAGGTCGTTTGTCCACTCTCATAGAGAGCGGTCAGTAATTGGGCGGTCCGGGACCCAACCGTCTTCGACGGAGTTTGGGACTCGGCACGCGAAGTCTGGCGTCTCATGGAATGGGTCCAACCTCGTCCACCATGATAATAGTTTGTGTGCATTTCGTGCAGTCCCATGGCACGAAATGCGCACCGGCCATAACGCCAAGCGCTCGGATAAACTTCGAGAAAGGCGGAAAGACGAGCCAAACAAACCCAACTTCCGTTACTCAAAATCCGCCGTTTTCCTCAGTGTATGTGTTTTCCCATAAGATTCCCTCGATCGTATCGTGCTGCCTTCATTTGCGTTTGAAAAAGTACCAAGATCTACTCTTTTAAACGGGTTAGCTCGATGCCTGAGGCTGGGGGATTTTCTCGGGATTGCTGTACAATATTGAGGATGTTCGCAGTTCCGCGGCAGAATGCAGATTAGCTGCCGATAAGTCTCAGAGGAGCCGAATGAGAACGGTAACGATGTCCGCGCTTTGGGCGGTAGTGCTGGTGTTGTACCTGCAGGGTCAGGCAACCCAGACTCCCCAGCAGCAGACGCAGAAGCAGGACCCCAAACAGGACGCGAAACAGGACCCCGCCAAGCCGGAATCTATCTCCCCGATGATCCCGGTAACCGGCCCCGGACAGTCCGGTGTGGATCCTTCGAAAATCGCGGAGCCGTCCGGCAATCCCGCCATTTTGGGTCCCAAGACCAGTGCGGCCGTCGACACCAAAAGCTACGTCATCGGCTCGGACGATGAGCTCTCGATTATCGTTTTCGAGAATCCGGGCTTCAATACCGGGCTCGAGAGTGTGCGGCCCGATGGCAAAATCACCATGCCGCTCATCGGTGAACTCCAGGCCGCCGGCAAAACACCCGAACAGTTGAAGGCGGAAATCACGGACACCCTGGCGCAGAATTACATGAACCTGCCGCCGCATGTTTCGGTGGTGATCGTCAAGGTATTGAGCAAGAACTATTACATCAATGGGGAAGTTTTGAAACCCGGCAAATATGCTCTGACGGTGCCCACCACCGTGATGCAGGCCCTGGTCAACGCCGGCGGGTTCAAGGATTTCGCCAAGAAAAGTAAGATCAAGATCCAGCGTGGCGCGAAGTTTTTCAACTTCAACTACAACGAAGTGGCCAAGGGCAAGAAACTTGAGCAAAATATCCTGCTGGAGCCGGACGATCAGATCTTCGTGAATTAAACGCGCAAACGCTACAAGTAGGAAGGTAATTCAGGTTATGGGTCCTGCACAGAATTTCGTAAGCATCTCCCGTCGTCCGCCGGACGTAGAGGACTATATCGACATCATGCGTCGTTATCGCTCCTGGATCATCGGCCCAGTGTTTGCCGGCCTGGTGATTTCGGTGGTCGTAGCCTTTCTCTGGCCGGATACTTACGAGTCGCAGGCCGTAATCCGGATCGTTCCCCAGCAAGTCTCCACGCGCCTGGTTCCGGCCGAACTCAATTCGCAAATGAGCGAACGCGTGAATCAGATGGAGCAGGAGATTCTAAGCCGCAACGTCCTCTCGTCCATCATCACCCAGCCTTCGCTGGACCTGTACAAGAAGGAAAGGGGGCAGAAGCCGCTCGAAGATATTGTGCAGGACATGAAAAACAAAGCTATCGGGATCCATATGCTGGAACTGCCCGGAAGCGACCAGAAGCGAATCTCGGCCTTCTCGATTTCCTTCAAGTACATCGACAAATATAAAGCGCAGGCCGTGGTGAGCGCGCTGGTTACGAGATTTACCGAACAGAACGTGACTGTGCTGCGCCAGCAGACCAGGCAGACCGCCACCTTCCTGGACGACGAACTGAAGAACTCCAAAGCGCATTTGGACGATATGAGCGCCAAGATCACCAAGTTCCGGGCGGAGAATGCCTGCCGGCTGCCGGAGCAGGCGAACGCGAATATCACCACGCTCAACAGCTATCAGATGCAGATGGCGCAGGTCAGCGATTCGTTGAACCGGGCGCAGGCGCAGAAGTCTCAGCTCGAAACGCAGCTCAACAGTTACCAGAGCGATGTGGCCTATTATTCCTCCCGCGCCGAAGAAGTGCAGTTGCTGCCGGGACAGTCGTCTGCCACCGTGTCCATTCGCAGTGAGCGTCTGATGGAACTGGATCGCAAGCTCATCCAGGCAAGATCCGATCTCGCCGGGTTGAAGAAGCAGTACAGAGACACTTATCCGGTGGTCGGCCAGCTTAGAGCTCAGATTGAACAGTTGCAGGAGCAGCGTGAGGAAGCCGCCAAAGAGGATGCCGCCGTCCAACTGGCCGCTCAACAGGCTTCCGCCGCCAGCGCCACTGGTCCCACCCAGGTCCGTATATCCAATCCGGTGGTGCAGCAGCACCTGCAGGATTTGAAGAATTCTATCCAGGCCACCAAGACCAGCATCGCCAATACCCAGTCTGAGATCGAGAGCCGCAACCGTCAGGTTTCCGAACTGAACCGGAGGATCTCCGAATCCCAGACGCGCATCGACGCCAGCCCGCTGATCGAGCAGCAGTACGCACAGTTGATGGGCGACTACAACTTGGCCAAGCTGGATTACGACAGTAAGGTGAAGAAGCAGGACGATGCCCTCACCATGCAGAACCTGGAAGAGCACAAGGCAGGTGAAACCCTGGAAGTACTCGACTCCCCGTCGCTGCCCGAACAACCGATCGAGCCCAACCGGCCGGCCTGGATCGGTATTGGAACTGCTATGGGGTTGATGGTCGGCATCGTCCTCGCCGCCGCTAAGGAAGTCAAGAATACGTCGCTCAAGAATCTGAAAGACGTTCGCGCGTACACCAATCTGCCGGTCCTGAGCAGCGTCCCGCTGCTCGAAAACGCGCTGCTGGTGCGGCGTAAGAGGCGCCTGTTCTGGCTGGCCTGGTCGACTGCATTCATCATCGGATCGATTGCGATGAGCGGCTCGATGTATTACCACTTTTTCGGGAAAAGTTAAGGATCCAACCGAGACAGTAAAGGATCCAACGGAGACAGAATGAGCCGAGTACACGATGCATTGCGAAGGGCTGAACAAGCCCCCGGGTCCGCTGAGGAAGTGCCGCTGGCTGACGCCGTTGAGCCCATTTCTTCACTGCAGCCCTCGCGGGTGCCCGAAGCGCCGCCGCGTACCCCCGAATTTCTGCCAGTGCGCAGTGCCGCCGCTGCGGCCACGGCGCCCGCACGCTTGAATATTCATCCCGGACTGCTGGCCGATGTTGTCCTGGTTCCCTTCCAGCCTGCGCCGGAATCGCACTTACTGGACCTCAGCAATTCGCATGAAACGCCGGCGGAGGAGTTTCGCACGCTGCGCACCCGCCTGAATCACCTACAAACCCTGCAGCCGCTGCACGTGGTGGTGGTCACCAGTCCTTCGCCCGCCGAAGGCAAGACATTCACCGCCGTCAATCTGGCACTGGCGCAGGCGCACCTGACCGAAGGCTCCGTCCTGCTGGGAGATTTCGACTTGCGCCGGCCCATTGTCCACAACCTGTTCCAGGTGAATCGCGCGCCCGGGCTTTCCGATTACCTCACCGGACAGTGCACTTTCGCGGAGGCGTTGCGCCGCGTGGAAGGCATGAACTTGTACCTCTTACCGGCCGGCTCCCCAGTGAAGAATCCGCTCGAGTTGCTCAACATGCGCCAGGCCAAGTCGCTGTTCGAGGAATTGCCCCGAACTTTCAACTGGGCAATCTTCGATACACCGCCGCTACTGTTCTCGGCGGACGCCAACCTCCTCTCGACCATGGCCGATGGCACCGTGCTGGTGGTAAAGATCGGCTCCACCACCTTCGACAACGTCACCCGCGCCATGCAGTCCCTGTGCGAGAACAACGTGCTCGGAATCGTAGCCAACGGAGCCCGAGCCTCCGAACTCTACAGCAAGTACACGTATTACTATTCGAAGGCGGAGTAGTGCTGGTAGTCTGCTTTAGGTGGGGCAGGCGCTTCCGCCTGCCAATCCGAGCGAAGCTCGGACCGTTTCTCGACCCTGTCTGTCTTTACTCCTGCCGCAGCGCCAAAACCGGGTCGATTCGCGCCGCCCGTCGCGCAGGAAGCCAGCTCGCCAGAAACGCGATCGCCAGCACAAACACGCTCACCGACCCGTACGTCACCGGATCGAACGTGGAAACGTTGAACAGCAAATTGACCATCAGCCTCGTCAGCACCACTGCCGCGACGATTCCCAAGCCGATTCCCATCCCCACCAGCCTCATCCCCTGCTTCGTCACCAGTATCAGCACACTCGAAGGCCGCGCGCCCAACGCCATCCGCAGTCCGATCTCGTTGGTCCGTTGCGACACCATGTACGCCATCACGCCGTAGATCCCCACCGCAGCCAGCAGCAACCCCAACAGGCCGAAGATGCCGAACAGCGCGGCCGCCATGCGTGGCGCCCAGAGCCCCTGCGCGATCACTTCCTGAATAGTCTGCGGCTGCAGCAGCGCCATATTGGAATCGAGCGCCTGCACATGCCGCAGCACCGTGGGCATTACCGATTCCGGGTTGCCGTTGGTGCGCACCAGCAGCGAAACGAACGACTGGTAATTCTGGTCGAGCGGCACAAATGCAATAGGCTGCGGCTCCTCACCGATGTTGCCGGCCGTTGAGTTT
This sequence comes from uncultured Solibacteraceae bacterium, assembly GCA_963815475.1. GTDB lineage: Bacteria > Acidobacteriota > Terriglobia > Bryobacterales > Bryobacteraceae > Sulfopaludibacter. The sequence continues at coordinate 1,001,579 of CAWFHD010000001.1, read as the reverse complement.
CCGCTCACCCCCACCACCTCCACCGGCTCTGTCGTCGCGATGGCCGAGCGGAAGCGCTTCCCCACGGCGTTCTGGCCCGGCCAGAAATGCCGCGCCATCGCCTCGGTGATTACGGCGACGGGCCGCGAACCCTGCCGGTCGAACGGCGTAAAACCGCGGCCCTGAATGATGGGGATCCGCGTCGTATCGAAGTACTCCGGCGATGCCTGAATCATCAGCGTCAGCGTGCCGCGATAATTGGGGTCGGACTCGCGCCCTTCGGCCAGCAGCGTGGCCAGAATACCTCCACCCAACGGGCGCGACGATGCCAGCGCGGCCGAGCGAACGCCGGGTGCGGTCCGAACCTTCGCCAGCACGCTCTGGTAGAACTGCAAACCACGCTCGGGAGTGAAATGGCGAGGGCTGGTATCGAAATCCACCGCAAGGAGGTTGTGTGTTTCGAAGCCGGGATTGATCTTCTGCACATGATCCATGCTGCGGATCAACAGCCCCGCGCCCGCCAGCGCCACCAATGCCAGCGCCACTTCACCGATCACCAGCGCGCTGCGCAAACGGCTACGGCTGAATGCTTCCGAACCGCCGCGGCCGCCGGTCTTGAGAATTTCGCTCAGTGTTGCGATGGACATACGCGTCGCAGGCGCCAGACCGAAGAGCAATCCAGTGAAGAGCGTGACGCCTGCGGTAAACGCAAATACCCGCAGGTCGAGCCCCATAGGCAGGCTGGCCTGTGCCATGAATGCCGGTCGCAGACTCCACAAAAGCTGCGTCCCTGCCAGTCCCAGCAGCAGTCCCACGGCGCCACCTGCCGCGGAAATCAGCAGGCTCTCGGTGAGCAGTTGGCGCACCAGGCGGCTTCGTCCCGCGCCCAGCGCCGTGCGGATGCCCATCTCGCGCGCGCGTTTGGCCGAGCGCGCCAGCAGTAGATTCGCCAGGTTGACGCAGGCAATTAACAGCACCAACGCCACCACCGCCGTCAGCGCGAGAGTGGCCTGCGTCATCACGTCGCGCGGCAAAAAGCCCAGCGCCGCGTCGGAGACCGACGAAACATCCACCGTCCGCCCACGATTCGCCCGCGGATATTGCTGTTCCAAGTTGGCAGCCAAAGTCTTCAGCGATGCCAGGGCGCGCGCCTGGCTCACGTCCGGCTTCAGTCTGCCGAAGACGTTGATCATGCGCATGCGCCGCTCATTCATGAGCGCATCCAATTGCCCGGGCAGCGTCTGCGTATGCATGCTGATGGGAACCCACGCCAGATCGGCCGTTCCCACCGTCACTGTGCCCTTAAAATTCGGCGGCGCGACTCCGATGATGGTGTACGAAGTGCCATTCATCTCGATGCTTTTCCCGACCGCCGATGGGTCGCCGCCGAAAAGGCGCATCCACATCGCGTGGCTGAGCACCGCGACAGTGTTGCCGCCATCGCTGCGATCCTCGTCCGGGAAGAAGGAGCGGCCCAGCATGGGCTTGACGCCGAGCACATCGAAATAATTCGCCGACACTAACATCGCGAATTGCTGCTTCGCCTCGCCGTGGCCGGTCAGTGTGGTGTTGGTGAGAATGAACGCTGTGAGGCCCGTGAATGCGTCGCTTTGGTCGCGCAGATCCTTGTAATTCAGCCACGACATCGATGTGCGGCGTGTGGCCGGCCCTCCGGTGGTCGTGGTGGCGTTATCGACCGTGAAAAGCTCGAGCACATGCGATGGATCCTGCACCGGCAGCGGACTGAGAAAAACCGCGTTGGTGAGGGTGAAGATTGCGGTGTTGGCCCCGATTCCGAGCGCCAGGGAAAGGACGGCAACGAAGGTAAATCCGGGACTGCGCAACAAGGCGCGGATCCCGTACTTCAAGTCACGCCAGACAGAATCCATGATTAAATCTTAGACGCACGGTGGCGCGGGTGGTATCGGGCGATATAGTTGACTTTGTCAACTAATTAGTTGACTGTGTCAACTATCCTCCCCGTTCAACCGTCCTTTTAGAATAAATCGATGCCGGAGCCTCTGCTCGAAACTTTCGGTCTCACCATCCATCTCGGCGCCAATCCGATCCTCACCGACATCTCTTTTGCCATCCCTCCAGCCTCCATCGTCGGGCTCTTAGGAGAATCGGGGTGCGGCAAAACTACTCTTGCCCTCTCGCTCCTTAAACTGCTTCCGCCCAAGTATCGAATCGAAGGCGCGGTCCGACTCGCGGGTCTCGACCTTCTCTCTCTTTCCGAAGCGCAACTCCAACCGCTCCGCGGCGCCTCGATTGCCATCGTGCTGCAGGATCCCCTGCTCGCACTCAATCCCGTGATCCGCATAAGCGACCAGATCGACGAAGTCCGCCGCGCGCATCCTGCCAAGGCTCTCGACCTCGCGGCCATCTTCTCTCTCGTCGGGCTGCCCGATTCGCGCCGCCGCGCGTATCCCCACCAACTCAGCGGAGGCGAACGACAGCGCGTCCTGCTCGCGCAAGCGCTCGCGTGCCGGCCTGCACTCATCGTTGCCGACGAGCCGTTCACCGCGCTCGACGCTCCGCGCGTCCTCGAACTCTCCGCGCTCTTCCGCCGACTCAAGGACACGCTCGGCACGTCGTTCCTGCTGATCAGTCACAGCCCCGGCGTGATGGCCAACGTCGCCGATGAGGTGCTCGTGATGCACGCCGGCCGCATTGTGGAGCGCGGCCCCGCGCGTCATGTGCAATCCCCGCAGGCTCGCGCCGAGAGCAGCCTCTCTTCGCTCGCCGGCGGCCTCGCGATCGAAGGACTCTCCAAAAGTTTTCAGCATCGGACCGTGCTCCGCGACGTGTCGCTCGCACTCGAACCTGCCAGCATCCTCGCCATTGTTGGCGCGTCCGGTTCCGGCAAGACTACTCTCGCGCGCTGCCTGGCGCGCTTTGAAACGCCCGACGCCGGCGAGATCCGCATCGAAGGGCGCGAGTTGCACACGCTGCCGAGCACAGCAGTGCAGTTGATCTTTCAGCAGCCCGCCGCCAGTTTGAACCCTCGGTTCACCGCCTTCGAGATTGTGGCCGAGCCGTTGGTGATCCAAAACCGCATCCCGCGCTCCGGCCACCTGCGCATGGTCCACAGCGCGATGTCCGCTGTGGGCCTTGACCCAGCCGCTTGCGCGCGCTCCGCGCTCTCTTTCAGCGGTGGCGAGCGCCAGCGTCTCGCGATCGCGCGCGCTCTGATCGTCGAGCCCAAACTGCTCATCCTCGACGAATCGTTCGCCAGCCTCCACCTTTCCATTCAGGCGCAAATCGTCAATCTTCTGCTGGACCTGAGGCGGGGCGGTCTGACCTGCATTCTGATCTCGCACGACCTCACTGCCGTTTCGCGTATTGCCGACTCCATCGCCGTGATGGACAATGGCGAGATCGTGGAACACGCGCCCGCAGCGGAGTTGCTCGCCAACCCGCGACACCCCGCCGCTCGCGAACTGGTCAACGCCAACCTTGCGCTAAGCGGCGGCCGATGAAATACGTCCTCCGCAGGATCCTCCATTCCATCGCGATCCTGCTGGCCGTCTCGCTGCTCTCCTTCCTCTTTGCCGATCTGGTCCCCGGAGATTTCTACTCGGTCCTTCGCACCGAGCCGCGAGTTTCGTCCGGGGCGGTCGCCGCCATGCGCGGCCACGCCGGCCTCAATCGACCGTTTCCCGTCCGCTACGCCGAGTGGTTCGGCTCCTGTTTGAAAGGCGATTTCGGTTATTCGCTGGCCTACAGCAGTCCTGTCGCGCCGCTACTCTGGCCGCGCGCGGGCGCCACGCTGCTGCTCGCCGGACTCGCCACCTTGCTTACATGGATGCTCGCGATTCCGCTCGGTGTGTGGAATGCGAGTGTGCATGGCTCATTCGCCGACCGCGTCTCTCGCCTGGTGCTCACAGTGCTGCTCGCCGTTCCCGATCTTTTGCTCGCGATCGCGTTCCTGGTGTTGGCTGTGCAGACCGGCTGGTTCCCGGTTGGAGGCGTCGCGTCGCGCGGATATACGCACCTGACGTCCTGGGAAAAATTCCGCGATTTGCTCTGGCACCTGGCGCTGCCTGTCACCGTTCTAGTACTGGGAATGTTGCCTGTGCTGGTGCGCCACATCCGGGCGTCGATGGTGGAGCAACTGGACTCGCCGTTCGCCCTGAATGCGCGCGCTCTCGGTATCGGGCGTCGCCGCCTGCTCTATCGCCACATTCTGCCGGCGGCTGCCAATCCGCTGATCGTGCTCTTCGGATTCTCCATGGGAACGCTTCTCAGCGCCGGCCTGCTGGTGGAAGTAGTGATGGGCTGGCCGGGCCTCGGGCCCTTTTTCCTGGAAGCCGTTCTATCGCGCGATTTCGCTATCGTGCTGGCAGTAGTGCTTCTCTCTACGGCGGCCATCCTGACTGGAAACCTGACCGCCGACCTCCTGCTCTACCGCTTCGACCCGAGAATCCGAAAATGAAGCTCCGCCTGGTCCTCACTTTCCTGGTCGGCCTGCACGCGGCCGCGCTTTTTGCCGGCATCCTCGCCCCCTACGACTACGCGGAGCAGCATCGCGACTATCCGCTCGCGCCGCCCATGCGGCCGCACTTCGTCGGCCTGCGCCCGTTCGTGACCGACCCCAACGATGCTACTCGCACCTACCCCATACACTTCTTCAGCGGCAGCCGCCTCTTCGCCGTGGATCCGCCCGGTGTCGTGTTTCTTTTGGGCACGGATGTCTATGGCCGCGATGTTCTTTCGCGCCTGCTCTACGGCGCGCGCATCTCCCTTTTTACGGGCCTGCTCGCCGCCTGTATCGCGCTCGCTCTCGGGCTGTTTTTGGGAACGCTGGCAGGCTATTTTGGCGGTTGGCTGGACCAGCTTCTCATGCGAACCGGGGAACTGGTTCTGGCGCTTCCGTGGCTATATCTGCTGCTCGCGCTTCGCGCCGGGTTGCCGCTCCACGTTAGCACCCTCCAGGCGTTCATGCTGCTGATAGCGGTCATCGGAGCGGCGGGATGGGTGCGGCCGGCCCGCCTGGTCCGCGGCATCGTCCTGACCGGAAAAGAACGGGATTTCGTCAGCGCCGCACGCGGACTTGGCGCGTCCAACCTCTACCTGATCCGCCGCCATATCCTGCCGCAGACTTGGGGAATTGTCCTCACGCAGGCAACCGTACTGATCCCTCAGTTTATCCTCGCCGAAGTGAGCCTTTCTTTCCTTGGACTCGGCATCGGCGAACCCGTTCCGAGTTGGGGAAGCATGCTGGCGCAGGGTATGCAGTACCACGCGGTAGTTTCCCACTCCTGGTTATTACTACCTGGGATTGTGACGGTCCCGGTCTTACTGGGATATCTGGTGTTGACAGATATGGTACTAGTACCAAATTGCGGGGATTCTCCCATACCAAAAAGTTGACTAAAGGTAGCAGGAGTTCCCCCAGGATGCTATCGCTATCCTTCTTGCTAACAATGAGTTAAACTACCACGGAGGCGAAAACAAGTTGCGGAACTTTGGCTACAGAGCGGCGGCCATGTTCCTTCTGGCCCCTGCTTTGTTCGGCGCCGAGGAACTGCTCATCGTCCCTGGGATCGTTGGACACCCCGGAGGAATCCTAGCCTATGCACAGCGCGCCGAGCCAAAATCCCTCAACCCGGTTACCTCCTCCGATAACGCTTCCCGGGAGGTAATTCATCGGCTTCATGCGGACCTCATCCACATCAACCGGGAGACAGGGCAAACCGAGCCTGCACTAGCCAAGTCCTGGACCGTTTCCCCTGACGGTTTACATTATGTACTCGAACTCCGCCGCGGCATTCGCTTCTCCGACGGACAGGCCTTCGACGCCGATGACGTCGTCTTCTCATTCCAGCTTTATCTCGACGAAAAGCTCGACTCGGCGCAGCGCGATTTCCTCATCCTCGAAGGCAAGCCAATCTCTGTTCGCAAGTTAGGCCCATATACCGTTGCCTTCGATTTGCCGCTGCCGTATGCCGTGGCAGAGCGCCTCTTCGACGGCTTTGAGATCCTGCCGCGCCACCTCCTGGAAAAACCCTATCGAGAAGGCAAATTCTCCAGCGCCTGGAACCTCCGCACGCCTCCCGCCGAGATGGCCGGATTGGGTCCTTTCGTAGTGAAGGAGTACGTCGCGGGGCAGCATCTTGTATTGGTGCGCAACAAGTATTACTGGAAGTCAGATAGTTCCGGCCACCGGCTTCCGTATCTGGATGAAGTGGATTTCAGCGTTGCCGGATCGGAAGACGGCCAAGTGATGCGGTTCCAGTCGGGTGACTCCGATATAGTGACTCGCGTGGGCGCGCGCAATTTTGCCATTCTGGAAAAAGACCGACACGGCTATGTGGTGAAGGATGCCGGCCCGGGCCTGGAATACAACTTCCTGTTGTTCAATCTCAACGAGATTCTCCCGGCAGCGCTTCCGCAGGCGGCCGCCCACCAACCGTTTCTGCGCCGCCTCAGCTTCCGGAAGGCCGTCTCGCTCGCCATTGATCGCGATGCCATCGTGCGCCTGGTGTATTTGGGACATGCAGCGCCGCTCAACGGCCCCGAGCCGCACGGCGATGCGAAGTGGGTCAACGCGGCGCTTCCGCCGGTGGCGCATTCGGTCGCCAAAGCGCGCGAGATCCTTACCGCCGACCACTTCCAGTGGACCTCAGGCGGCGCTCTGAAAGATCCCGAGGGCCACCCGGTGGAGTTCTCGCTCATCACCAGTTCCAGCAATGCCGAACGCGCCCAGATGGCTACCTTGATTCAGGACGATTTGAAAGCGCTCGGCATTGCCGTCCATATTGTGCTGCTCGACATGCACAGCCTGCTGGACCGCGTGCAGCGCACACACGATTACGACGCCTGCCTGCTGACTTTGCAGAATGCCGATGCCGACCCGAATCCCAGCATGGCGGTGTGGCTATCGAGCGGCGGCAACCATCTCTGGAATCCCGAGCAGAAGACGCCCGCTACCCGATGGGAGGCCGAAATCGATACGCTGATGCGCCGCCAGATGGTGACCCGCGATGTGGTGGAACGAAAGCGCCTGTATGACCGAGTGCAGGATCTGGTGATGCAGAACCTGCCGCTGATTCCGCTGATCAATCCGCACATCCTAGTGGCCGCCAAAGCCGGCCTTCTCAACTTCCGCCCCGCCGTAATGGACCACTCGACCCTCTGGAACGCCGACGAACTCTATTGGCGTCCGCCCGCCGGTGCGCCTCGATGATGTTCCCCGGGTCGGGAGACTGGACAAACAAGCGACTTGTGGAAGAGTGCCGCGGCGGAAATGAGCAGGCCTGGCACGTGTTGGTGGATCGCTACAAAGGCCTGATCTACTCCATTCCCGTGCGCATGGGCGCGACTCCGCAGGATGCGGCCGATATCTTTCAGTCCGTCTGCCTCGACCTGTTTAACGAACTCCCCAAGCTGCGGGAGCCGGAAGCGCTGCAGGGCTGGTTGATCCGCGTCACCACGAACAGGTGCTACCACTGGCGCCGGCAGCAGAACACGCGCAGCGAAGATTCCGATACCGACGGGTTGGAGATCCAGTCCGGCGCCGAGCTCCCCACCGAAGTCCTGGCGCTGATGGAACAGGAACAGATGATCCGCGAGGCGATGGACCAGATTCCGCCGCGCTGCCGCCAGATGATCGAGCTGCTGTTCTTCGAGCATCCTCCGCTCGGTTACGGCGAAGTGGCGGCGCGCCTCCATCTGGCCAAAGGCTCCATCGGTTTTATCCGCGGACGTTGTCTCAAGAGGCTCAAGCGAATCCTGGAAGAGAAGGGGTTTTAAATGGCCGCGCCGCCTCCGCCGCCTCAATTGGACGCGATGCTAGCGCAGTTGTCGATCGAACCCCAAAAGCGCAGGCGCCACAAACTGCTGCAATCTGTTCGCGAATTGTGGGATGCCGCTTTCGTCAGCCGCCTCTACGACGAAATGGTCCGACTGGCCCGGGTGGACCTGAAACAGGCCGAACGGATGGCCGAGGCGGCTCTCTGGATCTCCGAGCAGATCGATGACCTCAACTCGCGCGCCATCGGTCTGCGCGCCGTGGGCCACGTGCACTTCCTCAAGGGCGACCATCCGCCCGCGCTCGAGCGCTACCAGGCCGCCCTCAAGATTTATGAGGACTTGGGCAAGGAGTTGGAAGTGGGGCGGACGCTGAGCGGCGCTCTCCAGACCCTGATCTACCTCAGCCTCTACGACCAGGCTTTCGATTGGGCGCAGCGCGCGCATGAGATTTTTTCCCGGCACGGCGACCGGCTGCGCCTGGCGCGACTCGACACCAACATGGCGAACATCCTGTATCGCCAGGACCGTTTCGAGGAAGCGTTGGAGCTATACCGCCGTGCCAGCGCGGTGTTCAGCGAAATCGGCGAACCCCAGGACGTCGCTATTTCGCTCAAGAACATGGCCACCTGCCAGATTTCGCTCACCGAGTTTCGCGACGCCCTGGACACTTACCGCCAGGCCCGCGCCGTGTGCGTGGAACATCGCATGCCGCTGCTGGTGGCGGAAGCCGATTACAACATTGCGTATCTGTATTACCTGCGCGGCGAATACACGCGCGCGATCGAACTCTACCGCGCCACGCGCGAACATTGCGTGGAACTGGGCGACAGCTACCACCAGGGCCTGTGCGATCTGGACCAGTCTGAGATGTACCTGGAGCTGAACCTGAGCGAGGAAGGGTCGTTTCTGGCCAAGCGCGCTTACGAAACCTTCCGCAAGCTGGGCATGGGCTATGAGATGGCGAAAGCCATGGCCAATGTGGCCATCGCCTCCAGCCATAAGGGCGATTCCGCGACTGCCCTTGACCTTTTCCGTGATGCTCGCGACCTATTCGAACAGGAACACAACCACGCGTGGACTGCTATCATCGATCTCTACCAAGCGCTGGTCTTCTTCCAGGATGGCCGCCTGGAAGAGGCCGAGAGCCTGTGCCGCTCCGCGCTCCGCTTCTTCGCGGAATCGCCGCTCATCGGCAAGGCCGCGCTGTGCGAACTGCTGCTGGCCCGCATCCACCTCTGTGCCGCCCGTGTTTACGATGCGCAGCGTGAGTGCCTGGCTGCGATGACTAAGCTGGAACAGGCCGAATCTCCCGCTCTGGGCTATCAGGCATGGTTCGTATTCGGCCAGATCCAGGAGCGTCTGGGTGAGCCCAGCGAGGCGCACAAGGCCTACCTGGAGGCGCATGAACGGCTGGAGAATCTCCGCAGCCATTTGAAGGCGGAGGAGATGAAGATCGCGTTCCTCAAGGACAAGCTCGCGATCTACGAAGCGCTGGTGCGCATGTCGCTGGCGCAGGCGCCTTCCGATGCCAGCCGCGAAGCCGCCTTTGTCTACGTGGAGCAGGCCAAGTCGCGCAGTCTGGCCGATCTGATCGCGGTTCGCGGCAGCAGCCTGCCCAATCCTCGACAGATCCACCGCGGCGCCGTGCTGCAGGTGAACAAGCTACGCGAAGAACTCACGTGGTATACACGCGCGATCCAGTTGCTGGAATCAGGCGCGGCCAAACTCAAGACGCCGCACCTCGACAAATTACGCCGCGCCGCGCGCCAGTGCGAAGCCCGCCTCATTGAAGCCGTGGCCGGTCTGCGCGTGGAGGACAAAGAGTTCGCGAATGTGGACGCCGCGCGCGCCATCGACCTGGAAAGCATCCGCGCGTCCCTGCCCGAAAACGCCATCCTCTTGCAGTACTACCGTGTGCAGGATACGTTTTATGCATGCCTGCTCTCGCGCCGGTCGCTTCAGATTATGCCCACCGGTTCGGCCTCCCAACTGCGCCGCGTGCTGCAGTTACTGCGCTTCCAGCTCTCGAAGTTCCGTCTGGGCGCCGAGTATGTGCGCACTTTCGATCAGCGCCTGAAGGACGCTACCAACGAACACCTGCGCGAATTCTATCGCCAGTTGATTGCGCCCATCGCGCGGCATCTGGATACCGATCACCTGATTGTGGCGCCGCACGAGTTTCTCCACTACCTGCCCTTCCAGGCACTGCTGGATGGCGACAGCTATCTGGGCGACCGCTTCTCGATCTCCTACACACCCAACGCCAGCGTCTACTATCTCTGCTGCACCAAGAGCGGAACCGCCCCGCAGGGCTCGCTGGTGATGGGTGTGCCCGACCCGACCGCGCCATTTATCGAAGAGGAAGTGAAGGCCGTGGTGTCGGTGCTTCCCGATGCCGAGGTCTTTCTGGGACCCGAAGCTACGCTCGACGTGCTGCGCGAGCAGGGCGCCCATAGCCGCTTCATCCACATCGCTACGCACGGCTGGTTCCGGCAGGACAATCCGATGTTCTCCTCTATCAGCCTGGGAACCTCGGAGCTCAGTCTTTTCGATCTCTACCAACTCAGCCTGCCGAGTGAGTTAATCACTCTTAGCGGCTGTGGCACCGGGTTGAATGTGGTGGTGGGAGGCGATGAGTTACTGGGGTTGAAAAGGGGACTGCTGTACGCCGGCGCTCAGGGCGTCCTGCTGACTCTTTGGGACGTGAACGACCAGAGCACCGCCTTGTTTATGAAGCAGTTCTATGAAAGTTTGCGGAGCAATCCCAATAAGGCCCAGGCGGCACAAAAGGCGATGCAGGAAATCCGGCGCGAATGTCCGCATCCTTTTTACTGGGCTCCCTTCATTTTAGTGGGGAAGTACGAGTAGGCTCTTGGGTCCGGTGTCCGTTCGTGGCTGATTATTTTTAGCCACGGATGGACACGGATTCACGCCGATAAGAAAAACTCAAAGAGACGGCTGAGCTCGGATGCTTACCAGGTAAAGCGGCATAGGCTCGTCAGATTTCCCTTCGCGCACTCTTTGGGTAGTGGGTCAGTTGTCAGTCGGGTTACACTGACGTTGCCAAGCGCCGGCTGGAGGGTGTGTCAACAACCCATCGGCTTGCACGATTACTTTGAATCCGCCGGCAGCATACATTTGAACCCGGGAGGCACGCTATCCAGGGTTTCAGTTTCGTGTTTGACGCGGGAGATAACCTCACTTCGGTGTTGATCTCGGGACTCCATCTGCACCGATCTTAGCTATGTCAATACCAACTGCGGACAACGTCTTTACTGATGCTGGTGTACTGCGTCGAATATTTGATGATTACTTGCGGGGCAAGCTTCGGAGCGCAACTGAGGCAACCGACTCCCTTACGGTCGCGGCTCTGATCCGAGCCGCGCGCGTCAGCAAGCGGTTTCCTGATATGCTGGCGAACTTCTGAAACGACCCACTTAGTCTGTGCAAACGGTCGTTTGACGCTCCGAATTGGTGGGCCGAAGCCCACCGCAGGCTGAAGCCTGCCCCACCAAAATGGTGACTGATCGGCCCGAGAAGAAACTAGGGGCGGGTGGCGTTGTTGACCAGGACGCAGGGTTCCAGGTTCGTCGTGGTGATACTACCGGCCGTGTTGGAGACGACGGTATTTCCGATGATGCTGCTGGGACAGACCGCCGAGATACCGAAGCCTGTGTTTCGAACCATGGTGCTGCTGGTCACTGTGCCATTCGGCGACTGAATGCCGTTACCCCCATTGAAGGAAGCGATGTCACCGATTGCCACGCCACCGCTGCCATCGAGGACGATCCCGTTGCCGTGATTATCGGTGGCGAAGCTGCTGAGCACCGTGATGGCAAGAATTCCAAAGCCCCCGTTCAGTATCGCGGAGCTGTTGACCACACTGCCCGCCACTACAAAGCCGTTCCCGCCACTACTGTTGACGGTCAGCTTCTCCACGTAAGCGCCTGTGCCTGTGATCACGATGCCGGTCTGACCGATGCCGCGTATGGTTCCGTTCAGCACTTTAGTGCCGCGCGGGCCCGCTTTGCCGGGGCCGTTGTCTGCATTGATGCCGATTCCTGTGCCGGCGGGCGGGCATACTGCCGGGCTGGATGTGCAAACGACCGGCCCGATGATCGCGAAGCCGTTCAAATCGAGGGTCACATGGTCGGCGGCGATCTGAATCGCGGTTGTGTTCGCGTCCGGCACCGTCAGGTTTCCCGATAGCTTGTAACTCCCCGGTTGAGAGATGGTCACTGGAAATCCTGGGGTATCGCCCGGTGTAATGTTACCAGCAAGTGCGTGGTTTTGATCGATCAGTACGACTCCATCGACCGCATAAATGCTGCAAGGAAATGCAGCGAGAACAACCGAACACAGCGTGCGCCGCCATGATGAATACGACATGAACTTCTGCTCCTTTTGGTGTTGAGTTAGTTAGATACAGTTGTATTGCGATGCCGCTTCGGACGTTCCAGAGCGAGACAGCCCAAGAGTCCTCACTTGATACTGCGAAAAATGGCGGTAAGTTTCGCAGCCTGAGTTCAGCGAAGATGTAAACATACCGGCGATGCCGGGCAGGGGAGCAAGCCTGGATCACGCTCTCAGAGAGGAATAGGAAGCGCGCGCTTCAATATTCCAATTTGAAGAGGAAGGCGAAGCTCTGCTTCAAGCTCTCCAGCGGATCGCCGGGAGTCTGATCCTGTTCCACGAAGTAATGCTGCACGCCCGCAGACTCCGCCGCTCGGAGGACGGCCTTCCAGTCGATGGAGCCATTTCCCACTTCCTTGAAGGCACTGCGATCCACCGATTCCTTGTACATCACCGGAAAGCCTGCAGGCTTATCCTTGAGGTGCACCAGCGGCACGCGACCCTTCAACTTGCCGAGCAGTTCCACCGGGTCGTGTCCCGCCACGCTCACCCAGAAGCAGTCCAGCTCGAAGCCGCAGAGTTTCGGATCGAGGCCGTCCACCATCACCTGGAATCCCGATGTGCCGTCCATCGGCTCGAATTCGAAAGCGTGGTTGTGATAGGCGAATTGCAGACCGGCGGCGCGGCATTTCTCACCCGCCTTATTCAGCTTTTCCACCAGGATGCGGATCTTGTCCAGCCCGCCGCGCTCGGCCGGGGGCAGGTAGGGGAACACGGCATAGGCGAATCCCCACTTCTTCACCTGGTCGATGGCGCGGGCCAGGTCGTCTTCCTTGCCGGCATTCATCAGGGTGTTGTCGAGGTGAATGCTCACGGCCTTCAGGCCGGAACTCTGAACGTCGGGCCAGATTTTGTCCAATCCGCCGTAGGTCGCCTCAATCTCGCGATAGCCAATGTCATGGATCGCTTTGAGGGTTTCGGCGGGCTGTTTCGGAAGAACGCCGCGAACCGTGTAGAGCTGGACTCCGATGGTCCGAAGCTTGGCAGCCTCCAGCGACCATGGAATCACCGCCGCAGCGGAAGCTGCCTGAAGAAACCGACGTCTGGAAAACATAAGGTCATTGTAATTGCATGCGTGGCGATGAGGAGGCTATTGCGCATACAGGCCAAGAAAACGGTCCGAGCTTCGCTCGGATTGACAGGCGGAAGCGCCTATCCTACCTGGACATCGTACGGGGAGATACAATGATGGTACTTTTAGGGGTTACTACTCATGTCGTCTATCCGAACATTCAGCCTGTGCCTGGTCACCGCAGGCCTGGCAGCTGCCGCTCAAGACCGCGTCGTCGCTCCCGTTGATAGCGCCCGAACTGTGACCCTTTCCGGCCACCTCCACCCCAGCGCCCAAGCGCGGTTCGATGAGGGCCCGGTGGATGCTGCGATGCCCGTCCCCATCGCCACTTTGTATCTGAAGCCCGCCGCCGGCCTGGAGAATTTCCTCAGCGAACAGCAAACGCCTTCCTCTCTTAACTACCATCGCTGGCTCACACCCGAGCAGTTCGGCGACCGCTTCGGTGTCACCACCGCCGATCTCGCGAAGCTGCAATCCTGGCTGGCATCGCAAGGCCTGCAGGTGCGCGACTCCGCGCGCGGCCGCCACTGGATCACCTTCAGCGGGACTGCCGGCACGGTGGGGCGCGCCTTCCGCACGCAGCTCCATCGCTACCGTGTCAACGGTCAGGTGCACTTCGCCAACTCGACTGCGATTTCCATCCCGGCCGCCTTTGAAACCGTGGTGGCCGGAGTCGATGGCCTGCACGACTTCCTGCCGCAGCCGCTGCTGATCAAGGCTGCCGATCAGCCTCTCAACAACAGCGCCACCACCAGCAACCACTTCCTGGCGCCCGACGATCTCGCTACCATTTACGACATCGCTCCGCTCTATACATCGGGTATCGACGGCACTGGCCAGAAGATCGCGGTCATCGGCCAGAGCGCTATTCAACTCTCCGACATTCGTCAGTTCCGCAAGCAGTTCAATCTGGCAGCCAAGGATCCGCAGGTCATGCTTTTCGGCCCCGACCCTGGCACGAGTGCCAACAGTAAACTGGAAGCCGACGCCGACCTGGAATGGTCGGGCGCCGTGGCGCGCAATGCCGATCTCCTCTTCGTATACGCGCAATCGGCCTCCATCGCGGCGACTTATGCCGTGGATCAGAACCTGGCGCCCGTGATGACTTTCAGTTTCGGTAACTGCGAATTGGAAGGTAACACCGGCTTCCGCGCTGTGGCACAACAGGCCAACGCCCAAGGCATCACCTGGTTTGCCGGATCGGGCGATTGGGGATCGGCCACCTGCGACCTGGCGGCGCCGACACCGCAGGCGACCAAGGGGGCCACCGTGAGCATGCCGGCAAGCTTTCCCGAAATCACCGCGGTAGGCGGCAGCGAATTCAACGACGGCGGCGCGGGTTTCTGGGCCGTCGCCAACAACGCCAATGGCGCGTCCGCCTTGTCGTATATTCCGGAAAAAGCGTGGAACGACTCTTCGGCCAGCAACTCGCTGGAGGCGACCGGCGGCGGCCCGAGCGGCTTCTTCGCGAAACCGTTGTGGCAGACCGGACCGGGCGTTCCAAATGACAACGCGCGCGACATTCCGGACGTGTCGCTACCCTCTTCGCCTCGGCACTACGGCTACATTGTGGTCAGCGGCGGATCGCAGATTATCGTGGGCGGCACCTCTCTTTCGACACCCGCGTGGGCGGGAATCGCGGCGCTGCTGGAGCAGAACCTGGCAGCCGCCAATCCCGGCGCGGCCGTGGGACTCGGCAACATCAATCCCGTGCTTTACCGCCTCGCGCAGAGCACTACAGACGTCTTCCACGACATCACTTCCGGTGACAACAAAGTATCGTGCCAGCAGGGAAGCCCCGGCTGTGTCGGCGGTCTGGTCGGCTTCAGCGCAGGCGCAGGGTACGATCTCGCCACTGGGCTCGGTTCCGTGGACGTCAACCAATTCGTGAAGGAGTGGAACACGGGACGCTCCACCACGACCAGCCTTACGGCGAGTCCCGCACAGGTGAGTCTCACCGACACCGTCCAGTTGAAGGCCACGGTCGCGGGTTCGGGCGGCGCGGCTCCTACAGGCACCGTTACCTTTTTGTCTAATGACACAGCGATCGGCAGCGCGCAGCTCACTGCCTCCGCCGACGGTACCACGGGCGCGGCGCCGATCGCGGTCGCAGGCGTGCTGGTGGCATCGGGCCCTGGATCAGTGAGTGCCGTTTACAGCGGGGATGGAGTGTACGATGCATCGTCGGGCACGGCCTCGATCAGCCTGAATCTGCCGGCCAGTGGATCTCTAGTGACGCCTTTCGTCAGTCCCAATCCCGTGTATAAGAATGGGACCAACAACAACTGGAGCTTCACCGTCACTCTTAGCGAGAAGGCCGGCGTTGGCGCCACGCTCACCAATTTCAGCATCGGATCCAACAACGATACGGCGTTCTTCAACTCCAGTAAGATCCCGGCAAGCGGAAGCATCTCTACGGCGCTTTCCTCGACCGGCCTCACTCCGCCCGTGAACCGCGTCTTCACTTTTACGGGAACCGACGATGCCGGCCTCACGTGGACTCGACAGATCACGGTTCCATTCCTCGATACCCCTGGCGCGTCCATTGCGCCCGCGATGTCGCTCACCAGTCCGCTTTCCACGGTGGAGCAGAACCCGCAGGCCGATCCTTCGTGTCAGTGGTCGCAGCCGCTGGTGCTGCAGGAACTCGGCGGGTTCGAAATCACGCTGACCGGTTTTACGGTGGGCGGCGCCAACCAGTCGAGCCAGCTTCAGCAGCTTTTCGGCACGCAGCGGCTCGCCCCGTTCGGCATGCTACGGGGAGTCTATTGTTACCCCTCCACCACCACTCCCACCAACAAGGCATACATTGTCACCGGCGCCAGCGAACTCGGCTCCACCATGACCACGTCCCTCAACACGCCGTTGGTGGCGGCTCCGGCTGCTTCGGCCGCGTTCACGGCTTCGCCGGCGTCCATCAATCTTCCCGGCGGCTCGAGCACTGTGAACCTGTCCTTCGATGGCGGCTCGCCGAAATGGGCGGCCTCCGTCTCGCCGGCCAATCGCACGTCGAACTGGCTCACTGTGTCTCCCGCTTCGGGTAGTGGCAATGGCCAGTTAACCGTTCAGGCTTCATCCGACGGACTTTCGGACGGCGTCTATAACGCGGTGGTTAACATCCAGGCCGGCGACGCCGTGCCGCAGTCGATCGGCATCCCGGTCACGTTCCAGGTGGGCCAGGCGGGTAACACGACCATCAGCGGTTTGCAGAACGCCTTCTCGTTCCACGATGGATTCGCCCCCGGCATGTCGATGAGCGTGTATGGGACCAACCTCGCAGGCGCCACTATTCGCGCGCCCGGCCAGTTCCCATTGCCGCTGGCGCTCGGGGGAGTGTCCGTCACGGTGAACGGAATTTCCGCGCCGCTGTTTTACGTCTCGCCCGGGCAAATTAACGTGCAGGTTCCGTATGAGACTGGCGCTGGACCGGCCGTGCTGGCTGTCAATAACAACGGACAGATCGCGTCCATTCCGTTCACGGTTGCGCCGGTGGCGCCGGGACTGTACGCCTCCGCCATCAGCAACAACACAGGATTGCCCGTGAACTCGGCGAAGCAGGGGCAGTTGCTGCTTCTCTTCATGACGGGAGAGGGCGATGTCACACCATCGCTGGCTTCGGGCGCCACGCCCTCGGCCACTATCACCGATCCGACCAGGCTGCCGCACGCACGTCAGGCTGTTGCCGTAACGGTGGGAGGAGTCACTGCTCCAGTGCTGTTCGCCGGTATTCCCAGTGGAGTAGCCGGCCTCACTCAAATCAATTTCAACGTGCCCGTCGATGCGCCCACCGGCGCGCAGCCAGTCATCGTGACGGTAGGAGGAATCGCCAGCCTCCCGATCACCTTGAACATCGTGGCCGGCCAGTAACGCAGATACCTGCTACGGTGAGTTAGGAAGATGAAATCAAACGAACGCGTCGCCATTGTGGGCGGCGGCATCGTGGGACTGGCGACGGCTTATCAACTGAGCGCGCGCTTTCCCGATGCGCGCATCACGGTGCTGGAAAAAGAGAATACGGTGGGCCGGCATCAAACCGGGCACAACAGCGGCGTGCTGCACTGCGGCCTTTACTACAAGCCCGGATCGGTGAAGGCGCGGCTGGCGGTGACCGGCATCCGCCGCATGGTGGAGTTCTGCCGAGAGAACGAGATTCCCCACGAGGTGTGCGGCAAGCTGGTGGTGGCGGCGGACGATTCCGAAGTGCCGCGGCTCAAGAATCTGGAGGAGCGCGGACGAGCCAACGGGCTCGAAGGACTGCGCATGCTGGGCCGCGATGAGATGCGCGAGATCGAACCGCACGTGGGCGGTGTGGCGGCGCTGCGCGTTCCGCAGGAAGGGATTGTCGACTACGCGCGGGTGTGCGCGGCGCTGGTGAGCAAGCTGGAGGCGCGCGGCGCGCAGGTGGTGACCGGCGCGCGAGTCACGAAGCTGCAGCGTTCAGGCGCGGGTTGGATAGCCCAGACGACGGCGGGCGAGTTCGAAGCCGGCTTCCTGATCAACTGCGCCGGCCTGCATTGCGATCGCGTGGCGGAACTGGCCGGGGAGCAGCGCGACATGCGCATCGTGCCGTTTCGCGGCGAGTATTACAAGATCCGCCCCGAGCGCCAGGAGCTGGTACGCAACCTAATCTACCCGGTGCCCGATCCGCAATTCCCGTTTCTGGGCGTCCATTTCACTCGCCTGATTCACGGCGGGATCGAAGCCGGCCCTAACGCTGTACTGGCGTTTGCCCGCGAAGGCTATCGCAAGACCGACTTCAATCTGCGCGACTTCGTGGATGCCCTTTCGTATAAGGGCTTCTGGCGCTTTCTGCGCCGCTACCCGTCGATGGCGTGGTTCGAACTGCGAAGGTCGTTCAGCCGCGAACTGTTCTGCCGCTCGCTACAACGGCTGGTTCCGGAGATCCGTCCCGACGATCTGGCAACGGGCGGCTCGGGCGTGCGCGCACAGGCGATCGCGCCCGAAGGGGAGCTGATGCAGGACTTCCGCTTCATCGAGAGGGACAATGCGCTCCATGTGTTAAATGCGCCCAGCCCCGCGGCCACCGCGTCGCTGGCGATCGGGGAAGAAATTGCTGCGATGGTGAAGTAGCCGCCTTTTTGCTTCGCGCTCTTTATGATAAGATCGCGCGCATATGACCAGGCGATCCGCAGTGCAAATGATTTCGGCCGGAGTGGCGCTGTCCCAGGCAGGTCGTGCCGCTCCGGGAGCGGGACGAGTGAAGCAATCCTTCGCACGCTGGTGCTTCTCCAAGATCGCCATTGACGACCTCTGCCGGCAGGCGGCCGAGATCGGCTGCACCGGTATCGACCTCATCGAGCCGGAAGACTGGCCGGTGGCGCGCAAGTATGGCCTGACCCCCACCATCACGCAAGGCAAAGCGTCCATCCCCGACGGTTGGAATCGCAAGGAGAGTCACGAACGCCTGGAGCAGGAGATCCGCGCCCGCATCGTACGCGCTGCAGAAGCGAAGGTGCCCAACGTGATCACCTTCTCCGGCAATCGCAAAGGCATGGGCGATCAGGAAGGCAAGGAGAACTGCATTCTCGGCTTGAACCGCATCAAGAAGTTCGCCGAGGACAACGGTGTGACGGTGTGCCTGGAACTGCTGAACAGCAAGGTGAACCACAAAGATTACATGTGCGACCACACGGCCTGGGCGGTGGATGTTGTCAAAGCAGTGGATTCGCCGCGCGTGAAGCTGCTTTACGACATCTATCACATGCAGATCATGGAAGGCGACATCATCCGCACGATTCGAGACAACATCCAGTACATCGCGCACTTCCACACGGGAGGAGTTCCCAATCGCCACGAACTCGACGATACACAGGAACTGCAGTGGAGAACGGTGACCAAAGCCATTGCCGACCTGAACTTCCAGGGGTTTATGGGGCACGAATTCGTTCCGGTCCGCGATCCGATCACGTCGCTGAAAGAGGCGGTGGTGCTGTGTACGGTGTGACGCGCGCTACTTCGCCAGGGCCGTGCGCAGCAATGTGCTCACTCCGTTCCACATGATCTGCACTCCGATGCAGACCAATATGAATGACGACAGGCGAATCACCACGTTCATCGCAGAGTCTCCGAGCGCCTGGCCGATGCGTTCGGCGAAGCGGTAGCTCAAATAAATTGAGAGCGCAATCAGCCCCGCTCCAAGCAGAAGCCCCGCGATGTCGGGCCCGTTCACGGCTCGATTCGCGCCCACGGTAATTGCCACCGAGATGGTGCCCGGCCCTACGGTCAACGGCAGCGTCAGGGGATAGAAGGCCTGGCGCATGTAGCTCATTTCGTTGCACGGTTTCTTGACGGCCGCCGCTTCGTCATCGTCGTCATCATTGTGGCGCAGCAGCGTCCAGCCGGTGGAGACTACGATCAATCCGCCGCCGACCTGCACCACGGGCAGGGAGATTCCGAAGAACGCGAGAATGTGGGTGCCGATGAAGATAGACACCACCATCAACAGCAGCCCGTTGATGGCGATGGCGCGCGCGAGTTTGGCGCGACCCGATCCGGAGAGGCCGCGCGTCAGGGTGAGAAAGATGGGCGTGTTGCCCAGCGGATTGACGATGGGAAAGAGGGCGCCGACCACGAGCAGCGTGCTCGCCGCCAATTCACTGAAGGGACTGTCCAAGATCCCAGTATAAAGCGGCGGCTAACCTTCCACCCAGTTGCGCCTGCCGATGAACGTGTCGGGTTCGTAGCCTTTGCCGGCCGCCAAACGCTTCTCTTCGCGCAGACTGGTCCACCATAACACCGGCCCGAGCAGGCGGCTGGCCGCGGTGGCGATCAGGCCGAACTCGCGCTCCAGGTCTTTGCGCAGCGTCCGGATCTGCAGCGCGATGCCGTGATTCGTGCGGTTCAACCGGTGCTCCATGGCCCACAAAATGGCGGCATAGGCGTGGTGCAGCGCCTGCGTCTCCCGCTGGAAGCGCTCGCGCACACGCAGGTCGGGATGGTTCTTGTGACGCTTCCAGCCTTCGAAGCTGGTGCGGCAGATGCGGAACAGGCTCGGACCGTTGCGCTCGAAATCGCGGCGGAATGCCCGATCGAGAAACTCGCTCGACTGCTGCCGCGAAATGGCGGCGTGCTCGAAGTTGAACGAGTCCTGTCCGTGGATATCGGCGAGATCGACATCGAGCAGCCGACCCTGCTCCTTCATTTCGGTATACAGCGGCGTGCCCGGCACCGGCGTGTAGAGCATGAATTGATGCAGGTCGGTCTCATGCGCGATGGCGTGCTCGATCTCTTCGCCGAGATTTTCGGGTGTGTGATGTTCGAGCCCGAGTATGGTGGAGCCCAGCAGCACGATGCCGTGCTGGCGCAGATCGCGCGCCAGTTTCTGGGTGTCGGCGCCATCCAGCTTGGCGTAGTGGGAGCGCGGCGATTCCAGGCCCACCCAGATGGACGAGATACCCAGCTGCACCAACTCTTCATGCGTGTACTTGCCGATGGCGTTGGCGGACGAAAAAATGTGCAGCGCCCAACTCTTCCCGGCCTTCTGCATCAACCGCAGCAGTTCCATGGCGCGCTGCCGCTGCAACAGAAAATTCTCGTCCATGATGAAGAACGATTTCACGTCGCGCGTGCTTTCAGCGCGCTCCATCAGGTGGAACAACTCGGCTCCGGTGGAGTAGAGATTGAGGATCTTCCCCTTGCCGCCGAAGAACGCCGACGTGGTGCAGAAGTTGCAACCCATGGGACAGCCCACCGAAGCAATGATGGTGGCCGACGCATCGGCCTTGGCCGGGACCTTCACTCCCATCACACGCAGTCCGAAGCCCGACGAGAGTTCGGGATGGCGGATGGGCGCGTTCACGTCCTCGCCCAGGTAGCCGCGCATCCAGGCGATGCCATCGCCCTTCACAATGTGGTCGGCATCGAGGATGTGCTCCACTCCCGGAATGGCCGCCACATGTCCGCCCACCACGATGGTGGAGTGCGGCGAGAGCTTGCGGACCAGACGGCACATCTCGCGCGCCTTGCCCACATTCACGATGATGGAGGAGATGCCGACGATGTCGTAACGATGCGCCGTGAGTTCGTGTTCGAAGGCTTGGCGAGTGGGGAAGTCGAGCACGGCGCACGGCGCGTCGATATTTTCCTGGATCATGAGAATGCCCCAGGAGCGGTGAAAGCGGCGCAAGGAGAACGACCCTTGCACGCGCGTCACCTGGTTGTGGTAAAGCTCCATGGGGTTGATGGTGCGGCTGCCGAACTCGTCGTCTTGCGCGTAGGGGCCGAATACGGATGAGAGCAGGATACGTGCCTGCGACCCTTTCGGGTGAGTCAGTGGGTTCATTGGGCTCGATATATAAAGGATAAAGAGGAGCTGTTTGTATGATAGCAAGGATCATCGGTCCGTGACGGATTTGGCGAGCGGTAGCGGATCCCACGACTCCGCCACCAATAGGCGTTTTTCGC
Organism: uncultured Solibacteraceae bacterium; assembly: GCA_963815475.1. Lineage (GTDB taxonomy): Bacteria > Acidobacteriota > Terriglobia > Bryobacterales > Bryobacteraceae > Sulfopaludibacter. The sequence continues at coordinate 979,933 of CAWFHD010000001.1, read as the reverse complement.
TTCGAAGAATTCACAAATCTCAAACGGCTTCGGTGTTAATAACGATCATGGCGTTTCGTCAGTGAGTCGTAGGAACGATCCCATGATTCTGCCCGAAACGATGCTGCAGGACTTGCGCTACGGAGGCCGCATGCTGGCCCGTAATCCCAGCTTCACCGCAGTCGCAGTGCTTGCGCTGGCGCTTGGCATAGGCGTCAACACCGCGATCTTCACCGCTTACAAGGCCATGGTGGCCAGGCCATTCGACGCGCGCGACGCCGGCCGGCTGGTCAACCTCGCCCTAATCCGTCAATCCGGCGCCGGCGATTTCTATTTCAGCAATCCGGATTACGAAGCGTATCGCGACTCGGTCCGTTCCCTTAGTGGCGTGATCGCCTTTGCCTTTGAGCGCATGACGCTCGCGGACACCGGTGGGGCCATCAGCCAGCGGACCTCGGCCGCCAACTCGCCGCTAGGCAAACTCGGCCTGCTCCCATCCGGCGCGAAGAATACCGAGTTTGCTTCCGTCTTCGCGGTCTCGCAAAACTACTTCAAGGTTCTGGGAGTGGCTCCGCTGCGTGGCCGCACGTTCGAATCGATGGGGACGACCGAGTTGCTGGCATCGCCCGCCGTCCTGATCAGCGAAAACTATTGGCAGAAGCGCTTCGCGGGAGATCCGGCGATCCTGGGGAGAAGCATCCGCCTCAACAGCGCGGCAGTCACGGTGATCGGAATTACCCCGCGTGACTTCACTGGCACCAACATCTCTGTGCCCGATTTTTGGGTTCCTATCAGTCTCGATCCGTTACTGCACGCCGACCCACGCTGGCTGAGCAATCGCGAGAATCGGCGCTACCGCCTGGTTGGCCGTCTCGCCCCTGGCATCGCCATCGACCAAGCCAAGGCGGAGGTGAACCTGCAGGCGGACCACCTGCGCACGCTGCACGATCCGCACACCGATTCCGCGAAACCGGCCACCGCCCTGGTCTGGACGGGTTCCCCATTCCCGCTGCCCCTCAGCCAGTACGGCGGCCTCACTCTTACGATTCTTTTGATCATGGGCGCGGCCGCGATGGTGCTGGTGGTGGCGTGCGCCAATGTGGGCAGCCTGCAATTGGCGCGCGCCCGGCCGCGTCAGAATGAAATGCGCACGCGCCTTTCCCTGGGCGCAAGCCGCAAACGCGTGGTCCGCCAATTGATGACGGAGAGCGCGTTGCTGGGGGTGATGGCGGGCGCGGTGGCGCTCTTGTTCACGTACGCGCTGCTACGAGTCGCGGTGACCTTCGCCGCCGAAGCGCTGCCGGCCGATTACGGCACGCTCATCTTCCACGTCAATCCCGACCTGCCGATCTTCGCATTCGTTCTTGGCATTTCGCTGCTGGCCAGCGTGCTCTTCGGGCTCGCCCCGGCGCTTGAAAGTTCCCGCCCCGCAGTTTCCTCCTCCAGAGGCAGCACATCGCCGGCCCGCAGCCGCCGGCTCCAGGACCTCCTCATCGGCGCGCAGGTAGCCCTTTCCCTGGTGTTGATGATCACGGGGAGCATGTTCGTTCGCAGCTCCATCCGTGCCATTCGAATGGAGACCGGCTACGACGGCAAACATGTCGTCGACCTCAGCATCACATTCCCAGAGGGTCAGAAATACACGGCCGGCCGCCGGCTCGCACTGGTCCGCGACCTTCGCTTGCGCCTCAACGCCATGCCTGGAGTTGCCAGTGTGACCAGCGCTCAGCCGCCCGACCAGAACAGCTTTCAGACAGCCGCCGTCTCACTCAGCGGCTCGCAGGGCGTGCAGTCCACTCTCCATTACACCTACGTGGAGCCGAATTATTTTGAGGCGCTGAGTATTCCCCTGTTGCTGGGCCGCGGTTTTCAACCCCAAGCGGTGCGCTCCGTGGTCCTCAGCGAATCGGCCGCGAAGAAGCTCTGGCCGGACGAGAACCCCGTTGGCCACAGCGTCCGTTTAGGGCCCGTCGACGAGTTGACCCACGCCGAATTGTTGGCCGACGGGCCGGCGTACCAGGTGGTGGGCGTGGCCCGCGACACTCGCGGCGTTGCCTTCGATGGCAGCGACTCCCGCCAAGTCTACCTGCCCCTACAGGACGACGCTTTGACCACTCGACCGATCCTGATTCGAACTCAGTCCGACCCGGCGCAGGTTGTCCGAGCCATCGACTCGCTCCTGACGTCCGTTGACCCCGACCTGGCGGCGACCTCCGCCACGCTCGATGAACTGCTTCGCCAGACGCCGCCGTTCATCGTATCGAGCCTGGCCGCCGCCGTCGCTTCCACGGTCGGGCTGCTCGGGCTGCTGCTCGCCTCGATGGGAATCTACGGCACGGTCAATTACATCGTGGTGTTGCGAACGCGCGAGGTGGGCATTCGAATGGCGATCGGCGCACAAAAGGGCCACATCCTCAGACTCATCCTCGGGGAGAGTACTCGGCCGGTGCTTGCCGGATTGCTAGCGGGGATGATTTTCGCTTTGGGAACCTCTTACCTGCTGCGCGGAGTGCTCTATGGACTTCATACCGTGGACGGCATCTCCTTCGCGGGCGTCTCGCTCCTGTTCTTAGCGATTGCCTTGCTTGCGTCGTATCCGCCGTCCAGGCGGGCCCTGCGCGTGGATCCCATGGTGGCGCTGCGGTACGAGTAGCGTCTCAATGCCAGCGGGAGCCTAGCGAGGAGCCAAGAGCGCCGGCGTGCGCCGCCAGGTTTCGATTGCGCGCGGCCCGGCCTCGCATGGCAGCGATCAAATCGTCAGCGAGGCGGTCGGCCGGTTTCGGCGACACGACCGGAGCAGGTTCGGCGAGAGTGACGATCTGCCGCGGAGGCACGTGCCAGATCCGCATGAGTGTGACTACCGTTGCGATACCTATGAAGAAGCCGGCGATCACCGCCAGGGGTTTATCAATGGGGGAACCATAGCGCCAGGCCAAATCGGCGAAGCGATATCCGATGGGAACAAAGATGGCAAACGCAATCGTATAAAACCAATTTCTTAATTGACGTCGTTCGTACAGCCGAAAAACAGACCGCTGAACCCAGTTCATCCAGACCTCCACCTTCAATCTATGTCCGGAGGAAGAAATGAACCAGACTCTTTTGGGCGGTGTACAGAAGGACAATTAGAGCTATCGCAAAGCCACCACTCGCGCGTGAGAGACGACAACCTCCGTGACATAATCGGCGTATGCTTCGGTCTACGCGGCTGTGTTTTGCTCTCGCGACGGTCGCGATTGTGTCAGCGCCCGCTGCCGACGACTTGATTGTGCCCGGCCTTCGTGTGGGCCCCGTGAGCCGCACCAGCACTGAGAAATCGCTACTTCAATTGCTTGGTCGGGATGCCGTGAAAGAAGACGTGAACGTCGGCGAAGGCATGACACAACCTGGCCTCGTCATCTATAAAAGCGATCCGCGGCGGCGACTGGATGTGGTCTGGAATAACGAATCGCCAGCTCATCCAGAGAGCGTTTTCATTTGTCCGGATATGCCTTCGACGCCGTGCCACTGGCATACCAGCAACGGCATTGGCGTGGGCGTCACGCTCAAGGAACTGGAACGCCGTAATGGCAAATTGTTCCAGATGGTGGTGTGGGGGTCGGATGTAGGAGGCAACCTGGTATCTTTCGAAGGCGGCAAACTGGAGCGCGAACTGATGGGCCTCGTGCTGACCCTTACTCCCCGGATTGATGCGAATGGCGATTACCTCCCGAAACTCAATGCCCAGGAGTCTGAGGCGGTGCGCGGTGAGAAGATCGTGCCTTCCAGCGACCCTGTGCTCCAAAAGCTGAACCCTTATGTCGTACTAATGCGGATGGAGCTTCCGCGCGGCCGAGCGCCCCGATGAGTCGGGCCACTCCAGGAGTGTCCGCGCCACGCCCACGGTGTAAAATGCGCAGCAGAGGTTTTGAAATGCGTTTGACATCTGCCGTCCCGATCCTTGCCTCCTTAGTTTGCGGATGGGCGGCATCAGCCGAGCTCACCATCGAGATCAAAGACTACGCGGCCATGCCCGTGACGGGAGCGGTGGATGGGCCCGGCAATAGCGCGGGCCTGCTGGCGCGCATCAATTTCTGCCGCGAAGAGCCCGGCGCCAAACACCGGCTTTTTGTGAACGACCTGAACGGGCCGCTTTACATGGTGGACCGGGACACGAAAAAGACGACTACCTATCTGGACTTCAACGGGCTGCCCGGCAAGTCCGGCATCTTCCACCGTCTCGCGATCGACCAACTTCTGGCGAGCGGGTTTATCAGCTTCGAGTTCGACCCAGACTACGCGCACAACGGCAAGTTCTATACGATCCACCTGGAGGATCCCGCACTGACGGCATCCGACCTGCCCGACAACAAAAACTTTCCGGGCTTGAAGACGGCGGGATACACCGTCACACCCGCGATTCGCACCTTCGGAGCTACGGAGAGGGAGGCGGTGCTGGTGGAATGGACCGACACGAACACCTCGAACGCGACGTTCGAAGGCACCGCCCGCGAGTTGATGCGCCTGCAGTACAGCGGCCGCATCCACCCGATGGGCGATCTGGTTTTCAATCCTACAGCGCGTTCCGGAGACCCCGACTGGCGTGTTATGTACATAGCCGCCGGAGACGGCGGCAACGGCGAACAGACGACCGATGTCCGCAACAATCCGCAGCGACTCGACATGCTGGTGGGCAAGATTCTGCGCATCATCCCGGACCTGAAGGAACATGCCGGCAGCAGCACGGTGAGCGAGAACGGACGCTACCGGATTCCGAACGACAATCCGTTCGTGTCTAAAGCGGGCGCGCGGAAGGAGATTTGGGCGTACGGACTGCGCAATCCGCATCGCCTGGCCTGGGATGTGGATCCGGCAGACAGGGCCAACAATCACCTGCTCGCCATGGTGATCGGACTGGCTACGTGGGAGTCCGTGGATATCATTCACAAGGGGGCTAACTACGGATACTCGATGCGCGAGGGGCCGCAGCAGCTCAACGCCGACAACACCCTATCGAGCCCGCCGGAGAAAGACGTGATTCCCATCCGAATCGATAACAGCGCCACCGATGGCACGGTGCACCCCACTTATCCCGTGATCGCGTACGGCCATTCCCGGGAAACGGGCGTCATCGCCATCGCGAACGGGTTCGTGTACCGCGGCACCGCGATTCCGGCGCTGCGCGGCAAACTTGTGTTCGGCGACATCACGTCCGGGCGCATCTGGTGGGCCGATATGAAAGAGATGCTGGCGGTGGACGACGGCGATCCGAAGACAATGGCCGAGATGCACGATGTGAAGATCACGTGGAACAGCAACGCCTATAAGACGATGGCGCCGATCAACGAGATTGCATACCACTCGCGCGGCGGCAAGGCGGAACATTTGCCGGGCGCGGAGCGAGTGCCCGGAGGCCGGTCGGATATGCGGCTGGCCAGGGATGCCGCTGGCGAGCTTTACATCATGACGAAGAGTGACGGCATGATCCGGGCAGTGGTTGGCGCAGAAGCCCGGTAGGCGCTACGGACTTCCCCGAACGTTCGAAGGGCGACCGGTCATCAACCTGTCAAACAAGTTCGTTACAATCGCGATTCAATACATATGAAGCGATTCGGCGCGATCTTTGTCTATCTGCTTTTCCTGATTGCGGTGAGCTTGACTGCCCAGGTGTCGCGGACGTCCCTGAACGGGACCGTGACGGACGAACAAGGCAGGCGAATCCCCTCAGCTAAAGTGAGAGTGACCAACGTTGCAACCGGACTCCGGCACGAAACGGAGACGGGGTCTCAGGGTGGTTATGCACTGCCCGTTCTGGAGACGGGCACCTTCACTGTCGAAATCGCAAAAGAAGGCTTTGCGCCTCACCGGTTCCCCATTGTCAAGTTGGAAGTTGGACAGCCCCGAACGCTCGATGTTGTATTGGGAGTGGAGGAGCGTAAGGAGCAGATCAGCGTTACGGAGGCCGAGTTTCAATTGGATCGGGTGGACGCGACCGTGGGAGCGCCGATCGAGCAGAAGCAGGTTAACGAGCTGCCTATCAACGGCAGGAACTGGTCGACCCTGACTGCGCTCGTCCCAGGGGCCGTCGACACGGGCGCGGGAGATCAGCGGACGATTCGCTTTGCCGGACACGGAATCGACGACAACAACCTGACGCTGGACGGTGTGGACGCGACGGCCGTGTTCAACCAGATGCAGCGCGAGTATGTGCGCCTCACGATTCCCCTGGAATCGATCGACCAGTTCGACGTGAAAGATCAGACCTTCGGGGCCGATGTGGAGGGAGGAACGGCGGGAGCGCAGGTGGCTGTGGTCTCGCCCTCGGGGACGAATTCGTTGCACGGCGACATATTCGACTACTTCCGAAACGATGCCATCGAGGCCAGGACCCCGTTCAATGGCGCGTCACCCAATCCATTCCTTCTGAATCAGTTTGGAGGCGCCGTCGGCGGGCCAATCCAGCGCAACAAGCTGTTCTTTTATGCGGCGTATGAAGGGCTGCGCCAGCGGCTGGATGGCACCCAAATCGGACTAGTGCCAAGTCCAGCATTCATGGCACAAGCGGCCGCTTCGTCGCCTGCGCTCGTGCAGATCCTCAGCGCCTATCCTGCCGGAACGTCGCCCACCGCCGGTTCGCCGAACGTCTGGAACTACAATGCGCTGGGGCGCCAAATCGACAACGAAGACTCCGGGATGATCCGGCTGGATTACCACCTGTCAAACAAGACTACGTCGTTCGTCCGCTACAACTCCGACGAGGCTGTACAGACGATTCCCACCGGGCAACTGAGCGCGAAAACCCTGTACGATACGAAATTTAACAACGGCGTCTTCGAAGTGCTCCACGTGTTCTCGTCGACTTTGGTGGACGAATTCAAGTTTGGAATCAATCAGGACTTCTACCATGCCGCAACGATTTCACCGGCGCCCTACACGTTGAGTGTGTCCGGATTCAGTTCGCTTGCCGGTAGTACCACATCGGACAACCCCTCGAAGGCCATCAGTTTCCTTGACGATCTCTCGTGGTCGCGAGGGAGCCACACGCTCAAGTTCGGGTTCGAATTCAAACGGCTATTCCTCAACCAGGGGACCTCGAGCAGCGGGACTCTCACGTATACCTCGCTGGCGAACTTCTCGAGCAATTTTGTTGGCACGGCCTCCTATACTTCCATTCTTCCCCTGGTGCGCCAGCGCAAAAATATGTATTGGCTTTATGCGGAAGATGAGTGGAAGGCGACGCCCAACCTCACGATCAATGCGGGGGTTCGCTACAACATATTCAACGCGCTGCATGCCATCGACAATCACGCCGTTCCGTTCGATTTCGGGACGTGCGGCGGCTTCTGCCCGAACACCTACTCGTTCTTCAACCCCCGATTCGGCGACATCGATCCCAGGATTGGTATCGCGTGGTCGCATGGAGAGACCGTAGTTCGCGTTGGCGCCGGAATCTATCATACGGACGGGCAGGCCGACGATCAGGACCTGCCGATCTCCAACACGGTCAACCGATACTCATTCAACAACGTCTCTTTCCCCGGTCTTTCTTACCCTCTCGATCCGTTTCTCGCCTATGCGCAAAACGGCGGGCTGGGAGTTGTCTCGCCGCGCGACCTGGATCGCAATCGCAAGGACGACTATGTTGCCGCGTGGACGGTCACGCTGCAACAGAGTTTGCCCGCCCAGTTGGTGGCCACGTTGAACTATCTCGGCAACAAGGGAACGCACGTTCTTACTACTACCTATGCCAACCTGGCGGCGCCGCCTTCGAACATAGTGCCATACCCGGCCTTTGGCGTAGTTTCGTGGCGCGGTGATCTGGGCAATAGCACTTTTGAAGCTCTCCAGTTCAACCTGCGGCGCGCATTCCGCAATGGTCTTCTGCTGTCATCGAACTACATGTGGTCGCATTCCATCAATGACGGCAGCATCGGCGGCGGCGATTCCGATACGCCGCAGGATTCGTTCTGCCGCGCTTGCGACAAGGCCAGCAGCGACTTCGACGTCCGTCACCTTTTCAATCTCTCGTCGGTCTATGCGCTTCCATTCGGCGCGGGCAAACCGCATCTCAGTTCGTCCGGCATCGCCCGAACTCTGTTGGGCAATTGGGAAGTAAGCGCAATCGGCACGACGCAGTCCGGCTTGCCGGTGAACATTACAATCGACCGTTCCAATGCCTCGGTCCCAGGCCTCTACGCGGTCAGCGGATCTGAACGCCCGGATTACGTTGGAGGACAGTCGCTCACGCCGGCGGGCGATTCGACGCCGAGTCGATGGATTAACCCCGCGGCATTCGCAGTTCCGGCCAACGGAACATTCGGCAATCTGGGACGGAACGCATTTCGCGCGCGTGGCATTACGCAAGTGGATCTCGGAGTCTCCAAGTTCGTGCCGGTCAGTGAGCGCCTGAGTATTCGGTTCCGGGGGGACTTGTTCAACTTAACAAACAGGGCCCAGTACGGCGCTCCGAATTCCGACATCTCCGCATCGAATTTCGGAGTAATCACGACAACGCTCAGCAGCTATGCCACAGGCCGGGGCACTCCGCGCGAGATGCAGCTTTCCATTAAGATTGTGTTCTGAGCGAGCGGTGATGGTACCGAGTGTCACCCCGCAAGACCTCTCACGCCGGTATCGTCGGCAGATCGGGAGTGTGGGAAGACGCGGTATCGATTCTTCGGGACTGTTTGTCCACCCAGGCGAAAAACACCTTGTCGTCCGCCGACCTCGTAATATCGAGAACGGCCGCGCCAAGCTGGTGACCGGGCCAAACGTCTCCCTTGAGGCAAAGATCTGAAAGTTGCCCGAGAAGATCACGTTCAGGTGATTGTCGTGATCGTTGCCTCCCGGCAGTCCCACCCAGCCCATCATGAGGCTCGCCGCCTGAAACGCGGCTTTGTAGGCAATGCTTGGCCCGGCGATGCTGGTGGCTGCAGCCGATCCACTGTCCGGAAGCGTCACCTTCTGGCCTATGTGCGGAACGGTTGCAAAATCCCAAACGGCCACATTCAGCGTCCGCTGCGCGCTGGTTCCCGTCCAGGCGACGATTACTGAGTCGCCGAGTTCCGGAATGAAAGTCAACGCCGGCGCCGCTGAGCAGGTCTCTCCCGTCGAGACAACCGTTCCGTTGAGGTTCTTCATGATCTTCAATTCGCCGTTGGCCGCATCCGCCCAGGCCACGATCGGAACTCCGTGACCCGCGGTAATCGCGGGACCGAACCGGCTCTTGCCCGGAAGTTGCACCCGGCGGAGAAAACCAGGCCGTCGTCGGACGACATGACATTGATCGACTGATCGGGAGCGGTCCACGCCAGGAAGATCTTGCCACCCGGCTGATTCGCTGCGAGCGCAGGCCCATCGATGCACTTGTTCGCCAGGGAGACGGTGAAGGGCGAACCCAGCACGTCCGCCATGATGCTGATCCTCCCGTCGTTGCGCGGGTCTGGATCCGCGGCACTCCAAGCCATTCCGACGAACGGAGCGCCGCCGATCCCCGCCGCCCTGTACGTCAACGAAGGACCGCTCCTGCTGATCGCGGACGTTACGCCCGGGCCACCCTTGGGCTGCGGTTGGGCGTCCAGAACAATCCAATGGGCTCCGTCCAGGGGCCCGCCCTGCTGTGCTACCAGTCCGACTGTGTGGTTCAAAAGATTGGCGTGGAGAAATCGTGCGTTTTTCCCCCGCGTGCTGGCTCCAAGGCATTGGAGGCTAACCTGGTCGGTCCCGTCATCGATCACTGCCCAATGCGTGCCAGTAAATGGCGGGTTCGTATTGGGGGCCAGCCCGACGGTTCCGTCTTCCGTCCTGCCATCGAGGAACCTGGGGCCGTCAATATGACCAAGACACTCAAGCACGATCTGGTTCGAGTTCGAAGGCGCCGACGGATCGGGGCGGGCCAGCCACCGTGTTCCTGTGAATGGTTCCAAGTTACTGGTCGCAAGACCCACCGGCACATTTGAATCGGTGGTTCTTCCGTCGAGGAGCCTGCCGCCGTCCGACGCGAGCCTCGCGATTCCCTGCAAAGACAGTGCCGTTCCACGGATGATTCTTCCCATATCGATTTTCCCCTTGTCTCAGAAACTCGAGCGAGATGCTTGTCACTGGGATAGACGGATTCACTGACAGGAACCGGACAACCGACCACGTAGCCGTTGATTTGCCTCCGCCGGATGCACAGTTCCCGAAATTAATGCAATCGCCCGGCGGGGAATCGGCATCGAACACGGAAGCGTATATGGGATGCACGGCCATGGTGTTTTGTGCGGGCGTGTACATCTGGGTACGCGCAAAGGAGGGACTGTGCGCCTGATTACATGTACGATCGTTCTTGCTCTCGCGTCCTCGTGCCCGGTCATCGCCCAAAGATGGGAAATTGGCGGCCTGGGCGGTTTTGGATGGTATGAGAATTCCACCGTCTCGAATTCCGCGGTGTCCAATCCTCCCGCCTCAGGCGGGATTGGATTTCCGTCACACGCAACGCTGGGAGTCATCCTTGCCGAGAATCCTTACCACTATTGGGGCGGGGAAATCCGATGGATGTACGAGTGGGGCGGCCCGCAGATCGAGTCGAACGGCATAAGGACCTCCTTGCGCGGCTATTCCAACCTGGTTACATACGATTTCGTGATTTACCCGGTGCGTAGCGAGTCCGGCCTTCGTCCATATCTTGCCGGTGGCGCCGGCGTCAAGGCCTATACTGGCACTGACTCTGGGTTTGTCGGTCAATCGCCAACAGCGGGCCTGGCTTTCCTACGGCCTGTCACCCAGGCGGAGCCGGCGATCAGCGTTGGCGGCGGATTGAAATATGAATTCGCGAAGCATGCTCAGGTCCGCATCGATTTCCGAACTTACTTTACGCCTACTCCGAATGACTTGATCCGCCCAACTGGGCTTGCGACCATTCACGGTTGGCTTTCCACATTCGTTCCGACCGCAGGCATCGCTTACGTGTTCTGATATGGAGCGACCTGAAATCCCGTGCAGTATCGAGAGGCTCTGTGGGGCGGCGACAGTATCCGCAGGCGGCCGTCCTACCGGCAAAACGTGCGCCGGTTAAAACCGGCGCGCAGGATGAATCCTGCCCCACCTAGCGCTGCCTTAATGGGTCAATCTGTTTGACACACTACACTGGCCTGGAATGATCGCCGAAGCAGGTAGCCGCAGCGATTTTTCAGTTGCGACGCAGACCGTCCTCGATCGAATTCGTGTCGCCTTTCGCTGGACCGTGCCAAACGCTTCCACCGAAGGTGGTGATGTAGATGAAGTCGCGATTCACAGGATCGGGAATGACGCGATGCCCCCACTTGAAGTTGTATCCCGGAATCCGATGCCACGTTTCCCCACGATCATCGGACCGCCACGCCGACGATTCGAATCCGCACGCGTAGAGCACCCGGGGACTGTGCGAATCAACGGTGACATCGTAAATATGCTGGTCGTCGCTTAGGACGTGCTTCCACGTGGCGCCCGAATCGGTGGAGAGATAAACGCCGCCTCCGCCGTCGGTAGTGCGGACGCGTCTGCGCCATGCGGCAAGATACAGGCGTTTCGGATCCGTCGGATCGGTGGCTAGTCCATTCGGGCCGTTCACTCCTTCCGGCAAGCGCACCCGTGCCCAATGCTCCGCTTTGTCGGATGAATAGTACAGCGCGCCATCGGAGGCGTCGCCGATGCGTCCATCCTCACTGCGGCGCGCGACGACCAGATAGAGTCCGCCTTCGCTGGTCCGTGAAATCCGCCAGGCGAAGGGTTCGTCTCCCATTCCACTATTCTTCAGAATCCACGTGCTGCCATCATCGTCCGATCGGTAAACGCCCTTTCCAAAGGCAGCAGCATATAAGGTGCGCGCGTTTTTGGAAGACGCCGGGTCCACCAAAACATGGGTGATGGCAGTATCGGCCATTCCCGCATTCGACTTATGCCACGTCTTCCCGCCATCGTCACTTCGGACGACACCGCCGCGGTAGGTGGACACGTCGGCATCGCGCCACATCTTGGGACGGGGCAAATCGTGAGTCCAACTTGCCGCAGCCCACACTCTGCCGCGAACTTCCGGATCGAATTCCATCCAATAGGTGGTGTTTCTCCATTCGCCCGGAACGCCATCGGTCGCGCTGGTCCAGGCGCCGCCGCCATCTTCGCTGCGAAAAGCTCCGATATCGGTGTAGCTGATGAAGATGCGGCGCCGATCGAAGGGATCGAAGTGAACGCCGTAACTGGTGGTGACATCGAGACCCGTTGAGGCCCACGCGTTATTGACGCGGCGTGAATAGACCGCCTCCCAGGTCTTGCCCCCGTCACTGGTTCGCATGGTGCGACCCATGTCAGTGGCATAACAGATTTCGGGATTGCCCGGCGCGACGCCAAGATAGAGCGGCCGACCGCTCCATCCCGGGCCGAACGTGGGAGTCAGCCAGGCATCGTGAATGTTGGTTCCGGCGGTATTGCTCTCTTTCCAGACCAGCGCCCACGTGTGGCCGTAATCGCTCGTCTTAGCTACGCCGAACCAAAACTGACCATTGGCCTGTAAGCTATCGTAAGAGGCGTACGCTGTATCGGGATGCTGAATGCTCGAGGCGATAGCTACGAACCGGCCAGCGGTTCCCGGAAGCTGGAGGTTCCGCCACGACTTACCGGCGTCTTCCGACACGGTTCCGGCGCCTTCTCTGATTGCGTAGAAGACGGGCGCGGCTCCAACAACATCTGTCCACGGCGAAGGGACGTTAGTGATTTCGCTCCAGGCGCCGTCTTTCATCAATTCGAGCGTGCGCTCGGAAGCGACGTAGAGCGAATCGCGTTCCGCCCAGATTCGGCGAATGTTGGTTGAGAATTCGCGCAGGGACTGCCAGGTTGCGCCGGTATCGTGCGAGACCTTCAGGGTCCGCCCGAAAGCGCCGAATAGAGTGTCGGATCGGGCAGAATCCACGGCCAGTCCTGTAATGCGCGGATGGCTCCCGCTTACGACAAAAATAGCGCCGCCGAATCATCGATCATCTCGATGCCGGTGACGTCGCGAGGTGAAGGATAAAGCCGGCTCCAGGAGGCGCCACCATCGGAGCTGCGGTACAGAGCGTTCGTGCCCGCATAGATCACGTTGGCGTTGTGGGGATCCCAGGCAAAGAATCGAGTAGTTCCTCCCAGATTGAACATACGCCAGCTTGCTCCACCGTCTTCAGTTAGATAAGAGCCCGTCATATCGCAGGCGACCAGGACGTGTTTCGGGTCGTGCGGGCTGACGGAAGGGTAGAACTGCGATCCGCCGCCACCCGGGCCGACGATCTCCCATCGATCGTGGCGAGTGGCTGGGAGCAACAAACCGACGGCTAGGACGCAAAAGAATAGACGGCGCATAGGGAGATTCTACCTGCGAGAGAGGCTATGCGCGGCCTCTGTCTCCAAGCGCCGCAGGTCTCAGGCCCAAAGCTCGGCCAACGGCTTGCCCTTGACGAGTTCCCGCGGCTGGTTCAGGTGGTTGCGGATCTCCATGTCGGGGTCGATGCCGAGCGCGTAGTAGACGGTGGCCAGCAGGTCATTGGGATGCACCGGCTTCTCTTTTGGGGACGACGCGGTAGCATCGGACTCTCCGTATTGGACGGCTCGACCGATCCCGGCGCCGGCGACCACTGCGCTATAGCAATAGGGCCAGTGGTCGCGGCCGTCGGGAGAGTTGGAGTTTCCGGAGGTCGAAACCCCAAGACGGGGGCTGCGCCCAAATTCGCCGACCGCCACCACGATGGTCTCTTTCAACAGTCCACGCTGGTCCATGTCCTCCAGCAGCGCAGACAGGCCGCGGTCGAGTTTGGGACAGTGCAGGTTCTTAAGCGGAGCGAAGTTCGCGGCGTGCGTGTCCCAAGCGGTAGTCTCGGGATCTCCGTTTGCCACCGAGGGCCAATTCACCTGCACGAATTTGGTCCCAGCCTCGATGAGACGGCGGGCCATGAGCAGGCTCTGCCCGAAGGTATGCTGGCCGTAGCGCTCGCGCATCTGCGGCGTTTCCTTCTCAAGGTCCATCGCGTCGCGCGCCTTACCGGACAGCACCAGATCGTAGGCTTTGCTGTAGTATTCGTCCACCGCGTAGTCGCCCAGCGCCTTTTCCAACTCCGGCATGGAAGCGTTGATTCCCTTCAGAAGTTCGAAGCGATCCTTTAAACGCTCCGGCGGCACTTCCTTGCGCAGCGACAGATCCTCGATCTTCAGGGGCTTGGCCGGATCCTGATACATGCGGTAAGGGTCGTACGCTTTGCCGAGAAAGCCGGCCGATCCACCCTTGCCGATGATGCCCGATTCCTGCAGCGGGCGCGGCAACTCGACAAATGGCAGCACTGGATCCTTCGGCGGTTTCAACTTGGAGACCTGGCTGCCCGCAGTGGGGAAGTCGGCGGGCGACGGCGGCTCTAATTGGCCCGAAGGCGACACCTTGTCTGGAGGATAGCCGGTGAGCATCTGATAAATCGCCGCGGTGTGATTGAACAGGCCGTTCGGCGTGTAGCTCATGGAGCGGATGAGAGTGGCCTTGTCCAGGTGCTGGGCCATCATCGGCATGTGCTCACTGACATACGCGCCGGGGATTTTGGACTTGATGGGCTTGAACTCACCGCGGATATTGGCGGGCGCGTCGGGCTTGGGATCCCAGATATCGATGTGCGATGGGCCGCCCTGCAGGAAGACCATGATCACGCTCTTCGCCGACTCCCAGCCGCGGGCGCCGGCGTATTTGTTGACCACCTCAGCGGCCTTCGCCTGGTCTCGCCAGAGAAAGAAGTGCGGCAGGCTCAGACCCATGAGGCCGATGGAACCGATTCGCATCAATTCGCGGCGAGTGGGTCCTTCGCAAGTGTAAGCACGACGTCCGGGTATGTTCAGCATGTTCGTCCAGCCTCAATAGATGTACAGAAAAGCTTTGCTGTTCAGCAGCGCCCACAACAGGTCCTGGGACCGCGTGGCCCTGGCTCCGCCGCTCAGATAGCGCACACCGCGCTCCCGTTCCTGCGCCGATGGCAAACGTCCCAACGATGCCAGATACAAATCGTCGACGATTGCCGTATCGCCCTTGCCGCCGAGCACCAGCCCGGCGACGCGGCCCTTCGGGTCGGCGACGGCGTCCGAGATGGTCGTGCCATTTACGAGATTCAACGCTTGCGGCAGGCTGAAGTCACTGCGCCGTTCGCATTCGCACGCGGATTCGCGCAGTGGGCGTCCGAACACATCGAGGAAGCCTTCCTTGCCGATGTGCGGATCAACAAGCTGCGATGCGTTGGTATCCTCTGGCGTCTCAGGGAAGTTGGGCCGCACTCCCGCCGCGGCCGACACTGCATCCATCAACTCTTCGGCGGCCAGGCGCCGTGGGAAGGCATGGGAGAAGTTATCGCGATCGCCCGCATTCCACTCGTTGACCTCGATCGACGCCTGGTAGGCTCGCGAATTGGCGATGGTGCGCATCAGGTACTGTAAATCGAAATTGTGATCGATCACGTCCTTGGTGAGCGCGTCGAGCAGCGCGGGATTCGACGGTGGATTGGATGCGCGAATGTCGTCCACCGGATCTATGATGCCCTTGCCGAAGAAGTAGCTCCATACGCGATTCGCGATCGCCTTGGCGAAGAATGGATTGTCGCGTGACGCGATCCAGTCGGCCAGCGCGTCGCGCCTCCCCCCATCGGTCGGCACGGCAATGGGGCGCGTAGATGCGACCAGGAACTCCGGCTGCACGACGTGCCCGTCCTTAGGGTGTTTCATGTCGTAGCCGGCTCGCTGATCGAAGACAATCTCTTCGCCCACCTCGTAGCCTGCGCGCAGGCCCACCGCCGAGAAGAAGGCCGACATTTGGTAATACTGATTCTGCGTCCAGCGCTCGAAGGGATGGTCGTGGCATTGGGTGCACACCATGCGAACACCGAGAAAGACCTGCGTGGTCTTCTCCATGGTCGGTTTGGCGTCGCGGGTCACGCGGAAGAAGTTAGCCGCGGGATCGTCGTAGGAACTGCCGCGCGCGGTCAGCAGCTCGTGGACCATCTTGTCGTATGGCTTGTTGGCGGCGATGGAATCGTGGATCCACTCGCGCAGCGCATAGACGCCTTTGTCGCCGAGGTACTTGCGGCTGGACTGCAGCAGGTCCCCCCATTTCACGGTCCAATGATCGACGTAGGCGGGGCTCGCGATCAGCCGGTCGACCATCTTCGATCTCTTCTGGCGCGACGGCGCAGGGTCGGCGAGAAAGGCCAGCACGGCATCTGTAGTGGGAATCTGCCCGGTGAGATCGAGGGAAGCGCGCCGAAGAAAAGTCGCATCGTCCACTACGAGTGAGGCCTGAATCTTCAGATGCTGGAGTTTGGCATCGACCTTCTGGTCAATATAGTTGTACTGCGGGAGCGAACTCCAGACGAAGCCGGGTTTGGGATTCAGCACGGTCACCGGCACGGCGGCGTACTTGCCCTGGTAGCGGACCAGCAGCGTGGCCTCGCCGATGCGCTCGCCCTTTACCTCGGCCGAGGCGCCGACCTTGGCCACGTCAGGCACGTTCGATTCGATAACGGCTTCGCGTGTGACGTCGCGCGTCAGACCATCTTTGAACCGTGCGATCACCTTCGCGGTGACGGCTTCGCCCGGCTTGGGCATGAGGATCTCGTTGGGTTCCACCTGCAGGTCGGCCACGGCATCTTTGGCGGGATCTCCGAAAGGAACGCCCTGGCTGATCCAGGAATAGATGGTCTTGTAATAGTCGGAATCCTTGTCAAAGCGCTGCCCGCCGCCGTGGGCTACCTCTTGCGAAGGCTTGGCGAGCATCAGACTCTTGCCGGGATCGGCGCGATTGAAGCGGCGGCCGGAAAGGTCGTAGAGCAGGGCTTCGTAGTCGAATTGCGGGTCGTACCCGCGCAGCGAAAGCTTGAATCCGTTCTTACCTTTGGCGGCCCCGTGGCAGGTTCCCGAGGTGCAGCCGACTCTGTTGAGGATAGGCGCAACGTCGCGCAGAAACGTGACGGGGTTTTCCGCGCCGGTCGCGGCCCCAACCATCGCGAACGTCAGGCTAGCGGTTAGAATCGGATTTCGTAGCACTGGTAGCCCCCACTTCCATTACCTCGACCGTGATCGGCCGGGAAACAATATTCTCCTGTTGCGTATCCACCGTCAGG
This sequence comes from uncultured Solibacteraceae bacterium, assembly GCA_963815475.1. GTDB lineage: Bacteria > Acidobacteriota > Terriglobia > Bryobacterales > Bryobacteraceae > Sulfopaludibacter. Next base: position 962,846 of record CAWFHD010000001.1, on the reverse strand, counting down.
CGACCGGTGATGTAGAGATCGTACTTGGCAGGCCGGGTGAGCTTGGTCGTGGTCACTAAGAAAGTGCCGGCCGCCCGATCCTTCGGATCGACTTTCACGTCGATAATGCGAATGTCGGCTGCGCCCACCATATCGACGTTCACCGACTTGGGTAACGCCTGCCCCGGATCGCGCGGATTCCATTTCCAGCGGAACTGCATCTGGTCGCCCTCTTCCATGCGTTTTCGATCCAACATGGATACTTCGAGCGTGGCGGCCGGCGGACTGGTGATGGCGGCGGGAAGTTGCAGATCGAGCCACGGCGCGGTGACGGCGCGCTGGCGATCTACCGAGCCTTGCAGAGTCGCGCCCGTTACGCCCACAGTCATGCCGGGGCCCTCGGCACGGCGGACGATCTGCGAATGGTCTGCGAGTTCCGCCACACCCTCGATCATGAGCTGCGACCCATCCAGCCTGGTGTCCGTGTCGGCATTAAGAATCAGCACGCCCGGACTGTTCCTGGTCCGGTAGCCATCCGTCATGGGAGGCACGGCGATGACATTGCCTCCTTCGACTCGCAATCCCTTCGGAGCGTTGGCCACACGCAGATGGACGTCGCCATCGTAGCCGTGCCGTTCCACCGCGACAGGAATCGCGACGGATCCGCCCGCTGGCACATTAGTGAATGCAGGACTCAGGATGACGCGGATATCCTGCGCGCCTTGGCGGACGTTCAGACGGTAACCGTAAGCCGGACCGCCGCGGCGTGCCAGATCTTCGACGGACACCGTGAGAGTGTGTGCATCGGCTGGGGCGTGCAGGACGATTTCGGGATCGCCGGCGGTGCGGCTCTGATTGAGGTTGTACACGTCTTCAGCCAGCGGCTCGTCGCCCGCCTGCGCGAGTTTCGCGCCCTTGGCATCGAAGACCGAGATCACGGCCATCAATTTGGAAGTGCCGAGTTCGCGCGCTTGAATGCGGAAGGTCAACGGCTCGCCTGGAGTCACCTGGATTTGGTAACGATCCACTTCGCCGGGTTGGGACAGCCGGCCGTTGATGGTGACGGGCGCGGGCAGGGCCGCTGCAACGGGTTCGACGACCTCGGGAGCATCGCCCACGGCGAACGGCAGAGGCAGCGCCGGGTTATCCGGGAGATTGATGAAAACCTGCCGGACATCCTGTGGTGTGGCGCGAAGGTCGGCCGTGATTTTCTGCGAACCGAGCGATACTTGCACGGTGTCACCGCGCCGGCCGCCCAGCGGAAAGACTTCCGTCGGGTAGCCGTACGATCCGATCTTCAGACGGTAGAAGTTCGCGGTCTGTGTGGAGTAGCGCGCATCGTGCACCACGATGTAGTAATAGCCGTCGCGGGGGAACGTGAATTGCAGGCGCGCGTCCAGCCCGAGCAGCGCCGCATCCTCGCTGCGCGCCACCACCTTACCGGAAGAGTCTTCGAGATCGATCACCGGATCGATGGCGGAACCGCAGCGCCGAGCTTCCACTTCGATGACACGCTTGTCTCCAGCCTTGGCGCTGATGCGGTAGACATCGCGCTCGGGTCCACGGAGTTTCCCGTTTAACGTAAGAGGAACGGAGGGCAGCGGCTGCGCGTTTTCGATGGTGTCGTTGCTGTTGGGAAGAGCGCCAGGCCGCGATTCGTCCTCGGTGTACTCGGGGAATGCTCCGATGGAGAAGAGCTGCACATTCGAGATTCCGGCGCGCGTGATGACGCGGATGGGATACACACCGACGGCGGGTTCACCGGAGGGCTCGACCAAGAACGTCGCGCCGCCCATCGAGTCTTTCGCAGGTGAGAGCGGGGTGAATGTGGCCGGCAGGGTGGATTCGATTTTGGCGCCTTCGCCCAGATCGCGGCCAATCAGGGTGAGGGTGAATGGCCTGCCTCGTTGTGCGCCGCGCGGCTGCAGGTCAGTGATGGAAGGTTGGGCCGCACAGAGGGCGGCGGTCATCAAACAGAAAGACAACTTCGTCTTCATCGCGCGGCTCCACTCACTGCTGGGGCATCAGCCAGCGGCACGGGTACGAACGCCTTCTGCAGAGTACAATCCGCCGAGCTGTAAAAGCGGACCTGCCCGTCAAATCCGCCCGTGGCCAGGCGCTTGCTGTCTGGTGAGAACGCTACGGCATAGATGCCGGCCGCATGCCCGCCGCAGGCCGCCACTTTGACGCCTGACTCCGCATCGTAGAGATTGACGGTGTGGCCCGCGCCCGCCACGGCGATCCGGCTGCCATCGGCCGACCAATCGAGCGCGAAGATGGGACCATCCTGGGCTTCGAGCTTGCGCACCAGCGTGGCTTCCTCGCCGACCTTGATATTCCGCGGGCGGTCCATCGTGTAAATGTAGGGGATGCGGTCCTCGCCGCCGATGACGATGACATCCTTTTTCGGGTGGCGTGCGACGGCTGAGAGTTCGCCGCGCAACTGGTTGACGTTTTCGAGGAATTGCCCGTTCTCGGCATCCACCAGCTTCGCCGCGCGGTCGCGGCCCACCGACACGAAGCGCTTCGAATCCACTCCGAAGACTGTGCCCAACACCCAGTTCTCGTGGCTGCTGATCTTGTAAAGTTCGTGGCCACTAGCGGTGTCGAAGGCACGGACGGTGTTATCGGAACAACCTACCGCCACTTTCTTCGCGTCGGGAGAAAGCGAGGCGCCGAAAACGGTATCGCCACCGCTGAGGACCGATTTTATGAGTGTGCCGCTGCGGGGATCCCAGAATTGCAACTCGCCGAACCGTGCCGGCGTGCCACCCGCCGCTACGAGCAGCGATCCATCGCTGGAGAAGGCGAGCGACAGGATTCGTTCGGCTTTGCCAGGCAGTCGCTTCACCAGGCCGGATCCGTTAGAATCGTGCAGCAGCACTTCGCGGTTGCCGCTTACGGCGAGAAATTTGCCATCGGGCGAGAAGCGCAGCGCCGTGATCACGGGTGCCTGATGGTACACCATGGGCTCATTGGAAACGGCCTCGCGGGGCGAGTCGTCGAGAGCGCCGGCTTTAATCCATGCCGTCAGCAGTTCGATGTCGGCCTTCGCCAGGGGTGGCGCGCCCAACGGCATCTGCGGCTTCATTTCGCCGGTGATGTAACGCACCACGAGACTTTCGGCGGGCGTTGCGGCGGAGAATGCGGCCCCGCGCTTGCCGCCCGCGCGGAAATTCTCAAAAGTGGTCAAGTCGAGGCCGGACGACTTCATTGCCGGCTGATGACACCTGACGCAGTTCTTCTGTAGGACGGGCTGGACCTCGCGGTAGTAGCTCGGCCCCCAGCGGCCAGGAGCGGCGAAGCGGCGATCAGACAGCAGAGTTCCCAACTCCAGCGCATATAGGATGCTCCCGCAGGGCAGAAGCCAAGTGGCATCCAGTATATTTCATTTACACCAACGCCGGGCACATCAATGTGCCGGTACGCCCAGGATCGATCGCCTAGAAGCTCAACTTCAGCGCCAATTGTAGAATTCGGCCCGTACCATCGATCGTTGAGATGATGTGCCCGAAGTTGGCATTGCTAATGTTGGCTTGTGGGTTGGAGAAAATGGCGTTGTTGAATACTTTGAACGCTTCCGCGCGAAACATCAGGTTGCCCGCTTCGCCCAGTGGGCGGATCGGGAACTGTTTACTCAGGGCCAGGTCGAAGCGCTGCTCGCCGGGCCCCTGCATGATGTTGCCGGCCGCTCACGCCAAAAAGCGATCCCACGCCGGAATCGCCGGTGACTCCGTTATTGCCGATGGTGTAGGAACCGCTACCGGGTCCCTGCTGCGGACTCAGGCCACTCAGCACGCTGCCCGCCGGAAGGTTGGGGACGGCAGCGAAACAGGCAGGGTTGATGTAACTATTCAGGTTCTGAGTGACCCCGCCGGGTGTTTGCAGATTGGAGCACGGCAGGGTATTGGCGCGGACAGTTACCGATCCCGAAAGGCCCGCCAGGCCGCCGCCGTTAGTGCTGCTCACGGAGAACGGGAATCCCGATTGCACGGTGTAGACGCCGCTCAGACCCCAATTTCCGATTGTCTGGCCCATCCATCCCTTCTTCGGCCCGGGCAGGTTCCAGATGCCGGTGAATACGAAACGGTGAGGCTGGTTGAAATCGGAAACGCCCCGGTTGGACTGCGAGTAAAGTTGATTGCCCGTGAAACTATCCAGGTCCGAGCCAGTGGGACCGGAGTCATTGTCGGTGGACCGGGATTGTGTGTAATCCATCTTGAACTGGAAGCCGTGAGCAAATGCATGCGCAACTTCCAGAATGAAACCATTGTAGTGAGAGTAACCCTGATTCGTCACCAGGTTGAGGCCGGCTGGGGCGAACCCCAGCGTTGGCACACGAATGGTGGCGTTGGTGTTGGAGTTCTGCGTTACTGCGATGCCGTTAGGATGCCCGTTCGCTGCGATCAGGGCGTTGTTGTACGTAATGGGCGTGGAGGAATTTACCAGCAAAGCCTGGTTCATACTCGGCTCCACGAGTAAGTTGCGGCCGTGCGAGCCGACATAGCCCACCTCCATGAACCAGCCCTTCGGCAATTGATATTGGAAGCTCAAGTTATACTGCTGCACGTACGGTGTAACCAGACCGCGCATGAAGCCGTACAGCGATTGAGACACCGCCGGAGTGCCATCGGGATTCACGAAGTTCGGAGCGCCTGACGCCGAGTAGGTTCCGTTGAACTGGCCCATCACCGGCAGGATGGGGAACTGGCTCGGCAGCGGCAGGCCCGAGGGCCACGGATTCGCCAGCACTTTGCTCCCAACCACGCCAGTGCCGGATGCCAGGTATTGCTCTACCCACGGCGGCGACGCGATCAGTTGCAGCAGCGTCTGCCCGGAGGTCCGAATGTAGTAATAGCCGAATCCGCCGCGGACCGCAAGTTTGCCGTTGCCCAGTAAGTCGTAGGCGAAGCCCGCGCGCGGCGCGAAGTTCAACTTATTCGTGGTGGTGAGGGTTGTGTTACTTACGCCAGGGGTGGCCAAGCCACCTTTGAGGGACGCCGGAGAAATGAAGCCGGCCTGAAGACAAGTTCCACCGCCCGCCGCGATACACGAAGCGGGCACCAGGCTGGGATCGAAATTGCCCACCTTTCCATTGAGGTCGTAGGGGAAGCCCAAGTAGTCATAACGGAGACCGAGGTTGAGCGTGAGCCTGCGCGTGACGTGAAAATCGTCCTGCACAAACCAAACAAAATCCTGTGCCCGATAGTTCCGCTGGAAGGAGCCGACGTCCACTTGCAGGCGGTTCGGCGTCCCAGTCAGAAATGACGGAAAATCGGGAAAGCTCATGCTGCCGCGCGTGCCGTACTCGTTATCGACGTTCCACGCGTATCGCCGCGACTCCACGCCCGCGCGGATCGTATGCTTGCCATGTGTCCAGGAGAGCGTATCGCCCGTGGTAATCGATGTGTTGCCCCCAGCCTGGAAGCTGTTCACGCCGATGCCGCCGAAACTCAGGAGCCCACTGATCGATAGCGCCGGAATGCCGGGATAGAGATTGCCATCCCATTTCTGCATTCCGATCTGGCCGACGGTGACACCCTCGGCGCCGATGGTGGCCGACTTGATATTGGTATAGCCCACGCGGAATTCATTCAACAGATGCGGGGTGAACGTCTCGGTGTCCGTGAGCGCCCCGTGATTGTTCTTGGCGGGCGAATTCTGACCCTGGCCGAGGCTGACGCCGCCGCCAGTCGGCGTGAACTGCGTGATGTTGGCATAGAAGAACTGCGCGGCGAGATGGTTGTTGCGGAACAGATTGCGATCCACGGAGACCGATTCCTGATCTTCGTTGTAGATGGTGGGCAGTGACAACACCAGGAGCCCTATGCTGCCCGGCCCCGAGCATCCGGGAGCGCCGGCGCAAGAGCCGGAAGGATAGAGGAGTCCGCCGTATGGACCAGGCTGGTTGAGAAGGCTCACGGCTACCGGGTCGATGTTCGTCGGGTTGATCCCGAAGGCGGATCCGAGCGTCGCTGCGGTGCGGGTGGCGGGCAGGACGGGCTGCGATCCACTGACCAGGCTGGAAACACCGTTCTTCTGGCGTGTGCCCTGGTAGGAGAAGAACCAGAACGTCTCCTTTAGCTTGGGAACGGGACCGCCCACCTGGCCGCCGAATTGGTTCTGGAGAAGGACCGGGACGCTCTTACCTTGTGAGTTGGCAAAGAAGTCGTTGGCGTTGAAATCGTTGCTTCGGTAGAACTCGAACAGGCCGCCGTGATAGTGCTCGGTCCCGGAGCGCAGGACCACGTTGATATTGCCGCCGGAACCGCGTCCCTGGCTGGCATCGTAGAGGCTAGTGCTGACCCGGAACTCGCCCACGGCGTCGGGGTTCGGCACGGGCACGGTGCTGAGGCTGTTGCTGCCGAAACTATTGGCGTCGACACCATCGAGCACGAAATTGTTGACCGTCGCGCGCGAGCCTGCGACGTCGAGAATGGGAGTCCCCCGGCCGACGGTGGCGGCGCTTTGCATGCGTGCCGCAGTGCCGGCTTGTAAGGTGGTCAGGTCGAGGAAATTTCGGGTTGGCAGCGGCATATCGCGAATCTGCGTGCCCGTGATCACGTCCCCGGTGGTTGCGGTGTGAGTGTCGACTGTCTCCAGGGCTTCAGTCACCTGGGTAACCGTAGTCACTTGTCCGAGGCGGAGTTTGGCGTTTGCGTTTGCGACTTTGGTGATTTCCACCACTATGTCGTAAACGGCCGATTCGAACCCGGGCGTCTCGATCTTGATCCGGTAATTACCGGGAGCCAGGAGAGGAAAAACAAAAGTGCCGTCGGATTGCGTCAGAGTCGAAAGGGCTGCGCCCGTGTCGACATTGGTAAGACTCACTTTCGCGCCGGCGATCACCGAGTTTTGAGGATCGGTGACTGCGCCTTGAATCGCGCCCGTGGAGGAGCTGATCTGGGCCAAGACATTACCGCAGCACAAAATAACGAGGGCGGCGGAAAGAGACACGAATCGTTTTAGCTGTTTCATGAATTTCCCCTCAGACGTTCAGTAATCCAGGTTCCACGAGGACCTGACCTTCAGTCCAGACCTGGTATCCCGGCAGGCCCCAAAAACCCCCACTAACTCATGCGAAAAGCCTACCGTCCGCAGAGACGTTTCTTACGGCTTATCGTAAGTGTTGCAATTTGGAAGGAGTTTAGCATAAGTAACGGTTCGGATACAAGAATAAATGGCTCCAAGCCGCTAGCTTCCAGTAGCCCGTAGCTGCAAAGCGCTTCCACAGGTGTGCGAGTTATGGCGCCGGATCGCAATCCAAGAGATTGTGCGAGAGCGCACAATTAGTAGGTATCGGAGCGATACCTGTGGTCATTGGAGGAGGCGCCGTCGGGAGAATCTCCCTCGGGCGCCGCCTTGCTTGGTTGTAGCCGAACTGGCGCTCAAAAATTCAGCCGCAAGGCCAGTTGGATCTGTCGCGCGCCGCCGAATGGGCCGGCGGTGGTGCCGACCGACGTGGCGGTGGCGCTGCCTACGGTCTGCGTGATCTTGCCGAAGCTTGCGCTGCTCTCATTGCGCACCGGGTTCGCGAAGTTGGTGTGGTTGAAGATATTGAAAAAATCGGCGCGGAACTGCAGGTGTGTGCGCTCATGCCACAGAGGGAAGCTCTTGGACGCGGTGAGATCGTAGTTTACAAGGTCCGGACCGTAATACTGATTGCGGCCTGAAGTGCCCTGGCGCCCAGTCGGCGGTGTCTTCGAGAAGTAAGTGGTATCGAACGCATTGTCCGGGTTGCCGTTGTTCTGAATCAGCTTACCCGTCCCGATCACATCCGGGCGATCGACAAACTGGTTGAAGCCACTGAAATCGGTCTGGCCGTTGTAGACCGTAAACGGCTGGCCGCTCTGCGCGCTCGTGATCCCCGCTACGGACCATCCGCCGAATACTTGCCGGCTGAAGCCATTATTCCAGCCGAAAAGTCTATGGTTCGGACCCATAGGCACGTTCACGTTGTAGACCACCACCAGCCGCTGGCGCGTGTCGAAGGACGAAGGGCCGCGGTCCAGGTTGATGTGATTAGCGTCATCGATGCCACCGGCTTCGCCGCTCGATCCGAAAAACGCCGACGCAGTGTCGATCGATTTGCTCAACGTATATGACGCCTGCAGGAAATAGCCGCGCGGCGACTGGTATTTAGCCGTGGTCACGAGGCCGTTGTAATTGGAATTGCCGATGTCCTTGCCGGTGCCGATCGCTCCGAACGTGGGATACGGGTAGATCTGGACGTTGGGCGCGCTATTACCCGGCTTGGTTGGATCGTTCACGATCACGGCAGGCTGGTTCTGGTCGATGAACAACCCCAGCTTGTGGCCGGTGCTGCCCACGTAATTGCCTTCGACCGAGAAGTTACTGCCGATCCTCCGCTGGATGCCGAAGTTGTATTGGTAGATGTACGCGCTGCGGATATTGGGATCCTCGGCACTGAACCCTACCAGCCCGATCACCGGTTGGCCGGCCGCATTGAGCTTCACCAGCGGGACGTTCTGGTTATACCCCACCGCCCATCCGAACTTGCCGGGCTGGGTCACGCCCGCAGTCTGTGCAGTGGTCAGGTTGTACGGAGCATTCAGTCCCATGTTGGCGGGGATGTTATTGAAGATATCGTCATAGCCGACGCGAAATCCGGCACGGATCACGGTGGCATCATTGCCGAACAGGCTCTTGGCGAAGCGCGGCGTATAGGCGAGTCCTACAACCGGCGCAAAGTTGTTCTTATCCGAATGCACGCCGCTATCACTGAACGTGGAGGGCGCCTGCGCGAAGCCTAGCGCTGCGGGGCCGAGTTTCGTGGGGTCGATGGTCAGCAACTGGTTGGTTCCCAGGAGGACTGGCCCGACACCCGGAATGAAGTTCACGGCATCTTTGCGCGTCTGGTAGATGGCCGATGGATACTCGTACCGGATCCCGTAATTGATAGTCAGGTTGTCTTTGGGCTTATATTGATCCTGCCAGTAAGCGTCGAACGGGAAGCGGTCCCAATAAGCCAGCGTGTTGCCGCTCTTGAAGCTGGAAGTATTCACCAGCCCAGCCGCAAAATCTGACCAGTTCAGGAAGCTGAAGGAGCCGCGCTCGGTGCTATCCAGGTAGCGACGGGCCTGTTCACGCGCGGATGTGGACCCCCATGCGGAAGGAATGCTTGCTCTTGCCGAAGGGCGCGACATACGAGACGTTATCGAACAGCTCGAAGGTATTGGTAATGCGGCCCTGCGGCAGGTTGGTGGTGCTGCCCAGCGGCGCGAATCCTCCCGACACGCTCACTGTCGGCAGCCCGGAATCCTGCAAATTCTTGGCGCCGTCCACGACGCCCGGCGAGCGGCTGCGCCATTCAATTGGAACACGCTGGCGGCGTTGAAGCCGACGTCCTGCACCGTAATAAACGTCTGGTTCCGCGAGTAGCCGACGCGCAGTTCATTGATGGTGTTCGGATTGAATGTGTGGACCTCGGTGAGCACTCCGTTGCGGCTGACCGGAGTGTTGCCATTGCCGCCTTGCAGAGGCAGCGCTCCGGGAGTGAATGTAGTGCCCTGGTAATCGGCAAAGCGGCCCATTAGGTGGTCGCGCTCGCTGAAGTTGTGATCCATCTTGATCACGCCGGTGTAATCGAACGTCGTGGAGCCGACATTGGCGATGAAGTTATTGGCTCCTACTGAAGTATTGGCGGTGGGCCAGAATTGCAGCAGCGCCTTGGAAATAGGATCGGTCACCTGGGCGCGCTCGGCATCCGAGGGAACGCGCGTGAGGCTGACGGTCGGCGCCACTTGCCGGAATTCCTCGTAGGAGGCAAAGAAGAACGTCTTGTCGTGACGGATGGGTCCGCCAAATGTGCCGCCGAACTGGTTGCGATGCAGCGGATTCTTGGTGGACCGGGCCTTGTTGGTGAAGAAGTCCGCCGCGTCAAAATCGGAATTGCGGAGGTATTCAAATAGCGTGCCGTGGAACGCGTTGCCGCCGCTCTTGGTGACCACACTGACTTCGCCCCCAGTGCCGCGTCCGAATTCCGCGCTGGATACGCTGGTTTGCACGGCGAATTCCTGCACGGCATCGCTCATGCGGAAATTGTTGAGGTTTGAGTTGACCTGCGTGTCCATGTTGCTGACGCCGTCCAGCAGGTAAATGTTCGACTGCGAGCGCGCTCCGGCCACGTTGAAACTGAAGACCTGCGTTCCGGCGGCGGTGGGAACCACACCGGGCGTGATCAGCGCCAGGTCCATCGATTGGCGGCCGTTCAGCGGCAAGCTGGAGATGTTGGACTCTCCACCACGCTGCTCAGCGTTGATTTGTCGCTCTCCAGCAGCGGCGCGACCGCCTCCACTTGGACCGTCTCGGCAACGCTGCCCACCTCCAGGCTGAGCTCAACGTGAGTGATCTGGTCGACTTCCACCAACACCTTTGCGGCGACCTTCTTAAACCCTGTAACCTCCGCGACCAGGGAATAAGTGGTCGGCGCCAGTTGCAGGAACTGAAATTCCCCTTCGGCATTGGTCAATGTGCTGACCTGCGCATTGGTAGTGGTGCTGGTGAGAGTGAGTTTGGCATGCGGGACTACGGCGCCAGTCGGATCTTTGACCGACCCGGCGATGCTGCCCACAGGCGATGCCATTAATTGAGAAACTACGAAAAGCGTAGACAGGAATTGGACGGCATGCTTCTTCATGACTTTACCCCCGTTATTTAGATAAGGTTCCCAGACAAACGCGAGACATTGCACATAAACGCGCACCCCAAGTACACAACAACGCGTTACGTAGGCTTGGGGCGATGTTACAGCTTTTTGACCCGGGAGGGAAGAACTAAAAAAGTTAAATCTTGATCGTCGAGATGTTCGCTCAGGAAGATGAAGGCCTTCGGTTTATCCCGGAAGTGGACTTTTTCGCACGAAAACGGATGGGTCAGCGAAAAACGCTCCCAGATTGCCCCCTTTGGAGAGAACCACCGAGGTGACTTGACGCTTTATGCCGCCGACGGGCGCCAAACCGAAGGCGGCGCTTTTCAGCGCCAGTCGGGCGAGACGGTCACCCGGACTACACGCCGAGGATGATCAACCTGAAGGAGTGTACAAGGCGCTGGGCGGCTTTACTTTCCTCGCCGCCGATCGGGCAGCGCATCGCTGATCTCTTGACTGTACTGGAAGTTTGTGCGTTTGAGTCGCTCCACCGGGATCGACTGGAGGTAGTTTGGACAGGAACTTCAGGACAAAACCGAAGCGCTCTTAAACAACGTTTTGTGGGATACTCTCGCCGTGGATTCAACAATTACACGATTTGGGAATCTCGGCAGAGTGTTTAAGGAGGGTGAGTCTGAGGCTCTGAACGGTGTGGCTCGTCTTTCGGTTTTGTACGAAGACCTTCGACTTGAACTTAACGAACTCAAGCAACTAGCCCACAAGTTGCAGGAGACGGGCAAAGTCGAAGGTGAGTTTCGAGTTGCCTACTTCATGCGCCGCGCACTTGTGACGCTGGTTGAGTTTCGTAGGGGTCTAACGATGGTACGGAAGACTGCGGAGTTTAAGCAGGCGCAGCCCTTCCTTCCAAACCTCCATTCCAAATCTCTGCTCGAAGCCGACCAATACTTCCAGCAAAACGAGAAGAGAATCAAGGAGTTTAGGAACGAGTTCGGTGGCCATGTGCAATCCGCTGGGATCGGGTTCGCGACCAAACATCTCTCGAATGTCGTGGGCAGTGTAGCGTGGAACCGCTCAAGTGATGGATGGACTATCGGCCTCGAATGTCATTTCGCGGCAGATTTGGTGTCGGGAGCGATTACCAGCAGACTCGTTGGCGGTGCAGACGTCAAGGACGAACTGACGAAAGCAATGCATGTGATTATCGAGGGCTTCAATCATGTTCAGGCGGCGACGTGCGCACTTGTTCATGCGTTTTTATGGGACCGGTTTGGAACATGAGGTCAGAGCCGTACCTCGGGTGTGCATGAGGTTGAGGAGGGAGGGGTGCACTAATCAGAGTGCCGATCACACGTACAGCCAGCGAATGCATTGTCCCAGAGCCACTTACTCCTCGCTACCCTCTCCATCCCACACCCTACACTTGGATTTCAAGGTGGTGGCGAATGACCGTTGGAAACGGTTAACGACATCGTGGGTGTCTGTTCCCGAGTTTCCTGAAGCCGAGGAGCATTATTCCCGCACCCAGCAGGACGAGAGTTGAAGGCTCTGGCGTGCCGGAACCGGAACCCGTGGCGGTGCCGATCACCTGAGTCCCCGATAGGCTCGTTAACTCGTAGTCGCCTGAAAAAACACCTCCGACATAGAGCGACTCCCCGGCACCAAATGCGCTTGACAAGCAATCAGTAGTCGTTTCGAAGCAAACTGCTGCACTAGCACCTGTCTCAAAGAAGATGTATCCACCATCCGTGCCGCTGAAATTGAATAGCAATTGTGTGGTCGTTGCCGACAAATCGACTCCGTGGTTAATATCTAACTGCTCTCCGAAGGACCCGACAATGCCATTCGGCCCAATCAAATCAAATGTACAAGGCTTCCCGGAGCATAGTGTCGAGTTACTGCTGCTTGTCAACACCAAGTTCCAATTGAGGATGTTGGAGGGTAGATTATCACCATTGATAACCCCGATTGTGCCATCAGTGGTGATGTCTCCGGAGACGCTAGCAGTGCCGACCGTCAGGTTAACGTTGTACGTGATGGTAGCAGCGCTACAAAGGGATGCAGCGCCCAGCGCCAGGGACAGGAGGGTGAGAGTCCATCCGTTAACTAAGTGTGTCTGAGAAATACGCATATCTGTCTTGCTCCTTTGTTCGGTCCAAACGTCGAGATTTGGAGGCTGTAGTCTATCATTTGCTTCAATGAGCGAAAAGGCGTACAGTGAGAAAATGTGAGTACCGGACATACCGCTGTCCGATCCTATTCAGTTGCAAAGATTTGAGAGGCAGGATGCCCAAGTGGCTGCCTCTTCTTCTAATTCAGAATTTTGAAAAGTTCCTCGAAACTTGTCTGTTGAGCTTGGCAATCCAAAAGCATCGGGTTTGGCGTTGGGGGATGACTTCAGTCCTGGAATGCCAGCACAGTCGTTTTGTCAACAAGTTTGTGGGGCCTGGAGAGATGTTTGTTTGCACTGTGGATTGGGACGGCTGGCAGGACCGTTTGTGAAACACGCACGGGCTGGGCACGGTGGGCACTGCGACGCCTGGGCACCTCTGAGGCACGGTGAAGCGCACGGCGGGCCTGTGGTGCGCACTGTGAGCCTGCTGTTGAGTGGCTGGGTGGGGACAGGGCAGAGAGTGACCGGGGTCGTATCGACCTGAAGCACGATTCCGCCATGCACGGAGTGCCGGGCAGCTAGGTATCGGGTCACGCAGGCTGAAACGGGAAAATCAGGAAAATCAGGAAATCAGAAAAGCCAAACTACCCACACGCCACACGCCACTGACCCTACTAGAGGCCGGGGACTATCTAATGTAGTTCCCGTGGGCGCAGTAGCTAATGCTTCCAGCGTTGGTTCTGTTCAGGCACACACCCGTTTCGTAGTGCGCTCCATAGGCGTCCGTGTAGCGGAAGATTAGCTTGATCGAAGGGTTCGGGCCAAAGTACTCAGGACTTGTAATCCAGAGCCAATCTCTTCGCGCTATCCTCAAGGGTTCGGAAACTATGGTCACGAAGTCCTCTTTAGTAGGCGGCATCGGGACTCCGGCGCTGTGTGCGGCAGGTGGAGCGTCCTCCCCTCTGAAAGAGTGTCTGTAGGCTTCCTCTCCAACCGAGATAAGTTTCTCGGTTGAGAGTTCCCGCGCGGGAGTCCTGCCATAGTTGGTGTAATGCACTGTCCAGAGGACTTGGCCAAGGTCGGTGGCCAGATTGGTGGAGCCACGCATCGCTGTCCAGTCTGGAGTTCCCAGATTGCCCGTCACCCAGATGTACGGTCTTTGATCCATTCGGAATTGATCTCTTGTAAGGTTAAGCGCCCCCTGAGTAGATTGGGCCTGCCAATTGAGGTTTCCAATAGCCTGCCACATCTGATCTGTAGCGCTCTGCCCACTCCTTCGCATCTCCTGCAACTGCCCCTGCATCGCGTCTAGTTGTCCGCGTGCATACCTCGTGTAGAAGAAGGTGGACCCTGCCACCACAACTGTTGCAAGCAGCATAAGCCATTCGTGCAGCCCAACGTGTTGAAGTTTCCCCCAATGGTTAGTAAGCCAATTCCCAAGTGGGGTTGGTGGGCTTGGTGGCTTTGCTGTTGTGCTGTTCTCGCCTGCGTCAGGGGCCATGCTCTGGGGCTCAAGGCAGTATAACACCCGTAGGTCAGGGTGGACTCCAGCCCAGGGTTGGGCCTGCTGCTGGGCATGGACTACGGTGCGTATCGTGGCAGGGAAGGCGTAGCAGCGTCAGGAACCGCCCCTACTGAAGCCGAGTATTGCAATCCGTAATATAGGCCTTTCGGCTTATAGGCAGTCTTCCATACTCGACGTACAGTAGACTCAATGTCGAAATGCCGAACGAAACGAATACTGCGACCACATGACTACATCGTGAAGAAGCGTGGCAACCTTCTTCAGATCGTGGCCATCATTAAACGCACGCCAAACATGGTCGTTGTACGGCAACCGAAAGCGGCTTGATCCGCGCAGAGCCCCTCCACATGCGGGTGGCAGGCCGGAGGCCGCAGGGTGCTTTAGCGTCGGTACTGGGAGTTCTGCCTCGTCATTGACTTTCTTAGCGCATCGAGCCGTTTCGAGGTCAGGGGTTTGCCTTCTTCTTCAAGTCCCTCCCAGATCTGGCCAGTGTCCGGGTTCACTGTGTAATTGTCTATAAGCTGGCCAGCGTTACTGCCGCACCCACACCGAACCTGGACCCAAATGAGGGTATAGCGCGAAACCGTAGGCCCTGCCGCGACCTCATGACCATGAGCATCCGGGCAGCATCTTCCCTGCGCGGCGTGCAAGGTAGGCGGGGCAACTAGAGCCAGCGTCTCCGCCTGCTTCGTCGTGAGGGTGCGTTGCTTATCTTGTGCTCGTAGGCTGGCGACAAGCACCACAACACTGAGGAACCGCTTCATCTTCACTCAAGAAGAGGTTAACGCAACGTGGCCCGGATTGCTCGATGCCGTCAGCCTGTGCACGTGGAACCTGATAGACTACCGAGCACACTTTGGGTAATTCCTCCGGCTGCGCTTGAGGGTGCGGCAGGTGCATATCCCCAGGCTTCAGGCGCAGCCCGCGCCACAGCAGGGCCGCTTGGCTACTGTTTCACCTCGGCTGTGTCGGCTTGGGATCGGTTGTTCCAGCGAACACACTTACCAGTACCGACCTCGCTAAGGAACCCCGTTGTAACGTTCTCCGAGATGATGCTTGGGCAAGCTACCTGGATGAGCGCGGTTGCAACATTGTGACGTACGATTGAGTTTGAACCTACCGTGATGGCTGCGGGAAAGCCGCTGACCAGTAGGCTTTCTACGTTGACGCTGGTGCTAAAGATGAAGAACACGCCGATTGCGCCTTCGCCGTTAGGCCCGGTCAGCGTCCCGTTGCGGATGGTGATCGTACTTTGAGGGTTATCCGTGAAGATTGCAATGTTCGGACCGAGTAACGTGATATTGAACCCGTTCAAGTCCAGCGTGACGTTGTTGGCGGCTATGCCGATCCCGTTGACTCCCGCTGGCACCACGAGGTTGCCGGAGAGTTGGTAGCTCCCAGGTTGGGTGATCATGTACGGGAAGCCTCCCGTGGCGCGATTGGTGGCATTCGCCGCTACAACCGCTTGGTTGATCTGGATTGGTTGAGCGATTGCGGCCCCAGAGGCCAGCACAAGCGCGGCTGTGGTAATCAGTGCGATCTTCATTCATGTCTCCTTATGTGGCAGGTGTTGGCCGTGCCACCACCCAGTTGGAAGTTTGGTTGGGTACAGTTTATCCAGGAATGAACGCGGGATGTATCGCCCATTGGGTGTAGCCCTCAAAGTGGGGCTGGTGAGGGCTGGGGCTGCTGTGCCACGTGGAGGAATTGAGAGCCACCGGGGCTCACGCGAAGCAGTCCGCTATGTGCCGCTCTGATTCCCGTTCAATGCCGGCGTGGTTGATAGATTCGCGCTGTTTGTGTCTGCAGACAATACCCGTTTGCACGGGTAGACTCTATCGCTTCGGATGACGAGTCCAAGCGAGTTTGGGTTAAGGGTTTTGAGACCAATTGGGACCAACTCGCTGTTTTGGAGGGCTGTAAACTACTGAAAACATGGTGGCCAGAGACGGACTTGAACCGCCGACGCCAGCCTTTTCAGGGCTGCGCTCTACCAACTGAGCTATCTGGCCATTGAAACTTTAGTGTAGCAGATGCCGTTGCCACGATTCAAACTTCACTTCTTCTCTCGCGGCGCGTACAGGTTCGTGATGGTGATGCGCCCCTTGTTCGTCACGAAAGTCGACACCACCTGCAGTGGGATCAGGAACGGCTTTGGATCTCCGGGCAGCCGCGCCTGCTGAAACTCTTCGTCCGCCCTGAAAGCGGTCAACTGTACCACGCCCAGGTATGGCAACCTCACCTCGGCCGGCAGGCCTTTGCTTTCCAGCCGAAAATGCTGGAAGAGCAAATCTTTCCCTTCGCCGGGCGCCAGCCAGAATTTGTTGACGCCGCAGAAATACTTCGGGAGCAGCGAACCAGGCCAGACATCGAACGGCTGGCAGCTCTTCGCTTCACTGGTCACGAGCCATGGATTGCCGGGATCGGACAGTCTTTCCACCCCCACGCGATCTCCCTCGGCCGGCTTCGATCGCAACACTGCGCCCGAGTGAAGCACCACGTTGTGGCCCGTCATGCTCTGGCCGCGCAACTTGACCTTGAAGACTGACGACTCCGTATAAAAGGTGCTCGTCTCGGTGGCCGGATTGTAGCCTCTGAATATGAAGCCGACCCAGCCCTGCGCCACTTGTTTCGATTTGCCATTCGGGTCCGTGATCACCGTCGTCACGGTCACGTCCATGGGGAATTCGTGGATGTCCCGAAAATAAACCTTCTCCGCAGCCCGCACCCGATCGAGATCCGCATCGGTCTGTCCGGCGGCCGCGCAAACCAGCAGCAGCCCCGCGAACGCTAGTTGCTTCAAACCTTTTGCAGCGCCTCCAGCGCTTCCCCGGTGGACTTCTCCACATCCGCGTGCAGGCTGTTGCCGTGCGCATCCATGGTCACGATCGCCGCGAAGTTCTTGACGCGCAGATGCCACATCGCTTCCGGAATCCCGAACTCCATGAGATTCACGCCCAGCACCTTCTCCACCGTGCGCGCATAATACTGGGCCGCGCCGCCGATGCCGTTCAGATACACCGCGCCGGCTTCCTTCATCGCCGCCAGCGTCTTGGCGCCCATGCCGCCCTTGCCGATCACCGCGCGGACGCCGTACCTCTTGATCACATCCGCCTGATAAGGCTCCTCGCGAATGCTGGTGGTGGGGCCGGCCGCCTTCACCTTCCACTCCCCGCCTTCCTTCAGCATCACCGGACCGCAGTGGTACAGCACCGCGCCGTGCATATCCACCGGCGGCGGGTTCTTCATCAGGTACGCGTGCACGTTGTCGCGGCCCGTATACATCTCGCCCGTGATCAGCACCACGTCGCCCACCTTGAGCGCGCGCATCTGCGCTTCGGTCAGCGGCGGCGTCAGCATCACTTCGCGGCCGGTCAAGGGGAAGCCTTCGCCGCGCGCCATCCGCTCCACCTGCCGCGCCGGGTCGCGATACAGCCACTCGGTAATCGCGCCGCTCGCGGCATCCAGCCGCACGCCCAGGCGCCGGAACGCCCAGCAATCGTAGGCCACGGAGACGAAGAAACTGGCCGGCAGCCGGTTCGCCGCCGCGATCTTGCATCCGATCAGCGACGCTTTGCCGCCAAATCCCATCGCGCCGACGCCCAGCCGATTGGCCTCTTCCATGACCTCCGCTTCCAGTTTCGCCAGTTGCGGATTGGGATTCACGTCGTCGAGCGTGCGCAACAGTTGCCCCTTCGCCAGTTCGTAGCCGTGCGCGCGATCGCTGCCGATGCACACACCCAGCGCGCCCGGCGAGCAGCCCTGCCCCTGCGCCTGCCACACCGCGTGCAGCAGGCACTTGCGGACGCCTTCCAGGTTGCGGTCGGCGCGGCCCAGGTGATCCAGATTGCAGGGCACCGAATATTGGATGTTCTTGTTCTCGCAGCCGCCGCCCTTCAGAATCAGCTGAACCTCTATGTCGTCCTGCTCCCACTGCTCGAAGTGCATCACCGGCGTCTCATCGCCCAGATTGTTGCCGCTGTTTTTGCCGGTGATGGAGTCCACCGAATTGGGGCGCAGTTTGCCGCAGCCGCGTCGCCTCCGCCACCGCTTCCAGAATCGCCCTCGCGAATGCGGATCTGGTTCACGCCCACCGGCGTATGCACGAAAAACGTCGGCATGCCCGTGTCCTGGCAGATGGGCCCCGCGTCGTCGATTGGCCATATCGATATTCGACAGGATGATGTCGAGCGCCTGGGAAGACTGCGTTCCCGGCGTCTCCGACATTGGCGGCGAGCGACATCGCGGCGCGCACGTCGGGCGGCAGATTGGTAGACGTCTGCGTGATGAGCTCTAAAAGGCTGGCGGCAAGAAATTCCATATTCGGTTCCGAAATCCCATTGTAGCGAGAAGCAGTTTGTACTGCGGCGCCGCCGGATGCCAAATGGCGCCCATAGTATCTTAGGGAGGATGAAGACTTCGGGGAGCATGAAGATTTGGCAAATGGCGCTGATTACCGGGGCGCTGGCCGGCGCACAGGACGGTGCCGGTGTGCAGCAGTTCGTGGCCGCGCATCAGCGGCAGATCATCGGCGAATTCACCGAACTGCTCTCGCTCCCGAACGTCGGCACGGACAAGGCAGGTATCCGCCGCAACACCGAATACCTGCTCGCCATGCTGCAGCGTCACGGACTCAAAGCGGAACTGCTGGAGACCGCCGGCAATCCGCTGGTTTATGCCGAGAAGAATGTGGCCGGCGCATCGCGCACGCTGCTGTTCTACATCCACTACGATGGCCAGCCCGTCGATGTGCCCAAGTGGAAGCAGGAGGGCGGACCGTTTCGCCCGATGATGCGCGATGGCCGGATGGAAGATGGCGGCAAGACGATTGCGAACTTCACGGCGCTCGACAAATTCCCCGACGATTGGCGTCTGTACGCGCGTTCGTCGTCCGATGACAAAGCGCCGATTGTGGCATTGTGCGCCGCTCTGGATGCGGCCGCGGGCAAGCTGCGCAGCAACATCCACGTGGTGATCGATGGGGAAGAGGAGATGGGGTCGCCGAGCCTGACCGCTGCCATCTCGCATTATCGCGACAAGCTGCGCGCCTCGATGCTGCTGATTCTGGATGGTCCCGTGCACGCCAGCGGGCGGCCCACGCTCAGCTTCGGCGCGCGCGGCATTGTGACTGTGGATCTGACGGTGTTCGGTCCCAAGATGGCGCTGCATAGCGGCCATTACGGCAACTGGATTCCCAATCCGGGAATACGGCTGGCGCAGTTGCTGGCATCCATGAAGGACGAGCAGGGGCGCACTACCATCAAGGACTTCTACAGTGACGTGCCTCCGCTCACCGCCGCGCAACGCACAGTTTTAAAGTCGGTCCCGGACGATGAGCCGGCGCTGCTGAAACTCTTCGGCGTGGCGCGGCCGGACGCGGTGGGCGAAAGCTTGCAGGAGGCCATCCAGTTTCCAAGCTTGAACGTTCGCGGCATGCGCAGCGGTTATGTCGACGAGCCGCGAACCATCATCCCGCCCGACGCCACGGCGGCCATCGACATCCGGCTGGTGAAGGAAACGCCCTCGGCGCGGATGATGGCGCTGCTGAGAGCGCACATCGAAGCACAGGGCTACCACGTGATCGGCGACGAGCCTGACGATGCTACTCGCTTGCGTTATCCGAAGCTGGCGCGTTTGAAGAGCAGCGAGGCGCAGGAGGCCTTTCGCACCGAGCCCGAAGCGCCCGAATCGGTGGAGGTCACGTCAGCGCTGGCCCGCATTTGGGGCGCCGCACCGGTGCGCATCAGGACTATGGGCGGCACCGTTCCCATCGCTCCGTTCATTCGCGAACTGGGGCTGCCGGCCGTCGGCGTGCCGATTGTGAACTTCGATAATAACCAGCACGGTGACAACGAAAACTTGCGTCTCGGCAACCTGTGGGCCGGAATCGTGACGTTGGCGGCAGTGGCCGGAATGTAGCGCTCGCCTAGAAGGTGAAGCGCGAATCGAATTCGATGCGGCGGTTGTTGGCGGCTGCTCCGCCGCCGAATCCACCGAAGCCTCCACCGCCGAATCCGGTATTGACCGTGGTGGGCTCCAGGAACTGCGGCGACGTAATGACGCCCTGGTACCCGCCGGGATTGAAGTGATTCAGCACGTTGGTGATGTTCACGCCGAGCGTCAGATTGAAGCGGTGCTCGGTGGAATCGCCGCCCATGCCGCCGCGACCGCCGCCGGAAGGACCCATCCGCATGCCACCTCCACCGCCGCCCGCGCCGCGGCCGCCACCGCCACCGCCCCCTCCACCTCCGCCGCCCGTCCCGCCCGCCACGGCCCCGGCCCCGCGCACCGCGCCGAACCCGAACACACGATATACGCGGACATTCACTGAGACCAGGCCGGCCTGGGTCAGAAAGTTGCGCGGCACTACATTAGACGGATTAGCCGGGTTGTAACTGGTGGTGAAGTTGCCAGCTCGCGAACAGACCACATCTCCCAGGATGCCGGAGAAGCCCGTGGGGCACACGCCCGACGGCGCGAAACCTGCGCGTGCATTGGTCAAGGTGCTGCCGTACAGATCTTCTCCGATCAGCACATCGTACGGGCTGCCCGACCGCAGCGTGATGAATGGAGCCAGCTTGATGCCGAGCGGAGCTACCACGGAGCCGAATACCTGGAAGTTATTCCTGCGATCGAGATTCGACCTGCCGTAATCCATCGTGAAGTTATACGGATCGGTGGGACTGGAAGGCAGGTCATTCGCATAAGTCAGTTGGTAATTCATGTACAACGACACCCTGGGGTTGAATCGGGTATTCATGGTCACCATGAAGATGTGCTGCCTCAGAATGCCGCCGCTTTCGTACTGGAAAAGATTTCCCGCGCCATAACCATACGGAAACGCTCCATTGGCCGGTCCCAAAGGCAATAGCGGATTGAAGGTGCCGGGAAGCGGAGTATTGATTGGGACCAACTGCGACAGGTGCTCGCCCCGGTTGTTGGTGTAAGTGGCGCTCACGGTAGTATTGTGGGGCAGTTGCCTTTCCACGCCGATGGCGCTCTGCAGGCTGTAGTCGGCACGAAGGTGAGGATCCACCTGGTAGATGGCATTCTGTCCGGGATTCAAAGTCGACAGAGCGGGGATATTCGGATAGAACGTGGGATTGTAGACGGTGTATTCCACCTGCGTGAATCCGTTATTCAGCGCCTGTTGCTCAAAAAGGCTGAGTGCGACACGGTCGTAGAACATGCCGGCGCCGCCGCGGATAACGGTCTTCTGTCTCCCGTTTTTTGCATTGCCGGGAGCCCAGGCAAAGCCGACGCGCGGCGCCCAGTCCCGATGGTCGTCAAGCAGGGTCTGCACTTCGTAGCGCAGTCCCAGGCTCAAAGTCAGGTTAGGTCGAATGCGCCAGTCATCCTGCACAAACGGTCCGAAATCCCAGCGGTTCATCGAAATATAGGGCTCGCCCGCCTGAATGCTGAAGCGCGAGGGTCCGCCCCCAAGTGCTTGGATTTGGGTCTGCGTAAAGCCCGCCTGGGTCAGTTGCGCGTTGCGTTCGTACTGCTGGAGCGACGTTAAAACCTGCGTCTCCACATTCCCCGATGAATCGGTGACAATCTGATTGCTAGCGTTCAAAACCGGCTCGGCGCCTCCCAGGAATGAGAAGGAGCCGTTGAAGCCTGCGGGGTTGTTGTCCTGATCGCTATCGCGCCGCACGCGGATGCCAAACCGGATGGTGTGTTTGCTCTTCGAGACAGAGGTGTAGTTTTGCAGTTCGTAGTGATGGGTGCGGTCGTGCGTGTCGCCTACACCATTGCCGCCCGTGATAAACGAATTGGCGACATTAATCTGAGGCAACTGATTGCCTGTAGATTGGGTCCAGTTACGCACATACTGAAAGCGAGTCTCATTCACCACTTTCGGATTGAGCACGGCAGTTTCCGTCACCATCAGGTTTTGGGCGTCGCCACTGGTGTTGTAGGGCAGGGAAGAGTAAGGCGGCGGCAAGTGGTACCCGCCCAGTCCTGCATTGTCCAGGTAATTGAGCCGCTCTTCGAAGCGCGCCGTCAGCGTGTTATTCGTGGTGAGCTGGTAATCGATGCGCGGCGAGATGGTCTTGTTGGAAGTGGGAGTAACCAGGGATGTGTTGATGGGCGTGGTGGTGAAGGTAGTAGGATCGAAGAATATCGCATGAGTGATCGCGTTATTAGTGATGTCTCGCTCGTTATAGTCCAGGAAGAAAGACGCGTGGCTGTTGATGGGTCCACCGGTGTTGCCGCCATACTGCCTGTTGGAATAATCGGGCTTGTTACTAGCGAAGGGATTGCGGGAATCGAACTCGGCGTCACTGTCGTTGAAGAAGACCATGCCGTGGAATTTGTCCGTGCCGGGTTTGGTGAGGATCTCAATGCGGCCGAAGCCCAGTTTGTCGAACTCGGCCGAGAAGGGATTCTGATTGATGCGGATCTCGCGAATGGATTCTTTGGGAGGCAATTGTCCGCCCGTGAAGCCGTCGATGTAGAGCTGGCCGCCGTTGGGTCCAGCGCCTGGCCCAGCCAAGGCTTGCAGGGCGTCGGAGAGATCATCCGGATCGTCAGGCAGCGCTTGCAGATCCTCGCCCCGTATGGTCAGCGCCGTCGCATTGTTATCGGGCTCCACGTTTACTGTGGGCCCGGCTTCAGCGGCCACCGTCACCTGCTGTTTCTCGGCCACCACTGCCAGTTGGATGGGCACCTGGACCGTCCCACCAGCGGCAACCACCACCGGTTTGGCAACCGGAGAGAACCCCGGGAAAGTCACGTTCACCGTATACGAGCCCGGCTGCACTCCCGAAAATGTATACGAGCCGTCAGCCTGGGTTTGCGCCGACTTAGTGGCGCCATTGCCTATGAGTGTAACGGCGGCTGCTGGAATGACGCCCCCCGAATCGTCAGTTAGCGTGCCTTTTACGGTTCCGGCCTGCTGTGCGCTTGCAAGCATGGCGCTCAGCGCAAGTGCAAGGACGACAAGAAAACTCCTGGGTGATGGTAGCATTGGACCTCAGAATTGAAATGGCGCGTGCAAGGTCCCCTTTGTTTCAGCACCTTGTCCGGCGATTGTCAGAATTTAGACAATTCCAATTCTTGTATCACTGCGCAGGCGCGTAGTAACCCGACCTCCACGATGCTCGCATAGGCGGCAATCCCTGTGACAAAACTAGCTTTACTTGCACGTGGTGATATCGTCCATTGTCTCTGACGTCGGGTGGCGCGTAACCCAGCACATAACGGCTCCGCATTTCCATTCCGACTTTGACCGCCATGTAAGGTAGCTCGATTGTGTCATTGACTGGAATCATGCGCCCACCACTGGCTTCTGAAATCTTGCGTAGCAGGTTGGGCCCTTCCAGTTGCTCCGGTGGTTGGCGCCGCCCGTAAAGGGCGAAAACGCCGATGGAATAGATCAGCACGTCGCTTTCCCGCAGCACCCGATTATCGCCGCGTGTGTAGCGGCTGGCGTTATCCCCGCCATCGGAGACGATCAGGAGCGCCTTCCGTGCCATGTGCGACTTTCGCATCTGCGACAAGGCCAGATAGACAGCGTCCAGCAATGCCGTGCGGCCTTCCGGCCGGTCCTGCGCGATGCGATTCTCGATGAGATGAACATCGCGCGTGAGCGGCACCGAAAGCTTGGGCGAACCAGCGAAGTCCACCAGGAAGAATTCGTCCTCGGGATTGGCCATCAGGCAGAACGCTGAGGCCGCCATGCGGGCAAGGTCGCGATGGTAGCGCATACTGCCGCTGGAATCGAACACCATCCCGATGGTCATGGGCGCGTCATCCAGCCCAAAATGCGTGATGGTCTGTTCCACGCCGTCGTCGAAGATGCGAAAGCTTTCCTTGGTGAGCCCTTTCACCGGATGTTCGCGAGCATCGGAGACCGTGACCGGCACCAGCACCAGATTGCTTTCGATGCGAAGATTGCCGGAGTGGTGCGCCTGTGAATGCAGGAAGAGGGCACAGCAGGCAAAGACGCCAATCATTCGCCGCACGCCCATCTCAATCTCTAAACGATTATCTTATCGTGCTCCGCGCGCGGCAGCGGCGTCGGCGCGGGGCAAAGTGGACGGTTGGCAACAAAGACCGCGCCCACTACGACGCTTTGCGTGCCGTTGCCCGCTCCCGATCGAGCAGTGTGCGCTTGCGCGCCAATCCCCAGCGATATCCGCCGAGTTCTCCAGTGCCGCGGATCACGCGATGGCACGGAATCACGATAGCCACATGATTGGTGGCGCAGGCTCGCGCCACGGCACGCACTGCCTTGGGGTGGCCGATTGCCTTCGCCACTTCGCCGTACGACTCCACCTTGCCGTAGGGAATAGATTGCAGGTAGTTCCACACCAGCATCTGAAATGCCGTGGCTCGGATGTCGAGCGGCAAATCGAGGTGAGGCTGCTTGCCGGCGAGGTGAGCGTTCAAGGCCGACATCCACTGCCGGAACGCTGGATCGGCCGGACGCCGCATGGGCTCGATCATTGCCTGCGGATACTCCCGCTCCAGTGACGCGAGCAATTCCTCACGCGATTCGCCGAACTGAATGGAGCACAGGCCGCGGTCGGTAGCCCCGATCATCATTAGGCCAACCGGCGATTCCACCGCAGTATAAGTAATGATGAGGCCCTCACCTCCGCGGCGATACTGGCTCGGCGTCATGCCCAGGCACGTATCGGCGCGCTCGTAGACGCGACTGGAGGAGTTGAAGCCCGCGTCGTAGACAGCTTCGGTGACGCTGGATTGCTTGAGGCCGCTCTTGAGCGCGCGCAGCCGAGCGGCTTCCACATACTGTTTGGGAGTAAGTCCGGCAATGGCCTTGAAACTCCGCTGCAGGTGGAACGCGCTGAGTCCCGCGCGGCTTGCCAGGTCGCGCAGTGACAGCGGCTCGCCGCTGTGCGTCTCAATGTAGCGGCACAGTTCGCGAATGCGCTCCGTATAGGGGTCGGCGCCGGCGGCGGCCAATGGGCGGCAGCGCAGGCAGGGACGCAGACCGTCTTTCTCCGCTTCCTGCGGGGTTTGGTAGAAACGCACGTTCTTGCGCAACGGCTTCCGGGCCGCGCAGGATGGGCGGCAATACACTCCGGTAGTCATTACGCCGAAATAGAATTTGCCGTCCTGTGCGCGGTCGCGCTTTTGTACGGCCTGCCAGCATTGCTCGTTATTCAACATAAGTCACTCTCCATCGTGAAAGATAATGCCCAGCGTGTATCGCTCGCCGCTCAGCAGCGGGCTCACGCCATGGCGGAAGTTGGTCCGGTACCAAACGCGACTGCCCTTCGCCGGACGATACCGTGTGGTGATCGCCACGCCTTCGCCTTGCTCCAGCCGGATGGCGTGGCCCACCGACTGTGCGCGCGGTCGCTGCTCCATGAGCAGCAGTTCGCCGCCGGTGAATTCGTCGTCGGGCCGGCTCAGGCAGAAGATCACCTGGAAGGGAAATGCCACTTTGCCGTAGAGGTCCTGGTGCAGGCAGTTGTAGTCGCCGGCCCGATAGCGCAGCAGCAGCGGCGTGGGACGATTCTGCCCCTGTTGGTGGCAGGTATCGAGGAAGCTCTTCAGGTCGGCCGGATATTCGGAGGGCAGCGAGAGAGCCTGCATCCAGTCGTTTGCGGGGCCGGCAAGTTCTCTGTATAGCGAGGTTCGCAGCTTGGCCACCATGGCCGGCAGCGGGTAGGCGAAGTATTGGTACTCGCCTTTCCCGAAGCGAAAACGCTCCATATCGATGCGGCTGCGGAAGCGGTCATGCTCGGCATAAAGCGCGCGCAATTCCTCACATTCCGAACGGGTGAGCACGGTTCCCAGGCGGCCGTAACCCTTGTCCCACAGGCTCGGCAGAATCGAAGGCCACGCGATCATGCTTACACTGTACCCGGACGCCGCTGTGCGATCTATCCGATTGTTGTGGTGGAATTCGATTCGTGAAAAAAATCTGCGCTACTTCTTCTTCTGCACTCCGAAGGCCTTCCAGAACATTTCGACTATTCCTTCTGCCAGGGTTTTGGGATCGCCCGTCGTCCTTCGAAGAAAGATGTGCCAATACAGGATGGGCCCGAGAAGGGCCGCCAGGCACAGGTCGAGATCGAGTCCGGCGGCCAGTTCTCTCTTCGCCATGCCCTGTTGAATCAGGAGTGTCAACTCGCGCCGCGGCGGTTCCATCACCCTGGACCTCCAGGCTTCGCCAAACTCGCGGTGGCTGGCCGAGTACGCCACGAAGTGCGGCAGGATTCGCTCCCGCATTTTCCAGCTTTCCGTTGGCCTATAAGAGAGCACCGCGACAATGTCGGAGCGGGTGTCTCCCGACTGGAATTTGGGGCGCGAATCCAGACCGTTGATGACCGCCATCATCTCCAGCAGCAGCGCTTCTTTGTCCGCCCAATGTTTGTAGATGGTGGCTTTGCTGACGCCCGATTGGGCGGCGATGGCATCCATGCTGGAGGCGTCGATTCCGCGTTCCGCCACCAGTTCCAGTGCAGCATCGATCACTTTCTTGTGTGCGCTTTCGCTCCGCGCTCGCGGCATCCTAAGCCTGAATCTTCGAAAAGAGATGACTGCCGATGAAGAGTACCAGCGTAGCACCCAATACGAGGACGAAGGCATCGAAGGCCATGCCGAAGTGGGAAACGCCGATCAGCGTGGTTCGCAGGCCGTCTACTCCGTAAGCGAGCGGATCGAGACTCACCACGACACTGAGCGCAGTGGGCAGGTTAGTCAGCGGGTACAGCGCGCCCGAGAGGAAAAAGATCGGCATAACCAGGAAGCTCATGATCATCTGGAAGCCTTGAATGTTCTGCAGCGCCGAGCCGATGGCCGTGCCGAGCGATGCGAACAGTGACGCGATCATCCCCATGAAGAGTAGCGCGAGGGGCAGTTCGCGGTAGTCAGCCGGCCGGAAGCCGGCTATCACGCACACCACCGCCACCAGCAGTCCCTGAATGACTGCCACCGTGGCCGCGCCCAGGGTCCTGCCCAGCATCACTTGTATTCGGGGCACAGGCGCCACCAGCGTCTCCTTGAGGAAGCCGAATTGCCGGTCCCACAGCAGCCCGACGCCGGAAAAGACCGCGCTAAACAGAATGGTCATCCCGATGATGCCGGGCGCCACGAATTGCACGTAGTTGCCTTGGCCGGCCCTTTGAAAGACCGGGCCCAATCCGAATCCCAATGCCACCAGGTAAAGGATAGGCTGTCCCAAGCGACGCGACAATCTGCGCGCGCGACCTGATATACCGCTTCATCTCGCGCAGCCACATAATGTAAATCACGCTCATCGCCTGCCTCCCCACATCTTGGCCATCTGCCTGAGTTGATCCGTCGAAGTTGCCGCCTCGTCGCGAATCGTGGAGCCGGTTAGAGCGAGGAACGCCTCCTCCAGGGACTCCTTGCCGGTCTGCTGCTTCAACTCTTGTGGCGTTCCGAGGGCCACGATCTTGCCGTGATCGATGATCGCGATTCGCTGCGCCACGCGCTCGGCCTCGTCCATATAATGCGTGGTGAGAAAGACCGTCATGCCTTCGCTCTGGTTCAGTTGCTTCACGTGCGTCCAAAGCTGGTTGCGGGTTTGCGGATCGAGTCCCAGAGTGGGCTCGTCGAGAAATAGAATCCGCGGAGTGTGCAGCAGGCCGCGCGCGATCTCCAGGCGCCGCTTCATGCCGCCGGAGAAAAGTTTCACCTGATCGCCGCGGCGCTCCCACAGTTCGAACAGGCGCAGCAGGTGTTCGATCCGCTCCGCCCTTCCTTTACGCGGCACGTGGTAGAAGACGGCGTGCAGTTCCATGTTTTCGTAAGCCGTCATGTCGCCATCCAGGCTCGGATCCTGGAAGACGATTCCAAAGCGCTGGCGTACTTCATTAGGATGCTTTGCCGGGTCAAGCCCATCGATCTCCACAGCGCCGCTGGTGGGCTTGAGCAGCGTGGTGAGCATTTTGATGGTGGTGGTTTTGCCGGCGCCGTTAGGTCCCAGGAAGGCGAAGATTTCACCGGCAGCGACATCGAAAGAGACGTGGTCCACAGCGGCCACATCGCCAAACTTCTTGACGAGATCCTGGACACGAATCATGAAAGGAATACTAAACGGTTCAGTTTAGTTTGTCAAGGGAATTTGCCATCTTGCATTTCGGTAAAAATAGTCCGAATATAAGGGTGTGACGACTGCCATGTTGCAGGCTCATCCCTTCACCAAGGGGTTCTGGCCCGACCATCTCACTCGCCTGGCCGCCATGGCCGCCGAAGTGAATTTCGCCCCCGGCGAATTGATTTTCCAGGAGGGCGATCGCTCCAGCCTCTTCTACCTTTTGGTTTCCGGCAATGTTGCGCTGGAAGTGCTGCCGGCAGGGCGCCCGGTGCGCGTGGCTACCCTGGTGGCCGGCGAGGTGCTCGGATGGTCGTCCGTCACCGGCGATCCCGACAAGCAGTTTCAGGCGCGGGCACTGGAAGAGGTTCACGCACTGGCGTTTGACGGCACGCGCCTGCGCCACGCCTTCGAGCAGGATTACGCACTCGGCTTCTGGTTCCTGCGCGCCATCCTCAACGTGATGTCCGACCGCCTGCATTCCATCCGTGCGCAATTTCTCGGCGTCCACTCGCCGGTGGCGTCATGAAATTCGTCTCCGCCGATGAAGCGCTGGGCGCGGTCCGCTCCGGCCAGCGCGTCTACATCCACAATGGATGCTCCGAGCCCCTGGACCTGGTGCACGCTCTCACTCGCCGCGGTCGCGACTTGAGCAGCGTCGAGGTGCTGCACATGGCGACGATGGGGATCGCGCCGTACGCCGCGCCCGAGTTCGAGGGCCACTTCCGCCACAACGGTCTTTTCCTGGCATCGAACGTGCGCTCGGCTGTGCAGGAGGGCCGCGCCGACTACACGCCGATTTTCCTCAGTGAGATCGAAGGACTGTTCACCTCCGGAGCCCTGCCCATCGATGTCTGCCTGCTGCAATGCTCGCCGCCCGACCGCCACGGGTACATGAGCCTCGGCCCCAGCACAGATGTCTCCCTGACGGCCGCCGAATTCGCCCGGCACGTAATCGTGGAGATCAACGAGAATGTGCCGTGGACGTTCGGCGACACGTTCCTGCACGTCAGCAAGGCGCACGCGTTCGTGGAATCGACCCACCCGCTGGTGGAATATCCCAACCCCGAGGTCACGCCACTGCATCGTGAGATCGCGCGGCGCGTCTCGGCTTTGATTCCGGACGGCGCTACGCTTCAGACCGGGATCGGAGGCATACCGGAGGCCGTGCTCGGCTTCCTGGGCAGCCACAGGAATCTTGCGGTCCACAGCGAAATGGTCCCTGAGGGCGCGCTTTCCCTCATCGAAAACGGAGCCATCAATCGCAAACTGGTGGCCGGTTTCGCGCTCGGGACTAAACGCCTGTTCGACTTTCTCGACCGCAACCCGATGTTCGAGTTCCACCGCACGGCGCATGTCAACGACCCGTTCGTGATCGCGCAGAACGAACGCATGGTGGCAATCAATTCCGCCATCGAGGTGGATCTCACCGGGCAAGTTTGTTCGGACTCGATGGGGCACGCGCCTTACAGCGGCATAGGAGGCCAGGTGGATTTCCTCCGCGGCGCGGCGCGCTCCAAAGGAGGAGTTCCCATCATCGCGCTCCCTGCCACCGCCAGGCGCGGCCGTGTCTCGCGCATCGTGCCCGCATTGCAACCGGGCGCCGGCGTGGTGACTTCCAGGGGAGACGTCCACTACGTGATCACCGAGCACGGAACGGCCTACCTGCATGGCAAGACTCTACGCCAGAGGGTGGAAGCGATGATTCAGATCGCCGCGCCCGAATTCCGTCATGAACTGGAAGCTCACGCGGTTCGAAACAAGCTCCTGGATCATCCGTTGGCGGAGTGTTGTCAGGAGTGAGTCCGGCTGGTCCCCAAGTGCACCGCCAACATCGAAACCGACCCTCCCTCCACTCCCTCTACGGGGAAGCTGACCGGTTCTCCCTCGGCCCCCGCGCCGATCACGTAAAGTAGCGGGAGGTAATGATCGGGTGTCGGGATGGAGAGCGTCGCGGCCCGCCCAAGTTTTTCGTAATCGATCAGCGGCGCGTGTTCACCCTGTAGCAGAAATTCCCGCGCCTTTTGTTCGAAGCCAACTGCCCATTCGTAAGGCTCCGCGGCATGCTTGCCCCAGGCATAAGCGTGAAGGTTGTGGACCAGGTTGCCAGAGCCCAGAATCAGCACTCCCTCCTCGCGCAACGGCGCCAGTTGCCGGCCGATCGCATAGTGATACGGCGCAGCCCGCGTTTCGTCGATGCTCAACTGTACTACCGGAACGTCGGCTTGCGGATAAAGGTGCTTCAACACAGACCAGGTCCCGTGATCGAGCCCCCAGCTTTCCGTCAGCTCAACCGCGAGAGGCGACAGTAGCTTGCGCACTCGCCGCGCCAACTCGGGATCGCCCGGCGCCGGATAGCTTACCTGGTAGAGTTCCGCCGGGAAGCCGCCGAAATCGTGGATGGTGCGCGGAGCGGTGTTGACGGTGAGGGCCGCGCCCGAAACGAACCAGTGCGCCGAAATGCAGAGGATCGCCTTGGGCCTTGGAATCCCTGCGCCAATCGCGGTCCAGCCCTCAGTGTACCGGTTCCGCATCAGGGCATTCATCGGATTCCCGTGCCCCAGAAAGATCGCGGGCATGCTCATGAATCCAGTATGCGTCAACCACCGGGCGAGTCACGCCGCGCGATTTTTCAGTAGATCACCGACCGTCTTGAGGAAGACGTCAGCGGAAAAAGGCTTCTGCAAAAAGGGAGCGTTCCATCTCAGCTCGCCGGCCGTGATCAGATGCACAGAGGTGTAGCCCGAGATGTATAGGATCTGCAATTCGGGTCGGGCAGCGCGAATGCGATTGGCCAGTTCCTGACCGGTGACGGAACGCAATGCGGCATCCGTGATCAGCAGGGATATTGGACCCTCGTGCAGTTTTGACACGTTCTCCGCTTCTGTGGCGCTTTCTGCTCGCAGCACCGAATAGCCCTTGCTTTCGAGTAAGTAACCCAGCACCTCCACTGAAGTTGGGTTGTCATCCACGACAAGTACAGTATCCATGAAAATTTATGGCCTTCCCGGAGCCGAACTCGCGTTCGCTTCACAGGTTATGAACACTGCGGATGCTTGCAAGAATTGTGCCAGGGAGGGAAGCAGTGGAACGATGCCGGCTTGCCCGAAATGGGGATTCAGTTGCAAGAGAGCACGTCGATATGACGCGAGACGGCGCGAAACTGGTACTGTTGGCCGAAGATGAGCCGGGCGTGCGGAACTTTATCTATGACATTTTGAAGGGCGAAGGTCTCGAAGTGATTCAGGCCTTCGATGGCCTGGACGCGCTCGAAGCCGCACGCCGGGTTAGAGGCATAGATATGCTACTCTCGGACCTCAGGATG
Source organism: uncultured Solibacteraceae bacterium (assembly GCA_963815475.1). Classification (GTDB taxonomy): domain Bacteria; phylum Acidobacteriota; class Terriglobia; order Bryobacterales; family Bryobacteraceae; genus Sulfopaludibacter. The sequence continues at coordinate 931,236 of CAWFHD010000001.1, read as the reverse complement.
CCGCGCATGGGGGGCGGGGTCCTATGCAAGGAACTGAAGCGCCAACTGCCGGACCTCAAGGTAATCCTCTTCACGGGCACGCCTTTCGATCGCGCAATGCATGAAGATGGGTGCCAACCCGATGTGGTGCTACAAAAGCCGCTTTCAGCGGCCGCCATCCGGGATAAGGTTCGCGAAGTTCTTGGCCAACCGTACGGGCAGAATTCACGGTGAGATTACGTACTGCGCTTTTTGCAGGCTGTTCCGGGATGCGCGCGTAAGAACACAGTAAAACTCACTCGCCTCTTATCCTTCTCAAACTGAAAATCCATTGCTACATCTCCGGCATGACGTACCCGCTCCTGGCCCGCACGGTCGCCGCGGATAGTGTTTGCGCGCATCTGCCCTCAACTCCACACGGATCTTCCGCTCTTCGCCGGCCTTGCCCGGAGGCATCACGTAGTAAACCGGGCCGATAGAAATCGCATAGCCGGCACTGTTTAGGCCAGCACAAACACATCGGCCATCCAAAGATCCCGCACCGTATTGTGCACGGTGGCCGATGACGTACCCGCGCCCTGGTCATCCGTAATCGCGACAATCGCCCGCCGCCGGCTCTTGTAACCGTCATCTAGTAATAGTCTCGCTGCGCCTTCGAGGCGCCTGTGAATTCCGCACATATTAGTATTGGGCCGGAATTCGCGGAACTGCACCTGAGTCACGGTGCTCTTTTCCGCCCCGGCCCAGTCGGAGGTCAGGTTGGAAATCATATCCGTCTTGCAGTGCCGGCGGCGCCGCCGAAGGCCATCACCGCGATGCGATCCCCTGCGCGGAGATCGCTCATTGAGAGACCCCAGCTCGAAACTCCAGTTGCGCCTGCGCCTGCAGCGTCACCAGAAGGAGGAGGTCATCCGGGGCGGCGTAGCGCATGCCGGCTGCCGTCCAGAAGTGTAGCTGAGTCAGTGACTTGGACTCCTGGTTCTGTAGCCGCCGCGGCGCCCAATGGGCCCCACTCACTCGCCACATTCCTGAAAACAAAGCAAATTCTCCTCTTGACGGCAATCGCAAATTGCCATATAGTAATCACAGATTGCAATATGAAACTTGGCGAAAAGCTTCGGTACCTGCGGGAAGTGGAGGGCACCCTCCGCGGTCTGGAACGCGAACTCTCGCAGCAGGAGATGGCCCGGCTGGTCCAAAAAGAGCTCGGTAAAACCATCTCCCAAAGCTATCTTTCGCAGATCGAGAGCGGGGCGCGGCCTCATCTCACCAACTCCAGCCGCATGCTGCTGGCGAAATTCTTCAAGGTCCATCCCGGCTACCTGGTGGATGACCCCGAGGGTTTTCAGAATGAGTTGATGTCTGACGTAGGAGCGCTCGAAGACAAATTGGATTTATGGCTGGTGAGCGGAGCGGAACGTTTCCGCAAGGACGTGGATCTGCATTGCGCCCTGGTCACCATTGCCAAGCACAAGGATTCGCGTATGTGCATCGTGTTATTGGGAGAGATCCTGGAGAATCCGGGCCTGGCTGAGAGACTGATCGAAGTCTTGAAATCCCCTGCTGCCAGCACCAAAACGAAGAGGCGGTCATGACCTGGTCTGACTTTTATTTATTCTGTTTCATCGTCGGTTTCGGCCTCAGCCTGTTATCGCTTCTGGCCGGCAGCGTGCATCTGCACCTGCCGCATTTGCACCTGCATCATGGCGTGCATCTGTCGACTCACGGCGGTCTCAAAGGCGGTGGACGTGGCGACCTTTCGATTTTCAACTTCGGAACTATTGCCGCGTTTCTCGCATGGTTTGGAGGCACCGGCTACTTACTGGAGCACTACTACGGCGTGTGGTTTGTATTCGCGCTGGGCGTTGCCACGCTGAGCGGCACAGGGGCCGCGGCTATCGTGTTCTGGTTTCTGGCCAAAGTTCTGATGTCCCGTGAAGCCGCGCTCGATCCCGCGGATTATGACATGGTCGGAGTGCTCGGCCGTCTCAGCATTCCGATCCGCGAGGGCGGCACGGGCGAACTGATTTACTCCCAGGGCGGGACACGCCGGGTTACCGGCGCCCGCAGTGAAGACGGCGTCGCCATCCCGAAAGGCTCCGAGGTCATGGTGACACGTTACGAAAAGGGCATCGCTTATGTCCGCACTTGGGCGGATGCGATGGACGAATTGGAGCCAAAGAGCTAAACGGAGTTCGTACGCAAAACCTTATGGACAACCCAACTGTAGTGATCGCCTTGTTGTGTATCCTGGCGATTCTGTTTCTTATGGCGATGTTCGCCAAGCTGTTCCGCAAGGCGGGACCGCACGAAGCGATCATTGTCTATGGCTTCCGCGGCACACGCGTAGTCAAAGGCCGCGGAACGGTTATCTTCCCCATGGTGGAGAGCGCCCGTGGGCTGTCGCTCGAGCTGATGTCGTTCGACGTCGCACCGAAGCAGGACCTCTACACCCGCCAGGGTGTCGCGGTCACGGTAGAGGCCGTAGCGCAGATCAAAGTGAAGTCCGACCCCGAGAGCATTCTCACGGCGGCGGAACAGTTTCTCACCAAGCCGCCCGAGGAGCGGGAGGGCCTGATCCGGCTCGTGATGGAAGGCCACCTACGCGGCATCATCGGCCAACTCACGGTGGAAGAGATTGTGAAGCAGCCCGAGATGGTGGGCGACCGTATGCGTTCCACCTGCGCCGACGACATGACCAAGATGGGGCTGGAAGTGATTTCCTTCACCATCAAGGAAGTCCGCGACAAGAACGAGTACATCACCAACATGGGCCGCCCCGATGTGGCCCGCATCAAGCGCGACGCCGACGTGGCATCGGCCGAAGCCGAGCGCGACACCGCTATCCGGCGCGCTCAGGCATCCCGCGAATCGGCCGTCGCGCAGGCGCAGGCCGACCAGGAGCGCGTACTGGCGCAGACCCTTTCGCAAGCCAAGCAGGCCGAAGCGCAGCGCGACCTGGACGTGAAGAAAGCCGAGTACCTGGAACTGGTGAAGAAGCAGCAGGCGCAGGCAGACAAGACGTACGAGATTCAGACCAACGTGATGCAGCAGAGGGTGCGCGCCGAGGAAGTCACCATTCACCAGGTGGAAAAGGAACACGAAGTCAAGGTGCAGGAAGCGGAAATCGCGCGCCGCGAGAATGAGCTGATTGCCACCGTGTTAAAGGCCGCCGAGTACGAGCGCAAACGCATCGTCACTTTGGCGGAGGCCGAGAAGACGCGCAACATGACCGAAGCCGAAGGTAAAGCCGCCGCCATCCGCGCGCAGGGCGAAGCGGAGGCCGAGATCATCTTCAAGAAGGGTGAAGCCGAAGCCAAGGCCATGAACGTGAAGGCAGAGGCTTACCAACAGTTCAACCAGGCGGCCATCGTGGACAAGCTCATCACCGGGATGCCGGAAATCGTAAGAGCCTTGGCCTCGCCGCTGGCTAACGTGGACAAGATCACCATCGTGTCCACCGGTAACGGCGCCACTTCGGGAATGCACAAGATCACCGGCGATATCACCGAAATGGCGGCGCAGATCCCCGCCCTGTTCGAGACGCTCTCGGGAATGCCCATGAGCGAACTGTTCGCGAAGGTGCGGTTGATCGGCGACAAAGGGCCCAAGCCTGACGACCAGGCGAAGGCGGCAGGCAAGTAGGGAATGGGCCGCGGATGCACACGGGCGCCGCTCGCGTGCATCCGCGGCGAATAGGGAGAATTCGCAATGGCACTATTAGAAAGAGTCTCAACGCTAGTCCGGGCGAACATCAACGACCTTGTCGACAAGGCCGAAGACCCGGAAAAAATGATCAAGCAGGTCATCCTCGACATGGAGAACCAGTTACTCCAGGTCAAGACCCAGGTCGCCATTTCCATCGCCGACCAGCACGTGCTCGAGAAGAAGCTCAAAGAGAACGAAGAGAACGAGCGCCAGTGGGTGCGGCGCGCCGAGATGGCCATCGACAAGAAGGATGAAACTCTGGCCCGCGCAGCCCTGGAGCGCTCCATGAGCTACAAGTCCATGACCGCCAGCTTCCAGCAGCAGGTGGACGACCAGCGGACGCAGGTGGAGAACCTCAAGTCCGCCCTGCTCAAACTGCAGCAGAAGCTGGCTGAAGCCTCATCGAAGAAGGACGTCCTCATCGCCCAACATCGCCGCTCGCGCGCCCTCGGCAAGGCCACCGATGCCGGCGCTGCCATCGGCGATCACTCCAACGGCGCCGCCTTTGAGCGCATGAAGAACAAGGTGCAGCACTCCGAAGCCGCCGCGCAAGCGAAGGCCGAACTCGGGGCGGACGACGATGTGGAGACCAAGTTCGCCGCGCTCGAAAAGCAGGATGAGATTGACCGCCTCCTGGCCGATCTCAAGTCGAAACGCAAATCATAAAGAGCTATGAGGCGCTGCCTTAAACATATCTTTATGACTTACGATGCAAAGTTCGACTGGTGGCTCGCGGCGGTGATCGCCGTGGCAATCGCCCTCCTGGTAGTGGGAGGAAACTACTGGGTGGGCGGTCCCGTCCTGGCCGTTCTATCGCTGTGCGCATATCCCCAAACGTACGAGACCACGCCCTCGGGATTGTTGGTGCGAGCGGCCTTCGTGCGTCATCACATACCCTATCGCGTTATGACCTTTGTCGGACCCAACGCCTCGCGCGTTCGCATTCGCTACGGCCTCAAGTCCGAGATGGTGATTTCGCCGGCAGAACCGGAAAAGTTTCTGGCCGACCTCACCGCCCGCACACCGCACCTGTGCCGGCAGGGAGAGGCCCACGCTCTTGACTACGCCTAAGACTCAGCCGCCGCTCCCTCACGATTTCGGCTCGGCAACGTTATGCAGCCGAGCCGTCAACGTTGGGGAGCGGTGCTCTTTCATTGCCCCGGGAATGCCCGCGCTACAATAGATCCACCGCCAATGAAACAGGTTTTAATTGCCACCCTCTGCCTTTCTCTGACCATTTCTGTCGCCCTTCCGCAACCACCCGCCCCGCTACGCGGCTACTCCACGGATTCCAGCCGCGCCGAGCGTGAATGGGAAACCAAGTTCCGCGCCATCCCCGACCCCACCGCCATGCGCGCCTACATGGAGCGCCTCGCCGCACGCCCGCACCACGTCGGCTCGCCCTACGATAAGGACAACGCCGAGTGGATCCTCGCCAAGCTGAAGGAGTTCGGCCTCGACGCCAAAATCGAATCCTTCGACGTCCTCTTCCCCACCCCCAAAGAGCGCGCCCTCGAAATGGTGGAGCCCACCCGCTTCACCGCCAAAATTCAGGAACCCACCGTCGCTACGGACCCCACCTCAGGGCAGCACGAGGAGCAACTCCCCACTTACAACGCCTACTCCATCGATGGCGATGTCACCGCGCCGCTCGTCTACGTGAACTATGGAATCCCAGCCGACTACGATGCGCTCGATCGCATGGGCATTTCCGTCAAAGGCGCCATCGTCATCGCCCGCTATGGGCAATCGTGGCGCGGCATCAAGCCCAAAGTCGCGGGTGAGCACGGCGCGGTGGGCTGCCTGATCTATTCCGATCCGCGCGACGATGGCAATCAGTCCGGCGACACCTTTCCCAACGGCCCCATGCGGCCGAGCGATGGCGTGCAGCGCGGCAGTGTGATGGACATGCCCGTCTATCCGGGCGATCCGCTCACTCCCGGCGTTGGCGCCACTAAGGATGCCAAGCGCCTGCCGCTGAGCGAAGTCACCACCCTCACCAAGATTCCGGTGATGCCCATCTCCTATGCCGACGCCCAGCCACTGCTTGCGGCGCTCCAAGGCCAGGTGGCGCCGCCTCTCTGGCGCGGCGGCCTGCCCATCACCTATCACGTAGGGCCCGGCCCCGCCAAGGTGCACCTCAAACTCAAATTCAACTGGGACATCAAGCCGCTTTACGACGTGATCGCGCGCATTCCCGGCGCGTCCTATCCGGACGAATGGATCATCCGGGGCAACCATCACGACGCGTGGGTCAACGGCGCGGAGGACCCGGTCTCGGGCGCCGTCGCACTGCTCGAAGAGGCGCGCGGCATGGGCGCGATGCTGCGGCAGGGTTGGAAGCCGAAGCGCACCATCATTCTATGCTTCTGGGATGGCGAGGAACCCGGCCTGCTTGGATCGACGGAATGGGCCGAGACGCACGCCGACGAACTGCGCCGCAACGCCGCCGTCTACATCAACTCCGATGGCAACGGCCGCGGCGTGCTCGAAACCGAGGGTTCGCACACGCTGGAGAGTTTCATCAACGGCGTGGCGCGCGACATACAGGATCCCGAGTCGGGAGTGTCCGTCTGGAAACGCTCGCAGGCATTTCGGCTTGCCAACCCCTTGCCCAACGCCTCGCCGCAGGATCGTCAGGAGCCGCGCTCGCGTCCCGATCTGCGCATCGGCGCCCTGGGCTCGGGCTCCGACTATACGGCATTCCTGGATCACCTGGGAATCGCGTCCATGAATCTCGGCTTTGGCGGTGAAGATCAGGGCGGCATTTACCACTCCATCTACGATGACTTCTATTGGTACACGCACTTCTCCGACGGGACGTTCGTTTATGGCCGTGCTCTGGCGCAGACCGCCGGCACCGCCGTCATGCGCCTGGCGGATGCCGAACTCCTTCCGCTGGATTTTTCCGACTTCACAGACACCGTCCATCGCTACATCGACGAAGTCTCCAAACTGGCCCGCGATAAGCGCGACGAGATCATCGAGCGCAACCGGAACATCGATGACGGCGTATTCCAGGCGGCTGATGACCCGCGCCATCCGAAGCAACCGCCAGCGAAGGAAGCCGTGCCACCGTTCCTGAATTTCGCGCCGCTGGAGAATGGCTTCGCCGCACTCCTGCGCACCGCGCAGCAGTATGACCAGGCGCTGGCGCAATCCGCCGCCAACGGCTCGGCAGCGCTGGCGCGCTCGTCCTTGAAGGACGTCAACGCCCGCCTGCTCCTGGTGGAACGCGCTCTCACGCTAAAGGAAGGCCTGCCCAATCGCCAGTGGTTCCAGCACCAGATCTACGCGCCCGGTTTCTACACCGGCTATGGGGTGAAGACACTGCCGGCAGTTCGCGAAAGCATCGAACAAAAAGATTGGAAGCTGGCGGACGAGCAAATTGCCAAAGTCGGAAAAGTGCTGGAGAACGCGGGAGAAGCAATCCAGGGAGCTGCCGCCGAACTCTCCCGCGCCGTGAAGCCGTAAGCGCGGGGCGTGGAATCTTGGGCTACGGGCGTTTCTTTTTTCGCCGATCCTTCAACTGCATATTCAGATGCCCGAGGCTTGCGAACTGGCCCAGATATTCGGCGGTGCGGGGCGCATGTACTTTGCGGCGCGCATCGAAATCGCGTCTTCGGAAGAGGTCGGTAACGGCAATCACCGCAGTCCCCATCGGACGGTACTCATAGGTGCCCTGGGCCCATGCGATCTCGCTGTCCATCCATAAATAAAATCCCATTTAGCTCACGTCGGCAGGCTTACGATGGAACCGGTAAAACCGCAATCCGCAACTTCTGCAGCGAAAAGCGTGCACCGAAAGGAGCTCGAGTGCTGAGTCCAGTGCGCCCCGAGTGTGCGAACGACGCACATTCTGCCAACCGCAACTAGGGCAGCGCGGCAGACCCGTGGTGGTCTCTTCCGGGTCGGGTCCAGCGGTTTGCTCCTGGCGCGGATAGGGCTCCATCGTCAATCCTGGGCGTTGATTTAGCATAACCCTTTAGCCGAGCAAGCGGCTGGCCACATCCTAACCCCCTGTGATCAGCGCGCTTCGCGATGCGACGAGTAATTGATACCAGCGCGAAAATACCTTTTCCGCTAGCATTTGTAACGCTTCAGAATTGTGAAATGCGTCGATTGTGCCATCCAGTTCCCGCACATCGCCGGAATTCTCTTCCTGCAGGCTCCAGTCGGCGATCATGGCCGGTGTCACTTCCAAGTGGAACTGCATTCCGTACGTGCGTTCGCCAATTCGAAAAGCCTGATTGCGGCAGCGCGCGGAAGAAGCAAGAAGCGCCGCGCCGGCTGGCAGGTCGAAGGTCTCGCCATGCCAGTGGAACACCGTCTCGTTTTTCAGACCGGAAAACACCGGATCGTCCTGCGCTTCCTTGGCAAACTGCACTTCGAAAAAACCGATTTCTTTTTCAGAGTTGCGATAGACACGAGCGCCCATTGCCTTCGCAATGAGTTGAGCGCCCAGGCAGATTCCCAGCACCGGCTGTCCGCGTTCTATGGCACTCGCGATCGTCCGCATCTCCCACTGTAGATACGGCAGGGAATCATTCACCGACATAGGACCGCCCATGAATATGAGGCCGTCGAACGCGGTTGTCTCAGGCGGCGTTGAGCCGGGCATGTGGAGGTCGGCATACTCTACTCTGACGCCGTGGCCCTCCAGCACGGTCGCGATCATGCCGGCATCTTCAAAGGGAACGTGGCGGAAGGCGAGTAGTCGCATGGAAAAACGCAAAGCCTCCGGATGAGGAGCTACTGATTCAAATTGAGCTATTGATTCTTGGCTACTTGAAAATGACTCAATGTCTCAGCGTAGCGTGAAATGCCCCGGTACAGGGCCTCGGCCAGCTTTTGCCGATAGTCCGGCTTCTTAAGCAGTGACTCTTCCCGAGTGTTGCTGAGGAAGCCGATCTCCGCCAGCACGGAAGGCATGGTGGCTCCAATCAGCACCACAAATGGCGCCTTCTTGACGCCGCGATTTTTCTCCGCCGGGAAGTTCTTCGACGAAAATGCGAACAGCGCAGTTTGCAGCCGCGATGCGAATTCGTGCGACTCCTCGGCTTTGTCGTGCAGCGTGATCTTATGAACGATGTCCTGCAAATCGAAGATCGAGTGCTGCGACGAGGCGTTTTCGCGCGCCGCCAGATCGGCAGCTTCCTTCGATGCCGCGAAGTTCAAGTAGTAGGTCTCTACGCCCGCGATGCGCGGCGCCGGCGAAGAGTTGGCGTGAATGGAAAGAAACAGGTCGGCCTTCTTTTCGTTGGCCAGCGCGGTCCGGCCTTCCAGCGGAATGAAGGTGTCGTCGGTGCGCGTGTAGATCACCTCGGCGCCCATGCGGTCTTCGATCAGCTTGCCCACACGCATCGCCACATCCAGCACCAGTTCCTTTTCGAGCAATCCGTGCGGGCCTTCAGTGCCCTGATCATGGCCTCCATGACCCGGATCGATCACCACTCGGCCGATCTTCAAACCCAGCGCGCGCACTAGCGACGTATCGCCCGAGCTGGTGTGGCGCGCGGCTTTGCCCAGTTCGGCAACAGCCGGCGTATTCGTTGCAGGTTTCGGCGTCTCCACTAGCGGCGGAGGCGGTATTTTTTCCGCAACATTCTTCTCACCGACGTCGGATTTAGCCGGAGGGACCTTGGCCGCCATCTGCACTTTGCTCGGTTCGGCGGTTACGGCCGGCGGAGCTTCATTGCGCACCATCTGCGGCTCCTTCGGAGTGATGGGAGCGTTGGTGACGGCGAGCGGCGGCTTCGAGAGCGTGGCCGGTGTTTCGGGCTTTGCCTCTGCCCTTACGACCGGAGGCGGCTTGGGAGGCGCCACGGGATCCGTGGACATACCGGGCAGAACCAACTGTTTGAACGTCGGCGCAGGGGCCGCGGTGGGAATAGTCGGCGGGTTAGTGCTTTGCCGCAGCTCGATGATCAAACGGTTCGGGTTGGAGAGCTGCGAGACCTTGATATCCAGGGCGCCGGTGAGGTCGAGCACCACGCGGGTGATTCCCGGGATGGTCTCGGCGACACGCACTCGCTGCAGAAACTGATCGTCGATGGTCTCGGCGTACGAACGGCGATTTTCCACGCGCGGGCGGGATTCCAGAATGTCGTAGTAGACGCGCTCGGGATTGTGCAGACGGTCAGACCGGTATTTGAAATCCCCGGTAACTTCCACTGCCACGCGCGTTACATCGGGCAGCGACCAATGCCGTACGGCAGTGACCGAGTGAAGCGGAGAACGATCGCTTTGCGCCATCAAAATCGGAATCGAAATGGCCAGAGCTGCAATCCGCTTCATACCGTTTAGATCATCGCGCCACGTACCGTACAGTCCCGTCGGCTTCCACTACCTGCTGGATCATCCGGGGCGTGTCCGGTTTAACTTCCACCGTCTTGACTTCTTTTTGCTTCTGGGCAGCGGCGGCTTTTTGAGCCTGTTCCAACCGCCTGCCCACCTGCACCACATAGTTACGAGTTTCCGCGAAAGGCGGGACGTCGCCATATTTCGCTACCGCGGCTTCGCCGGCATTGTACGCCGCCAGCGCCAGCCGGTAATCATTGTTGTACAGGTCCAACAAATACTTTAAATATTTGGCGCCGCCCTCGATGTTTGCCACCGGGTCGAAAGCATCCGACACACCGAATCGACGAGCCGTGGCGGGAATCAATTGCATCAATCCCTGCGCACCCTTGGGCGAGACCGCATTCGGGTTGTAGTTGCTCTCCACCTGAATCACCGAATGGATCAACTGCGGGGGCAGGGAATGCTGCGCCGCAATCGATTCCACCACTGCATTAATACCCAATCCCAAATCGAGCCGATCCGCCACCGCGGCCGCCGCCGGGGCCTGTGCCCCAACCTCTACCGGCGCGACCACCTTCGGCGTTACCGGCTTCGACGCCACCACTGCGCTCCTTACCAGCTTGCCCGACTTCAAATCCGCGTGGACTACAGTCACGCGATCGGCAGCAACTAAGCTGCACGCCAGAACGCTGCAGGCCAGAACTGAGGCAAGACCCAGTCTAAAACAAAATTGCTTCAAAATGTTTCAATCTCCAGTATAAAGCAAATTCGACGTAATTCGACGGAGGTATCTACCGGATTCAAATAGCCTTCAAAACCCGATGGTATCATTTCTATGTGACGCGGGCCGGGTACGTGCTGGTGGGCGGGCGCAGCTCCCGCATGGGCCGCGATAAAGCCTTGCTGCCTTTTCGAGGAGAGCCGCTGGCCTGCTCCGTGGCGCGGCAGGTGGAACTGGCGGCCGGTTCGGTAGTCCTGGTCGGCGACCCCGACCTTTACGGCAGCCTGCGATACCCCGTGATTCCTGACGCTTTTCCCGGAGAAGGCCCGCTGAGCGGAATCCTGACGGCGCTCCGCCACACCAGCTCCGAATGGAACCTGGTGGTGGCCTGCGATATGCCCGAGCTTACCGCCGATTTCCTTTCGAATCTGCTGGCCGTCGCCGAAGTCCGGCAAACCACAGTTGTGCCACAGGGCCCATCCGGTCGTCTGGAACCGTTGTGCATCGTTTGGCGGCGGAGTGCGCTCCCGGCCGTGGAAGCCGCCTTCCAGGCGGGCGTCCGCAAGGTGGCCGCCGCTTTGGCCGATCTCGCGGTGACGGTGTATCCTGTGACGGAAGTCGCGCCTTTTCAAAACGTTAACACCCTGGAAGAATGGAACCGGCATGCCGCAAAGTGACTCCTACCCGCATTACATAGAATTCCGGCACGTCCATAAGACGTTCGACAGGCCCGTTTTAGTCGATTCCAACTTCTTTGTCGATCCCGGCGAAACCGTGGCCATCATTGGCCGCAGCGGCGTCGGCAAGTCGGTCACTCTCTCCCACATCATGGGCTTCCTGAAGCCCGATTGCGGCAATATTATCGTGGCTCATGAGGATATCACCAACTTCCCCGAAGCCGAGTTGCGTCGCATCCGCCGCAAAGTCACCATGGTCTTCCAGTCGGGGGCCCTGTTCGATTCGCTTACGGTGGCTGAGAATATTCTGTTTTCGCTGGAACTGCGCGAGGATTACAACGCCCAGAATAAGGAAGACGTGGTCAACGGCCTGCTGCAGATGGTGGACATCTCGGACTATCGCGACGTCTACCCGGCCGACCTCTCCACCGGCTACAAGCGCGCCGTAGCCATCGCCCGCGCACTAGCCGCCCAGCCGCAGTGCGTTCTCTACGATGAGCCCACCACCATGGTGGATCCCATCATGTCCGACCTGGTAGGCGACCTGATGCTCCGCCTCAAGAAGCAGCTTCAGTTGACCTCCGTAGTGGTGACCCACGATCTGGACCTCATGTATAAGGTGGCCGACAAAGTTGTGTTCCTCTACGACGGAGGGGTGATCTTCTTCGGTCCTACAGCGGAGTTGGAGAAATCCGATCACCCCCACATACAGGAGTTTCTCGCGATGGATCGTGTGGTGCGAGTGTAAGGTCTCGCACTAACTCAAGCCAGACCCATCACCACCGTGTGAGGACTCATCGGAATTGGATGGCTGGTGATGTCGTGGAAGCCCGCCTGTTGATACATGTCGGTGAGTTGGCTTAGCGTATAAGCGTCTCCCGCCGCAGTGGTAGTCAACATGGTCATGCTGAATGCGGCGGGCATGGGCGGCGAGACGCGGTCTTCATTGGGCACGAACTCGAGCGTGGCCGCGCGCCCTCCAGGTTTCAACGACGCGTGCACCTTCTTCAACAGCCCGACGCAGGTGGGCACATCGAAGTGGTGCAGGAAATTGGTAAGCAGCACGGAGTCGTACGGTCCGCCGTAGTCCACCTCGAAGGCACTGCCGGGCAGCATGTCATAGCGATCCTGCACACCGGCCTTGCGGGCATTGTCCAGAGCTACGCGCAGCACTGGCGCCCAATCCAAGCCAGTCACCCGGGCCTGCGGATTCTGCTTCGCGATCTCGATGCCGAACAGCCCATGGCCGGCGGCGATGTCGAGCACGCGCATCGGTTCGGTGCTGCCTTCCAGCACGATCGCGCCCAGCGGACCGACCATCGGGGCCATCATCGGCGCCATGGTCTCGGCGAATTGTACCCACACGGGATTCTCCGGCTCCACGCTGCCATCGCCCGGCAAGGTAGTGCGGCCCGATCGTACGACCTCCGCCAAGTGTTCGAAGGGCTCCAACATGGCCTTGTTGCTCAGGAACTGCGCAATGGACGCTAGCGAGGCGGGCGAGCGCGGATCCAGAAACGCGGCGCTGGTGGGCGAGTGCTTGTAGCAGCCGTCGTGCTTTTCCAGCAGTCCGTAGATGGTCAGGAAATCGCACAGAATGCGGATCCCGCGCTCCGACGCCGAACACCGTCGCGCAATCGAGGCGGCATCGCCCGGCCCATCGCCGATGGCGCGAAAAATGTCGAGTTCAATCGCAGCCTTCAAAGCTGCGGTGCGCTGGTGCGCCTGTAATAAATCGAAAATTATGGCGGGAGTCAATGGGCCTTCTGCTTTTGCCGGGTGCATGACAAGCCTCCTTCAGGCTCCTGACAGTGTACAACGGCGCGCCAAAATTACTTAAGTATTCGCTTGACAATCCAGCGCTCCCCGGCAATACTTAAGCATAAGCTTTACTATTCAAATCGAGGAGCCGAACATGGAAAACCGATCCGTAACTCATTGCACATTCGTCATCGAACGCACGTATGGAAGCGCGCCAGAGCGGGTGTTCTCCGCTTTCTCCGATCCCGCCAAGAAACGCCGCTGGTTCGCTGAAGGGGAAAAGCGCGATGTGCTCGAATTCGAAATGGACTTTCGCGCAGGCGGCAGGGAAGTGGTCCGCGCCCGCTCCAAAGAAGGGCCATTTTCAGGGGCCGAATTCACCAACCACACCACCTACCAGGACATCGTTCCTAACCACCGAATTGTACTGGCCTACACCATGAGCATGGGAGATCGATGCTTTTCCGCGTCGCTCGCTACCCTGGAATTCCTGCCGACGGACAAAGGCACTAACCTGATCTTCACCGATCAGGGTGCGTTCTTTGAAGGCTCCGACGGCCCCAAGATCCGCGAAGAGGGTTGGAGCAAGCTGCTGGAACAATTGGCAAAGGAACTGAACAGCCAGCCGCGGTAAGCGAAGCCATGCGGCACGCGAAACTCAATATCGACGATATCTTCCACGCGCTCGGCGACCCCACGCGCCGCGCCATCGTGGAAAAGCTGAGCGAGGGGCCGATTTCCGTCTCACGGCTGGCGGAGCCCCTCTCGATCACGCTGGCCGCGGTGGTGCAACACCTGCAAATTCTGGAGCAAAGCGGGCTGGTGCACACGGAAAAGGTCGGCCGGGTACGCACCTGCAGCGTCGAATCGGCTGGACTCGCACTGGCGGCGCAATGGGTTGCCGACCGCCGCTCCATGTGGGAACGCAAACTGGACCGCCTTGGCGACCTACTCGCCGAGGACGAAAAACGATAGACTCCGTCGAAAGCCACGGCGGATTTTTTTCAACCCGATGTCGATTTCGTGCCCACACGTTCGACATATCAGTATCAAGGAGCTTTTCTCATGACCTTCCTGCGTGATGTGAGATTCGCGTTTCGTTCCCTGGGGCGCGCCAAAGGGCTCGCCTTCACAGTGGTGCTGACCCTGGCCCTCGGCATCGGCGCCAACGCCGCGATCTTCAGCCTTGTCCGCGGAGTGCTCCTGCGCCCGCTCGCCAATCGCGACGAGAACCGCCTCATCTACATCCGCCAGAGCGCTCCCGGGCTCGGCGTCGAGAACGCGCTCTTCTCCGTGCCGGAGATTCAGGATCTGAAATCGCGCGTCACCACGCTGAGCGCCTTCGGTGACTTCTCCACCATCGGCTTCACCATGGTGGGGCTGGGCGAGCCGCGCGAGGTCCGCGCGGGAGTGGTCGGAGGCTCGTATTTTGACGTCATGGGACTGCATCCCGTGCTCGGGCGTCTGCTGGGCCCCGCCGATGACGGCCCCTCCGCTGCCGGCGCGGCTGTATTGACCTACCGCTTCTGGACCACGCAGCTCAAGAACGATCGTTCGGTGCTGGGGAAGACCATCAGGCTCGGCACCCGCTCGGCCACCATCGTGGGCGTGCTCGAACCCTCGGTGCCATACCCCGCCGAGACCGAGATCATCGCCAACGTGGTTACCAGCCCGCACCATCTCTCCGCCACCATGGTGCAGGGCCGCGTGCATCGTATGACGGAGCTCTTCGGCCGCCTCGCCCCTGGCGTCACGCTCGAAGCGGCCCTCGCCGACCTGCGCACCGTTCACGCTTCCATGGTCCAGCAGCATCCGGAAGCATACTCGAAGAAGGTCGGCAACCAAATCACTGCCGTCCGCCTGCGTGACCAGATCACCTCCAAAGCCAGGACCGTCCTGCTGGTGCTGCTGGCCGCGGCCGGCCTGATTTTCCTAATCGCGTGCTCCAACGTGGCCAACCTGGTGCTGGCGCGAACGGTCCGGCGCGAAGGCGAGCTAGCGGTGCGCGCGGCACTCGGCGCCAGTCCTGCGGCGCTGCGGCGAACGCTTCTCGCAGAAAGCCTGGTGCTGTGCGGCGCCGGCGCCGCCCTCGGCGTCCTCATCGCCGAACCCATCGTGGCAATCCTGGCGCGTTACGCTGCGCGCTTCTCCGTGCGAGCGCTCGATCTCACGGTGGATTCCAGCCTGCTCTGGGTGGGCGCCCTGCTCGCCATCGTGGCGGCGGTGCTGCTGGCATATGTTCCTCGCCTGCCCTCGGCCGGCGCCCCGCGCGGCATCGGCCAGGGAAATGGCAGCCCGCGCATCACCGGCAGCACCAATCGCCGCCTGCGCGTCTTCGCCATCACCCAGATCGCCGCCTGTTTTCTTCTGCTGGTGGGCGCCACCGTGCTGCTGAAGGCGTTGCTCGCGCTGCAGGCGGCCCAGACCGGCTTCGATACTCGCCACGTGCTCGCGTTGAACGTGCCCGTGATGTCCTACGGCCGGACGCCCGACCAGGTTGTGAGCTTCTACCGCGAAACCATGCGGCGCATCGCCGAATTGCCTAACGTGGAGCACGTGTCGGAGGGCACGCAAATCCCCTGGCGCGATGCCGGCAGTTTTGGACCCGGCTTCGAGTTTTCGGTGGAAGGCCGTGTGCGCGCGCCCGGTGAAGAGGATCCGCGCGCCCGCTTCCGCAATGTTTCGCCCGGATTCTTCGCGTCGCTTGGTGTGCCCTTAATCGCCGGCCGCGACTTCAACGATCTGGATCGCCGCGGCGCCGAGCCGGTGGTGATCGTCAGCCAAAGCGTGGCGCAACGCATGTTCCCCAACCAGGATGCGGTAAACCGCCATCTGCATGTGGACCGACCCCGTTACCAAGTTCATCGATGTGAGCCAGCAGCCCCGCCGAATCGTCGGTGTGGTGGCAGATTTGGACGACGAAAACATAGTGCCGGGCCCCGCGATGACGGTCTATAGCCCGTTTGGCCAGGAAGTCACTTTTGGGGGACGCCTCTTCGTGCATGCCCACGGCGACCCCTACGCGCTGGTCAATCCCATCCGCCGAATCATCCGCGGTCTCTCGGCGGACCAACCTGTGGAACGTCCGGCCACTCTCGAAGACGTGCGCGCCGAAGTGCTCACGCCCGATCGCCTGAACACGCTGGTGTTCGGCGGCTTCGCTGCCGTTGCGCTCGCCATCGCGGTAGTCGGCGTAGCCGGTGTGCTCGCGTTCTCGGTCAGCGGCCGCATGCGCGAATTCGGCATCCGCCTCGCTATCGGCTCGGAGCCGCGCGAACTCGTTCGCGGCGTGGTTTCGCAGGGCGCGGTGATGGCGGCGCAGGGAGTCCTGGTGGGCGTGGTGGGCGGCTACGTCCTGGCGCGCCTGGCCGGAAGCTGGTTGGAATTGGTACGACTGCCGGGCCTTCTGCCGGTGGTGGGTTCGGCAGCCGTGCTACTGATAGCGGCGATGGTGGCGTCGCTGGTCCCTGCGGCCAGAGCCGCCCGCGTAGATGTAGTGCAGGCGCTGCGATCGGAGTAACCGGAACCGGCGTCGATCTGCTTCCCAGCTATACTTGAATTTAATTTATGGCTGTATTGATCGACGCAATTAACGTAAAGAAGAGAACTCTGTTCGAACTGGACAACACACCCTATTCCTGCCTGGACGCAGAAGTAAACACGCCCACGGCGCGCGGCGGTCAGACCCTGGTGAGGCTCAAGGTTCGCAATCTGCTGACGAATGCAGTTTTCGAAAAGACCTTCAAAGCCAGTGACAAGTTCAAAGAGCCCGACCTGCAACAGGTGGCCGCTTCCTACCTGTACAGCGATGGCGATGGCTCTCATTTCCTCGACCAGGAAACCTTTGAGACGCTCACTCTCTCCGAAGATGTAATGGGGAACTCCATGGACTTCCTCATCGCGGGTACGCTGGTGGAATTGCTCAAGTACAACGGCAACCCGATCGGTCTGGAACTGCCCACCTTCGTGGAGCTGGCAGTCGCGTTCACCGAGCCGGGCGTGCGCGGCGATTCGTCGAGCGGCACCGTAACCAAACCCGCCAAACTGGAAACCGGCCTCGAGATCCGTGTGCCCCTCTTCATCAAGGAAGGCGAGAAGGTGAAAGTGGCGACGGAGACCCGGACGTTCGCAGGCCGCGCGTGATTTGGTATCACTAATAGCTAAAGGAGTTTCGAATGTCCCGTCTTCTGAGCACCGCGTTGTTGCTGACCGTAGCGGCTGGATGGAATCCGGCATTGGCCCAGGCGCCCGCCCAGCCACCTGCCCCTAACGGCCGACCGCCCCGCCAGCCGCCACCTACACGCGATCCGCACACGTCCGGATACGTCTCGGCGAAAGAACTGGAGGATGGCGCCAACGCCCCGGCAAACGCCGACGGAAACTTCATCCTCGGTCCCACGCACACTGCAGCGCCGGAGATGGCGGTACAGGAAGGCGTGCCCCAGGGCGCAGTTTACAACTTCACCATGGAGTCGACGGACAGCAAGATCTACCCCGGGATCGCGCGTGAGCAGGGCACCTTTGGGCACCCCGATCCGAACGACCCCGCGAAGATCATCGTCACCACCAGCCATCCCGCTCCTTACACAAGAAAGCTGGCCGTTTATGTCCCCAAGCAGTACGTCCCCGGCACAGTCGCGCCCTTCCTTGTCGGCGCGGACGGGGTGGATCGCGGCCTGTTTACCGCGCTGGACAATCTGATCGCCGCGCACAAGGTGCCGGTGATGATCGCGATCTCCATCGGCAACGGCAGCGGCGACGCGCAGGGCAGTGAGCGCGGCCTGGAGTACGACACCATGTCGGGACTCTACGCCGAGTGGGTGGAGAAGGAGGTGCTGCCGCTGGTGGAAGAGAAGTTCAACGTGAAGCTGACGAAGGACCCCAACGGCCGCGCCACCATGGGCGGCAGTTCCGGAGGCTCCTGCGCGCTGATTATGGCGTGGTACCACCCGGAACTCTACCATCGCGTGCTGACTTACTCGGGCACTTACGTGAACCAGCAGTGGCCGTCGAATCCGGATAGTCCCCACGGCGCTTGGGAATTTCACGAACACCTGATTCCCAACAGTCCCGTCAAGCCGATCCGCCTGTGGATGGAAGTCGGCGACCGCGACAACTTCAATCCGAACCCCATGGGCGACGGAATGCACGACTGGGTGGTCGCCAATGAGCGCATGGCGAAGGTGCTGGCCGACAAAGGCTACCACTACCAGTTCGTATTCGCGCGCAACGCCGGTCACACCGACGGTGCAGTGAAGCGGCAAACCCTGCCCGAAGCGCTGGAATACGTCTGGAAGGGATACCCCATCGAAGGCGGCGGAAGCAAGTAGCGGCTACGGGAGTGGCCTGACACCTTCAATGATTTGATAGAAGGCGCGGAGATCCTCCCTTCGGCCGCGGAAGTGCGCGGAGAAATAACGTTCATGCGCAGCCGTGGGAGCCGCGCAGGTTACGTACCAATCGCCCCCCGCCGAGAAGGATACGTGTTGGTCACGAGGCCGGTACTGCCAGCAAGTTAAGGCTTCATCACCCAATTGGAATCTTCTGATCAGCGATGATTCTTTTATGCTCGCCGCCATCTTTTCGAAATTGAAGCTGCTAGGGTTCGTAGCCGACTCGAAGGTTGCAAGCGATAGTGGCTCTGGCACCATCCAAAACGGTGTTATCAAGAAAGGTGTCGTCCCAAATCGTCCTCTGACGCCACTATTGATGACGACCTCGAGCAAATCAAATTGAGGCGCTGCGAAGACCGTATAAGTCCAGTGGATTGGGATGCGGTAGTGTCCTAAGTATCGTGAACTCGGGTGCACTAGGTGGGACGCGATCGGAAAGAAGAACAGCACCAATGCGGCCATCGCAGCCGGGACCCAAATCAGGATCCGCTTAGCGATCTGCCTGAACCTGGCTCTGCCCGGATGCAGTCTACGCTCAATCTGGTTCAGCCGCCAGCTCTCAGCGTCGTACCTGATTTTCCAAGGCCGCGTTTTTCTGCGGAAGATGACCAGACACACCACGGTAAGAACCAAACCGGAAAGCAATACCAGCGGACCCCAAGCGTGCCCCAGGGGATCGGTGACATAGGCCAAGGCGAGAGAGAGGATCATCCCGACTTGGATCCAGAGGAATTCCGCGGCGCGAAGCAGGAATCTGCCGACTGATCGCATGAACGAATGCATCGCGTTTTGTGCTCGTCAACACCGCACTTAAAATTCAGACTTCAATGCCCTTTTTGACACCGTAACCGAATTATAGTTCCGCGAAGCCCGCGCCGCGCCCTCCATGTTATACTTTCCCTTTATGGCAACCGTCGCACGGCAACATCATCATCACCTTGCCCACAGGCGACGGGCCACGTTCTGATTTCACCCAACTGACATCGGAAAGGCCGCCCGCCGCAGTACTGGCGGGCTTTTTTATTGCGTACCGCGATGAATCTGGATTTTCAAAAATCGGACGGCCTGGTCACCGCCGTCATTCAGGACCACGCCACGGGCCGTGTGCTGATGGTCGGATATATGAACGAAGAGGCCTTTCGCCTGACCGTCGAAAGCGGCTTCGCCACCTTCTATAGCCGCTCGCGGCGCAAGCTGTGGCTCAAGGGCGAAAGCTCCGGCCACCGCCTCGTGGTCAAAGAGATCTCCACCGATTGCGACCTCGACGCCGTCGTTGTCAAGGTGGAAGCCATCGGCCCTGGCGTGTGTCACGAAGGCTACCAAAGCTGCTTCTTCCGCCGCCTGGAATCGGGCGAATGGAAGGTGGTGGACGAACGCACCTACGATCCCAACGCGGTCTACGGAGGCAAGCAATGAAGCTCAAACTCGGCATTCCCAAAGGCAGCCTCGAGAACGCCACGGTCGATCTCTTTCGCCGCGCCGGTTTCAACATCACCACCAGCAGCCGCTCCTACTTCCCGGGCATCGACGATCCCGAAATTGAATGCATGCTGATCCGCGCGCAAGAGATGGCGCGCTACGTGGAAGACGGAATCCTGGACGCCGGCCTCACCGGCCGCGACTGGATCGAAGAGATGGAGGCCGATATCGTCGCGGTGGCCGACCTCATTTACGCCAAGCAGAGCTTCGGCAAAGTACGCTGGGTGCTGGCCGTGCCGGAACAGTCCGGCTTCCACTCGGCGAAGGACCTGCAGGGCAAGATCATCGCCACGGAACTGGTCGCCACCACGAAGCGGTATCTCGCGTCGCACGGAGTCACCGCGAAGGTGGAGTTCAGTTGGGGCGCCACCGAAGTGAAGCCGCCCGTGCTGGCCGATGCGATCGTGGAAGTGACCGAAACCGGCTCGTCTCTGCGCGCCAACAAACTCAAGATCATCGACACCGTGATGGAGTCGAACACGCAATTGATCGCCAACAAGCAGTCGTGGGAGGACGCGGAGAAGCGCCAGAAGCTGCAGGACATCAAGATGCTTCTGGAAGGCGCCATCAACGCGCTCGGCAAAGTGGGACTCATGCTCAACGTGCACAAGAAGGATCTGGCCGCGGTGCTCGGCGTGCTCCCCGCATTGAAGCGCCCCACCATCTCAAACCTCAGCGATGACGAATGGCTGGCGGTGAATACCATCCTGGACGAATCGACGGTGCGCACCATCATTCCGCGCTTGAAGGAAGCCGGCGGGCAGGGAATTGTGGAGTACCCGCTCAACAAAATCGTGCTGTGATGCGGATTCTGGAGAGCAAGGATGTTGGCCGTCTGCTGGCGCGGAAAGCGGCCCGATTCGAGCAAGCGGAAGCGGTAGTGCGTCCGATTCTCGACGCGGTCCGGAAACGCGGCGACCGGGCCTTGATGGAGTACGCGCGCCAGTTCGACGGCCTGGATCGCAAGAGCGTGCGCGTTCCGGAAAAGGAACTCGTAGCGGCGTCCCGTCAACTGACGCCAGACTTCACCAGCGCTGTGTCCACTGCGTCGGCGAACATCAGGGCTTACGCGGTACGCCAGATGCCCCGCGAGTGGACCGTGGTGAAGCAAGGCGTCACGTTGGGCCAGATTGTGCGCCCGCTGGAAACTGTGGCGGCATACATCCCCGCGGGCCGCTATCCGCTGCCCTCCACCATCATGATGACGGTGGTGCCGGCGCAGGTGGCCGGCGTCCCCAACATCTGCATCGCATCGCCGCGCGCCGTCACTGAGGTCTTCGGCACGGCGGCGCTGCTAGGCGTGCGCAACGTATTTCAAATGGGCGGAGCCCAGGCCATCGCGGCGTTCGCCTTCGGGACCGGCACTGTGCCGCGTGCCGACCGCATCGTAGGACCGGGTAACATCTATGTGGCGGCGGCGAAAAAGCTGCTGGCGGGAGAAGTGGGCATCGACTTTGTGGCTGGCCCCACCGAGATTCTGATCATCGCAGCCGACGGCGATCCGCGCCATATCGCCGCCGACATGCTGGCCCAGGCCGAGCACGATGTGGATGCGTCGGCCGTGCTGCTGACCACGTCGAAACGACTGGCCGCCGCGGTTTCCAAAGAGGTGGAGCGCCAACTCGCAACGTTGCCCACGGCAGCAGTGGCGCGCAAGGCGTCGAAGGCCATCGTGATGGTCCGCTCGCTGGAAGAAGCCGTCGAGATCGCGAACGGCTTCGCGCCTGAGCACCTGAGCATCCCGGACGCCTCGCTGCTCGAACGCGTGCGGAATGCCGGCAGTGTCTTCATCGGTCCGTTCAGTCCGGAGGCCGCGGGCGACTATGCCTCCGGCCCCAATCACGTTCTCCCCACCAGCGGGGCGGCGCGCCAAAGAGGCGGCTTGGCCGTGACCGACTATATCAAGGTGATCTCGGTACAAAGCCTCACCGAATCCGGGCTGAAAAAACTGGTCCCCGCCATCATCACGCTGGCAAGGGCCGAGGGCCTGGAAGCTCACGCCCGCTCCGTAGAAGTAAGGTTGACACCAAACCGGAGGCCCCGATGAAGCCGCCGAAGCTCCCCAAGGGAGCCATCAAGCCGCGCCCCGCCGTGCAAGCCATGGCGCCCTACTCTCCCCCGACCGGTGGGCGCTCCGGCAAACTTCGCCTCGACTTCAACGAGAACACCGTCGGCTGTTCCCCCAAAGTCATCGCCGCCCTGAAGGAGCAGCTCGACCCGGCCGCGCTCGCCGTCTACCCCGAGTACGGCGAAGCCAAGGACGCCATCGCGCGCTACTTCCGTGTGCGGCCCGAACAGTTCGTTTTCACCAACGGCACCGATGAAGCGATCCAGGTCTTCGTCAATGCATACGTCGACGATGGCCAGGAAGTGGTGCTCCTGAAGCCTTCCTACGCCATGTACCGCTTCTATTCGGAGGTGGCGGGTGCGAAGATCACGGAGATCGCGTACCCGCAGCAGGGAATGGAGTTTCCGCTGCAGGCGGTCCTCGATGCCATCACGCCGGAAACGCGCGCCGTGATGTTGGCCAATCCCAACAACCCCACCGGCACAGGAGTCTCTCTGCTGGGCGTCGAACGGATTCTACACCGCGCGCGCAAAGCCGTGGTGTTGGTGGATGAGGCTTATTACGAATTCTCCGGAGTCACAGCCATCACCGAGATTGAGCGGGTGCCGAACCTCTTCGTGTGCCGCACATTTTCGAAGGTCTTCGGCATGGCTGCGATGCGCCTGGGCTGCCTGTTCTCGCATGAAGCCAACATCCACTATCTGCACAAGGCGCAGTCGCCTTACAGTGTAAATGCGCTGGCGGTTCTGGCCGCGCAGGCGGCGGTGGAAGACACGGGCTACGTGCAGACGTATGTGGCGGAGGTGCTGGCGGCGCGCGAACTGCTCTGCGTGGGCCTCGAAAAATTGGGCATCCCATACGTGCCGAGCTCGGGCAACTTCGTGCTCGGGAACTTCGGCAAACGCGCGATTGAAGTGCGCGATGCCCTCCGCGACCAGGCGATCCTGGTGCGCGATCGCAGCTACGAAGCGCCTGGGTGTGTGCGCATCACAGTGGGAACGCGCGAGCAGACGCGCAAGATGCTGACCGCGCTGGAAGAGATGTGGAACCAATGAGCAAACCGATGCTCGTATTCGATATGGATGGCGTGCTGGTGGACGTCACCGAGTCGTACCGCGAGACCATCGCCCGCACCGTGGAGCACTTCACCGGCGCAAAGCCGGGGCCCGATGCCATCCAGGAGTGCAAGAATCAGGGCGGCTTCAACGACGATTGGAAGCTCTCCCACCACCTGGTGAAATCGGCCGGAGTCGAGGTGGAGTTCGACGCTGTGCGCGATCACTTTCAGGGCATTTTTCACGGCAACGGCAGCGATGGCTTGATGCTGCGCGAACGCTGGGTAGCGCAGCCGGGCATGCTGGAAAGCCTCAACGAGCAGTTCCGCTTTGCAGTCTTTACCGGACGGCCGAAATTCGAAGCCGATCTCACGCTCCAGCGCTTCGCTCCGAACTTGGTCTTCGACCCGATCCTCGGAATGGAGCAGGTGGCCAACCGCAAGCCTGCGCCCGATGGTTTGCTCGAAATCGTCAAGGCCAATTGCGATTGCGATGTTTACTACGTGGGCGACACGGTAGACGATGCCCGGTGCGCAAGGGCTGCCAAGGTTCCGTTCATCGGAATCGCGGCGCCGTCCAATCCGCTGTACCTGGATCTGGTGTTTTTGTTTCACGAGGAGAAATCATTTGCGATAGTTGACGATGTCAACTATCTGTGCGAGGTGTTCCCAAAATGAGAAGTTCGACAATTCAGCGCGATACCAAGGAGACTCGAATCGGTGGCTCGCTGAAAATCGAAGGCCGCGGCAAATATGAGATCGCGACCGGCATTCGCTTCTTCGATCACATGCTGGAGCTGTTCACCAAGCACGGCGGCTTCGACCTGAAGCTTCACGCCGATGGCGACCTTGACGTGGACCAGCATCACACCGTGGAAGATGTCGGCATCGTGCTGGGGCAGTTGTTTGCCAAGGCGTTGGGCGACCGCAAGGGCATCAATCGCGCCGGGTACTTCGTGCTGCCGATGGATGAGACGCTCTGCGTGGTCGCGCTCGACTTGGGCGGCCGGCCCGCGCTGGTTTACAAAGACAAAGTAAAAGTGCGGCTGGTGGGCGATCTGCAGACCGAGTTGGTGGAGGATTTCTTCGGCGGCTTCGTCAACCACGCCGGCGCCAACCTGCACGCCAAGGTGCTCTACGGCCGGTCAAATCACCACAAAATCGAAGCCATCTTCAAATGCTTCGCGCGAGCCATGAAGTACGCCTGTTCGAAGGACGCGCGGCTGAAGGACCAGTTGCCGTCGACCAAAGGGCTTCTATGATCGCAATCCTGGATTACGGGGCGGGCAATCTGCGATCGGTGCAGAACACGCTGGGCGCGATCGGGTGCGAGTACACGCTGGTGCGGAATGCCGAAGAGCTGCGAAAAGCGTCGAAGATCATTCTGCCGGGAGTGGGCCATTTCGGACAGATGATGCGGGCCCTCGATGAGCTGGATGTGCGGGACGCGCTGCTGGAGCGCATCCGCGCGGGAGTTCCGTTCCTGGGGATTTGCCTGGGCATGCAAGCGCTGTTCGAGCAGAGCGAAGAGGCCCCGGAGGTGCGCGGTTTGGGCCTGTACGAAGGCACGGTGCAGCGCTTTCCCGCCAGCGCCAGAGTGCCGCACATGGGCTGGAACGAGCTTGAAGTGAAGCCGGAGTCGAAGCTGCTGCGCGATCTGGGAGCGCGCCCGTTCGTCTATTTCGCCCACAGCTATTATGTTCCCGATAATTTTCGGGCGGCGGCGAATTGCACCTACGAAGTGAAGTACACCGCCGTGATCGAGTCGGAGAATGTGTACGGAGTGCAGTTCCATCCCGGAGAAATCGGGAGAGCTCGGGCAAAAGATCGTGAAGAATTTCCTGGACCGAAAAATGCTAGCCAAGCGAATCATTCCCTGCCTGGACGTTACGGGTGGACGCGTCGTGAAGGGCGTCAACTTCGTCAACCTGCGCGATGCGGGCGATCCTGTGGAACTGGCCGATCGCTACAATCGCGACGGCGCCGACGAACTGGTCTTCCTCGACATCACAGCGTCCAGCGATGCGCGCGAGATTATGGCGGACGTGGTCCTCCGCACGGCTCGCCAGGTCTTCATCCCGCTGGCAGTGGGCGGCGGCATCCGGTCGGTGGCCGACGCACGCGCCATCCTGCTGTCGGGCGCCGACAAGGTTTCGGTGAACACCGCGGCCGTGCGCCGTCCCGAGCTGATTACGGAATTGAGCCACGAGTTCGGCGCGCAGGCTGTGGTGTTGGCGATCGATGCGCGGCGGCACGGCGCGGATGCCTGGCACGTCTACACGCGCGGCGGCCGCGACGACGAGGGCATGGACGCCATCGAGTGGGCGGCGCGCGGCGAAGCCCTGGGATCCGGCGAGATCCTGCTGACCTCCATGGATAGCGATGGCGTGCAGGACGGGTTCGATTGCGCATTGACGCGCGCCGTCTCGCGTGCCACGCACATCCCGGTGATCGCAAGCGGCGGGGCGGGGAAGCCGGAACACTTCATCCGCGTGTTGACGGAGGGATGCGCGGACGCGGCGCTGGCAGCGTCGATCTTTCACTATGGAACGTACACGGTGAACCATCTGAAGGAAGAGCTGGATAAGCGCGGCATCCCCGTTCGGGTGACCACATGATTGTTCCGTGCATCGACCTGATGGATGGCAAGGTGGTCCAGTTAGTACAGGGCCGCGAGAAGGCTCTGGAAGGCGACTCCCCCGAGGAGATGCTGCGCCGCTTCGCCGCGTTCCCCGAGATCCAGGTGATCGATCTCGACGCGGCCATGGGGCGCGGTTCGAACGATGGCCTGGTGCGGCTGCTGGCATCGAAGGCGGTAACCCGGGTGGGCGGCGGAGTGCGAAGCGTAGATCGTGCCAGAGCGCTGCGCGAGCAGGGCGCGCATCGCGTGATTGTGGGGACGTCCGCCTTTACTCGCGACGGAATCAACCAGTTGTTCCTCGGCGAACTGAGCGAGGCGATCGGGCGCGAGAGGGTGATCGTGGCCGTCGACTCCAAAGAGGGCCGCATCGTGGTGAAGGGGTGGCAGGCGTCCACTGAACTCAAAGCGGAGGACGTGCTCGAGCAGTTGGAGCCCTACTGCTCCGGTTTCCTCTGTACCTATGTGGATAAGGAAGGGATGCTGCAGGGCACTGACCTGGACTGGTTCCGGAGGCTTCGGGCGGCTACGCCGTTGGAACTGACTGCCGCAGGCGGCATAACCACCATGGATGAGGTACGCGCCCTATTGGAGATGGGCGTCCACGCAGCGCTGGGGATGGCCATTTATACGGGCCGTTTGAGCTTGGCGGAATTATCCAGCCTGTGAGTTATCAGGGACACTCCGGGGCTAAGTTTTCTTAATGTTAGCAATGCGATCCCCGCGGTACTAATAACCTAAGTTAGTACTGACACCTACCCGGTACACGGCGTACTTTCATCTGTGGTGAAATTGAACGAGAATTTACAACAGATGACGTTACTCCTTGCAGTCCTTGTCGGATTAGTAGTTGGCACCGGCGCCACTCTTGCCATCGTGCTCCGCCGGCTCACGTCGAAGGGCCGCACGCTGCCTGTGACCGCCGAATGGATCGATGATTTGTCGGTAGACCGCTACCGGCCGATGCTTCGCATTCTGGATGAATGCGACATGCAGTTCTTGAAATCGCAGCCTGGGTTCAATAGCCGTATGGTGTCCCGCCTGCGAACGCAGCGCAGCCACATTTTTCGCGGTTATCTGAAGTGCCTGGACGCCGATTTCCAGCGTACCTGCTCGGCGTTGAGAATTTTGATGATGCAATCGCAGTACGACCGGCCCGACCTGGCCTCGACGCTGGTTATGGCGCAGCTCAACTTCGCTTGCGGTGTGGTAGTGGTTCATCTTCGTCTGGCGCTGTACCGCTTGGGTCTGGCGACGGTGGACGTGCGCGGCCTGATGAAACAGTTCGATGGCATGCGAGTGGAATTGCGCACACTGGTCCCGGTCGGTGTCGGCTCTATGGCATAGCGCGGGCAAAATCTTCGCGGTTCTTTCATGCGGTTGTTACGGTAGTCCTCTAAGCTGGATTCAACTACCCCTTTGGGGGCAC
Organism: uncultured Solibacteraceae bacterium; assembly: GCA_963815475.1. Lineage (GTDB taxonomy): Bacteria > Acidobacteriota > Terriglobia > Bryobacterales > Bryobacteraceae > Sulfopaludibacter. The sequence continues at coordinate 904,026 of CAWFHD010000001.1, read as the reverse complement.
TGTCGGCGACGTGCCCCCACCCCTTTTCCCCCATTAAGCTAAGACATGCTGCGATCCATTGCGGAAGCCATCGGTGCCACGCCGCTGGTGGAATTGTCGCGCCTTGCGCGCGGAACCGGCGGACGTCTGCTGGCCAAACTCGAATACCTCAATCCCGGATTTTCCAAGAAGGATCGAATCGCACGGCAGATTATCGAAGACGCCGAAGCGGACGGCTCTCTGCTGCCGGGGCAGACTGTGGTGGAACTGACCAGTGGCAACACAGGCACCGGCCTTGCGATTGTGTGCGGTATTCACGGCCACCCTTTTGTGGCAGTGATGTCGAAGGGCAATTCGCCTGAGCGTGCTCGCATGATGCGGGCGCTGGGCGCAGAAGTGGTGCTGGTAGGGCAGACCGCCGGCTCGCTGCCCGGCCAGGTATCGGGCGCCGACCTGCAACTTGTGGAGGAGGTCGCCCAGGGCATCGCGCGCGAACGCGGCGCTTTTCGCGCCGACCAGTTCCGCCATTTGGGAAACTTCCGGGCGCACTATTTGCACACGGGGCCGGAGATCCTGGAACAGGCCGATTGCCGCATCGACGCCTTCTGCGATTTCGCCGGAACGGGCGGGAGCTTCGCGGGATGCGCGGCCGCTTTGAAGGAGTACGACCCCGCGACGCGCTGCTATCTGGTGGAACCCGACGCCGTGCAGCATCGCATACAGGGCGGCGGATATTCGATGGCGGAGCTGCCTCTGCTGCGGCGCGAGCACGTGGATGGCTGCTTGACCGTGAGCGACGAGCAGGCAATTGCCGCGGCGCGCCGGCTGGCTCGCGAGGAGGGCATCTTCGCAGGGTTCTCGTCGGGAGCCAATATTGCGGCGGCGTTGCAGATCCTGCCGGGGCACACGGTGGTTACGCTCATCAATGACTCGGGGCTAAAGTATCTGAGCACCGATTTGTGGCAATGATGGCCGCGATCAGGAGCGCTCCCGCGAGCACGTAGACGGACGCTGTAGCGGCGATGGCGAAGCTCAACGTCCGATGTTGCGAAATGAAGCCGATTACCACGGGCGCGGTGCCGCCTCCGCCGAGCCAGCCCACCATGTTCATAAAACCCGCCGCGGTGCCGCGCGCTTCGGGACGGATGACGTCGAACATGGAAGCGAAGATGTTGGCGTCGTAGAGACCCTTGAACAGACCCCAGGCCGTGAGCGCAACCACCAGCCATACCGTCGACGATGTCAGACCGCATAGCGCCACAAAAGGCGCGCCGCACAGCACGCCCACTGCCTGAATGATCATTCGACCTCCCGGCGTCCGCCTGCGGAGTAGGTCGGCAAGCCAACCGCCGAGAGGCGATCCGGCCATGCTCGCGAGCTGGACATAGACGGTGGCGGTGAGTCCGGCGGCGGCCAGGCTGAGGTGAAACTTGTCGAAGAGGAATTTCGGCATCCAAGAGAGCAGCACCGTGGCGACGAAGTTGGAGCAGAGGAACGCCGCCATCAGCAAAAGTGCCGTGGGATTACGCCAAATCACCAGCGCGAATTCGCCGAAGGGCATTCGCTCGGTTTTGGCAACGGGGCGCGGCGGCTCGATGAGCCATCGGTTGAGGGCGATTCCGAGCAGGATTCCCAGGCCTCCAAAGACCACGAACGACCAGCGCCAGCCATAGACCTGACCGATGAGGCCGGCGAAGAAGCCGCCCGCGATGGTGCCGGTGTAAACGCTGGTCTGGTGGAAACCGAGGGCGCGCGATCGTGTGGCCGGACCGTGATAGTCGCTGAGGAGCGACATGGAGGCGGGGAAGTAGAAGGTTTCGCCGAGGCCCTCGGCCGCGCGGAAAGCCAGCAGCGTGCCGAGATTCCGGGAGAGCGCGGTGGCCATGCAGATGGCACTCCATGCGTGCAGGCCCCCAAGGATTGCGGACTTGCGGCGGATGCGGTCGACGATATTGCCGGCGAAGGGCGCGGCGAGACCGTAGACCCAGGCGAAGGAGGAACCCAGCAACCCAAGTTGGAGCGCGCTCAGGTGGAGTTCCCGCTGGAGCAGGGGGAAGACTGAGAAGATAGCCTGGCGGTCGGCGTAGTTGAAGAACGCGATCCACCAGAGCATGGCGACCGCGTACCACTTATAGGCGGGGCCGGGGGGATTAGTCATTGCGCTGTAAAAACACCGACTCCCTTACGGTCGCGGCTCGGTATATGGCGGAGCCGGTTCTTTCGCACCCTATATCGCCTCCAGGTATCGCTTGGCTCCGGCGGTGAGGAAACCCAGGTCGGTGGGGGCTTGGAAAAGTTGGAAGCCCTGGTCGATGTAGTGCTTCACCTGGTCGGGTGTTTGGGCAGGACGTCCTACCGCCTTTCCGTGACGCTTGCCGGCTTCGAGAACCTTCGCGACCGCTTCCTGGAGGCGCGGGTCCTTCTGATCCCCGCGCAGGCCCAGGGAAAAAGAGAGGTCGCTGGTTCCGATGAAGAGCGCGTCGATTCCGGGCGTCGCGGCGATTTCGTCGATCTGCTCCACGGCCCGCGCCTCTTCGATCACGATGATCACGGTGACGTTCTGGTCGGCCGAATCGGTATAGTTGTCGGGCTCGGGCCAGGCGAGCTTGGCGAGCCCTGCGCCCGACCCGCGTCGTCCGTGCGGCGGATAGTGGCAGGCCGCGGCGGCCTGGGCCGCGAGTTCGGGCGTGCTGCTGAACGGGAAAATTACACCGGCTGCGCCCATATCGAGCACGCGTTTGGCGGTCCAGAGCTCATTGACCGGCACGCGCGCAAAAGGGAGCGTGTGCATGCCGCGCATCGCCAGGACCATGTGGCGGAGGGTTTCCAGCGTGACGGGCGAATGCTCCATTTCAATCCAGAGGAAATCGAAGCCGAGGGTCGCGAGCTGCGCGGCAGCCTCGACGCTGGATGTGGTCACGGTGGCCGCGATGACCGGTTTGCCTTCGCGCAACTTCTGCTTGACGGGGCTTACCCATGATGATGAGGATGTTGGTGTCATTTTCGAATGAGCCAGACTTCAGCGACCTGCGAGCCGCGGCCGTTGCCTCCCAGGCCGGTTTCGCGGTACCAGCTCAAGTCGAGCGTGCCTTTCTCTGTGGCGGATTTGGGAATGTCGAATTCGACGGGCGCGATTGGCGCCGGCTTCGCGATCAGCGGATGCACGGCGATCCCATTCGCATCCAGCCGGATTTTGGTGCGCGGACTATCGCCGGCGTAGACCACACGGACCTTGTACTGCGCCGCTGTGTCGAGTCCATCGTAATGCATGCGCAGCGGCTCGTCATTCAAAGACTCGGCGTGCGTGCGCCACGACACGCGCCAGTTCTGATTTCCCGCAAAGCCGGTGACGCCGCTGACCAGATGAGGCTGGCGCGCGGGATTGCCCAGATCGTCGTAGAAGCCGCCGGGACCGGGGTCGGTCCAATGGACGATATCGGCGATGGCCTTCATCCGGGTGGCTTCATCGGGAAGCTGGCGGATCTCGGCGAGGCGCTGCTTGAGCCACGGCCGATTGTTGAGCGGGTAATCGATGGTGTCGAGATTGGCGCCGCGATCCACCGAGATCGCCTGATACCGCGGCACACTCAACTGCATGCGGATGCTTTGGAAGAGCGCTTCGGCCAGTTCGAAAACGCGGGCGCGCCACCCGAGCACGGTGCGGTCAGTGAGCGGCTGATCGAGGATGGCTTCGGCGAGAGTCATGGCGGAGGCGGACCCGTCGGATTTGGAGTCCTTCAGCTCGGCGAGGGCTTTATCTTCCAGTTCGCTTTCGTAGGTGAGACGGGCACGCGTGTGGGCATCGTAATACGCGCGATAGAGGGCCTGCTGGAAGCGCCAGTTGGCGCGAAGTTGCGGCGTGGCGGTGCGCTCCATCTCCTGAAATTGTTCGAGCGTGGTGTCGACCGCGGCGTTGGCGGCAAGCGGACCGCGCCAGTTGCGCTCCAGCCCCAGCAGGCCCTGCGCAAAGCTTTCGGCGTTGCGCTGTCCAATGAAGTAGCGGGCGTAGTCGCGCAGCACTTCGGCGATATCGGCGTCGGGGTTCCAGCCGAGGCTGCTCCACACGAACTTGTTGACGTCGTCATTGCAGCCTTCGGAGTAAGTCAGGAATCCGATGGTGTTGGGCTGCAGTTGGCGGAAGATCCTGGCCTCGTCCACCGGCCGCGGGTTGATCACCTCGCGCGCTTCGGTGAAAGCGTAGGCGGCGTCCCAATCGGGCACTGGATATTGAGACTGGCGCGAGTGAGTGATGTCGGGGTAGTGGCGAATGGGGTAACGCGCGGGCACGGCGGCGCGCAGATCGGGCAGGCTCATACGGACCTGCGGGCCAAACACGACGCCGCTCAGCCACGCGGGATTCTGTGTTCTAAGGATGCCGATGAACTGGTCCATCCACGCCTGGTCGAAGCTCTGCGGCGAGACCCACATCTGCGCCTTGGGATGGTATCGGTGCAGCACCTGGGTTTCCTTTTCCAGCAGGGCCAGCAGGTACTTGGGCTCGGTGTGGCCGGGGTCGCCGCCCGGCACGAAGATGGCGTCGACGCGCGGGAGTTGCCGAAATACTTCGCCCCATTCGTGGAGCGCGAACTCGACGGTCTTGGGGTCGGAATAGTCGCGATCCATGGCGGGATACCAGACCCAGACGTCGAGCCCGAGCGATGCCGCAATGCGCGATTGCTCGATCATCATCTGCATGGGAGGCAGCGGGAAGTGCGGGCTATCGGCGGCATCGTCGGAGCGCGGCGGAATCAGTTCAATGGCGTTGGTTCCGAAGACGGCGAGATCGCGGATGTACTGCTCCCAGACGGGGACACTCCAGCCATCGTAGGAATTGGTCTTGGGGCGATAACCGAGTTGATGACCGCGCAGCGCGTACTTGGGGGCGCTAGCCACTTCGAGCGTGTCGGGCGCTTCCACGGTGTCGCGGTCCATGTGGAGGCGCCGGAGCAGCGCGCCCGCGCCGAAAAGTGTGCCGCGCGCGTCGTTGCCCAGCACCAGGATGGTGTTGCCCGCGATCTGGATGCGGTAGCCCTCGACTCCGGCGGCCGGCGCGATCACGGGCGCAGGGTGGATCGCCCGGAGGTGGCTCTCCTGACCGAGGAAGATGATGGGTCCAGAGGCAGGCCAGTGAGTGGCGATGGGAAGACGAATGCGAGTGCGGTGCTCGATTTCATCGGAGAGGAGGACCGCGGCTTTCTGCTCGGGCGCGCTGAGGGAAGAGGGGGCGACGATGACGGCGGTTTTCAGGTCGATGGCGTGGGCGGAGACGGCGAGAAGGATGGCGGCGAACTTGGGCGGCATTTTCATCATTGTAAGGGGGAAGGAAGGAGTTAGGAGTCACCGGCCCTCTTTTCGCTGATGGCTCCCATAAACACAATCTATTACCGAACCATTGCCTCTCTCCCCTCGGAACGCGGACAATTGGGTGTTTGGGCCCAAATTTCCGGGAGGTTTAGGTTGAACGGACTACAAGATTTCCTGACACTGTCGTACAGCGAACTCGAAGAGTTGAATCTGGAGGCGAAAAGGGCGCGCCAGAACCGCACGCCCATAGAAACGATCCGCGAAGAACGTTTGAAGTACCTCACAGATGAGAAGCGCATCAAAGCCGTAACCGTGTTGTTCAGCGACCTGGAAGGCCGCCTGCACATGCTGGATTACGACAAAAAGTTTCTCGTTAAGAGCTGGGACAACCTGACCTTCGACGGGTCGTCGATCCGCGGGTTTACGGCGCAGCGCGAGAGCGATTTGCGTCTGGGCATGGATTGGGGGTCCTTTTATTGGGCTCCGTCGGATATCTTTGGACCTGGTAAGGTCTTGATCTTCGGTGAAGTCATCGACAAGGACGGCACGCCGTACACCGGCGACATCCGCAGCGTCCTGAAGAATTACGCCGAGACGCTCTTCAAGAAGAACGGCTACACCCTGAACGCCGCCAACGAAATTGAAGGCTTCCTGTTTAAGGGCGTGGATGCCGAGCGCCACTATCACGAGAACAACAAGTTCGAATACGTCAACACCGGGGGGTATTACCACTCGCTGCCCAGCGACCCGCTGCGCCTCTTCATCGACACCAGCGCCGAAGTGCAGCGCGCCATGGGCTTCCAGAATGAAAAGGACCATCCGGAAGTGGCGCCGTCCCAGTTCGAGATCAACTACAGCTATTCCGAAGTGGTGGGCGCAGCCGACCAGATCCAACTCTACAAGCTGATCTGCCGGCAGGTGGCCACCAAGATGGGGCTCTCTGCCAGCTTCCTGCCTAAGCCGGTTGTGGGCGTGAACGGCAGCGGCATGCACACCAACGTTTCGGTTACGAAGAACGGCAAGAACATCTTCTGGGATCCCGACGGCACGGAGAAGATGAGCAAGTTTGCCTGGCAGTTTGTGGACCGCATTCTCACCCACGGCAACGACATTTGCCTGATGCTGAACCCCAGCGTCAACGCCTTCCGCCGGCTGGACCCGCACTTCGAAGCGCCCAACCAGATAAAAGCGTCGGCGGTGGATCGCGGTTCCATGATCCGCATCCCCATCGGGAATGAGCGCAGCGCGCGCGTGGAAGTGCGCTCGGTGGCGCCCGATTCCAACCCTTACCTGGTGATGCTCGCGGTGTTTAAAAGCGGCCTGGAAGGCGAGATCGCCCGCATTAAGAATCTGCGGTCGGCCGAGCGCTACTTGCCCGACAACATTTACGATGCGCTGGCCAATTTCCGCAACGCACCCTGGACTACCACGCTGCTTGGCGAGGACGTCAAGAATCGCTATGCCGAGTTGAAGCAGGCGTCCGCCGACCGCTGCCCGCGCCTTCTGGGCACCTTCGTGAAAGCTCCCGAAGTGCAGTATCACCACGAAGTATACAATCAGTTTTTGTGGAATCTGTTCTAGAATAGATCGCCGCCAGTTCACGCCATCGCGCGGCGTGAACTGGCGTGCGTATGACTCGGGAGCCAATAGACCGACTTGAGTTTGGATTGCTGCTTGTTTGCGCCGCAATCCTGGTTACTCAGCTTTTTGTGCCGCCAACCGTGGGACTGGCGGACAACGGCGATTTCAGCAAGGTCTATACCCGTTTCTCGCTGTCGCATATCCGCGGCAGCGTCGATAACTTTGCCTACTTTGCGCCGATGTACTGGTTCTCGCCAGACCCGGCGAACCCCAGCCCGTTGTCATCCGAGGCCGCACTTGCGGCCGCTCCCATCTGGATTGGGCGCGCGGCGAAGGCGTCGCTGTTCGATGTCCGCTGGCTGGGCGCGCTTCACGCGCTGCTCTTCCTGGGCGCCTACTACGCGCTGCTGGTACACATGAGGCCGTGGAACGCCTGGCGCCGGTTGGTGCTGGGACTGGCGGCACTCTGGATTTTTGGCGACGTAGCCTACGTGGCCTATTGCAATTCCTTCTTCGCCGATACGGCGGCGCTGCTGGGCGCGCTGCTTATGATTCCGCTGGCGTTCCGCGCTGCCACCAGCAAGCGTCCGGGCGAAGCCACGATCTTCTTTCTGGCGCTCGGCGCCGTTCTGTTCATCGCATCGGGGCCGCGGCATGTGGCTGTGGGACTGATCCCGGCTGTCGTGGTGCTATGGGTCCTGCGGCGCAGACTGCTTGCTCTCCTGCTGGTTGGCGCGCTGTGGGCCGCTGCAACATCCGTGCCGCAGGCCGATCGCGCCAGACCTCTCTTCAACCTGATCTTCAACAAGATTTCGAAACGATCGGTGACGCCGCAGCAGGATCTGACTGCCTTGGGGCTCAGCGCCCAGGACGTGCAATACATCGGTATGAGTGCCGGTGATCCGAGAAATCCGGCCGGCGATCCATTTTGGGTTACCACGTTCCTGCATCGCACCGGATACGGCAAGGTCGCCTGGTTCTATGTAACCCATCCTCTGCGCACGGTCCACATGCTTATAGTCGATTTGCATCTGGAAGGGTTTCAAATCCGGCCACCGGCCCTAGGCAACTTCCGCCGTGAAGATGGATTTCCGCCCGGAGCCCTGGCGCACCATTTCGACTCGTGGAGCCGGCTGCGAACCGGGATCTACATCCGGTGGTGGTGGCACATGGTGGTTTGGTACGTGCTATTTCTGGGCCTCGGCATCCGTCTGGCGCGGCGCAGCCGCACTGCGGGAGTAGCCGTGGGGGTCGCTCTGATGGCGATTGCCGAATTCGCCATCGCCTCGCTGGCGGACGGCGCGGAAACCTACCGGCATTTGCTGCTCTTTCACCTGTTGAGCGATGTCACCATTCTGATCGCGGCGGGATGGCTGCTCAGCTCAACCCTTTCACACGCCACCCATCCCGATACTGCCGTCGCACAAAGCGATCTGCTTCCCGCGAGTTCGTAAACCGAAGCTTGGCGGAGTTCCATTCGAGCGTGATGTTGGGGAAGCGAGTTGCCAGCGGACCCAGCAGCACGGCCTCCGTCAGCGGTCCGGCGTAATCGAACCCAGCCGACGTCTTGCCGTTGCCCAGCACGGCTTCCACGAACTGGTGGTAGTGGTTCTGGGTTTCAAACGATGGCATGGCGAAATCGCGGAATTGATCTTCGGGCAGGAGCACGGGCAGGCCAACGTGCGGCAGCAGCATGACTCCCTTGGTCCCGATGAAGACCGATCCCTGGCCCGGCAGCTTGGTGGAGCCCAGCAGGGCCTGCACAGCGGCCGGCGGACGCGCGTCGCCATCGTACCAGGTGACGTTCACGGTCTTGCCTTCGGTATAGGGCGTGCCGGGGAAGGCGTAGTGGATCACCGAATTCAATGCCCAATTGTGTTCGCCGGGGGCCGGCCCTTCGGAGCGGACCGAGAGCGGCGCGGTCAACTGCAAGCCGCTAAACACAGGGTCGTAAATGTGGCAGCCCATGTCGCCGAAGGTCGCGGTTCCAAAATCGATGCGCTTGCGCCAGTTGACGGGGTGGTAATACTGGCGGCCGAGGAAGGGCCGCGCGGTTGCCGTTCCCAGCCACAAATCCCAATTTAGAGTGGACGGCGGTGTATCGGTGGTGCTGGGCATGGGATCGGTATCGCCCCACTTCTTCTCGCTGAAAGAGTGGACCTCTTTGATCTTGCCGATAGCGCCCGATTGCAGCACCTGCGTCGCGATGCGGTATGGGCGTTGGGAGTGAACCTGGATTCCCATTTGGGTCACCAGATTTTTTTTACGCGCCATTTCCGCCAGCCGCCGGACTTCGAAAATGTCATGCGCCATCGGCTTCTGCTGGTAGACGTGCAGCCCATGCTGCATGGCGCTCATGGCGATGGGCGCGTGCATGTGGTCGGGCGTGCCCACGCAGGCGATGTCCACATTTTTATGCTCGCGGTCCAGCATGCGGCGCCAATCTTCATGCAGGCGGGCGTTGGGATACTTCTTCTTGACCTGCTCGAACATGGCGGAATCCACGTCGGCGACGCATGCCAGAGTGACTTTGGGATGCGTGGAGATGAGGTCGAGCGTGATGTACGCCATGTTGCCGGCGCCGAAAGCGGCCAGCCGCAAAGTGCTGTAACGCGGCGCGGAAATCAAGTTACGGAGGAAGACCGGAGCTGCCAGGAACGCGCGCCGTGTGGTTCGAAGTTGGCTCATGTTGAAAGCATATTGTGGCAGATTTACAGACCTTCGGTATGATGATTCCATGTCGAAACTCCGATTCCTTGCGCCGCTGGTGCTTCTGATATCGCTCGGCGCGCAGACGCCGGCAAAACCGGACGTGGATGAAGCTCCCGTGGTGACGCATCACTCCGTGCAGGCGGACGGCAAGGCGCTCAACTATACGGCCACGGTTGGCCAGATGCCCATCAAGAATGCGGCCGGCGACACCGAGGCCAACATCTTCTACGTGGCTTACACGCTCGACGATACCCGGGCTTTGGGTAAGCGCCCGCTGGCTTTCTGCTTCAATGGCGGGCCCGGCTCCGCGTCCATCTGGGTTCACATGGGCGCCATGGGGCCGCGCAGTCCGAAGCTGCTGCCCAACGGCAACATGCCGCCTCCGCCGTATCAGATGAAGGACAATCCCAACACCTGGCTGGATCAGACCGACCTCGTGTTCATCGACCCCGTCGGCACCGGGTACAGCCGCGCCAAGACCAAGGAGATTGCGCGCCGCATGAACAGCGTGCAGGGCGACCTGCAATCGGTGGGCGAGTTTATCCGTATGTACCTGGTGCGCAACAATCGCGAACTGTCGCCGCTGTTCATCGCCGGCGAGAGCTACGGAACGTTTCGCGCCGCGGGGCTGGCCGGGTACCTGATCGACCGCGGCATCGCGTTCAACGGAGTCTGCCTGATTTCGGCCACGCTGAACCTGGAGACCATCTGGTCGAGATCGGACGACTTAGTATACGCACTCGAACTGCCCACCTACGCAGCCGACGCGTGGTATCACAAAAAGGTCGCGCCTGACTTGCAGCGCAAGGATCTCAAGAGTTTCCTTGCCGAGGTGGAGAAGTTCACTACCGGTGAGTATTCCACGGCGCTCAACAAAGGCGACGACCTGCCGGCCGCGGAGCGCAAGGCGGTGATCGACAAGATGGTCCGCTATCTGGGCGTGGAAAGCCGCTATGTGGACGAGAGCAATCTGCGCTTCGACGTGGGGCACTTCACTCGCGAACTGCTGCGCGACAAACATCAGACGATCGGCCGGCTGGACGGGCGTCTCACTGGTCCCTCGTCCTTGAATACGGGCGAGACCGCCGAATTCGATCCGTCGAACACACTGATTGCGCCGCCCTTCACGGCCGTTTTCACCAACTACGTGCGCGGCGAACTTGGATACAAGACTGACCTCAATTACTTCGTGAGTGGAGGCATCCAGCCGTGGGACTGGCAGGTGCAGAACGGTTTTGGCGACACCACGTCGCTGCTGCGGAATGCCTTCGTTAAGAATCCCTACATGAAGGTGATGGTGGCCGCCAGCTACTTCGATCTGGCCACGCCTTACTTCGCCATTGAGTATACGTTCAACCACATGGGCCTGCATCCGGAGATGCACAAGAACGTGACGTGGGACTTTTACGAGGCAGGCCACATGCTGTACATCGATAGCGATTCGGGCGCGAAGTTGAAGCACGACATCTCGGAGTGGATCGCCAGCGCGCTGCCGAAAGCCACTCCATAGTCCCACGCTCGGAATTGGTGGGCTGAAGCCAGGCTGAAGCCCACCGCAGGCTCAAGCCTGCCCCACGATGAGGCTTCCACTATATGCTATAAATTTAGCACTAATGTGCTAGAATTTTAGCAGGAGGCGGAAATGCCGCACGTCGAACCTCAACTATTCCAGGAAACCAGCCAGTCCTGGGGAACCCAGAAGAAATCGTTTGTCATGTCCACCGCCCTTCAAATGGCGGTGGTCGCCCTCGTGTTCACTGCATTCACCAGCAAGACTGTTCAGATGCAGGTCCGGAATGTCGCGACACTCGTCATGCCGGTCGACCTGGCGCCTGCGCAAGCTGCCAAGTCGAAGCCATCCTCCGGCGGAGGCGGTGGAGGCGACCGTTCGCCGCTTCCGGCCAGCAAGGGACGATTGCCCAAACCCGCTCCGCGCCAGTTTGTGCCGCCTTCCGCGGTGGTGAACAACATGGCTCCCAAACTCACTATCGAAGCTTCGATTTTGGCGCCTCCCGACGTCAATCTGCCCTCGGTGAGCGTGGCGAATTACGGCGACCCGCTGGGCAAGATCGGACCGCCCTCGAACGGCACGGGTTCGGGCGGCGGCATCGGCTCGGGCAAGGGCGGTGGTGTCGGGTCGGGCACGGGCGGCGGTGTGGGAGCTGGTGAAGGCGGTGGAATGGGCGGGGGTGTTTACCGGGTGGTGAGCGGCGCGTCGCAACCTATCCCTATCTTCCGACCCGATCCGGAATATGCCGACGAAGCCCGCAAGGCCCGCCTGCAAGGCACGGTGGGTGTGGAGTTAGTCGTAGATGAGACTGGTCACCCACGTTTCATCAAGGTAGTGCAGTCACTCGGTCTGGGTCTGGACGAGGAGGCGGTCAAGGCGGCCGCCAAGTGGCGGTTCAAACCGGCGATGAAGGATGGCAAGCCGGTCGCGGTCTCGGCGCATCTGGATTTCAGCTTCCACTTATTATGAGTCACTTCGGGGCGCGACGGTAAGTGAGTATGCGCGTTTCGGTATCATAAATAAGATACCTTGCCGGCTATAGCCCAAAAGCAGTCTTTCTGGGGGCGATACGGGGCTGCGGTGGCGTGTTTGGTGGTGGCGCTGCTGCTCCGTTGGGCCCTGATCCCGTGGCTCGGAACACGCAGTCCCTACTTCACGGTTTTCATCGCCATGCTTTTGGTGGCGCGATTCTGGGGAGCCGGGCCGGGCTTGCTGGTGGCGCTGGCCGGCGCGCTCGGCAGTAACTGGATGCTAGCGCCGGTGGGCAGGCCGTTCGCGCCTATTCCCGATTCCGTGGGATTGGGCGTCTTTACCTTCTCATCTGTTTGCGCTGTCTGGATGATTGCTCTTCTGCGACGTTCTTACGACCGCGCGGCCGAAAGCGCCCGGCTGGCCGACATCCGGCTGGCCGAGCTGCGCGAACGCAATGCCGAGCGCGAACAGCAGCAGAAGCTCTCCGCGTTGCTCACCGCCATTGTGGAGTCTTCCGCCGATGCCATCTTTTCGAAGAACCTCGCCGGCATCATACAGAGTTGGAACCTGGGCGCGAGCCAGATCTTCGGGTATACGGCGGAGGAAGCCATCGGAAAGCCCGGTGACCTGCTTATCCCGCTGGATCGCTTTTCCGAGGAAGCCGAGATCACGGAACGGATTGGCCACGGCGGCCGGGTGACGCATTTTGAGACCGTGCGCGTGCGCAAAGACGGCAGGGCCATTCCGGTGTCACTCACCGTGTCTCCGATTCGCGATGAAAGCGGTAAGACCGTGGGCGCATCGCAGATCGCGCGCGACATTAGCGAGCAGAAGGAATTGGAACAGCAGCTTCGCCAGTCGCAGAAGCTGGAGAGCCTGGGAGTGCTGGCCGGCGGGCTGGCGCACGATTTCAACAATCTGCTTACCGGTATCATGGGCAACGCCAGCCTGGCGGCCTCCGAACTGGGAGACACCGAGGCGCTGCGCGAACGCATCCAGGAGGTGCTGTCGGCCAGTGAACGCGCCGCCCTGCTGGTGCGCCAGATGCTGGCCTATGCCGGGAAGGGTCAATTCGTTCTGGAGCGGCTCAATCTGTCGGCGCAGATTCAGGAAATCGTCGCGCTTCTGCGCACCTCTATCTCACGATCGGTGGAACTCAATTTGCAACTTGACCCGAAGCTTCCGTTGGTGGATGCGGACCGGGCACAGGTCCAGCAAGTGATCATGAACCTGGCGATCAATGGCGCCGAGGCCATTGGAGACCGTCCGGGGACGCTGACCATCGCTACCAGTTCGCGCGAAGTGAACGCCGAGCCGCAAGTGGTGCTGCAGGTCACCGATACCGGCTCCGGCATGGACGAACACACCCGCGCGCGTATCTTCGATCCGTTCTATACCACCAAATTCACCGGCCGCGGACTGGGACTTGCCGCCGTAATGGGCATCATTCGGACGCACCATGCTTCCATCTCAGTGGAGTCCGAGCCAGGAAAGGGCAGCCGGTTCGAGGTGGTGTTCCCCGCGTCCAGCCGTGGGCCGAGCCCCGTAGAACATGCGGAATCCCGAGAGGACGTGCGAGGCTTCGGCAACGTTTTGGTAGTGGACGACGAAGAATTGGTTCGCAGCATGGCCCGATTCACGCTGGAGCATTGCGGCTACAGCGTAGAACTGGCGTGCGATGGCAAGAGCGCGGTACAGGCGTTCGCCGCAAGGCCAGACGATTTTGCCGCCGTGCTGATGGACCTCACCATGCCCATCATGAACGGGGAAGACGCGCTGCGGCACATTCGCAAGATTCGCCCGGATGTCCCGGTAGTGCTCTCCAGCGGCTACAGTGAAATGGAGGCGGTGCAGCGCTTCCGCGAAGGCGGCCTGTCCGGCTATCTGCAAAAACCTTACACCGCCACCGCGCTGGCGCGGCGCATTAAGCAGGCGGTCAAGCGATGAGACAATAACAACAGCACTCATTCCCGCATGTCTGCCTTTTCCCTGATCCTGGTTTTTTTCGCGATGAGCCAACTCTACTGGGCTTGGCGCCTGTACCGGCTGCTGTCCGGCCGCATTGTCCGGCTCGCGCCGCGCCTGCTGGCGATGGCGGCGATCGCGGCGGTGTGGTTTGCGCTGTTCGAATATAGTTTCGGCGGCAGGCGGCTCAGTCCGGTCCATCTGACGGTGGGCCAGGCGCTGTTGGCCGCGCCATATCTTTGGTGGGTGGCCAGCTCCATGGTGGCGTCTCTGGTCGTGTTGCTGATCGCGACCGTCAAGCTGCCGGTGCGCCTAGTGATGCGCCGACCCCAGTCGCCTTCACGCCGCCACTTCCTTGAGCAGGCCGCCACTGCCGCGCCCTTTGTGGCAGGGGCCTACGGTCTTTTGTACGGCCGGCTGAATCTGGAGACCACGGCCCGGCCCATCCGCCTGCCGCGGCTGCCGGCGGCTTTTGAGGGCTTTCGCATCTGCCAGCTTTCCGATATTCACATCGGACCGTTCATGCCGGCCGAAGAAATCCGCAAGTACGTCGCCATCGCCAACTCGCTGAAGGCTGACCTCATTGTGCTAACCGGCGACTTCGTGACCTTCGATCCCTCCACTCAGCAGGCCGTAGTGAATGCGCTATCCGGTCTGCGCGCGCCCTTCGGTGTGTGGGGAAGCCTGGGCAATCACGACGCCTGGTGCCAAGCCGAAGACTCCCTCACCGAATTGTTCGGTCAGACAGGAGTGCGCATTCTACGCGCCGCCAGCGCGCCGATCGCGATCGGCGGCGACTCGTTGAACCTCATGGGCGTGGATTTCCAGAGCCATCGCCGCTTCGGCCCATCGCCGGCGGTGGCGAATCTTCTCGGCGATATCGAACACCTGGTAACGCGCGACCGTGTCAACGTTCTGCTGAGCCACAACCCCGACACCTTCGACCGCGCCGCTGAGCTGGGTATCGAACTCAGCCTGGCGGGCCACACCCATGGCGGGCAGGCTTCGCTCGAGTTCATCAGCCCGCAGCTTGCTCCCAGCCGGCTGGTGACTCCGTATGTCGCGGGGCTGTTCCAAAAGCCCGGCGGACAGCTTTACGTGAATCGTGGCATCGGCACCATCGGGCTTCCCATCCGGATCGGTGCGCCGCCCGAAATCACGGTGTACCAACTGACGCGCGGGTAACGGAAAGGCCTGGAACGAATGAGCGAGAAGATTGGAATCGTCATCGAGGCCGAACCCGGCCCAGGGATCCTCCACCAGTTGACGGGCGTGATCGCGCGTCACGGCGGCAATATCACGTCGGTGGATATCCTCGAAGAGCGGCAGACGTACTTCGAGATCGACGTAGAGATCGATCCGGCCGGGCTGCTGCAGGACCTGGCATCGCTCGCCATCGTAGGCAAGGTTTCCCAGGTGCAAACGTTTCAGACGGTGTTCGGGAAGCGCATCATCATTATGGGCGGTGGGGCGCAGGTTGGCCAGGTGGCGATCGGCGCCATCTCAGAGGCGGACCGGCACAACATCCGCGGCGAGCACATCTCGGTGGACACGATCCCGCTGGTGGGTGAGAAGCCTCTGGCCGATGCGGTGCGCGCCTGTGCGCGCCTTCCACGAGTTCGTGCGCTGGTGCTGGCAGGCTCGCTCATGGGCGGCGACATCGAGCGCGCGGTGCGCGAAGTGAGGGCGCAGGGCTTGCTGGTGGTGAGCTTGAACATGGCAGGAAGCGTCCCGGCAGCGGCGGACCTGGTTGTGTCGGACCCCGTGCAGGCCGGTGTGATGACGGTGATGGCGGTCGCCGAAACGGCGAAGTTCGACATCGGGAGATTGAAGCACCGCCAGTTTTGAGCCGGCCACCTTTACTTGGTGAACCTCTCGCGCTTTACGATTCCCGAGCCTTCGCGGATCGTTACCAGTTGATCGGCGGCGACGTCCGCCACGGTCTCCGCGCCGCCGTTCGGCCATCGGATCTCCAGGTTTGCGGTGGTCGCCGCGCCCAACCCGAAGTGGAGCCTCCGATCGTTCACCGAGAGGTACGACGTCTGCGCCAGAACTGCCTGGGCCTGTCTACGTTCGCCATACACGGCTACCACCTGTGCGCCTATCGCCGAGCGGTTCGATTTCGTGCCCACCAGCAGCACCTTCAACCAATGGTGGGCGCCGGTGACGTCGTTACGCAGCAGCGAGGGTGGCTCGTTCATGTTCATGATCAGGATGTCGATGTCGCCGTCGTTGTCGAAATCGCCGAAGGCCGCGCCGCGGCTGGAGTGCGCCTCCACGATGCCGGGCCCGGCCTCCTCCAGTAACTCTTCGAACTTGCCGCCGCCCAGATTGCGATACACCACGTTGGGCGTCTTGTAAGGAACCTCCGGCAGCGTGCGCTCCACCTCGGGATAGACCATGCCGGTGGTGAAGAACAGGTCGGGCAGGCCGTCGTTGTCCAGGTCGACGATGCCGGCGCCCCACGCCACGAAGCGCGTCTCCACACCCAAGCCAGCGCGCAGCGTCACATCGCGAAAGTTCCCCTTGCCATTATTGCGATACAGCACGGGCGTGTCGTCGCGGAAGTGAGTCTTGAAGATATCGAGAGATCCATCCGGATCGAAGTCGCCGATGCCGAGCCCCATGCCCGCCTGCATCTGCCCGTCTTCGCTGAGCGAGACACCAATATCGAGTCCCTGTTCGGTGAAGGTGCCGTCGCGATTGTTGCGCAGCATCAGGCTGGGGGAGATATCGCAGGCCACGTAGATATCGGGCCAGCCATCGCCGTCGAGATCGGCCGCCACCGCGGTCAGCGGATAGCCGGGCTCCACCGCCAGAATTCCCGATTTCTCGCTGACGTCGGTGAACGTGCCGTCTCCGTTGTTGTGGTAGAGGCGGCAGCGTTCCTGCGGCATGCCTGCGGGCCGGCAGTAGACCGGCACGCCGCGATAGGTGCAGGTTGGGTCTTTGCCGCGCGGCGCCAGCGCGTCCCGGTCGAATACCATGTAGTGCGCCACGAAGAGATCCAGGCGGCCGTCGCGATCGTAATCGATCCACGTGCAACCCGAGCCGAAGCGCGTGCCGGGATGGATCAGCCCGGCTCGCTCGGTGACATCGGTGAACGTGCCGTCGCCATTGTTGTGGAACAGAAGGTTCTGGCCCCAGCAGGTGATGAAGAGATCGTCGAAACCGTCGTTATCGTAATCGCCTACGGTGATGCCGCTGGCCCACACGCTACGACCGAGCCCCGATTTCTCGGTGACATCGGAAAACGTGCCGTTGCGATTGTTGCGATAGAGCTTGATGGTGGCGCCCGGCGGAGTGTTCTGCCAGCGGCGGCCGGTCAGCAGCAGGACGTCCAGCCAGCCGTCGTTGTCGTAATCGAGAAAGGCCACGCCGCATCCCATCGAGTCCAGGATGTAGTCATTGGTGGCGGCATCGCCGTAGATGACGGGAGCTCGCAAGCCGGCGGAGGTCGCGACGTTGACGAAGTGGGCGTGGAAAGGAAGACCGGAAGGTTTGCCGCGCGGCGTGGGACGAACGCTGCGCGTGCCCATCCCGAGATTCTGGCCGCGGCCACTTCCCAGGGCCAGAGCGCTAAGAGCCAACGCCTGTCTACGCGTCATCCAGTTCAGGATAGCGATAAAAAAGGGGCGCGGCAGTGACTCCGCGCCCCTGAAAGCGAGCCCTATGTAAGCCGGGAAGGTGGAGGCCGGCCTACGGCACGCTAACCAAATGTCCGGAAATATTGACGTTGAAACTCATAAAGGTGGGAGTGAAGCCGGCGAACGCGGGGCTTACCGAGAGCGTATCGGCATAGATCGTGGCTTGTCTGGTGTCATAGTACTGCCCCGGGGCGACCGTCGATTGTTGCGGCGCGAAGTAAAACATTGAGCTGCTCCCCGCAACCGTCGAACTGAGAATCACGATCGGTTGTATATAAGCTCCACTCGTTTGCGCAGCTCCGTTGATAGCCAGAAAATCGACCACCAGCCGCTTACCGGCGGGAACCGGCACGTTAGTGAACGTAAAATTGCTGATATTGACTGGCACTGTGGCCTGGAAAGGAGCCCGCGCTGGTTGGTCGACGTCCTGCACCAGGGCGGCGCGCGCCTGCGCCATCAAGGGCGTGGCGTAGAATTTTCCGAGCACGGCAATCAAAGCCAATGCTCCTGCGAGAGTGAATAATCTGTTTTTCATGATGTCTCCTAGGGTGTTCTTACTTTGTTGAGATAACGGATCTGCAGCACTTTCGAAGGGCCAAGGCTGTACATGCAATTGCGAGGAGGCCCATCGAACCCGGCTCCGGTGTGCTCAGAGGCATGTTCTGAGGCAGAATTACGTCGAACGCGTAGTTCAGGTCCTCGCCGGGCTGAAGACTGCCCAGTCCTGTGAAGCCGTCCGACAAATTCGCGCCGCTGCCGTTTTCCACCGACGACATATTTTCGAAGGCGGTTAGCGTAATCTGGTACACGCCGGGTGTGAGTATGCCACCGTCCAGGGCAACATCGAAGCAATTCGGCCCGACCGAGTTCGCACCTGCCGGGCAAGTAGTGCCGAAGAACGTGGATGCCAGGAAGTTGCCGCTCGCGTCGTACAAGCTGAGGTAAGGCTCCAGCCCGCTCGCTGCCACCGACGGGCCCGTCAGGCTTGTGCCTCCCCCATAGCTGTAGCTGATAGCTTCCATGGTGGTTGGGGTGTAGACCGTGAACATATCAACCACCGCGGCAAACTGCGCATAATCGGCGTCGCTACTGGAAGGGCCCAGTGTGCAGGGTGACGGCTGGCATGCCGTTACGGTGGCGTCGGTCCTGAGGTTTCCGGAAAAGAAAATAACGTCCGCCGCCAGCCGGGGCGTTGCCCCAAAGAGTACGGTAGCTGCGACGATCCACTGCGCCAAGCGCAGTGGGGTAGACCGGAGCACGGCTCCGGTTGGTTTGAAACTCGACATTCGCGATTCCCCTCCGCAGGGTGGGTTCCCCGCGTGATTTTCCTGAGTTTAGAGGGCGACCTATCTTGCTACTGGATGCCTTCGCCCTCCTCAAGTGTATTGAGGAGCGGTTTCTGGAAATATTGGGAATACTGCGGAAATATTTTTAACAAGTGTCTCCAAGGAAGCCGGTGGCTAGACCACCGGCCCCACTGGTCACTCGTACCTGAGCGCAATAATCGGGTCGATCGTGCTCGCCCGGCGTGCCGGCAGCAGGCCTGCTCCCGCGGCCACCGCCGAGAGGATTCCCAACGCCGCCAGAGCTGTCCAGATATCGGTTGGCTGCACGCTATATAGCTGCGAGGAGACATAGCGGTTCAACAGGAATGAGGCCGGCACTCCCGCTGCCAGTCCAACCCCTACCAGCAGCATCGATTCCTTCAACACCATCCAGACCACCTCCGAGCGCCTCGCTCCCAGCGCCATGCGCAGTCCGATCTCCTTGGTGCGCCGCGCCACCACGAAGGCCATCACGCCATACAGTCCGATCGCGGCCAGGATGGTGGCCAGCACTCCGAAGGCGGCCGAGAGAATCGCGATCAGGCGCTCCGTCCCGAGCGTTTCGTCGAGTTGCTCGCCAACGGTCTTCATCGAGTAGAGCGGCATGGATGCGTCCAACTCCGCCATTTTTCGCCGCAACGCCGCGAACATCGGCTTCGATTCCATCGACGTCCGCACGTAGAACGTAGCAGCGCCGGGAAAACCACCCTGCGCGAACGGCACGAAGACCTGGCGGTGCACGCCTTCGCGCGGCCCCTCGTAAAGCGAATCCTCCACCATCCCTACAATCTCGATATTCAGTTTGCTTCTGGGGCCGCGGCCGAAGCCGATGTGCCGGCCGGTGGGATTGCAGTCGCCGAAAAAGTGCGTGGCGAAGGCGCGATTGACAATGGCCACCGAGAACTTTTCGCCGGTGTCGCGATCGTCAAAGTCGCGACCCTCCAGCAGACGCACGCCCATCGCTTTCCAGTATCCCGGCGAAACGCCGTTCATGAACGCCTGCATATCCTCGCCGTCCTGCGCCTGATGGCCTTCCACGGACATACCGGAGTCCCACTCATTGCCTGCCAGTATGGGCACCGAGGCCGTGCCTGCTGCCGTCACACCCGGGAGTGTGCGCAGGCCTTCCAACGCCTGCCTGTAGTACGCCTCCATGCGCGCTTCGGGATAGCCGCTCAGGGAAGCGTCTACCTGAAAGGTAACCAGGTTTTCGATATTCCGGAATCCCGTATTGGCGTTTTTCAGGTTATTGAGTGTCTTGACGAAGAGCCCGGCCCCCGCCAGCAGCAGGAATGAGAATGCCACTTGCGCCATCACCAGGCCTTTGCGAAGCTTTACGGAACTGCCGGTGCCGCTTACGGCTCCCACTACGTCTTTCAGCGTGCTCCACAAATCCAGGCGCATGGCCTGCAGCGCCGGGGCCAGGCCGAACAGCAGTCCGGTGCCCAAAGCCAGCGCCGCATTGAAGGCTAGGATGCGCGGATCGGGCGTGGCCTTCAGCGCCAAAGGCGCGCTGCCCACCGGAAGGAACGACAGGAGGCCGCGCACAATCGCCACGGAGAGCAGCAGGCCGCACGCGCCTCCTGCTACGGATAGCATCAGGCTTTCCACCAGCAATTGCCGCAGCAACTGCGCCCGCGATGCACCCACGGCCAGCCGCACCGCGATCTCCTTCTGCCGGGCCACTGCCCTTGCGATCAGAAGATTCGCCACGTTGAAACATGCGATCAACAGCACCAGGCCCACCATACACATCAGCACCACGAGCGCCGTTCCATAGCTGGTGCGCGCCTGCGAGAATCCGTTTCCCGCCGGCTCCACCACCACTTTGCGGGCCAGGAATTTGTCTCGCATATAAGGGCGGATATCGCGCATATCGGGCTCCGTCAGCTCGTGATGCAGGATCTGAACGAACAGCGGCTGCAGCGATGCCTGTGACGACTGCACCGAGTAGCCGGGCCGCATGCGCGCGAACATCTGGATCCACTGGCTGCGCCGGTCGCCGATATCGTCCCATCCCGGTGTCATCAGTGGCTTCATCTGGATGGGCACTCGGATCTGCGGGCTGCTGACGGGGTCGAGCCCATTGAACCCAGCCGCCGAAACACCCACGATGGTCAGGGGGAAGTTGTTGACCAGGATTTTCTGCCCTACCACCGAGGGGTCTGACGCGAAGCGTGTGGCCCAATACTGGTAGCTCAATACGGCGGAAGGATGGCCCTTGTATACGCGATCGTCCTGCTCCGGCGTGAAGACGCGCCCCAGCGCCGGCTGCACGCCCAACGCATGGAAATAATTGCCGGAAACCAACTCGCCATCCACGCGCTCGGTCTGCCCGCCGAACGTAATCGAGAGCGGCGCCTTCAGGCGGCAGAAGACATAGGAGAACGCCGGCGCCTGCTTCTGGAAATCCTGGTACATGGGGTATGACGAGGTTCGTGTTCCGCGATTGCTGCCCATGTGCGGTTCGGTAAACGAGATCAGTACCAATTGCTGCGGACCTTTTACTGGCAGCAGCCGCAGCATCAACTGATCCATGAGCGTAAAGATGGCGGTATTGGCTCCGATACCGAGCGCGAGCGAGGCTACCGCCACCACCACGAACAGAGGACTGCGGCGCAGGTTGCGCAGCGCGAATTTGACGTCGGACAGAATTCGGGCCATGTGAATCAGACTACGACACGGCGCGGCGGTTAGTTCCTTATAATGCTTGGCATGGGTGACCTTAAGTACGCGCTTCGGATGCTGCGGAAGAACCCCGGGTTTGCGGCGGCCGCGATCGGCCTGCTGGCGCTCGGAATCGGCGCCAGTTCGGTGATTTTCACTGCTTTCAATGCGTTGCTTTTGAAGCCGCTGCCGGTGCGCCATCCGGAGCAACTAGTGAGGATGGTGCAGCGGAGTCCCCAACTGGGCACGCGCAGTAACTTCATTCCGGAGTATTACGATGCCCTGCGTGAGCACTCCACCACCCTCGCAGCCGTGTTCGGCGATCTCGACTGGCTGGCTGTGATGAACGAACCCGCGCCCGCCGAAGAACTGCGCGTCGCCATCGTGACACAGGAATTCTTCTCCACGCTGGGAGCGCCTGCACTGGTGGGCCGCGCGCTAACGGCCCAGGATGAGGTGGATACTCCGGGCACGCCGCCCGCGGTGCTCAGCTACGGGTTCTGGCAGCGGCGCTTCCATGGCGATCCGCACGCGATTGGGCAAACCCTGAAACTGCATGGCAATCTGTTTGCAATTGTTGGCGTGATGCCGCGCGAATTCAACGGCATTTCCGCCGATACCACCCCCGATGTGCGCGTGCCGCGGCGCACCTTTCCATTGCTCACCTTGCGGGCCAGGGCGCGGCCGGTCCTCAGCGCTTTGGAACTGGCGGGCCGCGTCAAGCCGGGCGTTTCTCTGGAGCAAGCGCAGGCAGAATGCCAGGCACTCTGGCGCGCCTCTATGCTGGCCGCGAACAGCAGGGATCCAGGGTGGGTCCAGTCAGAATTCAGCCGCCCTTTGCAACTCGAACCCTTGGAACATGGCGCATCTCTTCTGCGCGATCGATTCGGGCTGGCGATCAAGCTTTTGTTGGGTTGCGTTGGTTTGCTGCTATTGATGGTCTGCTCGAATGTCGCGGGTCTGCTGCTGGCGCGCAGTGCCGCGCGCCGCGAAGAGATCGCGATTCGCCTGGCAATGGGAGCGACGCGCTCCCGCCTGGTGCGGCAGGCGCTTACCGAAAGCGTCCTGCTGGCGGTTCTTGGCTCGGCTGGCGGATGGCTGCTCGCCTGGTTTGCGACACCCCTAATGATGCGGGCGCTTCCGCCCATCCGCGACGTTGGGACCACCAAACTGCAGATCTCCCTGGATATGTCGCCCGACCGGCGTGTGTTGCTAGTGTCGGCGGCAATCGCAATGGCGGCCGCGCTGCTATGCGGTCTCGCGCCAGCGTTAGGAGCGGCGCGAACGAACCTGGAAGGCATTCTGCGTGGCGCCCGATCCCGCTCCGGATGGCACGGCCGGCGTGTTCTGGTCATGGCGCAGGCAGCGCTGTGCACTCTGCTGCTGGCCGGCGCCGGCCTGCTGGTCCGCACCTTCGATCAGTTGAGCACCTTGAATCCCGGCTTCGATCGCGACCACGTAGTGACCTTCACCACCGATCCAGGGCTGAGCGGCTACACCGATGCGCAAGCGAACGTTTTACGGCTGGCTCTGATGGAGCGCGTGCGACAACTTCCAGGTGTAGTTTCGGTGGCGACGGCTTCGCGCCCCCTCATGCGTGGCAGTGGGATAAAAACAACCATCGTGCTCGAAGGTCAGGTGGCCACGCCAGGCGATTTTCTGAATGCCAGCACCAACGGTGTGTCGCCTGAGTACTTCGACACGCTGCGCATTCCGATACTGGCCGGCCGTGGTCTGGCGGAGACTGACCACGATACTAAACCCGTGAGAGCCGTGGTGAACCAGGCATTCGCGCGCCGCTTCTTCCCGGGATTGGATGCCGTCGGCAGGCGAGTCGGTTACAGTGCGAAGGCAGAATTCGAAATCGTTGGTGTGTCTGGCGACGCCAAGTACCGGTCGCTGCGCGAGCCGATCCCGCCCACAATGTATACGCTCTCGGTGGACTCTACCTTCGTGCTGCACGTTCGGACACAGATGCGCCCGGACGCAGTCATTCAGCCGGTACGCCAGGCGTTGGCGGCGCTCGATCCAGCCCTGCCGTTCGTGGAAGTGCACACTATGGCAGAAGAAGTGAATGCCAGCGCGGCGTCGGAGCGGCTCACAGCGGGGCTGGCCTCGGTATTCGGACTGCTCGCGGCGCTGCTCGCCGCCGTGGGGATTTACGGACTGCTGGCATACGCTGTAGCGCAGCGGAGACGCGAGATCGGCATCCGCATGGCGTTGGGCGCGCGACCCTCCGAGATCGGCCGCATGATTGGAGGGCAGGCTCTACTGATGGCCGCGATTGGAGCTGCCATTGGGCTTGCTGCCGCCGTGCCGGCCGCCCGCTGGATTCGAACGCTGCTCTTCAACGTCCCACCAGCCGACGCATTCTCCCTGGGAGGAGCGGCGGCCTTCGTACTGTTGGTATCGCTGGCGGCAGCCTTCGTGCCGGCGAGCCGGGCAGCGAGGGTCGAACCATCGTCGGCGCTACGGGACGAGAACTAGGCGGGCTACTCCAGCGCTGAGGCCAGATCGGCGATCAGGTCGTCGGGATGCTCCAGGCCGATGGAGAGGCGCAGCAGATTCTGCGGCGTCTTCGACGTTGGACCTTCCACCGATGCCCGATGCTCAATCAGGCTGTGCGCTCCACCCAAACTGGTCGCGCGGATGAAAAGTTCGCAGCGCGCGGCCGCCTGCATGGCGCGCTCGCGGTCTCCGCGCACTTGAAACGACATCATGCCGCCGAATGCCGACATCTGCCGCGCCGCAATGTCGTGCCCGGGATGTTCCGGCAAACCCGGATAGTGCACACGCTCCACCGCCGCATGTCCGTTCAGGAAACGCGCCACCGCGGTTGCATTCTCCGAATGCGCCCGCACCCGATAGGGCAGGGTATCGATGCCGCGCAGAGAGAGCCAGCAATCGAACGGCGAAGGCACCGACCCGCCATACTTCTGCGACTTGCGCGCGCGCTCGAACAGGTAGTTGTCGTGCTTCGTGATCAGCGCTCCGCCCACCACGTCGCTATGTCCGCTAATGTACTTGGTGGTGGAGTGGGCCACCATGTCGATCCCGCATTCCAGAGGCCGCTGCAGAATCGGTGTGGCGAACGTGCCGTCGCACACCGTGATCACGTTGGGGCCGGCGCCGCGCGCTAGTGCTGCGATGCCTGCCAGGTCGGTAATCTTCATGAGTGGATTGGATGGCGTCTCCACCCAAAGCAGGCGGGTGGTGGGCTGGATAGCGGCGCGCACCGCGTCGAGGTTGCTCATATCGACGTAGCTGACCTGGATGTTCCACTTGCCGAACACGTCGCCGATCACCTTGCGCAGTCCCCAGTAAACGTCGTCTGGCGCGACGATATGATCTCCCGGTTCGAGGCCCTGCACCACCGCCGTCGCCACCGCCAGGCCGGAAGAGAAGACGATGGCTTCCTTGCCGCCCTCGATTTCCGCCAGGCACGTCTCGAGCGCGTTGCGGTTCGGATTACCTTCCCGCGAGTAGCTAAAGCCCGTTGGATACTCGCCCGTGGGGCTGCGTTCGAAGGTGGTGGTGAGGTGGATGGGCAGCGTGACGGCGCCGGTGGAGGGGTCGATGCGCCGGCCGGAGTGGACGGCGCGAGTTTCGATTTTCATCACTGTTTAGTGTAGCCCGTCGGGTGATTCCGCCACTTACTGCGCGGATTCACCCACTACCAAAATGTGAATTGTCGATATTCACAGCCTGTTTACTAATATTTATACGTGGCAGCCGAATTGCACTCCGCGTTCCATATGGCATATGTAATTACCGATACCTGTACTAAGGACGAGCTGTGTGTGCAAGCCTGCCCGGTGGACTGCATCCACCCGAAGCAGGACGAGGGCGCCTTCGCGGAAGCGCCGCACCTCTATGTGAACCCGGCCGACTGCATCGATTGCGGCGCTTGCGTTCCGGTTTGCCCCACCAACTCGATCTACTCGTCAGACGATCTGCCGGCCGAATACGCCCGCTTCGCAGACGTGAACGCGAACCACTACAACTAAAAACACGAGTGTGTAAAGCTTTTCGTGTGGGGCAGACTTTAGTCTGCGGCGGACTTGAGTCCGCCAACCGGCCGTGCGGGACTGAAGTCCCGCGCAGGCTGAAGCCCACCGCGGGCTGAAGGTTGCCCCACGATGAGATTCCAGTCCACCTGGATTAATCGATATTCCATTACTTCTTAAAGCCCAGTTCCGCCTTAAATGCTTCGAGCGAGTTGTACACGATGGGGCAGTAGCAGGCACGGTCGATGAACTGCCACATGCGACTGGCGATCGATCCCTGGCCTCGTACCATGTGCGGAAAACGCTGGCAGGTGTCGGGGCGCGCATCGTATATCGTGCATTCGTTGCCTGACAGAAAGACGCAGCCAGTGGCATCGTCGCGGCGCAGCACCATGCCTTCGTCTTCGCTCTCCGCTGTGTAGGCGGCGATGAACTTCGCGGGCGTCAGGCGCAGGTAGCGGGCCAGTCGCTCGATATCGCGCTCGTTAATGGATATACTCGCAACGCGGCAGCAGTTGGCGCATTGTGTGCAATCGATCTGCTGCTCCACCGATTCCGCAATCCGCCGCAGAATGCGATCCGAATGGTCGCGCGACTTCATGTGCTTGCGGAAGCGTTCGTTTTCGGGGCGTTTCTTTTCCCCCTGCAGACGAATCTGCACCAGGTCAGTGAGCATATGCCGTTACAGCCGCTTGGCGACCACCAGCGTGATGTCGTCGGCCTGCGGCGCGCCGGCTGTGAACTCCGCTAGCGAACGGTTTACCGCATTCACGATCTCCATCGCCCGCTTCCGATGATTCGCCTGCAACACTTCGATGAAGCGGGCTTCGTCGTATTCGTCGTGGTTGAGGTTGTTGGCCTCTGTCACGCCGTCGCTGTAGAGCACCAGCATGTCGCCGTGTTCCAGACGGGTGTGCTGTTCGCGATAGGGCGCAATCGGCAGAATTCCGAGCACGGGACCTCCGCCTTCCAGCATCTCGGCTTCGCCTGAAGCGCGAATCAAGATCGGAGGATTGTGTCCAGCGTTGGCGAACGCCAGGTCGCCGGTGTTGGTGTCGAGGACGCAGAAGAAGAACGTGATGAAGCGATTGCTCGGGCACTTGGCGCAGGTGGCCTTATTAAGCCGTGCCATGAATGCGCCCAACTCGCCTGGATCTTCCGCCAGCACCTGCACGCGCGCGTGCAGCGCCATCATCATGAGCGATGCCGGCATGCCTTTGCCCGAAACGTCGCCCAGGGCAAGAGCCACGCGGCCATCGGGGAAGGGAAAGAAGTCGTAGTAATCGCCGCCTACGGTGCGGCATGCGGCGTTGAAGCCGGCGAGGTCCGTGCCCGGCACATCCGGCGGTTTTCCCGGCAGCATGCTGCCCTGAATCTCGGCCGCCTGTGTGAGGTCGCGCTTCATGATGCGCTCGGCTTCTTCGATCTGAGTGAGGCGCGCGTTCTCGATGCGGATGCCGGCGATGTTGGCCATCACGGTCAGCAGGCTGAGATCGTCCTTAGTGAATTCGCGCAAAACGAACGGCGAATCCACATAGATGAGGCCGATGATGCGGTCTTTGGTTTGCAGCGGCACGGCCATCATGGTGTGGACTTTCTGCTCCACGATGCTCATGCGGCCTTTGAAAGCGTCGTCGAGTTGTGCATCGCGCACCAGCATGGACGATTTCTCTTTCAGCACCCGGTCGCGCACGGCGGTGCTAATGCGGAAGTTGTCGCCCTTGTGAGCGCGCGGCACAAGTTCTTCGCCTTCGAGCAGCAGCAGCACGCCGCGCTGGGCATTCACCGCCTGAATCGCGAGATCGAGAATTACCGGAAAGAGCTCCTCCAGCGGACGCGCTTCCGCGAGCTCCTGCCCGGCGCGGATCAACGCCTGCATGGGCGCCGACGATTTGGGGCCGCCGCCGCGTTCGAGCGCCTGTGTCTGGTTGGAGAGCGCGCCTTCCAGGCTGGTGACCACGGTGGAAGTAGCAGGCGAACTGGGTTCTTCGCCTTCAAAGACCACCACGTTCTGTTCCGCTATCTTCGAGTCGGGACAATAGACGATGACCAGGTGTCCGGCCGTAATGCGGTCGCCCGGTTTAAGGATCAGGCGCGCCTTGAGCGGAATGTTGTTGACGAAGGTTCCGTTCTTGCTGCCCAGATCCTGTACCGTCCACTGATCGTCATCGGGTTCGAAGGCGAAATGCTGCCGCGAAAGCCCCGCGTCTTCGGGAAAACACAACTCGGCTGCGCTGGAGCGGCCCACGGAAATGCGCTCCGCAATGAGCGGAACAGTCTTCATCTGGCCATCGGGACACTGGATCAACAGCTCACGCGGCATGGTAGTCCTCAATTTTGGAGTAACCACCATTATAGAGTGCGCCTAGATCTTTCGACGCGAGAAAAATGCTATCGTTTTCCGCGCCAGAACGCTTCGTCGCCGGAGGCGAAGTCGTCGGAAACCCAACTGATTCGCGGATCCACGCGGAAGAGAAAATGTTCGCGGCTCAGTTCCACTGACGATGCTTTCTTGCCGGCCTTGGCTTCGGCGGCGGCGATGGGCTCGGCGTACGCGGGCAAGGCCGTCATGCCATCGTCCAGGATTTTGAGCGACACCAGAGGCGCCAGCACGATGTAGACGCCGGAGGGCTCACCGGAGATGATGTGGTACACCAGGTCCGGCCGCGCCAGATTGATGCTGTCGAAAGTGGCGCGGCGCAACTGCATCAACTCGGCGAGATTGTCGTCTTCGCCCGGACGGACGCGATAGATGGAGACGTGGAAATACCGGGCATGCGGAAACATGCGAATCGCCTCCTGCGGCCGATAGCTCCAATCCGCACGGTAAGTGGCGATCATAGTTCGCGCCGGCGCCAGCAGATCGTCCTGCGACGATCCTTCCGGCTGCGGACGCAGCGCATGACGATTGGGCGCCATCGCCTTATCCAGATCTTCGATACTTACGAATGAAGGATGCGACTCGATCATCCAGGTCTCGGGAAGTCCGGTCGCCGAGGTTAGGCCCAGTACTTCTACTTGCGCTTTCGCGTCGGCATATGGCTTGGATGACATCGATCCGGTTCCGGGTTTGCGAACCAGTTGAATGACGGGTGGAGCATCCGCCAATTGGGCCGCAGCGCACCCCGCTAAAAGTCCCATTACGATGAAAAGCTTCATAGTTCTATCTAAACAATTAGACGCGGTGGTTAGTGGGGCCGTTGATACAATCTCTAGATCATGAGAATGTTTTGCGCCGCCCTGATACTGGCAGTTTTGCCGGCGCTCCCACAAACAATTTCGCTGCATGTGGACGCCAAGGACGCGCCGCGCCGGGTGTTTCATGTGAAATTGACCATGCCTGCAAAGCCCGGTCCTATGACGCTGCTGTATCCGGAATGGATTCCTGGGGAACACATGCCGGATGGACCAATCGTGCAAATGGTTGGGCTGCAGATCAAAGCGGCGGGCCAGACCGTGCCGTGGAAACGCGACAGTGTGAACATGTATACCTTCCATGTGGACGTGCCGGCGGGCGCCTCCAGCCTGGAAGTATCTTTCGATTTTTTGTCCCCGCCCGACTCGCCGGGCTTCACTTCCGGCAGTTCCGCCACCACCGAACTGGCAGTCATGAACTGGAACCAGTTCATCCTTTATCCGCAAGGCGCGGACGCCGACAAGGTGCAATTCCAAGCGAACCTGCAGGTGCCGAATTCCTGGAAGTATGGCACGGCGCTGCCGATTCGGCGCGAGTCGGGCAATGAGGTCGAATTTCAACCGGCGTCGCTGACTACGCTGGTCGATTCACCGATTTCCGCAGGCCGGCACTACCGCACCATCGACCTGGGGACGGAGGGCGGCGCGCCGCACTTCCTGCACCTGGCCGCCGACAGCGACCGCGCGCTCGATATGCCGTCGGAGTTGGTGGCGCAATACAGGAACCTGGTGGCCGAGACCGGCGCGTTGTTCGGTTCCCGGCACTATCGCGGCTATCATTTCCTCTACACGCTCAGCGATCATGTGGCCCACTTCGGACTGGAGCATCACGAGTCGAGTGACGACCGTGTTGGCGAGCGATCGATTATCGATTCAGCGCCGCGCAATGCCCACGCCTACCTGCTGTCGCACGAGTTTGTGCACTCGTGGAACGGCAAGTTCCGGCGTCCGGCGGGCCTAACCAACGATGGTAAGGACGGCGGCTACGATACTCCGATGAAGGGCGACCTGTTGTGGGTTTATGAAGGGCTCACCAATTACCTGGGGGAGATTCTGGCGCCGCGTAGCGGCCTGTGGACGGCGGAGCAGTATCGCGAATCACTGGCCGAAACGGCGGCATCGTTGGACAACGAATACGGCCGTCGCTGGCGTCCGCTGGAAGATACGGCGGTGGGGGCGCAACTGCTCTACACCGCGAGCGATGATTATTCCAATTACCGCCGCGGCGTGGATTACTATCCCGAGGGCTCGCTGCTGTGGCTGGAGGCTGACGTCCTGATCCGTCAGCTCAGCAAGGGGTCCAAGTCGCTCAACGATTTCTGCCATTCCTTCCACGGCGGTCCGGGCGGCGCGCCTGCCATGAAGACGTACACGTTCGAAGATATCGTGGCGGGGCTCAACGCGGTTCAGCCCTACGATTGGGCCGGATTTTGGAATCAACGCCTGCACTCCACGTCTCCGCGCGCGCCGCTCGGTGGCGTGGAGGGCTCCGGCTGGAAGCTCGCCTACGACGCGGTGCGCTCCGATTTCTGGAAGGATCACGAGGAGGACAAGAAGATCGTCGATCTGTCGTACTCGATCGGGATGGTGGTGGGTTCGGAGGATGGCGCGGTGAACGATGTCGTCTATGACGGTCCGGCGCAGAAGGCCGGAATTCCGCCATCGGTGAAGGTGATCGCGGTGAACGGCCGGCAGTTCACGCCGGTGGTGCTGCGTGAAGCGGTGGGCGACACGGCCTCGGGGAAGCCAATCGAACTGCTGATCAAGACGGGCGAGTTTTACGAGACGCACCGCATCGAGTATCGTGGCGGGGAACGATATCCGCATCTGGTGCGGGACTCGTCGAAGGCCGATTTGCTGACGGCGATCACGTCGCCTGTGGCGAAACGCAAGTAAATGGCGACTGACACCATTTAGAGGGGAAACTCTATTGGGGGCAGCACTATAATGGACGATACTTATGTGGAAAGTTACTGCTGTTCGCGTTACGGTTGTTACGCTGGCTTTGGCGGGACTTTGGCTGGCCTGGTCGCAGAACCCTCCGGCCACTCTGACTTTGCAAAAGGTCACCGATAATCTGTACGTCATCGTCGGTTCGGGCGGCAATGTGGCGGTGATGCCGACCTCGGAAGGCGTGATCGTGGTGGATGACAAGTTCGCGCAGGACGCCCCGCAGATCATGGCAAAGATCAAGTCGGTAAGCGACAAGCCGGTGCGGTATGTGATCAACACCCACCAGCATGGCGATCACACCGGCGGTAACGAGGCGATGCTCGCGGCGAACGCCGAGATCCTGATCCAGAAAAACGCCCGCGCCAACATGGTGACCAGCAAGATGCCTGGGCAGCCCCGGATCACGTTCACCGACGAGTCGCAGGTCTTCCTGGGCGGCAAGGAGGTGGTGGCGCGCCATTTGGGCCGCGGCCATACCAATGGCGATGCCGTCGTGCTGTTCCCCTCCGAGCGCGTGCTGCATACCGGCGACCTGTTCGTGGTGGGCACGCCCTTCTGCGACACCAACAACGGCGGCAGCATCAAGGAGTGGGATCAGACCATTCAGAAGATTCTGGCGTTGGATTTCGACACCGTGATTCCCGGCCATGGTCCCGTTTCCAAGAAAGCCGATCTGGAGAAATGGATGCAGACCATCGTGGCGGTCCGCGGCCAGGTGCAGAAAGCCTGCGCGGGCGGCGCCGCCGATGCGGCCAAGCGGCTGGACCTCACTCCGCTCGGTATGAAGTCGAGCCCGATGTTCGAAGGCGGCATGCCCGGCATGTGCAGGGAACTGATGTAGTAGCGGATTCAGTTGGCCGTGGGATGTTCGGCGTGGTCGATCACCAGAACCTCCACCGGTGCTTTGCGCGATTCCAGCTTCAGGCCGAGGCGCTCCACGGCAGCGAACACGAGGCTGGGCAAGTCCACCGACCCCGGGGTGGCGCCATCCGGAGGGTTGAATTCCAGCTTGAAGTCGTAGCGTTCGGTCAAACCCGTCAGGTTTTGCACCGGCCGGCCGCTAATATTCGCCACATAGTTCACCAAACCGACGATCCCCATTCGCTCAAAGACCAGCCCGTTCGGAATCGGCACGAAGGCGCTTGGGTGCTCGTCTTTCGAAATCTTCAGGTTCGGTCCGCCCTTGGCAACCGTGAGGACGTAAGCGGGCAACTGCTTGGTTTCGCGGTGGACCTCGAGTTTGAAGCGGTCCGCCAGCAGCGTTTGCAGCGTGGCTCGAATGTCGTCGCGCGAAGCGTCGGGGTTGGCGGCCTTGGCGACGATGTCGAACATGTCCGTGTCGGACCACTCCGGTCCACCCTCCACCAGAACGCGTTGGATTCCGTATGCCAATCCGATGATCTGCCTGAGTTGTGCGGCGTCCAGGCTGGCTTTGCCGTGGCTGATGTTGAGTGAAACTCCGTGGGGCGGCGCCGGTTCCGACAGGAACTTGACCGAGGCTACCTCAAACTCCGGCCGTGAATTCTGGGCGGCAAGGGAAGAGAGGCAGATAGCTGCCAGGAAGACGATCTTGCCCATGGCGATTTAGTATATCGCTCCCGGGAGCGAGGCCTACTTACGTAAGTACGAATCGTCGCCGGCTAACCAGTCCTCGCGGCACGGAGAGAAAACGTCCACCACCACCGTGTCTTCCATCGCGACCACACCGTGGGGCACTTCCGAGGGAATCGCCAGCGACTCGCCGGCTCTCAGAATCAGCTCTTTTCCTTCCATGAGAAACTTGAGCGCGCCCTTTTCCACCGTGGCCACCTGTTCATGGATGTGATGGTGCTCAGGCACCTCGGCGCCTTTCAGAATGTGCAGGCGCGCGATGGTGATGCCCTTCATGTGGATAGCCTTGCGCGTAATGCGCGGGTTCAATTGCTCCTCGGGAAGCTGGTTCCAATCATACAGTGGCATGGCAGGATTGTACCGTGAACCTGAGCCGGAAGTGCGCTCCTTGTTGCTATCATGAAGCGTATGAAGGGTATCGTTCTCGCCGGGGGAACGGGAAGCAGACTTTTCCCGCTCACCAAAATCACCAACAAGCATCTGCTGCCGATCTATGACCGGCCCATGATCTATTACCCGATCCAGACCCTTGTGGATGCAGGTATCAAAGACATCCTGATCGTTACTGGCGGACGCAATTCGGGCGACTTCCTGCGGCTGCTGGCCAACGGCAAGGAGTTCGGGCTGAAGCACATCAATTACACGTACCAGGAAGGCGAAGGCGGCATTGCCGACGCACTGGCGCTGGCCGAGCATTTTGCCGACGGTCAGAAGATCTGCGTGGTGCTGGGCGATAACATCATCGAAGGCAGCATCCGTGCCGCCGCCGACCGCTTTCGCGAGCAGTCGGAAGGCGCGCACATCCTGCTCAAGGAAGTGCAGGACGCCGACCGTTTCGGTGTGGCCGAATTGTCAGGCCAGCGCATCGTTGGCATCGAAGAAAAGCCGCGCCAGCCGAAGTCGAATTACGCGGTGACCGGCATCTATATGTACGACGCCAGCGTGTTCGACAAGATCAAGACCCTGGTGCCCTCGCATCGCGGCGAACTGGAAATTACGGATGTGAACAACGCCTACATCGGCGAAGGCAGCATGACTTTCTCCTTCTTGGATGGCTGGTGGACCGATGCCGGGACCTTCGACTCGCTGATGCGAGCCGCCAACCTGGTCGCGCAGTCCGCGACACGCAAGGCGGAGCCGGCGGTGGAAGGCGCGGTGCGAGTCTAATGGCAGCGGTAACCAAAGCGATAGGCCAGCGGCTGCCTTCCACGGATGAAATGGCGCTCGCGACTCCCGTGTGCTCCAAAGGCATCGGCGCGGTGATTCTGAATCCGCAGTCTCCCGACCTGATCGACGGAGTTCGCATTCAACCGCTCGCGCTTTATCCCGACGACCGCGGTTACTTCATGGAAGTGCAGCGGCTCGGCCTCGGTCTAGCCGCGGCGTTTCCGCCGTCGACTACGCAGATTTCGGCGGCGGCGAGTTATCCCGGTTCCATCAAGGCATTTCACTTCCATCTTCATCAGACCGATTGCTGGACACCTGTGCGGGGTTTGCTGCAGGTGGTCCTCGTCGATCTACGGATGATGTCGCCTACCTTCGGCGCGCGCAACACGTTGTATGTTGGGACGCTGCGCCCGTGGCAGTTGCTGATTCCTCCAGGCGTAGGTCACGGCTACAAAGTGATCGGGAAAGAGGACTCACTGTTGGTGTACGCCACCGATCGATTCTATAACCCAAAGGACGAAGGCCGCATCCCTTACAACGACGAGGCTATTCAATACGATTGGGAGATGCAGTGGAAGTAGCATTTCACCGGCGAAAGTACCTTTCCCGCTTATGAAAATCTTAGTCACCGGCGGCGCCGGATTCATCGGCTCGGCCTTTGTCCGCATGGCGATTGCGGGCTCCGAATGGCGCGTCGTCAATCTCGACAAGCTTACTTACGCCGGCAATCTAGAAAATCTGGCGGCTGTGGACGGCAATGAGCGCTACCGCTTTGTCCACGGCGACATCGGCGATGCCAAGCTGGTGGATTCGCTGCTCAACGAAGAGAAGCCGGATGCCATCGTTCACTTCGCCGCGGAATCGCACGTGGACCGCAGTATCCTGTCGCCGGAGCCGGTGATCGATACGAACTTCCGTGGCAGCTTCACGATGCTGGAAAGCGCCCGCAGGAACGGCATCAAGCGCTTCGTCCATATTTCCACCGATGAAGTTTACGGAAGCTTGGAGGCGCCCGCCGAAGCCACCGAAGAGTCCCCGCTCAATCCGAGCAGCCCGTACTCCGCGTCCAAAGCCGGGTCTGACCTGCTGGCGCGATCGTACTTCGTAACCTACAAACTGCCGGTGTTGATTACCCGCGCGTCCAACAATTACGGACCCTACCAGTTTCCAGAGAAGCTAATCCCGCTGATGATCTCGAACGCATTTGACGATCGGCCGCTGCCGGTCTACGGCGATGGACAGCAGGTGCGGGACTGGCTCTACGTGGACGATCATTGCCGCGGCATCATGGCGGTGCTGGAGAAGGGCCGCGACGGCGAGATCTACAATATCGGCGGCAATCGATCGCTACCCAATCTGGATGTGGTGCACCAGGTGCTGACGCTGACAGGCGCGCCCGAGAGCCTGATCCGTTACGTGACGGACCGTCCGGGTCATGACCGCCGCTATGCGCTCTCCAGCGAAAAGCTGATGCGCGAAACCGGATGGTCGCCGGCCATGAATTTTGAGGCCGGGCTGGCGCGCACCATCGACTGGTATCGACAGAATTCCGGCTGGGTGGAGCGCGTTCGCAGTGGCGCTTACCGGGAATACTATGAGACGAACTATGGCAGCCGGACGGTGACCAGTTAAAGACAATCCGGCACTGGGGCGGCCCCCTCCCCGGCCCTGGATTTAGCCCATGCGAGTCGCCATCGAAGCCAGTTCGCTCACGCTTTCGAGCGGCGGGTTGGCGCGGTACACTTCCGAGTTGAGCCTGGCGCTGGCGCGCTGTTTTCCTGCCGACGAATTCATTTTGATCTCAGACCAGCCCTTCCGCGTGCCGGACGGCGCTCCCGATAACTTGAAGCGCGGCGGCGGGCCGCGCAATACCGCGGAACGCCGCTGGTGGCTCTGGGGCATCGCGCGGGAAATGGGCCGCCTGCACGCCGACCTGGTGCATGGCCCCGATTTTGCCGTCCCCTATCTCTCGCGACGCCCCAGCGTGATGACCCTGCACGACCTTTCGCCGTGGATGGATGAGCGCTGGCATCACGCCGCGCAACGGGTCAAGCGGCGCACCCCCGTGATCCTCGACCTGGGAATTGCCACCATGATCGTAACGCCAGGTGAGGCGGTGCGGTGCCAGGCCATCGACCGGTTCCGTCTGCGTCCCGACCGCGTGGTGGCGGTGCCCGAAGCTGCTCCGTCGTGGATGCGCGCGGTCGAAACTGCGCCGGGGCGTCGTTATTTTCTCTTCGTCGGCACGCTGGAGCCGCGCAAGAATCTGCTGACGCTGCTGGACGCGTGGCGGGCGGTTCGCCTTCGGCACGATGTCGACCTGGTGCTGGCGGGAAGGCGGCGCGCCGATTTTCCGGAACTGGCGGACGAACCCGGCCTGCGCATCCTGGGCGAAGTTCCGGATGCCGACCTGCCGGGGCTTTACTCGGGAGCGCTGGCATTCGTTTACCCGTCGCTGTACGAGGGCTTCGGCTTGCCGGTGCTGGAAGCGATGCAGTGCGGCACGTGCGTAATCGCGTCGCGCGCCGTTCGGGAAGCGGGCGGCGACGCGGTGGTGTACGCCGATGGCGCGGAAGAATTAAGCGTGGCGATGGAAGCCGCGGCAGCATCCTCCGATTGGGCGTGCCAGTGGCGGACGCGTTCGCTGGCAAGGGCGGCGGAGTTTTCCTGGGCGCGGACGGCACGCGCCACCTACGAAGTTTACAAGGAAGCGAGGCGGCGCTTTGGCAAGTAGGCCCGCAGCTCTGCTGCTGGCGCCCGAAGCGCCCTACCCCATCGCGGGCGGAGGAGCCCTGCGCACCGCATCGCTGCTGGAGTATCTGGCGCAGGCGCACACCGTGGACCTGATCGTATTCCGGCAGCCGGGCACGCCCGATCCTCGTGCGCTAGTGCCGCCGGGACGGGCGCGTGACATTTTCGTTTTGGATCTACCCGCCAACAGCCGCACGCTGGCGGCCAAGGCGGCTCGCAACGCCGTGCGCGTGTCGCGCCGCGTGCCTCCACTGGTCGACCGCTTCTCCGGTTTCGCCAATCCCATCGCACAGGCGGTGGCCGGTCGCCGCTACGCCATCGGAATCATAGAGCATTTCTGGTGCGCGCCGTATTGGGAACAGATCGCTCCGGTGTGCGACCGCACCGTGCTCGACCTGCACAATATCGAATCGCGCCTGCATGAACGGTGCGCCGCTGTGGATCGGGGCGCTGCCGGTTTGGCGCATCGCGTTTTTTGCAAGGCTGCGCTGCAACTGGAGCGGTCGCTGTTGCCGCGATTCTCGGAAGTATTGGCCACTTCGGAAGCCGACGCCATCCACGCTAGCGGCATCGCGCCGGCTGCGAAGTTTCGTGTCTACCCGAACGCCCTTCCGTGGACGCCGGTGCCTCCACACCTCGACGAGGAGGCCGTGGTGTTTTCGGGGAACATGGAGTATCACCCGAATGTCGCCGCGGTGCGATTCTTTCGCCGTGAGATTTGGCCTCGATTGCGCGATCGCTGGCCGTACCTGGTCTGGCGGCTGGCGGGCAAGAACGCGTGGGCCGTGAAGCAATACACATCGGGCGATTCCCGTATCGAGGTGGTGGGGGAGATGGATGACGCGGTGCGGGAGCTGGCTCGGTCGCGCGTGGCTGTGGTTCCGCTGCTGACCGGGAGCGGAACGCGGCTCAAGATCCTGGAAGCGTGGGCGGCAGGGCTGCCTGTAGTTTCGACTTCCGTGGGCGCCGAGGGTCTGCGGGCGTGCGCTGAGGAACACTTGTTACTGGCGGACGGAGCGTCCGGATTCGCCGAGGCCGTTTCCCGGCTACTGGCGTGCAGGGACCTGAGAGCGCGCCTCGGTTTGGCTGGCAGGCTGTTGATGGAAAAAGAGTTTACATGGGAAGCCGCCTGGAAAAACTTGGATTTTTAACACGCCCCTGTGGCACTATGGTCCGCTATACTGGTGGGGTTAATGCGTTTCGCCGTTGATGCCCACGCCATCGGCCGTCACCTCACCGGAAATGAGGTCTACGTTCGGAGCCTTCTGAACGCTTTTTCGGCGAGGGATCGGGAGTGCGAGTTTATCGCTTACGTCTCCACGGAGGCGGCTCGGCTCTCCATGCCCGCCAACATCCGGACCCGCCTTATTTCCGCCAATCCATTCATGCGCCTTGGTTTGGAGCTGGCTCGCAAAGTGCGCGAGGATCGGCCGGATTTGTTGCACGTGCAATACACGGCGCCCATCGGATGCCGCGTTCCGGTAGTGGTGAGCGTGCATGACGTCAGTTTTCTGGAACACCCCGAGTATTTCCCCCGGATCCGCGCGCGCCAACTGCAGTGGACTGTGCGCCGCACCGTGAACAGCGCCGCCAAAATACTGACCGGGACAGAGTTCTCTCGCAAGTCGATTTTGAAAGTGTACGGAGACTTGGACGAAGACAAAGTGGTAGTGGTGCCGAACGCGGCCGCCTCGGAGTTTCGTCCCATCTCGCGCGAAGCGGCTACCGCTACTGTGCGCGAAAGATTCTCGATTGGCGGGCCGTTCATTCTGTCGGTGGGAGACCTGCAGCCGCGCAAGAATCACATTGGTCTCATCCATGCCTTCGCTCGCCTGGTGCGTGCCTATCCGCAACTGAAACACAATCTGGTGCTGGCCGGCAAACCGACCTGGTTCTTCGATAGGATTCACGAAGCCGCTCGCGAATCGGGTGTGTCCGACCGAATCCAATTCTGCGGATTCGTTTCCGATACCGATCTTTTGCAGCTCTACAACGCCTGCGACCTGTTCGTATTCCCATCTTTTTACGAAGGTTTCGGACTGCCCGCGCTGGAGGCGATGGCCTGTGGACGGGCCGTTACGTGCTCGAATACAACAGCCCTGCCCGAGGTGGTGGATGGCGCGGCGATCGTGTTCGATCCTTACGCGGTAGACCAGATTGTGCGCGCACTGGCCGACCTGCTATTGGATAACGAACTGCGCGCCCGTATGGAACGGCTTGGCCTGCAGCGCGCCGCGCACTTCAGTTGGCAGAAAACCGCCCAGCGCACGCTGGAAGTATTCCACGAGGTTGTTAATCGGCCGTCCATCGCGTCTGAGCGCATCGACCGGCCAGAGCATAGCTCACAGATGAAGCAAATGAAATATGAAGGTGGCGTTCGGCTTTCCCTTGCCGTTCTGCTTTTTGCGGGGGCCGCTGCAGCCCAGACCGGTTTTCCCTGGCAGGGCGAGACGCTGCGTTACAGCATCAATTGGCAAAGCGGCCTGAGTCTCGGCGAAGCCAGCCTGAGCGCCCACAAATCGGATAGGGGTTGGGAGTTCGAAGCCACTGTGAACGCCGGTGTTCCCGGCTTCTCCATTGTCGATCGGATTCATTCCACGACGACCCCATCGCTCTGTTCCCAGGAGTTGGAGCGGGAATTCAATCACGCCGGTAAGAAGACTCGCGAGAAGACCACCTTCGACCAGAAGGCCGGCTCGGCCGAGCGCCTCACGCTCGTTCCCGATGGCGGCGCCAAGCCCGGTAAGAGTACCTTCGACATTCCATCGTGCGCGCGTGATGCCCTGGCCTTCCTCTATTACTCGCGCATGGAACTGGGGCAGGGAAGGGTCACTCCTCCGAATCAGGTGTGGATGGGGTCGGCGTACTCGGTGAAGACCGACTACACCGGCGCCCAGAACATCATGGTGGATAAGAAATCCACCGTCACCGATCACGTTGTGGTTTCGGTACGGGGGCCGAAGTCCGACTTCACTTTCGAAGTTTTCTACGCGCGCGATGCGGCACGGACGCCGCTCCAGATCAAGATTCCGCTCAGCCTTGGCGCCTTCACTCTCGAGCTGGTGCGCTGACGATGCGTGTGGCGTATTTCTCCCCGCTGCCGCCGGCGCGGAGCGGGATCGCCGATTATTCCGAAGCGCTGATCGAATCGCTGCGGCCGTTGGTGGATCTGGAGATTTTCTCTAGCGCCGATCAAGCGTTCGATCCCGCGGGCTTCGACGCGATCCTCTACCACATCGGAAATAACGGCTTTCACGATTTCGTTTACGAGACGGCGCTACGGCATCCGGGCATGGTGGTGCTGCACGAATCGAATCTGCATCACCTGATCACCGATTTGACCATCACGTCGCGGCTATTGGGACGCGTATATTCGCGAGTGCGAATATAACGGCGGCGTCGCAGGCGCGCGAATTCGCCGAGCGCGTGCGGAAGCTGGAAGTGGGTCCCGATTATGAGGGCTTGCCCATGACGCGCCGGCTGCTGGAAAGCGCCAAGGGCGTGATCGTCCACAGCCGCTTCATGGAGCGCGAGGTCCGGGCATCGGGGTTTAAGGGGCCTGTGGCAGTGATCCCGCACGGAGCTTGGATTCCCACGGCGGACCGTAACGGCTACCGCCACAAACTCGGATTGGATGAATTGACGCCGCTGGTGGGTGTCTTCGGATTCCTCAAGCCGTATAAGCGGATTGCCGAATCGCTGCGGGCATTTCGCCGCCTGATCCGCCTGGCGCCCAACGCGCGCATGATCCTGGTGGGCGAACCGCATCCGGAGTTTCCGCTCGAACCGATGATCCGCTCGCATGGGGCTGTCGGCGAATGTTCGGGTGCTGGGCTTCACGCCCATCGAAGAGTTCGTCGGCTACCTGGGCGCCTGCGATATCGTGCTCAACCTGCGCTACCCCACGGTGGGGGAAAGCTCGGGGACGCTCTTGCGCTCGCTCGGGTTGGGCAAGGCGGTGCTGGTTTCGGACATCGGCTCCTTTGCCGAGTTCCCCGACGACGTCTGCCTGCAAGTGCCGGTTGGCGCGGGCGAAGAAGATCTCATCTTCGAATATCTGAATCTGCTGGTGTCGCGGCCCGAAGTGGCGAAGGCACTGGGAGAGAGGGCGCGCGACTATGTAGCGCGAGAATGCAATTGGGTAGCTGTGGCGCGAGCAGTACGTGCAGGTGTCTGCAGGGGGCAGCGCCGCAAACCGAGCCTGGACCCGTCGCATCTTCCGCGGCTCCCGGCCCGCGGCCCGCGGCGCCTGCTGAGGTCCCCGAGTTAGCGCCCTACCTGCGAGGTTGGGCCGTCAACGATGAGGCTCGCGGCTATCTCGGACACGCATGAAACCCGCCTGGTGAAGACTCTGGAGATCACGCCGCCCGGCGGCCCGAACGATTCCATCCTGGAGATGGGCGCATATCTGCAGATCACGCCGGCTTTGCATACCAAGCTGGGGTACGGTCACGTGCGCGGATGTTATTACGGCAAACTGGGCCGCACCGACCATCGCGAGGTGACTTCGACGGATGGAGAGATCCTTCGCCTGCGACATCGATCACTTCGATGCCGAAAAGGACCGCTTTCCTTATCGCGATGGCGAATTCTCCACGGTGCTTTGCGGCGAACTGATCGAGCACCTGTTCGAAGATCCAATGCACCTCATGAGCGAGGTGAATCGCATTCTGGCTCCCGGCGGGCATCTGGTGCTCACGACGCCTAACGTGGCCGCGCTGCGCGGCATCTCGGCCATTCTGCTGGGCTATCATCCGGGCTTTTTTCACTCCTACATCAAGCCCGCCGAATCGGGCGAAGTGGATGCGCGCCACAATCGCGAATATACGGCGCGCGAGATCCACAAGCTCTTTGAGAACTCCGGCTTCGAAGTGACGTTGCTCGAAACCGGTGAGTTCCGCGACGAGCCGCATCCCGAGTTCGGCTGGGTACTTCATCTGCTGGAGCGATATCGGCTGGAGACAGTACATCGCGGCGATGGCATTTATGCCGTGGGCCGGAAGATCGGTCCGGTGCGTGAGCGCTACCCTGGATGGCTGTATACATGAGCGCGGCTTACGGCAATCCACGAGCTACGCTAGATGGGTCTGCTCGTGTAGTGCACGTGAGCTTCGAAATCCGCAATACTTCCACTCAGACTTGGCGCAAGAGCGAAGGCTTCGCGCTGGGCTACCACCTCTTCGATGCCGAGACCGGAACGGTGATCGTCGATGGCCCGCGCGTTCTATCCCGGCGATCTGAAGTCGGGTGAAACGGCGAACGTGCAAGTCGAATTGGAGATGCCGGAGGAAGACGGGCGCTACCAGTTTTGGATCTCGCCGCTGCAAGAGGATGTGTGCTGGTATTACGAGCAAGGCTGGCCGTTCCTTCTGGTGGAGGCGGAAGTGGCCGGCGGGCAGGCGCGGCTCGGGCGCACCGTGGTCACGACGCGAGCGGCGCTCGGCCGTGTGCAGGCCTTGCGCTCCATCGGGCGAGCGTTCGTCTACCCAGTGCTTACAGTGTGGCGGAATCGCGGGCTGATTCGCGTAATGGTGCGGCGCGAAGTGCTGGGACGCTATCGCGGC
This sequence comes from uncultured Solibacteraceae bacterium, assembly GCA_963815475.1. Classification (GTDB taxonomy): domain Bacteria; phylum Acidobacteriota; class Terriglobia; order Bryobacterales; family Bryobacteraceae; genus Sulfopaludibacter. The sequence goes on along the minus strand of CAWFHD010000001.1, from coordinate 862,116 downwards.
TCCTTCGGCGGATCGCTGTGGACCGTGATGAATCCGCTGTTCCTGATCCTGACCTACTTTTTCGTGTTCAGCCTGGTGTTGCGCGCCACCTTCCCGGGCGACCCGAGCCGCGCGGGCTACGTGCTCTATTTCGTAGCCGGAATGCTGCCGTGGCTGGCCTTTAGCGAAGCGGTGGGGCGCGCGCCCACGGTGGTGATCGACCATCGCAATTTCGTCAAGAAACTGGTCTTCGCGGTGGAGACGCTGCCATTCAACCTGGTGACGGGCGGTCTGGTCAGCGAATTCTTTGCGGTGCTGGTGTTCTGCGCGATGCTGCTGGCTCTGCGCCACTCGGTCCCCGCGACGGTCTTGTGGCTGCCCCTGCTGGTGATTCCGCAAGTGATGTTCACGGCCGGGCTGGCATGGTTCCTGGCGGCGCTAGGCGCATTCGTGCGCGACCTGGGACAGCTCATCGGATTCGTATTGACGATCTGGTTCTTCATGTCGCCTATCTGCTACCCAGAAGAGTCGTGGAATAAACTGCCGCAGTGGGCCATTGCGCTGCTTTCCAAGAACCCCATCTGCATTCTGGTGCGCGGTTACCGCGCTATTCTACTGGAGCACCATGCACCGGCGTTCGGCTCGCTCTGGAAGTTCTGGATTCTGGCGGCGGTGGTGTTTGTCATGGGCCACGCGTGGTTCTACAAATTGAGAAAATCGTTCGCCGACATGATCTAATAAAGGTTTGCTCCACCATATTACAGAGGCCCTGGTAGCCTTCGGTCCTATCGGTGTTTTCCTGCTCGCATTGTTGGATGGCGCAGGCGTTCCCCTGCCCGCAGTCCTCGATATCATGCTGATTTTAGTGGCTGTGAAATCGCCCGAGCACGCATGGCTTACTGCCGGCATGGCGACGGCCGGGTCCCTGATCGGCAACCTCGGCCTGTTCCAGGCGGCGCGCACAGGCGGACGCCGGTGGATCAAAGTGCCGGCTCCGGATAAGCCACAAAAGTTCCGCCAATGGTTCCAGCGCTTCGGCCTGGTGACGGTGTTCATTCCCGCGGTGGTGCCGTTCATTCCGCTTCCGCTGAAGGTGTTCGTGGTGTCGGCCGGCGTGCTGCACACTGGCCTGACGCAGTTCCTGGCGGTGATGCTGCTGGCGCGCGTCACTCGCTATTTTGGCGAGGCCTACCTGGGAATGAAGATGGGAGAGGAAGGCGCCAAAGCATTCCTGAAAGACAATATGTGGACCATGGTCGGCGTGCTGCTGGCGCTCGCGCTGGTCCTGGTTGCGGTGGTTCGCCTGTACGACCGGCGCCGCCAGACTGCTTAATTATGGCCAAGCGAATCGCGATTGTGGAAGATGAGTCGGAGCTCGCCGCCCTCATCGATTACAACCTGACGCGCCAAGGCTACCAAACGCAGATTCTGGGCGGCACGCGCGGCACCATGAAGGCCCTCGAACAGTTTAAGCCCGACCTCATTCTGCTGGACGTGATGCTGCCCGACGCCGACGGGTTCGAATTGTGCCGGCAGATTCGTCATTCGCCAATGCTGGGTCGCATTCCGGTGCTCTTTCTGACGGCGCGCTCGGAAGAAGTGGACCGCGTGTTGGGCCTCGAAATCGGCGGCGATGACTACATGACCAAGCCCTTTAGCCCGCGGGAACTGGTGGCGCGGGTGAAGGCGCATCTTCGCCGCGAAGAGATGGATTCCGAGCCCACCGTCCAGGAGATCGGACCGTTCCGCCTGGATCGAAATGGCCACCGCGTCTTCTGGGTGAGCGCGAACTGACTTTGACTTCCACCGAGTTCAATCTGCTGGAGTTCTTCCTGACCCATCCGGGCCGCGCTTATAGCCGCGACCAACTTCTGGAAGCCGTGTGGGGCGAGCAGCGATTTGTGACGCCCCGCACCGTGGATGTGCACGTGCGCCGCCTGCGCGAGCAAATCGAAGCACAGCCCGATGAACCGCGCCATCTCACCACAGTCCGCGGCTTCGGCTACCGCTTCGAAGAGTAATCTCTTACTTAATTCGGATTTCATGGCGCCGTAACGGTTCCGTAACATCAACACTGTTACGTTTGATGCTTAAGACCCCGGTGCATTCAAATGAAAAAGATTCTGTTAATTGAAGACGATTCCGATCTGTTCTCCCTTTTGAAATACAACCTGGAGAAGGAAGGCTTTGCGATGATCGGCCAACAGACCGGCAAAGGCGCGCTGGATCTGTGCCGTCAGACCCGGCCCGATCTCATCCTGCTCGACATCATGCTGCCCGATTCCGACGGGCTGGATATCTGCAAAGGGATCCGGCGCGATCCGGAACTGGCCGCTGTCCCGGTGATTTTTCTGACGGCGCGCGCCTCGGAGACCGATCGCATTGTGGGGCTCGAACTCGGCGCAAACGATTACGTGGTGAAGCCGTTCTTCGTGCGCGAACTGATCGCGCGCATAAAGCTGCAATTCCGCAATCAGGCATCGCCGGCGCGCATACTGGAAGCCGGCGGACTCGAACTCGACACCACCAGCCGGCAGGTGCGTCTCAACAGCACGCCGCTGCAACTTACTGCAACCGAATTCCGGCTGCTGGAATTCCTGATGAGCCGTCCCGGAGTGGTCTTCAGCCGCGAGCAACTGCTCAATTCGGTGTGGGGACAAGATCGCGCCATCACGGACCGCGCAGTTGACGTCTACGTCCTGCGCCTGCGCCAGAAGATCGAACAAGACCCGGCGGCGCCCGTGCTGATTCATTCCGTGCGCGGCTTCGGCTACACCTTCGAGCCGCGGCGCGCCATGGCTGTGTAGAGTGGCACCGGTGGTCGAAGCGCACCGGCCCCACTTAACTTCGTGGCCGCATAATAGGAGCGTGCCGGACAACCCGTATCAGCAGATTCCGTACCCCACGCTTCCCATGTCCCAGACCCACCCCGACCGGCTGGCGTCTGTCGCTACTCTATTCGGAATGACTCCCGCGCCGGTCACCTCCTGCCGCGTTCTGGAAGTGGGCTGCGGAGATGCCGCCAACCTCATTCCCATGGCGTACTCGCTGCCCGGCAGCCGGTTTACCGGCATCGACCTGGCGGAGGCGCCCATCGCGGAGGGTTGCCGCGCTGTCAATGAACTCGGGCTCTCCAATCTCCACTTGAGGGTGATGGATCTGCGGGAGGCTGGCCCCGCCCTCGGCGAATTCGACTATATCGTCGCGCACGGTGTGTATTCCTGGGTGCCCGACGACGTTCGCGAGGGCTTACTGCGCCTCTGCCGCGATTGCCTGGCGCCGCAAGGGGTCGCCTTCATCAGCTACAATGCGCTGCCAGGCCGGCACGTGCGGATCATGCTGCGTGAGATGATGCTGCACCACACGCGCGATTACGCCGATCCTACCGAACGCATCCAGCAGGCGCGCGCTTTTCTGGAAATGCTGGGCGAATCGCGCGTGTCCACTGCTTCGTGGCATCCCATGATCGACGACGAAGTCAAGCGCCTGCTGGCCGGCGACCCCGCCTGGCTGTTTCATGACGACCTCGGGCCGATTAACGATTCCTTCTATTTCCGCGATTTCGCGGCGCGCGCGGCGAGTCACTCGCTGCAATATCTCGGCGACGCCCAACCGCACCTGATGTTCGACATTCGCAATGCCCTCCACTGGCTGGAAGGCGACATCATCGAGCGCGAACAGTACCTCGACTTCCTGTTATTCCGCCGCTTCCGGCAAACCCTGCTGTGCCGCGAAGAGGTGATACTCGATCGCCCGGCCACTGCGGAGCGGATGGAGCGTTTCCTCTTCTCTTCACCGGCGCGTTTGGTGGATGGGCAATTCGAAGGCTCGCACAAGGTCTGCATCTCCGCGGTGCACGAACTGACCACGCAGGTGGCCACGGCACTGGGCGAACTGTATCCGCTGCCTGTTGGGTTCGACGAGTTTCTCGAGTACACCGAAGATCGCGCGGCGTTGTGCGAGATTCTCTTCGCCCTCATCACCAGCGGATTCGCCGATTTCCATGTCTTCGACTTTCCCTGCGAACAGAGCGTCACAGAGCGGCCGCGCGCCAGCCGTCTGGCCCACTGGGAGTGCGTCCGGGCGGAACTGGTAACCACTTCCGGCCATCGCGTGAGCCGTTTGGACCCCATGTACCGGGCGCTTGTCGCACTGCTCGATGGCACGCGAGAGTTCGACGCCATTGTGGATGGACTCTCGCAGGCGGAAGGCGCGCCGACGCCCGACCAGATTCGCCAACACCTGCCCGAGCACCTGGCGCGGATTGCCGGCTTGGGGCTTTTGGAGGGCTAAGGCAGCCTCTGGGTGTAGAATATCTACAGGCACATGAAGTCCCGTTATCAAAACCATATCGAACTGCTGCAGGGCACGCTGGACATGTTGATTTTGCAGACCCTGCAATGGGGTCCGCAGCACGGCTACGGCATCGGCCATGCCATTCGATCCTATTCGGGCGAGCTGTTGAAAGTGGAGACGGGATCTCTCTACCCGGCGCTGCATCGCCTGGAAAAACAAGGCTGGGTGAAATCGGAATGGAAGGTCACCGAAGCCGGCCAGCGCGCCAAATTCTATCGTGCCACTCCGGCCGGCAAGAAGCAGTTGGCGTCGGAAGCCGACCGTTGGTCGCAGATGACCAGCGCCATCGCGGGCATCATGAATCGCGTGGTGGAAGAAACCTAAACCGCGCCTGCGTCAGTGCCGGACATTTACGGTTTGATCGCCATCCACATAAACCTGGTATTCGCTGCCGGCGGGCGCGAGCTTGTCTTTGTCGTGACGGGCCGCCGGTTCAATGTTGGCGTTTACCTTATCGGCGCGCGCTCCAGGGGTGGCGCGGATGTTCAGCGTCTCGCCGCTCGCGGTCACCAGCGAGCGAACACGGAACGTCGGCTTCTTCTTGATCACCAAAATCTTGCTGCCACCCGCGTCGAAAATCTCTCCGTTCACGGGAGTGCCTTTGGCCACCACCACCGTATCGTTCACCAGCAGGTCCTTCGAGACCGTGAAGTGCAGCGGTTGGCCCGCGGTCGGATTGGGCGCCACATCCTCGGTCAACGCGATGGTTAGGGGCGTGCCACTCCCAATGGCAATCGTATGGGCAGTGGCGCTGACCGGCGGCGCGGCGGCGGCCTCGGGCGCGTTCGGCACGGGAGTCGCGGTCGCCGGAGCGGGGACGGCGGAGTGCGGGTTCTGCATGACGCTGAGGAGTTCGGCGGTAGCCCCGCTGTTGGTGAGCCGGATGATCTCCGCCGTGGTCAGGTTGAATTTCGTTTGCGATGAGCGGATCTGGCCGATGATCACTGAAGGTGCTACCTTCGCCTGCAGCATGTCGATGATCGATTGATTCGTCAGCACAGACGGGTCCACTGCCGGCGTCGCGGGAGTAGTGGGGGGCGCCGGAGCAGCGGACTGCGCCTCAGTGCCGGTTGCCTGCGTCGGCCGGGGCGCGGGCGCGTGGCGCGTCAGTAAATAGCCGCCGCCTGCCAGCGCGGCTGCCAGCGCAATGCCGGCGCCTGCCAGAAGCGGCGTCGACGGCTTCTCGCGTCCTGCCGCCGGCCAGCCCGGCGAGCATTCTGGAATCCACCTTCTGCTTCAAGACCGTCAGCGCTTGCAGCACCTCCCGCATGCTCTGCCAACGATGATCGGGATTTTTCCGCAAGGCGCGGTTAATGATCTGTTCCAACTCGTCGGGAACGCCCTTGACGATCGCGCTGATTGGCTTGGCTTCGTCGCGGAGAATCTTGGAGAGCGTAGAGATGGTGGAGGCATCTGTAAACGCCCGCTCTCCGGTGAGCATTTCGTAGACAGTCAGACCGAAAGAAAAAATGTCCGATCGGGCGTCAATGCGCCGCCCCTCAGCCTGCTCGGGCGACATATAGCTGACGGTGCCCAGAATCGAACCTTCGACGGTCATGGGCCCGCTGAGCCCTTGCGTTTCGTCGTTCCGATTGACATCCGATACCTGGTGCGTCAGCTTCGCCAGGCCGAAGTCCAGGATCTTGACGAGTCCGGATTCGGTGATCATGATGTTACCCGGTTTGAGGTCGCGGTGAATGATGCCGGCGGCATGGGCGGCGCTGAGGGCGTCGGCCATCTGCACGGCGCAATTCAGAACCTGGAAGACGGGCATGCCATGTTTGACAATGAGTTCGTCCACCGTTTTGCCAATCACGAACTCCATCACCATGAGATCGAGCCCGTCCTCGGACAGGATGTCGTAAATGGTGATGATGTTGGGATGATTCAGGGCGGAGGCAGCGCGGCCCTCCTGGATAAAGCGGCGGCGATAATCCGAATCGCCCGAGCCTGCTGTGAGAACCTTGATAGCGACGAAACGCTTCAGGCGCGAATCCTGCGCCTTGTATACTTCGCCCATGCCGCCGGCTCCGATTGGTTCGAGGATCTCGTAGGGCCCATAGCGGGCGCCGTCGGACAGAGGCATAGGGATGAATCATTGTACTCCACTAAGTCGGCTGCTCGCGGGCCGTATGATGGGTAGATGCGCACGGCGTTAGGATTCCGGGCTCATTCCGGCTGGGCTGCGGCAGTGGCAGTTGCCGGCACGGTGGATGCTCCCAGGATTTTGGAACGGCGGCGCATCGTGATCGCCGATCCGGAAATGCCGGGTTCCAAACAGCCGTATCATGCCGCGGCGGAGTTGCCCTCTTCCCAAGCGGAAGCGCTGGTGCGCCGCGCTACCGAATCTTCGCGCGGCATGGCACTCGAAGCCGTATCGGCCATCTTGAAGGCGCTTCGCTCGAAGGGCCATGACGTCGCTGGATGCGGCATCCTGCGCAGTTCCGCGCGGACTCTGCCACCGCTGGAGGGAATCCTCGCAGCGCATCCGCTGATCCACACGGCCGAAGGCGAGATGTTTCGCGACGTGCTGGCGTGGGCGGCCGGGGAGTGCGGCCTGCGAGTGATCCCTGTGCGAGAAAAGGAACTCGACGCGGTCGCGCTGCAGCACCTGGCCTCGCTCGGCAAACTGATCGGACCGCCGTGGACCCAGGATCAAAAGTACGCCACCCTTGCCGGCCTGCTGTCGCTGCGAACTCCACAATAGTGCCAGTTACCGGGCCGAGAATTTGTAAATCGTGGTGGTGCGATACGTTTTCCCCGGCTTCAATTCCGTAGTGGGGAACTTGGGGTGATTCGGCGAATCGGGGAAGTGCTGCGTCTCCATGCAGAACGCTGCGCGGAAGGGATAGGCCACTCCACCTTTGCCTGTCACTTTGCCGTCCAGGAAATTGCCGGTGTAGAACTGCAGTCCCGGCTCGGTGGTCCACACCTCCATCACGCGGCCGGTGGTGGGTTCGAATACCTCCGCCGCCTTCTTGGCGGTGGATCCGCCCCCGCTGGTCAGAACCCAATTGTGATCGTAGCCTTTGCCAAACTGAATCTGCTCGTCCTTGGCGTCGATGCGCGCGCCGATGGCCGTGGCCGCGGTGAAATCGAAAGGCGTGCCCTTCACCGCACGCAGTTCACCGGTCGGGATCAAGCCTTTGTCCACCGGAGTGAAGCGGTCGGCCAGAATCGTCACTTGATGCTGTAGGACGGTCCCGGAGCCGGCCAGGTTGAAGTAGGAATGGTTGGTGAGATTGACCACCGTAGGTTTGTCGGTGGTGGCGGTGTAGTCCAGTTTCAGCTCATTTTGATCGGTCAGGGTGTAGACCACTCTTGCGGTGAGCGTTCCGGGAAAACCCTCTTCGCCATCGGCGCTGACGTACGTGAGTTCGAGTCCGTTGCCGACCACGCGCGCCTTCCAGACATGTTTGTCAAACCCGTGAGCGCCGCCGTGAAGTGTGTTTTCACCATCGTTCTTGGGCAACTGATACGTCTTGCCCTCCAACGTAAAAGCGGCATGGCCAATGCGATTGCCGTAGCGTCCAATCAAAGCACCGAAGTAGTTGGGCTCTGACGTGTAGCCTTCCAGGCTGTCCATGCCCAGAACGATGTCGGCAAACTTGCCCGTGCGGTCGGGCGCGGTGAGCCGCGCCACTGCGCCACCGTAGGTGATGATCTCGGCGCGCATTCCGTTGGCGTTGGAAAGCGTGTACAGCTCAACTGCCGTGCCATCCGGCATCTTTCCATAAGGCTGATGATTCACGGACGACGATCCTTTCTTGGGGGGCGTCTGCGCAGACAAGGCGAACGCTATCAGGGCCATCAGTAGGCTATATCGCATGATCTAGTAGTGTAAGCGAATACAGCCGTCCGAAGCATCCCCGTTGTTTTCCGCCGTGAAACCTCTGCTTAGTATCGCTGCCGGCGATGCCACTCTCCGCCGCCCAGGCCGCCTACATCGATGATGACAGCCACGATCAGGATAATCAGATTGACGCCATCGAGCGGCAGGTGGGAGTTCACCAGCCACGCATACACCAGGGTGGTGATCGGCAGAAAGATGAATCCGAGCAGCGGCACCAGCAGGCCATGATAAGCGCGATCCAGGTAATTGGAGAGGAAAAACATGAGGGCCAGCACCACACGCGGGAAGGCCAGAACCAGAATTACCAGGAGGCAAGGCATGGCTAGGAAGATTGTCGCAGAATTTGGCTGGTTAAAACGTGCCTTGCCGCACACCGGGTATGACACAATCAAGCTTGCGATGGCTGAGACGCGGCGAACGATCCTGATTGTCGATGACGAGCCGCAGATCTTGCGGTTGGTGGAGAAAATGATCGGCCGACGGGCGGATGTGATTCTGGCGCCGCGGGCTTCCGAGGCTTTGCGCATCTGTGAGAGCCAGAAGGTGGATATCCTGATCTCCGACATGCAGATGCCGGAAATGGACGGCGCCAAGCTGGCGGAGCGGGTGCTGAAGCTTCACCCGCAGATGTCGGTGCTGCTGATTTCGGGGCAGTATAAGGATCCGCCCGCCGCGGCTCGTGCCGGACGGGTGAAATTTCTCAAGAAGCCGTTCTTCCCGTCAGACCTTGTGGAAATGTTGGAATCGATGCTGTAGCCTGCGCTATTGAAGCACCTGCTTCAGGAACTCCTTGTCTTCCAGAATTGCTTTCATGCGACCGTTGGGCTGTCCATTGGCGGCAGGTTCGAAGCGGCGGCGGACGTTGGGGTCGAGTTGCAGCGCTTTGCGGAAATCGGCCAGCGCGGCGGTCTTGTCGCCCAGGTTGTAGTCCATGGTTCCCAGGGTCATTTGTGCGTTGGCCGATGGCATGTACTGCGCGTACTTAGCGGCGGCGTCGCGCGCCTCCTTCGGCTTGTTGGCGGTCATCAACTTGCTGATTTTGTCCTGATAGTTCATGCCGAGATTCATGTCGAGCAGGCGGCGCAATTCGGGGATGGGCTGCGGGTTGTCATCCACATTGATGTAAATGTACCGATCGTTGTTGAAGTTGCGGCCGCCGCCTTTACGCACCACCAGCATGGATGCCGACTGCTTGCCGCGACTATCGCCGCCAGCGTCGTCACCGGCTTTGAGGGCGGCAAACAGCTTCTCAGCCAGCTCGCCATGAGTGGCCTCGAAGGCTCGGCCCATAGCCTCGGGCACCTGCGGTCCCACGAGGATGTTGCCCTGCGCGCTCCACGTTTTGCCTTGCCGGTCGCCCGCCCAGTTGGGTGCGTTCGGCCCGGTGAAGGTGGCGATGTTGCCATTGCCGTCGATAATCGCGACTTGGCGGCCGTCCTTGCCATCGAACGTATCTTCGGCCAGCATCTTGTCGAGCACTTGTTTCGCGGTCAGCCCCTGACGCAGCAGTTCGAGGCCGCGCGGCCCGTATCCCACGTTGACGTTTGCCTGCGTGGCGATGGCGCCCGTGCCGGCTTCGGCCCACGGCACCACTGCGCCCACGGAGAAATATCGCGAAGCAACAGTGACGCCCCAATCGCCGTTGACGGGATCGTACGCCACGATGGAAAACGTGTTGACGTCGGCCGCGAAGAGAGGGGCGGCGGCCAGCAGCAGGACAAGTTTCAGCATAGGGATGTTATATCACCGTCCGCTGGCGCCACTGACCAAGTACACTGCTACTTCCGCCAGCAGGTTCGGCAGCAGCGTCACTTTACGATGGCCCGAGATGAAGTAGCGCCGTTCGATGGTGAGATGCTCCAGGCGCGCCAGCAGTTCGAAATCGAGCGTGGTCAGGATGTGGATGTTGGGCGATTCGTACCACTCGTAAGGAAATAGTTTGGTGCTGGGCGCGCGTCCGCTGAACAGCATGGAGGCTCGGACTTTCCAGTGCCCGAAATTGGGAAACGCCACGATGGCGCGGCGTCCCACCCGCAGCATCTCGCGCAACACCTTGCGCGGCTGGCGCGTTTCCTGCAGCGTTTGGCTCAGGATGACGTAATCGAAAGCGCCATCGGGATAGTCGGCCAGCCCCTCATCGATGTCGCACTGGAACACCGAAACGCCGCGTCCGATGGCGCGCTGCACCTTGATGCCGGAGAGCTCGACTCCGCGCGCATCCACTCCCTTATTGGCGGCGAGCCACTGCAGCAGTTCACCCTCGCCGCAGCCCAGATCGAGCACCTTGGTGTTGGGCTCCACAATCTCACCGATGATGGCATAATCGCTGCGGCCCAGCAGTTCACGGACAAAGGCCTGCGGTTTGGTTTCCGGCCGGGGACTCATTGCGCCTTCTCGAACGTGCTGGCCAGAAAGCCGCGAACCAGGTCCGCCTGCTCGGCCACGTCCACCAGAAAGGAATCGTGGCCGTAGTTCGATTGCAGCTCGACGTAGGCCACATCGCAGTTGCGAGCCCGCAGCGCGCGCACAATCTCCTGCGACTGGTAACTGGGATAGAGCCAATCGGAGCTGAAGCTGATGACCAGGAACCGCGGCGCCCACTTTCTCGAAAGCCGCGGCCACCGATCCGCGGCCGTTGGTGAGATCGAAATAATCCATCGCCTTGGTGATATAGAGGTACGAATTGGCATCGAAGCGATTGACGAACTCGCTGCCGCGATAGCGCAGATAGCTCTCTACTTCGAAATCCACGTCGAAGCCGAAGCCGAAGTTTTCCTTGCCGCGCAGACGGCGGCCGAACTTCTCGCGCATGGATTCGTCGCTCATGTAGGTGATGTGGCCCACCATGCGGGCCACGGCCAGGCCGCGCGCGGGCGGCTTGCTGGAGTAGTAGTCGCCTTCCTTCCAATCGGGATCTGCCATCATCGGCCTGGCGGCCCACTTCGTTGAAGGCGATCTGCTGGGCGCTGTGGCGCGTGGTGGTGGCCACGGGGATGGCGGAAACCACGCGATCGGGCCAGGCTACCGTCCATTCGAGCGCCTGCATGCCGCCCATGGAGCCGCCCGAAACCGAGAGCAGCCGCTCGATGCCCAGAGAATCGATGAGCATGCGCTGCGCCCGCACCATATCGCCGATGGTGATCACGGGAAACGACATGCCGTACGGACATCCGGTGGCCGGGTTGATGGAAGCCGGACCGGTGCTACCGCGGCATCCGCCGAGCACGTTGGAGCTGATGACGAAATACTTATTGGTATCGAACGCCTTGCCGGGTCCGATCATGTTGTCCCACCAGCCCGGCTTGCCGGTGACGGGGCTGATGCCGGCAGCGTGGGCATCGCCCGAGAAGGCGTGTTCCACCAGGATGGCGTTGGTTTTGCGGGCGTTCAGCTCGCCGTAAGTTTCATACGCGATCTCGACTGGCGCGAGCGTGGCGCCGTTGTCGAGAGCAATACTATCGAACCGTGCAGAGTGGGCCTCGACGATCATGGTGGGAGAATTTCATGATAGCAAGGCTTCTACGGAAGGCTCACAGGGCCGAAAATGGTGCCGATGGCGATGCCGCCGAAGCCGACGGCGAAACCGAAGCTCGATGTGCCAATGCTGCATTCCATTCCGTTCAGAGGCTGCGTATTGGGATCGGCCGGCATCCTGAAGGCCACCTGGTAAATTCCGATGGAGCCGGGCGCGAGTCCCGCGAACAGCGTTTGCGCGGGCGTAGTCTGCGGCGTGAACGTGCAGGCCAGAGTGTTCCGAGTCGGGTCAGGTGTGGTGAGCGATGCCGGCATACCGGTCTGCACTGGATTGACCACCGGACCGAGGCCGGTCATGTACATGTAAATGATATCGCCAGTCTTCGGCTGTGTAGTCTGGTATCCACTCCAATCGCCCTTGATGATCTTGAAAGGAAAAATGGCCGACTGGCCGGGATCGAGTGACTCGAAGAACGGCACGATGGGCGTTACATAAATAGTCTGGCTCTGTTGGAACGGCGAACCGTACTGCAGGCCGATCTGCAATTGCTGCATGCCTGCCGGCTGTTCCCACGGGATCTGCACATCCACTATGCCGGGCTTCACGCCAAGCACCGGCAGCGGCTTGCCGCCAAGGAGTATCTGGCCGGTCCAATCCGCAGCGCTTCCGGGGTAGGTGGTCTGGAAATGGACGACCGACCCGATCGCCACTTCGCCGAAGACGTTCATGATGTACGGTGTCGGCGGAATAAGCGGCTCAATCGTTCCCGTGGCGAGCGTCACCCTGACGATGCGCCCCAGGCTCGTCACCAGAATCGCGATGTTCCCGTCGCCGCTGAGTGTCCCATCGACCACGAGTTCGCCCGCGGGAAGGTTGATCGGCGCGCTCTGACCGGTCGATGTGTCGGCTAAGTAAGCCGTGCCAGCGGCAGAAGCGAGCGGCGTCACGCGATAGAGGGCGCGCCTTCCATCGTTCGACATCGCCATGAAAGTCGCGAAGGTGGTGCTGGTCCAGCGGTAGAGCGTCGCCGGTTTACCGGTGGCGACATTAGTTGCCACTAACTGGCCAGTGCTCGAAGCGGCAGGTCCCGCCGCATAAGCGTATGACACGATGACGGCGGCGTTGTCGCTGAGCGCGAGCGGATTGTAGGTGAGGCCGATAGGGAATGGGATCGCGGTCACCTGGCCCTGGTTCCATACACCGTTCTGCACCAGGACCGTTCCATCGGAAGCGAGCGTGGGCAACCCCGTGATGCGCGGCTGGGGGATTTGCGCCGCGAAGTTCGTTACGGGGTCGATCAACGTGGCGGCCTGCGCGACAGGGTCCAGTGTGCTCACCAACGCCCATCGGCCGTTGCGGCTGAGTTGGAGGTTTCCCGACCCCAGGGGTTTGGCTTGGTGGGCGTATTGGATCTGCGATTCCGGACCGCACTTCACGTTGCAATCGCCGACATACGTGAAGCCCGTTACGCTGCCGTCGCCCGACACTTGTGGGCCTGAGATGCTGGTATAACCGATCCCCGCCACGTAGAAGACGCCATCGGGGCCGATGCGATAGAGCATCGAGGAACCGCCCGGGGCGGCAGGAGCGTTGTAAAACGCCAGCGATGAGATGAAATAGACTTGGTTGCCATCGTCTGTAGCAGTCAGTTGCGAGAACTGCGCGAAGAGCGGAGTTGCCGCCAGCAGCAGGAGCGTCCGGAGTGACATAGCTACTTGATGTTAGCGCTTTGTTTCTTCATTTTCTTGAGTAGCTCGTCGTAGTTCTTGCGCGTGTGGTCGATCAGTTCCTGGTTCTTGTCGGCCAGAGCCAGAGCGCGCTTGTAAATCCGTTGCGCCGCGGCGTCCTCGCCTTTGCCGTCGAGCGCCAAGGCGAGGTTGTTCATGCTCAGCACGGTGTTCTTCTCGCGCAGGGCCAGCGACCGCTGATAGAGCGGCACGGCCTGGTCGAACTTCTCCTGTGCGGCCAGCACTACGGCCAGATTGTCGAGCGTAGTGGCGAGCTCGATATTGTCGCCGCCCAAGGTCGCTTCCCAGATGGGGAGCGAGCGGCGATAGAGCGGTTCGGCATCGGGATAGCGATGCTCCATATAGAAGAGCATGGCCAACCGGTCCAGATAGGTGGCCGTGTTGGAGTGATTGGGGCCGTAGATGCCTTCCTCGATGGCAATGATGTGCCGCAGAGGCGGCTCGGCCTGCGTGTAGATTTTCTGCTCCACGAAGATCGTCGCCAGCGCATCGAGCACGGGCACGAGCGACGCGTCCTGTATGCCGAGGCGCTTTTCGATGATGGCGGCGGCGCGCCGCAGGTTGGGCTCGGCGACGGGATAGCGCTTGCGGTCGATATAAAACGTGGCGAGCCCTGCGTAGTCGGAGGCGAGGTCGAGATCGTCGGGTCCCTTAGCCTTTTGGCGGATGGCGATGATGCGCAGCAGGGCGCGCTCCGCATCGGTGAAGGCCTCGTGCGAGGTGTAGAGCGCGGCGAGCGGTTTGAGGTCTGTGATGAGGTCGATGCTGTCAGGCCCGCCGCTTTTCTCGCGAATGGCGAGCGAGCGGAGTTCGAGCTTTTCGGCCTCGGGATTGCGACCTTCGGCGCGGAAGACCCCGGCGAGCACGCCGATGGTGGCCACCAGCTGTGGATCGTCCGGGCCGAAGGCTTTCTCCTGGTCGGCAAGCGCATCGGTGAGGATGGGTTCGGCGGCGGCGTATTTGCCTTGTGCCATGAGGCGAGAGGCGCGGTCGCGAAGCTGCTCGGGGGGCTCCTGCGCGAACAGGGGCAGGGTGAAGAGCGCGAAACACACAAGGTGGCGCATCAGAGATATTGTAGCTCAAAGTGCTAAAAATTCTGCACGTCAGATGTCGGTTTGGGGTTACCGTGCCCGAAGGCGTCCTGCATCCAATCGATCCGCACAGGACACTCCAGCACCACGCTCACGATATCGAAGCGTGTATTCTCCCAGCCTACGTTGGCGCGGCGCGCATATTCGCGCGCGGCCCGTTCGAGCGCGGCCCGCTTATCCGCATCCACGGCGCGGTCCGGCGTGCCGAAGTCGCCGTTGACCGAGTCTTCACCTCGACAAAGACCAGGCGTTCGCCGTGCCAGGCCACCAAGTCGATTTCGCCGGGACTCGATCGCGCCCGAAAATTGCGCGCCACCACGGTGCAGCCGTGGCTGCGCAGGTAACGGTGGGCCATATCTTCTCCCATGCGGCCATGGTTGGCGCGCAGCGAGCGGCGCCTGAGGGCATCGGCTGCGCGATAAAGCAGTTGGATCACTTCAACACTTCGAACTCGAATGTCATTGCCTTGCCGCGCACCACGTAGCAGAGGTAATGCTCCCAAAAGCGGCGGTAGCGCGGGAAATGATTGACCAGGAATTCGAAACCCAGCCACCTCCAGAAAGCCAGTAGCCTGAGCCTGACGGAAATCTCACGAAATCGAATGGGCGAATAATAGCCGAAGCCGCCGTGCTTTTCGCCGAAATAGCGGAAGCTGAAGCTGTTGAGGTGGCTGCTTGTGGGTGGGATCGCAGAACGAGCTGAAATCGGTATAGTGCGGCGTCTCGATGCGCACCGTGCCGCCCGAACGCACCAGGCGGTGAAACTCCTCCATGGTGCGGATCACATCGTCCACGTGCTCGATGACGTGGATGGCGGTGAGGCGGTCGAAGGAGCTGTCGGCGAAGGGGTAGGGAAAACGGTCCAGGTCCGCGAGCACGTCGGCGCGGCTGGCGGGATTGCGGTCGAGCCCGATCGAGCCGGGTTGCTTGTGAATCCCGCAGCCGACGTCGAGTGTCTTCATCCGTTTTGCGTCGCCGTCCTCAAGCACTCTTCCAGTGTCTCAACCGCGAAGTCGCACTGGTCGCGCGATAACCACGAGCGGCGGACACAGCCGGATGGTACTGTCTCCCGCGCCCAGCACCAGCAGGCCGCGTTCGAACGCCAGATCCACCACGTGGTCGCGCAGTCTCGGCGCTTTTTCCCGCGACTGCTGGTCGCTCACCAGTTCCACGCCGATCATCAATCCGAGCCCGCGGACGTCGCCGACAATCGGGAAGCGCGCCGGCCAGTCGCGCATGCGGTCCATCAGGTGCGCTCCCATGCGTGCGGCATTTTCCACCAGCTCCTCTTCCAGCAGTGCGATGGTAGCCAGCGCCGCCGCTAGCGCACACCGGATTGCCGCCGAAAGTGGAAGCGTGCGCTCCCGGAGGCCACGTCATCAGTTCGGCCCGCGCAACGGTGGCGCCCAGCGGCATGCCGCTGGCGATTCCTTTGGCCACGGCAAGAATGTCCGGCACGGCGTCGAAATGATCGGCTGCCCACATCTTGCCGGTGCGGCCCATGCCGGACTGCACTTCGTCGAAAATCAGAAGAATATCATTTTGTTTCGGCGATGCGCGACAGCTCGTCGAAGAATTTGCGCGGCGGAACAATGTACCCGCCTTCGCCCTGCACCGGCTCCACCGACGATGGCGGCCACTTCTTCGGCCGGAGCCACCGTCTTGCAGCAGCGTCTCTTCGATGAACTTCACGCACTCCACCGCGCAGCTATCGGGCTCCTTGCCGTAGGGGCAGCGATAGCAGTAAGGATAGGGAGCGTGCACCACGCCGGGCACCAATGGGCCGAATCCTTCGCGCTGCACGGCCTTGCGCGCGGTGAGCGAAAGGGCGCCCATGGTGCGGCCGTGGAATCCGCCGTAGAACGCGATGATTTTATCGCGGCCGGTGGCGTAGCGCGCCAGTTTGATGGCGCCTTCCATGGCCTCCGCGCCGGAGTTCCCGAACGACACGCGCCGAGCGACCGAACCTGGCGCGATCTCCGCCAGCTTCTCGGCCAGCGCCACCATCTCTTCGTAATAGAAATCCGTGCCCGACATGTGGATCAGGCGGGCTGCCTGTTTCTGAATCGCGTCCACCACGCTGGGATGGCAATGGCCGGTGGCCACCACCGCGATCCCGGCGTTGAAATCCAGAAAGCGATTGCCATCCACGTCCTGGATCATCGCCCCTTCGCCGCGCTCGCAAACCAGTGGATAGCAGCGCGTGTAGGAGGGCGACAACACACGATTATCCCTTTCGATCAACGCCTGCGCGCGCGGCCCGGGCAGGGAAGTCACCAGGCGCGGAAGGTCCGGGCGCACCTGATTCAAGGTCTGTCCCATTTCCATCTCCTACTATTCAGTTGTTGGTTGATTACGAGAAATTGCCGCGACGATGGGGGCTGCTAGTCAGAGCCAAAGAGGCCGGGGCGTGAGTTTGAGGGAATGCACCCCATGCTTCATTGTAGTGCACCTCTTCCCCTGTGTCGAACGTGAACACGATCACTATCCCGTCCGGGGCGCATTAGTTGGAGCGCGGCGACCTCGCCGAGATGGTCGAGGATACTCCGGATATCGGACGCTTCGTGCCGCAAAACCGGTAAATTGTTCACGCCCTTACCCGCTGCACATCGCCTAAATCCAGAAGACAGCGCTTTTTCAACTGTGGCCCCCAAGCTGCATGGATATTCTTATGGAAGGGACCCGATGAAGCTTCAAGCTCTTGCAGCCTTGATGATTCTCACGTTGGCCGGATGCAGCGGGCAGAGGGGCGTGCAGGCAGTGTCGACCCAGATGCCATCGACTGTCGCCCAGGCGGCATTGCCGCCGGCGGAAGCGCCGTCGAGCGTTGCAGCGGAACCTCTCCCTTCCGCGGCAGATCCCGCGGAGCCGGTTGCCGCGCCTTCAGCCTCTCCCGAATCCTCCGTTTCTCCGGAATCCGTGCGCCAGGTTGCGCAGGCATTTGTGATTCCCGCCGGCACTCGCGTGCGAGTTCGCCTGGCACAGACGCTCGATACCAAATATGTTCGAGCGGGCTCGGGCTTCGCGGCGACTTTGGATGAGCCTATCGTGGAAGGCAACCACGTGTTGGTCCCGAAAGGCACGCCTTTCCACGGCGTTGTCACAGCGTCGAAAAAATCCGGCCGCTTTAAAGGCCGCGCTGTTCTGCAAGTGAGCCTGCGTTCGTTCCGCCTGCATGGCGTTAGCTATGCAGTGGCCACTGCTTCCGATTCGCGAGTGAGCGGATCGCACAAGAAACGCAATCTGGCGCTGATCGGCGGTGGCTCTGCTACCGGGGCCGGCATCGGCGCAATTGCCGGAGGCGGCCCGGGAGCCCTCATTGGTGCGGGCGCGGGCGCTGCCGCCGGAGCAACAACCGAATTCATCACGGGCAAGAAAAATGTCAGGCTGCCGGTGGAGACCGAGATGGTGTTCCGTTTACGGGCGCCTCTCCAGCTACGGCGGGTTTGAGAAAGCAAGGGTGATGGTCACGCTGCCCGCTATGGAGGAGACTTGTGCGTCTGACATCCCGGCTTAGTATTTCGCTCATTTTCGGGGTTGCCGCGGTTTCGTTGGCACTGGCCTTTTACCAGACCACCGCGCAGACCCGCGTCATGCGGCGCGACATGGAACGCCAGGCGCTGATGTTGGGGGAAAGCCTGGCGCGTGCGGCTGAGCCGCTGGTGGAGAACCATTCCCACGATGCGCTGCAGCATCTTGTGGAGCGTTTCAAGGATCGGGAATCGGTAGCCGGAATTGCCGCTTACGATGCTGCCGGCAATCCGCTGGCGCTGACCACGGGACTCGATGCGCTGCTGGAGCGGCAGCCCACGGCGGTGATCGAGGCGGTACACAACGGCTGGGCGAGCGCGGCGTTTCTGCAATCCAATGCCGGGCCGCTGCATATCGCCGCTCTGCCCTTGCGTAACGGCGGGGATGTGATCGGAGCACTGGCAATCGTCCATGACGTGTCGTATATCGAGTCGCGATCGGCTGCGTTATGGCGGCGCGCGATGCTGGGAGTGGCGGTACAGACCGTGCTGATTGTCGCCATCACTCTGTTGCTGGTGCATTCCAGTGTGCGCCGGCCCATGCTGCACATGGCGCAGTGGCTGCGCGATCTGCGCACCGGCAAGGCTTCGCCCGGCGCTGGCCCTGCCGGGGAGTTCGAACCGCTGGCACGGGAGGTGACGCAGTTAGCGTCCAGCCTTTCGGAAGCGCGCGCCGCCGCGCAGCACGAGGCGCGTCTTCGCGATTCGGCCGAATCCACGTGGACCACCGAGCGGCTCCGCGTGTTCGTGGAAAACCGTCTGGGGGGCGCGCGTCTGTTCGCGGTTTCCAATCGCGAACCGTACGAGCATCGACACCGCAACGGCCGCATCGAAAGCGTTATGCCGGCCAGCGGCCTGGTGACCGCGCTCGAGCCGATTCTGCGCGCCTGCGACGGCACCTGGGTGGCGCAAGGGACGGGTGACGCCGACCGCGACACCGTGGACGCGTTCGACCACGTGCGGGTTCCGCCGGAAGATCCGCAGTACTCGTTACGGCGCGTCTGGCTGACGCGCGAAGAGGCGGGCGGGTTCTACTACGGTTTTGCCAACGAAGGCATTTGGCCGCTGTGCCACATTGCCCACACGCGCCC
This sequence comes from uncultured Solibacteraceae bacterium, assembly GCA_963815475.1. GTDB lineage: Bacteria > Acidobacteriota > Terriglobia > Bryobacterales > Bryobacteraceae > Sulfopaludibacter. The sequence goes on along the minus strand of CAWFHD010000001.1, from coordinate 842,994 downwards.
CATTTTCCGCGCCGAGGATTGGCGCTGCTACCGCGAGGTGAACCGCAAATTCGCCGAAGCCCTGTTGGATGAAATCGCCGCCGAGCAGAACCCGGTAGTGCTGCTGCAGGACTATCACTTCGCGCTGCTGCCAGCCATGATCAAGGAGCGACGTCCCGATGCGCGGGTGGCGATCTTCTGGCACATTCCGTGGCCAAATCCTGAGGCATTCGGTATCTGCCCTTGGCAGCGCGAGCTGCTGGACGGTCTGTTGGGCGCCGATCTCATCGGCTTCCACATTCAGGCGCATTGCAATAATTTTCTGGACACGGTGGATCGCGCGCTGGAGTCGCGAATCGAGCGCGAGCGGTTCGCGGTGAACCGCGCCGGGCACCTGACCCTGGTTCGCCCTTATCCCATCAGTGTCGCCACGGATCGTATGCTGCCGGCGATGGATCGCGCCGAATTGCCGCAGTATGCCCGGGTGCCATACCTCGGAGTGGGCGTGGACCGCATCGATTATACGAAGGGCATTCCGGAGCGCTTCCGCGGCATTGAGGCATTCCTGGATAATTGCCCGACCTACCGTGGACGCTTCACGTTTGTGCAAGTGGCATCGCCCAGCCGCACCGAAATCAGTCGTTACCACGACCTGATTCAGGAGGTGGAAACCGAAGCAGCGCGAATCAACCGGCGTTTTCAGACCAGCGAATGGAAACCCATTGTGCTGCTGACGCGCCAGCACACTCACCAGGAGATTCTGCCGCTGTACCGCGCCGCGGATCTGTGCCTGGTGACCTCTCTGCATGACGGCATGAACCTGGTCGCAAAAGAGTTTGTGGCATCGCGCGACGACGAAGGCGGCGCGCTCATTCTCAGCCGGTTTGCCGGCGCCTCGTATGAACTGACCGATGCTCTGGTGGTGAATCCATATGACACCGGCGAACTGGCGAACGCCATTCGGCACGCGCTCGAAATGCCGTCACGCGAACGCATAGAGCGCATGCGGCGCATGAGGGAGGTGGTGCGGGAGCGGAACATTTATCGCTGGGCCGCCAACCTGATTGGCGAGTTATGCGCCGTGCGCACGGAAATCGAAGCGCCTCTGCTGCGGATGCCCGCGGAGGTGGGCTGAGCCGTCCGCATGCGACCCCTGTTCAGTTGTTGGAGTGAGGTGGCGGCGCGGCTCGATTCCAAGCCAACCATTGCCCTGTTTCTGGATTTCGATGGCACACTCACGCCGATACAGCCACGTCCAGAGTTAGTGCGCGTGAATCCGGCTATCCGACGGGTGCTAGCCGCACTAGCGGCGCGGTCGCGCTTCCGCGTGTGTGTGATCAGCGCCCGACGCCGCGACGATGTGCGCTCGCGGCTGCGTGTGGCAGCGGTCCGCTATCTGGGGCTCTATGGCTGGGAGCGCAGCGCCACCCCACCGCCGCCCGGCCTCCCGATCATTCAGGTGAGAACGGCGCTCGAAGATGAACTGGCGTCGTACCCCGGACTATTTGTCGAAGATAAACGGCACAGCGTTTCGGTGCACTATCGGGGCTGCACGGAACCGGTCCGCAAACAGGCTGCCGTGTTTGTGCGCCGCGTGTTGGCGCCATGGCACGGAGTGCTCCGCATCGCGCCGGGAAAGTGCGTTTGGGAAGTGGTGCCGTTCGAGCTTGGGGACAAAGGCGCGGCGGTGCGACGGGAACTGGCCGGGCTTCAGAAGCCGGCCTTGCCTGTGTATGTTGGGGACGATGTTTCGGACGAGCCGGGATTCGCCTCCGCATCGCAGGGCGTCACGGTGCGGGTGGGCTCACGCCGGTCAACGCGGGCGCATTATCGTGTGGATGGATCGGCGCAGGTGCTGCAGTTTCTGGAGCGGATGCAGGCGGAATTCCGTTAGCTGTCAGCTTCCGAAGACTCGGGCGAAGATCTTGTCGACGTTGCGCAATTGGCGCTCCAGGGAGAAGGCTTCGGCGATCTGTTGGGGCGTCATGACGGCGCGGATTTCCAGGTCGTTCTCGATGGCGGCACGGAAGTCGCCCTCTTCCTCCCAGGCCCGCATGGCGTGGCTCTGCACCAGTTTGTAGGCCTGCTCCCGCAGCATTCCGGAGGCCGCCAGGTCAAGAAGCACCTGACCCGAAAAGACCAGCCCGCGCGTCATTTCCAGATTGCGGCGCATCCGCTCGGGGTAGACCAACAACTGGTCGACGAGGCGAGTGGTCTTCTCCAGCAAGTAGTCGGTGAGGATGGTGGAATCGGGCAGGATCACGCGCTCCACCGACGAGTGTGAAATGTCGCGCTCGTGCCACAGCGCGATGTCCTCAAACGCGGCGACCGTGTTGGCGCGAACCACGCGGGCCAGGCCGCAGATCTGTTCGCAAGTCACGGGATTGCGCTTGTGGGGCATGGCCGAACTGCCCTTCTGTCCGCGCGCGAAGTACTCCTCCGCCTCGCGCACTTCGGTGCGCTGCAGATGGCGCACCTCGAGCGCGATCTTCTCGCAAAGCGCCGTAACCAGGGCCAGCACCGAAACGAAGTGCGCGTGCCGGTCGCGCTGGATCACCTGCGATGCCACCGGCGCCGGGCGCAGGTTCAGGCGGGCGCAGATGCGCTCTTCCACTTCCGGTCCGATGTGCGCGAAGGTGCCGACCGCGCCCGACGTTTTGCCGACGCGCAGATCCTCGGCAGCGCTGCGGAGTCGAGCCAGGTTGCGCCCGGCCTCTTCGTACCAGATGGCCAGCTTTAGACCGAACGTCATGGGCTCGGCGTGAACGCCGTGAGTGCGCCCGATCTGAACGGTGTGCTGGAACTCGAGCGCCCGGCGCTTCAAAGCATCGCGCAAACCTTCCAGACCGCGGATCAGGATGGCCGCCGCCTGCTGGAGCAGCAGCGCCTGCGCGGTGTCCACCACGTCGTTCGATGTGAGCCCGTAGTGCAGCCAGCGCGACGCTTCGGCGTGGCCGGCCGCCGCCATGGTCTCAGCCACCGCGGTGGTGAAGGCGATCACGTCGTGCTTCACTTCTTTTTCAATATCGAGGATGCGCTTCACGTCGAAACCGGCGTGCGCGCGCAGTTGGGCGGCAGCTTCGGCAGGCACTACGCCCAACTCCGCCAGCGCTTCGGAGGCCGCCAGTTCCACCTCGAGCCACTGCTGAAATCTGTTCTGGTCGCTCCAGATCCGGCCCATCTCGGGCCGCGTGTAACGTGGAATCATAATTTGTTCAGGGGGCAGCCGATGAATGGTATCGGCGGCGAACTGTCTCTTCTAATATTGAAACACTTCCGAGGGCTTGCGCTGTTCCGCAATGGTGAGACGCGCCCGGGAACCGCGCTCCTCCAAGGTTTGCGAAGCGATCATGCGGACGATCTCGGGGTGGTTGTTCTGTTCGCTCAGGTGGCCGAGCACCACGTTGGCGGTGCAGGAATCCAGATCCTGCATCAGGTAGTCCGACATCACCAGGTTCGAGAGGTGCCCTACGCGGCTCATCACGCGCTGCTTCACGGACCAGGGGTACGGCCCCACCTTGAGCATGTCGAGATCGTGATTGGCCTCAAGCAGCAGCAGGTCCGCGCGCCGCAGATGGAATTTGACCGACTCCGGAATATAGCCCAAGTCCGTGGCGACCCCGATGCGGACGCCTTGGGTCACAAACGCGAAGCCCACCGGGTCGATGGCGTCGTGCGGAATGCCAAAGCTCTGGACTTCGATGTCGCCGATCTGGAAACGGGCGCCGGCTTGAAATGGTTCCAGTCTCTTGGGAGGAATCTCACCCCAATCGATGTTCGGGGCGGTGAGCCGGGTCATGAAGATGACGGCGTGGATTTCTTTGTTGCGCGCCAGCACGGGAAGTCCCGATACGTGATCGGTGTGTTCGTGGGTGATGAGAATGGCGTCTACCTGGGTCAGGTCTTCGCCGATAGCTGCCATTCGCTTGCGGAGTTCCCGCATGCTCAGCCCGGCGTCCACCAGAATGCGCGTCTTTTCCGTTGCCAGCAGGGCGGTGTTCCCGGAACTGCCGCTCGCCAGCACACAAAATTTTACCGTGGCCCGTCTCCCTTGACACTCCAGAATACACCGAATCGCGCCAAAACAGAATGGGTATGAAATGTTGCAAGGGCGGCGGAGACCCAACATGATAGGCTGGCAACATGAAAGCCGTTCGCATCCACCAGCACGGTGGTCCTGAAGTCCTCACTTATGAAGATGTGCCGGATCCCCAGATCAAAGCCAATGAGGTGCTGTTACGGGTGCGCGCCTGCGCGCTCAACCATCTCGACCTCTTCGTGCGCGCGGGCATTCCCGGCATGAAATATCACATGCCGCACATCCTGGGCAGCGACATCGCCGGCGAGGTGGTGGCCGTAGGGGAACTGTGCGAGCGCGTGAAGCCCGGCTGGAGGGCGGTACTGTCCCCCGGGGTGAGCTGCCGGCAGTGCGATTATTGTCTTTCCGGGCAGGACAACCAGTGCCGCCGCTATACGCTTTTCGGCACGGGCCGCGACGGCGGAAACTGCGAGCTCATGGCGGTTCCGGAGTACACTGTGATTCCGATTCCCGACGATCTGGGGTTCGAAGATGCCGCGGCGGCGCCGCTGGTCTTTCTCACCGCCTGGCATATGCTGATGGTGCGTGCGCAATTGCAACCCGGCGAAGATGTGCTGGTGCTGGCGGCATCGAGCGGCGTGGGCACTGCGGCTATACAGCTCGCGAAAATGTTTCAGTGCCGCGTGATCTCCACCGCCGGCGGTGAGGCCAAGATGGCGCGTGCCCGCGAGCTCGGCGCCGACCATGTGATCGACCACTACAAGCAGGATATTTCGGCGGAGGTCAAAAAGCTCACGGGCAAGCGCGGCGTGGATGTGGTGGTGGAGCACGTTGGCATCGCCACCTGGCCGAAGAGCCTGGAATCGCTGGCCCCGGCGGGTCGCGTGGTGACGTGCGGAGCCACCACGGGGTACGATGCCAAGGTCGATCTGCGATATCTGTTCAGCAAACAGTGGAGCCTGCTTGGCTCTTTCATGGGCACCATGGGCGAACTGCACCAGGTGTTGAAATTCGTCTTCCGCAAGCAATTGAAGCCTGTGATCGATAGGGTGTACCCGCTGGCGGAAATTCGCGCGGCGCATGAACGGGTGGAGAACAAGGAACAATTCGGCAAAGTGGTTGTGACAGTTTAGGATCAATCCCGGTCCAGGCCCTTCGCTTTTTCAGGGGCTGACGTGCCGCGGACTCTCAGTCTGCCGTGCCGGGACTCATGCCGGCACTCGGCTCGATCGAGGCAAGCGCCCCCGAAGAGTCGGGACGCGGCACGCTGAGAGCGTGCGCCACCCGCTTCGGGCCGTTTAAGGCTTCGTTCGCGTGATATAACCGTTCCATGCGTTTCGCACTCTGCGCGCTGGCACTGTTTTCCTGCGCTTTTGCCGCCGATCAGCGGCCCAAGGTTCGCGCCATCACGGCCTTTATCGACGTCGATCCGAAGTCGTACACCACGCAATACGAGGAGACCGTCAAGGTTCTGAACTCGGCGCGCGAGGCTTTTAAAGCCGCGGGCTTCGAGGTGGAGACCATCCGTATTGCGACGCAGCCGTTTCCGCAATACACCCGCGGAATGAGCCGCGCGGCCGCGCTCGAACTGCTGCACGGCATCGACGACCTGGGCGGCAAATTGGGCTTCACACCGAGCATCGGTCCCGCCATGATGAAGGACAACGACGACTATCAGGCCGTCGATCTGCTGATCGATTTCCTCTCCGACGTGAAGCGCACGAATGCCAGTCTGGTGACCGCGTCGGTGGAGGGCATTCAATGGAACGCGATTCGACAGGCCGCGCGCCTGGTGAAGGCCGTCTCGGAACGCAGCAAGCACAGCCAGGGCAACCTGAACTTCGCCGCCATCGCCATGCTCAAGCCCTATGGGCCGTTCTATCCGGGCGCCTACCATCTGGGCGGCGGGAAGAACTTCTCGGTAGGACTCGAAGGCGCGGGCGTTGTCGCCGATGTCTTCGCTAAGGAACACGATCCACAGAAAGCAGAGAAGGCTCTGGCGGCGGCGCTGGCGAAGCACTTGAAGGATGCCGAGGCAGTGGCCGTCAAATTCGCCGCCAGCAGCGGTTGGACGTACGCGGGCATCGACCCGACGCCGGCGCCGCTGGGCGAGGTGTCGATCGGCCGCGCCATCGAGAATTTTACGGGCGCGCCGTTCGGGTCGCATGGCACCATGACAGCGTCGGCCATCATCACACGCGCGGTGCAGGCTGCGCCCGTCAAGCGGGTGGGCTACTCCGGGCTGATGGTCCCCGTGCTGGAAGATGTAGTGCTGACCAAGCGGTGGGCGGAGGGCGCGTACAACATCGACTCGCTGCTCGCCTATTCGTCCGTTTGCGCCGGCGGGCTCGACACCATTCCGTTATCGGGCGATATCAGCGAGAAGGAGATCGCTCAGATCCTGGGCGATGTGGCAACGCTGGCGTTCAAGTGGCAGAAGCCTCTGGCGGCCCGGTTGCTGCCGATCGCGGGGCATAAAGCGGGCGAGAGGACGGAGTTTGCCGATGACCGGATGGCGAATACCGTGATCCGGTAGTGCTACTCGTACCTCAGCGCGATTAAAGGGTCTACTCGCATGGCCCGGCGGGCGGGAAGCGCGCAGGCGGCCAGTGCCACCGCGATCAATAGTAGAGCGGCGGCGGCGAAGGTCGCAGGATCTCTGGGCTGGACTCCGTAGAGTTGTTGGGATAGAACTCGCATCAGGAAGGACGCTGCTACCAGGCCGATGGCCGCTCCCGATCCTCCGAGTTGCAAGCCCCGACGGAAAACCAGTCGTAGCATTTGACCGGGGTGCGCTCCCAGCGCCATTCGCACTCCGATCTCGTGGGTCTGCTGCGCCACGATGTAGGAGAAAACGCCGTACACTCCGGCGACCGCCAGCGCCAGTGCCAACGCCGCGAACAGCCCTAGAAGGGCGGCGTCGAAGCGTTCGGCTGCCACCGATTGCTCGACGAAGCGGTCCATGGTGCCGAACGCCGACAGCGCGACATCAGGGTCCTGGGACGCTACCACGCGGCGAATCGGCCCGGCCAGTGCGGCCGGATCTCCCGCGGCGCGCGCGAAGATGTGGAACGAGTCGGAATCGCTCTGATCGAAAGGCAGGTACATGGTGGGGCGCGGTTCCTGTTGCAGACTGTGCGCACGCACTCCTCCCACCACCCCGATGATCTCGCAGGGCTTGCTCAGAATGATGTGCTTGCCGAGGGGATCCTCGCCGGGGAAGTAGCGCCGGACGAAGGGCTCGTCCACCAGGATGACCAGGGGACGGCCGGCTTCGCGCTCGTTAAACAAGCGCCCGCGCAGCAGCGGAATACGCATCGCCTGAAAGTAGCCCCGGTTGGTGGAGCGGAAATCGGCGTCTTCTTTCTGACGCGGATCGCGCAGCGGGTGCTCCTCGATGCTGAAGAAGGTATCGTTCCATTCGCCGTTGAGCGGCATCTCGCTGATCACCCCGGCGGCGGTGACACCGGGCAAGGCTCGGATGCCGTCGGTGATGCGCTCCACGAAGCGGCCGCGCGAGGGCAGGTCCTTGTAAGTGGTTCCCGGCAGCAGCAGGCGTGTGGTGATGAGACTCTGCGTGGAGAAGCCCGGCGGCGCGTGCAGAGTGTGGTACAGGCTCTCCACCAGCAGGCCCGCGCCGATCAGCAGGCACAGCGAGAGTGCGGTTTCGCCAACTACGAGCGCCGCGCCCAGCGAATGGTGTCGACGTCCGGCGCCCGCGCGGGTGTCTTCGCGGAGGCCGGCATTCGGTCCGCGGGCCGTCGCCAGCCAAGCCGGCGCGAGGCCGAAGAGCAGCGCGGTGACGGCCGCCACGGCCGCCGTAAAAGCGAGGACGCTGCCATCGAGACGAACCTCGTTGAGCCGCGGCAGATTGGGTGGTCCGAAACCGCGCAGCAGGGCCACGCCCCAATACGCCAGCGCGATGGCGGCCGCGCCGGCGATTAGCGCGAGCAAGCCATTTTCCGTGATGAGTTGTGCGAGGATGCGCGAGCGGCCCGCCCCGATGGCGGTGCGAATGGCGAATTCCCTCTGGCGCGCGCCGTAGCGTGCCAGCAACAGGTTGGCGATATTCACGCAGGCGATCAGCAGCACCAGTGCGACCGCGCCCAACAGCATCAGGAGCACCGGCCGCACGGGGCCCACCATATCGTCGCGCGTCCGTCCCAGCCGCAATCCCCAACCCGTGTTCGATAGCGGGAATTGGGCCGCGATGCCGCCGGCAATGCTATCGAGATCGGATTGCGCCTGCGCGATCGACGTCGCCGGCTTCAACAATCCGATACCGCGGAGCATGTGATGCGTGCGGTCCATCATCCCTTCGGCGAGCAGCGGCATGGGGAACCAGAAATCGGCCTTCGCAGGGAGGTCGAGCGACGCGGGCATCACACCCACGATGGTGATGGGGTTGCTGTCCATGCGGGCGGTCGAGCCCACAACGGACGGATCGGCGCCATAGCGTTCCTGCCACATGCGATAGCTCAAGATGGCGGCGCGGGGCTCCGCAGTCTGCTCGTCGGCAGGGGTGAAGGCCCGGCCGATGACCGGTTGCTGGCCCAACGCCTCGAAGAATCCGGCGGAGACCATGGCGCCTTGCAATTGATGCGCCTCGCCGCGCACGCTCCAATTGCGCGGAAAGGTTCCGAGGACGAAGTAGGCTCCGAGGTGTTGGAAGGTGCGGTTGCGGTCGCGATACACGACGAAATCGGCGGGCGAGACGCCGGCATGGTCGCTCAGCTTGAAGCGCCCCCATGCCGTCACCAGGCGGTCGGCATGCGGATAGGGCAGGGGATTGAGAAGGACGGCGTTCACCACGCTGAAGATGGCGGAGTTGGCGCCGATTCCGAGGGACAGGGTGAGCACGGCCGTGGCGGTGAAGCCGGGCTTCTTTCGAAGTTGGCGGAAAGCATATCGGAGATCCTGCGCGCGGCGTTCCACCCAACCCCAGCCCCACATGCCGCGAGTGACCTCTTTGATCAACGCTTCGCTGCCGAGTTCGCGGCGCGCGGAGAGTTGCGCCTGCCGCGGATCTTCGCCTTGTTGGGCGTGGTCGTGTGCGGCCATCTCCAGATGGCTGCGGATTTCATCGTCCAGTTCCCGGTTGCGGTTACGGCGTTTCATAAGGCTGTAGGTATTCTACAGCTATGGATGTAGGTTGTCTACGGCCGCTGACCGCGCTTCAGGGAGGCGATCAGGTTGCGGATATTGTCCGCGTCTTCGGCCGCGGGATTGTGGTTCTCCGCGTCCTGCAGTTCGCTCAGAGCCCTGGCATCGTCGCCAGCCATCATCGCTGCGAGGCCCAGGTGGTAGTGAGAAGTTGGGGAATCGGGCGTGTGGATCAGTAGTTCCTCGAACCGCTTCATGGCTTGCAGCGGCCGTGAACTTCGCAGATAGATCATTCCCAGGGTCTCGGCCACTTCGGTTGATTCCGGGAGCAGGCGCCGGGCACGTTCCGCGCAGCCAATTGCCAGGTCAAGGTCGCCTCCAGCTTGAGACGAACTGGTGGCACAGCGGAAGAGCGCGGCTCCGTCGTTTGGATCCACGCCCAACGCTGCTCGATACGCGGCGATCGCTTCGTCCTGCCGGCCGGATCTTTCCAGCAGGCGCGCAAGAGTAATGGTCGCGGACGAGTCGGCGGGGCGGAGTTGCGCCGCCTCACGGAGCGCGGAGATGGCGAGATCGTACTCGGCCGCCTGCTCCGAGATGTTCGCAAAGGCAAGTCGAAGGTCCGTTCGGGTGGGATGGAGGTCGATTTCGGATTTGATCAGGTTGAGGGCGTCGGCCTTCCGGTTCTGGGCCAGATAGACTTGTGCGATGCCTTCGAGGCTTTGGGTATTTTCAGGCTCCTGATTGTAGAGGCTTCGGAACGACTCCTCGGCTTGTTGGTAATGCCCTTCCCGTAGGCTGGCGAACCCGGACTGATAGAGGTCGGCGAGATTCTGCTGCCGTAAGCCGTGCGCGCGGATCTCCGCCATGAAGTTTTGGAGCACGGTCTCTGGGTCCTGAGCGCTCGCGAGAATGGCGAAAACCGTAAGCGCGGGCAGAATGGGGCGGATGAAGTGCATGTGCCCTCCGATGCTCCCCATTATAGTGCTGGCCCCGCCATGGTAAAACCAGCGGGCCTGTCAGCAGTGTCCGGCTACTGCCGCTTGGTGAGCAGTACTTTGGCCTCCACCTTGGCCCCGTCGCGCATCACCTTCACCAGGACTTCGTCGCCCGGCTTCTTGCTCTGCAGCGCATACGTGAAATCGTAGAGGTTCTGAATGGGCTTGCCGTCGAACTCCACCATTATGTCGCCGCCCTTGAACCCTGCCTTGGCAGCCGGAGATCCTTCCCGCACGTCGGCAAACTTCACTCCGTTGATGCCTTCGCCGAAGTCCGGAATCGACCCAAAGTTCGGACCGTAGCCGCCGCCCGAATTCGACGACACCGGACCCACGCTGCCTTGCCCATGCACCGGCGGGGCCACCTTCACAAACGCCGGACGGTCCGCTGCCGTGCGAAGTTGAGTTGCGGCATCGGACACCAGCGCCAGCACCTTGGCCGCGTCGGGCGCGTCGATCTTGTCCCAGGTGTCGCTCGGTTTGTGATAATCGCCGTGCAGCCCGGAAAAGAAGAACAGCACCGGCACGCTCTTGGTGGTGAACGAGGTGTGGTCGCTCGAACCATACCCCGAGCTGTCGGAATAGTCCACCGTTAACCGATACTTCGGGACCACCCGGTCGAGCATAGCCCGCATCGTGCTTCCAGTATCCGACCCGCCGATGTAAATCTTGCCGCTGCGCACGCGGCCGATCATGTCCATGTTGATCATCGCCACGGCCTTCGTCAGCGGCAGCTCCGGATGATCCACATAGAATTGCGATCCCAGCAGCCCCAACTCCTCGCCAGCGAAGTTCAAAAACAAAATGCCTCGTTTTTGTTTTGGCTGTTTGCTGAACCAGCGCGCCAGTTCGATGACGCCGGCGGTTCCCGAAGCATTGTCGTCCGCGCCGGGATGGACCGTTCCCGCCATGGACGGCGCCAAGGAATGCTGCTCGCCCAGTCCCAGGTGGTCGTAATGCGCGCCGATCACGACATACTCCGCCGTCTCGCCCGGCAGATAGGCCACCACGTTGTGCGTGGGCTTTTGCACGCGTTCGATATCCACCGCGCCATCCACTTTCACGGATGGCGGGGAACGCGAACGATTCGGGCTTCAAGTCTTTGTCGATATCCTGCTCGATGCGATCCAGGCTTTTGCCGGCAGCGGCGAACCAGGCGTCCACGCGCTGTTCCTTTACCTGCAGGAAGATGATGCCGGAATCGGAAGGGCCTTCGACCGCGCCGAACTTCTGCAAATCGTCGGAATCGTTCCGATGGTGCGCGCGGTCGCTCACCAGAATAACGCCGGACGCGCCGTGCATCTTGGCATTGCTCGCTTTAGCGGTGAAGGCGGCGTGCTTGGTGAACTCCTTCCCTTCGAAAATACTGTGCTCGTCAGATTCTTGAGGTTCGTGCCGTAAGACTAAGACAATTTTGCCCTTTACGTCGATACCGACATAGTCGTCGTAGTGATACTCGGGAGCCGTGATGCCATAACCGGCGAACACCACTTCGCCCGAAAACTTGCCGCCCGAAGAGAAGCCGAAGGGCACGAAATCGGTGGTCACCTTGAGCGCCGTCTTGCGACCGTTGGCGGTGAACTCGAAGCGATTGCCGGCTCCCAATTTGCTTTCCGTCAGCACCGTAAACGCCTGAAGGTAGCGGTTGCCCGACACGGGCTTGATGCCGAACGAATCGTACTTGGCGGCGATGAATCCTGCCGCTTTCTCGAGCTCTGGACTGCCGCTCGCGCGACCCTTTAACTCGGGCGATGCCAGATACTTAACGTCGTCCAGGTAAACCGTCGGATCAATCGACGCAGTCTGGCTGTAAGCAGCGCAGGCGCCCGCCGCGAGCAGCGGCAACCACCGGAACTTCAAGAAGATCTTCATGTGTTTCTCCGCGGCTCCTGGTCAAAAGAGCCGCTACTGTTTCTTGGCGGGCGTCATCGGGCAGAATCTTCTTCTGCTGCACTCCAGGTAGATCGAGCTTCAATTCGCAGCCGCAATCCTCACCGGCATTCTTGGCCGTCTTCTGATATTCGATCTCGTAGTCGATGATGCTGCGCAGGCTGGTCCAGTCGAACGCACCGCCGATACGGCGGCCATTCACGAACAAGGTGGGCGTCTGGTCGATGTTCAACGCTTTGCCCTCAGCGATGCTCTTATTCACATCCGCTTCCGTGGCTTTGGTGTCGATGCACTGCCCGAGTTGCGCGGTGTCCAGGCCGCTCTTCGCCTTGCCCCACTCCATCACCTTGTCCTTTAGGTTTTCGGCGTTAACCTCGCCCTGGTGCAGGAAGATCCAGTCATGGAAATCCCAGAACAGATCGTTGCTTTGACGGAAGACGCAGCGGCCCGCCATGGCTGCTGCCTTGGCCCAGGGATGGATGGATTCCAGCGGGAATTCGTGGAAGTAGAAATGCACCTGCTTGGGATAGGACACCGGCAGATTGGCGCGCAGCATCGCCGCCTCTTCCTTGCAGTAGGGACATTCGAAGTCGCTATACTCCACCAGCACCACGGGCGCTCCGGCTGTCCCGAAGTTGGGCGCGCCCTCGGTTTTTAGCTTGTCGAGATCGTTCTTGAAGGGATTGTTGTTGATGTCGAAGACCGTTCCCTGGATGATCTTAGAGCCGTCTTTTGAAACCAGAAATTGAAAGTCCTGCGCCTGGTTGCCCACCGATGCGTGGACCGACTCCTGCACGAACCCAGGGACTTCGGAAGGTTTGGGATCGGAGACCTCCACCTTCACACGAGAGTCCATCACGAAGAGGTGGCGGACATAAGCTTCCATGGCCGCTTTGTCCAGCGCGGATTTCTTGGGAGCTTGCGCCAGGGCAGCGATGCCCACGAGCGCGATCACAGACAGCTTGCGGATCATTCTGTACATATTGTAGCCATCCTTACATGACCGGACCGATTCGCCACGGCACGAACTCCTTGTGCCCCAGCCGTTCGGCGCAAGTCTGCCGGCCGGACGCCACCTCCAGCATCAGGTCGAAGATCTCACGCCCCACCTGCTGCACGCTCTTTTCGCCATCGGCGATGGTCCCGGCGTTGACGTCCATGTTGTCCGTCATGCGGCGATAGGTATTGCTGTTGGTCGCGATCTTGATCACGGGGATCGGTGGGGAATCCGATGGCGCTGCCGCGTCCGGTGGTGAATGCGATCAGGTTGCAACCGCCCGCCGCCAGGCCGGTCAGCGATACCGGGTCGTAGCCCGGCGTGTTCATGAAGATGAAGCCGGGCGCCGTGACGCGCTCCGCGTAATCGTAGACGTCCATCAGCGGAGAGGTGCCGCCCTTCGCCACCGCGCCCAGCGACTTTTCCAGAATGTTGGTGAGCCCGCCCTCCTTGTTCCCGGGCGAAGGATTGTCGTCGAAGCTGCCCGCGAAGCGATTCAGGTATTCCTTATACTTTCGGATGCAACTCAAGCAGCTTTTCAGCTACTTCGCGATTGCGCGCGCGCCGCACCAGCAAGTGCTCGGCGCCGAAGATCTCGGTGGTCTCGGCCAGCACCGGTGTGCCCGCCACTTCCGCCAGCAGGTCGGAGCAGTAACCCAGCGCGGGATTCGCCGTGATGCCGGAGAAGGAATCGGACCCGCCGCAGTTCAGCCCCAGCACGATTTTCGATGCCGGCACTTCGGTGCGCGTCTCAGCTGCGGCCTGCTCCAGAAACCGGCCGATCTCGCGCCGGGCGGCGTCGAGCGTTCCGCGCGTGCCGCCGCTCGATTGCAGGGTCATTCCCGCCAGACGGTTGCTGCGGGGCGCATCCGGCTCCCAGGTAATGATCGATCTGGTTGGTTTCGCATCCCAGCCCCAGGATCACCGCCGCCGAAACGTTGGGATGCGCCAGTACTCCGCCCAGCGTGCGCCGCAGTTGGTCGACGTCCGGCCCCATGGCGTGGGCGCAGCCTTCGCCGTGGGGAAACGCCACCACGCCGTCGACATTCGGCGGCAGCGTTTCGCCCGCATAGCTCTGCGCGATCAGCTCGGCGGTATGCGCCGCGCAGTTGCTGGCCGCCACTACCGCGATGTAGTTGCGCGTCCCCACACGGCCGTCCTCGCGCTGGTAGCCGAGGAAGGTCGGACCGTGCCGGCCGCGAGGCGGGCAGGGGCGCTTCCGTCACGGGAAACTCGTACGCCAGGTGCAGTTCTTCGAAGGCCAGATTGTGAGTGTGGATGTGCCGCCCGGCTTCGATGTACGCCTTGGCGCGTCCGATAGCCTGCCCGTAGCGGCGCACCATTTCGCCTTCCGCGATGGGACGGAGCGCCACTTTGTGGCCCGCCGGAATGGCGTCACGAGTCAGGACCGTCACGCCGTCGATGCGCAGTTCCACGTCCGCCGGAATCGGCACGCGCGCCACCGCCACGTTGTCGCTCGGATGCAGATGGATCGCCGAGTTCTCCGCCGTCGGCAGTTTGGCAATGTCAAGGAGCATGACTACCAGCGTAGCGCAGGCGACCAAGCCTGCTGTCGCACACTCCCGCTACAACCACTTCGTCAGCAAATATCGCCGCTCCGCCTCAAACCCCGCGCGCCGATACAACTCCTGTGCCCGGAGATTCTCCACCGCCACCTCCAGCCGCACGGACTTCCACCCCCGCGACCGGCACTCCTCGTCGACGAAGGCCAGCGCCGCGGTACCCAGCCCTTTCCCGCGCCATCGCTCGTCGATGTAGAACTCGTCGAGCAGACCGAACCGCCCATGAAACTCCAGGCTGTAGCAGGTAGTCAGCACCACGTACCCGGCCGCCGACCCGTCTGCCAGAATCAGCCACGCGCCGCCGAACTCCGGATGCTCCGCGAGTTCGAACATCGCTTGCCGCCGCCCCTCGTCCATGGGCAGGCCTTCGAGCAGGTACAACTCGTTGCTCAACGCATTGGCCTGTTCGGACGAAGCGCGGTCCACTGCTAAGAACGTAATCTCCACGGAGCTAGCTTCCCCCGATGCCATAATAAAGCCTGATGCCCCGGAAAATTCCCCGCCTGCTCTGGCTGGCCCTCCCGATGGCATACCTTCTTTACTTTTACGATCTGGATGGCAAGGGCATGTTCGGACCAGACGAGCCGCGCTATGCCTCCATCGCCCGCCAGATGGCGCATTCCGGCGATTGGATCACGCCGGTGCTCTGGGGACATCCGTGGTTCGAAAAACCGGCGCTCCTCTATTGGATGAACGCCATTGCCTTCCGCGCCGGCCTGGGCCCCGATCTGGCTCCGCGACTGCCAGTGGCCACGCTCGCGCTGGTCTTCCTCGTTTTCTACTGGTGGATTCTGAACCGCGAATTCGGATGCCGCGCCGCCTGGATGTCCACCCTGATCCTCGGCACCTGCGGCGCGTGGATCGGCTTCAGTCAGGTGGGCGTAACCGACCTGCCGTTGGCCGCCACTTACTCCGCGGCCATGCTACTGGCGCTTCCCTGGATTTCGAAACGCGACACGGGCTTTCTGCCCGCCGCAGCCGCCATGTTAGGGTTTGCCGTGCTCGCCAAGAGCGGTGTCGCGCTGGTGCTGGCGGCACCGCTCGCGATCCGCTACAAAAGTGCGCGCGACCTGTTGCGGGTTCGCGTGATCGCGCCGTTCGCCATCGTCGCCCTCCCCTGGTATCTACTCTGCTACGCGCGCAACGGCCGGTTGTTTCTGGAAGAACTTTTCTGGAAGCAGCAGTTCCAGCGACTGGTTTCCACCAGCCTACAGCACGTGCATTCACGCTGGTATTACCTGCCCATCCTGATCGCGCTGCTCCTTCCGTGGACACCGCTGCTCGGTCCGCTGGCGCGCCGCTCGTTTTATCGCGATCCGCGCCGCCTCTTCCTGCTGCTTGTGCTGGTGTGGGGCATGGTCTTCTTCTCCAGTTCCGTGAACAAACTGGGCGGCTACCTGCTGCCGCTGTTTCCGGCCACCGCGGCGCTGATGGGAATCGCGCTCGATGAGCTTGACCGCGCGCACGGATGGCTGGCTGCCTGTGCTGTGTTCCTTATATCTTTCCCCGTCACGGCCGCGATGCTGCCTGCGGTTCTTGCCGCCGGCGGCCTGTCCAAGGCGGGCCTGCCGCAATTTCAACCACTGTGGCTTCTCCCCCTGGCGCTCATTCCCGCATTGTGGATTCTCGAAACGCGCGGCTGGCGCCTGGCGGCAGTAGCTTGTGTGGCGGCCGGCGCCACCATCGGCACGGCATACCTCAAGCGCAACGTCGCGGGTCAGTTGGACTCCATCCCTTCTGCGCGCGTAGTGTGGGCTCAGGTGGCCGCGCGCTCCGGGGAGGTTTGCACTGACGGAATCGACCGCGGTCTGCAATATAGTTTGAATTACTACGCGGGAAGCGCGCTGCCGGAGTGCTCGGAATCGGCCCGCCCGATTCACATCCGCCAAGCGTCCGGACGGCCTTTTGTCACTGGTACCACCGCCACCGGTCGAAGAGTTGACCCCACCGTCTCCGGCAGTGTAACCTCAACACTCCGGGACTGATCATGATACTGCCGCAAACTTATAGCTTCGTACTGATCCTGATAGCTCTCAGCCTGGTCTGCTGGGGATCCTGGGTAAACACGTTCAAGTTAGCAGGGAACTATCGATTTGAAGTCTATTACATGGATTTCGCCATAGGGTGCCTGGCGATAGCCCTGGTCTATGCCTTCACCATGGGGAATTTGGGCTTCGACGGGTTTTCGTTCCTGGACGATCTGGAGCATGCGGGAAAGCGTCAGTGGTTATTCGGCTTCGTGGCGGGTGTCATTTTCAACCTGGGTAACATGTTACTCATGTCCGCCGTTTCCGTAGGCGGCATGGCCATAGCTTTTCCCGTCGGCATCGGGATGGCCATCATTGTGAGTTCCCTACTTGGATTCATCACCAAGCCTGCCGGCAACCTGCTGCTGCTGTTTTCGGGCTGTGCCCTGATCGCCGCTTCGATTGTGGTGGCAGCCATCGCTTACAACATTTTGGGAGTCATTCGGCATGAGGCGCTGGCCCGTGCCGGCAAGGCCAAGAGTACTCGCCGGCCTACCACAGTTAAGGCTGTGATTCTAGCCTTGGTGGGCGGCATCCTTCTGGGTTCATTTTTCCCGATGATGCAGAAGGCGACCGATGGTGAAGTGGGACTCGGCCCTTACGCTGTGATGGTGGTTTTCTCGGTTGGGATCTTTCTCTCCACATTCGTATTCAGCCTCTTCTTTATGAACCTTCCGGTGGAAGGCGAGCCGGTAGAGATTACCGAATATTTCCGGGCGACCCTCAAACAACACCTGCTGGGATTTCTGGGGGGCGGTATTTGGGTTACCGGCGCCGTTGCGGGTCTCGCAGTCGGCCTGGCGCCCGCCTCGGCGCACCTGCCCCCCGCCACGGAGTACATGATCGCTCAGGCGTATCCTTTGTTGGCTGCGTTTTGGGGGCTGCTGGTGTGGAAAGAGTTCAGCGATGGCGATGCGCGCGTGAAATTGTCCGCCGGCTTGATGCTGCTGCTGTTCGCCGGCGGCATGATGCTGGTGGCCGTGGCGCCGCTCTATCTTCGAAAAGGTTAACGCCGGCAACCGGCTTTAGGCCGGAACCGGGATCCCCATTTTCGCGTACCACGGCGTCGCTGTCTTGATGGCATCGTTCACGGCGTTAATGTTGCGGACGCCTTCCCGTTGCAGCCATTCTTCCAGCGCTTTGACGCCCTGCTTGGCGAAAATCGGCATGCCCTCTTTCCAGGTGGCCCGACCGCACAGCACGCCCGAATAATCGGTGCCCGCCTCCGAAGCCATCTTCAACGACTCGGTAAACTGCGCATTGCTCACGCCGGCGCTAAGGTAGATGAACGGTTTTGCCGCAATGGCCGCCGCTTCGCGGAAATGTTTCAACGCTTCGTCGTGCGAGTATGCCTTCTGTCCCTTGTAGACGCCCGAGCCTTCCACATACTCCGCATTGATGGGGACTTCCACCTTCAGCACGTCCACGTTGTACTGCGGCTTGGAAAACTCCTCCATGCTCTTCTTGACGATTTCCGGTTTGGCCTTGGCGTACTCCAGACCCTTTTCGTCGCCGCCCTTGGGATCGTAGCCGACGAATTCCAGAAAGAACGGAATCTCGTACGTCTGGCACTCTGCGCCAATCCTCTCGATGAACGCATGTTTGATGTCGTTGACGGCGCTGGTGTCGTGGTGCGTGTAATAAATCAGGATCTTCACCGCGTCCGCGCCCCAATCCACAATGCGCTTTACCGATACGTGGGGCAGCAGATCGGGCAATCGGCCAGGCTGCGTATTGTCGTAGCCGCTCAATTCGTAGGCAAGCAGCAATCCGGCGTTCTTACTGCGCGCCCGCGCCGCTTCGAGCCCGAATTCGGGATCCAACAGGATGGCGCTGGCATGCGGAGTCAACACGCGCGTCACCGCCACTTTGAACTCGCTCATCACTTCGGGAGTGATTTCCTTGGCATCCACGCCGCGGGCCGACGCCAGGGACTTCTGCAGGCTGCCCCGCTGGTCCATGGCCGCAGCCGCAATCACGCCCCGCTCATTGGATAGCGCCTTCATCCGGCGCAGCTTCCCCTCGGATATTTTCATGAATAGTATTATCTCCCAAGTGGCGAGTGGCCCGATACGCCGGTGGCAAGGCCACGCCCCACGCCGGCAGCCTCATTAGCGGATGGGCGAGAACGGCAGCGGTTTCACGATGGCGTTCGTGATATTCGAAACTATCTCCGCATCCGACAGCCCCGGCGTAGCGCGCAGCTTCTGCCATCCCGGATCTTTACCGAATGCCGCCCAGTTCTTCTCGCGCGCCTGCCAGTCATCGTACGCCAGCATATAGGTCAGGTTCGGCAGATTGCGGCCAATCAGTGTGGTCCCGAAAAAGACCGGCAGCATTCCACTGCGCCGGAAGGCCGCGATCTCACCGTCGCCGAACATCTTCACCTTGCGCGCCAGCGTCTTGTCGCTCGGGGATTCGTAGGTTCGCAATTCGAACGTTCGCGCCGCATGCCCCTCTCCAGTCGGCGGCGCCTCTACCGTGGGCATCGAGGGAAATGCCACCAGCAGCGAACTCTCCATTCGCACGTAGCCCGGCTCGCCGTTGTACTCATCCTGCGCCGCTTGAAACTCTTTGTCGGCTGCCAGCTTCGTGTGCGACGAACCCATCGCCGCGAACGAAGGGTAGCTCGCCAGCGCCAGAATAAACGGACTCTCCGGCCCCACCAGCGAGTTGAAAAATCCCATTGGCCCGACGCCCGCCCGCTGTGCCGCGGGCAGCCAACCGCTCCGCAGATATTCGGTGGTGCGCGTCACTTGCGGCCCGCTACGCATCCGGAAATAGCGAAGTTCGATGAAGGCGCTGGCGGCCGCGCCGGTCTCCTGTCCCTGCAAAAGGGCCGCTCCCAGCGGGAGCGTCAGAACTGATCTTCGTCGCATGGCACTCATTGTAACGGCTTGCTGTAGCCCGTCATTTCCAGATAGCCGACGCCTTCAGCCGATCCGCGATACCGTGCCGCGCCCTCCCAGTATGTCGGCCCTCCGCGATCTTCCGCGAGCAGTTCCTGGTCCGGAATCGCGGCGGCGCACTCGAGCGCGATCTTCAATGACGGCACGGCGATCTTCCACTTCACCGGATAGCGCGCGCCGCTTCGCGGGCTGGTCCAATACTCCAACGGTTGCAACTCGAAGTCGGACCGCGCCAGCGACGTGGCGTGCCCGTTGGCCGCGATGTATGTTCCCGATGAGTGCGTGTCGATTGTGCCATCGGTTCTTCGAATCTGGAACAGCATCAGCTCCGTCCCATTCTGAAGCTGAATGCTGAACCAGTCCCAACCCCGCTGCGACGCATCCAGCAGCTCGCTGAACCATTCGTGATCCATCCAGGCGGTCCCGCTCACCTCCGCGCCGTTGAGCGTGCCGTCCACTTCAAGCCGGGGGAACGACGTGTAATAGGCGGCATGGCCTACGGCGTCGGCGATCTGGCTTACTCCGTTCACGCCGTGGATCACCACAGGCTTGCGGGGCGATAATCGAAGGTGAAAGCGAATGCCCTCGGCGACTGCGGAAAGCGTCTGCACATCCGTCGCCCGATCCCACTTCACTTCCCAATTGCCGTTCCAAATCCGGCCCGCTTCGGAGTCATCGCCCATGCGCGCCCCCGCCAGCCCTGGTCCCGCGCGATTCAAGCGCCGACGATACAGGAACCGCCGCCGGTCGATGTCGGTCAGGGCGAGATGCGCCAGGTAAAGATTGTCGGCGCGCCAGACCGAAGGATTCCCGGCCCCGCTGTTCTGCTTTGCTTCGCGGAAGAACACCAGCTCGAAACCGTAGCTATGACCGCCGGCCGCTTTCAGGTTGCCGGTGTAATACCACCACTCGGTGCGAAATTCGGGATGGTCGAAATGATCGCGCGGAAATTGAAATCGATATCCGGGCGCCACCTGACGGTAGTCGGCCAGCAGAACGACAGCCGTGAAGAGCAGGATTCCGTGGCGCACAAAACTATAAATACCACCTCGGTTACGGCCGCGGCGCGGCGCCGTTCTTTTTCTCCAGCCGGATTTCGAACAGCGTCGGCCATTCCTTGCCTGTGACAAAGAGACGGTCCCCCTGGCCGTCGTACGCGATTCCGTTCAGCGTCTTCGTGTCGTGGTCTGAGCCCTCCCACAGCCCTGTCATGTCGATCCATCCCACCACGTGCCCGGTCTTGGGGTCGATTCGCGCGATGCTATCCGTGTGCCACACGTTCGCGAGAATCTCGCCCTTCACCCACTCCAGCTCATTCAGGTTTTCCACGGGCTGGCCATCTGCCGTCACTGTCAGGCGGCCGATTTCCTGCAGCGTCTCGGGATCCCAGAATCGTAATTGCGGTGTGCCATCGTCCATGATGAGGCTCTTGCCGTCGGTGGTGAGTGCCCACCCCTCCCCGGGATAGTGGAATTCGCCCTTCGTCTCAAACGTGTTTAAGTCATAGATCCAGCCGAACTGGGTCTGCCACGTCATCTCGATCAGCTTGTTCTTCCACGCGATGATGCCCTCGCCGAAATATTCGGCCGGAATGGCGTGGCGCTGCACTACCTCGCCGGTCTCCAGCTTCACCTTGCGGACATCGCTCTCACCCTTCATGCCCGTGCTCTCGTAAAGAAAGCCGTTCAGGTAGAACAGTCCTTCGGTGAAAGCTTTCGGGTCGTGCGGGTAGGTGTGCAGAATCCGATAAGTGTACTCCGGAATTCCCCCGGCATTCGAAGATGGACCGCACGAGTAGGCCGCCAGCATCGCTGCGAAGAACAAAACGCGCATCGTCATGTCAGATGCATTACAGGATCGCATGGTACCAAGACCCTTGCCGGCGCTACTTGTTAACCGTCACGTTATAATCGTTGCTTGCCCGAACTGCGTAAGGACCCTATCACGGGACGATGGGTCATCATTGCTACCGATCGCGCGAAGCGTCCCAGCGATTTCATCCGCCAGCCTGTGCCTCCCAACAGGCAGACTATCTGTCCTTTCGACTACGGCAACGAGCACAAGACGCCCCCTGAAGTGCTGGCTTACCGCAATAGCGGCGGACGCGACGAGCCCGGCTGGCGTGTCCGCGTGGTGCCCAACAAGTTTCCCGTCCTCGGCATCGAAGGCGAGCTCAATCGCCAGGGCGAAGGCATGTACGACAAGATGAACGGCATCGGCGCGCATGAAGTGATCATCGAAACGCCCGATCATGCCGCCACGCTTTCCGACATGCCGGAGCGCCAGATTGAAGAGGTGCTGTGGGCCTTCAAGGAACGCGTCACCGATCTCAAGAAGGACCGGCGCTTCCGCTACATCATCCTCTTTAAGAATCACGGGGAGGCCGCCGGCGCTTCGCTGGAACATCCCCACTGCCAGTTGATCGCGCTGCCTGTGATCCCCAAGCGCGTCAAGGAAGAAGTGGATGGCGCGCTGCTGTTTTACGAATTGAAAGAACGCTGCATTTATTGCGACATCATCAGTCATGAGACTGCCGCCGGAGTGCGGTTGGTGTCGGAGACCGATCGCTTCGCGGTGATCGAGCCGTATGCGCCGCGCTTTCCCTTCGAGACGTGGATTATTCCCAAGCGCCACGAATCTCACTTCGAGGAATCGGACGTGCCCACGCTGCAGAACCTCGCATGGGTGCTACGCACCACGCTGCGCAAGGTCGACAAAGTGCTGGAGCGGCCCGCCTATAATTTCATCGTGCACAGCGCGCCCGTGCAGGATGCTCCGCTGGCGCATTACCACTGGCATATCGAGATTATTCCCAAACTCACCAAGGTGGCGGGCTTCGAATGGGGCACGGGATTCTACATCAATCCCACGCCGCCCGAGGAGTCTGCCAAGTTCCTGCGCGAAGCCGGCCTCGGTTGACCCCGTACGCGGGTTCGTTAAATCTGTTACGCTTGCGCCTGTAGCTCCCGGTCTGGTATAAAACGCTAATCGTCAGTTGTTGGGCGATGGGCTTTCAGTATGCCCGAGAAGAATAAGACTACCGCGGCAAAGAACACCGACAGGCGCATGACCAAACCTCCGGCATCCAAACCAGCTCACACCAGCGAACCGGCACGCACTCCAGTCCCGGCACGCAGCGGAACCGCCGCGAGCAGCCAGCCCGCGAACGCATCCACGCAGCTTGGCTCCTTCGAAGCCGCCATGAAACTGTTTCACGCGCGCAGTCTGCCGGAGGCGCGCGAGCTGTTCGTGAAGGCCGCGGCCGGCCCGGAGCGCGATGTGGCCAATCGCGCGCGCCTCCATATTTCCATGTGCGACCGCCGCTTGCTGAAGCCCGCCGTCACCTTTGGGTCGGCTGAGGACTACTACAACTACGCGGTGGCCCTGCTCAACACGCGCAACGTGACGGAAGCGCGCGGCCATTTGGAAAAAGCCTTGCAGATGGATCCCGGAGCCGACCACATCCATTACGCCCTGGCTGCTGCCCAGGCATTGTCCGGCGATGCGCCAGGCGCTTATGAGAGCCTCAAGCGCGCCATCGAGCTGGAACCACGCAACCGTCTGCTGGCCCGGCAGGACGCCGACTTGGCACACGTGGTGAATCTCCCGCCATTCGATACGCTGGTTTATCCGGAAAAGAAGAGCTGGTAAGGCCCAACCCCCCGGCTCTCCCCTGCGACATGGAAGATACTTCACCACTGCGAGTGGTTGCCATCGGCGGAGGCACCGGTCTTTCGGCGCTGTTGGAAGGCCTGAAGCACTATACCCACCCTGGCGATTCCGGTTCCCCCGTCATCGACATCACTGCCATCGTCACGGTTACGGACGATGGCGGCAGCTCCGGCCGCCTGCGCCGCGAATTCGACGTTCTCCCTCCCGGCGATATCCGCAACTGCATGGTGGCGCTAAGCGAGGATTCCGCCCTGCTCTCGCGGCTCTTCCAGCATCGCTTTCAAGCCGGGCGCGGACTGAAGGGCCACAGCTTCGGCAATCTCTTTCTGATGGCCCTCACGCAGATCATGGGCGACTTTCCCGCTGCCATCAAGGCATCCTCCGAGGTGCTGAAGATCGCGGGCCACATCTATCCGGCCACCACCACCAATGTGGCGCTCGAAGCGACATTGCAAAACGGGGCCAAGGTGGTGGGGGAGACCAACATCAGCCGCAGCCAGCAGCGCATCCGCCGCGTACGCCTGATTCCCCGCAAAGTGAAGCCGCTGGACGCGGCGCTCAGCGCCATCTCCGACGCCGACGTGATTACGTTTGGCCCCGGATCGCTCTTCACCAGCGTGATTCCCAATCTGCTGGTGGAAGGCATTCCCGCCGCCATCGCCAAGTCGCACGCCCTCAAAGCCTACTTCGTGAACCTGATGTGGCAGCCCGGCGAGACCACCGACTTTCTTGCCTCCGACCACATTCGCGCCATCCACCGCCACGCCGGAGTCAAGCTTCTGGACTACGCCGTGATCAACATCCGGCCCATCACTTCGGCCGTCAGAAAACGTTACGCCAGGGAGGCGGCGCTGCCGGTGGAAAACGACATCGACAAGCTTTTCAAAATGGGGCTTAAGGTGTTGGCCGGTAACCTGGCGCACCATAGCGGAAAGGTAAGGCACGATCCCGCATCCACGGCCGCCGTGATCGTGAAGCTGGCGCAGGAAAGCAGACGCAAGCGCAGCGGCCAGGTATAATGGCGCGGCGGCCAGACATAATGGAATAGCATGCAAACTCCCGTCACAGTGGTAATTCTGGCAGCGGGCCTGGGCACCCGCATGAAATCGCGCAAGGCAAAAGTTCTGCACCGCGCCGGAGGCAAAACGCTCATCGAGCATGTGGTGGATACGGCCCTTCACCTGGCGCCGCCGGAGCGGATCTTCGTGGTGGTAGGCCACCAAGCTGAGGAAGTCCGCAAATCGATCGCCACGCCCGGCATTGGCTTCATCGAACAGAAGGAACAACTCGGCACCGGGCATGCCTTGATGGTGGGTCGCGAGGCCCTCTCCGGGCTGGATGGTTACCTGGTAGTTGTGTATGGCGATGGTCCGCTGTTGCGCGTCGAATCGCTGCGCCAGTTGATCGCCACGCAGGAAGCCGCCGGCGGCGCCGGGACGCTGCTTTCGGCCATGATGGACGATCCTACCGGCTATGGACGTGTGATTCGCAACCACGACGGTCACGCCGTCGCCGTGGTAGAGCAAAAGGCCGGGACCGCGGAGCAGTTGGCCATCCGCGAAGCCAATATGGGTATCTACTGCTACCAGGCGAGCCTGTTCTGGAAGCACGCAGGCGAAATCCAGACCAATAATCCCGCCAAAGAGTATTACCTCACCGACATGGTCGAGATCCTCAACCGCGCCGGACACAAGATGAGCGTGATGACGATTGCCGACCCCAAGGAGTGCCTGGGCATCAACAACCGCCTGGAACTCGCCGAAGTGGACGGCATTTTCCGCGCGCGCAAAGTGCGCGAGCTGATGGTCGAGGGCGTAACCATCGAGAAGCCCGAGACGGTCACGGTGGATGTGGACGTGCGCGTCGGTATGGACAGCGTGATCGAGCCGTTTGCGCAGATCCTGGGTAGGACCACCATTGGTGAGAACTGCCATATCGGCGCGGCGGCCATCATTCGGGATTCGGAGATTGCCGACGAAGTCGAAATCGGACCGTTTACCATCGTGGGAACTTCGCGCGTCGGCAAAGGCGCGCATATCGGCCCCTTCGCGCGTCTCCGGCTGGACAACGATGTGGCGGAGGGCGCTCACATCGGCAACTTCGTGGAATTGAAGAAGACGCAGATGGGCGCCGGGGCTAAGGCCAATCACCTGGCGTACCTCGGCGATTCGCAGATCGGCGCCAAGAGCAATATCGGAGCCGGTACCATCACCTGCAATTACGACGGCTTCCACAAGCACCCCACAAAGATCGGGGAAGGCTCCTTTATTGGCAGCAACTCCACGCTCGTGGCGCCGATCGACATCGGAAGCGGAGCGTATGTGGGCGCCGGCTCGGTCATCACCGACCCGGTGCCGCCTGACGCCCTCGCCATCGGACGCGCGCGTCAGGCGAACAAGGAAGACTGGGCGCGCAAGCGGCGGTCGTTGGGGAAGAAGAGTTAGCATTGCTGTGTAAGTGGGGCAGGGCTTTAGCCTGCTGCGGGCTTCAGCCCGCTTGTAAGCT
The DNA here is from genome assembly GCA_963815475.1 of uncultured Solibacteraceae bacterium. Taxonomy (GTDB): domain Bacteria; phylum Acidobacteriota; class Terriglobia; order Bryobacterales; family Bryobacteraceae; genus Sulfopaludibacter. Next base: position 817,292 of record CAWFHD010000001.1, on the reverse strand, counting down.
GAGAATCAGAATCCGGAAACCCACTACTGGATTACGCGGGTTCCCGCCGCAGCCTTTCTTTAGCTCCACATGTTTTCAGCCGGGCGGGCTGAAGCCCTCAGCAGGCTAAAGCCCTGCCCCACATTTTGTAAGACAGCAGTACTGAGCCCTGCTCGTAAGAGGCGCAACGCCGCCGTGGCACTCCCCGTGCTGCAAACTCGGCCAATGCGCGTCCTAGCATCCATCCTGCTGTGTGCCGGCGCTGCCTACTCCCAGTTCCGCAGCACCGTGCCGCTGGTAGTTGCCCCCACTACCGTCACCGACTCCAAAGGCCGCTACGTGGACGGTCTCACGCCCGGCGACCTGGTTCTCTACGACAACAATGTGCCCCAGGCGATACAGATGGACTGGATGCAGTACCCCATTTCACTGGTGGTTGCCGTCCAGACGAGTTCGAATTCCAAGGCCATCCTGGATAAGCTGTCGGGTAGTGCCGTCCTGTTTACCGATCTGATCGCCGCCGACGCCGGGGAGACCGCACTCATCACTTTCAGTGATGCCCCGCACGTCCGCCGAGAGTTTACCGCCGACCCGAAACTGCTCAAGCAGCCCTTGCAGAGCTTACGCACCGATGGCGACAATGCCTGCACCCTGGACGCGATGCGGGAGGCGCTGCGCATGCTCAATAATCGCGCTCCCGGTCGCCGGCGTGTGCTGCTGATGATCTCCGAGAAGCGCGATCGCGGCAGCCTGGTGGAACTGACGGACGTGGTGAGGGAAACGCAGCGGCAAAATGTGGCAGTCTACTGGCTGACTTACTCGCCCTTCATGCAGGCATTCACTATCAAGCCGAAGAACCCCGAGAAGTTCATTCCGGAGTCCAAGAAGAAGGGCAAGAGCGCTGATCAGGTGGCGGAGGAAAAAGCCGAACAGGACGATTGGGATTTGAAACGGAATCAACCGGGACCAGGGGGATTACTCTATGCGTTGATGGAGTTGGGTCACATGAAAGCGCCGGATTTGGCCGACTTATTCACGCGAACGACGGGCGCTACTACCATGGGATTCTTAGAGCGCAAGGCTCTGGAGACGGCAATTCAAGCCATCGGAGAAGAGGTACACCGGCAGTACATCCTGAGCTTTCAGCCGCATCCCGGTGACGCAGAAAAATTCCACCTCATTCGGGTCGAGGCCAAAGATCGCCCCGAGTTACAAGTGAAAACTCGTGAAGGCTACTGGCCCGTGCAATAACAGCCAGACCCGTTTGGCGTCCGGCTCTTTCTAGCGAGTGGCTCACCCCGGGCCCTTCGCTTGTTCCAGACTACCGGCCGCCGCCAGCTCCCGCAGCCGTGGAAGATGCCTTCCGGCTGAGGAAGCATTCCCGGCAATAAACCGGCCGGCCCTGGGTTGGCTTGAAGGGTACCGTAGTTTCCCGACCGCACTGAGAGCACGTGGTCATGGTCTCCGTTTTGGTAAACCCCGAACCCCCAGCCCCCTGACGCTTCGTCTTGCAATTCTTGCAGCGTTTGGGTTCGTTTTTGAAATTCTTGTCGTGGAAGAAGTGTTGCTCTCCCGCCGTAAAGACGAAATCTGCCCCACAATCCACGCACTTTAGTACGCGATCCTGAAACTCCGGCATAGAACCTGTGCCCCGTTACCAACCTGGATTATTGTCGGATGATCTAAGGACGGCGGGACCGCGACTCACTCCGGGTCCGGTCCCGCCGCTCAGGTTTTACTCAATCTTCCCGGCGATTCTTCTTCCGGTTCCGTTTGCGGGCCAGCGCCTGCTTGGCCCGGAGCTTCTCACCTGGCTTCAAGTAGAAGGAGTGTCTTTTGACCTCTTTGATAATGTCCTCTTGCTGGACCTTGCGCTTGAAGCGGCGAAGGGCGTTTTCTAGTGTCTCGCCCTCCTGAAGCTTAACTTCTGCCAAACGAAATACACCTCCCAACTAGACCATAAATTCCGGTGCGGGGTTTTGGATTTGCGGAACTGCATCACCTGTAGTGAGGCCCGATCCGCAAATTTCCTGCACTTCGCACAGAAGGTACTGATATCATAAGTGGTTGATAGATAAAGTCAAGTCCATTTTTTACGAGCGTCTGACGCAAATCCACCCAAATCTCCTAATCTACTTTATTTTCAAAGGCTTGGATTGATTATGGAAAATCTGCTCGCCATCCTGCTGGCGGGGGGCGCTGGGGAACGGCTATATCCGCTGACGAAGGATACCGCTAAACCGGCTGTGCCCTTCGGCGGCGCTTATCGGATAATCGACTTCACCCTTTCCAACTGCATCAATTCGGACGTACGCCGTATCTTCATCCTAACACAGTATAAATCGCTCGAATTGATCCGCCATGTGCGCGACGGCTGGAACATTCTCTCCCCTGAACTGGGCGAATACATCGAAGTCCTCCCGCCCATGAAGCGCGTCAGCGAGGACTGGTATCAAGGCACTGCGGACGCCGTTTTTCAGAACTTCCAACGCATCGAAGCGGAAGCGCCCGCGCGAGCACCCTGATTCGTCGCCGGCGACCACATCTATAAGATGAATTACCGCGAGATGCTGGACTGGCATCGCCAGCAGAACGCCGATGTCACGATCGCCACTATCCAGGTCACCCCGGAGGAGGCAGGCCGCTTCGGAGTCGCCGAAATCGACGAGACTATCGCATCGTTGGCTTCGAGGAAAAGCCGCAGCACGGCAATCCCAAACGCTCGCCGTTTCGACTCCCCATGGTCAGCGCCTCGATGGGCGTCTACATCTTCAATACCGACCATGCTGCTGCGCGCGCTGCACGAAGACGCGCAGGACCCCAACTCGCAGCCACGATTTCGGCAGCGACGTGATCCCGCGCAACTCTTGACGAGTCGCGCGTCGTGGCCTACGATTTCCGCGACCTGAATGCCAAGCAGAGTCCGCTACTGGCGCGACGTTGGGCACCCTCGACGCCTATTACGAAGCCAATATGGACCTGGTCAACGTGGTGCCGGAATTCAATCTCTACGACCAGCGCTGGCCCATCCGCACCAACGTGACCCAGCAGCCACCCGCCAAATTCGTCTTTGCGCAGGAAGGCCGGCGCATGGGCGTGGCGGTCGATTCCATTGTGAGCGCCGGCTGCATTGTCTCGGGCGGCCGCGTTCTGCACAGCGTGCTTTCGCCGGGCGTGCGTGTAAACAGTTATTGTGAAGTGGAGTATTCGATTTTGATGCCAGGCGCGGAAATCGGCCGCTATAGCCGGATCCGGCGCGCCATTATCAATACCGGCGTAAAGGTGCCCGACTCCAGCGTGATCGGTTTCGACCTGGAGGCGGACCGCGCCAAAGGCTACCACGTCACCGAAGGTGGCATCGTGGTGGTGGCCGTGAAATAGGCGCTAGATCCAGGGGCTCCGTTCGCCCCGCAATTTTTCTAGGAGAGCCTTACTTTGACGACTATTGTAAAAGTAGTCGGACGAGAGATTCTGGATTCCCGCGGGAATCCGACCGTGGAAGCGGATGTTTATCTCGCAGACGGCAGCATGGGACGGGCCGCCGTGCCCTCTGGCGCATCCACCGGCGAGCATGAAGCCGTGGAATTGCGGGATGGCGACAAGTCGCGTTACCTCGGCAAGGGCACGCTGAATGCCGCGGCCCACATTAACGGCGAGATTGCCACCGCGCTCCACGGCAAAGACGCCACGCAGCAGGCCGAGATCGACCGCCTCATGATCGACCTGGATGGCACGCCCAATAAGGGCCGCCTGGGCGCCAATGCCATTCTGGCCGTTTCCATGGCCGCGGCGCGCGCCGGCGCGGCCGCGCAGCGCACTCCGCTCTACCGCTACCTGGGCGGCGTCGGGCGCCAGCATTCTGCCCGTGCCCATGATGAACATCATCAACGGCGGCGCACATGCCGACAATTCGGTGGACGTGCAGGAGTTCATGATCGCTCCTTTCGGCGCGCCGAAATTCTCCGAAGCGCTGCGCATGGGCGTGGAAGTGTTTCACACGCTGAAAAAAGTGCTGAGCAAGAAAGGCTACTCCACGGCCGTCGGCGACGAGGGCGGCTTTGCGCCCAATGCTGAAGTCCAACGAAGAAGCCATCGAGTCGGTTCTGGAAGCCATCTCGCAGGCCGGCTACAAGCCCGGCGAACAAATCGGCATCTGCCTCGATCCGGCGTCCAGCGAATTTTTCAAGGGCGGCAAGTACGTCTTCAAGAAGTCCGATAAGAGCGAGCGCACCTCCGAGCAGATGGTGGAGTTCTGGGCCAACTGGGTGCGCCAGTATCCCGCCATCCTGTCGATTGAAGACGGCATGTGCGAAGATGACTGGTCGGGCTGGAAGACTGCTCACCGATGCCGTCGGCAAGAAGATTCAGCTTGTGGGCGACGACCTGTTCGTCACCAACGCCAGAGACTGCAAGCGCGGCATCGATCAGGGCATCGCCAATTCCATCCTCATCAAAGTGAATCAGATCGGCACCCTCACCGAGACTCTGGAAGCCATGCAGCATGGCGACGGCCGCCGGCTATACCGCGGTGGTCTCGCATCGCTCCGGCGAAACCGAAGATCCGTTCATCGCCGATCTCGTGGTGGCAACCGGCGCCGGCCAGATCAAGACCGGCTCCGCCAGCCGCACCGACCGCATCTGCAAATACAATCAGCTTGCTGCGCATCGAAGAACGCCTCGGGGCTGCCGCGCAGTTCCTGGGTCGAAAGGCCTTCCGTCAATGAAGAAGCTGGTTCTGGTGCGCCACGGCGAAAGCACGTGGAACAAGGAAAACCGCTTCACGGGATGGACGGACGTCGACCTGTCGGATAAAGGCCGGCAGGAGGCCAAAGAAGGCGGACAGGTGCTCAAGGCGGAAGGCTACACCTTCGACGTCGCCTACACCTCGGTGTTGAAACGCGCCATCCGCACGCTCTGGACGGTCCTGGACGAAATGGATCTGATGTGGATCCCGGTGCATCGTACATGGCGCTTGAATGAGCGCCACTACGGCGCGCTTCAGGGGCTCAATAAGGCCGAGACAGCGGCGAAGTTCGGCGAGGACCAGGTGAAAATCTGGCGCCGCAGCTACGACATTCCGCCACCCGCGCTAACGCCCGACGACGAGCGCTACCCTGGCCACGACCCACGCTACAAGGGTCTAACCAAAGCGGAGCTTCCGCTCACCGAATGCCTGAAGGACACGGTGGCGCGCTTCCTGCCGCTGTGGCAGGAGACCATCGCGCCGGATGTCCGCAATGGACAAAAGGTGCTGATCGCGGCCCACGGCAATAGTCTTCGTGCCCTGGTGAAGTACCTAGACAACGTGTCCGAGCAGGACATCGTAGAACTCAACATTCCCACTGGAATGCCGCTGGTCTACGAACTCGATGACGACCTGAAGCCACTGAAGCACTACTACCTGGGCGATCCGGAAAAAGTGAAAGCCGCCATGGACGCGGTAGCCGCCCAAGGCAAAAAGAAGTAGCAGTAGAGGCCGGTGGTCGAAAGCCGCCGGCCTTTTTGTGGCGCAGACTCCCAGTCTGCAGCGCCTCGACTCTTCGAGGCGCTCTTTATTCCGCACTGGCCCTGACCACAAATGTAATCTCCACCTTAGTGCTGCTCCCCGGGGGCTGCCGGAGGAAGATGTCGAGTTGCCGGTACACGTCTTCGTTCCGGCGGTTCGGGTACTGTCGCATGTTCAAAGATCCGAACACATCGCTTACGGCTTTTCCCAATTGCAAATTGGCGTACGGCTTCTTGCTCGCGCTTTCCGTGGAGAATCCGTTTTGCTCCAGCAGATGGCCGAGTTCTTCGTAGACTTCCTTCATCGGCCGGGCGGATGTATAGACCTTCTTCAAACAGCCCTGCGACCGTTTGCCGACCACGTCGCTCGGGCACGTCGCATCTGGCCCCACGCCCACAGGACCGGGTGGATTGGTCCGCTGCGACACCAGTTGCCCGCCGGAGACTTCCAGCCATGCCGGCCATTCCAAACGCAGTGGAGCCGCAGGCTCCACTACCGCCGGAGTCGCCGGAGTCTCTGGCGGAGCACCCGGCAGGACGATCGATTGTCCCCAAGTTGAAACGCCAATCGCCAGCATCGAAAGCAGGGCCGTGCTCGCCGGACTCTTCATCGCCCTAAGTTAGACTGTCGCCGCGGTTGCCGCAAGATAACGTTCGATAACCCCGCAAGCACCAGCGGACCCGGTCACGTTATCATAGAAATGAAAGCACCTCCTGCCAAAATGTCATCCAAATCCTCAGAGGAATTAGGTATCAATAGCTGGCTCGAAGACGAGCTGTATCAACAGTATTTGCACGACCGTTCGACCGTGGACGAAAGCTGGAAACACGTCTTCGAACAGAGCAACGGCAAATCCGCCGGCTCGCCGGTGGTACAGAGTGCAGCCCAAGTGTCGCGGCCCGCTGCCACTCCGGCTCCCGAACCGGGCCCCGGCGAACAGCTTCAACCGCTGCGCGGCGCCGCTGGACGAATCGCCGAGAACATGGCGGCCAGCATTGTAGTCCCGCTGGCCACTTCGCAGCGCACCATCGCCGTCAAGGTGATGGACGAAAATCGCCGCATTATCAATCAGCATCGCACCCTGGTGGGAAAGAGCAAGGTTTCTTACACCCACATCATCGGCTGGGCGCTGGTGAAGGCGCTCGAAGAACTGCCCGGCATCAACCATGCTTACGCCGAAAAGGACGGCCAGCCGTTCCGCATGGTGAGGCCGCAGGTCAACCTCGGCATCGCAGTCGACGTCGCCGGCAAAGATGGGGCGCGTAGCCTCATGGTGCCGAACATCAAGAACGCCGGCGCCCTCAATTTTCAGGAATACGTATCGGCCTTTGACGACCTGGTGGCGCGCGCCCGCACCGCCAAATTGACGCCCGCCGATTTCCAGGGCACCACCATTTCGCTCACGAATCCCGGCACCGTCGGGACCATGTCTTCCAACCCGCGCCTCATGCTGGGGCAGGGCGCCATCATCGCCGCGGGCGCCATCGACTACCCGGCGGAATATCAGGGCACCGCCGAAGAGACCCGCGCCATCCTGGGCATCAGTAAAGTGATGACCCTCTCCTGCACTTACGATCACCGCATCATTCAGGGCGCGGAATCGGGCGCGTTCCTGGGGCGCGTGCAGTCGTTGCTCGACGGTAAAGACGGCTTCTACGAAGAGGTATTCAACCACCTCAAAATGCCGCACCAGCCCGTGAAGTGGGAGACCGACCGCAATCCGCTCCTGCCGGGCATGACTCAGCAGCGCACCGCCGAAATCGCCAAGGAAGCGGGGATCATGCAGTTGATCAACGCTTATCGCGTGCGCGGCCACCTGATTGCCGATCTCGACCCGCTGGGCACCGAGCCGAGTTATCATCCCGAGCTCGATCCGGAAACCTACGGGCTCACCATCTGGGATCTGGATCGCGAATTCCTCACCGGCAGCCTGGGCGAAGCCATTGGTGAGGGCGGCCACAAGCCCGTCGCCACACTGCGCGAGATTCTGGAGACTCTGCGCCAGACATACTGCGGCAAGATCGGCTGCGAGTACATGAACATTCAGGTTCCGGAACAGAAGCGCTGGCTGCAGCAGCGTATGGAGCCGGAAGCAAATAGCTGGCCGCTCGAAAAAGAGACGCGCCTGCGCATTCTGCGCCACCTGGTGGCAGGCGAGGAGTTCGAGCACTTCCTGCACTCACGCTTCGTGGGGCAGAAGCGTTTCGCGCTCGAAGGCGGCGAAACGGCCCTCGCCATTCTGGAGGAGATTCTGGAGCGCGCTGCCGCCGGCAACGTCCATGAGGTGGTGATGGGGATGGCGCATCGCGGCCGCCTCAACATTCTGGCCAATGTAATCGGCAAAGACGTCAAGCAGATTTTCTCCGAGTTCGAAGGCGAGATCGATCCTTCGAGCACGCAGGGTTCGGGCGACGTCAAGTATCACCTGGGCGCCACGGGCGTCCGCAAAATGGAAAACGGACGCGAGATCGTGGTGTCGCTCTCGCCCAATCCCAGCCACCTGGAAGCGGTCGACCCGGTGGTGGAAGGCATCGTCCGCCCCAAGCAGGACCGCCTCGGCGATACCGATCGCGAGCGCGTGATTCCGGTGCTGGTGCATGGCGACGCCGCCTTCGCGGGCCAGGGCATCGTGGCTGAAACGCTCAACCTCTCGCAGCTCGATGGCTACTCCACCGGCGGCACCATCCACGTCATTATTAATAACCAGATCGGCTTCACCACCAACCCCGACGAATCGCGATCCACGCCATATTCCACCGATGTGGCGCGCGGCGTCCAGGCGCCCATCTTCCATGTGAACGGAGACGATCCCGACGCGGCCATCCGTGTGGTGCAGATCGCGTTCGATTACCGGCAGCGGTTCAAGAAGGACGTGGTGATCGACATGATCTGCTATCGCCGCCACGGTCACAATGAGGGCGACGATCCCAGCTATACCCAGCCCATCATGTATCGCAAGATCAAAGAGCATTCTCCGGTGGGCGTGCTCTACACCGAGCGGCTGGCACGTGAGGGAGTGATCGCCGCCGAAGACGCGCAGGCCATGCGCAAAGCCGTGTCGCTGCGGCTTGGTGAAGCGCACGATGCCGTCAAGCAGCGCGCCGAGCATTACGAACTACAGGAATTGAGCGCGGTCACCAGCGACGATATCGGGAGCTTCTGCCCGCGCACGTCGGTGAACCGGCAAGTGCTGGAGCGCGTGATTCGCGGCATCACTCACTTCCCCGAGAATTTCCATCTGCATCCCAAGCTGCGCGGCTTCGTGGAGAAGCGGCGCGACCTCATCGAAAAAGATGGCGCCATCGACTGGGCTTTCGGTGAGGCATTGGCCTTCGGCACGCTGGTTCTGGAAGGGACGGCAGTGCGGCTGAGCGGCCAGGATTCCGGCCGCGGCACTTTCAGCCAACGACACCTTGCGTTCTACGATTCCGAAATCGGCCAGCGCTACGTGCCCATGCAGCACATTTCACCCGACCAGGCGCGCTTCGATGTATACGACAGCTCGCTGAGCGAATACGCCGTACTCGGCTTCGAGTTCGGTTATAGCGTGGCCGATCCGTTGACGCTGGTGATCTGGGAGGCGCAGTTCGGCGATTTCGCCAACGGCGCCCAAATCATGATCGACCAGTTTATTTCCAGCGCCGAAACCAAGTGGGGACAGCCCAGCGGCCTGGTGATGCTGCTGCCTCACGGTTACGAAGGACAGGGACCCGAGCACTCCAGCGCGCGCATTGAGCGCTTTCTCACCCTGTGCGCCGAGAATAATATGCTGGTGGCCAACGTCACCACGCCGGCGCAGTATTTCCACCTGCTGCGGCGCCAGATGTACGGCGGCCCAGACCGGCGCGGCACGCGCAAGCCTCTGGTGATCTTCACGCCGAAGAGCCTGCTGCGCCATCCCCGCGCCGTGTCCACCATGCACGATCTCACCGCCGGCGGATTCCTCGAACTGATGGGCGACTCGGGGGTCGCCGACCCGGCCGCCGTTTCCCGCGTGGTCTTCTGCTCCGGCAAGGTCTACTACGATCTGCTGGCGGCGCGCGAAGAGCGCAAGGCCGATCACGTGGCGCTGGTGCGCGTGGAACAGCTCTATCCCTTCGCCGCCGATCAGGCCCGCGATCTCCTGGCACGCTATCCGGTGACCGCCGAGGTGGTGTGGGCCCAGGAAGAGCCACGCAACATGGGACCGTGGCGCTTCCTGCGGGAGAACATCCAGGCGCTGCTCGATGCCACTCGCCGCGAAGTCCGCTATGTGGGCCGCCCCGAAAGCGCCAGCCCGGCAGCAGGGTCGCACAAGCGCCACCAGCAGGAAGTGGCCGAGATCCTGAACGACGCACTAACGCCGGGAGCCATCTCGCAGACCAGGCGTGTGCGGCTGGTCGCGCGGCGCAAGAAGTAACAGCGTTCGTGCCCCACATTACAAGTACCGGCGACCTCACGGTCGCGAATAAGTTTCGGCTGCGCTTACAATCTATGTAATGATTTTCGGCCCGCGAATCTCTCTGATCGCTTGCCTGCTGGCCTTTGCGGTCCCGGCGCCCGGCTTTCAAGACACCGCCGCTTCCATTGCCGGTACGGTAGTGAATCAGGCAACGGGCGCTCCCATATCGGGCGCCGTAGTTCGACTGGGCGATTGGATTCAGGAGACGAACGCCGAGGGGCGCTTCTTCTTTGCCGGCGTGAATCAAGGCTCCTTTCCGCTGTCCGCCGATAAGCGCGGGTTCAACACTGGCAGGTATGGCGGTAATAGGCACTATCCCGGCCTGAGTTCCATCGCGGTAACCAAGAATCAGCAGATTCAGGATATCGTTCTGAAGCTGGTTCCCCAGGCAGTGATCGCGGGCCGCGTGGTGGATGCGGAGGGCGACCCCGTGGAGGGGGCGCAGATCGTGCTCCTGAAGTCGAGTTGGGCGGATGGCGCGCAGCACTGGTCTCCAGTAGCTTCCGGCTCCACGCTCGACAACGGCGAGTATCGAGTGGCGAAAATCGGAGCTGGCCAGTATCTGGTGAAGTGCACCGTTCCGCGAATCGTCGCGACCTTCGACCGTCTGCCTTCCGCGGCCGAAAAAGACACCGGATATGCGTCCACCTATTATCCCAACGTAACGAACTTACTCTCGGCATCGCCAGTGGATGTGAGGGACGGCGCCGAGGTTCGAGGCATCGACATCCGGATGGCGCCGGTCCGCCTGTTCCACGTGCGCTTCCAACCTGCCGCCGGCAGGCCGCCGACATACGCCGCGTTGATCGATGCCGCCGATCCGTCCAAGGTCTTTGCGGGGCTTACTCCCGCAAACCCGGGTCACGCTATGAACTTCTCGCGCATCCCGCCGGGATCCTACATCGCCTATGCCTGGTGGAACTCATCGCCGATGCAGATGACCACGCAACCGCTGGAGGTTCGCGATCAGGATCTGGAGAATGTCATCCTCGCTCCCGCGGGCAGCGAAATGCGCGGCAGGCTGAAGCTGAAAACCGATAGCCCACCGGTCGATCTGCGAACGGTCTCTTTGGAGATACGGCACATCGAGCTGGATTCCACCAATGCTGATTCCGGAGTGTTCCACCCCAATTTTGGCGCCGATCTGAGCTTCAAGTACCCTGTGCCCTACCAGCCTCGCTTCGTGAGTTTTTCCGTCAAGGTGTCCTATCTGCCGGAAGGCTGCTACATCGCCTCGATTCAATATGGCGGTAAGCCTGTGCCGGCGTCGGGGATCGTGTACTCCAGCGACGCCACGCTAGAAATCACCATCGGGTCGGACGCCGGCCGTGTGGACGGCGTCACGCGCGGCAAAGAGGACCGCCCGGTCGAGGGTGGTGTGGTAGCGTTGATTCCGGCGGAGGGCCCCCCACAATCCACAGTCAGCGGGCCCGGCGGCGCATTCCACTTTGCGGCGGTTCCCCCGGGCGACTATAAACTCTTCGCCTGGGACGATGTCTCGCCGGACGACATCGGCAATCTGGAGTTCCTGAAGCGGTTCGATAGCCAGGCGGTTACGGTGAAGGTAGAAGCGCAAAAAAGCGCCACGGCAATGGTGCCGCTGATTGCCACGGAGACTGTTCAATAGACCAGTGGAGCCGGTGGTCTTGTCACCGGCGTTCCGCGACTGAACCGGAATCGTTACGCCGCTTTGCAGGGCGAGGCATTCGATCAGGTCCGGCGGAGCACCCGGCGAAGCGCCAACGCTACCAGGGCCAGTGAAACCATCGTAAACGCCGCCGGCTCCGGCGTGACTGCGGCAGCAAAAGAATTCGATGTCTGGATGGTGTTCGATCCCGTATTATCGCCCAAAGTGATGGCTTTCAGAGGACTGTGCGTCCCGGGCCGGAGTTCACGTGGAGTCTCGTGCCGCCTGCCGGTTCATTCGGCACCGGGGATCCGATTCCGGTGAATCGGACGCCTCACCACTTTGATCATGGCGGCAGTGTTTTCAGCGCGGAGTGCCATCATCCAGGCGGAAAGAACGTGGCGTGATTCATCTTTGAGAACCGTTTGCGTACAAGGAACGCTGCTACGGCCGCAAAAACAAGCCCACTTGTGGAGGGCTCCGGGGTAGCCGTCCCCGCATTGCCGAAATCGAACTGCAAACCCTCAACCACGTAGGTCGTTGGGAATAATGTCCCGAGATTTGGGTAGAGCAGAGTGGCAGTCACTACCCCTTGCCCGGTGAATATGAAAGTCTGCTCGTTTTCGATGGTCGTGAAAGGTGCCGGGAAATTAGGATCAGAAAAAATCGCCTCTCCTGTACATGGGCCGGTTAACGTCAACGTCGACGATGGGCTTATTGCTGGAGCAGTGAGGTTGAAAAAAGCATCCATTTCGGCAAAGCCAGCGGTTGCCGGATTCTCGACGTATCCGCGCGATGCGCTACCAACCGTGATCGTGCCAGATACTCCCCGATCCTCGCTGCTAACTACCGCGTTAAAAAAGATTTGAGTGCCGGCCGGACAAAAGTCAAAGATCGATGAGCAAGGAAATTCCGAAGTAGTGGCACCACCTCCACCAAAGGAAAATCCGGGGCCACTAATTCCAAAGCCACCCGACTTACCGGAAAAGAAAAAGCTCCCACTTGTTATGGGCAGAGTCGTTACAGTATCCGCGTAAATTGTACTCGCTACCGTTATAAGCAACGGGATTACGTTTCGCATAACCATGCCTCCAACCTCCGGGGCATAACCGAGGTATTACACAATTTCGCGATCGTAAGGACGATATGCCTTTTACTGAGTCGCCGCCATCGGGACTAAACCGGAAGTGGGTTAAAAACGCACATTACGTCAATGAGGTTCGGGAACCCGGTCGGCCGCGCTACGCCCTCTTCTTGAAGATCGAGACGGTATGCGAGCCGCGCTCCGCGAAATCGGTGGGCCTCGGCTCTCCGGGCGGCGAGGAGCTGAGCTTTAGGATGGCGCCATCGCACTCGTAAATCCCGAGCTGCGACTTGCCGGCGAACATCCCCTTCTGATGCGCGTAATCGATGGCGTGCGGGGTGTGCGATGCGTCGAGTGTGAAGATAGCGTCGATGTACGTCTGCGGACCGAACTTTAGCACAGTCCGATTTCCGTGGAAGGAGCGGACGCCCCACTGCACCATGACGCCGTCCATCGGCTTGCCGTTCATGTAGCCCGACGTCAGCGACCATTCGCCCTCGAGTTCGGTCGGCGACTTCGAAATGGCAGGCGCGGCCGCCGGGGCAGTCTTGGCGGCGAGTGCGCCGCGCCGCAGAATCTGCAGGGCGTGCCCGGTATTGGGTTTGGTCGCGAACTTCTTAGGACGCGCATCGCCGCGAGTGGCCAGGCAGAGCTTCCACCGGTCGCCGTCCACTTCGAAAATTCCGAAGTTCGTGTTGCCTTTCTCGGGACCCTTGGTGAAGGCGATGTCGAACGTCTTGGGTTCGGCGTCGGCGTTCACGGTCACCACGCCTTCGTAGACCGCGCCCATGTTGAGCGAACGGAAGAGGTCACCCTTCACTTCCACGCGGCCATCCGCTAACATGTCGTGCGGCATGCTTTGGCCGTCCACTTCGAGCGAAGCGACGCTCCACGATCCCTGCAGAAGGTCGAGGCCGGCTTTGTCTTTTCGCGGCATAGTTTCTACATAATATAAGAAATCGATGAACTTTACACGCAGACAGTTTCTTTGGCAGATCGGCGCCGTTCCCGTGGAAATGCGCTTGCTCCGGCAGACATGGAGCGCGAAGTGGATCTCGGTTCCCGGAGCCCCGCGCACGGAATATGGCGTCTACCATTTCCGGCGCGCCATCGATCTTCGGGCGAAGCCCTGCCGCTTCGTGGTCCACGCCAGCGGCGACAATCGCTACCAGCTTTTCGTCAACGGCCGCCGCGTCTCCTCCGGCCCCGCGCGCGGCGACCTGTTCCATTGGCGATACGAAACGGTGGACGTGGCGCAATATCTCCAGGCCGGCCGTAACGTCTTCGCGGCGGTAGTGTGGAATTTCGGCGACACGGCGCCCGAGGCGCAGATCACGCTCCAGACCGGATTTCTGCTGCAGGCCGACGCTGAATCGGAACGCGCGGTGGACACCGGTACCAACTGGAAAGGCCTGCGCAACGCCGCCTATTCGCCACTCACCTTCACCAACGCGCAGATGCGCGGGTATTATGTGGCGGGTCCGTGCGATCGCGTCGATTCGGCGCAATATCCGTGGGGTTGGGAGCGCCTTGATTTCGACGATTCGCGGTGGCCGGCGGCAGTTGTGGTGGAGATCGCTGCCGGGCGCGAAGCCAGCGATCCGCACACACGTTGGATGCTAGTGCCGAGCCCGATTCCGCCGGAAGAAGAGAGGCCCGAGCGGTTGCAAAAGGTGCGTCGCGTGGCGGGCATTCCGATGCCCGCGAATTTTGGTGTAGCCCCGCTGCGGATTCCGGCGGCCACCCACGCGACGCTGCTGCTGGATCAGACGCGTCTCACCACCGCATATCCCGAACTGGAGACGAGCGGCGGTCGCGATGCGGTGGTGAGGCTGCGCTACGCGGAGTCGCTATTCCTTCCCAACAAAGAGAAGGGCAACCGCGATGAGGTGGAGGGCAAGGAGTTCGCCGGCAACCACGACGAGTTCGTGTCCGATGGCGGCGCGCATCGTGTGTTCCGCCCGCTGTGGTGGAGAACCTATCGCTATCTCGAACTCGACGTCCAGACCAAATACGACGCCATCACCATCGATGACCTGCGCGCCACGGCGGTGAGTTTTCCCTTTGAGCGGCGCGCGCGCTTCCAGGCGGATGCTGCCGATGTGCAGCAGATCCTCGACGTGGGCTGGCGCACCGCCCGGCTGTGCGCGCATGAGACCTACATGGATTGTCCCTACTACGAGCAATTGCAGTACGTGGGCGACACGCGCGTGCAGTGTCTGGTGTCGCTATTCAATGCGGCCGACGGACGCCTCATGCGAAATGCCATCGACCAGATCAACGACTCGCGCCAGAGCGATGGCAGCACCATGAGCCGCTATCCCACACGCCTCGAGCAGTACATCCCGGGCTTCTCATTGTGGTGGATCGGCATGGTGCACGACTACTGGCGCTATGTGGACGATCCCGCGTTCGTTCGCCGCATGCTGCCGGGCGTGCGCGCGGTGCTGAGTTTCTTCGAAGGCTATCAGAAAGAGAACGGATCGCTCGGTCCGCTGCCGTGGTGGCGATACTTCGATTGGGTGCCGTCGTGGCGCGGAGGCGATCCGCCGCAGGAGCCCGACGGGTCGTCCGCGCCGTTCGATCTGCTGTTGGCGATGGCGTACCGCTGGGCCTCGGAATTGGAAGCGGCGCAAGGCGTGCGGGCCATGGGCGACTTTTACGCCGGCCGCGAGCGGCAACTGCGCGAGACCGCGCAGAAGTTGTATTGGGACGAGGGGAAACGCTTATATGCCGACACGCCGCGAAAGCAGCAGTTCTCGCAGCACACCAACACCATGGCGGTGTTGTCCGACGTGATCGCAGGCTCGGCGGCGCGCGAGTTGATGCTGCGGATGCAGACCGCGCCGGGCCTGGCCGAGCCAGGGCTGTTCTTCCGCTACTACGAGCATTGCGCGCTGGCCAAGGTCGGTGAGGGCGATGGCTATCTCGACCGCTTGGGCGACTGGCGCGACATGCTGGCGCGGGGCCTCACTACATTTGCGGAAGTGGTGGATCGGCCGGGCGCGCCATCGCGCTCCGATTGCCACGCCTGGAGCGCGAGTCCGAATATCGAGATCTTCCGCACCGTCCTTGGCGTGGATTCGGCAGCCCCCGGCTTCGCGCGAGTGTCCGTGCGGCCGCACCTGGGAAAGCTGAAGACCATGTCGGGATCGGTGCCGCATCCCAAGGGCAGCGTGGATGTGAAGATCGAACCCGGAAGCGCTACCATCACGCTGCCACCCGGTGTGACCGGCGAGTTCGAATGGCGCGGAGTGGGGCGCGAATTAGCAGCGGGAATGAATCGCGTGGCGGTGGGATAGCTTGGATCGTAAATCGCGCGGGTGCTGGATCGGGATCCTGGCCGCCATTATCGCAGCGGGGATCCTCTCGCGGCTGGTCCATATCGGTTGGATCGTCTTCGATAAGTATCTTGGCGACGCGCTCTACGCTGCCATGGTGTACGCGATCCTACGGCTATTCATCGAGAGCCGCGCGGTTGCCCTTTGGGCCATGCTCGTTATGACGGCCATCGAGTTGTTTCAACTGACCCTGATTCCGGCGCACATGTTGTCGAGCGAGAATCCCATGGCCCGCATTGCCGCGCGACTGATGGGAACCCAATTCAGCTTCCTCGATCTGCTGGTGTACGCCGTGGGCATCGCCTGTATCTGGCTAGTGGACGCGCGGCGGACGCCAAACGATTCGCGACGCTAGCGCGCTTCCACCGGCGCGGGCATCGTCTCCTTGGTGAAGCGCGGCACCATCTGGTCGAGATTGGCGACGTGCCACACGGCGGCGGCCACCACAGCCGCGGCCTTCTTCACATCGTCCGGAATGATTCGTTCATAAGTATCCAGGTTGGTGTGATGCGTCAGGCTGTTGTATTCGATGGGGTCCTGCTGGAAGCCCACACCCGGCAGGCCGGCGTTGTTGAACGACGTGCTGTCCGTGCCGCCCGTGGCGCGGCTCCTGGTAGAGTTGGCGCCGAAGACGCCCCAATCCGTGAACGGAGCCAACGCGGGCCGCAACACGGCAGCGGCTTCGGGCGGTCCAAAAATGCCGGCGCCCCGCAAACGGCCGGTGCCTGTGTCCACATTGAAATAGCAGTCCAGCGTGGCAAATTCCGGTTTCGGATTTTCAAACGTGCCGAAGTGCTGCTTCACATAGGCGAGCGATCCGAGCAGGCCCTCTTCCTCGCCTGACCAGAGCGCCACCCGCACCGTGCGGCGGGGCTTCAGTCCCATCTGCTGAATCAGGCGGGCGGCCTCCAGCATGATGGAGGAGCCGATGGCGTTGTCAGTGGCGCCAGTCGCACTGTGCCACGAATCTAGGAGGCCAGCATCACGACTTCGTTCGCCTTGTCGCTGCCGGGGATCTCGCCCACCACGTTGTAGCTGGTTTTGCCTTCCGGGTAGACGTGGTTGGTGATGGTGAACTCCATCTTCACATCCTCGCCATCGGCCAAGAGGCGTTCGATGCGGCCGTAGTCGTCATTGCGTAGGATCGCGGTGGCGATCGTCTTGGTCGGGTCGTAGCCGCGATGCTGCTGCGCCACAATGATGCCATCGGCGCGCGCCGCATCGTTGAGGCGCATCAATGCGCCGCTCGAAAGCAGCATCGCGTCCACCGCATCGGACACTTGCGCCGCGGTGAGCCGGTTGGGATCCGCCGCGCCTCGGCCTCCACGACCGCCGCCCCCGCCACCGCCGTTGCGGCCGCCGCCATTGGTATTGGCCGGATCGTACTGCGCTTTTATCTGTTCATCGTCGCGCCGCTTTTGCGGCGGGTCGAAGTTGATCGGCACCACGGCAGCTTTGCCGATCATCACCACTTTGTCGCGGATCTTCTCTTTGGTCGCGGCTACCCACTGGTCCATCTGCTCTTTGGTGGGTCCCAGGCGCGCCGGACCGCCGCCGCGTCCGCCTCTGCCTCCCCGTCCGCCGCGTCCCGCGCGAGCGCCCGCCGCGTCGGTAGGCTCCGGAGTGGGAGCAGGCGGTCCCTCCGGCAACTCCAGTTGAATGGTCGAACCCGACACCGTGCCGTTGGTCGATGGCGTCCACGCCAGTACTTCGAACTTCAGATTCTCGCGCACCGGCGAATTGATAAAGCCATACGCCCGCTCATTGGCCCATCCCGGATGTCCGAATTCCCACGATTCCAGGTGCGCGTTCTTAAGCCCCCACCGGGTCATTTCGGCCACAGCCCATTTCGCCGCCGCTTCGTGGTTGGGCGTGCCAGTCACGCGCGGCCCGTAGCGGTCGGTCAACATGTGCAGCGTATGCATGATCTGGGAATGTTCCGATTCTTCGCTGCGAATTCGAGCCGTAGTGCCTTCGTCTGCTTTATCCTGCGCCAACAACAGGCATGCGCCGGCAACAACCAGCAACGGTTTTTTCATATCGCATCAGGATATCTCATTCCGGACGCTTTCAAATCGTGGCATGATGGCTGGCACAAGGTAAAGGTTGCGGAGATTTCGATGCGATTCCCTAACCACGATTTCGTGAAGCGGCTCCCTCCGGCCATCTGCTTTTGCGGGCTAGCGACCCTGCTGCTGATCGGTCAGACTTCCGGATCCGGCTCTGAGTACCACGTCTACGCCGGCAGCACACACGCGCACACCTCCTACACCTGGTCGCACGGCGAGCAGTTCGCCAAGAACGATTGCGCCGGCATTCAGGTGTATGCGCGCGATCCGGCGACGAACATCTCTACCTGGACCGATGGCTACGTCACCAGCAAGACCGGATGCGCCGGCATTTTTGTGATCGACGGCGCGCAGTATCCCAGCCCCAGCGTGAAAGTTCGGGCCGATTGGCAGGAGTATCAGGGTCCGCCGCGCGAACACTTCCGCCGCGCCAAGGCCAACGGTTACGACTTCTATATCACCACCGATCATTCACAGGAAGCCGCGTTTCAGCCGCCGCGTCCCGACAACACTCCGTGGCTCGATTCCAAACACGCAGCGGCCGAAGCGTCGGGAGACAGTTTCACCGCCATCGCCGGATTTGAGTTTTCCGAAAACGACGGCCCGGGCGGCACCGGCCACATCAACGTGATGAACAGTGCCGGCATGTTGAACGCCCTCGCGCCGGGAATCGATCTTCCGTACTTCTACAAATGGCTCGCAGCAGCCCAGGCCAATGGCGACGGTCCCGTCGTCGCATCGTTCAATCACCCCACGCCCGATCAATACAACAACTGGGATTACCGCGATCCCAAGGTCACCGACATCATCACCATGCTGGAGGTGATCAACTCCAACAACAAGATCCACTATCCGGCTTTCGTGAACGCCCTGGATCATGGTTGGAAGGTCGCGCCGGTGTGCGGCAATGATAATCACGGGCTCACCGCGATTCCGCGCAACGTTTCGCGCACCTTTCTCCTGGCGAAAAGCAATTCCAAGGTCGACCTCCTGGACGCCATGCAGCACCGGCGAACCTACGCGGCACTGGACAAGAACCTGCAGTGCAGGTACACCGTCAACAGCGCGATCATGGGGTCTACGCTCGATCGACCTGGCGTGCTACGATTCGACATTTCCATCAGCGACCCGGATACCACGCGGCCGCAGGACCAAATCACCAAGGTCGATATCGTGAAGGATCACGGCGCGGTGGCACAGGAGTTCACACCCGCTCCGTCGCATTCGGTACACTGGACGCCCACCATCGAAGACGCCTCCAGCAAGTACTTTTTCGTGCGTGTGTGGACCTCCGGCGGCGGGGAAGCGCCCGGCGCCGATCCGGCGAAACCGGTGGCGTGGCTCGCCCCAGTCTGGACCGGTCGGTAATGAAAACCCTTTCTGACACGACTCTGCGTTCTCTCACCCTTCTCCTGCCTCTGCTGTTGGCGGGCCAGGACCGTCCCATCTTCCGCATCACCCCGGTGCGGCCGGTGGCGGAGTTGCGCACCGAAGCACTGGCGGCGCATCCTCCGGAGGAGAAGGGCGACTTTCGCAAGGCGGATCTCGTCGACCTGGCCCGGCTCGATTCCAGGATCAAGCTGGAGATCCGCTACGCCACCACCGACAATTTCCTGAGCACGCCGGTCTACACTTCGGCTCGCGCGTTCCTGCAGCGGCCCGCCGCCGAAGCCATGCTGCGCGCGCATCGCGAATTGATGAAGCAGGGTTACGGACTGCTGATCTTCGACGGTTACCGCCCCTGGCACATCACCAAAATCTTCTGGGACGCCACCCCACCCGACAAGCACGATTTCGTCGCCGACCCGGCGAAGGGCTCGCGCCACAATCGCGGATGCGCCGTAGATCTGACGCTCTACGACCTGAAGACCGGCAAGGAGGTGGAAATGACCGGAGGCTACGACGAGATGTCGGAGCGGTCGTATCCCAACTACGCCGGTGGCACTCCGGACCAGCGTGCCCGCCGCGACCTGCTGCGCCGTGCCATGGAACAGCAGGGATTTCAGGTATTCGACTTCGAGTGGTGGCACTTCGATTACCGCGATTGGCCGAAATATAGCATCGGGAATATCCCTTTCGAGAGCATTCGTTGAGCTTGCGCCTCGGGGCGCAGCGTGACATCCTTTTAGGAGTTCGGAGGCTTATGAAAAGTACGATTCTCGTGTTGCTGACCATGCTTGCGCCGCTGGTGGCGAGCGCCGACGACCTCAAACCGATCGACGTGAAAACCGGCTTGTGGGAAACCACCAGCAAGACCGAGATCACCGGTATGCCTGCCATGGCGATGCCGCAGATTCCCGAAGACACGCTGGCGAAGATGCCGCCGGAGCAACGAGCGCGCGTGGAAGCGATGATGAAAGGCCGCGGCATGGGCGGTCCCCAAACCAATACCACCAAGAGCTGCCTCACCAAAGAAGCACTGGAGCGGGGCCTGAATTTTCAGAACGACAAGCAGTGCACCACCAAGCTGACCTCGTCGTCCTTCGGCAAGCAGGAAATTCACCTGGAATGCAACCGTAACAACATGCAAATGGCCGGCGATGTCGTCATCGATCGTCTGGACTCGGAGCACCTGAAGGGCAGCGGCGTGATTAAGACGGTGGGTGGCATGAACATGACCATCAAGATGTCTTACGAAACCAAGTTCCTCTCCTCCGATTGCGGCGATGTGAAGCCGTACGTGCCGCCGGCAAAGTAAGCCAAAGCACCGTGGCGGACAACATCGTCACCCGCGGCGCCGAGGGTCGGACGAGACATCTCTGCGATAGTCAGGTATCTGGCACGGATTTTCGGAAAGCCGGTCAAGATCAATACCGCGACCGCAGGCTTCTGGACGAGCAGCGAACGAACATTCACTTCCAGGCGGAACAGCCACCGCCAGTGCCTCGCTTCAGGCACGGTACACCCGCAGCCAACTCGTGGGTCGATCGCAATTTCGTGCGCGGGCATTTGAGCCATCCACCGCACTTTCCGGGATTCAATGATCCCTTTCTCTTCCAATTAGTGCATGTACAGGTGGAGGTGCAAATATGATTGCACAACGTTCGTTCGTCTTAGCGATTCTCAGCTTCGCCCTTGTCGTGACTTCGGCACAGGGGCAGACGCAAGCCGGAGCTACTGCCACATCCGCCAGCGCCAATTTGCTGGTTTTCCCGCCGGGCTCGTATGTGTTTGGGAGGACTTACGCCGAATGGGCTGAACAATGGTATCAATGGTGGGATCTGATTCCCGTTCCCATCAATCCCTCGTATGACACCACGGGACAAAACTGCAACATCAATCAGTCACAGCCGGTCTTTTTTCTGGCAGGAGATGGCACTTTCAGTGCTTCCGGTGTCACGCGCTCGTGCACGGTGCCCTCCAATACCCCGTTGTTCTTTCCGATGATCACTGCCGAGTGCTCTAATGTGGAACCCGCGCCCTTCTTCGGACGTACCGATGCGGACCGGCTCGAATGCGCGCGCTTCGCAATCGACGGCGTAGCTCCCGTCACCGTAGTGGTCACGGTCGATGGGCATTCCGTACCGGCGCTGCGTGACTTCCGAATCGCTTCGCCCCCGTTCAACTTCACGACACCGTCTCAGAATAATGTTCTTGGTTTGCCGGGCGTCACCAGTGGACGATCGGAGGCCGACGGGTACTGGGCGATGCTGGCCCCTTTGAAGCCCGGAAAGCACGTTCTCCATTTCGAAGCTGCGATCTCTGCGGGGCCGTTCGCCGTCGCCATACAAAACGTGACGTACAATCTGACGGTCCATTAATATCGCAAGCCTACGCAGCTACTGGCGCAAACCTACGCTGTGGAGCATGACCGCGAATCGCGGGTCGGAGTGGAAGGTGTCCAGTCGAGGATCTACATTGATCGCGGCAAACCATTCCGAGCGGTCCTGCTCCACTTGATTTAACCAGCGAAACGCTTCGTCCCGTTCGCCCAGACCTGCATAGAGAAGTCCGATGTTGTAGGCCGATACGTAACGTTTGCGGGACAATTCCTTCAATTGCCCGAGTATTCTTTTTGCGTCCGCTTTTCTGCCCGATACTGCGTAGATATGTCCGAGTTGCGCCAAACCGTCCTGATCCTTATCGAGCGCATAGGCCTGCTCCATTTGGTCGATCGCCTTGACCCATTCGCCCTTTTGCTCGTACGCTAGCGCCAGAAAGGCGTGTGCCTGTTGCTGTTTGGGATCCATTTCAACGATTGGCTGCATGTGCTGAATGAGCTGGTCGTACCGGCGCGCGAAGTAAAGAGGCACCGCTACATAGCTGCCCATGAACGGTGAAACCGGATCCAGTTTTTGGGCCTGCTCCGATTCCTTTACGGACTCGTCGAACCGTCCCAGTTCCGCCAGGTACATGCTGTACCAGAGGTGAATCTGGGCGTCGCTCGGTTTCAGATCGATCGCGCGCCGGTACTCCTTCTCGGCATCTGCACGTTTGAATTCAAACGCGGACTGAACTACGCCCAACAAGCCATGGGCTTCGCCCAGAGTGTCATCCAATTCCAGAGCCTTCATGGCGGCCCACTTGGCCTTAGGCATCACTTCACTGGGCGGATAATAAACGCTCGATAAACCCCAGTAACAAGCCGCCATACCCGCGTATGCGGGCGCAAAGCCAGGATCGAGATCCAGCGATTGACGGAACCAGGAGATGGCTTTCTCCGTCGATTCTTGAGTGTATCCGCTGAAGTACTGGTGCTGTCCTTTCAAATAGGCATCGTAGGAGCCGAGGTTCACCCGCCGCGCGGCAGGCACTCCAGCGGAATGCTTCGCCGTCATGGTTACGTGAATCTCCCCGGCGATGGCTTCCGACACTCGGTTCTGGAGTAGTAGCGCATCGCTCATTTCCCCCTCATATTTCCCGCTCCAGATCGGACGGTCGCTTGCCGCGTCGATCAGCCGTATGGTGATCCGGACGCGATCGCCAACTCTCAGGACCGATCCCTCCACTATGGTTTGCACGTGGAGATTACGTGCGATCTCAGGTATAGACTTGCGCGGGTCCTTGTATGACATTACGGACGTGCGCGAGATCACTCGTAAGGTTGGTATCCGTGCCAAATCGCTGATCAGCGCGTCCGTTATGCCGTCAGCGACATAATCCTGCTCCTTATCGCTCGACAAGTTATGGAGCGGCAGCACCGCGAGCGAGCGAATGCCTGCATCGCCGGATGCATTCGCCAGTCTGCGCAACCCGCCGAACCCCACCACCAGGAAAAGGACGATTACTGCGCTGATCGCCGCTGCCGTGACGAGTGCCAGGTTCCGCTTGAGGAACTTTTGACCCCAATAGCTCCAACTCTCTCGTCGCGCTCGCACCGGCAAATCCTGCAGGAAGCGCTGGAGATCTTCTGAAAGCTGGGCAGCCGTGCGATAGCGAAGTTCCGGCTCCTTTCGCAAAGCCATCAGGACGATCTTGTCCAGATCTCCAGCCAGCAGCCGGCGCATACCGGGACCAGATTCGCCGCTATCTAAGGCAGGCCCGATGGCGGCGCTCGGCTTGATCGGTTCTTGTTCGCAGATCACCCGAACCATCTCGTGCAGATCCTGCGCTGGAAACAAATAAGGGAGTCTGCCTGTAAGTAGCTGGTATAACACTACACCCAGCGCATAGAGGTCGCTCGCCGGGCTTACCGGTTCTCCTCGAATCTGTTCCGGGCTCGCGTATTCCGGTGTCATCGGGCCAGCCCCGGCCGTCGTCTCGAGGATTTCGGCGGAGATTTCAGGGTTAAGCACCTTAGCGATCCCGAAATCCAGCAATGCCGGCGCTCCACCGGCCGTCACCAGAATATTGCCAGGCTTAAGGTCGCGATGAATTACATGGCGATCGTGCGCATACTGCACGGCATCGCACACCTTACAAAACAGAATCAGCCGGTCGCGCAGCGGCAGCTTGCGCGTGTCGCACCACACGTCGATGCGAACGCCGTCCACGTATTCCATTACGAGATAGGGAAGGCCGTCTTCGGTGGCCCCTCCATCGAGTAGTTTGGCAATGTTGGGATGATCCAGTTCCGCTAAAACCTGCCGCTCGTTACGAAACCGGCGGAGGACGTGATGATCGCCGCCATACGATTTCACTAGCTTGATCGCGACCCGTTTGCGGTATTGCCCGTCGGCACGCTCGGCCAGATAGACAGTGCCCATTCCGCCGTGCCCGATCTCTCGAAGAATTCGGTAGGGGCCGATGCTGCGGTTTGCCTCGCCGGTTTCGGCTCCATCGATCGTGCCCGCCGCTACCGCAATCTCTGTCGCCGGTGTGAGCAGAAACTCTCCGCCGCCTTCATCGGAAGCCAGCAGCGCCTCGACTTCGGAACGCATGGACGGATCTCCCACGCAAGCTCGATCGAGGATCGGGCCGCGTTCACCGGGATCGCCGTCCCAGACCTGTTGCAACACGTCCTGTATCCGCTGCCACCGCTTCGGTGTCATAGCTCATAACCACGAACAGGTCAGGAATGGCTGGCGAGACCGAGCTGTTGGTACAGGAAGGCTCGGGCGGTTCGCCAGTCGCGCTTTACCGTGATAGGGGAGATGTTTAAGAGGTCCGCAATCTCGTTTTCGGTCAGGCCCGCAAAGAAACGCATTTCCACAATCCGGCTCTGCCGCGCATTCAGCTCCGTCAAACGATCCAGAGCCTCGTTCAGAGCCACTAGGTCCACCCCGGGCGCCTGCTGCGTTGCGGCTAGGCCGACGTCGTCTAAAGTTACCCGATTGTTGCCGCGACCGCGTTTCACGGCATTGTGCCCTTTGGCGTGATTCACTAGAATCTGTCGCATTAAGTTCGCCGCTATGCCAAAAAACTGCGCGCGCGAATGGCAATCGATGGTTTTTTGATCGACGATCCGGAGGTAGGCTTCATGAACCAACGCCGTGGGCTGCATGGTGTGGTCGCTGCGTTCACGACGGAGATATGCAGCGGCGATGCGGCGTAGTTCGCTGTACATCAGAGGCACTAGCCGGTCCAGCGCCTCATGGTCGCCTCCGCTCCAGCACAACAACAGCCGGGTCACCTCCCCGTTACCGGTTGTCCCTGTTGATACCATCCCGAGATTCTACACCCAATCGTGCGGGCTGCAGAGTTATCGGGCCTGAAAGTGATTGAGCAAGACGTGACTGGTGGGAAACTGCGGACTTCGGTCGCGTTACGAACCGGTCGAGCAGTTAGTTTGTTGTCGATCGTATCGGGCCAAGGTTTTGGGGTTAGAAATGTAGGTTCAGGTAGAGGATGGGGGACACTTGTGGCACGGGTCATTCCGTGCCACAAGAGTATTTCGCACCAGCAGATGTCTAACTTTATTTACTGGCCTTCGCAGCTCACCTTCGTGTTCCAGTCCACAAAGGCGCCATTGGGGTTGTCCCGCCAGGCCCAGACGTGCAGCTCGTAGAATGCGGGCAAGCCGTACCGGTTCGGGCTGTTCACGAACTGGAACGCTTGACCTTCGAGCATAGGCGGACTGGTGTGATTCTTCGACCAGGTGGCGGCGTCCACGATGTACTCTACGCCCACGAGCCGCAGGGCTCCATTCGACGGCTCATATATCAGCGCTTCCGGCTTCGTGGAATCGATTTCACCGTCTCCATATAGAGTGAGATTGATATAGTGCACTCCCATTGCGCCCTGATCCGGACCTGTGACGCAGCCAAATAACGGCTGGTAATTCGCAGCCGTGGCAGCGTTCACATTGGTGAATTGCTGCGTATTGATGCGAACGATGTCCACGAGTCTGGCTGGGACGGCAGATGTGTGGTCATGCGCTTGTTCGATCTCGTTGGTTGCATCCCGATCCGCGGCGAGAAGCATCACGGCGCCGGCAAGAATGCCTGTCAGCGCCAAACGCGGAATACTCATCTTTGATTTGTAGATGAGAGTCTTGATTGTGGTCGTCATAGTTTGTCCTCCATTTGTCATCTTTGAGTGCCGGCAGCCGCCGACTTGACTGGAATATAACGTCGCCTGTGTTGCAACCAGCATGAGTTCTTGCTGAGGGCTTCCTCATCTGACCTAAGGGTGTAGACTATTGCAAGCACAAATTGGGGATGCGTAGATGTCCTACGGCGGAAACGGACCAATACGTTTTGGGGATTTCGAATTCGATTCGGCGTCCGGAAAGCTCTTCCTGGAGGGCCAATGTGTCAAGATTCAGCCCCAACCGCTCCGGGTCCTGGCGGTGCTGCTGGAGAGGCCGGGCCAGATCGTTTCTCGCGAACAATTGCGGACGCGCGTCTGGGGCGATGCGACTTTCGTCGAATTTGACCAGGGCTTAAACGATAGCATCCGCCAAATCCGGGTCGCTTTGCGCGATGGAGCTTCCAAACCACTCTATGTTGAAACGCTACCTAAACAGGGCTATCGGTTCATCGCCAAAATAACCATGGCCCCAGAGGCGCCGAGTTCGCCGAGTCCGGCAAAGTCCGCCGAGTGGGACGGCGTTCATCGCCAGCCCGTAGCCAACGATCGCAACGGCCGCTACCAGTCTGCCGCGGAGGTGTCTCAAGCGCCGGAGGCTCTTCGGAGCAGCCCGCTCGAGTCTCGGCCGCGCCGCGAGGAACGTGAGCCTGAGCAGGTCTTCGGGCGCGATCGCGAGCTCTCCAAGCTGGGCGAGCTCCTGCAATCCGCGGTGAACGGAGTAGGACGGGTTGCGTTGGTGACTGGAGAACCTGGAATCGGCAAGACGGCTCTCGCGGCGTCCTTTGTCTACGCGGCCCGAAAACGGCGCCCCGATCTCCTGCTGGCGCGCGCGGCTTGCGTGGAGCAATACGGCGCTGGGGAACCGTACCTCGTGTTTCTCGATGCCCTGGGAAGCTTGCTCCGAGGCCCGGGCGGAGACACCTGGATGGCGCTGCTGCGGCGATTTGCTCCCACATGGTGCCTGCAGTTCCCGGCTGAATTCTCCAGCGACGCCATGGAACAACTGCACCGCGAAGCCATCGGCGCCACCAAGGACCGCATGGTGCGCGAACTCGCCGATGCGTTTGCGGCATTCACGGCGGAGTCACCGATCCTGTTGTTTCTCGAAGACGTGCACTGGGTCGATCCGGCCAGCGTAGATATGCTGCGTCAACTCGCCGAGCGCGCGTCCGGCCAGCGGCTGATGATCCTGGCCACGGCCCGCCCCGAAGACATCGAACGCGATAATCCTACGCTCAAGAAATGCTACACCGAGATGCATGCGCGCGGCCTTTGTGAGGAAATCGCTCTGGCTGCCCTCAAAGCGCCCGACGTTGCGGCCTACTTGAACGCACACTATTCCCCCAACGAATTCCCGCCCGAACTGGTGGTCCTGATCCATAGTAAGAGCGAGGGGCACCCGTTGTTCGCTACTGGAGCTATCCAGATTCTGGCCGAGCGGGGCGACATCGTCCGGGACAATGGCGCCTGGCGTCTCAAGCAGCCCCTGGCACAGATCGAACTGGACGCGCCGGTAAGCATGCGCAGCGTGATCGAAAAGAAAGTTAGCCTGCTGAGCGACGGCCAACGCCAGGCGCTGGTCTACGCCAGCATTGAGGGGGAGGAGTTCACCTCCACCATGCTGGCCGCGCTGCTGGAGGCCGACGATCTGGAACTCGAAGACCTGCTGCACACCATCGAAGCGGTGCATCGGTTGATCCGCGTGAAGGGTGAAGAGGATCTTCCTGACGGGTCGGCCGCCACTCGTTACCGGTTCGCCCACGCGCTATATCAGTACTATCTCTACGATCAGATTCTGAGCAAACGGAGGGCGCTGCTGCATCTTCGCGCCGGCCAGACGCTCGAACGGATTTATGACGGCCAACAAGGCCGGGTCGCCGGCGCCCTGGCGACTCACTTCGAACGCGGCCGCGATTTTTCGAAAGCGCTCTCCTACCTGGTCCAGGCAGGTGATACGGCGCTCTCGCGCTACGCCACCGCCGAAGCTCTCGGACACTTCACGCATGGTCTGGATCTGATCGACAAACTGCCGCAAGAGGAGCGCCTGGAGCGCCGCTCGATTCTACTGCATAAACGATCGCAGGCCTATATGGCCGCGGGCCGGCTGAATGACGCCAAAGCCGAGTATGCAGCCATGTGGGAGGTTTGTAAGGCAACGGGAAATCTGGAGGACGAGTGCCGCGCCCTGATCGGGATGACCACGGCGGCCCATAACCTGCGCGAACTGGTTGACGTGGAGCGCTACGGCCGCGAGGCAATGGCTCTTGCGGAGCGCACAGCGAACCCGGCGCTGGTCGCGGATGCAGGCCTGCAATGGGCCATCTATCTGGGCGTGAACGGCCGGCTTCCCGAAGCGCAGACCCACTGGAACCGTTGCATTCCACTAGCCCGGTCCTCCGGAAACCGTGCGGCCCTCGCTTCCGGGCTCACCTACCAGGGCGTCAAACATTTTTGGGAAAGCGAATACGAGATCGCGGAGGCGACGCAATTGGAAGCCGCCGGACTGGCCGCTGAGATTCGCGACGGATTCTACTTGCCGCTGGCGCTGTTCTACCTGGGCCTAACCCGCGCCAACCGCGGCCGCCTCTCCGAAGCCATGGCCTCTCTGGAGGAGGCTCTCGATCTGGCCAAACGCAACAACAATGCCGTTGCCCTTTCGCGCGTTCCCAACGGGTGCGGCTGGGTTTGGCGTGAGATCGGCGATCTGGGAAAAGCCATTGAGTTCAACGACGGAAGCGTCGAATTCTCCCGGCGCTTTAGGGCCGCGGAAGCCGAGGCGAACTCGTTGATCAACCTGGTCTACGACTACCTGTTGGCCGGAGAGCCCGGAAAGGCCGCCAGCGCTCTCGAAAGAGTGCAACCCCTGTATGAGAGGGAACGCTGGAACCGGTGGCGCTTTTATGAAATCCGGCATCAGGCTGCGGAAGCCGAGTTGCGGCTCGTAGAAGGCGATCTGGATCGCTCCGGCGAACACGCCCGCGTGCTGCTGGCAAACGCTCGCAAGTACGGTGTGCCCAAGTACGTCGCAACGGCGCGGCGTCTGCTGGGCG
Source organism: uncultured Solibacteraceae bacterium (assembly GCA_963815475.1). Taxonomy (GTDB): domain Bacteria; phylum Acidobacteriota; class Terriglobia; order Bryobacterales; family Bryobacteraceae; genus Sulfopaludibacter. The sequence goes on along the minus strand of CAWFHD010000001.1, from coordinate 788,284 downwards.
AGATCGCCGCTTTGCAGGGCGACCATAATACTGCCGAGGATGAGTTGACGAAGTCGCTCGAACCCTTCGCTGCGCATCCCATGCCCTTGATCGAATGGCGTCATCACGCTGCGCTGGCTCGCCTGTTGTCCTCCTGCCGCCGCCCCGCGGCTGCCCTCAAGTCGTTCGGCCGCGCCGAGGAATTGATCCAAGGCCTGGCCGCCAGCATTAACGATCCCGCTCTTCGCGAAATGTTCCTCCAGACCCATGCCGTTCGTAAAGTCCTGGCACGCTCGGCTGCAAGCTAGGGCGAAAGGATAGCCTGGGAGGAAGGATCGTGGGATGGTGCGGATACGTGGAATCGATTCCGTGCGTAGGGCAGGGCAAAAAAAACCGCTCAGCGATGTGCGGGATGCACTCCGCTGAGCGGCAAATGAAGATCGAAAGATCAGAAGATAAACTTCAAGCTCAATTGCAGACGGCGCGGATAGCCGGCTTGGTTAGCCGCGGTGATCTTTCCGAACGTCGTGGACGTTGGTGTCATCTGTGGAGACGGGAATCCAGGGTGATTGAATGCGTTGAGTGTCTCCATACGGAACTGGAGTGTTTTTCCTTCGCTGATCAGGGTGTCCTTGATGAGCGCCAGGTCGATGTTGTTAGAGTTGCGTCCCCGAATCTGAGAGAAGCGTAGCGGCCACGTGCGTAGGTTGTTGACCAGTTGGTTTGCGGATGCGGTCTCAAAGCCGGCTGTATTGAACCAGCCGTCCACCGTGCGCTGGTCGGCCGGCTTGGTGATGTTCGCCGGATTTCCGTAGTAGAGCACGTTACCCCATGCCAGCGGGAAGCCGACCTGGTATCCGAAGATGCCGGAAACCTGCCAGCCGCCCAGGAGGCGTGAGGCCACAGGGTTGTTGAAGTTCAGTAGCGGCTTGCCTTTACCGAACGGAAGTTCCGCCACACTGCTAATGGAGATGCGATGCGGCACATCCTGGTCCGAGATGACCCGGAGGGGCGCCTTGTCTCCCGCGTTCAGCAGTTCATCGGCCTGCATAAACTTCGAATACGTGTAATTCCCCGTTACCATAAAGCCCTTGCTGAATCGCTTCTCCACCACGGCGCTCAAGCCGTGATACCAGGAGTAGCCCGAGTTCACGCTGGTGTTGATGGCGCCGATATTCCGGATAGGGCTGCAGCAGAACGGATCTGGCGATGGTGGTGTTGGTAAACGTGCCCTGCGTATTTCCCGCCGGTCCCAGCCCGTAGAACGGATTGGTGACAGTGCCGGTGAGATAGTTGTTCGTGGTGTTGTCGCGCACGGGGCTGGTGCTGAGATACTGATCCGGCACCGCGTTTATGTTGACTACGTTCGGATTGCCCGTGGGGTTGAGATCGATGTGGATGGTCTTGTTGCCTGTATAGTTGACGTCGAGCAAAAATCCGCCCTTGAATTGGTGTTGAATACCCAGTTCCCAACGAAACACCCGCTGCGGTTGGGGATTCGGGTTGAAAAACGTTATCGCCTGTCCCAGAAATGTCTGCGAACCTGCTGCCGCTCCCACCGGCGCTGTGATCCCGTTGGGAAACGGATTGGAAAGCGTACCGGTGAAGTTGATGTTGTCGGTTGTGGGAACTACGTTGGTGTTCTGGCTGAAGCCACTCTGGACTACGTCGCTGCGCCGCGCTCCCAGGAAACCGTAGAAGATTCCGAATCCTCCGCGGAGCACTGAGTGGCTGTCGATCTGGTACGCCAAGCCAACGCGTGGCATGAACTCCGTTTTTGGAGTGTTGTACAAGCCTGTGGGATTGCCGCCGATTCCCGCGAAGGTGAGCCCGCCCTTGGCGGCAAACTGCGCGGCCGAGACTTCCGCCAGTGGAGCTTTGGCATAGACTGCCTGGGCCGCCGCTGAGAACGCCTGCACGTATGTAGGATCGAAACCCAGAACGCTGCGGTTGTAGCGCTCGTGAAGCGGTTGTTCGAACTCATAGCGCAGTCCCAGGTTGACGGTCAGCTTAGGAGTAACTTTCCAGTCGTCCTGCACGAAGAAGCCCCAAGAATTGGACTGCTCCGCGTAAGAAGCAGTGCGTGCGACGTTGCTCGAAGATGTGGGAAGTCCCAGCAGCAGGGCGGCGACCGATTGGCCAATGCTGCCCGGTGAGCCGGCTGCGTTATCCAGCGGTCCGCGAGTCCACGTAGAGTCGAAATTGAAGGTGCCCGTCTGTTGGAAACCGAAGAATTTGTCGTTTTCCTGGTAGGCTCGGAATTCCGCGCCGGTGCGGATCGAGTGTGTTCCGCGGATCGTCGTCACCGTGGAACTGACGGTGTGGTTCATCACCGGGCGATTCTCGCCCGCTGCCGAGCCAGTCGGTATGTAACCCGTCATATTGAATTGCGGGAAGGTGCGGACGTCCGAGGGGATTGCGCTGTTGTATGCAGCCGGGAAGCCCAACTTGGTCAGGTCGAATCCATCCGCGTCCCGATTGCCTTCCTGATACCGAATGAATCGGCTATAGCTGTACCGGTTATTCCATACCGTGGTGGGCGAAAGCGTGACCACGTGGTCGAATACTCCCGAGCGTGCCAGGAACTGGAAAGTCACTCCGGTCGCGATGTCATTGAAGTAATTGTTGTAAGTGCTGTCGCGCCGGTAAAGGCTGACGCGCGCAAAAATGCGTTGCTTGTCGTTGATGTTATGGTCCACGCGCCAGCTCAGATTGTAGTACTTGGCTTGCTCCGTGACGCTGGAATCCAGCATATTGTTCGTTCCGTCGGGATTGCCGCCGCTAAGGGGCGTTGGGAAATAGCCTAATACCGCTTTTCCCACGGGATTGATCAACGAGCCCGGAATCAGGTTGCCCGGGAACGGATCTTCCTGGTATCGGCCTGCCGTAGTTGCCGCCCGGCGCGAGAACGGGTTGTAGATCTGGTAACTGGCGCCGGTGCCGGGGATCGCTAGCAGCGCGGAAAAGTCGCCTGCCTTCTCGGCTGTGGTGGGAACGGTGTTCGTCGCATCGTCATGCCGCGGTCGCGAATCGTGGATGCCCTCATAGCCGAACATGAAGAATGTCTTGTTCTGGCCGTTGTAAACTTTGGGGATGCGCACGGGGCCACCGAACGACCCGCCCCAGCGGTTGAACATGAAATCGGGCCGGGCTTTGCCAGCCGAATTGCCGAAGAAGTCGTTCGCCCAGAACCCCGGCCTCTGGAAAGTGTAGCCGGCGGTGCCGTGGAACTTGTTGGAGCCCGACTTCAAACTGATGTTGGTAACGCCGCCCATGGTCTGCCCGAACTGAGCGTCGAACGTGGCGGTCTGGACCTTGAACTCCTGCACAATGTCCGTGGGTGGAACATACGCGGCTATCACCTGGTTGCCGTTGGCAGTAGCGGTTGTGGGGGCGCCATCCAGCGTCACATCGCTCAGGTTGCCGCGCGAACCTCCCATGGCATAACCCACGATGTGGGTCGGTTCAAAGGGACGGTCCAGCCGGGCGTCTCCGGTGAACGCAACTCCTGCAGCCGACCCGATGAGTTCAAACGGATTGCCATAAGAAAGCGGAAGGTCCGCTACCCGCTTTGCATCCACTACCGTGCCCACCGAGGCGGACTCGGTGTTCATGAGCGGCGTTTCCGCCGTCACGGTAACCGACTGTTGTGAATTCCCGATCACCAAAGTCAGGTTGATCTCCAGGCGGTCCGCCACGCGGATCTCGATATTGTCGCGAAGGACTGTGTTGAAACCCTGCGCCGAGGCCTCGACCTGATACACTCCCGGAATCAGGTACGTTGCCTGGTAGAAGCCCGTTTCGCTCGTCGTCAGGGTGGTCTTGGTTCCCATGGCGGTGTTCGTCACCACCACCTTGGCGCCCGCAACCGACGCGCCGCTCGGGTCGCTGACTTTTCCAGCGATATTTCCTCTGGTTTCCTGCGACCAAACGACGGGTGTCAGGAAACACAACACTGCAATCAGCGAGAACATGCGTTTAGGCATAGTTCCTCCTAAATAAAAGTTGACCTCTAAAGCGGCTTTGCACACGCTTGCCCATATCTCAATTGGGGGCAGATAACCGGATACTGGTGTCCCAAATGGGACTATTTTGAACCGGCCGTGCCTAAAACGTACACCCGATCACCTCCCCGTCGGGCAGACGGCAAATGCCCTGTTGGGGGAACTCTATTTTAGATTTTAGCATCTTATTATATATGTTTCCCGTTTCGTCTGTAGTTTGCATCGCACTGCTATTCTTTGGTTCCCCTGCCGCCGTGGCCCAGGACGGATCAGTCGACACCACGGCTCAGCGATTCAACAAGCTATATAGCGGATCTAGCACTCTCTACAGCGCCGCGCCAAATGCTTTTCTGGCGCGAACGGTCGGCGGCTTGAAGCCTGGACGGGCTCTGGACGTCGCGATGGGCCAGGGCCGCAACTCGGTCTTTCTCGCGAAGCAAGGGTGGGAAGTGACGGGATATGACATCGCGGACACGGGCCTCGAAGCGGCCCGCGGCGCCGCGGAAAAAGCTGGCGTTCGGATTCACGCTGTCCACGCGACTCATGCCGATTTCGAGTTTAGCCGCGAGCAGTGGGACCTCATCGTCATGACCTACACGCTCGCTGACATGGAGAACGCCGCCTTCCTCCGCCGGATAAAAGACTCGCTCAAGCCCGGTGGGATCGTGGTCGTTGAGCAGATGAATGCGGGCGGAACCGGTAAAGGGCCTGCCAATGCGCTCTTTCGATCGTTCCAGGACCTGCGCATAGTTCACTACGAGGATGTCGTCGATACGGCGGAATGGGGGTTGCAGAAGATGCGCATCGGGAGAATCGTCGCGCAGAAGGACTAGGAGCCGTGGCGGAATTCCCGGCAAGATGACGCCTGCCTGCCAGCTTCGTAAATTGCCGATGAAGCGGGTGTGGCGCAGACTCTTAGTCTGACGCGTCCCGCCTCATCGGGGGGCTTGGCCGGGCTGCTAGGGGTTCAGTGTCGTCGACTCACTCCCTTCGCCCCCTCGATCACACATCACCATGCAGGAGCAGCGGCTGGCGCGGATACCCTCCCAGCCGTTTTCGTCACGGAATTTCCCCCTCCGCGTCGATCAATAGACCGCTAGACAGCGGCCAATTTCACCCGGAGTCCCGTGGAAACTCACGTTACAAGTGTCCAGCGGTCCCGATTGCGGTAGCCCCTGGCGTACTATCATGTTCACGAGTGATCCCTTGATAACTTTCTCTTTCGATGGCGATTACGTCCGGCGCCTTACGGAGGGCGATCCTTCCGTGGAAGAGCATTTCACCGCCTACTTCGGCGAAATTCTGTCGCTCAAGCTGCGCAGGCGCGTCCAATCCGTCGCGTTACTGGAAGACATCAAGCAGGAGACCTTTCTACGCGTTTTGCGGCACCTTCGCCGTCACAACGGCATCGAGCAGCCCGAGCGCCTGGGCGGCTTTGTCAACAGCGTTTGTAACAATGTGCTGCTCGAGCTCTTTCGGTCAGAACGCCGTCATCCGCAGTTCCTTGAAACGGTCCCCGATCCCGTGGACGTCACTGTCGATCTGGAAAATGCCCTGGTGACCGAAGAGCGGAAACGCATGGTGCGCGCCCTACTGGAGGAACTGCCGGACAAGGATCGGACCATCTTGCGCATGGTTTTCCTGGAGGAGCGGGAAAAGGACGAAGTGTGCGCCACCATGCATGTCGATCGCGACTATCTGCGGGTTCTGCTGTTTCGAGCACGGGAACGGTTCAAGAAAATCATGCGGAAGCAGGATTCCGTGAAGAAATCTCGCGCCGGAATGTAATTCTGATGAAACGGAGAGGCGATTCAGTTCACTCTAGGATGGAACGGTAGAGGATGGACCACGAGGAAGCGATTCGACTACAAGCTGTCGACCGGTACCTGCTGAATGAGCTGACAAACGGCGAACGGCAGGCGTTCGAGGAGCATTTCTTCTCCTGTAGTGAGTGTTCGGAGGACTTGCATACAGGAGCCATCCTGATTGACAACTCGCGAGCAGTCTTGCGTGAGGAGTTCCTTGAGTCTGTTCCGGCCAGCCCGAGCGCCCACCCCTCGCGGTCGGGCTGGTTTACGCAGTGGTCCTTTGTTCCGATGGCCGCCGCTGTCGCATTGCTTGCCGTGGTGAGCTATCAGAATCTCTCGGTGCTGCCCAACTACCGCCGCCAACTCGCGGAGGGCGTCGGGGCCTTTGCGCCGCCCCATGTGAAGGTGCGCGCCGCCGTCCGGGGCGCTGCGCCGGTGATCCCTCTTGCGAAGGGCACTCGCTTTTTCGAAGTTGAGGCGGAAGACGTCGATCCGGCCGAGAGCGGCTACGATTGCTCCGTGGAGGATGCGACTGGAAAAGCCTACGCACGGTTTCACGCGCCGACCGTTAAACCTGGCGAAAAGCTCAGTATTTTACTGGACAGCCGCACCATCGTTCCAGGACAATACCAGCTAATAGTGCGTAGGGCATCGGATGGCGGGGAAGCCGGTCGATTCCCATTCTCGGTACAGATGAACTAGAGTGATCGGAGGAAAAATACGAATGTCGCGTCAATTTCTCTACACTGGGTATGCAAGCGGATTTGCGGGCCGGGTCAAGGCCCCCTTCGATGCGGTAATTGAGTCGCAGGCGCCCTGTTCGCTCGGCGTGACAGGCGGCTATACCAGCGCGCGCGTCGAGAACTTCCGGTTCCGCGAACTCCTTTCCTTTGCGTCCGCGCACACCCAAGCCAGCGGCATTCTCAGCACCAAGAGCAATGCCTTTGAAACACTCATGAGCGGAGTCCTGGAAGGGCTCAATATCGTCGACATGGTGAAGGTGGACTATATGGTTGGCCGCCTCATGTCAAAACACCCGGTGGAGCCGCCGAACGAGGGTCCGGATGAACCGAGCGTCAACCCGGTTGGCAGCCACTTCGGGAAGATCACTGTGGCTGGCCACGAGTTGACTCCGGTCATAGACTCCAGACTGATCAACGTAACCTCATATACGGAACTCTGCAAGGAAATCGGACGGAATAAGGATTTGTGTGCCCGATTCCGAGTTCCCGAGGGTCGTGATGTGCCGCCCGCGAGCGGTTTGCTGGTAGGATCGATCATAAGCGAGATCCATGGCGGCGGACCCGGTATCCAGATCAGTGGGCACAAGGTAACGGTGCCGGGGTTCGGCAAGTTGCATTTCGGTGAATTCGCCATCTCGCAATACAGTCGCCGATTGGTAATGTTGCGAGCCGAATTAGGATGCCCTGTACAACTGGATGGGTCGGGTACCGACATGGGTGGCAACGGTCATCCCCCATAGATCTTTCCCTGGCCGTTTTTGCCCTGGCGGTTTGCGGAGGCTGTGGCGCCTCACCGCAGCGGCTTTATCGGGATGCCCAATCCCTGCGACGCGGCGATCAGATCGAGGAAGCACTCAAGCTCACGGCGTCCGGCATGGCGGCCACTCGCGGTCAGCCAAGCTGGTTTCACCGATTTCGCGTTCTCAGAGCCGAACTGCTCGTGATCTATGGATCGCCGAAAGACGCGCTCAGCCTGCTGGATTCGAACTCCGGCATAGCTGTGCCGGAGGAGCCCGAAATCAAGGCGGGATATCTCTACGTGCGCGGCTACGCTCTCTCGCAATCAGACGGCAACGTCCCCGCGAAGCCACTGCTGGAGAGCGCGCAGCAGTTTGCCGCGGACTCTCATCTGGCGTCACTGGAATCGACCGTGCTGGTGCGTCTGGGCACGGTTTTGTTCGATCCTGACGATCTGGCGCCGGCGGAAAAGTGCTATACAGCGGCCCTGGCTAGCGCGAACGCAGCCGGTGACAACTACGCGCAGGCGCGCGCTCAGGAAGCTCTGGGCTACCTCTATTTGAAGAAATCCCGCAACGACGAGTGTGCGATCTGGTCCGGCCGCGCTCTTCGCGCTTATCAGAGCTTCCATGCCGAGATTCGACAGGCGCTGGTGTCGGACAACCTTGGCTGGTGCGACTACCGCCTGGGCGATCACGAAGCCGCTCAGCAGTTGTTTGCCCGTGCACAAACCTTGTTCACGAAATACAAGCAGTGGGGGCCGTTGAGCATCAATCTGAACAACATTGGAGCGGCTGCGGAGGCTCGCGGCGACCGGCCAGCGGCCCGGGCCGATTATGAGCGCGTGGTGGAACTCGCCGGAAAGACCGGCAACCTGCAAACGCTCGCATACGGTCTCACCAACCTTGCGACCATGATGGTCCTGATGGGCGATGTGGCCGACGCGGAGGCGACCAATCTCCAAGCCGAGCAGTTGCCCCAGGATAAGGTTGAATACGAGACGCGCATGCGCATGGTGTTCAACGATGCCCGCATCAGCGCGGCGCGCGGCCGGTTGGCGGAGGCGGAGGCGGCTGCCCGTGAGGTTTCGAATGCCAAGATTCGCCAGTTCCGGATGCTGATCCAGGCCAACGAATTCCTGGCGCAGGTGCTGCAGCGGGAATCGCGCCTACAAGCCGCCGAATTGGCTCTCCAGCACGCGTTGGCGGTGCTCGATGAGTCTCGCAGCGAACTGCTTCGTGACGAATCCAAGCTCACTTACAGCGAATGGCTGATTCAGGTATTTCGCGACTATGTGCAGCTCCTCTGCGAACAGAACCGTTTCTACGAAGCGCTGGATATTGCTGAGTCGAGCCGCGCGCGCCTGCTCTCGGAGCGCTTCAACAACGGCCAGCCGCTGAAATCGGGAGCTCTGCTGGAATTAGCTCGCAAGACGGGCACGGTGTTTCTGTTCTATTGGATCGCACCCATTCAGTCCCACCTCTGGGCCATCGCACCTTCAGGAATCACGCACTACCAACTGCCTGCCTTGGACGATATCCGCTCGCAGACCCGCCAATACCGCGCCTACATCGATGACCTTGGCGATCCGCTCTCGGGCGAGAGTCCTGGCAGTAAGTTGTACACCGAGTTGCTCGGACCGGTTCAAAACCTGCTGCCCGCCGGAACGCGCGTCGTGATTGTTCCGGACGGGCCGTTGTTCGACATCAATTTCGAAGCGCTGCCGGTTCCCTCCGGGACGCCGCATTACTGGTTGGCGGACGCGACGGTATCCGTGGCGCCGTCGCTCAGCGTCTTAGCTCAACCGCGCACCGACCGCGTGCCGCGACAGTCCCGGATGCTGCTGATTGGCGACCCGCTGAATACCGGTGAAAAGGACTTTCCCCGCCTGGCAAATGTCGGAAAGGAAATCGAAGAAATCCGGACGCGGTTTCCTGCTGGCGCCGCCGTGGTCCGCACCGGCGCCGATGCCACCCCACAAGCCTATTCCGCGGCGAATCCGATAGATTTCGGGTTCATCCATTTCGCGGCGCATGCCACTGCGAACCAGGAAAGCCCTTTGGACTCCGCCGTGCTCCTCACCGCGAAGGACGGAAATAACAAGCTCTACGCGCGTGATATTCGCGATCATCCGATCGATGCGGATCTGGTGACCCTGTCCGCTTGCCGTGGCGCGGGTGCAAGGACCTATGACGGCGAAGGCCTGGTCGGCTTTGCCTGGGCGTTTCTGGGAGCCGGAGCGCGCAACGTGATTGCCGGGCTTTGGGAAGTGGACGACCGCTCCACGGCACAACTCATGGAGAAAATGTATCAGGCCTTGGGGCGGGGAACTGCTCCTGCCGCGGCCTTACGGGAAGCGAAACTCGCGTTGGCAGGTTCCAATACCTCGTTCCGAAAGCCTTACTACTGGGCGCCCTTTCAGCTCTTCACCGTATCGCCTCAATAACACTACTGCACGCCTAGTATGCTGCTGATGACCACCACGGGAAGATCGGGAAAGCTCGCCCGGAGATTCTGAATCATGGCGAAGCCTTCCTTCCCCTTCAGATCCAGGTTAATCAACGCCACCGAAAAGCCAAAGTGCTCGGCTAATTGGAACGCTTCCTGAGCACCGTATACGAGAAAGACCTTTGCGTCGCACTCCAGAAGTTCCCTCCAGAACTGCAGGATCTCGATATCGTCGATCAGTAAACTCACGGCTACGGCACCCACGCCACGTAGGCCAGATAGCAAAGGAGCGCGCCGGCGCTCGCGGCCAGCAGACCGGAGAGCCGCTTCTTTTGCAAAAAGAAAATCAGCAGCAGTCCCGTGAGAGAAACCAGGGTCATCAACACGGCCGAAATGTCGATGAGGATGGCCCAGGGCTTGCCGCTGTCGCGACCCTTGTGCAAGTCGTTCAGCACGGCGAAGAAACCCATGCGCGTTTCGGTGAGTTCGTACCGGCCTGTGGTGCGGTCGATGAGAGCGTCCGCGGAATAACCAGGACCTTTGAAAGACACCGAGCAATCAGAGTCCTCCACGCGGAAGTCCTTCACCGCTCCCCGAATGCCGTGAGTGTTGCGCAGGTACTCCACAACGTCCAGCTTCGCGACGTCTCCCGCAAGGTACTTGGCGCTGATGTTTCCGCGGACCTGGACAGTGTGCTGCTGCTTTTCGAACCAGTCCGCATGGTTCAGAGTCAGGCCGGTGACGGCGAAGAAGAACAGGATGCCGAAGCTGGCCATCGAGAGATATATGTGCAGCCATCGCGACAGAATCATGAGCTGCCGCTTCCAAAAAGGACTGCTGTGAGCGTGCACGGCGCGCGGGACGTGGGAACTGATGAGCGCCGAACTCATATCAGCGAACCGCCTGGTGGTAGTCGAGCGATACCGGGCCCAGTTCGGCTTGCGCCTGCAACTGCGCCTGTGCCGGTTCGCCGTCGAAGTTCATCTCCTGCCGGTCGAGGCTGTAGCCCCCGTGCTCCCGAGCAGCCTCCACCAGCACGATGTACCGCCCCGGCTTGACCGGCTTGCCGGCGTTGTCCTTTCCATCCCATTTGAATGTGTACTTGCCGGGCGACCGCGTCGCGCTGGTGACCGAGTTCAGAATCTCGGTTCCCTCGGACATGGCGCGTAACCGGTCATCTCGATACCAGGCGCGCAATTCGTTCAGCCAGCGCTCTTTTTGAAACCAGACCGCGAGCGTGCGAACCGGGAAGTGATCCTTGTCCTCAATCCACACGGCAACGTACGGGCGACGGGCCCCGAAGCCCTGCGTCTGCGGTATCTCGACGTTGACCGTCAGTTCATAGCCCGCGTTCCACTGTGCGCCATTGGCGGCGGGCAGCGCGCCTTTACTTTGAGGGACTGCTGCTGCGAACATTTGCAGGCGCGGTGACTGCAGGCTGTTCCAGCCGGCGCTCGCGATCTGGACGCCGTCTTTCTTGACGATCAGGTACTCCGCGCCCGGAACGGAGGCCGCGAGCTTTCGACTGTCCTCAGGCGACAGTACGCAGAAGGCGGTTGCCAGCGCGCCGGCATCCACCGCTTTAGGAGCCACCACCGTGGCGCCGATGATCTCTTCGGCGGTGCGGCCCGTGCGAGGGTCCACGATGTGCGAATAATGCTGACCGCCGATCTCGAAGCCGCGGCGGTAATTTCCACTCGTGGCGATGGAGCGGTCGCTAATATCCAGAACGGCGAGAGGATCGCTATTCTCCGCATCGGCGCGCGGATCCATCACGCTAACGGAGTCGCTCCCGTTGCCGCGCACAACCAGGTCGCCGCCAATATTAACCACCACGCCACTCACTCCGGTCGTGCGCAATGCCGCAGCCGCCGCGCGTTCGATGATGTAGCTTTTCGTGAAAGAGTTCAGCATCAGCGGCGTGCCGGTCAACCGCGTAGCCAGCCCTGATTTGGGATCCAGCCGCCACTGCTGCTGGCGCGCCGCATCGGCCGCTGCCGCCATGTCAGAATCACTGGGCATCCGCCCGATAGTCTCGCCATGCTTCCATACACGCCCGACCGCCTCCGCCGCGGGGTTCAATGCGCCACCGGTGCGGGTGCGCCACGAATCCCAAAGCTTCAGAACCTCCATCAGCTCGGGAGACACGCTTACGGCTTGATTTCGCGTGCCGGCCCAGCGGCTGAACTCAGTGGTAGGGTCGTACCCACTCAGGATGCCGTTCAGCCGCTTGATTTCCGCCAGGGCGGCAACTTCGCCGCGCTCCGCATCCGCCTGCGAAACGGCCAGGAGTTTCATTTCCATCGATGTGCCGAGGACGTTTTCGTAGTGCGCCGTGCGCCATGGCGGCGTCTGGAAACGAGATCCCACGCTGGCGAATGCGGCGGCAAGTGCCAGAAAAACAGCGGAGGTAATGTATAGAGGTTTCATGTGTCCGATCCGGAAGTCAGAATTCGCGGCCGCGTCCTGTAGCAGGCATGGCTTCGTCCCGGGTCACTCTGCCATCGCCATCTTTATCCAGCTTTCGCAGCGCCGCCGCCGCGTCCCGGATTTCGTCGACGGAAATGATGCCGTCGCCATTGGTATCGACGGCCGCGAGAACGGGGTCCATGCGGATGAAGTTCATGTTTCCCCGAGGACCTTCCCCGCGGCCGCCTTCGCCTCGACCGCCGTTAGGACCGCGCCCGCCCGGGCCCCCGGACAATGCGGCCTGCGCGGTCGCCATCTTGCGGATCTCCTCGGGCGTCAGGAAGCCATCCTTGTCCACGTCGCCACGATCGAAGATTCCCTGAAAGCGATCGGGCAATTCCGATTTCGAGAGCTTGCCGTCGCCGTTGGCGTCAAATGCCATCAAAGTCTTGACGGTCTCTTCCACCACATCGGGTGGCGCTCCCTCGTCCTGGCCGCCGCGTCCGCGGCCTTCCATCATGGGCGGACGCGCTTCGTCCGTCGTAATCTGGCCGTCAGAGTTCTTATCCAACTTCGCCAAAGATGTCGGAGCCGCGTCGATTTCCCGGGAGTCCAGTACGCCATCGCCGTTCAAGTCGATGGTGGTGAATCCCAGCAAGGGAGTGGGAAACCGCCCGCGTCCCCCACCGCGTCCGTCCTGAGCCGGCGCAATGGCCAGCCCGAGTAGTCCGAATGTCAAAATCCAAAAGATCCGCATCTCAGAGTGCATCCTGCGTCCAATTTCAAAGACGCTGGCCCGCCGCCCCAGGCAACGTTAAGGAATGTTATGGACGTAAGCCACACCACTTCATCGCCGATTCATCAGGCTATGATCGAAGCATCGGACTTCCTTGAAACGCATCGAGCACAACCGGATTGAGTGGGCGTTATTAGCCGTGATCGCCCTCGTCTGCGCCGTGCTCTCTTTTCTCCAGTACCGGTGGACGGGTGAGTTGAGCCGTGCCGAACCTGCGCTCTTGCGGGCTGGACTCAACCAGCAGGTTCGCCGCCTGGTGCAGGCTTTCAACGAAGAGCTGCGGGAAAGTTGTGCTGCGCTGCTGCCGGTCGCGAAGGCGCTTCGCGAGCAAGGGGTAGCTGAGGCTCACAAGCTTCGATACGAGCAATGGGTCGCGTCACATGACCGATCTCTGTTCAGCCGGATCGGTATCGTGGCTCCCGAACGCGGTGTGCTCAGACTGTACGGCATCGACAGCGGAGGGCGAATCATGCCCATGGAGTGGCCGTCGAATTGGGAGCGCCTCGCAGCTGCGATGAACGCTCGATTGAGTGGCTCGGGCCGGCCGCCCACCATACCTCCCGATTCCGGCATCATCCAACTTCCAGTCTTCGCCGACCCGGCAGACCACGGTTCAGAACTCGAATGGATGATCTTCGAACTCAACCAGGACCACTTAAGGACTCGAGTGCTGCCACACCTCGTAGCTGAGTATTTGAACCCCGGAGGCGAGCCGGTCTACGACGTATCGGTGAGTGCGACTCCCGGCGGCGATGTCCTCTACTCAACGCGCAAAGACCAGTCCGATGTGGAGGCAGGAGCCGATGCGACGGCTGGAATCTTCTCAGGCGAAGGAAATTCAGGTGGACGGGGGAGGGGCCGAAACCACGACGAAGGTCATGCCGCCCGTTGGACGATTGCCGTCCGGCATCGGGCGGGGTCGCTGGACGCTGCTGTTTCCAGCGCTCGGAAACGAAACTTGATCGCGTCTTTGTTGCTGGTGGGATTGCTGGGCGGCACCGCCTGGGCCCTGGTGCAGTATACGGCGCGTTCGCGGCGGCTGTCTGAGATGCAGTTCCGCTTCGCGGTGGGAGTCTCACACGATCTGCGCACTCCGCTTACAGCCATCCGCGGCGCTGCGTTCAATCTGGTGGAAGGCCTGGTGAAGGACCCTGCAGCGATTGGGCGATACAACAAACTCATCCTGCGTAATGCCGAGGAACTCACGGCAATGATCGAAAACGTTCTGGCCTTTTCCGCCTCCCTGCATTCCGACAAGGAGAATCGCCTCGAGGTGTCTGCCATCGGCGATCTTCTCGAACATGCTGCCGCCGCCATGGCCCAGGAGATCGAACAGGCCGGCTGTCGCATGGAAGTGACCGTAGCGCCAGGATTACCCGCTGTCTCGGGAGACCCGGTGACGCTCGAGTTGGTATTTCGCAACCTGATCGGCAATGCGGTGCGGTTCCGCGGGCAAGTGGATTGGAGTTTCCGCGGCGCGGTCGGGCGACGGAGTAGAGATTCGTGTCTGCGATCGCGGCCCGGGAATTCCGGAAACCGAGCAGGTGCGCATTTTCGAGCCGTTCTATCGCGGGGATCGGACGCGCGCCCAGCGCATCCAGGGCACGGGCCTCGGCTTGAGCCTGGTCAAAAACACGATTGAGAGGTATAAAGGCACGGTCCAAGTGCAGAACACTCCCGGTGGAGGCGCGCAGTTCACGGTGCATTTGCCCGCAGCCCCGGGGATCGCATGAGTTCGCGCATCCTGCTGGTGGAAGATGCCCAGGACGTCCAGTTGATTGTCGCCGACCTCCTGCGCGGGAATGGCCATGAAGTCGTGGTCTCGAGTGACGGCGGCGAGGGGCTGCGGGTGGCCACCGAACAGCAGTTCGATCTCATGATTCTGGATGTCATGCTGCCTGGGATGAGTGGCTTCGAGTTATGCCGCGCGGTTCGCCAACTCGGGTTTGACGGAGCCATCCTGATGCTGACCGCCCGGGCCCAGGTGGATGACCGGGTAGAAGGGCTCGCCACCGGCGCTGACGATTACCTCATCAAACCGTTCGACTCCAGGGAATTGTTGGCGCGTGTGAGCGCCCTGCTGCGCCGCTTGGGAAAAACGCCGCTGACCCCAGTCCTGCACTATCAATTCGGCGATGTGGCCGTGGATTTCGATCGCCGCGAAGTGCTGCGCTCCGGGGCTCCCGTCAATCTTGCGGCCAAGGAACTGCAGTTACTGCGGCAGTTGATCGATCATCGCGGGCAGGTGCTTTCCCGGGAGCGGCTGTTAGCGCGAGTCTGGTCCGATCAGCCGTTCATCGGTCCGCGTACCGTCGACGTGCACATTGCGTGGCTGCGCCAGAAGCTGGAAGAGAACCCGCAATCGCCCCGCTACATCGTCACCGTGCGGGGGGAGGGCTATTCCTTCGAGCCGTAGTCGTCCCGGCCCATAACACTCCTTAATGTTACGCGGCGGCGATGGCAAGCGTTCTACTGAGTAGGCAATCATCTCTGTTGTCTCTTAGGAGTCACGCATGAAGCGCGGCATGTATTCTCACTGGAAATTCGGTCTGACGCTCGCCGTTGGCGCCCTTCTGGCTTTGGTGCTCTGTGTCCAATGTGTACGGACGTATCTGTACACCGATGCCGTTTTGGTTCCACAGCAAGCTCAACGCGAAGCCGAGCGGCAGGCGATGGCACTCGGCGGCGCGGCGCGAACCGCCGGCATCAGCGACCCCCGCGCGCTCAGTGCCGTGATCGAACGCACGGTGGAGTCCGCATCGGATCGGGTGCTGTGGATGCGCGTGCTCGATTCCGATCTCAACGTGATTGCTGAAGCCGGCAACCCTTCCACGACGGCCGCTATTCCGCAAGATTGGCGCGAACGGCTGGGACCGCATGAGAACCCGGGAGTCGTGGTGGACACCCCTCACGGGGGGGCCTTCATCGCGATCTTTCCGTTGCGCATGCCGCGGCCGCCACGACCTCCCTCAGCGGAAGCCGGACAGCAAGCCAGGACCAACGACACCAGCGCCGCAAACAGACAGCGCTTCCCAGGTTATGTCATCGAACTGGCCATTTCCCTGAAGGCCGTTGCCGGAGCCTTCGATGGGCTCCGGCAGAATCTCATCGTCGGCCTGATCGCGTCCATCGCGCTGCTGGCAGCGGTGGCTGTGATCGGTCTGCGGACGCCCCAATACCTGCGCGGCAAATACCTGGAAAGCGAAATGCAGTTAGCCAAAAGGGTTCAGCGCGATCTTCAGCCGAAGCCGCAGTCCACCTCGCCAGGCATGGTGTTCGCAGCCTCGTCCATCGCGGCGGACCACGTAGGGGGAGATTTCTACGACATCTTCGAGGCAACCACCGGGGAGACGACGATCGTGCTGGGCGACGTCTCCGGCAAGGGCGTATCGGCGGCCCTGTTGGTGAGCGTGTTGCAGGGAGCCATTCGTTCTTCAACCTCTTCCCGGCACGAAATCGCGTGTGAGCGGATAAATCGCATGTTGTGTGAGCGGACGGCGCGGGCGCGTTTTGCGACGCTGTTTTGGGGCGTCTTCGATCCCGCCAGTGGTGTATTGCGCTACGTGAACGCCGGTCACACGCCGCCAATCCTGATCCGGCACGGGCAGAACCGGATGGAACGCTTAGACGAGGGAGGGCCTGTTCTCGGTTTGCTCCCGATGGCGCGCTATTTTGCGGGAGCGGTGAAGATCGAGCGGTCCGATACGCTGGTCCTCTTCTCCGATGGCGTGAACGAGGCGGCCAACAAGAACGAGGAAGAGTTCGGAGAAGATCGCCTCATGGAGACGA
Source organism: uncultured Solibacteraceae bacterium (assembly GCA_963815475.1). Taxonomy (GTDB): domain Bacteria; phylum Acidobacteriota; class Terriglobia; order Bryobacterales; family Bryobacteraceae; genus Sulfopaludibacter. The sequence goes on along the minus strand of CAWFHD010000001.1, from coordinate 771,570 downwards.
TCCTGGAAGAACCGGAAGCAATGCCGAAGGAGTTGTGCGATAGGCTCATGAAACACGTCGCGGCGTTTGCAAACGGTGGGCCGGCGCCGGACGACCGTACTTTGGTAGTGGTGCAGTTCCAGCAATCCGGGAACGCCATCTCACGCCGTAAACCCGAGTTGGCAGGCGTAGAAGCGATCGCTTGATGGAGACAGAGGTATAACATGACGAGGAGGGCTTTGCCGATGAGCATCAAACGCAGCATTCCCATCTGGGCCCTGATCTGTTTTTCGCTGAACTCCGCAATCGCGCAGACAGCGACCTCCCGAGCCGTAAGCGCCGCAAAGAACTTCCTCGCGACGCTCAATGACAAACAGCGGCAAAACCTGATGTTTGCTTTCGACGATGCCCAACAGAGAGTGCGATGGTCGAACCTTCCGACGACGATGGTTCATCGCGCGGGACTCCCAATGGGTGAACTGAGCCCCGCACAGCGTTCTGCCGCTATGGCGCTGGTGGCATCGGTGCTCAGCAAGCGCGGGTTCGAGAAGGTGCAACAGATCGTGGAAGGCGACGAGGTCCTCAAAGCCAACGAGCGCAACAACCCGATGTTCGGTAAGGACCTCTTCTACATCTCCATCCTGGGAACGCCCTCCGAAACCGAACCGTGGATGCTGCAGTTTGGCGGTCATCATTTGGCGCTCAACGTCACGATTGCCGGCGAACACGGCGTTCTCACTCCGACCCTGACAGGCGCGCAGCCCGCTCTCTACACGGTCGGTGGCAAGACCGTGCGCCCGCTCGGTCAGGAGAGTGACAAGGCGTTGGTCCTGTTAAACGCTCTCGACGAAACCCAGCGCAAGCAGGCCGTTCTGAGCTACCGCCTGGCCGACCTGGTGCTCGGGCCCGGGCAGGATGGCAAAACCATTCAACCCGAGGGCCTCAAGGCCTCGTCCATGAACGAGCACCAGCGCGTCATGCTGCTGGACGTGATTTCCGAATGGGCAGGCATTGTCCACGAAAGCGCCGCCGGGGCCCGCATGGCCGAACTCAAAGGCGACATCGATGAAACGTGGTTCGCCTGGAGCGGCCCGGTCACAGACACCGTGGGCAACAACATCACGGCCTACTATCGGATTCAGGGACCGCACGTGGTGATTGAGTACGCCCCGCAGCGTCTGGGCGGAGACCCCTCCCTGCACGTCCACACGATGTACCGCGATCCGACGAACGACTACGGCCGGAAGTACAGCGCCAAATGAAGCGCCAACTTGCTGCCGCCGCAATTCTTGTTTTGGGCGTGTCGCCTTCGCCGGCGCACCGCCTGGATGAGTATCTGCAAGGCGCCCTGCTCTCGGTGGAGAAATCCAGCTTGCAGGTGCAACTCACTCTGACGCCGGGTGTGGCGATACTTCCGATCGTGATCGCCGACATAGATGCGGACAAAGACGGGACCATCTCAGAAAGCGAGCAGCGCGCTTACGTCGGTCACGTTCTCCGCGACTTGTCGCTGGCCATCGACGGTCATCGCTTGACGCCCGAATTGTCGTCCATGCGATTTCCAGCCATCGAGGATATGAAAGAGGGGCGCGGCGAGATCCAAATCGAGTTCCATGCCGGCCTGCCGCCGGGCGGCCGCACCCGAAGACTGACTTTCGAGAATCATCATGAAAGTCGCATCGCGGCCTACCAGGTCAATGCCCTTGTCCCACGCGACCCGGATATCCAGATTGTGAAGCAGAATCGCAATTACCTGCAGTCGTTCTATCAGTTGGACTACGCGCAGGCTGGCGCCCGGTTCCGTACGCTCTCCGCGGCATTGTGGTCCGGCGATGGCACGTGGCTCGGCCTCGTCGCACTTTTCCTATTAGCGCGGTTCGCCTGCCTGTGGCGGCGACGGGCGCTCCCGTAGTCCACCACACAACGGCCGATCAAGTGCTGATTCTGCTGTGACGCCTCACCCGGACCATACCGGAATCTTCTTCGAGGCGTGAACCGGGCCCACAAGGAGTTCACGATATGTCGATCAGCTTCGTTTTGGCAATTATTGCGCTCATACTCGCAATCGTTTCCGGCACTACCGGCAGGGCCCCGCTGTGGATCGCCGTAGCGCTCCTGGCACTTGCCCTGATTGTCCCCGGCTTACCCATGCGATAAATGGGGCCACTTTACCGCACTCACGACCGCGTTCTGACAGTTGCGTATACACTATGCGGCGGCGTGCACAGAATGCTGCCACGCTGTTTCATATCCCCGCACTAAGTGAATCACCAGCAAGTCAAAGAACGGGCCGATCCTCCGCACGAACTGCCCGTCGGCATATAGGGCCAGGGAATCGGCATCCACTCCCTGATCGTCGAGGAAATCGATCATCTTGTCTTTGATCAGGCAAAGACCACGCACGCATTCGTGAAGGGGTACTGATTCCTCGAAGCGGGTATTGCCAATGGCCTCATATTCGCTCGCCAGCTTCTGTTCATTACCATGCGCGAGCCAATGTCCGAGGTGTTGCAGGATCTCCTGGCACCGTTCGTGTAATTCCAAAGTCGGCAATTTGGCCAAGTGAGGCAGTTCCGTACTATGGCAGACGGCCCTGACTATGCCCGCCGAGATCTGTTCCTCGTGGGTTTCGATCAGCCGAATCAGCTTTCCTGAGAGCATACGCAATCTCCCGCCAACACATCACCAGCCGTGAGCCGTCGCAGGCTCGTGCGCAATTGAGGCAATGTGGGGCAAAACAAGGCGTCGGAATTCCACTGTCCGCATGTGAAGTACTTCGCAGTGGGTTCCGGCATTGAAAGCGATCGTCTCCTGGCTCGCCAAACTCCCGTCCAGGTACACTTGTAGTCCGTATATGGTCCGATTGGTGGCATCGCGCCGAGTTCACAATCGGGGAAAAGCTCGGCCACTTCTGTTTCTGTGGCCAGTCGCGCCTGGGAGAGCCCCAGGGCGGTTCGGAGTTCGTGGAAATCCACTACCTTGCTCGCTGGAATGACAATCAAGTGGTATCTACCATCTCCGAAAGCAACCACGGTTTTGGCAAGCTCTCGCGGAGGCAGGTGTTCGGCCGCTGCGACCTCGCGCGCGGTAAAAGCCTTGGGATGGGTAGTGAGAGTAAAGTTGGCCTGATGGGAATCAAGGAAACTACGTAGATGATCGGAAAGCGGCATGAGAACCTCCGCTGGTTGGATTATACGTCCAAAATCGTCCGGCAAACGATCTATTTTGCAACCAGGAGGTCCGAAATTCGTCCAATAAAATGGCAGCCCCCGGTTGGTGTTCCGATTGGACAAAGGTGCTGCTTTGCCAGCCGCCCTGACTTAGCCGAAGGGCTGCCGCCGGAATCGCAGTGCCCGCTCTGTTTTGTGCAGATAAGCGTTTACTTGGCAGATCCTATCATGCAGCACTTCCAAATTTTTCCACAAACACCTCCGTGGCCTCATGGCTGTCGCCAATGCTTCCGCACTAGGTCGTACAGGAAGATTCCCAGTAGTGCCAAGAGTGCGGAACGGATCAGTAAAGTCTCCAAGACGCTGTAAAATTCGTTGATGCTTTTCAACACTGAGTCAATTGTCAGGGCAGAGCAGATTATCTGCAATCACTATCCAGGCTTAACTATCAAGAGCTAAGTAATTCCCCCTAGTCGCAGAGCGCTATACTGGGCGTAGCATGGACCGAGAAAAGATCCTGGCTGAACTGAGAACCGACCGAGAGCAAATGGAGGAGGCCATCATAAGCCTGGAACGTCTCGCAAGAGGCCGTGGCAAGCGGCGTGGAAGACCACCATCGTGGCTCTCGCCTTCTTGACGAAGAGGTGGTCGCAGCGCCAAAACGACGGGTGCCACCCAACGACTACCAACCTCCTCCCAGTACTCCTGCTGCCGCCGCTCTGCCTCGTGATCGCCGTTGCAAAGTTTGGGCAGTGGCGGGAAGAAAACCTCCACTGAGTGCTTGAGCCTTATTAGGCTATTTTCCTTTGTTTTCTGCGCATCTCTGTATACCAAACTCAATCCTGAAACTTGTCCCACTGGTTCGGCTCGGCGGCGTCGGATGCTGCCGCTCCGCCGAGGCTTCGAGAACGGTTCCATGCTCCAACTGCAGCGTGATGTTGCTCTTCAATTGGATGGACCCCGTGGAGTACGTGCCGGCGGGAAAATAGACCACGCCTCCGCTCACGGCTGCAGCAGCGTCGATCGCCTTGCGAATCGCTTCCCGATCGTTGGACTTGCCGTCAGCCTTCGCGCCGAAGCTCTTCACGTCGAAAGTCGCGGCCGTCAACGGCAGGGAAATCGTGAACAGGAAGCCAGCGGCAATCCGAATCCTCAACATTGGGCTCCTATCGTTTCTGACTTGTGTCCGGCATAAGCGAACGAATCTCCACCGCCGTGGACGCGGTCAGCGCGTGCGTGCCCGCCGGTGCGCCGCAGGCCTGGAGAAAGTATGCCGTAAGGTTGAGATGTGTCTCTTTGTCGGAGCCCTCCGGCGGAAAGCCTCCCACCGCCTCCTCCACCCGTCTCGACAAATCGCCTGTCGTCCGTGCGCCCCACACCGCCAGGAAATCAGCGCCGGCCAGTGGCGGCACCATGCCGCCGGCGGTCTGCACCACATCCTGCATATTCTTGGGCAGGGAACTGACCGGGGGAAGTTCGCCGGGGTCGCCCTTCCTGCCCAGCAGCGTTTCGGTGTGGCATTTGCCGCACGTACTTCGGTAAGCCGTTCGACCCGCTGCCGCCTGTGCCTCCGTATAAACGGCGGACGTCGACGTCTCTTGTCCAACCAGCAGAAAGAGTCCGCCGCATGCAAGAGCAGCGCTCGCCAGCAGTGTGTTCGTCATGACGCCCGCTCCCTCAGTACAGCACTCTCGATCGAATCGTCCCCGCCACCCCGTCCAGATCGGCCTTCAGCTTGTTCGTTGCCGATGGCTTCTGTGTCTCCACGTCGATCACTACGTACCCAATGTGGGGATCGGTCTGCAGATATTGTCCCGCAATGTTGACATCGTAGCGCGAGAATACCGAGTTGATTCGCGACAACACGCCCGGTTGATTGCGATGGATGTGCAGCAGCCTGTGTTTCCCGGGGTGCTCCGGCAGCGATACCTCCGGGAAATTGACAGCCGTCAGGCTCGACCCGTTATTGCTGTATTTGATCAGCTTCTCGGCCACCTCAACGCCGATGTTGGCCTGAGCCTCTTCGGTGCTGCCGCCCACATGCGGCGTCAGGATCACGTTGTCGAACTCGCGCAGCGGCGATACAAACGGATCGCCCGCTCCCTTCGGCTCCGCCGGGAATACGTCGAGCGCCGCGCCGCCGATCTGTTTCGACCGGAGCGCTGCCGCCAGCGCCGCGATATCCACTACCTTGCCGCGCGACGCGTTGATCAGCTTCGCTCCCCGTTTCATGCGCGCCAGTTGGGCCGCACCGATCATGCCCTCTGTTTCGGGCGTCTCCGGCACATGCATCGTGACTACGTCAGAATCCGCCAGCAACTCGTCGAGCGAACCGGCCAGCCGCACATTGCCCAGCGCCAGTTTGGTCTCGATATCGTAATAAGACACTCGCATGCCCACCGATTCCGCCAGCAGGCCGATCTGCGTGCCGATATGGCCGTACCCCACGATGCCGAGTTTCTTGCCGCGCACCTCGCGAGCGCCCGTGGCGGTCTTCAGCCACTCGCCGCGATGCGCCGCCGCATTGCGCTCCGGAATGCCGCGCATCAGCAGAATGATCTCGGCCAGCACCAGTTCGGCAACACTGCGAGTATTCGAGAACGGCGCATTGAACACGGGGATGCCGCGATTGCGCGCGAACTCCAGGTCCACCTGATTCGTCCCGATGCAGAAGCAACCGATCCCGATCAGTTTGGGGGCGCGGTCCAGGACCTCGGCGGTCAGGTTCGTGGCGGAGCGGATGCCCACAAAATAGGCGCCCCGAATGGCCGTCGAGAGCGCGTCGCCCTGCATCGCTTTGGGATGCGACACCACATCGCTATAGCCGTCCTTGTGAAGCGCCTCCGCGGCGCTCGGATGCACGCCCTCCAGCAGCACAATTTTGATCTTGCTCTTCGCAAGAGAAGTGGTTTTCATTGGATCTTCCAATTGTCCCTTGAAATGGCCGCCGAGGTATATCATGTGGGCAGACGTGACTAAAATCTGCTTCGCAATGCTGCTGTGCCTGGCGCCGCTCCAGGCCGCCGATGTTCCCTCCGCTAGAGTCCCGGCCGAGCCTGTGAAAAATCGCGCGCCGCTGGCCGATAGCGCCTTCCTGCCGCTGCCCCTCACTTCTGTCAAACCGAAGGGTTGGTTGCTGGATCAACTGCGAATTCAAGCGGAAGGACTCACCGGACACCTCGATGAGTTCTGGCAGGACGTGGGGCCGAACTCCGCGTGGCTGGGCGGCGCGGGCGAAGGCTGGGAGCGCGGCCCGTACTATTTGGATGGCCTGCTGCCGCTGGCGTACCTGCTCAACGATCCCAAACTGATCGCAAAGGTCAAGCCTTGGGTGGAATGGACGCTCACCCACCAGCGAACCGATGGCGGCATCGGTCCGGAGAAGAACAAGGACTGGTGGCCCATCATGATCCAGCTCAAGGTGCTGACGCAATACCAGGAAGCCACCGGCGACCCGCGCGTGATTCCGGCAATGGACAAGTATTTCGCCTACCAAGCTGGCCTACTGGGATCATCGCCGCTGAAAAGCTGGGCCATCTACCGCTGGCAGGACGAACTGGCCAGCATCCTGTGGCTCTACAATCGCAACGGCGATACCAAACTGCTCGACCTCGCCCGCCAGTTGAAGGGGCAGGGCTTCGATTGGGAAGGCATGTTCACCGTCTTCCCGTTCACCGGCCGCGTCGCGCGCGAGCAGGCGAAGCACGATACCCACGGCGTCAACAACGCCATGGGGCTGAAGACCGCCGCGCTCTGGTACCTGGTTTCGCACCAGCCGGCCGACCGTGAAGGGACCGCCCGCATGCTCGGCACGCTCGACAAATTCGAGGGCCTGCCGAACGGCATGTTCAGCGCAGATGAGCACTTCGCCGGACGCAGCCCTTCGCAGGGCATCGAATTGTGCGCGGTGGTGGAAGCGATGTTTTCGTTGGAACTCGACTTGGCGGTGCTTGGCGATCCAGCCATTGGCGACCGCCTGGAAAAGATCGCCTACAATCCGCTGCCCGGCGCCCAGACCGCCGACCAGTGGAGTCATCAGTACGATCAGCAGCCCAATCAGGTGATGTGCTCGCTGGGCCGCCGCGATTGGACCACCAACGGCGCCGAGTCGAACCTCTTCGGGCTGGAGCCGAACTACGGCTGCTGCACGGCAAACCTGCATCAGGGCTGGCCTAAGTTCACGGCATCGCTTTGGATGGCGACGGCCGAGGGCGGCCTGGCAGTGGCGGCGTATGCGCCTAGCGAAGTCCGCACCAAAATCCGCGGCGTGGAGGTGACGGTGAACGAAGTCACCGATTACCCATTTCGCGATCGCGTTTCGCTGCTGATTTCACCGGCCGCAGCGGTTCGATTCCCTCTCCATCTGCGTATCCCCGCGTGGACTAAAAGCCCGACCGTCACGGTCAATGGGCGGAATGTGGATGGCATCAACGTCGGCGCTTATCAGCGCATCGACCGCGAGTGGCACAAGGGCGACCGCGTCGAGATCACTCTGCCCATGCCGGTGCGAACCGTCCCTGGATTCAATGGCTCGGTCTCGGTGGAGCGCGGCCCGTTGGTCTATTCGCTGCGCATCGGAGAGCAGTGGAGCAAGTTGAAGCAGACTGGGCCGGTCGCCGATTGGGAAGTCTTCCCCACCTCGCCATGGAATTATGGATTGCGTGTGGACGCGGCCAATCCCTCGGCAAGCTTCGAAGTGCAGGAAGCGCCCATCACGCGGCAGCCGTTTGGCACTAGCCCGCCGGTGATTCTGAAAGCACGCGCGCGCCGCTTGCCGCAATGGGTAATCGTCGATGACAGCGCGGCGCCGCCTCCCGTGAGTCCCATCGTGATTTCGCCCCGCGATGAAGCGGCCAACCGCCTGAAGGACGAGACGGTGACGCTCATCCCCTATGGCGCCGCGCGATTGCGCATCACTTCAATTCCGGTATTCTCAACCGAGCCGCGACCGTAAGGGAGTCGGTGCCTTTTGCCGCACCCAACGCCGATTACTCGCTGACAGGTAGCGAGGCCGGATCCATTCTCACTACGTAAGCGGACGCCAGCCCCTTCGCCTTCCGGACCTCCGCCGCTAACGCCTCTGCGTCCTGCTGTGCGGGCGCCGAGCCTACCAGCACGCAATACAGTTCGCCATCCGACTTCGGAACGATCCGCGCGCTTCCATACTGCCGCTCCAACAGCGCGCGCGTTCTCTCCGCGTTGGCCAGAACGCGGAACGTGCCCGCCTGCACGGCGTACACCATACGCGCATCGCTCTGGGCCACCGCCGGTATGACCATCGGTGTCGCGCCCTGCGCCAGTGCTGCCGCCTCTACGATTTCGAGCGCCACCGGCACCACACCCGGTTCCAGCATGTGCAGTTGCCGCGCGGCGGCGTTCGAGAGATCCACAATGCGCGAATCCACGTACGGGCCGCGATCGTTAATCCGCACGATCACGCTTGCCCCTGTGTCCGTCCGTCGAATCCGCACCGTGGTGCCGAAAGGCAGCGTGCGGTGAGCGGCGGTGAGCTGATCCTGGTGGAAAGTCTCTCCGCTCGCAGCGCGCTGGCCGTCGAAGGAGCCGCCATACCAGCTCGCCAGGCCTTGCTCGGCAGTTTGCGCGATTGCTGCGGCGCAAAGAAACGCGAGCGCGGTCGACAAACGAACTACGTTCCGTAATTCCATTTATACCGATTCCTGGAGGTTCAGCCAGTATATACGAAAAGGCATTCTCCAAGGGCAGGGGGTGCGGCGTCCAGAGTGATTTTGGTTACGTGGAGGTGGCAACCATTGTTATGGACCGGAGTGGGGGTAGACCGGTTACCGCCGTCCACCCCCCCTGGTCAGTGCTTACGCGGTGGCTGCCTGCGCCGGCGGCACATCCATCCAGGCGCGCTTCTCGTTGCTGGCCAGTTCGGCCTCCAGAATCGTCAACTGGCGCAGCCCGTCGGCGAACTGCGGATACTCCGGAACCATAGCCGGATCGGCAATCGATTGGTAGAAGCGGCGGAACACCTGCTTGAACGTGTCATCGTAGCCTTCGCTGTGCCCGCCCGGCAGGTCGGCGTATGGCTTCGCCTTGTCCTTGAGCAGCGACGGGTCCTTAATAATGATCTGGTTGTTGGTGTTTCGATTGCCAATCCATAGCTCATCGGGACGCTCCTGGTTCCACTGCACCCCGCTCTTGGTGCCATAGATTTCCATGCTCAAGCGGTTCTTGCAACCTGCCGACACCTGGCTGGCGGTGAACGCGCCGCGAGTGCGGTCGCCCATGCGGATCAGAACTGCGCCGAAATCCTCAGTGTCGATGTCCACTTCCGTATAGTCCTCGGGTTTCAGCGTCTTGCCGGCGAACGTCTCGATGGGGCCTTTGGGGGCTTTGCGGGTCTTGTGAAACGTTTGCAGGTCGGCGCACACTGAGGTGATGCGCTTGCCGGTGACGTGCTCCACCATGTCGCACCAGTGCGAGCCGATATCGGCCAGCGTGCGCGAAGGGCCGTTGGACTTGCGGTCCAGGCGCCAGTTCCAGTCGGTGTCGTAGAGCAGCCAGTCCTGCGAATACGTGCCCTGCACCACCAGAATCTCCCCCAGGTCGCCATCTTCCACCATGCGGCGCATGTGCTGCACCATCGGATAGTAGCGAAGGTTGTGCGATGTCGCGTTGCGTCGTTTGGTGGAATTCGCAGTGGCCACCAGGTCTTGCGCTTCCTTCACCGATGTGGCCAGCGGCTTCTCGCAGATCACGTGCTTGCCGGCCTGCAGGGCGTCCTTGGCAATGGGCGCATGCATGAAGTTGGGGGTGCACACGTGCACCGCGTCAACGGTCGGATCTTCCAAAATCCGGCGGTAGTCCGCCTCGGCCCTCTCGGCGCCGAATTCGGCCGCCAATTGAGTCGCCTTTTCGATTTGCGGTTCGCCAATGGCGCAAAGATCCACGTAGCCCAGGCGCCGGATGGCTTCCAAATGGACCCGGCCCACAAAGCCGGTGCCAAAAACTGCCGTTCTCAGTCGTTTCATGATTGCCTTTCCGTGTCTTCCGAATGTCTAATCTATCGCAAAAGTTGGTAAATTTGTTATTACGTTGCCATGGTGGTAAGGATACGGTTCGCACGGGGCCTGAAGCTGGTTCCAGGAAAGAGGCATGATCATCGGATTGCAGTGGCGGTTGCGTCGCTGTTAACTCCCGTGGCCGTGATGGCCTCCGTGCTGGCCTGTTGGCGCGTGGCTGCCGATTTGAACCTGGCTGCCAGCTTTGCGATCCCCACCGGCCCATTTTCGCATTGGCAATTTTGGCTGGGCGCCGCCATCGCGCTGCAAATCTGTTCGCGGCTGCTCAACAAATACGCCAAGCGCGGCACCACCGCGGTTTCCTGAGGAATCGCCGCAGTGGTGATGATATTCTAGCTATAGAGCCCGCCCATGCCCCGAACCTATAGACCGTATGTCGGTTCGTATGCCTCCGGCCTTTTCCCGCCCGGAGTCAAATGGCTACTGATCAGCAACACCGCCATCTTCCTGCTCACGTACCTGTTCGGAATGCCGTTGATTCTGGCGCTAGTTCCGGTCACGGTAGTTCACAACTTCACCATCTGGCAACTGGTCACCTACCTGTTTTTGCATGGTGGCATCACTCACATCCTTTTCAACATGCTGGCCCTTTGGATGTTCGGCACACCGCTGGAACAGGAATGGGGCACGCGGCGATTCCTCAAGTATTACTTTTATTGCGGAATTGCTGCCGGCGTCTGCGACGTCACGGTGAATGCGTTGCTCGGCCACTGGAACACGCACACTATAGGCGCATCGGGTGCAATCTTTGGGCTGCTGCTGGCGTTTGGTGTCCTCTGGCCCAATCAGACCATCTTGATGAGTTTCCTGTTCCCCATCAAGGCCAAGTACATGGTGATGATTTACGCCGCCATCGAACTGCTGTTGTCGATTGGTCCCAACACCGGCGTGAGCAGCGTGGCTCACCTAGGCGGAATGGCGTTCGGCTTCCTCTACCTCAAAACCAAGATGCCCACCGTGAAACTTCCCGATTGGCGAGGCGCTTATCGGCAATGGAAACTACAGCGTGCCAAGAGGAAGTTCCAGGTCTACATGAAGAAGCACGGCGGCGGCGGCCCCTGGGTCAACTAGCCTGACTTGATCTCCATCGGATCTTTGCGATCGATCTTTCCGAGCCGCGACCGTAAGGAGTCGGTGTCTTTCGCGTCGGTGCCCTTTGCTCTCTGCATCCCACCGCCTTCTTCCCGCGCGAGAATTAACACGCGCCTTCTCCTTCCCATTCCCCTAACCCACGCGCAACCCGCAATCCACGCTCTGCGTCATTTGATATAGTTACCAACAGAGCTAGCCTATGCGACCTTTGATGACCTCTCTATTGTGCGCTGCCGCACTGATTACGGTGGCCGGTCTGTTCGCCCAACAAGAAGGTCCCGTCAAAGACACGGGCAGCACCGTGGCGCGGCCCAAGAAGCCCACCGATCCCGGCAGTCCCGCCGAAGATCCCAACCTCCCGAAAATTCCATCGCAATACAAAAAGGAGAAGCAGGATCTCGGCAACATCCCGAACTTCAAGCTCGATGTCGATGTGGTCACTCTCGATGTCGCCGTGCTCGACAACAAGGGTCAGTTCATCCCCGGCATCCCCGCCGGCAATTTCCGCGTTCTGGAAGACAACGTTCCGCAGCAACTCCGTAAAGTGACCATGGGTGAAGCGCCCCTCACCATCGCTATGGTGATCGAGTTCAGTAACCACTTCCAGCAGATGTACTCGTGGGCGTGGTTTCAGACGCTGGAACTGAGCTGGGGCTTCGCGAGCACGCTCAAACCCGAAGACTACTGCGCCATCATCGCCTACGACATCAAGCCTGAGATTCTCTCCGATTTCACCACCAACCGCCAACTCACCCACGAAGGGCTGCAGCGCATGACCATCCCGGCGTGGCGCGAAGCCAACATGTTCGACGCCGTGACCGATACAGCCGACCGCATGTCGGGAATCGAAGGCCGCAAAGCCATCTTGCTCATCACCACCGGAATCGACACCTTCAGCAAGCTCACCTACGATCAGACGCGCAAGAAGTTGCAGGAATCCGGTGTGCCCATTTACTCCATATCCCTGATGGGCATGCAGCGCGCCATGTCGCCGAATGAGCCGATCGGTTTCCTGCAGGCTGACAACGAACTTCGCACCTTCGCCAAAGAGACCGGCGGCCAGGCGTTCTTCCCTCGCTTCCAGGGTGAGTACGGACCAATGTTCGGGCAAATTCATCAGGCACTGCGTAGTCAGTACGTACTTCAGTACTCGTCTAACAACAAAGCGCATGACGGCGCCTTCCGCAAACTCAAAGTGGAGCTTGTGGATCAGGAAGGGCGGCCGCTGCCGGTGAAAGATGAGAAGGGCAAACCGATCAAATATCAGATCATTGCCAAGGCCGGATACAAGGCTCCGCGCGCAGTGGAATAGTCGCTCGTTTCTCCTCTTGCACGCCGTGATTGTCAAGAACTAAAATCGCCGCTTTTCCAAGGCGATAAAAAACCGTTGACACGCACGTTACGGCTCTGTTACTCTCGCGAACGTTCCGCAATGAAACCTGCCCCGATTGCTACCTCAAATATATTGTTGGTGGACGACAACCATGATGGATTAGTCGTTCGAAAAGCGCTCCTGGATGAGCTCGGATACTGGGTTCAACTGGCGGGTAATGGTGAAGAAGGCCTGAAACTCTACGAAGCTTCCAACTTCGACGTGGTGGTCACAGATTACCGCATGCCGCGTATGGATGGCGTTGAGTTGATTGGCCGCATTCGCAAGCTCAATCCGAATGCGCGCATCATTCTCCTTTCGGGCTTCGTGGAGCCGCTTGGTCTCACAGCGGAAAACACCGGGGCCGATGCGGTTATCGCCAAAAGTTCGAATGAGCCTGCACACCTGGTTCGCTGGGTGAAACGGCTGCTCAATCGCGCCACCAATCGCAAGCCGCCGGCTACCCAGAAGGCGTTGGCGGGGGTTCCCACCACTCGCTCCTCGGCGCGCTAAAATCTGCCACACTAAAATTGTGCCGGTCTTTCCGAGCCGCGACCGTAAGGGAGCGGTGCTTTTCCTCTTTTTCGTGCTCGCGCTATCCGCGGTAGCCGCCACGGCACGCAAACCCATCGTAAAGAAGGAGCCGCCGGCGCCGGCGCTCAAAGGTTCGCCCGCGGTTCGCCGATGGCTCAGGAATATGACGCTGCGCGATGAAGTGGCGCAGCTCGTCTTCATTGCCTTCCACGGCGAAGCTCCCAACTCGCGCACGCGGGAGTACCGCAAGTTCATGCGGTTGATCGCCGAAACCAAAGTCGGCGGCCTGGTCCTGGTGAATATTTCGAACGGCCGCGTCGTCGCTCACGCCGAACCCTACGCGTTGGCTACATTCCTGAACCGCATGCAGCGGCTCACGCGCATTCCTCTGATGGTCGGCGGCGATTTCGAACGCGGCGCCTCTATGCGCGTCGATGGCACCACCATCTTTCCCCACGCGATGGCCTTCGGAGCCACCGGCGAGCCGGCGTTTTCGCGCTACGAAGGCGAAGTCACCGCGCGTGAAGCTCGCGCGCTCGGTGTGCATTGGGTCTACTACCCCGTGGCCGACGTCAACAACAACCCCGACAATCCCATCATCAATATCCGCTCCTTCGGCGAGAATCCGCAGGCCGTGGCGGCCTTCGTGAGAGCCTTCATCGAAGGCGCCCATGCCGACAAGAACAACTACGTGATGGCCACCGCCAAACATTTCCCCGGCCATGGCGATACCGCCGTCGATACGCACCTCAACCTCGCCTCCATCACTGCCGATCGCGCCCGCCTGGAAACCACCGAACTTGTGCCGTTCCGCGCCGCCATCGAAGCCGGCGTCGATTCCATCATGACGGCCCACATCGCCGTCCCCGCTCTGGCGCCGCCCGATCTTCCCGCCACGCTCTCTCCCGCTATCCTCACCGGCCTGCTGCGAAATGAGCTTGGCTTCACCGGGCTGGTGGTAACTGACGCGCTCGAAATGGGCGGCATCGCCAAAGGCTTCACCAGCGGAGAGGCGGCCGTGCGCGCGCTGGAAGCCGGCGCCGATACCCTGCTCATGCCAGCCGATCCCGACGCCGCCATCAAAGCCGTGATCTCCGCCATCGAGAGCGGACGCCTCACGCGCCAACGCATTCGCGACAGCGTCATGAAGATTCTTGCCGCCAAGGAAAAGATGGGGCTCGACCGCAAGCGCCTGGTGGATCTCGAAGGTATCGGCGACGTGGTGGATTCGCCCGAATCGAATGAGAAGGCGCAGGAGATCGCCGACCGCGCCGTCACCCTGGTGCGCAATTCCGGCAACATGATTCCGCTCTCCGCGCCCGATCGCGCCTGCTTCCTGGTGCTGGGTGAGAGCCGCTACTCTACCGGCGGCCAGGCCTTCGCGCAGGAGGTCCGCAACCGCCAGCGCAACGCCAATGTGGTGACGCTCGATCCCTCCATGGCGCTGGCCGACGTCGATTCCGGTCTGGCGCGGCTGCTCTCTTGCGACAGCTACGTGGTGGCGGCCTTCGCCTCCGTGGTTGCCAACCGCGGAACCACCGGACTGTCCGGCGAGCTTCCGCATGCCATCGAGACGCTTGCTGCTTCCGGGAAACCCGTGGCCCTGGTCGCCCTGGGAAACCCCTATCTGCTGCGCGGCTTTTCAAATGTTACGGCCTACCTTGCCACCTTCAGCACCGTTCCACCCTCGGAAGTGGCGGCGGTGCGGGCTCTTTGGGGCGAAATCGATATTAGCGGACATCTCCCAGTCACCATCCCCGAACTCGCGCCGCTGGGCGCGGGAATCCAGCTCAAAGCCACCCGGACACCCCCAAAAGGCTCCCCACAGTAGTCGCGTTACAATAGTGACTTCATGTCCATCCAGATGCCACCGCGCGGCATTGAATTAGTACTGCTGGCACTTGTGCTCTGCGCAGCCTTCTACGACGTGCGTTCCCGCAAGATTCCCAACTGGCTTACGCTTCTAGGCGTGCTGGTCGGTTTGGGCCTCAATACTTTCATGTTTCAGGGCTGGGCGGGATTGCGCCTTTCCCTGATGGGACTGGGCATCGCCTTCGGAATCTATTTCGTGCTCTACGCCCTGCACGCCATGGGGGCCGGCGATGTGAAGCTGATGGCAGCCGTCGGGTCCATGGTGGGCTGGGAGGACTGGTTCGGCATCTTCGTCATCACCGCCATCGTCGGCGGTGTGGCCGCCCTGCTGCTGGTCCTGTTTCGCGGCCGGCTGAAAACGACTCTCTTCAATGTCGGCTTCATTTTGAGCGAAATGAAGAGCGGCCGGCCGGCGTACGTCGGTAAGGAAGAGCTCGACGTGCGCAGTCCCAAGGCGCTTGGCCTGCCGCATGGCGCCGTCATAGCAGTGGGTACCATCGCGTTTCTCGCGCTCAGCGCGCACTACCAGTGAGCATACTCGATCGTTTCAAATTGGACGGCAAGACCGCCCTTGTGACCGGCGCGCGTCGCGGCCTGGGAAAGGCCATGGCGATTGCGCTAGCCGAAGCCGGCGCCGATATCGTAGGCACCAGCGCCGGGCTCGAGCCTGAAGGCAGCGACATCCAGCGGGAAGTGGAACAACGCGGCCGCAAGTTTCGCGGCTATGCGTGCGATCTGGCCGATCGCGATGCCGTCTACGCCTTCGTCCAAACGGTGAAGCTCGAATGCCCGCCCATCGACATTCTGGTCAATAACGCCGGAAACATTCTCCGCAAGCCCGCCGCTGAGCATCCCGACGAATACTGGGACCGCGTGATCGACGTCAATCTCAACGCGCAGTTCATTCTCGCCCGCGAGTTCGGCCGCGACATGCTCCAGCGCGGGGCAGGGAAGATCGTCTTCACCGCGTCCCTGCTCAGTTTCCAGGGCGGGATCACCGTTCCCGGATATGCCGCTGCCAAGGGCGGCATCGCGCAATTAACCAAGGCGCTGGCCAACGAATGGGCGGGCAGCAACGTGCAAGTCAACGCCATCGCCCCCGGATATATCGCCACCGATAATACCAGCGCGCTGCGCAACGACCCGGCGCGCAACTCCGCCATCCTGGCGCGAATCCCCGCCAACCGTTGGGGAGACCCCGCCGATCTAGCCGGAGCCATTGTCTTCCTCAGTTCCCCCGCCTCCGACTACGTCAGCGGAACTCTCCTCACCGTCGACGGAGGCTGGATGGGAAGGTAGGCCGATTTCTCACGCCTTCCTCCGCAACTGCCGCGCTAGATCCACATCCACCAGGATCCGCACCGCCAAGCCCAGCCGCACGATTTCGAGCACCGTATCCACCTTGTTCGCCCCCAGGCCGCACAGCACCGTGCCCCCCGCGCCGCTCGCCAATGCGCGCCGCGAGCATTCCCGCGCATGTTCCAGTTTGGCGCCCGCCCATAATGCATTGATGCGATCGGCGGGATTGGGCGTGCGCGGGTCGAGTTTCGGATTCTTCAGCAGGATGCCGGAAAGGTCGCCCACCACCAGCTTGCGCGCATCGCGCAGGGAGAGTCCGAACGAGCGCAGATCCTGCACGCCGCCATAACCCAGCGGCCGCTCTTTGGGGCCGCAACTTGTCAGAATCATATCCAGGCGCTCGATGAGCGGCGTTCGCTCGGGAGCGGCGCTTTCGGAATCGGAGCCGAAGACCTTGCGATATCCCGGCAGCCGTCGAATGTATTTGCTCACCGCCGCGCATTCGGCCTGCGTGAGGCTGTCCTTCACTCCGGGCTGCGGCGAGGGCATGCGCGATGGCACGCCCGCCAGCCAGTGCGAGTGCGTATGCCGCAAGTCTCCGTTCACGATCTCATCGAGTTGATGGGCCAGATTCGACGCGCTCGCCTTTCGCGGCGGTCCTTCCAGCATCTCCCCGCATAAAGGGACGAACTGCACTGTATGTTTCACCGGCTGCCCGGGCCGCGATGCCAGCGCTCGCACCACCGCCGCCAATGTCTCTCCCCAACTGGTGCCCACCGCGCGCGAGCCCGCGATCAGCGACCAGAGGTACGGCGCCGCGGCCCGTCCGAACGTTTCGAGGCGCGATGCCCAACCTTCCGGAGTTGCCGCCACGCTGCCGCTGTCGAAGATGCGCACGTCGGGCTCGGTCACTACTGCCGAGGCGTCCTTCGCAAAGCGCGCCAGCCTGCGCTTCAACTCCTCGGCGCCCTCGGCCGTGGCCTGCAGCGCCGCCAGTTGTTTCGCCGTCAACCCGTTGCGATTGAAGACCAGTTTCAGCCGGCCTTCCTCGAAGCACTCTTTCAGCGCCTTCGAGACGGCCGATTCACTGAGCTTCAGCGATTCCCCAATCGCCTTGTTGCTCATGCCCTGCTCGCTGCTCATCAACGCGATCAGCAGCTTCGATTCGTCGGTGATCTTGCGTGGTCGCGACATATTCCCCAGGCCATTATGCGCAGATCTTTCCTTAACGCGCAGTCTTTTATGAACTCAATGATTTACGCAGAACTTCACAAAGGTGAAACTTCTTGACAATGGCAGCGCGAAGAGCTAAAAATTGCTTTAATCGTAGTTTGGAGACCGCGACCATGACGTCCGAACATTTTTTTATGATGCCGTCGATTCCTGGCGGAAGCGGCCGTGTTCGTTATTCCAAAGTGGAACGCGAATGCCTGTTCTTCGTGATTGCCGACTTCCACCCCGATGGTAGGGTCGAATTCTTTTCCCAGGAGTCCGGTGAAGTCCGCTGGTTCCCCTTCCAACCCGCAGTCGCCGAACGCACCGCCGCCACCGCCCTCCTCCGCGTGCAGCCCGGCCCCGGCCAGTCCGCCTGGCCCCTGTTGTTCGAGTAGGTAGGGTAGGCGCTTCCGCCTGCAATCCGAGCGAAGCTCGGACTGCTTTTTCGACCCTGTCATCGCAATAGCCCAGCCCTGCCTTAAGCTTTCGGCCGCACTGTGCCACAATTTCAATATGTGGATGGTTGCCCTGCTACTGCTGGCCTTCGCGCAGCAGGATCCCGAGGTCCTGTTCCGTCAAAAAGACATCCTGGGTTGGAATGCCCTGGGTGAAGGCTCGGAAATCAAAGCTGCCGGCGGCGCCATGGTCTTCTCATACGACGTCGCCCCCAGAAAATTCTCCGGCGTCGTAATCGGCGCCCCACGAGATTTCGCCCGTACCCGCGCCATCCGCTTCGCCATCCAGAGCGAACACGACACCGCCATGGCCGTTCTGCTCAGCGAGAAAAAGCCCGGCGGTGGCAATTACGCCGCGTGGTTCTGGGCGCCCGCCAATCTCCGTCAGCAGATTGAGCTCACTCCCGCCGATTTCACCGTCACTGATGGAGCGGGCGACCCCGTGGACGCCGACGGCAAGCTCGATCTCGACCAGGTGGAAGGCATCGGCATTTTCGACCTGGCGCAGTTCTTCCTCGCCCGGCCCCGCAACCCCGATCTGCCGCTCGCTGTGCAGGAATCCATCGGTCGCCACAGTTTCACCCTGGAAGATTTTACGTTGAGCAGCGCCGCGCTCCAGGCAACCGCCGCTGCCAAAAGCACCATGGTCGACGGCTTCGACCGCGGTTTTCTCGATTGGGTGGCGCTCGGCGGCATGAAGTTAAAGTTGAGCGCGGCCGGCGACCCGCTCGGCCCCAGCGCCATGCAGGCGTCCTATCGCCAGCAGGAAGGCCAACTCGAACTGCTGGTGCGCCGCGTGGGGACTCCCGCCTTCGCCAAGGCCAAGCGCCTGTCGTTCGATATCGCCTCCGACCACGAAGTCACCCTCATGGTCGCCCTCGAAATGAAGAAGCCGGGTGGCGCCGGCGGGGAAGGCCCGCGCTTCACCCTGCCCATCTATCCGCCCGGGGGCAAGGAAGTCTTCCACGTAGACCTCGACCTTGCCGATTTCAAAGGTCCCGATGGCGCCTTCGATCCTGCGCAGTGGCGCACCATCGCGATCCTCGACGCTACCACTTCCGTCGAAGGTGGCGCCGAGCAGGCCAATACCATCTGGATCGGCAAATTGGAGGCTCGCAACTAGTCAAGGTATATGTCCCTGTCCATGGAATTCATGCGTGGCGTGCTCGGTTTCATCGGCGTCGCCTGCGCCTTCATGCTGGGCCGCTCGGCTGCCTTGGTTCGCAGAGGCCAACAGAAACCCGTCCGCCTGTATGCCTGGATGGTCCGCACCCTGCTCTGCCTCGGCGCCATCGTGATTCATCACTCCATCGACGGCGCTGCCATCGTAAGTTGGGCGCTTTCCGCGGTCGCCTTCGCCGGAGCCTTCTGGGACGCCTCACGCGAGAAGAAGCACGAAGAGATCAAGCTCGCAATTAATCCGGACGACGAGTAGTTGCTTGCTACAATCTTCTCTTACATGTCATTAATCGTTGTTGGATCCGTTGCCTACGACGGCGTGGAAACGCCGCATGGAAAAGTTGATCGCATGCTCGGCGGCGCCGCCACCTATATCTCCCTGGCCGCCGGATATTTCACACCGGTAAAGATCGTCGCCGTGGTGGGCGATGATTTCGCGCAGGAGGATGTCGATCTGCTGGCCTCGCGCAAGATCGATCTCGCCGGCCTGGAGCGCGTCCCCGGAGGCAAGACCTTCTTCTGGGCGGGCGTCTACTCGGCCGATATGAACGACCGCACCACCCTGCGCACAGACCTCAACGTCTTCGCCGACTTCAGTCCGAAGCTGCCCGATTCGTACAAAGCCGCGCCGTACCTCCTGCTCGGCAACATCCAGCCCGAACTGCAGAAGATGGTGCGCCGGCAAATGTCGAACGTCAGGATCACCGGCGGCGACACCATGAATTACTGGATCAACGATTTCCGCCCGCAGTTGCTCGAGACCCTCAAGGACTGGGACTTCCTGCTCATCAACGATAGCGAAGCGCGCCTGCTTTCGGGCGAGCACAATCTGCGGCGCGCGGCGGCCAAGATTATGCAGATGGGCCCGCGCGTCTTGGTGATCAAGCGCGGCGAATATGGCGCCATCCTGTTCCGCGATGGCTACCACTTCATGGCGCCGGGCTACCTTTTGGAAGATGTCTTCGACCCCACCGGCGCGGGCGATTGCTTCGCCGGAGGTTTCATCGGCTATCTGGCAGGGCAGGGAATCCAATCCGTGAACGGCGATGTCGACATGGAACAGTTGAGCCGCGCGGTGATTTACGGCTCGGTGATGGGCAGCTTCTGCTGCGAAAAATTTGGCATCGACCGCTTCCGCACCCTCACCCGAGACGAAATCGAAGCCCGCTTCCAGGAGTTCAAATCCTGCACGGCGTTTTGATTCGTGGGGCAGGCTTTAGCCTGCAGCGGACTTTAGTCCGTGCAGACGGTTATCGGGCGCTCGGAATTGGCGGGCTAAAGCCCACCGCAGGCTGAAGCCTGCCAACGATGACTGACGATCGCCATCTCGCGCCAGTACTGGTCGCCGCCCTAATCCTGTCCCTCGTCTCCGCCGGAGCCGTCTGGTTCTTCTATTCCCACCACTACCTCCTCTACTACGGAGATGCCGAAGCGCACCTCAACACGGCCCGCCGCATCGTCGATTCCCAAACGCCCGGCTACCTCCAGTTCGGAAGTCCCTGGCTCCCTCTGCCGCACGCCCTCATGCTGCCCTTCGTGGCCAATGACAATCTATGGCGCAGCGGCCTCGCCGGAGCCCTCCCGTCCTCCATCTGTTTCGTCCTCGCCGGATCGTTCCTCTTCGCAGCCGCGCGCCGCATCTTTAACAGCGCCGCGGCGGCCGCCACCGCGACCGCGCTGTTCGCCCTGAACCCCAACATTCTCTACCTGCAATCGATTGCCATGAGCGAATCGGTTTTCTTCGCGTGCCTCATGGCGCTGCTCTATTTCACGGTTCGCTTTCGCGAAACGCAGGCCTTCGGAGCCGTCGCCGGAGCCGGTATCGCTGCCTGCGCCGCTACCCTGAGCCGCTACGACGGCTGGTTCCTCATCCCGTTCGGCGCGCTCTATTTTCTTCTGGCCGCCCGGCGCCGCATCACGTCCACCCTGCTGTTTGGAGTCCTTGCCAGTCTCGGTCCGCTCTACTGGATCGGCCACAACTGGTATCTCACCGGCTATCCGCTCTGGTTTTACAACGGTCCCTACTCAGCGCTCGCCATTCAGGGCAACCGCCCGTACGCCGGCAAGGACAACTGGACCCTGGCGTGGCTCTACGTGCGCACCGCCGCCGAACTCGGAGTCGGCCCCGGCCTCTGGATCGTAGGAACGCTCGGCATCGCTGCGGCGCTGTGGAAACGCGCCCTGTGGCCGGTAGCACTGCTGCTGCTGACTCCCGCCTTCTACATCTGGTCGATGCATTCCGCGGGCATGCCCATCCACGTCCCCATCCTCTGGCCGCATTCGTACTACAACACGCGCTACGGCATGTGCGCGCTGCCGCTGCTGGTGGTGGGCGCCGCCGCGGTGGTCGCGATGGCGCCTGCGCGCGCCCGCGCCATCTTCGCCGTGCTGGTGGTCGCCGCCGGTTCCATCCACTGGCTGGTTCATCCCGCTCCATCGAATTGGATCACCTGGGAAGAATCGCGTGTGAACTCCGAAGGCCGCCGTGCCTGGACCCGCCAGGCCGCCGAGTTCCTCAAGCCCCGCTATCTGCCGGGCGAGGGCATCATCACCTCCTTCGGCGACCTCACCGGAATCTATCGCGAAATGGGAATCCCTCTGCGCGAAACCTTCACCGAGTGCGACGGCATTCCGTGGAATGCCGCGGTGACGCGCCCCGATCTCTTTCTCTGGCACGAGTGGGCCGTAGTCCGGCGCGGCGACCCGGTTTACGATGCCGTCACCGGCAAAGCCCGCGAGCAGTATACCCTGGTAAAAACCATCATTGAAAAAGACGAGCCGATCATCGAGATCTACCGACGAAGCTCGGGAGGTAAATATGGTAGCTCATGAAAACGTAACCACCGCCTTCGACCTGCCCGGTCAACGCGTCATCCGCAACCTCGGCGTCGTCCGCGGTATTGTGGTGCGCTCGCGGTCGGTGTTCGGCACCATCGGCGCCAGTCTGCAGACCATAGTGGGCGGCAACATCTCGCTGTTCAGCGATCTCTGCGAACGCACCCGCGTTGAGGCCTTCGAAATCATGATCCAGCACGCCAACGAACTCGGCGCCAACGCCATCATCGGCACTCGCTACGATGCCACTGAGATTATGCAGGGCGTCACCGAAGTGCTGGCCTATGGAACGGCCGTGCAGGTCCAGCCGGAATGAAGATCCCGTTCACCAAGGCCCACGGCGCCAAGAACGACTTTCTGCTCACCTGGCGAAAAGACGCGCCCGAATCCGGCCACGCGTCGCTCGCCAAGGCCATTTGTGATCGCCACACCGGCGTGGGCGCGGACGGCTGGATGCTGGTGGACCCGCCCACCGATGCCGATGCCGAAGGCGCCATCCAGCTTTACAACTCCGACGGCAGCGCCGCCGAAATCTCCGGCAACGGCACGCGCTGCGCCGCGGCTTTTCTCATCCGCCACGGCTACGCCGCCGGCGTGGTCCGCATCCGCACTGGAGCGGGCATCAAAACCCTCCGCCTGTTAAGGCGCTCCGAACTCCTCTTCGAATTCGAAATGAATATGGGGCGAGCCGAGGCGCGGGAGCCCCGCTTCCTTCTGCCGCTCGCCTCCGGTCCCCGCGACGTTACCCTGGTCTGGGTGGGCAATCCGCAATGCGCCGTTCCCGTCGACGATTTCGACTTCGACTGGCGCGGCATGGGCGCCGCCATCGAGTCCCATCCGCACTTCCCCAAGAAAACCAATGTGTCCTTCATCCGTGCAGTCGACGAGCACACCATCGACGTGCGCTTCTGGGAGCGCGGCGCCGGTGAGACCATGAGCTCCGGGACGGGTTCCACCGGCGCCGCCTTCACCGCCGTGCTCCGTGGCATGGCCCAATCGCCGGTGCGGGTCCTCACCGCCGCCGGCCCCATCCACTTACGCCTGGAAGACGAGATCTTTCTAACCGGCCCTGCGGAATTGATTGCTGAGGGAGAATACCTGGGCTTACCCTAGGAGTTCCGGTACCTTTTCTGTGGCGCCCACCCCGTCTGTTTCCGGCCCGGCATGCGAGAATAGTCCGTTGATGACCGAAACACAGATCGCAACCGCCACCATTTTGGAAGAGAAGATCCGCTCGCGCCACGCGCGCGTGGGAATCGTCGGCCTGGGATACGTCGGCCTCCCGCTAGCTGTCGAGTTCGCCAAGGCCGGCTTCGCCGTCACTGGAATCGATCTCAGCGAAGATAAGGTCCGCCGTGTCAACGCCGGCGACTCCTACATCGGCGATATCCCAACTTCCGTGCTGGGTCCGTTAGTGGAATCCGGCAAACTCCGCGCCACCACCGATTTTTCGGCCATCCTGGAGCTCGATACCATCAACATCTGCGTCCCCACTCCACTTCGCAAAACCAAAGACCCCGATATGAGCTACATCGTGGCGTCTACGGGCGAAATTGCGCGCCACCTCCATGCCGGCATGCTGGTGATTCTGGAATCCACTACGTACCCTGGTACCACCGACGAGGTGGTGCTGCCCATGCTATCCAAGACCGGTCTCGAAGTGGGCCAGGACTTTTTCCTCTGCTTCTCCCCCGAACGCGTCGATCCCGGCAACCCCAAATTCCAGACTTCCAACATTCCCAAAGTGGTGGGCGGCGTGACCGCGGCTTGCACTTCCATGGGCCAGTTGTTCTACGCGCAGGCCCTGCAACACGTGGTGCCGGTCAGTTCCACCCAGGTCGCCGAGATGGTGAAGCTTCTCGAAAACACCTTCCGGATGATCAACATCGGGCTGGCCAACGAGATCGCCCTCATGTGCGACCGCATGGGCATCAACGTTTGGGAAGTCATCGACGCCGCCGCCACCAAACCCTTCGGTTTCATGCCGTTCTACCCCGGTCCAGGCCTGGGCGGCCACTGCATCCCCATCGATCCCTTCTATCTTTCCTGGAAGACCAAACAGGCCGGCATCGAAGCGCGCTTCATTGAGCTGGCGGGCTACATCAACGGTCAGATGCCGCACTTCGTCGCCGATAAGGTGCAGAATGCCCTCAACGATGCCGGCAAACCCGTCAAGGGGTCGCGCATTCATGTGATGGGCGTAGCCTACAAGCGCGATATCGACGATATGCGCGAATCGCCCGCGCTCGATGTGATCCACCTGTTGCAGCGCCGCGGCGGAATCGTCACCTACAGCGATCCTCACGTGCCTGTACTGCGCGCCGAAGGACTTTCCCTCGAAGTCTCGCCCGAAAACGCGGCTGCCGATGCCGATTGCGTGGTGATCATCACCGACCATTCCGCGTTCGACTATAAGGGGTTGCTGGAGCGGGCGCCGCTGATTGTCGACACCCGCAACGCCCTCAAAGGCGTCGTCTCAGCCAAAATCGTCCGTCTGTAACGAGTGTATCGAAAGATGGTGGTTTGGTCGTCGAATTCGCCGACAGACCCGAAATAGCTATCTTCTTTCCATTGACAAACTTGTCTGTAGCCCCCAAGCTATAGCTGTAAGGGGTGCATCATGAAGTCGGTTCGGATTGCAGTTCCGCTGACAGTCCTCCTCGCGCTGGGCGCTGTCACAGCCTCGGCGCAGCCCGTGATCTCGGCCAAATCGGGCGTGATCGCGTACGTCGAAGGCAGAGTTTTTCTTGGCGACCAGCCTGTCGAATACTCCGTTACCAAGTTCCCCGATATCAAGGAGAATTCGGTGGTACGGACGGAAGACGGCCGGGCCGAAATCCTCCTCACTCCCGGAGTGGTTCTTCGCCTTGGTGAGAATAGCTCTCTCAAACTTCTTACGAACCGCCTGATCGATACGCGTCTCGAGATGCTGACCGGTTCTGCCGTGGTGGAAGCGGACGACATCGCCAAGGACACCTCAGTCACCATTGCCTGCAAAGACGGCATGGTCGCGCTATCCAAAGCCGGCATCTACCGCTTTGACAGTCAACCCGCCCGCGTCAAGGTATATAAGGGGTTGGCCAACGTGCAAATGGCGAGCGGCGCCGTTCCGGTTGGCGTCGGACGCATGCTCATGCTCGACAGCACTTCCGCTTCGGTGGAAAAATTCAACGTTGAAGAGACCGATGCGCTCGATCATTGGAGCCATCGTCGCGGTGAGTACCTCGCCATCGCGAACGTCTCTGCGGCGAAGTCCCTTCTCGATTCCGGGCAGTATTCCACCGGCGGTGGCGGCTGGGGTCTCGGCGGACTTGGAATCGGCATGGGCCTCGGCAACAATTGCTTAAATTCCTGGGCGTTCAACCAGTGGTATGGAATGTACACCTACATGCCTTGCCGCGGCGCCATGTATAGCCCCTACGGCTACCGTTTCTGGAGCCCTTACACCGTGATGCGCGCCTACTACGTCCCGCCCGCCAATTACGGCGGCGGCAACCGTGGCTCCAGCGCGAGCAGCGGTTTCGGCGGTATGGGTGGCTACACCTCGGCGGCGGCCACTTCCTCTGGATATTCGGGCGTCGCATCTTCCGCTGGTTCGTATAGCGGCGCTTCTGCAGGGAGTTCTGCTGGAGTGAGCTCAGCTGGCGCTGGCGTCTCCTCCGCGGGCGGCGCGGCCGGCGGTGGCCACGGCGGATCTTCGGGCGGCGGTGGTGGCGGCGGGCACCACTAGACTAGATTCCTCCTAACACCAAAAAGGGCCGGTCAGGATTTCCTGACCGGCCCTTTTTGGTGGTGTGCCCGGAAAATCGCTATACCGGCTGGCGCGCTAACCGGCATCGCCGGATGGCACGAAGCCCAATCAAGTCCGCCACCTTGCCCAACAGAAGCGGCAGATTCTCGGTACAGATCGACATGGACTGCCGCGCCGGCCCAGGCGACCGGCGCACCTGAATCATTTCGTGCGAAGTCACCACGGCCGTCGCCGGTTTGTACTCTTTCACACGCGCATATGCCAGTACATTCCGCCCGGAACTCGATTCGCCGTCGCTGAGTACCAGGTCGTACGGTTTTTCGTCCAGCTTGCTGAGAGCTTCCGATGGTGTGGCAGCCACATCCACCGTATATCCTCCAGCTTGCAGAATGGTCTGCAGCGCGAGCCTGGGTGCAAGTTCGCCATGCACCAGCAGAACCCGCGCCAAATCTAGGTTCCGGCGATTTCCGCCGCCCCTTAGCGAACTCGGAGGTTGAATCATTCTATGCAAGTTCAACTTTAACCGAGATTGGCCATTTTCCAGCCGCTAATTTTGGCTCTTTCACGGTCAGACATGTGACAAATCGCATTAGACCAGCAAGTACTGAAGGTACCAATAGCGTAGTTGCAATCGGCGTATATCAAGTGCCCTGCTTGAATCCACGCCGCCGATTCAAAATCGCCATCACCCCATCGCGCTTCATCTTCTTAGCCCACGCCCGAGGAGTAGCCCAAGGTTCAGCATCCATCTCCTCCACCGGAGCCCCACGCTCTATCAGCAACTCCACCAGTGGTTCGCGCCCCCAGCGACACGCCCATCCCAACGGTGTAGACCGCAGCAGATCGTCCCGCACATCCAAACGCGCCCCGGCATCGATCAACATCGACGCGAACCGTGCCCGTACCTTCTCCCCAACTTGCCCATGATGCGCCGCGGCAAAGTGTAGTATCCTCTGCCGGAACCGATGCACATTCGGATCAACGCCATGCCGCAGCAGCACCGCCATGCTCTCAAAGAAACCCTCGTTGTCCGCCGCATCTCCGCCCGCGCCGCGGATGGGTTGAATCATCACCCAATGCCAGCGCTGATCGTCTCTGGCCCACCGAAGACAGCCCAGCGCCAGTTCCAGAATCGCCGGACACCCCTGGTCTCCCGCCGACCACGCCAACTCCTGCGCCAGTTCCTCCGTCGGACTCGCCTCCAGCAGCCGCCTCGCCTCCGCCACATCGTGCGCTTCCACCACCATGTACGGTTGCCGCCTGGCGCCGCGCTCTAGCAACAGCCGCTTCACCGATTCGTCTTTGTGCCCCCACGCATTCCGCAGAGGCCATCCCGACGCATACACATTCGAATTTGGATCGGCCCCGCGATCCAGCAGCAGCTTGCTGATCTCTAAGTCTCCCGCCAACGCGGCATACCATAGCGGCATGCCCCAACTCAGCGTCGGCTCCTCTAACTCTTCCAGCAGGATGCGCTCGTCCACGTCGGCGCCCAGGTCCAATAGCAGCCGCACCATCTCCAGGCGCCCGTGATTCACGGCCAGAGAGAGGAGGCCGCCGCCGCTGCCAATCTGCCGCAACACTTTGGGTTCGGTCTCCACCAGTTCGCGCACCCGAGCCGCGTCAGCCAAAGCCACAGCGCAGCGGACCGTCACCTCGGCTCCGTGCTCCAGCAGCAGCTTCGCCACAGCCGGAAAGCGCTCTGCGCTCTCAGGATGCCGCGGATCGGCCGCCAGCGCCGCACGGTCCAAAGCCGTTAGGCCAGCCTGATCCTTCTTGCGCACGCTGGCCTTCCGCTCCAGTAGCCACGCCACGAGCCCGGTGTCATTTTGTTCGGCGGCGATGTGGAGCGGCGTGGCGCCATCGCGGTCGCAAGCCCGAATCAGCGAGGCATCACCCTCCAGCAGCCGGATCGCCGCCGCCGAGTCGCCCCGCGCAATCGCGCTGCTGATCTGATCCTGCACCGGCGAGATGGTGCTGTTGGGGCAGCTCAACTCCTGCCTCCGCCGCTGCTCCTCGTCTTCGATCGCCTCCGCCACGTCGCCATACTCACGCTCCCGCGCGAGCGCCAGCGCCGAGGTCGCATCGCGATGCGGATAGATGCCCTTGCGAGCGTCGGCGCCCGCCTGCATCAGCACCCGCACCATCGCCACATCTCGCCGCAATACCGCATAATGCAGCGCGCGATGCTCGTCGCCGCCGCTCATATCCATGCCGACCAGTTCGGGGCGAGCCGACAGCATCGCGCGCACCTGCTCCAGGTCGCCCGCCCGTGCCGCCTTGCCAAATCGGGCGATGGTGATGCCGTCGACAAAAGCTTTGAGTTTCGCCCAACTCTCGTAGCCGTAAGCGCGCGCCAGAACGCGCTGCGCGTCGTTGAGCGCAAATGTGGCAGGGTCCGGCTGGCGCTCGAACTGTTGCACCTCCGCGGCCGCCGCCGCGTCGCCGGAGCGAAACTCTGCAAGCAGATCCTTGGCCTGCTTCTTCAATTGCTCCAGGTTGGGATATTGTGGCAAACGCCGCGTGGGCGGCGGATATCGTAGGCTTCCAGACATGACGATCTCCTTTTCGATCGCCCGGCGTCCGCGTAACGGGCCAAAAAGAAGATTGTCGCAACTCAGGTCAGGGAACAATCACATCGGTGGGCTCAGCCCTGCCCGCGGACACGGAGGCGTCCGAAACGCCAATTCGAATCCTAACATAAAGGATCTCCTCGTCCGTTGGAATGCTCCTGCCGCCCACGAAATCTCATCAAAAACTGGATGGTCTTGGTGGGGCAGGCGCTTCCGCCTGCCGATCCGAGAGAAGCTCGGACGGTTTTTCGACCCTGATGAACTCGGGGAGCCACGGTCACAAGGATGCCGCCACTCAGGTTGCTAACCGGATCGATGGTCGAACGTCTACCCTGCTGAGCATGAATCAGGGTAGAATCTCTACTTGCCCCGATCCACGTGCCCCTGCCGAGGAGACCTGAAATGTTTTGGCGCCGTCGACGAGATCGCGAGCAGGATTTCGAACGGGAATTGCGCGCGGACCTGGAACTGGAAGCTCAGGAGCAGCAAGACGACGGCCTGTCCCCGGATGCGGCCCGCTATGCCGCTCGGCGAGCACTGGGGAACGCTGTCCACATTCAGGAGAACCTGCGCGCCGTGTGGGGCTGGGGTTCCTACGAGCGGTTGAAACAGGATATCGGTTACGCCTTCCGCGGCATGCGCCGAAGCCCCGGTTTCACTCTTACAGCGGTCCTCTCGCTGGCATTCGGTATTGGCGCGAACACCGCCGTTTTCAGCATTGTGAATGCGGTCCTGCTGCGGCCGCTTCCCTACGAAAATCCCGATCGTCTCGTGATGCTTTGGGAGCAGGACCGGAAGGGCACTGAGAGCTTCGTGGCGCCCGGCGATTTTCAGGATTGGCGTCGCGAGACCAGCAGCTTCGATCGCCTCGCCGCGTTCATCCATACTACCTTCACGATTACCGGCAACGACCGGCCCGAACGTGTCGCGGGTGAAATCGTCTCGGCAGATCTGTTCGGATTATTGCGCGTCGCGCCGGCGCTCGGCCGCGGCTTTGTGGCGGAGGATGAACGCCACGTTCCCTATCAGTCGGTCATCCTCAGTTACGGACTGTGGCAGCGCCGCTTCGGCGGCGATCCCGCCGCCGTCGGACAGACTCTGGAGTCGAACGGCCGAAAACTGACGATCCTCGGCGTCATGCCCAAGGACTTCGATTTTCCTTCGGGCCTGATCCGCACGCCGCCCGAAATCTGGGTGCCGATGGCGCGTCCTCCACAGGAATGGACCGTACACGGCTTTCATTACTTTCGAGTAGTGGGCCGCTTGCGCGATGGCGTGACCCTTGCCGCCGCGTCTAGTGAAGTGGACGCGATTCAAAAGCGCATTGCGGACCGCAATCCAGGGGAAGCTTTCGCCGCCGCTCGCGCCGTGCATTTGGCGAACGAGATTACCGGAGACGTCAAAACGCCCCTTCTCGTGATTTTCGCGGCCGTCTTGTTCGTTCTGCTGATCGCGTGTGTGAATGTAGCCAACCTGATTCTCGCTCGCGGCTCGGCGCGCCAGAGAGAGTTCGCCGTCCGGCTTGCCCTCGGCGCGGGCCGCTGGCGCGTGATGCGACAGTTGATCACGGAGAGCCTTTTGCTAGGGATGGTCGGCGGCGTTCTGGGAACCGGTCTCGCCGTGGCGATGACGAAAGGTATCCTGGCCATCGCGCCCGCCGACGTTCCCCGTCTCGCGGGTGTGCGAATGGATTCGGAAGTCCTGCAATTCACGCTGGCGGTTTCGATTCTTGCAGGCATGCTCGCCGGGTTGTCGCCGGCAATCGCGCTCTCGGTCCGTGATTTCGGCGCGCAACTGAAGGCCGGAGGACGCACGCCGGGCCAGACGGGTGGTGGGCCGTTGCGCAATGTTCTGGTGGTGAGCGAGATCGCCCTTGCCATCGTGCTGGTCGCCGGCGCCGGGCTCATGGCGCAAAGCTTTTATCGATTGGAGCAGGTTCGACCGGGTTTCCGCACCCGGAATATCCTGACTTTCTTCGCCGGCGTTCCGGACGCCCGGTACCCGCCCGCGCGCCAGGCCAGATTTTTCAGCGATCTGATAGCCCGCGTCCGGACGCTGCCGGGCGTCGAATCCCTAGGCGGCACCAGCGCGCTGCCACTGAGCGGGACCGACGATACGTACTCTTTCGAAATGGTGGGTCAGCCCCAGAGTGCGGTCCTGCCGTCAATGGGGGCGCATTATCGGGTAGTGACACCGGACTACTTTTCGACTCTCGGGATCCCCCTGTTACAAGGCCGGGTTTTCAATGCACGCGACACGGCCGAGGCGCCTAGAGTCGTGGTGATCAACGAATCCTTAGCTCGACAATACTTCGCCAATGAGGACCCGATCGGAAAGCGGATTGAGATCGGAAACGGACGAAATGCAGGGCCTTTGGAAGTAGTCGGCGTCGTGAAAGACCTGAACCATGCCAGTCTCGCCCGGAAACCCGTGGCCGAAATGTACGAGACCTATCTTCAGACCCCACAAGGCGCACTGACGCTGGCCGTGCGCGCCGCAGGCGACCCGCGCGGACTGTTGCCGGCAATCCGCCGCCAGTTGGCGGCGCTCGACCCCGATGTTCCTTTATCTAAGGTGATGACGATGACCGACTGGATGGACGAATCGCTCGCGCCTTCCCGTTTTCGTAGTGCGTTGATGGGCGGCTTCGCGTTATTCGCGATGGTTCTCGCAGCCCTCGGGGTCTATGGCGTGATGGCTTATAACCTGAGCCGCCGGATTGCGGAGATCGGAATCCGCGTGGCCCTGGGCGCACGGCCCGGGCAAGTCTTAGGTCTGGTAATCAGGCAGGCTTTGAAACTATCCGTAGTCGGAGTGGTCATCGGTTTGGGCGCGTCGCTCTGCCTCACACGATTCCTGAAGGGACTGCTCTTCGAGGTGGGAACCGCCGATCCTCTAACCTTTGCCACCGCTGGTCTGATTCTGATCGGGGTCGCAATGGTCGCGAGCTACCTTCCCGCCCGTCGAGCCATGAATGTCGACCCCCTCGTAGCCCTGCGGCATGAGTAAACACGCACGCATGCAGAACTCGCGGCGTTTCACGGGAGTGATCTCGCCTTGGGGGTTCGGTCGACAGATTCCCGGACACGAGTACCGTTCGCGGTGGCTTCCAAAGACAAGCCGACCTATCGGTCCTAACCCGGGCCAACTTCCAATAGCCGGCGATTCTATTTCGAAATACTTCCCGGGTGAATCCCTTCGCCTAGCGTGAATCCCCCACCAACGGCCGCGACCGCCGCTGTCTTACGCGAAAGACCGCATAGCTCGCGAATCCGATAGGTCGCCTCAATCCCCGTACAATGGGCGCCCAGGAAATTCTGCACACCGAACTCTTTCAGCTTGCCCGCAGTCCATTTCAGGTGTTCGTCGTCGAGCTGAAAAAGGTGAAGGCCTCC
Source organism: uncultured Solibacteraceae bacterium (assembly GCA_963815475.1). Taxonomy (GTDB): domain Bacteria; phylum Acidobacteriota; class Terriglobia; order Bryobacterales; family Bryobacteraceae; genus Sulfopaludibacter. The sequence goes on along the minus strand of CAWFHD010000001.1, from coordinate 739,800 downwards.
GATCACGGCATGCACGGGCGCGGCCCGGGTCTTCGCGCGGGCGTATTGAAGAGTGTTGATGACTCCCGCATGGCCGCAACCCAATACAACAACCAGACCGCGGTCCGTATCAATCACCAGTGACATGTCCTCGGGAACCGTGTCTTCCACCGAGGATCCATTCGGCATCTGCGCCTTGCCGCCGGGCCCGATGCCGAAATTCCTCTCCGGGAAAACGCGCGCGACCGGCCCTGTAATCCAAACTCCCGGGTAAAGTTCGACGGGGCTGTCGTGCACAACCATTCTCCCACCAAGCCCTTCGTACATGGTGCGCACCCGCTCCATAGGCTCCCAACCGCGTGTCGCGACGTCGCGTTTCAAGAAGATCCCTTCGCCTACATGCGTGATCGCGAGGGCGGCTGGATTGTGATCACGCACCGCCCGTCGGAGCGTGATGAGCCCCCCGGTGTGATCTCCGTGATTGTGGGTGAGGATTACGTCCGTCACGTTCGTCAAATCGACTTTCAACTCGCGAGCGTTATTCAGTACCGTCTCCGGCCGCGCGCCCGTATCGAACAGGATCCGATGCCCGTCCACCACCACGAGCGCCGAGAAGCCCCACTCTCCTATGCCGGCTGTATCGGCCAGCATCGTCGACAGCACCGTCACATCAACGGACTGGGCCCGGCGCTGTTGCGCGGACGCAATGCTTGCCAGGCTGATTGTCGCGAGAAGCACCGCTAGAGTCCGGATCGGCTTCATCTTCGTTGGATTATAGCCAATTCAGGGGAATTGCTGGCCGCAATGGGCCTTTTCCTGCTTCATCGGATTTCGAAAGTTCCTGGTTGCGCAACTCACCCGGAGGATTAGTGCGAAACGGAGTGGGGCAGGTTTGAACCTGCGCGGGACTTCAGTCCCGCCCGTCCGGTTGGCGGAATCAAGTCCGCCGCAAACTCTTCACTCGGTCGCGAGCCAGTTTTTTTCTTCGAGTTCCAATCTGGCAGGCGGGATAGCAGATTACCGATTGTTTGACTTTCAAATGGCGTGTACCACAAGCGTTGCGCCTGAACGCTCAACTCCGAGTGGTCGCTTGGCAACCAGGAAACGCCACCCTTATCTTGAGCGACCCTGAGAGCGTTTACGCGGTACGAATCGGCGCTGGCGGTACGACGATCTCTACAAGTCCGGTCGCGACGTCATAGACGAGGCCCGAAATAAGCCATTCGCTGGGCAATACAGGAATCGCCCGGAGCAAAGCGACGTCCCCGGCGACCGCCGCGCGGGGATCGGAGACCGCCTTAGTCTTGAGTTCTTCGTGCTGTATTTGAAAATAGCGCGTCAGCAGGGCTGGATCGTTGGCTAGGCGCGTGATGCCGCAATCGGTGTGCTGAAGCACGATAATGTGGAACTCCCCGCCGCCTCCGGGAATCGCTCCGGCAACCTCACCGATTCGTCCGAGTAGACCCAACTGCTCCAACAGCCCCGGTGTGATTCGACCGCCGATGTTGCGCATCACGACGGCCTCGCCCGGTTTGATTCCAAGCACATGAGAAGGGTCTACGCGCATATCAGCGCAACCGATGATAACTGCCCTTACGTTCGGCAGTGCCCGCGGAAGAGAGGGCATAAGTGTGCCCGCAGCAGACTGGTGAGCAGCAAAGTCTTTGTTGCGTTCTAACATCGCGTCGAGATTGCTCATATCGATTCTTCCAGGAATGTGTTGCTGACAGGACGATCGCCATTCGGGCGTCACGTTTCGCGGCTGTTCCAGGACGTCATGCCGCATCCTTACGTTTATCAGTCTAGGACTCCAACATCGATTCCATAAGAGCGTGACGAGACAAGAAACCAACGATTACTGCCAATTTTGCGCGCAGAAATTATTGAAGTTTCGCCTGGCCGAAAGAAGCGCGATACTGTCCTGGGGTGATCCCCAAACGGCGAGCGAACGTCCGGCGCAGAGTCTCCGAGCTGCTGAATCCGCTGATCTCGGCTATTTGCTCCAAGCTCAATGGGCTGGTTTCGAGCTGCCTCCGGGCGGCTTCGAGCCGGAGATTTTCGACGTGTTGAGCAGGCGTTTCACCGACCTGCTGCTGGAACACTCGGGCAAAGTTGCGGAGGCTCATAGCGGCGCGGTTCGCAAGAGACGCAACCGACAGGTCCCGCGTCAAATTGTCAGCCATCCAGGCCAGCAAATCCCTAAGCGGTTGGCTTTCGCAGGACTGGGCAGCCAGCGTTGCACTGAACTGCGATTGGCCGCCGGAGCGGCGTAGAAATACAACCATCATGCGCGCGACCTGAAGCGCAAGCGACGTTCCCAGATCCTCCTCCACCAGTGCAAGGGCGAGATCAATACCCGCCGTGACGCCAGCCGAAGTGTAAATATTCTTGTCTCGAACAAAGATCGGGTCTGGGTCCACTTTCACTAGAGGATGCTTTTGAACAAGTTCATTGCACCAGTTCCAATGGGTAGTCGCTGGCCGTCCATTGAGTAAATCTGCATCGGCAAGAACCAGAGCACCGGTGCAGACGGAACCCAAACGTCTGACCTTTCTGCTCTGTTCTCTGAGCCAGCTCAGAAACTCGGGCGAATGTCGTTTGTCGGGAGGCCATTCGCCGCCGGCGATAAGAAGCGTGTCGACCGGACCGTGCAACTCCCGGTATGTCCGGTGAGCTAAGATCGGGACGCCGAGTTGGCTGGGTACGGCGCGATCTTCGGCAGCGGCAATAATCTCGATCTCATACACCGGTTCGCCGCCGTGTAATTTGTTGGCGTCGGTAAACACTTCCGCCGGGCCTACCACGTCCAGCATTCGGGCAGGCGGCACCGCTACGATCGCGACATATCTCACCTTGGGAAGAGGGACATTCGTATGGCTTGCGCTGCGCTTGTTGCGTCGTTTGGCAGGTCGATTCGGCGGCATAGTGGCAGAAAAAGTGGGGTTGGTTCCCCGGCATCATCTTCATAGTACGATTGCAGCGCCCCAAGCCGGCTATTCCACGCTCCGTCGGCCCAGACTCACGCGAAATCCGAAAGTTGCGCGGGCGAAGCGGACTTCTGTCTCGCTTCGGACAATGCTCAATCCCCCTTGCCCGCCGCTCGTCTAATAGACTCCCTCGGGCCGAACGTTTCCTGCGCCGAAGTCCATAACCACGGCGGTCACCTCGGGAAAAGATGAATCCGGATCTGACCCGACCGCATCTGCAATCCCGAGGCTAGGAACAGGACTGCCTCGGGGAGTGGAACTCATTGTGAAGCCCAGCCGGGCACAACTGGTGGAAGATCCGGAACCCGATCGCGGCGGGCCATCTCTCCTCGGTCATCGAGGATACCTTGTTGCTCAAAATCGAGCGGATCTTCGGGCGGCCGGGCGTTGAGCGTAGCGGCGTTGAGGAAGACTGATGCGTTTCCCGGTGAGTACGCGCAGCCAAATGCGTGAGAAAAACATGACGCCATCCCATAACCTGAAATATCGCAAATTGCCCCTATCCGGGGAATCCGGCACCCTGCCCGCCCTCGGCTTCGGCACATTGATCCCCGATGCAACCGAGACAAGAATCGCAACGAAGGCGGCGCTCGCTGCTGGATTCCGTCATCTCGACTGCGCTGAACGATACCGCAATGAAGAGCAAGTAGGCGAAGCGATACGGGAGAGCATCCAGGACGGATCCATCGCCCGCGGAGATCTCTTTGTCACCACCAAACTGTGGAATTCAAATCACCGCCCGGAGCGGGTCAGGCCCGCATTCGAAGCCAGCCGCGCCAGACTCCAATTGGACTACATCGATCTCTACCTGATCCACACTCCCTTTGCCTTCAAGCCTGGGGATAACCAGGATCCAAGGGGCAGTGATGGCAGCGTGATCTATGATCACGGCGTCACACTCATGGACACTTGGCGGGCGATGGAAGACCTGCTGCGAGAATCCGGAAAACTGAGGGCAATCGGACTGTCCGATGTCACCCTGGAGCAAGTACGGGAAGTCTTCGAATCAGCGACCATTAAGCCGGCTGTGGTCCAGGTGGAATCCCATCCCTACCTTCCCGAAACCGGCCTCCTGGAATTCTGCACTCGGAATGGTATCGTGATGCTGGCCTTTGCGCCGCTGGGTCACGGAATGAAGCCGGGTGTGCTGGAAGACCCGGTGATCACGGCGATCGCCGGGCGAGTGAACCAGACCTCTGCCCAAGTCTTGCTCGCTTGGGCGGTCCAGAGAGGCACGGCTGTCCTGAGCACTCCAAAAACTCCCGCCCGGGCTCGGGAAAACTTTAACATCTCCGCCCTTCCTCAAGAGGCCATGGATCAGATCAATGCGATCCAGACACGACAAAGGCTCAACCCGGTCACAGCCACAGGGATCCCCGGGTTCATCGCGAGAAGCAAATGAGCGTGGATTTATGAACGGTGACGAAAATCGTACGGCGTTGGACAGGCACTGGTCCGCATCGGCGGCGGGAGACCTGGAAGCGGAACATGACATCTATAGCGACGACACCATTTGTGACTACCCACAATCGGGCGAACGCATTCGAGGACGTCGAAACCTGCAGGCCCTCCGCAGCCATCATCCTGGCAAACCCTCGGGTTTTCAAATCCGCCGGCTCGTAGGCTCCGGCAACCTTTGGGTCACGGAATATACCATCACATACCAGGGACGTATCGCCTATACCGTCAGCATCATGGAGTTCCAGGGCGGCAAGGTCGTCCACGAAACACAGTATTATGCCGACCCCTTCGAGGCGCCCGCATGGCGTGCCCAATGGGTGGAAGCAAACGGCGCGAAGAACGTCTGAAGGACCCACAGATAGCGGGGCAGGCTTCAGCCAGGCTTCAGCCTGCGGGGGGCTTCAGCTCGCCAATTCCGGGCGTCTGATGATCATCTGTACAGCCAGTCCAACCCAATCTCCCGCAAGCTCCCCATTGAAAAGAAGCCGCTTATCCACGGCTTGTCCCACCACCCCACGACCCGCATGCTACTCATGAATACGGGAGGGCGCGCTCACCGCCCAAACCAGGATCTTTGACATCCGAACCCGAGCTATTTCCCGCCGCCGGACCAATTCCTGCGTCACCCGTTTTTCCGCCTCCCCCGTAATCAACTGCAAATAAACCGCTTAACCAGCATCCAATAATTCGCACATCTTTCCCTCCAGCGTCACCCGAAACCGCAAACCCGGCGGCGCGCACACGCGAAAGTGCGTCACCTTTTTTTCTGTAACTCTCGCAACTGCCGTCCCCTCAATCGCTTAGCGGGGAAAAAGCTACACACGCCTCTGTCCAATAGTGCGTCACCCTCCGCCTCGCATAGAATAGTCCTTACGCCATGAAGCGTCTCCTTCTTCTGTGCGCCTGCGCCGTCGCCCTTTCGGCGCAGACCAAATACGACCTTGTCGTCTACGGTGCTACTGCCGGCGGCGTCATGACCGCCGTCTCCGGCGCGCGCATGGGACTGTCGGTCGCTCTCCTCGAACCCGGACGCCACGTCGGCGGCATGGTTTCCGGCGGCCTCTCCCATACCGACGTCGGCCGCCGCGAAGTCATCGGCGGCGCGGCTCTCGAGTTTTACTGGCGCGCCGGCACGCACTACGGCCTCCCCCAGTATCTTCAGGACTTCGCCTGGTATGTCGAGCCCATGGTCGCCGAGCAGATACTTCGCACCATGCTTCGCGACGCCAATGTCACGCTCCTCCTCGATCATCGGCTGCGCGAGAAGACCGGCGTCCGTCGTCAAAACGGCATCATCGAAGCTATCGAGACAGAAGACGGCGCCACTTACTCCGCCAAAATCTTCGCCGACTGCACTTACGAAGGTGACCTCATGGCGCAGTCGGGCGTCTCCTTCACCTGGGGCCGCGAGAGCGCGGCACAATACGGTGAGTCACTCGCCGGCGTCCGCTCCGAAACACCCAAGCATCAGTTCCTGATCGATCTCTCCCCTTACGCCGCCGGCCGTAAACTCCTCCCCGAGATATCCGCCGACCCTGGCGGTGAGCCCGGCGCCGCTGATCGCAAAGTGCAGGCCTACAACTACCGCCTCATCTTCTCGCGCGATCCCGCCAACCAAGTCCCCTATCCTCAGCCCGAGCACTTCGATCCTGCCCGCTTCGAACTCATGGCGCGCCTGCTGGCACAGGCCCCCAAGCCCCTTACCTTCGGAGATGTCGCCTCCATCGGACCCATTCCCAATCGGAAGGCCGACATCAATAACAACGGCCCGTTCTCTACCGATTACATCGGCCATAGCTGGGACTATCCCAACGCCACCTACCAGCGCCGCGGCGAAATCTGGCGCGACCACGAAGAGTACACTAAACAGTATTTCTGGTTCCTCTCCCACGACCCGCGCGTTCCAACCGCGTTGCAAAAGGAAGCCAACCAGTGGGGACTCGCCGCCGACGAGTTCACCGACAACCACCACTGGCCGCATCAGCTTTACATTCGCGAAGCGCGCCGCATGGTCGGCGAATATGTCATGACGCAGCGCGACATCCAGACCGATCTCACCAAGCCCGACCCCATCGGCATGGGCTCCTATAACAGCGATTCGCACAACGTGCAGCGCATCGTAAACGCGGCCGGCTTCGTGCGCAATGAAGGCGATATGCAGGTTCCGGTGAAGCCCTACCAGATCCCGTACCGCGTGCTGCTGCCCAAGCGCGCCGAGGCGCGCAATCTGCTGGTGCCGGTCTGTTTCTCCGCCAGCCACGTCGCCTACAGCACGCTGCGCATGGAGCCGCAGTACATGATCATGGGCCAGGCAGCCGGAGTCGCCGCGGCCATAGCCATTCGGAAATCCATCGCCGTGCAGGACGTCGATACCGCCGAGCTCACCCGCACGCTAGTCCAGCAGGGAGCCGTGCTCGAATTCGTCCCGTCCACCCAAACCCCGCTCATCAACCGTTTTCCCAGAGGAGGCCATTAGTGCCAGACTATATCGGCGCCATCGATCAGGGCACCACCAGCAGCCGATTCATCATCTTCGACCGCGCCGGCCGCATCGTCGCCACCGCGCAGAAGGAGCACGAACAGATCTATCCGCAGCCCGGATGGGTGGAGCACTCGCCCGAGGAAATCTGGGCGCGCACCTCGGGAGTGGTCGCCGAGGCTATGGCCGCCGCGAGCCTGCAGCCGAAGGATCTCGCCGCCATCGGCATCACCAACCAGCGCGAGACCACCGTGCTGTGGAATCGCAAGACCGGCAAGGCAGTGAACAACGCTCTCGTCTGGCAGGATATGCGGGTGGGCGATGGCGTCACCGAAATGTCGCGCGTCGGCGGCCCCGATCGCTTCCGCGCGCAAACGGGCCTGCCTCTTTCCACCTACTTCAGCGCCCTCAAGATCCGCTGGATTCTCGACCGCGTCCCCGGCGTGCGCGAACTGGCCGAGGCGGGCGACATCCTCTTCGGTAACATCGACACCTTCCTCGTGTGGCATCTCACCGGCCTGCACATCACCGATTGCACCAACGCCAGCCGTACCCAGTTGATGAACCTCGCGACCCTCGATTGGGATCCCGAACTGCTCGCCGCCTTCGACCTCCCGCGCCAGATCCTGCCCGAAATCCGCTCCAGCAGCGAAGTCTACGGCGAGGCGACGCTAGCGGCCGTGAAGGGCGTGCCCATAGCCGGTATCCTCGGCGACCAGCAGGCCGCCCTCGTCGGCCAAACCTGTTTCAACGCCGGTGAGGCCAAAAACACATACGGCACCGGATGTTTTCTGCTCATGAACACCGGTCCGCACATCGTGCGCTCGCGCTATGGCCTGCTCACCACGGTGGCCTTCCAACTCAAGGGACAGCCCGCGCAATACGCGCTCGAAGGCAGCGTGGCGATTACCGGCGCGCTGGTGCAGTGGATCCGCGACAACTTCGGCCTCATTGAAAAGAGTCCCGAAATCGAAGCGCTGGCCCGCACGGTGGAAGACAACGGCGGCATTTACTTCGTGCCGGCATTCTCCGGCCTCTATGCGCCTTACTGGAAGCACGACGCGCGCGGCGTGATCGCCGGTCTCACGCGCTATACCAACAAAGGCCACCTGGCCCGCGCCGTTCTGGAGGCTACCGCCTTTCAAACGCGCGAAGTGGTGGAGGCGATGGAGAAGGATGCCGGCGTCCCAGTCGGCGTGCTGCGCACCGATGGCGGCATGGTCGAGAACAACCTGCTCATGCAGTTCCAGTCCGACATACTCGATCGCGAAGTGGTCCGTCCCGCCGTCAAGGAGACCACTGCGCTGGGCGCGGCCTATGCCGCCGGCTTGGCAGTGGGCTTCTATGCCAGCATCGAAGACTTGCGCTCGCGCTGGTCGGTGGACCATACTTGGAAACCGAATATGGATGCCGCGCGCTGCGAACGCATGTACCACTTCTGGAAGAAAGCAGTGACCCGATCGTTCGACTGGCTGGAAGAATAACCATGAACCCACGTGTATTCGGTGAATTTCTGGGGACCGCCGTCCTCATCCTGATGGGCAACGGCGTCGTTGCCAACGTGCTGCTCCGAAAATCGAAGGGCGAAGGCGCGGGCTGGATGGTCATCACCACGGGCTGGGGCTTCGCCGTGATGTGCGGCATCTTCGCGGCTATCGCGTGCGGCGATCCCGACGCGCACCTGAATCCCGCCGTGACCTTCGGCGCGGCCGTGCGCAGCGGTGATTTCAGCAACTTTGGCCCGTACGTCGCGGCCCAATTGGCGGGCGCGATGCTGGGGGCGCTCTTCGTGTGGCTCCACTACCTGCCGCACTGGCGCGAAACGCCCGACGCGGAAGCCCGGCGCGCCTGCTTCTGCACGTCGCCCGCGATTCGCCACATCCCTTGCAACCTGCTCAGCGAAATCATCGGGACCTTCGTGCTGGTCTTTGTGGCGGGAGCCATCGGTTCCAAAGCGGTGGGCTCCTCAGGGCAGCCGGGCATCGGCGTGGGCGCTGGAATCGGACCGTACCTGGTCTCCTGCCTCGTCTGGGGAATCGGCCTCAGCCTCGGAGGCACCACCGGATACGCCATCAATCCGGCTCGCGACCTGGGTCCGCGTATCGTTCACGCCATCCTGCCCATGGGCAAGAAGGCCCCGTCGGATTGGGGTTACGCTTCGGTGCCCATCCTCGGTCCGCTAATCGGAGCCGCTCTGGCCGGCGTTCTGATGCGTTGGGCGCTGTGACGCCGGGAAGAATCCGGTGGCAACGTTTCGGAATTCCCGCACCTGATCGGCTTCCCACGCGCTGTCGCGCCCCAGTTCCTTGGCCATCAGAGACGCCACTTGGGGAGCCATCTCCCATGCCGCTCGCGCATTGAGGAACAGGGCACGCGTGCGCCGGGCCAGAACATCTTCAACGGTCCTGGCCATCTCGTGCCGCACGGCCCAGATCACTTCAGCGGCGGTGTACGGCAGTTGCGCATGCAGCGGTTCGCTCTCACCCAGTGCTCCGATCGCCGCGGCATCGGAGCCATACACGCGTAGCCTGCCGAGCTTCTCCGGATTGGTATGGAAGCCGTGGATGTTCAGGTGTTCCGTAACGCACGGCTTCTCGGCCAGCCGTCCGAGTGTTGCCGCCTGGTTCACGCAGTCCTCCGCCATCCGCCGGTAAGTGGTCCACTTACCGCCGCAGATGGTCACTAGCCCGGAGTTCTCAATCCGGATGGTGTGATCGCGCGACAGTGCGGCGGTGCTGCCCGGCATCGCCCTTCACCAGCGGCCGGATGCCGGCGAAGATGCTCAGAATGTCGGCGCGAGTTGGCGGCTTGTCCAGGTAAAGCGCCGCGGTCTGCAGAATGAACTCGATCTCCTCCTCCATCGCGACCGGTTCCAGCGTGGGCTGGCCGATGGGTGTATCGGTGGTGCCCACCACGTGTGGCCGTGCCAGGGAATGGCGAACATCACGCGGCCGTCGGCGGTGTGGGGCACCATGATGGCGCTGTCGCTCGACAGAAACGACGCGTCGAAGACCAGGTGGATTCCCTGGCTCGGCGCGATGATGTTGTCGGCCGAAGGGTCGGCCATGCGCCGCACCGAATCGGTGAACGGGCCCGTGGCGTTGATCACCACCTTGCCGCCGGCCCGATATTCGGTGCCGCTTTCCAGGTCGCGGAAACGCACGCCGTCGACGATAGCCTTCACCGTCCTTTGTCATACCGATCACTTGTGCGTAATTGAGCAGCGTGGCCGCCCTGTTCGGCGGCGGTTTGCACCAGGTTGATGAGCAGCCGCGAGTCGTCGAACTGGCCGTCGAAGTAGATCACGCCGCCGCGCAGACCTTCGGTCTTGATGGTGGGCAGGCGCTCCAGGGTCTCTTCCTTGGATAAGAATGCGCGAAGCGCCGAAGCCGTACTTCCGGCCAGTAAGTTGTATAGCTTGAGCCCCAACCGTAGAAGGGCGCTTCCCACCAGTCGTAATTGGGCACCACGAATGCCGAGATTACGTACTAAGTGGGGCGCGTTCTGCAGCAGCAGGCCGCGCTCCTTGAGCGCTTCCATCACCAGGGACAGATTGCCCTGCTCCAGATAGCGTACGCCGCCGTGCACTAGTTTGGTGCTTCGGCTGGAAGTGCCTTTGCCGAAGTCGTTCTGCTCCAGCAGCAGCACGTCGTAGCCGCGGGATGCGGCGTCGATGGCCACTCCCGCTCCGGTGGCGCCGCCGCCGATCACAATCATGTCCCAGGCGTCGCCATGGCCCGCGAGCCGGCGAATTATTTCCGTTCGTTGCATCGCGTTTCTTATCATACGTTGCGATGAAGTTATATCGCTAACGCCTTAGGGTAGTATGTAGTCCATAAGAATTATCAATTGCGTGAGAATAAGAGATCCGCTAATCTACTATCAAGCACTCCCCTTTATGGCGAATATTGTACTCAGCGGTCTTGAAGCCGCGGCGCAAGCAGATTTGTGCCGTGTGCTGGACGGCGAGGGCCATCGGGTGATGTTGCAGGAGAGATAGCGACTGGGTCGAAGTGGATGCTGTTTTTTGCAATGGTGATTCCCCGGATTATCCGACGCTTCTGCGCCGGGTTCGTATCTCCGGCCAGATTTGCCGGTGGTGGTCGTAACGCGTTTCCGGAATCCGATAAGTGGTTGAACGCGCTCGAAGCTGGAGCGGCGGACTACTGTTCGGCGCCCTTCGAAGTGATTCAGGTGCGATGGATCCTCTCGTCTGTCCTGGGTCGCGGTCTCAAACGGGCCGCCGCGTAATATACTGAGGCCGATGCGCCTCGCCCTTTTCGCTCTGTTCGCGATTCCCTGTTTTTCCGCCGCGCCGCAATATAGCGCCGAGCTGATCTTTCCGCTGGAGCACTGGCACAATCATTCGTCGTCCGTCGTGGAACTGCCGAACGGCGATCTGCTGGTGGTCTGGTTCCACGGCTCCGGCGAACGCACCGCAGACGATGTCCTGATCAACGCGGCACGCTGGAATCACACCACGGCGAAATGGACCGAGCCGTTTATGATGGCCGATACGCCCGGCTTTCCCGAGACGAACCCGGTGCTGTTTCTCGATTCGAAGCAGCGGCTCATGTTCTTCTGGCCGCTGATTGTGGCGCACAAATGGGAAACCGCGCTGATGAAGTACCGGATCTCCTCCGACTATCAGCAGGCCGCCGGCCCGCCGCGCTGGGAGTTTCAGGACAACATCGTTCTCATCCCGAAAAACATCGAGGCGAAGACCAAAGAATTCGCCGGAGAGACCGCGGCAGGAACCAGCCCGCTGGCGGAGCGGGCGCGCAAGCTGATTGAGCATGCGGGCGACGAATACTTTTCGCGGATGGGTTGGTTCACGCGAACCCATCCGCAGCAGTTGCCCTCCGGGCGCATTCTGGTGCCGATGTACTCCGACGGATTCTCCTTCGGCATCATGGCCATCAGCGACGATGGCGGAATCACCTGGACCGGCAGCGAGCCGATCGTAGGCGCGGGCTGCGTGCAGCCCTCCGTGGTGCGGAAGAAGGACGGCACGCTGGTGGCGTATCTGCGCGACAATGGCCCGCCGCCGAAGCGCGCCATGATCAGCTTCTCCAAAGACGATGGTGTCTCGTGGACCGTAGCGAAGGACACCGAAATCCTGAATCCCGGGACCAGTCTCGAAGTGGTCCGACTGCACAACGGCGACTGGATCATGGTCTACAACGACCTGGAGCAGAAGCGCCACTCGCTGGTGGCCGCGATTTCAGACGACGAAGGCGCCACCTGGAAATGGCGGCGTCATCTGGATGGAAGGCCCGATCAGCCTGGCGCCGTGGAGTATCACTACCCCTCCGTGATTCAGGCGAAGGATGGCGCGATTCACGTGACTTACAGTTATTTTGTTCCGGGGGGTAAGTCGATCAAACACGCAAGGTTCAATGAGGAGTGGGTGAAGGCCGGGGACTAACGTCTTACCGAGCCGCGACCGTAAGGGAGTCGGTGCTTTTCATAGCCAGTGAAAGAATTGGCTCCCTTACGGTCGCGGCTCGGCAAGAACCGGCATGGTGTTACTTCTTGTGGACCATGATGCGGCCGTTGATGGTGTAGAAGTTGGCGTCGACTCCTCCGCCGTTGATGGTGCCTCTCAGGGTGCGATCCATCATGAGGCGGGTCAGGCCGCCGGAGCGTCCGGACTGATTGATGGCGCCCCCGCCGGTGAGCTTCACGTCGAAATCGCTCCAGATATCGCCGTGGTCGGTTTTCATTTTCAAGGTCATCCGCGTATCCGCGGGCATCGTGACATCCACATCGCCGCTGAGGGTGCTGAAGGAGAGGGGCTTGGACTGATCCACCTGGTCCATACTCACCTTGATGGTGCCGTGCACGGTGTTGGAGAGCACCGTGCCGCCAACGCCGGTCATGGTGATATCGCCGTGCGTGCTGGCGGCGTCGATCTCGCCATGCACGCCGGTCACATTCACATCGCCATGCTGTGTGTGAACGCGCAGCGAGGTATTGGTGGGGACGGTCAGCACCAGGCCGTTGCCTTCACCACCGGAGAACCCGAGGCTGATGTGGAGGACATCGCCCGATTCGGATACCTGTATGCCGCCGCGCGCCGGCATATCGAGGCGGTGCATGCCGGGAGGCACCCGGCCGTCCTGGCGCGTTCTCATGCCGGGCGCTTCGGCGATCACATCCGTGCCGCCGCCGGCCTTCACCGTGATGGTGCCGTGCAGAATACTGGCTTCCACGATGCGCGGCCGCGAGCCGTTCCGCGCCGGGATCACTACCCGGTTGCCCGTATCCTGCGCGCACGCCAGCGCGCACACCGCTATTGTCAGGCCCATGAGGGCAAAGGTCCGTTTCATTGCATTCCCTCTATAAAGACTTCGTATGCAGGCGAATCGCCCCATTCAATCCGTCGAAGCTCAGCTTCGGTCCGCCACTGCCGGCGCGTCCCTCATTGCTGCGATTCGTGCGGTACAAATACCTTCCCCCTTGCGAATCCCCTGAACTTACGTTGGTGGGCAAAGGCGCCACGTCGAAATCCGCATACACGCCGCCATTCAAGGTATGAAAGTGCAAGTCGGCATTCAGCGGCGGTTGGAAAAAGACGTCCATCGGGCCGTTCAGGGTTTTGAAATTGCAATCGTGCTGCGGATTCCTGCTGAACGCCACGCGCACTTTGCCATTGAGCGTGTGCACATCGCCCGAGCCGGAGACTCCATCCATGTCGATGGCGCCATTCAGTCCGTGAACCGCGAAGTCGCCGCTGGTTCCTTTCATCACGATGTCGCCATTGTTAATGGTTCTCAGATCCACACGTGTGGCGCGAGGCACGCGAATTTCGTAATCGTACTGCACGTGGTAGCCGTAGTAATTCTCGCCGCGGTAGTTCGTTCCGCCGTCATGGCTGCGGAACGGCCCATTGACGTACAGTTTTACGGTGCTGCCCACCTGCTCGACGTCCAGCTTCACTTCGCGTTTGGACTGAGCCAGCGCTTCGTTCGATTCGGCGCGCGCTTCCTTGCGGACATCGATCTCCACCTTGTTGCCGTCATAGCCGGTCACGTGGACGAAGCCGCTAATGTTGTCCACCAGAAGCTTGGAATCCGCGCCGACGGTGAACGATCGCTGGATAGTCTCGTGGTCCACATGCGACCAGTTCCTCCAGTCGCGCCAGTTGTCGGCCGCCAGGGCCAGCGGGATGATTGCAATGAGCGCCAGGTGTTTCAATGGGATAACTCCTCTTTCTTGAGACCCAGTTTTTGGATCGCGTTAAGGGCCCTCTGCCGCACCATCTCCTCCGCTTGCGGATCGACTGACAGTTTCTCCAGAGCGGGCGCGGACGCTTTGTCCTTCCACTGCACCAGCAGGTCGATCAGGGCGACCTGCACCAGCGGCGAATCCTGCAGCGGCACCGCATCGGCCAGGGCGCGGCGAACCTGCGGGTCGCCGGCGTACTTCTCTTCCAGCGCGCTCACGGCGGAGAGACGCACATTGATATTCGGATCATGTGTGACGGCGTGCAGCAGCGCCTGCTGCACCTGGCTATCGGGCTGAGCCGTTTGGACGCTGTAAGTTACGCCTTGCATACGCGAGCCGGCCGATTGCTCCTGCAGCATGGAGAGCGCCACTAATTGACGCAAGCCTTCCACTTGACCTTTCAACTGCGCCATCTCCGGATTTTCCCCGCGCGGCGCGAACGCAAACTTGCCCGCGAAAACTCCGCACAGCATCAGGCCGGCGGCCATCGCGAACTGCCACGCCGGACGCAAATGCCACGGCCGGATGGCTTCCACTTTGGGACGCTTGACCACAGGGACCGGCACGGCTTTGCCGGCTTCCAGGCCGGCTTCGTAAGCGTGCAGCAATTCCAGGAAACGATCGCGCATGACCGGCTGCGGATTGGCCGCCGGAACTGCCAGCGCTTCCAGACCACGCCACACCACGCCGAGCTCTGCCAGTTCTGCGCGGCATGCCGAGCAGGTCTCCATGTGCTCGATCAACTTGTCACGCGCGACCTTATCCAGCTTGCCTGCGAGGCACTCCGGAATCTGTTCCCGACAACGTTCGCAAATCATGATGCCCGTTCCCCACGGAGCGCAAAGAACCGGTCGCCCAACTCGCGTAGCGCCCGGTAGACGCGCACCTTGACCGTTCCTACTTCACACTGCAAAGCGGTGGCGATCTCGTCGTACTTCAAGTCCAGAAACCGGCTCATTACCAGCACCTCGCGTTTTTCGCGGGGTAACGAGGCGAGCGCTCTATGCAAGAGCTCGGCTTCCTGTTTGGCCTGAACCTGGCGGTCCGGCGGTAATTCGGCGCTGCTGAAATCGTGTGAATCCTCCGGCATGGCGACTTCGGCCTTATGGCTCCCGAGATGATCCATATGCACGTTGCGCCCGATCTGAAACAGCCATGCGCGAAACGACGTTTCCGGCTTGTAGGTATGCCGGTATTTCAAGACGCGGAAGAAGGCTTCCTGCACCAGGTCCTCGCTGACCGCGCGATTGGACGTGAGGTGCATGAAGTAGTGGAATAGGGACCGGTGATGGCGGTCGAAAAGCGTTTCCAGCTTCCCCACTTCGCCGTCCCGGACCTCCTGCATGATGCGTTCGTCCTCCACTTGCCTCCCGCTTGCTTGTTACGTAATTGAATACTCCCGGGATCGCAAAAGGTTACCCGGGATCTTCCCAGGATACGTCCAAAGGAGGGAATCGGCGCGAAGAATCAGCGGTTTGCGGGTGGTGGCGATTCCCGGACGGGGAGGGATGTGCGATTGCGTGCGCGATCCGGGTGGCATTCGGGAAGTAGATCCTTTACGCTGGAAGTGGATTGCGCGTTGAGGAGTGGTTGCTAGAACTCGCCGAACAGAACGCCCCAGCGGTTTCGATTGCTCACCTGCAGAAGACCGATCCGGGGAATGGGCGCGCCAGTTTCATGAGTGGGCTGAAAGCCATGACCGCTCGACCCCGCTTTTGAGCGATGAAGCCGTAGGCCGCGAGAGCATCTATCCGGATCGCTTTTAGCCGATGCTTGTAGATACAAGTGTCCTGCTGCGGACTTTGCAGCCACACCACCCACTTTTTGCAGTAGCCGAGGGAGCAATCCGCCTGCTTCCGACACAGGGTAGGAACTCCATATCGCGCAGCATAACCTGGTGGAACTGTGGGCCGTCGCAGCCCGGCCGTTCGGAGAGAATGGCTTAGGCATGAACGCTTCCCAAGCCTTGACAGAATTGGAAAGAATCAAGGGGATATTCACGTCCCTGCCGGAAACACCCGCTGTCTACCCGATGTGGGAAGTCCTCGTTCGACAATACGAGGTGCTGGGAAAATCCGTGCATGACGCAAGGCTTGTCGCTGCAATGCAGGTCCACGGGATCAAGGACATTCTTACGTTTGACAGGACAGGCTTTACCGTTACGCCGGCATCGAGGCGGTTCATCCCGGCGATGTCACTTCCGCCATCTGACCGCGTGGATAAGCCGCGGTCCAGCTCAAAGTCGGCTTGATGAGAACTGCGTGTGAAACAGCTTTAACCGATGTGCTGAGTCTGGCGGAACACTGGAGGCGGTGATATCCTCTCAAGTGGATAAGGGCGATGATTTACCTAAAGAGCTTTCTTGCCGGACTGGGAGCATTGATCGCCTATTGTTTTCTTTTTGTCACGGTCGGCGTCAGACTGCTTGTGCCCAAGCTCCCTGATCTGCCCGAGGTGTCGGCTGGGTTGCGAGTTCGCCGTGGGTTCCGTTCTGGCTGATTTTGCTGATCGCGCTGCTTGTCTTTGCGGCGGTCTACTTTTGGACGTTTCAAAAACTGTCGAATGCAAGTCAGCGGCAGCGCTAGCGCCGTGCCAACTTCCCCGAGGCCGGAATCCTGGGCCGTTTCACCGCAGATGCGAAGTAAGAACGCCTGCACGGCCAGATGCCCGGCAGCGTCCTCACTTAAGGTTGGGCATAATCTATTTGCTGCGTCCAAAGTGGAAGATCATTTTTCGGATCGGCAGGTTGGGAGTTCTCTTCGTTCCGTCTTTCGGGGCGTTCGCTCAAGCGCCAGTCACTCGATCCTTCGACGTGGCGTCGTTCAAGCCGATGCCTGGGCCGTCTTCGGCTACACTCCCCTGCGCGTTCGGCGAGAATAGCGTACACACTACTGCCACCAGCTTTGACTGTCGTGGATGCCCACTGGGCTACCTGATTCGATGGGCATATGGCCTGCACATTTATCAGGCCAATGAAACCGTAGGACCCGATTGGATGGAACCGGGCGGCAACTGGATTCGATACGACGTGGCGGCGAAGACGAATGGGCCGGCGTCGGCTGGAGATCTCCAGCTAATGCTTCGCACATTGTTGGCGGAAAGGTTGAAACTGGCACTGCATCGCGAGCCCAAAGAGATGCCGGTCTATGTGCTGTCGGTTGGTAGCGGTGAGCCCAATCTCCATCGTTCCGAAAGGTGGGGGTGAAAGTAAGTTTACGCCTCCGCCGCCTGGTTCCGACGGCCTCTGGTGGTGGGGCGTGTGGCATTTCGAACGTTACCGGCTGGGCGAACTATACGAGTTTCTGTGGCGATTCTTGCCAATTCCTTTTGTGGATGAAACCGGGATGGAGGGCCCGTTCGATTTCGATCTGAACATGGGAAAGTATAGGGACTATTACGAGCCTCCGACCCTGGCAGCCGTGCGGACTTGGCCCTGTCTTGAATCGGGCGATGCAAGAGGTCGGGCTCAAACTGGAGCAAAAACGACGTCGGGTTGAAGTTCTGGTGATAGACCACGTGGAAAAAACGCCTCTGGAAAACTAGCGGCGCTCGCTGACTACCGGTATAGATGGAACGCCGGCGCTTGCGCCAAGAGCTGCGCCGTTTCGGATAGTTTCGTTTCTCCGCCGCTTCGATAACTCATCAGGAGCCGTCGCGCGATGCGACTGGATATCCGCAGATTCTGCCAACCATCCACCTTCCTATTGACAGGTTGATCCTGTGTCGCTTGTAGCCACGCCAGGATGCTTTGCACGGATTCGCTCGCGGCCTGCATGGCCAGCACCTTGCCCGATATCTGAGCGGGAACCGTTGCCTCGGCGACGTACTCCTCATACTCCTGGGCGCCATTCGGTCCTACGAACTGCCCTGACGCGAACACGACTCCATCCAAAGTGAACTGGATACCAGCCGTGCTCTGAAGGTTCGACAACGTGTTGTCGCCTGCTATGGAACCAGGCTGAGGCGTGAGTTGGAAGGAAGGTGGCAGTTGCAAACCGTCGAGTACCAACGTCAGGTTTGGAAATACGACCGCGGTTTTGCCAGGAGTCAGTTGAGAGCCGGGATTGTTGAATGCGTCGTACTCAAGAACGAATTGCCCGCCATGGAGGTTCCCAGAGGAATCCCAGCGGGCCGCTATCGCAACGATTGTCTGCGATGTTCGATTGGTCAGTACAATTCCATACGGCAGCCAGTTGTTCAAATTGGGCGACCGCTCAGGTCCAAAGAACCGATTCACTGCGGCGAGGTAGTCGGCGGATGGCGGTGCCAGGATCTGCACATCGGGGATGGCGCTCGGAGTCACACTCAGGGTTTGCGCCAAACCGAACTGTACTGCCGCGCTCACCGCGAACAGCGTCAGGGTTTTAGAAGGAAGCCTATACAAGGTCCTACTCGCCCTCTTGTGCTTCTGCGCCGATTATACCCGTCGGCCCGTTACTACTCCATGGCTATTTCGGGCTCTGCTCGATGGTCCGAACTTCGCTCGGATTGGCAGACGGAAGTCTGCCCCACCAAGAGCATCGAGCATGACGCGCAACTGGAAGAAGGGGTCTCGGGCCGGATGATATCCTGCAAGTTTGACCACTCCCCTCGATATCCCTCACGGCGCCGGAGCCTTTGCCGCGGCATTTCTGGCTGGCGCGATTAATTCGGTTGCCGGCGGCGGCACCCTGGTTTCGTTCCCCACGTTGATCTGGCTGGGGCTCGACTCGGTTACCGCCAATGCCACCAGCACGGTCGCGATCTGGCCGGGAACGGTGGGCAGCGCCTGGGGCTACCGGCGCGAATTGAAAAGCGTGGAGTCGCGATTTCTGGCGATGATCTTTCCCAGCCTACTGGGCGGCATACTGGGCGCGATCCTGCTCAAGCTGACGCCGTCGTCGGTGTTCGACAGGCTGGTGCCGTTTCTGATTCTCTTTGCGACCCTGCTCTTCATGGCGCAGGAACCGGTGCAGCGGATGCTCAAGACCGGCGATGCGGCCACGCGCCGTTCCACCGGCTGGTTCGTGGGCGGGTTGCTGTTTCAGTTCGCAGTAGGGCTGTACGGAGGCTACTTCGGAGCGGGCATCGGGATCCTCATGCTGGCGGCGCTGAGCATTCTGGGGCTGAGCGACATCCATGAGATGAACAGCCTGAAAGTGGTGCTGGGAGGCAGCGTCAACGGCATCGCCGCGATCTACTTCATCTGGGCGCACATGGTCTATTGGCCGTACGTGGTGCTGATGGCGGTGGCGGCGATCCTGGGCGGCTACCTGGGCGCCGGCACCGCGCGCAAACTGGGTCGGACGGCGGTGCGCAGGATCGTAATCGCAATCGGCCTGGGAATGGCCATCTCCCTGTTTGTGAAGTAGCGCAAGATTGGCGCCGCGCTACGCTAAGACGACCGCGATGCCGGCCCCGGCCAGCGCCGCTTCCACTTCCTCGGGACGAAGACGGGTAGCGTCGTACTCCACAGTCATCTTCTGCATGGACGGGTCCATCTTCACTTGCTGAATTCCGTAGAGCGCACTGGCATCGGAGAGGTGCTGCATCATGGCGTCGTCAAGGGGCTTCACAATGCGGAAATGGAGCTGCACTTTGGTCATAAGAGGATGCTCCAGAATAGCAGCCCTCACTGCGGCGGTTCGGCGGAGCCTTCGATCTCGGCTAGCAACTGTATCGCCAGCGCGCGATAGCCGGCGTCGAATTCGGTATTGGAATCCTTTGGCACATGCGCCGCGATCCACGCCTGCAGCAGCTCCACCACCGGGTGCGCCACTGCCTCCTGCGCGCCCGGTTCGAAGCGCAACGGAATCTCCGACCGCTCGATGGCGGCAATCAACTGGTCCTGGAATTTCATAACGCCTCCACAAAATGGTTGACGGGTCCCGAGCCGGCTCCGAGGCCGGGATTGGTCAGAATCGCTTCCTGTACGAATCGCTTGGCGCGGCCGATGGCGTCGGCCAGGGAAAGGCCGCTGGCGAGCCCCGCGGTGATGGCCGCCGAATAGGTGCACCCGGTGCCGTGAGTGTGAGGCGTGTCGACACGCGGGGCAGGGAATTCGGTGAAGCCTGTATCGTCGAAGAGGAGATCGATGGCATCGCCTTCCAGATGGCCGCCTTTGATCAGTATGGCGCGAGCGCCCGTGGCGTAGAGGTCCTCAGCGGCGGCGCGCATGTCGGCGACGGAGCGGATGGAGTTGCCGGTGAGCGCTTCGGCTTCGGGAATGTTCGGGGTAACGAGCGCGGCGAGCGGAATGAGGTCGTCACGCAGGGTGCGCACGGCGTCGTCGGGAAGCAGCGGCTGGCCGTGCTTGCTGATCATCACCGGGTCCACCACCAGAGGAAACGCGAACTGCGCGGCCATCAAAGCGACGGCGCGCACCACTTGGGCGGAACCGAGAGCGCCGGTCTTCGCGGCGGCCGGCGGAATGTCCTGGAGCAGCGCGGCGATCTGCTCGGCCACCAGCACCGAGTCCAACACTTCCACGCGCGATACGCGAACCGTGTTTTGCACAGTCAACAGCGTGATCACCGCCTGGCCATAGACGCCAAACTGGTGGAAGGTTTTGAGATCGGCCTGGATGCCCGCGCCGCCGCTGGGGTCTGATCCGGCAATGCTAAGCGCGATGGGAACCATACGTTTATGGTGGCACAGGTGGGGCGGTGTTTCGGCTACTGCATCCAGATGGTCAATAAGGGACTTGTGGCGGTCCCGACAGTCAATTGCATATTGGCCGGCCCGGCTTGCAAAAAGCCTCCGGGAATCACGGCGTTGATTTGCAGCAGCCCGACTGTCCCGGGAACGCTTCCCGCATACAGCAGTTGCGCGGCGACTCCGCTCACCGTCAGGGCCACGGGCAAAACCGGCTGCGAGCCCGCCACCTCGGCTTGTCCTTCTACATTCGACCCGGTGGTGAGTCCGGCGCCTGTGGCATAGAAGATGGCAACCGACCCGCGCGGCGCTGGATTGGCCTGCGTGATGGTGGAAGCGAAGAGCGCGGGTGCGGCCGCTGCCACTGGGATGTCGGCGGTAGCGATCGATTTGCCCGACAGAAAAATCTCGACGTGGGTAGTTGTCCCCGACAACTTGTACGGCGCTTGCGCATTAATCTGGCCGGGCTGGGCATAGAGCAGCGGAGCCGCTACGCCATCGAAGAGGACTTCGGCCCCTCCGAGATCGGTCGGCAGCATGTTGTTGGAATCGAACGCGCCGTTCATGGCCGAGGCAGGCCCGATGCCTGCGCCGAAGATGGTGACGATCTCGCCCGGGCTGACCGGTCCGCTTACCAAGCTGGCGGCGTTCACGATGGAGAGTGACGAAACCAAGAGCGCGGACGCCGCGCCAGGCGTCAGTTGCCGCACTCGATTGTTGCCGGTGTCGGCCACGAAGACATTGCCGATCGACATCGATGGCCAGTCCGCCGGGCGAGGCAAACTGGTCTGGCCCGGCGATGGTGCGAAGGGTTCCATCGGGCGCGAGCAGGCAGATGCGATTGTTCCCGGTATCGGCGATGAAGAGATTCCCGCTGGTGTCCACGGCCACGCCACGAGGCGCATTCAGCGTTCCATCGATGCCGGCGACCGTCGAAATCGTCCCACCCAGCCACTTTGCGAATGCGGTTGTTAGCGGTGTCGCCGATCCACAGATTGCCCGCCGGTATCCACGGCGCACGCCGAGGGCTGATTCAATTGCGCCATGCGCGCCGCGCCGCCATCGCCGCGCATTCCCGGCGGTGCCATTTCCCGCCGCGGTCTGCACGACGCCGCCCGGAGGCAGGCGCAGCACCCGATAGTTGACAGAGTCAACTATATATAACGAACCGTCGCCGGCAGCGCAGACTCCCCGCGGACTGTTGAGCGGTGTCTGCGGCGGCGGCAGACCCTCCGGCCCGGCGCCGGCAGTGCCCGTTCCCGCGACTGTCACCAGAGCACCGTTGCCGATTCGGCGCACCAATTGATTGCCGGTGTCGGCGACAATCACCGCGCCTGCGGCATCCACCGCGACGCCCATAGGGTTGTGAAGGTCGTGTGGGCTCGAGCCCGCCGTTCCCGTGCCTGCGAGTGTTTGAATCACGCCCGATGGCAGCAATTGCCGATCCGCTGGGTGCCGGCATCGGCGATATACAGATTGCCCGCGGCGTCGAGCGCCACCGAGGACGGCTGATTGAGCTGCGCAGCCGTGGCCTGATCGCCGTCGCCGACGGCGGTAAAGTAGTCGTTGCCCGCCACGGTGGTGACGGCGCCTGCGATCTTGCGGACCTGCGAGCCATCGGCAACGTAGAGGATGCCGGCCGCATCGAGCGCGAGGTCGCCGGCTTGCTGCGCGCCAGCCAGGGTGGTGCAACTGCCGGCGGCGGGACAGGAGCGAACCGGGCCGCTGCCATCGGACAGGTACAGCGAGCCCGCGGCAGTCACGGCGACGGCGGTGGGAAAGCCGAGCGGCGACGAGGCTCCGGCGACCGTAGAGATGACGCCGTTCAAACCGATTTTGCGGATGCGCCGGTTCTGCGAATCGGCGACGTAGAGGTTGCCGGCGCGATCGAGCGCAAGGCCCGCGGGATAGGCCAACTGGGCGACGGTGGCAGGTCCGCTATCGCCGGCAAATCCGGCCACGCCAGACGCCGGCGACGGTGGCGATGCGGCCGTCGGGTGTCACTTTGCGCACGCGGTGGCCATCGAATTCGGAGAGATAAAGATTGCCGGCGGCATCGGCGAGCACGTTGCGCGGCGTACGCAGGGCGGTGGAAATGGCGGGCTGCCCTTCGTCCGAAGCGCTGGCGGCGCCGCCTCCAGCGTAAGTGGAGATGATGCCATCGGGCGTCGACGCGCCGAATGCGGTTGTTCCCCAAGTCGGCGATATAGAGATTGCCGGCGAAATCGGCAGCCAGCCCGTAGGGCAGATTGAGCTGGGCGGCGGAGGCCGGTCCACCATCGCCAGTGAAGCCCGCCGCGCCGGTTCCCGCGACCGTGATGATGATGCCGGCGGAGTTCACTTTTCGTACGCGATGGTTGTTGGTGTCGGAAATGTAGAGGTTACCGCGAAGGTCGATGGCCACGCCTTGGATGGGACCGATTTGCGCGAGTGTGGCGGGTCCGCCATCGCCATTTAGCGAACTACCGGCGATAGTCTGGATACGGTAATTAACTGGAAGATCGGCGGCGAAAACCATGCCGGCCGCGAGCAGCGCCAACAGTGCGCACATCGGGCGTTTCATTTCCGTTTTTCCCAGATACAGTGCCTTCAGCTTCATGAAATTCTCAGCGCTTCCGAAAAGGATATTGGGGTTTGAAATGAAGTTATTGAGGATACTCGGGTTGCTCTGCATTGCCAGCTTCGCCGGGTTGGCGGCGGACGGCCTGATCCGTCTCAAAACGCGGGTGTTCGAACCCTCACGGAGTTCGCCGTCGGTGGCTCACTCCCGGCGCCTGGTGCTGCGGTTTGAGTCCCGCCCCGACGCGCGGCTCCTGGAAGAACTGGGGCGCCGCCGGATTCGCGTCCTGGCATACCTGCCCGATACCGCCCTGATGGTGGCGCCCGAAGGCGAACCGGACCTGCACGGCTTGGGTGTGACGTGGGCGGGCTCACTCGAACCCGCGGATAAGATCAGTCCGGAACTGTCGAATGACCCGGGTGATGTGTACCTGGTAATGTTCCATCCCGACGTGGAACCGGAGGTGGCGCACGAGATCGTGGAACAGCGCGGGTTGTGGATGCTGGAGAATCCCGGCCTGTTGCCCGGGCACCTGCTGGTGACCGGCAGCCGCGACCGCGTGTTGAGTCTTTCTGCCAGCGATGAGGTCTCCTACATCATGCCGGCACGGACGGAACTGGCGTTGCGCAAGCGGGTATTCGCGTGTCCTGGCCCCCTGACTCCTGCCGGGTCGGTGGCGGAATACGCCTTGATGGGAACCGGCTGGCCCAAAGATGCAAACGGTGGTATCGCACTCGAGTACTTCTTCGACAGTTTGACGCCAAAACTGGATAGCAATACGGCGCGAAGTGAGATCGAGCGTGCGCTGGCGGAATGGACGCGCTACGCGAACATCACATTCTCAGCGGCGCAACAGGCTTCGGCCGCGCACAGTATCGACATTCTGTTCGCCTCGGGATCGCACGGAGATGCTTACCCCTTTGTGGGTACGAACGTTCTGGCGCATACTTTTTATCCTGCGCCGCTCAATGCCGAGCCAATCGCCGGCGATATGCATTTCAATGCTGCCGAAAGCTGGGGTGTGGGTTCGGGAATCGACCTGTTCTCGGTGGCGCTACACGAAGCTGGGCACGCCTTAGGGTTGGGTCACTCCGACAATCCGAATGCGGTGATGTATCCCTATTACAGGCTGTCCACGGGATTGACCAGCGACGATATTGCGGCGATTCACGCGCTCTATGGAAGCACTTCAGGCAAGGCGCCGCCAGCGACTCCGCCCGCCACGCCTCCGGTGACACCGACGTTGCCGCCAAGCAATCCGACTCCGCCCACGCCGCCGGCAAATCCTCCGACGGGGTCGGACACCATCGCGCCAGCGATCTCGATCACCACGCCGGGCGGGACAATTGTTTCGACGACGGGCGCTTACTTAAGCCTCAGCGGCACAGCCAGCGACAGCGTGGGTGTGACGTCGGTCAAATGGAGCACGTCCACGGGCAGCGCGGGGAGCGCGTCCGGCACGACAAACTGGTCGGCGCAAGTGCCGCTGCTGGTGGGGACTAATGTAGTCACAGTACGGGCATATGATGCGGCGGGCAATTCCGGCTGGCGCGCGGTTACGGTAATCAGACAATGAAATCCGATTTTTTCCTTTAGGCTATTCTTTTGGACAGACCCGCCGATATATGCAGTAGGTCATGGGCCAACTGCAAATATATCCGCTTTCCGGCGTCCGGATTCCACGCAAGCCAATGATGGCTTGTATTCAAGAGTCCTGGAGTGAACTCAGCGATGCCCCCAAACGATGCCGCGCCGCGATAGCGACGGATGAAACCGAAGCTGTCTTATTCGCGCTGGCACAAGCGGTGGAACAAAGGGACCGTCATACGGCCGGTCATTGTGAACGGATGGCCTTCATTGGAGTGGCTCTTGGGGTGATGATGGGGCTGGAGCACAACGACCTGGTGGCCGTTTATCGCGGCGGCTTCCTGCACGATATCGGCAAGGTCGGGATTCCGGACTCCATCCTGTTCAAGCCGGGCAAACTCACGGCCGACGAATGGGTAACGATGCGAACCCACACCACGCGAGGCGAAGACATCTGCCGCGGCCTGCTGTCGATACAGCCGGTGCTGCCGCTCATTCGCAGCCACCACGAGCGATGGGACGGTTCGGGCTATCCTGACGGTCTGGTCGGAGAGCAGATTCCCATGCTGGCAAGGGTCCTGCAAGTAGCGGATATCTACGACGCACTCACCAGTCCCAGGCCCTACAAGCCTGCCTATAAGCCCGAAGAAGCCCTCGCCATAATCGAATCCGAGACCGAAAAAGGCTGGAGGGATCCCGAGGTGGTATCCCGCTTCTTCCGGCTCCACGACGAGGTGTTGAACAAATTGGAAAGTGCAGACGGAAGCTTGGAGGCGATGCGAGATTCGTTAGAGAATTTGCAGTAAAGCAAAACTAGAAATTGCGAGCTAGGGGGCTGAATTTATTAGTGTTCGCCGTATTTTTTCTCCCCTGCTTCAATCCTCACCGGGAGACGATTCTCGGGCGGGGGCAGGGGACAGGTGGCGTAGGGACTGAAGGTGCAGGGCGGGTTATAGGCTTTGTTGAAGTCGATCACCACTTTGCCGTCTTTGGGCATGGCGGAGTAGAAGAAGCGGCCGGCGCCGTAGGTTTCTTTGCCGGCGGTCTGGTCGCGGAAGATGTAGAAGAGTTCCTGATCGCCCGGAGTTTCGATGATTGGATAGAGCTTTAATTCCTTGCCCTGGAGGTCGAAAACCGCGTATCCCGGGCATTCCGAGTTTTCGGTCTGGCCCAGAATGTTGAGGATGGGAATTCTGCGCGGCTCGGCTACCCAGCGGGCGGTTACGCGATAGGCTTCATTGGTGGGAAAGTACTCGAGGGCGTGAAATTCGCGACGCGCCTTGCTCTCCGGATCCTTGACGCGAATTCCGAACTTGTCCGATCGTTTGATCACCAAGAGGTTGAGGCGGCCAATCTTCACCACGTCGGCGGAGTCCGGCTTCACGTCCCGGCGGTTGCCGGCGAGGGTCACCGAGACTGTACCGTTGTGCAACTCGAACACGCCGGCGTGCGGCGGGCCATCTTCGAGAGCGACGTCGTTGCCCGGATCCCTGCCAAAGGAATTGACCCCGTCGTGCAACCAGAAGAGGCCCGTCAGGGTCAGCCAGCCGCCTTCAGCGCGTAGCGCGGTTTCGCGCTGATGCTGCCATTCGGCGATCTCGGATGGATAGTTAGAAGCGGCTGTCAGTGCCATAGTCAGCAGGAAGGGAAGCAATCTCATGGCTCCTCCGCGGCGACGATCAACTGTTCGAGCATGTCCGCAAACTCGCCCGATTTGCGATCCACTCGCTGCTTCAAGCCGGTTGAGATCGCTTTCGAGCGAACGCAGCTTATCGGCCAGATGCATGCAGGCCAAGCACGGCGATGTGGGTGGAATCGGCATTGGGAGCGCGTCCGGCGATGTTGAGCATCAGCTCGTCCACGCTGCGCGCCACCTCCTCGACTTCGTGGGGATCGCCCGAAGTCCGAAGCACGTAGTTGCGGCTTAGAATGGTGACGCGAACGGGTTGTTTCTCGGGAGGGCTGTTTTCCATTCCGCACCTCCGGATGGTTCGCCAGCGGGACGCTAACTGGCGCTCAACTGGTCGATCTGGCCGAGCAATTTCTCGATGCGCGAACGAACCTGCTTGCGTTCGGCATGCAGGCTCTTCACTTCATCGGCCAGGCGGGCCGCTTCAGCCCGGGCGTGCGGCGGCCTCTTCGATTGCCGCTTCCTTCTCCTGGCGCAACTTCGATACCAGTTGGACCGCGCGCTGGATGCGATCCTCCAGGCTGCTTAGAGAATCCTTCCTGCTCCACCGGGCTCATGCCTTCTCCTAGCGCCCCTTTGGCAGATGCCACCAGGGTCTGGAAGAACGCGTCGTCATGCAGCGCGACATCGGCCAGCGACTTGCGGTTCAAGTCCATTCCGGCCACCTTCACGCCATGGATGAACTGGCTGTAGCTGATGCCCGCCGCGCGGCAAGCCGCGTTGATGCGGACGATCCACAGGGAACGGAATTCGCGTTTCTTGTTCTTACGGCCGACATAGGCGAACTTCAGGCCACGCTCGACGGCCTCCTGAGCGGCGCGATTCAGTTTACTTTTAGTTAGGAAATAGCCGGACGCCAGCTTGAGCGTCTTTTTGCGGGTAGCCCGGCGGTGGGTTCCACGTTTTACTCTAGGCACGTTTCATCTCCTTCTGATGATATTCATCGATTGGCGGATCGGGCACGTGCCACGCGCACCGTCCGCGCAAGAATGCCAACCCTAGTAGGGCAGCATGCGCTTCAGAACTGTCTGGTCGGCCTTATCGGCAACCACAGTCCGATGCAACTTCTTCTTGCGCTTGTGCGGCTTCGAGGTCAAAATGTGCCGGCCAAAGGCATGAGAACGAACCACTTTTCCCGTGCCGGTCTTCTTGAACCGCTTAGACGCACCTTTGTGAGTCTTCAACTTAGGCATAGATGTTCCCTGGATCAAAATGAACAGGTAGACTTGGCCAGTATAACACGGCGTCGGGCGGTTGTCCCCGCCTGCACAAAGGCGCATACTGGTGATAGCACATGGCGAAACCCTCGGTTTCTCCCGAAACGGAAGTCTTCGAGCAGGAGCGCCTGGTACCGCTTTACCGGGTGGTGCTGCTGGACGACAACGATCACACGTACGACTACGTGATCGAGATGCTGCAAAAAATCTTCATCTTTACGCTGGACCAGGCTTATCGCCACGCCGAGGAAGTGGACCGCTGCGGCCGGACGGTCCTGATCACCTGCGAACTTCCGCAAGCCGAATTCGCCCGCGACCAGATCCACTCCTACGGCGCCGACTGGCGTCTCCCGAGATCGACGGGATCGATGTCGGCGGTAGTGGAACCAGCGACGTAGGTTGACATCGGCTAGAGGCCGCCGGTGGCAAGACCACCAGCGCCACTAAAGACCACACGCGCCACTTGTAGAGACCACCGGCTTTACAAGCTAGTTCGCTATCATAGAGTGCATGATGTTTTTCCGCAGTATGCTATTTTTATGTCCGGCGGCGTGTCTACTGGCCCAGACACCTCCCCCCGCCAATGCGACACCGGTTCCCAAGCCGACCGTTACACTGTCGACTGACAATCCTGCCACCAAGGTGATGCCGACGGTTGCCCCCGATAAAGTGGTGCTCACGGTTGGGGACATGACCCTGACGTCCGCCCAGTTCGACGCCATCATCGATGTTTTGCCCGAGCAATACAAACCGATCGCCCGGGGCGCCGGGCGCAAGCAGTTCGCCGACAACCTGGTGAAGGTTCTGGTGCTGTCCCAGGAGGGCAAACGCCGCAAACTGGACGAGACCGCCAATTACAAAACCCAGGTGATGTTTCAGAACGCCAATGCCCTGGCGGCTTCCACCTTTGCCGATATCAACAAGGAAATCAAAGTCACCGACGCCGATCTGCACAAGTATTACGAAGATCACAAAGCCGACTACGAGCAGGTCCGGGCGCGCCATATTCTGATTCGTTTCACCGGCTCTCCGCTGCCTCTGAAACCCGGCCAGAAGGATCTCAGCGAAGCCGAAGCGCTGGCCAAATCGCAGGATCTTCTGAAGCGAATCAAGGGCGGCGAGGATTTCGCGGTTGTGGCCATGAAGGAATCGGACGACACCGGGTCGGCGGCCAATGGCGGGGACTTGAATTTCTTCCATCGCGGGCAGATGGTGCCCTCGTTTGAACAGGCGGCGTTCGCGATGAAGGTTGGTGAAATCAGCGAACCGGTGAAGAGCCAGTTCGGCTATCACGTGATCAAGGTGGAAGCCATACAGGCCAAGAGCTTCGACGAAGTGAAAGCCGACATCGAGAAGAGCATGAAGCCCCAGCAGTCGCAGAAGTTCATCGACGAACTGCAGAAGAAGAGCGCGGTCCTCTTCGACCCCGTGTTCTTCGACCTATCCAAACAGTAGCTCCCTTGAAAACCACAAAACTCAAGATCGCGTGTCCCGTCTGCGGATCGGGGGAAGTGTTCTATAGCTGTACCCCGAACTGCTGCTATAACCACGTCTGCGCCGAATGCGGCACGACCTTTGAGCCCGCTACTAAAGCGAAGGGCGGGTCGGTCACAGGGGTCGAACCGCCCGACCCCCTGCCGGAGGCCGCCGATCCTACCGCCGCCTGTGTAAAGTGCGACTCCATCGCTGTCTATATGATTGATGGAGAAACACTTGTGTGCGCCAAATGCGGTACACTTCTGGCTCTGGAACTGGAAGAGATCGCCCCCGGCTAACGGGGGCCAACATTAAAATCCTTGCCCGCCGGGAAACCGCATGTTATCTTATGGTTGACGTGGATTGATTTAGGGCTCTTCCGGTCCTGCTAATTGCAACCACGAAAAAAAGTGCTAAAGGCGAGTCGGTCTGTTCGAGAACATTTTGACCCTGGCGCCTTTCGGGCTCCAGGGTTTTTTGTTGCAGGTCAGGCCCCCATCGCCGGATGCTGGAGGGTTTTTTGTATGCTATCCAGTAACGAAGGCGTACTGCTTTCAGTTTCCGTGGACGTGGATGCGCGATCGCTGGAATCGTTGCTGGACGTCCTTTCCCAAGTCACCTTTCCCATCAACCCGCAGATTTACCACGGCGCCATCACCACGGTGGAGTTTCCCGCTTACGAATCCCGGCTGGAAGAAGTGCGTCGAACCCTGAGAGCGAGAGGCTTTGACCCTAAGAGGGTTCGGGCCGTAAGCATGCTCACCAAGGTGGCAGGAGCAGCTTAGCGCAGGCCGCCCTCCGGGAAACCTGTCCGAGCTTCGCTCGGATTGGCAGGCGGAAGCGTCTGGGTATCCATTTGACTCCGGTAACCACAATCTGTAGTATTTGAGGCTTGGAAGACTATCCGCGCGATTTGCCTGAATTTGAATCTCGGTTTTCCACAGACGAGGACTGCCGCAGGTACCTGCTTGACCTGCGTTGGCCGAATGGCTTCCGCTGTACCAAATGTGGCCGTGACAAAGCCTGGAGCCATCCGCGCGGATTGTTTGAGTGCGGGCAATGTGGCCACCAGACATCGCTGACGGCGGGCACTGTTTTCCAGGATACTCACAAACCGTTGGTGCTGTGGTTCCGCGCCATGTGGTATGTGACCAGCCAGAAGAACGGAGCCAGCGCTTTGGGCTTGCAGAGGGCACTGGGTCTGCGCAGCTATCAGACTGCCTGGGTATGGCTGCATAAGCTGCGGCGCGCCATGGTGCGGCCAGACCGCGACCAACTCAGAGGAAGGATTGAGGTGGACGAGGCTTATGTGGGCGGCGAAGAAGAGAAGGTCCTCGGCCGACATTTGCAGAACAAGGCGCTAGTTGTGGTAGCTGCCCAAGCTGATGGCAAGAGAATCGGGCGGATTCGCCTGCGACACATTCCGGATAACACCTTCGGTTCGTTGCGTCCGTTTATTCGGGAGACGATTACGCCCGGCAGCACGGTGATCACTGACGGCCACAACGGATATGACGGCCTGGAGCAGTTCGATTTTCACCACGAGATCTACGTCATCGGTAGCCGGCGTAAGAACGCCAGCGACGCGCTGCCCCGGGTACACCTGGTCATTTCGCTGCTCAAACGATGGTTACTGGGAACCCACCAAGGGGCGGTTTCCATGATCCATCTGCCCTGCTATCTGGACGAGTTCACTTTTCGATTTAATCGGCGAACCTCCAAGAGCCGCGGAAAGCTGTTCTATCGACTCATGCAACAGGCCGTGGCCACGCCTCCGACCACGTATCCGCAGATGGCGGCTCAGACCACGTTTCGTAAGGTATTGACCGGACGCAACCGGTAGTGGTTACCGGAGTCAAATGGATACCCAGACGGAAGCGCCTACCCCACCAAGAGCATCGAGTTTTTCATAAAGTTTCGCGATCGGACCCGCTCAAAAGCCGTACCGCTCCTGCTGCCAGGGATCGCCGCGCATGTGATAGCCGTTCTGCTCCCAAAATCCGGCGCGATCTTCCTCTACCAGTTCGACTCCCGACAGCCACTTCGCGCTCTTCCAGGCATAAAGCCGCGGGACGATCAGCCGGGCCGGTCCTCCATGTTCGGTTGAAATCGGCTGACCATCGTGCAGAATCGCCACTAAGGCATCCTCCGCCAGAAAATCCGCCAGCGGCAGATTGGTGGTGAATCCGCGATCGTAGCCATGCGCCACTACGAAACGCGCTTCGGGACGCGCGCCGCCGGCAAGCTCTACCAGAAGCCGGGTGGAAACACCTTCCCACAGATTACCCAATCGCGACCAGCGTGTGACGCAGTGAAAATCGGAGAATACCTTCACCCTGGTAAGTTTTGCAAACTCCTCCCAATTCCACTCGACAACTTTGCCTACCAGCCCGCCCATGTGAAACCGCCAGCGCGTCGGGTCGATCGCAGGTGGTCCACTAGCGTCCAGCACCGGCCACTGTTTGGTGCGCGACTGGCCCGGCGGGATGCGCTCGGCGCGCCGCGTGTCGGGACTCACAACGACATCGGGCGGAAGGCCGTCAGCCGTCGGTATCTCGCCACTTTGTGTCTTGGTTTGATCCATGCCGAACATTACTACCCCTGTTTTGATTCTACCGGTCCCAGGTACCATAACTAAAAACTGGTGAGTTTTACGCCTTGCGCTGGAAAATAATTAAGGCATAATACGTAAACAAGCTGTACAGTTGGAGAGGAGACCGACACTGGTAAAGTACATGCTTACCGCGATGTCGATGGTGCCCTTGTTGCCCTGTAGATGCGGTCGTTTGGGGGGCGCGCCAGCCCTCTGCTCTCTTTTCATTCTCTCCGGCGGATTACTTTCTGCCCAGGATCTGATGCCCGCCGCCTCACCCGGCGGGATGGTTCGGCTCTTTACTTCCGACGCCGCCATCCTGGAATCGCAGGAAGCTCGCAAAGACCTTCCGTGCACGGTGACGCCAAGCAAACCGTCACTGGGCTTCGATCTCAAATTCCATTCCGGCTACGAAGTGAGTGTGCCGCTGAAGGATTTGGCCGGCTCGGAGAACCAACTCACGATGGTCTTCCGAGTCACTCCCGAGAACCACCCCGACGAGGGTGTTTATTTCTCCCAGCACGTTGCCGTCCCCGCCATTGAAGAAGATGAGAAGGGACCGGCGTACCTGGCCGGTGAGTTCGAGGTGGGGGAGGGCAAGTATCACGTCGATTGGCTGATGCGCGACCGTTCAGAGCGAATCTGCTCCTTCCATTGGGATTCCGAGGCGAGCCTGCCTGCCCGGGATAAGCAGATGGCGCTCAATATTCCGGCGGCCGCCATACAACCTTTCGACACGGAGCCGTTCAAGCAGGAGCCGCCCGTGGTCCGCGAGCAGGCCGAACGTCCCCTCACAGTCAAGGTGATGGTGAATTTCGCGCCCCAGGATTCGCTCTCGGCGACGATGCAGCCCCTCGACATCAACGCGCTGATCTCTATCCTGCGTAATATTGCGCGCGAACCGCGAATCGGCAAGTTTTCCGTAGTCGCCTACAATATGCAGGAGCAGCGTGTGATTTACCGGCAGGATTCGGCGGCTCAGATCAACTTCCCGGCGCTGGGAGATGCTCTCAAGTCGCTCAATCTGGGGACCGTAGATCTCAAACACCTGACACAAAAGCACGGCGACACCGATTTCCTGGCTGGTCTGATCACGGCTGAGGTGAAAGACAACAGTCCCGAGCCTCCAGACGCGATTATTTTCGCCGGGCCCAAGGTAATGCTCGATTCCGCTCTTCCTCCTGAAACCCTGAAGGCACTTGGAGACGTCAAATTTCCAGTGTTCTATATGAACTACAACCTGAATCCGCAGACAAACCCGTGGCGGGACGCAATTGGGAACTGTGTGCGGTACCTTAAGGGTGTTGAGTTTACGATCACTCGGCCGCGTGATGTCTTCTTTGCCTGGACCGACATTATGGGCCGTATTGTAAAATTGAGGTTCGGGAGACCTGGAAGCGGGAACGCTTTTGTTCAATAACTTGATTCGGCTCTTCGCGGGCGCGCTGCTTTTGGCTACAGCGGCTGCGGCCCAACAATTTGGTCCGGCCGAGAACCTGGGCCCGACCATTTCCACGCCACAAATGATCGTGGATCGCATGCTGGAGGCGGCTCACGTCAAATCCGGCGAGACTGTCTACGATCTGGGCAGCGGTGATGGACGGATCCTGATTACGGCCGTGCAGAAATTCGGAGCGCGCGCGGTGGGAATCGAAATCGATCCTGACCAGGTGGAGAAGGCGCGCCGCAGGATCCACACGCTGGGCCTGGACGACCGCATCACGGTGCAGCACGCCAGCGCCCTGCGAGCCGACCTGAGCCCCGCCGATGTGGTGACGCTTTACTTCCTGACGTCTACCAACGAGAAGCTGAAGCCCAACCTGGAAAAGTGCCTGAAGCCGGGAACCAGGGTGGTCTCCAATCAGTTTCCCATCAAAGGCTGGAAGGCGTCTGAAGCGGTCATCGTAAAGGTGGGTTTAGTGGAACACACCATCTACGTTTACCGAATGGGACAGACCAGGTAACGGGCGAAGACCCCTGTAGATTACAGAAACCTGCCCCGACTTCGAACTGCGCCAGTTCGATGCCGAAGCCGGTCAGCAACGTTCAATGGCGACTCTTTCTTTGGCTAGCCGCAACGTGCTGCGCGTCCCAGGAACTCCTGAATCTCGATTTCCGGCTTTTCATGGTGGAAACGCATGCGTGTGATCACGGAACCTTGCTCGCGTGTTATACTTAAGTATAACTTACGATTTCTGCTATGCACACAACGAATCTGCGTAAGGTCGGCGGCTCGGTCATGCTGGCCGTGCCGCCCGCACTACTCGATATCCTGCGCTTGCGGCCGGGAGTCCAGGTCGGCATCGCGATTGAAAGCGGCCGGCTGGTCGTGGAGCCGCAGCGACGGCCCCGCTATACCCTGGACGAGCTCCTGGCCCAGTGCAATCCCAAGGCGGCGCGCACCAAGGAAGACCGTGAATGGGTCGGCAACGGACCGGCGGGCGCCGAGATTCTCTGATGAAGCGGGGTGAGGTCTGGCTGGTCGGACTCGATCCCTCAGAAGGGCATGAGCAAAAGGGCCGCCACCCAGTCCTGATCGTTTCGCCGGAGGCGTTCAACAACGTGACCAAAGTGCCAGTGGTCCTGCCCGTCACCAGCGGCGGAAACTCTGCGCGGACGGCCGGATTCGCCGTGCCCCTGACAGGCGCCGGAACCAAGACCACGGGCGTGGTCCGCTGCGATCAGCCCCGCGCGCTCGATTTGCGCGCACGCGGCGGCAAGAGACTCGAAAGCGTCCCCGACGCGATTATGGATGAAGTGCTGGCCAAGCTGGCGCCGATTTTCGAGTGAGCAGGGCAACCACCGGCAAGCGCGATTCGACTCGTCGCACACAAAGCTCGGCATCAGTCCGTTGGGACACGGTCGAAAAACTGGTCCGAGCTTCGCCCGGATTGACAGGGCGGAAACGCCTGCCCCACACCAAGAGCATCGAGTTTTCTGACTCACCTACTTTGTCTTCGCGGCCGCGTCCACCACGCTCTGCGCCATGTAATTCACTACCTTGGCGCTATTGCGCTGGACCTCATAATACGCCGCTTTCAACAGTGAATCCTTCTGATTGAGCAGATTCTCGCGGATCTCCTGCTGCACGCGCGGATCCTGCAAATCGCGCTGCCCCGCCGGTTCCTTCGAGATCACTTTCAGAATGCGATAGCCGTCCTGCATGTGCATTACGCCAGAAAGCTGGCCGGGCCCTAACCCTGCGACAATCTTGCGCAACTCAGGGCTGGCCTTCTCCAGCGTGGATTCGGGCAGGAATCCCATGTCACCGCCGTTGGGGGCATAGCTGACATCTTCGGAGTAGTTCTGCGCGATCATGGCGAAATCCTCGCCGCGCTTCAGCCGGTTCTCGATGTCGATAATCTTGGTGCGCGCTTCGGGATCGTTCTGCGCCTTGCTGTTTTTCAGGTTGCGAACATTCGGGTCGGGCGCGGGCGTCACCAGAATCTGCGCCATATGAATGCGCGGCTCGGGCAGATTGAACATTGCTTTGTTGGTGTTGTAGAAGTTGGCCACGTCGGCGTCGGTGATGGTGATGTGGGAGGTGATCTCTTTGTTGATGAGCTTGTTCACCGTGAGGTCGCGGCGAATCTGCGCTTTCAGATCCTCGGCCGTCATGTGCTGATCGGCCAGTCTTTTTGCGAACTCCTCTTTGGTGAACGGCGCTTTGAGCTTATTGAACTCGGTGTCGATGTCGGCATCCACCGCCGTGAGCCCCAGGCGTTCGGCGCGCTGGAACATGATCTGGTTGGTGATGAGATTTCCCAACATGTCGAGCTTCTGGGTCATGACCGCGTCGGGATTGGCGCCTTCGGGAAGCCGCTGCTGGTTTTGCGACTGCAGCTTGTCGAGCTCCGCGTAGGTGATGGCCTTCCCATCCACTTCCGCCGCTACGCCCACGGGCGGCGCATGCTTGCACGAGATCGACATCAAGGCGGCGCACACCGCGGCGAGTACTACCAGGAAGCGCTTCATGTGTGAAGCTTCATTGTAATCCGTGGAGCAAGCCGCGATGAGCCGCCCACCATTTATCCCCCTTTCTTTCCGCGTTCGCCGTCCATTTATCCGCGCTCACCTTCGGGAGCTGGACGCCGCCGCTACGCTCGGTTACCCTGATGGATACATTGCACGGTAGCGTAACCGCGGGCGGGTATCTCTTAGGCGAACTGATCGGGTATACCACAGGACTGCTGCTGGCCATCCTGCTGCTGGTGCTCACGCTGCGCGCCGCGCGCCTGCCCGGCACTCCTCTCGCCAACATCGGCTTCGCCTTGTGCGCTTTCTTCTGGACTCTGGGTGGCCTGCTGTATGACGCCCTTCGCGGTTCCGGGTTCCCGCGCGACAACAATCTGGTGTTCTTCGCGTATTCGCTGCAGTATTGCGGCGCGGCGGCCTCGCCTCTTCCGATCCTGGCTATCTGGCGCGATTCGGCCGCCAGCGCTCTCCAAGAAATCGCCGCGCGAGTGGTGCTGATTGTGGCCGCTCTATCCGCCACCGCCATCGGCGTGCTCCTCTGGATGAGAACCGGGCCCAATCATATCGCCGTCTTCACTGCCTACCACGCGGCGCTTTTTCTGCTGATCGGCGCGGCCGTGTCGTTACGGCGCTCCTCCACTCCGCGCTCGGTGTACCTTCCGTCCCTGGTGATGGTGGCGGCCGTGGTCGGCTCGCTCGCTACCATGAACCCGCATGTGCCGCAGGGAGGCTGGGTGCAGTTCATCGGAACCCACTTCGTGCTGCTGGTGGTTATGGGCGCGTTCCTGCTCTTTGCCCGCTTTCGCTACGCTGACGTCTTTATCCGTTACGGCGTTCGCATCCTGCTGGCCGGAATGTGGGCCAGCTTCGTCGCCGGGTCCGCCCAATCTCTCTACGCGATGCAGATGGCTCATCAAAAACTACCCGTCGGCGTGCATGTGACGATGATCATCCTGTTTGCCAATGGCCTCCTGCTCTCCTTCACGTTCCTGGACGACCGCTTCAGCTCATGGTTGAGCCGCTGGCTCTTCCGCGCCCCCGATTATCGAACCTGCCTGCGCGAGTTCGCCGACAAGCTTCGCCTGCTCGACAGCGAAGCAGCCATCGCCGCCGCTGTGGAGGCTGCAGCGCGCGACCCCCTGGAACTGAGCGCCGCGCGCATGATCGCGCTGTACGGGACCACTCCCGCCAAATGCCCGCCCGGTATTACGGACGGGGAAATTGTGGAACGCAACTTCGAGGTGTGGATTCCCATTGCCTCGGCGAGCCGCATCAGTCACGCTCTGTTCGCCCTGCCCGGACCGGTCCGGCCGGCGCTGGTGACGCACGACCTCAACTACCTGCGGGCCCTGGCCGCGCAGTGCGGCAACCGCCTGGACGCGCTGCGTCGGGAACAGGAATCGGTGGAACTGCAAAGCCGCGAGGCGCTGCTGCAGCAGCAGGTGTCGGAGGCCGAACTGCGCGCGTTGCGGGCGCAGATCAATCCGCACTTCCTCTTCAACTCGCTCAACACGATCGCCGACCTGGTGGTACGCGACCCGGCCCGCGCCGAGGCCATGACGCTACGTCTCGCCAGTGTCTTCCGCCACGTGTTGGCGCACTCCTCGCGCCCACTCACCACACTGCGCGACGAAATCGAGTTTCTGCGCACCTACCTGCACATTGAAGAAGCGCGCTTCGGAGATCGCCTGGCCGTGCACATCGACGTGGCCCCGGAAGTGGCCGGCGAGGCGCTGCCATCGCTCATCCTGCAGCCGTTGGTGGAAAACGCGCTCAAGCACGGCCTGGCGCCCAAGCCTGGGCCGGGCCATCTCTGGATTTCCGCGCACGCGCAGGCCGACCGGGTTTGTGTGCGCGTGGAAGACGATGGCATGGGACCGATGACGTCGCGCGCCCCATCGACGGGGCTGGGGCTCGCCAACGTTGCCGAGCGCCTCTCCACGCTGTACCAGGACCGCGCAAGCGTCAAACTGGAAGCGCGCGAGGGAGGAGGAAGCTGCGTCACGGTGCTGATTCCGCGGAGCGGCGCGGCGGTTTTGCCATGAGAAGTATCATCATCGACGATGAAGAGTCGGCGCGTGAGCGTCTGCGCCGCATGCTGGCCGTGCATTCCGCGATCGAAGTGGTGGACGAGGCGCGCGACGGGCTCGAAGCCGTGCAGAAGATCGAAGCGCTGGAGCCCGATCTGCTCTTCCTCGATATCGAACTGCCGGGGCTCACGGGCTTCGAGGTGTTGCAAGCGATTCCCCCCGGGGTGGCGCTACCGCTGGTGATCTTCGTAACCGGCTACGACCAGCACGCGCTGGCGGCATTTGAGGCGAATGCGCTGGCGTACCTGCTCAAACCGGTGGAGCCGGAGCGGTTGGCGCAAGCAGTGGACCGCGCGCGCCGCCTGGATCGCGAGCACATTTTCCGGGTGGCGCGCGAGGCGCCCAAGACGCTGCGCCAAATCGTGTGCCGCAAACGAGATCGCGCGGTGCTGCTGACGCCCGATCAAATCCTGTGGTTCCAGGTGGAAGACGGGATCGTGAAGGCTCACACCGTCGCCGACACGTATTGGGTGAACTATCAGCTCGCGGAATTGGAAGCGGGCCTGCCGCAGGAAACGTTCTTCCGGGCTCGTCGCGAAGTGCTGGTCAACCTGACCCGCATCCGGGAGATCAAGCCGTATTTCAAGAGCGGCTTCCTGCTGGTGATGGCCGATCAGGGTGCCACCGAGATCGTAGTCAGCGAAAGACAGGCGAGGCCGCTGAGGCTCAGGATCCCAGGACTGTAGGGCAGAGGCGAAAAAGTGGTCCGAGCTTCGCTCGGATTGGCAGGCGGAAGCGCCTATCCCACCACTAATCAATTCTCGGTCGGAGTCTTGTCGATGTGATCCACTACCAGCACATCTAAACCAGCCGTCCGCTGGACGGCGCGAAGTCCCAACTGCCGCTGCAATTCTGGGAACACATTCGACATCAGGTGTTCGTCGAGAGGCCCTTCCTCCTTATTCCAAGGGGGCAGAACAAATGTGTAATCGAACGATCCCTTGACCTCCGTCATATCGACGAAGGGACGGCTCAAGCCGTTCGACATGATCCCGATCACCGCTGAGACTGGCAGGTTGTAAAACACCCAACGCTGGCCGCCCTCCTGCTTGCCAGAGTCGGGTTCCATATGCGGGACGTTGCCGGGCGCCGGATCGTGAAGCTGCTTCGGTCCGTCTTTTCCAACGATTAGCGCAAAAACGGGAACGTCCCTCTTCTCAAAATGCACGGCAAGATGGAAGCGCTCCGCCAGTAAACTCCGCAGCATCAAACGCAGGCCGTCCAGCGGTTCAGGGCCATCGGCTTTGGCCGCGAGGTTGTAATGCGAATCGGCCGCCGCCTCAAGAGTGCCGGGCACCGATATCTGATAGTCCTTAAGGTCCCAGGCCCAGCGAATAAAAGATCGAACTGAAAGATTTTCGCCCGTGACAGCGCCCGGACTGGGACGCAGTATCCCGGCTCGTTTGGGACCGGTATCCGGCTTGATCGAGGCCGCGGCGAACACCGGCTGGGACGTCGCGCTCTGTGGCTGCGCCGAAGCCATGCCAATCGTCATCACCAGAGCGTTGCCAAGGAGTCGCAGGTTCATTGGCTTTCCTCCGACCCATTATTTCATTTCGCAAACTCAGGAAGATGACAAAAGATAGACACTTCGCCGCGGACGCCTACCGGATCTCCTCGAAATCGCCTGGCTTCCAGCGTCCATTGAAGGCAGATTCTTCGGGACCATAGATCCGCATATAAACAAACCAACCTTTACCGGGAATGGTTTTGATCCAGCGGTCTTCGTGGCCCGCGAATGCAGCGGGTCCGAAGAAGAGCTCGGTTGGAACTGAAGGTGAGGCATTCTTCAATTCGAACAGCGAGCGCAGGGCCGCCTTGCCCTGATCCGTCTGGACCTGGCTGCGCGTATCGCAGTCGTAAACCGTCACCGACCAGAACAATTTGGCGGGAACGGGTTGTGGCACGCTGAGCTTGTAAGTCCGGCCTCCATCGACATAGACGCCGGTGTGGTCGCGAGTGCCGAGCCAGTAGAGCGAACCGGCTGTAGTATCGCGTTTGAACATCGCCGGCGAAGCGCCAATCGCCTGATAGAACCACTTGTCGCGCGCGTACAGGTCGGCGTAATTATGCGTGTTGAAGTCGCCATCCTCAAATCGCAGGGCCGCCCATTCCCACTTGCGGTCTGCCCACACAACACGGTCGGGTCTTCTGTCGGCGAATGACTCGACGCGCATCTGTGCGTTGCCTATCGTGGCGGCCCTCTCCAGGATACCGGTCATCCGCGCATCCGGATGGAATGGCTTGCCCTTCTCGATTCCACATGCCGCCAACTCGCCATACATGTTGTGAAAGCGCTGAATCGGCGGCTCCGCGTCGATCACGTCATACAACTCCCGCCAGAATTGCAGGTTGTCCTCCCAGGCCAGGGGAGTGGTGTCCTGAGGCATTGGCGTAAGGTCGAGCCACTTCGTCTCCGGCCATCCTGCAACCGGGTTCAGCGGATGCACATTCACCATTTTGATGCGCTCCATGGCTGCCGGAACATCACCATTCACCGGCAGCGAGCGCACCCCGACCAGCATCTTGTTCGAGGGGGAATTCACCAGCCGGTATCCCGTGGGCAGTTTCTCGCGATAGCCGGGAGGCACGAAGATGACCTTGTCTCCTTTGCCCGCGGCCGGGCCAGGAAGTCCAAGGTCGGCCACCCATAGCTGGTTGATGTCCATGGCGATACAGATGAGCGGTCCCGGGGGCAACTCTACCACCATGGGACCGTCCGAGAGGTCGAGCAGCAGCGGCGCGTAGGGGGTGTCTGAGTTCAGGGTGAAGCCGACATGTTTTGGTTGCGAGTCCAGGGTTCCAAAGACCTTGTTCGGAACCACACCGACTTTCGCATTGCCCTTGAAGATCGCTGCGCCGAAACGGTCGGATAGAAGAAGCGATAGGCCTCGACAGCGCGATTCAGATCAGCGTCGTCATATTCCTTCTGTGCGCTCTCGGGCGGCGGGTAGCCACGCCCATAACTATAGTCCGGGGCGCTCGGGTGTTCTGTCAGCAGGTGCTTCACATAAATCCAGATGACATGCCGGACGAAAGAGCCTAAGAAATTGTCCGGCCGGCTTTTCGAGCTGGCGCCTTTTCTTCTTTGTAGCGTGACGCAACTTTGCCGCCCAAAAGCGCGTCACAAGCCACCCACGATTGCCCACGCAGTTCCGCGCCCAGCATCCCAAATCCGCGCTTGCCGGATTTCCGTAGTTTACCCGGCGCCTTCGGCCCTACTCTCGGAGCATGAAGAAACTTCTAGCACTTGCCGTATTCGCCATATGCGCCTTCGCCCAGAGCGTGGCCGGCCACTGGACCGTCTCCATGGACACGCCGCACGGGCCCATGAAGGGTTCGCTCGATTTTAAACAGGACGGATCGAAGGTCACCGGCACCCTCGAAATGGGACCGATGGGTTCGTTCCCGCTCAAGGGAAATGTGGATGGCGCCTCGGTGGGCTTCGACATCGAACTCCCGGAAGGGCAAGGGACTCTGAAATTCACGGGGCAGATGGATGGCGGCAAAATCACCGGCACCACTACGCCGCACGAATTCAAATGGGAAGCTACGCGATGAACCGCCTTCTGCTTTTTCTGGCGCTGGCCTTGCCGCTTTGTGCCCAGAAATCGATCCTCGGGACCCTGACCGAATTCCACTCTCATCCGGTGGAATTCGGTATCAAACCAGATTCGGGCGGGGTTGTGTTCTTCCAAGTCTCCCCCGAGACCCAGGTAGTGCGCATTCCGGCCGGCGAGCAGAATCTCGCCAAGGCCGCGCCTGCCGCTATCACCGACCTCGCTATCGGCGATCGCCTCCTGGTGACTTTCGTGGGCGGCATGGTCGAAGCGCGACGCATCGTGCGCATCACTCCCGCCGACATCGAGCGTCGCAATGAGGCCGAACGGCTCGACTGGCAGCAGCGCGGCATCTCCGGTGTCGTCGCGGGCAAAACCGCCGATGCCGTTGCGCTCGAACTCCGCGGCCCGCAGGGCGTCCGGACTGTTCAAGTCGCGATCGGCCCCAAGACCGCGATCCGCCGATATGCGCCCGATTCCGTCAAGTTCTCGGACGCTCGCTCCAGCACTCTCGACCAGATCGCAATGGGCGACCAGCTTCGAACGCGCGGAAACAAGAGCGATGACGGGTTGAGCATCGCCGCGGAGGACATCGTCTTCGGCACGTTCCTCACGACCCTAGGCCCCATCACAGCCGTCAACCGCGACACCGGCGAGGTCCAGATACGCGACCTCACTACGAAAGCTCCGCTCACCATTCACGTCACCGCCGACTCGCGCTTAAAGAAGATGCCGGATATGCGCGAAATGTTCGTCCAGATGATGAAGCCTCCGGCGAAGGAGCAGGCCTCGCCGCCAGCCTCCATGGAGCAAATGCTGGAACGCCTGCCGGCGTGCAATATCGAGGAGCTGAAGGTGGGCACGACGCTCGTAGTGACCGCCACCAGGGGCGCACATGCCGATTCCGTCACGGCGATCCTGCTGGTAACCAATATCGACGGCCTCATCCAGATGGCGCAGGCGCAGTCTGGCGATAAGGGGCTGAGCCCGGTGGAAGCCATCGCGCGCATGCATCACGGCATGATGGATGGTCCGGGCGGCTTCAGCCTGCCGGCGCTGATCCAATGAGGACTCTCTGCCTGTTCATCCTGGCTGCCGTCTGGGCGCGGTCTGCGGTGAGCCTTCGCGGCGTGGTCACCGATCCCTCGGGCGCCGCTGTCCCGGGCGCCAACGTGCAACTGCGCGGGCCTGGCGGCGAGCATCGCGTGGTGACGGGATCCTCGGGCGAATTCGCATTCCCCGCCATCCAAGCCGGAAAATACCAGCTCCGGATCCGCGCCAAGGGCTTCGCGGCGGTGCAACGTAGCGGTTTCAGCATCGAGCGGCCGACGGTCTTCGATACGCAGCTCGCGATCCAGGCCGGTAAGGAAACGATCACGGTCTCGGAAGAAGCGGGACGCGTCAATGCATCGCCGAATTCGAATGGCGGCGCCGTGTTGCTGGGCCGCCGCCAGATCGAAGCGCTGTCGGACGACCCCGACGAACTGGCGTTGCAGCTTCAGGCATTGGCCGGTCCCGCGCCTGGGCCCAATGGCGGCCAGTTATATATCGATGGCTTCCAGGGGAACAATCTGCCGCCGAAATCCTCCATCCACGAAGTGCGGGTCAACTCGAATCCGTTCGCGCCCGAGTACGATCGCCCCGGCTTTTCGCGAATCGACGTCTACACCAAGCCAGGCAGCGATCGGTTTCACGGGCAGGCCTTCGCGCAGTACAACAACCAGTATCTGAACTCGCGCAATCCTCTGCTGGCGCAGTCGACGCGCCCGCCCGTATCAGGCTCGGCTCTATGGCTTCGATTTCGGCGGTCCGCTGTCTGTCAATCGCGCCTCCCTCACCGCGGCTGTGGAACGCCGCGAGATCGGCGAGAATGCACTGATTCTGGCCACCACGCCCGAGGGCGTTATCAATCAGGCGCTTTCGGCGCCGCAGACCCGCACCTCCGTCAGTCCGCGCCTCGATCTCGCGCTCAACTCGCGCAACACGCTCACCGCGCGTTATCAGGACCTGCGCATCGAACTCGACAATCTGGGCGCCGGCGATTTCAGCCTGCCCTCTCGCGCCTACAAACAACGGCAGTCCGAGCAAGTGGCGCAGATCAGCGAGACCGCCGTGATCAGCCCGCGCGCGCTCAACGAGACGCGATTTCAGTTTCTGCGCCCGGTATCGCAAGACAGCGGCGCCGTGGCCACTCCCGCGATTGATGTAGTGGGCGCGTTCTCGACCGGCGGCTCCCCTGCCGGCAACTCCGCCAGTGTCACCAACAGTTGGGAACTCACCAATATCTCCACCGTGACTCGCGGCCACCACTCCTTCAAATGGGGCGGGCGCGCGCGGCACTCGATGCTGGACGACACATCGTTCAACAACTTCCTGGGAACGTTCACGTTTTACTCACTCGATCAGTACCGTAGCGGCACGCCCGCGCAGTTCAGCCTGAACGCCGGTTCGCCGGCCACGCGCGTTGCGCAGTCCGACGTCGGACTATTCGCGGGAGACGATTGGCGGGTGCGTTCGAATCTGACCGTGAGCCTGGGTCTTCGCTACGAGGCGCAGACCGGCATCGCCGATCGCGCCGATATTCGCGCCGCGGCTCGGCCTGGCATGGAAGGCCTCTGGCAAAACCGTGGTGCGCGCCGGCGCGGGGGTCTTCTATGATCGCATCCCGATCAACGCGATGCTCAACGCGCTCCGCTACAACGGCGTCACGCAGCAGTCGTACCTCATTCTGAATCCTGCATTCTTTCCTGCGATTCCGCCGGTCGCGGTGCTGCAGGCGGAGAGTCAGCCGCAGCAACTGCGCCCGCTTTACAACGGCATCCGCGCCGCGCGTCTCTATCAGAGCAGCGTGGGCATCGAGCGCCAACTGGACGCCGCGTCGAAGATCACGATCACCTGGATTGAAAGCCGCGGGCTGCACCTGCCAGACTCGCGCAACATCAACACGCCGATTGGCGGCGAGTATCCGTTCGGCGACCCTTCGATCCGCCTGCTTTCGGAAGACGCGGGTATCAGCCGGCAGAGTCAGTTGGTGGCTAACCTCAACGTCAATCGGAAGCGCGTCACTCTATTCGGTTACTATGC
Organism: uncultured Solibacteraceae bacterium; assembly: GCA_963815475.1. Classification (GTDB taxonomy): domain Bacteria; phylum Acidobacteriota; class Terriglobia; order Bryobacterales; family Bryobacteraceae; genus Sulfopaludibacter. Next base: position 695,199 of record CAWFHD010000001.1, on the reverse strand, counting down.
GATCTCCTACGGCAAGGACAACAACGAAGGCCAACCTGCCGACCCTTACAATCTGCGAGAGGAATGGGGGCCTTCCACGTATGGCGACGTGCGGCATCGTGCCGTCTTCGGTTCCACCGAGTCGCTGCCTTGGAAGATCAGCGTGAGTCCGTTTCTGATGGTGAACAGCGGGATACCCTACAACATCACAACAGGCTTCGACCCGAATGACACCGGTTTCCCTGCCGCCCGCCCGATCATTAATGGAGTGGAATTGCCGCGCAATTCCGCGAGGGGACCTTCCGCGGTGAATCTGGCGATGCGAGCCTCACGAGCCTGGGCAATCGGAAGTGAGGGAAAGCGCAGTCTTACACTCAGCGCCTCAACCATCAACGCACTAAACCACACGAATCTAGGGCCGCCCGACGGAGACATGTCGTCGCCCTACTTCGGCCAATCGCGAACTCTGGGAGGAATGGTCGTGATGGTCCACGGAGGAGGCGCCAACAGCTACAACCGAAAGATCGACGTGCAGCTCAGGTTTGCGTTCTGACTTAGTACATCGTTCCCGACCTACGCCTCTCCATATTTCGAGGCAAACCGACTCCCTTAGGTCGCGGCTCTGATCGGAGCCGCACGAGTCAGCAAGCGGTTTTCTGATACGCTGCGAACTTCTGCAACGACCGACTTAGCGCGACGACGTGTGGCGATCGGTCAGCGACACGCCGAGTTCATTGAGCAACGCCGGAGCCTTATACAGTTTGCGTAGCGCTTCCACGATGCCCTGGGTGGCTACGTGCACGGCACGCGCCGTCTCATCGGAGTAAAGGTAGGTCAACGCGATGCTCTCGATATTGCCATCGAACGTGAGCCCCACCAACTCGCCTGCCGTATTGACCACCGGCCCCGAAGCGCCGCTGGTGATATCGCAAGTGGTAGCGAAATTCATGGGAGTCACCAGGTCGAGTGTGGCTTTGCCATCTACCCAACGTTGCGGGAGTTTGTACGGTTCTTGAGGATAGGCCAGATAATAGAGCCCGCCGAATGTGCCAGCGTAAGGCACCGGGCCTCAGTGCGATCTCGATAGGCCTTGACTAATCCGAAGGTGATTCGCGGAGTGCCGGTGGCGTCCGGATAGTCAGCATCGCCGAAGATCTTATAGCGATACTGCGCGATGCGTTCGGCCGCCGACGTCTCCAGCGCCTCAATGGTCTCCTGATGCTTCTTGATCAGTCTTGCCTTGGCGACTTCAATCTGTTTGTCTTTCAGCGCCTTGATCTCTTCCTGGTAACGCGCCTCCAGCACCGCTTTCACGGCGGGATCGGCAGCGTCCGTCATGGGAAACGCGAGCACCTCGTATACCCTCTCCGATGGGGCCCAGGTCTTGTAGGCAGTTGCGACCTCGTCCCAAACCTTCGCGCCTTCAGCGCCGAGTTTCGGATCGTGCTGCACCGAATTGCGCAGACGGCGTTCGAAGTTAGTCTTGCGCGCCATCAGCGTGGTGTCGCTCAAGCCAATCAATTTACCGGCCAACAATTTATACTGAGAGCCCAGATTCGACAAGGTCAATTCGGCGGCCCGCTGATTGTCGGCGCTCTTGGCCGCGAACGCGCGCAGATCCACGATCCGCGATTGTACCCGCGCGAGGGTCAACGGCAGCACATAATCGTGATAGAAGTTGAGCTGCGCCACCGTGGAGAGCCGCGCCGTAGCCGCGGGATTGCCCACCGCGAAAACCGTCGCGCCATCCTTTTCGCCCGCGCCCCACTTCAAAAACTGCGGAGTCGCCGCCGGAGCGCCATTCTCATAAGCCCGCAGGAAAGCGATATCGAGGGCATACCGGGGGAACGTCTGGCTCGCCGGATTGCCGCCGAAGAGCGCGATGGTGCGCTCTGGCGCGAACACCAACCGCAGATCGCTGTATTTTCTGTATTGATAAAGGTCGTAGCGCTCGCCCGAATAGAACTTCACCACCGAGCAAACGTTTCCGGTCTTGGCACTGCATGCCTTCTCGATGGCGGCAATCGCGGCGTTACGCTTCTCCAGCGCATCGGCGGCTTTGGTCACGCCAGCAGCCGCGGCCTTCACCTGGTCAGTGACCTTTTCCATCGACACCAGGACCTGCGCCTCGAGACCGGCGCAACGAACCTCCTGCGCTTCGGCGGCGGCATGGAAACCGTCCTGCAGCGCATTCGCCTTCGACAGGCACTCGGTCGCCAGGTGCTGATTGGTCAGCAGCAGGCCGCGCGCTGAAACAAAAGCGCCCGCGCCTGAGCCGATGCGCACCGTGGCCAGACGCAAGTGATCGAGAAACGCATCGGTCACCTCCGTCTCGTGCTTTTCCTTGAAAGCATCCTTGGGAAACTGACTGAAAAGCCACAAGCCCTCGTCGGCCAGAACAGGCAAAGAGAGCGCGAAAACCAGGAGAAGACAGCGGAGTTTCATGCGGAGTCCTTCCCCAGTGTACCCGAGCCCGAAGGTACCCTTGACAACGCTAATGAATTAGTACTACAACTTGTAGCTATGTTGCTGCCGATCGTCGCCGCATTACTGGCCGCCGTCTCCGCTCAAGAGCCGGTGGACGAAATCAAACCTCTCATGGACGCCGGGTACGCGAAGTACATGCACAGCGACTACGACGGCGCGCGCGACCTCTATCAAAAGGCCTGGGAACTGGTGGATCAGACGCCGCCCGAGAATCCTCTACGTTACGACATTCTGAAGCGGCTGATGGCAGTCCGCAACGCTGAGGGCGAGTTCAAGGATGCCGATCATTATCTGCAGATGGCCATGACGTGGCGAGAAATCACTCTGGGCGAGAACGATCCTAAAATCACGGAAGACCTGCTGCTCGAGATCTCGCTTTGCCGCGGCATGAAGGATTACTTCCGCGCGCTCGCCCTGGTGAACACGGTACTCGGACGCCACGCCAAGGCGAGCGGGTACGAAAGCGTCGACGTGGCGGATGACTATAGCCGCATGGCGCAGGTCCTTCTAGAGCAGAAGAAGCCCGAGGACGCCATCAGCCCCATCAATTCGGCGCTCACGATTCGGACGAAACTCTTTGGCAACCTCGACGCCTCGCTGGTCTACGATCTGGACCGTCTGGGCGCGACCCACACCGCGCTGCGCGCCTACGACAAGGCAGAAGATGCCTTTCGCCACGCGCTGGTGATTCGCGAAAGCCTCTATGGAAAGAACCATCCCGACCTGATCGCTACCGTCGACGGGCTGGCGTACGCCTACTTCGGCCAGAAGAAGTACGACGAAGCCGAGCCCACATATCAGCGCCTGATTTCGTTGTGGGTGACCTCAGTGGGTAGCGCCGAGCATCCCATGGTGGCGATGGCGCTAGACAAGGTCGCGATTTTCTATCAGGAGCAGAAGAAGTACGATCAGGCGAAGGAAGCGTCCGATCGAGCCAACGCCATCCGCGCGAAATTCCTGGGCAACGGGCTCGCCGAACAAGCCGCCGAGCAAATGGAAGAAGGCAACAAGGATGCCGCCGTCGCGCTGCTGCGCCATGCCCTGGCGGCGCTCGATCCACCGAATCCTATCTACGACGAACTGCACGACCAGGTGGAGAAGCTGGTAAACAGCATCGCCCCCATGTCGTCGAGAGGTCTCACCAAAAGAACGCCGGTGACGGCGAAAAAGAAGTAGCGGCGGTCTGCGCTACGCCAAGATGTCTGTGACCACCCGGCCTGCGACATCTGTGAGGCGATAATCGCGACCGGCGTGGCGGAACGTCAGCTTGGTGTGGTCAAACCCCAGGCAGTGCAGAATGGTGGCGTGGAAATCGTGGACGTGGCATTCGTTCTCCACGACCTTGGCGCCGAAGTCGTCGGTCTTTCCGTAGGCGATTCCCGCCTTCACTCCACCGCCTGCCAACCACGACGAGTAAGCCCGATTGTAGTGGCCGCGGCCCATATCGCCCTCCGGCGTGGGCGAACGCCCAAACTCCGTGGTGAAGACCACCAGCGTGTCCTTCAGCATGCCGCGCGATTTCAGATCGGCGAGCAGGCCCGCGACCGGCTGATCGATCTTGCGCGCCAGAGGCTCGTGGGTGTGGATATCGCCGTGAGCGTCCCAGTTCTTGCTCGATCCCGTGTCGATCAGCTCCACGAAGCGCACTCCCTGCTCCATCATGCGGCGCGCTACGATGCACTGCCAGCCGAACCCCGCGGTGGCGCCGCGCTCCATGCCGTAGAGCTTCAGAGTCGCGTCGGACTCCTTCGAAAGATCGAGCACCTGCGGCATCGCCATCTGCATTCCGAAGGCAGTCTCGTACGATTTGATGCGCGCTTCCAGCATGGGGTCGCCCGGGTGCTGACGCTCGTGTTTGCGATTGAATCGCTCCAGCAGGGTCAACTCCAGCTTCTGCATTTCGGGCGATGGCGCGCGGCGATTGAGATCGGGCACGGGCTCCGGCCCGCTGGTGATTCGTGTGCCGGAGAAGATACCCGGCAGGAAATCGGATGACCAGATTTGGCTGCCGGCGTATGGCATCTCGGGAGCCAGCACCACGTAGCACGGCAGGTTCTGATTCTCGGTGCCGAGCCCGTAGGTGACCCACGAGCCGACGCTGGGGCGCTTGAACGTCACCGACCCGGTGTGGATGCCGAGCGTGGCCTGGAAGTGATCGTTATGATCGCCGCGCATCGAGCGGACCACGCACAAGTCGTCGGCGCACTCCGCGATTTTGGGAAATAGCTCGCTGATCTCGGTGCCGGACTGCCCGCGCGGCTTGAAAGCCCACGGCGATCCGAGCATCTTGCGCCCGTTCTCGGCGGTTTTGCCGCCGGCCTGGTATTCGCCCAGCTTCGGCTTCGGATCGAACGAATCGACGTGGGACATGCCGCCGCTGAGATAGATCCAGATGACGCGCTTGGCCGTGCCAGGAAAGTGCGGAGCCTTCGGCGCCAGCGGATTCACCGCCGTCGGTGTGCCACCGCTGGCAAGCAGTTCGCTCACCAGCGCCGGGAACATGCTGCTCCCCAGGAACAAAGACCGAATCATATCGCGGCGTTCGATCGGCATAGCGTTAATCCAATGTCAGAAATTCGTTGGTGCTCAACATCACGCGCATCAGGCTGGCCCACACTTCGCGATTGCGCTGCCATTCCGGCACCATGGTATCGTTCAGCGACTTGCGCGCCGCAGTCAGGAAGGCACGGTCCTCGCGCAAATCGTCGGCTGAGGGCGCGCGCCCGTAGAGCAGCTTGTACGCATAGGTGAGCCGCTCGGCGTCCGAACCGAAATTCATTCCCACACGCACCGCGATGGCATCGGCCTGCTCGTGGAAGAAGGGATCGTTCATGGTGTAGAGTGCCTGCAGCGCGGTGGTGGTGAGCGGACGGGCGCCGGTTTCGGCGTTGGGATCGGCGCCATCCCACAGCTCAAGGAACGGCTGCTTGCGAATACGCTGCTGCATCAGGTAAATCGAGCGCTTGTGATTGGCATACGCCGCCTCGGCTCCCAGGAACGGGGTGTGCTGTGTGTAGCGCCACTGCATCTCGGGCGGGAATGGCTGCTCACCGCCGGGGGCCGGGTCGAGATTGCCCGCCAGCGCCAGCAGCGAATCGCGAATCTCCTCCGCGTCCAGCCGCCGACGACTGAACTTCCAGCGATAGGCGTCCTTGGTGTCCTTCAGCGTATCGGCCGCATCGTCGCCGCTGGCCGTCTGGTAGGTTCGAGTGAGCATGATGCGGCGCTGTAGTTTCTTGATGGACCATCCATCTTCCACGAATCGGCTGGCCAGATAGTCGAGGAGTTCGGGATGCGACGGCGCTTCCCCGCGCGCGCCGAAATCGTCGGGCGTTGCCACGATGCCCTGTCCAAAGTGCCACGTCCAGACCCGGTTCACGATCACGCGCGCGGTCAGCGGATTCTTCGCGTCGGCCACCCAATTTGCCAGTTCCAGTCGGCCGCTGCCGGTTTCTTCGGGCGGAACTTTCTGCCCGCCGAGGATGGTCAGGAACCCGCGGGGCACTTCCGGCCCCAGCGTTTGCGGCTCGCCGCGCACCATGACCTTGGCATTCACGGGCTTGCCGTCGCTCACCGAGTAGGCTTTCTGCAAGTATGGATACTGCTGCGAGAGCTGACGCTGACGGGTCTGATTTTCCTGCTCGGCCTTGCGCTTCTCCTCCGGCGTAGCGAACTTGATTTTGCCGGCTTTCATGTCCTCGATGCGATTGTCGAGGCCCGAAAGCTGCGTTTCGAAGTCCTTCAACTTCGCGGCGTCGGCGGGATTCAGAGCAGTGAATCCGTACGTGTGCGGGTAGATTTCGGTGCCGGAGTGCGCGTAGTTGGTGCTCTTGAAGATTCCGAACAGCGCATAGTAGTCGGTGGTAGGTATGGGGTCGAATTTGTGATCGTGGCAGCGGGCGCACGCCACGGTGAGCCCGAGCATGCCTTTGCCCAGATTATCGATGGTGTCGTCGATGGTGAGATGGAACTCATTGGCGCGCGAACCGAAGCGCCGGGCGTTGGCGAGGTAGCCGGTGGCGACGAGTTTTTCCTCCCACGCTTCCTTATTCTTTTCCAGGAGGCCGTCGCGCGCCGCGATCAAATCGCCCGCGATCTGGTCGCGCAGGAACTGGTCGTAAGGCATGTCGCGGTTGAATGCCGCGATCACCCAGTTGCGATAACGGAACATGGAAGGCACGGGAAAATCGGCGTTGTCACCGGCGGTATCGGCGTAGCGCGCCACGTCGAGCCAATGCCGCCCCCACTTTTCGCCATACTGCTGCGATGCCAGAAGGCGGTCCACTACTTTGGCGAACGCGTCGGGCGAGGCGTCCTTCAGGAACGCGTCGGTGTCCTCGACCGTGGGGGGCAGGCCGGTGAGATCGTAAGTGGCGCGGCGGATGAGCGCCAGTTTGGATGCGCGCGGCTGCGGCGTCAGTTTATGTTCGTCGAGCTTGGCTTTGATGAACGCGTCGATGGGCGAACGGTTCCAGTCGGGGGCGGCCACCTGCGGCGGCTTGTGATCCTGTATGGGACGGAACGCCCAGTGCTGCTTGGCCTTCTCAAAGTCGTACGATTGTGCGGGGGCGGCGGACTCGGTGCGCGGATCTGGCGCGCCCATTTTCACCCAGGCCACCAGCGCGTCGATTGCCTCCGGCGCGAGCGGCTTTCCAGGAGGCATTTTCAGGCCGGGATTTGTGCCTTTGACGGCGGCGATCAGCAGGCTGTCGTCGGGCTTACCAGGGACGATGACGCGCAGGGTTCCAGCCTTCGAATCGAGCGTGAGGCCCTTCATGGGTTTGTCGAGTTTGGAACTGTGGCACTGGTAGCAATTGGCGGCCAGCAGCGGACGGATGTTTTTTTCGAAGAAATCGGCGCCGTCAGGTGTGCCTTGCCCGTAGAGCGAGAACGCACATAACAGAATCGACCCAGCCCAGCGCATTTGTAAATAGTGTAACGCAGCCAAAATGGGGTGTGGCGTTTACCTGCTGAAATCCACGGCGGTGGTGTTGCCTCCGCAGATCAGCACTCCGACTCGCTCTCCAGGTTTCGGCTCATAGCGCCGCGAGAGCAGGGCGGCGAAGGCGGCCGCGCCTCCGGGTTCGGTGGCAATTCGCAGAGTGGACCAGAGTGCGCGCTGCGCCTCGCGAATGTCGTCATCGGTCACCAGTGCCACGCGCTCCACGTACTTCTGTGCAATCGGGAACATCAATTGGCCGACCTGGCGTGGAGCCAGTGAATCGGCCGCAACTCCGCCCGCCGGTGCATCCACAGGCCGGCCCGCCTCCATGGCGCGAGCCAGCGTGGGCGCCTCCTCCGGTTCCACTCCGACGATACGGACGCGCCCGGCATACCATGCCGCCATTCCGCCAATCAGCCCGCCGCCGCCGCAAGCCACCAGGACAGTATCGAGCTCTGGCGACTGCTCCTCGAACTCGAGGCCGGTGGTGCCCTGGCCGAGCAGCGTTTCAGGCTGATCGTAGGCGTGGACCACAAGGGCGCCGGTGCGCGCCACGTGCTGTTCACTGGCAGCGAGCGCGTCGGCATAGCGGTCGCCGGCGATTACCAACTCAGCTCCATAACCACGAATGCGGTCGCGCTTAGTGGACGAGGCGACGCTGGGAATGAAGATGGTGGCCGGCTTGCCGAGGCGCTGCGCCGCGTAGGCCACGGCGATGCCGTGATTCCCACCGGAAGCCGCCACCACGCCGGCCGCCGGAACTTCGCGCGTGAGGAGATTGGTGAAGGCTCCGCGGGTCTTGAACGATCCGGTGTGCTGCAACAGTTCGAGCTTGAGGCTGAGCGGCACGCCGGGAAGTTCGAAGTCGGCGCCATCGACCTGGACTACGGGAGTGCGGCGTATATAGGGAAGGATCAGTTGGTAGGCGCGAGTAATCTCAGCGCGGCCGATGGGAAGCATCCATCTATTATCAGGGGCAGGCTTGGCGGCGAAGCGCCTGGTTGCTTCACGCTTGTTACATCATCCAACCCAAGCTATAGTAACCATTCCAGCACCATGACTCAGAAAAAGTTCGTCATTCCCGCCATCGTCCTTGCTCTGGCGCTGGCGGTTGCCGTGGTCCTGATCCGGCCCTCCAAACCTCAGCAGTTCCATCCCGACCCACAATTGCAAGCATCGCTCGACTCCATAACGCAGGACTTTCGCAGCATCATCGTGCTGGTGGATGGCGCCGATTCGCTCGACGATGCCGCCCGTGCGTCCTCCGTCGACACGGCGCGAATGATCTTCTGGCCCAAGCATCATGTGCAGGAGGAGGTGACCGCCAACCTCGTGGAGCAGTATCGACAGGCGGCGCGCGTGAGTTTTCGAGGGGCCGATGGCGTTCGACAATTGCTGCAGTATCTCAATCAGAATCCTCAGTTGCACGATGCCGACAAGCTCGCGTTCCTGGACACGATGGAGGAGATGGAAGCGGCCGTGCCGGTGACTCCGACGAATCGCGACAAGCTGGTGGATTCGGTGCGCGCCACGGCCGACAATCTGCGCTCCATCCAACTGGCCTATCGGCAGGAAGTGACGCGCATCTTTTCGCAGTTTGCCACGCGCGGCGCGGTGCCCTCGCGCGAGAAGTGGGATGCTTACGTGGCTTCGCTGCGCGGGCAGATGAGCCGCGAGCAGATTCTGGCGCAGTGGGGCGAGACGATCGGCCAATACACGGGTGAAATCACGGGCGGCCAGCGCGGCGCGCCGCTCAAAGGTAACGAGACGTTCGGCAACGACTTCGCTCCCAAGACGGTGGCGCTCACCTTCGACGATGGTCCCCACCCGAAGTATACGGAGCAAGTGCTCGCGCTGCTGCGCAAGTACAGCATCCGTGCCGTCTTCTTTGAGGTGGGCGCCAGCCTAGGCGTGGTGGATGCGGCGGGCCACGCCACGCTCTCGCGCACCGGTGAGATTGCGAAGAAAGTGCTGGAAGACGGCCACACGATCGCCAATCACACTTACTCGCACCCAGTGCTGCCCAAACTGTCCGAGGCAGCCCGCGCCAGCGAGATCGATCGCACCAGCCTGCTGCTGGAAAAGGCATCGGGCCAGAAACCCGTGCTCTTCCGACCTCCCTATGGCGCCCGCAATCAGGAGGTGCTTACGGAGGTGAACGGCGACGGCTTGCGCTCCGTGATGTGGACGATTGATTCGCTGGACTGGGCCGATCCCGTTCCCGAATCGATCGCGATGCGGGTGCTGCACGCGCTCAACCAGAAGCAGAAGGGCATCATCCTGTTTCACGACATTCATAAGCAGGGAGTGCTGGCGCTCTCGCCTGTGATTGAAGAGCTGCAGCGGCAGGGCTATACGTTTCTGGCGTATGACAAGGGTCAGTTCGTGAAGTCGGCGCCGGTGTTGGCGGCGCAGCGCGCACCTGATGCTACCGCTGACGTCCCGTCTACCGGCGCCCCCTCCGCGCCCGCCGCCGTGCAGACGAAGTTCTATCGCGAGAGCTGGGCGGTGATCGTGGGGATCAACGACTACGAAAGCTGGCCCAAACTGCGCTATGCGGTGAACGATGCCAATGGGGTGGAAGAGGTGCTGGTGAACAAGTACGGCTTCAAGCGCGAGAACATTCGCAAGATGATCAATCGCGACGCCACGCGGCAGCATATTCTGCAAGTGCTGGGCGACGAATTCACGGATGCCAAAAAGGTGCGACGCGACGACCGCGTGTTCTTCTTCTTCGCCGGCCACGGCGCCACACGCACCATGGACGATGGCCGCCAGTTGGGCTTCATCATTCCAGTGGATGCCGACAAGACCAGTTACTACTCGACTGCGATCAGCATGACGACGCTGCGCGAAGCGGCCGATCTGATCGCGGCTAAGCATGTCTATTTTGTGATGGACTCGTGCTACAGCGGGCTGGCTCTGACGCGCGGCTCCGGCACGTTCGAGCGCGACCACACCTATTTGGAAGAGGTGACGCGGCGCACCGCGCGCCAGATCCTGACCGCCGGTGGCTCCGACCAACAGGTGGCGGACGACGGGCCGAACGGTCACTCGGTGTTCACGTGGGCGCTGCTCGAAGGCTTGCAGGGCAAGGCCGATCTGGATGGCAACGGCGTGATCACGGCATCGGAACTGGGTGCGTATATCAGCCCCATCGTTTCGGAATTCGCCAAACAGACGCCCACGGTGGGCAACCTGGTGGGGAGCGAGGGCGGCGAGTTTCTGTTCGAACTCAAGCCCGAGCCGCTCACGTCGCTGACGCAACAAATGGATGGGCAGTCGATCAAGCTGACGGCGCAGCTATCCTCGCTGGAGAAGGAGATCGCAGCCAAGCAGACCGAGTTGTTGAAGCTGCAGCAGAGCATTCAGTCGGAGAGCGCGCGGTTGGCGCAGGTTTCGCGATCGGCGGCCAAGCCAGTGGCGGCGCCGGTTGCGACGTCGAAGGCTTACGCGTTGGATCGGGAAGGGCAGCAGCTCTATCGCGAGAAGAAATATGACGAAGCGGTTCAGAAGATGCAACAGGCGCTGACGCTCAAGCCGAGCGACCCGATACTGCTGAACAACCTGGGGTACGTCTACTATGTGATGGGTCGGAATGACGATGCGCTGACGTACCTGCAGAAGACACTGGCGATCGATCCGAAGCGGAAAGAGGCGCACGGGAATCTGGCGGACGTGTTCCGCAAGTTGGGGCGGAAGGACGAGGCGAAGAAGGAGTATGAGCAGTATTTGGCGCTCTATCCGACGAGCCCTCGGGCGGAGGAGGTTCGGAAGGTGATCGTCAGTTTGAACTAAAGATAAGGATGGAGCGGGGTACGGGATTCGAACCCGTGTAAATCAGCTTGGAAGGCTGACGCCCAACCACTAGGCCAACCCCGCTCTGTGGTGTGGTTCGTAAGCTATTGTAGCAATGCTTGCGGCGTTCGGCCAAATGCTCCTACAGTAAGGAGTGCAGATGACCGAATTTCCCGTTCTCAACGCTCTAATTTTCGCCGTGCTGGGCGCGGTGGTGTTCGTAGTGGCGTTCGCGATCATGGTACGGCTGGCGCCGTTCGACCTGTGGAAGGAAATCGTGCACGAGCACAATGTGGCCGCGGCGATTCTTGCGGCCGCGGTGGCTCTGGGGCTTTGCTGGATCATCGCGGCAACCATGCATTGAGTTCCGGCTGTGTTACGCTCGAATCTTATGCTGTTTGAGTCCGATAAGGTGATGTTCGAAATCTACAAGGAGACCGAGTATACCGGTCAGTACCGCGTGGTCTATTTTACCGAGCTGCAGGACCATAACAAGGAAACCGAAATCAATCACGCGCTGGCCGGAGAGCACTTCTTCGACGGCTTCATCAAGAATTTCCGCAAGGACGAAGCCAAGGAAATCATCGGCTCAATCCTGGGCCGCCTCAACAACGGTGAGCGCCTGGAGCCGCAGGAAATTGAGCGCGCCTTGGGCGAACACCTGGCCTGAGCTGCCGTGCGCATCATTCGCTATCCCAGCATTACCGACCAGCAATACTTCGGTTGCACTTCCGCGTTCGTGGACTCGCTGCTCGGCGAGTTAAACGCTGCCGCTGCCTCCTTACGCAGGCTGGAAGGGCGGGGCAAGGGAGACGCTTTCGCCTACGAGATGACGCTTGACACACACCGCTACGGCGCGCTGATCGTGCTGGATCGGTGGGCGACGCTGGCCGGCGCTTTCGCGCCGCACCTGCACCTGTCGCGCGATGCCGAGATTCTGGCCGAGGCCCGCGAACGAGTGGCGGTCGCCGAGGGCATCCTCAATACTGCGAATCGATTGCTGGATGGGTCGGACCGGTACAGCGCCGCGGTGGTAGAGGCGTGCGTGATGGGTTTCCAGTCGCTGCAGACCATTTTCCGGCAGGAAGTGAAGTTGGTGGAGCAGTTCTCCAAACTGGGTCCGATGCTTACCGAGGAGTATAAAGAGGCTCGCCGGATCTTTCTGGAAGATCTGGCGGCCCGCTGACAGCTTCGGGCCGCCAAGCGTCTAGTGTGCTTCGAGCGATTTTAGTTTTCGGTCGAAGACGTCGTAGGGCATGGCGCCTACCAGAACTTCTCCGTCGACTCCTTCGGGCGTGCTCTTTCCGATCACGAAGGTCGGAGTACCATCGGCCCCGATCTTCATGGCTTCGAGGACGTCGGTCTGGATGGCCTGCTTGTACTTTTCGCTCTCCACGCAGGAACGGAACTTGGCGGTATCCATCTTCAGGCTGGCAGCATCGGCGACCAAGCTGTCCATGTCGAGCTTAGAGGGGTTGGCGCCCATGATGTCGCGGATTGCCCAGAACTGACCCTGCTCGCTGGCGCAGCGGGCCGCCTGGGCCGCGCGGATGGCGTTGGGATGCATGGAATCGAGGGGCAGATCGCGGCTATAAAAGCGCACTTTGCCGGTGTCGATGTAATTCTTCTTCAACTCGGTGAAGGCGGTGGTGTGAAAGCGCTGGCAGAAGGGGCACTGGTAGTCGGTAAACTCCACCATGGTGATGGGGGCGTCTTTGGAGCCCAGCATTTCCGCGCCTGTCATATTGAGCTTGGCTTTGGTGGGTTCGGGCGGTCCCGGAGGAGTTGCCGGCTTGTTCTGCTTCTCCAGCAACTGGCGGATCTGCTTCAGTTCCTCGAGAATCTGGTTGGCCTGTTCGCGCGTGATGCCTTCCTCTTTGGAATTCTTCTGCGCGTGCACGGGCAGCAACAATACCAGCGGCAGGGCCGCCATCGTATAACGCAAGAACTTCTTCATTGATTACCTAATTCTTCTCCAGCACCAGCATGTACTGGACGTTTTTAGTTCGCTCTTTTTCTTCGATCAGGTGAAAGTGATTGGCCTCCACCTCTTTAATTACGTCGGGCATATCGAGCCGGATGTGAGTGAGCGCGCGGCCGTTCGGCATCGCAGTCTCCCTCTTGTAATACTCGACAATCACCAGCCGGCCCTCGGGTTTCAGCGCCTTGTGGAGCGAGGCCAGCATCTTTTCCGGATAGTCGAAGTGATGGTAGGCGTCCAGCACCAGCTCGATATCCACGCCGCCATCGGGAAGTTTCGGGTCGGTCACGGTTCCCTTGACAAAAGTGACGTTGGACAGCTTTTGCGTGTCGGCAGCCTGGCGGGCCATGGCGAGAAAATCATCCTCGATATCTTCGGCAATGACATGTCCATCGGCGCCGACGCGCTTGCTGAGGAACGGCAGCATGAAGCCGATGCCGGTGCCGACATCGGCCACGGTCATCCCCGCTTTAAGTCCCATTTCGTTCATCAACTGGCCGGGCCGCATACTCTGGTCGCGTGCCGGATCGCCCAGCGACGCGGCTACCTGTTTGCGGCCTTCCGGAGTTTTGTAGCCTGCATTGGCCGGGCCGGCCACCTGCGCGGCGAGCGCGGCTGCGAAGGCCAGGGCGATCACAGTCAACTTCATAGTGCGGTCTCCATGGGCATCGCCAAAGGCGCGTCCCTCATGAAATCGAGCCGCGACATCTCGTCCACGGCGTCGCGGACCGACTGCTCCGATGTCGGTTCGACAGTGATTACGAACGGCAGGTCGTCCTTGGTGTCGCACGGTTCCTGCAAAACTGCTTCGAGGCTGATCTTCTTCTCGGCGAGAATGCCGGCGAGTTTGGCGATGATGCCGGGGCGGTCTTCCACGCGGAAGCGAATGTAGTAGGCGCTCTTCTGCATGGTGACGGAGATGGGCGCATTGTCGCCGAGGCGTTCGTGAGCGAAGGGCGAGACGCGTTCGGGGCTGCCGTTTCGAATCTCGCGCGCCACGCGCATGAGGTCGCTGGTGACGGCCACGCCGGTGGGCAGTGCGCCCGCGCCCCAGCCGTAGTAGAACGTGTCTTCGCCGTACATGCCCTTTACCCAGACGGCGTTGTAGGCGCCCTGGACGCCGGCCAGGATGGTGGCGGTGGGAATCAGCGCGGGACGCACGGAAAGGATCAGGCCGTTGGGCGTCTTGCGAGCGCCGCAGATCAGGCGGATGGTGTGCTTCAACTGGCGCGCATAGCGGAAGTCGATGGGCGAGATGCGGCGGATGCCTTCCATGAAGATGTCGGACGGCGTGATCTTTTCGCCGAAGGCCAGGGCGGCGAGGAGCACGAGCTTGGATCGCGCGTCGAAGCCGTCGATATCGGCACTGGGATCGGCCTCGGCATATCCCAGCGACTGGGCTTCGGAGAGCACCTGCGCGAGGGGCACGTCGCGCTTTTCCATCTCGGTGAGCATGTAATTGCAGGTGCCGTTGAGGATGCCGTAGAGGGCCACGACACGGTCGCCCGAGATGCCTTCACGCAGAACGGCGTGGATGGGGATGCCGCCGCAGACGCTGGCTTCCATCGCGAGGTTGATGCCGGCGCGGATGGCGCGGTCCCAGATTTCGGGGCCGCAGGCGGCCATCAATTCTTTGTTGGCGGTGACTACCGACTTTCGATTCTGGATAGCGGCTTCGATGATCTCCGAGGCTACGCCGGTGCCGCCCACAAGTTCGGCGACGATCTGCACCTCGGGACGGGTCACCACTTCGCGCCAGTCGGCCGTTTTGAAAACGGGGCCGAGGCCCGCAGGCAATTCCTTGGAGTGCACAGACCGGCTACACACGGCTGTCACTTTGAGGCGAAAACCCAATTTGAGCGCGATCTGGTCGGCATTTTCGGCCAGGATGTTCAGGGTCCCCGAGCCCACGTTACCGAGGCCTACAATGCCTACGTTCACCTCATCCATATAGGTTTTATGATAACAGGGCAGGTTGACCGGACACGGTGAAAATAGGACCGGAAACACGAGTGCCTGCTCACGAAAGGTGGGGCGCAGCGTCCTTTTCTATTGACGGGCGCAGGCGACACCGCGGTTTTTTGCTGCCGGCAAGGTTGGCTATGATGAAGGTGGTATTTCCATGAAACACTGGCTGGGGCGCTTGACGCTTGGGGTGTCATTGGCGGTCGCGTTGCTGGTAGGTCTGGGGGAGGCTCAACGGGGCGGCGGCCAGGACGGCCCATCGCTGCCTTCGAAGTCCGACGATGTGCGGCTGCCGAACGGCAAGATGCAAAAGGACGAGATCCTCAAAGCCGAGCACGAGCAAAACCTCAGGGACTCTGCCCAACTCACCGAACTCGCGCAACAATTGCAACAGGAACTGGAAAAGGACGATCGGTACGTGCTCTCCATGTCCACGCTGAAAAAGATCGACGACATTGAAAAACTCGCCAAGAAGATTCATACTCGCCTGCGGCATAACTAGCCTGCTGTTGTGCGCCGCTTCGGGCGCGCAGACGCCCGCCGGGAAACATCCCGCGATTGTGCTGCCGGAGTCGGGCGATGCCGCTCAGTGGCAGATGCTGGTGAAGGCGCTCGATTGGCTGGTGATCGCTCCACCGCTCGATCCCAAGACGAGTGTGGATGCGCGAGCGCAGGCGCTGGCAGCGGCGGCGACGGAAGCGATTCAGAAGTCGGATGCCGACCCGGCGCACATCTACCTGGCGGGACAGGGAGACGCGGCGGCGATGGTATTTTACGCCATCTCGCGCGTGCCGGACGTTTGGGCAGGCGGCCTGGCGCTGGGCGGATCGCCCGTGCCCGCGATCAACAGCAATCGTATCTATGCGACAAATTTTGCGAACGCGCCGGTGCTGTGGGTGAGCGCCGCGCCAGATGCGGAGGCATTCGCGGCCAAGCTCAAGAGCGCCGGCATGAACGTGGAGTGGCGCACGGCAACGGGTCTCACGAACGGGACGGTGCTGAAGTGGATGACGAAGCATTCGCGCGACGAATTCCCGGCGTCGATCGACTGCGAGACGGACGCGCCCTCGTTCGGTCGCTGCTATTGGGTGCAGATGACGAAGTTCGATGCCGCTGAGCGCAACGACGTGCTGCCACCAACGCGCATCGCAGGAGCGAGCGGTGCATCGCTGGACCTGGGCGACTTCGGCTATAAGCTGGATGATCCCGGTCCTGGCCTGACGGTGGCGAGCCTGCCGGCCAAATACAGCGGTCCGTTGAAAGTGGGCGACAAGATTCTAGAGCTGGATGGCAAACCGCTCGAGAATGCGCGGCAGTACGTCGAGATTATGGCGAAGAAGACGCGCGAGGATCGGGCGATTGCGATGGTGCAGCGCGGCAAGGAGCGCATTCGGATGGAGACCCGAGTGGTGCTGCCGCATCGTGATTCCATCATCACAGCGCGCGTGCAGGGCAAGTACACGCCAGAGGAGAATCGCATCGAGATCATCAGCCGGACGGTGACGGAGATGCGTGTGACGGTGCCGCAGCATTGGCTGCCCGCCGACCTTTATTGGAACGGTCTGTCGCTGGAAGATATCACGAAGCCGGGATGCTTCCTGTTGAGCGTCGAAAAGGAGATTCTGCACTCCGCGCCATGCCCATGAAGAAGCGACCGCCGATCCGGAAGCAGATTGTGCGCGCTCCAAAGAGCGAGCCGCGCGACACCGCATTTCGCAAGACCATCCGGCAGATCCCGAAAGGCAAGGTGGCGACGTACGCGCAGGTGGCGGCTGCGGCGGGTTACCCGCTTTATCATCGGCAGGTGGCGCAGTTACTGCAGAAGTCGCCGACCGGGTCGCTGCCGTGGCAGAGGGTTGTGGGCGCGGGCGGCCAGATTAAGCTGCGATACGAAGCGGCGATGGAACAGCGGATGCGGCTGGAGATGGAAGGCGTGCGGTTTCGGGGGAAGCGAGTGGATATGGTGGAGCATCAGCACCGCTTCAAGGGATGGGAGTTCGAGTAGGGGCCATCACCGCATATAAAACAGGCTCAATCTTGGCAGGCCCGATTTCTCCAGCAGATTCCTTTCGAGGTATTGCTTTTCCAGCATGGTGAGTTGGTCGGCGGTCATTTTGCCTCGATAAGGGCGAAGCTGGCGGTCCAGTTCCTGGCGGCATTGGAGGGCCTGATCATCGGTCTGTTGGGTTCTGACGGCGGCGAGCATTCTTTCTTCCAGGATGGTCAGGTGCTGTTCCAGCGCCTCGAGGTCGGCGTAATGCTGGTCGGCTTCGGCGGCGAGTTTGCGAAGGGCGGCGGCGATCTCTTCGTGGCCGGCAGGCAGGGCGGCGGCGTTGTTTTCCAGGTACGCGCGCAGGTGCTCGAGCGCGAAGGGCGGCGCGGATTCTCTGCGCGCTTTCGGCTGGATGGCGCCGGCCATGATCTGGGCTTCGGTGAGGACGGCCTGCGCGCAAAAGGCCAGCGAGTTCACCATCTGTGTTTTTACTTTGCGCGAGCGCCATTTTTCGAACGCTGCATCGATGCCGCGCAGCACAGCCTCCAGGGGCACGCCCGAGTTCTTCCACGATTCCAGCAGCGCCCAATCGAGAGGCGACAGCAAGAACAGGCTAGTGCCGCGCGCCCTCTGAAAGTGCTCCTCGGTTTCGGTGAAATAGTTGAAGTAGTTTAGGCCTTGTGGTTCCGTTCCCATATCATTTGCAGGCCTTCGAGGGTGAGGTGCTCATCCACCGTCTGCAGGAATCGCGAACCGCTGACGATCAGGTGCGCTTGTCCACCCGTAGCGATAGTCTTAGTGTCAGGCCCCATCTGCTCTACGATGCGTTCCAGGATGCCATCGATCATGCCGACCGCTCCATAATACAGGCCCGATTGCATGCTGCCGACGGTGTTGGTGCCGATCACTTTTTTGGGCGGTCGGAAATCCACCAGCGGCAGGCGCGCGGTCTTGCTGAACAGGGCGTCGATGGCGATGCCAATGCCGACCGCGATGGCGCCGCCCAGATACTCGGCGTCGCGCGAGATGACGTCGAAGTTGATGGTGGTGCCGAGGTCCACGATGACGCAGGGGCCGCCGTATTTGTATAAGCCGGCGACACCGTTCACCAGGCGGTCGGCGCCCACTTCGTATGGATTGTCGTATTTGATCGTCAGGCCGATATCGGTGCGCGGGCCCACGAACATGGCTTCGGTGTGGAAGTAGCGTTGCGCCATGGAAGCGAGCGTGGAGTTAATTGGCGGCACCACGCTGGAGATGATCATTCCGTCCACTTTGGCAATGTCCAGATCGGCGGGCGAGAAGAGATTGCGGAAGAGGATGCCCCACTCGTCGGCCGTCTGGTCGTGGACGGTGCGCAAGCGCCATTGGCAGACCAGTTGGCGATTTTCGAAAGCTCCGATGGTGATGTTACTGTTGCCTGCGTCAAGAGCCAGCAGCACGAACGCCTCCTGCAAGAATCAGGGTATCGGTTCCGTCGTCTTTGCGCACAATGAGGAAGCCGTCGGAGTCCAGCCCGGCGGTGGTGCCTTCGATGGAGCCATCGGGGAGCGTCACGATGACGCGGCGGCCAGCGGCATAACTCGATGCGTGCGTGAAGAGGCGGAGGACAGTCTCTTTGTCCTCGGCGGCGAAGTTGTCGATGGAGGGGATGAGGGCGCCGAGAAGGGTGGCGGCGTTGGTCTCCCGACCCTGATGGATCCGCAGCGACGTGGCTTCGAGGTCCGGGGGAAAACTGGTGTGGTTGAGATTGATGCCGATGCCGGCGATGCCTTTGCCGTCGACCAGTTGCACTAGGATGCCGGCGACTTTCTTGCCGTCGAGCATCAGGTCGTTGGGCCACCGCAGGTCGCAGGCGATCCCGGTGGTTTCAGCGATGGCATCGACGGTGGCGAGTCCGAGCGCGAGCGTGAGGACGGGTTGAGGGGCGAGTACGATAGAGAAGTAAAGGCCGGCGTTCGGCTCGGAATGCCACGAGTGGCCGTGGCGACCCTGGCCCGCGGTCTGCTCGCCGGCCGCCACCACGGACCCGACCGGGAGCTTCGCGGCGGCGGGCATGGTGGAGTCGACGGTTTCGTAGTAGTCGATGGTGCGGCCGGGATGGGCAGCTCGCAGGCGGGTAAGTTCGGCTGGTGTCACTGCAACTCCAGGCGGAAACTCAGGTCCATGGCGGGGGCCGAGTGAGTGATGGCTCCCGCGGAGACGAAGTCGGCTCCGGTTTCAGCATAGGCTCTGACGGTGACGAGCGTGATGCCTCCCGAGAGTTCTACTTTGGCTCGTCCGGCGATATGCGCAATCCAATCGGCGGCCTCGGCAGGGGTGAGGTTGTCGAGCAAGAGGTGTTTGGCTCCGGCGTCGAGAGCCTCTTCCAGTTCGGCCCTGGTGCGGACTTCGATTTCGATGGGCAGGCCGGCGGCGCGTGTGTTTTCGATAGCCTGGCGGACTCCGCCGGCCGCGGCGATGTGATTATTCTTGATCAGAATGGCATCGAACAGACCAATGCGGTGATTGGTGACTCCGCCGGCGGCGGCCGCGGCCTTTTCGAGCAGCCTCAGTCCCGGTGTGGTCTTACGCGTATCGATGACCCGGCAGTTGGTGCCGGCAACGGCATCGGCGTAGCGGCGAGCCTCGGTTGCGACGCCGCTCAACCGCTGCAGGAAATTCAACGCCACTCGCTCGCGTGTGAGCAGCAGACGCGCCGCTCCTTCCACTTCGGCGACGATCTCCCCATCGATGCACTTATCGCCGTCGCGTTTGACCAGCGTGAGTTGGTCATAAAGCTCGCGCAGCACGTTGAGCCCTGCGATCACCAGGGGTTCGCGCGCTATGAAGCGGCCGCGCGCGCGCCTATCTTCCGGCACGCACGCGAGCGTGGTGATGTCGCCCGATCCGATATCCTCTTCTAAGGCGAGGCGGACGACCGGGGTCATAGCTTGTTGCGCTGCTCCTTGTAGTCGGCGAGCTTCTTCCGCATGCCCTCGACGACGTGGGCGGGGGCGCGCTCCACGAAGGCCGGATCGTTCAACTGCCGCTCCAGGTTCGCGATATTCTTGTCGAACTGCTCCTTTTCCTTGTCGACGCGCTTACGCTGCGCCTCTTCTTGTTGTTTCGGCAAGTGCAGCACCAAATCAAACTGCGCGGTGGAACGCATGGCGCTCGATTTCGGCGCTGCCTCAGACAGGAATTCGAGCTTCACGTTGGCGAGCTTCTGGATGGCATCGCTGTGGCGGCGTGCCATCTCGAGCGCGTCAGTGCGAGAGTACAGAGCTCCTTCGAGTTGCATTTTGGGATCGAGCTTGGCCTCGGTGCGCAGCGTGCGGGCCATAGTCACGATCTCCTGCAGAATGCCGATCTCGCGCTCGGCTGCGAAGTCGGTGGATTCCTGACGGTACTGCGGGTAGGGCGCAATGGAAATGGAAACGGGCCGGGTCTTGCGATCGGTGGCAAGCCGCTGCCACAGCTCTTCGGTGATGAAGGGCATGGCCGGATGGAGCAGCCGCAGCGTGGTCTCAAATGCGGCGAGCGTGTTGCGCCAGCCCGGAGTGAGGCTGGAGCCTTCCTGGAAGCGCTGCTTCTTGAGCTCCAGATACCAATCGCAGAATTCATGCCACACAAAGTGCCACAACACTTGCGCGGCCTCGTGATAGCGGTAGGTCTCGATGGCACGGTTCACCTGCTCGGCGCAGTTGTTGAGGCGGCTGAAGATCCAGCGGTCCTCAATCTGGACTTCGAGCGAGACGGGGTCGGGCTGCGGACGATATTTCTCCAGGCTCTCCGGCAGCCAAGGCTCCACGCCGGAGCGCTCCATATTGAGGAACAGGAAGCGCGACGCGTTCCAGATCTTGTTGGCGAAGGCGCGCGAGCTTTCCATGCGCTCTTCGGTGAGCACGATATCGGTGCCGGGCGCGGCGCCCTGCAGCAGCGCCATGCGGACGGCGTCGGTGCCGTACTTTTCGGTCACCACCAGCGGGTCTACCACGTTGCCCTTCGTCTTCGACATCTTCTGGCGCTCGGCATCGCGCACCAGGCCATGAATGTAGACCTGGCGGAAAGGCACGTCGCCCATGAATTCGATTCCCAGCATGGCCATCCGGGCCACCCAGAAAAACAGAATGTCGAAGCCAGTGATGAGCAGCGACGTGGGGTAGTAAGTGGCCAGGTCTTCGGTTTGATCGGGCCAGCCGAGCGTGGAGAAGGGCCAGAGTCCCGAGCTGAACCAGGTGTCGAGCACGTCGGTATCCTGCACCAGCTCGGAGGCGCCGCAGCGCGGACACACGGTGGGAGTTTCGCGCGCCACCACCGTCTCGCGGCACTCCTTGCAGTGCCACGCCGGAATGCGATGGCCCCACCAGAGCTGGCGCGAAATGCACCAGTCGCGGATGTTGTACATCCACTCGTAGTAAGTCTTGGCCCAGTTGGCCGGGATGAATTCGATGCGGCCGCTCTCGGCGGCTTCGATGGCCTTGGCGGCCAGCGGCTTCGTCTTCACAAACCACTGCGTGGAGACGAGCGGCTCCACCACGGTCTTGGAGCGCTGACAGGTGCCCACCTTGAGCGGGTAGTCCTCGATCTTGACCATGTCGCCTCTCGCTTCCAGATCGGCGACCACGCGCTTGCGAGCCGCGAAACGATCGAGCCCGGCGTAGGGGCCGGCGGCCGCGGTCATCTTGGCGTTCTCGTCGATCACCTGGATTTTGGGCAGATTGTGGCGGCGGCCGGCTTCAAAATCGTTGGGGTCGTGCGCGGGCGTCACCTTCACCACGCCGGTGCCGAACTGCGGATCGGCGAGTTCATCGAGAATGATGGGGATCTCGCGATCCATCAGCGGCAGTTGCACGGTCTTGCCGTGAAGGTCGAAATAGCGCTCGTCCTTGGGATTGATGGCGACGGCGGTATCGCCGAGCATGGTCTCCGGGCGCGTGGTTGCCACGGTCAGGAAGCGGCCGGGCATGCCGTTTACGGGATAGCGGATGTGCCAGAGGTGGCCCGCCACGTCGGCGTGAGTCACTTCGAGATCGCTGATGGCGGTCTTGCAGTCCGGGCACCAGTTGACCATGTACTCACCGCGATAGATGAGTCCTTTTTCGTAGAGGCGAACGAAGACCTCGCGGACGGCGCGGGACAGGCCGGGGTCGAGAGTGAAGCGCTCGCGCGACCAGTCGCACGATGCGCCCAAGCGGACCATCTGGCGGCGGATGTTGTCGCCGTACTGTTCCTTCCATTGCCAGACGCGTTTTTCGAATTCATCGCGGCCCAGGTCGCGGTACTGGATGCCTTCTTCGGCGAGCTTGCGCGCCACTACCATCTGTGTGGCGATGCCGGCGTGGTCGGTGCCCGGGAGCCAGAGCGTGTTATCGCCGAGCATGCGATGCCAGCGCACCGTGACATCGATCTCGGTGTGCTCCAGCATGTGGCCGATGTGCAGCGAGCCGGTGACGTTGGGCGGCGGAATGACCAGCGAAAATACGCGGCCTCCGGCGTTGGCAGAGGCGCGGAAGATGCCGGAGTCGATCCACCATTGCGCCCAATGCGGCTCGAACCGCTGTGGCTCGTACACTTTTTCGATTTGCATGGGGAAATCCCATGATAGCAAAAAGGGTGTCAGGCCCCATTTTTCTTCTGGGCGCGGGCGGATTGGACCATCTCCAGATAGCGGCGCGCGAGTTCGCGGATCTGGCCTTCGCGCATTTCGGGGAGAGCTTCGGGGTTGATCAACTGTCCTCCGATACCCAAGGCGGCGGCGCCGGCCAGAATGAAGTCGCGCGCCGTGTGTTGGTTGACGCCTCCGGTGGCGATGAGCGAGACGCGGGGGAAGGGCAGTTTCAGGGTGTGAATGTAACTGGGGCCGCCGAGAGCGCCGCAGGGGAATATCTTGACGAAGTCGGCTCCCATGCGGGACGCCGCGATCACCTCTGTGGGAGTCATGACGCCGGGGAACACAGCGATATCGTTTTTCAACGCGAACTCCACTACCTCGGGGACCAGGCCCGTGCTGGTGAGGAACAAGGCGCCGGCGTCCACGCAGCGAGCGGCGGTTTCCACGTCGAGCACAGTGCCGGCGCCCACCACCAGGTTGGGAAGGTCTTTGGCCAGGTATGAGATCACATCAATCGCGCTCGGCACCGTCATGGTGATCTCGGCTATGGGAATGCCGGCGCGGTACAGCGCCTCCGCTGCGAAGCGCGCGCGCTGAGGCGTGGAAACGCGAATGCCCGGAACGATTCCGACTTCTTCAATGCGGACGCGAACTTCAGCTTTGGTCATTAGAATAAGTCCCTCGAACCCACGGCCTGTCTAAGTTGCTCCTGCGCCAGTAAGTAAGAGGCTACGGCCTGGCGATATGCCAGTTGTGTAGCTCGATAGGTACGCTCGGCATCCAGAAAGTCGAGTAGAGCCAGGGCGCCGCGGCGGTAGGCATACTCGCTGATGTCGCGGCTTCGCTGCGCCACATCTAGATAGTTGGCTTTGAACAATTGCGCGACACGCGCGCTTTCCTGCAAGGCTTCGTAGGCGTCTTTGACATCGGTGAGCGCTTGACCTGAGGCTGCTTTCTGCTGCTCCTCCGCCTGGCGGATGCCGATGCGCGTCTGCTCAATGTTGCCCTGATTGCGATCGAAAATTGCGATTGGGATGCTGAATGAAAAGGTGGCGGCGCTGATGCCATTGGTGTGCGAGTAATTGGCCGAGACGGTGGGATCCTGCTTTCCATTCGCCTTGGCGAGGGCGTACTGGGTATTGGCGGCGTTTATGCCCAACACCGCCGCCCGCAGGTCCGGGCGATTCTGCAGAGCTTTGGCTTGTAATTCGGGGAGCGTGACGATCACGGGTTTAAATTCGAAAGCACCTGCGACGTCGTAATCGGTGGGCACGGAGTCATAGCCTAATTGCTGGCGAAGATCGGACAGAGCCTGCACGCGATTGAGCATGGCTTGCTGGACGTCCTGCTCGAATTGCACGAGTTGAAGCTTGATCTTGAGGTAGTCATTCTCACTCATGCCGCCGTCTTTGAAACGGACTTCACCGATGTCGACGGTTTGCTGAAAGCTTTTCACATCCCTCTCGACAAGTTCGAGGGTGGACTCGGCAAGCTGCGCGTTGATGAACAGCGTTCCAACCTGGAAGGCCACGCCCCGTTCGCCGTCGGCGACCTGGAAGCGGGATACGGCGGTGGTGGCTTTGGCGGCATCCAGGCGGCGCGCGCGTTTGTGACCCCGCTCGATCAGGTAACTCAAGCCGAGGTCGCCCTCTGTGGACGCCTGGAGGTACTCCGCGATGGATTCGCCTTGCGGACGTGAGAAGAGCGGGAGGTATTCCCAATCGGTGAAGAAGGTAGGATTCGGCCGCAAGTTGGCGGTGATTTCCGCAGCCTGGTTCTGCTGGATGTTGGTGCGCGCCGCAAGGAGAGTGTGATTGTGCTGAAGCGCCATCTGGATGGCATGTTCCAGGGTAATCCGGACAGGCTGCTGGGCGAAGGCCGCTGCCAGGCAACTCAACGCTGCCGCAATAGCAACAGCGGGTCGGGTCTTCGTCATGCTGATTCTCATAAACCCTCGAATGACCCTTCCGGTTCGGGAAGTGTGTCGCCTCGCCTGGCGATCCACACATAAAAGGTCGGCAGCAGAACGATGCTCAGCAGCAGGTCGGAGATCAGGCCGCCGACGATCACGATGGCGAAGGGCCGCTGCGAATCGGAGCCGATATCGTGGGAGAGCGCCGCGGGCAGCAGCCCCAGCGTGGCCACCAGCATGGTCATCATGATGGGGCGGAGCCTGCAGGACCGCGCCCTCCACGGCAGCATCCGCAATGGAATGGCCGCGGGCGCGGAGTTGGTTGATGTACTCCAGCATGATCACGCCGGTCTGCACCGAGACGCCGAAAAGCGCCAGCATGCCGACGCCCGACGACACGCTGAGATAAGTTCCGGTAAGCACCAGGGCGAGGAAGCCGCCGACGCGCGCCAGGCCGACGTTAAGCATGATTAGCAGCGACCATTTGAAAGAACGGAACATGGTGTAGAGAATGATGAAGATCACCAGGATGGTGAGCGGCACGACCACTGCTAGTCGCGCCTCAGCCCGCTTTTCGCTTTCGTATTCACCCGACCAGCCGATGTGGTAGCCCGGCGGCAGTTTCACCTTTTCGTTGATTCGTTTGATCGCCTCTCCCACCGTGGTGCCCAAGTCACGCCCACGGACGTTGAAGGTTACGGCGACGTAGCGGCTATTGCCTTCGCGGTAGATATCGTATGCGCCGTCTTTGACGGCGACGTTGGTCAATTGCGCCAACGACACGCGCTCGCCGGAGGGCGAAAGCAGGCGGATGTTCTCGATGGCCTTGGCGGTGTTGCGATAGCGCGCCTGGTAGCGCACCACCACGTCGTAACGCTGTTCTCCGATCAGCACCTCACTGACTGCGTTGCCACCTACGGCCGTCTGGACGGCGTCCTGAATGTCGGCGACGTTGATTCCGAAGCGGGCGGCCTCCCGGCGGTCGACGGACAGGTTGAGATTGGGCTGGCCGAAATCGCGCAGCAGCTTGACGTCGTGCATGCCAGGGATGGCGGACATGACGGCAGTGACTTCCTCGCCCTTCTGCTCCAGCAGTTTCAGGTCATCGCCGAAGATCTTAAGCGCGAGCGCGCCTTTGGTGCCGGTGAGCGTCTCCCCGACGTTGTCTTCGATGGGCTGCGAGAAGTTCCAGACCGCGCCCGGATACTTCTGCACGGCGCGATTCATGGCGGCGATGAGCTCCTCTTTGTTCTTGTGAAATACCGGGCGCCACTCTTCGTGCGGCTTCAGGTCGACGAAGTACTCGGTGTTGCCGAAGCCGCCGGTATCGGTTCCATCGTCGGGGCGGCCCACTTCCGAGACAACGGTCTTCACTTCGGGGAAAGACGCGAAGACGATAGCGGCAATCGTTGGTGAACTTTTCGCCCTCGGTGAGGCTGGTGCTGTTGGCCAAAGTGCCGCGCGCCCAGATGGCGCCTTCATCCAGATGCGGCAGAAACTCCGCTCCAATGACTCCGCCAAAACCGAGATAGACGGTTCCGACCAAAGCGGCCAGGCCAATTAGCGCGACGAACCAGCGATGATGAACGGCCCAGCGCAGCCGGCGGCGGTAGCGTTCGGTGAGATACTCCATCACGTAGTTGCGCCGCTCGACGATCCCGTTGCGGAAAAATGTGGCCGACAGCACGGGAGCGATGAGGATGGAGAAACGTCATGGCGCCGAGGAGGGCGAAGGCGACCGTCCACGCCATGGGCCGGAACAATCGGCCCTCCACGCGCTGCAGAGTGAAGATGGGCAGGTACGCGGTGATGATGATGGCGATGGCGTAGAAGACCGGCCGCTGCACTTCGTGGCAAGCTTCGCGGATGATCTCGGCGACGGTTTTGGGAGGGCCGGCGAGTGGTTTGGCGACGGTGGCGCGAGAGATGGCGGATGATGTTTTCCACCATGACCACCGCTCCATCCACCACCATTCCGAAATCCAACGCGCCGAGCGAAAGCAGATTCGCGGGGATGTGGCTCAGATCGAGCCAGATGGACGCGAAGAGCAGGGAGAAGGGAATGGTGAGGGCCACGATCACGGCGGCGCGGACATTCAGAAGAAACAGGAAGAGGATTACGCTGACCAGAATCATGCCCTCGGTCAGGTTGTGCATCACGGTGTGCAGGGTGAAGTGCAGAAGGTCGCTGCGATCCAGCATGGGGACCACCTTGACGCCTGGCGGAAGCATGCCGTTGTTGAGCTCGTCCACTTTCTTGTGAATGGCTTCGAGCGTGGGCTCCTCTTCGGCGCCTTTGCGCATCAACACGGCGCCCTGAATGACATCGGGCTCGTCGATGATCCGGCCGTCCTCCATGTGGTTGGCGCGGGCCATGTGGCCCAGGCGGATCTTCGGCCCTTGCGACACTTCGGCGATATCCTTGACGCGCAGGGCGGTGCCGGTCTGGGTCTTGATGACCGTCTGCTCGATGTCGCGCACGGTATTGAAGAGGCCGAGCGCGCGAACGTTCATCTGCTGCATGCCGACTTCCACAAAACTGCCGCCGGCGTTGATGTTGTTGTTGGTGAGTTGCTGCTCCACCTGGCCGATGCTGAGGCCGTAGGACACCAGCTTGTTCGGGGTCCACCTGCACCTGATACTCGCGCACGGTGCCGCCGAAATCGGAGACGTCGACGACGTTGGGAACGGATTTGAACTGCTTGAGGAGAACCCAGTCTTCGAGCGACCGCAACTCCATCAGGTCGTAGCGCGGATTGGTGCTGCGCAGCGTGTACCAGTAGATCTGGCCGGTGGTGCTCCAGTCCGTGCCGATTTGCGGTTGCAGATTCTGTCCGCGGGCAGGCTCACCTGGGTAAGCCGCTCGAGGACCTTCTGGCGATTCCAGTCGTTCACCGAGGTGTCGTCGAAAATCATGATGACGAACGACAGGCCGAAGATGGACTCGGACCGCAGGTAAGTCATGTGCGGCATTCCCGACATCTGAATTTCGATGGGAATGGTGACCTGCTGTTCCACTTCTTCGGCGGACCGTCCTGCCCATTGGGTGATGACCGTCACGTAGTTGTCAGCGATATCCGGATAGGCCTCGACCGGAAGGTTATGAAACGAGATGGCGCCCCACCCGAGCAACAGGAGGGCGATGGCCAACACGACAAACTTGTTGTTTAACGAAAAATCTACCAGCGCGCGAATCATTTCTGTTCCGTCTGGCGTCCGCTCACTGCGACGAGCGCGTGATCCAGAACCAGCGCCTTCGTCACTACCTGTTGGCCGGGCTTGAGCCCGGACCTGACCTCCTGCTGGTTGATGTCCTCGGTCAGAAGGTCGCCGCCGGCGACTTCGATGCGTCGGAACTTGCTGTCGCCGGCGGGAATGAACACGAAGTCGCGATCGTGCATATGCAGAACGGCGGATGGCCGGGACGATTGTGTGCATCTCCGTGGTCTGCCCGTGAAAGGTGGCTTTCACAAACATGCCGAGCCGCATGATGCCGGGATTCTGCACTTCGATCCTCACTTTGGCGGTGCGGATATTCGGATCGAGGGCAGCGCCGATATTGCTCACCCGACCTTTGAAGATGCGCCCGGGATACGCATTGAGGCTGATGTTGGCCGCGTCGCCGAGGCGGACCGCGGCCATGTCGTTCTCATACACATCGCAGACTACCCAGGTAGATGAGAGGTCGGAGATGGTGAACGGGTACGGAGTGTTGTAGGCCTGCACGAGGGAGCCTGTGGTGGCCTGCTGGTCTGTTATGATGCCCGAAGCCGGCGCGAAGACTTCCACCAGGACACCGGGCTTATCGGGATCGTTGCCCAACAGGCGGAGATGCTCGGCGGTGGTCTCCACGGCGACTTTGGCTTTATCTTCGGTGTCCTGCGCCACCTCCAGATCGTTTAACGCGATGGCCCCGTGTGCATAGAGGTCCTTGGCACGCTCGAGTTGGGAACGGGAGAGAATCTCATCCGCGACGGCCATACGGTAAGTGGAATAGCCGCCGGACACGTCGTCGCTACGCACCGTGAGCAGTAGCTGACCTTTCTGGACGGTGTCGCCAAGACGGGCATGCACGGCTGTGATGCGGCCGGAGGCGAGCGATACTACTGGGACGTTGCGGGAGACATCGGGCATCACGGTTCCGGTGACGACCAGTTCGGAGGTAGTGGGATGCTCCGCGGCTGTTGCCAGGGGGAACTGCTCCGGATGGTCGACCGTGAACAGGGTGAGGTCCACCGCGGGGACCACTCGGGGCTTTGGCGGGTCGCCTCCGGTAGGGTCATCGGAGCGCGCGTGGACTTTGCCGCATGCCGCTAGAGTCAGCAGCGCGGGAACCGCGAGAAACAGAAGTCCCATTGAATATATCTGTCGCTTCATGAATCCTCCCAAGCAAAGAAGCGCCCCGAAGAGTCGGGGCGCTTCAGGCAAATGCCTGTGCCACGTGGGACAGACGGTTAGAACTTGACCATGACTCCGACGCTGACTGTAGCCTGGCTGCGCCGAAGATCGGGGAACCAGACGTTACCAGCGCCGCCGCATGCGATCTGCGCCGCCCCGAGGTTTCCAGTGCCGGAAGTGGCGCCGGTGTTGCAGACGTAATATGCCGGCGCTCCGTTATTGCCGCCGGGAGGCGTGATGCCGCCGCGGCCGGTAAAGTACGGCACATCGGAATGACGGTAGCCCACTTCCGCCCACCAAGTGATGTACTGGTTTGGCATGTACTGAAGAGTGACCGTGCTATCCCACATGTGGGCCTTGTCGCCGGGATTGGCCGTGAAATAGGGCGAGCCGGAAACGGCATCGGCGCCGTTGATGGGCGGCAGCAGCGTCAGGTAGCGGCCGGGGTTGTTCATCTGACCGCCGCCGACAGTGAGGCCCAGCAGGTCTTTGTGAAGCCAGATACGGTTGTACAGCATCCATCCGAGGAACGCCTGCTTGGGTCCACCTTTGCCTCCGTGGCAGGTCACTCCCGCGCCATATTCACAGCCTGCATCGGCGGTGAAAGAGAAGGCGGCCTTGGAAATCCCGGTATTCTCAGGGTCGTTGAAATATCGGACCTCGATGCTGTCGTCGGTGTGAATGCGCGAGCGGCCTGGGATGTTGAGGTCATCGGTGCCGTTGCCATAATTGTTGAAGACGAGCTTTAGCCACTCGTGCGGCATATACAGGATCTGGCCGCCGAAGCCGTGATGACCATTGAACTTGGCGTAAGATTGCCAGCCGTTGATGATCCACGGCTCGATCTTCAGTTTGTTAGTGGGAAACCACTGAACGCGCAGACCGTTGAAAAACCAGGGCGTGTTTGACGAAACATAGGACGGCTGGTAAGTCCAGTTATCGAAGTTATAGTAACTGAACAACCCAATGTACGACACGAAGATACCCGCATCGACGTTCAGACCATGGTTTACGTTGAAATGATACCCACCGTAGGCCTCCGAGATATAGCGGTAGGCGTCGCGGAGATCCCATTGGCCCACTCCGGCGCTGGCGTCATTGCGGGGCGTGGTGGTGGCGAACATGCCGAACATGGTGAGGATGCGGCCGCGGACATTCTGCCAGTGGAAGTCGCCGCCTACACTGGCCTGCTCCAACTGGATTTCGCCGTTGCGGAACTGCTCGGTGGATCCGCCTAAGGTGTGGTCCCTCGGTTGGTTGGAGCTGACCATGTAGTGCGTGTCGAAACGGATTTCCGGCGTAAAGAATGGCGTGTCGAATGCGGTGTCCTTGTTGCGAGGGGAGCCATTGAGCCAGGTGAAGTCGCCGTACGCGAACGGCGTCTGCAGGTCTACCGCCGGCGCCGCAGGTGTGGCAGTTTTGGGGGCCTGCGGATCCTGGGCCGCGGGACTGGTCGCCGGCGCGCGCGCTGCCGCCGGATCGGTGGCGGGCGTTACCGCGGGAAAGGGATCGGGCGCGGGCTTGCTCGGCATGAGTGCCGGGGTGTCGCCTAGTGAGGCCGTCAATACGCGGTCCTTTGGGGCTACCAGGCCCTTCCAGCGTTTCCAGAAGTTGGAGGAAGTCGCCGGATTCGGTGTCTGGACGGCGAGGGATGGGAGCGGAGCAGGCGCGGCTACGGGCACGGGAGGCGGCGGTGCAACAGTGGTCACGAGCGGCGCCGGAGTTGCCAGAACCAGGTCGGCTCGTGCGGCCCGCCCTGCTGTTACCTGAATGGAAGAAAGGTTTGTCTCGGGATATCCCTGAGCCTGTGCGATTACGGAGTATGTCCCCGGCGCCAGATCGGAAAAGGAATAGGCGCCTTCACTATTCGAGATAGCGCCGTGAACGCCGCCTCCATCCTGAATGGCGGTAACGGTAACCTCGCCCACGGGGACTTTCGTTGCTGTCCGGACGAGCCCCGTGATCGCGCCCAAGCGGGGCTGGGCGTTACCGATTCCGCCCCCTGGCAACCAAACGGCAAACGATCCGAGTAACAGTAAGTTCCTGGCTAAGTGAGAGTGAGTTGACATACATTCCTGTTTGATTTCATGAAACGCTCTGGATAGCTGCTGGGATCGAGTATAAGGGAAAGGTTATAAGGGAGCCGTAAGGATTGCATTAAAATGTGATCAAATCTTCACACTGTGAAACCATCGTCTTTATGCATTCTTTATGGGAGGAATGGAGTTGCCGATGCCGGGCGAATGGTGTAACAATCCATTGCGAGACGCGAATCCATGACTAAAGCCGAGGTTTTCGAGACGATTGAACGAGTTGCTGTAGTCCCAGCGGTCCGCGTCAACGATGCGGAGCAGGCTAGCTACGCCGGAGAGGCCCTGGTGCGCGCCGGCATCCCGATTGCCGAAATCACCATGACCGTGCCGGATGGGTTAGGCGTGATTTCGTATCTTGCGGAGACGTTGCCCCAATTGGCGGTAGGCGCCGGTACAGTGCTGGACGCCGAGATGGCACAGCGCTGCATCGATGCCGGAGCGAAGTTCCTGACCAGCCCAGGCTTGATATTCGAAGTGGTGAATACGGCGGTGAAAAATGGCGTGCTGGTGTTCCCCGGCGCGCTTACGCCCAGTGAGGTGATTGCGGCTTGGAAGGCCGGGGCGGACTTCGTCAAGATCTATCCCTGCGCGCAGGTGGGCGGCTACGCATACCTGCGCACTCTGAAAGTGCCGCTGCCGCAGGTGCGCATGATCGCCTCCGGCGGGGTGAATCTGCAAAACGGAATGAACTACCTGCTTTCCGGGGCGACTGCATTGGGCGTGGGCGGCGATCTGATTCCGCGCGAAGCCCTGGAGCGGCGGCATGAACAGCAGATTCACGAACTGGCACGCCGCTATCTCGCCTTGGTGCGGGACACACGCGCACTCAAGGCGAGTGAGCGAGAATAGTCTTATGATACGGATCGTGGCGATGGGCCTTCTGGGCTTGAGTCTGTTTGCGGCCGAACCGGCCCGGCGACAGCCGGAGTTGACCACCACGCAGCATTTCGATTTCGCGCCTGGTGGCACCATTCGGGTGGCCGATTCATTCGGGTGTCTATCCATTGAAGGCTGGGACCGCCCGGAAGTGGAAGTCACGGTCACGCGATATGGCAGCGGACTGTACGCTGGCCAGGAGCGCGAGCGTAAGGTCAAGAAATTGGAAAACGTGAAGGTGAAGGCCGAGCGGCGCTCTGCCACGGAGATTGTAATTTCCACCCAGCTTCCGCCGCACAGCCGATGGTTAACCGTGCCATTCTCCTCCGCCACCCGCGCTGGCGCGGACGTGGAGTATCTCATTCGCGTGCCGCGCGCGTCGCACCTGGCCATTCATCATGGCCACGGATCGGTGATCATCGCAGACGTTTCGGGCGAGATCGATGCCTCCGCCACGAGTGGAGATATTGTGGTGATGCTGCCCGATCCGGGGCCGCATTCCATCGACGCCAAAACCAAGGTGGGGACGATCTACAACGATTTCGGCAACCCTAAGCACACCGACCTGATTGGCGAACGTTTCGCGAGCCAGAAGGCGGCGCCGGCGCAGCGCGTGCGGCTGCGGACCGGACTCGGTGGCATCTCCATTCAAGAGATCACCTCCGGTGGATATTAGCGGACGCCGCGTTTACCTCGATAACCAGGCCACCACGCCTGTAGATCCGCGTGTGCTCGACGCCATGCTGCCGTTCTTCGGTCCGAAGTTCGGAAACGCGGCCAGCCGCAGTCATAGCTTTGGATGGGAAGCGGAGAAGGCCGTGCAGGCGGCGCGCCAGTCGATTGCCTCACTGGCGGGCGTGACGCCACGCGAAATCGTATTCACGAGCGGCGCCACCGAATCGAACAACCTTGCGTTAAAGGGCGCGGCTGAGCGATACCGGTCGCAGGGCGACCACATCGTTACTGTCGCAACCGAGCATCACGCGGTGCTCGACACCGTCCGTTGGCTGGGGCGGAACGGCTGGCGCACCACGATCCTAGTGCCGCAAGACGATGGGCTAGTGGATCTGGCGGCGCTGGAATCCGCCATGCTGCCCGAGACCGTGGTGGTGAGCGTGATGTACGCCAACAACGAAATCGGCGTGATCCAGCCGATTCGCGAGATCGGCGAGATTTGCCGGCGCCACGGCGCCCTGCTGCATTGCGACGCGGCGCAGGCATTCGGCAAGATCCCGATAGATGTGGCGCGCGACGACATCGACCTGATGGCGCTGAGCGCCCACAAACTTTATGGGCCGAAGGGAATCGGCGCGCTTTACGTGCGGCGCCGGGTGGAGATCGCTTCGCAGATGGAAGGGGGCGGACACGAACTGGGCATGCGGTCGGGCACGTTGAATGTGCCGGCGATTGTGGGCTTCGGCGAGGCGTGCTCGATTGCAGCGCGGGAGATGGCGGAGGAGGGCCTGCGGGTGCGCGGGTTGCGCGACGGGCTGTTGGGGCGGTTGCACGGCGAACTAGATGGCGTGGAACTGAACGGGGCGGCGGAGCCTCGGCTGGCGGGCAATCTGAACGTGAGCTTCCATGGGGTGGCGAACGAATCGCTGATGATGAGCGTTCCCGAAATCGCGATTTCCACGGGGAGCGCTTGTTCGTCCGCTACCGTGGAGCCTAGTCATGTACTAATGGCTCTCGGTTTGTCGGAGGAACGGATCCGGTCGGCAATTCGGATCGGAATCGGACGGTTCAATACGGCGGAGGAGATCGAGTACGCGGCGAGCCGGCTGGTGGAGGCAGTGCGGCGGCTCCGCGCTCTGCGGCCAGCGTAAGCGCGCTACTCTTCCCGCAGCGCGATCATGGGGTCGAGCTTGGAGGCTCGGCGGGCGGGGAGGTAACCGGCCACCAGTGCCACGCCTCCCAGGAGAACTACTGCTCCCAAGAAGGTGGCGGGGTCTTTGGCGGTCATTCCGTAGACGAAGGTGTTGATCAGGTGTGTGGTGGCGTACGCTGACGCCAGGCCGACCGCTAAGCCCACTCCCGCTAGCAGCGATACTTCGCCCAGGACCAGGCGCAGCACGGTACTTTGCTGAGCTCCCAGCGCCATTCGGATTCCGATTTCGCCGCGACGGCGCGTGATGTTGTACGCCATCACTCCGTAGAGGCCGACCGTTGCCAGCAGCAGCGCCAGCGCTCCGAAGAAACCCGAGAGGGTGGCCAGCAGGCGCTCTCTGGTGAGCGAGACCGCCACTTGATCGGAGAGCGTCCGGAATTCGAGAGTGATGTCGTGGTTTACCTGTTCCAGCGCGGCCTTAACTCCCGGGACAAGATCGGCCGCCGAGCCGGTGCTGCGCAACTCGAAGGTGGCGGACGGGTAGGCATCTTTGTCCTGGGTGGTTGCCATGTAAACGATCGGCATTATCTCCTCGCGGAGATTCGCGTACTTGGCGTCACCCACCACGCCCACGATCTCCACCGGCAGCCCGAGAGTAGGATAGGTGAGCCGATAATACTTGCCGATGGGACTGGACCCATGGAAGAACTTCCGCGCCAGTGTCTGATTGACGATCGCCACTTTGCCGGAGGTCGGTGTGTCGCGGCTGTCGAAGTCGCGCCCGCCGAGCAGCGGGATTCTCAGCGTCTCGAAGAAGCGGCCGCTCACTTCATAGAAGTTGGCCAGCGAATCATTCTGAGACTTGGGAGTGAAGCCCTCCACCTGGATGTCGTCATTCCACATGGAGCCGCTGATGGGCGTATTGTCCGAAGAGCTGGCGGATTGCACGCCCGGCAGCCCACGCAGCCGCTCCAGCATCTCAGCAGTAGCGGCGGGCACGCGTTCCTTGGGGTAATGGGCGTTGCGCAGATCGAGGCGGGTGATGAGGACGTGGGCGGGCTCGAAGCCGGGGTTCAGCGTCTCCAACTTTCGGAAGGTGCCGAGCAGTAGGCCCGCGCCCACCAGCAGCACCAGGGACAGCGCCATCTGAGCCATCACCAGTATCTTTCCCAAACCGAATTTCGAGCTGCCTTCGATCAGACCGCGGCCGTTCTCTTTCATGGCGGCTTGCGGCTGCACGCGGGTCGCGCGCCATGCGGGCGCCAGGCCGAACAATACACCCGTTGCCAGCGCAACGCCAATGGTGAAGGCCAGGACCTGCGGATTTGGTGAGAGGTCGAGGAACACGCGGTTATTCGGGGTGGAAAGAAAGCGCACCAGCAGGCGGCTGCCCCATTGCGCGAACAGCAACCCCAGGCCGGCTCCGGCAAGAGCGAGCAGAATACTCTCCGTCAAGAGCTGGCGGAAAAGGCGGACATGCCCCATTCCCAGCGCCAGCCGTATTGCGATTTCGCGCTGTCGGGCGGCGGCGCGAGCCAGCAACAGATTCGCGACATTGGCGCAGGCGATGAGCAGGACGACGCCCACCACCACCATCAGGGTGATCAGAGCCGGACGATATTGCGTGCGAAGTCCCGAGAGGCCGTTGGCCGCCGGCTGTGTCTGGAAGGTCCGGGCGCGATACCTTGCCTGGTCATTGGGCCGCCATCTTGGAGGCGTGGTGGCTTCGAAGATCCCCGGAGCGAGGGTTTTCAATCTCGCGGTGACTTGGGCTTCTCTCAAACCTGGCTTCGGCCGCCCCACGACGCGTAGCCACCAGTTACTGCGCTGGTCGAGATTGGAGTTGGCGCCGTGCACGATCAGTTCGGTGCAAATGGGCGCAATTACGTCGAGCGGCCGACCGACATCAACGCCGGAGAAGCCGGGTTGCGCGACGCCCAGAATCTGGAAAGGATGGCCCTCGAACATCACGGCTTTGTCGAGAATGTCCGTGCTCCCACCGTACTGCCTCTGCCAGAAGTCGTAGGTCAGGACCGCGGTGGCAGGACAGCCGCGGCGGTCGTCGGCCGGTGTGAAGGTGCGCCCCAGCACGGCGTGGACCCCGAGGGTCGCGAAGTAATCGCCACTGGCCCAGATGCTTTGAACGTAGCGGGACTCACCGCCTGTCGACAGGTTGAAGCGCGAGCCGCCATAGGCGAAGACGCCCGAGAAGACATCCTGACGGTCGCGGACTTGCTCCCAAATCGGATTCGTGAAGGAGGGGCTCTCGACCATCGCGACTTGCAGGAGCTCTTCGGGATGCGCAACGGGGAGGTAGCGCAGCATCACGGCGTCGATCAGGCTGAAGATGGCGGTGTTGGCTCCGATGCCGAGGGCGAGCGAGAGAACCGCGACGGAGGTGAATCCCGGGCTGGTCCGTAGGGTGCGGATTGCATACCGAATATCCTGGGCAAAACCGCTGAGCATAGGACTTCCTCCGTGCCAGCTTGGACGTCAGATGGGTGACGCCGGTTAGGTTATGGCCAAGTGGGTCGTTTCAGAAGTTCACCAGCGTATCAGGAAACCGCCTGCTGACGCGCGCGGCTCGGATCAGAGCCGCGACCGTAAGGGAGTCGGTTGCCTCGGAATACGAGGGCGTATTTCGGAAACGGTGTACTAAGTCTACGCGGCGCACTCGCCTCGACCCAGTTGCAGGGAATAGGCGGTATCGTCGCCCCAGTCCTGGTAGATTTCGGGGAAGAGTTCGGCGGGCTTGGCCAAATCGTTGGTCATGGCCCGGAAAGTCTCCACTTTGAAGCGCAGGACGTATTGGCGGAACGATTCGCCTTCCAGACGATTGGCGATGAAGTGATTGAGGACTCGCGACACAGCTTCGGGTGCCAGTCGCGCGGGGATGGATTGCACGGCGAGGCCGAATCGCAGATTGCCCTGCTCGTCGTAACCTCCGCCCAGCAGCATCTGGTAGTACGGGAGTTCCTTGCCGTCGATCTTGCGGGCGTTGCCGTAGAAGCCGAAATCGGCAATCCAGTGGTGTCCGCAGGAATTCGGGCAGCCGCTGGCCTTGATGGTGAGCCGGCGCACTTGCGGATCGCTGTAGGTGTGCACGGTCTCCTGGAGCGCAGCGCCCAGGTTCATCGTCTTGGTGAGGCCCAAGTTGCAAGAGTACGATCCGGGGCAGGTGATGATGTCTTCGATTTGATTCGCGCCCGAGTCTGCCAGATTCACCTCGCGCAGCGCCGCGTGGACTTGGCGCAATTTACCGAGCGGGATGAAGGCCAGCAGCAGATTCTGATTGATCACCACTCGCACCAGGCCATCGCCGGCAGTGGCGGCGATCTTCGCCACGCTGCGTAACTGTGCGCTTGAAAGATTTCCCTGTTCCACCTTGACGGTCACCGCGGCGTAGCCGGTCTGGCGCTGCTCCTGCACGTTGCTGGAGAGCCACTCTTCATAGCCCGCGTCGCCCGAGGGATGTGGATTGAGCACCGGCAGCAGAGCGCCATCGCCCAGGGGCTGCGGGTTGGATTGGTAGGCGCCGAAGCCTTCCGGCACCATCTCCGGCCAGGCGATTCCGCCGTTGGTCAGGATGTTTTGATATTCCTTTTCGATTTCGTCCTTCAGCCAGGCGAACCCGCGGTCGCGCACCAGGAACTTCATGCGAGCGGTGTTTTTGTTCTTGCGATTGCCGTAGCGATTGAACACGCGAATGACGGCTTCGATCTGGTTCAGCAAGCGCTCTTCCGGCACGAACTCATCGAGAAGCTGCGCCTCCATCGGCAACGGTCCCAGGCCGCCGGCAATCACCATGCGGAAGCCGCGCGTGCCGTCGCGGATCACGGCGCGCAATCCCACATCGTTCATCGCGCCCATGATGCAATCGGAGCCCGCGCAGCCATCGAACGCGATTTTGAATTTGCGCGGCAGGTTGCTGGTGAGGTCCTTGCGCAGAAATGCGTACGCGACCTTTTGCGCATAGGGGCGCACATCGAAGACTTCGTCTCGCGCGATGCCGGCCAGCGAGCAGGCGGTCACGTTGCGGACGGTGTTGTAGCAGGCTTCACGATTGGTCATGCCGGCGTCGGCCATACGGTGCATGAGGTCGGGCACCTGGCGGAGCGGCACGAAGTGATACTGCATGTTCTGGCGGGTAGTGAGGTGGCCTTTGCCGCCGCCGAACTCGTCGGCGATGAGCGCGAGCTGTTCGGTCTGGCGAGCGGTGAGGACGCCGCTCGGAATCTTGCAGCGGACCATTTGGACGCCTGCCTGGCGCTGTCCATAGATGCCGTGTTTCAGGCGGAAGGGGCGGAATTCATTCTCCGTGATTTCGCCTGCGAGAAATTGTTCAGCTCGTTCCCGGAAGGTTTCGATCTCCTGCCGGACTGTGGTTTCGTGTTGATTCTCAAAGGCTTCGCGTTCAGCGAGATCTGACTGAGTAATGGTCGCCATAATCACCTATATCTCGATAGAGATTATTGTACTATATCCCGATGGGGATCGATTCCGGCATAATGTTGGACGTGAAACTACTTGCGCTCGCTTGCGTGATGGCGGCTTCGATGGCTGCCGCCGATTCGTTCTCGGGAACCGTGGTGGATGTGATGTGCCGCGGGAAGGACTTGGCCGGTCACACTCGCGAATGCGCGGTGACTTGCTCGAAGAGCGGTTATGGTTTGGTGACGGCTGAGGGCAAGTTTTTGAAGTTCGACGAGAGCGGGAATGCCAAGACTCTGGCTTCGCTCAAGAAGCTCACTAAGGAAAAAGACTTGAAGGCTCGGGTTTCGGGGAGCCTCAATGGGGACGTCCTCTCGGTGGACACCATCGAGTTCCAGTAGCGCCAAAATCGGCAGGCCTAGTGGCCTGCGCTAGTGACTCTCACTCGGATGGCTTCGGGGGCGGCGTAGGAGTTTTGCTGGCCTGAGCGCGTCTCGATCGCTCCCGCTACGTAGATCCATTGGTCCACCGGTTCGGCGGAGGGGAGCGCTTCCAGGGTGAAGCTGCGGCGCGATTCGTCTTCGGTGATCAGCACTCCGTTCAGACCCACATCCAGCACGCGCACCTGCGGAGGCAGATTGCGCACCTCTACGGGGACGCGTCCCCCAAAACCGCCTTGCCTCGCGATCGACACTGTGATCTCCGCCTTGCCTCCAGGCGTCAGCATGACCTCGCGAGTTTCGGCAGTCATGGTGATGTCGGGCCGAGGCATCAGCGCAATCAATTTCATATGATCTTCGGGATTGGCGATGTGAGTGAGCGATCCCGCTTTGCCCGACACCTGCCACGGCGCAGCCTCGCCCAACTTCGCGCCGGCATCCGCGCTCACGATGAGCGTAACCGAAACCTGCCCGCGCCCGATGGTTCCGGTGGTGGCATGCAGTCCTTGCGGCAACTGGTGTAGCGACACATCGATGGGATCTTCGAAACCATCCATGCGCGATGCCGTGACCGTAATGGGGACGCTGCCGCCTACGGGCACATTGGGATTGCGAGGCGAAACGCTCAGACGGAAATCGGGGCGCGGCGGCCGCACGGTGAGCCGGTAAGCGAAATTGTCGCCGCCCAAGCCTTGCACATCGCGGATGCGAACCGTGTACTCACCGTCGGCGGGCGCGGTGAAGTGAACCAGCGAATCTTTGCCGAAACCAGGACCGCCATCATCATTGCGATAGTACAGACGCGCCACAGGAAGACCGTTGGGCGAGAGCTTGGTCCCCGGCGGATAGATGCGCACTTTATAGACGGCGGCATCGATGGCGTGGGCTTCGCCCGAGGTGTCGAAGAAGGACTGGCGCTGTCCGCCGAAGCCTTCGAAGACGGCGTCGGCATCGGGCGATAGGGGCAGGGCATCCACGCGGATAACCTCCGAGCCGATCATCACGTAGTCGCCCACGTGCAAGCTGTCCCACGCCGCGATGCGAATGCCGCGCTCGGTGGAGCCATGGTCGCGCAGCGTTACGGCTGTTTCCCAAACCGGCTGCACCACGGCGCGCTCAATGGGATTACCCTTGGCGTCGAGCACCTCCAGGTACGAATCCAGGTTGCTGCCGAGGCGCTGCGCATTCACTTCGAGCAGCAGTTGATCGCCCTTGTGCGCGGCAAAGCGATAACGGTTTTCCGCGCCCGGCGCCGCGATCCTGCCGTTGACCGTCACCGGCACCGGGATGGCGCCGCCTTGCAAATCGATTTCGGGCTCGCTGCCCAGCGCCAGGCGCACCGGATTGAACGAATGCTGGGGACGCAGCGCTAGGGTGTCTTCGGAATCGGGCGACGGCTTGCCATCGAGCTTGAGCTTGGCGGCGAGGTGGTATCCGCGGAGCGCCACTTCGGCCGCGGCGTTCTTCCGCACTCCCAGTGGCCAGGCTCCCAATGCCAGCGGAAATTCCCCCACGATGATGCGGTAGTTGTTGTTGGCGCGGCCGCTCTGCTGATAGTCGGAGACCCGGACGTAATAGGCGCCGGCCTTCTCAAAGCGGTGCGCGAACATCACCTGCTCGGCGCCGCCGTTGGCGCCGAATTCGTGGACCACGTTGAAATCGGCATCGAGAATAGTGACCACCGGCTGCAGCGCCGAGCCGATCAGCATGGCGCCGTTGTAGAACGAAAGCTCCTGGCCGGAGGTCACCTGAATCTTGTAAAAGTCCAGGTCGCCAGGCCGCGAAATCGCGCCTACCAGAATCGCGGGCAGGAAGGTTTCGAAGGCTTGGTCTGGTGTGTCGTTGGGTTCGCGGTCGGGTGCTTCGCCGTAGTATGGCTCCACCAGGAAGCGGCCTTCGGGGCTGGTGCCCAGCGGCGTCAGCAGTCGAAAGCTCACCGGTCCGATTTCAGCGTCGGGCGAGACATCCACTTCCACCGTCACCTGGTTGCGTGGCGGCAGAGGCCCCACGTCGATGGTGGATGGCGTGCCGTTCGAGCCCAGACGGACGTCCGAAAGGTCGGGCAATTCCTTCACACGGAGAATACGGCCGGTGACTGCCGGGTCGCTGAAATAGATGGCGCTGGCGCGCGCCAGGTTCAGGCCTTCGAGCGTCAACTCGGCGGTGGTTCCGCGCGCTACGCCTAGCGGGGCAACCGAATTCAAGGTGGGAGGAGTGGTGCGGTTGCCGGCGGGATGAAGGTCCGCGCCGGCCGCGGCCAAAGCAGCGAAGGCGAGGAGCGCGCTACTTCGAAGCCAATACTTTCGCATGATCGACCTCGTACATCTCTACCTGTCCATTGAAGAATCCAGCGGCCAGGGATTTTGAGTTAGGAGCGAATTCCAGCCCGAATGCCCAATCGGGCAGGTTCGCGATGCTGCGGATTTCCGTGAGGTCGCTGGCGTTGAAGATCTTCACGGTGCGGTCGGCCGCGGCCGATGCCAGGCCCTTACCATCCGCCGACCATGCCAGCTTGAGGATGGCATCTTCGTGCGCGATCAGGGTATTTTCGAGCTTGCCTTCGGTGTCGCCAAGATGCCAGATGCGAATCGTCTTGTCGAAGCCGCCGGCGGCGACGCGCGTGCCGTCGGGAGAAAGCGCGATGGTGTTGATGCCGTCGGTAGGCTCCGAAAGAGTGTACAGGCGGGTTCCGGTGGCGGCGTCCCAGATCTTCACGGCGCGATCGGCAGCGCCCGATACCAGCCTCTTGCCATCCACCGTGAAGGCGACCGCGTAGATGGAATCGATGTGATCCTTCAGGGTGCGGATCTCTTTGCCGGTGCGCACATCCCAGAGCTTGATGAGTTTGTCGTAGCTGGCAGTGGCGAGTGTAGCCCCGTCGGGCGAAAACGCAACGGCGTAGATGCAATCGGAATGGCCAACGATGGTGGTGGTCACGGTACGCGCGGC
Source organism: uncultured Solibacteraceae bacterium (assembly GCA_963815475.1). Lineage (GTDB taxonomy): Bacteria > Acidobacteriota > Terriglobia > Bryobacterales > Bryobacteraceae > Sulfopaludibacter. The sequence continues at coordinate 653,531 of CAWFHD010000001.1, read as the reverse complement.
GACATCCCAGATTTTGACTTCGCCTTTGCGGGCGGGCAGCCCGCCGGCGGCAGCGAGCAGTTTGCCATCGTGGGAGAACGCCTCGGCGCGCACGGCATCGGCGTGGCCGGGCAGGGAGGCGATGGGCTTGCGGGAGGCGTCGATCAGCCGGACCTCTTTATATCCGCCGAGCGCCAGGCTGCTGCCATCGGGATTCCAGGTGAGGGAGTAGATCTGGGGACCTGGCGCGGCGGCTGCCGATGCGGCCAAGGCGAGGACAATTAATGGTTGAATAGGAATTCCTTGCTGGTGAGCATGGCCCATACCATGTCCTCCAACGCCTGACGGTGGGCATCTTTGCGCGCGGCTTCCACTCCCTTGGTCAGCCTTGGCGCTCTCCATGGCGGCGTCCAACGCCTGCTTTTCGGATTCCGTTGGATATCGGCTGAAGGCGGACAGGTACATGTACTCCAGGATTCTGCGGTCGGAGAGTCCAAGCTTGAGGAACGAGCGCGATGGTGCCGTCGGGCGCGCTCAACTTCTTGTTGAGCGTGTCGCCGTTGATCACGGCGAGCGCCTGCGCGATGGTGGGGTCGACTCGATCGTTCGGCGGCATCGCACATGATGCGTGGCGGTCGGCCGAACGATGCCAGGAAGTCCGACTTCACCTGCGTGTCCGGCAATTGGAGCGCGCGCGTGCCTGCGGGATAGCCGGCGAACGCGGTCGGCGCGCCGGTCACCTGCGACATCGCGTCGAGAATCACTTCCGCGGAAAGCCGCCGCACGATGTATTTCGAGTAATAGATGTTGTCGGACTGATTGGTGGCGTTGGCTTCGCTGGCAAGTTGATAGACGCTGGAATTCATGATGGTGCCGGATCAGGCGCTTGATGTCGTAGCCGTGGTCCACGAAATCCTTGGTGAGCGCGGCGAATAGTTCTTCGTTGGATGCGGGGTTGGTGGCGCGGACATCGTCGACGGGATCCACCAGGCCGCGGCCCATGAAGTTGGCCCACACGCGATTCACGATGGTGCGCGCGAACATTGTATTGGCGGGACTGGTGAGCCATTCGGCGAAGACGACGCGGCGGTCTTCGGGGGAATCGATCGCAATGCTCTTCCCATCGAGTGGTGTGGGCGGCAGGGGGCGCGCCAGGCGCGGATGCATGATGTCGCCGGAGACTTTGGCGAAGACGATGTTATCGCCCATGGTCGCCGTTCTTGACGCCCACGCGCGAGAACAGGTTGGCCATCTGGTAATACTGCTTCTGCGTCCACTTTTCGAGCGGATGGTTGTGGCAGCGGGCGCACGTGATGCGCTGGCCCATGAAGGCCAGCGTGGCATTTTCGGAAAGGTCGATGGGGTCTTTGTGCAGGACGAAATAGTTCAGCGCGCCGTTCTGGCGGGTGCTGCCGGAGCTCAGGAAGATCTCGCGGGCGAACTGGTTCCAGGGCTTGTTCTGCTTTCACCGCTTCGCGAATCCAGTCGTAGAAGGCCCACATGGCAGTCGAGTTCAGGCGGCGGCTCGACACCAGCAGCAGGTCGGACCATTTGTAGGCCCAGTAATCGACGAATTCGTCGCGATGCAATCAGCCGTCGACAGCTTCGCGCGCTTGTCTGGCGAGGTGTCGGCGAGGAAGCTCTCCACTTCTTCGGAGGTGGGCAGAATGCCGGCGGCATCGAGATAGGCGCGGCGCAGGAACGTGGCATCGTCGGCGATTTTCGAAGGCGCCAGGTGGAGGCTCTTCGAGCTTGGCGATGACCAGGTCGTCGATGAAGTTACGGCGGGGAAACTGGTCGTAGGCGGCGGCAGCTCACCTGGTTGGCGAAGGGCACGGTGAGGCGCGCATACAGCACGCGGCTGGCGATACGTACAGGGTGATGGCGGCTTCGCCCGCGCCGTTCATTTTCACCCGGCCCCAATCGTCCACAGTGGCCACGCCTTCGTTGGCTGGAGGTGAACTTCACCCAGCGGGTGACGTCTTCGGTGTGGCCGTCGGAGTAGGTCGCGCGCACCACCAGTTGCTGCTCGGCGTTCGGCGCCAGCACAGCGAGCGGCGGGAAAGACTTCCAGGCTGCGAACGGCCGCGTCGTTGTCGGAGGGCGGCGGCGCGCCCGCGGCGATCCATTCTTCGATGACGCGGTATTCCAGCGAATCGTTGGCGAAGCGCTTGCCGCCGCCGTGAGGAATCGCGAAGGAGGGCTTGAGCAGAATCAGGCTGGCCGCGGGGTCCGCCAGGGAGACGCGGCGGCCGACCGATTGGCGGGTCAGGGTGTCGTAGTCCACTTCGGGGTCGTAACCGCGCAGGGTCAGTTTGAAACCGTTCTTGCCGGCGAGCGCTCCGTGGCATGCTCCCTGATTGCAGCCCATCTTGGTCATCACCGGGATTACGTGATTGCGGAAACTCCACGGGAATGGCGCGTGAGCGTTGGTCACGCGGACGGCGAGGGTGATGGCAGTTCCGTTGGATTGAGCAGTGATCCGGGTTTCGCCATCGGCGACGGGGCGGACGATGCCGTGCTCATCCACGGCGGCGATCTTGGCGTCGGCGGATTTAAAGGTGGTTTCGCGGGTCCAATCTTCCTGGTGGTCGGGGAGAGTGGCTTCGGCGATGAGTTGTTGGCGAGCTTCGGGGCCGGTTAGGGATACGGTGGGCGGGAGGAGGGTGAGCTTCTGCGCGAACGCGACGGTGGCACACAGGTTGAGTATCGGCAGGATGGCCGACACGGCAGGCAAGATTGCCTGCGCTACTCTCACAACAGCTCCTTGATGGGTTCGGTGCCGCGATCGACCAGCGGGATGGGGCGGCCTTGCGCGCCCGGGAGTTCGACTGCAGATCGATTCCCAGGCCGGTGATACACGGTGGCTGCGACCTGCACGGGGTCACGGGCCGGTCCTTGGGCGCCGCTGCGATTTCGTCGGAAGAGCCGACCACGGTGCCGCCTTTGAGGGGCCCGCCGCCCATCAGCATGGTCCAGCATTGCGGCCAATGGTCGCGGCCGCCGGCGGGATTGATTTTCGGAGTGCGGCCGAATTCGCCGGTCGCCACCACCATCGTGTTGCTCAGAAGTCCGCGCTCGGCCAGTTCCGAAAGCAGCGACGCGTATGCCATGTCGAACATGGGACCCACCAGGTCGCGATAACAACTGATGGGGCTGAATGGCTTCGAACCGTGGATGTCCCAGGTGATTTCGTCGAAGACCGTCTCGAACATGTTGACGGTGACGAAGCGCACGCCCGCTTCGATCAGGCGGCGGGCCAGCAGGCAGCTTTGGCCGAAGCGGTTCATGCCGTACTTTTCGCGCACCGCTTCCGGCTCGCGATGGAGTTCGAAGGCCTCGCGCGCTTTCTGCGACGACATCAGCGTATAGGCTTGGTGGAAGGTGGAATCCAGCAGGCGCGCGTCCTGCGACGTTTCGAAGTCGCTGACCGATTTGTCCACCATCTCGCGCCAGTTGCGGCGGCGGTCCACGCGCAGGGCCGTCAGATAGTCGGGCGGCAGCATGTCGGGGACTTTGAAATTCGGGTCGGAGGGATCGGCGTTGAGCACGAACGGGTCGAAGCCTTTGCCCAGGTAGCCGGCGTTCTGGCCGTGCGGCATGTTGCCGCCGGTGTTGCCGATGGGGCGCGGGAGCAGTACGTGCGCGGGCACGTCGCCCTTGGGACCCTTGAGTTTGGAGAGCACGCAGCCCATGTGCGGATGCTCGATGCCGCCCTGGAACAGGCGGCCCGTCTGCATCATCTGGTGGCCGGTGTCGTGCACGGCGGCGGCGGTGTGATAAACCGAACGAACCAGCGAAAACTTGTCGGCGTGTTTGGCCGTGCGCGGGAAATTCTCCGAGATCTCGATGCCCGGAACGTTGGTCTTGATCGGCTTGTAGGGCCCGCGGATTTCGACCGGCGCATTGGGCTTCATGTCCAACGTGTCGAGCTGCGAGGGCCCGCCGATCAGCATCAGCAAAATGCAGTTGACGTCGTTGTTTCCAGTGGCTCCGAGCGCACGCAAGCCGAACCAGTCGGTAAGGCTCAAGCCCAGCGTGGCGAGCGCGCCGGCGTGCAGAAAATCGCGTCTGCGTAAGCCGTCGCAAAACTCGACCGGTCGGTCGGCGTCCAGTCGGAACATGGCCCCTCCTGGTACGCGATTCTATCACTTGTGTAACGCTGGACTGGTCTAAGCGGTGTAAGCCCTAAGAATGAAGAACACGACCACTCCCGTAACCGAGACATAGAGCCAGATGGGAAACGTCCAGCGTGCCACTTTGCGATGGATCTGAAATTTGCTGGAGAGGGCGAAGTAGAGGGTTGCGAAGATGATGGGCAGGGCGACCATGGAGAGGCCGATGTGGCTGATCAGGATGAGGAAGTAGACGGGCCTGATCCAGCCTTGGCCGGGGAATTTGGTGTCTCCGTGGAAGTAGTGATAGGTGATGTAGCTGACCAGGAACAGCGCCGAAAAGCTGGCGGCGGAAAGCATGAAACGCTTATGGATGGCGATGCGCCTTCGACGGATGTTGATGTAGCCGCCGATCAGGCATAGCGCGCTCAGGGAGTTGAAGGTGGCGTTGGCGGCTGGCAGGGACGCCACCCAATCGGGAGCGGCCTCGCGCCCTTTGAAATAGATCAGCCAGATGAGGAAAGCTGCGACCGCGATGCTCAACACCGCAATCACGTACCACGGACCCCTCGCCGATTCCGCGGGGCGAGCAGGTACAGATAAAGACGGCATCTATATAGTGTAGTGCGTGAGGCTGGCCCTTAAGGCGAAAACGCCCGCCCATCCGTGCTGGTTATTCAGACATAAAATTCCGAAATACCCGCACGGCAGATCGCTGCGTGAGCCTTAACTCCTTTCATCTGTGCATGGCAGGCTCCGTGCAACCACTTCTGTTGAAAGGAGTACTCTCTCGTGAACGATCCATCCACCTATTGGCTCACCTTCACCAACATTGCGCTGGGCGTGGTGACGCTGATCTGTTGCATCGCCGTTGCTGCCGGCGTCATTCAGGAACTTGCAGTCCGGCGCAGGAAAAAAGTTGCCCTGTCTAATCTCGATTCGGAAGTGACCAGTTTGGTCAACTCCTATGGCGGGCATGCATTCAATGTCCCCGGGCTCGGCGTCACCATGGCTGATGGCGGCGAAGAGATCGAGAAGAAGGAAGACCGGTGACCGCTATGGCCTGCCCCTTCCTCAAAGAAGCTCAGGTCAAATACTGCCGAACGGCCGCCATGCGGAAACTGATTCCCTTGGCGCAAAACGGGCAGGCAATCGACAAGTGCTCCTCGGAATCTCATACCACCTGCGCCGCCTTTCGGGCGCAGCCTCAGGAGAGCGCGAGCGGCGCCTGCCCCTATCTCGACGAGTCGCTGATGCAGTATTGCGGCGCGGCTCCCGTCCCGAAGTTGGTGCCTTACAGCGAATCGCTGCTCTCACGCTGCGGCAACGACAGCTTCCGCTATTGCGAACTTTTTCTCGCGATGGCCCATCCGGCCCTGCCTGCCGATAGTGTCGACGGCGTGGGGCTTCCGGGCTGGCTGCGCTATTCGCCCAATCACCTGTGGCTCGACATCAGCGCCGACGGCGCCTGCCACATCGGGATCGACGCGTTTCTCGGCCGCGCGCTGGGCAACGTAGAGACCATCACTTACGTGTGGCAGAAGGGGCTGCATCGTCCGGCGGTGGTTCTGACCGTGGATGGCGTCGACCTGGAACTGGTCTTCCCCAATCCGTTGCTGCTCACTAATTGCAACCTATACATCCGGGCCGAACCGGGTCGTGTTACCTCCGAGCCTTACACAGCCGGATGGCTGTTTGAGGGAATGGCTGAGCCGGGCACCACCGACCACCTGATGGAAGGCGAGGCGGCGCGGGTGTGGATGGAGGAGGAGCAACTCCGCATGAACGATTTTCTACAGCGCCAACAGGGCGTCTCGGCCGACGGCGGCTTACCGCGTCCCGGGTTCTTCCAGCGTCTGGACCGGGAACAGCGGCTGGCGCTGGTTCATGAATTCTTCTCGCCCTTCGTGGGCGGCGGAAAGAGATCACTGTGAAGATTCGCGGCAAGATCGTATTTCTGGCGGGAGCCATCACAGCCCTGGCCGCGGGCTGGAATGGCTTCCCGCGCATCATCTATAAAAGCCAGCCCCAGCCGGTGGACTTCAGTCACAAGGTCCATGCCGATAAGGCCAGCCAGGCTTGCGAAGACTGCCACCTCTTCCGTGAGGATGGCAGCTTCGCCGGCACGCCCACGTTGGACAAGTGTGCCGCATGCCACGCCGCGGCGATGGGTTCCACTGCGGCGGAGAAGAACTTCATCGACCGCTATGTCACGCCGCAGCGCGAACCGGAATGGAAGTCGTACTCGCGCCAGCCGGAGAACGTATATTTCTCGCACGCGGTGCACGTGAAGGCGGGGCATCTGAGGTGCGAGCGCTGCCACGGGAATATCGGGACCAGCGACAAGCTGCCTGCCTACCAGGAGGACAGAGTCAGCGGTTACTCGCGCGCCATCTGGGGCGCGGCCGGAACGCCCGGCATGACGATGGACGATTGCATCGCGTGCCACAAGCAGCAGGGGCGCGAGCACAGTTGCCTGGAGTGTCACAAATGATCAACCGTAGAGATCTCTTCAAATTCGCGGGAGGCGCCACCGTAGGGGCGATCCTCACTCCGGCCCCGCGGAGGCTCATCACGGACACTGCCCTGTTGTCGGAAAACTGGCCGGGCGTGCCGCGGCCGGCGCGCGGCGAAGTTTCCACACGATTTACGCACTGCCCGCTCTGTTCCGCGGGATGCGCCGTGCGCGCGCGCTGTGTGGCGGGCCAGCCGGTTTCGCTCGCTGGCGCCGATGGCGGATTATGCCCGTTCGGTGTCACTGCGCATCACCTGCCGTATCATCCGAAGCGCCTGCGTCAAGGTTCCACCGATGAAGCGGCAGCGGCAGTCGCCTCTGCGATCGCCAAGTGCTCCGGCGGGGAACGGGTCGCTGTGCTGGACCTTCGCCCCGGCCGCACGGCATCCGCGACTTACCGCCGCGCGATGGCTACCCTCAAGAACGGAACGTATATCGCACCGGCGGAGCCTGCTGTGGCCGTGGATCTGGCCAACGCACGTACCGTTCTGAGCCTGGGAGCGCCGCTGCTCGATGGCTGGTGCGCACCTTCGCGCGCGTTCGCGGCCCGCGACCGCTTCCGGCTCATCCAAGCCGAGCCCTTCGAATCGCACACTGCCGCGCTTGCCGATGTCTGGCTGCCGATTGTCCCCGGCTCCGAAGAAGTACTCGTGCTAGCCTTGGCCGGCCGCATCACTCCACGTGAAGGCGCAGAACGAACTGGTCTGAATGTGCGCCAGATCGAGCAACTCGCCGACGAACTGCAGAACAAAGGTCCGGCGTTGGTGATCGACCCGGCGATGTCCCCCAATGTGGTGGCGCTCAATATCGCGATTGGCGCATGGGGGCGTACGTTGGTTCCACGGGCTACGTCGCCTGCCACCGCATTGAGCGATGTGCCCGACCGCTCGGTGCGAGTGCTGATGATCGACGAATCGCTCCCGGGGGAGCACCTGCCGTGGAACGACATCGAGAAGAAACTGGTGGCGGACGATCCGTTGGTCGTGGCCTTCGCCTTCACCCCTGACGGATACGCGCAACATGCGCGATTCGCGCTGCCCGCGCCGGTCTTTCCGGAAGCCGCGGGCGATCTGGCGCAATCCATCGATTCGCCGGTCCCGGCATTTCGCCTGGTGGCGCCGCTGATCGGCGCGCCGGCGGGAACGGTGAACGCTGCGGAGTTCGTCGCGAAGCTCGCGGGCTTCGACGCGTCGAACGCTCTTCACGGGCGCGCCGACGCAATCCATGCCGCCGGAAAGGGCTGTTTGGCCAGATTATCCACTCCGCTCAAACAGCTCACCGCGGACGAATTCTGGAAAGCTCTGAATAGTGGCGATTACTGGGTGGGCGAGGAGCCGAAGGCAACCGCGCTCAAGGCGGAATTCCACGCCGTCTCGCCAGTGGAAGCCACTTCGCTGACCGCCGTGGCGGCCGAACGTGCCCTCACCGATTCTCCTCTGCTCTCCAAGCTCTATCGGGAATCGAATCTTCTGCTCGGTCCTGGACGCATCGCTATGCATCCCAATGACGCGCAAGCGCGCGGGCTCGATGCGGGAGCGAAGGCACGGCTCGAGGTGGGCTCCGAATCGCGACCGGTGGAAGTGACGCTCGACCCGAATTTGCGGCCGGGAATCGTGCTGACGGCCGGCATCGCCGGTGCGGCAAAGGTGGTGCGCATATGAAACGCTACGGAATGTCGATCGATATCGACCGCTGCAATGGCTGTGGAGCCTGCATGGTGGCCTGCGCCACGGAGAACAACGTGCCTCCGGTGGAGGGTGCCAATGATCGCAGGGGCATCACCTGGATCAGGGTTTTTCGCGTGGATAACGGCGCTGAGTATCCCGAGCGCCGCTCGGCGTTCGTGCCCGTGCTCTGCCAGCAGTGCGGCGAACACGCTCCGTGCGCCAGTGTGTGTCCCCAGCAGGCGGTGGAAGTGGACCCCGCCACCGGCATCGTAGGCCAGATGCCCGAGCGCTGCCTGGGCTGCCGCTACTGCATGGCGGCCTGCCCGTACCATGCGCGCTACTTCAACTGGTGGGATCCGAAATGGCCGGCGGGTATGGAGAAGACGCTGAATCCCGCGGTGGCTCCGCGCATGCGCGGGGTAGTGGAGAAATGCAATTTCTGCCACGGCCGCCTGCACGCCGCCCAGCAGCGCGCCGCCGCGCAGGGGAAGAAGGAAATCGACCCGGCCGACTACCTTCCGGCCTGCGCTGAAGCCTGCCCCAGCCGCGCGATCCGCTTCGGCGATCTGAACGATTTAGCCAGCGAGACGGCGCAGGAAGCGCGCGCTCCCGAGTCGTTCCGCCTGCTGGAGAAGTTGCATACCGATCCCAAGATTCACTATCGCTCTCGCCGCGATTGGGTGCGCGAGATTGCCAATGCGCCCCATCCACCCACCATCAAGGCGGCTGCCACCAAGGAGGACGTGCATGCCTAGAATCAAACACTGCTCCACACGGAAATTCCTGCTGTGGATTCTGCCCTGGGTCGCGCTGCTGGTTTTCGGGCTCTACTCAGCCGGCCTCTGTCTGGTGAAAGGCTTGAACCAGACTGGCATGGATAACCGCTTCGCGTTCGGCCTGTGGATCTTTCTCGATCTCACGGTGATCGCGCTCGGCGCCGGCGCGTTCTTCACCGGCTTCCTGCTCTACATCCTCAAGGTGCGCGACCTGCATTCGGTGATCAACAGCGCGGTGGTGATCGGACTGGTTTGCTACAGCGGCGCGGTTTGCGTGCTGGCGGTAGACGTCGGTCAGCCGCTGCGCGCGTGGTTCACCTTCTGGTATCCCAACGTGCACTCCATGCTCACCGAGGTGACGTTCTGCATCACCTGCTACCTGACCGTGCTGGCCATTGAGTATGTGCCGATTCTGCTGAAGAATCGCAAGCTGCGGCGGACACCTTCGCTGCTGGTTTTCGAATTTGAGCTTCACAAGCTGATCTATGTGCTGGCAGGCGTGGGAACCTTCCTGTCGTTCTTCCACCAGGGGTCGTTGGGCGGCCTCTACGGCGTGCTGCGCGGACGACCGTTCGCGTTCCGCGAAGGTCTGGCGATCTGGCCCTCCACGTTCTTCCTGTTCATTCTCTCGGCCGCCGCGGCGGGACCCAGCTTCGTTCTTTTCACTACCTGGCTGGTGGAAAAAATCTCGCGTCGGACTTTGGTGAGCGACCGCGTCTTCCAACTGCTGGGTCGCATCTCCGGCCTGCTGCTGGCGGTCTACGTTCTGGCGAAGACGGTGGACACACTGGTCTGGATCAATCGCACGTCGCCTGAACGCGGGCTTCCAGGCGATTCAATACTACAGTTGGAAACCCTTCGGCGCGTGGATTCTGTTCGCTGAGATCGTGGTCTTCGGATTGCTGCCCGCGCTGATCCTGCTCACTCCGTACCTGCGCGCGCGCCGCGGCTGGCTGGTTTCGGCCGCTGTCCTGGCATGCCTGGGAGTGGCGCTCAACCGTTTCGTCCAGACCGTGCAGACACTGGCGCTACCGACGCTGTCGTTCGACCCGTTCCTCTCATATACGCCGAGTTGGCAGGAGGTGGGCACGTTCCTGGCAGTAGTGGCGTACGGTGTTTTGGTCTATTCATTCTCATTCCGCTATCTCAAACTTTTCCCCGAGGAGCGCGAACTGCAAATGCTGGCGGCGCGCCAGGAAGAGCCGATGGCGATGGCAGGGAGGTACTGACATGTTGGGACACTTCATTTTTCTCGGCGCGTTTTTTACGGTGGTCACGATTATCGGCGTGACGCTGCTGGCTGCTATGCTGCGTTCGCGGCGCGATCTGCGGCGGCAAATGGTGGACCGCATCCGATGGCACTCCGAGTTTGAGGATCTGCCGGCGCACGACCGCGTGTGCCGCCATGTCCTCACCGGCGAGTTTCGAAGCCGTGAATGTCCGAACGGGTTCGATTGCCGCGAGTGCACCACGCACAACAAGCTGGTGGAGCGGCATCCGGCTGCCGCGGGAGATCCGGCGGAGCAAGACATGTTCGGCATGTCGTTCCCGCTCGACCGCTTCTACCATCGCGGCCACACCTGGGCGAAGCTGCAACCGGACGGCACCATGACGATCGGACTAGACGACCTGGGCCGCCGCCTGCTGGGAGCGCCCGATGCCGTCGAACTGCCGCAGCCTGGAATGCGGGTGGACGTCAACGGAGCTGCCTTCCGCGTTCGCAAGCATGGGACCGAAATCCGGCTGCTGTCGCCGGTGGATGGCGAAGTGCTGGAGACCGGAGGTCCCACGTCCGAGTTTTACCTGCGAGTGAGGCCCGATCCGCTGGATGTGCGCCACTTGCTGCGCGGGGCGGAGGTCCGTCCGTGGCTGATGCGGGAGATGGAGCGGCTGCAACTCACGGTGTCCGGTGGACTGGCTGACGGCGGAATACCCATGGAAGCCGATTCCGACGCGCTGGCCGAGATGTTCCTCGAACCGTAAGTCTTAACACCGCGCCGCAAGTCCCTGATACGGCTCCGATTCCGCACTAATCCAAAATTGATGCGGATCTGGACAGCGCCTCTAGTTTAATGGGGTGCATGTCAAACACCTCTAGTTCTTTGTTTCGAAGCCGTCGCGGCATGGTGGGGCTTCTGACTGCTACCGCTGCCGGAATGTGGGCCCGGCAGGATCAGCCGACGCCTTCCACGCCGAAGGCGATTCGCCCCGAGCCGAAACGCGGCCCACGACAGGATCTCGACCTTGTGGCTTCGTTTGTGGGTCTGGCTCACAAGGACCAGAATCTGGATCAGGTCGCCCAAATGATCGCCCACGATCCGCATTTGGTCTATGCAGCCTGGGACTGGGGAAACGGAGACTGGGAAACCGGGCTCGGCGGCGCATCGCATGTTGGCAGTCGTAAGATGGCGCGGTTTCTGCTGGAAAAGGGCGCTCGCATCGATTCGTACTGCGCCGCCATGCTGGGTGAGCGGGACGTGGTGGCGGCGCTGGTAACGGCAAATCCGGAAGTGGTGAACGCGCGCGGGCCGCATGGGTACAGCTTGCTCTATCATGCGGCGATCAGCGGAGACACGAAGATCGGCGAATTGCTAGATCCGCACATTGCGTCGAGGGCGAGGGATTTCAATCAGTCGCTGAGTGCCGCGGTTCGGGATGGCAATTTGGCGATGACGTCGTGGCTCTTGACCCACGGAGTGACCGATCCGAACCCTGAGGATGCATTGGGCAAGCGGCCGCTCGCCATGGCCATGGAAAAGGGCTTCCGGGAGGTTGCCGAAGAACTGCGGAAGCACGGGGCCAAGGAATAGAACCGTGTTCCTACCTCGGGATTTCGTATTTCTTGATCTTCTCGTACATGGTGGAGCGGTCAATCCCGAGGATTGCAGCGGACTCCTTGATATTTCCTCCGGTCCTTTGCAGCGTGGCGGCGATGGTTAGCTTCTCCACTTCTGCATCGACATTCCGGGCGGTGGCGCCCATACTTTGGGCGGCTGGCCGTTGTGGGCGAGGAAGGCGAAGTGCTCTTCGCCGAGCGTGTCCGCGCGGCAGGTTACCATGGCCCGCTCGATGGCGTTCTCCAACTCGCGGACATTGCCGGGCCAGTTGTAGTCCATCAGGAGTTTCAGCGCGCCTTCGGAGATCTCGCGCACCTCTTTGCCCAACTCGTGCGCCAGCCGTTCCAGAAAGTGGCTGGCCAGCAGGGGGATGTCTTCGCGCCGTTCGCGCAGCGGAGGAAGGCGGATCTCGATCACGTTCAGCCGATAGAACAGATCCTCGCGGAATTTGCCGTCCGCCACTGCCTGCTGCAGATTTACGTGCGTGGCCGCGATCACCCGCACGTCCACCCTGCACCTCTTCCGACCCGCCTACGCGGTAGAAGCTGCGCTCCTGCAGGACGCGCAGCAAGTCCGCCTTGCAGCTTGGGTGAAATGTCGCCCGACCTCGTCCAGGAAAATGGTGCCGCCATCGGCCATCTCGAACTTGCCGTGTTTCTGCGAATTGGCGCCGGTGAACGACCCTTTTTCGTGGCCGAAGAGCTCCGATTCCAGCAGCGTCTCCGCCAGCGCCGCGCACGATACCGCTACGAATGGTTTCGGCGCGCGGTCGCCCGAGTAATGGATGGCGCGCGCGACCATCTCCTTGCCCGTGCCGCTCTCTCCCTGGATCAGCACCGTGCTGCGCAGGCTCGATACCTCGGTGGCCAGGTCCAGGATCTGCCGCATGCGCGCATTCTTGCTGATCACGTCGTGGCGTAGAGTATTGGCGCGACAGCTTCTTGCGCAAGATCGCGTTTTCCCGCTGTAGGTTCTTCACCTTGATGATGCGGCTCACCAGCAGCGAGATCTCTTCCGGATTGCACGGCTTGACGATGTACTCCTGCGCGCCTTCCTTCATGGCGGTGATAGCGGTATCCACGGTGGCATAGGCGGTGATGATGATGATGGACGCCTCCGGGTGCAGCCGCCGGATCTGCATCATGGTCTCGATGCCGTCCATGCCGCCGGGCATTTTCAGGTCGACGAAATAGATGGCGTAGTCACGCGACCGCGCTTTCTCCAACGCGGCGTGGCCGGATGCCGCGGTATCCACCACGTAGCCGTCTTCCCGCAGCCACGCCGCGAGAGACTCACACATCACTTCTTCGTCATCCACCACCAAAATCTGCCAGTGGGATTTCATGGTTCTAGTCCTTGTCCTTGTCAGCGGTCTGAAGGGTGTGTTCGATTCGCGCCCCGCAGGCCGCGCAAAATGCCGCGTGCTTGAAATCGATCTGCCGGATGTTGGTGCTCAACGTCATGGCGCAACTCCGGTCCGCGCAGTGCACCAGCCCGAGCGTGTGCCCGGCTTCGTGCAGCGCTTCCTTCCGCGCCCGATCGAGAAAGACGTCCCGATTGGGTGCGAGTCCGTAAAACTCCTGTTCTAGCCTCGCCAGCGATACCAAGGCGATCCTTCCGCCCAACTGGGCCTGCCCGTACACAAACGTCAAAACCGGGACGAACAGATCGCGCCCCGTCACGGCCACCAGCTTCCACGCATCGTGCGGGCAGGTTGTGGCCAGCATCTCCAGCACGGCGATGGAGGCGTACTGGCCGCGCACCTGATCGAAGGCGAAGTCAATTGCCGGCAGCGCCAATTCCTTCACCGGCACGGCAAACTCCCCGGCCAGGCGGTTGCGAATGGCTGCCACCGCTTCCCGATGGGTACCGACCTCGACATCCGCTGTGGCTCCCACGTAGAGATACGTCATCCTTTCCGCGCGAGCTCCAGCAGTGCGGGCTCCGGCCGCGCAGCATGTTCCAGCGGGAGCGTGACCACAAACGTGGTGCCGATTCCAGGCTGGCTCTTCACCTCGATATCGCCGCCGTGCGCCTGCACAATGCCGTACGACACTGCCAGTCCGAGTCCTACTCCTTTGCCTTCCGATTTGGTGGTGAAGAACGGGTCGAAGATCTTGTTGAGGTTCTCCGGTGAAATCCCTTCTCCGTTGTCGGAGACGGTCAGACGCACCGCTTCGGCCTCGCCATCCGTGGAGACGGTCACGCGCCGTTCTGTCTTGCTCTGCGTCGCCTCGGCCGCGTTCAACAGTAGGTTCAGCGTCACCTGCTGGATCTGGGAACCGTCACACTGCACGGGGGCGAGCCCTTCATGCAGGTCGATTTCCACCTCCACGTTGTTCAGCTTCATCTTGTGCTGCACCAGCGAGAGTGTGGTCTTCACCAGGCGGTTGAGGTCGGCCTCCGAACGCTGCGGTTTGGAGCGCCGGGAGAACGCCAGAAGGTCGCTGACGATGCGGGCCACGCGGGTGGTTTCGTTCGTGACCTGTCCCAGGTATTTGCGAAACTCTTCGATGCGGTTGACCGGAACTCCGTCTTCCTTCAGCATCCGCTGCATCAGCATGGAAAGGTTCAGCACACCCGATAGCGGGTTGTTGATCTCGTGCGCCACGCTGGCCGAAAGCTGGCCGAGTGACGCCAGGCGATCGTTGTGTAGTAGCTTCTTCTGCGCCGCCTGGAGCTGCTGCGTGCGCTCTTCCACCTTGGTTTCCAGATTCTGTGTGAACTGGTTGATCTCAGCCATGGCGCTGCGCAAGCGCGCCTGCATCACGTTGAAGCTGCGCGCCAACTCGCCCAACTCCTCGCTTTCGGGCGCGATATCGAGAGGCTGGTCGAGCTCCATCTGGCTCACTGCCTTGAAGCCGGCGATCAGTTTCTCGATGGGACGCCCTAGGAAGCGGCGCGTGAAAATGATGATGAAGACGCTGATGAGTGTGATCTCCACGGCCGTCACCAGCAGCACGCGGTACTTCATGCTGGCCATTTCCTGGTCCACCGATTCGAGGTTGAGGGCGAGGTCGAGTCCACCGAGGACGCGAACACCCGCCGGATGCGCGTGGCATGCTGCCTGGCTGCAGGACCGTTCGTTGTAAACCGGCGTGAGCATCTCCAGGCGTCGATGGCCATTGGGCGCCCGCTGGATCCGCACCACCTGGGATGTCAGGGACATGGGCGATAGGGCGGCCGTCGCGCGGTCCTCGGGGCGAGTGGAGAATACCACCTGGCCCGCGCTGTTGTACATGCGGATGCGGTCGATGCCCTGCTTAAGCGCGATGGTAGACATGGTCTCGTAGGCCGCCTCGCGATGGTCGTCGAGCATGGCGTGCCAGGTGGCGCTGGTGATGCCTTTGGAGAGCTGGTCCGCGCCCAGGATCATCGTGTTCTGCAGTTGACGCTCTTCCGTGTTGATGTTGACGAGCCCGGAAACCGCGGCAATGATGATGACGATGGTGGTGATGGAAATCATTAGCCGGCGCCGGAGCCGCCGGGGTGTAGAGGAAGGAGACATTAAGACCTGTAGATATTATAACTGAGTGCGGGAAAATCCGAAAAACGAGTCAGGATGTCGGAATAAGAACGGATTAGGCGTGGAATCTGGTTACGGCGTCTTCGTTCCAGGCGACTCCGGTGCCTTGGGCGCCTTCGAGGAGGGCCATTCCGTCCTTGATTTGGAGCGGGGATTCGATGATCGGGTTCCACCAATCGGCGTATTCCAGCCAGTGGGCGGTGGGCGCGAGACACAGGAGCTGCGCGCTGATTTCCGGCCAGAGGTGCGTGGATATTAGCACTCCAGCGGATGCGGCCAGGGCGGAGGCTCGCAGCCAGCCGGTGACGCCTCCCATCTTCATCACCTCGGGCATCATGTAGTCGGACGCGCCGGCGTCGAGGGCATGCTGAAAGTCGCGCGGCCCCCACCAGTTTTCGCCGCACTGTACGGGCGTCTTGGCTTCGCGCGCCACGAAGGCGTGTCCGCGATAGTCGTGCGCTAGCGTAGGCTCTTCCACCCAAGTGAGGCCCTCGTGATCCAGAACTCGCATGCGCTCCACAGCTTCCACCGGCGAGAGGCACTGATTGTAGTCAACCATCACGGCCATGTCGGCGCCAACGGCACTTCGGATGGCGCGGATAACGGCGACATCCTCAGTCACGGTTGGATAGCCGATCTTGGCTTTGACGCCGCGGAACCCGCGATTCGCCCATTTTTCAGCGGTGCCTGCGGAGCCCTTTTCGCCGTCGAAACCTACAGCGCCGTAGGCTTGGATGGGACGCTCCACTCCGCCCAGCAATCGGACCAGCGAAGTATCATGGAAGCGCGCTTGTGCGTCCCACAGCGCCATATCGATTCCCGCCAGCGCCATTCCCACCAAGCCTTGCGTGCCGAGCAGGCGGAATCGCTTCGTCAGTTTCTGCTCGAAAGCCGCAGGCGCGAGCGGCTCGTCGATCACCAGCGGAGCCAGGTTCGCAATCAGGTCGGCGACCGGGCGGAGGGCCGCCACAGTGTAAGTGAAGATGATGCTGTGGCCGACAACGCCGCTGCTGGTCGTGATATCGGTCAACACAAGGGGCGATTCGGAAACCACGCCGCTGGCCGTCTGGTGCGGGCGCTCCAGCGGCACTCGGACCGTTCGAACACGCAGGTCGCGGATGGTGTCGTGAGTGGCCATAGTCTCGCTATCCCCCGATCGCCACCAGGTGATAATTCTTTTTCCCGGTTCGCATCAGGATGGCGCCCGGCCATTTCAGGTCTTCGGCATTCACGGTCTTTTGTGCTTGCGTTTGGCGCTCATTGTTGAGGTAGACTCCTCCACCTTCGATCAACTTGCGAGCCGCGCCCTTGCTTTCCGCGAGCTTCGTTCGGAGCATCAGGTCTACCAAACCGATTCCGGCCGTGAGTTCAGAGTGGGAGATCTGTGTCACCGGCACTTCGCGCGCCAGCAGCGCGATGGTCTGTGCCGTGGGAACCTCATTCGACGCCGAGAACAGAATTCGACTTGCCGCTTCCACCGCTTTCACAGTGTCGACGCCATGGACGATCGCCGTGCATTCGGCGGCCAGGACGCGCTGCGCCTCGCGATTTTCCGGTCGCGACTGCGTCTCGCGCTCCAGTTCCTCAATTCGCGCGCGGTCCAAAAATGTGAACAGCTTCAGGTAGCGGACCACGTCGGAATCGGCCGTTTGAAGCCAGTATTGGTACATCTGGTAAGGGCTGGTGCGGGCGGCATCCAACCACACTGCTCCCTCTTCCGTCTTGCCGAACTTCTTGCCGGTGGACGTGGTAAGCAGCGGAAACGTGATGCCTTCGGCGCGCTGGCCGAGCATGCGGCGGATCAGTTCCTTACCCGACAGAATGTTGCCCCACTGATCGCTGCCGCCCATCTGGATGGTGCACTCGTTGTGCCGGCACATGTGCAGGAAATCGTAAGCCTGCAGCAACATGTAGCTGAACTCGGTGTACGAAATGCCCTGCTCGCGCTCTTCCAGGCGGACCCTTACGGAATCGCGCTTAATCATCTCGTTGACCGAAAAATGCTTGCCGACGTCGCGCAGGAAATCCACCAGATTCAATTGGACGAGCCAGTCGGCATTATTGAGCATAAGCGCGCGGTCGTCAGATGACAGGTCGAAGAAGCGGCTCAATTGAACGCGAATGGCGGCGGCATTCTGCTCCGCCAGTTCCTTGGTGATAAGGGTGCGCTCGGTGGCTTTGCCGCTGGGATCGCCGATCAGGCCCGTGCCGCCGCCCACCAGGACCAGGGGCCGGTGACCGTGCCGCTGCACGTGCGCCAGTCCCATTACGGGGATCAGGCTGCCCAGGTGAAGACTGTCGGCGGTGGGATCGAAGCCGACATAGATGGTGCGCCGCGCCTCATTCAGGTAAGCGTCCAGGTCATCACTGGTGGCCGCTTCCAGGAAGCCGCGCCAGCGCAATTCTTCCAGAAGCGGACTCTTTTCGTCAGTTGGGGGCATGGTTTTCGGGAAACTTCTATTTTGGCATGGCGCGGCAAAGACACGGCGTGCGTGGTGGCCTGCCCTACTTCCGCTCCCAGACCAGGTTTCCGTTGACCACAGTTGCCACCGGCCCTCCCTTGAAGGTTCGACCGTCGAAGGGGGAATTGCGGCTTCGGGATGGCGATTGATTTACGTCGTAGGTCCAGGACACATCGGTGCTGAAGATGGTCACGTCTCCGGGAGCCCCGGGCGTTAGGGTTCCGCGTCCCAAGCGCATTACCGAATCGGGACCCGTAGTGAACAGCTCGATCATCCGACTCAGGCTAATCTTGCCGGGGTGCACCAGGTCTTCCAGCGCCAGCGCGATGGCCGTTTCGAGGCCGATGATGCCGAAGGGGCACCGCTCGAACTCCTGCATCTTTTCGCTGCCGGGATGGGGGGCGTGATCGGTGGCGATCGCCGTGATGGCGCCCGAGACGATGCCGTCCACCACCGCATCGCAGTCGCGAGTGGAGCGGAGCGGCGGCTTCATCTTGTAATTGCTGTCGTAGGGCGCCATGTCGTCGTCGGCGAGCGCGAAATGGTGCGGTGTAGCTTCGCAGGTGACGGACATGCCCTTCTGGCGGGCGTATTGCACCATTCCGATGGCGTTGCGCGTGGAGATGTGTGCCACGTGGTAGCGTGCGCCGGTGAGCTGCGCCAACAGCAGATCGCGCGCCACCATGATGTCCTCAGACGCCGCGGGAATGCCGCGCAGGCCGAGCCGCACCGACTTGGCGCCCTCATGCATGTCGCCGCCCGCGCTGAGGTTGAGATCCTCGCAGTGATCGATCACCGGGATGTCGTACGATCTGGCGAACTCCATGGCGCGGCGCATAACGCGCGCATTCATCACGGGCAGTCCGTCATCGGAGATGGCGACTGCGCCCGCGGCTTTCATGGCGCCGATAGCGGACAACTCTTCGCCCGCGCTGCCCTTGGTGATGGCGCCGATGGGAAAGACGTTCACCACGGCCTTGCTGCGCGCGCGCTCCACAATGTAGCTGGTCACCATGGCGCTATCGTTCACCGGCTTGGTGTTGGGCATGCAGCAGACGGAGGTGAAGCCTCCGGCCGCGGCGGCGCGCGATCCGCTTTCGATGGTCTCGGCGTGCTCGAAGCCCGGCTCGCGCAGGTGGACATGCATGTCGATAAAGCCGGGCGCCACAATCATGCCGGTAGCGTCGAAAAGTTCCGCTTTGGGCGATGAAAGATTGGGCGCCACGCCCGCGATGCGGCCGTCGACGATGAGCACGTCGGCGATGCGGTCGGTATTCGAAGCCGGGTCGATCACCCGTCCGTTCTTGATGACAATCGGCATGGCCTACCCAATCACCTTTTCGAGCACCGCCATGCGCACCGCGATGCCGTTTTCCACCTGGTTGAGAATCACCGAGCGTTGAAAATCCGCGACCTCGCTCGAAAGCTCGCGGCCGCGATTGATGGGCCCGGGGTGCATCACGATGGCGTCTGGCTTGGCGCGATCCAGATGTTCCAGGCGTAGGCCGTAGAAGCGGAAATACTCACTGGCAGGGAACGAAGCTTCGTGCTGGCGTTCGAGTTGGACGCGGAGCATCATGATGACGTCGGCATTTTCGATGGCCTCGGTGATGTCGTTGGTGAGGTCCACGCCGGACGCCAGTTGGGCTAATTCCACGGGTAGCAGCGAAGCCGGCCCGCAGAGGACGATCTCGGCGCCGAACTTCGACAGCAAATGAACATTGGAGCGCGCGACGCGGCTATGCGCGATATCGCCGATGATGGCCACGCGCAAGCCTTCGAGCGAAGGGCGGTGGTCCAGAATCGTGCGGGCGTCGAGTAGCGCCTGCGTGGGATGCTCGTGGGTGCCATCTCCTGCGTTGATGATCGGTGTGGGCAGATGGCGCGCCAGAAAGTGGGGCGCTCCGGATGCCGAATGGCGCATCACGATGGCGTCAGGCCGCATGGCCGCGAGCGTGTTGAGGGTGTCCACCAACGATTCGCCCTTACTGACGCTGGAGCCCGACGCGGTGATGGAAACAGCGTCGGCGCTCAGGCGTTTGGCGGCGATTTCAAAGCTGGTGCGCGTGCGAGTGGATGCTTCGTAAAACAGATTGACGATCATCTTCCCGCGCAGCGTGTCCAGCTTCTTTAAACTCTGGCTTTGTAGCGGCTGAAAATCCTTCGCGCGCGTCAGGATCGCCTCAATCTCGGGGCGATCGAGTTCTTCGATTCCGAGCAGTCCGGCGTGCATTGGGTTCACGCTTCGGTGGAGGCGGCCCTTTCCACGAGCAGCACTTTCTCCATACCGTCAATCTCCTGGAACTTCACTTCGATGATCTCCATATCGGTTGTCTGCACGGTGCGGCCGATGAAGCGGGCTTCGATGGGCAACTCACGGTGGCCGCGGTCGATCAGGACCAGAAGCTGGACGCGGGCGGGGCGGCCGTGGTCGAAGAGGGCATCGAGCGCGGCGCGGATGGTGCGGCCGGTGTAGAGCACATCGTCCATCAGAATAATGTCTTTGCCTTCCACGTTAAAAGGGATCTCGGTGGCGCTGACCACGGGTTTGATGTCCACCGTGCTGAGATCGTCGCGGTACAGATTAATGTCCAGAATGCCGACGGGGATGTTGCGATTTTCGAGGGATTGGATTTTGCTGGAAAGCCGTTGCGCCAGGGGAACACCGCGGCGTCGAATGCCGATGAAGGCGAGCTGATCGAGGTTCTTGGTTCGCTCGAGGATCTCGTGGGCAAGGCGGACCAGCGTCCGGTCGATTTCGGACGCACTCATGAGCTGTGCTTTTTCGCGGGTGAAGGACATTATTGCTCCGAAAGACAGAGTATCACGGAGCGAGACAGTAGCCTCGCTTGAGAGGCGTCTCTCGCGCCACGGAACTTTTAAGCAGAGTTGGGTTTAACCTTGATGAAGATGCGCCTCGTGCTTGCTCTTGGTCTGGGATTCTCGTGTTTATATGGGCAGAACTGCGTGCCGGCCCCGATGCTTCCGGCAGGGCAATTCAGCGGCTCCCTGGGCACGGGCAGTTGCAGCCTTTCCGACGGAACTCCTTACGATGCATATCGGCTGGTACTGCCTGGGCGCGGGCAGTTGCAGGTTCAATTCAGCCCGGCTGTCAGTAATCTGAGCTTGATATTGCAGGACTCCACTGGAGCGCAAATCGCTTCGGGCGCGACCCTGCAGCGGCAGTTGGAATCGGGCGCCTATACGCTTTTGGTGAACGGACAAACTCCCGCCGCGAGTTGGACCGGGCCGGCCTCCTACACACTCACCAACGTCTTCACTCCAGAGCTCGGAACGTGGTGCGCGAATTTCGCCGCGATCGGGCTGAATCAGACGATGAACGGCACGCTGGGCGCGGCCGGTTGTAAGACACCGGACGGAACGCCGTACGACGCGTGGTCGTTGAACAGCTTCGGTTCCGGCACGCTTACGGTGACGGTATCGAGCACGGCCTTCACTCCTTTGCTGATCGTACGCGACGAAACGGGCACTCTGTTGGGCTCCGATCCAGCGAGCGTCAGCATTCCGGTGACGGCGTTCGGGGAGTACCAGATTGTGGTGGCTACCGGGGACAACACGGGAGCGTATCAACTGACTACCAGCTTCACGCCAGCATCCGCTGAGACTTGTGTGCCCCAAAGCACACTGACCAACTCGACAACCGACAGCAATAACATCACTGCGGGCAGTTGCTCTGTGGTCATCGATAGCGGCGGCGATCTGGGTTACTTCAACTACTACAACCTGACCGTTGCGACAGCCGGATTGGCGGATATCGCGGTCAGCAGCAGCGATTTCGGACCTACGTTGAACCTGCTGGACGCGGCGGGAAATACCCTCGCCATCGATAATGGCGGCGGCTCTTCTGCAAACGGCACTTCTTCGGAACTCCGCGTTCCTCTGGCGCCAGGCAGTTACATCGTCCAGGTATTCAGTAACTTCTCTTCCGGCGGTGCTTACAAGCTGAGCTACACCTTCATGGCGGGCGGACCCCAGCCGTGCGTGCCATCCGCCTACACGGTAGGGGCTGCGCAATCCGGCACGCTCTCGCCCTCCAGTTGCCGCACCAACCTGGGGCTCGCGGATCTCTACAGCGTGACGCTGCTATCTGATGGGCGGTTGAACGTCACCCTGTCGTCCAGCGCATTTCCAACGCAGGTGGCGCTGCGCGATATCAAAGACAACTTGATCGTGATGAATCAGGACGTGGAAGGGCTTGGCGTTTCGCAGCTCACAGCCGTTCTTCCTGCTGGAACGTACACCATTCTGGCCTCGGCGAGCTCGGGCGCTGGTTCGTACCAACTGACCACCAGTTTTTCGGCCGCCACCGTCGCGCCATGCGTTCAGGGACAGCCCTTGGGGCTGAACCAGGGATACCTGCAGACCTTGGGTGTGGGCAGTTGCACGGGGCCGAACGGCCAGCCTGTGGATCTTTATCAATTCACTATGCCTTCCGCGGGCGTGGCAGCAGCAGTGATGACGTCGAGCGAAGTTTCGGGCGGGCTGACCCTGACGGATAGTAACGGAAACTTCCTGCGCAGCGACCAGAACAGTTATGGGGTAAACGACCCGTTCATCGTGCAGTATCTGCCCGCTGGCAACTACTTGCTATGGGCCCGCGATGTTACGAATTCCGTAGGTGGAACTTACTTGATGAGCCTGCTAGGCAATCTTGGCGCTCGACCGAACTTTTGCGGAACCCAGGCTCCGCTGGCGCTTGGCGGCACGGTCAGCGGAACGCTGGGAATTACGTCGTGCCAGTACGTCGATAACACGTTCGCCGATGTCTATCAGTTGACGCTATCGAACGACACTCAGGTGGATCTGCGGATGAACTCGGCGGACTTCGATGCTTACTTGGTGGTGCTGGATGGGAAGGGCAATCTGGTGGCGTCGGATGACGATAGCGGCGGCGGCACGAACGCGCGAGTGACACAGCAGTTGACCGCTGGCACTTACTACGTGGTTGCAAAACAAATGGGTGGGTATTATCCGCCCGGGAACTATACGGTTTCGCTGGCAGTTTACAGCGGCCAGTAAGACGAGGCCGGTGGCTTCCACCACCGGCCTCCACTAACTACTCCGCTCCTCTTGGATCGGGTTTGATGGCTACAGGTTGGGTGTAGGTTTGGCCATCCACCGTGAGGCGGACAGTGTACGATCCGGGCTGCAAGCCTCCGGCGCCCCGTCCCCCTCGACCTCCTCCGCCGCCTCCACGACCGCCGCGGCCGCCTCGTCCTCCTCCCGCTGGCGCCGCGTCGGCTGCGGGCGCCGGTGCTGAGGCGTTGCAGGCGTCCCTGGCAGGTGGCGCTGCGTTGCCCCGTCCGAAGCCTCCGCCACCGCCACCTCCACGGCCGGCGGTAGCTCCGAGAGCGATTCGATGCATACCGGCGCTGGCGGAGGGCGGCTGCGCGGGCTGCATCCAAACGGCCTGGACGTTCAAGGCTTCGGTGTCCGGCGGCCGGACGGGCGTATCACTGGCGGCGCAGGCCCGCACGGCGCCCGAGCCATCCACGAGTTCCAGTTTCACAGGCTGCGCGGCGGCGGACTTCAGCCAGTAGTAGGCCACCACACCAGACGGTGGATTCTGCGACTGCGGATCCTCATGCGGCATCGGCGTGCCATTCATACTGCCGGCGCGGATGGCGAAAGTTTCCCCGGGCTTGAAAAGATAAGCGCTGGAGCTGACAATCTGCGAGCCCTGCGCGGCAATCTGTCGGAGCGCGGCGGCCTGATCCAGAACCCAGAAGCCGCGGCCGAACGTGGCGACCGCCAGATCGTCGCCGTGCACCACGATGTCGCGCACGGAAGTCACCGGCATATTGTTCTGCAATGGCTGCCAGAGATCGCCATCGTTGAATGAGACGTAGACGCGCAACTCGGTGGCGGCATACAGCAGGCCCTTCGTCTGGGGATCTTCCTTCACAGAGTTGCAATACCCGCCCTCGGAAATGCCGGCCACCACGTTCTGCCAGGTCTTACCGCCGTCGTGGGTGCGATAGATGTAGGGCTTGTTGTCGGCGATGCGATGACGATCCACGGAGGCGTATGCGGTGTCGGCATCGAAATGGCCGGCTTCCATTTGCGATACCTTGCTCCACGGCGTCATCGCCGGCGGCGTGACGTTGCTCCAGGTCTTGCCATCGTCGCGTGTGACGTGGATCAGTCCATCGTCGGTGCCGGCCCACACAGTGGCGGCCTGAAGCGGCGAAGGACCAAGTGAGTAGACGACGCCGAAGTGATGCGTCATCTGCTGATCGATGTCTTTGGCGGTCACCGCATCGAGATTGGCAGGCGTGGGCGGATTAAGTCGAGCCAGATCGGGGCTGATCTTCGCCCACGTCTTGCCGCGGTCGCGGGAGCGCATCACGAACTGATTGGCGTAGTAGAGGGCTTCGTCCGCCTGCGAGAAGACTTGGGGCAGCGTCCAAGTCTTGCGATTCGGATCGTCAGGATCGGCCTCGGGCAGTTGGCCGCCCAGCGGCACAGCGACGTTGAGGGCTTGGTCGCAGCGTCCGTTGCCGTTGCCATACAGAATGTTGCCGTCTTTGGGATCGGGCAGGACCGTAGCGCTTTCACCGGCGAGGCAGGTGGGCTCCCAGTTGCGGAAGTTCAGCACGCCCTGGCGCGACCAACTGGCCACGCCGACGCCGCCCGAATCCTGCTGAGCGCCGTAGAGCCAGTAGGGAAAGCGATTGTCGGCGGCCACATGATAGATCTGCGCCGTCGGCTGGTTGTACCAGGTGCTCCACGATTTTCCGCCGTCCACGCTGACCACGGTTCCCTGATCGCTGCTGAGGACCATGCGATTGCCGTCCTTGGGATTGACCCACAGTTGATGATAGTCGTCGCCGCCGGGCGCGCCTTTGATAGGCGTGAACGTCTTGCCGGCGTCGGTGGTCATATAGGTAGCGGTGTTGATGACGTAGGCGCGGTCGGGGTTTGCGGGGTCCACCGTCACGGCCTCGAAGTACCAGCCGCGGCCCCAGAGGCGATTTTCGCTGTTGACGAGCTTCCAGTTGGCGCCAGCGTCATCGGAGATGTAGACTCCGCCCTTGCTACCTCCTTCGGCGCCGCCGCCGCCTCCCCCACCACCACGCGCGATACCTGTTCCGAGATCGTCCACCACCGCCCACAGGCGATTGTTATTGCTGGGCGCGATGGCGATTCCGATCTTGCCCACGAACTCATCGGCGGGCAGGCCTCCGGCAAGTTGCTTCCAGGTGTCGCCGCCGTCGGTGGATTTGTAGAGCCCGCCTCCGGGCATGTTCGAAGGCGCGTAGACGGACCATGGCGGACGGCGAGTAGCCCACAGAGAAGCGTAGACCACTCTCGGATTCTTGGCATCAATGGCGAGATCGATGGCTCCTACGTTGTTCGGGTCTTTAGCATTGGCGAGGATCTTCTTCCACGTCTTGCCGCCATCGAGTGAGCGGTAGACGCCGCGGTCAGGGTTGGAGTCGTAGACGTGTCCGAGCGCGGCGACGTAGACGCGATTCGCATTGGTCGGGTCCACCACCACGCGTCCGATCTGGCGCGTGGCTTCGAGACCGATATGGCTCCAGGTCTTGCCGGAGTCAGTGGACTTGAACATGCCAATGCCGTAGGAGTGCTGGCTGCGAATGTCGGGCTCGCCGGTGCCGACGTAGACCACGTTGGCATCGGACGGGGCAACCGCGATCGCGCCGATGGAGCCGATGGGAATGCCTTCATCGGAGATGGGAATCCACGTGTGGCCGGCGTTTTCGGTTTTGAAGACGCCGCCTCCGACGGACCCGAAATAAAACGTGTCGGGATGGTTGGCGTGGCCGGCTACACCGAAGGTGCGTCCTCCGCGCATGGGCCCAACGTCGCGCCACTGCAAGCCGGCCAGCAGGCTGGCGGGGTATTGGCCTCCTGAACTCATCTGTTGGGCGAGGGCGATGAGAGCGATGAAGCAGAGTGAGGCGATGAAGATCCAGCGGCGGCGAATCATAAGGGAATGCTCCTGTGGGGCTTTGCTCCGGGGCAAGGCCGAATGAAACACTTTATCATTCCAAGGCGCGGCCGTGAGAGCGTTTGGGGTTTCTCGCGGGAAAGACAATGACGATGACAAGTTTTAAGCTGCCACTCGCTACACTGTATGTTGACCATGGCGGCCCCGGATTCCGGAACGATAGCGGTGCTCGCCGAGAAGCCTTCCGTAGCGCGTGACATCGCGCGAGTTCTCGGCGCCAACAAACAGGGCGACGGCTATCTGCACGGCAATGGCTACGTGGTGACGTGGGCCATCGGGCACCTGGCGTCGCTGGCGCAGCCGCACGAGATCAGACCCGAATGGAAGTACTGGCGGAGGGACCAGCTTCCCATGCTGCCGCGAGAGTGGCCGCTGGTGGTCTACGACCGGACCAAGGACCAGTTCGACAACGTCCGCCGCATTCTTACTTCCCCGAAGGTTTCGCAGGTAGTGTGCGCCACCGATGCAGGCCGCGAAGGTGAGTTGATCTTCCGTTACATCTACGAAGCGGCCCATTGCGACAAGCCCGTGCGGCGGCTTTGGATCTCGTCATTGACGCCCGACGCGATTCGCAAAGGGCTGGACGCTCTGCGTCCCGGCGCTGACTACGACGGCCTGGCGGATGCGGCACGAGGTCGTAGCCGCGCCGATTGGCTGGTTGGGATGAATCTGTCGCGGGCCTACTCGCTGGCTTACGGCGGCGACGTGCTCTCGGTGGGTCGGGTGCAGACCCCCACGCTGGCGATGGTGGTGGAGCGCGAACTGACGATTCGCAACTTCGTGCCGGAGGATTACCAGGAGGTGGTGGCCACCTTCCACCCCGTCGGTACGGCGAAGGAGAACACCTACAAAGGCACGTGGTTCCGCGACAAGGATTCTCCGCAGCAATCGATGCGGCTGCCGGCGGATGGCGAAGAGGCGGGACGCATCGCCGCGCGAGCTCGAACGGGGCAGGCCGCCATCGAATCGATCGAAGCCCAGACGCAGCGCATGCCGCCGCCGCTGTTCTACGACCTCACGGAATTGCAGCGCCATGCCAACCGGCTGTTCGGATTCAGCGCCCAGAAGACGCTCGACACCGCGCAGGTGCTGTACGAGCGCCACAAGCTGATCAGCTATCCACGAACCGATAGCCGGCGCCTTTCGAAGGACGTGGCGGCCACGTTGGGGCGCGTGGTGCAGGCGATTGAGGCGCCGTATCGCGAGCACATAGCGCCGGGCACGGGAGAGCGTCCGCTAAATAGACGGTTCGTGGACGATTCGAAGGTGACCGACCACCACGCCATCATTCCCACGGTGACGTCTCCAGCGAACGCGCAGCTCAATGCCGACGAGCGGAAGATCTACGACCTGATTTGCCGGCGGCTGCTGACGGCGTGGCACGACGATCACGTGTGGTCGGTGACCACGGTGATTACGGCGATTCGCAATGCGGAACTGATCGACCGGTATCATTCATCGGGAAGCCTGGTGCAGCATGTTGGCTGGAAAGTACTCGACCTGGCTCCGGCGCGCAAGGCGAAAGCTGATGACGAAGTGGTGCTGCCGCCGGAACTGACACAGGGGCAGGCGCAGGACGTGGTGGACGTGGAGGCGCTTAAGAAGAAGACGCGGCCGCCCAAGCGATTCACCGAGGCCACGCTGCTGACCGCTATGGAGACGGCGGGGAAGACGCTCGACGAGAAAGAGCTTTCGGATGCGATGAAGGAGACGGGGCTGGGCACGCCGGCCACGCGCGCTTCCATCATCGAGGTGCTGTTGAAGCGCGAGTACATTCTGCGTAACGGCAAGATGCTGGAGGCGACGGATAAGGGGATCCGGCTGATTGAGGTGGTGCACCCCGAGGTGAAGAGCCCGGCGATGACGGGGCAGTGGGAAGCATACCTGAACCGGATCCATCGCGGCGGGGCGCAGCTCGATCCATTTTTGAAAGGGATCGAAGAGTATGTGCGGGAAGTAGTAGGAAAGGTAGGGCAGGTTCCGCAGCGCCCCCACGCCGTGGCGCAGACTCTCAATCTGCCGCGCCGGCACTCATGCCGGCGCCTGTCCAACAAGTGATGCCAAAGCTGAGTGCCTGTGCCACCGACTCCACTTCCATCACCGAGTTGCTGCACGCGGCGTTCGGTTTCCCCAGCTTCCGGGCCAATCAGGAGGCGGTTTGCAAGGCGGTGATTGAGGGGCGCGACGTTTTGCTGGTGATGCCGACCGGGGCGGGGAAGTCGTTATGCTACCAGTTGCCCGGTATCGCGCGCGGCGGCACTACGTTAGTGATCAGCCCGCTAATCGCACTGATGGAAGACCAGGCATCGAAGCTTAGGGAGTTGGGTTTTGCCGTGGAGCGAATCCACTCGGGTCGCGACCGCGCATCGTCGCGGCAGGTTTGCATCGACTACCTGGAAGGCCGGCTCCAATTCCTCTTCATCGCACCTGAGCGGCTGCGAGTCACCGGCTTTCCCGAGATGCTGGCCAAGCGCAAGCCGTCACTCATCGCCATCGACGAAGCGCATTGCATTTCCCAATGGGGCCACGATTTCCGGCCCGACTATCGCATGCTCGGTCAATACTTGCCCACGCTGCGGCCAGCGGCGGTGATCGCACTCACCGCAACGGCGACTCCGTTGGTGCAGGACGATATCGCGAACCAACTGGGATTAGGCCAACCCGCGCGCTTTATCCATGGATTCCGGCGCGATAACCTTGCGATCGAAGTAGTGGAGATTGCGCCGTCGCAGCGCGCGGCGTTGACGTGTGAACTCCTGAGCGATGATGAGCATCGTCCGGCCATCGTGTACGCGCCCACTCGCGCGCAGAGCACCGAACTGGCCGCCGAACTCAATCAACATTTCCCCACGGCCGCGTACCATGCCGGGCTCGATGCCGAACATCGCAAGCGCGTACAACAGCAGTTTCTGGAAGGTCGTATCTCCGTGATGGTGGCGACCATCGCTTTCGGAATGGGGATCGACAAGGCCGATGTGCGGACCGTGATTCACACGGCGCTGCCGGGTAGCGTGGAGGCTTACTACCAGGAGATTGGACGCGCGGGACGCGACGGGCTGCCCAGCCGCACGATCCTGATGCAATCGTACGCGGACCGGCACACGCACGACTTTTTCTTCGAGCGCGACTATCCCAACGTGGAATTCCTCGACCAGATTTTCCAAAAGCTGGGAGCGCAACCGATCGCTAAGGACGAGCTGTCCAGCAGGCTGCGGATGAAACAGGAGGTATTCGACAAGGCGCTGGAGAAGCTGTGGATTCACGGCGGGGCAGCGATCGATTTCGCTGAGAATGTGAGCCGAGGCCACGACGATTGGCGCGAGCCTTATGTCGCCCAGGGCGATCATAAGCAGCAGCAGCTCGAACTGATTCTGCGGTACGCGGCAACCAACGGCTGCCGCATGTCGGCGCTGGTGCGCCATTTTGGCGACCTGGCGGACAGTCAAAAACCTTGCGGCGTTTGTGATTTCTGCGCGCCCGAGGCATGCATCGGACAACGGTTCCGTGCGGCATCGGCCGGCGAGCAGG
The DNA here is from genome assembly GCA_963815475.1 of uncultured Solibacteraceae bacterium. Taxonomy (GTDB): domain Bacteria; phylum Acidobacteriota; class Terriglobia; order Bryobacterales; family Bryobacteraceae; genus Sulfopaludibacter. Next base: position 624,130 of record CAWFHD010000001.1, on the reverse strand, counting down.
AGGTAGCAGTGCGAGTGCTGGATACGCTGAAGGCGCAGGGTTCGCGCACTACGGGCCAGCTTCATACCGAGCTCGGTGCTACAGGAATGAGCCGCGACGATCTGGAAGAAGTGATCGGAGCGCTGGCGCGCGTGGGGCTGGTGCGCATTACCGATGCGGTGTTCGAGAAGGACGGACGGAGCATTCCTTATCGCAAGGCGAGCCTGTCGCGTCAGGCCGAGGAGATGGAGGGATGGCCGAAGCCTGACCTGCAGGTGAAGGTCGCGGTGGTGTCTGAAAGCGGCCGAAAGCGCAAGAAAAAAGGCAAGAAGGGCGCGGCGGCCAAACCGGCACGGGTGCGGGCGAGGGGCGGCAAAGCGGCAGCCAAACAGCCGGTGGATTCGGGTGTAGAATCGGCGCTGCGGGAGTGGCGGCTGAAGGAAGCGCGAAAGCGCGGTGTGCCGGCATTCCGAATTCTCACCGACGCGGCGCTGGCGGGAATCGCGGAACAGCGTCCGGCCACCGCGGCGGAGCTGCTGGCAATTCCGGGGATCGGGATGAGCACAGTCGAGAAGTACGGGGCGCAGATTTACAGGCTGCTGCACGACGGTGCATAGTCATCGCCGTGACGGGCGAAAGCATCAGTGGCGCCAAGTCACTCAGTTTACATATTGAGAACGACCAACTCCTTCAGACTATTAGACTTTTCTGCCTTGACGGGAATTCCAACACGTGTCATCATGTGGACTATTTCCTTTGGGTGTAAGGAATCTCACGGAGGCGCTATGATCACGGTACGCAACTCAAGAGTTCTATCGGAGTTGTTATGTGGCGCGGCGCTAGCTTTGCTAGTGTTTCCCAACCTACTGCCGGCACAAGGTTTTGGCGGATTGGTAGGCGTGAAGAAGCCGAAAGAAGCTCCTCTCACGCGCATGCTTCCCGCGTCGGTCAATTTGAACCAAAAGCGAATCAAGGTAGTGGCTGTGGCCGCCGCGAAGAATATCCCTGAAGACTTGCTGGTAATTCTGAAAACCAAATGGGTCACGTCTATTCAAAAGGACCCGCGCTTTATCCTGGACGAACGCAACCCTGAGACTGAGATTCACTTCTCCATTACGAATTACTATGTGGAGCCGCATACCTACGCGGCGACAGCACAGACTCCGGCGTGTAGTTATTTTACGGGCAAGATCGAGGCGAGCTATCAAGCCGTGGAAGTGGGGACGGATGCGCCGCTCGATTCGGAGAATCTGAGTTATGCCATCACCGAACAGGGGCAGAAACGTTCCAGCGCGCCGTTGGGCCTGAGGATGCTCGGATCTTCGAAAGGTGGATGCGGCACGGGCGCCAAAGGCAGTGCGAATGAAGCGCGCGATGCTTTGGTGGATGGAATTGTATCTGAAATGTCACAACGGGCGGCGCCTTTCGAAGAGGTGGTCACCGTGCTGGTGCCCGGCGGAAAACTGGAGCCGCTTTCTGCCTTGGCGATCAGTCAGCGTTGGTCTAAACTGCTGGAGGACGCCGAGAAGACGGATCCGCTGGTGAAGCCGGAAGAGGATTCCTACCGCCTTTACCTGATTGGACTGGCCAACGAGGCACTCGCCTATCAGGATGCCAAAGATGCCGCGGAAATGGAAAAAGGGCGTCGTGGCGATGTAACCTCCGATAAGGCTAAGCAGGCTCTGGCGCAGGAAGAAAAAGACTTTGTCGAGGCGCAGGGCTACCTGGACAAGGCTGCCAAGGCGTATAAGGACGCATTGCAGGCCAAGCCGGGTGAGAAGGAGTTTCGCTCACCCGATGCCCGCATGGAACAGGCGGTCCGGCTGTACGCCACCATTAACCGGCATAAGACTGAGTATCAGGAAGCGGTATTGAAGAAGAAGAATGAACGGGCCGCGCTGGATGCAGGCGGCACGCGTAACGCGGGTCCAGGCGCAGGAGGCGCGCCTGCGCAGCCTTCGGGCCTGAATCAGGTGATCGCGATGTGCCAGGATCATATTCCGGACGTGGGCCAGGCGATCAAGGACCATCCTGACGAACTTCATTTCGATAAGGGCCTGACTTTGGCCGAAGAACTTCGCGTGAAAAAAGAGTGCGGCGTCGAGAGCAAGCCGATCCTGGATGCAGTGAAGGCGCAACTCGCCGCCAAGCCTGCTGCGGCCAAGAAGCAATAGTTCCATGCCACGGGCTCTGGGTGCCGCGTTTTTCCTGCTATCGACAGGACTGGTGCTTCATGCGCAGATGATGGATCGGTGCAGCCCCGGCTGGTCCATGCTCAATCAACTGCGCGAGCAGTTGACCCCGGAAACTCCGCAGGAAACGCTGGAGCTGCTGCACGTCAGCATCGCCAAGCGTCTGGAAAACTGCCGCGGAATTCCAGATCTATGGTATTACCGCGCCCTCGTCAGCGAACGGGTTCACGACCTTAAGGACGCGAACTATGCGCGCCAAAAGGCCGCGGAACAGGGCTCCCAGGCATTGCTCGGGAAGGTCAGTCCGTTCGACGCTCCACCGCCGGTTGTTGCCGCCAAGCTCTCCCCCACGATTGGTGAGAAATATGCGCTGGTAGTGGGGATCAATGAGTTCGAGCATGCTTCATCGTTGCGTTTTGCGGTCAATGACGCGGAGAGTGTGGCCGATCTGTTGGCCGATCCGCAGGTGGGCCGTTTTCGGAAATCGAATGTCTTCCGCTTGACGAATGGCGACGCCACGCTGCAAGGTGTCAAGACCGCTATCGGCGAAATTCGCGCCCGCGCTAAGGAAGACGATTTAATCGTGGTGTATATCGCCAGCCACGGCTCGCCTCGCGAGGAGGATCCGAACGGCGTCAGCTACATCCTGATGCACGACACCAAATTCAACGATGCCGCGAACCTCTATGCCACCTCGCTGCAGATGATCTATCTGGTGGATATTTTGCGGCGCGACGTGCGCGCCAAGCGGGTCGCGCTGATTCTGGACACCTGTTTCAGCGGCGACGCCACCAGTTCGCGAGGCGTGGTGGTTCACACCCCCAATAAGGCAGTGGGGCCGGCAAGCGATTTCAGCGTGGCTGCCGACCGGATTGAAGATAAGGCTCCCGATGGCGCGGCGCGCGTTGTGATCTCGGCCAGCCGCGCCAACGAGCAATCGCTCGAAGACAACGGCCATGGCTACTTCACACGCTTTCTTCTGGAAGCGCTTCGCCAGAATGGCGGCGCGAATTCCATGCGCGACGTTTTCCAGGTAGTGCACGATCGGACTGTCGACGCCGTTCGCGAACGGTTCGGCGCTCGTGGAATGACTCAGACTCCCACATTGCGCAGCACGCCCGCCGGCTTGGATATCGTTCTCGGCGCCAAGGCCTCGGTTCAATAAGTCTCTGGAGCCCAGACCTTAACGTCCACACGTCTGGCGAAGTGAAGCAGCGGCGCTACTGCCGGTAACTCGATTCCTGCGGGCTGCGTCATCGTATTCACGTCGATGCGCGCTTCTGCGGGTTGAAGCGGCCACGGCTTGTGCAGGATGTCGGCGCGCGCGGTTTCGGTGTAGAGACAATACCGCTCGGTCAACCAATAGTCCAGCGTTCCCAAGGCTGCGAGTTGCACCCCGCCGGTTGGGCGATACCAGCCTCGAAACTCCGCGCGGCCGCTGAGGCGGTTGCTGCGATAGTGGACCGCGTCGCCATCATTGCGTGATTCCATCGAGGCGCGGTAGTAGGGCAGGCCGAAGAATCGCCGTGCGCCCCATACCACCAGGGCGCTGGCGGCGTCCAAACTGAAGAAATAGACGCCGGCCTTGCCGTTGCGCGTGACGTAGGTCCGCACATTGATTTCGGGAGTCGCCGAGATCACCGGCATCGCGAATCCCGCGCGCGGTCGAATGCCCTGCATACGAAAGGGAACCACTCCGATCCAGCCTTCGCCGTTCCACAGATCGAGTTCGAGATTGGGGGGAACCACGCGCCGCAGAGTTGCAGCGGGAACGGGCCAGTGCGCGAACAACAGATCGCACCAGGTCTGTGCCATGATCCATGGCGTGTGTTGGTTCAGCGTGAAATGGAGTCCGGGCGCTCGCAGTTAGTGAGTATAGCGCGAGTCCCGGTGGGCCGAGGCGCGACCGATCGCAACGGTGACCGGCACGAGGAAGCAGGGACGGAAACTGCAACTGGCTTCAAAAGGAGATCAGGGTGGGCCACAACAGTGGCGCCTGGTTCACCGGACACAGACATCGTTGCGCTCCGTCTAGGCGGTGGGCTGGGCTGGACAGCAAAGGCTCATGCTCGAAGCGAAGCCAACTGGTCAAGGAGCCACGGACAGAGCACGTGAACGGGATGGGGACTTCCCGCTCTGTGGATTAGCCCGGGTCGCCGAATCGACAGGAACCGTGGAACAGTCAAGCCGATTTCAGAACTGCCATGCGCCTCAATCGACACGCAGAGCCGCTAACGGCTCCAAGCGGCTCGCGCGACGGGCAGGGATCCATCCCGCGGCGAGGGCGAACGCCACCAACCCCGCGACTGACGCGCTCACAGCCAAGGGATCGAAGGCGCTCACGCCATAAAGCAGCGTTTGCGAGGCGCGCCCCAGCAGCCACACGAACGGCGTCCCGATGACGACTCCAGCCGCAGCCAGGACTAGCGCCTCGCTCAGCACCATCCGCACCGTGTCGGCCCGGGTCGCCCCGAGCGCCAGCCGGATTCCGATCTCGTTGGTACGGCGCGCGACGGAGTAAGCCAGAATCCCGTAGAGTCCGATGCACGTCAGCGCCAACGCGAGCAGGCCGAATGCAACCGAGAGGGACGACACCAGCCGCTCGCGAATCAGATTGCGCGCAATCTGTTGCTCCATGGTGGAGATGTTGGTAATTAACAGTGTGGAACGCACGCTTTGCACTTCCCGCCGGACAGCGCCCGCCAGCGAGAGCGGATCGCCGCCCGAAGTGCGGACGGCGAGGGTGAGGCCGTAAATGGGTTCGATCGTCTGCGGAATCGGGAAATACACGAAGCTCCCGGGCTGCGCGCGAAGCCCTCGGTGCCTGTCGTCATTCACGACGCCGACGATTTCATAGACAGCTCTGCCCTTGTTTGCCGGAACCACGAGTCTCTTACTCACCGGGTTCGCGCCCCCGAAGAGGCTGCGGGCCGCCGTTTGGTTGAGGATCGCGACCTTCGGCGCGGTTGAATCGTCGCGCCCCGTGAACGTGCGTCCGTTGAGCACCCGAATTCCGAATGTATCGAAATACTCCGGCGATACCGAGACCTGGCTCCCGTTCCAGTGGGATGGATCGATGGACGAAGGCGGATCGGTATCCATCTGGACCCTGCTCGGAGTCAAGCCGCTCCGCGGCCGCACGCTGCGCGCCGACGACGACAAGATCATCGGCGCCGGCGGCCCAAAGAAGACGGAGCATCACCGCGTCCACCAGACCGAAGATCGCCGTGTTCGCGCCGATGCCAAGCGCCAGCGAAAGGATCGCGACCGCGGCGAAGCCCGGGTTGCGGCGCAGCGCACGCCAGGTGAGCCGAAGGTCGGCGCGAAGATCGTCGAGGCGCTGCAGTCCCCAGCTTTCGCGGCAGCGGTCCTTGGCGGCCTCCACCGGCCCGAATTCCACGCGCGCGCGGCGTGCGGCTTCGTCGGGGCTCAGGCCGGATCGCACAAGATCCGCCGTATAGGTTTCGATGTGCGCGCGCAGTTCCGCCTCCATTTCGGACTCGAAGTTCTTGCGCCTGAAGATCTTCATGACTCCTCCGGGACGGCGCTGAGCACGGTCGCGACCACGCCCGAGAAGTTCGCCCAGGCATCAGCTTCGGTCTTGAGCTGGCGGCGTCCCGCGGGGGTGAGGCGATAGAACTTGGCCTTGCGGTTGTTATCGCTCTCGCCCCATTCGGATGCGATCAGCCCCTTGCGTTCGAGCCGATAGAGCGCGGGATACAGCGAGCCCTGCTGAATTTGCAGACGTCCGCCGGTCAGTTGCTGGAGGCGCAGGAGCACGCCGTAGCCATGCAGGTCGCCAAGAGAAACGGCTTTCAAGATGAGCAGATCCAGAGTGCCTTGAAGCAGATCGACGGATGATTTCATACCTGTAGCCTCAGGAAAGAGTCTAGGCGCGCTCTCCTAGATTGTCAAGGAGAAGCTCGAAAACCGAGGGTGCGCCTGAGGTCTTGAGGGCGCGGCTCCAGCCCGGCTTGCAGACGGCGGAGGCCGTATACTTCCGCCCTATGGACGTCGTGCCACCGCCTCCTTGCAGCGCATGCGGAAGGCGTCAGCGGCGGGAGAAGGCCCGGTAGTGGGCGCCCCTGGCGGCCGCATCGAAGACAGGCGGCTGGCGCGCATCTCGACGTATTCGGGGTCCGCGCACAGGGATTTGGGCAGCTTGCCGTAGGTGATCTCGGTTTTCGGGCCGAGATAGAGCAACGCGTCGAACTGTTCCTGCATCACTCCGCCGATCGCCTCGCCGAGGTCGATCATGACCGGCCCGTTCGGGCCAGGACGCATCATCATGCCCGAGCCCTTCGGGTAGTAGAAGGTGAAGGGCGCCTTTCCGAGCGCCGTGTCCTTGATCAGCGTGAGGCTCGGCTTCTCCCAGGTGGCGATGTCGGGCTGCAAGGTGGGGAGTTCCGCGCCGAACCCCGTGAAGGTCCAAACCGAAAAGACCGTTACGCCAGCCTTCTCAAGCAGGCTGACAATCGTCCCGGACGGAGGCCGGACAGGTTGACCGGGCATCGGCGGCGGCGGCTCCGCCTGTCTGCGCAGATAGTGCATTGCGCCATAGAGCACCAGCGCCTTACGCTTCTTCGCGATCACTTCGCGCTGGATCAGCTCCGCGGGAAAACTGTCCGTGCGCGGCGTCGGCGGCTTGGCGGGATCGTGCGGATAGGGCGTGTCCCCCAGCAGCACGCGGAGCTGTTTCGCCTTGGGCAGTTTCTGGTTGATCTCGCGGATGGTGCGGAACATGTCGGCGTAGATATCGCGGTCCCAGACTTCGGTGGGCTGGGTCGTCTCCAGCCACGCCATGCGAAGTTCCTTTTCGGGCACGGTGTCGCCGGCGATATAGCGATCCATCATCGCCTGATGGCGCCCGTTGCCGCTTTCGACGACAATGTCGTTGACGACAGCCTGGAAGCGGGGGTCGCGATAGAGCTTCGCGCGGAACGCCGCGCCCTGCTCATTGCCATGATCGCCCTCGCCCAGCGCCACGACGTCGTGCGTTTTGAACGCATCGATAATGCCGCCAATCGGATCGAGAGGCTTCGCGGCAGCGGCCTGCGCGAAGCCGGCTGAAGGGAAAACAAACAGCAGAACTAGCAGTGCGGCCGACGGGAGCAGATCGAGAGTGCCTTGTAGAAGATCGACGGACGATTTCATGCCTAGAGCCTCTAGGAGAAGATTACACGCGCTCTCCTAGAATGTCAAGGAGAAGCAGCTGGAAGTAATTGCTCGTTCACCTTCCCGTAGCGTTCCCGCCAGTCGTAGAACTTGCATACCTGCAGAAAAAGACCCAGACGAAGGATGAGGTTCTGGCCGAGCTGATGGCGGAGCATGTCGCGCTAAAAAAAAGACATGGGGAACTCCGACCGGGAGCTGGGTTCCGCACGATACGCGGGATCAGATCGTGGATTTCCTCCGGCGCTGGTCGGAGAAGACCGAGATCGGCGCCGGGCGGTTCATTGGGTGGCTTGACATCAACCCGAGCTTGAACCGGAAAAGGGCCCTCCGTTGAGTGCCCCTATAGCTTCTTGTCCGCCAGCCATTGCGCCAGCCGATCGGTCCATGAGGAGACGGGGCGTGCCGAGGCGCGAATTCCGAAGCCGTGACCGCCGCTCGAATAGATGTGCATCTCCGAGGAGACGTTCTGCTTTTCCAGGTCGAGGTACAGGTTCACCGTGGTCACCACGTGCGAGCGATCGTCATCGGCGCAGACCAGGAATGTGGGCGGAGCGTCCTTCGGCACAGTGATCGCGCCTGGACGGAATCCGGGATAAACTACCACCGCGAAATCGGGCCGCGAGCTGACGCGCTCGATGGGGTCGGGTGAACTATCGTTGCCGGCGTCGAAGCGAGTCTCGATAAGGGCCGCGACTTCGCCGCCCGCCGAAAAGCCCATGAAGCCGATACGTGCGGGGTTCACGTCCCACTCCTTGGCGCGGCTGCGCACCATGCGCACGGCGCGGGCGGCATCGTGCAGCGCATCGCCATCCACCGTATAGTGCGAGTCTTTGGCGTGCGCCAGGCGGTACTTCAGCACGAAAGCCGCGATGCCGTGCTGGTTGCACCAGTCGGCCATTTCCCAACCTTCCTTATCGATGACCAACTGGGAGTGGCCGCCGCCGGGCGCGATCACCATCGCCATGCCGGTGGCCTTTTCCTTGGGAGGCAGGAAGACGTAGATGGAGGGGTAATGCACCACCGTGAAATTCTTGGGCAGCTTGGGATTCGCGCCGGGTGTGAAGACTTCGGCGGCGGTTTCGGTCTCGGAACCTGGCGCGCCTTTCGCCCAGAGTCTGATTTCATCGCCGCGGTCGATGGCCGAAGCCACCCCCGTCGCAACCAGCAGAGTGCATGCCACGGAACAAAGCTTCATCGCGTGGCCTCCTTCACAGCCTCGCCCCGTCTCGATTGGAACGGGAGGCTGTGGACAATCTCGTAAATCATGGATTGGAATGGATAACCGGTTGATGCCAGATTGTGCGTGATGGCATCCACGGTGCGACGGTCATAAGTCGCCAGGCCGCGGCCCAATGAGTAGGTCAGCATCTTCTCCACCATGCAGTCGGCGAACTGAGGCAAGGCGCTACGGAGTTCGGTGCGCATTTCGGCCGGCGTGGCGAAGGTCTTACCGTTGGGCAGAGTGCCGCTGGCATCCACCGGGAACTTGCCGTCCATGCTGCGCCACTTGCCGATGCCGTCGTAGTTCTCCAGGCCGAAGCCCAGCGGGTCCATCTTGTTGTGGCACGTGGCGCACGCCGGATTGGCGCGGTGGACCTCCATCTGCTGCCGCAGCGATGCCGAGGCCCCGATGGAGTCTTCGTTGAGCAGCGGAACGTCTGGCGGCGGCGGAGGCGCCGGAGCGTTCAGGATGTTGCGCAGAATGTATTGCCCGCGGATGACCACCGAAGTGCGCGTGGGGTAGCTCGATACCGTCAGCACGCTGGCCTGGCCCAGGATGCCGCCGCGCTGGTCGGTTGCCAGGTCGACGCGCCGAAAATCGGGGCCGTCGACGCCTTCGATGCCATAGTGCTTCGCCAGGCGATCGTTGAGGAACGTGTATTTCGCATCGAGAAAATCGGAGATCGGGCGATTCTGGCGGAGCACGTAATCGAAGAACAGGCGCGTCTCGGTCTTCATGGCATCGCGCAGTTCCGGCCCCCACGCGGGGAACTTCTGCGGGTCGGGTTTGACCACGTCCAGATTGCGGAGTTCGAGCCACTGGCCTGCGAAGTTTTCGGCGAGCGCGGAGGAGCGCGGGTCGGCCATCATGCGCTTCACCTGCGCGTCGATGGTAGCTGGTGCGCGCAACTTCCCGGATTCGGCGAGCCCCGTCAATTCCTCGTCGGGCATGGAACTCCAGAGAAAATAGCTGAGGCGCGAGGCCAATTCGATATCGGTGATGGGATGGGCGTTGGCCGCATCGGTGGGGTTGGCGTCGTGTTCAATGCGGAAGAGGAAATTCGGCGACACCAGCATGGCCTGGATGGCGAGTTGAATTCCCTGTTCGGTGGATTGCCCTTCCGCCTTGGCCATCGCCACAAATTTCAGCAGCGATGCCACCTCGGCGTGCGTAACCGGCCGGCGATAGGCGCGATGCGCGAGCGCAGTCACGATCTTCTCTACACAGGCCGCGCCCGATTTCGGGTCGCAGATCAGGATCGTCTTGCGGCTGGCGGGCTCTTCGGCAGGCTTATACGGACCGACGAAGGTGATGGAGTCGACGAACTTGTTCTTCTTGCGATCGTAGGCATCCTTGGCGCTCAGGCCCTTCACGAAATCGTCGCCGATGAAGGCAGCGCGGAAGACGTGGTTGCCTTCAGGCAGCCACAGGCGCATCTGCTCCTCGGAGTACGGGTCGAAGTAGACCAGCTTGGAGGGCTTGGTTTCAGCGGAGATGGTTTTCAGAAGCTTGCCGTCCATCCAGAAACCGAGGGTGACTGGCTTGGCATCGGCGGAGCGTTCGCCCTGCAAGCCGAAGCGTATGGTGTACTCGCCATCGAACTCGATGCGGCCGTTCGCTTCGATGGTGCTGAAATCGACGCGCCGGATTCTCTTGTCCTTATTGGCGTACTGCATCTCGAGCGGCTTGGGCAAAGCGTCAGCGCCCACGGCGCGGGAGGCGATACGCTGCGCCGCGGCCATATATTTTTCCATCAGGACAGGCGAAATGGTGAGGACGTCGCCGATGTTGTCGAAGCCGTTGCCCAGATCGTCGGTGGGGAAGCTCTGTTCGGCGTGGAACTCCACGCCCAGCAGGTCGCGGATGGTGTTAGAGTATTCCGCGCGGTTCAGTCGTCGCGCCGTGACGCGACCGGGGTCGGGCTTGATGTTCCGATCGGCCTGATCGAATTGGGACTGCAGGAATTGAATGGCGGCATCCATCTGGGCGGGCCGGGGCACGCCTTTGGGAGGCATTTCGCCGGCGCGCAGCTTGCGCAGGATCACGTCCCAGCCGTCGCGATCGCTAGTGAGGGATGCCGCCTTGGTGAATTCGGAGATATCCAGCCCGCCGGATGCGAGTTGGTTGTTGTGGCATGGGGCGCAGGTCTTGGCGAGGATCGGCTGAACGGTCTTTTCGAATGTGGCGACATCGGCCGCGCTAAGCGCAGTGGTCGCGAGCAGAAGGATAGCGCACTTTTGAATGTCCATTTGCCCCTCCATCAGATTGTACGCGATGTCGAACGCCGGTCCAGTACCGACAGGTCAGGAGGTCTGCCCACAACCGCAGTAGTATCATCGGAGTTTGACCCCATCATTGCGATTCCTCACGACCTTGTTTCTGGTCTTTCCGGCGTTTGCGGCGACGACGGTACTGTTCGATCCTGCGACGCTGGGTACCGGTCCATTTCCCACCGATTTCCTAACAACCCCGGATTTCCTGCAGCGCACGAATCTGCGAGTGAACCTGCCCATCCCACCCTGTGCTTCGCAGTACACGGCTTGTCAGGAAGCCGGCCTGCTCGATCAATTGGACGGTTTCAGCGTCCGCCCCCGCTTGCGCGTGCGATTTTCCGGCCCCGTGAATACCGCAACGCTAAAGAGCGGCATCTTCTATATAGCGCTCGATAATCTGACACAGGACGAACCTGGCATCAACAAGCCGGGCGACGTGATCGCCATTGACCAGGCGGTTTGGGATCCCGCGACTAACACCGTGCTCGCCAAGCCGGCCGCCGTGCTCGATCAGCATCGCCATTACGCGCTTGTCGTCACCGATGCGGTCACCGATTCGAGCGGCGCAGCCGTGGCCGCCGATCCGGCCTATCGATTCTGCCTGCAGGGATTCACGCCGAATTGCAGCGCCCTTGCCGGCGCCGTATCGCGCATCGCGACTCCGCTGCCGGGGCACACCATCGTGGCGGCTACTACCTTCACGACCATGAGTGCGACAGCTTGGCTTGAGCACGCGCGCGCCATCTTGAGCTATGTGCCGCCACTGCCGGCGCTCGCACAGCCGCAAAGCACGTTTCAGGTCAGCAATCTTTCGAGACTCGTGCTGCATGAGCAGGTCGGCGTCAATCCTTCGACGTTCACCGATATTTCGCTGCCCGTCAGCAGCGGGCTGCTCAGCGGTCTGGACCGTGTGGTGATCGGTTCGTATACATCGCCGCGTTTTCTGGAAGACGACCAGACCATTCGGCCTGCGCCCACGCGGCCCGACCTCAACGTTCCCACCGCCGTAAACCAGGTGGGTTTCAATGTGCTGCTGCCTTCCACTCCCAAACCGGCGGCGGGCTATCCCGTGGTGATTTTTGGACACGGCCTCGGCGATAGCCGATTCGGCGGGCCCACCGCGGTGGCGCCCACACTGGCGCGCGCAGGCATGGCGACGATCGCCATCGATGCCGTGGGCCACGGTTTCGGCCCGCTGAGTTCCGTCACTTTCACGGACAACCAGGGCAACTCCACCACTCTGAACGCGCAGGGACGCTCCATCGATCTCAACGGCGATGGCATCATCGAGAGCGACGAAGGGTGCAATGTGTACACGCCGATCACCTATGGCCCGCGAGACTGCTTCCGCCAGACGGTGGTGGACCTGATGCAACTCGTGCGCGTTCTCCGCCAGGGACTCGACCTGGATGGCGACGGTATGCCGGATCTTGATGCCAGCCGCATTTACTATGCGGGCGACTCGCTGGGCTCACTTTACGGCGCCACGCTGATGGCCATGGAGCCGGCCATTCGCGCCGCGGTATTCACCGTGGGCGGCGGCTCCACCACCGATATCGCACTGTGGAGCCCAGCATACCAATCGCTAGACGTGCTGAGCTTCGGGCAGCGAATTCCTTCGCTACTCAACCAGGGCAAATCATTTAATGCCGATTATGTGATGCCGCAGCAACCTGTGCACACGGTCACGGTGCCGGGCGCTTTGGCCATCCAGGATGCTTTGGAAACATTCGACTGGCTCGCTGTTTCGGGCGATGAGATCGCATTTGCGCCGCATCTCAAGGTGTCGCCGTTGGCTGGCAATGTGCCCAGAGCCGCGCTGATTCAATTTGCGCGCGCCGATATGACCATGCCGAACCTCGCCACCAGCCTGTTGATTCAGGCAGGCGGATATCAGAACTCGACTTGGATCTATCGCCACGATCTGGCGCGCGCCAAGGCCCCCGACTTGCCGCTCGATCCGCATCCGTTCCTGGAGCTTTTCGTGTCGCTTGGAGGCGGCTCGATTCAATTGCCTGGGTTCGACGCCTTGGCGATCAGTCTGGACGCTCAGGGTCAACTGGCGAGTTTCCTGGCATCGGATGGAACCACGATACCGGATCCAAATGTCCTGTCGCTGCTGGTGTTCGGCATTAATTTATTTGAGATTCCTAAAGTGCTGCCGTTCGATTTGGGATTTTGACACCGGCTCGGAAACCGAGCAGGCTCTCATAACTGTCGTAGGCGCGGTCTGCGATGGCGCTCCAACAGAAGTTCTGCTCGGCAGTGCGGCGGGCGTGCATGGCCAGCGTCTGACGAAGGGCGGCGTCAGATAGCAGTTCACAAACAGCGTCCGCGAATTCGCGTAGGTCGCCGTGAATCAAAGCGTCGCGCCCGTGGATCAAGCCGAGCCCGGCGCATCCCTGGGGAGTCGTCACCACCGCCTTGCCACAGGCCATAGCTTCCAGCACCTTAATATTGGTTCCCGCCGAAACTTCCAGGGGCGCTACCACTACCGAGGCCGTGGCGTATAGCGGACGCAGATCTTCCACGTAGCCGTGCACCACTACGCGATAGTCGAGTGGACCGGCCTTCCAAAAATCTTCGTGACGGGGACCGGCGACGCAACGCAGGCGCGCGTTCGGATGCCGGCTCCAGACTTCGGGCATCACTTCCCGGCACAGCTTCTCGAAGCCCAGCACGTTGGGAAGATGGCGGAACGACCCGACGTAGAGAATCTCGGGCGCATCCGTGGGCTCGTCCCATGGAGTGAACCGATCGGTGTCGACGCCGTTCGGAACTGAGACGGCGCCGGCGGCACTGCTGCCTTCCCCGATTGCGATCTCGCGATCCTGGTCAGAGACGGTCCACACCGAATCGAAACGGCGCAGCCAGCGGCTCTCGAAGTTGCGCCAGCGCTCGTATTCGCGCCACGCCTCGGGGTCGTGGCTCTTTTCCGCGAACTGGCGATAGAGGCTGAAGGTGAGGTCGTGTTCCACCAGGATTGCGGGCACTCCGGGGGCGGCATCCCAGAATGCGGCCATGTGAGTATATTCGATCTGCAGCAGGTCCGGGTTCCACTCTTCGGCGATCCGTCCGATCAGCGCGCGCAGGCTGCGCGACTGATGTTGCCGGACTTGCCGCGGCAGGGTTTCGTCGGGCGATGGCAACTCGTCCAAATCCACCGCGCATACTTGGCCGAAGATTTCGTGGAGCTTGCCGTAATCGACTACGTCGTGCTTTTCGCGAATGGCGACGAGCGCGAAATCCACGCGCCCCGACAGTTCACGGCAGAGGTTGTAGATGCGGACCGCGCCGCCGTGCGAGAGCGGATAGGGCAGAAAGGGCGAGACCACCAGCACGCGGATACGCTGATTGGTGCAGTGCGAACGTTGGCGCGTAAGCGGCTGAGAGAGGATGTTGCCGCGGGAGAGGTCGGGCTCAAGCGGCGCGAGTCGGCGGAGTTCCTTATCGCATAGCAGACGCAAAAAGAACTCGGTCTCAACGGCCGGGAAATCCGGCTGTTCCTGTATGGGGCCGCTCTGGCCGATGCTGAAGGATCGCCAACCCGCGGCGGCAGCCTTCCAGAATAGGATCAGCCAGGCGGCGCCGGCGAGACCGCAGCGTGGAATTCCGAGCGCCAGCAACTTCTCCCGGTCCACCAGGATTGCCCGCGATAGCGGCGCCAGAACCTGACTCATGACGCCAGGCGGAAGCGGTTCGAAGGGTGCCATCGGCAGAATGGACGACTTCCAGCCGCGGTAATGCGACTGCATCGAAACGGCGAAGGTTCGATCGTCTTCAAACGGCGCCGGCATGTCATCCGGCATTTCGAAAGTACCGTCCTCGTGCCAGAGCAGCCATCGCGCATCGCTCGATTCGATCAGCGACTCAATCGACTCGCCCTTCCAGGCCGGACCCTGCTGGTGGAATCGCTCGACGCCGATGCCCCTGGCCGGCGGCGTCTGCAAGTGGAGCGATTGATTCCCGTGCATGCGTCGGAACCATGCGCGCTGCGGATAGCCGCATGCCCGCAGCAGTTGGGCGGCAGCCAGCACGGAAAAAGCGGAGGCAACATCCAGAACGCGAATCGCGCGATCCCGTAGCGCGCCTTTTACGCGCCGCGCGCGATCGCAAATCGCCTCAGAAGTTCGGCGTGCCGCGCGCTGCGCCAGCCAAACGCAATGCCCACCCACGTTGCGGGGTGTGCCCGCGAAGAAGTCGCCGTTCTCGTTGAGGAGGACCGCGCGAAACGGCGGTATGGTCAGCGGGGCCAACTTTACAAGCCATCGCCCGGAATCGCCGGTCCACGAACCGACACTCAGAGATACCCAGCGGCTCCACAAGTGGAACTGGGCCGTTAACAAAAGGAGGAGACTGTTCGGCTGGACGAAAATCCGCTCGCAAAGCTCCGCCGTTTGCGGCAGAGGTGGCGTCGAGGAGTAGAGCCAGACCGGCACGTCCGGCGCGCCTTTGCGGACATGCAGCACCGCGGCATGGGCGCACGGGGCCGAAGTTGCAAAGACGGCGACAACATGGCGCCCGCTCTTACCGATGCACTTGAGAATGGTTCGCAGCGATGGCTTGACGCTGCTACCCACACCCGAGTGTGGAATTCCCTTAACGTACCCTGGTAGCAAAAAGACCCCACCCCAAAACCCGTTATCCAGCAGTGTACTTTTCTTGTATCGTTCATCGCAGAAATCCGCAAGTACTGATGAGGTACCGAAACTGTAAAATTGGTCTAGAACCCGGGCGCGGAGAACGATAGTTGACAACGTCAACTAATTAGTTGACATTGTCAACTATCCTTCCCAATCTGCTGGTTTAGTTTCCTGTGGGGTTTTTTTCAACACGGTCGACGACGAACGTTTCCATGGGCGCCTTGCGAGCCTCGAGTTTGAGGCCGAGTTGCTGTTGGAGCGCCGTAAAGATGGGCGGTCCCGTTTCGGGATTGGCTTCATCGGTGGACCACTCCAGGGTGAAGTCGAAGACGCCCTTCAAATTGGTCATATCGACGACGGGGCGATCCACTTGCCGCGCCAGGAAATCGGCGAGTTTGTCCATCGGAATCTTGTTGGCGGTGAGGCTGGCCGGGGCTGGCCGACGTGCTGCTACGGCGAACTCGGCCGGCTTCAGCGAGGTTCCGTTCTTGCCCAGGACTAACCCATAAGCGGGAATCTGGCGGGTCTCGCGGTGGAACGCGAGGTGGAAGCGATCGGCCAACAGCGTCTGCATCATCGGCAGCGCCTGAGCGCCGGTGGCGCCGGCCGGCAAGGTCGCGACAATATCGTAGAGCTCCGAGGCCAGCCAGTCCGGTCCGACGAGCTGAAAATCCTTGATGCCGTATGCATTGACGATCAGCTTGCGAAGGCTGACGTTGCTGCAGGTGAGGCGGCCGGGGTCGAGATTCATCGACGAGTGGTAGCCGCCCGCTGGCGTCTCGACGTGCTTCACTGAGGCCACCTCGAACGCCCGTGTTTGCGGGGCGTTTGGCGCCGTTCCGGCGCGCCGTAGCAACACGGGAACTTTCTCGGCGCCGGTGTCTAGTTCTCCTGCGATTTCGTTGCCCTTCACGTGAAGGTCGAATTGAAAGGCTCCGGCTTTGAAGATCAGATGATCGCCGTCGATGCGACCGTCACTGAAGGTCATCTCCTGTTGACCGTCGCTCCGGCCGGCGCCACCACTGATCTTCGAGCCGTCCTGTTGGAAGGTGACGAAGACGGGGCCGCCGGCGGCGCCGGTCCATTTGCCGGTGATGTCAGTTTGCGCCAGAAGTGCAGCGCACGAAAGCAGAATACCTCGCAAGACTCTCGTCATTTGAGGATTGGTACGCGGCGGTGGGTGGAAAAGTTCGGAAAATCGGGGCGCAATCGAACACATGGTAAACTGAGAAAGACCACGGAGAGGTGGCAGAGTGGTCGATCGCACCCGCCTCGAAAGCGGGCTTACCTTTACGGGTAACGGGAGTTCGAATCTCCCCCTCTCCGCCAGTCTTCTCAAAATGAGTTTCGGAACCAGGCCCGCAACTCATCTCCTTTTTCCAAGACGAGTACTCCGTGGGGGAAACCCTGATGATTTGTTCGTGATTTCACCGATTGCATGCCGTTGCGTGGCGGAGGCAACATGAAAAGCAGGGTTCGCCCGCAGCGATCCGTAATGTGAACTCTTCAGGAAAAATGGGGCCCCATGTTAGTCATCTCGAAGTATGGCCGAACGGGCCCGAAAATCAAGTCGATTATCCAAGAAACCCACCTTCGTTCCCGGCACAGCTCAGACAATGAAGTCTGTCATTCTGGTTGTAGACGACGAAGCACTCTTTCTCTGTTCTGTGACCATGATGTTGCAGAAACAAGGATATGTTGTTCTTTCCGCTTCCGATGGGGCCGAGGCGCTGGAGTTGTCACGCCGGCACAAGGGTTCAATCGATATGGTGGTTACGGACGTGGCAATGCCTCGTATGAACGGTATCGAGCTTGCTGCTCACTTAGTGGAGGAGCGACCTGGTATCAAGGTACTGCTGATATCAGGCACTAATATGCGCCACGCTGTCAGCCCGGATTTGGACCAGGCATTTTTGCCAAAGCCCGTCGACGGACAGACTCTCCTGGCGAGGATTAAGACGCTGCTGGCTGCTCCAGTCTGAGCGCGACGTCAGCGGTTCTGCGCCTCATAAAACTCCGCGTACACGCCGCCGTTCTTGAGCAGGTCATCGTGCCTGCCTTGCTCCACGATCTGGCCGCCCTTGAGCACGAAGATCACTCCGGCAGATCGCACGCTGGCCAGGCTATGAGAAATTACGATTGACGTTCTGCCTTCCATCAGGCGATCCAGAGCGTCGAGCACCAGTTTCTGCGAAGCCGCGTCCAGGCCCGTAGCCACTTCATCGAGAATTAGAATAGGCGAATCGCAAATCACTGCTCGCGCAATGGCGATCCTTTGCCGCTGGCCGCCAGAGAGTGTATCTCCGCGTTCGCCGATGATGGTGTCATACCCGTTCGGCAGCCTCTCGATGAACTCGTGAGCATTTGCCACGTCCGCGGCCCGCAGCACTTCAGCTCGACTGGCTTCCGGTTTGCCGTACGCGATGTTGTACCAAACAGGTCCCCGGAAGAGCAGGGTTTCCTGCAGCACGAAGGAGATCTGGCGCCGGAGGGATTTCTGTTGGAACATTCTCACATCGGTGCCATCCACTCGGACGGTGCCCTCGCTCGGGTCGTAGAAGCGGGCGAGCAGACCGACGATGGTGGTCTTACCTGCTCCGGTAGGCCCTACTAAAGCGGCTACCTGCCCGGCGGGGATTCTGAGGCTTAGCTGCGTGAGGATCGGGTAGCCGGGTTCGTAAGAGAAACCAACTCGATCGAACTCGATTTCCCCGCGAAGGGCGGATGCCGGTCGTGCGCCGGGGAGGTCCTGCACTTCACAATCGGTCGCCAATACCTCCTTGATCCGCTCATACCCGGTTGCGGCTTTCGCATACGCATCGGAGCTTTTGGAAAGCTCCCGCATCGGCTTGTACATCCGGCCGAGATACCAGATGAACAACACGAGAGAGCCGGCGCTGATCTCACTACGCAGGGCCATGCGTCCGCCCAGAAAGAGGACGAGGGCGGTGCTGGCGGCCACCATTAGATCGACGATAGGGGGTAGGGTGACCTTCAGGGTACGAGCCCGCTTCGCGATCTCGAGGGAGGCGAGGCTCTCGGTTTCCAGGCGGCGCTGCTCCTGGTCTTCGCGGGCAAAGGCTTTGACGACGCGTGTGGAGGAGAGAACTTCCTGAAACAGCGACATCATCTCGCCTTCCTTTTGACGAACCGCGCGGGAGGCCACCTTGATTCGCCGGGTGTAACGATATACGAATGCGAAAAGAAGGGGAGCTGTCGAGAGCGCTACCAGCGTGAACCGCCAGTTCAGGTAGAACATGAGGCCAGCCATGCCTGCCAGGGTGATCGCATTGACGAAAGCGCCCAGCAAGCCCAACGCGATGAAGGACTGAATCGCATCGATATCGCTGGTGAGACAGCCGATCAAGTCTCCGGTCCGCTTGTTCGTGTGATACGCCAGGGAGAGGCGCTGGATGTGGCCGTAGACCATGCCTCGGAGATCGTGCATCACCCGCTGGGCGACGTTGATGGCGAGCATCTTCTGCCAGTAGTCGCAAATGGCTTCGATGGCGGCGATCACCAGCACGGAGGCAGCGGCGAACTTGAGAATCGCATACCGGTCGGCGCCGGCCACTGAGAACAGCACGTCACCCAGCCATCCGTGGGACGGCTTGGACTTTAGGACATTGTCGAGAACGATCTTGAGCGGCCATGGCTCTGCAAGGTTCGCCACCCCTTGCAGAAGCACAGCCATCCCGCCGGCTGCCAAACTGCGGACGTGAGGCTTCAGCAGAAGCAGTAAAGTGCGGTCGCGGACTCCGCCCTGGCTAGCCACAGAACTTGAGGAGGACCTGCTTTCGCTACCACCAGCCATGAAGAATCTTGGGGAAGAACTCCCGAGCGACATGGAACCCGACATTCACTCCCGCTGTAGTTGCAAGAGCGGTCGCGGCGTTCGAGGCGTGCGAGGTGCTTGGCGGCTGCCAGGTCCGAGATATAAACGCTGCCCCGACCAACGAAGAGATGGCTGAAATGGACACCTTTCGAGCGCCGGTGTGAGAGCGCGCCATGAACGTGCTGGTGACCGCATACTTCAGACGCGGCGTAAAGCCGGATTCGGTGCATCGGACATATCGATTGTCTTCATCGAGCAGCGCGCCGACGCCGGACTGGATTGTCAGCCGTACGATGTGACCGCCGTAAGAGCTGGCAAAGCGCCGGCCGTAAGCCGTTGAGCCCTGTTCCCACTCATGCGGAGTATCGTTCCATTGATTGATGCCCGCGGCAGCGGCGCTACGCACGATATCCGCCGGGTTTACTAACCCCCAAAAGTAGCGGCGCCACCGGTCTGAAGAACTTAGAGGAACGTACGCCGGCTGGAGGCCCGTGGCTGCGGAACGGGAAGCAGCACCGGACGACGTCTGCGGGTCCGGTGCAGCCTGCGGATCAGTTGTAGTCTGCGCGTCTTGCGCAGTCTGGAGATCCGGCGCAGCCTGCCGGTCCTGCACAGTTTGTGGATCCGGCGCCGTCTGCGCTCCGCCGGATTGCACGGCCAGGGTAAGCAGGCCGAGGGACAGGACCGCCGTGAGTAGACGATTTGTATTGAAGTTCAGCATAAATGTGACCTGAGTTGGCGACGGCAAGGATTCGAGATCAGTCGCCGTCGCGCGAATGCACGAGTCGTAAGTCGGAAGTACTCTGAAAGGAACTTTAGATGCTGGCCTTTACTCCGGGGTCGGGCTTAGCTTGGTCATCACCTCGTCCAGGTTGAAGCTGGCAGGTTTCTGGCGAATGGGAAACTCCTTGAAACTTTTCAGCCAACCCGCGACGACACTCTGGGCTCCATAAGTGAGAAAAACCCGCTTGACCATCCAATCGTCGTAAAGAAATGACCCGTCCCCGCGTTCGAATGGGTCGGCACGCAGGTTGAAGATCTTGGGCACGCGGAGCTTGTTGAAACCCTGCATCCAAATATCGAGGCCCTGGTGATTCTGTTCGATAAAGATGATCTTCCAGTCCGCATAGCGCAAAGCAAAGAGGTCGCCGTCATCGCTCCAGTAGAGAAATTCCCTACGCGGCGACTCCTTTACCTCACCTTTGAAAAAGGGCATCAGGTTGTATCCGTCGAGATGGTTGTGAAAGGACTGGTCGCCCAGTTTGCAGGTGGAGGCGCATTGCGCCACCAGATCGGTATTTCCCGCCGCTGCGGCGAATGTCGGAATGAAATCTTCGTGTGAGAAGAACTGGTTGTAAACGGTCCCAGGCTTAATCACGCCTGGCCAGCGGATCATGGTTGGCACGCGATAGCCGCCTTCCCAGTTGGTAGCCTTCTCGCCGCGGAACGGCGTGCTGCCGGCGTCGGGCCAAGTCATCATCTCGGCGCCGTTGTCGGTGGTGTAGACGACGATCGTATTATTCGCGACGCCCAGATCATCCAACTTCTTTAAGAGCTGTCCGACTAATGCGTCGTGTTCCACCATTCCATCCGGCTCCAAACCCAGTCCGGTCTTGCCTCGCGACGAACTCTTGAGGTGCGTATAGATGTGCATCCGTGTCGAGTTGAAGTAGCAAAAAAACGGCTTGCCGGACTTGGTTTGCTTTTCCATCCAATCGGAGGCTGCCGCCATGAATTCGTCGTCGATGGTTTCCATGCGTTTGACGGTAAGCGGACCGGTGTTGTCGATTCTTTGCATGCCTACTTTGCCAAAGCTGGGATCGACGTGCGGATCGTCGGTGCTGGTGGCCCAGCAGCGCAGCACGCCTCGCGGGGCAAACTTGGCGTGGAATGATGGCATTTTGGGGTAATCGGCATTCTCGGGCTCTTCTTCGGCATTGAGGTGATACAGGTTGCCGAAGAACTCGTCGAACCCATGCATGCAGGGCAGAAACTCATTGCGATCGCCAAGATGGTTCTTGCCAAATTGGCCAGTGCTATAACCCAGGGATTTCATCACCTGGGCGATGCTGAGATCTTTGGCCGACAGCCCAATGTCCGAGCCTGGCACGCCGACCTTGGTGAGTCCGGTTCGGATGGGCGACTGCCCGGTGACAAAAGCGGCGCGTCCGGCGGTGCAACTCTGCTGGCCATACCAACTGAGGAACATCGCGCCTTCCTTGCCGATTCGGTCGATATTCGGCGTCTCATAACCCATGTCTCCGCGATTGTAAATGCTGGTGTTGTACCAGCCGATGTCGTCGCCCATGATCACCAGGATGTTCGGTTTCGCTGAGGACTCCGCCCCAAGGCAAAGGGTGGGTCCGAGAAAGGCGAGGATGAGGACTAAGAACTGAATTTGCCGTTTTGGGAGAGACGCCATCAAAAACACCTCTTGCCTTAAACGCGGAAACAGGCTGCTGAGTTTGAGGCTGGCACTCGCCATCCTTCCGCCGCATCTTTCCTCAATGCGATCGAAAGCTCTTAGCGGGAAAAAATGGTTTGCCAGCCTCTAGGTGTCTAGATCCCAGCTTGCGCGGCTCGATGTATTTTTTTGATTCCGGCGAAAGTCAATGCGAGGCTCTGGCCTCTCTGATGGGTTCTTTGCGGTATTGGCGTAAGAAGCCCAGCACGCGGGCCACATACGTGCGCGTTTCGCGGTAGGGCGGGATGCCGTGACAACGATCCACAACGCCGGGGCCGGCATTATAGGCGGCAATCGCCCGGCTCAGGCCGTTGCGGTGCCTGGCGTATCTTTTCAGCAGCCGGCCAAGGTATTGAGTCCCGGCGTCCACGTTCTGTTCCGGAACTGCCGGATCGGCGCCGTATTCATGGGCCGTCGAAGGCATTAATTGCATCAGACCGACGGCCCCCCTGGGCGAACGAGCATGTGGGTTGAAGTTCGATTCGGCAGCCACAATGCTCTTCACGATGGCCGCGGAAATCTTATGTTTTGCAGCTGACGCGTGGATCATAGCGCTGATGTCCACGAAGCGTTTGACCTGGGGCCATATCCGCGGCATTTGCGACGACACTCCGGTGGGCCGATGCAGATGCTTCATGAGAGGCGACTTTAATTCATAAACCACACCACAGGCCAGAAGTATGAAGGCAACAGCAGTAAGTCTCATTCATTCCTTGTTGAGCCATAACTCGCGGATTACCGGTTGCTGTGGGCATGCGGCAGGGTGGAGGGTGAGAGAGCGGGGCAACCAGTTAAACTGTTCGAATAAATCCATTATAACTTTTGACTGTACGGAATCGACCGGAATCATCGAGCATGGGGTTACATGCTGGAGATATCGCACTTCGCTGACTGCGTGCGGCATACCTGAAAGTTTTTTAAATCCGATTCACATAGACCCACATCGGTACCAACAGAGGGAGGATTCGGAACGAGTCGAATTCCCTCTAGCGGCCCTTGTTTCCGCCTGTCGCGACAGATCCGGGACGTTCCCGAGACAGCG
Organism: uncultured Solibacteraceae bacterium; assembly: GCA_963815475.1. GTDB lineage: Bacteria > Acidobacteriota > Terriglobia > Bryobacterales > Bryobacteraceae > Sulfopaludibacter. The sequence continues at coordinate 601,305 of CAWFHD010000001.1, read as the reverse complement.
TTCCGGCTGGCATCTCGCGCTATCTGCGGGCGTTGAGGGCTAACCGTAGCCGGAAGGGACGGCAGCGTAACCGTCCACGACGGAAACGGGCCGCTGTGGTGTGGCGTGGTCTAGTGTTTAGCCAGGTTCAGGAGAGCACGCGCAAGTTGGTTTACCGCGTACTCCTCCTTCATGCGGGTGGCGGAACTCCGCGGCAGCGATGCCAGATGGAGGTGGACCAACTCGTGCACCACAGTGAACTCCATGTCATTCAGCATCTCCGGCAGCGGCAATTTATAGTCGTAAGCCGAGAGCACGTCAATGGTGGCCTGCCTGCTGTTGAGATCCCAATGGATATTCCCGAGAGTCTTTGGTTCCAGCGCCTTCGGGCGGACCAGTTGCACATGGATGTCCCAGTTTGTCAGGTTTAACCGTTCCTGCCACACACGCAATGCCTGTCCCACATAGTTTTCTGCAGTCTCCTCGCGCTGCTCGGAGTTAGCAGCGGCAACGGATGCAGCGAATGTTGGGGCGGGAGTTACCGTGGAAAAAAGAAAAAGCAAGAGAGCCGCTAAACTCAGCGGCCGTTTCCTGTAGAGCATTTAACCGCAGGTTAACATGCGCACTGTGCCAATTCCTACTGAACTAACGCACCTTTCACTCTCGGTTCTCTAGAGGACGTCCTCGTATTCCGAGGCAACCGACTCCCTTACGGTCGCGGCTCTAATCCGAGCCGCGCGCGTCAGCAAGCGGTTCCCGATACGCAGTCGAACTTCTGAAACGACCGACCTAGGCGGCACTCTGCGCTCCCTCGGTGGCGAAGTGAATGTTTGTTTCCATAGGGTGGCTCTCCCGCAAGAGGTCCTTAATCTGCAATACTTCCCGAACACTGCCAAATGCCACCAGGAGCAGTTTGTGCATCTTGAGAGCGGCTTCGTAGCGCTGAATGCTCACTTTCGGAATGCTCATTGAGTAAAGACTGCTACCCACATCGCTGAGGCCCTCGATGGGATTGTCCTTAGCACTCACCACACCCATGGCTAATTGGCCGGCTACCAGGACGCGCCCAATAGTCGAAACGGTAAAGCATGCTTCACCCGCCAGCACATCCCAGAGTTCATTCCAAAAGGCGCCGCGCGGGCCCATGTATCGCAATCGGCCGCCCGGGGCCACATAGAAGCCCAGCAGACGGCCGCCAGACTCGTGCTCTCTGCCGAGCACGGACAACTTCTCCAGGTCGAATTTACCTTGAAGCTCCCGCACCGCGGCTTCCACTCCAGTCTGTGTGTCATAGACGGCGACAACAGAATTCGTCTTTAACATTTCCGACTCCTGCCAGTTTTGAATCTCAAAGGATTTCGTCCTTAAGGTGTGAGATTCGAGGCTCGCGCCACTGCCGCACATCTTGGGGCTTAAGGAAGAATGCCAGTGGTTTGCGAACGCTTCGCCGCAACCCCAAGAACTGCTTCCACGTCCGTCCGGCCGCATCGGAGTGCAATATGGGATGGAAGCACAGAGGCACACGAGATCCAATCGCACTTTCAACGGTCCTGGCGATATCGGTGGCGGGTTGGATCTGCTCGCCTGGCACGACAAGCCAGGCGATGGCCCAGGAACCCCGGGTCACCATCGAACCGAGAGCGCCGCACGTTGGGGCGACAGGCGAAGCCGATCGGGCTTCCGGACGGATCCGCGTCGACTCAAACCTTGTGTTGATACCGGTCATGGTGACCGATGGGCAAGACCGGCTGATCACCGGACTGGCACGCGAACATTTTCGCCTCTGGGACGGAAAAACCGAACAGGTGATTTCGCATTTTGCCCAGGACGATGCTCCGGTCTCGATTAGCTTCGTTTTCGACTCGAGCGGCAGCATGAGCAACAAGTTGAAAAAATCCAGGGCCGCGCTCACCGAGTTCATCCGGGCGGCAAATCCGCAGGACGAGTTTTCCCTGGTGCAGTTCAATGACAACGCGCGTCTTCTGCAGCCGTTTACGGACCGAACCGAGGATATCCTGAACCGCATGCTATTCGTCCAATCCAAAGGGCGCACAGCGTTGTTGGACGGAGTGCTCCTTGCCATGAACGAAATGCGGCATGCGAAACACAGCCGCAAGGCCATCCTGATCATCTCCGACGGGGGAGACAACCATAGCCGTTACTCTTTGCACGAAATACAAGTGCGATTGCGTGAGGCTGACGTACAGGTCTATTCCATCGGAGTTATGGACCCGCCCGGTTTCCGCACCGGATCGATGGAGGAGCGTGACGGCGCGTCCATCCTCGATGGCATTGCGAAACAGACCGGCGGCCGCCTGTTCGAAATAGACGACCTCAATCTGTTACCCGATGTAGCTGCAAAGATCGGAAGCGCTCTGCGCAATCAATACCTGTTGGGTTACGTTCCGGCCGACGGATCGCGGGATGGAAAATTCCACCGTGTGCGCGTGAAGATCGCCGCGCCGAAAGGGATGCCTCCCCTGCGAGCTTCTTTCCGGGCGGGTTACTTCGCTCCCGAGAACTAGAACTTCCCGCGCGTCGGCTCCGGAGTTAGCGGCGCTGGTGGTCCTGCCACCGGCGCGCCGGCTTTTTGGCGTCGAGATTTCTATCGCACTCCCATTTTGCTCGATCGAACTCGCTTCTTCCGCTGGATCGCAGACCCGCCCGCAAGTGCGTGCTGGGATTTGGCAGCCGTGCCGTCAGAAGAAGACGCTGAACTTGAACCCGAGAGCGTGGATGCGCGAGGGGGAGCCCTGATAGTTTACCTGGCGGAGGAGATAGGGTTCCAGGACGAATCTGGACGCAACGGGCACTTGCACACCGAAGGCCTGCCGGTTGGCTGACCAGGAGTGGAAGCGGGTGTCGAAATAGACTTCGTCGTACAGATAAGGGATGAAGGTGAATGCCTTGAATCGAAGGTCGTGTTCCGCCCACAGGCGGTTGCGGTATCTGGCGGACAGATTCTGGCCGTCCACTATGCGGAATTCCTGCCGGTTTCGGTCGGCGATCACGAAGCCGCGAGGCAGCGGGTAGCGCCCAGTGAATTCGAGGATGCTTCGGTTTTCCGCCGTCACATTGCCGTTGGATACGGTAATGAAGTGTTCGTAACCGGCTCGCACAGTGAGATACCGCTGCCGGAAAACGTCCGCATCCTGGCGCAAGGAACGGCGGAGCAGAGGCTTGAGGGCGAACTCGATAAAGTAACCGGACGCTCCCTCGGAACGAGCGGCGTTAGTGCTCTCCACGGCAGCGCCTTGAAAGAGAAGCCTGACTCTCGAACCCTCACTAACGTAGAGATCGAATTCCGGCCGGATTTCCTGCCGTGGATCCTGCGCGACGGCGGTGCTACTGCCCAGCATGAACAGAGCATAGAGCAGCCTGTCACGTTCGAACATGGCCAAGCGTCATCTCCAGGCCGAACTTCGAAAAGCCCGCTCATTGAACGCCGTCGACACGCTCCCGGATGCGGAACACGGGGACGTAATGTCCGACCGGGATCTCGATAATGATGCGGTCGTTTGCGCCCTCCGAGGCATAGTATTTCCGGAGCTTCGACCGCAGACGCCACGCCTGACTGCGCACGATGGTGTCGACCTTCGGATCATATGCCGGGTCGCGGCCGAAGACATGGACGCCTATCGTGGTCTCCTTGAGATACGCTGCCTCACCCCGCAGGGTTGAGCCGACAACGAAAGTTAAGAGCGGGGTAAGCCTGGTGCAACCGCTCATCACGCGGCTGCGGCAGAGCCGCTCCACGGAATTCCAAATGTCCGCCGCACTCACATCCGGGGCGCCCAGCGCCTCCACATGTTCGGCGTCACATGAATCTTGTACTTGGGCCTGTTCTTCGCTCACACCCTGCTCGATGCGAGATTTCAGCGGTTGTCCCATTTAAATCCGCTTCACGCCTGAAGGTCCAGTGGGCTGAAGGACATAGAGTGACTGCTGGTGTTGAGTGGGAATCTCGCAATGCCCACACATGAAGCAGCACTCCACGCAAGCTGGCCGGCACCGGCCCGCCGGAGCCGCCGACAAGGCGCGGATCGAGCGGATTGAACACGATAAGAACGTAGACGGTACCGAAGCACGATGCTGCGCCTAAGAACCGGCGCGAAGAATCCTGGTATTCTTGACCGGGTGACCGCGGTGCATCCAAGCAGAGTCGAGCACACGATGCACCTCCTTTTCGACCAGAGGTTTCGTGAGAACGTCAAACCCGCCGTGGCTCAGGACCTCGGACCAGAGACGATCGTCAACCAGTCTGGTGGTGACTACCAGGAGGGAATACGGCTGATCGAAGCGCAAGATCAGCTCGAGCACATCCTTCCAATTTCCATCGGGCAGCGTGCAATCGGTGAATACCACAAGCGGGTAGATGTAGCAGAGCTTCTCTAAAACATCGCGACAACTGGCGGCGGTGGAAAGCCGCCATTGAGTGTTGTCCACAATGCGGCGCAAGGCCGTGTGATCGGTTTGACACTCACTGACTGAGAGGATGCGAGCGCGGGGCTCGACCAGCCGCATGGTAGATTCGAATTCTTCTTCAACGGCGTCAAATGTAGATGGCATTGGGTTGACAGCAGTGGCCATGGTTTTTCCTCGACTTCCGCCAAGTGACACTAACCGGGATGAGAGCCCCTACGCTATTAATGACGCCCGAGGCCATCGACGGATCTATTATTTTGCGATCCAGGAATCAGAGTTTCCGCATCTCCCGACTCCAGACAAACGCGCCCCGCCCTTCCGTCAGGGCGAATAGTTCATCGGACTGCCGGGAAAGCAGCAGTTGGGTAATCCGGCCCAATGCGGGTCCAACGGGCGCCAGGGCTTGCCAGGACTGGCCGTCATCGTTGCTTTGATACACCTGGCCGAACGCCGCGGCGAAGTAAACGTGCTTGTGGGTAGGGTCTCCGGCCACCGCTTGGGTGCTGGTGCCCCCCAGCGTGCCCCCCACCGCTCGCCACGACCGGCCAAAGTCTCCGGACCGCATCAGACCGGAAGAGGTGGCAGCGAGCAGGACGTGGGAACCGTCTCCGGCAACGCCGTTGATCGCTGGATTCCCAGGCAGTTCCGCCGCAAGTGCCCAGCCGGGCTCCCGGGCCCAGGTCAGTATCCTGGTGGCGCCCACCACTGCGATGGCCGATTCAGTAAGGGCAACCAGGCCGTGCAGCGGCGTTCCGAGTCCTTCCAGGTTCCAACGGTCCCAGGACGCGCCGCCATCCAAGCTGCGATTCAAGGCCGAGTCTGAGAGCGCGAGCAACGATCCGTCCGCTGGAGTCAGCAGCGCCAGGATGCGCGCGGGGGCCGAGACGCGAGCCCAGGACCGACCGTCTGACCGCATCACAACACCTTCAGCGAGGGCGTAACCCGGATGCGCTTCCGTTGCGGTAGTCTCTGAGAGGACCACCGGATCGTGCAGACTCTTGTCATCGGAGACATTGGCGAAAATGGAGCCGCCCGACTCTGTGAGGCTGGACAAATGGCGGCTGCACAAGCCTTGGTTGGCATCGTCGAAGGTCAGGCCGCTGTCATCGCTGCGTAAGATTCCGGCGTCCGCTGTCGCGAGAAACAGGCGGGTGGAATTGACTGAATCGAACGCAATGCCGCGCACCAGATGATGCGAAACGATGTGCCATGTAAGTCCCCCGTCCACCGATTGCATCAAACCGGCGGCGCCTCCCGCGAAGATCACATCGGGATGCGAGGGATCCTGGGCCATGAAGTAAGTGCGTGACGAGACGCCCGCTTTGGTCCAGACCTGGCCGCCGTTGACACTTCGATAAATTCCGCTGCAGGCGCCGGCGTAGACGCGTCCGGGGATCAGGCTGTCGACGGTGATCGAAAATACGTCGGAGTCGGTCTGCATGCCTGTGCGGATGGCAGTCCAGTGAGCGCCGCCGTCGGAGGTTTTCCAAGCCAGGTGTGGCGTGCCCGCATAAATCACATCGCGGTCGCGCGGATCGAATGCGATAGAGACAATCGGCGCGGGACCGGCGGCGCTGGGCGAGATTGCCCCCCAGTGCGCGCCGCGATCGCGCGAGACATAAAGTCCGTCTTCGGCGCCGGCGGCGATATCTCCTTGCGGTGAGGCTGCAAGCGACCAGACTTGCCGGCCGAGCATTCCAGGCAGTTGCTCCCATGTGTCTCCCGCATCGCGGCTCAAGTACACTCCGGCGCGAGTTGCAGACTCGCTGGAGACGCCCATGATCCACATGTTGGCAATCCCGGGCACGATCAAAAGAGCATGGCAATTGACGGCCAACTCGCCGGGAAACAGAAGCGGGCTCCACGTTAGGCCCGCGTCGCGCGAACGGAACGCCATCCCGTTTGCCGTCGCGGCGCCGACGACGTTTGGAGCCATCTGGTCAACCGCTACAGCTTCCATGGAGCCGCCGAATGGCCCTAGTGCTTTCCATTCCGCCGAGAGCGGAGAGACGGCCGCGAGAAGGAACAAGAGTAGACGCATAACGCAATGGTGGATGCGGCGGAGTTCGAGTCGCTTCAGAAATGGGTTTTCGCCTGCGACATCACCCCAATTAGTGCGCCCGCCTGCCGGGTCCACCAATCTCAACACTCATGCTGTCCCGACCCGGGCGGTATGGAGAAAAAGGAAATGAAATTGTATTTTCGAGTAGTAGGGATCGGTATGCTTGCCGCGGCTGCGGCAATTGGACAAGGAGCGATCGGGCAAGGGTCGGATTCGCGTTGCCCGGTGAATGGAGAGATTTCCCCCGCGGGACCAGGAGTCGGCTCGCTGACAGCCGAGCTGTCTCCCGTTGGCCAAGGTCCAACGGAGACGGCTATGGTCAGTGGGGGAGGAAACTTTGAAATACGTTCGTTGGCGGCTGGTCTCTATACGCTGCGTATCCTAGGCGCGGGGGGACGAATACTCCACGAGGAGAGTGTAATTGTATCCTGCTCCCGCGGCTCGTTCACTATCCGCATCCCTGAACCCCAGTCCGAAAGTCATTCCCGAGATAGCAGCATCTCGGTCCAGCAACTGCTTCACAAGGTTCCTCCGCAAGCCCGCAAAGCATTTGAAAAAGGCAAACAGGCTCAGGCTAAGGGAAACCACCAGCAGGCCGAGGAACTGTTCCGCCAAGCGATTGCGATCGATCCGAAGTTTGCCGACGCCTACAACGATTTAGGCGCTTCGCAGGCCGAGTTGGGCGATCTCCCGGCCTCGATCGAGAGCTTTCAGAAGGCGATCGACATAGTCCCGGAACATCGCGTTGCCCTGGCTAACCTGTGCATCGCGCTGGCCAAGACGCGGCGCTACGACGAAGCTTCAGCGGCCGCGCGGCGCGCTCTGCAGTTCACGCCGGAATCGAGCACTCTTCGATACATTCTGGCCACGAGCCTCTTGCTGGTGAAGGGGGAGAGCGAAGAAGTGCTGTTTAACTTCGAGCGGTCCGCGGACGAAGTTCCTCTGGCCCATCTCATGGCTGCCGAGATTCTGGCGCGCCGGGGCAAGCGCACCGAAGCAGCCCGGCATGTGGAAGAGTATCTGCGCGTAGTGCCGGCCAGTGACAAACATCGCATCCGCGCCGAGGCGATGCTAGCCAGCTTGCGGTCATGATGCGGGGCGCGAAAACAATAAGTCGGTTCAGGCCGGGTTTCATCGAGGAGAGTATCACACCCCCACAGGGGCGAGGTTAGAAAAAAAGCATGACGAAGCATGAAATACTCGTGCCTGCGTTAATGCTGGCCGCTTGTATTCCGGCCGCATCGCAGGCTATACCTAAATTCGAAACGTACTTTGGATACTCGTATATCGAGTTCAACCCGGGCGACACTATTCCTTCGTTCCACGCGAACGGCGGCACCGCCCAGGCGGTCTATAACTTCGGTCCCATGCTTGGGATTGTTGGAGACTTCGGTGGATATCACACCGCAACCGGCAATGCGGTGCTCTTTGACCGCACTTTGGCGAACTTCCAACTCGGCCCTCGCGTGTCGTTCTTCAAAAAGAAAAGGTTCAGCCCTTATGTGCAGGCGCTGTTCGGCGGGGTCTGGACCAGCTCGCCCTCGTTTGGCGATATTGCTCCTCCACGGCTCACCGGCTCGGAAACTGAGTTTGGGATGCTGGTAGGCGGAGGCTTGAATGTTCGGCTGAGCCACCGTTTTACGCTGCGGCCATTCGAGGTAGACTACTTCCTGACCAGGGGCATCAACCCGATCTTTGACACTATCGGGAATCAGAATAACATCCGGGTTACGGGGGGCGTTGCGCTGACGTTCGGCGGGGAAAAGCCGCAAGCCGCGCGGCAAGTCAACAAGACTTGTCCGAACGGCGTTGTGGTGCCGGAAGGCTCGCCGTGTCCCAAGATGAATCTCTCAGTGAACCTCCAGACCGCTCGTGCCGAAATCTGCCAGGGCGAGACCGTATCGCTGTCGCCAACCTTGAGCGGCAATCACGGCGGCGTGGCACTCCAATGGACGGTGAACGGGAGCCCAGTGTCCCAGACGCCGGGATTCGAATTCGGCAGCAACGCGGCGCCAGGCACGTATCGCGTTGGTGTGACCGCGAAAGGAGCGGACTATGTTCCGGCTTCCGCGGAAGTTGCCATCACGGTGAAGGAATACCAGGCCCCTAACGGGACTGTCCAGGCCGATCCCGCGGAGGTCTATGTGGGCCAAAAGTCGACGCTGGCGGCTTCGTTCCAGGGGCAATGCGGCGGGCCGATTCAGCAGCCTGTCTTTTCGACTACAGAAGGCGCCGTGCAGGGCAATGAGTTCGATTCCTCCGGAGTGCAGTTCGATCCGTCGGTGCACACGGAACAGCGCAAAGCGGTGACCATCACCGCAAGCGCCGCCGACAGTCGAAACACCGGCACCGCGAGCACCACCGTTACGGTCATTTCGAAAGCATCCGCGGCGGCGATCCGGCTGCCCGATATTCTGTTTCCCGCCAACAGCTCGCGCGTAAATAATTGCGGCAAGCGAGTGATTCTGGAGCAGTTGCGATCATACTTTGAACGCGATCCCGGCGGTAAGGCAGTCTTCATCGGTCACACCGCTTCAGGAGAGGCCGCACGGCTGGCAGAGGAACGAACTCAAAACGCCGTCGCACTGACCACCGCGGCGACCGATATCTGCCTGTCGACCCCGCCGAATCAGGTGCTCTATAGCGCACCGGGTACGGATCAGGGCGACGTGGATTTCCAGCCCAACTTCTGCGGGCCTTCAGCCCAGGAAGGGCCCACTACGGAGAGACGCGGCCAGACTGTCAGCACGAACGACGCGAATGCTAAATATCGGCGCGTTGTAGTGTGGTTTGTGCCGAGCGGCGGCCAACTGCCGGATGGCGCGGCCTCCTTCAGCACCGCCACGGCGAACCTCGCCTGCCCGAAGTAAGGCAAGAGCGGCGCCAGGCCGCAGTGTAATGAAAATAACAGAACACTGCGGCTGAAACGATTTTGCGCCGAAAGCGCCCCCCTAGGAATCAGAACCGTCACTGACGCCGCGTTCGGCAAGTACTGTCGACTGCGGTACAGTGTAGAGGTTCGCGCAGGGGGGCGCACTCAAATGGGCAAAGACAGGGTGCTGGTCGTGGAGGACGACGAGACCCAACGACAAGTGATCGAGGTGCAGTTAGTCCGGGAGGGCTACGACACCAAGTCGGTTTGTTCAGCCGAACTGGCTCTCCCCATCCTGGAACGCGCCCTCCATCAACTCGTGATTGTAGACATGCATTTGCCTGGCATGTCTGGAATAGATCTGCTGAAGCGCATTCGCATGGAGTATCCAGAGACCGTAGTGATCGTGATGACCGCCTACGGGACATTGAAAACTGCGGTTGAGGCCATGAGGGCCGGAGCTTATGATTATGTCGCCAAGCCGGTTCACCCTTACGAGCTCAAGATGCTGGTAAAACGATCTCTGGACCATCATCATTTGCTGCAGGAGGTCCAGGTGTTGCGCACCGCCCTCGACCGCAAATACGGCTTTGAAGAAATCATCGGCTCGTCCAAGGTGCTTCTGGCGACGCTCGACATCGCCGCACGAATTGCCGCCACGGACGCGACGGTGCTGATCTCGGGCGAGACTGGCACTGGCAAAGAACTGGTGGCGAAAGCGATTCACCAGCGCAGCAGCCGTCGCGATCATCCTTTCACCACCATAAATTGCGGCGCCATTTCCAGAGAACTGCTGGAATCGGAGCTGTTCGGCCATATTAAAGGATCTTTCACCGGCGCGTTGACCCATAAAAAGGGCAAGGTGGAGATGGCCGATGGCGGGACCGTCCTGTTGGACGAGGTCGGGGAGATGCCATTCGACCTGCAGGTCCGCATTTTGCGCCTGATCCAGGAACGAGAGATCGAAAAAGTGGGCGCCACGTCGGCGACCAAGGTGGACGTTCGCATCATTGCCGCCACCCATCGAAGCCTGTCAGACATGGTGAAGCAGGGGACGTTCCGCGAGGATCTCTACTACCGGCTCCTGGTAGTGCCCATTAAGCTTCCGGCTCTGCGGGAGCGCTCCTCCGACATCGAAGAATTAGTGCAGCATTTCTTTGTGAAGTTCCGGGCCAAGCACAATCGGCCGGAGCTGACCATGAATGAGGAGCTGATGCCCTACTTCATGGAGTACAGTTGGCCGGGCAATGTGCGGGAGCTCGAAAACGCCGTGGAGCGCATGGTCCTTCTGTCCACGGGAGACGAACTCACCCCGGATAATCTTCCCGATTTTCTCAATCTGCAAGACGGCGACCGCGAGGAGTCGTCTCCGCGGATTGTGCCGCCGAAAACAACCTCAGCCTGGAAGAGATGGAAAAGCGGTTGATCATGCGCGCCCTCAAACAATGCGGGGGGAACCAGACCCAGGCAGCTCGCCACCTCGGGCTGAGCCGGCGGACGCTGGCATATCGGTTAGAGAAGTACGGCATCTACGGCGAGCAGTTGAAGGCGATGAAGCACGAGGCGGTATAGCCCTGCTCCAAATTGGTGCAACGCCGAATCCGGTATTCCGCACCAATCCGAACATCCACAGTAAACTCACAAATAACTAAGAGTGTAACCGATTGATTTTACGCAAGTTTAATTCAATCGGAGCTTGGCCAGCGACATGCCTTTTCCTTCGCCATGGGGAATCCTATGGAGAGCAATTCACGCGGTCATCTTGAAAAAGACGCCACGCGGGACGGCGAGGGGTCCAGCGAACAAGGGAAGCCGGAAGTAATCTCGGGTGAGATCACTGAACGCGCCCTTGTAGAGAAAGCAAAAAACGGAGACCTGGAAGCATTCGGTGAACTGACGCAACGACACCGCCGAGCTTGCATTCGGCGGGCGATGATGATGATTCGGAACCGAAGCGATGCGGAGGATGAGGTACAGAATGCCTTCTGGAAGGCATTCCAGCGCCTGCAGCAGTTCCGGGGTGAGGGGACATTTGCAGCGTGGCTCGGCCGTATTCTCGAAAACCAATGCCTGATGCGTATTCGCGAGTCGCGTAATTCGCGGTTCGTTTACCTGGATGAGACTACCGACTCTAACGTTAAAGTTGAGTTGGTAGGCCAGTCCGCCAATCCGGAAGACCAATTGGGCGAGGACGAGGTGATCACGCTCCTGCGGCGCGAAGTATCTCGCATTCCACCGCTTCTGCGGAATGTGATGCTGTTGCGCGACCTGGCCCAGATGCCCATGCCGGACGTGGCATTTCGGCTGGGCCTTTCGGTTCCCGCGGCTAAGTCCAGATTGGGCAGAGCCCGCGAGGAATTGCGGTCACGCATCAGCAAGCACTGCGGCCGGAAGGGGGCCGGCACGCTAACTCAGATTGCCCGGCACTCTCAGGTAGCGCTCACCCGTGCGAATTAAGGAGAAGTCTTAGACCACCCAGAGCACCCCTTAAGAACTGAACTGATTCACTCACCTTTCCAGTACTGGGCGAATTTTTAAGGGGTGCTCCAGCATCCAAATGGCTGTATAACCTAACTAAGATGGGACCGAAGGCTCCGGATGTCGTAGTGTCTTTATAGACACGGCAGCGCACTTATGTGCCGGAGCACTCAAGTTCCAAGACTTTGTTGGAGTTGAGAAAGCCAGCGGACGTAGGTGGAATGAGAATGTCGAGCTCGCCGAAAACAGGCGCATTTGCTTTGCTGTGGCTGCCAAGTGGAGACATCGAAAATGTCATATTCGACAGGTTAGGATTGATTCCAGGGCGCACCTTCCTATCGATGGTTAGCGCCTCCGGACGGAAGAAGGCGGAGCGGATGCTGCGCGCCGCTGCGACAGGTCGTTCGGTTTTGGACCGCGAACTCAGTGTCGAGCTGGCCAGCGGGACCACTTCCGTGTTCCTGTCGGCGGCTGCGACCAGCCGCGGAATCTTTTTGATCGGGATGAAGACTCCAGTGTCCTCAAGCGCGCTGCCGAAATCCCTGGTGCAGTTGGTGTCTGCCGATCCTGAACTGGCGCGGGCCCTGCGAGAGTTCACGGCCGGGAGAGAGCCGAAGGCACGCCCAGAGCAACGTCAGGGTTCCGCGCCAATGACATTACCAGCGGGCTTGCGGCCTGGCGATACCGATGGGGCGGGGGCAAAGATCGGGGGGCAGGGAAAGCTTCACTGGCGCCGCATGCTTGCACACGATTTGCGAAATCCCGTCAGCGGAATCCTGTGCGCCAGCCAGTATTTGATGGAGGATGCCGGTTCGCAGCTCGATACCCACCAAATGATGTTGCTAAGATCCATCGAGTCTTCGTGCGCTCTGTTGATGGGGTTGATCGATGACAGGCTGGAGGCTCCGCGTGCCAGCCCGCGTAAGCCCAGCCTGCGACTGCAGAAGGTCGACATAGCATGGCTCGTGGAACAGGTTGCGTTAATTCTGCAGCGAATCGCGCCATCCAACAAGACGAGGCTGGAGGTGGAGAAGGATGAGACGATTGCTGGTATTCTTCTCGATCCGCTCAAAATGCCCCTGGCTTTGAATGTTGTCCTGGCAAACGCAGTCCACTGCACGCCGCCCGGGGGTGACATCGAAGTCGGTATCAAGGCGGAACGCGAAAGGGTTGTGGTCACGGTGTGCTACAACGGGGCCGAGAACGTTTCAGAGGATTCCGTGCGAGGAAGCAGATTCACGCGGCGGCAAAACCAGCATCCGACCGCGCGCGCGCTGTCTTCGATCCGGCGGATTGTGGAAGTCCATGGGGGCAGGGTCAAGGCGCAAAATAGCGCCCGGGGATCGCTCCTTATTCTGACCCTGCCCAGATCGCGCCAGCTCGACGGGGAGCCGCGCGATGCCCTTGAACCGTCCACCGCAAAATCCCGCAGCAGATCCAAGAAGGACTAATTGTGAGAACGCTGAGGTAACGGCGCCAACTGGCTGGCCTCAGGTAGAGGAAAAGACACCCGAACCGCTTGCCCCTTCAACCCAGGCGTAGGCGATGGCGCGGGCTTGTCGTCGCCATGCTTGGCCGGCGCTTTGCTCGGAGCGGGCTCGTCCCCGCCTCCAGTGACTTTTTCGCCCAATCCTTTGGCCCACCAGGCCGTCGATTCTACTGTGTAGGTGCTGATGAGATCCATCAGTGTGCCGACCCGCTTCGCCTCATCGGCGTCAAAATGGCGTCCCTCTCCATTGACGCTCATGACGGCGGTGTCGACGTGAATCGTGTACTTCTGCCGCAATGGCGGCTGACTCTCGGGAGCGGCAACGTCGCGAGCGGAGATCACCCAGCTCAGTTCGTCGGTCCCCGGATCCCAACTGACACTTTCCAAATGGCAGAGGAGCACGGTCTGACTCCTCGGTAGTTCCTTGTCCGGCTCGGGCGCTTTCGAGCTTGCATTTCCACTCACCTGCGCACACCCAACTCCTGTCAGAAAAATCAACGCGAATAGAGCGCTTTTCATGCCGCTCTCCTTTCACTGTGGTTCGATTGGCCGAGAAAAGGGCGGGCGCAGATCTTGGGGTTCGGCGCTTTGTGATAATTTCTTCCATCTGGCAGGTACTACCCGAATCACTACTCATGTGCCGGGCCGGATACCCAGACCTCCCCTCCAATGACTGTTCGTCCAGTTGGAGAGCACGGCCCGGCTACTACAGCGAGTAGAAATGCCAAGAAGCACACACAGTAAAAGCTCCGTAACCAGGCAGGCCAATGCCCAGACCCAGAAGGTCTTGCAGATTGCTCGAAAGGTGGCCGCAACCATTGGAACGGATTTCTTCTGTGCGACGGCGAAGCACATTGCTGGAGCTGTGGCTGCCGACTGCGTTCTGATCGGCGAATTCGTGGGCGGACAGACGGAGCGTGTGCGCACGCTTGGGGCATGGTTGGACGGCTGTGAAGCCAACCTCGAATTTGAGTTGGCCGGGAGCGCGAGCGAGGCGCTGTTGTTCGGAAGACCGGTTCAATACCGGGCGGACGCGCAGGTCCAGTTTCCGACGGATGGTTTACTCACCGAGGTTGGAGCGCAAGCCCTGCTCGGGGTCCCTCTTCTGGATCAACGCGGGTTGTCGATCGGCCTGATGGTGGCTCTCTACCGCCACTCGATCGTCCGATTGAGCGTGCCGCGGCACCTTCTGCAGATCTTCTCGGGTCGCGCGGCGGCCGAGTTGAGCAGGAAGAGGAAGGAAGACGAGCTGATCGAGAGCGACCAGCGGTATCGGGCATTCATTGCACGGAGCGCCGATGCCATGTGGCGGGTTGAGTTCGAGAAGCCGATCGACACCACGCTCTCCGCGCCAGATCAACTCTCCGCAATGTACCGCTACGGTTACGTGGCAGAGTGCAACGACGCCCTGGCCGTGATGCTCGGACTCGAAAAGGCGGAGCAGGTGATCGGCTCGCGTCTGGAGGACGTCGCTCCGCTATCGAACTCGCGTGTCAAGGAATTCAATCTGAACGCGATCCGACACGGATACGACCCGACCACTCTCGAGCTCACGTTTGTCGACTCACATGGCCAGAGCCGCCATGTGCTACGCAGTCAGTGGGGCATCGTAGAAGATGGCCTGTTGGTGAGAGTCTGGGGCACTACGCGAGACATCACCGACCTGAAGCTGTCGGAAGAGGCGCTGGACGCGTCCGAGACTCGGATGGCGCGTCTGCTCGAATCCATGAAGCTGATCGTCGTGATCGAGGACACCTCCGGCGCAATTACATACTGCAATCGGCATTTTTACCATCGGACGGGATGGAAAGCGGCGGCCGTCAAAGGGAAGTCAATCCTGGAATTGCTGACGCCGCCTGAAGAGCGCGGCAAGCTGCAGGCGATTTTCGAGGACGCGCGCAGCAAATCGGACAGCCCCGTCCACTTCGAAAGCACGCTGCTTGGGCCGGAAGGGCAGCGATGGCAGTTCGATTGGGATCGAACCATTCTGCGAGGCGCAGGCGACCAGTCCCTGGCATGGGCTAGCGTCGGACGGGATGTCACGGACAATAAGGCGCTGGAAGCTCAACTGCGACAGACACGAAAGCTGGCGACGATCGGCCAACTCGCGGGGGGCGTGGCTCACGACTTCAATAACCTGCTCACCGTGATCCTTGGCTACAGCTCGAGTTTGCTAGAGAACGAGAAACAGATGGATCCGGAATTGAGCACTGCTCTCGATCAGATCCGGCAAGCTGCGTCGAAGGGCGCCGACCTGACCCAACGGTTGTTGGCCTTCGGCCGCCGGCAGGTTCTCCGGCCCGAATTTGTGAGCCTGAACGTTTTGATCTCGGACACAACTCTCATGTTGCGGACCGTGCTCGGCGATGCGATTCACCTGGTGACGAACCTTGATCCCTCACTCGGGCTGGCGCGTATCGACCCCAGTTCGTTTCACCAGGTCTTGATGAATCTCGCGTTGAATGCCCGCGATGCCATGCCGTCCGGTGGAACCTTCACCATCGCCACGGCGAACACAACCATCAGCGAATCCAAAACGGGTGAACTCCCGCCTCCGGGCGAATTGGTGGAAGTAACGATCTCCGATTCAGGAACTGGAATGACCGACGAGGTTCGGGAGCATCTCTTCGAACCATTTTTCACTACCAAGGATCAGGGCAAAGGAACCGGCCTGGGACTCTCGACCGTCTACGGCATTATTCAGCAGAGTGGAGGAAGTGTGCTGGTGGAAACGGCCCCGCAACAAGGCGCAACTTTCCGGCTTTACTTTCCACGGGTATCGGCAGGCGCTCAGCCGGCGAAAAAGAAGGACAAGACGGCCGTGATGCCACGAGGAACCGAGACCATCCTCGTGGTGGAGGACCGCGACGACGTCAGGAAACTCACCGCGAAAGTGCTTCATAGCCTGGGTTATTCCGTGCTGGAAGCGGACGGTCCTGCGCGTGCCATCGAGTTTGGTCTGGATCGCGGCCGGACCATCCATCTCGTTCTAACTGATGTCGCGATGCCGGGTATGAACGGATTGGAACTGGCTGAACGCATCCGCGCCTACCATGCGGAAATCAAAGTTTTGTATATGTCCGGCTACGCGGATGCGCCCCGGGTATTTGAGAAGCTCACGCATCCCGACTCCGCGTTTCTACAAAAGCCTTTCACGCCGCATGCGCTTGCCGCAAAGCTGCGCGAACTCCTGGACGCGCCTTAATCATGGCAGCGGCTGCGATGGCGCGCGGGGCCCATTGGGGGACGCTCCCCCACGGTTGGCTTTGAACCACTACGTGAGGGAGCGGTCTTGTTACGCTATCGGGATCCGCCGGAACTGGTGGTCTCACCGGTTCCGTAAACCCGGATGTCCACGCGGCGTTCGAACTGGTTGCGATCTGCCCCGCGGGCTCTCTCCGTCTGGGCGGACTCCGACTTCAGTCCATCGGGCGGCGCTTCCTCTCCCATGCCAACCATATGAATCGAGCGCATCGGCACATCATGCTCTACGAGGTAACGCTGCACCGCCCAGGCACGGCGCCGGCTCAATTCGAGATTGTAGTTCGCAGACCCGGACCGGTCAGTGAAACCTGCCAGTTCTACTACTCCGCGCGGCATCGACCGGAACTTGGCGGCCACCTCCTCCAACTTCGCTCTGGCTTCTGGCGTCAAGGAAGCCCTGTTAAAGCCAAACAGTACGTCAGCCTTGTCGACGAGTTGATAATTTGCTGGAGTGGCCGGAACGGATTCGGACTTGGCCGGTTCCTCCATGGCTCGAGAAGCGGTGGCCTGTGCGCTTTGCAGCGCGGCTGAGACCTGAGAAAGGTTCTGGTCGGTAGTAGCAATGCGGCCGTTGAGTTGCGAGACGTCGCTCTGCTCCTTGTTGGTGAGCCACGCAATTCGGCCGTTGGTCTGCTTCTCATACTGATTGGTCTTCTGATTCACCGCGGCCATCTTCATGTTGACGTATTTCTTTGAAGCGCAGGCGGAGGTGGCCAGCAAGCAGCCGATCGACATACCGGCCAAACATATAGCACGCGTTCGAACACTGATCATGGATCTCTCCTTGTCGCTTTTAAGCAGCACGGAGTAGCGCCATGCCGGCCGGATGTCCTTTTACGAGAGATCCGATCGGATGGCGCCGCTAACCCACCGCTAGCGGATCCGTGCCGCCGTATTAGCCTGGACGCCTGGAGATTGTGCAAGATCCACGACTTGGGGATACTGGCGCCGCCTCTTGCTACGCGGCAGAATGGGCCACTCCCCTTCGAACTGGTAGAAAACGCCACCCAAAATCCGGTTGAAATTCCGGGTGCTGATGGTATAGCGGTCTTCGCCTTTCACACCCCAGTTCCTGCCGATGTAGTAGCGCACTCCGCCGCCGGTCTCGAAACCGAACTTGGCATCATCCTGGCCGTGATAGTAGACGATGCCGTCGGGTTGGAGGTAGTTAACCCGGTAGGTATTGAACAGAAGAGCAGCTCCGGCCAGCCCGTAAGGAGCCCATCGGTGTTTGATTGGAACCTGAATATGGACGGTGAAGTTGAAATCGTAGAGGCGCGAATTTTGCACGATCGGTCGATTGACAAGGGTCGAGGAACCGAGAGGCAGGAAACTCGTGTCAATCAAACCCAGCGCATATTTGGAGAAGGCTACGCCACTGGTAGCGCCCACCCAGCCATGCGTTCCCAACGGGCCGAAGCCTACGCCGCCATAGGCACTTACTTCTCCCAGGTCGAGACCGGACTGACCGCGCAACCCGGCACAGAGAAACATAGACCAGGCCAGGATGATGGAACCTCGGAACCGATTTTGCTGCATGGCTAATGGGCCTTTGGAAAGAGTAACGCCAATTGTAAGCGCACCTGCCACTTCGGGTAAGGCAGGTCGCGTGGATGAATCAAGTTGTAATACACTCCGGCCTGCGCATTGATCGGCAAGCGCCCGAGCCGCGTCACCCTGCCCACTGACCAACCAAACGGCACTAACCAGCGATCGGAGGGATCTTCCTTCCAGTTAGTCGTGAGAATCGGCTGAGTACCGGTATACCAACCACCCTTCATGTTGTAGTTGATGAAATACTGCACCAGGGCCTGATTCACGGCAATTCGGTCTTTATCGCCAGCGAACGACCAGATGTTATTCGCAAGGATACCTATTGTCCACGGTTTCGGCTGGACTAACAACACCAACGACGGCCCCGCGCCCCACTTTCCCTGGCCAAGCGTGCTGTCGGTGGCCGTGGGAACCAGGAATGCCGGTCCGAAACCCCAGATCAATTTACCGGGGGATGACGGAGACAAAAAAAATGTCGGATTCAGGTCGCCCAGTCCCGCCCTGCCTCCCTCGTTCTCGAACAGATTGGGCTGATAAACGACTGGCAGGATCGTTCTCGTAATCACGTTCCATTTTTCCGTCAATGCAACCGGAACCACTGGCTGGATATTGAGGATGTTCTGTTCCCGGCTGAAAGGCCCAATTGGAAAATTTGTGTTGTTCTGAAACGGCACGCTGATGAGGTTGGACACGGGATTCTGTGTCTGCTTCTGCAAATCCTCGGTGCTGGGCGCGCCAGTTTGGGCCCGCAAGAAACACAGGCTTCCGACGGCAACCACGGATATCAGCCGTTCAATCGCCATCTTCCAAACCTGCATTGACGCCCACTTTCCAAATGAAGTCTTGCGGTTAGTCGAGTGCCGCCTTGCGCCGACCACTGTGATGGCTGGATTACATCCAAAGAGCTGCCGGTTTATTAAATATCGGCGGATTCGACTCAAGCATGCGGCATCCCGTCGCGAACGGTGTGGGACGCCAGGCCAGAGGCTTCGTCCTGGGACAAATGTTAGACCTTACCCGACGCCATCCGCATCGGGTTTCGTTATGAATCTGAATCCGGAATCGGAGCGCCTGCTCGAAGCGCGTGCGCATGGCGCGCCTTGGCGCAAGTGGGGCCCTTACCTATCGGAACGGCAGTGGGGCACGGTCCGCGAAGACTACAGTCCGGATGGCGATGCATGGAACTACCTTACGCACGATCAGGCACGGTCCCGCGCTTACCATTGGGGGGAGGACGGGCTCGCAGGTATCAGCGATGAAAACCAGGTGCTGTGTTTCGCGGTTGTCCTCTGGAACGGTTGTGATCCGATCTTGAAGGAGCGCCTGTTCGGGCTGACGAACGGCGAGGGAAATCACGGCGAGGACGCAAAAGAATACTACTTCTATTTGGACAGCACGCCCACACACTCGTACATGAAGTACCTGTACAAGTATCCGCAAGCGGCTTACCCCTACGCCGACCTGGTCAAGACTAACGGCCAACGAAACCGCCATCAATTCGAATACGAGTTGCTGGACACTGGTGTGTTTGACGGCGACCGCTACTTCGATGTGTTCGTGGAGTACGCCAAAGAGACACCGGACGACATTCTGATCCAGATTCAAGTAGTCAACCGGGGGCCCGAGAGCGCGACAGTTCACGTCCTGCCTTCGCTGTGGTTTCGCAATACGTGGCAGTGGTGGCCTGAGATGCCGAAACCCCTGCTGAAAGAAACGCGGGCCGAATCGGGGACTCGCGCGGTGGAAGCGCAATGCGGAGACCTGGGCCGGCGTGTGCTCTACTGTGAGAACGTTCCGGCGCTCCTGTTTACCGAAAACGAGACCAATGCCCAGAAGCTGTTTGGCTCTCCCAACGCAACTCTCTACGTGAAGGACGGCATCAACGAGTATGTGGTAGCGAACCGGAAGGACGCGGTCAACCCGGAACAGACGGGCACGAAATGTGCCGCACACTATCAGCTTTCGATTCCGCCCGGCGGCACAGAAACCATCCGTCTCCGCCTGTGCGACCCGTCGACCGCCCGATCATCGAAGCCGTTCGGACGCGAATTTGCCGATATCCTCGAAACGCGCCACCGGGAAGCGGACGAATTTTACCAGTCGATTACGCCGGAGAACACAAGCGAAGATCGGGCTCGCATCCTGCGGCAGTCCATGGCCGGGATGCTCTGGAGCAAACAGTATTTCGGCCTGGATGTGGACATGTGGCTCACGGAGCATCGCTCGAAGCCGCTGTCCAAGCCTCTGCGGAACGTGGACTGGATCCACATGATCAGTCAGAACGTGATCTCCATGCCGGACAAGTGGGAATATCCGTGGTACGCCGCGTGGGATCTTGCTTTCCAGGCCCTGGCAATCTCCACTGTGGACCTGGATTTTGCGAAGTCGCAACTTGACCTTCTGCTGCAGCAGTTTTTCATCCATCCGACGGGGCAAATCCCAGCCTACGAATGGAACTTCAGCGATGTAAATCCGCCCGTACACGCATGGGCTACGATGTTTTTGTATCGCAAAGAACTGGCACTACGCGGAGAAGGGGACGTCGATTTTCTGATCCGGTCGTTCCAGAAGTTGATGTTGAATTTCTCCTGGTGGATCAATCGAAAGGATCGCTTCGGAAAAAATGTCTTCGAGGGCGGCTTCCTCGGCCTCGATAACATCGGAGTGTTCGACAGAAGCGCTCCCTTGCCGGGCGGCGGACATCTGGAGCAGGCGGACGGCACAGCCTGGATGGCGTTGTTCTGCCAGAACATGCTGGAGATGGCCGTGGAACTGGCCGGTTACGAACCCAGCTACGACGATATGGCGGCCAAATTTGTCGATCACTTCCTCTGGATTGCGCGCGCCATCAATCATCTTGGACCCGATGGCTTGTGGGACGAGGAGGACGGATTCTATTACGACGTCTTACAATATCCGGACGGCCGGGCCACGCGACTCAAGGTGCGCTCGATGGTGGGTCTTTTGCCGCTCTGCGCCACTACCATCGCCGAACCGGAACAGCGCGTGAAGCTTCCGCGAACACTCGCGATGTGGGACGAACGGATGCGGCGGATGCCGGAGCTGCTCGATTCGATTCACCCTACCGGCCTTGGGCATCGCGGTGTTGGAGACCGGGGCATCTTTGCTCTGGTCGGTCCCGACCGATTGCGGCGTGTGCTATCCCGCGTGCTCGATCCCGAGGAGTTTCTCAGCCCGTACGGCATCCGGGCACTATCCCGCTATCACGCCTCCCATCCATACGTGCTCCATATCGACGGCCAGGAAAACCGGGTTGATTATTTGCCCGCGGAGTCGGATTCAGGCATGTTCGGGGGCAATTCGAATTGGCGCGGCCCGGTATGGGTTCCTGTCAATGTGATGTTGATCCGTGCGCTGTTGAACTACTATCTGTACTATGGCGACACCTTCCGGATCGAGTGTCCAACCGGTTCCGGAAACTCGATGAATCTCTTCGAGGTGGCTCGCGAACTGAGCGAGCGGCTAATCCGGATTTTCCTCCGCGATGAGCACGGGCGCCTGCCGGTGTTCGGCGGAATCGAGAAATTCCAATCCGATCCCAACTGGAAAGACTACTTGTTGTTTCACGAATACTTTCATGGCGACAATGGCGCCGGTTTGGGGGCTAGCCACCAGACTGGTTGGACGGGCCTGGTCGGCAGCCTGGTGGAACTCTTCGGGGAAATCGATTGTGACCAATTCCTCAAGAATGGCAGAAAAGATTCGTATCCGGGAGGAAAATGCCACCCTGAGCCGGATCTGGAACCGGCGTTGGCTCACGGCGACTAAACGCGTCCTGTGGCATAGTGCGGATTCGCTCAAGACGCTGGTCACGTTGCTATTTAGACAAACTGAACAGAGCATCGGCCTTTTTCTACTTTTGAATCCGACCGTCAGCGGTGGAATCGGGATCAGTAGGTATGATCATGAGAACCACTCACTTCGTCCCGCGGAAACGGTTTGAATTGCTCGTCAGCGCGGCGGCTCTGGTTGTCGTCTGTTGGGCAGTGGAAGCCGCCAAGAAACCCGATCCGGGAGTTCAACCGGTGGGACCGCCAGTGTTGTGGCGCGATCCTGTGGACCTGGAATCCCGCAACCTGTACTACGGGGCGGGCGGCCCATCTCACCAACCGCAGGGAACCTTCAGATTCCTGAAGGAAGATCTATCGGCGAGCAGCCCCAAATTCGAAGTCGCCGGCGCCGACGGCACAACGTGGAAAGCGAAGCTCGGAATCGAAGTGCACCCCGAGGTCGCAGCCTCGCGCCTTCTCTGGGCGGTCGGCTACTTCGCCAACGAAGACTACTTCGTGGAGACAATTCAAGTGGCAGACCTGCCGCGCCTGCATCGGGGAAATAAATACGTCGAACATAGCGGCGCCGTGCGCGATGTAAGGCTGAAGCGGCACGTTCCAGGAGAGAAGAAGCTCGGAAACTGGTCTTGGAAGCAGTCTCCATTCAGCGACACACGCGAGTGGTACGGCCTGCGTGTCTTGATGGCCGTCATGAATAACTGGGACTTGAAAGATGTGAACAATTCCATCTTTCAGGTGGGCGGTCCGCATCCCGAACAGCACTACCTTGTTAGCGATCTCGGAGCGAGCTTCGGAACCACCGGATTAAACCCTCGCGCCAAGGGCAACCTGGAGGAATATCGCCGGTCCAAATGGATCAACAGCGTTTCCGGCGGATTTGTCGATTTCAACGTGCCCTCGGATCCCGGTATGGGGTACATCTTCGACGTGCCGGAAATGGCGCGACGAAAGGGTCTTTTATGGATCGGCCATCATATTCCGGTAGAACACGCGCGTTGGATGGGCTCTCTCCTGGCCCGGCTGTCGCCGCAGCAAGTGCGCGATGCGTTCCGCGCAGGAGGCTACTCCACCGCGGAAGTGGAAGGATTCTGCCTCGTGCTCGCTCGCAGAATTCAAGAATTGAACAGTCTTGAGAATGCGACCAGCAGTCGCGCCAGTGTTCATTTTCCAACGCTAATGGGTGAGACGACCGATGCCCGAATCTTTGAGTGAAGACATAAGGAGTGAAGGCATACGTCGCTCTCGTGGGAATTCGTGGCGGCGGCGGTTTTTCAAAATCTTTAGGGCCTTCAATCAAACCGCGGCATCACAGGCTAACAGGTGGGAGCAGGGATGATGGGATGCACCAGCAAGCGATTGGATCCTGACCTGACCGGACGGGAAGCCCAGCGCCTCGAAGCCGACTTGCGCCATAGAGTGGTTGGCCAGGACGAGGCAATCCAACAAGTCATACAGGTTTATCAAACCAACCTCGCGGGAATGTCGAGTCCCGGACGCCCTATCGCCAACCTTCTGTTCCTGGGGCCGACCGGCTCCGGCAAGACTCGCCTGGTAGAAGCGCTAGCCG
The DNA here is from genome assembly GCA_963815475.1 of uncultured Solibacteraceae bacterium. Taxonomy (GTDB): domain Bacteria; phylum Acidobacteriota; class Terriglobia; order Bryobacterales; family Bryobacteraceae; genus Sulfopaludibacter. Next base: position 577,803 of record CAWFHD010000001.1, on the reverse strand, counting down.
AAAGCATCGTCGGAACCGCCAAGGCTGTCCTGAAGATCGATTGCGGAGAGTTCCAGCACAGCCACGAGATCGCAAAACTGATCGGCTCGCCACCCGGATATCTCGGCCACCGCGAAACGCACGCTCTCCTCACGCAGGAGGCGCTGAACCAGTATCATACCGACAAATTGAGACTCAGCTTCCTGCTCTTCGACGAGATCGAAAAGGCCAGCGACGCGCTGTGGCATCTGCTGCTCGGAGTTCTCGATCGCGCGACCTTGACGCTTGGCGACAATCGGCGCGTCGATTTTTCGCAGACGCTGATCTTCATGACCAGCAATCTGGGCGTGCCGGAGATGAATTCCATGATGTCTCCACGGCTGGGATTTACAGTGTGTGACAACGGTCCGACCCACGCCGGCTGTGTCCGGGATGCGAAACTGGCAGACAAGATCGCGCGCGCGGGCGTGGAGGCCGCGAGTCGAAAATTTTCGCCGGAATTCATGAACCGTCTGGACAAAACGGTGGTGTTCAAGCCGTTGGGTATGCCGGAGCTGCGGGACATCCTGGCCATCGAACTTGGCGCCGTTCAGGAGCGCATATTCAACGCTCCGAACTTGCCTCCATTCGTGATTACCGTGACGAACCCGGCGCGCGAGTATGTTCTCAAGGAAGGCACCGATGCGAAATACGGGGCCCGCCATTTGAAGCGGGCGATTGACCGGCTCGTGGTGCATCCGCTTTCGAACCTGATCGCCACGGGGCAGGCCTCCGGCAATGACGTAATCCGCGTCGACTTCGACGGCTCTCCCGGGCGCCTCACCTTCTTCAAGGAGGCGTCACGCGCCAGTGCCGTAGTCGCATCGCGTGGAGCAATTCCGTCGGGCGAACTGGCCACCGGGGCACTCGGCACGCGAGCGACGACAGATTCGTTGGGATGGATCAAGGTCAGGTCGACGAAGCGCTGACTGCATGGCCCGTGCGCAGCAGTCCTCTGGCACGAAACCAGTCTTCCTCGGGAGAACCCTCCGGGCATCCGCGCTCGATCCAAAGATCGTAGGCGAGTTTGGCGATGGCATCTTCGTCGGAGGAGAGAACAGCTATGGATGAAGCTTCTTCCTCCGACTGGTTGACAGTGCTGTTACGGACGGGGTATTTGCGCATAACGGAGACGATGTGCGACCCGCGATGCGGATTTATTTTTTATCGCTTTCCTGAGCGTCGACGCGCATCCGCCTCAACCATCCCGGCCGCGACACTTCCCGGCTGATGTTTCATGCCGAGTTCAGGCCCACGGCAACAGTTCCAGGCTCTCGTGCTCCTTGTTCTCCTTGTCGGCGATTTCCTGGCAGGTCAAACAATATAGGGCCCACGGGATCGCGCTCAAGCGTTTGTGGCTGATCCCGTCGCCACACCGCATGCAGACGCCATATGTGCCGTCTTCGACACGCTGCAGGGCCAGCCGGATACTCTGGAGCCGGCTGAATCCCGACTCGATCCGCCGGATGGCCAGTTCGCGCAGGGCGGCGTTTTGTACCCGGTCGATGGTGTCAGGGGCGTTTTCGACAGCGATCTCTTCCCTGGGCACGGGTTGCTCCAACTCGTGTAATAACGCAAGAAGGACGTTTTTCGAATGATCCGATTGAACCGGTTGCATAGTGCTCCGCTCCATGTGAGAAACGATGCCCGACGTCGAATCGAGACTCACTGGAAATGGAGCGTTTCACCTGTTTGGATCGGTTTTTCGGGCTGCCGAGGAGTTCCAGGAACCGCCGCTATTTTCCGGTCCCGAATGCAGCGGCTGTGAGGTTTTCTTCGAGCGGCAAGGCTTGCCGTACCACAGTCACAAGTTGGCCGAGCTGGTAGGGCTTGCGAATAAACATCTGGTGCTCAAAGACTTTCAGGAATCCGGATACACTTGCCCGGCTAAATGCGCTGGTTAGAATCACCTTTGCTTCGGGACGCACGCGCTGCAGTTCCGTGCAGACTTCCTCGCTCGATTTGCCGGGCAGCGTGAGATCCAGCAGGACGAGGGCGATATCCTGGGTCCGGTCGTGGATTAGATCCACCGCGAGATCGCCATCGCCGGCCTCGAGCACTGAGAAACCCGTTTTCATCAACATCTTCGCCACGGAGAAGCGCAAAGGCTCCTCGTCTTCCACGATGAGGATGGATCCTTTGTGCGACAAACCCTTCGAGGTGGACGTCGCGCTCAAAATACCAGTGAACTGCTTACCGGCGGGAATCAGAACGCGAAAAGTAGTGCCTTCGCCCGGGTTACTCTTCACTTCCATCGATCCGCCATGATTGCGGACGATTCCCTGCACGGCGGCGAGTCCGAACCCGCGTCCAGGGAGCTTCGTGGAAAAGAAAGGGTCGAAGATTCGCTGCCGGACTTCCTGGGTCATACCCATGCCGGTGTCGGTGACTTCGAGGCAGACGCAATCACCGTCGGCATATGTCCGGCCCGCGGAACGTTTGCCGCGATACTGGCACACTCGTCTTCCGGTCACTGTAATGACTCCATTGTCCTGTCCGATGGCTTCCCCGGCATTCAGAATCAGGTTCATCACCAGTTGCCGGAGTTGCGCAGCATTTGCCCGCTGGATGACGAGCGATGGCGGCATTTCAAAATTCAACTGGATTTGTTTGGGAATGCACACGTGCAGAAGCCTGACCATTTCCTCCACTAGCGGCGGCAGATTGACTGGTTCGAAACCCTCCGGTCCCTCACTGACGTAGTCCAGGATCTGCCCGACAACTTGCGACGCCCGGAGGGCCACGGCCCTGATGCGCTCCAGGCCCGGGCGTGCTTGAGAATTGACATCGAGATCCGACATGGTTATCTCGGTATCGGCGAGAATACAGCCAAGGAAATTGTTAAAGTCGTGCGCCACTCCGCCGGCGAATACGCCGAGGCTCTCCAGTTTCTGCGCATTCAACGTCTGCCCTTGCCTGCGTTTCGAGTCGGTAATATCGATGGCGGACCCGATATATCCGGCGAAAGTTCCATCGCTGGTGAAGCGGGGCGAGCCGTTGTCGAGAATCCACCGGTATTCGCCATCGGCGCCTCGCAAACGGTACTCCATCTGGAAGGTCTCGCGGTTATCGAAAGCTGCATTGTAAACTGCCAGGCAAGCGCTCAGGTCCGCAGGGTGGACGCCCTCGGCCCAGCCGTTGCCAAGTTCCTGTTCGTTGGTGCGCCCGGTGAACTCAAGCCAACGTTGATTGAAGAAAGTGCATAGCTTGTCGGCGCCGGAGACCCATATCATAACGGGCGCCGTATTGGCCATGACTCGAAACTGTTCCTCGCTCTCGCGCAGCGCCGCCTCGGCCTGGCGCCGTTCGGTCACGTCGTCGAAGAGGATCAGTTTTCGTTGAGCCACCTTGGCCCCGAACACTTGCACGGAATGCCGCATTCCGTCTTTCCCGGTAATCTGATATTCACGGGAGGGGATGTCATAATCCTGGTTGGCGGCATCGATGGTTTGAATCCACTGGTCAAGCACCTCCCTGCGGTAAGCTTCATTTGGGTACGCGCGCTTCCACCACGCTGCCGGATCTGCGACATCGTCGAGCTGATAGCCAAAAACTCTCGTGAATCTGTTGTTGATGTACTCGATCCGGCCGTTAGAATTGGCGATCGCCACCGCCATTGGAAGCCTCTGGATCAGTTGCAGCAGGTCCGTTTGGCTTTGTTCCAGATCCTTGCGGGCGGCTACCTGTTCCGTCACATCCGCCGTGATCCCGATGACCCGTGCCAGGCGGCCCCTGGCATCGAACAATCCCCTGCCGCTCTCGCGAAGTGTGATCTCCTTGCCATCGGGTCTCAGAAAGCGGAATTGCGTGTCGTACATGTCGAAGGCAGTGCTTAGAATAGACAGGAATTGGCGGAATCGTTCCCGGTCGTCTGGATGAACGCGTTGGAAAAAGTTAGTGCCCGTGTCTCTGAACGCACGTGGAGTTCCCAGGATCGCAGTGGAGTCATGAGAGCGGCGAATGGTATCGGTCAACGCATCCCACTCAAAGGCGTACATTCGACCGGCCTGCATGGCCAGCCGGATCCATCCATCGTCATGTGCATCGTCCTGATGGCTGGATGGCTGCTTGAATAAGCTCTCCATCCTGTAGGCGCCAAGTTCGAGATGGGTCCTCACGCGCGCCAGCACTTCCGCCGCTTTGGGAGGCGTTGGAATCACGTCGGAAGCCCCAGACCGGAACGCCTCCGACTGTTCCGACGCGTCTCCGGATACGAATAGCAGCGGGATGAGACGAGTTGCGTGGTGGCGCCTGAGTCGGCGGCAGAGTTCGAGCCCGCTGATCTCCTCCAGACAGGATGGCACTAGAATCAAGCGGGGCGGATCCGTGTACAGCGTCTCGATCGCTGGCAGGGTGCCGACGGTTGCGCGCACAAGATATCCCTCAGTGCGCAGCATGGTAGCCAGAGAGTAAAACACCTCCGGCTTCTGTCCTCCGATTAGTACGACTAGATCTTGAGTCATGGCGAGTGACCCGATCCTCCGAGGGGCCAAGTGTATCAGTTCACACTTATTCAGCGCTTCCGTTACCGGGACCGCGCAATCAGATGGTACTGGGTATCCTACAGGTCGAATTATAGTCCTATTCATCCTTTTTCCCAAAGGAAATTCCTAGGTACGAAAGATAAGGCGAAAATGTATTGAATTAGACCTTTAGGGGTCAGCAATTTGCCTTGTTGTGTTGCACTATTGTTACAAAAACACTATGCAGCAGGGGCTTTGAATTCAGCCCGAAAAACCACAACTAGGCCACCTGGTGCTGGCGGTCCATAAGTCTTGCATGCAGTACTACCACCGATCGCGGCCCGGCGGAGTAGATGCCTGATGGAATAGCCGGCGCGGCCTGCCATGGGGCGATGTCGTTCGGCGATTCCAGCGACGTGTCGATCCATCGACGCCATACCCGCCCGGGGGATAGCGGGAGTTCGAACTCGAGTGCTTCCCAGTAGGCGTTCCAGATTATGTGAACCAGCAACTTCTGTTGCGGAAACTCGGCGCCAAGCGCGAGGCTATGCGACCGGGGACTCCAGTCTGGCTGGTATAGCTTAGTGCCGTGCCAAGCCTTAGGCGCACGTCGAAGAAGTTCGCTCAGGGTGACGCGCTGTTCCTCGGGTTCTACCTCGCGCAACTGGCGCCGTGCGTTCAGCAGAGTTACGAACCGGTGCACGTCCGCATGTTTTTCGAGCAGAGTCCAGTCGAACCAATTGATCTCGTTGTCCTGCGTATAGGGGTTGTTGTTTCCCTTTTGCGTTTGGCGAGCTTCATCGCCCATCAGAATCATCGGCAAGCCCAGGGACAACAGAGTGGTGGTGAGGAAGTTCTTGACTTGGCGGTTACGAAGCCTCTCGATTTCAGGATCGTCGGTAGGCCCCTCCACGCCGCAGTTCCAGCTTCTGTTGTCCGAGGCCCCGTCGCGTCCCTCTTCGCCGTTGGCTTCGTTGTGCTTGTCGTTGTATGAGACCAGATCGTTCAACGTGAAGCCATCGTGACAGGTTACGAAGTTGACGGATTGCTCGGCTTCACGCTGCTCGTGGCCATATATATCGGGGCTGCCCAGAAACCGGTCGGCCAGGCGGCTAACCGTATTCTCGTCGCCTCGAATAAAGGCACGGACATCGTCGCGGAAGCGGCCGTTCCATTCCTTCCAGCTATCGCCGATGAATGAGCCGACCTGATAGAGCCCCGCGGCGTCCCAGGCTTCGGCGATGATCTTGACACCGGCGAGCACCGGATCCGTTTCGATATCCCAAAGCACGGGAGGATTCGCCATCACCTGACCGCTGGGATCGCGCGTGAGGATCGACGCCAAATCGAAACGAAATCCATCGACATGCATCTGCTCAACCCAGTAACGGAGGCTGTCGAGGATCATCCGCCGCACGATGGGATGGTTGGCATTGAGTGTGTTTCCAGTTCCGGAGTAGTTGGCATAATGCGAGGGATCGGGCTGCAGCATGTAATAGACCGTGTTCCCCAAGCCCCGGAAACACAGCGTTGGTCCCTGGTGATCGCCTTCGGCGGTGTGGTTGTAGATCACGTCGAGAATGACTTCGATTCCGGCCCGGTGCAGCGCCTTCACCATGTCCCGAAACTCGTCCACCGGCCCGGCTGGATCCTGGCGTGAACTGTAGGCCGTGTGAGGAGCAAAGAAAGCGACAGGCGCGTAGCCCCAATAATTGGTGCGGCCGGGCGGGCAGTCCTTGTCGTCGAAGTGAAAGACCGGCATCAACTCCACCGCCGTGATACCGAGCAAAGTGAGGTATGGGATCTTCTCGATTACCCCGGCATACGTGCCGCGCAGGGATGGCGGTACTCCCGAGCTGGGATGCCTGGTAAAGCCGCGCACATGCATTTCATATATGATGCTTCGCGAGGACGGCCGGCGCAGCGGCTTGTCGCCTTCCCAGTCGTAGGCCGACGAATCGACCACCACGTTCTTCATGGCAAAAGCCGCGTTATCGCCTACTGACTCGGCGGCTTCGCGGCTGTAGTGTTTCGGAACCACCACGCTGCGACCATACGGATCGAGAAGCACCTTAGAGGGGTCGAACCGTTGACCTTCGGCGGGCGATTGTGGCCCGTGAGCCCGGTAGGCGTAGATTTGGCCCGCCTGCAACCCGGGAACGAACGTGTGCCAGTAGTGATAGGTTCGACTCGCGCAAGGATCGATGTGAATTGTGCGAGCTGGGCTGGAATCGTCCGGACGGTCGAACAGCAGCAATTCGACCCAGGACGCGTCGCGCGAGAAGATGCTGAAATTGGCGCCACCGGAGCCGAGCGTCGCCCCGAGGGGCGACGTGGATCCCGGTCTTTCGAGTGGATGTGTCACCGCTCGATACATTCGCATTGCCATGATACATCTCGGGCCGGCCCGCTCGGAGGAAACGGAGCCGGCCTGGTCTGGAGGTTCGCGCCAGGCGACGACCCGGCCGACAAAGACACGGGTGCCTATCGCTTCGCTGACAGCCCCTCAGACTCCGTCAAAACTATTGCGAAGTGGCCTTGCTCCTCAGCTACCGGCGGGTCATTTCTCCCACGGGAGCCCATGTCCCGTCTGGATTGTAGGCCGCGTAGCTGGAGGCGACACGCGTTGTGCGTGGGCCCAGGTCTTTCTGATAGACGATCCCCGTCTTACTCACCAGAAACGTCATGATTCCGGTGGATCCGTAGTCCGAAGGCCAGGCTACCAAAGCGTATCCCTTGGTCATCGCGTTGTCTTCGAGATAGCTCATCTCACCTCCGGAAGCGTGCGGCCCCTGAGCCTTGAGTAACTTGAAATAGTAACCATGATAGGGGTCGCCGCGTTTCGTATAGCCCTCGGCAAAAGCCTTCGCGACGATCTTACCGATTGGGCTCTCGCTACCTCCCGGCTCACCTTTCCAGTAGAGACCGTCGTGGCGCTCCGGCGAGCTGACTATTTTTTGCGCATAGTAAGGTGTTCCGTCCGCTGTGCGGTTAGCCTCGGCATATTCGTTCTGAGCTTCCACGTAGCCGCGGCAAACCTCAATAGCATCCAGCTCATTGTGGCCTACGCGGCGGTTCAGAATCTCCTCCTTGGCCTGGGCGGTATCGAAATACCACTTACCCTGCACTTCAACAATCGGGATGGGCAGTGGCCATTCGTCATTGCCTGCCAGGAGCGTCTTTGCGTCGCGCCGGCCGTGATACGCCACCAGTTTGACTTTTTGCGAGGCTCGAACCGCAAAGTCGCGACGGCCTTTTCGATCTGCAACCTGGTCCCTCGTTGAGACGATGGCTTCTGCAGAGGGCCCCAGGATGTCGATCAGGGCATTCGCATTGTCAGCTCTTGCGGCACTGACTAACGCTTGAGCCGCCGCGTCCGGCGACGGAAATCCCTTGCCGCCCGGGGACGCGGCCGGTCCCGCTGCAATAAGAGCTAACGTTCCAGTAATGCACGCGATTATCGTAAGACGAAACATAACAGTTCTCTTCCGTAGTTGTGTTTTCAATGTCTATCGGCGACGGCCGCCGCCCGTTCGGGCTCCGCCACCCATCCGGGCTCCACCTCCGCCGTGGAATCCGCCTGCGCCGCGGCTCGAGAAGCCCCGGTTACTGTCCATTCTGGTTCTTGCGCCACCCTGGTTCATGCCGCCGAATGCGCCGCCGCCGGGTGTTCCACCGCCTAGGTTGCGATTGCCGACCTTGTTTCCGTTCTGCCCAAAGTCGCCCATCCGGTTGGCCGTGCCTTGTCCCGCAGCGGCTCCTCGTCCAGGGGCTGCCCCACCCTGGATGCGGCTGGCGCTGCCCTGTCCTGGCATGTTTCCGCCACGCTGTGCGAGACCGTTCTGTCCAGGCCCGTGCTGAGCAGCGCCCGGCAGTCCGGTGTTCCCACCCCGCTGCCCTACCTGATTCAGACGCTGCTGGGTCTGATTGATGGTCGGCCGCGCGATCACGTTATTTCGATTCGCATTGAAGCGATTGGAAACGCCTCGGCTGTTATAAGGAACGCCGCCCCGGTGGCCAGGATTGTGAACCCAGTTATTTCCGGCAGCGACGTTGACGCGGTTGAAGTGGTTGTTATTGATGAAATTATTGTTGATGACTACGTTGTTGCGGCCAGGACCCCAACCACAGTTCCAGCCCCACCCTCCTCCATTGTTCCAAATGGCGCCGACCGCCACGCCTACGCCAAAGGAGATCGCGCCAGCCGCTACGACTGCTCCGGTTGACGGCGGATAGTAAACAGGGGGATAAGGATAGTCAATGGGACCCCAGACGGCCTGGGGGTTATACTCTGGAACGTAGACCACCTGAGTGCTGGCCGGCTCTATTTCGATGTAATTCTGGTTTCCTTCGGTGGTTGTGCTGACCGTTTGTTCAGCGGTAGTTTTCAAAGCGCCACTGTTGCTGGCCTTGACGCGCATCCGCTGGACGGCGTCCATAATACCTTCCTGCTGCGCCAGAAAGGCATTTCCCAAATCGGTGGTCCAGGCCACCTCCTGGTTGAGGCGATTGAGAACTGCTGGTAACACCACCAGGGCCTGGACACTGGCATCCCAAGGCTGTTTCGTGGCGGCGTCGGTTAGCGCCTTCCCTTGGAGGCTGCCATTTTGCTTAAGCCATCGGGCCGCCTCCACAATCTCTAAAGGATAAGTGGAAGCTACCAGTACCTGGCTCAAGATCGGGTCAGGGTAGAGTGCGACAGGAGCCACCAGGCTGTCCAATTGTCCGGACGTCAGGACCTTATCCGGCTGGCCCTGGGAAGTTCCGGCTGGTTGCGCCTGCATTGCGAACGCGTATGGCCTTTGTGCAATCAATAAGCCAACGCATAGGATAGCGGTACCTCGTGCGGGTGTCATAGATGACCTCACGGCTTACTGCTATTTGGGATGGCTGCGGAAACGGCTTGACTTACAATGTCCAGAGTTTTGGTGCTTCACCGCCCTTCCACTTAAATTAAACTACGCCTCGCCAATGTGGCACTCATCCCTTTCAATACAGGGCAAGGGGAGAATCTCGACGGCGGAGGGATTTAAAGAGAAGGAGTGTGTTATGGCGGAATCGCTTTTTGCATCACTACTCCATAGTCTGGATAAAGGCAGCATCTCTCAAATCGCAAGTTCGTTGGGTGAATCGGAACCAAATGTCTTACGTGGTATGGAATCGTCCATCGCCTCAGTCCTGGGCGGGGTTGCCAGTAAGGCCAACGACCCGGGCGCTCTGCGCCGCATGTTGGATCTTGTGCCGGATAGCGCGGGCGAGGTTTCATGGTCGAAAATGGCAGCCGGACTGGGAAGTCCCGGTGCTGCGCTGATTAATACCGGGAAGCGGATCCTTCCGAGCATTTTCGGATCAAACGATGCTGCGGTGGCAAGCTCTGTCAGCAGGGAGACTGGAATCGGAGCCTCCGGCGCCGCCACCATGCTGGCCCTCGCGGCGCCCATCGTTTTGCGTTTCCTGACCAGGAAAGTCCGTGACGAAGGGTGGAGCATGCAGGCGCTCGGGACCGCGCTGCAAAAAGAAGGAAAGACGCTTCGGAGCGCTCTTCCGGTGGGCTTAAGCGACATGTTTTGGCAGCATGAGACGATCGCTCCTGCCACTTCTCCAGTTATCGCTCAATCTGTACAACCCGAGAAAAAGTCCGGCGCGTGGCTGGGTGCTCTCGCACTGGGAGCGGCTGCGCTTGCTTGTTTCCTGATTTGGAATCATCCGCGCCGACCCGTGGATGTCCGCATGCCAGTGCCAAGCGGAGAGGCCAATCGTCTTGCCGACGAGACACCCACGTTAGGAGATTTCACGAAGCGAAAGCTGCCCGACAATATCAATCTCAACATCCCTGCCAACGGAGTGGAGGCACGCCTCCTGGGCATTATCGATGGCAGCAGCACCGTCAGCCAGAAATCGTGCCTCGAATTCGACCGTCTCCTTTTCGAGACGGGCTCCTCGACGCTACGCTCCAATTCGTCCGAACAACTAGACAACGTCGCGGCAATTCTTAAGGCCTACCCGAACGTCAGCCTGAAACTCGCCGGCTACACCGACAATGTCGGTAATGCCCAACAGAACCTCGAACTCTCCCACGCCCGTGCCGAGAGCGTGAAGGCCGCGTTGGTGGCGAGAGGCATCGCGCCGGATCGCCTGAGCACAGAGGGATTTGGAGAACAGTCTTCGTCAGCCGATAACTCGACCGCCGAGGGACGCGCCAGGAATCGGCGAGTCTGCGTACAGGTGGCATCACGGTAAACACAGCGCACAGAAACCCAACAGAGAGGCACTTATGAATTACGAGAAGATCGTTACTTTATATGACACGGCCCAACACGCCGAGGCTGCCAGGCGCAACCTGGAGGCCGCGGGCTTTTCGCCGGGTGACATCAGCACCATCAACACGGGAACTCTTACTTTCGCCGGAGATAAACTCGCGGATGCGGGGTTATGGCGGCGTCTCTTCGGACGGGACGTGCAAGCCTACGAAGCCGCCGTATACGGCCGGACCGTAGAAGGCGGGGGAGCCGTGTTGACGGTGCGCGTCCCGGAAACCGATGTGCCGAAAGCCACCCGGATCTTAAACGCGCACGAAGCGGTAGATCTCCACAAGAGAGCCCAGCAGCAGGGGCTGATCGCCAATACCGCCGCATCCACTGCTGCCGCCGTTCCACCGCCGGCCGCCGTCATGGCCGCCGGACGGCAGATGCCGGGCGAAGAAGTTCTCCGGCTGGCCGAGGAGCAGTTTGACGTCGGGAAGCGCGTGATCTCCGATGGAGCGACGCGAATCCGCCGGTTCGTCACGGTGACGCCTGTCGAGGCCCAGGTAACTCTGCACGAGGAGCACACTCGCGTGATTCGCAGGGCCAGTACCGACCCCAATTTCCTCCGCGATGTGGATTGGACCGATAAGACGATTGAGGTAGCTGAAACGGCGGAAGAGCCGGTCGTCACGAAGTCCGTGCACATCGCTGAAGAGGTGGTCATTCGCAAAGAAGGCACCGATACCGTTAAGACTGTCCGCGATGCCATTCGTCGGCAGCAGGTGGAAGTGGAAAAGGTGCCAGGTGGAACAGCTACCAATAAACGCTGACAACTCGAACTCATTCTTCCCTATTACCGCGGCGGGCCATCCGGTCCGCCGCTTTTTTGGCGTATGTGGTCAGGGATGTCGCGCCCAGCCGATATCGGAGTTTTGCCCTGGCAAGGTCGCTTGTGAGATGGTAGGTAGGCTTCGGAGGTGTAGGAGAGGCAGAGAGCTGGGAGGGAAGTGGGCAGCGGGCCTTTGGAGTTCGTTCAGCCTCCAGAAGGCATGGCTCCGGTTCACGCTGCCCAGCGTCAGTTTCGGGGGGAACGGCCTCGCGACGGCATAGGTCAGACGGCGCGGCGGAATGCATGGTACGTAATCAGCACCAGTATCGCGCCACCTATCGCGATGAGTAGACTGTGCAGATTGAGGCCACTGACACCTCCTATTCCCAGCAGGCTGAAAAGAAGGCCTCCCACAACGGCGCCCACGATTCCAAGAACGATATCGAGCAGAATCCCCTCGCCCTGTTTATTTACTATTTTGCTGGCGATGAAACCGGCCAGCAAGCCTAACAAAATCCAAGCTAGGATAGACATCGTATTCCTTCCCAATCGACTAACAGGACCCGGTGACCGCCCTGGAGGTGGCCGCCAAGTCCCGCCTACAAAACTTGATGCGGCTTTGGTTCCTGAGGTCTATGAAATGACGTGCTGCCGGCGGACGCCCCAAAAAAAGGGTTGGAACTCCAGTCCTTTCATCTTTCATACCAAGGCAATGCAGAGGCTCTCGCAAAACAAAAACAAGAGGTTGAGCGAATGACCACAACGCATGTACTATACGCGACTCACCCGGAGGTCCAAGCGCCGCCGAATCACGTAGCGCCTAAGCCGATCAGTTTGGATATCACTGACCTTTATCGAACCTTGTTGGTGGAGCCAGGGACGAAAATCACGTTGGGAAGCGTCGATCCCGGATATTGCGGCCAGAACATATCCCATGAGTGGACTTTGCCCGCCCTTCAGGCGGAAGCTGAGAAAATCGATCGCCTGCAGTACTTGATGCACGCGGAAGGCAAACATTCGCTTCTCATCGTCCTGCAGGGGCTGGATGCCGGAGGCAAGGACGGAGTGATCCGCCACATCCTGACCTGTGCGAATCCCGCCGGGTGCCGAGTCGCCTGTTTCAAGCAGCCGACATCCCCCGAACTGAACCACGATTTTCTATGGCGCGTTCATCCGCACGTGCCTGCCAAGGGAGAGATTACCGTATTCAACCGTTCGCACTACGAGGATGTTCTGGTCGCCCGCGTCCACCAACTGGTCCCCTCGGCGATCTGGTCGCGTCGATACGCCCTGATCAACGACTTCGAAAAGCTGCTCACCACAGGGAACGACACTACCGTTCTCAAGTTCTTCCTGCACATTTCGAAAGAGGAGCAGCTGGCTCGTTTCAAGCGGCGCTTGGACGACCCCCGGCGTCGTTGGAAGATCAGCGAAGCCGATTACCAGGAGCGTGAGCTTTGGGACGAGTACACGGACGCCTTCGAAGAAATGCTCTGCCAGACTAGCACGTGGAGCGCCCCCTGGTTTGTGGTTCCCTCCAATGACAAGTGGTTTCGCGATCTGGCGGTCTCGCACATCATCAACCGCACCCTTGAGGACCTCGATATGAAGCTGCCGGAGCCCGCGGCCGATCTCGCCTACATCAGGAGCCGCTACCACGCGGCAGTGGGGAGCGTCAAAGCGTGACCACCGCGGGAGTTGTCACCCCAAAAAAAGCAGCGCAGATTCCATACTTGATGTCCTTAACCACATGAAGCTTGGGGCTATACGAGGTTTTGACCGGTTGGCTGAGTAGACCTGTACGCCGGTCCCGATAAATTTTGAATTACGGTTGTACACCAGAAGGCGGTAGCTATGCTCGATCAGCAAACAGACGGATCCTGTAGTTGGTTTGCCCTTGCTGTCAAACCTCGCTTCGAGAGGGCCGTTGCCCGGACTCTGGAGATGAAAGGCTACGAGGCGTTGCTGCCTGTTTACCTGAAGCAACATGGATCCGGATCGCACTCGCCGGACACCGAGTTGCCGTTGTTTCCCGGATGCGTCTTCTGCAGCTTCGACGTCAGGCGCCGTTCGCCGATTCTGACGACGCCGGGTGTGATCCAGATCCTTGGAGACGGCAACATTCCCGTGCCACTGGCCGATAGCGAAATCACCTCGTTGAAGACGGCGATTCAGGCTCATCTTCCGCTACAGCCGTTTCCCTTCGTCCATTCGGGACAAAGGCTGCGCATCGGAAACGGGTCGTTAGCGGGAATTGAAGGCATCGTCTTGAGCTTCAAGCAGACGCTGCGGCTCGTGATTTCGGTCACGCTGCTGCAGAAGTCGGTATTGCTTGAGATTGAGCGAGGCCTGGTGAGCGAGTCGGAATGCGCTTATGCAGCGTCAGCGCAAGAGGAGGCCGGAAGTGTATCCCAGCTCCGTTGACCGATTACCCCAGGAAGATTGGAGCCTGGCCGATTGCCTGCGAGTTCTGTATCGGCGTAAGGCTACGGTGGCCGCGATTGCCTCTCTGGGAATCCTGGCCGCCGCGCTGATCTGCGCTCTGCGTCCGCATACTTATCGCTCGCGCGCGTCTCTGGAAATTCAGGGAGTGAATGAGAGTTATCTCGATTTGCGAGATGTGTATCCTGCCGCGTCCCCGGCCGGCGACAACGTGGTCTATGTGCAGACTCAGGTAGAGATGCTGCAGCAGGACAACTTGCTCGAACAGGTCGGCCGGAAGCTGAAACTAGAAAATCTGCCTGAGTACCGGTCTCCACGTGGGCTGGTTGCCCGGCTACGTGAAGACGTTACCATCCTGCCCCTCAAGAACAGCCGGATCGTCCAAATCATCTGCGAGGCAGGCAACGCACCATTGGCAGCGAGCCTGGCGAATACCCTGGCGGAGACCTTCATCGACCAGAGCATTCGGATGCGCCAGGATGCCGCGCGGCAAACGTACCAGTCACTGCTTCCACAACTCGCCGAATTGCGCTTGGCGCTCCGCTCTTCCCCGGAAGGGACGGAACATGGCTCCGCCGCAGCTAGAGAGGATGTCAACCGCCACATGTATGCGGCGTTGCTGCAGAAGGCGGACTACGCCTGGCTTGCCTCTCGCCTCAATTCAACCAACATCCGTTTGATCGACCGGGCCGAACCGGCGGCGACTTTTCAGAAGCCCAATTTGCCGCTGACACTCGGAATCGGGCTCATCGCCGGACTTCTGCTCGCGGCTGGTTGGGTGATGCTGCAGGAGCAGCATCGCGATGTAGTGCGCGTTCCCGGCGATGCAGGAGCTTGTCTTGCGTTACCCGAGTTGGGGGCGATTCCACAGGCTGGCGGTTGGACTCCGCCCGCCTTCGTTTCGTACGGTTTCGCTAAAGGGGAGCTCCGAATCCAGCGGTTAGCCCTGGAACAACGTGCCGAACTCTCCGAGCCGTTTCGCGCCATCGCGACGTCGGTTCTCTCGTCCGGGCTTGGAAGTGGGCAAGCACGCCTGCTGGTGGTCACCAGTTGCCAGCCGCTCGAGGGCAAGACTACTGTCGTGAGCAACCTCGGCATCGCTCTGGCGGCGATCGGCCAGAAGGTGCTGCTGATTGATGCGGATATGCACCGGCCGCGCCTGCACAAGCTTTTCGACGCATCGAATAGCTGGGGGTTGAGCGATGTGCTCCGCGAGAAAAATGCCATTGAGGAACTGCCCTTGGACGTGCTGGCGAAGAAGACTTCGGTGCCGTACCTCCATTTGCTCCCCAGCGGAGCCACCACAGACAACATCTTTGGTCTTCTTCACTCCGAAAGGATGACGCGGCTGCTGCCGCTCTTCCGCAAGGAATTCGACTATGTGCTGGTGGACGCGCCTCCGTGCCTGGAGTTTGCCGACGCCAGAATCATGGCACGCTACGCCGAGAAACTGGTTCTGGTGGTGCGCGCCAACTATACGGATCGGCGCACCGTACAGACCGCCGTCGAGCGGCTCCGGCTCGACGGCCTGACGCTGATGGGCGTCATTCTCAACCGCTGGCGCCCAGTTCCGGCCGCTCATACGCCTATAGGGCGTCCGGCTCGACACTGCGGCAGGCTGTCTCATGAGCGCCGGTGAGATCAGCCCGGCCGGGACCCTGGACACGGCTCCCCTGGTTGCCATCCAGGCGCCAACCCTGCGCAGACTATCCTTGCGCTCCAACTTTGCCTGGGCCGTTTGCGGCAATTCTGTCTATGCCGTCTGCCAATGGGGAATGATCGTGGCCCTGGCGAAGCTCGGTAGCGCTCTCATGGTGGGCCAGTTCTCTCTTGGACTTGCGATCGTGACTCCTGTGTTCATGCTCTCGAACCTTGACCTGCGAGCGGTACAGGCAACTGACGCGCACCGCCAGTTTCGATTTTCCCAATATCTGCGCTTGCGAATCGCTCTGACTCTCGCCGCCCTGTCGGTCATCGGCGCCATTGTGTGGTTTGGGCGGTACGATCGCCGGACCTCCGCCGTGATCCTGGCGGTGGCCGTTGCCAAGGCCATTGAAACCTTGAGCGACATTCACTATGGTCTGTTTCAGTTAAACGACCGCCTGGACCAGACTGGCCGGTCCATGATTCTGCGCGGTGTCTTGTCGGTGTCGGCTCTGGCCATCACCCTCTATTTCATTCCCGACGTTTTCTGGGGATGTATGTGTGTGGCTCTGGCGTGGGCCCTGGCGCTGGTCCTTTTCGATATACGGCGGGGACGCCGGTTGCTTGCCTGCACGGAGAGCCCCGCCGAGTGTCAGGAGCCTCTGCGCCGTGCCCGCCTTCTATCGCTGGCTCTGCCGCTCGGGATTGTTACGACGATCGCATCCATCAACCTGCACATGCCTCGATATTTCGTTCACGCCTACATGGGTCAGTATCAATTGGGAATCTTCTCGGCGATGGCTTACGCCACTGTCGCACTGACGCTTGTCGGCGATTCGTTGGGGCACTCAGCCATTCCGAGCCTGTCGCGGCTATATGCCGCGGGAGCGATGGCGGAATACCGTTCGCTGCTCCTGAAGTTGTTCGCCATTGGTTGTGTTGGCGGCCTGTTGGGTTTGGCGATCGCACAAAGTTTCGGCTCCTGGATCCTTCGAATCTTCTACAACGCTGATTATGCTGCTCACTCACGCTCGTTCACGCTCTTAACGGCGGCAGCAGGGCTGCACTTTGCGGCATCCATGCTGACCAGCGGCATCACCTCCGCGCGCCGCTTCCGGATCCAGGTGCCTCTTTATCTCTTGGTGGCTGGGGCCACGGCGTGGGGCTGCGCACGCTGGGTGCCGGTGCTCGGCCTGAAAGGGGCCGCCCTTGGAGTGCTTTGCGGCGCTGTCGTGCGCCTCTTCCTGGCAACGGCAGTACTTGGAGATTTGCTGCTACCGGATTGCGTCCGAAATTGGTTGTAAAATGTCGCCCGAATCGTTAACTGCATCCCGGCAACCGCGCTCCAACGGCATCCTTGGTGTTCTGGTGGCAGCCTATGTGGCGCTGCTTCCATACCAGTTCCAGGTGGAGCGGGGCATCAATCTGGCGCCCGCGGATATCTTGTTGGCATTGGCGCTGGTGCTGGCGGCAGGCCGGTTGAAATATCGCAAACAGGCATGGGCCATCTGGCATTTCTGGATCGCATTGACCTTCGCCGTCGGCTCCCTGATTTCGGTGGCCCGGATGGGAACACTCAGCCGGTACGAGTTCTTGAATAAGGACGTCGGGCTGCTCCTCCCATTTCTTAGTTACGCCGCCATCAGCACCGCGATTGTGGAATGGGATGAAATACGCCACATTCTTCGAGTATTCACTCTGAGTGTCGCCATCCAAAATGCCGTGGCAGTAGCGGGTTTTCTGGCTACGTACTTTCTGGGACTGCCGAATCCCTTTGCGCGCTACGGTGGAATGCGACTTTCCGGAATGTTGCTGGACCCCAACGCCTATGGCGGCCTTCTGGTTATGGCGCTCGTGATCCTCGAGGGCGGATCGTGGGGGCCCGCGCCCTTATTCAGCGAGCCGGCCGTCTGGTTCAGCCGGATGAGCCTGGGCCTGGGCATTCTGTTTACATTCTCCAGGTCTGCGTGGATGGCACTTGCCTTGTCGATGCTTCTGCTCTGCGCGATCAGGATCCGCGTGGCCGGCCGCCTGGGTTTCGCGGCACTGGCCGGCGCTCCGTGTGTGCTCCTGGTGATGGGCCGGGGCTTCCTGGGTGTCTTCCAGGAGATGGCCAGCCGCCCCAAACAGGTCCAAGGTCGCTTTGACCTGATCCATGATGCCTTCTTCGCATTTGCCCGCCATCCATTCTTCGGCGGCGGCATCGGCAGCTTTCGTTTGAGCGAGGGCGAAATCGCCCACAACAGCGCTATGTGGTTCCTGGCCGATTTTGGCATCGTCGGGCTCGCCGCTCTCTTGGGATTTCTGGGCTGGTTCTTTGTCAAAGGATGGTTCGCATATCGGTTTGCGCCGATGCGGGAGCAACCGGTCGCGCTAGCCCTTCTGCTGGCTCACACCGCCATGGTTGGTCTGGCCATGGGAATCGAGGCATTTTACCAGAGGCACTGGTGGGTGGCCTTCGGTCTGATTGCTTCCGCTTACTCACTGGCGCTTCGCCGGTTGGACAATCTACCCCGCCAGAGTTGAGGAATTTGGGATGACTGCTTACGCGCGAAACGATCGGGTCAGGGTCCTGCACATTATCGGCGACTCGTGTTATGGCGGGATTGCCGGGATCATTCTGGGGCTCGGCCGCACTGCCCAGGCAGAAGGCTGGCAGGTGGATGTGCTGACCACCAATCCAGTAGTCCAGGAAGCCTTTGAGCGGCAATCTCTCGGAATCGTCAAGCTGGATGTCATTCGCCGTGAGATGCGCCCGTTCTGGGATCTGATGGGGCTCGTCCGACTGAGCCGCTTCCTGCGCCGCCAGCACTATCGGATTGTGCACACACACACCTCAAAGGCGGGCTTCGTGGGCAGACTCGCTGCGTGGCTCGCGGGCGTGCCGATCGTTGTGCACACGGCGCACGGGTTTGCGATTCACGAGCAAAGCCCGGCCTGGGCGCAAATCGCCTATTCCAGGCTGGAACGGCTGGCCGCACGATGGTGTCATCGAATTGTTTCGGTGAGCGAATTCCATCGCGGCTGGGCAGTGCAGTTGGGAATTTGCCAAGCGGCGCACATCCGGGCGATCCCGAACGGAATCACTCCGCTGGTCCGAACGGACGGCGGCGCGACGGGCGCAATTCGCCGCCAGTTGGAGGTTGGCGACCGCGACCTGCTGATCCTGAGCGCAGCTCGCCTGGCGCCCGACAAAGGCCTGGCGGATCTCATCGAGGCCGCCGCAGTTTTGCCTCACGGGGACACAAGATATCGCTTCGCCATCGCGGGCGAAGGTCCTGTGCGCGCGAGCCTTGAGCGCCTGGTGCGAGACCGCAGGGTCTCGGACCGAGTGAAGTTTCTGGGCTTTCGGCGAGATATCGGCGACCTTCTGGCCGCCTGCGATCTGGTGGTGCTGCCGAGTTTGCGGGAAGGGTTGTCCATCTCGTTGCTGGAGGCCATGGCGGCCGGCAAGCCGATCATTGCGACCAGTATCGGCAGCCACCGAGAGGTTGCCTCACAAGCCGAAATGGCGTGCCTTGTCCCACCGGCCAATCCCGCGGCCTTGGCGAATGCCATTCAGCAGTTCGCTCGCGATCCTGCACTCAGGGCTCACCTGGCAGGGGGCGCCCGCGCCCTTTTCGAGGCCCGCTATACGGAGGAGAGAATGTTGAACGAATACCGCGAGTTGTACCTGGAACTCCTGGATGGCTGGCAGACCGCGCCATCCGCCTGCGGACCTTCCGAAGTCCGAAACGCCGCGCCCAAAGATCTCGATGCCATTGTGACCATTCACCAGCGGGCGTTCGGAGATTTCTTTCTCACACAGATGGGCTCGTCGTTTCTGCGGAAGTATTACCAGTTCGTGCTCAACTACCGCGCGGGAATCCTGTTAGTCGGCGAGAAGCATGGGGCTATTAGTGGATTCGTGTGCGGTTTCGCCGACCCAGCGAAATTCTACCAATCGATGTGGCTCAACCGGAGAGACTTCGCACTCCCGGCCCTTGGGGCTCTGATACGGCGCCCGTTGCTGGCCGCGAATATCCTACAAAGTGTCCGCCGAATCCAGACCTCGGCCGCGCAAGGTTCGCAGCGCTCCTGCGAACTATCGTCCATCGCCGTGGTGCCGGAATTGTCAGGCAACGGCCTCGGCAAGACGTTGCTGCGATCGTTCCTCACTGAGTCGTGGTCCAAACTGGCGGAGTCTGTCTACCTGACAACGGATGCCTCGGCCAACGATGCCGCCAACAGGCTCTACTGCGATGTCGGCTTCCACCGGTCCCGGTGTTTCCTGCAGAGAAAAGGTCGTTGGATGAATGAGTATGTCTTTCACCGCTCACCTGCCGACAGGACCGTGGAGATCCATTCATGAACGCGTCGTTAGGTCCGCGCCAACTGGCGCTGCGGAGATCTCTCGATGTGGCCTGCGCATTGGCCGGATTGGCGCTGTTATCGCCCGTGTTGGTGACGCTGGCGCTGTGGATCCTGCTGTGCGATGGCGCGCCGGTGCTTTTCAGCCAGGTGAGGGTCGGGCGTTTGGGAAAGCACTTCCGCATCTGGAAGTTTCGGACCATGCGGCCTGGAGCGGCGGGTGGCTCCATCACGGCTGCCGGCGATACCAGGATCACGGCCGCGGGAGCCGTCCTGCGGAAATTCAAACTCGACGAATTACCGCAACTGTTCAACGTTCTCCGCGGGGACATGAGCCTGGTTGGACCCAGGCCCGAGATGCCGGAATACGTAGACCGGGAATCGCCCATGTGGCAGGCGGTCTTGCAAGTCCCACCGGGAATCACGGACCTTGCCACGCTTGTCTATCGCGACGAAGAGGCGTTGCTGAGCGCCCACAGCGATATGGACCGGTTCTATCGTGAAGCGGTGCTGCCCGCTAAACTGCGCCTCAACCTTACTTATCTCCAGAAACGCAGCCTGTCGCGAGACGCGAAGCTGATCTGGCTGACGGTGCGCTACAGTCTGGCGCCGGGACAATGCGATCCCGCGCGCATTCACAAAACTCTTGGTACGGAAGCAGAACATGTCAGAGAACTTTATCCCCTTTCATCGGCCGTCAATCGGTGAGGAAGAAATCGGCGAAGTAGTCGATACCCTGCGCTCGGGTTGGCTGACTACCGGACCGCGGACTGCGCGCTTCGAGCGCGAGTTCCGCAGCTACGTCGGCGCTCCGCACGCGGTTGCCGTGAATTCCGCGACGGCCGCGCTCCACCTCGCGCTGGCTGCCCTGAAGATCGGACCCGGCGACGAAGTGATCACCACGCCAATGACTTTTTGCGCCACCGTGCAGGCCATTCTCCATGTCGGCGCAACTCCCGTGCTGGCCGACATCGGCCCGGATGGCAATATCGCGCCGGAGGAGATCGCCCGCCGTATTACGCCGCGAACTAAAGCGATCTTGCCGGTGCATATGGCCGGTCTCCCTTGCCGCATGGATGCCATCCATGCGTTGGCCCGGCAGCATCGGCTTCACGTAGTGGAAGACGCTGCCCATGCGGTCGGAGCCTGGTGCGACGGACGGCCCATCGGTGGATCGCCGGCTGCAGGGCTTCCCGCGAGCGACGCTGTGGCGTTCAGTTTCTACGCCACGAAGAACCTCACTACCGGCGAAGGCGGCATGTTGACTACGGGCCGGACGCAGGTTGCAGAGGCCGTCCGCAGTCTCTCACTGCACGGCACAAGTAGCGATGCCTGGGACCGTTATACCGAGCACGGGAAACCGCACTACGACATCGTGGCGCACGGATTCAAGTACAACCTCAGCGATATCCAATCGGCCATCGGCATTCATCAGCTTCGCAAGCTGGAGGGTTTTGTGGCCCTTCGCACCGCGCAAGCCAACGCCTACCATCGGGAATTCGCCGGCAGGGACGATGTGGAACTGCCGCCCGAACGCACCCGGTGCCGCCACGCGTGGCACCTTTACATCCTCCGACTCAATTTGGATCGGCTGCGGATCAACCGCGACGAATTCATTCAATGCCTTCGTCAGAAGGGCATCGGGGCCAGTATTCATTTCATCCCGATTCCGCTCCATTCCTATTTCGCCCGACTGCCGCTGGCGGCTTACGCGTGCCCGCGCGCCCTGGAATTGTATCCCCGCATCGTTTCGCTGCCCCTGTATCCGGGTTTGACAGATGAGCAGCTACACTACATCGCGCGATCGGTGCGCGAGGTGCTGGAGCTTTCACGCCGTCCACGATTCGTGGCCGCCGGCCACATCGATTCGGCTCGCCCCGCCCGTGAGGCTGACCCCTGCCTCGAAGGATTCCTATGAACACTCATCATATCGATGTATGGCTGGAGCGACTGTGCCAGTTGATCGCCGTCGCATTGTCGTTTGCGACCGCCTTTTATCTTGCTTTTGATTTCGCGATACCGGCCAGGTTTATCCCGGTCTTTCAGTATGGGCTCTTTCTCGCCATCCTGATAAAACCGCTGGTCTTCGATGGGGTGGGCTTCTACCGCGGCTTGCGGCGTTTTGTAAGCATACCCGACTTGTACCTGGTATTCCTGGCGAATTTGATCGGCTCGGTGTTGTTCGGGGCGGTGATCGTGTTCTGGCTGGCGCCGCAGTTGCCGCGATCGGTACTGGTCATCGACGCGATCGTCTGCTTTCTGGCCACGGCTCTGGTCCGGTTCTCCATTCGAATCTGGCATGAGGCTTTCCACAAGCACTCGGGCAAAGCGCGCACCGGCATTCTGATCTATGGCGCCGGGGCCGCCGGCGTGGAACTGGTTCGCGAGATCCACTCCAATCGATGCACCAGGTATTCCGTGAAGGGATTTCTGGATGACGACCCGCTCAAGCGGGGAGCTGTCATCTTGGGAGTGCCGGTCCTCGGCGATGGCCGCGACGCTGTCGCTCTGGTGCAGCGATTGAATCGCCGCCGTCCGGCCGTCGAAGAAATTATCATCGCCATGCGTTCCGCCACCGGACAGCAGATCCGGGAAGCGCTGGCGAATTGCCGCGCCGCGCGGATTCCGTGCAAAACGCTTCCCGGCATTGACGAATTGCTCAGCGGAAGAATCCTGACGTCCCAAGTTCGCAATCTCTCGGTGCAGGATCTGTTAGGCCGCCAACCTGTGAAATTGGACGACGCTTCCGTCCGCGAGCGGATTCACGGCCGTTCCGTGCTGGTTACCGGGGCGGCGGGGTCCATCGGCTCCGAACTCTGCCGCCAGGTCGCTCGCTTCAATCCGTCCTGCCTGGTTGCGTTGGATCAGGCGGAGAGCGACCTGTTTCGGATCGAAAATGAGCTCCGCGACAAACACCCGGCGCTCGAAATCGTAGCCGCACTCGGCGATATCCGGAACAGCGACCGCTTGCAGGAGATCATCGACCGGCATCACGTGGAGCGCATCTTCCACGCTGCCGCCTACAAGCATGTGCCCATGATGGAATCGCACGTTTGTGAGGCGGTCCGCAACAACATTCTTGGCACCTGGAACCTGGTCCGCGCTGCCCGTCATCTGAACGTGCGCAGCGTTCTGATGATCTCTTCGGACAAGGCCGTCAATCCGATTTGCGTCATGGGCGCCACCAAGCGTGTCTGCGAGCGAATCATTGGCGCCCAGCGTGAGAATGGCTCGGCCATCCAATGCGCCTCAGTGCGTTTCGGCAACGTTCTTGGCAGCAATGGGAGTGTCGTGCCGATTTTTCAGGCTCAAATTGCCGCCGGTGGCCCCGTGAAAGTCACGCATCCGCAGGCGCGCCGGTATTTCATGACCATTTCCGAAGCGGTTTCCCTTACCTTGCAGGCATCCGGCCGGAGCGAAGGCTCTGAAATCTTCGTCCTGGATATGGGCGACCCGATACGCATTGTGGACCTGGCGGAAAACATGATCCGGCTCGCCGGCATGGTTCCCCACGAGGACATCGAAATTCAATTTACCGGATTGCGTCCCGGTGAAAAACTGATGGAACAGCTCAACGGCAAAGGTGAGGGTCTACACCCCACCGATCAGGAGAAGATGCGGGTGATTCGCGAGCAGCCCTTGAGCTGGGATGCGGTCCCCGATTGGATCGGAGAACTTGAGGAGCTGCTGGCTTCCAGCCGGGAGCCCGATATCATCACTCACATCCGCCGGCTGGTTCCGGAGTATGTTCCGGGCGGCATGCCCCAGGCTGTGTCGGAACTATCCATGCCGGGTCGCGCCGATCTCTTACCGGCGCTGCTGGCATCTCGAAACGGGCATGGAGACGGGGCCCCACGCCACGAGCATCTAAACGGCTCGGGACTTCCAATCATTTGCGAGCGCTAATAATATGACGGCAACATGCGAACCGGGCGTTGTGGTGGTGTCAATCGATACCGAACAGATCTGGGGCTACCTGGATTGTCTGAGTGAGGCGGAATTCGAAACGCGGTTTCCCCGCGCTCCCGAAGCCCATCCGAAGCTGCTGGCGCGCCTTTGCGCGGCCGGCGTGAGGGCCACATGGTTTGTGGTGGGAGGTCTGGCGCTGCGCGGTGACGGACCCGTTTCCGTGCCCTACATGGACAGCCCGGTCGCCGGGAGAATGCGCATTCCCGCAGGCGGGGAGGCGTCCGCTCAACTGTGGTACTGCCGATCGTTTCTAGAGCAGTTGCGATGGTCTTGCCCCGCGCAGGAGATTGGTCTGCACGGCGGCCTGACACATCTTGTGTGGACAGACGCGAGTTCCACCCGTGCCATTGTGCGCCGCGAGTTGAAAGATGGCATGGCCGCTCTCGCCCAATTGGATTTGCGGCCGCGATCGTTCTCCTATCCACGCAACCAGGAGGCTCACCACGACTTGCTGCCCGAACACGGACTCCGCTGCTTCCGCGGAGCCCCTCCCTCGCTGGCGTGGCGGATGGGACCCCCGGCCGGAGCCCTGCTGCGCGCCTGGGAGGAGCTACGCTGTGCCACTCCGCCGATGGTTGCGCCGCGTGAAGCCATGCCCGGTCTTTGGACCCTTCCATCGTCGATGTTTCTCTATCCCATCGGAGCGGCGCGCGCGCGGTTACTCGGCGTACGGTCGCGCGTGGAGCGGTTCAGGCGGGGGGTGGAAGCGGCTGCCCGCCAGAACGCGATTTTTCATTTCAGCTTCCATCCCGAAAACCTCGTGGAGTCGCCATGCGGTTTTGACCTGCTCGATGAAATCCTCGAAAAGCTGGTGGCCGCGCGCCGGAATGGAGACATCGAAATCATGACCATGAGCGAAGCCATCACCAGTGTGGAAAGGCAGTCCTTTTATGCAATGTAAACAGATCACCAACACTCGCAGTTATTTAAAACTTATCGGCGTCCCGACCCTGCCGCCCTTTACCAGCCCTTTCGATCCGGGCTACGATCCGGTCACTCTGGAGAGCCACCTCGAACAGAGCTCGCACCTGATTGCGATTCTGAAAATATCCATGGCATGTTGGCTGGTCGCCAAGGAGAGTGCCACGCGGCGCAAAGTGGCCGCGGCCATCCGCCACTCGGTGCCTACAGTCACTGGCGGCGGCCCGTTTGAGATTGCCGTGGCGCAGGGCCGCCTGGCGGAGTATCTGGACTTGTGTGCATGCATCGGCTTCACACGAATCGAGTGCGGCGAGGGGTTCACCAACATGCCCTTGGGCGCCCGGGAAGTGGTGTCCATGGCAGGCCAGCGCGGGCTCGACGTTCAATTCGAGCTCGGCAAGAAACACACCGGAGCATTTGGCCCTCACACTGTCGATCATCTGATCGCTCAAGGGCAGCGGTGGATGGACGCGGGCGCCAGGGAACTTGTCGTTGAGGCTCGTGAGAGCGCGCGCGGAGTCGGACTGTTCGATGAAAACGGCCAATTAAATCGTGGGCTCGCCGACCGGTTCGCTCAGGAGTTCGGTCTCGACATGATCAGCTACGAGGCCCCCACCAAGCCCAGCCAGTTCGCCCTCCTGGACCACTTCGGTTCTCACGTGCGCCTTTGCAACGTCAGATTGGAAGAGCTGCTGCGAGTGGAGATCTACCGGCGCGGTCTTCACTCCGACGCTTTCGGCAGGGACAACCTCCGGCCCAGGGTAGAGGTTGCTTCATTGCCTAGTGCCTCATGAACGCCCCGAGGTGACCCCATGCAGAAAACTGTAGCCATCGACTTTTTACCCGAAAGCGTCAGTCGGTACCGGTCCGGGTGGGCCGTGGTTGTGGTGGATGTGATTCGTGCCACCACCACGGCCATTACCGCGGCGGCCAGCGGCCGAAGATGCTTTACGGCGCCAGACGTGGAGACCGCTCTGACCATCGCGAAGGGATTCAGCCATCCGCTGCTCGCCGGCGAAGCCCGTGGGGCAATGCCCGCGGGCTTCGAAATGGACAACAGCCCCGCTCAGCTTATGCGGCGTACCGATACCAATCGGCCGCTCATCCTGGTTTCCTCGTCGGGCACCAGGGTGATCCACGAAGCCCAGGGATGCGAGGCAGTCTACCTGGGCTGCTTTCGCGCCTATTCGCGCCTCGCCGTGCATCTCGCTCTTCGTCACGACCGCGTTGCCGTAATCGGCGCCGGCAGCAAGGGCGAGTTTCGCGAGGAAGACCAGATTTGCTGCGCCTGGATTGCCGCCGCACTCCTCGGCAGAGGCTTCGTGCCGGAAAACCCGCAGACACTCGATGTGGTGAATAGTTGGCAGGATGCGCCGCCGACGGCTTGCCTGTGCAGCCAGAGTGTCAATTTTTTGAAGCGCACCGGTCAAATGGCGGATCTGGATTTCATTCTGGGGCACATCGACGATCTGCCCCATATTTTCGAAATCAGGGACGGAGAAGTGCAAGCTGTCCAAGCGCCATCCACCAGGACCCATCGGCCACGGTCGCTAGGGAGCTGTGTGTGAGTTCGCAGACGAACGGTCAGGTTCCCGTGGTCATGCTGCGGTCCGGGCACCACGGCGGCTTGGGAATCGCCCGCAGTCTAGGCCGGCTCGGTGTTCCGGTTTACAGCGTCGATGCCTCGCGCTGGGAACCCGCATTCAGTTCCCGCTACTGCCGGGGCCGCTTCCTTCTGGATGTCGGAGCCGGCCCTTCCGCCGCTGCGGTGGAAGCCCTGCAGGAAATCGCACGCAAAGTGGGGGGCCGGCCGATTCTGATTCCAACGACCGACCAGACCTGTGCCTGGGTAGCCGAGAACCAATCCGCCCTGCACGACCATTTCCGCTTCCCTTCACAGGATGCCTCGCTGGTTCGCACGCTATGCGACAAGGGCCAGATGCAGGAACTCGCGCGCAAGAATGGCGTGGCCACGGCGCAATGTGTGGTGCCGCGGTCAAAAGACGATGTCGACAGGTTCATCGAGAGTGCGGTGTTTCCGGTGATGGTTAAAGAAACCGCGGGAGGCCGGTTACGGGCTCGCGCCGGCGGAACCAAGTTCGTCGTGAAGACCGCACGCGAACTGAACGACCTGTACGCCCGGGTGGGAGATTCGGAGAACCCGAACCTGTTGATCCAGGAATTCATACCAGGCGACGATTGGATGTTCGACGGTTATTTCGACGCCAGATCGCGATGCCTGTTCGGCATGACGGGAATGAAGATCCGCCGGTTCCCGTCGCACACCGGAGTGACCAGCCTGGGAGTATGCCTCGCGAATGAGACCGTGATGCGGACCACCTGCGAATTCATGCGGGCCATCAGCTATCACGGCATTCTCGATATCGGCTACCGCCGCGACCGGCGCGACGGCACGTATAAGGTCCTGGACGTGAATCCGCGCATCGGCTGCACGTTCCGCCTGTTCGCCGCGGCTGACGGTTCGGACGTGGCTCGTGTGCTGTATCTGGACCTGACCGGCCAACCTGTTCCTCCAGCGGTAGCTGTGGAAGGACGCAAGTGGCTCGTCGAAGACTTCGACCTGTTCTCGGCGATCCGCTCCTGGCGGGAAGGTTCGCTCTCGCTGAAGTCCTGGCTTGGCTCCTTCGCAGGAGTTAAGGAGGCTGCCTGTTTCGCTCTCGACGATCCCTTGCCGTTTCTGATGATGGGAGTGGCCGACTGCTGCGAGTTGTTGCAGTGGGGTCGCAGCCAGGTCGCCATTCGCCAGCGGTCCTCGGGAAGTTGCGCTGCCGTCCCCGAATAGGAGCAATTCTGTGCCAACCAACACTCTAGTGGAACTGAAGACGCACACTTTACACGCGAATGATCCCGCTAAGATCCATTTCCCGGGGGGAGTTCTGGCCCGATTCATGGAATTCCGCGGGCGGCGCGTGGTCAAAGCGTGTGGCGTGATCTGGTATGCCACCTCGGGCCGATTTCTGATGAGCCTGCCGTACCAGGCGATGCTCGATCCTCATCCCGGGGAGTTGCGTCACTTGATTCGCGAAGCTGGCGCCGCGGGGGCCAGGTTCCCATCCATTAAGTGGACAGGCTTGCCAAGCGGCCTTTACATATTGCGCCGCCGTAGCTACGATCTCGAGTCGGTGCACCAGAAACAGAGGCCGCGCGTTCGGCGAGCCATGGAGCATTTCCACGTCAGGCCCGCCACAAAGGCCCAATTGATCTCACAGGGGCTCGCGCTCAACCTCAGCACCATGGCACGCCAGGGACGCTACGATCCCGAATTCGGCGAGAAGCGCCGGTGGGAGACGCTGGTAGAGGCGGCCTTCGCCTGCTCTGAGATTTCCTTTCCGGCTGCATTCGCAGGCTCGCGCCTGGCCGCGTATATGATCACCTGCCGGGAGCATCGCTGGCTGCACATTCTTCACCAGATGTCGAGCCAGGAACACCTGTCCAATTTTCCGAATCACGTGCTGACCTATACGGTGACCCAGCAGGCCACTCTGGATGAATCACTGGACGCCGTCTGTTACGGGTACGTGCCGCTGTTTGCCGCGGACGGCTTGGACGAATACAAGCTGCGCTTCGGCTACGAGGTGCTTCCTCACCAGTCGGCATTTCAGTTTCATCCGGTGGTCGCGCCGTTCCTCAACAATGCTGTGGCTCACACCGCCGTGCGGTTCTGTCGCTTCTTGTATCCCGAAAACCAACATCTCGAGACGGTCGAATCCGTCATCAAAGGCGCGCGTGTCTCGCGGCCCATCGCAACCCCATGCTGACATCCCGACTGCATTCCATTCCGCGCTTCGCGCTTCCCTACACGGCCGGCGACTTTACCGCGAGTCTGCTCGCCCTCTTCCATCGCCTGCCGCCTCCCAAGGCCTTCGAGTTTCTGGGCGACAGTCCGAAGTTCTGGACGCGCAGCGGCCGCCAGGCTCTGCGATTGGCGCTCTCCGGGCTCAGCCTGAAGCCGGGATCGGGCGTTGCCGTGCCGCTGTTTACGGATCCATCGCTGGTGAGCGCCATCGCCGCCGCGGGCCACCTGCCGGTCTTTATCGACGTGGACCCAGAATCCCTGACCATGGATCCGCGATCCCTCGATCGAGCGGCGGGCCGATTCTCGGCTGTAGTGATCGTGCACCTGTTCGGCCACCTCGCCGACATTCCAGGCCTGCTGTCCGCCGCCGGAAACGTTCCCGTGATCGAGGATGTCGCGCATGCCCCACTCAGCTTTCTGGACGGGAGAATGGCGGGCGCTTTCGGTCTGGCCAGCTTCTACAGTTTTGCTTCCACGAAATATTGGCCCGCGGGCGGAGGCGGCCTCCTGGTGGTTCATGAACCCGATCTTGCAAACAGAATCGCCATCTCGTCCGGTGAACTGGCCGCTCCCTCCGTTCTTCAGGAGGCGCAGGCATTGCTGCTCCAGGCGGCCAAGGCGGCGGTGTTCAGCCCGTCTCTCTACGGGTTCTTCGGCAAACCTTTTCGCCGGTGGGTGGAAGAGTGGGGCATCCTGGAGCCCTGCCTGGATATGGACGCGATCCATCGCTCCCATGCGGCCGGCGCGTGCCGGCAGGCATCCCGATTTCCTGACAGGGTGGATCGGCAGCGCGCCAACAGCCTGCGACTACTGTCGCTGCTGGCTGACGCCAATGGTGTGATTCTGCCGCGCGAGCGGAAGGGCGCGCGTTATAACTATCACCTGTTTCCAGTGCTTTTGCGCAGCCCTGGTGAACGATCCGCGGTAGCCGCGGCTATGTGGTCCCGATTCGTCGACACGTCCACCATCTACAGCCGCTCCATCGAAGATTGCAGGGAGTATGGATATCGAAGCGGCTGTCCCGTTGCCGAATCCGTGGCCGAACGGCTGATCACCCTGCCAAACTACGCGGACCTCACCGATCGGGAGATCGATGAGGTCGCGCAAGTCTTTCTGTCCAGCCTGAAGGCGTGCCGGGCCGCAGTTCCGCGATACCCGGCGAACGCCTTCGGGATCCGCGTGCGGGCGCGGGACTAGGGGCCACAACTTCAGTTCCCGGAGGGGTGAGTGGTGGCGGACGGGGTCGACGCGGACGTTGAGGTCATCAGTTGGTCGATAGTCTCGCCCAACTTCTTGCGGGCCGATTCGATGGCGTTCGCGTCACGTGTCCAGTTGGTCCAGTCAGGGCCTACCGACCGGGCAATCTGCATTGCTTCGTCGCCCTTTCCGAGTCCCTTCAGGATTTGTACGTAGTCGTAGTCTTCCACTCCATCGCGCAGCCACTTCATGCGCATCGAAGCCACTACGCCCTTGACGCCAACCTGCTGGCCCGGATAAACCAGCATCCCTTCGCCGGGATAGTTCGAGGAGCTATACGTTCCGGCGTTGTTGACGTTGTTCCAGGGATCGGCTGGCCACTTATCCACCCGCCAGTAGAGCAATCCGGTGAGGTTCAGACTCTCACTGATAAAGCCTGGCTGGATGCGGAAATTGACCGGGTCGAAATCGATGAGCCATTTCGGTGAGTACGCATCCTGCACCAGGGTGTTGTAAGACCACACGGTATCGCCCTTCTTCAGCACTTCCTTAACGCGCGCAGTCGAGTTGTTATACATCACGGGAAGGAGAACCCAGATGTCCACTGCGGAGCGGCCGGTGCCGGACCCGTCGTCGTAGAGAGCCGGAGTCGGCGACATCGAGATCAGATTTTTGATGCCCGCCTGATGCATGTTTTGGGCCCACTGTTTGATGGTGGGATACAGGTTCGTGCAGTGGCCGATTTCGTCGGCGCTATAGCTGTAAAGCATCAAACCGGGCTGCTGTGCGGCAGCCAGAGACTTATACTTGTCCGCCGACGGCGCCGGTGACATGTTGCAACGCCCGACGTCGGCTCCGCTAAACGGTCCGATGTGGGTTGTGCTCAAACCGCTCTCTTTCATCAACTGCGCCTGGTCGGCAGGGTTCGTGGAGAGGGGAGAGATTTTATTGCGCAGTAACTCCCGTTCCGCGGCCAGAGTCCCAGCCTGGAAAAAGAGAAACGAAGACTTCATGGAAGGGGCGGCCGGCAGTGTGAAGTTCCAGACCGTCAAGCCGATCTCTCCTGTAGAACTCCCCTGATTGCTCGAAACTGTGTAGCTGCCCGAATACTTGCCCGCCTTGACTGTGCGCGGAACCAGGAGGTCAACCCAAATCGGCTGGTTGAGACCGGCCTTGAGGTCGAACGGGACCGCCGTCAAAGACGCACCGGACAGCGGTTTGCCGGTGTCGGGATCGGTGAACGGAATCAACGCGTCCGGATACCAGCCAGGTTTCATCGGCTGGTTCGATCCCTTCCAGTTGGGGCTCGACGAATCCACCCGCATATATTTTTCCCGAAACAGAGTAAACGCTGTGTGGGGAATGACTTGGCCATCGGGGCCCCGGAGATCGGAGACTGTGACGTTGACGTTGCTCAATCCTTGGGAGGCGCCGCTGGCGACGATCTGAAAGGACTCGTACTCGCCGCGGGCTGCCCACAGGTTCGCTTGTGTATCCGCCCCTGCGGCATCGTTCATTCCTACGCGATGCAGGCTGGGCGCGATCCAGACCGAAGGGCCGCTTTCCGCATATGCGAGAGAGGTCGCGGCTGCGAGACATAATGCCAATGCCGGGGATAAAACCTTACCACTGAGTTGCATGTAGTGTAACCTCGATACAAATTCCAGGCGGTTTCCTTGTGGGTTGCGCCGGGGCACACTTCGGCTGTAGTGGTTCCGCGACACGTATCACGCTCCGGTTAGCGGTGAGCGAGATTCAGATAGGGCTCTGCACTGCGGTGAAACGCAAATGATCGGGAGATTGGAGTGAGGAACTGCGGATGGGTGATGCGAACAAACTGGAGCACAATCTTAAACGTGCGGAACCGAACCAACAGATTTCGATGTACTTCCGCAGTGTATCATGCGCTACATTCACGTCACCAGCAGCATGGGGTGAAACTCTATCGGGTGAGGGTGAAACCGCATCGCTCCCGAAGGTCATTTCGAGGATCGGAGATGCTCGGCGAGGAAAAAGAAACGGAGGGATCCCCTTGCGGGAACTGGAGATAAAGCTCAACCAACCCTGATTCGGTTTTGGTCTGCGGGTAGAGAGCCTGAAGACAAAAAAAGGGGCGGCTGGGTCGCCCCCAAGGGATGACAATCGTGCCTTCGTCTATCTCTGCCCGACGATCCGACGGATCGCGATGGTAATTGCCGTTGCGCCCAGTGCCTTTATGGCCGCCGGGTGCTGAGCGTAAAACCCGCTCACTCGATCGATGGTGGAAGGGTCGTTCTGCTGCGCCTGGTTCGCCATCCGCCGCACTTGGTCTCCGGTAACCTGGCTTGCCGCTTCAGCGGCTATGCTTTGACGGCCTCCGACTGTATCCGCCAAAGTGCTCTGAACGGGAAGACCTGTGGGGGCGGTGGGACCGGCCGCTTCTATGAGATGGCCCAGGAGACCGGCTCGCTGGTCGGGATTCGACTGGCGAAACAAGCTGGAAACCATTTCCGGAAAATCGGGAGTCCGATCGGACCGGAATGCGTGTGACAGCGCGTCGGCCAATACTTGCTGTGGCGCTGCATTCGCGATGGAGCAGTAGTCCTGGTGGGGATTTGCGGTAGCGGGCGCCGCACCGCCGGCCCCGCCCGCGTATCTGCTGACGATGTCGGAGATCTCATCCATCCAAGCCATTGGGTCTTACTCCGGAATCACCAGGTCCTGGCCGGGACGGATTGCGTTGGCGTCCGGCAGTACGCTGCGATTGGCTTCGACTATTTTCGTGAACTGGTTTGCGTCGCCGTAGAACTCGCGGCTGATCTTGGTGAGAGTGTCTCCCGGCTTCACTGTGTAGCGCCGGTGGTTTTCTCCGCCGCCTGCCGTTGCGCCCATCGACATCGCTGCTTTTTCCTGCGCGGCCGCCTTTTGCGGCTGCTGGGCGGAGACACTAAGATCGCAGATCAGATCCTCGCCGGCTGGATCGATACGTTTGATTTGATCCCAGACTCGGTTCTTTGCGGCGAGCGTCGGGGCAACCCCGCGGATCACCAACTTAGTTCCATCCAGACTGATACTGAGTGTTTGCACCTGAAGCGCGTTCATCAGATTGAGAGCTGGATAATATTTTTGTTTCAGTTGTTCGAGCACTTCGCTAGTTTGGGCCATAAGTTTCTCCTTTACATGCTTCTCCAGCAACCGGTCGATAGCTGGGCGATTCCAGTCCAGGCGCAGTTTCAGCCCGGACTGCTTGAAGAACTGACTTACTGCTCCCTACAAAGCGATGTGATGTGCATCAGTCTGAGTAGACGCATTATTTTTTTGGCAAGGGGGGCCAATCGGCTGCACCGGCCGCGGTAGAGAGGATGTCCATCAAGCGTGCATCTGGAGCGACAAATCGACGATTTCCGCAACTGGTCCGTTCTTCTTGACCGACGCCATGCCCTTATGCATCGCCTGCGGAGAAGAATACATCTCACTGTTGCCGATGACCAACCGATTGGCGGAATGAAGCAGAAAATATGGCGAACCGTCCGCCCCCTTCTTTTCTTCATAACGCTCATCGAGCCCTGCGTTCTCTCGGATTGAGGCAATGCCTTCCTTGGCAGCTTCTTTACTCGCGTAGCACTGGCTGGTCAGAATAGTCTGATTGTTGGGCGCCCTCAGGTTGAACATGAACTGGCCATCCGCAGTTCGCTTGAGCTCAAATGTAGCTTTCATCGTTCTTTCTCCTCTGAAGTGGCATTCGTGCCAGCGTCTACTTTTCGTTCTTCGATGCCCTGTAACCGGCCTTAATCGCATCCGGTTCCGTCATGAATTTGCCCTGTTTGGTGGCGCCGAACCACTTGCCGCCCTTGTGATAAACACCAGACTCGGTATTGACCCAAACCTTTCCGGCGGACTTAGCCGACTGGATATCTTCGGCGGACGCGTTTTTCACGGGCGCCGGGGGTTTGGCTTTTGTTACGGTGGGCTCCGCGTCTGGAGCCACTGTCGTCGATTTCCGGGGCTTCTTCGGTTTTGGAGTGGTGTCAGTCTGGCTTGCGGCGCCAGTCGTGGCTTGAGTTGCGCATCGCAAGGCAGGCAGTCCGCTCATCCACAGAACATAGGCAGTTACACCGCAAAGCAGGGCTGTCGTTTTCTTTCTTTGCATGGCACGCTCTACTTGAACATGACGATTCAGTTGCCGCCCGCCGGACTTACTTTCTCGCGTCTTCAGGCTTGAATGCCGCGGCCGTCTGTTTCTTCACGAAACCTTTAAGCGGAAGCGCGGAGAAATAAATCCACGCATGCGCTGAATGAGTCTGCCCTAACAAACGAAGTACCATTCGATGGGACGCTCTGGGCAAAAGAGATTGGCAGTCCGGCAAGCCGCAATACCGCACCGGTTCTCGTTCTTTTCGAAAATGACGATGACCCTGTTCCTCTCCATGCTCGCGCTGGCGGCGGGCCGGAATCTCTTGCAACGTAATGGTCGGATTGTTGCCACGGCCGATCATGGCGTTGCGGGCGTCCCAGTTGTTTTTGAACCCACCAAGGAAAACACCACGAGTGCGGCCGGTCCCGCGCCGGAAGGTATGGCTTGGATACCCGGCGGCGAATTCTCGATGGGCGCGGCGGATCCCCGCCGCATGGATGGCGCGGGCATGCAGCAAGCCGCCGACTCGCGACCGGTTCATCGGGTTTACGTCGACGGCTTCTTCATGGATAAGAACGTGGTGACCAACCGTGAGTTCGCCCGGTTCGTCGACGCCACAGGCTATATCACGGTGGCCGAACGCAAGCCCCGCGCTGAAGATTATCCCGGCGCCCCCCGGAGAATCTGTTTGCCGGGTCTGTGGTCTTCTCACCGCCGGATCATGCTGTGCCGCTCACTAACCACTTCGTGTGGTGGAGCTACATCCGCGCAGCGAACTGGCGTCATCCACTCGGCCCGGACAGTGGCATTCTCGTCAATCAGGAATACCCGGTTGTGCAAGTTGCTTACGAAGACGCGGCGGCGTACGCCCGATGGGCAGGCAAACGACTGCCGACCGAGGCGGAATGGGAGTTTGCCGCTCGCGGCGGCTTTGCCGGTCAGCCCTTCGTGTGGGGTGATGAGTTTCGCCCGGAAGGCAAGTGGATGGCGAACACGCATCAAGGCAGATTCCCAGACCGCGATACCGGAGAGGACGGCTATTCCGGCATTGCGCCGGTGGCGAAGTTCCCACCTAACCGCTACGGCTTATACGACATGGCCGGCAACGTCTGGCAGTGGACTAGCGACTGGTATCGACCGGACTACTATCGGCAACTCGCCGACACCCAAGCGGTCGCCCGCAACCCGCAAGGCCCCGAATCTCCATACGACCCGTCCGAGCCAAACCAGCAAAAGAGAGTCCATCGCGGTGGATCGTTTCTCTGCACCGATCAATACTGCTCTCGCTACATCGTCGGCACGCGTGGAAAGGGAGAAATCACCACCGGCACCAACCACCTTGGCTTCCGCTGCGTGATGGCGGGTAAGCAGTATGCAGATCTCAGTTGGGGCGGCAATGCACGCGGGAATTGACTGAGCGTGCCTCGCCTTCAGACTGGGCTTTGCGCCCTTGCTCTGCACATATTAGCTGTCGCATGTGCAACGGCCCAAGTGCTCTGGAAAGAGCCTCCGGCGATGACTGCAGTGGACTGGGTCTGGGGTCCCGGGGGCGCGTCTGCAGCGCCTCGCCCGCCATTCCGATTCGTAAAAGAGAACTTCAGTGGGCAGAATCCGAAGATCGATGTCCGCGATAGTGCGGATCGAGCGTGGGTCATAACATTTGGTGAAGGGATCCACTCGGATACTTTCGCTGCAAGGTTTTTATACGCTCTTGGGTACGCCGCAATTCCTACCGTTCTGGTGCGCGGCACTTCTATAGAGGGCGTTCGTGACCTGAAACGGGCAAAACCATTTGTAGCCGACGATGGAACCATCCACGACGCGGAGTTTAAGTTGGACAAACGGTGTGAACACCGGTGGTCATGGAACGATCCCCGCTTCACCAATTCCAGGGAAATGGGCGGTCTGAAGATCATCATGATGCTTCTCTCAAATTGGGACGCCGCGGATGCGCGCGATGGCCAGGATAGCGACAACGCGATCTATGACGAGTCGTGTATTGCCGGCAAGTCTGACCGCCGGTTCGCGGTGATGGATTGGAGTTCCTCTTTAGGAAGGACGGGCGGCTTCTCCGAAAGGGATCGGTGGAATTGGCGCGGTTATCGGGACCAGACACCTGGTTTCGCAGTGCTGCGAAGCGACGGCAGCATCAAATGGGCATTC
Organism: uncultured Solibacteraceae bacterium; assembly: GCA_963815475.1. Taxonomy (GTDB): domain Bacteria; phylum Acidobacteriota; class Terriglobia; order Bryobacterales; family Bryobacteraceae; genus Sulfopaludibacter. The sequence goes on along the minus strand of CAWFHD010000001.1, from coordinate 541,631 downwards.
CACGGAAATCACTCTAGTGACATCGTGAATGGCGTGGGGCTAGATGACGTTCGTTGGTTAGTGCCTTACCTGTCGCGAATCACCGATGAAGAGTTGGCCACAGGTTTGGCAGCCAGCGGCGCCTTGGACTTCGTCGGTGAGCAGTTTACGCGGGCAATTCGCCAGCGAATTCGGGAACTGCAGCGAATCGCCGCTACCTGCAGCGATGCACATGTTGCCCCGCATCTCTAGCGAGATTTGCAAAAGCCTCGTACTTTTAGAAGAATTATTGGTCCCACCTGGCGCCTCAGGAAAATTCCTGAGGCTGTCTAATGCATAGACATACTGTCGAAACAAATGTGGCGGCTCAATTGCTCGGTACCGCCCGTATCCGTTTCCATCAGGCGATGCTAACCGAGTCCTCGCACCGAAACGGCCAACGCAACGGAGGGGAAACATGAGAAAGGCAGTTCTTGTAATCTCGTTACTGATCAGTGTCGCCGGAGTCACTTTCGCGGGTGTCTCGACACCCGAGATCGACTCGAGCACTGGAGTTAGCGCTCTGGCGCTGCTCGGCGGAGCTTTTGTCATCGTCATGGCTCGGCGGAAGCGGTAGACAAGGCGAAATCCTGGACTGGCGGGTTGGCGTTTTTTGCACCGGGAGGGCTCGAAGAACGTGAACCCACTTACGTCTCAAGCCCCCGGGGCAACTTCAGAGGCGACAGCTTCCTCCAAAGCGGACTCCGGCTGTCTGGTCAAGTTCGCGGAATCCGGCCAAGCCGGATTTCCTGCCCGTCGCCCGTCCCTCCTTTTCCAACGAATCCTCTGCCTTACCGTCCTTTTCGGCTTGGAGCTAATCCTCCTTTCTATCTGGCTCGATACTGGGACTCTCCGCAGGACCGCGGGCCTGACCGGCGCGGTAGGTGACTGGGGGCCTGTTGTCGTCCGATCGCTGGTCGTAATGGCAGCGGTTTTCAGTGGGTTCTTCTTTCTCAAGCCCAGGAATTCCATGGCGCGCGCTTTCGACATCGGCCGGACCGGTCTGGGCTGGTATTTCCTCATAGGACACTTTCTCGCCGCGGCCGCCTTTTGCGCTCTCTCCGCGCACCTCTTCGCCACGACATCGAATGGCGCAAGAATCGATGCCGTTACCTTGCTCTGGCTGATTTGCGGCGGATCGGCTGCACTTCTAGGAGCGTTTGCGTTTCTGCCCCCCGGAGTCTGCAATCGACTCGTTCGCGACAGCGGCAGTATTTGGATTTACGCATTTGTGGCGGGAGTATTAGTGTACCCGCTGAGCCGAGCTGTCGACCGGCTCTGGATCCCAGCCGCTAGCCTGACTTTCCGGCTAGTGCGAATGTGCTTGTATCCGTTCATCGACAATCTAATCGCTAATCCGGTCACCAGGACGATTGGCACCCGGAATTTCAAAGTCACAATCTCGCCGCAGTGCTCCGGTTTGGAGGGCGCCGGGTTGATGCTGTTGTTCGGCGTATTCTGGCTTTGGTTTCTGCGCGACGAACTTCGCTTCCCGAGAGTTCTCCTCCTGATACCCACAGGCGTGGCAATCCTGTATCTGTTGAACACGCTCCGCATCGCAGTGTTGATCGCGATCGGCAACGCCGGCGCGAAGGCTGTCGCAGCCGGAGGCTTTCATTCGCAAGCCGGCTGGATTGCATTTAATGCAGTTTCGTTGGGATTGCTGCTGGGAGTTCGGCACGTTCCATGGCTGACCAAGACGGCCCACGAGGAGCGGAGTTCGATTTGGGCGGACAATCCCGCCGCTCCGTACATCCTTCCATTCCTGGCGATCCTTGCGGCGGGCATGATCTCCCGGGCGGCCTCCGCCAGGTTTGAATGGCTATATCCTTTGCGGTTCTTCGCGGCCGCCTCCGCACTTTGGTTCTATCGCCGTAAGCTTGCAGTGCTCGATTGGCGCGCCGGATGGCTCGCGTTTCCCATTGGCGCTATTGCATTCATAATCTGGCTGATCTTGCATCGCTTCGCTGGAGTGCTGCCGGACAATGGAATCGGTGCCGGCCTGCGCGTTGCGGCGCCCGCAGCGGGTGCTGCGTGGCTGGCCATAAGAATTCTGGCCGCGGCTGTGACGGTTCCCATTGCGGAGGAACTGGCGTTTCGCGGCTTCCTGATCCGCTGGATCGCGCCTTATGTCCAATCGCTCGGCATCAGGGCGCGATGCCGGTTTCCGTCGCGATCTCCTCTCTGGCATTCGGAGCGATGCATGGGGCGAATTGGATCGCGGGAACAGTAGTGGGGGTCCTTTACGCGATGGCTTTTCTTCGGCGGGGCAGGGTAGCAGATGCGATCGTCGCACATGCGACCACGAACGCATTACTGGCAGTCTGGATCGTAGTCTTTAGAGATTGGTCCCTCTGGTAATCGGCTACTTCCGATCCTTCACCGCGGCCGAAACTCGCTGGATCGCTTCCGCGGGGCTGAGCCCTCTTTCGCCGAGGATGTTCCAGGCGGTGAACACCAGCACCAGATCGTAGGCGGGAATCACAAGAGGCTTCTGTCCACCGAATCCGGAGCCGCCAAATGCCAGACGCGGATCGTCCTTGCCATACGGGTACAGCCACCACTTGAAACCGTACTTGACGCCCGTCGCCGCGGACACGATAGTTGACGGAGTCAACGAATTTGTTACCCATTCCGGACTGACGATCTGCTTGCCTTCCCAAGCACCGTTCTTCAGGAAGAGGTAGGCGATTTTGGCGAGGTCGTGCCGGTCGAGGTACAAGCCGCCTTCGGTATCGGCAGAACCATCCGGCGCTCGTTTCCAGAAATAACGGAGGATGCCGAGGGGCGCAAAGAGATGCTTCGCGGCGTACTCCTCGATGTCCTGGCCGGTCGCCTGCTCGAAGATTCGCCCGAGGATCATGGTCGCGCCGCTGTTGTAGTTGAACCGCGTGCCCGGTTCTTCCGACATGGGCCGGTTGATGGTGTAGGACACCCAATCGGCGGATGCTTCCATGGCGCTGCCGGTATTCGCGGGGTCCTTGTAGGGCAGGTTCTCGTTCCAGTCGAACCCGGCAGTCATGGTTAGCAGGTGGCGAATAGTCAGGCGCCGTTTGCGATCGTCGACGTTCGCTACTTTCCCGTCTGGAAAGAACTTTAGAACCGGCGTATCGATCGACGGAAAATCACCGCGTGCGATGGCGGTCCCGATCGCCACGGAGGTAACTGTCTTGGTCACGGATTGAAGCGTATGCAGGTCGCCCCGCTGGTAGAAGGGGTGCCACCACGGATTGAAATAGTTGTACGGCCCGCCGAAGTCGTGGGCATTCAGGGCGCCTGTTTTTCGCGACTGCTCCCCGTAAATCTTGTCGTAGTCATGGGGATACGTCCGATCGTATGCAATCTCGCCGTGCCGGATCACCAGCATGCTGTCCGTGTTTCCAAACTTGCCGCTGGCGATATCGGCATCCAATGCCGCCAGCACGCTCTCGTCGAGGCCCAGTTTAGCCGGCGTCGAGACAGCCCACCGGGTAGTGGGCCACGATTGCCCAGTGGCGCTCTGGGCGAAGAGCGGCGTTGCGAGGGCAAGTACGGCGAGAACCGACTTCTTGAAGGTGGGCAGCATAATTAGGATTAGGGTAGCAATTCCGCTTCTGAAGGGGAGGTGGCGCTACTTCGGCGGCTCCAGCAGCCACGCGTACTGGCTCTTGCGCACCATCTCTTCGATATTCCCCAACGTAACCACGTCATGAACCGCTTTTGCCTTGTCCGCCGACCGCGCGTAGTAGCTGCGGCAGATCTCCGCGCCGATCCAATATCCCAGGTCGGCGGGTTCATCGCCCGCGGTGTTGTAGTTGTACAGCCAGTTGCTGGAATCGGCCGGCTTCTGCGCCATGTCTCGTGCCAGTCGCTGGAACAACTCTTCGCGGCGCGGTTCGGCCCATTCTTTGACGTGCGCGTTGATGCTTGTGCCTGTCACCAGTTCAGTCATGAAGTCGGCGGCTCCTTCGTTGACGCAGGCCCCGAGCAATCCCGGCACTTTACCTTTTCCAAAAATGTTGACCTGTGTGTGCGTCAACTCGTGGATCACTATGAGAGGCAGCCGGTCTGCGGTCCCCATGGCTCTCCGAAAGGACGGGCTGATTTCCGTGCTGTCCACGTCCGGTCCCAGGGAGTTCACTTCAGTGCCGATCAGCAGGGCGTTGCTGCTGGTGGTGCCTCCGCTCGTCAACCGCCCTATGACGAAGTAGACAGTAGGGAAGTGAGCCTCAGGGTACAGCTCACGGAACCGGTCGAGATTCCGCAGGATTGCAGCCCGCTGCTTCTCCACGCCCAATGTGTAGGGGCGAACGGTGGCGTAAAACTTGGGATACCGCTGGTCCACGGCTGCGGCCAGAGCCTTGGCCGACTGGATCCGGGCTTTGACGAAGTCCTTCAAGCCCGCTGAACCGGCGTCCAGGTAGAGTTTCTGGAACGCTGCCTCCCGATTTCCCGGCTCGCTGGCATCGTACGCCTTCCAGAAGTTCTCGATATCGGAAGTGACCAGGCTAATGGCCCCGCCGGCGGGTGGGCCAGGCTGCGCGCAGGCCAGGGTGGCCGCCAACAAAAGGAGAAGACGCATAGGATCATTTACGCATGAAGCAGGCAAAGGTCGCGACGTCTTCAGAATCAAAGCAAAGTCGATAAAACCAAGTTCTAGGTAAACGGGGGAAACTCCTAGTTACCAGTACCTTTCTCGGTACGGACAGGACTGGTTGTCCCGCAGGCCGTCCCGCATAATCTTCATATGCAAGTTGGTTTGTAATCTCGCAAACCAAAACCTTAACCAATCGGGTGCAGCATCTTGCGTTCCTGCGCCCAACTCCTTGTCTGGAGAAACGAATGAGTGCATCCGAATCCTGTTTAGCGAGCCCGTCGCGGACCTCCCTATTGGCTGGGGTCCAAAAGCGAGCGCTCACGACTATTGGTAACGCGTACTGCCGCGTATTCCACAAAGCGATTTCCCGTCCGGTGAACGGCAAATACCGTTGCTGGCATTGTCTGCGGGAATTTGGGCTGGGGTGGTAACTATGCGCAGAACTCGAGTGAACGCGAGCATGTTTCGCAGCGAAGCCGCTATAAACACACCGCTGCCACCGCTTCGGCCTTATGTGCGCTGTGCCTGTGGCTCCTGCCGGCAGTGCAAAGATAACGAGAAGTGGGACAAGGTGTTTGCGAAGTTTGAGGCAAAAGACTACTACCAGGAGCGACGAATTTTCCGGTCTGCGCTCAGCGATCTGTAAAACGGAGTGTTCGACTCCCGGCAGTCGGCGTGACGCCATCCATTCATCGCTCGCTTCAATCCGTTTTGCCGGAGCCACCCTTGGAATCCGGGGGATGCTTGCGCCCTTTCAGCACGGCGCCTAAGAAGAAGCCGGCCGAGGCGGTCGCCAGCAGCGCGAATTTCGCCTTGTTTTTGCGTGGTTCCGGCAGGTTGGGCGGGAGAATTCCTGTGTCGCGCGCCGGGTCGATTGGCTTGCCGATGCGCATCTCGACCACGTCGTATGCGAATTGCTTTCCACAGTCAAGGCAGACGACATAGCTTCCGCTGGGGCGCTGTCCAGGTTTTGTGATTGGTCGCGCACCGGCCGCGTCAGGCGGCGATGGCGGCAACGAAACAGCAAATTCAAGAGCGAGTCGATCAAATCGGGCTCCCAGGGCCGAGCCCTAGTCTCCATTGTCGCAGGCGGCGCGTAGTGCCAAAAGGAATTCAGGCGGGCAAATGGATCGCATCGCACAACTGTGACTTGTGCCAGGTGTAGTACGCTGGTCGAAGAATGGTTTCCCGGTTGCCTTGTTCGTCCCGATTCACCCAACAAATCCGGCCCTGGGATGTCGGCCGGTGGCAGTGAAAGCTGCGGCGCCGAAACGGGTCCGCCGAAAGCAGTCGAATGCCCCAACGAAATTGTTTAAAGTGCTGCTCCTTTGGGCCGCAATTGTGGGAGCGGTCGGCGCAGCCCTGCAAACTCAGTACACCTTTACGCTTCAATCGCCCTTGAAAGTTCACCTGCAGTGGCCTGTTGTCATGGCGCCCAGGCTCTCAACGGAGCAATCGGGCGAAGCCCAAGCCGATCAATTTGGCCACCGGTTGACGGCCTTTCAGCAATACGCCTGTAATAAGTTTGGGTCGTCGTGTCGAATCGCATTGGCAGTCCAACGGGCTGAAAACCCGCGCGGCGATTGCGAGGTTTATCACTACAACACCGACGGCACGCTGGACTGGGGCTATTTCCAAATCAACACGGTGCACTTGAAGCGTGCGGGCGTAAACCTAAGAGGTTTGCTGGATTGCAAGGCGAATATCGATTTTGCCTACCAGCTCTATACCGAGAGAGGTTTCGAGCCATGGTCTACATATAAGAACGGGGCATACCTGCGATTTCTGCGGAACTTTTAATTGAAGTCAAGTTCGCTGCCCTCTACAGGCGTCAGACTGCTTTTTGAATCTCCGACAACAACCATCCCCGCGCCAGACGCCAGTCGCGCGTGACCGTCTCTACCGATACTCGCAGCACGGCTGCGGTTTCCTCTACGCTCAAACCGCCGAAGTAGCGCAGTTCTATGACTTGAGCCTTACGCGAATCGGCCGCTTGCAGTTGATTGAGCGCATCGTCCAGGGCGATGAGGCGGTCGTCCTTTTGATGGCTTAAGTAAAGAACCTCGTCGATGTTGATTCGCTTGAGGCCGCCGCCGTGCTTGGAGGCGGATCGCTTGCGGGCGGCGTCCACCAGGATTCGACGCATAATCTGAGCGCACGCCCCAAAGAAGTGTGCCTTGCCGGTCCACGTCACCTTCCGAACGTCTATCAGTTTCAGGTACACCTCATGCACCAGTGCGGTGGCTTGCAGGGAATTGTCTTCCTGTTCGCGCCGGGTAAAACCGGCGGCCATCCTGCGGAGTTCTCGATAAATGTGCGGGGTCAGCGCCTCCAGTGCGGCTGCGTCGCCCTCCGCCCAGTCCAAAAGAAGTTGAGTAGTCTCGGAAACTTCAGATTTCACAACGGCCTCAGGTCATCATAGCGAAAATAATTGCGCGGTCGTTGCGGTTTTGCGGCGGGTTTCTCGCGACGTAGATCAAGCCGGGATACCGGTAGTCGACTTTTCGACGGAGGAACGTTCGTGAATAAAAGAAGATTGACCTTTGTGCTGTCGTTTTTGTGTGTTGCCCGTGCGTACGGAAGCAACGTGATCACCGATTGGAACACCATGGCTTCCACCGCCATCGTAACTACGGCGGGGAATTCGCCAGGATCATCGGGAGTCTGGTTCGCATACGCGAGCATAGCTGCCTATGACGCGGTGAATGCCATCACCGGCCACTACCAACCCTTCTACTATCATCTTCAAGGGCCGTCGAATGCGTCCGTTGAAGCGGCAGCGGTGGCGGCCTCACATCGTGTCCTGGTGAACTACTTCCCAGCGCAGCTATTCGCATTGGACGCCCAGTTTGCGGCGTCGCTGGCGGCGATTACTGCCGATGCCACATCGAAGGCGGCTGGCGTTGCGGTGGGAGAAGCCGCGGCGATGGAACTGATCAGCCTTCGCACGGGAGACGGCTTGCTGGCCAATGTGACTTACACTCCTGGATCCGGCGCGGGTGCATGGATTCCGACGCCCCCAGCGTTCGCCCCTCCGGTTACACCCTGGTTGGCAAAAATGCGGCCATTCACCATGAAAACAGCGGCGGACTATCTGCCCGATCCGCCCCCTGCGCTGAGCAGCGAGACGTGGAAGCGGGATTATAATCTGACTCGCATCTATGGCGGCACAACCAGCACGATTCGATCCGATGCCGAGAGCGAGATTGGAATTTTCTGGACCGACCAGACCGCGGCCCAATATGCGCGCATGCTGAATACGCTGGTGAATAACTATAACTTGGGCGTAGAAGACTCAGCCCGGTTGATGGCGATGGTCTGGACGGGCTATGCCGACGCGGGCATCGGATGCTACAACGGCAAGTACCAGTACGGTTTCTGGCGGCCGGTTACTGCTATTCCTGCCGGCGGAGGCAACTCCGCGCTCACAGCCGATACAACCTGGACGCCGCTCGGTGTCACTCCCGCGCATCCGGAATATCCGGCCGCGCACGCCTGTATCACCGGGGCTGTGGCGCCGCTGATCGCGAGTTTCTTCGGCACCACGCGCGTTCACGTGGTTACGGACAGCAAAGCCTTCACCGACGGCGTTCATCAGCACACCTTTGAAGACACCCGCGATCTCTTGAACGAGGTCTTTTGGGCTCGGATTTACGCGGGCTTTCACTTCCATCACTCGCTCGAAGTGGGAAGCCAACTCGGAGAGTCAGTGGCGAACCACCTGATCAAGAATTACTTCCGCGATCGTTCCAGCCTGCGTTAAGCACTGACGGAGCTGTTCAAGAAATTGTTTTTGGAAGGCCTTGCGAGTAGTATCATTTGTTGTGACACCCGAACGCTGGCGTGAGTTGGAAGCGTTGTATCACGCGGCGCAGGGCCTTCCATCCGCGGAACGAGATCGATTGTTGGAACAAGCTGATCCCGAACTCCGCGCAACTGTTGCCTCCATTCTTGCCCAGGAAGACACGCCACGCGAAGCAGTCTCCTTTCTCGATCGTCCCGCCTGGGAAGGCCGTGAAAGCCTGCTCAAGACGGACACGATGGTTTCGGCAGGCATGCTGCTCGGACCCTACCGCATTGAACGGCAAATCGGACAGGGGGGGATGGGCGAGGTCTTCCGGGCCACCGATACGCGCCTCGGCCGCACGGTCGCGATCAAGACGTCTCTGGTTCAATTCACCGAGCGTTTCGAACGCGAGGCGCGGGCCATCGCAGCTTTGAATCACCCCCACATCGCGATGTTGTACGATGTCGGCTCCAGCCCAGCGGGCTTCGGCTACCTGGTCCTTGAATATGTCGACGGCCCGACATTGGCGGACTTGATCAAGAAAGGGCCCATCGCGCCCGAAGAGATTCAGCGAATTGCTCTCCTCACTACTCAAGCGATTGAAGCCGCCCACGACAAAGGCATCGTTCACCGTGACTTGAAACCCGCGAATATCAAGCTCACCGAGGGCGGCATGGTCAAGGTGCTCGACTTCGGATTGGCGAAGGCGCTGCATGAGGGCCAGCCCACACTGCCAGGGGATGCGACGCAGCAAGGAATCATTCTGGGCACCCCTTGCTACATGTCCCCGGAGCAGGCGCTGGGCGGCCAGACGGATCGCAGGTCGGACATCTGGTCGTTTGGCGTCCTGGTCTGCGAAATGCTCTTGCGGAAGCGCATTTTCGCGGGCGCCACCACCAGTGAGATTCTCACCTCCGTGATTAATGTGGAGCCGGACTTGGCCGGCATTCCGCGTGAGTGGATGCCGCTTCTCAGCCGCTGCTTGACGAAGGATGTGCGCCGCCGATTGCAGTCGATCGGCGAGGCCCGGGTGGCGCTGGAGGATGGCCTGGCGGTTCACTTCCAACCCACCCGGCGAAGGCCACTGTGGCCTTGGATTGCGCTGGCTGCGGCCATGGCTTTGCTGGCTCTGGTGGCGTGGAGGCGAGCGGCCCCACCGCCACTCGATAACCCTCTCGCCAATGCGGTCTTTATACCGTTGACGGACTATGAAGGAACCGAAGTGGATGCGTCGATGTCCCCGGACGGGAAATTTGTCGGCTTTCTGTCGGACCGCGATGGGCCTTTTCAGGTGTGGCTGGATCAAATCGGAGCCGGGATTCCTGTGGATCTCACACCCGGGAAACAGGATCAGCGCGGGCCCTTGCGAAGCATCGGTTTCTCGCACGATGGAACTGAAATATGGGTGTCAGGCACAAAAAGCCGCAGGCTTCAGTTGATTCCACTGGTGGGTGGGAAGCCACGCCTCTTTCTTGGCGATCGGGTGGTGAACCCGGTATGGTCGCCCGATGGCGCTCGGGTCGCGTATCACACCCTCGATGACGGCGATCCGATTTTTGTGGCCAATAGCGATGGTTCGAACCCGCGTCAGATCTTTAGAGACACAGCCGACAAGCACAACCATTACCTGGCCTGGGGACCTGACGGCGACTGGATCTATTACGTGCACGGTGTAGCTGCGACCAACCAAATGGATCTGTGGCGGATTTCGCCTTCGGGGGCGACCCGCAACGGCTTACGGAGCAGGACAGCGAAATGCGGGACCCTACGCCGTTAGGGCGCGATACCGTTTTGTATTTGGCAAAAGAGCGCGACGGTTCGGGACCGTGGATCTGGGCCTTCCAGCCTTCCCTCAAAATGTCACGCCGAATCCTATTTGGCTTGGAGCAGTACACGTCGCTGTCCGCCTCGGCCGATGGAAAGCGACTTGCCGTCACTGTGGCGAATCCCACGGTACGGCTTTGGAGCGTCCCAATCCTGAGTGCGCCGGCTACGGAAGGTGACGTCAAACCGTACCTGCCCACCTCCATGAAAGCGTTGACGCCGCGCTTTCGAGGAAAAACTCTCTACTACTTGTCCTCTGCGGGTCCGCAAGACCGGTTGTGGAGATTTGAAGGTGGTAAGGCATCCGAAGCCTGGCGCGGACCGCAGGGCCGGATCCTGGAACCCCCTGCAATCTCGCCGGATGGGCGCCGGATCGCGATTGTCGCCAGCGAGGCCGGCAAGTGGCGCATGCAATTGATCACGGCGGATGGCGCCGAATCCAGCCCGGTCGCGCAGTCGCTCGAAGTGGAAGGCTCCGCGGACTGGTCCCCCGACGGGCAGTGGATTGTGACCGGCGGCAATGACGGGAAGGGCGACGGACTCTTCAAGATTCCGGCTGCGGGAGGCGCGCCGGTCCGGTTGACCAACACAGTCGGACGAAATCCGGTGTGGTCGCCGGATGGTTCGATGATCGTGTACTCCGGCCCCAATTCTTTCACCCTCACTCCGCTCTTGGCCATTCGCGCGGATGGAACTCCCATAAAGATGCCGAATATCGTCACGCAACGCGATGGAGAAAGGATGCGATTCACCCCGGACGGCCGAAGTCTGGTTTTCATGCGGGGCACGGAAGCGACACCCTGGCAGGATTTCTGGTTGCTGGACCTCAACACGATGAACACGCGGCGCCTGACCCGCCTGACCGATCGGGCGACGATGCGCACGTTCGACATCACGCCGGATGGAAAACAGATTGTTTTCGATCGCCTGCGCGAAAATTCAGGGGTCGTGTTAATCGAAACGCAGACCAGGCAATAGGCCAATTCCAGCAAAATCAGGGCCTTGCTGGACCCGCGGCTTTCGGCGCAAGAGTCGGCGGGTAGGCGTGGTCGAGCACAGACCACATGAAGTCGGCGGCAAGGCGCGCCTGGTTGTGACAGTTCATGCAGCCCAGTTGCGGGCGGTCCTGGTCGAACGTTTCCATAGTCACGTTGGCAAACGCGGAGCCTGACGCGGCGCCGAGGCCCGGGAATGTGTGGGAAGCGTCGCCATTCAGACTCGCCGGCACGGGAATGGACTGCTCGCCCGGCACGCGCGGCCACTGAGTCATCACCAACTGGTAGTTCTGCCAGATCACACCCGTCAATTTCCGCTCGTACATCAGGTTGGTGTAGGCGGTCTTCGGAGCGATGGGAGAGACCGCAGAGCGCGTGATGTTGTAGGGTTTCACTGGCTCCGGGGCAAGCGGCGCCAGTGTCAGCGGATTTTCCAGGGGCGTGGGATCGGACTGGCTGTTGTGCAGTGCCAACCGCCCGGGCGTGTTGCTGCGTGCCGGAGGGACCAGATCCACGTGCTCGAACGTGGACCAGATCCATTGCGGCCGAGTTGCTGTTTTCTGAACGATGTGAAGTCCGATCAGGCCCATCGTCACCAGCGAGCAGCGGCCAGGGCATCGCGAAGCGTCACGGGGCGCGCGTAGTAGCGGCTGACTTCGGCGGGGGTGAAGCCTGCGAGATTGAGCCACGCGGCCTTCAGCACGATGGAGCCATCTGGAAACTGCAAAACCGGTTCGGCAGGACGCGGGCTCGGGATGGGTGGCAGCGCGCTCCGCAGGTATAGCTTCCTGGACACGATGTACTCGTATGCGATGCGGTTGTAGAGCGTCTGCGTGCGGATGTATCGTCCATTCTGCGCAGCCACGGGAGGCAGCATTTCGCCCGGACCGAACTGCGCCACTTCTTCCAGACCGGAATCGGACGCGATAACGGAATCGCCGAAGCCGGTTTTGATTCTGCAGGGGTTGTCGTCGGCTGGGTCGTAAGCGTCGAAGTCAGCCGTGGGGGCCGACCCGTTCCGATGGAACACCTCCCACAGTGGCTTGTAGGTTTCGAAGGTGCGAGGACCCGGATCGGAAAGGGTTTTGCCGGAGTCGGGTTCGCCGCGATGTGCGCGAGAAGCTGGCCAGACCAGCGCCACGAAGGCGCGCCAGGAGTAGTCGTCGAAGTAGTCGGTGGCCACGTCGGTAAAGTTGTTAGGGATACAGACATCGGCGGGCGCAGTGCTGGACGAGATATTGGCGCTGGGTTCGCGGGGGCATGCGTTGCCGGATGCCAGCACGGGGGCGGAAACGTACACGGAGAGACTGAAGAGGCCGAACAAAAGCCAGAAAGCGTATGACCTGCCGGACATTCTCAAATCAGCATATAATACCCTTGCGGTTCAAAAGATGCTGTCGAGACGGGATCTGGGAAAACTGACTCTAGTGGGCCTGCCGGCTATGTTGCGCGGCGCGGTAAGCGGAGTGCGCGTGGGCGCTTCCACCGAGAGCTTTCACGATTTTCGGCGTATGCCCGGCCGGGACAACGTGGACGAGATCATCCGCGGGCTGAAAGACGCGGGTGTGACGGAGATCGATCTCTCATCGCTGAATACCGAAGCGCCCAGTCCGGACACAGGTCTGCCGCCACCGCCGCCTCCTGGTCCTTATGGCGGGCCTCCGGCTGGATTCACGCCGGCAGAATTGGCGGCTCGCGCCAAAGCGCTGCGCGACAACCTGCGCAAGTGGCGCCTGGCAACGCCTGCGTCACATTACGCGAAGTTGAAAACGCGGTTCGATGCGGCGGACATCACAGTATACGCCGTGTCTTACGACCATGATGAGGCATTCACGGACGAAGAGATAGACGCGACCTTCGGGCATGCCAAGGCAATGGGAGCGGAAGTAATCGCGTCCCGCTCCGCGATGCCGATTGCGAAACGGCTGGCGCCGTTCGCGGAACGGCATGCCATGACGGTTGCCTTCCACAATGAACGCGAGACAGCGGCTCAAATTTCAGCGCTGGCGGCCTTATCGCCGCAATTCCGCATCAATCTGGACATCGGAAACTTCACGGCAGCCAATCAGGAATCGGTGGCATTCCTGCAGGAGAATCACCAGCGGATCACGCACCTGACGGTGAAGGATCGAACCCGGAACGGAGGCGGCAACGAGGCGTTTGGGGCGGGCGACACGCCTATTCCGGCCGTTCTGGCCCTGTTGCGCGAAAAGCAGTACCCAATCCGTGTTTATGTGGATTACGAGTACGTGGGGCTGGGCACACCGGTGGAAGAAGTGCGTAAATGTCTGGCATACGTAAAGGAGAAGGTTTGATATGCACGACCGGCGCGAGTTCTTGAAGAGAATGGCGGTTTGTGGCGGCGCTACGATGCTTGCCGGCGCCTTCGGCGAGGCGCAGGCGCAAGGCTCGCCCGATTGGACCAAACAGGTCGGGCTGGAACTGTTCACTGTCCGCGATGCCATGACGAGCCGACTTTGAAGGGGTGCTGGCGAAACTGGCGTCCTTCGGTTACAAGGAAGTGGAGCCGGCGAGCGGCTACAACAACATGCAGCCCAAGGAATTTCGTGCCATGTTGGACCGCTACGGCCTCAGCATGCCGAGCACGCATTCCGGCTTGCCGGCGGGTGACACCCTGGAGGCGCGGCTCGAAGGCGGCCAGGTCATGGGCCTGAAGTACGTGGAGAACCTGGGCGGCGGCGGAGGTGGGGCCCGCCGCGGTGGAGCGCCCGCACCTCCTCCTCCGCCCGCTGGAGCTGGCGCTGCCAGAGGTGGGCAGGGGCCGGGAAGAGGCGGTGGCGGCCGAGGACCGGGAGGTCAAACCGAGGAAGCCGTGAAGCGCCAGGCACAGACCCTGAACGAAAACGGCAAAACGGCGCAGAAGTTCGGCATGAAGATCATCGTTCACAATCACACCCAGGAGTTCGCTCCACTCGCCGACAAGCCGGAGATGAAGGCGTACGATATCCTGCTGGCGGAAACCGATCCGTCCGTGGTGATCATGCAACTGGACATCGGCTGGGCATCGGTTGCCGGGCAGGACATCCTGGGACTGTTCAAGAAGAATCCCGGACGCTTCGAATGCTGGCACGTGAAGGATGCCAAAGGCATCAAGGCCATGGCCCCCACGCTGACACAATCGCAGCGTCAGCAATCGGCGGACCTGGTGCCGGTGGGGCAAGGCGAAGTGGATTACAAAGCGATCTTCGCGGCAGCTTCGCTGGCAGGCATGAAGCATTTCTGCATCGAGCAGGACAACGCCGCACTGTGGGGCGATTCGGTTGCCGCGGCGCGGGTCAGTCTGAACGGTCTTGTACGGGAGTTGTCGTAACGCCGGCCGCTACGGACGTTTGGTCGTTCCGCGGGAAGCACTCGGTTGCAGTATCGGCATGAACTTCCCACCGCTTGTTCTGCCGCCTTGCGGAAAATGCATTTCGAGATCAGCCGCCGAAAGGCCGCGCATTTCTCTTCGAATGCGGTAGACGGTGGTTTGTTCCGGCTTCCCCTGTCTCATGAGCAGGAACAATAGCACTGCCACCACCAAGATGGACGCGAAAACGATTTCGGAGAATGGAGACTGCGCGGCGAGGCGGGTCATTGCCAACTCGGTATAGGCCTCCACGGCCGTGCGCCCGGTGGGCACCACTAGCACGATCGTCAGCAAGAACAAGCCGCCGCCCCACATCATTTTGAAAATTAACAGCTCCTGCCGCTCCGTCACAAGATGCAAAAGGAATGGTTTGAAATGTCAACGCAGGATTACTCGGCAATGTTATCCAAAGGCTATTGCCGCGCTGCCTCGCCCAAAGTGGCAGACGTCGCCGGCCATCGCTACCACCTCTACGGAGCTTCCTTCGTCGATTAGCGCAACGTTTTCGCCTCGGAGGTCACTATATGGTTGGGCCCATCAAGTTCCTTTGAAGAAGGAGTAATTCGAATGCAAATAATCCGCCGAGCAGCTCTCGGTTCCATGCTGTACTTCGTTGCAGCGAGTCAGACGCAGCAATCGATCCTGGCCAAAGGTAACCTTTGCGCCGTCTGTCCAGTGCCGGGAGTGAATTCCCAAAAGACCACAAGCCTTGGCACGGTGCATGCTGGCGGCGCCTGTAGCACTCGCAAAGCCGCAAATGGCTATCCGCTCCCCGATCCAAATTGCACCCCCGGCGCATTCGATCCTACGGTGCCTGAGGCGGTTTTTGGGAACAAGAAATTTACCACCAAATGCGTCCGGGATTGCCTCACTGACGCGGCAAAGAAAAAGACAACCTACACCGCCTATCACGTTTCGCAGAATGCTTCTTGCGAACTCGACCACCTCGTGCCGCTCGAAATGGGTGGCGCGGATTCACTGGATAACATTTGGCCGCAATGCGGGAAGGCATCGAACGGCAAAAACTACAAGGACATCAAAGACCAGGTGGAATCGTACCTCGCGATCAAGGTGATCCAAGGAATGGACATCGATGCCGCCCGGAAAGGCATTGCGTCCGACTGGACGCAATACATCGCTGCCGCCCAAACGTTCTGCGCCGCCAACAGTTGCGACATCGCCAGCTATCGCAAGTAGTGCGCAAGCCTTGCGTATGTGTAACTTATGTATACTCGCGGCGCCTCGGCAGCACCGGGTCTGACGTGGTGTTGCTGTCATCCGAGTGATACAATCCCCCTAGGTGGGGGGCGTTTTCTACGGCTCGCGTTAAAATCTCGGAAGTGCCGTCCGGGCACACGGTGGCGTCGGTTATGTCCGAGAGCGACGTGGAGCGTCCTGCTGTCCAGGCCCAACTCGAACGAATTCTCGCCAATCCCCTTTTCAAGCACAGTAAGCGATACCCGAACCTCTTGCGGTACGTGGTGGAGCGAACGCTCGACGGACATACAGGGGAACTTAAGGAACGCACGTTAGGCATCGAAGTGTTCGCCCGTGAGCCGGACTACGACACCAACCTCGATCCCATCGTCCGGACCACCGCGGCCGAAATTCGCAAGCGGCTTTCGCATTATTATGAGGACCCGGCGCACGAATCGGAGCTCCGCATCGAATTGCCGCTGGGGTCGTACGCTGCCAGATTTCAGACACGACCGGAGAAGCTGGATCCCGCCCCGGTTCATCCCACAGCGCTCCTGGAAGTCGCAGCTCCGCTCGAGCTCTCTCCGTCCGAGCAGGTCCACGGCCCCTGGCTCCGCAAGACCGGGCGGCCGTGGGCTGCCGCTGCGGCAGTCTGCGTACTTGTAATCCTGGCCGCATGGCTCAAGCCCTGGACATCGCATTCGGCGCTCGACCGGTTGTGGAACCCGGTACTGGAATCCTCCCGTCCGGTGCTGTTATGCGTCGGGCAGCGTCCGTTTACGGGCTTTTCGGCCAGCGAACCGCAGTCGTCATCTACCGGTGTGGCGGATGCGGCTACACCGAGGACTACCCTATTCCAGCTTTACTATCTGGGCAGCCAAAACGTGGCGCTGCCCGATGTCTTGACCCTCGGCCGTCTGGCGGGACTCTTACAGGCGAAGGGCAAGGACTACCACATCCGGGGCGAGAGTTCCACCACTTTTGAGGACGTCAGGGATGGGCCAGTCGTGTTGATCGGCGCGTTCAACAATGACTGGAGCATGCGCCTGATGGGGCCGCGCCGGTTCAGCTTCGAGAGGACGGGCGATACTTTCTGGATCAAGGACCGGGAGAATCCGTCAGATCAGAGTCACGCTGTGAGCTACGCCACTCCGTACCTGTCGCTGACCGAGGATTTCGCAGTCATCTCGCGGGTGCTGGACCCGGTGACGGAGCGAATGGTCGTTCTGGCGGGCGGCCTCACCGGCTATGGCACCATGGCGGCGGGCGAATTTCTGAGCAATCCGGTCTATATGGAAGCCATCGCGGCCAAGGCGCCCGGCGGGTGGGCACACAAGAACGTTCAGGTTGTGATCTCAACCAAGGTGATCAACGGCCGGTCAGGACCGCCCAAGGCGCTGGTTACGCATTTCTGGTAAGTGGCTGGTTTTAGCGACCCGGCCACGGCGCGCGTTCCGGGGTTTCCGATCCTTCGCGAATCACGTAGAGCCGGTCCGCAGCCAGTTTACGGAAGGTTTGCCGCGCGCCTCCCAGCCACTGAATTTCCAGGTCCACTGTTTCGGCCGTGCCCAAGCCGAAGTGCAGGCGGCTGTCGTTCGTGGAGAAGTAGCTCGACTGGCTGATCACTTCCTGGGCCTGCTGTTTGTCGCCGTAGCGTGCCACCACGCGGGCGCCGATGGCGCTGCGATTGGATTTCGTCCCAATCAGCTTCACCTTGAGCCAATGGTAGCCGCCGCTGACGTCATTGCGGAGTAGCGAGGGAGGTTCATTCAGGTTGACGATCAGAATATCCAGGTCGCCGTCATTGTCGAAATCGCCGAAGGCGCAGCCGCGGCTGGAATGCAGCGCCTCCATTCCGGGTCCCGCTTCTTCAATCATTTCCTCGAACTTTCCGTTTCCCAGATTGCGAAAAATCACGCGCGGGGTCTTGTACGGATAGCCTGCCAGCTTGCCATCCAACTCCGGGTAGACATTGCCGGTCACCAGAAACAGGTCCGGGTTGCCATCGTTATCCAGATCCACGATGCCCGCGCCCCATCCCGTGAAGCGAGTCTCCACTCCCAGGCCGGTGCTCATGGTGACGTCGGTGAAGTTGCCTTTGCCGTCGTTACGGTAAAGGGAGTTGGTGTCGTCAGTGAAATGTCCCTTGAACAAGTCCAGGTGGCCGTCCAGGTTGTAGTCGCCGATGCCAACGCCCATTCCGGCCTGTTCCACTCCGTCGTCATTCAGCCCCGCGCCCCGCTCCACGCCCTCTTCGCGGAAAGTGCCATCGTGGTTGTTCATCAGCAGCAGGCTGGCGCTGGTATCGCAGGCGACGAAAATATCGGGCCAGCCGTCCTCGTCGAAATCGGCGGCCACCGGAGTCAGGCCGTAGCGGCCTTTGACTTTGGCGACACCCGACGCCTCGCTGACGTCGGTGAAGGTTCCATCGCCATTGTTGTGAAAGAGCGAATGGAGGCCGGTCGGCAGACCGCGCGGTCCACAGTTGACGCGCACGTTCTTGAACATGCAGTTTTCGTTCTCGCCGGGTTTCGGCGTGCGGTCGGTATCGAAGTCGACATAGTTGGATACGAACAAGTCGAGTTTGCCGTCACGATCGTAGTCGATCCAGGTGCAGCCAGCGCCCCAGTGGGTTCGATTCCGGCCGACACCGGCCTTCTTTGTCACGTCGGTGAAAGTGCCGTCGCCGTTGTTGCGATAGAGAACGTTCTCGCCCCAATAGGTAAGGAAGAGATCTTCGAAGCCGTCGTTGTCGTAGTCGCCGACGCAGACGCCGGAGGGCCAACCGGTTCGAAGCAGACCCGCTTTGGCCGTCACATCTGTGAATGTCCCGTCTCGGTTATTCTTGTACAGGCGATTAGTGGCGCCTTCCGGCGCGGTTCCGAATCTGGTGCCGCAGAGGATGAAGATGTCGAGCCACCCGTCGTTGTCGTAATCGAACAGCGCGCAGCCGCATCCCATGGTTTCGACGATGTAGTCCTTCCGGGAAACACCCCCATAGATTGTTGGCTCACGAAGTCCGGCGGCCGCCGCTACGTCGGTGAGCTTGGAGTGGAAGGGGATGCCCGACGGCTTGGCTCGGGGCGAAGGCTTCACCGTACGCGTAGCCATGCCTTGCGCGGCAAGGCGGACGCCGGCCAGTTGAAGAAGTGTGCGGCGAGAAAGTTTCACGAGGGCGATTGAGCGAGATCCGCGCTCAGCATAGCCGCTTGTCCTGGTCGCTGTCAAATTCCAAATTCCATACTCGCTCCTGGCAAACAAAGTCCCGATTCTCAATAGGTTACGAATTAAAGTTACGGACGTATCAAGCGGCTCGCTACGTGCCAACAGAATGTATCGTCGCAGACCGTAAATAGCTGAAAAAACTAGGACTTTTCGTCATATTCCCCTCGCTGCCGTATGCACCTTGCGCGCAGCCGGCAGTCGTGCCAGAATTCACCAGCTAGGGTAGTAACTTTCTACTACCGGGGAGCTGTGTTTTGTACGGGTGATTTCAAGTCACGTTTGCTTGGATCGCCTTCCACCAAGGAGAGGGGTAAAAATGAAAAACACGCCACCAACAATGTCGCGAGCCCTGGCGGTCGCGGCGGCGTTTCTTTGCATCGCTGTCGCCGGCTTTGCACAAAGCACGAATTCCGCGGATCTCCGCGGCACGGTCACCGATTCCACTGGCGCACTGATCCCGGGCGCGAAGGTAACATTATTAAACACGGAGACGGGTGTCACCACCGATCTCACCACCAACAACTCCGGGATTTACGATGCCGTTTCGGTGAGGCCCGGAAAATACCGGATCACGTTTACCAAAGAAGGCTTCGGAAAACTCGTGCGTGACGGAATCACGTTAGACGTCGGCGTGCTCAGTGTCGATGCGCAATTGACCGTCGGCGCCTCACAGCAGACTGTCGACGTAACCGCCGAAGCGCCCATGCTTAAGACGGATACGGGCGAACAATCTTCCACCCTCCAATCCGAGACCATGGCGCAATTGCCCAATATCGGTCAGGACTGGCAGAACTTCGAAAAGGTTCTTCCCGGCTTTCAGAACGCCAACAACGCCAATGGCGCCATGTCCATCAACGGCAACATGCCGAACTATTTCAACATCATGGCGGACGGCGGTTCCGTCATGCTGCCGCACAGCGACAACTTCGATGTGGCCATCTTCGAGACGGTTCAGGAAGTGCAGATTCAAACCTCGACGTTCTCCGCTCAATACGGCATCGGCGGCGCGGTATTCAACCAGATCAGCAAGGGCGGCACCAACCAATTCCACGGCGCCGGTTACGAATATCTACGCAACAACTTCTTCAATTCGCGCAACACCTTTAGCCCGTCGGTCAGCTTGAGCCGCTGGGACAATTTCGGCGCCTCCATCGGCGGACCCATCCGGAAGAACAAAATGTTCTTCTACTTCAACGTTGACAAGGTCATCAACAACAGCGGGTCGTACCCCTTCTCCAGTTTTCCGACTGCGCTGGCACGCGCCGGCAACTTCTCGGACGTCGGCAGCAACAAGGTGACGTCGTACCAGAACCTGATCTACGACCCCCTCACCACCGTGGTCACCGGTCCGAGCGCCTTTACCCGCTCGCCGTTCCCGAATAACGTAATTCCTGTAGCCCGTTTCTCGCCGGTAGCTGTAGCGACGGAAAACCTGTGGCCGATGCCGAATACAGGCGCGCCCAATCAGGTGACCAACAACTATCAAACATTTGTACCCAGCGTCAGCCCGTTCCTGAAGTTCTTCGGACGCCTCGACTACAATATCTCCGATTCGAACCGCATCACGTTCTCTATCACGGAACGCGACAACCCTGGGATCGGCTATTCGCCGAATTGCCCATCGAACTGCAATCCCTTCGATATCGACAGCCGCAACGTTCAGGTTTCGGACGTTTGGACGATCAACCCGAGGATTGTGAATGAATTCCGCATGGCCTATACGCGCCAGGGCAATTGGTATACTCCGCAGTCGTTTGGGCAAGGGTATCCGGCTAAACTCGGGATCAACTACGCTGTGGCTGACGTGCTGCCCACCATCACCGCATCGGGCCCCGTCGGCGGCGCCAGCATCGGACCGGGAACCAATGCGATCTATGCAGAAGATTCCCTCCAGCCCTCGGACGTCGTGACCCTGATCAAAGGTAAGCACATCCTCCATTTCGGCGGCGAACTGCTGGACTTCCGCGATAACTCCACTCCGTGGGGCAACATCAATGCGGCCAACATGACCTTCTCGGGCGCCTTCACGCGGTCCGGATACAACAACACCTCGACCGGTCTCGGCTATGCCGACTTCCTGCTGGGCGCGGTGGCGAGCTGGAGCGCCGGCTATACTCCGCTCACCGGCGCGCGCCAGAAGGACCCGCAGGTGTTTGTGCAGGATGATTTCAAAGTCCTCCCGAACCTGACTATCAATCTGGGTCTCCGCTTCGAGCGGCAGGCCGGCTGGCATGAAGTGGCCAACCGCCTGGGGACCTTCGA
Source organism: uncultured Solibacteraceae bacterium (assembly GCA_963815475.1). Taxonomy (GTDB): domain Bacteria; phylum Acidobacteriota; class Terriglobia; order Bryobacterales; family Bryobacteraceae; genus Sulfopaludibacter. The sequence goes on along the minus strand of CAWFHD010000001.1, from coordinate 520,377 downwards.
TCCGAACCTGCCCAACAGCCTGTCGGGAAATCTGGGTGCGATGTTTATCGCTCCCGCCGGCGGCCGCTCGAATCTGATGGATGGCGTCAACGTCTGGCTGCCCCGCGTTAGCTTCGCATGGGCTCCCCACACAAATTGGGCGGTTCGCGGCGGCTTCGGTATTTACAGTCTGCCGTGGAGTATCGACACGTATTCCGGCGGAGCGCTGGGCTTTGGCACCGCCAGTTCCGGCTCCATATCGAACACCGATCAAGTTGCTCCGCTGTTCTACGCACAGAACCCGGCGCCGCCCATCTTTGCCAACACCGGGTGCGTGCCAGGCACCGGTTGTTATGTCCAAGCGTCGCACGATCCTGCCGGCTATAACGGTCAGAGCGTGAACTTCACGCCCCAGCACATTCCGGTGGGCAAGAACTACGAGTGGTCTCTGAGCGTCCAAAGGGAACTCGGTAACGGCGCCGTCGTTGAACTAGCGTACGTCGGCAACCATGGCACGGGCCTGCCGTATCCGGTGAACATCAACCAGATCCCGCAAGCCAGCCTTGGGCTGCTGCCGGTGCAGAACTACCGGCCATATCCGCAATATAGCGCGATCAACGGGAACTACTTCGATGCGTACTCGAACTACGACTCGATGCAGCTTTCGTTCCACAAGCGGTTCGCCCACGGCTTCCTCCTCGACACGAACTATGTCTGGTCGAAGATGCTTTCCAACTACGATTCCTCGGGATGGGGCAGCCGCAACGGCACCAACACCATTCAAAACTCCTACGCGCGGAACAGCACGTACTCGCTTTCGAACTTCGACGTTCCGCAGAACTGGAAGGGCTCAGTGATCTACGCCCTGCCGTTCGGCAAGGGAAAGGCGCTGCTGAACAACAACAGCCTTCTGGACGCGATCGTAGGGGGATGGCAGCTTTCCTCGCTCTTCCTCTACCAGTCCGGCAACGTTTTCACTGTGGCGATGAACTCCAACAACACCAACTCGCAGGCCAATTCGCAATATCCGAATGTGGTGCCGGGCGTGCCTTTGTATCCCGCTAACAAGACGGCTGCCCAGTGGTTCAACCCGGCCGCCTTCGTAGCGCCAGGGGCATTCACGTACGGCAACGCCGGCAGAAACATCTTGCGTGGACCGAGATATTCCGACGTCGATTTCTCGGCCGCCAAGACTGTGCGCTTCCCCAAATGGGAGGCGGGTCAACTGCAATTCCGGTTTGACGCCACCAACGCGTTGAACCACACCAGCCTCGGCATCCCGAACACCAGCATTGGAGGTTCGACTGTCGGGCAGATTACCGGCGCGCAGCTCTCCGGCCGCACCTTACAACTAGGCGCGCGTATGTCTTTCTAACTGCGCCCTGTCTTTGCGGAAGGACGGCGGCTCGAAGCGGTCGTCCTTCCGTTAATCTATCAGCATGGGTATTCGGGCAGTCCTTTCCGCAGGCATCCTTCTTTCCGCGACGTTCGTCCCTGGCTTCTCCCAAACCTCTACCAAACAGCAGCAGATCGAGTCGCACTCCCGCCAAGCGCAGGAGTTTCTGAGCAAGGGCCAGCCCGACCTGGCGGCGCGCGAGTTCGGCGCCATCCTGAAATTGGACCCGAATAACGTGGACGCGCGCGGCAATCTCGGTGTGACGTTCTTCTTCCAGGGCGCGTATGCGGAGGCCGCTCCGCAGCTTCGCGCCGCGCTCAAGCTAAGGCCCAATCTTTGGAAGATTCAGGCGCTGCTCGGTATGTCGGAGAAGCGGATCGGCCAGACTGCGGCGGCGCAGTCCGATCTGGAGAAATCGTTTCCGGAGTTGCAGGAAGAAAAGCTCCGGATTCAGGCCGGCATGGAACTCATCGAAATCTATTACGGAGGCAGCAATCTGGATAAGGCGGCGGGCGTGGTCGGCGTGCTCCGGCAACTGGCGCCGGCCAATACCGATATCCTGTACACCGCGTACCGCATTTACTCCGACCTGGCCGGCGAGACCACGCTCGCGATGGCGATGCTGGCGCCGAAGTCGGCGCGCATGCACCAGGTGATGGCCCAGGAGATGGCGCGGCAGGGCAACACCGAGGGGGCGCTTGCCCACTACCGTGAGGCGATCAAATTGGATCCTCAACTGCCGGGCCTTCGCTTCGAACTGGCTGAGGCACTCAATACCTCCGCATCGTCCACCGACCAGGAACTGGCGGAAAAAGAGTACCAGGCCGCCCTGTCGCAAAATCCCTTCGACGAGAAGGCCGAGTGCCGCCTGGGCGAGATCGCCCTCCGCGATTCCGATCTGGAGAAAGCTGCCGCGCACTACAAACGCGCGCTGGAACTGCAGCCCAACGACGCCGAAGCCTGCGTCGGCATGGGCAGAACTTTGACGCAGATGCACCGTCCCGCGGAGGCGCAGCCATATCTCGAGCGCGCGGCACAGATTGAACCTTTTACCGCCGTGACGCATTACAGGCTAGCTCAGGTGTACCGGGCAGCCGGCCGTATCGCCGATGCCCAAAAAGAGCTAGCCGAGTTCCAAAGGTTGAAGGACATGAAGGAACGCCTCAAGCAGGTGTATCAGGAAATGCGTTTGCAACCTGCGAAGCCGGAGCGCGATGCGGACGTGGTGAAGTAGCGCAGCCGGTTGCGTACTAGATCAGGCAGTACAATCCGCCGCAGTTGGGCCTGAGCGCTTCGGTGTTACCTCTTTCGTACTGAACCTACCGGGTACCGCTCCCACTTGTTCGCCTCAACGTTGATCGGCGTAAATGGAATGGTGCTGATCAATCTCTACCTTCTCGCCGCAGTTGTGGCAACCACGCCGAATTCGCAGATGAGCCGTTCCATACCGCCGCTCGAATTGACCGCTTGCTCTATCGCCACCAGGGCCGATGTCGAAGATGCCATCGGGCGCCAGGTGAACAACGGGAAGGAGGAGATTCAGGGACGAGCTTCGACCTGCGATTACGCAGCCAAGGGCGGCCTGGTCTCGATCACGATTCAGAGGTTGACGGATAAGCCGAACCTGCGAGTGGAACTCGCCGCGTTGAAGAAAGAGGTTCCTGAGGGTGTCATTCGAAACGCCACTGATTTTCCCGAGGCGTTCTATTTCGATATTCCCGGCGGCGGCACCCAACTGCATATCATAAGTGACAAGAACGAACATCTGATGATCTCGATTCTGGGCTTTGGCGAGGCGTCCCAAGTCTCCGGTGCTGCTACTCAGATTGCGCGCAGAGCCATGAGACGTTTGTAACCGAAGTCTCGGCGCCACCTCCAGTCTCATCATTCCGAAGCTATGATAGAGACTTGCTTTCCAGATTTCTTCCAGGTGGGAGACTACATGTCTAGCTTCGTCCCGCGGTCAGCGTGGGAGCGTTATATTGTCAATCCTATACAGCGTTTACCAGATTGGTTGCGTCCTTACGTCGTCGCGCTCACCGAACTTCTAGGCATTGTCCTGGTGGTGGCCGTTCTTCTGCACATTTTCGGGACCAAGGCCTCGCCATTCTGTTCACTCCTCTTGGTGTTGTTCGTGATCTGTGCCGCCTGGAACGGCTATGGAGCCGGGCTATTGACATGCGGCCTTGCTCTTTTCGTGGCTCCTCGCCTGCTCGCTCCGGGCCGTCCCCAACACATCGATCCAATTCAACTCGCACTATTGATCGTTATTCTGCTCCTGGTCAGTCGTCTTGCCACCACTACACGGCGCACAGAAGCGCTGCTGCGAGAGAACGCCGCCAACCTGGAGAAGCGCGCGGCTGAGCGCGCCCTGGACCTTCAACGTGCCGAGGAGGGCCGGGCACGGCTGGCCGCAATTGTGGAATCGTCCGACGACGCCATCATCGGCAAGACCCTCGATGGCACCATCACGAGTTGGAACAGAGGCGCGGAACTGCTCTACGGCTACACGGCGGAGGAGATGGTTGGACAACCGATCTCGATCCTTGCCCCCGCGGTTTCCAGGGAGGAAATCAACTCCATACTGGCACGGATTCGCAAAGGAGAGGTTGTCCAACACTTCGAAACGGTGCGCCTGCACAAGGACCGCAGACCGCTGGTGGTTTCGCTGACCATCTCACCGATTCGGGATACCCAGGGTGTGATTCAGGGCGCCTCCACAATTGCGCGCGACATGACTGCCCAGCGCAAGGCACAACAATCCCTGGCAGAGTCTGAACAACGCTACCGCCTGCTCTTTGACAGCAACCCGCAGCCAATGTGGGTCTATGACCAGGCCACGCTGGCATTTCTTGCGGTGAACGACACGGCGGTCCAGAGTTATGGCTTCACGCGAGAAGAGTTTCTCGGCATGACCCTGCGGGACATTCGTCCGAAAGAGGATATCCCAAAGCTTCTCGAGGCTACTGCGGTTCCGCCTACGGAACTTAACCGGGAAGGACCATGGCGCCACAGGAAGAAGAACGGTGAGGTCATCACTGTCGAAATCGCTGAACATCCGCTGGTTTTCGGAGATCGCCCGGGGTGTCTGGTGATGGCCAGTGATGTCACCGAGCGCATTCGATTAGAGGAACAATTCCGGCAGGCGCAGCGTTTGGAAAGCGTTGGCCGGCTGGCGGGAGGCGTCGCTCATGATTTCAATAACCTGCTGACGGTAATCAATGGCTATGCCGAGATGCTGCTTGAAGACGCAGCCGTCACCGGGGCCTCCACAGACGAACTGACTGAGATTCGCAAAGCAGGAGAGCGGGCCGCCGGGCTGACCCAGCAACTTCTGGCATTCAGCCGACGACAGACGGTTCAAGTGTCAGCGATCAACATCAACACAGTCGTCACCGACACCGAGAAACTGCTGCGACGCCTAATCGGAGAAGACGTCGAGCTTGTGACCAGGCTCACTTCCGATCTCGGCTGCATATTGGCCGATCCGGGACAGATTCAGCAAATCATCATGAATCTCGCTATCAACAGCAGGGATGCTATGCCGGAAGGCGGCACGCTGATTATCGAAACCAGCAACGTGAATCTCGACGAGAGCTACCGGGCCCAGCACCCTGGTGTGACTCCCGGCCCCCACATCATGCTGGCGATCACGGACACCGGAGTCGGCATGAGCCCCGAGATCACCGCCCGCATCTTTGAACCGTTCTTTACAACCAAGGAGTTGGGAAAAGGGACAGGGCTCGGCCTGGCTACGGTTTATGGCATGGTGAAGCAGGGGCAAGGTTGGATCTGGGTCTACAGCGAACCTGACCGGGGGACCACCTTCAAGATTTACCTGCCACGGACAGACGCGGAGCCTTCCCAGACGCGACCTGCAGTCAAAACCGATCTGCATGGCAGCGAGACCATTCTTGTGGTGGAGGACGAAGAGGAGGTGCGGAAGTTGGCGCTGGTTGGGCTCGCGAGTTTCGGTTATTCAGTATACGGGGCTGGGAGCGGGCGAGAAGCCCTGGCGTTCTGCCGTGATTTTTCGCAGACCATCGACATGGTGGTTACCGATGTAGTCATGACGGACATGAATGGCCGGGAGGTCGCCACTCAAATTTCAGTGGTGCGCCCGAATGCGAGCATTTTGTTCATGTCCGGGTACACGGCCAACGTGATCGCCCATCGTGGAGTGTTGGACGCAGGTGTGCAGTACCTGCAAAAGCCGTTCACGCCGGAATCCCTGGCTCGAAAGGTCCGTGAGGTTCTATCGCTTAAGGACGCCTGATCTGGCGATTCACTGTTTGTGCCAGTGGTCGAGCGTTAGTTACTCGCTTACCGCCTTGTGCTGTTTAGTGAAGAAATCGAGCATGGGGCCAAACTGCGGCGCCGCGACGCTGGTGTGGCTTCCACCCGGCACCTCGACATAGACGATGTTCGCGCCAGCTTTCTTGCCGGCTTCCACCATGGTGCGAGATTGAGTGACGGGCACGGTCCGGTCATCGTCTCCATGCACGACGTACTCCGGGATGCCGGCGATTTTCGCCATCCCCGCGGCAGCGCCGCCGCCCGATATCGGACCGAGCGCCGCAAAAAGCTCGGGGTGGGCCATGGCGATGCTCCAGGCGCCATATCCGCCCATGGAATGGCCCATCAGAAAGATGCGGCTGGGATCGACCTTGTAGTCGCGACGCACTTCAGCTATGACATCCAGCACGTCCTGTTCGGCGGAGCCGCGATACATCGAGGCGGAATCGCGCCCCTTAGGGCATACTGCGATGAACCCCACGCGTTCGGCCTGCGGCTTGAGCTTGCCTTCGTAGCTGTCGAACATGCTGTTCTCATCGCCACCCATGCCGTGCAGCGCGATCACTAGCGCGGCGGGCTTGGCGGGACTGTACGACTCGGGTATGAGCAGCCGGTAAGGCTGAATCGTATTGTCGACCGCGGAGCGATAGGCCTTGCGAAAGTCGCCATGTTTTCCGGCGAAGGGATCGCGCCCCGCCTCCAGCGCATCCAGAATCTCGCTGGCCTTAGAGAACTCTTCGGAGAATCGGTAGGACGTGGGATTGGCCTCGCCGCGGTCCGCGCGCCCATAAAGATCGAGCGCATACTGGGCGGTAGGCAGGGACGGATGGTTGTGGCCGCCGACTTTCGCCAGGCGGTTTTGTAACTTCTGCGCGGAAGCGGAAAGCAGTTCGATATGCAAAGGCAGCGTCTTGACCATCCCGCCGCGCGATGCCGCAGCGGCTTCCCCCTCGGCTGCCAGTCGCACCTCAATAATGTAGTCGCCCACGGCATCCCCCGGCAGGTCGACTTTGGTAGAGAAGGGCATCGCGGCGGAATCGACTGTTGCCGGCGAGCCCAGCGCTTTCGGCGCCGCGCCATTTCGCTTCGCGGGTGCCAGAAAGAGGGACGCCGTCAGCTTTGTTCCCTTGGCGTCGTACAAAGGGGACAATGTGACCGTCACCTGCTTTCCGGGATCCACCACCGCGTGATCGAGCCGCCCCTGAAGGGAGACTGCGAATTCATACGACGGTGTCCACGCGACGTCGCGCATGACTGCCATGCCGTGATAGTAGTCGCGCATGGCGTCGCCGTATTTGCCGGCCTGTCCCGCTTTGGCTGCGTCGGCGGCAAGTTGATCGGCCTGTTGCCGCTGCTGGTCGGTGAGTTGCAGACTGTTTCTCTGGGTCCGATAGGTCACAGAGGTGCGAAGGACCATGCCGGCATCCTGGCCATAAAGGACCAGGCCGCCCAGAAAGAGAACCACTCGCGCGATGCGGAAGAGAGGCATAACGCTGCCTAGTATATCGAGTGTCCGCGGGCGCGTGTGGATGGCGGCCCCCTCTCCAATTGTCCCCATGTTCCACCGCATCGCTGCCACGTTTCTGTTGTGCGCCCTCGCGATCGCAGCGCGAGTAACCCGCCTCACCGTGGAGCAGCGCGAATCGCCGGCATTCCGCGCCCACGCCTTCGGCAAGGCCTGCCAGTACGAGATTCTGAGCGGCCAGCGATCAGCCGCCCACGACCACCATCGAACGGTCACTGATTCGCCTGCCTGTAGTCGAAAAACCAGCGCGATTCGTGCGGTTAATCGATCTCTTGCGCCTTTGAAGCATTCAGTCCTGTGTGAAGAGACCGGCCTTTACCTCGGAGCCCGCAGAACCCTTGCGAATGTGCAGGTAGTCGCGTTCGCTGCGATCCATGACCAGGTCCACTCTGCCCGCGAGTCGCATCTCTTCGAAGCTGAGGAAAGTGGAATCCGTAAGGGTGATCGAACCGGCGGCCCCTGCTCCATAGGCAGCCATATTCGCATTATCGGTGAAAACAGAGGCAACCGCTTTGTAACGGCGTGTCCCGCCACGCTCACGCATCCAGACAATTCGACTGTTCGCAATCACATTGTTGCGAAAATCAAAATCATCCCCATCGGTTTCTACCGTCCATATGCCGCTCGTGCTGGCTCCATATACCAGGCAGTTGCGCATAGCGTTCCGATGGCTCGTCCCGCCCTCCGCGCCCCAGAACACCACAGCGTTCCTGACGTTGTAAAACACGTCGTGCTCCAGCACCAGACCGTGCCCATTCGCAATCACTCCTACATGGAGCGGCATGGCCTGCTCGTCTCCCGCGAATACGCACTGCTTCACCAATAGGTCATCCAGATTCTTGCCTCCGCGCCAGATCGGATAGGTCCGCCGGATCTGTTTCGGGCTCTTGTAGTAGAAGTCCAGGCCGCCCGTGAATCGCAGACCCTGAACCGTTGCGTGATTCACCTCGATCTGAATTCCGTTGCCGAACTCACCTGCTTCGTCGGCCACCAGCGGTACGGCGGTCACCACAGTTGGCATCTGCTGCGGATGCCATCGAGGGTCGTCCGGCAGGACCTCGGCGCGAATGACTAACCGGTCCGTCGCCGTATAAGTCTTGCTGTTCTTGAATAGTGCCGTTTGGGACAGTACATACAGGCCGGGAGCCACAATCACTTCCGACGACTTACTCGTAGTGTCGCCATTGATCCGCCGGGCGGCTTCGGTCACCGACCGCAATGGCTGTTCCCGCGTCCCGGGGTTCGTGTCCACGCCGGAAGCGGCGTTCACGAAGAGTTGCTGCGCAGTCAATGGACCAATCGCACTTGCCAGTAACATCCACACAGGAACTGCTTTGACCAGCCTCGCCGCCATGGGCAAGCGCACGAGTGCCTGTCCAAAATCGATATGCTTTCATATTCGCAGTGTAGCCATCTCGGTGGTAGCGCTCCAGGAGTTTGTTCTGAAACGGCCTGGCAGCGATCCGAAACGGTATGTCGCCGCCAATACGTTTACTTCAACTGCGCGTCCATCTCGATATGCCCTTTTTCCGAGAGCTTTTCTATGGTCTGCGTCTGCTCCGCCGCAATCCTGGGTTCTACTTACTTGCGGTCCTGGTCATCTCCCTGGGTATCGGCTCTACCACAGCAATCTTCAGTCTCATCGACGGGGTCCTGCTGAATCCGCTTCCCTTTCGCGACCCCGCGCGTCTCGCCGTCATCTGGTCGGACTTCAGCCGCCAGGGAGGCTACAGCCGAGCTCTAACCGCGCCTGCCCTCTTCTTCGATTGGCGCGACCGCAGCCGAAGCTTCGAAAGCATGGCTGCCTTCACCAACACCGATCGCACTCTTACCGCCCTCGACCGGCCTGTTACCCTCTTTGCCCACGAAGTGACTCCGAACTTGTTCGATGTCACGGGCATTCAGGCTTTTCGCGGTCGCACCTTTCTTCCGGACGAGGGACTGCAGGGCAAGGATGACGTGGCGCTGATCAGCTATGCGCTCTGGCGTTCGACATTCGGCGGCTCCGAATCCCTGGTCGGCGCGTCCGTGCAACTCGACGGCCGCAGTGTGCGGATCGTGGGAGTTCTGCCCCCGGCGTATCGCATGCCGAACAACGGCATCACCAGACAGCCCGACCTCTTCTTGCCGGCCTCGTTTGAGAGACAGCGCATGGAGCGCGTCGCCCGGTCGATGGTGATCATCGGACGATTGCGTGAAGGCGTTTCCGTGGCCCAGGCGCGTGCCGAAATTGCGGCGATCACCGCGCAGGTGGTGCGCGAGACTCCCGAAGGGGTGACGCCGCCTGGCTCCGTGGTGAACGCCGTTCGCGACGATATGACGGGAGAATATCGCAGACCCTTTTTCCTCCTCCAATGCGCCGTGGGCATCATGCTCCTGATCGCCTGCGCCAACGTGGCCAACCTGCTGCTAGCCCGATATTCCGCCCGGGGATACGAGTTCTCCGTCCGCATCGCGATCGGCGCTTCGCGCGGTCAGATCGTGCGGCAACTTCTGGCCGAGAATCTGGTGCTCTCTGGCATTGGCGCCATCGGCGGGATTCTCTTCGCCAGTTGGAGTCTGCGCCCCATGCTCACCCTGGTGCCTGCCGTGGCCGGCCTGCCGTTCGCCGACCAGGTCCGCGTAAGCCCCCAGGCCCTTGTTTTCGCGCTCGGATTGAGCCTGCTCTCCTCCATTCTGTTCGGCCTCGCGCCGGCGCGCCAGGCATCTCGCGCAGGCGCCGCGCAGCACCTGGCAGACTCCGGCCGCTCGCGAAGCGCCAGCCGGTCGAGTGCTCTCGGGCGACATTCTCTAATCGCCGGCGAAGTCGGATTGTCGCTCATCCTTCTCGCATCGGCGGGCCTGCTGGTGCAGACTTTTCTGCATCTTTCGAAAACGTCCTGGGGATTTGAGCCGGGCAAGGTTCTGCTAATCCGGAACTCGCTCCGGGGCGAGTCATACCGCACAGCCTCGGCCCAGCACAACTACTTCGAAGCGGCAGTTCGCAAACTGCGGGAGATTCCCGGCGTCGAGGCGGTGAGTGCGATCGATTTTCCACCGCCCGTCGCCCCCTTTGCGCCCTCCCGTTTCGTGCCCTCCGGACAGCCCGTGTCTCCTGGCCACGATCCCACGGCCACTGTGCTGGTTGTTCTGCCCGGATATTTCGAAACGCTGCGCACTCCCATCGTGAGCGGGCGCTCCATATCCGATGCGGATACCGCCGATTCAACTCCTGTGGCCCTGATTTCGCAATCGGCGGCGAAGCGCTATTTTCCGAAGCGCGATCCCGTGGGCCAGAGCTTTCGCCTGAATAGCGACCGGCGGGACTGGCGGATCGTAGGTGTCGTGCAAGACGTCCGCGCCCGGGGCCTCGATACACAGCCTCCCGATGTCCTGTACTTTCCGCACTCTCAGATGACTGCGCCGACGATGTCGTTCGTGATCCGCACCAGTGCCGCTCCCATGGCCATCGCCAATACGGCCGAGCGATCCCTGTGGAGCCTCGGAAAATTGATGAACGTATATCAGATTGAGCCGCTGGAAGTGCGCTTGTCCGATAGTTACTGGCAGAGCCGGTTCACCATGGCGCTGTTGACCATCTTCGCGGGCCTGGCGCTCCTTCTGGCCGCGGCCGGCGTGTACGGAGTCATGTCGTACCTGGCGGCCCAGCGCACGCAGGAGATCGGCATTCGCATCGCCATTGGCGCATCGCCATCCCGTGTCGTCTGGTTGGTGACCAATCAGGGGCTGCGCGCCGCGGTCGCTGGTCTAGCCATCGGAATCGCCGGCTATCTCGCGATGAGCCGTCTCCTCGCCGGCCAGTTGTTCGGCATCAGCGCAACCGATCCGCTCACACTCCTCGCCGCCGCCCTCGGACTCCTGCTGATCTGCGGCGCAGCCACGGCCGTCCCCGCCCTCCGCGCCGTCCGTATCGACCCGCTGCGCGCCCTGCGCCAGAACGGATGATCCCTTCAACCCATGTGGCGCACGCCTCCAGGCGTGCTGCGTCGACATTCATTCTCGATGCACCTGAGCCCGCCCGTCTTCCTGAGCGGTGCGCCACACACGCCGGTTATGTGGAAGCTGTGAAAAAGGGAAGCCGCCGCCAGAGGCGTGCTTCACCAGTTCACCGCTGTCGTTCGCGAGATACAATCAGAGCCGATAGATCGAGGGCAAGGATGCGACTCTTCTTCACCATCATGTTGTCAGCTGCCACTCTGTGCGGCCAGGGCGGGGGCAACGTTCAGTTCCGCGATTGGAAGGCGCCGGTCGCGTCTGCGAAGCCTGCCATTGCTTGCGGAGAACTGCGCAGTCTCACGAGCTTCGAGCTTTCCGTGATCAGTGCAGCTGTGATTCCAGCTTCGGCAAAGGCGCCCGAGCATTGCCGCGTGCGACTGATGGTGCAGCCCGCGATCAACATCGAAGTGAACTTGCCGGCGGCATGGAACAGCCGGCTCTACATGTTCGGCAATGGAGGCTGGGCTGGGGAGACATTTGACAGCGCCGGGCGAGCCGAGAACCGGGCGCGCGGTTTACAGGCGGGGTTCGTCACGGCGGCCACCGATACCGGCCATTCCGCCGCTTCGGAGCCCGGCGCCAGTTTTGCGCTCAACCGGCAAGAGTTGCTCGACTATGGATTCCGCTCGCTGCACGTTACCGTGGAAACCGCCAAACTTCTGGCGCGCACTTACTACGGGAATGGGCCAACGAAATCGTACTACGAAGGGTGCTCGCAAGGCGGGCGGCAAGGGCTGACGTTGGCCCAGAGGTTTCCCAACGACTTCGACGGAATTGTGGCCGGGTCGCCGGCGCTCTACCAAACGGGGACCCATCTGTCGCGGGCATATTGGATGCAGGGGCTGAATGCCAATCCATTTCCGGCCACAAAACTGGGCCTGTTGGCGCAGCGCGTGTACGAACAGTGCGATGCCAAAGACGGCTTGAAGGATGGGTTGATCGACGATCCGCGCCGCTGCGATTTCAAACCTGCGAACGATTTGCCGCGATGCGTCGACGGCACGGACCAGACCGACTGCTTTACGGCAGATCAAATCAAGGCGCTCGATCGAATTTATGGCGACGTGATGAGTCAGGGGAAGCGCTTTTTCCCGGGTTGGCCCATCGGCGCGGAGATCGCCGGCGCGAATGGACAGAGCGGCTGGATCGGGCAATCGATCAACGGGCCGAACGGCCCCGGAGCGTGGACGACTTACGGCCATAATTTCCTTGAGTTCGTACTGCCGGGAGCGAAGGCCGATAGCGATCCCGTGCGAGCTTTCAGCCAGTTCGATATCGACAAGTATCCGGCAAGAGCAGAGGAACTGCGCCAGATCATCGATGCCAACGATCCGGATTTATCGGCATTCCGGCGGCGCGGTGGAAAGCTGCTCATGTATTACGGCTGGGCCGATCCGCAGTTGAATCCCAGGATGGGCGTGGAGTATTACGAGCAGGTGGTGGAGAAGATGGGTGGTTCCACGGGAGAGTTCTTCCGCCTGTTCATGGTGCCCGGAATGTTTCACTGCGGAGGCGGGGTGGGCACGAGCGTGTTCGATGCGGCCACTCCACTGGTGAGCTGGGTGGAAGCGGACAAAGCGCCTGACCGCATCGAAGCGAGCCGGGTGTCTGCTGGCAAGGTGGTGCGAACCAGACCGCTTTGCGCCTATCCGGAGGTTGCCAGGTACAAGGGCAGCGGTAGCATCGACGATACCGCGAATTTCACTTGCACGAAACCTTGACGCTACTCAATGCGTCGGCCGGTTTCCTTGGTGTCGTAGGCGCATCTTCCTTCCAACTCGCGGCGGAAGGCGGCCTGCGACAGAGTGTCGAGCAGGCGCTCGACGGCAGCCAATTGCAAATGTTCGCGGCGGATCACCAAGTCGTAGCGTTCGCTGGCGAGTGGTTGGAAGTCGAGGCCGAAGGCTCGGGCGGCGGAGCGGGTGGCCACACAGCAGTCCGCCAAACCGGTATAGACATGCCATGCAGCGGCGAGATGGCCGCCCGCGGCCTCCTCTTTATATCCGCGGACGCGTCCGGATGGAATGCCGGCCGATTCGAGCGAACAATCCAGAAGCTGGCGGCTGCCCGAGCCCGATTCACGATTCGCCAACGTAACATCCTTACGCGCGAGGTCCTGAATTCCATCGATCTTCTTGGGATTGCCGCGCGCCAGAATGAGGCCTTCCTCCCAAACGGCGAAAGCATAGACCGCCGCCCCCATCTTTGCGATAGGTGCTTTCCGTTTGCCGCCGCCATCATCGTGCAGATGCGTTCCGGCCACGTGGACCATGCGCTGCTGCAGCAGTTTCAACGCTACCGAGCTATTGACCGAAGCGGAGACCAAGCCCACGCCGGCGCGCTGCAGATGGCGGGCCAGTACGGACGTGGCAGGGTCGCAGCCGGCAATCAGCAGACGAGTTTCGTGAGCGCTATCGTGCAGCAATTGGACGGTGGAGTGCGCGGCGTCCACCAGGAGTCCGTCGGCAGGAAGAAGTTGCCAGGGCACGGGCAGAGCGGGGACGCCCACCATCCTGCCGTCCACCTGGCACAACTCGATGGGACTACCGGGGAAGAGGTCGCCTGAAGGGACCAGGTGCGCCTTGATGGTGGGAGGCGGCGCCGGCTGGTCGGGATCGAGATGGAATAATTCCTCCACCGGCACTTCGAGGATGCGGGCCAGTCGAAGGGCCACCGAGGTGTTGGGGACGTAGCTGCCGGCCTCCATGGCATACACGGTCTGACGGCTGACGCCGACCTTGCGCGCTAGCTCGGCCGCCGCGATGCCGCGCTGGTGGCGGATGGACGCCAGTTGGCTGTGGACGCGGGGCTCGCGGGTTGTATCATGGTCATTTGCGGATGACATTGTCTTCTATCCGAGAACATCTTACGATAGCCGCGTTGCTGGCGGTACTGTGCGTGGGCAGTTGGTGTGCCCGGCCGTCCAAGCCTGTGCCCTTGGCGATCGCCGCCGCGGCCGACTTGAGATTCGCGCTGGACGAAGTCACTCGTGATTTTCGGGCATCGCATCCCAATGTAGAGACGCAGGTTGCGTACGGATCGTCCGGCAATTTCTACTCGCAGATCCAAAGCCGTGCGCCTTTCGATCTGTTTCTGTCCGCCGACGTCGAATATCCGCGCCGCTTGGCTCGTGAAGGCCTGGCATTGCCCGATTCGGTGTTTGTCTACGCGGTGGGGCGGATTGTAGTGTGGGTGCCCCGTAAGTCGCCGCTCGACGTGGAGGGTTTGCAGATGCGAGCCCTGCAATCGGATCTAGTAAAACACATCGCGATCGCCAATCCGCAGCATGCTCCCTACGGGCGAGCGGCCGAAGCGGCGATGCGTTCGAGCGGTGTTTATGACCAGGTGGCGCCCAAATTGGTGCTCGGCGAGAATATTGCACAGGCGTTCGAATTCGTGCAGAGCGGCGCCGCCGATGTTGGCATTGTGGCACTGTCCCTGGCGATGGCGCCGGCGGTTCGGGATCAGGGCAAGTACTGGGAAGTGCCTCTCGACGCGTATCCGAGAGTGGAGCAGGGCGGGGCGATTTTGAAGCAGGCTCGCTCACCCGAGGCAGCGAGTCAGTTCCGCCAGTTTCTACTCACCGGTGGCGGCGCCCAGACCCTGCACCGTTACGGCTTCTACCTGCCGGACAAGTAATCATGGACTGGCAAGCGATCTGGCTCAGTGTGCGGCTCTCGGCCTGCACCACGGCGGTGCTGCTGGCGATCGGCACGCCGCTGGCTTACTGGCTCACCTTCGCGCGCCATCGCTGGAAATTCCTGGCGGAGGCGCTGGTAGCGCTGCCGCTGGTGATGCCGCCCACCGTCCTGGGCTTTTACGTGCTCCTCGCGATTGGCCCGCGCAGCCCTTTTGGCGCGATCTATGCCAAGCTCACCGGCGGTATGCTGCCCTTTTCTTTTCAGGGCCTGCTGGTGGCGTCGGTGCTGTACAGTTTGCCATTCATGGTGCAGCCGCTGGCCTCGGCTTTCGGGTCGGTGGACCGCAAACTGATCGAGGCATCCTGGTGTCTGGGCGTGTCTCGCGCGGAGACGTTTCGCCGCGTGGTGATGCCTCTGGCGCAAACCGGAATCGCGACCGGAGCGGTGCTCACCTTCGCCCACACCATGGGCGAGTTTGGTGTGGTTCTGATGGTAGGCGGCAACATCGCAGGTGTGACGCGGACAGTCTCGATTTCGATTTACGACCAGGTGCAATCGCTCGACTACAGCGCGGCGGGCGAGACGTCTCTCGTGCTGCTGGCGTTCTCGTTTGTGGTGCTGGCGATCACCTACGGGTTGCAGCGTCGGAAGGTGGCAGTGTGGCCGGTGATCTGAACTGCGCCTGCCGCAAACGCCTGGCCAGCGGTTTCACAGTGGACGCAACACTGCGGATCCCGCTCGAACAGGCTCCGGTAACGGTGCTGTTCGGCCCGTCCGGGGCGGGGAAGACCACGCTCCTGCGCCTGCTGGCCGGTTTGGAACGGCCCGACGCGGGGTCGATCGAATTCCGCGGCTGCACGTGGTGCGATACCGCGAGCAGTGTGTGGCTGCCACCCCAAGAACGGCGCGCGGGGCTTCTGTTCCAGGAAGGTGCTCTGTTCCCGCACCTCACGGTGCAGCAGAACGTGAGCTATGCCGATCGCGGCGGGAAGGCGGGGGCTGTGATGGAGCGCTTCGGGTTGGGCGAACTCGCCGGCCGCTTGCCTGGCGAGATCTCGGCTGGGCAGCGGCAGCGTGTAGCGTTGGCGCGTGCGCTGGCGGCCGATCCTGCACTGCTGCTGCTGGACGAGCCGCTTTCGGCATTGGACGCAGCCACGCGCGTGCGCATGCGCCGCGAACTCCGGACTCTTCTGTTGGCCGGTGGCGTATCCAGCATCCTGGTGACGCACGACCGCGCCGAGGCGATCGCATTGGGCGATTGGATGGCTGTGATGGTGGAAGGCGTGGTGCGGCAGGTGGGTCCGGTTCGAGAGGTGTTTCGGAAGCCTGGGGACGCGCAGGTCGCAGAGGCGGTGGGAATGGAGAACATACTTGCCGCCGAACTGGCTTCGCGATCGGACGGGATGGCGATGATGCAGGTGGGAGCGGCGAAGCTGGAGTGCGTCGATACCGGCGAGCCGGGCCCGGTGTACGCCTGCATCCGGGCGGAGCATGTGACGATTACGCGGGACGCAGGGGAGCACTCCAGCGCACGCAATCGACTGCCCGCGCAGGTGGAAACGCTGAACGTAGAAGGGGCGCTGGCGCATGTGGAACTGGATTGCGGATTCCCATTGTCGGCGGTAATCACGGCGCAATCGGCCGCCGAGATGGAGTTGAAGCCGGGCGACCGCGTCTGGGCCGTGGTGAAGGCAACGGCGATTCATTTGACTGCGGCAGGGTAGTGGGCGAGGATCGGAACAGATGGTGAAGACAAACGCGGCTCGCATTTTGGATCGCGAGAAAATCCACTATGAGCTGCGTGAATACGAAGTAGACGAATCCGATTTGAGCGCGCCTCACGTTGCGGAGAAGATCGGGATGCCGCCGGAGCAGGTCTTCAAAACTCTGGTGGCGCGCGGCGATCGATCGGGCGTGCTGATGGCATGCATCCCCGCGAATACCGAACTCGATCTGAAAGCGTTGGCCAACGCCAGCGGCAATAAGAAGGTGGAGTTGGTGGCGGTGAAGGAAGTGCTTGGCCTGACCGGCTACATCCGCGGCGGAGTTTCTCCGGTGGGATCCAGGAAGCCGTACCCGTTCTACCTGGACGAGACCGCCGACTTGTGGGATGTGATCTCGGTGAGCGCGGGAGTGCGCGGCTGCCAGATGCTGCTGACTCCGGACGACCTGGCGCGCGTGACTGCCGGAGCGCGCTGCGCCATCGCGAAGTAGGAAAGAAGTTACACTGAGTCCATATGCCCCAGTGGTTTCGCCGGCTGCTCGCCGTTCTAGTATTCGTGTCTCTACCCCTCGCGGCAGAGATCCGAACCCTCACGATCTTGCATACCAACGATCTCCATGCGCGGCTAACTCCCATGGACAATCACGCGGGAGGCTTTGCCTATGTGGTGGCGGCCATTCGGCATGAACGTGAAGGCTGCACCGATTGCATCCTGTTGAATGCCGGAGACCTGGTGCAGGGCACTCCGGTTTCGACGATCTTTCGCGGTGTGCCGGTCTACGAGATCGGAAATCTGTTCGGGTTCGATGCATCCACGGTCGGCAACCATGAGTTCGATTATGGCTGGCAGAAGGCGCAGGAATTTCTGAAGATCGCCAAATATCCCATGGTGACGGCCAATGTGGTGAACGCCTCGGGGAAGCTGTTCACGGCGGAGCCGTATACCATTCTGAAAGTGAACGGCCTGCGTGTCGCGGTGCTGGGGATGATGACCGACTTGCTAGCGGACGTCACGACTCCGAAATCGATGGGCGAGTGGCACACCATTTCGGGAGTGGCCGCCGCGCGGAAATATGCCGCCGAGTTGAAGAGCAAATCCGACTTGATCGTGCTGCTGGGTCACATTGCGCCGGCGGAGGAGCAGGCCATCCTCAAGTCCGTGCCGGAGATTCCGGTGTTGGTCACTGGCCACGCCCATAGCGGTATGGAGCAGGCGACGGTGTTGGATGGGCGCATCCAGGTGCGTGTGAAGGGTTATGGCCAGGAACTGGGTCGGCTCGAACTCAAGGTGGATACGGAGAAGAAGGCGCCGGTGGAATGGCACTGGAGGCGCATCGCCATCGATTCCACCAAGATCGAACCCGCGGCCGATGTGGCCGTGCTGGTGAAGCACTGGGAAGCCGAAGTAACGGCTGCGGTGGACGTGCCGCTGGCGGTGGCGACGAAGGACCTGGCGAAGCGCGACGTGAAATTGCTGATCGAGCAGGCGATGCGGGAAGAGACCGGCGCCGACTTCGCCTGGATGAATATGGGCGGCGTCCGCGACGTCCTGCCCAAGGGGCAACTGCTGGAGCGGCATATCTGGAACATCATGCCGTTTGACAACGAGGTGCTGGTCGGAAGCTTCAAGGGCAGCGAGATGCCCGCTGTGGTTGTGGGAGATCGCAAACTGGATCCTGACCGCGCCTACACCCTGGCAGTTAGTGACTTCACTGCCGTCAACCAGCAGACGAACGAGAACCTGCGCACCACTGGACTGAAGTTTCCAAAGAATGCCGGAGTGATGCGCGATATGATCATCGACTGGTTTAAGAAGAAAAAAGTAGTCGGGGATTGAGGTGTAACATTTTCCCCGGCAGGCCAAAGGGTCTGCCCCACCCAAGCAGGTCTACGCGAAAATGAGGGTATGGCACTCAAATTCACGACCTCTCACTTGGAAGATGCGGCTGAGGTGTTCCGCTATTACAAAAAGCTCGGCGAACGGGCGATGGCCCAGGTGTCGGACGAGCAGCTTTTCACCACCCTGGACGACGAGATGAATTCGATCGCCGTCATTGTGAAGCACATGGCCGGGAACATGCGCTCTCGCTGGACCGATTTTCTGACCACCGATGGCGAGAAGCCCGATCGTGCGAGGGACAGCGAGTTTGTGGCTCCTCCCTCCACTCGCGAAGGCTTGATGAAATTGTGGGAAGAGGGGTGGGCTTGTGTGTTCGCGGCAATCGAACCGCTGACCGAGGCAGACGGCAATCGCACGGTGACCATACGCGGCGAAGCTCACTCGGTGATCCAGGCCATCAACCGGCAACTCGCGCACTACCCCTATCACGTGGGCCAGATCGTTATGCTTGCCAAGCACCTGCAGCATGACAAGTGGACCTCGCTCAGCGTGCCGCGCAACCGGTCGGCCGAGTTCAACGCACGGGTCGCCGCCGGCGAGGCCAGCCAGCGATAGCCCTGCGATTTGACAGGACCGCCAGGTTCCTGTGAAACTCGTTGCAACGCAGCCACCCCGTTGTTTCTGCCGGCGGGTCCTGGGATTGACCCCTATAGGAGGACGATGGCTATTCACAGCTGCCTTACGTGGATCGTGATCGCGGCACTTCCCGCGCTCGGCGCCGATCTGTCGGGCGACTGGGTCGCGCAGGTGGTGGGCGCCGGCGATCCCCAATATTTCCGCGTCGCGTTGCGAAACGAAAACGGCAAACTTGGCGGCACTATGGCTGGCGCGAGAGTCGAAGGCGCCGTTACTGGGAACCATGTCGAATTGACTGCCTTTCAGCCGGACGGCAAGATCGGCGCGACCTACAAGGGCGAGGTGAACGGCACCGAGATTTCGGGCAGCGGCCCGCAGAACTCCACCTGGAAGATGACCAGGCCCGCCGCTCCTCCCTCCGGCGGCCCGAAGACCTGGGACTTCGACCCGAAGGAGTTTCAGCGGTTTTACTCCGCCGCGGTGGCGCCAGTGCTACGTGTCTTTCCGGGCGACACCGTCCGCACCTCCACGGTCGACAGCGGAGGGCTCGATTCCAAACTGGAACGACGCTCTCCCGGCGGGAACCCCGAGACCGGTCCTTTCTATATTGAGGGTGCGCTTCCGGGCGACACGCTGGTGGTGCGGCTCAACAAGGTCCGTCTGAATCGGGATACGGCTCGGAGCGGTAGCCGCATCAATCCGCGGATCGTCACGCCGGCATATGCGGTGTCGGCGCACTACGAAAATGATTTCGACAGCCAGTGGACCCTCGATCGAGCCCATGGTGTTGCCAGACTGGCGCATCCCAGCGAGCGCATGAAGAACTATACGGTGCCGATCCTGACGATGATCGGATGCCTGGCCACGGCGCCGGCGGGAAGCCAATCTTATCGCGCGGTGGACCTGGGTCCGTTCGGCGGCAATATGGACTACAACCAGATGGGCGAAGGCATGACGCTGTATCTGCCTGTGTTCCATCCTGGGGCGCTGTTCTTCCTGGGCGACGGCCACGCCGCCATGGGCGATGGCGAACTGACTGGCGCGGCGCTCGAGACATCGCTCGACGTCGAATTCACGGTGGACTTGCAGCGCGGCGTCTCGACGGTGGGACCGCGCGCGGAGAATCGCGACTATCTGATTGCGTTGGGAATCGCCGGCTCGATACCGGATGCGGTGCAGGCGGCCACGGCGCAACTCGCCGGGTGGCTGAAGGCCAGTTACAAGCTCAACGACAATGAGATCGCGATCTTGTTGGGGAGCGCGATGAAGTACGAAATCGCAGAGATGGTGGATCCGCAGTACAACGTGGTGGCGAAGGTTCCCAAGTCCGCGCTGGCGGCATTTCAATAAGCGATGCGGTGCTCAACGAAACTCTTCGGTTTGGCGTCGATGCTGGCTTCGGCCTGGATTGCGGGAGCTCAGAGCGGGTACAGCCGCGGCCACGCTTGGTGGGAAGCCGGGCAGGGCGGATATCTGACGCGGGACGACACCTTCGACAATCCGGATGGCCAGGTGACTCTGGTTAACCGCAAAGGCGCGGTGCAGACGCAGGGTCATCCGTTTTTCGAAGCGCTCGGCGCCAATGGCCGCGCCTGTGTCACCTGCCATCAGCCCGCCGATGCGATGAGCATTTCCACCGCGACTCTGCGGACGCGATGGAACGAGACCAATGGACGCGACCCGATCTTTGCCGCGGTCGACGGTTCGAACTGTCCGGATCTTCCGCAGGATCGGCGGGAGTCGCACTCGTTGCTGCTGGAACGCGGGCTGTTTCGGATTGCGCTGCCCTGGCCCCCAAGGACGAAGCCCGAGTTCCGCATCGAAGTGGTGCGCGATCCCACGGGTTGCAATACCGGCCGGCATTTGGTTTCGGTATATCGCAGGCCCCGCGTTGCGGCCAACCTGGACCAAATCGCCGCCGGGCCGCAAGGCAAAAGCTTCATGTCGGACGGCCGCGAACCGAACCTGGAAAGCCAGGCGATCAGCGCCATCCTGATTCACGAGCAGGCGGCCTCGCATCCCACGCTGGAGCAGTTGCGCCAGATCGTGGATTTCGAAACGCAGCTCTATATGGCGCAGAGTGCGGATATCCGCGCCGGATTGCTGAACGAAAAAGACGGACCGGCCGTGCTCGGGCCGCAGAATCTGGCGGCAGGAAAGGCCGCCCTGGGTCAGGCGCCAGATGATGTGCTGCGGCTGTTTGACGTGTGGCGAAAAGCCAGGAGCGCGAGTGATTCGAGTTCGCAAATAGCATTTCGCGCATCGGTGGCACGCGGCGGCGACGTATTCTTTGCCCATGGATTTCGCGATCGCGGCGCAGCGGTCACTTGCGCGAGTTGTCATGCGGCGGGAATGACCCGATGGATGGATATTGGCACGGCCAACACCGCCGATTTGCAGGATGCCCCCGATCTACCGATGTTCCGCATCACCTGCGAGACGTCGGGAAAAGCGATCTACACGCACGATCCAGGGCGTGGGTTGATTTCGGGTAAGTGCGCCGATGTCGGCGCCATCGTGCTGGGGCCGATCCGCGGATTGGCTGCCCGAGCGCCTTATTTCTCCAACGGTTCGGCGCGAACCCTGCGGGACGTGGTGGAGTTTTACGATCGCCGGTTTGGCATTGGATACACCGAACAAGAGAAGCAGGACCTGGTCAATTTTCTGAACGTTCTGTAACTTGACATATCAGTTTCCGATCCGCGATTCTGGATCTACCGTGCCCCCCACCTCTCGCGCAGCCGGAAAACGCGGCGAAAGCGTCAGCCTGTCGGAGAAGGCATACTACATCATTCGGGAACGGATCTTGAAGGGCGACCTGGCGCTGGGGGCTCCGCTCTCGCGACGCAGGCTGGCGGCCGAACTCGGGATGAGTCTGCTGCCGGTGGCCGAGGCGCTGCAGACTCTGGAAAACGACGGGTTGGTGGAAAGCCGGCCAAGAGTCGGAACGCGCGTGTGCTTTCCAACCGCCGGCGAGATCCGCGAGCGGTATCAGATTCGGGAAGCCTTGGAGTCACAGGCAGCCCGTTTGTATGCCGAACGAGTCACTCCCCGGCAGAAGCGGGAACTGGAGCGAATGGCAGAGCACATGGACAGCATGTTCGACCGCTGCTCCAGCGCTACCCAGCCCGATCGCGATTCTCTCTATGCGGTGCAAAGCTACCATTTGGAGCTTCATCTGAAGATCGCAGAGTTTGCCGAATGCCAGGCGCTACGCGAGATGATCGAAAAGAATCACGTGCTGATTTTCAACTGGCTGTTCGACGTGGCGGCTAGCAGGCCGGCGCTGCCGCCGCGCTTTCATCGCGGGCTGATCGAAGCTTTGAACTGCGGTAAGCCGGAAGGCGCCGATAAGGCCATGCGGGCGCATGTGCGGCACGGGCTGGAAGAAATCGTGGAAATGTTGGGGCCGCGATCGAAAAATCTGCGTTTCGAGCGGGTAAAGTAACGGCGGCACGCAACATAATCCAAACCCGGTGCTCGAATTCTATTTAAGCCGTTGATTCTAATGGTGTTGTATGGGATGCCGTCGGCAGCTTCCGGAGAGCGCCGGAACGATATGCCTTCGGACTTGGCCTCAGTCCATTTGCCGTAAACTTTACACCGACATAAACTTTACACCGACTTGCACTCTCCGTACCAATTCGGTATGATTGAAAAGTTTCGCGAGATAGCTTTCTGCTCCTGTGCTACCACTCGTCTGTGGGCGAGTCCGGCCAGGGGTGAGGTCCCGAGGTTCCTTCGGTTACGCCGAATGGTGACATGGGCCTGTCCGAAGCAAGTAATCCTCGCTGTTTTTAACCACTGTAGAACTTGAATCGCGTCATTTTGGAACGCGAAGAGGAAAATCGTGCCGACGTTTAACCAACTTGTGCGTAATGGGCGGAAGCCGCCACGCTGGAAAACTTCCAGCCCGGCGCTGGAATAGCTGCCCGCAGAAGCGCGGAGTTTGTACGCGCGTATACACCTCCACTCCCAAGAAGCCCAATTCGGCGCTGCGTAAAGTAGCCCGTGTGCGCTTGACCAACGGGATCGAAGTGACCACGTATATCCCCGGCGTCGGACCACAACCTGCAGGAGCACTCGATCGTGCTCATTCGCGGAGGCCGCGTGAAGGATCTTCCCGGCGTGCGCTATCACGTGATCCGCGGCGCGCTGGATACCGCCGGTGTGGCGAACCGCAAGCAGGGCAGATCGAAGTACGGGGCCAAAAGGCCGAAATCGTAGGTAACGTATGCCACGAAGAAGAAGAGCAGTTATTACGCGAAGTATTGCCGGATCCGGTCTACAACTCCACCCTGGTCGAGAAGTTCGTGAACTCGATGATGTGGCAGGGAAAGAAGAATACCGCCCAGGGGATCTTCTATGGGGCCATGGATCAGTTGCGGGAGCGCACCAGCGACGATCCGCTGAAGGCCTTCAAGAAGGCCGTGGAAAACGCCAAGCCGCTGCTCGAAGTGAAGACGCGGCGTGTGGGCGGCGCCAACTATCAGGTGCCCATCGAAGTGCCGCAGAATCGCCGCACCTCGCTGGCCATGCGTTGGATCATCACGCAGGCGCGGACCCGCCCCGAAAAGGGCATGGCCGAAAAGCTGGCCAATGAGTTGAACGACGCCGCCAACCTTCGCGGCGGCGCAATTAAGAAGAGAGACGACGTCCACCGTATGGCCGAAGCCAATAAGGCTTTCGCGCATTACCGGTGGTAGAGAAAAGGACCTAAGGTTTAAACGTTTTTATGGCAAGAACGATCCCACTCGAGCGGATGAGAAACATCGGCATCGCTGCGCACATCGATGCCGGTAAAACCACCACGACCGAGCGGATCCTGTATTACACGGGCCGGTCGCACAAGATCGGCGAAGTTCATGAGGGCACTGCCACCATGGACTGGATGGAACAGGAACAGGAGCGCGGCATCACCATCACCTCCGCCGCCACTACCTGCTCCTGGCGGGACATGCAGATCAATATCATCGACACACCCGGCCACGTGGATTTCACGGCCGAGGTGGAGCGCTCCCTGCGCGTGCTCGATGGCGCCGTAGCGGTTTTCGATGCCGTTGCCGGCGTGCAGCCCCAGTCGGAGACTGTGTGGCGGCAAGCCGATAAGTACCACGTTCCGCGGATTTGCTTCATCAATAAGATGGATCGCGTCGGCGCCGATTTCTACCGCTCCGTGGATACCATCGTGGAACGCCTCAAGGCGAAGCCGGTGCCGATTCAGATCCCGGTAGGCGCTGAGGACCAGTTCAAAGGCATTGTCGACCTGGTGGAGATGAAGGCCGTGATCTGGCGCGACGAGACCCTGGGCGCGGAGTTCGACATCGTCGAGATTCCCGAGGACCTGGTTGAGAAGGCCAAGAGTTATCGCGAGCAGATGATCGAAGCGGTTTCCGAATTCGACGATGTCCTGTTTGAGAAGTTCGTGCATGGCGAAGCGCTGAGTAACGAGGAAATTCGGGCCGGTATCCGTAAGGCTACGATCGGGCTGAAGATTTTCCCGGTGATCTGCGGTTCGGCATTCAAGAACAAGGGCGTGCAGACCATGCTGGACGCGGTGGTGGATTATCTGCCTTCGCCGCTGGACATTCCTCCTGTGCAGGGTCTGGACGTGGACAATCCGGAAGTCAAGATCATCCGCAAGCCGTCCGACAGCGAGCCGTTTGCGGCGCTGGTCTTCAAGATCATGACCGACCCGTACTCGGGCCAGTTGGCGTTTTTCCGCGTGTACTCGGGAAAGATGTCGGCGGGCGAGTCGGTATTCAACGTGGCCAAGGGGCGTAAAGAGCGTGTCGGCCGTCTGATGCGCATGCACGCCAATAAGCGCGAAGACATCACCGAGATTCTAGCGGGCGACATTTGCGCGGCGGTAGGGCTGCGGACCATTTCGACGGGCGATACGATTTGCGATGAAGAACATCCCATCGCACTCGAGAAGATTGACTTCCCGACGCCGGTGATTCAGTTGGCGGTGGAACCCAAAACCAAGGCCGATCAGGAAAAGATGGGCATGGCCATTGCGAAGCTGGCTCAGGAAGATCCTACCTTCAAGGTCAACACGGACGCGGAAACCGGCCAGACGATTCTTTCAGGAATGGGCGAACTCCACCTGGAAATCATCGTGGACCGCATGATGCGTGAATTCGGTGTGGCGGCAAATGTCGGTAAGCCGCAGGTTGCATATCGCGAGACCATCCGGCAGATGTCGGAATTCGACTACACCCACAAGAAGCAGACGGGCGGCAGCGGACAGTACGCGCGCACCAAACTGCGCGTGGAGCCGAACCCGGGCAAAGGCTACGAGTTCGAGAACGAAATCCGGGGCGGAAACATTCCGAAGGAATTCATTCCCGCTGTGGGAAAAGGCGTGGTGGAAGCGCTCGAAGGCGGCATCCTGGCCGGTTTTCCGATGGTAGACATCAAGGTTTCGGTGTACGACGGAGACTACCACGAAGTCGACTCTTCGGAAATGGCGTTCAAGATCTGCGGTTCCATCTGCGTCAAGGAAGCGTGCCGCAAGGCAAAGCCGGTGCTCCTGGAACCGGTGATGGCGGTGGAAGTAGTGGTTCCGGACGAATACATGGGACCGGTCAACGGCGACTTGATCTCGCGCCGCGGGCAATTGGAAGGCACGGAAATCCAGGGCACGACGCAGATGATCCGGGCCAGTGTGCCGCTTAGCGAAATGTTCGGTTATGCGACCGAGCTTCGTTCGCGGACGCAAGGCCGGGGCAGCTTCACCATGCACTTCTCCCGGTACGAGGAAGTGCCGAAGTCGGTGGCGGAAGAAATCGTCAGCCGGGTCCAAGGCAAAGCAACGAAGTAGGTCATTAATAAGGAGATTGATGGCATATGGCGAAAGAAAAATTTGACCGCAGCAAGCCGCACGTAAACATCGGGACGATCGGGCACATCGATCACGGCAAGACCACCCTGACGG
The DNA here is from genome assembly GCA_963815475.1 of uncultured Solibacteraceae bacterium. Lineage (GTDB taxonomy): Bacteria > Acidobacteriota > Terriglobia > Bryobacterales > Bryobacteraceae > Sulfopaludibacter. The sequence continues at coordinate 494,405 of CAWFHD010000001.1, read as the reverse complement.
CGGCGATCACCAAGGTGCTGGCCAAGCACAATCCGAAAAACAAATTCCGGAGCTTCGATTCCATCGATAACGCGCCGGAAGAAAAGGCCCGCGGTATCACGATCGCCGTGGCCCACATCGAGTACGAAACGGCGAAGCGGCACTATGCCCACGTCGATTGCCCCGGTCACGCCGATTACATCAAGAACATGATCACCGGCGCGGCGCAGATGGACGGCGCCATCCTGGTGGTGGCGGCGACCGACGGCCCCATGCCCCAGACCCGTGAGCACGTGCTGCTCGCCCGTCAGGTGGGTGTGCCGTACATCGTGGTGGCCATGAATAAGGTCGACATGGTGGACGATCCCGAACTGCTCGACCTGGTGGAACTGGAAGTGCGCGAGTTGTTGAAGACTTACCAGTTCCCGGGCGACGATCTGCCGGTGGTGCGGGTGTCGGCACTGGGCGCGCTGAATGGCGAAGCGCAGTGGGAAAAGACGGTCGACGAACTCATGGAAGCGGTCGACAGCTACATCCCCATGCCGGAGCGCGTGGTGGACAAGCCGTTCATCATGCCGATCGAAGATATCTTCTCGATTCAGGGACGCGGCACAGTGGTGACGGGTCGTATCGAGCGGGGCATCTGCAAGGTCGGCGAGGAAATGGAGATCGTCGGTTTCAAGCCCACCCGCAAGACGGTGGTGACCGGCGTCGAAATGTTCAAGAAGCTGCTCGATCAGGGGCGCGCCGGGGACAACGTCGGCCTGCTGCTGCGCGGTGTGGAAAAGGAAGAAGTGGAGCGCGGGCAGGTTATCTCGAAGCCCGGTTCGATTACGCCGCACACCAATTTCAAGGGTGAAGTTTACGTACTGAGCAAGGAAGAGGGCGGACGTCACACGCCGTTCTTCAAGGGCTACCGGCCGCAGTTCTATTTCCGCACGACGGACGTGACGGGAGTGGCGCAGTTGCCGGAAGGCACCGAGATGGTGATGCCGGGCGACAACGTACAGTTGACGGTGGAACTGATTACGCCCATCGCCATGGACAAAGGGCTGCGCTTCGCGATTCGCGAAGGCGGCCGCACAGTGGGCGCCGGCACGGTGTCCGAGATTACTAAGTAAAAAACTATGGCCTTAAGAGAACGCATTCGCATCAGGTTGAAGGCTTACGATCACCGCGTGCTCGATCAATCGACCACGGAGATTGTGGATACCGCGAAGCGGACCGGCGCCACTGTGGCCGGTCCGATTCCACTGCCGACAAGCCGGAGCATCACGACTGTTTTGCGCTCGCCGCACGTCGACAAGAAGTCGCGCGAGCAGTTTGAAATCCGGACGCACAAGCGGCTGTTGGACATCCTCGAGCCGACGCAGCAGACGGTAGATGCGCTGATGAAGCTGGATCTGCCGGCCGGTGTGGATGTAGAGATTAAGGCGTTTGGGAAATGAAAGGCTCACCGCTGAGACGCCGAGATCGCAGAGAAAACGCAGAGAAGAGCAATTTTAGGTTTCTCTGCGTAGCCTCAGCGATCTCGGCGTCTCAGCGGTGAAAAGAAGGATCTCAAGATGAGCCCAGGAATCCTTGGCAAAAAGATCGGAATGACGCAGATGTTCCGGCCAGACGGTCAAGCCGTGCCGGTCACTCTGCTCAAGGCGGGTCCGTGCATGGTGATGCAGCGCAAGACGCCCACCACGGATGGCTACGATGCAGTTCAGCTCGGCCTGATGGAGTTCGTCAAGCCGCAGCGCATCAACAAGCCGCGGACCGGTCATCTGAAGAAAGCAGGGGCGGAAGGCGCGAAGTTCCTGCGCGAGTTCGAACTTCGTCCCGGCGATGATGACTTCAAGCCCGGCGACAAGGTGCTGGTGGATCAGTTCAAGCCCAAGGACAAGGTGGACGTGATCGGCATCAGCAAGGGCAAGGGCTTTGCTGGCGTCGTGAAGCGGCACCACTTCCGCGGCGGCGAAGGATCCCACGGCTCCATGTTCCACCGCGCTCCCGGTTCCATTGGCGCATCCAGCTTCCCATCGCGCGTGGTTCCCGGTATGCGCATGGGCGGCCACATGGGCAGCGAACGGGTGACGGTGCGCAACCTGGAAGTAGTCGAGGTGGACACCGAGGATAACGTGCTGGTGGTGAAAGGCGCGGTTCCAGGTCCTAACGGCGGCTACGTCCTGGTGCGGAGGTCCAAGAGGTAACCTCATGCCAACAGTTGATGTAGTGGATTTGAATAATGCCAAGGTCGGCGAGTTGGAACTGGCCGACGAAGTTTTCGGCGCCGAAGTGAACGAAGCCCTGCTCTACGAAGCAGTGCGGCAATTCCAGGCCGGCAGCCACCGCGGCACGCACAAGACCAAGACTCGCAGTGAAGTGGCGGGTTCGGGCAAGAAGCTGTGGAAGCAGAAGGGCACAGGGCGGGCTCGTGTGGGTTCCGTCCGGTCGCCGATCTGGCGCCACGGCGGCACGGTTCATGGACCGGTGACGCGCGATTACAGCTATAAGCTGCCGCGCAAGATGATGCTGGGCGCCCTGCGCTCGGCCCTTTCCGCCAAGGTTCGCGATGGTGAACTGAAGGTGGTGCAGGCCTTCGATTTCGCCGACCACAAGACCAAGAGCGCTATGGGTGTTCTGGGCAAGCTGGAAGCCGGCCGCACAGTGCTGGTGGTGGATAACGGCGAGAACAAGAATCTCAGCCTGGGAATCCGCAATCTGAAGGGCGTCACCCTGATGCCCACTCGCGAAGTCAATCCTTACCATCTGCTGGGCCACAAGAGCGTGCTGATTTCCGAAGCGGCGGCCCGGAAGTTCTCGGAGGCACTCGCGAAATGACCATCCACCAGGTGTTACGCCGCCCGCTCGTTACAGAGAAGGGCGTGGACAAAAAAGACAACGAGCGCACGCTGTGCTTTGAAGTTTCTCCAGACGCCAATAAGACGCAGGTCAAGGCTGCGGTGGAGAAGCTTGTTCAAAGTGAAAGTGGACGAGGTCCGCACCGCCACCTTCGACGGCAAACTGCGGCGCCGCGGCAGGTTCGCCGGCTACCGCTCGGATTGGAAGAAGGCCTACGTGAAGCTGAAGAAGGGCGAAAAAGTGCCCGACTTCGCGGAGATTTAAGCGATGCCGATCAAGACATTTAGTCCGTTTACTCCCAGCCGGCGATTCATGAGCGTGGTAACACGCGAAGAAATCACCAAACAACGGCCGGAAAAATCGCTGGTGGAATCGAAGAAGCGCACCGGCGGACGCACCAGCACCGGTCGTGTGAGTTCGCGGTTCATCGGCGGCGGCGCCAAGAAGGCGTACCGCATCATCGATTTCAAGCGCGACAAGTTCGGAATTCCGGCGACGGTGGCGGCGATTGAATACGATCCCAACCGCTCGGCGCGTATCGCGCTGCTGAACTACGCGGACGGTGAGAAGCGCTACATCCTGCAGCCGGACGGGCTGAAGGTGGGGATGAAGGTGATGTCCGGACCCACCGCCGATATTCTGTTGGGCAACTCGCTGCCACTGAAGAATATGCCGGCCGGCACCGTGGTTCACAACATCGAACTGCCGTCCCGGCAAGGGCGCGCAGATGGCCCGCTCGGCGGGGGCGCAGGCGCAGTTGGTTTCGAAGGAAGGCGGCATTGCGCTGCTGAAACTGCCCTCGGGCGAGACGCGGCGCGTGCAGATCGATTGCATGGCTACCGTCGGCCAGGTGGGCAACACGGATCACGAGAACGAATCGCTGGGCAAGGCAGGGCGCACGCGCTGGCTGGGCAAGACCCCGCACAATCGCGGCGTAACCATGAACCCGGTGGATCACCCCCACGGCGGCGGCGAGGGCAAAACCTCCGGCGGCCGTCACCCGGTGACCCCTTGGGGCCAGCCCACGCGCGGATTCAAGACGCGCAACAACAAGCGTACCGACAAGTGGATCGTTACGCATAAGAGCAAGAAGAGGTAGGCGCACATGGGTCGATCAGTTAAGAAGGGGCCGTTTACCGATACGCACCTGGAAGCCAAGATGGCTGTCCTGGTGGCCACCAATGAGAAGAAGGTGGTGCGCACCTGGTCGCGCCGGTCCACGATTCTGCCGGAGTTCGTGGGGCAGACCATCGCGGTGCACAACGGGAAGAAGTTCATCCCGGTGTACATCACCGAGAACATGGTGGGACACAAGCTGGGTGAGTTCTCGCCCACGCGAACGTTCAAAGGCCACTCGGTGAAGGCGGCTACGGAAAAGACGGCGAAGCCGGCATAAAAGGTAGGACTGGCTTTAACCGGTCAAACCTTAAGAGGAAAGTTCATGGAAGCGAAAGCGGAAGCACGATATATCCGAATCTCCCCGCAGAAAGCGCGGCTGGTGGTGGACCTCATCCGCGGCCAGCAGGCGGGGGCGGCGTTGAACACGCTGCGCACCACCAACAAGCGCATCGCGCCCACGGTGGAGAAAGTGCTGCAATCGGCCATTGCCAACGCGACCAACCGGTCCGAGGACGTGGACGTGGACAAGCTGTACGTCTCGGAAGCCAAAGTCAACGAAGGGCCGCGGATGAAGCGGGTGCGGCCGGCCCCCATGGGCCGCGCGTACCGGTATCAGAGACGTTTGGCGCATATCGTCATTAAAGTGGCGGAGAAGGAATCGTAGATGGGACAGAAAGTTCATCCGTACGGTTTTCGACTGGGCTTTAACAAGCCGTGGCGGTCGCGGTGGTTTGCCAAGCAGGGCTACGCGAAGCTGCTGCAGGAAGACCTGGAACTGAAGGAAACGCTGCGTGACCGCCTCAAGTCGGCAGGCGTGAGCTCGATCGAAGTGGATCGTCCGGGCAACAAACTGCGCGTCACCATCCGAACGTCGCGTCCGGGTATCATCATCGGGCGCAAGGGCGCGGAGATCGAAAAGCTCAAGCAGGACATGGCGAAGAAGACGAAGCGTGAAGTCTTCATCGACATTCAGGAAGTTCACAAGCCGGAGCTGGACGCGCAGTTGGTGTGCGAGTCCATCGGGCTGCAGCTTGAAAAGCGCGTTGCCTTCCGCCGCGCTATGCGTAAAGCCGTGGATTCGGCGCTGCGCTTCGGCTGCAAGGGAATCAAAGTCCGCGTGTCGGGCCGTTTGAATGGCGCGGAAATCGCGCGCAGCGAATGGTATCTGCAGGGCCAACTGCCGCTGCACACCCTGCGCGCCGATATCGATTACGGATTTTCGGAAGCGCGCACCACCTACGGTGTGATCGGAATTAAGACCTGGATCTATAAGGGCGAGATCCTTGACCTTACCAAGCGGCGCGGCGGGTTGCTGCCCGAGCCCGAGCCGAGGCGCGATTCGCGCGACCGGCGCGAGCGCGGAGATCGTGGCGACCGCGGTGGACGCGGCCGTGATCGCGACCGCGCTGGAGATCGTGGCCCGATGCAGTCGGCGCCTCCTCCTCCGGCAGTGGATCCGGGTGGGCCGGCGACTCAAACGCCGCCTTCAGATCTACCCCGTCCGGCAGTGCGTCAGGCGGCTCCCATTCTGCCGCCCATGATGTCGCCGCAATCGCCTTCCTGGAAGCAGGAAGCTCGTCAGGAAACACCGGCAGCAACGCCGGAACCAGAGACCAAGCCGGCGGAGGGTGAAACCACCAAGCCGGAAGGTTCGGAAGAGAAGCAGTAAGGATCGAGGACAAACCGCCATGATGATGCCAAAGAAGGTGAAGTTCAGGAAGCAACAGCGCGGCCGCATGGCCGGCAAGGCGTGGCGCGGGTCGTCGATCTCGTTCGGGGAGTACGGCCTGAAGGCGCTGGAGTGCGCATGGATCACCGACCGGCAGATTGAAGCCGCCCGCGTGGCCATGACGCGTTCCATCAAGCGCGGCGGCAAGGTGTGGATCCGGCTGTTCCCAGACAAGCCCATCACCAAGAAGCCTGCTGAAACCCGTATGGGTAAGGGTAAAGGCGCGCCCGAGCAGTGGGTAGCGGTGATCCGCCCCGGCAAGATCCTGTTCGAAATGGAAGGCGTGGATCTGGCGACGGCCACGGCGGCGATGCGCCTGGCGGCCCACAAGCTGCCGATCAAGACCAAGCTGGTCACCCGGGAGAGCGGGGAGTAAAGGATATGAAGTCTCAGAAGGTTCGCGATCTCGACGCCGCGGAATTGCAGCGGCAGTTATCTGAAATGGATGAACAGATGTTTCGTCTTCAGTTTCAGATGTCCATGGGACAGATGGAAGGGCTGAAGAAGGTTCGCGCGATGAAGAAGACTCGCGCCCGCATCTACACTGTCCTGCGCGAGAGAGAGCTCGCTGGAGCGAAGAAATAACATGGCCGAACAAACAGCCCAGGCGGCGAAGCACGTCGGGGGAATCAAGAACGAAAAGATCGGCGAAGTGGTTTCCACCAAGATGGAGAAGACCATCGTGGTTGAGGTGAGCCGCCGCGTGCCGCACCCGTTGTACAAACGCATCATCGGAAAGCGGAAGAAGTTTTACGCGCACGATGAAGAAGGCACTGCCAAGACCGGCGACGTCGTCCGCATCGTGGAATGCCGTCCGCTCAGCAAACTGAAGCGCTGGCGGCTGGCCGAAGTGATTCGCAGGGCGGCCCAGGTAGGCGCGCAGCCGGCGGACTTGGACGTGAAGGTTTAGTATGCATTTCACCGCTGAGACGCTGAGAACGCGTCCTTCCGGTGAATTTGGAGACTCCAAACTATGATTGGAATGCGAACGATTCTCGAGGTGGCCGATAACTCCGGCGCGCGCAGGCTTTCCTGTATCCTGCCGCGCGGTGGCGACCTCGGACTGCGCGCCGGGCTGGGCGATGTGGTAACCGCCGCCGTGAAAGAGGCCGCACCTGATTCGGCGATCAAGAAGGGTAAAGTGGTGCGCTGCGTGATTGTCCGCATGCGCAAAGAGACGCGGCGCAAGGACGGCACTTACATCCGCTTCGATTCCAACGCCGCGGTGTTGATTAACGATGTAGGCGAGCCGGTGGGGACACGCGTATTCGGGCCGGTTGCCCGTGAACTCCGGGACAAGAAGTTCATGAAGATCGTGTCTCTGGCCCCCGAGGTAATCTGATGGCTATTGCAAAAAGAAAGCCGGCTGAGCCGGTACGTATCGATTTGAAGAAGGAAGACACCGTTAAGGTGATCAGCGGGCGCGACAAAGGCAAAACGGGTCGCGTTTTGTGGGTGGATCGCGAAATCGGCAAGGTGCTGGTGGAGCACGTGATGATGATCAAGCGTCACACGCGGCCCAATCCGCAGAAGCAGGTCAAGGGCGGTATTGCCGAGCGCGAGAGCGCCATCGCCGTGTCGAACGTGATGATTGTGTGCCCCGGCTGCAACAAGGCGGTGCGCATGTCGCACCATACCGACCACGTGGCGGGCGGCAAAACGCGTCGCACTCGAGTCTGCCGCAAGTGCGGACAGACTCTGGATAAGAAGTAAGCGAGGATTCCATGGCAGCACGTTTGATTGAGACTTATCAGAAAAAAGTGGTTCCGGCGCTGACCAAAGAGTTCGGGTATAAGAACCCGATGGCCGTGCCGAAGCTCGACAAGATTTCGGTCAATATCGGTCTTGGCGAGGCCACGCAGAATGCCAAGCTGATGGACGGCGCAGTCAACGAGCTGGGCCAAATCGCCGGTCAGCGGCCCGTGATTACCAAGGCGAAGAAATCCATCGCGCAGTTCAAACTGCGTGAAGGCCAATCGATCGGCTGTATGGTGACACTGCGCGGCGACCGCATGTACGAGTTTTTCGACCGGCTGGTGAATGTGGCCCTGCCACGCGTCCGCGATTTCCGCGGCGTTTCGACCAAGAGTTTCGACGGCCGGGGCAATTACACTCTGGGCATCAAGGATCAGTTGATCTTCCCGGAGATCGATTACGCCAAGGTGGAAAAGACCAAGGGAATGAACATTTCCATCACCACCACGGCCCGCACCGATGCGGAGGGCCTGGCGCTGTTGAAGCAGATGGGGATGCCGTTCCGGCAATAGGTTCGCAAGGGAGAGATATGGCTACAACCGCGAAGATTGCGAAAGATAACAAGCTTGAAAAGATTCGCCGGGAATCCCAGACGTTAAAGGCTCAGAATAAGCCGGGAATCGACAAGCACCCAACCCGGCACCGGAACCGCTGCTGGCGCTGCGGCCGGCCGCGCGCCTTTTTGCGCAAGTTTGGTATTTGCCGGCTGTGCTTCCGCCAGCTCGCTTTGAATGGCGAGATCCCCGGCGTGACGAAGGCAAGCTGGTAAGAAGTCGAGCGACGTAGGAGAATTATGACGAGCGATCCCATAGCCGACATGCTGACTCGCGTGCGTAACGCGATCCAGGCCCGCCACCCCAAAGTGGACGTGCCGGCCTCCAAGCTAAAGACGGAAATCGCGCGCATTCTGAAGGAAGAAGGTTTCATTACCAACTTCAAAGTGGCGGAAGAAGGCGCGAAGAAGACCATCAAGATCTACCTGAAATACGCCACGAACAACTCGCCGGTGATCTCCGCGATTGAGCGCGTGTCGCGGCCCGGGTGCCGCGTCTACGTCGGCCAGACGGATATTCCGCGGGTGCTGGGCGGGCTCGGAATCAATATTCTGACCACGCCGCGCGGTGTCATGACCGGACGGGACGCGCACAAGGAGCACGTCGGCGGGGAGATTCTCTGCCGCGTCTGGTAGGACTCCTGGCGGTGCGGGGGAGCGTCTCTGGCGCTTGGACCGCAGGCGGAATGGGGTGGAAGGTCAAAGGGTTTTGAGTGGAGCGATATGTCACGAATTGGTAAAAAGCCGATCCCGCTGCCAAGCGGCGTCAAAATACAGATCGGCGATCAACTGCAGGTCACGGGTCCCAAGGGCACGCTGACGGTTCCGATTCCGGAAGGAATCAGTTTCGAACAGGCGTCGGGCGTCCTGAACGTGAAGCGCGAGTCGGACAGCCACGCCGCGCTGCATGGATTGACGCGCGCGCTGGCGGCGAATGCGGTGCAGGGCGTATCGACGGGATTCACCCGCGAGCTGGATATTGTCGGCATCGGCTATCGCGCCGACGTCAAGGGTAAGATCGCGACGTTCACGCTGGGCTATTCGCATCCCATCGAAGTCCTGCTGCCGGACGGCGTCGATATGAAGATTGATAAGCAGACTCACCTGGTGCTGACGGGCTATGACCGCCAGATGCTGGGGCAGGTGGCTGCCAACATCCGTGCGCTCCGCAAACCGGATCCTTATAAGAACAAGGGTGTCCGCTATACTGGCGAAGCGCTGCGCAAGAAGGTCGGTAAGACCGGGGCGGGTGGCAAATGATTCGTAAACTGGAAAAAAACGAAGTCCGCAATCGGATTCATACGCGCATTCGGCGTAAGCTGTCGGGGACCACGGAACGGCCGCGTCTGGCCATCTTCCGCAGTGTGGCCCACATCTATGCGCAGGTCATCGACGATACGGCCGGCAAGACGCTGGTTTCGGCTTCCTCGGTGGATAAAGGCGCCAAGACCAATGGCGGCAATGTGAAGGCGGCCCAGGCGATCGGGAAACTGGTGGCCGAACGCGCCAAGGAAAAGGGAATCAAGAGCGTCGTGTTCGACCGTGGCGGCTATCATTATCATGGCCGGGTGAAGGCGCTCGCCGACGCCGCGCGGGAAGCGGGACTGGAGTTCTAATGGTAACGTCAGCAAAACGGATCGATCCGGCGACGCTCAACCTCAAAGAGCAGGTGGTTGCCATCAACCGCGTCACCAAAGTAGTCAAGGGCGGCAAAAACCTCAGCTTCTCGGCGCTGGTGGTGATTGGCGATCCTAGCGCGAAGGTGGTGGGGTACGGCGTAGGCAAGGCGAAGGAAGTGCCTTCCGCGATCCGCAAAGGCATTGAAGCCGCCAAGAAGAATCTGCGCAAGGTCAACGTGTTCGAGACCACCATCCCGCATCGCGTGCTGGGCGTGTTCGCCAGCTCGCAGGTGTTGTTGAAGCCGGCTCCCGAAGGAACTGGTGTGATTGCGGGCGGCGCGGTGCGTGCGGTGATTTCGGCCTGCGGCATTCCCAACGTTCAAACCAAGTCGATCGGCCGTCGCAATCCCCACAACGTGGTGAAAGCGACGATCGTAGCGCTCGAGTCGTTGCGCGACAAAGCGACCGTGGCGGAGATGCGTGGCATCGCCGTGGAGAAGCTCTAATGGAAGGCAAGATCAAGATCAAACTGGTCCGGTCCCCGATCTGCACCCCGGAGAAGCACAAGCTGGTGGTAAAGGGACTCGGTCTGCGGAAACTGAACCAGGTAGTGGAGCGCCCGGACACCCCGGTGTTTCGCGGCATGGTGAAGAAGGTTCCTCACCTCCTGGTAGTAGTGGAATAGGATTGAATGGGGCTGGGGGGCCCCGGTGTTGGGGAACGTTCTTCCCTCGCCATTGGCCCTCGGCCGCATCTGGAGATTCGACATGAACTTGAGCGATTTACGTCCGCCTGCCGGCCAGACAAAGCCTCGGAAGAGAATTGGCCGCGGTATGGGATCGGGCCACGGGAAGACTTCGACGCGCGGGTCCAAGGGACAGCGCGCCGGCACCGGATTCGGCCAGAAGCGCGGTTTTGAAGGCGGCCAGATGCCGTTGCACCGCCGCCTGCCGAAGCGCGGTTTCACCAATATCTTTAAGGAAGATTACGCCATTGTGAACCTGGGCCGCCTGGAAAAGTTGGAAGGCGACGCGTTCAATCTGGAAAAGCTGATGGAACTCGGCGTAATCAAGAAGCAGGGCAAAGGTCTCAAGATTTTGGGCACGGGCACGCTGACCCGGAAGCTGACCGTCGAAGCTCACCAGTTTTCCAAGTCGGCTCTGGAGAAGATCCAGAAGGCCGGAGGCACGGCGCAGGTGATCGGCGCTCAATAGCGCCGGGAATCGAGGGGTGTCATGAACAAGCTATTTGAAGCCTTCGCGAACATGTTTCGCGTACCCGACCTCCGCAAGCGCCTGGCGTTTACGCTGGGTTTGCTGGCAGTGTATCGTTTGGGCGGACACATCCCCACACCGGGCGTCAATGTCCAGCAGTGGTCGCAATTCCTGGGTTCGGCGCAAGGGTCGATGTTCGGCTTCTTCGACCTATTCGCGGGCGGTAACATCCGCCGTCTGACCATCTTCGCCCTGGGAATCATGCCGTACATTACGGCGTCGATCATCCTGCAGTTGTTGACGGTGGTGGTTCCCACCCTGGAAAAGCTCTCCAAAGAAGGTGAGTTGGGGCGCCGCAAGATCACGCAGTGGACCCGCTACCTGACGGTGGTTCTCTCGATCGTTCAATCCTTCGGTATCGCCAAGGGCCTGCAGTCCATGCAGGGAATCGTCATCAATCCGGGCTTCGGCTTCATTATGCTCACGGTGTTGTCGCTGACCACGGGGTCGGCGTTCATCATGTGGTTGGGCGAGCAGATCAGCGAGCGCGGTGTGGGCAACGGCATGTCGCTCATCATCTTCACCGGCATCGTGGTCGGGCTCCCGCATGCGATCGGCAACATCTACCAGCACGTTTTCCAGTTCCACGATTGGTCGGCCATCACGTTGATCATCCTGATCGTCCTAATGATCGCGGTGGTCGCCTTCATCGTCCTGGTGGAGCGCGGCGAGCGGCGGATTCCGGTGCAATATGCCAAGCGCGTGATCGGACGGCGAGTGATGGGCGGACAGTCCACCCATATGCCCCTGAAGGTCAACGCGGGCGGCGTCATCCCGGTAATTTTCGCGTCTTCGATTCTGGCCTTCCCCACTACGCTGCTGACCCTACCATGGGTGAAGAACACGGCTTGGCTGTCGAACACGCTGGGATCCATACAGCACAGCGAGCCGCTTTACTACGTCCTGTTCGTGGCGGGCATTATCTTTTTCTGTTTCTTTTACGTGTCGATCATCTTCAATCCCAACGAAGCTGCCGACAACATGCGCAAGTACGGCGGGTTCATTCCGGGCATTCGGCCGGGCCGCAACACCGCCGACTACATGAACAACATCCTCACCAAAATCACGGTGGTTGGGGGTATTTATCTTTCGATCCTCTGTCTGATTCCGGATCTCATGATTTCGGGGATTCATCTGCAGCACCTTCCGCTGGTGGGTAACTGGATCGACGCGACGTTCCCTCGCTTCATTCTGGATGGTTTGAACGTGAATTTCTATTTCGGCGGCACATCGCTGCTGATTGTGGTGGGCGTGGCCATGGATACCATCAACCAGATCGAAGCCCAGCTCATCATGCGTCACTATGAAGGGTTCACTCCCCGCTCCGGTCGAATCCGGGGTCGGCGGAGTACCTTCTAGGAATTTGTGAAGGCTATTGTTCTGTTTGGTTCGCCGGGGTCCGGCAAGGGCACCCAGGCGAAGATGCTGATGCAGTGCCTGAACATTCCCCACATCTCGACCGGGGACATGTTGAGGGATCAGATCCGGCAGGACGGCGTATTGGGCCGGGCGGTGGGAGCCAAGATGGCGGCCGGCGCCCTGGTGTTGGATGACGTGGTGAACCGGATGGTGCAGGAACGGTTAAGCCAGCCCGATGCCGCGCCAGGATTTATTTTGGATGGGTATCCGCGCACGATCGCGCAGGCCGAATACCTGTGCGGGTGGCTGGACGGGCGTGGAATTCGCGAGGTGGTGATTCATCTCGCAGTTGATTACAATATAATTATTGCCCGTTTGACCGGACGCCGGCAATGTCCTCGTTGTGGCACTTTGTACAATCTGGCTACCCAGCCTCCCCGGGTGGATAGTTTGTGCGATTTAGACGGCGAGGCGCTGGTGATTCGGGACGATGACCGCGAGGAAGTAATCCGCGAGCGGTTGGATGCGTATGAGCAACAAACCCATCCGGTGCTAAAGTTCTATTTGTCCGCCGGGCGGCGGGTGATTGAAGTAGATGCCAGCGACGATCCGCCCGAGGTGGTTTTTCAGAAGATTTGTCAGGCGATGGAAGCCAATGATCGTTCGTAAGACCGCCGCTGAATTGGAAAAGATGCGGCGCAGCGGACTGCTGGTATGGCAGATCCTGCAGAAATTAAGGGAAATGTCGGTCGAAGGGATCAGCACTCTCGACCTGGAACATGCCGCCGAGAAGATGATCGCCGATGCTGGGGCCAAGCCCGCATTCAAGGGTTACTATGTGCCGGCGGCCGGTGAGGCGTTTAAGTTTGTATTGTGCACCTCGGTGAACGAGGAGATTGTCCATGGGATGCCGAACGCGAAACGCATCCTGAAGAAGGGCGATATCGTTTCCATTGACACGGGGGTGAAGTTGGACGGCTACTATGGCGATTCGGCCATCACCGTTCCGATCGGGGAAGTCAGCGAGCAGACTCAAAAACTGCTGGCAGTGACCAAAGAGTCGCTGGAACTGGCGATCGATCAGGTACGGGCCGGGAACCGGCTTTTTGACGTTTGCAGCACGGTAGAGCAGCACGTCAAATCCAACGGGTTTTCGATTGTGCGGGAGTATGTGGGCCACGGCATCGGCACCCAGCTCCACGAGGAACCGCAGGTTCCGAATTATGTGGACCGCAAGAACGAGAATCCGCGGTTGAAACCGGGGATGGTCCTGGCGGTGGAACCGATGGTGAATGCCGGCAGGCCGGAAGCGGTGGTGTTGAAGGATAAGTGGACCGCGGTAAGTAAAGACGGTTCCCCCAGCGCCCACTTCGAGCATTGCATCGCGGTGACGGATAACGGACCGTGGGTTTTGACCCGGCCGTGAAGGTTCAGGCGACGGTGGTGGAAGAACGGCCGTCGGCGATTTACGCGCTGGTTTTGGAAAACCAGCAAAAGGTTTTGGCACATCTGGTGGGCGCCGTGGAACGGAATTTTGTGCGGCTGGTGCCGGGCGACCGGGTTGAGGTGGAGTTGAGTCCGCATGATCCGGGCCGGGGAAGAATTACGAAGAAGATTTGACAGGTTCCTATGAAAGTTCGAGCGTCTGTAAAGAAGATTTGCGACAAATGCAAGGTGATCAACCGCGAAGGCGTGGTGCGCGTCATCTGCTCCAACCCGAAACACAAACAGAGACAGGGGTAACCAGAGAACTATGGCACGTATTGCCGGTGTAGACCTGCCGCCTGCGAAGAGGGCCGAGATCGGGCTCACGTATATTTACGGCGTCGGCCGTACCCGTTCTCGCTCGATCCTCTATCGCTCGGGCATCGAATTCGATAAGAAGATCCGCGACCTGACTGAAGACGAAATCAGCAAGGTTCGCCAGATTCTGGAAGATGAAGGCGCGGTGGAAGGCGATCTCCGCAAAGAGATCTCGATGAACATCAAGCGTCACATCGAGATGGGTTCGTATCGTGGATTGCGGCATCGCCGCGGCCTGCCGGTACGCGGCCAGCGCACCCACACCAACGCCCGCACGCGCAAAGGCCCGCGCCGCGGCACCGTTGCGAATAAGAAGAAAGCCACGGGGAAGACGTAGAATATGGCGAAAGCACCCGCAAAAGCAGGCAAGAAGAAGAGCTTCAAGAAGAAGGAGAAGCGCGTCGTCCACGTGGGCGTCGTGCATATCCAGGCCACCTTCAACAACACCATCGTGACCATTTCCGACCAGGAGGGCAATACGCTGGCCTGGTCGAGCGCCGGCTCGCTCGGGTTCCGCGGGTCGCGCAAAGGCACGCCGTTCGCCGCGCAGCAGGCTGCGATGACCGCCGCCAATAAGGCCGGTGAAAGCGGACTGCGCACGGTGGAAGTACGGGTCAGCGGTCCGGGTTCGGGTCGTGAATCGGCGGTACGCGCATTGTCCACAGCCGGTATTGAAGTCCGCGCGATCAAGGATGTGACGCCCATTCCGCACAACGGATGCCGTCCTCCGAAGAAACGCAGAGTTTGAGGATTAGCCACAGATGGACACGGATGAACACAGATCAAAGCGCGACTCTTATCTGTGTTCATCCGTGTTTATCAGTGGCTAAGAATTGTAGTTGATAAGCGGGAAGAAGACCTGCCATGGTTGTAAACCGCACCTTGTAGTTGGATAGGTTTAAGGAGAGCGTAACTTGGCAAGATATATCGGCCCGGTTTGCCGGCAATGCCGGCGCGAGGGCATGAAGCTGTATCTCAAAGGAGAACGCTGCCACAGCGAGAAGTGCGCCATCGAAAAGCGCAACTTCATCCCTGGGCAGCATGGCAAGGACCGCGCAAAGAAGATTGTAGGCTACGGCCTGCAGCTTCGCGAAAAACAGAAGGTGCGCCGCGTATACGGTGTGTTGGAGCGCCAGTTCCGCAGCACGTTCGAGAAGGCAGCTCTGCAAAAGGGCATCACGGGCGAGAACCTGATGGCCAACCTGGAGCGCCGCCTGGACAGTGTCATCTACCGCATGGGGTTCGGCACCAGCCGCGCTCAGGCCCGCCAGATTGTGGGCCACGGCCATATTAACGTCAACGGCCGCAAGTGCAATATCCCCTCGGCGCAAGTGAAGATCGGCGACGTCATCGAAGTTCGCGAGGGCAGCAAGAGCAACGCCACCATCCTGGCTGCTCGCGACGCCACGGCGCACGCCCCCGCTCCCAACTGGATTGACGTGGACCGCGAAAGTTTGAAGGGTCGCATTACTAGCTTGCCGCAGCGGAGCGAGCTGGTGCAGATCCAATTGAACGAGCAGCTCATTGTTGAGCTTTACTCGAAATAAGAGTGCAGGAGTTAGGAGTTAGAAGGCAGCGTGCGCAAGCATTCCGACTTCTGATTCCGAGGAGACTTAAATGTTCAAGGGCTTCCAAAAACCCAAACGATTGGTTGCTAATACCGAAACCTTAACGGAGCGGTATGGTATGTTTACGGCTCAGCCTTTTCAGCGCGGCTTCGGCACCACCATCGGCAATAGCTTGCGCCGGGTGTTGTTGAGCTCCATCGAAGGCGCGGCCATTACAGCAGTTCGCATCGAGGGCGTCGAGCACGAATTCAGCCCGATCCCGGGCGTGGTGGAAGACGCCACCGATATCATCCTCAACCTGAAACAGATTCCCTTCAAGATTATGGGCGAGGGCATCAAGACCGTGCGGCTCAATGTGGAGCAGAATGGCGACGTCCGCAGCGGCCAGATCGAAACCGATGCCGACGTGGAAGTGCTGGATCGCGATGTGCATGTCGCGACGGTCAGCGAGGGCGGCAAGCTGAGCATCGAAATGCGGCTGAAGAGCGGCCGCGGTTACGTGAGCGCCGACAAGAACTTCGACGAGGATCTGGCTCTTGGCTATATCCCGATCGATTCGGTGCACTCGCCCGTGCGTAAAGTGAACTTCGCGGTGGAAGCGGCTCGCCTCGGCCAGATGACCGACTACGACAAACTGACGCTCGAAGTCTGGACCAACGGCGCAGTTTCTCCGCAGGATGCCATCGGCTATGCGGCCAAACTGCTGAAGGACCACATGTCCATCTTCATCAACTTCGAGGAAGTGCCGGAGCAGACCGAAGAGATCTCCGAACGCGGCCTCGACAAGATGAACGAAGTTCTCAACCGCTCGGTGGAAGAGCTGGAACTCAGCGTTCGTTCTTACAACTGCCTGAAGAACGCCAACATCCAGACCATCGGCGAGTTGGTTCAGAAGACCGAAGCCGAAATGCTGCGCACCAAGAACTTCGGCCGCAAGTCGCTGAACGAGATCAAGGAGATTCTGGCGAACATGGGTCTATCGCTGGGTATGCGCATCGACGCGCATGGCCGGCTGGTGGCGCCTCCCGCACAGCCCGCGGGTTCGATGCAGGATTACGGCCCGGATGACGAGGGCTCGGAGCAGATCGAGGGCTAGTCGCGAGAAACGCCATGAGCAGACACAAAGTAGCAGGTTTTAAACTCAAGCGGCCCGTCGACAGCCGCAATGCGCTGTTGCGGAATCTCGTCACCAGCGTGATTCTCGAGGAGCGTATCGTTACCACCGTGCCGAAGGCGAAGGCTGCCAAACCGCTGGTGGAGAAGATGATCACGCTTGCCAAGCGCGACACACTGCACGCCCGGCGGCAGGCCGCGGCCGTCCTGTTTACTCCGGAGTCGGTAAAGAAGCTTTTCGACTCGTTGGGAACGCGCTTCGGACAACGCGAAGGTGGCTATACACGCATTACGCGCCTTGGACCCCGCAAGGGCGATGGCGCTGAGGTGTGTATGCTCGAGCTGGTGGGTTCCGAGCTGGTGAAGCGCGCCGCCGATCGCGCCAAGCGCCGCGAAGAGCGCCTCAAAGCGCAGCGCGAAGGCCGCGAACACGAAGACGAGACTCCGGAGGAATAGTCCGGTTCTAACTTTTAAAAAAGGCCGCAGACTCCCGAGGGGGCCTGCGGCCTTTTTGTTGTTCAAGCAGACGCCCCGACTTATACCTTAAACTGAATCCCCTGTGCCAGAGGCAGTTGCGTTGACCAATTGATGGTATTGGTCTGCCGCCGCATGTAAGCCTTCCACGAATCGCTTCCCGATTCGCGTCCGCCGCCCGTCTCCTTCTCACCGCCGAATGCGCCGCCGATCTCCGCTCCGCTAGTCCCGAGATTGATGTTGGCGATACCGCAATCGCTGCCGCGATGGCTGAGGAAAGTCTCGGCCGAAATCAGATTGTTCGTGAACATGGCGGACGACAGGCCCTGCGGCACATCGTTGTGCCAATGGATGGCTTCATCCAGAGTGTCGAACTCCACCAGGTACAGAATCGGAGCGAAGATCTCTTCCTTCAGAATCGGCATATCCGGCCGGGCGCGCACCAGCGTTGGCTGCACGAAGCAGCCCACCATGCGAGTGCCTCCGAACAGGATCTCTCCGCCCTGCTCGCGAATTCGCCGGACGCCGTCCATCATATCGTCCACGGCGCGGCGGTTGATCAACGGCCCCATCAGCGTTGACTCGTCCATCGGATCGCCGATCTTCACCTGCTTGTAAGCGTGCACCAGCGCGTCGATGATTCGCGGTGCGATCCCGCGCTGCAAGAAGAGCCGGCGCGTCGTAGTGCAGCGCTGGCCGGCAGTCCCTACCGAGCCGAAGAGCACCGCGCGCAGCACCAGGTCGGGATTCGCATCGTCCATTACGATAATCCCGTTATTGCCGCCGAGTTCCAGAATGGTGCGACCCAGTCGCCGCGCCACCACTTCGGCGACGTGGCGGCCCACTTCGGTCGATCCGGTGAAGCTCACTTGCGGAATGCGCGGATCGCGGATGAGCGTTTCGCCGATCGGCTTGCTGGGTCCAATCACCAGGTTGAAGATACCCTTCAGTCCGTGCCGGTCCAGCACGCAGTTGCAGATCTTCTGCACCGCGATGGCCGTGAGCGGCGTCTCCGACGAGGGTCGCCAGAGCACGCAATCGCCGCATACCGCTGCGATCATGGCGTTCCATGACCATACCGCTACGGGAAAATTGAAAGCGCTGATGACTCCCACGATGCCCAGCGGGTGCCACTGCTCATACATGCGATGCCCGGGGCGCTCGCTATGCGTGGTCATACCGTAAAGTTGGCGGGAGAGACCGACGGCGTAGTCGGCCACGTCGATCATCTCCTGGACTTCGCCGAGTCCTTCGGGTAGGATCTTGCCCATTTCGAGCGTGACCAGGGCACCCAGGTCCTCCTTGTGCTTACGCAGAGCGTCGGCGATCTCGCGCACGATTTCACTGCGCTTAGGTGCTGGGACCATACGCCATTCGAGGAAAGTCTCCGAGGCGCGCGCCATGACCAGTTCGTAATCGGCGAGCGAAGCCATCTGTATCTTGGCGAGAGGTTCGTCCGTAGCGGGATTGAACGACTGCATCTCACCGCCGGTGGGACTCGGAATCCAGTCGCCATAACAGGCGCCAGAGTTCACGGGTTCAATGTGCAGTCTTTCGAGGATATCGGGAATAGAGGCGGGGGCGATACGCACACTACTATTGTGGCGCACACTGCTGGTTTTGTCGTGTTTGGGGACGGCTCGCAAGCCAGGAGAAAACGATCACATTTGCGATGGACCCTGCTAGAATCCTGCCGCGGCTGCAGCCGCTGGCTCGATAGCATGTGTGCGAGGTTGAAACAGAAATAAGGGGCAAGCGTACTGGCGGCCGCCGGACTCGAATTCCACGGCGTACTCTTCTACCCCTTCTCCACCGTTCAGTTTACGGCGAATCTGACAGGCATTCAATATCGTTCCCGGCGGCAACAGCGTCTGGTGGCGCACATCTGCGTCCCAGACGCGCAACGAATAGATGACTTCTCTCATTAACCAAAAAATCCCCGAAATACATCTAAATCGACAGCGGCACCCACCCCTATGCCTCGGTTGCCGGGTCTGAGGTCCGGCTGGTATTGGCCTACATTAGCAAAGCGATCATCCAGTTCGGAATGTATCTTTCGGATACCGCCTGCCCCACGCCAATAGGGACGAGTCCGGGAGTTTACAGTTGATGCTCGTACTGTTCAAAAGCCACGCGCACCAGTTGGCCGCGAGTGCGCACTCCGGTCTTCTGGAACAGGCTTTGAAGGATGGCCTTTACATAGCTTTCGGAAATCTGTAAACGCCAGGCGATCTCTTTATTGGAAAGGCCCTCCAGGACGAAGCGCAGCACTTTCCGCTGGCGGTCGTTGAACACGGGTTGGACAGTCGCACCGGCCTCCTCCTCGACATCTTCGGCCCGGGAGAACGATTTATCAAGCCACGTGCCGCCGGCCATCACGGTGCGGATGCTCTCCATGAGGTCGCTTAGGGGAGCCTCCTTGAGAAAGATCCCGCCCACGCCCTGGCGCATCAGGCGGCGCGCTTCGGTATCGCTGACCCACGCCGTTACCACCAGGACGCGGCCCTCGAATCCGGCCTGCCGCGCGGCGGGTAGAAACTGCGAGGCACGCTCGGCGCCCAGATCGTGATCCAGCAAGACCAGGTCGAACTGCTGCTGGGAAAGCATTTGCAGGGCTTCGCGGATGCTGGCGCAATGTTCGATGTGGAGATCGGGCTCTTCAGCCAAAACTCGCGACACGCTCTCCCGAAAGAGGGCGTGGTCGTCCACAAGAAGCGCCCTTATGGTCGTTTGAGGCTTTCCCATGACTCTTCCACCACTGGATTCTCCACTGGCCACAATTCTACGACGAAACAACTGCCTGAAGGTTCCGGCTCATAACGCAATCCTCCGCCATGGGACCGCAGAATGGCACGAGAAATGTACAAACCGATGCCATGCGAGTATGCTCCCGGCTGGAATGGACGAAACAGATCCTCGGGGTGGGTCACGCCCGAGCCGCTATCGCGAAACCGGACCACCACCAGGTCCTTTTCGAGCAGCGCCGAGATCCGGACTTCGCGGCGCGGAGCATTACTCAGCGCCTGTTCGCTATTCCGCGCCAGATTGATTAGCACCTGCAAAAGGCTGTGATGATCCGCCTGGACTAGCGGCAGCCCGTTGGCGATTTCCCAGATTACCGAGATTCCGGCCTCACGCAGGGCCGGTTCAATCACAATCCTGGTTTCATCCAGCACGGTTCCCAGGTCGGCTACCATCCGTTCGCGATCGGAAGCCACGCGCAGGCCGGAAGACGCAATCTTTTCCAGGCCACGGATCAGCGAACCTAACGCCTGATACTGTTCATTCTCGGACGCGCCTTCTATGCCGGAAAGGGAGGCATGCGCGGACGCCGCTGCCGATGCCAGATTGCGGATCTCGTGAGACATGGCCCCAATCAGAACTCGCGACGTCGCCATCATCGAATCGAGGCCGGAGCCTTCCCGGTCGCGGAGGTTTTCGGAAGCGTCCCAGATTACCGCTGCCAATCCCGGACCGGAAGAAGAACGGTAAGTGGAAAGCCAGACGTGGGCCAGAAAGACTTCGCCGCTGCGGCGCTGCCCCTTGCATTCCACGTTGGTGCGGATGTTGGCGCCGCTATGGTGGCTGAGCAGCATGCGGCCAAGAATCGGCAAGAATGGCTCCACAGGTTGACCCTGCAGCGACTCGTCGTCGAACCCTAGAACCTCCCGAGCCGATTCGTTGGCAAGGAGCACATTGCCCTGGTGGTCCAGTGTGAGAATCGCCAGGGGGCTCGTTTCGATCAGGATGCGGAGTTGGCGTTCCGCGTCCACCCGCAACTGAATCTGCCTTTCCCGTTCGGACAGGTGGTCGGCAAGCAGCCTGCGCCTTTTGTTCAGTTCCGCCACGAAGAAACCGGTCATGGCGAAACCCGCGATCACCACTATCATCCGTCCGATGGATCCCGGCACCCAATGGTTGGGGTTGAAGCACTGCAGCAGAGCCCAGCCGATAGCGCGCGGAGCGCCCTGCAGAGGATCCATCACCTCGCGCAAGTAGCCGCACAGGGCGGCCATCACCAGGATCTGCCCGCTCTTCAGCGCTGCCGCCGAAAGCAGAATCGGAATCAGGTACAGAAAACCGATCGACATGTCGAAGAGCAGCCAGTCGATCCACGCGATCATCGCGATCATCACCATGGCGACCGTGCTTACAATGGGCCGGTTAAACTCGATGTAAGCCAGATATTGATCCAGTCTGCTGGTCATGCCGCTTTTCATCCCTAGACTAACACCCGTTGCGGGCGCGCCAGACGGTACTTAAGTTTTGCCGAAACCGCCTGGTTTATGTATCGAAAGCGGTGTTTCATCCGTCCAAAGTAATAGCTGTGTCATTCCGGCGCCCGGGATTACACTGCTCGGGATTACACTATTGGATAAGGAATGCGAATCGCAGCCCTCTTTTTATTGATCCTCGCGCCAATTGGGCAGGCCGATTCCCCGGGATATTTCGCGCCATCTCATCGCGTATCGGGCATCGGTGTGGCCCGCGACGATATCTCGGAAGACCTCCTCGAGGTGCGCACGGACCTGATGGAGCAATCCCAGACCTTCAGCATCATGCGCGAGCCGCAGGCCGTGGAGGGCGCGCGCCGCGTCACTACCAATGCGCGCCTGCAATCCTCGTTTCGGACGGCAGCGCAATTCAGCGGTTTGCCCGCCACCCTGATTGAAGCCATCGCTTACCTGGAAAGTTGGGGCGATCCCAAAGCCGAAAGCCCGGCCGGCCCAAAAGGCGTGATGCAGATCTCGCTGGCCACGGCTCGCGGCATGGGATTGCGGGTGACTACGGCCACTCGCTACAAGATCACAAGGGAGAAGGTCGCTGTCTCAGGGAAAGGCCCCAAGGTGCGCTACAGGACGGTGACCCACAAGACGCCTTACGTCGTGACCTTGCGCGACGACCGTCTGGCGCCGGAGCGCGCCATTCCAGCGGCGGCGAAATACCTGGCGGGCATGGAGCAGCATTACGGCGGCCGTGATTGGGCCGTCTTCGCTTACCACTGTGGGCAGGGCTGTGTGTCCGAAATGCTGGAACTGACGCGCCACGCGCGCGGCATTCCCAAGGATCAGGTAACGGTTCCGCGCATGTTTTTCTCCTGCAGCCCGGTGTGGAACCGGGAGCTGTACGAGGCCGTGCAAAACCAGATGCAGCGCGACTATTCGCCGACTTATTATTTCCGCGTGATGCGCGCGGAGCAACTGCTGGCACTATATCGCCGCGATCCCAAAGCCTTCGCCGCGCTGTCGCTGGAGTATAAGAGTCAGTTTGTAAACGGCGTCCGCGCGCCTCACCGCCTCTCGGTATGGCTCAAGAGGGACGATCTGATGTTCCATAGCTGCGACGATATCAGGGCCGATGTGGGCAAGCGGTTGGTAAAAGGCATCGAGAATTCGGGCTACTACGGCTATCTGCTGCACCTGGACCCGGACGATCCGGCTAACCTGCAGTATTACTCGCAGGCCTCGCCGGCCGCGTTCGGAACCCTGATGTACATTGCCTTTGAAACGCGCCGTATGCATGAAGAGCTGCATCAGCACGGAGAGAAGTTCAAGCCGCTCGAGGTGAAGTCGCTGGTGGAGCCGGAAGATCGCGTGCGACAGGCCAACAGCGAGGCTTTGATGCACTGTTCCGGCCAGGTGTTCGACATCGATTATTCGGCGCTACCGCCGGGAGAGCTGGAATGCCTCCGCTTTGTGCTGAACGATCTGGGTTGGGAAGGCTATCTCGGATTTGTGGAAGAGGGAACACAGAATCTCCACATCGGCTGCTCGCCGAAGTCCCGCGACTTCTTCACCACGGTGTTTGAAGAGGCTACGGAACACGCCCTGTCAGTCGAATGAGATGGCGGTGATCTTCGTAAACTAGGGAAGCGGTCGTTAGTGAATCAAGTGATTCGCTACGAACGCGCCGATGTAGGCCAGCGCGCTCATGTAGGTGAACTGGAGCGCCGGCCATTTCCAGCCACCAGTCTCACGCCGCACCACCGCGATTGTGGAGATGCACTGCATGGCGAAGGCGAAGAAGACCAGCAGCGCGAAGGCTCCGCCGGGCGTCAGGTCGTGTTGCAGCGCCTGCTGCAACCCTTCTTTATTGGTGTCCGGATCCATACCGTAGATACTGCCCAGCGTGCTTACCAGCGTTTCGCGCGCAGCCAGGGAGGTAATCAGGCCGATCCCGATCTTCCAGTTGAAGCCCAGCGGTTTGATCGCCGGCTCGATGGTGCGTCCCATGGTCCCTGCGAGAGAATCGGGGAATCCGGGGGCCTTGCCATGCACCGTCGGCAGATGGCCGAAGACCCACAGGAGCACGGTAACCAGCAGAATGATCGTGCCGGCGCGCCGCAGGAATACCTTCGCCCGATCCACCAGTCGCAGTCCCAGTGAACTCACCGTGGGCCAGCGATACGAGGGCATTTCCAGCAGGAACGGCGTGCGCCCGCTTTTCAGGATCGACGACTTGAGAAGCCGGGCCGTGACCACCGCCGCCAGAAATCCCAGAATGTAGAGCCCCAGCATCGCTGCCGTCTGAGTGCTCAGGAACCGTCCCACCAGGTGACGATCCGGAATGAAGGCCGCGATGATCAGCGTATATACGGGCAGGCGTGCCGAGCACGTCATGAACGGTGCGATCAGGATGGTGGCGAAGCGATCGCGCTTGTTTTCGATTGTGCGCGTCGCCAGGATGGCGGGAACCGCGCAGGCGTAGGCCGACAGCAGCGGGATGAACGATTTGCCCTGCAATCCGACGCGAGCCATGGTGCGGTCCGCAATCAGCGCCGCGCGCGCCAGGTAGCCCGAATCCTCCAGAATTCCGATAAACAGGAAGAGCAGCAGGACCTGCGGCAGGAAGACGATCACTGAGCCAACGCCCTTCCACACGCCCTCAATCAGCAGCGAGCGGATCACTCCTTCCGGCAGCACGTTCGCGATCCATGCGCCGGAAACGTCGAACAGCCATTTCATGCCGTCCATCAGCGGTACTGCATAGCTGAAAATGGTCTGGAAGACCGCGATCACTACCGCGGCGAAGACCAGAGGTCCCCCCACCGGATGCAGGAACACCGAGTCCAGGCGGCGGGTCCACTTGGGCGCCAGCGGCGCGCGGTATTTTGCCTGGCTGCCCACTTGCCCGGCCCACTGGCGGCATTTCGGAACGTCCTGCAGCACCGGCAGTTGTTTGGGAGCGGGCTTTGTCATGGCGCCCGCGAGAAAATCGTGTACCTGGGCGAGCCCTTCCCCACGGCGTGCGCTGACCAGCGCTACCGGAGCTCCGAGCTCGGCCGAAAGTTTACCCAGATCGAGGTTGCCGCCGCGGTTGCGCAGATCGTCGGCCATGTTCAGGATCACCAGCGTGGGCACCCCGAGCGCGAGAATCGGGGCCGCTAACATAAGGTGGCGCTGCAGGTTAGTGGAGTCCAGCACCAGCAGGATGGCTTCCGGTTTGGGAGTGTCGGCGCGCGCGCCGGTGAGAACGTCGTATGCGACCTGCTCATCTTCGGAGCGCGGTGTGAGGCTATAGACGCCGGGAAGGTCGATCAGCCGGATGGCTCGCCCGTCCGGCAGTTCGGCGACACCGCTGTGCTGCTCCACCGTGACGCCGGGGAAATTCGCCACCTTCTGGCGGAGTCCCGTCAGGCGATTGAAGAGTGTGGTCTTGCCCGAATTGGGGGGCCCGATGACCGCTACTGCTTTAGGAAGAGTGGCCGACTGGGGGAATTCCAGAACAGCCGCAGTGCCGCACCCCTTGCAATCGCTGCACTCGCTCATCACATCCTCGATCGATCCGTCTTCGACTTGTCGAGACGCACCCGCATGCGCCGGGCCGTTTCACGCCGCAGCGCGATCTCCGAACCGTCCACTTGGAACACGCGTGGGTCTCCGCCAGGAGCGCTCTGTCCGGCCGTCACTCGCGTGCCCGGCAGGAACCCGAGTTCCATCAGTCGGCGCGCATCGTCGCCCGGCAAATCGATGTCGGCGAGGATGCACCCGTCGCCCCTTTGCAAGTCGCAAAGGGTGGCGGAGAAAAGTTCCGGTTGTTGGCAGTTGCCACTGAGTTGCATCTCGATTTCAGTATGGCCGCGTCCGAAATCTTTGTCAATACCCGCGCGTTGTTTCCTGCGCTTTTTTGAGCCCAACGGTTTCCAAGAGCCTCCAAGTGGTCCAAAATAAAGGATAACAGAATGCCTGGACCATTTCACATTCGCCGTTTGCGGACCTCCGATCTCGACCGCATCCTGAAGATCGAAGAGGCCAGCTTTGGAAACGATGCATACGATCGCAATTTGTTTGCAGAATATTTCCGCAAATGCGGGGAGCTGTTTCTGGTCGCAATCCGCGGACGCCGCATCTGCGGGTATGCGATTACCTGCAAGCGGGCGGGTTGCTCATGCGCGGAAGTGATTTCCATTGCGGTGGACCCGGCCGCGCGCCAAAAAGGGACTGCGTCTGAGCTGATAGCGAGCACTATAAGAAGGTTGCGCCGCCGCCACGTTGCCCGCCTCACCCTCATGGTTAAAGTGACGAACCGGCCGGCTCGCCGGTTCTACGAGAAATGGGGATTCCGCAAGGTCCGCCGGGTACCCAAGTACTACGAAGACGGCAAGGACGGAATCCGGATGGCGAAGGACCTGTAGTGTAGACGCTATTTCCAGTGTTGCTTTTTCCCGCGAAAGTGTAAACTGTTCGAATTCGTTTTGGAACAGGAGCCCCGCAAAGAGGCAGTCCATTACCCCACGCGGGTCGTTCCGGTCATCGTCGCAAAGAGACCAGGCATCGGCATTGAAGCGTAGTTCAAGCCCTCGCTATCGATCCGAGCGATCCACTCAATGGGCGCCTATCCACCATCCGCGGCGGATTTCCCGGACAGTCCTACGCCATTGCGTGCTATCGCACATTCGAGGTCTTAGTGTATACTGTGCAAAACCACGTAGCGTTTTAACCAGTTTGAAATCTCGCGTAATAGGGAGTGTCTTATCAATGAGGGATACACATCGACCGCTAAGATTATGGCTGGCTATGCCCGCGCTGTTCGTCGCGCTGTGCATTGCCTTGACCGCACCCGCATTCAGTCAAACAATCACCACCGGTGACGTGGCGGGAGTCATTAAGGACGCATCTGGCGCCGTCGTGCCCAATGCGACCATCACATTAAAGAACTCGGACACCGGCGAAGTTCGAACCGTGGTAACCGGTTCGTCCGGCGACTACCGGTTCCCGTTGCTGAAGCCGGGCGAATACACCATCTCGGCGCAGGCTTCCGGGCTGAAATCGAACATCGAGAAATTTTCGGTCCTCGTTGGTCAGGCGGCAGAAAAGGATCTGACGCTGTCTGTAACGGCGAGCCAGCAGGTAATCGAAGTCCAGGCCGAAGCTGCGACGCTGCAGACGGAGAACGCCAATCTGGAAAGCAACTTCAACAAGTCGCAGGTCGACAACCTGCCTATGCCGGGCGGCGATCTGACAACCCTGGCTATGACCGCTCCCGGTATTCGTGTAAACGTGACCGGCGGTTCGGGCAACATGAATGCCAACGGCATTCCGGGCTCTACCATCCTCTACACTCTGGATGGCATGGACCAGAACGACCCGGCCAACAACCTCAACAACTCGGGAGCTAGCAACAACCTGCTGGGCGCCAACGGAGTCGGCGAAGTGGCTATTGTATTGAATGCCTATAGCCCGGAATACGGACGCATGGCCGGCGCGCAGGTCAACATGGTCGGCATCTCCGGCGCCAACCAGTTTCACGGGAATCTCTTCTACAATTTCAATTTTGAAAAGCTCAACGCCAACAACTTTTTTGCTAACTCCGCCGGAACGCGTCGAGGGCGGTCGGACGCTCACCAGTTCGGTGGTCGAATTGGTGGACCGGTCTGGAAGAACAAGATATTTTTCTTCTTCGATACCGAAAACCTGCGCTACGTTCTTCCCTCGTCGGGCGTGATTTCGCTTCCGTCGCCTGAGCTTCAGGCATACACGCTGGCGCATGTGAACGCCGCCCAGCTTCCCCTATATCAGGACTATTTCAACCTGGTGAAGGGCGCGCCGGGACTCAACCGCGCGATTCCTGTGACCAACGGAAGCGGCCAGCTTCAAGACGGTAAGGGGCACCTTGGCTGTGGCATCAACACCTTCTACAAGACTCCCACCGGAACGGGTGGAATCTTTGGCGTGGACACTCCGTGCGCGGTGGCCCTATTCACCAACAATACCGAAATCAACACGGAACAGTTGTTTAACGGTCGCGGCGACGTGAACATTTCGAGCACCCAGAAGCTGTCAGTCCGTTACTTCCACGATGCGGGCGTTCAGGCTACCGGCACCAGCCCGATCAATCCGTTGTACAACTCGGTCAGCCATCAGCCGTCCTACCAGGTAAGCCTCTCGCATACCTGGGTCGCAACTCCGACCATCGTCAACACGTTGAATGCGTCGGTGCTGTGGTATACAGCTCTGTTCGGTGTGGACCAGTTCAGCAAGACGCAAGCGCTTATGCCGGACTCGATCGCTATCGGCGAGGGCGGGGCGAACGGTGGCGGTTTCTCCACGGTCGGCGCCGGAGCATTCCCGAATGGCAGAAACGTCGGCCATTTCCAGGTTAATGACGACTTTTCCTGGACCAGGGGCACGCATACCTTTAAAGCCGGTGTGAATGCCCGCTACGATCAATACACCTATACCAGCATCGCCTCGGGAGCATTCCTGGGCGCCTACAGCTTGGGCGATTTGTCCGATTTCGCCAACGGCACGCTCGGGTTCAACGGGAACACTCTTAGCAGCTTCACCCAGTCATTCCCGCTCTACGGCGCGCTCCATTTCCGGTTTCCTTCGGCCGATTTTTATCTCGGCGACGAATGGGCCGTCACCAAGAATTTGAAGCTGACCTATGGGTTGCGCCTCGAAGAGAACTTCAACCCCACCTGTATCGAAAAATGCTTCGTTCTTACGAATGTCCCGTTCAACTCCACCAGCTATCAAGGCGGAGCGGCCATTCCTTACAATGCCACGCTCACAAAAGGCTCGAATCTCTTCTATAACGGGGAAGGCCCCATCGTGCAGCCCCGCATCGGATTTGCGTACAAGCCGCCGTTTGCACATGACAAGACCGTGATTCGCGGAGGTATTGGACTGTTTGCCACGAACTACACCGATGGTTTGGGCGGCACGCTGGCTAATCAGGTGCCAAATAAGTTCGCGCCATCGGGGCTGAACTTCGGATCGGTCGGGTTGATCACCGACTCCACCAGCTCGGCCTACACGGCACAAGCCTCTGCGAACGCGTTCCAAAACGGGTTCAATGCCGGTAACACGCTGGCGCAGATACAGACCGCAGTAAAACCCGCCACGTTTAGCACGCCCAGTATCTCGTCCTTCCCGTCGACCTTCCACTCCCCGCATACCCTGGAGTGGAGCTTCGAGATTCAGCGCGAGATCGATAACCACAACATGTTCACGGTTTCCTATGTTGGCAACCATGCCTACGACCTGCAGGAAACTGTCAACGCCAACATGTTTGCCAGCACCACCGGCACCTACTTCAAAGCTCCATACAACCTTGTGTACGGAGGACTGCCCACTGCGGCCCCCGACCCGCGTTTCGTGAGTGTCACCCAGTATTACAACAACGGTATCAGCAACTACAATTCCCTCACCCTGCAATACAGGCACTCATTCTCGTGGGGGTTGACGGGCCAGGTCCACTACACCTGGAGCCACGCCTTGGGGGACAACGCCGCTTATCAAAATCCGTTCAACCTGAGCAATGCCTACGGCAGCCTGGGCTTCGACAACCGGCATCAGGTGGCTGGCGATGTTCTCTGGACCCAGCCGATCAAGGCCTCGAACAAGGTGGTGAACCATCTGATCGCAGGTTGGACCGTGGGCGCCAAATTGTTCGTCTTCAGTGGCGCTCCCTTCAGCGTAACCGACAGCAAGATCGCCTCTTCGGTTAACGCTTCGGGCGTGCTCACGCCGATCGCGGATTTGGTGGATTCGAGCGTATTCGGTAAGTCGTGCAACAAAAGCAACGCTGTAGGTCAGGCCTGCCTGTCTACAACATCCTTTGCCAGCTACCCCGGCGAGTTTGCCGCCGGGACAGGAACCCCTCTTCAACTCGACTGGGGCAACACCTCGCCCAACAGCTTCCGCGGTCCGGGTTACTTCGATCTCGACACCACGCTGCAGCGAAGCTTCACCATCAAAGAGAAGTTCAAGTTCGTGTTCGGCATCCAGGCTTACAACGTGTTGAACCACCCGAACTTCGCCAATCCCTCGGGAACCCTGACATCAGGCGCCTTCGGCACCATCACGAGCACTCTTGGTCCTCCTACCAGCATTTACGGTACGGGCCAGGGCGCTTCGGTTTCCGGCCGCCTCGCGGTTCTCACGGGGACGTTTAGCTTCTAAGATCACTGTAGTTCTGTAAAACGGAAACGCCGGCGACGCGAGTTGCCGGCGTTTTTTTTATCCGGCAGTCGACGCCGCCGGGCGTACCTGAATCCGCTCACTCTTTCGGGTGGCGAACTTCAGCAGCGAACCCCTGAGGGTCTCAGCTTTCTTGCCGTCCCGGTAGAGCGCCACATCACCACTAAACGGATTCCGCAGCACGCACTCCGCTCCTGCTTGAGATGTGATCTCGACCTCACCGATCGTTCCACTCTTCATCGCCGCGCTCACCACGAATGCCCCTCGAGCCAATAGCTGGAATCGCGCTTCCCATTCCTTTGGCCATGCGGGAAACAGGTGCAGAATGGGATCCTGCCCTGGCACCGGCGGATTGCTTTGCAGCAGCGCCAGATGCAGCGCTTCCGACGCGCGTCCCAACCGTTGGCAGTCCAACGCCTGTTGCCCTTCGCGCAGCGTCATTCGATTGGCCAGCACTCCTCCGCTCTTGTAGGCGGCCGCACGCTCCGGACGCAGCACGCGCATCTGATTCGGAATCAGGTATCGCACCGCATCGGCGCGTCCCAACGACGCCGCGGCGATAGCCAGCTTGGAGAGCACCGATACCGGAGTGCCGGCGTTCACGCCGTTGCGGAAGGCCTGCGTCAAGGTTGTGCCCGCGATCTCCAACGTCTGTTTGTCGGACGATTCCACATTGCACAGATCGAAAAACCACATGGGCAGGCTGTTGGAATCGGGCAACAGGCCGGCGGGCTTGATGGCTGGCTTGAGGCCGCGCACAAAGACGCGCGGGCCGGCGTAATCGGCGGGCTTCAGCGCTTCCGGATTGTCGCTCAGCGGCAGCGCCGGAAGGCTGTCGCGGAATTCGCGCCACACAGGAAGCATCTCGGGCTCCGCATTCAGAATCTCGGCGGCGCGCACCAAGGCCGCCGAAGTGCCGCGCATCGATGAGACATCCTCATCGGTATCGCGCGCGCCGTAGACGCTCTCGTTGCTATTGGCCCAGTACAGATGGTATTTGCCATCCTCTCCCTTCTTGAGGTTGGGATGATTGCGGTAAAACTCCATGGCGCCGCGCAGCATTGGGTAAGCCCGATTTCTCAGCCAGTCGCGATCCAGCGTGAATTCATAGCGACGCCAGAAAAGATACGCGATCTTCGCGGTGCTCCCGAAAATGTGGCTGACCGCGCCGTAAGGTCCCGATCCATGGTCCGTAATTACGTACCGGCCGTCTACCCAAGTCCCGTTAAGTATCCAGTTCCAACGGCTGGAATGCGGATGCTTGTGGTGAGCGAACTCCATGAAGGGCTGGGAGCGCTGCTCCCATGGTTTGCGCAACAAATACAGATCCTGCATCTCGGCGGCGATATCGTCCGGCAGTTTCTCCAGGCCATTGAAGTAAGACGTCTCCGCGATGTACATGCCCTGGCTGCCCCACTGCTGGCGCGCCGCCACCGACGACGCGTCAAGCATTCCGAAATACATCTCGAACATCGGGTCCATCAACTCGAGGCGATTGGCGGCTGGCAGGGCTTCGTAGTAGCAGCTCAGGTTGGCGAACCAATGTTGCGCGCCCCATGTACGCAGGTCGCCGCCTGTGTTGAAGATCATGCCATTGAATTTCGGAGGAAACTTGCCGCGCGAACTGGACGCCATCACATACAGGAAATAGTGGTAATTCTGCTCCACGTAATCGGCCGCGCCATCGGCGCTGTGCAGTTCCACAAAGCTCCTGGGCCAGAACGCATGCCACCATGCCTCCGTCTGCTGGCGTAAGGCGACTGGGCCGGTAGATTCCGCAGCCTGGAGGTTGACGAACGCCGCGGCCAGCCCATCTACCTGCGCATCGAAGGTGGCGGCGGAAGCGATCAGAACCGTGAAAGCGCTGCCGCCTGGTGTCACCGTGATGCTGACATCCGTCTCGTTGAGAATACGTGCCCTCACCGCATGTCCCACAACACCGATCGCAATTGCCGACTTGCAGCAGTATGTGCCCTCTCGAAACTCTTGCGTAAGGGCGATCCGCCCTTCGCGGACGAAGAGTCGGGAAGCCGCCGTGTGATTGCGATTCTGCACGGTCACAATGTGATCGCGCGCCATAGGCTCCAGTTGGTTGCCGAAATATTTCGTTTCCGAGCGGAGCATGCGCAGCGCAATGGAGACCGGTTCGCGAGTGGTTCGCCGGTCGTCCACGGTTACCGCCATCACGTCCTGTGTGGGCCACCCGAAGACACGAGCCGACACGCCGATACCTTCGATGGCGAGTGCGCCGTCGTACACCGAGAGGTGCTGCTTGAAGCCCGCCTCGGGGAAGGGAACTGCGCCTTCGCCTGCGAAATCGAGATCGACATATCCGCAGCCGCCGCAGTAGTCGTTGTGGCGCTCGAAAAAGCAGTTGGTGGCGCTATTGTTGGCGTAGACGTCCACGCGGTTAATCTGCATGCGCACTTGCGTGGGAGTGGTCCATACCAGGCTGCCCATGCGGCCGTTGCCGATGGGTATGCCCTCCTCGCTGCGCGGCGCGGGCTTGTCATAATGGAGGTCGGCGCGCGAGATCAATCGACGCAAATCCTCATCGGAAGGCTGCGTTTGTTGAGCCTCCGCCTCTGTCGGCGTCACAGCGGGAGCGGCCAAGGCGGCGAGGAACGTGCGGCGAGAAGTCATATAACCCTACTGGCGGACCAGCATATCCACCAACTGCACAAACCCCGAATCGGAGCGCGGCAGTTTCAAATAAGCAGACATGAGTTTTTCCGAAGGCAACCCAATGCCGGCCAAGCCTGGGAAGTAATACCCTGCGGGGCTGTATGAATTGATCTGCTCCTTTTTCCACTTGGCCGGTTCCAGCAAATACGGAATCAGATAATGGAAAGCCTTCTCCACGCCGATGCCCTTGGGGGTCTGGAAGTGCCAGAGGTCCACGCCCCCCACCTGCGCGACGCGGCACAGGGTAGCGAAGGCGTCGAGGTTCATGGAGGAGTAACTGAGCGAATCCGTGCGCGCCTCTTCGCGCGGGCAACTGCCATCGGGTTCGATCTCGGTGGGCGCCAGGTAGGCGCGGTACAGATCCCAGCACATGGCGCTCGCCGCGGCATTGTCGGTGAACCCTGCGTACGCAGCCATCTGTGCGGTCCACCAAACGGAGTGGTTGTTGCCCGATTTCTTTTCGCTAAGCCCCTTCTTGCTGGTAGTGGCCCACTTCAAATAGCCTGCATACCACTCGCGCACCCCTGAGGCGACGCTCGCATCGAGCCCGCCTGCCAGTTCCATCAGCGTGACGCCTTGCGCCGCATGAATCAGCGACACGGTATCGATCATGCCTGTGCCGCGTCCGTCGTCGTGGCCGCGCGTCAACTGGCCGTGTTCCAGGTTGGGATTCATGCGCGTTTTTGGGTCGTTGAACCAGACTTCGAGGACAGTGTTGGCTCGTGCGGAGCAGGCCTTGTCCTTCAGGAAGAATGCGCCCATGCCCAGCGAGAGCACGGCGGTCGACATGTTGCCGAGGTCGTTGCGATTGCCCATGAAGCGCGCCGGATTGCGCTGGCCGTCCTTGCGAATATAGGGAGCCTTGGGGTCTTTCGGATCGGGCCACCAGTATGGGCCTTCGCTGACGTAGTCATTGGGGCCGACTTCCACCAGGCCGACGGGTCGATGATACGTGATGCTCCAGGGGCCGGCCTTCAGAGCGGCGGCCGATTGTTTTTCGAGCAGCGAGCGCCGCTCCGCAGTGAGGCGATCGCGCATGCGCGCCGCGTCGGTTTCGGTGAGGAGAAGTAGGGACGGTTTGCGATCGGCGGCCGGCAAGGCAGCCGCTGCGGCAGCGCCCGCCAGAAACAATCTGCGGGTGATACAAGGAACGGGCATGAATGCTACAAGTATAACGATAAATATGGGAAATCAGGAGGCCGCGCGCCCACTCCTGATTTCCGGCTTGTGCCTTCCGCCCTGCGGTTTATCGATTCTTGGTTTGCTGGTTTCTGTTCTGCTGCTCGATCACGTCCGGAATGCGCGACTCCCGATTGATGCGGCCCTGGATACCCTCGTCGAGCGTGATGTTGTACCGTTCGAGCGTTCCGCCCAGCACCTGATCCAGACCGTCGTGCGCGCGCGCATAGGCGTTGAGCGCGTCCACTTCGGAGATCTGGGCATTCACCAGGTTGCGCTGGTCGATGATCAGCGCGCTAAACGTCACGGTGCCGTAGGCGAACTTTTCCTGCTCCGCCGCCAGTAACTGCTCTTGCAGTTTGCGTGTGTTCAGGGCCGCGTTGTAGCGGACACGCGCCTGCTGCAGCGCCACCAACTGATTCGAAATAGTGACGACGATATCGTTGTTGGCCCGCTGGCTGGTCAGTTGCGAGGACTGCAGTTGCATCTGCTCGATGCCATAATCGGCTTGGGCGACACGGTTGTTGAGTGTAGCTCCGAAGTAGATGCCTCCCGATTCCGTGGGGAAGTTGTGGCGCAGAATCTGTCCTAGCGATGTGCCGTATCCGCCGACAAAGTACGGGTCGGGCCCGCCGTTCGGCGTGATGTGAGACGTGCCTGCCGAACCACGGTCCTGCATGGTGCCATAGGCAATCGCAGTGGGCAGGAGGCCGTTTTTTGTCCCCAGCGCATTGATCGCTGCATTTTCGTCCTGGAGCTTCGAGATCGCGACATCCGGTCGGTTTTTCATTGCGACCGCCACAAGTTCCCGCATCGGAGGCAGATCGTCCTTCTCGGGCACCTGGATCGTGTCCAGGGGCACGATGGGCGCAGCTTCAATTTCAGGATCCAGCCTTCGCACCAGTTGGTCCTTCAGTGTAGTCTCCTGCTGCCGGAGGGCCACCTGGGCGAGGGTCACGTCCTGGGCGCGCCCGGCCACCTCGGCCTCCGCCCGCGGCATCTGTACACGCGGAAGCGCGCCTGCGTTGATCTCTCGCTCCGTATCGTCGCGGAACTTCCGCGCATTCTCCAAGGCCCGCTGACGAGCCCTCAACTCCTCGTTGGCGGTCACCAGGCCCCAATATTGGCCCAGGATGGTATTGATCAGGTTGATCAGGTTGGAACGGTAGGTTTCTCGCGCCACGATTACCCCGTTTCGTGCAACGCGGATGGAGCGTGTATTCAGTGCTGTTCCGTAACTCTGCAACAGGGGCTGCTGGAAGTACGCCTTCATATAAGGCGTGAAAACGGGGTTGAGGATATCGCTGGGAGCATTCTCGGTTTGGGAATAGGAGTAATTGGTGAATTGGAATGTTCCGCCCGTGGATAAACCTTGGGAGAGGGTTTGGCTAGTGATGCGGTTCGAATCCACCAGCGTCGGCACTCCACTGACGGATAGGTTCGACTGCGGATAGGTAAGATGCGAAAACGTGGTGGAACCAGTAAATGCGGGGTCGAACTTTACCACGACGGGACCAATCTGCTGGATGTTCGCGCCGCCTCCACTCCCGACGAATCCGCCACCTCCTCCACCGCCGGAGCTGACTTGCGCGCTTTGGATTGCTCCAAGAACGCCCGTGCCGGCGTTTACCGCTCCCACGTTCGCCGTGCTGCCGCTCAATCCGCGGATGGGACCCCCTGCCTCATTACGTTCCACGGACCAGTCCGCGGTTGGCAGCGAATAACGCTCCACCTCGAGGTTGAGGTTATTCTCAATGGCCAGCGCAATCGCATCCTGAACCGTCAGATAAAGATTGCCCGAACGCAGCAGGGCGCGAATCCGGTTGGAGTTATGCAGGACGACTGGCGCTACGGCTGTTCCCATATAAGACCGGGCCACTACGGGGCCGTTCGGCTTCACGACAACAGGCAATTGCTGCGCCTGCGAGGGCGGTACCATGAGGGTCCAGCACAAAATCCATGCGGCGAGCGTTCGGGAAAAACTTTGCATGTTCATGTTGCTCATCCCTCTACCTCTTCGATCCCGGAAGGGTTTCCGGAATCACTGACTCGCGCTCCACGTGTCCGGAAATGGCTTCCTCCCATTTGATGTGGTTGACGTCGAGCGTCTGTCCTATTGCCTGGTCGAAGGCAATCTTGGCGTGTGTGTACGCGGCCATCGCCTGCACCTCCAGGCTTTGATCGTTCGCCAGGTCCTGCTGCGCCTGAATGACGGTTGTGACATCGCTTCCGGTAGCGCCGTACTGGAACCTCTTCTGCTCGGCGTCCAGGCTTTGCTCCGCCAGGACCCGCGTGTCCACGGCTGTCTGATAGCGCACGCGTGCCTGCTGCAGCCCGATCACCGCGTTTTT
Source organism: uncultured Solibacteraceae bacterium (assembly GCA_963815475.1). Taxonomy (GTDB): domain Bacteria; phylum Acidobacteriota; class Terriglobia; order Bryobacterales; family Bryobacteraceae; genus Sulfopaludibacter. The sequence continues at coordinate 458,570 of CAWFHD010000001.1, read as the reverse complement.
CACTTCCACACGGATCTGGTTCAACGAGCGCTGCAGTTGCAACTCTTCCGTGCGCAGCTTCAGTTGATCCATGGCGTAGTCAGCCTGCGAGGCGCGATTGCGCAGCGGGATGTTAAAGGAGAATCCCGCCGAATAGTTGGGAAAATTGCGGCGGAAGATCTGCAGCAGGTTGTTCCCAGCGCCTCCGATATAGTAAGGATCCACCTCGCCGCCGTACAGCGGGTTCGCCACGCCGCCGAGAGCGTTGTTCGTCAACTCAACAAACGCTCCCAGTGCGGGTAGCAAAGAGTTCTTCGTGCCCTGCAGATTGAGTTTGCTATTCAAAAGGTTGATCTGCGTCTGTTCGATCTCGGGCCTGTTCGCCGACGCTGTCTGGATCAGGTCCTGTACCGGCCGGATCTCGTCCTGCTTGGGGATCTGGATGCTGTCGAGAGTCACTACGTGCACCTGGTCGAAGGCCTGGTCTCGCACGCCAGTACGGCTCAAGGCGTTCTTCAGCACCGTCTCCTGCTGTGCGAGGTTGGTTTGCGCGATCAGCAGGTTTTCCTCATTTTGCGAAACCTGCGCCGCCGCGCGCGTCACTTCGAGCGCAGGCAAGGCGCCTTCCGCCACACGCTTCTTGTTGTCTTCCAGGAGTTTCTGCGCGATCGCAAGAGCCTGCTCCTTGATGCGCACATCCTCATTGAACACCACCAGGTCCCAATACAAATTCAGCACCGCGGAAATGGTAGTGATGAGTTGCAGCTTCACCGTGAGGTTGGTGGCTTTAACATTATTCTTGGCCACTCGAATCTGGCGATCGTTTACCGCCCGGCTGAAGCCTTGCAATAGGCTCTGCGTAATGGTGAGGTCCGCATAGGCGTTGATCGCGGGGTTCAGAATCGGGTTGGGGCTGTTCAAGAGGTCGCGCCCACTGCCATAGCTCACCGAGATTCCCGAGCCTGTGAGGAACTGCTGCGAATAGTTGAACGAATATCTTCGATAACTGTCCACCAGCGAATTGGTGGCGTTCAATCCCAGGTTGGTCTGCGGCGCTGTCGAGTGACCGTAGGTGACTTGCGCCGACAAATTTGGATCGAGGCTTGGCGGATTGGGGCCCGATCCCACCAGGAAGTTCGTCGATCCCACGCCCGAACCCGCTGCCAGTCCGCTGGCATTGCTGACGCCGATGGGGCTCACGCTGACCGGACCCGGCGCGATAGGAATCTGGATGTCGGTACGCAGGATGCCTCCGCCTTCCGCTCGGCGCAGACTTTCCCGAGCGAGAAAAGGACCATAGCGCTGCATTGCGATATCGAGGTTGTTTTCAAGAGCCAGTGCGATGACGTCATCCACCGAAAGATAGAGGTTGCCTCCGCGGATCAGCGCGTTGAGGCGCGCCGAATTGGTGAGCTTAGCGGGCGCCACCTGACGCTTCTCCAGATGGAAAGGTCTCAGCAGCCATCCGATTACCGGACGCTGCTGTGGTGTGGCAATGGAAACTTCCGATATGGCGAAGTTCGATTGTTGGGCCGCCAGGTTAAAGCTCAGCAAGACCGGCAAAAGCAGACGAATACGGTTTGAATGCATACGCACGATAGGACTCCCAGACCTCCGGAAGCATCCATCAACAGCAATCCGAGGTCCGGGTATCTTATGGAAACCAAAGGCGGTTTCGCGGCGCGTAGGAAGCGGAGTGTCCTCTTTTGAGACAAGCCGTCCGAGTTCGGACAGTGGCCTACGAAGGGTAGTATCCTTCGCGAGCCTGCACCACAAGGTCCTTGTGGGCCTTGCTGTTCTTGGTTGCAAGATGGATGTGCCGGTAGACCGCGTTGGTGGCTGGCTGGTTGGAAGTGTAGCCGATACTGTACTGATTGCGAAGCTCTTCTTCGATGGTGGCAAACACTTTGTCGATGGGATGGCTGTGCGAGACCTGGAAGAATCCGCCGCCGGTCTCGTGCGCAATCTGCTGCAGGACCTTCTTGCCGTCCTCGCCTCCGCCGTATCCGCCGGGCCGCCCCATACCGCCGCGGCGCCCCATGCCCGGTCCGCTGAATCCGGAGCCGCCGCCATCCGAACCGGCAAACAGCACCGAGTAAACCAGGGTATTGGAGCGCTGGGCCGACTCGATGGCTTGGAACAGAGTACTCTTGCTGCCGTGGTCCACACCATCGGTGAGCAGCACCAGAGCTTTGCGGCCCTGCTGCTTCTTCATCAATTCGTCGCAGGCCAGCAGGATGGCATCGTAGAGTTTGGTGCCCCCGCGCCGTCCCCCGCCACCGCCCCCGCTCGGTGGATAGCCGCCGCCGGGATAACCACCGCGCCTGCGAGGATAGCCGCCCCCTGGATAGCCGCCTCCCTGGGGATATCCGCCGCCTGGGTTCCCTCCCTGGTTGCCGCCCTGCTGTTGTTGCTGGTTGGGATCCTGTCCAACCCGCAGCAGATTCAGGCCTTCCTCGAGTTTCGCGCGCGACGGAGTGAGGTCCTGCAGCAGTTCCACTTCGAAATCGAAATGAATCAGGAAGGCGAGGTCACGATCCTCCTTGAGCACCTGGCCGAGGAATTGAAGACTGGCCGTCCGTTCGGCGCTCAGAACGTTCCGCTGGCTACCGCTGGTGTCGACCAGAAGGCCGAGGGTCAACGGAAGGTTGGACTCCCTTGTGAAGAACTTGATGTCCTGGGTGCGCCCGTCCTCATCCAGCAGAAAGTCCTCTTTGCTCAAATCACTGACGATTTTGCCCTTTTTGTCGCGAACAGTAGCGAAGAGATTGACTACCTTCACGTCCGTCGTGTAAGTCGGGTTCTGCTGCGGAATTCCGGGTGGCGGGGTAGCCGGTGGCGGCGTCGCGGGTGGCTGCTGCTGGGCATTCGACTGCTGCCCGCTTAGCAGTCGGGCGCATGGCGACAGGAGGAGGGCGGATAGCAGGCTCCGCCGGGAGAAGTTGATTTCAGATGGCACGTCGTTAACAGAGATGCGCCGGGCGGACGGGGCGTTACATCTCGTTGAGTCCAATAGGGGATTTTATTCGCGCCGCAACGGGGCGCTCATCCTATTTAAAGATGCTCTTTGGAATCATGCCGTGAACGCCCTTCGTTCCATCCACAGCCTGGGTGACGTTGAAGTCGACGCCCACGCTGCACAATGCGTAGGCATCTTCGCGTGACATGTGTTTCTCGGTCACCAGGAAGTCGATGGCCTCGCGCACCGCGTGAATCATCGCCAGGTTCAGGTCGGGGTCGAGCCCCATCGCGATCCAATGAGTCGGCGTCTCGCCGCGTGGCCACTTCAGATGCATGTCCTTGCGAAGGATGAACTGGAACGTGCCCACCAGCGAAGTCTCCATCGCCGTGATATCGGCCTCGCCATTTCCTTGTCCGGCATGGCCGTCGCCAACCTCAAACAGAGCTCCTGCCACATGAACTGGAATGAACAGTTTCGTGCCCACCACCAGATCTTTGTTATCGATGTTCCCCGCATGGTCGCCCGGAGGCCCGCTATTAATCCGGCCCTTCGATTCGTCTGGCGCCACGCCCATGCTGCCGAAAAACGGATGCAGCGGAATCTCGATGCCCGGTCCGAAATTGGCAACCATGCGCTTCATATCCAGCGGAATGATTTTGGTGCGGCCCTGTTGGAAATCGGTGGCGGGAAGCACGCCGCGCTGCGGACTGAAGCCATTTGAGGCATACGGTGTGGAAAGCTCGATCTTCTGAATCCGCACTTCCAGCGTGTCGCCAGGCTCCGCACCTTCAATGAAGATGGGTCCGGTCAGGATGTGTCCGCCAGGCCCCTTGTCCTTCACCTCAGCATAGATCGTCTTCAATTCAGATTGGATGTCCGCATCCTTCACACCTGCCCGCGCCAGTGACACCGGGCTGCCGGTAGTCATGGTTTGAATTTCCACCGTGTCGCCGGACTTGATACGCAGCACCGGCTTGGCTTGGGACCAGTAATATCCCCAGACCACTGTAGAAGGCGTTGCCTTGAGCTGATAGTCGGCGCATTGGGCCGCGGTAAAGGCGGTCAGGCAAAGAAAGAGGAATTTCATTTGTCCTGTGATTCTATCGCAAGTGGCAGGCCCGCCTCTGCCATACTGAAGTTTCGTGCCCATGACTTCCCGGGAACCTTATTTGTCGCGCGCCGCCGTGTGGCTAACACTTGCAGCGTCGGTGGCGATCATCGTGTCCATCGCTTCGTTCAACATCCTGATGGGAATTGCGCTGGCTGCTCTGCTCTTTTCCGGTGATCGAATGCGCCTGCCTCGCATCAAGTGGGCCTTTGCCCTTTTCATGCTTGGCACGCTAATCTCAATGGCCTTCTCTGGCGAGGCGGCCCACGCGCTCCCGCAGATCCGCAAATTCTACCTCTATATCGTGGTTCCCCTGACGGTATTTTCCTGTTTGCGTGATGCGAAATGGCTCCGCTGGCTGTTCCTTGCATGGGCGGGCCTCGGCAGCCTGGAAGCTCTTCGGGGTTTTGTGCAGTTCGCCGCGAAGGTTCGCGAAGCTCATGCCGCCGGGCAGAGTTTCTACGATTATTATGTTTCCGCCCGAATTACCGGTTTCACCAGTCACTGGAATACCTACGCCGCGGAAGAGATGTTCGCACTGATCATGATCGGAGCATTTCTCTTCTTCGCGCCGGGCGCCTCCCGCCGATTGTGGCTTTGGATCGCTGCAGCGGCGCTCGTAGCGGCCGCGATCCTGTTGAGCGACACACGCGGCGTCTGGATCGCGACATTTGTAGCCGGCCTGTACCTGGTCTGGTACTGGAATAAGAAGCTAATTCTGCTGGTGCCGGTGGCCGCGATCTTAATCTTCTTCGCATCGCCGCCAGCTATCCGCGAGCGCTTTGTATCGATTGTGCACCCCAAGGAAGAAGACTCCAACAGTTTCCGCAAGATCGCGTGGCGCAGCGGGTTTCGAATGATCGAAGCACACCCCTGGCTCGGCCTCGGCCCGGATGGTCCCAAGTATCATTTCATGGAATACATCCCTCCGGATGTCCCACGACCCTTGCCATCCGGGTTCTACGAACATGTGCACAACGTTTACATTCAATACGCCGCTGACCGCGGCATCCCAACTGCGTTGGTCTTCTTGTGGATTTTGATTCAGATTCCGAGGGATTTCTGGCGGGGTCTGCGAACCTTGCCGCCAGGCAGAAGCAATCGTCGATGGCTTCTGCATGGAGGCATCGCTGTCGTCCTGGCGGCTATGGTGGAAGGGTTTGTGGAAGTGAATCTCGGGGATAGCGAAGTTCTTACGATGTTCCTGATCGTGATGGCGTGTGGGTATCTGGCGTTGGAGAAGGAAATCTCGTTGGAGTAGGTTACGCGCCCATGAACCGCGCGCGCCGCGGGCCATTGGGCAATGGCGCGGCATAGCCGATCAAACAAAACTGGTCCAGGGCAAACAACACCACCGACTCGACACCAGCTTCCACCGCAAGCCGGCGTTCCTTCGACCACGGCGTTGTCGCATCCCCAATTCCCACCAGGTGGCTTCTTTGCGATGGCGGGAATCCGAGTTGTCCTGCTAGCAAGATCGATTGCCGGGCTTGATCCAGATTGCGGTTGCCCGTGTAGGTAAAATTCTCGATTTTGAGACAGGCCAGGGTCGCCGGTGTCCAGGCGGTACCTGGATAGTTGACCTTGCGGTTCAGCGGCGTGTCGTTGGTGTCAGGCGGATACAAAACTTCGAATTGGGTTTCCGGGTGAGTTTGACGAACGAAGCTCATGATCGCAGAAGTAAACTGGCCGATTAATTCGGGTAGGAATACGCACTCGTTTGTAAGCGCCGCCGGGTCCGCGTTCTCGCTGGCGATCATCGCCATCGGCTGGCCGTAGGTTGCTTGGAACGTACTGGTCGTATAGGCGTCGTAGAAGGTCATTCCCGCCGCTCCAGCAAAGTACCACCATTGGATTTCCCCGAACTGGAGGTAAGGTGCCACGTTGGCCGAAGCCATCACATTGGCCATGTCTAGGTACGCTTGCTGCCAGAATGCGAGGCTCGCCGGAGAAAAGTTCGTTTGTAGCGCCGGAGTGTTCACCCAAACCGGAGTTCCGTCCGGATAGCGCTGCGCCAGACCAGCCGATGTCGAGTCGTCTCCGTTGCCCAATTCCATGCTGAAGGCCGCGGTCGCGTCGATTCCGTATCCCTTCAATGCCACAAGAAAGCTGCGTGTCCAGTCGCGTGCCGCACGATTGATCCGGGGCGCGACGTTCACATCGGTGATCCACTTTCCCTCCGCGCCTCCGCCTAGTGGCCCGCTCGCCTGCGCCGTGAATACCGTGCTGCCGGCAGTGTCTGCCGAGACCGTAAGACCATTCCCCGCCGAACCCATGGCGCGAGCAGTAATCGTGAGCGTCGCTCCCTGAGCCGCAGCCCAGACCGTCGTCCATCCCGACTTCAGCAGCAGTGCGAAGCAAGTGGCGATGCTCGCAGCCGTATCTCCAATCAGATTCTGATGGGCGATGGCCGTTCCTCCCAAAGAAACCGTCGTCGACTTTCCGAATTCTGGGGTTCCGCTGAAAGTGATGGTCGACGTGGCGAATTCCTGCCCGGCTTGCAGAAGTTCGTAGAACCACAGCGCGCCAGCGTAGTGGTTCGCCCGGCCTTGAAAACCAAGCTTCTGCATCAGCCATGCGGTCCGCTCGGGCGCGATGGCCTGCGAGTGCTCTGTATCCCAGTCCGTCGCCAAAGTCGTTGCGGGATTCGCCGGAAAGTTCGGGAGATTTTGGGTCGGCACGGCGATCTCCAGAAAATCGAAATAAATGTCCGAGCCGCTGTCTCCCGTGTTCGTCACAGTCACAGTGTGAGCGGCTTGCCCCGGAAATTGCCCTAAAGGATACCGGATCAACACGTCTTCTGTCGGCCGCTTCAAGTTGATCGCCACTCGGGCCCCGCCGTCCACCTGTGCAGTCACCTGATAGTCCAGTGAATTTTGCGCAGCGGTGATCGGCCCCACATATCGCGTGCCCAGATAGAGGGTGTGCGCCGTAGGTGTCCGATAGGAACAAAGCGCGGAATCGCCGTTGGTCACGCTATGATGGATCGTGCCTCCCGAATAGTTGCCCCGTTCCGTAGTCCACCCGCCATGCCAACAAATCTCCGGCGAGTCGTCTTCAATCCGTCGGCTTCCGGGCCCCGCCACCTGATACGTCAGAGCGCTGCCCGAAACGCTCCAGTTCGACATCGTTACCGAGAATTCGCCGCGCTCGAAACTCTTGGGTTGCAGTTCGGCCGCCCATGTCCAACGCATCTTCCGCACGTTCCGTAGGCTGGCAGCGCTGATGTCCATCAGAGTCGAGAAATCGGGATCCAGGTAGCCTTGTAAATTGCTGAAATCCAAATCCACCTGCCACGTTGTGGGCGAGGCGCCATGACTGAATTCCGCCCAACCCGGCGCCCACTGCTCGGTGCACGCTCCGTGCACGGTGCCATACACCCCGATCCGATTTCCGTTGCTGCCCGGCGCGCCGAGCCACGTCAGCGTGATCGTCGAACCATTCGCTGTAGCGCTAACCTGCCCGGTCGCCTTGTTCCGTTCGATGACCGAGGCGAGTCCAGTGGCGGCGTCCGCCAAAGTGTCATTTCCCAGGATCCAGTAGTTAAAATGCTGATCCAGCCAAGCCAGTTCGATGTAATCAGCGCCCGTTATGGCGCCTTGCAGTTCGAACGTGGCCGTAGCGGCGGCATAGCTTCCGAGTGGTGTGGCATGTCCGATCAGCGGCACCCGAAACAACGACTCAGTCGCGCCGCTGTCCACCCATATCCGGAGGTACGGCCAATCCACCGTCCGATACAGTGTAGAGTCAATCGGAATACAGTTGCTGCGGGTCTCCTGATAACTCAGGTGAAGTCTGCTCAAATCCCCGTCCGGCAGACTGCGCAGGGCAGCATGCTCGAACCTGTTATCGCGGTTCCATTCCACTACTGCCCAATCGAATTGCTGTCGCCAGGTTCCGGAAACGGTGAATTGGGTGGCACTGGTATTACTGAGAGCCGCCACAGCCGACGGTTGTTGAAAGTAGCACTGCAAGTCCCGATCGGGTCGCAGCTTAGTCAGTTGTTCAGCCATCAGAGTCGAATCAAAACCGTTAGATTGCTGCCTGGATAAGTCGACCCCACCTGCAGAATCGACAGCGTGATCTGCCCACCGGTGGGTAGCGGAGGCAGCGCGCAGCCGTCCACACTGTTCGAGGATGTCTTTGTCGCGGGAATCGTCAATGAGCAGTACGCCGATCCATTCAGGTTGAGTTGCAGTTGAATGTCCTGGTCGGCGACCCCTGCCAGCACCGCTGAGACGTCGCGCACGGAGCGTGCCGTTTCTACCACCACTGCCGGTGCCGCCGACTGGTCGACGGCCAGGTATCCCTCCACCTGGATGGAATACTGGCCGCCTGAGAGTGAACGCAGACCGGTGCCTACCGTTTGAGTGAAGAAGACCGCCGATGTCGGGCTATCGCCCAGGTCGTTCGTCACAAATAACTCCGCGCTGGCCACACGCACATCGGGGAGCGGAATCGGATAGCTCCAGTTCCCGCTGTATGGACTTCCGAAGAAGCCCTTCGGGAGTGTGACCACCACGGTCTTGTTGAGCACCAGGTAAACGGGAAGTTGCGCTGAGTGTGCCGCGGCAGTCGATCCTTGAACCCCGCGCGCCACACCACACTCTGCGCCACCATTCGCTATTGAGATGACTTGAAACAGTTCGCCTTCTATCTGTAGGATGCTCCCCACCTCTACACTGCTCGGCGCGCTAAATGTGAAAGCAGCATCGCCCGCTCCCACCGCGACTGCCAAGGTTGTTCCTGGCACTCCTGCTAATTCATCCGAGTAGTGCAGAGTTAGGGTCGCCGATGAGATAGTCTTCGTGTTGGCGAGGTCCGCGAACGATACGCCGCTCAATAGAATCATTCCGCCGTTCGGCGCTGTATTCAGCCCGAAACTCGGCGCTGCGGGAACGTCGCTATCACTCCCGCTCGGTCCCCCGATCTGCCACCGCGTTACCGTCGCCAGGTTCTGCGACGATTCGGCATCGTTCACATTCGCGGCCCGGCCGGTGATCTGCACCACTTCTCCGCGCAAACTCGGCACCGCAAACTGAACCGGGCTGGTTGCAGCAAGCGCCCCGAAATGCCACCCGGCCTCCGCAACCGCAAAGTAACTGTTCGACGTCGGCGCCACGACCCAACCCGTCGACACGGTCAATGTCGTGCGATCGTTTGCCACGATCGCCGCTTCCTGGCCGGCCCCGACGCCTCTTGTGACCCGTGCCGTCATGCCGCGGTATTCATTTGGCGCCATCTGCAGCGTGTCGTTTCCTATCGACGTCGATGAATAGACAGTTGCCGCGATTTCCGGCTGGAGTTCCATTCGCCAGTAGAAATTAGCATGATCGAAATTCGCGTCGGGTGGGCCGCCCAATTGTGTAGTTAGTCCCGGATCGGTAAAGTGATCCGCCACTGTCTGCGATGCGGCGATCCTCAGCAGCTCCGCGGGCGTTGTCCCTCGGTACACCTGGAAGGCGCTCGTGCCCGGTGCGAAACTGAACCCCGATAGAGTGACCGCCCCCTGGCTTGCTGGAATCACTGCCTGCACAATAAAGGAGAGTGGTCCCTCGCTCCCTGCGCTATCCAATGCCGAGATCGCGTAGTACAGCGCCTGATTGCCCGGGAGTGTTCCGTCGGTTCCGATCCCGGCTAGCAGATTCAGCAGTGGAATGCCCGGTCCGGAGGGCGTAACTCGCGGCGGTGGCGCAAAGCTTACGGATACATCCGTCGCATCGCTGCTCGACGCGGCCTCTACACCGAATTGGATCTGGCCGTTCGCGTCCACCAGAGTGCCGATCAGCGGTCTCGGAGTTCCTACCCCGCTGTTCGCCTGTCGGACACCGCCGGCGCCCGTCACCTGTCCATTCGAATCGGCGTACCAGGCATCGTCATGAATTTGCGCGGTGATGGTGGCCGTCCGGTAGTTAGTCGCTGGAGAGATCTTCAAGACCCGAAATGCCTGGCGGTTGAAGCCCTCTTTCAGATACGTTAACGTAATCACATCACCCGGTCGGATCCCGAATCCCTTGATACTGGTTTGTAACTCCACATAAGTGTTGCCCAACACCGACTTATCGACGTTGAACTTTAAAATCCGCGCCGCCTGGTCGTAGTTCGGTAACCCTAATGCCATCAATTTGGTCGTTACCTGTTGCCCCGCCGTCGTCACATCATCGACGTTGACCACCGAGTAGCTATCCTGTTGGTATCCGTTCAAGGCGTCCTGGAACTCGGCCGTCATGCAATTGGGCGTATCCGCGATAGCGCGCGATCGCAAGGTGACCGAGGCGTTGCCCTGCTCAAGCCGCAAGATTCCGGAAAACCCGTTGCTGCCGTCGCCGAACTCGTACTTGGGCCAGCCCCCATTCAGGGCCTCCACGCTATTGCACCCGTCGGTCTTGGTGGGCTGCTGCAGCGCCACCGTGTTCTCCACCTCTAACTGCAGCACTCCGCCAGGGCCGTAAGTCAGAAAGAGCCGCGCTGCATTGCGGACGCCCCGGATTACATCGCCTGCGCTGCGCCGGTTCTGCAAGACGAAGTTGCACTGAAATCGCGGAATTGAGATCGGATTTCCGTTGAGATCCGTGGAACTGATCGTTTCATCGCAATAGGACGCCACCGCCGCGAAGCTTGGAATATCGAGTTCCGCGACTCCCCATCCGCTGCGCCGCAAGATGTCCAGCAGGATCCAGGCGGGGTTGCTGCTAAACTCGTCCGACACGAAGGCCCCGTCCGATCCGTACACCGGCACAAGCAACCCCTGCGCCAGAACCTGCACCGTCGGCAGTGAATTTGCGCTGCTGATCTGATTCGGCACTACCACCGAGAGGTAGGCCATGCTCCCGTAAGGATCGCCAGCAGGTTGTCCCTGCGCGTCCGTGAAATTCATGTCGAACGCGCCGTCCCGTGAGCCCAGCGTCGGGATGTTGTACCATCCCGTGCCGGTCATATTGGCGCCGCTGATCCCCAGTGGAATTTCGTACCCGTTCACCAGCACCGTCTGAACGCCCTGAATCTGACCCATCCCGAGCAGCACTTCCATGCGGGTCAGATTGCCGTCGTTTCTCGCGAACACTACCATCGGCTGGTACCACGCCGTGCCGTACACCATCGGCACGAAATCGTTATAGCGTGCCTGATTTACGGCGACAGCGGACGTCGACCAGTCCTTCCCATAGCTGCGCACCGCGATGGCCGGAGGCACAAACTCCAGGCCGCCGAACCGCTTCAGCATTCCACGAGCCTGGCAGTCATCGCGCGTGTAGTCGCACGATAGGAACGGCGAACCCGCGTTCAAAGTGCCGCAGCCCCCGCTCAATCCCACCGAATACCCGCAGCGGTAAAACAACGAGTATTTGCCGTTCGTGCCGCCCGAGATTGCTTCGGCTCGCTGATCCGGTGTTGTGGGAAACTGCCAACCGCATCGGCGCTGAATGCGCACGCTGGGAAGCAGCAAGCGCTGCAGGTTCATCCGATTCGTTGCGGTCAGCCGAAAAGTGGATTCTTTGATTTGATCTGGCGGGTTGCAGATGCCCTGAAACACCACGGTGATGTCCGTCAGCGGAGTTTGTTTTGATTGGTCGTAAAACAGGAAGCCGATCGTTAGCCGCGCGCCCTTCCAACCGGCGGAGCGCTCGATCTCGGAAAAGTGCGAGTCCGCATTTGCCAGCGCAATCGAGATTCTTGGGCTGCCGTCCACTCCTTGGTCGGAGGCAGTTTGAATGTCGAACGCGCTGTGCTGCAGCACTCTCGCCGCGTACGTGGCGCCTCCGATGGTTGCCAAGTGCGTGCTCCAGTGTTCCGTTTGCCCATTCGCCAGCACGCAATCGAACACCAGCAGAGGCGTATCCGTTACGGTCTGCTCCTTGAGTTCAGAGATGGTTTGCATAGAAGATGTTCACGGTCGCCGAATGGCGATTCACTCCCAGTGTGGTAAACCAGAAAGCGTCGTTCTTGAAGCGAGCATTGGCGTATACGCCCCCGGTCGTCGAGGTTCTGTATTGCGACGGCGCCGATTGCGCCTCGGCTTGCGGCCCGAATACGTCGATCGATGTGCTCGCCGGCACTTCGATTCCGAACACCACCGACGTCCCGTTTTGATCGCCTGACCCGGCCAGTGAAATGCGAGTCCAAGTAGATCCAATTGGGGAAGTCGCGCTCCGGTTCCCTGCGGTCAAAGTCACGTTGGTTGCTTGTGCCGAGCGGATGTGCGCGCTGAAACAGTAGGTATAGTCACCCGGAGCCTGCAGCGTTTGTGTGAGGCTTTGCGGGCCGCTGCCGGCATTGATCAGATGCCAGCCGTTCGTCCCGCCCAACGCATCCGCTATACCGCCTTCGAGCGTGAGTAACGGGCTCGCGCTCCACGCGCTATTGTTTAGAGCCTCGCTCCACGCCAGTAGGTTGGAGCCAGGGTCCACAAAGGTAAAGCCGTTGAGCGAACCTTCCTGCGTCTGAAAGAATTGCTGCAGTGCCCCGATCTCTGTGTCGCTCAGCCCGCAATACTCCAACTGCCACTCCATGCTCGCGGCTCCGGGGTCGCCCAGTTTCACGCAACTGCCATCGGCCGCTGCATTGGAGATGGTCCGCGTGCGCCGCCGTCGCAGCATCGGAAACTGGCTCAAGGCGCCGCTCGAAAGTTGTGGATAGACGGCCATGGCTCAGTACCGGTTCTCCACCACTGTCAGCGATGTCTTGCCGCTCATTTCGCCCAGAGAAGTCAAGTCCATCTCGTCGCTGGCCAGGCTGCAGTTTGTATATGCAGTGCCGTCCCACGGGTCTGTGAATGTGAAGCTCCCCAGGCATCCCTGATTCGTCCAAAAGAAACCATCGAGCGCTGCAATCTCGGACTCGTCCAACGCGTTCAGCCGGATCTCCCAACGATGCAAAGGTCCTGCCGATTCCCTGTATCGCTGCTCCGCGCCGTCCAGGAAACGCAAAACGCAATTGCTGAAGGTGATCCTCTTGCCCGCCGGATATTGCGCCACCGCGGTCGTTTTCAGTTTCGGAAAAGTAGTCATAACGTCGCGCCGCCTGCTCCCTTAAAGCTCATTCACCACATCGTTGATCGAGCTCATGTTCAACATTGCGCCCCGCACTGCGTCCGCAATCGCACTGCTGTGGTCCAGAAAACTCTGAGCGTCCATCGCTTGCACGTTCACCGTCACCTGCGGCGCTGGGCCTCCACCCGCTCCGGCGCCGCCCGTGGCTGCGTCGGGGCTCACGGCGCGTGATTTGCCCATCTGGTCATAATCCATGGCGCTCATCTGCCCCCCTGATTCCGCGCTTTCGAAGCTGATCGCGGACGGCATTTGGTGCTTTTCGAGCGGCGCCGGCGTATCGTTGCCGCCGCTAAACAGACCCATGAGCCCCTTTACCAGCGCAGCCATTCCGAAGCCGCTCTCGAAGAAGGTGGTCGCAATCGATGCTGCCGAGTTGCCTCCGCCACTGTTGTCCGTGCTCGAACTCGCCGGTCCGCCTGCGACGTTGCTGCCTAGCGTGCTCGCGGATGCGCCGTACAACCCCGCGGTCCCGTTGCCGGCGCCGGCGCTCGTGCCTGCGGCCATGGCGCCCAACGAAGTGGCAAGCTCCACCGTGCTGCTGAGTGTTTCGTCCAATGCCCGCGGCGACGCAGCCGACCCGCTAGCGCCGCTATCCAAGCCCGCCGCTTCGCGGAAAGTATCAAGTAATCGATCTTGTGTTTTGCCGGCCATTCTTCAACTCCTCCGCCAACTCTTTCTCCAAAATCGCGAACCCTTCCACTTGGCGTGCGGGCAGCGTTGCCACGTCCACGCCTCCCAGCCGCCGCAAAACCGCGTAGCTTTCCAGCATCCCTTCGCTATCCGCCGTGATGTAAGACTTGGGGCATGTGCCCAACGAAACTCCGCGCCGCGCCCAGACCGGTGGACCGCTTTCATCCTCCGCCATCCCCAGCCAGCCGCACCGCCGTTTCTTTTCCAGGCCGGACCTCCGGCACATGTCGCACCTCCATCCGGCCTGGTTGGCGAATTGAAAGTGGAAGGCGACGATCAGTTTTTTCGTTCAGCCGCGTTGAGCCCGGTTTCCATCCTCACCGCCGCTAGCGCCTCGCGGAACAACTCTTCCGGTCCGCAACTAGCCAGCGTTTCCGGCGTCGCTGGATGTGCGTCCAACTCCAGCCCCGAGATCGACCGTAACCCCCATTCGAGGTACAGACGGTCGATCTCGGCTTGCAGCAGCGCGGCATCCATTTGATCTCCCGGCTCCTGGCCTGCCTCCAGGAATTCCGCCCGCCGCGCCAATTCGCGCACCTTTCGCATTAGCTCCACCCGCCGTGCGAAAGACATGCGCGCGATTGTGTAGGTCACGCCTGCCGCGATCTTCGATTGCACTACCGCCACGCTCTCGTAAGTCATGGCCCTATCCGAACGCCACCGCGATTTCGTCATCCGTCGTGCCTTGCCCGCGCGACGGCCGGAACTGCCATTGCAATCGATTCTTGCTGTCGTTGAACTCCGGCACTTCGGGAATTACGCTCTTCAGGTACACGCCCATCATCTGCCCCGCCACCTGCCCTAACTGGAACATCACACTGATTGGTGATTGCTGCCGCGCTGCTTGGTAGAGCGCCGATGTCGCCGAGTCCGTCTGGCTGTACAACTCGAAGGCCGCTGTCACCGAGCGTTGACCGGGCGAAATCGCTTGCGGCAGGCTCGAACCGAATTCCTTGTCCCGCGCGTCCAGGTTGTTCTTTAGAGTCACGGTCGCATTCGTAATCGTAAAGAATTGCGATTGCGTCGTGCCCAGCCACGCTTGTCCCATGTTGCCCGGAACAATCGAATAGTCGAATGCTCCGGGCGCTGGCTCCGCCGGAAAGGTCTGGAGTGACGACGCCGACCCTGAGAAACTGCTGCTATCGATCACATCCTGTGCTATGCCGCTGAAGTGGAACTCATGATAGTCCCCGTTAACTAAAATCTCCATTTGATCGACTGCCGCGCCGCACAAGACCCGCTGCACCGCAGTCGCCGGCGACCAGTAGTCGAACACGGTCGCGCTAGGAAGGTCAGTCGATGGCATGTAGGTCACTGCCGAGCTCAACGCTGATCCTGCTGCCGGCAACGCCGTGAATGGCGAGTTCAATTGCACGGTGTTCGCGTCTACGATTGCCGCCACGAAGCGGATTTCACTCCCCGAGGCCACCGCTTGGCCGGCGGTCAGGCCGTGAGCAGCGGCGAACGTCACCCTGCCGTCCGTCGTGCACGAGGTGACCGTCCCGCCCGCGAATGTCAGCGGAGCTCCGCCCATCGCCGCTTGAAACAGCGGCCCGTATCCCGGCCCGTCCTCCGATTCCTGCCAGCTCGTCAGGTATGTGTGCAGCTCGAAGTTAGTCCTTCGTCTGCCACCCAAGGGCAATCCCGCGAATGTGCGGCTGCCTGTCTTGTCTTTCCGATTCGTGATGTCGAGTTGCTGACGCACCGTCAGCTTCAATGCCGGAATCCGATTGCTCGCCGTGATTGCTCCTACACTGCCGTACGAGCTCTCCAGTGCCGTATAAAAACGGTTTGCGTTCGATGAAATATAGGACGCCATATCAGCTAATGCTCGCTCCAATCTCGAATGTCACTTTAGCTACTTGAATGAAGTTCTTGCCGCCGTGCTTGGCCGCTCCGAACGACACCTGATACCCGCCGATGTAGTACATCCCGCCCCCCCAATCGCCGCGGTTCGCGTTGAGAATCTGCATAATCCCGTCCGCTCCTGTCTCCAGGGTCTCCTGCAGCCCCTCCAGCCGGTCGCTCGAATGCCGCACTTCGATCGCCATCTGCAAGGTCCCCGAAAAGGTTCGGAACTTCTCCTCCAGGCTGTTGACGATCTTTTCGCAATAGACCTGAACGGTCGGATATCTGACTACGCCGCTCTGCTCCGCCAGGTCCGCCGACACATTTTGCTGGCGAATCTGCGCCGCGCTCAATGCCGCGCCCGCCGCAGCCATTCGCTGTGCCACTTTTGCCGCCGCCGCTCTCCCAATCGTTCCTGTCATCGGTTAACCTCGCTGAATCTCCCGTACAATCACTTTCAAGAAGCTCACGGGCTGCCCGGTTCCCGGTGTCCTTCCCCCGGCAGTCACGGGCCGCGGCTGCACCCAGACCCCGGCGGTTCCCAGCGGCTGCGTGTTCTGCAAGGTCGTGGCGCTTGGGTCGCTGCCCACGTACACGTTCCATCCCACCGCATTTTGTGGCGCCGCTCCCTGTGTTACCGCCAGCGTGCTGTTTGCGATCGTCAGATCCGTCACGTCGCCCGCTGCCCCCTCCTCGTAGTTCTGGTTCACCCACGCCGTTGTCACGTAGTAGGTTCCGTCCGGCAACGCCAGGTTGACTGGAGGAGCCGCGTTGACTGTTGCCTGTGCGGCGCGCGAGAGCGGCAGCGACGCCGTCCCCACGCCGAGTTCCATCAGTCGCTCGTGTGCCCAGGAAGCCCGTCCGCCGAAGTAATCCCGCTTACCCGCATAGCGATCGTTCAGTTGATTGTTGTACACATCGGCGTAGAACAGTTCCAGCGTTCGAAAGGTGTGCCACAATCGCAGGGGCGGAGTCACCACCACTGCTTTCAGATTCGGCGCCGCCGACTGCCAGAATTCACCAGCTCCCGACGACGTTTTGAGCATCGCGTCAAGATTCAGCCCAACATCCTCCCACGCCAACGCGAGCTTTTGCGTCACGTCCATCCCTTCAACGGTCGCCACCGTAGTGAGTTGCGCATCTTGCGCGGACAGATCTTCGATGCTGGAAGGCGGACCATCCGTGAACAGTGCCATATGCCTATGCCTTCTTGGGAACCACCGTAAACTGCACTTTGGCTGCTTCTGCCGCTGCGTCAACACGCGCCTTCGCCTCCGCATTGGCCTTGCGAAACGCCTTGGCCTCCTCCGACGATGCCTGCCGTGCCCGGCCATCGACAATCATCTGGGCGGCAACCGCTTTCGGAACTTCGGTCGGCACGCCGGCCCGTCCGCCATCCTGTGTCTCCAGGCTCATCACCACCGGAAATGGCTCTTCGATCCTCTCTCGTTCCGCCCGAACCTTCTGGTAGTAAATAGTCAAGTCCATACGTTTCTCCTCCTCCTCCTTCTTCTTGCTGGTGGAGTGGGCTAACTCTCCCACCCCACCGGGTTAACATTACTGTCAGTGCAGGCTGAGTGACTTCCAGCCCCTTCCCCTAAGTGTGGAGCTGCACGCCCGACGTGTTACGCAGCACGCCGCAACCGTACAACACGTCCACCGTGAATTGCTGCGCCAGCGTGTTCGGCTGGTAGCTCATCACTACGCGCATCCCGAAGTTGCCCAACTCGGCATACTCGGCGATGGCGCCCGTCCCGGGTAAGGGCTGCGGCAGTCGGCGCACCACCAGGCCGATCGCATCCTTCGCGAACGCCAGGTTGTGAGTCGTAACCGGATTGCTGCCGGTCTTCTGCACAAACTGCGAACGGAACACGAAGAAGTCTTTCACCTTGCCGATCGTGCCATCCACCAGCGCGTGCAGGCCCGCATCGCCGGCCGTCTGGAACTCGCTGAATCGCGGAATCTGCCGCCACGCCGAATAAGTCGCCGCGTCCACCACGATGAATTTCTGCGCCGAAGGGGGCAGCTTCGACATAAACAAAGCCGTCTCGGCCGCGTCGATAGTGGCTTCCGTGATCGGCGTTCCCGGCGTTCCCACCGGCGTATTGGCGTTGAAACTAGCCGCCAGGTTCATCAGGTCGGTCTCGATCTTTTGAGCGATCGCGGCCACCGCCGGCTGCATGTAGATCTTCACCAGGTCCGGCACCGCAAGCACCTTGGTGATGTCCGGAATCTGGAAGGTTGCTTCCGCATGCGTGTTGAGCACGATCTGCGCATTCCCCAAGCTCGGGTTTTGCGCCTGCACCGTGCCGCCTTCCAGAATGTTGTTCGCCACCATCGTCGGTGGAATCGGTACGTTGACTGTGTCCCCGGCCTGTCCCAGCACCGGTTCGTAATCGCGATTCACAAGGTTCCCCATCACGAGGTTCCCCACCAGCACCGGCAATGCGTCCGCCGCCACCAGCTTCACAATCGCGTTTGCGACGTTACTCGAGGTGATAATTCCCAAATTTGATCCCAAAATTCATCTCCTTTTGGTTGGTTAGTACTGACCCTTCAAGGTCTGCGATGCCACGCGCACGATCTCCTCACGCACGCGCTGCATCTCTTCGGCGTTCATCCCCGGCCGGATGCGCTCGATGCTGATCCCATCACCTCCTGAGTTCGGAGCTTTCAGGGTCGATGTCATTCCGGTCCCGCCCGCGATGCGAGCCGGCAGGAATTCCGGATTCTCGTTCACAAATGCCGTGAGGTAGTCCTTCATCGGTGCCTCACCGCTCTCGTTTCGAGCTACAAACCTTCCGTCGAGACCGCGCTGGATGCCATCCTGCACTGCCTTGTACGCAAGGTCGATCTTCGCTACGCCCAGGCGCTGCAATTCGGACCGGATCGCCGAGTTGCGTTCCGCTTCCTCCGCCACCTTCCGGCTGCGCTTGTTCTCCTCCACCAGTTCGTTGAGCCGACGCTCCATCTGCTCGCGCCGCTTACGCTCCTCCTGGAGCTCCGCCTGATAAGCAGGCTCGGTCTTCGCATGCTCGTTATTCACGAATTCCTGCACGGCCTGCTTCACAATCGCTTGAATGTCGATACCGTCCATAAACCTCCCTTCAAAAAAGCAATAGGCGGGTCCGAGAACCCGCCCCAATAAAACCCGATAGTGTAGTGCGTTATCCGAATCGACGTGAACTTCTTTATGGGGCAGGCTTCAGCCTGCGGCGGACTTCAGTCCGCCTGTCGCAGCCTTTACGCCGTTCGCCGGAAGGAGGGCTCAAGGCCACCGCACTGCCCCACGAATAATCATCGGGGGTTCCGGCGCAGTACACTGACTTTTGACTCGTGCCCGGCCCCTAACTCCTACCCCCCGCCTCAATCTCCTCAGCCACCGCGTTCTTGATCTCCTGCCTCGCATCGCTCAAGTACTTGAACGCCAGCCGCTTGAATACCTCCTTCTTCAAGGTCTCCGATCCAATCCCCAGGTTGAGAAGCTTTTGCGCATCGTCCAGCTCGCCCCCGAACTCGTCGATGTCGAACTCATCCAGGCCGGCCACATCGATCTCCACGCCGTCCTGCCGCGCCGCTGCGATCGCCCACATCACCTGCTTCATCGCATCCCGCACCGTGGCCCCGTACGCCCGCAGCACCTCCTCCGTTGTCAGAAAGTCCAGTTGCTTGCTGATTCCCGATTGCCCGTTCCGGCTGGCGCTTCCCCCATCCGCCTGGATCATCAGGTAGCACACGCGGTAAATCTCGTCTTTCAACTGCAGCAGATTGTCTGCCGCCAACTGGTAGACTTTGCCCTCCGGTTCCGTCCACCCGAACCGGTCGTCCTTCCCCAGTTGGATGTAGTACGATTCGCCCACCACCTGTTGCCACTGCTTGTCCGAGTAAACCACCGGCATTGCGAACAGCCCCATCGTCAGCGCCCAAGAGAGCGCATTCGATTTGTTAAAGTGCTCGAGCTGCAGTAAGGCCGCCTTGTTCATCAGCCACAGTCCATCCGTTGCTTTCAATTCGAATAGCGGAACTCGCCGTAGTGATGCCAGGGCATGCCGGCCCTCTGCCACCACTTCGATCGGGTCGCTTTCGCCGCCCTTCCGGTAAATTTGAAAGTTCTCCCGGTCGTAGTAAATCCAGCGCGTCTCCGTCTCCCACTTAGCGTCCGTCACCTTCGACTGCTTCAGGCACGACGTCCGCAGCACCACCCACTCCATCCCGCCGGTCTCGTCGTAGTTCCAATTGATTACCTCGTCCGCGCTGTAGTCTGTCAAGTACGCTCGCGACCGCCCCGAGGCGTCTTCTTCGGCGCGGGTCATGGCCGCCCCGTTTGCCCGAGGGAAATCCACTACCAGGTAGCTGCTGCCGCATACCACCATCTGCCTGAAGCGCTGCCGGAAGAACTCGCTCAGGCTCGTCCCCTTCAGGTCGCAATTGTTGGAGAAGATGCCGTAAAAGCTCTTCGCTGCCGCATCGTTTCCGTCAATCAATACCGAAGGCGCGCGATGCATCAGAGTTGCCGCGTACCAATCGATGATCGAGCCAATGTAGTTCTCGTAGAAAACCCGGCCCAGCCGTTCCATGAAAACCTGTGTGGGCTCCTTATGACGCCGCACTAGATACTCCGCCGCGTGGCGGCGCAAATCCTCGCCGCCTGCGTACAGGTCCTTGTACTGCCGCCACATCATCCTGCGCGCGGCATATTCCGGATGTTCCCGATTGATCGTTTCTGTCATTAGAGAATTCTCACTGTGCATTCCCCGATCGTGCCCACCGGTTCGAACTTCTCCCAGAGCACATATCCGAGCGCGTCCGATATGTGCGTTCGCATCCGGTCTCGGTCCTTGTCGATTGTGAAGGTGTCTTCTTTGAATGCCACCTGCTCGAAGTCCTTAAGCAACTCCTCGCACTTCTCGTCCACTACTACCTTGGTTACTCCCGACGCCGACCGCAGCAGGCGGTTCACCATAACCACTCTCTCTCGCACACTCGGATTGGACCGCCTTGCCAGATACTCTACTTCCAGGTTTGTATAGGCCCTCAGATACTCCTCGATGATTTTATAGTCCGTGTTCCCCGTTGTCCGCTGTTGGTGGCCTGACGCGTCGCCGAGCACTTGAACCCGTGCCCTATGGCGTCCGTACCGGTTCACAAACTCTTCGCATGCCTGCTGTGTCGATGCGTGCCGCAGCACAATTTCGTCGATCACTTTGGCGGTCTCGCCATCCATCTGCATAACCACCGAACACAAGGGATCCACGTTAAAGTCAAGTGACCACTGCAACGGTAGCTGCGGATTCAATTCCAACTTACTTACGTTCCTGTCCCGCGAGAACGCTGTATACACTTTCCCGCCGGTCATGTTCAGGTACTCGCCGAGTACCTCCTGCCGAAAAAATCTCTCGTCGTAGCAGGACTGCAGATTGTCGTAATACCCGGGAAAGTTCTGCAGTAGAAACTTGTTCTCTCTGGGCTGCGCCTCGATTACAGCGTATTCCTTGGTGCGTGGCTCAGCTATGAATGTCCGATGCACCCAGTCGAACCCCTTGGGTGTCCACACCGCGAAGCCGCCCAGCACCTTCGCTTGCGGATCTCGCATGCGCGCCACCATTCGGCTCCAGGCCTCCTGTGGAGTGTAAGTCAGTTCGTCCAGCCCAAACCACGCCAGGTTAGTTCCGCGCAAACGTTCGAAGTCTTCAACCGGCCGGAACAGTATCCGCGACCGCGTGTCTTTCATCGTCAGAATGTTCTCGCCCTTACTATGTTCGTAACTCAGCTGGTTGGACTCCAGGATCTCGAACAGCGTGGTCATCGTCGCGTCCCGCAGCATCGGATATGTCGGCGCTCCCAGCAGCCCCGTTCGGCCCGGATTCAGATACGACATTCGCAGCGCCTCCTGGCACAGGGCCTGGCTCTTCCCGCTCCCTACCGGTCCCGAAAAACCCTTGAACTTCGCCCGGGAAGCGTGAAAGCGTCTCTGCGATGGCAGTGGATGATAGGCTATTTCCAGCCTTAAGATTCGGTCGGCGGTTCGACCCATGTGACCTGGATCTCCTCGGGTGGATTCAAGTCCTTTTCATACTCCTGTTCGATTTGGACCAGCTTCAGATACTCTGCGACTGTGGGCTGAAACTTGCTTGCCGCCGCCTTCAACTCAAAGCTCTCCGCCGCCTTTCCTAACATGGATACAATCTTCATCTGCCGCTTTACTTCCCCCCATCGGGCGCATCCTCGGCAGTCCTTGGGAGCTTTGTTCGTGGGGGCCTCCGGCTCGGCCTTTGCTTTCGCCTCACCCCTCTTCGGTTTCGGAATCTTTTTGGTCATCTCCGGGCTCCTCAAATAAAAAGGGCTCCGCAAAACTCTCGCGGAGCCCACAACCTTTTCCCAATCCGAAAGTAACACCCCGGCCGCGCTGGCCGACCCCAATACCCCCTTCAACTTGTTGAAAACCCAACTAAAAAACAATCCGAAAATCTGTGATTGCGTTCTCGCAGTGAGTGGGGCGGTGGTCTTGCCATCGGCCGCCTTGATCTAAGCCAGTAGGTCTGGGCCCGAGGCTCTTCAATCGCGTCTGCTTAGTTTTATCAGTGTGAATCCGTGTGAATCCGTGGCTAATTTATTCATGCCGCAGAGCCACCAACGGATCCACGCGGGTAGCGCGAAGCGCCGGTATCCACGCCGCGGCCGATTCGACGGCGCGACAGAATTTCAATTCACCAGCGCCATCGAGCCATCCTGAACCTGCGATGGCATCTGGTACATCACTGGCGACGGCTCGGTGTCGAGTCGTTCCCGCACATCGCCCACCGCCCGTCAGGTTCATGCTGGCACCGGGCAGAATCGCCGCCAGATCCTCGATCCCTGGGTTGTTCCGCGCCCAGAACTCAAACATCGGGACGGACGCGCTGCTGCTGCCGCGCCGCGCGATATTGACGATCCGCTCCGAATCTGCGAAGGCCAGGGGACGCAAGATCACGGTATTGATCACCGTGAAATCGCAGTGTTCGCCGCGATCCCCAACGCCAGCGCAGCCAAAGCCGTAATCGTGAAGCCTGGACTCCGCCGCAACCCACGCAACGCGTAACTGAAATCCTTGCCCATCAACAAAGCGGCGCCGGTGGTCGAAGCCACCGGCTTCTTGGCTAATAAGTCTTGGCTAAAAATTACTGAACAAAAACTTGCCCCCGCTCGCTGCCACAGTATGCAATGCCGGCTTGCCTACTAAATGCTCGAACCGAGGAACCTGCGGCCCCTCAGCCACTACATAATATCGTTCCGGAGTGCTCCAGAGTTCCCGGAACTTGCCGTCATCAATGAACACGTCCTGTGGCGCATCCGGCGCATACGACCCGTACACCAGGTTATTCACCCGCCCATTCAACAGCAGTGCCCGCCTGTTCGTGTAAAAGAAAACCGACGAGAACGTGTAATACTGATCGTCCACAATCAACTTACCTGGGGGAGCCTGTAGCAGCGCCTCCGCCAGCGGCCTCGACGCCATGTATGGGTCGAATACCACCAGCGCCAGCCGCGCCGCATGGAAGAACAGCACCATCATCACGACCAACGCTAACGGCATCCCCGAGGTTGACGACCGCCAACGCCACGCGCCCAGCGCGCCAATCGCAAACGCCCAGCCCGCCACCAAAAGCGGCAAGCGCAAATACGCGAACGCGCGCAAAGTCAGATCGGTCATATGTCCCAGTGACAACGTGTAAGTGGTCACATCCGCGCTCATATTCAATGCCGTCGAGATGTCCCCCGGAGTCGGCAGCCCGCGAACCATCCACAGAATCGCGCCGATCGCGAATGCCGCCCCCGTCGCCACCACAGCGATGGTGCGCGTTCCATACCGCAGCCAGCTATCCTCGCTCGCGAGCGCCGATGCCAGTAGCAGCGCCAGCGCGGGATAGCAGGGCATGGAGTAATATTCCTGCGTCGTCGATAGCGTGAAGAACCCGAGGATGAACCCCGCCCAGCACAGCGCCATCAGCCGCGTGCGCGACGCCCTGTCCGGCTTCCGGTATTCCAGCTTCCAAACCACCGGGAAGTAAACGCTCCACGGAAACAGCCACAGTAAGTGGAATAGCCAGAAATACAACCGCGGCACCGTGTTGTAGTCCCGCGGATATCGCATGTTCAGAAACCGCAGCACGTGCTCGTTCATGAAGTAGAACCAGAAAAATCCGTGGTACGGTCCCCGCTCACTGTGCATTGTGAAATCGAAATACGGCGGATTTCGCAGCGTCGCCAGCACGTGCCACGGAGCCGCAATCGCCAGAAACACCAGCATCCCCGTGAAGGGCCGCACGCGTTGCCACGTCTTGCGAAGCAGCAATTGGCGCGTTAGCGCCAGATAAAGCAACCCGGCCGCCGCCGGGAAGACCGCTGCGATCAGTCCCTTCAACAGCAATCCGGTTCCCATCGCCGCCCACATCAACATCGCCCAGCGTCCCGGATGTCGCTCCTCTGCGTCCAGCACCCGCAGCAGTCCCCACATCGCCACCATGATCGTCAGCGTCAGAATCACATCCGGCAGCAGAATCCGCGTAAACAAAAAGATCCCGACGCACGTCGCCAGAATCAATCCGGCGTACATACCTGCCCGATCCCCGAGCGCCCACGCCCCGAACTTCGCCATCACCCAACACAGCAGCACTGTCGCCAGCGCAATCGGAATTCGCGCCGCCCAGTCGTGCACGCCAAAAACCATGTACGACACCGCGATCATCCAGTATTTCAGCGGCGATTTTTCCAGGTACTTGATTCCGTCCAGACGAGCCGTCACCCAGTCGCCCGATTGCAGCATGTTCCGCGCAATTTGCGCCTGCACTGAATCGACATCGTCCATCAACGAGGGCGGGCTGATAATGCAGCCCAGGAAGATCACCGCCGCTACCAGCAGCGGAACCAGCGAGCTCGCGCGACTCATCGTTTCGACGTCCAGCTCATGTAGTTCTTGTATTCCGATCCCGGCGGCGCCACCTCAAAGGTGCCCTTCAACGAGGCTCCGTCCATCCAGTAAGTCAGCCGATACTTCGGCCCCGGCTGCGACCCGTCCGATTCGAACACTGCGCGGTTCACCGCTGGGAACGTCACGTTGTACCGGATCACGTGACCCTCGCTGTCGAAATAGATCGCCCGCGGTGCGTCTTTGGGACCGTCGAAGTAAATCACCATCAGGTCGTCGTGCTTCGCCCCGGAATCGTATGAGGCGTTGTTCCGTCTCACCACGATCTTCTGGCTCAACTCCAGCTCGAACGAGAACGCGCCTTGCCCAGCGCCAATCTGTGTATCTTTTTCCCCCGCCACGCCCGTCCATTTGCCCAGCAGAAATTCCATCCGCTTCCAGGCCGGGTCGGTTTGACCCGCAAGCTGCAACGCAGTCGCGATCAATAGTACAAAAACTCGCATACACACATCGTACTGAATCCCGTACGCGCCGCCCAGCATCCAAACGGTTATGGCGTCAGCTCGTCAGCATAAGCTCCTGGAGGCCGGGTCCCGCGCCCCCGGGTTTCTGTTGAAGCGGCTCAGTGGCGGGCAATCCTCGCTACAAGATCTGATTGCCACCGGCCCCGCCCTGATCGCGTTCTTCAAAGTGACCTGCCCCGTCTGCCAGCTCACCTTCCCGTTTCTCGATCGCATTCATCAGACCGGCGCCATCCCCGTCTACGGCATTTCCCAAAACTGTCCTGAGGATGCCGCCGAGTTCGCCCGCGTCTTCAACGTGACCTTCCCCATCCTGCTCGATCAAGAGTCGCAGGAGTTCCCGGCTAGCAACGCCTACGGTATTTCGAGCGTCCCCACCATGTTCGTCATCGAACCCGACGGAGTCGTCTCGCGCGTAATCGAAGGCTGGAATCGCAAGGAAATCGAATGGCTCGGCGTCAAAGCGGGCACAAATCCCATTCGCGCGGAGGACAATGTCCCCGCCTGGAAAGCGGGCTGAGGCTCCCGCAACTAGGCTCCCGTGCGGAGCCTGTTTTCTCGGTCTTTCCATCTTCTCCTGTAGAATGGAATTAGATCCATGGCCAACAATATCGACATTCTGGGTACAGCCGCAGCCATCGCTAAGGGTATGGGCATCACCTTCAAGGAGATGATGTCTCCCACGGTGACCGAATACTATCCTGACGAGCCGCCGAAATTTGAAGAGCGCTTTCGCGGCGTTCATGTGTTGCAGCGCGACGAAAACGGCATGGAGAAGTGTGTGGCGTGTTTCCTGTGTGCCGCCGCCTGCCCGTCCAACTGTATCTACATCGAAGCCGCCGAAAACACCGCCAAAACTCGCATCTCCGGCGGCGAGCGCTACGCCCAGGTTTACAATATCGATTACAACCGCTGCATCTTTTGTGGATATTGCGTGGAAGCCTGCCCCACTGATGCCATCACGCATGGGCATGGATTTGAAGCTGCCAGCTACAATACCTCCACGTTGGTCAAACGCAAGGAAGATATGCTGGCCCCGGTGCCGCCCGGTGCCAAGCCGCCGAATGTTGTGGCCGACACGGCGCCCGCGCACTAATGCTTCGAGCCATCCGGGAACAGATCGATACCATCTTCCGGGAAGACCCGGCAGCGAAGAGTGTCGTTGAAATCTTCCTCTGTTACCCCGGCTTTCACGCTATTCTGTCGCATCGCCTCGCCCATAAACTCTATCGATGGGGAGTGCCCCTGGCGCCGCGCGTGTTGTCTCAGATCAGCCGCTTTTTTACCGGCATCGAAATCCACCCTGGCGCCACCATCGGGCGCCGCTTTTTCATCGATCACGGCTCCGGCGTCGTCATCGGCGAAACCACCGAAATCGGCGACGATGTCCTGCTCTATCAGGGCGTAACCCTGGGCGGCACCGGCGGCGAAAAAGGCAAGCGCCACCCCACGCTCGGCAATCGAGTAGTAGTCGGCACCGGCGCCAAGGTCCTCGGCAATATTCACATCGGCGACAACGTCAAAATTGGCGCAGGCTCGGTCGTCGTCCACCCGGTGCCCGATAACTCGACGGTAGTCGGTGTCCCCGGCCGCGTAGTGCGCATCCGGCCCGAAGGCGACGTGCTCGAACACGGCCGCCTCCCCGATCCCGAAGGACAGGCCATTGACGACCTCGCCCGCCGCGTCGCCGAACTCGAAGGTATGCTGCGCCAGTTAATCGCGGAGCACGAAGCCGACCACCACCGTGGCAAAATGATTTCATGACCCGCAAACTTCTGCTGCTTCTGACGTTCCTCGCCGGCTTCGCCTGCGCCCAAAACCGCGTCTTCGAACTCCGCACCTACACCTGCAACGAAGGCAAGCTCGAGACCCTCAAGGCTCGTTTCCGCGACCACACCATCGAGATCTTCAAGCGCCACGGCATGGAAAGCATCGGCTACTGGGTGCCACAGGATGGCGAGAAATCCCAGACCACGCTCATCTACATCATTGCCCACTCCAGCCGCGAACAAGCCGCCAAGAACTGGAAGGAATTCGGAGCCGATCCCGAATGGAAAAAGGTCGCTGCCGATTCTGAGCTCAACGGGAAAATCGTAAACCAACGTCGACTCCGTCTTCATGGACCCCACCGACTTTTCAAAGTTGAAGTGATCGTGGAAACTCCTGACGCTTCGTCCAAGCTGGCCCGCGCTGCCCACCTTCGACACCTCGTCGAGCAGCTTCACAAGCTCGAAGATCGCCTGAGAGAAGGCGGCGGCGACGCCCGCATCGAAAAGCAGCACCGCGCCGGTAAGATGACCGCGCGCGAACGAATCGACGCCCTCCTCGACGCCCCCGCCGACTTCCTCGAAATCGGCCTCCTCATCGCCTACGACCGCTACGACGGTCAGGCCCCTGCCGCGGGCGTCGTCACCGGCCTCGGCAAAATCGAAGGCCGCACCGCCGTCATCGTCGCCAACGACGCCACCGTGAAGGCCGGCGCCTGGTGGCCCGAAACCATCACCAAAATCCTGCGCGCCCAGGAAATTGCGATGCGCAATCGCCTGCCCATCATTTATCTGGTGGATTCCGCGGGCGTCAATCTCCCCTACCAGGACGGCATCTTCCCCGGCCAATACGGCGCCGGCCGCATCTTCTACTACAACTCCCTGATGCGCCGCAAACTCCGCATCCCTCAGATCGCCGCTGTCATGGGGCCCTGCATCGCCGGCGGAGCCTACCTGCCGGCCCTGAGCGACGTCATCATCATGGTCGCAGGCGTCAGCTTCATGGGTCTCGGCGGACCCAACCTGGTGAAGGGAGCCACCGGCCAAACCATCGATTCCGAACCGCTCGGAGGCGCCCGTCTCCACACCGTCACCAGCGGAGTCGCCCATTACATGGCCGCCAACGACGCCGAAGCCCTAAGCCGAATCCGCCAACGCCTCCGTCTGACCCCAGTGGAGCCGGTGCTCGAAGGGGCCGGCAGTGTTGGCGTTCTTGGTGTCAGCACCCTGGGTGTTCGCACGCCAAATCCCCCCCGCCTGGACCCCAGCGATCTCTACGCCGTCCTCCCCGCCGACCACCGACTCCCCTACGAAATCGAACAAGTCATCTTCCGCATCTTCGACGCCGGCGATTACGTCGAATTCCAGCCCGAGCACGCCCCCGAGATGTTCTGCGCCAACGCGCGCCTCTCTGGACATCCCGTGGCCATCATCGCCAATCGCCGCGGCTTCCTGAAGTCCGAAGGCCGTCCGCGAATCGGAGGCATCGTCTACACGGAATCCGCGCGCAAGGTAGCTTACTTCGTCGAGACCGCCGAGCGCTCCGCGCACGCCCCTCATCTACTTGCAGGACGTCTCCGGCTTCATGGTCGGCCCCGAAGCCGAGCGCGAGGGCATCATCCGCGCCGGCGCCGAAATGGTGGAGACCATGTCCTGTGCCTCGGTTCCCAAAATCGTCCTCACCCTCAACCACGCCAGTGGCGCCGGTTACTACGCCATGGCCGGCCAGGGCTTCGATCCCAACTTCACCTTCAACTGGCCCACCGCCCGCATCGGAGTGATGGAAGGCGATTCCGCTGTGGTCGCGCTCTTCGCCGCGGAACTGGAAAAGTACAAAGGCCAGCCCCTCCCCGAAGAACTGCAGAAGTCCATTGAGAAAACCAAAGCCGACTACGAGCGCTGGCTCGATGCCAAATACGCCGCCGCCCGAGGCCACGCTGACGCCGTGATCGATCCCCTGGACAGTCGAAAAATCCTGACCATCGCGCTGGAAGCCTGCATGCAATCTGGCGGAGCCCAACCCACCGCCACAGGAGTGACGCTGTGACCAATCCCCCGAGCCTCGCCCGCGCCATCCGCATCGCCAACGGACAAGGCTTCTGGGGAGACTGGCTCGAAGCTCCCGTCCGCCTCGTCGAGCAAGGTCCCATCGACTACCTCGCCCTCGACTACCTCGCCGAAATCACCATGTCGATCCTGCAAAAGCAGAGGCAGGCCGACCCCAACCTCGGCTACGCCCGCGATTTCCCGCCGCTGATCGCCCGCGTCGCCAGCCACATTCGCGAACGCGGCATGCAGCGTCATCGCCAATGCCGGCGGCGTCAACCCTATAGCCTGCGCCCGCGAAGTGGTTCGCCTCGCGCCTGGACTGAAGGTCGCAGTCGTCCTCGGGGACGACGTCTTCTCTCGCATCGATAACTTCCTCGCCAAGGGCTATCCCATGCGCGACATGGACACCGGCGAGCCCATCGCGACCATCCGCGACCGCATCCAAAGCGCCAACGCCTACATCGGAGCCTTTCCCTTGGCCGAAGCCCTGGCCACCGGCGCCGACGTCGTCATCACCGGCCGCTCTACTGATACCGCCCTCACCCTCGCCCCCATGGTCCACACCTTCGGCTGGAGCGAGAGCGACTACGACAAACTCGCTGCCGGAACCATCGCCGGTCACATCATCGAGTGCGGCGCCCAATGTACCGGGCGGCAACGGTCAGGTCGACTGGCAGTCCATACCCGACATGGCCAACATCGGCTATCCCATCGTGGAAGCCGATCCCGACGGCACGTTCGTCGTCACCAAACACCCCAACGCCGGCGGACGCGTCAACACGCACTCTGTCAAAGAGCAGCTCCTCTACGAACTGGGCGATCCCCGAACGACTACATCACGCCCGATTGCATCGCCGACTTCACCAGCATTCATCTCGAAGATGCCGGCGCCAACCGCGTCCGCGTCTCCGGAATTCGCGGACGTCCGCGCCCGCCCTCCCTCAAGCTCTCCATCAGTTACAGCAACGGCTGGAAGGCCATCGGCACGCTCGTCTACTCCTGGCCGCAAGCCCTGGAAAAAGCCTGTGCCGCCGACCTCATCGTCCGCCAGCGCCTCCAAGCCCTGGGTCTCCGCTTCGACGAGATCTACACCGAGTTCTTCGGCGTCAATGCCTGCCACGCCGCCGCGGCGCCGCCCAATCCCGACCCGCCCGAAGTCCAACTCCGCATCGGAGTCCGCGGCCTCGACAGAAAAGCCGTCGATCGGTTCACCCGCGAATTGATCCCCCTCGTCCTAAACGGTCCTCCCGGAGCCACCGGCTTCGGAGACGGCCGCCCGCCCGTCCGCGAGATCGTGGCCTACTGGTCTGCCCTGGTCCCACGAGAAGAAATCCAAACAAGAGTCGAAGTGGTAGAGTAGACCTGTTGACAGCCTACCTGTTGGCACGTATAGTATATAGCTGTAGGCAGCCAACATGTCTGAACTCAAAACGGACGTCCCCTACGGAACCCTCGATCTCCTCATCCTGAAAACCCTCGACACGCTAGGCTCGATGCACGGCTACCGCATCGCCAGGAGAATTGAGCAGGTGGCCGACAACCTCGTGCAATTGAATCAGGGATCCATCTATCCGGCCCTCATACGCCTTGAGCAACAAGGCTGGATTCGCACAAACTGGGGAATCTCTGAGACAAAACGCAAGGTCAAGTTCTATTCCCTAACCCGTGCTGGATCTAAACAACTCAACGTCGCCGTGGCGAACTGGGAGAGGGCGACGGCGCTGGTGGCCCGTTTCCTGGAGGCGGAGTCGTGAAACTGGCCGCTCGACTGCTGGCGCTGTTTCGCCATCGCCGTCTCGATCAAGAATTGGACGGTGAAATCCTAGCCCATCTGGAACTGGCCGAGCGCGATGCCATCGCCGCAGGACTCTCGCCCGAAGAGGCGCGCTCCCAAGCCCGTCGCGGTTTTGGAGGAATCGATCAAATGAAGGAAGAGCATCGCGATCATCGCAGCATTCGCTGGATGGAGAACCTGTCGAGAGACGTTCGATATGGCATGGCGGCCCTGGCGCGCGATCCCGCATTCGCCGCCGTCACCATCGGCTTGCTGGCGCTAGGCATCGGCGCCAACACAGCAATGTTCACCATCGTTGACGCGGTCCTGCTGAAGCCGCTCCCGTTCAACGAACCGGACCGCATGGTGAGGGTGTGGGAGACTACGTCGCCGACGCAGCGCAACAACACCACCACACTCACCTTTCTCGACTGGAGGCGGCAGGACACCCTCTTCGAGGCCCTGTCCATGGAAGAGTCTTTCCGCGCCGCGGTAGCGACTGGCGCCGATCCAGAGCGCCTTCCCGGCAAAATGGTGTCGGCCGACTACTTCAAAATCTTCGGAGTGAAAGCTGCAATCGGCCGCACCTTCGCAAGCGGCGAGGACCAACCGGGAGCACCTCCCGTTTTGGTCTTGAGCAACTCGTTTTGGCAGACGCGATTCGGCGCTGATCCCGATATTCTGAAGCGCGACGTCGTTCTTGACGGCCGACCGCACAGAATCATCGGCGTCTTGCCCCCCGGCACTTTCGATCGCGACGAAGCGCGCTTCTGGAGACCAATGATCTTCGCGCCCGATCAAATGAATCGCGGACAGCACTGGCTGCACGTGATTGGGCGGCTGCGCCCCGGCGTGAG
Organism: uncultured Solibacteraceae bacterium; assembly: GCA_963815475.1. GTDB lineage: Bacteria > Acidobacteriota > Terriglobia > Bryobacterales > Bryobacteraceae > Sulfopaludibacter. The sequence continues at coordinate 427,064 of CAWFHD010000001.1, read as the reverse complement.
TATCGATCAGGCGCGCGCCAGGATGACCCAATTGAGAGCCAGTCTCAATGCCGTGATTTTCCAGAAGGATTGGGGCTTCACGGTCGATCCGTTCGCCCAGTTGCTGGTGGGCGATACTCTGCGCCGCTCCATCGTCCTGGTGTTCGGAGCGGTTCTCATGGTGCTGCTCATCGCCTGCGCCAACGTGGCGAACCTGGTGCTGGCCAAAGGAGCAACCCGCCGAAAAGAGATGGCCCTCAGAGCCGCGTTGGGCGCCGGCCGCGGACGTTTGATCGCGCAATTACTCGCCGAAGGCCTGGTCCTGTGTCTTCTGGGAGGCGCCGCGGGCATTGCGCTTGCCGCCTTCCTGCTTCGCGCCGCGGCCCCGCTGGTGGCGTCGTCGCTTCCCTTCACGGCCGACCTCAGCCTCAATCTGCGCGTCCTCGGCTTTGCCGCCGCGGCCGCCATGTCCGTCTTGATACTCACGGGTCTGCTTCCTTCCTTGCAGACTTCCTTCGGCAAGCTGTCCAGCTCGTTGAATCAGGGGGCGCGTGGATCGTCGGGCTCCAGTGCAACAGTGCGACGCGCCATCGTGATCGCCGAAGTCGCAGCTTCTGTAGTTCTGATCTGCGGGGCGGCGCTCCTCTTCAAGAGCCTCGCGAAACTGCAGCAAGTCGATGCCGGCGTCAGAATCGACCACGTGATTACGATGTCGACGGATCTTCCGTCAACCGCATACCCGACCCCGCAAAGCGCCACCGCATTCTTCAAAACCGTCGTCGAGCATCTCCGAGCCGTGCCCGGAATCGAGCAAGCCTCTGTCTCCCTAGGCTTGCCTCTGGAAGGTGTGAGGTGGGGCGAGTTTATCAACTTGCCGGGAGTGAAGGAGAATATCCTCGCGCGAATTAAGATGGTGGATCCATCGTATTTCACGACTCTCGAAATCCCCGTGGAATCCGGGCGTGGAATTGAAGATCGCGACGGCGTCGGAGCTCCACCAGTCATGGTGCTCAGTCAGGAAACGGCCCGGCTTTTGTCAGGCAAGTTCGGCATGGCGAATCCCGTTGGACGAGTAGTTACCACCTACTTGCCCGGCTATGGCCCAATCCCCGAGTCAAAGGTGAACCCGCAGATCGTGGGTGTGATTCGCAACGAACGCACCGCCGGATTGAATGCGCCGCCGGAGCCGGTAGTCTATGTGCCTTTGGCCCAGTTCCCGCGACAGGACATCAGCCTCGTGGTTCGCACGCGTAGCGAACCGTTGGCGGCAATGCCCGGAATTCGCGAAGCAGTCCGCCAGGTCGATCCCCACCTGCCCCTCGGAGACGTGAGGACCATGGAACAGGTGAAGCAGCAGAGCACGCTCTGGGCGCAGCAGCCCACCTGGGTAGTCGGAGTCTTCGCCGGCGTCGCCGCGCTGCTGGCCGCACTCGGACTCTACGGGGTTTTGGCGCACTCGGTAACCCAGCAGCGCCGCGAGATCGGCATCCGCATGGCCCTGGGCGCGCGACCCGGCAACGTCGTGTCGCACACCTTGCGAAGCGCCTTCTCGATGGTCCTCATCGGGCTTGCCGCCGGCTTGGCTGGAGCCTTTGCGCTGACGCGAGCGCTAAAAAGTCTCCTGTTTCAAGTCTCCGCGCTCGACCCCGCCGACCTCGCGGTCGCCTGCATTCTGATGACTCTTGTCGGTATACTGGCGGCATGGATCCCGGCGACCCGAGCCGCACGAGTAGATCCAATGACCGTGCTCCGCGACGAAGGCTGACACGATGAAACGCAACGCGTTGATAGCTGTGCTCGCTTCAACCGTCGCCCTCCTCGCCGCGGACGATCCTAAGCCCGAAGCGAAATACCTCAGCTTTCAAGTCCAGACCGGACTATATGGGTATGCCAGCCAATTTCGCCCGCCGGCTGGCCACTTCGCGCTCACTAAGGCACAGCTTGGAGGGTTCGTTCACGACATCGTCCACGCAATCGGAATCACAGGAGACGCCCGGAATAAACTCGCCTTCGCTGTGGGGCCCCTCTGTTTCGACATGTCCGACGCCGAGACGCGTCAGTTCATCAACGATGCTTTTGCCGTAGCCCAGGAAAACGATGTGGCCGTTGCCTTTCACATTGATGATTCCATTTCCTGGGGACAACGCAAGGATCTGTTGTCCAATCCAGACAACATCGAAACCGCGGACTGGAAGCAGATTCCCAATACGGGCCGTCGCGCGGACTGGGGTCCCAAACCCACCAGGTTTCCGCCCCAGATGTGCTTCAACAGTCCCGCTATTCGAGCTGCCGTCAAAGACAGAGCCACCCTCATCGGCGCGGCCGTGAAAAAGGAACTGGACGCACTCAGCAAATCCGGCAAGGAGCATTTGTTTGCCGGCCTCATCGCCGGATGGGAGACACAAATGGGCCGCGATTTTGACACCGACCGTGCCCTGGGCTACCGGGCCCTCAGCCATCGGGGATTCAGCGAAAGCAATCCTCCCAAGGATCCCGACCTCGAACGCGTCAACGTCGTGAAGGAGTTTATGGAGCTCTGGGCCAATTCTCTTCACGCCGCCGGTATCCCCCGCAAGAGGATCTTCTGCCACATCGCTTTCACATCCCAGGGACTCGACCCCAAGAATCGAAATACCGGTGGCGGTTCTCAATTCTCCCCTCCCGGCGTGGCTTTCAGTTCCGCTTACCGTCCAGGATTCTCCACCTATCCCGAGGGCAGCACGTTCAAGGAAATCTTTGCCGTCGTCGCTGATCACGGTTCTCCCGGCTGGATTTCTGCCGAGGGCGCCAACGTCTCCCCCACCGGTATGCCTGGGGAGCCCAACATGGAGACCTATCTCGGCCGGCTATATAACCACGGTGCGGTGATGGTGAATCTTTTTGACCTGGGGTATCGGTGGCGAGGCCATGCGCAACAACTTCTTCCGTCGGGCCACCGAGAACTCCGAGGCCCTGGCCGCCTATGCCAAGTTTCTGCGTCACGAGCCCCTGATGGAAACCACCAGCGGTTTTTCCGCCGAAGCATTCCAGGACAAGATGCGCCGCATTCAATCGGAGCTTCCCGGCTGGGTTCAAAAATCCAGAGAACAGGCGCAGGCCACTCTCCTCATGCAAAAACTCACGACGCTCATCAAGGAGCGGAAGTTTGAAGAAGCTGACAAGGTGGCCGATGAGCTTCTGTCTTTGATGTCCCGCATAGAGAAAAAATGATACTCGCCTAGCCCGCCCGCTTTCTGCTGGCTCGCCGCGGCTTCGCTTTGCTCTTGCTCATGAGATTGAGCGCCACCGCGGCGCGAATCAGATTCTTCAAGGCCGCCTCATTGATCTTCTCGCCTTCGTGGATGTCGATGGCGCGCCGGACATTCCCGTCCAGGCTGGAGTTGAATACGCCCGAAGGGTCCTTCAACGTGGCCCCCTTGGCAAAGGTCAGCTTTACGACGTTCTTGTACGTCTCCCCCGTGCACACGATGCCGCTGTGGGAGAAGACGGGAGTTCCCCTCCACTTCACCTCTTCGACGATCTCAGGGTCTGCCTCATGGATGATTTCGCGCACTCTCGCGAACGTCTTCCCACGCCAGTCTCCAAGTTCCTGGATCCTTTCGTCGATGAATGCAGAAGCGGATTCCACCTCTACCGGCTTTTTCATAGTCACCTCCATTTCAGTGGGGCCGGTGGTCGTAGCCACCGGTCGTAACGTCACCTACATTCGGCGCCACAAAAAGAGCCCCCAAAGCACGAAGGTCCCTGCAGCCCAACCCCACACATCCGGGCCATTGGCAGGCGAAGTTGCGCGTAAGCGGTGAAGCTCATCTGCAGGCAGAAGAGCCCGGTGACCATCCAATAGACGATGGTCTTGGTTTTGAGACCGGTCTTGCCCGCCGCGAAGGCCGGCATCTGCAACGTCGATTCCATAAGTTCCTCCTTCCACACTTCAAGACTTCGCGGCCCAATTGGGAGCCTCAACGCCGAACTGCTTTGCGTACTCTGCATTCAATCGCTGCCAGCCGGCAAACTTCATAGCGCTGGCGCCCACGATGCGGCCGATGGGATTTCCGCTGAGAAGGCGATCCAGAACGTCGAAAGAAATGTGCCACCCCGCGGCGCCCATTGAGATGTAGCGGCGATCGATGCTGTGCCACAACGTCAGGCGCGTGCCGCTGCCAGAGGCTTCCAGTTCCCAACGGATATCGCTGTATTCGAGCGCCTTGTTCTCATCGGCTCGCGTCACTTTGGTTTCCACTGGCGTTGGCGTTCCTACCCACGTGAGTTGTACCGTTCCGATCGCGCCCAGGCTTCCATCCACCACAAAGGGCGCCCACTCGCGCAGTTGCGCCGGATCGGTAAGCGCCTGCCAGACCTTTTCCGGCGAGTGGCGCAGTTCCCTGACCAAAATAAGCGTCCACTTCTCTCCGTCCTTTTGTATCTTGGCCCCTGCGGCCGGACCCGGTTCGTACGGTTGTTGATCGAGCATCTTTTCCTCCTTATCTGCCTTTCAGTAGTTGTTCTGGCTTCAGAGCCGCGACCGTAAGGGAGTCGGTGCCTTTTGCCGTCTTCCCTGTCATTCTCGCCGCCGTGTCTTCTTTTTCGTTACCGTCGATTGCTCCATGCGATCCAGGTGGCGCTCCAGAGCATCTACATGAGCATTCCAGAACCGGCGGAACGGAGCCAGCCACGCATCCATCTCCTGAAATGGCTCCGGTTTCAGCCGGTAAAGTCGGCGCTGCGCATCCACCGTCGATTCCACAAAACCGGCATCGCGCAGAACACGCAAATGCTTGGATACGGTCGGCTGTGACATACGAAGCTGACGCTCAATCTCACCCACCGACTGCTCTGACGAGACCAGCAAGTTCAATATCGCGCGGCGGTTCGGCTCCGCAATGATTTCGAAAACAGATTCCACTCCTTTGATATACTCCAAAGAGCATATGCTTGTCAAGGTATATAGCAAATGATTCCGTGAGGAGAGGCGCGCCGCCTGGTGGGGCCGGTGGTTTGGCCACCGGCCTCTTTCCGCTGAATACGATGGTTAAGCCTTGTGGGGTCGCCTTCAGCCGGCGCCGGACTTCAGTCCGGCAAAGCGTGCAGCCAGCTCAGCCGGCGCCAAGGACGAATGTCGCCCAATGCCCCCCAGCCTCCGCCACGACCTCCAGGATGGCGGGGAACTGTAAAGTAGTGGGCTGGGAATTGTGTAACCTTTGTGGAGCTCGACAGTATCCCCTTGAGGAGCGCCAGAATGAGACGCGTGACGACTTGCCTTGGTTTGTTATTCCTTGCCGCGTGGCTTTCCTTTGCGCAGTCGGCTTCACCTGAGCCTGAGTTCGAAGTAGCGTCCGTGAAACGTGCTGTTCCGGGGCCGGAAGGGGTTTGGGTCAATGGGGAGACAATCCGGATGCTCAACATGAGCCTCAAGGCACTTCTCTCATTTGCCGACGACGTGAAGGACTACCAGGTTTACGGGACGGGATGGATCGAGACCGAGAAGTACGACGCCATCGCAAAAGTGTCCGCCGATGAGGCGAAGCTTCCGTGGGAACAGAAATTTGCCCTGATGCGCCGCATGACTCGTAAACTCCTCGCCGAGCGCTTCAAGGTGACCTTGCACCGGGAGAAGAACGACCTGCCGGTATTCGGATTGGTGGTGGCGAAGACCGGATCGAAGATCAAGGAACTCGGACCGAACCCCGGAGACATGGTGAAGACCAATCAACGCCGCGGCCACCTCTCCGCTCAACAGATGCCGATGTCACAGCTTGTCGATATCCTCGGAGATTATTTGGACCGTCCGGTGCTCGACCTGACCGATATCAAAGGTGTGTTCGACGTCACGCTGGATTGGGCGCCCGAACGCGCGCAGCCCGCCCCTCTGGAAACCAAACCACCACTCCCGGTGGCCTTGGAGGAGCAGTTGGGCCTCAAGCTGGAAGCGCGGAAGAGTCCCATTGAGGTGATCGTTGTGGATCATGCGGAAAGGGCGTCCGAGAACTGAAGCCAATCCTATCGAGGATTGCGTAGCAACGATGGCATGCTGGCCATCACCGCAAACTGCGCTATTGACATCTACTCTCATCTGATATATATATCAATAGATATATATGCCAACCCCCGAAGACTTTCTCCCGCTCAAGCCGCACTGGTTCCACATCCTCCTCTGCCTTGCCGGCCAGAACCAGCACGGCTACGCCATCATGCAGGAAGTCCTCGACCGCACCGGCGGCAAAGTCCGCCTCTGGCCCGCCACCCTCTACGGAACCCTCAAGCGCCTGATCGATGCCGACCTCATCGAAGAGGCCCCCTGCTCGTCCATCCTCCGAAGACGACGAGCGCCGCCGCTATTACCGGATGACCCGCCTTGGCCGCCGCGTCCTCGCCGCCGAAAGCCAGCGCCTGGAGGACCTGGTCCGTCTCATCCACACCAAACGAGGACTCACCAACCGGGAGGTCCAATCATGAAGTCTGCAGACGGTAAGCCGCCTCGTTCGATCGCGGTCACGCTGCGCATGTACCGGGCGCTGGCCCGCGCTTTTCCGCAGGAGTTCCAGAACGTCTATGGAGACGAACTACTTCACACCGCCGAAGACTCCATCTCCGACATCTGGAAACTCCACGGCCTGCCCGGCCTCCTCCGCCTGCTCTTCGACATTGCCCTCCGCGTTCCCGCCGAGTACATATCTGAGTTGCGTCAGGATGTCCGCTACGGCCTGCGCATGCTTGCTGCGTCGCCAGGCTTCACCGCCGTGGCGCTCGTTTCGCTCAGCCTCGGCATCTGCGTGGTGACCTGTTCTTATAGCCAAACCAACGGTATGCTCCGCGATCTGCCGGGCGTTGCGCAGCCCGACCGACTCGTCGCTCTCGGCAATCCCTCGTCCTATCCTAATTACCGGCGTTATCGTGAGTTGAGCGACATCTTCACCTCCACGTTCGCCTACGTCGCGCCGGTCCCGTTTACAGTCTCGGCCGGCGGAGCCTCCATCCGCACGTGGGGCCATCTGATCACGCCATCCTACTTCTCCACTTTGGGAGTCCATCCCTCCATGGGCCGCTTCTTCGACGAAGCCAACGACCGCCCGGACCCGGTAGCGGTCATCAGTTACCGCTTCTGGGAACAGCACTTCGCCGCCGATCCGTCCATCGTCGGCAGAACCGTCCGCATCAACGGACAACCCTGCACCATCATCGGAATCGGCCCCAGGGACTTCCTGGGCGCGTCGCCCGCCGTTCTGACCTCCGACCTGTGGTTGCCCGTCTCCGCCAGTGAACGCCTCGCTCCCGAACTCTCTGGCCACGCCCTGGAACGCCGCGATCTTTCGATGTTCCGTGTAGTCGGCCGCCTCCGTCCCGGCGTCACCGAAGCCGCCGCGCAGGCCGAGTTGAACGCCGTCACCCAGGAACTGGCGGAATCCTACGGCGACCCCGACCGCAAGCGTAAGGAGCCGCGCATCGAACTCGTCGCCGGCGGAATGCTCGTGCCCCTCCGCAAGCAGGATATCCCGTTCTTCCGCGAGTTCCTCCTCGTGCTGGGTGGGCTCGTGCTCCTCATTGCCTGCGCCAATGTCGCCAACATGATGCTCGCCCGCGCGGCCGACCGCCGCCGCGAAATCGCCGTCCGCCTCTCGCTTGGCGCCAGCCGCGCCCGCCTCGTCCGCCAACTGCTCACCGAGAGCCTGCTCCTCTCCGCCGGCGCCGCCATTCCCGCCTTCCCGCTCTGCGTCTGGTTCATGCGCCTCTTCTCGCGCTTCCGTATGCCGTGGCCCATCCCCGTCTCCTTTGATCTCAGCCCCGATTGGCGCGCGCTCGTCTTCACCTTCGCAATTACGGCCGTCACCGGACTGGCCTTCGGAATCGCCCCGGCGCGCCAGGCCACGCGTGCCGATCTGGTGAGTTCGCTCAAGGAAGGTGGTGGGGTCTTCGTCGGCGGCGCCGCGCGCTCAGCATGCGTAACGGACTCATGCTTTCTCAGATTGTGGCATCACTCAGTTTGCTGCTCCTCACCGGTTACCTCGGATTCGGCATTCAGAGCACGCTCGGCGTGCAGCAAGGCTTCAACCCGCGCAATCTATACCTCGTCTCGCTCGACCCCGTCCGCGATGGCTACTCTCCCGCGGGCGCCGCGGCTTTCCTCGATAACCTGCTCGATCGCGTGAAGGCCATGCCCGGCATCGTCGCGGCCTGTCTCACCGACACGCTTCCCGTCGCCACTGACGGCAACGCGGGTGTGCAATTCACCGCACTCCCCGGCCCAACCGGGTCGTCCGTGCTCCCTTGCCTGGCCTGCGATCAGAAAAGCAACACGGCGCGCAAGCATATGGTGGGCCGCGACTACTTTGAAACCGCCGGTATCAAGATCCTCGCCGGACGCAGCTTTCAACGTCAGGATGAAACCGATGACGCTGCCGGCGTAGTCGTCAGCCAGTACGCCGTTAGCGTGTTCTGGAAAGACCAGGACCCGATCGGCCAGCGAATCCAACTCCGCAACGAAAGGGCCACCGGAGGCTTCGGTATGTGGCCTGGAACCATGGACTATCGTTCGCGCCAGCTAGACGCCGAAATCCGCACTTACCAGGTGATCGGCGTAGCCGGCGATGTTTCCGAAGACATGATCGCCAGTAAGAAACACCCGGCCATCTACTTCCCTCTGCATCGGGCCGACTACACCCAGCCATCGCTGCGCGGCGTCACCGTTATGCTCCGCGCCGTCCCCGGCTTCGATGCCATCGGCGCCGTGCGCCGCGAAATCGAAAACATGGACTCGGCCATTACACCGTTCAACACCACCAGCATGACCGAACACATCGCGCAGTTCATGGGCGCGCTCACAGGTGCATCGTGGACCTACGGCTTGCTGGGCTTCTTCGGCCTCGTTCTGGCTTCCGTAGGCTTGGCCGGAATGACGGCCATTTCCGTAGCCAGGCGCGCCCACGAAATCGGCATCCGTATGGCCCTGGGCGCGCAGAAAAGCGACGTGCTGGCCTTGGTAATGAAGGAAGGAGCCGCCCTGGTGTTGGTGGGAACAGGCATCGGGCTGGTGCTTGCCTGGGCAGGCATACGGGCTCTCTCGGCTGCTTTCTTCACCCTGGCCACCGTGAAAGCATCCGACCCGATGTTGCTCCTGGGAGCCCCCGCGCTGCTCGCCGCCTTGGCGCTGGCCGCTTGCTACATCCCCGCTCGCCGCTCCACTCGGATCGATCCGGCCGTGACCCTGCGAGCGGAGTAGCTCAGTTGTCCGGCGGCTTCCGAGCCGCCCACCCTAATCGCATCGCAGAGCCGCCGTGGGGTCGATGCGCGCGGCCCGCAGTGCCGGCAAGTAACCCGCGGCAAGAGTCGTGGACGCCAGCGCGGATGCGGCGAGTATGAACGCCAACGGGTCGGTGGGCGTGACTCCGAAGAGAAAGCTGCTGGCGAATCGCGCGAGCCCCGCCGCCGCCAGCGCACCCGCGGCACAGCCGGGTGCCAGTAGCATCGCGACTTCGCGCAGCACCAGCCTCACGATGCTGCCGCGCGTCGCGCCCAAGGCCATCCGCACGCTAATTTCGTTAATGCGGCGCGATACCTGAAACGCCATGATTCCGAAGATGCCGAGACATGCCACAATCAACGCCAGCAAGCCGAAGAAGCCGCCCAGCGTCGCCATCATGCGCTCGTTGAGAATCGTCTGGTTCACATGATCTTCAAACGTCTGCGGCGTGCGCATCCGCATCGCCGAATCGATCTCCGGAATGGCGCGGTCCACCAGCGGCGCCAGGCGCATGGGGTGGCCGCCCCCCACGCGCGCCAGGTACGAATAGACCATGGGCTGTGAGCGGTTCGACCAGTCAATGCTCCCCTGCTCCACCCACGGAATGTACATGGTCCGCGGCGCTCCTTTGCGCAGACTCTCGTACTTCGCGTCCTTCGCCACCCCGACCACTTCATAGGTGACGTTGTTCGAGATCACGCGTCTCCCGAGCGGCGGCTGGCCGCGGAAGAGTTCCCGCACGAACGTTTCGTTGACAATGGCGACGGGCGTCGATCCCGTTTCATCGCGCCGCGTGAAGTCGCGCCCAAGCAGCAGCGGCGTGCCGGTGACGGCGAAATACTTCGGCGCGATTGCGTTAATCGCAGCAGTATCGTCCTCGCCCGGGAGGAACGTGTGGCTATCCACCAGCACCCGCCGCGTCCAAAGTCCGCTGCCGAGTGGCAGCATACTCGCAGCGCTGGAGGCGACCACTCCGGGCAGGGATTGCAGATGATCCAGAATCGCGTTTTCAATCTCTATGCTGCGCGCTTCCGGAAAGTGATGCTTCGCGGTCACGCCGAAAATGAATATGCCGCCGGTTTGTACGCCAGTATCTACCCTATAGAGCTCCACCAGCGTGCGGATGAACAGGCTCGCGCCAACCAACAGCGTCATGGAAATGGCGAGCTGGGCGCCTATCAGCACACGGCCCACTCGACGATGGCCGCCGCTGCGCGCTTCCTTGAGCGCGGGATTGACGCTGACTCGTCCCGCGCTCAGCCCTGGAGCAAGACCGGCGAAAACGCACGCCAGCAATGAGACCGCGCCCGTGAACGTGAAGACTCGCCAATCGGGTGAGAGCTTTAAAGAGAGCTCATCGCCATTCGCCATCATCGTGACCAGGGCGCGGCTGAACCACTGAGCCACGGCGAAGCCTGCCAGAGCGCCGCACGCCGCCAGCAGCAGGCTTTCCGTCAGGAACTGCCGGATCAGGCGGCTATTGCCCGCTCCCAGGGCGCGGCGAATGGAAATCTCGCGCCGCCGCGCCGCCCCACGAGCCAGCAGAAGTCCGGAGAGATTGGCACACGCCAACAGCAGCACTAGCCCCACGATTCCCATCAGGATGGCGAGTGGCTTCACAAACTGGAACCGCAACCCGTTCGTTCCAGCCAGGCCGGGCAGGGCAGCGGCGCGCTCCTTCATCATCTGGCTCCGGTAATACGGCGAAAGCTGGGCAGCTTTGCCGTTTCGCCACACGTCGAAAAGCGTTTTCACTTCCGCATCCGCTCGCGTAAGAGGCACGCCATCTCTCAGACGCGCCATCGCTACGAAGATGTTGCTGCTCCAATCCCGACGCCAGTTCCCGTTGCCTCTGGCGAGCCGGTCGCCCATGGAGAGCGGAACCGTGAACTCGCGTGTGCGACCGCGCTCCGTGCCTTCGAAGCCCAGTGGCTCCACGCCCACGATGGTCAGCGTCGTCGTGGCGTAGGTCAAGCTCTTGCCGATCGCTGCGGGGTCGAGCCCGAACCGGCGCCGCCAGTAATCGTAGGAGATGACGGCGGCAGGTGTCGGCGCCGAGTCGTCCTGCGGGCCGATCAGCCGCCCGGCCGCTGGCGCGAGTCCTAGAGCCGAATAGTATGTGCCGGAGACTTCGTCACCATTCACCATTTCATCCACGCCGTCGATGGTGATGTCGTGCCGGATCGGCATTTCCGCGAACATTGCGGAGACGGTCGAAAGATGTTCGCGAAAATACTCGAACAGCGGGTACGACAGTTCATTCGGGTAGCCGCGTGCCGAGAGGCGCGCCAGCTGCGCCAACTGCTCCGGAGCGCGCACGGCAGGCAGGGGCTGCAGCATCACGGCGTCGATGAGGCTGAAGATGGCGGTGTTCGCGCCGATTCCCAGCGCCAGCGTGATTACCGCGCTCGCCAGGAATCCCGGACTGCGGCGCAGCGTGCGCGCCGCGTAGAGCAGATCCTGCCGCAGGTCGGCCAGCCATCGCAGGCGATGTATGTCACGCAGTTCTTCGTGAATCTGCGCCGAGCCGCCGAATTCCAGACGCGCGCGGCGCCGAGCTTCTGCGGGCTCCATACCCTCCGCGACGTAATTCTCGATGAGCCGGTCGATGTGATACTCGATTTCCGATTTGAATCGCCGATCCATAGCTATGACATTCTACATATACGCCGCGATATGTAGAATGTCAAGGTCTCATGCTTCTGCCGACGGATCGGACTATCGGTCGATGGCGCGTGCGGCTTCGGAGGACCCACGGTAGACCGTTGCGAGCCAGACGATGACGAACAGCGCGAATCCCACCGTCAGCACGCGGCCGGCAAGGGACAGCCAGTCCGCCAACAGAAACAGATAGGGAAAGGGTGTGAATAGAATTAGAGCCCAACTGCGGAGGGCGGAGGGTGCGCTGCCTTCCAGAACCACTATCGTCGCAGGTATCAGCAGCACGCAGTCGTATATCAGGGAATGGTGAGAAACCAGCAGACCGGCTGCCAGCGCTGTCGCCATGCCTGTGGCAAGATCCGCTGCGCGCGAAATTCGCCAGACCGCCACCAGCACAGCCATGCCTAATACGATTTCCAATGCGCCGGCGAATGGTATCCCCGCGATCAACCCGGCAATATTGGGCATCCGCCATGCCGCGGGATCGAACCCGGGCCGGCGCGTGAGTTCCAGAAGGCGGTGCGGCCAACCTGGGCCCTCCGCCGCGAAAGACACGGCGAGGATCGCGAGCCCGCCCACCACGGCCCCGGCGATCGATCGCCAACGCCGGTTGGCTGCCAGAAAGACCGGCAGTGCCAGGGCGAGATTGAATTTGCTGGCACAGAGGGCCAGAGCCAGGCCCGCCGCGAAGTCCTGGCGACGCGCCAGCAGGAAGAGCGCCCCTGTAGCGAATAAGAGGAACAGGGCCGTGTCCTGGCCGAAATTCAGCAGTATGGCAATGGGTAAGGACCAGAAAAGCGCGACCGCCAGCCAATGCCGGTTCGTTAACGGCCAGAGCCAGACGAAACCTGCAATAGCAAGTGAGTTGACAATCCACCAGGTGAGGCGGCCCCAAGCGTACGGTAGAGCGGCAATGGGTTTGAACAGCAGAGCGTAGAATGGCAGGCGTGCGAAGAGGACGAATCGTTTGTGATGATCGCGCTCCACGGCGGCAAGCCGTTCGAAGTCGTAAAGATGCCCGGTGCCCGCCAGAATCGCGGCGGAGCGGAACTGGTTGAAGTCGGCGCCGCGGTTCGCGGTCCAGAAGAACTCAAAGTTGGCATATAAGAGGGCCCCGGCCACACAGAGCAGCAGGCAGATGGCAATCACCCATCGGTTACTCGGCAATCGAATTACCCGCAGCCGGAATTTCAACCAGCCATGCCTTCAGCCGATCGTCGATTTCACGAGGGTTTCGCATGCCTAAGCCGTAATCATATCAGCTCGATGAATACCGATTGTCCGAATGGACTGGAATCTCATCGTGGGGCAGACTTCAGCCTGCGGTGGGCTTCAGCCCGCCAATTCCGAGCGCCCCAGGACGCAGTACGCAACAGGAACAACCCCTTCCTCCACTCGATCGTCTCCGGAGCGATTTCAAGACGGAATCGCAGTCGCAGCGTCTAAGCCGATGCGGCTTCCGGTCGATGATCGAGTGGAGTATGATGTAACATTCGGAAGCTAGCTACGGAGTGAGAGATGAGCATCAGGCGCTTCTTATGGCGCGCGCAATGGGATCGCGACCGGTCCGCCGAGATGGAGTCCTACCTTCGGATTGAGACCGACGAAAACGTCGCTCGGGGTCTGCCCTATGACGAAGCGCGCGCGGCCGCGTTGCGCAAGCTGGGCAACAGCACCGTGATTCGGGAGGAGATTTATCACATGAACACCATCGCCTTGCTCGATGCGCTGGTTCGCGATGTGCGTTACTGCCTGCGAGTGCTGGCTCGCAGTCCCATGTTTACCGCCGCGGCGCTGCTCACGCTCGCCATTGGGATCGGCGCTAATACCGCGGTATTCAGCGTGGTGAACAGCGTCCTGGTGAGGCCATTGCGCTATCCCAAGGCCGAGCAACTGGTCGCCCTCCACCAGGACGCCCCAGGCGCAGCGGGACTGGCGAATGCATCCGACGGCTTGGCACTCTCGCCATCCATGTATTTCACCTACGCCGAGCAGAACCGCGCCTTTCAGGCGCTCGGCGTGTGGACTGCCGGGACGGCGAACGTTACCGGCCTGGCGGAGCCGGAGCAGGTTCGCACGGTTTCGGTGAGTGACGGGGTCCTCCAGGCGCTCGGCGTTCCGCCGGCGGCCGGCCGATGGCTCCTGCCGTCCGACCAGGTTCCCGAAGCTCCTGCGCCGCCTCTGAGTTTCTCGGGGCGTTCCTCCACTGTCATGCTCAGCTTTGGATACTGGCAGCGTCATTTCGGCGGAGACCGGTCGGTAATCGGACGGAATCTCATGGTGGATTCCCTGCCGCGCCGAATCGTCGGCGTCATGCCGCAAGGTTTCCGGGTAGTCAAAACAGAACCCGATTTGATCCTGCCCCAGGCATTCGATCGAAGCCGGGTGATCCTGGCGGGATTCGGTTTCAACGGCATTGGAAGGCTCAAACCGGGAATTACCCTTGCGCAAGCGAACGCGGACCTGGCGCGGCTCTTGCCGGTTTGGATGGACACCTGGTCGAACGGACCCAACACCAATGGCCGATGGTACGAGAACTGGAGAATCCGCCCCACCATTCGCCCGCTCAAGCAGCAGGTAATCGGCAGTGTCGGCGACGTCTTGTGGGTGGTGATGGGGACCATCGCGCTGGTCATGGTCATCGCCTGCGCCAACGTTACGAATCTGCTGTTGGTCCGCGCGGAGTCGCGTCAACGCGAACTGGCTCTTCGAGCCGCGCTGGGCGCAGGGGTGGCACGCATCGTCCGCAGCCTGCTGGTGGAAAGCGTGATGCTCGGCCTGATGGGCGGCGCGCTCGGTGTGGTGGTAGCGTATGCCGGCCTGCGCCTGCTGATCGCGATCGGTCCGGCCAGTTTACCGCGCTTGAACGAAATCTCCGTGGATGCGCGCACCTTCGCGTTTACGCTGGTGCTGTCGGTGTTGTCGGGACTCTTTCTCGGACTGGTTCCCGCCTTCAAGTACGCTGGTCCGCGAATTTCCGCAGCCCTCCAGAGTGCAGGCCGAACAGCCAGTGTCAGCCGCGATCGACATCGTGCCCGCAACGTTCTGGTTGTTGCCCAAGTGGCTATTGTGCTGGTGCTGCTGGTAAGCGCCGGGCTGATGATCCGAACCGCGCAGGCGCTCCGAACTGTCGAGCCTGGCTTCACCGCCGCGGAACATCTGCAAACCGTGTCCATTTCGATTCCCTCTTCGCTGATTCCGGATCCCCGACTCGTCGTCAGGACCCAAAACAACCTCGCCGACAAACTGAGCGCGATTCCTGGCGTTACGTCGGTTGGGTTTGCCAGTGAGGCGCCGATGGAAACGGTGTCACCCAATTGGGACAATGTGTTTCCGGAAGGACAGACGTACGCAGACGGAGTTGCGCCCTTACGGCGGTTTGAGGACGCCTCTCCCGGGTTCCTTCACACGCTCGGCGCCCGCCTGATTGCCGGCCGCGAATTTACGTGGACGGATGTGTACGATCTTAGACCGGCAGTGATGGTTTCCGAGAACCTGGCCCGCGAATTCTGGGGCACTCCCTCAGCCGCGGTCGGGAAACGGCTCCGCGAGTTTCCGGGCATGCCTTGGCGGGAAGTGATCGGCGTAGTCCAGGATATTCGTCAAAATGGCATTCAGGAAAATGCTCCCGCTATCGTCTATTGGCCTATCCTGATGCCAAACTTCTTCGTCCCCAACAGGGACCTTCAGGTCACGCGCGCCGTCACGTTCGTCATCCGGAGCGAGCGCGCGGGCACGGAAGGCTTTCTCAACCAGGTGAGGCAGGCAGTGTGGTCGGTCAATGCCAGTCTGCCGCTGGCCTCGGTCCGCACCATGCAAGAGATCTATGATGAATCGCTGGCCACCACTTCCTTCACGCTGGTGATGCTGGGAATCGCGGGCGCCATGGCGATGCTGCTCGGTCTGATCGGCATCTACGGCGTCATCTCGTACACCGTATCGCAAAGGAAACGAGAGATCGGCATTCGCGTAGCGCTGGGAGCGGAGCCGGGCGCGCTGCAGTGGCTGTTCGTACGGTATGGGCTGGCGCTCGCCGGCGCGGGAGTATTGATCGGACTAGCCACCGCGGCCGGCCTGACGCGCCTGATGAAGTCCGTCCTCTTCGGCATCAGCCCGCTAGATCCCCTCACCTACACGGCAGTGCCCCTTATTCTGGTTGCGGCCACCGTACTTGCCAGTTACCTCCCTGCGCGCCGCGCCGCAGCCGTAGATCCGGTCGAGACCCTACGATCGGAATGAACGTAAACCATCATTTACTTCCGCTTACCGAGCCGCGACCGTATAGGAGCCGGTTTCGTCGGCAGCCATCAGGCTGCAGTGGACTTTTAGTCCGCTCGTCGGGCGCTGAAGCCCGTTACACGCTGAAGCCGTTTGTGGCGCGGACACTTTGTCCGCCGCGCCCCGACTCCTCGGGGCGCTTGGCCTTCCGAGCGCTCGCATGTTTGGTGCTGCGCCGCTGCTGAACGAAAACTGGCGAAAAATGTTTGCATTGCAGGCGTGAATTAGAAAACTATGCGGCAGGCGCCGCGCCCCACAGCGGATTACTACTTCCATTGACACAGTCGTTGTTCTGATACCCGCCCTAGCGAAGGTATAGATTTCGATCCAGGAAGCCTAAGATCTTCTGCCACGAATCGTGCTCTGCCCGGGCACGAGCCTCCGTCTCGCCCCCCAAGCGCCACGCCGCCGGTGTGGGACGGTACGGCTCGCGGATATTATGCCCGGCGCCATCGTAATGACCCGGCTATACCGTTTAGAAGTGACCCAGGAGATCAGTTCCCAGCGACCGTCCCGTCAGTTCTCCGATGGCTTTTCCACATGGTCAATAACCAGGTAATCACGAGGACCTTTGGCGGGTTCGAGCCTTAGGCCGATCTCTGCGAGGGCGGTGAACACCGAAGGTGCCGTGCGTTCATCCGAGGGATCGGCGCTATTAGGCGCAAACTCCAAATGGAAATCGAACTTCTCCTCGATGCCGGTCTTGTCCAAAACCGGGCGGTCTACCCGGGAGCCGAGATTCGATGCAAGTTGGCGCAGGGTTCCAGAAGCCAATGTGAATTTAAACCGGTATGGGTTCATCGCCATTCCAGCTTCACCGCAAGCGTGCGCGATTGTTTCGGAGCAGCAGCGTCAGCACGCCAGCGATGGCTGCAAATAAAGTGGATTGCCACAGATGATTGGCAAATGCCAGATATGCTGGGTTCACTTCTGTTTCTCCTCTCCGGCCAGTTCGAGTAACGTCCTCTCCGCCTCGCGCACATCCTCAAGGGTCAGACTGCCGGATTCAATCAGGTGGGCCATGATAGGTCGGCTTCGCCCTCCGAACAGGCCCAGAAGTTCGTCGACGAGCCTGCGCTGGGCGCCCTCCCGGGACACCGCCGCTTCGAAAATGAATGCCGTAGCTATCTTTTTGACACGACGAACTGCTTTCTTGACCTCGAGCCGGTAAACCATCGTCTGGACCGTCGTGTACGCGAGCCTTTTCTTCGGCGGCAGTGATTCGTGAATCTCCCGGATAGAACAAGGCCCTTGGCTCCAGAGGGCCTCCATGATCTGAAGTTCCGGCTTGGTTAATTTTGGAAGCGCCATAGCAGTGAACCACTCATGTCAGCCAATCTACTACGAACGTGGTCCTTGTGCAAGGAAATTCCGTCCGGAAATGCTATATTCTTCCCGAAGTATGAAAAACGTAGCGCTTTCCGTGGGTTCGGCCATCATCCTGCGTGCGATTAGCTCCGGCCGCTGCTACGGCTTTCAAATCATGGAAGCCACCGGCTTGCCCAGAGGCGCCATCTACCCCGCGCTCCGCCGCCTCGAAGCCGCCCGGCTGATATTCATTCCGATTTCGATGCGTCCGCCGCCGTGGAATCGCAGGGACCTCCGCGCAAATACTTCCGCGTCACGGCAGACGGCAAACGAGCCCTGCGCGCCCCCAGCTTCGAGCTTCGCCGCAAACTCCTTCGCTTCTCCCGAGGAGCCTTCGCCGATGCCGCCGAGCTGCGTCCTCCTCATACCATCTGCAGTCCTTTGTCGGGCGCCGGACTCAATCCCACACACTGCGGAGCGGCCTGCATGGACCGCGTTCCACGAATCCTGGAAAGATTGCTTTGCACAAGGAGGTTCGGAATGACGAAACGGTGGATCTGTTTGTCGATCCTGATGGTCGCTGCCGCCTGGGGCGCTGACGTCACGGGCAATTGGACCGGAACCATGGTACTGACTACCGGCACACGCGGCGCAGCGTATCTGAAAATGAAACAGAACGGCACGGTAATCACGGGTACCACCGGTCCTTCGAACGAAACCCAGTTCCCCATCACCAGCGGCCGCATCGATGGAAACCAAGTCACGGTGGAAGCGAAGCCCGGCGAACCCGTGCTCAAACTGGTCCTGAAACTCGATGGCGCCACTCTCTCCGGAGACGTCTTTGAAGACAACGAAAAGATCGGAACCATCTCGATGCAGAAGGTGAACCCATGAAACGGCTGATTGCGCTTCTGTGCCTGGTCTTGGGCGTCATGCTCGCCCAGGCGCTGCGCTCTTTCGATCAGGCGACCCCGCTCGAAACCGTCTCCGAAACCACTGCCAACGCGAGCATCGGCGATCTCAACGGCGATGGAAAGCTGGACATCGTGCTCGCCAAAGGCCGCCACTGGCCGCTGCCCGACGTCGTCCTCTTCGGCGATGGCAAGGGCCACTTTACGCCGGGGCCTCCGCTGCCCAATCGGCCCGATCGCAGCTACTCGGCGCCGCTCGCAGACCTGAACGGCGATGGCACGCTCGACATGGTGATCAGCAACGATCGTCCCGATCCGAAGGTCGTGCTGCTCAACGATGGCAAGGGCCGCTTCACCCAGGCGGGAACCTTCGGCGATCCCAATTGGTCCACCCGCAATGTAGTGCTCGCCGATTTCAACGGCGATCGCGCGCCCGATATCGCGGTGGCAAATCGTCCCGGCCCCGCCCAGCTTTGCTTCAACGATGGCAAGGCCCACTTTACCTGTCGCCCGCTGGGACCCGAAACCTCATCCACCGTCCTCGCCGGCGATATGGATGGCGATGGCTCGCAGGACGTGGTGGTCGCCTGCCGCGACGACTGCCAGAGCGTTGTGTACTTCAATGACGGCAAGGGAAAGTTCCCCGTCAAGCGGCCCTTCGGACCGCCGCACTCGTCCACGCGAGCTCTCGCAATCGCCGATTTCGATGGCGACGGCCGTCTCGACATCGTGGCGTGTCACGAACAAGAAGGCCTGTTCATCTACTACAACACGGGAAAAGGAACTTTCGGGCCGGGCCTCAAACTAGCCGGGAAAGAAGCGCTCCCCTACTCCATGCTGGCCGCCGACCTCAATAAGCGAGGCAAGCCCGACATCATAGTGGGTTACGTGCAGGCGCCCGGAGCCATTTACTTCAACGACGGGACCGGCCGCAAATACAAACGAGTCCCCTTCGGAGACAGTCAGGGAGCCATCTACGGCCTGGCCGCCGCCGACCTCGATGGAGACGGCTACCCCGACATCGTCGCCGCCAAGTCCGACGCCCCCAGCCTGATCTTCTTCAGCAAGCCAGGAAGGTAGGTTGTTCTCTTAGAATCCCGCCATCGACCCGGAAATTCGCACCGCAAACGAAGCCGCGGTCCGCAGCCAATACATCCGCGGCTTCGGCGCCTCGCACAAAATCGCGCCGTTCACATCGCCCTCTACGCCCACCGCAAGGTCCGGCGTTAATCCGCGGCTCGGTGTCAACAGCGGCAGTAGTCGACCCTGCAACTGTAACCCGCCGCTCGCGATCAACGATCCCTGCCATCCCAACTGCGGAATCACGACGAATCCCGAGCGGAACGAATCGCCCGGTAGAAATCCGCGGGACAGGGCGAAGATCGGAACGAACTTCTTGACGGCCAGCGCTGCGATGATCGGTTGCTGCCACGCGATCAGACCCACCGACGCGGTGTAAGTGGACAGCTCGAAAATGCCTTGACCCCAGGGAGGCAGCCGCGACATTATCGCCGCCCGCACCGGTCCCGCGATGCTCGCCGGCCCCACCGGCCCCGAGAGTGTCCACGACCCGATCTTCCGCTCGCTCAACCTGATCTTGATATCGGCGACGTGATTCGTGTCGTCGCGCTGAATGATCACGTCGTGCGACTGCAGGCCGTCGAACAGTTTCGTCTGCGTCAGCCGGTCGATGCTCTTGCGCAGCCGGTATTGGTCGAGCAGATCTCCTTCATCCAGCAGCAGGTTCCGCCGCGCGGTGGTGTCGGAATACCGGTGCAAGCCGAAAAACTCGATCCGCCGCACATAGAAGGGTGTCCCCACATCGACCTTGGTTGTGACCTCCGCCACGGCTTTGCCGGGCTCGCGCTCTACGTGCAGCGATGGGGTGAAATCCAGAATGCCCTTCCGCTCGGCTTCGCGCCGCTGCGCCAACAGGCACGGACAAATCGTCGGAAGGTCGATGCCCTTGACCCGAAAGCGCGGGCCGGCATCAACATGAATGCGCACCGTGCTGACCTGGTCGTCCGCGGATACGCGCGCATCGAAGAAGCCTTGCGAAAGATAGAACGAGCGCAGCCGCGCCACGTCTGCATCGATTGCTTCCGGAGTGGAGTCGGGCCGGCTGTGCCAAAGCAGCGGCACCATCGTCTTGGTGCGCAGAGCGTTCAACTGACGCCGCAACTGCTTGGGCTCGACTCCCAGATCGCCTTCGAACTCCACGTGCCTCACGCTGAAAGCGGTCCCGGCATCGATGTTCAAGCGCAGATCCACTTCATGCCGCGCCGCCGGAGTGAATTCGTAGGAAACGCGCGCGCCGCGATAGCCCTGTAATTTGAGCTCCTTTTCCACCTGCGCGGCAATCTGGTGGGCCTGGAAATTGTCGATGCTAGCTCCTTCGGTTAGTTTGGGTTGCAACCCAAAGCTATGCGGCGACATGCGAACTTCATGCAGCAATAGATGGGGTTTGGGCGCCACCATGAAGCGCACCGCGCCGCCTGTAGCCTCGACGCGAACATCGTCAAATCGGCCCAGACCCCACAGATATTTCACATCGCGCTGGAGCGCTAAAGGGTCGTAAGGCTGGCCCACCTGTGTTTCCAGCTTCACGCGTAAGTCGGCGCCGGTCATGGTCACCGATTCGACTACAAGAGGTTCATTTGCAAAGCCCAAACCAGCAAGGGCCAGCATCCAGGAGAGGCGAATCATAAAAATCTTACAATTCACCAATGCATGCCGGGAACCACTCCGGCTGGAGCAGGATAGTTGACTTTGTCAACTAAGTAGTTGACAAAGTCAACTACTGTACCTTCGCGTTGGCCAAATCGCCCTCCGCGGACCAATACAGCGCGTTGAACAAAAGCGGCAAGGTCGCATGAGTTTGAGCCCGATGTTGAGGCCGAATTCCGAAGAGCACGATCTTCCCCGGATTCATTTCCACCGTCACCACCGCCGCCCGGCCGAACATCAAATCTTCACCGCGCAGCCACCCCGATGCATTCACAGCGGAGTTGGGATACCGCGCCACTACGCTGACCTTCTGCGATGCGAATCCCTCCGTGAGTTGGAAGAAGGGTGAATTGATGTAGAACCCGAAGGTATCGGACGGCATGCCCCATCCGATCGGACTGTTGGTATCCATCTGCAAATTGACGATCGTGCCGGGCGCGAAATGCTGATCGCGCGTGTAGGTTCGCTTTAAGTCCTTCACGCCCAGCGGCAGCTTGTCCACCAGCAGGCCAGTGGCTTCGCCCAGCGCTACCAACGTTCCGCCTTCGGCGACGAATTGGCGGAGCGCTTGCCATCCGGTGTCGCCGATGCCGCCGCGATACTCGGGCACCACATTCTTGAAGTCCATTCCCGTCATGATCGACGTGGCGCGCTGGTCCGGCAGCAGGATGGCGTCGAATCGTTTCCGCAGCGACCCGGCCTTGATGTCGTCGTTATGAATCTTGGTGTAATCCCACGCGTACTGATCCAGGATGTAGCGTGTCCACCCCTCGTCCATGGAGGGTTCGTACGATTGGTATATGCCGACGCGCGGCTTGTTGAGCGTGGTGGCGAGCACCGGCGTTCCGGGCGCGACGGCGTTCTGCTTCCAGTCGGGCTTGATTTCGAAGCCCTCGGTGGCCTTCGCCCAGACGTCTGGTTTGGCAGTCGCGAAAACGTTGGGCACGCCGCCGGCTTCGGCTTTGGTCAGGCTCACTTTCGCGCCGCCCTTCAGCAGACGGTTGATCACCATCGCGCTGAGCGCGCCGTTGTATGGGAAGCGCCACGCGCTGCCCGTATTCGTTGCGGCCAGCACGTATCTTCGGAGTCGACGTCATCCGCTCCAGGATCAAGACCTGGGGGCAGCGGCGCTCTTGGCGAAATCGGTCTTCACTCCGAACTGCATACCCAGTGACCACGCCGAGACATCGTACGGGGCTTCGGCAGGCGCGCCCGGTGAGCGGCGCACTTCGGGATAGGTCTGCTTCTCCAGCATGTCCTTGGCGTAGCGCGCGAACACCTGGTTGAACGGAATCACGAACGTGCCGGCGGCGTACTTCTTGCCGTCCTGCTCGAAATCGGCGCTGGCGCGGAAGACCTCCACTCCGCCGATCATCATCTTGTCCATCAGCTCGATGGCTTCGTCGGGATCGTGCTGTCCTTCCATCGGAATCAGGATGGCGAAGTTCTTTTCCTTATCCTGTCCGATCTCGCCCTTCTTGCCGGCCTCGATGGTATTGCGATTGATGGCGTAGATCTGCCGCAGCAGAGTCTCGCGATTATCGGCGGCGGCGTCCAGCAAGGCAAACGTGGAGATCAACTCGTAGTCCACAATGTCGCGCAGTGTCCACTTGCCGCCCAGCCAGGGGCGCGGATATTCGGTGCGGGGCGTGATGTCCGTGGGCGCGGGCAGAGGGGCGTCGGGATTCTCGAAGGCGCGCCGCCGTTCACTTTCGAAGGGGTTGGCGCCTCCGGCAGGACCCGTCGCGGCATTGCGCGCGGGCGCGGCGGGACCGGTAACGCGCGAAGGATCGGCCTTGGTCTGAGTTACCGGAGTGGCGATGCGGGCGCTGGCCACTTCGGTGAGGAGGCCCACCTGGTTGTGCCACCATCCCACCCACGCCGCCGCGCCTTCCCAGAAATTGGTGTACGTGGAATTGAAGATGATGCCGGTCTTGCCTTCGGCCTCCAAGGCCGCCGCCTGCGATTGCCCATACACTCCGTTGAGCCGGTAGATCAGCGGGATCGACATTGGGATTGATCGGATCGGTCGCCGGCATGGTGAAGATGCGCGGCCCGTTCATGCCCTGCTGGTGCTCGTCCAGCCAGATGGCGGGGAACCAGTCGTGCCACAGTTCCTGGGCGGCCATACGGCTTTCCTTTTGCGAGAACAGGTAGAAGTCGCGATTGTCGTCGTGGCCGGTATAGGGATGATAGAGGAAGGGCAGGGGAGTGGGCTCGTTGGGAGTGTCGACCACCTTGTTGTACCAGTCGGTCACCATGATCTGGCCGTCGGGATTCTGCGAAGGCACCAGCAGGAATATCACGTTGTCGAGAATCTTCTGGATCTCGGGCGAATTCTCGGTGGCCAGCCGGTACACGCACTCGATGACCATTTGCGACGCGCCGATTTCGGTGGAGTGAATGTTGTTGGTGACGAAGACGACCGACTTCCCGGACTTGAATATTTCGTCGCGCTCCGCGTCTGTAGGCGCGCCGCCCTGGAAGTAGAGCTTGCGCTCCAGGCTCTTGTACTTGTCGAGGTTTTTCAGGTTCTCCGCGGAACTGATTTCCAGCATCACGAAGGGATTCCCGTTGGTGGTGGGGCCCAGGTTGCGATAACGGATGCGGTCCGATTCATTGGCGATCTTCTGGAAATACTCGATCGCTTTGTCGTAGCGGACCAGCTTTTTATCAGCGCCGATGCGGAAGCCGAAATAGGCCTCGGGAGTTTGGATGGCAGCCGATGCCAAGCCAACACCCAGCATGGAAAGAATCGCCAAACGCGGGGCTCGTGACATATGATCTCCGATTCTATCAATGCGGCGGAGGGGAGAAATGGCAACCGACTCCCTTACGGTCGCGGCTCGGTAACTGCGCTCCTCCGTTATACTGAAAGTAACAGTGACACTAGGATTGGCACGCCACTTTCGGCAGTGCCTGGCGGCCGCGGCGTTTCTGGCTTTGTGTGTTCCGCGCCCTGCCATGGCGCTCGATCCGCACAAGAGTCCCACGCAGTATTCACGCACCGTTTGGACGCAGGCCGACGGTCTGCCGCAGGATACGATCCGGGCCATTACTCAGACCACCGACAGCTATCTCTGGCTCGGCACCGATGAAGGCCTGGCTCGTTTCGACGGCTACGAATTCACCACATTCAACAAGGCCAATGGCGATCTGCCTTCGAACTCCATCACGGCACTGGCCGCGTCTACCGATGGCTCCCTGTGGATCGGGACCTCGAATGGGCTGACACAATACCGCGACAAGCACTTCAAGACGTACACCACGAAATCCGGGCTGCCCGACGACGCTATCACCAATTTGTATACCGACCACGCGGGCACCTTGTGGATTGTCGCCGGCATTTACTTGAGCCGCTATCAAAATGGCGTCTTCACCAACTTCGCGCCGGGCCCCTCGTTCCCGGTGACCTCGGTGCGATGGGTGCGGGAAGATGCGAATCACGAACTGTGGGTTGGCGGATTCAGCGGCGTGGTAAAGATGACCGGCGACAAGTTCGTTACCATCATCGATTCGGTCCAGTTGGGCGCCAATATCCTGAATGGAATGGCGGTGGACCGGCAAGGCAATTGGTGGATTGCCGGCAACCTGGGGGTTCTGGAACGCTCTCCGAGCGGCCAGATGCGGCGGTATAACGATCGTGACGGCCTGCCAGACCTGATCGTGCGGGCTATCCTTACAGATCGCGATGGCAACCTTTGGGTGGGCACTCCGGGCGGCCTGGGACGCCTGGAAGGCGATCACTTCGTCGCGGCCCCGGGCGGCGAAAGCCACGAGCGCGACCAGATACGCTGCCTCTTCGAAGACCGGGAAGGCAACTTGTGGGTTGGCTCGAACAACGGCCTGACCCGTTTACGCGACGACATCTTCACCGCCTATGGCAAGAGCGAGGGGCTGCCCAGCGACGAACCGAATACGGTGTTTCAGGACCACGCCGGCCGCATCTGGGTGGGCTTTCACGATGCCGGCCTGATGCTGATGTCGAAGAATGGCAACCGCCTGTTCACCACGCGCGACGGCCTGCCGCATAACGAGATTTTTTCCATTCACGAGATGCGCGATGGCGACCTACTGATTGGCACGCGCGGCGGCATGGTCCGAATGCACGGCGGCCGCTTTACGCGCTTCGTCCCTCCCGATCCGCTTGCCCGTATTCTCGTCTTCGAAGCGATGGAAGATTCGGTGGGGCGTATCTGGCTGGCCAGTCCAGGTGGTGTGGTGGAACTGCGGGGGAGCGAATACCACACCGTTATCAGCCAAGGCGAGCCGTTGCTGGTGAATGCGATGGTGACACTGCGCGAGGCTCACGATGGCGCGTTGTGGGCCGGCAGTTACGGCAAAGGGCTATGGCGCATCAAGGGTGAAGAGCGTCGCCTGTTCACCATGGCAGACGGTCTTTCGAGCGACCAGATTCGATCGCTGGTTGAGGATGCCGACGGCACTATGTGGATCGGCACATTCGGCGGCGGCTTGAATGCTTACCGCGATGGAAAGTTCCAACACTTCACGGCGCGCAACGGCTTGTTGAGCGACAACGTCTCCAACGTGGTGGACGATGGCACGTCCCTGTGGCTCAGCACGACGCGCGGCATCTGCCGCATCGCCAAGAAGCAGTTGCGCGAATTCGCCGCCGGACAACGGAAGACGCTGGATCCGACGAATTACGGCGTGGAGGATGGACTTCGCAGCTCGCAGTGTGCGCCGGCCTACCCGATTGGCGGCGGCGGCGATCGCATGGCGGATGGCACTATCTGGTTCACCACCAGCCGCGGCCTGGCGGTGTTCGATCCGCGGAAGGCCGATCGGCGGCAGTTCGCGCCGGTGGTGCACCTGACGCAGATGACCGCCGACGATCAAACCGTGGACCTGTCGCATCCGGCGCGTCTGGAAGCCGGCAGCCGGCGCGTCCAGATCCGCTATTCCGCCATTCATCTCAGCGCACCGGAACAGGTGCGCTATTCGTGGCGGCTCGAGGGTTTGGAACCGCAGTGGACCTCGGCGGGCAGCCGGCGCGTGCACGATTACAACAGCCTCAAGCACGGCCACTATCGATTCCTGGTGAAGGCGGAGTTGCCGGGCGGCCCATCCACCGAACAGGGCTTCGCTTTTGAAGTACTGCCGCATTTTTATGAGACGTTGGCCTTCCGCCTGCTGTGTGCCGCTTTGGTGGTGGCTAGCGTGTGGGCGGGATATCAATTGCGGCTACGGCAGATGCGATACCGCTTCGCCATCGTGCTGGAAGAACGGGCCCGGCTGGCGCGTGAGATCCACGACACGCTGGCGCAAGGTTTCGTCGGCATCTCATCGCAACTGGACGCTGTTGCCATGTGTCTGCCGGACGAGACCACGCCGGTGCGCAAGTATCTGGATATGGCGCGGCGCATGGCGCGGCACAGCCTGACCGAAGCGCGCCGCTCCGTAATGGATTTGCGCGCCGCCGCGCTCGAAGGGCAGGATTTGGCATCGGCGCTGGAATCGGGCACCAAGATGTGGACTGCCGGCTCCGGGGTGGAACTGGATGTGAACGTTACCGGAACGAGACCGGAGCTGCCGCAGGAGATGGAGCAGCATCTGCTGCGTATTGCGCAGGAGGCGGTGACGAATGTGTTGAAGCATGCCGGGGCCAGTAAGATCGCGATCAAGATGCACACCGAAGCGCGCAAGCTTTATCTGCGCATCGTGGACAACGGACGCGGGTTTGACCAGCAGGGAGTGTTTTCATCGTTAGGCGGACATTTCGGGTTGATTGGGATGCGCGAGCGGGCCGAGCGGTTGGGCGGCGAACTGCGCCTGGCCAGCGAGCCCGGAGGAGGAACGGAAGTTGAAGTGACGGTACCACTGCCATGAGTGATCCAATTCGAATCTTAGTTGCCGAAGACCATCTGGTGGCGCGCGTGGGAGTGAGCACGATCGTCAACATGCAAACCGATATGACGATTGTGGCGGAGGCTTCCAACGGACAACAGGCCGTGGAACTCTATCGCAAGTTTCTGCCGGATGTGACGCTGCTGGATTTGCGCATGCCGGTAATGGGCGGGGTAGAGGCGGCGCAGGCCATCCGCGCCGAATTCCCGAACGCGCGCATGATCGCGTTGACCACATACGGGGGCGATGAAGACATTCGCCGCGCGCTGGCTTCGGGCGTGCAGGCCTATCTCACGAAGGACGTGCTGCACGATGAGCTGCTGAAAGCGATTCGCGCCGTGAATGCCGGGCAGACATACCTTCCGGCAGCCGTTGCGGCGGCGCTGGCGGCGCAGATGCCGAGGCCCGACCTGAGCGCGCGTGAGGTGCAGGTGCTGGAGTTAATTGTGCGGGGCTTGGCGAATAAGCAGATTGCCTATGCGCTCAGTATCGCCGAGCACACCGTGAAGAATCATGTGAAGAATATCCTGAGCAAGCTGGGGGTTCAGGATCGGACACAGGCCGCCACGGCGGCGATTCAGCGGGGGATTATTCATTTGTAATTGGTGGGCTGAAGCCCACCGCAGGCTGAAGCCTCGCCCCACGCAGGAAAGGATTGAGTATGAAGAGGTTTGTTTTTGCCATCATGGCGGCTTCCGCTTTAGCGGCGGCCGAGACTCCTATCATGCCTTCGATGAATGCGTTCACGGTGGAATCGTACAAGCATCTGGCGCAGGGCGATTCCAACCTCATCCTGTCGCCGTTCAATATCGGTACTGCGCTTTCCATGCTGCTGGCCGGGGCTCGCGGACAAACCGCTACGGAAATTCAAGCGACGCTCCACTTACATTACGATCCGAGCTATGACGCTGCGCTTGGCGCGCTGCTCGCCGATCTCAACAAGGCCGGCAATACCGGCAGCAACCAACTGCTGACGGCAAATGGGCTCTGGGCACAGAAGAGCTTCGCCATCCAGCCCGACTTCGAAAAAACGCTGGCCAAGAATTACCAGGCTCCGCTCACTCCTGTCGATTTTGTGGGGAACTCCGAAGCCGTGCGGGCGAAGATCAATAACTGGACCGAAGAGCACACCAATCGGAAGATCGCGAATCTTCTTCCTCCAGGGTCACTTGACGCGCAGACGCGACTGGTCGTCGCTAGCGCCATTTACTTTTACGGAAAGTGGCAAGAGCCGTTTCTAGTTGCGCGGACGCAGCCTGCGCCGTTCTCCGTGCCCGGGGGCGCAATCGCCAACCCGAACTTCATGAATCAGACATCGCATCTTGGCTATGCCGAAACGCCCAGCGCGCAGATTCTGGAAATGGGTTATGCGGGCACTGGAATCGCTTTCGACGTGCTGCTGCCCAAGACTACCGCGGGACTGCCGGCGCTGGAACAATCGTTGACTTCGGAAAAGCTAACCGGCTGGCTGGGAACCATCGCTTCGCGCAATGTGCAGGTGAGCTTGCCGAAATTCCGCGCGGAAGCTTCTTTCGATTTGAGCAAAACGCTCTCCGCGATGGGCATGCCGACGGCATTCACCGGCAAGGCCGACTTTACGGGAATGGCGGCGAAGGGCGGACTGGCGATTTCCGAGATCTTTCACAAAGCGTTTGTAGACGTATCGGAACAGGGAACGGAGGCCGCAGCCGCAACTGGGGGTGTGATGCGCGCCACGGCAGTTCAGATCTCCGAGCCGCCCGTAGTTTTTCGCGCGGACCATCCATTCCTGTTTCTGATTCGCGATACACGAACGGGCGTGATTCTCTTTATTGGCCGGCTGGAGAGTCCGAAATAGCCAGGTCTTATTGCCGTGGAGGGGACTGCTGCTGGCGGAGTTGGGCCTGCAAGTCGTTCACCTGCTCCTGCGAGGCGCGCAACTGTGCCTCGAGTGAATCGACGCGATTTTGCAACTCGATGGTTTGCGGGTCATACGCTTGCGCAGGCGCCTGGCGATCGGCCTCACCTCTGGCGGCGCGCACGGTTCCATCCACGCGAGCGTGAAGAGCGGCGGCGCGTAGGTCCCAGGTCTGCTTCTGAGCGAATAGCGCCTGATCGATGCGCTGGCCGTCCGCTACCAGCTTATCCTGCATCCTGGGCAGCAAATTCAGAGTGCCATGGTACGCTGCCGTAGCAATGTAGCCATAGCCCACGATGGCCACGAGCGCCAACACCAAGCTGGTGGCGACAAACCACGCCAGCCGATGGCGGCGGGCCGGCCGCCGAATCACCATCATGCGCTCCTCTTCTTCGTCCTGGATCTGGGCTTGCCGACGCCTTCCCAGCAGCGGGCGGCGGCGACTTTCCATGATCGGCGCAGATGCTGGAATCTCTTCCACTTCACGGGCGCCGTTTTTGATACGGCCTTCAAGGATTGGCCTGCGGCCTTCCAGAATGGAACGGGGAGGGGGGAGCGTCCCTTCCTCGGTTATTTCTTCCGAGCGCTCTTCCTCGCGCAAATCGTGCGGCTCACGATCCGCGTGTGGCGACTGCCGATGGCCTTGGAGTATCGATTGATCTTTCTCAAACATGTCGTTCTCCTCCCCGTGCAAAATTCGATTCAACTTGAGCTATTGGTGGTCCTGCCGATCAGCCGAATTCACGCTGGGGCGTCGGGCTTCTATCCGCGCCTGCCGGGCGGCGGCTGCGTCCTTGGCTTTCTCGAAGCGAATCGCCTCCTGTAAATCGCTGCTCTTGCCGCTTTTGTCAGTCGCCCCTTTGGCGCCTTCGCCAGGGTCGGCTCCGCGGTCGGCGCTCCCGGTCTTCGAGTCGCTTTTCGCGGCCTCGCTACCGTTCCCCTTCGACGACTCACGCTGTGCCTGACGCGCATCGGCTGCGTCTTTCTGCTTCTGGAATTGAACTGCCTCCCGCACGCCTGCTGCATCGGATTGCGAGGTTTGCGCAAATAACAGTACAGGCATAGCGCAAAAAAGGCTGATCAAAACCGTGTTCTTGAGTACGCTTCTCATAACAGCCTCCCTTCCGAAAATACGAGGCAACCGCTCCCTTACGGTCGCGGCTCTGACAGTGCACCTTGCGGGCCAAACAGACTTAGGCCGCTTAACTATTGAAGGGAAGAGCCATTGCGGCGCCCGAGGGTATCCACCGTAAAGTAATTTCTTCAGTCGCCGCGCAGCATTGCCGAATCCGGGAGCGCCAGCCATAGAAGAAACTGGTGGACGGCAGCGGGGTCGGGCAGTCGGTGTTTGGCGCACGTCATGGGCGCCGCGCCCACTTTGACGGTGATGGCTTCGCCGAGCGAACTGAAGGCGTCTTCATCACTGTTATCGTCACCCAGGTAGATGGATAAAGGCTCTTTCCGATCGAGCTGTTGGTTGATCCAACCGACCGTTGAGCCTTTATGCCAATCGGTTCGAGGCATGATTTCGAATGCCTTCCGGCCGGGATGCACGCGAAAGTGCGCGCCATAAGGAGCGGCCGCGGAGTAGACCGCCCGTTGAATAAGAGGCAGATGATCAAGTGAGGCCTGGCGGTAGTGGACCGTTGCGGTCAAGCCTTTGTACTCCACAAACACCCCAGCTACCAAGCGGAGTTCGCACCCGAGATCTTCGCACAGACGCTGCAGAGTGAGCCGCACTTCCCAAGCTGACGGCTCAACGAAGGTGAGTGAGCGGCAGAAGATCTCAAGCCCGTGATTGCCCGCGTAAATCAGCCGCTGCAAGCGAATGCGGCCATAGAGGTCTTCCACGGCGCGGCCGCTGATGATCGTGGTTGCCAGCAACTGATGGTGTGACAGCAACTCTAAGAGCCCGACAGTGGAGGGATCGAGGCGCGGCTCGGCCGGGTCGGCAGCGATGGGCACAAGAGTGCCGTCGAAATCCAGGAACAGCGAGATAGAACTCGCGGCGCCGGCCCGGTCTTTCACGTCGGAATATAGAGTCGTCAGCGATGGATGCATGAGTTATTGGTGTCGAAAATCCTGATAATATTCCTCGGCCACGCTTCAGCTTGCAACGGGCAGAGGAATTGGCGGGCTGAAGCCAGGCTGAAGCCCACCGCAGGCTGAAGCCTGCCCCACGATAAGATAGGCACAACACTAGCGGTGTGCCGTTCCCGGGGCCAGATTGTAAGTCTTATCCCAGAACGGGAGACTGCCAATGGAGTCGCCGGAGATTACGATCTCTACGCGGCGATTTTGCGTCCTGCCCGTAGGGGTTGCATTCGAAACCAGAGGCCGGGAGTCGCCCCAGCCGCGAGCCGACAGTCTGCCGTTCTGCAAGCCCTGCTCCAAAAGTGTTCGCTGCACGGCCTCGGCGCGCCTGCTGGATGTTGCGGCGGTAGCGGCCTCATCGGTGAAGCCCTCCACTTCCACCTTCAACTCCGGATGCTGTGCCAGCACGGCGGCGAGCCGTCCTACCTGGGCCGCGGATGAATCACGCAAGGACTGCCCGTTGAAACCTGAATCGGAGACGGTAGCCACGAGGCCGCGGGGCGTATCGCGAGTTGGTAGAATGCCGTTCAGTTGTTCGAAGAGGCGCATGCGAAAATCGGTCTTTGGGCCGGGCGCCGGCACTGTGGCCCGGGTGGACATGGGAGGAGACGGAAGGGGCTGGCCGCCAGCCGCTTCGAGCCGATCGGCGCGATTGCGCGCCTCGGCGGCGTCAGCTTCGGCCCGCTGGCGCGCGGCACGCTCGGCGTCGACCTGGGCGCGCGCGGCATCCGCTTCAATTTGCGCCTGGCGCACGGCGCTGGCGGCATTCGCCTGTGCCTGCTGCGCTTTGGTGATCTCAGCTTGCGCACCGGCGATCTTCTCTTCCTGCCGACGGCGGTCCGCAATGGTGCGGGCATCTTCCGCCGTCTGCGCGGCTTCGCGGGCGTTCTGCACCACGATGCCGGCGGGCGCCTTGGTGTCCTGTAAACGCTGCGCCGCACTCAGCAGCTCCTGCGCCTTCTGGAAGGTGGATTCCGCATAAGTGTCGGCGCCCGCCGCGCGAGCGATTCCAATGGCGTTCTGCGCTTCATAGAGCTCCAGCACCGATTCATAACGGTCCATGGAAAGCCTGGGACCGACGGGCGGCGCCATACTCGCAGGCTTCTCCCAGGTGTACTGACCGCGCGGCAACAACTCATACTTAGCCTGGATGGGCTTGCTGGTCCCGATGGTGTCGGGGCGGACTTCATTTTCCATCACTACGACGTCGCTGGGCTGCCGCGTGGTGGAGTAAGGCTCGGCCGTGACGATCAAGCCGAATGCCTGTAAGGTGGTAGTTACATGCAGGTGGGCCTTGTCGGAGCCCCCGACGACCACTTCGCCCAAGTTGTGGGGCGCGCCTTCGGGCGTGATGGCCCAGAGAGTGTACGTGAGATACTCACGACCATAGTTAGTGGGCGGCGCTACGTTCTCGAACTTGGCGTCGATTTCAGTGCGGCCCCGCTGTCCTTCTACGGTAGCTTCGCCCTTGGCGGACGGCATGAGGACGGTGCCGCGAAAATCGATTTTTGTGGGCCCGTTGCGGTACTCGTAGTTGACAGCCTTAACTGTGCGTTCTACTACGGTCACGCTATAGATTGGCACCGGGCCTTGCCTCGGCGTCACCTCTTGTCCTGAGCCGCATAGCGGTGAGAAGAGGACTGCCACGCCGGAAATGAACCATGTAAGTTTCACCTTGATCCCTCCCTGAAAATGGATAGTGGCACATGGATTGCCACGGCACACGAGTTGTCAAGATGATTGGACTAAGTAGTACAAATGGAGTGGAAGGCCAAGCGCCCCGAAGAGTCGGGGCGCGGCAGACTAAGAGTCCGCGCCACACACTACTCGGAGGCGGGGTTTTTGTCGGGCAGCAGCAGATAGCCGCTCATGGAGTTGGCCGAGACGCTGGTGATCACCAGCTTGCGCGGTTTGCCGTCGCTGTAGACGTAGAACACGATGGGCTCATTGGCAGCCTGATCCCGCAGCCAGATGGTGCGGCGATCCTGCAGCACCCACATCCAGCCATTGACTACGCGGCGCTTGGGATCGGCGCCCGAGAGACCGATGGAAATGCCAGGCGCGAGTTCGCGGCTATGTCTTTCGGCCACCTGGAACGCGACTCGTCTACTGCCGCCGCCCCGGACATCCGAATCGGGCGGCGCGGGGCGCCGCGCGGGAGCGACCGGACGGGGAGATTCCACAGCAGGAGGTAGCTGCTGCGCGGCCTGCTTCGGCGCATCTTGTCCAACCAGGCTTGCCTGGACGATGAAGCGGTCCGGCGCGGGGCCCACATAGCGGAACGGGAAGCACGTAACGAGAGTGATCTGAGGCGACAGGCTAGCTTGCAAGACGTCGACGCTTTTTGGAGTGACAACCTTCATGAGGCGCACGCGATACGAGTAATTGCCACGGAGCGTCTCGAACTGGACGAGATCGTCCTGGCGGATTTCCCGCAAGGC
The DNA here is from genome assembly GCA_963815475.1 of uncultured Solibacteraceae bacterium. Classification (GTDB taxonomy): domain Bacteria; phylum Acidobacteriota; class Terriglobia; order Bryobacterales; family Bryobacteraceae; genus Sulfopaludibacter. Next base: position 393,665 of record CAWFHD010000001.1, on the reverse strand, counting down.
ACGGAACAGGGTGTCGCGATGTCCGGCCACGCCGACGTTGCCGGTAGGTCCGGGCAGGGCAGTGCCGGGTATGTGGCCCAGCGCCACTCCCAGTGTGTCTTCGCCCGCGCCTTCGCGAACGATGGCGCGGAGGTGGAGGCGCGGCACGACCAGACGGCCCACCACTTCACCGTTGCGCAGCGCAGGCCCGCCGGTTCGCCGGTTTCGATTCGGGTTCAAGTCCATGCTTCTGGATGTGCCGATCGAACTCCTGGTTGTGCACGCTCTGGTAAATCAGGCCGCGAAGGTTCGACCACGCCCACACGCCTACCAACACGACGCCGCCGGCCAACAGAATGTTGGCAATCCATCTGCGTTTTCTATTTGCTGCCCTGGGTGCCGGTCTCGTCATATCGATAAGTGGCGCGAGTGCGCGCGATCAGTTTGGAATGTCCTGGCGCAGAAACGCTAACGCGAATATGCCGGAGCGGTCCGCCGTTATTGGCCGTGGGATTGAAGCCGATGGTGTAACGGGTCCGGATTTCCTTCGCGATACCGGTGCAGACGGCTTCCATGCCCGAAGGCCCTTCCGGAAAGAAAGCCTGACCGCCGCTCATGTGGGCGAGCTGCTTCAAGAGGCCGACGTCGCGATCGGGATCGCCGGGATCGAACAATCCGATGGTATAGATGGTCGCCATGCTGCGTTCCACCAGGCTCAACATATCCCGGCGAGTGTGCCGGCTGGCGTTGTCGCCGCCATCGCTAATCAGAATGAGGGCTTTCTTGCTGCGCGTGCCCGATTCCACTTGCGTGAGCCCATCCACTACCGCGTCGTTCAGGGCCGTCATTCCCTTTGGGGCGGCTCGACCCAAGGCCGCGCGCAACTGCGCCGCGTCGTCGCTGAAGAGCATGTTTTCGGGCAGGCCGCGCTTCACGTTGTCGTTGAAGTTCAAGACGAACATTTCATCTTTCGGGTTGCTCTCACTGATGAAGAGCCCAGCCGCGTTCAGCACTTCATTGCGTTTCGGACCCATACTGCGGCTTTCATCCACCAGCAAACCTACGGTAACCGGGAGATCGCTGCTGCTAAACGAAGTGACTTGCTGTGCGACTCCATTTTCGAAAACCTGAAAATTCTCTTTCGACAGCCCTTCCACGAACAGCCCGCTGCGATCCTGGACGCTGACATCGAGCAAGACCAAACGCACTTCACTACGAATGACGAAGTCCTTCTGGTCTTGATCGGCATGCGCGAAAGCAATGGGATGGGCTAAAAACATAGCGGCGCCGGCAACCATCAAGTCTCGAATTGCCGTGCGCCGCTGCATTGTTTTCTCTCCTCCAAAGAGGGGACAACGACTGTTACGCAGAGCGTTTCAATCGAAGCACACCCGATAGGCCAAGCATAACAAGGCCGGCCAAGCCGATCAAAGGATACGGGCTGGCGGTCTTGGGCAGTTCCTGCGGCTGCTCGCGATTGGCTGAGGTGTCGGGAGTGGGTTCCGCGGCGGGCGGCTGCTCGACGGGAGTGGGCGCCATTTCCGGCTGCGGCGTAGGCTGTTCTTCTGCTTGGGTGGGCTGAGGCTCAGGCACCGGCGCGGGCGGCTGCTCAGTTGCCATGGCCGTAGTAGTGGTAGTCATAGTTGCCGAAGAATGGGCGGTCTGGGCTATCTGGTGAAGATGCTTCGGATACGCAAACTCCTGACCGACCAAGTCGCCGGGGTAGTACCAGGCGCGTAGTGCCCGGGCCGTGCCGGCCGGCGTTTCGTAGAACACGAACTCGCTCCGACTTGTGGGGTCCATGCGTTCTTTCGGGATAGCCAGAATGGTGTTGATGAGGTGCGTCTGATCTGCGTTGAAGATCTGCACCACATGACGGTCAGAGCTGGAGTTGAGGAGCTTAAATACGTACTGACCGGGCTCAAGCAGCGTATCTCGAACCTGGATAGGTTCATTAATGGTTAATACCGTCTTCTTATTCCATTCGTCTGCTTTTGCGCCGAATGTTGCTATGCCGAGTGCCAACGCGCCGCCACACGCCAGCATCATAACTGTCCGCGAGTGAGTGAGATGATGCAATTTCATTTAAAGGTCCCTTCCTTACTTTGGCTTATGCCATCCGGACTCACGCCCGAACAGCTTATGTACACGGCTAATAAGGCATGTGGTATGCCAATCTCGGGATCTTGTTAGCTATCAAGGAGTCAGACAACTTGGGTACGCAACGACAGTGTTATGCCGGACGGAATAATTTACTGAAAACGGCCGATTTATGGCTAAACCCGGTGGTTGATTGGCAAAAACGGGGAGGATACCTTGGGGTTGCGGCAACATGCGCAAGGATGGGGTGAAATGGGGTTGCATGACGTGGGGTGGACAGACACTGACAGAGAGACCAGCGACCACTCAGAGTCAAATCGAGAGTGAGGCGGGCTGAAGCCCACCGCAGGCTGAAGCCCGCCCCACATGAGAATTCAGCCCATTGGGACAATCACTACGCTAGTAGGCGGGGGCGTCGCTGGCGGGAAAGGAATCTTCGGAGGCGATTTGTACTTTGTCGCGAACCGCGTCCGTCGCGCTGGAAGACCGAGTGACGGCGGAATGGAAAACCAGACCGACGATGGCCCCGAGTCCGACGCCCAACAGAAATCCCTTGATTCCGGCGCTGGTAGTATCTGGCGTGCGATGCATCGTCATAGGGCTCGGCGGCCCTGGATTAGATTAATTAACAAAACTACAACCGCGACGATCAGAAGGAGATGAATGTACCCATACAGCGTGTAGGATGTAACCATTCCCAACAACCAAAGCACCAGCAAAATAACAAAGATTGTCCAAAGCATGTAATTTCTCTTTCTTTACAGCGTTCCCGCACAGAGCGTTGCAATCTTGTAGCCAGAAACTGGTAGTCACTCGTGACCGATATCAGCGACACCTGTATCGGGATGGCTGTGCATCTCGCAGACGGTTGTAGGCTGCGTGCCGGAGATGAAGACTTCCTGGCGTGTGTCTGGACAATCCGGGCCCGCCAGTTGTCCGCTCTCCGCGCAAATGGCGACAGAGGCGACGCCAGCGGGCCGTGCGAAGGCACGCGCCGAGGCGTAGGGGCGAAGCTGAGACGCGCGACGCATGAACTCCGCCCAGATGGGCAGGGCGGATTTCGCGCCTTCCAGGTTCAGGTCGCGGTTGTCGTCAAAACCGACCCAAACGACGCACAACAATTGATCGGTGAAGCCGGCGAACCAGCCGTCGCGAGATGTTCCGGTCTTGCCCGCCGCGGGCTGGGTGAAGCCTCGCGACCGGACGCCGGCGCCGGTCCCACTGCGCAGCACCTCTTGCATCATGTCGACCAGCACGTAGGCGACGCGCGGGTCAAGCACGGGCTGGGGGTCGGCTTGGTGACGGTATACCACGCGGCCACCATGCAGACGCACCATCCCGATGGTCGTGGGCTTCACCATCATGCCGCGGTTGGCGAACATGGTGTAGGCGCCGGCCACTTCGAGCGGGGTGGCTTCGTAGGCTCCCAACGCGACAGAGGGAGTCGGCTTGATCTGGTCGTTAAACCCGGCGCGCCGCGCCATCGCCACCACTTTCTGATATCCGACCTGCTGGGCCAAGGTCACCGTCGGCACATTCAAAGAGTGCGCCAGCGCGGTTCGCAGAGTAACGCTTTCCCCCGTGAAGCCGCCATGATAATCCCGCGGCTGATAGGCTTGGGAGCCGGCGTAGAAAGTGGTTTCCTCATCGTTCAACATGCTGGCCGGAGTGAAGACCTGGTCGCCGCCTTCCACCGCAGTGTCGATAGCCGCGGCGTATACGAATGGCTTGAACACGGAGCCCGGCTGTCGCATCGACATCGCGTGATTGAGCTGGCTGGCGCCATAGTTACGGCCGCCGACCAGAGCCAGGACCTCGCCTGTATGCGGATCGAGCGCGACCAGTGCGACTTGCGGCTGGTCCGGCTGAGCGCCATCGCGGCCCTTGCGTTTGTGGAGTTGCTGATCTACCAGTTCCATGCCGCTGCGAACCGCCGCTTCGGCCGCCTTCTGCAACTCCGGGTTGAGCGTGGTGTAGACGGAGCGATTGCCGACCATGTCATCGCCGAAGCGGCTGCGGAGCTCGTTGTTCATCATTCCGATGAAGTAACTGGCGGGCTCGCCCGGGCCGGATACCGAAGTCCGGACGGGCTCGGCGGTTGCCTTGGCCAGCTCCGAATCGCTCAAATAGCCACTGCGATTCATCAGGGTCAAGACTACATTGCGCCGGTCGCGCGCGCGCGGGGGATACTCCAGTGGGTTGAAATAGCTGGGCCGCTGCACCAAGCCTGCAAGGAGCGCCGCTTCGGCGGTGTCGAGCTGTGAGAGGTCCTTGCCGAAGAAGGCTTGCGACGCTTCGCCGAATCCGTTGATGCTGAAAGTGCCGCGACGTCCCAGGTAGACCTGGTTGGCGTAATCCTCGAAGATCTGCTGCTTGGTGAGCTTGTGCTCCAGATAGGCGGTGATGAAAATTTCCTTGACCTTCCGTCGCCAGCTTTTTTCGGGGTCGAGCCACAGGCCGCGAGCGAGTTGCATGGTGACGGTGGAGGCGCCCTCCGACTTGTGGCCATCCTTCAAATCGATGTATGCCGCTTTCATGACGCGGCCGAAATCGAAGCCGTTATGCCGGAAGAATCGCTTATCCTCCGCCGAGATCACGGCGTGCACCAACGACTGCGGGATATCGGCAAAACGCACCAGGCGCCTGCGTTCACGTGTCTGCGAGAGGTTCGCCATCAACTGCGGTTCCAGCGCGTAGTCGGTTAGATGCTGGTGGTCCTGGAGCGACACGATGCCGGTAAGTTTGCCGCCGCTGAATTCCAGGCGCACCGGCGTGCTGCTGCCGACGGCGCGAACGCCGGGATGAATCTCGATGGCGCCGCCGCGCTGGTCAAACCACCCGACGGGGTTTCCGGACGTCTGCGAGTAGGCGCTCTGGCGCAGACTCTGCACGACCTGCTGCTCGGTGAGTGCTTCTCCTGCCGAGAGTGTTTCGGGCGCGGCCAGAATGGTGGTGGACGAGGAGAAGGGTCCTTCGGCCAGGCGCCGATCGACGCGATGCGCCAATTTGAAGTAAAGATAAAACCACGGTAAGGAGAACAGTGCAAAAATGACGATAGCGCGGCGAAGCACCGGATGATCCGGCGGTTCGGTTGGCGCAGTCCGCGTAAGATTTGTTGTCGCGACTTGCTGGATTGCCGGTTCGGCTTGCTTGACCTCGACGTGGTCTATCATGTAGGATCCGTTCGGGGTAAATGTGGCACTCCTAGGGCCATTAGCGGTTTGTATCGTGCAGCAGTCTTGTATCGCACACAGGTGAGTGAATTGCTTTACCATCCTGTGAGGATGCAAACAATGCGATCTTGCGGTTTGATTTTTCTAATCGTAGCGGCCTTTGGGACGCTCTCTGCTCAAGCTCCTAATCCAACTCAACAGCGCGCGTTGACCCCGGCAGACACGGGTCAGGCGATGCCTATCTTTAAAGTCACTGTGGTCTCCCGCTCGACCAAGGCGGTTAACTATCACCATCGGACCGGGACAACTCGCATCGACTTCCGCGGCACCGAACTGATGCCTGCCGCCCGGGGTGAAGCCCGCGTTGGCAGCCAGATGGGCTCCACCAAGATAGAAACTACACTGCAACACATGACTCCGCCGAGCCAGTACGGGCCGGAATACATGACCTATGTTTTGTGGGGCATCACGCCGGAAGGGCGACCCATGAATCTGGGCGAAGTGGTGCTGGAAGGCGACCATGCAAAGCTGCTCTCCACCACCGATCTTCAAACGTTCGGCCTCATCGTCACAGCCGAGCCATACTTCGCTGTGACACAGCCGAGCGATGTGGTGGTGGCCGAGAATTTCATCAGCAAGGAGACCAGCGGCACCATCGAACAGGTGGACGCGAACTATCATCTGCTGCAGCGCGGCCAGTATGTTTGGAATCGGTCGCAGTATCAGCCGGTGAGGGTGGATGCGAAAGGACCGCTGCAATTGGCGGAGGCAGAAAATGCCGTGCAAATAGCGCGGCTGGCGGGCGCTGAGCACTACGCCGGCGACACCTATCACAAGGCGCTGGTGGATTTGCAGAACGCCCAGGGGTTCCTGCGCAAGGGCGGGAACCGCAAGGAGTCGGAGACGAATGCGCGGGAAGCGGCTCAGATGGCGGAAGACGCGCGCATCATCACCTTCAAGAAAATACAGGAAGAGCAGCTAGCGGCCGAGAGGGCCGCTTCGGCGCAGCGTGAGGCGCAGGCGCAGGCGCAAGCGCAGCAGGCTGCCGAGCAGGCACGTTTGGATCAGCAACGCCGCGCGCAGGCTGAGGCCGATCGACTGGCCGCGGACCAAGCCCGAACGGCCGCCGAGCAGGCCAAGATGGAAGCGCTGCAAGCGGCGCAGCAGGCATCGCAGGAGCGCGCCGCGGCGGATGAGGCTCGGGCGCGGGCTTTGCAGCAGCAGCAGGCCGCGCAGGCTGAGGCAGCGCGGGCGCAGTTGGCTGCGCAACAGTCGGACCAGTTGCGGCAGCAGGCTGAGACTGAGAAGGCGCAACTGCGTGAGCGGCTGCGTCAGCAGTTGAATACGATTCTGGAAACGCGGGAGACGGCTCGCGGGTTGATCGTGAATATTTCCGACGTGCTGTTCGACTTCAACAAATTCACGTTGAAGCCGGGTGCTCGTGAGAAACTGGCGAAGGTGTCGGGCATCCTGCTGGCTTACCCCGGATTGAAGATCCAGGTGGAAGGACACACCGACAGCATCGGCAGCGATGAATATAACCAGGGGTTGTCTGAGAAGCGTGCCGGGTCTGTGCGCGATTATATCGTTACGCAGGGCGTACCTGGAGGCACGGTGAGCGCGGTCGGTTTCGGCAAGGCCGATCCGGTGGCTTCGAATGACAACGCCGCCGGCCGCCAGCAGAATCGGCGCGTCGAGATGGTGGTGTCAGGGGACCCGATCGGGGTCGGTTCGAACATGCAGTAAGTGTACCGACTCCCTTACGGTCGCGGCTCGGTAAGTGATTATCGGGCCGCGTCCATTAAGAGTAGGCGGTTCCGGTTCGTTTTGCCGGCTCGATTCGTAAGGGCAGTTTGATGGGGCCGTGGACGTGGAGGGCCTTCCTGGGTTCCCACGGTCCTCCTGTGACTTCGAAAGCTTCCACTCTTGCCAGAAATTCCGGAAGTGCGATCCGCGCTTCCAGCCTTGCCAGTGCGGCTCCAATACAAAAATGAATGCCGTGGCCGAATGCGATGTGCGGGTTCGGGTCGCGGGCGATGTCGAAGCTTTGCGGGTCGGTGAAGTACTTTGGATCGCGATTGGCAGAGCCGATCAGCGGCAGCACCAGCTTGCCGGCGGGAATGGTCTCGCCGTGTAATTCGACGGGCTTGGTAGTGGCGCGGAAAAACCACTGCACGGGCGAGCGGTAGCGCAGAACTTCCTCGATGGCCGATGACAGCAGCTCAGGCGCGGCGCGCAGGCGGGCCAGTTCGCCAGGATGCTCGGAGAAGCAGATAATGGCGTTGTTCAGCAGGTTTGTGGTGGTCTCGGCGCCGGCCACCAGGAGCAGCTGAAAGAAGCCGAGGATCTCGTAATCGGTGAGGCGCTCGTTATCCACTTCGGCCTGCGTGAGGCGCGTGAGCAGATCGTTGCGCGGCGATGATCGGCGCTCCTCCAGCAGCACCGCCAGATAGCGTTTCATCTCCTCGGTGGCCGCATACCAAGCCTGGGTGACGGCCTCGTGCTGGCTAGTGCCGCCGGTCACCGCGTAGCTGAGGTTCATCATCACGGTGCTCCAGCGATGAAGCTGCGGTTGGTCGGAGGCCGGCAGGCCGAGCATCTCGGCGATGACCAGCATGGGCAGCGGGACAGCGAGGTCGGCCGCCATGTCCATCTCTTCGGAGGCAATGGCGCGGTCGATGAGGTCGCACGCGATCTCGCGAATGCGCGGCTCGAGCGCGGCGACACTGGCAGGCGTGAAGGCACGCGTGATCAGAGCGCGCAGTTTGGTGTGGCGGGGAGGATCGGCGAAGAAGAACCAATCGGGATTGCCACGGCCGGCCACGAACATACTGGAGCTGAAAGAATCGTGGTCGTTGAGGGCGCGCTTGACGCTGTCGTAGTCGAAGACCATCCAGAGGTCGAGGTGGGGAATCGCGAGCACCGGGCTGGCGATGCGCAGTTGCTCGTAAAGTGGAAAAGGGTTGCGGCGATTCTCGTCGGCGAAGAGCGTCAGCATAGATTGCAGGTGCTACCGGGGCAGCGTGAATTTGAAGTTGGCGCCTTGGCCCAAGTCGCTTTCGACCCAGATGCGGCCTTCGTGGCGCGAGACGATTTTGCGGCAGATGGCGAGGCCCATTCCGGTTCCGGGATATTTGTCGCGCGGCTGCAGGCACTTGAAAATTCCAAAGACCTTCTCCGCGTACTGCGGCTCAATCCCGATCCCGTTATCCTGCACGGAGAAGAGCCATTCGCGCTCTTTCTCTTCCGCGGCGATGTGGATGTGCGGCGCTTCCTCGCTGCGGTAGCGGATGGAATTCACCACCAGGTTCTGGAACAGTCGCGCGATCTGCACCGGGTCGCCGAGGACCACGGGCAGGCTGCCGAAAGTGACCACGGCCTGGTTCTCCTCGATCAGCGAATGCAGGTTGCGGATGGCATCGTCGAGCGCTTCATCGCAACGCGTGCGGACGAAGTGGTCGGTGCCGCGGGCATCGACGCGCGAGAAATCGAGCAGGTCGTGAATCATTCGCTCCATGCGCTCGGAGCTGTCCACAATGTAGCGGATGAACTGGTCGGCATCGGCGTCGAGGGCGCTCCGATAGCGCTTCGCCAGCAGTTGGGCGAATATCGAGACTGTGCGCAGAGGCTCCTGCAAGTCGTGGCTGGCGATGTAGGCGAATTGCTGCAGCTCTTCGTTGGACTGCAGGAGCGCCTCGGTACGCTCCATCACGCGCTGCTCGAGCGTGGCATTGAGCTGGCGGATTTGGTCTTCGTTCTTTCTGCGGATGCTGATGTCGCGGATCGCTGTGGTGATCACGACGCCTTCCTCGGTGTGCAGCGGCCGCACGCTGATGCCGGCGGGGAAGGTGGACCCGTCTTCGCGTATGGCGTGCAACTCCCTACCGATGTCGCCCGGCTGCAGCTTCTCAAGGTCGGTCTCGGCGGGGCGTTGGAACTCCCATTCGGGAACCAGCGACCGGATATTGCGGGAGAGCAGGTTGTCGCGGCCGCAGCCGAAGAGCACCTCGGTTTGCGAGTTCACCATGACAATCTGGCCGTCGTCGTGGCACATCACCATGGCGTCGGGGGCGGCTTCCAGCAGGGCGCGGAACTTCTGCTCCGCCTTTTTGAGGATCTCGGCCTGTTTGCGGAGGGTGTCGGCCTGCTCTTTCAACTTGGCGCTGGTGCGCCCCAGCTCCACGAATACCGCGACCTTGGAACGTAGCACTTCCGGCACGATGGGCTTGAAAAGAAAGTCCACCGCACCAAGGTCGTAGCCGCGGAACAGGTGTTCTTCGTTTTTGTAGCCTGTGAGAAAAATGATCGGGGTTTGACGCGAGCGCGGACGGCTGCGAATCAACTCGGCGGTTTCGAAGCCATCCATCTCAGGCATGCGGACGTCCAGCAGGATGGCCGCGAAATCGTCATTGAGCAGGTGGCGCAACGCTTCCTTCCCGGAACTCGCCATTACGAGCTGCTCCCCCAAACCGTAGAGAGCCGCTTCGAGCGAGACCAGGTTGTCCGGCGTATCGTCCACCAGCAGGATCTTCATCCGCTGTTCGGGCACTGTTTGTGTATCCACCTGTACGCTGGTTCCCGTTGCGGCCATGTGCTTCACCCCGCAATTGTCATCGTTGCACCCTTAGGCGCATCGACCCCCCGCGTGAGCCATACTCGCAGCACCGAGAACAGCTGATCGAGATCGACAGGCTTGGTGATGTAATCGGATGCCCCGGCTTCAATGCACTTGGCACGGTCGCCCTTCATGGCTTTCGCCGTTACGGCGAAGATGGGCAGTGTGCGAAATTCCGGAATCTTACGGATGGCCCGCATGGTTTCGTACCCATCCATCTCGGGCATCATGATGTCCATCAATACGCCGTCAATCCCCGGCGTTTTCAATAGCAATTCGATGCCCGCGCGTCCGTTCTCGGCGTGAACCACCTGCAGGTCGTGCTGCTCCAGCACGCTGGTGAGCGCGAAGATATTGCGTACGTCGTCGTCCACCACGAGCATCTTCTTGCCCTTCAAGGTGTCGTCGTGCCGTCGGGCGTCCGCCAACGCCTCACGCTGCGATTCGGAAAGATTCATGTCTGCCCGATGCAGCAGCAGCACCGTCTCTTCCAGCAGCCGTTCGGCGGAATCCGCGAACCGTACGACGCCTTCGCGGCTCAAGTTGCGGATGGCCGATTCTGTCTCCATATTCACAGGTTCAGAACTATAAACCACAATCGGCGGCGCCTGGGGATTGGCTTGCGCATGAATCTCTTCCACCAACTGAGCGGCGGGGATGTCCGTCAGGTTGATATCGATGACGATGCCGTCGAGGTACTGATGCTTCACAACGGCGAGGGCTTCGCCGCCCGATGCCACGACGAGCGTCTCCACATCGCTGCCGCCCAACGCCACGTGCCAATCGGTGCGCGAAATTTCGGGGTTGGCCACAACCAGCAGCTTCCGTTGGCGGAGCTCCAACGATTGATGAATGGTGTCGAAGGCCGCGTTCAGGTCGTCGTTGGTCATCGACTTTTCGAGGTACGTCATGGCGCCCAACGCGAGGCCGCGCCGGCGATTCTCGTCGCCGGAGATGATGTGGACCGGGATGTGGCGCGTCAACGGATCGTGCTTGAGGCGGTCGAGGATAGTCCAGCCCGCCATGTCGGGAAGGGTGATATCGAGCGTGATGGCGCCCGGCAGGAATTCGCGGGCCAGAGCCAGTGCCGCGCTGCCTCGCAGTGCCGCCAACGCTTTCAGGCCGCGGTCATGGGCCATGTCGACCAGAATGCGCGCGAAGGTGACATCGTCCTCCACGATCAGCAGGACGGCGTCGCGTGGCTGGATCAAATTGCGATCGTCGTCGATTTCGATATCGTGAACGAGAGCCGCGGGCGCCGGCGAAGGCGTCGGGAGGATGATGTCCACCTGCTGGCCCTCCGTTCCGCCCTCCAGCAGAATGGGGGCCGGCCGTGCGGGATCTTCGTTCACGGGCATCCACTGCAGCTCAGTCTTAGCGCTGGAAACCACCGCCACATACGTCTGCGGCAAATACAAGGTAAAGGTGCTGCCTGCGCCGGTGGCGCTGCGAAGACGGATTTCCCCACCCAGCAACCGCGTCAACTCGCGGCTGATGGAGAGGCCCAGACCGGTACCGCCGTACTTGCGGCTGGTGGTACCGTCGGCCTGCTGGAAGGCTTCGAAGATGATGCGCTGCTTGTCGTACGGAATGCCGATGCCGGTGTCGGTAACCGAGAACGCGATGACCGATTTGGCGCGGCCCAGAATGGCGTGGTTCGAACTCCAGCCGGAGGCGGCCTTTTCCATGGTGAGGCAGACCGACCCGTGCTCGGTGAACTTGAGCGCGTTGGAGAGCAGGTTCTTGAGCACCTGCTGCAAGCGCTTGGCGTCCGTGATGATGGTGTCCGAGGGCAGGCTTTCGCCCAGTTCAATGGAGAACTCGATGCCCTTGCCATCGGCCACGTGGCGGAAGGTGCGGGAGCAGAAATCGCGCAACTCGGCGAAGCGCACGCTGCCGATCTGCACGTCCATCTTGCCGGATTCGATTTTGCTGAGATCGAGAATGTCGTTGATGAGCGCAAGCAGGTCGGTGCCGGAGGAGTGGATGGTTTCGGCGTACTTCACCTGCTTCGGAGTCAGCGTGGATTCGCTGTTTTCGGATAGCATCTGTGCCAGAATCAGCAGGTTGTTCAGCGGAGTTCGCAGTTCGTGGCTCATGTTTGCCAGGAACTCGCTCTTGTACTTGGAGGTGAGCGATAACTGCTCGGCCTTTTCTTCCAGCGCCGCCTTGGCCTGCTCCACTTCCTTGTTCTTGTTTTCGACTTCGTTTTTCTGTTCGGCCAGCAGGTGGGCCTTTTCTTCCAGTTCGGCGTTGGTTTTCTGGAGCTGTTCGGCCAGCGCCTGGCTTTGCTTGAGCAATTGCTCGGTCCGCATGGTCGCGGCGATGGTGTTCAGCACGATACCGATACTCTGGGTAAGCTGATCGAGGAAGGCCAGGTGAATATCGCTGAAGTGTCGGAACGAAGCCAATTCCAAAACCGCTTTGGCTTCGCCTTCGAACAACACCGGCAACACCACGATACTGGTAGGCGTGCCTTCACCCAGGCTGGAACTGATCTTGATGTAATCCCTGGGAACGTCGGTCACCAGGATGCGGCGCTTTTCCAAACCGCACTGACCTACCAGGCCATCGCCCATGCGGAAGTTCGAGGAGAAGCCGCCGCGTTCGGCAGCCGCATACGCGGCTAGCAGTTTGAGGCTCTGCTCGTCTTCGGTGGAGTCCGCCAGATAGAACGTTCCATACTGCGCCTCCACCAGCGGGGTCAATTCTGAAAGCAGCAGCTTCGACACCGTCAAGAGATCGCGCTGCCCCTGCATCATTCCGGTGAATTTCGCGATGTTGGTCTTCAGCCAATCCTGATCTTTGTTCTTACGCGTGGTCTCGGCCAGATTGCCGATCATTTCGTTGATGTTGTCTTTGAGGGCGGCCACTTCGCCCAGGGCTTCCACCGCGATGGATCGCGTGAGATCGCCCTTCGTCACAGCCGTCGCCACGTCGGCGATGGCGCGGACCTGCGTGGTGAGGTTGCCCGCAAGCTGATTGACGTTGTCCGTAAGATCGCGCCAGATGCCGGCCGCGCCGGGCACGCGGGCCTGGCCGCCGAGTTTGCCTTCGATACCCACTTCGCGCGCCACATTCGAAACCTGGTCGGCGAAGACCGCCAAAGTATCGATCATACCGTTGATGGTGTCGGCGAGTTCGGCGATTTCACCCTTGGTTTCGAGCACCAGTTTGCGCTTCAGGTTGCCGTTGGCGACATCGGTCACCACTTTGGCGATACCGCGAACCTGGGTGGTGAGGTTGGCGGCCATAGAGTTGACGTTGTCCGTCAAATCCTTCCACGTTCCAGCGACGCCTCGCACTTCCGCCTGGCCGCCGAGTTTGCCTTCGGTTCCCACTTCGCGTGCCACGCGCGTGACTTCCGAGGCGAACGAGTTGAGCTGATCCACCATGGTGTTGATGGTGTTCTTGAGCTCCAGAATTTCGCCGCGCACGTCTACCGTGATCTTGCGGCTCAAGTCGCCGTTAGCCACGGCGGTGGTCACCTGCGCGATGTTGCGGACCTGAGCCGTAAGGTTGCCGGCCATGGAGTTCACCGAGTCGGTCAGATCTTTCCACGTTCCAGCGACGCCTCGCACTTCGGCCTGGCCGCCGAGTTTGCCTTCGGTTCCCACTTCGCGCGCCACGCGCGTTACTTCGGCGGCGAAGGAACCGAGCTGGTCCACCATGGTGTTGACGGTGTTCTTCAGCTCCAGAATTTCACCGCGCACGTCCACGGTGATTTTGCGGCTCAAATCGCCTCTGGCCACGGCGGTGGTCACCTCGGCGATGTTGCGGACTTGGGAGGTGAGGTTGCCGGCCATGGAGTTGACCGAATCGGTAAGATCCTTCCAGGTTCCGGCGACACCCTTCACGTCCGCCTGACCACCGAGTTTGCCCTCAGTGCCTACTTCGCGCGCCACGCGGGTGACTTCGGAGGCGAACGAGCTGAGCTGATCCACCATGGTGTTGATGGTGTTCTTTAACTCCAGAATTTCACCACGCGCATCGACTGTGATTTTGGTGGTTAAGTCGCCTTTGGCCACGGCGGTAGTTACACCGGCGATGTTACGCACCTGGTTAGTCAAGTTACTTGCCATGGAGTTGACCGAGTCAGTCAAATCCTTCCAGGTGCCGGCGACGCCGCGCACATCGGCCTGGCCGCCCAACTTGCCTTCGGTGCCCACTTCGCGCGCGACGCGGGTCACTTCGCCGGCGAACGCGTTGAGCTGGTCCACCATGGTGTTGACGGTATTCTTCAACTCCAGGATTTCGCCGCGGACGTCTACCGTAATCTTGCGGCTCAAATCGCCTTTAGCGACGGCCGTGGTGACTTCGGCGATGTTGCGGACTTGCGATGTGAGATTGCCGGCCATGAAGTTGACGGAGTCCGTCAAATCCTTCCATGTGCCGCCGACGCCCTTCACATCTGCCTGACCGCCGAGTTTGCCTTCGGTGCCCACTTCGCGCGCCACGCGCGTCACTTCGCCGGCGAACGCGTTGAGCTGGTCCACCATGGTGTTGATGGTGTTCTTGAGCTCCAGGATTTCGCCGCGTACGTCCACCGTAATCTTGCGATTCAAGTCGCCCTTGGCGACGGCGGTGGTGACCTCGGCGATGTTTCGAACCTGGGCCGTGAGGTTGCCGGCCATGGAGTTGACGGAATCGGTGAGATCTTTCCAGGTCCCGGCGACGCCCTTGACGTCGGCCTGGCCGCCGAGTTTGCCTTCGGTACCCACTTCGCGGGCCACGCGGGTCACTTCGGATGCGAAGGAGCTGAGCTGGTCCACCATGGTGTTGATGGTGTTCTTAAGCTCGAGAATTTCGCCGCGCACATCCACGGTGATTTTGCGGGACAAATCGCCCCTGGCCACGGCCGTGGTGACTTCGGCGATGTTACGCACCTGGTTTGTCAGGTTGCTGGCCATGGAGTTGACCGAGTCAGTCAAATCCTTCCAGGTTCCGGCGACGCCCTTCACTTCCGCCTGACCGCCGAGCTTACCTTCGGTTCCGACTTCGCGGGCCACGCGGGTAACTTCGGATGCGAACGCATTGAGCTGATCCACCATGGTGTTGATGGTGTTCTTAAGCTCGAGAATTTCGCCGCGCACGTCCACGGTGATCTTGCGGGAAAGGTCGCCATTGGCGACGGCCGTGGTGACTTCGGCGATGTTTCGGACCTGGGCCGTGAGGTTGCCTGCCATTGAGTTGACCGAGTCCGTCAAGTCCTTCCACACGCCACCGACGCCCTTCACTTGCGCCTGGCCACCGAGTTCGCCTTCGGTGCCAACTTCGCGAGCCACGCGCGTAACTTCCGATGCGAACGCGTTGAGCTGGTCCACCATGGTGTTGATGGTGTTTTTGAGCTCGAGAATTTCGCCGCGCACGTCGACTGTTATCTTGCGGGACAGATCGCCTCTGGCGACGGCCGTGGTAACTTCGGCGATGTTCCGAACCTGGGCCGTGAGGTTGCCAGCCATTGAGTTGACCGAATCGGTCAAGTCCTTCCACACGCCGCCGACGCCTTTCACCTGCGCCTGGCCGCCTAGCTTGCCTTCGGTTCCGACTTCGCGAGCCACGCGCGTCACTTCGGATGCAAAGGAATTGAGCTGATCCACCATGGTGTTGACGGTGTTTTTTAGCTCGAGAATTTCGCCGCGCGCATCCACTGTGATCTTGGTGGAGAGGTCCCCCTTGGCGACGGCCGTGGTGACACCGGCGATGTTACGCACCTGGTTGGTGAGGTTGCCGGCCATGGAGTTGACCGACTCGGTAAGATCCTTCCACGTGCCGGCGACGCCTTTCACTTCGGCCTGACCGCCGAGCTTGCCATCGGTGCCGACTTCGCGGGCCACGCGCGTCACTTCGGATGCGAACGAGCTGAGCTGGTCCACCATGGTGTTGATGGTGTTCTTGAGCTCGAGAATTTCGCCGCGCACGGCCACCGTGATTTTGCGGGATAGATCACCCCTGGCGACCGCGGTGGTGACCTCGGCGATATTTCGGACCTGGGCCGTAAGGTTGCCGGCCATGGAGTTCACCGAATCCGTGAGATCTTTCCACGTTCCGGCCACGCCGCGCACATCGGCCTGACCGCCGAGGATGCCTTCGGTGCCCACCTCGCGCGCCACGCGGGTGACTTCGGATGCAAACGCGTTGAGCTGATCCACCATGATGTTGATGGTGTTCTTGAGCTCGAGAATTTCGCCGCGTACTTCTACGGTGATCTTGCGGGAAAGGTCGCCATTGGCGACGGCCGTGGTGACTTCCGCGATGTTTCGAACCTGGGCCGTGAGGTTGCCGGCCATGGAGTTCACGCTATCGGTGAGATCCTTCCACACGCCCGCCACGCCTTTCACTTCCGCCTGGCCGCCGAGTTTGCCTTCGGTGCCCACTTCGCGGGCCACGCGCGTGACTTCCGAAGCGAAGGAGCTGAACTGGTCCACCATGGTGTTGATGGTGTTCTTGAGCTCCAGAATCTCGCCCTGCACATCCACCGTGATTTTGCGTGAGAGGTCGCCATTGGCGACGGCGGTGGTGACTTCGGCGATGTTGCGAACCTGAGCCGTGAGGTTACCGGCCATGGAGTTCACGCTGTCCGTGAGATCTTTCCACACGCCGCCCACGCCTCGCACTTCGGCCTGACCGCCGAGTTTGCCTTCGGTGCCCACTTCGCGAGCCACGCGGGTGACTTCCGATGCGAAGGAGTTCAACTGCTCCACCATGGTGTTCACCACGCGCGCGGTGTGCAGGAACTCGCCCTTGAGGGAGCGGCCTTCCACTTCCACCGCCATGGTCTGTGACAGGTCGCCGTTGGCCACGGCTCCGATCACGCGCGCCACTTCGGTGGAAGGCTGCACCAGGTCGCCAATCAATCCATTGACCGACTCCAGGCAATTCGCCCAATCGCCCGACGCCGATCCAAGAGTAGCTCGCTGATTGATCTTGCCTTCCTTACCCACAGCGCCGCTGATGCGGTCGAACTCGCTGGCCATCCGCTGATTCAGCTTGAAGATATCGTTCAAGGTGTCGGCGATTTTTCCGGCCACCCCTACCTGGTCCATGGGCAGTCGGACGGAGAAATCGCCATCCCGAAAGGCAATCAGGGTTTTGAGCAAGACACTGGTATTGAAGGCATCTACTACAGATTCAGGTTTCGCATCAGACTTCATGGGTAGACTCCTCGGTAATAGGGGCAGCGTAGCGTGGGGTGTCAGCAATTCTTTAAAAAGCGCTCCGAGCTGGAGGAACTGCTCCAGGTTGGACGGCTTACGGACGTAGCATGTAGCGCCCAAGTCGTTCGCAATCGTACGATCCCGGGGCGAATCGGAAGAGGTCAGGACCACTACCGGCACATTGGCGATAGCTTCAGTGGACCGGACCTTTTGCAGAATTTCGATGCCGTCGTGGCGCGGCAGATTGAGATCGAGAATGATGAGGTCCGGATTCCACGTGCGGTCCGGCGCCGCGAGGAGTGTAAGGACATCGCTTGCCATCGGCGGCGGTTCGTACAGTGCATTGGACTCCATGCTCTTTAAGAGCTTCACGCACCAGGTACACGTCCGCAGGATTATCCTCGGCCAACAGAATCTCCGGCATTTACCCCCCTAGGAGCGGCAGTTTTTGCACGCTGCTCCCGCGCAATACTTGCACTACAAAGTAGGCAAGCCGCAAGGCTTGCCCCCGGTTAGTCTCACGTGATCCGGATAACGTGTTTCGATCTGCACGTTAAAGCCCAAAATCCGGCTTATTCCGCACATTCGCGGACCACCAAAAATGCTGCCACAAAAGTTTTTCAAATTGGAAATCGCGCGATTTTTGTCGTAAAAAAAATACAATTCAGTGACTCAAAACGTCCGGCAAACAATGGTTCCAAACATGCCTATGTATCTTCCAGGACCGGCATGCTCCCAGAGCGACAACTCAAAATCCTAATAGTAGAAGACAATCACGTCGACCGCGAAATCTATAAGCAGTGTTTGCAGGAAAACGACAGTCCACAATTCGTGTTTGCCGAGGCGGGTTCAGCCGGGGCAGGAATTGAACTGGCGCGGACCTTTCGTCCGGATTGCATTCTGCTG
Organism: uncultured Solibacteraceae bacterium; assembly: GCA_963815475.1. GTDB lineage: Bacteria > Acidobacteriota > Terriglobia > Bryobacterales > Bryobacteraceae > Sulfopaludibacter. Next base: position 375,735 of record CAWFHD010000001.1, on the reverse strand, counting down.
GACTACGATTTGCCCGATAAGACTGGCCTGGACGTTCTGGCCCACTTTAGCCAGGAGGGCGCCCCGGGGGCGGTGGTGATGCTGACTGCTATCGGTGGCGAGCGTCTGGCCGTGGAAGCGATGAAGGCCGGCGTCACCGACTACCTTCCCAAGCGTCAGGTGACCCCTGAATCGCTGCTGCTGACTATTGTGTGCGCTATCGAGAAGGTTGAGATGCAGCGTCGCATCGAGCAGCAGCGCGAGGAGTTGGAGCGCAGTGAGAGGCGGTATGAAACGCTGCTGGAAGCCATGCCCCAGATGGTGTGGACTGCCGACGCCGACGGCGTGCTGCAATATGCCAACCCCCGGTGGCTGGAGTACATGGGGTTAAGCGTGGAAGAAGCCGGGCAGCTGGGCTGGGACAAGGTGCTGCATTCGGAAGACCGCGAGCGAACGGAAATGGCCTGGAAATTGGCGGCCGAAACCGCCGCTACCTTCGAAATTGAGCACCGGCTGCAGCGCGCCTGCGATGGAGCCCACCGATGGCACCTGGTGCGCGCCGTTCCCATGAAGAATCGCGCCGGCGAAGTGACCAGTTGGTTCGGCACCTGCACGGAAGTGGAGAACCAGAAGCAAGCTGAGAAGGTGACGCTGGAAAAGGAAAAGACCGAAGGCTTGGGCCTGCTGGCCGGGGGCATCGCACACGACTTCAATAACCTGCTGGTGAGTGTGTTGGGCGGCGCCAGCCTGGTGATGGATATGCTTCCCCCCACGCATGACGCGCGCGAGATTCTCGCGGACGTGATTCGCGCCGGAGAGCGGGCGGCCGATCTGACGCGGAAAATGCTGGCCTATTCGGGCCGCGGCAACCTGTTCGTGGAAAGGGTGAGCGTGGAGCACTTAGCCAAGGAGACCTGCCGCTTTCTACGCCGTTCGCTGCCCATCCGCATTCAACTGCACGTGGAGAGCGCCGCTGGTCTGCCGCCGGTGGAGACCGATACCGAGCAATTGCGCCAGGTGATTGTGGAACTGGTGATGAACGCCGTGGAGGCGATCGGCGAAGGAACCGGCGACGTATGGGTGCGCATCGGCTCCGAGATCGACGCCGAGTGGGCCCGTGAAGCAAAACTGGAAGCGGCCCTGGCGGATGGCGCGCAATTCGTCGCGCTTGAGGTGCAGGACACCGGCTGCGGTATGGACGATGGCACGCAAGCTAAAATCTTCGATCCGTTCTTCAGCACGAAATTTACCGGGCGCGGTCTAGGCCTCTCGGCAGTGAAGGGATTCGTTCGCAGTAATGGGGGCGTGATCCGGGTGCGCAGCCTGCCCGGAGACGGCGCCCTTTTCCAGGTGTGTCTGCCTGCCGCCACGCAGAGCCAGCACCAGCGGGCGAATGTAGGAGGAGTTTAAGATGCAGGCGCAAGCCAGTCCGATGCCGCAGGAATGTTTCGTGCCGCTGTATGGCGACTCGCTGCACGATCTCGCCAGCCCCGTGAACCAGATCTCAACTATGTTTGAGCTGTTTCTGAAGCGACAGCGAAAGCAGGGAGCCGGGGAAGAAGACCCAATCCTGAACCTGATCCGCGGGTCCGTAGTTCGTCTGCAGAAATTCGTGGCCGCTCTGCAGAATTTCGACCGCATAGCGGGCGCGCCTGCCAAGCCGCGCCTTTGCGAGATCAACGGAATCGTCGACATGTCGTTGAACTCGCTGGATACGGCGATCCGCGAGTCGAACGCGCAAGTAGTGCGGGAAGAACTGCCGCGAATTGAGTGCGACCCTTCGCAACTGGCATACGTCTTTTCGAGCCTGATCGATAACTCGATCAAGTTTCGCGGCGAAGCGACACCGGAGATCCGGATCGCCGCCGTTGCACAGGGAGACGAGTGGGTCTTTTCGGTGCGCGACAACGGAATCGGCATCGAGCCTCGGCATCGCGACGCGGTCTTTCATATGTTCAAAAGGCTGCACGGAGATCGATATCCGGGCGCCGGCGCCGGCTTGGCCGTCACCCACCGGATTGTGGAGCGCCATGGGGGCCGCATTTGGGTGGAATCGGAGCCCGGAAAAGGGAGCGTTTTCTTCTTCACTCTACCCTGCAAGCCCTGGTATCCCGCGTGCTCTTCCTGATGAGGTCCCAGGCAAAAGTTGCCTCCTGCACAGAGCGTGCCCGGGTGACGGCCCGGTGGCTATGCCAGATAAGAAAAAAAAGAAATACTAGTGGTCGACCATGAGCTTGTCGATCTTGAACTGATGTGCCGCGCGCTCCGGATGGAGGGCTTCAAGGCCCTTCCAGCATCGGGTTATCTTTCCGGTATCAATACCTTCGCAATGCATTTGAGCAAGATCGACCTGCTGGTGACGGCGGTCGCCCTGCCGGAAAAGAACGGCTGTGAGCTAGCCAAAAGCCTCACCGCCATCAATCCGAATCTCAAGGTACTTTTCGTCTCCGGCGTGGCTGGGGCTGAGGTCTGCCGCTTCTATGGCATGTTAGGCGAGGGGTTGTATTTCCTAGAGAAACCGCTGAACCAGGATGAGTTTGTGCGAATAGTACGTTTGATTTTGGAACCGGCTGTGCCTGTTCGCACCATGGGCGCCACGTAACTTTTCTTTCGTCGTGCAAAAAATGCACAATCGCGGCACAATATAAACAGGATCAAGGAGAACGGATGCAGTCTGGGGTGTTGATTGTCGACGACGATGCGAGCCAAAGAGTCGATTTGGCGGAAATGCTTACTTCATTTGGTTACACGGCGGTTACGGCTTCCGATGGCCGCGAGGCACTCGAGTGCCTGGCACATAACCCCCCCGGCGTAATTCTCACGGACCTGATGATGCCGCGCATGGACGGCTTTGAGCTGCTGAAGGAACTCGCCAACCGCGGCGATCGAACTCCGGCCATCGTACTAACGGGCTTGGGCACCATGGATCAGGCCGTCTCGGTAGTGCATGACTTGAGGGCCTTCTGGTTCCTGGAAAAGCCCGTGCAACCAGCCGTGCTGCGCACCCTGGTGGATCGGGCCATGCAGCAGACCCGTCTGCAGGAAGAGACAGAACGCCTGAACCGCCAACTTTCTTACCAGGGCGTGCTGGGCGACCTGGTGGGCGATTCGCCCGCGATGCAGGAGATCTTCTCGCTGATTCGGCAGGTGGCTGGCACCACCGCGTCCGTGCTGATCACGGGTGAAAGCGGCACGGGTAAGGAACTGGTAGCGCGCGCCATCCACCAATTGAGCGCCCGCAGCGATGGGCCGTTCGTGGCCGTGAACTGCGCAGCGCTGCCCGAAAGTTTGATGGAAAGCGAATTGTTCGGCCACGAAAAAGGCGCTTTCACCGGCGCCGTGGAGCGTCGCGCCGGCTGTTTCGAGCAGGCCCAGGGCGGCACGCTGCTGCTGGACGAAATCGGCGAAATGCCAGTGGGGACGCAGGCGAAACTGCTGCGCGTTCTGGAAGAATCCAAAGTGCGGAGGCTGGCAGGCACGCAGCAGATTCCCATCAACGTGCGCGTGCTCGCCGCCACCAATCAATCGCCGGAGAAGGCCATCCAGGAAAAACGTCTGCGTGAGGATCTGTTTTATCGCCTGAACGTATTCCACCTGGTGCTGCCGCCGCTGCGCGACCGCAAGCACGATATCCCTGCGATCGCCTCGGCGTTGATCCGCAATCTGAATAAGAAGCACTCCTGCCGGGTTACGCAGCTCTCTACAGAAGTGCTGGCGCGATTCCAGGAGCATGCCTGGCCTGGCAATGTGCGCGAACTGCGCAACGTGATTGAACGCTCCATTATCGTGGCAGGCGAGGGGGAGATTCTGCCGCGGCACCTTCCCGGAGCGCTGGCGCCGGCACGGCATGCAGCGGATGTGCAGAAGGAACAAGAGGACGACAACACCCTCCGCGTGCGCATCGGCGACCGCCTGGAGGAAATCGAAGAAGCCTACATTCGGATGGTCCTGAAATACACCAACAATCACAAGACGCGGACGGCGGAGATTGTGGGTGTGAGCCTGCGGACGCTGCACAACAAACTGCAAACGTATGCGGAGCAGGAAGCGGGCAAGGACGCTTCGGCGGCGGCCGGGTAGAGAACGGCACCGACGATAGAATAGCAAAAAGCCACCGACTCCCTTAGAAGCCGTGAAATATTGTTCCGGCGTCGGATTGGTTGAGGCCGCGACCGGTCCGTTGCCGGAGTCGCACCAAACATAAGTAAAGAGATAAAGAGCTGCAACTCTACTTATATCTTGGACTCTTCCTCAACCTCGGCGAATTGACTGCGCAGCGGAGTCTGCGCCGCGCGACGCTAAGCGATTGATTCTAAGCACCTAATTCTTGATTTCGCCCTGCATCTTCCGCACGCGAGTTTCCGCCCCGTCTCGCCTATGCCATCGCCGGGTTTCGCCAGATCAGCCGCACCCATTGCATGATGTTGTATGTCAGGCATGCCCACAGTAATTCACTCCCCGCTTTCACTATGCCCCGCACTCGGAACTTTCGTACTCTCAATTTGTCTTTGATCCACGCGTTCGGAAACTCCGCCACGGCCCCTCGTTGCCGATAAATCACCCGATACTCTTCCTCTTCCATCTTCTGGCGAAATGCCGCCACATCTGCGTGCTCTTCCAACCGTATCGATACGATTCGACCTCGCTCCGAATTCTTCGGGCAGCACTTGGCACCGTATTGGCACACCGCGCAATCCTCCCCCCTGGCCTGATACTGCTGGTAAAGGTCCCCCCGTTTCCGATTCTTCCGTAATGCCTCCAACTGGCAACCCGCCGGGCACTCCAGCCACTTTCCGTTGTCCACTATCCGGAAATGATAGGGCGCAAACTCTTCAGCGATCCCCAACGACTTCATCGCTGCCGCGCTGCTTTCTTTCGAGTCCGGCAGCGATCCCACCAGATCGATCTTCTGTGCCGCACACTCTACTATGTTGTCCCGATTCGTGAATCCCCCATCCACCACTACCTGCGCCGGTTTCCTGCCCAGATTTTCGGCGACTTCTTCCAGTGATGGCATCAGACTCTGCGCGTCGCTGCTGCTCTGGCTCAGGTGCGCTCCCACGATGATCTTGTTCTTTCCCTCCGTGCTGATCTGCGCGTTGTAGCTGGGTGCGATCGCGTTGTCTCCATGCTTCATCAATCGCGCTTCGGCCTCCTGCCGGCTCACACGCACCTTAGCTTTCTCTTCCGCGCTCGCCTTCTCTGCCTGCAATGCCGCCATTTCTTTCAGCGCCTCTTCCAAGCGTTCGACCTGCTCCCGTGCCGCTCGTGCTCGCGCCGCCTGTCGCCGTCGATTCCCCGATTCTTCTGTCCGCGGGTCGCCCATCTGCGCGATCATTTCCTGCGCCTGTTTCAGACGCTCCCGCAGCGTTTTCTCCCGCCGAAAACTATCCGCTCCTGCCAGCGCTCGGATCTTGCTGCCATCGTGCATCACCTGCTCCAGGCTCAACACTCCGGCCTCCTCCAACATTGCCAGCAACTCGGCAAACAACTCATCCAGGGCCTGCCGATGCTCCACCCGGAAATCTGACAACGTATGATGATTGACTGCCGTCAACCCGCCCAACCACTGCAGGCCGGGTTCCCACTGCATCATCCCTTCGATCTCTCTGGCCGAACTGATTCCTTCGCTATAGGCATACACCCACACACTCACCAACAACTGCGGGTCCCACGCCGGCCTCCCTGCGCAGCCTCGACTGGTGCGCACAGGTTCCAGAAAGCGGCTCAGGTCCAGTTTTTCCACCAACCGCCAGATAGCACGCGCTTTATGATCGGCAGCGACCAACTCTTCCACGTAGATCGTGACCATGGTGGTTTGTTCGCGGTTCACCGTGCGCAGTTTGGGGACCCTTTGGGCCTCGGCCGGGCTGGTTCCTCGGGAAGGTCCAGCAATATTGCCTGGGTGGGTGTCTCCATGAATTCATTATGAAGAAATACCTTCATAATGAGAAGCACTTTATGCTTCAGTCCCCATTTTTTCACAGCTTCTTACGGTCGCGGCTCGGAAAGTCGAGGATTGGAAAGCAGACTTGGCTTGCGGGCCAGGACTTCTTTTACTTTTTCCGCCAGCGCCGCCGCTGCGTAGGGCTTCTGAATAAATCCCGCTAAGCCTTTTCCGGCGAATCGCTGGACGGCTTCTACTTCGTTGTAGCCGCTCGAAAGCAGAACCCTGACCTGGGGATTGATCATCTGCATCTGGCGTAGCGCGTCTTCGCCATTCATCACGGGCATGGTCAGATCGAGAAGCACCAGCGAGATGTCGTGAGGGCGGCGGCGGTAGAGTTCGAGCGCCGCGGCTCCGTCGCCGGCGCACACCGTTTTGTAGCCGTAATGTTCCAGCGTATGGCGCGCGGTTTGGCGAACCAGCTCTTCATCGTCCACCACCAGGACGGTGCCGCTGCCGGCCAAGTCGCTGACGAACCTGGCGGGCGACGCAATCAGCGGATTGGCCGACACCGGGAAGAGTGCCTTGAACGTGGTGCCCTGGCCTGGTTGGCTATAGACCTTGAGCGCGCCCTTGTGGGCATTCACGATTCCCAGCACCGCGGAAAGGCCGAGCCCGCGGCCGGCAAACTTGGTGGTGAAGAAGGGATCGAAGATTTTCCCGAGCGTCCCCTCCGTCATTCCCGACCCGGTGTCGTGAACTTCCAGGCAGATGTATCGGCCGGGAGTCAGCGAGCCAGCCGCGGCGGCCATAGTAGCAATGTACGGCCGGTCCACTTCCTGTACGCCGGTCCGCACCAGCACCGTCCCGCCTTCCGGCCCGATGGCTTCGGCGCCGTTGATCACCAGGTTCATCACAATCTGCTGCAGCTGACCGGGGTCGGCATCGATGCCCGGCAGCGAATCGGACATCTGCAGGCGCAATTGCACCAGCTTGGGAATCGAGGTCTGCACCAGTCCGCTGATCTCGCGCACCAGGTCGGAAAGATTGACGGTGCGCATCACGAAGCGGCCCTTGCCGGCGTAGGCGAGAAGTTGGCGCGTGAGATCGGCGGCGCGTTCGGCGGCCTTGGTGACTTCTTCCAGCAGAATGCGGTCGGGGTGGTGCGGTCCCAGGTTGTCCAGGGCCAGGCTGGCGTTACCCAGAATGCCGGTGAGCAGGTTGTTGAAGTCGTGAGCCACGCCGCCGGCCAGCACGCCGAGGCTTTCGAGTTTCTGGGTGTGCCGCAACTGCTCTTCGATGTGGCGCTTCTCAGTCACATCGGTGTTGATTTCCAGGATCCCGATGGGCCGGCCCGCACCATCGCGGCGAAGCGCCCACCGGCTACTCACGCGGATTCGCGATCCGTCCTTGCGGCGATGCAGCAGTTCGCCTTCCCAGTGCCCGCTCTCGTCGATCTTCTTTTCGATGGCGGCAAGCGGTTCGGGAAACTCGGTTTGGAAGAGCTGGTGGGACACCTGGCCGAGGGCCTCCTGGCTGCTCCATCCGTACATTTCCTCCGCACCGCGGCTCCAGAAACGGATGGTGGCGTCGCGGTCGAGTGAGAGGATGGCATCGTGGGCGAGATTGAGCAACTGGGCCTGGTCGCGCAAACTCTCCTCGGAACGTTTACGCTCCGTGATGTCCACGATTACGCCGCTGATGTGGATGGGCACGCCCTGTGAATCGGTATGGGTGCGGCCCTGCACCCAGACCCAGTGAACGCTTCGATCGGGCCACACGATGCGGAATTCGAGGGCAGGACCGCCGCCCTCCACGGTCGCTTTGAGCTTCGCCTCGAGCCCATCGCGGTCTTCGGGGTGAACATGCCGGAGCAGAATCTGGTAATTCCAGTCGGGTTGCGGTTCGGTGTAGCCATAGATCTGGTCGTGTTTCAAGGACCGGACGGTGACGTTGTTCTGGACGTCGAAGTCCCAGTGTCCAATCTCGGCGGCGTCCAGCACAAAGCGCAGGCGCTCTTCGGCATCGCGCACCGCGCCGGCTGCTTTCAGGGCTTCTTCGGTGCGCTCCCGGACTCGCGCTTCCAACTCTTCGGCGGTATGGACCAGGCCGGCCTCTTTGCGCCGACGGTTCTGCCCAATCCAACTGATCAGGATGGAGACAAGAAGTATCAGGCCGAAAACCATGGGGTCCATGGACCGGCCTTGCCGCGTAGTAAATAGAATGCGCGGCACCGCCACGATGGTCAACGTCCAGACCAAAAGCCCCGGTCCGTAACCTAACCAAGCGGCGCCCAACATTAGAAAGAAATAGAGAATGTCAATGATGGCGGTGATGACGGCGATGCGGATGCCGAAGGTGTGGCGCAACAGATACGCAGCGCCCACCAGCAGAATTTGGCCCGACAGCGCAATTAGATATGGCCGGATAATCGCGATCAGCCGGCTTGAGGGCGGGCCTGAATCGCTTTTTGTAAGGTTTTGCTCCATTGAAGAATTTATATTATGGCAGTTTGTTTGGCTACCAGGGCGGCGATATTTGTAGGTATTCCGAGTTTGAATTCAACGAATTCGTTAAGAACAACCCGGACAAAAGCGCAGTATGTGTGTTTACGAGATGTTTCCAGTGACGCGAGTCAGGTCAAGGTTGTTGGTGAAGAGCAGCGCAAAACCGAGATGAGATGGTAACAGAACGTCCGTTTAGATTTTCGTGTCGTGATGGCCCGTACGGACTTGATTTAGTCATCTTCCCTATACTGCGAGTCGGGCCGAAATCTCAACGGCCGGACCAGCTCCAGCACCGGAGGATAAGGAATGACAAGTTTACAACGAACGCTCTTAGGGGGCGCGCTGTTATGTGGCGGCCTCGGCCTAAACTCGGCATGGGCGATCACTGGATGTAGTAACACCTATCTCCAGGGCACTTACAACGCGCAGATCTCGAATTCGAACTTCACAAGTCTTGTAGCAACTGTAAATGGCAGTGGCGCCGGCACAGGGACCGGCACCGGGACAGGCACTGGCACAGGAACGGGCACAGGAACAGGCACTGGAACAGGAACAGGAACAGGAACAGGCACTGGAACAGGCACCGGCACGGGTACTGGGACTGGCACCGGGACGGTGGTGACGACATTCCCGGGCAGTCTTATCCAGGGCACACCGAATATTGGACGCTATTACTTTGACGGAAACGGTAATATCATTGGCTCACAGACGGTCACCAATTCCACTGGGTCGAGTAGCATTAATGCAGTGGTGGGAACTTACTCGGTCAGTTCCAATTGTAACGCTACGATTAGTCTGAACGGAGGTAATGCGTTTGACGCAGTACTGACTAACCAGGGACAAACTGTCTTGTTCCTGGAGACCGACTCGAAAGGCGCCGGCGTTACCGGCTTGCTGGAACGGTCTTCCTCGTCCTGCACTTCGTCGCCATTTGCGCAGAGTTTCGGCTTCACGGTGTTCGGCGCACAGCCGGCTAGCACCGGCACGGGCACTGGAACCGGCACGGGCACTGGAACCGGCACTGGAACCGGCACGGGCACCGGAACGGGCACGGGAACTGGGACGGGCACTGGCACAGGGACCGGAACAGGCACCGGAACAGGCACGGGCACCGGAACTGGCACAGGTACCGGGACGGGCACCGGAACCGGGACGGGCACCGGTACTGGAACCGGAACGGGCACCGGAACTGGGACGGGCACAGGAACCGGGACGGGCACAGGAACCGGGACGGGCACTGGAACCGGGACGGGCACAGGAACCGGGACGGGCACTGGAACCGGAACGGGAACCGGAACGGGAACGGGCACTGGTACCGGCACGGGCACTGGCGGCGGAACGGGCACTGGCGGCGGTACTGGAACGATCGTGGGACATGCGACGACTGCCACGGGCACCGCTACTCTACAGTCCTTCTCCTCGGTTGGCTCAATCAATCTCGATGGCAACGGTAACTATACGTTGTCGTCGTTTGTCAGCAGCAATGGCGGCGCAACATCCACGGTAACGAGCAACGGCACCTACACCATCGGGCCGGATTGCAGCGTGCGATTGAGCGCTACGTCGTCCAGCGCATCCTCCGGCGGATCGACAGGCTCGCTCACCACGCCGCTGATCTTTACGCTCGCCGGCAACGGCGGCTCGTCGAATGCGAATGGATCGCCGGCCGCCTCGCTGGTCACTGTCCAATCGAACGGCAACACCCTCACTGGCCTGATCTTCGCCCAATAAAAGGGCCGGTAAGAGCCTTCACAGTTCGTTTCGTTTAACGCCGACGGCGGGGCTGCTTTTAAAGGCAGCTCCGCCGTTCGTCGTATATTACGGGTTACGCGATCGTGGAGGTCTTGACGGATCGGTATCGGGGCTTCTTTTCTCTCCTGGCGCCGGCGACAGCGCAACGGTCGAAGAGGCCATTGCCGCACCCGCTGTCACGGCAGTGACGGTCACCACTTCAGCCACGGCGATGACAGGGGGCGCTGTATACATGCCGGTGGACGAGATGGATCCTAGCTTTGGACTCAGTGACCAGGCGATTGGAGTGTTATTCAGTCCGGTCACTTTCGTGGTGAACTGTTGTGTCTCTCCACCGTTGAGGGTGATTGCCAGCGGGCCAGGAGTTAGTGTCACCGAGGGCGGCAGCGCAGACATCACCGCCTTATAGGCATTCACTCGTCCCCAGCCGAGCGAAGGTCCGAAGCCGGAAGCTACAGGACTGTCGGCCGTCTCTTCGAGCAGTGTCACGAGCGCCGCTGGAGTGAGTGAGGGATTGACCGCCAGCACCAATGCCGCCACACCGCTGACGATGGGCGACGAGAAGGACGTCCCCGACCAATATCCGTAACCGCCGCCCATCGACGTAGTGAGAATGTTGTTGCCAGGCGCAGCTAGGGAGATCCAGTTGCCGTAATTCGAAAAGCTGGCGAGCGCGTCGTTGGAATCTGTGGCACTGACGGCCACCGCGTGATTGCAAGCTGCGGGATAGTTCGGGGTCGTGGAACTGTCGTTCATGGCGGCAGCGAACACTACCGCACTCCGGCTCCACGCGTAATCCACGGCGCTTTGCAGCACGGAGGACGGATTGTTGCCGCCGATGCTGATGTTGATGACGCGCGCTCCGTGATCGGCGGCATACTGAATGGCCGCAGCCATGTTCGAGTAAGACGCGAAGCCGGTTGCATCCACCGCTACCAGCGGCATGATCTGGCCGCTCCAGATGACGCCGGCCACTCCGATCCCATTGTCGGAGGCGGCGCGCTATGGTTCCGGCGACAGCCGTGCCGTGGCCCACCTGGTCGGTGGTGTCCGCGTCATTGGTGAGAAAGTTCCAGCCGGGCGCGATCTTGTGCGCGAGGTCGAGATGCGTGGAGTCCGCTCCGCTGTCGATCACAGCAACTACGATGGCCGCCGCGCCGGTGGTGACGGTCCATGCCTGTGGCGCGGAGATCTGCGGGAGGTGCCACTGGCGGCCGTACGAAGGGTCGTTGGGGAGGTTACCGGGCAGGGCCGCGAGGTGCGCATAGCTGTCGCGCTCCACGGCATCGAACAGTCCGGTGGCGCGGAGCGATTGCAAAATGGCTTCGCTCGATTCCTCCGGCACGTCTAGAACTTCGAGATCGAGCGCGGGAATCTCCCGGCTGACTTTCGCTCCGCGAACCTGCAGCGCGGTCCGCCTTCGGTTTTGATCGATTCCTGGATGGCCAACGGCCAACAAACGGCCCAGCACGTGATCCGGCGGATCGGCTGCGTGCGCAACCATGGACAGGATTTCGCAGACAAACAGGCCTTTTACTATTAAAATAGAGCACTTACTCATGAACATCGTAAGGGCGAACTCCGACTGCGAGGATCGGCGCGCGTCTTCGCTTCCGATCTCAATCTGAGGGATGCTTCGAAACTCCGCGAAGCCCTAATTTTGTCAGTGAGGTTTTTCTAAGGGCGTATGAGGCGAACCTGATACGCCCTAAACGCTGCGCTTACCGGATGAGCTTGAGACTTGAGAATCGAGTTGAGAATGGGAGCCTGAACTTGAGCCTGAGATGGAACGTGTGAATTCGAACGCTCGCAACGTTGAAGCTGTAGAATACGTGAATATCGATACAGAAGTCAAGGCTATCTCGGGTACTGTCTGGACGTTAAGTACTAGGGGTGCTGACCCTCCGCAATGGCGGGTAAATCACTGCCCGCAGGCGCGGGAGAAGGTTAATCCTGCACGATGGTGAAATAAAAGGTAGAGCCTTGTCCGGGTTCCGATTCCATCCAAAGCTTGCCACCGTGGCGGGTCACGATTTCGCGGCAGATCGCCAATCCCAATCCACACGCGCCGCGATCGCGGCTCAGCTTCTCGAAGGGCCGGAAGATCCGTTCCTGATCCTCAGCCTCAATGCCGGGTCCATTATCCCGGACTGCGAATAGCCAGTCGCCATCGCGCTCCTGAACCTCCACGTGAATGCGCGGGGCTCGATCGGCGCGATGCTGAATGGCGTTGCGCACCAGGTTCTCCAGCACTTGCGCCAGGCGGTCCGGGTCGCCGTGGACGCGGGGCAATTCGCCGTTCGTCACCTCGGCTTCAGTCGCGCGAATTTCCTGCGCGAGTTTCGCGCGCACTGTGTTGAGCAGAACGGCAGTCGAGACGGGCAGGGAATTCGGTTGGACCTGCAAGGCAAGCGCGTAGTTGGAGAGTCCGTCCACCAGCGCGTCGGCGTTGCGCGCGCCATTCACCAGGAAGCCCAGCAGCTGCTGGAACTCCGGACCATCTCGCTTTTCGGGATCCTTGAGCAGCAGTTCGGCGTTGGTTCGCACGGCCCTGAGGGGCGCTCGCAGATCGTGAGCGGCGCGTAACAGGAAGGCGCGCCAATCTTGTCCATTCTCTTCCACGCTTCGGCTCCTGGATGCTTGCTCTAGCGCTGCGCTATTCGCCACTCTTCATCGAACAAGCCCGCGGTTACCAGATCGGGCAGATCCGATCCGGCCTTCACCTTCACAATCGCATAGTCGCCCCATTGGGGCATTCCGTAATCGCCGTTATACTCACGGTCCACAATCGTCAGACCCGTGTTCAGCACCACATACTTCGCCGGGTGCAAGGGATTGGGGAAGATCAGCGCCGGATAATTCTCACTGGCCGGATAGTTCTGCCCGGCCAACGATACGGTATCCCGCGTCCATTGCATGGGCAACTTGGCGGCCACTCGCGCCATCACGCGATTGCTGCCGGGATCGCCGAACAACACGAGGTGATATTTCGCTATGTCGGCATCGGTCACTTCGGTATCGTCCTTCACGAAGGGATGGCCGCGGAAATACTTGGCCCACAGGCGGTCGAAGCGCGCCAGGGTGCGCAGCGCCTGTTGGTTCACGGCGTCGTTCCAGGGAGTGCCGGTGGGACGCACCAGCAGAAAAGGATCGAGAAACGCGTCGTCAATCGGACCTTGCAGGGCGTGCGTTTTATGCAGTCCGGCCAGGCGACCGTTGCGATCGATCTTCCAGGCGGCGCCGGTCTTCTGCAGCACGATTTCCGGGGCGTGCTTCACCTTCAGATTCTGACCGTCGATTTGGATGGCGCTTGCGTGGTCGGTTTCCCGCAGCACCAGCCGCGATACGTTGTGCGTCTGAATGTCGTAGCGAGCGCCGCCGGCGGAGCGTTGCGCATCCACATCGGCGCGATCGTAATGCTTCACCAAGCCATCCACACTCACCCAGTAATCGCGGTTGTAGCGGGTGGTGTAAGTCATGAAGCGGATATGGTCGGGTGAAGTCTGCCCCTTGTCGCCCCATTCCTTGAGAAACGCGTCGAGCCGCTCGCGCACCAGCGGACTGGTGCCGTGGCCCGTCTTGAGGGAGAGCAGGAAAATGTCCGGCGTCCCCTTCATGCGCAGAAAATCGGGCTCACCTTCCGCCGCGAAGCCCTCCTTTTCCAATTGCGCGCGGGCACGCAGAGACGATTCCAGTTGTCCGCGATTTTCCGCTCCCGGCGGCGGTCCCGGCAACGAGGGAATCTGGTTGTCGCTATCGCCATCGTGCCCGGCGAGCGGAAGATTGAACGCATTGAGCGCCCACTCCTCCATGTTTTCCCAGATCTTGAGCACGGCGTATTGATACGGCTGCAGTCCGGCCGTCTGCGAGCGGCGCGACCATGTGCCGGCGCCGATCTCGGCCGCGGCGAAGCGGTCGGGATAATGCAGCGCGATGTGCCATGCGCCTTCGCCGCCCATGGAGAAACCGCGCAGTAGGATCCGCCGATCGTCGATCTTGAAGCGCTTCTCCACCGCTTGGATGGTCTCGAAAACATCGGCCTCTCCGGCCCAATGCCAACCGGCGCTGTTGATGCGCCCGAACAGATCCACCTGGATCTGACCCTGGTCGGCGACCGGCGGGATTGCCCGGCCGATAGTTTTGCTGGCTGAAAATGAATTCCGATTCCGTGGTGTTGTTCTGGCGGCCGTGCAGCCAGACGTACAGCCGCGCGGGCTTGGCGGCATCGTACCCATCCGGCAGCGTGATGGCATACGGCTGCACCGATCCATCCATCGCCGAATAGTAGGCGTGAATCTGCTTCTTCCCCTGGTTCCAGGGCGCTGTGCCGCTGGTCAATTGCTGGGCGCGTTCGATTCCGCGGTCGAGCACCACCATGGCGTGATCGATGGCGGCTTGGGTGATGGTGAGTTCAGGAAACTCCAGCAGGAAGCGCCCCGATTTGGCGTAGACTTCCACGTCGCCCACCAGGTCTGGGTCCGTGTGCTTCGCCTTCAGTTCTTTGACGGCAGCTTCGATGCGGTCGCACTTCTCGAGAATCTGCGCGATCTCTTCGGGCTTGAGTTGAACGGGGGGAGGACCGCCGCGCCTCTGGGCGGCCAAGGCCAGCGCGATTGCCATCGCGATCAGGATCGAACGTTTCACAGCGAGAGGATATCAAATCGGGAGTGGCGCGGGTCAGTTGTTCCCGGAATCGGTGATGGTGAGCGTGCGAAAATCAAGCTTCCGCCGCATGGTCCCGTATTTCAGAGTGAGTGCCTCCGAGTCGACCGCTGCCTCGACGAACGGGCCGCCGAAAAGAGGCCAGTGATCGTAGTCCAGAGCCTTTCCGTCCACCTTGGGAGTCGCGCCATAGGTGAACTCCAGCAGCTTACCTCGCAGAGACCGAAAGCGAACGGTAGGTATTGGCTCGAGCTTGAACTGCATCGGCAGCGCCAGAATGGCTTTGCGGAAGGCTGCCATGTCGGAGAATTCCGAACGGGCCGCCACCTGCACCACCATTCCATTCTTCAGGTAAGGGCTGAACAATCGCCGGTCGCCGCCTTCGATCGGCTTCCAGGTGTAGGGCTGCAGCGGGCGGCATGCAATCAACGCTTCGCCGCCGCGCGCGAAGATCCAACCTGAAGGCTCCTCGTGCACTTCGGCGAGATCCTTGGAGAACAACCCGTTGATGTGAGGGAAGCGTGTGCCGGGAGCGATGTCATATAGCGCAATCACGGTGTCCTGATCCTGGAAGATCTTTTCGTAGGGCGAGCCGCCTACGAGCTTATCGGGTGAGTCGTAACTCTTCTTGGAGCTGACTACACCCGAAATCCCGATATCCGGCGGAAACGTGAAGTAAGTCTCCAACTCGTAGAGAGAAGAGTACGGTTGCACGGTGAATAGCGTATTGTGAAGGCCGCGCGGGTCCGCGACGTTCCACGTGACATCCCACGAATGTTCCTGGATAGGCTGCAGAATGCCGCCCTGATCGGAACTTACTGCGTACTCCTGCCGCACGTAGGTTGTCTTGTATACCGGCCCGTGTAACTCATCGTTGAAGCGCCAGCGATTGCGTGTGCGTTTACGTTCATAGTGCGTGTAGGGTTTGGAGCGATCTGTGGCAATCCGCTTGAGAATCTCCGGCGGCTCATAGGCGCTCGCGAGGACGTAAAAGATGACGTAGCCATCGGGCGGCTCCACGGGGCGTCCGAGGTTGAACCAGACCCACCCGAAATCGGTGGAGACATTGTTCCACTTCTCCAAAACCTGGTTGTCGTAGACCCGCGAGTGCGCGCCCACGAAGATGCCATCCAGATTCTCCGCCGCGTAGTCCGCAATCAGATAATCGAGCATCATGGTGGCGCGCTTCTTCATCGCCGGGTCAGTGGACCACTCGGCGAGGTACGACAAGGAGAGCAGGTACAGTCCCATATAGTGCGGACTATCGTATTCTCCCTGCCCGCGAGTGGTGGTGAGACGCACCCAGCCTTCGATCCAGCCCGCGGCTTCGCGCCGATTCTCCGCGGAGGATTTGCCGGTGTACCACTGGGAGGCATCCTGGTCAGGCCACAACTGCGCCATCAGATACAGCGACGTGTAATAGAGGAGCCAGTGATTCTCTGTATCGCCCCGATATGGCATGTAGGTACGGAAGGAATCGCGCAGTGCCTGGCGCGCCGGCGCGGTCAGTTGGCCGCGATCCAGGTACGCGATCGCCGTGATGGGGAACATCCAGAACATGTCGCCAGTTGGACCGGCCTTGAGCAATTCCTCCAAGCGCTGGGAGCACAACGCCGCGTCTTCATGAAGCCACAGCTTCGCGGCAATGTTGGCATAGCCCAACGGGCCGGCGGATTTCGGATGCGCGTAAGCATCCACCACGGTGCGGACGCGCTGATCGAACTGCGGAGTGTTGGCGGCTGCGGCGAAGCCAGTCAGGAGCAATAGTAAAATCAGGCGCTTCATCGCGGAGCCTCGGGAACGAAGCGCATACGATATACAGCGCTACCTTCCAACCCGTCTTTGGTCCAGGCGCGGCCGGCATCGGAGGAAACGTACAGCGCCTCTTCGTGGACGCTGGCGTAGAGCCGGCCGGGATGGGCGGGATCGAAAATGACGCTCCACACAGAGGTGGCGGGCAGGCCGGCATTGCGGAGATCCCACGTCTTGCCGCGATCTTCCGACACCGCCACGCCCACACCCCAACCGGCAACGGCTACACGATCCGGCGAAGTCGGGTCGAACGCGATGTCGTAGAGATTACGGCCGACGCCCAAGTTGCCGGCGCTCTCGAAACTTTTGCCGCAATCGGTGGAAGCGAAAAGGCCGGCGCCTTCGGTCGCGGCGAGCCAAAGACACGGGTCGTGCGGCGACTGTTCGATGTGCAGCACCTGTATGCCCGACGCTCCGGCCAACCGCCACGATTGCCCACTATCTTCGCTACGAAAGATGCCTTCTTCGTTGCCGGCCAGCAGGTATTCGCCGCGCGAATCTACGCGCAATGCCGCTGTGTACTTGCGGTGCAAGCCGGTGTCCGCATGCTGCCATGTAGCGCCGGCGTCGCGGCTTACGCGGACGCCTGCGGTGTGGCTGAAGTAGATGGCGCTGCCGGATACCGCCACGTCCAGCAGTTCGGTGACGTCGCTGCCCGTGAGGATCTTCCAGCGTTCGCCGCGATCGGACACGCGCAGCAGTCCATTGCCCGCCGCCACATAAACCACCGAGGGATCGCGCGCGTCATAATCCAATGCGGAAATGAATGGATGATTGAAGCCCGCATGATGCCACTCGCCGGTCGAGCCCTTCACGAAAATACCACTGGGCGGCAGTTTGGCGCCCACTACGTAGCCTTTCGACTGCACCATGCACGCGTACAATGTGTACGGTTTGGGAGGGGCTTGGGCGATTAAGATGCCCGCGCAAAGAACTGAGAGTATGCCGGCTCGCACTCATACAGTGTAAGTGCTGCGGACAAGCGACAGGGTCGAAAAAGCGGTCCGAGCTTCGCTCGGATTGGCAGGCGGAAGCGCCTACCCCACCTTAAATGCGGCCGAACTTTGCCACCGCTTCCTTGATCGACTTGAACTTCTCGATGAAGGGGATCATGCTGTGCTCGGTGTTGTCCAGATCCTGCGCCTTCTTCAGGATGTCGGCGGCGTGCGCCTTGGGCGCCACCGCTACTCCGTCCTCGTCGGCCACTACGATATCGCCGGGGTTTACCTTCACTCCAGCGCAGGTGACCGGCACGTTGACTCCGGCCACGCGGAAGTGATTGATGGTAGTGGATGGGGCTACGCCGCGGCTGTATACCGGGAATTGGATCTTGCCGATCTGCGGCAGGTCCCGCACCGAGCCATCGATCACTGCGCCGGCAAAGCCGCGCGCCTTCATCGCCGTCGCCATCAGGCCGCCAATGCCCGCATAGTCGAGGCCGTCCTCCAGCACCATCACGTAGACTGAGCCTGCCGGCGCAGCGTCAATGGCGTCCAGCATGCCTTGCGACGCCGTAGCGCCTTCCTTGTGCTCTTCCTTCTTGAGCAGCACCGTCACCGCCGGGCCGGCGAACTTGGTTTTGGCGAGCGGTCGCATGTCGTGGAACATGTAAGCCTTCTGCCCGTACAATTGCTCCATGGCATCCGCCACCGATGCCACCTCCACGCTGCGCAGTCCTTCGATCAGCGGATCGCCCGCGGGCTGCGCCAGCGCCCATGCCGCCAGCGCGATTGCCGGCAGTGGAACCAGCCAGAGAGATCGTTTCATTGCGTGCTCCTTCCCCAGAGGATTGCCCTTGACTATGCGACAGGGTAGCATCGTTGAAGACACGAATGAATCCGCAACTTAGTCCGATGCGGTGGCCGGTCTCGTGGAAAGACCCGGCCGCGCTAAACCTGCTCAAAGGCACAGGTATCGATTGCCTCGTCCTCGATACGAGCGCCGCCGAACTCGGGCCTATCGTGGATGCGGCCGGGCACGCCGGCTTCAAGCTTAGCGACCCGCGCATCGGGCATTACGTAAAAGGCGAATGGCCTGGCATCCAGACTTCGGCCAAGGGCGGCGACCACGCCAGTGCCGGCC
This sequence comes from uncultured Solibacteraceae bacterium, assembly GCA_963815475.1. GTDB lineage: Bacteria > Acidobacteriota > Terriglobia > Bryobacterales > Bryobacteraceae > Sulfopaludibacter. Next base: position 357,054 of record CAWFHD010000001.1, on the reverse strand, counting down.
CCACTGGCGAGCCTTGGGTGGATTCGAACGGCTGGAAGGTCCGGCTGGAAGCGGCACTCCGTCCCAAGTCGAACGTGTTTGTGGACGCCCCGCCCGACCCGACGCGACTGGTCGGGGGCGCCTACGCTCTTGCCATTGCCGACGCGGCGGCGCACGGCGGGCGCTGGATCGTGACGCTCGACGACGCGCTCGCTGCCGGCATCGCCAACTCCCAAACCTCGGCGCTCGATCGCTGGAAAGAGGTGACCGCTGCCACGTCCTTCTTCGCGGCCCATGCCGCCTGGAGCGATTACCAGCCCCAGGCCGTGATCGGCGTGGTCTCCGATTTCAGCGGGGCCAACGAATTCCTCAGCCATGAGATGCTCAATCTGCTGGCGCGCACCAATCAGCAGTACCGCGTGGTGCCGAAGATTGGAGCGGGGGCGGCGAGCTTCAAAGGTCTGCGCGCCCTGGTGTGCGTGGATGCCGATGAGCCGGCGCCCGCCCAGCGCCGCGATATGCTGGCGTTCGTCGAGACCGGCGGACTGCTGGTTGCCGGTCCGCAGTGGGGAAAGATGCCGGGCACGCCGGCGCCCGAAGCGGAGCATCCGCGCTACGATGTGCGCGCTCTCGGGAAGGGCAGGATCGCGGTGGCCAGGACACAGCCGGACGATCCTTATATACTGGCGAACGATTCGGTAGTGTTGGTGAGCCATCGCTACGAGCTGCTCCGCTTCTGGAATGCCGGCGCGGTGGGCTCGTTTTTGACAGCGACGCCCCAGGGCGGCCGCAAAGTGGCGCACCTGATTTTTTATGCGAGCCAGGGGCCACGGGACGCTGCGATCCGCGTGGCTGGCCGCTATCGTTCGGCTCGTCTGTGGACGCTGGATCGCACCGAGCCGCGCGCGCTGGAAGCGCACGGAGACAAGGATGGGACGGAGTTGCATTTGCCGCCACTGAACCAATACGCGGCGATTGAGCTGGAGGGTTAAGACGATGCATTGTCAAAATCGAAACGGCCAGAATCGAAGGGAGTGGCTGCGGCGCGCGAGTTCCGCGGTGGCCGGCGCGTATCTTTTGGGCAGGACGCCGCTGCGAGCGGCCGCTCCCACCTTTCCGGTTTCCGTCGCGAAGTGCAAGACCTACGATGCCGCCGAACTGGTGCCCACGCTCGACCGCATGTTCGACCAGATCGGCGGACTGGCCCGCATCGTCAAGGGCAAGACGGTCGCGATGAAGATCAACCTCACCGGCTCCACTACCTACCGGCTGGGCTATCTGCCACTCGAAGACACGCACTACACGCACCCGAGCGTGATCGCCGCCACCATCCATTTGATGGGCAAGGCCGGGGCACGCCGCATTCGCCTGCTGGAAAGTCCTTGGGCCACCGCCGATCCCGTAGAGGAAGTGATCCTGCAGGCCAACTGGGAGCCGCGCGATTTTCTGAGCGCCGCCCCCAACGTGGAGTTCGAAAACACCAACTATCTGGGGCGCGCCAAGAAGTACTCGCGCATGATGGTGCCGCACGAGTGCTATATGTTTCCGGGCTTCGACCTGAACCACTCCTACCAGGATTGCGACGTCTTCGTCAGCCTGGCCAAGATGAAGGAGCATGCCACGGCCGGAGTGACGCTCTCGATGAAGAATTGCTTCGGTATCACGCCGGTGACCATTTATGGAAGCGAGGCGGGAATCGATGAGCCCAGAGAGACACCCAAGGGAGGCCGCGGGCTGGTGCATGACGGCAGTCGGCAGCCATCGAAGAGCGCGCTTCCCGAAAAGGATCCGCACTCGCCGCGAGAGGGCGGATATCGGGTGCCGCGGACGGTGGTGGATCTGATCTCGGCGCGTCCCATCCATCTGGCTGTGGTCGAGGGCATTCGCACCATGGCGGGTGGAGAAGGCCCCTGGGTGCAGGGGACAAGGCCCGCGAGCCCCGGAGTGATTGTGGCGGGAACCAATCCGGTGAATGTGGATGCCGTATGCACGGCGGTGATGGGCTTCGACCCGATGGCGGACCGCGGCAAGGCTCCCTTCGAGACATGCGACAGCACGCTGCGGCTGGCGGAGGATGTTGGCATCGGGACGCGCGACCTGAGGCGCATCGAAGTGGTGGGAACTCCCATTCAACAAGCTAGGTTCGATATGCGGAGTGTGCATGCGTAGCGCCACGCGAAATTTGCGAGCGCTCCGAAGACCATGCGCCCCGATGAGTCGGGGCGCGGCAGACATGAGTGTCTGCGCCACGGGTCTGCTGATTATTCTGTTCGCACTTCCAATGAGCGCGGCGGATTTTCCGCAGGCCGAAATCTCCAATGGGCAGATCAAGGCGAAGCTGTATCTTCCCGACGCGCAGAAAGGCTACTACCAGGGAACGCGTTTTGACTGGTCCGGCCAGATCCCCGAACTTGCCTATGCCGGACACACCTTCTTCGGCCAGTGGTTCGATAAGTACGACCCCAAGATTCACGACGCCATACAAGGTCCGGTAGAAGAGTTTCTCACCAAGGGCGCAGGACTCGGGTATGCCGAAGCCAAGCCGGGCGAGAACTTCGTGAAGATTGGAATTGGCGCTATCCGCAAACCCGAAGAGGGCGCCTTCCGCCAGTTCGGCACGTATGAGATCGCCGACAACGGCAAGTGGACCGTCAAGACCGGAGCGGATTTCGTGGAGTTCACGCAGACGCTGTCCGATACGAACGGCTATGCCTATGTCTATCGCAAAACCGTTCGTCTACTCAAGGATGAGCCGGTGATGGTCTTGCAGCACAGCCTCAAGAACACGGGACGCAAAGAGATAGAGAGCAGCGTCTATGAGCACAACTTCTACATGATCGATAACAAGCCGGCCGGCCCGGACTACGTGGTGAAATTTCCGTGGACCGTGCATGCCAAGGCCGATTTGAAGGGCGCCGCCGAGACGCGCGGCAAGGAATTCGTTTACCTCCGCGAATTGGCGAAGGGGCAATCGGTCTACACCGACATGGATGGCTTCGGCCCATCGGAGGCCGACTACGATATCCGCGTGGAGAATCGCGCCGCCGGCGCCGGTGTGGCTCAGACCGGGGACCGGCCCATCTCTAATCTGCACTTCTGGTCGATCCGCAGCACCGTGTGCCCTGAAGCATTCATCGATATGCGAATCGAACCGGGCCACGAATTCACCTGGAACATTTCGTATCGGTTCTACACCCTACCCAAATGAAATCTCTGACTCGATTCCTTATCGTGGCGGCGGCGCTGGTATGTGCCATCCCGCCCGCCTTCACACAGGACCTCACGGCGTATGTGGGAACATACACTCGCGGCAAGAGTAAAGGCATCTACGCCTGGCGCTTCAATCCGGCGACCGGCAAGCTGACGTCCATGGGACTGTCGGCCGAGACTTCGAATCCTTCGTTCCTGGCGGTGCATCCGAATCGCCGGTTCCTCTACGCGGTGAACGAAAACAGCAAGGGCACCGTGAGCGCCTTCGCCATCGATAGCGCGACCGCGAAACTCAAGTTCCTTAACAGCGCCTCTTCACGCGGCGACGGACCGTGCCACTTGGCTGTGGATCAGTCGGGCAAATTTCTCTTCGTTGCCAACTACGGCAGCGGCAGCGTAGCCGTGCTGCCCATCCACGAGGACGGTTCGTTGGGCGAGTCCACCAGTTTCGTGCAGCATGCCGGAGCGAGCGCGGACAAGGCCCGGCAGCAGGGGCCGCATGCGCACTGCGTGACGCAGTCGCCCGATGGCCGATTTCTGCTGGTGGAAGACCTCGGACTCGACGAAGTGCTGGTGTATCGCTTCGATGCCTCGAAGGGAACGCTCACTCCCAATGACCCGGCATTCGCCAAACTCGCGCCGGGCACGGGTCCCCGCCATCTGGCATTTTCAGGAGACGCCCGCTTCGCATATGTGCTCGGCGAGATGCTTTACAACGTGACGGCGTTCCGCTACGACGCCGCGCGCGGAAGCCTGGAGCAGTTCCAGACTGTTCCGATGCTGCCTGCGCCTGTGAAGGGCAACAGTGGCGCCGAGATTGCGGTGCATCCCAACGGCAAGTTTCTGTACGCCTCCAATCGCGGCGCCGACAGCATCGCGGTGTTTGGTGTCGATCCCGTCAAGGGGACGCTGACTGTGCTCGATCATGTCTCCACTAAGGGTAAGACGCCGCGCAGTTTCGCCATCGATCCCACGGGCGGTTACCTGCTGGCAGCGCACCAGGATTCCGACAGCGTCGTGGTGTTCCGAATCGACCCGGGCACGGGAATTCCGAAAGCAACCGGTGAGGTGCTGGAAGCCGGCGCTCCGGTCTGCGTGATTTTCGTTGCGGCGCATTAATGGCTCAGCCCTGGCTGCAGAACTTCGACCCACTCGGCAACACGCTGCTCTCCACGCTGGCGGCGGCCGTGCCGGTCTGCACCCTCTTCTTCTTTCTAGCAGTGCGGCGCACGCCGGCGTGGCGCGCGGCGGTCTACTCGTTCCTGGCCGCGGTGGCGGTGGCGCTCGCCATCTTTCGAATGCCGCCCATCATGGTGGCGGGCGCGGTGGCAGATGGGCTGGTGTTCGGCTGGTTCCGAATCGCCTGGATTGTAGTGGCCGCGGTATTCGTGTACGACCTCTCGGTGGAGTCGGGGCAATTCGAAATCGTCAAGCGTTCGGTGGGTGAGATCTCCGAAGATCGGCGCCTGCAAGTGCTGCTCATCGCTTTTGCTTTCGGTGCGCTGTTGGAAGGCGCGGGCGGAGGCGGCGCTCCGGTGGCGGTCACCGGAGCCATGATGATCGGGATGGGCTTTCCGCCGTTCCAAACGGCGGTGATGTGCCTGATCGCAAACTCCGCTCCCGTGGCTTATGGCGGCATGGGGAACCCGGTGCGTACCCTGGTGGCGGTGACGGGCCTGCCTGAGGCGGATTTCAGCGCCATGCTGGGCCGCATTCTGCCGCTCACCACACTGATTCTTCCGTTCTGGATTATTCGCCAGCTTTGCAAATCGCGCGATACATGGGCGGTGTGGCCCGGACTGCTAGCGTGCGGTGTCACCTTCGGCGGCATCCAGTTTTTCTGGTCGAACTACATGGGAGCGGCGTTGGTGGATATCATCGGCGGCATCGGGACGCTGCTTTTGCTGGCGGTGTTTTTCCGCAAGCTCTGGAGCCCGAAAAAAATCTGGCGCTACGAAGGCGAGGCTGCGGCCGTGAAGTACGCGCATGCCGACCGGCTCACGTTCCGCCGCATCCTGCTGGCCTGGTCGCCATTCCTCCTGCTGGCGGGATTCGTGGTCCTGTGGGGGCTGACGCCGGTGAGCAAGACGCTCGACAGGGTCTCATGGAAACAACCGGTGCCCGGCCTGCACATGCAGGTGGTGCGGACGCCGCCGGTGGTGGCGAAGCCGTATGCGGAGCCGGCGTTTTTCGACGTGTCGTGGCTCTCCACTCCGGGGACGGGCACATTTTTCGCCGGCCTGATCGCGGGTCCGCTGGTGGGGCTGTCGTTCAAGAGGACCATCCGTATCTTTTTCCAATCGATGTGGCGATTGCGCCTCAGCCTGGTGGCGATTCTGGCGATGCTCGGGCTCGGCTACATTACGCGCTTCTGCGGCATGGATGCGACGATGGGGATGGCGATGGCGCATACCGGAGCCGCATTCCCGTTCTTCGGAACCATGATCGGGTGGCTGGGCGTGGCGCTGAGCGGCACCGATGCCGGTTCGAATGCGCTCTTCGGCAGCCTGCAGGTAATCACGGCCAACAAACTGGGGCTCAGCCCCATCCTGATGGGCGCCGCCAACAGCGCCGGCGGCGTGATGGGGAAGATGATCTCGGCCCAGTCGTTGGTGATCGGCTGCGCGGTCACGGGCCAGGAAGGCCAGGAAGGTCCGCTGTTCAAGGCGGTGCTGAAGCACAGCATCGGTCTGCTTGTGCTGGTGGGTTTGATTGTGATGATGTACGCATACGTGTTCCCGGCAGCCATTCCGAGCGGTCATAAGTTTTGGTAGGGTAAACGCAAAGGAGGTCTATGCCGTTCGACCCCAATCGCCGCGACCTTGGTAAACTCGCGCTGGGCCTGCTGGCTGCGGCGCCGGAGGCGTCCGCCACGGTTCAACCCAATGCGCCCGGCATCAAAATGTGCGCGCAATCTTCCGCCACGCCGTCCGACGACCAGCTAAAATTTCTGAACGGAATCGGCGCTGGATTTGTGAGCGTAGGCTCCACGCCGGAGTTGCGCACCGCTGAGGGCTTCCTCACCATCAAGAAACGGTATGCCGACGCCGGCATCACGGTTTGGAACATCGGCAACACCAGCGTTCATAACATGCCGGAGGTTACGCTGAATCTGCCGGGGCGCGATCAGAAGATCGAAGAGTACAAGCAGTATCTGCGTAATTTGGGGAAGGCCGGCATCACTTACACCACCTACGCGCACATGGGCAATGGCATCTGGAATAGCGGGCGCGCTCTCTCACGCGGCGCCGATTCGCGCGAGTTCGATATGGCCAACCCTGACAAGAAGGGCGTGTGGGACGGTAAGACCTGGACCGAGCCTCTGTCTCACGGCCGCGTCTTCACCAAGGACGAGATTTGGGAGAACTACACTTATTTCATCCGCCAGGTGGCTCCTGTGGCGGAAGAGGTGGGAGTCCGTATCGGCATCCATCCCGATGATCCGCCCGTGCCTGTGCTGGCCGGAGTGCCGCGCTGCATCTTCGGCAATTTCGAGGGCTACAAGCGGGCGATGGAGATTGCCAACAGCCCGAATGTGGGAATCTGCCTGTGCTGCGGCACTTGGCTGGAGGGCGGCCGCGCGCTGACCGGCAAAGATCCCGAGGAGATGATCCGCTATTTCGGAGCCAAGAAAATCTGGAAGATCCATTTCCGCAACGTGAGCGCACCGCTGCCGCATTTTGTGGAGACGTTCATGGACAACGGGTATTACGATATGCGGAAAATCGCCAGGGCGCTGCACGATGTGAAGTTCGACGGGATCGTGATTCTGGACCACTCTCCGGCGCTGGTGGGCGGCAACTACGCGCAGACCGCCTACGGTTTCGCGTACATGAAGGCTTTGTTCAACTCGGTGTGACGGACACCTCGAAGCGATAGCCGATGTCGCGGACCGTGTGGATGTAGACGGGGCGATGCGGGTCGGCTTCGATCTTCGACCGTAGAGTAGCCACACAGCGGTCGATGCTTCGGGAGGTCACGATCACGGAATTGCCCCAGACGGAGTCGAGGATGTCGTCACGGGTGACGGCACAGCCTGTGCGCGATACCAGGTAGGCCAACACGCGGAATTCCTTGGAAGTCAGATCCACTTCTCTGTCGCCGCAAAAGAGCTTGTGAGCCGCCAGGTTGAGTTGATAATCGCCGAATTTGGTGGCGGGCTCGGGACGGCTTGGCTTGGCGCGGCGCAGCAGTGCGTTGGCGCGAGCAATCAACTCGCCTCGGCGGAAGGGCTTGGTCAGATAGTCATCCGCGCCCAGATTGAGGCCGAGTACGATGTCCTCCTCCTGGCTCTTCGCCGTGAGCATCAGGATAGGAGTTTCGATGCCACGTTCGCGCAGTGCCCGGCAGATTTCGTATCCGTTGACTCGCGGCAGCATGATGTCGAGCAGCAGCAGGTCGGCGTCCTTGGACATGGCGAGTGCCAGGCCGGCCTCGCCATCCTGCGCGGCAAAGACTTCCCACCCCTGGCTGGCGAAGGTGTCCTTGAGGCCGCGCAGGAGCACGGGCTCGTCCTCCACAATCAGGATGCGGCCCTTCATGCGCCGGCCTCCGGTGCGCCGGTGATACACGGCACGACGACGCTGAAGGTGCTGCCCGCTCCCAGCGCGCTTTGCACTTGCACCTCTCCTCCGTGGGCCCTTACGATGAAATCCACGATGCTCAAGCCGAGGCCGCAGCCGCTCGATTCGCGCGCCAGGCGGCGGTCCACCTGGTAGAAGCGGCGGAAGATGCGGCGCTGTTCGTTGGCAGCGATGCCAATTCCGTTGTCCTTCACCGCGAACACTACGTTGCCGCCGCGGGCATAGGCGCGAACCGCAAGGTGCTTCTGGCCGCGCGTATACTTCCAGGCATTATCCAGCAGATTGAGGAGCACCGTGACCAGGGCATCGCGATCGGCACGGACCGGTGGAAGCCCGGGATCGACGTTCACTTCCAGGCAGCACTCGGGCGGCTGCATGCGGTCGCGCACCGAGCGCAAGGCGGATTCCACTACGTCGGACGGGTCGGTCTCGCGGAAGGCGAAACTCTGCCGGCTGCGCTCGATGCGCGAGAAGGTGAGGAAATTGTCGATCAAACGCGTGAGACGCTGGTTCTCGCCAGAGATCAGCTCCAGGTACTCGCGCGCGGTTTGAGGCGGCACGTCGGGATCTTCCAGCAGTGTCTCCACCAGCAGGCGCATGGAGGCGAGCGGCGTTTTCAATTCATGCGATACGGTGGCTACTAGATCGGTCTTCATGCGCGCGAGGCGCGACTGGCGGCGGAACGACAGCGCCAGTGTCACCGCCACCACGGCGATTCCCGCGATCACTATGTAGGCGACCCAAACGTAAGTGGCCGCCTTCTGGCGCGAAGCTTCTTCAAATGCCTTCTGATTGCGCAGTGAGAATCCGATCTGCCAGCCGGGTAAGGCGGGACCTGCCGCGATGGCTTCGCCAGTGTCGGTGGAACCCGGCGGCGCGATGGAGAAGGCTACGGCCGGCGACGAGTTCTGCTCGGCCAGCAGGCGCTGTCCGATGGCTACTACCGTGGGAGTGCGGAAGATCGCGATTACGCGGCGGTTGGGAGAAGTGAGGGTCCAGACATCTGCCATCCCGCTCGATGCCAGGACGGGGAGACCGGGTCTAGCTCGCTCCGATTCCAGAAAAACCAGTGCGAGTTTCTCGGCGGCCAGCCAGCGGGACGTTCCGGCAGTTGGCGCGAGCGAAGAGAGTTCCGACAAGACGAATACGCGCTGCGCCGAAGGGATGGGATCGCCTTCGTAGCGGTTCAACACGCCGGCCAGCCGCTCGGCTGCCGAAGTGAATCGGGGGTCGGCTGGATTCATGAGGTGCAGCGCCAGCAGTTGCTCGTCGAGGGCGATGAGGCGGCCATCGAGGTCGCGGCCTGAGGCGGTGCGCCCTTTGATGAAGTATTTGGCAATCGCGGTCAGCGCCTCTTCTTTGAGCCCTGCCTTCACAAGACATCGGACGCTGGCACGAGCGGCTCGCGCGGCTGGTCCTGGCGACTTCTGATTGGCCGCGATGCGCGCGTAGGCCACCGCTGCTGCCTGGTTGCCGCCTCGTTGTTCCAACTCCTCGACGGCCTGCCACTCAGGCGTTGACTCCAGTGTATCGGGGCGGGGAACTGCGAGCGGAACGGGAACCTGAACTGCGCCGGACGCATTCAGGAAGAGCACTGCGTCGGCGCCGGATGCCGCGAGGGCAGCCGGAAAGCGCGAGGGAGTTCCATCCTGCGCGGCTTGCTGGAGCGTGGCGGCGCGTGCTTGCCAGTTTGCATCGAGGCGGTCGCGCAGCAAGCGGAGCTGTCCGCGGTAGGCTTCCTGCAAGATCTGCCTGGCTGCCTGGTACTGGCTGCGCGCCGCTTCGTTCATGAACCAGAGAACTCCGGCGGTGGGAAGCAGCACCCCGATCGCCAGGAAAAGGGGAACCAGCCAGGCTCCCCGATCGTTGAACTTGGACCTGAAGTCGGACATTGCCGTTAGGGGACGAGGGCGCTCGCCAGCAACTGATCCATGCCGGCTTGCAGAACCGGAGCGTCCGCGAGCGTGCCTGTTGCGAAAAAGAATGCTTTGCCTTTGGTAGAGCGGACCCATGTCACGTACTCAATACCGGCGCCCCCTTGGACGTCATATCGGAAATCGGCGATCCCACCGATTGCCTGCTGGCCGCCGACCATTCGCATTTGCACGCTGGCTGAACGAACGGTCCACCCTTGCGGACGGTCCTCGTGCTTTCGGTCCAGATCGTGGTGCAAGGTGGCGGTGATATCACCCGGTAAAGTGGTGTCTGGGCGCAACCACACCTGCACGCACACTTGCGTGTTCGGCTTACAAAAAACGACCATCTCGCCGTTGTCCGAGGACGGACTATCGCCTGCCAGTACCCAGCCCGCGGGTGTGGTGAATTCGATGCCGGTCGCCTTATGGTGATAACGGCCGTTCTGCACGGTTCCCAAAGTGACGCTCGGTTGGTGTGCGCCGCCATGCAGCCGGCCGGACATGGTTGCGATCAGCTCGCGGTAGTCGGAATAGTTCAGGACGAGAGTCTGGAACTCCTGCTGCGCGCCATTGAGGTCTCCTTTTTGCAGCAGCGTTTGGAAGAGGCGGAATTGGGCCTGCGCCGCGATCGGGTTCTGGCCCGGGTTGGTAGTGATAATCTGCCGGTAGATCTGGATGGCGGCATCCAGATCGCCCAGAGTCTGTTGCGAATAGACGCCCTTTTGCAGTTGCTCGGCGGCAGTCTGCGATTGGGCGGACGCGGTTGGAATCCAGGTGGCCAGAATTGCTACTGCCACTATTCGGAAACTCATGTCTGCTTCTCCTTTTCGGGCAGTTTGGATGCCCGGTTGGATACAGCCTACAGAGCCAATGTTACCGAAATGTTACCTGGATGTCTTTTATTGTCGGAGATGCTCGGCTGCCGGCGGCTAGTTGCGGCCGCCGGGGAGCAGGGTGTGGCCGTCGCTGCCGGTCTTTTTATTGGAGTCCGATGCCGGAACGGGCACTTCGGGCGTCTCACTGGTGAAGCTCAACGGGATATCGACGAGCGCGGCGTGCTCGCCGTCTTCGTCCGTGATCTTCAGCTTGTAGTGACCGGCCGGGCAATCGAACAGGACGTTGCCGGATACCGCTTCGGCGGGGTGCACGGTGCGCAGAAAGCCGATCCACTGGGAGATTCCGTCGCCATTTTCCAACTCCTGGTAGGTGGTTCCCTTGTCGTCGGTCACCGTCACGTTGGGAACGATGATGTCGCCGCCCGCGCTGTTGTTGGCGGACATACGGACCAGGAAGAATCGGTTTTGCGGGATGCGCAGATCGGGCGCCGTGCCTGCCTGGGTGAGCCATTGAGTCTCAAACACGGTGTAGGTAATGTGACCGAGGGTCACCTTTTCCCCCATGGAGTACGTTCGGATGGGGAAGGTCTGCTGGGCGCAGCCCGTAAACAAAACTGCGACGAGAGCAGCAGCCGGCAACTGGAACGCAGGACGGAGCATGAGGAACTATTGTCCCCGCGCGCTGTAGCGAGTGTCAATACTATCCACTCGCCGCCGGCCGGGAATCGCTTACTTCACGCTCGTTCTCTGGCTGGTGGGCGGGACCAGGCCCTTCATGCGGAAATAGACGACCACATTGCCGTAGTGTTCCCAGGTATGCCACAGGTTCCAGTTCAGCATCCCAAATCTGGTTCGCTTTGTGTTACTGGTGGCTTCCGTGCCGGATGCGTCGGTCAGTTCGTCATATGCGGCATCGCAGTAGGCGAAGGCCTGCTTGAGCGCGGGCACCAGATCCTCCTTTCGCGACAGGGAGCTTTCGATGGCTGTGTAAGCGGCCTTTCTGGTTTCCCCGCGAGCGGGAGCACAGAGGTTGTACTGATCGTCGGCGACGTGGGCTATCTGTTGACCGAAGGTGCGGACACCGGGCGAAGGCTTGAAGGCGTAGCCGGCTTCGGGCATATCTTCGGCGGCGCGGATAAAGTAGTCCCGGATGCCCTGGTAATCGGTGCGGAGGCTGCTGCTGTAAGGGTTGCTTTGCGCCCACAGCGGAATATAGGCGAGGGCCATCGTTACGATCACCAGAGGTCGATTCATATATCGACATGGTATGCCGATGGTGGCGCGTTTTCCAGAGCCGATTTGTAACGTTCAAACGGGAGGGATTAGTGCTTTTGGGTGTCCTGCAGAATGCGCTCGAACTTCAGCCGCTGCTCCGGATTGAGCACCTGTTCCACGCGCACTTTGCTGTCATTGAGGACGCTGCGATAGTCGTGCCACAGATCGTTGAGGATGGATTCCATCAACTCAGATTGGGCGGGTGTGAGGTTGAGTTCTTTGCGGAGGTTTTCGAAATAGAGAGCTTTGCCGGCAGGCGTTTCGAATACTGGAGGCTTCTGGCGATTGTGCACAATCTGGTCCATGGTGACCGCGCCCAAGACGGCGCCGCACAAGAAGACCAGGACCAGCGCGAGGGCACACGCCACTTTCGGATTCCACCGGGACATGCCCGCTGCCGGGGACTCGAGGAGATTAGTGCTCATATGCCGTCAGAGTCACGAGCATATTATCAGGAGCGTGGTCGGAATCGAATCCGGGCGAATTCTGCTGGGCCATGACGGCGTCTGGAGATATCCCCTGGCGCGCAATGCCTGCCTCGTGGGTGACTAGGTAGGTTCCGAACGCGCCCAGAGTCAGCAGAGAGGCAAACACGAGCCTCCTGCCGAAGGCGAAGTCCAAAGCAAAGAAACTGGCGAACGAAGGCACGGGACGCCGCTGCGACGTCTGCACCTGCTCGACGATGCGTGAGTAGAATTGGGGAGACGGAGAGACAGTCTCCTCGGGACGCAGCGAGCCGATTAGCAGTGAAACCTGCTGCATGCCGAGAACCTCTTCGCGGCACAGTTCGCAGGTGCTCAGATGCGCCTCAACTACCCGTAGTTCCGCCGGTTCCAGCGTGCCGGACAGATACTCTTCGAGGCTATCCATCAATACTGCATGCATACTGTTCTTCCCTTAAAGATTAAATCACGTTTAATCTGCCCCATCGCGGATCTTTCGCCTATTCGGCCTGCCCACTTCCGGGGGAAAACCATTATCCATCTAAAAACTTCGTTCGCTCAACCGGTCACCAAGCCGGGAGCGCGGTCGAGGCGCTGCGCCGCTTTCATCAGCTTTTGGCGCGCGCGAAATAACTTGACCTTAATCGTGTTCTCGTTCATGCCGGTCCGGGCAGCGAGTTCCTCCACGGAATAGCCCTCGACTTCTTTCAGCATCAGGAGCATGCGCTCTTCTTCGGAAACGCGGCTAAGGAGCTTCACCACGTAATCGCGGCTGGCGAGGGACATGTCGGCGGGAACCTGCCGGTCGACATTGGGCTCTGTGTTTTCGACACGACGCACTTCGTCGTCGCTCAGGTCGCTTTCGTACACCAGCTTCCGCACTTTGCGTTTGCGGAGGTAGTCGAAACATTCGTTGACGGTGATCTTGTAGATCCAGGTGATCAGGGAACTGCGGAAATCGAAGCTTTTGAGGGAGAGGTAAACCTTCGCAAATACTTGCTGGGCAATATCTTCCACATCATTCCGCTGCCGGACGATGCCATGGATGATGGAAAACACTTTGGACTGGTAGCGGTCCACGATTTCGCGAAACGCCGACTCGTCGCCCGTCTGGGCGCGCCGGACTAATGCCCCTTCCGGGGTGTTCTCGTAGTCCACTCTAGATTTCGCCGCAACCTTCGGGCCGAACCCAGGAAGTGTAAGCGCCCCAGTCAGTGTTCCCATACACCGATTCGGACGCGCCTCCCCGTTTTCGGGTTTCAATTACCTGCTCAACCATACCATTGATAACACGCGGCCAGAAGTAAAGGTCGCTGGCTCGCCATTCGCCTATGAATTCCCGCGACCCAACCGGGGGTTCACACATCTAAATGATTGAGTAGTGGAGCGATCCGGTCCATTTTGTATAATAGGACGGAGCACAGCTTCCCAAACGAGGAGTTCAAAAACACAATGGGCGTACAGATAACGGAAAGAGCGATCGGTAAGGTGAAAGAAATCATGGCGAGCCAGCAGCCCGCGCCCGCCGGTCTACGGATCGCGGTGGTTGGTGGCGGCTGTTCCGGCTTCAGCTATTCGATGGCTTTCGAGAACCAGCCTAATATGCTGGACAAGACGTACAACTACGACGGCTTGAAGCTGTTCGTGGATCAGGCCAGTCTGCTGTACCTCGATGGCGCTGAAGTGGACTATGTGGAAACACTTGAAGGTTCCGGCTTTAAGTTCAACAATCCGCAGGTGAAATCGACGTGCGGCTGCGGTAGTTCCTTCCAGGTTTAAGGTTCCGCGAGGGGCCGGTGGCAGCGCCATCGGTCCTAATCTCGCAGGGCTTCTACGGGGCTGGCCTTTGCCGCCCGCCGAGCCGGGATCCAGCATGCTGCCAACAGCACGGCGGCGAGGATCATGGCAGCGGCTGCGGAGGCGAGTTCGTCCTGAAGTCTGAAGACTGCCAGCGGCAATCCAATGCCGATTCCGGCGGTCGCGAGGATCATTCCTTCCTTCAAAACCAACCTTGATATCGCTGCGGGAGCCGCGCCCAGTGCCATACGAATTCCCACCTCGCGCCGGCGCTGCGCGACGGCCTGCGCGATCACGCCAAACAAACCCACGGCGGTCAGGCCGAGTGCCAGCAGGCTGAAAGCTCCAATCCACACCATCGACATGCGTTGAGCCCAGAGGGTCTTTGCCACGTGGCCATCCATGGTCTCTACTCCAAAGAGGGAGAGGTCGGGATCAATGGCGGAAACGGTGCGCTCCAAGTCCGACATACCCGCGGCGGAATTGCCGCGCGTTCGGATCAGGGCGAAGGTCCGGCCATTGTAGTTCTGCAAGGCAGCGGTATACATCAAGGGAACGGCCGGCGCGTCGAGAGCGCGGGATCGCGTATCGGCAGCCACGCCGACCACTTCAACGGGCGGCCGCCGCGGACCACTCCAAAGCGGCCACGCGAACCGCTTCCCGATGGGATTCTCGCCCGGCCACATGCGGGCAGCCAAAGCTTGATTCACGACGGCTACCAGAGGGGCCTCGCGGTCGTCGCGTAGCGTGAAGTCGCGGCCTGCGAGCAGGCGCACGCCGAGCGTTTCGAAGTAGCGCGGCGCTACGTTGTTGACGTCGACGCGCAGGCCGAGTTCGAACTCGCGGCCCTGCAAGACGCCTGTAGGCGGCTCCTCGCCGGGGTGAAAGATGGACACGCGCCCCGGCCATTCCGCCGGTGGAACAGAACTGGCCAGGGTGGCGGAAACCACTCCAGGGAGTGCCGGCAGGCGCTGCAGCAATTGCCGGTAGACTTTGAGCCCGCGATCTTCGGAGTAGCGCTGGAGTGTGAGATCGAGCGCGCCCATCGCGATGTGGGAGGTGGCATAACCGGGAGCCGTGGTGAGCAGACGGTGCAGTTTGTGCACGAGCCATCCAGCGCTTGCCAGCAGCACGAACGAGAAGGCGACCTGCGCCACCATCAGGGCGGCGCGCCACCCGCTGCGCCGGAAACCAGAGCCAGGGGCACCGTGCTTGAGCGCAATCGTGAGGTCGCGTGGGACCGATCGCAGTGCGGGAAGCAGCGCGAACAGCAGGCCTGCCGCGATGGACGCGACAAGCGCGAACGCGAGCACCCTGCCATCCAGGCCGACATCGAGGTTGCGAGCGGCTGACGACGGCCGGATGGAGGCCATACCCTTCGCCGCCCATCCTGAAAGCAGAACTCCGAGGGTGCCCGCGGCGATCGCTACGATCATTCCCTCGGCAAGCAGCAGGCGGACCACGCGGGCTCTTCCCGCTCCCACGGCGAGCCGGAGGGCGATTTCACGCTGACGCCCGGCGGCGCGAACCAGGAACAGGCCGGCCAGGTTCGCGCAGGCGATGAGTGAGAGCAGCGCGACTGCGCCGCCCAACAGACGCAGCAGGCTGCCTGCCTCCGCCCGATCGTCGGGATACCAGCCCAGTCCGGGCGTGACCATTACAGAGCGCGAGCCGTTGGTGATCGGATACTCTTGCGCCAGTTGCTGCGCGATCGTCTTCATCTCGGCGCCGGTCTGCTGCACGCTGACGTCGGGCGCCAGGCGTCCGAAGATGTCGATCCACCCGGCGGCACGATTGGAGAGGATGTCCGCGGACAGGCGAGGGATGGCCTGGGGCTGGCTCGCGAGCGGCGCCCAGAGGTCGAAGGCGGCTCCAGCAATGGCGCCGGTGAATTGGCGGGATGCGACGCCGATCACGGTGAAGGGGAAGCCGTTGATGGTGACTTTGGCGCCGAGTGCTTCCGGGCTGCCGCCGAACTTTCGCTGCCAGAAATCGAAGCTCAGTACGATGGCTGTGGCCGGGTCCTGAGGCTGCAGCAAGCGTCCAGCGGCGGCTTGGACGCCGAGAACGGTGAAGTAGTTGTCCGTTACCAGATCGGCGCGGACCCGTTCGGTGGCGCCATGTCGGAAGTTGACCATGGCAGAGGAATGGGCGGCGATACCGGACAGGGAACGGCTGCGGGTGCGGAGGTCGAGATAATCCGGGTAGCTGAAATTGTCGAAGCTGTCGCCTTTCTGGGTGCGATAGAAGGTTACGAGCCTGGCCGGATTCTTCACGCCAGCGAGCGGACGCAGGAGGACGGCGTTGACCACGCTGAAGACCGCGGTGCTGGCGCCGGTTGCGAGCGCGAGGATAGCGATGGCAAGGGCGGAGAATCCGGGATTGTGCGCCAGCTTGCGCGCGTTGTAGCGGAGGTCGGCTGCCAGGTCGATCACGCCTGACAGACGGCATCGGGCGGCTGAGTGTTAACCAGGATTCGCCAAAATGCCGGTATCGCGACCACCGCGGCCACACCTGCTAAAATCGTCTCTCATCGACATGAATACCCAAAAAACAGGCCTCTTCAACGTTAACGGAAAGAGTCTGGCCCTTACGTTTTCGCTGGTGTGCACGCTCTTTTTCATCTGGGCGGTGTGCAACGGAATGATCGACGTGATGGACAAGCACTTCCAGGAGGAACTTCACCTGAGCAAGTCGCAATCGGCCTGGGTGCAGTTCGCGCACTATCTGGGCTACTTCATCATGTCGATGCCGGCGGGAGTCTTGGCCACCAAGCTGGGCTACAAGCGCGGGATTATCGTAGGGCTGCTGATTGTCGCGGTGGGCGGATTCTGGTTCATCCCGGCTACGCATATAAATTCGTTGGTGCATGTCGGGTCGGTCTCGCCTGCGACCGCTTTTTTGGCCTACCTAGCCGGGGTCTGCGCGATCGCGACCGGCCTCACCTTTCTGGAAACGATCGCCAACCCCTATACGACAGTGTTGGGCGACCCTCGCTTCGCCGCCACGCGCATTAACCTAGCGCAATCCTGCAATGGCGTCGGCTGGATCCTCGGACCGTTTATCGGCAGCGAGTTTTTCTACTCGAAAGATGCGGCGGGCAACAACACAGGCAGCCAGACACTCTACATTCCCTATGTGGCGGTCGCGATCATTGTGCTGGTGATTGCGGCGGTGTTCTACTTTGCCGACGTTCCGGACATCAAGGCCGAGGACGACTACCATTTAGACGAGAAAGAGGACAAGCCCGCCGCGACGGAGGAGGGCCAGGTTAATCGCAACCTGGTTTATTCCCTGCTATGGCTCAATTCGGTGACGCTTCTAGGGGCGGTGGGAATGATCCTGTGGGTGATTCTGGGGGGCCTGAATTTGAGCGAGGCAACGATCAATCGGATTTTGACTGCGGGGGGAATCGGACTCGCGGTTGTCGCCGCAGTGGTCTTGTTTCCCGTATCGCGAAAGATCACGTCGCACAGTGTCTGGTCGCACCCGCATTTTTCGGCGGCCGTCATGGCTCAGTTCTTCTACGTGGCGGCGCAGGCTGGCATCTTCAGTTTCTTCATCAACTATATGACGGCCGAACTACCGCCTTTGCCGGCGTCTGTGACGTCGATCGGCTTTCTGCACTCGTGGTTCGAGGCGGGGCGGAACGGAGTCCTCACGCTCGGCGACCGGGGCGCTTCCCAACTGCAAGGGGTCGCCCTTGTGTGCTTCCTAGTGGGGCGCGCTTCGGGCGCGGCGCTGCTGAAGAAGTATTCGGCTCACAAGATCCTGGGTCTGTACGGACTGTTGAACGTAGCGGCGACGCTGCTGATCTTCCTCAAGCTGGGATGGCTCTCCGTGATCTGCGTATTCCTTAGCTACTTCTTTATGTCGATCATGTTCCCGACGATTTTCGCGCTGGGCATTTTTGGACTCGGTACGCGCGCCAAGAAAGCATCGGCCTACATCGTGATGGCCATCATGGGCGGGGCGATTCTGCCCAAATTGATGGGCGCGATTGCCGACCAGTACGATATGTCGCGCAGCTTCATCGTGCCGCTATTCTGCTTCGCCTTCGTGGCCTTTTACGGCTTCAACTGGTCGCGCTGGAGCAAGGCTGAATCGCTGCAGGGTTTGAAGATGTCGGGGCACTAACGCTTGGTCCACGTGCGACCCATGACGGCTGGCGACCTGGATGCAGGCCTGCGGCTCTGCCGCTTGAGCAACTGGAATCAACTTGCCGGCGATTGGTTGTGCTTCCTGGATTCGCCGGCGGGCAGCGCTTGGATTGCGGAAGACGATGGCATGGCGGTGGGGACGGTTGCGGTCATGCGGTATCGTCCCAGCTTCGCGTGGCTTTCCATGATGCTGGTGGACCCGGCGCGCCGCCGTTCCGGCATTGGTGGCCAATTGATGGAGACCGCACTGGCAGCACTCGTGGTCGAAGCTTGCGTGCGCCTGGATGCCACTCCGGCGGGCGAGCCGCTCTATCGCAAATTTGGGTTTGTTACTGAATATTCACTGGTGCGCGCCTCCGCGCCTGATTTGTCCCTTGCGACGCCTGCGAACGTTCGGCGCATGACTTCCGGCGACCTCGAGGGTGTGTTCGCACGCGATCGGGATGTGTTTGGCGCCGATCGCAGCGCGATTCTGGCGTCGCTCTATGGACGGGCTCCGGCGCTGGCTGCGATCGCGCCTGGCGGCTACTGCTTTGGGCGGTCGGGCTATCGCTACCATCAGATCGGAACGGTGATTGCAGAGAGCGCCGATGTCGCGGCGGCCCTGGTTTCGCAGTGCCGTGTGGATGGCCCCGTCGCGATTGACGTTCCGCGTGATCGGGCTGAATGGGTACGGTGGCTCGAATCGGTTGGATTCACTGTGGAGCGGCCGTTCCTGCGTATGCGCCGCGGCGGGTATGCGGAGTGCGGCGAGCCATCCAGGCAATTTGCTATCGTAGGGCCGGAGTTCGGCTGATGACGCTGCAGCATCTCGAAGACCTGCTCTCGCAACCCACCGAAGCCGACTGCGCCTTTCTGCGTGAGAACCGCGGCGACATTCTGATATTGGGCGCTGGCGGCAAGATGGGGCCGTCCCTGGCGCATCTGGCGAGCCGTGCCGCGAGCCAGGCGGGCGCCCCGCGGCGCGTCATTGCGGTCTCGCGATTCGCCGATTCGGAAGCGAGGCAGCAGTTGGAAGCGTGGGGTGTGGAACCGATTGCGTGCGACTTGCTGGATCGCGGCCAGTTGGCGCGGCTACCGGATTGCCCGAACGTGCTGTTTCTGGCAGGCCGCAAATTCGGCTCGACGGATAACCAGCCGCTCACTTGGGCGACCAACGTCCTGCTGCCTGCGATGGTCGCGGAGCGTTTCCGCGGGTCGCGCATCGTGGCGCTATCGAGCGGCAATGTCTATCCGATCGGGGAGCGGGCGGCCACGGAGCAGACACCGCCCGCGCCGGTGGGCGAGTACGCGCAATCGGTGTTGGGCCGCGAGCGCGTGTTCGAATACTATTCCGGGCGCGATGGCACGCTTGTGGCGCTCATCCGCCTGAACTACGCGATCGATCTGCGTTACGGAGTGCTGCTGGATATCGGGCAGCGCGTGTTTGCTGGCAGGACCGTGCCGCTGGCGATGGGCGCGGTTAATGTGATTTGGCAGCGCGACGCGAATTCCGTTTGCTTACGCGCACTGGGGGTGGCGGCGAGTCCGCCGCGCGTCTTGAATGTGACGGGCGTGGAGAATCTGCAAGTACGTTGGGTCGCTTCGAGGTTCGCGGCCATCTTCGGCACGGAGGCGCGCTTCGAAGGAACGGAGGCTCCCACTGCGCTGCTCAGCGACTCGAGCTTGTGCTGCAGCCTGATGGGCTCGCCGGTGACCAGCGCCGAAGAGATGATCGGGATGACCGCGGAATGGATCCGTGATGGCGGCGCCACGCTCAACAAGCCCACTCACTTCGAGGTGCGCGATGGCGCCTTTTGACTGGCGCGCGCGTCTGCGGGAAGGCCTGGTGATCCCGGCGCACCCGCTGGCGCTCACCGCCTCGCGCCAACTCGACGAGCAGCGGCAGCGCGGCCTCACGCGCTATTACCTGGATGCCGGGGCAGGCGGAGTCGCGGTGGGCGTCCACACCACCCAGTTCGCGATACGCGAGCGCGGATTGTATGAGCCGGTGCTGGCGCTGGCCGCCGAGGAAACGCGCGGGCGCGGTGTGGTGACCATAGCAGGCGTGTGCGGACGCCGCGAACAGGCGCTCGGCGAAGCGACGATTGCGGCGAGGCTGGGATATTACGCGGCGCTGCTCAGTCTCGGCGCTTTCAGCGACTCGGGCACGGACGAGCTGATCGAGCATGCGCGGGCGGTGGGCGAGGTGATTCCGCTGGTGGGATTCTATCTGCAGCCCGCGGTGGGCGGCCGTGTGCTCGACCGGGAGTTCTGGGGGCGCTTCGCGGCCATCGAGAGCGTAGTCGCGATCAAGATCGCGCCATTCGACCGCTACCGCACGCTGGATGTGTTGCACGGCGTGGCGGATTCCGGCCGCGCTTCCGAGATTGCGCTGTACACCGGCAACGACGACCACATCGTGCTCGACCTCACCACGACGTTTCTCGGTCTGCGGATGGTCGGCGGTCTGCTGGGGCAGTGGGCGGTGTGGACTGAGGGCGCGGTCCGGATGCTCGACAGCATCCATCGCGATCCGGGCGCTGCGGAGTGGCGCGACCTGGCGTGGAAGCTCACGGATGCGAATGCCGCGATCTTCGACGTGGCGAATGGCTATCGCGGGTGCATTGCGGGAATCCACGAGGTGCTGCGGCGACAGGGATTGCTCGAGGGCATCTGGTGCCTCGATCCGGAAGAGGGGCTTTCACCTGGGCAGCGGGAAGAGATCGATCGGGTGTGCGGGGCTTACCCGGAGTTGTATGCCGAAGCGCCATCGTGAGAAGACGGGAAAACACCGACTCCCTTAGGTCGCGGCTCGGTAGGAAGCAAGCACACGGCGTCAGAATAGGTGGCGCCTTTGCTATCCTTAGCGCAAGGTAGATGTCTCTCTATTGGCGCGTTGCCGGATGTGCGGCACTCATTGGCTCCCTGCTCGCCTTCCAACGGCCGTTTCGCGAGTTTCCCGGGGTAGAGTATCGCGTGGGCGATATTCCCCTGCCTCCCGACTACCAAGAGAAGACCGAGTGGTCCTTCGCGCGTCTGATGTATCCACCCGCTCCCGGCGGCCGTTATGGTGGCTTCCGCGGTTTTGGCCGCAACGGATACGGTGACTGGACGCAGGGTAATGCTATCTGGACGCAGGATTTTCCGCGCGCCGACCGCCATTTCGTGCAGGCCGTTCGCCGTCTCACACGGTTACAGGTCCGCTCTGTGGAGCAGCCCGTCAACCTGGATGAAGGCGATGCCTACGACTGGCCTTGGCTCTACGCCGTGCAGGTGGGTCACATGAACTTGACCGACCACCAGGCCGCCGCCATGCGCGAGTACCTGCTGCGCGGCGGGTTTTTCATGTGCGACGATTTCTGGGGCGAAGGCGAATGGCAGACATTCCTGGCCAGCATGAAGCGCGTGTTCCCCGACCGCAACGTGGTGGACCTGCCCAACGATGCTTACATCTTTCACACGGTCTACGATTTGGACGACCGGTATCAGGTGGCCAGCATGGGTTCGGTGAACCGCGGGGTTTCGTTCAAATGCTCGCCGTGTCCCGACAAATGGCGCGGCATCTATGACGATAAGGGCCGCGTGATGGTGGCGATCACCTATCAATCGGATGTGGGAGATTCGTGGGAATGGGCGGACTCGCCGGCTTACCCCGCGGAGTATGCAGCGCTAGGCATCCGCATCGGCGTGAACTACATCATCTATTCAATGTCGCACTAGTGCGATAGATGCCGGCGCCGATACGCCGCTAAGGGCATAAACAGCACCAGGGAAACCATCAGAAAAGCTGCTGTAAGGGCCGTATCGATCATACGCCGCACCATACTGCCACCTCACTATGCACCATTATGGGGCACATGCGTGACAGCGTGATGACGACTGGATTAAGCCAAATTATTGCTTCCGGATCTCGGCGAGGCGCTTTTTCAGATAGTCGTCGTACTCTTTTTTCAAGGCTGGATCGCGGGGCGTGCCGTAGATTTCGCCCGATTTATATTTGCCTTCATCGAACTTTTTGCGCGTCCATTCGTCGTGGATGTGGACCACGTCGGCATTGTCCACGGTCTCCTTCACGTATTGCGGAGGGACAAAATAGACGCCTTCGGGATCGCCTACCACCATATCGCCGGGCATCACGGTGACGCCGCCGATGCGCACCGGGATGTTGACGCCGGTCAGCATCACGTTGGCGATGGCGCTGGGGTGCGCATAGCGAAAGTAGGCTGGCATGTCCATTTCTGAGATGCCTTCCAGGTCGCGGATAGAGCCGTCCACCACCATGCCGGCCCCTTTGGTGGCTTTCATCACGTAATAAAACAGGTTGTCGCCGACGATGGTGCCGCCCTCCTTCTTGCCGAAGAGGTCGACCACCAGGACGTCGCCGGGTTGCAACTGGTCAAGGGCGAACTGATTCTGCGCGGTGCGGTTGCCGGCGGCCTGCAGACGGGCGTTGATCACGCTATTAATGTCGGGGCGCGCCGGCATGAACTGTACGGTGAAGGCACGGCCGACCATTTTCTTCGAGGGATGCAGCACGTGGAAGCCATCCTCGTACTGGTTGTGGAGGTTCTTGCCGCGATCGAGGATGGCCCACACCTCCTCGGCGGACATGCCGCGCGCGCGAGCCATGAGATCGTCGGGAACCTTGGGACGCCCGTCGGGGAAGCGGTCGAACGGATTCGCCGACGTGCACTCGATCAACTGCTCTTTGGTGAACTGAAACAACTGGGCCTGGGCCGGGGCAATCGCGGCGGTAAGGCAGGCGAGGGTCTTCAGGTGTCGAATCATGATGTCTTTTAGCTCCAGGTGCGGTCGTGCGAACGTTCCTTGTTCCAATCGGGCGTCGGCTCGAAATATCCAGGTTCGCCGAGGTGCTGCTTCACTACCGCCTCATTCAATGTGACACCCAAGCCAGGCTTGTCGGGCACGGTGATGAAGCCCTTGTTGACGATCGGCTTCTCCACGCCATCCACCAGATCGCTCCACCACGGCACGTCCACCGAGTGGTTTTCGAGGACCAGGAAATTTTCGGTGGCGGCGGCGCAGTGCACGTTGGCCATGCACGATACCGGCGAGCCCGCGAAGTGCATCGCCATGGGCACGCCATACTCCTGCGCGGCAGTCGCCAATCTTCTTGGTCTCGAGGATGCCGCCGGAAGTGGCGAGGTCGGGATGGATGATGTCGACGGCGTGATTGCGGCACAACTCGATGAAGCTCTCTTTGAGGTAGATGTCTTCGCCGGTGCAGCAAGGGAACGTCGATGTGCTCTTTGATCTCCTTCAGCAGGTCGGTGTGCTGCCAGGGCACCATGTCTTCGAGCCACGCCGGGTTGTACTTTTCGAGCGCGGCGGCCAAACGGATGCAGGAGCGGACGCTGATGTGACCGAAGTGATCCATGGAAAGCGGGACTTCCATGCCCACCTGCTCGCGCACCGCGGCCACGAAATTGGCCATAGCCTCGGCGCCTTTATGAGTGAGTTCCATGCCGGTGAACATGTGTTCCTTGGTGCCGCCCTGCGTGATGTTTTCGCCGGCGGGATAGGTGAGCGCGCCGGGGATTTTGCTGACCAGGTCGATGCCCAGATCCATCTTGAGCCAGGTGAAGCCTTCCTCTTTGCGCTTGCGGAGGCGTTCGCCGTAGATCTTCGGATCGTCCGATTCGGTGGTGTCGGCGTAGCAGCGGATCTTGTCGCGGAACTTGCCGCCCAGCATCTGATACACGGGAACGTTGTAAGCCTTGCCCGCGAGGTCCCACAGGGCCATCTCCACGCCGCAGACGCCGCCGGCCTGTCGCGAGTGTCCGCCGAATTGCTTGATCTTGCGGAAGACCTTGTCGACGTTGCAGGGGTTCTCGCCCAGGAGCCGGCTCTTCAACAGCAGGGCGTAGGTTTTGCTGGCGCCGTCGCGCACTTCACCCAGACCGTAGATGCCCTGGTTGGTATCGATGCGGATGATGGGGCACGTCATGGGCGCACGGCTTACCACCAGAACGCGCACGTCGGTGATTTTCAGATCGGACGGCTTGGAATTGGTGTTGACGTTCTGCGGAAGCGCCTCCAAGGTTTCGTCCAATACGAAGCCGGCCCCTAAAGCTCCGGCTGCTCCTCGCAAAAACGATCGGCGGGATTTCATGGTGGAACTCCTTTCGGCTAAAGGACTAAAGGAAAGGTATATCCCAGTTCACTCGCGGTTACAAGCGTTAGGTGGCGCCGGCGCTACTGGAAGCGGTTCTCCGGCAGGCCTGGCACGTCGGTCTCGATGGCGAAGAGGGAGCCGGCCAGACGATCGCCTGTCGGCGCGCCGAGTCCCGCGCTGGTGACGTATACCGTTCGATAGTCGGCGCCTCCAAACGTGCAACTCGTAATGTTGCGGGCGGGCATTTCGATCACACGTTCGATCTCGCCAGTGGGCGCTACACGCACGATGCAGCCACCGCCGTGGCGGCAGTTCCATAGGTAGCCCTGGCTATCGACGGCCGATCCGTCCGGTGAACCACGCTCGAAGCCCGCGAGAAACGGCCGCTCGTTGGAGATGGCTCCGGTAGCAGCGTCGTAGTCGTAGACGAACATTATGTTGCGCAGTGTATCGGCGGAATAGAACCGCGTGTGGTCGGGACTCCACGCCATGGTGTTGACGATGCCCACTCCGCGCTTCCACTCGCTGACCGCGCCATCCGGGTCGATGCGGTAGAGCACGCCATCGGCGCCATCGGCCTTGCCCGCAGATCCATCGGGGTTCACGTTGTTGCGCATCGAGCCCACCCAGAGCGAACCGCGCGGGTCGGGGCGGCCGTCGTTCAAGCGGACCTTGGGCCATCCCGGCAGGTGGAAGCCCTGGTCGTGACGCTCATCGGTGGACGGTTTCCAGAAGATCACACGCGAGCCGAGCAGGGCAGTGAGAGTATCGGGCCGCGCAGTGAGCGCGAGCGCAGTGACCGGCTCGTCGAAGAACCACGAGTGCACGGCGCGTGTGGCGGGATGGTAGCGATGGATGAGGAAGCGGTTGATGTCGGTGAAGTAGAGCGCCTGGTCATGGGGGCTCCAGACGGGCCCCTCGCCGCACCAATCGCCGGTGGGTGCGACAGCAACAGGCGCGCTGATGTCGGCTTTATTTGTCAAAAGTGAGGATCGCCTCGCCCTCGAACTTGCGGTAATTCCCGAACTCTACCACGTTGCGGTTCTGCCCCTTCTTCAACACGATGCGCGAATCCAGGTGCTTGGGCAGCAGGAAGCGCTTTCCACCCACATCGGCAAAATCGTAGTCGGCGACGGCGGGTGTGGCCACGATGGGCCAATCGGCGGGGATGCCTTCCGCCTGATATGCGTAGCGCATCACTTGCCCCGTAGCGCGATCGATATACACGAGGCCGGCGAATGCGGCCACCATGTGATAGGGTTTGCTGGATGTCTTCCAATTGATGGCATATTGCGAGTGCGCCTGCGACACGCGATACGAGAAGACGTAAGCCGAATTGCCGCGCAGCCGGGACCAGCGCTGCCAGTGGAACTCGGTGGCCGATTCGGGGGCGAAGATCCACTTCAGCAGGGTGCCAAATTCGCCACTGGAGTTGAATCCGCCCACTTGCGCCAGTGTCTGGGTGGCGGGGCGTCCGTTGATTTCCAAAAGTCTGTGGCGTTCGCCTTTGTCGGAATAGCCGACGTCAATTTTGAGCTGGTCTTCCTTCTTCCAGGTCTGGTTGCCTTTCGAATCCACGTAGCGCTGCACCATTTCAGTGCACAGGAAGTTGGGCAGGCCTTCGGTGTATTTCAGTGCGATGGCGCGCGCCTTTTCGGTGGTCGCCGACTGCTCCTCAGGGGCTGGCGTGGCTGGCGCATCGAACAGGTTCAGGGGCTCGGTGGGCGCGGCCAGATTCGCCGAAAGTCCGCGCTGGCGGTCGAGTTCTTCGAGTGTCTGAGGACCCACGCCCTCGGATTGGACCTCTTCGATCACGGAGTCGTCCAGCTTCTGGTTCAATTTGGTGTCGTGGAGTGTGCGGGCGATATCGGCGTCGGAACGGCCGGCTTTCAGCGCGTCGCGGAGACGGGCGAGCAATTGCCCGACGGTTTGGTCGGGGGCGGCCCAGGCGAAGAGCGCCAACACCAGGACTGAGAGGGAAAGGCGCATGCCGATATCCAAGTTTACAACTATGCCCTGGTTCGGAAGACTACGTCCCACAGCGGGGAAGTTACTCCGTAGCAGACCTGGTCGTTAGCGAAGTGGTGGCGAAAGTGGTAGCGGCGAAGGTCTCGCAGCAGTTTCCCTCCAGGCTCGGTACTGTGGATTCGAAGGTGGAGCGCTTCATACGCTAGGTATCCGGCCCACACTCCGGTGAGAACCAGACCCGGCAGCGCGGTGGAACGGAGGACAGGCCAGAGGGCGAGCCACAGGCCCGCGCTGAACGACAAGGAGAGCGGGAACGGCGCCAGGATGTACTTCACGGCGGTAGGGTCCTCGTGGTGCTCCCAGTGCGGCGCGAAGCCATGAAACGCGAAGCGGTGCATTGAATACTCGATGGCGGTCCACAGCAGAACACCGCCGGGGAAGGCCAGAGGAAGCGCGGCGAGATTGCCTCTAGCGATCCCCCAGACAATCGCAGCGACGAACAAAGAACCGAATACCCAGAGCCGTGCAGACATATTGATTTCAGTATAGAACTGCGCCGTCGAGCTGCTGCGCGAGGGTCAGCGCCAAGTGGTCTTGCCACGGCTTGCAGGCAATCTGAACGCCGATGGGCAGGCCGTTGGACGATTGGCCGCAGCGAACCACCGCAGCGGGCCAGCCGAGCACGTTGTACGTCATGGTGTAGCTGAAGCCGCGGAAGTTCCGGTCTTCGATGGATGTGCCATGGAGCACCGCGGGAGTGGCGCAGACAGGTGAGATGAGCGCGTCGAATTCGATGGCGTGCATGGCGGCGCGGAATCGATGCAGGCGATCCCAGAGCTGCGCGAAGCCGGCGACCGTGGTGCGATAGGGTTCCAATCTGGCGAGCCAGCCTTGGAGCAGCGGATGCGTCTCTGTGCCGCCGATCGAGGCCAGATAGCTGCGGACACCGTCGCCGCCATCGGCGCCGATGAGGCCCATTTCGAGGTCGTAGGACTGGTCGATGAGCGGCGGCTGCAACTCCACTGCGCCGAGTTTGCGGGCGGCGGATTTCACGATCGCAGCGGTGTCGGCATCGGGGGCCGCGATCCCGTTGTCGACGAACCAGGCGATTTTGGGGGCGCGAGTTTCGGCGCCGTAAGGCATCTCGACTACGGTGTGGTCCTCGCCATCGCCGCCAATGAGGATCGGCATCATGGTGAGTAGGTCTTCCACGTGGCGCGCCATCGGGTCCGATCTGCCAGATGGCTTCGATCCATCCACCGGCGGGCGGCACGTGGCCGGTGCGGGCCAAGCGGCCTGACGTAGGCTTGAGTGCCGCGATGCCGCAGAAGTGCGCGGGCACGCGAACGCTGCCGGCGCAGTCGCTGCCCAGCCCGAAGGGCGAACCGCCGACAGCGATAAGCGCGGCCTCGCCACCGCTCGACCCGCCGGAGGTGCGGGCGGGGTCGTAGGGATTGTTGGTGCGGCCGCGAATCAGGTTGTCGCTTTCGAAGGCAAAGAGCAGATCAGGCAGATTGGTGCGGGCGAGAGGGATGGCGCCGGCGGCTCGCAGGCGGGCGACCAGCGTGGCGTCGCGGTGGGAGCGCGGCGCATTGCACAGTCCGAGAGTGCCGGCGGTACAGACGGCGCCGGCCACTTCGATGGAATCCTTGATGGAGAAGGGAACTCCGTCGATCGGGCTGCGCAACACTCCGGCGGCCCGGCGAGCGTCAGATTCTTTTGCGGCCGTGCGGGCGGATTCGGCCAGGACTTCGACCACGGCATTCAGGGCGGGTTGACCTCAGCGATTCGGGCGACGTGGGCTTCGATCAGGTCGGCGGAGGTGAGGGCTCCATCCCGAATGAGCTGGCCCTGGTGGGTGCCGGAAAAAGACAGATAGCCCTTTCCGGCAAGATTGGCTGTGCTACTGCTCTCTAACAACGAGTCTTTGGTTTGATGGGACATTGCCTACCTTTTGCTTTATTCCGCTCGGCCAATCCACTTCCACGGTCGCATTGGCGTCTTTGCCCAAACCGAACGTCAGGGCCAGGTCGCTGGCCGAGCAGTAGCTCGACCCGCTGTGCACCATCTGCATCTGCGGGCCCACCCGCACGACGGCTGCCGATTCCGTCCCGATTGCTTTTGGTTCCTTCCAACTTCACCTGCAGCCAGTGATTGCGATTGCCGCCGTCGTTGCGATAGAGGTGGGCCGGGCCGTTATTGGTGGCAACGAGGATATCGAGATCGCCATCGTGGTCGAAATCGCCGTAGGCCGCGCCGCGCGCCACCATCGGCGTCTGGAAGCGCGTTCACCTGGTCGAATTTCCCGCTGACCCGCGTTGTGCAACAGCAGCGGCAGTTCGGCGTACTGGATCTTCGGCTGAACGCGCCCGATCTCTTCTTCGATGTGGCCGTTGGCCGCGAAGATGTCGGGATAGCCATCCAGATCGTAGTCGAAGAAGAACAGACCGAAGGTGAGTGTCAGCAGGCTGGCGCGGCCCACCGTGGAGCGCGGCGCCTCATCCACAAAAAGGCCGTTGCCTTCGTTGTGATATAGGCCCAGCATCTGGTTGGAAAAATTGCCGACGATCAGGTGCATGCGTCCGGAGCGGTCGTAGTCGGCGGCATCCACGCCCATGGCGCCGCGCGCCGCGCCGTCCTCGCCGAACGCCACGCCCGCGCCTAGGCCTTCCTCTTTGAACGTGCCGTTTTGCAAATTGCGGTAGAGCTTGTTGGGCTGCGTGTCGTTGGCGACGAAGAGATCCGGCCAGCCGTCGTTGTTGTAATCGAAGACTGTCACGCCCAGCGACTTGCTGGTGGGCTCGGCCAGGCCGGCCTTGTCCGTGACGTCTTCGAACTTGCCGTTGCCCAGATTGCGATAGAGTTTCGCCGACGTGCCCTTGTACGACTCCGGCGTGCAGTACGATTTCGTCGAGCCATCGAGCGAGCACCACAGATCTCTCTGCGGTGTCCACTGCACGTAATTGGCGACGAAGAGATCGAGCTTGCCGTCGCGGTCGTAATCGAGCCAGGCGGCGCTGGAGCTGAAGGCGGCGTTGCTGCATGCCGGCTTCGCTTCGTCACGTCGCGGAAGTGGCCGCCGCCTTCGTTGTGGAACAGGTGATCGCCGCCGAGTGCGGTGATGTAGACGTCGTCGCGGCCGTCATTGTCGTAGTCGCCGATGGTCACGCCCAAGCCATAGATTTCGATGTCGAGGCCGCTGCCTTTGGTGATGTCGGTGAAGGTGCCGTTGTGATTGTTGCGATAGAGCGCGGCGGTGGTGTGCCGGCCGTTCGGAGTCCAGTCCTTGCCGTTGACCAGCAGGATGTCGAGCCAGCCATCGCCATCGGCATCGAAAAAGGCGCAGCCGGGTCCCATGGTCTCCGGCAGCCATTTCTTGCCGGCGCGCCCGGCATTGTGCGTGAAGTGGATGCCCGCAGCCGCGGTCACGTCGGTGAAGCGTACCGGCCTCATTGTCCGCCGGTGACGGCAGCAGCGCGCGACGCGGCCAGCAACAAAATCGGAAACGTGATCGTGAATCGGCTGCCTCTCATTATTGTCCTCGGGGCTCAGAAGCCGGGGCTTCGCGGTGAGCGCCTGCGACGATTCGTCCGCTTTGAAACGCAGGAACAGCTTCTGTTCGCGCTCCGCCTTATCCGCCTGGCCCAGTCCGCGGTAACACAGCATCAGATTGTAGTGCGCCTGCAGATCTTCGGGGTCCACGTCGAGCGTCTTTTCAAGCGCTGACGACAGCATCGGCATAGCGGCGCTTCAGGAACAGAATCCGCGCCCACCTGGTTGAGCGCCACGCGGTCGCGCGGATATTGGCGCACGGTTTGCGTTCAGGCTGGCGAGCGCGCCATCGTAATCGCCGGCGGCTTTCTGCACCATCGCCAGGAAGAAATGTCCGCGGGCCAGTGTCGGGACTCAGCGCCAGCGCCTTCTCCACGAACGGGCCGCGCCGCTTCCGTTTCGCCTTCCTGGATGAGCGCGCGGCCCACGTTCAGCCATCCGTCGGCGTATGCCGGCTCGGCCTCCGTGACGCGGCGGAACGCGTACTCGGCGCCCTTCAGATCGCCCTGCAGCAGCAGACCGATGCCCCAATCGTTCCAGCGTTCGCGATCCTGCTTGCGAATGACGGGCTCCCAGTGCGGCTCGCCGACTTCCACTTTGGCGGACGCATGCGCCAGCGTGACGATCGGCAGATCGGGAACCGGTGCGGAATCGAACGTGTACTCGCGGCTGTCGAACGAGCCGGCGAGCCGGCTTGGCCACGCCGCAAACGCGAACTTGGTGTAATAGTCGCGAACTTCCGATAGTTGAGCTTGGTTTCGAGCGTGATGGGGCCGGCGGCATCGCGCGGAATGGGCAGGCGGAAATGGACGGTATCGGCCGCGCCGGGCGGGATCAGCCGCACGTAGAGCACGCTGCGTGTCTGCCAGGCGTTGCGCTTGTTGATCGGGTTGCCTTCGCCGTCGAGCTGGTACGACCGGTAGAAGTGCGCGCCCTTCTCCACCGGGCCGCGGCCGTCGTCCTCCACGCGGCCGCTCCACGCCAGAACACGCCCGTTGGCATCGGTGGCGCCTGGAACTCCAGCCAAACGTCGTAGCCATCCACGGTGCCAGCCGGAAAGAAGTGGCCGATCTTGCGCGTGCGCACCACGGCATCGACGCGGACCGTGGATCCCGGGGCGAATCTCACGCCAGGCGCGTCGATGGGCGCGGCGATCTTGCCGACTTCGCGGATGCACCGCTGGTCCCGGTCTGCTCCGCTTCCTCGCCGACGCGCGAAGGTGGATGCGAGCGCGGGAACGTCGGTGGCGCGGCGGCGCATCTCGGTCTGGCCCTTCGTCTCTTCGACAGGCGCGGCGGCGAACAGATCGACGGTGATGAAGCCCGATTGCAGGAACTGCTCCGTGATCTTCAACTGCTCGGCATCGTGATTGACGGCGGGAATGGCGGTGTTGGCAGCGGGGAAGCGGTGCGAGTGGATCTTGCCATCGCGATTGCCCGGATCGTGCGAAGCCACCAGAGGCATGTGGCAATCGGTGCAGGTGGACGGCTTCGGCGGATAGTAGAACGACCGCGCGCCTTGGCCCGAAACGCCGCTGGCCTGCCAGTTGTCGTATTCGTTGAAGCCGCGGAGCCAGCGGTAGTGATTCACCGGCTCATCGAGATGCACCTTGTGGCAGGTTGCGCAATACTCGGCCGAGTCCTGGCGCATGAAGGCCTTCATGAAGGTGCGGCGGTGCGGCTCGGGATTGAGGTAGGTAAGGAAGGCGTCGAGTTTGCGCAGGTAGGGATTGTGGCTGGAGGCGATCCGGTGCAGCGGCGGATACATGATGGTGAAATCGCCGTTGCCCATGGTGCTGCCCACGTGGACAATGGAGTGGCACGATACGCAGCCCAGGCCGTTCTGCGCCTCCGGCGTTTCCACCTGCTCCTTGATGGGCTGTTCGAAGCGGCCGTTGAAGAAGACGGCGTGATCGTGGCATCCGGCGCACCACTTGCTGCCCTGCGTTCCGCTGAGTTCCTGCATGTGCTCAATGGTGGCGCGGTAGAAGCGGATTGTTGAACGACGCGAAGTGGTGCATCGAGCTTTGCCACTGGTCGTAGATGTCCTTGTGGCATTCGCCGCATAGCTTGGAATCCATGAAGAAGTCGGAGGGGATGATGGCGCCGGTGTTGGTATTGGATGACGACGGCCAGAACGGCGATTTCGGACCCGCGCCCTCTTCGGTCATCGAGACGGGGACGACTTTACGGATTGCGAATGCGGTCCTGAGGCGGGTTGAAGCGCAGGGCGGCGGCGAGAACCGTGAGCGCCAGAATGGCGGACGCGCCATCGTGGCAGCAGGATGCCGAGCCCGATCACGGCCAACGCGATGTGAGCGTATAGGATGGCGCGATGGTCGGTGGTAGCGCCGGCGAAGATCAGATAAGCGCCGAGCAGGCCGGCACAGGCCAGAGGAAGGTATCGGGCCTGCTTACGCGCCAGCCAGATGACGACGATCGCGCCGAGCAGCAGATGTAGCAGGACGTTCGCAATATAGAAGACGGTGGCGGAAGGCAGCGGCGGCAACGTAGGCGGCGTTCATGAGGGCGAGAAGCAGGATCCAGGGCATTAGTTAACTCCGACTCCTGGCAGGCAGCACGGCCTGCGGAATGATCGGTTCACCGGATGGCCTCCAGTCTGCGAATGAGGCGCAGGGCCGGCCGGGTATTGTACTCGCGCCGATAAGCCTGGTGTGGTTCGTCATTCGGGAAGTGCTCGGACGCCGGGTAGGGGTAGCGGCTCATTCCGTGGAATGGCAGCGGTTCCACGCTGGTTCCGAAGGCCGTGTTTGGGTCGCGATCCTTGGCCCATCCGTCCACCTTAAGAAGATAATCGCGAGTCCAACCGGCGGCGGCGGCGGCAGGGCTGCGTCAAAGCGCAGCAGCAACTCGTCGCCCGATCCCATGATCACCAGCCGGTCGTCGACATCGCCGAGAAGCTGGCCGCACGTCGCCATAGCGTGTGTAGAGGCCCGTGGTGGGATTCCAGAATGAAGTCGGCGAGACCATACTATACAAAAACGTATCGGGCTGTTTACGTTCCGGATGGATGCGCGCGTCGGAGAAGCCTCGGAAGTGGAGACTCAGCGGAGAGCATCCGCACCTCCTGCTGATGGACAGCGGGCGCGGCGGGATCTTCGCTCGAGGAAGATTTCGTCCCAGTAGACGCAGAGTGTGGTCACGATGCGCAGCTTGCGGGACGCCGATGGGAACTTCAATTCCACCGCGATGGTCTTGGGCTTGCCTGCGGGCATGCCCATATCGTCGTTGACCGTCTCCCATTCGCCCGCGGCGTTCTGCATTTGCAGGTACGGCATGACGAGACCGCCCTTGAACTCCTGCGATGCGGCGCGGAAGGTGCTGCCATCGGGCCAATCCACCCAGCCGTTGAGCAGCAGCACGGCATGCCCATCGGGGGCGGAGCCGGCGAAATCGAGCTCCAGCGTGTGCGGCTTCGCGACTCCGAGTTCGCTGCGCGGGAATCGATCGGGATAGACCTGATCGCGCTGCAGCAGTTCCGGCAGGACGTCGCGGCCTGCGTCGTCGCGCGCGGACTTCGGATAAATGCGGCGAGTGACGCCGATAGAGGCGATCCTCGGGATAAGGCGGGCCTTTGAATTTTTCGTTGGTGAAGATCTCTGTTCCTGCCGGATGATCCACGGCGAAGAGTTTGATCTGATCGAGATAGGAGACCTCGCTCAACTCTTCGGTGACGCGGATGTCGTACTGTCCGTTGACTGCGGCCAGCGCCGCGCCGGGGATGGTGACCCATTCGTCGTGATCGACTGGAAAGTAGGTGCCCTCGCCATCGCTGGCGCCCAGCGGCGCGACGCCGAGCACGTCGGTGATGAACTGAATGCCGCGGCCGTTCCACGTCCAGATCATGGGGCACGATCCCGAGAGGCGCTGCGCTTCTTTGTAGACGTAGGCGTGATTGGCGGGCTGCTTCACCTCGTTCTGGATCAGGCCGTTGGGCCAGGTGATACGCACCACGTCGACCGATGTGTAGGCGCCGAGTGGGAAGATAAGAGGCACACCTGCGTAGCTTTTTTTCTGATATAGCGAGCCGGCTTTGACTTCGACTTCGGCGTCCTGCGCCAGCTTGAGGCTCTTCACGCCTTCGAGCTGTACCTTGATCCAATGGGCGGGAAGCCCCTGGCTCTCCACTTGGAGCGGATTGGGAGGAGCGCCGCTGTAGGCTTCGGAGGTATAACGGCCGCCCATCTGATCGCGATAGAGGACCGGAGCATGGTCGCTGTACCAGACCGCGAGATCGAACGCTTTGGTGTCGGGAACGGCGCGGAGCTTGCGGGCTTCGGTGGGGTGGCCCTGCTGAAATGGGAAATCCGCCGTGCGGTCGGCGAACCCCGCCGAGCCTTCATTGCGCATCAGGGCGGGAGTGTCGCCGAGAAGGATCAGGTCGAGATCGTAATCGTGGTCGTAGTCGATCCAGACAGCGTGTTCGAAGCGCCGCTGCGGGAGCTTGGCGTCGAAGGGGACGAAGCGGCCTTTGGTGTTGCGATAGAGCAGAGGGCCGGATTCGGTGAGGATGCAGAGATCCATCAGACCATCGTTATCGAAATCGCCGAGCGCCATGGAGACGATGCCGGTGAGGGATTCGAGGCCGGTGTCTTTGACGGCTTCCTTACCGTGATAGAGGGTGATCTTGTTAGGCGCCCACGTCAGCAGGTCACCATCGCCGATCAGCGCGGCGCCGGTTGCGCCGGCGACCTTTGTGTAAGTCGGCGGTGGCAAGACCGAAGGCGTCCCCGGCGGATCGTAGATCTCAGCGAAGTTGCACCATTCGACATCCTCGGCGATGGCTGCGCCTTCTGCCTGTTTCTTCAGGCGCTGAAACTCGGCGAGCATTTTGGCGGCATCGGCGGTTTGGCCGGCTTGGCGATACAGGTTATAAAGCTGGAAGCGCGGCGCGGCTAACAGCGGGTCGAATTTGACGGCGATTTCGAACTGCGTCCTCGCATCTTCGGTGCGGTCCTGCAGGCGATAGAGCGCGGCCAGTTGGTAGTGCGCGATCGGTTCGTTGGGCGCCAGGGCGACGAGACGTTCGAACTGCGGTATGGCGAGGGCGATGTCACCGGACTTCTTGTAGTAGATGCCGAGGTTGAACCATGTGTGCGGCAGTTGGGGATCGCGCTTCTGCACGTCGAGCAGAATCTTGACTGCCTCTGTCGACTGTCCGGCGCGCAACATCGCCAGCGCGTAGTTCAGCTTCTCGCGATTAGAGGTGGGGGCCAACGCCAGTGCCGCTTTGAATTCGGCGACGGCCTCGGCTTGCGTGGTCGGGTTCTCGTAGAACGCTTTGCCGAGGTTCCGATGTTGCGCCAGACGTTCCTCCACGGATGGAGGGGCGGCGGCCACAAGCAGCGCGGCGAGCACGATGGCGCAGATGCTGGCGAGTTTCATCCCCGGTGTATAAACAGAATACATCAGGTGGGCGCATTGCTGACACTTTACATGACGCGCCGCGGTGCGGCCACGCCATAAAGGTAAAATGGCCACAGGCAATGCGCACAACAAGACTTTTCGCTCGGGTGATGGCCGTTTCCTTCGGGATCTCTCACCTGTATGGGCAATACGCCGGTTCGGCTGCTTGCAAGACTTGCCACCCGGCGGTCTACGAGCGTTGGAGCAAGACCCGTATGGCCAACGTGGTGCGCGATCCGAAAACGCACCCCGACGCGATTCTTCCCGATCTCTCCAAACCCGATCCGCTGGTGAGGTTCACGAAGGACGACATCGCTTTCGTATACGGCAGCAAATGGAAGCAGCGCTACTTCACCAAAAAGGGGGACGATTATTATCCCCTTGGCGCCCAGTGGGACGTGACCCATCAGATTTGGCGGCCCTACATGGTGGCGCCGAACACCGACTGGTGGGTGTCGCACTATCCGGCCGACAACATGCAGAGGCCTACCGGTCCAACGTGCGACGGTTGCCACTCGGTGAACTACAACATCCGGAACAAGAGCGTGACGGAGTGGAACGTGGGTTGCGAGAAATGCCACGGCCCCGGCGCGGCGCACGTTGCCAAGCCGTCTCGCGACAACATTGTGAACCCGGTCCGCCTGGGCTTCGTGCAGGCCAACGACGTCTGCATTCAGTGCCATTCGCAAGGACAACCGCTGCAGAATCCGATGGAAGGCAAGTATTTCGATTGGCCGGTTGGTTTTGAAGCGGGCAAGAACCTGCGCGACTTTTGGAAACTGGAAGAGCACAAGCTCGGCGAGCAGTCCTTTACTCATTTCGCCGACGGCACGGCTCACAAGAATCGGATGCAGGGCAACGATTTCGTGACCAGCCAGATGTACACGCACGGCGTGAACTGCTTTAGCTGCCACGACGTTCACGGCACGGAAAACAATGCGGACCTCATCAAGCCAGCAAATGTTTTATGCCTGGAATGCCACGGCCCGAACTCGCCGAACGGTCCGCACGCGCCAACGGTGGAGGCGCACACGCATCACAAGGCCGGCAGCGCAGGCAACGAGTGCATCAATTGCCATATGCCGAAGATCGAGCAGACCATCGCCGACGTGAACGTTCGCGCCCACACCTTTAAATTCATCACGCCTGCTGACACCGCCACGCTCAAGGTTCCCAATGCATGCGTGGTTTGTCATGCAAAGGAGCCGGCGGATTTCGCCGCCAAAGCGCTCAAGAACTGGTCGAACGTCTCGCCGTGGCGGATGGAGAACTAGCGGATGCCTTGCAGTGTCACGGCATTCAGCCACGCGTTGCCGGTCTGATCTCCGAAGTTGAAACCCAACTGCGCCGCCGGGTCGGAAGCCGTCGCCGTGAAATAGACGACGTACTGCTGCCAGTCGCTGCCGATCGGGATCGCGCCGCTCAAGCCGTAGTTTTCAGAGCCGCCATTTGGGTTTACTTGTACCCGCAGCGTGCCTGGGGCGTCGGCCTTGGCCTGGAACTGCAACCGGTAGACCTCGCCCTGCTGCAGCGCGAATCCCGATTGCCAGGTTCGAACGGCGGAAGCGAGGGCGCTGCCATTCCGCAGGAGATTCGGTGGAGGTGTTGCGAACCTGAGCAGCAGCGAAGCACGGGTGACCGCGTCGCCTGTCGACACTTGCACCGGCTGCGGTCCGGCCGCCAGATCGGCTGGTATCGAGACGCGCAGCAAATATAGCCCTGGCGATATCAGTCCGGCGAACTGCACTGGAGCGTTTTCGCCGCCGACGGTCGCGGTTACCTTCGCGCTCACTGGAAATGCGCCCGTGAATGGCTGGTCGGTGATGAATTTCGAGGGATCGGCGGTGGCGCCCAAGCCGATCATGTAGAGGTCGAGAACGTCGCCCGGATATGCGGCGCGCACTACGCGTGGGTCGGTGGCACTGTTGCCAACCAGGATCGCTGTGCCCTGCAAGGCCGCAGTGATGAAGAAAGAGCTGCCATCGGCATTCGGTGGCGCATATGCGGCGGGCTGCGTTGCCTTGGCGGCGATGGGGAATGGAGTGCTGGTCAAACCGTTGGTTTGCACCACGACTTGTGTTGGTCCAGGGCTCACCGATGCAGGTACCAATGCATTGATTTGCGTGGCACTGACATACAACAGTGCGGCGGGTGTGCCATTGAAGAGCACCGTCACACCGCCCAACGTAGTCGGCAATTGTTGTGTTCCGGTGAGATTCCAGGTTTGTGGCGCACCCGCCATATTCGTACCGGCAATGGTCACCCACAGCCCAGGTGCGATTCCCGCGGAGTAGCCCCAGGAATCCACGATCGCCTGAATGGTGGGAATCGGACCCGTGGCGGTGCCCATTCCGGAAAGCGTGACTGCCGGTGTGCCGCTGATATTGCCGGCGATGAACAGCGATGCAGTCCGCGATCCAGGCGCGGAAGGAGTGAAGATGATGCGGATGGCGCAACTCGCCGCGGGCGCTACCGACGGGCCGCACATATTGGTTTGTGCGAAGTCCAAGCCATTCGTTCCGCCGATTGCGAAACCGGTGAGGTTCAGCGCGGCGGCCCCGGTGTTGGTCACGGTAACGGTCTGCCCGGCACTGGCCGCGCCGACGTTCTGGCTGCCGAAGTTCAGACTCGTAGCTGACAGGGTGGGCGCCGGCAGAAGCGCTGTAGCCGGCGTGCCCGCTTGCAACACGGTGAAGGACCGGTTTGCAATCACGACGGTGGTTTGTCGCGACGGTCCAATGTTGGGGTCAATCGTGTAGTTGGCCGCGCTGGTGCCCGAGCCGGCGGTGGGAGTGACTCTCACCCACGGCTGCGGCGACGAATTCGTCCAGGCGCATCCGGACGCGGCAGTGATTGTGATACTCCCGGCAGCGCCATTGGCGGGAGCGGCAATCGGCGCATTCGAACTCAGCGAGATCGCGCATGGACCGGCTCCGCTCGAATCGGGCACGAGCGATAGATTGAGCACCTCGCCAAAATCGGCGCTGCCTTGGGTTCTCAGACGCCCCGTCATGCTCATCGAAACCTGGCCCATCGTGACGGCGACCGGCCCCATCGCGGTGCGCTGCTGCGACGGCACAGCAGCACTCAGGGGAGCGTCGCCGAGATTCGTGTGTAGGGTGACGCCGCCCTTCGATGCCGAGGCGGGAAGCCACCGCGCTTCACCTGTGTTTACGAGCGTCGGTGTAACCTGGCAGGCGGCGCCCGAAGGGATGGGCACCGAGGAGCCATTCTCCAACGTCACGTCCAGGTTGGGACACACGATCCGGATGCCTCCAAGTTCGGCGTTGGCGAATTTCAGCGGGCCCATACCGGCGTAAGGCGCATTGCCGACCTGGATGACGAGCATGGTCGCGGTATCCGTGCCCGTTCCCTGGTCCACTAATACGACCGACTGTCCCGCCTGCCGAGCCTGTGCATAGGCGCCCTGCCATTGCTGAAAGAGTTGGTAGGAGCCGCGAGCATCGGCGTCGCGGTCCACCATTAAGGTAGCGGGCGCAGTGCCGGTACCGTTGTCCGGAGGCTTGGCCGCGAAGGTCGCGCCCCACTGCGCCATGGTCAGAGCACAGTCGCGCGGTGTTCCGTCGGGATCGATAATGCCGTAGTCGGATCCATCGATGGTCTGCAGACCGCCCGGCCACCACCACACGGTTGCGGCGTCAGACCCATCGTCCGCCACCAGCCTCATCATCGAATCGCAGACCGAGGCCTGCGTGGCACGCGACGCTGGAGTGCCGTAATTCGGTCCGATATCGGAGCCGAACTCCGCCCATTGAACGGGCTTGCCGCCGGTTCGGTAGCGGCTGTAGGCGGTGATCAAGCCCAAGCTTTGATCGCCGGGCCAGCCGAGTTCCGGGTATCGTTCCGGCGAGACGAAGTCGAGGTGCGCCGCGCCGGCGCCGATGTCGTAGCCCGTGTTTAGATTATGCTCGGCCGTCATAGTCGTCCAATTGCGATAGCTCAAGAGCGTATCGGGATCGGTGCGGCGGATCTCGCGTGCGAACACGCCAAGATTACGACCCAGGTAGTCGTCGCTAAAGCGCCGATAGGCCGCCACCATGATGCGCCACGGTCCATCGGTGGTGATTTGATCGTCGAGCGGATTGGTAAGCTGTCCGGTGGCATCGCGCGGCGCGGTGATGCCCCAGATCTGTTCCGCGTTGGCGAGCGAACCGTACTGATCGTTCACCCACGCGCGCCAGTCGGCATCCAGGACCAGGCGACCGGTATTGTATTGCAACAGGCCGTTGACGAAGCCACCTTGGCCACCCTGGGAGTGTGTGCCCACGCTGGGCTCCCAGAGTAACTCGTACGCGAACACGCGATCGTTGCCGGGGAGATAAGCGGCCTCCAGATACGCTCCCAACTTGGAGTTGAGCAGGCCGGTGTAAGCCGCGTTGAGAATCGAGGCGCGCAAGGAAATCCGCACCCAGATGCCGTGACGGCGGCAGCGCTCCAGAAAATCAATTAGTGTTCGAGCCTGCTGCTGCCAGTTGTCCTGGAAGTCGACATACTGAATGTCGATCAGGTTGAAGTTGAGCGCGGCGATCTCGGTGAGATCGGCTTCCACTATATCCGGATCGTAGTTATTCGGTTCGAGCCAGCTCACACTGTAAAAACGGTACGGACTCAGGCCACCCATGAAGCGCGGCCAATAGTTGACTCCCTGCAGAAAAACATGACGGCTGCCGACATAGAAAGCCCCGTTAACGACGTGGATTTTCTGATCAGGTTGGCGCGTCGAAGTAGGGTCGAGGACGCGCAGTGGGCTGTCGATGCGATCCACCTCTTCATCGCCAATCATCAGGCGCAAGGTGGCGGTGTAGTCTCCTTTGGGCAGAATCCCGAAATCGAGCGGAAGCTGGTTGAGGGCGCCTCCCGCGACAGACAACGGAACGGATGGCATCGGAGTCACTCCGGCGGCGCTCGAAATGGACCACTGCAAGACCGCTTGAATGGGAGATGTTCCCGCGTTGAGAATGTTCGCGGCTCCAGTGGCGTCTTCGCCGGGCAACCACACGATCTGGTCCGGGCCGGCATTCAAGAAATTCAGGCGATGCCGGGACGCATGGAGGGCAGTAACAAGCTCGGTACGCAGCGGATCGGAAAGCTGTGCCCACGGCAACCAGACAATGAGCGGCCCGGCAGAGAAAGGAAAGGTTGTAGCGTTACTGGTTTGCGGGAAGAAAAGCGTGGCTGCCGGATTTAACAAGTCGCCGATCACGCGATAGCGCCCTTCGTTGGAAGCCATCGACGACAGACTGCGGGCGCGCACGATGGGCACTCGCAGTCCAGCGCTGTTGGTGTACTGCTTGTAGGAGGGCGATAGCGTCTCGTATGGCTCCGGTGTGAACGGTCCTTCGGGCGGAGGTGCTCCTACCGCGTTCTGATAGGCTGCCGCGTCGAGCCATTGACCGCTGGGCGCGAGATAGAGCGGATCGCGGAACGGTTCTCCGCCGCTCGCCATCAAACTTCCACCGGCGTCCAACTGTTTGAAGATCGCTTTGAAGGTGGCGAAGGGCAGACTCTCCAGCGATGGCACTGCCAGCAGGACGTCGTGCCCGCCGGTCGCGGTCGCCAGATCGACTGGGGAAATGGTCGACACCGTGTAGCCCGCGTCGCTCAGCAGTTGCCTGAATTGCGCCGCGGTGAAAGCCCAGCGGTCATC
Source organism: uncultured Solibacteraceae bacterium (assembly GCA_963815475.1). Lineage (GTDB taxonomy): Bacteria > Acidobacteriota > Terriglobia > Bryobacterales > Bryobacteraceae > Sulfopaludibacter. The sequence continues at coordinate 316,123 of CAWFHD010000001.1, read as the reverse complement.
GCGCCACGGGCCCGGGCCATCCACCAGGACGGCACGCGTAGTCTGGGCGATGACCGGTTGAATGCTGAGGGTAATTAAAAACAGAGAAAGGCCGAAACGCACCATGAGTCCTTAGGGGTAAATCTCATGATAGCCGTGCCCGCGCGATTTTCCCGCGTTACTTTGGTGACAAGTATGTAAACCTCATCACGTGGTACCGCGATAATTCATTAGGCCACGGATGGACGCGGATCAACACGGATTAAACAAAGTTGAACAAAATGTTTTATCAGTGTGAATCCGTGTGCATCAGTGGCTAGAAAAAACCCTCTGAGGGAATCCACTGATTAGGGAATCCATCGATTTGGGATAGACTGTCGGAGTGATACCGCATTTCGCCAGCCGTCGTTTCTTTTTCCGGGCTGCCGCAGCCTCCGCGCTCCTCTTGCCTGCGTCAGTTCCGGCCGCCGAAACCGCCCCCAACGTCCTCGGTTCCACGCCGGGCTACTCGCCGCAAATCGGCACCCTTGTCTCCGAAATGACCTGGATGCGCGGCGCAGTTCTCCGGGCCGTGAAGGGCATGACGCAGGCGCAACTCGACTTCCTGCTCGACGCCAAGGCCAACCGCATTGGAGCTCTACTGCATCATCTGGCCGCCACGGAGAAGCTCTATCAACTGAACACTCTGGACAACGTGGGCGTACAGGCTCTCTATACCTCGCCTGCCTTCAAAGATATGATGGCGCCCATGAATCTGGGCGAGCCGGCTCGGCAGTCGATCAAGGGTCACAATCTCGACTACTACCTGAACATTCTCCATGACGCTCGCGAAAAGACCCTGGCGGAATTCCGCAAGCGCGATGACAAGTGGCTGCTTACGGTAGACTCAGGTTTTGTGTGGGGCCCCACCAACAATCTCTGTAAATGGTTCCACGTCTGCGAGCACGAATCTCATCACAGCGGCCAGATCTCTCTGCTGGCGAGCCGGGCTCCGGGCGCCAAACCCGAAAACGGCTAGCTCTCCACGGCGCATCCACCTCAGCAAAGGCTCGCAAGCTCCCGGCTCGCGGCATCCTCCTGGACCCCGTGAACGTACCGGTCCTGATACAATGGCTAACCATTCAGGAGCCATCATGAAACCACGGAAACCCGTTCGCCTTTGCGGATTCGGCATCGCCTTGGCGCTGTCTCTCTCCGCGCAGTCTCCTTACGACACCGCGCTCAAGAGCCTCAAATTTCGAAGTATCGGACCTGCCACTATGGGCGGCCGCGTCGACGATTTCGCAGTGGTCGAATCCGACCCGCGCATCATCTATGTTGGCGCCGCGGCCGGAGGTGTGTTCAAGACGGTCAACGGCGGCCAGAGTTGGCAAGCCATCTTCGAAGACCAGTCCAACCCCTCCATCGGCGACCTCGCCCTCGCGCCTTCCAACCCTTCCATCCTTTATGTGGGCACCGGCGAGCCCAACAATCGGCAAAGCGCTTCGTGGGGCAACGGCGTCTACAAGTCGATGGATGCCGGCGCTACCTTCACGCATCTCGGACTCTCGGAAACGCACCACATCGGCCGCATCGTGGTCCACCCCACCGATCCCAACACGGTTTACGTGGCGGCGCAGGGCGATCTCTGGGGCCCCAACAAAGAGCGCGGCGTCTACAAGAGCACCGATGGTGGAGCTACCTGGTCGCAAGTCCTCTTCATCAATCCCGACACCGGCGCAAACGACATCGCAATCGATCCGCAAAGCCCCAACATTCTCTACGCCACTACCTATCAGCGCCGCCGCACTGTGTTCGGTTTCGACGGCGGCGGACCCGGTAGCGGCATCTATCGGTCCACCGATGGCGGCGCGCATTGGACCAAGCTGAACGGGCAGCCTGCCAACGGTACAGCTCCCGGCCGCGGTCTGCCGGCTACCGGCGATCTGGGCCGCTGCGCGCTCGACATTTATCGCAAGAACTCGAACATCGTATATGCCCTGGTGGAGCATGCCACACTCGGCGGTGTTTACCGATCGGAGGACAAGGGCGCTACGTGGGCCCGCATGAGCGACACCAATCCGCGGCCGTCTTATTTCAGCCAGATTCGCATCGATCCCAACAGCGATCTCCGTATCTGGATGGGCGGCGTTAACATTTACTTCTCGGAAGACGGTGGCCGTACCTTCTCGCAAAATCGCTTCCGCGACGTCCATAGCGACAACCACGGCATCTGGATCGACCCCGCCAATTCCGATCATGTCCTCTCCGGCAATGATGGGGGCGTCTGGGTCACTTGGGACAGCGGCCGCAATTGGGCGCACCTCAACAACATCGCGCTGGCGCAGTTTTACGAAGTGGCGTTCGATTACCAGAAGCCATATCACGTCTGCGGCGGCCTGCAGGATAACTACTCCTGGTGTGGTCCCAGTTCGAGCACGCAGTCGACCGGCATCGGCAATTCGGATTGGATCACGGTGCAGGGCGGGGACGGCTTCTACAATCGCATCGACCCTTCCGATCCCAACATCATCTATGCCGAATCGCAGGACGGCAATCTTTCCCGCCGCGACCTGCGCACCAGCGAAGCGAAGTCTATCCGCCCCATCGAGCCTGACGATGCTACCGCGCGCTATCGTTTCCAGTGGAACTCGCCGCTCATGATTTCACCGCACGATCCCAAGACGATCTACTACGGCGGCAACCACCTCTTCAAGTCGACGGACCGCGGCGATAACTGGGAAGTGCTGGGTGAGGATCTCACCACCGGGGCCGAGCGCGATAAACAGCCGATCTTCGGCAAGGTCCCCGATGCTACGACGCTTTCACGTCACGACGGCGTGGTGGCGTGGCCCTGTATCACCGCGATTGCCGAATCGCCCGTGAAGGCCGGTGTCTTGTGGGCGGGCACCGACGACGGCAACGTACAGGTATCACGCGATAGCGGCAAGACGTGGTCCAACGTGGTCAGCCACGTGATGGGGGCGCCGAAGGGCGGATATGTGAGCCGCCTGGAACCGTCGCACACGGATCCCGGCACGGTTTACGTGAGCTTCGACAATCACCGTAGCGCCGATTACGGCATCTACATTTTCCGCACTACCAATTACGGCGACTCGTTCCAGCGCATCACCAGCGGAATTCCGCCCGAGGCAGGGACCGTCCACGTGATCCGCGAAGATCCCGTGAACCCCAACCTGCTTTTCGCCGGCACCGAGTTCGGTCTGTTCGCGTCCTTCGATCGCGGCGCCACCTGGCGCCATCTCAAGAACGGCCTGCCCACCGTTCCCGTGTTCGACGTGCAGATTCATCCCCGCGATCACGATCTCATCCTGGCAACTCACGGCCGCGCTATCTGGATCATGGACGATATCAGCGCCCTGGAACAGCTCAACGACGAGGTGCTGAAGAGCGATGTGAAGTTATTCAGCAGCCGTCCCGGCATCGAGTGGAAGATGGCCAACTATCGCGGCTTCATGGGGACGAACAACTTCCTCGCGCCCAACGCTCCCACCGGAGTCATCCTGGACTACTACTCCAAGACGGCCGGACAGGCCCGCATCACAGTGGCCGATAGTTCGGGCACTCAGATTCGAACCATCAACGCCAGAGCGGAAGCCGGCGCAATCAACCGGACGCCTTGGGATATGCGCACCGATCCGCCGATTGCGGCCGCGGGAGCAGGCGCCGGGGGACGTGGCGGCGCAGGCGGTGCTGCTGCCGCCGGTGGTGGCCGCGGTGGTCGTGGCGGTGGAGGTCGAGGCGGGCGTGGAGGTGGTGGAGCAGCCGCCGGAGAGGCCGCGGGCGGAGCGGAAACGCAAGCAGGGCCGCCGGCTGAAGGAGCCGAAATCCAAAACGAGTTCGGCGCCGAGGCTGCTGCCGGGCGCGGCGGCGGGGGGGGCGGAGGCGGAGGTGGCGGCGGTGGACGCTTCGGTGGTCGCGGCGGTGGATCGGTAGTCGATCCCGGCGAGTATAAAGTCACTGTTACGGTAGCGGGTAAGTCCGATACACGAACGGTAACCGTGGAAGACGATCCGCGCGTGCAGTTCTCAACCGAAGATCGTGCCAAGCGCCGCAAGGCCGTCGACACGCTGGTCTCGATGACGAAAGAGGCCGACGCCGGACGCCGCAAAGCGGTCGCCATGACCACGGCGCTCACGAGCCTTACCGATAGCTGGAAGGGAAACAACGCGCCTGCGGTGCCAGACACCGTCAAGAAGGCTGCCGACGACCTGTTGGCCAAAGCCAAGAAGGTGGCCGGCCTGTTTGAAGCGCAAGGCGGAGGACGTGGCGCCGGGGGCGGAAGCGCCGGCCCGCCGCCCCCCTACACACCGCCGCCCGTCACCCAGAAAATCACACGCCTGATGGTCTCGATCGACGGCTATTCGGCCGCGCCAACCACGCGCCAGATGGCCGACCTGGATCTGGCATCCGCGGAGCTGAAGAAAGCGATCGACGCCGTCAATGCTCTCTGGGACGAGGTTCCCAAGTTCAACAAGCAGATGGCCGACGCCGGAGTCCAATACTTCACGGTGAATCTGAACACTGTCCCCGCCGCTGCCCAGGGAGGTCGCGGCGGCGGCAACTAAGCGGCAGAAAAGCACCGACTCCCTGAAAGTCGCGGCTCGGAAATATGACACGGCGTGGGGCGGGCATCCGCTCCACAAAGGCCTCACTTGCAAACGAAATTCGCGGCGTCGTCGGTGCTTCCAGTGCCGGTGTATTTCGCCACTTGAGGGTAGGGGCACAGCGGCCTTGTCCGCTGATCCTTCCGGGCGATCACTGACCCTGGCGCCGCGTCCTGTTCCACCCAGCGCTCCAGCTGGGCCGGCATGTTGAACACGTTCGGCCCCGGACCTCCGCCGCAATGCTGCATGCCCGGAGCCATGTACAGACGGACGAACGTTTCCACGTTCTTCAAACCCATCTTGCGCACTACCGACGTGTAGTAATCGATGGTGCTCTGCGCCGGAATCGCCGCATCGCTATAGCCGTGGTACAGAATCAACTTCCCGCCGCGCGCGCGAAAGGCCGCCAGATCAGGATCGGTGGAATTCAGAGTGCCGGCCAGTTTCTCTTCCGCGGTCTGCATATCGCGATCGACGCTGAAGGCGTGAAAATCCCAAGCGGCATTCTGGTACACCATATTGATGAAGAACTGCGTGCCGAAGGCGAAGCCCTGACTCTTTTCCGGAGCGAGCCCTGTGAGCCACGCACTCCATCCGCCGCCGCCCGCCGCGCCTCCCAATGCCGTTCCTGGAAACACAGCCACGCCCTTCGAGTTCTGCGGGCCGGAGAGAACCTTGCGCAGCGCGCCCACCTGCGGGGTCGTCAGGCATGCGTCTGAATCGGCGCCCTTGCACTGCATGGCGGCAGGGTCGAACTTGCATCGCGCCGGGTCGTCGATCACGCCGTCGGTGACGCCATCCATCGCATCGCAGGCCGCCACCACCGCATTCTCGATCGCCGGAATCTTGGTTGCGGGAATGTACGCCGCCGGGTCGTTCAGCAGCGCCTGAGCATCCCATACCGCTCGCGTCATCAGGTGTGTCCAATAGTTGGCCGGAGCGCCGGCGATGATACCGTCGTAGTCGGCGGGGAAGCGTTGTGCCTCCATCAATGCCTGCCGTCCGCCGTTCGAGCAGCCCTGAAAGTACGACCGCTGCGGCGCGTCGCCGTAAAATGCCGCCGTGATCGCCTTGCCCTTCTCGGCCGTCTCGTGAATCGCGCGCCACCCGAAGTCGGTCACCTTTTGGGGATGCCCCAGAGCCCAGGTCGCATTCGTTCCACCGGCGCGATGTCCCGTGTCCGTGGATGCTGCGGCGTAACCCGCAGTCACCGCCGCCACTAGTTCCCCCTGCGAGATGGAACCCGCATAACCGCCATTGCCAACGCCGCGGAACTTGCCGTTCCATCGTTGCGCCGGCAGCCAGACCTCGAACTGAATCTCCGAATCGTTCGCCGGCCGCACCACGCCCTGCACGCGGCAGAACGCCGGCAAAGTGTGAACGGTAAATTCCCCCGCGGCAAAGGCCTGTACCGACGTGATCGTGGTCTTAGGCAGTGAAAGACTCGCCATGCTCTCGCATGTGGCACCTCCCAGCGGCGTGCAACTCACCAACAGCAGTAGGACAGTTCTCGATCTCATTTCCAATCTCCTTCAACTGCGCGGCAATCATGCCGGCACTGTTTTTCCCATACGCACTACCGAGAGATGCTCCCCATTCACCAGGGGAACCTCAATCCGCTCCATTGCCATATACCCGCGTGCCGTATACAAAGGAATCCCGGTCAACGTCGACACCAGTTCCAACCGGCGAAACCCTGCCGCCATCGCCGCAGCTTCGCAAGTCTCCAGTATCTTCGTTCCCAACCCGCGCCGCGTCCAATCGGGATGCACGAAGAAGGCGCGGATCCGCGCTGGTTCCGCCGCCGGATCGAGCCAGGCGTCGTCCTTGCCCGGCACCCGATCGGCGCCGAACAGGGTGCGCCGGCGGCTCCATCCGCCACACGCCACAATCGTACCCTCACTCTCCACTACGAAATACGTGCCGTCGCGGATCAATGTTCGGTCAAGGCCCAACACCGTCCCCAGTGCTCCATCCATTTGCCGAGGCGAATAGTCCCCCGCTTGCAGCTTGCGCACCGATTCCGTAATCAGTTGCTCCAAAACCGGAGCATCGTCGAGTTGGGCGAGGCGAAGTTTCATGCCGGAGAGTACAATCCATGATATGCAAAAGCTGTTTCGATGGAGCCTCGCCCTGGCGTTGGCCGGCGTCTTCCTCGTCACCGTGTACGGACAGCGCACCCGCGGAAATGCGCCGGGTAATGTGCCGCAGGCGACGTTCTTGGTCCACCGCCTGGGCACCGACCACGCCGAGGGCATCACCACGCTCGACATGAATGGCGACGGCCGCCTCGACCTGGTGAGCGGCGCCTATTGGTATGAGAACCCGGGCCCGCAGGGCGGGGAATGGGCGCGCCACCAGTTCCGCACCGTCGAGATTGTAGGCGAGTTCGTCTCCGATTGCGGCGAGTGGACGGTGGACGTGAACCACGATGGCAAGCCCGACATCGTGTCGGTGGGTTGGATGACCGATGGCCTGTTCTGGTATGAGAACCCCGGCCAGCTTGGCGCCGAGTGGAAGCGTCACCTGATAGAGCACACCATCGAGACCGAAGGTGGCGTGATGGCCGACCTGAATGGCGACGGTAAGCCGGATCTTGCGCTCGCCCACTATGGACGCGCCGGCATTTTCTGGGTGGATTTCGCAGGCTCCGAACCTCGCGTCCACCACGTCGGCACGCACGACCAGGATGGCCACGGCATCGGAATGGCCGATGTGGACGGCGACGGCAAGGTCGACTTGCTGACCGTTCACGGCTGGTTCCGCAACGTGGATGCCAACAACGACAAGTGGGAGTGGCACGGGGATTGGGACCTGGGCGATTCCGGTTTCCCGATCATCGGTTACGACGTCAACAACGATGGCAAACTCGACCTCATTTACGGCATGGGTCACAGCTACGGTCTGTTCTGGATGGAGCAGCAGGGCGATGCCGTCAATCGCAGGTGGGTCCGGCACACGATCGACGAATCGTACTCGCAGGTGCACGCGGTTGCCCTGGCCGATATCGATGGCGATGGGCAAATGGAGCTGGTCGCGGGCAAGCGCTATCGCGGCCACGATGGCGGCGATCCCGGCTCGTATGACCCGCTGGTGATCTACTACTACAAGATCGATCGTAAGACCGGCCAGTTCACACGGTACCCGCTCTCGGTGGGAGGGAGCGCCGGGGCCGGAACCCAATTCCTGATCGGCGACCTGGATGGTGACGGCGACATTGATATCGCGGCAGCCGGCAAAACCGGAGTCCATTTCTTCGAGAACCTCAAAGTGAATCAGGTGCCGGCTGCAACCCGGGAAAAGCAGCTCGTGCTCAACAACACGACCTGGCCCTTCGAAAAAGAGGGCGCCACCGTAGAGTGGCAGAGGTCGAAAAAGCAGTAGCGCCTTCGCAATTACAATAGTTCGATGGAATCTCCCGTTCGTCATATCTCCGATACGGCCCGCTGGGCAGCTATGTTTCGCGCCGAAGAATCGAAGCGCGAGGATGCGCTGTTTCACGATCCCTTCGCTGCCAGGTTGGGCGGGGAGCGAGGCGCGCAAATTATGACGACGGCGCCCCATGCGGCGGACAACGCGTGGGCCTGGGTGATGCGGACCTACCTGTTCGATCGAGTGATCCGCCATCGAGTGCTGGCTGGCGTGCGGACCGTATTGAACCTGGCGGCGGGATTGGATGCGCGGCCGTATCGCATGGACCTGCCGGCCGACTTGCATTGGGCCGATGTGGACCTGCCCGATCTGTTGGCCTACAAACAAGAGATCCTGGCTGGTGAACAACCCCGATGCAAGTTGGAGAGCGTGGCGATGGATCTGGCAGATGCGGGGGCGCGTCGTGAATTGCTGCAGCGATTCGGAAAGGGGCTAGTGATTTCGGAAGGCCTGCTGATCTATTTGTCAGACGAGCAAGTGGCGGACCTGGCTCGGGACCTCGCTAGCGCGCGGTTCGATTTCTGGCTCTTCGATCTGCTTTCACCTTCGCTCCTGGCGATGCTGCAGGCCACCACCGGACGCATGACCGCGAACGCGGGTGCTCCATACCGGTTCGCGCCGAAAGCACGCACCGGTTTTTTTGAACCGCTGGGTTGGAAGCCTTCCGCAATTTATCCGGTGTTCGAAACCGCTCTCGAAACCGGGCGCTTCCCGAAAGAGATGTTGGCGGGGCCGCCGCCGCAACTGCCTCCGGGCGTAGACGTGACCGACATCTGGTCCGCGACCTGTCTGCTGCAGCGGGCCTGATGTACGCAGTCGCACCTTCCGGATGGTGGCTGATTTCGGCCAGATGGTGATGTGCGGCCAGCCGTCTATTGCGCAAATCGCTGAAAATTCAAGCTCTACTGCTGGCACCCGAATTGCAGTTTAGTCGGGGTGTAGGAGGCGGTATGAAAAAAAGATTGCTGATTCTAGGTGCTGCGTTGATGACGTTGGCTCCCCTGAGCTCAACGGCCGCCGCTCAAGTTTTTGTCCGTGTGGGCAGGCCCTACTATGGTGGTTTCTATCGCCCGTATTGGGGACCTTATTGGGGCAGCTACTATGGCGGCTATTGGGGCCCGGCTTACGCTTATCCGAACTCCGGCGAAATCAAGCTGGACACGAAAGTGAAGGACGCCCAAGTGTTCATCAATGGCGCCTATGCTGGCACAACTCATGAAAATAAGAGCATGCATCTTCGCCCCGGAAATTACAACATCGAGATCCGCCGGGCGGGAACCACTCAATACTCGGCCAAGTTGTACGTGGTCGCCGGCAAAACATTGAAGATCCGTCCTGAGTTATAAGGACCTGTCGCACGCAGAGGGTGGCTCACGCCGTTTCGGTGCGAGCCACCACCTCTAACCCGCGCTCTGCGATCTCCCTTTCCCGCATCAGGAATTTCTGCACTTTCTTCGTCACCGTCATGGGAAAACCATCCACGAAGCGAACATACTGCGGCACTTTAAAATAAGCGATCTTTCCGCGGCAGAAGTCGCGGACCTCTTCTTCGGTCGCCGTCACTTGAGGTTTCAGTTGGATCCACGCTACTACCGTCTCACCTAACTTGGCATCGGGTATACCGACCACATAAACATCGGCAACCTTGGGGTGAGTGTGCAGGAAGTCTTCCACTTCGCGAGGATAGATATTTTCGCCGCCGCGAATGATGGTGTCTTTGGCGCGTCCGCGAAAACTGAAATAGCCATCGGGCCGCAGCATCGCCAGGTCCCCGGTGTGCAGCCAACCTTCGGAGTCCACGGCTTGCGCGGTAGCTTCCGGATCTTCGTCGTAGCCCTTCATCACCATATAGCCGCGAGCGCACAATTCGCCCTGCTCACCCAGCGGCAGAGTAGCTCCGGTCTCCGGATCAGCGATTCGGATCTCGGTGTTGGGCAGGGCCTTGCCGACGGTGGTGACGCGGATCTCGAGCGGCGCGTCGGCCTCCGACATGGTGAGCCCTGGCGAAGCCTCGGTCTGCCCATACACGATGGTTAATTCGGGAATGTGCATGCGCTCCACCACGCGGCGCATCACCTCAATGGGGCACGGCGCGCCCGCCATCACGCCGGTGCGAAGGCTGGTGAGATCGAAGCGGTCGAAATCGGGATGCGTGAGCTGCGCGATGAACATGGTAGGGACGCCGTAGAGTGCCGTGGCGCGTTCCGCGTGGACCGCTTCGAGAGTTGCGCGCGCATCGAATTGCGCCGAAGGCAGAATTAAGGCTGCGCCGGTGGCGACCGACACCATCGACCCGATCACCGAGCCGAAGCAGTGGTAGAGCGGAACCGGCGCGCAAATTCGATCGCGGATGGTGGCCTTCAGGCCCGCCCCCATGGCGATGCCATTGTTGAGAAGGTTGTGGTGTGTCAGCAGCACGCCCTTGGGCGAACCCGTAGTGCCGGAGGTGTACTGGATATTGGCCACGTCGTGAGGGTCCGCTGCATGGTCCGGGTATTCCGCGCCGTTCGCGAGCATCTTGTCCCACGAGGCCGTGCCAAGCCAGATCACGTGCTGCAGCGGAAGTTGTTCGCCGTTCCGTGATTCGTCGAGGATGGCTCGATAGTCGGCGCGCGCATCGCGTTCGTGCAGAAAGAGCGCACGGATGTGAGATTTCTGCAACACGAAGCGCAGTTCGTGGGAGCGATAGGCCGGATTGACGTTGACCAACACAACTCCGGCGCGCGCCGCGGCATGCTGAATCAGAACCCACTCCAGGCAGTTGCTCGCCCAGATGCCGGCGCGGTCGTTCGGACGTAGGCCAAGGCCAGCCAGGCCACGGGCCACTTGCGTCACCTGGCGGTCCAGATCGCGCCATGTCAGACGGACATTCTGGTGACGGACGATGAGGGCTGCGCAATCGGGAAACTCGGCGGCGCGATCGTGCAAGGCCTGGGAGATGGTTTTTTCGAGGAGGGGCACATCCGCCCCGCGGGAATAACTGAGACCGGCCACGATTAAACAGTTTACCTAGTGGCGCGGTCCCAGGCGGATCCGAGTCCTAATGTAGCGATAAACACAGTTTCACCCGCATGTCGACCACGGATTCGTCACAACGGAACGTCGCTTGCCAGGTCACACGCTAGAATCAATTCCATGCCCGTTACCTCCAAGCCGGATGGGGTTGAAGAACCTGCGGTTGGACGCTTCCGGACCCTCTATCAACTCCTGGCGGCCTTGAGCAAGGCAACCGCGCTGCCGGAAGTCTTCGACGCTGCGATTACAAGCCTGCTGGATGCGACGGACGCCAACCGTGCCGCGATTCTGCTTTTCGACTACGCGGGTGTGCTTCGTTTTGAAGCTTCGCGAGGCCTGTCGAGCGAGTATCAGGAAGCGGTAGCAGGGCATTCTCCCTGGCAGCACGGCCAGTTGAACACCCAGCCGATCATAGTGCCGGATTCGTTACTGGACGAGAATCTGGCAAAGTATCGGGATGCTTTTGAGACGGAAGGGATTCGCGCGCTTGCCTTTATTCCTTTGGCGTTGTCGAGCGGCGTTTTCGGCAAGTTCATGCTCTACTATGACGCGCCGCACCAATGCGCGACGGAGGAATTGGAAATTGCCCAGGTAATTGCGACGCATGTCGCCCTGGCTGTCGAGCGCAAGCGTGCAGAGATTGCGCGCGACCGCAGCGAGCGGCGGCTGCAGGCCATCCTGGACAACACAGCCGCAGTAATATTTCTCAAGGATCTCGAAGGCCGGTACCTGTTAGTGAATCGCCGCCATGAGCAACTCTTTCACACAAGTCTCAGCAGGGTGGTGGGTCGAACCGACTACGAGATTTTTCCGGCCGAGGCGGAGCAGTTTCGCTCCCACGACCGCGCTGTGCTGGAGGCCGGCAGGCCCTTGACGATCGAGGAAACAGTGCGACAGGAGGATGGTGTACACACCTATGTTGCATTGAAATTTCCGTTGCAGGAGCCGGACGGCACGGTGACCGGCGTCTGCGGTATTGCCACAGATATCACCGATAGGAAGCGGCTTGAGGCCGCCAGCCGGCATCTGGCGGCGATCGTGGAGGATTCTGACGACGCGATCATCAGTAAGGATTTCAATGGCTTGATCACAAGCTGGAATCGCGGCGCGGAACGATTATTCGGCTACAAGGCCGAGGAGGTGATCGGCAAACCGATAGCGATCCTGGCTGCGCCCGACCATCGCGATGAGATGCCCGTGATCCTTTCGAAGGTCCGCGCCGGCCAGCGCGTGGAACACTACGAAACGCGGAGACGCCGCAAGAATGGAGAAATCATCGACGTTGCCTTGACCATATCGCCAGTGCGGGATGGCTCCGGACGCGTGATTGGCGCTTCCAAGATCGCCCGGGATATTACGGAACGTAAGGTCACGGAACAAGAGCATGTGTTGCTGCTTGCGCGGGAGCAGGATGCGCGCCGAACTGCCGAGTTGCTAAATCAAGTTGCTCCCCGGCTTGCCGCCGAATTGGAAGTGGAAAGGCTCGTGCAGGTAATTACAGATATCGCTACAACTCTCGTTGGGGCTCAGTTTGGGGCGTTTTTTCACAACTTGGTCAACGAGAAGGGCGAGTCGTATATGTTGTACACGCTTTCAGGCGCGCCCCGTGAAGCCTTTGCAGGATTTCCGATGCCGCGAAATACGGAGATTTTCGCTCCGACATTCCACGGAGAGGGCGTGGTGAGGAGCGCCGATGTGACGAAGGATCCCAGGTACGGGCATAATTCGCCTCATCACGGGATGCCCAAGGGTCATCTGCCCGTCCGCAGCTATTTAGCGGCTCCTGTGGTTTCGCGGTCCAAAGAGGTGTTGGGCGGCCTCTACTTCGGTCACGTGGAGACCGGGAAGTTCACTGCGACGCATGAAGAGATTCTGAAAGGCATTGCGGCGCAGGCGGCTATTGCCATGGATAATGCGCGCCTGTTTGAGCAGGGGCAATGGGCGCAAGCGGCGCTGAAGCGTTCCAATGAAGAGTTCCGGCGTGTGAACCGCGATTTGGAAGTTTTCGCCTATTCCGCGAGCCACGACTTACAGGAGCCGCTACGGAACATCGCCATATCGGCACAGATCCTTGAGCGGCGATTTGGAAAGCAATTGGCGGCAGAGGACTCGGAGGTGCTCGCCGAGATTCTGACTTCCGCCAAGCGCATGAGTTCCCTGATTGAAGACCTTCTCGCTTACACGCAGGCGACGAAACACGAAAACGGAACGCCGCTCACCGTGGACCCAGGCGCTGTGCTGGCGAATGTTTTGGAAAGCCTGCGTGTGCCGATTCGCGAGACGGGCGCGGTGATTATGGCGGAGAGTTTCCCGCGGCTGAAATTCATGCCGGCCGTCTCGCGCAGCTATTTCAGAACTTGATCGGCAACGCCATCAAGTATTGCAACAAGGAGGTTCCTCTTGTACATGTCACAGCCGAACAGCGGGACGGCTGGATCGTGTTTTCCGTGGCAGATAACGGGATTGGGATTGAGTCACAGTATGCGCAACAGATTTTCGGGCTCTTCAAACGCTTGCACAGCCGTAGCAAGTATCCAGGCAGTGGAATTGGGCTGGCCATCTGCCAGCGCCTGGTGGAACATTATGGCGGGCGGATCTGGCTGGAACGATCTGAGCCAGACCGGGGATCCACCTTCTGCTTCTCCATTCCCGCCCGGAACTGACGAGCGCGCCGAGTCCGAAGCCGGCAAGCCGCTGAGCAAGCCGTTGAGCGTGCTACTGGTGGAAGACAATCCAACGGATGTCTTTGTCATTAAGAGTGTGCTGGAGGCCTGTGGCCTCGATCTCGATCTGCGTATCGCCACAGACGGGCAGGATGCGCTCGAGTATTTCGAAGATCTGGCGCGGAACTCCGATTGTCAGCGGCCGGCGTTAGTGCTGCTGGACTTGAACTTACCCAAGGTTCCAGGTATTGAAGTGCTGCGGCACTTACGGAATGAATCGGCGTGTGCGAACCTGCCGGTGATCGTTGTCACCTCGTCGGCTTCGGAATCGGACCGCCAGGCGGCGGCCAGCTTAGGGGCGGAAGCTTACTTCCAAAAATCGGCCGATCTCACTACGTATCTCGAGTTAGCGCAGGTCATCCGGAGGGTCCTGGCATCCGCCAAGGAGAAGTGACCGGCTCGCTCTCCACGGTCGGGAACCGTGAAGGCGATCGCGTCCGCGCTATCTGCCGCTGGCGCGTTCGTTGGAAAACCTACGTTGCGGAACGGGTCAGAAGCGCCGGTTCGAAAAGCCGCTTGATGGCTCCTCCAACTTCGAGGAAATCATTGAGCCGCGTCGGCTTTTGCAGGTAAGCGCTCACGCCGATGGTCTCTGCGCGCTGACGGTCAAATGCAGATTCCGACGATGTAAGCACCACCATGCGGGTTTCAACAAACGCGGGACTCGCACGGTACTTCTTCAGCACCTCAATCCCGTCTTCTTTAGGAAGGTGGAGATCTACAATCACCATGTCGGGCTTTTGGTCCGGCGCGCAGTGGTGCAAGTAGTCGATGGCTTTTCCGCCATCATCGAGGACGATGACTTCGCAGTCGAGGCGGTGTTGACGGAGCGCCCGCTTGAGCAGACAGGCATCGCCGGCGTTATCTTCAATCATAAGAATTCTACGATTGGAACTCTTATTCCCCATCACTCCTCTTGCTATCGAAGGCTGAGTGGCGAAGCGTGGCGCCTCCGAATCGCTCGTCATCGATTTTACATCGGGAGAACCGGGGATCTTACGCCGCGCCCGGTGGGTTAACTGGACGAATCGTGAATGGTGTGATGGCGCGTACGGTTTCATTGTGTGCTTGAGAACAGGCGGTCCTTATTCTTCCACACGCTGCGCCAACACGGCCGCCAAGGCCAGAAAAACGGCGCCGCACACGACAGCGGCCAGGCGATTGTTGTCCAGCACATGGTTCATAAACCATCCAAACCCCACCGATGCCAGGATCTCCGGCGTCACAATGAAGAAGTTAAAGATCCCCATGTAAACGCCGATTTTCTTCGGCGGCAGCGATCCTGCGAGCATCGCGTATGGCATTGAGAGTGTGCTCGCCCAGGCAACACCCACTCCCGTCATGGAGAGCAGCAGCAGATATTGATTATGGATGAGGGCCACCGACGCCAGTCCAAGAGCCCCGGCGAGCAGGCAGATGCCATGCGTGCGGCGGCGGCCGAGACTGCGCGCGAGCGGCTGCAGAGCGAAGGAGAAAACGAAGCAGACCGCCGAGTACATTCCGAAGCAGAGGCCGCCCCAAGCTACGCCCTCGGCGTAGCGCGGCGACTGCGGGTCGGTGGCGCCGAATACATGGTAGGCCACGGCGACCGGAAAGTAGAGCCACATGCAGAAGAGCCCCAGCCAGGTAGCGATCTGCACGCCCGCAAGTCGCTTCATGGTACGGGGCATGTCGGCGATGCTGTGGAGGATTTCGCGGAATCCTTCGGAAGGCGTCGACGGACCTTCGGGCGGATACTCCTTGGTAGTGGCGACAGTCCAGAGCACCGACGCCAGGAAGACGCCCGCGCCAATGTAGAAGGACAGCTTTACGGTGGATGGGATCGCCGAGGTGGATGCTGCTAGCTTGCCCGAAAGCAGCCAGGGCAGGGCACTCGCGATCACCGCGCCCAAGCCGATGAACAGGCTTTGCATGGCGAATCCAGCGGTGCGCTGCGATTCGGGGAGCAGGTCGGCGACGAAGGCGCGAAAGGGCTCCATGCTGATATTGATGGAGGCATCGAGAATCCACAGAAGGCCGGCCGCCATCCACAGAGCCGTCGAGTTCGGCATGAGAAGCAGCGCCAGAGAGCTGAGGATGGCGCCGGTCAGGAAGTAGGGGCGGCGGCGTCCCAGGCGGCCCCAGGTGTGATCGCTCAGATGGCCGATGATGGGCTGTACGATCAGGCCAGTGAGCGGCGCGGCCAGCCACAGCAGCGGGATCTGGTCCGGATGCGCTCCCAGATATTCGTAGATGGCGCTCATGTTGGCCATCTGCAGCGCCCATCCGAATTGGATTCCGAAGAATCCGAAGTTCATATTCCAGATCTGCGGATAGCGTAATGGTGGCTTTTCCATAGCAGGCCTTTTCAAAATTACTGCGCCCGGTAGATGGCGACAGTTCGTGCCGGTATGTGAAATTCCGCAATGCCCGCTGCGGTCTTAACCGGTGGCGCGCTGCCTAGCTGATCTTGCAGCGTAACTCCATCCGCGATCCGCGAGCCGGCAAGTGACACTGCGATCGTCGCTTCCTTGGCGGCGTTGTTGAAGACCACCAACACCCCGGCTTGGGCAGTGACTCGCGCGAAGACGTACTGGTCGTTGTCCACGAAGAGGTCGACCAGTTTGCCGCGGCGCAGCGGTTCCATCCGCGCGCGAACTTGGGCGGCGCGCTGCACATAGTCGAAGATCGACTTCTGTTCGGCAGTGCGTCCCGCGGCCTCGAAGGCGTTCTTCGGATCGTCCTTCCAGCCGCCGGGGAAGTCGCGGCGATTGTCGGGATCGTTGCCGCCGCGCATGCCGATTTCGTCGCCATAGTAAAGGAGCGGCAGGCCGCGCACGGTCATGAGGAACGCTGTGAGCCGCTGCAGGCTGTCGACCGTCGCAGCAGAATCGTTCATGTAGCGCGCGATATCGTGATTGCCCACGAACGTGATCAGGTGATTGGGATCGCTATACAGGTAGTCGTGCGACAGCAGCTTCGGCAGTTCGATGGTGTGGGCGGCGCCAGTAAAGACTTTGCGGATCGCGGAGTGAAGCGGGAAATCGAAGAGCGTATCGATGCCGGTATCCACGCCGTCCATGGCGCGCCCGCCCTGGAAGTAGGCTTCGAGCGACGGGTCGCTTTCGAACACCTCTCCCACAATCTTGAAATGGGGATAGTGCTGCTTAATGGCGGCGCTCCAATCGCGCCAGAAGGTGCGAGGCGCATACGGGAGCGTGTCCTGGCGAATGCCGTCGATGCCGGTGCGTCCAATCCACCAGAGAGTGTTCTGGATCAGATAGCGGCGCACCTCGGGATCGTCCTGGTTGAGATCGGGCAGAAGGCCGACGAACCAGCCGTTGAGCGTGGTGTCGCGCGTCTGCGGCGTGGAGTGGCCTTCGGGCAGGGTCCAGACGCGGAAGTTGTTGGTGGTGTGGCGCTGCGCCGTGCCGTTGAACCACGTGGGCGTCGGCGGGTCTTTCACCCAGGGATGGTTGGGTCCCACGTGGTTGTCTACCTCATCCTGAATCATCTTGATGCCGGCGGCGTGCGCCTTGTCTACCAGTTCGCGGAATTTATCCAGCGTGCCGAAGTGCTCCTCCACGCCGTAAAGGTCCACCGCGCCGTAGCCGTGGTAGTCGGCCGAAGAGTTGCTGTTGTCGTAAATCGGGGTGAGCCAGAGGGCGGTCACTCCCAAGTCCTTCAGGTAGGGCAGGTGCTGGATGATGCCCTCGAAATCGCCGCCATGGTATGCGTGCGGCTTGGACCGATCGAAGTGGCCGCGCGAGCCCTCGGGATCGTCATTCGCGGGATCGCCGTTGGCAAAGCGGTCGGGCATGATGAGGTACATCACGTCGTCGGTGTCGAAGCCCTGAAAGCGGCCGGAGGACGCTAGGGTCGGGACGATGGCGAAGGGCGCATCCACGGTTCCCCTGGCTGTGGTGATCTTGAGCGGATAGCTGCCGGGGCGAGTGGATGCGGGAATCGTCAGATCCACGAAGAGGTGAGTGCCAGAGGCGCTGATGGTCGGCGTCCCGGTGCGGAAGGGAGCGCGGACCGTGGCGCCTGCCAGGTCGGTCCCCCTTACCAGCATCCGCAAAGTGATGGCGGCGGGCTCAGCCGGCCAATCGGGAGGTTCCACCTTGTTCACCGCCGGCGCCGCGGCCGCAGCGAGGCGAAGGGCGAACATCATGAGTGTGAGTCGCGTCATGTTAGAACCCTCCGTGGTGGGCCGAACTGCCGACCCTTACAGTAGCGCCTCGGCCCGGGAAGGACAAGCGGTTTAGGTTCAGTCTCCAGGTCCAAGCAGGTATCACCTCTGCTTTGACGACGTGGCGCGGACTCTCAGTCTGCCGTGTCCCCACTCCTGAGGACACGTTTCCCGCCGTGAGCGAGGCAAGCGTCCCGAGGAGTCGGGACGCGGCACGCTGAGAGCGTGCGCCACCCGCTTCAGGCGGCTTTCAGCCGCTTGCTTAGCCGTCGGCTTTAGCTGACAGCTAGATCATCACCGCGTCGTTCATCGCAAGTCGCGCAGAACCTGTGCCTTTTCTGCCACTCTGAGCAGCAACTAACGTCCCGCCGCTGGGTTGGTATTGGTATTCTGAGAAGACGTCCAGGAGGGGAATCCCGGATGAATAGAGACGAAAAGCATATTTGCGCTGGCCCGATTTATCCGACAGCCTTCGGCCGACGCAGCTTCATTCAGGTTGGCTTGCTCGGTGGCTTGGGGCTGAGCCTTCCCGACCTCTTTCGCATGAACGCCCGCGCCGGCGAAGTTCGACCCGCCACGCTCGGCGTGAATCGGCCCGAAGGGCCCGCCAAGAGCGTCATTCAGATCATCCTGCCCGGCGGCCTGGCCCATCAGGAATCCTGGGATCCGAAGCCCGAGGCGCCCATCGAGTATCGTGGGCCGCTCGGTGTGGTCAAAACCAAGATACCCGGCGTTGTCTTCAGCGAAAACCTGTCGCGCACCGCTCAGATCGCCGACAAAATTACGGTGGTGCGCTCCATCACCGGTCACATCCCCGATCACGCGCAGGCAACCTATCAGATGTTCACGGGATATCTGCCGACGCCTGCCATTCAGCATCCCTCGCTCGGCTCGGTGGTCTCGCAGAATTTCGGACCCCGCAACAATCTGCCGGCCTATGTGGGGCTGCCCAACGTCCCGGCAGCCGGGGGCACCGGCTACCTAAGTTCCAAGTTCGGCGCTTTCGAACTGGGAGTGGACCCCGGCCAGAAGAATTTCCAGGTCCGCGACATCGCGCTTCCCAAGGGCATCACTGACGAGCGTTTCGATCGCCGCCGCACCGCGCGGGAAGCTCTTGAAGATCACTTCCGCCAACTGGAATCGAATGCCGCCGAGCTCGACGCCATGGGCGAGTTCTACCAACAAGCCTACAAGCTGATCAGTTCGCCGCAGGCGCGCAAAGCCTTCTCGCTCGATGGCGAGCCCGATGCGATGACCAAGCTCTACGGCGAGTATAAGAGTCCGCGGGGAGGCCGGATCATCGGAATCGGTCGGCAGTTGATGCTGGCACGCCGCCTGGTGGAAGCCGGCGTCCGGCTCGTGACCGTTATGTATAACGGCACCGATGGCTGGGACAATCACGTGGGCGTGAAGGACGCCGTGAACAACGGTATGCCCGCCTTCGATCATGCCTTTGCCGGCCTCATCGCCGACCTCGACCAGCGCGGCCTGCTCGATTCCACGCTCGTCACCGTGACCTCCGAATTTGGCCGTAGTCCCAAGGTCAACGAGACCGCCGGCCGCGACCATTGGGCGCGCGTCTATTCGCAAGTGCTCGCCGGAGGCGGCATCGCGCGCGGGCAGATCTACGGTGCCTCGAACGCCACCGCAAGCGAACCCGATCGAGATCCGGTGACCGTAGAAAACTATCTGGCGACCGTCTATCATCAACTCGGAATTAACTCCGAGGATCGTCTGCTTGCCCCCGGAGGCAGACCCATCGACATTGTGCGAGACGGCAAATTCGTGCAGGGCCTTCTGAGTTAATATGCGACTCGTGGCGCGGACATTCGTGTCTGCAGTGGCGGCACTCTTTCCGGTACTGTTTTCGATTGCCCCGCCGGCCCACGCGGACACCCGCTACATGGTGGATTATCTCCTGCCGCGAGGCGGAGCCCGGGGAGCCACCGTGTTGGTGGAATTCCACGGCACGTCGCTCGAAAACCCCAAGCAGATCCTCTTCTATCAGCCTGGCATCACCGCCGCCGAATTCGTCTCTTATCCCAAGGCTGGCGATGGCTTCAAGGTCAGATTCAAAATCGCGCCCGATTGCCCGCTCGGCGAACACGTGCTCCGCGTCCGCACTGCCACCGCCCTCAGCGACGCCGTCACTTTCTGGGTGAGCCCCTTCCCCACCGAGTACGAATCCGAATCCAAGATCGGTGAGAACGACACGCTGCAAAAAGCCCACCCGGTCCTGCCGAACACCACTGTCGAAGGCCAGATTCTGCCCGGCCAGGACATGGACACCGACATGTATCGTGTGCAGGTGCAGAAGGGGCAGCGTGTCTCCGTGGAAGTAGAAGCCGCGCGCCTGGGCACCCTGCACTTCGGCGGGGAGAACGACCTCATGGTCCGCAT
The DNA here is from genome assembly GCA_963815475.1 of uncultured Solibacteraceae bacterium. GTDB lineage: Bacteria > Acidobacteriota > Terriglobia > Bryobacterales > Bryobacteraceae > Sulfopaludibacter. Next base: position 295,796 of record CAWFHD010000001.1, on the reverse strand, counting down.
TCTCGACACCGATGGCAAAGAGCTCGGCATGAACGACGATAGCGCGCTCTTCGTGCAGGATCCGGTCCTTTCCATCGTCGCGCCGCACGACGGCACGTATTACGTCGAAATCAAGCAGCAGATCTTCTACCCGCCGCGCCAGGCCTGGTACCGCGCGCACATCGGCACTTTCTCGCGCCCCACCGCCATCTTTCCGGCGGGCGGCCAGGCCGGTACCACCATCGAGGCACGTATCCTCGGCGACCCAACGGGCGTTCGGACTGACCAGATCGCCCTGCCCGCCAAGCCCGGCAGCTTCGATTACTTCTCTGAAAAGGCGCCCTCACCCAACGTGCTGCGCGTCTCGCCGTATCCCAACGTGCTCTGGGAATCGTTCGGCACGCCGGCTACGCTGCCCGCGGCGCTCAATGGCATTCTGGATAAACCCGGCGAGCCGCAAACGTTCAAATTCGCGGCGAAGAAAAATCAGGCTTGGAGGATTCGCGCCTACGCCCGCACCCTGGGCGCACCCGTCGACCCGAAAATCTGGATCGCCAGCTCCACCGATCCCAAGCACATCCTCGATGCCGATGACGCGAAGCTCACCGACCTCGGCTTTCCCTCCGGCCGCGGCACCTGGTACATCAAAGATCAGCAGGACCCCATCGCCATCTTCAAGCCGCCCGCCGATGGGGACTACATCCTGGGAGTGGAAGACACCACCGGGGCCGCCGGTCCCGACCACGTCTATCGCATCGAGATCGAACCCGTGCGCGATGCCGTCTACACGCACATCACCGTGGGCGATGGCTATCAGATTCCGCGCCTCACCGGCTTGATTGTGCCGAAGGGCAATCGCTGGACAATCGACGTGCAAACGGCGCAGGGGCTCGGCAACAACTATAAGGGCGAGCTGGAACTGGAAGCCGTTGGTCTGCCCAAGGGTGTCACCATGATCGCGCCCCACTTCGGCAAAGGCTCCAACCGTATGCCAGTGCAATTCATCGCCGCGCCCGATGCCGAACAGCAGGCCGCGCTCATCGAATTGCGATTGAAGCCCATCGATGCCACGGCGCACATCGACAGCGGATCGCGGCAGGGATTCGCGCTCACCAATCGGCCCGGCGAACTGCCGTGGCACTTCGTGTTTCTCGAAAAGTACGCGTTCGCCGTTACCGACCCGGTGCCCTTCCACATCGAACTCGAAGTGCCCGATGTGCCTCTGACGCAGAGTGGCGAACTGCTTCTCAAAGCCAAAGTGACGCGGCATGGCGATTTCAAGGGCCCTATCGAAATCCAGCCGGACTGGCTGCCGCCCGGTGTGCAGAAGGAATCGGTGGTCACCATTCTCGCGGAGAAAGACGAAGCCACGTTCCGCATCCAGGCCAACGACAAAGCGGCGCCCGGCACGTACAAGATCGCGATGAACGCATCCACCACCGGTGGCGACGCTTACAGCGGAGTGGGCCGCATCCGCGCCTCCAGCGCTTTCGTCGACCTCAAAGTTTCCGAGCCGTATCTCAGCATCGACCTGCAAAGAGGCTCGGTGGAGCGAGGCAAGCAGACGGTGTTGATCGGAGTGCTCAAGCAGAAGAATCCCTTTCCCGGCAAAGCCTCTCTCAAGCTGCAGCAACTGCCCAAAGGCGTGACCATGCTGGACCCGGCGCCGCAGATCACATCTAAAGACACCGAGGTAGTCTTTCACTTGAAGGCTGACCCCGACGCCCTGGCCGGCCTGTATAAAGGCCTCACCTGCGAAGTCACCTTCACCGTGGAAGGCCAGACTATCCGCCAGCACACAGGCGCGGGAATCCTGAGAATCGACGCCCCCAAGACCGCGGAGGTGGCACGATGAAGGTCAATTCCCATGTGGGGCAGGCTTCAGCCTGCGGCGGACTTCAGTCCGCCCAGCGCCGCAGCGGGACTAAAGTCCCGCGCAGACTGAACTCCGCCCCACTGATCTTTCTTGCTCTGCTGCCCGCCATCGCCGCCTCTAAGAAAACTCCCGCACCCATAATTCCACCGCCGCCTCGTCCCATCAGCTTCCGCCTCGACGTGATGCCAGTCTTCTTTCGAGCCGGCTGCAACAGTGGAGGCTGTCACGGAGCCGCCGCCGGCAAAGACGGCTTCCACCTCGGCCTCTTCGGTTACGATCCCGCGGGCGACTACTACCGCCTCACCCAACAGATCCCCGGACGCCGTATCGATCTTGCCGTCCCCGAGCAGAGCCTGCTCCTGCTCAAAGCCATCGGCGCTGTGCCCCACTCCGGAGGCCGCCGCTTCAAGCCCGACAGCGAATACTACAACACGCTCCTCAAGTGGATTCAGGCCGGCGCGCCTGACGACGCTGCTAACGTCCCCACCATCACCGGGCTCTCGCTTGTCCCCGACAAGATAGTCTTCGGTCCGAAGGACAAGAAGCGCCCCCTGCAAGTGGTCGCCAAGTATTCCGATGGCGCCAATCGGACCGTGAACAACCTCGCGCTCTACCTGACGAATAACAAAACCACCGCCGATATCGACGAGCAGGGCGTCGTCACTCCCGGGAAGCGCGGCGACACCTTCGTCTTCGCCCGCTTCGCGAAGTTCACCGTCGGCGCCGAAATCACGGTGCTGCCGCCCGGCAGTTTCAAGTGGCCCAAGCTCGCCTCCAGCAACTACATCGACGACTTGGTCTACGCCAAGCTCAAGAACCTCCGCATCCTTCCGAGCGCTGCCGCCGCCGACGAGCAGTTCCTGCGCCGCGTCTATATCGATCTCGCCGGCCTCCTCCCCACGCCTGACGAGTACGAACACTTCATGAAGGACCGCGCGGCCGATAAACGCGCCAGGCTCATCGATCAACTGCTGGCGCGCGACGAATTCGCCGACCTCTGGACCACCCGCTGGGCGGAGATGCTCAAGATCCGCTCCGACAACAACAGCTCCTTCGGCACCGACCGCAAAGCCGCCTTCGCCTACTACGAGTGGATTCACGACCAGGTCAAGAAGAACACGCCGCTCGATCAATTCGTGCGTGCCCAGGTGGCCAGCACTGGCAGCAACCTGCGCAATCCCGCGACCAACCTCTACACCATGCTGCCCCAGGGGCAGTACGATCCCAAAGGGGTCGCGCAGGATGTTGCCGAGGTCTTCACGGGCATGCGCGTGCAGTGCGCCCAGTGCCACAATCACCCCTTCGATCGCTGGACGCAGGAAGACTACTACGGCTTCGTCAGCTTCTTCACTGGCGTGAAGCGAAAGGTGGCCTCCGAAGAGCGCGAGTTCTTCATCTATGACGACCCCAACGCCGCGCCCGCCAAGCACCTGCTCGACGGCCACCCGGTGCCGGCGCACTTCCTGGGCGGCGACGCCCCCGACACCAAGGGCAAAGATCCTCGCATCGCACTCGCCGACTGGCTCACCGCTAAAGACAACCCGCTCTTTCGCGAGAACCTGGCCAATCGCATCTGGGCGCAGTTCTTCGGCCGCGGCATAGTCGACCCCGTCGACGACGTCCGTATTAGCAATCCCCCCAGCAATCGCGAGCTGCTTCAGGCGCTCGGACAGCATCTGGCCGATTACAACTTCGACGCCAAGCGTCTCATGCGCGACATCTGCAATTCGCGCATCTATCAGCTTTCCACCGTCCCCAACGACACCAATCGCGATGACGAGCAGCAGTTCTCGCACCAGCACCTGCGACGTCTGCGCGCCGACGTGCTGCTCGATTCCATCGCCGAGGTGACCGCCGTTCCCAGCAGCTTCAACGAGACGCCGAACGGCTATCGCGCCGTCCAGTTGTTCGAGGGCGTGAATCGGTCGAACAATTATTTTTTGAAGACGTTCGGCCTCTGCTCGCGCGAATCCGTGAACGCTTCCGAAACGCGATCGGAGCCCACCCTGGCGCAGGCGCTCCACCTGGTGAATGGCGACACCGTGGAGAGCAAGCTGAATCGAAGCACCGTGGTCGCCAAGCTTTTGGAAGGCAAGAAGAAGCCAGACGACATTCTGGACGATCTCTTCATCCGCGCTTACAGTCGGAGGCCCTCCGAGCCGGAGCGCAAGAAGCTGCTCCCGCTGGTAGCCAGCCATCCCAACGATCGCCAGCCCTACGACGACATCTTCTGGGCTCTGCTGAACTCCACCGAGTTCGCCTTCAACCACTGATGAGGAAATACGTTCCAGCTCTTCTCGCCCTCACCCTGGCCCCCGCCGCCGCGCAGACCGGCAAGCATCCGAATTACGACGACGACGTGAAGCCCGTCTTCGCCCGCTACTGCTTCCAATGCCACAGCGCTTCTGAAATGCGTAGCGGCCTCAGCCTTGAATCCTTCGCCGGAGTGCTCAAGGGCGGCGGCGGTGAAGTGGTCATCCCTGGCCGTCCGGCCTCCAGCGTTCTCTACAAAGCTGTTGCCCACGAAGGCGAAGGCGTCCCGCAGATGCCGCTCGGCGGAGCGAAGATTCCCGACCAATACATCAATCTGATTCGCGACTGGATTCAGCAGGGACTCCTCGAAACCGCCACCAGCCAGCCACTGGGCAACGTTGGGCCGTCGCTCGATTTCAAACCCACCGGCCTCAACCGTCCCGTAGACCCGCCCGCGATGCCCGGAACGCTCGCGCCCTTCAAACTTCCCGAACCCGCTCGCGCAAACCCGGTGACCGCGCTCGCTGCCAGCCCCTGGGCGCCGCTGCTCGCGGTCTCCGGCCATGAGCGCATCGATCTCTACGACCTCGACAAACGCTTGTGCATCGGCGAACTCGCCTTTCCCGAAGGCATTCCGTATGCCCTCCACTTCAGCCGCGATGGCGCCACGCTTCTCGCCGCCGGCGGCAAAGGCGTGCAGTCCGGCAAGGTGGTCCTCTTCGATGTAAAGACCGGCAATCGCATAGCGACTATCGGCGAAGAGCGCGACATCGTACTCGCGGCCGACGTTACAGCCGATGGCAAGCTGGTCGCGCTCGGCGGTCCCGGCAAACTGGTTAAAGTCTATTCGGTGAGCGACGGCAAACTGATCTACCAGCTTAATCGCCACACTGACTGGATCACCGCCATCGAATTCAGCCCCGACGGAACGAAGCTCGCCACCGGTGACCGCAGCGGCGGCATCTTCCTCTGGGAGAGCGCGTCGGGCGGCACCGTGGGCAATCTCGCCGAGCATAAGGATTCCATCACCTCGCTGAGTTGGCGTGGCGACAGCGCCCTGCTCGCCAGCGGCAGCGAGGACGGGCAGATCATTATCTGGAACGTGGGCGATGGCTTCCCCGTGGCCAGCATTCCCAAGGCGCATCAGCCTAAACCCGCGCCCGGAACCTTCGGAACACCGCCGGGAGGAGTGCTGAGCGTACAGTTCACCGCCGACGGCCGCCTGGTCAGCGTGGGCCGCGATTCCACCATTCGCGTCTGGGGAATGGACGGAAAGCAGAAAGCTGCCGCCAAACCGGCCGACGCCCTGCTCACCAGGGTAGCTTCCTACGGGAACCTCACCATCGCCGGGGATTTCCAGGGCCACATCATCATTTGGGACGGCTCGGCCCAATCCATCCTGCCTGCCGTATCGGCCATCGGGCCGATAAAGAACGCTCCGTCTTCGCCCCCGCGAGTACAATGATCATGTGCCGAGAGCCGCACTTCGCTCGCTCCTCACCAACCTGATCGACTACGCCGGCACGTTCCCGCCGGCGTCTTTGCCGCTAGGCGAAGCCGCACAGAAATTCCGTGTCCATCGGGCCCGACCCGAAAGTTGGATCCTCAATCGAATCGTCCTTGGCACAACCGAACTCATCGACGCGGACTGGAGAGTCAGCCTGCTCGCGGACACCGAACCCGCAACCTTACCAGCGCAAATCGAAACCCTGGAGACGAAGCGCCCGCAAAAGCTCTCCCTTCCCACTTATTGTGAAGTGCCGCTGAACCAAGTTCCACCGGGCGCCTTCGCCAAGATCCGTACTACCACGCCGACAGTGAATCAACTCGCCGAATTCCTCAAGGAAGCCGCCGCCCGCCGACTTCCCTTCAAAGCTACCGCTGGTCTGCACCATCCCATCCGCTCGACGAAGACCGGCATGCACGGCTTTCTGAACGTCTTCGTCGCAGCGACGGCCGCGTGGCACGGAGCAGACGACCTAGACCTGATCGACATTCTCACGGAAGAAGACCCCCACGAGTTGCTCGCGCGTCTCGAAACTCTCACTATCGCCCAGATCGAAGCGGCCCGCCGCGACTTCGCGCACAGCTTTGGCTCCTGCTCCTTCGACGAACCCATCGACGACCTGCATGCCCTCGGACTCCTCTCATGATCGACCACACGCACGATCCCTCCCTGCAGAGTTGGGTGGCCTCCGCCAACCAGCCCGACGTCGATTTCCCCATTCAGAATCTGCCCTTCGCCACTTTTCTGAAGAGCGCCACTCCACACCTCGGAGTCGCCATCGGTGACCAGATCCTCGACGTCACCACTGCCCTCGGCATTCCCTCGCTCCAAGCCATCATGGCGATGGATGTCAATCAGCGCGGCGCGGTCCGCCACCTGATCAGCGACTACCTCTCACGCCGCCGCCCCGGCGCCGAACAGCACGTCGTGCCCATCGCCGGTGTGCGCTTGCTGCTGCCGTGCCCCATCGGCGACTACACCGATTTCTACGCCTCGCTCCATCACGCCACCAACGTCGGCAGCATGTTCCGGCCAGACAATCCGCTGCTGCCCAATTACAAATGGTTGCCCGTGGGGTACCACGGCCGCGCCTCGTCCGTCGTTATCAGCGGCACGCCCATCAAGCGCCCATGGGGCCAGACCTCCGATTCACCCAACGGTCCGCCGGCTTACGGACCCAGCCGCCGCCTCGATTACGAACTCGAAGTCGGCGCATTCCTCGGCCCCGGCAATCCGCTCGGCCAGCCGATCCCCATCGCCCAAGCTTCCGATCAAATCGTCGGCGTCTGCTTGCTGAATGACTGGTCGGCGCGCGACATTCAGACGTGGGAGTATCAACCGCTCGGCCCATTCCTGGCCAAGAGTTTTGCCACGTCCATCTCGCCGTGGGTAGTCACCGCCGAAGCGCTCGAACCCTTCCGCCGCGCGCCGGAACAGCGGACGCTGCTGCCGCATCTGCAAAGTCCCACTGGCGACGCTTACGAAATCAACCTGGAAGTCTGGCTGAACGGATTCCGCATCAGCCACACCAATTTCGCGAACATGTATTGGACCTTCTCGCAAATGGTGGCGCACCACACCAGCAACGGATGCAACCTGCGGCCTGGAGATTTGATAGGAAGCGGAACGGTTTCCGGCCCCCAAAAGGAAAATCGAGGCTGCCTGCTCGAACTCACCTGGAAAGGCACTGAACCCCTCCGCCTCCCCAATGGAGATGTCCGTCGCTTCCTGGAAGACGGCGACGAAATCATCCTGAAAGGCTGGTGCGACGCCCCCGGCTACCGTCGAATCTCCCTGGGAGAATGTCGCGGAGTCGTAGTGTGACGCGGCGGTGCTAGTGCGTTTCGACTATTGAAACCTCCCGCATCTCCGGATAGCATCAATCTACCGATACATGGGGGGCGGCCAGCGTAGCGGATTCGGCAGCGCCGGCTTTGCCCCCACCCTCGTATCGCGCACTTGTGGTTGGTCGCATCCGTCAGGATCTTCTCTCATCCCGCCCCTGAATATCCGTAAACGCGTTCGGCGACTCACCCACAAGCGCATGGTACGCCCGGGCATCGCCATAGGGCACAAAGTGCGAGTAACGGGAATGGGGAGCCGGAACCTTCGCGGCGTGGCGGATCGGGCAAAAATGCTGCTCCGTGCGAGCCGCGATCTCCCGCACATAGGCGAGCAGCCCGTTGGCATACGAACAGTAGATGCACCCTGCCTTTTCGATCAAGTTCAAATAGGGCAGCCGCCCGCGATCGAAGATCAGGTAGTCACTCCGACGCACCTTGGGAATGCCGTTCGCCGGGAAACATATCGCCTGATAGACCGCCACGAACAGATCCAGAAAGAGGAAAGGAAGCAGGCCAAGGTAGATCAACGGCGACGTGAGCAGCACTGCCAGGCGGACCACCCGAAGATGCGTCCATACACCCCTGTACCCGTGCCCCCGGCTCAACGAGACATCTGCAGTGTTACCGCTCATATTGTCCTCCGAATCGATTGCCCCCCGGAATCACAGAGCAGGCGGATGGCCACTGATACGGGAAACCCGCTCCAGAGCGCCCTTTTGCTATACTTCTTGTCTCCACGCATGAAACTTTCTGCTTTCCTTCTCTTTGCCTTTCCTCTATTCGCGCAGGAGCCCGTCCGTTACGAGCTCCGATTTCCCAATGCCGCCCACCACGAAGCCGAGATCCGTGCCACCTTCGCCGGCGTGCGGCAGCCGGTGCTCGAAGTGGTCATGAGCCGCTCCTCGCCCGGTCGATATGCCCTCCACGAGTTCGCCAAGAACGTCTACAACTTCCGCGCCAGCGACGGCCAGGGCCACTCGCTCACTGTCACTCGCGCCACGCCCTACCAGTGGAACATCGCCGGCCACAAGGGAACGGTCGTCGTCGAGTATACCCTCTTTGGCGACCGCGCCGATGGCACCTACAGCGGCATCGACCCCACTCACGCCCATCTCAACCTGCCCGCCACGCTGGTGTGGGCCCACGGCTTCGAAAAGATCCCTGTCTCGCTGAAGTTCGAATTCCCGGAAGGCTCCGGCTGGAAGGTTGCCACCCAACTTCAGCCGCACGATGACGGCTCCTGGACCGCGCCCTTCATGGACCGCATGATGGACAGCTCGGTCGAAATCAGCAAGCACTATCTCGCCACCTGGAAGACCGGCGACACACAGTTCCGCATGGCCCTGCACCATAAGGGCACCGATGAAGAGGCCGCCGCCTTCGCCAAAATGGCCGCCGCCGTCACCGCCGAAGAGGAAGGCGTCTTCGGCGCGTTCCCCAAGTACGACACCGGCAGCTACACCTTCCTTGTCGACTACCTTCCCTACGTCAACGGTGACGGCATGGAGCATCGCGATTCGACCGTCATAAGCGGAACGCGCGACCTCAAGACCAGCGGCGCGCAGGCTATCAGCACCGTCTCCCACGAGTTCTTTCACAACTGGAATGTCAAGCGAATCCGCCCGCACGATCTCGAGCCTTTCGATTATGAGCGCGCCGACATGTCCGACTCGCTCTGGTTTGCCGAGGGCTTCACACAGTATTACGGCGTTCTCGTCCTCAAGCGGGCCGGGTTGGAAAGCATCGATCGATTTGCGCGCTCCATGGGCGGCTCCGCCAGCGCCGTCCTCACCGCACCCGGGCGCACCGTCTTCGATGTGATCGACATGAGCCGTCAAGCGCCCTTTGTGGATGCCGCTACGTCCAACGATCCCGTCAACTACCCCAACACCTTTATCTCCTACTACACGTACGGACAAGCCATCGCTCTCGGTATCGACCTGGAAATCCGCACGCGCTTCCCCGGCAAGTCCCTGGACGATTGGATGCGCCAGATGTGGCGCGAGCATCCCGACTCCAACAAGCCCTACACGCTGCAGGACCTCCAGAGCACGCTCGCCACCGCTACCGGCAGCAAGGAGTTCGCCGCCGATATCTTCGAACGCCACATCTTCGGTAAGGAGCCGATGAATTACGAGAAGCTTCTCGCCCGCGCCGGCTTCGTGCTGGAGAAGCGCACCGGCGGCCCCAAGCTCTATCTCGGCAACGGCTCATCAAACTGGTCCGATACCGGACTCGATCTCACCGGCCCTACGCTTCGCGATTCGCCGCTTTACGCCGGCGGTCTCGATTGCGGCGACCGCATTACCGAGTGGGACGGCAAGGCTCTCACCACACAGCGTGACCTGGATGCGCTCCTGCAAAAACACAAAGCCGGCGACAAGATCCACGTCAAGGTGGAAGCCCGCGGCGGAAAGCGCGAAGCCGACGTGATTCTCGCCGAGACACCCGCGCTGCAGATGACGCCCTACGAACTGGCCGGCCGCGAACTCACTCCGGAGATGGCAAAGTTCCGCGAAGCGTGGCTCTCTTCGAAGGCCATCCACCCGCTTCCCAAGGTGGTCAAGTATTGCCCCACCTGCAAACGCAGCCTTCAGTTCGAGTACGAGAAGTGCCCCTACGATGGCGCCGATCTCCGCATCACGCCCGCCAAGCCGGGCGAAGACTCGCCTGACGACACCGCCGCCCCGGCCACCGGTGGACGCGGCGGAAGGCGCGGAGGCCGTTAGCGACCATGCCGCTCTGGCTCTCCGAGGCGGACGTCCGCGCCAGCCTGTCTGTGCCCGATGTGATCGGAGTCATGGAGTCGGCACTGGCGGCCTTCTCGGCGCGCGACGTGGTGCAACCCGTTCGGACCGCCATCGAACTGCGTGATCGGGAATTCTTCGCGCTGATGCCGGCCTACGATCCCGGCCACCAATTGCTCGGCGCCAAGTTGGTATCGGTGGTCCCGCGCAACGCCGCGAAGGGACTCCACACCCACCTCGCCACCATCTCCCTTTTCGATCCCGACACGGGCGAACTGCTGGCCGTGATGGATGGCCGCTGGATCACCGAAATCCGCACCGCCGCAGCTTCCGCGGTGTCGGTGAAGTATCTCGCGCGCCCCGATGCCGCCCGGCTGGCCATTCTGGGCTCGGGAGTGCAGGCGCGCAGCCACATTCAGGCGCTGCAGCAGGCGAGGGCCTTTGGCGAGATCCGCGCCTGGAGCCCGACGCGCGCCAATCTCGAACGGTTCGCCGGGGAAACAGGCGCCATTCCCGCGGCCAGCGCCGAAGACGCCGTCCGCGATGCCGATGTTGTGATGGTGGCGACCAGTTCCGTGACCCCAGCCATCGACTTCTCGTGGGTCTCACCGGGAACTCACGTGATCGCGATAGGAGCCTGCCGCCCTTCACAGAGCGAAATCGATCCGATTCTGGTCGCGAGATCCAGCGTCTTCGTCGATTCCAAAGATGCCGCCATCCAGGAATCGGGAGACCTCATCCCATTCGGCCCCGATCACATCCAGGCCGAACTGGGAGATGTCATCGCCGGCCGCGCGCTGGGCAGGACCGTGCCCGCCGAACGCACGCTCTTCAAGTCGCTAGGCCTGGCAATCGAAGATGTCTCCACTGCCGGCCTGGTCTACCGGTCTGCTCTTCAAAAGGGCCTCGGCAAGAATATGTAGCGGGAACTCGCTACTCCCACCGCAGAGCGATCAATGGATCCACTCCCGCGGCCCGGCGTGCCGGTATCCAAGCTGCGACCGCCGCCACGCCAATCAGCAGGATCGATGCCACGGCGAAAGTCGCTATATCGGTGGCCTTCACACCGTAGAGGAACGATTCCATAAGCCGCGTGAGGCCCATCGCCGCTGCGAGGCCGGCCGCGACGCCACCACAAACCAGCCTCAGCCCGCCGCCCAGGACCATCCTTACCACGTCAGACCTTTGTGCCCCCAGCGCCACCCGGACTCCGATTTCGCGAGTTCGCTGCGTCACGGTGTACGCGACCACGCCGTAGATGCCCACCAGCGCAAGCAGCAACGCCAGCGATGCGAATACGATCAGCAGCGTCATCTCGAACCGTCGCGGCGCGATTGAGGCATCGAGCCGGTCGGCCAGCGTCTGCGGCTTGAGTAGCGCGATCCCGTCCGGGCGGCCGAGCGTGCGGATGGCGCCCATCAAGGCTTCCGGCTCCGAGTTCGCCCGCACCATGATCTCCACGCCGAAGCGCCATGGCGAACGGCCGGCGGGCAGAAAGATCTGCGGTTCCACTGGCGCATCCAGCCGCGAGCCCCGGAAGTCGGAGACTACGCCGGCGATGGTCACCGGGATCCGATCGTTCGGGCCGCCGCCCGGCCTGGCCATCGGCACCCGCAGGTCTACTGGGGTCACCGCCGGGTATCCCGGAGTTAGCTGCCGCGCCAGCGTTTCGTTCACCAGCAGGACGGCCGGGCCAGCCGTGTCTCCATCCGCCAGCAGCCGTCCCTTGAGCAGCCGGATGCCGGCCGCAGCGAAGTAGCGCGGCGTAACGGTGAACATATCGGATTTGATCGGCTGGGAACTCGAGCCTTCGAGCTGTAGCATCATCGACCCGCCGCCGTTGCTTACCGCCGCAGCCTGCACGCCGGGCAGCGACTGCACACGCGATAGAAAATCCTTCATGAACGCGTCCGACTGCGCACCGTCGCGATAACGCGGGTTGTCGATCTGCAAACTTGAGGTGAGCACGCGCTCGGGCGTCGCCGCCGCCGCCGCCGAGTGCATCACCCACAGGCTTTTTACCATCAGCCCGGCGCCTGTTACCAGCACCAGGGAAAGCGCCACTTCCGCCACCACCAATGCGCCGCGCAGCCTCCGCCGCGCTAACACGGTGCCCGCTGATTTGAGCGCGTCGTGGACCGTGCCGCGCGACGCCGCCACTGCCGGCGCTATGCCGAACAGCACGCCGGTCAAGGCCGAGAGGGAGAAGGCGAAGGCCAGCACGGCCGGGTCGAGCGAGGCATCGTGGAGCCGCGGCACCACCACCGCGTTCCAGCTGACGATCAGCCGCAGGCACCACGCGGCCAGCAGCAATCCGGCCGCGCCGCCCGCCACCGCCAGGACCAGGCTTTCAGTGAGCGTTTGCCGGATGAGACGCCCGCTGCTTGCGCCCAGCGCCATACGCACCGCGATTTCCTGGCGACGGGCCGCCGCGCGCGCAAGGAGCAGGTTGGCTACGTTGGCACAGGCGATCAGCAGCACGAACCCCACCGCGCCCAGCAGAATCGCCAGAGACCGGCCGGTGTTACCGAGAATCCGGTCGCGCAACGGCATCACCACCAGTTCCTGTTCTCCAGTGTGGATGAAGGGAGGCTGGGGCAGCCGTGCTTCAATCGCCGCCAGTTCGGCCCGCGCCGCCGCCACCGAAACACCCGGTCGCAGCCGTCCGATCACCTGCACGATGCTCACGCCCCGCGCATCGCGGGGAGAATTCTCCGGGCGGAATACCGTCGGAATCAGCACCTCGGTTTCGATCTGCGGTCCGAACGGACTGGGAAGGGGCAGGCGCAGATCTGGTGGAAGGACCCCGACCACGGCAAAGGGCTCGTTGTTCAGGACGATCTTCGCGCCCAAGGCCGCGTGGCTACCATGGAAGAAGCTACGGAAGAAGCGGTCGCTGATGAGGGCGGAAGACGGAGCTGAGTCCGGCTCGAGTTCCTCGGCCAAAAAGTCGCGCCCCAATGCCGGCTGCACTCCGAAGATGCGGCTCATCGGCTCGGAGAGGCGGCATGTGCGGATGCTGAACGGGTCGCCGGCGCCGGTGACCGTGCTGTCGTAAACGGCCAGCGCGGCCAGTGGGTCGAAAGAACGGCTCTGTGCGCGCCAGTCGACGAAGTCGGGAGCGATGACGAGCTCGGCCTTGAAGCGCTTGTTGTTTTGGGTGACCCAAACCAAGCGCTCTGGCGCCTTGTACGGCAGCGGTTTCAGCAGCACCGCATAGACGACGCTGAACATGGCCGTATTGGCGCCAATTCCCAACGCAAGTGCGATCAATGCAGCCGCCGTAAACCCGCGGCTGTGCCTTAATGAGCGGAAAGCGTACCGAATGTCAGACAGCATAACTGTCGACATTGGACTCCAGCCGCGGTTTGTTGGTTCCCAAGAGGACCGGTGGTCCTGCCACCGGCTGTGTGACGCCTTACGACTCCAGAGTCGCGCTCAAAGTGATGTTCGTTTTATACAGCTTCGACACCGGGCATCCGCTCTTCGCAGCCTGCACGGCCTTGTCGAAAGCCTCCTGGGTGGCGCCCGGCACCTTTGCCTTCAGCTCCAGATGGCTCTCCGTAATCGCAAAGCCTTCGGGCTGTTTCTCCAGGCTAATACTGCACGTGGTTTCCAGGCTCTCAGCCGTCAGGCCCGCGCCGGCAAGCTGCGCGGAAAGCGCCATAGTGAAACATCCTGCATGGGCGGCGGCCAGTAGCTCCTCCGGATTCGTTCCCTTGCCATCCTCAAAACGGGTGTGGAAAGAGTAGGGCGTCGAGGAAAGAACCCCGCTCGCGGTCGTGATGGCTCCCTGGCCGGACTTCAAGTCACCGCGCCATTGCGCGTTAGCTGTGCGTTTCATAGTCCTATTGTATGGCCCGCCGGCTGTCAGGCACCGGAATTCTTGTCATACCCGATACGTATCGGGCCGCCACTGCTTCACCGCCTGCTTGATAACCTTCGGCGCCAGCGTCTCGTCAGCAGCCCGCTTGGCTAACGCCACAAACTCGCCGTCCGACGCGAACCGCAGCGCCACAATCTGCCCCATCCGCAGGCGCGGATCCAGCAGTTTGCCCGTCATGGCGAAGTGGCGCAAATTTTCCTCGGCGCGGATGGCACGGTCCTGTGCCTTCAGCGGAAAGATGCGCACGAAAGCGAAGAGCATCAGCCCGCAGACGGTGAGCACCACAATGAGCGACGCGCTATACAGCCGCGTGTGATCGTCCCAGGATTCGTAAAGATTCACGCACGCCCCGATCAGCGTGAGCACCAGGATCAGAAACAATACGATATGGAACGCCGGCACCAACTGGCGATGGTTCGCGTAATTCTGTGTGGACATGATGTAGTTGATCTTAACGCCTCGCTCGCCGCCCGGGCGATTGCCGACTCGCTTACCCAACCCGAATGTCCAATAAATTGAACCAGTACTGCACCGACTGCAGCGCGAATCCCACGAGAATCAGCGCGACCCCAAACACGCCCATCCCCTTTTCCGGAATGTGATCCGCGCCCCATTCCACCAGTGGCGTGAACGTGGTCATGATGGCCGTCACCAGTCCTACAGTCAGGCCAATCCGTACGCCATACCACACGGCAACGTCGGGCCGGTGTGCCACAAAGGCGCAAAGGCAGCCGGCGGCTACACCGTAACCGACGGTGCGATTGAGCGCTGCCAGCATCGGCCGCACTCTCAGGCGAATTCGCGGCGCGGGCGCGTAATCCATGGTCGGCCGGATGCCGATGCGGTACGCCGCCACCTGTGCAAGGGTGCTGACGGCACCGAAGAGAATTCCGAACGGCAGTCCGAGAATCCAGGCGCCGCCAATGCCGTGTCCGATTCCGCGAATCGCACTGGCGAGGGAATCCTGCCAGAATCCGGTCTTGGGCAAGCCGCGCGACGCACGGGAGAATTCCCACGCCAGTGAAATCCCATGCGTCATTCCACAAGCGATGCCGAACACCGGCCCCAGTCCGATGCCGTAGCCTACCGCGAAGATGATTCCATACGTGACCCCGCGGCTCAAAGCGCGCAGCGGCCCATGCTCGCCCCCCAGCAGATCGTAGGCGAGATAAAGTGTGCCCAGAACGTCGAGCGAACTGCCGGTGATGTTGACGATGGCGAGAGTGCGGTGGTCCATAGGTGTCAGGTGAGGCGCGCGGACTGGCCGTTGTCCAAGACTAGAAACGAATCGCGCGGGACAGTCGACGCGCTCAAGCATGCCAGCAGTTCCTGGCGCGGGGCGTCGATCGCCTCGTCGGCGAGCTGGAATGTGCCGTGATGAATCGCGATGCTGGCCCCGGCGCCCAGAATGCGGTGGGCCTCCACGGCTTCCTCGGGGTTCATGTGAACGGGCGACATAAACCAGCGCGGCTTGTACGCGCCTATGGGCAAGAATGCGGCGCGCGGGGCGCCGAAGCGCTCACGAATCCAGCCGAAGTGAGGACCGAAGCCCGTGTCCGCCGCAAAGTACACCATGCCGATGGCAGATTCGATCATATAACCGCACCACAATGTGCGATCGCGGTCGAACAAACTCCGGCCGGAGAAGTGGAAGGCCGGGACGGCGTGGATGGTCGCGACGTCCAGGTTGAGGGAATCACCCCAGTCCAGCTCGTCCACAGGACCGATCCCATTGCGCGTCAGTAAGCACGCGACCCCGAGAGGCACGACGAACCGCATACCACCGCGCGCTGCCAGCCGGCGAAGCGTCGGCAGGTCGAGATGGTCGTAGTGATTGTGACTTAGCAGGACCGTGTGGATGGGCGGGAGACGATCGAACTCGACGCCCGGCAACCTGTGGCGCGGCGGACCCGCGAAAGCAGCCGGGCTGCAGCGTTTCGACCAGATCGGGTCCGTCAGGAGGTTTAATCCCGGCTGCTGCAGCAGAACTGTGGAATGATTCACCAGGGTCGCCAGCAGCGAAGGCGAATCCACCGAAGGCGGCGGGACGGAGGGCTTGACCGGCACGAACTTCGGCGACGGTTCGCGGTGGCGGTTGGCCATCCACTTCAGGACATCGGCCAATCCTCGGGGCCCGGACCCGCCTGGATTGAAGAACCGGCCGTCTTTGTAGTGTGGAGGGAATGCCAACCTTCAATTATGAGGGAGGAGTCTAAGCAGCGGGATGCTTAAGTTCCGGCGCTCCGATCTTGAGAAATCGTTGTAATCCTCGCCACCACCGCGGTATTCCCCCTCACCGGGTCTAAGCCATGGAGTCCATGCACCTTTAGAGCAATTCCACGGAATTCGCCGTAGTAAACATCAACAGCCGCTCCCGAGCCCCTCTCGTGCATTTCCGCATCCGCAACAAATCACAACAGATAAAGAGGTAAAAATCACCTCTGTTTGGCATTCCCCGTGCCTTTATAGAAGGCGAAAGGTAGGTAACACAATGACAGTCATTCTGGTTCTCTTCACGTTCCTGGTTTTCATCGTTCTGGATTACGTCCTCAATCACCGCAAAGTTCTCGCCACCGTCGCCGCCGATGCGATCGTTGCTGTTCCCGCCCGCCTGGACGAAGGCTATATAGATGGATTCCGCGTCCCCGAACACCTCTCCTATCATCCCGGCCATAGCTGGCTGGTTCGCGAACGCAAGAATGTAGTGCGTGTAGGAGCCGACGAGTTCGCCGCCGCTCTGGCTGGACAGGTGGAGGGCATCGAACTCCCCAAGCCCGGACAGTGGATCCGCCAGGGCCAGAAAGTAGTCGCATTCCTACGCAACGGCGAAAAGTCCGAGATGGTATCCCCCACCGAAGGTGAAGTGCTGGAAGTGAACAGCGAAATCCTCTCCAATCCGGCCCTGCTGCGCAACGATCCTTATGACAAAGGTTGGCTGATGGCCATCCACGTCCCCGACGAAGAAAACACTACTCGCAACCTGGTCCCCAAGGGTCTGGTGGGTCAGTGGATGCGCGAAGCCGTGGAACGGCTGTATGCCCACCAGCCGGCGCTCGCCGGAACCGTCGCCGCCGATGGCGGACGCCCTTCGCACGACATTCTGGCCGCCCTCCCCGGCAAGAACTGGCGCGAAGTAACTGGTGAATTCTTCCTAACCGACTGAAAAGCTGTAAGTTTTTGCTACACATTCGACACGATTTCTGATACAAAGGAGTTTAAGGTCTACATATGCCAAAGGCCATCCTTTACGACAGCACACTTTGCATAGGCTGTAAGGCCTGCGAAGGGGCTTGCGCCGAACGTTGGGGCCTGCCATATAACGACAAGGTCGCTGCCGAAGAGAAGATCTCCGCGCACAAGCTGACCGCGATTGAGACGCACGGCGACAAGTTCAGCCGCCGGCTTTGCATGAACTGCATACAGCCCGCTTGCGTTTCGGTGTGCCCGGTGGGAGCTCTCGAAAAGACCGCGCTTGGTCCGGTGACTTACGATGCATCCCGCTGCATGGGATGCCGCTACTGCATGCAGGCCTGCCCGTTTCAGGTGCCTTCTTACGAATGGGACAAGCGGTTGCCCAAGATGCGCAAGTGCGATATGTGCTTCGAGCGCCAGAGCCAGGGTAAGCTGACCGCGTGCGCCGATGCCTGCCCCGTGGGCGCTACGAAGAACGGAGATCGCGCCGAGCTGGTGGCCGAAGCCAATCAGCGCATCGCCGAAAAGCCCGATCAGTATTACCACAAGGTGTACGGACTCACCGAAGTTGGCGGAACGTCCGTCCTGTATCTCTCGGCGGTGCCCTTCGAACAGATTGGTCTGCGCACCAACGTGCCGCAGGAAGCCTTGCCCGAGACCACATGGCGCGTGCTGGAACTGGTCCCCGACGTGGTCTCCACCGGTTCGGTGCTGCTGGGCGGCATCTGGTGGATCACGAACCGACGCGCCGAAGTCTCGAAGAAGGAGGGGCGGCGCAAATGAAGCTGAAATTTCCCAAACTCACAGTGTGGCGCGCCATCTTCGCGGCCATCATGCTCAGCGGTATCTACGCCACGTATGTGCGCGTGTTCTACGGCCTGGGCGGATCCACCAACCTCAGCGACAAGTTTCCGTGGGGCATCTGGATTGGGTTCGACGTGATGTGCGGAGTGGGCCTGGCGGCCGGCGGCTTCACGCTGGTGGCCATGGTCCACATATTCAATATCAAGCAGTACAAACCGGTAATGCGGCCCGCTATCCTCACCGCGTTCCTAGGCTACTCGCTAGTGGTGGTTGGCCTGCTTTTCGATCTCGGGCGACCCGATCGTCTTTGGCACCCGCTGGTGATGTGGAACCCGCATTCCGTCATGTTCGAAGTCGCGTGGTGCGTCACCCTTTATTCCACGGTGCTGTTCCTGGAATTCATACCTGTAGTGTTCGAACGCTTCGGTCTGCACAAGCCGCTCGAGTGGATCCATCGTATTTCGGTGCCGCTCATGATCCTGGGAGTGCTGCTCTCCACTCTGCACCAGAGTTCGCTGGGCACGCTCTTCCTCATCGTGCCGGAAAAACTGTATCCGCTCTGGTATACCCCCATCCTGCCCCTGCTTTTTTACGTCTCCGCCATCGCGGTAGGGCTGGCGATGACGATTTTCGAATCCTGGCATAGCAGTCGCGCCTTTGGCCGGGCGCTCGAACTCCCGCTGCTGGCCAGTATGGCGCGCGTGCTGGCCGTGGTGATGAGCGTCTACCTTTGGATCCGCTTCCTCGATATGTCGCACCGCCACGTCTTCGGCCTGCTGACGCTCAATCGCACGGAAACCTGGCTGTTCGGCCTGGAGATCGCTCTGATGGTAGTTCCCACCGTGCTGCTCTACCAGAAATCGATCCGCACGAAGCCGGGCAAACTGTACGCCTGCGCCGTGATGGTAGTCTTTGGCTTCATCGCCAACCGCCTCAACGTAGGAATCACCGGTCTCGAAAGAGGCTCCGGAACCCACTACGTGCCGCGCTGGACCGAAGTGGCGGTAACGCTTTCGATCATCGCCGCTGGCTTCGCCATTTTCCGTATGATCGGCGAGTACTTCCCCATCTTCGAGCAGCACTCCTCCGAGACCGCTCACCTCGAACTGGAAGAAAGGGAGACTGAAACGGTAACAGTGAGCTGAAGGCATTGCCTTTCGCGTCCTGATTCCCGTTTTCATGCAGCTTTCCAAGCTATTCCGCCTGGGCCTGGCCGCCAAGCTCGCGATCTGCGTGATCCTGAGTACGGCGGCTTTCTTTGCGCTTTTCGGCTTCATCAACCTGAGGGTGGAGCGCAGCCTGATGCGCGACTTCGTGGCCCAATCCGCCGACCGCATCGCCGATCTGATCCTCCGCAGCACCAAGTACGAGATGCTGCACAACGACCACGAAGCCCTGGTCAACATCATTCAGGAACTGGGCAGCCAGCCGGCCATCCGGCGCATCCGCATTCTGAATCAGGACGGACGTATCACTCTGTCCACAGACCCCGCCGAAGTGGGCCAGGTGGTGGAAACGTCGCTTGAGGCATCGCGCCGCGATTTCTTCGATCGGCAGGGCAAGCACGTCCTCGGCCTAGTCCGCCCCATTGACAACGCGCCCGAATGCTCCAATGCTGCTTGCCATGTGCATCACTCCGGCCAGCGGGTGCTCGGCGTGGTGGACGCGCACCTCACGCTGGCGCAGGTGGACAAGCAGATGGCCGACCAGAAATCCAAGCTGCTTTACTTCCTCGTTGGCGCTATTGTGTTCGGCTCATTTCTCGCCGTGGTGTTCATCTGGAAGGTGGTCTATCGCCCCGTCAAGGAGCTCATTGACGGCACCCACCGGGTCGCCAATGGCGATTTGGATTACCGCTTGCCAGTTCGCTCCGAGGATGAGCTGGGCGACCTGGCGCTCTCCTTCAACCGCATGACCGCGGAAGTGGGCGGAGTGCAAGCCAAGATCGAAGCCGAGGTTGACCGCAAGACAGCCGCCTTGGAGCAGATCCACGCGACGTTGCTGCGGTCGGAAAAGATGGCGTCCATCGGTAAACTGGCTGCCACGGTGGCGCACGAAATCAATAACC
Source organism: uncultured Solibacteraceae bacterium (assembly GCA_963815475.1). Lineage (GTDB taxonomy): Bacteria > Acidobacteriota > Terriglobia > Bryobacterales > Bryobacteraceae > Sulfopaludibacter. The sequence goes on along the minus strand of CAWFHD010000001.1, from coordinate 275,640 downwards.
CGCTGTTCGGAATCCTGACTTACGCGCGGCTGGTATCGCGCGAACTGGGCAAGCATGAATTTGCGGAGCGCGACGAACTTGTCGAGCAGGTCCAGATCATCGAGCGCGAAAGCAAACGCTGCGGTGAGCTGGTGAAGAATCTGCTGACATTTTCCCGGCAGGCCCCCAGCATTCGCGAGCCCAACGATCTCAACACCGTAGTGCATCGCGCCGTGACGCTGGTGAAGCACAAGCTCGAGATGCAGAACATCGAGCTCACCGAAACTCTGTTGAACGACATGCCGCCGGTGCAGTGTGACGCTAACCAGATCCAACAGGTGGTTCTGGTGCTGATGGTCAATGCAGGTGAGGCCATGCCCAAAGGCGGCCGCCTGCTAGTGGCCACCGGAGTGAGCCCGGATGGCGAGAAGGGCGTAGTACGAGTGCTGGATACGGGAGGCGGCGTCCCGCAAGATGTTTTGCCGCGTATTTTCGATCCGTTCTTCACCACCAAGGAAGACCAGAACCGGACAGGACTCGGTCTGGCGGTAGCGCACAGCATCGTGGAGCAGCACGCGGGAGAGATCACGGTCCGCTCCACGCCTGGTGAAGGAACGGAGTTTCTGGTGGAGTTGCCGTTATCGAGCGTAGGCGAACCCGCCTTCGCAGGAGGTTCGAATGGTAAGCAGCGTGATTGAAAGTCCAACATCGGTCAAGACCAAAGGCAAAATCCTGATTGTGGATGATGAGCTGGTGGTGCGCGATTCGCTGGGGAAATGGTTCACCAGTGAAGGCTACTCGGCGCGGCCCGTCGGGGGAGCACGCGAAGCCCTGGAAGTCATCGCCCAAACAGAGTTCGATATCGCGCTGCTCGATATTAAGATGCCCGGCATGGACGGCATGGAGCTCCAGTCCCGTCTGCGCGAGGCCGATCCCGACCTCACCATCGTCATCATGACCGGCTACGCTTCGGTGGACACGGCGGTGCAGGCCCTCAAGCGCGGCGCCTACGACTACATCACCAAGCCGGTGGACCCCGACGAACTCTCGCATCTGGTCTCGAACGCGCTCGAGCACAAACGCGCCCGCCGCGAAGTGGCGCGTCTGCGGGAGAACCTGCAAGAAACGCAGCCCGGAACCGAGATGATCGGCAAGAGTCCCGCGATGAGGAAGGTGGTGGAGCTGATCGAAATGGTGGCTCCCACCGAGGCCACCGTCCTCATCAGCGGCGAGAGCGGCACGGGCAAGGAAGTGGTGGCCCGCGCCATCCACGCCGCGGGGCCGCGCCGGTACATGCCGATGGTGACGATCCATTGCGGCGCGCTCACCGAAACCCTGCTCGAAAGCGAGCTCTTTGGCCACGAAAAAGGCGCGTTCACCGGCGCTCAATACCGCAAGAAGGGCAAGTTCGAAGTGGCCGACGGCGGCACCGTCTTCCTGGACGAGATCAGCGACATCAGCCTGAAGACCCAGACCGACCTGCTGCGCGTCCTGCAGGAAAAAGAGATCGTGCGTGTGGGCGGCAACCAGCAGCTCAAGGTCGATTTCCGCGCCATCGCCGCCACCAACAAGAACCTGGAAGGGCTGGTCAAAGCCGGCGCGTTCCGTCCCGACCTCTATTACCGGCTGCATGTATTCTGCATCGAACTGCCGCCCTTGCGCGACCGCCGCGAAGACATTCCGCTGCTGGTGAATCACTTCCTCAACAAGTTCTGCCTGGCTACCAGCCGTGCCCTGCCACAGCTCTCCGCCGAATCCATGGACCTGCTGATGCGCCACGATTGGCCGGGTAATGTGCGGGAGCTGGAAAACGCCATCGAACGTGCCCTGGTGGTGGGACGCGGCGCGGAAATCCGCCCGGCCGACTTCGCCTTTCCGTTCCAGGCAGACGAGCCCAAGGGCGGCAAAACGTTGGATGACATCGAACGCGCCCACATTGAACGCATCTTAAGGGAGACGCAGCACAACTTGTCGCGAGCGGCCCGGATTCTGGATATCGACCGCACTACGCTCTACAACAAGCTGCGCCGCTACGGCATGCGGTGAGACCGATTCATCTGATTCCTCTGGGGAACGGCGCCAGTAAGGCGCCTGGCCTGGACGTGCTTGAAACGCTGGCGGCGGCGCTGGCCCGCGGCTTCCACACGCCTTGCCGCATCCGTCCGGAGATGTTGGACATCTCGTTCGCGCTCGATAGCGACCGCCATCAGTATTACTCGACCGCCATCATCCAGAAGCTGGAGCGAACGGCCGACCCCGATGCCCGAGTGCTCGGCGTGACGATGTGCGATCTGTACGTCCCCGTGCTCACCTTCGTGTTCGGGGAAGCCCAGCTCGACGGCAATTGTGCGGTGGTTTCCGCCGCTCGTCTGCACGATGAGTTCTACGGCTTGCCGAATCGCGACGACCTGTTCCGGGAGCGCCTGCTCAAGGAATCGGCCCACGAACTCGGCCACACTTTCGGACTCCGCCACTGCCAGGACTGGCGCTGCGTCATGGCCTCCAGCCACGCCGTGGAGCGCCTGGACATAAAAGGGGCGGAGTTCTGCGCCGCGTGCCGGAAGCCTGTCTTCTCCAACGGCTATTGGTAAGGGGCCGCAGGCAACGGGATATTCCCGATTTCCCGTTTCGCCCACTGTGAAGGCGGCGCAACTGCGCGCTGTCGCCAGGCCCTTTAGAACGTCGCGTCGCAAAGTGGTCCTAGCCTTGCTAAAGACCGCGCCATGATCCGGTCGCTGATCAAGAACTGGCAGCTCAATTCAATCGCTGTCCTCTCCCTGGCGGTCGCCATGGCCCTCAGCGTTGTGGCCCTCAGCCTCTCGAACGCCATGGTCCTCCGGCCGCCCTTCGCCCGCGATCCTGACCGCCTCGTGACGATGTTTATCGTCGACCGCGCCCACGGCGGAACCTACGGCGCCTTCTCCAACCTCGAATACCAATACCTCCGCCAACACGCCCGGAGCTTCTCGGCAATTGCCGCCTTTCCGTACAGCTACAACAAAACGATCATCACCTACGCCGGCCGGGACGAGATGCTTATGAACAACGACGTCTCCAGCAACTACTTCCAGGTGATGGGGATCAACCCCGTGATGGGCCGCCTCTTTGCAGAGGGCGACGACCAGAAGGGCGCGCCCGCCGCCGTCGTGACCTACGCCTGCTGGAAGCGCTGGGGATCGGACCCGGCAATCGTGGGTAAGGTCATAAGGCAAGGCCGTCGCAAATTGACCATCACCGGAGTAACGCCGAAGGAGTTCATCGCGCCGGTGTTCGCCATCGGCGCCGACCTGATCGAGGCAACCGCTACACCCACCGGCAACGACGACGGCTGGCTGGAAGATCGCAAGGCCTTTCGACTGACGCTGGTCGGCCGGCTGAAGGATGGCGTCACGAGATCGCAGGCTCGCGCCGAAGTGCAGTCGCTCTGGAGTCAACTGGTGACCGCGTTTCCCGAACCCGCCGGCAAGCGCGCGCCAGCCCTCACCGGCATCAGCGTGTTGGGACCGGACTCGGCTGAGACGGCGCGGGTTCTCTCGGCCGTCCTCATCACCTCGGCTCTGCTGATCCTGCTTATCGCCTGCGCCAACACTGCCAATCTGCTGCTGGCGCTAGCCACGCTGCGGCGCCAGGAAGCGCTCATCAAAACTGCCCTGGGCGCGCCGCGGACGCGATTGATCGGCGAGTTCCTGCGCGAGACCGTGACGCTGTGCGCGGCAGGCGGAGTCTTAGGGTACCTTATCGCCTCAGTGGCCCTGCGGTGGCTGTCACGCTTCGATCTGACCGTACCGCCCTTCGGATCGTTTCCCATCTCGGCCGACCTGCATCCCGGCAACGTCGTACTGGCCTGCACGCTAGTGCTGGTGGTCGGGGCGAGTGTGGTGAGCGGATTGGCGCCGGCGCTCTACGCATCGAAGCCCAACCTGGCCAGCGCGCTGACCGGTGAGATCGCCATCGGAGGCTCGCGGCGAAGCTGGATCCGTAATGCCGTGGTCGCGGTGCAGGTGGCGGTCTGCACGCTGGCGCTGGCCGGAACCGGCCTGTGCCTGCAAAGCCTGCACAACCTGCGGACGGTAGATCCGGGTTTTTCGGCCCGCAAGATCGCAGCCGCCCTGATCTTCCTCGATGAGAACGGCGTGACGCCCGAGCAGGGAGGAGTGCTTTTCGATAATCTTAGGCGCGGCGCCGCCGGAATCTCCGGCGTGGAATCCGCTTCGCTGGCGAGCGATTTGCCACTCGGCGGAGACGATCCGGACCAGGTCGAGATCCACCTGACCGACCGTCCGGACACGGGCCAGAAGACCATGATCGGCCATTCGGTGGTCGACGAGAACTACCTCGCGACGCTCGGCATCAAGCTCCTGGCCGGCCGAACATTCCGCGGCTCCGATTCCGGCAAGGGTGCGGAAGAAGTCGTGATCAATCACTTCATGGCCGAGAAGTTCTGGCCGCATCAGGAGCCCATCGGCCGCACGTTCGAGCTGGTGAGCGGTAAGCGGGCCGCGATGGTGGTGGGAGTCGCCGCCGATGGGAAGTACGGCAATCTGGACGAGCCGCAAATGGCCTTTCTGTACGAGCCCCTGGGTAGGCAACTGCAGGGCGCGGCGACGCTGATCCTCCGTACCAAGGGCGATCCGCGCCTATGGTTCGACCCGATGTCGCGCATGGTTCGCCAGTACGGCATTAAGCTGCCGCTGCCTCCAATGACGATGGACGACTGGCTGAACCTAACACTCTTCGTGCCGCGGATGACGCTGGCGTGCGTGAGCGGCCTGAGCGTGCTCGCGGTGCTACTGGCGACCGTGGGGTTGTACGGCGCCATCTCCTACTCGGTCCGCGAGCGGCGGCGCGAACTCGGCATCCGTATTGCGTTGGGCGCGCGGCCAGCGCAAGTGCTGGAACTGGTGTTCCGCCGGACCATCGCTATCGCCGGAACGGGAGTACTCTTGGGACTGGGGCTCGGGGAAGCAGCAGGCGCCATTTTCCGTTCGCAATTCTACGCGATCCACACGGTGGAGTGGAGAGTGCTCGGGCCAGTTGGAATCGCGATGGCGACCGTGTCTCTGTCAATCGCCTATGCCGCGGCCAGGAAATGGACGCGGATGAATCCGATGGACGCGGTGCGGCACATATGAAAACGCGAAGGGCAGGCCCGAAAGCCTGCCCCGGTGCTTTCTAACTTCTAATGCGTGCCCTAGTCAGAACGTGTACAGCAACGTTCCCGCCGGAGCTTCCGCTGCCGGACCGCCGGCTGTGACCGGAGTCTCCGCATCGGTCGCGACGACGCGGTAGTAGATGCCCGTGTCGCCCAGATAGACTTCGAGCTCGGAGGGGCGGGGCAGGGTGCCCTGAATCAGCGCCTCGGAAAGCGGATCCTCGATGTATTTCTGCAGTGCGCGCCGCGGGCGGACGGCGGGCCCAAAGGGTCATGGTTAGCAGCAGACACAGGTACTTCATGAAACATGTATGATCGCAAAAGCAAACTCTGCCCGGAGTCCCCCAAGGTGGCATCGGGCGTGCTGCATCGGTTTGACGGGAGGATCAGTGCCGCAATTGAATCAACCCGAAGTGCGCGAACCCATGGGTCGGATCGCCTCACTCCCGAGCCAATCGCATGCAGTCAAAGTCTCGTTTCTTCACGGCCAGCGGTTGCGGACGGCTCTTTGCTGCCTCTTTCTCTTCGGCTTGAATGGTGTGGTGTGCCGAGAATTCTGGTCCGCCGGCTATGTCGACCAGCTAGGCTCCGTTGAGGGGTCGTTTTTGGCGCTCAGTCATTGGGTCGCGCGGCATTGGGGCGACCTGCGCTGGTTTCCGCTGTGGTTCAGCGGAATGCCCATGGAGCGCGTCTATGGACCAGGTCTCCCCTGGACCATAGCGGCCATCGCCGGCGTGACCCATCTTTCGGTCGTGCAGTCCTACCGTCTGGTAACGGCGTCGCTGTATTGTCTCGGCCCAGTAACTCTGTTCTGGTTGTGTTACCGGCTGACGCATTCGCGCGGCTACGCGCTGGCGGTTGGTGTTATTTACTCTTTGTATTCTCCGGTGGTGCTGCTCTCAAGCCTGGCACGTCTCGATCTCGGCAGTTGGTTTTGGCCTCGCCGCTACCAGGCGCTGGTTCATTACGGCGAAGGGCCTCATATCGCGGCGCTGGCGTTGCTGCCTCTGGTCGTCTGGAGTTTCCACGAGGCGGTCGGCAAAGGGCGAAGGCGCTTCGTGCCAATCGCAGCGGTTCTCTTCGCCGCGGTGATCGCGACGAACTGGACGGCCACTGTGAGCCTGTCGATGGCGCTGGCGGCATACTCGATCTCGCGGTTCGGCGGCATCCCGCGCCGCCGCTGCATCGGTGCCGCGGCAATCGGCCTCCTCGCCTACCTGTTGGTCTCGCCGCTGGTGCCGCCTTCGCTTCTCTCAACCGTACCTGGAAATGCTGCAGCCTCGGATGGAACCTACTTCCGCCTCCCGCAAACGGCATGGCTGGTAATATTGGCCGCCCTCCTGGCCGCGTTACATCTCCTTTTTGAGCACTGCGGCGTGCATCGGGCATTTCGCTGCTTTCTCTACCTGCTCCTCATATCCGGATCGGTCGTCCTTGGGAAACTTTGGTTCGACACGGCACTGCTGCCGCAACCGCATCGCTTCCAACTGGTGATGGAGATGACATTCATCCCCGCCTTCCTGTTTCCCATTCATGCGAGGTGGCGCTGGTGGCCGCGCCGGACACGGATGGCGCTGCTGGTCCTGTTGGCTCTGTTCTGCGGGTTTCAGTTCCCGCAGTACCGCGCGTATGTGGCGCGGCAGACCCGGCCCATCCGCATGGAGAGCACCATCGAGTATCGTGCCGCGCAATGGCTGGAGCGGAATGCGCCAGGGGACCGGGTCTTCGCTGCCGGAAGCATCGGGCTTTGGGTGAACGATTTTGCCGACGTTCCCCAGATGGTCGGATGCTGCGATCAAAGCGTCCCGTCACCCGCCCACCGGCTGGCCTTCTATACCATCTACACGGGCCAAAACGCGGGCATCCACGATGCCGAAGATTCCCTTCTCTGGCTGAAAGCATACGGCGCGGCAATTGTCGGAGTTCCCGGAGCGTCGAGCCCCGAGTTTTTCAAGCCGTTTCGGAATCCGCACAAGTTCGATGGCATCCTTCCTGTGTTGTGGCGGGAAGACGATACCACCCTATACCGCGTACCCGGCCGTTCCACTTCACTGGCGCACGTGATTCCGCGCGCTAGTGAAGTACGCCGCCTTCCGTTACACGGGCTGGATCTGGGCCCGGTTCGGCCCTACGTGGCGGCCCTGGACGATGCGGCCCTTCCTTTGGCCGCAATGCAATGGGTGAATGCGCATGAAGCGCGGATCCAGGCCAGTTTAGCGCCCGGCCAAATCGTTTCCGTGCAGGTGACCTACGCTCCGGGCTGGCACGCGACGGCCAACGGAGCGAGCGTGCGGTTGCATGGCGATGCTCTCGGGCTCCTGATCGCCGAACCGCTTTGCAGTTCCTGCGACATCGATCTGATCTACGATTCGCCCCCGGAGGAGCACTACACTCGCGTGGGACAGATTCTCGCGGCAGCGGCGTGCATCGCCATCTTCTTCGCCAGACCGAAATGATGACCAAAACACGAAGGGCAAGCCGGAAGCCTGCCCCCGGTGCTTTCTAACTTCTAATGCGTGCCCTAGAACGTGTACAGCAGCGTTCCAGCCGGAGCTTCCGCCGCCGGACCGCCGGCTGTGACCGGAGTCTCCGCGTCCGTCGCGACGACGCGGTAGTAGATGCCCGTGTCGCCCAGATAGACTTCGAGCTCGGAGGGGCGGGGCAGGGTGCCCTGAATCAGCGCCTCGGAAAGCGGATCCTCGATGTATTTCTGCAGTGCGCGCCGCAGCGGACGGGCTCCATAGCTGCGATCGGCGCAGGTCTTCTCGAGGATGTACTTGGCGGCATCCGGAGCCAGCCGGATCTTCACCTGCTTGGCCACCAGGTTGACGTTCACCTGTTCCACCAGCAGGGTCATGATCTGGATCAGGTCCTCATCGGTGAGCGACGTGAACAGGATCACCTCGTCCAGCCGGTTCAGGAACTCCGGATTGAACGCCTTCTTCACTTCGCTGCGCACCATGTCTTCGATCTTCGTGGAGAAGCCTTCGCCGGCCGGAGCCGAGAAGCCCAGGTGGCCGCGCTTTTCGAGGAAGCGCGCCCCCAGGTTCGACGTCATGATGATGATGGTGTTCTTGAAATCGACCTGGTTGCCGAGACCGTCGGTCAACTGGCCGTCTTCAAACACCTGCAGCAGGATGTTGTAGATATCGGGATGCGCCTTCTCGATTTCATCCAGCAGGATGATGGAATAGGGATTGCGCTTGACCCGCTCGGTGAGCTGGCCGCCCTCTTCGTAACCCACATAGCCCGGAGGCGAACCGATCAACTTCGAAACCGAGTGCTTCTCCATGTACTCCGACATGTCGAAACGCACCAGGCTCTTCTCGCTGCCGAAGAGGAACGCCGCCAGGGCGCGCGCCACTTCGGTTTTGCCGACGCCCGTGGGTCCCAGGAACAGGAACGACCCGGCGGGCCGAGCGCTGGCTTTCAGGCCGGCGCGCGAACGGCGAATCGCACGCGCCAAGGCAGAGATGGCCTTCTCCTGGCTGATCACGCGGTGATGCAACTCCTCTTCAATGCGCAGGAGCTTGGCGATCTCTTCCTCCTTGATGGAGGTCATGGGAACGCCGGTCCAGCGCGCCACTACCTCTTCGATGTCGTCCTTGGTCACGCAGCCCGTGGAGGAATCGTCGAGGTTATATTTCTCGCGGAGTTGCCGCATGTTCTCGCGTTCCTTGCGCTCCTCATCGGAGTAGAAACGCGCCTTCTCGAACTCGTGGTTCGCGATGGCATTCTCCATGCGGTGCACGATGAACTTGATGCGCTTTTGAATGTCCGCGAGATCGGCGGGAAGCGTGGTCTGGCGCAGCTTGACGCGCGCGCCCGCTTCATCGATCAAATCGATCGCCTTGTCGGGCAAATAACGGTCCGGAATGTAGCGGCTGGAGGTGAACACCGCGGTCTCGATGGCATCGTCTGTGTAGGCCACCGCGTGAAACTTCTCGTAGCGATCCTTGATGCCGAACAGGATCTTGATGGCATCGGCTTCGTTGGGCGGCGGCACTTTGACGGCCTGGAAGCGGCGCTCGAGCGACCGATCCTTCTCGATGGACTTGCGGAATTCGGAGGGCGTGGTGGCGCCGATGCACTGAATCTCGCCGCGCGAAAGCGCCGGCTTCAGGATGTTGGCGGCGTCCAGCGAGCCTTCCGCCGACCCCGCGCCCACCAGCGTGTGCAACTCATCGATGAAGATGATGGCGTTCTGATTCTCCATCAACTCCTTCATGATCGTCTTGAGCCGTTCTTCAAACTGCCCGCGATACTTGGTGCCGGCGACGATCAGCGAAAGATCGAGCGCCAGGATGCGCTTATCCGCCAGGAACGACGGCACGTCGCCCTCGGCAATGCGCTGCGCCAAACCTTCGACGATGGCGGTTTTGCCCACGCCGGGCTCGCCGATCAGAACCGGATTGTTCTTGGTGCGGCGGCAGAGAATCTGCACCACGCGCTCCAATTCGTAATCGCGGCCTACCAGCGGATCGAGCGTGTTGTCCATCGCCGCCTGGGTGAGGTCGCGGCTGAACTCCGTGAGCAGCGAGCTTTCCTTGGGGCGCTGTGACGCGACTTTCTCGCTCTGCGACCGGGCTAACTCCTCGCGGATGGTGGAGAGCCGCAGCCCGCGCTCATGCAGGATTTCGGCGGCAAAGCACTTTTCTTCTCGCAGCAGGCCCAGCAGCAGGTGCTCCGTGCCAATATGTTTGTGGTTCAGCCTTTCAGCCTCTTCCGCTCCATAAGCGAGAACCCGTTTGCACTCATGGCTTAAGGGCAGATCCACGGAAGTAGAAACCTTCTCGCGGATGGTAGTATGACCTTCAATCTGCTTGCGAATCGATTCCACCGCCGCATGCGAGCGGAGAAAACGGTTCGCCAGCGCTTTGTCTTCGCGTAACAGGCCGAGGAGCAGATGTTCGGTTTCAATATAGGGACTGCCGAACTGGCTTGCCTCGTAGCGCGCGAAAAAAATGACCCTTCGCGCTTTCTCCGTGTATCGCTCGAACATAAAGTGTGACGCCCCCTATGACTTTAAAGATACCCCGGCCCGGTGTTCGGTTGCGAACCATTTGGTTCTCCCGGTACCAGGCCACCCTTTTCCAGGTTTAATACCCGGTCGCACCGCTGTGCGAAATGCAAATTGTGCGTGACGAATACCGACGTGAGCTGGTGGGAACGGTGCAGGCCTTCCAGCAATTCGAAGATCATTTCGCCTGTCCGGAAGTCCAGATTGCCGGTGGGTTCATCGGCGAGCAGGACTGACGGTTTTCCCACCAGGGCGCGTGCCAAGACGACCCGCTGCTGCTCCCCTCCCGACAGTTCACCGGCGCGATGTGACGCTCGCGCGCGCAGCCCAACTTCATCCAACCTCGCAAGCGATTCGGAGGCGGCAACGGCGTGCGGCACGCCCCGAATCAGTAAAGGCATCATCACATTCTCTTGTGCCGTAAACTCCGGCAGCAGGTAGTGAATCTGCCATACAAATCCTATTTCCCGATTGCGAAAATCAGCCTGTTCCGAGTCGGCGAGACCTGAAATCTCTGTTCCTCCGTAGTATATCGTACCGTTGGAAGGCCTGTCCAGACCGCCTAGTAGATGCAACAAGGTAGACTTGCCCGCGCCCGACTCTCCGACCAGCGCCAGCATCTCGCCGCGATGCACGTCGAGCGAGAGATTGGTGAAGATCGGCAGGGGTGCTCCCCCCGATTTGTACACCTTCGAGAGGTTGCGCGCGCGGATGTACGCCTCGTCCATCATCGAATACGATAGCGCACGTCGGGCGGGGCAGGGGACAGGGGGCGATGATGGAACCAAAAATCCGGCGGGGCGGGGAGGGAAGGCCTGGAAGGATGCAAAGGGTGTATTTTCAATAGGGTGCGCACGTACAGTCGAGGAATCGTATGTGGTATGCATCACACTGCGCCGCGTCACTTCCCTGGATGATACAAGTATGGCGACGATGCAACCCAATAAGCCTTTCCTTTCAGACATTCAACAGATCCGCGATCGGGCCCGCAAGCACATGGAAAAGGGCGCGGTCACCGACGCGTACAAAGCCGACCGCGAAACGGTGCTACGTCTTCTGAACGAAGCGCTGGCAACCGAAATCGTATGCGTCCTGCGCTACAAGCGGCACCAGTTCACGGCCAAAGGTCTCAGCGCCCAATCCGTAGCCGACGAATTCGCCGAGCACGCTGCGGAAGAGCAACAGCACGCCGACAGCATTGCGCAGCGCATTGTGGAACTGGGCGGCGAGCCGAATTTCAGCCCCGAAGGGCTCTCCTCGCGCAGCCATTCCGAATACGTGGAAGGCGAAACCCTCACGGATATGATCAAGGAAGACCTGGTGGCGGAGCGTATCGCTATCGAGTCGTACTCGGAGATCATCCGCTTCCTGGGAGACAACGATTCCACCAGCCGGCGGATGATGGAAGAGATACTGGCAAAGGAAGAAGAGCACGCTGAAGACATGCTCACGTTGATCGAAAGGGTGGGCAAAGCGAAGCTGTAGAACTCGCTCCTCCTAAACAAAAGTGGCCGCAAGTTACTACAACTTGCGGCCCAAATGCAGAGGAGGAGATTGAACTATTTAAAATACGTAATCCATGCCTACCATGGGCACGAAGTCATGCAAGATCGAACCGTACTTCGCGTTCGGAGCCGGAGCGATCAACTGGGTCGGGAACGCCGTAATGAAGTCGCGGATTTCAGTGCGGAGGAAGATTCGTGGGGACACTCTGTAAATAATGCCGCCACCCACGCTGGCCATTGGTTTCAAAGCCGTGGTCTTGGTGAAATAACCGAACTGGTTGAGCGGCTGGTAAGCCTGCTCAGCCCCAGTACCACGCCAGATCTTCACGCCGCCGCCCACTGCCGCGAAGAACTGCACTGGCGATTCCTTCCGGTTGGTGTGCCAGATCAGATCGTAGTGGACCGCATGCGCATTGCCCGAGAAGTGCGCCGTAGTGCCACCGCTCGAAAGCTGCAGATTGCTCTGCAGAAACTCGTAACGCACTTCACCCGCGAAGTGATCGCCGATGCTCTGCCCGAAGAAGGCGCCGAAGGCGCCTCCGGGCTGAAACCCTGCTTTTGCTGAGCCAAGCGGGCTGCTGACATTCACATTACTCAGGAAGCCCGCTCCGCCCACGCCTCCGAATTCCCACTGCTGGGCAAAACACGCTCCCGCCGCGGTGACTAGTAGTAGAAGTTTTTTCATATGCGTCCTAATTCACTACCCGAACGTTAAGGGTGGTGCTAGCCCCGCCCTGGTTAATCGTTAATGGGATGCTAAGACCTTGCGGCACGCCTCCCGGAATGGTTGCATTGATCTGATAGACCCCCACTTCGTCGGGCACGAGCCCGGCGAAGGAGACCGGCAACGTTTGACCTCCCAGGGTCACCACCGGTGTGATTGCTGCCGAGGCCAACGGGCTGGAAGGCGCCGGCATACCGGCATCTACCGCCGGCACCGTGCCTCCCATGCCGGTCAGGTAGATCACCACTGAATCCTTCGGATGAATCGGATTGGTGGGAGTGACCAACTGGTTGTTGTCGGACCGAACGATGGTGGCAAGACCGGTAAGCGGTCCGGCGGTTCCCGACTGGAACACGCTGGGCGCGGCCGATTGCACCGAGAACAGGTAGTTGTTGCTGATGCCGCCCGGGGTGTGAATCGTCAGCGTGGCGCTGCCCGCCACGTTGAAAGGCAACTGCGCGTTAATCTGGCCGCCCGAGACGAACAGCAGGGGCACCGGCGCGCCGTTGATGCTGAGGCACGAATCGCCCAATGCCGTAGGCAGGGGGATCTGCGAAGTAGCGATGTTGACAGGGCTCATCTGTTGGCCGTAGACCGTAATGAGTCCGCCGGGCGCTACCGGCTTTGTGCCGTCTCCCGCGTTCACGACATTGCCGATTTGCGGCGGCGCCACCGCGGCGTCGTAATTCGCTGCCAGCACAGTGGCGCCGGAGGTGGAGAGCACTACTACGGTGCCGGCCGAAGGCAAAGGAGCGACGGTCCTGGTGAAGCTGGTCAGCGAATACACGCTGGTGCTTCCCGAACCATTTTGCCCGCTGGCCCCGGTTCCGGAGGTCCCGGTTCCAGAGGTTCCGCCTATGGCTCCTGCGGCGCTTCCCGTGCCGGTCGACGCGCTGGTGGTCGGCGCGCTCGGCAGCAGGGGCGCTTCCGACATGCGCACGGGGCGCACGGCCGAGGTTTGCAGTGTCGGCATATTGGAGATCACTCCAGGACCGCTCGATGCGGCCGCGGTCACCAGGTATCCACCCTGGTTGACGAAGCTGAAGCCGGACGCCGTTCCGGCCGAAACATTGAGCGTCCCGATCGGCACCAGGGACGAATTAAATACATTGCCGCCCACCACGTAGTTGTTGAAGCTGGACGCTGCGAAGGCGCCCGACAGAGCCTTGAAATCCTGCCGCGAGGTGGTGAAGGAGTTGGCAGCCGCTGAGTAGAGCATCACGTTGCCATCGGGCGACGCCATCATAATGTTGGCGCCGTTGGGTGAACCAACCAGCACGCCCGTGGGCGACACCGAGTTGGTATAAACGCCGAGGCTCGGCAGCATGGTTCCCACCTGTCCGACGATGCTGATGCTATCGATCACGCCCTTACCGGTGCTCTCATCGCGCGACAGCACCAGGGTGGCCGAGTTCGATGGCGCGATAGACCGCGCATAATGGCCGCCCGGCAGCACTACCGGCGGCAGCGTCTGCAGTGAATTCAAGTCGTAAACCATCACCAGCTGCGAATCGTTGTGGCCCACCAGGAGCATCGATTGGTCCATGCTCAGCGACATCATGGAGGGGGTGGTGGCGGTTCGCAGCGTAGCCACTAGTTGATTCGAGCCGGCGTCGTAGACCAACACCTGGTTCTTATCGGCGCGCAGCACATAATAGCGGTTGCGAGCCGTGTCAGGCAGGATGTCGGTCAGAGTGCCAGGGATGTCCACTAGCGTGCCGCGCTGGTCCGTATCCGGATTGCTGATGAGCAGGCGCACCGGCCGCGGCTGGTTGATCGCGCTGCCGGAATTCACGGTCAGCGGAACCACGGTGGTGCCGTTCGTAGTGAACAGCGCGGGATTCACGCGGATCTGCACGGTGGCGGGGGTTGTTCCCGAAGAGGGAATGAAGGTGACGCCGCTTTGGCTGGTGCTCAGGCTGAAATCGGTGTGATTCCCGCCCGGATCGGCGATGGTCAGAGTCTGCGTCACCGAGTTACGGTTGCAGAAGTTGCTCTGCACCAACACGTCTTCCTGCTGGGCCTGCACACGCGGATACCTATTGAGGGAGCCTACCGGTAGAACCATCACGCCGCTGTCCGAAACTGCGTAGAGCATGCTGTTGTCAGCGGTCAGGACAGCGCGGCCCACCATGTTTTCCGGAATCGTGAGGCGGTCGAGGACCGTCATATTATCCGAGGACATGATCAGCATCGCCGGCGCGAGTCCGGACCCGGAAGCTCCCGGCACACCGGTTGGCTGCGACGCATCGGGGAATTGCCCGTAAATGATGCCGCTTTTGGAATCGATCGCGTGGCCGGTGATGTTGGGCGAGGAAATCACATTCGGATAACGCCCCTTAATGTAGTTGCCCTGCAACAGTGACCAGCCCACCATGGCATAGGAACCGTCGGCGGCCGTGCTGACGCGCGGCAGCAGCGCCGGCGACGAGACGTCCACCGTTATCTGCAGCGAGTTGGTCTTGGCGTAATAGGTGTAGATCACCTGATTGCCAGTGCCGCCGCCGCCGATTCCCCAGACTACCTGCCCATCCGCTGATGCGGTCATGGCCGTTTCCAGAATCTGGCCAGGGAAGATGTTCTGATTCACCGGAAGCGCCTGCGCCAGGTTGGCGAATGTGCCCAGCACGAACATCTGACCCGAGACAGGATCGAACAATTGGAAGCCTGTCGTGGTCACGATAAACGCTTGACCGCTGCCACCATTGTTGACGAAGGCCACCCCCAACGGCGCGTCGCCGGTGGAGAACGTCTGTCGGGTATTGTCCGCCAGATGGATGACCGTCACCAGGTTAGAGGTGGATACCCCACCTGTGAAGTTGCCATAGTGAACGATCACCAGGAACTGGGAGTCCGGCGACAGCGCCATCGATCCCGGTTGCGGAGGCACGTTCATCGATGTGTGGATCGTGTTATCGGCCAGCGACATCACCTGTATGGTGTTCGCGCCGAAATTCGCGATATAGAGAACTCCCCTGGATTCGTCGAGCACGATATCGGAGGCAGGGCCGCCGATCGGCACTACGGTCCCAAAGGAGGCTGCGCGCAGTGGCGCGACGCTCGCGATCGTTCCGGCGAGCGCAATTGATAATAAGAACCCTTTACAGCGCATAGATGGTCTTCGAACCCTTCACATTACAAGCCGGATTCAAGCAGGACGCAATGATGGAAATGGCTAGTAAATAAGGCATTACCAAAGTTAGCCGTGTTTTTTCTTTGAAATGGCGCCTATACTTTCAGCCGTGGCAAAAGGTCTGTCCGCACGCCAAGTAGCAAGCGGATGCTTCCGGAAAATCGTCATGCGGAAATTAATTTCAAAACTCTTTCCCATTTCCCTCGTATCGGCCCTGTTGGTGATTCTGGTTCCGACGGTGCACGCGCAGCAACAAAGCACGACGCGCATCGTCCCGGTTCCCGACTGGGGCTACTTCTACGTAGACGGCCAAGTCTATCAGCACGCCACCAGTTTTATCTGGCCGGCGGGCAGCAAACATACATTGCAGGCGCTCAATACTTCCACGCCTTTCTCCAACACACAGTTCGTCTTTCAGAGCTGGTCCTGGTCCGGCGGGCCTCTGCCGGGCAATACGGTGGTGGTAACTGCCGACCCGGCCATTACTCAATACACGGTGACCTTCGGCGTGAATTATGCGCTTAGCCTCGTGTTCTATAACTGCACAAGCGGATCCTGCCAGCCGCCCGGAACCGTATTCGTCAACGGCCAACCGGTGACCAACGATCAGCAACTATTCTTTGGCGCAGGCTCCAACATCACGCTGCAGGCCGAGCCGAATGCCGGCTACGTCTTCGTGGGCTGGTCGGCGGGATCGTCCCAAACAATTACTGGATTTCAGGATGTTTTAACCTTAAATGGTCCGACAGTCGTGAATTGTATCTTTGCGCCAGCTCGTCCCATCAATTTCGCCACGGTGCCGGCCGGTCTCAATTTGTTGGCGGACCGCACATCAATTCCCACACCTAATGAAATCGATTGGGGCCTTGGCACCACTCACTCAATAGGCGTAATTTCGCCGCAGTCGGATTCTGTAGGCAATCACTGGGTGTTTACATCGTGGAGCGATGGCGGCGCCGCCACTCACGCTTACACGGTCGCCTCTTCTTCCCTACCCGATACTCTCACCGCCACGTTCCGTCCGGGCGTGGCTGTCAACCTGATTACGGTGCCTTCGGGGCTGAGTCTCAGCGTAGATGGCCGCACCAACTGGCCGTCGTACCTGTTTACGTGGGGCACAGGCGAAACCCACACCATTCAAGCTCCGGCAACCCAGACCGATGCAGCGGGACATGTGTGGCAATTCTCACAGTGGTCCGATGCAGGAGCGGCCACTCACACTTATACGGTGCCGAGCGACAGCGCCAGCATCTCCTCCGGAGTCCGTGACATCGCGACCTACACGCAGATGGGTCATGCCGTGGTCACCAGTGCTCTAGCGGGAATCAATGTATTTGTGGATGGGACCACGTGCGCGACGCCCTGCGATATCGTGCGGCCCATCGGCACGCAGGCAGTGGTTACCGCGCCGGGCTCCGTTCCCGTGAACCTGACGTCGCGACAGGATTTCGCCGGCTGGTCGAACGGCACGGGGGGCGCTCTGACGCTGACCCTCGGCGCCGATACGGCAACGTTCAACGCGAACTACAAAACGATGAATTACCTGGCCGCCAGTTCCAACCCGTCGGGTTCGGTAAGCTTTACCTTGCAGCCGGTTTCGTCCGACGGCTTCTACGATGCGCAGTCGCGCGTCGGTGTCACCGCAGCGGCACTGCCTGGCTATCGCTTCCGCAACTGGACCGGCGATCTCACGGGCAGCAGCCCTTCGGGCATGGTTTCGATGGACGCGCCGCGCGCCGTGCAGGCCGTCGTGGATAAGGTGCCGTACGTGGCGCAAACAGGCATTGTCAACGGCGCAGGGACCACTCCTGTGAGCGCGGTCGCGCCCGGGTCGGTAGTCTCCGTCTTCGGCGCCAACATGGCGCCCGATGTCTTCCTTGGCCAGGGCAGCCCCATGCAACAGACCCTCGGCGGCGTCACGGTTCACATCGCCGACCGGCTGCTGCCGCTGTTCTTCGTCTCTCCCACACAGATCAACGTGCAAGTGCCGACGGATATGGCTCCCGGTCCGCTGACACTCACGGTCAGTTCGCAGGGACAGCCCGATGTGCAAGCGCCCTTCACGGTGGCGCAAGATGCGCCCGGCCTGTTCCCGCAAAGCATCAACGGCCAGACGTTTGCGCTGGCACTCCATGCGGACGGTTCGCCGGTGACACCGTCGGCGCCGGTAGCTGCCGGCGAGACCATTACGGTCTACGGCACGGGCTTCGGTGCTACCAATCCTGCCCGCCCCGCGGGGCTGGCCATTCCGAGTTCCCCTATCTATGCGCTAGTCGATCCGGCCACCATCCAATTGGGCTCGGCCACACTGCAGGTATCGAATTCGTTCGCGCTCGCCGGCTCGGTGGGTGTGGATGCCATCCAGTTCGTGGTCAGCGGCGATGGCGTGCCCAGCAATACCAATGCGCAGTTGACCATTACGGTCAACGGTCAGACGAGCAACACGCTGCCGCTGCCCATGCAGTAGAGGCCAAGGCAGTAAAGAAGCGAAGTTACTTTGTGGGGCGCGGATGCCGCGCCCCACAAGTGTTTTGCGGGGGCCTAATGCGTTCCGGCGGTTTCCGCCACAGGGGCGAACGGGCTGATCAGGTTGTTATCGCCGTCGAATTCGATATCGATCGTCGATTCCACTTCGAGCAACGGATTGCCTTCGATCTGGGGCAAAAGATTCTCGCTCAACGCCAGGCGGCCGAGTTCCATCGTGTTACGGATCCAGCCATAAGTCACTTCACTCAAATCCAGCTTGCCTACAGTTGGCGCAAAGCGTTCCAGGCATTCGCGATCGGTGGGGAAGTGCACCGGAACGCGAATCGCCGCCGGCGTGTTGGCGGTGAGCGAATTGATGATGGTGGGCTGCCAGTTGGTGCGGTTCACCAGCCGGTCGGTCACCACGTCCGCCATGCCTAGCCCCACGGCGCTGTTGTAAGTCAGTTCGCTCAAATCGCGCACGAAGATGCGGTTGAATTTGGGTGCGGTGTCCCACGGATTGTACTCGCCGTTGACGCCGCGATTCGCCACCTTGGTGTCCATACCGGCGCCGCTGATATTCTTTCCGATTTCGTCCAGAATCAGGATATCGAGATCGGTGGGGATGCGCCCCATCCACGTCTTGACCAGCGCCAGATTCTCCTCCTCGCGCTGCTCCATGACCTCGACCGGGACCGGGTCCAGCTTGGCAGTGTTGTGGTTCGCATCTTCCAGCACTGCCAGTCCGCCCAGAATCTTTCCCGACTTCAGAACCTGTCGGCCCACGCTGCGAATCACGTGCTCCAAACCCAGTTTGTAAGCGTAAGAGTGATAGCGCTGCGCGCCCGCGAACTTGCCCAGCCCAATCGCCATCATTTTGAACAGGCCGCTTTCAATCTTGCCTGCAAAGTCGGTGTGCCACTTCACGCGGCCCACCAGCATCACGCCATCGGAATCGTACGCCGTCTTATCCATGAAGGCTTCGATTCCGTCGGCCGTCTTGCCCAGCGAGACCACTTCAAGCTGACTGATCACCGGGCAACCCATAGTCTCCTGGATGATGCCATAATGCGCCAGCACGTCGGCTTGACCCTCGGCAGACGCTGCGCCGTGGCTTCCCATAGCGGGGAAGATGAACGGCTGCATCCCCTGATCCTTCCAATAGGCCACCGTATTGCGCACGATGGTGGCGATGTTGTGAATGCCGCGGCTGCCGACGCCGATGGCGACGCGCGCGCCCGGCTTCAGGCGGGAGGCAAACCCGGAAGCCGTAAGCTGCTTATGCACCTCGGCGGCAACATCGGGAATACGGCGATCCGGGAACTTCTGGCGGACAACAAGCAGGCGGGGAAATTGCATGGCAATCCCATTTTAACCAGACTTGGATCTCTTTTAGAACTCCTCGGATCGCGCCGGGGTACCCCAAACACGGTATGGCCGAGGCGGACTTTAGCGGCTACAGTAAGGGAAGATGGCTAATGTTGCGAGCATTGTGCTCACGGGCGCCGTGGTCTGTGCTGCTTTTGGCGCGGGGAGCGCAATTGCGCAGCGCACCGAAACTCCCCGGCCGCCACAATTGGTGCGCCTGAATGTAGTGGCGGTGGACAGTCATGGCGACCCGGTCGACGACTTGGCCAAGACGGATCTACAGGTATTCGACAACGGCAAGCCAGAGGAAATCGTCTCCTTCCGTCACGATGACAGCCGCGTGCACCGCGCCGCGGCGCTAGCGCCCGGCGAATTCTCAAACCGCACGGGAAACAATATCCGTCACGCCACAGTGATCCTCTTCGACCTGCTCAACGAGCATATGGGCGCGCGCGGGAATTCCTGGAATGAGCTGATCCACTACCTGCAGCCGCTCGAAGCCAGTGAAGGGCTCTACCTCTATTTGTTGACGTTGGAGGGCCGCCTGTATCCAGTCCATGGACTGCCTAATCCCGAGGCGAAGGATACCCCTGATCCGGGCGGCGCTCCCTGGACTCAGCAGGCCAAGCCGTTGCTCGATCAGGCGATGAAAAACGTGTTTCGGACCAGGCCCATCGAGATCGAAGCGGATATCGATCTGCGGGAGAGGCTGACCTACGCGGCGCTGGCGTCACTGGCGGCTCGCATGGAAGGCATCCCCGGCCGCAAGAACATCGTTTGGATCACACACGGCATTCCCGTCGTGCTCGGTCCCGAGACTACCGTCAGCGGTGAGCCGGTGGACTACACGCCTTATCTGCGCTCCTTGAGCGCACGGCTCGACCGAGCCAATGTCTCAATCTATCCGGTTCAACAGGTCCCTCCCGGCATGGCCATGCCGGGCGATCCGGAAGCGCGACACTCGGGCCTGTCGAGCGAGGATACGCTGCAGCAGTTTGCGCGCTATACGGGCGGCCGGTCGCAGAATGCCGCCATCGACATTCGAGCTGCAATCAAAGCGGCCATGAACGACGTCCGGACTAGTTACCAGATCGCATTTGCCCCCGCGCCGCAAAGCATCGACGGCAAGTTTCACAAGCTTCGCGTGACTTGCGCGCGCAAGGGCGTTCGCATTCAGGCGAAGGAGGGTTACTACGCCGCGCGCGACGATGCTCCCAGCGGCGCTGAACAGCAGGAGGCCATGGATGCAGCCACCGGCGCGCAGTTCGACGCCGCGGAGATCGGGCTGAACGCTACCCGGTCGCCTGGCGACAAGCAGCCTAATGCGACGCAATTCCGCCTGCGCATCGATCCGGCGGACTTGCAATTGACGCACACGGGAGGCGCCTACGACGCCCAGGTGCAAGTGCGAATTGTGACTTACATGGCTGACGATAAGACTGCTACGTCGAACGTCGTCTCCGTTCCGTGGCACTTCACGGACGAGCAGCGCGACAGGGCGATGAAAGACGGCCTCGTGCTGTACAAGGACATGGCGCTGGCGCCAGCGGTACAGAAGGTGCGCTTTGTCATTCTGGACCCGACCAGCAACGCGGTCGGTTCGTTAACCATACCGGTGAAGTAGAAGCAGGCATAGTGCCCTTCGCCACAGGACTTAGAATTCCTTGCGCGGCGCGGCTTGCTCGTAGCCTACTTTTCCGGCTTCGATGTCGGCCACGTGGTAGTTTTCCCCACTCATCTTGAAGCCGGCCATGCGGCGTAGCATCGCGATCTGGCCGGTGTGAGTGAGTGCGTCGGCGATGGGGCCTTGAAAGAGTTTCTCGGGTGTTTCCGCCAGCGGTTGATCGGAGGCGAGCCGTCGGTCGAAAGCTTCCAGCGCGCCGAAGAAACGGGCCACTTCCCGATCCCAGGGTAACGGCTCGGAGTTGTGCCACTTCTGATTGCCGTTGACGATCGAGAGCGCCCAATCGAAGAGATCGCCCATGTGCGCCAGAATCTCGACCGGTGTGCGTGAGGTGGCATCGGCGCGGTAACCCGCGAACTCAGGCGGGGCTCCGCGAACAGCTTTGCCAGCGCGGTAGGCCAACGTTGCCACGGTATGCCTGATCAACACTAGGTCCTCCCGAAATCGATGAAGCCGCGCGCGGGGTCGGCACTCAGCAGCTTGACTTGAATGCGGTCGCCGACGTCGAGCCCTTCCTCGCCGTGCATCAAACGGCCTTCCACGGGCGGCGCCTGAGTGCGCACAAAGACTCCCTTCGGCGTCACTCCGGTGACGATGGCGGAGAAGGTCTGGCCTATTTTATTCAGCATTGCAACCGCCGCCAGGCGCTTTGTCATATCGCGTGCCACATGGCGGGCGCCATCTTCCTGGATTGTGCAGTTGCGCGCGATGGCGTCCAATTCCTCGTCCGTGTAGGGCGCAGGCGCTTTAGCTATTACAGCCTTCAGAAGGCGCTGCGTCACCAGATCGGCGTAGCGGCGATTGGGCGCGGTGGAGTGGGTGTAGTCGTGCGCAGCGAGTCCGAAGTGGCCCTGGCTGGCATCGCCCGCGCGTGAGAGCACATATTCGCCGGGGCCCATCAGTTTGAGGACGGCGAGAGACAAATCGGGATAGTGAACCGGGTCTGCCTGTTTTCGCTGGACCAGAAACTGATTCAACGCTCCTGCATCCGGTGTGGAAGGAAGGGTATCGCCTTTCTGCCGGGCGAGTTCCACAATGCGCGACCAGCGCTCGGGGTCTTTAACCACGCGGCGAATCGAAGAAACGCCCGTTTCGAGGAGGGTGACCGCCATCACCTCGTTGGCGGCGATCATGAAATCTTCAATCAAGTGTGTGGCGGGGTTCGATTCGCGCGCGGCAATGTCCTGCACCTTGCCGCCGACCATGACGGGCTGTAGTTCCACGCGATCGAAGGAGAGCGCGCCGAGGCGGAAACGCTGGTCTCTTAGCGCGGTGGCGGCTTGGTTCTGCAGTTTGAGTTGAGCCTGCAGATCGGGAGATTTCGCGACTTTGGCTGGCGGGCCGGCCTTGACCTCGAACCACGCGCCCACACTGCTGTATGTCAGTTGGGCGCGATTGCGGACACGCGCGCGATAGATTTTGTGATCGCCGATTGTGCCATCAGGTTTAACTATGAACTCAATCACGATGGCCGCGCGGGGCTGATTCTCGTTGAGCGAGGTGATGTCGGTGGAAAGCTTCTCCGGGAGCATGGGGAAGACTTTCACGCCGGTATAAACGGAAGTGGTTGCGTGCGAGGCATACCGGTCGATGGGCGTATCCTGGGCGACGGCGGAATCCACGTCGGCAACGCCCACCAGGACGCGTATGCCGCCGGGCACGCGCTCGGCCCACTCAATCTGATCGAGGTCGCGCGAGTCGTCATTATCGATGGAAGACCACAGCAGGGTGGTGAGATCCGTCAGATCCCGGGCGGGCGCTGCCTGGATGGTGGCGAGCTGATCCAATACCGCCGGAGGGAAATCCGGTTCGAAGCCGCGCTCGATCATTTCCTGGCGCGCGGCGCCTACAAGGTTGAAGTTGTCTTGAGACATGCAGTTTAGGGGATTCGGCGTAGCCGCCACGCCAGCAGCAGCCATCCCACAATAAACAATACACCACCTATAGGTGTAATGGCGCCCAGCATGCGATTGCCGGTGAGCGCGAGCACGTAAAGACTACCTGAAAAGAATACGATTCCGGCCAGGAGAAGGGTGCAGACCCAATCTACGCCGCCCTCCGGGAAGGTCCCGGTTCGTGCCAGAATGGCGACTACCAAAATTCCCATGGCGTGAATGAAGTGATAAAAGACGGCCTTTTCGTACGTGCCAGCGGTGCCGAGGCTGTCCAGGCGTTCGCGTAATCCGTGCGCTCCGAAGGCTCCAATCATCACCGCCAGTGCGAGTAAGATGGCTCCGGTTGCGCTCCAGTTCATGCGTCTCCTCAGTGGCTCATGGAATAGATCAGGTAGTTGATGCCGAGGCGAATGCCCAGATCGGAATACTTGGCGGGGTATTCGGGATCGTCTGCGTGCTCCCATGAATCGCCCAAGTCCTCGTTGTGCGATATGGCGACCATGATGCGGCCATGGTCGTCGTAGATGGCACGCCAGTGGACCTGTTTGCCGGTTTCGCCTTTTTCGTATGTGTGGCCCACTTCGAGGGCGGGCATGCCGGGCACTTGGTAACGATTATCGAGGTCGTAAATGGTATGGAAAATGGGGTCGTTATTGTCGATGTCCACCCAATGGCGATCGGGGAAGACCTTCTGCATGCTGGTCCAGAAGACATTCCATTCAATGTCCCCGTGAAAATCGTCGCACATGAAGAAACCGCCGCGGAGCAGCCATTCGCGCATGGTGCGAGCCTGGTTGTCGGTGAGGCTCCAGTGGCCGACTTCGACGCCGTAGACCCACGGCCAGTCGTAAACATCCCCTTCGTCGAGGTCGATTGGCTCCTCTACGGACCGGGTGTGGACGCGGGTGAGGCGGCGGACGGCCTGGACGATGTGGCGGTCGGAGCGGGGATAGTCCATGGTCCAGTTGGAGGCGCCTTCTTTCCAACTGCCCAGGAACTCGACGCCGCCGTAGTACGTGCCGACGGGCGGGTACATGAGGCGGGCGAAGACCCACTCCGTCTTTTCCTGGTAATCGGGGGGAAGCTGGAACTTGGTGTATTCCAGGCCAGGGTACTCGCGGAACGGCTTCTGGAAAGCGTAGAGCGCGGTGATCACGACGAGGCTGCCGATGGCGATTCGCTGTAACACTGCGGTTATGTTCAGGATAACAGAGTGCGGCGGCTGGGATTTGCAGAAGGGGCTTCATCAATGTGGAGGCGCGGGGACACGCAGAAAACGACTGGATTTTTGGTCTTTTCCTCCGTCTCAAAAAGAATCCTGAAAAAGTGAAGATCTTGGACGATAAGTCTTTTGTGAGCGCATTCTTGCGACAGGCCGAGCAGATTCTGGAGGTTGCGGTGGCAGGGAACACCGAATCGCAGAATCAGGCCATCGTGATCGATCGCCAGGGTGGTATGCGGATGATGGACGCCGCAGGCTGGACGCTCCCGGCGCTCAGTGCAGAATTTGGCGCTGCTTCGGTTTTTCGTGTGGAACGGCGCGGCAGCGCCGTTCGTGTGGAGGGCATGGCGGGGACGGATCGGTGTTTGCTGCAACGCACCGAGCCGGCCCGCTCCCTCGTGTATACTCAGCCAGGAGTCACACGATGGAACTCAAATCCCATTCGCCAGCTTCTGCCATCGCCCTCGCCCAGGTACTGCTAATCCTCTTTTTGCCGCCACGTGCGGCAGCCTCCGACTACGACATTCTGATTCGCAACACCCGCGTGCTGGATGGCGCCGGCAACCCGTGGTTTCGCGCCGACGTGGCAGTGAAAGCCGGCCGTATTGCCGCAGTGGGCCAGTTGGGCAGCGCTTCGGCGGACCGGACGATCGACGCGCATGAGCGGATCGTGGCGCCCGGATTCATCGATGTCCATGTGCATGTGGAAGGCAATCTGGAGCGCAATCCGCGCGCCGACAATTTCCTGTTGGATGGGGTCACCACGGTGATCACGGGCAATTGCGGATCGTCCGAACTAAACCTGGCGGCATGGTTCGCAAAGATCGAAAAGCTGGGGCTTGGCATCAATGTCGCGTCGCTGGTGGGGCACAACTCGGTGCGCCGCGAGGTGATGGGGGCGGCCAACCGGCAAGCGACTCCCGACGAGATCCGCAAGATGCAGGGGCTGATCGACCGCGCCATGCGAGACGGCGCCGTGGGATTCTCGACGGGGCTGGAGTACGTTCCCGGCACCTTTGCCAACCCGGCGGAGGTGGTGGAACTCGCGAAGGCCGCGGCGGCGCACGGCGGCGTTTACACCAGCCACATGCGCGACGAGGGTATCCACGAGATCGATGCCATCAACGAGGCAGTGAACGTGGGCAAGCAGGCCGGAATGCCCGTCGAGATCTCGCACTTGAAGATCGACCGTCGCAGCGTGTGGGGCGCGAGCGATCAATCGCTGGCGCTGATTGAGCGATACCGGCGGGAAGGCGTGGATGTAGTGGCCGATCAGTATCCATACGACCGCGCCAGCACCAATCTGGGGATCCGGCTGCCTAGCTGGGCGCTGGCCGACGGCAAGATCAAAGAACGGCTGGCCGACCCGTCAACCAGGCGCAAGATCGCCGAGGAGATGAAGAAGAACGTCGCCGAGATGGGCGAACCGGATTACGCGTTTGCGACGGTGGCGCGGTTTACGCCCAACACGGCGTACGAAGGCAAGACGATTCCCGAGATCAATGCGATGAAGGGGCGCACGGCGGGGCTCGACAACGAGATCGAGACCATCTTCGATCTGATGAACGCCGGCGGCGCAGGGATGACGTACCGGTTGATGGGCGATGCAGATATCGAGCGCATCATGCGCTATCCCTTCACGGCGGTGGCGAGCGACGGCGGCGTGGCGGAGATGGGCGTGGGAAACCCGCATCCGCGGTCGTATGGGACCAACGCGCGGGTGCTGGCGGAGTACGTGCGGGAGCGTGGGGTGTTGACGCTGCCGGACGCAATCCGGCGGATGACGTCGCTGCCGGCGCGGACCTTCAGCCTGCGCGATCGCGGCGCGATTCGTGAGGGGATGGCGGCCGATCTGGTGGTATTCGATCCGGCACGGGTGGGCGATCGCGCGACGTATGCCAAGCCGCATCAGTACTCGGTGGGATTCGATTATGTGCTGGTGAACGGCAAGGTGGAAGTGGAAAACGGCAAGCTAACGACCGCCAGAGGTGGAATGGCGCTGCGGAAGAAACCGTAGCAGAGAACCTAGGGCACCCATTTCCAGTAGAACAGGGCGGCTCCGGCGAGTCCCATGGCGAAGATGAGCAGGCCGGAGAATCGCCTTTTGAGCATGAAAAATATGAGCACGAAGCCGGTGAGGGAGACCAGTGTCATCAGCACGGCGGAGATGTCGATGATGGCGGCCCAGACTTTGCCCGTATCGCGGCCTTTGTGCAGGTCGTTGAGGACCGCCCAGAAGCCCAGTCGGGTCTCGGTCATCTCGTACACACCGCTGTCGCGGTCGATGGAGGCGTCCGCGGTGTAGCCCGGTCCTTTGAAGGAGACCGAACATTGGCGTATCGTCGATGCGGAAATCGTGGACTGCTCCGCTGATGCGGTGATGATTCCTGAAAAACTCCACGATCTCCAGTTTCGCGACCCCTGGCTTCACCCACTTGAGATCGAGGTTGCCCTTGAACTGCGCGGTGCGCTCTTGCCCATCGAACCAGGTGGCGTGATTCAGCGTGAGGCCAGTCACGGCAAAGAACAGGAGCACGGCGAAGCTGAACATCGAAAGGTAAATGTGCAGCCAGCGCGATACATGAGCCAGACGCCGCTTCCACAGCGGTTTGTGGCGTACGGGCGGATGGCCGCTATCGTGCGACTTTGTGGTAGTCGAATGATGCGGATGAAATTTCCGAGCCCCTGGGAATCTCGACCTTATTAGGTGTGCCATTGAAATCCATTTCGTGATGGAACAGGTCGTAGCCGCCGTGTTCGCGAGCGCATTCGATATAGATGGTGTACTTGCCCGGCTTTATCAGCTTACCGTGGTTGTCTTTGCCGTCCCATTGCAGGGTATAGTGTCCTCCGGCGCGGGTGGCGCTCGATATGGAGTGTGTGAGGTCGGTGCCCTCGGTCATGGAGCGGAGGCGATCGCTGCGATACCAGGCGCGGAGTTCGGGCAAATAGCGGTCCTTGTTGTACCACAGGGCCAGTGTGCGCACGGGGAATTTTTCGCTGTCTTCTATCCAGGCCACGAAGTACGGCCGGCGGGCGCGGAAGTCGAGTTTGGCGAGGTCGAAGGAGATGGTCAGTTGCATGTCGTCCCATTCGGCAAGCGGGCCAGTAGCGGGCGCCGGGGAGGGCGCGGGTACGGCGGCGGCCACCAGGGCGGCGAATCCGGGACTCATGATGCGCTCGCCGGACTTGGTAACCAGCAAATACTCGGCGCCCGGAATCGATGCGGCTACGCGGCGGCTTTCCTGCGGTGTCAGCACCGAAAAGGCGGTTGCCATAGCGCCCGCGTCAGCGGCGTTGGATGCAATCACCGTGGAACTCAGGATCTGGTCGCACGGCATTCCAGTTCGGGGGTCGACAATGTGCGAGTAGTGCCGGCCACCGATCTCTACGCCGCGGCGATAGTTGCCGCTGGTGGCGATGGCGCGGTCGTGGATTTCGAGTGAGGCGATGGGCGCGGCATTTTCGGCGTCGGATTTCGGATCGGCGATATCGACGCGTTCCCTGCCGGCGCCGCGGACCACGATATCGCCGCCGATGTTGACGACTACCTGATGCACTGCCGGTTGGGCGAGAGCCGCAACCGCGGCGCGGCCCGCAATGTAGCTTTTGGCGAAGGAATTCAGAGCCAGGGGGTGGTGCTCAAATGCGTAGCGGTGCGATTCGCGGGGTCGAGTTTCCAGTGCTGGCGCTGTACGGCCCATACGGCGTCGTTCAGTTCCTGCTCGGAGGGCAGCGTGTGACGTGCCTCAGCCTGTTTCCACATGCGTGTCACGGCTTCCGCCGAAGCATCCAGCGCTCCGCCGGTGCGCTCGCGCCATTGATCGAACAGGCCCAGAACTTCGAAGAGTTCCGGCGATACCGGCACGGCTTGTCCGCTGGTTCTCTCCCAACGGCTGAACTCACTGCCAATATCCCAGGCGCTAAGGATTTTGGCCTCGCGATCGATTTCCCGCAGAGCCGCTTTTTCGGCTTGGCCGGCATCGGCTTCCGACGCCGCTGCCACTTTCAATTCGAGCGACGTGCCGAGCACGTTTTCATAGTGAAACGCATAATTGCGTTGGCGTGGCAGATGCAACGCGGCTGCGCCGAGGCAGAGCGCCACCGCCAGAGCGCCGCTTCCAAGAAGGTATTTGGGTTGCATAGTTTTATCGATGCTTGCGCCGTGGCCAGGGTTTTGATTTTCTCCAGCTTGATAAAGCCGTGCTGATTCGAGTCGTTCGGTACCGTTCAGTACACGAGTGAGAGTGTTTTGTCCGGATTGGCCACTACGGCGGTAAAGCTCCATGCGGGAATCCCAGGGGAGTTTTTGGATTCGAACACCGGTTGGCCGGAGCGATCGAACAACTGCCAGGCAAAGGCTCCTCCTTTTTGCCAGCCGGTTCCCTCTGTCCACGCCAGCAGGGTTTCCCCGGCCTGGTTGATGGCGAGGCGGGGGTGTTTCCGGTTCTTGCCTTCGCCGGGCGCCGCTGAGGCTTGTCCCACCGGCGCGCCGTCACGATCCAGGTGGGTCCAATAAATCTGCCCTCCGGTTTCCCAGGCGACGGCCGTCTGGCTGCCATTTTCCGCGATGTCCATGCTGCTCATGGGGCAGGCGTTGATATCCCATTTGTGGAGCAGCCGGCCTTGAAAAGTCACGCCGCGGTCATTGGATCGCAGCAGGTAAATATCGCGGTGTACCGATTCGGTGGCAGACCGATATAAGGCTGTGATGCTGCTGTTCGTCCCGGCGAAGATCTTCATTCCGCAGCAGCCGCAAGCGCCGGTTGGTCGCTCCCAGGCATGGGATTCCTTAGCGAACGTTCCGCCGTCGTCGTTGGATCGGGTCAGCCAAACGCGTCGCCGTGCCTCGCCCTCGCGGCCGGGTTGTTTGACCTCGTGTTCGCCGATGCCGTGCCATGCCACGTAAACGTTGCCCGCAGGGTCGGCTGCGAGGGAACCGCCGCCATCGAGTCCGAAAGATCGGAGCATGAGATTGCGCTGCGGCTCGAAGGCTGTGCCCGCTGGCTTGAGGCGAGTGTAGAGCATGGGCGCGCCGGATTTGCCCGAATCGGGGTTTACAGGACCGTGGGGTTCGGCCAGGCTGGAGCCGTTCCAGGCGACATGCACGCGGCCGTTTCTGCCGATGGCCAGTTGAGCGCCTCGAATCGTGCCAAGGGCTATCGCGCTGCCCGGTTGACTGTTCACACGGAGGGGGGAAGAGAAGGCCGCGCCGTTGTTGGTGGACCGCGCGTAAAACACGTCGCCCTTCGCCGGGTCGCCGGAGAAGTAGATGAGGTGGAGCACGCCCCGGTCGTCGAGCATCGCCTGGGGCTGCAATCCGCCTTCTGGAACGCGCAGCAGGCGAACCTTGTTCCGGCCGGTTTCCGCAGCGAAGGCGGTGAATGCTGCGGCACATGCCAAAGTAGCCTGCCGTCGAGTCATCATCGGAGTCCTCCAATGCCGTAATCTTATCATTCGCGCAGGCTGGTGGCTTACGCTTCGAGCGAGGTTGGAGACATGCGGCTTATCCGCTATAATCGAATATCAGCATTGATGTTGGCGTGTGTGCTCCGCAGGCCCACTGTCGCGGTGTGCGCACTCTTCCTGGGCCGCGATTTGAGAAACGCGGCCGTACGGATGGGGCTGGGCGATTTGGAATGAGGCATGCAAGCCCAGCAGTTTAAGATCAACGAGGCGTGAGTGAAGATCATTCGAACCGGTATTTTCTGTCTTGGCATCTGTGCGGCATCCTGGGCGCAGCGGCAGGGCACCGACGACCTGCAGCAGATCGACCCGACCACCGGTAAACCCGCGGTGACGCAGCCCGCCGCGCCTCCGCCACAACAGGCAGCTCCGCCAGTCGCAGCTCCCCAGCAGCAGCCGCCTCAGCCTCAACCCGCCGCAGTGCCGGCGACACCGGCGCAGGCCCCAGCCGATCAAACGCCGCCTCCCTCCACCGGTCCTAATATTACGGTGGCCCCGGAACTACCGAAGTATCCCGATGTGCGGATGCCGGGGGAAAGCGGCTGGTCTTTGGGAGTCAACTTCTGGGAGCCTCGCGAGCACCCAGTCTTCGACGCCGGCCGCGCCTATCAGTTCACGCAATCGGCCCGTGTGACCATGCAGGGCACCCCCAAGTTCGCCGATGGCGCGGATTTTGGCGTCGCGCTGGGACAGCACAACGCTCTGCGAATTTCCTGGTTCACGGCGCGCGCGGCGGGCGACTTCATCGGCGCCCAGGATCTGACATTGTTTAACCAGACCTATCTCGCAGGTACCTACGTTTCAACCAATTATTCAGTGCAGAACCTCAAGATCTCGTTCGACTACCTGTCGTGGCCGTTTCCTGTGGAGAGCCGCCGGTTCCGCCTGCTCAGCCTGTGGCAGTTGCAGTATACCACTGTGCGCGGCGCGTTCGATGCTCCCAAGCTGCCGCTGGTGGATTCGGCCGGTAACCCGCTGATCGACGCCAACGGGAACCCCGTAAGCTATGCGGCGGAGGGAAGCCGGTGGTTCATCTCGCCAACGTTCGGAATCGGGGCGCATGAATACGTCACCAAGAATTTCCGCGTGGAAGTGAATGCCTCGGGCTTTGCGATTCCGCACCATTGGGCTATCTGGGATACGGATGCCACTCTCAATTATCGTATCGGCCACCTGGAAGTTCGCGGGGGTTTGAAGGGCTTCCACTACAAGACCAGCACGGGGTCCGATTTCTTCATCCACAACACAATGCTGTCGCCGATGGTGTCGGTGCGCTGGTATTCGGAGTAGCTCCCGAGCCCCTAATCCCCTTTGCGTTTCGGACCGCGGAGTGCCCGCACCTCGTCGTCGGTCAAGCGCCTCCAGTTGCCGATCTGCAGATCTCCAATACGGATATCGCCGATTGCCGTCCTCACCAGCTTCAGGACCTTGCTGTCGAGCGCCTCGATCATGCGGCGAACCTGACGGTTGCGGCCTTCCTTGATCGTGATTTCCAGGAACGTGTACTTGGCGCCGTCCCGCACCCGGCTGACGATGGCCGGCAGCGTGGGGCCGTCGTCCAGTTCTACACCGCGGCGGAGCATTTCCAACTGATCGTCGGTGAGCAGGGTTGAGGCTTTTACCTGATATGTCTTGGAGACCTTGTGATCCGGATTAGTAACCCGTTCGGCGAATTCATTGTCATTGGTCATGAGAATAAGACCGGTGGTATCCAGGTCGAGGCGGCCCACCGGCGTAAGCCACACTCCTACGTCCCGCGTGAGATCGTAGACCGTAGGACGGCCTTCCGGATCGCGCCACGTAGTGAGGTAGCCTTTTGGTTTATAGAGAAGAATGTATTGCTTAGCGGTGGAATGTAAAGGCTTTCCTTCAAGGGTGACCCGATCCAGTTCCAGGTCGACCCAGTGATCGGGATTGCGGATAACCTTGCCGTTCACGGCAGTTTTCCCAGCAGCAATCCAACGGCGGGCGTCAGTGCGGGAACCTACTCCAGCCTTCGAAATCACTCTTTCCAAAGTCTTTATAGGACGCTTTCCGGTTTTTATTGATACAGGAAGCTTCTGGTTCATGAAATGTAAGTTATATTACTAATGCTAAGGTTAGATTGGAGTCAGTAAAACGGGAACTATTCTAATACGGAGTGCGCGGCAATTGCTGACGCTCAGAGGTCCACAGGGAGCACGGTGCGGCAGCGAACTCAACGAACTCGGGATCATTCGCGATGGCGCGGTTCTCATTCGCGATGGCGTTCTGCTCCAGGTTGGGGCGAGTCGCCGCCTGGAGAACGTGATCGAGGCTCGCGGCGCTTTCGAGATTAACGCCGCGGGGCGGGTCGTAATGCCTGGCTTCGTGGACAGCCACACCCACCTGCTCTATCCGCCGCCGTGCAGTCCGGATTCTTATTCCGATCCGGAGAGGGCCGTCCACGCCATTCGCACGAGCACGGTCAAGCGCCTGACGGCCCGCACCTGCAATCATCTTCACTCCATGGCGCGGCACGGCACCACGACGGTCGAAGCCAAGACCGGCTGCGGGCCGGACGACCGTGCCGAGACCAAACTGCTCCGAGTCCTGGCGGTTCTCAAGCAGGATCTGGTGGACGTGGTGCCAACTGTGTTGTTGCGCATTCCGGATGCGGCGCGCGCAGACACTGCCGCTGCCGAAGCGGTGGTCGACTGGTACATCCGCGAACTGCTGCCCAAGGTCCGCCAGCGTAAATGGGCTCGGTTTGTCGATTTGGCGTGGGAAGCCGATCCGCAAGTACACGCCTGTTTTCGACGCTACCTGCAGGCGGCGAGCGGCCTTGGCTTTGGGTGTAAGATGCATGCCGATAAAGAGCAGGCGGCGGCCGCGATCGCGATGGCGACGGAGAACTTCGCAATCAGCGTCGACCACCTGGAGCATGCCACAGACGGCGATTTGGCGAACCTTACCGGCGGCAAGACGATCGCGACACTCCTGCCGTATCCCTGCTTCCAGCGGCGCGGGTTGAGTGCTCCAGCCCGATCGTTGATTGAAGCGGGTGTGCCGGTCGCTCTGGCATCGGATTTCAATCCTCGTCACACACCCAATTTGAACATGCAAACGGTGGTGGCGCTTGCCTGCCTGCAGATGGGCCTGACGGCGGCCGAGGCAATCTCCGCCGCTACCATAAATGGGGCGCATGCATTGCACTGCGCTGACCGCGTAGGATCGCTGGAACCCGGGAAACAGGCCGATCTGCTGATTCTGAACATAGCCGATTATCGGGAGATGGCGCATCACTTCGGGATGAACCTGGTGCACCTCACTATGAAGCGAGGCGAGTTCATATATAAAGAGGGTGAAGTGGCCAAGCGGCAGCTCGAAGAATTGCGGCCCGCCAGGTATTGAGAAGGTAGCGCCTGCGGTAACTCCTGCGAGCTTCCCGTCGTCATCTCTGAGATGCGAATCCATGCCAGCGTTCCCGTATTGTGCCTTCTCTGCGCCTCCGTGGCTCTGGCGCAGCCTCCCCTCACGCGCCTGAACCCCGCGGTCAAGCAGGTGGCGGACCAAGTTTCCGAAGAGCGGATTGCCGCCACTATGAAGAAGCTGGAGAGCTTCGGCACGCGATTTGTGGGCTCGGAACAGGACAATCCCACACATGGCATCGGCGCGGCACAACGCTGGATTTTCGACGAACTCAAGAGCTACAGTCCGCGCCTGCAGGTGAGCCTTGACCCCTTCTCGGTGAAGAAATCGCAGCGCCTGCCGAAAGACGTAGACCTCAACAACTTGGTGGCGGTGCTGCCGGGAACGGTGGACAAAGACCGCTATATCGTGATCGGCGGCCACTACGATTCCATTGCGCTCCGGCGCACCGCCGGGCAGGCGGCACAGGCCAACGATGATGGCCCTCGCACCGCAGCCGATCAGGATCCGGCAGCCCCGGGAGTTTCCGACGACGGCAGCGGCACCGCCGCGGTGATGGAACTGGCGCGTGTGATGAGCCAGTACGAATACGATAAATCGATTGTCTTTATCTGTTTTGCGGCGGAAGAGATCGGTTTGAATGGCAGCCACGCGTACGCTTCGAAGGCCAAGGAAAAGAACATGCAGATCGAAGCGATGCTGAACAACGACATCATCGGCACCGACGTGTCGGGCGATGGACGCTCGGCGAACAACCGCGTCCGCATCTTTTCGGAAGGGCCCGAGGATTCGGGCGGGCGCTCGCTGGCCCGCTATGTGAAGGAGATCGGCGAGCGCTACATGCCGTCGATGACGGTGGACCTGGTGTTCCGGCGCGACCGCTTCAGCCGCGGCGGCGATCACACATCGTTCACGCGCGAGGGGTTCTCGGCGGTGCGCTTCACTACGCCTAGCGAAAACTACGCCAACCAGCACACTGCGACGGACACTTTCGCCAACGCATCGCCGTCCTATACCGCGCGAGTCACGCGCATTAACGGGGCGGTGCTCGCGAGCCTGGCTCTTGCGCCCAAGCCGCCGGTGGTGTCGCGGCCCATGGGTGGACGGGGTCAGGGCGGACAAGGTGGGCAGGGCAGAGGCGCTGCGGCTGCCGATGGCGCACCAGTCGCACAGGCCGGGCAGGGCAGGGGCGGCGCCGGCGCGGCGGGCGGTCCCGGCGGTGGCGGCCGCCGGCCGATGGGACCGGGGCTGAGCCGCGGACCCTCCGGCTACGATGCCGCCCTTCGTTGGACCAACGCTAGTCCAGAACCGGATCTCGCGGGGTATGCAGTGGTGATTCGCTCCACTACCTCGGCGTTGTGGGAGCGCGAAATCTATGTCGGCAACGTGACGGAATTCCTGATCCCCAATCTCTCGATCGACGACGTGGTGATTGGCGTGAAGGCCATCGACAAGGATGGCAATCCAAGCCTGGTGTCCGCCTATGAGCAGGGCGGGATCAACGTCGGAGGCCAGGGCCAGCAGGGCCAGCCGCAAACCCCTCGCACTGGTGGGCAGTAGGCGAAGTTGAGCAGGCCCTTCTGCCTGCCAAGTCTGATTTTGGACCCGGCAGGCCGAAGGGTCTGCCCCTCACCTACTTCAAAGTAAGCCGATCGACCTTATCGTAGGCTGACATGTCGCTGAGGATCACTTTGTCGCCGGGCTGCAGGCCGCTTTTGACTTCGATGACATTAACGGACGCCTCACCGAACTCGACCTTCACGCGGACGGCGGCCCGGCCGTCGGGCTCGATTTTGAAGAGCGAGACCCGCGAGTTGCTCGCGCCGAACACTGGCCTTCCGACATAGACCACATTTGTGAGGTTGCGAATGGTGATGGTGGCATCCACTTTGGCGTGCAAACCGACGCCTTGCGGCAAAGCGCCATCCAGGCGCACATCCACAGGCACGGTTCCTTCGGTCGCGGTGGGGAGAACGTTAGTCACCCTTCCGGCGACCATCCCTTTGCCCATGCAGTCGATCATGACCGGCTGTCCGGCGCGGACCTTCGCCACCTGCGATTCCGCAACGCGAAGTTCGGCAGCAGCGCTAGACGTGATCGTGCCCAAGCCCCGCACAGCGACGGTCATGTCGCCCTGCTTCACCGTGTCTGGCCAGGCGGTTTTGAGATCCAAGGTGGGCGGCTGTACTGGTTCGGGCGCGCCATGCATGATTGCCGTGCCCACCGCCAGTAGCATCAGGACACTCAGCACCCAGGCAGCGCCAGATCCGGACGGCCGCTGAGCGCCAGGATCCACCAGGCGGCGGATGCGGCGAACCAGTGAACCATCGTTGGCGGCGAGAGCCGTCTTGAAATGCGCGGGCCTTGCCGATTCCAGTTCGGCCAAGGCCCGGGCGTAGGTGAGGACGTCGCCGCTTGCCACCACGGCCAGATCGTCGCAGCAATGCTCGCGCTCGGTGCGGATCTGGCCCGACAGCCACCACACCGCTGGATGGTAGAAGAGCAGGCTTTCGACGATGCCTTGCAGGACGTTGACCAGATAATCGTGCCGCTGAATGTGCGCCAGTTCGTGGGCCAGCAGTGCCTCCACGTGTTCCGTCGCCAGGCCGGTGAGCGCGCCGAGCGGCGCCAGCACGACCGGACGGAGCCAGCCGACCACGGACGGCGACTCCACGCGCGCCGAGACTAGCAGTCGCACGGGCCGGGAGATGCGCATGCGGGTCATGAGGCGTTCCAGGATCTGCTGCCATTCGGGAGGGGCGGTCCGATTGCACCAAGTATGGAGTCGGGCGGCGGACAGCCAGCCATTCGCCAACCGGATAGAGCACGCCGCGACGCCGGCCAACCAGGCCACCACGATCCATGGGAGTGCCTGTTGCCAGGGATCCGCGGCGGCTGGAGCCCACGCGGCCAACGCGACGGGCCGCAGTCCGACATTAGTGAGTTCGAACGCGGTGGCGGCAGCGGATGCCTCGCGTGCCAGCCCCAGGTACGTTGCGGCAGGAGCGAATGCCATCGCGAGCAATCCCGCACATGCCATTCCGTAACGGGCGCGGGCGGTGAGGCGGTTCGCCGTCATCAGACGCGCCAAGCCATAGAGTGCCGCGATGAGCGCTCCCTGCCACAGAAAGTGAAGAAGCGTCCAGCCGAGTGTTTGGATCCAGGGCTGAGTAAGTAGTATCGTCATTTCTTTCCTCTCCTTTGCTCGAATTGATCCAGCATGCGCCGTATCTCCGCCAGATCTTCGCCCGACGCCGGCTGGGCTGACAGCGCTCCCAGCACCAGGCTCTTCGCCGATCCGTCAAACGCGCGCTTCAAGAGGTCGCCGGCAATCTGACGTTGGGTCTGTTCTTTGGGCGTCCTGGCTTCATACACGTGCGAGCGGTAGCGTTCGTTCCGGACCACCAACCCCTTCTCGGTCATGAGCTGCATCTGCTTGAGGGTGGTGGTGTAGCCGCTATCCTTTCCCAATGCTTCATGGACTTCACGCACAGTGCTGGGGCCGAGGCGCCAAAGCACGGCGAGGATGTCGAGCTCGGCGCCGGTGGGCAGTGGCGCTGGATCGGGCTCAGGGGAATGCGGTCGGGTGGCCATGTCAGAAGTATTATACGAATCAAGTCGTATGTCAACGAAAAAAATCGTATATTGAATAGCGGCTCACAGCTGGAGCGATTGCACGGCGCAAAAGAAAAACCGGGCGACCTTTCGGCCGCCCGGTTAGTTGACTACGCTACTGGGTTTGCGTTACCTGACGAACACCGATATGGTGACGCTTACTGTCTGGCCTCCAGGTCCATAAGCAGTCAAGGTGTAGGTCTGGTTGCTGATCGGGTTGATGGTGAACGTGCCGTTCACCGGCAAGGTCTGCGGCCCGATGTCGCCGCCAATCAGCACCACCGAAGTGGCATTGGCGGTCGTCCAGTTCAGGACCACGGGCGCGCCCGCGGCGTTGGAGTTAGGCGGAGTGGCAGTGAACGAGAGGATCTGTACGGCTCCCACGTTCACGGTTACATTGCCTTGGATCGAGCCGGTCGCGTTGGTCGCGGTCAGCGTGTAGGTAGTGGTCACCGTCGGGCTAACGGTGGCGCAATCGTTCGCGTTCAGATTGCTACCGACGCCCGGTGCGATGGCGATGGATGTCGCGCCATTTACCTGCCAGCAGATCTTAGTAGATTGGCCAGCGGAGATGGTTTGCGGCGTGGCCACGAACGTCACGATTTGCGGGATGCTCGAGGCTGCTACCGTGACGGTGATGGGCGCGGTGACGCTCTTGCCATCCGCGCTGGTGGCCGTCAGGGTGTAAGTGGTGGTCTGAGTCGGCTGCACCGTGGTGGCGCCGTTCGGGTTCACGTTGCCAACGCCACTGATGGAGACTGTGGAGGCGCCGGTGGTGGCCCAACTCAAGGTGCTCGAGCCGCCCGGCGTGATGCTCAGCGGGTTAGCCTCGAAGCGAAGGATCTGCGGAGTGCCCGTGGTAGTCCCGCCCACCGTAACGGTAACGGCTTGGTTCACCGTGCCTCCGGGGCCGGTTGCCGTCAGAGTATAGGTAGTGGTCTGCGTGGGCGACACGGATGTGGATCCGGAGTTCGCGTTCACGTTGCCCGGTCCGGGCTGAATGGTAACGCTGGTCGCGCCCTGCACCACCCAAACCAGGGTAGAGCTCTGGCCGGGCTGAATGCTGGCCGGGTTGGCGATGAACTGGCTGATGACGACCGAAGACCCACTGTTGGTCGACACGGTGGTGCTAGCCGAGCTCGACAGGCCATCGGTGTTCTTGACAGTCAGTTTGAAGGTGTAGGACTGACCGGCCTGTGCGCCAAATGTCGCCGTGGCGGTATTGCCGCCCTGTAGCGTCACGGTGGGACCCGCAGTCTGTACCCAGGTGTAAGTCAACGTCTCACCCAGCGGATCGTACGAACCCGTGCCGTTCAACGTTACGTTGCCCGGGGCGATTCCGATCTGGTTGGGGCCGGCATCGGCGATTGGCGGGCTGGAGCCTACGCGGCGCGTGCCGAATTCGTACTTGATGCGCGGAACGTCCATGGGGACCGGCGTCTTCGTAGTGCCGTAATCCTTGGGACGCATGAAGGTGCCCACTTCGAAACCGAACTTGAGTTCGGCGCTGCCGTGGGTTCCGATGTAAGTGTTGTTGTAATCGCCAGCGGCAGTAAGTGCCACGTGCGCGCTGACCGGCTGTGTGAGTTTCAACTCACCGCCGCCGCCGTTGCGCTGGCCGTTTTCGTGACGCCGCAGATACTCGATGTCACCCGAGAGGTAAGCCTCGCCCCATACGCCGACTAAGCCGCTGCCGCCGAACTGATCGATGATGCGCGCGTAAGTCTGCAGGTAGGCGCCCGGCGCCAGAGTCACGCTGTTCAGGACTGCGAAGTTCTTGAAACCCTTCGTCATGAACGCGCCGATGCGGCCGCGGCTGAAGACGTAATCCACCATGAAGGCTGCCTGGCCGAGCCCGCCGCCGTTCTGGAACTGTTTGAAGTTGAGGTACTTGAAGCTGCCGAAAGCGCCAGCCTGGAACTTGCCAAAGCGGTCGACAAGACCGATGTCAAACTGGCCTTCCTGCGATGAGCCGGAGTTGTACTGATATTCTCCCTGCGCCTGAACGGCTTGCATACCGCTGCCGCCGAAAGGCGAGAAGAATTGGCCGTGGGCGGTCACGTTGGCATTGCCCACGCGTGCCGGTCCCATGTTCGGGCCAATCGTAACTCCCACGTTGGAGAACTTCTGGTTGCGCTTTTGCGCTTCATCCAGGGCGCCCATGGCTTCGGTGTGCGCGATGTTCTGCGTCTGCTGCTCATTGAGCGGCTTGGGAAGCGCGGCCACCTGGTCTCTCAACATGTTGTGCTGATTGCGTAAGTCGTTGAGCTCAGACTTCAGTGCGTCGTTTTCGCCCTGCAGGCCCTTGAGCGCGGCCAGGATGTCATCCAGTTTATCCAGGCGCTTCAGAATCTGGGCGCAGCAGTCTTCCTGCTTTTTCGCCATGTCATTCAGCTTATCCATCAGTGCGTTGACAACGTCGCCGACGCCGCCCGCTTTGATAAGCTTGCCTTGGCCATCGCGAACTTCGACTTGAACGCGTCGGTTCATGAAGCGGCCCTCCTTAGTCTTGTTATCGACTTCAGGAGTCCTCTTGCCGTCACCGGCAGTCGTGATTTGTGTCGCGGTGACGCCGTACTTAACCAGAAACGATTTGACGGTTTCGGCGCGACGCAACGCGAGTTTGTCGTTGTAAGCGGCCGACCCCACGTAGTCGGTGTTACCCGTGATTTTTACGTGGTAGTCTTTGTGCTGTGATAGCAAGTCTGCCAGACGAAGCAGGCTTGGATAGCCGTCCGATAGAATAGAGGAATTGAATTCGAAATTAATCTCTTCCCAGTCTTCCTTGGTCTGATCTGACGGGGGGTTTAGCCCCTGAGCAAATAGACCGGTGGCCATAAGCCCGAGCGCGCCTATCGCTGCAAGTTTCTTCATTGTTTTCTAACTCTCCTCAACTTAGTCCACGTGTGCGTAAAGAAAACTAATCGATACGAAACCGAATTCCGCAGCCAATCAAAATCGTCCACGGAAAGCTGCACAGATGACCGGGTAAATCGAGACCCCATCCCGGCGCGCGGGTCTAGGACCCACGTCCAGCAGTTAAAGATAGGATACACCGCTTTACCTGCTTATCTGCAAGAATTTCTTGGGGTTAGTACCCGGTATGGGGTGCTTCCCCGTACACTTTTGGTACCAGGAAGTGCGACAATACTTCGATGGGCTGTCGGACGGGCAGTCGCTCCCCGCAACGGGAGAGGAAAGTCCGGTCTCCATAGGGCGGCGTGCCGGCTAACGGCCGGGATCCGGTAATTCGGATACGGAAAGTGCCACAGAAAATATACCGCCTCGGTAACGAGGTAAGGGTGAAATGGTGCGGTAAGAGCGCACCGCGGCGACAGTAATGTTGCCGGCAGGGTAAACCCCACGCGGAGCAAGACCAAATAGGGGAGGAGGAGCGGCCCGTTCCTTTGAACTCCCGGGTAGGTCGCTAGAGCCGGATAGTAATATCCGGCCCAGATGAATGACTGCTGCCCGCAAGGGTACAGAAACCGGCTTACAGTCCGGCAGCCCTGTTACTAATAGTTATCATCAAGAAGCTTTTTCGCCATCAGATGCACTGCGTCTTCCGGCCAGCACGCAACTTGATTTCTGTCGTCTTCCGGGGGCCCGGCGGTTAGGCCTGATAGCGGGTCCTTCCTTTTGATAAGCTCTCCGTTATGGTCCGTTCCAGTCTGTTGCTGGTCGTCGCCGGGATCTGCTTTTCGCAGCAGCCCGCCGCGCTGAATTTTCCCAACCAGGTGGAGTCTGATTTCACGGCTCACGATTTCGCCTTTCATACCGGTGAGAAGCTCGCTGAATTGCGCATCCACTACACCACGCTCGGCAAACCGACTCGCGATGCGGCGGGGCATGTCAACAACGCTGTGATTGTGATGCATGGCACCGGAGGCACTGGCCGCGCCTTTCTCTCGGCGGGATTCGCCGGCGAGCTGTTCCGCGCCGGACAGCCGCTTGACGCCGCGACCCACTACATTATTCTCCCCGACGACGTGGGTCACGGAAAATCGAGCAAGCCCAGTGACGGTCTGCACATGAAGTTTCCGCACTACGACTACGAAGACATGGTGCGAGCCGAGTACGCGCTGGTGCACGACGGATTGAATGTAGACCACCTCCGGCTGGTGATGGGCACCTCCATGGGCGCCATGCACACCTGGGTCTGGGGTTATCTGTACCCCGATTTCATGGATGCGCTGATGCCTCTGGCCAGTGCGCCGGTGGAGATCGCCGGGCGCAACCGCATGTTGCGCGCCATGATTATGCAGGCCCTCCGCAGCGATCCGGAATGGAAGAACGGCGAGTACACCAAGCCGCCTGAGCAGGGCCTGATCGCCGCCGAGTACGCGTTGTGGATGATGACCAGCAGCGCGCTCCAGTTGCACAAAGCGAACCCCACACATGAGAAGGCCGATGCCGCCGTGGCGATGCTGCGCCAGCGCGCCGCGCGCAGCGACGCCAACGACATGCTCTACTACTATGACGCGTCAACGGACTACAACCCGTCGCCGCACCTGGAGCAGATCAAGGCCCCTCTGTATGCTGTGAACTCGGCCGACGACGAAGTGAATCCGCCGGAACTCGGCATTTTGGAACGGGAAATCAAGCGCGTGGCGCACGGTCGCTACATCCTGATTCCCACCAGCGACGAAACGCGCGGACACGGCACCCACTCCCGCGCGGTGGTGTGGAAACAATATCTGATCGAGCTGCTGAAGGAGTCCGAAGGGCACGCCGCGCTGCGTAATCCGCGGGGCGAATTTTGGGCGCAAGCTGCGCCTGCCGAGTACCAGGTGAAGATCGCGACGTCCGCGGGCGATTTCACAATTGAAGCGCATCGCGATTGGGCGCCGCGCGGCGCCGACCGGTTCTACAACCTGGTGCGAGCCGGATTCTATAACGGTTCGCGATTTTATCGCGTAGTGCCGAATTACATCGCACAGTTCGGGATTGCCGGGGATCCAGCAGTGGCAGCGGTTTGGCGCAGCGAGAGTTTCCCGGACGACACCGCACCGCTGCGCAATAACGAGCGCGGTTCGGTGGCGTTTGCGATGACCGGGCCGAATGCCCGCACCACGCAGGTGTACATCAATCTTAAGGACAATGCGAAGAATGACGGGCAAGGTTTCGCTATCTTTGGCCGCGTGGTCTCGGGTTGGGAAGTAGTGGAGAAGCTGTACTCCGGCTACGGCGAAGGCTCGGGCGGCGGCATGAGAGCAGGCAAACAGGCGCCGCTGTTTGAAGGCGGCAGCGCGTATTTGGATCGGGAGTATCCCAAGCTGGATCGGCTGCTGAAGGCGTCGATTGAAACCGCTCCCTAACGGGCTGGGGATGGATAATAGAAGGGCCGTATGACTCGCCGCACTATGCTCGCCTTATCCGCTGCCGCTCCCTTGCTGGCGGCGGAGACTCCTTCAGTGAAACTGGGCATCGATCTCTTCAGCCTGCGCTCGCAGAATTGGACTCCGTTCCAGCATTTGGATTACTGCGCGGCGCACCACGCCAAGGTCGTGCACTTTTCCGAAATTCGATTTGTCGGCAGCCTGGAGCCGGAGAATCTGCGCCAGGTGCGGAAGCGCGCTGAAGAGCTTGGCATCGAAGTCGAGATCGGGATGAAATCGATCTGTCCCACGTCGAAGATG
This sequence comes from uncultured Solibacteraceae bacterium, assembly GCA_963815475.1. Taxonomy (GTDB): domain Bacteria; phylum Acidobacteriota; class Terriglobia; order Bryobacterales; family Bryobacteraceae; genus Sulfopaludibacter. The sequence goes on along the minus strand of CAWFHD010000001.1, from coordinate 233,382 downwards.
TTTGAGGCGAAGTTAGGCACGGCGGAAGAGCAACTCGGCCGCATGATCGACGCGGCGAAGATTGTCGGTTCGCATATTGTGCGCGCGGTGTTGGGCAGCTCCGACGACCGAAAGCCCGGCCCCATCGAGATGCATATCGATTCGATGGTGGCGGTGCTGCGGGGTATGCGCTCGCGCGTGATGGACGCGGGACTCAAGGTCGCCATCGAAAATCACGCCGGCGATATGCAGGCGCGTGAACTCAAGACGTTGATCGAAGGCGCAGGCCGCGAGTTCGTGGGCGTGTGCCTGGATTCAGGCAATCCCTGCTGGACACTGGAAGATCCGCACCTTACGCTGGAGACGCTGCACCCTTATGTGCTCACCAGCCATGTTCGCGACAGCGCTGTTTGGCAAGTGCCGGAAGGCGCGGCCGTAGCCTGGGTGCGAATGGGCGAAGGCAGCGTCGATATCGAAAAGTATGTGCGCGACTACGCGACGTTATGCCCGGGGCGTGCGCTCTCGCTGGAATCGATCGTGACGGGACCGCGCGTGTTTCCATATCGCGACCCCAAGTTCTGGGATGCCTACCGCACCACGCCGGCGTGGGAATTCGAGCGGTTCCGCGAGATCGCCGACCGTGGCAAACCGCATCCGGACGATCCCAAGCCGCCCGATCGCGAAGCCAATCTGCGCAAGGAGCGTGAGGATCTGGAAGCGAGCATCAACTACACGCGCAAAGTGCTGGGGCTCGCTTAAGAGGAGAATCGATCTATGAATCGCCGTCAATTTCTGTATAGCAGCGCGGCCGCCGCGGCGCTCGCCGAGCAGGCCATGGCACAAGGAAACAAGCGCGTCGGGCTGATCGGATGCGGCTGGTACGGCAAGACCGATCTGTTCCGACTGATTCAGGTTTCGCCGGTAGAAGTAGTCTCGCTGTGCGATGTGGACAAGAACATGCTCTCCGCCGCTGCCGACATGGTTTCGCAGCGCCAGGCGTCGAAGAAACGGCCGCGCACTTATTCCGACTACCGGCAGATGCTGGCACAGAAGGACCTCGACATCGTGCTGGTGGGAACGCCCGATCATTGGCACGCGCTCACTTCCATCGCGGCGCTGGAATCGGGCGCCGATGTATGGTGCCAGAAGCCGATCAGCGTGGATGTGACGGAAGGCAAGGCCATGCTGGCGGCGGCGCGCAAGCATGGGCGCGTGATGCAGATCGGCACGCAGCGCCGCAGCACGCCGCACCTGGTGGACGCGAAGGAGAAGATTGTCGACCAGGGCAAGTTAGGCAAGGTGGCGATGGTGGAGGTCTGCTGCTACTACCACATGCGCAATGAAACGAATCCGCCGGATACCGCGCCGCCCGAAAATCTGGATTACGAAATGTGGACCGGACCCGCTCCAATGCGCCCGTACAATCGCCTGGACCATCCGCGCGGCTGGCGGGCATTCACGGAGTATGGCAACGGCATCATGGGGGACATGTGCATCCACATGTTCGATATGACGCGCTGGATGCTCGGGCTGGGATGGCCCAAGCGCATCAGTGCGTCGGGCGGCATCCTGGTGCAGAAGGGCGCCAAGGCGAATATCCCCGACACGCAGGTAGCCACCTTCGAATACGACGATCTGAAGGTTGTATGGCAGATGCGGTCGTGGGGCGAGCCGCCCGATCCCAAATATCAGTGGGCCGCCACGCTGTACGGAGACAAGGGCACGCTGAAAGCCGATGTATATGGGTACGACTTCAAGCCGCTGGCGAAGGGCGAAGCGCCCATTCACCAGGACGTGGTCTACGAATTGGAACAGTATCCCGAGGACAAAACCGAGAAGGATCTGGAGAAGCATTGCGCCCCGGCCATCCGGCGGCACATGCAGGATTTCCTGGCGGCAATTGGGACGCGCGGGAAGCCGGTGGCCGATATCGAGCAGGGCTACATCTCCACGGCAAGCTGCATCCTTGCTAACATTTCGATGGACCTCGGCCGGTCGCTGGCGTGGGATTCGCAGGCGCAGCGCGTGATCGGCGATGACGAGGCCAACCAGAAGTTGACGCGGCCGTATCGAAAACCATGGGTTCATCCCGTATGAAGAAACTCCTGATAGCAGCGGCAGTGCTCTGTTTGAATGCGCAGATCGCGCCTAAGCCCGGCGTGGACGGCTGGGTCAGCATGTTCGATGGCAAGACGCTCGATGGCTGGAAGGCGGGTGACAATCCCGAAAGCTGGAAGGTAGTGGATGGCGCCATTGTGGGCGATGGCGAGCGCAGCCACCTGTTCTGGATGGTGCGCGAGTGCGAGAACGTGGAGTTCCGTGCCGAGGTGAAGTTGAATCATAGCGGGAATTCGGGCATGTACACGCGGGCGGCGTTTGGCCCGGGCTTTCCCAAGGGCTATGAATCGCAGGTGGAGAACACGTCGCCCGATCCGCAGAGAACCGGGAGCCTGTACGGAATCGCCAAGGTGTTGGATCAACTGGTGCCCGACGACACGTGGTGGACGCAGCACGTGATCGTGCAGGGAAACCACATCGTCATCTCGGTGAACGATAAGGTGGTGGTGGACACCATCGATGAAAAGAATCGCTACACCAAAGGGTATCTGGCACTGCAGCAGCACAATAAGGGCAGCGTGGTGCAGTATCGGAATCTGATGATGCGTGTGCTGCCGTAGGAAAAAATTATTTAGCCACGGATGGACACAGATGAACACAGATAAGACCCGGAATGTTTTATCTGTGTCCATCCGTGCCCATCTGTGGCTAATTCCTCTTGTTGTCGCTTTTGCACAACCTGCTGCGAAGCGGCCTCGCGCTTCGGAGATTGGTATCCCATCGGGAAGCCTGGCGCGTGGCGCGCTCGATGCCATCACCGATGTCGCGGGCGTTCGCGTCGGTCACACCACCATCATCCGCGGCGACACGGTGCGCACCGGCGTTACCGTCATCCTGCCTCACTCGGGAAATCTGTTTCGCGACAAGGCCCCGGGCGCGGTCTTCGTCGGCAATGGATTCGGCAAACTGGCCGGGTCCACCCAGGTGGACGAGTTGGGCGAGATCGAAACTCCCATCGCGCTTACTTCCACGCTCAACGTGCCGCGGGTTGCCGACGGGCTCCTCGACTATATGCTGGGACTTCCGGGCAACGAGCAGGTACGCTCCATTAACCCGCTGGTGGCGGAGACCAACGACGGCTACCTGAACGATATTCGAGGCCGGCATGTGGGTCGCGCTGAAGTGCTACAGGCGATTCAGAATGCCCGCGGCGGGGCGGTGGAGGAAGGCGCTGTGGGCGCCGGTACGGGCACGGTAGCTGTCGGCTACAAGGGCGGCATTGGGACGGCGTCGCGGAGGTCCGGCAACTATACGGTGGGCGTGCTGGTGCAAAGCAATTTCGGCGGCACACTGACCATCAGCGGCGCTCCTGTGGGTCGCGAACTGCGTCCCGGCGGTCCGAACTCGGGCAATGGGTCGTGCGTGATGGTGGTGGCGACGGATGCTCCAGTGGATGCGCGCAATCTGCGCCGCATGGCCGCGCGTACGATGTTCGGACTGGCCCGCGCAGGGTCGTCCGGCGCCAATGGCAGCGGCGATTACGGCATCGCATTTTCGACGCAGCGAGGGGCGGCGCAGCTTGTAGCGAACGACGATATGTCGGGCCTGTTCCTGGCCACGATCGAAGCTACCGAAGAGGCGATCTACAACTCACTGTTGCAGGCAGTCACTACTACGGCGAACGGTCATACCGTCGAAGCGCTGCCGATCGATCGGACTTTGGAGATTCTGCGCAGGCACGGAGTGGTGAAGTAGTTTCGCCACGAGGTTACTCGATTGCCCGTCTCAGTCCCGCTCCGGCATAACTTCCGGCGAGCCCCAGCACCACGACAATCGGAAGGACCACCGGCATGACCCCCGGTTGTGGATGGCCGAATAGCCACTCGGCGGCGGGAATGCACGGTCCCACCAGCAACGCCCACTGCCACGCATGACGGGGATGTAGACTGCCCAGGATGAACGTAATCAGGAGAACGAAAAAGAGTTCGACCCCGGTATCGTCAGTGCGCAGTTCGTACCGCCCCAGAAAAAGAGCAGCCGGGATCCAGAAGGCGTAGGCCATGATGCCTGTCAGCTTCATGAATCCAGCATACGGCAAGTACTTTTCAATGTAAAGTGAATTCGTCAGAGAACCGGAAACCCGTTCGTCACTGAATATTCATCTTATCGTTACAGTCGCCTGTTAGTCTCTGAATCTTGCGGCCCACGCAAATTCTGTAAACAGGAGTGAGGAACGTATGTGGAAGCACGTGTGTCAAATGGCTGCGGTGGTGGGGTTGGCCGCCGGGATGGCATCCAGTCAGAGTTTTTCCGGTTTCACTGCCGGCAACATCGTAGTGAGCCGTTCTGTGTATACAGGCAGTGTCTCCACATTGGCGGTGGCGCAACCGTTGCCGCCGGTCTGTCCAACTACCGCCGCTTGCGGAACCGTCAAGGCGAGCGCCAACGGCGGGTACCCGGGTGTTTTTGCCAATGACGTGCTCGATGGCAACTTTGGCATCACTTCGCCGTTGTTCCTCGATCAACTCACTCCCACCGGAACCCTCGTAAGCACTCTGGCCATCCCGACCAGTATGGTGACCACCAGCTTCAGTTCGAAATCCGAAGTGGCGCTGAACCTTTCCGCGGACGGCGCCGCCCTGACCTTCATGGCCTATGTCGCGCCGCCGAATTCGGTGGACGTATCGAACAGCAATACGCCGATGGCATACGATGCCACCAATCCCGTGGGCACCAGTTACTATCGCGGCGTGGTGCAGGTGGGCGCTAATGGGGCCATTCAAGTGACCCCCACCAACTCCTACAGCGGCAATAACGGGCGCGCCGCGATTCTGGCGAACGGCTTGTACTACATGGCGGGCAACGGCAACAACGGCAGCGGCACGCCCGCCAACATCATCGTTACTGAGGGCATCCAACTGGCGGTCCCCGGACAGAGTGCGGCAACCCCAGCCATCCCCGTGGCCGCCAATTTTACGATCAGCCAGGTGACCAATCCAGCGACCGGCCTGCCATACCCACCGGACAAAGCAGGAAAGGACAATAATTTCCGCGGCCTGACTATGTTCAATAACACTCTGTACACCACCAAGGGTAGCGGCAGCAACGGGTTCAACACCGTGTACCGCGTGGGCGACAAGGGCAGCCTGCCGACGTTGGCGAATGCCGCGGGCGCGGCTATCACGATTCTGCCCGGCTTTCCAACTACGCTTGCCCGAGCCGCTAGCGGCGTGTCCAATCCATTCGGCCTCTTCTTCGCGAACGCCAATACTCTATACGTCGCGGACGAAGGCGACGGCACCACGGCGAACGCTGCCACCAGCACCATCGCGGGCTTGCAGAAATGGGTCTTGAACAACGGCACGTGGACGATGGCGTATGTGTTGCAGAGCGGCCTGAGCCTGGGGCAACCGTATACCGTGGCCAACTATCCCACCTCCTTGAACCCTGCCACGGACGGGCTGCGCAACATCGCAGGCAAGGTCAATAGCGACGGCACGGTGACCATTTGGGCCACCACCTCGACTATCAGCGCCAATGGCGACCCTGGCGCCGATCCGAATAAACTGGTCTCTGTTACGGATGTGATCGCTAATACCAGCCCGGCCACCGCGGCTACCGAAGCGTTCACCACGCTGCGCACGGCCAATGCCGGCGAAGTACTGCGCGGCGTCTCCCTCGCTCCCACAGGTACTACTGCCGCTGTGAATGTGCCCCTCGTTTTGGCGGCAGCGAATCCGGGTGCTACAGCGATTGCGCCGGGGTCGATGGCGATCGTTGCCGGGCAGAACCTGGCGACCACAATCGCAACTCAGACCACGCCGTATCCCTCTGCTGTCGCCGGCACATCGGTCTCGATTGTCGATGCCAACGGAGCGACCGTAACGGCCCCGCTGATTTCGGTTTCCCCGACTCAATTAGTGATCCTCGTTCCGACTACGACAGCTCCCGGTCTGGCGCAGTTGACCGTGACGAATGGAACCGCCACCCAGGTGGCGAGCAACGTGGAGATTTCGGAAGTGGCCCCGGGCATCATGACGATGAATGGTCTGGGCTTGCCCGCCGCACAGGCAATTCAGGTGGCCGCCGATCAGAGTCAGACCTCGCAGGCAGTTTACTCGACCAATAGCGATGGCGCGGTGGTGCCGAATCCGATCGTAATGGCGAGCCCCGGCAATACCTATCTGGTGCTCTACGGCAGCGGCATCGCGGCTGGCGGGACTGCGCTCACTTCCGCCACGGTGAACGGACTGACGGCAAGTGTGGTCTATGCGGGTCCTGCGGGTGGAGCCAACGGTCTCGACCAGGTGAACATTCTGCTGCCAGCCAAGGCGGCAGGCGCTGGCAACGTAAACGTGCAGGTTACAACGGAGGGCATCGCGCTGAACCCGGTTCAGGTGACTATCAAATAGCTGTTTAGCGATTAGCCCTCCGCGGGGCGCTCCGTTCGCAGGCTCTGGCCCAGACACCCATTGACAGCCAGAAGATTCCTTGAACTAGTGCCCCCTTGGCATATGCGGGCGAATGGCGAGCGAAGTTCCACGACCATTGCGGGCCCCAGAGGGCCTCTGCGAGGACTCCAGATGCGCCCGCAAAAGAGACTGCCGCGGCAACAAAGTAAATAGGTGCGGCGCCCCATCTTCTGTAGGCGCGCCAGACTCCGTAAATCAGCGCCACCGGGACGGCAAGCAGCAGCAGTGGAACCATGATGGAGCCATTTTACGCGCCATTCCGAACGGTGTGCAACGGCGTCTATTCGGATGTCGGATGCTTCCGATGCTGATTTGAAAACCTGTTCGCGAACGGAATCATGACCATGGGACTGCTATAATACACAACCATGGTTGTGCATCGAGAACTCGATTTGGGCTACCTCTCTTTGTTCCTGGGGCTGCGGGTCAACGAACTGGTGGTGGAGCGGCTCCGCTCCGCGGGGTTCGCCGATGCCAGACAGAGCCACGGCTACGTGATCCAGCACCTCATGGAGCAGGATCGAACGATTACCGAATTGGCGCAGCGCATGGAGGTCACGCAGCAGGCAGCCTCCAAGGTAGTGGCGCAAATGATCGGCCTCGGAATCTTGGAATCGATTGTGTCAAACGATCGCCGCGCCAGAATGATCCGGCTGTCCCAGCGCGCATGGCAGTCCGTAAAGTTGGCGCGCCGGGAGCGGCGGAAAATCGAATCGCGATTGGTAAAGACAATTGGCCCGCGCCAGCACGACGCCGCTCGAAAGACCATCTTGAAGGCGCTCGATGAATTGGGGGGCCTGGAGAGGATTCAGTCGCGCAGGGTTCCGGAACTGCGGTAACGGCGGAGCTTGCTAAAATCGGCGGCAATGATCGAATCGACCACCATTTCCATCCCCGCCGGAATAGACGCGGCCACCGAGATCCCGATGAGCACTATCCGTGGCGTCCGGCCGGGGCCTACGCTGGCGCTGGTTGCGGGCAATCACGGCTACGAATATCCGCCCATTCTGGCCTTACAACGCGTACGAGCGCGGCTGGCGCACGACCAACTCACGGGCACAGTCATCATGGTGCACGTCGCCAACATGCCATCGTTTCTCGGCCGCACTGTGTACTTCAGCCCCGGGGATGGGAAGAATCTCAACCGGGCCTACCCGGGCGATCCCGCAGGCACCGTGTCTGAGCGCATCGCGCACGTCATCACCACTCACGTAATTGAGCAAGCGGATTACCTGCTCGATCTGCACTGCGGAGACGGCAATGAGTCGTTGCGGCCGTACGTGTATCAGACCGTGACCGGGAATCCCGAAATCGACGAAGCCATCGCCCGTCTGGTTCTGGCTTTCGGCATTGACCACATCGTGGTGGATCGCAATCGGCCCACCGATCCGGCCCGGTCGGTGTACTGCTCCACTACGGCCATCACGCGAGGGCTGCCCGCCGTCACTATCGAGAGCGGGTACCTGGGGAACACCGATGAGGAATCGGTGGAGCGCATCGTCTCGGGGATCTTCGGTGTGCTGCGCGAGCTGAAAATGATCGCGGAGGGACCGGGTCCAGTCACCCGGCCGGTGTATCTCGATCCGGTGGAGGTGCTCTCAAGCCCCGCCACCGGCATCCTGTATCCAAGTGTGATGCGCGATCAGCACGTGGAAAAAGGCGCTCTGCTGGCGCATATCACGAACTTCTTCGGAGAGACCGTCGCCGAAGTGCGCTCGCCGTTCGATGGCGTGGTGTTGTACGTTGTGGCGACCCCACCCATCACCAAGGGACAGCCCGTGGCGTGCGTGGGTCAACCTTCAGACGAGATTCATCCGTGACCGCCCGAGGGCGACACTTTGCCTCGGAACATGGTGTACACCAGCACGAAGTAGCCGATCGCGATGGTCATTCCACCGCCCCACCACCACAGCCCGATGGAGAGCGAGTTGGCGCCGGACGCGGCATTCTGAATGGTGAGACTGCCGCCAGGATTCAGCGAGGAGGGCAGCAGCACAGGGTACAACGCGAACGCCGCGCCCGCTAGCATTGCCACCATATAGAGACACGAGGACAAGAACGCATGGCGCTCACGGTTGAGGGAATTGAAGCGCGACATGCCGGTCAATCCCGCGGTTACCAGCAGGGGGATCGCCCAGCCGACCGGGTTCGCTTTGTAGTTGTCGAGAATCTGCGGACGGACCACCATCGTTGCGGCCAGCGCGGCGGCGGTCAAGACGGCGAGCGCCGGAATGCCGTTGGAGGCGATGCGCCGCATGCGGACATTGAGTGCGCCCTCGGTTTTCCATGCTACCCAAAGCGCGCCATGGATGGCGACGGCGGCGACGGTGATGATGGCGCACAGAATGGTGTACCAGTCCAACGCGCCCGGGTTTGGCCCAGGCAGGAAATTGGTCCACAGCGGCAGGAAGAAATACTGGTCGGGTCCGATGGGCACCCCGCGGATCACGTTGCCCAGCGCGGCGCCGAATAATACGATCAGCAGCAGGCTTGCCAATGAGAACATGCCGTCGAAGAAATCGCGCCAGATCTGGCTCTCTACGTGGAGGCGGAACTCAATGCCGATGGCGCGGAAGACCAGCAGCCAAAGAACCATGTGGAGCGCCAGATAGAAACCACTGAAGCTCGACGCATACAGGAGCGGGAAAGCGTAGAACAGTGTGCCGCCTGCTGCCAGCAGCCAGACCTCATTGCCGTCCCAAACCGGGCCGATCGATTGCAGCACCAGGCGGCGCTCATCTTCCGTTCGGGCCGCGATGAGGTGCAGCGCGCCCGCTCCGAGATCGAAGCCATCGAGCACCACGTAGCCGATCAGCATAATGGCGGAGAGAACGAACCAGACGGTCGCCATGGCTTATACCCCGCCGCCTGAGATGGTGACCGGCATATAGCCGGCTTCCTCCGGGTGCGGTTCCGGGCCGTGCTCGATGGCGCGCTGCACCAGCAGCAGGTAGAAGATCGAAAGCATGGCGTAGAGTCCCATGTAGCCCAGCAGGGTGAAGATGCCGTTGCCTGCCGATACATGCGACGAGTAGCCGTCCTGTGTGCGGAGGAGGCCGTAGACCAGCCAGGGTTGCCGTCCCAACTCGGCCGCCATCCAGCCGGCCGTGTTGGCGATGAAGGGGAAGGGGACGGCGAGCAGCAGGATCCACAGCAGCCAGCGCTGACGAAATATGCGGCCGCGTCGCAGCAGCAGGGCCGCAAGCCCCATGATCGCGACGAAAAGCGTGCCCAGGCCAGCCATGATGTGATACGCGAAGTAGAGCAGCGGGATGTTGGTGGGCCAGTCTTCCTTGGGAAAGCGGTCGAGGCCCAGCACCTGGGCGGAGGGCGTGCCGTAAATCAGAAAGCTGAGCGCCTTGTTCACCACGATGGGATTGTCGATGCGCTCATGCTCTATGTCGGGCTGCCCCAGAATGACCAGCGGCGCGCCCAGTTCGGAATGAAACAGCGCTTCCATGGCCGCGGTGGCGGCCGGTTGCTCGCGGGCCATGAGTTTGCCGTGCAAGTCGCCCGTGGGGAAGATCTGCGCCACGCACGCTATCGCGCCGGCCGTTACTCCCACGCGCAGGAACACGCGACCGAATTCTTCAGCGCGGTGGCTGAGCAGATAGAACGCGCCCATCGCGGACATGGCGAATGCTCCCGTGATGAGCGCTCCGCTCATGGTGTGGGCGTACTGAATCAGCGCCCAGGGATTCGACAGCACACCCAAGAAACTGGTGACTTCAAACGCGCCGTTTGGAAGCCTGTGGAATGCCACAGGGTGCTGCATCCAGGCATCTGCGGCCACGATGAAGAAGCCGGAGAGCCAGGAGCCGATGAACACCATGCAGGCGGCGCCCCAGTGCAGCACGCGTCCCAGCCGCTTTTCGCCAAACAGAAAGAGGCCGAGGAAGGCCGATTCCAAAAAGAACGAAAAGACGGCTTCCATGGCTAGCGGTTGCGCGATCACGCCGCCGGTGAGCTGCGAGAATCGCGACCAGTTGGTGCCGAACTCGAACTCCATGGGGATGCCGGTGACCACGCCGGTGACGAAATTAATCCCGAAGATGCGCGTCCAGAAGCGGGCGGCATCGTCATACTTCGGGTCGTTGGTGCGTAGCGCCAGAGTTTTCAGCACTACGATGAGCGGCGCCAGCCCCATGGTGAGTTGGGGGAAAATATAGTGAAAGGTGATGGTGAAGGCGAATTGCAACCGGTGAATGAAAAGGGCGCTATCCATGGAACTGGAAGCGCCATTCTAGCAGCATGATTCGACTACGAGCGTCTCGAATAAAGCTAACGCTAGCGGGAGCGGGCGCGCCGCTTGGACGAGATCACTGCCGTATTCATCCCAATGGTGTTTAGTCCCCCGAAGAAGCGGGCGTGCTCGATCTTCATGCAGCGATCCATCACCACTTCGAGGCCGGCCGCTCGGGCACGCGCCGCGGCCTCGTTGTGAATGACGCCGAGCTGCATCCAGATCACCTTAGCTCCCACGGCAATTGCCTCTTCCGCGATGGCGGGCACGGCCGCCGATTCGCGGAAGATATCGACTACTTCCACGCCGCCCGGAATCGCGGAAAGGGAAGGGTATGAAGTGCGGCCCAGAACTTCCTTTTCCCGCGGATTGACCGGGATCACGTCGTAGCCCTCCGCGATCAGGTACAAGGCGGCGAAGTGACTCGGCCGGAACGGATTCGACGAGAGTCCGACCATCGCGATTCGCCGGTAGCGCTCCAGAATGCGCAGGCGGTCATGCGGCGTGGTGGCGAACGGGCTTCGATTCACCGGCGAGTTGCCGCCTACCCCGTCCTGAAATTCCTCGGCGAAGGAAATCACACAATGACTCACCGGCTGGCCTCCAATGCCTGATTCAGATCCCATAAAATGTCGTCGATCTCTTCTAATCCTACCGAAAGGCGGAGCAGATCGTCGGTGATGCCGCCGGCCACGCGCTCTTCGACAGAGAGCTGCTGGTGCGTGGTGGAGGCCGGGTGAATCACCAGGCTCTTGGCATCGCCGATGTTGGCGAGATGGGAGAAAAGTTGCAGGGCTTCGATGAAGCGGCGTCCCGCCTCCAGGCCGCCCTGAATGCCGAAAGCGAGGACTCCGCCAGACCCGCGCGGCAGGTAGCGCTGGGCGAGCGCGTGGTAACGGCTGGATGGCAGGGCGGGGTAGCTGACCCAGGCGACGCGCTCGTGCGCTTCCAGGAATTGCGCCACCGCAAGGGCGTTGCGCGAGTGGCACTCCATGCGGAGTTTGAGGGTTTCGAGGCCCTGAAGGAAGAGGAACGAATTGAACGGACTGAGCGCCGGACCCAGGTCGCGCAGCCCTTCGACGCGCGCCTTCATGATGTACGCGAAATCGCCAAACGTCTCGTAGAAGCGAATGCCGTGATACCCTTTGCTGGGCTCCAGGAGCTGCGGAAAGCGGCCGCGATCCCACGGAAAGCGTCCACTGTCCACGATCACGCCGCCGATCGAAGTCCCGTGGCCGCCTATGAATTTGGTGGCCGAGTGCACCACGATGTCAGCGCCGTGTTCGATGGGGCGGCACAGATAGGGCGAAGCGAAGGTGTTGTCGATGAGGAGTGGCAGGTTGTGCTCGTGCGCCAGCGCGGCCAGCGCCTCGATGTCCAGCACGTTGATGCCGGGGTTGCCGATGGTTTCGGCATAGAGCGCGCGCGTCCGCGGAGTGATGGCGCGGCGGAAGGTGTCGAGATCGTCCGGGTCCGCGAAGGTGGTCTGAATACCCATACGACGAAAGGTCACATCGAACTGGGTGTAGGTGCCGCCGTAGAGCGTTTTGGCGGCGATGAGTTCGTCGCCGGCCTCCAACAGGCTGGTCAGGGCCACCAGTTGCGCGGCCTGTCCGCTGCCCACTGCCAGCGCCCCCACTCCGCGCTCGAGTGACGCCATGCGCTCCTCGAATGCGGCGGTGGTGGGATTCATGATGCGCGTATAAATGTTGCCCAGCCGCTGCAGATTGAAGAGCGCTGCCGCATGCGCGGTGTCTTCGAAGACGTATGAGGTCGTTTGATAAATGGGGACGGCCCGAGCGCCGGTCTCGGCGTCAGGCTGCTGTCCTGCGTGGAGCGCGCGCGTGGCAAAGCCAAACGAGCGGTCGGAATTGGTGGCCATTTATTGATGATCGCATTGCCGGCCTCAAATTTAACTTGCAACGTGACTATTATGATAGTAGAGTAAATTGCATCGCAGTTACACTACCATGGCCTCCACGAAACTGACGAAATTGGAACTGCAAATTCTGGAGGCGCTCTGGCAGAAGGGCGCTTGCTCGGTCCGCGAAATCCAGGAAACGTTCCCCGAGGCGGGCCGCCCGGCCTACACCACGGTGCAAACCGTGGTCTATCGGCTGGAACGGAAGAAGGCGCTCCGTTGCGTGAAGCGGATCAGCAACGCGAATATCTTCGAAGCCGCCATCTCGCGTAATGACGCGCAGCGCCGCTTGATTGACGAACTGTTGGCGCTGTTCGGTGGGAAGGCGAAGTTGGTGATGGCGCACCTGGTGGAGTCGGGCGGCCTGACCCTGGACGACGTGAAGGAAGCGGAGAAGGCCCTCCGCAAGTTTCCGAAAAAGGAAAAGACGCCATGATTCCGTCCGACCTTTCATCTGTTTGGAACCACCTCTGGCAATCCACTTTGTGTGCTGGAGTGATTTGGCTGCTGACCGTGGCGCTGCGGAAAAATCGCGCCGCGGTGCGGTATTGGCTGTGGTTCGCGGCGTCGGTAAAGTTTCTGGCGCCGTTTTCGCTGCTGGTGAGCGCCGGCAGCCACTTGGACTGGCGATCCGCTTCGGTGAGCGTAGCGCCAGCCTTCGCGTCGATAGCGGCGCAGGTCAGCGTGGCGTTCGCCCCATCAGTCGCGACGTCGTTGCCGGCGACCTCCCCCAGTTTCCTCCCGACCGCCCTTTGCGCGATCTGGCTTTGCGGGGTGGCGATTGGGGTCATCTTCTGCGCGCGGTTCTGGCGCCAGGCGCGCGATGCCCGTCGCTCCGCAACGCCGCTGCCGCTCAATCTGGCCATCCCGGCGATGTCGTCGACCGGGCGTGTCGAGCCGGGAGTGTTCGGCATCATCCGGCCGGTGCTGCTCCTTCCCCGCGGTATCGAGGATCGACTGACGCCGGCGCAACTGCAAGGCGTGATCGCGCATGAACTGTGCCACGTCCGGCGGCGCGACAACCTTACGGGCGCGATTCACATGGTGGTCGAGACTCTCTTCTGGTTTCATCCCCTGGTCTGGTGGCTGCGTGAGCGCCTGGTGGAAGAACGCGAACGCGCCTGCGATGAGTATGTTCTTGCCCAGGCAGATCCCCACGTTTATGCGGAAGGGATTCTGAATGTCTGCAAGTTCTATCTTGAATCGCCGCTGGTTTGCGCCGCCGGAGTGACAGGTGCGGACCTGAAAAAACGAATCGAGAAGATTATGGCGGCTCACTTGGCATATCAACTGGACCTGCGCCGAAAGGCGCTGCTAGTTTTAGTGGGCGCCGCCGCAATTGCCTTGCCCGTGGCTGCAGGCCTCATGACTGCACCGGCGAGGGCCCAGTCGGTGAGTGATGCGCCTTTGCGATTTGAAGTCGCATCGGTCAAGCCCAACAAATCTGGCGACACCGAGCGCGCTCCTTCTTTAATCCTTCCCGGGGGAAGGTTTACGGCCACGAATAATACGGTTCGAGCGCTCATCCTGAATGCGTACGGACTGTACGCGACGCCCTATCTGCTGGAGGACGGACCTGGCTGGATCGACTCCGCAAGATACGACATCGACGCCAAGCCCGAAGACGGCGCGATCCCGGCGGGCGTGCACGGCCTGGCCGCTTTGGGCGAAGACCCGTCAGATGCTGCGGACGCTTTTGGAGGATCGCTTCAAACTCTCGGTTCGCCGCGAGACCAGGGAGATGCCGCTCTATGAACTCGTTGTCGCCAAGGGCGGGACGAAACTGCAAAAGAGCGATGCCAACTGCCAGGCGGACTTCCTGGCGTGCCACGGCTTTGCCGGCAACCCAAGGCATCTCACGGGTGCGGGCGTCGACATGTCCGACCTTGCCGGCTATTTGAGTAGTTTCGCGGGTCGGGTTGTAGTCGATAAGACAGGCCTGCCGGGGGTCTTCGATATCGAATTGCAGTGGAATCCATTCGCCGAACGCGCGCAGCCACCCGACGAAACTCCGCGCGCTCCGGGCGCTGACAGGCGAGAAGGCCCCATGCCTGATCTGGCCTCGCTTCCTAATATGTCCACTGCCCTGGAGACTCAGGCCGGCCTCAAGCTGGAATCGCGAAAGGGCCCCGTGGAAGTTTATGTGGTTGAGCGCGTGGAGAAACCTTCGGAGAATTGAGGGGCCGAACTCGGTAAAGTTCCCTGGCTAACCATTTAAACCCTCGACGTTCGTAAGAAAACTCGCCGGCGGAAGACTATAATATCGCAACCAAATTTGCAAACAAATCCCCATAGATCGGCGTCAAACCAATATGCCCAAAGGCCTTACTCGCCTGTCACAAATTCCGCGCCGGCGGCGTTCTGTCTGGTTAAGGGGCATTAGATGAAGATTGGCCGGTTCCTGGGGACAGGTGTGGTTTACGTGGCACAGGCACTGGCTCAAACTCCGGCCGTGGGTACCGCACTCTCCTTCGATGTCGCGTCGGTGAAGCCGGCGCCGCCCACGCCCGATGGCGGCATCCGGAGCTTCCTGGGCGGCGACACCGGTCGGGTGAACTGGACCAATGCGAGCTTGCGCGACATCATCCGCGCAGCCTACCAGTTAAAGGATTATCAGATCTCGGGTCCCGACTGGCTGGTGAGTGAACGTTACGACGTGGTGGCCAAATTGCCGGATGGAGCGCCCGAGTCGCAGAAATGGCCGATGCTACAGACGCTGCTGGCTGAACGGTTCCACTTGACCGTTCACCGTGAAAAGCGGGACCTGCCGGCATACTCGCTGACAGTGGCCAAGGGCGGAGTGAAGATGAAGGAGTTTGTCGAAGGGTCTGAGGGCGCGGCGGAGCCGGTCAAGTCCGGACTGGAGGCCGCCGCGAAGATTGAAGGGGCCGGAAAAGGCGCCGCCCTCCGGACGAGTTTCGGACGGATCCAGGCAGAGGGGGTGACTTCGGCGGGGTTGGCCGACATTCTCTCAGTCCACATGGACCGCCCGGTAGTGGATGAGACCGGCCTCACCGCCAGGTATGATGTGGCGCTGAAATGGACCCCCGAAGGGGGTGACGGGACGATCGTGAGCATGAAGTTTGCGATGGCTCGCCAGCGCGGCGGCGATGTGGAGGTTCCCGATGCTGTAGGGCCGGCTCTTCCGGTGGCGATTCAACAGCAGCTTGGGCTGAAAATGGATGCGAAAAAACTAGCCATTGAAGTTTTAGTAGTCGATCACGCGGAAAAAGTTCCGACAGAGAACTAATCTCATGAAGACGCAGGCGTCCATAGACTGGAGGGTGAGTAGATCTGGTGATCGAAGGCTCCGGTATTGTTGTGTTCGCGGCATGCCATCCTTTCGGGCAAGGCAGCCGTTGCAGATAGCGTCCGTGAAAGTCAGTCGGGTCAGCAACATGAGGGAAGCGAGTAAAGGGAAATGGAAGCTTAGTGGGTCCGCAGGCCCGCTGAATTCGCGGAACATCGACCTCCAGTCCTGCGTACAATGGACATATCGTTTAGAGGATTATCGGGTGAGCGGACCGGACCGGATCAATCGGCCACGGTTGATATCAACGGCAAGGCAGCGAATTCCGTCATAGAGGAAGGACTCCGCAAGATGCTGCAAGCCCTGCTCGCGGACTGTTTCAGTATTTTTTTAAGGCGAAACCAAAAAGCTCCCGTCTATGTAACGACGGTGGTCCAAGAGCGACCGAACAGGCGCCAATCGATCGGTAGTGGTTGAAAAGGCAGTGAAGGTTCCAACGGAGAAGTGAGTCTCAGGTTGACGATGCATACCGAAATACATAAATTCCGCGGCGTAAAGAGCCTACTGGCAGTCCTTTGCTTATGCTGCTATCCCCTTGCCGCGTCCGAGCACCATGGCATTGTGACGTTCGGCGGGTTGCCGCTGCCAGGCGCTACGGTCACGGCTACCCAGGCCGACAAGAGCTTCACGGCCGTTACCGATCCGAGCGGCGCATACACATTTCCCGATTTGGCCGATGGCGTCTGGTCCATCAAAGTGGAAATGCAGACGTTCGCGCCGATCACCAACGACGTGGCGGTTGCGCCCGATGCTCCCAGTCCCAAGTGGGAATTGAAGCTACTCACGCTTGCCGAAATGAAGGCCACGATTGCGCCGCCCACCCCGGCCGCTCCGGCAGCCTCTACCGCCACTACCACCACTGCTGCGGCAGCGCCGGCGGCAAATTCCACCGCTCCGGCGGCGGCTGCCGCTAACGGCAAGAAGCCCGCCAAGGGTAAGCCCGGCTCGACTCCCGTTCCGCAACAGACGGGCGGATTCCAGAAGGCTGAAGTGAACGCGGCGGGCGCCGGAGCCAATGCCACCCCGGCCGACAACATCGCTCCGGTGGATTCGGCTGGAGCCTCCGATTCCATGGTGGTGAATGGCAGTGTGAGCAACGGCATTGAGCGCCGGACCATCGGCAACGCGCGGCGCGGTCCGGGCAGCCTGTTTCGCGGCGACATCAACGCGGTGCTGGATAACTCCGCTTTGAACGCGAACAACTTCTCTCTCACCGGCCAGGCGACACCGAAGGCGTCACAGAATCACTTGAAGTGGGGAGGATCTTTCGGGGGCCCGCTGACCATTCCTCACCTTCTGCACGGCAACGGGCAGTTCTTTCTCAACTACCAGATGACGCGCAATCGCAACTCCAGCAATTTCACTACGACTGTGCCTACCGAGGCAGAGCGAGCCGGCGATTTCTCCCAGGTGTTGAACCGCCTGGGTGCGGTCACACCCATCATCGATCCTCTCACTATCACCGCCGCCAATCCTACCGGCACTCCCTTCGCGGGAAACCTAGTTCCCGCGGCACGCTTCAGCCCGCAAGCTATCGCGCTGCTCAAGTTCTACCCGCTGCCGAACTTCACACCGACCGCCGGATACAACTATCAGTCGGCTATCAAGGGCACCACGGCCGCGGATGATGCACAGGGACGCATCAATCGCACCCTGACTCGTAAGGACTTCCTCAACGGCGGCTTCGGATATCACAACCAGCGCGGCCAGAGCAACAACATCTTCAATTTCCTGGATGGCAACGACAACTCCGGCCTGCAGGCCAACGTCAACTGGCGCCACATGTTCAACCAGCGGGTCAACAGTTCGTTCGGACTGCAGTACAGCCGCCTCTCCGCGGAGACATCGCCCTTTTTCGCCAACCGCGTGAATGTGTCGGGCGAAGCCGGAATCTTCGGCAACGACCAGACACCCAATAACTGGGGGCCGCCCAGTCTCGGGTTCTCCAGCGGCATTGCATCCCTGAGCGACGCGCAACAGTCTCTGATCCGCAATCAGACCATCGGCTTTACCTATCAAGGTTTGTGGGTGCATCGGCCGCATAACATCACCTATGGTTTCGATATTCGCCGCCAGCAGTTCAACAACCTGTCGCAGCAGAATGCGCGCGGCAGTTTTGGTTTCAACGGCACGGCGACGGGCAACGATTTCGCCGGCTTCCTGTTAGGAATCCCGGACACCAGTTCGATCGCTTTCGGCAACGCCGATAAGTATTTCCGCGCAGGCATGTATGACGCTTATGCCAATGACGATTGGCGCGTAGCCGCGGGCTTTACGATTAACGTCGGCGTCCGCTGGGAATACGGTTCGCCCATCGTCGAAAAATACGGACGCCTGGTGAACCTCGACATCGCGTCCGGCTATACGGCGGTGGCTCCGGTGATTGGCTATAGCCCTTCCGGATCGCTCACCGGATTAAGGTACCCGGATTCGTTGGTCAACCCGGATCGGCACGCCGTTCAACCCCGCCTGGCCTTTTCGTGGCATCCGCTGTTTGGCTCCACCATCGTGGTCCGCGGCGGCTACGGCGTCTACTACAACACTTCCGCGTACAATGGCATCGCCACACAAATGGCGCAGCAGTATCCGCTTTCCAAGACGTTGAACGTGGCCAATAGTCTGACTAGTCCTTTCACGCTGGCCAACGGCTTCAACGCCTCTCCGGGCATCAACCCGAACACCTTCGCCATCGACCCCAATTACCGCATTGGCTATTCGCAGAACTGGCAGTTGTCGGTGCAGCGCGACCTGACCGAGGGCATCGTGATGACCGCGACTTATCTGGGCAACAAGGGATCCCGGCAAACACAGGTTTCGGTGCCGCAGACCTATCCCAACGATGGTCCGAATCCCTGCCCCCAATGTCCTAATGGCTATGTGTATATGTCGTCGAACGGCAACTCGAATCTGGAGTCCGGACAGTTGCAACTGATTCGCCGCTTCCATAACGGGCTGTCGGCTAACTTGCAATATACCTTTTCGAAGTCGATCGACAACACATCGCTACTCGGAGGCCGAGGGCAGGGAACGCAGGTGATTGCGCAGAACTGGCTCGACCTGAATGGTGAACGCGCCCTTTCGAGTTTCGACCAGCGCCACAAGGTGAGTTTCCAGTTCCAGTACACCACCGGCGTGGGGGTCAAAGGCGGAACGTTGATGAGCGGCTGGCGTGGCACGGCGTTCAAAGGTTGGACGTTCCTGAATACCATCAACGCCGGCACCGGGATGCCGTTGACGCCGATCTACCAGACGGCGCTCGATGGAACCGCCTTTAGCGGCACGATCCGTCCCAACTATACGGGGGCGCCGTTGTACGCAGCCCCTCCCGGATACTACCTCAATCTCGCTGCGTTTGCCGCGCCGGTAGGGACCTTTGGAAACGCGGGGCGCGACATTATTACGGGGCCGGCGCAGTTTACGATGAACTCCTCGATGGCGCGCACGTTCCATGACAATATCGACTTACGATTCGATGCTACGAACACTTTGAATCACGTGACCTTTCCCAGTTGGAATACCGTGATCAACAGCCAGCAATTCGGCTTGCCCAATCCGGCCAACGCCATGCGGGTGGTTCAGGTAACTATGCGGTGGAGGTTCTAAAGGATGCGTTCCTCACGATTCATGCGTCTGCATTTCGCTCTGGCGCTGTCTTTGAGTGTCTACTGGGCCTGGGCCCAGCAGGCGCCGCCGAAGCCGCCCGGGCAGACCCCGGCCCCCGCGCAGGAAGGGCCCGCCAAGTTTACGGCCAACGTGCAGTTGGTAGTGGAGACCGTAACCGTGACGGACAAGAGCGGAAAGCCGGTGGAAGGGCTCACGGCTAAAGACTTCACCGTCACCGAAGACAACGTGCCGCAGAACATTAGCTTCTGCGAGGCGCAGAAGTTGATCGACACCCCCCCGGCGGCTCCCACCAATCCCGAGCCTGCGCCTTCGATTGCCGGCACGGACAAACCCGCGGACAAGGCAGCCGACAAGCCGAAGCTTCCAGCACCGGGCGTGACGAGCGTTGAGATTTCCACGGAAAGACCCGGCGACATCAAGTACCGGGATCGCCGCCTGATCGGCCTCTATTTCGACATGGGCGCTATGCCGGTGACCGACCAGTTACGGTCTCAAGCCGCCGCCGTCAAGTTCCTCCGCACTCAGATGCAGCCTGCCGACCTGGTGGCGGTGTTCGCCTTCTCCGATCGCCTGCACGTGCTGCAGGACTTTACCGACGATCGCGTGAAAGTGGCTGAGATCATCGAGAAGCTGTTCATCGGAGAAGACCAGGGTTTCGACGAAGCGAGCAACGACGACAGCAGTGCCGACGTGGGTTCGGCCTTCGGCGAGGACGATTCCGAATTCAACATCTTCAATACCGACCGGCAACTGGCGGCGCTACAAACTGCCGTGAAAATGCTCGGGTCGCTGAATGAAAAGAAGGTCCTGGTTTACTTTGCCAGCGGTTTGCGCTTGAATGGCGTAGATAACCAGGCGATGCTGCAATCCACCACCAACGCGGCTATTCGCGCCAACGTGGCGTTCTTTACGGTGGACGCGCGCGGCTTGGTCGCCAGCGCGCCGCTGGGTGATGCGACTCGCGGATCGCCGGGCGGAATCGGTATGTACAACGGCGCGTCGGCGATGGCTGCCAGCAACTCCTTCATGCATTCCCAGGACAACCTCTACGCATTGGCCAAGGACACCGGCGGCAAGGCGCTGCTGGATAACAACGATCTTTCGATGGGCGTGGTCCAGGCCGAACAGTCAATTTCCAGTTACTACATCATTGGCTATTACTCGCAGAATCAGAACGCCGATGGGAAGTTCCGCCGCGTGAAGATCACTCTGAACGGGCATCCCGACTACAAGCTGGACTATCATCAGGGTTACTTCGGTCCCAAGGTCTTCAGTAAGTTCACTAAGGTGGACAAAGAGACCCAGCTTCACGATGCGTTGATGCTGGGCGACCCTATCACCGAACTGACCATCCAGATGGAAGTGAACTACTTCCAGTTGAACTCGGCCGAATACTTCATTCCAGTCACGATGAAGATCCCCGGTAGCGAACTAGCCTACGCTCGTCGGCACGGCGCCGACCACACCGTGATCGAATACATCGGCGAAGTCAAAGACGAGTACAACGTGACGGTGGCCAATGTGCGCGACACCGCCGATATCAAGCTGACCGGAGAGACGGCCGAGCGGTTGGCGCACCAACCCATTCAATACAACACCGGCTTTACCCTGCTGCCGGGCACTTACAGCATCAAGGTATTGGCGCGTGATGATGAGACGGGCCACATCGGCACTTACATCAACAAGTTCGTAGTGCCGAATCTCAATAAGGAGCAGCAGCGCATCCCGATCAGTTCGGTGGTGTTGAGCGGTCAGCGCCTCGATCGGAAGGACGCTGTCTTCACCGCCGGCAAGGATAAAACTCCGAGCGTGAGTCCGCTGATCCAGGATGGCCAGGAGCTCATCCCCAGTGTGACGCGCGTGTTCAGCAAACGCCGCGACATGTTCGTCTACCTGCAGGCCTATGAGCGCACTGCAGCCAGCGTACAACCGCTGGTCGCTTTCGTAACGTTCTATCGCGGGCAGGCGAAGGCCTTCGAGACGGCGCCCATCGAGGTGACGGAAGGTATGGACAATAAGCTGCACACAGTGCCTCTGCGCTTCAGCCTGTCGTTAGGAAAACTCCAGCCCGGCAAGTACGATTGCCAGGTTTCGGTGGTGGACCCGAATGGCCAGAAGGCGGCATTTTGGACGGCGCCTGTGATGGTGGTGCAGTAGCGCAGACCTGGGGTCCGCGCTACATTCCTGCCGGGAAGAGGTGTTGGAACCAGAAGGCGTAGGGCGTGGGGCCGTGCTCCCGATAGTGCTCCAAGCGCTCGCGGCCTTCCGCGACTGTCGGAATGTGGCCTGTGGGAACCCACCATAAGCAGTAGATGGGCTTGGGGTCTTTAACAAACCACTGTGCGCGCTGCCGGAAGATCTCCAGGTGCGAAGATTGGTACGTAAATTCGCGCAGAGAGTCTACCGACTCCCAGACCGACATGTTCAGCATCATGCTGGGATCTTTGTCGTTGTAGAGGATATCGGTGGCGTTGCCTGACGCCGACTGTAAACGCCAGACAAAGCCCGGCGCAACGTCTGCCAGCGCGTTGACCGGTTCCAGTTGCGAGACGAAGCTGGCGATTCTGGGATCGTCGATGGGGGCGATCAGGCGGCCGATATTGATCTGGGCGAGCTGGTAGGACATCTGGGCATTTTACTACCCGGCCAGCGCCTTCCAACACAACTCTCCGCCCAGCGATACCAGCCACAACGAGAGCACCACGCGCAGCAGCCGCGACGGCAGAATGGAGAGCAGATTCGCGCCCGCGAACGCTCCGAGGATGCCGCCGATGCTCAGCTTCACCACCATCGCGCCCACGTAATTCCCCAGGCCGAGGCTGATGCCGCCGCCCGCAAGCGAGAGGCCGAGCCCGAACAGCACGTCCGTCCCCACCACTTGCGCGGTAGTCAGAGTGGTCATAGTCATCAGGATGATGGAACCAAGGGCGCCCGCGCCTGCCGATGAGAATCCCACTTCCGCGCCGATCGGGAGCGCAATCCACGGAAGAAAGCGAGTACGGTTGTGAGACGGCAATTCCTTCTGCGTTCGCAGCATCCGGTAGAGGTTGAGCGCCGCGGTCAATACCACCGTGAGGCCCAGCACCGCCAGCACCGGACCTTTCTGATTTGCGCGGTTCACCCGCGCGAGCGCCAGCGAACCAAAAACCACGCCCGGCAGGCCGCCTGCCAGCAGCAGACTAAGTATCCGGAAATTCACCTGCCGCCGGAAAAGGTAGATGGGCGCCGCCGTCAGCTTCACTACGGCGGTGAAGATCAGCGCGGTGCCAACGCTTTCCGCCGGCGGCACGCCGAAAAACAGGGCCAGCACCGGCGCGGTGATCACACCGCCGCCCACGCCCATAAGGCCGATCAGCGCCGCGATGGCAAAGCCCAGCAGGTACTCCATGGGAGCCTCAACTTTGAATGTGAATACCGCACTCCAGCTTCTTGCCCGACCAGCGGCCCGATCGCGGATCGCCGGGGTCGAGGGGCAGAGAAGTGCAGGGCGCACATCCAACGCTGGTGTAGCCTTCATTGTAAAGCGGCAGCAGCGGAATGTCGTGCCCCTTCAGGTAAGCCCAAACGTCGCGCGTGGTCCAGTCGGCGAGCGGACTCACTTTGCGCAAATGCTTGCCAGTGGGGAGAGCGAAATCATCCATCGGCTGCAGCGTGGCGCGCGACTTCGATTGTTCGCGGCGCAGGCCCGTAAACCAGGTGTCATAACCTTCCAAGGCGGCGAATAGCGGCTCCACCTTGCGCATGCCGCAGCAGCGGTCTGGCGCCGATTGGTAGAGGATGCCGAATTGCGATTCCTGCTCTGGAACTGTCAGTTTGGGCAGAAGGTTGATCAGGTTGAGATGCCACTCAGTGGCCATTCTGTCGCGATACTCGTAGGTCTGCGGGAAGTGGTACCCGGTGTCGAGGAACAGAACCGGAATATTGGGACGGCGTTCCAGAATCATGTGGAGCAGGGCCATGCATTCGGCCTGGAAACTGCCAGTGATGCATGCGAGGCCGGGCTGGGACAGTGCCTCGTCGATGCGGGCTTCGGCGGTGGATATGGTTTCCGTAGGCATGTTTAACTCCTCTTTGGGCTTGACCGATGACAAACTCCGATCGCCGGTCGCACTAAATTCCCTCTCCCTCGTGGATAGTTCCTTCGTGAGTGATATCGAGATGGCGGAGAATCTCGTCGCAGGCCTCGGCATCGCTTTCGGGCAGCGGCGGTTCGTTCGCCAGGCGCGGTGCGGGTAGAAGCGCCACCAGTCCGGCCTCGGCAATCGCCCCCGCGGCATCCTGTTGATCGGAGCGGAGCAGCACCACGACGCAGCCGCGTTCGAACAGCTTCCGCTCCAGCGACTGCGCCAGAGACATGCGCGCGCCCACTCGCACTACGGCGCCGCCATGACCCCACCGCGTCAGGCGCTCCAACCGCGTGACCGGCCCTGTCGCGTGCTCCTGCCGTTCCACGGCTTCCACAATCATGCCCGCCCCGCTGGTAGCGTTGGTTTCCGGATCGATCAGGATGAAGCTGCCGGTTTGGCGATTGCTGCTATAGGAGTCGAAGAACAACGGCTGCGCGGCGGTGATCTCCACCAGACCGATCTCGTTCATCTCCAGGGTCTCGGCGTGCTCCTCTTCGAGCGTTTGGATGCGCACCCGATGACGGATGGAAAGCTCCGCGGGCACAGTCCGCGTAGTGTGCTTCAGAAGATATCGGCGGCGCGGGTAAAGCGGGCGCGCGTCCATCCAAACCACCTTCGCCTGAAACTTGCGCGCAGCGCGTGGCCGGGACTTGCCTGTATATAAGAGATCGCCGCGGCTGATATCGAGATGATCTTCGAGCTCCACGGTTACGGCCATGGGCGCAATGGCGGCTTCGAGTGGACCGTCATAAGTGGTAATCTGCTGCACACGTGAAGCCAGGCCGCTGGGCAGAACCGTAATTTCGTCGCCGGGGCGCAATGTGCCGGACGCCACCTGCCCGGCATAGCCGCGGAAGGTTTGATCGGGCCGCACCACGCGCTGCACGGCCATACGAAATCCAGCGTCGGCAGCCGTACGGTCCACATCGACGGTTTCCAGATGCTCCAGCAGGCTCGGCCCGTGGAACCACGGCATCCGCATACTGCGGCCCACGACGTTGTCGCCGGCGAGCGCGCTCATAGGTAGCGAGTAGGCATCTGTCACGCCGAGGCCCGCTAGGAATGCGGTGAATCCATCGCGGATGCGCTCAAAAACAGCGCGATCGTAGTCCACCATATCCATCTTGTTGATGGCGATCACGTAGCGCGGAATCCCCAGCAGGGAGCAGATGTAAGCGTGACGCCGCGACTGCGCCAGCACGCCCAGGCGCGCATCGATCAGCAGAATTGCCAGATCGGCGGTAGATGCGCCGGTCGCCATGTTGCGTGTGTACTGCTCGTGTCCAGGTGTGTCGGCGATGATGAATTTGCGGCGGGCGGTGGCGAAGTAGCGATAGGCCACGTCGATGGTGATGCCCTGTTCGCGTTCGGCGCGCAGACCATCGGTGAGGAGCGAGAGGTCCAGGCCACCCCCGGCGCTGCGATGCTCGGAGGCCTTAGCGGCCGCTTGGATCTGGTCCTCAAATACGTTGCGCGAATCGTAGAGCAGGCGGCCGATCAGGGTACTCTTGCCATCGTCCACGCTGCCGCAGGTGAGGAAACGCAGCAGGTCCTTATGCTGTTCCTGGTCGAGGAACTCTTCGAATTCCGGAATTGGATCCACGCTCACGGCCGACATCAGAAGTAGCCCTCGCGTTTCTTCATTTCCATGGAGGCATCCTGGTCGAAATCGATGACGCGGTTTTCGCGCTCCGACCGCCGCGCGTGAATCAGCTCCTCGATGATCTTGGGAACGGTGTCGGCGTCCGACCGGATGGCGCCGGTGCAGGGACTGCATCCCAGCGACCGCATGCGGCAGCGGATCATTTTCGGCTGCTCGCCGGGAAGTCGCGGAATAAAGGGCTGCTCCAGCGGGATCAGCGAATCGCCGCGAACCAGCATGGGCCGCTCCTTCGCCAGGTAGAGCGGCACGATGGGGATCGATTCCAGGTGAATGTAATGCCAGACGTCGAGCTCGGTCCAGTTGGACAGCGGGAAGACGCGAATGCTCTCGCCGGGATTGATGCGGCTATTAAATATGTTCCAGAGCTCCGGGCGCTGATTCTTGGGATCCCACTGGCCATGTCCGTCCCGGAATGAGTAGATTCTCTCCTTCGCGCGTGAACGCTCCTCATCGCGACGCGCCCCGCCCATGGCGGCATCGAACCCGCCGTCGCGCAGGGCGTCGAGCAGCGACTGGGTCTTGAGCAGGCCGCAGCATCGCTGGGTGCCGAGGGCGAAGGGCTGGGCGCCGTCGTCGAGCGCCTGGCGATTGGTGTGGACGATCAGCTTCACTCCCAACTGCTGCGTGTAGGCATCGCGGAACTCGATCATCTCGCGGAATTTGTAGCTGGTGTCCACGTGCAGCAGCGGGAAGGGAATGGGGCCGGGGTGGAAGGCCTTTTGTGCCAGGCGGAGCATCACCGAAGAGTCTTTGCCGATGGAGTACAGCATCACGGGACGCTGAAATTCGGAGGACACTTCGCGCAGGATGTGGATGCTTTCGGCTTCCAAGAGTCGGAGATGGCTAAGGGGAGACGGCATCGGCTTCAATTGTAGCATTCCCTATGGAGAATGGGATGTTTGCTGTTGGCGAAGGGATTCATCCGATATTTGGCGCCCTACGTTACCATTCGGAGTGGACGAATGAAACTCGCTACCTGGAATATCAATTCGATTCGGCGTCGGCTGCCTCTGGTGCTGGAGTGGCTGGCCAAGAATCAGCCGGATGTCCTTTGTCTGCAGGAGACGAAGGTCCAAGACCATGAATTCCCCGCCGGCGCGTTTCGGGACGCTGGATACCACGCCAATTTTCGCGGTATGAAGGGTTACAACGGAGTGGCGACGCTCAGCCGTCGCGAACCGGAATTCGTGCTCCACGGATTGTGCGAAGGCCCGGATAGCGAGGATGTCCGCATCCTGCAAACCGTCGTGGATGGGGTCCCCATCGTTAACACTTATGTCCCACAGGGATTCAAAGTGGGGACAGACAAATATGTCTTCAAACTGGAGTGGTTCCATCGAGTGAGGCGCTATTTCAACGAGCGGCTCGACCCCGCCAAGCCGGCGATCTGGACCGGTGACCTGAACGTCGCGCCCGAACCGATTGACGTCTATCATCCCGACCGTCGCATCAACGATCCCGACTTCCACATCGACGCCCGCAACGCGTTCCGGCATGCGGTGGAGTGGGGCTTTACGGACGTATTCCGCAAGCTGCATCCGGACAGGGTACAGTACACGTATTGGGACTACTTCCGGAACGCCTTTGATCACAACTGGGGCTGGCGCATCGACCACATTATGGCGACCGCTCCGCTGGCTGCGCGCTGTACGGCGATTGACGTCGACTTGGACGCGCGCAGAGCCGAAGGTGCTTCCGATCATACGGTCTTGTGGGCGGAATTCGACTAAATGCGATTCCGTAAAACTACGGAATCGTTAGAAATGTTTGCAGAATCGTGCGGAATTCGTGAGATTATTGCTCATGGCAAGCCGGATACCTCCGTATCTTCCTTTCTCGGATTTCCTTACCGCATTGGATGCCATCGCGCCGAATCCTCCGGCACACATAGATGCATATCTCTGGTCACATCTGCCGGAACTGCGGCCTAGGCTCGCCCAATTGTGCGGCGCATTCGAATTTCTGGGGCTCAGTTCCGAGAGCGGAGAGTCCCGCTCGGTACTGCATACGGTACTGAATCCAGGGACGCGGGCGCGAGGACTCGCGGAGGCGCTGCGGCGCGCTTATCCACTCGTGGATTTGAACATGCTGCGGACCACGACACGCGATCGGTTGCAGCAGGCCTTCAAGCGACAGCACCCTACGGGAACGCTGTGGCAGAAATCTCTGTCGTTCTACTTGAAGGCGGCAGAGGCTGCCAAAATCGAGTTGAGCCCGAGTCTGGCTCCGAGGAAGAGGGTGCGCCGATCGGAGGGAGGAGGGGCGGATGAATCGAGTCTGGTGATTGCGGCGTGCGGACTGAGGGGCGGGGGAAGTTTACAGTTGCTGCTCAGGGGTGAATCGCTGGAAAGCCTTGCACCGGACGAACTCGAACTGGCGACGGCAGCGGCGTTGCTATTGAAGTCGCGGAAGGAGTGAGCGGATTTCTGCAGAATTCAAAGCATGGAATCCAATACCAGGGTTTCGAATCCCGCGACTCGTTCGAAGACGGAATCATTGGTCACCAGGCCGGTCGCGAGCGCACGTATAGCGGTCGCGGCTTGGAGAGCATCGGGAGTCCTCAAACGATATAGAGCGCGCAGACGCGCCGCCTCGTCGGCGATCGCCAGGGTGGGGGCGACCCACTCCAGGTTCGGATAGGTGGAGAGGAGACCATAAAACTGATTGACCAACTCCTCGTCGCCCTTACGATAGGGCTGAGCCAGCAACTCCGTCATGGTAATGGTGGACGTTACGGCTCGTGAATTTGGGCGCTCCATCCAGGCGAAGAGCGGATCGGTCAAGGCGAGATAGCGGGGGTGTGCTTCCAGTTGATAGATGAAGATGCTGGTGTCCAAAGCGATTCGGCGATGTCGCCTGAGGAACGCCCGAAGACGGTCTACTCCCAACCTGCGCGTTCCTTGTCCAGATAGTCGGATGAATAAACTCCGCGGCCCAGTCCGCGAATGGCAGCGTGGGGGGACTTGGGCTTCTGCAGGACAATCACGTTGTCGCCGCGCACCACCACCACCAGTTTGTCGCCCGGCTTCACTCGCAATGCCTCACGAGCTTCGCGCGGGATTACGATCTGGTTCTTGGCCGATAACGTTGCTTCTGCCATCGCTTTACATTTTAGCAAAACGTAAAGGGCCTGAGGTGTTCCCTGAGCTGCCAAATGGACCTTGTCCGCATCCTACTCCATCCGCAGCGCCGCCATGGGATCCGTTCGCGCTGCCCGGCGCGCGGGGAGCCATGCCGCGAGTAGAGAGACGGTGCCGAGCAGCACTACCGCAGTAACCCACGACGTCGCATCTGCCGAGCCTAGGCCGAAGAGCAGCTTCCCTATGGCCAGCCTGACTCCCACGGTTAGGGCCGCGCCAATCACTACTCCGATACCTGCCAGCGCGACCGCTTCCCGCAACACTCCTTGCTGCATGCGGCCGGGCGAGGCGCCCAGCGCCAGGCGGATGCCGAACTCGCGTGTACGCCTCGCCGTGTAGAACGACGCCACCGCGTAGAGTCCAATGGCGGCCAGCAGCAGCGAGCCCGTGGCGAAGACAGAGAGCAGCATGGCGATGAAGCGCACCGGCGACGTGAACGCCAGCCAGTCGGTTTCCAGCGTCCGGATGGAATCCGCCGGCGCGCGCTGGTCCGTTTCGCGGATGGCGGCCCGCACCGCTTGCGCGATCGCTTGGAAACTGCCGGTGTATCGTATATGGAAAAGGCGCTCCCCAGGCGGACTCTCGATGCCACCCAAAAACAGGAAGTTCCAGCGGTCGCCCTTTTCGAGACCCGTGATGGCGCCACCCGCCCCAATAGCCGAAAATGCGCCGTCGGGCGCGACCCCGACCACCTGGACCGGACCGCCTTCCACCTGCAGCCACCTTCCGACTGCGCTTTGCCCCGGCCACAGCGCAGCTTCCAGTTTGCGATTGACCACCGCGACTGCGCCGCTGCCCGCGCTCTGCTCGGCGATACCGTGGCCCGCCGCGATCGGCACGCCCAGCGTCTCCAGATAATTTGGCCCCACGTAGTTGGCGTCGGCGGATACCACCTTCGAGCCGCTGGCCACGCTCAGGCCGGTGGACGCCCGAGGCGGCGCGCTGGACGCGTACGATGCCGCGATCACTCCGGGCACAGCGCGCACCCTCTGCCGAATCCGTTCGAGCAATGCTGCATTCTGCGGCCGGCCCGATGCCGCGTTCGAAGTATTGATCGAAACCAGCAAAAGATGATCCTTGTTGAAACCGAGATCGTGGGTGTCGGTCAGATCCACCGATTGCCGCATCATGGCGGCGCCCGTCAAAAGCACGAAGCAGAGGGCGATCTGCGCCACCACCAAGCAATTGGCAACGTGGCTCCGCCCCTGCACCACACACTGCTCGCCCGATTTGAGCCAGGGCAACAAATCCTGCCGCCACGCATTTACCGCGGGAGCCAATGTAAAGATGACCGTAGCGGCCACGGCTAGCAGGACGGCATAGAAGACCACCTGCCAATCTGGCGTGAGGTTCGCGTCCACGCGCGCTCCCGATTCCAGCGGCGGCAGCCAACTCAGCAGCATACGCGTGGCCCATTCGGCGAAGAGTAGCGCCGCGCCGGCCGCGACCAGCGATATCGCCAGGCCTTCGGCGAACAGGATGCGCACAATTCTCTGCCGCGACGCTCCCATGGAGAGTCGCACGGCCATCTCACGCTGCCTGGTGACGGCCCGCGCCAGCATCAAATTCGCGACGTTGGAGCAGACCACCAGCAGGGTCAGCAGCGACATGGCAGCCAGGATCGCCATGAAGAAGCGGGCCTGGCGGCCCGAGTTGGGACCGAATGCCGTGGCGGTATACGGCGCCAGCAATAAGCGGCGTGCGCGGTTGCTGTCGGGATGCATCTCCTCCAGGCGTTTCGAAATGGCGTCAAAGTCGGACTGCGCGGCTTCGATGGAAACCCCTGGGGCCAGTCGGCCGATCAACTGCAGGTTGCGGCGCAATCGATTCGTTTGCACTTGTGCGGCCAGAGGCACAGCGATTTCGAAATTCGGCGCGAGCCCGGCGCCGTGGAAACCCCGGCCTGCTACGCCGACGATCGTAGCCGGCGTGCCGTTCAGCAACACGGTCTGACCCAGAATATCGGGACTCAATGCGAATTGATTTTGCCAAACGTGGTATGCCAGGATAGCGGTCAGGGGAGCCGCGCCGCTGACTTCGGCTGCGGTGAACGTCCTGCCCAGCGCTAGCGGCACGCCGAGCGTGGCGAAATAGTCGCTCGAAATCGTGTGACCGCGCAGTTGATACCTGCCGCCGTCCCTCGTGTCCATAGCGAATCGCGCCGCGCCGAAAGCAGTCAGACTGCGCAAGGTGCGGACGCTGGTGGCATACTCCACGTAGTCTTCGAGGCTCTGGCCGGGATCATCCATGCGCCCGTCGACTAACGCTCCGATGCTGGCCAGGCCATCGCCTCGCACGCCGGGCGCCGGCCGGCTCAGAATTCCGTGAATCAACGAATAAATTGTGGCGTTGCCACCGATGCCCATCGCGATCAGCGCAACTGCTGCGGCGCTAAACATGGGCGCCTTGACCAGGACGCGGAGGCCGTGGCGCAGGTCGGCAAACGCCTGCTCGATGCGAACCCGCATCGGCGGTTTGGGCTCCTTGGGGACAGACGAACTTCTGCCGATTCCCAAACCGATCAGGCCTGCGTCGCCCAAGCCCGATCCGCCGGGTGCGGGAGGACTGCCTCCATCGTCGCCGTCGATGTACGCTTCCTCTTTGGACCACGCGCCATCGCGTCGCAGGTCGAGCACATCCACGTCCGGCCGCTCCAGGTCTTCGAACTGAAGGGCTGCTGTCTTCGAACCCGCGGCCTCCTGAGTGCGACGCCATGCCCATGCCGCAGCGGCGAGTAGGATGGTGAACAGCACGGCGAAATGCGTGATGTCGCGCATAGTCCAGAATTCCAGTTCCACACCTTTGTCGGCGACGAACAGGAAGCCCGTGCCGTATGCCCCCAGGCGGATGTGAAGGTTCGCCTTGCCCGGCAGATACGAGCACGCGAATGGAATCTTGCGGAACCAGCGCAGCGATTTTTCCACCAGCAGCACCGCCAGGACGGTCATCAGCGCCAGATGCTCTGCGGCAGAGAGCGGCGGCCAAATCACGAAGAACAGGACTGCCGCGACGAGACAAACGGGCAGCGCTGCCAACGCGAAGAGGGAACTGCGTACCGCCCGAAAATACGCCGCGGGGCTGTGAACCGCGGTAATGCGGAACACCCAGTTGGCGGGCAGCGCGATCGGCATGGCAAAGATCGCGCGCGCGCCGATTAGCGCGAAGAACAGCAGCACCAGGCTTCCCGCCAGAAATGGCACATTCGGCTGATTCCACGGCGCGTGCACGCGCATCGCCTCGAAACTCGCGGGTCCGTAAAAATACTCGCGCGCATACGCGAGCGCGATCGCAAGTCCGATCCCTACGTAGGCGGCCATGAAGAGTCGATGCTGGCGGCTGCGTGCGATGCCCCGCGCGGTGAACAGAATGATGGCGCGGTCGATCGACCTGGGGAATACTCTGCGCACCAACCAGGTTCCGATTCGCGATGCGGAGCGGGAGCGATCGGCCGGTGCGATGTCGGGCTCCTCCACGATCTTGCGGAGGCTGCGACGGTATGCCGTCGCAAACGTAGTAGCCGCTACCGCGATCACGAGCGCCAGCGACTGGATGGCGCGCGACGCTAGCGGCGCGAATTCGCCGTTGCCGCTCAGGCTCTGAAAAAGTCCGAAGAACCAGAACGAGGGCAGCCAGGCGGCCAGTTTCGCGTTGGGAAACAGCGGTTTGAGAAAGAAGAGGCCGAGAATGGTGAAGAACGCCGCCAGTTGCAGAAAGCCCGACACGCGCAGGAACCGCCGGTAACTGAGGAACTGCGCCGCCAACCCCTGCAGTGCCAGGAGACCTCCGCAAACCAATGCTCCGGACGCGAACAGAGTGAGCCAATATGCTCCAAACGTGCGCAGCACAGGCAGAATGCCCAGGCCCGCCGGCGCAGCGATGAACGGAGTGTAAAGACCGGTGATGAGATTGACTGCCAGCACGCAAATGGCGAGCGCCGTGGAAAGAGCCGCTATCTTGGCTGCGAAGATGGTGCGGACGCGGACCGGCAACACGCCCAGCACCAGGCAATCGCGGCGAGTGGGAAGCACGCTGTCCCAGGCGAGCACGCTGAACAGGCCCGCGATCGCCATGGTCGCGGCCATGAGGAATTCCTCTTCGGGACGCGCCAGTTTGGCGATTTGGGCGTGCGGCAGGTTGGAGCCCACATATTTCGACACGGTGAACATGGCGAACGTGAGGCTGAACGCCGCCAGCATAGAGGTGAACTGGATCAGCACCTTGCTGAAATCGCCATTCGCCGACAGAATTTCCAGATCCAAGAGGCGGAAGAGAAAGTCGAGATAAAGGGCCCGGAGCTGTTTACGCTCGTCCGGCATCGTTCAGCCTTCCATTACTTCCACAATTCCCTTGGTGATGGCGGCGGTATCCTGCTCCACGGCCAATTGGGAGAAGATGCCTTCGAGCGTGGGCAGTGACATCAGCGCGCGCAGTTGCTCAATGGAGTCGTTGGCCACCACGCGGCCCTTGTGCAGGATTACGATATGCGAGCACACGCGCTCCACTGTTTCCAACTCGTGGGAACTGAAGAGCACCACCTTGCCGCGCGCGGCCAGTTCGTGGATCAGTTCGCGGAGCACCAGCGCCGAGTTCACGTCCAGCCCGGAAAATGGCTCGTCCAAAAGGATGAGGTCGGGATTGTGCAGGAGCGCCGCGGCCAGCAGGACTTTTTGCCGCATGCCTTTGGAGTAGGACGAGATGGGCACGTGGCGATCGTCATAAAGCGAAAGAAGCCGCAACAGGCCCTCAATCTTCGACGCCAGTTTGGCTTCGGCCATTCCGCGCAGTTCGCCCACCATTTCGAGATACTCCGCCCCAGTGAGGTGGGGATAGAGCTGCGGCTCTTCAGGGACGTAGCCCAAGCGCTGCCGGTAGGCGATGCGATTGCACTCCACAGGCTCGCCATGGAACAGGATCTCGCCCTCAGTTGGCTCGATCAGCCCGGTGATCATCTTCAACGTGGTGCTCTTACCCGACCCGTTGGGGCCGAGATATCCGGTGACTTCGCCGGCGCGCGCGATGAAGCTCACGTCTTTTACCGCGGCGATTCCGGAGTATCGTTTAGTGACGTGACGTAGTTCGAGCACGCAGCATTCCCCAGGCAGGCGATGAGCCCCATGAGCAGGACAAAAACCAACAACAGCGCCTGCGAGAATGCGATATCGCCGGCACTCAGTGTCTTCGGCAGGTGACGTTGCGATACGGGATCGCGGGCGATGTTAGCCAAGCCCGAAAGGACGAGCAACTGCATCAGGGCCAGCGCCGCACCGGCCGCGATTTTCCACGCGCCGCAGCCGAGCACCCACTGCCGCAGCAGCGAAACCAGGCCATCGCCGATCAGGCGCAGTGACCCTTCGGCGTGCGCGGCCTCGTCGAAAATCCAGAGCATTTCGCCAGCGAACTGGCGGCGGAATGACGGTGGATGCAGCCAGAGCAGGGAACGGTATAGCGACCTTGTCATGATGCCCTCCTGGGAACGCGAAGATGCAGCCGCGCCTCACGCACCACACCTTCCAGGCGCGCCACTTCGGCCGTCAGTACGCTTCGACCGAATATCGTCAAGCGGTAGTAGCGGCGGCGCGGGTCGTCGTTTTTCGAAGGAGCTTCGGCCTCCTCCACCAGACCCTGGTTCATCAGTTTCTGCAGATTGTCGTAGAGCGTGCCGGGGCCAAGTTTATATTGACCCTCGGATTGACGAGTCACCTCCTGCATGATGCCGTACCCGTGCCGGTCTTCTCCGGCCAGAGACAACAGAATATGCAGGGCGGCGGGCGCCAAGGGAAGGAAATTGGAAAGATCCGCGTTGATCACCATCGGTATTCGTTATATCGGACTCCGAGTGATGTGTCAAGGGGGAGGCGGAGCCAAAGTCACTCTTCCCGTAACGCTGACATAGGTTCCAGTCTTGAGGCTCGATAGGCCGGCCAGTAACTTGCCAGCAGCGCCACCACCGCTAACAGGATGACTGCCGCGGTCAGTGTCGGCGGGTCATACGCCTTGAGTCCAAACAGCAGCGCACTGGCCGCACGTCCGGCCCAGAGCGCGAGGCCTATCCCGATAGCCAGTCCGACGGTGAGGAGCGCCAACGCTTCGCGCAGTACCAGCCTCACCACGCGTCCGCGGTCCGCTCCCAGGGCCACCCGCACTCCGATCTCATTGCGGCGCCGTGCCACCATGTAGGCGATCACGCCGTAAAGTCCCATCGTGGCCAACATGCCGGCCAGCAAGCCGAACGCTCCCGCCAGCATGGCCATCAGGCGATCGCGCAGCAGCGAGTCCTTCACTTGTTCCGACAGGCTACTAAGTTCAATGCCGATTCCGGGATGCATCGCGGCCACCGCGCTGCCTATGCGCCGCGCCGCCTCGCCGCGCGGCAGAGAGGTCCGGATCATGTAGTTCGCTTCCGTGTCCAGGTTATCCGCCTGCGCCATGGGGTAGAACGCAACCGGCAGAAAATCCTCCCGCACTTCGTAGTATTTCGCGTTCTTCACCACGCCTACTACCTGGTAGATCGGGTCGGGCTTTCCGGCGGGACCTTGGGTACGGAAGGAACGGCCAAGTGGATTGGCGCCTTCGAATACCAGCTTCGCGAAGGCTTCGTTCACAATCGCAATTTTCGGGGAGTTCACCGCATCGCGGTCGTTGAAATCGCGGCCGTTCACCAGCGGCGTGCCCATCGTTTGGAAGTAGCCCGGACTGATGCGGTCGAAGTAACAATCATTGTGCTTCGGAGGAGTGCCGTCGGCCCAGGTATATTCGTCCCAGCCACCGCCGGCGAGAGGCGGCAGTTGCACTTCGGCTACGGCAGTTAGTTCGGGTGTCGCGCGCAAGCGGTCGCTCATCTCGCGATGGGCCAGCGGTAATCGCTCTTTCGAGTAATGCGCGGGGCGGAGGTCCAGTTGCACCGTCATCAGATTGTTGACTCGAAATCCGGGGTCTACCGCGAGCAGTTTCTGCAGACTGCGTGCGAAAAGCAGCGCCCCCACCAGCAGCACCAGCGACAGTGACACCTGTGCTACCACCAGCGCCCGTCGTAAGCTGAAACGCTCCCGGCCGGTGGTGATGCCGCGTCCGCCGCCGCGCATAGCGGAAGCCGGCGCCACCCGAGTAGCGCGCAGCGCGGGCAGTAAACCGAATAGCAGGCATGTGCCCACTGCAATCGCCGCCGTGA
The DNA here is from genome assembly GCA_963815475.1 of uncultured Solibacteraceae bacterium. Taxonomy (GTDB): domain Bacteria; phylum Acidobacteriota; class Terriglobia; order Bryobacterales; family Bryobacteraceae; genus Sulfopaludibacter. Next base: position 197,677 of record CAWFHD010000001.1, on the reverse strand, counting down.
AGCCAAGCACGCGCAGATCGGGCTCGAGTCCCACAAACACGCGGTCGTTCGGATTGCTGAGGGAGGCCACCAGGCTGCGGCTGAGCACCTGTGCCACTGCTACGCCTAACACCGTACCCGCCACGGCGAGCAGCATACTCTCGGCGAGCAACTGCGCAATCAGTCGCCCGCGCGACGCGCCGATCGCTTGCCGCACTGCGATTTCGCGTTCGCGCACGCTGGCGCGCGCCAGCAGCAAGTTTGCCAGGTTGGCGCAGGCGATGAGCAGCACCAGTCCGGTTGTCGCCAGCAGCAACCACAAGGGTGATTCGTACTCCCGCCGCAACTGGGAAATCCCGGTGGCGCCCGGCGTCGCTTCGAGTTTGTTCTTCAGGAATTTCGCGGCAGCGTCGGGGCGGTAGCTGGATGGAAGGGTTGCCTCCATGATGCCGGGCGACAGAGTCTGCAGGTGGATGTTCGCACGCTCCACTGTCCACCCTGCCTTGAGGCGGCCCATAGCCGAAAGCCAATAGGCAGTGTCTACCGGAATGCGGCCTTTCCCATCCGAAAAGAACAATCGGTCCGCGCACAAGGGCACGGCCACTTCGTACCGGTGCCCTACTTCCACGCCAAAGAAGTCCGTGCCTGTGACGCCGATCACCGGGAAGGGGCGGCCATCCAGGTTCACCGTTCGACCCATGACGTCGGCGCTGCCGGCGAATTCACGCTGCCAGAATGAGTAGCTCACTACGGCTGCCGGAGTGCCGCAGCCGATGCGGTCGTCATCGGCGGAGAAGGTGCGCCCCAGGATGGGCCGAACGCCCAAGGCACGGAAGAAGCCGCTGCTGACAAACATGCCTTCGGCGTAGTGGACCTCGCCGCCAGTCGCCAGGTTGAACCGGGTGGCGCTCCACGCGAAGATGTCGGAGAAGGCTTGCTGCCGGTCGCGGATCTGCTCCCATTGCGCATAGGTAAAACGCGCACTGCGCGTGGAAAACCAGCCGGAACGGGCGGAGCCTTTGGCGAAATTGACGTACGCCAGTTGCTCCGGCCGTTCCACCGGAAGCGCTCGCAGACGTACTGCGTTCACCAACTGAAAAATGGCCGTGTTTGCCCCGATGCCGAGCGCGAGGGACAACACCGCGACCGCGGCAAATCCCGGATTCCACGCTAGCTGTCGGGCGCCGTAGCGAACGTCCTGCCACACTGGTGCCAGCATGATGGTGAGACGGAGGATGCTCGCCAATGGTTAGGCGAATCTGGCTACCGGCTGCCGAACACGTGCCGTACGCGTACGGATATATAGAAGTATGCCAGGCATCCGCAGGTGGACACGAGGGTGGCCACTTCGGAGGGCACGCTGGACGAAAAATATATGGTATCCACCGCGATTTTCAATCCGCCCAGGATTGCGTATAGGATCAGCAGATAACGCAGCATCACCAGCCATTGCCATTCGAAGGTGCGCAACAACATGATGCACGCAGCCACCAACGTGGTGAGTACCAGCACCTTGGGCATCGTGGTCAAGGTGAATAGCAGATAGAACTCTGGATTCGTCCAATGCCGGGGCGCGAACCGGGCCCAATTTATGTTGATTGCCGTAGCCACCAGGCCCATGAAGAGCTGAAACAGGATGTAGAAGAGCCACCCGCCGATGGGGTGCTTTCGAAGCAGAAACCCGGCGAGCGCTCCGACCCAGGCGAACGAAGCCGGGTTGAATTGCGGCCTGCTCCCAATCTCGAACAGGATTGCGGTGGCCAGCGTGGTTTGATGCGATACCATCACTGCGAATGGCAAGAGTAACATGCCACGGAATTGGCGCCGGTAACTTTCGGGCACGCTCTGCGCGTCTGCTACTTGTGCATCGAGCGCTGCAAGGAATTGGACGAGGCGCGTACTTCCTGCTTCTTGGGGCGGCAGCATTCGGACAAGAGGCTGAGCCGCCCGATGTCTCGGTGGTGATCCGTTCCACCACTAGCCTGGTTCAAGTGCGTTTGGTGGCGGAAGACTCCAAGGGCAAACCGGTCTCCGATCTGAGGCGCGAAGACTTCGAGATTCAAGACAACCGCAAGCCGCAGCCGATCACGCTGTTTTCGCTGGACCTGGGCGCCTCCGCGGCGTCTCAAGAAGAAGCCAACCCCGCCGTTGCGAATGGCGTGGAACCGGCCGGTTATGCCCTGATCGTGCTCGATTGGCTCAACACTAAGTATACGGATCGCTTGATGGCCAAAGATCAAGTGATTCGACTGCTCAAGGACTTTCAGCCTCGGCAGAGAGTGGCGCTCTACCTATTGGCGCGACAGCCTCGTCTGATCCTGGGTTTCACGTCCGATATGGAGCAGTTGGCGAAGGCGGTGGAAGACGCCGGCCTGGAACCAGCGGATATGGGCGACGACGCTCCCGGCCGTTTCGATGCCCGATTTGGCGGTTCCACCGTACCGGTCAGCGTGGAAGAGCAACTCTTCCATCTGAATAACAAAATCTCCGATACTCTGCACACACTGGATGCAATCGCTGGAAATCTGGCGCGTGTGCCCGGGCGGAAGAGCCTGATCTGGCTCTCAGCCGCATTCCCGATCATCGTTGGGCCCGGTGCCATTCCCGGCGCCAAGCCGGCGACGCTGGTGTACCTAAAAGACGTCGATAAAGTCTTGCAGCGCCTTAACCGCGCCGATGTGGCCGTGTACGGGGTGGACGCGCGCGGTCTTCCCGCCGGCAACTCCAAAGGCTATCCAGACACACTGCAAACCTTCGCCGAGCGCACAGGCGGCACCGCCTTTTTCGCGCGCAACGACCTGGACCAGGGCATGCGTTTGGCGCTCGAAGACATGCGGACCAGCTACATCCTGGGCTTTCATGTGCCGGACAATGCCGCAGCCGGCGTCCACGAAATTCGCGTACTGGTGAAGCGGCCTGGTGTGAAGCTGCGCTATCGCGAATCGTACCAATTGCAGTAGGGGCGCGCTCTGGCCCCATAATGGAGTGTGAACCGTCTTCCTGCCCTATTTCTGGCGACAGCCATCGGTTTGGCTGCAGCGCCCCGCATGGTCAACTTCACTGCCATCGCCATCGATAGCCACGGCCAACCGGTCCCTGACCTGACCAAAGCCGACTTCAGCGTCCAGGATTCCGGAAAAGACCAGCCTATCGCCTGGTTCCACCCGAATGCGCCTAAATCGAACGGCCAGATCAGCCACGCCACGCTGGTGATTTTCGATCTCCTGGACACGGACATGACGGAGCGAGGTTTTGCCGCCGACGAGATTGTCAAAGCGCTGCAGGGCAGGGAATCGAGCCAATTGCTCTATCTCTATCTGCTGTCGCCCGACTCGAAGCTGCTGGCGGTTCATCCACTGCCCGACTCCGTGTCCGATCTACTGCCTCGCGCCGCACCCTGGACGCGGGACATTCGCACTCTGCTCGACAATGCGATGAAGAGCGCGAACCGGCTGCGATTGAGTGGGATCACCGAGGATCAACGCATCAAGATGGTGTATGAGACGCTACAGTCCGCCGTTAACACCATGGCGATTATTCGAGGTCAGAAAAGCATTGTGTGGATCTCGCACGGCATGCCGATCGAATTGCGTGTGGCGGGGGGCGGCGATCAGATCGATTTCCGGCCGCTGGCTCGCACCCTGGGCGATGCGGCTCGACTCGCAAACGTCGCGATGCATGCCGTCGACCCGTCGAGTTCCGCGGTGCCCTCCGCCAGTCAGTTGGGTAGCGTGGAGACGCTCCAGTTGATTTCGAATCTCGGCGGCGGGAAGGTGTTCACAGGGAACAGCATCGGAAAAGCGATAGCGCAGGCCACACAGGATTGGCGCGCCAGCTATACCATCGGGTATATTCCACCCGCTGAAAACTGGGACGGGAAACTGCACAAACTGAAATTGAGCACTTCGCGCAAAGGCATCGAACTGATCTACCCGACCTTGTATTACGCGGATTCGCAGGATCGCAACGCGGAGCGGGTGCGTGCCGCACTGCAGACAGCGGTCTCCAGCCCGTTCGAGTCCAACGAAATGGGGTTGCGGGCGTCGAGTGAACATGGAAAGTTTGAAATCCACGTCAATTACCGGGATGCCATGGTGATCGCGGAGGAGGACCACTTCGTGGCCGAACTGGTGGTCACCTTTGTAGACTACTCGCCGAAGGGGCCGCCGATTGGCGTGGGAGCAATTGGGGGAATCAAGATCAAGATGACTGCGGCACAAAATGAGGCGGCTAAGAAAGAAGGGATTGCGATTTCACAGGATCACCCGCCCGTTTCGGGAACGGACAAGGTAAGAGTGATCGTTTACGATCCGCTGGCCAATTTGTTGGGATCGGTGAAGATTCCGGCTCAGTAGCAGTCGTGGCGCGGCCTCTCAGGCTGCCGTGTCGGGACTCCTGCCGACACGCTTTTCGCTCCATACGGTCGACGCGGTTGCTCCACAATCCGAGCGGCGAGCCGTCAGGTGCAGAGTCCTGGGCCATCGAGGCCCGTCGTCTTGAGGAACCCGTCCTTCACCTCGAAGATGCCCGGGTAGCGCTTCTCCCAGCCCTGATTGGCTGCCGGCACATACTCCCGGGCATTGGCCTCGAGCGCAGAGACTCCCGGCACATGACAGGCGATTCCCACCGAGTGGACCAGCGCGGCGCCGGGACAGGTGAGATCCTGCACGCAGCGGAACATCTTATACTTCTGTGTGGCCGCCGCCAGCAGCAGCGATTGCGACTGCCCCTTGCACGCCTTGAGCGCGACGCCCGTGTAACCCATCTCGCGCGCCAGTAACAGCGCGTCGAGCCCCGTGAGGGACTCGTCAATCACGATGGGGCGCAGCTTAGCTGCTTCGAATATGGTGTTTTGGCGATTCTGCGACAGATCGCGCGCGGTGGGCTGCTCGATGTATTGCACGCGCTCGAACGCGGTAGCGGCCTTGGACTTCAACTGGTGTTCGAAATCGAGGACGTACTGCACATTGGGACAGCGCTCATTGAAATCGAGCGAGTAGATCCACTCCTTCTGGCCGCGCCTGGCCTGCGCCGCGATGGTAACGCGATCGATGGCAGCCACGCGGTCCACGTCCCAGGCGAGATCGCTGCCGTTGAGCTTTATCTTGATGGCAGTCACGCCGTTGTAGGGAATCCACTCCTCGAAAGTTTCAGGCAGTCCGTCGCCGATGTGCTTCTTTACGTCCTGCGCAGTCAACGGGTCGGATGCGCCTACCGAGTGGTACATTTGAATCCGCGGGGTTGGCTTGCTCAGGATGTACGGGTCGAGATACTCGCCCTTGAAGTCGGCATTGAGGTAGTGTGCCAGGTCATGACGCACGAAGTCCTTCCCCGCGACGGTGAAGCTGTTGCGTCCGTGCAAGCGGCCGAACGCATCGTGAATGGCGGCGTCAATGGGGCTCGCCGTCACCAGCGTGCAGAGCTTGGGAATCGGCCGCGTGAGCTTTAGGTCGCGAGTGGTTTCGCTGGCGGCCTTGAGATACTCGGGCTCCAGCGTAAAGTTGACGTCGAGCGGGTGAGCATACTTCCGAAAACTGCGGGTAACCGCTGCGATCTTCTGCGCCAGCACCTTCATGGCAGCGAGCGTGGTGTCGTATGGAATATCCGGAGCGGGAAAGGACCAGACGTTGCCCATCGACATGGCGGCGAATCCGGTGGCCGACTTGCCGTCCTTCGTGCTCAGGCGTGAATGCACGTTGAGCATGGTGACCCGATCCACTTCCTTACCGCCGAACTTGTAGGGGGCGCGATACAGGAAGTCCTGAAAGTCGACGCGGATCTCGTCGATGCGGGCATCGGTGGATCGCGGCGATTGAAGGAATAGCGGCATAGCGAGGAATTCGCGACGCCGCAGGCTCATACCGCCGCCTTGGCCATGTAGCCGCGCAGCGTGGTGAGGTCGCGCTTCATGGAGGCGAATACCTCTTCGCGGGGAATCGTCAGGGTTTTCTTGCCAGCGCCAGCGCCGCCTAACGAGTATTCGAAATGAAGTTGTAGGGGACCGTGGAAATCGGCCTCCTTCACCATTGCGAAGAATTGCGGGAAGTGGACCATCCCCTCACCCAAAGGCCCCCACTGCGACACCCATTCGCCCTTAGCGTTCTTCGCCCAGACAAAATCCTTGACCGCGATGCCGCGCAAGTGCGCTCCGGTGATCTTGAAGCTGTTGATCCAGCCTCCGAAGCCGCCTTCGATGGTGGCATGGCCGATATCGTAATTGACGCCGATGGTCCGGGGATCCAGGTCCTTGAAAAGGATGTAGAGGTCCCAGATGCTGGAGCCCACCAGATTCAAGCCCGAATGGGTGTGATACATGGCACCCACCCGGCACTTCGCGTTGAGCGCGGCGAGTTTGGCGATGCGTGTTTTGAAGCGATCGAGTTGCGCCGGATAGGGCTCGCCGGAAGCATATTTGAAGCCACCCGACGGCATCCAGCGATAGTTATGGATGCCGAGATCGGCGATGGTGCGGAGGATGTCTTCGGCGAAAGGCGTGTCGGCATCCACGATGTCGGTAGTGACCATCGGGGTGTCCAGGCCGTGGCGATGGATGAGCGCGACCAGTGGGGGAAGGTCTTGTTTGACGCGGTCCGGTTCGACATGGCCGCCTTTGCGGACCGTGAGATCGATACCATCGAAGCCGATTTCGGCGGCGCCCTTGACCATCTCCTCACCTTCCAGGAACTGTAGGTGTTTGGAGAAGATGCAGACCTTCAAGTTGCCGGAAGCTTTTTCATCAGCGGCGCGCGCCGGAAGGGATTGGGCCAGAAGGGCAGCGCCCGCGCCAAGCATCGCGCGGCGGGAAAATTCGGATGGCATAGTCTAGACCACCAATACCATACCCGAGTGTGACGTGGGGCGGACCGCCGGTCTGCGATAGTTCGCCCCACTCCGACCGGTGGCAAAACCACCGGCGCCACGCTACTTCGTGAATTCGATCTGGGTGGTGGAGCCTGCCAGCTCAATGGCAGTGATGCGCTCTTCGCCGCCCTCAGGCGCGGTCTCTACCGCGGTGTAGTTGAACTTGCGGGTAGCGGTCCCCACTTTGATGGGCGCCGAGAAAGTCTTGTGGGTGCGCGGTTCCGTAAAGATGGCGTTGGAGCCATCGATCTTCAGCGAGTAGTCGCCGGCGGCGAGGCTCAATGCGCCCGCTTTGGCGGCCACGGGCAGGGTGATGCCATAGCTCTTGGTTCCGGCGACGGCGAAGCTGCAAAGGGACAAAGCTCCAACCAGCAAAAAAGTCGTTTTGGACATGGGTACAGTTCTCCTGTGTGAATCAGAATTAATAATTTTTGGATTTCTCGGGTCGGGGAGAAAGTTGCTTGCTACGTCTTCAGGATAGCGGACCGGGGAGTCGGAAACCAAATCGAAAATTCTTATCGAAGTGATTCTAAACGAAACTTAACCTCCCACTTTGGCCGATAAGAAATATGAGAAATAGGCCTCAATTGAGCTAACTTCGGTTAGGAGCCATAACGAAAGGCAACTTGTGTCCGAAGGGACCCCTATCCTATTTTGATTAGGGGGAAACCCGGATTCGGGTACCGAGTACGCGGCAGTTGGGGGCGCACGGAGACATTAATGGGTTTCGAAACGGCAGAAATGGAATGGGTACTGCCTGAGGCATTGCAAGAGCTCGCCGAGGCAGGGGATCGGGAAATAGTTGGGGAAGTTCTAACGTTATTTCAATCCGATACCGAGTCACGGTTACAGGAACTACGCCAGGCAGTGGTATGCGGTGACAGGGGGCGCGTGCGCGCGCAGGCGCATTCCATGAAGGGAAGTTCCATTCAGGTGGGTGCGAACGCGTTGGCCGATTCGTGCCGCGAAATGGAACTGACGGCGGAGACTCGTCCAGAACTCATGTCGTTGCTGGAAGAGATCGAAACGCGATTCACGGCTGTCTCGAAGGCAATCTCGCTCGAGTATAGAGCCGTCCAATAAACGGGCGCCCCGCAAAGCGGATATCGCAATGACTATCCAGGTTTGGGCTCCCCCAGGGAACTGGCCGCACCACGCTGGCCGGTTGGTCGAGGTTTGAGTTATGGCAGGTGAGACGGTTCTGGTGGTGGACGACGCCCCAGTAAACTTGAAGCTCACGGACATCCTGTTACGCAAAGAGGGATACAAAGTTCATACTGTTCCGGATGCGGAAGAAGCACTCCGTGTGCTGCGCAATTTTCGCCCCGACGTGATGCTGGTGGACATCCAGCTTCCCGGAATGAACGGTCTGGAACTGACCAAACGCGTCAAACAGGATCCACGGACCTGCGACATGATCGTGATTGCCCTCACGGCATGCGCCATGCGGGAGGATCAGGATCGGGCCATCTCGGCGGGCTGCGACGGGTTTATTACTAAGCCCATCGACACGCATACCCTGGGGCCGCGCATTCGCGAACATTTGGATGGACACGCCGCCTCCATCGGCGCCCCGGCCAGCGCGCCGCCTCCGACTCTGCCGGGAGGGCTGGCTCTATCCACTGTCGAAATGGAAAGCCTGCGGCGCCGCTTCCTGGAAGAAGGCATCCTGCAGAGCCGCCAATTGTTGATGGACGCCGGCGTGAATTTCGACGTGGCCAAGGCAAGCGACTTGATTCACAAATGGATCGGCGCGGCGGGCGCGCTGGGCTACGGCGCCATCGCCGGATTCTCGCGCGATCTGGAAGAGCTGTTGTCCACTTCCTTGCTGGAAAAGAAACGCCTCGACCAGAAAAAGCTGCGCGAGTTACTCAGCGAACTGGTAATGGCATTTTCCGACCCGCGTGAGGCTGGCATCTCGCTTCCCGATTCCATCATGAAGGAGCTAGCCGGCAAGCGCGTCGCCATGGTCGGGTTTGCGGAAGACGAGGCCGAGCGACTCTGCGCTATCTTCGAGTATCTGGGCGCGCTGCCAAGATTGTTCGATACCGACGAGCCGCCGCAATCCGAGTTGGTGCGCAATTGCGACGCTGTGATGGTGCACGTGCGGCCGGAGACGATGGATTCGAAATGGTTGGATCCGGAATTTCAGCCGCCTGTTGGAAAAGCGCTGCTGCTAGTGGGCGGCCGCGAGGCCATCCTTGCGCTGGACCATGCGGTGCAATCGCGCGCCCGCGAGTTTCTGATCGACGGCTGGCAACCGGAAGAGGCGGTGATGCGCCTGAGCTATGCTATTACGCGCGGTTCCGTCGAGGCGCCCGCGCTTGCATCCGCTCCCGCCGATTCCAACGTAGTGGCGCCTCCTGTAGTTGAAAAGCGTCGACCCCCGCGCACACTCGACCAAGTCAAGGTGGTTTTAGCCGACGATGACCCTACAGTCGTCGCCATCCTGCGCGCCACGCTGCGCGAGTATAACGTGGATTGCCGCGTTGCCACGTCGGGAGACGAAGCGCTCAGGTTGATTGAAGCGTGCCAGCCAATGGCCGCCGTCCTCGACGTCAATATGCCGATCATGAGCGGATTCGAAGTGCTGTCCGCCATTCGGGAGCAGGAATTGCCGGTGAAGTGCATCATGCTCACCGCACGCCGCCAGGAGAACGACGTCATCCACGGGTTTGACCTGGGCGCCGACGACTATGTGCTCAAGCCGTTCAACGCCATGGAAGTGGTAGTGCGGCTGAAGCGAATGCTCTGCCGGTAATAGGTCTAAGCCTCAGCTTCCGGCGCCGTCTGTTCAACCGGGGTGGTGTTTTCCTCCGGCGGCGTTTCTAAATGGGGCGGAGGCGCGTGGCGCTCGGCGCCGAGAGCCCGGCTGGCCTCCCTGGCTGCCTTAATCTGTTCCGGTGTTCTGACGTCCGGCTCCGACAGCTTCTTGTGTTCTCTCGCACGCGCAACCTGGCGTTTGTGCCGCTTTTCTAATCTTTTGTCCATAGGTGTCGAGCCTCTCCCTTTAGTGTCGCACTCCCTCTCCCGCACAATGCCTGCCATTTCGGAGGATGTTCTCCCGTGGGGTGTGTTCGGATATACAGCTCTCGGCATGAAATGGCGGACGTGCCTCTTCTCCCCCAGGCAGATCCGCCGAAGCGGCCGGTGTTAGTTGTCGCGCCAATCCTGAGCGGAGAGTCTCGCCGATCCGGAATCAACATCCCAACTACCAGTGCCAGCCTGCAAAATGCTTGGTATACCGAGTCTGACCCCATAGGGGGGCTACAGGTCAAGGTGGCGGCGGGCGTAGTCGATGGAAGTGCGGACGTTGTCGTCCTCCAGTTTCAACTGCGCCTCGAGAGGCATCCCGGTGGTGTGCGGCAGCGGTGTCTTCGAGCCCTTCTGCATTACGATGCCGAGCACCTTCGCCAGATCGCGGCCGGGGAGCGGGCTCGTGGCATCGTCGAAAGTCACCCAGTATTTGTCGGTGAAGACCGGGATCTTGAGCGGATCGCGCGTGATCATCTCGAGATCGAACGGGATCTCCGGATTCTTGCGCTTGATGGTCTCCACCATATATGGGATGTTCAGGAAGCCCTGTCCCAGCGGCACTTCCGATAGCAGGAAGCCATCCTCGTAAGGCTCGACAGACATGTCCTTGATGTGGCACGAGAAGATGTAGGGCAGCAGGGTGCGCAACGTCTCGCCGGGCTCTTCGCACAGGGACACGTTGTTGCCGAAATCGAAGTGCACGCCTACCCATTCGCTGGAGACATGCTTCAGCCATGCGGCCTGCTCGGAGGCGCGCCAGCCTTTGTGATTCTCGATGGCCAGCCGGGCGCGGTGCTTGCGCAGCACCGGTTCGGCGAGCGCGATGGTTTTCTGGCAACGCGCGAAGTCTTTCTGGAAGGCCTCGAGCGTGTCGAACTGTTCGTAGCGCCGCTGCGTCATGGCGGTGTGCAGGCCATAGACTCCGGCCTCATGGGCGGCCTGGATGGCGGAGTCGAACGCGGGCACGCCGGCTTCGTCGCGCGGCAGCGGGATATCGAGAATCGCCCGCATGTTGTAGCTCTCCACCTTCTGTCGGAAAGCGCGCACGGCCTCGGGCTTGGAAAGATCGAGCCGCGTCTCGGCGACTCCCAGCCCCAGACTGTGACAGTAATCTACGAAGTCGAAGGGCTTTTGCGCTTCCCGCGCCATGCGTGAGCGGATGGGAAATCCGGCGGGGCGCCTCCCAGATTGCGAAGGGGCTTGTCGGCGGATTGCGCGACCGCGCGTGCCAGCGGAAGCGCGGAAACGGCCAGAATTTGTCTACGCGTCATCGGCCGAAAGTATATCACTCCCGGCTTATTGCTTCAGCAGGACCACCGGCGATTCGGCAGATCCCGCCACTGAATCGAGGAACTTCTTCAACTCTGCATACTTCGCAGATGGCACGGTCTGCGCCGGCATTTCGAGCGTCCGTTTGAAGACGACGGTCCCGGATTCCAACGCCCAATCAGCCTGATACTTGCCGAACGGAGATTCAATCGCGATAGCCTTCGGCAACTCATCCACCTTGAAGCCGGCGGGCAGTTCGATGCGCACCGATTCCTGCAGCGCATCGGCATCCACCACCACCGGGTACTTGCGCGACTTTTCGGTCAAACGCAATTCCCCATGCGACAACAGGCCGGCCTTGAAGATGAGCATGCTCGGTTGGGGCCGCTGGGCGAAGCGCGGCGATGCGAACTGGCCAGTGACCACGAACTCGGCTGCGCCATCCTTGGCTTCCACCGCCGTCGTGGTCGCCCCCGGGATGCTGTGCCCCACCCAGCGTTCGATATATTTCACGTAGTCGCTCTTGGGGCTCGCGCGGTACATCGAAATGGTGGAAGAGAATTCCTCACCGGTCCGCTTGTCGGTGAATTTGCCTTTGATGGAGCCGTCCCCGCCGAGAACCGCATCCACCTGGCGATCGTGATCCGCGGCGGCCGCGATGCCGGCGGGCATGCGTACCAGATCGCCCTGATCGCCCGCGCCGATCAGCGCCATGCTGGCCTGCTCGTGGTCTGGCAGAAAGCCCACGGGAACGTATGGATCGGTTGGGTCGAAGAGCAGGAGCCGTCCGAGCGTCGGATACTCCACCACGGCGGGCGCTTTGGTCTCCGGCCCGACACGGATGGCGGTGATGGCGTGATTGAATGCCCCGAGCGATGGCCATTCGGACGTCACATGAGTGCGGTCGCCTGAATAGATCGCGACGGGATAGGCGGTAATCCCCACCGCCCTGAGCATCGATCGCGTCAGGTTGGCCTTGTCCTTGCAATCGCCGTAGAGTTTCTGGAAAACCTGCGTGGCGGCGTGTGGGCGATAGCCGCCACCCTTCGATAGGTTGACCTGAATCGAAACGTAATTGATCTGTTGCGTGAAGCGCCCGATGGCGCGAATCTTGTCGAGCTCCGTAGTGGCGCCTTCTACGAGGCTGCGCGCCTTGGCGGCGACCAGCTCGTTCGGCTCCCATTGTCCTTCGTTGAGCTGCGTGAGCGTGCGGGACGCCTCGGGCCAGGAGAGAACCGCTTTCTTGCCGGCCGAGATCAGACTGACGCCCACCCACGGCGCCACCGTCAAGAAGCCGGGCGAGGATGGTTCCGGCTGTAGCTCAGCAATATTCTCCATCTGCCACGTGTAGGTGCCGCCCGATGCTGTCGCATCTTTCGGCGCGCCGTTAAACGGGAAGGACTTCAACTCCCACCCCGCAGGCACCGTGACCAGGAATCGGGCCATCCGCACTGGCGAGGAATCCTGAAAGTGGAATGCCAATTGATTCGCGAAGTCCTGCGATTCCGTGGTGGCTTCGTACGCGAAGATGGCGCCGGCCTCCGCGTTGTCCTTACCTGACACGGCACGCCGACGACATTCGTTGAATACATCGTTCGGTGCGCAGGCAACGTCGAGGATCTCGTCCTTGCCGTACTTTTTCACTTTGCCCGTGGGAGCGATCATCCACGCGCGAAAGTCGCGAACCTTACCGCTGCTGGTATCGTAGTCCTCGGAAAACAGGATGTTGCCGCCCTGCCGGTTCAGGATCTTGATGGCCGTCCGCGTGGTGGAAGACAGTTTGCCCGAGTCGTTGACGGTGACGTGCTCCTCGTTCAGGAGCACCACATTGTTGACCTTGGCAGAGTACTGCGCCAGCGTGACAGCGGTGAGTTCTTTGAGCCACGGCGGAGTGTCATCCGCGGCCAGGGCGGAGATTGGCAGTGATAAGGCGACGCCTGCCAGGAGCACTCTACTGAGCATCGGGAGCCGCTTTCAGGGCGATGGTGTAATTGTCCTGCTCCTGAATGAAGTCGAAGATCTTCTTCAAGGATGAATAAGCCGCGGCGGGGAGAAGCAACTTATTGTCGCGGCCCCATTCCATCTTGCGGCGGTAAATGATCTTCCGGCCATCAGTGGTCTTCAACACCTGCACGTCGTATGCCCCTACGTCGGCCAATTTCGCGTTGGACGGCTTTAACGGTTGATCCAATTCCCAACCCGCGGGTAATTCGATGGTGACTTCGTCATCCTCCGCCCAGCCGTAGTCGAAGTAGATGTCCCACTTGCGGGTGGTTTCGGTGAAGCGCGGCGCCACGTTGCGCTGGAAGAACGCCGGCTGCAGCAGAATGCGTTTGCCGGTGCGAGTGCCATAGGCTGGAACCGTCACCTTGTGACTCACGGTGAGGGGATGCAGCGGATCGTTGGGGTACTTCATCGAGAAGTCCGACATCTCCGCGGTGCTGAGCCGTTCCTGCAGACTCTTCTTCCAATCCTCTTCCTGCTGGGCCGGCGTCATATTTTCATACATGGCCTTCTGCCCCATGCCTGTATGGCCGGTGTAGGTGTAGGTTACAGCGCCTTCCAGCGTGCCGTCCTCCAGAAGTTTGAAGGTGGCGCGCCGCTGCCGCACGCTGCGTAGAGGCTGACTGAACTGCGTCTGGACGAAGAAGCCCTCTTTGGCATCGGAGACCAGCGCCTGCTGACCCTCCTCCTGCCAGCGGAGCATGCCGCTATCCAGGTACGGCGTCGAGGGGTCGAAGAATACCCACTTGCCACCCACCTGCACCGCCACGCTGATGCTATTCAGAAAATAGGTGGTGGGCCTGGCCGGCGAAAAGAACGTGTCGGCCCGATCCGGAATCCGCGCCAGGCGCGCATCGAACCCGATCGCGATTGCCATCGCAGCGAATAACCGGTCGACGTCAGAGCCCCAACCGGCCTGCTGCTTCAGAGTATCGCCGGGTGAATGATTCTCCTTGATGGCCTTCAGTTCGGCAGGAGTCATCTGCGACGCTTGCCGGCTGAGATTCTTGACCTTGGCGCGGCAGAACACATCGAGCGCCATCAGTTTCTCTTCGTCCTTGGTGAAGCCTGTGGTCACTTCGGCCGCGGTCCGCTTCACAAGGCTGTCGGGGCTGATGAGAGGTTTAAATTTCGCGAAATCACTCTTGCCGAGTTCCTTCCAGTATTTCTCGGGGACTATCTTCTTGTCCTCTTCGTAATAAATCAGAATCCAGGCGCGCAACTGGTCCTCGGGGGGCATATAAGCCTCTTCCTTGAACGCCGGCATGTTGGTGAGCGTGAGACCGTAAAAGCCGTTGGGCTCCTTTAGGATCGGTGGGTGGTTGCACGCGAAAGCCATGGAGCGCATGCCCCAGGGCAGCCAGGGAACATTCAGGGGCTTCAGGTGGTAGCTGACATCCCACACCGGAATATCGCGCTGAAACTGCAGACGCATGTAAGATGCCAGCTCATTGTCGCGGGTCTCTTTGTATTGGTACTCGATGATGTCGCCCGTCTGCACGTTGGGCAGGGTGAATGTCTTGCCGTGCAGCTTCACGCCCTTAGTCTTGACCAGTTCGCGATCGAAGATCGAGTCTTTCTTTAACTCAACGATGGAGCCATCCGGCTTGATGGTCCGTCCAGCAACGTTATCGATCCGCCGCTTGCCATATTGCGGAATCTCCACTGTGGCGTACTTCTCTTTGCCCAAGTCAGTGAAAATCTTAATGCGCAAGTAGTGATTCATGGCCAGGGATATGTCCTGACCCATGAGGCGGTCCTCGATGCGAACGTCCCAGAATATGGCTTCGGCATCGGCTCCAGGCTCGACTTTCGGTGTCTTTTGCGCCAGAAGTGACGCATCAACCGGCCGCCAGTCAGCCGCTGGTACTGCGGAAGTGAAAATGAGAAAAAGTACTGCCGCTGTGAGATAGGTTCGCATGCCGGCCCCGCACCTTCAGAAAGGTGAGAAACCAGCTTAGCCCAAGTCCGAGACAAATGTAATGATTAAGACGGTTTTTAATTTACCGCGGTTGAATCTAAATGACTTCCGACTGCCAGGCACTCACTTTGATCTCAATTGTCTTAGTACCGATATAGGGATGTTTACCTACTAGTTTGATCGTTCCCGCAGTGTCCTTAGCTTTCACCCACACTGCTCCCGTGCCGCCAGTCAGTGAGAAGGGATTCTCACCTATGATCTCGCCCGGTCCTGAGAGTGTGAGCGAGACCGCGCCAGTTGCGAACGGCTTGATGTTGCCGTACTCATCGGTAACCATGAGAACGACGCGTGTGGCGTCGCGGCCATCGGCCACCAACTCTTTGTCGTCGGGCAGCAACTTCAGGTCCGCGTCCTTGCCCTCACCCGAAAGCGTCAGCGTCTTCACCAGTTTGCCCTGGATGTAGCCTTCTATCTTGAGGTCGCCCCACGGATTCAGTGGAATCGGAAAAAGGCTCATCATGAACGGCGGATGCTTGAGGTTGGGAAAGGTCTTGCGGTCCGGCTCGAATTCTTTTTTGAATTCGCCCGCGTAGTACACTTTGACGGTCTCGCAATTGGACAGAATCGGTACTGTGCCGGTTCCACCCGCGCCCGATTTGTCGCCCGACGACCAGAAGAATCCTGCCTGCAGCACGATCTCCTCTTCCGGGTCGCATTGCGACTGGTAAAAGTAGGCCGCGGGCTTCGGAATGCGGAAGATATCGCTGACCCCGTGATAGCAGATGTGGTCGCCCGAGCCGAAATTTTTGTGCGTGTTGTAGTCGAATGCGCACCATGCGATGCCGCCGGCGTAGCGCTCATCGCCTGCCAGTTGATTGTGGACTCGTGCGTGCCGGATTACGTGCTCCGCCACGCGTTCGTTATTGTCGAAGCGCTTGGTGGAGAACATGTGGCCGTTGAATTCCGTGTTCAGGTAGAGCGGATGGTTCGGCGCGCGCAGCGGGAAGCCGAAATCGTTCATGGTGAATACGTCTTCCAGCAGTTCCGAAGCGTAGTTGTAACGAATGCCGCCGGTCTGGCGGGCGTCGTCCAGGGAGTGGGCCAGCGCGTTGGTGCGCGTGTAGAAATCGTGGTTGTCGCCCGATTCGTTGATGCGCACGCCCCACAGCACGATGGAGGGATGGTTCCAGTCGCGGCGGATCATCTCGCCCACATTGCGCACGGCGATGTCCTGCCAGGGTTTGTCGCCGATGTGCTGCCACCCGGGGATCTCTTCGAGGACCAGCAGTCCGAGTTCGTCGCAGGCATCCAGAAAATCGGGAGACTGCGGATAGTGCGAAGTGCGCACCAGGTTGCAGTGCAGCTCGCGCCGTAGAATCCAGGCATCGCGCCGCTGCACTCGGGCCGGCATGGCCCCGCCCACATAAGGAAATGTTTGATGGCGATTCAAGCCCCGCAGCTTCACCGCCTCGCCATTCAAATGGAATCCCTGCGGCGTGAACTTGGCCTCGCGGAACCCGATACGGGTATGGAACTCGTCAGTGATGCCGCTGCCGGCCGAAAGCTTCACCACCACGTTATAGAGCCGTGGATTCTTCAGGCTCCACAGATCGATGGCGCCGAGCGAGTCGAGAGTGATGTCGTAGGCATCGGAACCTACCGGATGTGTGGTGCTGGCGCTCTTGATGACCTTCGCGCCATCGCGGAGTTCTGCAGTGAGGGTGACTGGACCTTCGGCATTGCCGTTCAGATGACAGCGGACTTCGACTGCGCGCGAGTCTTCGAGCGGCCGCACCACCTTGGCGTATGCGTTCTCTACAAAAATCTTCGGGACGACGCGCAGTTCTACGTCGCGATAAATTCCGCCGAAGGTGAGGTAATCGATATTGTCGCCAAAGGGCGGTATGTCGGGACGCTCGGTGGAATCGACCGCGACAGCCAGCACGTTGTTGGCGCCGTACTTCACATGCGGCGTGAGCTCAAAGGAAAACGGCGTGTAGCCGCCCTTGTATTCGTCGAACTGGTGGCCGTTGATGGAGACAGTAGCGGCGGTCATGGCGCCGCCGAAGTGAACGAAGACGCGCTTGCCCTTCCACTCCGCCGGCGCCAGGAAGTGACGCCGGTAGCCGGAGACGTACTGAAACTCCTTCTCGTCAAAGCTGTGCCACGGAAGGTGCGCGTTGGCGTGCGGGAGCATGATCTTCTCCCACCGGGAGTCGTCGAATTCGGGCGCGGCAAAGCCCGGTTTGGCCTTGCCGCCGAAGAGCCAGCGGTGGTTCAGTTCGTAAGTGCGCCGATGGGGATCGACGGTGGGCGCCGCGGATTTGGTGGCAGTCTGCGCGCTAAGTCCCGCAGCGGCAGCCGTTCCCATCAGGAATCGGCGCCGGTCCAGTGGATGGCTGTTCATCACGGCCCATTGTAATCCGTGGCGCTCCGAGATATGGCTTGCGGCTCGTCAGTCTGCGGCTTGCGCCACCGGCTTGGGACCGCGCAGCCACATCATGCCGGTCACGCCGATCCCCACCAGCATGACTGCGCTGCCGAAGTAGAGATTGCGAAGCCCGGCAACCTCCGCCACCGGGCCTGCAAAGAACATGGCCAGCACTTGTGCCACCGCCATCAACGACATCATGCTGCTGCTGACGCGCCCCAGCATTTCGTGGGGCGTCTCCTGCTGAATCATGGTTTGGGCGGTCACCATAATGAAGGCCGCGAAGAATCCCATGCCCAGCATCCCGATGGCAGTGGATGCCACCTTGCCGAAGAGCGCCGTGATGAAAACCGCGATGCCCATGCCGCCCAAACCGTAGAGCACCAGGTACTGATGCGGCACCTTGCGGCCGAAGCGGTGTAGGGATTGCGAGCCGACGATCATTCCGATCCCGATCAACGTGTTCAGCGTGCCGAACAGCGCGGCGTTGGAATGCAGAATATCGCGCACGTAAATCGAAAGCAGCGTGCCGAAGCAGCGGACTGCGAACATACCCGATGCCATGGAGACCAGCACGAACGAAATGATGGGATGCCCGAAAATAAATCGGAATCCCTGGCTGAGCGATGCTAGTACACTCTTCGCTTCCGACTTGGGCGCGGGCGGCCGCTCAATGGTCAATGTCATTACCATGGCGGCAGAGAAGAAGAAGCTGAAGCTGTCATAAATAAAGCAGGCGCCGGCGCCCAGCCACTGCACCAGCGCGCCGGCCAAGGATGGGCTGATGATCTGTCCGCCCTGGACGGCCTGGGTCATCAGCGCGTTCACAACCATTAACGCCGCGGGAGGCGCCAACACCCGCACTGCTACCGATTGCGCCGGAATGAAGAGCGTGGAGACGATGCTCAACGCGGCGAACGTGGCATAGATGGCGGGCAGACTGTGGACCGAGATGAGATTTAACACAAGCACACCGCGAATCAAGTCGCTGGCGACCATGGTCCACTTCACATTCCACTTATCGACGAACACACCAGCAATGGGGCTGAGCACGGCCAAAGGTGTGAGGAAGGACACCATGATCATGCTGACTTGCACGGGAGTGCCGTGCATTTTGAAAGTGACGACGCTGAAGATCGCGAAAATCGCCAGAAAATCCCCGAAGACGCTTACGATCTGCGCAATCCAGAGCCGTTTGATGGGACGGTTCTTCAACACGTCCCCGAAGCCAAGTTGGGGCGTAGGTGCAGACATAGTTGTGTGGGAGTTTGACCATCATAGCACCTCAAATTGGAATAGCAAAACAATTCAGACTTTACAAATTGTGGGCGGACATACCGGGATTCTCAGTGAGAGCCGGAATCGCGCCTATCGTGGTTCGATGGCGCCGGAGACAGCCCGGGACTTCCCCGGCGCCGATTTATCAGTCGTCCCTTCTCGTCGCTGCTCCGACTACCACCACGCCGTTTGCAGCACTGGCGATGGTTGCGGCGGCGCCGCGCAACGTCAAATTGCCATCTTCGTCAACCGCAAAAACCGAGAGATGGGACAGCGGACCGTTGCCGTCAATGACCGCAACCAGGCCTTCTCCGGAGGCAATGTCCGTAGGCGAGCCATTCAACGTCGCTACAACGCCCGCGTCCGGGACAATCTTCTGTCCGTAAACGGCATAACGCGAAATGCTCATACTCGGAGAGTTGCTGGAGAACATGAACGGTCCAACCAGCGTCAACCAGCAGGGAGAGTGCTGCAGCGGCCCTGAAAAATTGGTGGTCGGCGTGGTAGTCAGGATTTTGCCGTCGCGGACCAGGCTGGTCTCATCGGCGTGAGCGATCGTCACGTAGGCGTTGTTGCCGCGTGTCACTAGTCCGAACGGTGTGTTCACATTGGCCGGAATGTTCTGCACCAATGTAGGCGCGCCTATAACGCTGCCGAAGCCATTCAACGCCACCGTCTCGATGACGTTGCTCTTCTCGGTGATTACCAGTTCGTTCTCCACAACTCCGACCTGGCCCGAAGAACCATCAGCCTTGAACAGCGTGACGACTCCGTCGGGACTGGAACTGACGGTCGAACCGAAGAGCAGATGCGACTCGACTTTGGTAGTGCCCAGAACGTATAGATGATTGTTCCCGAAGGCCACGCTAAGCGGGCTGGAAGCCGTCGATATCTGTCGCTGGAATAGGAAACCATTGTTAATGCGTTCGAACAGCGAGACCGATTGCGATCCGAAATTCACGACAGCCAGGAGATTACCCTGTGCCGCGATCCCTCCGGCATTGCCGCTCGCGCCGCCCTGACCCTTTGTCGGGACCATTTGGATTAACCTGGCCGAAGTGTCGTAGACCAGAAGCTGGTTGTTCGTGGCGGTGTTGGAGGCGGTGACAACCAGGACCTGCTGATTGTTTTGTGCGTGCGCGACCAAGGCCGCGCCGGCCATCAGCGCGATTGTGGAGAAAGCATAGGCGAGTTTCATGTGATGCTCCTTTTTGGGCTTTGAGCTGCAAGCGCGACCCGGATTGCGGCCATCTTGCAACGAAAATAGATGTTTCACCGAGCTAGTTCGCAAACGAAGCATGGCGAGTTACGCCGGTGCTAGGATAAATTTCACGAATTAGCGCGGTTCGCATCGGCCCTTACGCGATGGCCTGGATATATTGCGAAGATACGGGAGTTTGCCATGAGCAATCCGTTACAAAAACGCGCCACCAACAGCGACCGAAAGCGCCTCAGCCAACGTCGCATGGCCCGTTTCGAGGTGCTTGGTCTCGATGCCGACCGCGACATGATCCGATCTCTCGCGAAACGGCTTGCCGGTGATGGTCCCGATGCGGACTGGGTTCGTGCCGCGGTGCGCCGGGCAATCTCGGCAGAACCTCCGCCCAAGGGCGGCATCCTTAAAGCATTGCGCCGGTCACCTCTGGTGGGCGCCGAACTGGATCTCAAACGCCCAGTCGCTGCCGACCGCAAGGTGGCACTGTGAGCCGCCACCTTCTCGACACGACATAATCAACGATGCCACAGAACCCGTGCCATCGGCCGCACTGCTGCCGTGGATGGAGGAACAAGCCGACGAAGACTTGTTTAGCTCCTCACTGACTGTTGCCGAGATTTGGCGTGGGTTGCTGGAGAAGCCTGCCGGCAAGAAGCGGAGGGAATTAGAGGGTTGGTTCTCTGGTCCCGACGGCCCGCAGGAGCTCTTTGCCGGCCGGGTGCTTCCGTTAGATGAGAAGGCTGGTCTCGTCTGGGCGCGGAGCCCCCTCGACATGATCATTGCCGCGATCGCGGAAGCGAATGATTGCGTGCTCGTCACGGATAACGAAAAAGACTTCGCCGGGCTGAAGATCCTCAACCCATTACGCGCCGGGGACTGAAGAGAAGCAACCACCAGCAAGCCTGGCCGCCTCCGCTTCGCGCTACCCTGTAGGTTTCCCCTATGAAACTCCAAGCAATTGCGGAGGTTTTGGGCTGCCGTCTGGTTGGCGACGGCGAGATTGACATCTCCGGCGCCCGCGGCATGGAACATGCCGGCCCGGGACATCTCACGTTTCTGGCGAACCCCAAGTATGCTCCTAAGGTAAAGCACACCAGGGCGTCCGCCATTCTGGTTTCCGAGCCGCTTGCCGGCGTCGACATCGCCTGCCTGGTCTCGGAGAATCCGTACCTCGATCACGCGCGCGCGCTCGCCCTCTTCTACCAGCCGCCGCGTCCCAAGCCCGGCGTGCATCCGCTCGCCTATGTCGCACCCACCGCGGTGCTCGGCGAGAACTGCTCTATCGGCCCCTTTGCCGTGGTGGGCGAACACGTCAATATCGGCCACAATGCCGTGCTGCATCCGCATGTAGTGATCTATGAAGGGGCGCAGATCGGCGACGATTTTGTGGCGCACTCCCATGCCACCGTCCGCGAGTTCTGCCGCGTGGGCGATCGCGTCATCCTGCAAAATAGCGTGGTGGTGGGCAGCGACGGCTTCGGTTTTGCCAAACGCAAAGACGGGACGCATTTCAAGATCGTGCAATCGGGCGTCACCGTGCTCGAAGACGATGTCGAAGTGCAGAGTCTCACCTCACTCGACCGCGCCAGCATGGGCGAGACGCGCGTGAAGCGCGGTGCCAAGATCGACAGCCTGGTGCAGGTGGGCCACAGTTGTACCGTGGGAGAGGACAACATTATTTGTGCGCAGACAGGCCTGGCCGGCAGCACTGTGCTGGAGCGCAACGTATTGCTGGCGGGCCAGGTGGGCTCGTCCGGCCACCTCACGGTGCACGAAGGCGCCATCGTCTATGCGCAGAGCGGCATCGGCGGCGACGTGCCCGCGAACGGGCGCATTTCGGGCTCCCCGGCCTTCGCCGCCAATGAGTGGCTGCGCACCATCACCGCTTTTCCGAAGTTGCCTGAGATGCTCAAGACCGTGCGCGAGTTGAAGAAGCGGATGGACGAGCTGGAGAAAAAATGACGAGTGAGAAGCCGCCACACGGTGCGCGACGTCCGGTCGCGTACCTCAACGAACAGTTTCTGAATAGCCCCGAAGCGCGGGCCATGCGCATCATGTCGGAGTACCTGGAGCCGTTCGCCCACTTCCGGCGCGAGAAGGTGCGCGACACCGTGGTCTTCTTCGGTTCGGCCCGCATTCGCGAGGACGGGCCGCTTTCCGAATATTACCGGGACGCGGAGACGCTGGCGAAGATGCTCACCGAATGGGCCGACCAGTTCACCAACAGCACCTACCGTTTCGTGGTCTGCTCGGGCGGCGGCCCGGGCATCATGGAGGCCGCCAATCGCGGCGCCAGCGAAGCCAAGGGCAAAACCGTGGGGCTCAATATCGGACTGCCCTTCGAGCAGTTTCCTAATCCCTACATCACGCCCGAACTGAGCTTCGAGTTCCACTACTTCTTCATGCGCAAGTTCTGGTTCGCCTACTTGTCGAAGGCGCTGGTGGTATTTCCCGGCGGCTTCGGCACCCTGGACGAAATGTTCGAGATCCTCACGCTGGTGCAGACGCAGAAGCTGGCCAAAAAGATCACCGTGCTGCTTTACGGTTCGGCCTATTGGAAAGAGATTGTCAATTGGGACGCGCTGGTCAAGTACGGTGTGATCTCGCCCGAAGACTTGAACCTCTTTCAATACGCGGACGATCCGGTGTCGGCCTTCGAGATGCTGAAGACGGGGCTCACCGAGCACGCCATGCAGCCGGAAACACCCGAGACTCCGTCGATTTCGAAATCGCGCAATCCGCAAATGCCCGGCGGGACGGTGTGAGGCTGATCGGCTCGTTTCGGGTGCGCGCCTTGGCGGCTGTGGAGGAATGACGAAATGTTCCGGTTGCGCGTGGAACCCGGCATCGAACTGCGGCAGATTGAAGATCGCGATGCCGCGGCCCTCTTTGCCCTGACGGAGCGCAATCGCGCGTATCTGCGTCAGTGGCTGCCGTGGGTGGATCACACACACACCGTAGAGGACACGCGGCGGTTCATCACCGGAGCGCTCTCGCAGTACCACTCCGACCGCGGTCCCAATGCCGGCATTTGGATCGATGGCGTGATCGTGGGTTCCATCGGCTGCCACCCCATCGATTGGGCCAATCGCTCGTGCAGCATCGGCTACTGGCTGGAATCGGGTCGGCAAGGGCAGGGAATCATCACCCGATGCTGCGCGGCGCTGATCGATTACCTTTTTCGCGATTTGTCGCTGCATCGCGTGGTGATTCAGTGTGCCACCGGAAACAACCGGAGCTGTTCCATCCCGCAGCGGCTAGGCTTTACCCAGGAAGGAATCGCGCGCGAGGCGGAGTGGGTCAACGATCGCTGGTATAACCTGATTGTGTGGAGCCTGCTGGAGCAGGACTGGCGTAAGTCGAAGCAGTTTTAGGCAGCGCAATCCAGATCAGCGTCAACAGCAGCATGTCGAATTGTCCGAAGGCGACGAACAGGTGGCGGTACTGGTCCACCGCATCGCCCAATGCGGAGACGCCCAGCATCATGAGCGCCATGCCTGCCAGCACCAACGTTCCCGCGAGAGTGCCAGCCGGCAGCCGCGCCCTCTTCCGATAGACCAACGCCGGCGTCAACAGCGCCAGCGCCACCAGGCTGGCGAACAGGCGCGCGCCGTGGTGATAGAACAATTGCCGCTTCAAGCCGCTCGCCAGTTGGAACCCATGGTATTGCGCCGCCGGCGGCTTCCCCGAGTTGGAATCGAGATTCCCCAGCGGCGATTGGAACCGTCCCGCCTCGCCGAGTGCGGCGCACAACGCGCGCCATCCGCTGCCGGGATGACGCAGATAGTAGAGTCCGATCTTCAAGAACGAAGTTCGCGCCAGAAATGGTTTGTAGTAAGCCGGATCGTCCATTGGCACCCCATGTGAATACGCTACTAGCCCAATCCACTGCCGGTAGGAGCTGTCGAGCCCTATTTCATTCAGGGCCTGATCGGGATTCGGCGAGTTCGGCAGAATCTCGTAGAAGATGACGTCGAAGGGATCGATGGCTGCGTAGCTTTCGGGAAAGAGGCGGCGGTAGGAGCCCCACGAAGCCAGCAGGATGATCGCGCAGGCAGCGGCCGCGACGGCCTTCCGGCCCCCACAGAGAATGTCGCGCGCCGCCCAGAACAAAATCGCGAACCACAGGCCCATCACCGCATAGTGCGGCGCTGCCGCGAGGGCCAGCAGCATGCAAACTAGCAACGCCACGGCATCCACTGGCGCGCGCCTCTGGACGGCACGTATGTAAAACACGGCTGCCAGCACGCCGAAGATGTGCGCCGCGGTATCCATGTAAAACGAGTTGTAGAAGCCCGTGTACATGAAATCGCAAAACAGCAGCACCGCGGCCACGCCTACCGCAGCGCTGTTGACCATCCCGCGGAGCAGGAACGCCGCCAACAGAAAGAGTAGGGCGTGGACCGCGCCGATGAAGCGCAAGTCGAACGACCCATCCCATGAGAACAGCCGGTTCGCCGTCACCGCGGAGGCAACCGGCAGCAGTTCCGACGATCGAAAGGGCGAATCCCAATAATACTTCGGGCCATGCGGTAGCCTGGCATTCACGTACGTGAAGGTCTGCGGCGAGCCGAGGCTGAAGCGCCCCAGCATTTTCGAGAAGTCGCCGTTGTCCGCCACGCCTACCACGGGCGCCAGCATCAATTGCCAGAACATAGCCGCCGCCGCGGCGAAGAGGAGTGCGTACCGGAACATCGGATTACGAATGGATCCCCGGCGCTTCATGCCCTGTCTTCTGCGTATATTCCACGTAGGAACCGGGATAGACCAGCGGATCTCCGCCCATCCCACTTTCGCCGCCCAATTCGAGGACGCGCGACCCAAGCCCGCGCAGAAAAGTACGGTCGTGCGATACGAAGATCATGGTGCCTTCGAATTCGTGGAGCGCCTCCACCAGCATCTCCTTGGTGCCCAGGTCGAGATGATTGGTGGGTTCGTCGAGCACCAGGAAATTCGGCGGGTTGAACAGCATCCGCGCCATGGCGAGCCGTGATTTTTCGCCGCCCGAGAGCGCCCGGATCGGCTTGTCCACATCGTCACCCGAGAATTGGAACGCGCCCGCCAGCGTGCGCAGCGTCCCCAACCCTTCCTGGGAGAAGTCCTTCTGCAATTGCTCGATCACGGTTAATTCGGCATCCAAGACGTCGAGCGACTGCTGGGCGAAATATCCCATGGTGAGCGATGCGCCCAGCCGTACCGAGCCCGAATCCGGCGTGGTGGCGCCCGCGATCATCTTCAGCAGAGTGGTCTTGCCCGCGCCGTTGCGTCCCATCACCGCCCAGCGCTCGCCGCGCCGGATGGTGATGCTGAAGCCGCCGTAAATCACGCGCCGGCCGTAGCGTTTGTGTACATCCTCAATCACCGCCACTTGGTCGCCCGACCGCGCGGGAGTGCGGAATTCGAACTTCACCACGTGCCGCTTCTTGGGGAGCTCGATCTTCTCGATTTTGTCCAGCGCCTTAATGCGGCTCTGCACCTGTGCGGCTTTGGCGGCGTGCGTTTTGAAGCGGTCGATGAAGCGCTGCTCCTTGGCGAACATGGCCTGCTGGCGCGCGAACGCAGCCTGCTGGTTGCTCTCCCGGATGGCGCGCTCGCGCTCATAGAAATCGTAATCGCCCGAATACGCGATGATTTCGCCGCCATCGATCTCGGCGATCTTCGAGACCACGCGATTCATGAATTCGCGGTCGTGCGAAGTCATCAGCACCGCGCCGGTGAAGCCCTTGAGGAATTGCTCCAGCCAGATGATGGACTCGATATCCAGGTGGTTGGTGGGTTCGTCCATCAGCAGGACGTCGGGCCGGCCAAGGAGCACGCGCGCCAGCGCCACGCGCATCTTCCAGCCGCCCGAAAGCGCGCCCACGTCGCCATCGATCTGGTCGTCCTGAAAGCCGAGGCCGTGCAGCACTTCGCGCGCCTGGGCTTCGAGCGAGTAGCCGCCCAGGTGCTCGTACTCCTCCTGCACTTCGCCGAAACGCGCCAGCGTCCTGTCCATATCGTCCGCCTGGTCCGGATCTTCCATGGCATGGTGCAACGCTTCCAGTTCGTGGTGCAGGTCGCCCAGACGGCCGCTGCCTGCGATGGCCTCATCCAGAACTGAGCGGCCCTGCATCTCTTCCACATCCTGGCGGAAATAGCCGATGGTGAGCCTCCTGGGCACCGAGACGTCGCCTTCGTCGGGGAATTCCTCGCCCATCACCATGCGGAAAAGGGTGGTTTTACCCGACCCGTTGGGGCCCACCAGGCCGACCTTTTCACCTGGATTCAATTGAAAAGAGGCCTCTACAAAGATCAACTGCTTGCCGTATTGTTTATTAATGTTGGAAAACGAAATCATTGGGGAACTTCCAAGCTAGCAGAAACCTGGGGACTACCAGCGCTTTCCGAATTCCCAAAAACAAGGACTGTGGAATTAATCTACGAATTTCGGGCGGGGCGGTGTAGAGGATTTACACACCTGTTATACTGAATCGTGCCTCCGTGGTTTCCCAGGTCCTTCCAGTATCTAAAGGACTATAATTCCCGAACCTTCGTTTCCGATTTGATTGCAGGGGTCACCGTCGGGTTGGTCGCCCTGCCTCTTTCGATGGCGTTCGCCATCGCATCCGGCGTTTCGCCGCAACACGGAATTTATTGCGCGATCGTCACCGGTTTCCTGATTTCGCTGTTGGGTGGCTCCAGAAATCAGGTCGGCGGACCCACCGGCGCTTTCGTGGTGGTGGTGGCCGGCATTGTCGCCACGCATGGCGTGGATGGCCTCTATATGTGCACCATGATGGCGGGCGTGATGCTGGCGATCATGGGCCTGACCGGTCTCGGTTCGGCGATCAAATTCATTCCGCGTCCCATTGTTGTCGGCTTTACCAACGGGATCGCGCTGCTGATTGCCAGCACGCAGATCAAGGATTTCTTCGGCCTGAAGGTCGAGAAGGTTCCGAGCGAGTTTGTGCAGCGCATCGAGACGCTCCTCGCCAATGCCCGCACGTTCTCTCCGGAACAGACGTTGCTGGGCGCCGTCTCGCTGGCGGTAATCCTGCTATTTGTGCGATTTGCGCCGCGCGTGCCCGGCACGGTAGTGGCGTTGTTCGGCGCCACCATTGCCGTTTCGGTGTTCCATCTCTCCGTCGATACCATCGGAACGCGCTTCGGCGGCATCCCGTCCGGATTGCCGCACATGCATGTGCCGGCGTTCCATTTCAGCATGGTGCACGCGCTGCTGGCTCCCGCGATCACGGTCGCGATGTTGGGCGCAATCGAGAGCCTGCTTTCTGCCGTGGTGGCTGACCGTATGACGAACGACCGCCACAATCCCAACACCGAGCTGTTCGGGCAGGGAATTGCCAACCTGGTCTCGCCCATGTTCGGCGGGCTTCCCGCCACTGGGGCCATCGCGCGCACCGCCACCAGCATCCGCAGCGGGGCACAGACGCCCGTGGCCGGTATGATCCATTCGCTGACGCTTTTGATGGTCCTGGCAGTGGCTGCCCCGCTGGCTAGCAACATCCCCATGGGCGCGCTCGCCGCCATCCTGTTTGTGGTGGCCTACAACATGGGCGAATGGCGCGAGATTCCGCAGATCCTGAAGCTGGGTGTTACCGACGTGGCGGTGTGGGCGGCCACCTTTCTGTTAACCGTGTTCGCCGATCTCACGGTGGCCGTGGAATTCGGCATGATCCTGGCGGCGCTGCTCTTCATAGCGCGCGTGGCCAACACCACTACCGTGTCGCAGGTGACCGACGATTATCTGGCGAAGGGCTGGCAGCACATTCTGCAGGACAAAAAGATCCCCGAGTTCGCCACCATTTTCCGCATCCACGGCCCGTTCCTTTTCGGCAGCACCGATAAACTAGAAGAGATCGACAACCGCCTGGCCGGACTTCCGCCGGTGGTGATTCTGCGGCTGCGCAACATGACCGCGATCGACGCCACCGGGTTGCATGCCCTGCAGCAATTGGCCGACCGGTTGCACGCCAGCGGGCGCACGCTCATTTTATGCGGAGCGCCGCCCCAGCCATCGCGCATGATGCAGCGTGCCGAATTCGAAAGGCACGTAAGCGCCCGCAACATATGCCCCAACGTAGAAGCCGCCATCGACCGCGCGTCGGAGGTCTGGGAAGAGTCTCAGGCAGCACAGCCCCTTTAATCAGCCCCACCCAACCGCTGGAGTACACTGATGGGAACCGTCATGTACACGAGAATTACCATCTCCCTTTTGCTCGCCTCCGGTATCGCCGCGGCGCAGGGGCGCGGGCCCGCTACGCCGGAGCAGATCGCGGCGCGTAACGCTACCGAGGCCGAGCTCGAATCCATCGCCGTTGTCGACCGCAAAGTCATGGTCACGATGAGCGACGGCAAGCGCATGGCCACCGACATTTACCGCCCCAAAGACACCTCGAAGAAATACCCCATCATCTTCGTGCGCACGCCCTACAATTTCAACTTCTGGGACGTGCGGAACGGCGCGCCACGCGATCTTTCGGCGGAACTGGCGGCGGTGAAGCGCGGCTACGCTTACGTGGAGATGAACGAGCGCGGCCATTTCTTCTCGGAAGGCAATTACGACATCCTGGGCGCGCCACTGAGCGACGGCACGGACGCCATCACGTGGATGTCGAAACAGCCCTGGTCGAATGGAAAGGTGGGCACCATCGGTTGCTCGTCAACCGCCGAGTGGCAGATGGGAGTGGCTGCGCAGGGCAATCCTGCTTACGCCGCCATGATCCCGCAAGGATTCGGAGCCGGCGTGGGCCGAGTGGCGCCATACTTCGAGCAGGGGAACTGGTACCGCGGCGGCGCCGTTCAGATGCTCTTCATCGCCTGGATCTACGGCGAGCAGAACCAGATCCGCCCCATGTTCCCGCCCAACACTTCGCAGGCGGACCTGATCAAGGCCTCGCGCCTCTTCGATCTCGCGCCGCAGATGCCGCCGGTGGACTGGTCGAAAGCCCTCCGCCACCTCCCCGAGATCGACATCATCAAGGCGGTCAAAGGCCCCAACGGCATTTTCGCCGACCGCGCCGAGGTCTCCACCGGTGGCGCCATGATTAAGCGTACGCCCAACGACCCGGCCTGGTATCGCGGCGGTCTCTGGCACGACAACATGAAGATCAACGTACCTGGCTTCTGGTTCATGTCCTGGTATGACGTTTCGATCGGGCCGAACCTGGCGGCTTACAACTTTGTGCGCCACACCGCGCGCCCCGATATCGCCGACCAGCAGTATGCCGTGATCGCGCCGACGCTTCACTGCGGCTACAAGCGCGCCACCGAAGATACCAAGGTGGGCGAGCGCTCCATGGGCGATGCGCGCTTGGATTACGATGAGCTGACCTTCGGGTGGTTCGACCATTTCTTGAAGGGTCAGGACAACCACGTCCTCGAGACCATGCCCAAGGTCCGCTACTTCACCATGGGCTCGAACAAGTGGCAATCGTCGAAGACCTGGCCGCCCGAAGGCTCTCAGCCGATGACTCTGTACTTTGCGAGCAAGGGCAAGGCGAACACACTGAATGGCGATGGCGCATTGCTGCCGGCCGCCCCCAGCGCAGACGCGCCCGACAAATTCGCTTACGATCCCATGGACCCGCTGCCCTCCTACGGCGGCAACGTCTGCTGCACCGGAAATGCCGTCACCGGCGGCGCTTTCGACCAGCGCAAGATGGAAGCGCGCCCTGACATTCTGGTCTACTCCTCCGAGCCGTTGAAGGAAGGCCTGGAAGCCAGCGGCCCTATTGCGGTGACGCTTTACGCTTCTTCAGACGCGAAGGACACCGACTTCACCGTGAAGGTGATCGACGTGTACCCCGACGGCACGGCATACAACCTGGATGAGACGATTCAACGCGCCCGCTACCGCGAGGGCTACGAAAAACCGCCGGTGTGGATGGAGAACGGCAAGGTCTACAAGATCGCGCTGCAACCCATGACCACCAGTAACTATTTCGCGTCCGGCCATCGCATTCGCATCGAGGTATCGAGCAGCAACTTCCCGCGCTTCGACCGCAACATGAACACGGGCGGCAATAATTACGACGAGGATAAAGGCGTGATCGCGCACAACGCCATCCACCACTCCGCGCAGTACGCGTCGCAGGTAACGCTTACTGTGAAGAAGTAGCGTGGTCTATCGCCGGGGCAAACTCCGCATGACCGGCTGGTGCCTGATGGTCGGTGTGTTCTGGGCGATGGCGTTTGTGCTGTCGTTTGCCTTTTTCGTGGCGTGCTTCGCGTTGAAGGGTGGCTGGGGCATGGATCGCGTGGCGGTCACCGCCGGCATCGGAGTATTGGCTTTCATCTCCATCCGGGCTTCGCTGAACAGCCGCGAATGGATCCGTCCCTTTTGGACCAACCTGGTGGCTGTGGACGATACGGGTGTCCACCTCCGCATTCAGGATCGCGGCGAGGCGCGGCTTACCTGGGCGGAGATCCAGGGCATCACTCACAAGCGAACCACCGAAACCACCGGCGGATATTGGCCCATGCCGTATCAAGTGGATCACTACACCCTGGCCACGACGAAAGGCCCGTTCACGTTCTCGTCGATGGATATACCGGGAGCAAAGCGCGCCGCCGAAGAGATTGGCCGCCGCGCTACAGCTTCCTCGCGATGATGGCGTAATCGAGCGCGCCGAAGAAGGCGTTTCGGAAATCTTCCGGCAGAGATGCCAGCGAAGGCATCGATTCCACGGCCGGCGCCAGCCTCTTCACTTCGATATTCCCGAGCCCGAACTCTTCCAGGTAAAACGCTAGTAGCGGATGCGGCACGGGGCGATGGTGTGTCGGATCGAGATAAAAGTGCGTAGCGAAAATCGCCAGGCACTCGGGATTGGGAGTCTCGATGGCGATCACCCCATTCCGCTTCAGCCGGCTGGAACATAGCTTCAGCATCTCCGGCAGCCGCTCGGGCGGGAGATGCTCCACCACCTGCGAACAGAAGATGCCGTCGAGCGACGCTTCCGGCAGATCAGCCAGGTACGTGTATAGGTCGGCCACTTCGGCGTCGAGCCCCTTGTGCCGGCACGTGGCCACAGACTCCTCGCCCAAGTCGATTCCCTTGGCCGGCACGCCCGCTCCGCGCATCATCTCCAGAAACTCGCCGCGGCCGCACCCGATATCGAGCACGTTCCGGCACTCCTGAAAATACGCCAGGTAAAACTGCTGGCCGCTCTTGACGTACTCTTCCGACCCGCGAAAGCGTTCCGCAAACCGCCCATAGTCGAATTGCGCGGCGACGTTTTGAGCCGCTGGCTGGACATCGGGAGCCGCGGCCGTCGACGCCGCGGAAATCTGCGAGCGCTGCCGGATGGTCCGCAGCTCCGAATAGATCAGCCGCTCGTACTCCAGCCGGATCCTCTCCAGGTCGGCCCACAAGCGCTTTTGGACGTCGAGCCCGTTGAGGTCGAGCTGCGCTGTGAACTGCTCGTGCTGGCCCCGCATCAGGTCGCGGAAGTTGCCTTCCATCAGGCTGACCCGATGCGTGAAACCGGCCTGCAGGTCGGCCACGCTGCGCAGGAACTGCACTTCGTTGGCGGACAGCTTGCGTTCCCAATCCACGTGCCAGTCGGACCAATGATTGCGAATGTCCTTGAGTTCTTCGCCCAGTTCGATGGCCTGTTGCAGCCGCTGGCCCAGCGACGCCATGGCGCGATTGTTGTCGTTGAGCGCTTCGATGGCGGTATCCACGCATACCACCATCTTGCGATTGAACTCCACCTGTTCGCGGACGTGCCAGTCCAGCACGCGCGCCACGAAGCGCTTCCACGTCTGCACCAGCGAGTTGACCAGGCCGCCAGGACGCGGGTTCACGCTGCCGATGGCCGCCACCTTACCCAGCGCAGCGTCGCGCGCATGCACCAGCGGTGTGAGGTCGGTGAGCGGAATGTCGGGCGTCCCGGTGGAACTCTCGGGGTGCCGCCCGCGTACCCGGTCGCGGACTTCGTTCAGAATCGCAAGCAACTCACCGCTTTCCACGGCGTGCCCTCCTTGGCCTGGCAAAGCTCGCCGTCACCAGCGTGGT
This sequence comes from uncultured Solibacteraceae bacterium, assembly GCA_963815475.1. Classification (GTDB taxonomy): domain Bacteria; phylum Acidobacteriota; class Terriglobia; order Bryobacterales; family Bryobacteraceae; genus Sulfopaludibacter. Next base: position 165,666 of record CAWFHD010000001.1, on the reverse strand, counting down.
CAAGCCGCCGCGCGCCGTGAAGTCGCCGATCACCGTGGCGGTCACCGGGTTGGCCGCCTTCACCACGTCGGCTAGAATGCGGTTGACCACGTTCTCCTGGAAGATGCCCAGGTCGCGATATGCCAGCAGGTACATCTTGTACGACTTCAGCTCCAGGCATTTCTGGTCCGGAACGTAGCGCAGCACGATCTTGCCGAAATCGGGCAGGGAAGTCTTCGGGCACACGGAGGTGAACTCCGGCATCACGATTTCGATTTCGTAATCGGCATACTGGTTGGGCCAGGTTTCAATCTCGGGCAGCGGGGCGTTTACGCCGGCTGCAGCGTGTTCGTCGGAATAAGCGCGCTTCATGCGATGAGTGCCTTTGAAAGATGCTCTAGAAAGATGCCCACGTCGGTGACGACGCCCACGGCTTGGCCCGTGCCGCGGTCGCTCACCTTGGTGGCGACAGCGGGGTTGATATCCACGCACACGATCTTCACCCAACTCGGCAGCATATTGCCGGTAGCGATGGAGTGCAGCATGGAGCCGAGACAGATCACCAGGCCCGCGCCCTTCAGTTGCTCGGCGTAGGCGTCCTGGGCCGCGTTCATGTCGGTAAGAGTGTCGGGTAGAGGGCCATCGTCGCGCAGGCTGCCGGCCAGCACGAAGGGCACGTTCGCCTTCACGCATTCGTATAGGATGCCCGATTGCAGCCGGCCGCTCTCCACGGCCTTGGCGATCGAGCCCGAATGGTACACCGCATTGATGGCGCGGATGTGATTGCGATGGCCGTGCTCTTCCTGGCGGCCGTCGGAGAGCCGGACGCCCAGCGACGTGCCAAACAGCGACGCTTCGATATCGTGCGCCGCCAGCGCATTACCCGCAAGCAGGGCCTGGACGTACCCCCGGCGAATCAGTGCCGCCAGTCCTGCCACGCCGCCGGTATGGACCACCACCGGGCCCGCCACGATCACCACCTTCTGCTTCTGTTCGATGGCTGCGTGCACCAGCGCCACGGTCTGCCGCACCGCTGTCTCCACCTGCCGTTCCGAGGAAATCCCGTTGGACATGAAGGCGAACGCCAGTCGGTCGCGCTCCTTCGATTCGGGAATCACGCGGATGCCGCGCATGCCGGTGACAATGCGGTCGCCAGCCGCCAGGTCGCGCAGTCGGCGGCACATTGCCCGTCCTTCGCGCACTACGATCATGGCGTCCATGCGTTGGTTCTCAACCTCGATCCACTTCTGCCCGTGGCGCACCAGCGTGTGGTGGTTGGTGGTGGAGTAGAAATCCTCTGGCGCGCACTTGTCACGCTCCACCTCCCGCAGCAGAGCGTCGCTCGAGTCTACGGGGGCGCAGCCCAACTCCAGCAGATTCTCCAGCAGCCGGTCGAGCGAGCCTGCATCCGGCGTCTCCACTTTCAGGCGCAGGTACGATCGCTTCGGTATTGGTGCGGCCAATCCGGAATTGCTCCACCTCGAACCGGCCGTTGTACTCCACGACCTTATCGAAGATGTTCTCCATGATGTGGGAGTCGATCAGGTGGCCTTCCGCTTCGACCACTTCCTGAAATTGCATAGGCGAACTCCCATTGTAGCGAGTGGGGCCGGTGGTCTTGCTGCCGGGAACTTTCGTCGTCCAACTCCGTCTATTGTTCCAAGAGGAAACTTGATGCCACCCGTGGCGTGGTTCGTGCCGATCTACGTCGCCGGTTGGTTGGTCCCCGCTTCCCGGCGCGCCGAGTGGCGGCGTCAATGGACCTCCAACCTGAGTCACTGGCGCGTCCTGGTGCAGCGCGGCGAACTTCCGGCCCGCTCTGGCCGCGCATTCGTACGGCGCGCGTTTCAAGACGCCTGCCACGAGCGGTTCGGTGTGCTGAGGCCTCACCGCATTCTGCGCGGCCCTGTCTTCCTGGCCGCGATGTCCACGCTTGCCTTCGTTACAATCGGACTCTTCAGTCACGGCTTCGCCGCCACCCGCCACGTGATCGCGCTCGCCAACGATTTTCGCCTGCATCCTGACCGCGGCTATCGATACGACTTTCGCGGCGACCGGCTCGTCGAGTATCTTGCCCCCATCGTAATCGCGGCATCCATCGGGGTCGCACTACTCTTCCTGAAGCGTTCCACGTTGCGCTCGCTTGGCTTAAGGTCGTGGTGCCTGCTGTTGTATGAGATGTTATCCCTTCACCTGATCGGTTCGTTGCTGTGGGTGGAAGGCGGCCGCGCGCTGTTCTCCTACCTGTCGCGCGAAGGTTTTCGCTTCGGTCTGCTGGCCATCGGGCTCGCGATTACGTTCATTCTCGGCTTTGGATTTGCGACCATCTGGAGCATAGCCGATCAACGCCGCCGCTGTCCGGTCTGCCTGCACCGCCTGATCATGCCGGTCGCGATGGGATCATGGGCCAGTGTCTTCGATCCTGCCGCCACCGAGTTGGTCTGCGAGCAGGGCCACGGCTCACTCTCGCTGATCGAGGTGGAAGCGGAAGCGTCGGCCGCGGATCGCTGGACCGAACTGGACTCGTCGTGGCAATACCTGTTCCCCAAGGACCCCGGCAAACCGTCGTAGAATAGAAATACTCATGAAATTTGTGATGTTGGCGTGGCTCGGCTCCTCGCTGTGCTTCGCTTCCGATCTGTACACCCGTTCCATTCAGCAGTTGGGCGGAACCGTTGCCGATGCAGCCGCCTTTCCCGAAACAGTCGAAGGTTTTCAGAAGTACCTGCGGGCTAGCGGCGTGCATGTGCTGGCCGCAGCCGAACTCACCCGTCCCAACCACGCCGATATCGCTTCCCGGCTGGGCTTTACCGCCTTTCTTCCGCCCCGCTCCTGGTGGTCGCGCGGCGCTGCACTGGCGCTGCTGACCCAAAGCATGGAATCGGCGACCCGGGTGGCGGTGCACGTCCGGAACTGGTGGCGTCCCGAGGCTTATAACCTTAACCCGGTGGTCGGCGGAGCTAAGGACGGCGATCATCCCACGGCCAACGCTTTCGATCTCGATTTCGCTTCCGCGTTGGACCGGATGAAGGCGGAAGCATTCTTTCGAGCAATGGAGCGGCGCTACCCCTGGATGAATCTTTCCTTTGGTTTAGGAGCTCTAACCGCACATATCGGTTTAGGTTCTCTGCGGGGCCACAGGGAGTGGCATTATGCCGGTTGGCGGCCTGCGAACCTGCCCCGCGTCTCCGCTCCCTAAACTTCCTTCCGCAGTCCGCCGATCAGTTCCAGTGTGAGATATCTCTGCTTCCTGGTGGCGGTCACCGCCTTCGCCCAGGATTCGATGCGGGCATCCATCGAGAAACAGCAAGCTGCTCTTGCCATACAGCGGGAGTCGGTGCGCAAGCAGGCCTCTACGGCCTCGGTATGGCTGCTGCCCTTCAACCCGGTGCCCGCTATGCCGCAAGCTGACTGCGATCCCGTTGCCGATCCCGTGGTGGCACCTATTATCGATAGCGCTGCCAAGGCCGAAAAACTGGAGCCCAAACTGCTGCGCGCAGTCATCGAACAGGAGTCGGGTTTTCACGCTTGCGCAGTCTCGGCCGGGGGTGCCATGGGGCTGATGCAGTTGATGCCTGCCACAGTCCAGCAGCTGGATGTGCAGGACCCGTTCGATCCCAAACAAAGCGTCGATGCCGGCGCCAAGTTCTTGAAACAGTTGCTCGACCGGTATAAGGGCGACCTGCCGCTGGCCCTCGGTGCCTACAATGCCGGACCTACTACAGTCGATCAGGCCGGAGGAGTCCCCGAGATTCCGGAGACGCGCAACTACGTGGATTCCATCCTGCAAAAACTGGGGCTTACACGACCTGCCCCGCCGAGTACCCCGACGCCCAAGCCCACTGGAAATTGAAGCCGCCAAGTTGGCCCGTCACGTCCAAAACTTCGCCGATAAAGTATAGCCCGGGTGCTTTCTTTGCCTCGGAGGTTTTAGATGAGATTTCACCTGTATCTATACCGCCCGCAGTGACTTCTGCTTTTTCGAAGCCCTCCGTTCCGGCTGGTTGAAAGCGCCATCGATGCAGGTCGTCCGCAAGCTTCGTGATCTCCCGATCGCTCAACGCTTCACCGGCCCGAGTGACGCCTCGCCTTTCCACCCAACGGTCCGCCATGCGTTTGGGCCAGTGGGCGTTCAGCACCGGACGGAGCGCCCTGCGCGCACGCAACTCGGCGACAGCGTCGACTCCCGGCAGCAGGTCGATCTCGACCGTTCCGCGGGGGCTCCAGTAGGAGGATGCCTGCAGGATCGCGGGACCGCTCAGGCCCCGATGCGTGAAGAGCATCTTCTCGCGAAAGCCTCCCGCCCACCACTTCGGTCGAGACGCCGGCCAGGTCGCCGAAGCTCTCCCGATCCTCGCGCGAAAACGTGAAGGGCACCAACGCCGGGCGGCATTCCACAATGCCGAGTCCAAACTGTTCCGCGATCCGGTAGCCGAACGGTGTGGCGCCCATCTTGGGAACCGAAAGCCCGCCGGTCGCGATGACTAGCGACGCCGACCGAAACGTCGCATTCGCAGTTGTCGAAACAAACCCAATCTCCTTTTGCACCTCCCGCACTACGCACCCGGTCTCGATTTGCACTCCGGCCAACGCGCATTCCCGCAGCAGCATATCCACAATGTCGCGCGCCGAGCGGTCGCAGAAGAGCTGGCCCAGCGTCTTCTCGTGATAGGGAATGGCGTGCTTCTGCACTAATGCGATGAATTCCTGCGGCCCGTAGCGCGCCAGCGCCGATTTGGCGAAGTGGGGATTGGCGGATAGGAAATTTGCCGGTTTGGTGTGCAGATTGGTGAAGTTGCACCGGCCGCCGCCCGAGATCAGGATCTTCCGCCCGACCTCGGCATTGTGCTCCAACAGCAGCACTCGCCGTCCGCGTTTGCCCGCCTCAATGGCGCACATCAAACCGGCAGCGCCCCCACCCACTACGATCACGTCCCAAGTAAAGTCTGGCATTCAGCTCCGCTGCTCACGGTACCAAGCCGCCGGGCCGCCGTCCAATCGAAATGGCTGCGCTCTTCCATGACATCCGTTACGCCCTGCGCGCTCTATTGAAGAACAAAGGTTTTACCGCCGTCGTGATCCTCACGCTGGCACTCGGTATCGGCGCCAACACGGCCATCTTCAGCATCGTCGACGGTGTGCTGCTGCGGCCCCTGCCATTTCGCAATGCGGGTCAACTGGTGCGCGTGGTCGACAACCTGCGTGGCCTCGGACTCCGCGACGTTGGTATGTCGGTTCCCGAACTCAAGGACATGGACCAGCGCTCCGGCGTCTTCGACCAAGTCTCCGCCGTGTGGCCGGTGGACGCCAACTTGACCGGCGGCGACCGTCCGGAACGGATCGAGCTCCTGGTAGTGAGCCCGCCCTACTTCTCGCTTCTCGCGGTGCGTCCGCAATTAGGCCGGCTATTCGGCCCGGAGGATCGCGCCCAAGGATTTGCCGAAGCTGCCGTGATCAGCGACAGCTTGTGGCGTCGGCTATTCAGCGCCGATCCCGCCGTGCTTGGTAAGAAAATTCGCCTGGATAACGACCTCTACACTGTCGTAGGCGTGATGCCGCCGGGCTTCCGTCATCCGGGACGCACGGTAGCGACCGATGTCGACGTGTGGGGCACCGCCGGATTTGCGGCCAACCCCTTCGGTCCTCCGCAGCGCGCGCAGCGAATTCTTCCCGGAGCCGTGGGCCGCCTTAAACCGAGCGAGACCCTTCGCGAGGCCCAAGCTCGCCTGGACGTGTTCACGGCTGCGCTCGAGCGCGAATATCCCAACGATTACGGCGCCGCCTCGCGGTGGTCCGTCCAACTCGAACCACTGCAGGACGCCGTGGTTGGCAATGTGCCGCCCGCTCCTGTGGGTGCTGTTGGGCGCGGTTTCGCTGATGCTTGTGACTGCGTGCGTCAACATCGCCAACCTGCTGCTGGCACGTGCCGCGGGACGGCAGCGCGAGATCGCCATCCGGCAGGCGTTGGGCGCGGCTCGCGGCCGCCTCGTCCAACAGTTGCTTACCGAGAGCCTGGTGCTCTCGCTGCTAGCGGGAATCGCCGGTGTGGCGGCGGCGTCCGGGGGCATGCAACTGCTGCTGGCGCTGGTGCCGTCAAAATTGCCACGTCTGAACGAAGTGGCGCTCGACTGGCGCGTGATGTTGTTCGCGCTCGCGATTTCGCTGCTGACCGGTGTGCTGTTCGGGTTGGCCCCGGCCCTGCAGCTTGCGGGCGTGTCGCTCACCAGCCGCGAATCCGGTCCGAGCCGCCGGCAGAACCGAATCTCCGCCGCGCTTGTGATAGCGGAATTCGCCATTTCCCTGGTGCTAATGACGGGGGCCGGGCTGCTGGTGCGCAGTTTCTGGAAGCTCACCAATACCAACCCGGGCTTCAATCCCCGCAACGTCCTGGCCGCCCGCATATGGCTGCCGGTCCCCAACGATCCCTCGACCGACATTTATGGAAAGGGCCAGGATCGCACCGCATTTCTGCGCGAAGTGCTACGGCGGTCGCGCGATCTTCCGGGCGTGAAGTTGGCTGCCATCGCCGGCAGCATTCCCTTCGGCAACGACGTGCCGCTGAACGCGATTACGCTGCAGGGGCGGCCCAGGCAGCCGGGCGATGGCCTGCAAGCCGAGTCTTTGGTGGTCAGCCCGGATTATTTCGCGGCGCTGCAGATTCCTCTCGTAAGCGGCCGCCTTCTGCAGGAGACCGATAGCGGAGCCGCTCCGCTTTCCGTGCTGGTGGACCGATACACCGAGCATCGCTTCTGGCCGAATGAATCGGCCATCGGCAAACGCCTGAAGCGCGGCGGCCCGCAGGCGCCCGATATCTGGGCAACCGTGGTGGGCGTAGTTGGCGACGTCCGGCACGACGGCCTCGATGCGGATGGCGTGCCGCATATCTACTACTCTGTCTACCAGCGTTCCGGCAGGGCCTTCGGTCTGCTGCTGCGGAGTTCGTCCGACCCCGCCTCGCTCTCCGAACCGGCCCGCCGCGTCATTCAATCGGTGGATCCCAATCTTCCCGTGTTCGGCGTGCGCACGCTCAGCCAACTGCTCGACGTGTCGCTCGGGCAGCATCGCTTCTCGGCGCAGTTGATGGCGGCATTCGCGATTCTCGCCATGTTGCTCGCGGCGGTAGGGATCTATGGAGTGCTGGCTTACTCCATCGGCAGGCGGACGCGCGAGATCGGCGTGCGCGTGGCACTGGGCGCACGGCGCGGCGACGTCATCGGCATGGTGCTTTCGCAAGCGCTGCGGATGATCCTTTTGGGAACCGCCATCGGCACGGCTTGTGCTCTGGCCTTCAGCCGGTTGTTGGCGAAGTTGCTTTATGGCGTCAGCGTCACCGATCCGGTGGTCTTTGTGACGGTACCGGCGGTGCTGGTCGGGATCGCGCTGATTGCCAGTTACGTTCCGGCGTGGCGCGCCACGCGTATCGATCCGCTCATCGCGCTGCGTAGCGAGTAGGGACGTCCTGCTATCCTGTCGGAAGCGGGAATGTCCCATGAGCAGAAAGGTTCTGATTGTCACAGGCGATGGCGGCAACAGCTATGAGGCGTTGTACGCCTGGCACCGTTTTATGGAGGCGCGCTGGGAGCCGGTAGTAGCCGCGCCGGCGCGCAAACGCCTGCACCTGGTGCAGCAGGATTCCGAGCCAGGGTGGGAAACCTACGTGGAACGTCCCGGCATTGGGATCGACGCCGATGTGGCTATCACCGCGGTATCCGCGCGCGAATTCGCCGCGGTTATGATTCTGGGTGGGCGCGCCCCGGAATATCTGCGCAACGACGGCAGTGTGCTTTCACTGGTGCGGGAGTTCAAGGAGCACGATAAGTGCATCTTCGCCATCGGCCACGGGATTCAAGTGCTCACCGCCGCCGATCTGATCAAGGGGCGCACCGTGACTTGCCACTCCCACGTCCGCATCGAAGTGGAACGTAGCGGGGGCACCTACAGCAGCAAGCCCGCGGTCCGTGACGGCCTGATGGTTACCGCCCAGACCTGGCGCTGCCACCCCGAGTTCTACCGCGAAATCTTCAACTGCCTGGCAGCAATTACGTAGCGCGGGCAAAAATGCCTGTCGGCTAGCGGAACTCCAGACCTCTTACGTCTCCTGCCAGACCTTCCATTTTGCCCTTGGCATAATCCACCCTCACGTGCGCTCCGGCCTGTGGGCCGCAGGTGAACTCGCCCGGGCCGTTGCGGATCTGCACCCGATCCAGGCCTCGAATGGCGAGCTTCACCAGTTCGCCCGAACTCTCCACGGCGATCCGCAGCACCGGGTCGCTGCAATCCACATCGCGCAGTGCTCCTTCCACGCGCACCATGGCGTCGCCCGGTTCGATGAAGGGATTGAAATCCTCCACTCCATGCGGAATGCGCGTGGTCACCATGCGAGCCTGACCCTGAGCGTCGCGGGTCATCCGCACCGCCAAATCCGTTTCGGCAACATGCGCCAGATTCGCCGCGTGGTGTCGCTCGCTCTCCGTGGCGGCGTGTTCGCCTGCCTTGAGCGCGGCTGCCTTGGCTTCGGCACGCCTCCCCAGTTGGGTGAGCGAATCGGCCAGTGCGCACCAATATGCGAACTCGCGACTGGGGGCAATCTGCCGCATCGCGCGCAACTGTTCCACGGCGATCTCGTGCCGACCCGCGTTCGATTCCAGCAGCGCCAGGCCGTATCGCGCATCGTCGAAATCCGGCCTGAGCTCGATGGCGCGTGCCAGGGCCGGCGGATCTCCTCCGCAGGCACGCCGGCCAAACTCGCCAAAGATGCATATCGAAAGCACAGTACGGCGTCGGTGGTTCCCTTTGAAATCGCGCGTTTCCAATGCTCGCGTGCCGCATCGGTGTGGCCTTGACGCAGTTCCAGCGCTCCCATTGCCAATGCGATCTCGCCATTGTCGGGCGCTACGCTCTCCAACCCGCGGTACATCGATTCGGCGCGCTTCAAATCGCCTGTCAGCATCACGACCTCGGCGATCATTAATCGAGCCTGCACCGCCGAAACCTCGGATGCCGTAATTGCCACGCTGCCCGGCATCGCTCCTTCCAGCGGAATCCGAACGCGCCGGCGATTGCGCTGCCGCAAATCCGCTGCTACCTCGTCGAGCGATTTGCCGTACACGCGCTGGAATGCATCGCGCGAATCGGCCCCAGCCGCTAGCGCTGCTACAAACTGCGGAAATCGAGGCGCATACGCCGGAGACAAGAGCACCAGGTCGGCCAGAGCCCAGCTTTGGGCATAGAAGTTGGAGAAGATGCCGGCGTATCCGTCCTCGGCAGTCCGCGCCAGCAGTTCGGAAAGTGCCATCGAGCGTCCTGACTTCAGTTCATCCAGTCGCGCCGGCAGATCGCCGCCGATGGTGTTGCCGCGCGCCGAGATCCGCACCGTCGCCAAAGTCTCCGCCAAGCCTTCGCGCAACCAAACAGGCAGATCCACGCCTGCGGCCCGCACCACGGCATGCGAATATTCGTGAGCAGCGGTGCCGAATTGCGCCGCGCCCAACCCGGCCATGACGATATAGTCGCGGCTCTCCGACCCAACGTAATATGCGTCCGAGGAAGGGCGCAAACGGTACGAATCGTACTCGGCGACGGAGCGGAATGCAATCATGCGAACTGGTGGACGCTCGCCCAACCTGATGCCGGTGTGCCGTTCCACTAGCGCGCGAAGCTGCTCCAGCCAGAGAGCCATGGCGCGAGCCGCCGCCTCATCCCCGGCTTGCGAGTAGATCTCGAAATGCGGACTGCGGGCCACTTGCCAGTTGTCGGGAGTCGTAGCCGCCACAGCCGAGCACGCCCGGAGCAGGAGCCCGGCCACCAGTCCCGCGACTGCGGCGTTAGTTTTCCGACGCTCCAGTTCCACCCTTCGCATTGTTCTTCAACTCGCGTTCGCGATCCAGCACGGTGACGCCGCGCTCAATCCAATCCTGCGCCGGCTCACCCTTTAAGTAATGATCGAACCATGCATTGATACGTCGATGATAATCAAGCTGGTTGGCCTTCTGTGCGACCGAATGGTTCTCACCCTCATAGACCAGCATGACGCAAGTTTTGCCGGCACGTCGCGCGGAGTTGTAAAGTTCGATGTCCTGGTGCCAGTCGGACGCTCCGTCCTTGTCTCCCACGCTCAGCAGCAGTGGAGCCTTTAACTTGTTGGCGAAGTATACCGCCGAATTGCGTAGGTACGCCTGCGGATCTTCGTACAGCGGAACCTCCATGCGTTCCTGCCCCACCTCGGCGTGATTGGTTTCCGGTCCGCCGCTGTTCCAGTAGATCTCGCCGTAGCTCGACGCCAGGTTGGTGAGCGGTCCGCCCGCCACCCCGGCCGCGAACAGATTGCTCTGCGTAAGGATGAACGTGGTCTCGTACCCACCCCAGGAGTGGCCCACCAGCCCGACCTTCTTCGCGTCCACCATTCCGCCATCGAGAACCTTCTTCACCGCCGCCGTCACACAGTCGAGCGCCGAAAGTCCTGGATCCCTCGGGCGGAAAGTGATGTCCGGCCGCAGCACGAAGTAACCGTTCTGCGACCATACCGCCGGGTTGTATGTCGAGCGTTCCGAGGGCGCCGTCCAGTTGTGCAGCATGTTGCTCTCGATCTCGTAGATCTGCACGATCATCGGATACTGCTTGCCCTTTTCGTAATTGGCGGGGTAGTAGAGCGCACCCTGCAGCCGGTCGCCCTTCGAGTTCTTGTAGTCGATCAATTCGGCGCGGCCCCACCCATACTGCGATGCGAAGGCGTTGGTGCTGCTCACCGCGGTTGGGTTCTTGAAATCGGCGCCCGTCGCGAAGAAATTGGGGGACGTATCCCAGGAGCCCACCTGGTAGATGTAGGTGTCGGCGCTCTTGGCCTTTTCGAGCGAGCGCACTCCCTTATCGAGCCACACCAGCCGCTCCACTTTGCCGTTCTCCAAGCGTGCATAGCCGCTCTTCTTGGTCCAACGGCCCTCGAGGCTCAGGTACACGGGCTTGTCGAGATCGATCCATTCCGGCGAGCCGGCCCCGCCACGGCCTCCACGGCCGCCGCTCCCCGGCTGGCTCAGATTCACGTAGCGATGGCGAATCTCCTCCGCCGCGCCCTCGGTCAGGCGGTGCGGTTTGCTGCTGCCGTCCGGGAAAAGCTCCCACAGATCGTAGGCGTCGTAAACGATTACGCTGCGATCGTCCTTCGTCCACCCCGCGATGCCGTAGGGAGGCTTCTGGCTCACCGGATAGTCGTTCTCTTTATTGAGGAAGCTCGCGGCGCCGGCTGCGCGGGCGTCTTTGCTGATGTTGCGACCGGCGCCGCTCTCCAGGTCGTAAGCCCAGAAGTCGACCTCTTTGAAATTGACCGCGTAGCGTCCGGCGGGGCTGAAGTTTATCGGCGGGATCAACTTGGCGGCCAGCTTGGAGCGCTCGCCCGAATCGATCGAAACCTTGTACACATCCTCGAACTGGCGCCCGAACATGCCGTCAGTGTCGTAGGGTGTGCCGTCCAGCGCCAGTGCGCGAGATCCACGCTTGGGAAGACGCACGTCCTCCTTCACGTTGGCGGCCACAGTGGTCAATTTGCCGCTGGTGAGATTCCATGCCGCCACCAGATTGCGGTCGCGGTCGCGATTAGCGGTCAGCTTCTGCTCGCTGATTACGTTGACGTCTTTGTAGTGCCACACCTCCACCGTGGAAGGATCTTCGTCGGACTTCTTCGAGTCCGGCTTGCGCAGCCACTCGGCGATCCCTACGTAAACCGTGCCGCCGTCCTCCGACCACTGGGGCGCGCGCGAACTCACAATGCGCTTCGGCGCTTCCACCTTGACCGTCTTAGTTTCGCCCAGGCCTTTCCACGCCAGAACCGTGTAGCTCTCACCATCGAAGCCATCCTTCTTGACGGAGCGCAACGCCGCCAGATCGTTCGACTCCTTGCGCCAACTCAGGGCCGTGAAGACGGCCGGCCCGCTATCCAGCACGCGCAGCGAACCTGTCCGCGGATCGTACAACTGGACGGCGTTGCCAGTGCGGCCTTCCACGCCGATGGTCATCGCCAGGTTGGGACCGTTGTCCTGCCACGCGTAGCTGGTGACATTGCCGAAGGTGACATCGAGACCGGTCGCTAGGTTGCGCACCGTCAGGGCCGACCCCGCGGGATCGGACTGGCTGGGCGCCACGCCGCCGCCTCGTCCGCCTCGTCCACCGCCGCCGCTTGCGGGGGCAGCGTCCGATCCTTCGCGAGCCGGCGGATATCGACGGAAAGCAAGCTGCGCGTCGACCGTGGAGAAGGCGAACGACTGCACGTCGTCGATGGCAACCGCATCCGCTTTCGACAGGTTCTTGAGCTGCAGCTTGTTTTGCACCGGCTTGCGGGCTTTGCGCAGTTTGTCTTGGTCGGCTTCGGAAACGGTTGCCTCGCATGCCAGCCACGCGGAATCGGCGGAGAAGGCCGGCGCCGAGCAGAACGCGATGAGCTGGTTCGTCCCGCCGCTGGTGGGCGAAACCCGAAGCTCATTATTGCCATCGGTGCGGCGGATATCGTAGGCCACCCACTTGCCGTCTTGCGACACGGTGGATTGGCCTAAAGTCTCCCACTTGCCGAAATCGGAAGGAGTCAGGGTAGGCTTGGGTTGCGCCAGCAAGCAGGCGCTGGCAGCCAGAAGGAGTGAAAAACGGAACCGCATATTGCTGACGATTCTATCAGGTGGGCCGGGCGGGACGGTTAGTACTGGTTCGGGGCGTGGCCCCTCCCATTCGGCGACTTAAGCGGGTAATATGAAGCCCGGAGGAAAATGCAAGAATGCCAGTAAACCCGCACTCGCCGAATGCAGGAGGAGGCTCCGTCGATCTCTTCATCAAGATCACCGGTCAGAAACAGGGGTGGATCAAAGGCGAGAGCCAGGACCACAAGCATCTGAATGAGATCGACGTTGTGTCTTACAGTTGGAACGTTACTCAGGGTTTTGATGCGGCTACTGGGGCTCCAACTGGAAAACGGAAACTGGCGCCGCTTACGTTTATGATGAAAAGCCAGTCTGCAACGCCGCTGCTTCTCAATGCCTGCACCACGGGTGAGAGACTGAAAGACACCGTCTTAACTTGCCGAAAAGCAGGTGGCACCCAGCAGGAGTATATGGTCTGGAAGCTCACCAATGGCGCCATCGTCAGCATCAGGACGGGATACCTGGTTCCCACGGACATCTGTCCCTACGATGAGGTTCAGATGGTTTTCCAGAAGATCGAGCTGGACTATTCGCCTCAAAAGGCGGACGGTAGCCTCGGTGGCGGCATTGTCTTCATGGACAACTGGTTTTCGGTAGCGTAGGGTATCTTTCGTACAGGCGGAGGGGCGCATCGGCGCAGGTCTGGTACAAGGTGCTGGTCATTCCTCAATGATCTTCCGGGCCTTTCGGAACACATCCAAGAGCATCTCCTCGGTCAACTTCCCGGTGGAGGTGTTTTGCTGGCTGGGATGGTAAGAACTTAACAGTCGCGGCTGGCCGGGGGCCACTTCCACGTCACGATTGTGTCCGAATTCGAAGGCGGAGCGACTGCGGATAACCCCTTTTGCCTTTAGCACGTCCAAATAAGTGTCGAAGGCGATCTTGCCAAGCACGACCACCAATCGCAGCCTGGTGAGGAGTTCGAGTTCACGTTTCAGGTAAGGGCGGCAATTATGCAGTTCCTCGGGTGTCGGCTTGTTGTCGGGCGGAGCGCAATGCGCCGCGGCCGTGATGTAGACATCAGTCAGGGTCTGGCCGTCGGCCCGCGAAACGCTGCCGGGCAAGGAAGCGAACCCGGTCTGGTGCAAGGCGCGGTAAAGCCAATCGCCGGAACGATCGCCGGTGAACATGCGGCCGGTTCGGTTGGCGCCGTGCGCAGCGGGCGCGAGTCCAAGAATCAGGATGCGCGCCTGCGGATCGCCGAACGCGGGTACGGGCTTTCCCCAGTAGTCCCACTCCGTAAAGGAGCGGCGCTTAATGGCCGATATGTTGGTGCAGTGATTCCGCAGACGCGGGCAACGTTGGCACTCGATGACTTCTTGGTGAAGAGCCTCGATCTGGTGAAGGGCTCCAATTAAAAATGAACTTTTTTTCATATTAGCGAATCTGCAAAATTGGGTGTGGAAAAATGCGCCACGGTGGTAGAATTCGGTTGAAACAGCTTGACGAATCAAGCGTTAGGTGTACAAAATCGGATTGTCCGGTTGCTCCGGCCGGATGTTTTGAGTCTGCTCTGGCTCCATATCCCGCCGATAGCCGCCCTCCCGGTGGCTCGCATTTGCATATGAACAGGTTACTTGCCCCCAAGGTGTTTGCTATCGTTGTCCTGCTTGGAATCGGGGCCGGGCTCTGCTCGGCCGCCGGTACTCCCGCCAAACGCCGCCGTCATCACGTAGTCACGACTCACGCCACTGCAGCGACCGCCAAGGTTGCAACCGTCCGCACTGCGTCGGTGTCGGTACCTGCCGCTTCGGTGCGAAAGGCCGTGCCCACCCAGAAACTGGCGGACGAGGTGATTATCCGCGGCGGACCGTGGACGGAACCGACATATGCAGATTCCACTAAGGGCGATAATGTCGATGGCGAGGATCTGGTTATCCGGCGCGCGGCAGTCGAGGCCCTCGGCGATTTCAACGGGTCGGTAGTAGTGGTCGATCCGAGCAATGGACGGGTGCTGAGTATCGTGAATCAGCATGTAGCTCTCAGCACGGGATTCCAGCCGTGCTCCACCATCAAGGTATCGGTGGCGCTTTCCGGATTGACCGAGAAGGTGATTCATCCCGAGAACAAGTTGCGTCTGGCGGGCTTGGGGAAAATGGATCTGACCTACGCACTGGCGCATTCCAATAACTACTATTTTGCCACCCTCGGTGAAAAGCTGGGATTTGAGAAGGTCAGTTATTACGCCCATCTGTTCGGCTATGGAGAAAAGGCCGGCCTGAACATCGCCGGTGAGCAACCGGGCCACTACCCCTCAGCGCCTCCGAAGAACGGCGGCGTGGGAATGTTGACCAGTTTCGGCGAGGAGATTCAGCAGACGCCGCTGCAACTTGCGGCCCTGATGACTGCCGTATCCAACGGTGGCACACTGTACTACCTGCAATATCCTCACAGCCAGGCGGATGTGGATCACTTCATCCCGCGCATCAAGCGTCGCCTGGATATCGGCCCGCTGATTCCTCTGGTAACGCCAGGAATGCGGGGAGCTGTGGAGTTTGGAACCGCGCACCGCGCCCGTGACGATGGACCCATTGCCGGCAAGACCGGCACATGCAGCGAGAACCACACGCATCTTGGCTGGTTCGGCTCGTTCAACGAAGTGGGAGGCAAGAAGTTGGTCGTGGTGGTGCTCCTGACCGGAGGCCGTCCCGCCATTGGACCGCTGGCCGCCGGTATCGCCGGAGACGTCTATCGCCGCCTGGGAGAAAAGAACTACTTCGCGGGAGGCCCCGCAGTCACTCCGGCGTCGTTGGTGTCGAGCCAGATCTGCTGCGCAAAATAGAATCTAGGTTAGATTCCTTTCTTCAAACCTTCCTTCCAATTGCGAAGCACCATGAGCGGCGCCACGGGTGCTGCCCTCCCTGCTGCTGACGGCCGGTAGACTAGTGTGTCGCCCGCCGCCGAGAAATCGTCCGTCTGTACCGCTGCTCCCACGGTGGGTGTGCCGCTGATGCCGGTGGCCAGGACCTTCGGCTCTCCGGTCAGGTGCAGCTTTTCGGCGTCGAAGGTCTGGGCCATGAGCACGCGGTCCTGCACGAACAGCAGGTAGCCTGTCCGCATCCCGCGGCGTTGTGGCACGAACGCTACATTGGAAGTCGATGGCATAATCGCGGCCTGTCCCTTAGTGCCCAGAGTGGCGGCAAACAACTGGCTCTTGTTCGCTTGCAGCGCTCCCGCCACGTACAGAAATTCGCGGCCTCCAGGCAGGAATTGCGGCAGCAGATGGCGCGTCTCCCCGCGTTCGGTGTTCAATTCCGTGACCCGTTCGGGCGTGCCGCCGATGGCCGGAACGCGGTAGATCGCATCGCCCACCATCCCGATCAGGATCGTCCCATCTTCGCCCCAGGCGCCTGCGATATTCGTATTGACGGCACAAATCGTCCCCACCTCGCCGCCATCCACCGCCACCCGTTTCAACAGCTTTCCATCGGCAAATGCCAGCGATTTGCCGTCCGGCGACCAGAACGGCGTCCCTGCCGCCGATGCTGCTACGCGCCGCAAGACGCCGGTTTCGATCGATCGTATGTAGAGTTGGGAGCCCGAGAGAAGTGCCAGGTTCCGGCCGTCCGGCGAGAGGCAGAAGCGATGTACCGTCAGGGCCTCGGCGTTCGGCAGTACCGTCCGCAGCGGAGCCGGAATCGACACCGGGACCATTTTCCGGCTGCTGCCATCGTTCTTGACCACCTCCATGTTGAGTGGCTGAATGGGCGCTGCCGTTCGCGGTGTTTTTGCCCAGTCCTTCCGCGACTCCGCGTAGCGTTGCGCCGCTGTCAGCACCAGCCCCAGCAGCACGGCTGCCGCCACGCCTCCGGCAATCCAACCCGACCGCACCGGGCGTTTCGCCCGCGGCCGTTGCTCGGAAGCCCACTCCAGGGCCACCTTCAAATCGCGGGCGCTCTGCCACCGTTCTTCCGGATCGTGCTCCAGGCATCGCCTCACCACGCGCTCCAAAGCTTCCGGTGCAAAGCGGTCCGCCAGATTGGGAGGTTGGTTCTCTCCTCCTACAGCGCGGCAGCCCGTGAGCATCTCATAGAGAACCAGGCCGAAGCTGTAGATGTCGCTACGGGCATCGGTTTCCCGGCCCTGTACCTGTTCGGGCGACATGTAGTTCAGGGTCCCCATCACTGCGCCGAATTGGGTGAGGCTGGCGCCGCCGGCAGTATTCCGTGCCGAGGCGTCGCGTAGCGCGGTGCCGCGCCCCATCTTGGCCAGACCGAAGTCGAGCACCTTGACACCGGATTGAGTGACCAGCAGATTGCCCGGCTTGAGATCGCGATGCACAATCGACTTGCGATGCGCCGCGTCCAGCGCGCTCGCCACCTGAATCGCCAGCCGGAGCGCTTCGTCGGCCGGCAGCGGTCCCTTTTCCAAACGCGCCGCCAGAGTCTCGCCCTCGATCATCTCCATGACAATGACGGGCTGCCCTTCGCAATCCTCCACACCGTAGACTGTGCAGACGTTGGGATGGTTAAGCGCCGAGGCCGCCCGCGCCTCCCTCCGGAATCGCTCCAGCGCGTGTGCGTCGCCGGCCAGGTCGCGCGGCAGGAATTTCAGCGCCACTTCGCGTCCCAGCGTGAGGTCGTTCGCCCGGTAGACTACTCCCATCCCGCCGCCGCCCAGTTTCTCGATCACCGTGAAGTGGGAGACGGTCTTGCCTTCGAGTTCCCCCGTATCGAGTCCGGGTGGCGCCGGCGTGCTCGGCGCGGGCCGGCCGGCATCTTCCTTGAGCGCGACCTCCACCTCGCCGGTGAAGCGGTAGCCGCGCCTTGACAACGTCTCCACGTATCGGGGATTCTCCGCCGATTCGCCCAACGCCTCGCGCAGGCGCAGGATCGCGGCATTGATTCCATGGCTCACTTCCACCACGGTGTCATTGGGCCAAAGGCGCTTGCGGATCTCGTCGCGCAGCACTACTTCGCCCGGCCGTTCCAGCAGCATCACCAGGATGCGGAATGGCTGCTCCTGCAGCCGTATGCGGACGCCATACTTGCGCAGTTCGGCCGCTCGCAGGTCCAGTTCGAACGCGCCGAATCGCACCAGACGAGCCCCCCGGAATGTTCGCGTGCTCATGCTGCACTGACGAATCAATCGCGCAACGGTCGCTCAGAATTCCGAACCGATTTTGTAAACTCTGTGCTTTCAATGACGTACCACGCGACTGGGCAGGCACTGCGCCGCGAGAAACGCGCGACCTTCAAATGATCGGCCGGGAATCGTAGTTCGCGCCGGCATCCGGCACACTTCGGCGCATGAAGATTGCCGTTTTGCTTGCCACCTGCACTGCGTTCCTGGCCAGCGCCAGACAGCCATCGCTCGAACCGCCGGTACGCGTCAACATCCGGGTGCTCAACGTGGGGCACGTCCCCAAGTCGACCCTCGCGGAGGCGAGGCGAATCGTTGACTACATCCTGGGCGCCGCCGGGATCCAGGCGGTGTGGCTGGATTGCGATTCCCCCAAGCGGCCCTGCAGCGGTCCGCCCCTCGCGACCGATCTCTGGCTGCAACTGCTTCGCGAGCGCCCCCACACCCTGGAACCCGACACGGCCGGTTACGCTCTACTGGTGCACGATTGCGTGGCGGGATGCGGCTACGCCGCTGTCTCATACCCCGCTATTCAAGCGGTGGCGCGGGAATGGGGCGGCGATCCTGTTTGTCTGCTCGGAGCCACCATTGCCCACGAAATTGGCCACCTCCTACTGGGCGCCCATTCGCACGCGCACGAAGGAGTGATGTCGCCGCGATTCCGCCGAGAAGAGCTCAATCAGGCGGGGCGAGGTGAACTTCTGTTCACGGCGGGCCAGGCCGAGCGTCTGAAGGCGGAGATTCGGGAACGCTCCTTACCCGGCCGCGAACGTTAGTATCGTTAGTGGAACTCATGGCTGACAAGCCCTAGCCTATTAGCTCAACCAGCCCGTTTACCAACTGGTCCAGCGTCTCAGGATCGAGGGCCGCGATTCTCTTGCCAAGACGGTCGATGGAAATCGTTCGAATCTGCGAGATCTTCACCCATGAGGGTTTGGGCATCATGTCTGCGGGAAGCACCATAGTCAATGGGAAGCCGGCTTTCTGCGCTTGGCTTGTAATCGCCATCGCGATCACGGTTTCAGACTTCCTGTTGAATAGGTCGTGGCTCAGAATAAGGACTGGCCGCAATCCGGCCTGCTCGCGGCCTCGTACCGGGTTCAGATCGGCCCAGTAGACTTCTCCTCTCAATATTCGGGCCAAGCTTGGTCTCCCAGACCTTGTTCGGCCAACTGCATTTCCTCTTTGGGGTCGATCTTGGCCAGTTCGCGGGCGAGCCGCGTCCGCTTCTCGCGCTCACTCAATAAGTTCACGGCCGATTGGAGCGCCCGGCTGCGGTTCGGGTACTTGCCCTCCCTGACCCATCGGTCAAGATCAGCGACCGTCTTGTGATCCAGAGTGACGGCAATTTTCTGCACCATAATCAGAGTATGACAAAACATCCTACTCTGGGCAAACTGCAGGTGGGGAGTTGATTCCAAAATCCGGCCCAAAAGTACCAATCTGACTTTTTACATCTTCCCAACCTCTCCTTCCTTCTCGCCATGTTTTCGGTAAATGGTTTCTTCACCGTCCCAATCGGCTGGATTCTGCGTGAAACCTGCCAGTTTGCCGTGCTCTTTTTTTATCCTCTGGTAGCAGCAGCGCCGCTGGCGGCCTATGTATCGGTGAGCTTTCCTACCAACCGGTTCGCACTGGAAGTGGAGCGGCACGCCACGTTTCCGGTCACTCTTTGACCAGATACCCCACCAATTCATTTGAATTCCGATCTGTATATCTCTTATACTGTGTGGTCGGTCAACTTCGGGTAAACTCGTTAAGTTCCCTTGGTCCAGCGCGGGTGGGACTCGTGTGGGCCGACAAACCGTAGATTCTGGAGGATTTTCTTCGATGCTCTCATGTAAGGGCACTACAGGCGCCAAACGGCCTACCAGCCGCCGAAACGCCACGACGCCGGCCATGTCGATCCTGCGCGTCCTTCTCACCCTGTTCGCTCTCGGGCTTCCCCTGATGGCGCAGCAGGAAGCGGGAGGAGAAGCCAATTTGAAACTCCCCGATCTCAACTCCGCCTCGTTCTTGGGCGGCATCAGCGGCGGTAATCTGCTGATGGGAGGCCTCGTCGTCAGCGCCCTCGGGCTTGTTTTCGGTCTCATCATCTTTACCCGGCTTCGCAAGATGCCGGTTCACTCGTCGATGCTCGAAGTCTCCGAGCTGATTTACGAAACCTGCAAAACGTATCTTGCCACCCAGGGCAAGTTCCTGATCATCCTGGAATGCTTCATCGCGGTGATCATCGTCTTCTATTTCGGGTTCCTGAAGTCGTTCGAAGCGTTACAAAGTCGCGATCATCCTGGCCTTCAGTGTGGTCGGCATCTCCGGCAGTTTTTGCGTCGCGGCCTTCGGCATGCGCGTGAACACGTTCGCCAACTCGCGCACGGCCTTCGCGGCGCTTACCGGCAAAGCGTTCCCCTGTTATGACATTCCGTTGCAGGCAGGCATGAGCATCGGGATGTTGCTGGTCTCGGTGGAACTGCTGATCATGCTCTTCATCCTGCTGTTCATTCCGGGCGACCTGGCCGGCTCCTGCTTTATCGGCTTCGCCATCGGTGAATCGCTCGGCGCCGCGGCCCTCCGCGTGGCCGGCGGTATCTTCACCAAGATCGCCGATATCGGCAGCGACTTGATGAAGATCGTTTTCAAGATCAAGGAAGACGATGCCCGCAACCCGGGCGTCATTGCCGATTGCACCGGTGACAACGCCGGCGATTCGGTTGGACCTTCGGCCGACGGTTTCGAAACCTACGGCGTCACCGGCGTCGCGCTCATCACCTTCATCCTCCTGGCCGTTAAGGACCCGGTGGTGCAGGTCCAACTTCTGGTATGGATCTTCTCCATGCGCGTCATGATGGTGATCTCCTCCGCGGTCGGCTACTTTGTCAACGGCGCCATCGCCAAAGCGCGCTACGGCAACCTGGAGAAGTTCAACTTCGAGGCCCCGCTCACCACGCTGGTCTGGCTCACGTCCATCCTCTCGATCATCCTCACCTACGTCATCAGCTCCATGATGATCCCGGTGCTCGGCGGCGACGATACCTTGTGGTGGAAGCTGGCCACCATTATCAGTTGCGGCACCCTGGCCGGCGCGCTCATCCCTGAGTTCGTCAAGGTCTTCACGTCCACCAGTTCGCGCCACGTGCGCGAGATCGTCACCAGTTCGCGGGAAGGCGGCGCATCGCTCAATATCCTCTCCGGATTTGTGGCCGGCAACTTCAGCGCCTACTGGCTGGGATTCGCCATGCTCGCTCTGATGAGTGTCGGCTACTACATGAGCACCATGGGGTTGGTTACCCTGATGCTGGCTCCCGCAGTATTCGCTTTCGGCCTGGTGGCCTTCGGCTTCCTGGGCATGGGACCTGTGACCATCGCCGTGGATAGCTACGGCCCCGTCACCGACAACGCGCAATCCGTCTACGAGCTCTCCATGATCGAGACACTGCCCAACATCGAAGCCGACATTCAGAAGAACTTCGGCTTCAAACCCAATTTCGAAAAGGCCAAAGAGAATCTGGAAGAGAACGATGGCGCGGGCAATACCTTTAAGGCAACGTCCAAGCCGGTGCTGATCGGCACGGCCGTAGTCGGGCGCCACCACCATGATCTTCTCTACCATCGTGGCGCTCACCAACGGGCTCACCACCAACCTCGACAAGCTGTCGTTGATGCACGCGCCATTCCTGCTGGGCCTGATTGCCGGCGGCGCGGTCATCTACTGGTTCACCGGCGCCAGCGCGCAGGCTGTGACCACGGGCGCTTATCGCGCGGTGGAATTCATCAAGAAGAACATCAAGCTGGAGAGCGCCGCCAAAGCCTCCGTCGCCGATTCCAAGAAAGTGGTGGAGATCTGCACGCAGTATGCCCAGAAGGGCATGTTGAACATCTTCCTTGTGGTGTTCTTCACAACTCTCGCCTTCGCCTTCCTGGAGCCCTTCTTCTTCGTCGGCTACCTGGTTTCCATCGCCCTCTTCGGCTTGTATCAGGCCATCTTCATGGCCAATGCCGGCGGCGCCTGGGACAACGCCAAGAAGGTTGTGGAAACCGAACTCCGCGCCAAAGGAACTCCCCTGCACGACGCCTGCGTAGTAGGCGACACGGTGGGCGATCCCTTCAAGGACACCAGTTCGGTGGCCCTTAACCCGATCATCAAGTTCACCACCCTGTTCGGCCTCCTGGCTGTCTCCCTGGCGGTGGACCTGACTGCCAAGCAAGGAAGCGCCATGACCACCATCCTTGCCGCCATCTTCTTCCTCATTTCGACGGTCTTCGTGTACCGCAGCTTCTACGGAATGCGAATCGAAAGCGGAAGGGAATAACAAAAGGAAGTCAGGAGTCAGGAGACAGAAGTCAGGCGCCAGCATGGCACCGGCTTTTCCTTCTGGCTCCTGGCTGCTGACCTCTGATTTCCTGCATCCCCTCTTCGACCTTCCCCCGTTGTACAATCGCAAGGCATGCACGTCCCTCTGACGCCCATCCGCTGCCTCTATCGCGCGGTCGATCTCTACGGCAAAAAGACCGGCATCGTCTGCGGCGCCCTCCGCTTCACGTACGCCGAATTTGGTGAGCGCTGCGAGCGGTTGGCGTCGGGCCTGCTTTCCGAAGGAGTCCAACCTGGCGATCGGGTAGCGCTGCTCAGCTTCAACACCCACCAGCTTCTGGAAGGCTATTTCGGCATTCCCCTTGCCGGCGCCATCGTCATGCCGCTCAACGTTCGGCTCACTCCCGTCGAGCTCGCCGGCATTCTGCATCATGCCGAGCCCCGCATCCTGCTCTACGAATCCGATTTCGCTCCCCTCGTCGAACATCTCCGGCAGGCGTGCCCGTCGGTCCGTTTCATGGAACTGGGCGAGCCCTACGAAGAACTTCTCTCGCACGGCCGCATCGAACGTCCCGATCCCTTCTTGGTCGACGAAACCGCGATCTGCGAGCTGTTCTACACCAGCGGATCCACCGGCACGCCGAAGGGCGTGATGCTCTCGCATCGCACTATATACCTGCACGCTTTCGCGGTGCTGGCGCAGTTCTGCCACGACGACCGGGCAGTGGAACTCCACACCATCCCGCTCTTCCACGCCAATGGTTGGGGACGTCCGCACGCTTGCACGTGGATCGGTTCGCGCCAGGTGATGGTGCGGCGCTTCGAACCGACTGCGGTCCTCAAGCTCATACAGGACGAGCATGCCACCGGCATGTCGCTGGTCCCCACCATGGCGAACGCGCTGCTCAACTCGCCCGATCTCGGCAAGTTCAACCTCTCCAGCATGCAGGAGATCAACACTGGCGGCGCGGCCTCTTCGCCCGAATTGATCGCGCGCATGGAGCAGGTGTTTCGCTGCCGTGTGCAGGCCGGGTATGGGCTCACCGAAACGGCGCCCGTCGCCACCTCGGCCCGCCAGAAGAGCACCGTGCAGTACAAAGGCGAAGACGATCGTCTGTCGCATCTCGCCATGGCCGGATGGGCGCTGCCCGGCTGCGAGATCCGCGTGGTCGACCCCCACATGAAGGACGTCCCGCGCGACATGGAAGCGGTAGGCGAAGTGGTGATGCGCGGCGACCTGGTGATGGACGGCTATTACAAGGAGCCCAAAGCCACCGCCGACGTGATGACCGATGGCTGGCTGCACACCGGCGACATGGCCATCTGGGACGAAGAAGGCTACATCCAGATTGTCGACCGCAAGAAGGACATCATCATCAGCGGCGGCGAGAACATCTCGTCGATCGAGGTGGAACGCGCCATTTTCGCCCACCCCGCTGTGCTGGAATGCGCCGTGGTTTCGGCCCCCGATCCGCAATGGGGCGAAGTGCCCGCCGCTTTCGTGGTGCTGAAGCCCGGCCACCAGGTGACGGAAAACGAGCTCTGCGAATTCCTGCGCGCGCGCATCGCCCGCTTCAAAATACCGCGCGTCTACCATTTCACCGAGAACGCGCTGCCCAAAACCGGCACCGGCAAGATCGTCAAACGCGAACTCCGCGAGACGTTCTGGGCTGGAAAAGAGCGCCGGGTGCAAGGCTGACCTCTCATGTGGGAACAAAACTACACGCCCGTGGCCGGCAGTCTCGGGATCTCGGCTCTCCTGGCAGCCATTCCCATCTTCGTGCTGCTGATCCTGATCGGCGTGGTTCGCAAGCCCGCCTGGATGGCGTCGCTCGCCGGACTCGCGACCGCTGCCATCGTGGCGGCCGGTGTCTACGGGATGCCGCTCGACAAGCTATTTGCGGCGGTGACTTACGGCGCCGCTTTCGGTCTGTGGCCTATCGGCTGGGTGGTTTTCTCCGCGATCCTGCTCTACCGCATCACGCTCGAGACCGGCAAGTTCGATATGCTGAAGGATTCCGATTGGTCATCTCACGGGAGACCCGCGCCTGCAGGCTTTGCTGATCGCCTTCGCTTTTGGCGCATTCGTGGAAGGCGCCGCGGGCTTCGGAACTCCAGTGGCGGTCGCCTCAGCCATGCTGGTGGGGCTCGGCTTTGAGCCTTTCTACGCCGCCGCCATTTGCCTGCTGGCCAACACCGCGCCCGTGGCCTTCGGCTCCATCGCCATTCCCATCATCACGCTTGCCGGCACCACCGGCCTGCCGGTCGACCGCCTCAGCGCCGGGGTGGGCCGCATCTGCGCGCCGGTTTCGCTGATCGTGCCGGCCTACCTGATTCTGGTGATGTCGGGCCGCAAAGGCTTGAAGGCTGTATTCCCGGCGGCAGCCGTCTGCGGCATCGCGTTCGCCGGAACCCAGTTCGTAGTATCGAACTTCATCAATGCCCAGCTTACGGATATTCTGGCGTCCATGGCCGCTATGGGAGCGCTGCTGGCGCTGTTCCGAGTCTGGGAACCTGCCGGCACGGTCCGGCCTCCGCACCATGGCCACAGCAACCGTGCGATCGCTCTGGCTTGGGCTCCTTATATGCTGCTGGTGGTTTTCGTGCTGCTGTGGGGCTACAAGCCGTTCCAGACGCAACTGAACTCCACGAACATGTTGGTGAACTGGCCCGGGCTGCACAACCAGATTCTGCGGGTGGCGCCAGTGGTCACCAAGCCATCGCCTTATCCGGCCGTCTACAACTTCAGTTGGCTCTCGGCTTCGGGAACCGCTTGCCTGTTCGCCGCGATCCTGGCGTCGATCGTGGCGGGTCTGAAGCCGAGCCAGTTTGTTGGTGTGGTCCGCCACACGGCCCGGCAACTCGCACTCGCCGAGCTGACGCTGGCGGCAGTGCTGGCGCTGGCGTTCCTCATGAACTACTCGGGCGCCACCGCGACACTCGGACTGGCCTTCGCGGCCACCGGCGCCATGTTCCCCTTCTTCAGCGCGCTACTGGGATGGCTGGGAGTCTTCCTCACCGGCAGCGACACCTCCGCGAATGCGCTCTTCGGAACACTGCAGGTTGTTACTGCGACGAAGCTGGGCATGAATCCGGTGCTGATGGCCGCGGCGAATTCCGCCGGTGGCGTGATGGGCAAGATGATCAGCCTGACCAGCATCGCAGTGGCGGCTTGCGCCACCTCGATGAAGCGGGACGACGAAGCACTGCTGTTCCGCTTCACGCTGAAGCATAGTGTGCTGCTGGCCTCCGTGATCGGCCTGATCGTAATGTTCTACGCCTACGTGATGCCCGCGTGGGCCCCGTAGCGCATACACGGCTACACTAGAATAGTGCGCCGAGGTTTAAGTCTTCTCGCGTTGTCGATCGTCTGCTTAAACGCCCAGCAATCCTTCCCCATCACCCAGGCCGAGACCCTCACGGGTAAGAAGGTGACCGTGCCCGATGGCCACCCAGCCGTATTCATTATCGGCTTCACCCACGCCTCGCAAACCCAGACCAAGGCCTGGAGCCTGCGGGTTTCCAATCAGCTTCCCACCTGGTCCGTCTCGGTGCTGGAAGATGTTCCCCGCCTGATGCGCGGCATGGTAACGCACGCCATCAAGAGCAGCATCCCCAAGGAACAGCACGAGCGGTTTCTGCTGGTCTACCACAATGAAAAGGAATTGAAGCAGGCCACAGGCTTCGATAAGCAGGACGATGCGTATCTGGTGGTGGTCGATGCGGGCGGGGCTATCAAGTGGCGATACCACGGCGCCGTGACCGACGACGCCGTGAAGCAACTTACCGCTCAATTCGGATCCTAACTTCTAGCTTCTGCCTTTTTCGTCCATCCCGAACGACGGCCAATACTTCTCCGGCAGTCTTACTCGCTGCATATCCTTCGATACGTAGATATGCCGCGTGTAACCGGTGGCGAGCACGCGCTCTCCTGCCGTCATCTCGTACTCGATGGTCACCATCCGGGTGTTTGCTTCCGCAATCCACGCTTTGACGGTGACCTCTTCGTCGTACCGCGCCGGGTATTTGTAACGGCAGTTGGCCTCCGCCACCGCCATCAGGACGCCGTCGCTCCGCTCCATATCGATGTAGCAGAAGCCGGACGCCTTACACAGGTCGCCGCGCGCCACTTCCATCCAGACCAGGTAGTTGGCATAGTAAGCCACACCCATCTGATCGGTCTCGGCGTAGCGCACCCGTATTCGTGTCTCGGAAGCTGGTTTCATGGGGAAAAATCATTGTAGCGCGGCGCAACGCAGGAAGATCCGGAACCGTCTGTTAGACTGGAAGTTATCCATACTCCATGCACGCCAGAGTACTATTTTTCGGCCTTCTTAAAGACATTGTGGAGCGTCCTTCGGAGGAAATCGACCTGCCTGAAGGCGCCGATCTCCGCGGAGTTTTCGATCTTTATGCGCGCCGTTACCCGCGGCTGCGCGAACTCTCCAAAAGTATTGTGATGGCGCGAAATCAGGAGTTTGCAGGGCTTTCGACGCCCCTCGCCGAGGGGGACGAAGTGGCATTCCTGCCTCCCGTTTCGGGTGGCGCGCGGCCCGCTCCCTGCGAAATTGCCGACGCCGGCAACTATTTTGCTCTTACCCGGCACGCCATCGACATCCACGGTGTCATTGCCCGCATTCTGACTGGGGCCGAGGGAGCGGTGGTGACCTTCGAAGGCACGGTTCGAAACAACACTAACGGGCGGCCGACGCTCTATCTGGATTACGAGTGTTACGAAGCCATGGCGCTCAAGATGATCGCGCGCATCGGCGCCGAGATCGCGGCTTCCCACGCCGTCACCCGCGTCGCCATGGTACACCGGCTTGGCCGTATGCTGATTGGCGAAACCAGCGTCGCTGTCATTGTGACTGCGCCCCATCGCCGCCCGGCCTTCGAAGCCGCGCTCGAAGGCATCGACCGCCTCAAGAAAGTCGTCCCCATCTGGAAGAAAGAGCATTTCGCCGACGGAGAAGTCTGGGTGGAAGGAGAGTGGGACCAAAATGTTGTATCCGCCGGTTAGTATGACGCGGACTCTCCTGTCTAAACTCGTCTCGACGCGTGGCCGCGGGGGACTGATCATTGCCCTTTTCTTTCTCTTGCCGCTGCTTGCCCAGGACCCGTCGGTGTTCCGCACCGACGTGAATCTGGTCCACATCATCGCCACAGCGCGCAACAAAGCCGGCGACCTGGTGGGCGCGCTCGGCAAGGAAGATTTCTCTATCACCGACAACGGCATCCCCCAGGAAGTGGCCTTCTTCAGCAAGCAGACGGACCAGCCCCTGTCAGTGGCCCTTCTGATCGACGTAAGCGGGTCTACCGCCAAGGACCTGAAGTTCGAGATCGATTCCGCCGCGCGCTTCCTCCACGTGCTGCTGGCCGAAGGCAATCCCGAAGACAGCGTCGCCCTCTACAGCTTCGACGATTCGGTGCGCATGGTCCGTAACTACACCCACAACTTCATGGCCCTGGATGCTTCTTTGAAGAAAGTGATGGGCTCTGCCGGGACATCCCTCTTCGATGCCATTTATCTGACGTCCCGCGAGCTGGAACCGAGGCAGGGTCGCAAGGTAATGGTGATCGTCAGCGATGGTGGAGAGACGACCAGTCATTACGACAGCCATCAGGCCCTGCGATCCGCCCAGCTTGCCGATACGGTGATCTATCCGGTGATCATCATGCCCATCACCAATGCCGCGGGCCGCAATATCGGCGGTGAGAACGCCCTCAAGTTTATGGCCGACGGCACTGGCGGCCGCACCTTTAATCCAGCGCTCGGCAAGCAACTGGATAAGGCCTTTGACGACATTGTCACCGAGTTGCGCACGGAATACGTTCTCGGATTCTATCCGCGCAATGTTCCGCTGCCCAAGGATCCGTTCCACAAGCTGACCCTCACCGTGAAGCGGCCCGAATTGCAGGTGTCGGCGCGCAACGGCTATTATGGGGATGCGGAGCCGAAGCCGGGCAGCCCCGATTCCCGCATCTCCGTAAACCCCGATACCGGGACGATCCGAAAGAAGAAACAGGAGAAGTGACTACGACACAACAGCCTGGTGGGAAAGCCGGCCGCGCGCCGGAGCAGACGTTTGAAGAGGCCAAATACCTCAAGCTCCTGATTGAGAGCGCCACCCCGGTGCGGGTCAAAATGGAGGACGGCGAAGAAGTGGTCGGTATTATCGAATACTATGACCAGTCCTTCATCCGCATCACGCGCGAGGGCGAGCCGAACCTGTTCATCTTTAAACACGACATCAAGTACCTCTCCGAAGAGAGCTAGGCCCATTCGCGCATGCTCTTTCTGGAAACCGCGGTAGAAATCGCTCGCGAGGCCGGGTCGCTGCTGGCCGCTTACTATGAGCGCCACATTCCCTTCGAAACCAAAGGCGAGTTTGACCTGGTTACGGAGGCCGATCGTGCTTCGGAAAAACTGGTGGTGGAGCGGCTTCGCTCTTACTTCCCGCAGCACAACATCGTCGCCGAAGAGGGCGGCGGGCACCAGAGCTCTTCGGAGTATCGCTGGTTCGTCGATCCGCTCGACGGCACCACTAACTTCGCTCACAGCTTTCCCACCTTCAACGTGACGCTGGGTCTGGAACGCGGCGGAGAGCTGATCGCCGGCGTGGTGTATGACCCGCTGCGACAGGAGATGTTCACTGCTGAGCGCGGCGCCGGCGCTTATTTGAACAATCGCCGCATTCACACTTCGGCCGTCAAGCGCATCTCCGACAGTCTGGCATCCACCGGTTTTCCCAGCCGCAAGCGCCATCACAACATCAATATTCATTTCTACTATCAGCTCGCCATGGCCTCCCACGGGGTGCGCCGCACCGGTTCAGCCGCCATCGACCTGGCGTATGTGGCGAGCGGTCGCCTCGATTTCTTCTGGGAGTTCGGCCTCAAGCCGTGGGACATGGCTGCCGGCTCGCTGCTGGTGCAGGAAGCCGGCGGACGTGTCAGCGACATGAAGGGCCAAGCCCACAGCGTGACCGCGTCCGACCACATTCTGGCCGACAATGGTCCCCTCCACGAAGAAGTCCTAGTGGCCTTCCAACAAATCTTTGGAGGAGCTCTTCCGGTGCCTCTACCCGAGATCACGTAGCATAGCGCGGGCCACCAGGTCTGCTGTATCGGCAACTATGTACATCCGAGTGAACCCGGCAGACAACGTCGCCATCATCGTCCACCCCGATGGCGCCGCACAGGGTTACCTCCTGCCCGGTGGCCTCGCCAGTCGCGAGCGCATTCCCCAGTCGCACAAAGTCGCCCTCTCCGATATCGCTATCGGCGAACCCATCCTTCGCTACGGCCACGTCATCGGTCTCGCCAACCGCGCCATCGCGGCCGGATCGTGGGTCCGCGAAGAGATGCTGGACATGCCCGAGGCGCCGCCGCTCGACCGTCTCCCGCTGGCGACCGCTGTTCCCGCGCCGCTGCCGCCGATCACCGGCCATAGCTTCGAGGGCTACCGCAATTCCGATGGGAGCGTCGGCACGCGCAACATTTTGGGCATCGCCACCACCGTGCAATGCGTCGCGCCCACGGTCGATTATGCCGTCCGCCGCATCAAAGCGGAACTGCTGCCGCGCTTTCCGAATGTCGACGATGTGGTCGCGATCACCCACTCCTACGGCTGCGGCGTCGCCATCGAAGCTCCGGGCGCCCAGATACCCATCCGCACGTTGAAGCACATCTCGCTGCACGCCAACCTGGCGGCCGATCCGTTGGTGGTGAGCCTGGGGTGTGAAAAGCTGCAGCCAGCCCGGCTCTTCGGCAATGAACTTCCCATCCTCGCAGAGCCCAACCTCGTCCGCCTCCAGGACGAGCAGGGCTTCGCTGAAATTGTCGCCGCCATCCTACGGGCCGCCGAAGCCCGCCTCCAGGTCCTCGACCGCCGGCGCCGTGTCACATGCCCCGCCGCCGATCTCGTCGTCGGACTGCAGTGCGGCGGTAGCGACGCGTTCTCCGGCGTCACCTGCAATCCCGCGGTGGGCTATGCCGCCGACCTGCTGGTTCGCGCCGGCGCCACGGTCCTCTTCTCCGAGGTCACCGAGGTCCGCGACGCGATTCATCTGCTGACTCCGCGAGCCGCCACTCCTGAAATCGCGCGCGATCTGATTCGCGAGATGCAGTGGTATGACGACTATCTGGCGCGCGGCCACGCCGATCGCAGCGCGAACACAACGCCCGGCAACAAGCGCGGAGGCTTGGCGAACATCGTGGAGAAGGCATTGGGAAGCGTCGCCAAGGCAGGCAGTTCTGCCATCGCGGCCGTCGCGTCCCATGGCGAGAAGGTGACGGCGAAAGGCCTGGTCTTCGCGGCCACGCCCGCCAGCGATTTCATCTGCGGCACCCAACAGCTCGCTTCGATGAATCTCCACGTGTTCACCACCGGCGAAGGCAGTCCTTACGGTCTGAGCCTGGTACCAGTGCTGAAGGTGTCCTCCCGCACCGCGCTCGCCGAGAAGTGGCACGACCTCATCGACATCGACGCCGGCCGCATCGCCACTGGCCAAGCCAGCATCGAGGAGGTGGGCTGGGATCTGTTTCAAGCCATACTGGATGTCGCCAGCGGCAAACGTAAAACCTGGGCTGAACATTGGGGTCTCGGTAACGCGCTCGCGCCATTCAACCCGGGACCTGTCACGTAAAAGGCCTCTGTAGACGACCGATGTCAGAGTCGATGCACGGAGAGTTACACTCTATCCATGAATCGACGCTCCTTCCTGCAACTGTTGGCAGCGGCGCCCGCGTTGGCCGCGCTGCCGAAGGCGAAGATCACCAAGGTTCGGATTCTGCAGCCGCCGAACCTCAACCCCACATTCAACCAGAGCAACATGGTGGCGCTGGTGGAGACCGATGCCGGAATTACGGGTATCGGCGAGGGCGGCACGCGAGACCTGCTGGAGCAGTGCGCCGCATCGCTCATCGGCAAAGACCCGTTCCGTATCGAGGCCGCATGGCAGGAGATGTACATGGCCTTCTTCTACCCGCCGGGCCGCGAAAAGATCCACGCGCAGGGTGCGCTCGACCTCGCCCTCTGGGACATCAAGGGCAAAGCGCTGGGCATTCCGGTGCATCAGATTCTGGGTGGCGCCGCGCGCGATTACTCCGAATGCTACCCCACCAGCGGCCTGCCGGGCACGGGCAACCTGAGCCTGCGGGAACGCGCGCGCGCCGTGATGGAGGCGGGTTATCGCGTCTATCGCACCGGCGCCGGTGACACCGCTCCGGTAGTGGATGGCGTGTTCAACACACACGACCGCGTCCGCATGGTGGCCGAATCGTGCAGAGAGATTCGCGCAGGCGTGGGCAAGAACGGCGACTGGTCTATCGACCTGCACCAGCGCTTCGACTATCCCGACGCCGTGCGCTGCTGCAAGCTGATGGAGGAGTACGAGCCGTACCTGGTGGAGGACCCGACGCGCGACGAGCAGTTTCTGGAGGATATTCCGAAGCTGCGCCAGATGACCACCTGCCCGATTGCAGCCGGCGAAGAGTGGGGGCAGCGGTGGAACTTCAACCGGCTGGTGGAGAACCACGACATCGACTACAACCGCTGCACGCTTCCCAACGTGGGTGGGATCACGGAGATGCTCAAGATCCAGGCGATGTGCGAGACGCACGCAGTTGGAATTGTGCCGCACTTCACGGGGCCAATTTCGACCGCGGCGCTGGTACACTGCCTCTCGACGTTCTCGGGCCCGGTGCTATTCGAGTACAACTACGGCGACCGGCCCGTGGACTACCTGCCGGAGTTCGTGGATTTCCGCAAGGGCAAGCTGTATACGAACGATCGTCCAGGGCTCGGCGTGCGGCTTGAGATGAAGCTACTGAAGCCCGTGAGCGAGGTGACGGAAGCGGCCAAGAGGCCGCTCTACAAGAGGCCGGACGGATCGCTGACGCACTGGTAACACAGGCCGGATCGCTCGCAGCTACTGCTTCGATTTACTGAGCTTGCGGAAGTATTCCGCTACGGCTTCAGAGTAGCCTTGGGGCACGGGTTGATTGCCCGGGCTCCGGACACTGCCTCCGCCGGTGGTATCGTCCACCTTGCGGCGCAGTTCCATTTCCACCTGCTCCACGTTGGCCAGCGCGGCGTTGATGCGCTCGCTCAACAGCGGATCGTTGCTGCTCACGCCGGATGGGTCGAAATTGCGCAGGTCTTTGATCAGCCCCTGAATGTCACGCTGCGTGCCGGGGTCGTCCTTAAGCTGCTGCTGCAGTTGCTGCAGGTTCGCCAGGGTGTCGCGATAGGCGCCCTGGAAAGCTTGCGGATCGAAACGTCCGCCCCAGGCGCCGCCGTCCCACTGGGGTCCACCGCCGTAATTGCCGCCCTGCTGGCGTCCACCCTGCGGTCCGCCAGCCTGCTGGCCACCTGTTTGCTGACCACCTTGCTGTTGACCACCCTGCTGCTGGCCGCCAGGTTGCTGGCCGCCTTGCTGTTGGCCGCCGGGTTGCTGCCCACCCTGTTGCTGACCGCCCGCCTGTTGGCCACCCTTCTGCCGACCACCTTGTTGCTGCCCGCCTTGCTGCTGGCCACCCTGTTGTTGACCGGCTTGCTGCTGGCCGTTGCGTGAGAGTTGCTGGCCCGGCTGTTGCCCCTGCTGCTGGCCGCGACCCGCCATCTGCTCCATCTGGCGGCGAAGCTGTTCCACGGACGCCAGCGCCTTCTCCATGCTCTTATCGTCCTGCTGGCCTTTGCTGCCGGCGCCGACGGCCTTCTGCACCTCGTGCAGGCGATCCCTGAGGTCGTTCAGACCGGCGGTAATTTGCGACTCCGACATCACCGCATATTCGCCCATGCCGCGACGAATCCAGTCGCCATTGCGCTGCATGTCGCGCGGCAGTTCCTGCTGCTGCATCTGGCTGAGCGCATCGCGCATCTTGGTGGACGCCTGGCGCTGCGTGGACGCCAGATCGCGCACCGCATTTTGCATCTCCTGCTCCAGTTTCTTCACTTCAGCGATCTCATCCTGCCGCTGATTGGCCAACTGGCCGGCCTGCTGTGCGGGGAGGCCTTCGTCTTTGCCGAACGCCTTGCGCAGTTGGCCTTCGAACTCCTGCTGCTTGCGGGCGAGATCCTCGGCCTGGCGAACCAGGTCGTCCACCTGTCCGGTAGATTGCTTGCTGCGCATGCCCTGCATCATCTGCTCGGCCTGCTTCAGGCTTTCGAGCGCGCGCTGCGCGGCAGCCTGTCCCTGTGGGGTGCCGGACTGCTGCGATGATGCGGCGTTGCGCATGTCCTGTGTGGCCTGCGCGATCTGGTCCAGCATCTTGCGCATGGTCTCAGCATCGGCGCCGCGCATCTGTTGGTTCTGCTGTTGCTGCTGGGCGCGCTGCTGCATCTGCTGCTGCGGGCTCATCTGCTGTTGGCCTTGCTGTCCGGGTTGTCCCGGTTGCCCGTTCTGCTGGCTCTGTTGGCCGCTCTGTTGACCTTGCTGCCCAGGCTGCCCCTGGCCGCTCTGTTGTTGGCCCTGCTGCTGCTTACCCTGCTGCTGCTGGCCATCTCGGCTTAGCGCCTGGTCGCTGCCTTTGGTCATCTGCTCCATTTGCTGGCGAAGCTGTTCGGCTTCGCGGCGGAGTTGCTCCTGCTCCCAACGCTGCTGGGAAGTCTGCGGACCCTTCTTCTGCTGCTCGGCGAGTTCCTGTTGACGGCGCGCCAGTTCCTTCAGCTTCTCCATAGCGTCGTCAATCTTGCGCTGCCTCTCGTCGGCCGATTGGGTTTGCTTCGCGCCTTCGTACTGGTTCTTCTCGGTGTCGAGTTCCAGGTCGAAGAGGCCTTCCATATCGCGCGTGGCGCCGCCGCCCCCGCCCCCACCGCCTCCACCCTGCTGGCCAAAGGCAACCTGGATGTCGCGGAATGTGGCTTCCGCGCGCATGATGTACTGCAGGGCTTTCTGCTCCGGCGCAAGGGCATCCTGCCACTTGGCGCCCTTGAGCTTGTCAGCTGCCGGGCCCATCTCGACGGCGGCCTGCTCCATGTCCGACACAAAACTCTTAAAGGAGTCGCCCGCTGTTTCGAGCGCGCGCGCTTTCATACGTTCCGCCAGCGACTTGGCCTGATCGCGCAGTTTGGACTGCACACCAGCGAGGAAGGCGGCGTTTTCGGCATCCGTGCCGCGAGCGCCCTGGCCCTTCACCTGGTTCCAGGTGGCGGTGATGATCTCTTTCTGGCGCTGCGAAATCTGGTTCTGCTGTCCGGCATCATCGCCGCCGCCACCACCCCCACCGCCATCCTGCTGCGATTGCGAGTAATTTCGCTCGAAGGGCTGCGCCTCGATGAAGAACATATCGGTGTTGGTGGTCTGGCGAGCGTCCTTTGCCGTGGCGTACAGGGTCACGATGTCGCCGGGCTCCACCTTGAAGTCTTCCAGGGCGAGAACGGTGTTCCCGTTCGCCGTTTTAGCGTTCTTCGCCTGCAGCATGGAAATCGTCTTGTCGGGACCACCGTTGACTGAGTAGTGCAGGTCCACGCTGCGCAGTCCGAAATCGTCCTTGGCTTCCACCGCGATGGTGACTTCTTCGATCGGCGTAGCACGGAAATCGCGGCCCGGACGAGTGACTTTAATCTCCGGCGGATTGTCCTTCATGGACTCGATGAAGTAGTCGTTGGTGAGGCGCACGTCCTCGCCGTTTTCGATGGCGGCGACGTGGTACATGCCGTCCTTGCGAATAGGCACCCTGGCCGCGATGGTGTTGCCGCCTGCGTTGCGCAGAGGCACTTTAGAGCCGTCATCCATCAGCAGCACGCCTGTGGTCATCGGCCGGTCGGTTTCAATGAACACCTCGGCGTCGGTGCCTTCCACGGCGCGCAGATCGCCGCCCGGATCTTCGGTGGCGTTCGGCAGGCCGCTCCACGCGGGGTAATGATAGGTGACTTTGATTTTCTTGACACTCGGCAGGTCGATAACGTTCAGCTTGTAGGTTTCCGAGCGGACTCCACCGGCTTCCACGTAATAATCCAGCGTCTCAGGCACGCCTGCGATCATGAACTCATAGGCGGAGCCACCCGGCTCGGTGCGCATTTCCGCCTGCTCCCACTTCGAGGCACTCACGTACTTGGCGAAGAAACGCACTTTGGGAGCAGTGAAGCCGGACAAAGTCGCAGTGATCACCTGGTCAGCGCGTTTGCGAATGGTCTTATTGCCAGGGTCGACCTTGACGGCATAGAAGGGCTTCATCTCGCCCTTGGGCAGGCCGCCCCAGAGCAGGGAGGTGCCGTATCCCAAAAAGCCGGGACCGGAGATGCCCAGCCAGATCAGGGCGATCATCGCGGCCAACGCGGCGGAGCAGAAGCTCACAATCCAGGAGCTCTTCGCGACATCGTGCGGCTTGGCGCGCTGCGCCACGGCCAGCGCATCGTCGGCCAGCAGCGGCAGGAAGGGATCGGCGCTGTTGGCTTCCATGCGCTCGGTGAAGGTGAGGAGACGCTCTTCGAACTGGGGGCATTTGCTCTCGGCTTCATGCGCGGCCCGGCGGCGGTTGAGGCGGATTACGGGCACAATGAGAGCGGCCGCAATGGCGAACGCCAGTCCCAGAAAAAGAAAGACCCGCGCGCCCACCACGCTGGAGTTGGAAAAGGCAAACTTGTTGGCCACTACCACGGCCACCACCGTCAGCAACAGAGCGGCCGCGGTTGTAATCGCAGCGCCGCGGCTTAGCGCGATCAATCGCAGCCGCTTTTCAATGGCGCCTAAATACTCGGACAGTCCATCCAAAGGTTTCATGCTGCCTCTTTGTCCACACCGAGATGTTTATTACCCAATACCGATTCGGCTACGGCCAGCGCCAATGCCGCCAGCATCACGTACCACCACAAAGAAAGGGGTTTTTGCTCACTTTGCGCCTGTCCTCCAGGCACAGCACTCCCGCTGGCTGTATTCTGCCATAAACTCAGTGTCTCCGGGGCTGCCGGGGTCAGGTCAGATTCCCGGCGATCGGCATTCACCGCCACCAGTTCATTGCGCCCGTTGGGCCGCCGGATGTCATAGAATCCCGACTGCGTGAACTGGATGTTCTGCGCTTTGGTGGCCTCTTCCAGCGAGAGCACGCGGTCGCCCTTGGGGTCTAGCACGTCCACGGCGGCGCCCTTCTCTTTGGAATCGCGCAGTTCCTCGAACGAACCCACCTGAACGCTGGGCGGTCCCTGGTCCAGATGCCCCAGATAACGCGCCGTCTGCTCGATAAAGGGGACGAAGGCGGAGGACTTGGGGAAATCGTTGGCCACGTTGTCGAAGGTGGAGGCGAACACCAGGATGCGGCCATCGCCCACCTGTTGGTCGAGCAGGAGAGGAGTCTGGTCGGAGAGCCGGGCCGCGACGCGGGCGCCGGACGGGTCCACTTTGATCGCCTGATAGAACTTCACATCGTCCCAGCGATCGTCCTTCAGGATAGAGGGATGCGACGGGTCGAGCCAGGCGACGGTCTGGAAGCGCTCACCTTCACGGCCGGCATAGCGCGCCTCGGCTATCTGGCCGCCCGACACCGGAATTTTGCTGCGCGCCACCGAGAGGTGGCCGAGCGAGATGAGCACGCTACCGCCGCCGCGAACGTAATCGCGCAATTGATTCTCGAAGCCGCCAGGAATGCTGCCGACATCGGAGAGCACGACGAAGGCGTATTTCGAAGGCGACACGTTGGTGGTCTGCTCGACGGTGGCGGAGTCGATGGAGAAGGCGTCCTGCCCCGAAGCTTCGAGCGCGGTTTTGAAGTAAAGCAGGCCGCGGTCATTGCCGGCTTCGTGAACGAAAAGTGCGTGACGCGGATCGGCGCGCTCCACCGAAAAGTAGAAAACGTCGTCGTTGGGCAGCGAGTCGCCGGAATCCACGCGAATCATGCCCTTATTGCGGCCGTACGGCACTTCCATCGAAACGAACTCGACGGTGGCGCGGCCGTTCTCGGGGATTTCCGCAGTCTTGGTTTCCACTACGCGATCGTTGAGCAGCAGAGACACGTTCTTGGTGGCCTTCTGCGCGCCGAAATTGGCAACGGTGGCGAGCACGCGGGTCTTCTTGCTGTCATAGACGCGCCGCGGCGCCACAATGTTGTCGATGGCGAAGTTGGGTGTCTCTTTCCTCACCATTGGATGCGGTTCCAGGCGAACGTCGGCATTCAGGCGCAGGTCATTGAAGTTGGCCGGCATACCCGACTGCTGCATGTCGGAGTAGACCTGTACATGCAGCGGCAGGTGAATCGAATTGGAGATGGAGCGAAGAGAGCGCGATAGTTCGCCGAAGGATGTGCGGTCGTCCGAGGCGTCGATGGAATCCACTGCGGCGTTGAGCGGCGAGTGGTCGTCGGTGACTTCGCTCATTACCTGGACGCGCGAACCGAAGGCCAGCACCTGGGCGCGCTCGCCGGGCCGAAGGCTGCCGATCACGCTCTTGGCGTCGCTCTTGGCTTGGTTGAGCAGGCCGGAGGCGCGCATGCTGAGCGAGTTGTCGATGGCCAGCACGGTGACTTCATTCGAACGCTGCAGCGGCAGGATGCGCTGCTGGATATAAGGATGCGCGAAGGCTAGCACCAGCAGCAGGATGAGCAGGGTGCGCAGCGCAAACAGCACCAGGTAGCGCAGCCGCCGGTGCTTGATGGAACTCTGGGTGCGCCTCTCGAAAAACATCAGCGAACTGAAGGGCAGGGGAGTGGTCTTGTGCTTCTTGAGCAGGTGCAGCCAGATGGGGAGCCCGACTGCCAGTGCGCCGGCGAGAAACCAGGGGGTCAGAAAACCCATTAAAAACGCCCCCGCCGGACCGTGAGATATTCGCGCAAACCCTCATCGAGGGGCCGTTCCGTGTTCATGAGGAAATAGTCCATGCCCGCGCCGCGCGTTGCCGAAGAGAGCGCTTCCACGTGAGCGTCGATCTTCTCCCGGTATTCGTGTCTGGCGTATTCGGGCGAAACTTCCAGTGAGTTGGTGCTGTTCTCCAGATCGTATAGCAGCACTGGCTCGCGGAATTTCGGTTTCAACTCCTGTGGGTCGAGGACGTGGAACAGGATCACTTCATTGCCGTGATAGCGCAGCGGCTCCACGGTCTTCACGATGGTGGAGGGCTGCTCGTAGAAATCGGAAATCACCACCACGATGCCGCGGCGGTGAAGAAAATTCTGAAAGTGCACGAAGGGCTTAGTGAAATCGGTGTGCGTGCCGGGTTCGGCCTTTTCGATAGCATGCAGCAATCGGAAAAGTTGGCCCTGACGGGTAGATGGCGCCACGTAGTTCTTGACGTCGTCATCGAAGATAATCAGGCCGGCAGCGTCGCGCTGCAGGTTCGCCATGTAGCAGAGGGACGCGGCGACGAAGCGGGCGTAATCCAGCTTGTGCACCGGCTGCGAGCCGTACGACATGGAGGCGGAGGTGTCCAGCAGGATGAGGAGCTGGCTGTTGGTCTCTCCGCGGTAGCGCTTGAGGAAGCACTTATCGGTGCGGGCGAAGACGTTCCAATCCACGTGGCGAAGGTCGTCACCCTCGGAATAGGCGCGGTACTCGGCGAACTCCTGGGAAAAGCCGAAGTCCGGTGAGCGGTGAAGTCCCGCAACGAACCCGTCGACGACCGTCTTGGCAATGAGGTCGAGGCCTGAAATCGAGGAGAGCGTCGCGGGATCGAGGAAGCGTTGAAGCATTATTTCACCGCCGAGACGCCGAGACGCCGAGGCTCTATGAAATCATTCACGAGGCGTTTCAGACCTTTGCGTAACACAGCTTCATTAAAGTTCATCAGCAGTCCAACCGGCTTCCCCGAGATTTTCAGGTACGTGAGCAGTTGAGCGGAGTGGACCGGTATCAACTGCTCTACGGTTTTCAGCTCAACGATGACAGTATCTTCCACTAGCAGATCCATCTTGTAGCCGCAGTCCAACTTGATTCCCTTGTATACCACCGGCAGCGCAACCTGCCGCTGAAACCTGAGTTTTAGCTGGCTCAGCTCATAACACAGACATTCTTCGTACGCGGACTCCAACAACCCGGGTCCGGTTTCCCGGTGTACTTCAATGGCTGCACCGATAATCTGATCTGTAATGCCATCAACATTCATTGAAGCCTCGGCGTCTCCGCGTCTCGGCGGTGAACACACTCCTAATCTCTCGGAATAGCCTTCCACTCCAGGATCTTTTTCAGGATGTCATCCTGCTTCAGCTTGTCCGATTCTGCGTGGAAGTTCAGCAGGATTCTATGGCGGAGCACGGGAATGTAGAGAGCCCGCACGTCTTCGTAGGTCACGTGGTAGCGGCCCTTCATCAGCGCCCTCGCTTTGGCGGCAAGTACAAGGAATTGGGCGGCTCTTACGCTGGCTCCGTAGTTCACGTACTTCTTGACGAAGTCGGGCGAGTCGGTGTCGGTGGCCCTGGAGTAGCGAACCATTTCCACTGCGTGCTTGGCTACGCTTTCTCCGATCGGCACCATGCGCACCAGTTGCTGGAAGTCCAGAATCTCCTGGGCATTCGTCACAGGTTCGGCATAAGGGAGAGTGGTGACGGTGGTGAGGTCCACCACTTTCAATTCCTCCGCCGCCGAGAGATAGTCGAGCACCGTATTAAAAAGGAAGCGATCTAGTTGCGCTTCGGGCAGCGGATAAGTTCCTTCCAGTTCGATGGGGTTTTGCGTGGCCAGCACGAAGAACGGAGCGGGCAGGTCGTAATGATTGCCGCGCACAGTGCAGGCTCTCTCCTGCATGGCTTCGAGCAGCGCGCTCTGCGTCTTGGGAGGCGTGCGGTTGATTTCGTCGGCGAGCAGGATGTTGCCGAAAATAGGACCCTGGACAAAGGTCCAGGTGCGGCGGCCGGTGGTGTTGTCCTCCTCAATGATATCCGTGCCGGTGATGTCACTGGGCATGAGGTCCGGCGTGAACTGAATCCGTTTGAAAACCAGCCCGAGGGTTTGCGCCATGGTGCGCACTAGCAGCGTCTTGGCTGTTCCGGGGAGACCGGTGATGAGGCAGTGCCCGCCCACAAAGAGGGCGATCATCACTTGCTCCAGTACTTCCTCCTGGCCCACGATCACTTTCCGCACCTGGGTAATGATCTCGGACTCCACCTGGCGGAAGCGCGCAATGCGCGATTTTAGAACTTCAGGCTCCAACTGCTGCGTCACGGTAGTTGACATGTCGATTTATTCCTAGTTCGGTAGGTTCACGCGCGGAGTTCCTTTACCTTCCGCGTCGTTCAATTCCAGCAAGAGCTTCTGGGCCGGCCGGAAGCCGGGCGCGATTTCAAGCGCGGCGAGCGCTTCATCCTTCGCCTTCTCCGGTTGATGATCTAGTTTATACGCAAGGGCCAGTTCATAGTGAGCCTGCGCGGGGTCGATCGGTTTGTGCGCCAACACTGCCTGAAATTCGCGGATGGCTTCACGCGGCTGTTTCAGGTCAAGCGACAGGGAGCCGAGGCGTTGGTGGAGTTCGTCATCCACGGGGAAGATCATGTTGAGCCGCTCCAGCACATCGGCGGCTTCCTTTTTGTTGCCGGCTTCCTCCTCCCATTTCGCCAGCAGTTTGATGCTTTCCGGGTTTCGGCCTCCCACCTTGACGTAGCGTTCCAACTCGGCAATGGCAGCGGGCTTATTGTCCTTGGCGCGATAGGCAGTGGCCAGGAATTCGTACACGCTGCCGGCTTCCACGTAATCGGGATAAAGATCGCGGATGGGCGCGGCGGTCTTGATCACGCCATCGTAGTCCTTATTGCGGGCGAGTTCGGCCACCTTCTTCACGGTGTCCTTCCACTGGGTGAAATTGGTGACCTGTGTTTTGGTGTCGCCCTCCAGCCACGCCAGAAACTGCTTGTCGAAATCGGCGGGTTCGATCTTCAATTCCTTCTTGATGACGTCGGACGTCTCGGCCACGCCTGAAAAATCTTTCAGCATAGCGAGGATGGTGTCCCAGCCCCATTTGTCGGTGATGTAATCGACGATGCGGCCCGCCTGGAAATAGCTGACGATGACCTGCGTGGGTGCTTGCGGATGGATGAAGCCGCGGTCGAGATCGGCAATCGGCAGGAGCTGTTTGTTCTTGATGGCCGAGATCTCATCTGGCCCGAGGCGGTCGCCCCATTCGGGGGAAACGGCGGTCTCCTCGTGCACTGCGATGCCCTCGGTGAACCATCGCGGCACGTGCGACTTGGTCATGGTGAGCGTGAAGACGTGGCTCATTTCATGCCACATGGTGGAGGCCCAATGGAACTGGCCGGGGGGACGTCCCGAGGGGCTGTCCATCGCGATCACGTAGCCGAAGGTGACGCCGAGCGCGCCCAGACCCGGCATGCCGAGAGTGCGCACGGCGAAATCGTCGTGGTCGGGATAGACTTCCACGCGCACCGGATATTCCAGCTTGAATTTGTATTTCTTCTCGTAGGTGGCGATGCAGCGCTCCATCTCACTTTCAAAGTAAGGACGCAGCAAGTCGGATTCGCGCTTATCCAACATCAAGACGGTGCGCGGGGTCTCGAATGTGACAAATTTCTTGTAGCTGTCCATCAGCATCAGCGTGTTCTTGGTGGCGCTGTCCTGGAAATGGTTGTCCCACGCCATTTTGAGCTGCTGATAGGCTTCGCCGTTGCGCGCCAGGCGCATCAGGTTGATGCCGAGCTGCGAGCGCGCGCTGTTGAGATTGGGATCGAGCGCCAACGCTTTGCGGTAATACTCGATGCTTTCGTCGTACCGGCGATTGAGCATAAAGAAATGGCCGGCGAGTTCGTAGCCTTTGGCGGCGTGCGGATCCCACGAGCTCTCTTTCTTGTCGGCCAGCCAGTCCATGGTGGCGAGAATCGCCCGGCCGGCAACGGAATCCTTGTCGAGGTCGAGCGCCTTGTGGGCCTCGTCGGACGCCTTGGCGTTGTTGTTGTCTTCGAGCGCCAGGCGCGCCAGCAGTTCCTGGGCTTCCGCCAGCTTGGGATCGGCTTCGAGCGCTTTCTTCGCCAGGTTAGCGGCGTTACCGCTGTACTCGTCGGCAGCGATCAGGGCGAGCCCCAGGATGGCGCCCGCGCAGTCTTTCTCGACGGCGAGGGCTTCGTTGAAAAGGTCGCTGGCAGTCTGGATGTCGGTTTGCTGCGCATGCTCGAGGTACATACGGCCCCAGCGCACACGGTAATCGGGATTTTCGGGATGCCGCGCCACTAGCTCGCGGAAGGCGGTATTCGCTTCCTGATAATTGCGCGCTTTCCACAGTGCCTCGGCCTGTTGCAAGGTTTGGGCGGAAAGAGAAAACACAAGCAACGTGGCGCAGGCAATCTTTCCGGCAACCCTGCGGGCTCTCACCATATTGAGCCTCATTGTTTATCGAGGGCCTCCTGCGTTTTGGCCAGCTCCAGCAAGAGTTGAGTGAGTTGCTGTTTGTAAGCCTGCTCGGGCATCGTGGCCTTGTCGTACTTCAGCTTATCGATGGCCTGTTCCAATTGCTCTTTCTTGTCGAGCAGCGGCCGCTTAGCGGGGT
This sequence comes from uncultured Solibacteraceae bacterium, assembly GCA_963815475.1. GTDB lineage: Bacteria > Acidobacteriota > Terriglobia > Bryobacterales > Bryobacteraceae > Sulfopaludibacter. The sequence continues at coordinate 123,196 of CAWFHD010000001.1, read as the reverse complement.
CGCGCGCCGCGGCGGCATTGGCGCCCAGGCGGACCACGGGAAACAGCGCGGCCAATTTGCCCTCATTGGCATCGCCTTTGGGATCCTTCTGCCCTTCGCCTTTGCCGGTATCCTCGATGACGGAGTGCTCGGTGGCCAGACGCTTCTGCGTATCGAAAAACTCGGAGGTCTTGTGTTGCGCGAAATGGAATGCCTCCAGCGCCGATATGGTTTCGTTCTTATCCATGTCGGCCGAGGGATCGCGCAGGGCTTCGGCGAAGTAGCGCGCGAATACCGTGGCGTTCTTCTCGGTGCCAGTCTTCGTGGCCGTAATCACCACCCGGTTCGGCTTCTTCAGGAATTCGATCGATCCGCCGCTGGCGCTGGTCATATTCACCACGCACTGGCGCGCGGTGGGAATCTTGTCCAGCATGATGGCGAATTCGGCGCCGCTGATATCGGGTCCCGGCAGGGCGAACTTGTACTCCACGCCGTCGTAAGTGCCGTGGCCGATCAGCATGAGGACCAGGCTGTCGGTGGGCTTGGCCTGTTTGGCGATTTCGGCGAACTTGGCGCGCACCGCATCGCGGGTGGGCTTCTGCATGGTGATGACATTGCTATCGCCGCCGGCCTTTTTCAGGCTGGAATCGATATCGTCGGCCCACATCTTGAATCGCTGATCGTAGTCGGCCTCGCCGCCGAGTCCAGAGATGGTGACGTAGAAGGTGGTAGCGGACGCCAACACAGGCGCGAGAAGGAGCGTTGCCAGGATCGCCGTTCGGGTTCTCATACTACGCCCCACTTTCGCCGCAGCAGCCATTCGGAGGCCCGGATACTCAGTGCCAGAAGGAAGATCACGGGCATGTCCCAAAGATCGCGGGTCTCGCGTGTGGTGATGCCCGCTTCGGAATACGAGATGTCATTCGATAGCTTGGACGCTTCGGACGCCGTGTAGTAACGGCCTCCCGTTTGCTCGGAGAGTTTCTCCAGCAATTCCTTGTTCTGCGAGGTGCGGAAATTCTCGGCGACTCCGTCTTCGCGCCGGAAGCTGATCACGTCGTGGCCAATCTCCTCCTGCTCGCGACCGGCGATGATCTCGGCTACGTACGACCCAGGCTTTTCCGCGGTCCATTCACCCGAGTAGACGCCTTCTTCGAGCGGTTGCGGAGTCAGTTCCAACGTGGCGCTCGCGCCGTCCGGAGAGAGGAACCGGGCCTGCACCTTAGCGTTGGTGACGGGCTTGAATTCTTTATCGCGCACTTCTACGCGGAGAGGCACTTTGGTGTCGTCGGAAAGCACCTGGTGCGGGGTGCTGCCTACTACCTGGCCGGGGGTATCGGTCACCAGGTGTCGGAAAATCTGCTGCCAGAAGAGCGGATGCGTCTTATCGGCGTGGTCGGTCCACATCTTCCAGCGCCAATCGCCGCCGGTGGCGAAAAGCATAGTGCGGCCGCGGCCGTAATTCTCGGTCACCAGCAGCGGAAGTTTGGGACGTCCGGCGGGCGTGGAGAGCAGCAGCGTGGTGGCGCCGGGCTTGGCCTCTCCGGCCTCCTGGTAGTTAGCCATCGCCGGCATCTTTTTCCAACGCTCGGCATTGCGCACCGGGTCATCTTCCAGGCGGCAGATCACGCTTTGCGCGCCCTGCTGCGTCAACTCCTGACCAGTGAAATCGCGATGGAACGTGCCCTTCGCTTCCGGCAGCTTGGTGGGCGAGAGATCGGCCAGCGGCGAACTGGCGTAGCCGCCATCGGAGAGGCTGGCACGGCCGCCCAGGAAGAGCAGACCGCCACCGCGCCGGTCGACGAAATCGCGGATCAACTGCTGTTGCGTGGGCGTGAAGTAATTCGCCTCGACGCTGCCCAGAATTAACGCCTGGTAGCGGAACAGCTCTTCGGGTTTGGCCGGGAAGCCGTCTTCCAGTTCCTTATTTTCGGGCGGGTCGGGTGCGCCTTGGCGATAGATCTTGTTCTGCGTGGTGCGCAGCATGGTGATCAGTTCGATACCCGAATAGTCGTCCAGCGCGCGGCGGATAAACTTGAAATCCCAGCGCGGTTCGCCCTCTACATACAGGATGCGGGGCGTTCGCTTTTCCACACTCACCAGCCGCGTCACTTTATTGTTCTGCGTGTTTTCCTCGCCGCCGATCGGGTCGATTGAGATGTCGAGCGACTTGGGCCCGGCGTCCCCGCAATTAAAGACGACGGCTTCCGACTGTAGCGTGGAATCGGATTTCAGCGTCACCTCTTGCGATGCCAGCACTTTGCCGCCGTCCTTCACCGTGAGTTTGGCTTTGCTGCCTCCCAGTCCGTAATTGTTGAACGTGACTACCGCGGTGAGCCGCGATTGCGGCAGAGCGCGCGCTGGCAGGACGGCGTCGGCGATTTCGACGTCCTTGTCGGGATGCTCGCGGCCGAACCCGATGGTATGGACGGGAATGCGCTGGCGGCGGATGGCGGCGACCGTCTGCAGGTCGATTCCGCCGGCATTATCCGCGCCGTCGCTGAGGAGCACAATCGCGCCCAGGGGCAGCGAAGAGGATTCCGCCAGCACTTGTTCCAGCGTGTCGCCGAGCCGCGTGGCCGGCGCACTGGCGGTGATTTGGTTGGTTTGCTGGATTCGTTCGGGCTCTTTACCAAAACGGTAAAGGCGCACCTGGAATTTTTCGCCCAGTTTCTTCATCAAGCCGTTGTTGAGGACGCCCAAAGCCGCGGCTTCGCGGGTGCCGGAAGAGTCGTTGATGCCCATGCTCTTCGAATCGTCGACCAAAACAGCCACCACGTTCTGTTGGGGGCGGAGAGTGGCGACGCTCAACGCGGGGTGCCAGAGCAGGAATAGGATCAGCGCCACCATGACGCTTTCGAGCGCCCAAATGCCCAGGGGACGCAGCCCGCTGAGCATGCCCTGATTGCGCCGGATGTGCAGGAACAGCAAGCCGGCAGCGCCCAAAATCGCCAAGGCGAGCAGCCAGAGGGGCCAAGGCGTTAGCAGTACGAAGTGGCCCTTGTGAAACAGGCTGAGCGGGTATTTGAAGAAAAGTTCAAACATGAAGTTTCGTCAAGGGTTTCAGCGCGATGAATGTGTAGACGCGGTTGTAGCGGGTGGGAGTTACAGACATTCCCAAATTGACGGGAAGTTCAACAGGCGGGCACATTCCGCAAAGCCCTCGTATGTACGAAGGATAGCATGTGGGGCCGGTGATCTCGCCACCGGCGACGATGCATGCCAAAATTGCCGATGGCCAGACCATTGACGCCACCACGTTATACTAAAAGTTCCAGTGCAAGATTTTATTCGGATTCGCCGTGCGCGGGTCCACAATCTCAAAGACATTTCGCTTTCTATTCCCCATAACCAACTGACGGTAGTCACAGGTGTGTCGGGGTCCGGCAAGTCGTCGCTGGCATTCGACACGATTTATGCCGAGGGGCAGCGGCGCTATGTGGAGTCGCTTTCCGCTTATGCGCGCCAGTTCCTGGAGCGGATGGAAAAGCCGGAGGTGGAAGATATCGACGGCATCGCGCCGGCGGTCGCCATCCGGCAGAAAAACACCACCCGCAATCCGCGCTCGACCGTGGCGACGTCGACCGAATGTTACGACTTTCTCCGCCTGCTGTTTGCCCGCGTTGGCCAGACCTGGTGCCCGAACTGCGGCGTTCGGGTTCGTAAGGATACGGTGGATGAGGTGGCGGCGCGCTTACTCACGCTGCCCGAAGGCTCGCGCTGGTATGCCTTGTTCGCCTGCGGCGATCACGCCAGCACGCAAGCCCTCCGCGATCACTTGTTCGAGCTTCGAAAGAAAGGCTTCAATCGCCTGTTTCAGGAAGGGCGGCTGTTCGAGTTCTCGACGCCCGAATCGCTGCTGGATATCGACTTCTCGAAGCCTCTGTACATCCTGGTAGACCGCGTGGCGATCGGTCCCGACCTGCACACGCGACTGGTGGACACCATCGAAATCTGCTATCGCGAAACCGGCGAGGTGATCTTCCAAAGCGCCGCTTCGGGCGAGCAACTCCGCTTCAACGAGAAGTTCCAGTGCAAGACCTGCCTGCTGGAATTCAGCGTGCCCGAGCCGATCCTGTTCAGCTTCAATTCGCCGTTCGGCGCCTGCCCGCGCTGCCAGGGATTCGGCAACACGATCGATTTCGACATGGATCGCGTGATCCCCGATAAGACGCTCTCGCTCGACGAAGGCGCGGTGGATCCGTGGACCAAGCCGAAATACCGCTCGTGGCTGGGCAACTTCCGGAAGTCGGCTGGCAAGAAGGTGCGGTTCGACGTTGCCTACTGCGACCTGAACGACAAAGAACGCGCGCTGATCGACGATTTCATCCGCCGTTTCTGGGACCACCTGGAATCCAAGAAATACAAGGTCCACGTGCGCGTATTTCTCAGCCGCTATCGTGGCTACGCGCTCTGTCCTGATTGCAAAGGTGCGCGCCTCCGCAAGGAAGCGCTGTACGTGACGGTGAGCGGCAAGAACCTGGCCGACGTGGTGCGGATGAATATCGAGGAGGCCTACGCCTTCTTCGAGGATCTGAAGCTGAGTCCGGAAGAACGCGGGATCGCCGACAAGATCCTGGTGGAGATTCGGCAGCGCCTGAAGTTTCTCAACGACGTGGGGCTTGAGTACCTGACGCTCGACCGCTTGTCGGCAACACTTTCCGGCGGCGAAGCGCAGCGCATTCAACTCGCGACGTGTCTGGGCTCGCGCCTCGTGGGGGCGTGCTACGTCCTCGACGAGCCCTCCATCGGACTGCACAGCCGCGATACCGGGCGGCTCATCAAGATTCTGCACGAACTGCGCGAACTCGGTAACACCATCATCGTGGTGGAGCACGACCCGGACGTGATGCGCGCGGCGGATCACATTGTCGACCTGGGACCGGGCGCGGGCGAACTCGGCGGCCACATTGTGTTCGAAGGCACGATGAAGAGGCTCACCGCGAACGGAAATGGTTCGCTGACCTCGCGGTACCTTCGCGGTGATTTGAAAGTGGCTGCGTTGCGCGAACGCCGGAGCGTGGATCGAAAGCGAGTGATGAAGTTCTCGGGCGCGCGCCTGCATAACCTGAAGAACATCGAGGTCGAGGTCCCGCTCGGCATGATGGTGGTGATCACGGGCGTTTCGGGGTCGGGCAAGTCGACACTGGTGCATGACGTGATCTTCCGCTCGCTGGAGTCGCTGCATAAGGCGCGTGAAGCCGACCAGAGTGAAGCGGCCTTTGACGCGGCAGCCGAAGCGCTCGAAGTGCAGCCGCAGATGGCGTGCAAGAAGGTGGACGGCGCCGATCGAATCACTACGACGGTGATGATCGACCAATCGCCGATTGGGCGCACGCCGCGCTCCAACCCGGTGACGTACATCAAGGCGTTCGACACCATCCGCGCGCTGTTCGCCTCCACGCGCGAGGCGGAAAAGCGCGGGTATACGGCGGGACACTTCTCATTCAACATCCCGGGAGGCCGTTGCGAGACCTGTCAAGGCGACGGCACGGTGACGGTGGAGATGCAGTTTCTGGCGGATGTGGAGCTAATCTGCGACGAGTGCAAGGGAACGCGTTTCAAGAGCGGCATTCTGGAGATTCTGTACAACGGCTTGAACGTGCACGAAGTGCTGAAGCTGACGGTGCGGGAAGCTATGGGCTTTTTCGCTGCCGCGCCGAAATTGGTGCAGAAGCTGAAAGTGCTGGACGACGTGGGTCTCGGCTATCTGCGCCTGGGCCAATCGGCGACGACCCTGTCTGGGGGCGAAGCACAGCGCGTGAAACTGGCGGCCCACCTGACCACGGCGAGCTGCGCCGGAACGCTTTTCATTTTCGACGAGCCGACAACCGGATTGCACTTCGACGACATCGCGAAGCTCCTGGCGGCATTCCAGAGGCTGATCGACAACGGAGGAAGCCTCATCATCATCGAGCACAATCTAGACGTGATCAAGGCCGCCGATTGGGTGATCGACTTGGGACCGGAAGGCGGCGCCAAGGGCGGCTCGGTGGTGGCGGCCGGAACTCCGGAGCAGATCGCGAAGGTGGCGGCGTCGTACACCGGCAAGTATTTGCGGGCCGTGCTGTAGGGGCGGGCGTGCTGCCGCGGTTCCAGGCGTTGACGCCGGAGAGTAGAATCGTACTGTGAGGTCCGCAATGCGACTGTTGTTTTTCCTTGCGCTAATTTCCACGCTTTGTGCGGCGCCTGCCCTGCAGATCGTGAAGCCCGTGATCAGCCAAACGGACGGCGGCCCGAACGACGCCGCCGGCCAGAAACACGTGCCGGGCGAGGTGATCTTCTTCTCCTGCCGCATCGCGAATTACACCAAGACATCCGAGGAGAAGATTCACCTGGCGTTTTCCGTGCAGACTTTCGATCCCTTGGGCGCTCCGTTGGAAGAGATTTACAAGAATGAAATCACCGACGAGGTGGGTCCACAGGATAAAGAGTGGATGCCTAAGATCGCGACGGAGCTTGCCATTCCGCCGCTCGGAGCCTCGGGCACGTACAAAGTGGTGATCAAAGTGGAAGATCTGGTGGCACACACCAACGCCGAACTGGAAGCGCCATTCCTGGTGAACGGCCGCGATGTGCCGCCCAGTGACACCGTGGTGGTGCGCAACTTCCGCTTTTTCCGCAACGAGAACGATTTGCATCCCGCGGAGAAAGCGGCCTACAAACCCGGCGACGGAGTGTGGGCGAAATTCGATATCACCGGTTACAAGTTCGGGCCCAATCACAAGATCGACGTCAGCTATGTGACCTCGGTGCTGTCCGCCAGCGGCAAGGTGCTTTGGACCCAGCCAGAGCCCGCCGTGGAACAGAGCGAATCGTTCTACCCCAAGCGCTACATCGCAGCCGATTTCGGATTGAATCTGCAGAAGACCATCAAACCGGGCGAGTACACCATCGCGGTCCAGGTGAAGGACGCGATCGGCGGACAGACCTTCGAGACGAAGCAGACGTTCACGGTGGAATAGTCCAGCCACGCTACAGTAGAAATCATGCCCAATATGGTGGTTCTTGGAGCGGATGCGCTCTCCATTGAGGACGTGGTACGTGTCTCGCGTAGTGGCGCCGAAGTGCGGATTGCCGGCGGTGCACGCTCGCGTATTGCTGACGGCCGGGCGCGCCTGCTGGAACTGCTGAAGGGCGGCGAACGAATCTACGGCGTCAATACCGGGATCGGCGCCAACATCGGGATTTCACTTGAGCCAGGCCAGATGGAACTGCTGCAGCACAACATGGTGCGCCAACTGGGGTGCGCCACCGGACAACCCCTGCCTAACGATGTGGTGCGTGCCGCAACACTGCTGCGCATCGCGACGTTCATGACGGGAGCATCGGCTGTACGCAACGAATTGGTGGACTCGCTGACGGCGCTTTTGAATCGTGGAGTGACGCCGGTGGTGCCGCGTTACGGATCGGTGGGGGCCAGCGGCGACCTGATGCCGTCGGCGTATATTGCGCGGGTGTTGGTTGGCACGGGTGAGGCCGAAGTGAAGGGACGCAGGATGCCCGCCATGGAAGCGCTGGAAACCGTGGGGATGCGGCCCATCTTGTTCGCGCCAAAGGAGGGCCTGGCGCTGATTAATGGCACCACCGTGATGACGGCCGTGGCGGCGCTGGTCTGGACGGACGCAAGGCGCGTGCTGCGGGCATTGCTAGGCGCGGTCGCGCTCGCCGTAGAAGCTATGCAGGCGCCCGATCTGCCGTTCCACGCGTGGGTGCAGGAACTGAAGGGACATCCGGGACAGATTGCGGTGGCGGCCTATCTGCGGCAGATGCTGGAAGGGTCGGGCTACACGTCCACGTCGAGCGGACAAAGCTGCTATTCACTGCGCTGCGTGCCGCAAGGCCTCGGGCAGGTTTGGGAGTCACTGGAAGATGCGCGCGCCACCATTGAGCGCGAAATCAATTCGGCCAACGACAATCCCCTTATTCATCCCGATACGGGCGAGATGTACAAGGCCGGAAATTTTTACGGTGGCCACATTGCTCGGCTGCTGGATACGTGGAAGATCGATTTCGCGTCGATGGCGAATTGGGAGAACTCCCTGATGGCGCTACTGGTGGACGACCGGTTCAATGGCGGGCTCCCGTCCAACCTGACTCCGGAGCCCGGCGTGAATTCGGGTTTCAAGGGAATGCAACTCAGCGTGACCAGCCTGGCGTGCGCCGTCAGGCAGATGGCCGGGCCGAGTTCGATCCACTCATTGCCGACCGAGCAATACAACCAGGACGTCGTCAGCTTGGGGATGCACGCCGGCGTGACCGCGATGGACGCGCTGGAATGCGTGCGCAACGCTACTGCCATGCTGTTGCTCACTACCGCGCAAGCCGTGGATCTGCGAGGCGGTCCCGAAAAGCTCGGAAAGGGCTCCCGTCGCGTCTACGACCTGGTGCGCGGACTGGCGGCATTCCAGGACCAGGATCGCGCCATGGAAGACGAAGTGGCGAAAGTGGCTAGTGCGATTTTAGCTTCGAACTTCCAATAACGCCTGCGCGACTCGCGAGGCCAATTGGTCGAATGTCAGGATCTCGTAGAGCGAAGGGTCCGACATAATCGTCTTCACCAATGCGGCGTGCATGGCATGGCCGGCGCGTTCGGCGATTACATGTCCCAGCAGGGGCCGTCCCAGCAGTGCCAGATCGCCGATAAGGTCGAGCGCTTTGTGGCGGCAGCATTCATCGGGCGCACGCAGGCCTTCGGGATTCAGCACGCCGGTGGCGGTGAAGCAGACGGCGTTCTCCAGCGATGCGCCGCGAATCAGGCCCATATTGCGCATCTGGTTCAGGTCGGATTCCCAGCCGAAAGTGCGGGCGAAGGCTATCTCCGAGGCGTACCGCTCCGGCGTGACTTCCAGTTCCAGCGACTGGCGGCCCACTGGCTCCTGATAATCGGTGTCGCAAGTCAGGCGGAATGAGTCGTCCGGAATGATACTGATCCGCTTCCCTTTATCCTCAACAGAGACCGGCCGGCGGATGCGCAGATAGCGGCGCTTGCGGCGGAAGTGGCGGATACCGGCGTCGGCCAGGAGCTTCACAAACGGCTGCCCGCTGCCATCCAGAATGGGAACTTCGAGGTTGTCGATCTCGACATACGCGTTGTCGATCCCCATCGAGTACAGGACGCTGAGGAGGTGCTCCGTGGTGGAGATCAGGACGCCTTGACGCATCAGGCTGGTGGCGTAGCTGACTCTCGCCACGTGGCGCCAACTGGCAGGCACCTGGAAATTGTCGAGGTCGGTTCGGACAAATACGATACCCGTGGAGAAAGGGGCCGGCTGGATCCGAATGCGCACGGGAACGCCGCTATGCAAGCCTACTCCGGAGGCTTCCACCGGGCGGTGGATGGTCGTCTCAAAACGCACAAACGTTCTCCGGCATCTTCATAGGCTCATATTACAGCATTCAGACGCCCAAATTTAACTTATTCATTGTAAAAGGATTGGCAATGACAATGTGTGGCTTTGCGACCACAGTGAATCGCGAATCTGTTGCGAAAATGCTCCGCTTGGTCGGTGGACAACCGGCAGTAGTATGATGAGAACCGAGTGCCCCATCAAAAGTTATTCCTGATCGACGCGTTTGGGTTCATTTTTCGCGCCTACCACGCTCGCGCCCGCAGCGCCGCTCCGCCCATGCGCACCAGCACCGGGTTCTCCACGGAGGCGGTCTACATCTTCAACAACATGCTGCGAAAGCTCTCCAAGCAGTTCGATCCATCCTATATCGCGGCGGTATTTGAGAGCGGGGCGCCGACCCATCGCATGCAGGAGTTCGCCGAGTACAAAGCCAATCGCACGGAGATGCCGCCCGACCTGCGAGACCAGATTCCCTTCGTCCGCAGGATCATTGAGGCGATGCGCATTCCCATCCTGGAATTTCCCGGCTTCGAGGCCGACGATGTGATCGGCACGATTGCACGCCGTGCTGAGGCCGCCGGGTTCGACGTGGTGATCGTTTCCAGCGACAAGGACATGTTGCAGTTGGTCACGGATCGGGTCTCCATGCTGAATCCGGCCAAGGACGACACCTGGTACGACCCGCCGAAAGTGAAGGAATTCATGGGCGTGCGACCCGACCAAATTATCGACCTGTTGGCGCTGATGGGCGACAGCGTGGACAATATTCCGGGCGCGCCAGGTATCGGCGACAAGGGCGCGCGGACTTTGCTGGAACAGTTCGGACGGTAGAAGCGGCCATCGAGCGGGCGGCTGAAGTGCAGCGCAAAGCCTACCGCGAAAGCCTGCAGAACCACGGCGAACAGATCCGCATGAGCAAGCGGCTGGCGACCATTTCGACCGATGTGCCTATCGAATTCGCGATCGAGTCGGTGAAGGCTCAGCCGTTCGATCCGGTGCTGCTGAAGGCCATTTAGAAAGAGATGGAGTTCCACAGCCTGCTGAAGGAACTGGGGCCGGGCGAGGATACACGGGTCGCGCGATTATCGGGTGCTCACATCGCCGGACGAAGTACGCCAGTGGCTGGCGGAGGCGCCCGCGGATACGCCGGTGGCGGTGGCGATTTCGAAGTCGGCAGAGGGCGAATTCGCGCTCGACACGATTGGACTGGCGTGGCAGCCGGGAGAGGCGCGCGCCGTCACCGCCGAGAATCTGGAGGCGTTGAAACCGTGGCTGGAGGACGCCGACGCTCCCAAGATCGCGTGCGACGTGAAATCGGCGCTGTTGATGCTCCAGCGTATGGGGATCGCGGCGCGCGGTTTCGATCATGACGTGATGCTGTACGCTTTCCTGCTGGATGCCGACCCGGCCGGCTGCCCGCTGGAGGAACAGGCTCGCCGGCGGCTGGATCTGAAGCTTGGCGGGTCGCCCGAACAGCATGCCGACATTACGCTAGAGGTCTGGCAGAATCTGGCGCCGGCGGTGGAAGCGCGAGGACTGCGCGATCTCTATACGAAGATCGAGCTTCCCCTGGCAAGCGTGCTGGCGCGCATGGAGCGTACCGGCATCCGCATCGATTCGGTGGAACTGAAGCGGCTCTCCGACCTGATGGAGACGGAAATTGCGCGGCTGACCGGCGAGATCCACACCCTGGCAGGGAAGACGTTCAACATCAGTTCGCCGCAGCAGCTGGGCAAAGTGCTGTTCGAGGATCTCAGGCTGCCGGCGCCGGTGAAGTACGGCAAGGGTAAGACGATTTCGACTGCCGCGGATGTGCTGGACGAACTCGCCGCCGACCACGAGATTGTTCGCAAGGTGCTGGAGTATCGCCAACTCACCAAGCTGAAAGGCACTTACGTGGATGCGCTGCCTGCGCTGATCGACCCGGTCAGCAAGCGGCTGCACACCAGCTTCAATTCGGCGGGCGCGGCCACTGGGCGTCTCTCCTCATCGAACCCCAATCTGCAGAACATTCCGATTAAGACGGAGCTGGGGCGCGAGATCCGGGCGGCGTTCGTGCCGCGCGCGGGTTGGAAACTGCTGGTGGCCGACTATTCGCAGATCGAGCTGCGGCTGCTGGCGCACATGTCTGAGGACGCGCTGCTGACGGATGCCTTCCGCAATGGCGAAGACATCCATACGCGCACCGCCGCGGAAGTGCTGGGTGTGCCGCCGCTGATGGTAACGCGCGAGGCTCGTCATGCGGCCAAGGCGGTGAATTTCGGGATCGTTTACGGGATCAGCGCATTTGGGCTGGCGACGCAGCTTGGCATTTCGCGCGCCGAGGCGGAGAAGTACATCAAGAACTATTTCGCGCGCTACGTAGGGGTGCGGCAATTCATCGACGCGACCATTGCCGAAGTGCGGCAGACGGGTGTAACGAAGACGCTGTTCGGCCGGGAGCGCCCGATTCCCGACATCAACAGCCGCAACGCAAATGCGCGCGGCTTTGCGGAGCGCACCGCGGTGAATTCGCCGCTGCAGGGCACAGCCGCCGACCTGATCAAGCTGGCGATGGTGCGGATCGACGCGGCTATGCAGTCGGACGGGCATCAAAGCGCGATGCTCCTGCAGGTGCATGACGAGCTGGTATTCGAATGTCCGCCGGAGGAAGTGGAGGCAATGTCGAAGCTCGTGAAGCGCGAGATGGAAGGCGCGTACCAGTTGAAGGTGCCGCTGCTGGTGGACGTCGGGGTGGGCACAACTGGAGAGACGCAAAGTAGAAAAACGCAACAAAATGGGCCTGACGGCATCTGACCCCATTTTTGGTATCCTCTGGTCATGCGCAGGGCTTGGTGGCTGGTGGCGGGCGGAATCGCCTTCCTGGGCGCCGGTTTCGCCTGGCAGGCGGGTCCGGGGGCGCATCTCCACAACTGGCAGGAGTTTCCCGCCTTCGAGTACAACGACTTTCCGGTTCCTCGCGACTATCAAGAAAAGACCGAGTGGGTTTACGCGCGTCTGATGTATCCCAACATGCCGGGTGTCCACGGAGGCAGCGGTTCCCGATTCCGCGGCGGCTGGGGCAGCCAAGACATTCCCTGGCAGCAAGGCGGACGCGGAGTCTTTTGGACGATGGACTATCCCAGATCCGATCGGCACTTCTCAGAGGCGGTGCGCCGCCTGACGCGCATTCACGCGCGGTCGGTTGAGCAGCCAGTCAATCTCGATGAAGGCGATCAGTTCGACTGGCCATGGCTGTACGCCGTCGAAGTAGGCCACTGGAATCTCACCGACGCCCAGGTGAAGGCTTTCCGTGAGTATTTCGACCGCGGAGGCTTTTTCATGTGCGACGATTTTCACGGCGACGAAGAGTGGGCCGTCTTCATCCACAGCATGAAGCGCGTTTTTCCGGACCGCGACATTGTGGACATCCCCAAGGACGATCCCATCTTCCACACCATCTACGATCTCGACGAGAAGTACCAGGTGCCGGGTGAAGGCGCCTGGGTGCGTCGTCGCATGACATCGGAGTATGGCGGAGTCACGCCGATGTGGCGCGGCATCTACGACGCGAAGGGCCGCATCGTAGTAGCCATCTGTCACAACATGGATCTTGGCGATTCGTGGGAACACGCCGACAACCCCGAATACCCGCAGCACTTTTCAGCGCTGGGAATTCGTATCGGTGTGGACTACCTGGTTTACGCCATGAGCCACTAGCTTCGTACGAACCAATTCCCGCAGCCGTTTTGAGTGCTAATTCTTACCTTGACTTCGGCAGTAAAACTGCCATACTCAGCACTGAATTCGAAGGAGGGCACGCCATGGCAACAGGACGGCAAGCCGACGCAGTACTAAATAAGAAGAGTGAGCAGAAGCTTTCGGATATTGGCGCCACGGAAGAGCAGGTGGATATGCGGGATACCGTTCCGCAGCGCATTGATAAAAAAGGCACCAAGATCGAAGACTTGGCCGGCACCGGCGAGCACGACGGGTCCGGTGGCTAAGAATCACAGCAACTGATTATCCGCCCGTCGTGCTACTAGTTGCGTGCACGTTTGCGTCCACGATTCTTCTTCATTCGGCGATTGCCGTGGACGCCGCCGGGGCGGTGACTCTATGAGCACTTCTACCCAGCGCTATTCTTCTTGAACCGCTCTCCGCTATCGACGCCAATATTTCCTCATCTGACGCCCACCGCCCGGCCGCCGCGAACGAATGTCGTGGCGTTCTTTCCGGGGATAACCGCCGACGTTTCAAGTCTTCCAAGTTGCCCTTCATTCTCAATCTGCTAGTGTTCCTGCTATGTGTCCTGATTCTGCCGGCATTGGGCGGTACGCGGAAGGGCATCTGCTACTCCGTCGTTATCGGCCGAAACCGGTGGTGATGGAAGAAGCCACCTACATGTGGACCAGAGTCATGCCGGTTTTCTTCATCGCGATGGCACTTTCCCCGTATCGTGACGGACTGCGCAAGAATGACTCATTTGTGCACCTTTTCGGCCTTTCCGGCCGCTTGAACCGATTGAACCAGGTGCGAAAACCAATAGTGAAACGCGCTCGGGAAATTGGACCCGTGACTGTTTAAGTCGTGGTGTGACGCGACGGTGCGTGCTAGCATGCTTGGTTCGGCGAGAGATATTCGAATGTTGTTGACCTTTCCCATCGTATTGCTGTTAGGTTACTTTTGTCCTGGATTTTTCCTCGCAAAATATTTGCGCCACAGGCAGTGGTGCACGTCCGCCTTCGTCATATCGTTGCTGGTTCTCTTTCACATCATCTTCTGGCTGGGGGTATTCGGCGTTTCAATCACGATTTGGAGCGTCTCGTCGTGTCTGATTGCGGCGAGCGCCGGTGCGGCCTGGCTGGCCAGAAACTCGGGGATATTCGGGAAGACAAAGTTGGCGGTAACGCCGTGGCTCGGGCTTGATCGATTCCTCATTTTGTGGAGCGTGCTGGTTGGAGCGGTGCTGGTCGCGCGGTTGGCAGTATCTCCCTTAGTCGGTTTTGATACCGCATTTCGCTGGGATTTCCTGGCACAGAAACTGTTGACGTTGGGCAGCTTCAAGTTTTATCCGCCACTGACACCCACGGATTTTCGAACCTACTTCTTCGTGGATGGAATTCCTCCTTTGGTCTCGTTTTCGCATTGGTGGTTGTACGTGTCCGCAGGACGATACCTGCCGCTGCTGATCTGTGTTTTTGTGGCCGCGCAGTTTGCGTGCACTCTGGCCTTCACTTACGGAACGGCTGCGGCAATTTTTTCGCGGCGAGCGGGAATTCTGGCGCTGGCTTGTCTGGCTGCGTGCCCGCTTTACTTCAAATCGGTAGTGTTGGGACAGGAGACGGGCCTAACCGCTCTTGCTATCGCCGCCACCCTATACTTCGTGGTTACTGCCAAACGGCCGGACGATGTGCGGGCCATGGTGTCTGCCGGTTTGGCCGCGGCGCTGTGCGCTCTTTCGCGCGAGTACGGCTGGATTGCCCTGATCGCCGGCGTCGTTGCACTCTTATGGAGACGCCATGCGCCTAAACAGGTGGCAATCTTCGCCGTGGTGGCAACCGCCGTGGCGGGGCCGTGGTATCTGCGCAACCTGATTCTCACCGGCAATCCATTTTATAGCCTACACTTCCTGAGTTTCGCGGTGAATCCGATCCATGACGGAATCATGCAGCACTATAAGGCCCTGTTAGGCATCGGTCAGTGGACCGGAGCAACCTGGTACAGCATTGCGTGGTACCTACCGCTTTTCGCACCCATTCAATGCCTGGCCGGTATTCCGAGCTGCTTCCGCCATTTTCGTGAGCGCGGATATCTGAGCGTCATTGCGTTTCTGCTGGCCGCCGTCTGGATACAGTCGGCGGCGTATACAAGTGGCGGAATTGAGACCTCGTTGCGAGTGTTGAGCCCGGTGATGGTGGTTTTGTCGATCACCGCGGCAGGCGTTCTAGAATCTTGGCTGAGCCGTGCTCAATGGCGCACCGCGTTGGTTATCGCCATTCTGGCTTGCCAGGTGTGGACCGCCGCTCAGGGCGTCCTGTATCCGGATAACCCTGCTGCGCTGCCCCTGAGTCAGTGGCCGCAACACGCGTTTCGAGCCGTCCCGGATCACACGGAGTTTCAACTCCGCGATCAGTTGGCTAAGGCGTTGTCACCAGGGTCGCGCGTTCTTTCTGAAAATGCTTACTTGCACGCCGCCCTGGTCGACCAGGGGATTGACGTTGTGCCGGTCTGGAGCCCCGAGGTCCGGTTCATTTTTTCCGCGCCGCCGGAAGAATCGGATCGCAGGCTGCGCGAACTGGGTATAGGGTGGGTAGCTTACTACCCCACGAGCATGAATACCAGCTACCTCGTGTCGGCCTCTCCTTTTTATGCGTCCCTGACCCAGCGATGGCATGTTCGGGCGCAGATCCCCCCGGTTGTTTACTTCTTCGTTCCGGGACATTCGTAACCGTTTGACTTAGCGATAGATCAGATATTTATCCCGGATCTTCAGGAAAGCATCCAGGGCATCCTGAAAACTCTGCTGGATTGCGCGCGGATCCTCTCCCGCCTGCAACCGCCGGATGGCATCGTCGCTGCCGATCAGCTTCTTATCCACGCTCCAATCGATCTTCCCGGGGTAAAGCTTTTGGATGGCGACGGCGATTTCCAGTCCCAAGCGAGTCGAATCGAAGATGTCCCGATTGGTCAACTCGAAGCGCAGACCCTCAATCCGCTTGCCTTTGAGGTTCGACTCCGTGGGAGTGAAACTCGTCGGATATACGCGTACACCCGGAATCTGGCGTTTGTTCAGATACGCCGCCAGGTCGCGGCCCACAATGAACTCGGCGCCAATCTGCTCGAATGGCGCATCGGTGCCGCGGCCCACGGAGAGATTCTTCGCGTACTCCATCATGCCGATGCCGGGATAGAGCGTCGCGGCTTTGAGGCTGCGCATGTTGGGCGATGGGCTGATCCACGGCAGGTCGGTGGAATCGAACCAATCGCCGCGATTCCAGTCCTGCATGGGGATCACAGTGAGGTTGGCGCCGATTTTGTTTTCGGCGTTGAACATCTTCGCCAGTTCGCCCATCGTCATGGCGTGGCGCACTGGTTCGCCGGCCCAATAACCCACGAAGGAGGTGTTGGCGATATCGAGCAGCGGACCCTCAACGTGCGTCCCCGTGACGGGATTGGGTCGATCGAGCACGTAGTAAGGGATGCCGGCCTTGGCGGCGGCTTCCATCGCATACGCCATGGTTGTGGAGTATGTCCAGAAGTGCACGCCGATGTCTTGAATGTCGAAGACCAGTGCGTCGATGCCTTTGAGCATTTCCGGCGTAGGGCGGAATGTCTTGTCGTGCAAACTGTAGACTTTGATCCCTGTGGCTGGATCTACGGTGTCGGCAACGTTGGGACGGTCCTCGACGCCGGCCCAGCCGTGTTCGGGCGAAAACAGCGCTGCCACATCGATACCGGCCTGCCGCATCAGATCGATGTTTCGATGCCCCTCGCGGTCCACGCCGGTGTGATTGGTGATCAGGCCCACGTGCTTGCCGGCGAATGGCTGAAACTTGTTCTGCACCATAACGTCGAGGCCCGTCTGGGTGGCGCCATTGCGTCCCACTTCGCGGCGGAAGCCTGGCCCGGCCTGTACCTCGTTGTACCCGGTGAGGCTCACACCCTGCACGCCGACACCGACGCTGGCGGCGGCAATGGTGGCCACCTCGCCGCGCAGGGGCGTGATTGGCTGGCGCTGCGTGGGGTGAACGCTGTTAGCCAGCAGGATGACGTAGGTCTTGGTGTAGGGGTCAATCCAGATGGAAGTGCCCGTGAAGCCCGTGTGGCCGTAGGAGCCGATGGGGAACAACTGGCCGCGGTTGCCGGAGAGCGGCGAGTCAATATCCCAGCCAAGGCCGCGCAGGATCGATTGGTCCGTTGGACTTTGCGGCTCGGTGAACTTTTGCACGGTGAGGCCGCCGAAGAGGCGCACGCCATCGAGTTCCCCGCCATTGATCATCATTTGCGCGAATCGGGAGAGATCGTCCGCGGTGGAAAAGAGCCCGGCGTGTCCGGCGATGCCGCCCATGTTGCGCGCCGTGGGGTCGTGGACTATGCCACGCAGCGGCGGGCCGCCCTTGGGCGTGCGCTCCGTGGGCGCGATGCGCGGCAGGAGCGATACCGGCGGCTGGAACATAGTCTCCTTCATGCCGATGGGAAGGAAAATGTTCTGGCGCGCGTAATCGGCCAGCGTCTGGCCGCTGATGCGGTGCACGATCTCACCCAGCAATTCGAAATTGATATCGCTATACACGAAACGAACTCCTGGAGGGCCGGCGGGTGGGTCGGTGGAGGCCAGATGGATACCCGTAGCGTAACCAGACCATGGAGTGGCAAGGGGAACGTCAGGGCGAAGCCCGGAAAAATGCGTGAAGAGATTGCGGATGGTGACGTCGCTCTTGCCGTTTTGGAACTCGGGAATGTACTGTGTGACCTTGTCGTTGAGGCGATACTTGCCCTGCTCGAAAAGCTTCATCATCGATGACGTGGTGGCGATGACCTTGGTGAGGGACGCCAGATCGAAGACGGTGTCGAGCGTCATGTTCTCGGGTTGCGGGACTTCGGCGCGCCGGCCGTAGGCTTTGCGATAGACCACCTGCCCGTCATGGCCGATCAGTAGGACCGCGCCGGGCAGGAGGCCCTGCGCGATGGCGTCATTAATGGCCTGGTCCAGGGCGGGCCCGCCCGAGAAAGTCTGCGCGGACAGGGCGCAGGCAAGCGCGGCGCAGAAGAAGAGCTTCATATTGTATATGGTGACACAGTACCGCGTGGGACTAGGCTCCTGGCAGGTTACTGCGACGCTGCGTCAATCGAGTCACAAATGGGCTGGCCCGCAAGGCGCCGCTAAAACACTCGACTTGGCCGATAACCTGGTCTCGCGTGGACTCTCCACTTCTTTCCAGGGTCGCTCGTGATGTCGACGCTGATCTTGCGAAAGCCTTCGTTCGGATTGGGCTGCGGATAATAGGTGATGGTGTAGGAGTTGCCCAGATCCTCGCGAATATATTCGAACGCTTCCACCTGTTTCTGCCAGGTCTTCGCCCAATAAGCCTTGCCGCCGGTGCGCGTGGCGATGCGCTTGAAGACGCCGCTCGAGATCGGATCCTTGTTCACCTCGTTGGTCGAGATCACGTAGATCGGAATGCCTTCGTCTTCGGCCACGGCGCGGACATCGTCCGGCGCCACCATGCTGGCATTGTCGGGACCGTTCGAAAACACGATCACCACTTTGCGGCCCGGCACCTTGGCGGCATCGCGCAAGGTGAGCAGCAGCGCATTGTAAAGAGCGGTATCGTCTCCGGCTACGGCTTTGCGCAGCCCGGTGATGGCGTCGCCGCGCTCGCGCGTCAGCGAGGCCGCGCGCGAAAGATTGCGGCTGAAAGTATAAACCGCTACCGAATCGGCGCGGTCCAGACCGCGGACGAAATCGGCGATGGCGTCTTCGGCGTACACGAAGCCGCGATACATGAAGTTGCTGGTATCGAACAGGACGAACACGTTGGTGCCGACGAAGGCGTCGGTGTGTGTCCATCCCTGGCTTGCCGTCTTTCTTGGCCTCGAGCAACGGTCGCGTGCTGCCGTCCGTCAGTTCACCGATGGGGTTTGGCGCCCTCCGCGAAAGTGGACATCTTCTGCAGGATGCCGTCTTCGTAGATCCGGAAGTCGGTCGGCTTCAGGCCGTTGATGTAGTGATTCTGGCTGTCGGTGACCTGAAGCTCAGCACCACCATGTCCACTTTGACCCGGAAAACGGGGCGCTGATCCTGGGCGTCGCAACAGGGCCGCCGCCGGCTGCCACCAATGAAACCTCGTCTCGAGATATCGTCATCGTGATTCACCGGTTGGAAGCTTCGCAGTTCGGCTTTTGTGTCTGCGGCCGGCTGCGGCGCGAGTGCGGGTGCGAACATCTCGCCCACGTTGCGCAGCGACCTCAGTACGGCCGGCCAATCTTCCAGATGCGAGGCGAAGATATGCTCCACCAGTTTCTGCGTCCATTCCGGAATGCGCACGTTGAGCTGGGCGGGCGTGAACGATAAGTTCGTCGGCCAGCGCCGCCCAATAGAGCGTATTGGACTCCCAGCTCTCCGCCATGATGCGGCTGGAGTAGCCCATCAGCGTGGGGAAAGTGCGCAGGTTCAGCATCTCAGGCTCGGTACGAGTTGGCCAGTGTCGGCTTGGGTGTGCCGAAGGCCCGCGAGATGGCGGCGTAATTGATCTGCTTTGGGATTCGCTGCGCCAGTTGCCGCAGTTCGGCCAGCACGCACGAGCCGTCCGGCTTGCGCTTCGGCGCCATGTCGCGGGCCATGATGAACAGTTCGGACGGCGTGACTCGATCCAGCGCTTCCTTGACATCGCCTGCTTCAATCAGGCGGCCGACAAGGTTGGCGCGCGACGGACCGCCATGCTTGGCAAGCGACGTCCACCACCTGGTGCGCACGTCCGCATCCAGCGCGGCTTCCGCCAGCAGTTCGCGCCGTAGCGCATTTGCAGTGCCACCCAGTGGATCTGAGCCGGCGTAACTTTCCACCAGCGCGGAATCTTGGCGCTGAGAATCATCTGCGGCACCAGGTCGCCCCAGATCAGCGCCTGGGTCTGCGCCGGCACCAGGAAATTCTGCTCCGCCTCCGCCAGCGCATAGGGCAGGGCAGACAGCGAACCCACCAGCCGGCCGCCGCCGTTCGACGGCCAGCCAGTGCCGAAGATCTCGGTGGCATGCCAGGTGCGTGACTGGCCTTCGCCGCCCATAAAATCGTGGCTGCGCACGAATGGCGGATTGGTGTACAGCACCTGAGCCCCGGGCGGCGCGTAGTGCGCGTAGTTGAAGGCCACCAGCGTGTCGCGCAGACAGCGGCGCGAGCTGGCCGCGTGATGTCCTTCAGCTTGGCTGGGTCGCCGGCGGCTTTTTCCACGGCGAGGCGCAGGTTGAGCCGGCGCTCGAATTCCAGGTGCTTCTCCGTCCAGTAGCCGAAGCCCATCGCATTCTTTTCGTTGGCGGACAGCGGCGGGCGGGGAATCTGGATTTCGCTGAGCCGCGCGGCCAGTCTGTTGAACTGCGCCATGTTCAGCTTTTCGCTGCTGCCTTCCAGCTTGTCGGCCAGTTGGAAAATGCGTGTCAAGCGAGACAATGCGCTGCGCTTCCAGAATGCGGAACATCTCCTGCTTGACCGCATCGCGAGTCTCCGACATCTTCGGTGCGCGACGCGCCCGCCAGCAGATCCACCACGTCCTCGTGCGGTGTATCTCGTGGCGCCGATCAGCAGCTTGACGCCGGCGCGGCCGGCTGTCGAAGAGCTCGCGCTCATTGTGAATCTGCCCGAACGATTGCACGATGCCGCCGAACGCCGCGTCCGCCTGGCCTCGGGAAGAGTTCCCTGGCGCACCAAGATCTGCCACAGTCCGATGAGCGACTGGAACGTTCCCGGCCGCGTCCGAGCGAAAGCCCGGATCGCGCATCGTGAGTGATCGCCTCGGCGGTGTCCAGGAACTGCACGATGGACTTATCGCTGATGCGGCGCGATTCGTTGAAGATGTGATACTGGCTGCCATAGACTGCGGTATTCGCGGCCAAACGGGTCGACGGTCTCAGCCTTTAGCGGAGTGGCGCGGTTGCGGTCCATATCGCTGACCGCCATGAAAATCTTGAGCGGTTCGTTCTCCACCGCTTTGCGGCACAGCGCGAACAGCGCTTCCAGCACGTCGTCGGAATCCTTCCAGGTGGTGGCGAGGCGCGTCAGCTTGCCGTCGTACTTGCCCTGCGGGTTCTTGATGAAGAGATCCCTCCACACTTCCAGGCTGCCCGGGATATGCGGCTTGCCGTCGGCGTCCACCTGCAGGCGCGTGGTGAGCAGCATCATGTCGGTATTCGAGCGGAACACCGGGACGCGCCGGTCCAGGACTGGTGATGCGGCCGCGCATCGCCGTGTAAAAACGCTTCATGCGCGCTGGGATCTGTCAGGTAATCCTTCACTGGTCCGTGTATGCGCGCCAGCGCATCGTACAGGCTGCACAGCCAACCGTCATCCTTGCATGAGCAGCTTGTCCAAGAACTCGGCGCCCTTGTCAGGCGAAACGCCACCCACCAGTTCGGCCCAGACTGGCGCGGAACGCTGCCCGCCCGGGACGACGGCCTTGCCGTCGCGAATCTCGAACATGGCGCCGAAGAAGTCCAGCACATGCGCGTAGGCCTTCAGGTGG
Organism: uncultured Solibacteraceae bacterium; assembly: GCA_963815475.1. Classification (GTDB taxonomy): domain Bacteria; phylum Acidobacteriota; class Terriglobia; order Bryobacterales; family Bryobacteraceae; genus Sulfopaludibacter. The sequence goes on along the minus strand of CAWFHD010000001.1, from coordinate 101,649 downwards.
GTGTAGGTGGCCTGCTTGCGCAGCGCATCGGCGGTTTCCCGATCCAGCTTGGAGAAGCCCAGGTACAGACGGCAGTTGGCGGGGTCGCCAATGAAGCTGGTCGATGAATTCCGCGATCCTTCGCGCCTGGAGTCCAGTATTCGGCGCCGAACAGCACCGGCACCATCGTGGGGTGATAAGTCGTAGGAGAACGGGCGATTGGTGCGCAACGCCTGTTCCAGTTTGTCCACGGGAAAACCGGAATCGGTGGTCAGGAAAGCGCGGGCAGCGTTCACCGTTTCGAGCACCACTTCCGACCCGCAGCCGCCGCGCATGCGGAAGCCAAGAATGCGGATGAGGTCGGCCACATTGGGCGCGTCGCAAGTGTCGATCTTGATTATCTTGTCGTCGCCGGCGAGTTTGTCGAGTTCCTTGCGCCTGCGAGAGGTAACGATGCACCAGCTTGAGATATTCGGTTTGCTCCAGCGCTTCGTTGCTGTGCGATGCCTCATAGCCGTTGGTGACCACGTTGCGGGCCAGCGCAGGCAAAATTTCCTCGGGTAGGGCATCGGGTGAGATCGCTGCCATGCGGGCGAAGGACCGCAGCGGGCCCGGAATGGGCGTAGTAGGCCAGGCGGCAGCCGCCGCGGATGCGGGTTTGGGAACGTCCGCGACGTGTTCGCCAGCCAGTAAGTCCAGAATCGCCAGACGGTGTGCCACGGCGTTGGTGCGCGCGGAATCGCCGGAACTCTTCAAGGCTGCGAACAGTTTTGCGTAAGCAGGACGCGCTGCTGGGTCGCCATAGCGATCCAAAAACTCGGCATAAGCGCTTAGAATCGCGACGTTGTTGGGTTCGTTTTGAGCGTCCTTTGCCAGTGCCGTTCGCGCTCCGGCGCGGTCGCCAGACGCTTCCATTTTCCGGATTTGATCGAGGTTCGACTGGGCCCTGAGCGCCGGGGCTATAGACGAAAGGACTAAGATAATGAAAACCGAGAAAACCTTCACGGTGGCCTCCGCTACTGGTGAATCACTCTATCACGTCCACCCCTAGTTTGGGCATCATAAACCAAACAAAACAGGCGGCGCAAGGGAGGTGGATGTAAAAACCGGTACCGGCGATTCAAAAAATAGAATTTCATGGAATAAACCGCATATCCAGTGGGTATGCTCATTGTGAGAGAAACCTTTGAGAGAGACGCTTGGCCCAGACGCATAAGCTCGCACGGTTTGAGCGTGCCCTGCTGCCCCACATGGATGCCGCCCACAATCTGGCCCGGTGGCTGGTGGGCAACACGCACGACGCCGAAGACGTGGTGCAGGACGCATTCGTGCGCGCGCTGACATTCTTCGATGGATTCCACGGCGAGGATGGCCGTGGTTGGCTGCTCGCCATCATTCGCAACACTTGCTACGACCGTTTGCGTAAGAACAAACGCACTTCGCAGATGCTGGGTTCACCCGAAGAACTAGACCGCGCCGCCGATGGAGCATTGAATCCGGAGGCCGAGCAACTGCGCAACGCGGACCAACGGCTGGTGCGGGAGGGAATCGAAAACCTGCCGCCGGAGTATCGCGAGGTGCTGATTCTGCGCGAACTGGAAGAGCTTTCCTACAAGCAGATCGCTCAAGTGGCAGGAGTGCCGATCGGCACGGTGATGTCTCGCCTGGCTCGTGCGCGGCAGCGATTAGAGGCCAGTTTGAGCGCAGCCTCCACGGCGCGGCCACACGACCGGGATGCGATCCCTGAGAGAGAAAAGCGATGAACTGCGGCGAAGCTGGGGAACTGCTCGGAGCCTTTTTCGATGATGAACTCGACCTGGTGAACAGCATCGCGATCGAGAAGCATCTGGCAGAGTGCCCGTCATGCACGGCGACGTTGGAGCGGCAGCGGGCGCTGCGTTCGGCCATCCGTACACACGCGCCGTATTATCCTGCCCCGCCAGAGTTGCGGAATCGGGTGTCGGCGGTCCGCCGGGAGCGTGGCATTCGGTTCATGCCCCAGTTGGCCTTAGCCGCTGCCGCGCTGCTGGCCGTGGCATTGGTGTGGAAAGTTGTGCCGCCATCCAAGCCGGCGGTTGAAGATGAGGTGGTGGCGGCGCATGTGCGGTCGCTGCTGGCCAATCACCTGATGGACGTGCCGTCCACTGACCGGCACACGGTAAAGCCGTGGTTTGCAGGCAAACTGGACTTCGCTCCAGAAGTAGTGGATCGGGCTGCGGAAGGATTCACGCTCGAAGGCGGTCGGCTGGATTATCTGAACGGCCGTGCAGTGGCGGCTTTAATTTACAAACGTAGACTTCACACCATCAACGTTTTCACCTGGCCGGCGAGTGGAGAAGAAGGGGTGAAACTTGACGCGCGCCAGGGTTTCAATGTTGCGCATTGGAAGCATGCTGGCATGGAGTGGTGGGCGGTGTCGGACCTGAGTGGCGCTGAATTGAAACTGTTGGGGAATCACTGATAGTGGGGCCGATGGTCTTGCCAGCGGCCCCACCCACTGAACTGAGCGTCTAGCCGGAACTATTGGCCCAAATTCATTTGGACGTGGCGTTCGCGATTTAGCTGCAAAGTCAGAGCGCGATCCACCGAACTCATCGGAACGCGCTTCTCTTCATGCTGCTGCGTGACGTACGCCAGATTTGCGCCATCCACCCGATACGAGATGGCAGCGTGGATCACGTGATCCTGCAGCGCGATCAGGTAGAGAGGCGATGACGTGCCTGCCGGACCCGATCCCCCGCGGACCTCCTGACCGTATTCGTCGTAGACGTGAAGCGACGAATGTACTGGTGGGTCGACATAAACGGACATCGACTGCTGTTGTGGCGGATACACTACCGTAGTGCTCGGCGCATAGCCGCCGCCATAACCATAGCCATCGGAGTATGCAGGCGCATAGTACGACGAATCGTAGTACGGGTAATCGTAATAGCCGCCGTAATATCCCGGCCAATACCCAGGCCAGTAGCCCACGCCAACCCCGAAGCCGCCGCGAAATCCGAAGCCGCCTCTGAATCCGTTGTGGAAGCCATTGTTGAAGCCGCCATGGAAGCCGTTGTTGAAACCGCCGCGGAAACCACCACCTCGGAAGCCTCCACCGCCGAAACCTCCACCGCCGAAACCGCCATGGGACATTCCCATGCCTCCGCCGCCGCGCGCAACACCACCGCCTCCGCCGTGACCGCCGCCGCGCTGCGCCATCGCGCCCCCGGCCAGCAGACAGGAAATGGAAAACACCAGAAGAATTCTCATGAGCACGCCCCTGCTTTAAACTTACTCCCACCTGCCCGTGCTGGCAAGGGGCTCAAAAGTCCCATCGTCTCCATTAACATCGAAGTAATGATCTATACGTGTTACGAGATGATTCAGGATTGCCGGGCGGACAAACCGGAGGGATGGAGGTACTTTATTTCCAATTACGTACCGCTGATCCGCAAGCTGCTAATGCACTATGACGCGGCAGCCGCGCCGGCCGTATTGGAGCGGGTTTTGGTGGCGACGCGCAAGCCGGAATCGAGTCTTTTCCAGTCAATCGAGCCCGCTCCCGAACGCTGGTTTATCGCGGAATTACGACAAAAAGTACTAGCGGAACTCCCCGATCCAGCCGTGGAGATCGAAGTGGACCTGGAAACCGTGTCGGCAGCTTTCGAGCCCCTGACGCTAACCGAGAAGCAGGCTGCATGGATTGAGACCATGGGATTCGACGCCGCGGAGACCGGCGCCATGCTGCGTATGGCCCCCAAAACCGTCGAGAAGATTCGCGAACGCGCGGCGGAATTGCTGCGTGGCAAAGTAGATTCCTGGCGGCGCAATCTGCTGCTGGAAAACGGCCGGACTTTGGGACGCGCCGCCGCTGCAATTCACACCAAAGACTGTCTCCCCGCGAAGGATTTTCTCGATGTGCTGGACGGCCGAACCACCTGGCGCGGCCGCGAGACGCTGGAGCAGCACCTCAGAACTTGCTGGCATTGCGTGGATCACTTCAGCCGCTTGGCCGAAGTGGTGGAACTGATCCGCGGCGTCGAACCGCTGACCGGCGCCGAAGCTGAGCCGTTCCAGAAACTTCTGGGTGTGGCCCCGGAAAAGAAATCCTTCTGGAAACGGCGATAGGCCTGTCCGGGTAAAACCGCAGTTCATCCGGAAGCTGTGCGTTTCGTCGCGAACCCTCGACAGCGGGTGTGGAATTCGCCATACGATGAATTGTGCCTATGAGAATATGCCGCAGCAAGGTCGCGCTGGTTCTGGCGGTGGATACGGCGGGGGCGCTGATTCCGGTCCTCACCATGCAGCTATTCCGATCGGATGTGACATGGGCCGGCTTCGGACGGGACCTGATCTACGGCATGATCTACTCCCACTCCATCGGTACGCTGGCCTTCCTGATTATGGGGCGCGTCGCCCCGAGGCTGTTCTGCCTGCCGAGGGTCTACACGGTGGCCGGAATGGTAGTGGCGTTGGTGGGCATCGCGGTGGCCGGATCTCTGATTGCGAACGGGCTGTTCGTGTTCTTGGGCATGAGTCCCGCGGGCGCCTTCTGGGTGCAGTTGGCCTTTGGACTCAAGATCTCCGTTCTTGCCACGGTTTTGACCGGGAGCATTGTGACATTCTTCGAAGGCCTGTCCTACCGCCTGCAGGATGCCCTGCTGGAGCTGCGCACCAAGCAACTGGATGAGGAGCGGGCGCGCAAGCTGGCGTCGGAAGCACGTCTATCGTCGCTCGAATCGCGGATCCATCCCCACTTCCTGTTCAACACGTTGAATTCGATTAGCGCGCTGATTCGCGAGGATCCGTCGCGCGCTGAACGCACCGTGGAGCGGCTGGCGGCGCTGTTGCGCTACTCACTCGACCTGGGCAGGCGGCCTCTTGTGCCGCTGCGCCAGGAATTGCGCATTGTAGAGGACTACCTGGATATCGAAAAAACACGCTTCGGCGACCGCCTCCGCTTCGCCATCGATGTGCCGTCCGAAATGGATGCGCTCGAAGTGCCGCCCATGGCGATCCAGACGCTGGTGGAGAACAGCATTAAGCACGCCGTGGCCACCAATCGGGAGGGTGGCGAGATTCGCGTCTCGGCGCGGTTTGAAGCGGGTAGCCTGGTGCTGACGGTGAGCGACAACGGCCCGGGCTTCGACCTGCGCGCCATTCCGCAGGGCCACGGCTTGGAGAACCTGCAGGAGAGGCTTAGCGCCCTGTTCGATGGCGACGGCCACCTTGAACTCGCGCGCCGTGAAGGGCGTATGACGGTATCGGTGGCAGTGCCACAGAAGAAGGTGCTGGTTTGATTCGCGCCTTTGTAGTGGATGACGAGCCATTGGCGGTGAAGCGCCTGGCGCGCCTGTTGGAAGAGACCGGTCGTGTGGAACTCGCGGGCACCAGCATCGACCCCGTGGACGCCCTGGCAGCGCTGACCGAACATCCCGTGGATGTGCTGTTTCTGGACATACAGATGCCAGGCATGACAGGATTCGAAATGCTGGGCATGATGGATCCACAGCCGCTGGTGGTCTTCACTACGGCGTTCGATCAGTACGCCCTGCAGGCTTTCGAAGTGAACTCCATCGATTATCTGCTGAAGCCGATCGAGGAACGCCATCTGGCGAGGGCGCTAGATAAAATCGAGCGCCTGAGAACTTCGGCCGAGCCGCCACCCGATTGGAAAAAGGTGATGGAGCAACTGGCCGGAGCGCTGCGCCACCCAGCCGAAGAGTATCCGGAGCGTATCGCTTCGCGACTGGGAGAGCGCATCCACATTTTGGATCTTCCCAAGGTGATGTACTTCTTCGCGCAGGACAAGCTGACCTATGCTGCGACGGAGGGCAAGGACTTCGTGGTGGACCACACCATCTCCGACCTGGAAGCGCGCCTTGACCCGCGCCGTTTCTGCCGCATCCACCGAGCTTCGCTACTGAATCTGGCATGGGCCAAAGAAGTGGACGCCTGGTTCGGAGGCCGCTTCCTGGTCCGCCTGAAAGACGCGAAGGCAACGGAGCTACAGGTAGCCAGAGAAAGGGCGGCCGAGCTGAAGAGGAGGTTGGCGATTTAAACGGCGGTTTCATTTCACCCGACCCGCAGCGCCACTATCGGATCGATCCTTGTCGCTCTTCTAGCCGGCAGATACGCCGCGAACAGGGCTACAGTTGCCAGGGTCAGAGCCGCTGCGGCGGCAGTCGTCGAATCCCCAGGCTTCACTTCGTAGAGCAAAATCGAGAGAAAGCGCGTAAGCGCGATCGATGCGCAAAGGCCGGCGGCCAAACCAGCGGCCACCAGTGCGAAACCTTGGCGGAGGACCATCGAGAGCACCTCTCGCCGGCCAGCGCCGAGTGCCATGCGAATACCCACTTCACGGGTCCGCAGACTCACCGTGTAAGCGATCACTCCGTACACTCCGATCGCCGCCAGCGCCAGGGCAAGCGCTCCGAACAGGCCGAGCAGCGCAAGCGTGAATGTCCGGGCCGCCAATGAGTCCGAGACATAGTCTTCGAAAGGACGAACGCGGTATACCGGTTGGGTCGCATCCACCGCCAGAAACGCGTTACGGATGGCTTTCTGGAAGCGCCTGGGGTCGGTAGCGGTGCGCACCACCATGTTGTAGGCGAAACTCAGGTCCTGTGCCTGCGCCATGTACGCTTCCATATTGGAGGGCCGATCAAAACTATGCTGCCGGACGTCCCCAACCACTCCCACAATGGTCAGCCATTCCCGGTCATCGTGGCGTCCTCCCAGTTGGATGTGCTTGCCGATGGGATCCTGGTGCGGGAATTGCGAGCGCGCGCACGATTCGCTGATCAGGGCCACCAGCGGCGCGCCCTGCCGGTCCGCGTCGTTGAAGAACCGGCCGCGCTTCAGGGGGATTCTAAGGACGCGAAAATAGTCCGGCGAAGCCGAGTAAGCGTCGGCGGCCGGCGCCTCGGAGTCATTCGCCAGATGCCGATCCTGAATGTGGAAGCTTCTACGGTCGAAACTGCCGAGGGGTAGAGTGCTCACCATGCCGGCGCTTTCCACTCCTGGTATGGCGTGCAGCCGTTCGATTACCTGGCGGTAGTAGTTGAGCTCGGTCTGCGGATTCTGATACCGCTGGCCATAGACGTAAACTCCGAGCGTAAGCACGTTGTGCGGGTCGTAGCCAGGGTTGACGCCGGTCAGGCGAAGAAAGCTCTTCGCCAACAGACCCGCGTCCACCACCAGCAGGAAAGCCAGCGCCAACTCGGCGGCTACCAACACGCTTCGAAGCCGGTGACGTGAGCGGCCTTCACCTGACCAGCCCACGCTCCGCAGCGAATCGGTGAGGTCCACTCGCGACGCTCGCCATGCCGGAATCGTGCCGGATAGCGCCACGGTCAACAGACTCGCAGCCAGTGTGAACCATAGAACCGTCGCATCGATCCGGATCTCGCTCATGCGCGGAAGTTCCTTGGAGCCGTAGGCGACCAGGGCGGAGGTGGCGGCCATCGCCAACAGCAATCCGGCCGCGCCACTGGCGATTGTCAACAGCAGGCTTTCCAGAATCAACTGCCGCACCAATCGCAAGCGTCCAGCTCCCAAAGCCGCGCGCAGCGCCATCTCCTTCGACCGCCCCGTGGCGCGCGCCAACATCAGATTCGCTACGTTGGCACAAGCGATGAGCAACACAAAGCTGACTGCGCCGAGTAGCACCCACATGGCGGTCTGCACCCGGTTGACTAAGTGCTGCTGAAGCGGTGTGACCGCTACGCCCTCGCTTTGTGCGTAGTCCTTGGGATGCTCGCGGACGATATCGCGCATGATGGCGTTCAGTTCCTGGCGCGCCTGCTCCGCTGAGACGCCCGGTTTTAAGAGCCCGATCAATTGCAAGTGTTGGCAGCCGCGGCAGGCGGAGGGTTGATTCAACGCATATCCCAGCGGCATGTACCATTCCGGGCGCGTGCTGCGATCTGTTTGGGATAGTGGCTGGAACTCGGGAGGCAGCACGCCTACGATGGTGAAGGAAGCGTCGCTCAAACGAACGGTACGGCCGAGGACGCGCGGATCGCCGCCGAACCGGCGCATCCAGAGCCCATGAGTCAGGATCATCTCGAAGCGCCGGGCGGGCTGATCCTCCTCCGGAAGGAACGTGCGTCCCCATTGCGCCTTGATGCCGAGCGTGTCGAAGTAGCTGGAATTGACTCTCATCCCGTCCAGCAATTCCGGTTGGCCGTTCTCCACGATGGCTCCCGAGGCGTCACGATAGAGCGACAGGCTCTCGAAAGAGCGGCTGCGATTTCTCAGATCGTCGGTGGTTGTGAAGTCGACGGTTTCGGGGAAAGGGCTGTCGCCGTCGCGTTCCGCCACCTTGACCAGACGGTCGGGATGGGCGTAGGGAAGCGGCTTCAGGAGCACACCTCGAACCACCGTGAAGACGGCTGTGTTGCCTCCAATGCCAAGGGCCAGGGAAACCACGGCAGCGGCGGTGAACGCAGGGCTCTGGCGCAGGACGCGAAACGCGTATCGCAGGTCCTGCCAGACGGATTCGATAAGGCCGGCGGTGTTCATTCGATAGACCTCCTCCCGGATTTGAGCGGGGTTCCCGAGTTTTCTGAGAGCTGCGGCGCGCGCTTCGAGCCTCGGCATGCCACGCGCAACGTTGTCGTCGGTTTCGGCCTCGATGTAGAACTCGAGGTCGCGCGCGATCTCGCGATCGAGGTGTTTCCGCTGAACGAAACCGCGCCAATTGATCACATCTACTCCGTTGCCGGACGCAGCACCCGGCTGATGCCGGTAGCCAGGCGCTGCCATCTGGATGTCTCCGCGGCCAGTTGTTTGCGCCCCGCCGGGGTGAGCCGGTAGTAACGCGCCTTTCGATTGTTTTCCGATGTTCCCCAAAAGGACGCGATCCAGCGCTGCGCCTCCAACCGGTACAGTGCTGGATAGAGCGAGCCATGTTCCACCTGCAGCAGTTCCTCCGAGCGCCGTTCAATGGCGTGGGCGATGGCGTGCCCATGCGCCGCCCCCAAAAGCAGTGTTTGCAGGATCAGCATATCGAGGGTGCCCGGCAGCATTTCGCCCTCTGCTTTACGATCTTTGGATGCCATTTCTTCCAAAGTGTACTCCATATGTTTATCTAATGGAATGTCCCGAAAGTCAGGACTTCCGCCCTTTTAGACGATGGTCGGCTTAATTCGATAGCCTAGGGGAAAATCGAGGCCCGGACAATGTCCCCTCGTATGCAAGCCGTCCTCGCAAGTTCGCTATCATAAGGTGATCGATTTTAGGGGTGTGCGGCGATTCTTTTGTGAAGCGATTTCCCTTTCTAGACTGGATGCGTGGCGTGGCTGTACTGATCATGATCCAGTGCCACACGTTCAATTCCTTTGTGCGCACCGATCTGCGGGATGGCGGCGCCTACGTGATGTCGCAATTCGTGGGAGGCATGGCCGCTCCCCTGTTTCTCTTTATGGCCGGCATGACGCTGGCATTTCAGATGGACAGCATGGAGCGCAAAGGCGTCACGCCGCTGTGGCGTTGGGGCGGCGCCATGCGCCGTGCCGCCTACGTTTTTGGCATCGCGCTGCTCTTCCGGCTCTCCAACTATATCGCCAGCCTGCCGAACTCCACCCTGCAGGATTTCACCAAGGTGGACATCCTCAACTGCATGGGTGTTGGCATGGCGTTCTTCTCGCTGGCTGCTCTCTACGATGGCGCCCGACGCGCGCGTGCCGTTTTGATCGCCGCGCTGGCCATCGCCGCGCTGGCGCCCGTGATGAGCAATCTTCCGTGGAACGGTGTGCCGCCGCTGCTGCGTGAATACCTGGTGCCCATCGGCGGACGCGGCCACTTCCCGTTCTTCCCCTGCGCCGCCTACGTTGGATTCGGCCTGGCAATTGGAACGGTGGTGAAGCACACCGCGCAGGAGCGCTTCGAGCGGCTCATGCAGTGGTCCGTGCTGATCGGTTTCGCGCTGATCTTTTCGGCGCAGTACCTTTCCAACATCCCGTATTCGCTGTATACCCAATCGGACTTCTGGACGAACAGTCCGACCCTTGTGCTGATTCGAGTGGGCGTCTCCCTGCTGATTCTCTCGGGATCTTTTCTGTGGACGGAATACTGCGCCCTGCCGGCGTGGAGCTGGATGCAGGTGCTGGGGAAGAACTCGCTGCTGGTGTATTGGGTACACGTGATGCTGGTATACGGGTCGCTGATGTACTACCTGAAGCGCAACCTTTCGATAGCGTGGACGGTGGTGGCGACCGTGGCCGTGATTGCGTCCATGGTTGGTCTGTCAGTGCTGTGGATGCGGTGGCGGGAGCGGAGGCGCGCCGCGAAGTTGCAAGCGACGGGACCGATCGCTCGTGGAGAACAGGCTCCGGCGACGTAAAACGCTGCGCTCACGTCGCAGCGTTCAGCCCGGCGAACACCTTCATCATGTCGCTGTGCGCCAGCACGGCAGCGGGATCGCTTTGCATGACTTCGAAGTAGCGGCGGGCGAAACCTTTGCCGCCTTCCGATGGGGCCACCAGGACGCGAGCCTGCGCGATCAGGCGGTCGGCGTCGGCCGCCGTGGCGGGTTCGTCCAGGTCGAGTGTTTCATCCACTACCACGATGAATTGCGAAAGCTCTCGCAGCCAGGCGAAGAACGGGTCGTCCATTACCAGCCCGAGGTACTGCCCGGTGGTGGTGATGCGCTCCACATCCCGCTCATACACCGCTTTTTCGGAATCCAGCAGCGACTTGTGGAGCCGCAGCAATCCGTTTCGCATCTCGATTAAACGTTCGCGCGCGCGATCGCCCATAGCGTCCATCGTATCCTGAAAGGACGATGAGTTTCCTCGATAACCTGGAAAGCAACCTCAAGAGTCTCGAATCGCAGGAAGAGGGCAAGGAAGCAGTGGAGCGGGCGCACAAGGCGCGCGAATCGGAGCGAGCCAACGCGCAGGCCATTGCCCCGTTTGCCGAGGAGTTGAAGAAGTCTCCATTCACGTCGGGAGTGCTGACGCAGGCGGCGCGTGTGGGACACTCCCTGCGGACGAAAATCCACGTGGCCTGGTTGGGCTCCACGCTGCGCCTGGAAGCGCGCGACCGGCGGCTGGAACTGCGTCCCACGGCCAACGGCATTGTCGCGGTCTACCTGGAGAACGGCCAGGAAACTCGCACCGAGCCGCTCGATCTGTCCGGCGATCCCGAACACCTGATCCGGCAGTGGCTCACTGCCGAATAGGAACTGAGATGCAGAACCCGAGCTTCGATCCCGGCTTAACGCAGCAGTTCGTTTCCACGTTGCGCCGCGCCATCAACAAAGACGGCACGTTCAATGTCCATCGACGCGGCGCCACCTGGCGCGATTTCCATCCATACCTGATTTTGATCAATATGGGATGGCTGCCCTTCTTCGGCCTGCTCATGCTGGGATATGCCTTGGTGAATGTGCTCTTCGCCGGGATCTATTTTTGGCTCGGGCCGGAGCAGTTGGATGGCATTCACGCCACTACCGCGGCGGGCCGCTTCTGGAGCGATTTCTTTTTCAGTTCTCACACGTTGAGCACGGTGGGCTACGGCAACATCTCACCCCATGGTACCTGGGCCAATATTGTGGCCGCATTCGAAGCTCTGGCAGGAGTGCTGGGCCTGGCGGTCGCGACAGGACTGCTGTTCGGCCGTGTATCGCGGCCATCCGCCCGCATCGGGTTCAGCGAGAACGCCCTGATCGCGCCCTACCAGGACATCACCGCACTGCAATTTCGAGTAGTGAACCGGCGCAAGAACGATCTGGTGGATATTGAAGCGCGCGTCATGCTGATGATCGTGGAGCCGAAAGACGGGCTCCCCATGAGGAGCTACAAATTGCTGCGGCTGGAACGCGAAAAAGTAATGTTCATGCCGCTCACTTGGACGGTGGTTCACCCCATCGATCGCGAAAGCCCCTTCTGGGGGAAGACCGAAGACGACTTGCGCAACCAGCAGGCCGAAGTTCTGATTCTCATGAAGGCTTACGACGATACCTTCAGCCAGACCGTGCTGGCGCGCTATTCCTACCGCATCGATGAGTTCTTGTGGAATCGCCGCTTTGCTCCGGCCTTCACGGTTGACGGCGATGGCGACATGGTGCTGGAACTCCGCAAGGTTGGCGAAGTGGCGCAGTAGTTCAGCGGTTCGGCAGCAGGTTCTCCAGCCGGTCGGTGCCCATCGAAACCCAATTCGCCTTGGACTGATACTGGGGGTCGTGCATCACGTAGAGATTCCACGCCCCTTTCACGCCGAAGATCAGGTCTGGCGTGCGGATTTCGTACTGCTGTCCATCGGACTGGAAGGAGATCACGTTGTCGCGGATGGTTCCAGATTTCTGGAAGCCGTCGTGGGGCAGCAGCGAGAGAATGTAGCGACCCTGATTCGGAGCTGCGATCCAGAGAGTGGATCCGGGCTTGGTGGTGCTCGCGGGACCGGCGTCTGACTTACCATTGATCAAAACCCGAGTGCCGTCAAAGGTGAAGTGAGGCGCGCCGTCGTCAATCGAGTAGTCTCTCGCCGAGGTACTCGTTGTGGCTGCGGCCAGGCCGTCCGGATTGATGCGCCGGACTTGAAAATAGTCGACGACCTTCTGTTTGCCATCGGCGCTCACTAGCAAGTCGAGCGCAATGGTGTCGCCCTCCTCCACGTCCTGCGGAGGCGGATAGGTGGGCAGCGGGACAGGGCGCAGCGTGCTTGCGTCCCCCATGCCGAACTTCCCGGGGTCGAGAGTCAACGGTGAGACCGTAACGGTGAAGTGCCCCGGGCTCAGGCCGGGCGTGGCGGTTAAGTCATAACCGAAATACTGAGCGTGTACCTGGTCCACCATATAGCGATGCATGACGTTGTTCTTACCACCCGCCGCGCCCCCTGGAAGATTCACCTTTGAGGATTGCGCCTGCGACTCGACCACCGTGCTGTACGTGATTTTCAGGCCCGCACCGTTGGACGTAAAGGTCATGCTGCCGCTCATCAGCGTCTTGGGTCCCACGTTCGGCTGCGCCGGCAGAGCCAGCGCGAAAAGGAATAGCAGGCTAGTTTTTCGCACCTTCGCTCCTTATGATTCGCGGCCGTAACTCGCTAACGGGCCGCAGTTCTTTAAAGGTCAGGCCGCCGGTGGGCGGCGTCCGGTAAACGTACTTCGTGATCACGCGATCATGCTCCACGGGCACTTCCACTCGCTCTGTTCGCACCAGCACGGTTGGCGCCGGCGCGAGGGGCGGCGGAACAGGACGGGACATTCGCCATACACCCGCCGCGATCAACAACACGAGGCAGCAGGCTACAGGTAAGGGCACGCGGATGGAGATGGTCCACCAGGGTCTGCGCGGCGGAATCACAGCGGCGCGCAAGCGCTCCGGCGCGGCTGGCGATTTCCATTGGCGCAGCAACGCGTCCAATTCGTTCTGGGAAAGTTGATCTTCTTCAAACGGTTCCATGGATACCTCTGGCAGTCCGGTAGGGCGCCAGGTCGCGGCGCAAACGCTCACGCGCTCGATGCAGGCGCGACTTCACTGTGCCGACGTCAGCGTCGACAATCCGGGCGATCTCTTCCAGCGTGACGCCTTCGTATTCAAAGAGCACCAGCGCTTCCTGCTGCAAGTGCGGCAGCGCAGCCACTGCCCGCTCCACGGCAGAGCCGATTTCGAGCGCGGCGCGCGGGTCAGCGGACGGCGTGACCGCGTCGGGCTCGGCCGCATCTTCGCGGTTATCGCGATAATTCTTCAGTACAAGATTTCGCGCGATGGCGAACAGGTAGGTCTTTACTGTGCCGCGCTCCGGGTCGAAGCGCTGGGGAGCGCGTATCAGGGAGAGGAAGCACTCCTGGGTGATGTCCTCCGCCAGATCCGCGCGCCGCGTCAGCCGATAGGCAAAGCTGAACACGGCTTGGTGATATTGGTCGAACGCCTGTTCCGTCTTCACATCCGCTCATCTACTATTACCGCTTTGAGCGTGTGAGGATACGGCGAGGAGCTAAGAACTATTTACCGGCTCGCTGGAGGTACGATTCCGTTCAGTCGCGCGGACACCACCATCTGTCCATAGTGGTCGAAGCTGTGCCACGCGATAATGTTGACTGCGCCGGCTCGCGGCATCTCGCCTTGGCCGAATGGCGACTTCACCATTTGCAGTTGGTTGTTCGGCGTCAGCGCCAGCGCCGCCTTATGCGCATAGGCGAAGGCGTCCTTCATAAACGCTACGATTTGTTCCTTGGTCTTGACCGATGCCGGTCCATCTTCGCCGCCTGTGTCGACGGGCGGTTTTTCGCTCAGGGACGCGGCCGAAACCAGGTAGACGACTGCGGCCAGATGCTTTGCCTGTGAGGCAAATGTGCGCACAGTCTTGAATTCGCTGCCCGCCGGCTTGAATTCGAATTTATCCGCGGGCATGGCCTCCACCAGCGGAATGATCTCCTTTTCGGCGGAGGTGACGGGCCCGTCGAAAAGCTTCCCAACCGTGGGCGCGTCCGCCGCGAAGGAGACGGCGGAAATCAGAAGGGAGCCCAGTAAAACAGCGGTCGTCTGTGTTTTCATAGCGTCCTTTAAGATATCCTACTTTACCCGCCACTTCTGCAGTCCCACCGAGAAGTTCGGCTGCATAGTCACTTCCACGCGCAGCGCCGTGGTGGTCACCGGCTGAAATATCACCTTATTGAAGCGGTCCTTCTCCACGCCGAACGCGCCGATGCCCGTTACCGGCTTCCATTGATCGCCGTCCTTGTACAACAACCGCCACGATGCCGGCACCCGCACCGCGCCGCGCCCGGTATCGTCGAACCAATACAGTTCGCACTCGGAGACGGTCGCGGCTTTGTCGAAGTCGTACTGCACCCACTCCTCGCCACCCAACTTCGGCCACCAGTCGAAAAACGCGCTGCCATCGTTGGACGCGCGCGGCGTCTCGCCATCCTGAATCGCATTAGGATTGTGCTGCGCACGCCCCGATGTGCTGACTTTCGCATTGGTCACGATAGTCGGAAATGCGGAGGGCTTGGCCGAAGCCTCGGTGTCCGGCAGCCACACGATCATCTGGCCGCGGCCGCGATTGGCCCAAGCATAATACGGGATCGCCGTGAAGTCCTGCTCGGTCTTCAACACCTTTCCCTGCGCATCGTAGGAGAGCGCAGTGGCTTTACCCTTCACCACCTCGACGCCCTTGAGCAAGTCAGGTTTGAACTCAGCGGTGAGCGACGCCGAATCGGGCAGCATCAGGTTGCGAACCTTGCCATTGGGATTGTCCACCCACTCGGCGGCATACACGATGGGGCCGCGCTCGATGGCGACGCGCCCCTGGTCAGCGGCCACCTCGCTATTGGCGGCCACGCGGCGGACGGGCATCGGAAGATTCAGCTCGATGGTGTCGCCCTTCTTCCAGGTGCGGGTCAGCGCGACGTAGCCTTTCTCGATCTTCACAGGCACAGCTTTGCTGTTGATCTTGAGCGAGACCGCGGCGCTGGAACGATCCACGTAGCGATACAGATCGCTGGCCACCGGCTCATTGCGGGCCCAACCGGGGATGCGCACGTTGACCGTGAGAGCGGCGGTCTGGTCGGGCACCACCGTCATCTTCACCGCGCCGTCCCAGGGATAGCGGGTCTCCTGCGTCATCTGGACGGTGCGGCCATTGTCCATTTTGATCTCAGCGTTGCTTCCCATGAATAGATTCACCCACAGGGCATCGCCGCGCTGCGCGTAGACATACCCAGGGACAGACGCCATGAAACGCGTGATGTTGCCGGGGCAGCAGGCCACGCCGAACCACGGACTGCGCGCGTGCTGTCCGTTCGATTCCAGCGGATTGGGGTAGAAGAACGTAGTGCCATCGAGCGAGACGCCCGAGATCAGCCCGTTGTACAGCGTCCGCTCCATCACGTCGATGTAGCGCGCGTCGGCATGCAGCAGGAAGAGGCGGTGGTTCCAGTAGTCGTTGCCCACGGCGGCGCAGGTCTCGTTGTACGCCGACATGTTGGGCAGTTCGTAATTGCGGCCGAAGGCCTCGCCCGCGGCGGTGGCGCCGATCCCGCCCGGGATATAGAGTTTCTTGCCCGCCACGTTTTCCCAGATCTTGTCGAGCGCGTTGACGTATGCCGTGTCGCCAGTGAGCGCCGCCACGTCGGCCATTCCCGAATACATATAGGTGGCGCGAACGGCATGGCCGACGGCTTCGGTCTGCTCTACCACACGCAGGTGCGACTGCGTGTAAGGCTTGCCCGCGCCCTCCTCGTCGCTCTGCGGCCCGCGCGAATCCAGCATAAACTTCGCCAGATTCAGATAGCGAACATCGCCAGTAGCGCGATAGAGTTTCGCGAGCCCCATCTCCACAATCTGGTGTCCCGGCCAGATGGCGCGCTTGCCCGGACCGAAAGTTTGGTCGAGCAAGTTAGCGGTGCGCAGCGCGATGTCGAGCAGAGTGCGCTTGCCCGTAGCCTGATAATGCGCCACGGCGGCTTCGTAGAGATGGCCCAGATCGTAGAGTTCGTGACTGTTGACGCCTTCCAGCACCCAGCGCTGCTTGCCTGACCAGGCATGCGGATTCAGCGGGTCGATGGTGCGCGCGGTGTAGAGGTAGCCGTCGGGCTCCTGCGCCGCGGCAATCTTCGCGATGAGCCCATCGATGTACGCGTCGAGTTGTGGGTCGGGATGGACGCTGAGCGTGTAGGACGCGCCTTCAATCACCTTGTAGACGTCGGTATCGTCGAAGGGATACCCCGGTGGCTTGTGATTGGCGAACGGTTCGCCGCGCAACGCCTCGGCTGCGCGAATGAAGTTGTCGAGCCGGCCGGTCTCTTCATCTTTCTTGAAAGCGAAGGGAATCGTGATCTTGCGATTGGTCTCGATGCGCGGCGCCCAGAACGCATCGTTCACGTGGACAGCGGTGAATGGAACGGGCTTGACCGGATAATCGCGCGAACCCGAAGGTTGGGCGGTGAGACAAACGGAGAGAGCGAACAGGGCTGTAATCGCTTTCATGGCTGTCGCTATTATAATCCGGCGCTGTATGGTACACGATGGTTTCTACCGCAGCCAACTCGACCGCGGGTCTGTGACTGGTGGCACTCTCCGCAGCGGGAAGCAACGTATTCGCACAGAAGATTTCGAGTGGCCGGCGTAGACTGAGGTTGTTCAAACAACCCAATCGTCCGAAAGGAGATCGCAATGCCGAGTCACGCAAAATCGATACCCGACGGGTTCCATTCCGTTACGCCATATCTGACCGTAAACGATGCCGCCAAGGCGATTGACTTCTACAAACGGGCGTTCGATGCCACGGAAGTGAGTCGGATGCAAGGTCCTCCCGGAAAAATCGCCCACGCCGAACTGAGAATCGGCGATTCGGTGATTATGCTTGCCGACGAAATGCCGGGCAACGAGTGCCGTTCGCCCCAGTCTCTGGGCGGCACAACCGCTAATCTCTTCATGTACGTGAAGGACGTCGACGCGGCCTACAAGAAAGCCACTGACGCCGGCGCGAAAGCTACCCAGCCACCCGCCGATATGTTCTGGGGCGACCGGTACGGTAAGCTGGCCGATCCGTTCGGCCACGCCTGGTCGTTGGCCACTCACAAAGAAGACGTCGCCCCCGACGAAATGCAGAGACGCGGGCAAGAAATGATGGCGAAGATGGCGCAGCAAAAGTCGCGCACGGCGTAGAAGTGCTCTCCCATTCCTTCAAGCGGCGGAGCCGGTGGTAAAGACCCCCGGCTCTGCTGGCATAATGGTTGGAGATGCCGCTTGACGATCGTGTGATCGCCATTAGCGCCACGTTCACCGCGGAAGCAATTCAGCCGGGATTGGCGTTTTGGGCCGGAGAGTTGGGTCTGGACTACGAGATCCTCTTTGCGGGCTACAACCAACTCTTTCAGCAGTTGCTCGATCCGGCTGGATTGTTCGGGCGCAATCGTGGCGGTTTTAATGTTGCTTTAGTTCGGCTCCAGGACTGGGCGCAGGCCGGCGTGGACGAGCCCGTGCGCCGCTTGGTGGACGCTATTCGCGGCGCCGCCGGCGCTTTTTCCGCGCCGCTGATTCTCGCCATCTGCCCCTCGCCGGAGCCGTGTGCGCTGTCCCTCTCCACCATTTGCGCGGGGTTGGCCGACGTGCCGTCGGTACACGTCCTGCTGCCCTCGCAGATTCTGAACCTCTATCCCGTCGCCGAAATTCACGACCCGCACGGCGATGAGCTGGGGCGGCTGCCCTACACTCCGTTATTCTTTGCGGCCCTGGCCACCGCCATCGCGCGCCGTATCCATGCTATTGCGCGCCCGCCTTACAAAGTAGTCGCGCTCGATTGCGATGAGACCCTGTGGGCTGGCATCTGCGGCGAAGACGGTCCGCAAGGTGTGGTGCTGGACACGCCTCGCAGGGCTCTGCAGGAGTTCATGGCGGAGCGGCGGCGTGAAGGCATGCTGTTGGCGTTGTGCAGTAAGAATAACGAAGAGGATGTGCTGGATGTTTTCCGCGCCCACCCAGAGATGCCGCTGCGAATTGACGATTTTGTAGCACGCCGCATCAATTGGGAGACGAAGGGCGCAAGTTTGGCGTCACTCGCTGTTGAGCTGAGTCTCGGCCCTGATAGTTTCATCCTGGTGGACGACAATCCCAAGGAGTGTACCGAAGCGCAGGCGTCCGCTCCCGAAGTCTTGGCGCTGCCGCTGCCCGCCGATGCCTCGGATATTCCGCTTTTCCTGCGGCACATCTGGGCCTTCGACCGCGCCCGACTCACCGATGAGGACAAGCGTCGCGCCGACCTTTACGCTCAAAACGCCGAACGTGCGAAAGCCGAGCGCTCCTCTGGAAGCCTGGAAGAGTTTCTGGCGTCGCTCCAGCTTGAGGTGGAGATCGCGCCGGTGCGCCCTGAGCAGTTGCCGCGCGTGGCACAGCTCACGCAGCGCACCAACCAGATGAACGTCTCCGCTATCCGGCGCACTGAAGCCGAGATCGCACGTCTGGATTGCTTTGCCGTCATCGTGCGCGATCGCTTCGGCGATTACGGGCTCACAGGAGTGATGATCGTCCGCGAGCAGCGCGACACCCTCGTGGCCGATACGTTTCTGCTTAGTTGCCGTGCTCTTGGGCGAGGCGTGGAGCATCGGATGGTCGCGAAGTTAGGCGAGATTGCGAACGAACGTGGGCTAGGGGCCGTGGCGATTCCGTTTGTCGAATCGCAGCGCAATCGTCCCGCGCGATTGTTCCTGGAAGCCATCGCACCCGAAAGCGAGGGCGTCTTTAGATTATCTGCGGCGGAGGCGGCCGGCGTGCGTTACCGGCCTCAGGCAGCGCCGAAAGTCGATACTGCGGCGGCCTCCGTTGCCCACACGCTTCCGCGCATTGACTATGTGCGCATCGCAACCGAATTGCGTGACCCGGCGCAGGTGCTGGAGCGGATCAGCGCTGCGTCGCGGAAGGCCGCTCCTGCGCGCCCGATCGCCGCGCCGCCGCGCACGCCTCTGGAGCAGGAACTGGCAGAGTTGTGGGCGGGCCTGCTGAACCTGCCGGCGGTGGGCCGCGACGAGAACTTTTTCGAGCTCGGGGGACACTCGCTGCTTGCGGTGCAGTTGCTCTCGCGCGTGCGCCAAATCTACAATGTGGAGCTTTCGCTCGAAGTGGTCTACAGCGGCGAATTTACAGTCGCGGAACTGGCCGGCGCGCTCGAGCTCAAGGAAATCGAGCAGGCCGGCGGCGATTACCAGGAACTGCTTCAGGAGCTCGAAGGACTTTCCGACGAAGAGGTGAAGGCGTTATTGGCCGAGGAGCAGGATGCGGATCCTTCTCACCTCTAACGCCTCCTACATTCCGCCCCGCGGCGGAGCCACCCGCAGCAATCTGATCTGGCTCGATCATCTGGCATCGGCGGGCCATCAGTGCCGCATTGTCTGCGGCCCTTCCGGCCCGGGCGCTGAACTGCCTCACCACGACTCCATCGTGGTGCTGGCTGTAGAGGAGCCCGCTCGCCGCGTGCAGGTGTTGCGCGAGCAGATCCGCGAGTTTCGCCCCGATTGGGTGCTGGTCTCCTCCGAGGATCTAGGCCACGCCCTGCTACGCGAGGCGCAGCATTCCGCCGCGGGCCGTGTCGTGTACCTAGCCCACACTCCGCAGTTTTACCCATTCGGCCCCGCAAGCTGGAATCCCGACCCCGCTGCCGCGCTCCTGGTTTCGGAAGCCGCCGGCATCGTCGCCATCGGCCATCACATGGCCGGCTATATCGAGCGAGAACTGGGGCGCCCAGCAGTGGTAATCCATCCGCCGCTGTATGGCGCCGGACCTTTCACGCACTATTCGAACTTCGAGCTGGGCAGCATCACCATGATCAATCCCTGCGCGGTGAAGGGAATTTCCATTTTTCTGCAGATCGCGGAACGCCTGCCCACCGAGAACTTTGCCGTGCTGCCCGGCTGGGGCACCACCGCCGAGGACCGCCGCGCGCTGGACCGCTTGCCCAACGTCCGCTTCCTGCCGAACGCCCGCAACATCGACGATGTGCTGGCGGGGACTCGTGTGCTGCTGATGCCGTCGCTCTGGTACGAAGGCTTCGGGCTGATCGTGATGGAAAACATGCTGCGCGGAATTCCGGTGATCGCCAGCGATTCGGGCGGGCTGAAAGAGGCCAAGTCGGGCACCGGATACGCAATTCCCGTTCGCACCGTGGAGCGCTATCAGCCGGTCTTCGATGAGCACGGCATGCCCAAGCCGGTGGTGCACGAAAACGACCCGAAACCCTGGCTGGACGCGCTGTATGAATTGCTGCATGATCGCGCCGCCTATGAGCACGAGTCGAAGACCTCGCGCGAAGTGGCGCTGCGCTTCGTGGCAGGACTCGACGCCGGCCAACTGGAAAAATATCTCGAGGGGTTGCAGCCGCGGAGTGCCGGCGCGCCCGTTCAGGCGACGGTGGAGTCGTTGACGCCGGAGCGGCGGGCGCTGCTGCTGGAGCGGCTGCGAAAACGAAAACTGGTGCGTGGCTGATGCGCATCCTCCTGGCGCAGAATTCGCTCTACTACCCCGCCCATGGAGGAGGCGACAAGTCCAATCGGATTCTTACAGAAGAGCTGGCCGCGCGAGGCCACACTTGCCGTGTGGTGGCACGCATCAGCGTTTTCGGAGCGCCGCAGCATGATGAGTACGTGGCGCAATTGCGAGCGCGCGGCGTGGAGCCGTCATCCGCCGGTGGTGTCGTCACGTTCGAGCGCCTCGGCGTCGAGGTCCACGTGGTGACCAATACCAACCTGCGAGGGCACTTCGCTGCTCAGGTGGAGGTCTTCCAGCCCGACGTAATCCTGGCATCTACGGACGATCCGGCGCAATTGCTGCTGGAGGTGGCCCTGCGGGCGGCATCGCGTGTGGTATACCTGGCGCGCGCCACGCTGGCCGTGCCCTTCGGTCCGGACTGCGCCTTCCCCAGCGAAGCCAAAACAGCGCGGCTGCGCGCCGCCGATGCCGTGGTGGGAGTGAGCCAGTACGTTGCCGATTACATCCGCAATTACGCCGGCATTGAGGCCGTCCACGTGCCCATCTCGCTGCTCGAGAATCGCGAGATCCCGTCAGCCACTGGTCCCGGAGAATTCGTCACGATCGTCAATCCGTGCGCTGTCAAGGGCATCTCGATCTTTTTGGCGCTGGCCGATGCCTTCCCGCTGACCCCTTTCGCCGCCGTGCCCACCTGGGGCACAAATGCGCAGGATTACGCCGCTTTGCGCGCCCTCGCCAATATTACGCTGCTCGATCCGGTGGACGACATCGGTCTGCTGCTGCGACAGACGCGCGTGCTGCTGGCGCCATCGCTATGGGCGGAAGCGCGGTCGCGGATTGTGCTCGAAGCCATGCTGCGCGGCGTGCCTGTGATGGCCGCGAATGTCGGAGGAATTCCGGAAGCCAAGATGGGCGTTCCGTACCTGCTGCCGGTCAACCCCATCGTCAAATACCAGACGCAACTCGACGAGCAGATGGTGCCGGTGGCGGAAGTGCCTCCGCAGAATATCGAGCCGTGGCGCGAAGGGCTCGATCGTCTGCTACATGATGAGGCTCACTTTCGCGAAATCTCGCGGCAATCGCGGGAAGCGGCGATTCACTACGCTTCCACCCTCACGGCGGAGCCATTCGAGAATCTGCTCAAGGGCGTCTTGGCAAAGCCTGCTGCTGCTCGTCTCACTCCGTCCACTCCGGCATCCGCGGCGCTTACGGCTGACAAGCGACGGCTGCTGGCGTTGCGGCTGCGCAAGAAATCGCCGCCGGCATCCTGGTTTCCCGGCGCCGATTCGGTACACGGCCTGCGCCTTTTCTGCTTCCCGCACGCCGGCGGCGGGACCGTGGCTTACTCCGCCTGGCACGATCCACTCGTTTGTCCGGTTCGCCTGCCGGGAAGGGAATCGCGCGCGGCCGAGGCTCCGTTCGAACACATGGCACCGCTTATCGAGGCGCTTGCCCACGCCATCGTGCCCTACGCCGTTCGCGACTATGCGTTCTTCGGCCACAGCATGGGCGCGGCGATTGCTTTTGAGCTCGCGCGAGAACTGCGTCGCCGCGGTGTTGAGATGCCGCGGATGCTGATCGTTTCCGGCGCGCGCGCACCGCAGTACCGTCGCGGTTATGTGCCACCGCCTGCGCCATCCGACGACGAGTTCATGGAGGAGTTGCGCCGCTTGGAGGGAATCCCCGCCGATCTGCTGAATGACGCCGCGGCGATGCGCGCCATCTTACCGGCTCTGCGCGCCGACGCTGCGCTTTATCGCAATTACATCTACGTTGAAGGGCCGCCGCTCGATGTGCCCATCCGCGCCTACGGCGGCATCGCCGATCCACGAATCAGCCGGGAACAGCTCCACGCGTGGTCCGAACAATCGACGGCTTCCTTCGCCGTGCGGATGTTTGCTGGTAGCCATTTTTATCTGAACGATCCGGGCCCGGTGCTGGCCGCGCTCCGCGAGGATCTTCCATGATCCAGGTCTGGCGCATCGACGGAGTTAACCGGGAGGATGCGCGCGTCGCACTACACGCCATTCTGGAGCGTATCGCCGGCAGGCCGGTGGTGCTCGACCGTCTGCCGCAGGGCAAACCCTATCTGCGGGAACTTCCCCACATCAAATTCAATCTGTCCCACACGAAGGGTAGAGCGCTGGTGGTGGTGTCGGAGGACGTGGAGGTCGGCGTGGATATCGAGCGAATACGCTCCATGTCCGATGTGGCGCGGATCGCCGAGCGCTTTCTGCCGCCGGGAGACGCGGAAGTGCTTGCCGTCACTCCCATGCCGGATCGCGAGCGAGAATTTTTCCGCCGATGGACCCGCGCCGAAGCTCTCTGGAAAGCAGCAGGGCTCGGGTTGTATTGCGCCGGGAAAACGCCGGATGGGGACTGGCACGTGGTAGATATCGATGCAGGCGAGGGCTATTCGGCCGCGGTGGCGGCGAGTTCTCCTTTCCCGCCCATTACGATTTCAAACTGGAGCTGACGCATGAAGATCACAGTCTTGGATGGCTACTGCCTCAACCCTGGGGACCTCTCCTGGGATGGCCTCCGGCGTTTCGGAGACGTGGAAGTGTTCGACCGGACTCCGGCCGACGAAGTGGTGCGCCGCGCCGCCGGCGCCACCGCCGTGTTCACCAACAAAACTCCGCTACCTGCAGCCGTGCTGAAGGATTTGCCCGAGCTGAAGTACATCGGAGTGCTCGCCACCGGCTACAACGTGGTGGACGTGGAGGCCGCGAAACACCAGGGGATCGTGGTGGCGAACATCCCCACGTATGGAACCGCGTCGGTGGCGCAATTCGTCTTCGCGCTGCTGCTGGAGCTTTGTCATAACGTGAAGCTGCATTCCGACGCTGTTCGCGCCGGAGAGTGGAGCAGCAATCGGGACTGGAGCTTTTGGAAGGCGCCGCTCACCGAGTTGGCCGCTAAGACGATGGGGGTGGTGGGCTTCGGCCGCATCGGGCGCGGCGTGGGCCGGATCGCCGATGCCATGGGAATGCACGTGATTGCGCATGACACCGTGCAGCAGAATGCGCCGCTCTATACTGGGTTTCGCTGGGTGGAGCTGGATGAATTGTTGCGCGAAGCGGACGTGGTGAGCCTCCACTCGCCGCTGTTTCCGGAGACGCGCGGCATGATCAACTCCCGCTCCATCGAGCTGATGAAACCATCGGCCGTGTTGATCAATACATCGCGCGGGCCGCTGGTGGTGGATCAGGATTTGGCCGATGCGCTCAACGCGGGACGCATTGCCGGCGCTGCGGTTGACGTGCTTTCCGTGGAGCCGCCGCAGCAGAGTAATCCATTGCTCTCGGCGCGTAACTGTCTGGTGACGCCGCACATCGCGTGGGCTACGAAAGAGGCACGGGCGCGCTTGATGGATCTTACGGTTGAGAATCTGTCGGCGTTTTTGGCGGGGAAACCGCAAAATCTCGTAAGCTGATGACCGTGTAGCGGTAACGTCCAGACTTTCGGATTCGTCTATCTAATTTACCGGAAGTGTGTCTTAGCAAATCCCAAGGAGGAGTGTCCATGGATCGACGAAGTTTCCTGGTAAGTTCGGCGGCGGCGCTCGGCGCGTCGTCCAGCGTTTTCGGCAGTCCCAACGATACCGTGCGGATCGCCTGTGTCGGCATCGGCGGACGTTCCGCGTCCCACATCAGCGGCTACAGCAAGCTTTCGAATGTGGAGATAGTGGCCATCTGCGACCCTGACGACTCGCACATTGCCAAGGGTTTGAGCCAGATCGAAAAGCTCGGTAAGAAGAAGCCGGATACCTATAAGGACATCCGGAAGCTACTTGAAGACAAGAATATCGATGCGATCTCGATTTCTTCGCCCAATCACTGGCACACCCTGATGACCATCTGGGCGTGCCAAGCCGGCAAGGACGTCTACGTCGAAAAGCCGTGCTCGCACAACGTTTTCGAGGCCAAGCAGATTGTGGCGGCGGCGCGCAAGTACAACCGCATGGTGCAGCAGGGCAGCCAGATCCGCTCCTCTGTGGCGGTGCAGGAAGCCGTGCAGAAGATGCGCGAGGGCCTGATTGGCGATGTCTACATGGCGCGCGGCCTGTGCTTCAAGTGGCGCGCCGATATCGGCCACAAGCCCGTGGCGCCTGTGCCCGCCGGGGTAGATTACGACCTGTGGACCGGGCCTTCCCCGATGCACGAGTTCACCATGAACCGCTTCCACTACAACTGGCATTGGTTCTGGGACACCGGCAACGGCGATCTCGGCAACCAGGGCATTCACGAAGTGGACGTAGCGCGATGGGGCTTGGGCGTGAAATATCCCACTAAGGTCAGTGCCATCGGCGGCATGTTCATGTTCGACAATGACCAGGAGACGCCGAACACCCTGAATTGCGCCTTCGAGTTCAACGAAGGCGGCAAGCACCAGATGATGGAGTTCGAGGTGCGCCACTGGATGAGCAATCATGAAGCTACGGTGGGCGCTCCTGCTCCGCGTGCAGGCGGTCCTGGACGCGCGGCGGCAGGCGAAGAACCGGCGGCCGACGGTCCGGCGCCCGCGGCTCGCGCCAATCGTCCGCGTCGTGCTCCCGATAGCATCGGCAATCTGTTCTATGGCTCCAAAGGCTACTTGGCGGTGGACAGCTACAGTTCGTACCACTCCTGGCTGGGCGAGAATCAGGAAGAGGGACCTTCCAATAACAAGGGCGGCGATCATTTCTTGAACTTCATCGAGGCCGTGAGGAGCCGGAAGCGGGAGAGCCTCCATGCTGAAGTGGAAGAGGGCGCCGCCTCCACCATCCTGGTGCATCTGGCGAATGTCTCGTACCGGGTGGGTCGTACGCTGCATTTCGATGCCGCCACGATGACGGTGAAGGGCGATTCCGAAGCCAATAAGTTGCTCACCCGGAATTACCGCAAACCTTTCGTCGTGCCCGAAAAAGTCTAGGCTTGCAGTTAGTCACAGACTGGCTCCGTGAGCGTCAGGGAGCCAGTCTGTTGCCTAATGTTAATCAAACACTATACACCTAAGTCGTAGTACCAATCTCTCTGCTTTGGCAGCCCTGAACCTTCCGCCTCGGACTGCGCGGACGGTATCATTAATCACACCTCGGAGGGTGTGTGATGATATGTTTCCGCAGAGAAGCGATGGGTTTGTTCCTTTTTTTTATAGCAGCCTCGATACCAGGGCACGCCAGCCTGATTTTTAACAACACCTTCAATCTGACCGGCAATTCCACTAGTCTGAACGCAAACCTTAGCCCTACCGAGATTACGCAATGGGAAAACGCCATTACGTATGTGGAGAGTGTATTCTCCGGACTTTATTCGGATTCGATCACCATTAACATCGCCATCAATGCTGCCGCTGGCACCGGCACGCTTGGTGAAAGCAGCACTGACGTTACTAATGTCGGCTCCTACTCCACCATCAAGAGCGCCCTCACATCGGATGCAAGTTCAGCCGATGACAGCACGGCCATCTCCAACCCTCTCGCGACGGATCCGACCGGCGGTCAGACGTTCTGGCTGAGCAATGCCGAGGCAAAAGCTTTGGGGTTGCTTCCCGCCAACAGTTCCGACCCGGATGGTTCGGTCACTTTCGGCGCGGGCTGGAACTACACCTTCGATCCTAGCAATCGGGCTGTTCCCGGCGATTTTGATTTCATCGGCGTCGCGGAGCATGAGATCACCGAGGTGATGGGGAGGGTCGGCTTGCTGGGCACTACTGAAATTAATGGGAATCCGGCCTTCGACGCCCTTGATCTGTTTGGTTACACGGCCCCGGGAAGCCTGAGCCTGAACCAGACGAATACGGGCGTGTACTTCTCGATCGACGGCGGCGCTACAAACCTGAAAGGCTTTAACAACCCCGGCGGCGGAGACCTCAGGGATTGGGTTAGCGGCACAAACGATTCGTTCAACGCATTCAACAGCGCCGGAGTTGAAAACGACCTCAGCACGGTGGATATTCGCGAGATGGACGTGATTGGCTACAACCTAGCCGCACCGGAGCCGGGTTACTTCGCTCCGGTGCTGCTGGCCGCCGCGCTTTTCACGATTCGCCGCCGTCGTGTCGTCTAAGTTCCGCTGCGTCCGGCCTCGAATTTCGGTACAGTTTTCAGTATGCGTGCGCTGATTGTGCTCGCCGGAGTCTGCGGGATAGCTGCCGCGGCGGATGCGCCTTTGATCTCCGGGGACTGGCGGGGCACCGTTACCTTCAAAGGCGTTGATCAGCATCTCGCGGTTCATCTCAAGAGCGCCGGAAGCGCCTGGACCGGGTGGATGGATGCCATCGATAGCGGCGTCAAAGGCATTCCGCTTGCGTCCATTGCTGCTGCCGATGGGAAGGTCGCATTTAGCATCCCGAATATTGGCGGGAAGTTTGGCGGAGTCTTCGATGCCAAGACCGGCATCATCGTGGGGACGTGGTCGCAAGACGGACTGAACTTATCGCTTTCACTCCACCGGCCGAGCGCCGTGGAAGCATCGCGACCCAGGCGTCCGCAGGAGCCAACCGAGCCATTCCCTTACCTGTCGGAAGAGGTAGCGTACGACAATCCTCAGGCCGCCGGGGTGCGTCTGGCCGGCGCCTTCACGCGTCCGAAGAGTGGAGGCCCGTTTCACGCCGTCCTGCTGATCACCGGCTCGGGTCCGCAGAACCGCGACGAAGAACTGATGGATCACAAACCCTTCCTAGTGCTCGCCGACTATCTGACGCGCCGCGGCGTTGCCGTGCTACGCGTGGACGACCGGGGAATCGGTGAATCCACTGGCGATTTCAAGACTGCCACTACTCAGGACTTTGCTAGTGACGCGATGGCAGGCGTCCGTTATCTTGCCTCTCGGCCCGACGTCGACAGAAAACACATCGGGCTCATCGGCCACAGCGAAGGCGGCATCATCGCGCCCATGGTGGCGGTGAAGATGCCGGAAGTGGCGTTCATTGTGATGCTGGCAGGGACGGGCGTCACCGGCGCGGAGGTGATCGAAGACCAGGTGTACCAGGCCAACCTGCTGGGCGGAATGTCACCGGAGATGGCCGCCACTCCGCGGGCCTTCGAACACAAACTGCTGAGCGCCCTGATGAGCAACGATCCCGACGGAAAACTCCAGGAACTTTCGCGCGGCGACCCGGCAGCGCTGCAGCGCCTGAAAGTCCAGATGACGCCGTGGTATCGCTATTTCCTGGCTTACGATCCACGCCCCGCGCTGGAGCAGATCCGGTGCCCGGTGCTGGCGCTCAATGGCTCGAAGGATTCGCAGGTAACTCCGGAATTGAACTTACCTGCCATCGAGGCGGCGCTAAAGAAGGCAGGCAATCGCGACTTCACAGTGCAACTGATGCCCGGCGTGAATCACCTCTTTCAAAAAGCCAAGACCGGTTCGATATCGGAGTATCGAGAAATCGAGGAAACCATGTCGCCCCAGGTGCTTGAAATCATCGCAGCGTGGGTTGCGCGGCACTAGCGCGCTGTCAGAACCATACGCGAAGCGCGAGTTGCAACTGGCGCGGATTCGCCGCCGCCGTGTATTGTCCGAACGTGCCGTTGGTCTGGGCTCCGGTCGTGGGATTGAACTGCGCCGCGGTGTTGATGGTAGTGAACTGGGTGTGGTTGAAGAGGTTGTAAGCCTCCACGCGCAACTGCGCTTTCCATCTTTCGGTGATCGGCACGTTTTTGAACAGCGACATGTCCCAGTTGTTGATTCCCGGGCCGCGGAACGCGTACTTCGATTCGTTCCCCCAGCAGAGGAACGGCGGATTGGCAACTTCGCACATGGTTGGCGAAGGCGCGACGAACGCCGCGGTGTTGAACGCCTGGTTAACGCTTCGCTGGCTCTTTGGGAGCACCGGGTTGGCCACCACGATAGGACGACCGGTGTCGGTGGACGTGCCGGTGATATCCTGCGTCGGCGAGTAACTGTAACTCACTGCCTGCGGCGCGCCGCTCTGCGCGGTGTAGATTCCCGAAATCTGCCAGTTGTCGAACATGCCTTTGATGATCTTCGAATTCACCAGATTACTGGCGCGCGGAATGTTGTAATTCCAGTACACGCGGAAGATATGCGTGTGGTCATAACCCGCTTCGCCGTAGTTCCAGATCTTGGGATTGATCAGCGAGCTGATGGTGTTGGCGGTGGTGTCGCTGTCATCGTAGTCCATCGCCTTTGACCAGGTCCAGATTGCGCCATAGGTGAGGTTGCTCCGGTAGCGGCGTCGCACGGCGGTCTGCAGCGAGTGATAGCTGGAGTTGACGCCGTAGAAAAAGTAAGTGATGTTGCCGTATCCCGGGTAGGGCCTCAGGAACTGGGAAGGCAGCACTTTGTTCCCATTGCTCGCATCCAGCGCGGAAGGTTGATAGTCAGCCCCCAACGGCTCGCTGTTGAGGTTCGTTGAGCCGATCAGGTGCCGGCCCAGCGCGCCAACATAAGCGACATCCAGCATGGTGCCGAAGCCCAGTTCCTGCTGCACGCCGAAGCTGAAGTTGTAAGTGGTCTGGATCTGCCGGTCGGGGTTGAACCCATTCACGTTGTTGGGGAAGTTATAACCCTGTGATCCGGCCAAGTTAGTCAGGTAGGTGTAATACTCAACTGGATTGTATTGCAGCGGCGGCGTGGCCCACCCAATCTGATACGGGTAATTATCCGGCTCGTGCATGTTATAGAAGATGCCGCCGCCGGTGCGGATCACGGTCTTTCCTTTACCGAACGGATCCCAGGCCAGTCCGAGGCGGGGCGCGGTCTTGATGCCGCCGGTGCTCCGCAAACCCTTGGGATAGCTCGGATCGAGCTGCCGGTCGATAATCCCATCGATCTGGTTGGGAGCTTCGGGCGCAATCGCACCAATCGTGACCGCGGGCAGGATGGCGCCGGTATAAGGATCGAGTCCCACGCGCTTGCCGCCGGAAAGAACCGGCTGGATCAGTTTGACCGCCTGGGCGGGGTTCCACAGCGCTGGCGAGAATCCAGCCTCGATGTTCTGGCTGTTATGCCACGGCGGGCCCCAACCCCAGCGCAGCCCGGCGTCGATGGTCAGGTTGCGTGAAACCTTCCAGTTGTCCTGCACATACCACTCAACGGTGGTATTCGTCTCGTACATGGGGAACCGGTTGGAAGTCTCGGTGTACTGGTCCAGCACTCCCAGCAGCGCGTTACTGTACGCGTACCCGGTGTCGAGCGGGTTGGTGCTGTCCTGGCTGAAGTTCATGCTGCCGGCGAAGGCCGAAGCATTCTTGCCCTTCATGGCCGTCCAATGTTCCGGAGTGGCGCCCGCCTTCAGTGTATGGCCGCCGGTAATCTTGGTGATGCTGCCGTTCCAGTTTAATGTATTCTCTACGCCCTGCAGCGGGAAGCGGGCCGTGTACGCGGGGTTCGCGGAGTTGTTAACTCCGAAGGTCGCCGCAGGCACAACGTTGTACTGGTTCGAACTCGGATAAAGCTGCGGAATGGTGAAGCCCACGGTGTCACGCTCCTTGGACACCAGGGCCTGCTGCGTGAGCGGCGAGCCGGATTCGCTGAACTGCGAGTAGCCCATCGTCCCCTGGAATACCAGCGAGGAGGAGAAAATATGGGTCAGCGAAATCACGCCCGATGGCGTGATCGCGATGTAATGAGTGTCCAGCCAGCCCCAGGCGGTGTTGGACGCCGAAACCGCGCTGCCCTGCTGATCCTCATACCAATAATTGAAGCGCGCGAAGAACTGCGTCTTGTCGCTAATGTTGTAGTCGAGCCGCGCGCTGTTGAGCCACTTCGGGACGTTCAGGCTCTCCTGAAAGAGATAGTTGTATTGACCTTTGGAAACCGCCAGGTCGGCAGCCGAAGTGTAGTTCGGCGCGGGCAGCAGTTTCAGATAATTCACCATGGAGGGAATCAGGCGACTGGCCGGGATGACATTCCCGGGGAAGGCCACGCCGGTAGTGGGATCTTTAATCACCACCATGGGTGTGTTGTTATAAGCCGTGGGCGTGCCTTTGGCGCCGGAGAGCGTGAAGTTGCCGGCACGCTCCAAGTCGGTCGGCACGGTCAACGTCTGCAGGCCTTTGGGGCGCAGTTCGCCAATCTGCTCCGCCGAAATGAAGAAGAATAGCTTGCCTTTTGTGGCGCCCACATGTGGGATGCTCAGCGGACCTCCCAGGTTGGCGCCGGCATAGTCGATGCGCAGGGGCGTCTGCGCAATGCCGCTGCGATTGTTGAAGAAGTTATTGGCGTTGAACGCTTCGTTGCGGTCGTAGTAATAGAGGGCTCCATGCAACTGGCGAGTGCCGGTCTTGCTGACAGCCATCACCGCAAACCCGTTGTTGCGCCCAAACTCCGCCGAGAAGTTGGAGACCTTCACCTCCACCGTCTGCGTGTTGTCCAGGCTGACAGTGGTGTTCATGTTGCTCTGGTTTGTATTGCTGGTGGGCAATCCATCCACCGTGATGTTGTTGCCGGTGGTGCGGCCGCCCAGTACGTTGAAGGTATTGTTGCCGCTGAACGTCTGGACGCTCTGGCTGACATTGATCACCACACCCGGCTGCAACTCCGCGAAGGATGTGAAATCGCGATTGATCACCGTCAGGTCTTTGATCTCCTCACTGGTCACAATACCGGCCCGTTCGCTGCTGGCGGTCTGTAGCGCCTGGCCTTCCGCCTGTACGGTCACCGATTCGGTGACATCGCCAACCGACATGGGCAGTGTGCCGACTGCCAGGTGATCGCCTGGGGTGAGTTCCAGATGCTGCTTCTGGAATTTCTTGAAGCCAGGGTGCTCGGCGCTGACCGAGTAAAATCCAGGCGGCACCGCGGTGAAGGTGAAACTACCTTCCGCATTGCTCGACTCCGTTTGCACGGCGCCGGTTCCTTCCGACGTGATCTTCACGGTCGCTCCGGCCACGGCACTGCCGGTTTGGTCGGCGACGGTGCCCGTAATCGACCCGTTCACCTGAGCCCAGGCGACGGCGGAACCCAACATCAGACATGCAAAAAGAACGTATCGCGACATGGCTAACCTCTCAGGGCGCGTAAGGCGCAGGTTGACGATGTTCTAGACTATAGCGCTAACGTTAGCGGTGTCAAGGAAAATTGTATGAGGTGAATTCAGCGGTCATTTGTTCGGGTTGACATTCGACCCGAGTTGCAGCATACTCATCTCGGATGTCTACCCATCGCCGCTCGCCCGAGGATTTCCAATCTGAGATCGAAGCGCATCTCGCGCTTGAGACAGACCGCCTCATCGCCGCCGGCATGAGCCCAGACGAAGCCCGGAGCACCGCTCGCCGAACTTTCGGAAACACTACTGGTGCCGTGGAGCGCTTCTACGAGAGCACTCGTCCGCTGATGCGGTTGGAGCAACTGGCAGCCGACCTTCGCTTCGCCTTGCGCTCCTTGCGAAAGACTCCCGGCTTCGCCGCGATTGCAGTGCTGACGCTGGCGCTCGGCATCGGTGTCAACGCTACCATCTTCAGCATGCTGAGTACGGCGATGTTCCGCCCATTGCCGGTGGCGAACGCCGCGCGCCTGATGACCGCCGGGCGCGCCGGAAATCCCTCGATCTCCTATCCCGACTACCGCGATTTCCGCGACCAGAACCATTCCTTCGACGGCATCGCCGCCACCCTGCTCACGGAGTCGAGCCTGGATGCCGGTTCCAAGGCTCACGCCGTTGGCGCCGAGGTGGTCACTGGCAATTACGCGCAAGTGGTCGGGCTCGGCACAGCATTGGGCAAGTGGTTCACCACAGACGATGAGCCTTCGGCAATTAACCGGCTAATCGTGGCAGAAGAGGGTGTGCCAGTCGAAAGGCGTTATTCTTTTCCAGTCGGGATTTTTACTCGGGAGGTGAAGGCCCCGCGCTCGAGTTCGGATCTTGGGAAAGGCCAACGTCGGGAGCGGGACCCCCACGGTCACGATACTGGTTATCTCACTTTCCCCCGCCCAGGGCAACCTCGAAGCCGATTGGGCCGAGGCGGGCGCGGATATCATTCTGCGCCGGTGCCCGATTTGTGAGCAGGATTCGATCGTGGGTCACGGTCGTCGGCGCAAACAGGCTCACGATGCACACCATGATTGGATTGGGATTCGCCGCGGTCTCTGCAACCAATGTGGAAAGACGTTCACTTTCCTGCCGCCATTCTCGCCGCC
The DNA here is from genome assembly GCA_963815475.1 of uncultured Solibacteraceae bacterium. Taxonomy (GTDB): domain Bacteria; phylum Acidobacteriota; class Terriglobia; order Bryobacterales; family Bryobacteraceae; genus Sulfopaludibacter. Next base: position 68,663 of record CAWFHD010000001.1, on the reverse strand, counting down.
CTACGGCCATTACAGCCTGATTGCACGCAGCCAGGCGCTGCGGCGCTACTTCGTAGAAGGCTGCTGCTGGGAAGCCGCGGCGCCGGCGGTCAAAGACCCCGATCGCATAGCCGATCCCTCCACGTTGCGCCGATGGTTCCAGAGACTGGACTCTTCTAAACCGCCGTTTTCTTACTTGCGCCGCACGATGTTAGCCATAAGCGCATGGTTCGACAGAACCGAGACCCTCGTTCACGATTCGCTGCCATTGCGCTGGCACACCATATTTCCATTTCTCGCACGGGTCTGGCCCTTGCGCCTTTAAAAATAGCGGGCCGCCCACCATCCTTGCCTGGGAATACCGCTGCTTTTCTCCTACGCTCATCCCTGAAGGGAAAACAGCGCGATGACCAACGATCTGGAGCGGCTCAAACACCGCATTTCACTGCTGGAGTATTTGCAGCGTCACAACTGGAAGCCTTGTCGTGCCGGCACGCGGCAGGAACTTGTCGGGTTGTGCCCTTTACACCAGGACACGCGCCCGTCCTTCTACGTGAATGCCCATAAGAACCTGTTCTACTGCCACGGGTGTGGCCGGGGCGGCGACCTGATCCGCTTTGTCCAACTCTTCCTCAACCTACCGTTTCGACAAAGTGTGGCACATCTCGAACAGGAACTAATGCCGGCTCCCGCTTCGCAGTTGATGGAACAGACGCTCGCCTTCTATCAGCTTCAACTCCATCGTCATTCGGAAGCGGCCCGATATCTCGAATACCGTGGATTGCACGATCCCACACTCATCGAAGACCTTGGTATCGGGTATGCGCCCGGCGGAAACTTGCGGCACCACCTCGCCGGCTGGGGATATCCATTCGATCTGCTGTTCGACACCGGCCTGATCAACAGGCAAGGACGCGACGCTTTCTGCCGGCGCATCATCTTCCCCTGCAGTTACGCTGGCCGGATTGTCAACCTGTACGGCCGCAGTATTGGTGCCGCCTTCCCGCACCGCTTGTTGCCGCGCTCCAAGGGTAGCTTGGTTGCCTGGGAGTCAGTCGGCGATTTTCCAACGGCCATCTTGGTCGAAGGCCTGTTCGACCTCGCCGTACTGTGGCAGGCGGGCTTTCGCAACACCACCTGCGCGCTTGGCACCCACCTGACCCCGTCTCAATTCCATCAGCTTTCCGATCGAGCGGGCCGCCTGGTCTATCTTGTCTTCGACCACGATGAAAACCAAGCTGGCCAGCACGCCTCTCACGGGCTTGCACAACGCCTCGCCAATGTCGGCGTAACCGCCCGCATCGTCCAGTTGCCGGCGGGGCACGACCCCAACAGCTACTTCGTGGCCGGCGCCACAGCCTCCGATTTCACCTGCTGTCTCCAACAGGCACGCCCACTATGAAACTTTTCTTGGTCTATCGCCCCTCCGTTTTGGCCAGTGTTTCTCCCTATCGCTTGCTCGATGAGCAGGGCCAGGAGATCGGTTGGGCTAATGCCTTCCTCGATGGTCAGCACATTCGCCAACTGTCCCCGCGTTCCCTACGTGCTTACGCTTATGACCTGCTACACTTCGCCCGCTGGTGGAGCGAACCGGCGCTGCCACTGCCTCTGTCGGAGGTCACCGAGTCCACCCTACTCGACTACGTCCGTCACCAACTCGATCAGGAGCCGAAGCCCACACCGCCAACCGTAAATCATCGTTTGACCGTCATTCGTTGCTTGTATCGGTTCCATTACGGACAGGAGATTTCCGCTGGCCATTCCCATTTCCAGCGTCCCTATACGACGCGCTGCCCGGTCGGCTACGGCCGTCCCCATCGCACCGTTGCGTTTGGTCTCCGTCTCAAGCAACCTCGACGCGTTATCCTGCCCCTGTCTGCAGAGCAAGTCGCGAAGTTTTGGGCCAGCTTTCGTACCTTCCGCGATCTGGCCGTAGTGGGCTTGATGTTACTCGATGGCCTACGTTCCTGTGAGATCCTGTCCCTCCAACTCGAAGATCTGAAACTCGCCGACGCCCTCTTGCACGTTCTGGGTAAGGGCAAGAAGCAGCGCACCTTGCCACTGCCCGGGGAGATCTTGGATGTACTGCAAAGCTATCTCCGCCTGGAACGGCCGCTGGCCAACTCTCCTTGTCTGTTCGTTTCCCTCAAAGGCCGTCGACGCGGTCAACCTATGACGACTGCCGGGCTCCGCTCATTGTTTCGCCATCATCGACGAAGCAGTCAAGTCGCGCCGGCCAACCCCCATCGTTTTAGACATACCTTCGGAGCAGACATGGTGCGGGCGGGCATCTCCCTACCCGCGCTCCAGCATCTCATGGGACATTCGCAGATTCACACCACCATGCTCTATGTCCAACTTGCTCCCCAGGACGTCTGGCGCGAATATACCCGCGCCGTCGCCAATCGTGCGCGTTTGACTCCGAGGATGCCATGAGTCAGCCCAGACAGAGCCTCGAACAGATTTTCGAAACACACGTCCAGACCCTTTCGCTGACTTTGCAGCCCTTCACCGTGGTCAAGTACCAATACGTTGCCCGCCGCTTCGTTGGTTATCTTCGCGCCACCTTCCCGGAGGTCCGTCGACTCTCCCAACTCCGCCGCGATCCCCACATGCTGGGCTGGTTCCGCTGGCTTTGCGAGTTACGTCCGCCGGTGGGCAACCATACCCGCGAGCAGCGCTTGCTCTGTCTTCGCCGTCTGCTCGACGACTTGACTGCCCAGGGGCATCGCCTCCAGCCTGGTCTTATCATCCGCGAAGACTTTCCGGTTCGCCCCGAGTATCTCCCCAGGCCGCTGTCTCCGGAAGATGATCGACTACTGCAAGAGGAATTGCGCCGCACCGACAGCCTATATTCCAATGCGCTCCTGTTGGCTCGCCTCACGGGGATCCGGATCGGAGAATGCATCCACTTACCAATCGATTGTCAACGTCATCTCGGGCCCGAACAATGGGCACTGCACGTTCCCCTCGGCAAGCTTCACACTGAGCGCCTGGTGCCTCTCGATTCGGAAGGACTGCGCCTGCTATCGCGCATTCTGGAGCTGCGTGCGCAAGCTTCTCCGGCGCGTCTCAGGAAATCTGAAGGATTCCTGTTGCCTCGCGTGGGCCGCCGGTTTGCACTGTTTCAAACGTTGCGCGTCGCACTGGCCGATTTTGCCAAGCGAGCAGGCTGTGCCGACACGAGCCCGATCTCGCCTCACCGCTTGCGCCACACCTGGGCCTCGGACATGCTCCGCTGCGGGGTTAGCCTGCCTGCTCTGAAAGAACTGATGGGGCACAAAGACATCCGCATGACCCTTCGCTATCTGAAGGTCACCCAACCTGATTTGCAGCGCGAGTTCTACCGGGCCCGCCACAATACACCTCAGCCTTACTGCATCCCCGCTCTCTCCGTTTCTACCGCCACGGCCGACCTCCCCGGAATCCGCCAGTCACTCGCGGCTACGCGGCACCTTCTGGAGATGTACCGGCGCCAGTTCTCCGACGGCAAGAGCGGTCGCCGCCTCCAGCGCCTTGACAGACGCCTGCTGGACGTCGATCAACAACTCCAGCAAATCGCTGCGGACAAAAACTGAGGAAAGATTGGCCGGTCAATCGGCGGTGATCAGCTACAGCGCCTGGCAGCGTATCTTCGGAGGCGACCCCGGAGTGATCGGCAAAACTGTGCGCTCCGAAGGACTGCGCTACACCGTGGTGGGCGTCGCTCCCCGCAACTATGGCGGCCTCTGGGGTTTGATTGTCCCCGATATCTTCGTGCCCATGCGCGCATGGTTTCGGCAGAATCCCAACATGTACCGCGACCTGGAAAATCGCAATCGTCCCCATATTCTGGCAGTAGGCGCATTGAAGGCCGGCATTGACCCGCTCGGCGCAGCCGAAGAACTGAACGCCATCAGCCGCCGCGGACACGCGCAGGATCTCCAGGCGCGCGGTCCTCTGCCGCCCATAGTGGTGCAGCCCGCCAACGGCTTCGTCGATCCCCGCACCAAGAAACAAGTGGCGCCGATCATGGCCTTCCTCGTCATCGTGGTCGGACTGATCCTCTGCATCGCGTGCGCCAATGTCGGCAATCTGTTGTTGGCTCGGGGCGTGGCGCGGGAACGCGAAATCTCCGTGCGGCTCGCTCTGGGAGCCAGCCGCGGACGTCTCATGCGCCAACTGCTCACGGAGAGCGCGGTACTGGCCGCGATGGGCGGGATCGCGGGCATCCTGCTCGGCGCTGTGAGCAATCGCCTGATGGTCGCCCTGTTCCGCGTCAGCTTTCCGATCGAGCATCTCGAACTCGGGCTCGAGCTGGACTCGCGCGTAGTTCTCCTCACCGCGGCCGTGTCGGTGCTCAGCGTGCTGGTGTTTGGACTCATCCCCGCCCGCCAGGCAGTTCGCGCCCAACTCGCGCCTGCTTTGAAGGTCGACGCGTCATCGCCGTCGCGAGTTCGCCTGCGCCGCATCGCACTGGTGGCGCAGGTTGCCGTTTCGGTGGTCCTGCTGTTTTGCGCCGGCAGCTTCTTGCGGACGCTGGGCCGTCTGTCGCAGCTCGATCCCGGATATCCGGTGGAGAATCGACTCTATGCGCAGGTCTATACCTCAGCCGCCGATTTCACGGAGCAGCAAGGGCGGGCCTTCTATACGCGTGCACTCGACCGGATTAAGAGCCTTCCCGGTGTGCGCAGCGCCGCCATTGCCAATTTTCTGCCGCCCATTCCCACCGGGCTCGGCTGCGTCTCCACCGCTGGGAACCCTGTAATCCGCGTGAGTGACCAGATTGTCGACGCCGGCTATCTGCCGGCCATGCGCATTCCGCTGCTTGCCGGCCGCAACTTCGACGCAACCGATCGCGCGGCGTCCAACCGTGTGATCGTCAATCAGGAACTCGCGAGGCGTTTGTGGGGGCGAGAGACGCCTGTCGGTCGACAGATGCTGGTGGGTTGCGAAAAGTTCGCGGCTGTCGAAGTAGTTGGCGTGGCGCGCAACTCCACGGTGCGACAACTGGGTGAGCAGCCCGCGCCGCATTACTATCGCGCCTTCGAACAGAATTTCGCCGCGCTGGCTAACGTCCTGGTAGAGACAGCCGGCGATCCTACTACCGTGATCCCTGCGGTGGAGCGCGCCATCAAGGCGGAGAGCGCCAACGCGAGCGTCTACACAGTGGAAACGCTACAGGATTATGTGCAGAAGACGCTGTGGCAGGTGCGCTTCGAAAGCCGTATGCTGGCCGCCTTCGGCCTCCTCGGGCTCTCGCTGGCGGCGGTGGGACTCTACGGCACGGTGGCTTATCGCGTCAATCTGCGGGCGCGCGAGATCGCGATCCGGATGGCACTGGGCGCGCGCCGCGGCGGCGTCTTTGCGCTGGTGATCACCGAAGCGCTGAGGCTCACGCTGGCCGGAATCGCGATCGGACTGGCGCTCTCGTTTCCCATGGGCCGTCTGTTGGCGGGCCTGGTGGCGGGAATCCGGCCCGGCGACGCGCTGACTTACGCGGGGGCGGCGGCAATTTGGATAACCGTGGCGTTGGTGGGCTCGTACCTCCCGGCGCGAAAAGCGGCAGCCCTCAATCCCGTAAATGCGCTACGGCAGGATTAGTGCTCGACGCCGGGGGCCGAGGCGGTATCGAAGGCAGAAACACCGCCAGCAGTCCGATGGCTGGAAGGAATGCGCAGACGCGGTAGACGAAGTCGATGCTGGTGCGGTCGGCCAGTGCGCCCAGCACCGCCGCTCCAATGCCTCCCATCCCGAAGGCAAGGCCGAAGAAGAGTCCCGATATGGTCCCCACTTTGCCGGGCACCAGATCCTGCGCGTACACCAGAATCGCCGAGAACGCCGAGGCCAACACCAACCCGATGATCACGCTCAGCACGCCCGTCCACAAAAGATTCGCGTAAGGCAGCACCAGAGTGAACGGCAGCACGCCGAGGATCGAACCCCAGATGATGTACTTGCGGCCGATGCGGTCGCCCAGCGGCCCGCCCACCAGGCCGCCGGTGGCTGCCGCCGCGAGAAAGACAAATAGATGGACCTGCGCATTCTCCATGGACACGTGGAATTTGCCCATCAGAAAAAACATGTAGTAGTTGGTGAGGCTCGCCAGATAGAAGAACTTGGAAAAGGTAAGCGCGATCAGTACTGCCATCGCCCAGCCAACACGCCGTCCGGAGTCCGCGCTCGTGCGATTCGACTGCGATGCGCGACTGGGCTGTCTCGCGCTCTGTGCTTTATACCAGGCGCTGACCCGCACCAGCAACACCATCGCGACCAGCGCGCCGCCTGAAAACCAGGCGATGCTGCGCTGCCCTTGAGGAAGCACCACGAAGGCCGCGAGCAGCGGTCCCAACGACGATCCGCCAGTGCCACCGAGTGCGAATAGCGACTGCGCCATGCCGTGCCGGCCGCCCGAAGCCATGCGCGCGATGCGCGAGGCTTCCGGGTGAAACACTGCCGATCCCACGCCGATCAGTCCGACCGCGAGCAAAATCGCTGAGAAGCCAGGCGCTCGCGACAACAGAATCAGGCCGGCGATGCTGGAAGCCATGCCTACGGGCAACGCGTAGGGCGTGGGTCGATGGTCGGTGTAGAGTCCAACGAGCGGTTGGAGCAGGGAAGCGGTGAGCTGCGAGGTGAGGGTGATGAGGCCGATCTGGCCGAAATCCAGATGGTAGCTTTCCTTGAGAATGGGATAGACCGCGGGGATCAACGACTGCAGAATGTCGTTGATCAGGTGTGCCAGGCACACCGCTGTGAGGATGCCTCCTGCCGCGCGAATCTGCTGCTGTGCTGGACTCTCCGCGATGCCCGCCATTGCTGCTATGGTGGCATAAAATTCCTTCCTAACGTGACAGACTACTCAGACGTCTATATAATACGAGGTCTGAGTATGTCCTGGTGGTCGCGCATCACAAACGTGTTTCGCGGCGATGGTTTGAGCCGCGAGATCGACGAAGAAATGGAGTCGCACCTCGCCGAAGCGGTGGCGCTAGGCCGCGACCCGGCCGAAGCGCGTCGATCGTTCGGCTCCACGCTGCGCCGCCGCGAGGAGAGCTGCGACATCCGCCTCATCGCGTGGCTCGATTCGCTGCGCGCCGATGCGATCTTCGGATGGCGTCAACTGCTGAAGCGCAGAGTGACCTCGGCGGCGGCGATCCTCTCGTTGGCGCTGGCGATCGGCTCCTGCACCTCGGCATTCCGCCTGATCGATGCACTGCTGCTGCGGCCGTTGCCCGTCTCGGATCCCGAGCGCCTCTACGCTATCGAATTCGAGTACAGGATGGCGAAGAACAAAGTGGGCACGCAGGGCAGTTGCGCGTATCCGATGTTCCGCCAGATGCGCCCTTTGGTGAAGGATCAGGCGGAGTTGGTCGCGATGTCGTACATCGCGCGCATCGATCTCACTTATGGATCAGTCGAACAAACCGAGAAGGCGTACCAGCAATACGTCTCGGGGTGGATGTTCAACTCCTTCGGAGTGAAGCCTGCGCTTGGCAGGGTCTTCTCCGAGAATGACGACCTGACTCCGGGGGCGCATCCGTACGCCGTGCTCTCATACGACTATTGGAACCGCCGTTTCGGCCGTGATCCGAACGTGGTCGGGCGGACTTTTCGGACCGGCGATGAGATCTACCAAATCGTGGGCGTGTCCGAAGGTCCGTTCACGGGCACCGAACCCGGCACGGTGACCGACATCTTCGTTCCCACGATGATGGCGAAGTATAACGCTACGGTCCGCTCCGATTACAGTTGGTTTCGGACATTCGTCAAGCTGAAACAAGGGGCAGCTGTGGACCCGGTGCGGGACCGGCTGCGCGCCGCGTTTCGAAGTTTTCAGCAAGAGAGAGTGAAGGAGTGGTCGGGAGTCCCGAGGACGGAAGTGGACTCCTATCTAAGCCAAAAGCTTCTCCTGAATCTCGCCGCGTCTGGTGTCTCTCTCACGCAAAAGGACTACGGTCGCGCGCTCACGGTTCTCAGCGCTCTGGTAGTCATGGTGCTGCTGATCGCGTGCGCCAACGTTGCCAACCTGATGACGGCACGAGCCACAGCGCGGGCGCGCGAAATGGCATTGCGCGTCTCCATCGGCGCAGGCCGGCGCCGCCTGGTGCAATTGGTCCTGGTGGAATGCGCCTGGATGGCGTTTTTGGCCGCGGCGGCCGGCGCGTTGTTCGCGTGGTGGTCCGCGCCGCTTGTGGTCCGCATGATCAATCCGCCGGACAATCCGGTGCGCCTGATTCTACCTGCCGACTGGCGAGTGCTGGGCTTCGGCCTGGCAATGGCGATCGGCGTTACTTTCCTTTTTGGCCTGGCGCCTGCGCTCCGAGCTTCCGCGATGAAGCCTGTGAGCGCGCTCAAGGGCGGCTACGATCCTCACGCCCGTGGCCGCTTGATGAACCTGCTGGTGGCCGTGCAGGTGGCGTTCTGTTTTCTGGTACTCTTCGTCGCCGGACTGTGTATCGCTACGTTCGACCGGCTCTCCGGCCAACCTCCAGGCTTCTCTACGGACCGCCTACTGACGATTGAGACACTTACGGTGAAGCCGCAGCCGGCCGCTCTTTGGCAACAAGTGGCGGAGCATCTGCGGGCCGTGCAAGGTGTCGAGGCCGTCGCAATTTCCGAGTGGCCGTTAATGACGGGAGAGAGCTGGAATGGGCTCATCTCCGTCAATGGCGAAGCCCCGGGCGGTGTTGCATCTCACTTCTTGAACGTTGCGCCGGGCTGGCTGGACGTAATGAAGATTCCCCTGACCGCCGGGCGCGACTTTCGTGCCAGCGACAAATCGATCGGCACGGCGATGGTCAGCCGGGCGTTCGCGCGGCAGTACTTTGGCGGCGACAATCCCGTGGGTCGGTCATTCGATACCGTCTCGTACAAGGGGTCGCACACCCGCTATGAAATTGTGGGGCTGGTGGCGGATACCCGCTACCGCGACCTGCGCGAACCCATTCAGCCGGTTGCCTACTTTCCCTTTCAGGCGGAATACAACCGCGCATCGTTCATTGTGCGTACTGCCGCTTCAAACCCAATGGCGCTGGCGACTACGCTGCGGCAGGAAGTGCCGCGAGCGCGCCCCGAATTTCGTGTGAGCACTATGCGCACGCAGGCGGAACTGGTGGAACGGCACGCCGTTCGAGAGCGCCTGCTCGCCACGCTGGCAATGTTCTTCGCAGGCGTGGCGCTCCTGCTGGCGGCGATCGGTCTGTACGGCGTTCTCGATTACTCGGTGTTGCAGCGACGGCGCGAGATCGGCATCCGCATGGCAATCGGGGCGCAAGCCACCGACATCGTAACGCGTGTGACTGCCGACGTCTTCCGCATGGTGCTTGCCGGCGCGGTGACGGGCGTGGCGCTCGGTCTGGTGTCGGTGCGTTTTATCGAGACGCTGCTTTATCACGTACAGCCGGCCAGTGCGCGAATGCTGGCGCTTCCAGCGTGCGCCATACTGGCGGCAGCGGTGCTCGCCGCCATGCCGGCCGTGGTCCGGGCGGTGCGTATTGACCCGGTGACGTCGTTGCGATCTGAATAGGAGCTTGGAATATGTCTTTGTGGTCGCGCATCAAAAACGTGCTTCGCGGCGATGGCTTGAACCGCGAGATCGACGAAGAATTGGAGTCGCATCTCGCGGATGCCATTGAGCGCGGCCGCGATCCCGTAGAAGCGCGGCGCTCGTTCGGCTCCACGCTGCATCGGCGCGAAGAGAGCCGCGACATCCGCCTCATCGCCTGGCTCGATTCGCTGCGCGCCGATGCGATCTTCGGCTGGCGTCAGCTCATGAAGCGAAAAGCCACTTCGGCCGTGGCGATTCTCTCTCTGGCCCTGGCGATCGGTTCCTGCACCTCGGCGTTCCGGCTCACCGATGCTCTGCTGTTGCGGCCCTTGCCTGTGGCGAACCCGGAGCAACTCTACTGCCTGGCCAGGATCGGAGTAGGCCCTGAGGGAAAGCCGCAGGATTCTGACGGTTGGGCCTATCCCGCATACAGCCAGATGCGCGACGCCGTTGCGGGTCAGGCGGAACTGCTGGCGGTTTCCGACGTGGAACGGGACGATCTGACGTACGCGTCCGATGAGGAGATGGAAAAGGCCAACCTGCAGTATGTTTCCGGCGGGATGTTCGGTTCGTTCGGACTGCATCCCGCCCTCGGCCGCTTGCTGACTGGCAGTGACGATCTGAAACCTGGCGCCCATCCTTACGCCGTGCTTTCTCACGACTATTGGACGCGGCGTTTCGCGCGCAATCCCAAGGCGATCGGCCAGACGTTTCGCATGGGCGCCGGAGTTTACGAAATTGTCGGCGTGGCCCAGGATGGGTTCACGGGCATCGAGCCAGGCACGGTGATCGACATTTTCGTCCCCACCATGATGCATCCCTTCGTACGCCGGTCCGATGCCTGGTGGATGAAGACCATCGCACGCTTCCGCCCGGGCGTTGCGCTTGAGCCGGTGCGCCAGAAGTTGAACGCCGCCACCCGGTCCTTTGAAGAGGACCGCGCAAAGGGCTTCACCAACATGTCCCAAGAACGGCTGGCCCGTTTCCTCAATCAAACGGTGGTGCTGGAGCCGGCAGCCGCGGGCGTGTCTGGAATGCAGAAAAACTACCGCGTCCCGCTGTTCGCTCTGGGCTCGTTGGTGGGACTGGTTCTGCTGATTGCCTGCGCGAACATCGCCAACCTGATGACGGCGCAGGCTGCGGCGCGGGCGCGCGAAATGGCGCTGCGCGTCTCCATCGGCGCCGGACGATTCCGCTTGGTGCAACTGGTTCTGGTGGAGAGTGCCACGCTCGCGTGTTTGGCGGCGGTGGCCGGTGGCGCATTCGCTTGGTGGTCGGCGCCGTTCGTGGTCAGCCGCATCAATCCTCCCGACAATCCGGCGCGCTTAACTCTTCCCGCCGATTGGAGGGTGCTGGGATTCGGGCTGGCGCTCACCCTCACCGTGACTCTTTTGTTCGGGCTGGCGCCGGCTCTACGCGCGTCGGCAGTCAAACCGGCGAGTGCCATGAAAGGCGGCGACGATCCACACTCGCGCCGGCGCACAATGCATGGGCTGATCGCCGTTCAGGTCGCGTTCTGTTCTCTGGTGATCTTCGTCGCCGGTCTGTTCGTCGCCACATTCAACCGCCTCGCAAATCAACCCACCGGCTTTTCCGCCGATCGGATTCTGGTGCTCGACACTGTTGCGGCGCGTCCGCAGGATCCGGCACTGTGGGATCAGGTTGCCGAACGTCTGCGTGCCGTGCCTGGCGTGGAGACCGTGGCGCTGGCGGATTGGGCGTTGATGAACGGGAACTCCCGCAACAATACGATCTCCGTTCCTGGCGCACCGTCGACAGACTTGCTGGCTTACTTCCGCTACACCTCGCCCGGCTGGCTCGACGCCATGAAGATTCCCCTGGTGGATGGCCGGGACTTCAGCGCGAACGACCGATCTCCTGGTTCCGCGATCGTAAACCAGACCTTCGCGCGAGCGTTCTTCCACGGCGAAAATCCAGTAGGAAAGTGGTTCGAGCGCGGAGGCCCGGCCGGACACATGCGGTATCAGATCACGGGGTTGGTACGCGACCTGCGCTACCGCAGCATGCGCGAGCCCATACTGCCGCTGGCATTCGTCCCTTTCCGCGCAATTGACGCCAATGGCGCTTCGAAGCCCGTGGGCGAGGGGACCTACATCGTGCGCACCAGTGCCGCCAACCCGCTGGCGATGGCATCCATTCTGCGCCAGGAAATACCCCGCGCGCGGCATGAATTCCGCGTCACCAACATTCACACGCAGGCCGAACTCAACATGCGTCAGACCGTGCGCGAGCGCCTGCTGGCAACCCTGGCGTTCTTCTTCGCCAGTGTCGCGCTGCTGCTGGCCGGCATCGGACTCTACGGTGTGCTCGATTATTCCGTGTTGCAGAGGCGGCGCGAAATCGGGATCCGGATGGCCATCGGAGCGCAGGCCGGCGATATCGCGAGGCGCGTCACGACGGATGTGTTCACCATGGTCGCCGCGGGAGGGTTGGCCGGCGTTGTGTTAGGCATCGCTTCGGTACGATACATCGCCTCGTTGTTCTACCAGGTGAAGGGTAGCGAGTTGGGTATGCTGGCCGTGCCGGCAGTGGCCATCGTGGCGGCGGCATTGGTCGCGGCACTTCCCGCGGTCGTGCGCGCCGTCCGCATAGATCCCGTGACTTCGCTGCGCTCCGAATAGAACGGCGCCTTCGCGATGCGGGCGGTTTCCACACAGTGATACAATCCCTGTTTACAGAACAAGGAGACGCCTTTGGGCTCTTTCATACAAAACCAGTTCGAGGAGAACATTGTCACCACGTCTGTGGACTATGTTTTCAACTGGGCGCGCAAGTCGGCCATTTGGCCTCTGACCTTCGGGTTGGCATGCTGCGCCATTGAGATGATCGCAGCCAGCACTTCGCGATTCGACATCGCGCGTTTTGGCGCCGAGGTATTCCGGCCGAGTCCGCGCCAGAGCGACCTGATGATTGTGGCAGGCACCGTGACTCTGAAGATGGGTCCGGTGCTGAAGCGGATCTGGGACCAGATGCCTGATCCGAAGTGGTGCATCTCCATGGGCGCCTGCTCCAGCGTCGGCGGACCTTTCAACACGTACGGTGTGCTGCAGGGCGTCGACAAGATCGTGCCCGTGGACGTGTACATCACAGGTTGCCCGCCGCGTCCCGAGAACCTGTTCTACGGCCTGCTGAAACTGCAGGACAAGATCGACCAGATGCACACGCTGGTGAAGCGCCCTACCGAAATCCGGCTGGACGAATCGATGCTGGACAATTTCAAGCAGCAGATTCGCATCGGGCAGATCCAGAATCCCGTTTAATGGCGTTCTACCAGGATGACCGGCACGTTTATCGCGTGTCTGAGCTCGATTCCCTCCCTTGGCTGATCCACGGCTTCGGCACACGGCAGGCGGATATCCCCGCGCTCTTCTCCAATCTGGCGACTGTGAAACAGGTGCATTCCGCGATTTGCGTGGAGGCGTGCGGCCGCTCCGGCGTGCTGGGAGAAGCCGACGCACTGCTCGAAAACACGCCGGGCTCGGTGGTCGCTGTAAAGACTGCCGATTGCGTTCCCATTCTGTTGGTGGATGAGCGGCATCGCGCCGTGTCGGCGGTGCACTCCGGTTGGCGCGGCACGGCTGCCGGTATTGTGGCGCGCGCCGCGGAGTTGATGGGCGAGCGATTCGGCACGAAAGCTGCGGGCCTGCATGCCGCCATCGGCCCCGCGATCGGCAAATGCTGTTACGAAGTGGGGCCGGAAGTGGCGGCACAATTCAGCATCGAAGGTCGGACTCATCTAGACCTTCCGGAAATCAATCGCGCGAAGCTGGCAGAAATTGGAATCCCGGCAGACCGCATATACGTCTCCCAACTGTGCACCATGTGCTGTGCGGAAGAGTTCCATTCCTTCCGGCGCGACAAGGAGGCGGCCGGCCGCCTCTACTCTTTTGTAGGACTCCGGGCGTTACAGTAGAAATGAGGCGAATCAATGTTCACGTGGATCTGCCCGCAGTGCGGACGCGAAGTTCCCCCCTCTTACGACGAGTGTCCCGATTGCAAGGAGAGGGCCGCCCAGCAGAGTCAGACGCCGCCTCCCGCGGGCCCGCCGCCTGCTCAGGCTGAGGCGCCCACCGCGCAAGCCCAACCCCCTCAGTTTCAGCCGCCGCAGCACCAACCGCAGGGACCGTACCAGCCTCCGCCGCAATATCAGCCTCCACCTCCTCCGCCGCAGGTCTTTGTGCGGCCGTACGCTCCGCCTGCTCCCACGCGCGGTCTTGGGATGCCGGTATGGCTCCTCACGATATTGGTCACGCTAGCGGTTCTGGGTGTGGTTGCGGGAGTGGTGTGGACGGTTGGATACTTCCACAACCGTCCCGAAACCAAGCCCTCCGCATCCGTGGAAAGCCCCGCGGCCAAGCCCGGCGCGGCCACGCATCCCCTGCAAAGGTATATCGAAATCTCGGGTGTGCGATTCGCCGAAGATGCCAAACACAAAACAGTGGTGCGATTCATGGTGACGAATCATTCCGATGCGGAGATCCTGGGGCTGGGCGGCAACGTCACGGTTTGGGGCGCCACGCGGAAATCGGAGGAGGACGCGCAGGGTTCGTTCACGTTCACGGCAGATCTGAAGCCAATGGAATCGAAGGAACTCACGGCGCCGCTGAATACCAAACTGAAAATTTACGAGTTGCCGGATTGGCAGAACGTCACCACGGACATCCAAATCACGGCGCCGAAGTAGACTCCACTATTGCAGCTTGCGTAAGTTTTCCCGGGCGGCGGTCAGCGTTGGATCGAGAGCAATGGCCCTTTCGAAATCCGCGCGCGCGGCGTCTTTCTGCCCCAGCGCCGCCAGCGCCACTCCTCGATTGTTCAAGTTATTCGCATCGCGCGGAACCAGTGCCAGCGCGCGCCCGAATTCCGCCAGAGCAGCGCCAGGCTGGCCCGATGCGAGCAGCACCTTGCCGGTCTCCGACGCAACATCGGGGTTATTGGGAGCCAGTCGGCGCGCGTCCTTCAGAAGAACCAGTGCCTCAGTGGGTGGTACGCTGCGCGACAGTTGGATCTTGGGGCGCACTTTGTCCGGCGCGGCCTCCACCGCCTCGCGCCACAGCCGCTCGTCTGACATCCACACCTGAGTGCGGACCACGCTGATCGCGGCGAATCCGGCCACCACCGCCCAGCGCCACTTCACTCGCTCCAGCAGCAGAGCGATCGCCGCGGCGCAGGCGAACATGGGCAGATACATCCTGCGGTCAGCGGCCAGATCGGCAGCCGGGAAAATGGAGGAACTCGGCAGCAGCAGCACCACTCCAGCCGTCAGCCAGTAGCGCCCTTTGCCCAGCGCCGAAACCATCGGAGTGAGCAGAACCGCCGCCCAACCAGCAAGTCCGACCACTACCGAGGGCACGGCGATCTCCGGGTCCACCGTGAAGCCGAAAGGGATCACCAGCAGGCGCAGGTATCGCCACACTACCACGCCCTCCGCCAGAAAATAATGCCACGGTGTGATGCCGGCCTGCATTCCGGCGGGCGCGTGCGGTGTGACCGCGAGAGCGTAAATCACGCGCAGTCCGGCCGCCAACGACAGTGCCAGCATGATCGCGATCTTGGAGCGGTCGCGTTTGTGGTCGAGCCAGAGCAGCAGCAGCGGGAAGGCGACTACTTCCTCTTTGGCGAGCAGCGCGACGCCGAAGCAAGCTACTGCCAGCCAGCGCCGTTTCGTGATCCAGCACCACAGCGAGGCGAGGCAGAAGATCGCCGCCAGAATGATGCTGCGACCCCAGACGTAATCCACCGCTTCAGCCTGCAGCGGATGGACCGCGAAGATGGCTGCCGCGATTAGGGCGGTGCGTTCCGGCAGCAAGTGGCGCAGGCACTCGAAGGCCAACAGCACGGCCGCCAGGTGCAGCAGCAGATTGACGGCATGCATCGCCAGCGGACTGTTTCCGTTGATCCAAAACGAAAGAAAAGTCAGCGGGCGGGTCTGGCGCAGGCTCCAGATTTCCATCCAACCGTGCGGCGATTGCAGGGTCGCGTCGGAGAAAATGGCATAATCGTCAAAGTGAAAGCCCGAACCGAGCGAAGCGCCAAAGGCAACCAACGCAGCGGCCAGCAGGAGAAGTCGCGCCCGCATGATCTTATACGAGCTTACGTGAAGCGGCCCAAAACCGCAGCCGAACGCAAGGAGCGGATCGCCGAGATTCTGCTCCGCCTGGAGAAGATGTATCCCAGCGCGACGTGCGCGCTGGCGCATCGCAATCCGTGGGAGTTGCTGGTGGCTACGATTCTCTCGGCGCAGTGTACCGACAAACGCGTCAATGAGGTGACTCCCGGGCTGTTTCAAAAATACCCGACGCCTCAGGATTTCGCCGCAGTACGCCCGGAAGTGCTGGCCGAAGACATTCGGAGCACCGGCTTCTTCAACAATAAGGCGAAATCCATTGTGGGCGCCGCCAAGCGTGTGATCACGGAGTTCGGCGGGAAGGTGCCGCGGACGATGGAGGAGATGCTGACGATTCCCGGGGCCGCGCGCAAAACCGCCAACGTGGTGTTGGGAACAGCATATGGAATCGCAGTCGGAGTGGTTGTGGATACCCACGTCCAGCGCATTTCGGCCCGCCTGGACCTAACGAAGAATACCGAGCCCGTGAAGATTGAGCAGGACCTGGTGAAGGCGATTCCGCAGGAGAAGTGGATTCAGTTCTCGCATGAGATCATTCTGCACGGGCGTGCGCTCTGCGTCGCGCGCAATCCGAAATGTCCCGAGTGCGACTTGAATACACTGTGCTACGCCAAGGATAAGACAATATAGAGACAGACGCGCCCGCCTGCCCCGGGAGTTACTCCAACTTACTAACTATCTAGTGGTGATCGTGGTCATGATCGCGGCGGCCGTGGTCCTTATCCCAACGGTGATCATGATCCACGCGGCCGTGTTCCCCTTCCCAATAGCCATCGAAGAAGCGTTCACCATCGTGGTGCGGGCCCACCCAATGGGCGCCGGCGTATGGTGGGCGCGTCCAATATCCGTCGTGCCATCGGTATTTACCGCCTACCGCGTACCAGTAGCCATCCACCCACGCGTAGTCCGGGCCCGGTGCAACGGGCCTGACGCGAACTACTCGCGGCGGTGGCGGAGGTCCAATGCGAATTCCAATTGAGACCTGGCCGAAAACCATTCCGACGGCCAAGAGCAGGAGCGAGAGCAATTTTTTCTTCACGGCGAGATTATACTGCAAGTGATCTGCCACACATTGCGTTGGAATGTGTGAAATCTCACACGACGCGCTGCCTCTTCGCCAGGATGCGTTGTCCGCACTCGGTAAAGTCGCGGCACTGGCAGGATCGCTCCAGCAGCTTTCTCATACCAGCGATTTTCTCCTGCAGGGCGTCCAACTCCAGCAGTTTCTTGCGCGCCAGCGACTGCCATCGCTCCGAAGGTGGCGTGCCTTCGCGGAATCCATAGAAGAGCCGCCGCGCTTCCTCCAGCGAAAAGCCGCAAGCCTTCGCCCGTTCCAGCACCGCTAGCCGCTCCAGGACGCTGCTTTCGTACTGCCGGCGCCCGCCGGCGCGCGGCGGCTTGGGCAAGACGCCGGCCTGTTCGTAGAAGCGAATGGCCGATGCCGCCAGTCCACTGCGTTTGGCTACCTGCCCGATGGTCATGCCGATAGTTTACTTGACTTAAAGTGAACTTGAAGTCGGATGATCGATGCATGAATACTAAATCACTTCTGTCCCTTGTCTTGGTTCTGTTGGCAGGCGCCGCCGCGGCCGTCCCGCAAAACGAACCGCCAATCGCCTGCAACCTGCGCGCGCTTACTGCCGTCCAGAGGAAAGAACTGAACGCAGTGGGCGAACACACCATCGCCGGCATCGTCGCATCGCGCGAACTGGCCGATGGCTATGCGTTCCACATCGATCCCGCGCGCGCATCCATCCAAGATGTGGCGCAATGGCTCGACCTGTGGCGCCGATGCTGCCCGTTTTACGAGTTCCAGATCGATTTCCACGGGGCCGACGCCTCCTTATGGCTTTCCGTGAAAGGCCGGCCGGGCGTCAAGGAATACATACCCATTGACTCGCCGCGTCTCGCCGCGAAACTGCCCAAGAGATAACGTTCACTCGCAGCGTTCTTAACTATAACCCGTTGACTCTTTCCCAAATTATGTTCTTGAAAGTTTCCAGACTCTCGGAGCATTATTAACTCAACGATCGCTTTGGGAAGGAGTCATTTATGCAGGGGACACGTCCGATGTGTGCCCTTCTGCTGCTCAGCGGAGTTTGCCTGGGGCAGGGGTGGGTAGTTATTCCAGTCGATCAGTATGAAACTCTGCGCGGCAAAGCATACCCTGCTGCGCACAACCCGGAACCTCCGCCAGTGGAAGCTACACTCACTCGGGTGGACTACGATCTGCGGATCGAGGGAGCGTTGGCCACGGGCCGCGCAACTCTCACCGTGGATGTGTTGAAAGATGGCTGGGTGCGCGTTCCCATGCCGGCAGGACTGCTGGTACGCGAAGCGCGCCTCGGCAATGAACGATTGGCGTTGGTTCAGACGCCGGGCAAGCCGGGCCAGCAATCGGCCGTGATTTCGCGTAAGGGCCGCTCGGTGCTGCTGCTGGACGTGGCATTTCCCGTGGTTCGCGCCGGCGGAGACCAGCGTCTGTCGCTGCCGGCAGGAGCATCTGGCATCACCCGAGCGACTCTGACGCCGCCCGCAAAAGAGGTCGATCTCAGCATCGGCGGCGGCTACTTGCCGGATAAAGCTGCGGCGAATTGGGTGGCCTACGCGCGCGGCAACGAACCGCTGGTGTTCTCCTGGCATCGCAGGATTGTGGAACCACAGCATCGGACGGAGTTGCCTCTGCGCATGCGAGGGTCCCTGCAACAACTCTTCGGCTTGGGTGACGATGGCACGTCGCTCAGTGCGGAAGTCTCCATCGAAGTATTGCAAGGGGCGGCGCGGCAGGTGCGCGTGGCCGTGCCTGACGGCATCACTATCAATCAGGTTCCAGGCGCCACTGTGGCGGATTGGGATGTGAAGGGCGGGGAATTGGTGGTGCACTTTCTGGAGCCATTAGAGGGCTCGACAAAGTTCACGCTCTCCGGCGATACGAAACTTCCGCGTGAGGGCGCGCTACGGATTCCACTCCTCAGTCTGCTGGACGTGGAGCGAGATTCGGGCGGCGTCGCCATAGAAGTGCTGGGCGCCGGCGAAATCAAGGATGCCAAGGCGCAAGGGTTGGAACTCGCCGATGCGTCGGAACTCGGCGCCATGGTGGTGGCGCGCCAATCGCCTTCCCTGGTGGCCTACCGTACACGGCCCGGCGCTACGGCGCGGTCGCTGGACCTGCAGGTGGCGCGCTACACGCAGCAGGCGGTGCTGACGGCGCTCATCGAAGAGGCGCGCTATCGCGTGTTGATGAGCACTGAGGGCAAGACGCTGGTGCAGGCGCGCTACGCTGTGCGCAACAACCAGCGTAGCTTCGTGCGCATCGCGCTGCCACAGGGCGCCGTGGTGTGGAGTTCTTCGCTGGCGGGCAATTTGGTCCGGCCCGGTCGCGCTCCTGATGGCAGCCTGTTATTTCCCTTGGCGAAGGGCCGCGCCGGAGAAGACGCGCCGCTCTTCGCTATCGAGATCGTGTACCTGGTGCGCGAGAGCCAGTGGAACTCCAAAGGTCGCAGCACAGTCGCGCTGCCCACCATGGACCTGCCGGTTTCGCTCACCGGTGTCGTCCTCTTCTATCCTCCACTGTTCCACGTGACGGCGGCCCCCGGCGAGTTTCGCTCTCAGCCGTTCGAAAAAGCAGCGTCGCCCGTGCTGAATTCGGAGATTCCGCCAACCTTGCCGGTCAACATCGTACCGGCGTCGGTGAACGCCTCCACGCCTGCGCAGGCGCTGGTGGACCGTTACCGTGCGCGCCTGGATGCGCGCCCTGCGGCGGCGGTGCTGCCGGTGCGGGTGGCATTCCCGGCGGTGGGGCCGTCGCTGTACCTGGTTTCGGAGTTGACCGCCGAAGGCAAAGCCCCGGCTATCGACCTGGACTATCAAAAAGAGAAAAAGAGAGGTGTGAAATGAAGGCTCGATTTCTGGTGCTGATCCTGGCGCTTCCGGTGATGCTGCCGGCGCAAATCAATTCCGCGCTTCCCCCGGCCGGAAGCGTCTCTTTGCCCGTGGATGAGTACAACCGCCTGGTGGACCTGGCATCCCGGCCGCCGCACAAGATCGACGCGCCGCCCTTCGAGTCCGCGCTCAAGAGCGCGCAAATCAATCTGCGCGTGGGCAGCGACTCCGTGGCGGGCGCCATCGACCTCGAGGGCGAGGTGCTGTCATCGGTCGAACGCAGGGTGCCGCTGGTGAACGGCATGATCGTCCTGGACGCGCAGCAGAAAGGCAAACCGCTGCCAATGGAGCAACAGGGCGGCATCCACAGCGCCCTGCTTTCCGGCCCTGGCGAGTTTGCCGTGACGCTCGCCATCGGGCTCCCTTTAAGCACGGAGCCGGGCCGAGCCTCGTTCCAACTGCCGGCGCCAGCGGCGGGGTCGGTGCGTCTCGCGCTGGTGGTTCCAGGCGAAGAGACGCTGGTGAACCTGAGCCCCGGTCTAATCACCTCTCGCGCCTCGCGCGACGGTCAAACCTGGATCGAGGCCACACTCGTTCCCGGACAGACTGCCAACGTATGGTGGGCTGCCCGGCTGATCGCTGAGCCGCCGGTGCCGCCGAAAGAAACGCGATTCCTTTCCGATGTGAAGACGTTGATCTCGGTGACCGAGGCCGAAGTGCGGGTAGCATCCCTGGTTGAGATCACGGTGATGCAGGGTGAGCCGTTGCAGTTCGAGGTGTCGATGCCCGAGGGCTACGAGCTTACTGGAGCCTCCGGCGCCACACTGGTCGCCAGCGATGTGCAAAGCGGCAGGGTGATGCTGCACGTTGGGCAGCCTCTATCACGCAATCATCAATTCCTGATCTCGTTGGTAAAGGCAAACGCTGCCAGTAAAGTCGAGGTGGCGTTGCCTGGCTTTGCCGCCACACAGCGCGAGACCGGCGAAGTGTTGGTGGAAGGCGAAGGGACCATCGAACTGCAAGCGGTTGAACGTGGAGGCCTCCGCCGCATGGATTTCAAGGAAAGCAGTCAGTACTTGCTCTCCATGGCGCGGAGCCCGGTGCACGCCGCGTTTCGGTATCAAAAGAAGCCGACTGAAACGCCTGTGGTGACGCTCGAATGGGTGCGGTTCCCGGATAGCGCGGTGCTCTCGGCTGTCGCG
Organism: uncultured Solibacteraceae bacterium; assembly: GCA_963815475.1. Taxonomy (GTDB): domain Bacteria; phylum Acidobacteriota; class Terriglobia; order Bryobacterales; family Bryobacteraceae; genus Sulfopaludibacter. The sequence continues at coordinate 47,923 of CAWFHD010000001.1, read as the reverse complement.
CAAAAGGCCGAAGTCACCACGCTGGTGACCAGCGAAGGCCGGTCGCTGACCGAAGTGAAACTAACCCTCAAGAACCAGGCGCAGCCGTTCCTCAAGGTGGCGCTACCCGCGGGCGCCTCCATCCTGTCGTCGGAAGTGGCGGGGGAGAAGGTGAAGCCCGTGCAAGGGCCCGATGGCGCTCGCGTGCCGCTGTTGCGCGCCGGTTTCCATCCACCGGATGCATACACTATTTCGTTCGTCTTCGTGCACGCCGGCGCCCCGTTCGAAAAGAAGGGCGGCGCCGAACTGGCGCTTCCGAAAATGGACGTGCCTGTGGGGCTGCTCCAATGGGAAGTCTTCCTGCCGGTGCGCTACAAGGTAGAGGAGTTCGGCGGCGACGCGGTGATTGCGCGGCTCATGACCGTGTCGCAGGAGGACGCCGAAGAGATGCCGTCATCCATGCTGGTGTCGGGGAGCCTGCGAGACGAGCGAGACACGCCGGCGGTTGGCCCCGGACAAATCGGCGGGATCATTACGGATCAGGTCGGCGCAGTGGTTCCCCACGCTCGAATCGTGGTGCATCAATTGGCGACCGGACAGGTTCAGAACACGTCCACCGATGCGGCGGGCCGATGGCATGTGGGGGGAGTTGGCGCTGGCATGGTGAAGATCACGGTCTCGGCTGCGGGGTTCCGGCAGTTTGTGCGAACCATCTCTCACGATGCCGGCCGAGGGTCGCGATTCAGCGCTACGCTTGACGTGGGAAATAGCAGCGAGACGGTCGACGCATCGGCGGCCGCTAACCCAGCGGAACTCGAAAAGCAGCAGACCGAACGCCAGATTCGACAGAATGCGGCGGCGCAGGACACTTTGGCATCAATGAATGTGAAGGATCTCCAACGGCGTGTGGTGGGAGTGCTGCCGATTGCGGTCAATGTGCCGCACACCGGCAACTCTTATCGCTTCGTAAGGCCGCTGGTAGTAGACGAAGAAACCACGTTAACTTTCCGCTACAAGAGCAAGTAGCGCAGGTCACCAGGCCCTACCACTTCAAAGAAGAATCGCGCCGCAGAGGTTTGGCGTAATAGTTGGGGTCCGCGAATTTCTCCTGGAAGATGCGTTCCCAACGAGCATTGTCCACGCACGACGGGCAGACCCGGCAAGTGCAGCGGCGCGTTCCGTTTTTCGAGGCCGGTGCGTGATAGGTCGGCGTGCTTTCGGTGATCTTCCGTCTCGGGCTCAAGCGGCGAGGCTCGGGTTGCTGGGTCCTCAGTAGAAGATCGATCAGGGCGTTGTCGGTGAGTTCCATATCAGTTTATTCCTATGCGCCAGTTTGCTTGGTAAGGTCGCGAATCAAGCGGCCATAGACGGCCTGGGAAGAACTGCGGAGTCGTCGAACGTCTTCCAACACCTGTCTGAGAGTCGCGCGCTTGGCAGGTCGCCTGGAAGATCTTTGTGCGTGAGCTTGAGACATTCTGCTCTTCCTAGGTGTTAGTATGCGGCCAAGCATCTGATACCTCAAGGAATCATCCGAGGATCTTCATCGGAACTTTCGTGGGTAATTTTGGTACTTTGTCACTACAAATGGGGGTACCGCTTGCAATCTCCTTCGTTTAATGCTAGATTTTATAACACTAGAATGTTTAACACACGACGCTCCCGCCGCAAGCCCCTCACCCCCCTGGAACAACTCATCATGGATTACGCTTGGGCGCATCCCGATTGCACAGCCGAGATGTGCCGCGAAGGTGTAGCCGCCGAGCGCGCGCTCAAAGACTCCACCATCCGCACCATCCTGCGCAACCTGGAAGAGAAGGGTTACTTGACGCATCGCGTGGAGGGTCGCACGTTCGTCTATCGTCCCCTGGACACGCCCCGCAACGTGGCTGTGCATGCGGCGCAGCAGTTGATCGACCGGTTCTGTGGAGGGTCGGTGGAGGAATTGTTGGTGGGTTTGGTGGACAACCAGGTGTTGGAGCCGGCGCAGTTGCAGCGGCTGGCGGAGAAAATCGCGTCGCGCAAGGAGAAAAAAGCATGACCACGATACGGTTTCTGGCGGAATGGACTCTCCGTTCCTCGATTCTGATTCTGGCGGCCGCAGCGCTGCTGCGGGCATTGAGAGTGAAGGATCCCGCGGTGCGCCTGGCAGCCTGGGCGGCGGCACTGTGTGGTTCGCTCGCGATTCCCCTGTTCACCGTGATGGCGCCCGCAGTGCATTTGCCCATGCCCGTCGCGCCCGCGGCTGCGGTCTCGGTTTCGCCATCCGTAGCGATCGCCAACGTTCCAGCGCCGGCGATCGCACCGTATGCGCAGTCAATCTCGCCCGCCTTCGATTGGGCCCGCGCCGCCGCCATCGCATACGCCGCGGTTGCCTTCACGCTCCTGCTCCGCCTGTGCGTGGGGCTCGCGATCGGCCGTCGGATGGTCCGCCATAGCCGGCCCGCCGGCGTTCGCAACGGAATCGAGTTTCGCGAATCGGACGCTGTGGCAGCTCCTGTGACCTTGGGATTGATGCGTCCCGCCATCGTGCTTCCTCCCGATTGGCGCGAATGGGAGCCGTCGAAGCTCGAAGCGGTGCTGGCGCATGAGCGCTCGCATATCCAACGCCACGACCCGGCCATGCAGGTGGCGGCCGCGTTTCATCGGGCGCTGCTCTGGCACAGTCCGCTTAGTTGGTTCCTGCACCGGCGCATGGTGCGTCTGGCCGAAGAGGCCAGCGACGACGCGGCCGTGGCGGCTACCTGCGATCGCGCCTCGTACGCTGAAGTGTTGTTGGAATTCATGCAACGCGGTGCTCATCCGGCAAACTGGCAAGGTGTGGCCATGGCTCGCTATGGCCGTCCGGATGAACGCATCCACCGCATTTTGGACGAGACAGTCCTGTCGCGAGGAGTCACGCGGTGGAGCTTGGCGGCCATCCTGGTATTGGGTACGCCGTTGGCTTACCTGGTAGCTGCGGCACGCCCGCAAGAGGCTCCCGTCGCCCCAGTTGCCGCCGCTGCTCCGGCCGCACCGGCAGTCGTGTCTGCCTCTACGGAACTCGCCCCACAGGCTCCCGTAGCCCCGGATGACCCGCCCGTAGCCCCGGACCCGCCGACCGCTGCTCCAATGCCACCGAGCCCACCGCCCCCTGTGTCCCAAGGCCAAGCCGTACCGAGCGAGAACAGAATCCGGCGGTACATGATCTTCGACAATGATTCCAACAGCAGCGGATCGTGGGATTCGAACGATCCGGTGGACGATGCGAAGCTCCGCGCCAAGTTCGGACGGCGTTTCGCTTGGTTCCGGCGAGGCGGCAATGAGTATGTGATCACCGACGCAAGCGTATTGGAAGAGTTTCGCCAGGCGAACGAGCCTCAGCGCGAAGTCAATCGCATGCAGAGCTCGGTAAATGCAGAGCAGTCTCGCGTGAATTCGCTGCAGAGCGGAGTGAACGCCCAGCAGAGCGTGGTCAATGGCCTTCAGGGAGAGGCCAATCGCCGGCAGGAGATTCTCAACAAACTGCAATCGGCCAAACAGGACGACGAGCTGATCCGCAGGCTGGAAGCCGCGCTGGCCGAACTGAAAGCCCGCAAGGGTTCGGCCTCCAGCCAGGACGAGGTCAACCGCGAGCAGCAGAAGGTGAATGAGATGCAGTCGCGTGTGAATGCGGAGCAGGGCAAAGTGAACGCGCTGCAATCCAAAGTGAATGAACAGCAGCATCGCGTGTCGTTGGAATACAGCCGCCGCATCCAGGAGATTTTCGAATCGGCGATCGCGCGCCACCTGGCGCAGCAATTGATGTAGGGGCTATCGGAACTCTACCTGTTTGATAGGTCCAATGCCAATGACAAAGAAGAACGCGCCGGCCAACACAATGACGGCAGCGACCACAAATGCCAGATAGAACTCGCCGGTCACCTGCACTACCCAGCCGGTAAACCACGGCGCGGCGACGCCCGCAAAATTGCCGAAGCCGTTCTGCAAGCCGGTCCATTTGCCCGCCGCGCGTGGACCGGCCAGCGTCTGCGTGATGGCGAACAGGTTCGCGCTGAACAGGCCGTAGCTCAGGCAGGTGAACATCAGCAGCGCCATGGCAATCCGCTCGTCGTGCACCACGGCCACCGGCAGGATGACGGTGGAGAGCGTCAGTCCGATGCCCGCGAAGGTCTTGCGAACGCGAGTGGGAGAGCCCCCGCGCGCAATCCAGCGATCGGAAAGTTTACCCGAAATCACAGCCGATAGTGCGATGGCGAAGTAAGCCAGGGCTCCCCAGATTGCCATCTTGCTCTTGGGGAAGTGGCGCGCCGTTTCCAGGTATGGCGGCAGCCACGTAAGCAGGAAATACCAGAAATAGTTGGTGCAGAAAAGACCCAATGCGCTGCACCAGGCCGAGCGATGGCGCAGAATGGCGGCCAGGCTCGGAATGCCACCGGGATCTTCGCGCGCTGCTACGCCCTTCCCCCGCGGCATCCAGATCAGCCACGGGGCCAGCCAGAGCAGGCTACTAAATCCGAGTGCGATGAAGAACGCCCGCCATCCGTAGCGGGCCATCAGCAAACCGCCCAGCAACGTGCCCATCGCCGGACCGGTCTTTGTGCCTGCGTCGATAATCGCATTGGCGAAGCCGCGGTGATGCTCAGGGAAGTTGTTGGCGAGAATTCGCGAGTAGGAAGGATACGCGATGGATTCGCCGATGCCCAGCAGCAGCCGTAGTCCAAACACCATCACGAAGATCTGCGCCAGTCCGGTGAGGGCAGTCGCGGCTGACCATAGGAAGAACCCAGCCGCCAGAATCCAGCACACATTGAACCGGTCCACCAGCCAACCCGAAATGCCCAGAAGCTGCATCAGCGCGTAGGTCCAGAAAAACGCGCCCAGCAGCAGGCCGAGTTGATAATGCGACAGCGAGAGCTCGCGCTGAATATCGGTGGCGCCCGCCGAAAGGTTGGAGCGGTCGAAGTAGTTCAGAAAACCCGAGATCACCAGCAACAGCAGCACCGTCCACTCTTTTCCGGAGAGGGCGGTCCTACGGGGGGCCGAAGCGGTCACAGACGGCTATTCTATCAGGGTACGACCAACGCTCCCGCGATTGATTTGCCCCATCGCGACAATCTTTCGATCTACTCGCGCATCAGGTCGACATGCGTAGTTCGCGCTGCCGAGGCAGCCAGCAGCGCCACCGCCACTACGCCCGCCGACACAACTACCACGGTGACCGGATCGGCGATCCCGACTCCATAGAGTTGCCCGTTCAGCAATCGGCCGAACCAGAAGAACGTCGCGAGGCCGGCGGCCATTCCCCATGCGGCCAGCCCGAGCGCGTGCTGCAGCAGCAGGCTGCGGACCTGACGTGCGGTCGCGCCCAGCGCCATCCGGATGGCCATCTCGCGCGACCGCTCCGCGGCTCGAAATGCCACGATGCCGTACACGCCCACCGCCGTCAGCAGCAGCGCCAGGCCGCCGAACACCGCCACCAGTTGAATGGTGGCCGACCGGCCTGCGAGATTCCGTTCCACTACCACCTTGAGCGGAATTGGCGTGACGCGCTCCACTCGCGGGTCCAACTCTGCGACTGCCGCCGAAATCGCCTTCGCTAGCGCAGGGTCGTCCGTGCGACTGCGGATCACGTAGCTGCCGCCATCCAATCCCACCTGCGTCATCGAGAGAACGATCTCCGGGATCGGCTCGCGATCCAGGTTGGCCTGGCGCGTGTCGCCCGCCACCCCGATCACTTCCCACAAACTACCGGGCGGATTCATGTCGCTCACCGAGCGCACGTCGAGCAGCGTGCCCACCGTCCGGCCCTTGCGCAGATACGCATCCGCGAATGTCCGATTCACAATGGCGACGCGGCGGACACGCGGACGATCGTCGCGCCACGAAAAATCGCGCCCTTCGAGCAGCGGAATTCCCATCGCCGCGAGATATCCCGGACTGGCGACGTTCACCCACGCGCGCGGACGCTGTGGCAGCGGGATGTTGGCGCCTGCGATCTGGAATGCGCTCCCGGCTGCGATGTTCCCACCGCGCAACGGCATTCGTGCCGCAGCGCCTGCGTGGTCCACCCCAATGATGGCATTCAACCTGGTGAGAAGCTGATGGTGAAACTCGATCAACTTCTCATCGGTGTCGTAGCGGGCTTCGGGCACTCCGATTCCGAAGCGCAGCGCGTGCGCCGTTTCGAAACCGGGATTGGTCGCGAGCAATTTAAGGAAGCCACGCAACAGCAGCCCGGCTCCCAATAGCAGGACTACGCTCAACGCCACTTGAGCCACCACCAGGAGGCTGCGCAGGCGATTGCCGCTAGGGCCGAGTCGAAACGTGATCACCGGTCCGACACGGAAAAGCGGAACCAACCCAAGGATCAGTGTGACACCGAAGGTTACCGCCAGGGCAAAGGTGAAGGCAGCGTTATCCAGGCGCAGCGGACTGGGATCGGCGGGACCGGGAAGAAATGCGGGGACGGCTCGAAGCACCAGTTGTGCCGCGATCAGGCCGGCGCCGGCCCCCGCCATGCTGATCACCGCCGCTTCGGCCAGAAACGGCCGTACGATCTGCCAAAGACTGGCGCCCAAAGCGGAACGAATCGCGATCTCCCGGCTGCGTGCGAACGTGCGCGCCAGCATCAGCCCCGCTACGTTAGCGCAGGCGATGGCCAGCAGCAGTCCGGCAGCGGCCAGTAGCAGCGTGAGTGGTTCTCTGCGCGCGCCGTGCATCGCGTCTTCGAGCGGCTTCAACCCGGCGGTGCGGCCGCGATTGCTGGCCGGATATTCCTGCGCCAGCGCCGCGGCCAGCGATTGCAGTTCTGAGCGCGCGGCGGCGAGACTGACATTCGGCTTGAGCCGCGCCAGGGCGCTTTGCAGTCCCACACGGCTGCAGCAGTAGTCGCGCCGGCTGAGCGGCATGAAAGCATCGGGTATGGTGCTCTCCATCGGAAATTCGAAACCCGCCGGCATCACTCCGATCACCGTGTATGGCGTTTCGTTGATCCACACCTTGCGGTTAATCGCGCCAGCGTCGGCGTGAAACACGCCGCGCCACAATCGATAGGTAAGCACCAGACAATGCACTTCCGCGACCTCCTCTTCTTCGCTAAAAGTGCGACCCATGGCTGGCGGCACACCGATCGCCGGAAGGAAAGAGGCCATCACCATGCCGGTCTGAATCACGGTTACCGGGTCCTGCTCGCTCAGCGTCAATCCGAAAGAGCGCGGTTGCCAAGCTGCCATCTGCTCGAACAGCTTCGAGCGATGCTGCCAGTCCAGCAAATTGGCTACCGCCACGCCGCGGGGCTTGCCATCTATCGTGGTTTCGTACAGCGAGACCAGGCGATGCGGCTCGGGGTAGGGAAGGGGTTTCAGCAGCAGCGAGTTCAATGCGGAGAATGCGCCTGTGTTGGCGCCGATGCCCAGTGCCAGCGTCAAAACAGTGGACGCGGTGAATGCGGGGCTGCGAAGGAGGGTTCGGAGAGCAGGCATACTTTATCGATGGAGGAAGAGCGCGTTGCCGTCCGGATCCTGGAAGATGTTCGCGTCGAACGGGTATTGGGAATTGCGGAGAAGGTCGGCGCGCTTCAGTACTCCGATCAACCTGGCCTTGCGCCACGTGCCCGCCCCCACCTTCGATTCCAGCACTCCCTCCAGCGCCAGGGTTTCATACGCCGCCAGCACCGTGTTCCGCGAAATGCGCAGCCGCCGCCCCAGATCTCGCGTGGAAGGCAGCCGCCGCGGCATCGCGCCCGAGGCAATGAGGCTCCTTAACTCACGGCAAAGCTGTTCGAACAGCGGCTCACGGGATTTGCGCTCGAGTGTGATCGGCGGCAAAGGCGATAGGGGCCCGCGCTTCAAAGTGGTACCCTCCCGGTGCAAAATGGCTCTTTCCATCGTCGCACCGTTAGCTGAAAATGGATCAGGCGCCTGAAGGAGGCAACTATGTTTTCCAGCGGCAACGTGACCATCCACATTTCCAACATGGATCGGGCAGTGCACTTTTACACGGAAGTACTCGGCCTCAAACTGGCCTATCGGTTCGGCGATCACTGGGCATCGGTCGAACTCGGCAAAGGACTAACCATTGGACTGCATCCGGGCGCGGACTCATCCGGCGCAGCATCGGCCGCCCCGAAAACGGGCATGGCCATCGGCCTCGAACTGTCCGGCCGCATCGAAGACGCGGTCAACAAACTGGAAGCCAAAGGCGTCCGCTTCGGTGGAACGATCAACGAAGGCAAATCCGGCAAGTTCGCCTATTTCCAGGATCCCGACGGCAACTCGCTCTACCTGGCCGAACTGAACTGGCGCCACGTCGAACAAGGCGAAGGCAAATACCAGCACGTCTAGCCGGTCCTTTCCGAGATGGTATGAGAAGGCCGGTCTCCTTGGCGGGAGCGTTAAACTCCCAATAAGCGCACTCGATGAGGTGCAAAAAGGAGATGGTATGAATGAGTGAGCTCGGGCGGGATAAGCTTCGGAAGAGGGCAACCTCTTTCGGAGTAGACAGGTCACAGGCTGGATTGTTTTTTGAGGCGTTTGACCTCGTAAAGGAGATTGGTCAGACCTGTGACCGGAGCGCCACCGTAAGGCCGGGATACCGGACCTTGAATAGGAGAATGGTGACCGCCGCAGAGCCCGTCTACTCCACCTGCAGTGCACGACAGGAGGAGTATGGAAACGCAACGACACATCGGAATCGACCTGCACCGCAACCAGTTCACGTGTTGCGTGCGATTAGACAATGGACGGAATTATTTGACGGAATGGAAACTGGAGGATCTGCCGCGGTTCGTGAAGAAGTTACGGCCAGACGATGAGATCGCTGTGGAGGTAACCGGGAACACGCGGTTATTCCGTGATGCGGTGGCGCCACACGTGGCGCGGGTAGTGGCTGTGGATCCAAACCAGTTTAAAGTAATCAGCCACTCGGTGAAGAAGACGGACGCCAACGACGCACGGAACCTGGCGCTGTACCTGGAGAAGGATCTGCTGCCGGAGGTGAGGATGAAGGAGAAGACCCAAGCGCAATTGGCGAGTTTGACGCAGACGCGGGACACGCTGGTGAAGCTGCGGACATCGCTGAAGTGCAAGGTCAACAACATCCTTTCGGCGCACGGCATCAACCTGGAGAAGGAAGCGTTATCCAGCGAGAAGAAGCTGCGCGAAATCCTGGCGATGAAATTCGACCCGATGGTGGGGATTGAACTGGAGGTCATCGTCGAGGAGATCCGCAGCCTGAACCAGAAGGTCGCCAGGCTGGAGAAGACAATCGCCGGCGAGGGCAGCAAATTGAAAGGGTACAGGAATGTGACCAGCATCAAGGGGATCGGGCCGCTGAGTGGGAGCATTCTGCTGAGTGTGATCGGCGACATCGACGACTTCGACGATGAAGGCAAGCTGGCGGCATACTTTGGGATCGTGCCGCGGATTTCCAACTCCAACGAAACGGAGCGGACGGGACGAATCACCAAACGGGGCAGCAAGCTGGGGCGTACCACTTTGGTCCAGTGCGCGCTGATCGCGCAGCGGTACAGCCCGTACCTGAAGCGGTACTACGAAAAGATCAAGACGCGGCGTGGGACGGGGAAAGCGATCATCGCCTTGGCACGGAAACTACTCGGAATCATCTATCGAACGCTGAAGAACAAGTGGGTATTTGAGGATTTTCCCAACTTCGTGCTGGCGGAGGCGGCCTGATGCGGAGCACGGTAATCTTTATGCCGCGCCAAAAGCGCGCGGTAAGGAAGGCGGGGCGCTGCCCCGCACCCTGCCAGGGGGGCACCCCCTGGACCCCCGGCCCGCTTTCCCTTCTGCCTTATGTTCCAGAACGGTCCTCGCCGTCCAGGGTTCGCTCCGGAAAATCTTTTCAAAACCGGAACAGATTTTCCTCCGCCGCGCACAAATCGCGCGCCCTGGACGGCTCCGGGCCGTTCCGAAGATTCACTGAGATAAGGGAAAGCGGGCAAATGCAAAGCTCGCGGCCGGGGCCTGCCTCCCGATGGTCGGCCCCGGGCTGCATCCCAACTTTGGAGTAGACAAACCATCATAGGAGACCGGATATGAAAGAGAATACCACTGCGAAGAGCTGCCAAGAGACACTGGCGAAAGGGCAACAGAAACGAGTCCGTCAACTGGCGGTAAAAGGGAAGCTGACTGTCGGTTTAGACCTCGGAGATCGAACCATTCGTGATTGCATCTTGGACGAAGCGGCCGAGGTGGTGAGCGAGGAGCAAGTGCCCACCAGCAAAATAGGACTGGATTCGTTATTCGGCTCTATAGCAGAATCTATGGGTGGGATTGGCGATCTGCGGGGCTCTTCGCAGGGGAATCGGCGGGATCGAAGGCTGCTGCATCCGATGGTACTTCGCCGCCTCTGAAAGCCAAAACAAAAACCTTTCTGAGAAGGAAGACAAGGAGCATTGTGGCACCCTCCCGGTGGTCGGGGCCGAGCAAGACGCGTCACAAGGCTTGCTCGAACTGGCAACAATGGGCAATCCAGCCGACAAGAAGAATAGCTGATCCCCGGCGGGTTGGATTAATCTGCAGTTGAACAGACCGAGACTCATCTTCCGAGGAGGAGATCAGCCATTCAACTACAGGTTAAGACCATCTTGAATCAGGTGCAACGTTTCGTAGGGTTCGTATACCAGGGGGTCCGAATGCTTGTCGGTCCGGAAGGAGTGCAGTCGATCGAGATCACCATAGAGCCTCACGCCGGTATACGCAGGCGTTGTTCGCGTTGCAAGAAACCGGCGCCGGGCTATGACTGCTTACCCCAGCGGCGTTGGCTGTTTGTGCCTTTGTGGGGAATCGCTACCTACTTTTGCTACGCGCCACGGCGAGTGGAATGTGCCGAACATGGGATCGTAGTCGAGCACATTCCGTGGAGCGACGGCAAGCGCCCGGTGACGTGCGCCATGATGGGATTCTTAGCCCGCTGGGGACGTCAGCTGACTTGGCGGGAAACGGCGCGAGCCTTCCAGACCAGTTGGGAAGCGGTATATCGGTCGGTAGAATGGTTTGTCGAGTGGGGCTTGATGCACCGCCAACTGCGCGGGGTCGAATCTATCGGCGTGGACGAAATTCATTGGGGACACGGCTTGAAGGCGGACAACTTCTTGACGGTGATCTACCAGATCGACGCCGGATGCCGGCGTTTGTTGTGGGTAGGACGCCGGCGTTCGCAGGCCACGCTGCGGAAGGGGCTGAAGGCACTGGGGCCGGAGGTCGTCAAAGGACTGCGCTTTGTGTGCAGTGACATGTGGAAGCCCTACTTGAAAGTTGTCGCGGCACAGGCGGGTCAGGCTTTGCACGTGCTGGACCGATTCCATATCACCAGCCATTTGAACCAGGCGGTGGATCAGGTGCGTCGCGCCGAAAGCACACGCCTGGGGGCCAAAAGCAAGACAGCAGCGCAGCGGCTCAAGCACATGCGCTGGCATCTACTACGCCGCGGCAGTCGGGTGCGCGGGCGAGCTCGGCAAAAGCTGAATGCCCTGCTCGCCAGCAAACTGGCCACCGCACGGGCCTGGGACTTGAAGGAAACCTTCTCCCATTTCTGGAAGTACAAATCCGAGATGTGGGCCGGAGCCTTTCTTGACTATTGGTGCTTCCGTGCCATGCGGAGCCGTCTGGAACCGATGAAAAGGGTGGCACGGATGCTGCGCGCCCATGAGCCGCTAATACTGAATTGGTTCCGGGCCAAAGGAGAGATCTCCAACGGCGCCGTCGAAGGTCTCAACAACAAAATCCGAGTGGTTACCAGACGATCCTACGGCTTTCGCACGTACAAAGCTATGGAAATTGCCCTTTATCACAACCTGGGACGACTTCCGGAACCAGAATCACCCCACAGATTCTGCTGAGGAGGCCGTTATTCGCCAAGATGCCGGCCAGCCGTATCGCGCTGGAAGTGGGGACGCATTCGCCGTGGGTGAGCCGGCATTTGGCGTCGATGGGGCACGAAGTGATCGTGGCGAACTCGCGTAACGTGAAGCTGATTACGCAGAGTGTGCGTAAGAACGATCGGATCGACGCCCGGCAACTGGCGCGGTTGGCGCGGGCAGATCCGAAGCTGTTATCGCCGATCCGACACCGCGGTGAGGCAGCGCAGATGGACCTGGCGGTGATCCGGGCGAGAGCGGAGTTGATAGCAGCCCGAACCAAGCTGATCAGCAGCGCACGGGGTCTGGTGAAACCGATGGGGGCGCGGCTGAAGAAGTGTGATGCCGATCAAGTGACGGCAAGGTTGGGAGCCAGTCTGAGTGAGGGGGCGCAGGCAGTGATCGGGCCGATGCTGAAAACGGTGGAAGGGATCAGCGAACAAATCGGCAAGTACGACAAGCAGATCGAGGAGATCGCGAAGCGTTACCCGGAGGTGAAGTTGCTGCAGCAAGTGTACGGGGTGGGACCGTTGATTGCAGTGACCTACGTATTGACGCTGGAAGATGCGGAGCGATTCGCGCATAGCCGTGATGTGGGAGCGTACTTAGGGCTGACGCGGAAACAGCGGGATAGCGGAGAGAGCCAACCGGAGTTGGGGATCAGTAAGGCGGGAGACAGGCTGCTACGGAGTCTGTTAGTGCAGGGGGCACATTGCATTCTACGCAAGGGAGGGCCGGAAAGCGATCTGCGGGTGTGGGGGTTGGGGAAGATGGGCAAAGGCGGGAAGCGAGCGAAGAAGCGGGCGATCGTGGCGGTGGCGCGAAAACTGGCGGTGCTGCTGCATCACCTGTGGGCGACGGGAGAAGTGTACGATCCGCAATACAACCGCAAGGCGGCGGAGGCGAAAGCCAAGGGCAAAGGGGAGGTAGCGGCATAGGCATTTGGGATTCAGTTTGGGAAGGAACGGGGATCTGCGAGATATGCAAAAGCGCCGGGTTGGGGTGACTGCGGAGTCGCGGCTGATTGTCGAGAACCAGGCAACTGGGACTCCACAGATCGCTTCCGAGATAGCAGCACCCCTAGTATCCAGAACACCAATGGGCACCGTGGCCACGGCCACAATCGAGTGCGGATGGAAGGGTGGCGATACTACGGGCGGGCAAGGCAATCGGGCAGAGAGCAGTTCCGACGAAACGGATGGGTATCCGCGAGAGCGTGGGAAATGGCGAGTCGGACAGCGCGCTGAAGCGCGCATGAGGCGCTGCCTCAAACTCCGCCAGGGGGCCAAGCCCCCTGAGACCCCGGCCCCCTTTCCCTCAGGCCACAGTTTCCAGAACGGAAGGAATCTGTCAAGGGTTCGCAAGCCGCGCACAAAACGCGCGCCCTTGACAGATTCCTTCCGTTCCGAAGATTCTCCAGGGATGAGGGAAAGGGGGCCATTGGCAAAGCGGGCGGTAAACGGCGTAGGTTCGGAGGGCAGCGTGCTACGCGCGCATGAGGCGCTGCCTCATCCTCCGCCAGGGGGCAAGCCCCCTGAGACCCCCAAGTTCTCGCTTGACAGGGAGTGGCCTTCTCATGGAAGCCGCGACTGTCAGGGAGTCGGTGTGTTCCCTACTCAATTCTCCGCAAAATCGGAGCGGCGAATTCAGCCAGCGCCGCTCCTAGAATGAGATGCTGGTCCGCGTCCAGATGGATGCCGTCCACGCGACTTGCCGGCGTCACCTTTCCAGCATCGAAGAAATGGCATTCGAGCTCAGAGCAGATCTGGCGGTACGCCTCGGCTAACCCGGCGCATCGTTTCTCCGATCCCGAAAACTTCTCCGCAATCGGTCCCTTGGGTGCTTCGAACGGAGGTGGGCAGACTACCAGCACCGGCGGAACCGGCATCCCAGGCTCGATAGGGGCGGTGCGGATTTCCCCAACCAGCACGGCAATCCCCTGCGCCGCCGACCACGCGTTGTTGTGCGGATGGCAAAACTGAAAGTCGTTGGTGCCCAACATCAGGATCACCAGCGATAAGGGCGATTGCGCCTCAATCCGCTGCGCGAGGCCGTTCCTGCCATTGCGGCCCGCTTTGAATGGATCATCCCAAACGGTGCGCCGCCCGTTTACGCAGTCCTCTGCCACCCGCGCGGGCACTCCCATCTCTACCAGTCTCCGTTCGAACACCCCGGGCCATCGACTTTCAAAGGGTAGCCGTCGCCTGGTTTGGGGAATGATTCCCCAAGTCAGGGAGTCCGAGTAAATCAAGATGTGTTGCACGCCGATATTCTAGAAGACCAACTCGAACCCGTGCTTGATATGTAGCGGCGCAATATATATAATCGACAGCTATGGTGACCGCTGATATACGCGACCTGCAAAAGGGCAGCGCCGAAATGATCGTCCTGGCGCTTCTGGAAGGCCGCGCGCGACATGGATACGAGTTGGCCAAGCTGATCGAATCGCAATCCGAGAAAAAGCTGCAGTTCCACGTCGCGTCGCTCTACCCCATGCTGTATCGGCTGGAGCGCAAGCGCCTGGTGGAAGGCCGCTGGGTGGAGAAAGCCGGCGAGCGTCGACGCCGCTTCTATCGACTCACCGCCGAGGGGCGCCGTTCCCTCCGCCAACAGCGCCGCACCTGGCGCGAATTCGTCGCAGCCCTCAACGTTCTCACAGGATTCGGCCATGCATAATTGGCAGCAGCACGTCCGCGACCGCCTCCCGCGGCTTACAGTCGCGCCCGAGCGCGAAATCGAAATCGTTGCGGAGATTGCTCTCCAACTGGAGCAGGCATACACAACAGCCGTCTCAGGCGGCGCATCCGACGAAGAGGCGTTTCGCCGCGCCGATGCGCAAATTCCCAGTTGGGACCAACTGGCGCGCGAGATCAATCGAGCCGAGCACTATGCCGCGACTGCGCCCGTGAAGCGCCGACCCTTCTCCGGCGTCGCCGCCGATATCCGCTACGCCTTCCGATTCTTCCTCCGCAATCCCGCCTTCACCGCCATCGCCGTCCTCACGCTTGCCGTCGGTATCGGCGGCAACACGGCCATCTTCACCCTGGTGGACGCAGTCGCCTTCCGCAGCCTGCCCTATCGCGATGCGAATCGCCTGATGGCCATCGAGACGCGCAAAACGCAGCAGCCCGAAAACGAGCCATGGACCTCAGCCCTCGATTTCTTCGACCTGCGCGACAACCTGCAGTCGTTTTCCGCCGTAGCCGGCATCAGTCCCATCTGGAATCTGGTATTGACGGGCAAAGGTCCGGCCGAGCGGGTCGAGGCGCTTTATGTGTCGGCGAGCCTCTTTCGCATGTTGGGAGTGAGCGCGGCGCGCGGCCGCACCTTCACCCCGCAAGAGGACCGCAGCGCCGCCCCCTCGCCGGTCGTGGTGCTCTCGCATGCGTTCTGGCAGCGTGAGTTCGGCGGCAGCGAACAAGCCGTTGGCAGCACTCTCACCATGGATGGCACGAATTGGACCGTGATAGGCATCATGCCTCCAGGCTTCCGCTACGCCGGTGAACCAGTCGCCGGAACGGCCTCCGATATCGAAGTGTGGCTCCCTCTCGCAGCTAATCCGCTCACCTCTTCGGCGCGCGGTTTGCGATTTCTGAAAGTGTCCGGCCGTTTGAAGCCGGGCGTTAGCATCGAACGGGCGCGCGCTGAAATCGCCGGCTTGAGCGCTTCACTCGCGGAGCGTTACCCGGCCACCAATCGCGGTTTCGCCACCGACCTGCAACCGCTCAGCCGGCAGGTGACCGGCAAGTTCCGCGTAGCCATGCAGCTCCTGCTCGGTACGGTAGGCTTCGTTCTGCTGATGGCCTGTGCTAATGTCGCGAACCTTCTGCTGGCGCGCGCCGCCACGCGTCACCGCGAGATTTCTGTGCGCATCGCGCTGGGCGCTTCACGATCCCGGCTGCTGCGGCAATTGCTTACCGAAGGGCTGGTGCTTGCCACTTTGGGAGGCATCGCCGGACTGGGCGTGGCTTACGCCGGTGTGGCATACCTGATCCGCACCGGCCCCGAAACGTTGGTACGAGCCTGGCCCATCCAAATCGATGCGCGCGCCTTGCTCTTCACCATGTCCACTGTGCTGCTGTGCGCGATTCTCGCCGGTCTTCCGCCTGCCTGGCGTATGCTGTCCGGCGATGTGAATGGCGGCCTGCGCGAATCGGGTCGCGGTCTCACCGGCGGCAGTCATCGCTTGCGATCGGGCCTGGTAGTGCTGCAGGTCTCGGTCGCTTTAGCGCTGCTGGTGGGCGCCGGCCTGCTAGTCCGCAGCTTTCAACGGCTCCTGGAAGTAGATCCCGGATTCCAGGCGCGCAACCTCACCACCATCTCGACTTTGATCTACCAGGCCACCTCCAATCCGGCGCAGAGGACCGCCCTCTGGGGCCAGTTGCACGACCAGCTTCTTGCCACGCCTGGAGTCACTGGTGTGGCCGCCGTGAGTCGCCTGCCCCTGATGGGTTCGAACCTGGGAAGCTGGCTGTACCGCGAAGGCCACATAACACCCGGACAGCCTGGGCTCGACGTGGAGTATCGCGTGGCCACTCCCGGATATTTCGCTGTGATGGGCATTCCGCTGCGCGCCGGACGCCTCTTCGACGATCATGACGATGCCAACGCCGCCAGCATCGCGGTAATCAACGAAGCCGCCGCGCGGCGCATTTGGCCTGATGAGGACGCTGTCGGCAAACGGATCAAGCTTGGCCCGAACCCCGCCACGGCGCCTTGGATCACCGTGATCGGCGTGGTCGGCAATGTCCGCCATATGAGCCTGGAGACCGACCCGCCTCCGGAGGTCTACCGCCCCTACGCCGCCAGCCCGATGGTATCGCCGATTCTCGTCATCCGCACCGCTACCGACCCGGCGCCCATGCGTGCCGCACTCAGCGCGAAAGTCCGTGGTGTCCGCGCCGGCGTGTCGGCCTACAACGTTTTCGAAATGCAGGAACTGGTCGACCGCTCCACCGCGCAACGCCGCTTCGTCATGCTGCTGGTGGGCGTCTTCGCCGCCATGGCGCTGCTGCTGGCTGCAGTTGGTATTTACGGCACGGTTTCGCAATCGGTAACGCAGCGAACCGGCGAGATCGGCTTGCGCATGGCGCTCGGCGCGACTCCCACAGCGGCGCTCTCGCTGGTATTCCGCGACGGCCTGCGGCTGACGTTGGCGGGGATTGCCATTGGCGCGGCGCTCGCCGCCCTCCTCACTCGATTTGTGGAGAAGGCTCTCTTCGAGGTGCGCCCGCTCGACCCGCTGGCGTTCGGCCTCGCCGCCGTGCTATTGGCAGGCTGCGCCCTGCTGGCCTGCTATCTGCCCGCGCGCCGCGCCACGCGCGTGGATCCCATCGCTGCTTTGCGCCGCGACGATTGACTTGTAAGGCGTCTAAGCCCCCATCGAGATGGTTCGCGCTTCTGCCGCCATGGCGTCGAAGAAACGCTTGATCGCCATCTTGGCGGATGTCTCAATCAGCCTCTGCCCCACGTTGGCGATCAAGCCCCCCACTTGCACTTCTCCTTCGTAGTGGACGCTGGAGCCACCCTCCGCGCCGGCCACCGTGATGCGCCCCTCGCCCTTCATGAACCCGATCTTGCCCGACCCTTCCACCGCCATCCGAAAGCTGGCGGTCGGCGCACGGTCAGTGATCCGCAGCGTGCCATCGAATTGCCCTGAGACCATCGCCATCCTTATCTTCATTCGCATGGCGTATTCGCCGTCATCCGTCCGGTCCAGCCGTTGACACCCCGGGATGCATTTGGCCACCACCACGGGGTTCTGCAAGAAGGTATAGGCCTGCTCCGGCTGGAGCGGCAGTTGCGATATTCCCGCAATCTTCATGAGGCCCTCGACAGCGTTAGTTTTCAAACATCCACGATATACACTTGCGTAACACCTGTCCGGTCGCTCGCGAACGTCACCATCTGTTCCCCGTTTGACCACGAAGGGTGCGGGTGCGTCCACTGTGGACCGTAGACTGTGTCCCCGGCATTTTCCATCCAGCTTAAATTCTTGCGGGCGTCAGCGAAATCCTCGGCCAGGGCGTAGCGCGACTGGCGCCACTGCGATCCCTGATTGCTCGATTGGCTCAAACAAAGCTGCCGCCTTGCGCCCGTCGACGCGTCGATGATCTGCAGCCCTTCGTCGGGGTGGTTCGTATCGCACAACACTCGCTCGCCGCGACGGTCGGGCGCGATATGCCATGCGTTGTACTCGGTGATGGTGCGGATGTCGCGCGTTGTCCAGTCCATCCGGCAGAGCGCCCGCGGCCAGATCGTAAACACCAGGTCGCCGGTCGCGCCCAGAAACGTCTCGTGAACAATGAACTCGTCATTACCATGCCGGTGCAGGCACTCTATCGCCGATCCATCCCGCCTGACGCGGTGCATGCGCGGCGCGGGGTCTCCCGAGAACTCGATCCAGTCCGGCTCCAGCGGATGAAACTGCGGGTGAATCACCGTTCGCGGAAACGGAATGGCGTGCCAGCCAGTGCCATCGAACCGCCCGGCCGCCAGTCCGCACTCGGAGCCTCGCTTGTACGCGGCGGTGAGCCATTCCCCGTCGCGGCTGATGGAGCACTCGCCCAACTGCGCATCCGCCTGCTCAGTGATCGATCGCTCCGCCAGCGTGACGCGGTCTATGGCCCAGAGGCCGCCGCTGCGCGTCACAACTATCGATCTGCCATCGGGGTGCAATGCGGGCGAAAACGGGTGGATGGGCGCACCCTTGGTGAGTTGCCGAATCTCGCTCGTATCCAGCGATATTTCGAAAAGCTGCGGCACACCTGTTCGGTAAGACGTGAAGAGCATCTCACGATCGCCCGGAAAAAACGAGCTCTGCAGGAAATACGAGGGATGGTTGATCGACGGTCCATCGGTGATCTGCCTAAGGGTCATGCGCGCCCCAGGTAGAGATCCCGCCCCTTCGCCAGAGCGGCGATTTTGCGATCGGCCACTGAGCGTTTCAGCATCCAGAAACCGCAATCGGGGTGGATCCAGCCGACGCGCCCCGGTCCTAGCGCCTTCTCAGCGCGCGCCAGTTGTGCCGCAATCTCCTCCGGAGTCTCAATGTGGTTCACCTTCACGTCCACCACGCCGATACCAAGCTGGATGCGCGCTTCCACGTCGCGCAACGCCTCCAGGTCTGCCGCCGCCCGATGCGCCATTTCCAGAATGATGTGGTCTGCGTGCAGCAGATTCAGGAATCCCGTGAGCGCGCGCCATTCACCGCGCTGGATGGTCTGCCCGCCATAATTGCCAAAACACAGGTGTACTGCACGCTGACCAATGAAGGCGTCCAGCACGCGATTGATCGCCTCGGCCGCCAGCGGACCCTCGGCCGGATTGCCTGGCACGTTCGCCTCGTCAATCTGCAAGCAGTCGCAGGGCAGCCCGTGAACCTGCTGCGCCAGCACTCCAGCGATTGCCATGAGCAATTCCTCGAACGAAGAGTGGTGGCGGTCCAGCAGGGTGCGCGCCAGCATGTACGGGCTCGTCACCGTGAACTTGAACGGTCCGCCCGCCACGGAATGCGCCAGTTCGCAATCCGCCAGCAGGTTGAGCGACCCTTCTCCCAGAGGCTCTTCCACCACGCCGGCAGCTTTGCGCCGGAAGCTCATGCTGTGCTTGCGCGCGAACTCCTCGTGATCGCTTCGGCCCACCCGGCTGCGAACCCCGGCCATGGGCCGCGTGAAATATTCGATCATGCCGTTGGTGTCGGGATGATTGACGTCGAAGCGATACAGTTCGCCGTCGGTCGGCAGGTCAATCCCGGCCTGGCGTTGAATGTCGAACACCACTCGGGTGGCATCCAGCCTCGCCTGTTCGCTCGGCATCGCAGGGAGCCAATCGGGAACGGGATAAGACCCGACCGTCGTAGTGAGAATTTCCGGTTCAGTGGACATCTTGCGAGGTGAGGGTGATCTTGTAATTCAATACCAGCGGCTTGCCGGGTTCCAGCGTCAGATGCTTCAGACCCGGGTACGACACGTTCATAAATGGAAATCCGTGGCGCAGCAGCCAACCGTTCGGATAGCCTGGATTCGCGGGGTCGTCTTCCATGCGCACGCGCTCCCGGTGGTCGTAGAACATGGCGTCGACCTCCGCCCACTTCGCGATCTCGAGCACGCCGTCCTTCGGCAGTACGCCTTTATCGGTGCGAATCACGGTAGCCTTGCTGCCGCCATCTACCGGCGCGAAACGAAAGCACAGCCCACCATAGCCTTTATTCTCGTCGGGAGTGCCTGCAATCTCGAGCGACCGGCCGATGGCTTCGAACGTCAGGTGGAAAGCCATGCTGCGCGCGCCGCCCTGCTGCGGTTCCACGCGAATCTCCACCGTTTCCTTCACAATCTTCCGGTCGCCGGCATACCAGCCGTTTTCGGCGGCCAGCACTGCGCCCCGGTCGTCGGTCTTCTGCGCTGTCCACCGCACGAATCGCTGTTCCACGCCTTTGCCCGGCTCCCACAAATCCAGCGTCTTGCCATCCACCACCACTACCGGCCACATCCACGAAATGCCCCGATGGTGTGGATGGTTAGGATTGAAATCGTCGCTGATCAGAGTGCCATCGGGCGCCCAAACCGGATGCAGATAAGTGGAGCGGCGAGTGGTTTCCGGGTTGCCGGCCTTCCCAATCATGCTGTAGTCGTAATCGAACACCGGCTTACCGTTTTCCGTCAGTTCCAGCGCGCTCCCACTGACGTCGTGAAACGCAAATCGCGGCTGCGCCCACAAAGCTGTCGCTAGAAAAACGAAAGTGACTGCCTTCATGAAGTCCAATTCTACTACTCTCTTCCGCTTTACCTCTTGACATCCCACAGGAACTCTGGCACACTCCTCTATACAACCCACAGGAGGGGAAATGAAAACTCTTCTTCGCAACTGCCTGACCGCTCTGGTTGCCTGTGCCGCGTTCGGCCAGGTTGTGCCCAAAACGCCGGCATTTGAAGTCGCGGATGTGCAATGCAGTAAGCCTGACGCCAAACCCGCCAGACCGCGATTCCTTCCTGGAGGCCGCGTGGACCTTCATGGCATTACCCTGAAGCTCATGATCATGGCCGCCTACGGCGTTCAGGACGACCTGGTGATCGGCGGGCCTGCCTGGCTCGACGCCGACCGCTTCGACGTCGTTGCCAAAGCTGTGCCCGACACCCCCGATGCCACTCTCTATCTCATGCTGCGGACCTTGCTGGCGGAGCGCTTCCATCTCGCCATCCACAACGAAGACAAAGCGCTCCCGGCATACGCCTTGACGGTGGTGAAGACGGCTCTGCTCAAAGCTGCAACCGGATCGGCTCAGCCGGATTGCGCCTGGCAGGAGGGCGCTCCTGGCCGCATCCGGCGCGTCTGCCATAACATCAGCATGCCGGAACTCGCGCGCCAGATACCGCTGTGGGGAAGAGCCAATATCGATCTTCCCGTGAAGGATCTGACCGGAATCACGGGCGCCTACGACATCGAACTGGAATGGAGCCTTCCCGTCGATGGCGCCGAGTCAAGCCCGCCCTTTCCCGCGATCCTGGACGCCATGCCCCACGCCGGACTCAGGCTGGAACCGCGCAAGCTTCCCATGAGTGTCCTCGTAATCGATCACGTTGAACGGGTTCCCGTCGAGCAGTAACCCGGCCTACTCATCCTTCTTCAAAGTCATACGGCGGAAGATGGTTCCGTCCGAACGGGTGAGCGCTCCCTCCATCCGGCCGCCGTTGATCTTGAGGAGCCAGACCTGTTGGGGCATGCGCCATTCCAGGGTTCGGTTCACGCGGTCGTACTGCCAGTCCCCGGCGCCCATCGTGATCGCTTTCCCATCCACGATCTTATCGGCCTTAATCGTCACAAGATCCGGCTGGTTGGGGACGTCTTTGATGTAGTAGACGACGCTTTCGTTGTGGCAAGCCGAGGCATCCGTTGCGCACAAGGATTCCCCGCGCCAAGAGCCCGCCAGCCCGGAAGCTTCCGCCGACGCCGTACGTGCGCCTAGCACCAGCATCGCGGCTGCGATGAAGCGAAGCTGCATAGTCGAATGGACGGGGCCTCGGAAAAAGCGTTAGGTCGCTGGCGCCAATCCCTAACGTCTGATTCCGATCTGGAATTCAGACGGCACCGTGAGGTCCTGCAACAGTTGATCGTGAGCGTCCACTTCGATATGCTCCACCTGATCGTCCAGCTCCTCCAGATTTCTGCTGTCTCCCGGAGCCAGCGCGGCTAACTTATACCGGCCGGGCCGGACGCCGTCGAAAGAGTACGCCCCGGATGGTGTTGCCGCCGTAATCGTTCCGTTGAGGCCCGTATCAGTGTCCTCGGGAATCAGCACCACCCGCGCGCCCGCCGCTGGGCCCTTGTCATTCGTCACCGATCCGGCCACAGACCCTAACGCGCCGCTCAGCACCATGGTGACCTCCGCGCCGCTCGCGCCGTTGCGTATATCGAGAACGCTGCCTTCTGTCGTGGTCGGTCCGATCCGTACCGACTTCACATACACCGGCCCGGGCGTCACGCGAATGCGGTAGCGACCCGCCGCCACGCTTTCCAGTTTGAAGGTGTCGTCGGAGATGATGTCCGCCAACGGCACTGAGGCGCGCTGGTCGAGATCTTCCAACACCAGGTGACGTCTTGCCGGTGGCACTTCATTGCCATCGTATTGCACCCGGCCCGCGACATCGCCGGGTGGCAGCAGGCGCAAGTCCACGTGGTCCACATCGGCCGTGCCTGCCTCAATTTCCAACTGCCCCGACCGCCACAGTTTCCCGCCGATCGAGCAACTCGCGGCGACGGTATAAGTGCCGGGGTCGATGCGCCACATCGAGAAAGTGCCGTCCGGCTTGGCCCGGGGCACAGCGAAGAATGTCTTGCCGCTGCGAAATTCGACCAGTGGCTTGCAGGAATCCGGAAGGTCCCGCACCGTTCCGCTCACCCGCACCACGGGGCCTTGCGTCAGGTGGATGTCAATGCCGGTCATCTCGCTGCCCGCCTGCACCGAAACGCGGGCCGCTCCTTTCTCAGTGGCGCTGTTCGGGTGGTATGTGGCGAGAAAGTGCGTTTCAGTCGTGCCATCGCTGCGTGTTTCGGGCGGCAGAATTGTCATCTGCGGAGCAGCCTTGATCCGATATCTCCCAGGACGGAGACCGCCGATGCGATAAACTCCGTGATCATCTGTACTGCCATTCAGCCCCACTTCACCATTAGCGCCCTCCGCCATTACACGCACCCACTCCACCGGCTCGCCATCGGGCCTCACTACGCGGCCGCTGACAGAACCGAAAGGAGTCAATTGCAGCTTGATGTCGGTGCGCTGATCGCCCGCGCCTAATTTGATGCCGCCGGCCCCAAACACGGAAACATCCGAGGCGAACCCGGTATGCTCAGCCTCCGCCGAATAGGCGCCGGCGGGTAAACTGGTGATCGAGAACTTGCCTGACGCGTCGGTGATCGCGCCATATCGAACCTGTTTGCCGGCAGCGGATCCGCGCACCATCACATGAGCCCGGACCAAGGGCTCGCCAGTTACTGAGTTAGTCACCGTCCCTTCTAAAGAAGCGGACTTGTCCTGGGGAAATGCCGTTGAGACCAGACAGACCGCGCCCAATAGCAGTGAGGCGGCCACCTTGATTCCGACTCCTTTCTTACTTCTTCTCATTCGCGGCCCCCTTGCTGATGATCTTCAGGTCCTTACTCAATCGGCTGCCCTCTTCCACTTCGATCGTCTCCCCGTGGGCGATCACTTCCTTGTCGGCAACTTCCTCCAATGTGGCCGCGAAGCTGATCATGTCGACTGCCGCGATGTGATACTTGCCGGGACGGATTCCCTTGAAGTCATACTTGCCTGCAGGCGTCAAAGTCGAGATCTCCGGGTCGAGCGAAGTTCCGTCCGCCACCAACAACGCCAGCACCCAGTCATGCGGAGAAGGGTCGCCCGCCTCGTCGCGGACGGTTCCTGAAAGCCGCCCGGCATTGCTTCCCAGTCTGACCTTGACCTGCGCGGCGCGAACGCCGTGCGTTAGATCGACTATGCCGTCCCGCGCAGTCACTCCATCCAGCGCCACGGTTTTGATGTATCCATCCTCGGGCATCGGATCCACCTTCACGCGGTACCGGCCGGGCGATACGTTCGAGAGATTAAACGAACCCTCGCCATCCACATCGCCTCCCGAGATCGTGCTCATGCCTCCGGCCACCAGTCCCACGGGCTGCAGGTGGATGGCGTGCTTGCCCGCCAGAGGCGCGCCGCCCAGTTCCAGTTTTCCGGCGACGTCGCCGCCCGGGCCCAGCAGTAGCTGCACGTTCCTTTGATCGCCGCCATCCAGCCGCAATTCCACCACCTGGCTCTGCAGCGAATTCTTGCCTGCGACCTGTGCGTAGATCCTGTAGGTGCCGGGTTCGAGCCGGTTGAACTCGAAGCGGCCATCGGCGCCCGTGCCCGCCGCGTGTCCAAACTCTTTCGATCGCACCCACACGGTGGCTGCTGCCGGACCCAAGGGTCCTGTCACTACGCCGCTGATGCTCAGGATTTGCATGCGTACCAGGCGGATTTCAAGACCTGCCGTGTCGCGTCCGGCCACTGCGTCTACCACCGCCGCACGATCCGCGCTGGTCGCGCCTGGATAGTATGTGGTGCCGTAACTCGCGTCAGCCGAGCCATCGGTGCGAATCTCAGGCGTCTCAGTCGAACCCGCCCGGAATGGCTCGGCCCTCAGGTAATATTTCCCGGCTGGCACCACCAGGCGAAACATCCCGCGGTCATCGGTCCTGCCTTGTGGGCTGCCAGCCAGCAGCGAAAGAAATAACTGGTCCGGATCGGAGCGGGTGCTCACTGTCACGCCGGTGAGAGGGTCGCCGGCCTCGTCCACCACGCGCCCCGCGATCACGGCGCGAGCCGCCATTCGCACCTTGAAGTCACCCAGGTGCTGGCCGGCCTTAACGCTCACGGTGGGCATAGGGGGATCTGTCGCTTTTTGGGCGAATAGAAAGCCCGTGCGCTCGGGCATCACGATGTAGGAACCAGGCGTCACGGCGGCCATCGAAAAGTGACCCGCCCGGTCGCTGATGGCGCCGAATGTCTCCTGCGGATTCGCGAAGTCGCTGGGTAGCAGTCTGATGTGGACGCCACTCAGTGGCTGCCCATCGGCCTCATTGACTACTGTTCCTTCGATCGAGGCCGGCTGCGCCGCGAGCGCTGCGCAGAATAGCAACGGCAATATGAGGGCCTTCATCGCTTCGACTATACCGTGGCGCTTCGGCCGGAGCAATCGAGTGGCGCTTGACTCCATCCGCCGGGACAGCATAACCTGCATCATGCGAAGTATCGCCGGGGCCAAGCAATGAGCTTCGTCCACATGCTCGGCCAGGATTTCCGCTACGCGCTTCGGACCCTGGCGCGCGCCCCGGGGTTCGCGACTGCCGCCGTGCTGTCACTCGCCATCGGGATCGGCGCCAATACGTGCATCTTCAGCGTCGCCAACGCCCTGCTGCTGCTGCCGCTGCCCTACCGAGACCCAGACCGCCTGGTGATTCTGTGGAACCGCTCGCCCGGCCTCGCCATCACTCAGGACTGGTTCTCCACCGCCCAGTACTTCGACATCAAGAACGGGCACAGCGGCTTCGAGCAGGTTGCCATCGCCATCGGCGGCAACTATAGCTTGACGGGCGATGGCGAACCGGAGCGCGTCGGCGTGGCGCGGGTCTCGTCGAACCTGCTGCCCCTGCTGGGCGCCCGCCCATTAGCCGGGCGCCTCTTCGTGCCGGAGGATGACTCTGCTGGGCGCGCGCCGGTCGCGGTGTTGACCTACAACATGTGGCAGCGGCGTTACGGCGGTGACTCTCACGTGTTAGGCAGACCGTTGCTCATCAATGGCGTTGCTTATCCCGTAGTGGGAGTCCTGCCGCGCGGCTTTGCGCTGCCGCACGAGGTTCTGCCCATCCTGCAGGGGCCCGATCAGAACGAGATTCTGCTCTCGTTGCCGCTCGCAGTCGGCGCGGCGCAGGTCCGCGGGCGCGAAGACTACAACGTGATCGGCAAGCTCAAGCGCGGTGTGTCGCTACCGCAAGCCCAGGCCGAAATGGACCGGCTCACTGCCCGTCTGCGCCGTGACTATCCGGAGGACTACCCTGCCAACGGCGGCCTCACGTTTGGCATCGTGCCGCTGCTCGACCAGGTGGTGGGCGATACGCGACGCACTCTCGTGGTTCTGCTGGGCGCGGTGGGGTTCGTGCTACTGATCGCGTGCGCCAATGTAGCGAACCTGCTGCTGGCCCGCGCCATTGCGCGGCAGAAGGAGATTGCGGTGCGCGCAGCGCTGGGGGCAGGACGTGCCCGCATCGTTCGCCAACTGCTCACCGAAAGCCTTCTGCTGGCCGCTGCCGGCGGAGCGCTGGGGGTGCTCTTCTCCTGGTGGGGCGTCGACTGGATCCAGGTCTTCGGCACGAAGAGCGTGCCGCGCCTGCATGAGATTGCCATCGATGAACGGGTGCTGCTGTTTACGCTGGCGCTCTCCCTCGGCTCCGGGCTGATGTTCGGATTGGCGCCGGCGCTGCGCGTCTCGCGCCTCGACCTCCACTCCACGCTGAAGGATGCCGGCCGGCGGGTCGGCCGGTATGGGCGCCATGTGGGGCCGGGGCAACAACCTCCGCCGGCTGTTGGTGGTCGCGGAACTGGCGCTTTCGGTGGTGCTGCTGATCGGCGCCGGCCTGTTGATCCGCAGTTTCGCGCTCATTCACAACGTGCCGCCCGGCTTCAATCCCACGGGCGTTCTCACCTTCGATCTCGCCATGGCGGGCCGCAAGTATGCCGACTCTCAGGTCGCCCTGAGCACCTACCGCCAGCTCTGGGAGCGCATGGACCGGCTGCCAGGTGTGACGGCCTCTGGCGGCACTACGTCCCTACCGTTGACCGAGCAGTTCGCGTGGACACCGATCACTATTGAAGGCCGGGTGCCGCTCGCCGGCGAGCGATTTCTGAACGCCGATACGCGTGTGGTGGGAGCCCGTTACTTCGAAACCATGCAGATCCCGCTGCTCGCCGGCCGCCTATTCAACCAGGACGACACCGCCGACAAGCCGCCCGTGGTGATTGTGGATGAACGAATGGCGCGCGAGTATTGGCCTGGGCTGAACCCAATCGGCAAGCGAATTCATCTTGTGCAATCGCGATTCGCGGATCTGTGGCAGACCGTAGTGGGGGTGGTGGGGCGCGTCAAACAGGATTCGCTCGATTCCGACCCGCGCATGGCATTCTATCGGGCTCACACGCAATCGCCGTCGCGCGCCATGACGGTGGTGCTGCGCACCAGTGCCGATCCGGCGTCGCTGGCGGCCGCAGTGAAGCGTGAAATTCACGAGCTCGATCCCGACCTTCCGATGTATGCCGTTCGCGCCATGCCGCAGCGTGTGGCTGAGTCGCTGGCGCCGCGGCGGTTTCTGGAAGGAATGCTGACGCTCTTCGCCGCCCTGGCATTGGCGCTGGCCGCGCTCGGAATCTACGGAGTGATGGCTTACCAGGTCAATCAGGGGACTCGGGAAATGGGAATCCGCATCGCCCTGGGCGCAACAGAACATTCGATTCTCGGACTAGTCCTGGGGCGCGGCATGGCTCTGGCGATGTTCGGAGTGGGCGCGGGTCTGGTGGCGGCACTGGGGTTGACGCGGCTGATGCGCGGATTGCTCTTTGGGATCGACGCCTTGGATCTGGTGTCCTTCGGAACGACCGCGGGGCTGCTGGCAGTGGTGGCGGCATTAGCGAGTTACATGCCGGCGCGGCGGGCATCGCGGACGGATCCGCTGGTGTCGCTGAGAAGCGAATAGACGCTAAACGACTGCCGGCTCAAAGCCGGCAGAAGTGCGTCGCGGTCTTGGGGGCCGGTCCTTCGGCCTGCCCAGAGGATGCCGCATAGTTTGTTGTGCGGTCCTCTGAGCCACTGATTCTGCTGCCGCGGTTGTGGCGCAGACTCTTAGTCTGACGCGCCCCGACTCATCGGGGCGCTTGGTGAGGTGGACCCCAAGAGTGAGACACGGAAGCAAGGGGACACTTGCCTGAAAGGCGAGGGGCTTAAACCCGGAGGCCGGGAGTTAAACCCGCAGGAACAATTTGCGCCGGTACATCCAGAACAGTATCAGCCAATAGATCAACAGCACCGCGATTCCGCGCAGCAGCGGCTCGGTCCCCGTGCCGAAGATCTGAAACTGCCGAGTGCCCAGATGGATGCGCAGCGAACTCAGGATAAAGCCCTGCCACATCTCCGCCATCAGGTAGGCTGCGATGGAGTTCATACCGATCACCACCAGGGGGAAGCTCCATTTGCGCCAGCCTTTCACTTCCATCAGCCAGCAGAAGACTGCCAGAAACAGGAAGCACAGGCCGCCGCTGAAGAGCGTCCAACTGGGCGTCCAGACGCGTTTCACAATCGGGCAGATGCCTGCGAAATGAATGGCCAGTCCCGCGCTTATTCCCACCACGCCCGCGATGGCAAGTCGCTTCATGGGAATACGCGGCGCGGATTCGCGCAGCCAGCGTCCGGCTGCCAGGCCCAGGATCATGGTGCCCAAGGTCGGGATAAAGCTCAGGGTCAGGTAGCCGCCGCCGTTCGCCACATATGGTGTGGCGCGTGGGAACAGGTTGAGAAACCATTGATCGAAGGCGTTCCCGAAGTTCGCGCCCTTGGCCCAATGGGCGGCAAACCCGGGGCTCGCGGCCGGATATAACGCCCATGCCAGCCAGTATCCGCTGAGGGTGATTCCGAGCGCCCACCACTGCCAGCGCGGCGGACGGAATCCCAGCACGAAGAGCAACGGATAGCCGAGGCCGATCTGGGTCAGCGTATCTTCGAACGTGAAATAGGTTTGGTGGGCGTGAATGGAGCGCAGAAAAATTCCGAGCGATATCAGCACCAGCGAGCGCCACAGTGCATGCGCGAACATTCGGCCGAATGTGCCGCCCCCGGCCAGGCGCGCCGCGATCGAATATGGCAGCGCCACTCCCACCAGGAACGAGAAGCCTGGCTGGATGGTGTCATGCAAAGAACAGCCCACCCACTCCACATGGGTCTGATTCCAGGCCAGGAAATGCCAGAGTGCATTCCCTGGAAATGCCGCCGCCACTTTGGAGAGTTGCAATACCTCGGCCATCATCAACAGCATGACGAAGCCGCGATATGCGTCCACCGCGGTGTTGCGGGTCGGTTGCATGAAGCCTATTATGCACCGTTCGAATCACGCCGGCGGTCCCTAAGCGTCAGCATTAACATGGCGAAGCCAACTCCAACGCAGAGGCCGCTGGCATAGATTTGAACGAACGTCAGCGCGCGTATCTCGCTCCAGCGCGGAGAATCTATCAGATTCATCAGAGGAATCAGCGAGAAGACTATGATGATTGCTCCCGATCTCATTCTGCGTTTCATCGTTTGCCTCGGTTTCTTGGTTTGTTGCTGGTCGTGGTTTTGGGCACGAAGCGCGCCAACAGTTCGCGCTGGCCCGGTACGTCACCGCTCAGAAAGAAACGGTGGGATTTGAGAATGGCGTGCATAGCGCGGCCGCCATCCTTGCGATCCATGGAGGCGCGCAGGCGATGGATGGTCTGCTCGGAGCGCATTCCGGTAAGCATCAGGGAAGAGAGGTAGAGGCTATTGCTCCAGAGCCCCTGATAGATCTTGTCGATGGCGGAATCCACCAGGGCGATCAGGCACTCGCGGCCGTCGATCACCAGATTGAGCTGCTCGCTATTCCAGAATTCCCTGGCCTGCGGTCCGAGATCGGGTAAGGTCAGGACGGCGCCGGGAATCCGGATGGGGCGGTACGCCTGTACGTAGACGCGGCAGCCGCGCGCGATGGCGGAGCGGATGGCGGGCAGGATGCGGTCGAGGACTTCGGGAAAGGCATCGACGACGGCAAGTTCGGCGCAGCGCGTTTCCAGCATCTGGCCGGCGCGCTCCAACATTTGCGCCACCGACTCCAGTTTGTAAACGCGCTCATCGTAGGTGTCCTGCTGGATCTCGGCGAGTGCCTGCCCGGTGGCGCGCGTCTCTTCCAGGAAGCGGCGCTCCCAGTGCTGCAGGAACTCAGCGGCAGGAATAGCCCGACACAGGCGATTGTCGCCTTCTTCTACCAGGACCGCGCCGCGGCGCGCCAACGATTCGATGGCCTTGTAGGTGTTGGCGGTGGCGGCGCCCAACTGCTTGGCGACGCGGTACGCCGTCATGGGCGGATTGCCCAAGAGCACGATATAGGCTTCAGCTTCCAGACGATTGAAGCCCAGGCCGAGCAGTTTATCGATGGCCGCGGAAGTCGTCCTCATTAGTAGTATAGAAGTATACTACTAAATTCCACCCAAGCCCCCCCTCGGAGGAAAGAGGGCTTGGGTGGCGGCTCGGACGCCCTCACACAGCGTCCAAACCGGTTGGCGCCATGGAGGAGCGCCGCTATTGTGACGCCGCGCGATCGCCACACGGTTCCATTCAGAGAAATTCTTTTACGTTTTTAACGAGCGCGACAGGTGTTACGGCGGCTCTACCATTGTCCTGGCGTACAACCGAACGTCCTCTTGAAGGCTGCGATGAAGGCGCTGACGCTGGAGTAACCGGTATCGAGCGCGGCGTCGGTCACCGAGCGCCCTTCCGCCAACAACCTCACGCCATCGGAGAGACGCGCTTTCTGTTTCCAGAGCCCAAAGCTCATTCCCGTCTCGTTGCGGAAGAGCCTCTCAAGGGTGCGCCTTCCCACTGCATGCTGCCGCGCGAGGTCTTCGAGGCCGTGTGCGTCCGAGGGCGCTGCCAGAACCTGTTGCGCTACTGCCGACGCGCGTGAGTCCTCCGGCAGCGGCAGCGTAGCAGATGTTACAGGCGCGGTGTCCATCTCATCCAATAGGACCGCCAGCAGGTGCTGGTGGGCCGGTGTTCGCGAATCGAGCGCTCCGGTTTCCACCGTCCGGAGGATCAGCTCTCGCAGCAGGCTGCTCACGGCCAACACGCGGCACTCGTCGTATCGTAGCGCCGCGGCGTCCAGCGACATGGGGAAGTACAGGGTGCGCACCGCCACGTCGCCCCACATGCGGATGGAGTGGACGCGGCCTGGCCGGGATGAGCACGGCATTTCCCGGCGGGATCATCCAGACCCAACGATCGGCGGTCACGGTCATGGCGCCGCTGATGGCGTAGACAAGCTGACGCCAGTCGTGCGAATGCTTGGGGATCACGTGCCCGCGGCTGCAGAGCTGTGCCACGGAGCGAACCGACAGGTACGGTTCCTGCTCCACGGTCAGGGCTTGGCGGGCCTGCGACATTCTTTGTCACTTTATCGCAAGACACGCAGCAGGAGTTCGGGTATGCTCAGACCCATGCCAGACAAACCTATGCCAACCAAACCCGTGCCGAACAATGTTTCCTTCTTCGCGATTCAGGTCGACGACATCGACCGCGGGCGCCAGTTCTACTCCAACGTGTTTAGGAGCTGGCGATTCGAACCCTGGGGGCCTCCCGGCTTCTACCTGATTCACACCGGTGACGAGGCGAAGCCCGGCATTCTGGGCGCCATGCACAAGCGTCACGAACCAGCCACCGGCAACGGCGCCAAGGAATTCCTGTGCACCATGTCAGTGGGGGATATCGACGAGACTATCCGCGCGATCGAAGCCAACGGCGGCACTATCGCAATGGCGAAGTTCACGATCCCGACCGTCGGCACCGGCTGTTACTTCCGCGATCCGGAAGGGAATCAGGCCGGGGCGATGCAGTACGAAACGCCACCGCAGTAGAACAATACGCCGGCGGCAAGACCGCCAGCGCCACCTACTCACTCGCTTGCGCGGAAAGTGGAATCCACTCAAAGAGCGGTTCGTCGAGCAGCTTCTTGGAACCGTGATAAACCGGAGGATCCGGGCTCTCCTCGCGGGAGTGCTGGCACTCAGCGCGGCGTCGCGGCAAGGGGAGAGGCCCAAGATTACGGAGGCGGTCCAGGAGCGATTGGCGGACTCGAACCCTCCGGTACCGGCCCTGGTCGCAGTCTTTGAGAAACACGACGCCATCGAAGGTTAGAGCCGTTTGTGACCTCATTAGCGCAAGGCTCGAATAGAGCGCAAATAAGCCATAACCGGCCAAAACAAACGGCAAGAGCAAGGTTTAAGTCACAACTAAGTGTGGTTTAAAGCATAACCTTGCCGGTTTTAAAGCATAAAGTTGCCGCTCAATTCCCTTCAAGTTATTGATTCTTGGTGGGTGGTCATGTCCGCCAGCACGCGGGCCTAAAGCATAACCTTGCCGGAACTGCAGTCCGGATCGGAGCGCGGACCCCCGCTCATGCTGATTGATGGAGTGCCAAGAAAGTTGTAGTATTGTGTTATGGCCCAGTCTCACCGCGAAGCATCGCGGCGGCTCTTTGAGATCGCCGAGCAGCAGCAGGGCTTCTTCACCACGAAGCAGGCCAAGGCTGCCGGATTCGCCGAAAACACCCATCCGTACCACGTCCAGGTCGGGAACTGGATCCGTGAGCACCGCGGTATCTACCGGCTCGCCCTGTTTCCGACAACAGACAGGCCCGAACTCGTACTTTGGGCGCTGTGGTCCCGGAACCGGAATGAGGAAGTCGAGGGCGTATACAGCCACCACACGGCGCTCAGTCTTTACGACCTGTCGGATCTGAATCCGTCGAAGCTCCACATGACCGTTCCGACGGACTTCCGGCGCAACAGCGAGATTCCTGGAATCCTCGTACTTCATTATGCCGACCTGCCCGCGAGTGACGTACAGACAGCGCAAGGCTACAAGCTTACTCGCCCTCTGCGAGCGGTCCTCGACCTGATCGAAGCCGGCACCGTCGAGCGGAACTTCATCCGCCAGGCACTCAGGCAGGCTGTTGATCGTGGTCTGATCACTCGTCAACAGATTCGGAACACGCAAATGAGCGGATCTGCGCGCAAGATCGTGGAGGAAACGCTGCGGCGAGTTGCGTAATGCCGTCACCCAAGACATATGCGACGGCGGGAGCATTCCGAAGGGCTCTTGGAAGAACGCCTGAAGAGGGCATCTCTGACCGATCAGATCGACCCCAACCGCCTCCGCCGACAGGTATCATTCGACCGTCTGCTGGCAAGGCTGTTCCGGGAAGAATCAGCGCCCTGGGTTTTGAAGGGCGGCTATGCGCTGGAGCTACGCTTCAAGGCGGCTCGATCAACGGTAGACATCGACTTGACGGTGCAGCGGGTCGCAGCATCCGCCAGCGGCGACCAGAACCAGATCGTTCGGGAGATGCTCCAGAGCGCGGCCGATATCTCTCTCGGTGACTGGTTCGAGTTCGTGGTCGGGCCGGCGTCGATGGATTTGACCGCGGCGCCGTACGGCGGCGCCCGCTATCCGGTCGAAGCTCGAATGGACGAACGGACCTTCGCCCGATTCCACCTGGACGCGGGCGTTGGTGACGTGGTTATGCGACCGCTGGAAACAATCGTGTGCCGGGACTGGTTGGGATTCGCCGGCATCGAATCGTCGCGTGTCCTGATGATCGCTCGCGAACAGCAGTTCGCCGAGAAGATTCACGCATACACGCTCCCGCGGAACGCGGCGAACAGCAGGGTGAAGGACTTGGTGGACCTGGCTCTTCTGATCGGATCAGGTGGGCTGGATAAGCAGCGGATTATGGAAGCTTTGCGTCTGACCTTTGAGAGAAGAGGAACACACGATTTGCCGGCGAACTTGGTTCCACCGCCGGCAGATTGGCAGGTCCCGTTTCACGCCTTGGCGGAGGAATGCGGGCTCCCGACAGATGTCGCTGCGGTGTTTGCGGGTGTTCAGGAGTTCGTCGAAGAAGTGCTGGCACAACGCACAGAGCGGTGAACGCGGTATGACCGAGAACGGTTCAGACTCTCTTCCATTCGAACCTCCTGAGCAGGAAAATGTTCGTCTCCGCGAGGAGAATGCTCGCCTGCGGCGGCTTCTGGCAGTTCACAGCATTCCTATACCGCAACTTCCGGCAGAGAATCCACCTCCAACCAAAACCGTCGAGCCGGCGCCGCCGGTGGACAAGGAGGAGCGCGCCAGACAGAGGATCGCGCTGTTTCGAAGCCTGTTTCGCGGAAGAGAAGATGTCTACGCTCGGCGATGGGAGAATGCTGATGGCCGGCACGGATATATGCCGGTGGTCGTAAAGGACTGGAAGGCCATCAACAAAAGCCGCCCGGAGGATCGAAAGAAAGTCGACCAGAAGACCCGGAGGTTCCTTCCGCTGACCGACGCCGTCATCGAGGACCACCTCTTGGGCAAGGAAACCATCGGCGTATACGCTCTCCTGCCAGACGAAACCTGCTGGTTTCTCGCGGCAGACTTTGACAAGAAGACGTGGGAGTATGACTCGCTGGCTTTCCTGGAAACCTGCCGGGAGTTGAACGTGCCCGCGGCCTTGGAACGTTCTCGTTCCGGGAAAAGGCGGCCACATTTGGATCTTCTTTGAGCGTGCGTTGCCGGCGATCACCGCGCGCAAACTCGGATGCGTGCTGCTTACGCGAACCATGGAGCGCAGGCATCAGGTCGGTCTTGATTCCTACGATCGATTTTTCCCCAACCAGGACACGATGCCCAAGGGAGGGTTCGGGAACCTGATTGCACTGCCGTTACAGCGGGCGCCGCGCAAGCAGGACAACAGCGTATTCATTGACTCCGACTTCCACCCGTATCCGGACCAGTGGCAGTTCCTTTCGACGATCCGACGAATGCCGGTCGACGCCGCGGAGGAGATCGTCGCCGAAGCTCAGCGCAAAGGCGACCTGATTGGCGTCCGGATGAGTGTCGCCGATGATGAGGATGCACAAGACCCGTGGACGCTACCGCCATCCCGCAAGCGAAAGGAGCGGCCGATCGAAGGACCGCTGCCAAAGACCGTTCAGATCGTTCGCGCGAATCTTGTTTACGTGGAAAGTAAGGATCTGCCGCCAGCTATGCTGAATCGGCTTCTCCGGCTGGCAGCCTTTCAGAATCCGGAGTTCTACAAGGCTCAGGCCATGCGGCTTTCGACGTACGACAAGCCGCGCGTGATCGCATGCGGCACGGAATTTGTCCAGCATATCGCGGTGCCCCGAGGATGTCTGACGGAGACCCTGGCTCTTCTCGAAGCACACAAGATCCGGCCCGAAGTTCGGGACGAACGGTACGCCGGCACGGCGATTGAAGCGGTGTTCCAGGGTCAGCTTCGGCCGTTCCAGGAGGAAGCCGTCGCGAAGATCACCGCCCACGACGAAGGCATCCTCTGCGCTCCCACGGCATTCGGAAAAACTGCCGTAGCGGCATGGCTGATCGCCAAACGCAAGGTCAACACCCTGGTTGTGGTTCACCGGCAGCAGTTGCTCGATCAATGGCAGGAGCGCCTTGCGATGTTCTTGGATTTACCTGCCAAATCGATCGGGCATATCGGCGGTGGAAAAATGGACCGGACGGGTTGCGTAGATGTCGCCGTCATCCAAAGTCTGTACCGAAAAGACGAGGTGAAGGACTTCGTGGCTGAGTACGGCCAGGTGATCGTCGACGAATGCCACCACATATCCGCTTTCACCTTCGAACAAGTGATGCGGCAGGTGAAGGCCAAATATGTTGTCGGTTTGACCGCCACGCCGACCCGGAAAGACGGACACCATCCGATCATTTACATGCAGTGTGGCCCCGTGCGGTTCAGCATGAGCGCCAAGACGATGACCGAAACGACTCCCTTCGAGCATAAGGTCACTCCCCGCCATACAGAATTTCGAATGGCGCCGGAGCTCACCGAGGTCACGATCCAAGACATCTACGCCGCGCTCGTGAATGATGTCCCGCGTAACGAGATGATCGCCAATGACATCGTGCGCGCCATAGAATCTGGACGGTGCCCACTGCTTCTGACTGGCCGGACAGAGCATCTCCAGTATTTCGCAGCCAAGCTCGCAGGTGTTGCCAAGCACGTCTTCGTCTTGAAGGGCGGCATGGGAAAAAAGCAGCGTCGGGAAATAGCGGCAGCCTTGGCGGCAGTACCGGAAAACGAATCGCGAGTGATTCTGGCGACGGGAAGCTACATCGGAGAAGGGTTTGATGACGCGCGTCTCGACACGCTATTTCTGGCCATGCCGATCTCCTGGAAGGGCACGCTGCAACAGTATGTGGGCCGGTTGCATCGTCTCCACGACAACAAGCGATTTGTGCAGGTCTACGATTATGTGGACGGTTACGTTCTGATGCTGGCCAGGATGTACGAGCGCAGGTTGAAAGGCTATGCCGCGATTGGTTATGTGATCGAACCGGAGACGATTCCACCCCATGCTCCGGCGGCGGCCCACTCTTAGCGCCGGACGGTTCAGCGCCTAAGATTCTTGGCTATCGATTCTGTCTTGTATTGAAATCGTATGTGTGCTACTATGCACCTATACAATGGCTCGAATAGAAACTACAGAACAGGTCAGACTCTGGTTTCAGGGAGCAGTTCGGGATCTCTGGCCGGTGGCCGTTGGATCTTTGTCCTTGCGGAAGAGCCCCTGCATCCGAAAGGGCTGCCAGGATTGCAAGTCCGGCCGAGGACACTCCAGTTATGCATTGTATGGTCGCAAGGAGGATCGCCGGTTTTCCATATACGTGCCGGACGACCTGGCCGGAGATTTGGAACGGGCGATCCACAACGGCCGCGATCTTCAGAAACTCATGACTGAGGCCGGCCGAAGGTACACTTTGGCGCTGAAGAATGAGCGAATTTTGCGAAACCGAAAGTAACCGGCCGCGCGCCTAATGCCCCGGCCCGGAGGTGGCGAGTGCTCAACGAGGGTGACTTCTTGGGTTGGTGTAGACGGCTCGCGCTGGCAGAGACGACGCAATCAGCCATCGCCGAGGTAAGGTCTCGTAATCCAACTCGCCGTGTTGGTGGCGGTCGCGATAACGTCTCCGGCCGATATCCGAGCCGCAAGATGGGGCCCACCATCCAGTTCGAGAGTCATCGAGTTGAACTGCCGCTCGTCTACGAGATGGAGCACGATCCTGGCGTGCTGGAATATTACGACCAACCACCCTCTATTCCGCTGACCTATCACGCGGCCAACGGCCGACGCGTTTCGGTCATGCACACACCGCACTACTTCGTAATCCGCCAAGACTCTGCGGGGTGGGTGGAATGCAAATCCCCAGAGGATCTTCAAAAACTGGCCATCAGGGCTCCAAACCGCTACCTGCGCGATGGCAGCGGCAAATGGCGCTGCCCGCCGGGCGAAGCGCACAGCTCGCCGCTGGGCTTGGACTATCGGGTATGGTCGTCTGCGGAGATCAACTGGAATCTCCAACGAAATCTCACGTTCCTGGAAGACTACCTACGATGTGACCCTGCAGGCTCGGCGGGATTTGTCGACCCGGCCATCAAGGCTGCGATCGAAGCAAAGCCGGGGATTCTCCTGCACGAACTGTTGGACAGGGCCGGCGGAGTTCCGAAAACTGACGAGATCTACTTGCTGATCGCCACCGGCGGCGCCTACGTGGATCTCAGCGCTGCTGCGATCGTCGAGCCGGAGCAAGTTCGCGTCTTTGCGAATTCAGAAACTGCTGGCGCATACCAACGCGCGTGTTGCGACGACGGGGAAGGCGCGACGGTGAGCGGTCGAATCGGTGCCCGCTCTAACCAGACCCCAGATATCCACGGTGATGCGTTCTGGCTTTTGGCGGGGGCCAGCGAGCAAGACCTAATCGCCGCGAACCGGCGCTACGACCTTGTGAAACGTCACCGGGGGGAGAGAAAGCGCCCCTTCCTATTCCGGCCAGGACGCTGCGCTTCTGGATCGCGCAGTATCAGCTTGCAAAAGACAAGTATGGCAACGGGTACGTGGGTTTACTGCCGAAGACCGGAGCCAAAGGAAACCGAACCAGCCGTTTGCCCGAGGAATCACAAAGGCTGCTCACCGAGTTTGTCGACACTGACTACGAGAATCTCAAGCAAAAGACGATGGTCGCGTCCTGGGCGGCGCTGAAGCGAAAGTGCGACGAGCGCGGCGTCGTTACGCCGAGCTACGTAACGTTCTGCGCTGCCGTGCGAACGCGGCCGGTCTTCGAACAAACGCTCAAGCGGCAAGGTCGGCGCGCTGCCTATACCCACGCATCTTTCTATTTCGAGTTGGAGCCGACTACGCCACGCCATGGAGACCGCCCCTTCGAGATCGGCCACATCGACCACACCGAACTGGATGTTGAAGTCGTCTGCTCCGACACAGGCCGTCCACTCGGGCGACCTTGGATGACGATACTCACCGATGCCTTCTCGAGGCGTTGCCTCGCGCTTTATTTGACGTTCGATGCTCCGAGTTACCGGTCCTGCATGATGATTCTTCGGGACTGTGTCCGACGCGGTGGCCGCCTCCCTCAGATCATCGTCATCGATGGTGGCCCAGAGTTCCAGGGCACCTATTTTGAAACGCTCCTGGACCGCTATGAGTGCACCAAAAAGACACGCCCGCCGGCAAAGGCCCGTTTTGGCTCCGTTTGCGAGCGGCTATTCGGCACCACGAACACTCAGTTTATTCACAACCTACGCGGCAACACTCAGATCACGCGCAACGTCCGCCAGGTCACGAAGGGCAACGCACCGGTCGGACAGGCGGCCTGGACCCTTGGTTGCCTTTACGATTACCTCTCGATGTTCCTCTTCGAGATCTACGACACCATCGGGCACCCCGCGCTTGGACAGAGCCCAAGAGAAGCGTACCTCGCCAGCGTTGAGAGTGCGGGCTACCGCCCAAACAGAGTGATTGCGTACGATCAAGCGTTCTTAATGGCTACCCTTCCGACAACTCCCCGCGGCACCGCGAAGGTGTCACCGGGGCGTGGGATCATTATCAATCACATTTACTACTGGGCGGAGGCATTCCGCGATCTCACGATTGAGGGTCACGAGATCGCCGTCCGGTACGATCCATTCGATATCGGAACAGCCTATGCTTTCGTGAAGAACCGATGGATGGAGTGCTGTTCCGAGCACCATCTGGTGCTGAAAGACCGTTCGGAGAAGGAAGTGATGTTGGCGTCGAAGGAGATACGCCGACGACGCCAGTTGCATTCTCAGGAGCGATTCACGCTGACGGCTCGGAAGTTGGCGGATTTTCTTGGGTCAGCCGAAGCGGAAGAAGAGTGTCTCGTACAGCGTCTGCGTGACCGCGAAAGCAAGTCAATCCGAAACAACGGCACCGTAATTGTTTCAGGCGATCCGCCGGATCCAGAGGGCTGCCTGGAATTTGAGCCTGGAAGGCCTTCGCCGGCGCCATCACCGGTTGGCCAGCCCGAGGCGACAGCGGTTTACGGAGACTTCTGATGGCAGCCAGCCCGTCTCGGAAACCGGACGATTCTGACTCGCGGCTCGAGCGATTTCGAACCTTTACGGTCGCACATCCCCGGCGTGTAGAGGCCAAAGAGGCGCTGGTGAATGCGATCCGCGGGGCCGAACCGAATTCGCTCATTTTTGTGTTTGGGCCGACCGGGGTCGGCAAGACAACATTGCGGCTGAAAACTGGACAGCTGATGACAGCGGAAATGTTGAGCGAACTCCGCGAAGACTGTACCCGGATTCCAGTAGTCAATGTGGAAGCCGTACGGACCGCGCCGCCACGTGGGTGGACGCTCTTGAGACCGCGACGACCCGCCGAGATCTACGATGCCTCACTCTCCTTCCGTTCCGCCATGCACTTCCAGACCACCTATTTCGCCAACGCCGGGCGTGGTGCATGCTGTGTTTCGAGCAATGGCGCGCGAACGGACAGATCGTATATGAGCCGCTTCTCTGGGCAATCGCGCTGGCATCACATTGCACGGTCCACGCCCGACCGCTCGATAGCATTTGCCGCCATTGTGCACGCAGCCTCAGCCCGCTCGGCGTATTCTCCCGGCCGGGATACTGCGAGGTCTGCGACGGTTGGTTGGGCGAATCGGACACTGATCGCAAACA
Organism: uncultured Solibacteraceae bacterium; assembly: GCA_963815475.1. Lineage (GTDB taxonomy): Bacteria > Acidobacteriota > Terriglobia > Bryobacterales > Bryobacteraceae > Sulfopaludibacter. Next base: position 8,199 of record CAWFHD010000001.1, on the reverse strand, counting down.
GGCGCGCTCCGGTTTGGCGACCACTGAAGATCACCTATGGTCGAGCACCCAGGTGGAAAGTTTGCTGGCGATGCTTCCGTCGGTCAACCCAGCGGCTGCCCGGGAGTCGTTGCGTCTGAGCTTGGTTGCCTATCTCGATCAGGTCACAGGTGGAAATGTCCTTGCCTTGGCGCAGCACATTCGGTGCCCGCACAGCATTCTCCAGAATTGGTTGGAAGGCGCGACGGTTCCTCGGTTTGAGAACCTGCTGCGAACCTGCCGGTTCTTGAATGTTCCCGCTTCGAGCCTATTCGTTCCGTCGGGGCCGGCACCATCATACTCACCGGCACTCTGAACGGCGGATATGCGGACGAATTGTTCAATATCCTCTTTCGGCTCCACCCGAAGAAGATGCTCGAAGAGGGATTTGCGCACGGCGACGCCGGTGTGCGGGCATTCTCGGAAACCTATGGGGTTCTCGAAAAAGTCACAACCATCACGCCAGCCGACAACGCCTGCTCAGACAAAGCGAAGGTAACTACAAGAGTACGGCGGCGCCCCGGCGCTTCACCTTTGCTCTTCGGCCGGTTTCTAATGGAACTCGGCGCTTTTGTATCGCTCGAAGATATTTCGGATGCGCTTCCTCCATATGAAGAGGAGGTGATCAACGTCGAGATGGACCCGGTTTTGGCTGCTGCTTACGAGAGGCTCGAAGAGGATATCAAAGCAGCGCTCGAAGAACATCGTGGCAACTCGTCTGTCGTCAGTACTGGTCTGAATGCACTAATGCTCTACGGCGACCGTCCCTTCGGGCTTGGAACGCTGTACGGTTACGCAACGAATCCAGAAACTGGCGAGCGCGAGCGCTTTGTGATTTCGGAACCGGCGGACCTGGATCAGGAGTTCGTCTATGCGAAGGAACGCCGGCTGGTGGAAGAGGTCAAGACCGCGCTTCTCCAGGGGAGGAGGGTGCAGATCTTCGCGGTCTACACGCAGAAGCGCGACGTCACCCAGCGGCTGAAGAACATCTTGAGCCGTGAGGGCATTCGCGTCGAACTCCTCACCACGGCGGTACCACCCGAAGCCCGGGAAGCCTGGTATGAGCGTCAACTGAAGGCGGGGATGCAGGTTTGTATAGCCCATCCGCGTTTAGTGGCGACCGGCTTAGATATTTTGGCCATGCAAACCATCCTGTTTTACGAATCCGGCTACTCCATCTATGTGCTCCGGCAAGCGAGCCGGCGGTCATGGCGCATCGGACAGAAACATCCAGTGAGGGTGAAATTTCTGGCCTACGCCGGGACGATGCAGGAAAACTGTCTCCGGCTGATGGGGAAAAAGCTATTGGTCTCACTCGCCATGGAGGGCATTCGCCCTCGCGTCGAACAGAATCAGTTGGCGTCCCAGGAAACGATACTGGATGTCGTCTGGGAGCTTGGGTAATACTGCCAGAATGGTAGGTGGAACCGTGGAGAACGGTTTTCCGCCCCGATATGAGCCATTAATCCGGGCGTCGAACTCCCCAGGGTTGTCGTCCATCACGGCCGCCCAACTATTGGCGCCCATTTCGAGGAGCAACGCCTTCCGGAACGTTGCCGCGATGGGCGGCGTGAAGAAATCGCCTTGTTTGGCCTTCGCCCGTGCCTTGCGGATCCTCTCCGCCAAAGCACGCATTGCCCCCCAGATCTCTGCCGGATCGTTCGTGACTCGCAGCGCCGGCACACCCTTTTCCAACTCGTTGCGAAGTTCGAAATAAGAGGACACTCGCGTGCTGAAGTCAGCCGCGACATCGCCCCAGACGTCCACCCGGAAGTGGGGAGTTTCGCGGTCTCCATGCGAATTTGGCGCCTGCGCGTACCCCGCCGGAAGCACCAACACAATTAGGGCGATCGCTAGTAACACTGTTTCATTCCAAGTTGCAATCGCAATCTGGTTCCATTCTGAATAACGTCGAGGCTTTCATGGCTGGCCATCGTCGTTCCAGTTTTCAGGCGCCGGGGAGGCGAACTTCGCCACAGCCGTGCCGGCGAGCAGCGGTGATACCGGATTGCACGGGCGCCGCTCCCCCACCTCGGGCTCGGCGGCTCCGCGTAGGCGGGATAGTGCCGGCCACGTACGGCATTTGTAATGGCCGTGAGCAGGCCACATGAGCGATTGGTGTGCCAGGGTGCACCATTCGGGCGCCGATCTTCCCGCGAAATCTCCTGAACATTTTTGCTATCTCGAGATGCGGGCTGTGCCGTGCAAAGCTGTCTGAGACTCCCGGGCAGCGTCTGCGGGCGGTCCGCTAAACAGAGCATTCGTCGAGCGCTGTTAGAAACTGTATCCGAACCCAGCGGAAGGCTCGGCCCGATGCGTGACACGATCCAGACCAGCCAGCGTGGGCAGATCGTAGGTTGGGGAGTTGTATACGAACCCGCGATACTCGGCTCGTATGAAAATGTGGTTCGAAAGGTTGAAGTCGGCGCCGGCACCATAAACGAACCCTGCGCGGGTTTGCCTGCTGGCGCTTGAGAAGTCCTTCGGGTCGAAGACGAGCGCGCCGACGCCGGCCAGCGCGAAGGGAGTGATTTTGCGGAGTGGCACGCGGAAAACATAGGCCCCGGAGACCTCATGTGAATTGGTGGTCACTCCGAGGGCGCCCGCCGCCGAACTGTAGCTCTGCGTGTTGCGCGCATAGCCGTAGTTAGCCTCAATGCCGTGATGGGTGCTGAAGAAGAACCGGTAGCTGCCCAGCACGCCACCACTCTTGGTCGCGGTGTTATCGATTCCGTCTTGGGTTGTGGTTTTGACGAAGCTACCGAACACCTGCACCGCGGCTTCCTGCCTTCCGGCCTCTACCGACTGTCCATATAGTGGCACCGCGAGGTAGGCCGCACTCGTGATGAATACCGTTAACAAGCTCTTGTGAAACATTTCATTGGTCCTTTGTGTTTGCGTTGTGAACGTGCCATTCGGCCGTTCGCATCGACTAGGGCACCTGCGATTCCATCTCGTCCTCAGTGGAACTCTCACATTCTCAACGTTGTTGTATCTCACCTATGCAGATGCGATGTCCGCACCTTCGACGCGTAGCCGGATTTCCGACAGTCTGACGGCGAGTTCCGCGACAACTAGAATCTACTCAACCAGGCGGTCCAATACAGCGTGAGGTTCAGGTCGGCGCGAGCAGGAACGGTCCCATCGGTCTAAAAATTCCGAGAATTGGCGCCTGCGGTCGATGGAACCCCAGACCCCCAAGACTTCCAGATCGCGGAGGCGATGCCAGAGACCGCGCGGTGCCGTGAGCTGCCCAGGAAATTCGGAGAATCACTGCCCGGTTCTAACTTCGACCGTGGGGAATTCCGCCGGTTCCCGTAAGGAGGAGATCCGCGAGTAGGAGAGTCCTCCTCACTCGTCAGCGCCTGCAACGCCACGAAAATCGACCGGTTCACTTGTCTCGCGCCACTTCTCGGACAATTCCCCTGCCGGCATCATAGGCTCGTTTCGAGTTGGCATATGCATCGCTTCCGAGGAGCAAGTGTGGAGGCAGGATTTTGTCCTCCGCCAAAGTTTGCGATCAGATCGGCAATCATCTTAGGATCGCCGCTTTCGTGTCCCCAGTACCTGGCAAGGGCGCGTATCGCATTCCCAACGCTCTCTTCGTATTCCGCCAACAGTCGCGGTGGCGCGGAGGAGTTTGCGCGTTTCCCCTATTCGTACGGATTCCCCCGGGCTCCAGAGCGCACACCTGAATTCCAAAGCCGAGGCCTCCTGCGCCAGGGTCTCTGCGAATCCGCTCACGGCCCACTTCGAGGCAGGGTACTGCGAGTTTCCGGGTCGCTTGACCCGTCCCCGACGGAAGATACCTGGAAGGCGACCCCACTTCGTTGCTTTCTTATCACCGGAAGCGCCGCCCGGGTAGTATTCACGACGCCGCAGAAACACGTGTCGACGATTCCTTTGAAATCGCCGGCACTCATTTGCCCGAACGGTGCAAACTGCGCCTATCCAGCGTTGTTGACCAGGACATCCAATCGGCCGAAGGCCTGAATCGACATTGCGACGGCGCTTCGACCAAGCCCCTACTAGTCTTCTTGAACCGCTCAACTTCAAGCCGCGTGCTGGTTGGCGTCACGTTATGATATGTTGAGGTTGTCGTGAAGTGGCGGAGGACAATTCGAGACGTCGGGAAGCGCGGTTCGTCAGCGCTGGTTTCGCTGACGGGTTTACTGTCCATTTTGCGATCAGACCCCATGGTTCTGGATGGATTGCAAGGACGGTATAGAACGGCCGCGAAAACGGCTAAATCCTTGCCGGACAGTTAAGTAGCGGAAAACAGAGGAACGCGGGAGTAATTCAGTGGTAGAATGCCAGCTTCCCAAGCTGGACGTCGCCGGTTCGAATCCGGTCTCCCGCTCCATAAAATCAATAACTTACAAGCCTCGCTCAAAATCTTCTACCTCGATTAACCTTGTTTGTGTAGCACCCCGTTGAAATCAGCGTACAGTTTGGCTGCTTCCGCCTTCCTTTCCGCGACCCCGCTCTGGACGTATTTATCCAGGTGTGTGCGCATTCCATGCCCTTGCTGGTCGGCGATGATCTTGAGGTCTGAGTTCCGTTGCTTGTGCAGAGTGGAATGCGACCGCCGGAGGACGGCGAAATTGATCCAGCCCAGTTCCACCGGCCGAAGCTTCGGACGAACGTAGTCCCTCAGCACACTCTCGGGCCAGATAGGCGTTACCAACTTCGCCGATGGGAAAATGCAGTCTCCCTGGCCGCTAACCGGTAGGTTCGCAATCCAACCGGTCAACCGCTCCAGAATCTCATCGGGAACCCCGACGGTCCTTTCACTCTTTGGGGTTTTCGGCGCTTCGTAACGGCCCTTATACCAAGACCGCTCGATCTGGATTCCGTCCTCCTTGACGTCGCCGCACCACAACCCGAAAACCTCGGACTCGCGCATGCCAGCAAACATGACGAGGTCGAAGCACAGCCGCTCCCGCTCACCGAGCAGTTTCCATGCTTCGGCATACTCCTCCAGTCCGGCGGTTAGCTTTGCATCAGCGGGTTTCGCCAATTTGAACGGCGCCCGGAGGCCCTCGCTAACATTCGTCTCAAGATAGCCCTCAGCCGTGGCGCGCTTGCAGATGTCCGTCAAATAGCCCTTAAGATGATTGAGCGTCTGGCGGCGCAAACCCTGTTCTGCCTTCTTCTTGAGTACCGCGCGGAGAAGCGCTGGGGTCAGTTCTTCGAATTGCACGTCGCCCAATTCGGACACTAGATGGAGCCTGATTTCGCGGGTACTTTCCTTCTCCGTGTTCTCCCGCCACTCCCCGGATTCGCGTTTCATCGGCAGGAACACGTCCTCAACGAACTTTTCGAACGTGTCGTGTCCCAGGCTCCGGAATGGACTCTCATTCAAAGGGCGGACCAGTTCGTCCCTCATCATCTCCGCTTGCTTGCGGTTGATCTGCGCTTTCGGCCCCAGCGTTTTCGTGGTCTGTTTACCTGGGGCGTAATAAAACTTGACGATCCACCGCTTTCCATCGGGTGACTCGCATAGCGAACCATATTGAAATCTCCTCGATCTTCGTTTTTTGCCCATCGACGCACTCCTGTTGTGCGTCTCCGGTGCACTTTCTCGACTCGATTCGACGATATCATCAGGCGGCCGAAGCTTGCTCATTCTCGTGTTGCCACCGCTCCAATGAATCCTTCAACACAATCCATTTCCGCTTGCCGACCTGTACGGCTGGCAGGCGCGGCACGCCGTCAATCTCGCCGCGCCTCAGCCTATGAATCGTGGCGGGGCTGCATCCAATGTGAAGGGCTGCCTCCACGAGCAACAGCCAGGTACGTTGCTCCGGCGGAGGCAGGGGTTTTCTAGATCGATTGGTTCTCATCTGGTCCCTCCCAGGGCCTATCGAGGTCATTGCTGCTTGTTGCTCTCCATCCATTGGTCCAGCCAGTCTCGCCGAACGAGCTTCCGGCGGCCCATGGCGATGTGGGTGAGCCTTGGAATGCCGGGAATCTTGCCGGCGAGAACGTGGGATACGTGAGTTTTTGAGCAGCGTAGGATTGCGGCGACGTCGTTGATCGTAAGGATATGGTTGTCTTTCAATACTTCCTGCATATGAGGGTCACCTCTCATGAATTGATTGCTGAGATTACGGGAAGCCCGAAGAGTCTGGCCCATGCGCGAACGCACGTGTGCTGTATCCGCGGAACGATGGTTGACGCCGTCCACGCCTCATTTGAAATTGCCACTAGAACCGTCGGTTTCTCGATGGCGGACCGCAGCATGGGCCAGGTCAGCAGCTGTTCGTAGCAAATGAGGATCGCCGCGCGCTGTCCTCCGAGATCAATGGTTCCTTGGCCGAGGAGGTTTAGCGCCACTCCGCCCTCCGGATGGAACGGATTCCACATCCCACCGGGGACAGGGATCCGCTGATGGAAGGCGTGACGGGCGTGGTTGCCGACGACGACGACGGAGTTGTAGTAGCGAGTAGATCCGGGAATTGGCTGGCCGGCTCCGATCAATAGCGTCTTCCCGGCATCGGAGACTACCGGAGCCCAGAAAGCATCGGTGGCGTCCGTCCAAAGGCGAACCGAGCCTTCGGGAAACACGTGAACTTTCGAACCCGAGGACTGGGCGACGTGTTGAAGTTCCTCCTCGATAGCAAACTCGGCCAGGTCGTCGGCTTGCCGTGGTCGGTGGATTCGGGTCATCTCGCCTTGCCAGCCGGTTGGTTTCTTGAATTCCTTCACGTGAGTGTTCAAGAAGACGCTGGCCGCGCTTGCCATTAGCAGTGCAATCAACCTGGTTCTCTTGTGGATCAACAAGCCTGGGAGTGCCAAAGTGACGGCAATGCCGAGCCAAGCTGAATTCGGAAACAGCACTCCAGCGGATAATAACGGCGACGCCCAGCCGATGATGCAAAAGGGCGGCACGGCTGCGAGCGCCACCGCTATGGCCGCAGTCCACGGCCTGAGGGACTCCAGTCGCGTCCAGCAGAAAGACCAGGGGACCGACAGAAGTGCCGCGGCTCCCATCCACATGAGGACGGCACTGGCTTCCGTGGAGGGCCAGTAGGCCTTCGCCACGCCGATCACCGGCAATGAAGCCGAGGCATAGTAGGCAAAGGACGTGGCGACGGCCGTGGAGCGGGTCGGCTGGACGGCGATGAGGCACGGCACCACGATGCACAGGGGTATTGCCCAGAGTTGTCCCCTCCATGCGATCAGCCCGATGGCGCCCGCGCTCACGACGCGAAACCAGGTCAGAGAAGCCATACTGGGCGGAGCCTCGCGCGAATCTGGGAGATGCTGATCGGACCCATGTAGCGGGAGTCGTAGCTGCCGCGATTATAAGTGGAGGCCACCCAGACCACTCCCTGTTCGACAACATAGGTGCCGAACGGCCATGGATGGAGGCTGCGACCGGCTGCGTCGCGGAACAGTGGCGCTGTCTTCGGAAGCAAGCGCCCGTTGACGCGCATGCCTTCAGCCGAAAGAACAACCCGATCTCCAGCCACCGCAACGACTGGCTTCAAGAGCGGCACAGCGCCGTCGGCGCACGCCGTGCCATGGGTCCGGTATCCGCGCTCGCTGGATTCCGACGCGAAGGGCTCAACAGGGCAAAACTCGATTAGCCGTGCATCGCGATCGTGGGTTCGAACGTAGATTCCCAGGGGAAGACTGTAGCTGGTGTTGATGCGGACTCCGCCAATCGCCGCCGTGGCGGCCAATACGCCAACGCTTAAGAAGAGCATGCCCAGCAATGGGGCAACGGCAACTTTAGGATGGCCAAACTTCAACATCGGCTTCCACCTCCGCCGGCACTCCCGGCTCGATTGAAGAATTCTGCGCCTGGGGATCGTTATCGGCTGGAGCCTCCTTCGATGCCTTTGGCTTTGATATCTGGTGTGCGGATCTGGCGACAATTTCGTGGACGGTCCGCGTGCTACCGTCTTTTGGTGTGAATTGGCGCGTCTGAAGTGTCCCCTCGACGAAAATATTGTCGCCCTTCTCGTACAAGGCCACGATGTCAGCGAGGTCGCCGTAGAACACCAGGCTGTGCCAGTTCGTATGTTCTTGCGTTTGGTTATTCCGATCCGTGTAGCGATAGCCTTCAGCAATCCGAACGTTCGCAACCGGTGTTCCCGAAGGAAGATAGCGTACGGACGGACGGCCACCAAGATAGCCCGCTAGCTCAATACGATTCTTTTGCATCTTCTT